>CAWCZH010000001.1:0-758113 GCA_963800005.1 uncultured Verrucomicrobiae bacterium
GTTCCCGCCGTGCGCGCGCACGGCTTCGGTCGCCTCGACCTGCCAGGCGCGGAGCGGGCGCGCGTCGGGCCAGGCCGGGAGCGATCGGGCCGGCGCCCCGCCGCCGGTCAGTTGCTGGGAAGC
This sequence comes from uncultured Verrucomicrobiae bacterium, assembly GCA_963800005.1. Classification (GTDB taxonomy): domain Bacteria; phylum Verrucomicrobiota; class Verrucomicrobiia; order Opitutales; family Opitutaceae; genus CAWCZH01. Next base: position 124 of record CAWCZH010000001.1, read on the forward strand.
GTCGTACAAGGGCGCGCAACAATAGGCGTGCGCGCGGCGGAGTTCGGAAGGCCCTGCACAGGCGCGGTTTGGTCTGCCGGCCGACCGGACGAACGTTCCTGAGGGGGGTATCGGTACGCGATTTGCGCGTACGGACGCCGCCGCCCTCGCCTCGGATCGGCCCCGGCCGCGGCTAGGTTGGCGGTCGTCCGCAAAACCGTCTGGGGGGTTTCAGTCATGCGTCGTCTCGCCGTGGTGCTCGCCGTCCTCTCCTGCTCCGTCCTCGCCGTCGTCTCGGGATCCGCGCCCGCGGCGAAGAAGCCGCGGCCCGATTGCCGCAAGCTCCTGCCGATGGGCAAAGTCGAAGAAGTGCTGGGCGGCAGGGTGACGATGCAGCACTTCGGCCACTCGGACTTCATCCGCAACGCCCTCACCCCGGGCACCGAACAGGGCACCGAGTGCATCTACGGCACCACCGAAGAGACCGCCAACGACTACGGCTTCGTCGGCACCGTCTCGACCGCCTTCGCCGAGTCGCCGAAAGACTGGAACGGCTACCGCGCCTCGGCGAAGGAATACCCGGGGCTCGAAGACACCAGCTTCGCGCCGCTGAAGCTCGGCGGCGGCGACAAGGCCTTCGTCCTGCACTCGGAATTCGAAGCGGCGGGCGTCGGCGAGCCCGACGTCTACTACCTCTACGTCTACACGCCGCTCCACAACATGTTCAGCATCGACTTCCTCAACGGCGTGACCCTGAAGACGGAGGAAGGGCTGGCGCGCGAAGTCTCCCCGCGGCTCGACGCCGAATGGCGCCAGGTGAGCCACTGATGAGGAGCTACAGGACCTGGGCGGAATTCGGGGCTGGCTCCGCCCGTCCAAGGGTTTCGCCGATAACTGCGCGGGGTTCGTGACCTTTGCGGCCGGCCGCGGAGGTGCGTTCGCACTTAGCCACGACAGTTGTCGCTAAGTGCGAACGCGGTCCCCGACACCTCACGGAAACGTGACGTTCGAGCGGTCTTCGTCACGCGCCACGCGTACTTCCCCGCGTCTGTGTGACTTCCCGGCCCGGACCCCGGCCTCTCCCCGCACTCCCTGCCGTCTCGGCCACGGCCACAGCCTGCCCGGGCCGTGGACGAGACGGCCGCGGTCCCTTAGGGCTTTGGGGGGGCCAGCCGGCCCGGAGCTCGACCGTTCAGCCGCTCGCCCGCTCGATCGCCGTCGCCGGTTGTCGGCCTCCCCGGCATCGGTTAGGTTCGACCGAGTAATCAAAAACCCGGGCGGACACGCTCAGGCCCGGGGCAGGGGACGAATAGAAACTAGGGAGGATCCATGTCCGTGTTACCTCGCGTTCGCACGCGGTTGTTCGCCTGCGTCGCCGTACTCGCCGCCTTCGCGGCACTCGCGCTCGCTCCGGGCGCCTTCGCCAAAGGGCCCGGAGGCACCTATCTGGCGCTCGGCGACTCGCTCGCCTACGGCTACCACCAGGCCCAGTTCCAGAACGAACTGAAAGAACACGGTTTCGTCAATCCGGCGAACTTCAACGACGGCTACGTCGACGACTTCGGCGCGGCGCTGAAACTGCTCAACCCGAAACTGAAAATCGTCAACGACGGTTGCCCGGGAGAGACGACCGAAACGTTCATCAAAGGCTCCGGCGTCGGGCCGGAATACTGCGCCGGCGGGCCGACCGGGACGCCGTTCCCGAAGGCGTTCCTGCACCACCCCTACCCCGGCACGCAGCTCGCCGACGCGCTGGCGGTCGCCAAAGAAGCGGGCACCGGCACGATCACGCTCGACATCGGCGCCAACGACATCCTGCAGTTCCTCGGCAGCACCTGCGGCTTCCCGCTGACCTTCAGCTGCACCGAAGCGGAAGTCGAAGCCGAGATCGGCCACGTCGTCGGCAACATCGGGCTGATCCTGGCCCAGCTGCGGGCGGCGGCGCCGAAAGCGAAGATCGTCTTCGTCTCGCAGTACAACCCCTACCCGACGGTGCTGAAACCGGAAGGCCGGGGAGACGCGACGGTCGAAGCGCTGAACGCGGCGATCAAGAGCGTCGCCGCGGGCTTCAACGTCAAGTTCGCCAACACCGCCCGGGTGATCAACTTCTCGGGCACCCACGGCGGGCCGGAAGCGGGGGACATCCCGACGGTCTGCGCGCTGACCGCGATGTGCCCGGGAGGCACCTTCAACCCGGCCAGCCCGGAAGCCGACATCCATCCGACCAAAGCGGGTTACGCGGCGATGGCCGCGGTGACCGGGGCCGCCTACCTGCTGCCCTGACGGGCGGCGCACCCGGCTCGATCTCGAGGGCGATCGCGCCCCGCCGGCGAGGGTCGGCGGGGCGCGGCGCGCCTCATACTTGGGCGCGTGCGCGTGCTCAGGGCAGCCGAGCGAGGAGGAGATGGTCGCCTGCTTTCTCGGCGCCGAGCTGACCAGCCCGCGGTTCGGCGACGCCGTCCGCGCGGCGCTCGCGGACGGCGGGGGAGAGCGACCTTCTCCTCACCCGGCCCGACACCTCCGACGCCGGCGAGAACGGCGTGCGGCGGTCACTGCTCGCGCGCACCCGCGGCTACGGCGAGGGCCGCGACGTGTTCGAGGACTTCCCGCGCAGGGTGCGCTGGGAGTGGGCGCTGCTCGACCCCGCCGAGCTGGCCGCGGTCCGCTACATCGAGTACTCCTACTGGAACGAGCTCTCCGCGGGCAGTCGGTTCCCGAGTGACGCCGCCGCTCGGATAAGGGCCGGAGTGGAGGCCTTCGACGTCCCCAACGAGCGCTTCGAGTCGGCCGCCGCCGCCCTTGCGGCGGGAAAGCAGTTCCCGCCGCTGATCCTCGCCGGAGAGGGTCCGGGCGCCCTCGTCTGTCTCGAGGGGAACCTGCGGTTGACCGCCTACGCCTTGGCGGGCTTCCCGACGGAGGTCGAATGCCTGGTCGGGACGGCCCCCGACCTCGCCCGCTGGGCGCGCTAGGCCTCAGGCCTGCCGCACGCCCAGCGCGCGGACGCCGGCGCGGACCTCGGCGAGGAACGTCTCCGGGACCTCGAGCGCGGCGAAGTGCCCGCCGCGCTCGGGGCGGGCGTAGTAGCGCAGGTCGGTGAAGCGGGTGCGGGCGAGGCGCTCGGAGAGGCGGAAGATCTCGCGCGGGTAGGCGACGTAGGCGGTCGGCGTCGGCGATCTCCTCGACCGCCGGCGAAGGCGGTGCCGAAGCTCTCCCAGTAGAGGCGCGCCGAGGAGGCGGCGGTCGCGTTCAGCCAGTAGACCATCACGTTGTCGAGCAGCTCGTCGCGGCTGAAGGAGTTCTCCGGGTGGCCGTCGCAGTCCGACCAGGCGCGGAACTTCTCGACGATCCAGGCGCACTGCGCGGCGGGCGAGTCGGTGAGGCCGTAGCCGACCGTCTGCGGTTTGGTCGCCTGCTCGGTCGAGTAGCCCATCTCCTTGACCCGGAACTCCTTCAGGTGGTCGAGGTCGGCGCGCTCCTCCGCGGTCGGGTCGCTCGGCGCTCCGCAGCGGTGGCAGCGGGATAGTTGAGGCGAGAGGCCGGCGAGATGGTCGGGGTCGCGGCGGGCGAGCGCGATCGAGACCGGCGCGCCCCAGTCGCCGCCCTGGGCGACGTAGCGCTCGTAGCCGAGCCGCGCGCATCAGCTCCGCCCAGGCGTCGGCGATCCGCTCGACCCCCAGCCGGGCTCGGTCGGCTTGCCGCTGAAGCCGTAGCCGGGGAGGGAGGGGACGACGACGTGGAAGGCGTCGGCGGCGTCGCCGCCGTGGGCCTCGGGTCGGTCAGCGGCCCGAGCAGCTGGACGAACTCGAGCACCGAGCCCGGGCCAGCCGTGGGTGAGGATCAGCGGCACCGCCTCGGGGTGCGGCGAGCGCAGGTGGATGAAGTGGACCGCGAGCCCGTCGATCTCGGCGGTGAACTGGGGCAGGGCGTCGAGGCGCGTCGCGACCCGGTCCATCTCGTACTCGCGCTCCCAGTACTCGCAGAGCTCCTGCGCGTAGCTCAGCGGCAGCCCTTGCGACCAGTCATCGACCGTCTCGGCGTCGGGCCAGCGCGTCCGCGCCAGCCGCTCGCGCAGGTCGGCGATCACGGCCTCGTCGATCTCGACCCGGAATGGCGCTGGAGGCTCGATCGGGTGACCCTAGTCAAGGCCGCCTGCCGGAGGGTCGACCGGCGCGAGCGAGCCGTCGGTCGAGGGGCGCTCGGGCATCCGGCGCTCGACCCCGAAGGGGCGCATGGCCGCGCCGACCGGGCCGTCGAGGGCGGCGGCGAGCGAGGCGGGGCTCCAGCTCTCGACCCACTGCGAGGGGTGGTCGGCGAAGGCGGCGGTCGCAACGATCGTCAACGACCGGCCGTCGAAACGCATGGACTGGCCGGTGATCCCGACGGCGAGGTCGCTGAGCAGGAATGTGAGCAGCGGCGCGATCGTCTCGACGGGCGCCTCGGCGGCCGCTGTCGAGGCCTTCGGCGCGACCGCGTTGATGCGGATCCCGCGCTCCTCGAGGTCGAGCGCGGCGCCGTAGGTGAGCGCCGCGATCCCGCGCTCGGCGGCGTCACCGGTGGCCGTGGCCGGGAAGCCGGACGTGCCGCCGGGTGAGGCGTTCACGATCGAGCCGCCGTCGTCCATCACCCGGGCGGCGAAAATCGAGCAGTTGACCGCGCCGAGCAGGTTGACCTCGACCGCGCGGCGGGCCCACTCGGGGTCCCCTCCCCGGGTCGGCGCTTCGGGATGGGCGCCGGCGTTGTTGACGAAGCCGTCGAGCCTGCCGAAGGAGTTGATCGCCTGGGTGACGAGTGCCTCGGCCCCTTCCGGATCGGCGACGTCGTGGGTGCTGAGGTAGGACTCGCCGCCGAACGAGGCGATCTCGGCGACCAGGTCTTCGGCGGGTTTGCGGTCGACGTCGTTGACGATCATCCGCGCCCCGGAGCGCGCCGCGTCGATCGCGCAAGCGCGCCCGAGCCCACGGCCGGCCCCGGTGATGACGATGCCGCGCCTGCCGAGCAGATCGTCCTGGGACTCCAGGCTCAGCCAGAACGAATCGATCGCAGCGTCGACGTCGACGCTGAAAGGATCCTCGATCTGCCCCGCTTGCCGGTCCGGCTGTGGGTCGGTCACGGGCCGAGGCGTTCGATGCTCCAGCCGTCCCCCTCGGTCCGCCGGTAGAGGAAGCGGTCGTGAAGGCGCGCCTGCTGTCCCTGCCAGAACTCGATCGTCGTCGGCCGCAGGACGAAGCCGCCCCAGAAGTCGGGGCGGGGGACGTCCTCGGCGTCGGCGAAGCGCTCGCGGACCGCGTCGAGGCGCGCGTCGAGCTCCGCCCGGTCGGCGAGCGGCCGTGACTGCGGCGAGGCCCAGGCGCCGAGCCGGCTCTCCCGCGCGCGGCTGGCGAAGTAGGCGTCGGAGTCGGCGGCGGGGAGGCGCTCGATCGGCCCGCGGGCGCGCACCTGGCGGTCCTGCTCGCGCCAGTAGAGGACCAGCGCGCCGCGTGGGTCGGCGTCGATCTCGCCCGCCTTGGCGCTGCCGTAGTTGGTGAAGAAGCGGAAGCCGTCGGGCCCGTGGCCCTTCAGCAGCACCATCCGCGCGTCCGGCGTGCCGTCGTCCCCGACCGTCGCCAGCGTCATCGCGTCGGCCAGCGGAACTTCCTCGAGCGCCAGCTCGTACCAGCCGGCGAATTGCTCGAAGGGGTCGGCCGCGAGGTCTCCTCTGTGCAGGGGCGGGAACTCGCGTCGCCGGCTCATGAAGTCACCTCAATACCTCTTCTTATGGGTAATGATGTGTTCCCGACGGTGAGCGCGGCCGACGTCGACGGTTTCTTCGCCGCCGACTCGATGGTCCGCCGACTCCACAGCGAGCGCGTCGTCCTCTTCTCCGGCGCCCGGGCGCTGCTGATGCAGGCGTGCGAACCACTCGGCGTGATCGGTTTCGCGCGTCACTCGATCATCTTCGACGATCCGCGCCTTCGGCTTCTGCGCACCGACGAGCGGATGTCGCGGATCTATTTCGGCACCCGGGCGCAGGCCGAGGAGACCGGCCGCGCGGTCCGCGCGATGCACCGGCCGGGTGCGCGGCGTGACCGACGAGGACTACGGCCCGATCCCGGCCGGGACCGCCTACGCGGCGTCGGATCCGCGGCTCGGACTGTGGGTGCTGGCGTCGCTCGCCGACTCGGCGCTCGTCTACCACGAGCGGATCTTCGGCTCGCTCGACGCCGCCGACCGAGAGCGTTACTGGAGCGAATACCGGCGGGTCGGCGAGCTCTTCGGCCTGCCCGACGACGCGATGCCGACGACCCTCGCCGACCTGCGCGAGTACCTCGACGGCCGGCTCACCGACGGCAGCCTCTGGATCGACGACGAGCGCCGCGAGGCGGCCAAGCGGATGGTGCTCTCGCCGCCCTTCGAGGGCCTCCGCCGCGCCGCGGTCATGCCCGTCCACGAGACGATCAAGCTGGTCTCGGTCGGCCTGCTGCCGGCGAGATCCGCAAGCTCCTCGGCTTCTCCTGGGACCCGGCCCGCGAGGCGCTCCTGCGCTCGACCCTCCTCCAACTGCGCCTCGGCTCCCGCTTCTGGCCCGCCGCCGTCCGCCTCCACCCAGCCGCCCGCTACGACGCCGGCGAGCTCTACGGCGCCCTCGCCGCCTAGCACCCCCCCCCCTCCCCCGCCCGGCCGGCTCGGTAGCGGCACCTTCCTGCTCAGTCGACGGCGAGTCGGCGAGTGGCGGGGGCCGTCGCGGTGATGTAAGACTTGTCCCGGGCCCCCTTCGAGGAGTCACGCCCGCGGCCGCGATCCCCGCCCCCCCGCCTCGGGCTTCAGCACCCCGCAGAAGGGCACAGTCGGGTTCGCCGACCCGCCACCCACAATCCGCCCGACGAAGGCGCCTGTACCCCCGAACGCGTCAATTCGCCCGGACGACCCCGCCGGGAAGCTCGAGCTATCGACGCCTACGCGGCAGCCTCCGGGCCGACGGCAACAGCCGGACGGCCTCGGTCTGCACCTGGATCGAGGCGCCGCCCGGTCCTTCCCCCCTACGGCTACCTTGCTTCGCCCCCAAGGAAATAAAGCTCCGATTTTCAAGATCCTGCACGCCAGCGAGGGCACTCGGGCCGAAGCCGGGCGCAGCACCCAGATCGGCGGCCCCACCGAGCCAAACGTCGCCCGCGTCGTCCTCGTCGTCCGCCGCCCCGGCAAGCCCGCCGAGCGGGTCGATGCCATCACCTCCCAGGTGAGTGGACCACTGCAGGAAGAACTCGGTCAGACCGCTCCGTTCGGCTACTTCTACGGCGTGGTCGGCGGCAACGTGAGTCCAGTACGTCGAAGCCGTCGCCTACGACGCCGACGGCCACCGGCCGGATCGACGCAGCGGCCGGTCTCGATCGTCATCCTCCGATGAGTGCCGCCCGGTTCACCGATTCGACGCTTGCCGCCGCTCCCGCAGGGGTATGTTCGGCGCAACCTTCCGCGCGCGCCGCCGCGCACCCACCGCCCGAACCAGGAGAGACCGCCATGCCTTACGTGACCGTCGGAAAAGAGAACAGCGCCGACATCGACCTTCACTACAAGGACCACGGCGCCGGCAAGCCGATCGTCCTCATCCACGGCTACCCGCTCGAAGGCAACTCGTGGGAGAAACAGGAGCCCGAGCTGCTCGCGGCCGGCTACCGGGTCATCTCCTACGACCGGCGCGGCTTCGGCAAGTCGAGCCAGCCGACCACCGGTTACGACTACGACACCTTCGCCGCCGACCTGAAAGCGCTGCTCGACCACCTCGCGCTCGGCGAGGACGTCGTCCTCTGCGGCTTCTCGATGGGCACCGGCGAGGTCACCCGCTACCTCGGCAACTACGGCTCGGACGGGATCAGCAAGGTGGCGATGCTCGGCGTCATCCCGCCCTTCGTGCTGAAGACCGACGACAACGAGAAGGGCGTCCCCGGCGGAAGTCTTCGACGGGATCAAGGCGACGGTCGAAAAAGACCGCTACCTCTGGTTCGAAGAATTCTTCAAGAACTTCTTCAACACCGACGAACTGGCGCCCGAGAGGATCGGCGACGCGGCGCTGAAAGCGCACTTCGCGGTCGCGCTGCAGATGTCGCCGTACGCGACCCTCGCGTGTGTCGACACCTGGCTGACCGACTTCCGTGACGATCTGCCGAAATTCGACGTGCCGACGCTGGTCATCCACGGCGAGAAGGACCGGATCCTGCCGTTCGACTCGACCGCGGCGCGGCTGCGCGACGAGAACCTGATCGCCGACCTCGAGTTCGTCGAGATCAAGGGCGGCCCGCACAACGTCGGCTGGACCTTCCCCGAGGAGGTCAATCCGGCCCTGCTCTCGTTCCTGGCGAAGTAGGGGCGGCGATGGTCGAGCGGATCGAGGAGATGCCGGCGGGGACGATCGGGTTCAAGGTCGTCGAGGAGCTGACCGGGGACGACTACCGCGAGCGGATCGAGCCGGCGCTGGCCGAGGCGGTGGAGGCGGGCGAGGTCCGCCTCCTGTTCGAGATCGACGACGGCTTCGGGATGGACGCCGGAGCGGTGATCGAGGACGCCAAAACGGGCCTCAAACTCGGCCTCGGCCAGATGAAATCGTGGAAGCGCACCGCGGTCGTGACCGACGTCGACTGGATCCGCAAAGGGATCAAAGCCTTCGGCTTCATGGCGCCGGGCGAGGTCAAGGTCTTCGAGCCCGCCGAGCTCGGCGCCGCCAAGGTCTGGGTCGCCGAGTAGCGCCGCGCCAACCCGCCCAGCTGTTCCTTATGCCGGAATGCCGGCTATAAGGAACAGCTGGAGCGGGCAGATCCACATGACTGGCTGCGCAGCCGGCACAATGGCCTCGATGTCGGGGGAGAGGGAGTACGACCTCGTCCTGTTCGGGGCGACCGGGTTCACCGGCGGTTTGACCGCCGACTACCTCGCTGCCCACGGGCCGACGAACCTGCGCTGGGCGCTGGCCGGGCGCAACCGGGCGAAGCTCGAGGCCGTCGCCGCGCGCCTCGCCGCCGCCCGCTCGCCGGTCCCGCCGCCCGCGCTGCTCGAGGCCGACGCCGCCGACGCGCCCGCGCTCGCCCGGATCGCCGAGTCGACCCGCGTCGCGATCACCACCGTCGGCCCCTACGCCCTCTACGGCGCGCCGCTGGTCGCCGCCTGCGCCGCCGCCGGCACCGACTACGTCGACCTCACCGGCGAGCCCGAGTTCGTCGACCGCATGTACCTGGAGAACGACGCCGCGGCGAAGGCGAGCGGCGCCCGCCTCGTCCACTGCTGCGGCTTCGACTCGGTCCCGCACGACCTCGGCGCCTACTTCACGCTCCTGCAGCTCCCCGAGGGCGTCCCGGTGCGGATCGAGGGCTACGTCCGCAGCAACGCCCAGTTCTCCGGCGGCACCTACCACTCGGCGATCAACGGCTTCGCCCGGGGACGGCAGACCTTCGCCGCGGCGCGGGAGCGCAAGGCCGCCGAGCCGCGCCCCGTCGGCCGCAAGGTCCACGCGGCGAAGGCGCGGATCCGCCGCGACGAGGCGCTGCGGGCCTGGACCGCGCCGCTGCCGACGATCGACGGGCCGATCGTGCGCCGCTCGGCCGCCCTCGTCGACCGCTACGGCCCCGACTTCACCTACGGCCACAACGTCGTCGCCCGCCACCTGGCGACGATCGGCGGGATCGCCGCGGGCGTCGGCGCGGTCGCCGTCCTCGCCCCGATCCCGCCGGCCCGCAAGCTGCTGCTGAAGGCGAAATCCCCCGGCGACGGCCCGAGCGCGGCGACCCGCGCCGGCAGCTGGTTCAAGATCCGCTTCGTCGGCGAGGGGGGCGGCAAGCGCGTCGTCACCGAAGTGTCGGGCGGCGACCCGGGCTACTCGGAGACGTCGAAGATCCTCGCCGAGTGCGGGCTCTGCCTCGCCTTCGACGACCTCCCCGAGCGCGCCGGCCAACTCACGACCGTTGCATCGATGGGTGACATGCTTCTCACAAGACTGCAGAACGCCGGGATAGCCTTCCGGGTGTTGGAGACCGCCTGAGCGGGTGACCGCCGGGTCGACCACGAGGAGAGAGCTTTGCCGCCAGAGACCTTGACCCAGACCCCCGGTGGGGGGCCGACCCGGCCGAGCCGGAGCGCCTCGACGTCCTCATCATCGGCGCCGGCCTCTCCGGGATCGGCAGCGCGCACTACCTGCAGGAACGCTGCCCGGGGAAGACGTACGCGATCCTCGAGGCGCGGGAGGCGATCGGTGGCACCTGGGACCTCTTCCGTTACCCCGGGATCCGCTCCGACTCCGACATGCACACGCTCGGGTACCGCTTCCGTCCCTGGACGGCGGCGAAGTCGATCGCCGACGGCGAGTCGATCCTCGACTACGTGCGGGCGACCGCGCGCGAGGCGGGCATCGACCGCAAGGTGCGCTTCGGCCACCGGGTGATCAAGGCCTCGTGGTCGAGCGAGGAGGCGCGCTGGACGGTGACCGCGGAGGGCGCCGACGGCACCGAGGTGACGATCTCCGCCGCCTTCATCATGAATTGCAGCGGCTACTACCGCTACGACGAGGGCTTCACGCCCGAGTTCGCCGGGATCGAGGACTTCGGCGGCAAGGTCATCCATCCCCAGCACTGGCCCGAGGAGCCCGAATACGAGGGCAAGCGGGTGGTCGTGATCGGCAGCGGCGCGACCGCGGTGACGCTGGTCCCGGCGATGGCCGAGGACGCCGCCCACGTGACGATGCTGCAGCGCTCGCCGACCTACGTCGTCTCGGTCCCCGGCGAAGACCCGGTCGCCGAGGCGCTCCGCAAGGTGCTGCCGGCGCGCGTCCTCTATCCGATCGTCCGCTGGAAGAACGTCCTGATCCAGAGCCTCACCTACCGGCTCGCCCGCTCGCGCCCGCGCCTGGTGAAAAAACTGGTGCGCAAGGGCGTGATGAACGCGCTGCCCGCGGGCTACGACGTCGACACCCACTTCAAGCCGAAATACGACCCCTGGGACCAGCGCCTCTGCATGGTCCCCGACGGCGACCTCTTCAAGACGCCTGCGCAGCGGCAAGGCGGAGATCGTCACCGACCGGATCGAGCGCTTCACCCCGACCGGGATCAAGCTCGAGTCGGGGAAGGAGCTGGAGGCCGACGTGGTCGTCACCGCGACCGGGCTGAACCTCCTCTTCCTCGGCGGGATGCGGATCGAGGTCGACGGCGAGGAGCTCGACCAGTCGCGCGCGATCGCCTACAAGGGGATGATGCTCTCCGATGTGCCGAACCTCGCCTTCACGATCGGATACACCAACGCCTCGTGGACGCTGAAGGCCGACCTCGTCGCCGAATACGCCTGCCGGCTCCTGAACCACATGGACGCCGGCGGCTACGACATCTCCGTGCCGCACCTGAACGACCCGAGCGTGGCCCCGGAGCCGATCCTCGACTTCACCTCGGGGTACGTGCAGCGCTCGGTGGCGGACCTGCCGAAGCAGGGGTCGAAGGAGCCGTGGAAACTGCGCCAGAACTACGCGGTCGACCTGAGGAAGCTGCGCTACGGGTCGCTCGAGGACGGCGCGATGCAGTTCAAGCGGCGGGTGCCGGCGCCCGAGCGCGTCGTCGTCTAGCGCTCCTCGTCGCTTTCGCCTTTCTGGTCTTCGCCGCCCCCGCGGCCGCGAAGCCCTGGATCGGCGTCCGCGGCGCGCACCTCGTCGACAGGCCGGGCCACACCGTCCGCCTCCTCGGCGTCAATCGCTCCGGGACCGAGTACTCGTGCCAGCAGGGGTACGGGTTCTTCGACGGGCCGAGCGACGAGGCCTCGATCGCGGCGATGAAGTCCTGGCACATCAACGCGGTCCGGGTGCCGCTGAACGAGACCTGCTGGCTCGGGATCAACGGGATCGATCCGAAGCTCGGCGGCGCCGCCTATCGCCGGGCGATCCGGGCCTGGGTCACGCGGCTCGAGGACAACGGCCTCTACGTGATCCTCGACCTCCACTGGGCCGCCCCCGGCTCCCAGCAGGCGACCGGGATCATCCCGATGCCCGACGCCGACCACGCCCCCGACTTCTGGCGCTCGGTGGCCGCCGAATACAAGGACGACCACGCGGTCCTCTTCGACCTCTACAACGAGCCGCACGAAGTGGGGTGGGGGTGCTGGGAGCACGGCTGCACGATCCACGACCCGCGGGTCGGCACCTATCGGGCCGCCGGGATGGCCGAACTGGTCGAAGCGGTGCGTTCGACCGGCGCGACGCAGCCGGTGATGCTCGGCGGCACCGAGTGGGCGCGCGACGACGGCGGCTGGCTCGCCCACCTGCCGCCCGACCCGGCCGACGCCGAGGTCGCCTCCAATCACACCTACAACTTCGCCGCCTGCTTCGGCTCCTGCCGCGCGGCGCTCGCGAAGATCGCCAAGACCCACCCGGTGGTGACCGGCGAGCTGGGGGAGGGCGACTGCCGCGACACCTACATCGACCCATATATGAACTGGGCCGACGCGCACGGAATCTCCTACCTCGCCTGGGCCTGGGACACCCACGGCGGCTGGACCTGCAAGGCCGGCCCGTCGCTGATCACCGCCTACGACGGCACCCCGACCGCCTTCGGCCGCGGCTTCCGCGAACACCTGAGGAGGCTCGCGGCGGCGGCCGGATAACCTAGGCGCATGGACGACCAGCAAGTACTCGACCGGATCGACAAGCTCGTCAAAGAAGAGGAGGACCTCCTCCATCGCCACGAGGGCGAGGGCCTCGGCGACGACGAGCACGCCCGCCTCGAAGAGATCAAAATCCAGCTCGACAAGACCTGGGACTACCTGCGCCAGCGCCGCTCGCTGCGCGAGGCCGGGGACGACCCGGACCAGGCGAGCGAACGCGACGGCGGCACGGTCGAGGACTACGGCACCGTCACGCCGTACGACGACACCGACGGCGACGCGCCCGAGTAGTAGGGCGCGCGCGCGGGGCGGCGCTTCGGCGCCGCGCCCCGCTCGCTCAGAGGTCCCAGCCGAAGTAGACCTCGGCGCGCGTCTGCAGGTCGCCGTCGAAGGTGAGCACCTCGGTGTTGCGGAAGCGGCTGCCGTCGGCGCGGGTCGCCTCGTAGGTGACGACGACCTCGTCGCCGTGCTCGACCAGCCTGACGAAATCGAACTCGGTCGACGTTCCCGGCGCCGGGCCAGCAGCGCTCGAAGTAGCCGGCGCGGTCGAGCCCCTGCGGGTCGGCGGGGCTGGTGAAGGAGAACTCGGGCGCGATCAGCGCCTCGATCGCCTCGCGGTCGGCGGCGGCGAAGGCCCGGTAGACGGCCTTGGCCAGCTCGGTCCTGTCTTTCGGCATCGGATTCGTCCTTTTCTCGTACTCGATAGTCAGTAGTTATGCGGATTTATGGGGTAGGAATAGGGGATGTCGATTAATCGTCCGGCAGTGAAACGGTCCCCTGATCCAACGGTCCTCACACCCTCTGAGACGGCGCGCGGGCCGGATCCTCATCGGCCTGGTGGCGATCACTGCCGGGGCGGCGGCGCTGATCCCCGCGATCTCGAACGCCGGCGCGCCGCATGGCGCCCACAAGCTCGTCTTCAGGATCAACGGTCAGGCGCGCCAGAACGTGGTCGGCGCCGGCGGCATCGTGGTCACGGCGGAGTGTCCGGCCGAGGCCTGCACGGTGGTCGCCTCGGCGAAGAGCACGAGCCCTCGGTCAGACCGGCAACGTGCGCGCGCGGGTCGCCGCCGGCGGGTCGGCGCGGATGATGCTGCCCCTCAGCGCCAAGGACGGCGCGAAGCTGGAAGCGGCGCTCGCGGCGGGGAAGAAGCCGGTCCTGACCGTGAGCGCGATGGCGCGCGACGGCTACGGCGCCAAGGTGCCGCTCGAACTGAAGGTGACCGCGCGCGGGGCTGAGGCGCGGCGCCGCTACTGCGTCGGCGGGTGGAGTGCGCCGACCTTGGTCGCGGTGAGGTGCCCGGTTTCGGCCGGGATCACGAAGTTGGTGCCTTCCACGGAGGTTTCGCAGATGACGAGCACCGGTCCGGGTTCGGTGACCACCGCGGTGCCGAGACCCGCCAGCGAGGCGTAGTTGCCCGGCGTGACGTTGGTGGAGAACGGCTCCGCGATCCCGACCGCGACGCCCGCGTTTCCGACGAACTGGCATTCGGCGACCGCCGGTGCGACGATCCCCTCGACGGTCATCGCGGCCTGGAGCGTGTATTCCCCCACCTGGAGGTTCCCCGTTTCGAGCGTGATCCTCGGTTCGTGGCCGACCTGGATCGCTTCCGGTTCGCTGATGGCGAAGTAGGCGTCGCTCGGGCCGATCGGGCCCTGTTGCCCCGGTTCGCCTTGGAGCCCACGTTCACCACGGAGGCCGATTTCGCCCGTTTCGCCGCGTTCCCCGTGTTCTCCTCGGGGGCCGCGAGGGCCCTGTTCGCCCACTTCGCCTTTTGCCCCGGTCGCTCCCACTTCGCCTTTTTCCCCCGCCGGCCCCACTTCGCCTTTTTCGCCTTTCGCCCCGGTGTCGCCTTTTTCGCCTTGGGCTCCGGTCGGCCCGGTCTGGCCGGTGATCCCGCGTTCGCCCCGTTCGCCCGTTTCGCCCGCTTCGCCGCGTGGGCCGGTCGCGCCGGTGGCCCCGGTCGCGCCGCGGATCCCCTGCGGCCCGGTCGCGCCCGCCGCACCGCTTTCGCCCCGCTGCCCTTCGTTGCCCCGCGGCCCGAGCGCGCCCTGCGGCCCCGCTTCCCCACGCGCCCCGGTGAACCCATTTTTGGCCTGAGCACTGAGCTTCGCCGGCGTCACCGCACCCTTCGCGAGCTGCGCCGAGCCGACGCTTTCCTTCGGCAACTGCGTCGCCGCCCAGGCCCCGCCCGCGAGCGCAAAGAACAGCGCCAAGGTGGCGACGACGTTCGAGTAGGTCGGGCGGAAACGAAAGCGCTTCAAGTCTTCTCCGTTCGGGGCATGGATTAGTTCTCCTCGGTAATCGGTCGCGACCCTTCATGACTGAAGCAACATCGACCGACCGTCCACGCCCCGCGACCCACCCCCGACGCTCTAAGCTGTCCCCCGCCCATCCGGCCGCCCTCGTCCTCGAGCCGCGACCGCGATGAGCCTTTTGGCGCCCTGGCGGAGTGGCTACGCAGCGGCCTGCAAAGCCGTTTACACCGGTTCGATTCCGGTGGGCGCCTTCGATTCCTGAGCGGTTTGCGGGCGCTCGGGACGAAAGCGTGTCCCGAGCGTGTCCCCGATCTGACACTGCCCGGTGCAGGGGAATCGGCCGCCCTGACGAATCCCGGCAGCGGGATGACGCCCCAATTGACCGCAGCGAACCGCGCTGGCCCAAGAGTCTCGCCGACCTACGCGCGCTCAGCGACGACGACCTGGTCGAGCAGCACGACGAGCGGCTGAAGCGGATGGAAGTCGCGACGCCCGACTACTACCTCCGCGAGTTGACCCGGCGCGAGGGCGAACGAAAGACGGACGCCTTGGTCGAGCAGGCCGAGACGACCCGGCAGACGAAATACATGCTTGCGCTGACGCTCATCATCGGTGTGCTGACGGCGGTCAACGTGGTGGTGGTGATCGCGAGCAGCGGCGCCGACGGGGACGGCGGATCGACGACCGTGGTGAAGGAAGTCGGCGCCGAACGACCTGAGTCGAAGCTGGAACGGATCGAACATGAAAGCCGGGAAGCTTAAGAAGATCGAAGAAGAAGCGGGTATCGCGCCGTGAGCGCCAAGACCGTCGCGATCATCGTCCTGCTGGTTATCGTGGCCGGGCTGCTCGGGTACATCTTCGGCCACGGTGGAGAGACCGACGGCGGACAGACGACCGCCACAAACCGCGCTGAGCCGACCAACCCCTTCTCCAGGGCCATGCAAGAAGGACGGGAACACAACCCCTTCTCCGAAGCCATGCGGGAAGGGATGGAACACAACCCGTTCTCGGAAGCGATGAACGGAAAGGGCGGCGGCTAGCTTCTCCGCTCGGGGGGGCGCCGCGGCACCACTTGATACGGTCATCGGAGATTCAAAACGGAGCGAGACGGGCCTCGATGACGAGGCCTTTCTGCTTTTTGGGGCGCGGCATTTGCTCTTGACAACCGTCTAGTAGAGCCAAATTCGCCACGGAAGCGCCCCCGCGTTTGATAAACCTTCGGGACCGTTTTGGATTCGACGCCCGACATCACTTCCTCCCCGATCTACCAGCAGGCCATCGACGACGGCCTCTCCGAGCGCATGGCCGCCAAGCAGGTCGCCGCCGCCCGCTGCCGGGCCGAGTCCGAAGCGGATCCCGACGAGACCGATCATCGAGGGCGCGCCGCAGATCGACTTCCAGGCCGCCGTCGCTGCCGGTGTCGCCAGCGTCCAACCCGAGGTCGTCGAGCGCGAGGCCAAAGCCCTCGGCGCCCACAACGCGCGCCACTTCCGGAACCGTGCCAGCGTCCGCCGACGCGAAGAGCTTCGCCGTCGCCGCGGCGGTCACGATCGCGTCGCTGCTCGTCGCCCGGCTGCCCGTGCCGTGAGCGCGCCTCCCGCGGCTCCTGTGGGCGCCGTCGCGGCTCCCGTAGGGCAACCGGCAATCGAGCCGGTCCCAGCAGCGACAGCGGTGAACCCGGCTCCGGTGACGGGGTGCCCAGTCTTGACCTGATCCGCCGTCGGCGGGTGGCCCGATGACGGGCGACAGCGCAGCGCGCAAATTCGCCGTAGGGGACGCGGTGAACGCGAGCCGGATGCCCCGGAAGGAGACCCTTGCCGCGGTCGCCGCAGAGACCGGCCTCTCGATCAAGACGGTCCGAATTTGCGCCCGGGTCGCCGGCGAGATAAGACCGATCGAACGGCGCGCAGGGTTCGGCTGGAGAGTCTTCGAGGCCGTGGCCGACCTCAATCGTCAACCCCGCTGGGCGACTTTCAAAGGGCTCGAAACCGGCGAAGTCTCGGTGAAGATGGTCCTGCTGCGCTCCGAAATGCGGGCGGCGCGTCGGGCGCATGAGCGCCGGAGGGCGGCACGATGATCGACGGCCGCGAGGAGGCGCCGACGGATTCCTCGCCGGGCGAGGAGAGCCGGTTCATAACTTTCCTGACGCTTCTCTTCGTCGAGAAGGACGTGACCACCCGGGCCGTCGCGAAGATGTTCGGAGTCAGCCAATCCACGGCAGCACGGTGGCGCCGCGCAGTCGTAACGGACGACCCATCTGACTCGACCGTTACGCCCCTCGGCCACCACACGGACGTTACGTTCGTAACGGTCGAGTCCGGTGACTCGGCCTGTAACGGCTGCGGGGGACCTTTCGAAGGCCGCCGAGCCGCGCTCTACTGCTCCAACGCCTGCCGACAGAAGGCATACCGGCGGCGTAAACAAGGCGGGTCGGGATCGTGACCGCGGCTCTCGACGACGCGCTGACCGCCATCGAGCGGTGCCGCGATCACGTCTTCGCCGCTCATGAGGCGCCCGGGATCGACGGGCGCACCGCCGAGCTGCTCAAACGTGCCCATGTCCTCGCGGGGGGCGCTTTGGGCGATGTGCGGGAGAACATGTGGGACCGCGCCCGGGCCGCCATCGAGTCGCCGCTAGACGGCCTGGAAGCTCGGGTCGACAAGCTGCCGATCGAGGCGGCGGGCCACGTCAAGACCGTGATCGCGGCGCTGACGATCGCCGCCCGCGCCATCGACGTCGCGTGCTTGGAGTCGGCCGGATGAGCGCCGAGACGATCGGCTGGCGCCCGACGAACGGCCGCCACTGCCCGACGATGCCGAGTTGAACGGGGCCGGATTTCGCTCGACCCAGCCGACGAGGCGCGCCTGGCCCTGGAGGCTTCGCGGGTCGACCTCGTCACGCGCATCGGCGAGGGTCTGCCCGAGCGCCAGTTCGTCCCCGGTGGCGAGCGCTGGCTGCTCGCCGGGAAGCGCTACGTGTTCGTCGCACCCGCCGGAACCGGAAAGAGCCTTGTGGCGATCATCGTCGCGCTCGACGTGATCGAGGCGGGCGGATCGGTGGCGATCCTCGACGTCGACATGGGCGCCGACGAGTCGGTCTACAGGCTGGCCGACGTGCTGGCCGCCCGCGATCCCGACGGCTCGCTCGCGGCGGCGTGCCAGGAGCGGCTCCACTACTTCGACGCGCCTCGCCTCTCGCCCCATTGGTCGCCCGAGGAGTGGGTGGCGGCGTTCGGGGACGTCGACGGCGTAATCCTCGATTCCAGCCGCCTGATCCTCTCCGCGCACGGCCTACGCGAGGGCGAGTCCGACGACTATGCGCAGTTCGCCGCGACGCGACTCGTGCCCCTGTCGGCCGCGGGCAAGTTCACCGTGATGCTCGACAACACCGGGCACGGCGAGCAGCAGCGCTCCCGCGGCACGAAGGCGAAGGACGATCTGAACGAGGTCGTCTTCTCGGTGAGCACGAAGACCCGGTTCGACCGCGAGTCCACCGGCTCGATCCAGCTAAAGCGGACCCGCACCCGTTTCCCCGAGATTCCCGCGGCGCTGGCGGTCGCGGTCGGCGGCGGCGTCTACGGGCCGGTCGAACCTGGCGATACGGGGGCGAGCGAGGACGAGCCGTCGACCGAGTTCCGACCGACCACGCTGATGGAACGTCTGAGCGAGGCGATCGAGGTCGAGCCCGGCATGGGCGTGCGCGATCTTCGGCGTCGGTGAAAGGCCAGAACGAGGCCAAGACGGTCGCGCTCCGCATCCTGGTCAGCGAGGGATACGTCGATGTACGCCCCGACGGACAAGCTCAGCGCCACTTCTCCTCCCGTCTCTACCGTGCCCTCGACGATCCGAAGGCCGAGGGCCATGAGTAACCGTGCCCACCGTGCCGTTGCGTGCCCCGAGCGTGCCCCGGCACGGCGGCAACCCCGTGCCCAGTGTGCCCCAGTCCCTAAGGGACGGGCACGGGGGCACGGTTGCTGGGGCAGCGAAGTGGATCGCTCCAACGGGCGCCCCAGCGCCACGGCTTCCACTTCGCCAGCCACACGGCTTATGGATCGCCGGTGGCCCATGAATCGGGGTGGCTCGTGACGTTGCAGCCGCCGCCGAGCGAGGCCGCGCAATTGCTGACGCCCGAGCAATTGGCGGAGCGCTGGCAGATCCCGAAGAGCGCCGTCTACCGCCTGGCGCGCGATGGCCGCGTGCCGGTCGTCTCGCTGGGGAAGTACAAGCGATTTCGGGTCGCCGAGGTCGAGGAGTTCGAGCGGTCTGGAGGCGGAAACGCATGATCAAGCCGTTTGAAACCGCGGCGCAGAGCCGTTCGGGGCCATCCGTGTCCCGAGCATGTACCCGAGGCGAGCGCATGAACCGGCTCTGCGGGGCCAAGACCCGCGCCGGGACGCCTTGCAAGCGTCCAGCCGGTGCCGGGACCGAGCACGTGGGCTGGGGAAATTGCAAGCTCCACGGAGGCAAGTCGCCCGCCGGCAACCAGTTCGCCGCGAAGGCAGAGGCCCGCGCGCAAGCCGCGCTTCTCGGTGCCGAGGTCGAGCTGGATCCTGCCGACGCGCTCGGGCTGAGCGTCCGGCTCGCCGCCGGTGAAGTCGAATGGCTACGCGGGCGGATCGTCGAGCGGCGTGCCGAAGATCCCGACGTTGATCTCGGGCCGCTCGCATCGGCACTCGCCACGGCGAACGAACGGCTGGCCCGCGTCTCGAAGCTGGCATCCGACGCCGGCGTCGCCGAGCGCTCGCTCGAACTCGACGAAGCCGTCGTCGTCCGTCTCGCCGAGGCCGTCCGCGCCGCGCTGATCGAGGCCGAACTGACGCCCGAGCAGGAGGTCCGCGCACGCGAGGCCCTGACGCGCCGCCTCGCCGACCTGGACGGCCTCGACTGGCGCCGGGGCAGCGCCAAGGCCATCACTACCGGAGCCGCCTCTGACGCGCCCAGGGCTCGGCTCACGGCTGACCGCATCGCTCTTCCCCGAGGACAGCGCCGTCGGCCGCGATCCGGCCCAGTGGATCGCCGAGACGTTCGGCGACGAACTCTGGAGCAAGCAGCACGAGATCGCGGAGTCGGTCGCGGTCAACCGCGTCACCGCCGTGCCGAGCGCCAACGGCTGCGGCAAGACGTGGCTGGATGCTCGCCTGAGCGCTTGGTGGATCATGTCGGCGCCGATCGGCGAGTCGATCTTCGTCGCCACCGCGCCCGTGAGCCGCCAGGTCGACAGCGGGTTCTGGGCCGAGCTACGGACTTGCCACGCCCGCGGTGGGCTGCCCGGCGTCATCACGCGCAACGAGTGGCGCATCGGCGACACGCTCGTCGGCGTCGCGAAAACGTCCACCGATTACACCGATGAGGCCCGCGCCTCGGCCGCCTGGCAGGGTCTTCACCGACGGCGCGTCCTCGTCGTCGTCGACGAGGCCAGCGGCGTGCGGCCGTGGCTCTACCGATCCCTACCGGCTCTGATGAGGGCGTCCAACCAGATGATCGCGTGGGGCGTGGGCGATGTCGCAAAGACCCTCGGGATTCCGAAGGAGAACGTGCGCCTCATCTCTCCCTATATAGGCGGTGGTTTCGGCGGTAAGCTATTTCTCCGGGCCGATGCGGTGATGGCCGCGCTGGCGGCGCGCCAAGTTAACCGTCCGGTTAAGATCGCGTTGCAGCGGCCGTTGATCATGAACAACACAACGCACCGTCCCGCGACGATCCAGCGCATCCGGATCTGCGCGACGCCCGACGGCAAGATCACGGCGATCGGGCACGAGAGCTGGTCCGGCGATCAGCCAGGCGGGCAGCCCGAAACGGCAGTGAGCCAGACGCGGTTGTTATATGCAGGCGAAAATCGGATGACGGCGCTGCGGCTCGCGGTACTCGACTTGCCCGAAGGCAACGCGATGCGCGCGCCCGGCGAGGCGCCCGGACTGATGGCGTTGGAAATAGCGATGGATGAAATGGCGGAGAAACTCCGGCTTGATCCGATCGAGTTTCGAATTCGCAACGACACGCAGGTCTCGCCGGACATTCCCGCGAAGCCCAACGCGACCGATCCGCAATCGAAAGCGCCGCAGGAGAAACATAATCCGCACCCGCCGTTTTCCCAACGGCAGCTCGTGGAGTGCCTGCGTCTCGGGGCGGAACGCTTTGGTTGGAAGGACCGCAACAGCCGACCCGGGCAGAGCCGCGACGGCGTGTGGTTGCGCGGCCTCGGAATGGCGGCGGCGTTTCGAAATAATATAGTGATGAAGTCCGCCGCGCGCGTGCGCCTCGATGACCGCGGCATCGTCACCGTCGAGACCGACATGACGGATATAGGAACCGGGAGTTATACGATCATCGCGCAAACCGCGGCCGAGATGATGGGCGTGCCGATCGATCACGTGGTCGTGAAGTTGGGCGATTCCAGTTTCCCTATATCATGCGGGTCGGGCGGACAATTCGGCGGCAACAACTCGACGGCAGGAGTATGTGCGGCGTGTATAAGCTGCGAAGGCGGTGGCGCAAAGCCGCTTCGACACCGAGGGGCAGCTCGCGAAATGGACATGACGTCCAACGGAGCAGCGTCCCGCTCGCCCAAGCGGCCGGTGCAGCGGACTGGCAGGCGAGGACAGCATCGAATATGGTACGCTCGACAAGCAGTACCAGCAGTCGACGTTCGGCGGGCATTTTGTGGAAGTTGGCGTGAATGCGGTGACCGGCGAAACTCGGGTGCGGCGATGCTCGCGGTGTGCGCGGCCGGGCGGATTCTGAATCCGAAGACGGCGCGGAGCCAGGTGATCGGCGATCACGATGGGGGTGGGTGCGGCGTTGATGGAGGAGCTCGTCGTGGACAAGCGGATGGGACTGTTTGTGAACCACGATCTGGCTGATATGAAGTGCCGGTGCATGCGGATATACCGCACCAGGAAGGATTGTCCTGGACGAAACAGATCCGATCTCCTCGCCGATGAAGGCGAAGGTGTGGGCGAGCTGGGGATTTGTGGAGTGGCCGCGGCGGTGGCGAATGCGATATATAATGCGACGGGAGTGCGCGTCCGCGATTATCCGATCACGCTCGACAAGTCCTGGACCACCTGCCCCCGGTGGCCTAACGTCGCGAACTGCGGACCGCGGCAAGTTCCGTCGGCCGGAAAGCCGCGGCCCGGAGCCCTCATGGGATGGTGAGATGTCGCCTGTAGCCTTCGCAACGCGCCGCGGCTCGCCTAACGCGCTGCCGAGCTCCGGCGATGTGCCGTATATATAGCTATATATTTGGCATATCCGAGGCAGACACGCCATTGCGAATTGCTGCTGCGACGGCATCTCTGATGCGAGCTGGAAAAACGTACGCCGCGCCCTGACGAACGACGTTGGCGACACTCCGATACGGCGGCGGTGACTTTGCCCGATAGGGGCAGACACGCGCGTATTGTAGTTTGCTATATACCCCGGCGTCGCCGCCGGCCTCCGACTGACGTCGGCACCACCTTCGTTTCCCCAGCGGGACCTATATATCATGCCCTTCCATCCCATTTTCGTTCACTTTCCCATCGCGTTCATTTTACTCGGGTACCTCGCGGATTGGCGGGGATTTTTCGGCAAACCGTCTGCGTTGGTCGTCGGCTGGACGTGTATACTCGCCGCACTGCTCACGACATTGATCAGCATCATGACGGGCGTGGGAGGTCTCAACTCCGCACATCTCGACCAGCATACGGCGCGACTTGTGTTTATACACATGCGCATCGGTGTCGTGCTCGGGTTGCTGCTCTTCGGGCTCACGATCTGGCGGGCGTGGCTCGCGAAAGTAGCCGGGCGCGGCGCTCTGGGGTTCATGATTTGCTATACCGTTCTCCTCGGCCTCCTCGGCTTCCAAGGCTGGTACGGCGGCGAACTGGCGTATTCCCACGGCGTTGGCGTGGCGGCTGCGAACCGCGGCATGGTCTCGCCCGCGCGCGCTGAGGCGCGGCTGGATGCCGTTGCCGGCGTCCTGGAAAAAATCCCCGGCTTCCAAGTGCAATACAAGGAGTTCACCTCGCCGAACCGGCAGACGGAAGTCGCCCGCTGATCCAGCAGCGTTCCACGTCACCTAACCTCAGGTCTTGACCCTCACGTCTTGACTCAGGTGCGGCAACGGAGGACACCGCCGTTGTTGCGCCGCGCGCCACTGCACGCCGCTAAGATAACCTCGTGTTTCAGCATTGGCGATGGAACCCGCAGGCACTGCGGAAAAACCCCCAGTGCCACGGGCGCGTTCACCCGATGGATGCACGGGGCGCCAGTCCCTATAGGAAGAGCAGCGACTCGGACGTATAGTGACGCGTTCGGTCAACGCCGCTTCGACCGGACAACAAATATTAAACCCTCGTCATCATGTTTTATCACGATCGAAAACTTCAATATAACGTCCGCGTCGACACTCCCAATCCTCACTTTGCCAAGATGCTCCAGCAGGCCATCGGCGGCATCGAGGGTGAGATCCGGGTCTGTTTACAATATCTTTTTCAAGCCTGGGGCGCCCGTGGCCCGACCAAATACCGCGACATGCTGCTGGAAACCGGAACTGAGGAAATTGGCCATATCGAGATGCTCGCGACCGCGGTTGCGTTGAATCTCGAAGGCGCTCCAACCGAGACGAAATCCAACGCCGCCCTCCACCCGATCGTGAATGCGGTTCTCGGCGGGATGGATCCACGCCATATACTTTCCACGGGCTTGGCGGCGATGGCTGCCGACTCGAACGGTGTTCCGTTCAACGGGTCGTGGGTCGTGGCGAGCGGCAATTTGGCGGCCGATATGTATGCCAACGTGATGGCTGAGTCGACGGGACGCGTCCTCGCCACGCGTCTATATGAAATGACGGACGACTCCGGCATGAAGGACATGCTCTCGTTCCTGATCGCGCGCGACACGATGCATCAGAACCAGTGGCTCGCGGTGCTGGAGGATCTCGGCGGGTTGCGGCAGATTCATCCGATTCCAAATTCATTCCCGCAATCGCAAGAGAACCAGGATTTCAATTACGCGTTCGTCTCCACCCAGCGGGATCCGGCGGAGAATCCGATGCAGCGCTGGACGACGGGCGAGTCGGTCGACGGCCATGGCATGTTCACGTTCCAAAAAGCGCGGCCGCTCGGTGGCGAGCCGATGCTCGGGCCGCCGGAGCCGAAAGGCCATGCGCAGACGGAGCAGATGGTGGGAGCCGACGGCGACTCCGATGAGCTCGCCGGAACGAGCGACAGCCGTCGGCGCGGAAGCGTCTGACCGACCGCCGCAGCCGGCCCGCCCGGCTGCGGCGTGTAGGTTCAAAGTAAGGGCTGGCCCTCTGGAAATGAAGATTTAGGCTTTTTACCAGACGCTACGATCGCGGGAGAACGCTGCTACGGGCGATTATGTATATTGCGCAGCGCTGTCGCATATATATAAACGGCTCCTCTCGATCCAAGGCTCTCGATGCAAGGGGTTGCCCTTACTATGAACCCACGCCGGTCCAAGTCGGGCGCCCGGCTACGTTTGCCTCCGGCGCTGACTGTGAACCACCCGATTCGTAAGCGGTAACGGCTGACGTTCTGGATCGAGAGATCCCTGAATACGACGCCGCTATATCAACCCGGTTTTAAATTCAGCGGAGTGAGTCTTTACTTCTTGCCTGGCTTCGGCCCGTTGCGCAGCGGCGTCGCGCTCGCAGCGCTTCAGCGGTGCCCGCGCCCTTCACCTCAATGCTCCGGGCGCACACGGCTGATCACGAAACGACTTTTCGGAATCGCTGGCATGCGGCTCAAACGTATATACAGATCCTGCGGCGGCACCTGATAGCTCATCTCCTTGGTGAGAAGAAGCACCGCCGTCTTCATCAGCTCGATCACGACCCACTCGCCCGGACAACGATGACCATGCGCCGGATCGCCACCGCCCTGAGGGATAAAGGTGAACATATTCCCCTCCCAGTTCGCGAACCGCTCGGGCCGGAATTTCTCTGGCTCCTCCCAACGCGCCGCATCGTGATCCGTTCCATATAAGTCCAGCAGCGTCCGCGTGTTGCCGGGAAAATGAAAACCTTGCCACTCGAACGCCGCGCGCGTCCGGGCGACCGCGAAGGGGAAAAACGGATAATAACGCCGCACCTCCTGCACAAACCAATGGAGATAGTCCGGCTCGACGACGCGCGACCGCGACTCCGGATGCTCATGCAACGCCAGCGCAGCGAATGTTATAAATCGATCCACTGCGACGGTGGGACGCACTATATTGAAAAGCTCCTGCCCCGCCGTCTCAGCATCGAACAGCGCGCCCGACGCTCCGCGAAAGTTCGCGACCGCATGTAGAGCGCTCCCCTCCACCACCGGAATTTTTCCCGCCCGCGACCGCTCAATCACGTCTCGCATCCAGGCATCCGCGCGGGTGCGCGCGCGTCGTCCCCGCCAATAACGAGGACCAACGCCGCCTGCCCCATCGATCACGGAGCGTATATCGACCACCCGTTTCTCCGCCTCGTCGTCCGGCAGCGGCACTCCCGTCCAGGCGCAGACCGCGCGCGTGAGCAGCGAGCCCATCTCTGTGAATAGCACGACGCGTTCCTCCGACGCCCAACGCCGTAGCGCGATCCGCCAGCGTTCCTCGAACGCCGCGCGGAGACCGCGGATCCGACCGTCGGCGAGCAGCGAGAGAAAAAGCATTTTTCGCTCGTGATGAGTTATATCATCCGTCGATTGGATCGTCCGGTCGCCGACGAGCGTGCGCTGCATCCGCCGCGGCGCGGCACCGGAACGCTGGAACCGCGCGCTATCGTAAAACAACTCGGCACCCGCCCTGCCGCTCAGGCAGATCGTGCGCTGGAACAGGAGCCGCGTGCGAAACGCGGGCGCATCATATTGTCGGCAGCGCTTTTGGATAAATATATATCCGTCCCGCAGCGCCGCAAATGTGGCGTCGCCGAACGTGCTGCCGGGAAGCTCGCGCGTTTTTTCCATGTACCCGGGCCCACAAGAGTCCGGGCACCCCGCCCCCGGTTCCACGGCCACTCCGCCCATTCACCAGGCCCGCGCCCACCGCCGCGTTGCAGCGCGATTCGCAGCCGCGCCGGCGCCATCACCCCGGCCGCCAGTCCCGCGCGCCAACCGTGAGCCAGTTCCGCAATATACTCTCCGATATATCTTACATCGTCGTGCCATCCGGCCGTTCTCGGGCGCGGCTCCGTTTCCCTATATCAACCAACGCGTCCAAATCGCCGGATACCACCGCGCCTCGGTATATATCGCCAGGACCGATGTTACCTAAATGTCTAGACCGAATCGGTTTGCGGTAACTTTAAGTCAGCAGGATCGCTTGGCGCGTGTAGAGTCGGGACGCTCGCTTTTGCTGTAATCCGGACGCCTTGATGCGCTCCCCCGTGCCGGAAATCGGCAGTCGCTCCTCCTCTGGGCGTCGACGGACAACGCGTGTAAGATTGCATTAGGCAATTACCTGCGGCACAACAGCGGCTCAGCCAGCTATATATACATATACCCATGCGCGCAAAACTTTCCCTCGCGATCGTTCTGTTCTTCGCCGGCCTGGCGAACGCCCTAGTCGCCCAAAGCTACGTGCCAGTCATGGTCAGCGCCGGCACCCCTGTCCCCGTCAACCTCGTCACCGACAGCGGAGGTAACATATATAGTTTCACGAACTACACGCTCGTGAAAACCTCCTCGAGCGGCACGGCCACGGTGATCGCGAACGCTCAGACCACCGGGGCCACGCAGGATTATACTTTCACGGGCGTGACGGTCGATGGCTCGGGGAACATATACGCGGCGGAAACCCGCGACTTCACATCGACGCCGCATACGGAGCTGGTCATCAAAGTGGCGCCGGGCGGGTCGGTTTCCACGTTGGCGACGATCACCACCGGCGGCTTCGCCGGATCGAGCCTCAATGTGAACGCGTCCACGCTGACAGCGACCTCAGGCGGCACGATCTATACAGCGGGCTGGGATGGCACCGTCTACCAGATCGCACCCGGCGGCGCCGTTACTGTCGTGGCCCCAGCGTCCTGGTTTGTTGATACATCGAACCAGCAAACTTTTCCGACCGTGCTCGGCGTTGATAGCAGTGGAAACCCGTACCTCACCGCGACGGTCATCGCGGGCACTGTCTACCACGGGGCGATTGAGATCATTCAACCCACCGCCTCACCAATCGTGACGCGCGCACCGCAAAATATAACAGGCGTCATCAATGCCACCCTCACTCTAAACGTCGACGCGATCAGCACCGGCCCACTCAGCTACCAATGGCTGCGCAACGGCGTCCCGGTTCCCTCCGCGACTGGATCAATGACTGCAGCCGGCTACTATGGAATTTCGACGGCGCAACTTCTGGTGACCACGCCGGGCGTATATACAGCGGCCATCACGGCGAGCTCCACCGCGATGGTTACCTCCGCACCAGGTACGGTGACACTCACGTTTCCGGACGGCACTCCCGTCACTGCCGTCCCGCAGTTCGTCAATCAGCCGCAAAACTCGACCATACTTTTCGGTTCCTCTGCGGCATTGATGGCGGTCGCGACCTGCACTCAGCCGCTATCCTACCAATGGTACCTCAACGGAGTGGCGATCGCGAATGCCGCCGGCGCTATGTCCGACAATAATAATGGTACCTACACCAGCGTTTATTATGCGGTCTCACCGGGCATTTATACCATCAGCGTCGTTCCGCCGACGCCGCTCTCCGGCACTGTTCCGACTCCAGTCACAAGTGCGCCGGCTCTTGTCACAACGATTACCGCGGGTGGCGTGCCGGTGGTCGCCGCCCCAACGTTCACCGCGGCGCCGGCTAATAGCAGTTTCACTTATGGCAGCGGAGTCACGCTGACCTCCACCGTCGTTTCCGCCTTGCCGATCAATTATCAGTGGCAGAGGAACGGGGTTAATATAGCGGGTGCCACCTCCTCGAGCTACACCGCCACGGCGACCGGAGTATATACCTTGGTCGCCGCGACCAGCGGCGGAATTGCCTCGCAATCCGCCACGGTGACGCTTGCCAACCGCATGGGCGCAATCTCGTCGCGCGCCGCCGTCGGCACCGGAGATAGTATCGCAATCGCCGGATTCAACATCGCCAGCTACGGCACCGCGACGAAGCGCGTGCTGATTCGAGCCGTCGGCCCCAGCCTCGCGAACCTCGGCGTGAGCGGCGTCCTCGCCCGCCCCGTCCTCTCGATCTATGATTCCAGCGGTCGGCTGATCGCCACCAACTCAGGGTGGAACAACTCCGTGGATATAGCGGCTGCATCAGCGAGCGTCGGGGATTTCGCACTCCAATCTGGCAGCGCCGACGCCGCCCTGCTGGTCGATCTGGCGCCCGGTTCCTATACCGCACAAGTCGCCGGACTCAACTCCACCACGGGCGTCGCGCTCGTCGAGGTATATGAAGCGCTTCCGGACGACGGGCATTTCACCGGATTGTCGACGCGCGCCGCCGTGGGCACCGGTGGCAATATACTGATCGGCGGCTTTGTGGTCGGCGGGAGCCAGCCGGCCCAGCTGATCATCCGCGCCTCGGGCCCGGCGCTCGCCCAATTCGGGGTCAGCGGTGGGCTGCAACAGCCCGTTGTGACCATATATAACGCTTCGGGCCAGGCGGTCGCGAGCAACACGGGTTGGTCGACGAGCAGCGACGCCACGAAAATCGCCAGTGCCTCCGCGTCCGTGGGTCTGTTCCCCTTCCTGCCCGCTAACGCCGACTCGGCTGTGATTATTACGCTGCCGCCCGGCGCATACACCGCGCAGGTCTCAGGCGTCAACAATACGTCGGGAAACGCACTGCTGGAAGTCTACCAGGTTCCCGCCGGGCCGTAAGCCGGCGGCGCAAACGGCGCAAACCGCGCGTCTGCGAGCGCCGAGAGCTTGAGTATATACGGCAAGTCACGCCAGCGCCGATCGACGCTCAACCTATATCATTGAGCTAATATACTTCAGACCTTCGTTTCGTTCAGTTCCTGCAATTGCTTGAGGAGCGTGCCGATTCGCTTTTTGCCGAGGGTGTCGATCACGCTTTGCTGCGCCGCGCGCCACAATGGCAACGCTTCACTGACGCGCTTGTGACCCGCCGGCGTCAGCATCAATTGGCGTTCTCGTTGATCGTCACTCGAGCTCACCAGAACCAGACCGAAGTCGGAGAGAATAATCATATTCCTCGAGAGGGTCGTCCGGTCGACGCCCATCGCTTGCGCGAGCTCGGTCAGAGAAGCCGATTTCATCGCGGCGAGCGTTACCAACGTCGTGAACTGGGTCATCTTGATCCCCGCCGGACGCAACGCCTCATCATATTTCTGGCTGACCAAGCGGTCTGCTCGGCGAAGATTCTGGGCCAGGCAAGTCTGTCGAATCTCCCGGCACGTTGCTAGATCCAAGGTCGCGGTTTTCGCGCCGCGCGCGACGGATTTCGTTCTCGGAATACTCACGCGGTGTTTTGAACCAAGCGCGCGAAATTAAGCCTCGCTGAGCGCCTTTCCGACCACGCTTGGTGGAACATCACGACGTGAGTCATGGCGAGGAGTGGAACGAAAAAGCACGTGATCAAGACAAACGGTAGCTCCTGCATCATTCGGGTGTCGACGGCGGCGTGAAACGTTCCTGGTGACACTTGGTACGCAACCCCCAGCCCAACGGCCACGAGAAAATCCGCGATCCCCAATATGTTCCAAGCGGTGAAGGCGATGCCCGATCGAAAATTTTCGTCTCTGACCAGCCGAAGAACGATATACGGAGCGAGCGCTGCAACTGCGATATCACCGAGACCGGCCGGCCAGGCGAAACCCGGGGGCAACAGGCCGCGCGCTTCGACCGCGATGAAGCCGAGCCCGACAAAACGCCACCCATGCAGCGAAGCGAGCAACGCGGTGGGAATCTCAGTCAACCGACGGCGCGCGGCGGGAATTCCGAAAAATATAGCGAAGAACGCGCCCATGGGTACTGCGAATGCAAGTCCTAGTCCGAGCGGCGGCGAGCCGGGCGCGCTGACGAAGCCCCCGCGCCAGGCCACTGCTGCGACGGCCGAGAACCAGAGGAAGAGAACCAGCGAAATAATTTTTTGCATGGGGCGACGAGATCATCGTCAGAGCGGTTGGTCAAATTAAAAGCGTGTAGCTACACGCATCAGCGCTGCCGCTCCGACGCTTCCGATAGATTGAGTGTAATCTTCCGCGGTTTGACTCGATCCGTGCTAAGACAAAAACGAATTAAGGCACCCGTTATATATCGTCCTATATACTCGGTCTAAATCTTCGTCCTTTTCTGCAGTCAGGAGATCGAGTGAAATCTGCCGCGGCTTGATGCCATCCGTGGGTAAATCTGAAGATCCGTAGTAAAAGAAATTGTCCCTCCGCCCTCGATCCTCAACCCTTCCTATATAGTTCAGGTCAACTCCACCATGCCTTTGCACCGCAAGAAGATTTTTCGCCTCCCGCCACCGGCGCCCACGACGATATATGTTCGGCCGGGTTACAATCGCGTGCTGGCGGAGGAGTTCGAGGCGCTCAAGCGCAAGCGCGTCGACTTGGTCAAGGACAAGGTCGAGGCGCATAGCCAGGGCGACCTGCGGGAGAACTTCGGCTTCAAGGCCGCCAAGGACGCGATCCGGGCCGTGGACCGCAAAATGACCGCGCTCGACCGCTTCGTCGCGCGGAACACGTTCATCGAGGTGGACCCCGCCACGTGGCTCACGAAGCCGACGGACACGCTGCAACTCGGGCACGTGACGCGGCTGGAGAAGCAGGACGTTGCCTCGGGCCGCAAGCACCGCTTCACGTTTTTGGTCACGACGCACGGCGAGACCGCCACGGATCCGGAGTCCGGCATCGAATGTCTGCCGCACAACTCGCCGCTCGCGGCCGCGGTGCTGGGCTTGCCGGTGGACGCGTCGACGCAGGTGGCGCTCCCTGCGGGCGAGTCGATCCTGACGATCCGCTCGATCCGCAATCCGACGCAAGCCGAGCTCGACCGGCTGCTGACGGAAATCAGGCCACCGGAGATCGACGAGGAATGACACACGCCGCACGCCGGCGAGCGCGGGAAAAGATTGGTAACATTTAGCGCTTTATCTGAGGTATTATATCAAGCGTTGGTCGATCACGGTGTCCGCGGCCAAGAACTCGCCGAGCTGAGACAAGAGAACCGCCAGCTCCTCGCGTCCGCGGCAGAAAATCCCGGCACGCAATCAAACGGGCCTGCCGGCTCAAATAATATAGCAAATGGCGACACCTCGGCTGCGGTTCGCGCGGTCAGACAGCGACTTGCCGAACGTGCTGCCTCTCGCGCGAACACCTTTCGCGCCGCCGTGTCCTTCAAAGCAGAGCATTTTCGCAATCGTCGCAGTGTCGGCGCGGTCGCACGCCCACGCGAACGTTTGCAGCGCCGCCGCGGCCGAATCGCGACCCTCGTTGCGGTAGTCTTCAGGACGACTCAGCCCGGGTGACGGCGACTGCGTCGCGGTCATCGGCCGCGTCGCAATCGGCGACGGCTTCGGCACGCTCCCGGCCCCGGCACGCTCGCGGGATCTCTGGCTGAACAGAGTTCTCAGCCGGGTGTCATCACGTAATGCTGCGGCGTACTGGCCGCGCCTTGGATATATATAATATAGTGAACAGCCGGCGATCTGGGCGCCCACAGCTGCGGCGAGGAGGGAGCTATATGATTCCGGAGCAATGGTGGACCGCTATATTGCGCAATCCAAGGCCGGCCCCCCATTAGCCTTGGCAACGTTTCAGCGATATCCCCAGGGCGCAGTACCCTATATGAACCGTATATACATGCCGCCGCCTCCTCACAGTGGAGAGGAAGGCGTTACGAATTTGAAAATTCCCATGTTCTCGAGGTCGGCCGTTTTCGAGGCTCGTTCCGGACGGGCGGGTGAAAACCTCGAGACCGTTGTCATCCGCGGGGAGACGAAGCCGACCGCGGTAAACACGGATGTCCTTTCGGATATATCCGCATATAATCTGGATAGAGACCGATCGCTTTATCCGCCGTTAGCCGACGTTGAGAACGCGAGGGGCACCATGAGCCGGCAGTTGACCGGCAATCCGTTGAGTGTCGCCGGCTGAAATGTCCAATGGGCCACGGCGACCGCGGCGGCTTCCCCGAAAGCGGGATCGGTCGCCTTGACGATGGCAACATCGCTCACCACGCCCGTCGTGCGGACCACGAACATGATCGTCGCCTTCCCGCTGACGCCGCGTCGCCGCAGTTCCACGGGATAGACCGGCGCCGTTCGATCGATCGCGACGGGAAGGCTTGTGACTCGACTAATATCTAAAACGCGCTCAGCGGGTGGCGGCACCGCACTGACGATGGGTGCCGCGGGTGCAGCCACCGGCGCAGGTGTGGCGCAGCTGGCGAACCCAAGCACGAGAGCAAATCCGACAGATTTAACGGCGAATCCCGACAGGACCGTTTTCGGTGAAAGATTCAAGCGCATCGCAATTTGATATAAGCTACAGCAAACCGGCACAAGTCGTTTAATGCCAAATTCTAGATACGAGCATTCAACCGGCGAACGATCGCTCGGCGCGCAAGCATGCCGCTCACGCTCCAGCTATATGTTAATAATTTTTCGGTCGCCGCGTCGCGACTCCGCACCGGTAAAATCTCCGGCGGCTCGGTTGATCGCTGGCGAAAACGCCTAATGATCACGCGCCGCGCCGGTCCTCGGTTCACAGCCTGGATTATCCAGGTGGTCCGTTCGCCGCTTTATATAGGCGATCCTCAGCGCACGCCGGGCCCGTCGAACCTAAACTGGAAATCCGCAAAATCCGCGTATCCCTCCTCCGCGCGGTTGTTATAGGTAAACAGCCCGAGCCGGTCGCCGCGGTACGAACCCCACGTCAGCGTATATACTTCGCCGACCGGCGTGAACCTCCGTCCATCCGTGCTGAACGAGAAGCGGCTCTGGCCATCGAGGCCCCAGGTGGACTTCAACCAAACCGCGTCGCCCGTCACCACCGGCCCGCGCGTGAACGTCCCATCCCGGGAAAACTCGATCGCACGCTGCTGCCCAAGTTGTCCGACGCCGACCGACGCACTGTTCGCCGCGGGCATGTCTTTGCGCCGCGCCGCCGCGAAGTGACTCAGGCCTGCGTGCTGCCCGTCCATCATCCCCGCGAGCTCCAGCCGAACCACCACCGTCGCGTCCGCCGCGCGCACGACACGCTGCGTGAGTATATTACCGACCTTGAGCAGGTTGTCACCATGGAGTCCGCGAAACGCACGCAGCCGCAGGAATCCGCGCCGTTCCGTGAGCGACCACTTCTCATCCCGCGGCTGATAATTCCACTCCCACTGTGGCGCGAGCGTCGGCCCCGCGAAATCGTCACTCGTCTGCGGCAACTCGACGGGCAAACCCGCGACCGGCTTGCGCGCGCTCCACACCATAGTGCCGATGCCCGCTTCGTCCGGCGCACCGAGAATCGGCCAGCCGTCGCGCCACGTAACCGGCAATAAACTCGCCGGCCGCCCCTCCCACGCACCGGCCCCGTGATGCGTGAGAAAATACCAACCACCACCGGGAGTATCGACGAGCCCACCCTGATTCGGCTCGTGCACCTCCGGCTGCCCGCGGCTGAGCTGGTGCGTCTCATAGGGACCATAGAGCGACTTACCCCGCTCCATCATCACCACGCGGCCCTCACCCGGCTTCACCTCGCTATAGAGATGATAATATAGCCCGTTGATCTTATAGAGCTTGTTCGCCTCGGATCCCTGCGACTGGTGGATGATCGTGTCGGACTCGCGGACGACATCTCGTCCATCGGACGTCAGCTTGAAAAGGTGTATATTATATTTCTTTCCATTGACCGGATCGGTCGCGAACTGCGTGCAGACGAAATAGCCCTGGCCGTCGTCGTCCCAAAATGGGCAGCAATCATCCCAGCCCGCCGCGCGCAGCACGGGATGCAAGCGAGCCCACGGCCCGGCGGGATTTTCCGCGGTGCTCATGAAGAAGCCTTCCTGGGGCGTACCGAAATATATCCAGAACTTTCCGTCATGAAACCGCAGCGCGCCCGCCCAGACTCCGTTACCGTAGCGGTCCATGCGGTCCCAATTGAACTCCGGACCGATCTGCCGGAGATCATCGACGACGTGACCGAGAATCCGCCAGTTCACCAGGTCGCGCGAGTGCAGAAGAATTACGCCCGGCGAGAATTGAAACGTGGACGACATCGCATAATAATCCGCGCCGACGCGGATGCAATCGAGGTCACTATAGTCGAAGGGCAGGACAGGATTCCGATAGGTGCCGTCCCCCTGGTCTCCCCAGGTTTTCCACTGTCCCCACAGAGCTGTCGGCGCTGCGGCCGCCCGGCCCCCCGCGGCGACAAAGAATATTGCCGCTATATACCAGAACCGCATGGGGCGACGACCGCAACAAAGCATCCGCCCAGCAAGCCGCAAAACCGCGGCAGATCAAGCACAGCGCCGTTGCCGCAACGACGTCGCTCACGGACGCACATTCCTATATAGGCCGATTCACTTCCGTGTGCAGGCAACACCTATATCAAAACCAGCCGCGCTCGATCCCCGTCCCGCCGCGCGTCCCTCAATCACCGATAATATAGAATCCGAGTATGCCGCCGACACTGACGATGACCGCAGCTGACATCAGCTTGAGGAGTGATTTGCCGTCCAGCGCGAATCCGCGCCCGCCACGCAGACGCGGTAGGATCGCGCCGAGTGCGAAAAATAGCATCAGCGACAAAAGACTATGAGTCGCCCAATGGTGTCCCGTCGCTCGCTTCATCAGAGCCATCGTTCCCGGACTGGTTTCCTTGAGAATGACCAGAAGTGCGTCGAACACACTGGCGACCGCAAGGGCGATTCCGAACGCCACCGTCGAGCGCAGGAGCGCGGTCGGGGCTGGAGTGAGTTCTGGTTCTTGCGGGATCATCGGTGGAAACTAGCCCGGCAGTAGCGCGGCCTTGACGCCCATGCCGACAATCGCCCCAAAAAAATCCGCGCCCAATGCGAGTCCGAAAACGAGACCTGCCGTGCCCAGTACCAATCGGCGAGCATCGGGTTTGTGCACCAGATCGTCCGAGGTGGCGATCGGAAGATAGGTCGCCGCCAGCAGCAGCAGGATCACGAAATGTTCTTTTGATTCCATGAAGAAACTGTGGGACGCGGGCCACGGCCCTTTCAGGATCAGCGCCTTATCCCGTGGGTAAAAAGATATATACCAGTAGCCCGCGATAATATAAGCGATCCACATTGCGCCCGCGGAAACCCAGCTCGCGAAGCGGATCCTGGCCAAATGCGCCGGCGCGACGTGGATCGTTTCGACAAACACCCACAGCGTGGAGAGCAGGCAGATCACGCCAAAACCGACGTGCATCATGAGAATGATATTCATCGCCGGCTTAGCCCTTCGGTTGGTCTGACTGCGCGGATTCCTTTGGTCCGCCGGTCCAATATAGACCCAGATACCAGATCGTGTGGCGTTCGCCGGAAATCGAACGCCCACCGCTGAAGAGCAAATTGAACGAGTCGGTGATTTTGATATAGCCTCCGAGCTTCGCCAGCATATAGCCGCGGCCATCGATTGATGCCCGACCCTGCGCGTAAAGCTCGCCGCCCAACGTGAGAAATTTGCCCAGATCGCGTTGGAGAAGCCAACCTCCGAAGGGGAAATTCCGTTGGCCCGCCGCGGAGTTTAACGCGACGCCGCCGCCGCCATAAGTGGTCCATGGTCCCCAGCCCTTTTGAATCCATAACGGAAGCCGGTACCATGTCCGCCCATTGCCAAGCCCGCGCGAAGCGTCGCCCGTATCCAATTCGGCCATTGGAAAAACTCCCACTTGAGGGAGCCATTCCTTCTCGTCCCAAAAGCGATACTTCACGCCGACCTCCGTGTCGCCATAGCCCGACCTCGAGCTCGAGCCGCTAGCGGTCACGTTCGCCACCGGGCCGATCACGTGCAGCTGTGTATCCTTCGCGATTCCATAATTGAATTCGATTGCCGGAGCACTCACTGCGTTGCCGTCGAGGCTCCGGTCACCCTGCCCGAAGATATATAGTTCCCAGTGACGCCACTCCACGGGCTCGGGGTCATCCGTCAGAAAAGGCGGTCCGGCGTGCATCCTGAGACCCGCCGCCAAAGCTAAAAGCAGCACAGGAACCAGGCGAATCCTGCCCCACATCCCGCGCGCAGCGGCCGAATCAGGCACAAGACCGATCGGCCGCGAAGAGAATCCGATTCCCGAGTTGGTGCTCGTGCTCAAGGAGAGGATGTCGAGATGCGACCCGGCAAGAATGGCGGCGCGCCTCCCGTTCAGTCAAGCGACGGAAAGATCACCTGTTGCCGCGAGACATTCGAACCGCCCGGTTTGCCCGCTGGCCAGCCGCGGGCGCCCCCCGACATATACTGACTGCTTTCGATCAATATATCTCCGACCCGCTGCATGCTCCACGCGCATCGCCCCGAGCTCCCGTCGGGGCGACGCTATATGATTTCGCATTCCGGACGGCCGGGATGACGCGACCGACCGCAGGCGCGCGACTCGGTTTGCTTCGGAGTACACACCGAGCGCGCGGGTAGCGATACCCGGCAATATCCGATTGTGCCACGGGCTTGAGCTGCGCTTGCGGGTGAGCTGCTCGAGTCCACGGTCTCCGACGCGACTTCGCCAAGCCGCCGCGTGATCATTTAATATAGGCGCGACGCTGCCGCCGCTCGGGCTCAACGGTTCGTCCGGTCGGCGAGCAACCGCGAGAGCAGGCGGAGGAGCGGCTCGATCGTGAACGGCTTGCGGAGAAAATTCGGAAGTTCGTCGCCGGGCTGCGTGCCATGCGCGCCAGCGCCTTGGTCGAAACCGCTGGCCGCGATCATTGCCATGTTCGGATCCATCCCGCGAATCGCCGCGATAAGCGCCCGCCCGTCCATGACCGGCATCATCAAATCGGTGATGACCAGGCTGATTTCCTGCCGGTTCGCGCTATATACAGCGAGGCCGTCGGCGCCATTGAGCGCGGTGGTGACACGATACCCGAAGCCGCGCAGGTTGGCTCCGACCGAATCGAGAATCGCCGGGTCGTCGTCGACCAGCAGGATGAGCTCGTTATTACCGCTGGGCAGTTCCGATTGGCCCAGCGCCGGCGCTTCCGCCGAGACGGTCGTCTGCTCAACAGGAATATATATCGCAAAGGTGCTGCCGTGCCCCGGCTGACTCGATACATCGACGAAGCCCTTATGAGATTTCATAATGGCCATGACCGTCGAGAGGCCAAGACCCGTGCCTTTGCCGAGCGCCTTGGTCGTGAAGAAGGGCTCGAATATACGCTGGATCACCTCGGGAGATATGCCGGTGCCCGAGTCGATCACGGAGATTGCCGCGTAGCTCCCCGGAACTGCGCCGTGATGGGATGCGGCAAATTTCTCGTCGAGCTCGGCGTTGCGCGCGACGAGCCGCAGGACTCCCCCTTGCGGCATCGCGTCTCGGGCATTCACACAAAGGTTCAACAGGACTTGGTTGAGTTGCGTGGCGTCCGCGCGCACCGGCCTGAGATTCGAGGGAATGTCTGATTCGATGCGTATATTCTTTGGAAATGTACTGGTCGCGATCGACTCGACCTCGCGGATCACGTGCTTGAGCTGGACCGGGATCGGCACCCCCTCGGCGCCACGCGCGAACGCCAGGACCTGTTCCACCAGGCGTGCGCCGCGGTTGGCGCTGCGCTCTATACTGTCAATGACGGGAAGGCTCCGCGGATCCGGATTGAATCGCCGCAATAGACTCGCTCCCATACATATAGGCACGAGCAGATTATTAAAGTCGTGAGCGATACCGCCGGAGAGCGTTCCAATACTCTCCAGGCGCTGCGCGCGCAGGAACTGTTGCTCGAGCTGCTTGCGCTCCGTGATATCCGTATTGATCACGAGCACGGATTTAGGAACACCGGCCTCATCGGTCACCAGCGTCCAACGGCTCTCGACGACAATGGTGCGGCCATGCTTGGGCGTCTGGGTAAGCTCGCCGGACCACTCACCATCCCGGAACAATTTTTCCGTAGCCTTCGCATATACTTCACGATCGTAATCGAGCAGATCGTCAAGGCGCGCCCCGATCGCGACGGAGGCCGGGGCACCATATAGTCGTTCGGCGCTCGTGTTCCAAAACGTGACCCGCCGGTCCATGTCGCGAACGACAATCGCGTCCTGCGCACGGTTGAGCAGCGTGGCCTGCTCCTGCAGCGCGACGGCGGTCCGGTGGCTCTCGGTGATGTCGCGGAAATATATAGCGAGACCATATTCCGACGGGAACGCCCGCACGTCAAAGCGCGCCTTCAGCTCCTCGTTGAACATTTCTATATGTACCGGCAAATCCTCGATCATCGCGCGGCGGTACTCCCTCTCCAGCTCGGTGCCGACGGTGGACGGGAATGCGTCCCACAACGTTTTCCCGAGCATCGTTTCGCGCGGCACCGACATGGTCCGCTCGGCCTGGCGGTTTATATACGTGAACTTCCAGTCTCGATCGACCGTGACGAAACCATCGGTGAGGCTCTCGAGCGTTGTCGTGAGCCGGTCAGCCAGCGCGTGGATTTCGCTGGCGGACCGGTTCCGGTCCGTCAGGTCGCGAGCCACACAGAACATCGTTTGCTCCCTCACTGACCAGCTCGCCGACCACATGATATAGGAGAGCGAGCCGTCCCGCCGTACGAAGCGGTTCTCGAAGGCGCTCGTCGGCTTGCCGCCCATGATCTCTGCCGACACCTGAATGCTCGCGTCGCGGTCCTCCGGGAAAACCTTGTCTATATAGTACGTCCCGAGCAGCTCCTCGGGCTTGTATCCCCAGACGCGCTCGCACGCGGCGTTGACCTGGCGAAAACGCCCTTCCGCGTCGAACGAGCAGATCACATCCAGCGATGAATCCAGGATAATATTGAGGCTCTCGTTGGCCTTGCGGAGAAGCGTTTCGCTCACCCGCAGTTCCTGCTCGGCCCGCTTTCGCGCCGTGATGTCCTGAAGCGTTGCGATAAAATACTGCGGCGTTCCCGCCGAATCCCGCTGCAGCGTGATTACTATATCCACCCAAACGTCGCGGGTGGGGTCCGCGAGACGCGCCTCGAGCGGGGCGGTGGCCGCTCCTTCCAACAACCAGGCCAGCGCGCGCTCGAGCCGCTCCCGGTCCTCCGGGCGGAGCAGGTCGGACAATTTTCGGCCGAGCAAATCAGGCCGCGTAAACAGGAGTATACTGCACAACTTATCATTCACCCGCACGCAGGTCCCGGCCAGATTCAGCTGCGCGAACCCCACCGATACTTGATAAAACGTCCCGCGAAATCGCTGCTCGCTTTCACGCAGTGAGTCCTGCGCCAGGATCCGATCGGTATCATCCAGGTGCATCACCACCGCGCCGCGTCGCTCCGTCGGGCTCAGCGCTGTTATAAGAAGTCGAAACCAGCGCTTTTCCGTCGGGGAATGACACGGATACTCCAGCGCGAATTCAGAAGCCCGTCCCTCAAGCACCGCGCGCAAACCGCGCCCAGCCGCCGCGGCGCTTTCGGACGCATCGCCGTCGGCGCGCTCGCAGACCTCCAGATAGTTGATCCCGATCCCGTGCGACACGCTTCGCGCCCCGTTGACCGCACCAAATTTTTTCCAGCGTTCGTTGACGGCAACGATTGTCCCCTCCGGATCCACGAGCGCGATGTGCGCCGGCAATGCATTCAGGATTGCCTCCTGCGTCTCGGCTGCCCGCCGCTGCTGAGCCTCATTGGAAACGAGTCGCTGTTGGGCGGGGTTCAGTAATATTGCCCGGCCGGTTTGATCGACTACAGAGTCGATCTGCCCCGCCCCGAGTTCCTCAATCTCCGCCATGATGTCCACGAGGCGGGACACC
The DNA here is from genome assembly GCA_963800005.1 of uncultured Verrucomicrobiae bacterium. GTDB lineage: Bacteria > Verrucomicrobiota > Verrucomicrobiia > Opitutales > Opitutaceae > CAWCZH01. The sequence continues at coordinate 39,808 of CAWCZH010000001.1, forward strand.
AGCGTCGCAAGTTTTGTCGGCTTGACCGAGTGGCTTTTTTTCGTCCGGCGTGCGGTCATTTGGGATCAGCCGAAATCCCCAGTAGCGCCAGGACTTTTGTCGCCGGGGCCAGAGTTCCGACAATCCGAATTTCAGGACGTGGCGAGAGCCGCACCAGCGTCGGCGTCACAAGTACCCCATCCTCAAACGCGGCCTGGGCGCTCACGAGGACGTCGATGACCTCGATGCGATGGCAGCTGTTGAGATGTTCTGCGCAGAGCGCATGTATATTACGAATCGCCTCGATGGAATTCGGCGAGGACCCCGCTATATATAGGCGGAATTCGTTGCTGAGAGATTTACCCATGGCGTGAGCGAGGAATCATTTTGGTAACCTCACTTTTCTTTGTCTTTGCCGCGCAGTTTGCCAAGAGATTCTTGACGGCCGGTTTGCGAAGAAACCTGCCTCTTTTCCGCGACCGCGAGCAACTCGAGCTCACTCTTGTTCAATGCCATCTCGCGGCGTAGTTCCCGGAATTGGGCGGCGAGGCGATTTCGTGCCTGATCGATCTCGAGGCGGCGCCGGTTCAGCTCATTCTCGACCTGCAGCTGCCTCTCCTCTTCATTGCGCTCCTGCTCCCAGCGCATGGAACCCATCATGATTTGCCCGCCAACCATGGACACGTCCGCGAGCGTCACTCCGGAATTGCTCAGGATAAGCTCGCGAACCTGATTCGAGTGCGCACTGCCGCGGGACTTCACAATCGTAATGGCGCGGTTCCGCTCATTGCCGTTAACGAGATAACTCAAATGAATCCAGGTGTCCGCCAGCGTGGAAACCTGCATCGGCGTGCTCTCCGCTTGCGGGTTAGTCCCGCCGAGGAGGCTCGTGCACAACAGCGTGATGCCCTGGTGACGCGTCCAGTCCACCAATCGCTCCACGACATTGGTCGCCGTTTGCTCATTGCCTCGGCTCAGGAGCGCTGAAATCGGATCGACGACCAGGCACCGCGCGCCGTGGCTTCGCGCCAGCGCTTTTATATCAAGCAGGTGCGTCTCGGCGCTGCCGCCGATTCGCGTCGCTGCATATATACGCAGACGCTTCTGGCGAACCGGGCTCGACAGTTCGATGCCGACGGACTGCAGGTTGCGGATGATCTCCGGCTCCTCGGAGTCGAAGCTCACGAAAAGTGTATTCTCGCCGCGCGCACAAGCCGCGGCCGCGAACGCGCCGGCCAGAGTCGTTTTCGCCGTTCCCGGCGAGCCGCTGATCAGAGTGCTTGTCCCACGATAATATCCTCCGGTCAGCATCGTATCCAGGCGAGCGACTCCAGTCGAAACGCGCTCGATCGAGGCGGTCCACTTTTTCGTCATGTCCGCGACCCCCGCCACCTCGAAGCCGTTAGCGCCGATGAGAAATGGAGATTCGTTTTCGAAGAACGCCGAGCCTCTATATTTCAAAACGCGCAGGCTCCGCTGTGAAACGCCTTCGGTCACGCGGTGGTTGAGGTGAATCACGCAATCCACCATGAACTGCAGAAATCCATACGGCTCCGCGCCGGTCTCCGCCTTCGCTGTGATGATCGCAGTCAAACCGCGCTCCAATAGCCACTCGTGCAGCCGCGACATCTCGCGGCGGCGATGCTCCGGGGACGGCAGAAGGTCCAGCAATATATCAAGCGAGTCGAAGACGATGCGGTCCGTTCCTATATTCTTTATCTGGACGTCCAGTGTGGCGAGGAGGCCGTGAAAATCGAAATCCCCCGCGGTCAGGAAATCGGCGCCGAGCTGCGAATCGACTATATGAACGCGCCCCGCAGCTTGCGAAAAATTGGGCCATTGAAACTTCAAGAGGTTTCGCGTCAGCCGTTCGCGATCCTCCTCGAATGTGACGAAGAGCCCGGGACGCGCTCGGCGGCTCCCCGACATCGCCAGCATCTGCATCGCCAAAACGGTCTTCCCGGATCCGGGACCGCCGGTGAGCAGCGTGGCGCGGCCCGTGGGAATCCCGCCGTGCAGCACTTCATCCAGTCCTTCCACGCCCGTTGCGGTTTTTTCGTCCGCGCGGGTTCGCGTCTTAGACGGTGGCTTGATCGACTGTGTTTTCATGGGGTTTAAGGTCGGTCGGTGCGGCCGCCGGGCGGAGATTCTCGCGGCCCGGTCGGGGGTTCTCGCACTTATATATTCTGATTCGGGGTTTTCTCGATATAGATCGGCTCCTTGATCCCCGTCGTCGCGGCGAAGTTCTGCACGCGCTCCAGGAGACTTTCCGTAATTATATAACCCGCGGAGACCAGCGTGACGCCGTCCGGGGTTTCCAAATTTGCCGCCAACTGCTGGCCCGCGCGCAGGCCCGCCAGCCGCACCGCGGCTTGACCGGGCGGAAACGGCGGTGCCGTCCCCGCGACGATCGCGTTCGCCGCGTCCAGGATCGCTGGATCATACCAGCCGATCCGTGACCACATCTCGTTCCCGATGGCGTCCCGCTTCATTCCCTTCAACTCGAGCTTCAGGCGATCGGACGCCACCTTGATAATACGGGCGCCGACCGGAATCGCTTTGCCGGCCACATTGTCGGTGGGGAATCCAGAGCCGTCGTAATGTTTTGATTGATATAGGACGATACGCGCCACGCCTTCCAGCCTCGGAATCCGCGCGAGCAATCCACTCCCGATGACCGGCATGCGACGCAACACCTCTTGCTCCTTCGCCGACAACAAGTCGCCGCGACGGCCTTTGAGCAGCAATTCCGGCGGGACCGTCATGTTCCCAATATTAAGCATCATCACCGCGATATCGATCTCCCAGACATCGGCTATATGGAGTGAACGGCAAATCTGGGTGACCTGCGTCTGCAGCTTCTGCGTCCGTGCCAGTAAGGCGGGATCCGCCATCGCAATCATGTCGGTCAGCACCGCGACACTCGCCTTCAGGGTGTTTTCCAGCAGGTCCCGCTCGGCCACCAACAACTCATGATGCCGCATTCCGTCCGTCACCGCCTGCGCCATCTGCTCGGGCGTCCCCGGCTTGTTCAAAAACCGGAAAATGCCGGCGTCGTTCACGGCCGCCACGGCGGTCTTCTGCTCGCGGTCCCCGGTCAGCATGATCCGAACGACGTTCGGCCAACGCTGCTTCACCTGGCTCAGAAGCTCCGTGCCGTTCATCTCCGGCATTCCTACATCGGCGATGATCACACCGAACGTCCCGCCGCGTTCCAACATCGCGATCGCTTCCGCGCCACTGGTCGCGACGCCCACATTCCAGCTTTCACCCAATAGCAATTGGAACGTCCCGAGAATTTCGGGATCATCATCGACTACCAAAACCGATTGTTTCATCAAATTTTCTCGCGAGCTGGAGCAGCCGCGGATTCGAGAATTTCGCGCGCCCGGCGCAAGGCAAGGGTAGATTAAGTATATTAGCTATATTATCCGGTTTAGTATGCTTTCGCGTGGTCCGGCCGGCCACCCCCACTCTGGCACCGCAAGCGCCCTTCCATCGTCCGAACCGAAGCCCTGAATCGTCGACGCGACTATATATCTTCATTACCGCGCAAAGTTAGTCGCGGCTCGCCCGCGATCCATGCTCCCAAGCTACTTCGCACCCGCGTTGCTTTCACAACGACGGAGGAATGTCGAGCGTCCGATTCTGTATAGGGTATATCCCCCACTCCTAACGGAGCGGCGCTCCGTCGGCCACCTTCGCTATAATAAAGGCAAATGGGGTCGGGCTGGAATCCAGACCATCGTCGACACGACTATATTCGTCGGCCGCGGAGGTCCTGCAAGTCCGGCCGCTTCCATCACGGAGCGAATCGCGTTTTCGGCGGTCTGTTGACGAGCCCCTCCTGCCCAGGTTCGCGCCCCCACCCTCATCCGCCCGTGAAGATCGCCACCTACAATGTTAACGGCGTCAACGGCCGCCTTCCCGTGCTCCTGCGCTGGCTCGCGGAGTCCGCCCCCGACATCGTCTGCCTGCAGGAACTCAAGGCCCCCGAGGAAAAGTTTCCGGCCGACGCCCTCCAGCAGGCCGGATACAACGCCATTTGGCACGGACAGAAAAGCTGGAACGGCGTCGCCATCCTCGCCCGCGGCGACACCCCGCGCGAGACACGCCGCGGCCTCCCCGGCGATCCCACCGATCTCCATAGCCGCTATATAGAGGCCGAGGTCCACGGCGTCCTCATCGGTGGACTCTATTTGCCCAATGGCAACCCGGCCCCGGGTCCGAAATTCGACTATAAACTACAATGGTTCGAGCGGCTGCAGAGTTACGCTCGCACCCTCGTCACGCGCAAATCCCCAGTCATTCTCGCCGGCGACTATAACGTGATTCCCGAAGATATTGACGCCTATAAACCCGAACGGTGGGTTGACGATGCCCTCTTCTTTCCAGAGTCGCGCGCTGCCTATCGCGCACTTGTTGGCCAGGGCTGGACCGACTCCCTCCGAAAAGTATATCCCCAAGAAAAGATCTTCACCTTCTGGGATTATTTTCGCAACGCCTTCGCGCGAGACGCCGGCATTCGAATCGATCACCTCCTGCTCAACCCCGCCGTCGCACCCCGCCTCAAGGGCGCCGGCGTCGATAAATATGTTCGGGCCTGGGAGAAAACCAGCGATCACGCCCCGGTGTGGATCGAATTGCGCGACGCCTAAGCCGCCACCCACCGCCGGTTCGTCGCCACTCCCTCTATACTTCTATATATATCCCCATATATGGCCAAGACCTCGACCCCACGTCCCGCCGACAAAACGACCCGCGCCGCCCCCGCGAAGAGGGCGAGCGCGTCCAACGCGAAGAAGGCCCGCTCAGCTACTCCCAAAAGTTCGGTCACCTTGTCCAGCGATCTCGACGCGCTTCTGGCCGAAGCGCCGCGCGCCCCCTTTCCCACCCAGTTGATGCCGATGCTCGCGACATTGGTGGACGCGCCGTTCGACAGCCCGGAATGGTCCTATGAAGTCAAGTGGGACGGCTACCGGGCAGTCGCCTTTATCAATCACGGCAAAGTCGAGCTGCAGTCGCGCAATGCGAAATCCTTCAACGAAAAATTCTACTCCATCCACGCCGCTCTGGAAAAATGGCCGACCAACGCCGTGCTCGATGGCGAGATCGTCGTCACCGACCGAAACGGACGTTCCAATTTTAGCGCATTGCAGAACTGGCGCAGCGAGGCGGATGGCATGCTCATCTACTATATATTCGACGTCCTCTGGCTGAGTGGACGCGATCTCTCGCGGCTGCCGCTGCACCAAAGGCGCGCCATCCTCCACCAGATCGTACCGGAAAAAAGCAGTGAGATCCGCGTCAGCGAAAGCTTCGGCACGAGCGGGCAGGAAGCATATAAGTCGGCGGTGAAGCTCGGGCTCGAGGGCATCATGGCCAAGCGTAACGAGAGTATATATGTGCCGGGGGAACGCTCGAAGGACTGGCTCAAAGTCAAGGCGCAGAAGCGTCAGGAAATGGTGATCGGGGGCTACACGCTCAACGAGGGCACGAGCAAGCCGTTCAGCTCGTTACTCGTCGGAGTCTTTCAGGGCGACCAGCTGCATTTCAGCGGCAAAGTCGGCACGGGCTTCACCCAAGCCGGGCAACGCGAGCTTCTCGCGCAATTCCAGAAATATATAACGGAGCGCTGTCCGTTCACAGAGATTCCCGAGATCAACAACCCGTCCCGGTTCCGCCCCAACCCGCCGAAGGCCACCGCCGTGTGGCTTCGTCCCGGTCTCGTGTGTGAAGTGAGCTTCACCGAAATGACACCGGACGGAGTTCTGCGCCATCCGTCCTTCCAAGGTCTGCGCACGGACAAAGCGGCCTCGGAGGTCGTGCAGGAAGTCGCGAGTCCCGCGCCGCAGCTCACACCCGCGCACCAGAGCCTGGTGGATCGCCGCATCCTCGCGCCCAACGAAACCGGCGAGCGCCGGAGCCTGCTGAATCCCACCGACGAAAGCCAGGTGCGGGTGATCGACGGGCGCGAACTCAAGCTGGCCCACCTCAGCAAATATTATTGGACGAAGGAAAAAATCACCAAGCGGGATCTGCTCAATTACTATTATCAGGCCGCGCCTTATATACTTCCTTATCTCCGCGGCCGTCCGCTCTCACTCCACCGCTATCCCAACGGCATCGACGGAATCAGCTTTTTCCAGAAGGACGTGAAAGGCAAGGTGCCCGACTGGATCGACACGCTGACTTACTATAGCGCGGCCGATGCGCGCGAGAAGGAGTTCTCGATCTGCAACGATGAGGCGAGTCTGCTGTATCTCGCGAGCCTCGGGAGCATTGAGTTCAATCCGTGGAGCAGCCGGAAGGAAAAACCGGACCATCCCGATTGGTGCGTGATCGATCTCGATCCGGACCAGAATACATTCACCCAGGTGATCACGGCGGCGCAGGAAACGCGCGAACTGTTGGACGCGATCGGGGTTCCTTCCTATTGCAAGACATCCGGCTCCACGGGCCTCCACCTCTATATTCCGCTGGGTGCGCAATATACTTACGAACAGTCGAAGGAATTTGCCCGCGCGATCGTCACCCGCGTGCATGCGCGCCTTCCGAAATATACCAGCATCGAGCGGCACACGGCGGATCGCGGTGGCCGGATGTATCTGGATTTTCTGCAGAATCGTCCGCAGGCCACGATCGCCGCGCCGTATTCAGTCCGCCCGAAGCCGGGCGCGACCGTCTCGATGCCGCTCGAGTGGGACGAAGTGAAACCGGGACTGCGCCTGCAGGATTTCACGCTGCGCAACGCGATCGCGCGCGTCCGCGAGAAGGGCGACCTCTTCCAACCGGTGCTTGGCCCCGGCATCGATTTACCCGCTGCCGTGAAGCGGCTCGAATCGATTCCCTGAAGCGTGAATCCCGTTCTATATTGCGAAACGTCGCTATATCGGCGCGGTGAATCGAGTGTTCGGCCGCACTATTAACGTCTCCGCGAGGGACCGCGTTGCGGCCGCTCACCGTGCCGTCTCTCGCAACCGAACCGTTCCCAAGCCTCTTCTAATATCGGGTCGTTGAGGTCACCGGCGACTTTGCGGAGGGTGGAGAGAGCCTCGCACACGCAATTCGGCAAGGCGTGATCCGCGGCCGCCTCGATGTCGCCCGGGAAACTCCGCTCATCCTCTTCGTCGAGCATGCGATTGAAGCGGTCGAAGCACTTGGAATAGCGGGCGGTGAGTTTATACAGAGTATCAGCCGGGACGACCTCGATGAGCTCGTTGGCGCGAACCTCCGTCTCGGGGTCGGCGAGTGCGAGAGACTCTGCGACTTTTCCCGCGTTGCGCGCCGCCGCGCGGTCCTTGAGTTCGACCCAGCTCTTGGTGGCGGCGAGCACTGAGGCGATGGAGGCGAGAAAGTTCTTGGCTGCCTCGGGATTCAACGCGACTTCAACAAGTGGAGCGAGCGTGGACATGGGAACCATTCAGCCCGATCTGCCGCGGATGGCCAGAGTCTTTTGGTATGCTATATCATTATCAGCCCGCGCCAGACGTGTCCCGATCTGGGCCGGCACGCAGCCTGCCGAGGCCACCCAGCTGCTCGAGATGGTTCAGCTCCGAATCAAATCTTCCGAGGCTGATGCGATCCGTGGTGAAGACCCGGCCGATCACCGCAACTGCCCGCCTCGCCTATACACTCTGCACTTCGGTCACCTGAGAGTTAAGCGTCACAAAGTTAAATGTTAAACGTTCCGAATATGTCTCTCATCCGAGTAGCGTTTCCCACCTCGGTGCAATTTCTGAGGCTCGATGCCAGCCGTGGTGAACGCCCGCCCGCTCTTTCCCAGCGCCTCCGTTACCTATATACTCCGCCATTCCGCTTATATGGACCCGCCAACCGGCCGCCACTCGGGCGAGTTATGTCATTCGTTGGCGTTGCTCTCCCTGTGTAATGACAGGCATTTGTTGGAACCCCCCGGCAATTGTTTGGTCGCATAGCGTATCTTTCGGCGCGGGGATCAAGGGTCGGGTGGTGTAGATATATGTTGCTCATTTTTGTCAGCCAATGAGGTCAAAAAAAGAGCGGAGAGTTATAGTAATCACAGGAGCGGCCGCTGGCGTCGGTCGCGCCACCGCGCGAATGTTTGCTGAAACGGAAGGGGCACGCATCGGGCTGATCGCCCGCGGAGAGGAAGCGCTGCAATCGACCAAACGCGAAGTCGAAGCACTCGGCGGCGAGGCCATCGTGCTGCCGTGCGATGTCGCCGACGCGGACGCCGTCGAGGCCGCGGCCGCACGCGTTGAAGAAGAACTCGGTCCGATCGACGTCTGGGTGAATGACGCGATGACCAGCGTATTTGCCTTTATCAAAGATACTACAGCCGCGGAATTCAAACGGGTCACGGAGGTTTGCTATCTCGGCTATGTACACGGGACTTTGGCGGCCCTGAAGCGAATGCTTCCGCGCGATCGGGGCCACATCATACAGGTCGGCAGCGCCCTCGCCTACCGCGGAATCCCGCTGCAAGCCGCTTATTGCGCCAGCAAACATGCGATCCAAGGCTTCATGGACTCTTTGCGCACCGAACTCATTCACGATCGCAGCAAGATCGTCGCAACGATGGTGCAAATGCCCGCGCTCAACACGCCGCAATTCGACTGGTGCCGAAGCAAGTTGCCCCTTCGGGCGCAGCCGGTCCCACCCATCTACCAGCCGGAGGTGGCCGCTCGCGCCATCGTGTTCGCTTCAAAAAATCGGCGGCGAGAAGTCTACGTCGGCGCCTCCACCGTCATCGCCATCATCGGGAACAAACTCTTCCCCCGACTCGGAGATCTCTATTTGGGGAAAACCGGGGTCAAAGCCCAGCAGACGTCCGAGCCTGCCGTTTCCGGCCGGCCCGACAATCTATATAAGCCCGTGGGCGGAAACCCGGGCGCTCACGGCCGCTTCGATCGCCGAGCTCATTCCCATAGCCCGCAGCTCTGGATGAGCGTGCATCGGGATTGGCTGCTCGGCGCCGGTTTGCTGGGCACGATGCTCCTGGCGGGCGCGGTCTGGACGAGACGTGGCCGCATTCATTGAAAGGTCCTGTGTCGAATCCAAATGCGTCCAACGCTGACAAGACTGCGGCGGCTCTCACCATCGTCAGCCTTTCCACTTTGCTACTGATCGCCGCGTATCAAACCGGACTGATCGATCGCCTGCCGGAACCCCGCGCGAAGTTTCTGGCTGCCAATCGGATTCACCGGTCGAAGCTCGCATATCCGTACTTCGGAATCCCCGACAGCCTACTCGGTATTGCGAGCTATACCACAACTCTCTCGCTACTCCGGGCCTCGCAACGAGCCCGCGGCGACTCGCACCCGGGGGCGCGCGTGCTGGCGGGTCTTAAGGCAACCTTCGATGTCGTCTCTGCCGCCAACCTGACGCGGAAGAGCTGGGTAACCTTCCGTGCCTTCAGTTTATATAGCCTCATGATTGCCGGGGCCACGATCTCGGTGCTGCCCTGTATCCTTCCCGGCGCCTGGTCTTCGGCGCGGCGTTTATATTCAAGAGAACGCCGCCGGGACGTTTAATTATATGTCAGAGACGCCTCCAGGCAAACCAGGAATAAAGCCGCGGTGGACGTCCAGCGCCAAAACCGGCGTTGGCACTGCGATTCCGCGGGAGAGCCGTGTCTGGTTTACGATGTCGCATGGCATCATTGATGAAATATATCATCCCTTTATTGATACCGCCGCGGTCCGTGACTTTGGGCTTCTTATTGCTGACGGTCGCGATTTCTTCTCGGAAGAAAAAAGGAATACTCTCTCCAAAATCACTCCGCTCGCCCAGGGAGTGCCCGGATACCACGTCGTCAATACCTGCCGGGAACGTAAATATGAAATCAGTAAGATCATCATAACGAATCCCCACACGGACGTCCTGCTGCAAAGGGTCCGCTTCACGGCCTTGGAAGGAATGCTCGGGGACTATACAGCGTACGCCCTGCTGTCGCCGCACCTCGGGGATCGCGGCGCGGACAACGATGGATGGGTGGGAGATTTTCGGGGCGTCGATATGCTGTTTGCCCGCAGAGGAGAAACTGTCCTGGCCCTCGGCCTCTCGACGTCTTGGGCCGGGCGATCGTGCGGTTATGTCGGCACGAGTGACGGCTGGGAGGACGTGCGCCGGCACAAGCGGATGCTCTGGCATTATGCTGCCGCGTCGGAAGGCAATATTGCTTTGACCGGCGCGATCGGCTTGGCGGGTTGCGGGGGAGAATTCACCCTGGCGCTTGCGTTTGGTCGCACGCCGGAGGAGGCGGGTCAAAAAGTGCGGGCGTCGCTGATTTCGGATTTTCAGCAGATGCAGTCAGACTATATTGAAGGATGGACTCGGTATCAGAAGAATTCCGGGACACCGCCGGGAATAGAGAAGGGCGGATTCGACCTGCGGCATGTGAGCACCGCGATTTTAAAGACGCACGAGAGCAAAATATTTTCGGGAGGTATTATTGCGAGTTTATCATTTCCCTGGGGCTTTTCCAAAGGCGACGACGACGTCGGCGGATATCATGTCGTTTGGCCGCGCGACCAGGTCGAGGCCGCCGGAGCCATGCTCGCGTCCAATAATGCGGCCGGCGCCCGGGCGACACTCTTCTATTTAATATGTACTCAGCATGCCGATGGGCATTGGCCACAAAACATGTGGTTGGATGGCCGCCCCTATTGGCCGGGATTGCAAGTGGACGAAACGGCGTTTCCGATTCTCCTCGCGGACAAATTGCACCGCTCGAATGCACTCGAAAATATCGATCCGTGGCCGATGGTGAGATTGGCGGCGCAATTTCTCGTGCAGAGCGGTCCCGTGTCGCCGCAGGATCGCTGGGAAGAGAACAGTGGATACTCCGTGTTCACCCTAGCCACGGAAGTGGCCGCACTGCTGGCCGCTGCGGATCTCGCGGACAACGCCGGGGAAAAAGAGACCGCGCAATATTTTCGTGAGACTGCGGATAGCTGGAACGATCAGATCGAAAGTTGGACCTATATAGAGGGAGGGGTCTGGGGAAAAACGGTCGGAGTGGACGGATACTATATTCGAATCGCGCCGCCGGAGGTTCTGGAAAAAGGGTCGCCGGATCGATGTACGGTGCGGCTCAAGAACCTGACACCGGGATCAGACGAATTTCCAGCGGCTGAAATTGTGAGCGTGGATGCACTGGCACTCGTCCGGTTTGGCTTGAGGGCCGCCGACGACCCTCGAATTATTAATACAGTCAAAGTCATCGATGCCGCGTTGAAAACGGAGACGGCGACCGGGCCAGTGTGGCATCGCTACAATCACGACGGTTACGGCGAGAAGGAGGACGGCCAGCCTTTCGACAGCGTAGGTATTGGCCGGGGCTGGCCGCTGCTGGCGGGCGAGCGGGCTCATTACGAGATTGCCGCCGGACGTCCCACAGACGCGCAGCGGCTTCTGGAAGTGATGGCAGCGCAGACCAGCGCAGGAGGACTGCTCCCGGAGCAGGTGTGGGACGCGCCCGACATTCCGGAGCGCGATTTACATAATGGGCACCCGTCGGGCTCTGGGATGCCATTGGTCTGGGCGCACTCCGAGTTCTTGAAGTTATCAAGGTCGATTGCGGATGGGAAAGTCTTCGACCTGCCGCCGCAGACCGTGCAACGGTATATAGCTAATAAGACTTCGTCCGACTTTCGAGCCTGGCGATTCAATCATCGGCTGATGCGTTTGGATGCCGGGAAAACGCTGCGGGTCGAGGTCGGCGCTGCAGCGAGGATCCGTTGGACCCACGACGACTGGGCGACATCGGACGACGTCGCCACGCGCGATACGGGACTCAAGCTTTATATAGCCGATCTGCCCACCGCTCCTCTCGGCAAATCGACGAAGCTCTCCTTCACCTTTTTCTGGATCGAAGCCAATAGATGGGAAGGGAAAGATTTCGCCGTCGAGGTCGTGTAAATTCGCCGGGGGCTGGGCCCAGCTCCACAGCTGAATAGCGCAGGCAAAGGAACGGACCGCGTCCGGAAGTTCCCACGCCCCTCTATATAGCAAACGCTTATACCCGATAGTTCAGTTTTAAAAAATCGAGAGCTAAACGTTCCAAAATATCTCCGCATCCGAGGATCGATTTACGACTCCGAGTGAAATCTCCCGAGGCTCGATGCGATCCGTGGCAGCGAAAACGCACGAAAGCCAATCGCGGCCGCCTCCCACAATATATAAACGTATATATTTGCTCCTAGACTGCCGGCACGGTTGCCCGCATTCTTCGATAGAGTACCAGGATCACGGAGGTGGCCGTCGAAAGCGCAGCCGACGCGAGGAACAGTCCGCGATGGCCGACCGGCAGCAACAGCGCGCCAAAGCTAAAGAACCCGAGGAGATTGCCGAGGTTCGCCGCATTGGTATATATAGCGGTCGCCAGGCCAGGTTGCCCGGGCAGCAGGTCCTGAAAAAATATAATTCCTACATTGGAGATGATGGCTTGAGAGGCGCCGTTCAATATCTGCATCGGAAATACCTGCCACGGCATCTGTGCCGTCGAGAGCAGTAGGAAATACAGTATAGTGATCGCGCCGCCGATCCGTAGCAGTGCGAGCTGGTGACCGCGCGCGGCGAGAAGACCAAACCAGAGCATCAGAGGAATCTCGGCGGCCGGACCAATGCCGAAAGCGATCCCGACATCACGCGTGCTGCCGCCGGGCAGTCCCAATAACATGAGCGGGAGGTTGAGCATATTGATCGTATGCGCCGCGAATATGAATACAAAGGCGGCGAACGGCGCGAAGACATGTCCCCGCGTCAACACTCGCCAGATCGGGTGCCGCGTGGTGTCCACCGAGCGCTTCGCCGGTTCCCAACGCACGAACCGAAGCACCCCAATTCCAAACAACGCGAACAACGCCGCCGCGCCCAGGAAACTTCCCAAGAAGCCATACCGGACCATGATCAGCGCGCCCACGGAGGGACCGGCGGTCCACGAGATCGAAAAACAAACGCGGACAACGCTCGTCAAAAATCCCGGTGGGAGCCCCGGTAGATTGCTCGATCCAAATTTCTCCCGCGTGAACGCGAAGAGTTGGGAGAAACAGACCGTGGCGACGGCGATGAGCGTGCAGCCAATCACGATCAGGACGCGCGCGTCGCGGATGAGCGCGTACCCTATATAGCCGAGCATCCCGCCGGCGGCTCCGAGAAGCAGAACGGCTTTTCTCGGCCAGTGCTCGTCTGACCAGTGAGCGAGCGTGGTGGCCACGACGATCCCACTCAGCGTCGTGACTGTCATAAAAAGTCCAAACGCGAGTGGCCGCATGCCGACCGCCTGCGTTCCCCAGAGCGAGAGGAACGGCGACACGAAGGAGTAGCCGACGCCCAAAACAAAAGCAGAGGCGAGCAGGCCGGCAAAACCCGGCAGGGCGAGGATGCGGCGAGCGTGCGCGAAAAACCCCTTCATATAACTCGCGATCCGCCGGCGTTGAAACGCGCGCTGCGCAGGAAGTTCACAGGCCAATATAGTCCGGAGTCATCAGCGTCGCGAAGCTGCCATCTGCCTCCCGGTATGGTCAAGAATGACGAGAATCCCGGCGCCAGGGCCCTCCACCGTATTATTAACCACGTATGGCATCAAGCCGCGGAAAATTTCACGGCAGCTTAAAACAAGGCTCGATGCTCGATCCCAGCATTTAACGCTTCCTGTTTCCGGTAAATCGGTCGGTTCGATGCCAACCGTGATAAAAGGCGAAGACCGAGTATATATTACTCGCCAATTCTCTATATACTTGTGTCATGCTCGGCTCCGGCCTTCTCTGGCGACTGGTTTGTATCCTCTCTACAAAAAATGAAAGTCCTCGCCTTCATACTCGCCTTTTGCGTCAGCTCGATCGCCAGCGCTCAAGTATATTGGAGTAGCCAACGAATCGCCGGGATCACGGACGATATCTGGGGTATAACGTTCGCCAACGACACTTTCGTTGCGGTGACCGGGAAGGGGCGCCTATTGTCATCCACCGACGGCCAGAGCTGGTCGGTGCAGACCGTGGCCGCGAACACATGGCTTTTATCGGTGTGCTGGGGCAAAGGCCTGTGGGTGGTGGTCGGTGACAATGGATCGATCTACTACTCTGCGGACCTGAAAGTGTGGACGGCGGCGAGCGCCGCCACTTCGAACCGCCTTAATGGAGTGGCGTTTACGAATCAGACCTTCGCGGCGGTGGGCGAAGGCGGTGTCGTGCTGACCTCGACCGACGCGCAGAATTGGACCGTGCGCGTTCCCGCGAGCACCGGATATTTACGCGGTCTATATGCGACCACAGCGCAAACCTCCACCTTTCCACCAGTCCGGTACGTCGGTTCGTTCATCGCATCGGGCACACTTCCCTCGTCTCCGATTCTCCAGTCGATCAACGACGGGGTGAATTGGAGCACGTCGCCGATTGGAAGCGGATATGGCCCAGGCCCAATCACGGGCGAGATCGCGATCCTCGCTGGACCGGGGGCCTCCAGCGCGGCAGGTTACGCAGGATCACTGGTCGGTGCCGGAGCCAACGGTTTGATCACGACCTTCGGCATTGCGCAGCTCCCTGGTGGACTAACGACTGACACTCCCGTTTCGATCATTGGCGTGAACGCCACGTTCACGGCCCCATCGAAGGTCTTCTTCCGAGCCGCCGCATTCGGTTCCAATCAATATGTCGTGGGAGGGGAAAACGGGACTATATATACCTCGGGCGACGCCGGTAAGAGCTGGGTGCAGCGCTTCTCCGGCAACTCCCCGCAAAGCCTGTCGACCTCCACGCTTCTCGCCGCGGCCTATTCTGATACGCTGCAGCTCTTCGTGGTAACTGGCACCGGCGGCGAAATCCTGCTCTCGAACGCCAGCCCGACGGTGTTATATGCCGTGGCGACCCGCGGTCCTGTTACGCTGACGGACCAGGTGATTGGTGGCATCGCAATCAACGGCAGCGCGCAAAAGAAAGTGATATTTCGCGCGAGCGGGCCTGCCCTTGCGTCGCAAGGAGTGAGCAATGTGCTGCCGGACCCCGTGCTGACGATATATAATTCAGCCGGACAGGTGATCGGCACAAATACGCGCTGGGGTACGAATGCAAATTTGACCGAACTCGCCGCTGCGACCTTGAAAGCTGGGCTCGTTCCATTTGCACAAAACTCAAATGACTCCGCCCTGGTGCTGACTCTCGCGCCGGGCGGCTATACCGCCGTGATCACCTCCGCCTCCAAATCGACAGGGACCACATTATTTGAGGCATATATATCCATATATATGCGGAAAAAAGCCCCGAGGTTCGTCGCACCGTTTTTCTAGCCATGAATAGCATCAAGCCGCGGAAGCTTTGACGTCAAAAAATCCAGCGGCCGGCTCGGCTCCACCCTCGAGTAAAATCCAACGGATCAGGCAAATTCGTCGCTCAATATTTCGCATCCACCATATACGATGGGACCGTGCTGAACGCGTTCGAATAATCGCGCAGCCATAAATTTCCAAGCAGCCTTCGGCTCATCATCAGATAGGCGGAGAGGCGCCTCACCGGTCCCCTTGTATATTCGACTCTCGGTGCAGCGGCGCGAACTCCCGAGGCATACTTGTCCCAAAACGGGAAATATACACTGACTTTAGGGGACGTTCAGAATCCACTGCACGCGCTTTTCGCCTCTCGCAAAAAAACCTATTTAGTCGCGGCCTCAGCCGCGAAGCTGGCCCGCCATGCGCATGAGCACGTATTTCTCGCTAATATATTTAAAGAGCCTCGACCTTGCTCGGCCCCAGAATCCCGGCCGCCTGCGCCAACGCTGAATCCCAATCAATGGTGTCGATCGTGGCCTTGCCGCCATTCTTATAGGCACTGCTATTTGAAGCTAGAATCTGACTAAGTTGTTCTGCCTGCATTTGCGATAGCGGGTCGCCGCTGGTGGCCACCACGCCCGCAACCTCTTTCACCGCCCCTTGAAGAGGATGGTAAACTCTGGCTTGCAGGGAGGCGGCTTGGTCCCAGCCAGAACCCAGTAACGCGGTGAGGCTGGCATTGAACTCGTCGCGTCGTTCCTTGAGGATATCTTGCCGACATCAGCACCGTTGATGTCTATATTATCAGCGATCGCTGCGGCTTGGTATTTATCTCCCGAGTGTCCGACTCCAGAGATGTTTCAAGATCCTCGAACCTCTCGATTTGATCCGGTGAGAGATGAAAATACTGGTACGCGTTGGCAAATTGCGTCCGCAGGTTCGAGCGGAAAGCTCGCAAGAATAACGCCCTCAAATCGGGATTTTCAGCCAGCAACGTAGCGGTCGCTTTATGCGGGATGACACGAACAGATGCTCCGGCCGGCACGGCCGTGCTCCCTTGTCTCTCTACATACAAAGTAGTGGGTTGCGGGTGGTCTGAAGGCGCAAGGCGGGCTTCAGCTCTCGGCAGGTTCGCGGCCAAAGATTTCTCCGCGGCCTCATTCAATCGAAGAATATCCAGAGCGTCGCGTCTGGCATTCCATGAGAAAATGAAAAAAGCCAAAGAGGCTGCAAAAGCAACGAGTGCAAAGGAGAACCGTGAACCCTTCATGCTCATTATTCAGGATGCGATTGCGTCGAGCTGTCCGGGGCGGACGGTAGCGCTTGGATACGGGCGAGCGCTTGCTCATATTGCAAGGTCGCAAAAAACTGAGCCGCTATATTGAACTGCGCCGGCGTGAGGATTTCTTTCGCGCCGTTTACCGCAGAATTCCAATCAACACCATTTATAGAGACCGCATTTCCGTCGACAAAGTCTGGGCTGTTCTTCGAAATCGCCTGCGCCAACAGTTCGCTTTGCTCGGGCGTGATCGGTGTTCCCGCCAGTCCGGTCGCGATCGCGATCTGGTCGCCGATTCCCCGAGCCGGCAATGTGAGTGTATAGGTCTGATAAGCACTGTAGCCCTCGTCTCCCAATATACTTCGCAACTGATCCTCGGGGGCATTGAGCAACGTCGGGGACAGCCCACCCGGCACGACTGCCAAGCTACTCTGCCATACTTTCATGGTGGCGTTCTCTAGCTCCTTGATTTGAGAAGCACTCAAATGGGCCGATCTGGAAAAGCTTTCATACGCCGCGGAAAACTGGGCCCTGCCGACCGAGTCCATCAGCTTTCGAGCACGCTCGCTTCCCGCCAAGAATTTCTGGCCGACGTCGAGCGGAGAGTCGCCGTGTACCGCACCCAATGGGGACGATCCGGCACCATCGCGGGCTAGGCCTCTAAGGTCGCGAGTCGGTCGGCTGTCCGCGGGTGCATGCGGTTCAATTTTCGGATTTGCCGCCGGTGCCACGGCCACGCGATGCTGCAAAATCAGCACGTTTGCCTCACTCTTGCTGATTGCGGTTCTGAGCACCCTCACCTCGCGGAGGTTATATAGAGCGTAGCAAAAAAGAAAAATCGAGCCGACTATAAGAATCGCCGTCGCCGACACTTCCAGGGAGTTTTTCCGGTCCATTTTATATAGCTACTGCGGTCAGCGCAAACGTCCGGAATCTTTATGCTTCGGCAGTTCGCGCGTCGATATATGATGGTGCGAAGCGAAAACTGTTCCAAGAAACAGACGGTATCTAGGCTAACAGGTGGGCCGCAACAATCCAAATACCCCACGATCGAGAAATCCACGTAGCTGCTGCGCGGCAACTAACGCGAAATCAAGTTTCAATCGGTGCCGTCAGATGCTCGGACATTAAGATCCGAGCATTCGAAACCCGCGCTTGATGTATGAAATGCGCGCGTCCAAGGGACCTTATATAAAGTATACCGCGACCGTGACTCGCAGGAAGGTCGCGGGGATCACGGTTTGTTCCGGCGTGGCACTTGTGTTCTGACTCTTGAAAAGCACTTCCAGCGCCTGCTGCAGCTCGGCGGCGCGGCCGGCCTTCTCCGCCGCCTCAAACGCATTCATCGTCGGGCCATAATATCGACGAAAATCCTCCACCAACGCCTCCGGTCCTTGCGGCGATCGGAATATAAAAGACTCGCGCTCGCAGCTGATCTTTTCCCGGGCAATTCCCGCCGCGGTGAAACGTTCGACCACGTGATCCTCCACGCCCCAGAGCATGGGACTAACAAATCCCTCCGGCGGAGGCGGCGAAAAGGCCGAACTGGTTTTCAGAATCTGCGCCACCAGCGTGGGATCGTTCGGGATCCAGTTTCCCATGATAATCCGGCCGCCGGGCCGCGTCACCCGAACCATCGCCCGCGCCACATCGAACGGCTTCGGCGCGAACATCGCCCCAAAAACACTCACCACCAAATCGAATGCCCGGTCCGGCAGATTCGCCAGATTGGTTGCGTCGCCCTGTTCAAAACGAAGATTGCTCAATCCTCTGTCGCGGGCGCGCCGATTTCCGGCCTCCACCAGATTCCGCGCTATATCAACGCCAAGAACCTCCGCGCCCAGTTCCGCCGCCGGCAGCGCCGTCGTGCCATCGCCGCAGCCCAGATCCAGCACCTTGAACGCAGGCGTGATTCCCAGCTTGGCCACGAAGGCCTCCCCGCTGGCGCGCATGCAACCGGCAACCCGCGTGAAATCGCCTTTTTCCCAAAGGGCCTGATTCGGGTTCGTGCTCGGAGTTGTCGTCATGTTATTAATCGGATCGCGTATGTACTTCCAAAGGGGTGTGCGCGATCGGACGAGCGTGAGCAACCATGATTATTTCACATCTTGGCGAATCGAAAACGTTATATATCACGGATGTATCAAGCCCCGGAAGATTTCACGGACATATCGGGCTCGAGCGTGACGCCTCCTACTGCCCCGGCGCAATCCGAACCCATCGATGCCTCCCTGGTTTAAAAACGCGTCGATCGTATATCCGGTGCATATATACGATTGGCTCGGCCCGATGGCAGATATAATTCGCGCCGGGGCGGCTTTCGAAAGTCAATCGAGTTTCACGCGAGCCAATGCTGCGACTTTCCGGATAAGGTCCGCTGGTTCGACCGGCTTGCTCAAATGCATCTGAAAACCAGCCACAATTGCCCGGTCCTGATCCGCCGGTCGGGCGTAAGCCGTCAGCGCAAGCGCCGGGGTGTCGCCGCCGCTGGCGGCCGGCAGATTTCGGACACGCCGCAACAGCGAATATCCGTCCTCATCAGGCATCCCAATGTCACTGAACATGACGTTCGGTGCCTCAAGCTTCAGCAGGTCGAACGCTTCAGACGCGGAGCCCGCGTGGATCACCGTTGCGCCGTAATCTTCCAGCAGCCGTCGCACAACCTGCCGTGCATCCGCTTCGTCGTCGACGGCCAATACCTTGATGCCTTGTAATATATTGCGTTCCGGTTCGTCGATCGCGGCCGACGCTCCGGGCTGGGCGGCTTCCGCCCACAGAGCGGGCGTATCGGGGCGCAGCGCTCTCACCGGCAGTTCCATGGTGAACGTCGAACCCCGGCCCTCCCCTGCGCTCGCGACCGTGATTGTACCACCATGCAACTCGACGAGTTGCTTGACGATCGAGAGCCCCAGACCGAGTCCCCCGAATCTCCGCGTGGTGCTCGCGTCGGCTTGGCGAAAACGATCAAACACGAATGGGAGAAACTCCGCTCGGATTCCCATGCCGGAATCAGCGATCGTGACCTGCACGTGTGACTCGACGCGTGCAAGGCGGATATCGATGCTCCCCCCTTTCGGTGTAAACTTCACCGCGTTGCTCAATATATTCCAGAACACCTGCTGCAGCCGGTTTTGGTCCCCGGAGATCTGGACGGGAAGCGAGTCATATGTCGCCCGGATCTCGATACCTTTGACGCTCGCTGCCGGCCGTACGGACTCAAGCGCGTCGCGAATCACCGTTGCGAGGTCCAGCGGCGCGGGAGCGAGACGCATTTTGCCGGCGATGATGCTGCTCATATCGAGGATATCCGCGATGATCTGAGCTTGAGCCCGCGCATTGCGCTCGATCGTTCTCAAGCCCTCGCTCAACTCGCCCGGATCCTGCGCTGATTGTCGGCTCAATATATCGCACCAGCCGAGGACCGCATTGAGCGGCGTGCGCAGCTCGTGGCTCAGCGTCGCCAAAAACTCATCCTTCAGGCGGCCGGCTCGCTCGGCGTCTGAGCGAGCGACGCGTTCGCTCTCGAGTAGTTTTTCCCTTTCGTCACTCGCCAGCTTCTGCTGCGTCACATCACTAAAGTATATAGAGAGTCCGCCGTCTTCCGCGGGGTACGCGCGGACATCATACCAGCGCCGGTGGTCGGGGAAGAAGGCAACGAGCGAGCCCGCTTTCCGCGTCGCGGCGACCTCGCGGTAAACGGGCTCGAACGGTCCTCCGCGCAACCCGGGATATTCGTCCCAGAGGCTTTTCCCGATCAGTTCCTCCGGCTGTCGGCCGAGAAGCACGAAGGATTGCGGGTTCATATAGGTGAAGCGCCACTGTTCATCCAACGAGAAGAAGGCCTCGTTGATGCTCTCCAAGATTGTGCGCGCACTATTGTCGGCCACCGCTCGGAGTTCGCGATCAGCGAGGCGGTGGCGGGATTTTTCACCCAACACGCGAGCGGTCTCGTCAATCGTGATGCAGTGCAATCCCGCGATCTTGCCGGCTCCGTCGTGAATCGGTGTATACGACCACGTAAACCAGGTATCCTCGGGAAAACCGTTGCGCGTCACCACGAGATGAGCGCGCTCGTTCCAGGAGGGCGTGCCTTGAAACACCGAGTCCAGCTGGCGCGAGATCGCGGGCCACAGCTCGGCCCAAATCGTCCGGGCAGGACGGCCGAGCGCGTCCGGGTGTCGATGCCCAAGCATCGCGATGTGTGCATCGTTGTATATATAGGTGAGGTCAGGTCCCCACCAGACATACATCGGAAATCGGCAATTTAGGCAGGACCGCACGCTGAAGCGCAGACTTTCCGGCCATTGGCCGATCGGCCCTAACGGGGTCTGGCTCCAATCGAACGCTCGAACCCTCGCCCCCATCTCGCCACCTTCCGCAGGCCCCATCCAAGACACCTGTGAAGATCGTTGATTGCTGATCGTCGCATCCACGATCGAACTCAAAGCGCCGCAACAGCCAGCGCAACGGCTAAACGACTTCCGATCACTCTATAGTGAATGGCTGGATGTGAAGTTCGCTCGAAATTGCCGCTCTTCGATATATGATTTGTCCGCAAGCGCGCGTCCAAACATTCGCGCGCCCAGTTCCGAAACATTCCGGCGACATTATAGGCACAAAGACTCCACGAGAAACCCTCACACCACCCCGTTGGCTCTGCGCCGCGTGGCCTGCCCTCGGCTGCCGTTGGAGCGCTGCCCTATATAGTCGAGAGATAAACAGATCGTCTCGTCCGCGAACTGCCGGTTGCCAGGGCGAGCCAGCGTAGCTCGCCGCCTCTCCGACCTAGAATTCCGGAATCGATGCGACAGATACAGGAAATGCACTGGCCGCGCCGGAATCGCATCGCTCAAGGTCATTCGCGGGGGCTGTCGGTCGAAAAACCGAGAGGCCCTGTCGAGCCGGACCCTCGAGGCAGAAAAAAATGTCGCGCGATTGCGAGAACGTCCGCCCGGCCGCCGGGTCGATTCTGGATCAATACGTTAGCTCCAGCTGAACGGTGTCCGAGTCCGCAGGCTTGGGGCAGACTCTACGACAGCGCGGCTCCGGTCCTACTCGCTCTGGCTCAGTTTCACCTCCACTGCTCGAGCTGCAGCCAGGAAGTCCTACTGAACGCATTCACAATTGCGTCGGACGATTCGAGTTTTCTCCTCCGCAGCGGGCCGGAGCAGCGCCGCCGGCTGATGGCGCTCGCTTGGGCCGAATGCCAGCGGATTCAGCCTTCCGCAATCAGCCTGGGTCGAGCCCTCTTTATTTTGATGCAACCCCTCGCGTTCAAAAGCCGCGTCGGACCGGCACGCACAACCAGTTGCCGCCACCACCGCGGCTTCCCGAATGCGGTGTAGCCTGGATCGTGTATAAAGCGTGGGCTATATATAGCCATGTATATACGGAGGACGTGAAGCGCGAAGCGCCGCCCGGGGAGTGATCGCACCGTTCTGTTACCACTGACCGCATAAGCCGCGGAAGATTTCACACCGAAAAGGCCTGGCTCGAGCCCCCGCGGCCTGCACCGCCTCCGGTGCAATCCGGACCGACTGATCGCCCCAAAACATGCGCCGATCCGCTATATATCGATATCTATATATATACCTCATCCGATCGCAATGCGCCGAAAATCGAACCGTTCCTCGCCCGCCATCGTCTTCCTCTTGTCTCGACCGGACCTCCTCCCCTTGCCCCAAAAATCTCATGCGTCTCCGACCTTCCGTCCTCTCACTTCTCACCCTGGCGCTGCCCCTCTCCGCCGCCCAGCCTCCCCCCTGGCAGCAAATCGTCGTGCCCACCGTCGCTGACGCCGCGGCCTCGTTTCCGAAGCCGCCCGCCGAATACGGCGCGATTCACTGGGCCATCTGGGGCGGCGCGCAAAGCAAGGAACGCATCGCCGCCGACATCGAGCGCATCGCCGCCAACGGCGGTGGCGTCTATATGATCAACAACTCCTTTCGCGTCACGCCGACCTACTTCACCCCCGAGTATCTCGATCTCGTCAAATTCACCGTCGCCGAATGCAAAAAACACGGCCTGCGCGTGTGGATCGAAGGCGACGCCGGCTACCCGGACGGTTTTGCCGGCGGCAGGATCAGCCGTGACTATCCCAAGCTCGGCATGCAGGCCATCGTCGCCGACGCGCAATATACTGTCGCCGCTGGCCAGACTCTGCGCGTTCCGCTGCCGCCCGACACGCTCGGAATCCTCGCCTTCAACCGCGGACGCCGCCTCTGCAAGACGTTGCCGATCCCCACCGGCGACGCCCCGCTCGTCTGGACCGCCCCGGGACCCGGCACCTCCACGGTTATATTCGTGCGTCACGTTTACCGCAGCTCTCCCACCCGAATGGTGAATCGCGCGGACGGCACCTCGGACAAGGACAGTCTATATTCGCTCATCGATTACCTCGATCCCGAGGCCACGCGCACCTACCTCCGCGTGATATATGAAGCGTATGAGAAAATCCTCGGCGACGAATTCGGGAAGACGATCATCGGCTTTCGCGGCGATGAACCGGATTATACTGGCATCATGCCCTGGACGCCCCAGCTGCTGGAAGCGTTTCGAAAGTCCAAGGGCTACGATCTTCAACCCTATATAGCGCAATTTTTTGAGCCCGAGCTCTCGCCCGAAGCCCAGCGTGCCAAGGCCGACTATTGGGATGTCTGGAGCGGCCTCTTCCGCGATAATTTTTTCAAGGTCCAAGCCGATTGGTGCCAGGCGCGTGGACTCGAGTATATGCTGCACTTGAACCACGAAGAGACCATGCTCGACCTGCCGTTGGGAGAGGACTTGATCCGCAACGAGGGCTCCTTCTTCCGGGACATGCGCTATACGAATGTGCCCGGGATCGACAATCTGAACCAGATCGGGCCGGGCGTCGTCACCGACTTTCCGAAACTCGCGTCCGACGCCGCTCACGTCTACGGCCATCGCCAAGTGTGGTCCGAGGAGGGCGGCAGCCCGAATCAATCGGGCAAGTTCGTCTTTGATTTCCAACTGGTGCGAGGAGTCAACTTTATGAATATCCGCGGCCTGAACGCCCCGGCCCCCGCCGGTCCACCGCCGCTCATCAATGCCGCCGCCGCGATCGGCTCGTACGTTTCGCGCGCGGGCTATATGATGACGCTCGGCCGGCCCGCCGCCCAGGTCGCGCTGATTCATCCCGACGACAGCATGTGGATGAGCGATGAGGAATCCAACCAGGTCACTGTGCGCCTCACCACCGAGCTGATGGAGCACCAGGTCGACTTCGACGCGATCGATCCGGACGGGATCATCAACGCTTGTACACTTGACCGCGGAACGTTCAAGAACCTGAGCGGGCAGTTATATCGAGCGGTCGTGGTGCCGTCGTCGCTCGTTATCAAGCGCGCCGTGTTGGAGAAACTGCGGGCGTTCGCCGCGGCGGGTGGCAAAGTGATATTCGTCGGGAAAACCCCGACTATATTGTATGATAAATCATTCCTGAATCCAGAGCCCGGCGTTCCGGACGTGAGCTTCGCGACACTCGAGCCGAGCCCGCATATTACGGATGCCGTGATCGCAGCGCTGCCGATTCCCGATGTGAAACTGGATGCGGCCAGCCCAGGGATTAAATATATGCACCGCGCGCTGGCCGACGGCGAAGTATATTTCTTTTTGAACGAGTCCGGCGAGCACCAGACCCGCACCGCTGCGTTGCAGGGACGTGGCCGGGTGCAGGAATGGGATGCCACCACGGGCGAGATCCATCCGCTCGCAGGCGTGCCGTCCGCGTCCGGGACCGTCAACGTGCCGCTCGAGCTCGAGCCCTACGAGTCCCGCTTTGTTGTGATCGGTCCGCTGCCCGCGGCCGCGAGCAGCCCGGCGCCGGCGATTGCGGGGGGCCGAGTGGTGGCCGATCTCGGCGGCGACTGGTCGATGACGTGGGGGGAAAAGCAGGCGACGGGTCCGCTGCAGAGTTGGGAGGCGCAGGGCGTCACGGCGTTTCCCGGAGCCGCAGTATATAAAAAGAGCTTCACGGCCACGGCGGGAGCGGCTTCCGGGCAGCGACTCTATATCGATTTGGGCGGCGTTCACGAATTCGCGCGCGTGCGCGTCAACGGGACGGATTTCCCCGCGCGTCCCTGGCCGCCATATATATGGGATGTGACGTCGGCGGTGAAGGACGGCGCGAACGTTTTGGAGGTGGAAGTCCAGATGCCCACGCGTGAGGCGCGGCGCGGTTTCGGCCAGAGGCCCGGCCCGCCGCCGGAACCCACCGCCGCAGCGCATGGGCTGTCGCCGAGCGGCGTGCCCGGTGGCCTGTCGTGGACGAGCGAGAATCCGACCGGTGCGGGCCGGGTGCGGAACACCTATATGACGGCCGCCACGGACCTGCCGCCCGCGTCAGGCCTGCTCGGCCCCGTCCGGCTGATCGCGCAGTAGCGAAGACCTCGAAGTATAAACCGGCGCCAACTTCGGCCTCAGGTTCACATCCCGGTCCCAACATCTGACCGGGCCGCATGTCCAACTAAATAGAGCGTGAGACGACGTAACGTATATAGCAAGTAATATATATGTATATGATATTACTATATAGACGGATCGGACCCGAATCGTCCGGCGCCAACCCGGGCACGCGTTGTTCCTTGGATCGAGGTTGGCAGGCCGGCAGCGAAAAGGGCTGATTACAGAATGCCGCCACCCGCTAATCGGGAAACATGCCGACCCGTTTCGCCTCGATTTCGCAAAACGTTCCAGCGTCGTTTCAGCGGCAACTCGCCGCCCGGCGATCCGAACGGAACTCGTCTCTAGTTCGTCGGCGGGCGAATCCCCTCCGCCCGGCCGGTTGTTCGACGAATCTCCGCGGTTGCTTCGTCGCGCCCTGTCTTGACGTTGCCTCAAACTTTCGAAGCTTTCGTTTTGGCAGTATGTTACTCTGTTTCACACCCGACACTGGATCTGCAGAGCGCGCACACGCCTGACCGAGTTTCGGCTCCCTTCGCCAGCACGTTCTATCTCCATTTCCCCAGTGATCGAATCGATTGGACCCACACCAGGCATTGCTGAGGACGGAGTTTGCATCATCGAGGTAATATTCGACGAGAACGGGGGATGCTTCGATTACCGGCACGTGGAAGTGAACACCACGTTTGAAGCACAGACCGGATTGGTCGACGGCGTGGGTAAACGAATGCGTGAGCTTTTCCCCGCGATGGAGGACTACTGGCCGCGGCTTTACGGGAATGTCGCCCGCACCGGCGTCGCCGTAAAACAGGAGCATTTCTTTGGCGGTTTGAACCGCTGGTTTGAGGTCTACGCCACGCGGATAGGCGGCGAGGGCAGCAACCGCGTCGCCGTCATTTTCAATGATCGAACGCTCCGGCGACAATCGGAACAAAAACTAAAGTTCCTCGACGACCTCGCGTTTCGACTGCGCGATCAGACACGCGAAGAGAAACTCATCGAGATCTCCACCGAAATGCTCGGCAATTTTCTGGGCGCCGACCGTTGCTATTTCGTCGAATGCCACCCCCAGGCAGACCGGGTGGTGGTGAGCCGAAATTGGATTCGAGACGACTCACCGAGTCTCGCCGGCCCCTACCCCCTGCACGATTTCGGCGGCATGGAATGGTGGCGAAAATACTCCGCGGGCGACTTTGCCGTCGAAAACGTGGAGCAGGATGTCCTAACCTCCGACAAGAGCGCTAATTACCTAGCCCTAGGCATTTCCTCATACGCCGTTCAACCTTCCAAGCGCGACGAGGAACGAACGGTGGTGCTCGGCGTGACATCGAAGTCGCCGCGAAAATGGAAGCCCACAGAGCTTGAGGTGATCGACGACGTTGTCGCCCGGGTTTGGCCCATGGTTGAGCAGGCGCGCGCCGAGGCTCAGGTCCGCGCCACAGAAACCAACTATCGCGAGATGCTGGGACGCCTCCCAGTCGCCTGCTATATATTGGACGCCGGAGGGCGCGTGACTTTTTTCAACGGCGCGGCTGCCGCGCTTTGGGGCCGTCAGCCCGAAATAGGAAAAGACTCCTGGTCCGGCTCCTATGCGATGCACACGCTGGATGGCATGCCGATGCCTCTCGACCGCTGCCCGGCGGCAGTTGCCCTGCGTTCTCAAAAGCCGGTCCGAGGTATTGAGGCATTCGTCGAGCGGCCCGATGGCAGCCGGCGTCACGTCATTCCGCACCCTGATCCCCTGTTCGATGCAGACGGAAAGTGCATCGGCCTGATCAACGTCGTTGTCGACGTCACCGATCTCAAGACGGCCGAGACGGAAATGCGCGAATCGGCCCGCCACTTCCAGTTGTTGTCCGAGGTGGTTGCCCTGCAGGTGTGGACGGCAAATCTCGAGGGGGAGCTAGACTTTGTTAATCGGGAGACCGTCGAATACTTTGGGACAGACGACCTCTTGGGAAATTCCTGGGGGCGGTTCGTTCACCCCGAAGATATAGCTGGCGCCCTCGTTGCCTGGCGTCATTCGCTCAGCACGGGCGCAAGCTACGAGACAAAATTTCGGCTTCGCAACCGCGACGGCAAATACCGCTGGTTTCTGTCACGAGCCAAATCGATGCGGGATCCTGCTGGGAGCATCGTGAAGTGGATTGGAAGTAACACCGACGTCGATGAGCTCAAGGCGATGCAGGCGGCGGCCGAACAAGCGAGTCAGGCCAAGGACGACTTTTTAGCCGCGCTGTCGCACGAACTGCGCACGCCCCTAGCTCCCGTTTTGATGACAGTCGCGGAGCTGCGGGTCGACGAAACCCTGCCGCCCGAGGTCCGCGCGCAACTCGGAATGATCGAGCGGAATGTCGCGCTGGAGGCACGTCTGATTGATGATTTGCTCGACCTTACCCGGATCAGCCATGGCAAACTTCGCATGCTGCTGGAGCCGTGCGATGCTCACTCGTTGATTGGCCAAGCGGTAGAAATCGTCCGCGAAGAGGCGCGCGCCAAAAACATTTCTCTCGTGCTGAATTACGATGCTAAACAAAGCGAGGTGATCGTCGATCCGGCCCGTTTCCAACAGGTGGTCTGGAATATACTCAGGAATGCGGTGAAGTTCACGCCGAAGAACGGGACCGTGATGGTTCAAACCTCTCAAGCCAAGCGCGAGGACGGAACGCTCTGGTTAAAAGTCGCGGTCACCGACACCGGCATCGGTATTGAGCCCTCCATGCTGGAGACGGTATTTCGTCCGTTCGATCAAGGCTCGTTGAAAGGTAGCCATCGCTTCGGCGGCCTCGGTTTGGGTCTGGCGATCGCACGGGCGGTTGTTGATCTGCACGGCGGCACAATCGTCGCGCAGAGCGCAGGGAAAGGGCGAGGTTCGACCTTCACCGTGGAACTTCCGCGAGCCTCGTCTCCGCGACGAGGAATTCGCGGCTCGGTCGAGAAGCTCATCTCGCCAAAGGAAACTGCGGCCGTTGTGCCGGTCCGGATTCTGCTCGTGGAAGATCACGAGACAACTCTTCGGACAATGCTCATGCTCCTGCAGCGAGACGGCCACTCCGTCACCCCCGCGACTTCGGTCGAGGATGCGCTTTCGGCCGCCGCGAAAACTGCGTTTGATATTGTGGTGTCCGACTTGGGGCTGTCCGACGGCAGCGGAATCCAACTGATGGAAGAGCTGCGCGCCGCGTACGGTTTGAAAGGGATCGCGTTGAGCGGTTATGGCATGGAGGACGATTTGGTTAGGTCCCAGGAAGCCGGCTTTGTCGCCCATCTTATCAAGCCGGTTCAGTTCGCGGAACTGCGCCGGGTCATCCAGAGGGTGTCTACTCGGGTCGATTAATACGGAGGCGCGCGGGCCCGACGGCCCGAAAAGTGTATAGGATCCGGTCGCTGGCCAATAAACGCTATATACTCTGTTGCACGGATTATCCCCGCCAGCCTAACGATGATCGGTGGCAAAATACGTTTCGCAATTGATATTCACTCGAATCTAGGGTTTCGACCGGGCCAAAAGACAAGTATATACGAAAGACGTCTGCTATATATTCCAGCCCCGTGAAATCGTCACCGGCTTGATGGCATCCACGGCAAGAACGTCGATTATGAATTCCAATTTTCGAGTGCCCGGCCGCGCCGGGACACCTCCAGCGATGAAGAAGCCGCCAGTGCCTCGTTCGGTATTTTCCTGATCGTTCATGGAAGCCGCGGTCATTTTTCCGCATCAGCTGTTCCGTCCGCATCCGGCGGTCGGGTCGGGGCGACGGATCTGGCTCTTGGAAGACCCGCTGTTTTTCGGCACGGACCGGCACTGGCCGCTTCCGATCCATGCGCAAAAACTCCTGCTGCATCGCGTGTCCCTCGCAGAGTTTGCCGACGAGCTGCGCGCGGCTGGCCATGATCCGGTTCTCGTCAGATGCCCGGCCGGCGCGTCCACCACGGGCGAGTTGTTGGACGGAGCTCTGCTGCCCAACGTCACGTCCCTCCACGTTGTGAATCCGGCGGACGACGTGCTCTTGCGGCGGCTCCGTCGCTGGACGCAGGCGCGAGAAATTCCGCTCGTCGTGCTCCCATCGCCCAACTTCCTCACGCCCGAATATATATGGGAAGAACACTTCTCCGGCGAGCGCAAGCCGTTCCAGGCGCGATTCTATATAGCGCAACGACAGCGGTTGCAATTGCTCCTGGAGCCCGATGGTTCGCCGCGCGGTGGCCAGTGGTCATTTGATCCAGAGAATCGACGCCGTCTCCCGACGAACGCCGAGGTACCCTCACCTCCCGCAGCGGCGGACTCCGGGCGCCTGCAGACGGCAGCGCGAGAGCTCGCCCGCGATTTCCCCGAGGCGCCCGGTGGATTTGGGCGGAGCGTATATACAACGACGCGCCGCGCTGCGCGCACTTGGCTGACGGATTTTTTCACGTGGAGATTTCATTATTTCGGCCGCTATGAAGACGCGATCTCCCGCGCGCATCCGGTTCTCTTCCACAGCGTGTTGACGCCGGCGTTGAACATCGGGCTGCTCGACCCGCGGCAGGTTGTGACGCAGGCCTTGGCCGCGGCGGAAGAGCAGCAAGTGCCGTTGGCCTCGCTCGAGGGATTCCTGCGGCAGCTTGTGGGATGGCGGGAGTTTATCCGCGGCGCGTATGAACATCGCGGCGTGGCTCTGCGTCGCGGCAACTTTTGGGGATTTTCCCGAAAGCTGCCGCGCGCGTTTTGGTCGGGGACGACCGGGATTGCCCCGGTCGACCACGTGGTGCAACAGGTGCGTGCCACGGGATATTGCCACCATATAGAGCGGCTCATGGTGCTCGGGAATTTCCTGCTGCTATGCCGCATTCACCCCGACGAGGTATATCGCTGGTTCATGGCGATGTTCGTGGACGCGTATGATTGGGTGATGGTCCCCAACGTATATGGAATGTCGCAATTTTCGGACGGCGGTGGCCTCACGACCAAACCCTATATCTCCGGCTCGAACTACCTCTTGAAGATGTCCGACTTCGCCCGCGGCCCGTGGTGCGAAACTTGGGACGCGCTTTTCTGGACTTTTATTGCCGACTATAAAGAGGTGTTCGCCCAAAATCCGCGCTCACGAATTCTCACGAACTCAGACAACACCCGTGCGGAAAAATTAGCGGTACATCGGCGCCGCGCCGACCGGTTCCTCGAACAGATGAACTGATCGGCCTCGGTATCCGGCTGCGTGGGCGACCGCTTGCAAGCGATGGTCTGGCCTGCGGTTCTGACTCGCCCACGACGTTGCTCGGTCTCAACTTCCGCCGGTCGGACTCGCCCTCGAACTTTATGCTCAAGTGGATCCAGATTTCGGTTTGCTTGCTCATCGTCTTAGCGGGGGCGTTTTGGTTTCTGGCCTGGGTCTCGAGTACGCTCCGGGAGGCGAAGGGATCGGACTGGAGCGTGTTGAAGAGGATTCCGATCGTGGTGGCCGCCGCGTGGATCATCACGGCAATATACTCCGCGATATATTATGCATTCGCGATCTGGATCGGAGGCACCCCCGACCCGCAGCATGGGCCGAACGGCCCGTATTCGCTCAGCTTGAGCGGGAAATCAATCGAGGTGAGCCGGGAAGTATATATCAGAAGCGAAATCGCCGAGGGGATCATGATTCTCCTGCTCGTCGGAAGCCTCGTGCTTACCGCGAAGCTCCTACCGAAAAAACCCGCGCCCACGCAGAACTAGTTCGCTCGCAGAAATAATCGGGACTCGGAACGAATCCAGAGCTCCGCGCCCTGCGAAAAAAAACGGGCGTCCTGCGGCTGACGAGCGTTCCTGCACGGTGGACCAAAAGCGCTCCTGCCGCCGCCAGCTCACGCTCCAAACTGGCGCAAATGGTGACCAGCGTGTTTATATGCGAGATAGCCCACCTGCTCTCGCGTCATTCCCCCGAAAAAGGGATGTATAAACCGCGGCGCCGCGTACCTTTCATATTCGCGGAGCAACGCGATCCAGCTTGCCTTCTGCGTCGCCACGTCGCCGACGGAATCCTTCACCTTCAGCTGCGGAAGCGTGGGCAGGTTGCGCCTCACTGGCGTTTCATCCCCGATAAAGTCCTGCAGGACGCGTTTGCCAAATATACGACCGAGAAGGGTCTGTTTTTGGGCGCCTCCGCGCAATATCATTTCCTAAAAGCGGACGCAGTGCGTGAGCATCTGGTAGCAATTCATTTTCCCCCATCGAGCCGCGCTCGATTGGCTGAGGGATTCGATCCTCCGGATGACCTCGTCCCGGACCGTGATGTCGAATATAGTCTTCATGCGTTTCCGCTTGTTCAGTATATAGTGGCAATCGCGAGTTGAGGCGAGCGCCTTTGCGAAATACGGCCGCTGACATATCGTCGACGGCCATGAAGAAAATTGGGTTTTTGTCCTTCGGTCATTGGACGCCATCACCACAATCGCAGACGCGCTCGGCCGCCGACGTTCTCCTGCAATCGATCGACCTCGCCGTCGAGGCCGAGCGACTGGGGATGGATGGGGCTTATTTTCGGGTGCATCATTTTGCGCGGCAATTGGCCTCGCCGTTCCCGTTGCTCGCCGCGGTCGGCGCCAAGACGAAGAAGATCGAGATCGGCACGGCGGTGATTGATATGCGCTATGAGAACCCGCACCACATGGCGGAGGACGCCGGCGCGGCCGACCTTATTGCGGGCTCACGGCTGCAACTGGGAATCAGCCGCGGCTCGCCCGAGCAGGTGATCGACGGCTGGCGTTATTTCGGTTTTGCACCGCAAGACGGCGAGGATGATGCCGCCTTGGGCCGGCGCCACGCCGAGAGTTTTATACAACTGCTCGGCGGGAAAGGCTTCGCGAAACCCAACCCGCGGCCAATGTTTCCGAATCCGCCGGGACTCCTCCGACTCGAACCGTTTTCCGCGGGGCTCCGCGACCGCATCTGGTGGGGCTCGGCGACGAATGCGACTGCCGTCTGGGCCGCGAAGCTCGGCATGAACCTGCAAAGTTCCACGCTGAAGTTCGATGAAAGCGGCGAGCCGCTCCACCTCCAGCAGGCCGCCCAAATCCGCGCCTTCCGCCAAGCCTGGGCCGAAGCCGGTCACCCGCGCGCGCCCCGCGTCTCCGTGAGCCGAAGTATATTTCCTCTGATGAACGATCTCGACCGCGCGTACTTCGCGCCGGAGGGCGAGCCGACGGATCAGTTCGGTTACCTCGACGGCACCACGCGCGCCGTCTTCGGCCGCAGCTACGCCGCCGAGCCGGACGTCCTGATCGAACAGCTCCGGAAGGACGAAGCCATCACCGCCGCCGACACGGTGCTCCTCACCATTCCCAACCAGCTCGGCGTCGACTATAATGTCCACGTGATGGAATCCATTCTGACGACAATCGCCCCGGCGCTGGGCTGGCGGTGACGGGTTAGGACACGCAGAGACTGGCTTCGCAACATCCGCGATGGGTGACCGCGAGCGCGGTGGACCGGTTTATATATCCCTGTGATAAGGCTCACGCATCGCCGCCTTTCGGACGGAAGCTCAGCCAGCTGCCGCCGCGGATCGGCAGTCCAGCTTTGACGTTTATATACATATAGCGATATATAGTCCGGGGAGGGCCGCGGAAACGGCTCAGGGCTATAGAGTCTCTCGGAGAAAGCCCTGCACATTCCTTTTCCGGACTGTCCTTTTTTCTTCACAGTGCGCTGCCCCGTTGCGCTGTATTGATTTACTCTCGATGAAATTCCCCTCTCTCATCGCCGCCCTCGCGGCTGCGTGCTGTCTTCCTTCAGCCGTCCTCGTCGCCCAACCTCGCCCCGCGCCGGCCCAAACGTCCGCGGAGTCCGTCGCCCAACGCGACGCCGCCGATCTCGCCTCCTTCGATCGCGAAGCAGCCGCCGCCGCCGCCCGTGGCGCTACCTCCGTCGCCATCACCCCCGGCCTGCCCCCCGCCCTCTGGGAATTCGACTCACCCGGCGACCCGTACCCGGCGTGGTACGTCGCCCAGCAGGGCATCATGAAGATCTTCACGCCCGACGCCCTCAAACCCTATATAGACCAGGCCTGGGCCCAGCGCACCGCCCACCTCGTCGAGGAACGCTGCAAAATTCTCCGCAAATATAACCTCAAGGGACTCTGGACCTCCGACGAACCACAGCAGTTGCCGGAAGCTTTCTTCCGCGCTCACCCCGAGCTCCGCGGCCCCCGCGTCGACCAACCCAACCGCTCCCGCGTCCCGCGTTTCTCACCGAGCGTCGACGAACCCGAGACGCTTCGCCTATATAGAGAGGCGCTGAAAAAAATGTGGGCCACCTGCCCCGAGATCCAAAGCTTCGCCTTTCTCACCAGCGATTCCGGATCCGGCTTCGACTGGGTGCCCGCGCTCTATGCAGGCCTCAACGGCAACACCAAATGGAAAGACCGCCCCATGGCCGACCGCGTCGCCGGCTTTATGAAAAACTTCCAGACCGCCGCCGATGAAGCCGGCCAGAAGTTTAAGGTCACCGTCGCGCTCAATCCCATCCAGCCCCGCCAATGGATGACGCAATCGTTCTCGCCCGATGTGCTGATCAGCATTGTGAAGCAACTCCCCGCCGGCATGTCCGTCTCCGGACGTGAAGGCCCTGACGGACACCCGGCCACCGGCGCCGGTCGCGGCGGCAGCGGCGAACGCAACGGGCCTTTCTCCCCCGTAGTCGGCCTCGCTCTTCCCGCCGGCGTCGGTGGCGGACGTGGCGGTCGCGGCCGCGATGCCTCCGCTCCCAATCCCGTCGAACGCGCCACCGCCCTGCGCCAAGCCGCCGTCGAACTCGTTGGCGAGGAGTCCGCCAACGACTGCGCTGCGATGTGGGAAGCCGAAACGACTGCGCAGACGCGCCTTTCGGCCCTCGATTTCGGAGCGATGCTCCGGTTCGGCACTGTATTAACTCGCTGGATCAACCGTCCGATGGTCTGCCTGCCCGAACAACTCACCGACCAGGAGAAATCATATTACCGTCCCTTCCTGCTGCAGGCCCGCACGGAGGCCCAGGCCAACGATCTCGCGGACGTCCAGGGCATGCTGATGTATAAAGGCTGGGGCGCGCACCTGCTCTTCCAACATATAATCGAAACCACCATTCCAGATATAAAGAGCGCGCAAGCCGCCGCGCGTCGCATCGCGGAACGCCAGACCGATGCCGCCAAGCGGCACGAATGGGAACTCAATGCGAAGCGCTTCGAAGCAGTGGTCTGCCTGCTGATTTGCTCGGATGACATGGTCGCGTTCCAAGCGCATCTCGACCGAATCAAGGATCGCAAGCTCCAGGCGGAATATAGTCCCGAGCTGAGCGCCGGCTCGGACTGGGCGCGCACGGATATGATGGAGATCGCCCGTCGCGAAATCGACAACACCGTGCACCTCATGCAGCTCCTGCGCGAAAATGGCCGGGACCTGATCGACATGGCACCCACTCCGCAGGAGGAGTACGTCATGCACCTCGGGCCGGACCTCCCGAATCAGCTCCAGCGCAAAATTGATATAATGAACGCCCACTGGCTCGACTTCGACCGCTTCTTCACGATCCCCAATCTTTAATATATTCTCCATATATAGCAGTATATAACCACCCCATGCCCTCGCTCGCTCGCCTCTTACCCCTGGTCGCCTGCGCGCTCGGTTGCGCCGCGGCTGAACCGGCCGCTCCCTCACTACCTTCAGTCACCCTGCAATGGCTCGGCGGCACGCCGCCCGCCGGCGGCGCCAGCGTCACCTGGGGCGTGCCCTGGCCCAAGGGTGCGCTGCACCTGCGCCAACCGCTGACCCTGAAAGGCAACGACGGCGCGGCGATTCCCGTGCAAAGCTGGCCACTCGCCTACTGGCCCGATGGCTCACTGAAATGGACCGCGCAGGCGTCGACCGTCCCCGCCGGCGTCAACGGTCCCTTCACGCTGGCAGCCGGCGCCGAAGTCACGGCCCCCGCCACCCCGCGCGGCGGTGCGCAGGGTCAGCCTGCGGCCGGAGGCCAAGGCCAAGCTCAGGCGCAGGGACAAGGCCAGGGTCAAGGTCGGGGCCGAGGTGCGACCGCGTCCGGGAAACAACTCCTCTGGCACGCGAATGGAGACGGCATCGATATAGACACCGGTCCCCTCCGCGCCCACATCCTGAAACACAACACCAGCGTTCTCTTCGCCTCGCTTCAGGCCGGTGATACTATAGTGGCGGAAAACGCGCGGCTCACGTTGCTCGTCGCGGATCATCCCCCGAGCGAGGACGCCGGCTCTGTGTCCACCACCGAGTATATAAGCCGCATCGATAAAGTGACCCTCGAACAGGCCGGTCCCATCCGCGCCACGATCAAAATCGAGGGCACACACGCCGGTCAGAACGGGCGCACACTCGTGCCATTCGTCGTGCGACTCTATTTCTATGCCGGTCAGTCCTCACTTCATATAGTGCATTCTATCGTCTTCGACGGCGATGCGAACAAAGACTTCATCCGCGGCTTGGGCCTCGTGTGCGACGTCCCTCTCCGTGATGCGATCACGAATCGCCACGTGCGTTTCGCTGGCGACACCGGCATGTGGGCCGAGCCCGTCGAGCCACTCGTCGGACGTCGCATTATAAATCTCCCCAGCGGAGGCAACGTCTTCCCCACGCAACTCGCGGGTCATCGCATTCCCGAGGCGTCGGAATTCAACCAGCAAGGCCAAACCGATATAGCAAATGCAGCGCGCTGGTCCGACTACCATCTCGCGCAAACGAGCCCGAGCGGATTCAACGTCCAGAAACGCACGAGCGATGTCAGCTCGTGGGTGCACGCCGCGGATGGGCATCGTTCCCTGGGTCTGGTTTTCCTCGGCGACACGCACGGGGGCCTGGCCGCGCAGATGCGCGACTTCTGGCAAAAATATCCGGCCGCTCTCGACGTCCGCGGGGCCACCACTGCACGCGGCCAGATTCGCCTCTGGTTCTGGTCGCCCGACGCGCCGCCGATGGATCTGCGCCACTACGACACCGTGGCCCACGGTCTGGATTTCGCGTACGAGGACGTCGAGCCGGGCTTCAGTTCGCCGTATGGAATCGGCAACACTTCAGAGGTGACATTGTGGGCCCTGCCCGCCGTCCCAGAAAACGCCGAGCTCGTCCGTCTCGCGAACAACGCGAATCAACCGACGCTCCTCGTCTGCGCTCCCGAATATTATCATCAGCTGCAAAGCTTCGGAGTCTGGAGCCTGCCGGACCACTCGACGCCCGCTCGCCAGGCGATCGAGGATCAGCTCAACGCCGGTCTGAGTTTCTATAAGAACGAGGTGGATCAGCGCAATTGGTATGGGTTTTGGGACTACGGTGATTTCCGCCGGATGTATGATGAGTTCCGTCACGAGTGGCGTTACGACATCGGCGGCTGGGCGTGGAATAATACCGAACTGATGCCCAACCTCTGGCTGTGGTATTCGTTCCTCCGCACTGGCCGCGCCGATATATATCGTCTCGCGGAAGCGATGACCCGGCAGACCCAGGAGGTCGACTGCTACCACCTCGGCCCGTGGAAGGGTCTCGGCTCGCGGCACAGCGTCGTTCACTGGGGCGACAGCGCGAAGCAGCCGCGCATCAGCAACGCCGGTCTAAAGAATATATATTATTACCTCACCGCTGACGAACGCACTGGCGACCTCATGCACGAGGTGGTCGATGCTGATATAGCGGCGGCAGCCGTCGACCCGCTGCGCGACGTTCGCGCCGCGAGTACATATCCAATGCGCTCAGGCTTCGGCTTCGAGAGCACGTGGCCGGCGTTCGCGATCAACTGGATGACCGAGTGGGAACGCACCCGCGATCCCCGCTGGCGCGACAAAATCCTCGTCGGCATGAAGACCATGCTCGAGATCGCTCCCCCCGGACAACCGATGTCTATAGAGGGCGGCTATGATCCGGCGACGGGCCGCTTGTTCGACGAAGGGCGTGGTGACGGCCCGATGGCACCGCTCTTCGGCGGTCCGGAAATATGCTTCCAGCTGATGCAGGAAATCGATTATCCGGAATTCTGGAAAGCGTGGACCGAAATGGCGTCACGCGGCAACGGGCGTCTGCTGGCGTACGCCGCGGCGCAACGTCACGACGCCGAGATGGGCAAACGCGTCTGGACATTGTTGAACCGGGGCGTCGGCGGCACGATGCGAGCCGCATTTAATACCAAGTTGCAAACGGTGTCAGGACCGGATGTGCCCTCGACGCTGCAGGAAGTCCCGGGACGTCCGGAGGCCGCCGGTGACGGACAACGCATGCTCGACATTATAGAGAGCCTTGACCTCGCGGGTCAGTACCTGCCCGACGTCCGCAACGAGCCGCCGCCGCCCGCGCGCGAAGGGCTATAGCAAACGCGAGAATCGAACCCGCTTCGGCCGGCGATGCGTCCCACCCGCGCGTTGCCGGTCGAAGCCGTTCGAGCCTTGCGCTCGAGATGCACGCCCGGAAGCGTTGTCCGCGCTATATGATATAGGGTTGACGATCGTTCGGTCCAGCCGCGAGCGACGGGTTCTATATACTTTTATACGCCCCGCATTAAGAGCCCTTGACGAGAAGATTTGCCGCAAACCTCACGAGCCATATATATTGTCATCGGAACGCCAACCCGCCGTCCCGCGCGGATGATCCGAGGCGAGGAGATTCAACGCGGCTCCTGCGCTTCCCAACCGAACGTCGGGACGTTCAGGATCGCGCGGGCAAGCTGGCTGCTGAATATACATATGCTTTCCAGCTGCAGGCGACGCCAAACCCGCATCACCACCGCACGTCGCGAGTGATTCTGCTCGCTCGGTCCTAATCATCGACTGTACACCGGTCCCGCCATGCCGCTCCGGAGCCACGCGTAACCCCATGCGTCGAATCACGGCGTTGTCATCCCTGATCGCGCTCGCCCTCGCCTTCGCAAGCGTCGGCACCGCGGCGCGCGCGATCGAGCCGGAGGATATTCCGATGTCGGACGACTATATAGTGCGCACGTGGGAAATGGACGACGGCCTGCCCAGCAACCGCATCTACGATATCGCGCAGACGCCGGATGGTTATCTCTGGCTGGGAACCCAAGGCGGCCTCGTTCGCTTCGACGGGGTGCATTTCACGGCTCTGACCGCGCGAAATGCCTCCGGACTCAGCGAGGATCGCGTTCATGCGCTATATGTTTCACGTGATGGGGCGCTTTGGATCGGACAGGCTGGCGGACGCGTCACGCGAAAACTCGAGGCGACCTTCCAGGAAATTCGTCCGGCCCCGGAGGCGCAGGAGTCGGCGGACCGTGTCACCTCGTTTGCGCAGAGCAAGGACGGCGCGGTGTGGTTCACCTATGAGCGCTCGGCGCGCGTCAGCCGGTGGCGCGGCGGCGAGATGCGGGATTTTGGGGGAGCCGAGGGTGTGCCGGAGGGCAGCGCTGGGTGGATTTGCTGCGATCGTGATGATCATATCTGGTATGCGAATTCGAGCGGCTGTGCCGTCCTCGATGGGCAGAGATTTCGCGCGGTCGATCCCGCGGCTGCAAGCGGTGCGCGGATTACAGCGGCGGCGCGCGGAGGTATTTGGGCGACTCGGGGCGGTCACCTGATGCATTATACAGCGGATGGCTCGCAGGAGATCATCACGACGGTCGGCAATATATCGGTGCACGGCCTGTTCGAGGACTCTATCGGAACCCTGTGGATTCAGACCAATCAGTCCGGCCTGATTCGTTTTGGCACCGACGGTTCGGTGCGGGTGCCGATCGCGGGCGCGTCCGTTTCGGTCGTGTTTGAAGACCGGGAAAAAAATCTTTGGGTCGGTCGACAAAGCGGCGGGCTAAACCGCGTGCGGTTGCGACGATTTTTTCTGCACCAGGCGAAAGAAGGTGTGGCCGAAGACGAAATATACTCCGCAGCGCAGGATGCGGAGGGTCGCGTGTGGCTTTCCGGCCGCGCCAATATGTTGGTCCGTGCGACGGACGCGCAGAACCGTCATTTCGCCACGCCGCTCGGCTGGCACAACGAAGTCGCCGCGCGGGGTATCACGGCTGACGCGAATGGTGGAGTTTTGATCGCGACCGCTAACGGAGTCCGGCGTTGTTCGCACGATGCGTGGGCCGAGGAACTCCCAGAGGAGAATTCCGCCAGTGTTCTGATCGACCGCCGCGGCGAGGTCTGGATCACCACGCCCGGAGGATCACTCTATATAACGAGAAAAAAGGATCCACCCACGCCGCCGTTTACCTCGGCGATGGGCCACGTGAGCATCGCGGCCGAGGATCTCGACGGAACCCTTTGGATCGGCACCGAGGAAGGAAGTATCTATCGTCGCCGGGGCGAACACTGGGACGCGATCGCTTTGCCGAACGCGGAACCGGGGGCCGTGCTCTTTATTGTCGGCGACCAGGGACACGCGGTCTGGTTTGCCGTGGGCAATCGTATATACCGCTGGCGCGCGGACCAAGTGCGGCCATTGCCCGCCAGCGCCGATTTTCCCGGCGGCGATCTGCGATCGCTCGCTATAACCGACGAGGGCGAATTTTGGATCGGCACGGCACGCGGTCTTATATTGACGGAGCGCGGCGAACTCGAGGCCGCGCTCGAGCATGGTCGGACGGCGTGGTTCCGCAGTTTCGGACGCGACGACGGCGTGCCGATGGCAGAGTTCAGCCCGGCCAATCGAGGAGCCGTCACCCGCACGCGCGATGGGCATCTCTGGTTCGCGACGGATCGGGGAGCTTTGGAGATCGTTCCACACCAGATCACAGCTCCGAAAGTTATAGGAAGTGTGCGGATTGAAGAAATTACGGTGGGTGACCAGGCGGTGGCCTTTGGAAAAACTCACCCGGTCGCAATCGCACCGCGGGCCGGGCCGATCCGCATTCGCTATACACTTCCCCAAATGAACGGAGCCGAGGAGATCGCGTTCCGCTATAGACTCCGCGGACCGGCGGGCGATGAGTGGCTTTCCGTCGGTACCGCGCGGGTGGCCACTCTCGCCGGACTGCCTCCCGGCGTATATAGATTCGAGGTGCAGGCAACCGACGCCGGCGGCCGACCGTTGGCGTCGGAACCGGCGGTCCTGCCATTCACCATTGCGGCGTGGTGGTGGCAAAAACCGCTGACGCGTGTGGCGGGCGCGGCGATTGCTCTGGTCCTTCTCTCGCTCGCGGTTCGCAAGGTGGTGCTCCTGCGTGTTCGCACCCGCCTGCGGCGTCTCGAACAGGAGCGTGCCGTCGAACGGGAACGCACGCGCATCGCCCGGGATATGCATGATCAACTCGGCGCCAGCCTGACTCAGATCGCGATCGCCAGTAAACTTCTCGTGCTCGATCCGCCGGAACGCGTCGCCAATCACGGACGCGAAATCGCCGCCATTGCGCGTCACACCATCGAGTCGCTCGACGAAATCGTCTGGGCCGTCGACCCGGCGAACGACGGGCTCGGTGCCGCGTTGGATTATCTGGTCGGATTCGCGGTGGAATTTCTCGCCTCAGCCGGGATCGCGTCGGACGTGCAGATGCCCGAGGACGTTCCCGAAACCCTTTTTCCCGCGCGCACGCGCCACCACCTGTTTCTCGCGGTCCGCGAATCGCTGAATAATATAGTCAAGCATGCCGCAGCGAGCCTCGTGCACTTGGAGATCACAATTCGGTCCTCTCGCCTGACGATTAATATAGCGGACAACGGTCGCGGTTTCGACCCGGGGCCAACGCGCGCGGGAGCATCCGGACTGACCAATATACAAGCCCGCATGGCGGAAATCGGAGGAGCGTGCCGCCTCGAATCGTCTTCCGGCGCAGGCACGCGAATCGAATTGACCGTGGATCTCGTCAGGCGTGAACGAAAGGACGCCACTGAATAATCGAATCCGAGTCTGTATAGTGGAGGATGACCGCCCGACCAGCGAAGGATTGGAGGGCCTCCTGCGGCACGCGCCGGATATGGTTTGCCTCGGAACGTTCGCGAACGCGCGCGATGCGGAGCGGCAGATCCCCGCGCTCGCTCCCTCGGTTGTCCTCATGGACATCAATCTCCCGGGACAGAACGGCATCGCGTGCGTCGCGAACCTCAAACGCCTGTGCCCCAATATAGAGTTCCTGATGCTGACGACGTATGACTCTAGCCAGCTCATCTTCGATGCGTTGAAGGCCGGGGCGAGCGGGTACCTGCTCAAGCGCTTCGCGCCCGATGAACTTCTGCAGGCGATCCGGAGCGTGCGCGAAGGCGGCTCGCCGATGTCCATGCAGATCGCGCGCAAGGTAGTTGCCTTTTTTCACCGCAACGAAAAAGACCATGGCGGCATCGAGGGCCTGACGCAGCGCGAGCATACTATATTGGCGCTGCTGGCGAAGGGCCTGGCCTATAAACAAATCGCCGATCAGCTGGGGATCACCCGCAGCACCGTGCACGGGCATCTCCACGTGATATATAAGAAACTCCACGTGCAGTCGGGAACGGAGGCGGTGGCGAAGTTTTTCGCCAAGTAGCGCGGCCGCCGCCGGTCCGTGCGCTGCGATGCTGCAACAACTTGCGACGCGAAACCGGCGGGCAGACCGATTGGTCTATAGCGCCCCGGCACAAAAAAAGGCATAGTAGGGCTGCGTTTCCCCGACGCTGATTCCTACCCGTGTTTTCCCGCCTGCCCCTTCTCCCCTGGTCCCTCGCTGTAGCGTGGGCCGCATTCGCATCCAGCCTTCACGCCGCCCCCACCCCCGCGAGCGATCCGTCGAACGACTTTACACAGCGGGTCGAGCCGTTGATCAACAAATATTGCGCCGACTGCCACGGCGGCGGACATCACAAGGGCGACGTCTCTTTCGAAGACAATATATCGCTCAAGGCGATTCACGCCGACGCCAAGAAATGGGAGACCGTCATGGACCGCGTGCGCTCGCAGGAGATGCCACCGGACGATGCTGACGATCTCCCCTCCGACGCGGAACGTGCCGTCATCTCCGGTTGGATCGAGCGGGAACTCTTTCACGTGGACCCGGCGAATCCCGATCCGGGGCGCGTGACCGTGCACCGGCTCAATCGCGTCGAATATACTAACACGATCCGCGATTTGCTCGGCGTCCGATTGCAGGTGGCGGACGATTTCCCCGCCGACAATTCCGGCTACGGCTTCGACAATATCAGCGACGTGCTCTCGCTGCCGCCTGTCCTGCTGGAGAAATATCTGACAGCCGCCCGCGTGGCCCTCGATGAGGCCATTCCCACGGCGAAGCCCGCCAGCCAGATATATAGTCTCGCCGCCAACCTGATGGAGATGGGCTTCAATGCCGATGGCGACCGCGGCGATGGTTATATGCCGCTCGGTTCACTCGAGGAGGACGGCGTCTCCACGACGAAGACTTTTGCGGGCGGCGACTATATATTGCGAGCCCGCGCGTTCGCCACGCCCAAGGGGAAGTATGCTTCCAGTAAGAAGCCGCTGAGCGAGCAGCCGATCGTGCTCACCGTGATGCTCGACGACGCGATCATTGGCGAATGGAGCATTGCCGCGCCGGAGGAGAATCCCGCTGATTATGAAATGCGTGTCGGCCTGCCGTCGGGGAAACACCGCCTGGCGTTTGTGAATCACCGGCTGCGCGGCGGCGAAAACGAAGCCATCATGCGCAACGGCCGGCTCGGTCCCCTGCAGGGTGGCACCATCTACATAAAATCGGTCGTCATCGAAGGCCCCGCCCCAACCGCCACCATCCGGGCGCGCGCGAAGGATCTCGAGGTGACCGGCGATGGGAAGTATATAGCCGACGGCGCCCGCCTGCTCGAGCACGAGGGAGCGATCACGCTGAAACATAGCGTTCCGCGGGCCGGAGAATATATGATTCGGGCGCAGGCCTACGCGCAGCAAGCTGGTCCCGATCCGGCGCGCATGGAGTTCAGCATCGATGGCAAGCCCGTGAGTTCGTTCGACGTGCTCGCACCCGCCAAGCTCACCGCCCTGCCGGGCCAGCACGTGTTTTCTGCCGTGCTGCTCAACGCGATTCCGCGCGTATATGAAGCCAAGGTCACCCTTCCCGCCGGCGACCACCGATTCAGTGTTGCCTATATCAACGACTACGCGGACCCGGAAAACAAAAACCCGAACCTCCGCGACCGAAACCTGATCGTTGAAGACCTCGAGATTGCCGCGACCTCAGAACCCGCGCCCGTGCCAGAGATGGCCGCTCCGATGCAGCTGCTCTTCCGTCGCGACGCGAAGCCGCCCAAGAATCCGAAGGACGCGGAGAAGATCGCACGCGACATCATCACGGAATTCGCGCGCCGCGCGTGGCGCCGGCCGGTCGATCCTTCTGAGATCGACGAACTGCTGCCGCTGTATCGTTTCCGTGCCGCCGCCGGCGAGCCGCTCGTACCCGCAGTAAAACTCGCGCTGCAGGCCGTCCTCGTTTCGCCAAATTTCCTATTCCGCTCGGAGTTCACCCTCCCGGATCGTAAAGCGAAAACGCCGATGCCACCGCGTGAGGGTTGGGCATCGCTTCCGATCGGCGAGTTCGCCCTCGCCTCGCGACTCTCCTACTTTCTGTGGAGCAGCATGCCGGACGAGGAGTTATATCAACTCGCCGCGCACGGGAAATTGCGGAGCAACCTGGAGGCCCAGGTCCGACGCATGATGCAATCGCCCAAGGCGGACGCGCTCACGAAAAACTTCGCCGGCCAATGGCTCGAGATTCGCAATTTGAATTTCGTCGCGCCGGACAAGGAAATGTTTCCCGACTTCGATGACTCGCTCCGGTCGGCGATGCGCGAGGAGACGGAGACATTCTTCGCGAATATTATCCAGAACGACCGCAGCGTTCTCGAATTTCTGACCGCCGACTATACATTCGTGAACGAGCGCCTGGCGAAACACTATGGTATTGCCGGCGTCGAGGGTGACGAATTCCGCCGGGTCTCGCTCGCGGGCACGCCGCGCCGCGGTGTGCTGACGCAGGCGAGTATATTGACCATCACGTCCAACCCGAACCGCACGTCGCCGGTGAAGCGCGGGAAATGGGTTCTCGAGAATATACTCGGCACACCGCCACCGCCGCCCCCACCAAATGTCCCGGATCTTAAGAACGACGGCAAACCGGTCACCGGGACCCTGCGCCAGCAAATGGAAGTGCACCGCACGAACGCCGTGTGCGCCTCATGCCACGCGCGCATGGACCCGATCGGCTTCAGTCTCGAAAACTTCGACGCGGTCGGAGCCTATAGAGAGAAGGACGGCGAGTTTCCCGTCGACG
Source organism: uncultured Verrucomicrobiae bacterium (assembly GCA_963800005.1). GTDB lineage: Bacteria > Verrucomicrobiota > Verrucomicrobiia > Opitutales > Opitutaceae > CAWCZH01. The sequence continues at coordinate 83,908 of CAWCZH010000001.1, forward strand.
CCGCAGGCAAGCTGGGAACCGGCGAAAGCTTCAACGGCGCCGCCGAATTGATTGGGTTGCTCGCGGATCACCGACGGGACTTGTTCGTGCAGAATCTCGCGGAGAAGATGCTGACCTACGCCATTGGTCGCGGCGTCGAACGTTCCGATCGGCCGGCAGTCGACCATATTACGCAGGAGCTACGGAACGGCCAATTCAAGTTTTCTTCCCTCGTCCTGGCTGTCGTGAAAAGCGCGCCGTTCGACCGGCAACGCGTCGACTCGCCCGTCGCCGTCACGCAGCGCTGACCCGCTCCTGCGCCGGCTCCGAAATACTATATCTCCATATAACATATAACTCGATATGAACAAATCCTGGCAAATCCCACGTCGCACCTTCCTTCGCGGTCTCGGAACCGCCATCGCCCTGCCGGTGTTGGATGCCATGATCCCGTCCCTGCGCGCGGTCGGCAATGCCACCGACCTTGCCGGAAGCGGCGCCGGCACCGCTGCGTCCCTCTACCCGAAGCGGCTGGCGTTTGTATATGTTCCGAATGGGAAGAACATGACCCAGTGGCTGCCCAGCGGCGTCGGAACGGATTACCTGCTTTCACCCACGCTCGAGCCCCTCGCGGCCCACAAAGCGGACTTCAGCGTCATCAGCGGACTCGCACACCGCAAGGCCTTCGGCAACGGCGACGGCGGCGGTGATCACGCTCGCGCCTCCGCCACGTACCTCACGGGCTGCCAGGCGAAAAAGTCGGCGTCGGATATACACGTGGGTGTATCCGTCGACCAGGTCGCCGCGCGCGCCATTGGCGACCGGACGCGTTTTCCTTCGCTGGAGTTAAGCTGCGATCGCGGACAGGAAGCGGGATCGTGCGACTCCGGGTATAGCTGCGCCTACCAGTTTAATATATCGTGGCGCTCGGAATCCCAGCCGATGAACCCGGAGATCGAGCCCAAGGCCGCGTTCGACCGCCTGTTCGGCGGCGGATCGAGCACCGAGTCGCGTGAGGCCCGTTTGCTGCGCCAGCGCGAGGAGAAGAGCATCCTCGATCTCGTGCTCGAGCAGACGCGCCGCCTGCAGAACAACGTCGGCCGCCGCGACCGCGAAAAGCTCGATGAGTATTTAACGGCGATCCGCGAGGTCGAACAACGCATCGAAAAAAATGGACGCATGCCGCCGCCGGTCCCCGCCGGAGCGATGGGCGACATGAACGCCGACTATACATTCGAGCGCCACATGCGCCTCATGTATGATTTGATGGCGCTCGCGTTTCAAACCGACAGCACGCGAATTTCCACGTTTCTCGTCTCCCACGACGGCGGCAACCGCCCCTACCCGTTCGCCGGCGTGGCCAACGGCCATCACTCGACGTCACACCACCGCAACAACCCCGACTCGCTCGAGAAACTGGCGAAGATCGATCGCTGGCATGTCAGCCAGTTCGGCTACTTCCTCGACAAGCTGAAATCCGTGAAGGAAGGCGAAGGCACGTTGCTCGACAATTGTATGATCGCGTATGGCGCCGGCATCAGCGATCCAAACGAGCATCTGCACGACAACCTGCCGACGTTGCTCGCGGGTCGGGGCGGCGGCTCCTTGACGCCTGGCCGGCACATCCACCTGGATTCCGAGGTGCCGATGACCAATCTCTTCTCCTCGCTGCTGGATCGCGTCGGCGCCCCGGTGGATCACTTCGCGGACAGCACGGGACGCCTGGAGGCGATCGCCTGAGCGGCGGTTCCGGTTTATATTGGGACCCGTCATGGGTCGAGCCTCCCGCGCCCGGCCGCGTCTCATCGCCGCCTCGCTTTTATATATATAAATGAACATTACCCCTCGCCTCATCTTGGCCACCGTCAGCCTGCTCCTGGTCGGGAGTATATCTGCCGCCGAGCCCGCCCCGGCAGCGACGCCGAAGAAATCGGCCGCGGTGCCCGCGCCGCCCGGTGCGGACGACTATACACTGGGTCCGGATTCGCTGGTTCAGCCGGGAGTGCCGCAGGGCACATGGGAAAAATATCGCTGGGATAAGAGCGAGGTGTTTCCGAACACGGTTCGCGAGATCTGGATCTATATACCAGCGCAATATAAATCGTCGGAGGCCGCCTGCCTGATGGTGTTGCAGGATGGACCGCGCCAATATGCGATGCGCGAGCGCACGCCCGAGGGCAACCGGGCGCGTCAAACGTTGGAATATGCCACGCCCAACGTGATCGACAACCTCACCGCGCGAAAGGAGCTGCCGGTCATCATCACCGTCTTCATCAACCCTGGAAGCACGGCGATCGACGCGAACGGCAGGCCGGACTTCAATAACCGGAGCGTTGAATATGATACCCTGTCCGATGCCTACGGGCAGTTCCTGGCCAAGGAAGTTTTGCCGCCGATCGAGAAGAAATATAATATTCGGAAGGATCCGGCGGGACGGTGCATCGGCGGCATCAGCTCCGGCGCCATCTGCGCGTTCACCGTCGCGTGGAATCACCCGGAATGGTTCGGCAAGGTGATTTCAGACGTCGGCAGTTTTACGAATATTCGCGGAGGTCACGTTTATCCGCAGCTCATCCGCGAGGCGGATCGCAAACCGTTGCGCATTCATCTCCAGGACGGAATCAACGACAACCGCCGTCCCGATAGCCCGGAGCGCGACTGGTTCTTGCAGAACCGCCTCATGTCTGAAGCGCTGACCGGAAAGCTCTACGATGTGGAATACGTCCTCGGACACGGCGTCCACAGCAGCAAGCACGGGGGTTCAATCTTCCCCGAGACGTTGCGCTGGATCTGGCGCGGTGAGCCGATGGCACCGGCCGCCGGCACGTAGCTCGTTAACCATCCGGTTAAACTCAGCCTAACCGTTGGACGCGCCGGAAGCGGCAGACCGCTTTCATATTGGAAACGCGCCCCTGGGTCGCCAGCGCGTCGAGTTGAGTGACATGAGAATCTGCGACGCCCGCGGTTGACCGCTTTTATATATCCCCGAGTTCCTGGATATAGATAGCGGATATGCGGCCAGACTCGCCGCTGCTGCTAAACTACGCGTCCCTTTTGCGCGCTCAAGCGTTCACCAAGGGATCTCCGCCCGATCGCGGAAGAATTTCCCGCTGAGCTTCTGATCCGCCTCGGCTGCCAGCCACACGGCCGTATCGGCGCCTTGTGCGACCGTGCGCGAGGCGCCCGCGCCGCCCATGTCGGTCTGCACCCACCCCGGGCACATCGAGTTCACGGCAATCCCGAACTCCCGCAACGCGTTCGCGAGCATGATCGTGATCCCGTTCAGTGCCAACTTCGACAGGCCGTAGCTGGGAATGCCCGGCTCCAATCCATCGAGCTGGCCGAGACCACTCGATATATTAATCACCCGCGCGGCCGGTGCTGCTTTTAAGTGCTTCAGGAAACGCTGCGTGACCTCCAACGGGCCGAAAGTATTGGTCTGCAGCGTGCTCACCATGGCGTCGCGCGAAATCGTGAGGATCGAAGTACCCTCATCGGGATATATTCCGGCGTTGTTGATCAGCACATCGAGTTGCCCGTTGGGCGCGAATGCTTCGGCGGCAGCCGCAACGCTCTTCGAGTCGCTGACGTCGATCGCAAGCAGCGACACTTTGCCGACGCCCTCGAGCTTGCGCCGCGCTTTCTCGCCCTGCTCCTCCGAGCGGGAGCCCAGGATCACATGGAATCCGCGCTGGGCGAGCTGACGTGCCGTTTCAAAACCGATGCCGCGGTTGGCTCCCGTAATCAGAACGTTTTTCATGGCGTGATGGGCGAACGAATCGCGTTCCCGTTGAGATGCAAGTCGCGTCGCTCCGAGGCGCTGCGGCGACGGGGTTCATAGAAAAGCTACTTCGAGCGGACCGTTCTATATATCGCCAGGTTCGCTTCCCACAGGATCTTGGCTTTGGCTAAGTATATAGGAACAGCCTGCCCCAGCTTCCGGGTCCGATCGCCCAGGCCTTCTCGTCCCCACCGGATTAGTTGCCGAGATTCCAATACCGGGCAACGGCGCTGACGTTCACTCCGGTTTCCATCGTGCGCAGGTCGTGCTCGTTGGGTTTTCCGTCCGGACTATATGCTTCGGAAAACGCGCCCCAACAGTCCGACGTCGGCCCCGTCACCAGCGCTTTATATACGGCCTCCTTCGCTGGGTTTCCCGTCTCGACGAGCGTCCAGAGGAGATAGCCCAAATCATGGCCGTCGAAACCGGTATCGGCCTCGGGCACGAGGGGCAGAAAACCAGTCCGAGGATTGAAGTAATGAGCGATGGCGGCCGCGTCGCGGCGCTGTTCCGGTTTTCCATACGGCGTCCCCCAATATACTGGCATCAGCGATATATTGCTGAGCCGATGCAGTGGCCACGCGCCGGTCTCCTTGATCCGGAACGCGTCGTGAAAACCCGTATTGAGACCCGGCACATCGGTGCGCCAGAAATCGCGATCCATGGCAGCGACGAGGCGTGCGCGTTCTTTTTGCAGATCAAAATTCCCCGCTTCGGTCGCGGAGTGGTACGCGGCCGGGTTTCCGCCAGTCGCCTCTATATAACGAATATAGAAGTCGACCGACGCCGCGGCGAGCGCGACCGAGGACAGCGACCAATCGCGCGTGGTAATATCAAGTCGCTCCAGGGTGCCAGCCTGCTTGATCTCCACCGCCCCGCAGACCTCCGTCTCATCGCCATTGAACTCGAGCCGGTAATCGTTGGCATGCGCCTGCTGCAGCTGAACCTCTATACAGTAGCGCAGCATGCGATCCAGGCTGCGCAGGGTCGTGAGATCACGAGTCGCGTTATAGTAATCGCGCGCGCAGAGCACCACGAGAGCGGTTCCTTCGACGCCGATGTTGCCCATGTCGAATTCGATGCTCGGGGCGTCCAGCGTGGGCGAGAGCACCGTCGCATCGCAAATATGGCCGCAAAGTCCGAACTTATAATTCTCCCAGAGCAGCCAGCGCTTCAGCTCGTCGCTGTGCCCCGTGGCAGACATCGCCTTCAGTCCCAAAATCGAATCGCGGGTGAAACCCTGCGAGAAGAACGTGAGATCGGCCGCGAACCCGCCGTCGGCGGACTGATTGGTTTTGATCACGGCGAGCGCGCCCTCGACCAACCGGCGAGCGCGTTCGTCCCGGATATTTTCGAGTCGATATTTCGGCCCGACGGCCGAGAACCAGTGCTGCCACTCGACTATGCTCTGCGCCAACGCTTCGCGCGCGCGGAACTGGCCCGCGGGCCCGATTCCGAGGCGGCGCGCGTCGGCCGGGGACGAGAACGAATGCACGAGCGTGATTTCTCCGGTGGCGTTCGCAGCCACGGTCACCGACTTGGACTCGAGTATATAGCTGCGAGGGCCGTCGGATCCCGCCCAGCCGGCGAGTGCGCCGAAGGAGATCGTTGCGGCGCCTTCGATCTCGTTGGGGTGATCGGTGAAGAGCGTGGCCGCTTCTTTCGATGCTTCCAACATTATATAGCCGGGGCTAGTCGCGGATTCTCGGCTCAGCATGGCGCTGATTCCCTTGGCCTTCGACGGTGTAATGTCGGCCCGGACGTGAACCTCGTGGGACAACGTGCGCGAGGTGTTCTCGATCGAGAGTAGACGGGTGACATTTGGGAGACCCCAGGTCGAGAAATCGACCAGCCGGAAGCGCAGATCCCCGTCCGCGGCGATGCCATAGTAAAGTCCGGTGCGCTCGGCGCGCTTTATATTCCAAACGAGCGCGATGGGTTTTCCGTCCACTAGAAGTGTCAGGTGCTCCCGTTCGAGCAGGTTGTGATTCGTATATCCAGGTCCGGCGAGTTGCACCCAGTCGCCGTTCGGCTCGCCGACTGCCATCGCAATTCCGCTGCCAACGACATAGCGACTCGGCGCCTGCAGATAGGGGACTTGGGGCGGGAGCGTCGGCGGTGCGGCGTGGGCCGCGGTCGCCGATGAGAGAAGTGCCAACGCGGACGCGACCACGCGGGCTTGATATTGGCTATATACGCCGCCATTTCCACCTGACTCGGAGGCGTTCACGTCGCGGGAAGTATATTGGTCATTGTCTTCGCGGACGTGAAAGTTGCTGCGTTCCAATCCACGGCGCAAGTGCTCGATGGCTGTACTTTGTGTGATCCAGACGCGTACGATCGGTATACAGTGCCGGGGCATGGCCGGCGGGTGCGGATCCTGTCCCAACAACAATATATCCCCAAACGGGTAACGGGGATTATGCCGCCGACGGAACAATGACTTACAGAACAGGATTGTACGACTTTTTCGGCATCGCAGAGCGTGTCTGCAGATTGACTTGGGGCCGTTCGTTGCGCGGCGCAAAAACCCGAAATATGAAGCCGCCCGCCACGCCGCCGTCGCGGCGGTAGGCCGCAATATCTATATCATCGGCGGAAAAACCGTTCGCCTCGACTCCGCCTCACGTAAAGACCAGATGTTCGCCCTTACGGAGAATCCCCAGCCCGTACGCGGTACATATATGATACCGTGACTCCAACCGTATTGCGCCAGACCTGCACGTGCTTTTGATACATCATCGTACTTCCTTTAAACGATAGTATATACTTGGGCGACCTCCGTTTTGAATTACCTGCTCATTTCCGTTTCAGGTTGCGTAAAGATGACAGGCCGCTTCCCTCACCTGATGATAACTCACGCCTCCCGGAGTTATCCGGCCGTCCGCTCCTCCTGTCTTCGCCTCCTCGCCCTGTTCGCTGCGGCCGCTTTATTTTCCGTCCATGCGGGTGCGCAGACAGCTCTGATTGTTCAATCGAACGGAAAGCCGGAGTTCGTTCGCAAGGCAGCGGGCGCGGTCGCATATATCCAGCGCGATGGTCAATGGGTCTCGGTGGCCGAGGGTCCGTTCGCGCTGCAGCCCGCGACGGAATACGTGCCCATTCTCGTGTCGGTCAAGAATCTCAGCTTTAAGAAAGGCGAACGCGCCATCTCCGACGAGGGCGCGTCCACGTCCCATCTCGTCCACGCCGGCCGGTTCGTCTATACAGCAGACTTCGAGGCGGACGCCGATTTGGCGAATGTCGTCCTGGTGCTCGATCTGAACAGCAAGCAGATCGGACAATATGTTTATGTCCATGAGCTCGGTGACCTGAAGGCGCATCATTCCGTGCATATGTCCATTGACGAGATCACGAAATTTCGCCTCTTCGGAGTTCAGCTCCGCGGCACGCATCTCTATACAAATGGGCGCGAGTTATTCACTTCGGACGTGTCCGAGGGAAAACGCCGGGCCGCGCTCGATGCCATGGTCGCTGCGCGGGTGGCTGCCGGGAAGGACGCGCCGATCACACCGCTCGCGGTCTATGACCCCGTTTATCCAGCGTCGCTGCAGTCCAAGCAGCCCGGGGAGGCAACCATCGTATTGCGGGTGGATGCCCAGGGGAACCCGCACGACGCGAAGGTCGCAGCGGCGACAGCTCCGGCATTTGGCGACGCGGCCCTGCAGGCCATTCAATATTGGCGGTTCACGCCTGAAATAAAGAACCGGACCGCTATAGAGTCTACAGCGAAGGTCCCGTTCAAGTTCGAGGCGCCGTGACGTTTCACTGCCGGCGGATCGCTCCGACCGATTCACGTCGACGAATGCTGCAGCTCCTCTGAGCCGCCCCATCCCCGGCATTTGAGCCAGCGGCCCAATGCCTGGCTTGCACGGGCCGCTGACCGCGCGGCCAGCCCGACCCGACTGAGTTGGCCACGCATCGCTATATACCGGGCACGATCCGTTCCTATTGAGCGGTTACCCGTTTAGCCGCGCGCTGAGTTCTGGCGCTGAATCCGTTGGGGTACCGTCCGGCAGGAAGGTCGGAGCGTGCGGTACCTTATTAGTACCACGGCATTTGAGTTTTACTATAGGTGGTGAGAAGCGATTTTGTTCGAACGAATCCACCACCCATGGAAAAACGCCTTCCGGCTGGAGCATGGACCATCGTCGGCTTACTCTGGGTGGTTGTCTCCCTGAATTTCATCAACCGGGTGATGTTAACGACGATGCACGATTCGCTGTCGTCGTCGTTCCAGCTGACCGAGACGCAATTTGGCCTGCTGACCGCTGTGTTTTTGTGGACCTACGGACTGGCAAGTCCGCTCGCAGGTTTTATCGCGGATCGGTTCGGCCGCTCCCGAGCAATAATATTAAGCCTATTTGTGTGGTCACTCCTGACCGCAGTCACCGTTGAAGTCCGGAACTTCCATCAGCTCCTGATTCTCCGCGCGACGGTGGGAGCGTGCGAAGCGTGCTATCTTCCGGCCTCGCTTGCGCTCATCGCCGGATATCATCCCGGCCCGACCCGCTCATTGGCGACCGGAATAAATCTGACCGGAATGATCATCGGCTCGATGATTGGCGGCTACGCGGGCAGGGCTGCCGAACTATATAGTTGGAAAGCAGTCGTTCTGTGGGTCGGATTGGCGGGTGTCGCTTATTGTGTGCCGCTCCTGGTCACGCTGCGGGACGTCCCGGTGATGCAACGAGAAGAGGTGGAACAAGCGGGTTCACCGACTCCACTCTGGGCCGCCTTGGCGGAACTTTTTCGCCGGAACACTTTCATCGGATTGATGGTATATTGGGCGCTTTTGGGCGCGGCCTCGTGGATGATCAACGGATGGACTCCCGTATTCCTTCAGGAGACGTTTCACATCAGCCAAGGCCGGGCCGGCAGCGCGGCGCACAATTACCCGAGCGTGGCAGCTCTCGCAGGAATGGTTTTGGGAGGCGCGTGGGCCGACAAATGGAGCCAGCATAATTCACGGGGTCGACTGTTCGTCCCGGCGATCGGACTTTGGGCGATGGTTCCGTGTATGTTTCTGATTACACACGGTTCCACGCTCGGCGTCGCCGTACTCGGCATCGTCGTTTTTGGAATCACCAGCGGATTAACCAACAGCAATATGATGCCTATACTCTGCATGAGTTGTGGTCCTCAGTATCGCGCGACCGCTTATGGAATAATCAACATGGCGGCGACGATTGCGGGAGGTCTGGGTGTATACGTGACGGGGCTGCTGAAGGATAGTGGCGTTTCCCTTGGCTCAATTTTGGGCCTGGACAAGTATCTATTCGCCGCCGGCGGTATTATATTGGTCGCAATGGCGCGGCGCGTGCCCGCGATCGGCTCCGCCGCGCAACCAGCGCTCCGCAAACCTTGCTGAACCTCCTATCTAAGAATCATCCGAAACTGATACATATATCATGGCTGTATTTAACATTGGGATAACCGACCAGGCTGCGCCCGCGGCGGAACTTGGTCTGGACTTGTTGCAGCCCGCATCACGATTCGAGACCCGCTTCTTTTCGGACCATCAACCGCGACCGGGGGAAATAAACTATCAGGAACGTACCTATTCCATGGCGGTGACGCCTGATCATGTGGCAACTTCCAACGTGATCATCGTGCGGCGCAGCCATGTGCCGGCTGCCGCCTATATAAACGGGGCGGCGAACCTGGTGGCGATTGCGCGTGCTGGAATCGGATATGATAAAATCGATCTCGCCGCTGCCACCGCTCACGATGTGGTGGTTTTCAATTCCCCTGCGGGAATGACGCATTCCACGGCGTCGGGAGCATTGCTGTTTATACTCGCATTTTCTAAACGCTTCCATCTCCAGCAACAGATCGTTCGGGAAGGCCGCTGGGACCGGCAGATGGAGGCAGTCGGAGACGATCTGGCCGGCTTTACATTGGGTATCGTTGGTTTCGGCCGATCCGGGAAAGAATTGGCCCGCCTGATTGCGCCTTTCCAGATGCGCATGATCGCGTTTTCTCGAAGCCCGGAGAAGGCCGCGGCTCAGGAATTCGGGGTTCACCTTGTGGACAGCTTGGAGACACTTTTGGCGCAGTCGGATTATGTCAGCTTGCATGGGCGCCTCGATGAGACCACGCGGGGAATGATCGGGGCGCGAGAATTGGCCATGATGAAGCCAAGCGCGTATCTTATTAATCTCGCGCGCGGGGAAATGATTGATGAAGCGGCGCTATATCAAGCCTTGCTCCGCCGGCAAATCGCCGGGGCGGGACTGGATGTTTTTGAACGGGAACCGCTGCCGGCCGATAGTCCTTTGCTGACCTTGCCTAATGTGCTCTTAACTCCGCATTGGTTGGCCTCCACGTGGCAATCGGGAAGGGCAACCGCTGAATCGTTGATGCACGATATTTCGGAGGTGGCGGCGGGGCGGCTGCCCCACAACATTCTTAATCCCGAAGTGACTCGACGACCGGGCTTCCTGGCCAAGCTTCAGAAATATTCCGGGTAAGCCGGCCGCCGCGACGCGCCGATGCGGCGATGCGGCGATGCGGCGAACGCTCTCGATTGCGTCGCGTGTCAAGCGATAGTCCTGAGCTCCCACATCCGCGCCGCGCCGCGTGCGACTTTCCTATATATTCGCGACGCTCGGGACCGGATTATGCTACTGCGGCGGCATGATCCAAGCCATCGCGCATTTCAGCCTCCACCAACCGAATCTTCGAAGCCGGGGAAATCTCCGCCGCGTGCGGTGATGCGTTTCAAGAGCTTTCCGAGGTCCTTTGAATTCCTGCCCAGAAGTCCGGCGGGCGACCGCTGCCATTCGCTTTTTCAGTTCATCTCCCGCCACAAGCGGTGGCCAAACGAGAAGAGCAATCGCCTCAACGATCGACTGTTCTTTCTCAAGACTTCCGATCGCTTCCGTGACCCCTTGCGCGGATTCATCACCGACAAAGAATACGCAAAAATATTTCTACGGTCGAGAATACCAGAAAAGTATGTGATCCCGACGCTCGGCGTGATTCGGGCCCGGACGGAAGTGAAACACTATGAATTCCCGAATCGTTGTGCCATCAAGGCCACGCACGGCTGGAATCAAACGGTACTTCGCAAGCATGGCGAAGCGCTTGAACTCCAAGCCATCGAGCGCTGGTGGGAATACAATCATTACAACGTCACCCGCGAATTCAACTATAGACACCTGACACCAAAGATTATAATCGAACCGCTCGTTTTCGACTCGGACGACGTCGACGATTATAAGGTTTTCTGCGTCGATGGCGTGCCCCGGGCGATCGAGGTGATTCGCGGTCGACGGCGAGATATCTCGAAAAGCTTCTACACGGCGGATTGGCAGAAGATTCCGGTCGTTTCGCTGGGAACCCGTGAGGCGCACATAACTCAACCACCGGCGCTCAGCACGATGCTCGAATTGGCCAGTGCACTTTCGCGAGGTTTCGATTGGCTGCGGGTCGATATGTTTTGCGAGGGTGCAAATGTATATGTGGGCGAGCTGACCAGTATACACGCGAATGCTTCAGCGAGATTCGTCTCGCAAGAAATGGAGGACATCTTGAGCAAGGTTCTATTCAGCTAAACCGGCACATGCCACCTTGTGCCGCTTCCCGCGATCGCCCCACCCCCGAAGGTTTCGCGCCGCGACGGCAACCAGAATGGGCCAACCGCCACCCGAACCGGCGATTTACTATTTCGAGATGGGTGCGGCGTCGAATCAATCCTGAAGAGTCATGCGTGACCACGGCTCGGATTTCTCACGATATATAGTGTCTTTTCACGGGAACCGTCATCGTTGCTGACCGGTAATCGATTGCTAACCTCGCACGCTTCCCCTGTCGTGCCGAGCCCATGAGCTCCTCCGCTGTTCCTTTGGCTCGACGCGGACGCTTACGACGCTGGCTCCAGCATGCCGCCTTGGATGTGACGCCGCTGCGGGCTTCACGCGACTACCGGCTTTTATTCACCGGCCAGCTGGTCTCATCCTTTGGCACCGCTATATCATTCGTGGTGCTGCCCTGGCAGCTATATCAACTCACGCATTCCACGGTTCAGGTCGGACTGCTCGGATTGGTCGAGTTCTTCCCGATGCTCCTGCTCTCGCTCGCGGGCGGAGCGCTCGCGGATTCCCTGGACCGACGGAAGTTGATCATCGGCGCGGAATGCGCGCTGAGCCTGTGCTGCGCCACCCTCGTGATTAACGCCCTCCTCGCGCATCCGCGGCCGTGGGTACTGTTCGTCTGCTCCGCTTGGTCAGCCGGCGGGAACGCCCTGCACCGTCCCGCCCTCGAATCGCTCACGCCCCGCCTCGTCGCGCCCGAGCACCTCCCGGCCGTTTCGGCGCTCAGCTCGGTTCGGAGCATGATGTATGTGATCTGCCCCTCGATCGCAGGAATTATCGCCGCGCGGTTCGGGTCGGCCGTCGCCTTCAGCATCGATCTCACCAGCTATATCGTCGCGATATATACTTTGACGCGCATCGCCTCGATTCCGATCCCGGCGCAAAGCTCGCGGCCGAGTTTGAACGCGATCCTCGAGGGCTTCAACTACGCGCGTCATCGACCGGTGCTCTTGGGAACGTACCTTATAGACATCAACGCGATGTTCTTTGCCATGCCGTTCGCCCTCTTCCCGGCTCTCGCGGAGTACTTTGGCAAGGCGTCGGTCGGCTTGTTCTATTCCGCCATCTCACTGGGGCCGCTCATCGTGACGCTCACCTCCGGTTGGACGACGAAAGTGCGGCGCCACGGGCTGGCTATATTTATCGCAGTGCTCGTGTGGGGCTGCGCGATTTTTTTGTTTGGGCATGCGGCCAGCCTCGGAATCGCGTTGGCGTGCCTGGTCGTCGCCGGTGCGGCGGATGGGGTCAGCGGGATATTCCGTGGCACGATTTGGAATCAAACCATTCCCGATCGGCTGCGCGGACGGATGGCCGGTATCGAAATGGTGAGCTATATGTCGGGGCCCTATCTCGGCAGCGCGCAGGTCGGCTTCTCCGCACGCGCATTCGGCCTGCGGACCGGTATCGCGTACGGAGGCGCGGCCTGCGTGGCCGGAGCGTTGCTCCTCGCCGCCGCGCTGCCCGATCTCGTCAAATATAGAAGCGCGGATCCGGAATAGTCGCTAGATATAGCCGCTTTGAGAGGTAAGTCGCAGAGCGGAATCCCCCTGCGAATCGTTGTTACGGGCTCGAAGCGTACCCGCAGGACTACAATCATCAATATATCGCTTTGCCCCAAAATCCGCTAGCTCGCGCACTCTGGCTCATCTGTATACCTCCCAGGATGCGTGTCCCAAAGTTTACTGCCAACGCCCGCGCGTGCTTCATGGGCGCTCTCGTCTTGTTCTTCGGACCGCCGGAGAGTATATTGCACAATACGGCGTTCAGTCGCCGGATTTTCTGGTCAAGGCGGAGAGCAGGATCGGCAACAGCATATATCCAGCCACGAGATGGCCGACGACCCAGGCGATCGCCAATCCCCAGGTCCACGTCAACCCGGCTCCCGTTCCCGCGAGCGCTGCTGCGATGAACTGAACTTCCGGGGCAATTCGGCTCGCGGCCCCCTGCGGAATCTCACTCAGGATCCGCAGTCGATTGAGGTCATGTCCGAACGCGAGGAGCGAAATGCCCACCCCGACGACGAGCAGCAACCCGCCGGCGATGTTCCGGACGGCCCCGTGCGCTTTCCGCGCAGCGATCGACGGTATCTCGGCGGCCGCCGCTCGCGGCGCCTCCAGCCCGGCATCTCGCGGGGTGAGTTCCGACGCACCGGGAGTCGCAGCGCGGATCTCAAGCTGCCGATGTATAGATAGCGGATCGGTTACGAATAAGGAGCGAGAATCCCCCAGCCCACTCCCGAACGCCTGCGTCGCGAATACCAAACCGAGCGCGGCCAGCGGGAGAAATCGTCTCGATCCACTCACAATTTTGTCCGGGTCGCCGCCGGTTCCGCCGCGAAACGTTGCACGTGCGCGAGGATGGAACCCAACCCGCGAAACCCCGCGAAAAACACCAGAGCTCTTGGCGCGCGACCGGTATCCGCCGGTGTTCGAAAACAGATTCTCATCGAGAGTCCCTGACTCGTTATAGACTGAGCGGACAACTCTTTTCCCAGCGGGCCGACGAACTCGGACGCGTTTCGGGAAAGCGTCGAGAGTACCAGCCAGCGACATGTCCGATGCACAACTCATTCCATCCAAGCCACCTACCGATAGCCATCAAAAACTCGGCTGCATATTGGGCTCCCGAATACCTCCCAGGCATGACCAGCCGGTCTTCGTCGAGCGCACGCTCCTGCCGTATTGTCCCCAGTTGCTCCCACTGTATATCGATATATATAACTATATAACCGGCTTGATCTGCCTGGTCTCGCCGGCAGCGCCTCGCCCATCCGGGCCGCGCGTTCGCCTCGCGATCAAATCGGGTATATATTCGGCTCCTTCTCGGCCGCCGACCATGCACAGCAATTGCCATGTCCCCATCACTTCCCGCCATGGCGCGCCGCCCCGCTTCGTTTAGAATCAGTGCGTGAAAGCCCGCCCCGCCTTTCTTGCCTTATATATTGTTTGCCTCGCGACGGCGCGCTGGACGTCCGCCGCGCCGGCAGAGCCAACGCCCTCGCCGTCGACGATTCAGCGCGGGACCGGCGATAGCTCCATGTCGCCGCCGGTTTCCGCGGACATCGTCGCAGCCGCTGCAGCCGCGGCCAGGCCGGCCATTCCGCCGGGGCCGTTCGCGCCGACGTGGGAATCGGTGCGCGCTTCGTACCGGATGCCGCAATGGGCGCAGGACGCCAAGTTCGGCATCTTCATCCACTGGGGCCTTTTCTCGATTCCGGCTCATCATAACGAATGGTACGAGAAGTTCATGTATGCCGGGGGTGCCGACACGGAGTGGCACGTCGCTCACTACGGCCCGCTGGATAAATTTGGATATAAGGACTTCATCCCGCTGTTCACAGCCTCGCGTTTCGACCCGGCGGCATGGGCCGCGCTATTCAAAGCTGCGGGAGCGCGCTATGTCATGGTGCCTGCGGAGCATCACGATGGGTTTTCCCTCTGGGATAGTGCGCTTAATCGCTGGAACGCCGCGCGCGTCGGCCCGCATCGTGACCTGGTGGGAGAATTGGTCGCGGCTCTGCAGCAGCAGGGACTGCGCTATGGGCTAGATAATCACAGTATAGAACACTTCACGTTTATTAACCCACCGGCGGGCCTCGCCACCGACCTCAACGATCCGGCCTACGCGGATTTTTACTGGTCGGACCGGAGCAACGCTTCGCTGCAGAAATTCCTCACGCTTTGGGTCGAGAAGAATTATGAACTGATCGACAAATATAAACCGGACCTGCTCTGGTTTGATAACGGGATCAATCCCCGCGTGCTCGATCCACTCAAACTCGAGGTGGCGGCGTACTATTATAATCAGGCCGCGAAATGGGGAAAACCCGTTTCGATCGTGAGCAAGTTCGAGGCGTACGAGGCCGGCAGTATTCGTGATCACGAGCGGATGGGACGTTCCCCGAAGAATATAGAGCGCCCCTCGTGGGAGGTTCATGACACGATCGGGACCACCTGGGGCTATACTGACGGCATGCGGCTCACCAACGCCGCCTCGATCATCCGGACGCTGGTCGAGGCAGTCTGCCGCAATGGCTGCTTCGCGCTCAATATATCCCCGCGGGGTGACGGCTCGATCCCCGACGAGCAGGCGAGTGTGCTGCGCGAAATCGGCCAGTGGCTGGCCGTCAACGGCGAGGCGATCTATGATTCGCACGTTTGGACGAAGCTCGGGGAAGGTCGCCTGGAGATTCCGCGGGGCCAGGCCCCAGCTGGAAGCGATATTCGTTTCACCACCAAAGGCACCGCCCTATATGCAATCGTACTCGCACCACCGGGCGCCACGGCCGCGATCACGTCGCTGGCATCGCCCAACGAGAGCGGAACCGTTTCCCGCGTCGAGCTCCTCGGACACCCGGGCGAGCTGGCGTTTCAGCAATCAAAAAGCGGGCTGAATATCACGATGCCCGGCGATGTCACCCAGAAGCCGGGAAATATATTCGTCTTCAAAATCTCGGGACTGAACGTCGCCCAGCCTTGAGGAGTGCGACCGCAGCAAGCTCGGCGACAAGGCTATATACTCGAAGTATTTTTTGCGACTCAACCCCGCGCGCTCGCGCTGAGCGTTGCACGTGACATGGTAATAACGCAAGTGGCCGCCCGCAGACGCGGGTAACTATATACGGGTGACGCAATCGAGCAAGCGGACGAACCAGGACCGTCCAGCGGAGCCGAGCAATATAGTGACATAGTTGCAGCGCGATACTCGACGCAGGGTGGGACAGAGGACGCAAGCGCTGGCTTTCGGCCCGCCGTCGCAGCCCTCAAGGCAGCCGCGGACGAAATTCAGTTTGCGCCGATTCCGAGCCGCTCCTTTCTCGGCTCGACGAACGATTTTCACTCACTCGCGTATTTCGACTTCGTGGAGGTCGCAAGACCACGCAGGTCTGCAGCCGGCGGCTCGCCGGAGCGCCCATGAGTTTCCTCGGAATGAATTCTCTTTACCGGGTGTTCGCGAAGCTCCGCGGCCAACCGGAAGAATAGCTGCGCTAGAGGCAATAGGTCGGGCGCTGACGATTCCGCCTCGACCCCCTGCCCTTTTCCGAAATTTGCATGAGGGGCACGTTTCTAAAGCCGGGTCGTTGGTCCCTCAAACACGTTCCCCCAATTGTGTAACGTGGGTCATGCATTATGCTCAACGAGCTATGTGACACGTCTGTAAGACTTGTATAATAACGTCCCGTCGCAATCTGTCGTTGTATATAGCCTGCCTCGCGTCGAGTGCAGCGCTCCACGTGAGCGGGACGGTCTTCCGCGAATCGCTTCATCTCGGTTGTCGAAAGGATTGCCAAATCGCCCGCGCCGCCGCAATTGCTCGCCATGAATTTCACTTCGCGGCGGCGGCCCGGACGACACGGACGGTCTCTCCTCGTTGCGACGGCGATTTTGTCGGTTTTCAGCTTGGCGGCTTCTTGCCGTGCAGAGGAAGACGAGAAGCCACGGCCGGCCATTGATGACAACCCGTACGAGATGGATCGCCCCGGGGAGCTGGAAAATCCTTTTACGCTGCCGCGGGGCAAGGCGGAGCTCGTCAGTTACCTCGTGGCCGTAAACGCCGCCGCCCGAGAAGACAATTTCGATTCCAACGCCTCAGCTGTATTCCTGGATACGGCGGTGCGCTTCGGGCTCGGCCACGAGACTGAGGCGGTGGTCGCGATCGATTCCTTCCTCAAGGCAAACGTGCCGCGGAAGCGCGGCGGGGGAACCGCGAGTGGATTCGGCTACGTGACGCTGACGGCGAAGTGGAAATTTCTGGCTGACGTCAAACGAGAATATGGGGTCGGCGTGGCGCCATTTGTTCGGCTGCCGCTCCAGCAGGCGATTGGGGGGACCTCCCATTCCGAGTCAGGACTGATTGTCCCGTTTGAAGTCGACTTGGAAGGCGGCTGGGAGCTACAGGGCTCGACTAGCGTCTCGCGGGCGCCGGAGGGAAAAAGCAGTTGGAGCACGCAATATCAAAACCAGGTCGAACTGGAGCGCGCCCTCACCCGCCAGCTTACCGCGTACTTGGAATTCGAGTTGGAGGCAGGAGAAGGCCAGCCACTGTGGTCGACCGAGCTGGGTCGTGCGTATCAAGTGACCAATGCCGTGCAGCTCGATGCCGGGACAACTCTGGGCATTGGCCGAGTCTCACGCGGCCGCGCCGGATACGCCGGGCTCGGCTGGAGATTCTGAGGTCGGTATATATATATATATATATATAGGGCGGGCAGGCGGGTGTGACCGCTAGAGCGTATTTTCTCAGCTGCCGCGGGAAGAATTCGTCTCTGTCCGGGGCGCAGAACTTCCGCAGTCCCCAATTGGAGACTGTAGGTTAAACCGTTGTTGCACTAGCTGGTTCTGGAATAACCTGGATGTGTTTTAGTCCGAAGTTCGAGGGGTCAGGAGCGGCCCCGAAGGCCCTTGTTTTCCGGACGGCAAATCTCGCTACCCAAAGGACATGCCGCCATTGCACACCCGTGGCACGCCGCTTTCAGCTCGTCACGGTGCGCCCTCGTCCTCTTGCCTTTATGAAATGCGCCGCTGCCCGCCCGGACGCGTCGCTGCCCCTCCCCACCCCAAGCCCTTATGAAACTTCCGCTCTCCTTCGCCGCAGTCTTGCTTCTCGTTACGGTGAATCCCGTCCCCGCGCAGCCGGCTGCCGCTCCCGCCACGGCACCCGCACGCGCGGCTCGTCCGCCGGCACCTCAGCGCGATCCGCTCACACCCGGATACGTCAAGGCCACCGAGCTGCCCGACGGCGAGGTACCGCCGACTGAAGCCGACGGAAATTTCATCATCGGCCCGACCCACACCCCAGCGCCGGAGATGAGTCCCGTCGCCGAGGGACAGCCCAAAGGAACAATATATAAATTCACCCTGCGTTCGACCGAGAGTAAATTTTACCCCGGGATCGCGCGCGACCTGCCGGCCTCTGGCGCGCCAACCGGCGGCGACGCCAACGCACCCACGATTCGCAGCCATGCCGAACCTTGGACCCGCACCGTGTCCGTGTACGTTCCGCAACAATATATACCCGGCACCGTCGCGCCGGTCATGATCACCACCGACGGCGACAACCGGGCGTTCAATGTATTGGATCACCTGATCCCGCAAAAGAAACTGCCGGTGATGATCGTGGTCGCAATCCCCAGCGGCGGCGGCGACGGACAGGGCAGCGAGCGCGGCCTGGAATATGATACTGTCTCGGGCAAATATAGCGACTTCGTTGAAACCGAAGTCCTGCCGATGGCGGAAACCGTGGCACACGTGAAACTCACCAAGGACCCTTCCGGCCGCGCTGTGATGGGCACGAGCTCAGGCGCGGCCGCGAGTATGGTCATGGCGTGGTTTCATCCCGAGCGCTACCGTCGCGTCCTGACGTTTTCCGGCACGTTCGTAAATCAGCAGTGGCCGACGGACCCGGAAAACCCGCACGGCGCGTGGGCGTTCCACGAGACTCTGATTCCGAACGAACCCGTCAAACCGCTGCGCATCTATATGGAGTGCGGCGACCGCGACAACTTCAACGGGCGCGACGGCATGCATGACTGGGTCGCCGCGAACGAGGCCATGGCGCGCGTGCTGGCCGCCAAAGGCTATCACTATAAATTCGTCTTCGCCCGCGGCGCCGGCCACACCGACCGCCCAACCATCGGTGAGCTCTACCCCACCGCGCTGCAGTGGGTTTGGCAGGGATACCCGATCGACGGAAAATAGCGGGAGAGTGGCCGAGAGGTTCGAGCTCACGGTATATGATGCCACGTATCTGGACCTCGCGCTGCGGAGGGGTCTGCCGCTCGCGTTCCTGGACCAGCCACTCTGTAAAGCGATGAAGAAGGCCGGCGGATCGCTGGCGCTTTAGACAGGTGGGGGCGAGCACGAGCCGTCCCGCGAATCCGCGCGTTCATATTCTGTAACGTATATAACGCGTGATCAAGCGGGCTCCGCGCCGCGCACGCTCCAGTGACATCCCGTCAGGCGCGAGCGATGCACCCAATACGCGCGGATGTGTATATAAATGCTTATATGCCTATGTATATACCTGCCGGGGCGTGAATTCCCGGCCTGCGCGCATTGCTTCGACCCACCCATTCCAGGCCGGCCGCAAAATCCGGGACAGGCCAGTCCCGGCTGCCGGTTTAGGTCAGCGTGGGGCGACAGGCGTGGCTCAGGCCTGACTTCCGCGCCTCTTAAAGTATATATCCCCGATTGGGGAATCGGGCCTGAGATGTTGTTCGTTCCAGTTGCACCTGAACAACCCCGCTTGGCCGGTCTCAACGCAATTCATGCATCGCCAGCACGACGAGTCCCGCAGAGCTAATCCAACCCAGCAAGGCCATGAGTCCATCCATCGCGATGAGCGCGAGTCCGAACAGAGCGATGGCAGCTCCGACCGCGTAATGGCTGAACGGGATCACTTCAGTCACCGGAGTTGCAATCGCGAGCACGGCACAAGCGATCGCGATCAACCGCGAACCCCAAGGACTCACGAGAAAATGGATCCGTCGGTGGATCAAACGGTCGACGAACTTCGCGGCCGGGCGAATCCATTTCGCCAGTGTCTTTTTTAGCTTCTCCGACGAAACGCTGCGGTCGAGCAACCATTTCGGGAACCAAAACCAGTCGCGCCCGAAAATCACTTGAACGGCGACAATCAGAACGAGAACCCCGACAGTCGTCGAAACGCCGGGGATGTCGCTGATGACCGGCGCCAACATGATCACGCCGCCAAACACGAGGAGGGGCCCGAACGATCGCCGTCCTATATTATCAATCAGGACGCGAAGCTTAACCTTTTCCGATTGCTTCGCGCCCGCGTCGACGCGGTCGACGATTTCCTCGAGATTCTTTGGCGGCTTAGGGTTGGCCATACGAAAGGCGGGTTCGGACAGGACTGCCGCAACGCGGGCGCTCACCCGAATTGAGACTTAGGGCGAGATTGGGTCGCGCACGAGCGAGAACCGGCACGATCCAAGCGCCAAGGACCGCGACGAGCCGTGCAATCCGAACAAGCGTGAGCAGTGAATCGGGCATAAGGATCGTGAGCTCCGAGGTTCAACGCCCGACATATTCCACATCTTGTCCGAACTTGTTTGAGGCCCGTATAGGGTACGCAGCGTTCGACTGGTAAAACGTGCCGTGGTTGCGAAGCCCGGACACTTGGCGCGCAATTCCGTTGAAGGAGGCCCAGGTCGATAGCCTTTACGCCATCTATAAAACCGCTACCCTCGGCGTCCATGCCAGAGGAGCCCGATCCGCCGCGCAAGTTCTACGGGTTCAAGCCGAAGGCATTCGATCGCGTCAATAAGGTCCCTCCCGCAGCCGCGCCCGAGCAGCCCGTGAAACCCGATCCAGGAATCGCGCCGGCGACCGACCGCAAAATTGACGTGCATGAGCTGATCCGTGCCGGCGCGACGCCCGTGAAACCACTTGGCTCGAATGCGTCGCCAACTCCGACGAACGAGGTGCACGAAATCCTGCAGGAAAATCGCGCCCGTGAGCGCGATGCTGGCATGTACGACCTCGGGCCGCTGGACGATCGCAAGCCGCGCAAACGCATCCGCAATTACTGCCTCGGGATGCTTCTGCTCAATTCACCACTTGGCCTGATCGCCGCTTTTGCCGGTCCCCGCGATGCTTTTCCGTTCGTGTGCTCGATCGGCGCCATGGGAATGCTGTCCGCGTGGCTGACGTGGCATACCTTTTTCTTCCGCACCGAGTATTAAACGCCACCGTACTCCACGCTCCGGAGAAACGCAGTGGGACTATATAACTCTCCGCCTCGAAATATAAGTGGAAGGATACCGGCTCTGCGCTCGAGGCAGCCAGACTATACAACGCAGCATCCGCCCCGCGATGCGGGCATTGTATATAGTCGTAATAGTATAATCCGCGGTGATCGGGTTCGGATCAGCGCCGACCCGTTCCTTCGATCGCGAAGTGCGCCGCGCACCAGCTCCCGCGCTCCGGCCGGTATATTAAGCACAGAGATCGTCAGACGATTTCGCCGAGCTTGAGGAGGCCCGCATATTCCTCAGCATGCTGATGGTCCATGAGTTCGACCCACTCACTCTGCGACAGGGTGAGATTTCCGCTGGCGACGTGCTCGCCGAACATCGCGATGTAATTGAATCCCGTGGACGATTTCTCGAGGACGTCCGAATCGATCAGACCGGCGAACACGCCGCAAACGCCCGACCCGAGCTTCGCGAGTGACACGGTCCGCTCCGCAGCCGAAACCTCGCGATCGTTCCAGGATCGATAGAGCAGAATGAAATCATGGGTGGTCCAGAGGGCCTGGTTGACCACTTTGGGAACCTTGCCCGCGTGAGCGGCGATCAGCGTGGCGAATTCGCGAATCCCGGCAACGACGTGCTGCGACGTAAAAGGGTTGGATGGCCTCCCGGGATAGAGAGCGTGCACGACCGGCCGCACCGGAGCAGGATGGAAAGCGGGCTTGCTGGCCGGCAGGGTAAATTTTCCTGAGACGCCGGCGCCAAACAGAGACGCGTGGAGGCGAGCCGCATCCAGTTTGCCGTCAGCTCCTAGCGGCAGGAAAGAGCCGACGCCTAGTCCAAGGCCAAGTTTCCCCAGCGGAAGCACAGAGGGTAAGCTCGAGGGGGCCGCTTCTGATTCCCTCGGCCGCAAGACGACGGGGTTAGTCGCGACGCGCACGAAAAAAACGAAGCGCGCCATCGGCGCTGAGGCAAATTTATTTCGCGGGGCGGACCGTGAGATGCCGACTCGAAATGGGGTAAGGCGATGTATAGCAATATGCGCCCGTGAGTGCGGAGTTATATCTTTATATACGGATCCGACGCGAACGGCGTTAGCAGAGCGGGAGAATATATTTGTATTGTACCCCGCCAAGTATGATCTCCGTTATAGAGATAACAGTATTGGCCGACTGGCGCCGTGCGTGAAAGAGTGTTCCGGCGCCGAAGAGGCCTCTCGCCTTGCGTCGGGATTCGTTATATTTCGGCGATTCAGAGGTGACCCGGCGGATTGTCCCCGTTGGCCGATGGATCCGGCGTGGCGGCGGCTCCCACGGCTAAAACGCGAAGAACGAATGCCGCGCGCCGCGCGTGACTTCCCGGGGTGAGCCGCCGAAGAGCCGTTTGAATTCGCGGCTGAATTGGGACGGGCTCTCGTATCCAACCTCTCCCGCAGCTTCCGCAATGGCGGTGCCACCCGAGATGAGCACCCGCGCTTTATGCAGCCGAATGGTTTGGAGGTAACGCAGCGGCGATTGCGCCGTGACTGCTTTGAAATTCGCGTGGAACGTCGAGACGCTCATCGACGCTTCGCGCGCCAGCAGGCCCACGTGGAGTGGTCGGGCAAAATCCGCATGGATCCGCCGCAACGCGCGCGCGATCTGGCTGAGGTGACTTTGCGGCGTCGCCAATGCCCGGAGTCCGTCGGCTCCTCTGCCGGCCAGCGCGCGATATATAATTTCGCGTATGATTGTCGGTCCGAGGACACGCGCGTCGATCGGGGAATGAAGGCATTTCGCGAGGCGCAGGGCAGCATCCGTCAAATCAGGCGTGAGCGGAGCGGCTCCGATCGCGCGAGTCGGCGGCACGGTGGCGGGCCCCGGGAGATCGCTCTCCAGGAGAAGTTCCGCGACGATCACCGGTGAAACTCGAATCGCCAAGCCAAGCATCGGCTCCGCCGTCGTGCCGATCGTCTCGCAATCAAACGGCAGGGGAACCGACAGCACCAGGTAGTTGCCGGCATCATAGGTGAATGTCCGCCCGCCCAAGCGCGCTCGTTTGCGACCCTGGGCAATAATGACAATACTGGGTTCATATACGACGGGCACGGGCGGATACGTTTCCGACGAATGCATCAACCGTACGTCCGGCAGCACCGTCGGCAGAAATCCCTCAGCCGTTGCCAACTCCGAGAGCGCGGCCGCCAGCGGCGAGGCCGGGTGCTGACGCCGAGGACTCATCGAGATCGGCCGGGACTTCACATCAGGAGCAAACACCCCGCACCGGCCGGTAACAACCAAAAGTCGCCGGACTCAGAGGATTAGGCAAGGAAGCCGGAGGTCTGTGCCTTGAAGCGACGACGCCGGTCGAGTATTGTACATTCGTCCCCGCAGCCCGGAGGGCACTCCTACCCGAAACATAATCACGGGCAAAAAAATTATCATGAAGCTCACTGGAAGAACCATTCTCATCACCGGCGGCACAAGTGGGATCGGCCTCGAACTCGCGAAGCAGCTCATCGCGCAACGAAACACGGTCCTGATCACCGGACGCGATGCGGGTCGGTTGGAAGCCACGAAATCGAAACTGCCGGTGCACACTTACGTGTGCGACGCTGGGAACCCGGCCGATATACAAAAGCTTCAGACTGCGATCGCGGCAGCTTTTCCGAATCTCGACACGCTGATCAACAACGCTGGCGTCATGCGCAATCTCGATCTCACGCAGACGCACGACCTCAGTGAGGTCACCCGCGAACTCGAGGTCAACCTGTGCGGTCCCGTCCAGATGGTACAGGCGTTTCTACCGGGGCTCAAAGCCCGGCCGAACGCCCTGATCGTGAACGTCTCCTCGGGCCTCGCGTTTGTCCCGTTCCCGCTGTCTCCGCTATATAGCGCGGCCAAAGCGGGGCTCCACGCCTATACTCGCTGCCTGCGTGCTCAATTGAGGCGAACCCACGTCCGCGTCGTGGAGCTCGCGCCACCGGGCACGGAAACGCCGTTATTCCGCGCCGAGTTCGAGAAAGAGTTGAAAGGCCAGAAAGGCATGGACGTGAAAACCCTCGTTACACAAGCGATATCGGGCATCGAATCTGGCCGTACAGAGATTCGTCCCGGCCTGAGCAACGTTCTATATATCCTGAGCCGGATCGCCCCGCGGATTCCCTTCGGACAAATGGCAAATATGTTGCCCACTGCGGCGTAACACGGAGCTGTCGAACAGAGACGATTGCGACCACGGACCAGCTTACTGAGTTATATAGTTACGGCGGCGCAGACGGGCTCCGACCACACCCGCGCAATCCAGAGGGTCAGGCCTCACTTATCACTTATTGTTTTCGCAGGCGCCCGCCGGCGCCGGCTCACGGGCCTATATCAACCCGCTCACGGCAACGCGAAAGCGTAATAGAGATTACCGGGCTTGGTCTCAGGCTTTCCGCCGCCCCCGGCCGCAATGATTATATATTGCCTGCCCCCACTCTCGTATGTCGCGGGCGTCGCATAGCCGCCCGCGTCCATCTGAAATTCCCACAGGAGCGCACCCGTCTTTTTATCATACGCGTGGAATCGCTCATCCATTGCCGCACCCGCAAAAACCAGCCCGCCCGCCGTCACCAACGAGCCACCCATATTAAACGTTCCCGTCGGCGGCAGCCCACGCTTCTCCAACCGCGGATAAGTGCCAAGCGGCACCTGCCACGCAAATTCCCCGCGATCGAGATCGATCGCGGTCAGCGTTCCCCACGGGCGCCGGTTGATCGGGAATCCCTCGGGGTCCCGCATCTCCTTGTGACCCGTATCCACCCACGGAATGTCACCCGCCCACGTCGGCTTGAGCTCGTTGACCGGCACCAGCGCTTTCTCTTCCTCGTGGAAAAGATGCGCCGTCACCGCGCGACGTTCAGTTTCGGAAAACGCCGCGAAGCTCGGCATCTGGCCCTTGCCCGTTTTCAGCAACGCGAGCACGTCCGCCTCCGAGCGCCGTTCGCGTAAATTCCGCAGCGAAGCGGCTCCGGGCACATTCGGATTCGCCGCCTGCTCCGTCCCGTGGCACACACTGCAGATCGTTGCATATATCTTGGCGCCCAGTTCGCCCATCGTCACTCCACCCTTCAGCGCCGCCGGTACCATCGTAATCGACTTCGCCTCACTGCTCGAGCTGATATATAGTGTCCGCGTTTCCGGATCATAAGAAGCGCCCGCCCATTCGCCGCCGCCATTGAACTGGGGCAACACCACCGATGGCCGGCTGTCCGGAGGCAGGAATAAACCGCCCGTGTGCATACCAGAGAGTTGAGCGAGAGCGGACGCCCGCGCGGCGGGATTGAGGTCCGTCACGTCCGCGCTGGTCATTCCCTGTTGCGCGTACGCCCGCGGCTTGGTGGGAAACGGCTGCGTCGGCCAACTCTGCTCACCCGGAATCACCGAGGCCGGCACGGGGCGTTCCTCAACCGGAAAAAGTGGCACGCCCGTTGCACGGTCCAGCACGAAGAGGTGGCCCATCTTCGTGACTTGCGCCACGGCATCAATCATTCGGCCGTCGCGCTTTATACTCACCAGATTCGGCGCGCAGGGAATATCATAGTCCCAGAGGTCGTGATGCACGACTTGATAATGCCAAACGAGCGCGCCCGTCTCGGCGCGCAGCGCGAGCACGCAGTTCGCATAGAGATCCTGCCCGATGCGATTGCCACCCCAGTGATCGTAGCTCGCCGATCCGGTGCCGGCAAAAACCAGGCCGCGTTCCGCATCGAGCGTCATGCCGCCCCAGCAGTTCACACCGCCCATCGTTTTCCAAGCATCGGGCGGCCAAGTCTCATAGCCCGCTTCGCCCGGATGCGGGATCGTGTGAAATATCCAGCGCCGCTCTCCGCTGCGCACATCGAACGCGCGGATGTGCCCCGGCGCCGCCGGTCCCGGACCCTCGCCGACCCTCGATCCGAGAATCAGCAGATCACGATATATAATCCCAGGAGTCGTGTCGGTAACCGACTCGTTATGCACATCGCGATCCAAGCCCAGCCGCAGATCAATCCGGCCGCCGTTCCCGAACGAATCGATCCGCTTCCCCGTCGTCGCGTCGAGCGCATATAGGAACATTCCGGCGGAAAAGAAAATTCTCTGATCGTTGCCGTCCGCCCAGTACGTCACCCCGCGGTTCACGCCCTGCCCGCCTTTCCCGTCCCACGGGTCGAAGGTCCAACGCACAGCCCCGGTCGCTGCCTCGAGCGCAACCACCTTTAGCCCGGGGGTCGTCAAGTATATAGTGTCCTCGATGATGATCGGATTACACTCGATCGTGGACGCCGGCTGCTTCGTCATGTCGTCACAGCGAAAAGTCCACGCCGGCTTTAGTGTTCGCACGTTGGCAACGTTCACTTGGTCGAGCGCGGAATACTTCGAACCCGCGCGGTCAGCGCCATACATCGTCCATCCCGGAGCGGCGGCGGGTGGCGTTTCACCTCCGGCTGCTCCCGCGGACCAAGCCGTGCCCACCGCGCCGAGACACGAGAGCAAAACGGCCAACGACTTAGCCGCGCCAGAAAATGGCCGAATCGTTGCAATCATAAACATCACAAGCGTGCCGAGGGGTAAAACAGGCGCGGGTTAGCACAACGATCGCCGCTTTTAGCGGGAGGTCGAGCGAACTTTCGCTCCGCTGTTCTCTGTGCCACGGCCGTCAGCGTGACGGGATTCGCGATCGTTCAACGAAGAACGCCGACGCGGCTTCGTTTATTCTGGAGAGCTGCGACAACGCGAATGCCTCAACCGGCAATTGATATAACGCCTGAGAAGGAAACCGTCAGCGGGTCGAGCAATTAGATTACCAGCTTGGCCCGGCACATCCGATTTATATGCTTTCAAAAGAGTGTGCCGACTTCGCGATTAGAGTCCGGCGAATTGATGGAACATCAACTGTACCTAACAGTGTATGCTTTATATATAGAGTCGCCTCGTCTCCGATGGGGCGCCGATCTATTTCTCCGAGCTGGCGGGCAGCGGCAGCGTTCGCGGCGTCAGCCTCACCAACGCCCTGACGTGCTGTGTATAATGTCCGCCGGTGCCCGTCGCGACTTCGCCCTCCGCGGTCATCGTGAGGGTCCAGTCTGCGGGCCCGCCCTGCAGCTGCGCGGTCGCGGTCGGCGCGGTGAGTCCGCCCACTCCTGCCAGCCCCGGATCCATCGCGGCTTTCGTGGCATCATATAGCATCGCCTGCTGCTCATCCTTGGGACGTGGTCCAAACGGCGGCCACACGTGGACGTCGCCTTCCGAGACAAACGCGGCGAGTTCGTCATTATAGCTCACGGGACTTGGCCAGAGCAGAATCGCCGTCGCGGGTTTGCCGCCTTGCCCGGGAAGGTCCGCGTTCACCGAGCCCGCGAGCGGCACAAAAACTTTTATATTCGCGCCCAACCCGGAATAGAAAGCGGGCTGTGGCTTGATCGATTCGATCCAGACCTGATCCAACGATTTCAACGCGGCCTGCAGATGGGCGTGTCCGGAATATTTTCCAAACGTGCCCTCCGCGTCGAGCGACGCCGACCCCGAAATTTTTCCCAACCGCGGCGCGCCTTCGTCCGGCAGGACGTAAGCCGGCCACCTGCTTCCGCGAGAAGGAGCGACCCGCGTGAGGAGCTGATCAAACTGCGCCTGCAGTTCATATTTGAAGTGTCCGGTCCCGGTCGTGGCGGGAGTGCCGGTGCGCGTGTAGGCCAATTCCACATGCACTTGCACCCAGTCCAATTCATCGTCCGCCCGCGCCGCCGCGCCAGCAACCATCAACGCCGCCAAAACCATCCACCGTCCACAATATAGAATCATCGGCCATGGAAGCTTGGCCTCGTCGGGAGTCAAATCGACCCGTCTCCGAACCGGGGCGAAGTGAGGTTGCGGCAATGTGAGGAGACGGGCCGGGATCGAACCCGAACAGCCCCGCTGAAAGGCAAATCGCAAGGCGCCTCGGGCGAAAGCCCATCAAATCATTTTTAAATATATAGCGGCAGCCCTTTCGTAGAAAGGGGTCAGGTTACTCCCGCGGGCATCCGCAGCCGAGCTGCCGGCGCCGCGCTACTTGACGTGGCAAGTGAGCCCCGCCTTGGTAATTCGCTCCCGACCGGTGAATCTCCTCGCCGGTAACCCCACCCCATTGTGCCGGCCTTTTCCCAGCCGTCAGTCCCCGCGTCTGAATTCGCATCCATCGCGTCCGCGCCTGCACGCGTCCGCCGGCGGCAGTCGCTCTACGCGATTTTTTCGTGGCTGCTGATGGGCGAGGTGATCTTCACCCTGATCGATACCATCGAGCCCAAGGTACTGCCCGTCATCCTGCAGTTTCACGGGGCCTCCGATACGCAGATCGGCGTGATCGTGGGATCGCTCAACGTCGTCCTGCAGCTCCTGATCATGCCGCCGCTCGGATATTATTCCGACCGGTTGCGAACACGCTGGGGTCGCCGGATTCCGCTGCTGTTTTTGGCGACGCCCGTCGCCTGTATATTTCTCGCGATCACCCCTTTTTCTCCAGAGATAGCCTCGGCGCTTGGCCAGAGCGGACACATGGGCGCCCTGCTCCGCGCGATTCCCGTGAAGCCCGTGATCCTGACGTTCGCGGTCATGGTCGTGCTCTATCGGATGGCGCAAACCGTAATGAACACCACGTTCTTCGGTCTGCTCCGCGATGTCGTGCCGGACACCCACATGGGGCGCTTCCTCGCGTTCTTTCGGCTCTTCGGAGCCGCCGGCACTTTCATTGTGACCTATTGGCTGATCGGTCACGCCGAGCGCCATAGCCAACTCATCTTTATCGGCCTGGCCGCAATCAGCCTCGTGGCGTTCGGCGCGATATGTTGGTTCGTGAAGGAAGGCGAATATCCGCCGGTCGAGAAAGAAACTTCCCCGAGTCGATCGTGGTTTGGCCGAGCGGCCGACTCCACGCGGATCTTCTGCCGGGAATCGTTCACGCACCCTATATATCTTTGGGTATATTTCATCCGGACGTGTGTCTACGGCGCGCTGTTGGGCATTTCGGGCTTTATAATATTCTTTCCGCAACACGAGCTCGGCATGGACTTGACCGAGGTCGGCCATAAACTGGCTTGGCCTTCGCTGGCCTGGATCGCACTCGCCTACCCGGTGGGACGAATCATCGACTCGCGCGGCGCTCTCTATGTACTCGGCTGGGGCCTGGGTATAATCACCGTCGGCTACGTTTCTTCATTCTTCCTCGTCATCGGCCCCAAATCTTTTTTCGCATCCTCGATGGTCACGGGCGTGGCCTTCTGGGTGGTGATGGTCGCGCAGCTAAAACTGATCCAGGAAATCTTCCATCCACAGCGCTATAGCCAGCTGGCCGGCGCCTGCACCATCGTACAATCGATCATCATCGCCATTTTCATCAGCACGGCGGCCGGCTGGGCGCTTGATGCGCTCAAGGGCTGGCATCCGTCGCTTCATATACCGGGGCTCGGTCCGGTGCAACTCGGACCCTACCGCCTCGTGAATCTCATGCTTGGTGCGCTATATGGAATGGCTTGGATGGCACTCGGCAGCGTGCGACGGCACTGGCACGCGCGCGGCGGACCAGACAACTATATAGCTCCGCTGTGACGCACTTGCGCCGATTGCTCTTGGTGATCGCGGTGTTCGCCGCGCACGTGCTGGCACTGCCAACACGGAGCGCCACCGCTTCCACTTCGACTCAAACCGCCGAGCGAATTCTGCCCTGGGGCGATCAGGGCGATGGCACCTATCGCAACCCGATTCTGCCGGCCGATTACTCCGACCCCGATCTCATCCGCGTCGGAGACGATTTCTACCTCGTCGCCTCGGACTTCCATTTCATGGGAATCCAGGTGCTTCACTCGAAGGACCTGGTCAACTGGACCATCATCGGCCGCGTCTTCGACCACTTGGGGATCGACCCGAAGTATAATGAAATGCGGGCCTATTCCCAAGGCACCTGGGCGCCGTCGCTTCGTTATCATAATGGGAAATTCTATCTTTATACATGCACCCCGCAGGAGGGCGTACTCATGTGGTCCGCCAGCAATCCGGCCGGTCCGTGGACCGACGCCCGGGTTGTGAAACGCATCAGCGGCTGGGAAGACCCGTGCCCATTCTGGGATGATTCCGGTCAGGCTTACCTCGTCCACGGCCAGCTCGGAGCCGGCCCGCTGATACTACATAAAATGAGTCCTGACGGCACCGCCTTGCTGGACGATGGCGCTGAAATCTACCACGGAATTGTTTCGGAAGGACCGAAACTATATAAGCGGCACGGCTGGTACTATATATCCCTCCCCGAGGGCGGCGTGGAACGCGGCGGGCAGACCGTTCTGCGCTCGCACAACCTCTATGGCCCCTACGAGCGGCGAGTCGTGTTCCCGGACGGCAGCCCGCACCAAGGCGGGATTGTCGACCTCGATAACGGCGAGTCCTGGTTCATCGGGTTTAAGTCGGCCGGCGCCCTCGGTCGGATCGCATATCTGAATCCGGTCCACTGGAATTCCGACGACTGGCCCGAGTTCGGCGATCACGGACGTCCCGTCGAGGGCGGACGCAAGCCCGGCATTACTGGCAGCGCCAGCTTGCCGATTCTGCATCCCCAGACCAGCGACTCCTTCGGCACCCGCGAACTCCAACCGCAATGGCAGTGGAACCACAATCCTGTGGCGGACGCGTGGTCGCTCAGTGAGCGCCCCGGTTGGCTGCGCCTGCGGGGATTGCCAGCGCCCGATCTTATATCCGCCCGCAATACACTGACGCAAAAACTCTGGGGCGAAAACGGGACGATCACCGTCCAGCTGGATCCCCGTCAGCTGGGCACAGGCCAATTTGCCGGGTTCGCGTTCATGAGCGGAAAAGTGTTCGACACCATCGGCGTCGAACGAGCCGGCGGCGACCTTCGTCTCCGTCGCAACGCCGAGCCGTCCGAGCGGCTCGCCCCCGGCATCCAGTGCGTGTGGCTGCGCGGCGTATATGACGGGACGAGCGCGCAGCTCTTATATAGTTTCGACGGTCAGGCGTACCACGAACTGGGCCCGAAAGTGCTGTTGCAGTTTTCGCAATGGAAAGGCGCGCGAGCCGCCCTGTTTTGTTATGGTTCGTCCGGCGGCGCCGCGGATTTCTCGGCGTTCTCGGTGAAGCTGGGCGATGAGCCCGTGCCGATGGCGCTGCCGCGCACCCAGCCCATCGACCGCGAAGCCGTGGTCGCCCGGCATAATCCCCATATATCCAAAGTCGAACCCACCGCCCCACTCACTGTCGGCAACGGCCAGTTCGCATTCACCGTGGATATTACGGGGCTGCAGACGTTCCAGGATTATTATTATAAAAACGGTATTCCGCTCGAGACGCTCGCCCGCTGGTGCTGGCTCACCGAGCCCAACCCGAATCACTATATACTTTCGGACGCGAACCAATCCTATCGCCAGGCCAACGGCTCCACGATTTCTCTCCCGACGACGACCGACACTCCGGCCGCGGAATGGCTGAGACGCAATCCGCGCCTCTATCCAGTCGGCGAGGTGTCGTTGCAATGGGACAAGCCTGACGGCACGCCCTTCACTCCCGCCGATATCGAAGATCCGCACCAGGAACTCGATCTCTGGCACGGCAAAATCACCAGCCGCTATAAACTTGGCGGAACGCCCGTTGTAGTAACGACCGCGTGCGATCCGAAGAGTGACACGCTTGCGGTGACGATTGAATCGGACCTCGTCGCGCAGGGCCGTCTTCGCGCGCAGCTCGCTTTCCCTCGCGATCACGACGTCGCGATCAAAAACACGCCGCCGCTCGACTGGTCGCATCCCGAGCTTCACGAGTCTGTATTAAGTGGCCCGACTGCCATTGCGCGCAGCGTTGGTTCGACACACTATAGTGTGACCAGCGATCACCCGCTCGTCGCGCGCGGCCCACACGCGTACGATCTTCGCGAGTCCCAGCGAACGACTCTAGCATTCACTATAAACTTCGCGCCCACTGCGCCAACCCATGCCGCGCCCAACGCCGACGACGTGATCCGCCGCGGCGCAGAATATTGGCCAGCGTTTTGGCGGGCCGGAGCGATGGCTGATTTCGGCGGCAGCACCAATCCGCTCGCGGCCAAAGTTGAGGAGCGAATGATTCTCTCGCTCTACCTGACCGCGGTGCAGTCGGCGTCCGACGTTCCGCCGCAGGAGAGCGGGCTCACGTGCAACACGTGGTACGGCAAGGATCATACAGAGATGATCTGGTGGCACATCGCGCATTTCATATT
Organism: uncultured Verrucomicrobiae bacterium; assembly: GCA_963800005.1. Taxonomy (GTDB): domain Bacteria; phylum Verrucomicrobiota; class Verrucomicrobiia; order Opitutales; family Opitutaceae; genus CAWCZH01. The sequence continues at coordinate 116,213 of CAWCZH010000001.1, forward strand.
GTGGGGCCACACGCCGATGGCCGAGAAAAGTCTCTCGTGGTTTATACAACACCTGCCCGAAGCCCGCGCGCTTGCCGCCAGCCGCGGCCTGTCCGGCGCGCGCTGGGCCAAGATGGTCGGACCCGAGGATCGCGAAAGTCCAGGCGGCAACGCCCTCATCGTTTGGAATCAACCGCACTTAATATATCTCGCCGACCTTATATTGCGACAGTCACCGTCGCCCCAAAACCTCGCGAAATATAGCGAGCTCGTCGACGCAACCGCCGACTGCATGGCGTCCATGCTCACGTTCGATGCTGCCCGCGGACTCTACGTGCTCGGACCGCCACTGTGGATCGCCGAAGAAATCGAAGATCCCGCCACGAGCCAAAATCCCATCTTCGAATTGGCGTACTGGCGCTGGGGTCTCGAAACCGCCCAACGCTGGAGAACGCGCGCCGGGCTCCCGCGCAACGAGCACTGGGACTATATACTCGCGCATTTCCCGGCGCTGCCTCAGTCGGACGGTAAGTACGTCGCCCTCGAGTCCAATCCCGACACCTGGAGCAACCGGGCCAGCCAGCATGACCACCCGGAAATGCTCATGCCGCTGGGGTTCCTGCCGGGCGGACCGTCCGTCGATCGGGCGACCATGGACCGCACGCTCACGGCTGTTCTGCATCAGTGGGATTTCCAGGCGAAAATTTTCGGCTGGGATTACCCGACGATTGCGATGACGGCAGCGCGATTGGGACGCCCCGACGAAGCCGTTGAAATCCTGATGCGCGATGGGCCGAACAATCACTATACGCCCAATGGTCACTGCCCCCAAGGCAGCGACCGCGCGCAGGCCAGCCAATTGGAAGGCCGCCGCGAAATCGCTGTATACTTGCCCGCCAACGGCGCCTTTCTCGCCGCACTCGATTTAATGCTCGCAGGTTGGGACGGAAATACGGTTTCCGAACCGGGCTTTCCCAAAGATGGAACGTGGCAGATCCGCTCCGAGGGTCTCTCCCCGTTTCCCTGAAGGACGACGTCGCGTCGCAAACGCGATCGTCACCCGAGTATCGCTGCGGACCGCAGTCCGTCGCAATCGCTCGTACGCCCCTCAATACAGCGTTCGAAAACCCAATCGCGCGCCTCCGCTCCCCGCGGTAAACGCACTCCTGCCAGATCCGCCTCAGCGACGTCTTCCATGCGGATCGCCGGACGCTGATCGGCATTCATCAACCGCAACCGCAGATCACGCACTTCCAAGCCTTTTATATATCTCGCAAACAACCCCCACGACGAAAGCGTCCCAAACAACATTGGCTCCGGGTAAGCGGCTGGCATTTGCTGGACGTCACGCTCGGCGTCGAGCTTCGTGCCGTGACCCTGGAAATTCAGCGTGATACCGGCGAGACGCAGGTCTTCGATCACGTGCCCCGCCGTTCCCGCTATAAAGAGTCCGCTCTGCGAAGATATATTGTGCGCGACGACGTTCTCGATGGAAATCCGGCGCGCACTGCTCACCACTCCCGCTGCTGAGGTCCGCAGGCGGCTGGCGGTCCGCACGAAAATCGGCGCGTTCATCACGTCACGCATCACCAGGTTGGACACGACAATATCTTCCATGATGCCGCCGTCCACCTGCTCCATCGCCAACCCGCGGCAAAATTCAAATATACAATTGGTAATCGCAATATTGCGATACCCGCCACTCCCTTCCGTACCGATCTTGATCCGCCCGATCGGCCCGCCGCGGTGATTGATAATACGGGAGCGGGTTCCTGTATAGAGCGTTCCCTCCTCGAAGCCGCTGACATAGCAGTCACTCACCGTAATATTCTCTGCGGGCCGCAGCTGGCCGCAGCCCAATGACGCCTTGATACAAATGCCATCATCCCACGGCGAATTTACCGAGCAGTGCGAGACGCGCACGTTGGCACACGCATCGATATCGATGCCGTCGCGGTTGGTATCAACAAGCAACCGGTCTATAATAACATTATCGCATGCTGCCAGGAGCAGTGCCATGTGCCCGCAGTGCAACAGAGTGAGATCGCGGACCACGACGTTTCGACAACGCAGCAGGGCGATGGCCTTATTTCCCACCCCGGCTGGTAGGGAGTCGATCGCATTGGGATATCCAAAAGGTCCCGTCTCGAGCGCAAACGCCGGATCCCCGGTCATGACGCCGTCCGCCTCGAGAACGTCGGGCAGATGACCCGCCGGCTGCGGAGCCACCATCCCCACGGGAACCGCCATGCGACCATTCCCGCGACTGAGCCCACGTCCAAAAATCCGGCCGGACCCGCAGATCACGACGCCCTCCAACTCTTCGCCCCAGATCAGACTGTTGCGAAAACGCGAGTGGCCGAAGTCCTGAAAGTGATTCGGCGGCCCCGGTTCCGGCGCGTCATAGCCTCCACTCTGTCCGGCCTCCGGGGGATTAGCTGCGATGATGGTCGCCCCGTGCCCGATGCGGAGTTCGATCCGACTTTGGAGGCGGATCGAATGACTCAGGTAATCGCCCGGCGGAAACACCACCGTACCCCCGCCACTCGCGGCCGCCGCCGCGATCGCTCGATTGATCGCGTCTGTATCCAACGTGAGACCATTCCCCGTTGCTCCATATTCGCGGACATCGAACACCCCCGTGTATCGCGCGGGAGCGTCTGTTAAAAGGGAAGCCACGTCTTGCTCGTGTATTTTCGGTCTCAGAACCCGTAGGTAACTGATAGCTTCGCATTCAGCCCGGTGGCGAAAGCCAGTCCGGTGTTGGAGATGCGCCCGCCGGAAACCGCGACAAAATCTTTATCGTCGAGCGGATTGTCTATATTGGCCCGAATGTACACATGCGGATTCACCCGGTACGACGCCCCGATGGTCGCGTAATAAGAATTCGGCAGATAGAAACTCACCTGCTCCACGACTCCGAGAGCGGTAAATCCCGCCGACGGCGCGTCGCCAGCCCGCTTGCCCGAGGCGCTGATCCCGAGATTGAGGGCGAGGTTGTTCATCGGTCCGCTCGTGAAACGGTAGTCGATCAAGAACGCCCCGAAATGATCCGCCACACCGCGAATCATGCGACCCAGGGCATCGCGCAACCGCATGTCTGTATAGCTGGCGACCAGCGAGAGATTCTTCGTCACCGCGCCGCGCAGCTCAAATTCGAGACCATGATCACCGTAGTCGCCGAGTATCGATTGGGGCTGCGTTTGATCGAGCTGATACGCGGGATTGGGCGTGCTGAAATTGGTCACGTGAATCTTAAAATACGCCGCGGTGATCGAAAGCCGCTGGTCGAAAAATTCGCTCTTGGCCCCGAACTCATCCTGAATCCCCGAGGACCAGAGCGGCGCGTTGTTCACGATCGAGGGCGACGCATTAGTCGAATGACTATAGTAAACCGAGATTTCCTTCGTGACCTTTACCAGCGCCCCGAGGGAAAACATATTGCGACTGGAATCCAGGGGAACCGGCACGGCTCCCGTCAGGAGATTCGACTGCGTAGTATAGGTTTTATAATGCAGCCCACCCGCCGACAGGAAGAGCCGGTCGTTGAAAAATCCAACGCGCTCCGTCAGATAGAACTCCTGGTTGGTGGCGAGGCTTTCATTATTGGTCGTGATCGGGATGTTCGCGGGGTCGATAATATAGCGGGCATCCGGAGAATTGAGATTGATCGCCGGAAGATAGGTGAGGGCCGAACCGTCCGTCGGCAGCTGGTTGTTCGAGGTCGGATTCGACTGCCGCTGACGCGTATAGCTCGTCCAATGGGCGAGTGCATAACCGCCGACCGTCTGCGATGATATCCAGCCGAAGCTATAATTCGCCGCCAAATCCGCCTGCAGATTTGCCGTCGTCGCGCGAGTCCAACCATATTGTTCATAGTGCGGAATGGCACTGGGATTATAATAAGGAGACGCCGTCGGTACATAGGGGTTGGTCACAGCATTATAGGGCGTGCCCGGAGTCTGAAGTGCCCACGTCTGGTTCTGCGTCAGAATACCCGTCATCGGATTGTAACGATTGCTGAAACTCGGCGTCGAAATGAAGTCCTGGTTATCCTCTTCATCATACCAGCGGCCGTTTCCGGCGACGCGAAGGCTGACATGATCGTTGAAGCTCGTTGTGAGCTGTTCATATAAGTCCGCGGTGTTGGTGCCGACATGGCTCCACGGCTGCGCGCCGTTGAGCGAGGTGGTGGAAAATCCCGGAGCGAGCGTGGGGTTCTTCGTGCTGGCGCTGTCGTTTGGATCGAGGATGAGCGTCGGATCGCGGTAGATCCACTGGTGCGTGAGAAGCAACTTGGACGTCAACGTCGTCCGATCCGAAATTCGCCACGACAACATCGGAGCGAGAGTCTCCCGCTTCAGCTTGGCGTCGGATATATAGCGATTGGTATCCTGCACCGACCCCACGAGGCGGTAAGCCAGGGATCCGCCGGCTGACAAAGGTCCTGTCGCATCAATCGTGAGCTTTTGTGCGTCGAAATTCCCGATCAACGCGGTCACCGATTCCACCGATGCGCCAAAGCTCGGTGATTTCGTTATAATATTGATGGCACCACCGGCAGCGCCGGCGGGCGTCAGGATCGCATTCGGTCCCTTGGAAATTTCCACGCGGTCAATCAGTGCCTCGTCGAAATTATCCACCGGCGCGCCGAGTTGCAGGAAACCATCGACCACGCGGCCGCCGTTCGCCTCGAAACCGCGGATGATCATGCGCTCCTGGAATTGGAGTCCGCGGCCGTCCTGGATGCCGGCGGCATAACGCGCGACGTCAAACACCCGCGTCGGCACGAGGTCATCGATGATTTCGCGCGTGATAACTGAGATGGAGCTCGGCGTGTCGAGGAGCGGCGTATTGACGCGCACGGCCGACACCGCACTCACCGCGTTATAAGGATTCGCCTGAGTACTGGAAACGTTGAACGAGGGGAGCACGACCGCGGTCTCGTGCGCACCGCCGACGGAGGACGAGGCATCCGGTGTACCCAATGGCGCCGTGCTCGTCTGAGCCGCCATCCCGGGCAGGAATATAGAGCCGAAAAGGATCGAGCTGGCGGCCACAGAAACTCTGCGGAGCGACAACGGTTGTGCAGTATAAAGCATTTTCATTGGAGTGGGTTTTAGGGGGCAGTGCTGAGTCGGACCGGAGAACAGGATCCGAACGGGGTAAACGAAACGACCGATTCGAGGGGTTTGGCGGTTTCGTCCAAACGGGCCAAGCACTTGGCTACTTTCCACGTAAAATAGAATTGCCTGCGCCGTGAACAAAGCTCCCCCTGCTATATATGAGCCCCGCACTGGGTTTCGCGTCGAACCCCCCGACGCTTCGCGAAATCGCGCGACTTGCGAAGACCAGTCATACCACGGTCTCGCTGAGCCTGCGCAATCACCCCTCGATTCCCCCCGGCACGCGCGAACGCGTCTGCCGGATCGCCACTCAACTCGGCTACCGCCCGAACGTACTCATCTCGGCACTCATGAGCCAGGTGCGTCTGAAGGTCCGTCACTCGTCGCTCGAAGTGATCGCATTCCTCACCGGCGGCGCCTCGGCCCACGATTGGAAGGAGCATTCCGCCTCAGTTGGATTCTACGAGGGCGCGCAACGCCGCGCCAACGAGGTGGGGATGCGCGTCGAACCGTTCTGGCTGGGTCGGGGCGGAATTTCCGCCGCGGCGACGTGTCGCGTCCTCCTCGCCCGTGGCATCCACGGAGGGCTGATTACTCCGTTTCCCGTTCCCGTATATGAACATGATCCGGATTGGGAACACCTCACCTGCGTGGGCCTGGGGTATGTATATAACCACCTCGGGTTACATCGGGCGACCCATAATCATTTTCGCGGGGCAATCATCGCGTATGAGAATCTCGCCCGCCTGGGCTACCGGCGCATCGGCTTGATGTTGGATTCCGAGGATAACGGCCGGGTAAACTATACCTGGCTGGGCGGCTATCTTGCCGCACAAAATATGGCCGGCCTGCCCGCAATCGCACCCCTGCTCACCGTCGGAAGCGGTGACCACACCCGGATCTCCGCGTGGCTCGAGCTCAACCAACCGGATGCGGTGATCGGTTTCGGCCCCAAAGAATATTTCGCGCTGATTAAAGCCGGATATAGAATTCCGCGCGATCTCGTCTTTGCCGCTCTCGACACCGCCCAGACCAAAATGGCTCAACTGCTCGACGTCGCCGGCATCAACCAGAATCTCCCGCTGATCGGAGCCACCGCCATCGACATCCTGGCCAGCCAGCTTTACCATAACACCCAGGGGTTGCCCGAGCGCCCAGTATATAGTATGATTGTCGGCCACTGGACCGACGGCCGAACGGCTCCCCCGGCCAGCAAGAGAACCACGCCGCGGAAATCCATCGCTGCCCGGGCCGACGTCGACCCCGCTCTCTCTTCCAACCCGACAGGTTAAAGATCCGCGCTGTCTCTATATTAAGCGGAGATTAATAATATTCGTAATATTATTTCGGTAATTTCTGGATTTTCCAGTTCAATATAGCCGGATTTATCGCTGCTTATAGTGTCGCCCTGATCAGCGTATGCGCTGTAGGTGGCAGGGCGACACGGTGATGGCCTGAAAAGCCGCCGCTAGAACGCGGCTCGCTCGTCGCCGAGCGGCGCTCAATCGCGGCGAGCTACCTCGGATTTCCTGCTCCGGGCGATTTCGCCCCTGCAGGTGGAAGTGCTTTACGTGGAAAGCCTCGCCGGACTTGGCCGCGAGTCCGGCCGGGCCCACAAAGGTTTCAGCCACCCCGCCCGCCCTCCGGCGGTCCCTCGGCCACCCCACCCCGTTCAGTCCAGCTTCCCGTTGAGCAAACAGGCCAGCATCACGGTTGTTTGAGTCGAGCAACCGCCCCCCTCGATCCTATTCCTATATAATCCGCCGAATTTCACTTCGTGCTCGGGGCCGATTTTCTTGCCCCTCCGCCAGCATCACCGCGAACGCCTGAACATACCTGCCAGCCTGGATGGCGCTCGTCTCCCCCACTAACCAAACCCGGTCTCATCAAAATGCCCTCTCTCACCTTGTCCCGCTCCGGTTGTGCCACTTTCGGAGCGTCCACGGAAACCCCAATCCATTCATAAATCCCCGCCTATATGAAAACACTATTTTCCGCCGTCGCGATTCCCGTGACGTCCCTGCTCCTCGCCGTCCTTCCGTTGGCCGCCCATGCCACCGGAGGGATATATGATTATAACCAGCCCGGCGACAAAAACTATATTCCCAACACGAACGTCCTCGAACGTTCACTGGGCACCACCGTCAGCAACAACCAGAGTATCAAGATCGTCGCGCCGCGCTTTCAGGGCAACGCCACGTTTACCACCGCGCCGATCACGGTCGACGGCGTCCGCGAGGCCGCCTGGGATGCCGCCACTCCGTACCCCATCTCGAATAAGTTTAATACAGCGATGACCGCGGCTCTGCCCACCGCGACGGCCCAGGGCACGGTCCGCATGCTGTGGAACGGCCCGGTTCTCTATGTATTGGTCGAAGTCACCGGCGATTCCACGAAATCGGACACCGGCACCTCCGTCTGGAATACCACCGGCGGATATACTCCCACCACAGACGGATTGGTGGTCTGGATGGACACGTTCAACGACCAGTGGGGTTTTGAAAACGACAACCAAGGCGTCTTCTTCATCAACGCCAACCCGAGCGCGGCCGTCACCTCGTCAAACGACAGTGGCATTCCGTCGCTGGGTTCGTTCTTCAACCCCGCCAACCAAGACTACTCCACCCGCCTCCTCGCCTATAAATCCTCGGGATATGTGCCGGGAAACGGCGTCAACTATACTTATGAGTTCGCGCTGCAGGTCGAGGGCTGGGGCGATCAATATAATCGCCCGCTGACGAACGGCACCAAGATCGGACTCGAACTCGCCATCTTTGACCAGGGCTCCTCGTTCACGCACTGGAGCAGGACTCTCTATTACGGCGGAAACGAAGGTGCCGCCGGCGGCTCCAATTTGCCGAACTCCGAGCGCATCCGGAATCGCGACTGGGCGGAGGTGAGCCTATCCGCCTGGGACGGCAGCACGCCGTTTTCATATAGTGGCTGGCGCGCCGACGAGGACATTCGCTTCTGGAACTCCAAGAGCAATCCCGGCGGCACCGGCGCGGCGGGAAGCGGAGACAACAGCCTCGTCTGGACGCCCGCCTCGAAGAGCGCGATGGTCACCGCCGAAAACGCGTACCTCGCCCTGAAGGCGAGCGGGACGGCGTCGCGGACCGATTTAGAAAACGCCGTGCAGCAGGTCTGCCTGGCTTTCGCCGGACTGACATGGGCCGACACGCGATACCCCGACCCGCATGATATGCCGGCCGTGCAGACGTTGCCAAGCGTCTGGAAATTCTTCGACCCGACGAAGGGCACAAATGGAATGGTCACCAACCTGCCGGAATGGAACCAGCGCAAACAAGAACTCCTGAGCCTGGCACAGTTTTACGAGTACGGCTACAAACCGCAGTTGGGCGTGGACTATACAGTGAGTATTACGACGAACAACTATGCGGGGACGGGCAACGCCACCGTCGTCGGGCGCGTCACTCCCACGAATGTGAATTTCAGTGGTGGCGTTCCCGCCAATATCACGATCACCGTTACGATGCCCACGGCGGGTACCCTGCCAGCCGGGCAAAAATCTGCGGTCGGTTTCAGCGCGGGAATGGCGGCGAACGGCATCGCCGACGTCGGCCTGCCCACCGGCTGGGGCGCGGATATTCGTTCCGATGCCGGAGCGTGGGGCAACCCCAACCGCACGGGCACCTTTTACCCGATCTTCCCCTATGCGCGCAATAGCACCTCCGCGGACGTGAGCTACGAAATGGCCACCGCCACCGGCGTTTCTATATATCTCGATATCTTACAGGCAGCGGTTTCTCAAAACGCCGCCCTGAACGCCAAGATCGACCCGACCCGCGCCATCACGAAAGGTTTTTCCATCAATGCCAAGCTGGCCTTCGTGGCTGCTGTCTTTGATAATCGCGTCAAAGCCGTGATCGCCGGTGGCGCCGGGGCGACCGGCCCCGCCAACTGGCGTTATAATTGTCAGGGACAGGAATATAGTTTCACCGGGACGGCATTCTACAATGTAGGCGCGGATCATGTGGTCTCATTCGGCACTGAGGGGCCCGGCAACAGCTACCGGCACAACCGCGTTCGCGAGACGGAATTGTTCCGTCACTTCATGCCCTACGGCCATATGTATACACACGAGGAAGGTTCCTACGCCTACGGCAGCTATAGCCGGATGCCGTTCGACAACGCTCTCCTCGTCGCGACGCTCGCTCCGGATCGCGCCATCCTGATCGATTCAAACCTGAACGACTACAACGACGGAGCCTGCACGGACAATATGAGTCTGCAGGTCGCAAAATACGTGTATCGCGCGCTCGGCGTTAACGGCGATAACTATGTCGCATTTAATATAGGAAACTATGTGTCGGGCACCACCGACCCGCATGGTTCGCCCAGCGCTGTGCCAGAAGGGCATTTCATGAGCGACTTCTTCTATGGAACCCAGACGCTCACCGGGGCTGAGGCACTGCGTCTCAATACCGATCCGTATAATCTGAACGTCTGTAACGGACAAACCGAAACCCCCTACGATTACTATTGGGGTGGCTTCAATACGATCACCGGTGGCACGGGGGGAATCACGGGCACCGACGGCTGGTTTTCCTACGCCGTGCCACTGCCGCCGACGGTCACGCGCGGTGGCTTCGTGCTCAACCGCCGGACGAATCAAATCACCGAACAGGTCACGCTGACGAATGTCTCGGCGCTGACGATGACGGGCCCGATTTACCTGGTGCTCGACTCGCTCTCGAGTAACACGACGCTGGCGAACGCCACTGGCACGACGAACGGCAGTCCCTATATGGCTTCCCCCGGCAGCCTCGCGCCGGGCGGCTCCGTGACGCTGACGCTGGCGTTTACCGTGCCCGCCTCGGGTGGCATTACCTATAACGCGCTCACGCCGACCTCCCTCTAGTCCGCGGCCCGGAGGCAACAAATATATAGCAATGTATCGGCTGACCGGTTTCCCGACGACTCGGCGACGCACGCGCGGCGCCTGTATATAATCCCACGATGCCCTCCTGCAGTAACGATCGCTGCTCGAGGGCCGCCCGGGATTCTCGCTCTCATCCACCTCTGATCACCCCGCTATTCATCTGTCCCCTCAACTCAACGTTATGAAAACCTTGTCCTTCGCTCCCTTCTTCACTGCGGCGCTCTGCGCCGCCCTCGCCCTGACCGGCCCGTCCCTGCACGCCCAGGCCGCCTTCGATATACACATCACCACCTCCGCCCTCATTTCCAATCCGGCCGGCCCCTTCTATCTGGATTTTCAACTGAACGACGGCAGCGGCATCGGCAATAATGACAACACCGCCATCCTGAGCGGCTTCAACTTCCACGGCGGCTCCGCCCTTCCGGGCGTCGACACGTTCGGCGGCGCGACCGGCAGTCTCACCTCCACGATCACGTTGCATGACTCTTCGTTTATAAACGAAATCTTCCAGCCGTTCACACCGGGTACGACGCTCGACTTCCACGTGGTGCTGACGACCACCGTCGACAGCCCCGCCCCTGACGTGTTCGCGTTCTCGATCCTCGATAATAATACATTCTCGCTCCCCACGACGGCAGCGAGTGATGCGTTCGTGGAAATTACGATCAACGGCGTGCATCCGACCGCGATCGCGTACGCCGGCGACGTCGCGGGCGGCGGCATCGGCATCCCGGCGCCCTCGATCGTCGCGGTGCCTGAACCGTCGACCTACGGTTTGATCGCGGCCCTGACGCTCTCCGCCACTGCCTTCTGGAAGCGGCGCGGATTCCGCGTGAAAATCGCCTGAGCCGGCACCGGCGCGCTGAAGCGATCTCCCGAACCTTACTTCAACGCCGTTGGACCTTATCCGAGCGCGTGACCTTACAGGCCGAGGTCACGCGCCGACGCTAGAGTAACACGATTATATAGGGTTGGACGTCACTCGGCTCTCCGCGCCGCCGGTTTGCCAGCGGGGCGGCCGTTCGTCCGCCGTTTCAGATCATACTGTGTCTTTATATAACGGAGACCGCCTGCGTCCCCGGCTCCGGATTAAGTGGCCCCCCGAGCGGCAGCTTCGCGGCGGATCAACGCCTCCGCTGCCCTAAGCGTCTCGGGTTTGGTGGCAAACTTCTGCCCGACCCATTTCGTAAAAAGGGGTCAGGTTACACCTTACACCTTTCATTCCGTAAAAAGGCGTCAGGTTACACCTTACACCTTTAGTCTTCAAACTATATATAACGGCCACGCGCGTTATCATCGAGAATGGCGGGGCGAGGGCCGCCGCACTGCGAGCCGTGATTGGCCAGTTTCGAAGGGCGTCACGTTCATATTCGAATATATTTCGCGCGCCCGCCTGCTCGCCGGGCTTAACTGACCCCGCGAGCCGCAGCTTCGCGCCGGATCAACGCCTCCACGGCCTTCAACGTCTCGGGTTTGCTCGCAAACCTCTGACGCGCCTCAGCGAGAAGGGCGTCGCGCTGCAGCACCCCCGCCGGTTTCGACATGCCCGCGAAATATTGATTCCACTGCGGTGCCATTCGGCCGGGATACGCCGAGGTGTCATGGCCCTGCAGCGGCTTCATATAAGGCCGCAGCTGACTTTGAATCGAGGCGAGCGAAGGGCCGAACGTGGTGGTGAAAGCGGATACCCGGGAAGTCGTAACCTTTGTCACCGGATGCTGGCCGGGGACATAAGTAAGATTCGAGATACTGAGGCGGTGCGCGTTGCTGAGCAGTTGTTGCGCTTCAGCGATCCGCTCCTTGGCAAGCAACTCGGCAATCTCATTGTCCACTTTCGCGATCTTGGCCCGCAGCGCGTCCAGTTGCTCCACCGATGCCGCCGGCAAATCGGCGACTTTCTGCAATCGATCATGAAACAGGCTGAAGACTCCCGCAACGGCCGTGCTCTCGATCGCGCCGAGATCATTCACAACCTTCCCGATGCGGCCGGCGAAGTCTACGATCTGGTCGGGACTCTTGATCGCGATCTGCATCGCAGCGATGGCGTCTCCTAGCGGGCGCGTGAACAAGTTATATACTTGAGCCGTTACCGCCGCGATCGACGCCTGCCGCTCGGTCGCCGCTTTGGCCTCCAGGAGTCCGGTCGAGGCCTCGAGCTTCTGCTCCTGGGTGAGCAACGGCGCGAGCTCCGCACGAAGCGCCGCGAGGGCCTGTTCGAGCGTGGGCGGCGCTTTGGTGACGTCCGATCCGTGAAGAGCGGACGCGCCCGGGGCTACGCCACCGTTCGGCGGCGTCGGTGGCATACGCGTGCCTTCCCCCGTTTTCTCTGCCGCAGTGGCATTCCCGGCAGCACCGGGAGCGAGCACGGGCACGGCACCTTTTCCAATCACGGTTTTGCTATAAGCCGCCAGCAGCTGCTCACCGACCCGCGCTTCCGCTTTAGTATTATTGATGACTGCTTGTTGCTGATCGAGCACGGCTTGGAGCGCTGCGTTTTGTTCTGCAATCTGCGCCTGCGTGGTCGCATTGACGTTCGCGAGAAGGGCTTGCGCTGCGTTTAGAGCCTGCTGCACCACGCCCAGAGCCGCCTCGACTGCGCAGCTCAGACCGCCGGTCGCCACTGCCTCGGCGCAGGTCCAAAAGTCGTCGCAACAAGCCCGCAGCGTCCGCGTCGGCCAAGCGAGCGCAATCATTGCCATCAATACGGTCGTCGCGGCCCCGCGCAGTCTTGGGCGGGATATATAAGATTGTGGGCCCATGCTCGGAATCGAGTGCTTTATAATATTAATGGCAATACAAACTCGGATAGCCCGGCATCGCCCAAAAAACGTTCCGGGACAAGCAGGCAATCAATGACTCATGGCGTCACGGGACGGCTTGATCTGCCACTGCCACGCCAACGCCGTATTGTACATTTGTGTAAGCGCAAATCCCATGGCTCGAGCGAGACGTGTGACCATACATTCTGACGTGGATTTGCTATAGACAGTCGTCTTAGCTCAGATAGAAACCAATCAACAATTCCTATGAACACCCTTTTACGCGGTATATTATTTGGTGTCATAATTTGTCTGGTACCGCTGGCCGCGAGGGCGATGCAGCCGATCACGCCCGCCGGGCAGCAACTGGCGAGGATGCTGGATGGCATGGAGGTCGAGCACCACTGGCCCGCGGGGATGATTGTGGACTGGCGCACGGGCGACCCGACCGGCAAGGACATTCACGATGACGGCAAGCATACTCATTGCAGCCAGTTTGTGTCGGCAGTGGCGGAGAAGCTGAAGGTGGAGATCCTGGATCCGCGGCAACACAGCCCCACCCTGCTGGCTAACGCGCAATATGATTGGCTGCAGGAGCACGGGGCATCCGCCGGTTGGCGGCCGGTTCCGGATGGCGTCGCGGCGCAGGATTTGGCGAACGCGGGATATATGGTCGTGGCGAGCTATAAGAACCATGAGGCAAGCAAACCGGGACATATTGCGATCGTTCGGCCGGGCACCGTGACGGCAGCTGAGATCGCGAAACGCGGCCCGAATGTGATTCAGGCGGGATTGACCAACCATAATTCGACGACGCTGCGCCAAGGCTTCTCCAACCACCCCCGCGCGTTCCCGGAGAAAGCGATCCGCTTCTACGCCCACGCGACGACGCTCCCGCCGGTAAGCTCTTAGAAAACGGCCCCGGGGAGCTCGTTACCGGATCGTCCGGCGAGGCGCCTGACCGGCCAGAATTCCGCCGCAAGAGTATATATCATCAATCGGGGGACGCTGGTGGACTCATATTTGGACAATGACTTTCAAGCAGCGCTGTACGCCTCTTCGGTCGTATTGAGAGCAGCTCTTCCACCGGCATGTGAACACCGCCATTCCCAACGCCGCGAAGGTCCATGCCTTCGGTCGCATCAAGCCGTAGCCGCGTCTGTCTCCGTACTTCAGCGTTTAGAGTTTCGAGGTAGGCGTTTAGCGTTCGGCTCGTCGCCTTCCAGCCTTGCCGTTCGGCTCGTCGATTGGGCTTGCGCGGCTCCTCGGCCCGCCGGCCTTGATATAGCGACACAGTATATACTGGAATCGGCCCGAACCCCCGCCTCGGTTATATCAGCCCCGTCCAGTTTCGGTCCCGAAAAATAAATAAGCGCATTCACCGTCGAATCGTCTCCGGCCGGCTCTCGTTCCCTCGGCTGGGCAGGTCGACCAAGAGTCAAACATCGTGGCCATGGATGCCCACCGCGTTTCCGGCGCCGAAGCGGCCTCGATTGGAGTCCGGCAATAGTATATAGCCTCGAGGCGTTCCGCTTGATCCTCGGCCCGTTGGTGGGTGCGTCGGCAGTCAAGCCTTGAGGTATTGGCTTCGCTCCTCGATCCGCAGAGACTCGCAGTATAATTGAACTGAACCGGCCCGCGGGCAGATTGGAGCAATCGCCGATGAAATCTTAGTTTTCGGTATGAATTAGCGGTTTGCCGGGAAGTATCGATTGATAAAGCAGCTATAGTGGCGCCGCTCTCAACCGGCGTACTGCCGTGTTGGCAATCCCACCCCACCAATCGCCGTCGGCTCGACGGCCTTGTCCCCCAACATGCCCACTGAATATAAACTGTTCGCGAGCGCCGGCTGCCTCGCGCTCCTCGCCATCGCGCTCACTCCTTTGTCCGCTCAGGTCGCGCCGCCGCCGGCTGATCAGACCAGTCAATCCGGGCGCAGCGACGAAACCGTCAAGCTGGACGCCTTTAACGTCACCGGCCTCCGCGGCAGCCTCGCCTCGGCCGAGGAGATCAAGCAGTCCAATCAGAATATCGTGGATTCGATCGTCGCCTCCGACATCGACAAGCTACCGGACATCAACGTCTCCTACGCCTTGGCGCGAATTCCCGGCGTCCAGCTGGCCCACACGTTCTCCGGCCTCGGCGGCAACGGAGCCGTGACGATCCAAGGCCTCAACCAGATCGTGAACACCCTCGACGGGCACGAAGTAATCACGCCGGGTGGCATCGCCAACGGCACCGCCGGCGTCGGCGTCGGACAACGCACGTTCGACTACTCGCAAATCCCGTCCGCGCTGGTCGCGGGCATCGACGTATACAAGACGGCATCCGCCGACCAGCTGGATGGCGGACTCGGCGGGCTCATCGACGTCCGCATGCATAAGCCCTTCGACTTTCCCAACGGACTCACGGGTGCGGGCACTTTCGGCACCACTTATTCGGCACTGAAAAACGGAGAAAACCAAAATTACAATATACTGTTCAGCGCGGCGATGAAGACGTCCATCGGCCGCGTGGGCGTGCTGCTTTCATATAGCAACATCACGACCCCGTGGCGCGAGGACGCCATCACCATCGGCAACCCCGTGGCGGACGCGACCGTGGCGAGCGGCTCGCCGGGCGCTCTGAGCGCCTCCAGCTACCTGGTCAGCTCGTCCTACGGTGAGTTCAAGACCGAGGGATTCAACGCCGTGCTGCAGTGGCAACCCACCGCCAATTTCGAAATTCATGCAGACTTTAATCCCAACAAGTGGCGCAACATCCAAGACACCTCTCAGTTCTCGGCCGCGCTCCCGGCCTCCGCGGTGGTCGCCGGATCCGGTTCGCTTTTCGCGGGCAGTGCCACCGCCGTCCAAAGCGCCACATTCGCGAATGTCACCGGCACCGCGTACGGCATTATCCGCGATCTCCAAAACGAATTGGATCTGGTCTCGGTCGGCGGAAAAATCACGACAGGCGACCTTACTATAAAATTCGATGGAGACGGCTACAAAAGTTCCAACCGCTTCCACAACAACCTCGTCTTTGCGTCCGTCGCCATCCCGTCCGTCAGCTACAACCTCGGTGGCACCATCCCGTCCGTCAGCTACGCGGGCGTGAGCCTGCTGGATCCGAGTGTATATCGCCTGTCCCAGGTTAACTACCGGTTGTATCCTTCGAACGCCAAGGCCGACGCGGGTCGGATTGATGGTGAATATGATTTCGGCAGCGGCCTGTTAAGCAAGCTGTTGGCGGGCGTGCGGTATTCGACAACGACCAGCGACAATCTGCCGACCGGACTTTTTCTTGGCTCATATAGTATTCCCGCGTCGTCCAACTTGCTCAGCCAGCATCCCGGACTCTGGGTGCCGAATCCGAACCAGAACTTCTTCACGCCGTACCAGCAAACCCAGTTCGTCCAATATCTAGTGCAGAACACCGCCAATATGCGGAACGCCAGCTCGCTTTATCAAGCGTATGGCGCGACAAACACCCCGGACACTTCGGCGACCGTCAATCCGCTCAGTCTGTTTAGTATCAAGGAGAACACCACGGCGTTTTATCTGATGCCGGAGTACGCCGGGACGATATTCGGCCGTCCCTTTGACGGCAATCTCGGCGTCCGCGCGGTGCACACCCAGGAAGACGCGTCCGGCTATCAGGGGTTAAGCGCCGCCTCGGCCGTGCCCCTCAAACTGGAGAGTTCCTATAATGACTGGCTGCCGAGCTTTAATTTCCGGCTCAAGATTCTCGACACACTTTATTTCCGCGCCGCGGCTTCGAAAGCGATCACGCGACCGTCTTTCAGCCAGCTCTCGCCCTCATTGACGTTGAACGCGAACCCCGTCGACCCGAACCTCAACTCGGGCGCGCAAGGCAACCCCAATCTCAAGCCGGTTCGAGCCAACTCATACGATGTCGCGCTGGAGTGGTATCCGGAAAAATCGAGCGTGTTCTACGGCACGCTGTTCCGCAAGGAGGTGAAGGGATTCATCGGCAGCTTCTCTCTGCCCGAAACCTACAGCGGCGTCACCTACCTCGTGCAGACCTTTTCCAATCTCAACCCGGCGACGATCGATGGCTACGAGGTTGGCTTCCAACATTTCCTCACGAAACTGCCGGCGCCATTCAACGGACTGGGTTTTCAGGCGAACTACACTTACGCGTTTTCGTCGACGCCCACGACCGTCGCCGGAGCGGGCGCTCCCGTGAACGCCCCGCTGCAGAACCTTTCGCGCGAAACCTACAACCTCGTGGCGATCTATGAAACGGGACCGTTCTCGGCGCGAATTGGGTACAACCACCGCTCCAGCTTCGTCACGGGTTTCGCGTACTATGTGAACACGGGCTTGCTGGCCCAGCAACTCGATGGCTACGGCGATCTGGACGCCTCGGTCAACTACCAGATCACCAAAAACATCGAGCTGTCCATTCAAGGCGTGAACCTCACGAACACGCTTCGCTATCAATACTACGGGACCAAACAGTTTCCGTCCAACGTCTTCACGGATGGAATTCAGTTGGTGAGCAGCGTGACCGTTCATTTCTGACGGTTCTGTTTCAGGACATCCTATCCGCCCAAGTTCAAGACATCCTATCCAGCCTCCACTGGACGGGGTCCTTCATTCCACGGGGTCAGCCCTTACTTTGAACCTCGCGGCCTTTGTTCGAACCGGTCAGCGCGTACTTTAAACCTCGCGAGTCCCGGTCACGTCCGACGGTGCCATAAACCTGATCAGGTTATTCCGCCCTCCGGTCGAAGCGGACGGCCTCCATTCGAACGGGCCCTCCATTCGAAGAAATTACCCGTTACACTCGCCGCCATACACCTCTATATATACAGCTATATAGTCCGACTGCGCGGGCCTGAGTAGTCACGTGCACCTTGGCCTGGGCAGACGTTAGGTCGGCTGGAGACGGGCCGACCGAAGCAACGTCACATCGAACGCTCGCAGCGCGATGCGGGCGAGCTCAGCGCAACTTTCATCAGGTCGCCAGCGGGAATTGCGCGACGAAAGTGGCGCCGGGCTGCGTCCGGAGCTGCGCGCCGTCACGGACCCGAAATGGATTCGGCGAATTTTCCAGAAATGTATAAGCTCCTGATTTGTGCATGATAGGGTGCCCCGGAATCCGGGTATCCAGCACAGAGCGACGCCCGCGGGAGATTCCAAAGGCCGTGCCCCCCGGCTGAGGGACTGTGGGGAGAATCGCAGAAAATGTTCAGCAACGATGATATATGAATTCGCGCTCCATCGTTATATAGCCCGCGGGCCGCCGTTATAAAAAATTTCCACAAATCGATGCGCGCAAAGGGCACCGCTGCGGCGATTTACGGACGGTGTCGGTTTACCGCATTCATGAAAACCTCCCCACCCGCCTCCCTCAGAGAACTCTTGGTCGACCAACTTTCGGATTTATATAGCGCTGAGCAACAACTTGTGGAAGCGCTCCCCAAAATGGCTGAAGCCGCTACCGGTCAGAACCTTCGGCAGGGCTTCCAGGACCATCTGGCGCAGACGAAGGTTCACGTCGAACGGCTCGAACAAGGGTTCAGCAAACTCGGTGTACCTCCGGGCAGCAAAACCTGCGCCGCGATGAAGGGCCTGGTGGCCGAAGGCGCGGAGGCGATTGCGCTGCCCGTGGGAGGCGCTTTGCGCGACACCGCGCTTGTCGGCGCCGCTCGGCGAGTCGAGCATTATGAAATGGCGGCTTACCTCGGCGCGCGCGGTCTCGCGGGCGCGATGGATGAAGAAACGCTCATGGATCTATTGCAGCAGACTTTAGACGAGGAATTCGAGACGGACAAACGTCTTTGCTCTCTCGTCGAGCCGCTGCTCGAAGCCGCCAAGGACCTCACCCGCGACCCAGAGAATGGCGTCAGGAAAAGCGACCCAAAGAAGCTCGGTCAGAAAAAGCATAAATAACCCGCCGCAGCTCCCGCGGACAACCCCGCACGATCGTTCATATATCCCATCTTTGTTGTTAATTATGAAAAAGACCGACTCAGGCAATGCGACGACCACCGCGCCCGGATCATCTGCGAAAAAAGGGACGTGCCCGATGGCGGCGTTGCGAAAGTTCTTCAGTGGAGAAACGCACCAGCAGGTGCCGGAAAACGCCGCGGTTTCCTCTCTCACCACCAATCAGGGGCTGATTATCGAGGACAACCAGAACTCGCTGAAGGCCGGCATCGGGGGGCCGACCCTCCTCGAGGACTTTATACTCCGGGAGAAGATCACGCATTTTGACCACGAGCGCATCCCGGAACGAATCGTCCACGCGCGAGGTTCCGGCGCACACGGTTACTTCGAGTCGTACGCAGATATTTCCGATGTGACCTGCGCCCGCTTTCTTCAACCTGGCAAACGCACGCCCGTCTTCGCCCGTTTTTCGACCGTCGCCGGCGGCGCCGGCTCAGGCGATTTGCCGCGCGACGTTCGCGGCTTCTCGGTTAAATTTTATACAGAGGACGGAAATTACGATTTCGTGGGCAATAATATCCCGGTGTTTTTCATCCAGGATGCGATGAAATTTCCCGATCTTATACACGCGGTGAAGATGGAGCCTGACCGCGGATTTCCCCAAGCCGCCACCGCTCACGATACGTTTTGGGATTTCGCGTCGTTGATGCCGGAAAGTATGCACATGCTGATGTGGGCGATGTCCGACCGCGCCATTCCACGCTCCTTGCGGATGATACAGGGATTCGGGGTTCATACGTTTCGTTTGGTCAACGCGGGCGGCAAATCCACGTTCGTCAAGTTTCACTGGAAGCCTTTGCTCGGCGTGGCATCCGTCGTCTGGGATGAAGCGGTCAAGATCAACGGCGCCGACCCGGATTTCCACCGGCGCGATTTGTTCGAGGCGATCGAGCGCGGCGACGCCCCCCAATGGGAGCTCGGCTTCCAATTGTTTGATCAAGCGACCGCCGACTCTCTCGATTTCGATGTGCTCGATCCCACGAAGATTATACCGGAAGAAATCATCCCGGTGACGCCAGTGGGTAAGATGACGCTCGATCGAAATCCCGATAATTTTTTCGCCGAGACCGAGCAGGTCGCTTTCTGCCCGGCCAATATTGTCCCCGGCATCGATTTTACGAACGACCCGCTTCTGCAGGGACGACTCTTTTCATATTTAGATACCCAGCTGAGTCGTTTGGGCGGCCCGAATTTCCACCAGATCCCGGTCAACGCACCCCGCTGCCCGATGCGCAATTTCCAGCGGGATGGCCTGCGGCAAATGATGGTGCCGAAGGGTCGGGTTGCCTATGAGCCAAACTCGATTGACGCCGGATACCCGCGAGAAAACGCGCAACTCGGCCAGCGCACGTTTCCCGCCAAGGGAATGCCGGAAACGCTCGACGCCGAAAAAACCCGGCGCCGAAAGGACACGTTCGCGGATCACTACTCCCAAGCGCGGATGTTCTTTAATTCGTTGGGCGCAGCGGAGCAACGCCACGTCACCAGCGCGTTCTCTTTCGAGCTGGCGAAAGTAGAATCGAAACCGGTTCGCCGGCGGATGCTCGGCCACCTTCACTTGATCCACGAAACGCTTGCGCAAGCGGTCGAAGAAGCGCTCGGCATGGAAGGCCAAGCCCAGTTCATCACGCCCGCCGTTGCGCCGAAAGAGCTCCCCCCGTCGCCCGCCGTGGGCATTCTCGCGCACGCGAAGGAGACCCTGGAGGGGCGGAAAATCGGCGTCCTGCTCACGCCTGGATATAACTCGACTCTGCTCCACGAGCTCCAAGCCGCCGTCTCTGCCGAACGTGCCACCTTGGTGCGCGTGGCTCCGAAGGTGGGTGGCGTAACCGACGAAGCCGGCAACCTGCTCGATGCCGACATGGCGCTCTCCGGGGCGCCGTCGATTTTCTTCGACGCCGTCGTCATCCTCGCGTCACCCGAAGGCGGCGAGCCGCTGGTGCGCAACGCTGCGGCGATGGATTGGGTTCGCGACGCGTATGGTCATCTCAAAGTCATTGGCCATACTCCCGGTGCTGCCGCGCTCCTCGATGCCGCCGGCGCACAGGCGGACGCGGCGGTGATCGCACTCGGCGGCAAAGAGAATCTTCGCCTCTTTATTGACGCCGCCAAAAAAGGCCGGCTGTGGGAGCGCGAGCCCTCGCTGCGGCCCGTCGGCTAGGATTATCGCCGACTGCGAAAAACCGCACTGCTTCAATGCGACGCGAAACAGCCAGTCGATCTATTTGAGTTTGGCGTATAGAAACCCCGTTAAGTTACCCCGTTCAAAATCGAAACACTATAGTTTATAATATAACCTTAATATGACCCCTAATTCCCCCGCCCTGCCTCGTGAAATGCCCACCCCAAGCTATAATCTTCCTGGTCTCTCCATGGTATCATGGGGTGCCATCGCCGGGGGCTTCTGCGCCGCCATCTCTCTACAAATCCTGTTCATGTTGCTCGGCGCCGGCCTGGGGCTTGCGATCTATAGTCCACTGACCGACGAGAATCCTGCTGCGAATCTCGGGGCCGGAATGGTTGTAGTCGAAGGCATCAGCGCCGTCGTTTCTCTCTGGTTCGGCGGCTGGGTTGCCGGCCGACTTACCCACGTTCACTCGCGGGTTCTCGGAGGTTTACACGGGTTCCTTGTGTGGTCGGTCGCCACCATCGCGGGAATCCTTCTGGTCGCCGGCGGCGCCAAGTCTGCCGTCGGGGGCCTGGCCAGGATTGCCGCAGGTGGAATGAGCGCCGTCGGAAAGCCGCTCGCCGCGGCGGCCGAAGGCGAGGCGAAGAAAGCGGACGGCGGAGCTAGCACCGGGATCACCAGCTTCGTCGACGAGGCGGTTGCCAGCCGACCCAACGACAGCTCTCCGGCTTCGACAATCCGGGCGAAGCGAGAGATCGGCGCGGCCGTCGCGAACTATTTTAATCCGAGTGCTCAGAATGATACTGCCGCGTCGAAAGCCGCCTTGGTCAAAACACTTTCTAATAATGGCATGAGCGAGGCGGATGCCAACCGTACCGTCGCCGATTGGACCACTTCATACGAACAGGCGAAGGCCGAGGCGGCGAAAGCCAAAGAGGAAGCCGAGGCTAAAGCTCGCGTCGCCGCTGATAAGGCTGCGGAAACCATGTCGATCGTTTCCTTCTGTACCTTTGCTGCGTTTATCATTGGCGCCGGTGCCGCCATCTATGGCGGTGAACACGGCGCTGCCTCTGCGATGCGTCGCATGAACGAAGCAGCTGTTATATAATTTGATATTCTACTCTCTATGATCATACAAACCCTACCCGTCGCGGCGATCGGCTACTCCCTCATTTATCTCCTGTTTGGTGGGGGATTCGGGGGTGCAGCGATAATATTCGTTATCGCCAAGCTCTTGGGCCGATAACCGCCGGATCAGTTCATGCGGCAGAGTTTTCGCCGCGTCAGGAGCCGACAAATCGTCACAGGTCGTCGTGTGTCATCGTGTGTCATCGTGTGAGAAATCACACGGTGACCGCCGGCGCAGTGTGTCTGACCGTGTTCGGACGTTTCGATCACGCTGCTGGCTCATGTTCGGCGTTCGGTCGCCGTCATCACCCGCCGACGCGTCTGCCTCTGGCCTCCAAAAAGTATATATCCCCGACCGGGGAACGGAGGTTGGCCCGTTGTTCCATTCAGGAAGTTATCGACCAGCTCTGTGTGCTTTTTCAGGCACATTCCGTGGGCTCGTCTCAGCGTTCCGGCCGGCTCTCCAAACGGGCCGATGTCTCCAATTGGAGACATGAGGTAAACTCGTTGTTCCATCAATGAGTTCCGGAATAACCTGTTCAGTTTTAGAGTACCGGCGCGAGCTTTCCCAAGAGCGGTTTTCGGAGCGGCAGGGGCGGCCCTTAAGTCCACCGCGCGGTTGATGATCCGGTGATGCGAGTTGAAACGCGCCATCGAAGCGGCTATCCGCGAAGTATGAAGAAGGTTCTGGCTGCTGGCGCAATGTTTCTGGGCCTTTCCTGCCACACCTTCGCCGCGGCCCCGTCGAATGCGTCTCATCCGATGGAGCAACCGGTCAGCTCTGGCTCAGACGTGAATCTCGGGGGTACGCGCTCGGTCCCGCCGGACAACCCGCACCCTGCCGCCTTCCCCACGATCGAGCCGAATGCGTTCGGCCCGGTCGCGAAGGGTACTGGTTTCGCGATGAAGGGGTACTTCGTCTGGGACGGCTCCGTGATCAAGGTCGGAGACACCTACGAAATGTTCGCCTCGCGCTGGCCGACTGAAACGACTTTTCCAGACGGCTACCGCCAGCATTCCGAAATCGTGCGCGCGGAAGCGTCCAGGCCGGAAGGGCCGTATATATTCAAGGAAGTGGTGATCGCGGGACGCGCCGCCGGCAAGTGGGACAGCGCCTGCGCTCATAATCCCGCTATATATGAGGTGGGCGGGACGTTCGTGCTGTTCTATATTGGTGCCGACGTCGGCTCCCGCTACCGGCAGATTGGAATCGCAACCGCACCGTCCGTCGCAGGGCCGTGGACCCGACGAGACAAGCCGCTGGACCTCGGGTCAGCGATCGACGCGAACAACCCTGCCGCATGGTTCGAGTCCGACGGCAGCGTCAAACTCGTCTGGCGCACGGAGAACCTGCGCGTCTTGGAATCCGCCGCCAAATCCTTTGGGGGGCCCTACCAAGTGGTGAATGAGAACCTCTGGCCAGCGGCGAAGCTGGAGGATTTCTTCTTCTTCAAACAGGGCGCGATGTATCATCTGCTTTGCGAAGATAATGCCGGCAACCTGAGCGGCCACGACCGGCGGTGGGGCGTGCATTTGATTTCCGAGGACGGGTTGAGTCATTGGCGGCCGGCGCCGCAAACGGTGGCCTATGACGACACTATTCGCTGGACCGACGGCACAGAGTTCAAGCCCGTGCGCCGCGAGCGTCCCTGGCTCTTATTGGAGAAAGGGAAGATCAGTTGGCTCTTCACCGCGGTGTACGACGGCGAGCATACTTGGAACCAGCCGGTGCCGCTCACGAGATGATGTTAAACTGACGGGCCGGGAGCTATCTCTCGGGATCCTCATCTATGTCGGTGACACGCACCGTATCGCGACCAGCGCGGCCGGACCTGCTATTGCACCAAAGACCTATAGCGGCTCCGTACGGCTTTTCGGCCCGTTCGGTGCAGCTTTTCGTCCCGGTTAAAGGCTACCTTCCCGCGGCCGCGGAGGTCGCACGCCGCACTGAAAGTCAGGTCGCGACGCTATGTGTCTGTACTTAAGCCTTTAGAGTTTAGCGTTAAGCTTTTAGAGTTCAGCTCGTGGGCTCGTCGGATGTCGGCTCGTTTACTTCCTTCGGCCTTATCCCACCAAAACCTTACAACGGGGAGTCAACCCACGCGCAGCCAGCACACCCCACGCGGCATCTCCGCTTTTCATTGTATATAACGTCTGCGTTGCGGGCACCGCGATCGTCACGAAATCGGACGCCGCCACCGTGATCTCCGCAGCGATTGCGGCGGCGGGCAGGCTGCCGGCACCGAGCATAAGCTCCGCTGACCAGGCGCCGGTCGCGGCGTTAAAGGAGAAAATGGTTTTGCTAGCCGCGACCACGATAACACCCATCCAGTCACAGGCGACCGGCTTATCATTCGCGCTCAACCCCGGCGCAGCCTGGACCGTCCAGGCATCTCGCTGAGCTGAATACGCATGGACCGTACCGGTAGCGACGCAGGTGGCGACCGCCACGGAGTTGCCAATATGCAAGCTGTCGGACGGGGACGTCGGCCCGATTGAATAGGAACTCCAGGTCCCGCGAGGAAAATAATAGGTATAAACTTGTCCCGAAGTGCCCGCTCGGACCGAGAGGAGATTTCCCGAAAACCCGAGATAATATTGAAGGGGAGTCGGGGCCAGATTATATAGGTTCCACGTCGCATCCATCCCCCGAAAGGTCAGAATCCTGCCGGACGGCAAGTCGGGGATGATTACACCATCGGTGATGAACTGAGGCGCGCCGGTATATGGTATGCGGATCGGCGCAGCCGCCCAGGTATTGGTGGTTGCGCAGTACGCCAGGAGCAGTCCGCTGGAAACCTGCTGGACGATAATATAAACTCCTTTGACGGTCACCAAGTCCGTGGGAGCCAAACCAGGCACCGATTGATAGGACCAGGCGTTGGCCACGGTGCTGAAGGCGTAGATTCCGCCGTTTGTATAATCGAGAGTAGCGGCGGCGCGAGGGACAATCAGTGACATCTGTTTTGGTGTTGAGGTGAAGAAGCGATGCTAGGCAACCGAGGACCATCATAGAATCCGCGGCTACCTCAAGGAAACTCGGGGAGGCATGCTGACGAACAAGCGTCCAAGCGGGTCCGAGCCCTCCGGGAACTGCCGTTTCCGAATTGCGGATATGAATGGGTACAACCGACCTATTCAGGCGCGATAAGAGTAACGAATCGAAGTTGTTTAACCCCCGGCGATCGTTAGTAGTGGCGCGTGAAACGAATCCTGATCGCGCTGATCTGCCTGTTGGTGGGAGCGGTTGTTATCAAGGACGGCGTTTCGGCTTTCCTGGCGGCACGGCAGAGTTCCACCTGGCCCACGGTCCCGGGCATCGTCCAGAGTTCGGCGCCCGTTGAGCGAACTGCGGCGCAAACGCATTTCTTCAATTCGGGGGATTATTGGGCGGCTGTATACTATCAATATACATTGGCTGGCGTGCGCCACCTCGGAAACAACGTGAGCTTCGGCAGCAATCATTATTATAGTAATTATCCGTCCATCACCGAGGTCACCGGGCGATATCCGAAGGGCAGCGCGGTCACGGTCTACTACGACCCGGCAGATCTGAAGCGATCGGTCCTGGAACCCGGAGTACACGGCAACCATTGGCTGGGCTTGTTAGCGGGCGGAGCGCTCATCCTATTGGGAGTGCTCGCGCTCATCATTGGCCGGACGGACGCGCAGGCGAATATTGAGATGTGAGCGTTTTCGACTCGCGGCGTTCAAATCCCGTCGATCCTGTCGGAGTTGCTTGGCTATATATTTCAGGCGCGTCGTGTCCGCGGACCTATGACGAAGCTCCTAGGCCCTGCAAATTGATACCTATCAGCCGAACCGGTCGCCGCGGCCGCACACCTTCCCGGAGGCACCAACCCGATCAAGTATATAACGTTTTCAGCGAACTTTCGTTCGTAAACCACTTATCTTGTTTTTGTTGAGGACGGCAAACCGCTGCTGTTCGAGCAGAAGGAGGGTCCGGGAAAGAACTCGTTACCGCCCCTGAACCAACCGGTGCCCCTGACCATGGTAGGCGGACCCTAAGGTTGGGACGCCAAGCCGGAGCGTACAGCGGTCGCTCCCAAACCTCGCGACTCCCGGGCAGCCGAGCGCTCCCGATCGCGATCAAATCCCGCTCACGGGAGCTGGCGACTTCTCCGGACGTTTCAAGTGTAATGCGGCCTCTCCACAGGTTTATATTATCTCGGTCATTGTGGAGTATCTATCTATAAATTTACGTCCCGTTCGAGCTTGCGGCGAAAATTCAGAGTCCTATCCTACTCCCACCACGTGCGCGCCCCGATCCACTCACCGGTCCGTATTATATATTTTGCGCTTGGAGTGGCTTGGCTCGGTTCACATTTGACCGCCGATACCCTCGACGACCGGGTCTCCGCGCTGATGAAAAAACGGGATATTCCCGGCCTTTCGCTCGCGGTGTTCAAAGACGGTGAGATTATAAAAGCTCAGGGGTATGGGGTCGCCGCGGAGGGCGAGAATATACCCGTCACGGCCGACACCCTCTTCCAAGCTGGTTCAATCAGCAAAGCCGTGACGGCTTTTGGTGCGTTGCATCTCGTCGAGGCGGGCAAGCTTTCTCTCGATGCCGACGTCAATGGGTTTCTCAAAACATGGCGCGTTCCGGAGAATGAGTTCACCCGTATATCCAAAGTCACCCTGCGCCGATTGCTGAGTCACAGCGCTGGGATCACCGTCCACGGATTTCCGGGCTACGCGGTCGACGAGCCTCGACCTACGCTGGTCCAAGTACTCAATGGCGAAAAGCCCGCGAACACGCCGCCTATCCGCGTCAATATTGCCCCAGGCAGTATATATAGGTATTCCGGTGGTGGCGTCACGATTGTGCAGCAACTCATCATCGACGCAGCTCGAGCGCCGTTTCCCGATTTCATGTATAGGGAGGTGCTCGAACCTTTGGGAATGCACGCGAGTAGCTACGAGCAACCGCTCCCAGCCGCACGCGCGGCCCTGGCGGCCAGCGGTCAATCGGTCGCAGGCCGTTGGCATGTCTACCCGGAGATGGCGGCCGCCGGCCTGTGGACCACTCCGTCCGACCTGGCCCGCTTCGCGATCACTCTCCAAGCTTCTGCGGCCGGTCGTCCCAACTCGGTGATTTCGCCGGCGTCTGCGCTGCAAATACTAACACGACAGAAGGGCGACGCAGGGCTGGGTATATTCCTTTATGGCCGAGGCGCCACAGAACGCTTTGGGCATGGCGGTCGTGACGAGGGTTTCGACGCTGAGCTTGTCGCGTATCGGAATTTCGCGAACGGCGCCGTCGTCATGATCAATGCGAATGATGACTCGGGCGTGATATCCCGAGTACTCGAGTCGATCGCAGATGCGTACGGCTGGCCTAACTACCCTCACAAACAAGCGCCGCGTCCGATCGAGGATTTGCATCCGAAGCTGACCGAGAAGATGAAAACGATCTTGGACGAAATCCGCGGGGAAACGCTGGACCGCGCGTTTTCCGCCGAGGTCGCGGATGACCTGCGCCCCCAGCTAAAAACGCTCGCGACGGGTATGAAGCGATACGGCCACCTTGAGTCGATCGCGCTGATTGGTGCGAACAACCGAGGGAAGTCTTTCCGTTTATCGTTACTATATAATCTTCGAAAATGACATCCTCTGGGTCCGGTGTTCGTACGATGAGAACGATCGAATCGTCGCCTTCGACTATCGGGCGGTCTCGTAGGGCGACGCACGGGCGCAGGCGGACGGTGTTATAAAACCCTTTTATAAAGTTGCCTTTGGCACAGCGGCGGCCGGGCAGACGGCGGCTCATATAGGCGGCAAGTTGATTAACAGCGGGTGGTTACGGCGCGACAGAACCATCCCGATTTTGTGCCCCCAAAGGCTCCCTGGATCCAATCGTCTCCTGATCGCTTCGGGTCTGGGCGCCGCCAGCACGACGTCACTTGGTGCTGTAGAAGCGCGTTCGGTATAACTCTTTGCCCACGGTTCTGAATCGGGCCCGTCGGGTCTGCCGCACTCTTCCGACTTCGGGATCAAGCAGCTATGATATCGAGCAGGACGAATGGAAGATTGAGCCTCGCAATTCACGTTGCCAATCGGTCTCCGGGTGCAATATTGCCGACGTGAACGGACGGCCATGAAAGTGGTGCCTACGCTGATATTGTTAATGGCCGTGTCGCTTTGCCGTCTTCGAGCGCAGGGAGTAAGCGACGCGGATGTTCGGACGGCTGACTTGGCGCCGCATGCGAATTGGCGGGCCGCGATCCATTCAGAATTCACCTTCGATCCCGAGCGGACGGAGGTTGCCGCTGCCCCTTTAGCTTCCGGTCCCCGCCAGCCACAATCCGACGCGATCACCCTGGAGCCACTAGTCGTTTATAGCAACAGACTCACCTCTGAGTTTCGCGCCTTGGAAAAAGTTGTCCGAGCGGAGGACGAGGAGCGGCGCGCCAAAGTGCTGAATGAAAGACTCGGTATTAAAGACCACGTTTATTCATACAAAAGCGTTCTATTTGGGTACAAAACTATATTTTTTATTCCTGTCCAGGTCGGAGCATCCTGGTAAGTGCCCCTACAAACGCAGGCGGAGCTTCCGACCTATATAATCGATGGCGGTTATTCCCCTGTATATCGGATCGGTTCAAAAGCGACCCCGATCGAACGCGCCCACAATCCGCGTCAAGGTTTCGGAGCTGCTTTCAACGCCGCCAATCTGATGTCCGCCCGATGAATCGCCTGCTGCTGTGTCAGAACATCGAACTGGGCTGGTGACAGGATGCCGCGAACTTTTTCCAAGGTATCATTGGAAAGCAAATAGCTGCCATCCGGCGTCCGCCCGAATGAGAGACCGGGTTGAGAAAGCACCTTGATGATGCCTTGCGCCTGCTCTGCCGTGAGAGGATCTTCCGTGAACGCGAGCTGGCCGGAAAGCTGTTGGGTGCTCACCTGCGCCTGCAGCTTCCAATTATAATCAATCAGCTTTTGGTTGGCGTCTGGGCCGATCGTATCAACCAGATCCCGCCGCAACTGTATCATCTGTTCTCTAATCGCATTTTCTTGATCCCTGGTTGACAGCTTATCGCCTTGTCCCAGCGCTTGGGCATCCATTTGAATTTCGAGTCCTTCAATCAGGAGTTTAAGATATTTGTCCCACTGCGTCTCACTGAGTCCGAGTTTTTTAAAATAAGATTTCACGTTCAGTGTGATTTGCGCGGCTTGTTTGGCCATATATAGCTTGCGCGCATCAGGATTGAAGATCGGGTCCGCAGGATCTCGGACTGGTGCAGCAGTTTTGACCGGGTTGACAGGGGCCGGAGCAGCCTGCGATGCGTTCGCTTTGGCTCGCGCCGCGCTCTGCGCTCGCAGGGCGCCGACTTCTGCGCGTAAGCCCCTTAACTGCGCCGATAATGCAGCCGCATCATCGCGCGCGGTATTTAGCCTCACTTGCTCTATTATTCCGAACGTGATCGCGCCAATGGCGATCATCGCCGCGATTATGATTTTCGAAGAGGAAATAGTCATGGCGAGTAGAAGAGCTGGACTGAGTTGCGTCGTGACGACGCCCCGTAGAATGGTCGCTGCCAAGGTTGCTGGGACCGCGGCTGACGCGTTCGTCGTAAGAGCGAGGCCGATCGCCGCACCACTCGAGGAGATCCCCCTCCGCTCGAGCCTTGCTCGTAAGGCATTGAGGGCTCGGTTCACCCGCATCCGCGCGGCGTCCTCATTTATATTAAACAGCCGGGCGATCTCCGCGAAAGATTGGTTTTCGAAAAAGCGCATCAGGATGGCCCGGCGGTCCCCCTCCGTTAAGCCTATAAGGATGTCATCAATCACCGGTCCGATATCTGCCCACGGTGCTGGTGCTTCGGCCGATGTATTCAACGCCATCTGTGATTCCCAGAGTTCACGACGCTGACGTTTCCGGATGGTTCGGCTCGCCACATGATGCGTGGTCGTGAATATCCAGCCGCTGAGAAACGGATGGTTCTGCAGCGAAGCCGCCTTGCGGGCGAGCAGAGCGAAAACAATCTGCGCAATGTCTTCGGCTGTGCTTCGATCTCCATTTGAGCGACGCAATGCCGCCGACAACACCAGGGGGAGCTTGCGATGAACCAGCTCGGCGAACGCTTCCTGAGATCCGTCCCGAATATAGGCCCGCAAGAGCTCGGTATCATCTGCCATGAAGTTTTACCTATTAATCCC
Organism: uncultured Verrucomicrobiae bacterium; assembly: GCA_963800005.1. GTDB lineage: Bacteria > Verrucomicrobiota > Verrucomicrobiia > Opitutales > Opitutaceae > CAWCZH01. The sequence goes on from CAWCZH010000001.1 coordinate 146,383, forward strand.
CAGCGGCGCTCCGACCGAACAAAAATTTCAACTGGCGACCGAGCTACCTCCGCCGCGCAAATCGAGGCGAGCGGGGCGAGCCGGTGAAACGCTTCACCTTAAGGCGAACTCGAAAAGCTAAAATCTATGCATACGACCAGTATACAGCGCGCTTCGGCCCAAGCGCTTCGGCAAGTCTTCGCTCACGTATATACCGGAGGTGGATTTTCTCGCCGTTTTTGGACCGTCACCGGCGGATGTCTCCAATTGGAGACAGTAGGTAAACACGCTGATCCAATAACGACATACGCAATAACCTGTTTGGGTTTATAACGGCCTTGCGAGCGTTTCGCCGCACCGCCGAACACCGCCTTGCACGTCTGCGGCCCAAAAAAAAGTCCCCGACAGCCTGCGCTGCCGGGGACGATTAAAATTCCGGATTTCTCCAGCCGACGTCAGAGCGGCGTACCGGTCGTATTATTGCCCTTGTGCGCCTGGCCGGTCTTCGGATCCCAGGCCCCGAAATCGTTGAACCAATAGTTCGGCGACGGATGCGTCTGCTTCCACGGCATCACCTGGTCCTTGTCGACACCATAGGCCTCGAGCACCGCGTAGGTCTGGTCGAGACAGTTCCAGCCGATGCCCTTGAAACCCGTGACGCGGTCATGCTCCGCAGCGACCCGCGCGGCGTTCACGTTGCGGGTGCGGACGAAGGTTTTCTTATAGTGCCAATATCCATTGCCACGAAAACCGTAGGGATACTTCGCGCTCGTCGCGCGATCGTTGCCCGCGCGCTTCATGTCGTTCAACATCTCCTGCTCGGTATCCGCATAGCCACACCAATAGCCATTGTCCTGGCCCGGATTTATAGTCACCGCATCCCAGACCGCCTTCGCCGCCTGCCCAACGTTGCCCATCTGCTTCATCGGATTTTCCGTCGAGCCATAGCAATACGTGCCATCGTCCATCATAAAGGCCCAGCCAATGTGCCCTTGATATACCGCCTGCTCCGGCTCGATGAACGTATAAGCGATGCCCTGCCCGGCCGCGCGGACGCGGACCTTCGCCAGCAGGTCGTCATACGAGGACCAATGCCCGTGTCCATAATTTGTCGCCGTCCACTCAGCGCCTTGGGGTGCACGGCCGATGACCTCGCGAAAGGCCTTTTCGATCCAGGGATCATGAGCCTGGCCAAAAGCCGCGGCTCCGAAAAGCGCGAAGAGAAAACCGGCACGAAGTAACGATGTTTTTTGCATTCGGGCGCGACAGTGACGGTGAGTGTGTCGCGGTCAAGGCGCACTCAAGCCGTTGATCCTAAAGTTGCTCCGCCAGCGGCCCATCGCCCGGACAGCGGCGGGACGGCGGCTTCTGCCCGGGCGTGATTTTGACCACCCCGACGACTGCGGTGACCGCACGGCACGCGCGAATGAGCGATGCGGATGCCCTTGAGACGCTCTTGTGCACAGAGGCGCCGCGGCGACCGCATCGCCCTATATACTCAGCGGCCCGTCCTCCGGCACCTAAGAGATAAACGTCACAAAGTTAAAAGTTGAACGTTCCGACCAAAACATCCGTCCGTTCCGAGTGAGATCTTCCGTGGCTTGGTGCCATCCGTGGTCAGAAACAGGTTTCATCCGCTCACAACCTTCGTACCGCCCTATATACTCTGCCCTCAGGTCTGTACTTAACCGTTTAGAGTTTAGCGTTCGCCGGCGGGTCGCGCGGCTCGTCTGCCTGCTATGGGCTCGGTGGCACAAAAATGGCCTCGGCCCTGACGATTTGGGACGGAAGTTCGCCGACCTCGGCTTCGATATACGGCCCGGAACCGACATCCACGGGATGGCCATTGCGCTCAGCGCGGACGCTGAGGATGAGCACACCGTTAGCGCCCACCTTGGCAGCTTTCGCCTTAAAGACTTCCATCGCCTCCTCCATGTCAGCCTGCGACGTCCAATTCTTGGCGTCGGTCTGCAGTTCCGCCACGACCTCAAAATTTTTCGGCGGAGCCCTATATATGTTCACCAGCTGGTGGGCGATGGCCGGACGCTCATGGCCGACTACGGTAACAGTCGTCGAACTGCAACCGGCGGCGACCAACAGGCCGGTGGCGACAGCCGCCAACAAGCCGACCCGACGACACTTCACCCCGACCCTCGAGCAGTATATAAGCATGGAAGACCTCAACCTCACAGACACCCGGCTCCGGGGGCGAGCCGATTTTCCGAGCACGCGCTGATTGCGGCCCCAGCTATATACGAGTCCGTCTTGGGATTCCGCGCTTCAGGGCTTCCGCCGTTCGGGTGAAATCTTCCGCGGGTTGATGCGATCCGTGGTAGAAAAACTCGCCGCCAAGTCCTGAAAGGTGTAAAGTGTAACCTGACCCCTTTTTACGATGGTGACCCCTTTTTACGATGGGCGCTGACTCCGAGGCCCGTCGCTCGGGTGAAATCCTCCGAGGCTTCAACGGCGCGAACCTCATCGCCTCGAATGACAACTGGGGCAGCAGCTGATGCCATCCGTGGTCAAAAAGCGGTTCGTCAACTCACCGCCTTCGCTTCGCGCTATATACTCAGTGGCTCGTCCTCCGCTCCGCATTTAAGCGTTTAGAGCTTAGCGTTAGGCGTTTGGCGTTCCAAAGCTCGATTCCGATTCCGAGCTTGTATATACTCCGATGCCTTTCGTGAAATCCGGGGCGGCTTGATAAAATCCGAGGTAAAAAAACGGTCCGCCCACTCACAGTCGACGCATCGCCCTATATACTCCCAATCTCCATGCCTTCAGGTGAGATCCTCCGTGGCTTGATGCGATCCGTGGTAAGAAGACGCGCCGCAGCACCGGGAGTGTCCGTCCCGCTCACTTCGCCAATTTCGAAACGATCTCCTCGAGATTGATCTTCATCGCCTTCTGCCCTTCCGGCGTGCCGAAGTTATTCACGAGTTCCGTTTGCGCCTGATTGATGCCACAAACGATCGCCCCCAAGTCGCGAACTCGGTCGAAGGTCAGTTGATCCCCCATCGTCGTCAGCGAACCACACGCGTCCGCCACCAGCATCACCCGGTATCCCAGCCGGATCGCATCATACACCGCCCAGAACGCGCAGATGTCCGTCGTCAGCCCGGCAATAATCAGGTTGGTGCGACCCACCCTCGCGACGTCCCCCGCCAGCTTTTCGTCATCCCAGCAGCTCAGTTGTCCTCCGCGCTTATAGCGTCGCGCAAAAGCGTCCGGCACGAGTTGCTGGAGATCCGGGATGCTCGCGCCCACCGTCTCCTCCATCGTGGTCGTGAGAAAAAGCGGGATCGAATAGTCGAGCGCCATCCGAGCCAACGCGCGGGTGGCGCCGATCACCTGATTTGCCGGCTGGCTCTTCACCCAGGAAATCGTGCCGACCTGATGGTCGACCAGCATGATGATACAGTTGGACGTGGAAAATCTTTCGTTCATGAGGAGACTTCAAACCGAGCCGGGCGCCGTCAGCCGCGGAAGCGGCCGATGATCCGGAGCAGGCAGGACCTGGAGAGAATAACCCCAACCCGCCTTGCCGGCCAATGCAATGAACTTGGCCTTACCCCAACTTTTTTGCATGGCTTTGAGTTTCGCCGGGCCGCTATATTGAGCCGGTGGAATTTCGCACCTTGCGTTACTTCGTCGCGGTCGCCGAGGAGGAGAACATCACTCGCGCGGCCAAGCGCCGGCATCTCTCCCAGCCCGCGTTGAGCCGCCAGATGAAAGCGCTCGAGGACGAGGCCGGCGCTCCGCTTTTCCTTCGCCACGCCAACGCGGTCACGCTGACGCCCGAGGGGAAACTCCTGCTCGGCCACGCCCGCGAAATCCTCGCGCGCTCCGACGTCGCCCTCGCTGCCGTCCGGGCGGCGGCGGGAATTTCCGAGCTTCGCGTCGCCTACTCGACCACGCTGGCCAACGAGCTCATCGCCGCCACGATCCGCCGCCTCGCCCGCACTCATCCGGCCGTGCGCGTGCGACTGATCGATATATCCACCGCCGAGATGTATCGAGGACTGCTCAACGGCTCACTTGATATAATTGTCACGATCAGCAGCGGACTCGATCGGGACATTCGCTGGAATCGGCTGCGCCAGGTGGGGATCCGGGCTTTGATCCCGCGCCGCCACGCGCTCGCGAAACTGCCCGCCATTTCCCCTTCCGCCCTCGCAGCCGAGCCGTGGCTGATTTTTTCCCGCAAAGATTATCCGGAATTCTGGCAGGGCATTCAACCTTGGGTGCGAAGCAGGAAACTGAAGCCGCGGCTGGCCGGGGAATATGATGGAATCAATACACTCGCCACTGCGGTCGCCGCCGGACTCGGCGTCGGGCTCGTGAACGACTTCTTCAAACCGAGCGCCGGCTTCGTGACGCGGCCGCTCGCGAGCCCCCCACCCCCATCGTGGATTGCCGTCGGAACCTCCGGCCGCTTGCGGCCGAGCGTACGCGTCAAGGCGTTCCTCGCCGCAATCGCCGAGGCCGCTTTCGTTCCCACCTGACCGAGTGCAACGGGCGCCATTAATATAACGTCCCGATGCAGCGCGAACTCCATAGCGTTCCGCCGGCTCCGGAAGTACGAGCCACGGATTTCCCGACTCAAACGTTCCATCCTATATAGTACGCAGTAGTTTATATAGCCCACCGGGCACGAGTGAGAACGTTATCGATCGTGCGGACCCGGCTTCTCTGATCCGCGCTGCGCTACCTGGACAACCACATCCTTCTCCCGCGATTGAGGGGTCACTCGCAGCATCGTGATCACGCCTTTCTGAAAGACTACTTCGACGGTCGTGCCGTAGGGAGCGTGCAGTTTGAATGAGACATCCCATTCCTTGGGCCAGGCTGGCAGCACGCGAATTTCGCGTCCCGGCGTCTGCAGCAGCATCTCCTGCAATCCGATCATGCCGCCCCCGAGCCAGTTTTGGTCGGGGGACCAGTCAAACCCCGGACCGACAAACGTCGGGAAGCGCGAGTTGTTTCCCGAGCGATCATCCATTTTTTTCGACAACGTGAATTTCGCCTCATCGGTCAATCCCAGGAGCGCCGAATAGATCACGCTCGGCCGATGGCCAACGTAGGCCTGCTTGTTGGCTGGGCTGATCATATAGCTCCAGGTGTCGGCGGCCCGCTCGAAACCAGCGCCTCCCGTATATAGCAAGTTGTACGGAAACACGGAATGCAGATTGGGATAAAAACCGCCGCCCATCGCTTGGTCATTCTCCGCAACGGCCAGAAATGTCCGTTCCTGGCCGTCGATCACTTTCCTATAGGTAGGAAGATCGGGTATCCGCTGCCGAAACCCGGTAATATACTCACGCTGCTCCGCCGACAAGAGTGACCCGGGAAGAGCTTCCAGAGCCTCCGTCACCGCCCACAACCCAGCCACGGCATCCGCGGGATTGGTGGCGTTCAAATGATTCTCTCCAGGCGTCGACGGGAAGATCACCAACTTGCCACGGGCGTCCAGAGGCTGGCCGGACCACTGTCGATGCGAAAGCTGATAGTGTTCGTCGTAGAATCTGACGCTCGATATAATAAAAGGGATATAGGCGGAGATATCCCGCCCTGAGAACCGGAAGTATTCCAGTATCATAAACGCATGCTCCAGCTGCCCCTGGTAAAATGTGCTGATCGCCGGGTTGGCGAGCTCGCGGCCTTCAAGGTTGGCCGGCCGAATGCGCCACGAGTACCCATGCTCGACGAAGCCGTACATCGCGGTGACGGGCAGGCCGGACAGCTGAAACTGCTCGGCAAATGAGCAGCCCGCGTGGCCAAAGATTTCCCGCGTTCTCGCCTCCGCGTTGCCCAAGCCATTACGATATACATCGAACTCCGAGAGCATCGCCTCGAAGTCACCGTTCTTGAGGAATGGCCAGTAGACCAACCTCTGGTTGGCCGATGTATAGCTCCACCCACCCCAGCGACGATAGTCCGGATCATACGGGTAATCCTTGTCCACGTGCCCCGCGTCGAAGGTAAGATTTCCGCCATTAAATTTGGTCGGCACCTTGCCATAATAATTTCCTCCGAGCTGATACCGAAAAAGATTATAGTTCCGGCCGACGCGCCAGCCGACGTCCCCCTGGTCGCGGCCGGAGTTAATAACCACATAGGAGCGGTTCCAGAAATTGTCCCACCAATCGACATTACTGCTCCACAACTTCGCCATGTCCGTTTTTTGGTCCGCCACCGCTTGGAGATTATTTTTCCAGTCGGCGATCGCCGGGGCGTTTTCTATCTGACCGAAGATTTCCAGGTGATGCGTGCGGGCGGGCTGCCGGGATCGGAACTGCCACGCGCGGAAAGGAGTTTGGAAGTATATACCGTCAGAGCGGCCGACAAACTCCAGATTGTCCCCCCGCATCATTCCGCCGGAAACCAAGTGCCGGAGCGGATCCCAAATTTTTCCTTTAATGGCCTCGAGCTGCTGGATTTTCAGCGCGAAATCCACCGCGTCGAAGTCCGTCCCGTTATCCTGATACCAGGTCACGCGGTTCGAATCCGCCAAGACTACGTCACCTTTCTTGACGACGTCCCTCTGGTAGCCGTCGTAATCGAACAGCGATGACCGGCGACCTTCGTGCGGCGGGCGCGACTCCGAATGAAGGACAACGTCCTGGAACCGCCACGATTCATACGCCGCCGTCATGGCGATCGGCCGAGCCGCCTCGACCTGCACGTGCAGCACCGGACGCTTCACCTCGATCCACAGATTGACGGCGACATCCCCCGTCGTGGGAGTGCTGGCGCGGATCTGAATGCGGCCCGTCTTTAATTGCAGCTCCTGGCGAAACGTTCCCCCGGAGGAGAAGGGGTTCGGGCGCAGCGTGATCCTGAACCGACCCATTTTGTTAAACTCGCCGTTCTTGTCGAAAGCGCCGCTTTGCTGGGCGTAGAAGAGGAGATCGCCGTTTTCGACCCAGACGTTGGCGCCGATTTCGCCACCGGACAGCGGCATGGATTCGGCGCTATTCTGGCTCTGGCTTTCCCAGAGAACATTATATTTCTCAAAAGTGTCGGCCGGACTCGGCGTCGCGCGCAGTGAATCCTGTTGCTTGGCCGCACCCACCTCAGCGGCGAAGCCGCTTCGCGGCTGAAAGGTGCACGCCACCAAGGCGAGCACGAGCAACACTCGAGGCGCGGTCCAATTTCTCCCACCGCGTCTATCCGTTGTCGACGACCTGCGGCCGCCTGAATCGGCTGATATAGTAACAAGTGCCAAGTGCAGAGGGCCGGACTGATGCATAAGGATGGGGCTGCCAAACGCCGCGACCACTCGGTGGCCCGACGCGCACGAGCTATGATTGGGCTATAGAGTCGGGACGACGACATTACTCCATTCGCCCGTGGCGTGACCATGGCGAAAGCTGACCAAGGCATGCCATTTAATCCACCCGGTGCACGAACTCATATTTCCAAGGTCCGTCGCTCGAGCGAAATCTTCCGCGGCCTGATGCGATCCGTGGTAAAAAAAGGTCCGGCAGCGCCCCAAGCAAAGTGCAGACTATATACGCGCCCGTTCTATATACTCGGTGTATGCGTCCGCACTTAAGCGTTTAGAGTTTAGCGTTAGGCGTTTAGCGTTCCAAAAGATCGATTCCGAGTCCGACATTGCCCTGATTCCGAGGTCCGTCACTCGAGTGAAATCTTCCGTGGTCTGACGCGATCCATGGCAAAAAAGGGGTGTCAGGGCTTCCGGCCTTCGTCGACTTCCCAGTATTCGAAGAACGTCAAGATATCGCTCCGGGCCGCGAGTCCGCTTTCCCTTTTGAATTTTTCCAGGAGATTCGACGCGCCGTCGTTCCAACCCCGCTTCGCTGCGAAATCGTTCCAGATCAGGATCTCGACGTCATCGAGTTTCCGCCCGTGGTGGAGACAATATTCCCAGCACGCTTCGTCGGATGCGCCCGTGAGTACAAACTCCGCGAACTTTGTATAATCGAGGTGGAGGTACTTCATGATACGGGCATCGTAGCCGTCCCCCATCAGGGCGAAGAAATCCGGCCGAAGCTGACCCGTGGCTTTCAAGCGAATCTTGTCGATGGTCCGGCCGAGAAACACGAGTCCGCCGATTTTCTCGTAAGGGCTGCGGGGAGTTTTTGTGGCCTCGTTCATATTTGCGAACGGTGTGAAAACCTGTGCCGTTGGCAATCCTCTGCGCCTACCAGGCATGCAAGAGGCGTTTCCCGGGCAGTTGCCGATGCTTCGTACATCAGAGACATGATACCATCGCCGTCGACCTATATACCCCTTGTATGCTTCTGTACTGAAGTGTTTATCGTTCCAAGAGATCGATTCCGACCCCGATCCGGCTCCGTCTTTATTCCGGGTCCGCCGCTCGAGTGAAATCTTCCGTGGCTTGATGCGATCCGTGGTAAAAAAAACGGTCCGCCAACCCCTAGGATACATATAGACTATAACCAGCCTACGCCGTCGACAGCGAAGGCGAAGGCGACGTGCGGAGGATCCGACGCAGCGTGAGCGCATTCTTGATCGCGTGGCCCTCGCGGTCGTTGTTGAAATAAATCCAAGCCTCCTCGGCTCCCGATGCCTGGATTCGCTCCGCCCAGCTCGTCAGTTCCTCGCGGGAATAGTCGTGGTGATACCAACGGGTGCGTCCGCTGAACCGTACATACAGCCAGCGCTGACCGGGAGGGATCAATTCTGGCAGCCGCGGGGCGCTCACCGCGCAGAACGCGATGCCTTGGGTCCGCAACGCCTCGTACACGGATTCGCGCCACCAGCTGCGGTGACGAAACTCTACAGCGTTGCGCTGAGCGGGGTCGAGCTGGGCGACAATACTCTTTAAGCGCGACGCCGAGTAATGGTAGCTCGGCGGGAATTGAAAAAGGAAACAGCCCATCTTCCCATCGAGCACCGGTGCGATTTCGTCGTAGTAGGCGCGGACGAGTTTTTTGGTGTGGACCAGCCGGCGCTCGTGAGTGATGAGCTGGTTCACCTTGACCGAATAGATGAAATCTTTCGGGGCATCGCGTAGCCAGCGACGCACCGTCGTCGGCTTCGGCCAGCGATAAAACGGCGCGTTCAATTCGACCGTGCCGAAGACATTCGCGTAGTAGGCGAACCAGTTCTCCGTCGTGACCTCCTGCCGCGGATAAAAAATTCCGCGCCAGTGCGAATAGAACCAACCGGAACAGCCGACATAAATCCGCATGGGTTAACGGACACGCCCCGCGGCAAAAAGTGAGCGGAGTTTAGCGTTCCAAAAGATCGATCCGATTCCGAGTGAGATCTTCCGTGGCTTGATGAAATCTGTGGTCAAAAAACGGTCCGACCTCTCACAGCCTTCGTATGCGCTATATACTCACCGGCCCTCCATCGGAACCTAAAAGTTAAACGTTACAAAGTTAAAAGTTAAACGTTCCGACCAAAAGATCGGGTCCGTTCCGGGTGAGATCGCTGATTTGATGAAATCTCCCGCTAAAGACAGGGTTCATTCACTCACCGCTTTCGTACCGCCCTATATACTCCGTCCTCCGCTCCGTACTTAAGCGTTTAGAGTTTGGCGTTAAGCGTTTAGCGTTCAAAAGATCGACTCCGATTCCGATCCGATTCCGATTCCCTCGCCTCGGGCGAGATCTTCCGTAAGTTGATGCGATCCGCGGTTAAAAAACGGTCCGCCCACTCCCAACCTGCGCACCGCCTCCCGTGGCGGAATTCGCCAAGCGGCGCACGAAAAGCTATATGGTTAGTTCCGCGCAAAGGGGCTAGCATATTAGTTTCCCCATTACCCGATGTGCCCTCGATGCTGATCGGCGAGGCATCGTGACTCCCCCGCTCTCCGGCCTCAATTGCTATATGAAAAAACTGTTTCTTGTCAGTCTCGGTCTCGGTCTCGTGATCTCTTGCCGCGGCGCAGCGGCGGACCAAGACAAGGCGGTAGCGCTCTCGTGGCTCGACGGCAGCCCGCCGACCTCGCCCGCCGGGGTGAGTTGGGGCGTACCCTGGCCGCGTGGCGCGATGGCTCCAGGCACTGCGGTCGTCGTACGCACAAACAACGGCACCACGATCCCCACCCAAAGCTGGCCCCTCGCCTATTGGCCCGACGGCTCGATGAAATGGACCGGGCTCGCAATCGCGGGCGATCCCCAGCTCACCGCGCCCCTCGTAGTAGGAACCGGCACATCCCCCTCGCCGGCATCCCCAGTTAAAGTGACGGAATCTCCGGACGCGATCGAGATCTCGACCGGGCCGATGACATGCCGGATCGCCCGCCGGGGTCCTAATATAGTGGACTCACTCACCGTCGACGGACGCGAGGTCGGCCGCAATGGCCGACTGATCGCGATCCAGGAAGACCGGTCCCGCTTTGAGTCCGACGGCTTAATCCAGCAAATCAACTCTACTAGCCTCGTTAGTAAAGTGACGGTCGAACAATCCGGGCCAATCCGCGCCGTCGTCCGGATCGAGGGCATGCATACACGGGCGACGCCCGCCCGCAGCTGGCTCCCGTTCACCGTTCGACTATATTTCACGGGTGGCCTCACCGCGATCCGGATGGTTCACTCCTTCATATACGACGGCGAGGCCAACACCGACTTCATCCGTGGCCTGGGTCTGGCATTCACGGTCCCTTTTCGTGAGGAAAAACAGAACCGGCACATCCGCTTCGGCGGCGATGGAAAAGGATTCTGGGGCGAACCCGTATTGATGAGTCCCGGCTATGTAGCGAGCGGCAACAATGTACAAATGAATCGGGACCAGCTCGTGGGCGCGCGCATTCCAAACGTCGATCAGCTTGATACTAAAACAAAGGCGCAATTCGCGACGATCGCTCTCTGGGACAGCTTTAAACTTTCGCAGCTGTCACCCGATTCATACTCCATCGACAAGCGCACCAACGCGGGCAGCTCGTGGCTGCACGTCGGTAACGGACACCGCGCGGGCGGCTTCGCATTCCTGGGCGACGTCTCTGGCGGTTTGGCCGTCGGACTAAAGCGGTTCTGGGAAAAATATCCGGCGGCCCTCGAGATCAGCGGAGCGGCGGCGGCGGCGGGACAATTGAAGGTGTGGTTTTGGTCGCCCGATGCACCCGCGATGGACCTGCGACACTATGATACTATAGGACATAACGGCGCCTCCTACGAAGATCATCAAGACGGCTTCAGCACGCCTTATGGCGTGGCGAACACCACCGAGCTGACGTTGTGGGGCCTGGGCTCCACCCCGGACAACCCCACCCTCGCGGCGATGGAGAAAACATCGATGGAGCCTCCGCTCCTCGTTTGTACACCTGCTTATTATCACGGTACCCAGGTGCTGGGCGCCTGGAGCCTTCCCGATCGTTCCACTCCGGATAAGGCGGATATAGAGGCCGAACTGGAGAGAGCTTTTCAATTCTTCCACCGCGAAGTCGAGATGCGGCACTGGTATGGGTTCTGGGATTTCGGCGATTTCATGCGGACCTACGATCCTCGGCGGCACGAATGGATGTATGATATCGGCGGCCACGCGTGGAACAATACAGAGCTGATGCCCAATCTCTGGCTCTGGTATTCCTTCTTGCGAACGGGTCGGGCCGATGTCTTTCGAATGGCCGAGGCCATGACGCGCAACACGAGCGAGGTCGATGTGTACCATGAGGGCCCGTTTGTCGGACTCGGCTCGCGCCACAACGTCAGCCACTGGGGCGACGGGGCCAAGGAGGCGCGCATCAGCGAAGCGCCCCTCAAACGCTTCTATTATTATCTGACGACCGACGAACGCACCGGGGATTTAATGCGCGAGGTGCTCGATGTCGACCGCACCATCGCCAAGATCCAACCCCTGCGGCACGAGCTGACGAGACCCGATGAACCGATCATATTCCGCATCGCCCCCGACTGGGAAGTGCTCGCGGGAAATTGGATGACCGAGTGGGAACGGACGGGAAACGTCAAATACCGGGACTATATACTCACCGGAATGAAGATCATCCCTGCGTTGCCCGGGGGAATCGACTTCCACAACGGCTTTCGGTTTGATCTCACCACCAAAGTTCTCACCGACATCGGCGAACCGAATCAGAAAGGCGGATACTTTATGTATCTGTTCGGCGGCGATGAACTGGTCTACGAGTTAAATCAACTGATCGACTATCCCCCGTTCTTCAAAGCCTGGAATCAGATGGCCGAGAAAGTGGCGCGGGCGCCGGCGGCTCCCGCGAGCTACTACGCGCCGCGCATTACCGCCTACGTTGCCTATGCCGAGCATGACGCCGAGCTAGGCCATAAAGCGTGGAATGATCTGCGCCGTTTCCTGCGGACGCGCAATGTGCGCGACCGTTTCCCGGAGCACGTCACGCAGATCGACGACGAGAGCGTCCCCTACCCCGTGCAGGAAATTCCGATCGTCGACACCCCGGGGACATCCCAATGGTGCCTGAACCTGATCATAGTGCCGGAGCTCGCCCGGGATTATTATACTCCCTAGATGACAGGGCCGCGCTATATATTCCGATGCCTTTCGTGAAATCCGAGCCGGCTCGATGCCATCCGTGGTTGAAACAGGGTTCATCCACTCACAACCGTCGTACCGCTCTATATACTCTGGCTCCGGCGCTCGGGCAAAATCTTCGGCGTTTGATGGAATCCGTGGTAAAAAAACGGTCTGCCCACTGACAACCACCCCCGACCTATATACTTATACTCCGGCTCCGGCACCCTAAAAGCTAAACGTCACAAAGTTAAAAGTTAAACGTTCCGACCAAAAGATCGGTCCGTGCGCTCGGGTGCGATCTTCCGTGGCTGGATGCGATCCGTGGTTAAAAAAACGGTCCGCCCACTTACTCCAATCGTATCGCCCTATATACTCAGCCGCCCGTCGCCTGATCCGGTATTTCCACCGCGTAAACGTTGTTGGCGGTGCCCTTGAGGTGCACGGTCAGCACGATCCAGTGGTAATCCGGCGTCAGATGGGGATTGGGTTCAATATACTCCGCCTTCGGGTTTTCGTAGGTCGCAGAGAAATCGCAGATTCGCACGACGGGCACCTCATTCGTCTTCGGGTTCCGCTGGTCGAGCCGGTAGATGCAAAGCCACGGATTCGTATGCTGGAAGCCATCGCCGACCGCCCACTTGGCGCCGGGACCGATCGCATAATGGATGGAACGATTGTTGGAGCGGTCGAGCGGCGCGACACTCGTGCCACCAAGTGACGCAGAGGCGACCGTCACGCCGCCATACGAATATCGTGTCTCCACGCCGGTTCTTATATCCAGGTGCGCGAGCGCTCCCGCGCTGCTGATATCATACCAGACGGATTCGCCATCGCGATCCCAGAACTCATGCGTGATCCCCTCGGCTTCCAGCGCCGCGCCTTTCCGCGGCATCGTCACCTGCCCCGTCTTCAGGTCCAGCAGGCGCAGACGATTCTTGATGTGCACCGAGACGAAGCCTTCGTGGATGAACAGCGCCAGATTCGAATTCGTCGGCGAGCCCTGTATATGTCCCAGCCAGTTGTTGTCCTTGTCCTCGAACACCACCACCACTTTTCCCGAGTCGATGTCGACCGAATATATAGCGTTGTGCCGCTGCATGTGTTCATACGCCTCCACCCAGTCGACGCGCCGCAGATGCGGGTCTTCCATTTTGGGCTTGGCGGCCACCAATTGCGCATGCTCCTCCGCGAGCTGATCGCAATAGGCGAAGAGAAGTTTGCTTTCATCCGCCGTGAAACCGAAACCCGCACCTTGATCCAGCCGACCGTGCGGGACGGTGGCGATTTTGCGGGTCACTCCCGTGTCCAGATTCAGCAGGAAGACGTCGTCTCCGCGATCGAACGCCGCACTCCGCCGATGAGGAAGAACGACGAGGTGTTGGCCGGTCTCGTGGGTAAGCTGACGGATCTGGCCGGTCCGGAGGCTCAGGGCGAAATAACCACGGTCGTCACCGCGCTTGCCCGTGAAGATCATCAGGTCGCCGTCGGCGGTGAAGACGTTCTGGTGGAAATAGAAAACGTTAGCGCTGTCGAAGCCGCTCGTGAGGTTGACGACGCGCGTGTGGGAGGTCGGGTCGCGCCAGGCCACGTCCGGATCATTGGAGTGCTGCTGCCAAATCGAGCCAATAGTCTCAGACGAAGGCTCGGCCGCGGCGGACCCGGCTTCTGCCGTAGCGAGCACCGCCCCTAAAGCCAGGGCGATACGCGCGAGAAAACGTGCGGGGTTAGGGGTAGCTTGCACCGACTGAGATTCGACGCGTGGCCGGCCAAAAAGATGCGTCAAATCGCCGCATCCTATTAACGGTGCCAGATCCTCCGCTCGAGTGAAATCTTCCGTGGCTTGATGCCATCCGTGGTCAAAAACGGTTCGTCAACTCACCGACCACGCCTCGCCCTATATACTTACCGCCGTCCGACCCCTAAAAGTTAAACGTTCCGACCAAAAGATCGGTCCGTTCCGAGTGAAATCCTCGGCGGCTTGATGCTATCCGTGGTCAAAAAAACGGCCGAATTCCCCTGAACCCTCGTCGCGTTCGTCCGCTCAGGGCCGTGTATACCATCCCGCAAGGCTCGCGGGCAAAATCGGCTCGGACAGCTGATCGGATACGGATATAGAGCCGCGCTCGGCCTGCAGCCGATACCACGCAGAAATTCGGTCCCGGTGAATATCGATCCCCTTGATCGCTTCCGGATCGCAATGCGAGAGCACCACGAATCCCTGGCCCGCGTCAGGCACGATCAACGAACGAGCCTCGAGAAATTTTCGGCAGGCGGGATGAGCAGGTTTGAGCAGCAATTGCCACGATTCATATTTCGACTCGGGTCGATCCAGGCGCGCGCCCCATTTCGTTTTATAATAAAACAATCCGTCCTCAAGATACGGCGCGCTGGCTCCCGTCAGAACATTCGGCAACCGCAGCTCGTAGGCGCGTTGCACGGAGCCCCAATATAGCGCCCCCAATACGCCGCCCTTCAACAACTCCCGCGAACCATCACGCCAGCCGATGCGCAACATGCGATAGCCGTCGGACTCCGCTTTCGCGATTAAGCCCGCCACCCACTCATCCCCGCGAAAAATTCTCAGCAACTCCGCCCCGTCACGCGTCATCGATTCGCGCAGGCTTTCGGTTGAAAATATATAGCCGTCGTCGCCGTGACGGCTCCGCATGCTCGGCTCGTGAAACCGTTGTTGAAATTCAGGCACCAGCGAAGGATCCCGGCTAATCTCGTGTCGAAACCCCGCGATCCGAACTCGCGCCATGTCTGATTTCGCAGAGCTCGTGAGCCCGCGAACGAACGCCTCCAGCGAATCCGGCAGCGCCAGTCTCAGTCCGATGAGCGACGGGAGCGTCAACAGGTCCGGTGCCAGCGCTCTGGGCGCCGTGATGCGACCCAGCACGGCGAGACCAAATTCGTCCGCGAGCGCGTGCGCCCGTCGCGTGAAATCAAAACCATGATAACCGCGGCGGATGGACCTCGCTTCCCCGTCACCGAGATAGTGCCGCGCAAAATGAGCGGCCGCCCGCGCGTCGCCGAACATCCCAAAGCCCGCCTTCCCATCTCGGCTTTGCACCACCCAATGCGTGTGGCGCGTGCGCAACAGGTGCAGCTCATAACCGGCGCGGCTGCGTAGCCGGCGCACCAGGCTAAACATATTCGAACCCCCGCCGACTAATCCGCGGGCCTCCAGATGGGATCCACATACGCGACGCGAAAACCGAAATGCACGAGGTTGCGATGGCTTTGGCCATTCTCCTCCGTCCAACTCACCGTCAGGTCGCAACCGAGCGCTTCGGCCAACCGCAACCGTTCATATATCAACGCCCGCTGCAGCCCCCGATTCGCCCACGGACCCAGCACCGCGCCCGCACACAGACACGCAGTCGAGCCATCGACATATATCATTCCAATACCCGCCGGCTGACCATGCATTTTCGCGAAGAGGAAATGAAGGCCGTCCCGCTTATATAGCAGCCGCATATTCTCGATCGCCGGCGACCGCTTTTCCTGGGCCGCGCCGAACGCCTCCAGATACGTCCGGAAAAACACATCAACTTCGTCTCCTCTGAGCCGTTCGATGGTAAGTCCCTTCGGCCAGTCTGGCGCCGGTGGCAGCGGCGCCCGCCGGTAGAACCGAACCAGATTAGCCTCCGCATGCCAGCCCGCGGATCCCAGGCGCTGGCAGGTTTTGCCGTGGTGCTCCCCCGCCGCTGCATATACTTTAAACCCCGTGGCCACCGGCAAAAAGAAATCGCGCACTTCCGCCAGCCGGGAGAAATCCTTTTCCTGAAACCCGTATACTTGATTAAAATATCCCACCGCTGGGAAACGGATCATCGTCCCCAGATTGAGCGCCTGGATCTCGATTTGATTCGGATTGCCGGGTCGGCCGCGATAGGTCGTCGCTCGGCATATATCATAACGCCTGATCACCGATTCCACGCGCTCGAGCAACGGCGCGCGATCCATGACCGCCTGCAGGTCAACGACATTACGATTTGACGCGACGGTGGATTCCCGGACAGAGGTCCTGGACGCGGTCCGAGAATTTACAGAAGCAGGCATGAAATACGACGTTACGGAGTTCAGAGTTCCCGTTTCAAAACTAGTCGTTTTAACTTCGGGAGCACGCCCTATGTGATGATCAACTCCCCGGAAACTACTCATTCCGAATCGTTTGGAAGCCTCGAAACCTCGCTGGGCGCGCGATTCGACGAGATCGCCACCCGGTATCCGGACCGGATCGCGGTCCGCGATGAAACGACGAAGCTCACGTACGCTGCCCTCGCTCGGCAGTCGCGCGAGATCGCTGCACGGATTCAGGCGCGAGCGGGGTCTTCGCGAAACGTCGTAGGCGTTTTGATGCCGCCGAGTGCTGCCCACATCATCGCCGTGCTCGCGGTCGTGCGCGCGGGACGTCCCTATATATCACTCGATCCCAGCTACCCGGCCGCGCGACTTCGCGCCATGATTCTGGCCGCGGGAAACGAACTCGTGATCACCACGCCCGCGTTGGCCGCGCAGGTCGGCACCCTCGGAGTCGAAGCACTCGGGTTCGATGAAACGTCTGATCGGCCGGACGAGATCGGTACGCTAACTTTCCCCACGGTTGGTCCTGAAAGTTTCGCCTGTATATACTTCACTTCCGGTTCCACCGGCGAACCCAAGCCTGTCGTTCATACCCATCGCAATATACTTTTTGATATTCGCCGGCAGAGCCGCGACATGTTGGTCTGCGCGGAAGACCGGTTCGACTTGTTGTTTTCTCCAGCGTTCAGCGCGTTTCTGTCGCCCGTATTCGGCGCGCTGCTCACCGGCGCCTCGGTCCACGTGTTCGATCTGAAAACGCGCCCAATCGAGGCCTTCCGCGACTGGCTCGAAGCCGAATCGATCACCGTGTCGACCATGAGCGTGTCCACCTTTCGCCGCTTGGCGGCAACCCTCGTGCGGCGGCGAAATTTCCCCGCGCTGCGCATGATCTCGGTGGGCGCGGAACCCCTTTTGTTGCACGACTTGGAAATTTTTCGCACGCGGTTCTCTGAAACGACGGTCCTCCAAAACGCTCTGGCGACAACCGAGACCCGCACCATCGCGCAGATATATCATCGCACCGGCGATGCACCGCCGGCGGAAATCAGCGTGGGCCGGCCGGTGGACGGGAAAATACTTTCGTTGCGGGATGCCCAGGATCATTCGGTGGAAGACGACGGTATCGGCGAGATCGTGATCGAGAGTATATACATATCGCCGGGCTTGTGGAAGGATTTGCGCGACCTGCCCGAGGGTCGGCTGCCGGCGTTGCAGCCCCGCATCCATCGAACCGGCGACCTCGCGCGACGCCTGCCGGACGGCCGATTAATATATCACGGACGCAAAGACCTTCAGATCAAACTGCGCGGTCACCGGATTGAAATCGGGGAGATCGAAAGTGCGCTGCTCAAGCTTCCCTCCGTCGCCAACGCGGCCGTTTTCCTGTCATCGGACGGTGGCGCGTCTCGTGAAAAACTCGTTGCGCTCTATATTCGTCGACCGGCGGTGGATCGGAATGCGGCGGACGTGCGTGCGGCTCTGGCGAAAACGCTGCCAGACTATATGGTGCCGAGTATATACGTCGCCGTCGATGCCCTCCCGCTCACCGACACGGGTAAACTGAATCGGCGTGGGCTCGAGGCGTTCTATCGCACCCTCGTCCCAAAGCCGTCGTTAGAATCGCTCGACCAACCGGAGCGCGATGATCCGTTGTTGGAAATTTGGCAACGCGTTCTCGGTGTCGCGACCATCGGACCCGACGACGATTTCTTTGCGTCGGGAGGCGACTCGATGAGTGCGGTCCAATTGCTCTGCGAGACCGAGCGACTCACGGGAGTCCGTCTGCCCACCAGCGTTTTGCTCAAGGCTCCGACATTCCAGGCTTTCAAAGCGGAGATCGCGTTCGCCGGCAGCCCGCCCGAGCGCCTGGCCCGGGTCCTCCTGCAGCCGGGAAAAGACCCTGCCCCGCTATATATATTACCGCCCTGGAATTTCAGCAGTGTGCTTTTCCGTGATCTCGCGCGCTGCGAGGGCGGCCGACGCCCGGTGTGGGGGCTGGAAAGCGCGGTACCCACCGACGTCGCGGCAACCTCGATCGAGGCGATCGGCAGGCTATATGTGGAAGCGCTCGCCCGTTTTCATCCCGATGGAAATTTTGCGATCGCAGGATTTTCCATGGGCGGCTTCGTCGCTTGGGAAACCGCGCGGCAATGGGCAGCGAGCGGCCGGCCGTCACCGCATGTTTTTCTGATCGACTGTCCCCGGCTCTACGCGGCGCGGACCGAGGCGGACTGGTCGTCGATTAATAAAGATATGAGCTACGCGGGGAGGCTCACCAATCTGGTGCGGTACGGCCTTCAACCCGGCGGCTTGAGCCGGCGGGCGCTCTTTCACCGCGCCGTCGGAGCGAAGCTGCATTGGTGGTTGCGAGGACAATGGAAGACGCCGCTCCCGGACCCTTACGCGGAGCAGTACCAAAGAAATATCATGCTCAGCCAACAGTATGAGGTGCGCCCCTACAACGGTCCGGTGACGCTCATCCGGGCCGCTGACCAGGAGGACTGGAAAAATCTATTTCACTGGGACTTGAGCTGGACGCCCTATTGTCGCGGTGGTTTGGACATCGTGGAGATCCCCACCACGCACTTCGGCCTGTTGCAGGAGCCGCACGTGCGGCAGCTCAGCCGCGCGCTGCAAGCGATCACCGTATATACTCCGATGCCTTTCGTGAAATCCGAGCCGGCTTGATGAGATCCGTGGTGAAAAAACGGTTCGTCAACTCACAACCTTCCTACCGCCCTATATAGTCCGCGTTCGTCTGCCCGAGTGAAATCTGCCGTGGTTTGATGACATCCGTGGTAAAAAAACGGTTCGTCAACTCACCGCACCCGCATCGCCTATATACTCGGCGGCGCGCCGTCCGGGTGCAGTTACGGGGCTCGAGCTGGGCTTTCGAGAAAACGCCGAAGGGTTGGATTCAGCAGCGCGGGGCTGTCCGTAAACGTGCCGTGCCCGGTGTTCGGCAGGATGAAGAGTTGGGCGTGGGGCAATCCGTGAAACAGCCGGAGGGTTTCATCGAGGGGAACGAGATCGTCATCGCCAGCCATCACGAGGACCGGGATTTTGATCTCCTTCAACTCCGCCGGGTCGAGCACGACGGACGTGAGCCAGAGTTGCCAATCCTTGGAGACGAGGGACTCCCAATCGGCTGCGCCGCGCGGTGCCACTTTGACGTAATCCGCTTTCCAGTCCGCCAGCATTGGGGGCAGGTGCTGCGCGATTTGGGCCGCAGTGTAGTGCTCAAGCCGCGCGGTGGCCTCGGGCGAATTTCCACTGGAGAGGTTGGCACCGGAAATCGCGAGGAGGTGGACGAGTTCGGGGTGAAAGCGGGCGAGGAGCAACGCGACGTCGGCGCCATCACTGTGCCCCACCACGTCAACTGGCCCGATCCCGAGCTGAGTGATGACGGCGGCGGTGTCCTCCGCCATTTCTCGATAGGAAAAAGGCGCCGGTGTATCCGGACTGTGGCCGTGTCCCCGTTGGTCGATGCCGATGACCTGGCGAAAGGAAGAAAAATAATCCCGCTGGGGACCGAAGCTATTGTCGAAAAAATGCAGGCCGCCGTGCAGAAAGAGGATCGGGCGGCCGTGGCCGAACGATTCGATATAGAGTTGCGAGCCCCGAACGGCGATGAGCCGCCCTTCGGGGCTGGCAGCGCACGCCAAGCTGCCGGTAAACGCGAACGCCGCCATCAATATGCCGAAAGTAAGCCGAAGGTGTTGCATGGCGATGCCCAGAAGGGGAATGCGACGGGGCATCGTCGATATTAAAAACATTATCCCGCTGGGGCGCTCGGGTCCTCCGCCCGATGAAATCTTCCGTGGCTTGAAGGAATCCGTGGTGAAAAACAGGGTTCATCCACTCACGCCCTTCTTACCGATCTATATATGCCGTATATATACTCTTTGTATGACTCTGTACTTAAGCGTTTAGAGTTTAGCGTTACGCCTTTAGCGTTCCAAGGATCGATTCCGATTCGATTCCGGCTCCGCCTGGGTCCGCTCCGTTCCGAGTGCGATCTTCCGTGGTTTGATGCGATCCGTGGTAAAAAAAAACGGTTCGTCAACGCCCCGCGCGCGCATCCCTTATATACTCAGCCCGCGGCCTCACGCAATGACAATGACTTCATGGTCGAGGATCGAGCTCACCTCAAACTGCGCCCAACCGTTTGTAACGCTGGCGCCGCTCGACCCCGTTTTCACGAGGCTGTGAACGGATTTCCCGGCGACATCACGAGGCAGTTGCACGCGAACGCGGAACGGCCCAACCGCGATCAGCTCATCGATCGGTGCGCGCCAGCTGGCCGCGCTCGTGAGGTTCACGAGATGGAGAATCAGCCGCCCCGGCTGGCTATATACATGCGCATCGATCAGCCCGGTTCCCTCAATATGAAGCGGGATTTCACCGCGTGATGTCCACCGCACCAGGTTCCCCAACAGGTTCGCGTGATCGGGCAGATTGTCGCGGGCATAGCGGCGGTCCAGATCCGCGGCCAAATAGGTCACGCGACCGCGCCCTGCCCGCTCGTTCACGACGAGCGCCGGAATTTTTGTTGTCGAAACGCGCATCCAGGAAAGTTCGGGCGGCGAAACCGGGAAATTCGGCACGAACGTCGCCAACACCTGCGCCGAGGCATCGACGCTCAGCGCCTCGAGAGTTCCGCCGAACGGCAATATATCCGTTTCATCAAAACCATATAACGCGGGATGGCGTTGCCCGACGGCTGCCGGCTCGCCTGCCGGATGGGGACCATCGACCTTCGCGCGCAGCTCGGGCGCGAGGCGCAGGTAGGTATGCGCATTCTCCACTGCTTGATGTCGGCGCGTCGCCTCCTGCCGGCTCCCGTGCTCGGCGGGTATATGAACACCCGTCAGGTCGGCCAAAGCAAAGTCGTTCCTGGGATCGCCCCACTCGTTACACAAGCTGCCCTGGCCAGTCACGATCAGCCCGCCGCCGCGCGCGACGAAGCCGGAGATGGTCGCCACCTGCGCGTCGGTCATCGCCGCGAGATTGGGCACGATGAGCAGTCGCAGCTGCGCGCTGTCTCGCTCGAGATCGTCGAGGTGAACCGGTATATACGGGATGCGGGCGCGCACGAGCGCTTGCATCCACCCGCGCCAGGGAAGGTCGACGAGCAACTCCGGATCCTCGCGGCCAAAGAAGTCCGAATTACGCTGCGACCAGAGGAGCCCGACCGTGGCAACGGGGCGGCGATTGACGAGAAACGCTTCGTTCTGCCGATGCCACTGCAGGATGGCGGGCGCCGTGTGGTAAGCGCGGCGGTCTTCCTGGTACGCGGATATATGGTGCCACCAGGGCTGGATGCCTCCCGCGAAGCCTTCGAGCATCCATAAACGCGCCTCGGGCTCGGGCTTGCTCGACAGGCGAAACGTCGGACTCGTCGTTTGATATAGCGCCATGCTTTCCGGCATCACCTTGTCCCAGCCGAGGATTCCGTGGACAAGTTTGCCGACCTCGCCATTCCGCTGGAAGCCGCTCTCGTTCGTGCGGCGTTGGTCGTCGAGCATGATGAGATCGGCGCGCCGGCAGATTTCCCGGAAGTCGCGAAACAGTTCCGCCTGCCCGGAGACACCGCCACCGTTCATCCCCACCCACAGGCAATCGGGGCCGCCGGCCGCGCGCGCGGTCCGATTGTTGTTGTCCCAGATTTCGAGTCGGCGCGCATAATTCCAGAGGATCCAGTCGCGGTATATCGGATCATTCCAATCGCGGGTGCGCGGCAGGGCGTGGCCGCCGCGCGCCGCGAAGAGCCTCGTACAATTTCCGCAATAGCATATATTCTTTCGCTCGAGGCCGCTCCAGCTGTTGTCCGTGAAACCCTCGGGATGATATTTCTCGGCGACCTCGCGGAGAATCGCCGGTATATGTTCGTCGTAATAGGGACTGTTGACGCAGGCGACGAAGAGTTCGCGATTATGATAGGGTTTCCCCGCTGCATCGACGGCGAACCAGTCGGGATGCGCCTGATAGAATTCCTCGTGGGCGGTGTTGGAATCCATCCGGGCAAACACCGCCAGGCCGTCGTCGTGGGCGGCGCGGCTGAGTTCGCCGAACAAGTCGCGGTCGCCCAGAAATTCCGCGCGCCGGTGGAGCGGAATCGCGCTGGGATAGTAGGCGACGATACCGCCGGCGTTGATCACGACGCCTTGCACGGCGGTGCGCTTCCAATATTCGCGCCACCAGCTTATATCATAGCGGGTGCTGTCGAGTTCCGTTATATTGGTCTGTCCCCAGCGGAGCGTGCGCCGATACCAGGGCCCGGTTTTTGGTAATGCCGCCGTCGGGAGGGCCTGAGCGGCAGAGCGCGGCTGATCCGCTGCCAATAAAGGGGTGCGGCTGCTGGCAACGAGCGCGCCGAGGGCCGCGCCGGTTTTGATAAATTCACGGCGGGATCCTGAGTGGGGCATGCCCGAGAGGATGCCTGAGCCGGCGCAGGGTCAAACGTCGCGAACCCGTCTCGTCCCGCGATATATGGCCGGACAGTGCGAAACCCGATGGTTCCGCCCAAACCGCCCCACCCTTGTTAAGCGAGCCCGTGGTGAGATCTTCCGTGGGTTGATGAAACGCGTGGTGAAAAAACGGCTCGTCCACCCACCGCCCCCGCATCGCCCTATATACTCCGATGCCTTTCGTGAAATCCGATCCGGCTTGATGAGATCCGTGGTAAAAAAACGCTTCGTCCTCTCATCCTGCCGTCCGGCACCTAAAAGTTAAACGTTACAAAGTTAAAAGTTAAACGTTCCGACTAAAAGATCGGCCCGTTCCGAGTGAATGTTCCGTGGATCGATGCCTTCGCGGTAAAATAATTCCATACTTAGGCGTTGACCTAAGTGTTGAGACAAACTCGATTCGCGGGGTCAGATCGAAATCAAACCAATTGCTATATACTCATATGGCTGTCTCTGCCGTTGCTGATGATGTTTTTCATGCCTTGTCGCACTCGACTCGGCGGAAGGTGCTCGAGCTGCTGTCGAAGGGGCCGGCCACCGTCAGCGATCTCGCAGCGCCGTTCGACATGCAGCTGCCGTCGTTCGTGCAGCACCTGTCCGTGCTGGAAGAGAGCCAGCTCGTGAAGTCGACGAAGCAGGGGCGCGTGCGCACTTACGAGATCGTACCCGACCGCTTCAAGGTCGCGGAGGACTGGTTATCAGAGCGACGTCAGTTATGGGAGGCGCGATTGGACCGGTTCGATCGCTATGTTAAAAAACTAAAGGAAACGGAATAAATCATGAGCAAAGATTTCACCCTCGACCCCAAACTCGATTTCGCGATCGAACGCTTTATCGACGCTCCCACGCGGCTCGTCTGGGAGGCGTTGACAAAACCGGAGCATCTGAAGGAGTGGTATATGCCGAGGGCTTGGGGGCGAGTGGCCCGCGCGGAATTGGATCTTCGGCCCGGCGGCGCCTTCCGCATCGATATTGCCCTGCCCGACGGCAAGGTTGTTCCCAACTTGGGATGCGTCCTGGAGGTGACTCCGCTGAAACGGCTGATCTGGACCGCCATGCTCTTCCCCGACTACCGCCCCGCGGTCTTCGACGATATTCCGATCACCGCGATCATGACGATGGAGCCGTCGGGCAAAGGCACGCGCTATGTATTCACGGCGCTGCACCGCGATGAGGGGGACCTCGAGAAAAACAAGGCGTCCGGCTTTTATCAAGGGACAGAGATTGCCCTCGACCAATTCGTGGAGCACGTGCAGTCGATGAAGGTGAGCTGAGGAGAAGAAATAAGCGGTCCCGATTTCCGAGCGCGCGCGCGGGGAACCGCTGAAGCAGCACCCGCCGTTAATCCGCTTTTTGCAGTAGATAGCCGCGGCTAAGTACAAGTCCAGCAATCCAGAGACAGAGGCCGACCAGGGCGGGCACAATATGATGCCAATCGTTATAGCCCACCCAAAGATGAATGCCGATTGCCGCTCCATACGCCGGAAATCCCAGCCCGAAAATGGAAAACCATACCCAGCGCGCGCCCCGGCGATAACACCAGAGCAGCGGTAAGGTCATCCCCACCCCCGACGCCAGCAACATCCCGCCCAACGTTGCCCGGTCATGGGCGATCACCCCCATCATTCTTGGGTTAAAACCCTCAACTTGCGCGGCACTGAGACACAGGAAGTTGAGATCTTCCCGGACAAAGACCGAAGTCATCCCGATGATTAATATAACCGCACCGGCGATTAATAAACCGCCCGCGTGCACCAGCCAAACCAACTGCCCCCACTGGGCCGCGCGCAACCGGCGGTCTTCGGAATCGACCAGGCCAATATACTCCTCACTACCTCCGACCGTAGTGATCATGATTTGGACGGTAAGTTGAAACAAAACCGCCGCTACGAAGGCGTGGAGAGTGTCGAAATAGCCGAAGCCAAAAAAGGCAAAAAAACTGATGAAGCCGGCGCCCGCTGACGTGACCACGGCGGTGCGCGCCCCATGAACCGCCCGGCGAATTCCGCTCCACGCGATCACGATATACAGCCAGCCCAAGCCAAGCATGGTTCCCGCCAGCGTGGCACGATCGTGAGCCATGAACGCGAACATCCGCGGCAGCGTCCGGCGGATGATCGCAACTGAAACGCCGAGATACGCTTCATCATAAGGCAGCAGGACGCGTGTGCACGCCAGGCCCAGCGTTCCCGCTCCACCGATGGCTAGCGCGGCTCCGAGCGCAAACGCCCAGAACCAAGCGCGCCGCCAAATATCTTCCGTATATAGAGTCGAACGTGCCCCGGGCTGGCGGCTGATTAACGCTTCATTACAGCGCTTGATTAAACCGGGACCGTGGAACACCAGTCCGGCTTCGATCAGAACTAAATCTGCGCCGGCGTCCAGCAGGCTCAAAGCATCAGCCGGTTCGGCAACTCCGCCTGAGACCACAAGAATTGCCGCAGGCGGCATTACCTTCCGCCACTTGCGGACCTCGTCTGGAAGTTCGCGCGGGATTTGCAGGGGGACGTCCCACCCTCCGTCGGCCCTGCGCGTCCCCACCTGCAATAAAACGCCGTAGGCGAAACTTGATTGGCTTTGTGTCGAGATCTTATCCCAGCCAACGACGGGCAGGCAGTTTCCGGAAGGCAGCCGCACGAATTCCTCTCCGCTTTCGGACCGCGTCCGATGCAACGTTGGAGTAGTAGCAAGCCGCGCTAGCGGTTGGACTTTCAGGGCTATCCCATCGTCGCGGAGACTTGTGACTCCCGAACGCTCGACGTTAGCTGGTCGCTCGCGCAGCTCGATGCAGCCGACGCCAAACTGTGCCAGGGCGCCGGTAGCGCGACCCTCCGGGTCCACTCTCCAGCCGATACCGAAAGGAGACGCGAATTCCAAACCGGCGAGCGAGCGCCGCAATCGTGGATCGGGCGCGGCGTGGCCGAGGAAATCGATCAACGCTCGACCGGCATTATTGTCTCCCAATCTCCCTAACAATCCCAAAGCCAATTTGCGACCGGATCGAGAGGACAGCGCAAAGAGTCCCCGCTGGGCCACCGTCCTATAAAACCAATCAGGCATCGACCTGAAGATTTCACAAACCGTCCGCTGGGTCGAGTTTAGCCGGAAGGCACCGCCACATGTGGGTCCGCCATGTAGTTCGCAACTCTCCAATCGGCTTGGGCCTCACCATTTGACGAACTGAAGGGGTCGCCCACCCGCGCGCCGCGTTCGAATATATTGGGGCTTTATATATCGAACCCGCCCAAGCTCCCACCTCAGTTATATCATTTCGATTTGGTATCAACCGGACAGGCGATAGTGTGTCTGTGTCTGTACTTAAGCGTTTAGAGTTTAGTGTTCGGCTCGTCTGCTCGTCGCGCCCAACGTTCCACCCCGGCTCGTCTGCTCGTAGAGCTTTAGGGGTACTCGTCGGAGCCTTGGACCCAGATAAAGGATTGGAGGTCGATGTAATCCGCGGGCGCGAGATCGGCGAGGTCGCTGCGGACGCGTTCCGCGAAGTCGAAGCATGAGCGGTAGATTTCCCAGGAGGGCAGCGAGCGGTAGGCGAGTGGAAAACCATAGGCTTGGGCGGCGACCTTGGTCACCTTGGGCTTCAGGAAGAAGTGTTGGCCGGGCTGCGCGAGAAAGGGGAAAATGGTAACGGCGGGCCAGGTGAGCACCCGCGTCTGGACGCGGGGCAGCGCACCGACGGAGTCGACCCAGGCCTCGAAGCGGGAGGCGAGCGCGCCGGGTCCGTGAAGCATCGCGAAGAGTCCCTCCGCAAAAAGTTTCGCGCCTGCAGCCTCCCGCGTCGCATCACGCATCGCCATTTTCTCGAATGAAAACAGAAGGTTGGTTCGACTTTCGATCCGCAGTGCGCGGATAGCCACCTCGCGGTAGGCCCCGTCATCCAACAATTTCCGGAAGGTGCCGCGAGCGAGCTGCTCTTCCCACTGCAGGTGGGCGTTCCATTTATAGCCACGTTCCCAGTCGATATATTTCTTGTCGCGGAAACCGCGCGGAAAATAGCGGAGGAATTTCTGGCGACAGCGCCGGGCGCAGACCGTGGGCGGACGGACAAGACTCACGGGGAACCGAGGCTTAGCGACAATCATCGTGCGCACTTGAGTTTAGTAAAACGACGAGGGAATGCGGCGAGAACGAGCGGTGGATGCGCAACGTCGAACAGGCGGCTCGATCCGAAGGACATTTCCTAAATATCGACAAGATCAGGACGATCGGGTGCGGCGGGCGCTCCGAAATTGTGCGGAGACGCGCCCGGCTCACTGGAGCGATTGGGCTTAGACACCTCAGTCGATGACATGTGTATTCCAGCCAAGCTTCCAGCGCCGTCCACCCACCTCACCTCGGCCCAACGGCACGCAACGGTGATACGTGAGCCCCGACCCATCGAATTGACCCCTCTGGATTGGGTCCGTATCGCCTCCGCGGCAAGGCGATGTCTCCAATTGGAGACATGATGTAAACTCGTTGTTCGAATAACGACTTACGAAATAACTCGTTTGGGTTTAGCACAGCGCTTCGAGCCTTTTTACTAACGCGATGTCGGCCTCGTTGTCCGCCAACGTGCCGTACCGACTGGCCATCGAAACCGCGGTCACCGCACTCTTCAAACGCCGCCGCCAAGGGAGCGGCTTGCGCCCGGCTAGCCGACGGCGAAACACATAGCGAGCACCCAGGCGATGAGATCGGCAGCCTGCCGCCTTGCCCACCTACGGCCGGCTCACTCCGGGTTATATATCAGAACCACATTATGAATGACGCGGTCGCGTACGTGCTAGTGGAGCAGAGTCCGTCGCGATGCTCAAAGATGGCGTGGTCAGTCGAAAGCGTCCGCAGCTCCGAGCGCAGCATATAGTGTGGCGCCGGGATGTAATCAAAACCGACAGACCCGCCACGCCCCACAAAATTGCCCGGGGTTCCCGTGCTAATGGTGACGCCATCCGGGTCATGATAATATTCCGCCCGGACCGACGCGGCGTACTTTGGGCTAAATTGGTATCGGCCGACGAACGAGCCCGCGTACCAGTGGTTCAACGCGTGGTCCTGCGCTGTTTTCTCCTCAAAGCCGACATCGGCCTGGAGCCCAACGGAAAATTGGGATGTCACCTGGTCAGTGATAAAGAGGTCGTGGAAATAACGCCGACGCTCGTCGTTCCCCGGGGCGTTCCGTGCCTCGCCGATGAAGGTGCTCGAGTTGAATACGACGCCGTCATTCGGCTTATATTGCACCAGCGTGCCGATCGGTTTGTTGGAATTTTGATCGCGGATATTTTGCCAGCCCTGCAGCACCAGCAGCCCTAGGGTCCAGTGTGGATTCGGGTCGTAGGTGAGTTTCACCCCCGTTTCAAAATACGGTGTATTGTCGGCCACCAGTGAGCGCGTGAGAGTGGGATTATCCTTCGCAATCGCCGACTCCATGCCGATGTGCGAAGAAAATATCCCCGCGTCCAGCCAGAGCGCGGGCGCGAGCTCCACCCCGGCCGTGGCCTCGAACACGTGCGCGACCGTGCGGTCTTCCGCCGAGTAGTTGGCGTCCACATAAGTTCCCGCCTGGACCCCGAGTGCCCCCCGCCAGGATGATTGAGTGTATTTGGCGTCGAGGAGGGCATGGTTGATGTTCAGCTCCCGATCGCGACTGTAGCTATAGACAGGACTTACTCCGCTCGGCGTGATCTGCCGGTCGCGCGTATTCGGGCTGCCCACGAAGTCCTCGGAATAATAAGCTTCAGCGTATCCGGAAAATACTACCGGTCCAACCGTGGTTTGGCCGAGCATTGGGGAGACCGCGGCGGCGAGGCCGAGGCAGATGATAAATTTCATGGGAGGTATTGGCACGGTTCAGCGTTCGGGAAAGGCGGTGGGCCCCCTAACGAGACGGTACCCAGACATGGTCCGGAAAAGTTCGGGAGTGACCGCGCGGGCGATTCGCGAGCTGCGCGACCAAGGCCGCAAGAGTTGCCAGGCAATAGAGAACGAAAAAAATCTGCCAGGCCCTGTCACCGTATGAGAACTGTTTCTTCATCCGTATGGCCCCAGCTCTTCCCCGCTGTTCTCGCGGTGCACGAATAGTTCGGAAATTTTGCCAAGCGATTGGCGCTCTCGCTGTTCGGCAGGGCGCTGGCACCTCGCGATTGAGCGTACATGGAGCGATCGAACCCGAATCGAAGATGCAACGCTCCGTGCCATGCGCTATAATACCGCGGCGCAGGCTAAATGCTAATCAAGAGACGTCCGAGATGTATTAAATAAACATCAATTCTCCCGGACGCCCGTCGCTGCCGCTACGTCATTCCACCCTGCGCTTCCGGCCGCGGCGATTTCCTAACCGTCTACGGAATCGCCGTACCCCGCCGCGTGGAGCGGCTCGTACAAACGGGTCCGGTTACACGGTACGCCTTTAATATAGAGCGCGTCTTCCCCCGCCAATGTGACCAGTATATATCGCTCACTGGTGCGTCGCCCGGGCCCTTGTCCGCTTCGAGAAATTACCCCGTCAGCTCGCCGCTTATATAAAAGGTGTACGATGTAACCTGGCCGTCTTTTGCGAGCCTCGGACTTAATTGAGCCGCTTCACCCAAATATCGCGGACGTAGAGTTCGGTGATCGATTCCAATTCGATGCCAAAAAGCCCGGACTGGTTGTTGGAAGAGGTGGGATCGTCGTCCACCAGCACGGCCATCACGCGCCCATTCACGACATGGATGAAAGTGCCGCCGCGGGCGATCACGACGTATTCGTTCCAATCGTCTTGATGGATCAGGGAGCCCAATTCCTTGCGGTCACCCACGGTTCCTACCATACGCTTGCGTTCGATTCCGTAGCTTTCGACCGCTTCGCCGCGCCAGGCGATGATGCGCATCGGCGTATTTTCAGAATAGAATTGCCCCGTATAGGGTCGCGATGGCCAAAAGTCGGCCTGGGGGCCGGTCATCATCCAGTCGAGGTTAACGGGTCCGACGTTCGCAGTGACGTTAGCCGGGATCGGGTTGAGCCAAGGCACCCCGGTTCGACTGCGGTATTGAAAGCCGCTGCCGCCCGAGCCGACGATTTTCATCCGGAATTTCAGGGTAAAGTCTTTCGCCGGGAATTTCCGATAGACCAGGTACGTGTTGCCGCACGGGTTTTGCGGAGTGGAACGACCATAGATCGCTCCTTCCTTTACGCTCCAGAACTTGGGATTGCCGTCCCAATCCCTCAGCGTGGCACCATCGAACATCGAAACGTAGCCCTGATGATCGTTGAAGTCGATCGGGTCAGGTTCGGTGAAACGCTGCCGAGCGGGATTGGGCCGGAGTGCCGGCGCGGCGGTTTGCGCGGCGGTCGAGCCCACCACGCCAGTTGCCAGAATGAGCGTAAGCCAGGGGCTGAATTTCATCGGCGGAGACTGATCGGCCGGGTCCACTTTGGCAACCGCAGCGCGCTGTCGACTTTCGCGCATTGTCCGGATGCGGCGGCGTTCGTCTCACGTGTTCACCCGCTCGTGATTTCATCTATACATTTATCCGAACCGACAATCCGTTTATAGCCTCGCCGGCGGGGGCATGTCTCCAATTGGAGACATGAGGTAAACTCTTTGGTCGGACAACGGCTTATGCAATAAGTCGTTTGGGTTTACAGCCGCACTTCGAGCCTCTTACGAGCGCGATGCGGCCTCGCCGCTTCGCCAACGAACGTCCCGGCTCGCCGTCGAAACCGCGGCCACCGCACTCTTCAACACTGCCGCCAAGAGAGCGGCCTGCGCCCAACCAGCTTGATCCTTTTCGCCTCCAAATGAGCGGCGGTCGCCACCCTCACCATCTTCGCCGACAAAACGACTATATATATCCCCACTGCGGGTCACCTCGGAGCTTGTGAGCATTCGAGACGTGACCCCTTCGGATCGCCTCAACGGGAATCGGCCGCAGTTCTGGAACTCCGTCTATGTGCGGTGCTACTGACCGCACATCAGCCACGAATGTGATCGCAACTGATTCAAGCCGCGCGTTTTGTGCGGATGGATGGGGACTGCGTTCAATCAAGCTGGGAAGAGAAAGTTATCAAAAGCTCTCACCTCGAGCGTTCGCATTCCACCGTCAAGCTGAGTGCACTTCCCGGATCACTGGATTGAACAACATGGCGTCGGTGCCCAGGTAAGCCTGTACGCGGGCTGCTTGATTGCTCTCTGGTGCTTCGAACTCTGCATCGGAGGTCATGCGATCGTCGCCAAATGGCGGCATGGCGGCACGAATGTCGCCCTGCTTGGCCTCACGCTGCCGGTGCAGCTTATAATGACACCGGTGGTCGTAGCCGCCGCTGCTTGGACACTGTCGCATCATTGGGGACTACTGCGGGTTTTACCCGGGAGTTCGTCCGGGTGGAGCCGGTATCTGTTCGCGTTTGTCCTGCTCGATTTATGCGACTATCTTTACCACGTTACGATGCACCGAGTGGCCTGGTTTTGGCGCTTTCATCTCGTTCATCACAGTGATCCCGAGTTGGATGTTTCCACCACCGTGCGCGAGCACCCGGGCGAAACCTTCATTCGGGTTTGTTTTCTTGCGGCCTGGGTTTTTCTACTGGGCGCGACTTGGAAGGTGCTCCTTCTGCGACAGACCGTCGAGACGATCTCCAACCTGACATCCCATTCGAAACACCGGCTTCCGGACCGACTCGACCGTGCGCTTGGCTGGCTTTTTATTACGCCGAATCTGCACCACGCCCATCATCACTTCGAACAACCTTTCACGGATTGTAACTACGGGGATGTCTTCAGCCTCTGGGATCGGCTCTTCGGCACGTTTGTCAATCTCCCGGCAAACCTCACCGTCTTTGGAATCGACTCCCATCCCGAGCCAGGAGGACTTGCAAAAGTTCTAGGTCTCCCGTTCCGACTGCGTTCGATTCGTCAACGGAGTTCCCTGGATACAGCGTGCCCCTCAATATTAAATGGAACAGAGGCGGACTTGGCGCGGCGTTCTCCGGAGAGCGTGCTGCGCGATCGACGTCTTCCCAGCGAGGCAAGCTAGAAGTCGCACGCGGCTGCCGCTGTCGTCCGGGGCTGTTTTCATATTACTCTCAGTTTGTAAGCATGACCTTTTCGGGCCGAAAATCTGGCTCGATGCGCAAGGCGGTTTCATATTCGAGCGCGGCAGCCGATTTCTTGCCCTGCTTTTCTAGTATATTTCCGAGGCGGAAATGCACGCTGGCGTAAGTCGGCGCACGTTCGCCCACTGGGCAGGGCAGTTGCAGGCATTGATGCAGAGCGGCGAAGCCACGGTCGAGCTGCTCTCCGCTCTCCGCAGCGCAGCGACCAATCTGGTAAAGTCCCGAAAAATCGGTGGAATCAAGCGGAACGACGACCTCTGCAAAAGCCGCCGAGGTCTGCTTTCTGGCAAGGTCGAGAGTCACAGCGGCGATTTGCCCCGCTGTATGATCCAGCTTGGAAATTTCGAGGACCTGCCCCTCTGCTTTCTTATAGCCTCCGCCCGCGAAAGCGGGAGCTAGGCAATAATAACCGAAAAGGCCCCAGCGACTATTCAAGCTCGCAGGATCCAGCTGCACCGCGTGTTCGTGAGCCGCCAGGCAGCGCTTCGCCCAACCAAGTTTGGAAAAAATCCCCACGTTAAGCGCTTTCAGGCCGTAGGCGTCTGCCAAAGCGGTTTGGATTCCCGCGTCTGAGGGCGAGAGCTGGGCCGCGCGCTCCAGCTGCGTGACAGCCTCGTCTTCGTCGTCAAACCACCAAGCGAGTCGGCCGAGGTAATAGTGGACGGCGGGGTCCGCAGGGCGTTTCTCGACCAAGGCTCGAAAGATCACACGTGCTGCAGAAAACTTGTGCGCCTCGAAAAGCTGCACCGCGCGCGCCTGCTCGTCAGACGACTCCACCGCACTCGCAGGAACGATGGCCGCGAGAAGCACGAGGACGAGCGACGCTCGAAATGGGAACGCTTCCCAGCTGTTCCGGCTGATCTGGAAAAATCCCCGCGAAATCCAACCATTGAGAATCCCGGCAATCATTTCCGACACCATCGTTGAACGACCAAGATTTGCGCGAAACTCAAGGCGCAAATTCCGTGCTCGTTCTGGGTTTCTGACGCGCCAAACCGCTCAGCCAAGCGGGCGAAGCATGCGTCGCCGTAAAAAATCCGACAACATATAAAAAGGTGTAAGGTGTAACCTGACCCCTTTTTACGAAAAATCCTAAATCCGAAGTCGGCGCTCGGGTGAAATCATCCGTGGCTCGATGCGATCCGTAGTCAAAAAAACGGTCCGCCCACTCACAGCCATCATATCGCCCTATATACTCATACCCCAGGCCCGGCACCCTAAGAGTTAAACGTTACAAAGTTAAACGTTCCGACCAAAAGATCGATTCCGACTCCGTCCATTCCGGGTGAGATCTTCCGTGGCTCGATGCCATCCGTGGTCAAAAGAAGCCTCGTATACTCACAGTCCTCGCATCCCCCTATATACTCAGCGGCTCGTCCTCCGATCCGTACTTAAGCGTTTAGAGTTAAGCGTTAAGCGTTTAGCGTTCCCAAGATCATCTTCCGTGGCTTAATGCCATCCGTGGTCAAAAACGGGTCCGCCCACTCACAACCACCGTACCGCCCTATATACTCTGCGGTTCATTCCCCACTTCAAGGACGGAGGTCTTGCGCCAGTTCCGCTGCAGCCTGCGCGGGCGTGAGCACCCGCGCGCCATGCAGAATTCCGACCGCATAGTCCGCGAGATTTCCCGTCACGATGGTTTTGTCGCTCGTCGCCAGTGCTGGCTCCACGAACACGATGTCATCGGCGTCGGGGCCGGTGACGGCAAGTGGACGGGGAGTCACGGCCATCTGGCTTTGCAGCCCGATTAGGAAGGCGGCGATTTTCTCCTGGCCGAGCTGCACGCGCGGCCGTCGCAGCACGTCCCGATATTCAGCCAGGATGCGGGCGTCGTAAACCAGCTTTACCCGACCGTCGAGAACCGCGTCCAGCACGCGGGCCGGCGGTCCGTGCGGGTTCAGTAATCCGGAGACGACTACGTGGGTGTCGATTACCCAATGCCTCACTTTCGGCGGCGCCGAGCGCTGCGCACCGCCGCCACCTCGGCATCGATCTCTGACATTGTCAGGTGGTCCGTGCCCTTGATGACCGCCTCAGAGCGGATCGACTCGACGGCCTGCGTCAGGCTGACGCGGTCGAGTATTTCCAAGTCGCGGGCAAACGTCTCCTCGGAGGTCGGAATCATGATAGCCTTGGGCTTGCCGTTTGCCGTCACCAAGACCCGACCCGCCCGGCTTACCGCGGCCAAGGCGCGACCGGGGTGCGCCGAAAATTCGCGCGATGCGAGCCATTTTGTTTTCATCGCGACTAGTGTCGTGCAAATGTCGTGCATGTCAACCGGTCGGCAGCCTCGCGTCGCACGACCGCGGCGTGCCCTCGAACCACCCGTGGCCACCCGCACTCCGCACCGGCGGGAGCGCTTTCCAAGGCCCTTCTAACCGCTCAACGACGGTAAGCCGGGTCCGCCCCCTTCTGGGTGGCTCCCGCCGTCCGGAAGCTAAGAGCTAAACGTTCCAACCAGAAAATCGGTCCGTTCCGAGCGAAATCTTCCGCGGCTCGATGCGATCCGTAGTCAAAAAAAACGGTCCGTCCACTCACAGCCATCATATCGCCCTATATACTCATGCCCCAGGCCCGGCACCCTGAGAGTTAAACGTTATAAAGTTAAAAGTTAAACGTTCCGACCAAAGATCGGTCCCTTTTACGGAAACGCTTCTCACCCCCGCGCGGGTTAAAATCACAACATGCTGTCATCATCATCATCGTCGTCGTCCCCATCGGGATCTGGTCCTGCTTCCTTGGTGGAGATCAGCTTGATCCCATCCGGCACCTTGACGGGCGGCACTTCGCGCATCCTGAGGACTTGATTGATGAGCGGCAGATCGTTGGCGACGGCGGCATCGAATCGGGCAACGATCTTGTCCAGGTTGCCCTTCAATTCTTGGTGCACGGCGTAGTCCTGGTCGGGCGGGCGGCTGTCGCCGCGATCGACCAGGGTGCCGAGGACCGCGAGCTGGTTGTTCAGCTTGATCGGGTAGTTGAACGTGTCGCGGGGGCTGCGGTTCTTCGTCTGATAGAGATCCTCCTCGACCGCGGTAAGCTTGGCAAGGAACGCGTCAGCGGCCTCGGCCAGCGCGGGGTTCGCCAGCATCCGCTGCTTCACCTGCTCCCGAAGCGACTTGATCTTGAGGACGGTCGCGTGCGCGAGGCCGAGCTCGTCGCGGAGCCGGATGGCCAAGTCGAACTCGGCGGCCAGGTCCGCGTCGGTGACGTCACTCAGCCGCGGATCCCGCTGGATGACCAGCGACCGGGTAACCGTGACCCCGTTGGCCGTCAGGCGCAGCGTGTAGGTCCCGGGAGGCGCCTTGGGGCCTTGGCCGGGAGGCGCGCCGCGCAATACGACGCCCGGGAAGGTGACGGCACCCGGATAACGCGTATCCCAGACGTAGCGGTTCAATCCCGCCTCGGTCTTGAGCGCCTCGTTCTCCTTGCTGTCGATCGTGCGAATGACCTGACCCTTGGCGTCGAGCACCTCCAGCGTCACCTTGTCCGCGGCTTGCGCGAGGTAGTAGTCGATCCGCGCCGGCGTGAGGGACCGCACGACGGGCGGGGGGTCGAACAGGTGAGCCGGGGCCGCGACGACCTCAGGCGTGTACTGCCGCAGCGGCGTGATGTCGTCCAAGATCCAGAACGACCGACCATGGGTCCCGATCACCAGGTCATTCCGTGCAACCACGAGGTCCGCCACCTGCGTATCGGGGAGGTTCAGCGCCAGGGACCGCCAATGGCCGCCATCGTCAGTAGAGAAATAGATGCCGTGTTCGGTCCCGGCAAAAAGCAGGCCCGCCCGAACGGGATCCTCGCGCACCGCCTGCAGGTAATCGCCGGCCTTGATCCCGGTCACGATCGCGGTCCACGTTTTGCCATAGTCGTGGGTCTTGAAAAGGTACGGCGCACGGTCATCCATCTGGTAGCGCTTGGCCGCGACATAAGCCGCGCCGGCGTCATGCGGTGAGGCCTCGATCAGGCTGACCCGGCTGTTGGGCGGAAGCGCGGGCGGCGTAATATTGGTCCAGTGCTTGCCGCCGTCACGCGTTATATAAACGAGTCCGTCATCGGAGCCGGTCCAAATCGTGTCGGCCTCCTTCCGCGAAGGCGCGATCGAGAAAATGGTGCCGTAGATCTCTGGGCCATTCTGATCCTTCGTGATCGGCCCGCCGGAGTCGCCCAGGGTCGCCGGATCGCCGCGGGTCAGGTCGCCGCTGATCGCCTCCCAGTGCTGACCCTCAGACGTGCTTTTGAAGAGACGCTGCGAGGAAGTATATAGCGTGTTGGTGGCCACCGGCGAGAACACGATGGGGAACGTCCACTGCCAGCGGTCCCGCAGCACGCCGGCCGACATGCCGGAAAAGAACAACGGGTAAACGTTGACCGCCCGGCTGGTGCCCGTGCGACGGTCCTACCGGACCACAATGCCGGCCTGGTCGCCGCCGAAGGTGATGTCGGGATTTTTCGGATCGGGGGCTATATAGCCGGCCTCGCCCCCAGCGACTGGATACATCCACTCGCCCATGGGGCAGCGCCGGTTCGTGCCGGTAGGGGGCGCGTTCCGTCGGCACCGCGGCAGTGCCGGAATCCTGCTGGGCGCCGACGACATCGTAGGGAAACTCCGCCGTGGTCGCGACATGGTAGAACTGGGCGGTGGGAAAATTTTCCCGGCTCCAGGTCTTGCCGCCGTCGACCGAGATGCAGCCGCCGCCATCATCGCTGGCCGCCATGCGCCGGGAATCGTCCGGCGCGATCCACAGGTCATGGTGGTCGGCGTGCGCGGTGCGCTGATGCAGGAGGGTCTTGCCGCCGTCGTCGGAGCGGTAGATTTCGACATTCATGATCCAGACGGTGTCGCGTTTCTGGGGATCGGCCGTGAGGCGCGAAAAATAAAACGCGCGCTGCCGGATGGCGTGGTCCTCGTTGATCAGCGTCCAGGTCTGCCCGGCATCGTCCGACCGGAACAGGCCGCCGTCCGCGGCCTCGACCATTGCATAGACGCGGTTGGAATCCGCGGGGGAAACGGCCACCGTGATCTTGCCGATGATGCCCTTGGGCAGGCCGGGCTCGCGCGTGATTTCCGTCCAGGTGTCGCCGCCGTCGGTGGATTTGAAAAAGCCGCTCGACTCCCCGCCGCTCGAGAGATTCCACGGCGTGCGCTGGACCTGCCACAACGAGGCGAAGAGGACCTTCGGGTTGTGCGGATCGAGCACCAGGTCGGCGGCGCCCGCGCGCTCGTCGCGAAAGAGCATGCGTTTCCAAGTCTGGCCGCCATCGGTCGAGCGGAAGACGCCGCGATCCGGGTTGGGCCCGTAGGGATGGCCGAGAGCCGCGACGTAGACGAGATCCGGATTCTTGGGATCGACGCGGATGCGCGAGATGGCCTGCGTGTCCGCGAGGCCGATGTGATGCCAGGTTTTGCCCGCGTCCGTGCTTTTGTAGACGCCGTCGCCCTGCATGATGCTGCCGCGCAGTTCCGTCTCGCCCATGCCGATGTAAACGATGTCGGGATTGGACGCCGCCACGGCCACCGCCCCGACCGAGGAGCTGCCGATCTGTCCGTCGGTGACGGGAGCCCACGTCGAGCCCGGCGTTGGTGGTCTTCCACAGCCCGCCGCCCGTCGCGCCGAAGTAATACTCGAGCGGCCGTTGGACGCTCCCCGCGATGGTCTGTGAACGACCGCCCCGATTGGGCCCGAGGTTGCGCCACTTCAGGGCGCCGAGATCAAACTCCTGCGCCACCGCGGAAGCGGTGAGCGCGATCGCCAGCAGAAAGGGTAAACGCCGCATCCCTCCCGCTTAGCGCCAGCCAAGGCAGAGTCAAAACCATACCCGGACCGAGTTAAACGTTCCGATCAAAGATCGATCCGTTCCGAGTGATATCTTCCGGGGCTCGATGCGATCCGTGGTTAAAGAAAAGGTCCGTCCACTCACAGCCTTCGTCCCGCCCTATATACTCACCGGCCCGTCGTCCGGCGCGCCTAAGAGTTAAACGTTACAAAGTTAAACGTTAAACGTTCCGACTAAAAGATCGGGTCCGTTCCGAGCGAAATATTCCGGTGCTCGATGAAATCTGTGGTGGTCTAAAGAAGGCTCGTATACTCACAGTCTTCGCATCGCCCTATGTACTCAGCGGTTCGTCCTCCGACTCTGTACTTAAGCGTTTAGAGTTTAGCGTTAAGCGTTTAGCGTTCGGCTCGACCGCTCGGGGTTCGGCCGGGGTTCGGCCGGGGTTCGGCCCCTTTTTCCGCCCCTTTTTGGCTCGGCGGCGGGGCCGATGTCTCCAATTGGAGACATGAGGTAAACCCATTGCTAGATCAACGACTTATGCAATAAGTCGTTTGGATTTAGAGCCGCGATTCGCGCTTTTTAAAGCCGCGATCTAGGCCTCGCGTTTCGCCAACGGAACGTACGGGGGTTGCATGCGCTCTTCCTTTGGGTGTCTAGTTTCGTCCGCGTCACCCCCACCGTTTCCGCTTTATGAGTCGTCCCCTCGCCTGCTGCCGTCTCGCTAACTTCGACTGCATCCTCCGCATCATCCGCACCGCCGCTCCGAAACTGCACTCAGCGTAAATCCCATGAGCTCTTCCCAAGGACGTCTGGCCGGAATGGTTGCCGTCGTGACCGGCGGCGGTTCCGGCTTCGGAGAAAACATCTGCCAGACCTATGCGACGCAGGGAGCGAAGCTGGTCGTGGCGGACATCAACGCGGCTAACGGTGAGCGCGTCGCCCACGCGCTCGAGAGCGCCGGGCATGAGGCCCTCTTTGTCCGGACCGACGTGAGCCAGGCGTCCGATATGCAGGCCTTGGTCGATGCAGCCCTCGAGCGCTTCGGAAAGCTCGACGTGATGATCAACAATGCGGGCATCAGCCACGCCAACCAGCCGATGCTCCAGGTGTCAGAGGCCGAGTTCGACCGCATCTTCCAGGTGAACGTGAAGAGCGTTTACCATTCCGCGATCAGCTGCGTGCCCGTTTTCCGCCGTCAAGGCCATGGCTGCTTCATCAACATCGGCTCGACGGCCGCGGTCCGGCCCCGACCGGGACTGGCGTGGTACAACGGCTCCAAGGGAGCGGTGACCCTCATCACCAAATCCATGGCGGTGGAACTTGCTCCCGATCATATTCGGGTGAATTCAATCAATCCCTCAATCGCCGAGACGCCGTTGCTGACGACGTTCATGGGGGCACCGGACAACTCGCAGAACCGGGCAAAATTCATCGCGTCGATTCCCTTGGGCCGGCTGGGCCGCGCCAGTGACGTCGCCAATGCCGCGGTCTTTTTCGCCGACCCGGCCTCAGAATTCATCACGGGCGTGTGCCTGGAAGTCGACGGCGGTCGCTGCATCTAGCGGTAGCAGGCAAAGTCCTGCCTTGGGATCGCCCCCGTCGCAGGGAACAAATCCGACACACTATATAAAAGGTGTAAGGTGTAACCTGACCCTTCTTTACGAGCTGGTCGCGTACCAAACTCAATTAGTGACCTTCAAACGGCTACTCCCTTTCTTAATAAGCACTGCACTTGTCGGGCCTGTCTTTTCTCAAGGTTCAGGATGGCTCGTCGGGAGAATTACAGTCCATGTTGTAGACGAATCTCGTAATCCAATCGTAGGAGCGATGGTGCGAATCGGATTTACGGGAGCTTCCGGGAGCCCGCTTCCGCAAAGCGGACTCAGCGATTCTAAAGGGGATTTCTCGGGGGAAGGATTCAGCGATCAGCTGCTTCCATCCGGAGCGCGTAAGGATGGATACTATAGGTCGTCTTCCCTCGGTACAACGTTCACCGGGAGTGCCGATGGAAAGCTCTTGCCCTGGAACCAGACTGTCGAACTCGTGATGAGGCCAATCGGGAAACCAGTCGCCTTATTCGCACGGACAGGATGGTTCGAGATCCCTGCAACTACCGCCGAGGTCGGCTTTGATTTAGAAGCCGCCGACTGGGTTGCCCCTTACGGTAAGGGCAATGTAGCGGATTTTATATTTCTATTGAGCCGTCGCTACGCGAGTCGAACAGACGTCGATGTGCAGGCGGACCTCCGGTTCCGCAATCCGTCCGACGGTATTCGAGAAGTCACGTTGCCCGACTTGGGCCGGCAGAGCCATCTCCAATGGGAGCGCGAAGCGCCAGCTGATGGATATATTTCTAGTTTTTCAACAAGCCTGAAGAGCAATCCGAAAACCGGCTTTCAGTCGACTGCGACGGAGCAACAGGCATTTTTCTTCCGAGTCAGGTCCAAAGTCGTAAACGGCAAGCTTGTCTCAGCGCTTTACGGTAAGATTTCCGGCGGATTTCAGATTACTCCGGATGGTCCAAATACGACCTCGATCAAAATGACGTATTACCTCAATCCAAACTCGCTCGATCGAAATCTGGAGTGGGATGTTTCTCGCAATCTATTCCTCGATTTGAAGAGTCTCGATGCTCCGCGGCTCCCTTAAATGTCCCGTGACGTGTGCGGTCTCAATCGTTGACCGTCCCCGCTGCAAAAAGCGGTCGGTCCGCCCTCAAATCTAGCGAGAGGTCGATCATTCGTCGAAAGACGCGTTTCGATCGCCCTTTTATATTATAAAATGCCCAACCAGGGGCCACGCTGACCCTCCGGATTGAGCCCACCCGTTTATGGAATGCGCTGAGCGCGATCTCCGAGGTACTTCTTCAGGAATACTAGCACCGAGGGGCGAAGGTCCGATGGAAGGGGCTGTTTATACCTGTTAAATCGAATCCGTGGCCGACGCCTGGGATTAATACAAGCTCGTGGGCCACGCCTTTCTCAGTCAAGGCTCGGTCAAGGGCGAGGGAATGCTCACAGCTAACCAATAGGTCTTCTCGTCCGTGGGCGATCAGGTCACACCTCACACCTTTTATATAGAGCGCGTCTTCGCCGCCGAGGTAACCAGTATATACTCCCCGCCGCGGGTTCGCCCGCGAACTTGTCAGCATTCGAGACATAATGCCGTCGGCTCCCCGGGGCTAGGGGTTGTAAGGAGAGAAACTTTCGACCGAAATATTAATCGTAACCAGCGCCCCCGACTATGGACGTTGGCTCTGACGCCTGGCTCGGTTTTTTTCCGGATAAACCACTGTCAAGTCTGGGCCAGGTACTCCGCCGTAACCCAACGCTGTGCTGAAAATCCAAACGTCACCGAGATGCTCTTTGAAAGAGAACCCTCCTTCTTTCCCCATGGCTGCGAAAGCGGTGGTTGCGAGATCCATCACGTCCTTCGGGATGATAACGTTTGATTCTGAGTTTCGTGGCAGTGGTCTTGCCAGATATAGTGGTGGTAACGGTACACTGCGCTCAGTGAAATACTCTGCGCTAGCGACCTTGCTAATTCCGACCAAGAAGATCGTAAGATATATAAGTGTCTTCATCTTTTTGCGACGGTGGTAACGGCTCGGAGGCGATTGGTCACTTTCGGAATGCCGTTGGTGCTGGTGGGGAGCGGGCATCTGTCGATGGCTAGCGGGCGAGCGTTCTTCGCTGGTCTTTTGACCGGGGAAATTCTTCCGGCGGAAGACTTCACCAGTTGCTCGTGGCGAGCAAACTAAATGGCGTGGACTTAGAGCAAGTCTCCTGCGGCTGCGCCACGAGACTCGTAATAACGGGTCAGGTCACACCTCACACCTTTTATATAGAGCGTGTCTTCGCCGCCAATGTAACCAGTATATACGCCCCACTGGGGTTTCGCCCGGGAACTCGTGAACGTTCGAGACATGACGCCTTACGCTCGCCGTGGATGAGCCGATGTCTCCGATTGGAGACATGAGGTAAACTCGTTGGTTTGAGAACGACTTATGCAATAAGTCGTTTGGATTTAGAGCAACGGTTAGGGCTTCTTTGTGGGTGCCATGCAGGCCTCGCGCTTGAGTAGCGGGACGTACCGGCTGGCCGTCGAAACCGCGGCTGCCTCACTCTTCAAACGCTGCCGCGGCGAGAGCGGCTTGCGCCCGACGAGTTTGATCTTTTTAGCCTCCCAATAGGCGGCCTCCTCCACCCTCACCGTCTTCGAAGTTCAAAGTAAGGGCTGAATCTCTGGGCTGGGTCCCCGGCGTAAGCCAGCGGCGCAGGACCGGAAGAACGAGCCCTCGATCCCGCCAGCCGCCAGCAATGGCGCGAAGAGCAATGGGAACGCCGCTGCGCTCTCCTCCTCGCGAAATCCGACCCTCCGCGCGCCAGGACCCACGCCCCTCCGCCCTCTGGTAAGCTCAGGTCGCAGCAGAGGTGAAGCGGTCCACCGACATCACCAACGCCTGGCTCGCCCACCGCCTCGGCCTCTCCACCCCAGCCTACGCCAGTAAACAGGCCGCGATGTGGGCAAGTCGCAAACCAGGAACACACAACGCTGCAGGTAAGAAGTAAGGACTGACCTGCTGGATCGGGCCAGATGCTGTCAGAGGGACAGCCTTGAGGTGTTTGGGCTGGATCTTTAAATAACTAGAGTATCAGCCGATTAAAGCGCTCCCTTAAGAGAGGAAAGTCGCCCGAAGCCGTTTTCTGGATATCATCTATCAACGTCCGAATGTCTGTATCATCGATAGGAAGTATAAAGCCTCTTCCATCATCCGCTGTATCTCGGCATCGCCGTATAAATGCCAGCTTGTCATCAAACTCACGGCAAACAAGAATGCCGACATTGCCGCGTCGCGGAGAAAACCGGCCCGCCAGTTGATCCAATTCTGGGTTTGCAACCTCCCCGGCGTAGTTCTTACACTCGACAAAAATGTTTGCCGAAGAGTAATGCGTTCCAATCCAGGACCAGAAGCCACTACTGCCTGTGTTCAAGAATTTTATATCAATTCGTTTTCGGCCGTCATGAATGCGGGCTTGAAATTCAGGAGCTGCCAATTGCGGATAAAATAAAGCCGTTAGGAGGGCGCCCACCGCTTTCTCGTGGGCCGCCGAATCCGATGCCCCAGTAGGAATCTCAAGGAGGTCCTTAAGTAGTTTTCCCCAATCAGGGAGCGGAGTTGCGATACTTGCTGTGAGTTCTTCGTGCGACAGTGGATGAAGCTTTTTTTCAGATTTGTCGGCTTTGTATTCTGACAGAATGCTAGGGGAGTTTAGTGTTTGCTCAAGGTTAGTGCTCTTGCTCTGCGGGAAATTTCGCTCCAAGGCATTTTTGTGCACTACTCGCCTACCATTTTTCAGCAGCTGAACTAGTTCCGAGTCGGCTGCCAGAGCAGCACTCTGAAGATGCTCTAGCACATAGTGACGATAGTATTCACCCACATCATACTCTAAGCGCTTCCGAACGATAACTTTGGGGACTAGAAGAATTTTGCCACTACTTGTTGTGGGAAGTTGAGTGTAGTCACTCGGCCGCCATTGATGTGTATTTATTGCCCATATCGCACCCGATGCTACGCCTTGTGTTAGCGGCATACCGACGTGAAGAGCGGTTTGCTGCGTGAATTCTATTAAAGGTCCGCGAATGAGATTTATCGTTATGTCTGAAATTATGTCCGGTCCTACGCCGTCGATGAAAAGTAGGGAATCCTCGACATCCGACAATAACCCCGACTTTCGTGCACGGCTGTTTCTCAGTCGGTCAAAAATTTCAGACGCAAGGTGGGGCCCAAGGCCGCGACCTTGCGATTCAGCGGCCGATAGCCCTAAGTGCGCTTCGTTAGGTTCCCTTAGGGCTACCAATGCCGCGCGTGCCGTGACATCGTGGCCTTGGGCAATTAGCTCAAGTACAGTGGCAAAAAAATCTTGTATTAGGGCGACACATTGATGGCCCCAAGCGGTATCGAGATGCCGCAGAGCCCATGGGTCGACGAACAAGCGCGTGTCGCCCTCTGTGTCGACGTCGATAAAACTCAGAGTTCCCTGGCTCTGACCGAGTCCAAATACCTCGGAGATGCGCATCGTTATAATTTAATAC
This sequence comes from uncultured Verrucomicrobiae bacterium, assembly GCA_963800005.1. Lineage (GTDB taxonomy): Bacteria > Verrucomicrobiota > Verrucomicrobiia > Opitutales > Opitutaceae > CAWCZH01. The sequence goes on from CAWCZH010000001.1 coordinate 190,329, forward strand.
AAAACTACTATCGAGGCGACATAAACCGGCTCAAAAAGTCGGGGCCTAAGCTTATGTGAGGCCAAAGGCATAGGTAAACCTCACTAGTGCGCTCGCCGTTTCCATTTTGTTGCCTGTTCAAGGGCCAGATGAAAACGGCTGTACATGACCGTATGGGCATAATTTTGCCTACCCGAGGCTCGCCGACCCTCGACCAGCATCGTCCCTTTTGCCAGCGGCCATTTTTGACGCCCCCGCGAATGACCTGCGGCCGGCCGTCGGATGGCCCCGATTCGCCAAGCGGCGCCTGACCAAGATGTGAGACCTCATTAGATTGGACCTTGATTCGGCAGCGTCGGGTAGCGAATTGGTTGAGCGATTGATCGATCCCGACTGGGCGCCTGGCGGGAAAAGCCTGGATCAACTCTACTCGGACCTAGGGTTCGCGCCCGCCTTACGTCACGAATTCAGACAGGAGTTGAGAAAATCCCGGAGGCTGTCCGTGGACGCTTTTCTCGAAAAAAGAGATAAATTTCTGGAAATCGGAAAAGTTGGGATATCCGCTGTTCTAACCCCATTAGAAATTCCAAACCGGGGGAATCTCACCAGCGGAGACTGGTATAGATATCTCGCGGACAGATTACTGCGGGGTCGTAAAAACGGGTCTGGTTACACCTCACACCTTTCATATAGAGCGCGTTTTCGCCGCCAATGTAACCCGTAGATAATCCCCACTGGGGTTTCGCCCGGGAACTTGTCTACGTTCGAGACATGACCCATTTGGCACGCCTTTCGAGAGGATAAAAGCCCAAACCGGTTTGTAATGCTCTAATATAACCGCTGGACGCTTATAACGCCGCCGCCACAGTACCTGGCTTAAGTTCATACCGCTGGAGCGACGGCGGAAATGATAGTATCACCGTGCTGGAGCCAATAGATATTACGTGTATAGTAATAAGCTCCTTTCCGACGTGGAGGTCGGAATCTTGACCAGCCACGAGCTTGCTACCATTTACGATCGCCACGCGCTGTTCGTGAATCGTCGCTACACCGCTTAATTTCAAATAAGGGATCGCGAGCTGGGTTCTGATCGCATTGGCAGTTCCCCCTGGCCGAAATACCGCGGCCCGACGTTCACCTTCCTCGACCGACGAAATCGGCATGTCTTTAAGAAGGCGGTCCTGGAGCTTGCGACGGAGGTCGGCCGCAAACAAATCGGACGTGTTTGCGATCTTTGCCCATTTATAACCTTCGATGGTATCGCTCGGAACCAGATAACCGTTGGAATATGCCAGAGCGAGGAGCACTCGGGAGCGGCCGAAACCCTTATCGGCGGCAACACTCGCCAATAACAGACTCTCGCGCATCGCGTCCCCATGAATCTTCAAATAAGAAGCACGGGCTTTCTCTTCGGGAAAATACGTGGCGAAGATTGAGAATGTCGAGGTCCAGGCAATTTCGTCCTGAGCTTCACCTAGGTCTTGCGCGGCCGCTGCTCTCAGCCACCGCGCGCGCTCCGGAGTCCCGCTGCCAAATTGCAGGGCGAACTCAAACTGCGAGTGGGCGTCCCCTGCTTCCGCCGCTGCTTTTAGCCTGGCCAGCTGAGGCACTTCAGCCGCGGCGATTCCAATCACGACTGGAATGACGAGCAACAGCGCCGCGAGCCGGTGAGTGGAAAAGCGCATCCAGAACGCTGCGACCTAGCGCCCGCGCGATCCAGCCAATACTCCCGTAGGCTCGCGGCTTCAGATACTTTTCACACCCTGAGTCTCTATGCCCATCTCGGACCAGAGGGCGTCCAAGGAAACACACGAGAACTGAACCTTCGAAATCCGCCACCGCTTACCGGAGTTTATATACCCTATATTATTCGGGTCGACCGAAACAATTTATCGGTCTAAAACGACAGGAACTGAGTGGTGATCCGCCCGACTCCAGGAAGCGGGGTTTGACCCCGCGTGGGCCTCCTAAATGAGCACATGCGGTGAACTGTTTACTACAGTCGACGCACTGCCATCGACAAACTGTATTCAAACAAACTGACGTCGCTCACCTCTTGCGTTGAGAGTATCAGTTCATGTGAAATTTTCTCAGCCACAATAATGATACGAACGCGAGGCACCTTCATAATCTCCTTAATCTTAGCTCGGTAATAGAGACACTGGCCGATCGTTCTCTCGTGGCCTCGATTGACCTTTAACTCCACAATGACCGGAACACCCGACTTGTCTCTGGCCAGAATGTCGATCCTACGGCGCTCGACTGGGAACTCGACCGCCTCGACTTCTGAGCCGTTCCAAAGCGTAAGCGAAGCCTCGAGAATCGAGAGATTCTTGGCGAGGTAGTCGCGAAGGTGTTCTTCATACGCGAATGCCGTTCCTAAATCGCCGTCGTTCGAGACGGCCTGATGACTTTCTTCCAAAACGCTCTCCTGGTCGCCCTCAGGCAGCCCGCCGACAAACAGTCCATGCCGGCTTGCATCGTACAACTCGTAGCGACCGCTACCGTGAGAAAAGATGAATTTGGGTTGGCTAGCGTGGTGCTGGTAGGCCTTCGGGTCATTCACCCGGCACCCGTATAAGTGTCCCGAAAGCGTAGCGGCCTTCCATTTATTCGGATGGTGCTCGTCGATCCAGGCAGCAATCTCGGCCTTCGTTCGAATACCTCCCAACGTGTCTAAGGATTCCTTTAACGCGTCCGCAAACGTGGTGGACATACGCCGCACATCAAACCGGACCGCGCGGGAAAACGAGCCTAAACGCCCGCGTAACAAAGCAGAACGCGCGAAGGCGCCTGAAGTAAAGTTGTCCGATCCAATGGGGTCACTTCTTGACTCCTGACAAAGCCTTGTGGGCGGCGGGGGAGAAGCCGCCGGCGGCGCGGAAGCGCTGCACGAATTTACTGACGCTGGCGGGGGTGCCCATGGACAGGCGCTGGGTGAGCCAGCCGTTGGCCACCCCGTGGGCTTGTTTGAGGTAGGCGGCGAGGCGCACTTTCTCCGGGGCTGACTTGACTGCAGGCAGGCGGGTCAGGTCGGTTTTGAGGCGGCGAGCCGCTTCCTGCAGCGCTCGTTCCCAGCCGGCCGCGCGTGACCCCAGTGGATCGAACCCAACCAACCGCGTTGTCAATAGTCGAGAAGTGACCCCATCGGATCGAAACTACCGTCCGCTGGCGCCATTCACAGGCTTGTGCTGGAAACCTTCGGAAAGGGGTCTTGGTAAAACTCGATCGGCAATGACATCTTATCCTGCTGTCTGGCCCACTCGTAATCCGCAGCGTATTGCGGGCCAAGATGCCATAGCCGTTCATGCGGATTCCATGTCGCTGCCGCTTCTCCGAAAATTGCGATCATCGATTCGCTGAAAGACTTCTTTTCATTTTCGACAAAGTGCGACTCCCATTTCGCCGAAATTGATTTTGGAGAAAGGCCGAGAGAGAAGCTTTTTGCATCGAGCACAGCCGGTGCGCGCAACCCGCCGACGACCCAGCGACGCGCGTCGGCGTCTGAGTTACAAAGCTTATACCGGGTGATTAAATCTAGCCGCGACAGGTCGAGGTCCGCTTTGGCGTATATATAATACGCCCATGCCCGACTAAGCCTCTGCTTGTCAATTGCGGTAACCGACGGCTTTCCACATCCAACCATCAAAGAAAGGATCGCGGCCAAAACGGCGAGACTGCTCCGGTGTCTTCTAAAGTCTGCTTCGTACATCACAAAATACTAACTTTTATGATATTTGCGGCAATCATGTTATAATCAAATTAAGGGCTCTATCATTGCTTAACTAACTTTTTAGGTGGGCGCTTCAGAACGAGCTCGCCAATAGAGACCGGCGTGCGGCTAAACTCCGGCAATCCCGCGGTTCATCATCCGGTGGCGGGCCCCGGGGTACTCCAAACGAGGTTGCCGCGCGGTGGGTCAGACCGAGCCGTCCCGTAAATCGTGGGCGAGGTTCAAAGTAAGCGCTGACACTCTGGATTGAGCCCCCACGCCCCTCCGCCCTCTGGAAAGCTCAGGTCAGGTCGCAGCAGAGATGAAGCGGTCCACCGACGTCACCAACCCCTGGCTCGCCCACCGCCTCGGCCTCTCCACGCCTGCCTACGCCAGTAAACAGGCCGCGATGTGGGCAAATCGCAAAGCAGGAACGCACCACGCGCTGCAGGTAAGATGTAAGGACTGACCCTCTGGAATGTGCCCTTCGCCACCGGAACGTACTGGCTGGCCCTCGAAACCGCGGACACCGCGCTCCTCAAACCCACCGCGACGAGCGCGCTTGCGCCCGACCGGTTTGATCTTTTCAGCCTCCTAATAGGCGGCGCCCCGCGCTCAGCGTCTTCGCGGTCACGGTAACCAGTATATATCCCGCACCGGTCGTCGCCCGGGAACTTGTCAACTTCGAGACATGAGCCCATCGGATCGCCCCAAACACAGGTATCGGGAGGTTGCGCTTCTTCTCGGATTTTTGAAGATCCTTGGGAAATGGAAATTAAGATACCTGCGAGACTGCGACTTAAGGAGGTACTCGAGACGGCGAGGTCGATCCGAGATGTCCCAGATGGCGCCGCGGTACAGATTGATTTTGAGGATATGAGAGAACCCGGACCGTTCGCACTATTAATGATTTCGAGCGCGATTAGCCGCCGGCGGCACGCGGCGGCTCCGTCGGCACCCGTGAACTTCTCGCCACGTAACTATTCGTTCCACAGCTACTGCGCAAATATGGGGTTTTTTCGAGCCTGCGGGTTCGACTTCGGTCGCGAGCCTGGAGCTGCACACGGGAGCGATAAGTACCTACCTGTTACGCTCCAAGGTATCGCCGACATACGCCGCGAATCGCACGATACCGGTCGACCGCTCGGCGAACTCGTCGAAGAAGAAGCTCGCAGCCTCGCCGAGATTCTATGCCAAACGAGCTCTGGCGACCTTTACACCTCGATGACTTTTGCGTTTCGAGAAATCATTCGGAATACGGTCGAACATAGTCGCGCGCCTGCTGTGGAGTATTGTGCACAATATTGGGCCAGTAAAGAAAAGGTAGAAATCGCCGTTATTGATCGCGGCATAGGTTTGTATAAATCGCTCGTGTCTAATCCTACTCTAAAAATAACTGATGAGAAACATGCCATCAACATGGCTATGTTGCCCGGCATCTCCCGTAATGTGCGTCAGGACTCGGTGGAGAAAGTCACCAATGTATGGCAGAATTCTGGCTTCGGATTATTCATGACACAGAGAATGTGCCGCTTCGGGGGTGATTTCTTTCTAGCGAGCGGGGCGTCCGGAAAGTATCTCCAAAATGAAAAAACCCGGTGGTTCGAATTCGGTTTCCCGGGTACTGCGGTTAGATTGGTTATGCGCCCCCACGACTTAGGGAACATCAGCGTCGCCCTGAAAAAGTTTGAGTTGGACGCCAGACGTGTAGCCAAGGAAAACAACATCCGCATTCCAAATGCCTCGACGGCTTCGATGATGGTAAACCTCGATTTTTATGACATTGGGTCCGACGCATGAGGTGAAACAGTGCCCTTCGTTATATATTATCGTATGGTTTCCCCCGAAACGTTCTCAGCGCAGAGATGATTCTTGACTACGGCAGGCTTTCTGCGCCCACCGGTCGTCCGTCTAGGCAGCGGATTTGGGGCGTGACTCTATCGCTGATCTTCTGGTCGCCTGCCGGGCCAAAAAGTCCTCCGGCGCAATCAGATCTGAGTCACGGACGCGACCGCGGTCCTGACCGGCGAAGGCTGGCTCTACCTGGTTGCCGTCCTCGACTTATATAGTCGCCGGATCATCGGTTGGTCCATGCATCGCCACCTCACCGCCACCCTCGTCGGGGAGGCCTTGAAAATGGCCGTCGGACAGCGCCAACCCCCGCCGGGACTAATCGTGCAATCGAACCGCGGGGCGCAGTTTGCGAGCCAGGAATACCGCGAGCTTCTGGCCAAACATCAACTCGTCGCCTCTCCCGGCTCGGCTATATCAGCCCGATTCAGTTTGAGTCCCGAGCCAATAATAAACTAAAACAAATCACCCTCTAATCGGTGTCCGAGATATCGGGGCGATCCCAACCTGACCCCCTTGGTTGGGTCCTACTCTCTGGATTGGGGTCGCCCCCCGCGAAACGATTTGCGCCCACGGTGAGTTCATACACCCTTCAGCTTTCGTGAAACGAGAGCTCAGAAAACTTGCCAACAAGCCGATCGAATCGGATGGGCCTAAGGATATTTTCGCGGACATGCAACGGAACATCGAAAAGCTGCCCGACGAGAACGGCCTCAGTTGCTTTGAGTCTAGCATTTTTGCAGATTATTCAGCGGTGGTCGCAGCGACGAAACGAGCGGTCTCCGAGTTCGCGAAAAACGAGAATTTGGTGGTTCGAGTCGTGACTAAATCCGAACAGGTTCCTTCGATTCCGACCGATTATATTTTCAACTCAGACACAGACCTACAATGTTGTCCGTCAAGAATGCAAAGCGGAGAAAATGTGATAATTGCCGCCGTCTTTGAAGAACGCCAGATGGTCGGGTACGCAATAGCAAATAAATTGGAAGATTGCACGGAAATTGAAAGTCTCGACGTGGACCTCTATTCGCGGAGATCGACCGGCTGCTTCGGCCTGCGATTTTCTGCAGAGCGCAAGATGTTCGAGGTCGGTGTAGGCCATGTCGCGATTAATGCGATCGTCGAAGCCTGCCAGGGAGCGCTCCGTGCAAACGCAGTCAACGCCGCATCGCAATATATCTTTGAATCGCTCGGGTTCGTTTTCATTAATAACGCGACTGAGGGAATCGAATTAATCTTGGATCGGTAGCGCGACGAACGACCCCGCCCGCGTAGACGGTTAATCAGTTCAAGTAAGAAGCAGACGCTAGTCATCGTAAAGCGGAGTAGGCACCAGGTGAGAGCGGCCTAACTAGGCCCGTGGCATTGCCCCGATATCTCGGGCACCGATTAGAGGGTGACTGCTTTTGGTTTATTATCGGGTCGGGACTCAAACTGAATCGGGCTGATCTAGCCGAGCCGGGAGTCAGGGGGACGCGGTTATAGGAGATTTCTATATAGTCGAAGATGCCAGCGCCGGCGCCCCCGCAGCTGGCAAACCTGCGGTGGAACACGAACTCGCACTTGAGGCTGCTCCAGAACGATTCAATATAGGCGTTGCCGTAGCAGTTGGCTCTCGGGTGCGCTAACATGGATATCAGTTGCTAGCGCGCCGACCGCGGCGGAGCGCAATCGTCTGGGGCAACTGCCGCGCTGCTGCGCCACGGTTTGCGCCATATTTTCGTCTGCCGCGATCTAGGCTTCGCGCCTTGCCAACGGAACGCACCGGCTGCCCCTGACACCGCGGCCCCGCATCAGCTCGGCGATTGCGGAGAGCTGGCGCGCGATGTGCCGTTCGGCTCTCGGTTCGTCGCTGAGCTTGGCGCGCGCTGCCGCTCATTTCTCGAATCGGGTTCAACCGGCTTGAGTCCACCGCCCGGCGGTTTGAGTGTAAATGCGAGGTTCCCCACGATATCCGCAGTAGATGACACTGCTTTGGCACCCCCTTTGATTGCAATGCCGAGGAGAACTGCGGTTACCGCTATCAAAGCGCCTCCCCAAACAAACGCGGCGTTGCAGAAGGCAACGGTCGAACACGTCGCTGCCAGCAACGCGGCGGCAGCTATCATTGCTCTTCTAGAACCATCACCAATCGTTCTCGGGTGCGGGCTCATGCGATCAACAAGCTCACGCACGATGCATATGCAAGATCGCTTCAACTCGCTCGTCTAGACCCAATCCAGAGGGTCAGTATTATTTGGTCGGGATCTAAGTCCCTGCTGTGGCCCGCCAGTCTCGGCTCGAATACCCCGGTACTTGTTACCATGTGATCAACCGCGGTAACGACCGCAGCTGCATTTTCGAAGCGAGGGCTGGGCACTCGGAGGAGAGGCCTTCAAGGCAGCGCTGGCGCAAGCCAGCGGCGCAGGACCGGAGGAACGAGCCCTCGGTCCCGCCAGCCGCCAGCAATGGCGCGAAGAGCAATGGGAACGCCGCTGCGCTCTCCTCCTCGCGAAAATCCGACCCTCCGCGCGCCAGGACCCACGCCCCTCCGCCCGCTGGAAAGCTCAGGTCGCAGCAGAGATGAAGCGGTCCACCGACGTCACGAACGCCTGGCTCGCCCACCGCCTCGGCCTCTCCACCCCAGCCCACGCCAGCAAACAGGCCACGATGTGGGCAAATCGCAAAGCAGGAACGTACCACGCGGCTTCAGGTAAGAAGTAAGGACTGACCATCTGGATTGGGCCCGCCTCCGCCAAGGCCCGCGCCAGCCCACCAAACTCCAGAAACAAATATCAAACGTTACGGTTTGACCCCTTCAAGCTACCCATGCCGCATGCGGCATGCCGGGGAAAGGCTTTTCCCCTGAATCCAAGTTTTACCTCAACAAGCTCCGCTCAGACAATGCTGCTATAAACTGACGAACGCGCGCGACGGGCGAACGCTGTGCTCCAAAGCTTTGCCGCTGGCGCGCTTTAACCGCATTGATGTCCACGCCCCAAAGCTGGAAATCCTTGTCGCCGCGAGCCGTCAAATGGCCACATAGGCAATGGGGTTTGCAACGCCGGGTGGGATCGGACTCCAGATGTCCTGGGACATAACGATAGCGTTGAATCCCGAAGTCGTGGATTCCAGCGACGCCGGTTACGAGCGCGATGAGTTGGAGAGTTTCCAAAGAAGCGAGGTTGGCGCTAAACGGGAATACGTTCTCGTTGCTTTTGAAGCGGTGCTCACGGGCGATGCCTGCTAGATAACTTGGGTCATCGAGCAGCCCGGCCTTTTCGGTCTCCACGTCGGACGGGTCAAATGCACAGAGGCAATCGAGACATGGCCGGTTCGGCGCGACCGTTTGCAACTGCCAGTCGGCCCCGCTAAATTCGCCTTTCTTGAAGCGAACTTGGATACCGCCGTCGATGACGGGGATAAGATGGGCGTAGGCAAGGTGATTCAGAATGCTCCGAGCGCGAGGCCGATCAACGCATGAAAACAGCACGTCGCAATCCAAGGCGTTCCGGTATCCTTCTTCCTCCGCCAAACTATGGGGAATCCGCGTGATTTGGACTGCACGGGCCGTCGCAGCGCGCTGAATTTGGCGGCCCGCAATGTCCACTTTGAGCCGTCCGATGTCGCGCTTGGTGGCACCGAGCAACCGATCAAGGTTGTGCGGTTGCACCTCGTCGAAATCAATGAGCACAAACCTTGTCATGCCCATGCGCGCGAGTGTTTCTGCAACCAAACTGCCGACGCTACCCAGACCGACGATACCGATCCGCAGTCTCGCGAGGTTCGCGTGGTTGGCGGCACCCCAGACGGCGACAGTTCGTTTGAACAGCTCTTGAAAGGTGGGGCGCGCGTCGAGTTGTTCGTTGAACGAAACGGACAGATTTTCGCCGACCGTGCGAACAGCCCGAGACCAGCAAATTTGATCGGCCTTTGTTTCGGGCTTTTTTGACTGCCAGAAACGGGCACTCCAAATGCCGTCCGATCCGCACGTCAAACCGACCAGTGGTAAACCGGTCAATTCTTCTACCGCGCTCGCCATGCGGCGTTCCGCGACGACATCATCCCGGCTCATCCCCTGCCAACCTAGCGCGGGATGACTGTGCAGGAAGGCGACCCCCATCTCGGCGCGGCACGCGATGGCGCAGACGCGTTCAAGGTATTGGGGATTGAAACTGACGTTGCCATGCACCTGGCGGTCGCCATCGGCCGGTAAAATCACCTTGTTGATGAGAGCAGAAAAACGTCTTTTCCCCTGGGATGGAGCCCAAAGCGCGAAGCAAAGGTCCTCCTGCCGATCCTTGCGAATCAGGTGCCCCACAATTTGCGTGTTGAGGTCGCTGGAAATCGCGACGCTGAAATCCGGCTTAGGCATTGAGGAAGATTTCATTAATTTGGGACATAAGCCGGCGAGTCGAACGCTCCTCTGTCCAACCGAAGTTTCTGCTCCAGTAGCGCCATTCGGAACCGATTGAGCTCGCCGTGATGTTACGGACATTCGGCACCGTGTCGGTGGTCTCGAAAAGATGTGGAAGCGACTTAACATGCATCGCCGAACCCACGCCTTGAGGGAAGTTCGGTGGAGCGGGCAACCCGAGGTCGATAGCGCGTCCGGCAAACCGGCCCAATTCGATCGTGTAATCGCGAACGATCACGAACGGGTTGTTTTGAGGATCAACAACCCGTTCGACCGTGTAGCCGAGGACAATGAGATCGTCGCTCAGTCTCTCCGCCCCGAATTTCATGAAACAGGCGTCGGGCAATTGTGGAAGACGACGAACCGCATCCCTTCGTGGAGCGTGACGGGCTCGTTGGGATCGGTGTATTTGTGCAGCTCGTGGCCGTCCTTGCGCACGAGGGTCGTCAGCTTGGGGTCCTCGCCGGCAAAAAATTGCAGGAGGGAGGTCGGCGTCTGAGCGGGCTGATCGGTGACGAAGCGTTGCTTGTCGATGAAGAAGGCGATCTCGTGCCGGTGAGAATGAGGGTCCTTCGTGTTGCTTGGTTGTTGGTGATCCGAGGTCATTTCGCTATGGAAATGGTGAGTCTGCGGAATTGCAGAGGCTCGCCATACCCCCTTAGGCTCTGATTTCTCTTTTTTCTGGGGAAAATTCTTTGGCCGTGCCCAGAAAATCGCGTTATTAGAGCCTAGATGCCTATGAGAACGAAATCCGATGAACGAGGTTTCCAAAGCGCTTGAAAGTGCTGATTGGGCGGGGTTGCACCTCCGCCTTTTGAGCCACGCGCACTACGAGCTGCGGGACTACCGTTGGCGTGGATTGCGAGTCGCGGAGTCGTCGGACGGGAAGCTTACCTTAGGCGGCATGGGGCCGGACGATTTCGTCATCGTCGCCGTCGAGAAACTGGCGCAAGGGCGGCGGACCTACCGGAGCGATGTCAGCCTCGAACAGAACATCTGTAGCGCCATCGACAGTGAAATTGCCAATTACCACAAGAAAGCCAGACGCCTCCCCTTGTCAGACCGCACCCGGCTGCAAGCCGCCGTCCTGCCTGACCCGCTGGACTTGGCGGTCGATGATGCAGCGCCGCCGAATCCGGCAGAAAACGCGGAGCTGGTCGCGCGACAGCAGGAACTGCGACAGGAATTCGGGAAGTCTCTAGCGGGCGACGACGAACTAACGTGGATATTCCTTTGTTATGAGTCGGGCCTTTACAAACCGGCCGTAATTGCCGCTGAGAGCGGCATCCATGCGGATCGGGTGAGCGAACTGAAACGGAAATTCGAACAACGAGCGGAAAAGTTTATGCGAACCCACCCCGCTTACGCGGATCAAAACTATACCATGAAGGAGGCATCATGACGGACCCCGAATCTGGGGACAAGGCACTCGGGAAAATCGCGGTTGGTTTGAGACCGGCCGATGACCGGCCGCTGGCAGAAATCAAAGCCGACCTGGTCGCGAAGGGCTACAATCCCGACGCCTTTGCCGCGCGATTGGAAAAACGCGTGAGCGAATTGACGCGCGATAGCCGTTTGGCGTGGCAGAAGGTTGGTGACGCCAAACAGAAAAAAGCGAACGCAGTCATCGCCACCATCCAGTCCTGGGCGCAGCGATCGGTCACCGAGATCGACCGACGTTTCGCCGATGTTTTGGCGGGACGACTTGGGGACCAAGCCCAGCTCAGGCTACAAACGGCATTTAAAAACGCGACGCATCTTCCACTTGAAAGCAAAGCCGCGTTCTTGGACGAAGTGGATGTATTGTTGGCCCTGCGTGATGAGCAAAAAAAGGAGCAATCGGAATGACGCAGGTGGTCAGGTATGCCAGCGCCTCATGCCGAGCCAGAGATTTGCTCGATGAGCTGCGAATCCGGGCTCCGTCGGAGATCGAGATTGATAAAATTGCCGCGTTCAAGGATGCGCCAGTGCGCTATGCGGGATTGACTGGATGCGATGGCCGCATGGTGCGTATGGGCAATCTCGCTCTGATTACCGTGCGCGAATCCATTGACCGTCTGGGGCAACGCCGGTTCGTGGTCGCGCATGAACTCGGCCATGTGCTGCTGCATCCCGATCTTAAGCAAATCGACGAAGTGGATCGAAGGCAGGCGAGGAATTTTGACTATTTCCAAGCGGCGGAAGAGCTGGAGGCCAACTATTTTGCCGCAGAGCTCTTGATGCCGAAACGATTTTTTGGGGTCGATGCGAAAGACACCGAACCGGGTTGGAAAATAATTCAGGCGCTTGCCGACCGCTATCAGACAACCTTGGCGGTTACGGCCGCCCAATATGTTCATTACTCAGAAGAACCGGTTTTTCTAATCGCCTCGGAAGGCGGTGAGTGGAAGTGGTTCGTCGCCGGAGAACGCACCGAAGGATTCTACATCACCGAAACACGGCGCCTGCACAAATACACCTGCGCTCACGAGCTCCTCGAAAAAGGAAAGACGCTGTCCCGAGCGAAAAATGTCGCGGCCGGTGCGTGGTTTAGGGGATTCGACCCCAACGGCAAGGAGTGCATTACGGAAGATTCGATGCGCGCGGCGAACAGTGGCTTTGTCATGACCTTGCTTTGGGTCCATGATGCGATCTAGCGCCTTTCGCGTAAGACTCAGGTGGGTGTGACCAGCGCAACGAGAGCGAGTATCAGAAGCCCTGCGGCGGCTGGGCATGGGCGGGAGCGCGAAAAAACGGGTCTGGTTACAGCTTACACCTTTCTGGCGGCCAATAGGGTGGATTTGGCTGAGGCGCGGTGGGGCTCGCATTCATTCGAAGACACCACGCGTTTCTCCAACGGCGAGTGCGGACACAGGGTACACAATTTGGGCCCTGGCTTGCTGACAAAGCTCTCCCCGGCCTGCGTGGTGAACGTGCACGCCGAGGATAGTCAGGTGTTGAGAAGGCGCTCGAGTTTGGCGATGAGAGGCAGGAGCGGGGCGCGTTTGGGGGCGGGCAGCGCGTGGACGGCGGTCATGAAGGCGGCGAGCGCCCGCTGGGCGCGGCGCGTGGGGTGCTCGCGCTGGCGCGGGAGCTTGATCTTTTTCTTCTCGGCGTAGGCGGTCGTGTGGGCGGAGATCTGTTTGGCGGTGAGTTCGCCCGGTTTGGTGGACTTGGTCAGCTCGGTCCAGACGCGGAGGCGGTCGGCTTGGGGCAGTTTCAGGAGGGGGCGGACTTGGGACTCGTGGGTGGGCCAACTGCCAATTGGCAGTTGGCTGTCCGACAGCTCGTGCACGAACGCGCCGCATTCGCGGAGACGGTAGGCATAGGTGGGATTGTAGCCCCAGGTGGCGTGGCAGTAGTCGCCGAAGGCAGGGAAGCCTTTTGCGCGCCAGAGGATGCCCTCCTTGTAGCTGTAGATTTCGTAGAGCGCCTGGGCCGCGGCCATGCTGGCCCGGAGGCCGTCGGTCACGAGTTGCTCGCGGTGTTCGAGGTAGTGGGCGTCGGCCTTGGTTAGAGTCGGGAGGGCTTCGGGGATTTCGGAGACGCTAACCGAGGCGGCGGTGGACGAGGCTGAGGACGAGGTGTGAGGAGGCATTCCGGTGAGTGGGACCATTTCCTGAGAATAGGTAAACTCTTAACGTCTAATCCCTAACGTTTAACCTTTAGAGTCCTGATCGATGCCCCGCGGGCGGTGGTTACGCTGAGAGTTGTGCGGCCGGGCTCGTAGAAAAGGGTCAGGTTACACCTCACACCTTTCATATAGAGCGCGTCTTCACGGCCAAGGTAACGAGTATATACTCCCCTTGGGGGTTTGCCCGGGAACCGGTCACGGTTCGACACATGACCCCTTCGGTTCCTCCCAACCAGCGGAGCGAGAATACTGGATCTACTCAGCCGCACGTGGTCGCGACAGCGATAGCGACTAAAGTGGAGGTGGATGCGTGCGGTCTGCGGATGCGGACCTGGGCTTAGTCAGGTAGCGTAACGGCCCGTTTGGACCTACAAAGGTGTTAGGACCTCTTCGCGAAGGCGGACGCGGAGTCGATTGATATCGTGGACCGGGCGATTGCGAAGTTGCGCGAGCTCGGCGCGACGATCGTGGGCCTTCGCGAGGTAAGCCATCGCACGTTGATGGTCTCCCAGCTGGCGAGCCGGTTTTTCAGGGCGGCAAGTTCCTGCCGGATCCGTCGGGATTCCAGGTGCCGCATCCGTCCGCGCCCACCCTTCTGCTGGGCCACGGTTCCGGCGGATTTTCGCCTCCGCTTGACCTTGGCGGAGAGGCGATGTCTCCAATTGGAGACATGAGGTAAACTCGTTGTTCTATGAAGGCCTTATGGAACAAGTCGTTTGGATTTAGAGCAACGCTTCGAGCTTTTTTACGGCCGCGATCTAGGCTTCGCGCTTTGCCAACGGAACGTACCGGCTGGCTCTCGAAATCGCGGCCACCGCACTCCTCAAAACCCGCCGCGACGGGCGCGGTCTGCGCCTGATCAGCTTGATCTTTTTAGCCTCCGAATCTGCGGCGGCCCCCACCCTCACCGTCTTCGAGGTTCAAAGTAAGGGCTGAACCTCTGGGTTGGATTCTGTACATAGATGAGAATTGACGGCTTGGAACCCTCAGCCGGCCCGCCGTTGCTAGGCGTGCCCGCATCAAATGCTGACGGCCGGCGGCATGACCGCGTCGGCTTGCCTTTTCGAAGCATCAGCGGGGAGAAAGGTGCTGGGTATTACTACGGCGCAATTATTAATCGACGGCGGCGAACGAGCCGGCCAACTTTCAAAACTTTCGGATTTCCAGCAACTTGTTACCTGATCGGGCGTCGATCTATCAATTGGTCCGCAACTCGTCTTTGCTATAAACTCGGCCGAACATTGCCACCTATGCGCCAGGCTGCTCGTCCAAACGTGTCCGCTCTATAAAACATGCTAGCCGAAATGAAATGGCATTTTAGTCGAAAGCGTCCTAGCGACAAAACACGCGATCCAATCGCTAGCGAATTCTTCGCGTCCGACGCCATAAAGGATGCAGGTGAGGCTTTGGTCCGCGAAGGCATCCAGAATTCACTCGATGCCAGAATCGACAAAGGCGGAGTTTGTCGCGTCAGAATATATGTTGCAGCGGACCAAGGACCGATTGACCAGCAGAAGTACGAGCGTTGGTTCCGATCCGGTCTCACGCACTACCTGGCGAAAAAAAATGGACTGAAGCCTGGTGCAGTTAGTCCCGATCAAAAGTGTAAATACTTGGTCTTTGAGGATTTTGAAACCACCGGGCTGACCGGAAACGCCGAGCAGCACGACCCCATTGATGGCCAGAAAAACGCGTTTTTTTACTTTTTCCGCGCTGAAGGTAAGACGGAAAAAGGCGGCGATGACCGTGGCCGATGGGGCGTTGGTAAGCAGGTATTTCCTCGGTCAAGCCGCGCTCAGACTTTTTTCGGATACAGCGAAACGTCGGAAGGCCCTTTGCTGATGGGCGGGTGTATTCTCAAGCATCACTACGACGCGGAAAGAGTCTGCTATAAGCCCGATGGCTACTTCGGCATATCGAAGGAAATTGACGGAGATTCGCTGACCGTTCCTATCCGGGATCCCGGGGTGATCGAACTTTTTAAGACAGACTTTCGCCTCAGCCGTAAGCCGGGCGAGACTGGATTGTCTATCGTAGTACCATGGCTTGACGACGGAGACGATGAGGATCGCGGGAGCCAAGGCTTCGACCGAGATTCGTTAGCCATCGCCGCCGTCCGGGGATATTTCATCCCTATTATCGAAGGTCGCCTCGAGGTGGTCGTCGAAGATCATGTGGGCTCGCACAAAATTACCCGGGAGACCTACCGACGGGTGCTGGCTCAAATCGAGTCTTCAGGAACTGATAGAGTTAAGGCGGAGGTCGGAAAATTTAGCCAATATCTGGAGGTCGCAGAGTTCGCGCATCGCGGCGAAATTCGGGAGCACGTATTGCCGGCTTGCGATACGATGAAGGCTGAATGGACGGCGACGATGCTCGCCGACGCTGAGGCTCAGGACCTCAGGCAGTCCCTAGCCGCTGGCCATACGGTACAGGTAAAAGCTTTTCTCACTGTTCGACCCAAAGACGCTCCGCCTCTACAGGACTCGCTGGTCTGCTTGATCAAGAAACGAGAGAGCTTCTCTGAGATCCCGTGTCATGTTCGCGAGGACCTCATCATCTCCGACGTCACTCGCCGCGAGGTTAAGGGTTTTATATGCCTGGTCCGAGTAAACAGAGGGCCTTTGGCGACACTATTGGGAGACTCGGAAAACCCATCGCATACGGAGTGGCAAAAGGATTCTAAAAATTTTAAAGGGAAATATGTCTACGGCGGCGTCGCTATAGAGTTTGTCAGTCGTTTTGCTCATGAATTGGTAGGACGGATACATGCCACCTCCCGCCAGCTTGACCGCAAGTTATTGATCAATCTTTTTTACGATGACTCCCTCGATCAAATTGAGCCGTCGCCGAAGAAAAAACCGAACTCTCCGCAGGTGAAGGAAGATCCGGAGATCCCTGCCGGTTTGCCGGCCAGTTCGCTAAGAATATCGGCGAATCGCGACGGCTTTTCTGTGACGCCGTCGGGTACGCCGTATGCGATCGGAAGCCGCATTTGCCTCCAAGTCGCCTATGAAACCTCAAAAGGTAACCCGATCAAAGCGTACAAACGCCTCGATTTCGACGTGGGTTCCAAACTCATTCACATAGAAGCGACCGGCTGCACGATATTGTCGGCGGCTGACAATAATATCGAGATTGATGTCATTGACCCGGTTTTTAACCTGAGAGTTGCGGGCTTTGACGTAAACCGGGATTTGCTGGTGCGCACTAAGGTTCAAAAATTTGCCTCCGCAGCAGAAGACAAAATCGAGGAGGTTGAATAATGCCCACCAAACGCATCAAGTTTCTTAATCGGGCAAAAATTCTTCAGAGTGATATTGAAATAAAATTAGAGGTATTGGGCCCGAGCAAGAGGTTCTCGGCTAAGCTCCACCTCGATTCTTATAACTTTCCGGCGGAAGCCGGCATCTATATCGACGCCAAACAGCTGCTGGAACGAATCCGTTTCGACTTCGGCACGGTCGCGCGTCCGGTTGCTCAAGAGAGCATTGACATCTCTCGCCTGAAAGGGGACCGCGTGACCTTCGACGTGATCATCGTCGACTTAGCTACTGCGAGGAAGCTGGGCTCCGCGGAAACCGTGCGGCCTACAAAAGCGGGGGACACTCCCGAGCACCGGAAAGAGCTCCTGCCGATCGATGCCTCTAAAAGTTTGGACGGGATTGTATGGAAGATAGAATACTCCGAGCAGTGGGAAGGCGCGTCGGATGGGCCCATTCTCCTCCTAGACCGTGAAGCCACGAGAGGTTCTGCAGCGCACTTCGTCGGAAACCCGTGGGTGCGTGCCCTGGTTCTCCCTGCCGCCATGAGGGAGATACTGACAAGGATTCTTGTCCTGGACGAGCAGCACTTTGATGAGGAGGGAACGACATGGCCGCAGGCCTGGCTTAGATATGCCTCAAAGCTGGTGGGGGACCTGCCCCCAACACACGACAGAGAAGAAGACTTGACGCATTGGATCGACAGAGCGGTACAGAAGATGGCTTCGAGCGCTGAATTACTGAGCAGCCTGTTGGCTCAAACAACATAATGAAAGCCCGACGATTTACAGAGAAGGGTCTGGCTGCATTTCAAAATTATATCGATAGCGCCCGAGTAACATTGCGGGCAGGTACTAATGTTGAACCGATTCCAGAGAGCCTACTCACCGGTTCTGAGTATACGGGACCTGTCGACTACGAGCTGCCAGACGAAAGTCCAACATTTCCGGACAAGCTCGCCATCGGCCGGCTCTTTACCCGAGTTATACCAGACCAGAGAAACCATGAAGCACGTTTGGATGCCGGTTTGTGGTCGTGGTTTGCCGCGAGATACTTCGATCAAATCACTGCGAACCGAAGAAAAATCAAGGAAGACCGCGCCTATGTGGCAGGAATCAGCTTCCAGGAATTCTACCGGCACCTGATACTAGGTCCCTACTATCTATATTTTACATCCCGAGATAATCCAGAGCGGGTACGCGTCCTTCTCTACGACGATCCCACGACGATGAACGAAGTGATGGTTCAGTTTGGATCATACCAGACTCTGATGCAAAATAAGGCACTACAATCGGTGCTGCAGCGGCTGTTTTACGATCAGACCAAAAAACGCATCAAGCGAGGTGCCGGCGGTAAAGAGGCTGGAACACCACGACGGCTGATGGATTTCTTCCGTCAAATTGAGCTCAACTACGATCTCCAGAGTATTTCCGCAGAGCGATTCTGGGACATGCTGCCGCCTGAATTTAACAAGTTTAAGGGATAGAAAAATCGGCGGTTTCCGAATGCTGAACACTGCAGGCACGGCAGGCGTCGTGGAGCTTTGAAGCTCGACACACTCGCCACGGATCGCTCCGCGGCCCGCGACGTTATAGAGGCTTCTATGATCGAGTCCGCTTGGACTGGCGGCACTACGAGAGAACGGTCCGATCCGCTCTCGTTGCGGCCGAGAATAGACGAGGAGAGATCACCCGCCGGTTCGTGCGAGCCGACCCGGGTCCGGATAACAGGCCGCTGGGCTTCCCAAGGAGAGCAAGGCTCCTCTCATTTCAGTTCATCCTGCTGCCACCATTTTTGGGCCGGCGGCTTGGGCGTGCTGAGCGGAAGCGGCACGCTATGAGTTTGGGCTCCGCGCACCGGCAAAGCCGGAATCGAAGCGCTATTCGTACTCGCGGCGGTAGAGCCCGATCTGAGGTATTTGATTCCATAGATCCCGGTGCCAGGAATGCCCACTGAAATATAGCGACGCCCGGTCGCTGAGAATCCGTAGCGAAAGCCCGGGATCCCGATACTCCATCCCACGCCCCCAGTGCTGAGATTAGTCCGAAATGGGCCGAACCTAAATGATTTGCGCCAGTGCCATCTCATATGCCGAGCTTCGTGAAAAAGACCTTCTTCAGAAATTTCGAGTACGTTAGTACCGCGTATTTCCCACTCCGGGGGATTCCGACTTCGCTGTGCCAAGACTGGAGTCGTTGTATATCTGACGCAAGATGCGTTACCGACACCTGGGCCGTGGCGACCTCGCGACGCAAGTTACGTTGTCGCTGCTCGAGATCCGCCCGAATGCTCGCAACCTCTCCGGCGAACCTAGTCGCGATCACCTTTATCTTCTCCTGCGCGGTGGCGGTGACCTGTCGACCCTCTACAAGGATCGCGGTGTGCCGGCTTTCGTAAGCCTTCCCGATACTCTCTCGCGTGTTCCGCACCTTCGCCTGAAGGCTACTCAGCTTACTTTCTAGTGCGAATCTATGCGTGCCTATCTGTTGCTCGACGTCGTCGATTATATTCTGCGGGACCCGGTCGGGCAGTTGGCTTTGATAGAGAGAGACCAGATCCTGGCGCCAGGCCACAACAGTCGATGTGCGCGATTGACCAAATCCATCTACAACCCTCACGCCTGCGTGAGAGACGTCTGCAGCCGTCTGTATTCCTGCATAGTTAAGGTTTGCTTTGTACCGAGGGCCAACGCCTGGCAGCTTTGCATCGGCGATCGGATGTCTGCAAAGACAGGCTTGGAGAATTTCGCGGCGCAATTTGTCGAGAGCGATGCGGCAGGTTTCGGCTTTACTATTCGAAAGCTGGGTTAACTGAGCCTGTACCGACCTCGCTTCGCTTTCGAGCGGGGCGGTTGTCAGCTTCACCTCACCCTCCGCTTTCGCTGTGAGCATCTGCTTCCTGCGCAAGAGGTCAGCTTGAGCGACAGCCTGTTCAGTGGTCACCTTCCTTATTTCCACTCCTTGCGAGGCGGTTAGTTCGGTGATGCGCCCCTGCGCTTTCGCCGATAAGTCTACCTCGGCAACTTCGCTTTCGGCGATCCTCTTGCGGTTTTGCTCGAGGCGGGCCTTTCGGTTGGCGACTTCTTCTTCTTTCATGTGCACTTCTTGATAATGGCGGTCGCGCGCGGCAACGGAAGGACACCGCTCAAATTGGGAGCGAAGGCGTCTTTCCGCGAGCGCAACAATCGCGATTTGGATTATGCTATACCCCGCTACACCAATTATTCCGGACAGGCCAACCGCGTAGGCGACAGATGAACAAGCAATAAACCCCAACATCTCGCGTTGGCATCTGGGCTGGTCATCTAACTCTACCGAAACATCGTCCGCCGCGACGGCGCAGGTTTCGGGGGCACTGGGTTGTAGGCTCTCCCGCCACCAACTGCTGGGCTCCACCCCAGGGTGCGTCGTGGCGTCAGACGGGAATGTAGAGGGATCAAGCGGTGGAACTTCCTTCGGATCTTGTGAGAGGAAGCCGGCGATCTGATCGGCTAAACGCCGGACTGTAGCGTCCTGGTGCAGCCGGAGCTGACCGAACATCGGCGATGCACCCGGGTTTGCAAAGTCGTCACGGTTAAAGATCAAACACTCATCTCGTCCCAATCCGCGTGAGAGGCTGTATAATTCGGGCGATACTGCGAGGATTCTAATCGATGCGTAAATTAACCAAGCAGAAAAATTGTCTGTATACAATCCAAAGTCCGACTCTCGGCGACGCGGATGTTGGAAGTTGGGATGTCCAACCTCGTTCGAGCGCATTCCATCGAATGAAGGGACAAACATCCCATCATAATCGATAAGCTTTAAGTTGCCATTAACGACTAGTACATTGCCGTGCTGTAGATCTCCATGCGCTAACCTGTTTGCCTGAAGGTCGGCCATCAATCTCGCCCACCGGTCGGCCAGCTGAGCCAATACCGGTTGGTTATAGACATTTTTCCCGACGAACTCGCTCAAAAGCTCCCCAGACATCCAGCGCATTTTTACGATGGGATAACACCGAGGGCCGACTCGAATACCTGCCGGCTGGAACTCGAATTGAGCAGTGTACGGTAGCCCGAGCGCGTTTAGGGTTTTGCTGATTTCGGTATACCTGCGCTGGTTATCCGCCACTTCTCGAATAAAGCACCGAATTGCCCATCGATCGCTCGACGTACTCAACTGGTAGACGTTCGCGAAGCCGCCAGAGATCGCTATGGGGATACCCATCGCATTTTTCTTAACGATGCCTCTCTTCAGTTCGGCATCTTGAAAGCAAATATGCGGATTCTGGATGGCCTCGTTGTACTCCTGTGCCTGAGGCCAAGACATAAGCATCAGGCTACTTCGTCCAGAGCTTCCACCCAAAGCAGTGTATAATCATCGTTTCGCAGCTCGTTCTGGTGTATCAAGTGCTCGACGAACGCGGCGAATGAACCTTCGGTGCGTAAAACCTGATCCAAGTGAATGAATGGCTTAGTGCCTTTCTCCAGCCCGCGCACAATCCATTGTGCAATCTTATCCGTTGCGAGATAAAGACGATCTCCCGCCTCTAGTATGCCCTCCGACCAGTGATAGAGTTCCTTTCTGTCTTGTTCCCTTTCCAAATTACCTGTCGCGAGAAGTAGCGGCCGCGATTCAAAATCCTTAGAGTCCATCATCGGGAACGTTGCGACTATTTCGCACGCCCTGACGTGAAACAGAACGCTGTCTCCGATGGCGACAGCCTGCCATCGAAGGTGTGGATATTTACTCTCGGTGATGCAAACGCCCAGCAGGGTAGCGAAAGCACCGTACGCGAGCTTTTGCTCCGCGTACCACGGCAGCTGTACGACATGGGTAGCGGCCCTCCACGTTTCTCGTAGAATCGGAATCTCTTCATCGAAGAGCATCGGCTCTTCAAGTGAACAAAAATGCTCGACCAATAGTTTTGCCCATAGCGCCGAGTAGGAAGCTTCCGTCGCGCCGTCGGCGATCGCACATCGAAAAGGTACGGCTCTCAAGGCACCCGTCGGTTGCGGCGCATAGGCGTCTTCGTTCTCGTCCGGGCGATTGCCTTTCTTAGCAAGGGTCGCGGCTCCCAGGCGAAGCTTCATCCCAGTATCAGCGCAAATTCCCCGGACGAGTTCCGATGTCTATAAAGTTGATCAGAGCTTCCAGGTTCGCATTGAATACGAACCCTTTCGAAGCGGGAGATACGCTGAGACCCTCTTGACGTGCTCCCGAAAGCATGGCGTCCGTCAGATTGCTCGACATACGAAAAAGTAGCTTTGCAAAATCGTCGACCAATGCGGCCTCGTTGTCAGGAAACAATACTGCGGTGGCACTGCTGGAAGAGATGTGCGCGTTGAACAGGAGGACATTCCCGTCCGTGGTCGAGATTGCCCTGATGGCATCGGCTGCTGCGGTGGGATCGCCGTCTTGCGATTCGCCGTCAGTAACGTTAATTACAATTGGCGGAAATCCGGTGGGATTTTTGCTCGTCCAGTCCGCAACGATCTTTTGCGCCTCTCCGAGCACTTGGCACATCGGAGTGCCTCCGTTAGCGATGGGATCAAACCATATTGGAAATTTGATTTTGTGATCTACCAGGCCGCCCGCACCATCGTCGGTTTTCTTCGTTCTCTCATCGATCCGAGCGGGAAAGTCCGCGATTTCGCTGATCGGAACGAGTTCCCGACCCCCGATCGTGCCTTTAAACGCCGGTCCTACGTCCGCGCCGTATCCAAGCACCCCGACATGAAAGTAATTTCGGACGCCCTCATTTTTGCCACACTTGATTACCAAGTTCTGGAGGAATTTGTTGATTACGTCGGCGACTTTGTCCGACTTCCGCTTACCCACCTCTCCCGCGAGTGGATCGCCCATTGAGGTCGACTGATCGAGCAGAAACAGGAAACAAGTCGGATTTGAGCGGCTGATTTCGGCGGTATATGGCATATATACAAATGGATACATTGTGCGTGGAACGCGGTCAACGGGCTTTTAACGAGCGCTTTGTGTCGCCGGATTTCCAATGGATCAATCAACTCCTCATCCTGGACCGCCATCCTGGCTGCATTCGGTGGCGCCACGCATATGCCTTTGAAGAGACGATAACAGAGTTTCCTGATGAGATATCAGCCGATCGCCTGAAGTATGCGATCCAGCGTCCCTGGACCTTGTTGGCACGCCTCTTAACTTCTATCGCTTCTTCGTTCTAAGTCTCGCGTGCATCGGCAATTTCTGTGAGCGTTGAACGCGTTCATAAATCAGCGATGACCACATGAGACTTCACTTCAGGCGTCCGTCGTGCCGCGAAGCTGCATTAAGCACTTCGGCGAACCCCGACCGCCCGACGTGATCGTCTACCTTTCGACCAAGTCAGAATTTCTGGAGGACGTGGTCTCAGAAAAGATCGGCGACAGGATTCTCGCCGAGTTTCAGAGGACCCATCATCGCTCTGTCGGCCAAGCCGAGGTCGCCTCTTGGCGAAACTCCATGGGTTATATGCATCGGATTCTCTCCGATACCGAGATTCCCACCGACTCCGGCGTTGCCATCGAATTCGGAATTCTCCCGACCGGCAAAAGGGTGGATTTCATCCTGACAGGTCGCGGCGCGGATCAGCGGCAAACTGCAATCATCATCGAGCTCAAGCAGTGGACTGAACTGGAGGCCACCGATATGGATGGTGTGGTCAGAACATTTGTTGGAGGCGCCAAACGAGATGTCGCTCATCCCTCGTACCAAGCGTGGTCCTACGCCGCCCTGCTGGAAGACTTCAACGAGACGGTGCGCGACAGAAATATGTCCGTGCAGCCCTGCGCGTACCTTCACAACTGCGCTTCGGAGAAAGTCGTTCGGAGCCCGTTCTATAAAGAATACCTCGAGAAGGCTCCCGCATTCCTCCTTTCCGACGGCGAGAAGCTTCGCTCCTTCGTTAAGAAACACATTCGGCACGGCGACCGCGGGGAGGTAATATATCAGATTCGGGATGGCAAAATCAGTCCGTCAAAAAGCCTGGTCGATTGTCTCGCGTCATTGCTCCAAGGGAATCGGGAGTTCTTGATGGTCGATGGCCAGAAGATCGTTTACGAGACCGCGCTCCGATTGGCGCGATTCGCGAATGGTACGAATAAGCAGGTCCTGATCGTAGACGGTGGGCCGGGTACGGGCAAGACGGTCGTCGCGATCAACCTCCTCGTGGAGTTTACGAAGGCGTCATTACTCTCAAAGTATATTACGAAGAACGCTGCTCCTCGCGCCGTGTATGAGAGCAAGCTCACCGGCCGGCTTACGAAGAGTCGGATCAGCAATCTGTTTACAGGGTCCGGCTCATATACGGATAGCGAAGCAAACTCGTTCGATGCCTTGATCGTCGACGAGGCGCACCGGCTGAACGAAAAATCAGGTATGTTTCAGAACCTTGGTGAAAATCAAATCAAGGAAATCATCAATGCCTCGAAGCTGAGCATTTTCTTGATTGATGAACGGCAGAAGGTGACGTTCAAGGACGTCGGCACGAAAGAGGAAATTCGCAAGTGGGCGACGCACCACGGCGCCTCTGTTACCGAGGAGGTCCTGGAGTCACAATTCCGGTGCAACGGCTCAGATGGATTTCTTGCTTGGGTGGATAACACTCTCCAGGTCCGCGAGACCGCAAATCCGACTCTGGCAGGAATTGATTATCAAGTGATCGTTTGTGACTCGCCCGTTGAGCTGCGGGACCAGGTCGTTGCAAAGAACCACGAGCGAAATAAAGCTAGGATGGTGGCCGGTTACTGCTGGGACTGGATCAGCAAAAAGAAACCTGCCGCTAACGATATTGAGTTCCCGGAATTCGGCTTCGGAGCTCAGTGGAATCTCGATAGCGACGGGAGCGTTTGGATTATCAAACCAGAATCCGTCAAACAGATCGGGTGCATCCACACCTGCCAAGGTCTGGAACTGGACTATATAGGGGTTATTCTCGGCCCAGACATTCTCGTTCGGAACGGAATCGTGCAAACCCATGCCGCCGGTCGCTCATCCATGGATGCCTCGATCCGGGGCTATAAATCGCTTTTCAAAAAGGATCCAGCTGCGGCGACTCGAAAAGCGGACGAAATCATCAAGAACACTTATCGAACCCTGATGACGAGGGCTCAGAAAGGCTGTTTTCTATATTCCGTCGATCCCGAGACGAACGCACATTTGAAGGCCGCAGCAGTGGGAGCCAGCGACCCCAGACCTCAGCCTGCGGAAATGCCATTTGCCACGATGCCACTCAGGATTCTGGAGGGCGCTGAGGTGGTTCCTTTCGTCAATGCGGTACCGGCGTTTGATCTAAAGGTGGCAGCCGGCCAATTCAGTGACTTCCAGGGGAACGACGCTTGGTCATTCGTGGATACTTGGGTGGAGCTGCCCGAGCACATCCGCCTCGTGAAGGGAATGTTCGTCACGCGTGTGGTCGGCGAATCGATGAACCGGCAGATTCCCACCGGGTCCTGGTGCCTATTTCGAGAGAATCCCGCTGGCTCCCGCCAAGGTAAGACTGTTTTGGTACAGCACCGCGATATTCAGGATCCGGAGAATGGCGGACACTTCACGGTGAAGGTGTATCAAAGCGAGAAAACAGAATCCGCGGACGGCTGGGAGCATTCCCGGATCGTCCTCAAACCAAACTCCAGATCTCCGGGTTTCTCTAATATCGTGCTTACCGCAGACCAAGGATCGGAGCTAAAGGTGATCGGGGAATTTGTGACGACCCTTGGGCAAAAGTAATCGTTGTTGTTCCGAATCACCCGTGGACGCGCCTGAGTCCCGCCTCACAAAATCATAGCTGCCAATGGCGAACGGCGGCTTACGCTTTGGTACCCGATAGGCGGGTGTTGCGCCACGGTTCTTGGCGGATTTTCGCCTCCGTTTTGGGCTTGGCGGCGAGCCGATGTCTCCAATTGGAGACATGAGGTAAACTCGTTGGTCTGAGAACGTCTTATGCAATAAGTCGTTTGGATTTAGAGCAGCGCTTCGAGCTTTTTTACCAAGGCAGTCCAGGCGTCGCGCTTCGCGAGGGGAACGTACCGGCTGGCCCTTGAAACGGCGCCGACCGCAGTTTTCAGCCGCTGACGCCCGGAGAGCCGCTTGCGGCCCACCAGCTTGATCTTCTTCGCCTCCGAATAAGCAGTGGCCTCCACCCTCACCGCTTGCGCCGTCAAGGCCTCGGGCGGGGAAACCTTCGTGATCTCACGCCAGAACCGAACCCGCTCGTCCTTGGGCAAAAGCAGCACTTGGCGAACCTGGCTCTCGTGAGTCGGAAGCGGCGTGGCCGCACTATGCCCCGGAGCCTCCGCCAACTCATGCACGAACTCGCCACACTCCCGCAGCCGGAACGCATGCGCCCGCTCGTAGCCCCACTGGGCGAAACAGTACTCCGAGAAGCCCTTGAAGCCCTTCGACTGCCAGAGCAACCCACCCTTGTAATTGAAGATCTCATAGAGCGCCCGCGCTGCCGTCATGCTCGCTTTTATTCCCTCGGACACGATCTGCTCGCGACGCTCGAGGTAGTGATTATCTTCTTTGCTCAGGACAGGAAGCGGCGGGCTGCTTTTCACGACAACCAGCTCAACGGCGGAATCGGATTTGGAGGGCATCTGTTCTTGCTGATAGATAAAGAGTTCTAAGGCAAGTTCCGATAGGGTGGCGCGTGCGGCGATGCGGGAGTGGTTAGTATACGAATGGTTTTTTTACCACGGATGGCATCGATCCACTGCAGATTACACACGAACACCGGAATCGGAGTCGATCTTTTGGAACGCTAAACGCTTAACTCTAAACTCTAAACGCTTAAGTACAGAATAATACAACGATCACATAATAAAATACAGTTTACCTCAAATTTCATCAAGCCACGGAATATTACACACGAACCAAGTAGTATATTGATATAGGGCGATGCGTTGGTGGTGAGTAGGCGGACCGTTTTTTACCACGGATGGCATCAAGCCACTGCAGATTACAGCCAATCACCGGAATCGGAGTCGATCTTTTGGAACGCTAAACGCTTAACGCTAAACTCTAAACGCCTAAGTACAGCACAATACAACAATCAGATACTAAAATACATTTTACCACAGATTTCATTAAGCCTAGGAAGATTACACACGATCCCCGTTATATTTCGGCATAGGGCGACATATCATATATTGGTTGTCGGGAGCTTTTTTTACCGCGGATTGCATCAAACGGGCACGGATTACATCAGACGCAGAACACAAATATATAGCTCACAAGTAATCCGCGTCGGTTTGGTGCAATCCGTGGTAGGATCGAAACGCCTTGTTTTGGTTGTCGCGGAGGGCGGTCTTCGCTTTACCGGGGGGCATGATCCCCAAAAATCTCATCTGCCTCTGGTACGACCAAGGCGCGCTCGAGGCGGCTCGCTTCTACTCCTCCGTGTTTCCCGAAACCTCCGTCGGACGCATCTCCACCGCCCCCAGCGACTTCCCGTCCGGCAAACAAGGCGACATCCTCACCGTCGAATTCACCGTCATGGGCATACCCTGCCTCGGCCTCAACGGCGGGCCCGCCATCTCCCCCAACCAAGCCTTCTCCTTCCAGGTGGCCACCGACACCCAGGAAGAAACCGACCGCTACTGGAACGCCATCGTCAACAACGGCGGCTCCGAAAACGCCTGCGGCTGGTGCAAAGACCGCTGGGGCATCTCCTGGCAAATCACCCCACGCACGCTCACGTCCGCCCTCGCCGCCGGCGGCGATGAAGCCAAACGCGCGTTTGAAGCCATGATGGATATGGTCAAAATTGATATTGCTGTGATCGAAGCGGCGCGACGCGGGGAACGCGTTTAATACATCCGGAAGACCACGGATCGCATCAATCCACTCAAGATTTCACATGAGCGTCGGATCACGGAACGGACGCGAGCGGAGACGGAAGGGACAGAGACGGAAGAGACGGAGGCGCTGCGGCGAAGAGGCTTGGTTGTTATATCGTATATAGCGGGCAAGGTGCGTTAGTCGCGTCGGAAACGTTTAACGCTTAACTTTTAACGCTTAACGCTTAAGTATATAGTCAGCGCCCTGCGGCGCGCGGATGGGTCGCTCCGCGAGCATATAGTTCGCTATTTGGCTCTGATTAATCCGTGTTGGCTTGGTGCAATCCGTGGGTCAAGTTTTGTATGTCTTATTGGCTGTTTAGCTTTGCTGGGCCCAGGTATAATTCTGGCTTGGATCTTTTCCACCACTGGCCGGTTTGGCGGCGCTCGGCTGGGGTCGTGAAGTTGTACGTGTAGCGCTGCACTCTGATATATACTGGCGGCGCGTCGGGGAAGGGGTTCTTCTTGATTAGCGCCAAGACGTCGGGCGTGCCTCCTAACAGGTGCGCACAGAGCGCGTTTAACCAGGGGCTCGCCTCGGGGGCGTCCAGCGTCGCGAACCACAACTGCCAATCCAACCGCGGCTGGTACGGCGCCACGAATGCCGGCGCCCGCGTCACATCCCCCGGCTTATATGGAAATTCATATTCGCGCCAGGTGCGCTCGTCGTTGCTGCCCTCGAAGATCAGCTCCGTCCGCGGACGCGTCATCACCGCGAACAAGCCGTAGTTGTTCAAACTCTCGAAAGGCGCCACTGCCTCCAGCAACGGATTGAACAGCGTGGGCGGCATCAGCCCGAGCGTCCGCACCACGCCGAGGATCGTCACTGTATATACCACCGCAGCGAAGGCGCGGAGCGACCAGGCGGGCGGGTGGCGCGCGGGCTCAGGGGCGCGCAGGGGACGCCGACGCAGGCGTTGCCAGTCGAGGTCGTCGAAGCACAGCAGGCAGAGCAGGATCGTGAGCGCGTTGAAAAAGGCGTAGTTGCCGGTGAGCGCGATGACGACCTGCAGGGCCATGAGCCATTCCGCGGCGTGATGGCGGAGGCGGCGCGGGCCGAAGAGGCAGAAGATTTCACGCGTTTTCGTAGAAAGGGGTCAGGTTACACCTTACACCTTTTTGCTTTGCCGACACTTAACTCTGGCAGACTGAGTATATAACGCGGTACGAGCGCTGCGAGTGGACGCACCGTTTATTTACCGCGGATTTCATCAAGCCTCGGAAGACTCCACCGGAGGCGGAGTATATATAGGCGGGCTCGCGCTGCCCTCGCCTGCTTCCCTTACGCGGCGGCGGGGCCGCGGAGACGCCGGCGCCAACGCGCCACGCCAGCGAACACCAGGCTGCCCAACGCCGCCGCCGTATAACTCGGCTCCGGGACCGCCACGATGTTAAACGAAAGCGAATTTGAACTCAGCACAAAATTCTCCGCAAAACTCGGATCCCACGTCCCCACGGAAAAGTCCGACACGCTCAGGCCCGTCGACGAACTGTCGAACGTCAGCAATGTATATAGCCCGGCGACCATCCCGTCGTTCACGAAATTGAAGACCGCACTGCCGCTGCCGGTGAAAATCAGCTTGCCAGTGACGACCACCAAATCCGAGTTCGCGGCATTCGGCCCAAGGTCGAAAGAAAACTTCGCGCCATTCACCAGCTGCAACGACCCACCAATCGTCAACGTACCGGGACTATTGCCCGGCGAGATCAGTCCCCCGTTGGTGACGCTCACGTCCCCGCCGATGCGGCCCGAGCCCGCGAGAGTTCCCAAGTTCTGCACCGTCACGAGGCCGCTGCCGGTGGCGCTGCCCGATATATTATTCGCCACGAGCGTCGCTCCGGCTTCGATCGTGCTGCCGCCCGAATAGGTGCTCGCGCCGGTCAGGACGGTGCGGCCGCTCACGAAATTCACCGCGGCGAAATTCGAGATCGCACCCGAATAAGAAAACGTGCCGCCCGATCCCAGGGCGAGATTCAGCGTGCTCGTGCCGGTGCCACCGGAGATATCTCCGGAAATGCTGGCGGCGCCGCCGGTTATATTAAGTATATTGGTTCCGCCGCCCAGATCGATCGCCTTGCCGCTGTGGTCGGTAACGATCGCGCCGGAATTCGTGACGGTATCATCTTCCGCGCCGGTGATGATCGTCGCCGCGGTCGCACTGCCACCCTCGATGGTGCCGCCGGCCATATTATTAATATTAACCGTGAAGCCGCCGGTCGCTCCCGTGACCACGATCGCGGAGTCGGTCTGGCCCTTGATCAGGCCACTGTTCGTGATAACACTATTCGCATATATAGCCTCCGGCGTGCCGCTCGTATCAATTCCCGCGAGCGTGATGCCTCGGCCGACGGCGTTCGTGTTGCCTGCGGCAACATCGCCTTCGATGGTGCCGGTGTTTATAATCGTGCCACCTCCAACGGTCACGCCCTCGCTCTGCGCGGGCGTGGTGGAGCTGACGGAATTTTTTGATATAATTGTGCCCGAGTTGGTCAGGTTGACCACGCCGTCCACGTCGACGCCATCGCCGTCGCCCGTCACGCCGTTGCCGGTGATCGTGCCGTGATTTATAATGGTCGCCGTCTGCAGCGCGTTGAAGCCGTCGAGGTTGATGCCTGAGCCGTTGTCGCCCTGGATGACGCCACCGGCGTTGTTGGTGATGGTGGTAGTGAAAGGGGTGGCGTTGTTGAGCGCGCCGCCGGTGATACCGTGACGGCCACCCTCGATGATTCCGAGGGTGTCGTTGGTGACTTGGACGCCGGTATTATTCTGCGCGTCGACGCCATCGCTGCTGCTGCCGGTGGTGGTGGTCGATTTGATGAGCCCGTCGTTATATACAATGCCGTTGACGCCTGGGCGGACAGCATCGGCCTCGACGGCTTGGAGGATGCCGCCGGCGTAGTTGTTGATGATATTGGCGCCGTTGGTGATCGCGCTGAAATCGACGGCCTGGGAGCCGCCGCCGGAAGCGTTGAGCGAGGTCATCGTCCCGTAGTTGTTCAGCGTGGCGCTGGAGGCGGCGACGTTCATCTGGAAGACGTCGGCGTCGGCGGTCTGGATCACTGCGTTTGCGTTGTTGGTGACGACGAGGCCCGTCACGCCGGTGTTGTCGCGGATGGCGCGTCCGGTGCCGGTTTGGAGGATGGTGCCGTTGTTGGTGAGCGTCTCGTTGTTTCCGGTGATGGTGACGGCGACGGTGCTGCCGCTGACCTGGAGTTTGCCGGTGGCGGCGACGGTGCCGGTCTGGCCGCTGCCGGAGCCGAGCGTTTTCGCGGTGGTGTCCGTGGTGCCGGCGGGGACGGTGAACGAGGCGGCCTGGGCCGACGCGGTGAGCAGCGCAGCGGCGAGGGGCAGCAACCGGAATAGGAAATCAGAACGCGTCATGTATATATAGGGAGAAACGGGGAAGGCCGCTGAAAGAGGAAGACGGAAAGCGGGAGATGTATACGCGTGCAAGCCCCCCCGGTGACGATTGGGTGACGCTCGCGCTTTTCGGTGAGCAACAAGGGAATCCCCGATTGCGCGGTAGGGAAAGCGCACCCGTTTTCTTATAACGATCGCATCGAGCCACTGAAGATTACACCCAATCCCGACCGGAACGGAGGCAATCCACGGAATCGGAATCGATCGTTGGAACGCTAACGCTAAACGCTTAACGCTAAACTCTAAACGCTCAAGTACGGAGACGGACCGGAGTATATACGGCGATTCGGGAGCTGTGAGTAGGCGGTCGGTTTTTAACCACGGATGCCGCGAAGCCTCGGAACATCGCACTCTGAACGGACCGATCCATAGTCGGAACGTTTAACTTTTAACTTTGTAACGTTTAACTTTTAAGTGGCTGAATTGGGGAGTATATAGGGCGATTCGGGGGCGGTGGGTTGACGGACGCTCTTTTTAACCACGGATCGCATCGAGCCTCGGAAGATTTCACGAAAGGCGTCGGAGTATATAGGGCGATTCGGGAGCTGTGAGTCGGCGGACCGTTTTTTTACCACGAAAGGCATCGAGCTTCGGAATATATATTTCCTATATACAACTGCAGATCGGGTGATACCTTCCGGGGGGTTGATGCCATCCGTGGCTGAATGACCTCTTGGCGGTCAGCGCTCTCGGCGGTACTCGCTCGGTGAGAGCTTCATTTCCCGACGGAACGCCTGCGCAAAGTGACTCGGGTTCGCGAAGCCCAGCTCGAGCGCGATCGCGAGAATGCTCTGGTCGGATTCGCGCAGCTTCCGGCGAGCGGCGTCCATCCGCAGATTCGTATGATATTGCGCGGGTGCGACGCCGGTGGCGCTTTTGAAGAGCCGATGGAAATGGAATTTGCTGAGGCGCGCGTTGGCGGCGAGGCGCTCGAGACTGAACGGCTCGGCGAGGTGCTCCGCCATCCACTCGGTCATCTGTTTCAATTTGAATCCCGGGAGGGACGGGCTGCCGCTTTGGCCGAGCTCGGCCTTTTCCGCGTAATTGCGCGCGAGGTGGATCGCGATCGCGTGGGCCAGGCCGTGTATAAAGAGCGGGCTCGCCTTGCGTCGCATCAGCTCGGCGCGGAGGCACTCCATCATCGAGCTGAGCATGGGGTCCGTGAACGCAGAGAGGTCGCGGAGCCGGGCGTGATCGGCAGCGGCGCCGAAGATTTCGTTGAGCGCCTCCTCGAGGACTGGCAGCTCGAGAAAAACATACATCGTCTGGAACGGCGTGTCGCTGAGTGAACGCCAGCGGCATTGGTAGGGCGCGCCGCCGGACGTCAGGAAAAACGAGCCGGGCGCGAGGCGGTGGGTGATCCACGGATGACGCGCGTTTTCGCGCTCCTGAAATTCGACGTCACCGGAGAACGTCCACGCGAGGAACGGTTCGCTCACGGCGGGCAGGACCAGAAGGTCCATATTGCGCTCTGGCTGGTATATATAGGCCTTGAGCGTGCGCCAGGCCGAGCCGCGGGACGCACGGACGCAGGTGCCGCCGACGTAATGCTCGAATGATTCGGCCGAGGTTTGATCGGGGATCGCGTTCGCGGGGGCGAGGGAACGCGGCGGGTGGGCGGTCGATTTTTTTACCACGGATGCATCAGACCACGGAAGATCGCACCGGACGCAAACGCTCGGAATCGGGCTCGGAGTCGGAGTCGATCTTTTGGAACGCTAAACGCTTAACTCTAAACTCTAAACGCTTAAGTACGGAGACGGACGACGTAGTATATAGGGCGATACGAGGCATGAGAATTGACGAACGGTTTTTAACCACGGATGGCATCGAACCTCGGAAGATCTCACTCGGAACGGACCGATCTTTTGGTCGGAACTTTTAACTTTTAACTTTGTAACGTTTGACTTTTAGGGGCCGGACGCGAACCGAGGAGCATATAGGGCAGTATATAGTTGTGCGGTTAGCGGAGTCTTTTTTACCACGGATGGCATCAAGAAGATTTCACTCGAGCTTCGGACTATATATCTGGGTATAGAGCGATGCGACCTGGTGCGTGTTCGAGAACGTTTTTTACCGCGGACTTCATCAGACCGGCACGGATTTCACCGGGGCCTCGGAGTATATACATTCTGATGTCTGGGTGAGATCTTCCGTGGGTTGATGCCAACCGTGGTCAAAAAAATGGGTGCGCCTACCCCTCGGCCACGTTGCACCTCACGCTTCCCTGCCAAATTGGTGGACCAGATCGGGATCAAACCGACGACCTCGTCGTTGCGAACGACGCGCTCTATCAACTGAGCTACTGGCCCAAGTGGGAGGTGAGGTTTTGAAAAATCGGCGTCGCCAAGTAAACACCAATCTTCACCCCACCCAGCCCATCCCCGATCGCTCGAGTTTCCACGCCACCCAAGCTCACCGACGCCCCGGCACACCAATCACTTGGCCGCTTCCGGCAACAACCGCGTGAAAATCATTTTCCCACCGGCCGTCGGCAGCACACTCACGATTTCCGCCTGCACATGGCGCCCCACAAACTGACGCCCGGCATTCACGACCACCATCGACCCATCCTCTAGATAACCGATCGCCTGGTCGTCCTCCTTGCCCGCCTTCACCAGATCCACCGCCAAGCGCTCACCGAGCATCAGCTCCGGACGCAGCGATTTCGCCAGGAGGTTCAGATTCAACCACGGCACGCCGTGGAACTCCGCCATCTTCGCGAGATTGTAGTCAGTCGTCAGCAGCTTCGCGCGCATGGACTGCGCCAAGAACACCAGTTTCGCATCGAGATGCTCGCGTCGCGTCACCTCGCTCTCGGGTGTGCGGATATCCACGTTTTTGATTTTCCGCAGCTCGTTCAATACTTCCAACCCGCGACGTCCCCTCGCCTGTTTTTGCGGATCCGGCGAATCCGCGATGCTCTGCAGTTCGCTCAATACAAAGCGTGGAATCACCAGCGCGGCCGTCAGGAAACCCGAATCATATACCTTCGCGATCCGGCCGTCGATCAATACACTCGTGTCCACCACGACGAGTGGCACGTCGACGTCGTGGGGCACGAAACGTACATACGGAATGACCAAGTTGAATTCGTCCTTGCCGCGCAGCGCGACGACGGTGGCGAGGTACGGGCACACCAAAAACAAGGCGAGTCGCGCGAGAAATATCTTCGCGGGGTCGCCCTGCTCGAGGAGTGGCGAGGCGCTCACGAGGTACGCGATGAGCGAGCCGACCGCGATGCCGAAGGTGAGCGAGGAGAGGCCGCGCAGGGAAAAACCCTTGAGCATGACGTCGACGAGGACGACGAGAATGCCGAGGGACATGCCGATGAGGACGGCGAGCAGGCGGTCGTTGTCCCATTCGCGAATGGTATAGCAAACGAGCCAGCCACCGGCCGCGCAGAGCGCGATAAAGCCGATCCGGAGCGAAAGCAGCGTACGGTTCATGCGGTCGGCTCAGGCCTGATGCCAGAAATATATTGCGAAAGGAGCGATGATCAGCAGCGCCATCAGACAATACAGGATTCGCTGGATGCGGCGCGCCTTCTCCTTGTCAGCGACAGTGGACTCCATTGGCTAGAGAGCACCAAACCGCAACTGACATGACAACCCAATACTGGCTCGTGAAGTCAGAACCTGAGTCTTATTCGTGGCAAAATCTCGTGCGCGACGGCACGACCTCGTGGACAGGAGTGAGAAATTATCAGGCGCGAATATTTTTGCGCGAGATGAAGCGCGACGACGTCGTTTTGTTTTATGAAAGTGTGACGACTAAAGCCATCATGGGAATCGCGACGGTCACGAAGACGGCGTTTCCTGATACGACGGCCGAGGAGCCGGGCTGGGTCGCGGTGGAATTGAAAGCGGTGCGTCCCCTGCCCGAGCCCGTGACGCTCGCCAATATAAAGGCGAATCCGGCGCTCGCGAAGATGACGCTGCTGCGCCTCGGCCGCATTTCCGTCGTGCCCGTGACGCCGGCGGAATTTGCGATCATCACAGGGGATGCTGCGAAGAGTTCGAAGCCCGAGAAACCGGCGAAGGCCACGAAGGCTCCGCGCCCCGCGAAGAACCGGCGGGCGGGGCCGGCGTAGAGTATATAGCGGGGGGCCCGGAGGGCCGCGGACGCGCTCGATGTCGGCGACCGATGTCGGCATCGGACGCGGCGCTGTATCCGGGATTCGAATACAACACTATATACTGGCGCGCCGCGCGGCCTACTCGCTCGACGCGCGGCCGGTCCGGAAGCGACTGCCGAGGCTGCGACCGCGAGGTCATTCGCCCGCGCGATATATAGCGGTTGCGGGATAAAGCCGCGTTCGCCTCCCCGACGCCAGGCCTCGATGCGTTGCCTCCGCGCAACGGTATATCGGTATTATATAGCGAAACGGGTTGGCGGCTGCTCCGCTTGCCTTTGGCGCGCCCGGACGGTGGCATCGTCCGTGAGCGCAGGCGGACGGGCGCGGGTCGCCGGCCGCTCGCGTTGGAGGAGCAGAGCCGACGAGCAGGTTGCCCGAGCGGAGCCCGGTGCTGGACGCGATTGCGCGGGCCGGTTCCGGGCGGCGCCGGGTTCCACGTGTGCGCTGGACACGGTCACGCGATTCCGCGATTTCTGAACGCTGTGCCGCTCGCTCAGCTTACCATTCTCGCCCCGGGTTTGCTCGGCGCGTCCGTTGCACGGGCAGCCCGCGAGCGCGGCACGGCCACACGTATTGTCCTCTGGGCACGTCGGCCGGAGACGCGTCTGGCGTTGCAGGAACAGCCCTGGTGCGACGCGGTGAGCGCGACCGCCGGCGAGGCCGTCGTGGGCGCGAGCCTGGTCGTGATTGCGGCGCCGGTGGATTGTATATTGCCGCTCGTGCGCGAAATCGCTCCGCATCTCGCGAGCGATGCGGTCGTCACGGATGTGGGCAGTGTGAAGGGCGAGATCTCGCGGCAGGGCGAGGAGGCGTTGCGCGGCAAGGCGCAGTTCGTGGGTTCTCATCCCATGGCAGGCTCCGAGAAGACCGGTTGGGAGCATGGCGATGCGCGGCTGTTTGAGGGTCGCACGTGTTTCGTGACGCCCCTCGCGGCGGAGGCCGGCGCGGTGGAATGTGTGGTAAAGTTTTGGCGGGATCTCGGGGCGCAGCCGGTGACGATGACGCCCGACGCGCATGACGAAATCGTCGCTCATATAAGTCATTTGCCGCAGGTGCTGGCGTCGACGCTCTGTTCGTTTCTCGCGCAGAAAAATCCGGGCTGGCGCAATCTCGCGGGCAACGGCCTGCGCGACACGACGCGGATAGCGGGGAGTGATCCGACGATCTGGCGGGCGATCCTCGAGGAGAATCGCGACGAGGTGCTGCGGGCGTTGCGTGAATTTGAGGATGAACTTCATGGCTTCCAGACTGCGCTCGCCAACCGGGACTTCGTCGAG
The DNA here is from genome assembly GCA_963800005.1 of uncultured Verrucomicrobiae bacterium. Classification (GTDB taxonomy): domain Bacteria; phylum Verrucomicrobiota; class Verrucomicrobiia; order Opitutales; family Opitutaceae; genus CAWCZH01. The sequence goes on from CAWCZH010000001.1 coordinate 226,813, forward strand.
ATCACCGCGCGCCTCGAGCGCGCGCAGGCGTACCGGCGTCAATTCCGGCCATGACGGCAGCGATGGTGTTTTTGCTATATACTCGTCCGCTATATACTCAAGGCCAGCGGCACCCCGCGGCTGTTCGCCCGCCGAGGGAAACGAGGATCGCGGCGGGTATATATCGACGTTCGCCGGCGCTGACTCGCGCTCTCTAGAATGAACGCGCTGCCCCCGTTGCTTGCGATCCCGCCGTTCACGCGGCCGGTCACCGGCGAGATCTCGCTGCCGGGCTCGAAGAGCCTGACGAATCGGGCGCTCATGCTCGCGGCGCTGTGTGACCAGCCCGTTATATTAACCGGCGCGCTGTTCAGCGATGATACACGGCTGATGGCGGAGGCGTTGCGGCAGTTGAATGTAACGGTGGAGTCGGACGAAGACGCGGGGACGCTTCGGGTTTCGCACCAGACGCGTCGACTGGCGGTCGGTGATGCGCGGCTGTTTGTCGGGCTCGCGGGCACGGCGGCGCGTTTCCTCACGGCGCTCTGTGCGTCGGCGCCGCACGGCGTATATCAAATCGACGGCGTGCCGCAGATGCGGAAGCGTCCGATGAAGCCGTTGCTCGACGCGCTGCGCGCGCTGGGGGCGAACATCCGGTGTCTTGGCGAGGAGGGATTTTTCCCGATTGAGATTCGCGCGCACGGGTTGCGGGGCGGCCGGGTGGCGCTGGATGCGCGGGAGAGCAGCCAGTTGTTGTCGGCACTGCTGATGGTGGCGCCGCTCGCGCAGGCGCCGGTGACGATCGAGCTGACGGGGCCGGTGCGGCAGCCGTTTGTGCAGATGACGCTGCGGCTGATGGAGCAGTTCGGGCAGCCGAAGGCGGCGCGCGAGCGGGATGGCAGCTATATACTTTCGAACTCGACGCGGTACCAGCGCGCGGGGGGTTCCTATATGATCGAGCCGGATGCGACGGCGGCGAGTTATTTTCTCGCGCTGCCGCTGGTCGTGGGTGGCTCGTTAACCCTGCGCGGTCTAACCGGCTCTGGAAGCCGGTTGCAGGGCGATACGCAATTTGCGGCGGTGCTGGCGGAGAGCGGGCTGACGCTGGCGGACACCTCGCTCGGGCTGACGGCGTCGTTTGCGCCGGAGCGGCATCGGAATGGGTTGCAGAAGGATTTTCGCGAGTTCTCGGATACGTTTTTGACGCTGGCCGCGATCGCGCCGCTGTTGAGCGGGCCGACGCGCATCGAAGGCATCGCGCATACGCGGAAGCAGGAAACGGATCGCGTGGCGGGGATGGCGCGCGAGCTGGGGAAGTTGGGGCAGCTGGTGATCGAGACGGAGGATGCGCTGGAGATTGATCCGCGGCCGTTGCGGGCGGAGGTGGAGATCGAGACGTATCACGATCATCGGTTCGCGATGAGTTTTGCGATTTTGGGGTGTCACGACCTGCGCGGCGATGGGCGGCCGTGGTTGACGATTCGTGATCCGGCGTGCTGTGCGAAGACGTTTCCCGAGTTTTTCTCGTTGCTTGAATCGCTGCGGCAAAAATCGTTGCGCGCGTGACGTCCGCTTCTCCCTTTATCATTGTGGCCATCGACGGCGGTGCCGCCTCCGGCAAATCGTCGTCGTCGCGCACGCTGAGCGAGCGGTTCAACCTGTTGCATGTGGACACCGGCTCGTTTTACCGGGCGTTGGCGTCGGAGCTGTTGCGCCGGGGCGTGCAGCCGGCGGACACGGAAGGGATCGCGCGGGCGCTCGCGACGATCAAGCTGGGGACGCGGTTGAAGGGGCGTTCCGCGGAGATCGAGATTGATGGGCGGGTGCCGGGCGAGGAGATCCGGAGTGCGGCGGTGAACGATGCGGTGTCGCATTTCGCGGCGCGTCCGGAGGTGCGGCAGGCGCTGTTGATATATCAACGTGGCCAGGCGAATTTCGCGCGCGCGGGAAATTTCCGGGGCGTGGTGATGGAGGGGCGTGATATAGGATCGGTGATATTTCCCGACGCGGATTTTCGGTTTTTTCTGTTTGCGGATGCGGCGGAGCGGGTGCGCCGGCGGGCGGGCCAGGGACAGGCGGATCCGATTCATGAGCGGGATCGGCTCGACTCCTCGCGGCAGACGGCGCCGCTCACGTGCCCGCCAGGGGCGATCGCGATCGACACGACGCATATATCGCTCGACGAAGTGGTGGAAAAGATGTCGGCCTGCCTCGCGGAAAAGCTGCCCCCCTGATGCGCCGGTATCCGCAGGCGGACATGACGACGGTATATGGTTTATTCCATTACCTCTCGATCGTGGTATATGACATGTTTTTCCGCGGCGAGGTCGTGGGGCAGGAGTATATACCAAAAACGGGCGCGTTTCTGATCGCGGTGAACCATGCGAGTCACCTCGATGCGCCGACGGTCGGCGCGCAGGTGCCGCGGCAGATGTCGTTCTTCGCCCGCAAGACGCTCTGGAAGCCGGGTGTGGCGGCGTGGTGGCTGGATGCGGTGGGAACGATCCCGGTGGATCTCGAGGGATCGCAGGACATCGGCGGGCTGAAGCGGGTGTTGCGCGCGCTGGCGGATAATAAAGTGCTGATCCTGTTTCCCGAGGGGACGCGCACGCTCGATGGGAAGCTGCAGCCGCCGAAGCCGGGCATCGGCCTGATCATCTGCCGGTCGCAGGTGCCGGTGATCCCGGCCCGGATTTTCGGTTCTTACGAGGCGTTCGGGAAAGGCATTTCGTTTCCGCGGCTCGGCAAAGGCATGTCGATCGTGTTCGGGCCGCCGCTGACCGCGTCGGAATATGATATCGGCACCGGCAAAGACCGGTACCTCGTCGCTTCGGAGCGCGTGATGGAACGCATCGCCGCGCTTGAGCTGCCGCTGCCGGCTGTGATCTGAAGGGGGAAGCGGAAGGCGACCGAAGCCGAACGCAGCGATACAGGCGAAACGTTGCAAAAGAGGCGGAACGCTTCGAAAGCGGCAGAACGCCGCAAAAGAGGCAGAACGTTTAACGTTTAACTTTTAACGTTTAACGCTTAAGTATATAGTCAGCGCCCTGCGGCGCGCGGAGAGACTCGCTCCGCGAGTATATATTTGAGTGTACGGACCGTTTTTTTACCACGGATGGCATCAAGCCCCGGAAGAGAGCTGCGGCAGCAGGAATTCAGGCGGAACGCGACGCAGGCGGAACGCGGCAATACAGAACGCTTAACGTTTAACTTAACTTTTAACGCTTAACGCTTAAGTATATAGTCAGCGCCATGCGGCGCGCGGAGAGACTCGCTCCGCGAGTGATATATCTATTATATACAAACGTGAGCCTCGTGTCGGGCCGAGCGGAACACAGGCGGAACGTTTAACGCCTAAGTATATAGTCAGCGCCCTGCGGCGCGCGGCGGGGCTCGCTTCGCGAGTATATATTGGATCTACGGACCGCTTTTTTACCACGGATTTCATCAAGCCTCGGAAGATTTCACGAAAGGCAAAGAAACCGGATTAGGGTTTCTGACCCTGGTGCGACGGCGCTCGACTCTATATAGCTATATCACTCCAGGCCGCACGCTCGGCGCGTGCGCTTGATCACGTCACGGGCGACGAGCCGGGCGCGCTCGGCTCCGGCGGCGAGCACGCCCTCGACGTAGCCGGGGTCCGCGATCAGGGCGGCGCGGCGCGCTCGGGCGGCGCCGAAATAATTCCAATAATGTTCGAACAGCGCCTTCTTCAGGTCGCCGTAACCGAGGCCGCCAGCGCGCAAGCGGTCCTCGAAATCGCGGGCCACCTCCGCCGGCGCGAGCAGGCGCAGCAGCTGGATCGCGAGATTCTTGTCGGCGTCCGGCTTCGGCTCGGCGGGCGTACGGCTGTCCATCACAATCCCCATGATTTTTTTCCGCACGGCTTTCTCCTCGGCGAACATGTCGATCGTGTTGCCGTAGCTCTTGCTCATCTTCTGTCCGTCCAGCCCGGGCACGGTCGCGACCTCCTCGCGTATATCCGCATCCGGCACGACCAGCGTTTCGCCATACGTCTGGTTGAACTTGATCGCGATGTCGCGCGTCATCTCGAGGTGCTGCCGCTGGTCGTGGCCGACCGGCACCACGTTCGTATCGTATAGCAAGATATCCGCGGCCATCAGCACGGGATAGGCGAACAGCCCGAAGTTGGGCGAGATGCCCTGGGCGGTCTTGTCCTTGTAGCTATGTGCGCGCTCGAGCAATCCCATCGGCGCGAGCGTGCCAAGAATCCACGTGAGCTCGGACACCTCCGGCACATCGCTCTGCCTCCAGAATATACTTTTCGCCGGGTCGAGGCCGCAGGCGAGCCAGTCGACGGCAACGCTGAACGTGTGACGTCGCCGCTGGGCGGCGTCGGTCACAGACGTCATCGAATGGTAGTCCGCGATGAAATAATAACATTCGCTGCGGGACTGCGCTTCGATGGCCGGGAGCATGGCCCCGAAATAGTTTCCGAGGTGAAGCTCGCCCGAAGGTTGGATGCCGGTGAGGGTGCGCATGTGAGGAGTCTCCAGCGAAGAGACCCGGCCACCGAGTGTCAGCGAAAATTTAAGACAGGCGCCCGTCGCGTCGCTCGAGCAGCGTGACGGTCTGGCGGGTTTTCGCGATCATCGAGGGCGGCAGGTAACCCGAGAATGCGATGGTGGGCATGATGAGTGAGCGCGGGCCGAGCACGGTGCCCGGGTTTAATACGGCGTTGCAGCCGACCTCGGCTTCGTCGCCGACGATGGCGCCGAGCTTGCGCAGGCCCGTTTCATATATCTCGCCGGCGCCGCGCACGGTGACCGGCTGCTGGTCGAGCCGGAGGTTCGAACATATAACGCCCGCGCCGAAATGCGCGCGGTTGCCGAGGATCGAGTCGCCGACATAGCTGAAATGCGGGACCTGTGCGGCGTCGAGCAGGAGGCAGTTCTTGAATTCGCAGGCGTTGCCGAGCACAGCGCCGGCGCCGACGATCACATTGCCGCGCAAAAATGCGCCAGGCCGGATCTCTGTATTGGCGCCGATATATATTGGACCAATGAGCGTCGCGTGCGGCGGCAGTTTCACCGTCGGGTGCAGCCACACCATGCCCTCGGTATATACACCCGCGGGGAGAACGCGCGCTGGGACGGGCTCGCGAAAGGCCGCGAGTGCCGGGCCGATCGCCTTCACCCATTCCCACGGGGCGACGTCCCCGCGGAAAAAATTCGCGAAACCCGCGAGCGAGTCGGGCCAGGAAAAAAAGTCGGCAGCTTTCACTCTGGCACCGTGGACGAGGCCGACGCTGAACTCACTGCAAATTTCACCGGGCGAAGGATTTCGTTCCCTTCAAAACTGTAATGATCGCGAATGCCGCCGGAAGGAATCGTGGGGTACTGTAGCCGCGTTCGATTCACTCAATCTCATACTTCTACCTCATGAAACCAAACTATTCATTCGCCCGTTCCCGCGCCCTCCTCATGGCTGGCGCGTTGAGCGCCGTGGGCGGCCTCGCGTGGGCCGGCACGGCGTTCGCAGATTCACCTGCTGCTCATACCAAGGTCTCCGTCAAGGTTGACGACAAGCCCATCGCAGCGGCTTCGCTGCCTCCCGGTCTCCAAAGCTTTTCTCCCATCGTCAAGAAAGTCGCTCCTAGCGTCGTCAAAGTTTTCGTGACGGAACGCGCCAAGAGCGTTGCGGCCGATGACGAGGATTCGCCGTTCAACAACCCGATGTTCCGCCAGTTCTTCGGCGATCAATTCGGGGGTGGCAACGGACGCGGCAATCGCAACTCGCAGCGCATGGTGCCGCAGCAGCCGCAACAGGCCGGCCTCGGTTCCGGCGTCGTGATCAGCAGCGATGGCTATATACTTACGAACAACCACGTCGTGCACGGTGCCGATACTATAAAGGTTACCCTGTCCGATGGTCGTGAGTTGACCGCGAAAGTGGTTGGCACCGATCCGCAGTCCGACCTCGCCGTCATCAAGGTGGAGGCGAAAGACCTTCCTGCGATCACGTTTGCGGACAGCGACAAAATCGAAGTGGGTGATCGCGTTCTCGCGATCGGCAATCCCTTCGGTCTCGGTGAAACCGTCACGAGCGGCATGGTCAGCGGTCTCGATCGCGCGTCCATGGGCCTCGACTATGAGGACTTCATACAGACCGATGCCGCCATTAATCCGGGCAACTCCGGTGGTGCGCTGGTCGATATGAACGGCCGCCTCATCGGGATTAATACAGCTATATTCAGCAAGTCCGGTGGCTCGCAAGGCATCGGCTTCGCGATCCCGAGCAATCTCGCTCACACCGTGACGGAGCAACTCGCGACGAACGGCAAGGTGCAGCGCGGTTATCTGGGTGTTCGCATCCAGGATGTAACCCCGGCGCTCGCCAAGGAATTCGGTCTCAATGATACCAATTCCGGCGCACTCGTTGCCGAGGTGACTCCCGGCAGCCCCGCGGCTCGTTCGGACCTCAAGGACGGCGACGTGATCGTGAAGATCGAAGGCAAGCCGGTGACGGATTCCCGCCACCTGAAATTTGCGGTCGCCGAATTCGCCCCGGGCTCGAAGGTCAATGCGACCATTCTTCGCGACGGCAAGACGAAGAATATAGAGCTCAAGGTCGGTGCGGTCCCCAGCCAGAACGCCGTGGCTTCCAATAATGACTCCACGGATAAGCCGGACAACAATGATACAGGCACGCTGAACGGCGTGGCGGTGTCCGATCTCGACTCGCAGGCCCGTCGTGAATTCGACGTTCCTTCCCGGGTGCACGGCGCCATCGTCACGCAGGTTGATCCTGCCTCCGCCTCGGCGGAAGCGGGACTGCAGCCCGGTGATGTGATCGAGGAAATCAACCACCACTCGGTGCACGATGCCAACGATGCCATCAAGCAGACGGAAAAGACCGGCGACAAGAAGACGCTGGTCCGCGTGTGGAACCAGAACGGTTCCCACTATGTAGTCGTCGATGAAAACAATTCCCACGGCAATTCATAACGTGGGTAGGTGTGTGTAGGTTGTTGTGTTAATTCAGGTCTAGTATATAAGCCTCCGGGTGGCACGGGCCGCCCGGAGGCTTTTTCCTGTGTACTTTAATGATTCACATTCCGGCCTTCCTTCGCACGCGCGGGTCGATCACCCTGTCCCGGTGAGAGTTCTCGTGGTCGAGGATGATTCGAAAATTGCCTCCTTCGTCGTGAAGGGACTGAAGCAGGAAGGCTTTGCCGTGGACCACGCGCCCGACGGCGACACCGGGCTGGCACTCGCGAACTCAACGAATTATGATGTCGCGGTGATCGACGTCATGTTGCCCGGACTCGATGGCCTCGCCCTCGTGAAACGCCTGCGCCAGAGCGGCGGGACGATGCCGATTCTTTTCCTGAGCGCGCGTTCAACGGTGGACGATCGCGTGCGCGGGCTGCAGGCGGGCGGTGATGATTATCTCACGAAGCCGTTCGCGTTTGCGGAACTTTCCGCGCGGGTGCAGGCGCTCATCCGCCGGTCCACGCGCGCGCCCGAGGCGACGCGCCTCACGGTCGGCGATGTTGCCCTCGATCTCGTCACGCGCGAAGTGCAGGTCGCGGGTCGCGTCGTGGAATTGCAGCCGCGGGAATTTGCGCTGCTGGAATATCTTCTGCGGCACCCGAAGCGGCCGGTGACGAAGACGATGATTCTCGAGCACGTCTGGGATTATAGTTTCGATCCGCAGACCAATGTAGTGGATGTATTAATGTCGCGCTTGCGTGCAAAACTGGATCCGGAAAAAACCCGGATCGAAACCCTGCGGGGAGTTGGCTATGTCTTTAAAGGTACCCCTTGATCGATTGCGTCGGTCCCTGGCGGCGCGTCTGAGCCTCGGATTCGCGTTGCTGTTCGCCGCGGGATTTTTCGCGGTGTTCACATTATTGTTTATATCGCTGAGCCGCGATCTCGAGGCGCGCGACTATGATGCGCTGCAACTGCGGCTGCGCCAATATGCTGCTATATATGCGGAGAGCGGGCTGCCTGGATTGCAGTCGCGCGTGGCCGAGGACAGCCAGGCGCCGCACGTACGCTCGCTGTTTATTCGGCTCGTCGGCCGCGAGGGCAGCGCGATCTGGGGCAAGGTCCCACCGGACTGGCTCGAGACGGATGCGCGACGCGTCGTGGCGCCCGATGGCTGGGGCGGCTGGACCAACCAGCGTGTATTCACCATGCGGATACCGCGCGACGACCAGCAGGATTTGGCGATCGTGTCTGAGACGTTGCCGAATGGCCTTTTGCTCCAGGTGGGTCGCAGCACGGACAGCCGGGCGGTGTTGCTTGGGCCGTTGAAGCGCGTGTTTCTGTGGATCGGCAGTGGCGTGGTGGTGTTCGGTTTCGGGCTGGGCTTTATAGCAACATGGCGGGCGACACGGCCATTGCGGGGCGTGGTTGAGACAGCGCGGAAAATTATAGTAACCGGGGCGCTCGATGCGCGCGTGGCGCCGTCGGCGCGCGACGATGAGATCGCGGAGCTCGTGCGGCATTTCAATTCGGTGCTCGATAAAAACGCGACGCTCGTGCGCTCGATGCGCGACACCCTCGATAACGTGGCGCACGATCTTCGCACGCCGTTGACGCGGCTGCGCGGGGCGGCGGAAGCGGCGTTGCGCGAATCGGCGGCGGGCGATTTGACGGGCAGTCGCGAGGCGCTGGCGGAGTGCGTCGAGCAGGCGGACGACGTCATGCAGTTGCTCCGCGCCGTGATGGAAATCTCCGAATCGGAGACGGGGATGCTGACGTTGCAAAAGGTTGAGACGGACTTGGGAGACGTGGCGCGCGGTGCGGCGGAACTATATACGGAAGTGGCGGAGGCGAACGGGTTGACGCTGCGGTGCACGGACCAGCACACCGCGCCCGTGCTGGCGGATCCGGTGCGGCTGCGCGAGGCGGTGGCGAATCTCGTCGATAATGCGTTGAAATATACACCGCGTGGCGGGTCGGTGGATATACAGGTTCTCTCCCGCGAGAAATCGGCCGTGCTGCAGGTGCGCGACACGGGGCCGGGTGTGCCGGAGGCGGACCAGCCGCGCGTGTGGGAGCGGCTGTTCCGCGGGGACCAGAGTCGCTCGAAGCGCGGCCTTGGTCTCGGCTTGAGCCTCGTGCGCGCGATCGTCCGCGCCCACGGGGGCGAGGCGACGGTATATAACGCGGAGACGGGCGGGGCCGTTTTTGAAATCACCCTGCCCCTCGCGGATAGCCCGGGCGTTGCGCGTCTGGCCGCCCCCGCAGCCGAGCCGGCGCCGGCGGTCGTCGTCGCGCCGTAGGCGGAACTGCGGGCCATGCCAGCCACGTATCCATGAACTGGATACGCGGCGATCTTGGCGACGCGCGATCGACTGGCGTATCCGTGGACTGGATACGCGGCGATTCGGTAATGCGCTGCTGCTGTATCCATCAAACGGATACGGATTACGGGTGCGGCTGGCGCGGTGCTGAAAATAAGTTGTGCGAAATCGGTGGCGGCGGGTGCTAGAGGGTATTGCCGATGAACGATCCCGCCCCACCCGCCCGAACGTCCGAGCCCGAAGCCGTGCTCGCGGAGGTCGCTGATGGTGAGTTGCTGCGGCGCTATATACAGGAGAAGTCGGACGCGGCATTTGCGGCGTTGGTGCGGCGGCATGTGCACCTCGTGCATTCGGTGGCGTTGCGGCGGGTGAACGGAGACGCGCATCTCGCGGCGGATATCACCCAGAGCGTGTTCACCGACCTCGCGCGGAAGGCGTCGCGGCTCGTGCGACAGCCGGTGCTGGCGGGGTGGCTGTTCACGAGCACGCGTTTCGCCGCGGCGAAGGCAGTGCGGGGCGAGCAGCGGCGACGCGCTCGGGAGGAGGAGGCCCAACTTATGCAGGAACTCATCCCGGCCGAAACTGAAGCGCTCGATTGGGAAAAGGTCCGACCCGTGATCGATGATGTCCTCGCGGGTCTGGGCGAACGCGACCGCGAGGCAATTCTGCTGCGTTTCTTCGAGGGCCAGGACTATATGAAGATCGGCGCGCGGCTGCAGCTCGGCGACAACTCTGCGCGCATGCGCGTCGAGCGCGCGCTCGAGAAATTGCGGGCCGCCCTCGCCCACCGCGGTATATACTCGACGTCCGCGGCGCTCGCGCTGGCCCTGGGCAGCGAGGCCGTCGTCGCCGCGCCCGCCGCGCTCGCCCCAGCCGTGACTGGCGCCGCCCTCGCGGGCGCGGGCGCGAGCGCTACCGGGATTGTCGCCACCTTTATGACCCTGACCAATATACATATCGGCGTGGCCGCGGCGGTCACCCTCGCGGCGGCCGGCGGTTTTGCGTGGCAGTTGAAAACAAATCACGACCTGACCGCCGAGGTGGCGCTCTATCAAAACCAGAATCAGGCGCTCGCCGCCGTCGAGCAGCAGAATCGCCAGCTCGCGTCGACCGCGGCCGAGGTGGCCGCGTTGGAAAAAGACGACGCCGAACTCGCACGGCTGCAGCAAGCGGCGGCGACGCTGCAGGCGCGGGCGAGCGCGGCAGCGAAGGCGACGCCCGCGGCGGCGCCGCCAAAAAATCGCGCAACAGCTGCAACTCCCGTACTCGACCACGAGCCACGCCGTCTGGGCGGACCGGCGCCGAAATATCCAGTCGACATGCGCGTGGCGGGAATTGGCGGCCAGGTCATCGTGGACTTGGTCGTGGATGCCAACGGAGCGGTACAGAATCCGACGGTGGTGAAATCCACGCGCCCGGAGTTCGAGGCGGCGGCGCTGGCCTCCGTCTCGGGCTGGAAGTTCGATCCCGGCTCGAAAGGCGGACGCGCGGTCAACACGCACCTGCAGGTCCCGATCGTCTTCAGCGTAAAAAACGATGGCCCGGCCCTGACTCCGCGGATCTGGGATGGCCTGAGTATATCACCGGACGAGTGAGCGCAGCGCGTTTGCCTATATACAGCGCATCCACGTCGTCGAGCTCTCCCACGCACATGACCAAAGTATATAGCTTCGCCACCTGTTCCGTGCTGGCGTTGATCGCGCTCGGCGGACTGATTTATATACACGGACGTTCGATCGACCTGCAGGCGGCTCTGGAAGCGCAACGCAGCGCGGCCGCGCGCCTCCCTCGGGCCCGGGCGGAACAAGAGCGATTGCAGGCGCTGCAGGTTTCGGCCGAGCGGCTCGAGGCCCTGCGTCGGGACCACGCGGAGATCGCCCGGTGGCAGCGACAGATTCAGTCACTCTCGGCGAGCGCACCGGCCCGGCCCGAGATCGCGGCGACGTCGCCTGCAACGGCTCGAGATATATCAAACACTCCGCTCACCGCGGCGGAGTGGAAGAATGTCGGCCGGGCGACGCCGGTCGCCGCGTACGAGACCATCCTCTGGGCGGCGGCGGCGGGCGACCTCGACACGCTGGCGCACTCATTTGCCCTGGGCGACGGAGGCCGGGCGATGCTCGAGCGAACGTTCGCCGCGCTGCCGGACACGACTCGCGCCCAGATGGGTTCGCCCGATCGCCTGCTCGCTATATTAATCGCGAAGGAACCCCTGCCGCAGGCGACGCAGGTCCTCGACTCGATGCCGGCCGAGTCCGATCAGGCGAGTCTCAACGTGAGCCTCGCGCGCGACGGGAGCACGCCGAAGCACGGTGTATATAACCTGCGGCGCACGGGCAACGAATGGCAAATGGTCGTGCCCGATGTCCTAATCATGGTGCTCTCGGCGGACGTGCTGGGCAGCGGCCCTCACTGACCCACCGCGGATCAGTGTGAGACCTTGACGACGAAATACAGAAACGTGCCGCCGACTTCGGTGAACCAGTGTGGCACGTTTTCGGGGATCACGATGATGTCGCCCTTGGCCAGGTGCCGCGTCACGCCGCCGGTGATTGATTTTCCGCGGATCTCACCGGGGCCGGTCGTGGTGTTGCCCTCCGACGTGCCGCCGGTGATGAGGGTCGCGGTGCCCTCGGTGATATAGAATATATCCGTGTCGTGCTCATGGATCTCGACCTGGCCGGGGCCGACGCGGCGGCCTGCCTGGATTTTATATTGTGATGTGATCAGCATCGGGAGACCGCCCGCGAAGGCGGCGTCGACCTTGGCGTGCGGGATGATAACGACATCCGTGGGCGGGGCCTCGGGCGCGGGTGCGGCGGCGACGGCGAGCGGGGCGATCCAGAGGGCAAGAGCAGCGAGTTTATTCATGGGTATCAAGGGGTGGAGCGGAAACTAGCCAGCAAATCGCCGCGGCGAAAAGACTTATCGCCCGGCCTGTCACTACGCCGCGCCGCGGCATCCCGCGCCGCGGCCTCCCGCCCGTCCGATTTCAAACCGCGAGCACGTATCCAAATTCTGAATACAGTCTTCTTTCGTCACCCCGACGGATCACTCAGGATCCCCCCTCAACGGGGCGGCGTCGAGCCGAGGCGTAGCGCGAAAACCAAATCATCATAGCGGTTCGCGCCCACCTGAAACGTGCGCGTGCCGATCTGCTCATATCCGAGCCGGCGATAAAACGCCACCGCGGCGCTGTTCCGCGCGTACACGCCGAGCAGCAGTCGCGCGGCGCCTTGGGACATCGCGTACTCCCGGGCGGCGTCCATCAGCCGCCGCCCGAGCCCGGCGCCTTGAAAGCGGTGCAGGAGATATATTCTTTTCACCTCGAGGTCGCGCGGGCCGAGGTCCGCGACGGGCAAGTCGGGCGGCAACAACGCGAGATAACCGACCGGCGCATGGCCCGGCGCCGCTTCTGCGAGCCAGATCGCCACGTCCGCCCGCCGCAGCCACGAAGTATATTTCTCCTCCGCGTGTTCGCGGCGGCAGTGCGAATATATATCCGCCGCCGGCAGGATGCCCGCAAACGCCTCCAGGAACGTCGCCTGCCCGACGAGCGACAACTGGCCGGCGTCCTCCAGCGTGGCTCGGCGCAGCGTGATCTCGTTCCCCATTCCCACAACACGCCACCGTCCGACCCGTGATGTCGACGCGGAAATCCATCCTGCCCGGCCGGCCCGACCCGCTGCCAGCGACTCCGGGGGACACGGGCGTTTGCCTCGTAAACCGGACGCTCCGCGCTGACACGCACGATTTGCGCAAAATAATTCTGTTGCGGTTCCCCCTCGGATTTTTTGTGTTCGGAAACCAGCGCTCGCACTCCTCCGGACTTCGGGGCAGGACGGCACGCCAACCTTTCCGTTTTGTCTCGTATATATCCATGTCGCAGCTGCGATCCCTGAGTGACTATCTCGCGAATCATCGCGATCAAATCCTGCAAGCGTGGCGCGAGTCTGCGATGCAGGATCCTGAGCAGACGACAGTGTCGTCGCTGACGCGCACCCAGTTCCACGATCATATACCGCAGGTTCTCGATGCGTATCAGGAGAGACTCCGGGCCGATGGCCGGGAGCGCCGCGAGCTTGCCGCTGCGCAGCATACGAAGGAAGAAGAGATCAAGCACGGGCTTCAACGCTGGCAGCAGGGTTACCGGTTGCGCGAGTTGATGCGCGAATGGGGCAGCCTGCACGTCGTGCTATATGAAGCGCTGCAACAGTTCTCGTTCGAGCAGCCAAGTTTTCCACCCGAGGATCTGTCCACCGCCCAACGCGCTTTGATCCAGCTCGTGAACGACGGCATCAGCGAAAGCGCCGCGCAATATGCTCGCATGCAGCAGGCGGAAGCAGCCGGCCAGGCCGCCGATCTCCAGCACGCGATCGCCGAATTGCGCGCCTCAGAACGCCGCCGCGCCGAACTCATCCGCCACGTGGTCCACGATCTGCGCGGGAACGTCCAGTCGGTCAGCACCACTGCGGAGGCACTCAGCAGCAACGAGACCATCGCTGACGATCGCAACGAGCTCGCCGGCCTCCTCCAAAAGGGTGTCGATGGCGTGAGCGTTCTGCTCAAGGAATTAATGGACCTCGCCCGCATCGAAGCCGGCCAGGAGGTCGTCAACTGGGCGAACTTCGACGCCGGCCGCATGCTCAACGATTTCTGCCGCGTCACCCGCCCGATGGCCGAGGCCGCCGGACTCTATTTAAGGAACGACGGTCCCGCAGAGCTCACCGTCATGGGCGATGAGCATAAGACGCGACGCATTCTCCAGAACCTCGTGCACAACGCGCTGAAGTATACAAAGGCTGGCGGCGTCACGCTCACGTGGGGCGAGGAGGGCCAGCAATGGTGGCTCAAAATTAAGGATACCGGTCCGGGCATTCTCGGCGGCCCCGTCGCCCCGATCGCGGTCGGACTCGACCAGGCGACGAAAAGTGCGAAGGAGGCGTTTGATCGCGTCGGTAACGACGCTCCCGGAGAGTTGCCGCCACTTCCCGCGGCCGCCTCTGCCGACATGCACGTCGCTGCTCTCCAATCCACCGGCGAAGGCATCGGCCTCTCGATCGTGAAACGCCTTTGTGAGGTCCTCGACGCCAGCATCGAGATGACGAGCTCAGCCGACGACGGCACGACGTTCCGCGTGGTTTTCCCGCGGCTCGCGGCCGTGCCAGTCAGCAAGCCGGCCGGGCAATAAAACGCATTCATATAGCGCGTTTTTATAACGCGCTTATATAGCAGGTCGACGCGAGGGCAGTGAGCGGGCGAGAGATTTTTTTCACCACGGATGGCATCAAACCGGCTCGGATTTCACCGGAGACGGAGTTGGAGTATATAGGGCGATACAAAGGATGTGAGTGGGCGGACGCTTCGCCACGGATGGCATCAAGCCACGGAAGATCACACGAAAACCACGCGGCTTGTAGTATATAGGGCGATGCGGTCCTGGTGAGCTCACAAAGGTTCTTCTACCGCGGATGACATCAGACCAACGGGGATTTCGCCGGATTCGGAGTATATACGAGACGCAGTCCGACGCGATCTCTTGGAAGACCGAACGCGGATCGGGTGAAATCTTCCGTGGGTTGATGTGATCCGTGGTAAAAAAACCTTTTCGCCCACTCACACCCACTGCCTCGTAGGCGGGCGCCTATTTGCGTCACCGATTTCCAAATTCACCAGAACCAGCTATTTAGTACGCTTCCATGACCAACTCTCCCGCGCCCGCATCCGCGCCACGCCGCCGGCGTGCCTGGCTGATTATATTTCCCATCCTCCTCGTTGGACTGGCGATTTTTGCGTGGCCGAAGCTACGCTACGCCCTGGCGCACGAGGAGACCGACAACGCTCAAATCGAGGCCCACATCAGCCCGCTGCTGCCGCGCGTGCCGGGCTTCGTGGCGAAGGTTCTCGTTGACGACAACCAAACCGTCACCGCCGGACAGCCACTGATCGAAATCGACGCGACCGAACTGGACGTCAAAATCGCCGCGGCGAACACGGCGGTGGAAAACGCGAGGGCCGGCTTGCGCACAGCGGAGGCCGGGTTGCTCAACGCGAAGGCCGGGGCGACGTTCGCGCGGGCCAATATAGTCACCGCGAAAATCACCGCGGCGAAGGCGAAGGATGACCTCGCCCGCGACACCACCCTCGCCCAGACCGGCGCGCTCACCGAGCGGCAACTGCTCGACACGCGCGCTGCGTCGGAAACCTCCGCCGCGCAGCTCGATGCTATATCACGGCAGGCGGAATCCGCCGAGGCCGAGATCGCTGTCGCCGAGGCGAAGATCGCCGCTGCCAAAAGCGAAATCGCGCAACGCGAGGCGGATCTCGCGTTTGCGCAGCTGCAGCGCTCGTACGCCACGTTGAAGGCGCCGATCAGCGGCGTCGTGTCCCGGAAAAACGTCGAACCCGGCCAGTTTGTCCAAGCCGGCCAGACGCTGCTGTTGATCTCCGAGGAGTCGGCGCCGTGGGTCGTGGCCAATTTCAAGGAAACGCAGCTCGCAAAAATGCGCGTGGGCCAGCCCGTGGACGTGGTCGTTGATACTTATCCGGGATATACATTTCACGGGAAAGTCGCCTCGCTCGCCGGCGCGACGGGCGCGCGCTTCGCACTATTGCCGCCGGATAATGCGACGGGAAATTTCGTGAAGGTCACCCAGCGCGTGCCCGTGAAGATCGTGCTCGATCCCGCGAACGAGAACACCGCGCATCCGCTCCGCGCCGGCCTGAGTGTCCGCGCCGCGGTGCTCGTCAAGCCGGTCGAGTAATATATAATATTTATTATATATGGGCGAGCAGGGTTGGAGAAAGTTCATCATTACGCTGACGGTGATCGCGGCCGCCGTGATCGAGCTGATCGACACGTCGATCGTGAACGTCGCGATTTCCCATATGAGCGGCACGCTCGGTGCGACGCTCGAGGACGTCGCGTGGGTCGTCACCGCGTATGCGATCGCCAACGTCATCATCATTCCGATGACCAGCTTCCTGGCCGCACGTCTCGGGCGGCGGCGGTACTATATCGGCTCAATCCTGCTCTTCACCGCTGCGAGCGTCCTCTGTGGCAATGCAACCAATATATGGGAGCTCGTCGCGTTTCGTTTTATCCAGGGGATCGGCGGCGGCGCCCTGCTTTCGACATCGCAGACCATTCTTTTCGAAACGTTCACCGTGGCGCAGCGCGGCACGGCCTCGGCGATCTTCGGGTTGGGCGTGTTCATTGGCCCGACGATCGGGCCAACGGTGGGCGGCTGGATCATCGATAATTATTCCTGGCCGTGGATTTTTTATATTAACCTGCCGATCGGCATTGCGGCGGCCATTTCTGCGTTCGCCTTTATCAAGGAGCCGGCGACGGCGCGACGCGCGGACATGATCGATTGGTGGGGCATTAGCTTCCTCATCGTCGGCCTCGGTGCGCTGCAGACGGTGCTCGAGCGCGGCGAAAGCGACGACTGGTTTCAGGCGAACTATATTATTGTCCTCACGTTCGTCGCGGCGGCGTCGCTCATCGCGTTCATCTGGTGGGAACTCACGACGGAGCATCCCGTGGTCGATTTGCGCGTGTTGAAGAGTCGGTCGCTTTCGATCGCGGCGATGATGACGTTCGTGCAGGGCCTCGTGCTGTTTTCGACGGTGTTTATTGTCCCCCTGTTCACCCAGCGACTGCTCGGTTTCAGCGCGATCGAGACGGGAAAGCTGTTCCTGCCCGGGGCGGCTATTTCCATCGTAGTCCTGCCGCTCATGGGCCAGTTGCTGAGCCGCGGGGTGCCGCCGCGCTATATGATTATCACGGGCTTTGCGTGCCTGGGATATTTCGCGTGGCTCCTCGCGCACAACGATCTCTCGGCCGGCGCCAGCGATTTTTTCTGGCCGATCATTTTGCGCGCGATCGGGCTCGGCCTCCTGATCGTCCCGCTGACGCAGCTCGCGGTGTCCGGCCTGAAAGGCGCGGCCATCCCGCAGGGCATCGCGCTGAACAATATGATGCGGCAGCTCGGCGGCTCGTTCGGCATTGCACTCGTCAATACCTATATAGCGCACCGCGACGGCGTGCATCGCGTGGACCTCGTGTCGCACCTCGCGATCGGGGATCCGGCGACCGATGCCCGGCTCGCGGCCATGACGCAGGCCATCGTGGCGAAGGGCGGATCGCCGTTCGATGCGGCCGCTCGCGCTCTCGGCGCCTTGGAGAATGTGATCAGCCGTCAGGCCACGCTGCTCAGTTACCTCGATGCGTTCCTGCTCGTGGCCAGCTTCTGCGCGGTGTGCATTCCGCTCGTATTTTTCGCAGGCGGCAGCCGGCCGGCCGACGCGTCCACCGCCAAAGCCGCGGCCGAGGCGCATTGAAGCGCGGTCGCTTTGTCTATTTAATAATTATGAAATGCAGCAAGTTTCTCGTCGCGCTCGTGGGGTTGCTCGGTCTCGCGTTGCACGCGCAGGACGCGGCGCCGGCGGAATGGACGCTTCCCCAGGCGATTGCGGCGGTCCTCGCCCGCTACCCTTCCGTCGGAGCCGCCCGCGAGGGTCTCGAGGCAGCCCGCGCCCGTACGACGCAGTCGCGCGCGGCCACGCAGCCGCAGGTTTCGGTGGACGGTTCCTATAGCTACCTCGATCCGCTTTCCTATATCGATTTCACGACGCCGGACGGGACGCGGCGCATCTTCGAGCAGACGCACGACAATTATGATGCCTCCGTCGGCGTGCACCAGCTGATCAGCGATTTCGGCCGGACGCGTGCCGCCATCCAGTTGGCGCGGACGGGCGAGGCGACGGCGCTCGATACGATCGAGCAGGTGCGGCTCGCCCTCGGATATGAAACGATCCAGCTGTTCTATGCGGGTATATACTTGCGGGACTCGGTGGCGGTGACGGACGAGGAACTGCACGCGTTGCAGGAGGCGTTGCGCGTGGCGCAGCAGAAGTTCTCGGGTGGGCGGGCGACGAAGTTCGATGTGCTCACGACGCAGGTGCGCCTCGCGAATGCCGAGAATCGCCGCACTGATACCGTCGCCGCGCTGCAGCGCCAGGAGGCCCGCTTGCGGGCGTTGCTCGGAATCGCGAATGGCCAGTCGCTCGTGTTGCGCGGGGAATTTGTGCCGGACACCTCCGGCGCGGACCGGTCGGGTCTGCTCGCGGAGGCTGCGCTCACGCGGCCCGAGATTCGATTGGCGCATGATGCCGAGGTGTCGGCGCAGGCGCGCGTGAGTGCCGCCGATCTCGGCGACCGGCCGGCGTTAAACGCGTCGGTCAATGGCGGCGCGAGAGATGGTTATGCTCCATCACTCAATGCCACGAAGCCTTATATAGCGGCGACGGTGGGCGTCTCGGTGCCGCTGTTCACGGGCCATCGCACGGCGGGTGAGCAGCGCGAGGCGCGGGCGAATTTGCGGGCGGCGCAGTTTCGCCGGCAGGAACAGGAGTTGGTGGCGGCGAGCGAAATCGACACCGCGCTCGCGAACCTAACGGCGAGCACGGCGCGGCTGGCTCGGAGTGACACGATCGTGGACCAGGCGCACGAGGCGCTGGCGTTGGCGCAGACGCGTTATGCGAATGGCGTGATTACGAATTTCGAGTTGCTCGACGCGCAGAGTGCGGCGCGGGAAGCGGAGTTGTCGCGGCTGCAGGCGCGTTACGACTGTGTGCTCTCGAGGCAGGCGCTGAATCGGGTGATCGGCCGTCCGGCGAGCGGGTGAGCGGGTTGCTATAGGAGCGTTGGAGCGTAACGGCCGTTATATCATTTGGCGGCGATAATATAGCTGCATGCTCTGACTTCGAGAGCGCGCGGTGCAACGTTCTACGACCTGCGGCGGCGGCGCGGGAATTGGGTTTGCAGGATCTGCACGGCCTCGCGATGGAGGTCCTGCGCGCTCCAGCAGAGTTTCTCGACCACGCTGCAGCTGATCTTCGCGTCGAAGAGGCTGAACATCACGCCCATCACGCAGGCATCCGTGTCGACGCCGCACACCTCGACCTGCCGGATTCCCGCGGACCGCAGTTTCTGCAGCTGAAACGGGCTCAGTCCATAGCCGGCCTTCGCGAACACGAGATCGCCCTCTGAGGGCGGGATCAGCAAACGCGTGTCGGGCGAGCCCGGTGCGCAGGAGTCCATCCCGAGTTGAGTGCGAAAGAGCGAGCCCTTCGGGTTCGTGAATTTCGTAAATACCCGGCGTTGAAATTGTTGACTATATTTCTCGATGGCCGCGACCAGTGCCGGGGGAATGGCGAAGGCCGCCTGCACATCCACGATGACGAGAGTTCCATGACGTCGCATTTTCGGGTAGACCCGATCAAGGCGAACGAGAGCCGAGTCGCAATCATTCCGAAGCCACCAGCGATAAGACATTGCGGGTGCAGCATTCCGCGACGCGCAATCCGCACTTCACCGACCGGTGGCTGCTCCACAATATAGCGAGCGCGCTCGCATCCGGAGCGTGGTCGTCCGGAGCGCGGGAGTCGCCCTGGGAAGCACTTCGGCTGTCGCAGCTGCCACTCGCTCGTGACGCCCAAATCGGATCGCGGCGATCTGGCGGGCCGGCTTCTTGCCTGTTTTAGTTGGCGCGTGGGGGACCGTCGGCTTGGTTCTGAACACTGCCGCCCCACCCTCCTTTATAGCCCAAACCCGTCCTCCGATGATTTCTCCGTGCTGTCGCTCTATATACTCGTGCGTTTGGAGATGGTGCGCATTCGCCGCGCTGCTCGCGTGCGGCCCGGCCATCCGCGCCGAGGTGAAATGCGCTCTCATCTTTAGCGACGCCATGGTGCTGCAGCGCGAGCAACCGGTGCCGATCTGGGGCGAGGCGGCCGCGGGCGAAGTCGTTCGGGTCGAATTCGCCGGTCAGAGCCAGCACGTCACCGCGGACAAAGCGGGGCATTGGCGGGTGACCCTCCGTCCCATGGCGGCCAGCAACCAGCCGCAGGTCCTGCGCGTGATCGGAACAAACACGCTCGTCTATTCCGATATATTAATCGGCGAGGTCTGGTTTTGCTCGGGTCAATCGAATATGGAAAAGCCGCTGGGCCCGCGCAAAGGGCAGCGTCCCACCGACAACTACGAGGCTGCGATCGCTGCCGCCAATTTGCCGGAGCTCCGGCTGTATCAAGTGCCGAGGCCTGGAATGGACAAGCCACGTCCGTCGACCGCCACGTGGCTTCGCTGCACGCCTCAAAATATCAAAGACTCGGACTTCTCCGCGGCGGCTTACTATTTCGGGCGCGAGCTGCAGCAAAAGCTGGGCGTGCCCGTCGGCCTGATCCATTCGAGTTTCGGCGGCACGCGCATCGAGGCGTGGATGCCCCACGAGGCGTTTGCCAGCGACCCCTCACTCCGCGGCCTCGAGCACGAGCGATTCAAGGCGTGGGTGCCCGGCGTGCAGCCGACGGAGCTATATACTTCGATGGTGGAACCCTATATCCCTTTCGCGCTGCGAGGATTTCTCTGGTACCAGGGCGAGGCGAATTGCATGAACGCCGAGCACCTCATATACGCCGCGAAAATGCGGGCCCTGATCCGCACCTGGCGCGCTGCCTGGCACGAGGGCAACGCGCCCTTCGAGTACGCGTTGCTCGCGCCTTTCGATTATTCCAAGTGGACCACCTTCGACAAGCACCTGACGCCCGTTGCATTGCCGGCATTTTGGGAAGCGCAGGCGAAAGTGCTGGATGTGCCGAATACGGGAGCGATCGTCACCACGGATCTGGTGACGAACTTCCACGACATTCATCCCACGGATAAGCGGGACGTCGGCGTGCGGTTCGCCGATCTCGCGCTGGAGGCGACGTACCATCGCAAGGACGTGCGAGGATATAGCCCGCAATATGAATCGATGCAGGTGCGGCGGGACGGCAGCGTGGAGATCCAGTTCGCGCATGCCGCGGGGGGATTACACAGCCGCGACGGCCAACCGCTTTCCGATTTCACCGTCGCCGGCGCGGACGAGATTTTCCACCCCGCCCAAGCCGTCGCCGATGGAGATAAGGTCAAGGTGTCGAGCCCTGAGGTATCGGTTCCCGTCGCGGTTCGCTTCGGCTGGCGCGAAACTGCGAATCCGAATCTCGCCAATGGCTCCGGGCTGCCGGCGATTCCATTTCGAACCGACACCTGGCCGCTCATGCTGGAAGTGCCACCGACGGCTGGTACCCCATCGAAATAGATTGCGCGGCGACCGGCTGCCTCACCCTTACGCGAAGCTTAGCCTCAGGTGATTCCTGGGGAATACGGCAGTGCGTGCTGTCTCTATATATAGTTCACTATATCAAACGCGCTATATCTGAGGAACGTCGGCCATCTTTCACCCGCAAACCTTGGTGCCGCGGACTTCGCGCACTACGGTGAAACGGTCGTAAGTGAAAGTCGGACCGGCGCAAGTCCTGGCGCGGTGGCTTCCACGGTCACGTTGCCCGGGCGGGCGCCGGCGCGCACGATCACCATGGCGCGTCCCTGAAATAACGTGTGGGTATCTTTCGTATATGGCACCAGGTCTGTCGGGCTGCCGGTCCCGGCGGCGGCCAGCGTCGCCGCGCCGGTCACGGTGAAGTGCACGGTATTCGTCGCGGTCGGATTCCAGTTTCCTGCTGGATCGACTGCCTCGGCGGTGATGAACGCCAAATCCTGGCCGCCTGCGTTTATCCTGATATGATCCGCGGAAAGGCGAATGCCGGTGGCCTCCGCGGCAGTCCGCAATATGAAGCTCTCGCTCTCCCGGCCGGCGCTCAGGCCCACGACCCGTAACTCTCCGGGAGAAAACGGCACGTTGAATTTTGCCCGGAACTCGTGGTCCATGGTGGTCGGCTGCTCGCCGACGACCTGGCCGTTGAGCAGCAGGCGGACGGCGTCGTAACGCGAATATACTTCGACGGTCATTGGCGTGCCGTCGCGTCCCGGCCAGGTCCAACTCGGCAGCGCGGGCGGCATCGACCACGGCGTGACGTTCCATGCGCCACCGCCCGGAGCGGGCGCCACGACGGCCAGATACAGCCGCTCGCCGCGATCCCACACGATTTTCCGGTAGTGCGAGGACGGCTTTCGCCAGCCGGTGAGGTCGATATCCCCGCTATAGGAACTGTGCCACGGATACATTTCCGCCTCCCAATGCTTTTTTGCCGGTTCGCCGGGCGGGAACACGCGGCCAATGCCCGCCTCGCCCAGGTAATCGAGCGCACTCCAGACAAAGTCGCCCACTATATAGGAATGCGTCTCCAGCGCCCGCCAATTAGCAAAGGCCTCGGTCTGGTAGGACTCGGTGGCCATGATCACGCGATCCGGCACGCGCGCATGATCCGCCTCGGCTTGCGCGAGTTGGTAGTTATATCCCGCGATGTCGAAATTCGAGAACAACGGATCGAGCTGCGTCCAGTCTCCATTCGCACCCAGGTTGTTCACCCCGGCGGTAAGCGGCCGCGTCGTATCCATTTCGCGGATACGGGTCGTCAGTTCGCGCGCAATGCGCCGGCCCTCGGCGTTGCCGCGCTCGAACATTTCGTTGCCGACACTCCACGCGATGACCGACGGATGGTTCCGGTCGCGACGCACCCACGCGCGCACGTCCGACTCCCACCAATTGGCGAAATATATACTATAATCGTGCGCGGTTTTCGCCTTCTCCCAGCCGTCGAAGATTTCATCGATCACGAGCAATCCGAGGCGATCGCATGCGTTCAAAAATGCGGTGGACGGTGGATTGTGCGCGGTGCGCACGGCATTGAAGCCCGCGTCCTTGAGCAGTTGCACCTTGCGCTCCTCCGCACGATCGAAGGCGGCCGCGCCGAGCAAGCCATCGTCGTGATGGACACTGCCCCCGAGCAGCTTGATCATCGAGCCGTTGAGTTCGAGACCGGCCGCCGCCGAGACGCGCAGCGTCCGGATGCCAAACGGGGTCACGCGCTCGTCGACGAGCCGGCCCCGTTCGCGCAAGCGGGTATGTATTTCATATAACGCCGGGGTGTCCGGGGACCAGACCTGCGGACGAGCCACTTGAAGTTCCACCGCGGTGTCCGCGCTTTCGCCATCGCCGATCTGCCGGGTGATTCGCGAGAGGGCCGCGCGATGACCGGTCGGGTCGACGATTTCCGTCTCAACCTCGACGAGCACCGGCGCGGCGCTCTGGTTTCGAACGGTCGTCTGAGCCACGACGGCGGCGCGCTCGGAAGACAGCTCGCGCGTGGAAAAGTTAAGACCTCCATCGGGCACATGCACGGGGTCGGTGACCTGCAACCACACGTGACGATAGAGCCCCGAGCCGGTATACCACCGCGAGTTGGGCTGCACCGAGTTGTCGATGCGAACGCTCAGTATATTATCGCGGCCGAGCCGGAGATACGGCGTGAGGTCGTAGGAAAAAGGCGTGTAACCATAGGGGTGCTGGCCGAGGGACACGCCGTTCAACCAGACTTGCGCGTTCATATAGGCGCCCTCGAACTCGATCGTCACCTGCTGGCCCGCCCAGTCCACCGGCGCTGAAAAGTGGCGCTGATACCAACCAATGCCGCCGGGATAATATCCCACGTTGCCAGCGCCCGGCGCTTTCGGGTCGATCTCGAGGCCGATGCTCCAGTCGTGCGGCAACGTCACCGGCGTCCACGCGCGCGGATCCGCGGTGGTCGACTCGGCGCCCACTATATTGCCGAGATGAAACTCCCAGCCATTATTCCAGGCCTCGGTGTGTCGCGCCGCGAACGCAAGCACCGGGAGGAACAGCAATATACAGACGATCGCCTGCGCCAACGCCGTGTGTCGAAGCGATCGCCCGGCAGAGAATTTGAAAGCCGCGCTCATGGTGTCTGGAGTATAGAGGATGCCATCGCCGGTTGGATGCCGGCGTCGAATCGGCGAGTGGGCATAGGATTAGTTGGGCAGAACAGCGCGCACGGGATATAGGACCCGCACGGGCCCGAGCAGTCCCGACGCGACGAGCGGTGCGTCCTGATCATAAAAATGCCACGTCGCGAATGTGATGCGGCCGCCCGGTGGCTTGGGCTTACCCTCGAGGTACCACTGCGGAAGGCGCACAATTCCGTGCGGGTCCACCCCGCGTTCGTCCTTGAAACCAAAGGCATCCTCCGGCGGCAACTGCTCGTCCCCGATCAACCGGTTTGTCCAAAGATCGGTGACGCGCACCTCGAGCCGGTTGCTGCCCCGCTTCACGAGATTCGTTATATCAAGGCGATAGGGTTCCTTCCACACGATGCCCGCGGATTGCCCGTTCACCCGGACCTCGGCGAGAACCTCCACGCGGCCGAGATCGAGCACGACCCGCGTGTTTGGAGCGAGTGGCGCAGCGGGAATGTCCAGCGCATGTATATACGTGGCCGTGCCGGAAAAATATTTCACGCCCGTGTCGGAATTGCGGTGGAGGGATTCCAACCGCGGCAGCGTGATATTCGATGGGGCGCCGAGGTTGGGGGGGAACTCCACGCGCCACGAGCCGGCCAACGTCTCGGGGTCGGCCACGCGAACCTGCAGCGGTGCGCGCCCGTGCAGCGCGTAGCTCCCACTCCGCCAGATCAACGCGGACGACCCATTCGCTGTTCGCGCGAGGTCGGTCAACACCGGCAGTTCCGGCGGCGGCACACCCGCGGAGGCGAGCCGCGAGATTTCGTCATCGGACATCGCCCGGTCAAACGATTCCGCTGGCGTGGAATTTCCCTCGAAGAAATATACTTGCCCGCGCGAGGGGGGCGGCTCCTCGCCCGCGGCCCTCGTCATCGCCTCGATCCCCGGGAAGTGCAATATATAGTCCGGCGGCGGCGGCGGCGATCCGACGCCGGAATGCACGACCCGACCCGACTTCAATCCCTCGCGAACAAACCGCCCGTTAATATAGAGGCGCGGAGTGCCGTCGCGATAGACGACGGCCACATGCGTCCAGCCGGAAATCGGCTCAGGCGAAACCAGCACGGCCGGCGCCCGGTCCGTGGAACGTTCCACGATGTATATACCATTGCGACCGACCGCGAGCCCGGCCGTCGCCTGCCCGGCCCCGAACCGCACGTCACCCGGATCCGCGGGAATCGCATAAAATTTCCCCACCTCATCGATTCGTCCGCTCGTCGTCTCCGCCGGCATCACGCGCAAGTCGGTGTCCGGCTTGACCCAGAGCGCCATCGTGAAATTCGTCGCGGCCGTCGCTGGAGCGCTCGGTGCGAGTGCCACACTCAGCAGCGGCTCGCCATCTTTCTCGACCGCTATCGGCGCC
Organism: uncultured Verrucomicrobiae bacterium; assembly: GCA_963800005.1. Classification (GTDB taxonomy): domain Bacteria; phylum Verrucomicrobiota; class Verrucomicrobiia; order Opitutales; family Opitutaceae; genus CAWCZH01. The sequence goes on from CAWCZH010000001.1 coordinate 252,262, forward strand.
GACGCGCTCGCGGGATGCCGGAATAATATAAACAACGACTCGGCCGGCCCGAGTTGCAGCGGGAGCAACGCCCGGTCACCCGCCGAACCACTCACCACGGCCATGGAACGCTCGGCCGTTTCAGGCTGCCAAATTTCCGGCGCCCGGCCTGCCATCCCGCGAAACGAAGCGACAATCGTGGTTGCTCGACGCTGCCGGTTGCCGACGAAGAAAAGATCGGCGCCCTCGATCTTCCGGTGCGTCCATGAGACCACGTCATCCGGCCTCGCGCCCTTGTATTCGAAATCTGGATACACGCCGATTTTGGCGAGCACCTCGCCCGGCGTGAGGCCGGTGTAGGTTTGGCCGCTCAGCGGGTGAGCGGGATGCCAGGTTTCGTCCGCCCACTGCTTCATTGCTTTTTCGCTCGCGGGAAAACCCGTCAGCGTCGGCGAGTATATAGGCTCGGGCCCGAGGATTTTCGCACCCGCGGCAACCAGATCGTGCACTCGGTGCATCAGGTCCGGCGTCATCGCCTTGAGGTCCGCGGGCAGGACGAGCAGCCGATATCGGCCGCCTTCCGGGAGCGTCAAGTCACCGTGATCCACCGCGACGCGATGCAGCAGAACGTCGGCATTGATCAAATCATAGGTATATCCAGCCGGTAAGACCGGGATCGCGAACTGGGAAGAATCCGGCGGCCGCTCGCCCGTGAAATAAAGGACGTCCGCCTGATAGATGCCCTGCCGAAGCATATATCCGGTGCGCGCCAGATAGGTCATCCAGCCAGCGCTTTGACCATACCACGTATTCGTGCGCTCCAGATGAGATCCCCACGGCCCCATCGTCATGCCCGGCGCCGCCGTGGGATTCGGCTGATGTGCATAGCGGTGAAACACAACCTGGTTCATTCCCAGCGAAAACATATCGTCCCCCAGAATTTTCAGCGCGTAGGGATAACCGAGCCAGCGCGAGGTCTCCGCTTCACCAGTGAAGGACTCGGCTGCCACCACCGGCTTGCCATATATATGAGCCGCCGACGAAACCATCTTCACCGTGCGGTTCGGCGTCCACGGGGTGCGCGCCCAGAATTCCGTCATCGGCACATCCGGCACGCCGCTCGCGCGCAGCTCATCGAAATTGCCCGGCCCATAGCCCTCGACATAAAACTTCATTCCGTGCGCGTTGGCGAGTTGCCCCATGCGGCCATAATAATATTCCGCCATGAGGTCAGCCTGGGCCCGCCGGAAATCGAAGAGGAAACGATCCGAAATCGCGGCGTCACCCACGATGCGGCCGAACAGCGCGGGCAGGAATCCCGTTATATCATAACTCGCCCGCCGTCTGAATTCCTCGGGAAACGCGGCGGTCCAGTTCTGCAGCCCGGTCTCGTAGCTGTCGATCATCAGCATCGTCGGACCCTTCGTGCCGGCTGCCGCGGCATCGGCGAGCACCTGCACTTCCACGTGGTTGAAATGATATTCCGTCGCCGCTGCGTTGAGCTTATCACAGTCGAGACCGACGCCCGCCGCTGACGCCGCCACATTCTGTTTCCCCGTGGGAGTATATCCAATGCGGAGAATCGTCCACGTCCCCGGCGGAACCTGCCACTGCAGGATGCCATCTCGGAAATGCTCCGTTATATTAACCACCGAACGGGGGTCGATGGCGGTGGCGTTCGTCGCGGTTGTTGGTGAGAGCGCGACCGGGCCGGCGACGCGGTAATCGAAATTCGCCTTCGCGGCCCAATCCACAATCCGCGGTGCGCGCTGCAATATAACTTCGCCGAGCTCGCACTCCGCGGTCGCGGTCAGCCGTGCCCAGCGCGCGCGCACCGGCCCGAAACTCCGCACCGCCGGCGCCCGGATTCCATATTGGCCCGGATTGCTGATCGAGCACACGCGAGTATATACGGTTCCATCATTCGACGTCTCCAGGTCGAGCGGAGAAAAATGGCCCGTCCGCGTCGGCTGGACCGTGATTCCATAGAGGTCCCGTTCGTCGTTGAGTTCTATAATCAGCGGCTCGCCCGGGCGGATCTTCACCGAGGTGTTCCAGTCGCCATCGCTGAGGATCTCCTTCGCCAACGTCAGTCCGGCTCCGCCGGTGACGCGCGCTATATCATCCTCGTAGCGCGTCTGCTCGCCCCGCAGCGAGGGGAATGCGATAATATAGGCATCGCGATAAAAGCCCTCGTTGGTCTGCGGTTGCGACAGCTTGAGATTTATCGTCTGTCCGCCCGCGACCGTGGTCTCGGTGGAAACGAGTTGCTGCATGGCGCGATCGGGTGTGATCCACGGGCCGCCGCTGCTGGACCAGCCCGGGCCGTTGTGCATGCCAATTTCGACGCCCAGCCGGGCGCCCTCCCGCATCGCGTGGACCATTAGGGCGCGCCACTCCGGGTTGAGATATCCAGCCGGGCCAGCCGGCAAATAGGTGCTGCCATCGAATATCATGACGCCGCCCACCCCCACCCGCTGCATCGCTTCCAAATCGAGGGTGATCCCTTCGCGGCTGACGTTGCCGTTCATCCACAACCAATACGTGCGCGGCTTGGCCGACGCTGGCGGCTGTCGAAAGCTCTCCGCCAGCGGATCCAGCTCCTGCGCCGACCCGACTTCAGCGAGGAACGAGATTAATATAACAAATAATATCAGCCGGAGGGCCAGGGAAGGTTTCATGGGTGGGAATGTCCGGAGTCGGGCGGCGGGGCGGTTCCAGATATAGGATTGGGTATAGGATTCGCACGCGGCGGGTGGGGCCGCTCCTGCAGCTCTGTGTGATGACGCCGGATTCGGGCAGGCGGGCGGGGCGGTAAACGGGGCGGCAGCGGGAGGAGAGCGGAGATTCGAGCGGGGCGTCCTCGAGCGAGGCGAACCTCACGGGATATCGTATCCCGACTTATGTTCAGCTATATACAGGGCCGATGACGGGGCGGTCCAGGTGTCACACCTGTTGATATAGCGTCGACGCGGCGGCGCCTACGGCCGCGGCTGGTCGCGCAGCACGAGGAGCAGATGCTCGGCTGCGAGCACCGTTTCGCCGCGTTGGTTCATGGCTTCGACCAGCTCGACGACCACCCCATGGGCCGGGCGTTTCGGATCGTCGCGTTTATCCTTTACCGTGCAACGCGTGGTAATCGTATCACCGATAAATACCGGACGGACAAATCGCAGGCGATCATACCCGTAGGAAAATGCGGCCGGATTGATTTCACCGGCGGTCTGGCCGACGGCGACGCTGAAGATGAGTGTGCCGTGCGCAATCCGCTGCTTGAAGTCCTGCGTCTTGCACCACTCCGCATCCATATGATGTGGGTAAAAATCGCCCGTCTGACCCGCGTGCAGGACAATATCCGCCTCGGTGATGGTGCGCCCCATGGAGGTGCGCGTCGTTCCGACTATATAACTCTCGAAAGATTTCCCGTTCATGGCGCGGGGGCGATTCCGAGCATGGTGGTGATTTCCTTCGCGGCCGCGCGCATGGCTTCGATCAAGGGCGTTTCGTCGGGACGCTGGCCTCGCTGGTTGTGCCGCAGCAGGCGCGTCACGGCCAGCGCCGCGGTGATGCCGAGAGCCGGGTTTCCGACGAGGACGGCGACATCCCGAACGCCCTCGATGGATTCACTTTCGGCGGTCGAGACGCCGCCTTGGCGCAATTCTTCGAACGTTTCGTATAGCGCGTGCCGACGCTTGGGCGTCAGCTCCCGCGCCGATTCCGAGGCGGCGAGCGCGGTCGCTCGGTCGTCGTCGCTGAGATTCGCGAGCAGGATGCGGCCCGAGGCAGTGGCGGCGGGATCGAACACGGCGCCGACCTCGATGGACAGCCGGACGCGCTCCGGACTTTCCTGTTGCGCGACCACGAGAAGTTTGCCGCGATCGAGCACGCTCAGATGACAGGATTCACGCGAACGTTCCGTGAGCGCCTGCATCGGGAGCTGCGACGCCTGCAGCAGTTTCTCTATTACCGAGTGGGCGTGCGCCAGCGAGTAGAGCTTGAGTGTTAAACGATATTTCGACGAGACCGCGTCCCGCATGATATATCCGCGCTGCTCCAGGCAATTCAGCATCCGGAACAGCTCGCTGCTGCTCCGACTCAACTTCACGCCGAGTTCCGCGAGTGATTGTGGCACCGCAGCGGCCGCAAGGATCTCGATCACATCCAAGCCTTTCTCTAAAGCAGGAACAGTATAGTTCGGGGAACGGGGCATTTCCAGCTTGCCTCTGTTTGCTAATGAAATTTCGTTTTGCAAATAAAAAATGCTCTCACCCCCGGGCACTTCTGTCTTACCCCGTTCTCCGACGCCACCCATCGTGATCTTGGGCGCTGGGGGCATCGTGCGCGATGCTCATCTTCCGGCTTACCGGCTCGCTGGTTTTCAGGTCGCGGCGCTGTATGATCTCGACGAGGCGAAGGCGCGCGCCCTGGCCGAGGAGTTTTCGGTGCCCCGCGTCGCTCCGACACTGTCCGCGGCGATCGGGGACGCCGCTCCGGGCACCGTGTTCGACCTCGCCGTGCCAGCGATTGCGCTCGAACGGATTCTCGAAGTGCTCCCCGACGGCGCGCCGGTTTTGATTCAGAAACCCTTCGGCGAAGATCTGGAGCAGGCGCGAACGCTGCTGGCTTTGTGCCGACGGAAACAGTTGCGAGCCGCGGTTAATTTTCAGTTGCGATACGCCCCGGGCATTGCCGCCGCACGCAAGATGATTGATGAAGGCAAAATTGGTGAGCTTCACGATATAGATATCCGCATCACGGTGGAAACCCCCTGGCACCTCTGGAAATTCCTGGAGACGGCGCCGCGGGTCGAGATCCTTTATCATAGCATCCACTATATAGATCTCATCCGCTCCTTTCTCGGAGAGCCGCGCGGAGTATATGCCAAGACGATCAAGCACCCGAAGCATGAGCGGCTGGCTTCGACGCGCACCACCATCATCCTCGACTATGGCGAGGCGGTCCGCGCCAATATCAGCGTGAATCACGGCCATGCGTTCGGGGTCGAGCATCAGGAGAGTTATGTGAAGTGGGAAGGCACGCGTGGCGCCGTGAAAACGCAGCTCGGCCTCCTGATGAATTATCCGGCAGGCGAGCGCGATGCCGTGCAGCTATGTACTTTAAAGCCGAACGGCACGCCCAACCCTTGGGTCGATGTGCCGGTCGAGGGCAGTTGGTATCCGAATGCGTTCATCGAGACGATGGCGTCGGTCATGCGCTTTGCGGCAGGCGAGTCGGGCGTACCTCCGACCGGTGTCGAGGACGCTTTTAAAACCATGGCGGTCGTCGAGGCTGCCTATATATCCAGCGCCGGCGGCGGCACTCCCATCCCCTCTGCTTGAATTCTCCCGTCCTCCTTCGCGGTTCGACCTGGGATCACGCCCGTGGCTACGCCCCGCTCGTCGCGACCGCCCAGCGGTTTCAACAGCAGCATCCCCATATAAACATCGTCTGGGAAAAACGCTCGCTGAAAGCGTTCGAGGATTATCCCGTCGAGCGTCTCGCGCAGGAATATGATCTCGTCGTGCTCGATCATCCCTGCGTCAGCCGCGTCGCCGGTTCCGGGCACTTGTTGCCACTCGACGAAAATCTTCCGGGGGAATTTCTGGCCGACCAACTGAAAAACACCGTGGGTGCCTCCCACGCGTCGTATCAATTCGCCGGGCGCCAGTGGGCCCTGGCGATCGACGCCGCGGCGCCGACGGCCTTTTGGCGCGAGGACTTGCTCGCGGCCAATGGGGCCGCCGTGCCCGGCTCGTGGCCGGAACTCCTCGCGCTCGCTGCGGCGGGCCACGTGGAAGTTCCCGCGGCCCCCATATATTGTTTGATGAACTTCTATACACTGTGCCTCGCGGCCGGTGGCTCGATGTTCGAAAGCGAGGATCACGTCACCTCCGCGGCCGCCGGTCAGACCGCCCTCGCCCGTCTCCGGGAACTCCTCGAGTTATGCGATCCGGAGTGTTTCTCCAGAAATCCGATCTCGTCCCAGGACCTCGTAGCTTCCGCCGGCAATATCAAACGCTGGTATTGTCCGCTCGCCTATAATTATTCGAATTATGCGCGACGCGGTTACGCCGACCGCCCGCTCAAATTTGGCGACGCGCCCACCTGGGACGGCCAGCCGCTGCGGACGACGCTCGGCGGCGCAGGGCTCGCGATATCCGCGACGACGACGCATCGAGCGGAAGCGATCGCGTATGCGCAATATATTGCGTCGGCTGAGATCCAGCGGACGCTGTATACTCACGAGGGCGGCCAGCCGGGTCATCGCAGTGCGTGGCTGGATCCGAAGAATAATATTCTCACCGGGGATTTCTTTCTTCGCACGCTGCCGGTGCTCGACCGAGCGTATGTCCGGCCGCGGTTCTCGGGCTATATAGAGTTTCAGGATGAGGGCGCGGTGCTCGTTCACGCGGCACTGCGCCGGCAGCTCGACGATCGCGAGGCGCTGAAGCAACTGGATGAACTTTATCGCCGCACGGCTGGAAGCGCGGCCTTTTCCCCATGAAACCGTTGGAAGGACTCCTCGTTCTCGATTTCGCGCAGTTTCTCGCCGGCCCGTGGGCTGCGACCCGCCTGGCGGATTTGGGTGCGCGCGTCATTAAAATCGAGCGACCCGGCACGGGCGATATTTGCCGGCACCTCTATATCTCAAATCTGTCCCTCGACGGCGACAGCACGCTGTTTCATTCGATCAATCGCAATAAACAAAGCTACGCGGCGGATCTGAAGAACCCCGCGGATCTCGCGGCGGTGAAAAAGCTGATCGGCCGCGCGGACGTCCTCATTCAAAACTTTCGTCCCGGCGTGATGGAGCGGATCGGCTTGGGCGCCGACGCGTGCCTCGAGATCAATCCGCGCCTGGTATATGGAGTCGTCACCGGCTATGGCCGCACGGGACCGTGGCGGGATAAGCCGGGGCAGGATTTGCTGGCGCAATCGATTTCAGGTCTGACCTGGCTGAATGGGAACGCGGATCAACCGCCGATGGCATTCGGCTTGTCCGTCGCGGACCTCACGGCGAGTGCCCACCTGGTGCAGGGAATTCTGGCGGCGCTGGTGCGTCGCGGGACGACCTCTCGGGGTGGACTCGTGGAGGTCAGTTTGCTCGAGTCTATACTTGATTTGCAGTTCGAGGTGACGACGACGCACCTCAACGATGGGGGTCTCCAACCGGTCCGCAGCGAGGTAAACAACGCGCACGCGTATCTCGGTGCGCCCTACGGTATATACTCGACGGCGGACGGCTATATTGCGCTGGCGATGGGCTCGATTTTAAAGCTCGGTGAGCTGGTGGAGTTGCCGGCGCTGGCGGCTTATGCCGATCCGCAAACGTGGTTCACTCACCGCGATGAAATCAAGGCGCTGCTCGCGGTGCATTTGAAGATCCACTCGACGCGCTACTGGCTCGATCGACTCGAGCCCGCGGATTACTGGTGCACGGACGTTCTGACGTGGCCGGAGCTGTGGAAAACGGAGGCGTTTCGCGCCCTCGACTTCGTCCAGGAGATCACGCGAGACGACGGCCCATCGATGCAGACGACGCGCTGCCCGATCACCATCGATGGCCAGCATTTCAAGTCGTCCCGCGGCGCACCGCGCGTCGGCCAGCACACCGCGGCCATTCAAATGGAATTTTCCCTCTGACCGCGCCGAGGTGATACAGCATATCCTATAGCATCAGAGATGACGCGGCTTCTATATATGGATCATATAACCCGGTTGGCGCGTCGCCTTCACCCGAGGTAACCAATCCCTTCATCCGCGCGTTCCGCCGCCTTACCCCTACCCCCATGATCATTCCCGCCACTTCTCCGCTTCTGGGCACGCTGTTCCACGCGATCGGCGCGTCCAGCGCGGCGCTCTGCTATGCGCCACAGCGCTATGTACGCCGCTGGAAATGGCAGACCTACTGGCTCGCGCAGGCGGCCGGCTGCTGGCTGATCCTGCCGTGGATTTTCGCGTGGCTGACCGTGCCGCACCTCGGCGCCGTGCTCGCCGAAGCGCCGGGTGCGGCGATGTTGAAATCCTATATACTCGGGATCATCTATGGAGTCGGCGGCATCGCGTTCGGCGTGGCCATTCGCTATATTGGCTTCTCGCTGACGTACGCGATCGCGATTGGCGTTTCGTGCGTGCTGGGCACGCTGCTGCCACCGATCCTCGCCGGCACGCTCGGAGGAACGCTCGCCGCGACGGGCGGTGGATATGTCATCACGGGGGTCCTGCTCGGCGGCGCGGCGATGCTGCTCACCGGTTTTGCGGGGTTTCGCAAGGAGCGGGAGATCGCCGGGCAAAAATCCGCCGTCGTATTCAACCCGCGCCTTGGCCTGCCCATCGTCCTGCTCGCGGGCACCCTCTCCGCGGTCTTCAGTTTTTCGCTCGCCGCCGGTCAACCGATCGCGGACGTCGCCGCGACGTATGGCGCCGGAAATTTCCAGCAGAACGTCATCTATATATTTTCCAACAGCGGCGCGTTCACGACGACTCTAATATACTGCATCTGGCTGGCGTCGCGGGAGCACTCATGGGGGGAATTCGTCCAAACCACAAGCGAGGGCAGCCTGGCTCGAAACTACTCTCTCGCCGCACTCACCGGCCTCCTCTGGTACCTGCAGTTTTTCTTCTATGGCATCGGACATGTTCATATGGGCGATTTCAAATTCTCCAGCTGGGCGATACATATGATCATCCTAATATTCCTCAGCGTCGGTTTCGGCGTGTTGATTGGTGAATGGAGAAAATGCCGCGCGTCCACGAAACTCCTGGTTTTCTCGGCAATCCTCCTGCTGCTCGGGGCGGTCGGCTTGATCAGCTTCGGCAACTATCTGGCCGCGCCCGCCGCCGCGTAAACCGCGTCCAATTTTCCCCGCCGCCTCGGCCATGCTCGATACGCATCTCCACCTCTGGGATCCAGCCCGGCTGCCGTATTCATGGCTCGCCGGCATTCCCTTGCTCAATCGCGCGTATACCGTGGAGGACTATATAGCGGCGAGCAACGGCACCGCCGTCACCAAGGCGATCTTCATGGAGTGCGATGTCGCCGAGCCGCATCAGCTCGAGGAAGCACGTCTCGCCCAGCAACTCGCCGACGAACGTCCCTTTATCGTCGGCCTCGTCGCCTCGTGCCGTCCCGAATATGAAAACTTCCGGAGGCACCTCGAGGCGATCGCCGCCCTGCCGAAGGCGCGCGGCGTGCGTCGGATATTACATACCCAACCCGACGCCCTTTCGCAGTCCGAACTCTTCGCCAACAACATCCGCCTCCTCGCGGAATTCGCGTTGACCTTCGATCTTTGCATCCTCGCCCGCCAATTGCCCGCGGCCATCGCCCTCGTCAAACGCTGTCCCGAGGTGACGTTTATACTCGATCACTGTGGCGTGCCGGATGTGAAGGGCCGCGCGTTCGAGCCGTGGCGAAAAGATATAGCAACGCTCGCCGGCCTGTCGAATGTTGTGTGTAAGATCAGCGGCCTGATCGCCTACGCCGACACTGGCTGGACGGCGGATGACCTTCGCCCCTGGTTTGATCATGTGGTCTCGAATTTCGGCTGGGACCGCGTCCTCTGGGGCGGCGACTGGCCGGTCTGCCTTCTGGGCGGTCCCCTCGCCCGCTGGATCGAAGCCACCCGTTCTCTTTGCGCCGCGGCCACTCCGGAACAACGCGACGCCCTATACACTCGCAACGCCGAAAGGATATATCGTGTTTGATCTCTCCAATAAAAACGCCCTCGTCACCGGCGCCGGTTCAGGCATCGGCCTGGCCATCGCCCACACGTTCGCCCGCGCGGGCGCGCGCGTCTGGGTCGTGGACCGCGTTGTCGCCAGCGGCGAAGACGCGGTCGCGGCCATCCGCGCCGCCGGCGGCCTTGCAGAATTCGCCCCGCTTGACGTCGCCGAAGAATCCGCCGCGCTGAACCTCGCGCAGCAACTGCCGCCGATGGAACTGCTCGTCAATAATGCCGGGCTCGGGCATGTAGGAAATCTGACGAGCACCGTCGCCGCCGATCTCGACCGGCTATATGCAGTCAACGTCCGCGGCGTTTTCAACTGCTGCAAGGCCTTCGTACCCGCTATGCTCGCCGCGCGCCGCGGCAGCGTGATCAATCTCGCCTCGATCGGGGGCGTCGTCGCCGTGCGCGACCGCCTTGCCTATACCGTGACCAAGCATGCGGTGACCGGACTCACGCGCAGTCTCGCGCTCGATCATTCGGACACGGGAGTTCGCTTCAACGCGATTTGTCCCGGCCGCGTGGAAACGCCCTTCGTGAAATCGCGGATCGCCGAGTACGCGGACCCCGAAAAAGCATATCGCGAGATGGCGTCGACCCAACTCAACGGCCGGATGGCCCGACCCGACGAGGTCGCCGCCGCGGCGTTGTATCTGGCGAGTGACGAAGCGGCCATGGTCACCGGCTCGTGCCTCATGATCGATGGTGGCTGGAGCGCCGGAAAATGAACTTACCACGCTTCATATTGAACCCGCGCCCGGTTCATTCTATATTGGTAGGCGGGGGCGTTCGGCGGACGGCGGCACTGGTTCTGTCTATACTTTTCTATATAGTCATCGATGCCGCCACGGACGAGCGACCCGCAGTGATCCCGCTGCCGACGGCGGTGAGCGCCTCGGTTTCGGCGGAAATGCAGCGCGTCTATGACGAGACGAAAACGCCTTTCAAATACGGCATTGTCCTGGAGGGTGACGCCAACGAGATCGTCGACTGCCCCAGCATCTTCCGCCGCGCCGGGAAATGGTATATGGTCTACGTGGCGAACCGCGACAAGGTCGGTTACGAGACGTTTCTCGCCCGCAGTGACGACCTGCTGCATTGGGAAAAAATGGGCCCGTTGCTGTCCTTTCGTCACGAGGGCTGGGATGCCTGGCAGGCGGACGCGGGCATCGCGCTATATGACTATCGTTGGGAGGGCGGAACCCACGGGTTGCGCCAGCATGACGGGAAATACTGGCTTTCCTATATCGGCGGCGCGCTGCAGGGCTATGAAACGGATCCGCTCGCGATCGGGCTCGCGTGGAGCGTCGATCCGACGGTCCCGTCCGAGTGGCATCGCCTCGCGCAGAACCCGATCCTTTCCACGACCCAGCCGGACGTCCGCGTTTTCGAGAACACCACGTTATATAAAAGCACAATCATCGAGGACGAGGACCGCACGCTCGGCTGGCCCTATGTGATGTTCTATAATGGCAAGAACAAGCAGCAGTCCTCGCACGAGGCGATCGGGATGGCCGTTTCGAGCGACCTCGTGAACTGGGTACGCTACGGGGTCGATCCCGTGGTCGACAACGCTCCGGGGAAAGCGGCGATCACGGGAGATCCGCAGATCGCGAGAATCGGAAAACTGTGGGTGATGTTTTATTATGGCTTTCGCTGGGCACCGAAGGCGTTCGACACCTTCGCGTGCTCAAACGACCTCGTTCACTGGACCAAGTGGGACGGTCCGCCACTGGTTTCGCCGAGCGAGCCGTTCGACCAGACATTCGCGCACAAGCCCTGGGTGCTCAAGGAGGCGGGCGTCGTATATCATTTCTATTGTGCGGTCGGCAAACAAGGGCGCGTGATCGCACTCGCCACCTCGCAGGATCTGCGCGCCCCGGCCCCCGCTGCGCGATGACATTTTCCTGGCGCAATATACTCAGAAGCGCCGGAGCGGCCCTGGGCTTCGCGGCGGCCGCCGCCCGAGCGACGCCACCGGACGATTCACGCTATATCTGGCTCGCCGCGCCGGCGCACGAATTCTTTGAGGCGACTCCGCTCGGCAATGGACGGCTGGGCGCGTCGCTCTATGGTGGCGTCGCCGAAGAACGCGTGGTGCTCAACGAGACCGGAATGTGGTCGGGCTCGCCGCAGGAGGCCGACCGTCCCGACGCTGCCGCGTTCCTGCCCGAAATTCGCCGCCTGCTGCTCGCCGGCAAGAACGCCGAGGCCGAAGCACTCGTGGACGCGCACTTCGTCTGCGCCGGCGCGGGCTCCGGGAAAGGCGCCGCCGCCAACCTTCCCTTCGGTTGCTACCAGACCCTCGGAGACGTTCGCCTGAAATTTATCGGGAAGGCGGCCACCGATCAATATACTCACTACCGTCGCGAACTCGACTTGGCGAACGCGGTCGGACGCCTCACGTACGACCAGGATGGCGTTCATTTCACGAGGCAGATTTTTGTCAGCGCGCCGGCGCAATGTATCGTCCTCCGCTTGACCGCCAGTCAGCCCGGGCGGTTGTCCTTTGATGCGCAACTCTCGCGGCCAGAGCGCGCCCAAGTCGCGCCGGCTGGCGACCGCGGTCTCGCGATGTATGGTCAGCTCAATGACGGCCGGGACGGCGGCACCGGCGTGCGCTTTTCCGCGGACCTCGAGGCGAGGGTTAAGGGTGGCTCGATCCATGTCGAAAACAATACCCTGCAGGTGCGTGGCGCGGACGAGGTCCTGATCTATATAACTGCGGCGACCGATATAAGAACGTTCGCAGGCCGACGCGTCGCGGACGCGCGCCAGGCGGCCGACGACGACATGCGCCAGAATCTCGACCGCGATTTTTCAGCGCTGCTCGAAAAGCATATAGCGGATTATCAACATTACTTCAACCGCGTTGCCCTGCAGCTCGGGCCGATCCGGGCTGCCGCGGAATCGGCACTTCCGCCCGCCCCCGAGCGCCTGCAACAATTTCGCGATGGCCGGTCGGATCCCGCGCTGGCCGCGCTCTATTTTAATTTCGGACGCTACCTTTTGATTTCATCGTCACGGCCCGGCGGGCTGCCCGCCAATCTGCAGGGGCTGTGGGCGGACCAGATCCAGACGCCCTGGAATGGGGACTGGCATCTCAATATAAATCTCCAGATGAATTATTGGCCGGCGGAGACGACGAACCTCTCGGAATTGACGGATCCACTGTTCGCGTTGATCGACTCGCTGCCTCGTCCTGGAGCGAAGACGGCGCAGGCTTATTATAACGCGCATGGCTGGGTCGCATTCCTGCTCTCCAATCCGTGGGGATTCACGTCGCCCGGCGAATCCGCGAGCTGGGGGTCGACCGTCTCTTGCTCGGGCTGGCTTTGCCAGCATCTGTGGGAACACTATATATTCAGCGGCGATCGCGAGTTCCTCGCGCGGGCTTATCCCGTCCTGAAGGGCTCGGCGCTCTTTTATCTCGATATGTTAATCGAGGAGCCGATGCACCACTGGCTGGTGACGGCGCCGTCGAACTCGCCGGAGAATGCCTTTATTCTGCCGGACGGCACGGTGGCCCATGTGTGTCTTGGTCCCACGGCGGACATGCAAATCCTGCGTTATCTGTTCCGCGCCTGCGCCGATGCGTCGCGCGAGCTGGGTCTCGATCCGGATTTTCGCCAGCGCCTCGAGCAGACCGTTCCGCGTCTCGCGCCGACGCGCGTTGGCAGCGACGGCCGCATCATGGAGTGGCTCGAGGAATATAAAGAGGCCGATCCGCATCACCGGCACGTCGCGCACCTCTGGGGACTATACCCTGGCAACGAAATTTCCCCGGAAACCACGCCCGCCCTCGCGGCTGGCGCGCGGCGTTCGCTCGATGCACGGGGCGATGGCGGCACGGGCTGGGGCCTCGCCTTCAAGATGGGAATGTGGGCAAGGCTCGGCGACGGCGATCGCGCCTATATACTTTTACGGGAGCACCTGAAGCCCGCCACCGCCGCCACCACGCAGCAGCGCTGGAGCGGCGGGACGTACGCCAACCTGTTAGATTCGAACCCGCCGTTTCAGATCGACGGAAATTTCGGCGGCACGGCCGCGATCGCGGAGATGCTGATGCAAAGCGAGCCGGGAGAAATTCGATTGCTCCCCGCCCTGCCCTCGGCCTGGCGTGAAGGCCAGGTCCACGGCCTGCGGGCGCGCGGCGGCTTCGAGGTCGACCTCGCGTGGGAAAACGGGAAACTGCGGACGGCCACGATCCGTAGCACGCATGGGACCCACACCGTCGTGCGATGCGGCCCGATTCGTCAAGACGTGAGGCTTTCGCCGGGAGAATCAAGCGAGCTCCATTTCCCATCCAGCTAGAAACCAGCAGCCCGCAATATGAAGTTCGTTTTGTATAGTTTGATATTAGCCTTCACCTCCGCGGGCCTACGGGCTGAGTTCTCGGTGACCGAGCTCAAGTGTGATTGGGCCAGCGATCCCCTCGGCGTCGATTCCGCAGTTCCACGCCTCGCCTGGAAGTTGAATGATCCCACGCGCGGCGCGAAACAGACCGCGTTCGAAATCCGCGCCGCGAGCTCGCCCGAGAAACTCGCCGCCGGCCAGGCCGACCTCTGGTCAAGCGGTGAGGTCCACAGCGCTGATCAATTACAAATTCCCTATGGCGGTCCCCCTCTTGCCACCGCGCAGAAAGTATATTGGCAGGTGCGCGCGTGGGACCAATCCCACCAGCCCTCCGCCTGGAGCGCCCCGACGAGCTGGACGATGGGCGTGATGCAGAAAGCTGATTGGACCGCGCACTGGATCACCGATCCCGACCTCCTGCGGGTCACCCGAAAATATCTCGGTTTCACCACGCCGCCCGTCGAGGCCGCGAACACGCCGCAGTGGATTATATTGGATCTCGGCTCGGTCTACCCGATCGAGGCGATCGGCCTGCACGCGATCGTTCACACCGTTTCCGAGAAGCTTGGCTTCCCCGAGTGGTTCAAAATCGAGGTGGCGCAATCCGCGGACTTCCATGACGCCGTCGTCGTTGCGGACCATACCGTGGAGACCATCAACTCCTGGCTCACGCACGTGATGCTCCCGGTGGCCAACGTGCCCGCACGCTATATTAAATTGACCGAGCCGCGCCTGCGGATGATGGAAGAAAATGGTGACGGCCATTTGCTCGGCCGTCTCGCACTCAGCCAGATCGAGGTTCGCTCGGCCGGGAAGAATATCGCGCTCGGCGCGCACGTCTCGGCCAGTGCCAGCGTCGAGCAGGGTCCCTGGTCCGCGCAATCCGTCGTGGACGGCCTCGGGCTGCCCGGGGGAAATCCCCGCGCGGCGGCGACTTTATTGCTGCGGCGGGAATTCGCCGTCAAACCCGGCCTGCGGCGTGCGACACTCTATATCTGCGGACTCGGGCAATATACAGCCGCCGTGAACGGAAATCCGATCGCACCGGAGGACTTGCTGACTCCGGGTTGGACGGACTACCGGCACACCTGCCTTTACGATACGCGGGACCTCACGACTGAGTTGAAAGCGGGCACCAACGCCCTCGGGATCACCCTGGCTAACGGGATGTATAATGTCCCAGACGTCCCCGGCCGCTATTCGAAATATGTCAGCGCGCCGCGGCCACTGAAGGCGATCGCCCAGCTTCGGCTGGAATATAAAGACGGCAGCGTCGAAACCATCGTCACGGATGAACATTGGAAAACCTCCGAGGGAGCGACGACGTTTTCGCAGGTATATGGAGGCGAGGACTACGATGCGCGCCGCGCGGAGAAGGACTGGGACCACGTCGGGTTCAAGGACCGCGGATGGCGGGGCGTGGTCACGACCGACGGCCCGGGCGGTGAGCTGCGCGGATTTTCTGAGGCGGCACCGGCGATCCACGCCTACGACGGTCTGCCCGCCGTCCACGTCCAGACGCTGCGGCCGGGCGTGGAGGTATATGATTTGGGCCAGAACACAGCGCTGATGATCCGCCTCGTCGTCCACGGTGCGGCCGGCACGCACGTTAAAATCATCCCGGCCGAGCTCGTGAATCCGGACGGCTCGGTCGACTGGAGCTCGACGCATGCCAACAGCAGCGACGCGGTGTGGAACTATATACTCGCCGGGTCGCACACCGACGAGACCTGGACGCCGGTATTTTTCTATATGGGCGCGCGATACCTGCAGGTCGAGCGCACGGCGCCCGAGGGAACACCGCTGCCATCGATCATAAAACTCGAGGGACGCGTCATCCATTCCAACTCGCCGGCGGCCGGCAAATTCGCGACGTCCAACGAGCTCTTCAATCGCATCCACGAGCTGATTCACTGGGCCCAGAGCAGCAACCTCGTTTCCGTCCTGACCGACTGCCCGCACCGCGAGCGGCTGGGCTGGATGGAGCAATATCATCTGAACGGTCCGTCCCTCCGCTACGAATTCGACCTGACGCGGCTCTATGCGAAGACCTTTGGGGACATGGCGGATGCGCAGCTCCCAAGCGGGCTGCTGCCGTCGATTGCGCCGGAGTATACATTGTTCGACGGGTATTTCCGCGATTCTCCCGAGTGGGGCAGCGCGCTGATTCTCGCCGCCTGGCAACAATATGTCTGGACGGGAGACGACACGCCTTTCCGCCGGTACTATCCGGCCATGCAGCGTTATTTCGATTACCTGACGCGTCGTTCGACGGATCATATTGTTTCTCACGGTCTCGGGGACTGGTATGATCTCGGGCCGAATCACCCCGGCGTGGCGCAGCTGACTCCGATTCCGCTCGCTGCCACCGCGATATATTATGAGGACGCGCTGGCGATGAAGCGGATCGCGACGCAGCTCGGGCGGAGCGCGGACGCCCGACATTATGAGGAGCTGGGCGAGCAGATCGCGGACGCGTTTAATAATAAATTTCTGGATCCGGCGACGGCGAAATATGCCACCGGCTCGCAAACGGCGCAGGCGCTCCCGTATGCATTGGGATTGGCTCCCGACGCGCAGCAGGACGCCGTGCTTGCGAATCTGGTCGAGGCCGTGCGGGCGGCAGGCAATACCGTGACCTCGGGAGACGTCGGCTATAGATATCTCCTGCGGGCGCTCGCTCAGGGCGGGCGGTCCGACGTGATTTTCGAGATGACGAATCAATCCGACAAACCCGGCTACGGATATCAGCTCGCCCACGGCGCGACGAGTCTGACGGAGGCTTGGGACGCGAACCGTCACTCCTCTCAGGACCACTTCATGTTGGGCCAAATTATGGAGTGGTTTTATCACGATCTGGCGGGCTTGGCCCCGGATCCGGCAGCGCCCGGTTTCGGACGCATTATAGTTCGTCCCGAGCCGGTCGGCGATCTCCGCTGGGCGGAGGCGACGTGCGAGACGGTGCGGGGGCGAGCCGCCGTCCGCTGGGACCGAGGCCCGAAAGGATTGACCGTCAAGGTGACGGTGCCGCCGAACGCGCGCGCGAGCGTCGAGCTTCCTGTCGAGGAGAGCTCTGCCATCACCGAAGGTGGGAAACCCGTCGAGAATCGCGCGGATATTAATGTCGCGGGCCTCGTGAACGGACGCCCCTCACTCGAGGTGGGCGCGGGAACGTACGTTTTCCAAACGCATTAAACGCAACTCCCCAGGCCCCCCACGGGTGCGGGGGCTATATGATCCTATATATTCTAGCTCTCTAGCAAGCGCTGCGGCCGCGTGCCGTCAAAAAGCTTTCCCACGCCGCTCCGGCCGGCCCGCGGTGCCTGCATTTTTTCCCGGAACTCGGCCGACGCCGCATATATACTCTTATAATCGCCCCATGAAACGTTACGGTTCCGTCATCGGTTTACGCGAGGAGAAGCTCGACGAGTATCGGCAGCTGCATGCCGCGGTGTGGCCGGCTGTCCTGAATCTCATCCACCAATGTGGCCTGCGGAATTACTCGATTTTTCTGCGCCGGTTGCCGGACGGCAGGTATTATCTTCTTAGCTATTTCGAATATATTGGTGCTGACTTTGCGGCAGACATGGCGCGCATGGCGGCCGACCGCACCACCCAGGAGTGGTGGAAGGTCTGCATGCCGTGCCAGGAGCCGCTGCCCGACCGCGCAGCCGGCGAGTGGTGGGCCAATATGGACGAGGTGTTTCACTGCGACTGACGGACAAAGCGCGATGAGGTCGCTCGGAAGCCCATCTCATATATAGGGGTTCGGTCGTGGACTATGGGTGATATAGATCACGGAACCGTTCCGATCGCTTTATTATGCACGGATCGCATCAATCCGGCCGGGTTTCAGCAGAACCTGGTAAAGCATTCGGCTCGCGCCTCATCGTCTGTTTGTGCAATCGGTATTCGGCTTGTTGCGATCCGTGGTTAAAAGACGGCGCGACAATTCCGGACGGACGTTACAATATACTGCGTTCAGCGGACGATCTCGATCATATATTGAGTCGTCGCCGCCGCGCTGCCCAGCGGGATTTCCCAACCCTCCTCGAGGCGACGCCCCTCAATCGCAGGCCCGGCCGGCTGGGATGCTCCATCGAGCGGGATGAGTTTGAGCGCCACGGCTCCATCCAGCTCGCGCAGCGTCAGCCAGCCTCGGACCGGCTCGATCAGCGTGGGACCCGTACCCCATTCCGCCCAGAGCGTGTGCCGGTCGTTCCACTGCGTTCCGGTGTTCTGCCACCGCGCGCAGGCCGTCAGCAATAATTTGGACGAGCGTTGAATCGATTCAGGCGTCAGCGACGTCAGCGTGATGGCGCAGAAATCGTTTTTAATCTCCGCCGCGATGTGCCGCGTCGTCGTTGACGCATGATCGTGCACAAACCCGACCAACGCCTGCGTGCGCGGCGAATCGACGGTGACCAGCCCGCGATGATCCGAAAAGACGTTCCAATGCAGCTGGCCGGTATCGCTTATATACGGTGGCGCCGACTCCTCCGGAAATTTCGTGGTCGGCTTGCCGTCGAGCGTGGCGATCCGCGACTCGTGAATCAGGGGCAGCGAGCGCGGGAAGCCGGGGGTGAAATAGGGACGCTCTGATTCGGGCAATCGCATGCTCTCGACCACCTCGTCGTGCGAATAGGAACGCGCGAACGTCTCGCGCGCCGGGCGCACATCCGCACGAGTGAACAACAAAGCCCCGGCCTTCATCTGGATCATTTTGACAGGGTCCAGCGTTATATCAAAGTTGTCGGTGACGAAATTCTGCCACTGGTCGCCGACTTTCAGCTCGAATGTATAAAAGTATATACCATCCCAGTCCTGGAACGAGGCGTAGGCGGCGAGGATCGGAATCATCTCCGCGCCGTACTCGTTCGGGTTCGGCTCGTTGACCTCACTCACCGTGAAGGCTCGGTTGAGGAACGGCGACCGCGCGAGCTTGATGATGGTCGAGTGCAGCGGATCATCGACCATCGGTGTATTGCGCGCGCCCCAAATCGCCGGGTGCTGCCAATAGACATGGGCGTCGACGTAATCCGTCACGGGGCTCGACTGTAGCAGCGGCAGGTTCGGGATCCAATAGGTGTGATCGGCGGTGCCGACCACGAGGGATTTCACGCCGAGCTCGGATTTTAGGTAGGACCGCATTCCGACGAAGAAATCCCGTTCGACGGAACCATAGAACTCGGCCTCGGCGTAAAACTGTTCCTTCGACGCGACGCTGAAGTCGCCGCGACGCAGCCGAGGCACCGGCGCGCCCGGCTTCACCCCGGCGACTTTGCGAATCTGCTCGAGTTGCGCGGGAGTCCGGTGATGGGCGAGCCAGTCTTGATACATCTCGTCGAGCTGCCGCGAATAAAACGGCGTCAGGTCGAGTTGATATTTCGGACCGCCTGGCACCAGCTCCCCGCGCAGCCAGTTGCGAAACCAGAATTCATATATCGAGTTTTCGTTGACAATTTCGACGGTGGCGAACGCCGGCTCGTTGCGATACTCGGACTTTGTATAGGGATTATAATGGGTGAGAAGCTCGCGGGCATACTCGCGTTGGAGCTCCAGCAATCGCTTGCCAAAATAGGTAAAGCCCTTCGCCACGCCGATCAGTTCCGCGTCCGGCACCTCGTCGCCGGGCTTGTAGGTGCGCCCGACATTCAGGTTCAGATTCGCATAGATCCCGCGCTTCTTCAGTTCTGCGATAAAGAAATCCAGGCGGTCGAGCGCCTCGGCTGAGAGATGCCGCGTATCATTCAGCGTTCCGTCGACCAAGCCTGACGGCCGCACCGAGTTGCGCTGCCCCGACGATTCCGCCTGGCGTCGCGTCGCCTCCCGCGCGGCTTCCTGAGCCGGATCGCGGGTGGGCAGGTCGAGGAAATGGAAGCGGACGCAATTAACGCCAGCGCGGGCGAGCGCCTGCGCCCAGCGCGCGGCGTCAGCCTTCGGCGGCATATTGGTCGAGCCGCGATTCCAACCGGTGAGATTCACGCCCCAAATTCGGAATCGCGTGCCATCCGGTTTCGCCAGGTGACCGTCCTTCACCTGGATGAACCCCTCCTGCCCCGCCGGCCCTCCCTGCAAAAATGAGACATCGACCGGCGAGTCCTCGCGCTCGCGGTGATCGACGCTGAACGGCTTCCACGCGATGTCCTCGGCCAAGAGCGCCGTGCTGGCGAGCGCGAGGCCGACGAGTACAGTGCGACCTAACCGACGGCATATTGGATATATCAAGTCGGTGCGACGACCGGTGGCGGATTGATGGGGTTTCATTGGAAGGTCACCGTATATGAAATCACGTTGTCGGAAGGCAGATGCGCGGGCTTTTCGATGTGCAGGCCATCGTTGGCCTGCTGCCAGCGCACGGGCTCATCGGAGCCGACCAGCGCAATCGACTTCACCGGCGCGGCAAACTCCGCGCCAGTCCCGAGCGTCTTCACGACCAGCACGTCGGTCGGAATCGCGAGCGGGAAGATATAGAGTTTACCGTTCTTCGCGGTAAACCGGATATCCTGCGGTGTATAGGGCACCGCCTGGTCGGCGGCTCGGCCGTGCGCGACCTGCGTCGGCCCCTCACCATATATCTTCCACGGGCGACTGCTGAAGATCCCGTCGCCGTTCACCTTCATCCAGGCCGCCATGCCTTTGAGAAACGCCACTTCACGATCGTCAATCGTGCCGTCACCTCGAATCGGAATGCTCAACAGCAGCGTCCCGTTCTTGCTCACGACGTCGACCAGCATGCGCACGACCTGGCCGATCGTTTTATATTCGATGTCCTTCTTATAGTGCCACTGCCCGATGCACGTATCGGTCTCGAACGGCTCGGCCTGGATGCCGCCGTTGCTGATGCTCCGCTCAAAGTCCTGCGTGACCGCAGTGCGGTGCCCATCCTTCATCCCCTTCGCCGTCAACACGCCATCGAGTTTGCCACCGTGCCGGGCAATATTCGCGTTATAGTAATGCGCCACCGCGTCCAGGCCCGCCTGCCCCAGCGGCAGCTCGGTGTTGTCGAGGTATACGAAGTCTGGATTATATTTGTCGACGAGATCCTGGAAGCGGAAAAACCACTTGTCGGCGAACTTCGGGTCGTTCGGAGGAGCCGCTTCGGTCCACGGAAGATTGTGAACGTCGTTCCAATCGTGCGCCGCCTTCGCCGAGGTGATTCCGTCGGGCAAGACCATCCCGGGCACCGGGCCGCAATAGAGTTCCTGCGGATCCAGGCCATCCCACCATTTGCCTGCACCGTCTGCCTTCGTCAGGCGCGCGGCATCATAGCGCACGCCCGCATTCGGCCCTTCCGCGTCATAGCCATACGCCGGTTGAAACCAATGCCACGCATGCGAGGAATGATTCGAGACGCCAAAGCGCAGCCCATGGGCGCGCGCCACCTTCGCCCACGTTCCTATGATATCCTGGTGAGGCCCGACATTCATAGCGTTCCACGCCTGGTAGCGGGAATCGTACGTGTCGAAGTTGTCCTCGTGATTCGCGAGCGCCACGAAATATTTCGCCCCCGCGGCTATATAGAGCTGCATCAACTTCTCCGGGTCCCAGTGCTCGGCGTGCCAGAGGTTGTCGATCTCCATGAACCCGAATTGCGAGGGCGGCCCGTACTGGGCGTTATGATATTCGTTTTGCTTCGTGCCTTGAATATACATCGAGCGCGCGTACCAGTCGCCCTGCTCCGGCACGCACTGCGCCGACCAGTGCGCCCAGATCCCGAACTTCGCGTCCCGAAACCAGTCGGGACATTTATATCCGGTCGCGAGCGAGTCCCAATTGGCGGCAAACGGCCCCGGTGCAATCGTGTGTTCCGCCGGCAAGGGTTCCGCCGGACGCGGCGCCGCGCCAGCCGCGGCGGCGAATGCCGCAGACAGCCCCAGCAGGATCCGTCCGGCGCCGCGCGGTGTCCGCAATGTAAAGAAGCTTTGCATGAGCGGCGGCGCGACGGAAACGAACGGGGTGGCGGGCTGAGGGGTTTTCATATAGCGGGTTTTCGCTTCCAGTAATTCGCCAGGATGGATCCGGATATATTCATCCACGGGCTGAACACTGCGGCGGCCAGGCCGACGGTTCCGAGTTTTCCCATGGCGCCCGCGAGGCCGGAGGCCATCCCGCCGTTCTGCAGCCCGACCTCAAAGGCCACGGAGCGCGCGGAACTCTTGTCCAACCCACAGACGCGACTGAGCCAATATCCAAAAAAATATCCCGCTGTATTATGCAGGATCGCCGCGAGCACGAGCAGCCCGCCGATCTGCAGCAGATTATCGCGGCCCGCCGCCGTCGTCACCGTCGTGAAATAGACAATTCCCGCCATCGATCCCACCGGCATCCAGCGATCCAGCGTCGGCACACGGCGCGTCAACGCGTGATTACATACCCCCGCGAGGATGGCCGCGAGGAAGAAGCCGAGCAACGCGACGCCCAGTTGCGCCGATTCGGACAACCGAGGTGAGACGAAAGCCCAGCCACCGAACGCCAAAAATCCCAGCCAGACCACCGCGACGCCCGCGAGTCTATATACTACGCGACGACCCGCCGCCGGTGCGGCCTTCAGGTAATCGTGCAACAGTGCCGCCCCGATCGGCACGATCACAATCTTCACGATCTCCACCATCATATTGATGAACTTCACCTCGACGAGCGTCCCCGCGAGCACCTTCATCAGCAGCGGCGTCAGGAACGGTGCCACGAGCGTCGTGATCGCCGTGACCGTGACGGACAGCACCAGATTGGCACCCGCGAGATAGGACATCACATTTGACGCAAGGCCGCTGGAGCACGATCCAATGAGGATCACTCCGGCCGCCACCTCCGGCGGAAACGCGAAGATCTTCGTCAGTATATATCCGACGAGCGGCATCACGGAGAAATGGCAGACGATGCCCACGAGCACACCGCGCGGCGTGCGCAGGATGCCGCTGAAATCGTGCAGGCTCATCTGTGTTCCCATCCCGAACATCACCAGCTGGACCACGAGCAGGATGACCCACTTATTTCGTAGGTCGAAGTTGCCCCAGTGCTGGAAGGCTTCCGGATATATCATTCCGGCCGCCACGGCGGCGATGATCCAGAGCGTGAATCGATAACCGCGCAGCCCCGGCACCGATCCAACGCCGACCGCGGCCAGCACCGCAGCTGACACCGCCGCCGGAGCCCATAGCGCCGGCCGCCCGAGCGCCCAGCCGAGCAGCGCGGCACCCAGGCAGAGCGCCGATGCCAGCAGGCTCCACCGCAGAAGGGGTCGCACCAAGGGTACAGGAGCGGTCACAGGCTATATACTCTCCAATATGTTCATATATCCGATTAAATATATGACTGCCACGGACTCGCAGCGCCGGCTCGAGCGCGCCGCGCGCTGGGACCACTCTCGGTTGTCCTGCTCACGCCGCCGTTCCGGAGTTGAGTACCTTCGCGATGTAATCAATCGCAATCGGCGGGCTTGCCAGAATCGGAACCACGCGATCCTCGGGTGCGAGAGTATCCACGACGCGCGCCATCGACGCCTGCGCCAAGAGGATGACATCCACCTCTTTTGATAATTCCCGCAGGGCGGCCGCCACTAGAGTGTCGTGCTTCGCTGCGTCACCGCTCATCAAGGCTTCAAATGCGCCTTCACACAGCCGCGACGTGAGCTCGATCGGCCGACCCAGCACGGCGGCGCGACGTTGCACGAGGTCGGCGGTCGGATGAAGCGTCGTTGGCAGTGTCGCGATCACGCCGATGCGCCGTCCGGTCGAAACTGCCTGGTCCGCGAGGGGCTGGTCCACGCGAAGCACGGGGACGCCGATCGCAGGCGCGGCTGCCTCGACTGCGGGGCCGATCGAGGAGCACGTGACAAGTATATAGTCAGCGCCGCCGGTTTCGGCTGACTCAATATAGCCGGCGACGCGGCGGGCAATATCAGGCGTGAGACTGCCTCGGGCGCCGATCGCGCGAACGAGGGAGTCGTCGATGATATTAAACGTCTCGACGCCCGGGAGTTTCGCCTTGCAGAGCTGCGCGAAAACCGGGACGAGCGTCGCCGAGGTATGGATGAGCGCGAGGGTCTTTTTCATAAAGGATGCGGGTGGCGCGCCCGGACAAAATAATCTTCTGCACCGACCTGGCCGCCCTTGAAATTGATCTCGAGCAGGTCCGCGGGAGAACCCGGGGCGTGCGCCCGACAGAGCGGCGCGCCCGGAGCGAGCGGCGCGATCATCTCCACGGCCTCGAGACCCAAGGCGCGTCCCGCGTAACTCGAGGTGTCGCCACCGGCAATGACGAGGCGACGAATGCCCGTTTGCGCCACGGCTTCACGGGCCAGCGTGCCCAGCGCCGCTCCCACTCTCGATGCGGGGAGCGGGCTGGCGGTGGACTCGCCCCGGTTTGTATATACAAGCGTGGAACAGCCGCTGCGCAGGGCGGCCACGACTTCAAAAAGCGCAGCCCCATCCGAACTCGCGGGATCAAATCTCACGCCCAGGAAACCATGCGCGAGCGCATATTCGATCTGCCCAGCCGTCACCGGCGAGCAGCTCCCCGAAATCACAAGCATCGGCTCCGCCCGCTCGATCGCCGGCCACTCGGCTCGACGTTGTAGTGTCCCGTCCGCGTTCCAATGCGCCGCCAGCGCCGTGTCCACGCTGGACGACCCCACCGAAAAACTCGGCGTCGACGTCTCGGCGCAACGACTGAAAACCGTGCCCAACGTGACCACGTGTTCGGGATAGAGGGCGTCGAATAATATAATGCGCGCACCCGCCGCCACCTCGGCGTCCACCGCCGCGCATATATCCGGGACCGGCCGCGCGAGTTGCAGCACGTCGATCAGGGCAATTTTATTTTGCGTCTGCAGCGCGAGATGACGCCGCAGATCGCTCTCGTTCGCCGGGGTGACGGGATGGCGGCTCATCGCGGGGTGCCGGTCCAAACGATATATCTCGCCTTCACTTCCGATGCCGTAGCGGGCGAACAGATTGCCGAATATACAATAGCGGCCGAGCACCGGAGTTCCCACGAGGACTGGGACGAAGCGGCCGCCGAAAATCTCCGCACCCAGCTCGATGGCTTGACCAATGCTGCCGACCATCGGCGAAGAATCGAAAGTCGAGCAAACCTTATAGTGAACGTGCCGTACGCCCAGCTCCCGCAACGCGGCGAAGGCGGGTCGAAGCTTTTTCTCCATCGCACCCGGCCCGAGCGAACGCGTGAGACCGGCAACGCCGATTGCTTGTATATCCGGATATCGTTCCAGCTGGGCGGCCGTCGGCGGCTCGAGGAAAAGCACCGTCCTCGCGCCCGCCAACGAAATCGATTCCAACGCGTCCGTCGACCCGGTGAAGTCATCGCCATAGAACGCCAGCAATCGCTCGCTCATGATATTGCAGGGTCTTGCGTCACCGGCCGCTTCATCATTTCGCGCGGCCGAATTTCTCCACCGATTTTTTTAGTTCCGGATATTTCATCACGGCCGCCGCCTCGTCCAACCCATCCACCGCCGCCTCCCACCAAAGCCGGAGTGCGCGGACCCCGGCCGCGGCCCCGTCCGGGTGCGCCATGATTCCGCCGCCGGCCATATATAGAAGGTCGACCGTGTGGGTGCGACGCCAGGTTTCCGGCGCCTGGCCACCCCACTGTCCCGACGACACCACCGGCAGGATCGCGCCTCCGAGAAACTCCCGACGACACGCCTCCATCGAGGCCACGACCGAATCGTCCGGCTCCCAAAACTTGTTCGCGATCCCGTTCACGTGCAGCTGATCGACACCGGCGAGACGCCAGAGCTTTTGATATGCCGCGAAATCCATGCCGAGCAACGGGTGCCGGTTGAGCATTCCCCAGCCGTTGCGATGGCCGTGGATCGAGAGCGTGCCGAGATCACAGATCTTTTTCAAGGCCACCAGCCCGACGCTATTGATGCTCAGCATCGCGCAGGTCCCGCCGTTCGCGACAATCTTTTCATAATGCCGCAGCATCGGGTCGAGCTCGTCGCTTATATTAAAAGCATACATCACTTT
The DNA here is from genome assembly GCA_963800005.1 of uncultured Verrucomicrobiae bacterium. Taxonomy (GTDB): domain Bacteria; phylum Verrucomicrobiota; class Verrucomicrobiia; order Opitutales; family Opitutaceae; genus CAWCZH01. The sequence continues at coordinate 278,321 of CAWCZH010000001.1, forward strand.
CTTGCCGGTCCGCTCGGCGTGCGCGTTGATCACCGCCATGATGGCATCCACCCGTCGATCAAACGGAGCATGCGGCGGATCGGCCATCAGCTCGTCGTCCTTGATAAAATCGATCCCCGCCTCGACGAGCACCTTCACCATCGCCGCCGTCTCTTCCGGAGCCAGCCCGATGCTCGGCTTTATAATCGTCCCGATGAGCGGTCGGGCGTCGACCCCCGTCAAACGCCGCGTGCCCATCACGCCAAACGCCGGCCCGCGGAAGTGACTCGCGAAAGAGTCCGGCACGTCGAAATCGAGCAGCTTCAGCCCCGAGAATTGCGCGAGTTCATATAGGTTCCCCTGAAGCGTCGAAACCAGCGTCGGCAGATTGTGACCGAAGTTTTCCGTCGACCACGACACCGTCACCTCCGCCCGTCGATATATATTGGCCGCGGGCCGACCCGTCGGGAGCGAGGGCGCGGATACGGAGTCACGCTCCACGATGCGTTCCACGCGAGCGGCGAAGCGCCGCTTGAGTTCCGCGGTCTCTCCCGGCACCGCGACGAAGGTACCCGACGATTGCTCGCCCGCGAGCACCTCGGCGGCCGCCGCCACCGGCAGCGGGGTTTCGATCATATATCTGGCCGTGACTCGACTCATGTGAAACACGTCACCGGTTTTCAGCCGCTGCTTCATGCGGCGAGCACACGCTGGTGAATGTATATTGACCCGCGTCGCCCTGGTAGACCGCGAACCCCTCTCCGCGGCGCACGATCGGCAGCCCGTCGGCTTCGACCGGCGACACGCCATCCGACGGAATGTATATAGTCGCCCGCGTATTCGCCGGGATCCGCACGGACCACGTGAGTCGGTTGCCGTCCCGCCGCCAGTGACTTTCGATGGTTCCGTGCAATGTCCGGTAGCTCGCCCGCGCGAAACTGAGCCCCGGTCCGATAAACGGCTTCAATATGAAATGCTGGAACCCCGGCTCCGCGGCGTCCATCTCGATGCCCGCGACATGCCGGAACAGCCACTCGCCAACGGATCCGAGCGAATAGTGATTAAACGAATTCATCTGTGGATTGAAGAACCCGTCCTGCTTCGTCCAACCGTTCCACCGCTCCCAGATTGTCGTCGCGCCATGCTGCACCGGATAGAGCCAGGAGGGATAATCCTCCCGCAGCAGCAGCCGGTACGCGACATCCACCCGGCCTTCCAGCGTCAGGGTCGGGTTGAGGTGACTGATGCCAATGAAACCCGTGCTCAAATGCCAGTCGAGGTCTCGTATATTATCGACCAGACGATCGGCCGCACGAGTGCGCGATGCGGCCGGCAAAAGATCGAAGGCGAGCGCGAGGAGGTAGGCCGTCTGGGTTTCGACCCGAAGCCGGCCGCCCTCCTCTATATACTCCCGCTGAAACGCCGCCCGCACCCGGTCGAACATCGCCTCATACCGGGCCGCCTCGCTGTCGCGTCCCAACGCCCGCGCCATCACCGCCATCTTCGCCGCATCGTCCGCCCAATACGCGGTCGCCAGCAGGTTCTTCATCTCGGAGTGCGTGCGAAAAGTCGTGTCGCTCGGAATACATAGCCAGTCGCCGTAGTTGTTATATAGCTCGTTGACGCGAAGCCCGCTGGGATTGGTTTTTTCCAGCCAATCCAGCCACGCCGTCATCGCGCGCCAGTGTCTTTCCACGATCCGGCGATCACCATATACGCGCCAGATCGTCCACGGCACAATCACCCCGGCATCCGCCCAACCCGCGGCACCCTGCAACTGGTCGAGGCCGACGAAGTTTATATCTTCCGGCACCCGCGGCGCCACGTCCGGAAAAACACCCCCGGGCGTCTGCGCATCCTCGACGTCGATCATCCATTTTGTGAAGAACGCCGCGACGTCCATATTGTAGCTCGCGGTTCGCAGGAACACCTGCGCGTCACCCATCCAGCCGAGTCGCTCGTCCCGCTGAGGACAATCCGTCGGCACGCTCAGAAAGTTATCCCGCTGCGACCACAGTCCGTTCAACCACAGTCGGTTGACCGCCGGATGCGAGCACTCGAAATGCCCGGCCGACGGCGTCGCGGAATGAATGACACAGCCGGTGACCGCTTCGAGCCCGACGTGAAAATCTCTCTGCGTCCCTTCCCCACCCCCGGCCTCCTCGGCGGTCAGCTCAATATATTGGAAGCCGTGAAACGTGAAATGCGGCTCGAACGTTTCCGGCCCGCCGCCGCGGCAGATATAGTAATCGGTGGCCTTCGCCCGCCGCAGGTTTTCCGTATAGATCGTCCCGTCGGGATTCAACCGCTCGGCATGGCGGATCCGCACCCGCGTTCCGTCGGCCGCAGTCAGCTCGAGGCGCACCCATCCCGTGATATTCTGGCCCAGATCATATATGAAACGGCCCGGCTCGATCTCCACCACCGAGCGCGCCGCCAGCTCCTCTGTGATCTGCACGGGTTCGGATCGCTGGGCGACGAGCGAGCCGGACGGCGGCGCCACGACGCGGGCGGAGCCCCAGGCGCCCGGGTGACGCCGAGCATCATATATCTCCCCCATCATGAAATCCGACGACAGGATCGGCCCCGTGCCGCATTCCCAGGAATCCCCGCTCGCTACGACCATCCTGCCTCCGCTTTTCAGCTCGACCTCGAGTTGCACCAGCAAGCTGTTTTCCAGCGAACCATAGCGGCCGCGCATTTCCTGCCAGCCGACGAAACCAGACCACCAGCCGTCACCCAGCGTTGCCTCCAATCGATTCATCCCCTCCGCGACGCCTTCGGTCACATCGTACGTTCGATAATGGATCCGTTTGCTATAGTCGGTCCATTCCGGGGCAAACTTGTCGCGCCCGACGGTTTCGCCCCCGAGCCGCAGCTCGAATATACCACGGGCCGAAGCATAGAGCGTGGCGCTGCGGACCTCCTCCGGGACGATGAAATCCCGGCGAAAAATCACGGGCGTCCCCGGCCGCGTGAGCGTTCCACGGACAGCACCGGGATCTCTCACGTATATATCGTCATCGCCCGTGATCCACTGCGCCTGCCACTCCGTGACCTCGAGGAGCCCCATGGTCCAGACCGCGGTCGCCGAGACGGCCGAAGCGCCGGTCTCGTCCCATGATTCGACGTTCCAATAGCAACGCTCACGCGAGCGCAACGGCTCCCCGCGATATATGATGTGAGTCGAATCGCCCCCGGCCTGTTTCCCGCTGTCCCAGCGATTTCCTTCGCGCTCGAGTGCCTCGGCGGATGAGGCGACGCGCACGCGCCAGGACAGTTGTCGCGCGCCACGCCGATCGGACTCGATCTGCCAATATAAACGCGGCTCCCGCTCGTCGAGGCCCTGCGGGTCGACCAGGTATTCGCAGCGGAGATTCGAGACTCTATATTCGGAAGGCATCAGGGAAGGCGAGAAACCGGGGCATCCAAGGCACCGCATCGCTGCGATGCCGGTATTTTCATCCGTGCTGGTGTAACCGGCGCTTCATCCAGAAGGGCACCGGGACGAACCACATCACCGTGCCAAGCAATGAGAGCTGATGATATACCGAGAGCGTGATCGCATCACTGAAGACCAGCAGTGCGGACACGAACATCAGGGCGAGACCGATGAACGAGATAAATCGGAGGAGGGATTTCATGGGGTTAAGCCAGGACCGCCGCCGGCACGGGCTCCGGGGCGGTCTTCTGTTGGATATAGCTGAAAGCTATATAAAGCACGACGCACGCAATCCATTCCGGCAGCGCGAGGAAAATGGGTTCGGCTCCGAGGAAAAAGGCGGCCAGCGAACCGCCCATGCTCACAATCCAGGCCGCGGCGGCCGGCCAGCTCACCAGCGCGCGGGTTTTTTCCGCATAGTTCGACCGCAGCCCCAGCTTCGGGAACAACCGTATATCAATAAATATAAAGGCCCCGAGCGGCAGCAGGACCAGCGCGTTCGTCGTGATCAGAAGATCCAGATGGGCAATGATCGCCGGGATGCACGCGCAGACAATCATACCGGCGCCGACCACGAGCGTGACGCGCCAGCGGCTCCAGTTCGGCGTCGCCACCTGCAGCGCGAGGCCCGCTCTATAGAGTGTCGGGCTGGCCACATTCCAGCCCGCCACGACGACGCAGATCGCCCCCGTCAACCCGGCGCCGAGATAGGCGATCGGACCGGGATCCGTGGGGATCCCGCGGGAGATGGCCGCGGCACAGAGAATCCCCGAGGCGATCCACGCGCAATAGTGACCCAGATACATTCCCGCCGAGGAGCAAAAGCCCATCTGCCATTTCCGCGCGTACCGCAATATAGTCATGTCGGCCATTCCGAAGTGCTGCGGCATATTACAGAGCCAGGAAAAACCGATGACGTGCCAGATGGTGAATTTCGAAAAGCCGGGTGCGACCCGACCGGTCCAGATTTTGTCGTGAGCGACGCGCCAGAAATCGCCGAGGGAGTGGCAGCCGAGCATCGGAAGCGTCGCAATCGCCGCGATGAAGAACACCACAACCATCCACGGTGCGGACATTTTTGAAAAGATCGCCATCCCCTCGAATCCCAGCACCGCGAGCACGGCAATCACGGATCCCACAATCACGGCGAGCACGATCCACATCCACTCCGGCAGCGATCCAGCCGTGCCGAAATAATGTTCAAACGGGATGGCAATTGCGGTCATGGAGACGCGCAGCATCGAGCCCGCGAGAACGCACAGGATCACACCATATACGGCGCTATAGGCCACGGTCAGCCACGGACCGCCCAGCTTCCGAATCTGCCAATATATAGTGAGCCGCGTTTTCACCGCAATCGGCGCGCAAACGAACGCCCAGCTCAGGACCGCAAAGAGGTTGCCGATAAACAAGCCCACGAGCACCGCGAAGGCGGACGCGCCATGCAGCACGAAGAGCGGGCCGATGACAAACTCCGTCCCCGCTATATGCTCCCCCGCAAAGGTCGCCCAAAAGATCTTCCACCCGTGCAGGTCCTTCTGCGTGACGGGCTCGCGGTCATATTCATATAACGCATCGAGGCGGTCCACGAGGGACGCCCCAGCGGCAGTGTGAGGGGTAGTTGACATGAAGGAGGCAGTGCGCGTTCAGCGCAAGGGCACCCAGACGCTCATCTCCGTATCGCCACGATTACCCCAGGCGAAATAGGGCACCGCCTTGAGCGTGATCGCGCGGGGAGCACGATTGGCCGCCTCACGATAGAGCTGGTCCGCCGACCACTTTTCGCGATTCAACGCTTCCGCCGGCATCGAGAGCGCAACGACGTCCGCGTTCACAATCTTCTCGCGCTCGAAGGAAAACTTTCCCGTATCCGTCAACGAGAGAGCGACGTCCTGGAGGCGCACCCCCTTCGGCAGATCGTTGGACTCTATACAATATACCAGCGGTCCATATTTGATCGCCACCTGGTCGACGTTCTCCTCGACGAGGGGATTCGCCTCCCACAGCGCGGGCTTGAATTCCATCGTGAAATCAACCGTGTCGCCACTCTTCCACGTGCGCTTGATCTCCGCGTAGGTCCCGGGCTTGAGGCCCGCCTTGACTGCCTGGCCGTTGACACGAAGCGCGACCGACTCGTCGTGCAGCCAGCCGGGAATCCGCAGCTTCAGGTTGATCGGTCGCTCGGGTGCCGCATCGATGATCAACTTGACCGCACCCGACCAAGGGTAATCCGTTTCCTGCCGCAGCCGGATGCGTCCACCCTCCGTCCAGGTCGTATCGAGCGAGCTCGCCGCATAGAGGTTCACCCACAGCGTGTCGCGCGAAAGTGCATACACGTAATTATGCATCTCCGCGATCGTGCGCACGACGTTGGGCGGACAGCAGAAACTGACCGGTATATTGGGCACGCGCGTGCGCGACCAGCGCAGCGGCATCTTGAAATCCTCGAGCTTCTTCAGCGGATTCACATAGAAGTAATGCGTTCCCTCGAGACTGATGCCGGGCAGGATGCCGTTATATAAGGTCTGCTCGAACAGGTCCGCATAATGCGCGTCGCCGGTGTCCGCCAGCATGCGCCACATCCACAAGCCGTAGCCGACCGTCGCACAGGTCTCATTATATGAGGTCAGGTTCGGCAGCTCATAATCGCGCCCATAGGCCTGGTTCACGACCTTGATATACTTGTGCTGGGTATAGTCGACGCCGTACGGCGACGCGCCTTCATACAGTGCCCCGGTCATGCCGGTGATATATAACTTTTGGCCCGCGACGTTGTTCGAAAGCGTCGTCAGGGTCTTGAGCAGCGACTGGTCCTGATCCTCCGCATAGACATCCGCCACGCCGGCATAGAGGTAATTCGCGCGCACGGCGTGGCCGACCGCTTCGACCATCTGCCGGAACGGCATGCGGTCCTGGTTCTGGTCACTTCCATCTTGCGGATCGACCAGGCTGCGAATTTCGACGAGGCGCTTCGCGAGCGCCAGATAACGCGGCTCGTGAGTCGTGCGATAGAGCTCGACGACCCCCATATAGTGCGAGGGGCAAATCGCATTCAACGCCAGCTCGGCCGGCGCCCGCTGGCACAGCGCGTCTATGTAGTCCGCCGCCTTCCGGGCCAGGTCAAGCATTGAGGTCTTTCCCGTCGCCCGATAATGCACGCAGGCGGTCGTCATGAGGTGACCCATGTTATACGTCTCAAAATGATCGCGGTCGGCGAACGCGTGGACGTCCTTGTCGCCTTGGCGCTGCGGGATGATCGTCTGCGTGTGCAGGTATCCATCCTCGCGCTGCGCCTTCGCGATGACCGCGATGATCTCATCCATCTGCCGGTCGATCGCGGGATCCTTCGTCACCGCGTACACCTGCGCCAGCGCCTCGAACCATTTCAGGAAATCCCCGTCGTTGAACGGCGGCCCAGCGAATTTCCCCTGCTCCATGCCGGCCGCGATGAGGTAGTTGTCCCACGCATGGCTCTGCTTCGCATCGCGCAGGATATCCCACATGTGCGGCACCATCATCGTATGCGCGACTTCAAAGCGTTCTCCGAGCAACCCGCCGTTCCACTTCACGTCGGCCAGGTCGGGCATATATAAAACGGCGCCCGGTGAATGCGTCGTATTCACCAGCGCCTTCTCTCCCGCCCGGACGACACCGGCCAGGCCGACGCCCAAGAAAAGCAGCCGGATCGCGCCGGTGATAATATACGTTCTCATGCGGATTTTTTCTCCTGGACGGGACTGGGGAGTTGGGAAACGACTTCGCGGACCGCCCGACGCCAGCCGCTATATAAAGTCTCGACGTCGGCCGGACTCATGAGGGGATGATAAATGGAAGCGGCATCCTCCTCGCCTGCAAGTGCGCCCGGCGAGACGGCGTCGCCCAACCCGAGCAGCCCGGCACGCACGGCACCCAGTGCCGAGCAGTCCGCCATTTCCGCGACTTGGATTTCGGCGCCGGAGAGATCCGCCGTAAACTGCATTAGCATGCGGTTTTGCGTTGGACCACCATCCGCGCGGATCAGCCGCAGCGGCACGCCCGACTCCGAGCGCATCGCATCCAGGGCATCACGCAGTTGGTAAGCGACCGCCTCGAAAGCGCCCCGCACCACTTGCGCCCGACTGCTGTGCGACGTCAGCCCGCTGATCGCCGCGCGCGCGCCCGGACGCCAATGCGGAAATCCCAGTCCCGCGAGCGCCGGCACGAAATATACTCCACCGGTATCCGGAATCGCGGCGGCCAGATTTTCGGCTTCGGCATAATCGTCAACAAGTTCGAGCTGGTCGCGCAGCCAGGCGAGCGCCGCCGCCGAGCTGATGATAATTCCCTCGAAAGCATACGTCGGCACTCCGCGCTGCACCCAGGCCAGAGCGGTGACGAGCCCCTGGCGCGAGCGCCGAGATTCGGAGCCTATATTCAACAGCACGGACGATCCGGTGCCGAACGTCACCTTCGCCATTCCCGGTTCGAAACAACGCTGGGCGAAAAGCGACGCCTGCGAATCTCCCATCACGCCGCAAATCGCGAGCGGCGCGGATAATATATCCTCGAAGGTCGTTTCACCGAACCTCGCCGAACTCTCCCTCACCTCCGGCAACGCGCCGATCGGCACGTCCCACCATTGACACAACTCCGGATCCCAGGCGAGCCGGTCAATATCATATAACAACGTGCGACTCGCGTTCGTGACGTCACTCGCGAAAACATTTCCGCGCGTCAAACGATATATCAAATACGCATCGACCGTGCCGAAGAGCACCTCACCGTTCGCGACGCGCCGGGCGATTTCAGGACGTTCGCGCATCAGCCACTGCAGCTTCGAGCCGGAAAAATAAGAATCCACCAGCAGGCCAGTGCGGGCGTGGATGACGGCGCCGCGGCCGGCGCGCTCCTGTGCCGCGCACAGCTCCGCTCCCCGGCGACATTGCCAGACGATCGCCGGCGCGACGGGCGCCCCGCCGTCCCGTGCAAACGCCACAATCGTTTCCCTCTGATTTGTAATACTAACACCGCGGAGCTCCGGGACCCTGGCCGGATGGCGCTCCACCAGCGTTCGCACCACGGCGAGCACGTTCTGCCAAATCTCCTCAGCGTCATGCTCCACCCACCCCGGCTGCGGATAATGCTGCGCATGTTCCACCGACGCTTTATCAAGCAAAATGCCGCGACCATCGAAGAGCAGCGCCTTCGTCGCGGAGGTACTTTGGTCCAGCGCGAGGTAATAGTTCATACGTGCGCCACGCTCCGCGCGAGCAACTCGCCGGCTTCTGCCGCGAGTCCCTCCATTGAGATCCCATAATGCCGGAATATATCCGCCTGGCTTCCGGTCACTGTATACTCATCGGGAATCCCCACGATCTTGAAACGGGCGGATATTCCCGCCTGCGCAATCACCGCCGCACACGCCTCGCCGAATCCGCCATTGACCATATGCTCCTCGACGCTGAGCAACGCGCGACATTCCCGTGCCGCAGCGAGCACGCGACCCGTGTCGAGCGGCTTGATCGACGGGAAGCTCAGCACGCGACACGACCAGCCCATGTCCGCCTCGAGCCGGGCCGCAGCGAGCAGCGCGTGGATGACCGTCTCGCCAGTGGCCAGAAATGCGACATCCCGCCCCTCGCGCAACAGCCGCGCCTCACCCGGACGATAGGAGTCCGTTGTGGGCAAATGATATAACGGCGCCTTCCCAAATCGAAGATATACCGGGTGCCGCGACGCCGCCGCCGCAATCACCGCGTCCCGCGTTTCAAAATTATCCGCGGGAGCGACGATCGCTATATTGTTTATCGCGCGCAGCGCCGCGAAATCGTGCAGCGAGTGATGCGTCGTGCCCAGCGCCCCATAGCTTACACCGGCGCTGATACCCACGGCCACGACCGCATTATCACTATAGGCGAGATCATTCTTGATCTGCTCGAGGGCCCGCGCCGTCAGAAAACAAGCGGGGGAAACGGCGAAGACTTTTTTTCCCGTCGACGCCAGGCCGGCGGCGACGCCGACCAGATTCTGCTCCGCGATTCCCACCTCGACGATCTGCTTCGGCAGCGCCTGCCCGAAGGGACCGAGCTTGCCCGACCCGCGCGAGTCGCTGGTGACGGCGATCACCCGGCGATCGGCGCGGGCGAGTTCCAAGAGCGTGGCGGCGAACTCCTCCAGATTGGCGCGTCCCATCTTTAAGCCCAGACCCGCCGCGACGCGCCGGGCTTCCTCCGTATACATCGATGGAGCCGCCCCACTCATGCGGCACCTCCGAGCAGCTGAAATGCGGTGTCAATCTCGGCCAGCGCGCGTATATACTCTTCGTCGGTTGGCACACCATGATGCCATTTGCCGACGTCTTCCATAAAGCTGATGCCTCGACCCTTGACCGTGCGCGCGATGACAACGCCCGGTTGCCCGGCGGCGAGCGGTGACGAGAGCGCGTTCGTGAGTTCCGCCAGATCATGCCCATTCACCGTCCGCACGGCCCAGCCGAACGCGGCGAACTTTTCCGCGAGCGGCTCGTTGCTCATCACGTCTGCAGTGCGGCCGGTGATCTGGAGTGTATTGCAGTCAACGATCGCGGTGAGATTATCGAGATCGTAGTGCGCTGCGGCCATCGCCGCCTCCCAGTTGGAGCCTTCCGCAAGTTCTCCATCTCCCAGCAATGTGAAGGTGCGATAGGAATCCCCATCGAGTTTGGCTCCGATCGCAATTCCCGTGGCAATGGGAAGCCCATGGCCAAGAGCGCCGGTATTTTGCTCGACGCCGGGCACGTGTCGCGTCGGATGGCCGACGAAATGCGATTTATACTCCCCAAGCGTGGCGATCTCGCTGGCCGGAAAAAAACCGCGGTCGGCGAGGACCACAAAGAGCGCCTCGACCGAATGTCCCTTGCTCTGGATATATCGGTCGCGATGCGGGTCCTGCGCGGTGGCAGGCTCGATATGGAGGACCCGATTATAGAGAACGTTTAATATATCGACACAAGACAGGCTGCCGCCGGTATGGCCGGCCCCCGCGTGCTTGATCGCCTGGATCACGCCGCGCCGGTAGGTCAGCGATTTGAGTGCGAGCTCGCGGTCAGAGATCATGATCGCCCGATCGCCGCCGCCCGGCATTCGGGCGGCGTTTTCGCCGGGCCCGCTATATCAATTACAAGGATCGGACTCATTCGTCACGGCCGTCGGCCTCGTGATGATATACTTCCCAGCCGAGATAACGTCGAAATGCCTCATCGAGCACGCCCGAGCTGTGCGACGCATTCATCACGACGTGATGCTCAAAGCCCTCGCGACATATATACTGAAGGAGTTTCTGCAGCTTGGGAACGTGCGCCACCGCCCGCGTGCCGAACGTCTTTAATTCATCGTTCGTGAGTTGCCCCTGACCTATATAGGCGCGAATCGTCCCGCTGGTATCATCCGTGGTGAGACGTCCATACGTGAGCGGATTCGCGGGCGTGCGCCCGTCGAGGGCGCCCCAGGTGTTTTGCTCGCCCAGAGTCGTGCCCAGGATCGGGGCTGTCGCCACTTTGATATCCGGCAAAAACGACTTCGCCCAATTTCCGCAGTGGAAGAGTACACATTTATCGTCTTCCGATCCGTAGTTATTATTCCAGTCGACCAACGCGCTCGGCGAATCCGACGCCAGCTGCATTGCATACATCGTCAGCACGCCCGTGACATCCACTTCGCACGCGCTGGGATGAAAATTCTCGCTCATCATACTCATGCTCGTGCACACGTTGCAGCCGTGATTCTGCTGCACGGACGTCCAACACTGAATCGCCGTCGCATCCAGCCGGTTCCGCGCGACGAAATCATCGAGCACGACGCCGAGCCGTGCCATCTGTTCCAGTTTCGCTGGCGGAACCGCACCCGTTGGCGCGTAGGCTCTGATCTCGGTGAGCTTCGCCTGCATGACGGAGTCACCCACCCCGAGCTTCGCGGCCGCGCCGAGGATTTCTGAAAGATCGATGGTCGTGACGCTGATCCCGTGCCGCTCGAGAATTTTTTCACTATATCTCACTGTATTAAACGCCCCGGGCCGCGCGCCCACGGCCCCGAGACGGACGCCGCGCATTCCGCGGACGACGCGGCACACTGCCAAGAAGCGTCGCAGATCGGCCCGGAAGGAATCGTCCAGCGGGTGCACCACGTGTTTCCGCGTGAGCGAATATGCGATACCGGCCTGACGGAGATTATTGCAGACGGAAATCTTGCCGCAAAACGCGTCTCGCCGTCGGATCACATCGAGGCGATCGAGGTCATCGGGATACGCCTGCACGAGCACGGGCACATCCAGCTTCGCGAGTTTCAGCGTGTCGGCGACGCCGCGCTCGTCCCCGAAATTTGGCAGCACGACGAGGACTCCGGCTATATCATCGCGGCGAGACCGAAAAAGTTCGGCGCATGCCCGAGCATCCGCGTGCGTTTCCACACTGCCCAGTTTCGTCTGCGCCGGGTCGAGCATAATCGGCCTCACGCCCATTTCGCTGAACAGTTTCTCTATATCGGCGCGGGCTTCCGGAACCAGTTTGTCCGGAAAAAAATCTCGGTTGCCAAAGATGACACCAAGGGAAAGTGCAGGGGCGGGCATGGGGCGGGGACGGCGGCAGAAGCGACGGCCGAGACAGGGCGAGGTTGACCGTCGTGCAACCGTGCAGCGTATAATAGAGTGACTTTCCCGCGAAAGCTTCCCAAATTCGGCCTGTTTCCTACGGCATCCTAAGGTCACTCCATGGTTTCGTTCGACCCTAATCGACCCGATTTCGCGCCTTACGGATTCACGTGCGAACGCTGGACGCCATCGCCGATGCGTCGGCCCGACCACCATAACGAGGTGGAGATCAATTTTCTCCGCACTGGCTGGTTAATATATCTCCTCGGCGGCGGCAAGGTGCGCGTGGATGCCGGACGACTCAGTGTCTTCTGGGCGGCGATCCCGCACCAGATCATCGAGTTCGGCACGCAAACGGAGTACTTCGTCGCGACCATCCCATTCGCCTGGATTCTCCAGTGCAAATTCCCCGAGAAATTCTTGCAGCCACTGCTGCGGGGCGAAATGCATCGTGAACAAACCGCCGCGCGGGCCGAGTCAGACCAGCATCTTTTCGAGGAATGGGAGGAGAACCTCATTCGTCCACAAAAGGAGACCACGCGAATCGTCATGCTGGAAATGGAAGCACGCCTCCTGCGGCTGACGGCCGCGCTTCCCAATATAAACGCCGGGAAAAAGCATCGCGCCCGCCACTCGGTGATCGACGATGGCGCGCTGAATAAAGTGGAGCGCATGGCCTGCCTGATCGCCCAACGATACACCGAGCACCTCGCCGTCGAGGAGATCGGCCATGCCGTGGGACTGCATCCGAACTATGCGATGAGTCTCTTCAAGAAGGCGTTCGGCACGACGCTCGTCGAGTACCTGACGCATCATCGTGTTTCCCACGCCCAGCGCCTGCTGGCCACGACCGACAACAAGATCGTGGAAATCGCGTTCAGCTCGGGTTTCAACTCGATCAGCCGGTTCAACGAGGCGTTCCGCGGCGCATGCGGCTGCACCCCGCGCGAATATAGAATCCGCCACGAGGCGACGGAGTGACGCCGGGCGTTCGAGCGACCACTTTCGGGGTTTTCCGCCGGCGACAGCTCGCTATAACAGAGCACCAAGCTGCCATATACTCATTGGCAGACGAGGGCTTCACGCGAGGGAATCCGCAACAACGGTATATATATTTTCTATATATACGTGCTCAACGCATTCAGCCGTGAGGCGAGGCGGGGGCCTTCCACGTCCTGCCACCCTCCTGTATATAGGCTCCTCGCGCAGGCCGCCCCGGCGTGAGCCTCGCGCTACCGGGAAATCGCGATCGACCGTACGAGTACGGCCACACCGTGGCGCGGAAGTTCCACGTGTCGCTGGATCCCGCCGCCGAGAAGGTCGGTCATGTCCGACGGCAGATCGAACCGCACCTCGGCCGCGTCGTGATTGATGAAAATATATATCTCCCGCCCAGCCCCGACCCGCCGACAAACCTCGACCTTCGCCGGCACCGGAATCACATGGTTCATCAGCTGCGCGCCGCTGACCCACGCTGCGGCGGCCGATCGCATCAGCGCTCCGTCGAATAAAGCCCCAACATATAGGAGGGTCCCCTGCCCCACCCGGCGGCTCACCGCGGCGGGCTGGCCATCGAGCCACCCGTTGGACGTCCCATAGCGCATCACGACCTCGGTGCCCGGACGGATGGCCGATAAATATTCGGCCCAGATGATCGCGTGGCCGCTGCCCCATTGTCCGCTCACCGGGACATCGTCGAGCAAGGCATAATATTGCTCCACCTTGGCCCCGAGGACCGGCACGAGCGGCCCGGGCTGGCGCTGTATATTCAGGGCGTTGAAGGCATCCTTCATGCCCGACCGCGGACCGAGCACGAGATGCCCACCCCGCTCCACATACGCGCGGAGATGCTCGGCCAGCGCGGGGGAAATGACATTCAGACTCGGAGCCACCACGAGTTTATATTTATCGAGGGCGACGCCGGGATCGACAATATCAACCGCCTGAGTCAGGTCCCGGAGCGCCCGGTAATAGTCGATCAATATATCGACTTGTTCATAGCGCTGGCTCTGCTTGTGAAAATCGATCGCCCAGCGGCTGTCATAGTCATGTAGGATCGCGACCTGCGATTCCGGTGACGTCCCCGCCAAGGTCTCCGCGGCTTTTCCGAATTCCGCGCCGATCTGCCGGGCTTCTTCATAAAACGGCAGCGGCTCGCCGTCGGGCCCGACGAGCGCCCCATGATATTGCTCCTCGCCGCTGAGGCCGGCCCGCCATTGCCAGAAGGCGACGCAATCCGCTCCGTGGCCGACGGCCTCCCAGGCGAGCGCGCGCGTCTCGCCGCGATCAAGGGCATTGCTGATTGGCGCCCAATCGACAAATGCGGGCTGCATCTCGATCACCCAAAAATTTTTTTGCTTCCAGCCGCGCACGAGGTCGTGGGTCGCCCCCATGCGATAAGGCTCCAGATGGCCCTGTCCGACATACGCATCCCAACTCACCAGATCGAGATCAGCAGCGAATTCGTTTCGATTGAAACGATTGGCCCAGCCGAGGCCGCCAAGATTCGTCATCGTGAACTGCTGCGGCAGCGCGAAACGCCGGATCACCTCGATCTGATTGCGCTGGAAACTCCGCCACTGGTCCGTGACGAATCGTTTATAGTCCACATATAGACTCGGGTTGCCTCGCGTTGTATGCATCGGGACCTGGTCCCACTCTGTATACGTCTGGCTCGAGTAAGCGGTGTTCCAGTGCTGGTTGAGCGCATCCAGCGTTCCATATTTCGCCTTCAGCCAGTCGTGAAACAGGCGCTGCGCCTCGGCGTCGAATGAATCCTCGGTAAACTCATTTCCAACCTGCCAGCCGATGACATTCGGGTTGTGCCCAAACCGCCGAACCATCTGTTCGACAATCTCCCGGCAAAGTTCCCGATACTTCGCGCTCGTATAGGAAAACTGCCGGCGCCAGCCGTGCGACATCCGCTGGCCGCTCTCGTCGATCCGGAGAGTCTCCGGATATTTCTCAGTAAGCCAGGCCGGCGGCGCATCGGTCGGAGTGCCCAGCACCACCACGAGATGATGTTGCGCCGCCGCCGCGATCGCCCGCTCCAGCCAGTCGAATGTATAGTGACCCTCCGTCGGCTCCATGCTGCTCCACGCAAACTCCCCGATCCGCACCATCCGCAACCCAGCGCCCTGCATCAACGCCAGATCCTTCTCCCAATTCGCCTCGGGCCATTGCTCGGGATACCACGACGAGCCAAGCATCAATGGGCTCGCCGACTCCGCGCGCCCCGGGCGCACGCCGACCACGAACGCCACTACGAGGACGCACACGAGCCACCACGTCTGTTTTATCTGGCGCCGCCGGAAAACACGGCGATCCGGTTCCGATGACGAAGCACCGCGCGGGGAGAATCCGGACGCTCTACAGATATCATTCAGCATAAAATATGAGCAGCGCCAGCAGGTGCGAACCCGACGTCGTCCACCACTGCGCGAACGGACTCCGGTGGCCAGCAATATGGAAAACACTATATAGCGTAATATCACGTTCAGCGTGGTGATATAGGAAGTCCCCGGGTGCCGCAATTGTGCTGGTGTTACCAGACAGGAATCGGCGGGGCGTCCAGGTCGTGGTAGATGCGATAGGGCGTCACTTCGCCCACCGCGTAGAACGGCCGAAATCTCGCCTCAAACGTTTTCCCCTGGATCGGAGCGAGCTTGAACACACCGGGGTGTCCGTCCGGCACCAGCCATTCGTTGATATTTTCAGGTCCGGGCAGCTGAGGAATATCTTCAAACACCCAGTCATCCATCACGAGCACCACCGGCCCGCGCACCACGGCGACACGACGCGGATGCTGCCGATCGATCGGAGCCATGCGCAGGGTCAAAGGAATCGTGACCGCCACCACGTCTCCCGACGCCCATGTCCGGTTGATTTCCGCCCATGTGCCCGGCCTCGCCTCGAGGGGCACCGCGGTGCCGTTCACCGCGGCGGAGAGCTTCGGAGCCCACTCCGGCACGCGAAACTTCAGCGCGAAATCCGCCGGCTGATCCATCGCGAGCCGCAGCGTCGAAACCTCCGTCTCCGGATATTGCGTCTCCTGCGTCACCGTGACCGGGCCGCCCGGGCGCGACCAGGTCACCGCGGAGGGAATATAGAGGTTTACATACAGGCTCCCGGCATCCTGGTAATAAATGAGATTATGATAATCCGCCACCGTCTGTGCGTAGCTGCCGGCACAACAGGTGTTTCGCGAGACCTTATATACTTTCAACCCGCCCGTGACGCGATAGTCGGAGTAATAGAAATTCTTTCCGCCCGTCGTGATCGGCAGCGCAGCGCCCACTCCGTTATATAGAAGGCGCTCGACCCAGTCGCCGTAGCGGGCCTCCCCGGTGAAACGCGTCAGGTAGCGGCTCATTTTAAAACCTGCCCAAGAGCCGCAGACCGTCTCGAATGAGGCGTTCCGCGCCTCCACGCTCCGGCCCAGCGTGCCATCGGGTGGGACATACCGCTCCATCGGCCCGTAGCCACCCGTCGCATAACACTGCGTTCGCTGCAGGTAATCGTAGGCGTTTCGGAGGATCGTGAGATAGATCGGGTCCCCGCTGACTTCATACGCCATGGCCGCGCTGCTGAACGTGTTTACATGGCTATACGCATGCACGTGGTAGGCGTCCGCCGGGGCCGACGTTTCGGCGAACTTGTTCCAGAAAGCCTTATATAGATAGGTGTCCGCGAATTGTTTATACTTCTGGTTGCCGCCAAGTTCGTATGCACGATAAACGTTTTCCGCCAGCGTGTACCATTCGTGCGGCCGGCCATTGATGTCGTCAGGCGTCGCCGGAGTGCGCTCCGTCGAGAACGTGCGCATCGCCCAATCCATCGTGCGCTCCATCAGCGGCGCCGCCGCAACCACCCCCGCATAACGTTGCAGGTCGATGAGTCCGCAGAGCAGCTTGTCGTACGAGTATAGGCTCATGCGGCACTCCCCGTCCGCGCCGATCGTCTTGCCCCATTCCGTAAGCAACAGGATCGCCTTGTCTCGGACCGCCCCGTCTCCGGTCGCCGCATACATCCGCGCCAGGCCACTAAGCCATTGGCCGAAGACTGGGTCGCTGTTGACTGCCGACCAGCCGCCCAAGGGCTGGCCGGGGGCGGGAAGCCCGGCGGCCACCCGGTAGCCGTGAAGGATATCGTCGTTGGAAACGCTTATATAGTAATCGCGCGCGGAATGATACTGGTCCAGCCAGCGACTGGGCAGCAGCTTAACCCCTCGATAATCAAACGGCTCGAGCACTGCGGGTCGTGCGGTGGACGTCAAAAGCGGCGCGGCGAAGGAGCGGCTGATTGCGAGCGCACCGGGCACAGCGGCGGCCGCGATCAGGAACTCGCGACGGGAAACGCGGTTCGATTCGGCGGGTCGGTTATTCATGAGAAGGGAGGTACGATGCCGTCTTCCGCCTGCCTGCCGGCGCTATATACTTGGTCCGCACGCAACTATATAACTCGGTTCACTCGTCGGACCCGCTTAGCGGGATTGTGAGAGCGTGCGACGGCACGAGGACATCGAAAAAAACAATCAGGGGTGCAGGGGTCCCGCGGCAGGCCGGCTCGACGAGAGCGGATAAACGTGGGGTACGTTAGTAAAATCATACAAACATGCTCCGACCTAATCTCCCCGTAATCCTGCCAATTTCACCGGAATCCTAAGTCGACGCCTCGCGAAAATCGCTGAGACGCAGATACAAAATCCAGCAATCTTCGGGCAAGTCGCAAGGTAGCCTTTCAAGCCCCGGGGATGTGATTTCTCGAGTGAGGAGGAGCGCATTCGACGCGCCCCGCGCAACGTGAGCCCGCCGTTAACGTAAGCGCGGCTGCCTGAAGCAGCTGGGAGCGCGACTGCGCCGAAATTGCATTTTTTATTTGCAAAACGTCTTTTCATTAGCGAACACAGGCCCGTCAGGAATGCCCCAACCCCTCCCCAGGTTGCCCATCGCAAATCTCGTTCTCGGTTTCTCCCGACACGATGCGGACCGCGCCGTGCGCTCCGCCGCGCTATATTCTTTTGTATTTATCATACAGGGAGCCGCGTCCGCCCCATGTTTATGAATTTCCCGTCCTGTCATTCGGCGCATCGGCGCCGGCCCTGGCCTTCGGGGCATTCCATGCACCCGGCATCGATCAACCACCTATAACCATGAAACGAACCACGCTACCCCTCGCAGGCACGCTCCTCGCCGCGCTCGCCCTCAGCCTTCCGCTCGGCCGCGCCCAAAGCTCGACCGGCTCAAACACTTCCGGCGCAGCGGCGTCCGCCAATCCCCCCGCCGCCGCAACGCCCGGCCCGGGCGGCACATCCCCCGTTAATACAAACCCGGACCAGGCCGTTCAACTCAACCAATATGTAGTCGTCGGCGATCGCGCCAGCGTGGCGTCCGCCTTGGAAATTAAACGCAACTCCGGACAGATCGTCGATTCCATCGTCGCCGACGATATAAACAAACTTCCCGACACCAACACCGCGGAGGCCCTCGAGCGCATCTCCGGCATTCAAGTCGGCGTTAACACCGGCGAAATCGGCGGCAACGGCGGCCTCGCCATCCGCGGCCTGACCCAGATCGAAAACACCATCGACGGCCGCGAGGTGTTCACCGCCGGCGGCACCGCCACCGGAGGCGTCGGCGCGGGCACCCGCACCTATGACTACTCCGATCTGCCTTCCGCCCTCGTCGGCGGGATCGATGTATATAAAACCTCCGCCGCCGACCAGCCCGAGGGCGGACTGGGCGGATTGATCAACGTCCGCCTCCACAAACCTTTCGATTTTCCCGCCGGCTTCACCGGCGCGGTCACCGTCGGCACGACTTATAATAACCAGTATCAGGAGGATAAACCGAATTCCAACGTCCTCGTCAGCGACTGGATGAAAACCGGCATCGGCAAAATCGGCGTGTTGATCGATTATAGCTACACGGCCCTGCCTTTCCGCGAAGATAACATTTCAGTCGGCAACCCGATCGCAACGCCCGCCGGCTTCGTCACCGGCGGCGCCGCCAACGCCGCCGTCTTCCCGTCCGGCGTCCTCACCGACACCGCGCAAGGCACGCACCAACACACCGGCGTCAACGCCCAGATCCAATGGCAGGCAGGCGAACACCTGCAGATCTATACTGGCGGGAACTACCAGCAATATTGGATTCGCGAAGTGCAATATGAACTCTCGATGGCGGTAAGCGCCGCCCAAGCCATCCCCGGGACCGCCGTGCTCTTCCCCGGCAGCAGCACCGATGTGGAAAGCGGCAGCTTCAGCAACGTCACCGGTTCCAACTTCGGCGTCATCCGCGACGTCTCTCACACCGAACGCCAATATGATGTCGGCGCCATCTGGAACTCGGATGCCCTCACCCTCAACCTCGACGTGAGCCGCGACAACTTCGCCTACGGCTTCTTCAACAACGCCGTCTACGGCTCCGTCGTCGTCCCGACCTTCACCTACAACGTCGCCAGCGCAATTCCGACGGCATTTGTGTCCGGCGCGAGCCTGCTGGATCCGAGCATCTACAAATATACTCAAGTATATAACCGCCTCTACCCCTCCACCGGCTACCAGACGAGCGGGACCCTCGACGGAGAGTATAAATTTTCCGGCGGCCCGATCACGTCGGTGAAGGTCGGCTTACGCTACGCGGGCACCGTGGACGACAATGGTACGACGGGGTTGTACCTTGGCTCCTATAATATTCCCGCGTCCCAGCAGGCGTACGGCACGTTCCCCGGACAATATATGTTCAACCCGGTGCAGAACTTCTTCAACGGCTATCACAACCAGACGTTGTCGCAGTATCTGACGCCGCTCACGACCAACCTTCGCAACGCGCCCGCGTTGCTCGCCACCTACGGCGACACCACCACGACGGCCCAGAACGATGGCACCGTAAACCCGTTGAGCCTCTATCACTTGGACGAAGGCGTGGGCGATGTATATGTGATGCCGAAATTCTCGTTCACCGCTTGGCGGCTCCCGATTGACGGAAACTTCGGCGTGCGTTTCGCGCACACCGAGGAACAGGCGAACGGCTTCCAGACCATCGTCGCCACCGCCACGACGGCTTCCTATATCGCACCGCTCAGTTCCACCACGACATACAATGACGTGCTGCCGAGCTTCAACGCCCGAGTGAAACTGACGGACACGCTTTTCCTGCGCGTAGCCGCTTCCAAGACATTGACGCGTCCGCAATTCAGCCAGCTTTCGCCTTCGCTCACGCTGAACTCCAATCCCATCAACCCCAGTCTGAATACGGGGTCCGCGGGCAATCCAAACCTTAAGCCGGACCGCGCGGACAATTATGATTTCTCCGTCGAGAAATATTTCAGCAGGGACACCTCCGTCTACCTCGCCGGCTTCTATAAAAGCGTCGACGGCTTCCCGCTTAACGTCGCCGACACAGAAACCTATTCGGGACTCAGCTATCAGGTTACGCGCCCCGTCAATCTGAATACTGCGACCGTGAAGGGCGCGGAAATCGGCTATACGCAGTTCTTCGACTTCCTGCCGAAGCCGCTCGATGGGCTCGGGTTCCAGGGAAATTTCACCTATGTACAAAGCCGCACGCCCAGCTCGATTCTGAGCTACAGTGCCTCGCTGCCGGCCCTGTCGCGCGACAGTTACAATGCGATCCTGATGTATGAAAAGGCATTTTTCTCCGCCCGGCTCGCGTACAACTGGCGTTCGAAATACTTCAACTCCGTCGCAACGTACGTTGGCATCCCGGGCGTTACCCCGAACTTCACGAAACAATACGGTGAACTCGATGGCTCGCTGAACTTCAATTTCACGAAGAACCTGACGCTGCACCTGGATGCTCAAAACCTCACGAATACATTGCGCGAAACCTACTACGGCACGCTCACGCGGCCGAACCAGTTCTACCTCGACGGCGTCAACTTCCTCGCGAGCCTGACGCTGAAGTTGTAATATACCGTCTCGCGTTCTCGCCCGGGGTGGCGGTCGGCCGGCTCATTGCCCGGCACCGACCGCCACCCTCGCTTTTTTCGCCAGCCGGCACACCCGGAGAAGCGGAGAGGGGTTCGTCTCCCGGGACAGCATGACTTATTTCGAAGGTGAGATCGGGGATGGCAAAGACGTCGCAGGTGCGGTAAGCCTTTTTGCGCAGTTATATACACGATGGTCCGGCTCGGATCCCACGTTGATCGACCGCGCCGCCGCCACCACCGGCACCTTCGGGTTCGCCGCGCAAAGCAAGGATTCCGCGCTTCTCACCTACCTCGCCCCCGGGGCATATACCGCGGTCGTTGAAAGCGCCGACGGCACGAACGGCATCGCGCTGGTCGAAGTCTACGCCGTTCCGGATCCGCTCTGATTAACATATATATAGCCGCGGCCATCGTTCCGCCCCGCTATATATAGAGTCGCGCCTGGCTTCCACCGCCGGGATTGCGAGCGGCGGGATTTTTTCCCACGCCATGGTCTCGTAGCTCGTCACGGGAAGCTGGCACCCCCGTCTCGTCCACGCCAGCGGCGCCATCGGGGAATACCCGAGCGATGGACTGATCTCCGCCTTACGCTTCGACGCGCCGGAGCCGGGGAGACAGATCCACTCCAATCGTTTATAATCGAGGAGTGCCTGCCGTCCGCGTCCAGCCGCTGAGCCCGTCGCGCCCCTTCGTGGGCGGACCCCATGCTCGCCGTCTGCCGGCTGTATATACATTGATATCTCCGCGTGGCGGCGGAGCGCGCCGGTTCTCCGCTGGCTGAGGCCCGCTCGCCCGTGATGCCCTTGGACGCCTCCCGCCACACCGGTGCGCTGCGCGTCGGCATCGTTGGCGGGGGCCCTGGAGGATTGCTGGTTTCGGACCTGATCCAGCGGTCGCTTCGGGACCGGTTTTCGATCACGATTTTCGAGTCCGGCACCCGACTGGGCGGGAAGGTCCATACCGGAAGTTTCGCGGCGGGGATGGAGAAATACGAAACCGCCGCAGCCGAGTTATATGATTACTCGGAGCTTGGGGTTGACCCGCTGCGGGAATTGGTCGACGAGCTCGGACTGACACGCGTGCCGCTGCGCGGGTTCGAGGTGCTGTGGCGCAACCGCCTGCTGCGCGGCCCGGCGGATATTCGCAGTGAGCTGGGGGACGCCGCCGCGGATTGCGTCCGCGAATTCGGTCAGCTCGCGCGCACGCTGCTGGGTCGCAACCGATTTCGCCGCGCCGAGCGTCTGCCCCCGGAGGGCGATGTCCTCGCGCGGCAAAGCTTCGAAGATCTACTCCTCTCGGTCCCCGAGGCCAAGGCACGCGAATATATTCGCGTCATTTGCCATAGCGACCTCGGGTGCGAGCCCCACGAGACCAACGCGCGCTATGGACTGCACAATTTTCTCCTGCACGAGCCGCAGTCCATGCAGATCTATACAATCGAGGAGGGCCTCGGAGCATTCACCCAGGCGCTCGCCTGCCGCAGCCAGGCCCGGACGCTCCTCGGCCACTGCGTCCGCAGCGTCGAGCGCATCACCGGACATTACCGGATCACCGCCGCCGCCGGAACGCGCCCGGTCGCCGAGGAGTTCGACTATATAGTCGTGGCGCTCCCGAGCGAGCACCTCGCCGGCATCTCGTGGCGCGGCGCGGCGCTCGCCGACGCGATGGACCAGCATCACCGGCGGTATTATCATCCGGGGCACTACGTCCGCGTCAGTATATTATTCGATCATGCCTTCTGGCGCGGCGCGTTCCAGGGATCCTATATCATTCTCGATGCGTTCGGCGGCTGCTGCGTCTACGATGAGACCCGACGGGGCGCCGGGACCTCGCGGGGCGTGCTCGGCTGGCTCATCGCCGGTGACGCTGCGGATCGCCTCAGCCGCCTGCCGGACGCCGATCTCATCGCCGAAGTGCTCGCGTCGCTCCCGAGGGCGTGGAGCCGGAACAGCCGGAAGTATATAGACGGCCGCGTTCACCGCTGGATCGGAGGCGTCAGCGTGCAACCCGGCGGTTGCGGGCCCCACGGCGAGATCTCCCGCCATCGCCCCGAACCGACGTTCCATCCGCGGCTCTGCGTCGTGGGCGGGTACCTGTATGATTGCACGCTCAATGGCGTGCTGGATTCTGCCCAAGTCGTCGCGCGCTGGTTGTGCGAGGATGCCGCGGCCTCCGCCGCCTGAACCCGCCGCCCGCATCGCCACGTCCACCCTCTCGCCTGATCCATGCCCCCGCCACCCGCCTTTTCCCAAATCGAGCATTTTGTCGTGCTGATGCTCGAGAATCGCTCGTTCGACCACCTGCTCGGGTTTCTCTATAGCAAACAGGGCAACGTCTCACCGCTCGGGCACCCGTTCGCGGGACTGACCGGCAACGAGGAGAATCCCGCCACGGATGGCACGGCGACGCGAGTCTTCCCGATTCCCGCGACGGACGAGTACTTATATTATTATCCGAAATCCGATCCGGGCGAAGGCTTCTATAACACGAATGCCCAGATATATGGAACGACCAAGCCGGCCGCCGGGGCTCCGGCGACCAACCGGGGGTTCGTGACCAATTTCGGGGCCACGCTGAAATATCAGGAAAAGGATCCCGCCAGCTGGGACATCCTACCCGGCACCGTCGAGACGGACATCATGGGCATATATACTCCGGAATCGCTGCCCATCCTCTCCGGCCTGGCGCGCGGGTACGCGGTCTGCGATGCGTGGTTCGGCTCGGCTCCGACGGAGACGCTGCCAAACCGCGCGTTCCTTTTCCTGGGAACGTCGCAAGGCCACCTCGACGACAGCGTCCATGTTTATACCGCGCCCAGCTTTTTCACGCTGCTAGGCCAGCACGGCTGCAGTTGGGCGATATATGGTTATGACCAGCTGCCGCTCGCACAGCAAACTGTGGCGGACATCACCCACGCCCCGGCGTCGCAGTTTGGAACGTTCTCCGATTTCCAGAGGGCGGCCGCGGCGGGAACGCTCGCCAACTATATATTTCTCGAACCTTCGTGGGGTCACGCCGGCAGCAGCCAGCATCCGAATTACGATGTCTCCGCGGGCGAGGCATTGATCGAGCAGGTTTATCGAACGCTTTTCGCATCTCCCTCGTGGAAGAATACGTTGCTCATCATTACGTATGATGAGCATGGCGGCTGCTACGACCATGTCCCGCCCCCGGCCACGGCCACGCCGCCGGACACCCTCGCGGGGCAATTTGGGTTCGACTTCCGGCGCTTCGGCCCTCGCGTCCCCGCGGTCCTGGTTTCCCCGTGGATCGAGGCTGGAACGGTATATGAACCGGTCGCGGCCGCTTCGGGCGCGCCGCCGTTCGATCATACATCGATCCTCAAGACCGTGGAGCTCCGCTTCGGCCTGCCGGCTCTCACGAAACGCGACGCCGCTGCGCCCGATTTCGCCGGCGTGCTCTCGCGTTCGACGCCGCGCACCGACGATCCACTCGCGGGCGTGCACGCACCGGTAAATTCGAATCCCGGCAAAATCACCAATCACGTCACACACCTCCAACGCGTGCAGGCGGAGTGCGTCGCCAGCGAGCCCACCGACAACGAAACCGCAGCGATCCCGCACCGCGATGGATACCCGGCATTCGCGAGCGGCGACGCCGCCGCCAAGTATATACGCGATCGCGCCGTCACGGCCGCCCGGCCGCCGCCTGCGTGATGAACGCTCCGCTTCCATTCGCGGCCCGCTCCCACGGCCGCGCGTTTTCCCCGGTCAATATATCTCCGCGCAACCGTCGCACCGAACCACCGCCCGCGGAGAGCCAGGACGCCATGGACCTGGCGCTGATCGAGCGCTTCCGTCGCGGTGATCTCTCCGCCTACGACGAAATCGTCCTCCGGCATCGCCCGCGGGTGCAGGCGCTGGTATATTGTTATATGAACAACGCGGAGGATGCGGAGGAGGTGACGCAAGATGCCCTCCTCCACGTGTACGGGGGATTGGACGAGTTCCGCGGCACGACGTCGTTCACCTCGTGGCTCTGCACGATCGCGGTGCATCTCGGCCACAGCCGGCGCTGGTCGTGGTGCCGCTATAAGCGCCGCCTGTCGGTCTCGATCGAAACGCCCGGCGTCGAAGACGGCGCGAGCACGCTCTCCGAGCTCCTGCTCGCCTCCAGTCTCTCACCGGCCGATCACCTCGCCCGTGAGGATTATCTCGGGCAAATTTCCCGCTGCATGGTCCGGCTCGAGAAAATCCACCGCGACCCGCTGACCTACCGCACACGCTGGAATGCGCGATATATAGACATCGCGGCGTTCCTCAAAATATCAGTCTCAGCCCTGAAAAGCCGGCTCCTCCGCGGCCGGAAGGAACTGCAGCTCCTGATGGAAGCGGACGGAGAATAATATACTCCGCGCTCCCGCGTCGGTACTTGAGCGTTTGGAGTCGGGCGTCGAGCGCTTCGCGTTTCCGAGGATCGACCCCGTCCCGGCATCGCTCCGCCGGCCGCCGGCCGCTCTATGCTACTTCCTGGCCCAGGTGTTGTCAGCGCGCTGCACCCATACACCCTTGGCACTGGCGCCGGCGATCTGCCGCGCCCGTGCTCGTCCCACCTCTTCAGCGGTCACACCGGTTTGCTTCGCAATCGCAGCATATACGATTCCCCGATCGCGGTTCTCCGCTGCGACTACATCGCCCGCCGCCGTGCCGCCACCACGCAACTCGACCATGCCGCGGTTGTCCTCTCCGATGAAACCCTGCCCCTTCATCTCATCCAGCGTTGGCAGCCGCTGCGCAATTCGGGCCTTGATCTCAGGCAGGTCTTGGGCGGACGCGGTCGTCACCAGCGCGCCGGACGTCACCAGCAACGCGCCGGCCAATATTAAAGCAGAGAGCTTTTTCATAAATTAGGAAGTTGCCGGCGCCACCGGCCCAATGGTCGTGGATTTCTTGTCGAGGTCGCCGAAGAAGTCGTCCAGCGCCCGGTCCACCTTCACGTTCACGTCCACCGTTATATGAATCGGCCGCACTTCGATCGGGTCCGTGCTGACGTGCACGCAAGCCGCCAGCGCGGGCAGCGCGATCACGAGTATATAGCGAAAGCGGGGAATCATCGCTGCGAGAATGCCATCCGCTTCACCGGGTGCAATCCCGGCCTTACGGCGCGCCGCCAATATGCAGCCGCGAATCGAACGCTCGTCGCAGCACGCTCTCCAGCGGACCCGATACATTTATATCCAGCTCGAGCGGCGCGATGAGCTTCGGATCGAGCGGACGTCCCTCCAACCGGATCTTCGCGCGACGTCCGTCCGCATCGGGCTCGGGTTGAAATACCAGCCGGAGCACCCGCGCCTCGAGCGGTGTCCGCCCCTCCTCGATTGCCCCCAGGCCAGGATATATCTTTGCGACCTGCGCCGGCACGTAGGACGTCAACAAACCAGGCGACGGTTGGAACGCCACGATGGCGGTCGTGCCCTCTGGAATTTCCAGATGACCTGCGCCGACCGAAATCTCGCCCGCCCGGAGTCCCAGCCGGATCGCGCCCGCGACGCGGCCTTGGGCGGAGCGAAAGTATTTATTCCCGGGATCGGACAGCTTTACTATATCGGCGAGATCGACGTCCGTGACCTCCAGCGCAAGTTCTCCCTCGAGAACGCCGTTGTTCCAACTGCCGGTTCCGGTGACGAAGGCTTTTCCGCGCGACGCCCGGCCCGCCAGCCACGGCGTGAGATCGGTCTCTGCCTGGACGATTTCCCACGTACCAGCGCCATCGCCGTCTACCGCGAGCGTCACTCGGAGCCGCGCGCCCGGCCCCTCGGCGACGAGCACCGCCGAGCGTCCGGCGCCGATCGGGCGCAGAGTCAGTGTCCAATGCAGTGGCGGCGAGCCGGCGATCCCGCTCCATATAAAGTCGCCGGTCAACTCGCCATCGATCGGAGGCAATTGCAACCCGCCTTCGGCGCCCCAGATCGTGCTGCCGAGCAGGCCCAAGGACCATATAAGCGTTGTCCAGCGCAATATACTTTGGCGCCGCGCTACTACGCCGCGTCGCCGGGGTTTCCGCCCGCTCGCGCAGCTATCACACAACAATGCGTCGCCCGGCGCCGGGTCGGCGTCCACAGCACGCGGACCGCGCGCTATATACTCAGGGCCATCCGCCAGTGGCTTGGTTGGCGCACTGCTGCGGTCGCGGTGGTCCGCGACCGCAAGAAAAGCGCGTAATTCCGCGCCCGCGGCGTGGCGGGGTTTCCCGCCGCTTTTATCTGTCGCGCCGCCGATTTCGGCTGCGCTCGCTCGCACCGGAATAAAGTCAGCGGGACTTTACCAGTCCGAGCGACTTCTTCACGTTATGAACACTCGGCAGAGAAATGCCGAGCTCCTTGGAAATCTCTGCACCGGTCTTGCCGGACTTCACCATCTTCTTGAGCGATCCCCGCATTGCCTCGGTGATCGTCGTCCGCTTCCGCCGGCTCCGGCTCGCGCCGCCAGCACTTTTTGCCTTCGTGGTACTTTTCATTTTGGAGGGTTTTCCCGCACTTTTTTTGGTAGCAGCCATAGTTTTGATCAGACCTTTGATTTTCTTCTTCGTCGCTTGGAGCTGTCGAATTGTATCGGTGACCATGAGTGCATATGATTCGGGCGTGCCAAATATGCAATGATATATATTACAATATTGTCGCCCGCGGCGTCAGCAGCACTATTTCGACCCGCACTTTTTCCTATTTCTCCGACCCGCACCGGCGCGGGTACGACGCACGTTTCAACCGAGCCTTAACCCGACGAACCCCACGCCCCGATGCGGCGTTTGCGATGCGCACTCCCTTAATCGTCAGGGGGCGAGGCGCTTGCGTGGCGCCGGCTTCCGCCTCCCGGCCCGCGCGAGCAATTTATTCAACGGCCAGTCAGCGCTTATATGAACCCGGCGACAGCCCGCACACAGCCCTCGAACCGCGCTGCTTCCGTTCTCCCTGATTCTGCGCAGCCGGACCGTTTTTATGTATAAAAACGCCGCACCGACGCCGCAGATATGAAAAAGCAGCCCGGCTCCCGCCTTGGGGGCGAGCCGGGCCGGCGCGCCGGCGGGGGGTGCCGCCCGCAGGCGATGACTTGCTATATCTCATTCCAAGCCGCTGGGAGCAGGCCGCTTCCAGCAGCATGCTGGGGCGCGCCTAGCGCCAACGCCCCGCGCCGCCGAAGCCGATGCGAACGCCGACACGGGGATAATACACGTGCGGACGATACGCATAATACGGATAATCATAGTAACCGGGCGCAGCATATACCACCGTCGGCGTCGTATATACGACGGCCGGCGCCGGCACGCCCGCAGCCGCCACCGCCGGATCGCCCGGCAGCGCATACGTCAACACACTCACCTGCCCGGACTGGGTGTGGCCCGTCAACGTGACCTGCGTCGCAGTCTGCTCGATCTTGTCCACATTGAGACCCTGCGCGGCCGCGATTTTCGAGAGCTCCGGCACAGTCGGAAGTTTCGACGTCACCACAATATGCGCGGGCGTCGTCGGAGCGTTCGTCGCGCCGGACACTGTCGCCGGCGAATTGACCGGGGCGTTGGCCTCGGCCCGGGCGCTGACGCTTCCGATCGCGCCAAGCGCCAGCGCGAGATATAGAATTGATGATTTCATGGAGTGTTTGGGTTAACGGTATATGGTCAGAAGGCGGCGTTGCGCCGCCATCCTTGAAGACGCTCGCCACCCGCCGCGGCTACAACGAATGCATCATTTCCGGAAGCATATAGCGGCCCCCGCAGCACCGCCGCGCACGAACTCCCGGCGAACGGCGCGACCCGCGCTCAGTTCTCCTCGACTATATAGTGGCTCCCGCGGCTGCGCGGGTTCAGCGAGGCGGCGTGGACCACGAGCAGCGCCGTCTGGATCGCGTTGCGCAGCTCGATCAGCTCACGCGTGAGCCGGCAGCCGCGGTAGAAGCTTTGGATCTCCTCGCGCAACTCCACGAGGATGCGACGCGCCCGCGTCAGCCGCCGCGCCGAACGCACCACGCCCGCGTAGTTCCACATCGTGATCTGGATTTGCTGCAGGTCCTGCCGGATCAACACCGGGTCCGCCTCCCGCGTCGGACTCTCCCACAGCCGAGGCTCCGGCAGCCGAAACGACATCGACCGCAGGTCCGCGTCGTCCGCCATCGCGGCAAATTTCGAGCTCGTCAGGCACTCCAGCAACGAGGTACTCGCCAGCCGATTCGCGCCATGCAATCCCGTGCACGCCGTCTCCCCGATCGCAGTCAGATGCCGGATATTCGTCCGCCCATGCAGGTCCGTATGTATACCGCCGCACGCGAAATGCGCCGCCGGCACCACCGGCACCCGATCGCGCGTGAGGTCGATGCCATATTGCAGGCACCGTTCATAGAGGTTCGGGAACCGTTCCCGTATATACTCCGGAGGCAGGCTCGACAAATCAAGGTACACCACCGTCTCGCCACTCGCAGCCAGCTCCTGCTTGATCGCGCGCGCCACCACATCCCGCGGCGCCAGCGATCCCAGCGGATGCACCCCGTCCATGAAGCGCTCCCCGCGCGCATTGACCAGCACGCCGCCCTCCCCGCGCAACGCCTCCGTCAGCAGGAAACGCGGCGCATTTTTTCCCGCGAACACCGTCGGATGAAATTGTATATACTCCATGTCGACGAGCCGCGCGCCAACCCGGTACGCCATCGCCACGCCGTGACCGACACTGCCCGGCTGGTTCGTGGAATGCAAAAACACCTGCCCCAGCCCGCCCGTCGCGAGAATCGTTTTCCGCGCCACGATCGCGGCCACTACCCCCGTGCTTGTATCCAATATATACGCGCCGTAGCACGTCAGCGGTTCATATTTGTCCGCGGGGTCGTCGGAGTTGTGCGACAGCGTCAACAGGTCGATCGCCACCCAACCGCTCCGACGCGTGATCCCCGGGGTGGCGTCCACTCGCGGCGCCACCGCACTCAGGATCGCATGACCCGTCGCATCCTTCGCATATATGATCCGCTTTTCCCGGTGCCCGCCTTCGCGGGTAAACTCGAGGGCCCCCGCTGCGTCGCGATCAAAGTCGACATGCAAGTCGTCCAGCAAAAACTCCCGCACCGCCGCCGGCCCCTCCGTCACCAGCTGCGCGACCGCCGCCGGGTTCGACGTCCCGTCGCTCGCGTCTAATATATCGCGCGCCAGCGCCTGCGGATCCGCGGATATATCATAGATGATCCCGCCCTGCGCCCAATCGCTGTTCGCCACCAGCGGCTCGGCCAGGGACAACAACTGCACGGAATGTCCGAGCGCCGCCGCGCGGAGCGCATACGCCGAGCCCGCCAGCCCCGCCCCGATCACGAGACAATCCGTCCGGATGATTTCCATGGGCTATATACTCTATATGCGGAATCAATCCACGCGCGGCGCGCCCTCGGGCGGGACGACCGTCAGGCTCAGGTCGGCCGCCGGCGCCGAATGCGTCAACGCCCCGATGCTGATCACGTCAACGCCCGCGACTGCATATTGCCGCAGCGTCTCGAAGCGAACGCCCCCCGAAATCTCAACGAGAGCCGCACCGGCGATCAGGTCCACCGCCGCGCGCACGTCATCAGGCCGGAAATTATCCAGCAGGATCACCTCCGCCCGCGCCGCGAGCGCCGCACGAATCTCGTCCAGGTTGGTCGTCTCGACCTCGATCTTCGCCCCATGCGGCGCCGCCACGCGCGCCAGCTCGACCGCTCGCCCAAGCGAGCCAGCCGCCGCTATATGATTGTCCTTGATCAGCACATGCTCGCCCAACGATGAGCGGTGATTGTAACACCCACCGCAGCGCACGGCATATTTCTCGAGAGCACGAAAACCCGGCGTCGTCTTGCGTGTGTCCACGATCCGGACCTTCGTCCCCGCCACCGCATCCGCGAAACGCCGCGCCAGCGTCGCGACGCCCGACAGCCGCTGTATGAAGTTCAACGCCGTGCGCTCCGCCGTGAGCAAGCTGGCCGTCGGCCCCGCCACCCGCAATAGGATCGCCCCCGGGCCGACGCGCTCACCGTCCGGAACCACGATCTCCACTTTCAACGCGTCATCCACCCGCGCAAACACCGCCGCGGCCACCTCGCCGCCGCAGACCACGAGATCCTGCCGCGCCTCCAGTACCGCCTGCGAACGATGCGCCGCCGCGAAAATCGCGCGGCTGGTCACATCGCCGAGCCCGGCATCCTCATCGAGGGCCAGGTCAATCAAATGGGACGTCCGGGAAGTGATCATATAGAGAACAGATTGTCAGGCATTATATAGCGATATATACGGCTCCCCGTGCGGCACGGTCGCGCTCCCGCATCGGGACGCCAGCCGCGGCGCGTCCGGGCCTCGTGGACGGCCGGTCGCGAATCCGCGATCCGGATCGCAACGCGGCGACGGCCGAAGTCGCATGGCGTGCGTGTTCAATCCCCCGGAGTGAGTTCGAACATCCGGTCGATGCAGCGGGCAGCGCGTCGCCGCAGGTTCTCGTCGAGCTCCACAATCTGGTCCGGCCGGGGAGCCGCGAGCGCGTCGCGGATTTTCTCCAGCGAGTTGAGTTTCATATAGGGACAAAGCCGGCACCCGCCGATGAAATGCTTCTCCGGCGCCTCCACCTCGAGACGCCCCACCAGGCCGCACTCGGTCAGCATCAGGAAGTAGGGAGCCGCGGTGGTCTTCACATATTTCATCATGGCGCCGGTGCTCCCGACAAAATCGGCCGCGCCCGCGACTGCCGCCGTGCATTCCGGATGCGCCACCACTCTCAATCCCGGGAATTGCGCCCGCGCCGCCGCGATTTGCTCCACGGTAAACTCGTCGTGCACAAGGCAGGTGCCGTCCGAGGATATAATCTCCTTCTGGATGCCGCGCCGCCGCAGCTCGTCCCGGAGATTTTGCGCCATCAGCCGGTCCGGAACAAAGACGATCCGCGGGTCGGGCAGCCGCGAGACGATTTCATATACGTTGCCCGACGTGACGCAGATGTCCGACTCCGCCTTCACCTCCGCGGTGCTGTTGATATAGCAAATGACGGGAGCGCCGGGAAAAAGCGCTTTCAGTCGGCGCACGCCTTCGCCATCGATGGAGTCTGCGAGCGAGCAGCCCGAGCCGCGGTCCGGGACGACGACCTGTGCCTCGGGCGAAAGGATCTTGGCGGTCTCGGCCATGAACACGACACCGGCGAAGAGGATGACGCTCGCCTTTGATTTCCGCGCTTGGAGACTCAGGTAGTAGGAATCGCCGGTGAAGTCGCCGACGCCGTAGACGATTTCCGGTTCGACGTAGGAGTGCGCGAGGATGACGGCGTTTTTCTCCCGCTTGAGGCGATTGATCTCGAGGGTGAGCGGGGCGATCGCGCGGCACGTCTCATAATTCCAGGACCGCCCGCGTGGGTCGCATTCCACGTTCATGAGGGCGCGGAGCAGGCGTTCCGCCTCGGCCTCGACTGCAGTCTGGAGAGTCTCAGTGCTCACGGCCGAACCATGCCGACGCGCCCCGATTGCGCAACCCATTGAGATGCATCTGCGCTATATAGCACCACCGCCCCGTCGCCGCCGCCGTGTCCTTCTGCAAGTGCTGATAAGCCCCCGGAAAAGACAAACGCTCAACGCTAAACGGTATTTCCCAACGCTCAGGGACCGGACCAAGGCACCCGCTTCCATATAGTGGAGAAAGCTCCCATCTGCAAACGACATATCTCTCTATATACAAAGATCGTCGCCGTTCCGGCGATCGCCAGTTCCGGGGCTCCACTGAAATCTTCAGGGGCTCGATGCGATCTGTGGTTAAAAACATCCCGCCACCAGAACGTCACGGAGCTGGCACGCCGCCGCCACGTGGCTGTAACGCAATGACGCAAACATCGGTGGGTGTATTCCTTCTTAACCGACCGCCCCCGTCCTATATACAAGTGCCTCGCGCTCGCCTCCGTGGCGCTCGCCGCACTCTTCGCGCACTCGCTTCGAGCTGCGAACGCGAACGCCGACGCTGACGCCGCCGCTGGCGAGCAGGCCGTCCGCCTCGAGGAGGTCGAGGTCTCCGCACCGAGAACCTCCGCCTTGAGCATGGCTCCCACCGAAAGCCGCCTGGATGTTCTGCAGCCCGAGTCGTCCATCAACCTGCAGACCATCCAGAACAGCATCGCGCCCACCGCGGACTACGCGATGATCGCGAACCTCGCTCCCAGCGTCACCAACTTTTCCACCAACGGCCCCGGCCTGAACGAGTCGAAGCCGACGCTCCGCGGCCTGACCGACGGACAATATAATGTGACGTTCGACGGCATCCCGTTCGGTGACGGCAACGATTTCACCCATCACACGACCAGCTATTTCCCCGCGAAGCTGATCGGCCGCGAAACGATTGACCGCGGCCCCGGCACCGCCAGCACGATCGGTATGGCCACCTTCGGCGGCACCATCGCCATGTTCTCCAAGGACCCCCGTGAAACGGAATCCTTCGTGCCCACCCTCAGCACCGGGTCCTACAACACCGAGCTCGCTCATTTCGAGGTCAACACCGGCCTCCTCCCCGAGGCCGACAATGCCTCCCTCATCGCGAGCTATCAATATATGACGACCGAAGGCTACCGCACCTTCGGCACGCTGGCCCGGAACACCTACTTCTTCAAATACCTGCAGCCCGTCGGCAAGAACACGACCGTCACGGTCATGGGCACCTATAATAATATCAAGTTCAACAACCCGAACGCGTCCACCCTCACGCAGCTCCAGATCTATCAACTCGGACGCAACTTCGGCCAAGGCAACGATCCCACCGACAACAATAATTACTACGGCACCAACCACCAGGAGAAGCACGCCGACATGGAGTATATTGGGATCAACAGCGACCTCGGCGACGGCTGGAAGCTCGACGACAAGGTATACTCATTCAACTATAATAACGTCAGCCACGAGTCGCCCAACAACACCTCGGGCCCGACCAAGAAGGACGCCGGCGGCCAGGTGAAGGTGAACGTCGTTCGCGCCTACGGCGACTACCTCGCCGTGACCCACGACGATTCGTTCGGTACGCTGAAAACCGGTGTATGGTTCGATTACCAGCACGGCCCGCGCTATAATTATTTCGTCGACTATGCCCCGAATTCCGGCGCCGGCCCGGTGGTGCAAAACAACGTGCTTGATATAAACCACGCCGGATCGAACCAGGGCTACGCGTGGAATATGCATTTCTGGACGCGCACCTGGCAGCCCTACCTCGAGTATGAATGGCGCGTTCTGCCGAATCTCACGTTTGACCCCGGGGTCAAATACTTCAGCGTCAACCGCGCCGTGCACGGTCCGGTCAACCAGGACAAGGAAGTGAATGCGTTCTCTTATGACCAGACGTTCTCGAAGGTCCTTCCGTTGATCGCGGCGAACTACCGCATCCGCCAGGATTGGTCCGCCTATGCGCAATATGCCGAGGGCCTGCTGACGCCGCCACTCGCCCAGTCCTCGGTCCTGAATTCGCAGCTCAACCAGATCAAGCCGCAGCAGACCGTGAATTACCAGGTCGGCACCGTATATAAGAACGACCGGTTCAACGCCGACATCGACGGATACTGGCTGAATTATAGCAATCTGCCGGTCAGCTATTTGAATCCGGCCGAAGTCCCCGGCACGGCAAATTACGATTCGAACGACTTGATCTATTATGATGCCCGCGGCGCTTACTATTATGGCGTCGAGGCGGAAGGCACGTTCTACGTCGGCGCGGGCCTGAGCTTGTATGCGGACGGCTCCCGCAATTACGCGACCTACAAGGGATCGAAGCGTCGCGTGGAGAACGTTCCCCAGTCCACGGGCGGATTTGGCCTCGTGTATGATCACGCCGGCTTCTTCACGTCCGTCATGGAAAAGTATATTGGACCCTATACGACCTACAGCGCGACGCCGAGCCCGGATGTCCCGCTCGCGCCGGGCACGTTGACGGCGATTCAAGGCGGCTACTCGATGTTCGATTTAGCTGTCGGCTATGGAGCGAAACTGCCGCGCGGCTATTTCCTCAAGAGTGTGAAGTTCCGGCTGCAGGTGAACGACCTGTTCAACCGGCAGGTGCAGCTGTTGAAGAAGCCCAGCGCGAACCCGCTCAGCAGTACGTATAGCGTGCTGACGCCCCGCGACTGGTTCTTCACGCTGTCCGGCGAATTCTAAGCCCGAGCGCCGCAACTCGCCGCGCGAAACGCCGTCGTCTCGCGCCACCCTCTCAAGTCCGGATCCTCCACGATCCGGACTTTTTCGTATATACTGCGGGCGGACGGAATCGCTGATCGTATACGCTTTCGCGGTCAACGAGGCGGACGGGGGTTTCCGCCGTCGCATCCGAACACCCGCGGGCGAACGCGGGCGTCGCTCAACGTCCTCACTTGCAAACCGCCGCCGGCGCGGAAATCTCGTGGCATGCCCCATGTTCCTGGACTGCGGAGTTGTTACGCCAAAGTCGGGCGCCTGGTATACTTCGGGCGCATGCTCGACAAACTCCGGCTGCACGCAGAAGGCAAACTCCCGCCCGCCTACGTCGGTAATCTCGGCGACGAAAAGCCGAACCAGCTCGACGGCCGCTGCTGCCGCTTTCTCGGCATCGCCTATCCCGACTTGCTACAACGCACGCTGGCGGGCGGCACGGACGAGGAAATTCTCGCATGGGCGCACAGCCGCGGGATCGCCCGCACCGACGAGGAATGCCAGATTTGGAATCGGTTTCTCGTGAAACTCGGCTGGCGCGACGACCGCTCCGCCGTGCTCCGCCAGCGCGTCATCGACAGCGGCATGACGGGAAAGATGATCGAAACCATCATCGACCAAATCGAATTTGACGAAGGCCGCGATCCCGTCACCGACCGCGCCTGGGAACAGGTTTGATCTATCAACTGCGGGTCGGGCGTGTTTCCGACGATATTGCGGCACCGCGCTCCCGCTCCCCGCATTTCCGAAGCAGGAAGCCGATCGCGGCAGTATATATCGGAATCCGATCCTCCCGGGTGGCCGGAGCATGCCCGCCATCGTGTTGATATAACTCGCAGTCACCGCCGGCCGCGCGCAGGGCGTCCGCATAGGTAAGATTCTGGCCAATCGCCAATCCGCTGGGGCTCAGTGACGGAGCGACGGATCTCCCGAGCTGCGTGGGTTGGCGCTACGCGATCTGATTATATTACATAACCTCCTTGCTCCTCAGCCATATGCATCCATCCTAGTATATATATAATCACTGTACCCGGCACAGCGGTGAGGAACGCCCGGGCGATGTCGGGCTTAACATTACCTCGCAGCCGAACGTGCAACCC
The DNA here is from genome assembly GCA_963800005.1 of uncultured Verrucomicrobiae bacterium. Classification (GTDB taxonomy): domain Bacteria; phylum Verrucomicrobiota; class Verrucomicrobiia; order Opitutales; family Opitutaceae; genus CAWCZH01. The sequence goes on from CAWCZH010000001.1 coordinate 314,548, forward strand.
CGCGGCTCTCGCGCTGTCCAGCGACACCGCACTCGGCCTGCCGCTCCGTATTGACCGCCGGAGCTCCGCGTTGGTCCGAGGAGGAGTGCATCGCACCATGTCATCTGCTCCGATCAGACACGAACGTATATCCCGCCCCTCCCCGCACACGCCGGCGGCGGCCGCGCTCCCGTGTTTACTGCTTCAGGTTGGCGACGGTCTGTCATCGGCGCGACCCCGCACGCCAACCCGCGGATTCCCTTCATGCCCGCAACCTCCACTCAACAACTACACGCCCGCCGACGCAACGGCGCCAACGGCACCAACGGGAACGAGGAATTCATCCGCGTTCGACTCCGCCCACTGGAAATACCTCCCATCAAGGATGCGATTGTCATTGGCACGGACGCGGCCATCGGCGGCGAAGCCATGGCAAGGATACTACAATTGATGAGCCACGAGAAGTTCGACCGCTTCCGCATCCGCGACGACGTCATCGCCGAATTCGTCGTGCGCCACTCCATCACCCGCAAACTCGGTCGTGAACGACTCACCGACTTTATTCTCAGCCGGGTTAAACCGGTGATGGGAAACAATGAGCTGCTGCTGCTCGACATTGAAGTCGAGCTGCAGATCGAGGCTTCTCTATAAACCGGTGTCCACCGCCCTCGATCTCAAAACGAAGCAGGTCGTCGAAGCACGGGAAGAGGAGCGGCTCTTCGAATTGGCCGATCGCATCCAGTCGACCGGCGCGCATCATTGCGTGGTGCTCGATCTGGACGGCTCCAAGTTCGTCGGCATCGTCCGCCTCGGCGAACTGGCCCTGCGCAGCTCCGCGAGCAATCGCATCCTCGCCGATCTCGTCTCGCCCGTACTCCCGCTGACGATCGCACCGACCGAGCCAGCGGATGAGGTGGTGGCCCTCTTTTTGAACCACCGGTTGAAGGAGGGCGTGATCGTCGGGAAGGACGGCGAGTATATAGGACTGATCACCGCGCTCAGCGTGCTCGAATGGTGCAACGAGGAGCGCAAGCGAACGGAATTCTCGCGACGCATTCAGGCCCGCTGCCTCGACCTCGCCGCTGCATCCGGGCACGTCGGCATCTTCAGCTGGAACCGCCGCGACGGTACCTTCACCTGCGAGAATGAGCAGATGAAGGAGATGATCGGATATAAAAGTATATTGGGTACCCACGAGCCTCTGCTCGCGAGCGACGTGTTTCAAGAGAGTGAGGACATCGTCCAGCGCGCGGTCCAGGACGCGTTGCTGAATGGCGGCGTGTTCTCCTGCGACTGCCTGATCAACCGCCTTGACGCGACGGATCCGCGCCGGATGCGCATCGTTGGCGCGGTCTCGCCCCAGGTCCCGGCCAGCCGCATCTGGGCTGCCGCCACGGAGATTTCGGATCGGCCCGTTCCGGAGCAGTATATAGCGGGCCGCGACCTCGAGTCGGCCGCGGCGCCGAAGGCAAGACTGGTCGACCTGCTTTCCCACGAACTGCGGACCCCGCTCACGCCGGTGCTCCTCATTGCGGGCGCGGCGGCGGAGGATGAGTCGATTCCGGTGGACGTTCGCCGGATTTTCCAAGTGATCGAGGGTCTCGTCGCGCAGGAGGCGCAGCTGATCGACCAGCTGTTGCATTTCCAGGCGTTGAATCGTCCGAACCTAGGCTTCACGCCGAAGCCCACTTCGCTGCGCGCGATTCTCGAGGAGTTGGTGACGGAGGCCAACCCGCAGTTTTCGAACAAGGGTATCGTCGTTACTATATCGAGCATGCCTGCGGACCTCGAGATAAATGCCGACCGGGCCAGCCTGCGCGTGGCATTGCGCAACATACTCCAGAACTCGCTGAAGTATACTGGCGCGCGTGGCACGGTTAATATAACGACCGCGCTGCTTCCGGCGGCGCACGCGCTGCAGATCACGATCGCGGACTCGGGCGTCGGCCTGACCTCGCGGGAGCTCGAGAGGGCGTTCACGCCATTTGTCCGCGGCGATCTGCCGGAGTTTTCTTTTTCCGGCCTGGGCCTCGGACTGCCCGTCGCGCAAGGCATCATCACGCTCCACGGTGGCGAGCTCCACGCCGTGAGCGCCGGCCGCGGCCTCGGCGCGCGCTTTACGGTGGTGCTCCCGCTGCCCTCGGCAAATGTCGTGCAAAGCGTGTCGACGCATTAGCGGCAGGCGGCCGCCGACCGGCTCGTCTCGTATATAGCCGAACCCGCGTATATACATCCAACGATCGCCTCCAGCTGCCGCGGGCATGCGAGCGACGGCATACGGACGGCGGCTGACTGATGACCTGGGCGTGCGGGACCTGCCGAGGACGGCAGCCATCCCATGAGACGCCTCCGGCAACCGGCGTGTTGCCCGGAGTCGCTTGCGCCCACCCACCGCGGTTCATGCCTCTCGGCTCGTCCTCGGCTGCCGCAGGAGTTAATCATTATTATTCGTGCAATCGCCCGTGTTTATATTTATCAACGCGCCCGACGCTTTATTAACTCCATGTATACACGACACCGCCGGGTCCTGCGCATTGCTTTATCAATCCTGATCGGCGGCGCCGCCGGAAGCTGGGGGTTCGGGGCGGTCCCGCCGGAGTTGCCTTCGGCTGTCGAACACGGCGAGACTGCGCTGATCGCGAAATTGCTGGGCAGCGGCGTAGACGTAAACGGCCGCGATGCCGCCGGGAACACCGCGCTGCATTTCGCCGCGCTCAACAACGACGAAAGGACGGTGCGGGCACTCCTGGAACGGCATGCCACGGTGGATATATTAAATGGGGCCGGCGCGACGCCGCTGATTTTCGGCGCGGGCCACCCGGGCATTGTGAAGCTTTTGCTCGAGCACGGCGCGAACCCAAATGTTGCGGCGAAATCCGAAATCACCCCCTTGGTCGCGGCGGTACAGCAGGGAGAGTCGCTCCCTTCCGCGAAACTCCTCCTCGCTCACGGGGCCAATGTCCGCGCGCAGGTGCACGGTGGGGATGCTCCTCTGCGCACTGCCATTTTCGGCGGCGACCTGCGCACGGTGCGGCTGCTGCTGGAGCACGGTGCCGCTGTGAACCAGACGAAGGGAATGTCGCCGCTTCTCGCCGCCGCCTTTGTGGGCGACGCACCGATCCTCGAGTTCCTCCTCAATCGTGGGGCCGAGTTGAACTACCCCGACGAGTTCGCCGGGCACGCGCTCAACACGGCGCTATATACTGGACACACTGCCAGCGCTGCGCTGCTCATCGCGAAAGGTTCCAGCATCTCGCAGCGATCGCCGATCGGTTATGCAACGCCACCGATGGTGTGGTCGGCGTATAATGAAACGGGCGACGCCACGATCGCGCGGCTCCTGATCGCGCGTGGGGCGGACGTCAACGCGGCGAACGAGGCCGGCGAGACCGCGTTATCGTACGCGCTGCGCACCGGGCCGCACACCCCGCTCGTGGAATTCCTGCGTGCCTCGGGTGCGAAGGAATCAGCGCTGCCACCGGCGCGTCCGGCCGCGCTATATGAATCCGGCGAGGGCGCCGCGGCGCGAACGCGTGACCTGCCGGCGCGCCTGCAACTCGCGGTCAACGCACTGCAGCATAGCTCGGACGCGTTTCTCAACAACGGCTTCGTGCAGGCAGAGGGCAAATGCGTTTCATGCCACCAGCAGACCCTGCCGGCGATGGCGTACTCCCGGCTGCGTGGCCGCGGCGTCAATATAGACGAGGTTTCCCTCGGCAAACAACTCGCCGCCGAGCTCAAGGAGTTGGCGGAACTCCCGGAGAACGCGCGGGAAATGAACGAGCCGCTGCCCGATGCGCCGATAAATATATCCTATGGCCTGGCCGCGTTGCAGGCGTGGAATTTTCCGGTGACCGACGACCTTCGGGCGCTCTCCGGATATCTCGTCTCGGCCCAGCGCCCGGGCGGCTGGTGGGTCTCGTTTGACTTGCGGCCGCCGATTGAGGAAGGCCCCATCCTTGGGGCAGCGTGGGCGCTGCGCACTATATACTCCTTCCCGCCTGCGGGGCGCGACCGCGAAACCGCGAGCTGCCTCGCGCGCGGCCGCGAATATCTTCGCAACGCGCGGCCCGAAAATCTTAACCAGCAGGTCTTCCAGGTTCTCGGCCTCGCCTGGTCCGGTGTATCCGTAAAACAACTACAATCATATATCACCCCGCTGCTGGCGGCACAGCGCGCCGACGGCGGCTGGGCGAGCCTGCCCGGCCTGGAGAGTGATGCCTACGCGACGGGCGAGGTGCTCGCCGCGTTGCGCGAGGCCACCGGCCAGGGCGCTTCCGCCCCCGCCTACCGACGCGGCGTCGACTTCCTGCTTCATACTCAACTCGCCGATGGCACGTGGCACGTCCGCAGCCGCGCCTGGCCATTCCAGCCGCATTTCGACGGGCAATTTCCGCACGGCAAGGATCAATGGGTGTCCGCGGGCGCGACGTCATGGGCGGTGCTGGCACTCGCGGAATTGCTCCCCGGCGCTCCGACCTCCCCAAGTTCGGACAGCGTGGCCCGGTTCACTGCGCTATATGAAAAGAGCGTGGCGCTCGCGAAGCCGACGGCAGTAGCGGCAGCGCCCAGCATGGCGAATGCCTCCATGGTCACGGTCGATTTCGCGCGTGATGTGCACCCACTCCTGGAGCGCTCGTGCCTCAATTGCCACGGCGGCGAAAAACCGAAGGGCGGCCTGAGCCTCACCACTCGCGAGGCACTCCTCAAAGGCGGGCAAAGCGGCCAGCCGGCGATTGTCCCGGGTGCGAGCGCGCAGAGCCAGCTGCTGGAATTCATCGCGGATCATGTCGAGGACCTCGAGATGCCGCCGCTGAGCCGTCGCGAAAAATATCCCCCGCTCGCCGAAAACGAAATCGCGCGCCTCCGCACCTGGATCGACGAGGGCGCGCTCTGGTCGAAATAAGCGGCGACAGCGGCCACGCCACAGTCAGACGGTGTCGCGTTGCGAGCGGTCGCAGCGCGGCCGCGTCGACGAACATCATCATTGCTACAAATCGCTATATACACAAACGTGGCAGCGCCCGTCATATATAGAGTTAGATATATACCAACGAGCTTCGGAAGCAGTCTCTTCGCGAACCGCGCCCCCGTCGCGAACTACTTCCAGATGATATTCAACACGGGCGCTAGTCCCGTCGCCGTCAGAGGGACCGTGACAGTGTTGGACGATGCGGCGGCCGTGAGCGTCCCCTGGACTGATCCGATCTGCATTCCCGGTCCGGCGGTCAGCGTGGCCCGAAACGTGGCGTTAGGCGCGAGCGTGGTGGGAAGGCTCGCAGGGCCGACGGTGAACTTTTCGCTGCCGGAAATCGCAATGGAATTCAGGACGACAGGACCGTTGCCAATATTCTGGAACGTCACCGTCTGCGACCCCGTGTTCGGCGAGCCCGCGAGGGAGTCCCGATATAGACTGCCGAAGTCCACTGCTGCGGGAGTCGCGGCGATGAATCCGCCGTTGGCCACCACGGTGACGGTCGCGTTCGCCGTGACGTGGCCGCCGGCGCCATCCGCAGTGATTGTATATACATAAGTGCCCGCTCCGAGCACGACCGGCTGCGAGCCGTTGCCGTAGTTCGCGGACAGGCCAGGGCCGGAAACGGCGGCCGAAGAATATTGGGTCGCGCTCCAGTATATAGTCGTGCTCAACGGCGCGCTGCCGTGGTCGGGCAGCGCGGAAATTGCCACGGAGGGCGGGTCGATGATGTGCAGTGTGGCCACCGCCGTGTTTGACTGGGGAAAAATTCCGCCAGCGGGCGAGTAAACCGTGACGGTATAGTCACCAGGCGCGTTGAACGAAACGGTGTGGGTGTTGCCGGAGCCCGCCGCACTGCCGCCCCAGACGTAGCCGTTGTTGCCACCAGACGCCGTCAACGTGACTGGCTCACCCTCGCGCAAGGCGGCTGAGGCGGGCGTGATGGCGACGTTTTGCACGGCGCTGACATGTACGGTGGCCGAGGCGTAGGTGCTCCAAGTATATAGCGGGGTGACGACCCGCGCCGCGAAAGTATAATCGCCAATGGCCGAGGGTGTGAACGTGAACGAGCGGCTCGACTGTGGGGAGGCGTCCTGCCCGGAGCCTGCGGGAGTGCCGGCCGGCTGATCTATATTGGTCCCGATGAGCGCGTCGTATGCGCCGGGGGAGAACGTTGCGTTGATATTGGCGGATTCGCCGAGACTGATGTTGGTGCGATCGGTGGTGATGGTCGCCGTGGGAAAGCCCGCGACGTGCAGATTATAAGGTGCGGTGGCGCCGGACGATTTATAGTTGCCGTCGCCGTTGCGGGCGACCCAGAAGCTATAGGCACCGGGCCCGGGCGGCACCCAGGAGGAGACCCAGGACCCGACGTTGGTGCCGCCATTGCCGGAGGTGCCCAGGTCCCAGTTCGTATACGACGACACCGCAAACTGCCACGCGCCGATGCCGGACCCACCAAGATAAGCCGGCGTAAAACCGACCCCGACCGGCAAGGTGACGTCCGTGGAAGCGACCCCGGCCTGGTCGAGTTTGTCGAGGACGGTGACGGTCAGGGTCGCGGTCTGAGAGACCGCGCCGTAGGTATCGTAAGCGACAGCTGTGTACGTCAGCGGGCCGACGTGATCGGGGACATCAATGGTGCGCAGGGCCGCGGTATCCGGTGCTGTCAAGACGGACGCAATCGGCACACCGTCCCGAGACAGTATAATACCGGCGAGGTTCGCGTTATCGTCCTGAGCAACAACCTGGAGATTGAGAGACCCACCGATAACGACGGAACTAGAATTTGCGCCAGGGACGTCCTGCGGGAACCATGCGATAGGAGCCTGATTCGCTCCGCCAGAGTTATATACGTACGACGTGCTATATATTATGTATTTTCCCTGATTACTTCCACCCTGATTATACATGTATGTATACGAGAAAACCCTATAGTTTTCGTTGGGCGAAAGCTCGATACCAGTCCAGAAAGGATCAAGTGATCCGCTCGGGCCGGGGTTTGGTGTGCTCACGTTCCAATACGGCCAGTATCCGGCGACGTTCCAGTCTCCAGATGAATTTTGCCGCTCAAGCCATACATCCATCCCGTAAACACCCTCTGACGCTCGAGGATAAAATGGGTCTATATGTAAATAGAAGCTTCCTCTTGAATCGTCTGGCCGGCCAAAACTTCCGATGTCGGGACTGAACTGAAACGAGTAACCGTGATTCAAACCATACGAGTTGTCCGGAAACGTCGTGCCCGAGGCTTGTGGATTTAGAAAACCGCCACCATCAGGCGCGGAGGTGAGCGTCGGCGCCGGGTCTCCGCCGCGTAAATTCGCAGCCCCAACCATTGCGAGCCCGAATAGCAGCCTCGCCCACGAAAGTTCCCGGCGGGCATTAAGGAGCGTCATATAACTCAACGAGAGCGACTCCTGTAAAAGCCGACCCCGGCTTTGCCGAAACTATGGCCGTCCAGTTTCCGGGAGGAACCGTAGAAACCAGCGCCGCGTCTACGCTACCCTCATCGAGCGGAGCCGCTCCGGTCGCCGCGGCGAGGGTCCGGAGCTGGTTGGTCTGCACTGAATTGCTCCAGTCATCGTTAAACGAAACGGCTTGCTGCTGGCTGTTATATAATGTGATTTCCGGATTCTGCAGCGTGTTTGGAATTTGGAATCGCAGTGCCAGCTCCGGGCCACTGCCGCGTACGAGCATTCGTTTGGATCCGCTACCAGCAACGACGCAGCCCACGATTAACTGCTGCGACCCGGTACCAACATGCCCGCGGGTCGCGATGTCGGCAAGGACGCCGAGGTCCGGGGTCAAATCATAGATCTCCAAGAGCCCAATAGATCCGGTGGCATCTGGGGAGTTTGGGAAAAACGGGCTCACAACCGCAGTGTACGCACCCGGCGCGAGGGACACCACTAGCGCGCTGTCCCCTGCACCGTTACTCAGCGGATACAAAGCGAAATCTCCCGTCGAATTTGCCGCCTCGAGAGCAGCTTGCCCGCCATCCGGCGAATTCGACCACCCCGCGTTCGCAGCCACCAACGTGCCCGCGGCATTATAGATCTGAAGGGAAGTCGCTCCGATCCAGTTCGTGATACCCAATTTGTTCAGGCTTGGGCCAACCCCTCGGAAGAGGAGCTTCTTCTGAACACCCGCCGCCCCGGTGATGACTACCCCGCCGATGAGGCTATTACTCCCGTTCTCCACTAAGCCCCGCGTCGAGAGCGCGGTGAACTGTGTGGATCCAGTCGGCGCTGGAACTGTGGCCTGAGTAGGTAGTGTATTAGGGAGGGGCGGGAGCACCCAATCACATTTCACATTCGAAGCACCCACCGTCACTGTCGCGGTTGCTCCGGCGAATGCGCCGCCAGTGATCGTAAGGGTATAGGTTCCTGAGCCGGCGGCCACGGGAATAGAGTAACCTCCCGACGTCGAGCTCACCGCGTACCAGGCACCCTTGTCCGTTACGATCGTAGCTCCGGAAATGCCTTCACCTATATCATAATGGGAATTGCTGTTGCTATCGCGATACGCAACTCCCGTTATAAACACTGTATTTGTATTGCCGAATGGCAGGTCGCTCGCAGTCAGGAATTCATTGCTCGCCAGGAACAGGTTGATGAGCCTGTCCTGGTTCGTTGATCCCGTGAGCGCGATCCCCGCCATCCGGGTGTGACCGAGACCAGTCGTTGGGAGCGCATCCCCCTGGGCCAAGAGGAAACCGGCGGCAGATTGGGAAAACGTGTTCAAGAAACTTAGGGTCCACTCTCTCCCGGTCAGGGCCTGATTATATAGGCGCGCCTGTACGATTCGATAGTAGTTGCCACCAAAGGGCCCGAAGGAAGCAGATCCACCGGTCGCATTCGCGCCGGAGAAAACCGGGGAATTACCCGAAACCTCCGCAGTTGTTATCGGGAGGAAATAGGTGGGGATTGTAAATTGCCCGGCCGTCGGAACGGTCGCGTATATACTTGGATTCTGACTATAAACCAGGGCGCGCTCCCGGAATGCAGGATATAATACAAGTGGTTCGTTCGATATTGCCGACGTCTTTGGACTCGTCGCCGATAGGTTTTGATAGAATGCGTACGAGGTTTGCGCAGATTGCAGGTTTCCCGCGATCCAGCTCGCGTAGTTGCTCGGCTGGCCCGCGAGGTAGTGCACGAACGCTTCGATCACCGCGTCGGACGTATCCAAGCCGTACAGATACGTGAGCGTCCCCACCGGGTCCTTCCGCGCCAGGTTCAGCCACTCCAGCGCATACTGCTCCTCTGCGGTCGGATCGCCCTGATTCCACTGACGCGTCGGCTGCGCCCTCGCAGCCGGCAGACCCAACCCGACAATCACCGCGAGCAGCGTCCAGAGACGGATTCGGGAGCGGGGAACGCAGGACGACATGGTGGGACCGGGGAGCGTCATAGATTTTGGGGGGCGCAATTGTGGAACGTCCGAACCCTGAAGAATTCTCCCTCCGCCTGAGAACGCTCAGGCACAACACCTCCGAGCCAAGTCCAAGCGTGATTCATGAAAAGAGCGTTTTCCGTCAGCAAATCGGCAAGCCCACCCGATGGCGTATCCATTATCCTCTGATTAACAATGCATTATTCCGGCCAAGTCTGTGATCGCGTGAACAACAACCGGCCCTGACATCATCAGCCCGCGGAAATGTCCGCGCCGTCCCGGCCGCCGCGGCGCGTCATCGCGAGACGCCCCGGACGCCGCTGCGCCTCCAACTGCGCCCGGCGGTTCGCGCCGATGCTCCACCAACTCCATCCCGCAATTTCGCGCGTCGAGGCTAGGAACGCCGCCCCACACGCCTCTCCGCCCCGACGCGCCCTATATACACCCTCGCAGGCACCGGTGACCGTCCGCCAAGTCGCCGGTGCCGTCTGCGCGCGGCATGCCCGCGCCATCTCAACTCGCGGCGTCCCGTTTGATATACCCTATATATATACCTGCGCCATTATATAGCAATCCCGTCCCCGTCCGCCGACCTCGCGCCTGCCTTCCGCCGCCAGCCTTCGCCGCGCCCGCAATCCGCCTAGAAGCTATATCCCAACGAGCCAAAAAAGCCCCGGCGCGGTCCATACTGCGCCGCATTCACGCCCACGCCGCTCCCGTCGCGCAACTCGTAGCTCTTGTCCGCCACATTCACTATATCAAACCGGAAGGTCATCTGCGCCGAACGCCCCCACTTGATCGTCTTCTCCACTCCAACGTTCGCCGTGACATAGGCAGGAACCGATCCGCCGTTCGGAATCACCGTCCCGTCCGCCGCCGTCGCATCCGTCCGCAATCCCGTTCCATAGATCGCGTCCGCCGAAAAACGCGTTTCCCCACGCGCCCCACCCAGGCGATACGACGCCCCAAACGATCCCGACAGCCGCTGGTCGTGATCCAAGTGAATCCAGTGTTTGCTGACGTACGCGAGATCCGCCGGATCGAAGAGAAATTGCGCTGAAACCCAATCCTTCCCCGTCGCCTCCGAGCGCGCGATGTTTCCATACACCGAGAAGGGCCCGCGCGTATAGGAACTGCTCACCTCCACTCCATATATCCTGCCCTCGGCATAATTGAACGCCGAGAGGATCAGCGTCTGGCCAAACAACCCGTCATCCAGCTGGTTCTTCGCCTTCTTATAATACGCATCCACACTCGCCTGGAAGCCGGGTAAAATCTGACGCGACACGCCGGCATCGAAGTAATCCGACCGCTCCGCCCGCACCGGGTCGTCCTGGTCCGACAACGCCGCGTTCGAGGTCGCGTCAAATCTCGCCACCGAGGCACCCGAGACGTTTTCCACCGGTGGTGGCGTGAAATACCGCGCATAACCGGCATGCAGGCTCGTTCCCGTGCCCACTTCATATACCAGGTTTAACCGCGGACTGACTTGATGCTCGTTATCGAACGATGAATTAAACAGATCGAAGCGCCCGCCATAGTTGACCGTCAGGTCCGGCGTAAGCTTCCACTCATCCTGCATGTATATACCCGCGAACAATCCATATATCTTGTGATTATCGGCGACCGCAAACGGTCCACCCACGGCATCGCCGTCCGCATCGACCGGGAACACCGTCGTCATCGAATCCGCGCGCACGCTCTCGTTCAGCACCAGCACACCCGCGCGGACCGTGTGAGCCGATGCGAGCGTATAGCTCGCGTCGCCCTGAAACCCCTCCGACGTGAGCCGGCGGTCGACGTCACTCGACACCCCGTTGAAATAGAAATCCCCCACCGGATCCGGCGTGAAATGCACATCACTGAAACGCGCAAAACCTGACAGCTGGAAATTCAGATCCCCGGCCGATTTCTGGTAAGCGAGCACTCCATAATAATTTCTTTCCTTCTGGTTTTCATCGAGCTGGCTGGAGTTGAAACTGCCCGGCAGCCACGGCGTCCCGTTGGGTGAGGTCCCCGCGGCCAGGCCCGGTGTATCCGGGACCTGGTACGCGCTCACAGACGCACTCCCGATGAAGCTGAGCCGGCTCGTTTCATCGATGATCCCGGAGAGATATATGAACGCTTTCCCCTGGTCAGTCTTGTCATGCACCGCCGTCCTCGCCGGCGTCGGGTTCTCGATACCGAGATCATTGTGATCGAACGTCGCATCCACGAACTCACTCGTCCTCCCGTTCGATCCGCCCGCCTGCACGCTCGGCCGCACGGTGTCGTAGCTGCCGCCGTATATATTCACCTGACCGCCCGGATCAATCGCGCCGCTCTTTGTCTTTATATCGACGATCCCGGCCGTGCGGAAACCATATTGCGCCGGCAGGGAGCCCGTGATGAGTTGCAGGCTGTCCACGAAACGCGCGTCCAGCTCGAGGCCATAGCCGCTGATCCCCTCCGGCAGGAGCACGTTATTGATTCTATATTGCAGGTTGCCGTGCTCGCCGCGGACGTGCAGGTCGCCATTCGCCGCCGAATCCTGGGCCACCCCGGGGGCGCGCAATAAAACCTGGCTGAACGGCGCGTCCGCTCCCTGCGACATATCTGCGATCTGCTCCTTCGAAACCGAAAAGGAGGTCGCCCCCAACTCCGGCACGATTCCCTCGCGGGCGCGGTCCAGCTGGGCCGTCACGACCAGCGGATCCATCTCCACCGGATTGCCAACGGGACTCGCCGCCGGAGAGTCGGGATTCGAGTTTGCCGCGTCCGCAGAAGGCTCTGGCGCAGCCGCCGCGAGCACGCTGACGCCCGAGAGCGTGAGAAAAAGAATAAAAGACTGAGCTGTCATTTAAGAGGTATATACTAACTTTAAGGAGGGCCGATTGACCGGCATATAGGTATACGGGCGGGCACGCCGGAGACGCGTAAGCCGCGGATTCCGGACATGCCCTCGGGACGAAGCCCGAGGAATCTTGCGCCACGTGGGCGCTATGATAAAATACTCCGACGCGACGAAGGCACGGCAGAAATATATATATATATATATAATCTTCTATCAACGATCCGCGCCCGCGAGGGCGTCGAATCACGAACTCCGTCCGGCGCAGAGCGCCGTCAACGGATCACACCAGGCTGAACGCCGGCGGCCCGCAAGCTGGCGGCAGCCTCAGCCCGGATTGGCTGCGCAGAAAAGTAGGCGCCGCGAACTGTATAGTCTCCGTCCGTGTGCTCGTCCGACGCAGGTCAATAACCGGAGCAACAAAGAGCCCCTCGCCGACGGCGAACGCGGTGATGACGCATTCGTGATCCTCGTCGACGGCGCCTTTATGAAAAAATTCGTGAGCTGACGGAGACGCCGCCAGCAGGCCGAGGGTGAAGACCAGGCAAGCCGCGAGCACAGCCATTCCCCGCCCAAGGAGGGAAAGCTTACCGTGCCTGCCGTGGAACCGGGCGTTCTTCATTACGTCGCGCGCGAGAGGAGAGCCCGCCGATAAAATATGCAACTGTCTTGATCATCGCCGAGACGTCCACCCGCAGACAAAGTTGCGCAGGCTCCGCGACAACTCCACAGAGCTCGGGTGAAATCTTCAGGGGCTTGATGAAATCCGTGGTAAAAAACCCTTTCGTCTGACCCGAGCCTTCGTCTCGCCCTATATACTACATAGTATACGCAGTCATCAGCTCCCCTTGAGCTTGGTCTGCAGATCGCGCGCCTGGATGAGGTGGGCTTGCTCCTCGCCCAGGGATTTCTCGGCAAAGGCCGCTATTTCCGGGTCGGCACTTTTCGCTTCCTGCTGGAAGAGCGTCTGTGCGTCCTCGTGGTTGCGGATGGTCTCGTTGATATACTCGAGGTCGGTATTCTGCGTCTGCTTTCCCCAGCGTTCCATCGCGTCGACATACGCCTTGTCGCGCGGCGGCAGGAGCACGGCCTTGCGCTTGGCGAGTGTCTTGAGCGCATCGAGCTCGTCAGCGTGGTCCGACTCGGTGGACTTCGCAAACTCCTTGACCGCCGGGATGGTGAGCCGGTCGCGAACGCCCTTGGAGATCGCGATCTCGTTCATCCATGACTTCGCCGCCTGGTCAAAAAAGGAATGGTCATCCAATGGTGCCGCGATCAGACAGGTCGAACTGCAAAGGCCGAAGGCGACCGCCGACACCACGACGGCAACGCGCGAGGAAAAGGGAGTTCTCATATAGGAATGGGCTGATGTTCATTTTTCGCCGAGCGGGATATTGTTCCTCGTAGAGTTCCCCGGCTTGCATCGGTTCCCACGTACTGCAGCGGCTCACGCAGCCTCCTGCGCGTCCAACGTTCGCGGTGTTCAAGCCTCTGCGCCCCCCAGCGCAATGATTCGACGGCACTTCCAGCGGGACGCCAAAAAAACCGAGCCTGCTTGACGAGTGAGCCTCGCCGCACCCTGCGCAAATTTTTTCGCCCGGCCTCAGTTCGTCCGAGCCATTACACATTGAGCCACTCTTCGAATCACGTTCGTTGGGTTCCGCTCTGCTCTGCTGCCGAGGCGTGAGGCCGCCCGAAAGGCAACGCAACTGGATGTAATCATTCACACGAGCCGCGCATGCGGGCGATTCCCGGCCAGCCTCCTCGCACATTGTCCGGAAAATCCTGCCGTTGGCAGAACCTGCCTATTGGCACGGCACGGATTAACGCCCTACTCTTTCATGTATATCTGATTGTTTCCTGGAATGCGTGCTGGAACCAGCTGACGAAGTTGTCGTGACGTGATTGAACCTCCGAACCGCGGTACACCCAACCAAAGTGATAAAGAGTCGCCGAGCTTATGTATATACTGCGACGTTAAACTTTCTTGGAGGGTTGCCCGACTCGCTCGTGAGCAACGGCGCTGTGCTGCTCTACAAATCACTGCATTATTCCAACACATTCGTCGGTATATTGGGGTTTCTCTACCTTCCGTACGCCACCGTCACCCTTTGGGCTCCGGTCCTCGACGGTCGATTTCGAAAGCGTCGTATAATTTCTTATTTCGGCTTCGGCATCGCCATCCTGTTCGGGCTTCTCACGTTTTCCGTGAGCCGGTGGAGTCGTGATCTCGAGATAACGTTCCCGATTATTATACTGGTTGCCTTCGGAGGAGCCTCATTTCAGTCCGTGGGCATTCGCGGCTTTCTTTTGCACGCATTGAGCAAAGCTCAACTGCCGATGCTTTCAGCCATTGCCGTCGCCAGTAATCGCTTGGGAATAGTCGTTGGCAGCAGTATACTGATCACCGGAGCCGCCATCCTAGCCGAGCATCTCAATATTGCGCAGGATGCCTGGGTCTTGGTCTTTGGAGCCATCACCGTCATCATGCTGGTCGGAACCGCCGCTCATAGCGTCTTTCTTCCGAAACCACCGACTGACGTGGCGGAGCATAGACGACCGTTGAAAGAGATTTACGGTGAAGTAGTGTGCGCCGTCCGAGAGATCCCCCGACTTGGTGCCATCGTCCTGTTCTTGTTGATCTATCGATTTGGCGAGGGATTGCTCGTCCGGATGATTATTCCGTTCTTCATGGACAACGCGAAGTCGGGAGGGCTCGGCTTCTCGGTGGGCGCCACCGCCTTTATGACCGGGAGTGCCGGGTTCGTGTGCACAATCATCGGTGGACTCCTGGGCGGATGGATTATCAAACGCTATACTCTACAGCGCGTGATGCTGCCGTTCTCGCTCTGCATGCTTGTGCCCCACTTTGCTTATATATACTTGGAATCGGTCCATCCCACCAGCGTCGTTCTCGTCCACATCGGAAAGGTTGCGTTCCCGGTAAATTTTACCGTGCAACTTTGCATCTGCCTCGAATCCTTCGGCTACGGAATTGGTTATTCGGGGTCCACTTACTTGCAGTTTCTCGTGTGTCGCGGACGCTATCGCGCTTCTCTATACGCATTCACTAACGCCTTGGTGTCCGTCGGCTGGCTATTACCGCTTACTCTGAGCGGTTGGTTGCAGTCCCACCTCGGGTATCGGGGCCTTTTCATTCTCAGCATCGTCACGGCCTTGCCCGGAATCGCCTGCATCTATTGGTTGCCTCTGAAAATCCTGGAGAAACCCGTCATCGAGCCCTCGGGCGCCCCTGCGCACGCGGCTTGACCGGCTCGGGGCGGCTATTCGGCGTCCTGACCGTTTCTCTATATGCGGCCGGGGACATCGCGATGTGCTTCCGGAAAACCCGGCTAAAGTGTCCGGGGTCACTATATCCCAACTGGTACGCTATATTTTTTATTGCATCGTCCGACACGGCGAGGAGGCGCTGCGCCAGCTGGAGCTTCTGGTCGCGTATATAGTGTCCCACCGGGACACCATATTGCGCCAGAAACAGCCGGTGGACATGGCGGACACTATAATTGAAGTGGTCGGCAATGTCTCGAATTTGCACACTCTTGGTGAGGTTTTGCTGCAAGAATTCAAGCATCTCGAAAATCCGTGCGCCTTGATCCCGGGCCGCCGGCATTTGGCCGACAGGACGAATATCCTTGAGGGAACTTGAGATGGCCAGTTCCAGAAACTCCGCGAAGTAGAGTTGAAACAGCCCGAGGAGCTTTTCCCGCAACAACGGCTGCTCGCGACTTTCGGACAGCTCTCGCCACCACAGCGCCGCGATTTTTCTCAGCTCCCGGGTCTGCGACAGTCTAAAATTGTGGTCAGACGAGGCCTTCAGCAATGCTGACAGAACCGGCGCGCCCGCCGCTTCGATCGCAGAAAGTTTAATTTGAAAGCTACTTATTACGACGGGAGTGGACAACGCCGTCCAGCGGTGCGAGCGAGACGCTGGCATGAAGAAAACATCTCCTACTCGGAAACGCTCGGTATGTTCTTCGTCGGAGTAAGCGACCTCGCCACGAAGAATCTGCGAGAGTTCAAACCAATCGTGCGAATGGAGACCGGTCGCTTGTCCCGCCTTGGCATCGTGGAAATAAAAATATCGCTGTAGAAAAATGCGAAGACCCGCAGCGTGCCAGCTGGCGTTCCCAAGAAGAGCCTGAGCGATCACCCAGTTTTTTCGGTTGAGGCCTCCCAGCTCGTCGTTCGCGAGGGTATCCGAACTTGCCATGCAGATTCAGGGTGGCGACCAGCGGACCGGCCTGTCGAGGATTCTCAATCGACAACGGAATCGCGGATGAGGTCCACGCACCACTCGCTCGCCAGCGTCGGACACCACTTATGTTTCTCCAATGTCGACCGTCAGCCGGTCCTCCATGGTCGCTTCGACACTCCAGAGTTTCTCCGGTCGATATTGACGCACGGCGGCGGGAGGCGCGGCGGACATTTCCCAAGCGGGATTAAAACGACGGATGAGCTCCCGAGCGTTGCGCCAGGCGATCTTATCTTTTATATCTTCTGTTATATTAGACGCCTCCAGCTTGTTTTGCATAAAGCGGTAATCATAGTAAGGGAGATCCCCTCCGTAGTAAACCCGGTCTGAGCCTACAGCGTCCACGACCTTCTTGAAATCCCAAACGGTGCCGCGGCCGTCGGGATATTGTAGAACTTCGAAGATGACATTATCAAGTCTCGCCAAGTTCTCTATCGCGTACGCATTGGCATGAGTAATGAATGTCGCGGACGGGAACATCTTCGCGATCTGTCCCATCAGCTCAGTATGGCAATGAAGATTACACAATGCCCCCCGTGAGGCCGCGACCTCAATGAGCGGCAGTGATGATAGATTAAAAGGCGGGTGATCGACGAAGCCGATGAGGTTCAATTCGCTCATGGCTTTATCGAGGTCGTCAATGGCCACCGTTCCGAATCGGACTTCCGCCAACGCAAACCCGATCGGAAATGCGCTTGGGAAGTCGCGGCAGGCGCGCGCGACCGTTTCGTTGTGGGCCCGTAAATCTGCCCGACCGTTTGGAATCGGACTTCCAACGGCGGTGGGCATGGTAAATGCCGCGATCACATTGGTCTCTGAAAACCGCGAAAGGCACATCGCGGCGTTCTGTCCGACCGTGGGCGCACGATTGATCGTCCGACCCAGATGGTTGTGGATGTCTATATAGGGACGGGTGGGTGCGGTATATTGCATATCATATAAGGTGGTTTGGAACGGAGACGACCGATTCTCGCCGGCCACTGCTCTCGGACCTCCGCGCGGCATCGATCACCGACAGCTGATGCAGCGCCGCGGCGATCGGCCACGGTCCGGGCTGCGAGGTTCGAAAGGCCTCGAGCGTCGCGCGAAAAAAGCCCGCGTGGCCAGTTTGGTCTGCCGGACTACTCGGGACATTCAGATCCAGATCCCGCCAACCCTCGGTCGTGCGGCGATCCAAAGTATGCAGCCCCAAACCCCGCCGCATTACCCGTACAGCCAAATCCTCGGTCTGCACCTCACAAAACGAAGGCTCCTTCTCCACATCGGCGAACCACGATGAAAACAACAATGATAGCGCGCCGCTTTCGTGCTCGCAAACCAGCGCAACACAGTCGTCGGCAGTAATTGCGTGGAACCGCGTCCCCACCCGGCCGGAAACCGTCCGAATGGGCGAATCCAGCAGCTTTTCGATTTGATATATCTCGTGGTAGCACGTGTCGTTCAGCGTACCGCCGCCCATATCATTCCGGTTCCGCCAATAGTCCTGATTCAAGGGCGCGGCTTTCGGGAAACTGCTTTGAGTTCGGCCTAATATCCGGCGACCTGGGGCGTGCGTCGAAAGCATCTCCAACGCCTTCTGGTTGCCCGGAGTATACATGAAATTATGACTGACGGTAAAAAATATTCCTGCCCGTTTTATAGCTTCAGCGGTCTCGTAGCCTTCCTCGACGGTCGGGGCCATCGGCTTCTCACAAATGATTCCCACGCGCTTCTCTGCTGCGTCCCGCACTTGCGGTCCGTGCAAGTGATGGGGAGTCGCGATCGACACCAGGTCGAAATCCGCCCGCATCAACAAATCACGATGATCTGAGAAGCGCCGGCTATCGGGTACCTGGGCCGCATTTCCTACCAGCGAACGGTTGCTCTCATCTGGGTCCGCAATTCCAACGATCTCGATCGCAGCGTCTCGGAGCAGCGAGGGCAGATGGATCCGCTGAACAATGCCACCACAGCCAATCAACCCCACTTTAATATTATTCGGCTGAAGCATCGCGCTGAATATACTGTGCGGCGCCTCCGGGGAAAGCAGATGGAATGATACGCGCTAGACATCGATTGCCAAATCAGGACATGCCCCGGCAATTCCGGAGAGAACGGGGGCGCGGCGTTACGACACCAGAACGCCCTCCAGGTTGGGCCGTTCTGTTTTGTTGCGCCCCAAACTCGCCGCGAAGGAGAGCCGCACCTTTTCCTGCGCGAATATACAAGTGACGGTGTCATACTGTGGCGTTTCTATATAACGCCAGGTCATCACGAATTTCTGCGCATCCTCCCACGTGCCCGCCGCCGCAATCGCATATAAGGTTCCGGCGGGTGGCCGACCGGCTGCGATAACGCGGGGGGAACGCCCGGCAGGGCCGTCCGGCCGACGATCCACGCCCCGTCACCTACGTCGATCTCATGCACTCTATTGGGTTGAGATTCACGGAAGCGAAGTCGGCAGCCGTTCAGATTCCAGAGGAACTCCACCTCGGCCAAGCCCAGCGAATTGGGACGGAATTGAAACCGCGCATTTTTTACCGATCGGAAATCAGACTTCCTCGGAACCGGCAGCGCCAGAGCGTTTAGCTTTCGCTTCAGCGCGAGTGCGGACTCGTCACCCGATTGAGACGCGGCCTGCATGCCGGGCAGCAAGTGCTTCCAAACCAAGTCGAGTTCCCCCTGCATATCCGCACTTTCGCCGGTCATTACCACGACGGCGTCCTGCTCCGGGAAAACGATCACAAACTGGCCCAGCGCTCCGTCCCCGCGATAAGCACCATGGCGACATCGCCAGAACTGATATCCGTAGCCCTGCAGCCAATCGCTTTCAGCGTGAGGACGATCGGTCCGGGTCGAGTCCGCTTGCTGAATATGAAATGCGGTCGCGTCCGCGACCCATGCAGCGGGGATCACCGGGTTCCCCTCCCAGCGGCCATTTTGCAACAGTGTCTGGCCGAAACGCGCCAGAGCTTCGGTCGGAAGGCTCAGACCCCAGCCTCCTGTGTTCACTCCTCGAGGACACGTCTCCCAGGTCGGCGTCGAAATGCCCAGAGGTCGAAACAATCGCGACTCCAGATAATCCACGACGCGCTGGCCCGTGACCTTTTGCACGATCGCGGAACACATATACGTCGCCGTGCTGTTATATAAAAACGTGGTGCCCGGTGTATGAACAATGGGCTGAGCTAGGAACACCTTCGCCCAATCATCGTATTTGACCAGCAGGTCGGTCGGCTCCTTCGCCTGCCCGACCGACATCGTCAATAGATGTTTGAGCTGCAGCGCCGCAAGATTGCTGCTTATATTCGTGGGGAGGTCATCACGAAAGAACGAGATGACCGGGTCGTCGACTCGAAGTTTACCTTCCGAAATCGCGAAGCCCACCGCGGTGGATGTGAAGCTCTTACTGAGGGAATAGAGACTGTGCGGCCGCTGAGCAGCATAGGGATGCCACCACCCTTCAGCGACGATGCGACCGTGCCGCGCCACCATGATACTATGCAGTTCATGCCCTGCCGCTTCCATCGCATCTATAAACGCGGCGATTGACGCGGACGCGATCCCCTCGGCTTCCGGCGTGCTTCGCAAAAATCCGCTCGGCGTCGCCGCCCACCCCGTCGGTACCATATCCAGATACGTCAGCGAAAGAGCGCCGAGCGAGACTTGCCTGACAAAATTTCGTCTGTTCATATAGAGAACACTATCCGACGTGACGGTTTGGCCTGTTATATTTGATCGCTGATCGACCGATGCTGTATCTATCGGAGCCCGCTGGGGCGGATGTCACCGGGCGAAGGCTACTTGGCTTTGATCGGAATCATACATGCCGAAGAAAGCACCAGCGCACAGGAGAGCACAATAAAACCATCCCGCGTCGAACCGGTAACCGCATTGAGCCAGCCGACCGCGTAAGAGCCCGTAAAGCTCCCTACCGCCCCGGCCGCGTTGATAAAGGCCATCGACTCACCAAGCACGGACGTAGGCACCACCTCGGGCACGATGGCAAAGAACGGCGCGTATCCGGCGTAAGTACATCCGCCGGCCAGCACCATGCAGCTGAACGACAGCCACAGATGAGCAGAGCCGAACAGGGTCGCGGCACAAAATCCCAAGCCGCCCAAAAGAAGAAACGGCCAGACAAAGCGTTTTCGATAGGTGGTTCGATCAGACGCCGCGGACACAATGATCATCAAAATCACACCAAGCATATAGGGCGCCGCGCTCAACAGACCCACGTCGGACATACCGCGGCCTGTCGCCTGCTGGACAATTTTCGGCAACCACAGAGCGAAACCATACAGCCCCACGCTCCAGAAGAAGAGCTGCAGCGCCAGAAATATGATGGGGCGGCTCTTCAGCGCCGCCCTGTAGTTCGCCACGGGGCGCAGCCCTTTTTGCTCGGACGCGATTGCCTCCTCCAGTGCCTGTGCCTCCGACGGAGCGAGCCAGCCCGCCGCACTCGGCCGGTCCCGCGCGAAGTACCACCACACAAAAGCCCACAATATCGACGGCGCGCCTTCACAGATAAACATCACCCGCCAGCCGACCCGTTGCACCAAAAACCCGGAGGCGACGGAGGCCCATAAAAGCGTAATCGGGTTACCGAGAATAAGGACCGCATTCGCCCGCGAACGCTCGGTGCGGGTGAACCAACGCGTGAGATATACTAACAAGGCGGGCATGACGACCCCTTCCGCCACCCCAAGCAGAAACCGGTCGATCAAGAGCAATCGGATGTCACTGATCAAACCCGTGAGCGATGAAAATACACCCCAGAGTATTAACGAAATAAATATGATTCTCCGGATACTATGCCTGGCCGCGTAAGCAGTGCCGGGAACCTGGAATAATAAATATCCAAGGAAAAACATCGCCGCAAGCAGTGCCGAGGTCCGCTCGGTGATTCCTAAACTCGCGGCCATCCCCGCCGCCGCGCCGAACCCATAATTAATCCGGTCTACAAACGCCAGACTATAGGTTATAAATACTAACGGAAGTATTTTGGAAAATCTTCGAACTACCGCGGCATTGGGTCTCGTCATGGCGGGCTGGGGTCGCGTCCCGATGTCATCTTCGGACAAAGTCTCCGCCGGGCAACGAAGGCGAACAAAATTACATTTTCCTGTAAAACGATTTGCGTGGGCGGATGTCCCGGAGCGTCTTCCCCTTGATCCACGTCCCTTTAATCGAGATCACCTTCTCGTGCTTGGGAATTCCATATTCATACGCTTGCAGCTGTCCCACCAAGAGGTCTACCGCCGCGATTCCGAGACTTTCGGGCTCGGAATCAAGCCCCGACATCGGCGCGAGCTCGGGAGAGAGATCCAAACTCGCGATGCCCACGTCATCCGGAATCCGGAGACCCAGGTGTGCGATCCATTTCGGAACGGGTTGATCTGAGAAAAGAATAACTTGGGGCCGCGTCAGATAATACCATTTCGCAAAAGCATCCAGACCCGCGCCTTTTTCTAAGAGAAGCGGCACCACGCGATCCTCGGCCGGAAGGTTGTTCTGAAATACATAATAAGCTGCCACCCACGCGTGGTCCACACGGTCATTCAGCGCGGCACTGAGCACAAGGCCGACGCGGCGATATCCATATTTCGTCACCTCACTAAAAACCATGCGCATGTCCTCGTAATGCCACGAGGTGACGCGGTGCAACGCCGGCTCCGCCACGGTCAGACCTTTCGTCACACACGCGAAATGATCCCAACTCAAACTCAACCGGCCTCCGGCGTTCGGCAGCGACTGCAGAATCAAGCCGCGAATCCCGCGGCTCCGCAGGATTTTCGTCATGCGGCCGGCGGTCATTCCCGGCTGCAGCAACCAGACTTCATCCAACCCGTAGCCGAGCTCGTTAGCGCGGGCTTGGACGCCGGAAAAAAAACGGCGATGATTCGCGGACACCTGCCACCCATCCCGCGTCGGCCACGCAGTGACGAACCCGAGTGATGCCTTCACGGGCTTCTTTCGGATATTCCGGAGGTGCGACATTAAAGTCGAGAGGCCGGCATCCCGCTTATAACCCATGGACTCGGCGACGCGGGCAACACGCTTGCGAGTGACGGGCAGGATCCGGGGATCGCCCCGCAACGCCAAGGAAACCGTTGTATGCGAAACTCCGGCTTTTTTCGCGACCGCGCGCAGCGTGACAAACTCGCTCATTTTACGGGAAAACAATTTATGCTTTGAGACGGGCTGCATTCGAGCTCCAACTTCTCGAACCCGCCACCTTGATCGGACTCTTGGTCATCTGTTGTCAAGGTTCTGCTCTATACATGCCCGCCCATCACCGGCCCAATATAGTGGTTTCTCCGTAAAAAAATGGGACGAACTAAATCTAACCTAAAAAATGACCGGCCGAGCCTCGGCGGATGGATCATGGTTGGTCATCCCACGATCGCCGAACTCATGGTGAATGAAGGCTTCGATTGGATCGCCGTTGATCTGGAGCATACAGCGACGTCGACTCGAACATTCCAGGAAATTGCCTTGGCCGTAAAGAATAAGGACTGCGATCTTTTGGCGCGCCTGGACTCCTGCGATCCCGTGCAAGCGAAAAGGGTTTTGGATGCAGGCGGCAGCGGAATCATCGTCCCTCTAGTAAATACGGCCGAGCAGGCCCAACAGGCCGTCGCCATGGCGAAGTTCCCTCCAGACGGATTTCGGGGAGCAGCCTTTTCGCGGGCGTCTGACTATGGACGTAATTTCCGGAACTATTACCTGGCGCATAATGACTCGGTTATCGTTGTGATCATGATGGAACATATAGATGCGGTGAACAATGCCGACGCCATTCTCGAGACGCCTGGAATCGACGCCGTATTCATTGGCCCCTACGATCTCTCAGCCTCTCTCGGCCGACCAGGGGAGCTCGATCATCCGGACGTGCTCGTGGCACTGGGTCGGATTATGGAAGCCTGCAAGCGCCACCACGTCCCTGTCGGAATTCATGTGATCGGCGACGAAAACGCCGAAGTCGAAAAGCGAATCTCCGAGGGTTTCCGGTTTATCGCCTGTAGCATCGACACTCAGTTTATTATTCGGGGATGCCGGCGAATATTGGGATCGCGAGTCCGGTCGAATAATCACGCCGAGTAACGGCAGCAGGCGCGCGGCGGGCCGGACGCACATCGTCGTCGCGCTCTCTACTGCTTCGAGCCGCCACTCTTTTGCCCGGCGCGCGAGTTGCCCACAGCTTCGGAGACTGATATGTGCCGATTATATACACGAACGCCCCGGACCAAGGCAGCAGCCGCCGGACTCTCGTGCAGTTGCCCGTCGGTCGCCAGGCTCGCGATATCCGCACTGTACCGGCACCAGCCAAAACTGCGTGACGCGCCGCCATCGCAGAGCTTCCCGTCGACCACGCATAATATAATGCGAGGCCCGTTATCTACTATAAATGTGACGTGGTGCGGGCCGGGGGCCGCCAAGACTCCCGGGTCCGTGTCCCACGAGGATTCGGCAATTTCGGGGTCCCCACCATCCTGAGGATCGCGGGCGCCCCGGAACGAAAGCACCAGCGCCCATTCCTTCGTCATCGACACGGACAAACCCTCACCGTCGCTCAGCCGCGACTGCAGGAGCGTTTGCTCGGCCGCACCGGCGGGAAGATCCAAATCTAAATCCAGCGTGAGGCCGCCCGTCCCCGATGCCGGCGTCAGGTCGAAACGAGTCGGGATTCGCAGATCCGCCCGCCCCGACCCACGCTCGGCCACCAGGCCGGTTTTCTGCATCGTGTGAACGGAGCCTTGTTTCCACAACTCATCCAGGAACGGGGTTGGAATATCATGAACTCGCGCAATCGTCTTCTGCGTCTCGGTTATATAATAATGTCCGTGCTCCTCAACGAAGTCAGGATAACTCATCCGAATCTCGGGAGTCTCGCCGTATAATACGATTTCCGGCTGGGACCAAACCAGGCATTTTCCTGCCGGTGTATCAACCTCGTGCCCGGCGGAGAGCCAGGCTGGGTTTCGGCTGTTGCGGAACGCCGTTCCACCGTTGTTGTGAAACCAGTATAGATATTTTCCATCCGTCGTCTTCCACACGAAATTGGCAGCACGGGGATGCTTCACGAGCGGCCCGTCTGGCGCATATCGCATGAATGCGGGCGCCGTCCAGTGATGGCCATCGTCGCGGGAATAGGCCGCAGCGGGATGACCGGCGACCGTTCTATAGACACAATATAAAGATCCGTCCGATAGCTCGACAATACTTTGCTCCTCGGCGACCGAACCTTCGGGCGACCGCAGGCCAATCTCCCCGTCCGGCAAGGTCGTCCACCGAATTTTCGTGGGATCCGGCTCCGTCAGCAGATTGTCGCTGCGCAGAAAAAAGCCCTCTGTATCCACCATGCTCAGCGGCGGGCCCCAGCCCCCGATCTTGTGCAGCGTAACATATACGGCCCCCTTATGAATGAGCGGACGTCCTACGTGCCAAAAAAACCGGATTTTTCCCCCGTATGTATTTTTTCGGTCCACCTCGGTTTCGCGAATCGGAATTTCGTACCGTTGCGCGGACCAGCTTTTCCCGCCGTCCTCGGTATATCGGAATACGAAATGACCGCCCTCATCCACCCGCGGTTCTGGGCTGCCATCCACTCGCCGAAACGCGCGAATATTATCCGTATTGTGATCGTAAAACGCATATACGCGGCCGGACGGCACGCGAATCGCCGTGGCGTAGGCCGACTCAGGCGGGCCGGAGGGCTCGAGCGGCACCGGCTTCGACCAGGTGACGCCGTGATCGAGGCTGCGCGACGAGATGACATGCGTCGAGCTGGCGCCCTCGACCCCTGATGAAGTCGTGGAGACGCAGAGCCACGATCCATCTGCGCAGATGACTATATAGGGTTGGTCGACATAGGTTTCGGCGGGGATTACATTCCCGGTAATAATATCGCGCCAATCGGGCACGGCCCAGCCGGACACCGGGAGAATGATACAGGCAAGAACGGCCAGCAGGCGGCGCCACTGAGGGGGTAGGGTCAGCATGACAGCAGGGGAGCGAATCCGGGAGTAGACGCGAGACGATCTTTATTTTCCGGTAAACCAAAGGAGTAGGGTTCGTTTTACTGGAAAATGAAATTAGAATTGTTTCGCCGCGCCGTCTCCGGCTTCCTGCCCTCGTCCGAACTTTCCCCGCAGAGCTAGGTGGTGCCCATACCCAGTAGCTCTCTTTCACCCCCTACCTCCGCGTCTACGCATGCACCTCCCCATCGCAATCTCACGCCCATCGCGCCCGAAGAACTCAACCTGGTCCGCGCTCAAGGCTGGACTAGTCGGCTTCGTTACCTGCTCAGCATTTGGTCAACTAACAACGCCTTCGGCTCCCCCGAACAGCCCTCCTGACGAGACCGTCAAGCTGGATATCTTTACCGTCCAAGCCACCACCGGACAAAGTTACGGCGCGTCAAACATGGCCTCGGCCACCCGGATGAACACGCCGATTGAAAACGTGCCGCAGACAATAAACGTCGTTAACGCCAATCTCCTCAGGGATCTCGACGCATATTCTTTCGACCAGGCGGTCCGCTACACTCCCGGCGTAACCCAACGACAGAATGCGCCGGATGGCTCGGTGGTCCGTGGCTTGGCCGCAAGCACGCTCAACCACTACGAGGATGGTTATTATGCGCCGCCGGTCTATAGCGACATGGCGGCGATCGACCGCATCGAGATAATCAAGGGGCCGTCGGCCTCGATCGCCGGAGCGTCGGAATCAACGGGCTTCCTGAACTATATAACCAAAAAGCCCCAGTATACAGACCAGCAATATTTCTCGGCCACGATTGGTACGTGGGACTCGATCCGGGCCTATGTAGACTCCACCGGACCGATACCGATTCCAGGCTATGGCAACACCCTCGCGTATCGGATCATCGCGACGTATATGAACTCCGACACGTATCGCGATTTCGATACAATCAAGAAAACCGGCGTGTACCCTTCGTTCGCGTGGAAGGCGACTCCAACGACCGACATTGCCGTCAAGGTCGACCTGGTGGATAATGTCACTCCCGGTGGCTACGAAACGTTTTATTTCGCCCCAACCTATGGCGCGACGGCGACAAAAATCGCGGTACCGGCCAACGCGAAAGTCCAGCTCAACCAGTTTGGCCCGCTCGACGTGAACTCGAGCTGGCCCGGGATGAACCGCCGCGACCAGGAATCCGCGTTCTTCATCGCCGTCGTCCAGCAGATCGGTAGCTACCTGACATTTCGGCAGTCCGCCAATTATTATACATATTCTTATAATCGGTTTTATAACGCCCTGTCTGATAATATGGTTTATGACGCGAACGGAAACCTCGATGGTACATTTCAAGTCAATCGCGGCATCAATTCGCAACAAGCGTGGCGATTCCAAGGTGACTTGGCAGGCCACGATACCTGGCTGAACAATAACATCAGTCTGCGCGCGCTCGTCGGTTACGAGTTGGCCCGGACCCGCGGCACCAACATGACCTATCTGGGTGCCAATACCGCCATTCCGATCAACCTCCTTCAGCCGGATTATTCGCAGGACATATATTCAGACATTTATCTCGCGGTGCATAGCAATACGAAGGGCGGCGCGTTCGGCTATTTTGGAAACGCGCAGCTCGGCTTCTTACAGGACCGCGTGATATTTACTGGCGGCGTCCGCGTGGACGAGAACAAGGCCAGCTGGACCTTGAACGACCTCAATGGTGTGAGGACGAACACGCCGACGACTCCCACGATCAAGAGTCCAATGGGTGGCCTCACGATCAAACCGTTGAAATGGCTCGCGCTCTTCGGCGTTTATAGCGACGCCGGTGCTGCTGCTAGTACGATCTCAACCTTTCCCGGAATTCCCACGACGGATCCGAGACAACTGCTTGTCGCGATCACGCCAGATACCAAGAACAAGGAATTCGGCGCGAAGCTCACATTTTTCAACGGCAACTTGTCGATCGACGCGTCGCATTTCGATACCAGGCAGGATAATATTGTGCGCGGGCAAACGGATCCCAGCGTTCCGGGCGGTTCGCAAAACTTCGTCGACAGCGGCAACCGCAGCTATGGCTATGAATATGATTTCGCCGGCGATGTGACGCGCCGACTCTCCGTCTATGGCGGTTATGTAAATGACAAGACCTCGGCACCCGGTTTCAAGCCGTATGGCGGCAATTTGGAGTTACGCGGCACGCCACGCGATAAAGTTCAGGCGTTTGCGCGCTACCGCCTCTTCGAAACACCCGCCGCGGTTTTCGCGGTAAAGGCGGGCGTGGTGCA
This sequence comes from uncultured Verrucomicrobiae bacterium, assembly GCA_963800005.1. Classification (GTDB taxonomy): domain Bacteria; phylum Verrucomicrobiota; class Verrucomicrobiia; order Opitutales; family Opitutaceae; genus CAWCZH01. The sequence goes on from CAWCZH010000001.1 coordinate 342,252, forward strand.
CCAGACTGCTGTATACGGCCGCGCGTCGGATACCTATAACCTTCCCGGCGCCACTCGCTACGACGTCGGGTTCGATTACACGAAAGGTAAATGGTCAATCGCCGCCGGCATCCTGAATGTGACTAATGTTATTTTCCCGGCGTTTGCCGTTGGCCAAGGCAGCAATACAATCGACGATCCCCGTAACTTCTACGGAACGGTTGGCTACCATTTCTAAATCGTGAAGCGGCGTCTCAGGAACCACCTGAGCGCCGGCTGGTTTATCGGTCTGCTTTCGGTCGTTGTCACCGGTGGTCTCTCCGCACTGCCGGCCTCGCCGTCCGACGAGCCGGGGCCGGCACAGATTCCGACTTCGTCGTTATATATAACGGTTCGAGATGGCACCCGGCTGGCCATCGAGATCTTTCGGCCCGCCCCCGTCTCCCGCGATGTGGACCCGCGGCGGTTTCCGCTCATTCTGCGGGCGACACCTTACCACCGCAACGTGACTCCGGGAAGTCACAGCGATGGTCTGGTGCGGGCGCTGCTGGCGCATGGCTATATTGTTGCCTTGCTCGACCTGCGCGGGCACGGCGCCTCATTCGGAACGATGTATGGTGGTGGCTTCGATGGGGCGCGTGACCGCCGGGATTTATATGATGTCATCGAATGGCTCGCCGCCCAGCCATGGTGCACCGGCAATATCGGCATGATGGGCGGCTCCTACGAAGGCCTTGCCCAATTCTGGGCCGCCACCGCAATGCCGCCTCACTTAAAGGCGCTGGCGTTGTCCGCCGCGCCGCTCGACTGGTATGCCTCCTATCGCGTCAACGGCGTGCTCCAGCGTGGAGCCAGCGAGGGATGGGACGAAGTCGTTCGCACTCTAGATACAAAAAATCCCGGCATTGCCGTCGAGACCGACTCGAATCATCAGCAGCTCGACGAAGCCATCCGCGAGCATATATCTGGTTGGCAGAGCGGCGTGGCCGGAGCGACGCCCCTTCGAATTCTACCTTATCGGGATAGCGTCGCTCCGATGGCGAACGCGAGTTATGAAATCCCGAACTGGTGGAATTATGCCTCCAATTTTCAGCTCGCAAGGATTCCTGTTCTTCAATTCGCCGGCTGGAGCGACAAGTTCGTCGACCAGTCCCTTGCGTTATATCAAGTGCTCCACGCCTACGGCGTGCCCCAAAGACTCGTCGTCGGGCCGTGGTATCACGGAGCCTGGTACCACAGCGGGTTGGCTGACGTCGTTAAGGAACATCTCGATTGGTTCGATCACTGGCTCAAAAATTCTGCCGCCGCGCCACCGCCGGATTTCACGGTAAAATACTATATCCGTGGCGCGGAGGCCGGACACGAATGGCATTCCGCAACGACGTGGCCCCTCCCCGGCACTTCCAATCAGAACTATATATTGGACCCCGCACTGCGATTGCAGGACGAGAACGAGCGCGGTTCTGCAGTCTCAGCCATTGGAGAACAACCATGTCCCGCTCCGAAGGACTTCTCCACTGCCAACATTCTGACGCGGTGGAACTTCGTCGACAACGGAGCGCCCACGCTCGAACGGGGTTTGCTTCCAGTCCCGATGGATGAGCTCAATCAGAAAGGATTATCATATACGACCGAGCCATTCGCAGCCGACGTCACATTTGTGGGATTCCCGACGATAGACGTTTGGGTGCGAACTACACGCCCCGGTGATATCTTTGCTTATATCGAGGAGGTCGATGAAGCCGGGCATTCGACGCTTCTCGCCGATGGCTGCCTGCGGGTCGGAGCTGCCGCGTTGGCGACGCCTCCGTTTCCGAACGCCGGGCTGCCATGGCACTCCGGCTTGAGCTCCGCGCGCTTAGACGACACGGACGGATTGAGCGCCACGGAGCTGAAGTGGAGCTTGTATCCACTCTCAAATAGGATTCGCAAGGGGCACCGGTTGCGGCTCATGTTTTCCGGCTATGATGCCGCCGGATGGGACACGCCCGTCACCAACGGGGTACCCGCGTTATATATTCTATATGGTCCCTCACACCAATCGATTCTCTCGCTTCCAGTCTCTGCTTACTAGAGCCCTTTTGTTATTGGTGGGTTACGCGCTCCCCGCGAGCGCGGCCTTGGCCCAAACGGAGCCGTTGCACATCAACAGCCCTACCCTCTATGGGGCAAGGCCCGGCGTGCCATTCCTGTATCATATTCCCGTCGCGGGAGATCCGCCCCTCACTTATGTCGTCGAGGGCCTACCGCCTGGCTTATCCGTGGATGCGGAAACGGGTATAATAAGTGGAAAAACGATCGCGATCGGATCATTCGCAACGAGGATCATCGTGCATCAAGGAGCGACGGTTGCGCAGAAGCCGCTTCGGATTGTCATCGGTGAGGAGATTGGGCTCACGCCAGCGATGGGCTGGAATAGCTGGAACTGTTGGGCCGGGTCCGTCGACGCGGCGAAAGTTCTAAAGGCAGCGCAAGCGATGGTGCGAAGCGGCCTGAGCAAGCACGGCTGGACTTATATCAACATCGACGACACGTGGCAGGGCAGCCGGGATCCTGTCTCTCACGCGCTGCAGGCGAACGAAAAGTTTCCCGACATCGCCGGTCTCTGTAACGAAATTCACCGACTCGGCCTCAAGACTGGCATCTACTCGACTCCGTGGATTACTTCATACGCCGGCTATGTGGGTGGCTCGAGCGATTCACCTGCAGGGGCGTGGACTGCCGAGTACAAGAATACAAAAATAGGCCGCCAATTCGGCCGGGTCTCGTTTGCACAAGAAGACGCCCGTCAATGGGCGCAGTGGGGTTTTGATTACTTGAAATATGACTGGCGCCCAAATGACGTGCCACACGTGCAGGAAATGGCGCGCGCGCTCCGGCAAAGTGGCCGCGATATAATCTTCAGCCTTTCCAATGCAGCTCCGATCGAACTCGCCAACCAGTGGAAGAAGTTCGCCAACAGTTGGCGGACGACCGGAGATATTCGCGACCTTTGGACGGAGAGCGCGACTGAACAAAACTTTTATGGTATCAGTGAGATCGGATTTTCGCAGGATCCCTGGGCGAGTTATTCGACGCCCGGGCACTTTAACGATCCGGATATGCTCGTCGTCGGAGACGTCGGCTGGAACGCGGTGCTTCATCCGACCCGCCTCACTCAAGACGAACAGTTCAACCATTTTAGTCTCTGGTGCCTATTATCCGCGCCCCTCCTGCTCGGATGTGATCTCGACCACCTCGATGCATTCACCCTCTCGCTGCTGACCAATGATGAAGTGATCGCACTCGATCAAGACGCGCTCGGAATACCCGCGACCCGGGTCGCAACGTCGGGTGCCATCGACGTTTATAAAAAGCCACTGGACGATCAGACTATAGCACTGGGCTTCTTCAACCGCGGCGACAGCGCTGCCCAGATCAATTTCGGTAAATTCAGCCGGATCGGACTGAATGGAAGCTATCACATCCGCGATCTCTGGAAGCACACGGATTTGCCTGACATCGCGGACGCCCGAACCACGGTACTGCCCATCATTATACCCGCTCACGGTGTTGTATTATATAAGCTGTCATCGGCCAAATAATGCGGGTTGCGGCAATATTATTCATTACAGTGATTGCGGCTGCTTCGGGCGCAGCTGAGAAAAGTGCGATCCTTTGCCTCGGAGATTCACTCACTGCTGGTGTCGGAGGAGGGGGAGTGACCTGGCCTGCCGTGGTCGCCGGCCGATTGCGGACGCCAACAATAAATCAGGGTTTCTCCGGCTGGATCCCACGCCACCTGATGTACTACGCGTTACTGCACGACGCGGATTGCGTGACTCAGGACCAGCTTTCCAAAATTCCTGTGGCCGAGCACGAGAATCGCCGCAATCAGCCGGATATTGATCACGAGAGAACATTTATAGAAGACGGACAAAAGGTCCGCGTCTGCGCCGTTGGCGTGAAAAGAATTCCCGCGTCTGTTCTCAGATGGCAGGCATCATTGCATCAGTGGGTCGCAGAAGACTCAAGCGGTGTGCTGCCAAATCCGGCCCCGATTTCGGGCATCGTGCTTTGGATGGGGGCGAATGGAATGGAATCCGATGATACTGTGCAGAGTATTAAGACTATTCTCGGTGCGCTTCATCCATCGTATCAACAGTACCTCATTATAAACCTGATCAATCGCGCCAATCCCGATTGGCCGCCGGCGACCATTGCACGTTGGAGAATCTGGATCAGTGAATGCAATGCCGCGCTCGCTGCGGCGTTCCCGGGGCATATATTAAATCTCCAGGAGTGGATTACTTCCCCGCAATTCCAGACCACCCGGGTGCGACCGCACGCTACGAAGGAAGAAATCCGGCTCGATCAAAAGGATCAGCTCAGCGGTATTGTTCCCCGCTCGCTCCGCGCACCAGAAAACATGACGCACCTCAATGCGGCGGGATATGAATGCGTGGGCTCGCTGGTATCCGATTGGATAATCAGGAATCACTGGGATCTCCGTTAGTTGGCGAGAGAGTACCCCGGGGTCTTGAAGCGGATCAGCGTTTGCGTCTCGTCTCGCGCGCGATCCCACCGGCCTTGGCCGCATCTTCCGTGAGGCAAGCGCGGGTTTATCCCTGATAATACAGGAGCGGGATCTGACCGCCGAACCCGCCTAACGCGGTGGCCACCCAGATCGACCCACGCTTAGCCCTCGCTCGATCGATAAACGGCAGCTGGCAAGACGCTCACGGCAAAGGTGATGCCGCGATCACACAGTTCGACGTCGCCACCCGGGCTACTCGGGCTCGTCATGCGGGTCCAACCGATGCTCCTCACCCGCTGCGTCCGCTTCACAAATCCCATTCGGCTGCGCATGGTGGATGAAGTTGCGCCGGGCGTTCCGACAGCTCTCCCTCCACCATGCCTTCCATTATCTCCTCATTGGGCTGATCGTCACTCGAATATACATATGTCGCGCCGCGCTAAGTTGTCGCCCCCTCGGCCCCGAGAGGCCCTCATTTCCGATCAGCTCGTTTTCGCAGCCCCGGCCAGGCACGTTACCGCTCGGGTCCGCGGATCAGGCGATTATTATTTGAGATCGCCCCTCGTCCAGATTCCCGTGCGCGAGCAACCCGGTGACAAGGGCAATCCCGACCAGCGGGATGAGGAGCGACAGCCGAGGCGAATGCGCTCGGGCGGCTCCGTATATTAAACCTCGCGTGACTGTGCGACCCCGGGATTCCCGTTCTTCCGTGCGCGGCGAAATCGCCCGCTGCCTCCTGCTCGCCGTCGCCGCGGCGTGGCTGCTCCATCCCTATTTCACCACCCGCCAGATCGGCGCCGGCGATGCCCTGTGGTACGCCAATATACTCGGCGACTACGTCACCCAAGCCCGCGCCGGCGTTTTTCCCATCTTCGCCGGCCAGACCGACTTCGCCTTTAACGGCTCCGTCTACCCACTGCGCGCCGCTCCGTTATATCAACACGTTGCCGCCCTGTTAGACTTTTTGACCGCGCACCAGCTCGGCTTTTTCGCGCTGCAACACCTCTTCGTCGTCGTAGCCGGCTTCGCCGGAATCTTCTCGACCTACCTCTGCCTGGTTGCCCTCGCCCCCACCCGCCGCTGGGAAGCCGCCGGCCTCGCCACACTCTATCTCAGCTGCCCCGGCGTCCTCGCGACGCTCTTCACGCAGGATCTATATATGACTTGGTTGACCGTCCCGTTCCTGCCGGTCGCAATCTTTGCGGGCGTGCGGAGTTTCCGCCGCGACGACTGGCTCGGCAGCGCGCTCCTCGCCGGATCGCTCGCCGCACTCTGGTGGGCCCACGCGCCGATCGCGTTCTGGATCACCGCAGCAGCGTTCTTCTTACAACTCGTCCGGCTGCTCGCCTTCGATCGCAATCGCTATGCCTGGCTCCGCGCAATCGGTTGCGCCGCCCTGTTCGGCGTCCTCGCGCAATATCCTTTTGTATCCATCAAAGCACTACAGACGTCCGGCCTGCCCGCGACGCTCGACGGCCTCGATCATGTCGAGGCGCTCCCGGATAATATAGCGGCCGCATTTCCCGCGGATCTGCAACCGCTCAGCCCCGCGGCCGCGCAGCTCAGCGACATTCAACTCGGCTACGGTCTCTGGGTCATCCTCCTCGTGGCCCTGCTCGCCCTCGCCGTCGTCCGCCTGCGCGAAACGGTGTTCCCGCTGCTCGTCGTCGCCGGGGTGATCTTCCTGCTGTTTCCGTTTCCCGGCAACCGCTGGGTTTACCTGCACCTGCCCGTCTATATACAACGGCTCACTTACTATTGGCCGATGCAGCGGCTCTACCTGCTGCTCGCCGCGATCGTCGCCGCGGTTGGCATCATCAGCCTGGACTTGCTCTCGCTCCGGTCGCGCAAACTGGCCCGCTCCGGCCGCACCGTGCTCGCGCTCGCCTGCGTCTGGGCCCTCTGGGAATCCCGGCAATTCGCCCGCGCCGGCGTCGAGCGCACGCTCCCCGCCGACGTCAGCGCGCGCCACATGCTCCCGGAAAACCGCCTGTTGATGAATCATCAATATGGTCTCTTCGCGACGCTGCCGCCGTATTTTTCGAACGGAACGATGTCGGCCGAATTCGAGACGCGTCTGCTCGACGCCAACACCCGCGAACCGTTGCCCGATCCCGCCGCCCCATCTCTCGCTACCGTTCCCGCGGGGACGGCCGCCAACACCGCACCCAATATACATTCCCCAGTGTCTCCCGCGCGCAGCGCAGCACCCGCCACCGCACTGGGAGCGGCGCCTTCCGCCGCCGACGAGGCCGCGTGGCATCCGCTGGTCGGCCACATCGACGAAAATCCCGGTATCATAAAAATGGATACCGAGTTCGTGCTCCAGCCCGGCCGACGCTATGAGCTGTCGATCGTGCCGCACCGGAAAAACGCGACGGGCATTCTCCAGATCGCCGGCCCGACGTTTTTCCGCGAGTATATACTGCCGGCCTCGGGCCAGCCGCGCGCCTTCGGCGCCGGCGATACCAACAGTCACTCGCTCCCGCTCTGGACGACCTCCCGCACACCGGAGCAGGTCGAGGTCCGGTTTATTCCGACAAGCGCGGACGAGCACCCCGCGGACTTCGCCGACTTCGGCTTTTTCGCGGTGCGTGAAGTATATAGCGACCGGGCACCCGTGCAGCTGCTCGGCCTCATGCCGTTTCGAGCGGTCACGCGCGCGAGCGTTCCGACGATCCTCGAAACGCCCCGGATGTATCAACCCGGCTATATCGCGGAAGTGGACGGGCATCCGGTGACTCCCGAGCCGACCTCCACTGGGCTCACCGCGATTCCGTTGTCCGCGGGCCCGCACGAGGTGATGCTGCGCTTCGTCGGCCCCCTCCTCCTGCGCTTCTCCTACGCCCTGAGCCTCACGAGCTGGATCCTGTTCCTCACCGCCGTCCCGGTCCTCTATATAACGCGCCTCCGCCCGCAGCGCCGCTGACGCCGATCGCCGCGGAGCAGGCGCTCGAGGGAATCGCCTCACTACAGTCGCGCGCAAAACCGGTCCGCGCGGCTATATACTTCACGGCACCGGCAGACCCTTGCGTTTCATAAACGGCCGCTCGAGGAAACGGTAGGAGAGATCCGACCAAAGAAGGCTCAGCGCGAAACCTGCCGCCATTTCGACGACGATCGTCTGCCAGGAGAGACCCTCGGTGTTGAATGGTCCGTGATGCAAAACCTTCACCCGCACCGCGGTGACCGTTTGTATAGCCAGCAGCTGACAAAGAGAAAAGCTATAGGATCGTTGACCCAGATACTCCAGGAAACGCCTGAGAAACGGAATCTCGAGAACAGCGCCCTGCTCCAAAGCGGCGAGAAAGACCAATCCCGTCGCAAAGAGATCGTAACAGATCAGGCCTACGTTCGTGCGGAAGGGATCTCCCACCAACCCTGGCGCCAGCGCCAGCATGACGATCATCAGGGATGAGATCGCGTTGACGGACACCTTTCGCTTTCCGACATCGAATGCCGCCTTGATCGGCGCACCCAGGCCGGAATCCATCACCAGCGCCAGCAAGACACCGAGAAAAAGACTGTCCGCCTCGGTGTGCGTGGCATTATATATCCACGCCGGCGGGGTAATATTCCGGAAGATCGCAACCGGTAATAATATACCAAGAGCCGCGATGGTGACCCGGCTGCGGAACGCCCGGAAGGCCAGGAGCAGAATCGGCACGACCAGATAGAACTGCTCCTCCACGGCTAGGCTCCAGTAATGCGGAAATCGCGCCTCGGGCAATCCGCTCAGAAATATATAATTATAGAATCCGGAAAGGTAGGCCAGCACCTCGCGCGCCTGGCGGGCAGGCTCGCCGAAGCAGATTTCAAGCCCCACCGGCGCGAGGCACGCCGCGACGAAATATAAGATCGCCCAACCAAGGCTCGCGGGGAGAATTCGGCGAACGCGTCTCGTATAGAACTCCTTGACGAAGGACACCGACGCTTCTCCCGCCGCCGGCACGTTTCTCCTCAGAATCGACGAGACCACCACGAATCCCGAGATAACAAAAAACAGGTGAACTCCCGTGAACGACCACTGGAACAGCGAATTGAAATTATATCGGGTCGGGCTATGAAATAGGAATACCAGGATGACGGCGATGCCGCGCAATCTCTCGATCTCGAGGTTTTTTTTGAAGTGGAGCATCGCGTTAGGTGGATCAACGAGGCCGGCGGACCTCGTCTCGTGTATATAGGCCCGCGCGGCGCGTGGGCACGGGCCGGCGCCGCCCGCTTAATAAAAAGTCACAATCCGGCGTCCCGGATTATTCTCGCGAATTTTGTCCACGATCTCGCTTTGAAACGCCTTCGAGGATACCAGCACAGGCTCGTCGCGCCCCAGGCACTGCGCCGGCGCCACGATCGGCCAGTCCGCCAGCCGCCCGTTTTCCCAGCGCTCATCGGAGTCCACAAACGCAATGATATTGGCCTGGTTCAATCTCGTCGTCTTCAGCAGCCGCCGCGTATGCGTGCCCACGCCCCACACGAAAATCGGCTCGGCGCGCGCCACGATCTCCTCGATCACTGGGACCAGCTGCCGGCTGTCCTCGGTGCAGCGCGCTATATACTCCACCAGCGCCGGGCGGCTCAGGCGGTCGAACTCGACCGGCACGTCCGACCCGTCGACGGTAAACAGGCCGCTCACCATCGAGTCGAGCATGTCGGCCCGCCATTCCACCATCCATTGCCAATGTTTCACCTCCCGGCCACCGGCCCGCGCCAGCAGGTTGCGCAACGAGGGAGCCGAGAAAAAATTCAAGTGCTCGATACTGAATTGCTGGAACGGAGCGTTGATACATTGCGCGAACTGCTCGATGTCCGGTTGTCCGCAGTATATTTTTCCACCCGGCTTGAGCAGGCCTGCCACGATCGAAAGCGCGTCCGCCACATCCCGGATATGTTCCAGCACGCCGACTAGGATGATCAGGTCGAAGCGCCTCGATATATCCTTCAGCTCGACGATCGACGCCGTGAGGCACTCGATTCCATAGAGCCGGGTCGTCGCCTGCGCACACGCGGGCGATGGATCCGCACCCAGTAGCCGGTGGTACCCTCGGCGCTTCAGTCCCGCCAACAAACCGCCCGTGGCGCAGCCGATGTCGAGAATCTCCGCGTCCTGCCCCAACTCGGGCACGATCTGGTCGATGATCGTCTCGAAACGCCGCAAATCATAGATCGACTCCCGTCCCTCCGAGTCACTGTAAGTATATTTCGAGAACTGCCGGTAATACGCGTCCAGCTCCGCCTGCGACGGTATATCATCCGCAAACGCCGCGCCGCATTCCTCGCAGATCACCACATCATAGCCATCGCCGAGCGGTCCTTCAGAAAATTGCTGCCGATAATATACTGTGCGCTCCTTCCCCGCGCAGATGGGGCACGGGCGCGGCGGTTGCGCGCTCATGCGGTCCGTCCCTCCGACGCCGCCTGCACGGCCCGCTGAAACGTCGCTGTTTTCATGATCGCGTCCCGCAGCCGCGTCGCCGGCTCGAGCCCCAGCTCGGCCTTCGCCCGCGATACATCCGGTATATAGCGATGCGGCCTCGCTCCGGGCACCGCCGCCCGCGCGATTTGAACCCGGCTGTCCGGCGCCAGGCAGTCCCGCACCAGGTTTGCCAGCGCCGCAATCGTGATCTCCTCGGCGCCACCCACATTATATGGACGCATCGGCGTGCCATCCAGGAGGATCGTCCAGAGCCACCGCGCGAGGTCCGCCGCATAGAGATACGACCGCACGGGCGTCCCGTCGCCGCCCACCTCGATCGGCCCGCCCCTCAGCGCGTCGCGGATGAAATTCCCGATCGCAAAATGTCCGTCCATCGGCAGCCCCGGCCCGACAAACGCGAAACACCGCGCGATCGTAATCTGCATCTCGCCCCCCGCCTGCTGCTGCGCGATCGCCCCGAGCTGCTCGACCAGTCGCTTGCCCTCCGCATACGCGTTGCGCGGCTGCAGCGGCTCGACATTGCCAGCGAACGTTTCCGGGATCCTCGGCATCTCCGAAGGGGCCTGCCCATATACTGCGCCGGAGCTCACCAGCAATACCCGCTGAGCCCGGCTCCGTTTCGCAAACTCCAGCACCCTCGATGTCCCAGTATATAGCACGTCGAGCATCTCCGCCGGGTCATCCTCGTTCAGGCTCGAGGCCGACTCCGCCGCGGCATGGATAATATATTCAAACCGGCCCGGCAGGTCCGGCAGCGAACGCACGTCGCCCTCCGCGAGGGTGATATCCGTCCGCCCCGCCAGTGCCGGCCGCCGCGCCCGCACCCGTCCGGCATCGCGCGTCAGGAAAACCGCCGAGATGTTCTCACCATATATATCGTTTGCGTACAGCAGGCTCTCGAGCAGCCACCCGCCGATGAAACCCGTCCCGCCGGTCACGAACACGCGCTTCCCCCGCAGTCGCGCGCTCAAGTCGCGCGCCGGTGGAAACACCGCCCGGAGGTCGGCCTCGTCGAAGCGCGGAAGCGCGTGGGCAACCAGGGACATCGCCGGAGTCTATTTTGCGACCACCGTGGCCGGCGCCTTTTCGAAGTTGAGCCGCTTGCGCTCAACGACGAGCGGCCGCTTTGAGATCCGCGTGTGGATCGCGCCTATATACTCGCCGAGGATGCCGATGAAGATGAGCTGCACGGCCCCGATGAAGAACAGGCCCAGCAGCACCGGCGCCATGCCGAGCGGGAACCTCTGCCAGAACACGAGCTTCACCACGAGGTACGCGAACCCGATCCCGAAAAGGACCACCGAGAGGATGAACCCGAGCATCGTCGCCATGCGCAGCGGCACCTTCGTATGATTCGTGAACGCGAGCATCGCGACATCATATAGCGTATAGAAATTGTTCTTCGAAAACCCGCGCTTCCGCGACGGCTGCCGGAACGGGATCTTGTGCACATCATAGCCCAGCTCAGAAATCATCCCGCGGAAATACGGATACGGATCCTCCATCTGCCGGCAATATTCCACGACCTCACGATCATATAGTCCGAAGCCCGTGAAATTCTTCAACAGGTCAACATCCGCCAGCCGCGCCACGGACCGGTAAAAGCTCCGCCGGACAAACGCGAACAACGCGGACTCCTCGGTCGTTTCCTTGATCGCAGCCACGACCTTCGCGCCCCGCTCCCATTGCGCAATAAACTCCGTGATCAGCTCCGGCGGATCCTGCAGGTCCGACGCCAGCGCGATCACCGCATCGCCCGAGGCTTGGAGAAAAGCATAATACGGCGAACGCACGTGGCCGAAGTTGCGCGTGTTGAAGATCACCTTCAGGCGCGGCTCGCGCGCGGCCAGCCGCTCGAGAATTTCGGCCGAACGATCCGACGAGTGATTATCGATCACCACGTATTCCCATTGATATTTCGGGTTGTCGTCCGCGATCTGAAAGATGCGCTGCACCATCTCCTCGATATTGTCCTCCTCGTTATAGCAACCGCTGACGACTGAGATGAGTTTCATGGAAGGCTCGTCATGACACCGCATGGCTGATCGGAAATTGGCCGGTGGTGCAAGAGGGAAGGTTCGGAGCAACATGGTGGTCGGTGAACGGAATAAGTATATATTAAAATAGCGGGTTGCTGCGGCGCTCAGCGGGTCAGGCTCGCCGCGAGGTGCTGCTGCGCCTTAAGCAGCGCCTGCTGCCCGGCCAGGATCTGCTCGTTTGTGTCGCCGATGGCGGAGTTGATCCCCCGCAACTCCTGGTCGAGCCGCCGCACCGCCCGCGATTCCTCGGCGACGCGTTGGTTGACCTTTTCGAGTTGCTCGGCAGGCGGCGCCGGCACCGTCGGGTCCCATTCCGGCTCATCGGTTTCATGCGTCGGCGGCGGCGCGAATTCCGGCGCATCGTCCGCCGCCCGCGGCACCTCGTTCGCCAGTTTCGCCGCCGCAGACCCATCCACCTCGCGCAGCCGCCCCTGCGCTGTATGCAAAGCCGAATTGATATTCGTCAACGCCAGCCGCGCCTCATGCAAGGCCTGGATGCTCGGGCCGATCTGCTTCTCCAACGCGACTCGCTGCTCCTTCAACGCATGCCACTCCTGCAGCCGCGCCGTGAGCTGCTCCCGCACCACCTTCGCACGTTCCAGCGCCCGCGTCTCCTCCCAGTCCCGCTGATAAAAGTCCCCCAGCGCCACGGCATCCCCGACCGGTTGCTGCCGGAGAATACCGCCGAGCTGGGACGTCAACGATTTCTCGTTCTCCATGGAGCGATTCAATGCCACCTGCGTGGAGCCGAGGTCATCCTGCGTCTGCCGCAATGCCGCCGCGGTCTCACGATATATCTTCTCGGCCGCCTGCGCCCGCGCTTCCGACGAGACCGCGAGCTGTTCATATTCGAGGAGCCTCACCGCGTAATCGTTCAGGCGCACATTATATTGCGTCGCCTGCTGCTGCAGCTGCGACACGAAGAGCTCGTTCTTCGACACCCCCGCCATCCGGTTGAAGTATATAAGCGAAATATACCCCGCCCCAAGCAGCGCGGCGGGCGCCACGACCGACAGGAACAGCGACCGAAAGCTGGCCATTCGCAGCATCATATATCTCCCAAGAGCCGCCCGTGACTCGCAGCTGCCCTCGCCTCATCCAGATCGGGCAGCGGCGCGATGCTCAGCGCCGCCGGGACATTGGAATCGTTGGATCCCATTCCGTGGGGCAGCGATATTTCGCAATGCAGCGTAGTCACCCCGGAATCCACAAAAACCGCGAACTGCTCGCGCCGCAGCCGGCGCTGCCCCGTCGCAAACACCACCTGCCCGTTTCCGTCCACGAGCTCGAGCCGCGCTTCACCCGGCGCCCCCCATTCGACCTCCACCAGAAGCTGCCGATTGTGCTCCACGCTCAGGAAACGCGTCGACAACATATAAGGCCGCGCCGAGTTCGCCGGCCGCGCAAATGTCCAGCGCGCCTCCGAGGCATCCAACGCGCGACCCCAGCACACCTCAAGCAGCCGCGTCCGCGACGCCGCAAACGTCCCTTCATATACGCTCGGGAACGCCCCCTCCGGCGCCTCCACGGGGTCCAGGTCGCTATATACTTCCGGCTTGAACTCCGCCGGCGCGCGCCACACCTGCACGGCCGTCACCCCACCGACCCGCGCGTCGAACCCCTCGGAATCGTGCACGATCTCCACGGACGTCTCGCGACGCGGCAGTTGCGTATATAACAAAACATGCCCCTCCTCGAACTTCCGCCAGACCGGCAGCGGCTGGCCCTGCGAGTCTCGCAGGAATATATAACGCCGCAGGTGCACGTCCTCAGTCGCAGCGAGCCGGCCGCCGGTCCTGAGCTCGACGCAAATATAGGGCGACGCGTTTGACTCATTCGCGGTGACGAGCGGGACCCGCCCTTGGTCGACCACCGGCCCCGGCGAGTTCATATCCCATGCGAGCCTCGGGCCGATCCGGAGCGCGAACGGCTGCTTCTGCCAAAGATTATAATCCGTGAACGGCGGCGTCACGCAATAGGAACTGCCCCGGTACGCCGCCGCGGCGAGGGCCGGACGAGTCGCCTCGCTCCAGTTGCCACCCGCCCACGACCCCGCCAGGTCCGCCTCTATATTCTCTTTCGGCAAGTATTCCACGACGGTCAGCGCTCGGAGCATCCCCGGCACTGCCGGCGGATTGAACACGCGCGCCCAAAAGTATTTCACCGCCAGCCAGCGCGTTGCCGGCTTGGACCCTCGGCTTAATATAAGCGTCGCCTGCGCCGCCCCGAATTCTGGAGGCGTCATCACTTCCACCCACGCACCGCCATAGAACCGACGGTTGATGATCCCGTCCCGGTCATACACCAGCTCGCGATTCGCCTGCGGGCTGTACCACTCCTCCTCGATCGCAAAATGATCCATGGTCCCCCACACCGAGTTAAAGAAGAATGGCCAGAAATCCCAATAGGTGGAAAAATTGTCCGTGCGATCGACGATTCCATATATCTTCGTGCGCTCGAACTGCGGGTCCGTCTTCAGCTGAAACCGCAGCGACTCCAGCGGCAGCCAGCGGCGCTCGACGTCGAGGTACTGTTGAATATGAAACGCGCAGCCACCTGCCACCGCCGCCAGTGCCCATGGCCAAACGAGATTGCGGCGAAGCGCGCTGGCGAGGGCCGCGACGAGAAACGTGAGACCGAGCGCCCAGCCCACGCTGGAGACCAGGTGCATCCGCGAATCGATCAGCCCGAGATAGCGGAAATTAAACACGGCATACGGCACCTGCCCGCGCGGGTCGCCCTCGATGATCGGTGATTTGCCGACGAGTATATATGGCAGGATGCCAGCCAGCACGACGCCGAAACCGACCACCGCAGCCGCCAACAGCACGCGCCGCGAGGCTTCCGGTGCCGGTCTCCTGCGCGCCCACCAGAGGCCGATGAAAAGTGCCACGGCGAAAGGGATCGCGCCGGCCCAGAGCGCGACGTCGCGGCTATATACACTCGCGAACTGACCCACTGCCCCCGCCACCGCCGCCAGATTTTGGCCGCGTGGATCGTTATATCCTTCGAGCGTCGCCGCAGTCAGAGCCGTCAGGTCCCGGATGCCCCAGAACACCAGCGGGGCAAAAAAGAAAACCAACCGCTGGTTAATAAAGGCCGCCGCGGCGCGCAGCGGCGGCAGCCCGTTCCGACGCCGATAGATAATATAATGCGCGCCCAGAAAAAATGGGTAGCAGAGCAGAAGCGCGCCGAAATTGAAGCTCAGCATCACGAGCAGGAACGCCACCGTCAGCCGCCAGGCTCGCGCCGCGCCCACCCGCTTCTCCCCGCGAAAGGCCAGCACGCCCGCCGCGAGAAAATAACCGAGGCTCAGCAGCAGGAACGCGTAGTTCACCATGAAATACACGCGGTAGCTGGGGAACGATATAAAGACTAGAGCCGCTGCCAGGTTAACGTCCCGGCACCGGGGCAACAGCTCCTCCAACCAGCGAAACAGCAGCGCCGCCACGGCACCGATGAGGAATAGATTGATCACCCGCAGGACAACCAGGTTGCCGCCCACCAGCGCGAATGGCAGCGAGTTTATCATATTGAGCGGGACCTTCAGCGTAATCGACTCGAGCCACATCGGCTTCCACGCGCGATACGCATAACCGTAGAGACTCAGCCAGTCATCCCCGACCACCACGGTCATGAAAACAATCAGCCCGTGGATCAACAGGGTGGCCGCCGCCAGAAGTATATAGGGATGGGTCCTTGCCCACCCTTGCCACCCCCGACGCGCGACCTCCGGTTCCCCGCTCATCGTCAGGTGGAGTTCATCACCGCTTCAAACTCGGTGCGGTCCAGCACCGGGGACATGTCCTCCATCGGCATCGACACGATCGTCCCATCCTCGCGCAGCTGCGAACTGACCCGCGGCGCCGTCTTCTCGTCCGCCGAAGTCTTCACAATACATATCACCGGGCCCGGCGTATCGAGCACCGTGCGGACCACCTCCGGCAGCTTGCGCACGTCGTCTACCGTGAACGACTTGATTCCATACGCCGCCGCGATCGCCTCCATATTAGGCATCGTCAGCTGGCTCGTCGGATCGCTGCCGACCAGTCGGCCTTGGAAATGCGTCCGCTGCATCGCCACGATCGAGCGGTAGCCATTATTATCCACGATGAAATATTTTATTGGCAGCCCCAGCCGGTGCACGGTCTCCAGCTCCTGTATATTAAGTTGGAAGCCGCCGTCACCGTTCAGGTTGACCACCCGCCGCCGCCCCGCCGCGAGGCATGCCCCGATCGTCCCCGGCAAACCCGTGCCCATGGCGCCCAGTCCTGGCGCGTTCAAAATGCGCTGCCCAAGCTTCACCCGAAAAGCCTGATAAAAAATATCGCTGCACGGACCGGAACTGCCGGGCACCAACACATCCGTTTCCGTCAATGCGTTCGCAATCGTCTCCACCAGTGCATAGGTGCTGACGTACCCTGGCGGCGTTGTATAATGTTCGGGCAGCACGACTGGATACTTCGCCACCAGATCCCGACAGAACGAGAGCCAGTGATCCTGCTCCGGCTGCCTTGTATATTCGACCGACGCGCCAGCGAGAGCCGGGAACAGGTCACCGAGGTCCGCGCACATCATCGTCGCTTCCATGCCGACGAACTTGCTCAGCTCCGCCGGCTCTATATCCACCAATATCTTTCGCGCCTTGGGCGCAAATCCCTGCGGGTTGAACGCGATCGACGGCAGATCGAGCCGCACGCCCAGCGCGAGCACGAAGTCCGCCTTCTGCTGCACGAAGTTCGCCGCCCGCTGACCGATGGCACCCGGGCGTCCTATATAGTGCGGGTCCGTGTCATCGAGAAAGTCCGAGGCCTTCCAGCTGAGCAGAACGGGAACGCCGAGCCGGGCTGTCCACTTCCGAAATTCGTCCAGCACGCCCGCGGTGCGCACGCCATTGCCGGCATAGATCACGGGACGCTTTGCCTTGCCGAGCGCGTCCATGATGAAGCTCACGTTCGCCTTGAGATCGGATGACTCCGCGCGCGGCGGCGGGACAAAGCCCTCGAGCTTGGCCGGATCTATATCGACCGCCTGGACGTCGAGCGGCAGGTCGATCCACACGGGGCCCGGCCGGCCATTCGTCGCCAGCCAGCACGCCCGTTCCAACTCCCAACGAATCCGGTTCGGATCCACGACGCGAACGGCGGACTTTGTGATCGGACGAACCACGGACACTATATCCACTTCCTGCGGCCCGAGGGAACGCACGGGCATCGGCCGGCTTTCGATCAGGTCGGCGCGCTTCGCCTGGCCCGACAGAAAGAGGCACGGCGACGACTCGATCCAAGCGCACGCCACACCCGTGAGTGTATTGGTTCCGCCCGGCCCGCTCGTTACCAATGTGCAGGACAAACGGTTCGCAAATTCCCCGTACGCTTCCGCCGCAAACGCACAGCCCTGCTCGTGCAGGCAGCAGATATATTCAATGTCCCCGCACCGGCCGACCGAGTCGATCAGGTGCATGCAGCCCCCGCCCGGGAGCAGGAAGATGTGGCGGATGGCACGGCGGGAGAGTTCCTGGACTATATAATCAGAGACTTTCATGAGTTGGAAGAGTCCGCTTCGACGCGGTCCATCCAATAAGTAATGAACGTCTTCCGATTCCGAGCCTGATTAATCGCCTCGTCCGTGTAGATCGAGTCGGTCTGATTATATGCTGACGAAATTTCCTCAATCACCGCGCCGCGCGGCGAGACGAATCCATGCCGAACGCCGCGCGGAATGATCACCACATCGTTGCGGCCCACCTTGCGCTTCTTCCCGTCGAGCGAGAGATCAATCTCGCCATAAAGCAGATGATACGTCTCGTCTTTGAGATTGTGCCACTGCTCCGGGTGCTCCTGCCCCGGCAGCATGATAATCACTCGCTTGCAGTACTCGCGGTTCACGACCGTAATCGTGGTCGAGCCGAATTTCCGGAAGCTCGGCAATCCGTAGTGATGCGAGATTTCGAGTTCCGATTGTCCCGGAATAATCGTGCCTGATTTCAGCAGGACATCGCGTATATCGGACACGATCTGGTACACGTCCGCTCTATAGTCACGGCGGGTGACATCCTCGCGCGAGATGCCTTCCTTCGCTGCAAAATCCCGGGTGGCTATATACTCGCTGTATTTCGACAGGTCGTTCGCGATCAACTGTCCTGGCTGGCTGGGGATGGAGAGGAATAGATCCGGCAGCCGCAGCACCTCGCCCTTCCGGATCTCGCGCCGCGCGAACACGCCCCGCTGCAGGTCGCCCAGCGTTTTCTTCTCCGCCTCCGAGAATATATAGCGCCGCCCTGCCACGCCGGACATCGCCAGTGCCGACCGCGCGGCCTCGAGCCACCGCCGCACCTGCGCCGGCTCCGCCGAGTACGCGTTGAGAGGATATTGCGCCGTGCGCACCCCGACGTGTTTTTCGAAGCACGTCGCCCCCTTCGCGAGCGCGATCTTGATCGCATCCAGCTGCTCCGGCGCCTCGTGCGTGGAGTAGCCGACCGGCACGCCTGCGTAGCGCTGCCGCAACAGGTCGATCTGGTTCAGCTGCAGATTCTCCTCGGGCGTGGGATATTCCCCTACGCAGTGCATCACCGTCAGCTCCTTCTTGCGGTGTTGATAAAAGCTCACCACGCGGTCGATCTCCTCGAGCGGTTCACCCGCGGTCGAGATCACCAGCGGCAAATGCGTGCGCGCAATCTTCTCCGCGAGCGGCCAGTCGGTCAGATAACAACTCGGGACTTTGAGGTAATCATATCCGTGCTCAACGATCTTATCCACGGACACTTCGTCCCACGGCGTGCACATCGTCAAAAATCCCGCCGCCGCAACTCCGTCCTTCAGCTTGTGATACTCATCCCACGTCAGCGCGGTTTCCGTGAAACGTTTGACGAATTTGAGGTCGAGCCGCTCGCGGTAGTCTGGATGAATAAAATCCGGCAAGTGTCTGTACTGGAGCTTGATTGCGAACCGATACGGAAACCCGTCCACCGCCTCCCTCAGCTGCCGGACGATCTCGAGTCCGTGCTCCACATTTCCCATGTGGTTGTTCGCCATCTCAAAGATAAATAGATAAGGGGAATCTACGTCCATATTCCAGAAAACGGGCAACGACCTCACCCGCAGGAGCGGGCGGGACCTTCGTACGGGGAAACGGGATTTGGTGCCCGCGGATTTGGTGGAATTATGCCTCGCAGTGGACTTCGGATGCGCCGGCTCTGTAAATTCCTACACTGCGGCGGGTTGTCTCCGCAATATCCGCCCTTTATACTTTAGTATATAATAAACCGGCACGCGGCGGCCGCGTTGCCCGATTATACAATCGCCACGGCAGTGCCTGCGCCGCAACGGGAAACGAATCCGCGCTCGAGCCGGGCGTGCTAACTCCGGCCCGCGAACTCCCGGATCGCGTCCGCCATATATTGCAGCATCGCCGGCGACAGCCCCGGATACGTCCCGACGAACACCGCCTCGTTCATTAACGTGTCCGCTCCCGTGAGTTCTCCCACGACCCGGAAACTTTCCGGGTCGTCCCTCCGCAGCTGCACAAACGCCGGCTGCCGCGTCAGATTTCCACCAAACAGCATCCGGTTGCCGATTTTTTTGCCCTCGAGAAATTTCGCCAGATCCCGCGCGGTCCGCCCTGGGCTCGGCTTCACGCGCAGCATGAACCCGAACCACGAGCACTCGGAGCGACAGCCGGAATCATCCCACGTCCACGCGTTTCCATCGCGGTCGATCGCATGCGTCGGCCGGCTAAAATCATATACGTCCTCCAGCCCGGCCAGCGCCGCCCGCAGGACGTCCCAATTCTTTTTCCGCGCCTCGATAAACGCGGGCAACTTCCGGAGTTGCTGTCGGCCGATGGCGGCCTGGTAGTCCAGCGGCTTTAGATTATAACCCAAGTGACTGTAAGTATATTTATGGTCATAGCCCTCCGGCAGTTCACCAAGCTGCCACTGGAAGCGGCGCCCGCAGGTGTTGTCCTTCCCGCTTTCGCACCAACAATCACGCCCCCAGTCACGAAAGCTTTCTGCATAAGTCTTTAGCGACGCGCGCCGGACTATATTCACCGCCCCACCCTCGCCCATCGTCAGGTGATGCGGCGGATAGAACGACTGCGTCGAAAGATCGCCCCACGTGCCCGTATATCTCGTGATGAACTTCCCGTCGGATGCGATCCCCGGTGAATTCTCGGTAATGCCCAGCGCCGCGGCCTCCGCGATGGGCATGCTATAGGTGCACCCAAGTGCGTCGCAGTTATCCTCGATCAGCCATAGCTGGTGGGCGCGGCAGAACTTCAGCAGACGCCCCAAATCGAACGGGTTGCCCAACGTATGGGCCACGATCACCGCCTTCGTCTTGCCCGGTATATACGCCTCCTCGAGGCGGCGCAGGTCGATGTTTCCGGTGGTCGGATCGTTATCCAAAAAAACCGGTAACGCTCCCACCTGAACGATCGGCGCCACCGTTGTGGGAAAACCCGCCGCCGCGGTGATCACCTCGTCGCCGGGCCTCAGCCTCTGTGCGGGCGGGAGCTTCGGCGTGGTCAGCGCGCTGATCGCGACCAAGTTCGCCGACGAGCCCGAGTTCACGAGCAGCGAATGCCGAACGCCGAGAAACTCCGCGAGCTCGCGCTCAAACGCGACTCCCTCCGGCCCGAGCGTCAGCCAGAAGTCGAGCGTGGCCCCGACCGCCGCCTCCACCTCATCCGCCGTAAACACCCGCCCCGCATAAGGCACCGTCGAAATTCCCGGGACGAAATCGCTGTCCGGCCCGCCCGGCCGATTCGCCCCGTGCACCAGGTTCGAATACTCGCGCGTCAGGCGCAGGATCTGCGTGCGCAAAAGTTGGACGTCGGACATACGCGATATGATAGAAGAACCTATATACTACAATATTGTATTATCTACCAGACCTTCCACGGCGCGCGCCCGTCCGCCCACAGCTGGTTCAGCAATGAATACTCCTGATAGGTGTCCATGGGCTGCCAGAAGCCGGGATGACAATACGCCCCGAGCTCGCCCATCGCGGACAAATTCCGCAACGGCGCCTGCTCCAGCATGATCCCCGGGTCGCCGGGCAGGTGATCGAACAGCCGGCGGTGACAAACCATATAGCCGCCGTTGATCAAACCACCCTCCGTCTGCGGCTTCTCGTTGAAGCTGCGCACGGTGGAATCGCCATCGAGCGCCAGCTCGCCGAAGCGGCCCGGCGGCCGCACCGCTGTCAGCGTGCAGATCTTTTTTGTCGCCTCGTGATGCCGGATCGACTCCGCGATATTTATATTGCCCACGCCGTCGCCGTAGGTGAGCAGGAACTGCTGGTCGTCGCCGAGATAGCGCAACACGGACTTCACGCGATAAGCGGTCATCGAGTTTTCCCCGGTGTCGGCGAGGGTCACCCGCCAGTCCTCCTCCTCGTGTCGATTATGAAAATCCACGGCCGGCTCGCGGCCGAGGGTCAGGGTGATGTCACAGGTATTCCACAGGTAATTACGGAAGTAATCCTTGATCATTTCCCCTTTATAGCCGAGGCAGAGTATAAAATCCCGGTGTCCGAAATGGGAGTAGGTTTTCATAATATGCCAGAGGATCGGGCGTTGCCCGATCGGCACCATCGGCTTCGGCCGGTATTCTGTCTCCTCGCGCAGCCGCGTCCCCTTGCCGCCGCATAGTATGATCACTTTCATATTGAGGGGCGGACGGGTTTGATATTACTGCGCATGAGTATATTCCATGATCTGGCGTTGCGAGACAGCGCGAACGTCCTCCGGAGCCGCCAGTGTCTGACATTCCCGGTACCACGAGATGGTCTTCGCCACGGTCTCTGAGAAATTCCAGCGACCGCGCCAGCCGAGCACATGGTGCGCCTTGTCCACGGCAAGTTGAAGCAACTGGGCCTCATGCACGGCGTCCGGCGAAGAGTGATCGTCCCATTTCCCCGGCCAGCTGCGGAGTACCTCGGTGACCATGTCGCGCACGGGCCGATTGGAATCCAATCCCGGTCCAAAGTTGAATGGGCCGCAGAGTCGCGCGAGTTCCTCAGCGGCGGGTCCGCTCGACGATGCGTTCGTGAGCGCCGCACTGAGGCGCGCCCCGAGCAGCAGATAACCGCCGAGCGGTTCGAGCACGTGCTGCCATGGACGCGTCGCGCGTGGGTTGCGGACAACGATTGCGGCGCCCTGGCTCAGCGCGCGCACGCAATCCGGCACGATGCGATCGAGGGCCCAGTCGCCGCCGCCGATGACGTTGCCGGCGCGCGCGGTGGCGATTCCAACGGGCGGCGCTTTGCCCACGACGATTTTTGCGGCTGAAAAAAAGGAATTACGCCACGAGGCGACGGCGATTTCCGCGGCGGCTTTGCTCGAGCTATAGGGATCATGCCCGCCGAGTGGATCCTCCTCGCGGTAGCCATAGAGCCACTCGCGGTTCTCGTAGCATTTGTCGGTGGTGACGACCACGACCGCGCAGGGTTTTGACCGGCCTTGCAACGCTTGCAATATATTGACGGTGCCCATGACATTGGTCGCGTAGGTCTCGACCGGCTGGACATACGAGAGACGCACGAGGGACTGCGCGGCGAGGTGAAGTATATAGTCCGGCTGAGCGTCGTCGACGGCGCGGGCGACGGCATCGCTGTCGCGGATGTCACCGACCTGGTGGTGGAGGCGTGGGGCGAGGCCGAGCTGGTTGAAGAGTGCGGGCGAGGTCGGCGGAGGGAGACTATATCCGAACACCTCTGCATCGAGCTTCAGGAGCCATTCGCAGAGCCATGAGCCTTTGAAGCCCGTGTGTCCGGTGACAAGCACGCGTTTCCCCGCGAAGGCGTTTCGGAGGTCGAGCATGGTGAGTTGCGCGAAACCTGCGGGAAGCGAAGTCCGACACCAAGCAGATTTCGCTGGGGTGCGTCCGCGGATCGCGAACGGGACCGGGCGGCCGTTGACTCAGCCCGGTGGCAACGTGCGCAGCAGCCAGGCGACGACGCGGTCCTTGAACTCGGGCATGATCTTGCTCCACGGCAGCATGCCATGTGGGCCGTCGGGGATGGTGATGAGATCGCAGGTGACGCCGGCGGCGCGGAGACGTTTTTGAAACATCAGCGATTGTTCATACGAGACGCTTTGGTCGGCGGTGCCGTGCAGGAGGAGAAACGGCGGCAGCCCGGGTTCCACATAGTTGATCGCCGATATATTGTGCAGGATGCCGAGAGTTTCGTCGTCGAGCATTTTGCGTCCCGTGAGGGCGGCGTAGCTTGAGCTGAGTTCGCCGCGTTTGGTGGTTTCGGCGACGAGGTCGGTGGGCCCGTAGAACACGACGGTGGCGGCGACGCGGGTGTCGGCGTCCGCGCGAACGGTGGCGAGGGCGACGAGTTGTCCGCCGGCGGATTCGCCGGCGAGGGCAATGCGGCGGGGGTCGATATGATATTGGGCGGCGTGGGCTTTGACCCAGCGGATGGCGGTCTGGACGTCTTCGAGTGCGGCGGGATGGGGAAACTTGGGGGCGAGGCGGTAGTTTATAGTGAACCAGGCGAAGCCGGCCTTGGAGAGTGGTTCCTGGATGGGAACCATATAGCCCTTTTGGGGCCCGCCGCTCTTGTCCCCGGCGGTCCACCCGCCGCCGTGGACGAGGATGACGGCGGGAAAGGGCCCGGTGCCGTCGGGGATGGAGGCGTCAAGGTAGAGGTGTTCCCCGCCCGCGACGCCGTACTCGACGTCGCGGTGAAAGTCAGCGCGAGCGAGGGCGAACATACCAAGCCAAAAAAATACAAGCGATATATTCGTTTTCATTGAAAAGCAGACCAACAAAACACTTTGAGGGGTGCAATGCCACAACGAGGCCCACTTTGAAGAGCGGCTCGCTGGAGCCGACCCTTACAACAGTCGCAGCCCTGTCCAAGCGATGCGCGCTGCATCAGTACAGTATCGTCGTTAGACGTTGACTGAACGAACTTCCCCGGATTCAGCAGAGCTCGTGGCGCTAAATCGTACTTCCAATCGACATCCATGAACTTCGATGGGCGCCGCGCGGTACAAATCGATGGCCTGAGAGGGGTCGCGATCGCCCTCGTTCTACTTTTTCACGCATATGCTCGTTGGCCGACTCTCGTTCCCTGGGCGACCGGGTGCGCAGCGTTCCCATTATTCGGGCTCGGCTGGTTAGGCGTTCAGCTTTTCTTCCTCATCTCAGGTTTCGTAATATCTATGAGCTTAGAGAAGTCCCCTGGTTTTAGGGGCTTCATCTATCGACGATGGCTGCGCCTGTTGCCGGCCATCATTGTATCAAGCCTTCTGATTTACCTCACCCGCTCCCTTCTGCGCGAAAGGCCCCAAGGACGGCCCGAACTGCGCAATCTTTTACCCGGTTTCATTCTACTCTCACCCGACCTGATTCATGCCCTCACTGGAAAGAGTATCTCTCCAATCGAGGGTTCGCTCTGGTCTCTGTTCGTTGAGGCGAAGTTTTATATCTTAGCTGGACTGAGCTTCTTTATCTTTCCACGCCGGAGTCACGTCATATGCATACTATCCTGCTATGCTTTTTATTGTCTGATCCGCAGCGCAGTGGTTCTCGACTCTTCAAGTTCCAGCGCCCAAGGGCTGCTAACGTTATGTTATGCACTTTCGTTCGACTCTTTTGGTTTTCTAGCCGTCGGATGTGCGCTGTATGCTTTGAGGGACAAAGCTGGCCGCACCCATCTTGTTTTGCTTGGAATCGTTTCGGCGCTCGCGACCGCTTTTTGGTCCAATAGTTTCGATCTAAAAACGTTTATAGGGGGATCAGCCATCTACTTGTTGTTTGTTCTATCTATTAAAAATGATATTATAGCTCAGATAATGTCTTCGAAGATATTTGTCTTTTTCGGCCTTATAAGCTACCCGCTCTACTTGATCCACGAGAATGCGCTCATCGCTCTCACAATAAAACTTCATCGCTGGGCGCCGGCGTTCCCCGGTTTACTCACTCCGATTCTACCAATCTGTGTGCTGATACTGCTCGCCTACGTTATCGCTTCGAAGTTAGAGCCCGCCGTGAAAACGATGATCGAAAACGTCGTCGCGTGGGGTCAAAATTTCCGTCTCCGATGAGCGCTGCACGATACCGGCAGCAGGCTCGGACATCGCCATCCTGCGTCTTCACGTTTCCCAAAAAAATGCGCTTGATGCCGGAACGCTCCTGCCAACGATCGCGTTGAGGTTCGAACATGTCTGCTCGTCGCTCTATAGACTGCGCTCTGCTCGTTTCCTCGTGCGATGCTTATTCCGATTTATGGACGCCTTTTTTTACCCTTCTTTCCAAACACTGGCCAGATGTCCCGTTCCCGATCTATTTGGGCACGGGCTGCTCCGATTTCCGTTGGCCTGGCGTGAGTGTCTTGAATTCCCCGAGAGGTGCGGATTGGTCGACCGGAATGATTGATTATCTCCGCCAAATCGACGAAAGTTTTGTCCTGGTTTGCCTCGAGGACTTTTTCCTCAGGCGCCGGGTGAACACGGCCGAGATCCTCTATTGCCTGAATTTCGCGAAATTGAACGACGCTATCCAGGTCCGTTTAATTCCGCGACCCGAGCCGCAATTCTATATTCAGGGGCAGGAGCTCATCGGCGAATGCGAGGTCGGATCTCCCTACCGCCTTAACACGCAAGCGGCGATTTGGAGAAAACAAGCATTAATCGACCTTCTGCGCGCCGGAGAAACTATTTGGAATTTTGAAAAGCTGGGAAACGCTCGTGTCGCGAACGTTGCCCATGGACTATATTCTGTGTGGCGCCCGGTGCTGCCCTATCAAGGTTTGCTGGCGCATCATGTAGTCGAGAAAGGGAAATGGCTGCGTCACGAAAGGTGGCTGTTCGGACGGATGGGTATTGGTTGTGACTTCAGAAAAAGGAAAGCCATGTCCGCTCGCGCCAATCTAGAATATCTCTTCATCGTGTCGCTCGACAGGCTGATTTCAACCATGCCTTGGAGGACTGGTTTGCGAATAAAGGCGGCCATGAAAAGGGTCGCGGCGGGATTTAGAGCGAAGGTCTCACCGTCAAATTAATTGGCAATTGTATCGCGCCTATAATAGATCCTGTTGCGCGGGGGAACGATGGTGTAAACATAATGACAAGCATTCAATATAAACGGGCTCTCCGGAGCCTACGGGACGCGCTGAGCTATCCGCTGTGGACGATGCGAGGGAAGCCGTCACCGGATAACCATCATTTCAAGGTGGCGCGGATCCTTCGGCTCAGGAGAACTTTAAACATCGGGACGCTGATAGAGACGGGAACATTCTTCGGACAGACCGTTTCCGCTAGTCTCCGGCATTTTGACAAGGTCTTTTCGGTCGAGCTATCCGAGCGGCTCTACAATGAAAATCGCGCGTCTTTCCGGGAATATAAAAACGTAGCAATTTACCTCGGTGATAGTTCGAGCAGGCTCGGCGAGATGATCGAGAGCGCGAGCGGAAGGATACTTTATTGGCTCGACGGGCATTATAGCGACGGCGTCACTGCTCGAGGCAAGGAGGTCACGCCGATACTCGAAGAACTCCGGATTATAAAAAGTAAGGGCAGGCAGGGAGATTGTATTCTCATAGACGATATAAGGCTATTTACTGGACGA
The DNA here is from genome assembly GCA_963800005.1 of uncultured Verrucomicrobiae bacterium. Lineage (GTDB taxonomy): Bacteria > Verrucomicrobiota > Verrucomicrobiia > Opitutales > Opitutaceae > CAWCZH01. The sequence continues at coordinate 368,810 of CAWCZH010000001.1, forward strand.
GGGGGTTATCCGGCCGTTGGCGAGGTCACCGAACTTTTAAAGTCGATTCAATCGGACTATCTTATCACGCAGGACCATGACTGCCTGATCGCGACCCCCAAAACTTGAATCGGTGCGGGTCATTCAGCGTCCCCAAGAGTTGGCTCGGCGCGGCAGCGAAAGGTTCATGTGCTTAGGGGCCGCGCACGCATATCGTCCGCCGCGGTCACTTCCTCTCTTCAGAATAGCATCGGGCGCTTCGGACCCGGCTTGCGGTCAGTGCCGACGTACTCAGCGTCCCACTATCGGTATATAGACAGTTTGCGAGGTCTGGCCGCGCTCATGGTGGTAGCCGCGCACACCTCGAGCTTCTTCAAACCGGAAGCCGGTTGGCTGCGTATGCTGGCGCCAACCGGAAGCCGTGGAGTCCAGCTTTTTTATATTGTCAGCGCCTTCACACTTTCCCTTACGTTCTCCGCCCGCGTCCGGGACCTGCCGTATTCTCGAGCAATCGTGCTTTTTTGGAGGAGTAGACTATTTCGTATAATTCCGTTATTTTATCTCGCTGTTGTCGTGAGCGTGATCGTATTTGGATTCGGTCCGCGATATTGGGCGCCAGACGGGCTTTCGTGGCGTGACGTCGTTCTCACCTTCAGTTTTCTTAACGCTTGGGACCCGCATAGCATCACTTCAGTCGTTGAAGGTGGTTGGTCTGTCGCGCTGGAAATGAATTTCTATCTGTTTTTCCCGTTATTTTTTGTACTTTCTCCGACTCCCCGCCGTGCGGCCGCGGGCCTAGGTCTTGCACTGGTTTTGTTTTATTTATGCCGGTCTTTTATAGCTCCGCTCGTGATCCGCGGATGGCCGGCTTCCCAGGCATATATTCCCGCTTCATACTTTGATCTTCTCTCTTTGCCAGCCGAGTTACCCATCTTCTTTGTCGGGCTCATACTGTTTCGACTTCATCGTCCACTTCACGTCGCCGCTGCCTCTTTTCCGTATACACGTACTGCGGCCTATTTCTTAGTCGTTCTTGCAACTGGCATCTTTTATTGGGCTTCGGCGACTCCATACCATACAACGATTCCGAAGCATTTTGAGCACACATTTGCGCTCACGATGCTAGTCGTCGCCGTCAGTATTTATCCAGTAGAACCGCTAGTGAACAAGATTACGCAATACCTCGGACGAATCAGCTTCAGTGTTTATCTCACGCATCATTATGTAATCGTCTCGGCTGAACAGTTTCTGGGGAACACGTCACAGGGCCATTCTGCATGGCTCTGCCGCTACCCGTTCGCCCTTGCGCTGATCATCCTAATCACGGTCGCGATTTCTCATTTGACGTATTGCTTTATCGAGGAGCCTTTCCGACGTTGGGGCCGCAGCCTGCCCTCAAATGCTCTTCCCGGTTAGCGGGGGGGTAGATATGGACTGTACTCTGGAACGAGTTTTTGTAGCTCGAGCTTGAGCACGTCAGGCTCCATTGTATACGCGTCGTTTGAGAGCTTTCGGAGAACGCTCCCGAAGTCGCATGGAGTGCACGACGGTGCAGTAAACTTCATAATTTTAGCGTGGGATGTAGCCACCATGTTTTCCGTCCAGTGATTAATCTCTTCGTAAAGTTTCTCGCCGGGGCGCAGACCTATATATTTAATCTTGATATCCAGGTCCGGCTCCAGGCCGCTGAGCTGAATCAGCTGTCGGGCCACATCGGCGATTTTCATGGGCGTTCCCATATCCAAGACGAAGATCTCGCCGCCTGTGCCCTGGCACCCACTCTGGAGCACAAGCCCCACGGCCTCGTGCACCGTCATAAAATAGCGCGTTACGTCTGGATGAGTGACGGTCAGGGGGCCGCCGTCGGCGATTTGCCTCTTAAACGTTGGGATTACGCTGCCCGAAGATCCGAGAACGTTTCCGAATCTGACAGCAATAAAGCGAGTCGCCTGTCCAGGCTGCGCGGCCAGAGACTGCAAGTATAATTCGGCAAGTCTCTTCGTGGCGCCCATTACGTTCGTCGGATTAATGGCTTTGTCGGTGGAGATTTGGACGAAATGGGTCGCGCCGAATTTCATCGCCAAATCGGCGAGCTGCATGGTGCCGATTGTATTGTTACGAAGCGCTTCGGCGGGTTGATTTTCCATCATCGGCACGTGCTTGTGTGCCGCTGCGTGAAATATAATCTGCGGCTTATAACGAGCAAATATCATGCTCATTCGCTGCTGGTCGAGGACGTCGGCGACGAGTGGCAGGAATGAGCCCGCAACCCCAGAGCTCAGCTTTTGCTCGATTTGGAACATCTGGACCTCGCATTGCTCGATGACGAGGAGTTGCTTCGGAAGGTAACTCTGAATTTGCGTGCAAAGCTCACTCCCGATGCTCCCGCCTCCGCCAGTAACCATCACTATTTTTCCCTCGATCAGCTGGCTGATGCGATTGCTCTCAAGCGCCACCGTCGGACGCCGCAACAAATCCTCAATTTCGACGGCTCGCAATTGCGACACTCGTACATGCCCGTTAACGAGTTGCTCCACAGACGGAACCAGTTCGAACTTCAGACGGCGCAAATTCAGCTGAGCAACAATTTCTTTCACACGCTTTCCGGGGGCCCGCGGCATGGCGATAATCACCTCCTCGATTTCCAGCAAACCGGCTTTCGCGATTAAATACTCCGGAGTACCTAACACGCTCACTCCATGGATGCTCGTCCGCCATTTTTGCGGATTGTCGTCGGCAAAAGCAACGGCATGCATTCCAAGGCCGGGACGGGCGAGCAGGTCCTTAACTAATGCGGCCCCGACGTCACCGGCACCGATGATGCCGACCCGTCGTCGCGCCGCGCCCGCTCTGGTGATTGCTGCGCGCTGGAACCGCTCCCGCAGCGACCTTAAGGACAGCCGGATACATGCTATAGCGAAGAACGAGAACACGAAGTCGCTCAAAACGATAGAGCGAGGTGCGCTCCATTCGTCCGAAGAAAAATAGCGGATCCCGAATATAATAAGGCCGCCACACAAAGTCGCTCCGGCGACTTTCTGTGCGTCGGGAAGGCTGAAGTAACTTAACAGAGTTCCAAACTGGCCGAAGAGGAGCAACAACAACAACTTTAGGACGACAACCACCCACAGAAGCTTCCACATCTGCGCGACCACTGCCGGCTCTGGATGGAAATCGAACCTTAGGGCGTAGGCCATCCACCAGCTGCCAAAGCAAGCACCGCTATATAACAACAAAAGTAGGCCGATCCGCTGCGCGTAGCTCAGCTTTCCGCCTGAGAAATTTACATGGGGCAGCAAAACCATATCTCAGGATGATCGAAACATGCTCGCGATACTACGCAGGATCAGTAGCAAATCGGTTTTGATATTTGCGCGTCGGGCGTATTCCAAGTTCAACTCGATCTTCCTTGGTATACAGAATTGACGATAGTATAAATCCGCGTCTGGCACGGATTTCAATAGCCGCTCCTCGTCCCGGAACGCCAGTGAGGCCTCGTCGGTTATTCCAGGAGTCAGGGTGAGCACCCGCCTTTGGCTTTCGGTATATGATGCGACGTACATTGGAACTTCGGGTCGGGGGCCGACCAAGCTCATATCCCCGCACAACACGTTCCAAAGCTGCGGCAACTCGTCGAGCTTCGAGCTCCGGAGAACGCGGCCCACCTTGGTGACCCGACGGTCGCCGCTGACGGTCAGCAGTGGCCCACCCTGCGGACCTCGGGCCCGCATGGTCCGAAATTTCACGATCTTGAACAGGATGCCATCTCGACCGACTCGGTCTTGGAGAAAAAAAATGTCTCCACCATCCTCGATTCGAATAGCGAACGCGATGAGAAGAAAGATCGGAACCGCGATCACGGATCCGAGCAGCGAGAGGAGCACGTCGCAAACTCGTTTGCTATTCCGCACTAGTTTCGGCGGCTCTCGTCCAACAAGCGGCGCAGCGTCGTGGTAACATGTAAAACGTCGGTTTCTGCCATGCCGGGATATATTGGCAGGCTGATGAGTTCAGAAGAGACTCTGAACGCAGCGGGTAGATCGGTCGGTTTAAAGCCGTAGGTTTCCTTATAGTACGGGTGAAGGTGCAACGGCATCCAATGCACACTGGTCCCGATTCCATGTTGCTTGAGCTGCGCGATGACATCAGCACGTCCAATTTTAAATGACGTTTCTGCCAAACGTATCGGGAAAAGGTGCCAGGAGTGAATACGATTTTCATCAGTCGCGGGAAGAACGAGCCCCGAAATACCGTCGAGCTGCCGTATATAATCAAGGGCGATAATCTCCCTCTGTACGCGGAAGGCGTCCGCCTTCTTCAATTGATGAAGACCGATCGATGATGCTATATCAGTCAGGTTATACTTAAAACCAGGCGCTATGATTTCATAATACCACGAGCCGTCGGAAGTGAATCGTTTCCAAGCATCCTTCGAGATTCCGTGCAGAGACATCACCCTCATTCGCTCCGCCAAAACATCGTCGTTCGTGCAGGCCATGCCGCCTTCGCCCGTGGTGATGCATTTATTAGCGTAGAAGGAAAAGCAGCTTACCGCGCTCTCAGTGCCGACGGATGTCCATTGCTCGTTCACAGAGCTTCGGTAAAAGGCCGGGCAGCAGTGCGCCGCATCCTCGATCACGGCCAAGCCAAACTCCTCAGCGAGCTCCTTGATTCCCGCCATATCGACAGCTTTGCCACCATAATGGACTGGGATAATCGCCCTGACCTTTTCACCGCGTTTCAGGGCGCGCTCAATCACGAGCCGTGCGTGTCCGACATCGATATTGAGGTCTGAATCCTGGCAATCCACGAGCAGCGGCGTCGCGTCAAAGTAACGAACCACCTCTGCCGTCGCGGCGAAAGTCATCGTCGGCACCAGCACGCCCTCCCCCCTCTTTAACCCGACTGCCTCGAGGGCCAGATGCAGCGCTGCCGTAGCGCTGTTCAAAGCGATCGCGTGCTTCACGCCAATGTATTCCGCAAAATCCCGCTCGAACTGCTTCGTTTTCGGACCGGTTGTTAGCCAGCCGGAACGCAGCGTAGACACGACCTCCTGAATTTCCTCCTCACCCAGTGAGGCTCTGTGGTAGGGAATTCGAAGAGGTGCTGAAGTCGTCATTCAGGCTCCGAAACTTAAGATCCAACGACTAGAGGTCCAGACGATATTCGTTCATCAGTCTCCCCTCCGGCGTCGAATATTGAGCTGACCTGGTGAATCCGAACCCGGTATAGAATGCGTTCACGGAATCGTTGGCCGCCGCGTCCGTTGTTAGCCGAATTCTCTGAATACCGGTCTGCCGGCAAGATTGCGCGAACGCGGTCAAGAGCCGTCGACCGACTCCTTTGTTTCTCATCTGCGGATCCGCTGCAATAGACATAAGCAGCGCCTCACGTCCCTTCGGCCGCTGCTCGGCCGGGAGCCGCAGGGCTCGCAGCAAACGGGCAGCGATCTTGGGGCGGCGTAGTACCGCTGGAAGCGCAGCCAACGCAAAATTAACCCAACGTCGGCGGATTAGGCGAGTATAGAAGCCCGCGGGTTCCGACGAGCCCGCGACGAAGCCGCAGATGGATCCCTTGAACTCCGCAACAACGAGAACGCCGCTTTCGTCCAACGCCACCCCGCGATAAAACTCCCGCAGAAATCGGGCACCCAAAAAAGAAAGAAAAAAAGACGGGAAGGCCTCGAGGTGCAAATTCGCTATAGATGACACGTCGCTGGTACCAGCGGTTCGCAGGACGAATACGTCCGCGGAGGAGCCGGATTCTCCAGACCCGCCCTCAGCGCAAAAGGGACCATTACTCATGAATTGGTCGAGATGCCCATCGAAAGGTGAATAACGTCCACCGCCTTTCTATATTGCAACGCCTGATCGAATTGATCACCGAGAGCGTAAGACCGCTCTCTCATTTTTTTCCGAATGTATTCATGGGACGCGAGGCCCGTCAACGCATTGGCCAAACTCTGGGCGTCTTCCGCTTCATATTGCACACCGATCCCGTTTTCTTCAACAACCTCGGAAACCTCGCCCTTGAGGGAATTGACCACTACGAGGCCAGCAGCCGTGTAGTCATATATTTTGTCTGGCATTTGGACATTCGACCGCGACGAGTAGGCACACAAACCGATGTCACACAAATTATACAGGGCGGCGAGCCGATCCGGAGGCAGCTGCCCGAGGAACACAATGTTGCTGCGAGGCTCGGACGCGACGAAGTCAGTAATCGTTTGCCGCAGTGGGCCGTCTCCAGCCATGATAATATACACCCGCGAGCCGCGCCGTTCGAGCTCCCTCGCAGCCATAAGCATCGTCTGGATGTCGTAAGACGGACCGAGAGAACCAGCAAATATGGCCCAGATGTCGCCCGCCTTCTTCCGCGCAGCGACGTCCTCAAGCCCAGCGACCGAATCCATCGAGATCCGAAACGCATCTACGTTAATCCCGTTGTAGACGACGGCTCCTGGACGCTCTCGGAGCGCTGGCGCCTCATTATACATCGAAGCAAGATACGATTTTGCCAAGGCCAGAGACCCGTTCAGACGATTGAATGACACTCTACGCCTGATATAAACAGGGACCAGCGCCAGATGCACGAGACGCTTCCGCAACCCACCGAATTGTTGCTCGATGAGTTCGGGCCAAAGATCCATCTGGTGAAAAATTACGGGGCAGCCGAAAAGCTGGGCGAGGCGATGCGCGCCTAGTCCGAACGCAAGAGGCGACTCGTAGTAGATGATACAGTCCGGCTTCGGACCTCGGCAACCGCGACGGTAAACCTCGAGCGCGAACCTGAGATCGCGAAGGACGCGCCTGAACCCGATGTTTTTCCTGTATGTGCCAGCCGGGACAAGCCGCAGTCTGAAGCCGTCCTGTACGTCGACATCTTTCCAACCCGACGAGCGTAGTTGTTTGAAATGGTGCGAGAAATTCGACGTCCACCACGTCACATCGAAGCCTTCACGAGCAAGACGGCGGCCGATGATGGAGAACGTATATTCCCGCCAGCCCTCTCCCGGAATCGGTCCATATGGATTGATCAGCCAGATCGCGCGGCGCCCAGAGGTTCTTTCTATATCAACCATATCGCGTGCTCAGAGGTGAGGCCCACACGCGAACCGTGACTGAATAAATCCGGGCGAAGACCGCGCTGCAATTTGTCCCCTTCGGTCGATGATGAGAGCGATCGCCAGCGCCGGGGGCACCCAGAAGATATTCCATAAAATCATGTCCTGCCACAAACCATTCACTGCTAACGCGAGAAGCATCGCGAAAGGAACTCGCACTCCGATCCCGGCGATCTCCCGAACATCACGGCTGATTCCCCAGATTCCGAATAGCAGGAGGCAACCCGCCGCCGGGAAGCAAGCTGCGGCGAGCCATCCGTTGTCCGACCACACATTCACATACGTATTGTGGGCACCCAAACTGAGGCCCTCAGAATCGGCAAACGCGAGTCCGGTCCTACCCGTTCCTACCCCAAAAGGCCTTGTGAGTCCGAATGAAAAAGCCCGGCGGGTATAGAAAAACTCCAATCGTTTTTCCTCTTTATCCTCGAACCCACTCATCCAAAGGCGATCCCGAAGCTTCGTCCGCGCTCCGTGAAAATCGACGAAAAGCGCTAGAACGCTTGAGCAAACTCCCAACAAAAGCAGGGCCCACGGAGCACGACTCGTTAAAGGCATTCGCCTGGGAAACGCGAAGAAAGCCGCAGTCGAAATAAAAAAAGCCAGCCAGGCCGATCTTGATTCGGAGGCAACCAACACAGCGATTGTAGCGATCAGAGCGATATAACTCGCAAATTTTTTCCGGGGCCGCCCCGGAGAGAGGCACCGATCAATGAGCCAGATCGATAGAATCACCGCGAGCGTCCCGAGCATGTTGGGATCTCCGATAAGGGCTTGGTAGCGGCCTCCGAGCGCCGGAGAAAAGAGCCACGACGGAACCGTCCATTCAAAGTATAATACCAAGATTGATATAGCATTCGTGCCCAGAAATCCGAAAAGGAGCCCCCCGAGCAATATTCTGGCTGAAGGGGCGCTGCGCACGTATCCGATAATAAAAACTGCGGCGACCACGTTGACCGTAAAGTTTCCAACCCACGACCATTCCGGAGCACCGAACACGTTTGAGATGTAGTACGAGATCAAGAACAGTCCGGACATGAATCCGAGGGTGCCAGGCATTGCCAAAAGCCGGAGCTTTACAGCGCCGGAGTATGCTCCTATCGCCAAGAGTAGTGGCGCGGCGCCTATATAAAAATCGGGTCCGACCAGATTGACCGAATACGATGCAAACAATAGGCCGGCCATCGCATCGAAGCCTCGCCGATTGACCAGCGCGATCCCTGCAAATAGAGTTAGGCCAAGGAAAATCACCAGATTTTGTCCTTGAATGCGGCGCGCTCGTATGCGGCCTGCCACTCGCGTGCCATTCGGTCCGCCCCTTTGTGGTTCAGATCAAACTCTTCCAATCCGTTTCGACCCAGCTCCGACCGCAATTCAGGAGAATTATAAAGTAGAACCAATGCTGCGACAGCTTCTGAGAGGCTTCCAATCGGAAAGCGCAGGCCACTGGACATTTCAGGCAGCACACTGTCTATCCCAAAATAATCGCTGGAAACGATCGGCACCCCGGCGCGTTTCGCCTCGAGAAGGCAAAGCGGCACGCCCTCCGACTTTGACGTCAGGAAGAACACGTCGAACGTGCCCAGGATTTTTGCCGCATCTCCAGGGCTGAGTTGGCCGACGAAAGCGACCGACGATGTTAAACCGCGGGCGTTGACTTCCGATCTCATGTCCAGAAGCAGCGGCCCGTCGCCGACCCAAACGAATCGCGTATGCGGTCGTTCCCTTAGCATAACCTCTGCAACGCGCACGAACAGCATCGGATCTTTGCGAGCGTCCACGGACGCCAAACATCCAATCACCATGGGATGGTTGATTTTTGGCGATTTCTCCAGAGGAGGCTCAGGAGCGATCCTAGTATTGATAAATCGGCTCCGAGACCTTGCCGCGATTCCGGTATGTACTGCAAAGTTCCACTCAAATCGGGAGAGAAATACAGTAAGATCCGCCCGGCGACAGATTGTTCGATCGAAGAAGCGCCAGAGCGCCCTCGCCAGCTCATTCTTTCGGTTAATCATGCTGAAGCCATGCGAGGTATATACGACCGCCGCTCCGGTCGCTTTCGCAAACGGCATTCCAAACAAACCGGCGCGCGTAGTATGTAGATGCACAATGTCTATATTTTCGCTGGCCACCGCGCGGAATAGCGAGGCTCCCGCCATAAGGCTTCGACTAACGCGCCATTCCCGGACCCCGGGGATGACCCGCAATGTCCGAGATACGTCATAATTGTTTCCAAGTATATAGTGCTGAATCCTCGAAGGGTCTGAGTTCCTTGCCAATGCATTGATATAGCCGAGGACCCCACCACCGGTACCTTCTCCGACGTGAAGAACTCTGATCATGTACCGATCGGCTTTTTATCGAAGGCTGTCAGCAGTCCAGCTCGCTCTGATTCGTTCGAAATGCAAAACCAACACACCAGCACGTGAGCAAAACAATAAAGCGCGACTAGGGAAAGCCGTCCCTGGAAGCTCGTAACCAGGGACCAGAAAAAAAAGAGGGCGACTGCCGACGCGAAGATCCCTAGTCCTCCTCCGACTGGAAGCAGACCTTGGAAACCAGAGCCGGAAATCTGCCGCAGAGTCCGATCTGACAGGACGAGAAGAACCGTACTCTCCAAACCGACTCTGCACAAAAGCACGAGCACACCAGCGGACGCACCTCCGAGCGGAAAGGTCAGATACCCAAGTCCGAACAGCAACGGCAACTGCATGAGCTGGATTTTGGCGATAATATCTGCCCGTCCGATGCCCAAGAAGAAGGCGGTCGGAATCCAACCGGCAGAGTTCACGAATATCACGGCCGCCGCGATGCGAACTGCGTTGGCTCCCTGCTCCCCTACTGCCGGTCCTTGCCATCTAGCTAGGAGCCACGGTCCGGCGACGGCCAGGAGCATAGACACCGGAAAAATCGCGTACCCGATCCATTTTTCGCCGACGCTCGCAATCTCGGCTAACTTCCCTGACACTCGATCACCGGACGCCAGAGCACTAAACTTTGGAAACAGCACCGAAGTCACGGCTCCCGGCAAAATCGAGACGCCATTCACGATCTCCATCGTGATCGCGTAGACGCCGGCGGCATGTGTTCCGGCGAGCGCGACGAGAAGCATTTTGTCGGCATTCGTCAAAACGATCACAGCGGCGTTCGAAACTGCCACCCAGCCGGAGAAACGCCAGATCCTCGAGTCTGTTCCGGCACCCGCAAGACGGATCGACCAAAAACCAGGAAATATGCGCCAGCACGAGTAGATATAACCTGCCCATATCACTACTCTCGAAAGACAAAGGAGTGCTACAACGTCTTTCAGGCTAAAGCCGACGATACCGCAGACAGCGGGGATCACATACAGACTGCTATTTTGCAGCCCCTTCACAATATTAACAATCCCAAATTTCCCGACGCCTTCAAGGGCTCCGCGCAAAGCCGAGTTTACTAGTGTGAAGGGCATCGCGATCGCAATATAAAATATCATTGACCTGCTCTGATCGGCTAGGGCGGAGTCTATTGATATATGCGAGATGACCGCGTGCTTTAATAAAATACAAATCGCAGCCGCACAGATGCCGATGCCTGCCTGCAGGGAGACCGAGAGCCAAATTGTATCGACAGCGCCGGCCCAGTCGCCGGCCGCCGACTTCTCTGAAACAAACTTCGTGGTGGTTCGACCGAAGCCCAGATCGAGCGCCGAAACAGCGCCGACCATCGACATCGTCACCGCGAGCAATCCGTACCCCCCCACTCCGTAGCTTCGAACGACAAAAGGTATTCCAATGATCGCCGAAACAATCGCAAAAATCTGTCCGACCAGGTTTAGGAAAACACTGTTTAGCATCCGTTCAAAACCGTACACTCTTTGAGATCAGATGTATTAATCTCACTCTTCTTGGGAATATGACGAATGGCGCCGCCCTAATCATTTTTGCTCCGCTACAACGCGATTGGAGAGCAACTCCACGTCTCCTTCACCGTCCGTCTTAATGAAGCTTCTTTCAGTCATCGTTGCATCCGCAGCATCGATGCGGTTCTTGATGAATCGGATTCGAGAGACAAAGCTCTCCTCGAGCGCAAGTCCGTCTGACATGATGAACTCATTATCCATCACCGATATCAAGTCGTGAACGGGCGCTGCGTGGGTCGCGATCGACGCGTTGACTTGGAGCACAGGCGAACCACACCGGTCGAATGTATTTTCGTCAATCGTGAGGTCCCCCACGGGAGCAGACTCATACCAATCCCTCGCGTCCGGGCAGACGGCCAACGCGCACGTCACGCCAGGTCCGACTCGGTTTTTGTGCACAACGATCTTGGATCTGGACCCAACGAGAATGCCTCGGGTCGGGATTGATTCGATTGTGCAGCCCGAGATCACTACCGATGGCGAACGCGTAAGATTCTCGACACAGCACTGGGACGTAGCACCCGGAAAGGACACCGCGTGCTGCAAATCGAGAACGAGCTCGTGCGGCGACGTCAGCGACGCGGACTTCACAATGCCTGTTGTGATTACTTGAAGCGTCTCGCGGTCGACAATCGCCACTCTATCGTTGAGCAAATACGGAACGAAGCCCCACGTCTGTGCATGTCCGAAGCCGAGGACCAGCTGATTACTCGACGGATGAGACAGAACTCGAAGATAAATCCCGTGAACGTTGATCGCGTCGTCCTGCGTTCCGATTAATTCGCAACCGCGTATTTCGATGGCGCCGGCACACGCGGAAAAATGCAGGAAATCGGCCCACCCTGCCGAGGATCTGCCAGAATCTGGTCGCGGAATACAATGAATTCTTTCGAACGTTATATTCGAGCTCATCTGAGCCAAAATGCTGAAGCCCGGCGTACTATAGATAGCCACGTCCTGAACCTTCACTTTCGATGAGGATGTGATCCACACCGCCGCTTCCTTACGTCGTATGTTCCTGCATTGTAGGATTTCTCCGGTTCGGAAGTCAGCGGGTAGTCGGCCAACGACCTTCAACACTCCTGGCGAGATCTCAGTGATTCCAGAGTAGTGGAAAAATGGGTCTTCGTCGTGAGAGAGCCGTCGAACCGCACGCGACGTCGGATCGAATAAACACGCGTACGATAGCGGATCATTCGCCTCATACATCCAATTCTCTCCTGACCATTTCAGACGGTTGCCGCTCTCGATTACAAAAGTACTGCTTCTATTCACTTGCCCGACCCAGAAATCTTGGCCCCGGTCTATAATTTCCACCTCGGAAACAGCTGGCCGCGCGTAATCAATGCTCAGCCCGCGAATACTTAGATTATTACAGGCTTCGATTGCCAGCAAGGTAACCTCGCCATGAGCCAGAAACTCCACGCCATTCGCCTGAATGTCCACGTCCCGAAGCTTGCGGAGATCCAAGGAAATTAATTTTCTCTGATCTGGGTCGTTTGGCTCGGCAAGATTACTAGGATATCGCGACAGCTGAGAGGCTTGCGACGGAAAAAAATCGTAACGTCCGGGATCGACCACCACAGTGCAGGGCGACTCAAACTTCGCGATCGCGGCAAACATTTGGGCGAATGCCAAAGTATCGTCTCGTCCATCGCCCGGAATCGCTCCGAAATCGCTGGCGTGGACAATTGAGCTAGAAGCCGGGTCCTTAGCTTGCAGTCGTCCCGAGATTGCTGCCACAGCCAACACCAGAGCGAGGCAATGGCGCTGGAAAATCGTCATTCAGGGCAATCAACTTAATCCTGCTTCCGCGAGTCAAGTCCATCGGCACTTCGCTTCGGCTGAGACGAACACTTCGAATGTGACTGCGAGAAAAGAAAAGGGACCGCCAATCGCGTGTCGAATTGCGCTTGTCGGACGTGCCGGGCGCGATTCGAATCGCGGCCAACCGCTCGAATAAATTGTCCGTTGCCTCAACTCACCAGAAACGTTTTCAACAAGAATGCCATCCACGCCCGTAAGTCTTGATTCTCCGGATCGCGAAATTTCACAAGAAAGCTTCGAAATAGACTCCGCCGCCCTGCTTGGTAGAATGCGCAAGGGTCTGCCGCAAATCATCGGGCTTGCGCTTCTGGGAACAGTTGCGGGTGCCATTGGTTATTTGTTGATAACGAAGGACCAGCCTCAAGTTACGTCGACCCGAATTAGTTTCGCCTTTCCGGGTTTCGAGCGAGGCGAATATCCTGACCACTCAAAATTCCAACCGGACGATATTAGAGCTCCCTCAATTGTTCTCGACGCCCTCAAGAGGGAAGGCCTCGATACTTCCGCCAGTTTTCAAAGTAGCCTGCGGGCAGGCATTGGTGTCGAAGGGATCATTTCACCGAATGTCGTAAAAGAACGGGACCGCATCCGCGCCACCGGGCAGATTCCCCCACCATACATCCCGGACGAGTACTACGTCACACTCGCCGCGCCGAAGTCCGCCCAATTATCCACTCGCGCGCGAGCGAATCTTTTGAGAGATATGGTGGAACTGTATAAGGAGAACTTCCAACGCACATATGGTGATATACCGTTGGCTTTCGGGAATGCGTTTACGACACTCCGCAACGCTGACTTCCCTGAGTACGAGCTGATACTGAACCGGGAAGTCCAAAATGTTTCTGCGTACCTCACCCAGCAACTGGACCAAGCCAAGACGTTCCGCTCCCCCACTACGAATTTGTCGTTCCAAGAGTTGATCGAACAAACAGACTTGTTCGCGCAAATCCGGTTGAACGAGACTCTAGGCGTGATCCGTGAAACGGGACTCTCTCGTGATCGCCGCATGGCCCTCACGAAGATGAATTATAATGTCCGGGTGCTTGAAGACCAGGAGACGCTAGCAGTCGAAGAAAATAAAGTGGTGAGCGACCTTCTCGCTCAAACGCAACAGCGCGGCCAGAATTACGTGCTTGCAACAAAATCCCAAACTGCGCCCGCGAGAGGCGATGCGCCAGTGCTCGACCAAGGCCTCATCGAATCTCTACTCGCGAACGACTCCTACAATTTTCTGGTACACCGGGCGCTGGAAGCCGGAATGAAACTTAAGCAGATCCAAACGGAGAAGGCCCAGCTCATTGCCATGCGGGACAACTTAAAATCGTTCACCGGGGGTGTATCAATCGATCAAGTTCCGGCCGCGGCTCAGGTGCGGCAATCGCTCGCTCTGCTCGAACAGGAGTATCAAGAATTGATCGCTCGGATTCGAAAGACCCATGCCGATTTTGCTCGGCAACAGTATGGTGATGCCGTCCGGCTTACCGACGCGGTTACGACCGAGGGTATCCTGCGACCGATCGGAGTCGCGATGGCGTTTGGATGCATGCTGGGCTTCGCTGCTGGCAGCGGCCTTAGTCTGTTAGGATACTATTCGACCCTAAAGTCCGATTGAACTAAAAGAGTTCGATTGTGGAAGATACGTCGAACGGAGCGCTCTTTCGCTTTCGGATTGGGCCGAGGATCAAATCTCTTTGGCTGCTGCTGTTGAGTTTGAGCTACTTTTTTCTGGGCATCCGATTTATATTGGCGACCTTTTGTGAAAGCGCGGAATTTCCGCTTCCGTCGGTCGTCCTGGCTGTTGCAATGGCCGCCGGGGGGTTTGTCTGTCCGTCGTACGCACTCTTCGCCTTCAGCGCGGCGATTCCAATATTGAGCGGCTTGAGTCGGGTCGGCGCGTTGCAAGTCACAGATCCCGTCGCCCTCAGCTTTGTTGCATTATTTCTGGGGAACGCGTTGGGCACGGCTCTATTTCAGGCTCGGCACCGCATCGTTCCGGCCACACTCGAGCAGCCCCGCGACTCGACTCAGCGAACGCTATTGGACCTTTTCGGTACCATCCTTGTTGTTTCGCTCGCCGTGCAGCTCTGGCGCGTTCGCTCCGAATCTTACTCTCCTAGCCGACTGTGGAATCAAGCAAGCTATGGATTCGGCGATCCATTATACTTTCTTACATCCGGGTTCCTATGGCTTCAGGGGATCCTTTATTTCCGTTCCCTGGTATTGATCCGCGGGGGTCCTCGCAGATTTGCCACGCCCGTTTTCCTCGTCTACGTTATTTCTATTCTCTTTTTTTTCTGCTGCCAAATATTGTTCGGATTTCCCGATCGATCTCCGGTTGCGGGGTGGGGTTTTTGCTCAATATTTGAAGATACAAGTTCGTTCGGCAGCGTCACTGCCGCGCTGTTCATCGCGCAATTTTCCGCTATAGTCTGCTCGAAACGTAAGTCTGTCGCCGCGCTCGGTGCGCTATTATCGCTCGGCTTTCTAGTATGGTCTTCTTGGTCCCGCGCTGCTTGGCTCTCCAGCGCGCTGTTTGTCCTAGTGATCGCTTGGCTCCGCTGTTCCAAGCTCGTCGTGATTACATTTGGAGCCGTTTGTATTGCTGCGGTTCTTATTATAAACCTTAACGCGCAACGACCTGAGTGGAGGCGATCACCGTACCTCGCTCGTTTGGTAGCACTAGCTAAAGTTGAGCCACTCGGTAACAAGAGTCCGGAAAGGATAACCCTGTATTCAAAGGCGGTTCGGATGATCGCCGCTGCCCCGCTGTTCGGCCATGGTACCGGCTCGTTCTATCGAAAGTCTATCAGCTTCGCTCGACCCGGAGATTTAAATCCAGAACAGCCCGAATTCGCCCACAACACTCTGTTGCTACTCGCTGCTGAGAATGGGATCCCTGCGGCGGTACTCTTCGGATTGGCGTTTTTCCTGCCGATTGCGAGGAAATGGCGGATGGGATGGACCGATCTCAGCGCGCCCCGGTACGAAACGGTGGTTGTGTTCGGGGCGAGTATGGCAATCTCGGCGTACATGCTTACTGAAATGACGTCGAACTCGTTAAACGTATATGGGAGTAACCAGTTCTTTTTCTGGGGCCTTCTAGCGATGATTGCGGCAGCGCGGCAGTCTGATCTCGAGAGCGCTGCCCCAACAGACGCACCTCTTGAACGGCACGAACTGGGGCTGCGAAGTTATTTGCTGTGACTTTTGAGCCGAGACAATGCCTCTTGGACATTTACCAGCGCAGCCCGGTCCTGATCGAGTATCTTTATTGTGTTCCGTTCCAGCTCACGATGAGCGTACACAGACTCCCGCACCGCTCGCGCTGGGTCGGGCTTCAGGAACGTCGACGTGAGAAGGGCAAAGCAAATGGCGACCGCGAGAACCAAGCAATAAAGCGCACGCCCCCGCATTTCCAACAGCACTGCGGGCGTGTTATCGGCAGCCACTTGGTCGTGCCAGTCCACGCGGTTCAGACCGGTCATCGCTGTTCCGTCCTAATTTCATTTTGGGCCTTCTTGATCTCCGCTTCCAAGCTTCGGATAGCGGCTTGTTCGCCGACGATTCGCTGTTGTGTAATCAACAGCTCGGTGTTCCAGGCAATCAGGTTCTCTCGCCGTCGCTTGATCGCGGGCAGAGCAGTCGCGAACGACAAACATAACATGCCGACACAAAGCCAATAATATAGTTTCGCTCTATTAAGATCAGCGACATCGCCGTCGCGAGGGTTCAGCCTCTCCGCATGATCTGGCGATGATGTAGCCATCCGAGGATGTCAGTCCATCCAATCCGTCACAAAGGTTTTTCGGGAGGCGCTTCGCTCTATACTCGGGTCTGTATAAAACGAATCGCTCTGGTCGTACGCTGAGGATATTTCCTCGATGACCGCACCCTCGCCGGAGCGGAACTCATGCCTCGCCCCACGCGGGATCACCACGATCCCGTTCTTCATACACTGGCGCTGGACTCCATCCAGCCGCAGATCGATCTCGCCATAGAGTAAGTGATACGTCTCGTCCTTCTGCTTGTGCCACTGCTCAGGGTGCGTCTGGCCGGGAAGCATCAGGATGATTCTCTTGCAGTACTCGCGGTTCACCACCGTCACCGTCGTTGAACCATATTCCCGGAAACGGTCCAGCCCGTAGTGATGCGAGATTTCCAACTCCAACTGCGACGGCACCACCGCCCCGGACCGCTTCAACAACGCCTTCACATCCCGCACAATTCCATGCAATATACTTCGCGTATCCGTCGCCGTCACCTGAGCGTGGCGGATCGCCCCCAGCGCCGGAACCGCTTTCTGTAGCCGGTACTCTGTATACTTCGAGAAATCGTTCGCCACCAGCTGCCCTGGCTCACCCGGAATCGAAAGAAATATATCCTCGCGCCGCAGCACCCCGCCCGCTTCCAAATCACGCTTCGCAAAAACCGCCCGCCGCAGGTCGCCGAGCGTCTTCAATTCCGCCGCGGAAAAACCATGCCGCTGGTTTTCCACGCCCGCCATCCCCAGCGCCCGCCGCGCCGCCGCCAACCACAGCCGCACCTGGGCGGGATTGGCCGAGTATCCATTTAATGGATACGCCGGCGTCGGCACCCCCACGTGCTTCTCGAAGAGCGTCGCCCCCTTCGCAATCGCCATCATCACCGCCTCGACCTGCTCCGGCGCTTCATGCGTCGAATAGCCGATCTCCACATTGCTATAGCGACGCCGCAGCAGATCGATCTGGTTCAATTGCAGGTTCGTATCCGCGGTGGGATACTCCCCCACGCAATGCATGATCGCCAGCTGCTTGTCCCGGTGCTGATAAAAACTCACGATGCGATCGATCTCCTCAAAGGGCTCGCCGGCCGTCGAGATCACCAGCGGGAGCGACGTCGTTGCGATCTTCTCCGCGAGCGGCCAGTCCGTCAGGTAGCAGCTCGGCACCTTCAGGTAATCATAGCCGTGCTCGACGATCTTCTCGACCGAGAGCTCGTCCCATGGTGTACACATCGAGAGAAACCCGTGCTCGACGATGGCATCCTTGAGTCGACGGTAATCGTCCCAGCTCAGCGCCGTTTCTGAAAATCGCTTGATGAACTTCAGGTCGAGGCGGTCGCGAAAATCCGGGTGGATGAAGTCCGGGAGGTGGCGGTACTGAAGTTTGACGGCGAAGCGAAAGTCGAAGCCGGCGCAGGCCTCGCGTAATTCGCGCACGATGCGAATGCCATGGGCGACGTCGCCCATGTGGTTGTTCGCCATCTCAAAAATGAAGAGAGGTTGAGCCATCCAGCACCAAGAAAGCGTGGGAGCGAACCGCGCGTCAATCTATGAAGTCGGCGAAGAAATCGTGCTTCGCGCTCCTCCGAGCGATGCGCGGGCGAGGGCTCGAAATCGTAACAATTCTCGCGCATGAACGACGACAATCCTGCGAAATCCACGTCCGCATCAATCATACCGGACGACCCCCATGTATATTCACGAGCTACGCCCCCGGGAGCGTCAGCTCGCCCTCGATTGAGCCTGTGCTGGCTCCGGACTCCTTCTCCAGGATTCTTCGGACCGTCAACACCCCGGCCGCATGCTGGAACTTCCCGGAACCGCCCGTCACCGTCAGCGGGTTCACACAGGCGAGTTGCGCCGGATTACTTATATTCGAGGCGCCTCCGCCCACCGTGCCGACCAGTTTGTCGCCCGAGCCCATATCGAGCTGAAATTTGCCCGCTACCAACAACGTCTTCGGATCGAGCGACAAATCGAAAACGACCTTATATGAACCGAGACCCGTCGCGAGGCCCTTGCCCTCGAGGTGAATCGTCGGATGCTCCGGCGAACTGAAGTCCGGCGTCTCGACTGCCGTAAACGATGAGACGGCGAGGGTCTTTGCGTGCAGCGATCCCGCGCCGATGCCGGCAACGGCAAAACCGACGAGCACACCAACGCGAAAAACCGACGGGAGGATTAATTTCATTCGCGGGACCCTGCTGGAATAACCGCCCGAACAACAGCCATTTCCGTGGCTTACAGCAGTCGCCAGATCAATCATTCATATCCCCCGGGAAAAGGGCCGCCCAACAGATGGAAACCGTGAACAGCTTGCGGGGCCGGACCCGTCCAACGGCCGCCTGACCTTGGCTATATACCGCGCCGGAGGCGCGCCGCGAGCTCGGCCCGCTATTTTGGTGAACAGAGGGCCGGCGGTCTGGCCGGGCGCTCAGCTCGTTCGTCAGGATTCGGAAATATATACCGCATCCCCATGGCCGCTGAGCGGCCTCGCCGCCACAATTCGGACCCGCCCGCTCCGCACCGGCCGGCGCGTTCGGAATCGCAAAAAAAAAGCGCCGGCCTCTTTCGGGGCCGGCGTTCGGATGGAACTATACTTGGTTTAAAAACGGAACGTCAGGCTCGCTTCCACCACGTTGCTTTCCATGTTGCGGTAGCTGTCGTAGTTCCAGGCATTGTCTATATAGAGATATCGATATCCCACCTTCGCCCCCACCCCTCGGCCACCGAACGGGAAGAACTGGAATCCGGCCACGCCCTCCGCCGTGAAATTGCCGTCATTCCGGTTCCGGAATCCATAGAACCCACCCTGGTTCCCGTTATCCATAAACGCGACGCCAACACTGCCGCCAATATAAAACGAGATCGGCGTCGTCGTTCCACCATAACCGATCGGCACCGAATACCGATACGCCACGTCGATCGTCGTGAAATTCTGGTTCGAACGGAAATTTCCCAGATAATTCCCGTTATAGTCGTAAACATTATAGCGTTTCGAGTCGCCGCCATAATAGCTCACTTCGCCACCGATAAAGTGCTGGTTCTGGAACACCGCTCCCAGATCCGCGCTAACGCCAACCGCATTCCATTTGAACGCATACGGGATGCTGATGGTGCCCTGCACCACCGGGCCCGAGCCGTTGTTGAAACGGTAGTTATAAGGATCCTCTTGCGACGGCGGGCGGCGGAGGGCCGGCGGGCGCCGTGGTTTGGGCGCGGCCGACTCCGGCCAGCGCGATTAATCCGAGTGCCAGTCCAATATGTTTGGTTCTCATGGGGCCCTCCGACAAGGCCCCTTCCCGCAGGTTTCGCCCGCCGAATGCCACCGCTTTTAAGCCGTCCCAAACCAAGAAAATGCGCGCCGAATTCCAGCGCGCGCACGGCACACTCCATATAGGCGATCACCATTATCCGTATATAATTTGCGCAAATGACCTGCTTGAGGCTGCCTCCCGCGTGGAAACGCCACTCGTTATATACCCGCATCACGCGCGTTTCGTCCGCTCGTCCACCGACTCCATAGCTCTATATTGCGCGCTTTGAGGTGATTGATTCGCGCCAACTGTCGGCGGCATCTGAGCCGAGCCCAATCTCACGCCGGCTCCTGTATATAGCGTTATATAGCAAGTCGCTGTCGCCTGCACGCACGCGGCCTGCCATGGTCCGAGGCACGCGCAATCGCGTGGTGAAGACTTCGTCGAGCGACCGCGGCGCCTCGGGGGGCGCGGCCCCGTAGGCGGGTTTCGACTGGCGGCCGCCCGGGCGCACTTCGCGGCCGGCCGGGAAGTATATAAGCAACCTCAGGCGGACAACGCCTGTGTGATGTCGGCCTTGAGGTCGTCGAGGTGCTCGATCCCGAGCGAGATCCGCAGGCCGCCGGGCGCCACCGACGCGGTCTTCTGCTCCTCGGGCGAGAGTTGCGAGTGCGTGGTCGAGGCGGGATGTATAATGAGGGTCTTCGAATCGCCGACGTTCGCGAGGTGCGAGATCAGCTTCAGGCCGTCCACGAATTTTTCCGCACGGGCGCGGTCACCCTTGAGCTCGAACGACAACACACCGCCAAACCCGCGCGTCAGATATTTCTTCGCGGCGGCATGCGTGGGATGATTCTTCAATCCGGGGTAACTGACCGAGACGACGTTGGCGTGCGTGGAGAGCCACTGCGCGAGGCCGAGGGCGTTTTCGCAGGTGCGCTCGACGCGCAAGGACAGCGTCTCGATGCCCTGCAGCAGCAGGAACGAGTTGAACGGGCTTTGCGATGGACCCCAATCGCGAAGGCCCTCGATGCGGCAGCGCGTGATGAATTGTATATTGCCAAACGGGCCGCCGATGCCGAAGACCTCATTTAATACAAGGCCGTGGTAGCTCGGAGACGGCGAGGTGAACTGCGGATATTTGCCGTTGCCCCAGTTGAACGTGCCCGCGTCGACGATCACGCCACCCATCGTGGTGCCGTGGCCGCCGATCCATTTCGTGGCGGACTCGACGAGGATATGCGCCCCATGCCGCAGGGGCTGGCAGATGGCGCCGCCTGCTCCGAATGTATTGTCCACCATGAGCGGCAAGTCGTGCTTCTTCGCGAGCGCGGCGAACGCCTCGAAGTCCGGCACGGTCAGGCCGGGGTTGCCGATGGTCTCCAGATATATGGCCTTCGTCTTGGCATCGATGAGCGGCTCGAAGCTCGCGACGTTGACGCCGTCGGCGAAACGCGCCTCGACGCCGATGTTGCGGAACGCGTTCTTGAACTGGTTATAGGAACCGCCGTAGAGGTGCGACGTGGTGACAAAGTTATCGCCGACCGAGCAGATGTTATTGATGGCGATGAACTGCGCGGAGTGGCCGGAGGCGGTGGCGAGCGCAGCGATCCCACCTTCGAGTGCGGCGATCCGCTTTTCGAAAACATCGTTGGTCGGGTTCATGATCCGACTATAGATATTGCCGAATTCCTGCAGGGCGAAGAGCCGCGCCCCATGGGCCGAGTCCTTGAATTGATAAGCTGTCGTTTGATAGATTGGCACCGCCCGAGCGCGGGTGGTCGGGTCAATTTCCTGTCCGGCGTGCAACTGCAGGGTTTCGAAGTTCATATATTTATATTATTGTATACGGCGGCGGCAAGGATCGGTGGTTTGATGCCAGGGTTGAGGCGGCCGGCCGACAGCGAGCGACGGGAGCCCGCCGGTATTCACGCACCGCGATGATAATGTCCACTGAATTTGGCATCATAGGCCGACCGATGCGCGACATAAACGGACGACGATTCCCGACCGCCCTGGGGCGGGCTACGTTATATAACGTGCGATCCCAGTAGCCACGCCGCCTCAGCGGCGTGTTTCGCGTCGCAGGAAAATCACCGCATTGTTCATTGTCGTTCTGGACAATTCCGCGAGGAGCTTGTGCAGCGCACGGATGAGTCCGCCGATATCGGATGGAGAAATGGTTTTTTCATCCACGAAGATCACACCGCCGTGATTCTGGCCGGCCTCCGCCAGGGCCTTGAGAATCGGAGGGATCGTTTTGCGGTCGTAGGTGACGAGCGTCAGCTTTCGCGCAGCGGCGGCTTGTAGTATCACCTCGTCAGATAAGCCGATTAACCGCCCACCCTCGAACTCGGCGAGGCCCCAGACCGCAGGCGTTTTCGACTGAACGCGGAGCGCTTCGGCGACGTCGGACGATATATGCTCGTCGAGCAGCAGCTTGAGCACGGCCTACTCGCCGCGGTGGCCGACGACAAATTCGCGAACCTGCGGGAGCAGACGCGACAAAGCGGCAAGATCGACCGAATCGTTGTCGGCCACGGCGGAGCTGATTTCCTCCGGATACGACGCGGCGTAGTTGAACGCGGCCCGTACTTTCGCCTCCGAGCACCGCAGATGCTTCGCTACCGCCGCCGCGTCGTTCTTATAACTGCGGGCGAGCGCGACGATCTCCCACACGGCCAGCGAGCTTCCCTGCAGATAAGCCTGCCGGCCGGCGCTCGAGTCGCGAAAATCGATAAATGCAAAATCGGCTCGACGCAGCCCTTCCTCGACGAGCCGCGCGCTCGCCTCGCTCGGCGTCCAGCCACGGCTGCCCGCCAACCGCTTGAGCCGTTGGCCGCTCTGGAGCGGCAGGCGCATGCTGATGACCATGGATCGACCCGCTTTGGCGGCGGTTGCGCGTTTTGCTTTCATTGTAACTTCTGTAAGCATTGTAACTCCATGTGGACCGTCAACGGGTTTCACGAATGATCTGCAGACAGAGAGGCGGCCGCCACGGTAGGACACGAACGCTTTTGCCGGTCACCGTCCAAACCAACAAAACCCCAAATGACTCCTCGGGCGGGCTTGACCGTTCGCTCCCCAGGTCGTCGCCCCGCCATCCGCGTCCCAAAGTGGTGGCAAGACCCGGAATCGAACCGGGGACACAAGGATTTTCAGTCCTCTGCTCTACCAACTGAGCTATCTTGCCGACACGTGAAGGGTCAGAGAAAACAATCCGCGCTCCCGGCGTCAACGGGAATTTGGACGCTCACAGCACCTCCGCCGGCAGCTTCGGGTGCAGTTTCTTCACATCATGCACCGCGTCCCGATGGCACACGAGGATCGCGTCCGGCGTTTCCACCACCACCAGGTCATGCACGCCGCACAGCGCAATCACCCGGCCGTTGCTCACGGCTATATTATTCGACGCATCCGCCGTCACCACCGGGCCGCGCGTCGTGTTGCCATGCGCGTCCGTCGGCAGGTGCTGTGGCAGCGCCGCCCACGTGCCCACGTCGTCCCAGTCGAATTCCGCCACGACGGTCTCCACCGCGCGCGCTTTTTCCATGATCGCGTAATCGAGCGACACCTTCGGCTCGAGGGTCGGGAACTCGCGCGCTATATACTCCGCCCCGCCCTGCGCCGGGAAATTCCGCACAAAGTGAGCGAGCGTCGGCGCGTTTCGGTCCGCTTCGGCCAGGAACGTGGACACACGCCAGAAAAACATCCCGGCATTCCAGAAGTAGTTGCCC
Organism: uncultured Verrucomicrobiae bacterium; assembly: GCA_963800005.1. GTDB lineage: Bacteria > Verrucomicrobiota > Verrucomicrobiia > Opitutales > Opitutaceae > CAWCZH01. Next base: position 392,397 of record CAWCZH010000001.1, read on the forward strand.
GCCGCTATATACTTCGCCGCCGTGTCCGCATCGGGCTTCTCGACGAAACGCTTCACGGCGCGAAACACCGCGGAGCCCTCACGGCCCGCCTCGCCACTCGTTTCCAGATAACCGAAACCGGTGGACGGGAACGTCGGCTTGATGCCCAGCGTGATCAGCGCGTCGGATTTGCTCGCGCGGGCGAGCGCCTGCGAGATCTGCTCGCCGCAGCGGCGGCCGTCATGGATCAACGCGTCCGACGACAGCACTGCTAAGACGCCGTTCGGGTCGCGCGCGCGCACGAGCGCGGTGGCGAGGGCGGCGGCGGGGGCGGTGTCGCGTTTCGCCGGCTCGGCGACGATCTGTTCCGGGCGCAACTGGCGGAGCACGGCGCGCGTGCCCTCGAGCTGCACCGCGTTGGTCAGCACATATATATTCTCGAGCGGGATGACGCCCTCGAGCCGCCGCACGGTATCCTCGATCAGCGTGCTCTCGCCGAAAAGCTTGAGCAGTTGCTTCGGCGTGCGTTTCCGGCTCATGGGCCAGAAACGTTCGCCACTTCCGCCCGCCATGATGCAGGCGTAATATCCGGAATTCTCTTTCATGCGTTCCAGCACCCTGCCCCGCCCCGCGTCGCCGCCAAGCCTGAATCGCGGCAGTCACCCCGAGTTCACGCCCCGGACCGCCCCTGCTCCTCCTGCTCCGCCGCCAATCCCTTGGCCAACAAACGCGTAATCCGCTCGCAATCATATACACACCCGCCCCAGCTGCCACCCGAGGCATTCTGCAACGCGGACCAGAGGACCGTGTCGAGCGGTACATCCGGCTGCCCCGGCCAGTCGGAATCCGCGGAGCGAACCGCCAACTCCGCGTCGGAAACGCCGACCAATTCCACGCGACCCGACAGCTGGCGCGTATCAATCTCGATGCGGACCCGGTCGCCATCGCGCACCCGCCCGATCAGGCCGCCCGCCCTCGCCTCCGGGCTGACGTGGCCGATGCACGCGCCGGTCGACACCCCGGAAAATCTGCCATCCGTGACCAGCGCAACGCGGTGGCCATTCGCTATATACTTCAGCGCCGACGTCACCTGATACGTTTCCGGCATCCCGATGGCCGGTCCGATGCCTTGGAGGACAATGACATCGCCGGGCTTTATACAGTCCGCTCCCGTCGACTTGATCGCGTTGATCGCGGCCGTCTCCGACGTGAACACGCGAGCCGGGCCCTCGTGGCGATATATACCCTCACTATCCACGAGCGACGGGTTGATCGCCGTGCTCTTCACCACCGCACCCTCGGGGGCGAGATTGCCGTGCAGAAAAGTCACCGTGCTCGTGAGTCCCGCCGCTCGTGCGTTCGCCGGCGAGAGAATGACGCGGCCGGGGTCGATGCCGTCCAGATCGCGCAGCTTCGCCCGAAGTTTTTCGCGCCGCTCCGATGTTTCCCACCAGCGCAAGTTCTCCCCAAGCGTCTGGCCGGTCACCGTCAGCGCGTCGAGGCGCAGCAGGCCCAGCTCGCGCAAATGCAACATCACTTCCGGCACGCCGCCGGCGAGAAACACCTGCACCGTCGCGTAATGCGTCGGGCCATTCGGCAGCACATCCACGAGCCGCGGCACGAGCCGGCTGATCCGCGCCCAATCCTCCGCGGTCGGACGTCGCAGCCCGGCGGCGTGCGCGATCGCAGGGAGGTGCAATATCAAGTTGGTCGATCCGCCAAACGCGGCATGCAGCACCATGGCGTTGTATATAGAGTCGTCGGTTAATATATCCGACGTCTTCATCCCGGCCTTCTCCATCGCCATGAGCGCGGTCGCCGAGCGCCGTGCAAGGTCGAGCCAGATCGGCGCGCCGGAGGGGTTGAGTGCGCCGTGCGGGAGTGCGAGACCGAGCGCCTCGCCGACCACCTGGCTCGTGGCCGCCGTGCCCATGAACTGGCAGCCACCGCCCGGCGAGCCGCACGCTTTGCAACCCATCTCGGTGGCGTATTCGAGACTGATCTCGCCGTGCGCGAAACGCGCGCCGAGCGTTTGTACTTTCGCTGTATCCTCCGCTTCTTCAGCGAGGAGCGTCACGCCGCCGGGCACGAGAATCGTCGGCAGCCGCGGCGTGCCGGCGAGTGCCATCATCATTGCGGGCAGGCCCTTGTCGCAGGTCGCCACGCCGAGCACGCCGCGACGGCTGGGCAGCGAACGGATGAGCCGGCGAAATATAATCGCGGCATCGTTCCTATAGGCGAGGCTGTCGAGCATGCCGGCGGTGCCGTTCGTCCGGCCGTCGCACGGATCGCTGCAATAACCCGCGAACGGAATCGCGCCCGCGCCGGAAAATGTGCGGGCCGCAGCCTCCATCAACAGGCCGACTTCCCAATGCCCTGTATGATATCCGAGCGCGACGGGAGTGCCGTCGGCCTGGCGAATGCCGCCCTGCGTACTGAGGATCAGGAACTCGCGGCCACCGACGCGGCGGACATCCCAGCCCATGCCGACGTCCTGCGTCAGCCCGAATATAGTCCCGCTCGCTGCGCGCCGGAGCAGGTCGGCGTCGATCGGGAGACGCCCCGCCGGACCGGGCGCCCGGGTCCGCAATGTATATATCCCCGGATCGTTTGACTCAAGAATTCCGGGGGCGGGCATCGGTGGGACGGAACGGGTCGCGAGTATATTGCCCATCAATGAGGCGCAGGAGGCGAAGCGGATTATCGTCGCGCAGCGCCGGTGGCAGCCAGTCGGCGGGAAAATCCTGATAGCACACCGGGCGCACGAAGCGCAGCACGGCCGCGGTGCCCACGGATGTATAGCGCGTGTCAGTCGTGGCGGGATAAGGCCCGCCGTGGTTCATCGCGGGGCAGACCTCGACGCCCGTGGGGAAACCGTTGAGCACGAGGCGGCCAGCGCGTTGCTCGAGTATATAGAGCAGGTCGCGAAAGGCGCGGAGGTCGGGGGCGTCGGCGTGGATCGTGGCGGTGAGCTGGCCCGCGAGGCCGGTGGCGCATTGGCGCAATTCGTCGGCGGATTCGGCAATCACGAAAACCGCGAACGGTCCGAAGACCTCATTCGCCAGCTCGGGCGAGCGCAGGAAATCGCGGCCGGAAACGCGTGCGACGGACGGTGCCTCGGCGAGCGCGGGACCGGATATATCCGCGGTGGACGCGCCGAGACGTGTGACGCCGAATATACTTTCGTCGGCCGCGCGGGCTTTTTGAAAATTCGAACGGATGCCGGGCGAAAGCATCGGGGCCGCCGCGGTGCGTGCGACCGCGGCCTCGATATTAAACAGGAGTGCGTCGGTGGCTTCGCCGCGCACGACGAAGATCAGGCCGGGCTTGGTGCAGAACTGGCCGTTGCCGAGCGCGATGGAGTTGACGAGTCCATGTGCGATGGCGGGGCCGCGCGCGGCCACGGCGGCGGGGAGCAGGAACACGGGGTTCACACTGCTCATCTCGGCGAACACGGGAATTGGCACGGGGCGAGCCGCGGCGGTATCATATAACTTCCGACCGGCGTCATGCGAGCCGGTGAAGCCGACGGCGGTGATGGCGGGTTCGCGGACGAGCGCCTGCCCGATGGCGCCGCTGCCGTGCACGAGAGAAAAAATTCCCGCGGGCAGACCTGACGCGGCGATCGCGCGCGAGATCGCGGTCGCGACGAGTTCGCAGGTGCCGGGATGCGAGGGGTGCGCTTTGCACACAACGGGACAGCCGGCGGCGAGGGCGGACGCGGTGTCGCCGCCCGCCACGGAAAACGCCAAAGGGAAATTGCTCGCGCCAAACACGGCGACGGGGCCGAGCGGCAATAACGTGCGACGCAGGTCCGGCCGCGGAATCGGTGTGCGATCGGGCAGCGCGGGATCGATGCGGGCATCGACCCACGAGCCCTCGCGCACGAGTTGGGCGAACAGCCGGAGTTGGCCGCAGGTGCGCGTGCGTTCGCCTTTCAGCCGCGGCATGGGCAGGCCGCTTTCAGCTTCGCAACGAGTGAGGAGTTCGTCGCCGAGTTGCTCGATCTCGCTCGCGATGGCTTCGAGCAGGGCGGCGCGGGAGGACGGTTGTATATTGCGAAATGGAGCGAACGCGGCCGCCGCCGCTGCCACGGCTTTCGTCACCTCGGCGGGAGTCGCTTCATAAAACTCCGGCTCGAGCTTGGCGCCCGTACTGGGACTGATCGCGCGAAAACTCGCAGTGCCGGAGCGAGCCGGCTCGCCGGCAATTAAACTGTACCCGTGAAGGCTCATGAGCGGAGGGTAACTGTGTTGGTCAACGTGCCGATCGGATCAATGGTGATGCTGACGCGGTCCTCGGGCGCGAGGGTGAAGCTGTCGGGCGGGACGATGCCGGTGCCGGTCAGGAGGTAGCAACCGGCGGGGAACGTGCATTCGCGATATAGGAAGTCCGCCAGCTCGGTGATGGTCCGCTTCAAGTTGGCCAAGGTCGTTGCGCCCGTATATGCAAGGTGTCCGCCGCGCCGGATTTCGAGTTCGATCTTGGTGTCGACCGGCAGGGGCGCGTCGGCGAGAAGCAGGCCGGGCCCGAGCGCGCAGGCGCGATCATATACCTTCGCCTGCGGGAGATACAGCGGGTTTTCCCCCTCGATGTCGCGCGAGCTCATGTCGTTGCCGATGGTGAAGCCGATCATATTGCCGCGGGCGTTAAATGCGACCGTGAGCTCGGGTTCTGGGACGTTCCACTTGGAGTCGCGGCGTATATGAACCGCCTCGTGATCAGCGGCGACCTGGTGCGGCAGGGCCTTGAAGAACAGCTCCGGCCGCACCGCTTCATATACCTTGTCGTAGAATATACCGCCACCGGCGTCCTCGGCCTCGGCCATGCGGGCGGCGCGACTGCGGAGGTAGGTGACGCCGGCGGCCCAGACCGGCTGCGATTGCACGGGAGCGAGCAGCGGGGGCAAGGCGGCGAGTGGACGTCCCTCGCGAAACCTCCGGCGGATTTCCGCGATGGCGTTCTCGTCGGTGAATATATCATCCCAAGCCATCGCACCCGGCAGCGGCCAGAATTGGGAATCCTGCTCGACGACGACACCGTCACGGGTGCGATACAGCTTCATGGGTGGCGGAGGTTAGGCGCGGCCATGGGTCAGTGCAACCGCGACAACGAGCGTGCACTTCGCCAGAGATTGGCGGCGGGAAAGCGGACGTGGGATCCGGTGAACAGAAGATCGCGCCGGCCCAACGAATTCCGCGTCGGGCAAAGCCGTGGGGCGTTTGAAAACTCGACGCTCACGTCGGCGCAGAGTTGATATAGCAAAGCGGTCGAACGGGACGCGAGGGCGGCAGCTGGGGAGGGCACGTGCGGGAGAAGCCCGTTGAGGCTCTCGCGCGAGAGGGCCTGTGGCCACCGCGAGCCGGTCAACGTTGACCTGCTCGCGGCACACGCGCCGGGACGGGCCGACCCGCGCACGCTGAAGCCGGTGAACGTTTACCTAAAGACTCGTTGCACATCGGCGCGGAGGGTCCTCTCCTGTCCGGCTCAACCCCCGAATGAACCCGCCCAGGCGTTCGCGACTTCTTAAATTCCGACCATCTAACCGACGCCGGCAACCCCCGTCAGACCCGCGGCACCCGGCGGCGCTTTCCGTCGTTCTCCTCAACGAATGGCGTTGGGCCGTGCAGCTCGGCGGCGCATTGCCGGTAACACGTGAGTATATAGCGCGATGTGCATTGACGGTTGCGCCGACGCGCCCGATCGAAGTCTCCAGCATTCTCGCCCTTGGCGCCTGCCCATTTTTTGCTCTGCTCTATGAAAAATTCCCCGAAAACTCCGGTCCCGTCAGCCCACTCCTCAGACGTCGCGGCGAGTTCGCGACTCACTCCCGGTATCATTGAACCGTCGGCAGATCGTTATCCGCTCGGGTCCACGTTTGTGGATTGGGCAATGCTGACGGAACGGGCGACGCCGAACGGCATTTTCCGACCGGTGTTTGATGCGCCGACGCCGACGCTCGAGCGTTTTGAAATGCATATAACGACGCTGAACCCGGGACGCAGTCCGCACGGTCCGCACTGCCATCCGTGGGAAGAGATCCTGATCCTGAAGGAGGGAACTCTGCAGGTCTCGATCAACGGTGTGAACCGTCCCGCCGGCGCGGGGGCGGTGATTTTCTTCGGCGCCAACGACGCGCACACGGTGGTGACCACCGGCGATCGAGCGGCGACCTACTATGTGATCAACTTTTTCACCGCGGCCGCGCACAACGTGCCGGCAGTTCCAGCCGCGGAGTGGGCTCCGGCGCATTTGCAGCGTTCCGGTATATTGAACTGGGATGACGGTAGAACGCAGAGCGGGCCGCACGACAGCCGAAGGCTCTTTATAGACTCGCCGACCGCCACGCTCACGAGCTTGGACATTCACGCGAGTACAGTGGCGGCCCGGCGCTTTCCGGTCCGACAGTCGGACGGACGCGTGTTGCTGATTATAGTAAAGGAGGGTGCGATCGAATGCACCATCAACGACGTCACGCATCTCGTCGGCGCCAGTTCACTCATTTATATAGTGCCGGGCGCAACCTACACGCTGCGCAATCGCGCCGACGTCCCGGCAACCTATTACGTGGTCGGAGTTTCGTCGGAAGAAACGCCGCGACAACTATAATGGCATGAAGCCGTCCGACGCCGGCCCGAAGATTCCGTGGTCGAAAATTGGATTGGGCACCGCCACGTTTGGACGTGAAATCACGCAAGCGGAAGCCTTTGCGCTGATGGATCATGCGCAGGCGCGGGGCGTGAATCATTTCGACACGGCGGCGGTATATGCAAAGGGCGAGTCGGAGCGGATCATCGGTGAGTGGCTCGAGTCGCGTCGTCCTGCGGCCGGCTCTGTATATATCCCGACGAAAGCCTGGTTCCCGTACTCGGCGGAATCGATTCGCGCCTCGGTGGAACAGAGTTTGCGCCGGCTGAAGGTGGAGAGCCTGGACTTTTTCTATTTCCATCAATGGGACGAGACGGCGGCCGATCCCGCGGTGCTGGCGGTGATCGAGCGCTATATTCGCGACGGTACGATCCGTGGGTTGGGCGCTTCGAATTTCAACGTTCAACAACTCGAACGCGTGATCGCGGCGCAGAAGCGCGCCGGATATACACCAATCACGGCGCTCCAGAATAATAATAATTATGCGGTGCGGGATATAGATCCGCCCTTACGCGAGCTTTGTACCCGCGAGCGGATCGATATCATCACCTTCAGTCCGCTGGGAGCGGGTTTTCTCACGGGAAAACATCGCCAGGGAGTGGAGCCCGGCAGCCGGTTCGAGTTGGTGAAGGGCAATTCTAATATATACTTCAGCGACGAAAACTGGCGGCGGCTTGATCGGCTGCATACGATTGCCGCGAAATATAGTGTTTCTCCGGCGGTGCTTGCGATGGCGTGGGCGCTCCATCAACCAGACATCACCTCCGTGCTCGTGGGCGGCCGCACCGCCGCGCAGTTTGACCAGGGCTTTGCCGGGCTGGAGCTCAGCGACCCGGAAGTGCTTCGGGAGCTCGTGAACGACTCGCCGGCGAGGGCTTAGTACGGTTGGGCTCGCGTCAACCGCAGAACCGGCTCGTGTATATTTCCATCTCGCGAACCCAGAGCGGATTCACCAGATCCTTTATATATGACGTGTCTTCCCCGATCGCGTTTTATACGATGAACCCAGATGGCCCCGCATCCCTCACCGGCGGCGTCGCGTGAACACTCACGGGCTGCGCGCCGAGGCGGTGCAAAAATCGGTCCGCGGCCTTCGTTGGTGGATGATCAGCCTCCTCATGGGCGGCTCGATTATAAACTATCTCACGCGGAGCACGCTTGCGGTCGCGGCGTCGACGGTGATGGGCGACCTGCGGATCGACGCACGCCACTATTCGTGGATTCTCGCGGCGTTCCAGGGATCGATCATGCTGCAGCCGCTCTGTGGATATGTGCTCGATCGGCTCGGACTGAAACGGGGATTCGCGTGCTTCGCGGTGGCCTGGTCGCTGGTGACGATGGCGCATGGTCTGGCGCACAGCTGGCAGGCGCTCACCGGTCTGCGCGGATTGCTCGGGCTCAGCGAAGGCTCGGCCAATCCTGCGGGAATCAAGGCGACGGCCGAGTGGTTTCCCCGCAATGAGCGCGGGTTGGCCGGCGGTATTTTTAATATAGGGGCCTCGGTCGGCTCGATGCTCGCGCCGCCGCTCGTGGCGTGGGCGATCCTCGCCTTCAACTGGCGCATCGCGTTCGTGATCACCGGTGCACTCGGCCTGGTGTGGGTGATCGCGTGGCTGGCGCTATATGAATCTCCCGAGCGTCACCCGTCACTGTCGGAAACAGAGCGGCGTTATATACTCGCCGGCCAGGAAACCCGGTTGCGCTCCGATGGTCGCCGCCCCGCGATCAGGGAAATCCTGCGCGACCGGAATTTTTGGGGAATCGCGCTGCCGCGTTTTCTGGCGGATCCCACCTGGGGCACGCTGACGTTCTGGTTGCCGCTGTATCTTAATACGGTGAGGCATTTCGATCTCAGGCAGATCGCGCTGTTCGGGTGGATGCCGTTTCTCGCCGCGGACGCGGGCTGCATTTTCGGGGGAGCGCTCAGCCTCGCGCTGCATCGCAAGGGGTTCACGTTGATTAACGCGCGACGCACCTCGTTTACGTTGGGCGCGCTCTTGATGGTCGGAGTCGCGTTCGTCGGACTCGTGAGGAGTCCGGGCATGGCGATCGCCCTGCTGAGTCTCGCCGGGTTTGCTCACCAAACGTTATCCGTGACGGTGATCACGATGGCGTCGGATCTCTTCAAGCGGAACGAAACGGCCACGGTCGCCGGGATGGCGGGGACGTTTGGGAACGCCGGGCTTCTTCTCTTTTCGCTCGCGATTGGTGCGCTGGTGGCGACGGCCGGATTCACCCCGTTCTTCGTGTGCCTGGGACTGCTCGACCTGATCGGTGCCATTCTGCTGTGGACGCTGGTCCGCGACCCGGAGCGCGCCGCGGCCGTCGCACCGCAGCCGGCCACAATATAGTTCCGACCTTTTCATTATATGAACTCTCTGCCGCCCACCCCGGAACGCGTCATCTCCAATCCCATCCTGCGCGGCTTCAACCCGGATCCGTCGATCGTGCGGGTGGGCGAGGATTATTATATAGCGACCTCCACGTTCGAATGGTACCCCGGGGTGCAGATTCATCATTCGCGCGACCTGGTCCACTGGCAGCTGTTGCAGCGTCCCCTGCGCCGCGCGAGCCAGCTGGACTTGCGCGGTGAGCCGGATTCCTGCGGCGTGTGGGCGCCGTGCCTGACGCACGCGGACGGCCTGTATTATTTAATATATACGGACGTCAAGCGCTACGGCCGTTCCACGCGGGCGGGCTCGTCGGACGCCTCGCTGCGGGATATGCACAATTATCTTGTGACGTCGCCGACAATCGAAGGCGAGTGGTCCGAGCCGATTTTCCTCAACAGCAGCGGATTCGATCCCTCGCTGTTTCACGATGACGATGGGCGGAAATATCTGGTCAATATGCTTTGGGACTACCGGCCGGGGCGGAATCATTTTGCGGGAATTGTCCTGCAGGAATATTCTCCGGCTGCGCGCCAGCTGATCGGCGAGCGCACGGTGATTTTTTCCGGGACGCCGCTGGGGCTGACGGAGGCACCGCATCTATATAAGCGGAACGGCTATTACTATTTGATCACCGCGGAGGGCGGCACCGGCTGGGGCCATGCTGTGACGATGGCGCGTTCGGAGAACCTGCTTGGCCCGTATGAACTGCATCCGGCGAAGCAGATCCTGACGGCGCGGGACCGGCCTGACGCCGAGCTTCAGCGTGCCGGTCATGCGGACCTGGTGGAAACGCCTCCCGGCGACACGTATATGGTTTATCTGTGCGGGCGCCCGCTTCACAACCGCGGGCGTTGCATCCTCGGGCGCGAGACGGCGATTCAGCGGATGGTGTGGGGCGCGGATGGCTGGCTCCGGACAGGGCGCGGCGATGCGCAGCCGGAGACGACGCCGCTCGCGCCTGCGCTCCCCGCGCATCCGTTTCCGGCAGTACCGGAAAAAAGAGACTTCGATTCCCCGGAGCTACCGCTCGAGTTTCAATGGCTGCGGTCGCCATATCCGGAGGAGTTGTTCAGCCTGACCGCCCGACCGGGATATCTCCGGCTCTTCGGCCGCGAGGCGATTGGAAGTTTTTTCCGACAATCGCTCGTCGCGCGACGGCAGCAGGCGTTTTGCTATAGTGCGATGACGACGCTTGAATTCGAGCCGGCGGATTTCCAGCAGATCGCGGGGCTGGTGTGCTATTACGGCAGCGCCAAGTTTCACTATCTATATATTTCGCACGACGAGGTTCTCGGAAGGCATTTGCGGGTGATGTCCGTGCTGCCGGAGCCGGGCCAACCGGATATATTCTCGGCGCCGGTTGGTGTGCCGGGCGCGGGAGATGCGACGCTGCGGGTGGAGGTCGACTTCGAGCGCCTGCTCTTTGCGTACCGTGTGGGCACGGGCGACTGGTGCTGGCTTCCGCAGGTATATGATGCGAGCATATTGTCGGATGAAGCCAGTATTCCGCTCAGCCCGAACTTCACCGGCGCTTTTGTCGGGATGGCCTGCCAGGATCTTTCGGGCCAGGGCCGCCCAGCGGACTTCGACTCGTTTTCTTATATAGAACGTCCCTATTGCGCGGATCCGCGCCAGACTGCGCGCTGAGGCATCCCGCGAGGTCGGGAATTCGGAACCGTTGCGTATATTGCTCCGGTGAAACGGGATATTGTGGACAGTTCGTCGACGGGCGGCAGCGACCTCGATGCGCGTTGCGGCCGCCAATCTGGTCAACGTCTACCAAAGAATCCATTGCGGCGCCTGCGGTCGGTCTCATGACTCGGTGGCGCACTCCGGTTACCAACCCAACCCCAGGTGAGAATGCCAGAATTCCGCGGCGACCCTCCGTCGCCACGCTCCCTCTGTCTCTATACAGATCGAGTCGCTTTCGTTCGCAAACCATCCACCCCATGATGCAACGTCCCCATCCCCAGATCCTCCGTGACCGCCCCAGATCGTATTGGGCCGTTCTCGTTCTCGCTGCCCAGCTCTCCCTTGCTACAGCTTCCGCCCAGTCGGCGCCGACGACGGCTCCGGACGGCGGGGCCCCCGACGCGGCGCCGACGGGGCACGCCACCGTGCTGCCGACGTTTACCGTGAACTCGGAAAGAGACACGAGTTTCACGGGCGCCGAGTCGATGAGCCTGACCCGCTTCGGCACGGATATTGCCGACATCCCCCAATCGGTGACGATCGTCAACAAATCCTATTTCGATACGATCAGCCCGACCGGCATCAATTGGATGATCCAATATGTAGGCGGCGGCCAGGTGGGCAATCTGCCGATGTATGAAACGACGGACCGCTTCGCCCTGCGCGGCTTCACGAGCATGGGCGATTTCGTCGATGGATTTATCATGGTCAACGCCGAGGCGGCCACGCTCGATTTCATCGACCATATAGAGATTGTGAAAGGGCCGACGGCGATCATGTCGACCAACGCATCGGGCGCGGTCGGCGGCGCGGTCAACAAGGTCAGCGTGAACCCCACGGCGAACCAGGTGAACTCGTTCAGCGTTTCCTATGGCCGGTTTGATTCCGAGCAGGCCACGATGGACGTCGGCGGTGCGCTCACGCCCGACAAGAAACTGCTCTGGCGCCTGCTCGTGCTGCGCGCCGATCAGAAGGGATATTTCGACCTCCAATATCTGCAGCGCCTCGACCTCGTGCCGATGCTGCGCTATATATTCAACGACAAGACGGAAGCATGGATCAAGGCGGAATATAGTGATATTCACTATGGATCCTACAACGGATTGCCGCTCGACGGACGCACGAACCAGCCGCTGGCGGTGCCGATCACGACCAACCTCGGGGAAGATACACCGAACAACTGGCGTCACGGGTATCCGATGTGGCGGACGTGGGGGCAGTTCACCACGCGTCCCAGCGACCACCTCGCCATCCGTTTCGCGGCGCAATCTTCCGTGCTGCAGATATATAGTACCGAATCACAGCTGAGCCCGTCGGGGGCGACGACCCCCACCCTGCAGCCGAACGGCTCCTACGCCTATACCCCGTATCCGCAGTACTCGGTCCCGCCCACCTATGTATCCGGCCAGCTGCTGCCCCGGACGACCTCGGCGACGTTCACGGACACGCCTCATCGTGAATTGCAGAACGATTATGCATTCAACTTCGATACCGGCCCGGTGGATCACAAGCTCCTGCTGGGCGCGGCGGCTTCGGATTTTCCGGCGATCACGAAAAGCTGGTCGAATGGTTCCGCGAGCAACGCGACGTCGAGCCCGATCGATCCGTTTAATGTCACGCATCCCGGCGTGGTGAGCGTAAACTATAATCAGACGCCGGTCAGCTTTCAGGATACGTCGCAAACCTATGCGAAGGTTTTCATGCTCGAAAGCGCGGGGTTTCTGAACGACCGAATCCTGGCGACGTATGGACTTTCGCGGCACCGGTTCGACCAGTCATCGGTGACGTATCCCTATAACCAGATCACCGGAGTCGCGGGCACGCCGACGATCGTGCCGGACACGATTCTCTATAAGAACATCGTGCAATATGGTTTGGTGATAAAGCCCATCCCTCATGTTTCCATCTTTTATGGTCGCAACTCGAACTTCACGGCCAATCCGATTCAGAACGGCACGTTCCTGCCGCCGCAGCAGGGGACGCAGCGGGAAACAGGTATAAAGACGGACATCATCCCGGGCCGGGTGAATGTGACGGTGAGTTATTTCGAGATCTCGCAGTTGAACAACACGGTGCCGGCGTTTCCGCAGACGTCGCCGCAGACGCAGGTGCTGATCCCGGGTGAAACCTCCCGCGGGTTCGACGGGGACTTTACGTTTGGGCTGACGAAAAATCTGACGCTGGTTGGCTCGTTCGCGGCCTTCAACGCGCACGTCCAGGAAGGCGCGCCGTTCAGCCTGGCGCCGCAACCCTATGATGGGCAGATCCACCGCACCATCCCGGTGAATAATGTTTCCCAGGACAATTTCGCGGCGGTGCTTCGTTACGCGTTCACCGACTCCACGTTCAAAGGACTCACGTTGGCGGTCGCCTCGACCACGCTGTCCAAGCGGGCGATCACCGACAATTCGAACCAGATCTTCTATAATTACCTGCCGGGATATACATTACTAAACTTCGTGGCGACGTATGAAACGAAGCGGTTCAAGTACCAGCTGAACGTGGACAACGTGTTGAACAAGTTCTATTGGTTCGCGGCGCGCAGCAACCAGCTGATCTTCCCCGGCACGCCGATCAACCCGCGCGGAACGATTACCTGGAAGTTCTAATCGCAGACGCTTTCAAGCGGCAGCGGCCCGGGGTTGGTCAACGTTGACCTCGGGCCGCTCGATCATTTTGCGACCGGATAGTTTCTGAACGGTCGGTTCTCCCATGAAAGTTTACCCTGGTACGCTCGCCCTGCTCGCCCTCCTGGTTGGCCAGTATATACCGGGCTTCGCGGCGCCGGCCCCCGTCGAGGCGATGACGCCACCGGGATTCCACACGCTCGCAATCGGTGATTCCGCGCCGGACTTTTCGCTCCCGGGCGTGGATGGCAGGACCTATACATTGTCCGACTTCAAGTCGTCGCCGTACCTGATGGTCATCTTCCTTTCGAACCACTGCCCGGTGTCGCACGCCGCGCAAACGCGACTCCTGCCGTTTATCAATGGAGTGAAGGCCAAAGGCCTGGCCGTGGTCGCGATCAACCCGAACAACCCCGCGGGCCTGCAGATCGACGAATTGGGATATACTAAATATGACGACACCCTGGCGGGCATGAAGGGATACGCCCGCGATTCCGGATTCACGTTTCCCTATCTTTATGATGGCGAGGGGCAGAAGACAGCGAAGGCCTATGGATGTCTCTGCACTCCTCACGTCTTCATCTTCGATCGCGACCGCCATCTCCGCTATAAAGGACGCTACGACGACTCAGAAATGCCGGATCCGGCGACGGTGCATTCCCATGATGCGGAGAATGCGGTCAACGCGGTCCTCGCGGGCGAGCCGGTGTCGGAGCCGGTGACGCGTCCGATCGGTTGCGCGACCAAATGGATGATGCTGCAAAAGGTCGTGGAGGATTTTAACGAGAGCTGGAAAAAGCTTCCGGTGACGGTGCAACCGATCGATGCCGCGGGCGTGGGCGCTCTCGTGCACAACGGCACGGACAAGCTGCGCCTGATCAATGTTTGGGCGACGTGGTGTGCGCCGTGCGTGGAGGAATTTCCCGGGATGGTCTCGATTGCGCGTCGGCTCGAGCGGCGTGATTTCGAGCTGATCACGATCAGCATGGATGATCCGAAGAAGCAGCCCGCGGTGCTGCGTTTTCTCGAGGCGCACCACGCGGCCGTGCCGGCGAAGAGCCTGGCCGCGGTGCACCAGGAAGGCCGCGAGACCAATAATTACTTATATACAGTCGGGAATGCGGCGAGCCTCGTCCGCGCGCTCGATCCCGAGTGGCCCGGCCCGTTGCCCTATACACTCGTGGTTGCGCCGGGCGGAGAAATCCTCGCGCGCATCAGCGGGCAGGTGGATCCGACGGAGCTGCAGAATCGCCTGATCGATATACTCGGCGGATTTCGCAAGCGCCCGTCGTCCTAAGCCGCCGACGCGCTGCGCCAGGATTCATGTTTCATATTACGGAAATTGCGGCGGGGACGCGCGCAGGGCGGGACCGATCGACGGGGCCGAACCGGTACCGACCGGGAAAGTATTTTCGCTATAGGAACTGCGCGTTATAGACTATGCGAACGACCTCATCTCCCGGCAGCTCACATTTTTCCGTGACGAACTCCTCGCGCCGCGCGGAATTTTCGATCACGAGTGGGACGATGAATACCCCTGCTTCCGCACCTTCGTGGTGGCGGACCCTCACGCGTGAACAGTGGTTTGTCTTCGGCTTCGCGACGCTCGCGTGGCTCTTTGACTGCCTCGACTCACAATTTTTCAATCTGGCCCGCGACGGGGCCATGGAGCATTTGTTTGCAGACCGATCCCGGGCGACGGTCCTCGCCCCGTATACAACGTCGATGTTTCTGCTCGGTTGGGCAACAGGCGGCCTTTTCTTCGGTGCGCTGGGGGACCGCTTCGGTCGCGCGCGCATCCTGACGTTTACTATATTGCTCTATTCGTTGAGCACCGGGGTGACCTCCTTCGCGACGAGCTTTGTCGAATTTTGCGCGTGCCTGTTTATAACGGGACTCGGCGTCGGCGGCGTGTTCGGACTTTCGGTCGCACTGGTGGCGGACTCGGTGAGTGACGCCGCGCGGGCTCCGGCGCTCGGCATGCTGCAGTCGCTTTCGGCGTGGGGCAATGTCGTCGCCGGCCTGATTGGCATGGGCATCGGGGCTGCGGGGGCGCGGGGCCTGCTGCCGTTTCAACTTCAGCCCTGGCAGACTCTATTTCTCGTCGGCGCGCTGCCCGCTCTATTGAGTGTCTTTTTTATGCGGCGGTTGCGCGAGCCGGTGCGGTGGCAGCAGGCTCGCGCGGAAGGTGCCAAGCGTGGAATTAAATTCGGCTCCTATGGATTGCTGCTCGGTCACCCGCGTTGGCGCAAACACGCCTGGCTCGGGTTGATCGCCTGTAGTTCGGGAATCATCGGCCTATGGGGAATCGGAAATTTCCACCCGAAGATCGTCGGTTCGATTATAGAGTCGGAGCTCGCCTCGCGGCATCTCACCGCTGAGGCGATGGCGAGCGAGAAGGCGTTCTGGAGGTCGGCCGGCCTCCTGCTCCAAAACGCGGGCGCATTTTTCGGCATGATCGCGCTGGCGAAGTTTGCCCAGGTGCGGGGACGGCGCGTCGCGTTCGCACTCGCCCTCGTTCTCTCATTTCTGTCGACGGTGCTCGTGTTCAAGTTCCTGCGCACCACGAATCAAATGTATTGGATGCTGCCGATCATGGGCTTTGGCCAACTCTCCGTGTTCGGGGTGTTCGCTGTATACTTGCCCGAACTTTTCCCCACGAGCCTGCGCAGCACGGGAACGAGCTTTTGCTATAACGGCGGGCGCGTTGTCGCGGCCACGGCGCCGTTCACAATCAGCCGGATCACCGCGCGGCTCGGCGGCGATGTCG
This sequence comes from uncultured Verrucomicrobiae bacterium, assembly GCA_963800005.1. GTDB lineage: Bacteria > Verrucomicrobiota > Verrucomicrobiia > Opitutales > Opitutaceae > CAWCZH01. The sequence continues at coordinate 408,506 of CAWCZH010000001.1, forward strand.
AAGGCTTCCGCCAGGCCGGACTCTGGGTTAGCCTCGTTCTGCTGGTCGGTATTTTCATGCTGCCCTTCCTGCCTGAAACCAAGGGCCAGCCGCTGCCCGACGAATAATCCGACCCCCATCCCAGCTGTCCCGCTATATCATCCCGACGCCTTCCCGCTTTTTCACGCTATATAGTATCCACGATCACCCATCCCCATGAAAAACCTCCGCGTTCTCTATATTCCTGCCCTGCTCCTGGTCGGTACGGTCACGCGGCTCGCCGCCGCCGCGCCGGAGTCCACATCACCGCCGGCGACAGCCCCGGCGCTGGGATCGACTGTCTTCTCGTGGGACGAGCTGAAATCCAAACCCACACCGGTCGGTATATATCGTGCGGTGGCTGACGCTCCGACGCCGACGTTCGATCGCGTCGAAATGCATGTCACCACGCTGAAGCCGGGCGCCGAGTCTCATCCGCCGCATCATCATCCGCAGGAAGAACTCATTTTGCTCAAGGACGGAACGGTGGAATCGTTTATCAACGGCAAAAAGGAGCGGGTTGGTGCCGGTTCGCTCTTCTTTTTCGCTGCGCACGATCTGCATAATCTCAGCAATATTGGGACCGAGCCCGCCACGTATTATGTGATCAACTTTTATACGACGGCGACCGGGACGGTGCGTGACCAGCCCGCAGCGCAATGGGCCGACTCGAAGTTTCTGAAATCGTCGGTGATCGATTGGGCCAAATTGCAGCCGCAGCAAAGCGGCGGCGGGACGCGGCGCACCCTCGTGAACTCGCCTACGCTCACGTTCGCCAACCTTGAGATCCACGCGACGACCCTCCCGGCGGGCGCACCCGCCAGCACGCCCCACCGCCACCCGTGGGCTCAGCTCTTGATCCTAAAGGAAGGTTCGGTGCAGGTGACGCTCGACGGCAAGACGCAAACCGCCCCGCCCTATTCGATCGTCTATATAGCTCCGAATACATTGCAAAACCTGCAGAACACCGGCTCAGGTCCCGCGACCTACTATGTATTCTCGGTTTCGTCGGAGAAAACCGCGAAGTCCTCGCCGGAATCATAAATGTCCGGCGGATCTGTTCTATATACGCCCGGACCGATCCGGCGCCGGCGGCGGCGACCGGCGAATTCACGGCTGAGTTTCCTCGGCTTTCTATAGAGGAACTTCAGCCGGCCGCGTGTGGTCGGCGCCGAAGAGTCTTCCCATCCACCCAGTGGCTCTCGACCATCTCGATTCTCGGCTCCGTGGGATTTCCAAAGTCGCCATGGACGATGCGCGAAAGGAGCAGCTCGACGGCCCACGCTCCGATCAGCCGCTGGTTCTGCTGCATCCCGGAAAAATGCGTTCCCTCCAAATATTGACTCACGGCGGCGACGCCGAGATGGCGGGTTTTAAATATAGGATTCATCCGCATTAGTTTTGCGAGATCCTCGACGGCATCGTGGTGGTTAACGAACACGATAACGTCGGGTGCATATTGCGTGATCCACGAGACCAGTTCATTTTCGGCGAACTTATCCTGCCGGAGCACGGGAACAGGTTCGCCACCGGGCAACGTGCGAACACACCAGCCGTGATACGCGCTCGAGTGAGTATACGCGCTGCGCACCTCCTCGTGCAGACTGATGACCAATCCCGGGCGGCGATATCCGAATTTATATATCTTTTCGAGAACGTGGATCGTGTCGTTGTAAAAGTGACTCGTGACCCGGTGCATCGGGCTTTCGATGCTGAGCCCCACCGTCACGACCGCGTAGTGATCGAGCTCCGCCGGCAGGTGGTCGTTGGGAACGGGACTGCCGAAGCATAAAAGTCCTTGGATGCCGCGCGCGTCGAGGACGGACCGGAAGCGGCCATGCTTCATGCCGGGTGCGCGCAGCCAGAGGGATTCCAATCGATAGCCGACCTCGAACGCGCGCTGGGTCATGCTGGCGTGAATGCGTTTCAGGTGCTCCGAATTTTCCCACGGGCGGGGATTATCATATAACGAAATCACGCCGAAACAATCCGTGGGACCACCCGCGCGGGTCGCGCGAACCAGCTCCATCAATTCGCTCAATTTCGCATTCGGCCGGTAGCCCGTGCGCTCGGCGATCTGCCGCACGCGGCGCTTCGTGCTCTCGGAAATTTTTCGGCTGCCGTGCAACGCCAGCGAGACGGCGGAAGGAGAAACGCCCGCGAGCTTGGCAATCTGGCGCACACCCATGGCGGAAACGTAGCATCCGGGCAGCGGTTTTGGTCAACGTTTATTTAAATTGGGTTGCCCATGCCGGGCCCGAAAATAAATCTCTGCCAACCCCTGCAACGGCGACCCGCGCACGAGCGGTCACGCCGGGCCGATTCCCCTCGGCTGCCCCGACCAACCTATATGATTCCTATAGCTTCGCTCTCCCGATTGCGTCGCGCCGCCGTCGCGCGATGCCAGAATCCCACTCGGGCGCTTTGATGCCGCGCTCACCCGCAGAGGAGCTGCGCCGCTCCTGGGTTATCGTTGCGATCAGCGTTTTCGGCATGTGCTTCGGCGGAAGCGGCGTGCTCTGGTACTCGTTTGGCGTCCTCGTCAATCCCCTGCACGACGCCTACGGCTGGTCGAGTTCGGTTGTCAGCGGGTGGGCCTCGTTTGTTTCCATCGGCAGCATCATCGGCCTCCCCACCGCGGGGCGGCTCGCGGACCGCTTTGGAGTGAGGCCCGTCGTTCTCTACGCGATGCCACTCTGCGCCGCCGCGATCAGCGCCGCGGTTTTCGTCAATGGACATATCTGGATCCTATATACAATCGCCGTGCTGGTCGGGACGCTCGCCGCCGGCATCAGCTCGCTTACCTATAGCCGCGTGATCAACGGCTGGTTTGAGTCAGCCCGCGGCACCGCCCTCGGAATGATGTCCGCGGGAATCGGCATTGGCGCGACGATCGGCCCGCGGCTGATTCAAAGCGTCGTCGATCACCTTGGATTGCGCGCTGGATTTCTTGCGCTCGGGCTCACGCTGCTCCTGCCGTTCCCCGTCATGCTGCGATATCTGCACGAGCGGCGGGATAATATAGCAGATGCACCGCGTTCCGAGGAAGGGCTGACGCGATCCCAATCCTTGCGGCACCCCGTGTTCTGGCTTCTCGGTGCGGCGTCCGTTTTGTGGACGGTCTGCGCGGGCGGAAATTTCCACCTCGTTTCATTTCTCACCGCCGGCGGATTGAATCGCGTTCAAGCCGCTACCTATGTGGGAACGCTCGGGATCACGGCGATGTTCGGCCGACTCGTCACCGGCTATATCATCGACCGGATTTCAGCGCCGGTCGTGTGCGCGACGGTTTTTGTGATCGAGTCCGTCGCGTTTTGCAGTCTGGCCGTCATCAACGTCCGTTATGCATTTCTTCCGATCATGGTGATCGGTTGCGCGCACGGCGCGGAGGTCGACTGCTTCGCCTACTGCACGGCGCGCTATTTCGGGCTGAAATCCTACGGTTCTATATTTGCTTTGTTAAGTGTCCTCGCCGCCGTGGGCAACGGCGTCGGCCCGCTGCTGTTCGGCGTGATCCAGAATCTCACGAACTCATATAGGGATTCCTACTTTACCGATGGGGTGCTCGCGCTCGGCGCGGCGTCACTCCTGGCCGTCGTCGCGCGGTATCCGTACCTGTCGGCGCGCAAAACCTCCGCCGGCCACTAGAGGGCCGCGCGTTTGAAGTGCGCCGACCGCCGGCGCGCCAGAATTGGTAAACGTTGACTAGGCGTGATCTGGCCGAGGCGGGGCGGCGCAAAGCGAGGTCAACGTTGACCGCGCCCCGGCTTGCGACGACCTGGGCAGAGGTATCCCGTAGCGCCGGCGAAATCTGCGGCCGCGGACCTGCGGATTTTACCTGGATTGCTCGACTCGTCCGCCGCTCACCCCAGCCGCCCCGATCGCCCAATATGAAATCTCGAGTTTCCACCGCCGCGTGTATAGTCGCCGTTTTCGCCGGTTCCGCCGCTCTCGCGTTTAGCGCGGAGCCTGCCGCCCCCACTGGAAAGCTGACCTCCACGTTTTATCCGTGGTCGAGCCTTCTGCCAAAAGCGACGCCAACCGGCGGACGCGTTGCCGTGTTCGACTCGCCGACCACGACGTTCGAGCGGTTCGAGATGCATCTCACCGAGCTGAATCCCGGGACCCCGGCGCCCGCGCCCACGAAGCACCCGATGGAGGTCGTCGTTCTCGTGAAGGAAGGGAAACTCCGACTTTCGCTCGAGGGTCAGGAGCACCTGCTCGGCCCGGGGGCGCTGGTATTCATGGCCCCGAATGCGCTGCACAGCTTCGCGAACGTGGGCAACACCCTCGCGATATATTACGTCGTCGAAGTCGAAACCGAGGCGACGCAATCGCCGGCCAGCGGACCGGCGCAGCCGGGAGCAAAACCGCGAATCGGCTCGACGGTTTATGATTGCGAGGCGTTGCCCAAGCAGGAGACGAAAAACGGTTTTCGTTGCCCGATCGTTACGGCGCCCACCGCCACCCTTGACGAATTCGAAAGCCATATCACCACGCTGAATCCGGGCAAAACCCTCGGGAGCCTCACCGATCTGGCGGACGAGGTTATAGTAATCAAATCCGGGCTCGTCGACGTGAGTATAAAGGGCGTGACCGCGAGGCTGGGCGCCGGCTCGTTTTATTTTCAGGCCAGCCGTGACGAGCACAGTGTCGTCAACGTCGGCGACACGCCCGCCTCGTATCAGATCTTAAAATTCGTCTCGAAGAAAACGCCCCACGCGCCCTGAGCTCGGAGGCCGCTGGGGGGCTGGGCGTCGACCTGGCTTACGAGCCCGTCGGTATATGCACGGGGCGGCCCGCGGCGGCGGACTCATATAGCGCCCGGACGAGCACGATCGCGCGACGGCCGTCGGCGCCGACCAGCGCAGGCGGCTTGCCGGCGCGGATGCTGTCCACGAAGTCCTGAAGTTGCCGCTGGTGGCCGACGAAGCTGATCGCGTTGGGCGCGCTCGCGCCTGACCCGAGCGCCTGCGATCCCCGCGCGGCGCGCACGGCTCCATCCCCGGGTTGCGCGTCCCGAAATTCCCAGTGCGCTATATCATCGTTCTCGAGGGCGATCGAACCGTTCTCGCCGCAGATTTCGAGTCGGCGCGCCCAGCCGGGCCAGACGGCGGTCGAGCCCTCGATCACACCCAGCGCACCGCTCCCGAACCGCAGCGTCGCACTCGCCGTGTCTTCCGCCTCGATTCCTATATGAACTCGTCGGGTCGACCAGCAGAAAACTTCCGTCGGCAGCCCCGCGAACCACTGGAGCAAATCGATCGCGTGAATCCCCTGCGCCATCAGCGCCCCGCCGCCGTCCGCCGCCATCGTGCCGCGCGTGCCAGTATAATATTCCGCGGTGCGCTGCCATTTAATATAGGCACTCGCGAGCACGATCCGGCCCAGGCGGCCGGCATCGATCGCCGCCTTCACCGTGCGCGCGCCGTCGCCGAAGCGTCCCTGGAAAATCGGGACGACCGCGACACCCGCGTTTTTCGCGGCGTGCAGGATCTCGTCGGCGCGTTCGGTCGTGATCTCGATCGGCTTCTCAATCACTATATGCTTTCCGGCGCGGATCGCGGCGAGCGCCGGCTCGAGGTGCGCGCCGCTCGAGGTCGTTATGCAGATCACGTCGACGTCCTCACGATTCGCGAGGTCGGATATATCCGGTCCAGCGAAGGACACGCTCCATTTTTCCGCAAACGCGCGACCTTTCTCCACGTTGCGATTGGCCACGGCCACGAGTTTCGCACCGTTCACCGCGGCGAGCGCGCGCGCGTGATAATCTGCGACCATTCCGAGGCCGAAAATTCCAAAACGAAGGGGAGCTGCTGACCCGAGCGAAGAAGACATCCTCTTAATATAGGTGCGCCGCCGGCTATATACAGCAGAAACCGCCGCGCGGATTCAAAATCGCGCGCGGAGCTTCCGACGGCGGTGCCGCTCGAACGGGCGCGGACTAGGCCTGCGCGAGCCGGGCCGCGCCATATGGGGCGCGCTCGGGACGCGAGAGCAGCGCGTTGGCGCCCTCGTCGTTGATAAAACGTTCACTGGCGACGTCCCAGTTCAATGGCCGCGCAAGCTTCATCGCGATCCAGCTCGCGATGCACGCGGTGTTGGCGCGGTGCGCGACGGGCGCGGGCACGAGCGGCGTGCGGCGCGACTTCACACATTCGAGCCAGTTGCGATGGTGCGAGAGACTCGCGGGAAATTGCACCGAGAGCGGCGCGCGCGGATCGAGCAACCGCGGATCACTCGCGTCGAGCCACTTGAGCGGTCCAGCGCTGCCGAGCGGATCGGCGGCCGTCACGGGACCCTCGCGGCAGACGAAAATCCAGCCCTCGTCGCCGATGAACTTGATGCCGTTTTGAAATTTGTCGGAAACCGTCATCCGGACGTCATTGGGATATAGCAACTCGACATGGTACGCGCCGTGGACATTCCAGATTTTGTTCTTGGGAAATTCGCCGCGGCCCTCGATGAGCGATGGTCCGCCGAGTTCCTGGCCCATGCCCCAGTGCGCTGTATCAAAATGGTGGGCACCCCAGCCGGTGATCATACCCAGGCAATAGGCATCGTTGCGCAGCCAGCCGGGACGCGAGGTGACGTCGGGCTGGCCGTCCTTGTCGAGCCCCTGCGGGTGCACCCGCTGCTCCGTATAGTATACATCCGCCGTCGGCCCGAGCCACGTTTGATAATCGAAATGCGCGGGCACCGGCTGCGGGGGATTGTCGGGCGCGGTGGGATCGGTGGGGAGTCCGATCTCGACATGATGGAGTCGGCCGACGCGGCCGCTGCGGACGAATTCGCAGGCGTGGCGGAATTGTTCGTTGGGGCCCCACGAGCGCTGCTGGCTGCCGAGCTGAAAAATCCGACCGGAGCGCGCGACGGCCTCGCGCAGCAGCACGCCTTCCTGGTGCGTCATCGTCATCGGCTTCTGCAAATATACATCCTTCCCGGCGCGCACGGCGGCGAGTGCGAGTTGCGCGTGCCAGTGATCGGGCGTGCTGATGACGACGGCGTCGATATCGGGCCGGGCGAGCAGCTCGCGATAATCCTTATATACAGTGATGTCGGGCCGCGGGGCTGAGCGCGCGGCGAACAGCTGCTCGACGCGGCGTTTGCCGCTGGCAGCGCGGCGGTCGTCGAGGTCGCAGACGGCGACGACATCGGCGAGCCCGGCATTGGCGACGCCTGGCATGTCGTGCCCCTGCGCAATACGGCCGCAGCCGATGTGCCCGACGCGCACACGATTATTGGGTGAATCGGCGCCGAAGAGCCGCGACGGCAGGATCAGCGGCGCGACGGCAGCGGCGAGGGCCGTCTGGCAGAAATCGCGACGGGAAAGGGAGTGTGGGGAGCGGGGTGAATTCATGGAGCGAAAGGCGGCGGGGAACCAGGATGACAGGGAAATATATTCAGGGACGTATATACTTTATGATATAGGCGGGCGTCGCGAGCAGAGGGGAAACGCGGCCGAGAACGGGTGGGGAGACGGCCTCGGGGGGAACGTACGGTAACCCAAAGATTCAATCAGACCAGAGGCGGAAGTCCACCCCCGGCCGAAGTTTGCCATCGCATTGTGAGGGAAACAAATCCAACTGATCGGCGCTCGGGCGGCGTCCGGGCTTAGGCCGCGACGCGACGCGTTCGACGGACGCCCGCGACGGGAGACGGAGAAGGCGGGGCGGACGGCTTCGCGGCGGGTCCGGGGCGCGTCGGAGAGATTCTCGGTGGCGCAAGGGCGCAGGTGCTGTGGTTTGATATAACGTTATATTATACATCATATATCCCATGTCGTGTTCGCTGTTTCCCACGGAAGTCAGGCGGCGCCCATTTTCGGCTTCGATCGGGAGTATATTGCCCAGGGTAGCCGATGCGCTGGCGTGCGCGTGCGTGCTGGCGCTGGCGCTGGCGACCGGAGCCGCAGGCGCGCCGTTGCTCAGCACGAAGCAGATCACGGCGTGGCCGCCGGAGCCGGCGGATGCAGTGATTTCCTATGGGGCATCGCGTCTGCAGAACGCCGAGTTGCGAATGCCGGGCGGGGCGGGACCGCACCCGGTGGTGGTGGTGGTGCACGGCGGCTGCTGGAGCGCGGAATATGATCGCACGTATCTAGGCCGGATGTCGGTGGCGCTCGCGCGGGCGGGCTTTGCGGTGTGGACGCCCGAATTTCGCCGACTGGGCGACGTGGGCGGAGGCTGGCCCGGGACGTTCACAGACGTGGCGGACGCGATCGAAAAGTTGCGGGACATCGCGGCCGCGCGTTCGCTCGATCTTTCGGACGTGGTGTTGATCGGGCACAGCTCGGGTGGGCAGCTCGCTTTGTGGTATGCGGGGGTAGCTCGCTTCGGCGCGGGGCACCCGCTGCACCGGAAACATCCGCTGGCGATTCGCGGAGTGGTGGCACTCGCGCCGCTGGCGGATTTGTTCGAGTTGGGCACCGCGTGTGGGGATGCGGGCTTGGAGCTGCTGGGAGAAAAGGAATTTCGCGCGACGCGGCGGCGGGATATATCACCGCTCGAGATGCTGCCACTGCGGGTGCGGCTGGAGATTATACAGGGTGAAGGCGACAAGATCGTGCCTCCCGCGTTCAGCCAGAAATTCGTGACCGCGGCAAAAAAGGCGGGCGACGACGCGCGGTTGATCCTCGTTCCCGGCGGACACTTCGAGCTGATCGACCCGGCTTCGACGGCGTGGCCCCAGGTGTTGAAGGCGGTACGCGCCGCCGCGGGAGAGCCCCGCTGAGCGACCGCCACGCCCGAGCAATATAAACAAGGCGAACGCCAAACGCCTAACCCTAAACTCGAAACGCTTAAGTACGGAGCGGCACCGTCGTCCGTGGCATCGCTTCGAATATTTTTCTAGTCTATATATGTACTTTCGGAGATCGGGTCATCCGTGACGGTTTGATGCCATCCGTGGTTAAAAAATCGCCCGCTTGCCTCTATACATTCCCTCGCCGTCCGACGTCGTCCGCTTCCAGGCGTTTGCCCAGGCTGACCACGTCGTCCTGGACATAACCCAGCGCATGATAAAACTCCAAGACGGCCCGATTCGACGTACGCACTTGGAGATTTATCTTCGGACAGCCCAGCGCTCGCAGCAGGCTTTCGGCATCGTCCATCATCTGCCGGCCATAGCTGCGCTTCTGGAGCTCCGGGCTCACCGCGAGGTAGTTGATCCAACCCCGATGACCCTCATAGCCGATCATGGCAGTCGCGACGATTTGGCCGTCGAGTACGCCCACCCGAAACAGCTCCGGGTTTATCTTAAGCTTGCGTGCAATATCCTTGAGCGGGTCGTTGTTCGGCCGCACGAGCCCGGCCCGATTCCAGAGCGCGACCACGGCCGCCTCGTCGCCGCGTTGGAAGGCTCGGATCGTCAGCATATATCTCTCCGCCGTAGCTTTCGCATAACAGCCGATGTATGATCGCACCCACCCGGCCGGGCGAGCCGTTTGTGTCGAGGTCCGGGCTCATCATCGCGACAACCAAACATCCAGGCGCGGCCGCCCTTGTGCAACGATGTGCACGCCGGCGGGTTTGTCCGCGGCGCGAAGCGGTGCCATGAGATTTTGCCAGCGCCGGTCGAGGGTTTCGGCCGACGGCACCCACCCCACCCCCTGATGAAGATTTCGTCCCGCTCGACTCGCCGTCTTTTTTCGCGCCTCGCCATCGTGGCGGCGGCTGCCTCCGGACTCGCCCGCGCGCAATCACTACCCACCCCGCCCGCCCGTTCCACCGCGAGTGATGCGGCCGTGCAATTATCGCCGTTCACCGTTTCCACTCAAACGGATCAAGGCTGGGTCGCCTCGACTACCCTGTCCGGGCAGCGCACGCAGGAAAATCTGGAGAACGTACCGCTGACGGTTTTCGGCATGACCGATCAGTTCATGCGCGATCTCAATGTATTGACGCTCGAGGACGCGAGTCGCTGGGTCGCGGGTGTCGATGTGACCGGTTACCAGGCGCGGCGCACGGACGATCAACTGACCTCGTATCGCGGCATGACCACCGGCGACCGCGCCACCACGCAGTCGTCGCGCAATTTCTTTCCGTGGTTCTCACCCACGGACCAATATAATATCGACCGCATCGATTTTAACTTCGGCTCGAATTCGCTGATGTATGGAGACGCCACGCCTGGCGGCCTACCGACGACCTATACTAAGGTGCCGCAATTTCGAAATTTCGGCAGCGGGTATGCGTCCTACGACAACCTGGATTCGCATCGCTTCGAGCTCGACGTCAACCGGCAGATCACGAACCAAGTGGCGATCCGGATCAACGCCGTCGATCGCGACAACAAGAGCCAGATCAACTTTTATGAGAACAAGCTGCGCGCGTTGACTGGCGCTCTTATATACAAACCGTTCAAAACGACTACGCTCCGCGTGGAGCTGGAAAGCGGCCTGCTGCGGCGCATCCGCTCGACGGACGAGGACAGCCTCTCGATCGTCGCGGCTCCGGGCAAAGGCTACTCGAGCACGGGATGGTACTATACATCCGACGGCACGATCATTAACAACAGCGCCACCGGAACCGTGGCCGCGGTCGACAAAACCGGCGCGAGCGGCGCGGCCTATTCGCTTCTCGATGGACAAAAAGTGGCGGTCACCTTGCCGGGCGGCGTCAGCCGTATATACTCGGGCTTCGGTGAGAAGATCAACCTGCTGGGCGTCGGTGACTTCATCAACCGTCCCTATAAGAACGAGACCTACTGGTTGCAGCAGAGCTTCGGGAAGCTGAACCTCGAGGCCTCGTTCAACCAGGAACGCGAGACTCAGAAGCGCAACGACACCGATTTCGGTGGCACCGGTTCCGGCGCCGATGCGGGCACGGTCATCAATATCGACGGCAGCGGCCGGCCCTATGTTGATCTCGTCACGCCGAACCCGAAGACCTACGATGTGCAATCGATCAGCTCGCGTGTCTCGGCCGCGTACCCGTTCGAGTTCGGTCACTGGATGCGGCAGTTCGTCGTCGCCTCGTTCTCGAGGGAGCGGGACACCTTCGATACGATTCGATATAATATGGCGAACTTCGCCGTCGAGAACGGAGCGACCGTTCCGATCACCTCGAACAAGATCATATATCGTGCCTACCTCGACGACCCGGCCATCGCAGGCCGCTCGTTCTGGAGCCGCTTCTCGTTCCAGCCGCAGGACCTGCCGTCGAATTCGACGTTCCAACCGGGATATTACTATAGCTCCGACCCGAACGCGCCGTGGGTGGACGTGCGTTATCTGTCGACTTGGGCGGTGTCGGCCAGCGGCCAATATTTCCACGGCAAGCTCCGCTCGCTCTTCGGCATTCGCAGCGACACCTCGCGACGCAAGCGCATCGTGAACCAGCCGAACGACGCGATCGGCCAGGCCATTTTCCTCGGCGGCCCGAATGCCGCGCCGCAAGCGTACGCCTATGACCCGGAGTTTGAGATCCAGCACACGACTTATTCCGGCGGTCTTGTATATACACTGCTCGAGCGGCCGGGCAACACCTTGAAAGTATATGCGGATTATTCCACGTCCTATCATTTCCAGGGATTTGAGAAATGGAATGACCAGGTGCTCGGGCCGGTGCTCGGCGAGACGCGTGAGTTTGGGTTCAAGGGCGAGACACTCAACGGCTTGCTTTCATATACCGCGTCGTTCTACCGGCAATATAAGCGCAACGCGGCGTTTGCCTGGTCAAACCCCAGCGGCTTCACGACCACGGGAACGACGAACAGCCTGCAAACGCTCTTCAACCCGATCGGCCTCGCGCCGACAGATCCTTCCTACTTCACCGTTGCTACAGGCAACAACAGTGAGGATCACACGACGTCCGCCAATGAGAAGTCGAAGGGCGTCGAGCTGACGTTCCAGTTGCGCCGCACGCACGGATTCCAGGTGTTGCTCAACGGCACTTATAACGAGCTCTCCGCGAGCCGCGATTTCTCCGACTTCGCGGCGCGCCTGAACGCGGCGCTGGCGCGGCAGGCCTCGTATATAGCGGCCGGCCAGGCGGGATATAGTGCGACGCTCATCACGGGAGCCCAGCAGCTGCTCGCCAATAATGCCGGCATCTCAGATGTGCAGGGATCGCGCAGCAAGCCGTACGCGGCGAACCTGCTCTTGGATTACGCGTTTCCGGACGAATCGTTCCTGCGCGGCACGCGGCTCGCGGTCGGCGGCAACTGGACTTCGCGCTACAATATACTCACGACCACCACGGGGGACGTCCGCGCCAACAGCTCGCTGCCGATCACGGTCTACGCGATCCACGAGCGGCGCATTTTTCACTATATGACGACGTTCCGGCTCGGCGTGACGAACCTCTGCGACCTGGAGAATCTGAACGACAAGTATTTGACGATCGGGGTGACGACACCGGCCACGCCGGGTGTGCCGGCGGTATATCAATATGCGTATAAGCCGCCGCTGGTTGCCACGCTTTCGACTACGGTGAGTTTCTGATCGCTACCATGTGCATGATTCGATTCCGGTTCAGCACGGTTGGTCGCGCGCTGGCGCTCGCCGCCGTGCTTGCCGTGGCACCGGTTCGCGCCACTTCCTATTACGTCGACTCGCGGGGCGGCGATGACACGGCGGACGGCAGCTCGAGCGCGCGGGCGTGGCGGACGCTGGAGCGCGTGAACCGGCAGGAGTTCGCCGCGGGAGACCGGCTTTTGTTGCGCGCGGGTAGCGTATGGGAAGGCGCGATGTTGCGGCCCCTCGGCTCCGGCACGGCGGCGACGCCCATCGTGATCGACCAATATGAAACCGGGGAACGGCCGGCCTTGCGCGGCGCCGGGCGCGTGCCCTGCGTGCTGCGGCTCGAAAACCAGGAGGGCTGGGATATATCAAACCTGGAGATCACGAATCACGCGGCGGACGCGATGGCGCAGATTCGCGGGATCGAGGTGCGGGCGCACGACGCCGGCGTCGAGCATCACCTGCATTTTCACAATCTATATATCCATGACGTCAATGCGCGGTCGACCTACACGAACGACGGAGACAACAACGCGAAGTCGTTTGGCGGATTTGTGACGCTGATCGAGGGCAAGATGAAGCCGACGGCGTGGGACGATTTTCTGGTGGAGAACTGTGTTTTCGCGGATGATGGGCCGGCGGGGCTGACGATGTTTTCCACGTGGACGACGGGGCACCGGGCGAACGATGCGGCGACGTGGTTTCCGAGCCATGGGGTGGTCGTGCGCGGCTGCACTTTCGAGCGGATTGCGCGGAACGGACTTGTGGTACGAGCGTGCGCGGGGCCCCTGATTGAAGGCAATCTGTTCAATGAATGTGGTTTGGCCGGGAGCGGAAATGCGAGCTTCGCGTTCCACTGCGACGACGCGGTCTTTCAATATAACGAGGCGTGCCGGACGAAATATAATCCCGGCGACGCCGATGCGGCGGGCTTTGACAGCGACTATAATTGTCGGCGGACGGTCTTTCAGTTCAACTATAGTCACGACAACGATTACGGATTTATCCTGGTTTGTTGTGCGCCGGGCGGGTTCAATGAAGGCACGATCGTGCGGGACAATATCAGCCAGAACGACGGAGGTGTGATGATCCGTTTCGCCGGCGGGGCGACCGGCACGGAGATATATAATAACACGATTTTCGTGGGACGCGATACCGGCAACCCGCGGCCAGGCGAGCCACCGCATATCGTGCTTCATAAAGCCTGGGGCAACGGCTGGTCCGCGGGCACGCGTTTGTCGCGCAACCTCATCATCAACCTCAGCGAGCGGGCCGGCTATGAATTCGCGAAGAGCCGGGGCAACGTCTACGACGGTAATCTATATTATGGAGTTCATCCCGCGAGCGAGCCGGCCGATGCGCACAAGCTCACGATGGACCCGCAAGTGATGAATCCCGGCGGTGCCTCGGCGCACAACGCTTCGGCGGCAGCCGGGGTGGCCAGTGCGTTCGCGGCGTATGCGCTGCGGCCGGACTCGCCTGCCTCGGGCTACGGTGCCCGGGCATCTGTCACCGGTCCCGCCGCGACGCCGACTACGCGCTGATGCTCCGGCCGCGGGGCGCCTGAGCCGGCCGCGACCGAGTCCAGCCGGCGGCCGCCGACGGATCGGTGGCGCTTCGAGCATCATCGAGGGAGGGACAAACGTCTCACCGCCGTGCATATATAGCGTAAACGATCGATCGGATTTCCAAGCCGGCGGTCCATATATTTTCTATATACTCTGGCGGCGACCCGCCGCTCTTTGACGACGGTGGACGATCGGCTTTTCAGAGAACGGTGGCGGAGTGTATACCGGAGCGGCCTTGGTGCTGCGAGCGAACCTAGGACTGTAACGTCCGACCCTCGACCCAGACCCCGTCGATCAGGACGGTGAACGGCTTTGCGGGCAGCCCGCGTTCGTTGCGCTGCAGCATGCCGATCAGAATTTCGGCGGAACTCGCGCCCCACTTATCATAGTCCTGGCTGATGCCGGAGATGCCGCGATCGCCGCTCCGCCGGTCGAGGCTCACGACCCCGACGGTGCGGGGCACGTCGCAGCCGAGATTTTTCAACCAGCGCAGAATGCGTTCTATATTAACACCGAGGATGACGTCGGGCCGATGGCGGCGGTACCAATCGCCAAATTTCTTTTCGCTGAGCTCCTCGAAGAGCAATGGTGGCACGCGTGAACCGGGATGCTCGAGATGGTCCAGCAGGCTCGCGGCGGCCCAACGCTTCTCAACTTTTTCGTGGACGCGCCGCTGGATGACGAGCCCGGGCCGGCGGCGTCCGGCTGCGCGGCAGTGCCGCACGGCTTCGGCGAAGCCGGACATGTGATTGTGGGCGACGCGGTGCAGCGCGACATTGCTGAGCGAGTAGCCCATCGCGACTGCGGTGAATTCGTTCCAGTCGAGGTCGACGGCATCGTGCACTGAGTGGAGCGGTGCCACGAGGAGGCCACGGATATTGCGGCTGAGGAGGATTTCCGTGGCGCGGCGTCGGGTGAGTCCGGGTGCGGCGAGGTTAAATTCGTCGAGGCGGTACCCCGTCGCGAGCGCCTGTTCGCGAGCGCCTGCGATGAACTGGGAGTAATTGTGGGCAAAGCCGGCAGCCTGCTCCGCTGTATACTTCGTGATACAGCCGAGCGTGGCCCGGTAGGTGGCGCCGTGCGCAGCGCGGCGCGTGCTCATGAGGGCGGCAACGAGCGGGTTGATCCTATATTCGAGCTCGGCAGCGGAGCGCTCGATTTTCGTGCGCTGTGCGAGCGTGATCCGCGGATCCTTGCGCAGGGCGCGGGAGACTGTGGCCGGATGCACACCCGCCCGCCGGGCAACGTCGACCATGGTGGCGGCACGCGAGGGCATCAGGGACCGAGTGTCAGGCCGACGTTGGGCGACGCCGCAGGAGCTAATAACGCCGGGCGGTTGAAACCGGAAAAACGTCCGTATATAGAGACGAGCGACCAGCCATGATTCCGCTGCTTGCGAGTCCCGCGGCCTTCATTTCCTACTATATGCGGATTCAAGCTTTATACTTTGCGCAGCCAGAACTCCATCGCGCCTTCGCCCTCCTTGAGCAGATCGCGACGCTCCTTCTCGAGTCGGAATTCGCCAAAATAATCCGTGAGCTCGGCCCGACTATAAAACGCGTAAAAGCGACTACCTATCAGCTTCACCTGCGCGGCCTCGCCGCCGGGATAGCCGTCGCGCGGGATGGATATATCTCGCTCCCCTTCGCCCAACTTCAAATTCAGGAAGAGCACGCCGCTGGGATTCAGGAGATTTCGCATCGCCGACAAGCACGCGCGAAACTCGGCCTTGGTCAGATGATAGAGGCATGCACACGCCCAAATACCGTCGAAGCGCTCGGTCAACGAGCCCACCTCGCGAAGGTCCAAGTTCCTATATACGCCACCGGGTTCCGCGGCCCGCGCGAGACCGAGCATTCCATCCGAGAGATCGAACGAGATCACTTGCGCGCCCAATCCAGCCAGATGTCGCGAATCGCGGCCTTCCCCGCAGCCGGCCACCAGAACCGCGCGGCCCGGCAAACGATCGAAGAATTCCTGCATCGAACCTTCGAGCCAGGCCCGATGCTCCGGCGTGGCGATCACATGGTAATCCGCGGCGATGCGGTCGTAGGTCTCGATTGTTGGATTGGTGTGATTCATCATTCGTGCGACCCCCGTTGCTATATCATCCATAGACCCTGCGACGAGCCCCTGCGAGCGTCGCAGATATATCTTTCATCAAAGCCGACATCCGCGTGATATGGCAAAGAATAATGATCTTTGAGCGGCCCTATCCGATTGGGATGCGCACGCCCTCACGCCGACGGCGCGGCGAGCACTCGGATGTTCTCGGCGTTGAGACCGCAATATAGACGGTCTCCCGGGCGCGGGGCGCCGAGGCTCGCTCCGGGACGCAGGGTGGCACGCAGGTGCAGGCCACCCTCGCACTCGACCAGGATCGCGTGCGCGGCACCCTGGAAGATCGCCTCCCGCACCGTCGCTGGAAGTATATAGTCCGCCGCGGGGGGCGTCGTCGCGAGTTCCACGTTTTCCGGGCGAATGGAAAACCGGATCGAACCGCCGGTCGCGGGCACCTCGCCGAGCGGGAAACTCCACGGCTGCGCCCCCGCGACGCGATAGCGCGCGTGGGAGTCGGTGCGATCGATATATACCGCTTCGATGAGATTGGTCTCACCGACGAACTCGGCGACGAACGCGGTCGCGGGCCGGTTGTATATATCTTCCGCGGTGCCGAGCTGCTCGATGCGGCCGCCCCGCATCACGGCAATCCGGTCGCTCATCGTCAGCGCTTCTTCCTGGTCGTGCGTGACGAACACGAAAGTGAGCCCGAGCTGCCGCTGCAGCCTTTTTAACTCGAGTTGCATGCCCCGGCGCAGTTTCGCGTCGAGCGCCGAAAGCGGCTCGTCCAGCAGCAGCACGGCGGGACGCGGCGCGAGAGCGCGCGCGAGTGCGACGCGCTGGCGTTGTCCGCCGGAGAGTTGATCCGGCCGCCGTGACTCGAGTCCACCGAGCGACACGAGCGCGATGGCCTCGTCAACGCGGCGCGCGATTTCCGGCGTGGCCAGGCGCTGCATGCGCAGGCCAAAAGATATATTATCGCGAACCGAGAGGTGGGGAAACAAGGCGTAGCTCTGGAACACCTGGTTTACATTGCGCCGATACGGGGGCTGCCGGGTGACATCGCCCCCGCCCAGCCAGACTGTGCCGGCATCGGGCTGCTCGAAGCCCGCGATGAGACGGAGCAGCGTGGTCTTCCCGCAGCCGGAGGGGCCGAGCAGCGTGACGAATTCGCCGGAGCCTATATTGAGGCTGATGTCGTCGACCGCGGTGAACGACCCGAATCGCTTCGTCAGCCCGCGCAGCTCGATCATATAGCGCGCGTCGCTCATTCGCGGAGTGCCGCCCCGGCCGCGCCGAGCTTTTGCAGGACACCATATACGATGGCGAATAGCGCCAGAAACACCACGCCGAGCGCGGCGCCGAACGGCCAGTCGCGGGCCTGGAAGAACTGGTTCTGGATGACGCCCCCGATGAGCGGCACGCGAGCGCCGCCCATGAGGTCTGTGATTGCGAACATGCCAATCGCGGGGACGAACACGAGGAGGATGCCGGCGTATATACCGGGTTTGGTGAGCGGCAGGACGACGCGGGAAAATACCTGGAGCGGTCCGCAGCCAAGATCGTACGCGGCCTCGAGCAATGCCCCGTCGAGTTTCTCGGCGCTGGCGTAAATCGGCAGGATCATAAAGGGCAGGTACGAATACACGAGGCCCACGATCACGGCCCCGGGAGTATATAGCAGCGGCAGCGGCGACGTGATGACGCCGGCGGAGAGCAGCAGGCCGTTGAGCAGGCCCTCGGATTTGAGAATCGTGATCCACGCGTAGGTGCGGATGAGGAAACTCGTCCAGAACGGAATCATGACGAGCAGCAGCAGCCGGTTGCGCCAGGTCTCCCCCACCCGTGCTATATACCAGGCGGTCGGAAAACCGAAGAGCACGCACAGCACGGTGGTCAGGGCCGCGTATCCGAGCGAACGGACGAATATATGAATATAGATCGGGTCCGCAACACGCTGGTAATTGTCCAGGGTGAACTGGAAAACGACGCGTCCAAGTTCGTCGCGGTCGCAGAAACTATATACCAGAAGGATCGCCGACGGCACCACGACGAACACCGTGAGCCAGGCAACCAACGGGCTGAGCAGCAGCCAGCCGCGGAAGCCCGGGCGTCGGCTCGACGTGGCAACGGCGACGGGGGCGGGTGCAGATTCGACGGATGCCGCCATTTAGCGGGTGCTCTTCAGGTCGGTCACCATCTGGTCGATCGCCGAGGATTGTTTGCCGATGTCGCGGAATGTCCCGAGCGGGCCGGCCGGCGGGTAGCTCGCGGGGTTGGCGAGTTGGTCGGGGGAGAGCAACTTTCGGGCGTCGAGGTTGGGGTTCGTATAGGGAAACGCGTCCGAGATCTTTTTGCTGACCTCGGGCCGGAGTATATAGTCGATAAAGAGCAGGGCGGCATCGGGATGCGGGGCGTGGACGGGAATGGCGAGCAGGTCGACGAAGAGGTGCGAGCCCTCGGCTGGAAGTATATAGGCGAATTTCTTGTTCTCTTTATAGAGCAGGGCCGCCTCGCCGCTCCAGACCACGCCGAGGTCGACGTCGCCATTGAGCAGCGGCGTCTTCGGGCTGTCCGAGTCGAACACCTTCACGAGCGGCAGCCATTGCACGAGCAGCGGTCGCGCCTTCGCCAGGGCGGACTTCGAGATGTCGTTGACGGGGAGACCGAGGACGTTGAGGGCCCAGGAGACGATCTCGCGGTTGTCGTTGAGCACGACGATGCGGCCGGCGTGGGCGGGGGTGAAGACGTCGCGGAAGCCGCGGATCGGCTCCTTCACGCGGTCGGTGTTCACGACGATACCCACGGTGCCGAGCATATAGGGGACAGTATATTTCTGCTCAGGGTCGTGCGGCATGTGCAGGAACTCCGGGCCAATGTGGGCGAGGTTCGGCACGCGCGAGAAATCGATGGGCCGGAGCAGGTGGTTCCGGATCAGCGCCTCCGCTATATAGTCGGGCGGCTGGATGATGTCATAGGTGGCGGCGCCCGCGAGGAGCTTCGAGAGCATCTCCTCGCCTGAGGCGTAGGTCTCGTAGTTCACCCTGATGCCCGTCTCCTTGGTGAAGCCGTCGATCACCGTCTGCGGTATATATTCCGACCAGGCGAAGAGGTTGAGCTCGTCCGCGGCGCGGGCCGGAAGCGCGAAGGTGAACGCGAGCAGCAGCGCGACGAGAGCGACGAAGGCGGCGGGCTTGATCATGAAAAGAGGTGGTGGGCTGAGGAGCGGAGCGGCGGCTATATCGATCGTGACGCTTGGCCCGGAGTTATATTGACGAGTTAGAATATAGGAATCGATGAAATATACAGTCAGCGCACGCGGGGTTTCAGCCGTTGCACCACGAGGACGAAGCCGGCCGTGGCAACGATGAAGAGCGCGGAGAGGGCGTTGAGCATTGGGTTGAGTCCGACCTTGGCCATGCCGAAGATGCGTAGCGGCAGCGTGGTCGAACCGGGGCTCGCGGTGAAATAAGTGACGATGACTTCGTCCATGGACAAGGTGAACGCCATGAGCGCGCCGGAGACGATGGCGGGGCGCAGGGATGGCACGATCACGAGCCAGAACGCGCGGGCCGGCGTGGCGCCGAGGTCGAGTGCTGCTTCCTCGAGCGCGGGATCGAGGCCCACGAGCCGTGCCTGCACGGCGACGAGGACGAACGGGAAACAGAACGTGACATGCGCAATGATGACCGTCGTGAAGCCGAGAGGCAGTGCGACGCTCGTAAAGAATATAAGGAGACTGATCCCCATGATGATTTCCGGCATCATCATCGGGAGCGCAACGAGAGTGCGGAGGAGGCCGGCGCCGCGAAACTGATAACGCGCGAGCAGCCACGCGCCCGTGGTGCCGAGGACGACGGAAGCGACGGTGGTGGCGACGGCGATCTCGAGGCTGTTTCGCAGGGCGGCCATCAGCGGCTGGTTGGCCCAGACCTCGCGGTACCAGTGCGTCGTAAACCCGGTCCAGACTATATTGAGGCGGGACGCGTTGAAAGAATATATCGCGAGAACGACAATCGGAGCATAAAGGAAAATTAGGATGCCGATGGTCCAGGCGGCGAGCGCGAGCTGCGTGAGCTGCAAGCCGGAAGGGCGCCGAAAGGTTGCGGCGCGCGGAAACGGAACGCGCATATTTCGGGAGCACGATGGCAACGGCGGCGGCCCACGCAAGACTGCGGCGCCGGATGGGACGCTCTGGCGAGGACGCATCGAGGCGCGTGAAGAGCGACCCCTCCTCGCCGGGTGTGGATGCCGCGCGGGCTTGCGCGCGGGAGCACACCGCATTGCATACGGGCGTGCCTTCACCTGCGCGCGTCCTCGTCATCTTCGCCCATCCGGCGTTTCAGAAATCGCGCGCGCACGCCCGCCTGTTGCAGGCGCTGCCCAAGGCGAGGGAAATCACGTTTCACGACTTATATGAAGCGTACCCGGACTTCCAGATCGACGTCCCGGCGGAGCAGGCGCGGCTCCTCGCGCACGACACGATCGTTTTCCAGCATCCCTTTTATTGGTATAGCTGCCCTGCCCTGCTGAAGGAGTGGCTCGACCTCGTGCTGGAGTTTGGGTTTGCGTATGGCCCGGGCGGCGTGGCGCTGCGGGGGAAATCGTGGCTGACGGCGCTGACCACGGGGGGCGCGGCGAGTGCGTATTCGCGAAACGGCGCGAATTATTTCACGATGGATGAACTGCTCGCGCCGTTCCGGCAGACGGCGGCGCTCTGCGGCATGAACTGGCTGCCGCCGTATATAGTGCACGGCGCGATCTCGGCGAGTGACGAAGCCCTCGCCGGGCACGCGGACCACTATATCAAAATGCTCGAGGCGCTCCGCGAGGGCCGGAGCGCGCCGCCGCTCGTGGCGGCTGGTACAGCCACGTCCGCGCCGGCGCGCGGCTGAGCAGCGGCACTATATACTTTTACCTATATGCTGCTGCATGCGTTCGTCTATCTCCTCGCGGCGGTCATCACGGTGCCACTCGCGAAGCGGCTCGGACTCGGCTCCGTGCTGGGTTACCTCCTCGCGGGCGTTCTCATCGGGCCGCATGTGCTCGGCCTCGTCGGCGAGCGCGCGGGCGATGTGATGCACTTCGCGGAATTTGGCGTGGTGATGATGCTCTTTCTCGTCGGGCTGGAACTCCAGCCCGCCGTGCTCTGGCGCATGCGCATGCAACTGCTCGGCCTCGGCGGCATGCAGGTGCTCGGGACGGCGCTGGTGATTGGCGTGATCGGTGCGGCATTTCATATAGGGTTTCGCGTCTCGTTTGCCGCGGGGTTGATCCTGGCGATGTCGTCGACGGCGATCGTGCTGCAATCGTTGCAGGAAAAAAATCTCCTGAAGACGTCCGCGGGCGAGGCGGCGTTCTCCGTGTTGTTGTTTCAGGATATATCGGTGATTCCGATTCTGGCGCTCTTGCCGCTGCTCGCGGTGGACCGCGTCGCGGGGCAAGCGGCGGGGAGCATCGCCGCCGGGCACGCCACGGGAATCTCGGCGCTACCGGGCTGGGAGCAGGCGCTGATCGTGATCGCGGCGGTGGGCGCGGTAATTTTCGCCGGGCGGCATCTCGTGAATCCGCTGTTTCATACCATTGCGAAAACCGGCATCCGCGAACTCTTCAATGCGGCGGCGTTGCTACTTGTGATTGGGGTGTCGTTGATCATGGAGGCGGTGGGGTTGTCGGCGGCGCTCGGAACCTTTGTCGCGGGAGTGGTGCTCGCGAACAGTGAATATAGACATGAGCTCGAGGCGGATATAGAGCCGTTCAAAGGGCTGCTGCTGGGGCTGTTCTTTATAACCGTCGGAGCGGGCATCGACTTCGGGCTACTGCGGGCGCAGCCGGGATTGATCCTCGGCCTGGTCCTCGCGCTGCTCGTCGTGAAATTCGCTATATTATTTTTGCTCTCGCGCGTTTTTCGGCTGGCGACGCCGCCAGGGTTGCTTTTCAGCTTCGCGCTGGCGCAGGGCGGTGAGTTTGCATTCGTGCTGCTGTCGTTCGTCGTGGATCACCGCGTGCTCGCGCCGGAACAGGCGTCGCCGCTGGTCGCGGTGGTGGCGCTCTCGATGGCGGTGACGCCGCTGTTATTTCTCTTCAATGAACGCTGGGTGCAGCCGCGGCTCGCGCGGCCGAGTGCGCCGGAACGCGCGGCGGACAAAATCGATGGCGGCGAGAATCCGGTGATCATCGCGGGCTTCGGGCGCTTTGGACATATTGTGGGGCGTCTGCTCCGCGCGAATAGTGTGGGGACAACCGTGCTGGATCTTGACGCGGACCAGGTGGAGATCGTGCGTCGACTGGGCATCAAGGTCTTTTATGGCGATGCCACGCGGCTCGAGTTGCTTCATGCGGCGGGCGCGGGCCGGGCGCGGGCGATCGTGATTGCGATCGATGATGAGGCGAAGGCGGTCGCGCTCGTCGAGACGGTGCAGAAGCATTTTCCCAAGCTGAAAATTTTCGCACGGGCGTCGGGCCGGGTCCACGCGTATGAATTCCAAAAGCGGGGCGTTATGAATTTCTACCGCGAGACCATGGGCAGCTCGCTGGAGCTGGGGGTGGACTTGTTGCGCGACCTCGGGATGCGGGGGCACCAGGCGTACCGGGCGGCGCAGTTTTTCAAGCGGCACGACGAGCGCGCGGTACGTGAGCTGGCGCAATATTGGGAGGACGACGATGCCTATTTCAGCCACGCGCGGCAGCAGATGGAGGCGTTCGAGCGGATGTTCCTGAGCGACGCGAACGGGCCGCGCTCGAGCTCGGATCCCGCGTGGGAGCCAGCACCGCCGGGAGACGTGTCCCGTGGGTGAGGCGGCCCGGGCCGCGCGAGCAACGAAGCCCGCGGACGGATTTGATATATCGTCAACGACTCATATACAGCCGGTTTGCTATATGATGGCCACCATCTGTCCTCTGAGCCAACGAGCTATATGAAACTGGAACCGTATATACAACTGAGCGACTGCCGGGTCGTGCTCTGGACGCGCTGATGCTGCGGATCTTTCTGCCTCCGAATTTTGCGTCAGCGCTGACGCGTGACGCCGTCGCCGTGAAGGTTGATCTCGACTTGTCGGCGCCGCCGCCGGCGTGGTCGCTGCCGGCGCTGGCGCTGCTTCAGCAGTGGCACGGCAGTGCGACGCCGCCGAAGTTCCTGCAGTTGAATCGCGTTCAGCTTCGCCAGCTCGTGGGTACGCTCGTCAACCAACCCGTTTTTTTCTGGCTGAATCGCCCGGACGCGCCGATCGCTTGGGAGCGGGGCGAGCTCGCACTCGGAGTGTCGCTCACGCCGCCACCGGCGGCAGAGCCGGTGCCCGCTGCGCTACCCGCCGGCACGCATGAGACCCTTCTCGGCGGCTCGGGGACGCGTCCGGCTGCCGCGCGTCGCGCCGCGGAGCGGACGGGGTTGACGCCGCTGTTGGTGGACGGGAGTGAACACTTTCTCGCGATTACATTGCCCTCGCGCGAGGACCCGCACTACGGCGGGATCCTAGAGTTGCTGAAGTCGGCCGGTTTTATATTGGAGCCGGGCAACCGCAAGTGGTGGCTGCGCGACCGGCACAAGACGCTGAACTTTCTGGCGGAGCACGGGGCGCGGCTGCGCGAGCGATTTGGGGCGGAATATACAGCGAACTTCGAGCGCAACCTCGGGCGGGTGAAGGAGGCGGAGGTCCGCGCGGAGGCGACTGAGGCGGGTGGCGGGTATGACGTGACGGTGGGCTTGCATGCCGGGAAGGCGACCGAAGCCACCGTGCGGGAGGCGGTCGCAACGCAGCGGCGCTATATAGAATCCGACGGAATGATATATCTCGTGGCGCCAGCGCAGCTCGAGCGGTTGGCCGAGACGCAGCGTGCACTGGCCGGGTCGGCGGAGAACGCCGTCGCGACGCGTCGCACGCATCGCATCTCGGCCGCAGGGGCAGCGGATGCGCAGGTGTTGTTGGAAGCGTTGTCGCCGGGCTTTGAGCCACCGGAGACGTGGCGCGAGCGGAGCGTGGCGTTGAAGAATTTGTCCACGCTTGCGCCCGCTCCCCTGCCTGAGCACCTCGATCGCCAGCTGCGGCCCTATCAACGGCTGGGCGTGGCGTGGCTCTGCCATCTATATAAGAACCAGCTCGCCGGCATCCTCGCCGACGAGATGGGACTGGGGAAAACGGTGCAGGCCCTCGCGTTGCTCTGTGCGTTGCCGGCGCTCGAGCGGGCGAGGCCGTCGCGGGTGGCGGTCGCGGCCGCGCCGCGCGATCGCCGCGCGCTGGGGCGTCCTGCCGGACAAGGTGGACTATATAGAGCGTCGCCCGGCGCGGAGTTGCCGGCGACGGGCGAAAGTATATTGCGTTCGCCCGCGCTGGTGGTGTGCCCGGCCTCGTTGCTGGAAAACTGGCGGCGGGAGGCGGCGCGCTTTGCGCCGGAATTGCGGACGGTGGTGCATCATGGCGAGCGGCGCCTGCGCGAGGCGCGGGAATTTGCGGCGGTGGATGTGGTGATCACGTCGTATGGGACGCTGGCGCGGGACCAGGAGATTTTCACGGGGCTGGAATTTGCGGTGGTGATTGGTGATGAGGCGCAGCACGTGAAGAACCGGAGGTCGCAAAATGCGGCGGCGCTGCGGGCGTTGCGGGCGCGGGGTCGGTTCCTGCTGACGGGAACGCCGCTGGAGAATTCGTTGGAGGACCTGCGCTCGCTGTTTGAATTCCTCTTGCCGGGGTATCTCGACCGGGTGCCGCCGGGTTTGAAGCCGGAGGAACGGGCGTGGCATGAGGCGCGGCTCCGCGCGAAGACCGCGCCATATATACTTCGACGGACGAAGCGGGCGGTCGCGCCGGAGTTGCCGGCGAAGTTGGAGCAGATTCTGTGGTGCGAACTGGGGCCGGCACAGGCGGCGTTGTATCGGGCGATGCAGGAGCAGTCAGAGCGCGAGTTGTTCGATCTCGAGGCGCGAGGCGCGAGCGAGGGGGCGTTGCGGCTGGCTACGCTGACGCAGCTGCTGCGGCTCCGGCAGATCGCCTGCGATCCGCGCCTGGTACGAAACACAGGGAGCGGGCGGTCCGCGGAGGCGCCGGTATATAGTGAGGACGAGCCCGCCGGGGCGACTTCAGGAGCGGATGAGGCGGCGCGGCCCGTGGGAAGCGAAAATGGGGAAGATATAAAGCATGTAGATGCCGAGGACGGTGAGGAAGATAAGGATATATCGCTGATCGACCCGCGAGGGGCTCTGGAAGCCGGTTCCAAGGCGGCGCGAGGCAAAGCCGCGGGCGAGTTTGGGGATTCCGCGAAGCTGGAGGCGTTTCGCGAGTTACTGGCAGAGGCGGTGGATGATGGGCATCGCCTGCTGGTGTTCTCGCAGTTCACGAGCCTGCTGGCGCTGGTGCGGGCGGAGTTCGATGCGAACGGGACTTCCTATTGTTACCTCGATGGATCGATGTCGACGCGGGCGCGGCAGGCTGAGGTGGACCGGTTTCAGCGGGACGCGGATGTTTCCGTTTTTCTGCTGTCGCTGAAGGCGGGCGGCACGGGACTGAATCTCACCGGGGCGGACACGGTGGTGCATCTGGACCCGTGGTGGAATCCGGCCGTCGAGGCGCAGGCGACGGACCGGGCGCATCGCATTGGGCAGACGCGCACGGTGACGAGTTATAAACTTATTGCGTCGGGGACGGTGGAAGAAAAGGTGCTGGCGCTGCAGGACGAGAAGAAGGCGCTGCTGGCGGATGTGTTTGAGGCGAGTGATGCGGCGGCGGCGAAGCTCTCGCTCGGCGACCTGCGCGCGCTGGTGGCGCGCTGAGCGGCGGCGGCGCCTCGGCGGGCAATCCGCGTATCCATCTTTTGAATACAGCCGTGAGGCGCCGGCGGAAGGCCGCGGCGGTTGTATATAGCCACAAAAAAGCCCGGGCCGGGGCCCGGGCTTTCTGACGATGAGTTTCGCGAAGCCGCGATGGCGATCAGGCGAGTTGCCAGCGGCGGCGCAGGCGGCGCGCCGCGGCGAATCCGCCGAGGGAAGCGGCGGCCGCCCAGCCGTAGACGGACGGCTCGGGTACGGCGACGAGGGCGGCTTGGAAGTTGAAATGCACGTCGCCGTTCGAGGCGCTCGCACCAGTGCCGACCGTGCCGGAAAATCCGTCACCGATCGTTGTATAAGTATACGTCTGTCCGCCGGCGACGAAGGTGCCGCTCTGGAGACTCGGCGTGATCGAGTACGTATAGGTCGTGTTGGTTGTGGCGACCGTCGAGATTGTATAGAGCAGGGCCAGGTTGGTGGTGGAGCTGCCGTTGAACTCGAACTGCAGGTTGAAGTTGTAGCTCGAGGAGATGCCGGAGCCCGAGACGTTCTGCTTGTCGATGGTGAAGGTATCGACCTGCACGAAGGACGGGGAGCCGAGCGTGATGGCGAGCGGAACGGCCATGGGCGTGGAGGTGATCACGACGGATTGCCCCGGAGTCGGAGGGCTGGTGAAGGTGTTCACCGTATTGTATCCATTGTTGGTCACGGTGGCGGAGCCGGCGGGGACCACATTGCTGAAGAATGCGTTGATCCCCGTGATCTGCAGCTGCGCGTGGGCGGCGACAGCTCCCACGAGCCCGAGGGCGGCGGCGATAAGATACTTATATGGTGCTCTCATATATGGTTCGATTTTCTATTTGCGGCTAAGATGCAGAAGGCAGCCTAAGCCGGCCTTGAGGAAACCGAGCGCGACAATTGTCACAATATTGCAGTTCGGCGGCCACCATGGAGGACGGCATCAGGAAAAATCCCGACGAGCTGTGAGCGTTTTGCCGCCACCCATTCGCATTCTATATAGGTTGCTCCAGAAGCCCGCGAGTACACGGCGTTTGCGGCTCGGCCGCCGCTCCGGTTTCATATATGTGGGATCTGCGGCGCAGATGCAGAGACGGTCGCGCCCCGACCCGCCGCGGGAGTTCATATATCCAGGACGGTTTCTGGCGCATCGGGTGCACGCGGGTCCCGGCGACGCAATTGTTATATACTTTCGAAGATCGGCAAATAGCCGGTGCGTCGTGAGTTCGCGTCGAGAAGCCGCGCCGACCCGCCGTGTGCCCCGTCGCGGCCGATTGCGCTCACCTCCCTGCGGCCAGCGTCGTAAATCGCTTGTCTGCTGGAAGATGCCTGCGGTCGTCCCTGCACTTGGAAACCGCGCGGTGATTTTGGTAGGGCAATCCCCGATGCGGCCTTCGGTAAGTTTCGAGTATCTGGAGTGTTTCAACCGCGAGTGGAAGCGGTCTTCCTTAACGCAACAGATTTATAAATCCGTTCAACGTCCTGCCTCTCCCTAATATAGAATCCCAACCAGTATGAGATCGAGCCCCAGAAAGTATATAGTCGCGGCTTTCGCCGCCGCCCTCCTCGCCACTGCGGCGCAGGCGCAACTCCAGATCAACGGCATCAACGCGTTTTTCTCGAACGTCACCCCGGCCGGCTCCGGCACGGTGACCAACAACGGATATAATGCCGCCAACACCTTCACCAGCCCCCCGTCGCCGGGCCAATCAGTCGTCATCACATCGACGCCCACGGCGGTGCCGCTGACGCTCACGCTTGGCTCCCCGAACTTCGTGCAGGTCGATTCGTTCACGATCGACAAGCAGAACGTCTCGGGCGCCGGCATCTCGACCAGCTATAACTTCAACCTTCAGTTCGATTTCGCGGGCGGCTCGACGACGGATCTCAGCCTGACCTACCTCATCAACACGATCGCCACGACCGCGACCACGTACACCTATACGATCAGCCCATCCGCGCAGAGCGGCGTGTTCGCCATCGATGGAACGGCGTACAACTATACAGTCATCGGCGACGGATTCTCCGGCACGGTCGGCTCGGGTGCGTCCTCCTCCAACGGGGATGTGCACTTCAACATCCAGGCCTCGCTCGTCGCGGTGCCGGAAGCCTCGACCTACGGAATGCTCGGCGCGCTGTCCCTCGCGGGCTTCGCCGCCTATCGCCGGTTTCGTACATCGCTGCGTCTGGTTTCGTAACCGCTCTTCCGCCCGGCTCTCGGGCGCTGGTAAAAACCGCCCGGCATTTCGCCGGGCGGTTTTTTTATGTCTCAAGAGTAATTCGTTTACGAAGCGAGTGATCGCTGACCCACACCGCTGCGCCGCGTACCCGAGGAACTCCTTGCGTGCCGGTTACCTCGCGTCACAAACGGTGTCTCTTCTCCCATGCCGCTCCTGCCCGAACAAAACAACTTTGCGGACCTCCGCGAAACTGCCAACAAGCTTCAGGAATCCGCGAAGGCCGATGATATAAAGCGCCTCGCCGGCCTCGTGGCGGCGCTCGCCGAACGCTGTGACCAGCTCGAGCGCGAAGTCGAGCGGCACGAGCGCGAGCACAAGAAGTAAGCCCCGCGTCTTCGCGGAGTTCGAACGCGGCCGCTCATTCGCAGCGGCCCCAACCTGCAATGGCGGGCTGCGAACATCGCAGCCGCGATTCAGGCTCCATCTAGCTATATAGAGCGGCGACGCGAGGCGATCGTGAGCCGATATATACTCAGGGCTGCGGCAGGACCAGAACCTCGACCGACGACGGCGCGTCGGGTTGGTGAAACACCTGTTGCGTTGCCCTTTGAAAATCGGCGGGCCGTGCGTGCGGAATGTCGGTAAACGTCTGCGGGTTCAGGTCGACGAGCGGAAACCACGAGCTCTGCACCTGCACCATGATGCGATGGCCGCGCCGGAAGTTATGATTCACATCGGGCATCGAAAAATCGACGACTTCCACCTGGCCCGGGGTGAGCGGCTCCGGCTTTTCCCAACTTTTCCGAAACTTCGCGCGCATCGGCTCGCCGCGCAGTAGTTGCTGAAATCCTCCCATGCGGATCGCCGGCACGCCGAGCACGCGCTTGCCATCCGTCGCCGGCACCGGGTCCGGATACTCCGGGGGATATACATCAATGAGCTTCACGACGAAGTCCGCATCGGTGCCGGTTGACGCGATCCGCAGCTTCGGCGACACGGGCCCGGCAATGGTCACGTCCTCCTCGAGCGGTTCGGTTTGATAAACGAGGACGTCTGCCCGTCGCGCGGCGAAGCGCTGGTCATCGACCATATAGCGTTGAGGGACGGTGTCGGTGATATAGCCGGTGAACGGTACCGGGTGAGCCGGGTCGCTGATATATGAATCCGGGGCCTCGCCGGCGGCGGGAGGTTCAAAGCTCAGCCGGCCGCCCGCGTGGAAATAAAGTTTCCGCGGCGCCGCGGCCTTCGGTGGCCAGGCGTCGTAGGTGCGCCAGACGTTTGAACCCGTCTCGAAAACATACGCCTTGGGCAGAGCGGAGCCCTTGCCCTTCAAATAGAACTCGAAGAAGGGGAACTGGATCTTACTCCGAAAAAAATCCGACGTCTTCGCGTTGAACTTCACGTCCCCGAGATGATCGCCGTCAGACCGCACCCAGCCACCATGTACCCACGGGCCGACGACCAGGTTGTTCACGGTGCCGTGGTTTTTCTCCTCGATCGCGTGGAAAACCTTGAACGGGCCGGACAGATCCTCGCCGTCGAACCACCCGCCGACGGTGAGCACCGCGCACTTTATATTATGCAGGTGGGCCGCGAGATTCCGCTCCTGCCAGTATGCATCGTACGTCGTGTGCGTGACCTGGTCGTGGAAGAGCCAGTTGGCACCCTTGAGCTCGCCGGTGTCGAGCGTTGAGGTGGGCAAGTGGGCCAGGTAGAATTGATAACCGTCCGGTGTCTTCATATCGTAGGGGACGATCACCTTGTCCGGGACCTGCGGCTCCAGCGCGGGCTTGAAGCCTGTATAGAACCCGAAATTCGCGGCGAGCATGAACGCGCCGCCATGGTACGCATCATCCGTGAAGAACAAGTCGGTCATCGGCGCCTGCGGCGAGGCGGCCTGCAGAGCGGGATGCGAGTCGATGATGCTCGCCGATGTATAGAAGCCGGGATACGATATACCCCAGATGCCGAACTTCCCGTTGTGGCCCGGGACGTGTTTGAGCAGGTACTCGATTGTATCATACATGTCGCTGCTGTCATCGGTATCCTGCGGGCCGCGCTTCGTGTCGAGGTGCGGCCGCATCTCGAGAAACGTACCCTCGCTCAGGTAACGGCCGCGGACATCCTGGTACACGAATATATATCCCGCCTTCTCGAACTCATCGGACGGCCCGATGCTGGTCTTATATTGATCCTCGCCATAGGGCGCGACCCCGTACGGCGTGCGGTCGACGAGAAACGGCCAAGCCTGGCTGGTATCCTTGGGGACATAGACGGAGGTGAACAGTTTCTTGCCGTCCCGCATGGGGATGCGGAACTCGTACTTTGTATAGTGTGACTTAACATAGTCCCCGGCCGGTGCGGGGGTGGGCGTCGGCGCGGGCGGCTGAGTGACGGCAGCGGGTTGCGCGAGGAGGGCGGCGGCGAGGCCGGCGCAGGCCAGGGCGGTGCCGATAATACGGGCGGCGCCCCGGAGGCATAGTATATTCATGGGAAGTCGGAGTCGCGCGAGGCTGCGATGATCCCGCTGGGAGGCAATCGAATCTATCATTAGCCCGGACCGGCGAGCCCGCAAAATAGCAAACGGCCCGCGGAGGGCCGGGCCACCGATGGCAGGCGAAGACGGCGTCTGCGCGCGGCCCTTAGCGCGGGTCCCCTTTTTCGCGGCGGGAGCGATCCTGTAAAAAAAATATACTCCGCCGCGATGATGAGCAAACCGGATTGCCTGCGCTTGAATCTGCGACCAGAAACTCGATCTCCAGCGCTCCCACTATTTATTTATGCGACTGCGGCGAGATGCGAGTTCCCCCGTTGATACAGAGCACGATTGTGCGCTGGGGCGTCCAGGTGCGGGTGCCCCGGAGAATGGCCGCGCCTTGCGGGTGAGTATATTGCGCGGGGCGAGTATGATTGCGCTGCTGGGGCTGGTGGGGGCGGCGCGCGCGACGGGGCCGGGTACGCCGGACCTGGTGACGTTGAAAGTCGCGGCCGAGAAAGGTGATCCCAAAGCTCAATATGAATATGCGAACCGGATCCATTCGACGGGGCCGGCGAGCCAGGCGATGATCGAGAAATCGGCGGCGCAGGGTTATGGTCCCGCGGAGGCGGCTCTGGCTGCGCTGCTGGATGCGAAGGCCGCGGCGGAGGCCAAGGATAAAGTGCACCTGCAACGGCGGGCGGCGGTATATGCGAGCCGCGCGGCGTATAAGAATCTATTCGAGGGGCAGGCGCTGCTTTCCGGATATTATGAACGTGGCGTGGCGGTGCACACGAGTGCGGCGCTCGCTTACGGCTGGATGGCGTTGGCGGTGAAAGCGGCGGATGCGGCGAAGTCGCCACGAGCGGCGGACTATAAGGTGGAGCTGGACCGATTGGTGGTCGCTACACCGACGGGCGCGATCACGGCGGGGCAGGCGTTCGCGGATGCCTTTCAGCCGGGGCCGCTGGCGCCGAACCCAGTAGAGACGGAAACGCTTAGCGCGGAGCTGGCGTTGAGCAGTGTATTCTCGATCAACGGTCACAGCGTTGTGCTGGTGAACGGGACGCGATTTACCGAAGGCGATACGATGCCGCTGCGGATCGATGGCGCGATGCATGACGTGACCTGCGTTTCGATCGCGAAGCGCAGCGCCAAGTTCAAGATCGATGGCGCCGACTGCCAGCTGGTTGGCAAATAAGAACGCACCGGGGTGGCCGCCTATATAATATATAGCGCGGGGCGTGAGCCCCGGGAATGCGCCGGCGGGGCGCGGATCGCAAAGACGGTGCCGCCCCGAACCGCAGGGATTCGGGGCAGCGCCAACTAAAGAAGTGGGCCGCGCGAGGCGGCCGGGCCGGATTAGCTCCGGGACTTCACGAGGCCAAACGCCTTCTTGATATTCTGCACGCTGGGGAGCGAGATGCCGAGCGTCTTGGCGATCTGCGCGCCAGTCATGCCCCGCTTCACCATCCGCTTGAGTTCAGCGCGGGTCTCATCGGTGATGCGGGCGCGACTGCCCGTCTTACCACCACGGGACGCGGGGCCGGCCGACCGCGTGGAACCACCGCCCGTGGCGGCATCCTTCACGGCTTGGACAAATTCCTCGACAGACGAGAAACCATATTGGGTCGGCAGTTCTGCCAGAGCCTCCTTGAGTTCAGAAGCAATCGTGGCCTCGAGTTCGGCCACGTGCGCTTTAGCTTTCGCCAATTCCTGCATATCTTGGGTCAACATAGGATGAAAAAGATTAATGTAAGTCCGCTTCCCGACAGCGCAAGGCAGTAAATGATCCCCCGTCATCATTAACTATCCGCTTATAGCGTATATTTCCGTTATCATAAAGCGTTCTGTCCCGGCTGTGGGCGCCTCGCAATTGTTGCCGGCCCTGCAGGCAATAAAGCGGGTTATTTCGGCTGTATTTTTCTAATATTCAGTCTCCAGACTGCATTAATTGTCCATAAATAATTCCGATTGCCCACGTCGCGGGCCGGACTCGCGTCCCGGCCCGGCATCCGGGGCGCAAATGTGCGTCATCGTCCGGGCGCACGTGTACAAATGGTCCCAGCCGACGAAAGTATATAGAGAGCGGACGGGCGCGGCGTTACAACCTGTCCGCTGTCGCCGGGAAGCGCCCGGCGCCGGCGCTTCATACAGTATTGGAGGGGCTCGGCCGGCGCGGCCGCGGGGGGATTGGAATCGACAAGCCGGCGGTCGCGCTGAACATGGCGGCACTTATGGGACACCCACTCCAGCACCTGTTCACCCAAAATCGCGCCTGGGCGGAAGGGATGCAGAAGCGCGACCCGGAGTTTTTTGCCAAACTCTCGCGTCAGCAGTCGCCGGAATATTTATGGATCGGCTGCTCCGACAGCCGCGTGCCAGCGAATGAAATTGTTAATCTTCTTCCCGGC
The DNA here is from genome assembly GCA_963800005.1 of uncultured Verrucomicrobiae bacterium. Classification (GTDB taxonomy): domain Bacteria; phylum Verrucomicrobiota; class Verrucomicrobiia; order Opitutales; family Opitutaceae; genus CAWCZH01. Next base: position 441,464 of record CAWCZH010000001.1, read on the forward strand.
GAGATGTTCGTGCACCGCAATATAGCAAATGTCGTCGTACATACGGACCTGAACTGCCTTTCGGTAATGCAGTTCGCAGTGGATGTGCTCAAGGTGAAGCACATTATTGTCTGCGGGCATTACGGCTGCAGCGGCGTGCGCGCCGCGCTGCGGTGCGACCGGATTGGTCTGGCCGATAACTGGCTGCGCCACGTGCAGGACGTCGCGGAAAAGCACTCCGCCTGCCTGCACGGCACGGCGGGCGAATCGGCACGCGTCAACCGGTTGTGCGAGCTCAACGTCATCGAGCAGGTCGGAAATGTATGCCACACTACGATCGCGCGCGATGCGTGGGAGCGCGGGCAGCCTCTGACCGTGCACGGTTGGGTTTATGGTTTGAAGGACGGACTGATCCGGAGCCTGGGATTGCATATCTCGGCGTTCTCGGATTTCGATCCGCAGTATCGGGCGGCCCGGGCGGCAATCGAGGCGAACGAGCCTTTTCTCGCGCCCGTTTAGATTGAATATATCGCGCGGCGGCCATCCCCCGCGCGGCTGCGCTGATATAAAGTCACCGGATTAAGCCGGAACGAGAGCGGAAAATCCAGCGCGTGCTTGCATAAGTATATTCCCGACGTGGTTCCGCGCTTGCTAGCAGGGCCGGCGGTCGGCACGGTCGATGTAGTCTATGTTGCGCTTCCACGCCTGCTTATTCGGCTGCCTGGCCTCGGGCATCGTCGCTAATGCCGGACTCGCGCAATCCTCCGAGATTTCTCCGGCGGAGCTGCATCAACTGCTCGAGGACAACCGCGCGCTGCAGCAGCGAGTGGAGGCCCAGCAGCGCACGATCGAGGAATTGAAATCGGAAGTATCGGACATCCGACGCGCGAGCGAACGTCACGAGCGGCAGCTGGCGGGCGTGAGCGACCAGCCGGCCGCGAGCACCGCCCCGCGCTCCGATGCCGCGGAGGTGAGAATCACGGGAGAAACCGGCCTCGCGTTCTTCAGCTCCGGGCCGTCCGGAGCATTCCCCCACTCCGAGTTTCGGATCGACGACGCGAAGATATATATTGAGGCCCGCGTGTGGAAGGATGTGTATTTCACGGCGGGGCTCGAGCTCTTCACGCGCGAGGCGAGCGATGAGTCCACGCACCTCGGGGAAATTTATGTTGATGTGGAGAATCTTTTCCGCGCGCGACTTCCGGACGGCCTGCTCAACCTGCGAGCGGGCCGGTTTAATATACCGTTCGGCGAGGAATACCAGCAGCGGGACCCGGTCGGCAATCCGCTCATTTCACATTCGGAAAGCGACGTCTGGGGCGAGGACGAGGGCCTGGCGATTTTCGGCAGTTCCGGGGCGTGGCAATATATTGTCGCGGTGCAAAATGGGGGCAATCACCTGCTGCACGACTCCGATGCCGACAAGGCCGTCATCGCGCGCCTCGGTTACGACCCCCGGCCGTGGCTCCACCTCAGCGGCAGCGCGATGCGCACCGGCGACTTGAACGCCGTGGGTGACAGCGTCTCGGCCGTGTGGATTGGAAACGGTTTCTTCCACGCCATCAATCCCAGTGCCGTGACGTTCGCAGCGGACCTGTTCGAGGTGGATGCCGACCTGCATTGGAAAAGTGGCAGCGTGCGGTTGAATGACGGCTATGCGCGGTTTGTCGACAACCGGCCCGGCGACCAGCGCATTCTGCATTTCGCGACGGCCGAAGTCGTCCAATCCCTCACCGAACAGTTTTATACAGCGGCCCGCTATAGTCTCATCCGCGCCGGCGCCGGATATCCGCTCGTCGGCCAGGGCGATTTTGGGACGTATGAATACCGAAGCGGTGGCACCCGCGACTTACACCGGTTCTCGCTTGGGCTCGGCTACCGCATCGGGCCGCCGCTTGTATTCAAAGTTGAATACAGCTGGGAGGACGGCCGCTTGGTCTCAGGCGCGTCTCGCAACCAGGAAGACCTCCTTTCCACCGAACTGGCCCTCAAGTTTTGATTCGCGCTGGACGAACATTTATCATGCCGATGCCAAGAGTGCCGTTCCTACTCTGCCTGCTTCTTCTCGCCGCCACCTCCGCGGGGCGCGCCGGAACGCTCACCGGGACGATTCGTGCGGAACCGCCGAGCGAGCCGAATGCGGCCGCCGCGTCCAACGCCTACTCGAGCCATCGGTACAAGTTCGCGGAAAAAATTGATTACGAGCACCTCCAGGACTTCGTGGTGTATATTGACCAACCGGTCCCGGGCGGCCCGCTGCCGGGGCAGCCCCTCGCGGTGACAACGCAGAAGGACGCGAACTTCGACCCGCATGTACTCCCGGTCGCGGTCGGCACAACGGTCCGCTGGCCCAATGAGGACGATATATACCACAACGTGTTCTCGATGTCGGAATCGAAATCGTTCGATCTCGATTACTATAAGAAGGAACGGGTGCCGGAGGTCGTGTTCGACCACGTGGGTCGCGTCGATGTTTTCTGCGCGATTCACACGCGGATGCACTGTATCATCCTCGTGCTGCCCAACGCGTATTTTGCGACCGCTGATGCCCACGGCCATTATATAATCCGCAATATACCGGCCGGCACGTACCACGTTCGCGGGTGGCACGAGCGTTTCCCGGGCCAGGTCCGCGACATCGTGATCCCGGCCGATGGTGAGGTGCGGGCGAACTTCGTCCTCGGCGTGGCCAACCTGCCTCGCCCCTCCCCCACGCCATGAGGCCGGGAGCGCGAGGTCCGAGGTTGGGGCTGCAGACCAAGGTCCTGATTCCCGTGCTCGCGTTTCTCGTGCTGCTGCCGGCGATCACGCTCTGGATCGTCGATGCGCGAATGCAGCAGGAGATGGAGGACGAGGCGCAGCGGACGCTCGCGACGGCCGACTCCGTCTTCTTCAAGTCCCTGGACAACCGTTCACGGGGCTTCCTGGCTATATATCGCAGCGTCGTCGACGAGGCACGGTTCAAGGTCCTGGCGCGTCTGGCCGATCGCAAGACGATGGAAGGCGTGCTGAAGGTGACGCTTGATGACGCGCCGCCCGATCGCGAATTTTTGCTCTATTATCCGGCCGGGGCCGGTCTGCTGGCGTCGCGCGCGCGCGGGGGCGAAACCGCCGCGGCGGCATTTGGCGCCGCCGCCGAGCCGATCACCCGGGTGGCTCTGGAGGGAGAGATTGCGACGGGCAACATCGCGCTCGAGCATCGAGCATATAGCGTGGTTTCGGTGCCGGTGATGTCGGCCGAGCAAAATCTCGTGGGGGCGCTCACCGTCGGAGTCCGCCTCGGCGAAGCCGCGGTGGCCGAGCTCAAGCTGCCGAGGACAGAAATCATATTGCTCGACGATGCCGGCGCAGTGGTATCCACACTGCCGGAGCCGGAAGTATCGAATAATGTATTGCGCATGCTGCGGGCGGACCCAGGCGATGCGCCCAAGCCGGGCGAAAGCGGGAGCAGTCCGCGAAAGGTAATTGTCGGCGGTGAACATTATATGGCGCGAACCGGGCCGGTGGCGCCGGGCGGGACGGCGCGGCCGTCGCTGAGTTATGTCATGTTATCCTCGTATGAACAACGCCTGCGCGCGCTCGAGGATACAAGGCGCACCCTGATTCTCTTCAGTCTCGCCGGTATTATATTAAGTGCGGCGACGGTGTCGTGGTTTGTCCGGCGGCTGACGAGGCCGCTGCGGGAGTTGCGCGACAGCACGGAGGCGATTGGGCGTGGCGATTTTTCGCGGCGGCTGCGCGATTTCCCGCATGATGAGAGCGGCGAGCTCGCCGAGGCGTTCAACCGCATGACGCATAACCTGGAGAGTTCGCGGGCCGAATTGGAAAAGACGGTCGAAACGCTCAAGGCAACGCAGGGCCAGCTCATCCAGAGCGAAAAACTTTCGGCGGTGGGACAGTTCGTGGCCGGCGTCGCGCACGAGTTGAATAATCCGCTGACCGCGATGATCGGTTTTTCGGACCTGCTCGGTGAGACGGTGACGGACGACCGGACCCGGCCGTACCTCGATATCATTACGCGCAGCGCGCACCGGTGCCATAAGATCGTGGACGGGCTGCTGGGATTCGCACGCCAGCACGCGCCGGAACGGACGCTGATCGATGTAAATCCGACGATTGAGGAAGTGCTCGAGATCATGGCGTATGACCTGCGCACGAGTAATATAACGGTGGAGCGGGACTTTCAGCCGAATTTGCCGCGGCTGCTGGCCGACGCGCACCAGCTGCAGCAAGTATATATCAATATATTGAGCAACGCGCGGCAGGCGATCCAGGCCGACCGCACCGATGGCGCGATTGGCATTAGCACGCGCCTGGTGGGGGCGATGGTGCACATCGAGTTTCGCGACAGCGGCCCGGGAATCCGGGCGGAGCATCTCTCGCGCATTTTCGATCCGTTTTTCACGACGAAGGTGGTGGGCAAGGGCACTGGCCTCGGTATGAGCCTTTCATATGGCATCATCCGCGAGCACGGCGGCAAAATCAGCGTGCGGAGCGAATATGGCCACGGTGCCGCGTTCCTGATCGAGCTGCCGCTCGGCGCGGAAACGACCGGTGAAGGCCCGGCGCGTGAAACGAATCTCCCGCGCACCGAAGTCGCCGCGGCGGGAAAATCCGTGCTCGTCGTGGATGACGAGGAGTGGATTCTAAATCTCAGCGAGGCGCTGCTGGCGCGGCAGGGCTACGACGTGCGCACCGCGAATAACGGCGAGGCGGCGCTCATCGAGGTGAAATCGCAGCGCTTCGACGTCGTCATCTGCGACTGGAAAATGCCCGGGCTAAGCGGCATCCAGTTTTATGAACGACTGGCGGCGCTCGATCCCGTCGCGGCGAGCCGGATGCTATTCATGACCGGGGACGTCATCAGCGACACGTTCCAGAATTTTCTCTCGAAGCATTCGCGGACTTGCCTAAACAAGCCTTTCGCGATCGAGGACTTTCGCCGCGCCGTCGCCGACATGGCCACGGCCGCTGCGCAATAGTATATAAAGCCCCGCCGACGCCGAAACCGCGAGGGCGCGCATATAGATATATATATACCCACCCGCGGCTCACTCCCGCGCCCCGGGCAACGGCTCGAACGTCGTCGTGAACGTCGCCTCGGTCCCATGGGTCTCGAGATAAAATCCCTCACGCCGCGCCGGGGGGACGTCGGGTGTCGAGCCATGCCAGACGGTGAACCGGCGGGGAACGGCGAACGTGACCTGCAGGCGCATTTCGGGGTAGTCGACGACGAACACGGCGCGATCTGTATATACTGCCGAGGCGACGTCCTTCCAGTAACGAAAGGACGCGGGCTTTCCCTCGGAAAACGTGGTGGCGGGTGCGAATTCAGGCGGCAGCTGCACGCGGCCCTGGACATGGAGTGCGAGGCCCAGGGCGGCCGGGCCGCCGCCGGTCCGCTGGACGTTTGCTATATCAACCAGCTTCTCGCCTTCGATGGCGAGGTGGCGGCGGGCCGTGACGCCCTTTTGATATTTCGGTTGCGCCGCGGCCATGGCGGCCGGCTCGGTCGCGAAGGAAAGCAACTCGCCGGGTTGCGGCGGGACCTCGCCCTCGCCGTCCAGCAGCGGCACGTTATGGTTCAGGCCGCGCGTATAATATTCTTTATGAAACGGTGAGCCATATCCGACGGTGCCAGGATCGTGGGTGATATCGGTGTTATTATAGAACGCGGAAAAGTTGAGCGCCTCGGACTGCGCATGGGACGACGTGAGTTGTCCGTAGTGCAGGAACACCTGCCACGGACCGTGGCGGAGCACGGCCATCCGCGACGCAGAGAGATTCTGGCTCGTGACGATCGGGAGTGCCGACGAGGGCGGCGGCGGCGGCGGCGGGTCGAGCAGGGTGTTCCAGTTCCGGTCGCGCGCGGCCTCGGCGAGGCCGATGGTCGTGGGGAACACGCGGTATGTCGTGGCGAGAAACGCGCGGTGCGGTACGTACTCAATGCCGGTGCCGTCGGCCGGGTTGGGGAGCATGCCCGTGGGGAAGCGAATATATATCGGTGAGAGCATCAGATTCTCCGCGATGGTCATCTCCGACGCGAGATCCCCGGCCCGACCGGAGAGTCCAGCCTCGGTGAAGAGCGTGAGCAGTGCCTCGACGACGAATTCGTTATAGTGAAACGATTGTTCGAACCAGAGATAATCCGCCGTGATGCCGCGCGCGACCTGGTTGCGCAGGCCGAACTTGCCGTCGATCGCCTCGTGCCAGAGGGCGTCGTTGTTATATACGAGGGCAAATTCCGCGACGGCGCAGCGATGCCAGTTGGCTATATTATGGATCGACTGGAAGCCGTGATTGAGGACAGCCGCCTCTGGCTCGAAGAATTTCTGCCACCACAGCTGGCGCCGGACTGCCGTCGAGAAATCGCCGAGCAAGCGAACGGTGTTGATATATTTCGTGCCCATCGTGGCCTCGTCGAGCGTCTGCCAATATAGCCTGGCGCCCTGGTCCGGCCGCTGCGGCTGCCACTCGAGGTAATGATCGGCGTAGAAATCGAGCTGCGCGGCGGCCCATTCCGCGTAGCGCGTTTCCCCGGTGAGCCGATATATAAAGGCGGCGCGGGAGATCATGTCGGCGTGACGCGTCCGAAATTCATAAACCCAACCGCCCATGATTTTCGGCGTGATCGCGATCTGCGGGTCCGAGGGGGTTGACAGAAACGCCACATCCTCGCCGGGCACGGCCGGCTTCCAGGTGATTCGGGAGGCATCCTTGGGGCTGACGAAGTCGTGGTACCATCCGCAGACCCACGCGACGCGATCGTGCCGGTGTTCCATCCATTCGTCGACCGTGGCGCGTTCCTGCGTCAGCCATTTCGCCCAAGCCGGGTCGTGCAGCACGCGATCCCGCGCGCCGGCCCAGTCCTCGCGCGGCACGCGCCAGGGACGGCCGTCCGCGCTATATACTTTGAGCTCGGCAAACGCCTGCTCGGGCGGCGGCGCGGCGCGCAAAGTCAGGCTGCCCAACAGACACGCGACCCCGCACGCGACTCGGCCAATTCTCATCCCTTCCTAAATCATGGCGCAGCCGAGGCGCCAAGGACGCTTTGACGCTGTGTGCCCGCGCCGCCCGCCCTCGAGGGCGTCGGGCTCACGTTAACGCCCGCTCAGCCCGCGATGCGCCCCGCGGGCGCCGATCCGCCGCGTATCCGTTTTCTGGATACGCGGTGAATGGGTGGTTCGCTCAGCTGCGGAAATGTCCGTCCGGCAGCTGGGTTTTGCGCTTGGGGTGGTCGAGGTGGAAATCGACGCGCACGCCGCCGTTGGTGTTCGTCTGGCGACCGTCTGGTCCCCAGATGACACGACCGCCGAGCGTCAGATATATCTGCGTGCGGGCCTTCAGGTTGAAGCGGATGGGGAACGCGATCTCCGGGCGCAGTTGGAAATTCTGCCGGCCCTCATCGCTGGTCAGCTCGGTGCTGGCCAGGCGGGCGGTGAGAGATATATGAAACCGGTTCCAGTCGCGCGCGACGCCCGTGACGAGCGCCAGCGAGTTCGCGTGCAGTTCGTTGCGGCCGAAGTTCGACGGCAGGTTGGTATGCTGGAAAAAATTCGCCGCGAGATTCGCGTACCCGAGCAGTCTATATTTTGGAAAAATGCGGCGGGTGGCCGCTATATACGGCTGGACGTGACGGTAGCCATCCGTGAAGACGAGCGGCGAATGGCGGAAGGGCGTGCGATAATCCAGGCCGACGCTGAAGCCGTCCTCGTTGAGCGACGGCAGGACGTGCTCGAACTTCCCACCGATCGACATGCCGGAAATGCCGGAGCCCTCGGATCCCGCGTCGCCTTGGGAAAAATAATTCGAGAGCTCGGTGGTCATCTCGAAGTAATCCGTGACCTGCCAGCGCGCGCCGACGGGCACGCGGAAATATCCCTTGTGAAAAAGGTCGCCGAGGCGCGGGCGGACGGAGACTTCGACGCGGCCGTTGGGATCGAGGAGCGGAAGCCGGTCGGCGAGGAACGCGGGCAGCCGATCGATGATTTGCGTCGTGGTGGGGCCGGACTGAGCCGACTCGGCGGGCGGTGGCGCGGTGCCGATCGCGTTGTTCATATCGCCGGTCGGGACGTTTTCCTCGAGGGGAGCGGTTTCATCCGCGAGGACGACGGGCACGAAGGCGATGACGAGGGAAAATACGAGGACGCGCGCCAAGCCTTGGCGCGAGGAGGACGATGGGGTAAACATGGGTTGGGAGAAGCCAGGCAACCTGGCACGAAGTTTGGCTGGGACGCCGACGATCAACGCCCGCCGTCCTGCCCCGCTGTAGGGCAAGACTCGAGGAAGCGGCGCATCATTCGAATCACTTTAGCAAGCCGCCTACAACATCGTCTAGGCGTTGGAAGCTAAATCTTCCGCGGGGAAACTCCCTACAGGGGTGCCAACGAGTGACGAAAGGAATCGCGGCGATCGGTTCTCCGAGGAGGGGATGTTGTCGAACAGCGAATTGTGGACGCGTTTGGGCCGGGGCGAATCGGGTGCAAATTGCGAACCGCTGCGGGGAATCTCCCTACACGAGGTTACCGTATTGGCCGGCAGACGGTTGGGCGTCCACTCGGTAGAGTATTTGTTTTCATGGACGACGCCACGACTCTATCCCGCCGCGAGATGATTCGGATGACTGCTGGCGCGGCTGCGATCACGGCCATGGGATGCCGGTCGGCTGCGGCGGAAGAGGGAGCGGATGCGACGATGGCGGCGACGATGCCGCGGCCGGCGCGCCGGCCCAATATATTAATGATTGTCGCCGATGATTATCGGCACGACGCGGTACACGCGATGGGCAACAGCGTGGTGCAGACGCCGGTACTCGACAGTCTGGCGGCGAATGGCACGGCATTTTCGCAGGCCCATCATATGGGCGGCAAATTCGATGCGGTCTGTGTGCCGACGCGCGGTGCGCTGATGACGGGCTGCAATGTGTTTCGCGCGATGACGGACCCGGCGAATAATATAATTCGTCCGGAGCGCGTGACGATCGGGCAACACCTCCGTGAGGCCGGCTATCACAGCCATATTGTTGGCAAGTGGCACAACGATTTCCACAGTTTGAACCGCTCGTTTGCGAGTGGTGAGGGTATATTTTTGCGCGGGCTCAACACGGACCAGTACCGGATGCGGGTGCACCATTACGATCCCACCGGCGCGTATGGAAAGAACTCCGTATATTACGCGAAAAAATTCTCGACGGATTTTCTCGCGGACCGCGCGGTGGATTTCATCGGGGACTATAAAGGCGAGGAGCCGTTTTTCCTCTATACAGCGTTCACGGCGCCGCACGATCCGCGCACGCCGCCGCGCGAGTACGCCAACCTGTATCATCCCGACAATATACCGGTGCCGCCGAATTTCGCCACTGCGCATCCGTTTGACAACGGCGAACTTAAGGTGCGCGACGAAGAGGTCGCGCCGCATCCGCGCACGCCGGATCGGGTGCAGCGCGAGATCTCTTCCTATTACGGAATGATTTCAAACCTGGATGCCGGCGTGGGCCGGATCCTCGGTGCGCTCGAGGCCTCGGGCCGCGCGCAGGACACGATCGTGATCTTCACGGCGGACCATGGCATTGCGCTCGGCCAGCACGGGCTGATGGGCAAGCAGAACCTATATGATCACAGCACGCGCGTGCCGCTGCTCATGCGCGGCCCGGGCGTGCCGGCGGCGCAACGAAGCGACGCGCTCATCTATTCGTGGGATCTGTTTCCCACGCTGTGCGACTTGGCTGGCGTGGCGAAGCCGACGGACCTCGATGCGCGCAGCCTCACGCCGGTGTTACGGGGAGACACTGCGGTGCACCGCACGGAGTTGCACGCGCTGTATCGCGACTTCCAACGCATGGCGAAAAACGATCGCTGGAAGCTCATTGAATATACTGTCGGCACCGAGCGTCACACGCAGCTTTTCGACCTGCGCGCTGATCCTTGGGAAATGAATAATCGCGCCGGCGATCCGGCGGCGGCTGGCGCGCTGGCTGAGCTGCGGTCGAGCCTCCACGATTGGCGTCTGGCGATTGGCGACACCGGCCACTCGGTCGCGTCAAAGGTAGCTTAAAGGCGGGCTGCCACCGAGCCCGCGCCGGGTTCGGTCGGCTGTAGTGCTTTTCTGAATACAGGGCGTGGCGCGCGCACCGCGCCATGTGAGTAATTTGTTGGTGGCACACAGTTTGCGAAACTTAGCGACGGGACGCAGAGCCGAGCCACCTCAGAACGGGTTCCCAAAGGGATTGCGGTGGATGCCGTCGGCCGTTTATTGCTGCGAACGCACGCGCCGGCCAGCGGAGGCGTGATGTGTTATATACATGAAGCCGCATTCGCGATTGACCGAGGACGAGCCGGTGGATGACCGGCGTCTTTTTCGTCGGCAATTCGTTGCGCTGTTCGTCGTCATCTCGCTGCTTGATATAGGCTTTTCGGGCGAGCGCGCGATGCGCGAGTTCGCGAGCCGGCATGACCTCGCGAGCGTGATCCGGGGCTGGGACGGGCTCGCATGGTATGCCTGGCTCCTCGCCGGACCGGCAACGCTCTGGCTGATCCGGCGGCATCCCTTCAATCGCGAGGACGCGTTGCGCAGCGTGCTGCGCCTGACGGCCGGCAGCGCGCTTATATACTTCGTGGTGACCAACCTGCGGTTCGTGCTGCGGATGCTGCCAAACGTCTGGCTGCCGGCCGGCGCGGCGCAGCCGTCGGGCTGGATCATATATCTTTATACCGAGCTCGAGCGGCTGCCGATGGATTTCCTGACCTACTGCGGACTCTTCGCCACGTCGTTCGCGATCGATTACTATTCGAAATATTATCAGCGTGCCGGCGAGGTCATGCGCCTGAAGCTGCACGCCGCGCAGCTGCAGTCCGAGCTCGTGAACTTCCAGCTGACGGCGCTCCGCGGCCAGTTGCACCCGCATTTTCTGTTCAACTCGTTCAACGCCATCTCCTCGCTCGTGCGCCAGCAAAAGAACGAGGTGGCCGTCGACATGATCGCCGAGCTGAGTGAGCTGCTCCGCCTTGCGATGAACAAGATCGAGGTGCAGCAGCTGCCGCTGGAGCAGGAGCTTTTCTTCGTGGAGCGCTACCTGCGGGTGGAGCGCATCCGTTTCGGCGAGAAGCTGAATATAAAGATCGAAGTCAGCGCGGACGCGCTTCCCGCGATTGTGCCGAACTTCCTGCTCCAGCCCCTGGTGGAGAATTGTATAAAGCACGGTATATCAAAACGCGTTTCCGCCGGTGCGGTGCGGATCGCCGGGAGGCGTGCGGCGCAGCGGCTCCGGATCGAAATTTCGAACGACGGTCCCGAACCGGCGGACGGGTTTGAGCCAGACCAGGCATCGGGCATCGGCCTGCGCAACACGCGGAGCCGCCTGCAGCATGCCTACGGCGACGATTATGAACTCGAGCTCGTCCAACGGCCGGAGGGTGGCGCCATCATTCGCCTCGACCTTCCGTGGGTCTCGACTCCCACCCCGCTTCCAGAGCCTGTCGCGAGTCTCGCATGAAAAAAATCCGCACGCTCATCGTGGACGATGAACCGCTCGCGCGCGACGGCATCGCCGTGCTGCTCGCGGAAGATCCGGAGGTCGAGGTTCTCGGCTCCTGCGGCGACAGCGAATCCGCGCACAACGCGATCCGCGAGCAGAAGCCCGACCTCGTCTTCCTCGATATACACTTGCCGAAGCGGAGCGGACTCGAGCTCCTCGCCCAACTTCCCCCGGAGGAGCGACCGCTGGTGGTTTTCGTGACGGCGCACGACACGCACGCGGTCAAGGCCTTCGAGCTCTCGGCCACCGACTATATACTAAAGCCGTTTCGCACGGCGCGTTTTCGCGAGGCGCTCGCGCGGGCGAAGTCGCAGATCCGCGGCGGCGCGCTCCGGGAGATCCAGGTGCGCTCCGCCGAGTTGATCGACCGGCTGCGGGAATTGGAGGCGCGTCAGGCGCCGCTGCCCGCTCCGGCGCGCGGCGATTCCCGCCTGGCCGTCAAGGTTCGCAACGAACATGTTTTCCTCGAGGTGCGCGACATCATCTGGGTGGAGGCGCAGGGCGAGTCGGTGAAGGTGCAAACGGTCACCATAAGCCATTCCGTCCGCGAGCCGTTTCATCGTTTCGAGCAGCGGCTCGACGCCCGCGAGTTCGTCCGCATCCACCGCTCGTTTCTGGTCAACGTTGCCCGGGTGAAGAAAATCGTCCCGGCGATGTATGGTGACTACGATGTATATACGAGCGACGGCTCAAAGCTGCGCATGAGCCGTACTTATCGCAGCAAACTCAGCCAGTTGTTGTCGCCGGCGCCTTAAGCGCGGCGGCCTGCGGCGGCGCAGGCTGCCGGTGCCAGACGCGCGGCAGGAAATAGGTGCGCAAGCGTTCGCCGGCACTCTCGAAATGATAGCCGAACGCCGCTATATCATTGGCATAATATTGCGCCACGCGATCCCTCGTCTCGGCATCGAAGTAGAACGAATAATGAAAATGGAACCGCCGATTGCGGCACGGCAGGTTGCGCGGCTCGCGGCGCAGGCCGGCCCAGATCGCGCGAAAATCCGCGTTGAGATGCTCGATCCGCGCGACGCGATCGACAGCAATGTGTCCGTTGAGGGAAATCCAATCGACCTGCGGGCTCCACCGATGAATGCCCGGGCTGACGTCCCCGCCCCACGTCTCGGCCGCGTATTGAAAGGGGTCCGCGAGGACGGCCCGAACCCACTCGCGAAACGACCGCTTCCGGTCCTGCTCATCATATAGGAAAAGCTTCGAGGCCTTGGCCCGGCTTTTTTTCTTCTGGTAATTATAGTCCGAAAACAGCCGGTCCCACGGATTCCTGACGATGGCGAACTTGAAATAATTCTTCACCACGGCGGGACCGGCCTCCGCGGCATACCTGCCCAGGTCCTTGTGATCCTCCCAATCGACGCCGAAGACCCGGTTCACGCTGTTGCCGGCGGTCTTGGGAATATGAACAAATATACATCGAAGATCGTGATTGATCATGGTGAAAACGAAATCGGTTTCGCCAAACGTGTCCGGGCTCTGGTCACGTCAAGCTCAGACGCAATATAACGCCCCGCGTTACCGCGGCCGGTCCAAGTCGCCGAGCAGTTCAACGGTGAAATCGAGCGACTCGTGGAATTCGGAAGCAGCATCCCATCGGTGGTAGGCGAATATATTGCGGGCAAGGCGGCACTCAGACGGCTTGGCCATCCGGGAGTTGCAGGAACCCGGTCGGTCCGACCAGATTGGATCCATGCAAAAACCCGCCGCTCGGAGTTGGGGATATAGCATGCGCTTTGCCAGCGTGAGATCCGCCGGACCGCTCGCACGAAAACTTGTGGCGTGGGCGCTGGTGGCGGGCGGCCTCGGGCCGGCTGCCGCGGTGACCAGCGAGTGGGTCCGAACGGATGCCGCGGGAAAACTGATATATAAAACGACCGAGCGCGGCGATCGCATCCTGGATTTTTCGTTCGCCGGATATCACGGCGGCGGCGTGTCGCTACCGGCGGTGCCGGCGCGCGAGAATATTTCCGCAGTGCTCGACGGCGACTCCTCCGCAGCGATCCAGCAGGCGGTCGACCGCGTCGCAGCGCTCCCGCTCGTCAACGGTTTTCGCGGCGCCGTGGTGCTCGCGCCGGGGATATATCATTGCGAGAGATCCATCGCTCTGCGCGCGAACGGTATCGTATTGCGGGGCACGTCCGGCCCGGACGGGCGGCCGGCGACGACGATATATATGACCGGCGCCAAGCACGTGGCGTTTCTCGTCGGCGAGCAGGCGCGCAACGCCGGAGATCCTGCTCCCGCGGGTTCCGCCGCGCCGCGCGGAGCGCGCGCCCGGCCAGTGGTGAACGAAGTGAGCACGACGATCGTTGACGCGTATATACCGGCCGGCACGAATGTATTGCACGTGGCGGACGCGAAAGGCTTCCGGGTTGGCGACGCGATTGCGATCCGACGGCCGGTCACGCGGGAATGGGTCGAGTTCATGCAGATGCACGATCTCGTGCGGGACGGAAAAAAGCAGACTTGGCTCGCTGTGGGCAGCGCGACCACGGAGCGCCGGCACGTGGCCGGGATCCGCGGGAATGCGATGACTATAGATGTCCCGGTCGCAGACTCATTTGACGCGAAGTTCCTGCAACCACACGGCGCAAGCGTGACCCGGACGCCACCGCCGCTCCGCGTGCACGATGTGGGTATCGAGACGCTCCGAATCGAGTGTCCACCGCTGGCGGTGGAATATACAGCGGCGCCCTACTCCGCGATTCGCCTCGATGCCGATGATTGCTGGGTGCGAGACGTCGACTGCGTCGAGACGATGAACGCGACGGTCCTGGCCGGAGACCGGATCACGATGGAGCAGGTCCGCGTTTCCCATACATTTCCCAATCTCGGTGCGTCGAAGCCGTCGGACTTCAGTATCGAAGGCAGCCAGATTCTCATCGATCGCTGCACGGTCGTGGGCGACAACGAATACTCCGTCTGGACCTCCAGCATGCATCCCGGGCCGAACGTGGTGCTCAACTCCACATTCCGCGGGCGCGGCAGCTATATACAACCGCATCACCGCTGGTCGACCGGCCTGCTGGTGGACAACTGCACGGTTCCCGATGGCGGGATTGACTATATGAACCGCGGCGTGGGCGGCTCGGGGCACGGTTGGACGATGGGCTGGGGTGTTGTATGGAATTGCGTGGGCGGCCGTTATATTATCCAGAGTCCGCCCGGCACGATGAACTGGGCGATCGGCAACCAGGGCGACCGCGTGCGATTCCCGCGCTTTTTCGACACCGCGCCGGTGATCGCGGAAGGGACGTTCGACGCGCATGGGACGCGGGTGGATCCCGCGAGTCTATATCTCGCGCAGTTGGCAGATCGGCTCGGACCGTCGGCGCTCGCGGCGATCGGCTACGGCTCCAACACGGGGACTGAGTTCACCAACAGAACGGTGCCGCGGCTTCCCGCGTTGCCCGTGGCGGTTGACCCGCAACTCGGGCCCGCCCTCGCGCAGAACCGTCCCGTCGATACGAGCGGGAATCGCGGCAGCCGGGCGCAGTTCGGTGGGGAAAAGGCGTTGGACGGCGACCCGGAAACGTACTGGGCCACGCCGGACCTCACCGCGCCGGCGAGGTTCGAGGTCGATACTGAAGGCCCGGTCGAAATCAACGCGATCGTGGTCGAGGAAATGCCAGCGATGACGGGCCAGGTGCACAAATTCAAGATCGAGGGACAAGTGAACAGTGACTGGGTGCTCCTCGCGGAAGGCGACGCAATCGGAGCGCGGGCGATATATCATTTTCCGAATGTCACGGTTTGGAAGGTGCGACTCACGATCATCACCGCCGCGCCGTTCGCCGCGATCCGCACTTTCGGAATCTACCGGCAGCCCACTATATAGTCCGGGCGCGGGCGGACCGGGGACGTCCCACCCGGGCTTGGCTGGACTTCGTGCGGCTGCGCCAATGCCGCAATATCATGTGCTGCGGTGTGGCCGTGGCGGATTTCCGCGTGGTGCGCACGAGCTGGCGGCGGACGAGAGTCTGCAGCGCGCGCTGCACGGCGCTTTTGGAAAGGCCCGTCGCCTCAGCGATGTCGCGCAAGCTCTGCGTCACCGGCCGCCACGCGGACCGCTCCGCCGCGGCGTAGAGGCACAGATAAACGAGGAACGCCGCCGGTTGCTGGTCGTGGCCGACGAGGTCCCGGAGCAGCACGTCGAATATATAGCCGTCGACCGGAACAGGTTGCCGCCAGGATTTCACCCGGCCAGGATATTGCTCTACCTTTAAAGGGACAGCACTTTCTGCGCGGCACAACCGTTGACCCTTTACCGGAAGGCATGGGCGCAGCAGGCTGCCGCGGTGATCAAAAAAATTAAATTCGTGAACATCCCGGTGCAGGACCAGGCCCGGGCGCTTGCATTCTATACTGAAAAGATGGGCTTCACCGTGATCACGGATCAGCCCTTTGATGAAAAGCAGCGGTGGATCGAGCTGCGCATACCAAAGGCGGAGACGCGCTTCGTGCTCTTCACGCCCGAGGGCCACCAAGCGCGGGTCGGCTCATTCACGGGTATTTCGCTGGATTGCGACGACGTGAACGCGACCTATGAGGAACTCCGTGCGCGCGGCGTGCCGTTTGACGGGCCGCCTGAAAAGCAGCCATGGGGTACCTTTGCGATGCTCCGCGACAGCGAGGGCAATCAGTTCGTGCTTTCCGAATCGAAAGGCTGAGAAACCTCCGACGGCGGCCGCCACTCGCGGCCGTCCATTCATAGATGACGAGTTCGCGAACGCGTCGATGCGTTCGCGATCCGTCAAACCTCGCAATATAGCAACTCGACAATGATATATGGGGTAACCGATATATCATTGTGAGCTTGCGGGCCGGGCACTACCGGTTCCGGCGCTGCGACGTTTCGGTGTCGCGCGTGTCCCGCGCATCCGGCGTCACGTTGCGTTCGACTTCCAGATCTTCCCGACGCACCTCGGCGCTCACCTGGTCGCGGTCTATTTCCTTTTTCTTCCCAACGCGGACCTCCTCGCGCACGTGGGCTTCCTTCTGGACGACGGCCTCTTCGCGGCGGAGAGGAATGAAAATCTCTTCCTCGGAGAAGTTTTCGTCGGACGTGCTGCGCTCCGAGCTCGGCACGCGCTCGATCACGATCTCCTCGCGGGCGAGCTCGACGGGCTGATTTACCGTCTCGGTGCGGATCACCTTGCGAAGCCGGACGCCGCCGGCTTCGACGGTGCGTTTGCCGACTTTAACTTCCTCTTCCTTCAGGCGAATCGTGCGGCTTTCCGCATTTGTATCATCGTCGCGATCGGTGATCGAGTCGTTCCGCGTGCTGGAAGCGTCGCTGGAATCATCCCGCTCGCCGACGGCGGCGCTCGAGTCGTCATCGTTGCTCGAGTCGTCATCATCGCTCGCGGTGAGGTTGGCGCTGCGAGCCACGCCGGACGTGGACCGGTCCAAGCCATAATATTGGAGCACGCGGTCCTGGTCGGCCGGCGATATATCATTGGTGTCGTCGAGCGACGGCGCGTCCTTGATCTGCTCCTTGCTATAGGGAAGTTTGACAACTTTCCCGCGACGTTTGAGTTCCACGCGTTGGGCGGGCACGACGTGGCTCTTGCCGAAGAGCCAGCCGGTTTTGACGCCGAGGAAAGCCGGATCCCCGGTGTCGTCGATATATACATGATCGACGTGGCCCACCTTGGTCCCCCCGTTGTCCTGGACCTCGAAGTCCAGGATACCCTCGTAGGGTGAGTCGAAGGTGCCGGTGGAGGAGGATTGGTCGTTTTCTGATTTCATATAAACTTCGGTTGAGGGTTGCAAGTCGCACGGCCGGAACGCGGACTTATATAGAACGTGACCAATCGTGGCGGACGCGGTTCCCGCCGGTGAAAAAAGATTGCGGTGCGGCCGCTATATTTAACGAGGCCGCGCGCCGGTCGGAAAAATGCAGCCCACTCGCAAGACGCGCCAAATATATAGCTAGCTATACAGTCTCGGCCGTTCCGACTACCCGCGGAAACCCTTGGGGAACAGCGCGACGTTTTCGAAATGGAGAATCGCGCCGGCCGGGCCGGTGCGCTGAATCACTTCGCCGGGACTATATTGATGCCCGACCTCGACGATATCGAAACGGAACGTGCGCGGTTTCGACGCGAGTTGCGCGAGGTAGGCGCGGATCGCGCGGCGCAGGACTTTCTTCTTGTGATAATTGACGGCGAAGTAGCCGGGAACGAGGGCGCCAGCCGCGCGCGATTTTACCTCGACGAAGACGAGGACGTCCCGGTCGCGGCAGACCAGATCGATCTCCTCGCGTTGATCGCGGCCGCTGCGCCAGTTGCGCGCCAGTACGTAGAAACCGCGCTGCTCGCAGAGAAACTTTTCCGCGCTTCGTTCGCCTTCGCTGCCGATGGACGGCGGTCGACGTCGCGGGAAAAACCTTTGCAACCATTGCCACATGGAATTGGTTGGGTAAACAGGACTTCAGCCGCGGCATTTCGCGCCGACGTTTGTCGTTGCGAGCGGGCGTAGCCGATGGCAATTCCCAACCAACTCTTTCTTACTGCGCCTCATGGCATCCTCTTCCATTGCCGGCACGTTGCGCCGGTCGCTGCTGATCAAGGTCATCTCGAAGCCCGCGCCTAGTAAAGAAGATGTTAATTCGGTCATCGAGCTGACGGCGACGAAGATTGTCGAGGCGTTACAGGCGCAGTCGATGACGTTCTACTTGCTGGACGGCAACGAAATCGCCTTCCGGCATATATACTATTCGCCGTCGCTGTGGGCGAATGACCCCACTCGCGAGAAGCAGTTTGCGGACACCGCTGCGCGACTGCTGCAGATGAAGGTGCCGATCGGCAAGGGCATCGTCGGCAAAGTCGTGGAGACGGGCGAGCCGAGCTTTTTCGTCAACAGCGCCACGCAGGCGCCATTCATGCAGAACATGGGGAAGACGACGGGCTTCGAGGTCCGCTCCATGCTCACGGTCCCGCTGAAGACCACGATACCGCTGGGGGCGATTCAGCTGCTCAATAAAGAGAAATCGGCAGGGACCAACGAGGAGTTCACGGCCCGCGACCTGGCGCTGCTGCAGGAAGTCGCGGAATATTCGTCGACGTTGATCCACCGGATGGTCGATCCGAAATATCAACTCAACGCGGAGGACATGGCGAAGTTCGTCGCGAAGCTGACGGACCTGCCGCTCATCACGAAGATCGAGGAACTCGAGGTTGACGAAAAACTGGTCGAGGTCGTCGGCGACGCGGTGATTCGTCGCGAAGGCGTTTTCCCAAATAAACGGCTGAGCCCCACCTCGGTGGCCGCCGTCATGATCAACCCGCTCGATTACGGCAAGCGGGAGGCGTTTACCCAGGCGACCGAGCTAAACCTCGAGGAGGTTCGCGTCGTTTCCGCCACGCTGTTCGAGGCGCTGGTCAAAAAATATTTCAAGGAGAACAAATCCAAGAACGGCGCGAGCGAGGATGTCGACATCAGCTCGGTCGCGGAGGTCATCAGCACCGCCTATACATCGACGAACGCGGCCACCGCGGAAATCACCGCGAAGGACCTCGAGAGCGAGGACTCCGCGCCGATCATACAGCTGACCAATCGCATCATCGAGGACGCGTATGTGTCGGGCGCGTCGGACATTCATATAGAGCCGATGGAGCACGAGCTGCTCGTGCGTTACCGCATCGATGGCATGTGCCTGGAAAAGCTCCGACTGCCTCGGCAGGTGGCGAACGGGCTCGTCACGCGCCTGAAGATCATGTGCAACCTCGACATCTCGGAACGCCGGTTGCCGCAGGACGGACGCATCGTCTTCAAGAAATATACCAAGAAGAATATCGACATCGACCTGCGCGTGGCGACGGGGCCGATGAATCACGGCGAGAAGGTCGTCATGCGTATTCTCGACAAGCAGAAGAGCACGCTCCCGCTTCCGGCGCTCGGATTCTCCGAGGAGAATCTCGCGAAATATCGCGAGTGCATCCGCCAGCCCTACGGCATGATCCTGCATTGCGGCCCGACCGGCTCGGGCAAGTCGATGACTCTATATTCCGCGCTCGGCGAAGTGAATACGCCGGATGTGAATATCCAGACGGCCGAGGACCCGATCGAATATACTTTGCCCGGCCTGAACCAGATGCAGATGAACCGGCAGATCGGGCTCACGTTCGAGCGCGCGCTGCGGTGCTACCTCCGCATGGACCCGGACATCATCCTCGTGGGCGAAATCCGCGACAAGGAAACTGCCGGAATCGCGGTCGAGGCCGCGCTCACGGGACACTTGCTGGTCTCGACGCTCCACACCAACGACGCGCCGGCGACGATCGCGCGCATGGGTGAAATGGGCATCGAGGCGTTTAATATATCGGCATCGCTCGTTTGCGTCTGCGCGCAGCGTCTCTTGCGCCGCGTCTGCAAGAATTGCCGCGTCGAATATACACCTGAGGGCCGCGAGAAAGAGCTGCTTGAAAAGGCGATCGGTTGGTCAGGTCCCATCTTCAAGCAGAATCCGCAGGGCTGCCCGCCCTGCGGCGGCCTCGGCTATAAAGGCCGCGTCGGCATCCACGAGCTGATGACCAATAGCGAGGAGCTGACCGAGGCGATCAACAAGGAAGTCGAGGTCGCGGACCTCAAGCGCGTCGCGATGCGCGGCGGCATGAAGACGCTGCACCAGGACAGCATGCTCAAGGTGAAGATGGGGTTGACGACGCTCTCCGAGGCCTTGGCGAACGTCCCGCCGGACCTGATCACCTGATCGCGCCCGCCGGACTATATACAATCGCTGATTGTATATAGCAGCGGACGCGACGCTGCCTCAGCCGGCCGGGACGAGCCGCGCGCCGTTGACCGACTCGGCGAGATTCGGCGCATGTGCCTCGGTCTCGCCGTGCTCGCGGTTGAACCGCATGGACACGGTCTTGGACACGCCGCGCTCCTCCATCGTGACTCCATAGATCGCGGACGCCGCGGCGACAGTGCGCTTGTTGTGAGTGATGATGATAAACTGCGACTCGCCGACGAACTTCTTCAGCAGGTCCGTGAACCGCCCGATGTTCGATTCGTCGAGCGGTGCATCGAGCTCGTCGAGCAGGCAGAACGGCGACGGCTTGACCATATAGAGAGCGAAGAGCAGCGCGACCGCCGTGAGGGTCTTCTGGCCGCCGGAGAGCAGCGTGATGCCTTTCAGCTTCGTGCCCGGCGGCTGGGCTACGATCTCGATGCCGCTCTCCAGGATATCCTCCGCCGCGACCAGCTCGAGGTGAGCACGGCCGCCGCCGAACAGCGTCTGGAAGGTATATTCGAAATTTTTGCGGATCTGCTCGAACGTCACCTGGAACTGCTGCTGCGAGGTCTGGTTGATCTCGTCGATCGCCTTGATCAGCTCGGTTTTCGCGCGGATGAGGTCGCTGCTTTGCGCCTGCAGGAAATCGTGTCGCTGCTTCAGCTCCGCGTATTCCTCGATGGCGACGAGGTTCACCGCGCCCATGGAGTTCAACCGCTGACGCAACGCCTCGACCTCCACCTTGACGTCATCCCAGTGCGTCGCGTCGAGCGCGGCCAGATCGGCCTCGGTGGCTTCACCGCGTTCCTTCTTCGCGCGACGTTTGCGAGGCTTCTCCGGCGCATTCGCCGCCGGCGCCGCTTCTTCAGATTCATCTTCATCCAAATCGACGGTAGCCAACCCCGGCGGGTCGTTCTCGGATTCCCAGAGCAGCGCCTTCCAATCCAGAGTTGAGAGGTCGGCCTGAAACTCGCGGGTGGCTTCCTCGTGTAGGAACTGCGCGCGCTGCTGGTCGCTCGCGAGCTTGATCTCGTGCCGGCTCAGTTCGCCGTGCGCCGACTCGGCCTGCTGCCGCAGCGTCGCCTGCGAGGTCTCCAACTGTGTGATCGCGCTCTCCAGATCGACGAGTTCCACGCGAATTTTTTCCACCTGCTCCTGCGCCACGGCGAGCGTGCCGGCCATCTGCGCGGCGCGGTCCTTCTGCTCAACCGACTCTCGCTCGAGCGTGGAAATTTGCTCCTCCCACGTCTCGATCTCGATCTGCCGTTGCAGCAACAATTCATCCAGCTGGTGACGCCGACGCTGCATCTCGCCCAGACCTCGGTCGAGGACTTCGACCTTTTGGCGGCGCTCCGCAAGCTCCAGCCGCGCCTGCGCCAGCGACTCCCGCTTGACCTCGCGGTCCGCGCGCAACGCCCCGGCCCGCGTATCCATATTCTGGATACGTTCACGCTGCGCCCCAGCGGCGGTATCCGCCTCGCCCAAGCCACGCTGCGCCTTTTCCCAGCGAGCCTGCGCCTCATCGCGCGCGCGCTGCAGGGAGGTCAGGTCGTTTTCGCGGCGCTGCCGGCGCTCGGCGATCTCGTCGACGGCCCGTTGGGCATTGCGCTGCTCGGCTTGCGCGGAGGCGAGACGCTGCGTCGCACCCAGCAAATCTGCGCGCCGCGCCTCCAGGGCCTGCTCGGCGGCGGCGAGCCGGGCATTTAATATATCGATCGCGGCCTTCTGCTCGTCGTGCGCCTTTTGGTCCTCGGCCAGGGCGCGACTCGTCTCGCGCAAATCGATTTCCCGATGCACGAGGCTGTTGGCGGATTTCTTCGAACCGTGGTGCCCACCATATATCAAACCACGACGGTCCACGAGATCACCCTGCCGCGTGGCCACCGCTAGAAAGTCGAACTCGGGATGGGCGTGCCAGAAACCGAAAAACTCGGCGAGGCTCTCCGCTATATAGCATTGGGCGAGGATTGCCGCGACCGGCGGCGCCGACTCGGCATTCGCCAGCGCAAAGCCCGCGCGATATATACTCGCCGGCAACTCGGGCGCAGCGGCACCTGAGACGGGCAACCCGCCAACCTGGAGCACGACCGAGCCGATTTGCTCGGACTCCAGTTGCGCGAGAATTCTTTGCGCGACGGAAATTTCTGCGACCGAGATCGCCTCGGCCGCGGCGCCGAGCAGCGCTTCCACGGCCTTGCCATACTCGGGCTTCACCTCGACGCCTTGTAATATAGGCGTGGCCTTCGCGCCCGCGAGCGCACCATCGAGCCGCCCCTGCAGCACCGCTTTCGCCCCCTCGCCAAAACCTTCCCAGCGCTCCTGCAGTTGCTGTAGCAAACGCAAACGCGCGCTCCGTTGCGCCACCTGACGGTCGATCTCCGCCAGCTTGCGCTGGGCCTCGCGAAATTCCCGCGTGATATCCGCGATCGCCTGCTGCGCGGCTGCCGCCTCTTCCTGCGTCCGCGTTTTGTCCGCCTGAGCCTCCTGCAAACGCTGGGCGAGATCCGCCGCGACGCGCACCGCACCTTCCTGTTGCTCGATCAAGCCCGCCAGCTCCTGCGCGAGCGCGTCGTGCCGATGTACACTCGTGCGCTGCTCAACTTCATATCCCGAGCAATCCGTCCGCAGACGTGCGACCGTGCTCTCGAGCTGCAGCAGCTGAAATTTTGCCTGCTGGAGTTCCTGTTCCAATTTCGCGAGTTCGCCATCGACGAGCGCGACTTCGCGATTTCGCTGCTGGAATAAGGCGTCGCTGCTGCCGAGCAGACCCAGCTGCATCTGCTTGTCCTGCGCGCCGGTGTCCGCCTGCACGGACACCTCGCGCAATTGCATTTCCAACTCAGTAAGATTTTCGCGGGAAGACTCGAGTCGGTCGGCAAGTCCGCTGCGCCGAATTTGCGCGAGATTCGCCGCGTTTTCCGCCGCGTCCTTTTGCGAGCGCAAATCATATACTGCCTGCTGCGCTTCCTGCACGCGCTGATTGAGCCGGCTGCGCGCGAGCTTTCGTTCCTCGAGGCTTCCCTGCTGTTCCGCGAGGCTGGCCTGACGGGTTTCCGCCGCGGCGCGCAAGGTGACAACTTGCTCTTCGAGTCCAGCAAGCGTGGCGGTCAAGGCCGCGTGCCCATGAGTGCTCCAGGCGAGCGCGAGGTGACGCAGCCGGTGGTTCACGCGTTTATAGCGCAACGCTTTCGCGGCTTGGCGACGAAGGCTACCGATCTGACGCGACACTTCACTTACTACATCGGCGACGCGCGCGAGATTCTGGTCGGTGAGCGCGAGCTTGTTCATCGCCTCGCGCCGGGCACTTTTATATTTCGTGATTCCGGCCGCCTCCTCGAAAACAGCGCGGCGCTCCTCGGGCTTCGAGGACAGGATCTGGTCGATCTGGCCCTGCGCCATGATCGAGTAACTCGTCCGGCCCACACCGGTATCCATGAAGAGTTTCTGGATATCCTTCAGCCGGCAGGCCTGGCCGTTGAACGAATATTCACTCTGCCCGTCTCGATGCACCCGACGCAGGATCTCGATCTCGTGAAACTCGCTCCCGAGTTGTTTTTCGCAATCGGTCAGGAGCAGGGTCACCTCACATAGCTGCGCCGGCTTCCGGGTGTCCGCGCCCTCGAATATAACGTCCTGCATCTTCCCGCCGCGCAGCGCCTTCGCGCTCTGCTCGCCGAGCACCCAGCGAATGGCGTCCGCTATATTAGATTTGCCGCAGCCATTCGGACCGACAACCGCCGTGACCCCGGGCTCGAAGCGCAGCGTCGTCGAATCTGCGAATGATTTGAAGCCATGAAGCCTGAGCGCCTTGAGATACATGCTGGATGAAACGGTTGATTGAAGGGCGGCACCCCGGCGCGGCAATGGGAAAAACCGAAGAGTTGTTCACAGCGGCACGCGGCCACGCGCCTCTTTAAAAGAGCAATAAAAATCTCCGCGTCGCGACGAAGACGATCGTGTCCCATCGCGGCGCGTGCTGTCCCAACCGCCTACCCCGCTCGCGAGCGCGAGCCACGCGTCACGCAGGCCGCGCGGCGGCTTGTATGATTTCCATGAGCGCCCGCTTCGTGATCCGGCGCGTCGCCAGCTCGCGCTCGTGCAGACGCCAGAACGCCTCGGCCGTTTGCGCCACGAGAGGCAAAACGGGATCATGCGTCCAATATCCCGCCTCGCGCGCGAGCCTCAGCAACGGCGTGAGGCGCATCGCGCCGGCGACGTCAGCGACGATGACCGTTGACGTCATTCGTCGCAACAGAACCGCGCCCGCCTCGAGATTTGCGCGAACATTCTCCTCGGACGGCGGCTGCGCCGCGGGCGCCAGCGCGCAATATTCCTGCAGCTCCCCGGGCGAGCCTTTTTCGGACGCGTTGATGACGACGTCGGCGTGGTCGAGATGTGATCCTATTTCCTCTTCTCCCGCGGCGGTGGCGACGAGCCGGCCCACGCGCACGTTGATTTTTTTGGCGAGCCCGAAACTGCGCCGCAGCGTGCGATTCACAATCGTGACCCGAGCGCCGCGATCGGCAAAGGCAAACGCGATGGCGGCTGCGGTGGACGCTGCGCCGATAATCACGACCCGCGACCCATCGATCGTCCATCCGCGCGTTTCCATCAGCAGCCGGATGCTCTCGGCGAAACCCACGCCCTCGGCATTTTCGCCGCGGAGTTTTCCGTCCGAAGCCTTCTCTATATAACTCGCCGCCCCGATAACCCACGCGGGTGCCGCGCACTCGTCCAGCAGCGGCAGCGCATGCTCGCGGAATCCCGCGCCGAGCGGACCGCCTATATAGTGCGAGTCCGCGCGAAAGGCGGCGAGCACGACGCGAAGATGCCGCGGCTCCGTCACCAGCAGTCCATGCGCGGCCTCGAGCTTAAGCGCACGACTTGCGGCGGTCCACAGCGCCGCGCCGGGCGCGGGCGGGTCCGTGGCGACAAGACCGAGTGAGAAGCGCCGCCGATCGAGCGCCGCTGGATTTCCGGCCGGAGACCGCGACCAAGCGACCACGCCGCGCTCGAGCAATGTCTCAATGGTTTCCAAGGGAATGGTCGTCGCCTCTCAGGGGCGCAAGCGTCGCGCCCGAGCGCGGCAGGCCATGGCCGAAGCCAGATGGAGTTTGATATATATCCCGTGACGAAATCGCATATATACTTCGCGTGCTCCGGTCGTCCCGTGCAAGCCGGCCGAAGTCCCCCAAGCCCGCGCTGTAGTGCTTTTCTGGATACACGCCCGAATCAATCCGCGGTCGCGGGTGGTCACGGGCGGGCGGCGAAACCGACAGGACTCTGGCCGCCCCGCACGGTCTCCCGGACGACCGACTGGGGCCGCTGGTTGATCGTCAGGAACATGCGCCCAATATACTCCCCGATCAGGCCGAGCATGAGGAGCTGCGTGCCGGAGAAGACCAGCAGCGCAGACATCAGCCAGCCGAAGCCGAAGGCGGGCCCACGGTTCATGGCCCAGAGTACGACCACCACCGCGAGGGCGAGGAGTCCGCTCGCCGCGGTGGCGAGACCGAGAAAAGTCGCGACGCGTAACGGCAGCACCGAGAAATTTACCCAGGCACTGAGCCAGAGTCGCATCAGCCGGCGCAATGTATATCCACTGGTTCCGGCGAGTCGCGGCTCGTGGCGGACGTCGATCGACCCGAGACGCTGCGTAACCTGCAGGATGAGTCCGTCGAGGTATGGATACGGACCGGTGTGGTTCGCGACCTGACTATATATAAACTTCGAGACGCAGCGAAAACTCGACAAATAAAAGCCCGAAGGCTTGTCGATGGCCCAGTCGGTGACGCGATTCGTGAACCAGCTGCCGGCGTTTCTCCAGGCGGAGTGCTGCTTTACTTGATAATGCCCGAACACGACATCGAGCGATTGCTCGCGCGCGTACTGCCAAAGCCGCAGCGCTTCCGCGGGCGGGTTTTGACCGTCATCATCGAGGTTCACCGCGAACTCGCCGCGGGCATGGCGCCAACCGGTCAGCACCGCGTTGTGCTCGCCGTAATTCCGGGCGTGCTCCAGATATAGTATCGGCACCTTCGCGGTGCGGACCAGCTCGCGCGCAACCGCCGCGGTGCCGTCGCGGCTCCCGTCGTTCACCAATATGATTTCATGGCCGCCGGGCGACCGCGAGCTCCTCGATCTGTCGGACGAGCGGCACGAGCGTCTCGGCGCTGTTATATAGCGGAATGACAAAACTCAGCGCGAGGCTCATATATAGTGGCGCAATTCGCGGCGGTAATATTCGAGGGTCCGGGCCAGCGTGGCCCGCAGCTTCGTGCGCGGCCGCCAGCCCAGCTGCCGGGCGATGCGCCGCCCGTCGGCGTAAAAATCACCAATATCAATTTTCTTCCGCTCGCGCGGAAACTCCCGCACCGCGAAGCTGCCGCCCGCGTTCAGCGTGACGAGCATCTCGGCCAATGCCTGGAGCGTCACTGGCGCAGGCCCGCCGAGATTATATATCTGCTCGACCGCCTCGGGCCGGCTGGCGGCGAGCAGGAACGCGTCAACAGCGTCATCAACATCGGTGAAATCGCGCAGCTGGTCCCCACCCCACACCTCGAATGGTTTTCCCTCGAGCAGCTGGCGGATCCAAATCCCGACAAATGTCTGCCGTGCATCCTTGATCCGCATCCGAGGACCAATCGTATTCGTCAGCCGCAGCGCCGTCGCGCGAATCCCGTGCACCCGTGAATAGAGCAAGTGAAACGACTCGCCCGCGAGCTTGTTGATACCGTTCACATCCACCGGCCGCAGTGGATGTTTCTCGTCCACCGGCAGATAATCCGGGCGACCATATATCTGCCGCGTGCTGGCGAACACGATTCGTATATTGGGATTGTGCACGCGGCACGCCTCGAGGATCGCGAGCTGCGCGCGGCCGTTGATATCCAGATCCGTCTGCGGATCCGTCATCGAATCCATATGACTCGTCTGTCCCGCCAGATTAAAGAGAAAATCCTGACCACGCACGAGTCGAGGGAGCCGCGGCCAGTCCCGCACGTCGGCCACGTGCACGCGCACCCGGCTCGTGATTCCGGCGAGGTTGCGGCGGTTGCCACCATATTCGGCGATGAGGCTGTCGACCACGCTGACCTGCGCTCCGAGCTCCACGAGGCGGCGCGCCAACGTTGATCCGATAAAGCCGAGCCCGCCGGTAATGAGCACGCGTTTGCCGGCGAAGGCGACGCGGAAGCTGGGAGCGCTGGGCATCCTCTCAGCAAACACCGGACGAGGCACGCGAGCCAGTCCGAAAATCGTCAGCCCGCCGCGGCCGCATCATCGGCGAGGACCTCAATCTCAATATGATACGCCGCAAACCCAAGCGGCCGCAGGTCGCCCGAACTGGCCTGCGTCGGCGGCGTGCTCGAGCGCAACTCAAGCACGGTATGTCCGGCGGGAATGGAAAATTCCGGGACGCGCACGACCGCGAGCTTCTGCCCGAGCATGACCGTGCGCAGCCGCTGTCCGTCCATCCAGATCTCGAGATCGCGGTCGACGAGGCTGCGCGCCTGAAACCGGCAGACGAGGCGGACCGCGCGCGGGTGCGGATTGTCTATATCCAGAGTCGCCTCGCCTTGCGTCCACCGCCACTGCGTCGACCCGCGCGGCAGCCGTTCGAGATCGTACCACCCGCGGCCGAGGGCGGCGCGAATGAAGTACGGACTGCGTGTATTCAAAACTGAAAACCCGGGCGGGAGTGCAACGCTGGCGGACCCCGGCAGCGTGACATCGACGAGCCCACCAGTCAGGTCCCAATCGCCGCGGAGGGGTGTATTCTTCCGGCCCTCGTAGGTGTGCGTCAGGAAAAATTGCGGCTTGCGCAATATAAACTCATTCGCCCACAGCCGCGACCACATGTCGGGAATCAGCATGTTGACTGAGTTCACCTCCGGATGCCGCTCGATCGCCTGCACGCCGGCCAGCTCGGGCGTCACGATCAGCGGCGGGGCCGCCATGCGTTTTTGGAATTGATATATCGATTGAGCGGTGCCCACGGAAACGACGAGCGCGAGGACGACACCGAGGCCGCGACCCCAGCGAACGCGAGTGGCGGTTGGGCCGACCCAGAGGCAGAACGCGGCCAGCGAACCGGGATAATATACCGCGAAAAGCTTATAGGCGTCATAGCTGGCGTTGGTGCCGTGGGTCGCACCACGCCAGTTCAGATATATATATCCGACGAGTGCGGGCCCGGCGAGACACGCTGCCAGCAGGGCGGTCTGGGGCCGGCGGCGTCCTGCGACGACGAACGCCACTGCGAGGGCAGCGAGAATCACTCCGCCGAGCACGAGGCGCACGCCGGCACCCAGTGGCGCCAGCGTGGTGTCGCGCAGCACGCCGAGCCAGCCCTCGGGACCGAGCATCGGAATGTGCCAGCCGAAATCATATTGGCCAAATAATGAAAAGCGCTCGGCCAGCCCGGCGACGCGCGTCGCATAAACGAGACCGCAGCCGACGAGCGGCGCGAGCACGAGGACGAGCCATCGGCCGAAGCGCCCCCAATGTCCGCGGCGCAATGTATTCACGCCCGCGAACGCGACCGCTGGAACAAGCGCGACGAGCAGGATGAAGTTATAGCTTCCGAGCACGATGGCATACCCGACCGAAAGGACGCCCCCGAAACCGAGACCGCGGCGCCAAGTCACCCGCCCGCGCCAGAGCGCGACGCCGGCCCACGTGAGCAGGGCGATCGCGGGCGCGGCGAGCAGCTGGCCCATCGCGACATGATATACCGCATACGCGGTGACCGGTCCCATTCCATACAGCGCGGCGATCCACACGCTGGGCGTCGGCCGATAATATAGCAGCGCTCGCGCCATCCAGAAGACGACCGGCACGGAGCCCGCGAGCAGGACCGCCGTATATACTCCGGTGATTTCGTGCGGGGCGAGGCGGAAGATCGAGCCATTCAACGCTAACAACGCAGCCGGCGTGAAGTGATTCAGGCGCAACCAGAAATCGAAGAAGTTGTCCGCCGACATGACGCGCACGACTTCGGTGAGCCCGAGAAACCCGGTTCGATCCGAGTGTGCGAACTCCATGAGCGTCCGCGCGCCCGCCGCATAATCCGCGGCATCGCAGCTGCCGAGCGAAGCGGTGGTCAGATGACCCGCCGCCCGCGCGAGCGGCCGCACGAGCACCGCGAGGGAAGCGAGCACGATCGCACCGACGCCGCCGAATCGGGCGAGATCACGCGCGAGCTGTGAGCCCTTGCGCCGCAGCGCGACGACCGCGAGTGCGGCCGGAATCAGTTCGGCCCACCAGCTATATTGATTCGTGCCGTGGAGGCCGGAGTAGGCTGCGAGCCACACGACGAGCGATTGCAGCGCGAAGCCCGCGGGAAAAATCAGCACGGGCCAGAATCGTTTCCACGGCCCGGCCATCGCGAAGACGGCCAGGCCCGCGCCCCAGAAGAAAACGTGCAGGAGCATGCCGAAGGCGCAGAGATAATATATCATCCGGGGGTATATATAAGCTAGCGCGGATCGCCCGCGGACAAAAGCCGATTCACGCCGGGGCAGGCTTTTGGCCGGAGCCGAAGATGGATGTGCCCCAGGCCCAGTCTCCGCCCGCGCTCCACCAGGCCCGCTCGACGGCCATTATTATATCGAGGGAACGCTCGACCAGTGGGGAAGCCTCTTGGACATCGCTCGAGTCCGGCCCTGGGGGAAAAAGTTTGCGCCGCGCCCACACCGCGGGAAAGGGCAGCGCGTTCCAATGAGTCAGCTTTCGCGACACGAAACCCGCGCCACTATATAGCGCGGCGACTTCGGGACGCGTGAAACGATGTACGGATTCGCAGGCATCATCGTGGTACGACCACATCCACTGATATGCCGGCGCGTTGACCAGAGCGACGCCGCCCGGCCGGAGCACGCGCGCCATCTCGCGAAACGCCGTGGCCGGATCGCGCAGCTGGCACATGACATCTGCCGAGAGAATCGCGTCGAAGGACCCGGCCTCATACGGCAGCGCAAGCGCAGAGGCCTCGACGATTTCGACTTTCTCCCCGCAACGCTCGCGGGCGAACGCACACGCGGCCGCGGAGAAATCGATGCCGTGCAGTTGCCACGTGGGTTCCCACCTGGCGAGGCGGCGGAGGAGGCCACCGGTGCCGCAGCCGGCATCGAGAATTCGCGCCGGGCGTCCGGTTAGGCCCGCGAAGCGCAACTCGTCGAAAAAGTGGCGATGGAGGGCACGGAAGTACCACATGCCGTCCTCGGCGGCGGCGAGCTTGCGGTATTCATCGGGACGCATGTTGCGATTGCAGGAGGTGGAACCCGTTGCACAGTCGGGCGGCGCGGGCAAGCCCGCGCTCCTCCGAGCCGCATGCGCCGTACCCTCGCCTTCCTGAACCGCCGCTCCGTGCGGGTCATCCGCTATATAGTATCCATCGGACTCGTCGGGCTATTTATCGCCGGCGTCGACTGGAAAAAACTTCTGGAGCTGCGCGGGGGCGTCGCGTTTCCGCTCGCGCTCGGCGCGGTGTTTCTCTCGGGCCTCACATATCCCATGCACGCGGGCCGCTGGTGGCTCCTGCTGCGGGCGCATGAGGTGCGGCTGCGTTTGGGGTGGACGCAAAGCGTGACGTGGATCGGGCAGTTTTATAATGCGTTCCTGCTCGGCGGGCTCGGCGGCGATGCGGCGCGGGCGTTCTATATATATCGCGATGCCGGCGAAGAAGCCGCGGTAGGCCTCGGGACGATCGCGCTCGACCGCGTGATGGGCCTCGTGGTGCTCATGACGCTGGCGGCTGCGGCGTTGATCCTGCGGGCGGGCGCGCTCGCGCGCGAGCCGGGGTTGCGCTGGATATTCATCTCGGCGCTCGTGGTGGGTGGCGGGGGTTTGAGTATATTCGTGCTGCTGGTGCGAGTGCCGCCGGCACGGTGGCCGAGTATATTGCAAAAAATGCTGGGCGAGCGTGGCCGCGGGATTCTGGAAACGTGGCGGATTCAAACGCGCCGGACACCGCGCGCGCACCTCGTGGCGGTGCTGTTGAGTTATATCATCTGGCTCACGGATATAGTATCGATCTGGCTGCTGGCGCGGTCCGTGGGTTTGCGGCTTCCATTTCTGGAAACGTGTGTGGGCGTCGCCGTGGCGTATGCGGCGACCGCCCTGCCGATCAGTGTCGGAGGGCATGGCGTGCGCGAGGGGGCGTTGCTCGGCGTGCTGGTGCTCTTTGGGTTGATCGCTGCGACGCCGGAGGCGCACGCCGCGGCGCTCCTGCTGGGCGTGCTGGTGTGGGCGACGACGGTTTTCTGGAGCTTGGTCGGGGGTGGCGTGTTGCTGGCAGCGGGACGGCTGCTCCCCGCCCCGCGCACGTAAAGTTTTGCCAATCCGGCGCGCGGCGTCTTGGCTCAACCCTCACATGCGATCTGCGAGCCTGCATCCGCGGGGCGGCGCCTACCTCCGCCGCTTTACACATTATACAGGATTTTTCTTCGACGAGTTTTGCAACGATTCCGCCTGGATAAAAGAACAGGGGATTCTGCGGCTCCCGATCTTGGAAGGCGTTCGCTCGCTGCTGATCAAGGGGGAATATAGAGCGCATCCCGAAGCGCGGGGAGTGGAGAAAGTGCCGCCGGGCCTTCTCGTCCGCGTGAACGGGAAAAAGCGGGGTTCGCTCGTCGACCTTCGGCCGGGACCGTGGGAGTTGCGCGTCGCGCTGCCGGAAAATCACCGGGCGACGCTGACGCTCCGGCTGACCGGGGTTGAGGGAACGAATCTCCTCGCGTGGCTTGGGCGTCTGTCGCACTTGCCGCCATGGCAGCGGTTTCGCGCGCAGAATCGCAATCGCCAGCTTCGGATCGCGAGCGTCGCGACCGACACAGGCGAGGTGATATATGATTTCGCGCAGCGCAACGCGCCGTTCTCCGCGGCGTTTCTCCGGCGTCACGCGAAGCTCGGAATTAATATAGCGGGTTTTCTGACCGCGGACCTCGGGGTCGGCGAATCCGCGCGCTGTATGGTGCGCGCGGCCGACGCCGCCGCCCTGCCCTGCGCGCTCGTCACGCTCAAGCTGCATTGCAAGAACCGGCTCGGCGACCAGACCTATGCGTCGCGATTACAGGAGGACAACCCGCACCCGGTGAATGTGATTCATATCGACCCGCCGGCGGCGCGGGACATCGATCATCACCACGGCGAGGGATTCCGCGCGGGCAAATATAATATAGGGTATTTCGCATGGGAACTGCCGGAGTTTCCGGACGCATGGGTGCCGAGCCTCGATTATTTTGACGAGATCTGGTGTCCGAGCGATTTCACGCGCGAGTCGATCGAGATGAAATCGCCCGTGCCGGTGTTGAAGATGCCGCATGCGATTTCGTTCCCGCGGCCGGTGGAAAGCATCGGCGCGCTGCGGGCGCGATTCGGCCTGCCGCACGACAAGTTTCTTTTCCTCTCGTTGATCGACCTGAATTCGTACGCGGCTCGAAAAAACCCGCGGGCGGCCTTTGGGGCTTTTCGCGAATCTGGGCTGGCGAGTTCGGGCGCGGCGCTGATCGTGAAAGTCCAAAATGCGCTGGGCAATCCGATCGACTTCAACTGGCTCCAGAATGCCGTGCGCGAAATCCCGGGGACGCGGCTGATCACCGAGACGCTGCCGCGCGCGGAGATATATGCTTTGGAGGCGGCGTGCGATTGCTTTGTCTCGCTGCACCGCTCGGAGGGATTCGGCCTGGCGGTGGCCGAGTGTATGTATTTGGGGAAGCCGGTGATCTCGACGAATTGGTCGGCGACCGCCGAATTCGTCGATGATACCACCGGGTGTCCGATTGATTATAACCTCGTTTCCCTCGACCAGCATCATGGGCCCTATGTGAAAGGCTCGATCTGGGCCGAGCCCAATATAGTGCAGGCCGGCGCGGCGATGAAGAAACTCTGCAACGACCGCGGCCTGGCCGCGAGTCTCGGGGCTGCGGCGCGCGCGCGAATGGAGACGAAATATTCTCCAGCCGTCATCGGCGCCCGCTACCGGCGGCGCCTCGAGGGCATCGCCGGATTCTAGGTGTGCCTCTGTATCCGTTCGGTGGATACGCGACCGGCTCGGAATCGTGGGCGCCCGTCCACGCCCCGGGAGGTAAACCGTTTCGCAGCGTATGCCTGTATCCGCGTTTCGGATACAACGGCTGCGTGTGATTCAGGGGATCGGGTCGGCGCGGCGTTTCAGCCGGATCTGCAGGTTGCGAATGCTAAAGGTCACTTTGCGCGGGTCCTCGTGGTTGGGCGCCTCGGCGGGGCGATCGGTCTCGAAGCGCCAGATCGTGTCGCCCGGCTCCAGCCGCACCTGGCGGATGGTGGTGCCGCGGCGAACGCGGTCAGCGGGACCGCTCCAGATTTTCTTGCCGCCGGTGCTGAGCGTGACGTCGCGGCGATCGTTACTTTTCAGGTCGAAATGAATGTCGGCAATGATCGCGAACGGATGGGGATTATGAAACGCAACGGCCGCCGAGCCACGGCTCCAGCGCCAGAACTCGAGTCGCGAACGCTCTGCCATGAACCACTCGGCGGGATCGAAGCGCGCCTCCACGGCCTCGCCGCTTTCCGCGATGATGAGCGGGCGGGGACCGATGGTCTCGAAGCTGATGTTGCCCGGCGGCTTCAGCGTATCGGTCGAAAAAACGAGCGTGAGATTTCCCAACAGCAGCAATGCCCACCAGCGGCGGCCGCGTGGCACCAGGATATTAAACGCGAGAGTCATCGGCAGGAGCACGCGTGAGGCTGCCCCAGGGTAGTCCTCCCACACGGCGCCGCCGAGCACCAGCATCAGTAAAGTATATACCGCGCCGACGCGCCACCACGGGTCGCTCCAGCGCGGCCGCAGCAGGAAAAACAGCGCCTGCGCCGTGAGCGCAATGAGCATCAGGACGCTCCACGACGCCACGGAGCTGCCGCCCTCGGCGCCCAGCCGCGCGATCGTTTCCCGCCACTTGTCTATATAGCCGGCGAGCGGCCAGTCGAAATTGCGCAAACCCGCCACGCCGCCGGATCCCACCGTGAAATGCAGGTACGCAAACCAGGCGACCAGCGGGAAAACCACCATTGCCATGCGGCCTATATACTTCGTCCAACCGGAAAAATCGCGGAGCCCGCGCGGCGCGAGCGCGGCGCCGGCGAGTATATTGGTTTCACGGCCGAGACCGGAAATGCCGAGAACTACCGCGGACCACACCGGACGCCGCTGCTCCGCGAGGGCGATCCCGATCGCGATCAGCAACAGGCTGGGGCCATCGAGCAGCGCGCCGCGGACACTCAGGCAGAGTCCGGCGGAAAAAAGGACGCCGGTCCAGCGCAGCAGATTGCCCCAGCGATCCGGCGGAAACCAGCGCAGCAGCACGCCAGCCAGCACGAGCCAGCAGAATATATTCTGCACGGCGAATATATAAAGCGCCCGGGCGGGGTTGCCGAGCGCCAGTATATAGGCGGTCCAGCAGAAAAGAATGCGGCGTGCGCGATATGGCAGGTTGTCCACGGCCGAGGCCAGCGCGGGATCGCGCAGCTGCGGGTGCATGGCGATCTGCGCGTACCATTGCGCGTCGTAGCCGAACGAGTCCTCATACTCAAAATGGTTGATCGCGCGGAGGTCCGGCAGGTAGCGCGCGCTCTCTTTTCCGCCGAACTGGATCAGGTAGGTGAACCCTTTGCCCGGCAGGTAAAACTGGGCGCATAGCCAGAGGAAAATCACCACCACCGCCCCGTAGGCCGCGCCGATGAGGCAGCGCTGCACCAGAGAGGAAACGGGTTTTGGATTTGCCACGAAATTCGAGAAGCCACTCTCTCGGACGCGACAACGCAAGAATGGATTCACCGACTTCAACCCCGGATCTCCGCTCGGCGCCGGGGAGACACCGGTGGCGGCGAATCACTTGGATTTGTGCGACGATCGCCATCGTCGCCTACGGCATCATGATCGCGACGCACATGGGTGCTTGGGCCGGCGGTTCGGACTCGTCGGGCTACTTGAACAATGCGCGGCTTCTCCGCGCCGGACACATCATCGAGCAGCAGCGGGAGATCGCCGGATTGAAATATCCGAACATGCCCGAATATAGTTATATCCCGCTCGGCTTTGTGCCGTTCGCGGCCGGGCATATGGTGCCGACCTACCCGCTCGGACTTTCGGTTCTCATGCTCGCGGTGGCGCCGTTCACGGGCTGGCCGCTCGCGCCGCACGTGACGATGTGGCTGCACACGATGCTGGGCGTTTTCCTGATGTATCAACTCGGGCGGGTCTTCGGCTTCAGCCGACGCAGTTCCGCGTTCGGCGCGCTCCTGCTCGGCGTCTGCCCGCTATATCTTTTCATGTCCGTGCAGGCGATGAGCGACACGCCCGCGGTCGTGTGGTGCATGGCCGCCGTGCTCACCGCCTGGCTCAGCCGGCGGCATTGGGCTTGGGCGCTCGCCTCCGGAGTCAGCGTCGCCATCGCGGTGCTCGTGCGTCCGAGCGATTTATTGATTATGCTCCCCGTCGCGATCTGTCTCGGGTTTTCCTGGCGGCAATGGCTGGCCCTGATCGTGGGCGGCGCTCCCGGCGCGGTGTTTCTCGCGCTCTTCAATCGCGCACTGTATGGGCAGGCCCTGACAACCGGCTACGGCGCAGTCGGCGGCATTTTCCAGTTGGAATATGCGCCGCCCGCGCTGTTGAACTATATAAAGTGGCTGCCCGTGCTGCTGACGCCCGGGCTCGTCCTCATCTTCGCGCTGCCGTGGTTGATCCGGCGCGAAACGGTTCGCGCCGGCGCTGTATTGATTTCGTGGATACTCGTGCTGCTGGGATTCTATGTATTCTATTACCACACGCATGAGACATGGTGGTACCTGCGTTTCATATTGCCGGCGTTCCCCGCCCTGATCCTGGGCATACTCTGGGCCGCGCGGGCCATCGCGGCGCGCCGGCCGCAATTCGGATCTCCCGGCGTCCCCGCGGCTCTCGCCCTCCTCGTGGCCGCGTGGAGCAGCTACTGGGTCGATAATCTCAACGCGCTGGATTCGGGTCGCGGCGAAAAAGTATATCCCGACACCGCGCGCTGGGCGCGCGCCCACCTGCCTCCCAATGCAGTCGTCCTCTCGATGCAGATGAGCGGCGCGCTGCTCTATTATACGAACCTCACGTTTTTGCGGTGGGACCAGTTTGACCCGCCGGCCTTTGCTCCGGTGGAAAAATTCTGCGTGGCGGCGGGACGGCCGATTTACGCGGTCTTATTTCCTTTCGAGGAAAAAGACGTCCTCGAAAAACGGCTGCCCGGCCATTGGTCGCAGGTGGGCGCGATCTCGCAGGTGACGGTGTGGCGGCGGGACGAGCCGGCGTCCGTCTCCGCGGCGCGATGAGCGAGCGGCATCCGTCCCGGCGCCGCGGCGTGCGCCTGGCCGGCTGGTGCGCGGTCCTGCTTTTCCTCGGGCTGGTCGCGCGCTTCTGGCACCCCGTATATCGGTTCACTGAGTTTCTCCAACTCGACGCCGGGAACGACGAGCTGAAGATCGCGGCATTCCGCACGTATCCCGTATATGTCTATCGCAACACCGGCGGATACGACGGACTATATTATGCGCAGATCGCGTATCATCCGACGCTCGCCGCCGCCGAGCTCCTGCCGGCGGTCGACAGCCTGACGTACCGCGCGCGCCGCATCCTGCCCTCGGCGCTGGCGTGGTTGCTCGCGGCGGGACAGCCCGCGGCGATTGTTCATATATACTCCGTCCTCAATCTCATCGCCTGGCTGATACTCGCCTATATAGTCTGGCGTGTCCTGCCGGTGCGGGATGCGCGCGGCTGGCTCGCTTGGGCGGGACTGCTTTTTTCGGCTGGCGCACTAGCGAGTGTGCGTTTCGCGCTGACCGACCTCGTCGCGCTCACGATCCTCGCCGGAGCCCTTGCCGCGGCCGAAAACAAACGCGGCCCGCTCGCGACCACGCTGCTGGCCGCAGCCGGCCTCGCGCGCGAGACCTCGCTGGCGGGACTCGTCGGCGTGCTCGACCGCCCCTGGCTCTCCGCGGCGAACCTGCGCCGTGCCTTCGTCGCCGCGGCGCCGCTCGCCCTCTGGATCATATATATCCAGTGGCGCCTCGGATATAACGACAACGGTCTCTCAAACCTCACGTGGCCGGTGGTCGGATATCTGGAGAAATGGCGCGCGACACTGGCCGCGTTCCGGACCGAGGGCGATTGGATCCCGGTCGCGACGACGCTGCTGGCCCTGGTCGGACTGACGGGACAGGCGCTATATATTGCGCTGACGCCGGCGCCCGGCGACCGGTGGTGGAGAATCGGGGCGATCTATATAGTGCTGTTCCTGTGCCTGAATACTGCCGTGTGGGAAGGGTTGCCCGGCGCCGCGACCCGCGTGCTGCTTCCGCTGAGCATGGCATTTAATATAACGGCAGGTCGGCGCGGCGCGGCGATTGGCTGGCTCTTCCTCGGCAACCTGACGGTCGCCTCAGGATTGTTCGCGCTGGTGGACGTCCACGTCGACCCGCGCGAACTCACGGCGGTCCGCGCGCACGGCACCGGCGTCGTTGCCACGCTGGGCGACGGCTGGTACGGCGAGGAACGCACATCGCGACACTACTGGGCGTGGTGCCAAGGCGACGGACGCGTCACGCTGGAGGCGTGGCCGAAGGCGGATCGCCGCGTCGCGCTCGAGTTTTCTTTACGCAGCACGCGTCCACGCACGGTGATCGTGCGGCAGGGAGAGCGCGAATTATGGCGTGGCGAAGTGACGACCACGCGCGGTGCGCCGCAGTATATAGAAATCGCTATATCAAATGGACGCGGCGCGCTCGAGTTCCGTTCGCTGACGCCACCGGTGCGGGAGGGCGCGGGCGATGAAAGTCGCGCGCTCGCATTCGCGATTTACGATGCGCGTCTCACCGTGCTCCCTGATTGATCATGCGTCCGCTGCTGCTCGATCTTTCGCACACGAGCCACACGGCCGCTCGCACGGGCATCCAGCGCGTCGCGCGTTCGCTGCTCGCGGCCCTCGGCGATGAGGCGCGGCCAATCACATTCGATCCCTACGCGCACGCCTGGCGGCCATTGGAAAGGTGGGAGCGCGACAACCTCGCGCGCGACGAGGTCGCTGCCACGCGGGGCGCTCGGTGGCCGTGGTCGCGACGCTGGCGCAGCAAGGTCCGACGCTGGCGGGACGGCGCTGGGAGGGTGCCTACATGGCCAGACGCGACGGCGGGACTCGTGGTGCCGGAACTTTTCTCGGGCCGCGTCGCCGTCGGATTGCCGCAGCTGCTGGCGTCGGTCGCGGGACCGCGCGTCGCGATTTTTCACGATGCGATTGCGCTGAAGCTGCCTGAACTCACGCCGCCGGCGATGGTGTCGAGGTTCCCTGCTTACCTGCAGGAGCTGCTCGCGTTCGATGGCATCGCGGCGGTGTCCGAGGATTCGCGGGCCTCGTTGCTGGAATATTGGCGGTGGCTCGGTATATACAATACTCCACCGGTTTATGCGCTGCCGCTCGGGCTCGACGCGCCGCCTGCCAGGGCGACGACGGCTGGATCAGGAATCGATGAGTATATATCGAGCAATCTGAAGCCGGTGGTGCTGAGCGTGGGCAGCATCGAGGGCAGGAAAAATCACGCCGCGCTCCTCGATGCGTGCGATATATTATGGCGCGCCGGTCGGAAATTTACGCTGCGCCTGGTCGGGTTGGCGCAGCGGCAGAGCGGCGCCCGGGCGCTGGCGCGCATTGCCGAATTGCGGGCGGCGGGACGGGACGTTGTATATAGCGGGCCGCAGAGTGAGGTGGCGCTCGAGGCGGCGTATGCGGACTGCGCTTTCACGGTATATCCTTCTTTGATGGAGGGATTCGGCCTGCCGGTGCTCGAGAGCCTCGCGCGAGGCAAGCCCTGCGTCTGCTCGAGTCGCGGCGCGATCGGGGAATCCGCGCGCGGTGGCGGATGTATGATGGTGGACGCGCCGACGCCGGAGTTGCTGGCCGCGGCGATCGGCGAGCTGCTTGAAAATCCCGGGCGGAGAAACCAGCTCGCGCTCGCGGCGCGCGGGCGCGAATTCCGTCCATGGTCGGTGTATGCGCGCGAGTTGCGCGAGTGGATGGAATCTTTGTCGCGCCGAAACGGGTGAGGTCGCGGGCTGCCTTTCCGTTTGCCAATCCGGGCGCTTCGCGAATAATACGCCCCGCCATGGCGCTCTCCTTCTTCTCGAAAAATAAAAAGGCACTCCTCGCGCGCTGCCGCGATGACTATGCCACGAAGATGCGGCTGAAGTATGCGCCGTATTATCACGCCATCGAGGCCCAGAAGAATACAACGATTCGCCTCGATGGCCGGGAGATGATCATGCTCTCGAGCAACGATTATCTCGGGTTGTCATTCCATCCGCAGGTGATCGAGGCGGGTCGCGCGGCGATGTTGAAATGGGGCACGAGCCCCACCGGAGCCCGGCCCTCGAACGGATCGCGCGCGTTTCACGTGCAACTCGAGGAAAAGCTCGCGGCGTTTCTCGGGCGTGAAGCGTGCCATATCCACGCGGCCGGTTATCTTTCGTGTCTGTCCGCCGTGGCCTCGTTCGCGCAGCGCGGCGATAGTGTATTTGCCGACAAGAATCTTCACTCGTGCCTTTGGGAAGGCATCCGCCTCTCGATGGCGACGGTCGAGCGTTTCTCGCACAACAGCCCGGATGACCTCCGTGAAATTCTCGCGGCCTCGAATCCCGACGCGCCAAAAATGCTGGTGGTCGAGGGAGTATATTCGATGGAGGGTCATATAGCGCGGCTGCCGGAGTTGACCGAGATCGCCGAGGAGAACGGCTGCTTCACGGTGCTCGACGACGCGCATGGCTTCGGCGTGCTCGGCCGGCAAGGCCGCGGCACGGTCGATCATTTCGGGCTGAATGATAAAGTGGACGTGATATGCGGAAGCATGTCGAAGTCGCTCGCGAGCACCGGCGGGTTCGTCGCCGCCTCCCGCGAGGTCATCGAGTATCTTCGCTCACATTCGAAGCAGACTATATTCTCCGCCGCGATCAGCCCGAGTCAGGCGGCATGTGCAGAGGCGTCGCTGGGTATCATGCAAACCGAGCCGCAGCACCTCGAGAAACTCTGGGCCAACACGCGTAAATATCGCGCGATGCTCAAGGGCTTGAATCTTGATACATGGGAAAGTGAAACGCCCGCGGTGCCGATCGTCCTCGGCTCGAAGGAACGCGTATATCCTTTTTGGAAAGCGCTCATGGACCGCGGGGTTTTCACCGTGATGTCCATCGCGCCCGCTGTTCCCGCCGGCAAGGATCTCATCCGCACGGCGATCTCAGCGATGCACACGGACGAGCAGCTCGAAAAAATTGCGGACGCGATGGCGTACGCGGCCAAGAAGCTCTAACGGGAAATCGCCAGCCCCGCGCGAATCGTCGCGGCAGCCTCACTCCACGTCGGCAGCGGGCGGGCGGTGGCCGAGGCACGCAGCGAGGCAATGAGGGCATCGTCGCGAAGCACGCGCCGCAAACCGTCGACCCACGCCGCGCGGTCGTTGACCGACAGCGGCAGACAACCACCGGCGTCCGCATTTTCCCGCAGCACCGGCAAATCACTGCAGACGCACGGCACACCTCGCCAGAGCGATTCGAGCAATGGCAGGCCGCAACCCTCCGCGATCGTCGGGAAAACGGTCGCGCGCGCCTCATCGAGCAATATATTCATCTGCGCGTCATCGGCGCGCGGCTCGTAGTGTAATTTTGGATACACGCGCCGGAGCGACTGCAGCCGTTGAACGATGGGGCGTCCGAAGTGCGGATTGACGCGTCCCACTATATACAAATCGAATTCGTGCCCCTCGTCCCAGAGGACCGGCGCCACTTCGAGAAGCAGTGATTGATTCTTGCGCGGTTCGATGATGCCCACGCAAACGAGGCTGCGGCCGCCGGCGGAGGATCGGCGCGGTTGGGCTGGATCGTCTGCGCCGAGCGCAAGCACACGAACATCCGGGACCCGATTTATACCCTGCCACGCCCAGAAGGTCGTGAGGTCCCACGCGCTCGCCGCGGAAACCGCCCACACGAGATCGAAGCCCGCCAGCATCTTTATATAGTCGGGGTGCCGGGCGACGCTCTGGGGCCACGTGATTTGCGGGTGACGCAGCGGGATCGCGTCGTGAAATATCGCGGCAGCCCGGCACGCTCGCTGTATAATCCATTCGCGAAATCCGGGACGGTCCTCGCCGGAGAAAAGTTCGCTCGTCAACAGCCAGTCCGCAGCACCCGGAGATATATTGTTTCGTTGCGCCACGTCGCGCCAACCGGGACCCCGCGCATCCCACTCGACCGCCACCGCCTCCGCCAGCGCCCCGCGCAGACGCTCGCTCACGCGCTGGAGCCCCGAGCGGTGGGTGCTGCGCGCGGCCTTCGTGACGTCGATATATATCATGACGCGATGACGCGCTCGAAATGTCGCAGCAGCCGCTCGGCGTTTTTATGGGCGTCGAAGTTCTCCTCGACCCACGTGCGCGCCGCCGCGCGTATCCGTTCTGCGGATACATCATCCTCCGCCAGCCGCCGCAATGGCTCGATCCAGTCCGCGGGTTTTTCTGCAGCGACGACATAGCCGGTGACACCGTCGGTCACCGCTTCCGTGGTGGCGGCCGCGGGCGAGGTTACGATCATCACGCCGACGGACATCGCTTCGGGAATGACATTGGGCAGGCCGTCGCGGTCGCCGTTGGCGGCGATCACGCCAGTATGAAGCAGAACATCCGCCCACGCGAGCTGGTTCCATACATCATGTTGCGCGAGGTGCCCCGTGAACGTGACTTGCGCCGCGATGCCCAGGTGACCAGCGAGCCGCTCGAGTTCCGCGCGCAACGGGCCATCGCCCACGATGCGCGCCTCGAACGCAACGCGGGCTTTTTTCAACGCGGCATATATACGGAGCTGATGATCGAGACCCTTTTTGGGGACGAGTCGCGCGACCGCGATCAGATGCAGCGGCTCGCGCGAGGCACGAAGTGTTTTTAGCGGCAGGATCCGGTCGAGTCCGCGGCGAATACATACCACTTTATCCGCGGCGATGCCGCGCGCCACGAGCGCCCCGCAGCCCATCAGTGTCGATGTATGAACGAGCCGCGCGTGCGCGAGTTTTTCGTCGAGCCACCAATCGCCGCCGTGTTCATATATATCGTAGGCGTGAGCGCCGGCAGTGAAGCGATGGCCGTCGAGCCTCCAGAGGAGCCAGGCCGCGGTCGCCGGCGCCCCACCCCAGGCCGCGTGGATGAGCGTCGCCGGATTGCGGCGGAATTCACGCGCGTATATACAAGCGAATCCAGCGCCGAGCAGATTCTCCCAGCAGTTCAGCCATGACGGGGGCCGCCGGGTGAAGAGACCGTGGAGCAGCTGGGGGAGAACGGCGGGGCGGCGCGACGCCTCGACCGGAATCATCCAGAATAAAGTCAGCAGCCGCCATTTATTAAATCGCGCCACCTGCAATCCGCGAAACCAGCCGCCACCGCCCCACAGCGAATAGAGTCGCAGCTGCACGCCGTGCGCGCGCATCGCGATGATTTCGCGCTGCAGAAACGTTTCCGTATTTTTCGGAAACGTCGTGAATAGGTACGCGATGGTGGGCGGCGGCGTGACGCCCGAGGTCGGAAAATCGCCAGGAGAAGCAGCCAAGGAGAACGCGCCTCACGTCGAGCCCGCCGGGCGGGGCTCGCGCGTCATCAGGCCACTGGTCCCTCAGTCACCGCGGACGGAGTCTCGTCGACCGGCGTGGGCACGAGCGGCGGAGAATCGGCCGCGGGCTCCGGAGAGGCCGGCGCAGCGTCCCGCATTTCGGCCGGTGGCGGCGTCGGGGCGGGCACGTCAGCGGCCGAAGCGTTTGGCATAGACGTTTCCGTCGCGGGGGCCTCGGGGAAGTTCTCCGGATCGTTATCTTCGGCTTCCACTTCCTTCTTGCGGGCTTCCACCATCGGTGGCGGCGCGAAGAGACGACCGTCAATGAATTCCGTCACATAACCCTCGCGCACAAGCCATACCAAGTCGCCCTGCATGCGAGCGAGTTTCGCGCGCTCGTCGATGCTCAACGCATGTTCGGCCGGCGGCGCCGCCGGCAATGGCGGTGTGGTTCCGGTAACGGAAGCGGCGACATTTTTCTCCTGCGGCGGCAGTTTCAGTCCTAGGAATTTCGCGGGCAACTCGCTCGCTCGCACCATTGGGTTGTTCTCTATATAGCTGATGAGCGCGCCGATCGTGTCGGCGAACGTCTGGCCGGGGACGCGGAACTTGCGCTTTACGGCGCAAACATACGAGACGCCCTTCGAGCCCTTCTTGAATATAGTAAAGTGCTCGCGCCGGAGACGTCCCCGGAGGGCGTTGGCGGTATCGAGGGGGAATCGGCGCTGGCGCTCGAGTGCGCCCTCGACGGCATCGCGAATTTCGCCCTCGGGCAGCGACTCGCAAATTTTCCCGGGGAAGCGAACGGAATCGGCGAGGCGAACGACGCGATCGCGAGCGTGCGCGAGCAGATAGTTGCGAGCCTCCTCGAGGGAATCGAAGGCGATCGCGGGGGGCGCCTCCGGAGCGGCGGGGGCCGGTTCCGTCGTGGGCGCGGGAGCGGCGGCTTCCGCGGGCACGGCCGCTGGCTCGGCGGCGGGGGCAGTCCCGCCGGGAGCGGCAGACTCGCTCGACGCGACGGGCGCGGGGGCAGACGCCGCTTGGGCGGGGGCCACCGGTGCGCTCGAGGGGGAAAGTTTCCACGTATATCTCGTGGTTTTTTTCATCTTCTCGAGCCATTGCGCGATGAGCTCGGGATCGCGCACGCTCTCGATGCGACTGCGGTACGCCTCGAGGGACATCCGCGGCACCTTGGCTGCGTGGTGCTGCTGCACGATCTGCGCGTAGCGGTGATAGTTCGGCGGCCCGAGCAACTCGCCCGTGATCGTACACCGGTTCACCACTTGGAAGTTTCCCTTCGGCGGATCGATCTCGGCTTCCGAGGTGACAAAAAATTGTCCGAGATGCGTGCTCATCACGTGGGCGATCGCCGCCTCCTCTGTATCAAACGGCAGGGAATCGGGAACCGATATAGCAAGTGGCTTCCGCGGCGGCGGCTCCGTGCCCGGCGCCACGGGAGGCGTTTTGCGCGTGAGGACCACTATAAAGCGATCGAGCTTGCCGACGACGGTGCGCGCGATTTCGAAAAGTTCGATCGTACGACAGGATTTCCGGATCGTTTGGACGAGCGTGTTGAAGCTGGTGTCCTCTGGATAAAACGTCGCCGAGAAGTACGGACTATCATATGGACCGCGATCGACAGGAGCTTCGTGACGTCGATTGCGATCGTAGCCACCCGTGCCCTCGCGCCGTGGGGCACCGCGATAATCGCCACCGGGGCCATCGCGTCGCGCCGGCCGGTCCGGGTTGTCCCGGGAAGCGGGCGCCGGCGCACCGGCTGGGGGCGCGTCGTTGGACGCGGGGCCAACCGGTTTCCGGAAGGCGCGTCGATCGCGCCGGTCGGGACCGCCTGGGCCCGCGCCATCGCGGCGATCATCGCGCCGGGGACGATCATCGGTCTCGCGGTGAGACGGCGACGCGGATTTGTCCTGCGTCCATTGCGTGCCGAAGCTGAAGCCCTGCAATTGGCTCAGATCGAGTTTATTGAATCCCGCGGGGGGATTCTCCTTGGGAGCGTTGTCGTCCATTGAGTCCGGAAGCGGGCGGTATCAGCGAAGTGGTTCTTCGAGGGGCGGCCCGGTGTAGTCGGCG
The DNA here is from genome assembly GCA_963800005.1 of uncultured Verrucomicrobiae bacterium. GTDB lineage: Bacteria > Verrucomicrobiota > Verrucomicrobiia > Opitutales > Opitutaceae > CAWCZH01. The sequence continues at coordinate 486,455 of CAWCZH010000001.1, forward strand.
GAAGAGTCCACCCGTAGAACGCCGCGTAGCAAGCGATTTCCCATATGGGAAAACCCCGGTCTTTTTTTCCGGGCCGTCCGGACCGCGGAAACTTCGCGGGCCGGGTTCATATTAATCGACCGCCGAACGCATTTTCCACCACTCGCCGCCCAAGCTGGCAGCAATTCTGCTAGACGGTGTAAATCCGCGGGATCGGCACCGTCATTCCCGCGGGCTTGGCCTCGCCTTCGCGATTTCCGCCAGGTCCTGCCTGCACCTTTCCTACCTCCCTCCTCCCAACCATCCTATATTTCATAATTATGAAATAGTGTCCGGCGGAAGGTTCCGTCGCGGCGCCATTTCTCCTCCATAGACTGGGCTCTGCCCGGTCACCCTGCCGCGCGCTGCAGCGCGGTTCCCCAGGCGGAAGCCGGTGCGAACGACACCGGCGTTCCTGTTGGACTTTTCACGTGGTCAAGCCCCGGACCGCGTATTGCTCGGACACAACACCTCGCATCAGCGAAATATGAACAGGCTTGAACTCACTCTAACGCGGGCGCGTCAGCAAAAGCTGGCAGCCCTCTTCCTCGCCGCCGCCGCCGCGCTGCAGGCGCAAACTACCACCACCAGCACGGCCCCCGCCGCGAAGGACGAACCCCTTCAGCTCGAGGCGGTCTCCGTGACCGGCTCCAATATAAAACGGCTCGACCAGGAGAAAACTCTCCCGGTCACCGTCTTCACCTCGGAGCAGGTCGAGGCGCGCGACTCCGCGACGCCGATGGACCTCCTTATCGGAATCCCGCAGATCACGAATATTCCGCAGAACGAAACCTCCGTGAACGCCGTCGCGGCGCGCGGTGGCAATGCCAACGTCGCCCTGCGCGGTCTCACCTCCGCCAACACCCTCGTCCTCCTGAACGGCCGGCGCATGCCGTTTTATCCGTTTAATACATCGTCGGTGAACGTCGAGTCACTCCCGACCGGCGTGGCCGTCGGACAAATCGAGGTTCTGCGCGACGGCGCGTCCGCTATATATGGCTCGGATGCAGTCGCAGGCGTGGTCAATTACGTCACCGACAAGCGCCCCAACGGCGGCCTCGCAACGTTCCGGGCCGGCGTGACCGAGCACGGCGGCGGCTCGGATTTTGAAGGCACCGTTAGCTTCGGCACGGTTTTCGCCGGCGGCAAGGGCACGTGGGTCACAGACGCCACGGCCTATTACCGCAACAAGATATATCTCTACCAGCGCTCCGAGAGTCGCTATAGCGACCGCACCGGAATCGCCAAGCCGCCGTTCAATGTGTTCGGCAGTTCTTACGACGGCTCGACCTCGATTGGCGTCTACCCGTCTTTCTATGTGGGCACGTCGACGACGTCGACCACGGCAACCACCTATTTTTATCCAACCGACGGCGTCCGTGGCGACACGCCGAGCCTGACGAACACCGCAATTCCCCACAGCCTCTACGCGAATTATAATACATGGACCGTTGGCCAGCCGCAGAGCGCACGCTTCAATGTATATAATCACGTCGAGTACCAGCTGCTGCCGAGCATCAAGGTGTTCGGAGAGGTGATCGCCTATAAGGACGACGACGTCACCGGTCGTCAGCCAATCACACTCAACGTCAGCAACCGCCGCGTGCAGCTCTCGGCGGACAACCCGTTCAACCCTTACGGCTCACACTTCTATAATGTTGGCGGAGCGCCCAATGCCGACGGCAGCGCGCGTCTCGTCGGCACGCCTCAGCCACTGACCGTCGTCGGCGTGCTCATGCAGGACGGCGGCAACGAAAAGATCACGTCCGACGAAACCATGTACCGGCTGCTCGGCGGTTTAAACGGTAACATCGGAACGACCTCCTGGACGTGGGAAACGGCCGCCACTCTGGGCGGTGTTCGCGGCACGGACTTTTCCGTCAACGGCGTCCGCGCCTCGGAACTCCAGGCCGCGGCTCAGCGCACGGATGCCACCGCGTGGAATCCGTTTGGATATACATTCAAGGTAGTGAATGGCGCCGTGGTCGCCGACACTCCCTATAATAACCCGAAGAGCGTCCGCGACACGTATACACAGTCGTTGAATCGTTTCGGTCATAGCAAAATCGCCGTCGGCGACGCGCGTTTTGGAGGAAATGTCTTCGATCTCTGGGCCGGCCCGATCGCCGCCTCGGTGGGCGTGGAATGGCGCTATGAATATAAAGAGGATCACAAAGACCCGTACGCCGCCGTGAATCCTCCTGACTCCGGCCTCGATCCGAATGATAACGACTTCCTCGTGACGTCGCCGAAGAAAAATTATGCCGCGTCGCGAACGATCGCGAGCGCCTATGCCGAGACGGTCGTTCCGATCCTCGAGGCGAAAAACGCAATCCCGTTTGCGCAATCGATCGAGTTCAACGGCTCTGTCCGCAGCGAACGGTATAGCGACTTCGGTAATACAACGAAGCCGAAGTTCGGCGGCACTTGGAAGCCGTTTACCTGGCTGCTATTCCGTGCATCTCTGAACAAGGGCTTCCGCGCGCCGGACCTGGCTGACTTATATCAGCCGACTTCGTTCAGCAATGCGACCCCCCCCGGTTCACGCGATCCGGTTCGGAATAACTACTTCACGAGCGCCGGCTTGCCGGCAGACGCGCAGATCATCACCAGAGGATATAGTATTGCGAATCCCTACCTTCAGCCGGAGCAATCAACCGGCCGAAGCGGCGGCGTGGTTGTCGACGTGCCGCAGATCAAAGGCCTGTCCTTCAGTATCGATTACTGGGAGATCACGCAGAAGAACCTAATTGTTTCCCAAAGCACGACGACCAACCTCGATAATCAGCTGCTGCTCGCATATACTCAGCAGCAGTTGGCCGCCGGAAAGAGCATCACGTCGATCAACGTCGGCTCGCACGTGACACCCGACGGGACGAACACCTATGTGGGCGACCCGTTCGTGTTGCGGAATCCGGTGACGCCCGCAGACATTGCGCTGTTCCAGCAGACCTATGCTGTGCTCCCGCAGAATCAGTGGATCGCGCCGTTGGGATCAATCGTGGGTAGCATCTCGCAGCAGGTAAACAGCACCGGTAATAACTTCACGAACGGATTTGATTATAGCATCAGCTATAGCATTCCGCGCACTCGCGTCGGAGCATTTCGCATTTCAACGGATTGGGCGCAGTTCTTGAACAAGTTCACGCGGCTGAAGCCGAACTACGGGAAGAACGATGATTTGATCCAGATGATCGTGCCTCGCTGGAAGGGATCCGCTACGGTCCAGTGGCGGCTCGGCGGCTGGGATTCGACCGTCAATGCGACGTACTCGACGGATGTCCGCACCGGTGCAAGTACGACCGCGGCCTTATATACCGCGGCGGGCAGCCCCGCCTATATCAAGACGTTCAATATAGTGAGCACTGCAGGTGTGCCCGTGCTCAACTATTACGAGCGTGGTGGCGACCAGCTTCAGCTCAACTACGGCCTGTCGTATCGATTTGGCGCGTTGTCCAACGTCTGGGTGCGCCGAACAACCTTCCGCCTCGGCATCGACAATTTCCTGGACCAGAAACCGTCGCTGCAGGGCGCGAGCGGCACAGGATATAGCGGCTCGACCGGCTCGAGCCTCTGGGTCGGCCGGGCGTTTACATTCGCGGCCAAACGCGAGTTCTAAGGGCTGTTTAAGTTTTCGTTCCACAGCCCCTTGCCTCAACCGGCAAGGGGCTTTTTTTCGGGCTCGCGCCCACCGAATAACATTTGCTTGGCGTGAAACTTACTGCTACATTAACCGTCAAACCGCATACTCGCACGGTCACTCCTTTTATCATGAAAACTTCCATCACCGCCCCGTCCGGCATCGCCCGCAGCATTCACAAAGGCCTGCTGGTAGGTATGTTGGTTGCGGCTCCGTTGTTTCAAGTCCGCGCTGAGGATGCCGCGCCGGCTTCCACGAGCTCCGTGCAGGCTACGCTCACGTCGACGGCGAAACCGGTGGAGTACCCCATGATCAGCTTCGAGCAGCTCGCGAATTTCACTTTCGTTCCGCCCGAGGTCGATGAATCGACAAAGCCGGGCTCCAAGGAGCTGGTTGCCGGCGAAGCGCAGATCCCTGGTGCTGTCAAAGAGTTGGACGGACGCAAAGTCATGCTCTCCGGCTTTATGATGCCGGTGAAAATGGAAAACGGCATGGTCACTGAGATGCTGCTGATGCGTAACCAGATGGCGTGCTGCTATGGTGGCGTCCCGAATATGAACGAATGGGTTGTTGTTCATATGGGAAAGCACCCCGTGAAAGCGCTGATGGACACCCCGGTGTTCCTCTATGGGACAATGAAAGTCGGCACAATTTTGGATAACGGATTCGTCGCGGGAATCTACCAGATGGACGGCGTCAAGATGGAGCAATAAGCTGCCGCGCCGTTTCGCCGCTGCTATTTACATTCTCACCGGGCCGGACCTGAGTCCGGCCTTTTTGCTGTCCGGAAGCTGAGAACAGAGCCGGCAGACGCTGTATATATCGGATATTAGGTGGGCACCATCCATCGACATTGATCCGCTTATATATACAAATGTATATAAGGAGGATCGAGGCGGGAGCCGGAACTCGACCGCGATCGCCCGTCAGGCCGTGCCCGCTGAACGTTCGCCGGACAGCCCCGTGATGACCCGCGCACCTCGCTTGTAAGTGAGGTAGGAATACAGCCACTGGAAGAGCACCGCGATTTTGTTGCGGAAGCCGACGAGGAAGAGCAGGTGCACCCCCAGCCACGCGAGCCACGCGGTGCGGCCGGTCAGCTCCACCTTGCCAATCTGCGCCACCGCGGCCGCCCGACCGATCGTCGCCATCGATCCCTTGTCGTTATATACAAACGGCTCACGGGGGACCGGTTCCGCGGCGTTCCGAGCCACGCGCACCTCGTGCAATATGATCTTCGCAACATATTGCCCGGTCTGAATCGCGCCTTGGGCGACGCCTGGCACCTTGACGCCATGGGCGTCCACCACGGCCGCGAGATCACCGACGGCGAACACCTCCGGATGCCCCGGCACCGATAAATCTCCAGACACCTTGACTCGTCCGCCGTGATCAACCTCACCGCCGAGCATTTTCGCCAAGCCGCTCGCACGAACCCCGGCCGCCCACACGATGGTTCCGGCGCGAATGACCTCCTGGCCGATCGCCACCTCTCGACGCCCGATCCGGTCCACCTTCGTATTGTTGCGCACCTCCACGCCTAATTTTTCCAACTGCTCCTGGGCGCTCTGGGATAGAGCGGGCGAGAAAGTCTCCAGCACGCGAGGTCCTGATCCCACCAGCAGCACGCGCGCGTGGGTCGGGTCGATATGATCGAAATCTTTTTTCAAGACGCTCCGTGCGAGCTCGGCGAAATTTCCCGCCAGCTCAACGCCCGTCGGACCACCACCCACCACCACTGTCGTCATCAGCTCAGCGCGTTTGGCCGGGTCCGGCTCCACCTCCGCCTCCTCGAACGCACATAATATAAGTCGCCGGATGCGTAGCGCGTCATCGAGGGTCTTCAGGCCCGGCGCGAATTGCTCCCAATCCGGATGCCCGAAGAAACTCGTTTCCCCGCCCGCCGCCACCAGAAGGAAATCATATTCGATCGTGCCCCGATCATACATCACCTTTTTCGCGTTCAGATCGAAGCCCGTGACCTCAGCCATGAGTACATCGAAATTTGGGCGCGCGGAAAAGAAGGCGCGAATCGGTTGGGCAATGGACACCGCCGACAGACCGGCCGTGGCGACTTGATATAGCAGCGGCTGGAAAAGATGATGATTTTGCCGATCGATCAACGTGACGTGCACCTCGTCTGCCGGCAGCGCGGTGGCAGCGTGAAGCCCGGCGAACCCAGCTCCGACGATAACGACGCGGGGCAAACGTGGCGCAGCCGATTCTTGCATGCGCCTACGCTGCGGGGACCTTCGCGAGAAGCAAACGCCCAGGGAAAAATCGGGCGTCGCTCCCGAACCGGCTGGGTTTGCTCATTCGGCTTCTCCGCACACCATGTTATCCCCTGCCAGCAGTTCGCCCGGCCAGCCGGGCGTCGCAGTGGGAAGCCTTTTATGATTTCACCAGTCAACATCCAGATTATCGGCGCGGAGGTCGCAATCGCTTGGGAGGACGGAGCCGAATCCTACCTGCCCGCCGCCCGACTGCGCGCGGCGTCGCCCAGCGCGGAAACGCAGGGCGAAACCGATATATTCGGAAACAAATATGGCGGGAACGGCCCAAAGGAGTTCACCGGGGTCACCGTGCTTGGCTGGGAACGCATCGGAAATTACGCGGTGCGATTCGATTTCAGCGATGGTCACCGCACCGGACTTTACAGCTACGATTATCTGCGAAAGCTGGCCAATTCCTAAATATATGAGCGCTCCCGCTTTTCCCGCCCGCACCACGCACGACGAGATTGAGCTCGGTGCCGTCCTGCAGCCGAAGTTCGGCCCGGACGGACTGATCCCCTGTATCACGACCGATCACGTGACCAACGAGGTGCTCATGTTCGGCTATATGAACTCGGAGGCGCTCGCCCGCACGATCGAAACCAAGCGTGCGACATATTGGAGCCGCTCGCGCCAGAAACTTTGGATCAAGGGCGAGGAGTCAGGCAACACGCAGCTCGTGCGCGGACTGTTCGTCGATTGCGACCAGGACGTGGTCATGCTGAAGGTCGAAAACGTCGGCGGTGCCGCCTGTCACAATGGCTACCGATCCTGCTTTTACCGCCGCCTCGATGACGCCGCCGCGCCGGGCGAAGCGGCCTCGCTGCGCCTCGACTATATATCGGAACGCGTGTTCGACCCGGCGAAAGTATATAAGAAGCACTGACGCGAGTCAGTCGCCGCCGCCCGGCGCCAGCCCGCGCTCGCTGCTTTGCGCAAACGCGAGCATGCTCTGGAACTCGATCGACGCTGCGTCCGGATGCGACGCAAGTTTCTCGAGCGCCTGGGTGCGGTTATGGCCGTCGCGATATAGGATTCGATATATCCGGCGGATCCGATCGAGCTGTTCGCTGGTGAAACCGCGGCGCTCAAGGCCGATTTTATTATAGGCTCGGATGACCGCCGGCGCGCCGTCCGCGACGAAATAGGGAGGCAGGTCCAGCACCACCTTCGCCATGGCGCCGACCATCGCGTGCGCGCCAACGCGACAGAACTGGTGCACGGCCGCATAGCCGCCCATCACGACATGGTCCTCGACGGTGACATGCCCGGCGAGCAGCACCCCGTTGCTCATCACTATATGATTTCCCAATCGACAGTCGTGCGCGATATGTGAATTGGCCAGGAAGGTATTGTCGGAGCCGATCCGCGTGAAATCGCCGTCGCCCGTCGCGCAATGTACCGTGACATTCTCCCGGAATACATTGCGCGCGCCCGCCACGAGGCTCGTCCGCCCGCCTTTATACTTCAGGTCCTGGGTCTGCCCGCCGATGCAGGCATACGGGAACACCTGGCAATTGTCGCCGAGGACCGTGTTGCCTTCCACACTCGCGTGGTGATGCATTTTCGTTCCCGCACCGAGCACCACGGCCGCGCCGACGAACGCGAACGCGCCGATCTCGACCCCTTCCTCAACGCGGGCGCCCGGCTCGATGACGGCCGTCGGATGAATCAACGACGGCATCGATCAGTCCAACTCACTGCTATCGACGACGGCGAAGAGCAGTTCCGCCGAGGACACAACTTGCCCGCCGACCGAACAATTACACTCCGCCTGTGCGACGGTGTTGCCGCGCCATTTCGTGAGTTTCGCGTTTATAATAACCTGGTCTCCCGGCCGCACGGGTTTCCGAAATTTCAGCTTGTCCGCGCTCATCAGCAGAGCCGTTTTCCCCTCCACCGTGCCGCGACGCAGCATTAATATACCGGCTGCCTGAGCCATCGCCTCCAACTGCAACACGCCAGGCATCACCGGATTCCCCGGGTAATGGCCCAGAAAATACGGCTCGTTGATCGTGACGTTTTTGATCGCGACCAATTCGTCATTGCCGACGAACTCGACGACGCGATCGACCATCACGAACGGATACCGGTGGGGAATCGTGTCGAGGATGCGACGTATATCAAGTGAGGTCTCCGTCGGCAGGAGGCTCATGCCGCGCGGCTTTTTCTTTTTCTCGCGCCGACCCTCATCCATTTTCGCAACCAGTGCTTTCGTCAGCTCGGCATTGATGGCGTGCCCGGGCCGCGTCGCCACGATATGTGCTTTCAGCGGCATGCCGAGCAGCACGATATCGCCTATAATATCGAGCATCTTGTGCCGGACGAACTCGTCCTTGAAGCGCAGCGGCTCCTTCGAAATAATTTTGTCACCGCGAATGACGATCGCGCAGTCCAGCGAGCCACCCTTGATCTTGCCCAGCTTGATCAGCTCCTCGATGTCTTCATAGATCGTGAACGTCCGGGCCGCCGCGATCTGGGTCATATATACATCCGGATCGATCGTGAGCGAAAGATGTTGGGTATGGATTCCGCGATCATCGGCGGACGTGCAGGAAATCTTCAGGGTATCGCTCGGCAGCGCGATGATGGACGAGTTTCCACGCGTTACAGAAACTGCTTCACCGAGCACAAAATATTCGCGGTCCTTCTCCTGTTCGACCGGTTCACCTTGGAGGATGAGATTTACGAAAGGCTTGGCCGAGCCGTCCATAATCGGCGGCTCCGCGGCGTTCATCTCGATGAGAACATTATCGATCCCGCAGCCGGAGAGCGCGCTTAATACATGCTCGACGGTCTGGATCTTGGCGTGGCCGTCCTGGATGGTCGTCGCGCGAACCAGATCAGTGATCTGGCCGACTTGGGGACGGATTTCCGGGCTGCCGTTCAGGTCGATGCGCTTGAACACGAGGCCATGATCCACAGGTGCGGGCTTGAGGGTGAGCGTCACCGAGCCACCGAGGTGCAACGCGCTGCCTTGGATGGAGACTTCGCGCGCGAGTGTCCTTTGTTTCATGAAGAGCGATCTCAGTTTCTGAAACCCGAACGGCCAAGCGCAAGCGCGATGTGTCAGGTGAACGCAGCGACCCGCGAGTCCGATCGCGCCGCTCCGGCCAGCGGCGTGGGCGGCCTTGACACTGCGCGAAAGGCTTCCCCACTGTCTTCCTTTCGTTTCTTCAAAACCCTCGTTTCCCGACCATCCGCCATGCCCGCAGCCAACGATATTCGCAAAGGACAAGTGATCAAATTCAACGGGGAACCCCACCTCGTCATGGAGACCCAGCACCGGACCCCGGGAAATCTGCGTGCGTTCGTACAGGTCAAGATGCGCAACCTTCGCTATGGAAAAGCGCTCGACCAGCGGTTCGCGTCCACTGACACGATCGAGGTTCTCCCAACGGAGAAACGCGCGCTCGAGTTCAGCTACGCCGATCGCGATGCCTTCGCTTTTATTGATCCCGAGACTTTCGACCAGATCGAGTTGAGCGCATCGCTGCTCGGTGACACCAAGAATTACCTGACGGCCGGCGGCCGCGTGGACGTCCTCTTCGTTGACGACAAGCCGCTGACCGTGGAGCTCCCTTCAACCGTCGCGCTGAAGGTCATCGAGAGCTCCGATGGCATCAAGGGCGACACTGCGAGCAACGTCCAAAAGCCGGCGAAGCTGGAGACCGGTCTCGTCGTGCAAGTCCCGCTCTTCATCAAGGAAGGCGAGACCATCAAGATCAGCACGGACGACGGCACGTATTTGGGCCGCGTCTAACCCGTTTCTGCGGCCGTCTCCGCGGACGATATATCATTCCGGCGATCTATCGTCGGGCAATATATCGTCAGTATATAGCCGGGAGATTCGCCCGGACCGGCCGCCCCGGCGCCGGAGCCTTCTCGTCGTCGACGATCAGCAAGGATTTATGTAGCCGCGGCGGCCGCGCTGCGTCGATGAACCCACCCGTCGCGAGCGGCCGGCATCCTGTAGCCGGCGGCGAGCCGCCGATCGCGGATATACCCCGGACCGGCACCCACATTCGAGATATATCTACCTATATATATAATTAGATGCTCGGAGGCCCGCCGCCGAGTCACAGGGAGTCGGCTCGAACGATTCACTTTTCCCTGCGGTGCGGCGCGCAGAAGCCCGCGCTTCGCTATGATCAGGCGACGCGCTCGACGATCAGCGGCGGCGGCGTCGGGCGCTTGGGCGCGAGACGATACGCGTTTTTGAAGTGATCGAGGGCCTGCTCAAGCTTCGCCTCGTCATTATAGTGAATCATCATCAGCGGCTCGCCCTGCTTCACCTGCGTGCCGACTTTCTTGATTTCCGAAACACCGACGGAATAATCGATCTTGTCGTCCGGCTCCATCCGGCCGGCACCGAGCAAGTGTACGCCATGCGCGATCATCGCGGCATTGATGGTATGTACATAGCCACGCTTCGGAGCGGGAAGCTTTCGAATATGCTTCGCCTGCGGGAACTTGTCCGGGTTCTCTATATAGCTGACGTCGCCGCCCTGAGCCTTGACGAGCTCCTTGAATTTTTCGAGCGCCGAGCCGTCGGTAAGATGCCGTTGCACGGTCTGCTTGGCCGAAAGCGTCGAGCCCGCCACGCCGGCGAGCCGCACGATTTCCATGCCGAGCTTGAGCACGAGTTCCTTCATGTCTTCCGGACCTTCGCCTTTGAGCAGCTTGATGGCTTCCTTCACCTCGAGTGAGGTCCCGACAGTATCACCGAGCGGCTGATTCATATCGGTGACCAGCGCCACGCAGCGCCGTTTCATCGAGCGGCCGACGCGGGTCATCGAACGCGCAAGTTGCTTGGCCTGCTCGAGGTCGCGGATGAATGAACCGTTGCCCCACTTCACATCGATCACGAGGCCCTCGGAACCCTCCGCGAGTTTGCGCGACAGCACACTGCCGGTAATTAGGGGGAGGCTCGGGATCGTGCCCGTTTCCTTCCGCAGCGCGTAGAATTTCGCCTCAACCGGCGCGAGGTCCTCGGTCTGGGCAATAATCGCTCCGCCGATGCGGGCGAGCTGGCTGTTGAACTGCTCGTTGTTGTGATTGCTTTTGAAGCCGGGAATCGACGCGAGCTTCTCGAGCGTGTTGATCACGTAATCGTGCTCGACGCCGCACATCATCGGGACCACGACGCCGCTCGCCATCGCGAGGGGCACGAGGACGAGTGACGTTTTGTCTCCCACGCCACCGGTCGAGTACTTGTCGATCTTCGGCTTTGCGATTTGGGAGAGATCAATGACTTCACCGGAAAGCATCATCTCCTCAGTGAGGTCCGCCGTCTCCTGCGCGGACATACCCGAAAAGTATATGGCCATCGCGAGGGCCGCCAGCTGGTGCTGAGGCATTTCCCCATCCAGCGTGCTATCAATGATATAACGGATTTCTTCCTGTGTGAATTCCCCTCCGTCACGCTTCTTTTCAATGAGGAACTCGAAGGTCGGCTTGATGAATCGGCGGGTCGGGATATTGCGTTTGCTAGTCATGAAGAGTGAGTAAGGAGGGATTCCGGGCCGCGGCCCGTGGCCGGAAAAGTTTGCGAGCCAACCACCTCCCTCGATAAAGTCGAGCCTAAAATCCGGCGCGATCTCCCGTTCACGCTGAGTTCCAACGTCTCCGCAGCTCCCCAAATCCGCGCTTGCGCGGCGCCGCGCGACGCCGCTGAAGTGACCGGATGCACGTTTCCTTCGATCTCGCCGCGGACCTGGACGCGATCCTCCGCGCGGCGGCGACGGCGGCCGGCTGGGACGCCGGCGCCTGGGCTCCGGAAGTGCGACCGTCGGACCCGCGCCACGGAGATTTTCAAGCAAACGGGATCCTGGGCTACGCCAAAAGCCACGGGCTCAACCCGCGCGCCGCCGCGACCGAGCTCATCAAATACCTGCCGACGGACCTTGCCGCGCTATATGAAACCACCATTGCCGGTCCCGGCTTCATCAACTTCCGGCTGACCCCACCCACCCTGCTCGCCTGGCTCACACTATATAGTTCGGCCGAGGCGCTCCGTCGCGGCGCGGCCGGACTTTGCGCCGGCCGCCGTTTCGTCGTGGACTTCAGCTCGCCCAACACCGCGAAGCAACTCCACGTCGGCCACCTGCGGGGCATGGTCATCGGCGAGGCGTTGTGCCGCCTGCTGGCGTTTTGCGGCGCGGGCGTTGTCCGCGACAATCATATAGGAGATTGGGGCACGCAGTTCGGAAAGCTCATCTGGGGATATAAGAACCTTCGCGATGACGCGGCTCTGGCCGTCGATCCGCTCGAGGAACTCGAGCGCCTATATAAAGCGGCGGACGCCGCCACCCGCGACCAGCCGGCCGTGCTGGAGGCCGCGCGGGCCGAGCTGGTCCGGCTGCAGCAGGGCGATCCCGAGAATCTCGCGCTCTGGCACCGGATCAACGAGATCAGCAGCAGCGCCTTCGCGGACTTATATAGAAGGCTCGATATACACTTCGACCATCAGCTCGGGGAGAGTTTCTATAACGACAAGCTCGACCGCGTGTTCACGGAGCTGCGGGCCGACGGCCTGGCCGAGGAATCGCAGGGGGCGCTCGTGGTTTTTCACCCGGAACATCCGCGTTTCAAGACGCAACCCTTCCTGATCCGCAAATCCGACGGCGCCTCGAACTACGCGTCGACCGATCTCGCGACCATGCTATATCGCGTGGAGCAATTTCACGCGGACACGATCATCGTGCTCACGGACACGCGGCAGAGCGATCACTTCGAACAGCTCTGGCTGACGACGCAGAAATGGTTCACGCGCCGTGGCTATCCGCTCCCGCGATTCGAGCATGTGACCTTCGGCTCGATTCTCGGCGAGGATGGCAAGGCGATCAAAACCCGCTCCGGCGAGCCGGTCCGGTTGCGCGCCCTGCTCGACGAGGCCGTGGAACGCGCGTTCGCGCTGGTCACAGAGAAATCGCCAGAGCTGCCGGAGGCCGAGCGGCGGGATATAGCGGACGCGGTGGGTATCGGCGCCGTGCGCTATGCGGATCTCGCGCAAAATCGCAGCAGCGACTATGTATTCTCGTGGGAAAAGATCCTCTCGTTCGAGGGCAACACCGCGCCGTACCTGCTGTATGCAGTGACGCGTGTATACTCGGTGTTTCGCAAGGCCGGCATCGAGCCCTCCGACGCCGCCGCGGTCGCCGGCGCGACGCCTCCCGAAACCGCGGGTGAAATTGCGCTCGCACGAAAACTCGTCGCTTTCGCGCCCGCCCTGCGCGCCACCATCGTACAGTTGCGACCGCATTTCCTGTCGACGTACTTATATGAACTCGCGGGAGATTTCAGCACTTTCTATAACGCGGACAAGATTCTCGTCGACGAGCCTGCGATCCGCGCGCGGCGCCTGCTCCTCGCGTCCCGCGTGCTGGTTGTGCTGGAAACCGGGCTCAACCTGCTTGGCTTGAGAACACTCTCTCGGATGTAATCGGCCACTTCCGCAAAAGATTCACGAGAATTTCGCGATTGGGTTTTTCAATACAAAACAGCCTTGCGAGGCTCGGCACCGCGGCCCAGCGTTGCTCTGAATGCCGACGCAGGAATTCTATGTGCGCAACCCCGCTGAGACTGAGGCGAGGGGTCCGTTCAATCTCGAGCAACTCATCTCACTCGCGGAGGCCGGGCACGTCACCTTTGATACACTTTGCTACGACCCGACGACGGAAAACTGGACAACCCTGGGATCAAATCATGAGTTGAAATCTGCGGTTTTTCCTGAGAAAAAGAAACTTACTATAAAAAAGGACCTCAAAGTTTCCGCGATGAACAAAGGGCCGGACAGCGCTGCCCCGATCACGGTCGACGATATGCTGGCGGCGGCGGAGGGTCGCACGGCGGACACGAAGGGGAAACTGAATCCGGAAATCGGGATGGCGCGCGCCGCGAAGATCGGGATGTGGAGCGCCCTCGCTATATTATTGGTGAGCTGCGCGGGCGAACTCCTGCCCGCCACCGACACGCTGCTCGCTCTCGATTGGGGCAAGATCCTGACGTCGCCCTTTATACTTTTCGGCATCGCCGACCTCGTGTTCGCGGTGCTGCTCGGCCTTGGCACCGCCGCGCTATATCCAATCATCCGTTTCCGCGCGATGCTCGGTTTCGGCTTTCTCGCCTTTATATTCTATATGCAGGGGCTCCAGGCTCAGATCCTCGAGGCCGGCATCGGTCTTCTGGGGCTGTATCTTTGCACCGTGCTCGTGAATTTGATGGGCGTCCTCATCGCCGCCGCGGCGGGTCTGCTCGGGATGGCAGCCGTCACTTACTACCTGCTATCCGTCTGAGCTCGTGGCCCAGTCCACCCCAGCTTCGCCGTCGTTGCTGGCTCGCGTCCGAAGTGTGCCAGTGTATCTCGTCGCCTTCTGGCAACGCGAGATCTGGCTGACACATCATCTCGCGGACAACTCGGTCCGCGGTTGGCTATATGCTTTTCTCCGCACGGTCTCGATCTCGATCACTGTCTTCGTGGAGACCAAGGCGGCCAGTCGCGCCGCCGCTCTGAGTTTCAGTTCGCTTCTCGGGCTCGGTCCCCTGCTCACAATCGGCGTCCTCGTCGGCGGCTTCGTCCTCGGCGCGAACCAGAACCCCACCCTGGTTGCCAGTAAGGTGAACGAGCTCATCCATTTCGTCGCGCCGCAGATGAGCACGTTCGAGAATCTCGACAAGGAACCGGCCGCGCCGGAGCTCTCCGCCGGTGACGCCTCGAAGCCGGCCAATCCCGCTCCCGCCCCGGCGTTAAAGCCGGAGCTCATCGACCTGATTAATAATATAATCACCCGAGCCCGCTCCGGTTCCGCCGGCGTCGTCGGCGCGTTTTCACTAATCATATTGGTCCTGCTTTTGTTCAAGACGGTGGAGGACGCCTTTAATGATATCTGGGGCGTCCGCACCGGGCGCTCCGTGTTCATGCGGGTCGTTTTCTATTGGACCATCCTCACGCTCGGCGCCGTGGTATTTTTTGCGGCGATGACGCTGCTGGGTGCGAGCGCGTTCGTGAATGTATTCAATACCTCGATCGCGCGACTCCCCGGCGGGCTGGAACTCCTCGCACTCCTGCGCTGGTCGCTGCCGGCGTTCTCGTTCGTCCTGATCGTGGTCCTCCTGAGTATATTCTACCGCGTCATCCCCAACACACCCGTCCTGTGGCGTGCGGCCTTCGCCGGCGCGGTCGTCGTGGCCGCGCTCCTGATGCTCAATAATTTCGTGACGTTCCTCTACGTGCGCCGCGTCGTGCTCGAGCACAGCCTATATGGTTCGCTGGCCATTCTGCCGGTGCTGATGTTCGGACTATATATCTTCTGGCTCTATGTTCTTATCGGCGGGATTATCAGCTACGCGGTGCAGAATGCGCATTTCCGCAACAGCCAGGCCGCGTGGAGCACGCTGACCGAATCGATGCGCGAACGCCTTTCGCTCGTCGTGCTCCTGACAGTGTGCCGGCGTTTTCACGCCTGCCTGCCACCGATGTCAGCCACCCAGCTCGGCACGCTGGTCAAGGCGCCCACGCAGTTTCTCAACGCCTGCTTGAATCGTCTTGTCGATATGAACCTCGTCACTGCGCTGCGCCCGGTGGCCGGCACACCGGCGGGCGATTTCCTATATCAACCGGCGCGCCCGCTGAGCCGGATCACGCTATATGAATTCAAGCGCCTCGATGACAACCTCGGCGACGACCCGATGGGGCACGCGCTCGACCGCATCGATCCACTCCTGCATCAGTACGACGAAACCCTGGCCGGCGTCGGCGAGCAGAAGTTTTTTCAGAAGAGCCTCGAGGAACTATTCTCGGAGCACGCCTTCGAGGACACGCGCGCAGCCGCGACGGCTCCGTCGAAGTCGGCCGCGTAATCGCCTCTTCCCGCATCGGGCGAAGGGGCGGCAATTCGCCTTGCCACTCGCGACGTGCGACCTAGCGTCGAACGTTTTCCACCCATGATTTCCTGGATTCAGAGATACTTTCAGCACCACTTTCGCACGATTTTCTTGGTGCTGCTCGCGATCGTAATCATCTCCTTCATCTTCACGATCGGCGCCTCGCCCGGTCTCGGCCGTGCCGACCGGACCGCTTTCCGTCGCCCTTTTTTCGGCTATAACCTGGGCGCCGAAGCCGACCAGCAGCAGCTGCAGGCGGATGCCCAGCTCAGCGTGGGACTACAGATGGGCAGCTTCGGCGGCCTCGATCCAGAGCAGTTGTCCAACTATGCGCTGAATCGCGCGGCGTCTCTGCACCTCGCGGACGAACTCCATGTTCCCGCGGCCACGCCCGAGGAGATAACCGAATCGATTAAGAAACTTCGCTCGTTCGCCGGACCCAGTGGCGAGTTCGATCCCGAGGCCTACGCGCGTTTTCGTAGCAATCTGAAAATCGGTGGCCGAATCAGTGAAGCGGAAATCGCGCGAATTCTCGCTGACGACGTGCGCGTCGAAAAGGTCCAGAAACTTCTCGGCGGACCCGGCTACGCGCTGCCTGAGGAGGTCAAGAGCGAGCTGACGTTGTCCGACACCACGTGGACGCTCGGCACCGCGAAGATCGATTATGCGGCGTATCAGTTCGATGCTAAGCCGACGGACGCGGACCTCACGAAATATTTTCAGGATAACGCGCTCAAGTACCAGGTGCCTGCGCAGATCCACGCCAGCTATATACTATTCCCCGCGTCGTCGTATATAGCAAACGTGACGCCGACCGAGGCGGAGATTCGCGCATTCTACGAGGCGAACCCGGCGCGTTTTCCCAAGCCGGCGGAAGTGAAGCCCGCTGATCCGAAAGCGCCCGCACCAAAACCCGATCCAGCCGCAGACTATGCAGCCGTGCGCTCGAGGGTGGAAGCTGAGTTGAAGCTCGAGCGGGCGCGGCAGCTCGCCACGAAAGCAGCGAGCGATTTCGTTTTTTCGCTA
Organism: uncultured Verrucomicrobiae bacterium; assembly: GCA_963800005.1. Taxonomy (GTDB): domain Bacteria; phylum Verrucomicrobiota; class Verrucomicrobiia; order Opitutales; family Opitutaceae; genus CAWCZH01. Next base: position 503,297 of record CAWCZH010000001.1, read on the forward strand.
TATACTGGCAAGGTCGCGAATGGCGCGGCCCTGCAGAACACCCTCGCGGGGATGAAGCTGGCAGCGACGCCGCTCGCGCCGTTCTCCGCTGAAACCGGACCGGCCGAACTCGGCGGCGGTCGGGAGGTCGCGGAGGCTGTATCAAAGCTGAACGCGCAGCGTTACTATACAGAGGCGCTGCCGACGTCCGCCGGTGCCGCAGTCGTGTTCTGGGACAGCACCTCGCCCTCCCGCGCGCCGACATTTGCCGAGGTGCGCGCCACGGTGAGCAGCGACTATATAGAGAGCGAGAAGCGGAAACATTTTTCCGAACTCGTCCGCTCACTGCCGGCGCAGCTGACCGCGCGTTTGAAGGCGGGCGACACGTGGGATAAAGCCGTTGCGGCGGTCGCCGGCACGACCGGATTGAAGATCGAGGCGAAACTGCTGCCGCCCTTCACACCCCGAACCGCGCCGCCCGATTTCGATTACTCGATCGCGGGCGCACTCTCGCATTTGAACAAGGGAGAAATTTCCATCGTGTCGCCTGACAAAGGCGTGCTCGTCTACGCCGTCGACAAGAAGGCTCCTGATTTTTCTCCGGGAAATCCCCTGCTCGCCACCACGCGCACACAGCTCGCGAATATAAGCGCGCGCGTCGACGCGACCGGAGTGCTTGCCGAGCTGGTCGAGCAGGAATTGAAACGCACCGCTCCGAAGGAGCAGTAATTCGGGCCGACGCGGCAGGATCCCGCGCCCCGTTCGTGACCGTTCATCCCGTGTCGTGGCCGTCCGCCCCGACGCGCTGGCGTTGCCGCGGAATTTTCTCCACGAGAAGGCATACATCGTGCGGTGCTCCAATTCCTTCCCTGCAACTTTTTGCGCAATATACCGTCTCGCCCGCGAACCGTCCTCGCTCTGCTCTTCGCGTCCACTCGAGAACGGCAATTGTCCGTAACCTTTACCTGACCGCCGTGTTATTGCCGTAACCTACCTCCGACTCCGTATGCTTCGTTCTCCCGTCCGTCTTCTCCTCGTTGCCATTAGCATCATCCTGACGCTCGCCTGCGGACAGGCTCAGGAAGCGGCTCCCAGGCCCGTCCCACTTCCGCCTTCGGCTCCCGTCGAAACACCTCCGGCGCAACCCGTCGTTCCGAATTCGGTCGCACCCGGGCCGACCGTGCCCGATCCCGCGGCCATCCCGGTCAAACCAGCGACCGGAGCGAAAAACGTCGATACCGCTCCGATCGCACCCGCCGAGACGTCCGAAGTTCCGGCGAATCCCGTCACGCTTGAGGCCTGCATCGCCGGCGCGATGCTGAAAAACTTCGACCTCCAGATTCAGGATTATAATACATCGATCGCGAAGGACGCCGTGGATATAGCACAAGGCGCGTTCGACCCAAATCTCTTCGCCTCCGCGTCCCGCACCGTCAACCAAGCCGCGGCCGCCACGAGTACATTGGATGGGACCACCCTCGTCGGACCGCGCACCGACAACACCCTCGCAAGCGTGGGCGTCAACGAACTGCTCTCGCAGACCGGCGCGATTGTCGGCATCAGCGGCAATACATATCGCGACGCCACAAATTCCCGCCTCTCGACTCTCAATCCCGCTTTTAACGCCGGCCTCACGGCCACCGTTTCGCAGCCGCTGCTCAAGGGCTTCGGCTCGGCCGTCAACCGCCAGCTCCTCGAGCGCAACAAGGTGGGATATACAATTGCTGGATATAACTATCGCAGCCGCGTGCTCCAGGTCATCCACGACACCGAGGTCGCTTACTATAACTTGGTCGCCGCGCGCGAGACGCTGCGCATTCGACGCCTCTCGCTCGGTCTCGCCCAAACTTTGGTGGACGAAAATCAGGCCCGTCGCACGACCGGAGTCGCGACCGACCTCGATGTCGCGACCGCTGCCGTTGGCGTCTCCAACGCGCGCCTCGCCGTCGTCCTCGCGGAACAGGGCGTGCGCAACAGCGAGGATGCCCTCCTGAATCTGATCGGGCCGACCGATTTCAGCGTTCGCCCCGGCGCCGTGACGTTCGGTGACTATATAGAAGGCACGCCCTCGTTCTCGTTTTCATATAAGGCCGCCCTCGACAACTCGCCGGACTATTTCGCCACGATCGGCGCGGTGAAACAATTCCAGATCGACGTCGACGCCGCGAAGCAGAATAGCAAGCCGACGCTCAACGTGAATGGCTCTCTGGGCTACGCGAACACGGACGATTCCTACGACAGCGCAGTGACCAACCTCCCGGATCGTCATGGCAACAGCTGGAGCCTCGGTCTCACCTACTCGATGCCTTGGGGACTTCGCGCCGATCGCGCCCGTTATCGGACTGCAATGAGCACCCTGAACCAGCAGAAAGCGCGGCTGAACCAGTTCGAGCAAAACCTCACCGTGAACGTGCGCACCGCCGTTCGCGCCGTCGAAACCGATATCACCAGCGTCGAAATCGCCGCCGACGCCACCCGGCTGAGCGTCCAGGAATATAATCTTCAGAAGGCGCGCTTCGACGCCGGCCTTTCCACGAGCCGTCTCGTGATCGAGGCGCAGGATGACCTCGAAACGGCCCGTTTGAACGAACTGACCGCCAAGGTCTCGCTCCGCACCGCCGCCGCCGCCCTGCATCAACTCGAGGGCAGCTCGATCGCGCGCTTCAAAGTCGCCCTCCCCCAGTAATCGCCCGCGCCGGAACGCGCGACTGCGCGTCAGCCGGGTCCTTGTTATATACAGCTATAGAGTGCCCGCGTGAGGTAATGCCTCGTCCGCGAGCGCGCTGCACGCGCGTATTCAAACGATGGATACAAGTGTATCCGTCTTAAGGATACACGCGCGGCCGACGCTCCGGCCTGCCGCTATATGGAACGCTTACGGCTCAGTAGCGGGCACTGAAAACAGGCCCACCTCGTCCACCAGCGCCGACGCTTCGATCACGCGGTGCGGCGGGAGCTGCGCTCGAAACCACGTTCGCTGCTTCTTGACCAAGCCACGCGTGTTCCGGGCGATCTCTCCCGCGAGCGCCTCGCGTTCGAGCCGGCCATCGAGCATTGCCAATACCTCTCTATATCCAATCGCCCGGGCCGCGCTGGGATTTTTCTCCAGCCCCGCCGCGCGCGCACGGATCACCTCGTCGACCAGGCCCGCCTCCAGCATTGCCGCGGTCCGGCGCTCGATCCGCGCATTGAGCTCGTCGGGAGAACGACGCAGCTCGGTGACCTCGACGGTCCAATCCGCGAACGGGCCGGCCTGCCGGGCGAAATCCGCCGCCATCTCGGCAAGGGTCCGGCCCGACGCGAGGCAGCGTTCCAACGCGCGCTCGATGCGGCGCGGATTTGCTATATCAATCGCACCAAGCCCGTCCGGGTTGAGCGCACGCAGCTCGGCCAGCGCCTCGCCGTGCGTCAATCCCCGCACGTGAAGCCGGATTTCGGGCGTTACCGTCACTTGGTCCGTCACGGCGGAAAAAAAACTCCGCAGGTAAAATCCGCTCCCACCGCACACGAGCACGGTCCGGCCTCGGCTCTCGATGTCCGTCACTGCCGTGCGCGCGCGCTCCGCGAACGCCGCCACGTCCATCGGTTCGGCGATTTCACATATATCAATGAGGTGATGCGGCACGCGAGCCCGCTCCGCCGGACTCGGCTTCGCCGTTCCTATATCAAGTCCGCGGTAAAAGAGCATCGAGTCGCACGAGACGATCTCGGCCCCGAATCTTTCCGCCCAGCGCAAAGCCCACTCGGTTTTTCCCACCGCAGTGCAGCCGGTCAGCACCTGCAATCGCCTCAGCATCGCCGCAGCCAAAACGCCGCCCGGCCTGCGCGCGAGCCGATATCCACCCGGCAGCGTTTCGCGTGGCGTTGCGTTACGCGCGCGATCCCTCGAACGTGCCCGCTGCGCGAGTGAAAACTTTTTTCGTGATCAACCTGCACTCGGGCCGAAGTCGCTCGCTCGCCCAACGCGCCCAGGAATTCGCCCGGCAACACGGTCACGATCACGCCGTCACCGAGCGGCGCCGCCACGCCGCCGAACTCGCGGCCGACGCTCGCGATCGCGGATATGAACTCGTCGTCGCCGTCGGTGGCGATGGCACGATGAACGAAGTCGCGGGCGCACTCGTCGGCAGCGCCACTGTCCTCGGACTCGTCCCGGCCGGCTCGGGCAACGGACTCGCTCGCGACCTCGGCATTCACGGCACCGCCCGACATATATTCTCCACGCTGCAAGACGGGCGCGTGCGCGCGATCGACGCGGCGCTCGCGGACGGGCATCCGTTTTTCACGGTCGCCGGTCTCGGCTTTGAAGCGACGATCTCCGAGCTTTTCGGCGGGCGCGGCTCGCGCGGATTCTCCGGCTATATTGCCACTGCCGCGCGCCAGCTGCTGGTGTATCCACCACAGCACTACAGAATTTGCGCCGACGGCTATATACATGAGCTGGACGCGTTCACCGTCGCGGTCGCCAACTCCACGCAATATGGCAACCGTGCCCGCATCGCGCCCCGCGCCCGCCTCGATGACGGCCTGCTCGACCTGGTCGCCGTGCCCGCAGTGTCCTGGCGCAATGGCGCGGGTCTACTTGCCCGGCTTTTTCACGGGAGTATTCTCGAGGCAAAAGGGCTATATCATATTCAGTCCTCGCATGTGGTGATCCAGCGCGAAGCGCCCGGCCTGATCCATACCGATGGCGAGATCCACCCCGCGGGCGTCGAGGTGGAATTTTCTGTGCAACGCGGGGGACTTCGCGTGCTCGTTCCGCCCACTCTATAAATCGCTGAACGGCACCGCGCGATTCCGCCCGCGCGCCTTGGCTGCATATAGCGCTTTATCCGCCGCTTCCACCAGCCCGGCCCCGTCGGCGGCATTCGCCGGTAACGCCGCCACTCCCGCACTGATCGTCACGGTGATGCTCAACGTCTCCGAAACCTTGACGGGCGTCCGCTCCTGAGCCGCACACGCGCGGCGCGCCACTTCGAGCGCCCCGGCCGCCGGTGCCTGCATCAACACCAGCGCGAATTCCTCTCCGCCAAAACGCGCCACGCGGTCGACCGTACGAACCTGCGTCGACAATCGGCGCGCCACTTCACGCAATACAATGTCGCCGACCGGGTGACCATGCGTGTCGTTCACCGCTTTGAAATGATCGATGTCCGCAAGAATGAGCGACAACGGATATCCGAATCGCAGCGCGCGCTCCTCCTCCTCTTCTAATATACGCTCGAACTCGCGTCGATTCAGCTGACCGGTCAACTGGTCGCGCGTCGCGAGCAGCCGCAATTCCTCGAGCGTGTCCCCAAGTTTTAACGCGTATCGCAGGGAGCGCTCCATCAAACGCGGCGTGATCTCACCTTTCACGAGGTAATCCAACGCGCCCGCATTCATCGCCTCCATATCGACGGCGTCACCCGTCTCCGCCGTCAGGAAAACAATCGGCGTGCGGCACCCGAGTGAAATCGCCTCGCGCATGAGCTGCAGGCCCGTGCGTGGTCCGAGTTGATAATCCAACAAACATACATCGTACGCCCCAGTGAGAAGCTTCGCGAGCCCTTCGTCGTAGGTCGCAGCCCACTCAAGTATATACGCATCCGTGCGGAAATTCTTCACGTGCGCCTGGGTGAACCGAAACTGCATCCGGTCATCGTCGACGAGGAGCATCTTGCGAGGCATCCCCGCAACAGCAGGCTCCACCCGCGTCTCTCGCAAGGCCAAACTCAGCGCCGTCAACTCCGTTTGGTCCCCGCGATCAGGTCAGCCGCCCGTTCCCCCATCGCCGCCGCAACGCGCGGGCGGTCTTCGAGATGAGCGCGGATCACGTTCACCAGCGCGCTGCCCACGACCACACCATCCGCATGCTGCGCGACCTCCGCCACCTGAGCCCGCGTCGAGATGCCAAAACCCACCGCGATCGGCAGCTTTGTCCGCGCCCGGATCCGGGCCACCGCCTCCGGAATGTTCGCCGCGAGCTGGTCCCGCACCCCCGTCACGCCCTCGCGGGAGACATAGTATATAAAACCCGTCGCCGCCTCGACGATGCGCGGAATCCGCGCGTCCGGCGTCGTCGGCGCCACGATCATCACTGTATCCAAAGAATGGATACGGCACGCCTCGCGCAGCTCGATTCCCTCCTCTGGGGGCAGGTCCAGCGTCAGGAGCGCATCGACACCGGCCTCGCGCGCCGCCTGCGCGTACGCGGCCACGCCGTGGCTGAACACGAGATTATAATAAGTATAAAAGACGACCGGCACCGCGGGAAACTCCGCGCGCAGCCGGCGCACGAATTCGAAAACGCGCGCCGCCGTCATCCCGCCCTCGAGCGCCCGCTGCGCCGCCAGCTGGTTGGTCAGGCCGTCCGCCAGCGGATCCGAAAACGGCACACCCAACTCTAATACATCGACACCCGCCGCCAGCAGCGCGCGGCATGCCGCCAACGACGTCTCAAAATCCGGATCACCCGCACACAGGTAGGCGACAAACGCAGCACGGCCCTGGCTGCGGGCGCGGGAGAAGGCATCGGCAAGGCGCGACATGGACCAGCAGGTGTCCCACAAAATCGGCGCGGATGACACCAAAAAAAATTCCGCGTGCACTGCGCGCCAACGCCTAGAACGCGAAGTCCACGATGACCGGGCGGTGATCCGAGATATATGAACGCACGATCTCGCAGCGCACGTCGGAGCACCCGGGCGGGAGAAATATGAAATCGAGCGTGCGCCGCGGCAGCGGCGAAGGAAATGTATATCCCGTCTTTGGATGCAGCGCGTATTCTCCATAGTCGGAGAGATGACTCAGCAGGCTGGCCGTCGCGTCCGCGCCGTTGCTCGATGTATTAAAATCGCCACACACGACCGGGGGAACGCGCCAGGCGGCTCCACGCTGCCGATGCTTCTCCCGCAACCACGAGAGCAGCAACCCAAGCTGGCGCATGCGCTGGGCGCGCGAGCTGAAATGCAGGTGGAGGTTGACCAGCGGAACGCAGCGCCCGCCGATGTCGAGTTCCACATAAACGAAGCCTTTTTCGCCGACACGCCGCTGCCCGAACACCACCGTTTCGGCCGCGAGGATGGGATGTCGCGAGAGCACCGCGTTGCCATAGCTCAGATTCAGGAGCCCGACACGCCGGTTGTTGATCCCGAAGACCGCGTGTTTAAAACCGGCGTGCATCCGCAGATAATCGAGGTGGTCGAAATTTCCGGCCCAGCGAGAACGCTCGTCGATTTCCTGCAGCGCGACGACATCCGGTGAAAGCCGCTCGATCAGCGCTGCGATGCGCCGCAGGTTCGAACGGATTTTCTGCGCCGAGGTCAGCCCCTGGATGGGCGTCAAACCACGACCATGCGCGATATTAAACGTGAGCACACGCAAGCGCGACATGGTTGCCGAAACCATATTCGACCGACGGAACCACGCAACGGCAAAGCCCGCAGAGGGCCATGGTGCCGGCGGGACGCACGGCGGAGAGGGAGATTGACACACCGAAGCACGCTCGCGAGATTCCGCCTCCCACATTTACGGCGGTCATAGCTCAGTTGGTTAGAGCACAAGATTGTGAATCTTGGGGTCGCGGGTTCGAGTCCCGTTGGCCGCCCCATTTTGGGTCGCGAATCGAGCGGAGGCGGTCGCGGTCCAGCCGACTGCCGGGCGCAATATTCCCGGACCGTTCCGCGCCGTTCGCTGCCCGTGCGCCCATCGGATCGATCCGGCGCACCGCATTCATATATGTCGAAGTATATACCGCCTCGCACGACCGCTTTGGAGCACTGGAGACGTATATACCGACATCATATCGCCTGTATATAGCGGCGGATATCGAGCCCATCGGCGATGGGCGGTGTCCCTGGGCCGCCTCCAGCTGACGTCGGAAAGCAGCGCTCCGTCCGCCCATCGGCGGCTTCTCCTGCCCGTGAGCGGCACGCCCGCTTACGAAAGCGGTCTCGTTCGCCGGGGCTTGACGACTCTGCTAAGGTGCTACTCCCCGCCTGTGCCCACCGAACCCCAGAACGTCCTCCGCCTCAACGATGTGACCGTCCGGTATGGGGCAAACACGGCGCTCGCCGATATATCCGTTACGCTGCCGGGGGCGGAGTTGATTGCGATCCTCGGCCCAAACGGCGCCGGGAAAAGCACCTTTTTGCGCGCCATCCTCGGGTGGCACCGACTCGCGGCCGGGAGCATCGAACTCGGCGGGCTCCCCCCAAAATCGGCGCTGCGGCGCATCGCTTATCTCCCACAGCGGCAGGCGATCGACTGGGATTTTCCCATCACGGTCCGCGGGGTCGTCGAGCAGGGACGCTACCCCGCCCTCAAATTATTCCGACGCCTGAGCCGCGCCGACGACGTGGCCGTAGATGCTGCGCTCGAGGAACTCGGGCTCGCCGCGCTGGCCCATCGTCCAATTCACCAGCTTTCCGGCGGACAGCAGCAGCGTGTTTTCCTCGCGCGCGCCGTCGCGCAGGGCGCGGACTATTTCCTATTGGACGAACCGTTCGCCGGCCTCGATCTCTTCGCCACCGAGGAACTCTGCCGCACGCTCGCCAGCTGGAAAATGCAGGGCCGCACCATTCTCGCGGCTGTCCATGATCTCGATCTCGCGCGCGAAAACTTTTCGCAAGCCGTGCTCCTCAACCGGAGCCTCGTTGCCGCCGGGCCCATCGGAAATGTCCTGTCGCAAGTATATATCGACCGAGCGTTCCGGCCGCCTTCCGCACACGCGGGAACGCTTGCACCGCGAGTATATAACTCCCCGAAATCATGAGCTCGCATGATATATTCATCGTGCCGTTTTCGTATGGCTTCATGCAACGGGGCCTCGCGTCCGCATTGCTGCTCAGTCTCAGCGGTGGCCTGCTCGGGTCGATTCTCGTCCTGCGACGCATGGCGCTGATGGGCGATGCCCTCTCGCATTCGCTCCTGCCTGGCATTGCTGTCGCGTGGCTCTTCTTCGGACCGAGCACCACCGCACTCTTTGTCGGCGCACTCGTGGCCGGCCTGCTGACCGCACTCGGCAGCGCGTTTCTTTCCCGACTGACCCGCATCAAGGAAGAGGCCGCGTTCGGTTCGCTGTTCCTCATCTGCTTCGCGGCGGGCGTTGCACTCCTGAATAAACTGCCGACGCGGCTGAACCTCAGCCATTTCCTTTTCGGCAATATACTCGGGGTGTCTGCCTCGGACGTCACCCTCGCCGGGGCGGTGAGCGTCCTCACGTTCACAGTCTTCGTTGTGTTTTTCCGCAATATACTTCTGGAGACCTTCGATCCGATTTTCCACCGCGCCACCGGGGGTCGCGGTGCCATTGTCCACGCGGGCCTGCTTTGTCTCATCGTCCTGAACCTCGTCGCCGCCTTGCAGACCATGGGTGTGGTCCTCGCTCTCGGCTTGTTCCTGCTGCCCGCCGTCAGCGCCTATCTGTGGTGCGACCACCTCGTGCGGATGCTGCTGCTCGCAGTCGCCATCGCCGTCCTCGCATCCGTCGGCGGCATCCTTCTCAGCTACCACGCCGGCCTGCCGAGCGGCGCGGCGATCGTGCTCTGCCTCGGGGCCGCATTTCTTATATCCGCGATCGGCAGCCCGCACCACGGATTGATATATCGCGGTCGCGCAGCGCCGCATGCCGGCGAACCCGCCAGCTCGTCACTTCCGCGCTAGCTCGTGATGCGAGTCTTGGTCTATATACTTTTTCTACTGGCCGTGACGATCTCAGTGGTCGCGGCATCCGGTGTACAGAGCCCGCTCCGTGTCGTGACGCTCAACACCGTGCTGACGGAAATCGCCACCGAGGTCGGCGGCTCCGAAGTGCAGGTGAAGGGGCTGATTCAGCCGGGCGTGGACCCGCACGATTTCGAGCCCACGCCGCGCGAAATGATCGCGCTCGACTCCGCCGACCTCGTGTTCGCCTCCGGCCTCGGACTCGAATCATATATCGACCGGCTCGTCGCCACGGCGGGATCCCGGGGGCGCCTCGTGCTCGTCGGCGATGCGCTGCCCGTTCGGCCGGACGCCCGCCACGCCCTCGGTTCGCCGGCGCGGTCCGAACCCGATCCGCATTGGTGGCAAAGCATCCAGTTAGTCGCCGCCGCGACTCGCGTGGTGCGCGATGCCTATATCAAGGCGCGGCCCACCGCCGCTGCGGACTTCACCGCGCGAGCAGCCGCATACGAGGAGAAACTGACGCGACTGCAAGCCTGGGTCGAAGCCGAGCTGGCGCCACTGCCGGTGGAGCGGCGCAAACTCGTGACCTCACACGATGCCTTCGGATACCTCGCCCGGGAAAATAAATTCGAGGTCTTTCCGATCAGCGGATTTTCCAGCGACGCCGAACCCGACGCGAAGGAGATCGCGCGACTGGTGAATATAGTGCGACGCGAAAAAATCCGGAGTATATTCGCCGAGAGCACGGTGAACCCGCGGCTCGTTCGCGTTGTCGCACAGGAAACGGGCGCACGGCTCGGCGCGCCACTCTATGGTGATGGCCTGAGTCCGCCCGATGGCCTCACGTATGAGGCGATGTATCGACATAATATTCGTGCCCTCGTCGACGGCCTGCTCGAGCCGCCGTCGGCTGCACGGTGAACGGCCTCGCAGGAGTCGGCCGCGGCCGGAAAATGCGAGGTTCGATCCACCTCCTATATATCGTATATTAACTTATACAGCAGATTGGGAGCGGCCGGACGCGCCATGAGCTCCGATTGCGCGCCCGAAGCGCGGTCCCGTCCGCTCTATACTCGGCCGAGGCCGGCCCCGCGATCGGACGCCGCTACGCCAGCGAGACGACGATTTTTCCGAACTGGCCGCCGTGATCCATGAGGTCGAACGCCTCGGAGACGCGGTCGAGCGGGAACGTTTCGCTGATGACCGGGGTGATGCGGTGCTGGTTCACGAAGTCCAGCATCGCGCGGAAATCGAGCGGCGAGCCCATCGTCGAGCCCAGAAGATTGAGCTGACGCCAGAAAATTTTCCGGAGGGCCAGCTCCGGCGTGTTGCCGCGCGTCGCGCCGAAAAAAACGATCCGTCCGCCGGGTGTCGCGAGATCCAGAAGTATATTGAAGCCGGGGCCGCCGGCGCTGTCCAGGATCACGTCGAACGCGTGCCCGGCCTTCGCGGCCGTGGCCGCCCAGTCCGGCTGTGTATAGTCGAAGCCGCCGGCCGCGCCGAGGGTCACGGCTCGCGCGATCTTTTCCGCGGAACTAGACGTCACCCAGACTTGCGCTCCCGCTGCTACCGCGAACTGGAGACCAAACAAGGCCGCACCGCCGCCCACGCCGCTGATGAGAACTCGCTCGCCCGCTCGCAACTGGGCCCGCGAAAACAGCGCACGAAACGCCGTCACCCCGGCGAGGGGCAGCGCGGCCGCCTGATCCCACGAAAGATGCGCCGGCTTGGCCAGCAATTGGCCGACCGGAACGACCACCCGTTCCGCCAGCGTGCCGTTACGGGGCAGACCGAGAATCGAAAAGTTTCGGGCCTGCGCGCGCTCCTCCGTGCCCCAGTCGAACGCGGGATTTATGATTACTTCGCGGCCTACCCATCCCGCATCGCCCTCGGAGCCCACCGCCGACACGACGCCCGCCGCGTCAGATCCCGGCGTGATCGGAAACTTGAGCCCGGCATATTGACCGGCCCGAATCCACACATCGCGATGATTGAGAGCGGCCGCCTTCACGCGAACCACTGCCTCGCCCGGCCCGGCGACCGGCGCCGGAATATCCTCACAACCCATCTCGTTTACCGCGCGGATCACCAGGGCTTTCATGCGGACATTCGAGCCACATCAAGCCGAAGCGCAACCCACCCCGCAAAATGCCCTTGGGGAACCACTGCCCCGGTTCGAGCGCGACGCGAGCCACCGCCCGGCGACGCCACACCTCGGTATCCAAGATTTGGATACGCGAACGTCGCATACCCACGCCCTTGTATCCGGTTTCTGGATACACTCGGCCGTCCCTGTCGTCTGCGAGACGGAGGAGGCGCGGGGTTCCGCCTGTTCACCAGGATTCCATTGCAGTACCATCCCGCCGTGCTGCTCGCGTTTCACAAACCCTACGGCTGCCTCTCGCAATTCACGCCCGAGCCCGGGTCGGCTTGGACGACCCTCGCGGATTTCGGATTTCCGCCGGATGTATATTCGTTGGGACGTCTCGACGCCGACTCCGAGGGCTTGCTACTCCTGACCGATGAACGTGAGCTCAACGCGCGGCTGCTGCTGCCAGAGAATCAGCACGTTCGCGAATATTGGGTGCAGGTCGAAGGCCGCCCGGACGCGACGGCGCTGGGCCGGCTGAGCGCGGGCGTCGAGCTCGGAAAGTTTCGCAGCCGTCCAGCCCGCGTTATATTGTTGGTGCCACCGCCCGCAGTCGCGCCCCGCGTGCCGCCGATCCGGGTGCGCAAAACCGTTCCCGATTGCTGGATATCGCTCGAACTCGAGGAGGGCAAAAACCGTCAGGTGCGGCGCATGACCGCTGCAGTGGGCCATCCGACACTTCGACTGATCCGCCGGCGCATCGGAAACTTTCCCCTCGGCGACCTACCGCCCGGGACGTGGCGGACGCTCGGGCCCGCCGAGCGCGCTGCGATCTTTGCGCCGGCGGCATCCAGCTCGCGACCGCCGCGCTGACTATATAGCTATATAGTCTAGAGCGAAACCTCACTATATTGTCCGCAGGCTAGAAGGCGCGGGCATATTGGACCGGCGGCGCCGGCAACGGGTCCACCTTCAATTCGCGGGCGGCGTGCAGCGGCCAATAGGGATCCCGCAGGAATTCGCGCGCGAGCAGCACGAGATCCGCCTTACCCGATTGTATGATTTCGTCAGCCTGCGCCGCCTTCGTAATGAGCCCCACTCCTGACGTCGCGATCCCAGTCTCACGCCGAATCTGCGCAGCGAAATCCACCTGATAGCCCGGCGCCACCGGGATGGTCGCGTGCGGCACGTTCCCGCCGGAACTACAATCGATCAGGTCCACTCCCTCCGCCTTCAATCGGCGCGACAACTCAATCGAGTCGGTCAGCGTCCATCCACCGTCGGTCCAGTCCGTGCATGACAGCCGCGTCGCGAGCGGAAATTTATCCGGCCAAACCGCGCGGACCGCCCGGGCGGTCTCGAGCAAAAATCGGATGCGGTTCTCAAATGAGCCGCCGTAGCTGTCGTTCCGGTGATTCGAGAGCGGCGACAAGAATTCGTGCGCGAGATAGCCGTGCGCAGCGTGCAACTCGATCCATTCATACCCGACGCTCAACGCCCGTTGCGCCGCGGCCACGAAATCCGATTGGATCCTCGCGATTTCCGGAATCGTGAGCGCGCGTGGAATTTTGTTCAAAGCGCCGCCGAATGCGAGGGCACTCGGCGCCACGATTGGCCAGCCACCGGCGTCATCCGGCAGATGCGCGTTGCCGTCCCACGGCCGCGCCGCGCTCGCCTTCCGCCCCGCGTGTGCCAGCTGGATGGCCGGCACGGCGCCCTGCGATTTGATAAAGCGATTGATGCGGGCCAGCGGCTCGAGGTGCTGCTCGCCCCAGATGCCGGCGTCGCCGGGCGTGATGCGTCCGTCCGGCGACACGGCGGTCGCTTCGGCGATGACGAGCGCGGCGCCACCGACCGCGCGCGACCCGAGATGTACAAAATGCCAGTCGGTCGCCACGCCGTCCTCCGAACTATACATGCACATCGGCGAGACGCCGATGCGGTTCCGGAGCGTGACGCCACGCAGTTGCCAGGGCGAAAACAGGCTGGGCATGCGGGACGCAACCCGGCTTCGCCAAATATGCAACTCCACAACTGCGCGTCGCCGCCGCGGTCGTCCTGCCGGCGAGCGCGTCGACATCGTTCGCTCCGCTGCGACCTCCGCCAGTAACGTGCGCCGCCAACGCGACCCGTCTTATATACGGCCGTCGCGCGTGCATTCCACCCCGAGCGCAGCACTCCACTCAACTCACGGAGTGTACGTATATCAGATATATATGTACATATTATATATGAAACGAAACGGTTGCGCGTTCGCTACCTCCGCGTCGGTCGTCGTCCCCAGTTTCTGGATACAGCCTGGACCGCGCACCGGCTGCTGCCGGCGCTGTATCCAAACACTGGATACGCTAGAGCCGCGGGATTTCGGCCGCGGTCGGACGCGCTCCCCGCGTTCCGCGCGAGAAACGGCCCCGCAAACGCGTAAGCAGCTGCGCGAGCTCCTCACGACCCTCGATCTTCAAACGCCAAAGAACGAGGGCGTAGATCGCGACCCCCAGCGGGATCAACACCAGTACGGCGATGAGATCCGCCCAGCGACCGAGCGCGAGCTGCGCCACGCCGGCGCGCCCCGCAGTCACGATTGCGGCCATCGCGCCGGTGGCCACCGCGATCTTTCCCAAAGTCGGGAGCAACGGCGAGAAGTGCAGCCCGGGAATGCGATGCGCCAGAGCTCGTTGGAGCAGGAGCGTCTGCGCCATGATCGCCACGGTGCTGGCAACCACGAGGCCGGCGGCGCCGAACCAGTGCTTGAGCAACACGCTCAGCCCGAGATTGAGAACGAAGTCGAACGCCGCAATGCGCACGGGCGTCTTCGTATCTTTCACGGCGTAAAACGCCCGCACCGTCAGATTGACGACCGAGAAAAACGGCAGGCCGATCACCGATAATATAAGCAACTGCGACATCAGCGCGGCGTTCGCCTCGGAGAATCGGCCGTGTTGATATAGCAATCGCACGATCGGGTGCCCAAGCAGCGCAAGTCCCGCGGCGGCGGGTAGGTTGATGAGTAGGATGAGGCGAATCCCTTTGCGAAAATCACCCGCGAGCGCGTCGGAATTTTTCTCCGCCGCATGCCGCGCGAGCATCGGATATACCACGGTCGAGACCGCCACCGCGAAAACTCCGATCGGCAGCTCCATGAGCCGGTTCGCATAAAACATCACCGTCGCCGTCGATTCGGGAAGTGTATAGGCCAGCCAGCGCGAGACCGTCAGGTTGATTTGATATATCGCCGTCCCAAAGATTCCGGGCGCCATCAAGGCGGCGATTTGCCGGACGCGCGGCGCCAGCTCGAAAACAAAAGACGGCCGCCACCCGAGCCGCACCAGCACGACCGCCGGCACGAGCATCTGCAACGTGCCACCCGCCAGCACCCCGCCGCACAACCAGTGAACCTCGCCCATCGGCGTCTTGGCAAAATGAAGCCCCGCACCTCCGAGCGAGAGGATCATCGACAGGTTGAGCCAGATCGGTGACAGCGCTGGCTCCAGGAAATGATCGAGCACGTTGAGCGTGGCATTCAGCGCGGCCGCCACACAGATCAGCGCGAGGTAGGGAAACATAATCGCGGTGAGATCCGCGACGAGGTACCACTTCCCCTCCTGGCCGGAAATCAGGCGCGACTGGCTGAAGAGCAGCATCGCGCCCGCGGCGATCAGCGTCGTGATCAAAAGCAGCCAGCTCGTCACTTTGCTGAGCAGTGCGAACGCCCCCGCGCGGCCGTTTTCCCGAAATTCTTCCTGCAGCGTGGGAATGAACGCCGCGGTCAAAGCGCCCTCGCCGAGCAATCGCCGCAGGAGGTTCGGCAACGTGAAGGCGGTGAGAAACGCGTCGTTGAATACACTGCCTCCGAGAATCGCCGCCGCCACCTGGTCGCGCAGCATGCCGGTAATCCGGCCCACCACCGTCAGCGTGGAAACCACTCCTATATCCTTCAGCTTCTTCGACACGAAGCAGTTTCGAGGGCCACCTCAGCCGGGCGCAAATTTAATTCGGCGGCCCAACCCACCTCAGTTCGTCCCGAGCCCTCCAGCACCGACCGCGAGCATCGGAGCCCGGAGCCGCTGCGCCAACTCGCGCGCGCCGGCGGCCGCCCACTTGTTCGCCTCACTATTTATAAAACTTAATAATTATGAAATATACTTCACCGGCGGCGCAGCTTTGCGTCCACCCGAAAATATATGCGCGGTCAATTCGACCGCGCCCTTACGGCATCGCGAGCGTGAGCGCGTTGCCGTCGACCGAGACGTCCGCCAGCTTCGACCAGGACGTTGCCAGGTCCTCCGGCACCGGCTGCTCGCCGAAGAATTTCTTGAACGCGAGCGCGTCGAGGTACGGCAGCCGGCTCACCGGGCAGGAGCCGACCATCATCGAGGTGGGCTCGAATACAAAAACCTCGCCGCGTTTCGCAAATCCACCTTGCGCGACGACCAGCACGGTCTCGTCAAAACCCACGGCGCTGACTTTCACCGGCACGGTGATCTGAACGCCGCCGTCGTGTATATGAAAATTCGGGGCGTCGATCGCGAAACTCGGGGGCGGCGTTGCGCTCGTCGGATCGGCCGGCTTCGGTTTCGGTGCGTTCTTGGCGGCCGGAGGCGGTGGCGGCGAGATCAGCACGTTGATCTCGTCCTCGATCATCGTCACCGAGCCGCCCTGCGCGAAAAGTTTTCGTTTGGCGATGGCCTGCCGCGCCTTCGTGGCGTCACGCGAACCTTCAACGACATATACCGTGTCCGGCTTCCGGTCGGCTTCCGCCGGGAGATCCTTCACCAGTTGAACCGGCTTGAGCACCAGGTGCATCATGCCGAGAAATCCGCCCAGCACCACGCTCAGCAGGGCGCCGACGACGACTTCCTTCCAACTCGGGCCGAAATCTCTTTTTCGCATGGGTGGGTTTTATTTTTGCGTGGGACCAGCCGGGGCAGCGGGCGGCGGTGAGGACGCCGGAGCGGCTGGAGCAGGGGTGGATTTGGAGTCACCGCCGCCGCTTGCCGCCGGCTTCGCCTCACCACCCTCCTTCGAACCGGATTTGTTCTTGTAATCCGTAATATAAAAACCCGACCCCTTGAAGATCAAGCCAGCTCCGGCCCCCACGAGCCGTTTAACACCAGTTTGATGACAAACCGGGCAGATCGTCAGCGGCGCGTCCCGCATTGATTGAAAGCGCTCGAACGCGGCACCGCAGTTTGGGCAGGAATACTCGTAGGTCGGCATCGGAAATTCAGTTAATGGATAGGCCACCGACTGGACCGACGCGAGAATGTTTCTCCGAGGCGAATCGCGCGCCGGCCAGCCGGAGATTGCACCCCGGCCCCGTTTGCGCCACGTGAGGATTGATGTCCCTCGCCGACACCCTGCCGATATATGTTGCCCAGGTGGAACGCGGCCTCGCGCTGCACGTTCCGGCCGCCCAAACGCGGCCCTCGCGGCTGCATACAGCGATGCGCTATAGCGTCGAGGCCGGCGGGAAGCGCCTGCGCCCTGTCCTGGTTCTCGCAGCCGCAGAACTCACCGGCGCCTCAGGAGACCGCGCTCTGCCCGCGGCCGTCGCAGTCGAGTGCCTGCATACGTATTCACTTATCCACGACGACCTGCCATGCATGGACAACGACGACCTCCGTCGCGGCCGTCCCACGGCTCATCGTGCGTTCGACGAGGCCACCGCACTGCTCGCCGGCGACGCGCTGCTGACCCACGCGTTCGCTATTCTGGCTACCGCGTATACAGCCGAACCGATTTTATCTCACGCACTCATCGCAGAACTCGCCGAGGCCGCCGGCAGCCGGCGTCTCATCGGCGGTCAGATGGAGGATCTCCTCGCCGAAAAAGCGGCGCATGCCACCGCGGACGACCTTCGCTTCATTCATCTCAACAAAACCGCCGCGTTGATCGAGGCGTGCCTCGTGATCGGCGGCTGGCTCGGCGCGACTGCCGTGTCGCCGCAAACGCCAGCCTCGCCTGATTTGCTCGAACGCCTGCGCCAGGTCGGCCGACACCTTGGCCTCGCGTTTCAAATCATGGACGATATATTAGACGCGACAAGCGACTCCGCGACCCTCGGAAAAACGGCCGGCAAGGACGCCCGGGCCGACAAGACCACGTTCGTGAAAATCCACGGCTTGGAAACGTCGCGCCGTCTCGCCGCCGAGGAGACCGAGGCGGCACTCGCGGCCATTCCCACCGGCCCCGGCAATCCGGAATTTCTCCGCGAACTCGTCGCCAGCCTGACCCGCCGCAAATCCTGACCAGTCGCTATATAGCGCCGCGATCGGACACTATATAGCGATATATACTGGTGGATATATCTTAGTCGACGACGCGGAGCGTCCAGAAATCGTCGGCCAGGTTTTCGTCCAGCAGATAGAGATAGGGAATCGTGAAATATCCCTTCTGCCCCCACTTCGGACCCCACGAGTTGCGCACGATGAACGCCTGCGCGGAGTCGTCGTAACCGACCGCCAGCACGGCGTGGCCGCCGACGGTCTTCTCATTCGGCTTCGGCATCGACAGCACGCCGGACTTGGCAACCGCCGGGCTTTCGAAGGATTCATATACCGTGAACCCGAAGACGAACGGATAACCCGACGCGAGGCACCCCTTCATATCCGCCGCCGAACGGCTGACGCGTTGGTAAGCGACCGATTTATACTTCGCGGCATCGGTGAACGCCTGTGGTGTGGGCTTGAGGGTCGGCTTCGCGCCGGTGGGCCAGAGGTTCGACTGCGGGTCGGCCGGAGTGTCGTCGTACGACCAGTCCGTCTCCGGACACACTCCATATTGGTTGATCACTTTGATCCCGTCGCGAATCTGCGCACCGGCATCGATTGGCACCGTGTGCTCCACGTTGCGCTCGTTCCAATATATGAAGAGCCGCGCCGGCATGAAATCCGGGGTGTGCTTTTCCTTTTCGCGGGTGAACTGCACCGCCGCCGCGATCGCGTTCGCCGTGCACGAGCCGATCTGCCCCTGGTTATATACAGGCGGACACTGCTTGCGGAGATCTGCCTTCGGCGGCAGCTGGGAAAGCACCTGCTGCGGCGCGGAGTAGGTGTGGTCGCGATGGTCGGGAAGATCGGCCATCCAGCCATAACGATTCGACACGGAGTTTTTGGGCGTCTTGGGCGTCTTGGGCATAAGCAAACGTGGATTCAGGTTGATACTATTTCACAGAACGCCCGCTTGTTGTTCCTGCGCTTACAGCGACGCAAACCGCAACCCCGCCGCCGCGCCTAACCGCGAGGATTTCGCAAAATTTTCACGAACCGTCGCAAATCGTTGTCTCCTGCCCCACCGCGCCGCACTGGCGCGCGCCTCACGCTGTCGCCGCGTTGATGAGGTCGATGAACGAACGCGCCTCGAGACTCGCGCCGCCAATCAGCCCGCCATCTATATCTTTTTCCGCCACGAGCTGCGCTGCGTTGCCCGGCTTCATCGACCCGCCATATATAATGCGGATCTTCTGGGCGACGCTGTCGCTATATAATTTCGCGACCAGCCCGCGGATAAACCCGTGCACCTCCTGCGCCTGCTCCGCGGTGGCCACTTTGCCCGTGCCAATCGCCCACACCGGCTCATACGCAATCACCACCGAGGACGCCGAATCCTTGCTCACGCCCTCAAGCGCCGCCGTGAGCTGCGTTTGCACGACCTTCAATGTCGCTCCCGATTCCCGCTCTGTCAGCGACTCGCCAACGCACAGGATCGGACGCAACTGATTCTTCAGCGCGGCAATGACCTTCTGGTTAATAAAGGAATCGGATTCGCTGAATAGCGTCCGCCGCTCGCTGTGACCGACGATCACATAGCTGGCAAACAACGCGCGCAACATCGGCGCCGAAATCTCACCCGTGAACGCCCCGCTTGGCTCGGGATGCAGATTCTGCGCACCCAGCCGCACCGTCGAACCTTCCAACGCCCGTGCCGCTGACTCAAGGGCGGTGAACGGCGGACACACCACGATCTCGATATCCGTCTGCTTACCGAGCGCGTCGACAATATCCGACGTCAGCGCAGCCGCGTCGACGTTCGTCTTGTTCATCTTCCAGTTCCCGGCAAAGAATTTTCGGCGCGGTGTCATGTATATTGTTTCTATATAGTATATATCGCCGGTCAGGTCTCGAGGAACACCACGCCCGGCAGCGCCTTGCCCTCGAGGAATTCGAGGCTGGCGCCACCACCGGTCGAGCAGTGCGTGACCCGATCGGCCACCTTGAATTTTTTCGCGGCCGTCGCCGTGTCACCGCCACCGACCACCGTCGTGGCTCCGCGCGACGTCGCTTCCGCCACGGCCTCGGCCATCGCCTTCGTGGCGCCGGAAAATTTCTCGAACTCGAACACGCCGGGCGGTCCGTTCCAGATGATCGTCTGCGCCCGCAATATCGCGTCACGATATATCTTTATCGACTCCGGCCCGGCATCGAGACCCTGCCAGCCGGCGGGAATACCCGTCGCGTCGCTCGCCGGCTGCGTCGCGGCGTCCGGCGCGAACTTGTCCGCGCATATATAGTCCACCGGGAAAATGAGCTTCACGTTCCGCCGCTTGGCGGCGTCGCTCAACTCCCGCACGATCTTCGCGCCCTCCGGATCGAACAGACTGTCGCCGATCGCCATCCCATCGATGACTTTCTTGAAGGTATATGCCATGCCGCCGCCAATGATGATCTCGTTCGCCTTGTCCAATAGGTTTTTGATCAGCGGGATCTTGTCCGCGATCTTCGCGCCACCGAGGATCGCGAGCAGCGGCCGCTTCGGATCATCGAGCACCGCGGCAAACGCCTTCAGCTCCGCCTCCATCAGAAACCCCGCGGCCTTCTCCGGCAGCGCCACGCCGACCATCGAGGAGTGCGCGCGATGCGCAGTCCCGAAAGCGTCGTTCACGAAAACATCTCCCAGTCGCGTCAGCGACGCGCGAAAGGCCGCCACCGCGGCGGGATCTGCCTTGCGCGACGTGCCATCCTCGAGCTTCACCTTGCCCTCCTCCTCGATATGAAATCGGAGATTTTCCAGCAGCACGACGTCGCCGGGCTTCAAGCTGGTGGCGCTGCAAGCCGCTTCCACCGCCGGCCCCACGCAGTCGTCGAGAAAACGCACCGGGCGCCCCAGCAATTTTTCCAACTCCTGCGCCACTGGTCGCAGTGAAAACTTCGCCTCCTTTTTTCCATCCGGTCGACCGAGGTGCGACATGAGGACGACCGACGCACCCTGGTCCAGGGCGAACCTGATCGACGGCAATGCCGCGACAATGCGCTGCGGATTGGTGATCGCGCCCGTGGCCTTGTCCTGCGGCACGTTGAAGTCCACGCGCATCAGCACGCGGCGGCCAGCCAGCGAGAGGTCTCGGATCGATTTATATTTCGGCATGGAAGTTCGGAAACGCGGCGACGGCCAAGTGGTGGAAACGCGTCAGCAAGTATATAGCGGGAACATCCCGCCAATGTGCCGCCCGGACCTGGCCCGGGCGGCCCGCGAATTTCGGGTTAGAGGGAGCCGGCGATTTTCTTCGTCAAGTCGACCACGCGGTTCGAATAGCCCCACTCGTTGTCGTACCAGCTCACCAGCTTGAAGAACCGGCTGTTCAACTCGATCGACGAACCCGCATCATATATCGACGAGAGCCGGTCGTGGATGAAATCCGACGAGACGACCTCGTCCGTGGTATATCCGAGAATTCCCTTCAGGTAGCCTTGCGACGCCGCCAACAGCTTCGCGTTGATCTCCTTAAGCGACGTTTCCTTCACGGTGCGCACCGTGAGATCGACGACTGAAACGGTCGGCGTCGGCACGCGGAACGACATGCCGGTCAGCTTGCCCTTCACCTCCGGGCACACGAGCGCCACGGCACGAGCCGCACCGGTCGTGGACGGGATGATATTAATCGCCGCCGAACGGCCACCCTTCCAGTCCTTCTTCGACGGACCATCGACGGTCTTCTGCGTCGCTGTATAGGCGTGCACGGTCGTCATCAAACCTTCCTCGATGCCAAAGCCTTCCTTGAGCAGCACGTGCACGAGGGGCGCGAGACAGTTTGTCGTGCAGGACGCGTTGGAAATTATATGATGTTGCGACAGGTCGAGCTTCCCGTCGTTCACGCCCATGACGATTGTTATATCCTCGCCCTTCGCGGGAGCGGAGATGATCACCTTTTTCGCGCCGGCCGCGAGGTGTCCCTTGGCCTTCTCCGCCTCGGTGAACAGTCCCGTCGACTCGATCACCAGCTGCACGCCGAGGGCTGCCCACGGCAACTCAGCGGGAGTCTTCGCTGAGACGACCTTGATCTCATGGCCGTCGACCACGAGGACGTCGTCTTCCGCCTTGTCCGGTGCGGATTTTTTCGAGGAAACGGTCCCCGCAAATTTCCCCTGTGTGGAATCATATTTCAGGAGGTATGCGAGGTTGTCCGCCGGCACGATGTCGCCGACGGCGACAACATCGAGGGTCGACCCGAGCAGGCCCTGCTCGACGAGCGCCCGAAAAACCAGGCGGCCGATGCGCCCGAAACCGTTGATTGCGACTTTGACTGCCATTTTGAAGCCTTCTTGAAACTGACGTTGATTTCTATTTCAGGTGAACCGCGGGAACGCGGAGAAAAGCGAATGAACATGCGCCGCTCGCAGACGCAAGGGTTTTGGCGGAGATGGATTTCCCCAGTCAGCCCTCGTCGCACCAAAGGCCGCACCCGACCGCCGGGACGAATAGCTCCGGCGTGACCGGCACAGTGGACGCCTGGCTTTCACTGCAATAGAACCGGTCGTGATCCGCGAGCTGCCGCCAATTGCCGCCAGCGAGATTCGCGCCGAGCGGAATTTGAACGTCATCCGCGGTGGGGTTGATCGCAAAAAGCAAGCGCCGCGGTCCCTGCGAGTGATCCGCGTTATATACAACGCCTAAAGCGTTCGACTCGACCGTGGGCAGAAATTGAAAAAAACCTTCGGTCGGCCGCGACTGTTGCCGCAGCAACGCCCCGCCTTCACTCCGCCGGAACGCGATCCATTCCGCAAAATAGGTATGCGTGCTCAGGAAGCGATGGATGCGACGGTAGTCGAGCGCGTTGAGGTCGCCGCGGAGATATGTATTATTTACGCCCCGCTTCGAGCGCAGGAAATCCTGGCCGGCCGCGAGCATCGGAATGCCGATCGACATAAATAACACCGATGCCATCAGCCGCGTGCGACGCTGATCGCGAGGCGTTGGCATAAAACCATCGTGACCCGGATTGTCCGTGATCATGTCGAGCCACGAACGGTCATCGTGGGACTCTGTATAGTTCACGGTCTGCGCCGGCCATTTCGCAAAAAACCACGGGGATCCGCGGAGAAAATACTCGAGCTGCCGCGCATCGCCGGTGCCACCCAAATAGTCGCGCACGAAATTCCGATAGCCGTCGTTCCACGACGCCCAGCCAGTGTCGCGCAATGCCGATGATATATGTCCCCGGAAACTCCACGGCTCCGCGATCAGGATCACGTTCGGCTTCGCCCGTTTGAGCGCGACCTCGATATCACGTAGCACATCCACGCCGAGCAGCTCCGCCAGATCAAAGCGAAATCCGTCGACGCCATATGCATGCAGCAAGTGCAGGCAGCTATCTATAATGAGCCGCCGCGCCATCGCCGAGCGCGCCCGCAGATCGTTGCCGCAACCGCTCCAGTTGGCGAGCTTGCCGGTGGCGTCCTGCTCGAAATAATAGAGTCGATCGACCAGCAGCAGATGCGCGGGCTCACCCTGGTGGTTATATACAACGTCGAGCAGTACTGCGATGCCTCGCCGATGAAAAGCGCGCACGACCTCCTGAAACTCGCGGACGCCTGACGCTCGCGTCGGGTCGAGCGAGTAACTGCTCTCCGGCGAAAAGAAATTGTTCGTCATGTACCCCCAGTGGTACTCGTCGACCGCTTTATTATCGAACTCCTGGATCGGCTGCAGCTCCACGCAGTTCACACCGAGGTGGTGCAGATAAAAATCCGGGCTTTCGATCCACCGCTTCAACCCGGTGAAACCTCGTCGTTCCTCGGGCGACGCCTCGATCGGCGCTTGCGCAATCAGGTCGCGCACATGCGCCTCCACTATAATAAGATCATGCCACGGCGGCGTTGCGAAATCGTGATCGCCCGCGCCGATCCATTCGCGATCGAGCACGATGCCCGGCCCGTCGCGATCCACGGATGCCAGTGCATAAGGATCGAGCACGCGGGGCGTCGGGTCGAAGCGTCCCAATCCTTCCCGCGCTCCGTCTATATGAAACCAATAAAACCAGCCGTGAAGATTTTGCCCGAACGCGATTTCCCACACACCCACGTTTCCATCCGCCTCTGGCTGTCGAGTCAGATCGAACGTGCGGATCGATTCCGCGTCACCGTCATTCGGCTGCAGCGCGAGCGTCACCCGCTGGGCACGCGGCGCGAATAGACGGAAAATCGTCTCCTCTCCCCGCACGATAGCGCCGAGCGGCAGGTTCGTTTTCAAATCATAAAAGAAATGCCCGGGCAGCAACGGCGCGCCAGGTTGCGAGGGTTCGTCGACGAGCGAAATGATGCCAGGATTGGATAAATCGATCGGCTTCTCGAGTGACAACGCCCAGAGCTGCCGCCCCGTGCGGGCAGCATCCAGCGCGCGATTCAGATGACCGTTGTTTGTGCGCACCACGTTCGGCGCGTCGTCAGGCGGAATGAGCCAGTTGAAATCGTTCGTGACCAATTTGAATTGCTGCCCCGGCGTTTTGAAAAAACGCGCGGACGGTCCGCGCCACAGCAGCACCGGCACGCGATCGATCTCGCCCGGATTCAAACGCCATTGCTCGTGCCCGATCGCGGCATCCCAGCCATTGAAATCGCCGCCAATATATACGGCGTCTCGCGCAGGATTCACCTGGCACCCAGGCTCGATCGGCAGCGCGAACGTGATTTCTCCCGGCGCTGAAAAGTAATATCCAAACATCCGCGCGGCCGCGAGGGGCGGCGCAGGCGACGGCGTCGGAAGCTCCGGCGCATCCGGTCCCAAGGTGAACTTCGGAACCGACCCCGCCGGCCAGTCATGGTCCAGCTCGACCACGACTTGCGTCGTGGACTCGAACCAAGCGCGGACGACTTGAGGCGCCGGAGCAGGCATAGGAAGGTTAAGCATTTGGGAAGCCGCCGACCGGACAAGCCGGAATTGCGGCCCGGTAATGACCTGCGGCCGTGGCGTACGTTCGGTTTGACAAAGGGTTCCGCCCCCTCGTCGTAAATGGCGATGGCAGCCCGCGAAAAAATCCTCGTCGCGCTCTCCGGTGGCGTCGACAGCTCCGTGGCCGCCTGGCGCTTGCAACAGGCCGGCCACCCGATCGTGGGGGCCTATATGAAAAACTGGATCAACGAGGATGGCATCCTCGGCGACTGCCCGTGGCAGGAGGATATAGTGGACGCACGGGCGGTGTGCGACCAGCTCGGCGTGGAATTCCGCATCGTCAACCTCATGCGCGATTACCGCGAGCGCGTCGTCGCGTATCTATTAAATGGATACGCCGCCGGCCTCACGCCCAATCCCGATATCATGTGCAATCGCGAAATAAAATTTGGCGTGCTGCGCGACTGGGCCCGCGCCGAGGGGTTCACCGCGCTCGCCACCGGCCACTACGCGCAAAGGCTCGCCGGACCCGACGACACCTGGGAATTATATGAAGGCGTCGATTCCAACAAGGACCAATCCTACTTCCTGTCGCTGCTCAGCCAGGATCAGCTCCGCGACGCCCGGTTTCCGATCGGCGACCTGACCAAGCCCGAGGTTCGGGCGCTCGCTCGCTCAGCCGGCCTCTCCACCGCCGACAAAAAAGACAGTCAGGGAATCTGTTTCATCGGACAGGTGAAAATGGCGGATTTTCTCCGCGCCTATGTACCGGACGCCCCCGGACCCATCGTCCGCGCGACCGACGGTCGCGTCCTCGGCGAACACGCCGGCCTGCATTACTATACACTCGGCCAGCGCAAGGGCATCGGCATTCCCTCGAACACCGAAGGCATGGCGTATGTGGTCGTGGAGAAGCGCGCGGCGGATCGCGCACTCCTCGTGGCATTTGATACACCGGAAGCCCCGGGACTTTTTTCCCGCGACGCAAAAATCCACCACGTGCGCTGGATCGGCGAGCCGCCTGCCCCCGGCCACCTCGAAGGCCGAGTGCGTTACCGCGATCCACGCGTCCCCCTCGAGTATATACCGGAAACGGATGGGACCGCCCGGATTCGTTTCGAGAACCCGCAGCGCGGGTTGGCCGCCGGACAAATCCTCGCGCTGTACCGCGGATCCCGCCTGCTCGGCGGAGGTATATACCAGTGAACGATCCGAAAAAGATGCCGCCCGCGACGGGAGTTGATATATCATCGATGCCCGAGGACGCCTCCGGTGGTTCCGCCGCGGCGACGCCCCGCTGGCGTGATCTCGGCGCGTTGTCCGATCGCGAATCGCTGCAGCCTGACCTCGGACGCGCGATCCGCAGCACGATTGCCTATATGCTTCCGGTGGCGCTCGCCCTCGCGGGCATGCTTCCGGTCGCGGTGACGTTCGTCGCCCTCGCCGCCCAGAATATAGCAATGATCGATGTCCGCGGGGATTATCGAGTGCGACTCGGACTTTTTCTCGCGATGACCGGCGTCTTCACCGGCGCGGCTGCTCTCGGCAGTTGGACGGCGGGTAACCTTTTCGCCGCGATCGCCGCCACAGCCTTTATGGTTTTCTGCGCCGGGCTGTGGCGCCACCTCAGCAGCGATTATGGAATGTCGCTCGGTATATCATCGACGCTCGTTTTCCTGCTCGCGCTCAACACGCCCGGTCCCGGATTGATTGAGCGCAATGCCCTGGCGGCCTGCGTCGGCGGCTTGTGGGGCCTCCTGTTGCAAGTCGCGCACTGGCCCTTCCGTCCGCAACATCCGCTGCGGCGGCCAGTGGCCGACAGCTGGCTCGCGCTCAGCGATGTGTTTGCGCACATGCTGCCGGCCGACACCGAGGCGATCCCGTTGCACGAGGCGCGCATGAGCGCCGAGGAAGTCGTTCTTCGCACCACCCTTGATAAAACGTCGGCGACACTGAGCGCCGCCCGCGCGGGTCCGCTGCGTCAGAGACTCGAGGTACTGCACCTCGCCGCCGCGCGCTTCGCAACGCTTCAAGTTATATTAAATACAGCGCTCGAACAGGTCGCGGCCACCGAGGGGTTCTCCGTGCTGGCACCCGCGTTGCAGCCGGTGTTTGTCGCTCTGAAAAATACAACGCGCACGGTCGCGCTCACCATCGTCTCCGGCCAGCCGGGACACCTCGCTGCGGCCGAGGTGCGGCTGCGACGTCTCACGAATTTGCTGCGTGTCGCACAGGCGCGCATGGATGAGGCGGGACCCGATGCCGCGGCACGCCGGCAGTTTGCCCAGATTCTGCGACAGATGGAAAATTTTCTGCCGACGATTCTCGAGGGTTTGCGCGCAACTATAAATCGTTCCGGCGAACGCGCCGCATTTTCGCTGGAGCTGCTCGACGTGGAAACCTGGACGCTGCGGCCTCTCGCTTCCGCGCTCAACCTGACCTGGCGCGTGGATCCGGCGCTCGTGCGCTTCACCATTCGCCTCGCGGTGCTGATGATCGTCGGCGTCGTTGTATTCAAGGCGGGCTCACTGCCGCATGGATATTGGTTTCCCTTCACGGTCATCGTGGTTCTGCAGCCGGATTACGGGAGCACGCGGCAGCGGGCCGCTCAGCGCGTCGCGGGCACGTTCGCTGGAAGCGTTTGCGGAAGTATATTGCTCTTCATGCACCTGCCGTTTGCCGCCATCGCCACGGCGGCATCGGTCACAATTTTTTGCTTCGGCTACCTTGTAAAGCGCAACTACGCCCACGCCGTGTTCTTCGTCACTCTCTTTATAGTATTGCTCACCGAGACGAACGGGCCGGTCACGATCGCGTTCACCGTCGAGCGCCTGGCCAGCACGCTCGCCGGCGGCGGTCTCGCGCTGCTCGCGGCGATGTTCTTCTGGCCGATCTGGGAACGGGAGCGTTTTCCACCACTGCTCGCCGAGGCAGTTCGCGCAAATCAGGATTATCTCGCCGCGATCGTCACAGCGCTCGAGGGCGGCAGTCCCCCGACGCGCGAGGTCGAGGCCGCTATATACTCCGCGCAACGCCGGGCAGAATCGGGCAACAGTATTGTGTTCTCCTCGCTGCAGCGCATGACCGGCGATCCCAAGACGCGTCGCGATGGGATCGAACACGCCGCGATCCTGGCCAATGGCAACCAGCGCCTGACACGCACGCTGACCGTACTCGCGTCCGAAGCCACCATCGCAGCCGGTATATTGCGACCGGAATTGCGCGGGTTCGCCGCCGTCGCGGACAGTGCCCTCGGCACGCTGGCCGCCGAGATCGAGCACCGCGCCGGTGGGCTCGCGCAGCTGCAAGCCGCTCTGGAAGCCGTTTCTGGGTTCGCCATGCCGCGGGGCGAGGTCACCGGCGTCGCGCTGCCCCGCCGCGACGCCTGGGCGTTTGCGCAACTCACCCGCTTCGCGGCGGAACTCAGCGCGATGCTGCTCGCCGCCGAGGACGCCGCCCCGCCGCGCGACGGCACACGTCCGGCGTTCGCCTGATCGTGCCGATATATTTGTATCCGAAGAACGGATACAGCGCGCGCCCGGGCCGTTGCGAGACTGCACCGAACGCTGCGTGTATCCAGGGAACGGATACGGCAGCGCTCGCCCGATCCGCCTAGAGATCCGGCGGCACGGTGGAGACCGCCTCCTCCATCGTGGTCAACCCGTCGCGCACCTTCAGCAGGCTGTCCTGGTGAAGGGTCTTCATCCCGCCGCGGACGGCGATGCGCTTTAGCTCCGCCGTCTCACATTCCTTGTTGATCGCCTCGATCAACTCCTCGTTCGAAATCATCAGCTCATGGATGCCGACGCGTCCTTTATAGCCGTTGCCGTTGCACTTATAGCAACCCTTCGGGTTGTGCTTGAAAATCTGCCCATGCCAGTTGATCGCCTTGAGCAGCACCTCTTTTTCGCGACCCTCCGGCGTATATGGAATCCGGCACTGCTTGCAGACGCGCCGCATCAGCCGCTGCGCGCAGACGCACAACAGCGATGACGAGATCATAAACGGCTCGATGCCCATGTCGGTCAACCGCGCGATCGTTCCAGGGGCGTCGTTGGTATGAAGCGTCGAGATGAGCAAGTGACCGGTGAGCGCCGCCTCGACGGCAATGCCCGCGGTTTCCTTGTCTCGAATTTCTCCCACCAATATAATATCGGGGTCCTGCCGGAGAAACGAGCGAAGCGCCGACGCAAACGTGAGCCCGATCTGCCGGTGCATCTGCATCTGGTTGATGCCGGAAAGTGTATATTCGATCGGGTCCTCGGCGGTGCGGATGACGATGTCCGGCGTGTTGATCTCGTTCAGCGCTGAATATAGCGTCATCGACTTGCCCGACCCAGTCGGCCCGCAATGTAGAATCATCCCGTACGGCTGGCGGATGCATCTCGCGATACTTCGCCAGATTCTCCTCGGTGAAACCGAGTGCGGGAAGCGGCAGTGTGCTCTTCTGCTTGTCGAGAATACGCATCACCACGCCCTCGCCGTGATTCAGCGGCGCGGTCGAGACGCGCAAGTCGATATCAAGCGTCTTCTTCGTGAACTGCTTGAACACGATGCGTCCGTCCTGCGGCAGCCGGCGCTCCGATATATCAAGGTTGCACATGATCTTGAGCCGCGCGACCAGCGCCGGGTCCGACCTTCGCGGGCAGCCGAAGCTTCTCCTGGCAAATGCCGTCCACCCGGTACCGCACGATCACTTCCTTTTCCTGCGGCTCGATATGGATATCGCTCGTCCCCAGATAATATGCGTCCTCGATGATCCGGTTGCAAGCTGGATGATCGGGCCCGATTCCTCGGTGACGTTCTCCTCCGTCTGTATATCAACGCCGTGCTCGCCGTACTCCGCGCCGATCTGCTGGACCACGTCATCGAAGCCCGTGGCGCGTTCCTGGCCTTTATTGAATTTCTCGCTTGATGTCCTTCTCGCGTCCCAGCAGACGGACCACCTTCTTGCCGGTCATCTCCTGGATCTTCGTTGGCAGCGTGACCTCGAACGGATTGGCGAACGCAACCAATAGCAAATCGCCAAGCTGGCCCACAGGCAGCACGAGATTCGCCTGGCAAAAATCCATCGGCACGCGCTCGAACGTCGAAGGACCGACGCGGTGACGCGCCACGTTGAACGGCGCGAGATTTAACGCGCGCGCTTTCGCGACGAGGCAATGGAACGCCGTGACTTTATAGTCGTCCTGCAGCAACCGGTCGAGGGCGTCGCCGTTGAGATCCTCCGGGCGGGCGGCGATGAGCGCACGCTGCTTCGCGGACAAACGTCCCATCTCCTCGAGCCGTGCGACGATCTGGGTTTGTACTTTTCCGAGCGGCATGGATTAGGAGGAGCTGACAAACGGCGCGCGCGTCGGCGCGGCGTGGCCATTCGCGCCGTTGGCGCCATTGGTGCTCGGTGCGCCCTCGATCGGAGGAGTCGTGCCCTTGCCCGCAAACGGCACGGCGCTGCCTGTAAAGGGGCGACGCGACCCTTCGCTGAACGGCGTTCGCGTGCTGAGCGGCGCATTCGCGTGCCGCTCGACCTGTAATTTCTCGAGATAATCGCCGATGCCTTCGAGCGTGCAGCCGAACCAGAGGATCGGGCCGTCGAGCTGCTTTTCCCAAAAGGTCTTCACCGCGGGACTTAAATAATAAGCGGTCGCGACGAAATAAAATTCCTCTTCACGATCGAACGGCACGGACCACGTCGCCCAGCAGGCGTTTATATCCAGGTTCTTTCGCGTCTCATCCGGCACATCGTAATCGCGGAGGTCAACGAGTCCGGCGCCGTCGTGTTCCACTATATGCTGCAGTACGTCGTCCTCGCGCAGCACCTTCATATCATATACGAGAATGGAGAGAACGCTCGATTGCCGCGGCACGCTGGCGGCCACCATCTCGAGCAGCTTCTCGTTCGCCTGTTCTATATGCTCGATCTTGACCAGATTGAGTTCCACCAAGGCGGCTCCCAGCAGCCGGTTGGAACGCATCAATAGGGGTTTATGCTCAGTCGCCATGAACTAGGGTATAAACCCTGACTTAAGCTACGGCCTCAGGCGAAACTTTTTCAGCCGCCCTGAACCGGGTCACTCGCTTTAACAATTCTTTCTTCAGCTTCTCCAGGCCGTCGCCGGTCAGGCAGGACACCTCGACAACGTCGACTTTCTTATAGCGATTTCGAAATTTCTTCAGCCAGCCCGCGGCGGCGGGTACGTCCATCTTGTTGGCTACCACCAGTCGCGGCTTGTCCAGCAGGGCCGGATCATACAGCTCCAGCTCACGAAGGAGATGCTTATAGTCATCGCGAGGATCGCGCGCATCGGTGCCGGCCATGTCGAGCATCACCAGCAGCAGTGCGCAGCGTTCGATATGCCGCAAAAACCGGTGGCCCAGCCCGCGGTTCTCGTGTGCGCCCTCGATCAGGCCGGGCACGTCGGCGAGCAACAGCCGCCGGTTGCCCCGGCGCTCGTCCGGGAAATCGATCACGCCAATTTGCGGATGCAGCGTCGTGAAAGGATAAGCCGCGGTTTTCGGACGCGCCTTGGTGATCGCGTTCGTCAGCGAGGATTTGCCCGCGTTGGGAAAACCAACGAGCCCGACGTCCGCTATACTTTTTAATATAAGTCTATATTCCCCGCGCTCGCCCTCGAGCCCGGGATTCGCGCGTTTCGGGGCCCGGTTGGTCGAGGTCTTGAAATGCGTGTTCCCCCACCCGCCGTTTCCGCCCTTGCACAATATGATCTGCTGCCCGTCCGCGACGATTTCCGCGACCGGCTTTCCCGTTGCGAGATCGGTCACGACCGTGCCGAGCGGCATCTTCATCAGCACCGGCTTGCCGTCGCGGCCGTGGCAATCCGCTCCCTGGCCGTGCTCGCCCCGCTCGGCGCGCCAGTGGGGCTGGAATTTATAGTCGACGAGATTGTTGGTGTTCACATCCCCCACCAAGATCACATCACCGCCGCGACCGCCGTCGCCGCCATTCGGTCCGCCCCAAGGTTCATATTTTTCCCGGCGAAAACTTATGCAGCCACGACCACCATCACCCGCGGCCAGCTTCACCGTGCATTCATCGACAAACATTCGTGAAATGAAGCAGATCCGTCGCGGTTTGCCAAGGGGCCGCTTCCGCCAGTGGATTCGCCCTCCAGCCAGCCCTCACGCCCTCGCGGCCGGTCCGCCGGTGTATTTGCTTTTTGGATACGCGCCGGCGGGTGCGACGCTCGTGGTATATACTTTCCCGTTACATACTTCTAGAGCGCAACCTTGATCCCGCGCCGCAGATATGTCGGGACGTCGAGATCCTGCCCGTCGAAGAGATTGCGGTCGGTTTTTTCAAAATGCCCGCGGCTTTCCACTTCACCGAATCCGAATTCATCCTGCTCCACCTCCGCGGCCGCCGGAGCGCGGGGCTGCTCCACCGTGCGGCTGCGCTCGGTCGTCGGGGGCTCCGCGCGCGTCGACGTCGGTGACAATGGCGTCGCCGGGAACACACCCGTCTCCGGTTTCGTCGGGGCAAATTTCGGCCGCGCCACAAACGCCGGCCGCCGGTTTCCCGCGCCGCGTCCGCCCATGTCGCTCGTACCGAGGACACAGACCTCCACGCGGCCCGGCATATCCTCATCGATCACCGCACCCATGATTATATGAGATTCGCGGCCAAACTGATCCGCGATCGCGCTCATTAATTCGTTCACCTTCGGGAGTGTCAGGTCCGCGCCGCCAATTATATTAACCAGCAGCCGATCCGCGCGGCGGGAAAATTCCGGCGTATGAAGCAGCGGACACAACTTCAGGCTGGCCACCGCTTCGGCCGCCGCATTCGGACCGCTCCCCTCGCCCAAGCCGAAAAGGGTTTTTCCCCCGCGCTGCTGGAACGCCTGCCGCAGCGTGGCGAAATCGAGATTGATCAGCCCCGTCTTGAATAACATCGACCAGATCGACCGCACGCCGCGACCAATCCACTCGTCCGCACGGGCAAACGAATCCAGCACCGTTTCGTTTTCCGCGGCCTCCTGCAATAATACATCGTTCGGCAGGGGAATGACCGCGTCGCATACTTTGCGCAGCGCCTGCAACCCTTCCTCGGCCTGCTTCAGCCGGCGGCCGCCCTCGAAGCTGAACGGCATCGTTACAAATGCTATAACGAGCGCGCCCGATTCCGCGGCGATTTCCGCCACCGTCGGCGAGGCACCACTGCCCGTGCCGCCACCCATGCCCGTCACGAGAAACACGAGATCGCAATCCTTGACGACGTTCGCGATTTTTTCCCGGTCCGCTTCCGCCGCTTCGCGACCGAGCTCCGGATCCCCACCCGCACCGAGCCCGCGCGTCACGCCCATGCCGATCAACACCTTGTCCTGCACCGGCGAACTCGCGAGCGCCTGGTAGTCTGTATTAATCACCGCGAGCTGCAGCCGCTCGAGGTTTTCCATCTTGAGCCGGTCCACCGCGTTCGAGCCGGCACCGCCGACGCCGACGAGTTTGATCGCGACATTGCGATCCGTGAGCAACGTGTGCTCGAGGGGAAGTTCGTTCAGGTTCATCGGGTCAGGCGCTCGCAAACAACCGCTTCACATTGGTGAGAAAACCCGTTCCCCGCCGGGCCGGCGCAGAACGTTCGGAGTGGGCGCTGACGCCGTAATATAAAAGTCCCAACGCTGTATGATATCCGGGATCGCGCAGGTTTTCCGCCACCCAAGTCGGCGGCTCACCGAGATGCGCCGGCACACCGAAAACTTTTGAGGCCGCCTCCGCCATGCCCGCGAGCTTCGCCGCCCCGCCACTTAATACAACGCCGGCCGTGCACGTCTCGGGCGAGAACGCGGTGCCCAATTTCTTTTTTACCACTTCGAAAATTTCCCACGCCCGCGCCGCCGTAATCTGCTCGATCGCCAGCTGTGGGAACTGCCGGTCCCCAATTGCGAAATTTCCATCGAGCCAGACTTTCGCCGCCTTGTCTCGCGTCTGTACATTGGCCCGGCCAAAACGAAGCTTCAATTTTTCCGCCTGCCCCTCGGTCAAGCGCAACCCGATACTGAGGTCGTTCGTGAGATGCGTGCCGCCCACCGGCACCACGCCCGTCGTGTGCGGAACGCCGTCGCGATAAAGTACATAGTCCGTCGTTCCCGCTCCAAGATCGATCGCCAGCACGCCGTGCTGCCGCTCCTCCGCCGTCGTGACCATATGCCCCGTTGCCAAGCTCGCCAGTACCAGCTCGCGCACCTCCAGATTAAAGCCACGGATCACATGTATATTGTCCGCCAGCCGCTGCTCCATCCCGTGCACCGTCCAATATCCCACCTCGAGACGCTGACCCACGAGATGCTCAGGCGAGGTCGGAATCAGCCGGCCGTCCACGCGGAAGGGGCGGCGTATATTATGCACCACCATGCGCCCGGCAGGCAGTGATTTCGATTTGGCGAGTTCACACACGGTGCGGATGTCGCCGCCGTCGATCATATTGTCCGACGCCTTCACGCTCACCGACGCCTCATTATAGAATCCCTCAAGGTGCCCGCCCGTTTGCGCCAGAAACACGAGGTCAATGCCTTCACCCGCATCGCGCTCCGCCTGCTCCAAAGCGCTGTGCGTGCACTCGCTCGCCGCTTTATAGTCGACCACACTGCCCTTGATGACGCCGCGCGACGCGCACTCGCCGCAGCCGATGATGGCGAGCTCCCGACCGGTATATTCACCGATTAATACAGTGATTTTGGATGTGCCGATTTCGACGGCACCAATGAAGGTCGTTTTAGAGCTCACGGTTCAGTTGGATCTTGAAGGGCGCTGTATTATTCGAGAAAGCCGTCGGCTGGGCATGAAGCACGAGCGATCCGCGGTGATCCGCCGGCGCGAGCGTCGCATTGGTCGGGCCATGCGGCAGCTTCGTCCCAAGTTCCAGCGGCGCGACAAATGAGACGGGCACCTGCGTCCCCAACGAAAGATTTACCTGTGCGAGCAACTGCCCCGGCCGCGCCTTGGGCATGGTCTCGAGCAATAGATCCAAGCGCGCAAGCTGGCGGAAAAAATCCTCGGACGTCCCGAACGTCACATGTATATTCTGGGCCATCCGCACCTCGATCTCCCCGTCCGACGCCAGCCGGGCCAGCGAGATCACCTGCCACGTTTTATATAGATGGTCCGCCTCCAGCTTCGCCGTCGACAGCAGATCGGAGACAATCGTCATGCCCGGCAGCGGCGCGAACCCCGCTCCGCGCTTCGCCAGCGTCACGCCGTCGAGCCACGGCAACGTCTGCACCATTGCAGGGTCGAAGTTCACGCCTTCGAACACTGCGCCCTCGCGCGCGACGAACAACGCGTGCTGCTCGCCGTGAATCTCCGCCATCACACGCGCGACCGGCGTGCGTTCCGATATATTAACCATCAGCGTCGAAGGAAAATTGCGCGTCAGCATCGCCGTCTCGACCTGCCCGCTTGCGAGCAGCGCGCGACGCAGTTTCTGCAGATCCAGCTCCATGAGCGAGATCCCCGGACGCAGCGCGAGCGTGTGGGCGAGCCAGGCATCATCGAGCACGCCATCCGTCGTGAACGCCAGCTTGCTCACCGGCACCGCCTTCGCGGCCGCCGGCATTTTTCGCGAATTCTCCGCGAGCACCGCTGAAACTTTCCAGCCCGCCCAGCCGACGGATGCGAGCACGGTCAGCGCAAACAACACGCGGGTGATTGCAAACACCAGACGCCACCGCCCACCGCCCGACATCGCGCGCGGTTTCACCGGTTGGGGGATGTCCCGCCAACTGCGTGCCTGCGGTACTTGGAGCGAATCCTTCGTCACGTATATAGAGCTGGCGTCGCCGCCCGAAAACGCCGCAACGCAGGTGTCACGAGTTCCCGAACCAGGGCCGTGAAATCCCACCCTGCGCAGCGTGCGCTCATCGGCAGCAAACTCGTTTCTTTCATGCCGGGCAGTGTATTAATTTCGAGCAAATAATACATCTCCGCGTCCGAAAGCATGAAATCCACCCGCGCATAATCGCGGCACCCGCAAGCCTCGAACGCCCGCTCCGCGGAACGCTGCACCGCCCCGGTCAGCTGCGCCGACAATGGCGCCGGCGCGAAATATTCCGTCAGCCCCTTTGTATACTTGCTCGCATAATCATACATCCCGGACTTCGGCCGGATCTCGACTACGCCAAGCGCCCTTCCCTCGACCACGCCGACCGAAAGCTCGCGGCCGACAATCCGTTTCTCCACCAGCCATGTCCCGCCCCGCACCTCGCGCAACGCCGCGCGCCATTCGTTCATATTCGAGATCACGTGCAATCCCACACTGCTGCCCTCGGCGTTAGGCTTCAATACAAGCGAGCTGCCTAGCGTGGACTCGATCACTGAGTCAGCCGGCGGCTCTTCAGCCTCAAACCTGAAGCCTGGCGCAACTGCCACCCCGGCCGCGGCCACCGTTTCCTTCGTAACCGTCTTGTCCATCGTCAACCGACTGCTCGCCGCATCGCAGCCCGCATATATAACTCCCGCGTCGTCCAGCGCCGTTTGCATCCCACCGTCCTCGCCGAACGTCCCATGGAGCGTCGAGAACACGATCTCACGCGCCGGATCGATCCCCGCGGGCGCCGCATCCGCCGTCACATCAATCATCCGGGTCGCAAACGATCGCGCCAGCGCCAGCGCACAAGCGCGCCCGGAACCGAGCGAAACCTCGCGCTCCGCCGATGTCCCCCCGCAAAGCACCACCACGGTCGGGTCGCCCGCCGGGGAGTATATATCGGATTTCGCGTTCATATTCGTGTCAGGAAATTAGAGAACGTCCGTCCAGCTCTTTCCATACAGCAGCACTTCCGGCTCGAGGTCGACCCCGTGCGCCGCCCGGACGCCGGCACGCACGCGACGCACCAGCTCGAGCACGTCAGCCCCGGTCGCAGCCCCGCGGTTCACGATGAAATTGGCGTGCACCGACGACACCTCCGC
This sequence comes from uncultured Verrucomicrobiae bacterium, assembly GCA_963800005.1. Lineage (GTDB taxonomy): Bacteria > Verrucomicrobiota > Verrucomicrobiia > Opitutales > Opitutaceae > CAWCZH01. The sequence continues at coordinate 540,045 of CAWCZH010000001.1, forward strand.
GTCTCCGACGCGCGTGCCCTTGAGTCCGGCCGAGTCGATCAACCGCCCCGCGGAATCACCCTGCGGATTCTTGAATATACAGCCCGCGCTCGGTTCGCGCGGCTGCGACTCCTGGCGCTTTTTCCGATACCCCTCGATCTGCCGCTGGATCGCCGTCGCGTCCGCCTGCGCCGCCGGCCGCAACGTCGCTGCGACCGCGATCGCCTGCTCCAACTCCGCGCAATGCCGGTAATCAATATGTAGTTCGTCCTTGCGGAAGGTCCGCGGCTCGCCGGCCAGGCTCAGCGTGCGCACCTCCTCGACCACATCGAACATCCACCCGCCCATCGCACCCGCATTCATGCGCAACGCCCCGCCGACGCTGCCCGGAATTCCCTCCAGGAATTCGAAACCCACGAGGCCCGCTTTCTGCGCCAGCCCACACAGATTCTTCAAACGCAACCCCGCACCCACCTGCACCGTCCCGTCCGCCTGCGGCGAAAAAACACTCCACGCCGGACCTGTGAGGGCCACGACCAGCCCATCCACGCCCTCGTCCGGCACGACCAGGTTCGAGCCGCGGCCGAGCATATATACATTTATATCGAACGCCGCCGCAGCGCGCAGCAGTGCCGCGAGGTCCGCCTCGCCCGCAGGTTCAGTATACAGCCGGGCGGCGCCGCCGACACGTAGCGTGGTCTTCGCTGCAAGGGGCTCCTCGCGAACGAGCCGCGTCGCCGGCTCCAGCAGCGGACGCACCTCCGCAATATAGAGATCCCACACCGGATCGGCTACCTGCTTCTTGCCATTGAGCGTGCGCAGCCAGGCGCGCGCCTTGCGGTCAATGTCCCCCGCGCCAACAAACGCCAAGACGTCCCCCGGCCGCCGCTCCAAATTCAGCGCGTCGAACAACGCTATATCATTCGCGGCCAGCGTGAACCGGCCCGAGCCCGCCACCCCGACCGCCGCGGCCGCGGACAGCAGGTCTTCTGTGGTGCCGCCCGCCACCAGGTTTTCTCCAGCGGAATATACTGGCAACAAATATACGCGGTCGGCCGCCGCGAGAGCGCTCGCGAAATCTCCCGCGAACTGGGCCGTCCGACTATATCGATGGGGTTGAAATATAACGACGAGCCGCCGCGGCCCACCGCTTCCTCCGATCAAACTTTCCCGCAGACTCGAAAGGAGCGCCCGAATTTCCGTCGGGTGATGCGCATAATCCTCGAGCACCGTCAGCCCCGGCTCGTCGCGGAGAATCGTCTGGCGTCGCCGCACTCCCGGATATTCCGCGAGCGCCTCCGCCGGAATCGCCGCGCCCATCAACTGCGCCGCCGCCAGCGCAGCGTTCGCATTGCTCGCGTTGAACGCGCCCTGTGCCCGAACGGCGATTTCCCGCTGCGGGAATTCACCGCTCAGCCGAAGCCGCAAGCCGCCGGCGGAAGCCCCGGTCCCCAATATATTCGCAGCGAAATCGCCGCCCGGGCCAAAGCTGACGCGCCGCGCCCGTCCCGTCTCCGCTAACGCTGTGGAATTCTCCGTCCCGCCCGCATGTGCAAGCGCACGGACCGGCGCCAGCACCACGCCACGCGTGCGCGAACGCAGCCGCGCAAATGCCGTATCCAGATCCTGGATACTTGTATATTGGTCGGGATGATCCCAGTCGAGATTCACCTCCACCGTGATCTCCGGGGAAAATTCCTCGATCGTGCCATCGCTCTCGTCGATCTCCGCCACGACCCAGTCGTTTGTCCCGGCCGCCGCGGGCGGCGCGTCATCCGCGAAAAGCCCGCCGAGTATATAGCCGGTCGGAAACCCGGCACGTCGCAGCGCCGTGATCAACATCGCCGTGGTCGTCGTCTTGCCGTGCGACCCGCAGATCGCGACCAACCGGCGGTCGCGCACCACCGCCGCCAACAGCGCCCCGCGGCGCAGCAGTCGCGCTCCACGCGCTCGCGCGGCGGCAAGCGTCGGATGCGACGCAGGAACCGCCGAAGAATAGGTAACCAGATCGCTCGCGCCGGCCGCCGCGGTGTCCAGTTCCACGCCTCCACGCTCAAGCACCGCGCGCATCTCCTGACTCACCGCCGCATCCTCGCCCGTCACGCGCAGACCCAGCGCCGCCAAGTATATAGCGAGAGGGCCCACGCCCATGCCCGCCACGCCCACGCAATGAACGTGCCGCACCGACCCGAGTGAGGTGACCACGTCAGCCGGCATCAATATACTCCTCGCGCCCAGGCGGCTCCACGTTGAAACCCGCTCGGGAACGTCGCTCGAAATTTCCCGGAAAACGCCCCGCGGTTTGATTCGCGCTGGAAGCATTTCACACCGTGACGGCAGCGGGTTGTTTACCGTCGGACCCGCGAGTCGAGGTCATATCCTCGAGATCCCGCACCATCAACTCGAGGGCGTTCGCCCGGTCCATCCGACGGAGATTTCCGCGGAATTTCCGCAGGAGCCAGTCGTTGAATATCGTGTCGCGCACCTCCTCGCGCAGACGCGCCACGGCCGATTGCGGCACGACAATCCCGCCGCCCTGGCGCTCGAAGAACGCCGCATTCGCACTCTGGTGATTGTCCGCCGCGTGCGGATACGGCACGAGGATCGCCGGCGTCTCGCAACGAATCAACTCGGCGAGCGTGCCTGCGCCCGCGCGCGAAACGACGAGGTCCGCGGCCGAAAGCAAGTCCGCCACGCGGTCCGTAAACGGCACGAATGTCGCGCGGATCGCGGCGCCGGATTTCGTCTTGAGATCGACGACTCCCTCGCGGCCCTTGCCGAGGCCGGTCACGCAATATACTTGGATCCCCTCGAGCGCGAGCGCCTCGAGATTCGCGCGGGCCCAGTCGTTCAAGGGAGACGCGCCCTGGCTCCCGCCGAAGACGAGGAGCATTTTATAATTGGCGTCGAGTCCGAGCGCCTGCCGTGCCTCTGCCTGCGGGTGACGAAAAATTTCCCGGCGCACCGGCTGCCCGGCATGGCGCGTGCGGGACGCAAGCACGCCGCGCAGCCGCACGCCGGGCGGAACATATACGCGCGTCGCGAGGCCGGCGAGCAGCCGCACGGCGCGGCCCGGCACGCGATTCGATTCATGAAGGGCGACGGGGACCCCGCGAAGCCATCCTGCCACGACCAGCGCGGCGGCAGTGAACCCACCGAACGCCACGATGCCATCCGGATGCGCCGAGCGCAGCAGCCGGCGGCAAAACCTATATCCCCGCACCTGCGAAACGCAGAAGCGATAAAACCCGGCCGGACGCCACGAGAAGCCCGTGCCCGGCACGCGCTCGAAGCGGATCGCCGGATATTTCTCGCTCAGCCGAGCATCCACTTTTTTTTCGCTGATCAGCAAAGTTGCGGTGTGGCCGCGCCCCGCCAATCCCTCCGCCAGCGCGATGCCCGGCGAAAGATGCCCGCCAGTGCCGCCGCAGGATATAAGAAAGTGGCTCATGCCGTGACCGCAGCCCGTGCGCGAAATTCCGCTATATACTTGTTCACGCCATCACCTCCTGCATCGAACCGGCGCGCCGCGCCAGCGTGGCCCGGCCCCAGGTGCGCTGCGTGTTTAATATAATACCGAGGAGCAGTCCCATCAGCAGCAGGTTCGAGAGCCCGGCACTGATGAATGGCAGCGACATTCCCTTCGTCGGGAAAACGCCCGTGACCACGCCGAGATTTATAATTGCCTGCAGGCAGATCAGCAGCGTGCAGCCAGTGACGAGCAGGAAGTGAAAGAGGCTCGGCGCGCGCCGCAGATGGATCAGCGCGGCGATGAACATGATTGTGAACACCGCGACGACCCCGAGCGTGAACCACAGTCCGAGTTCCTCGCCGATCACCGCGAAGATAAAATCCGTGTGCGCCTCCGGCAGAAAATTGATCTGCTGCCGGCCCTGCCCGAGGCCCGCTCCATCGATCCCGCCCGCGGCAAACGCGCTCAACGATTGATATAATTGATAAGTACCCCCGCTCTTGTTGCCCTCGACATCGAGGAACGCCAGAAACCGGCGGAGGCGGTTGGGATTGTTCATTACGAGCACGCCGAGCGCCGACGTTCCGAGCGCGACGGTCGGAAGTATATAGCGCCACTGCGCGCCCGCGAGAAACAGCAGGATCACGCCGACCGCCCCGATCAGCGCAGTCGTGCCGAAATCGGGCTCGAGGATCACGCAGCCGCAGAAAGCACCGATGATAGCGAGCGGATATATATAGCCCCGGCGAAACTCGGCCAGCCGCGTCTGGTTGACCGCGAGGTAGTGCGCGAGGCAAAACACCATCGCCAGTTTCGCGAACTCGGAAACCTGCAATCGCACCGAGCCATACCCGAGCCAGCGTTTGCTACCCTTCACCGAAATGCCGAGATGCGGCACCATCACGAGCAGCAGCAGCACCAGCATGAAGCCGCCAAACCACACGGCGTAGCGCCGCGCGTAATCGAGGTCGATCCGACTCGCGATAAAGCAAAGCGCCGCGGCGGCCACCACGCCCACGAGCTGCTTGTTCAAATAATAATACGGCCCCTGCTTGAACGAAGCGCTCGCACTGAACAGGATCGTGATCCCCAATATAGTCAGCCCGACCGCGCAAACCACGATGATCGCGGCGGGATTGATGACGAACCGCGTCCGGGGAGGGGCATTCCGAGCGCGGGGCATGTCAGTCGCAGAAAAAGATATATTATTTCGCGGGGGCGTCGGCCTCGTCGACCTTGATCACCGGCGGGGGCGTTTTCTGCGTGGAATCAGACTCGGCCTCCGGCGGCGTCGCGGCGCCCGGGCCAACCGGCGCCGGGGTCGAACTCGCGGGTGCCTGGGCCGACGCCGCTGCGGCCGACGTTGCTGACCTTGAGCCGCGCGGGGACTTCGCCGTGGACGTCGAGCTGGGGATCGTCAGCTCCATGCCGATGCGGATTTTCGCCGGATCGCTTATATTATTCGCGACCGCTATATCACCCTGCTTTACTCCATATTTCCGCGCGATCCTCTCGAGCGTCTCGCCCGCCTTGACGACGTGCTTGACCGAATCCCCGGAGGTCCGCGCCGCCGCGGTGTCCGCGCCGGATGGTGGCATGGTCGACGCCGCCGCGCCACCCGCCGCAACTTCCATCTTCGTTGCGGGCGTGAGCTTCACCGGGATGATCAACTTCTGGCCAACGTGCAGAGCGGCCGTCGCCTTTATATTATTCGCATCGGCGAGCGCCTTGGCGGTGAGATGATTTTTCTTCGCGACGCCCGAAAGCGTGTCGCCGCTCGCCACGACGTAGGTGGAGGCGGGAGTGACATCCGCGACGGGCTGGCGCTGAATCGCGCTGGCGGCCGCGGTGCCCGGACGCGTGGGGCTGGAACGACCCGCGCCGCTGAGTGCGGCGGCCGGATCGAAGGTCACGGCCGAATTGCCCGCGCCGCCAGGTGCAGTCGGTGATGAGGCGGTGCTCGGTACGGTGATGGGCGGAGGCGTGTCGGTCTTCGCCGTCGCGTCGGGCGCGACTGGCGGCGGCGTAGTGGAGCTGCAGCCCGGATTGGCAAATATAAACAGCAGAACGAAAAGGTGGATTCCCGCGACGGCGCCGCAGATTTTCAGGAGTTTCATCGGAAAGAACGGTTGGTGGTTTGAACGTTAAAAGCTATATTAAATTGCCTGCAGGCGGCCGGAGTTATGCACAATATCCTGGACGAGCGCCTCGAACTGTTCGCCGCGGTCCTCGTAATTGCGAAACTGATCGAAACTCGCAAAGCCGGGACTGAGCAAAACCGAGTCGCCGGGTTGCGCCAACGCTCTTGCCTGACGCACGGCGTCGCCCAAATCGCGGCACGACGTCCGAGCGACCCCGGCGCCAGCCAGAAGAGGATCCAGCGCGGACGCCGTCTCGCCGATCAGAAACGCATGCTTCACTCGCGGTGCAATCCGCCGCACAAAATTCGCGAGATCCCCACCCTTCGATTTTCCCCCCGCAATCAAAAGCACCGGCTGCGAAAAGCGTTTCAACGCCGCCTCCACTGCGTGGAAATTCGTCGCTTTAGAATCATTCCAATATTCGACCGTGTCGTGCGTTGCCACGTAGCCGAGCCGGTGACGCCCCAGTTGAAATGTCCGCGCACTCGCGACGAGCGCCGCTATATCAAATCCCTCAGCGGCCCACCACGCCGCGGCGATGAGGAAATTTTCGTGCTGGGGATAATGCCCGAAGATCGTGCCCGCGAGTCGCGGATCCGGGGGGACGTCCTCCGTCGCCACCGCTGCCGTTGCGGGCAGCATGCCCCCTAGCTGCTGGTTCGCCCGCATCACGGACGTCCCGGCAAACACTCGCGCATCGGCCGTGTGCCGCAGCAGGTTTTCCTTCGCCTTGAAATACGCTGCCATGCCGTCGTGCCGCTCCAGATGATCCTCCGCGAAATTCGTCCAGAGGGTGGCATCCGCCCGGAAATCCTGCAGCACCTCCGATTGAAATGAGCTCACCTCGCAAATCGCGAAATCATCGACCTTCCCGCCGTCCGTCTCGGCGACGAGTCCGGTAAACGCGCGGCCGACGTTCCCCGCCGCATAAGCCGTGCGACCGATCGTCTTCAGCGCGTGCACCAGAAATTCCGTGAGTGTCGTTTTCCCGTTCGTGCCCGTGATCGCAATGAGGCGCCCGCGCCAGAGTGGCGCGGCTAAATCGAGTTCACTCCGACAATCCGCACCGGCCGCCCTCGCCCGCTGCAGCCAAGGATGATCCGGCGGAAATCCAGGAGAATATACAACGAGCGAATGCCCGCGTGCCGCCGCCTCCGTGAACTCACGGCCGCGCGCATCATAAAAAACGCCGTCCACGCCAAGCTTCTCCAATAAAGTATATACGCCCTGCCCGCTCACACCGCGGCCCAAGATGGCCACGGGATGGCACAGCAGTTGGCGCAACGCACTGGATATATTCAACGACATGCTAGGGCAGCGGCTTACTGACCGTGAGCGCGGGCCGTGGAGCCTGCCGCGCACGCCAAGCCTGCACAAAAGCCGCATTGCTGCGGACCGGCCCCGAAAACTCGCGCATCATCGCCGCGCGCTCCGGCGAGAGCGACCACCAGGTGCGCACCGGCGTTTGCGTTTGGATCGAGGGAAATGAGGACATGATTAGCGCAGCTTCAATGTGCCCAGACCGACGAGCGCGAATATCAGAGATAACACCCAAAAACGCAGCACAACCTTCGTCTCAGGCCAGCCCTGTTTTTGAAAATGATGATGGATCGGCGCCATCAGGAAAAAGCGCTGCCCCACTCCGGCCGCACCGTAGCGGCGCGTGAGTTTGAAATAGCCGACTTGTATAATCACCGAACACGCCTCCCACACGAACACGCCTCCCACAATGATCAGCGTGAACGGCTGCTGCACCATGAATGCGATAATTCCCAGCAGTCCACCGATCGCAAGCGAGCCCGTGTCGCCCATAAACACTTCCGCCGGATGCGAGTTATACCAGAGGAATGCGAGCCCCGACCCCACAAGCGCGCCACACACGACCGTCAGCTCCCCCGTGCCCGCGACGTAATTGATCAGGAGATAATCGGATATAATAACATTCCCGGCCGCGTACGCCAGGATTCCATATACGAGCGCCACCGTGATCGTGCACCCGATCGCCAGCCCATCGAGGCCATCCGTCAGGTTGATCGCATTGCTGAATCCGACGAGCCAAAGATATATTAAAACGAAAAGTGCGAGCAGCGAGACGCGCCCGATGATCGGATGCTTCACGAAGGGTACCCACAGCTCGCGAATCCGCTCCGCACTCGTCGGATGCAGCACGAGCACCGTCAACGCCACGATCGTGATCGCCGTCTGCCAGATGATTTTTTCGCGAGACGAAATCCCACCGCGATTCTTGTGGATGACTTTCAGGTAGTCGTCGCGAAAGCCCACCGCCGTCAGGGACAAATATACAAACAGCGCAACGACGACCCACACGTTGGGCGCGGCCCATAGAAATGAACTTCCGAAGACGCCGGCAAAGATCAGCAATCCGCCCATCGTCGGTGTATTCTTTTTATCAAAGCGATGCGCGAGATCGCCGATCCGGTCGTCGTCATAATGTTGCCCGAATTTCAGCTTCCGCAGTTTCGTGATCAGCCACGGCCCGAGCGCAAAACCGATCATCGCCGCCATTACCGCAGCCGCGATCGTGCGAAAGCTCAGCGAGCGGAAAATGCGCAGAGGACCGTAATGGTTCTCATATTCTGCGAGCAGGCTAAGCATGGACCGCCTCCTGGTTCATCGCTGACGGCAACACCCGCTCGAGCTGGTGCCGACGGCTGCCCTTGATAAAGACCGCGCCGCGGAATTCTGCCAGCCGACGCGTCACCGGCTCCAGATCATCCACGACGGAGATTTGCGCAGGAGAGGCGCCGGCCCCGAGCGCGCCCTCGCGCACCTCGCGAGCATTTTCGCCGACTATATATACATGGTCCGACGCCCGCACCCGCAGCCGTTGTCCCAACTCGCGATGAAACCGGGGCGCGTCGCTCCCGAGTTCCTCCATTCCACCCAGCACCAGGATTCGCGGCATCGTGTCCAGCGTCAGCCCCTCGAATGCCTCCAGCGCGTCCGCCATCGAGGCCGGATTCGCGTTATAGCAATCAATATAGAGCAGTCGTCCGTTCTCGCGCACGATCTCGCCGCGCCACTTGGTTGCTTCCCACCCCGCCAGCCGCTCCTGTATAGTTTCTGGCTCCACGCCCAGCCACAGCGCGGTGCAGATCGCCAGCGCGGCGTTTTGCGCCATGCCGTCCGAAACGCGCCGCATCGTAAACGTCAGCGGCGGCGGCGGACCATACGCGAGCGAGATCGCCGTGTTGCTCCCGCGCTGGCTCACCGCGAAATATACTCGATCCTTCGGCGGCGTCGTCGGCCGGATCACCTCGGCCGGCTCGAGGACCATTGTCTTCACCCCAAGCGCGCGGAACGCCGCAAATTCCAGGCACTGCTTCGGAAAAACCGCGAGCCCCGCCGCCCGGATCGCCGAGGGCAACTCCGCCTTCTCGCGCGCCACGCCTTCCAGCCCGCCCAACTCCTCGAGGTGCGCCGGCGCCACGAGCGTGATCAGCGCCACGTCCGGTTCGATCATCCGCGCCAGCGGCGCCATTTCACCCGGAGCGCTTATGCCGGCCTCGACCACCGCGAACTTGTGCCGCGCGAGATCGAGGCGGGTTAGTGTCAAAGGTACACCAAGATGATTGTTGAGGTTCGCCTCGGTCGCGAGCACCCCACCCGCGTCCCCGCCCAGCAGCAGCGTCAGCAGGTTTTTCGTCGAGGTCTTCCCCGCGCTGCCCGACACGCCGATCACCGCACCGTGAAACGCCCGGCGATGCTCGCGGCCGATCGCCTGGAAGGCCGCGAGTGGATCCGCCACCACCAGCTGCGGCAGTGCCAATTGTATATTGGGCCGAGCCACCAACGCCGCACTCGCACCCGCCGCCTGCGCCGCCGCGAGAAAATCATGGCCATCGCGATGAGCGGTTTTCAACGCGACGAACACCTGCCCCGGCCGCAGCTGCCGGGAATCGATCGTGAATCCCACCAGCGGCCCCGCCGGCCGCACGGTCCAACGACCCTGCGTCCACTCAGCCAATTTTTCTGGAGCGAAAAGCGGCATCAGGTTTTCAACGCTTTGATCCCGATCAGCTCCCGCACCACCTGGCGGTCGTCGAACGGAATGACCGTGTCCGCAAACTCTTGGTAGCTCTCGTGACCTTTGCCCGCGATCAAGAGACAATCGCCCGGCTTGCACGCATCCAGCGCCAGGCTGATCGCCCGCCGCCGATCCTCCACCCACGCCATACGCTCAGGCGCAGTGACGCCCCCCTGCATATCCGCGAAAATCTGCGCGATCGTTTCCGAGCGAGGATTATCCGCCGTCGCAAACGCGAAATCCGAAAACTCCTGCACCGCGCCGACCATCAGAGGACGTTTCGCGCGGTCGCGATTTCCGCCGCAACCGAAAACCACGAGGAGCCGCCCCGGCGTGATCGCACGCAACATTCCAAGCGCATTGCGCAACGCGTCATCCGTATGCGCATAGTCCACCAATATATTAAACGCCTGCCCTTCCTCGATGCGTTCCATGCGCCCCGGCACACCGCGGAAACCACGCAGCCGCGCGAGAAAAACCTGCGGGTCGCGCCCGAGCGCCCAGCCCGTGGCAATTGCCGCGAGGAGATTGCTGACGTTATATATTCCAATCAGGGGAGACTCCAACTGCATCTGCCCTTCCGGCCACACGAGACGGAAACTCGAGCTGCGGAATTTCAATTCCACCGCCTCCGCACGCACCATCGCATCGGCACCCGTGCCAAACGTCACCACCCGCTGGCCCGGTTTTTCCGACAGCGACTTCGCCAACGTGACGCCATGCGGGTCATCAATATTGACGACCGCGACCTTCGGCACACTGCCAATGCCGCCGTCGAAGAGCCGCTGCTTGACTGAGAAATATTCCTCGAGCGTCCGATGATAATCGAGATGGTCGCGCGTCAGATTCGTGAACACCGCCGCCGCGAATTGCATCCCGAGCACACGCTGCTGATCGATGCCGTGCGAACTCACCTCCATCACCGCCTGCCGACACCCCGCGTCGCGCATCTGCGCCATCATTCCATATAAGTCGAGCGCTTCGGGCGTGGTGCGATACGAGGGCACCGTGCGCGCACCGAGATCATAATTGATTGTGCCGATGAGACCGACGCGCTGCTCGCCGTTCAGGAAATGCTTGATCAGGTGCGTGACCGTCGTCTTGCCGTTTGTGCCCGTCACGCCGATCACGCTCATCGAGCGGTCCGGATAGTTATAGTAACGCTGCGAGACATGCGCGAGCGTCGCCCGCGCACTCGCCACTTGTATATAAGTCACCTTGGCCGGCGCGGTGCCCGGGAGTTTTTCGGTGACGACTGCGACCGCGCCGCGGCTGACCGCCTCGTCTATATAGCGCGCACCATCCGCCCGACGGCCAGGCAGCGCGAAAAACAGATTGCCCGGCACCACCCGGCGGCTGTCGATCGCCAGCCCCGAGATGGGCCGGTCGAGAGTGCCTTTGGCGGCGATGACTTCGCCCTCCGGAAAATAATCGGAAAGTTTGGGAGCCATTTTGAAAACGCGTTGATGCGCGATGGATTCGGAACGAGTGCGACGTGCCGGTCTCGGGCGGAAGGCAGAAATCAAAGCGTGGTTTTGAGCGAGGTAACCGATCATCGGTGGCCTCCGGTCATCGCGAAGACAGTTGGAGAAGGATTTGGATTCACCGGAGTTATATTCAGGTAGGGAATCAGTTGCTCGCCGATGTGCTTGAACGAGGGCGCCGCCACGACGTGCCCGCTGGCGTAGCCGCCCGGAGCGTGCTCGTCGGCATCGTCAACAATCACGGCGATCGCAACTTGTGGAACGCTCGCCGGAAAAAATCCGACGAACGAGGCGATGTGATGCTTGTGCGAATACTCGAGCTCGGTGCGCCCGTTCGGCTTCGTCACCGGCAAAAGCTTTTCCGTCGTACCGGTCTTGCCCGCGACTTCGAAGCCTTCGATGGCCGCGGTCTCACCAGTGCCGCCCTTCATCGCAACGCCCGCTAGCAGCTGCGCCATGATTTTCGCGGTGTTCTCGGAAACAGCGCGACCGATCTCCGCCGGCGCATATCGAAATCCTTCGCCGTTCGAGTCGTTCACTTCCTTCACGATCTGCGGCCGCAAGAGCATGCCCTTGTTCGCGATGGTCGACATCGCCTGGATCATTTGCAACGGCGTCGCCGCGACCGTGTGCCCCATCGGGATTCGCGTTATATCAAGTTCGTTCCATTTCTCCGGCCGCGCCAGAATGCCCGATACCTCGCCGCCCGTGGGAAACCCGAGGGTGTGGCCAAAGCCAAACTTCCGCGCGTATTCATATACGCGTTCCTTGCCGAGCTTCATCCCGATCTGCGCCGCGCCGCGGTTGCTCGAACGGCTGACGATTTCCGCCACCGTAAGGTCATGGTCGAAATGATGATCCTCCGCCGGAAGCCTCAGCACCTTTCCGAGGTACTCGACCTTTTCCAGCATACAGTTGAATTTGTCCTCGGGGGTGATGATGCCCTCCTCGAGGCCGGCCGAAACGGAGACAATCTTGAACGTCGAGCCCGGCTCGACGATGTCCGTCACCGCTATATTCTTTAGTGAGGCCTCCTCGGACTTCGGCACTTTATTAAACGCGTTCAGGTCGAACGTCGGATAGTTGCCCATCGCGAGTATAAACCCCGTCCGCGGATCCGTAACGATAATGGTCGCCTTCTTCGGCTGGAATTTCTCCGCTATATACGCGAGCTCCTGCTCCACGATATCCTGCACCGTGCAATCCAGGGAGAGCTTCACGCTATATCCATCCGCCCGCGGCACTTCACGCGACCGGAACTGCGCCAGCTCGTGCTGCTTGCCATCCTTTTCTGATTCGCGCCAGCCGTCCTGACCGCGCAGATAAAAATCCTCGTAGCGCTCGATGCCGGTCGCCGGGTGCTGCCGGTTATCCACGAAACCGATCACATGCGCCGCCAGCTGGCCATGCGGGTAGGCCCGCCGATATATCCGCGTTCCATATACGCCCTTGATCCCGAGCTTCTCGACCTGAGTATATAGCGTTTCCGATATGTTATCGGACAGCTTCGCCCAGCGGATCTCTCGTTTCCCGGCCGCATCCGCGTCCTCGAGATCCGTGTCCTCGTCGGACGAATCCTCGTTGTCGTCCTTCAGCTTGGTCGAGGCTGTCTCGGCTGGATGAAATTCAAAAGCCCAGCCCTCCGTGGATTTCGCGGCGTCAGTCGCGGCGTTCGCGATTCCTGATTCGGTCGCCACGGCTCGCGGGTTGGCCGGAACCGCGAGCGGCGCAGCAGCGCGATAGCGCGTCGTGAAAAGTTTCTGGAGATCCGCGAGCGGTATATTAATCAGCGCCGCGAGCTTCGGCCATTTCGCCTCGTCCTCCTTGCGCAGCGCGCGGGGATCCACGCCCAATACCATCAGCGAGCGGCTCGTGGCTAATATATTGCCATTGCGATCGACGATATCGCCGCGCCTCGCGTGCTCCGGCGTGATTTGCTGCCGCGCCTGATTTACATAGCGCAGCAACTCGTCCCGATCGACCACGTGCAGCCAGACGAGCCGCGTGCCAAGTCCCGCAAAAGACAGCAGGAGCGCGCTGCCGAGCAGCACGATCCGGTAGTTCGATGCGAAACCCTTGGACATAGCCTAGCGACCCAGGCTCACGCGAAACGCCACGGGCGCGCCGTCGCGGTTGAAAAGATCGCGATTGTTTTTCGCGGCGAGATTCCGCATCGGATCACCCGCGACGCGCATGAGCGTGGATTCCTGCGGCGCCACGAGGCCGAGATTCCACTGGGTGTTCAGCTTGCGCAGGAGATCGTTGCTTTGCTCCGTCTCGAGGGTCGTCTTGTTCTCCGCCTCCTGCCGCTCCATCTCGGCAATGCGCTGCTCGAGCGCTTTATTCTCATTGGCGACGAGCGAGATCTGGTGACGCATCCAGACGGTCCCGAGACCGATGGACCCGCTGGCGCAGAACGTCACGAGCAGACAGACGAGCACCTGATTGATAAACGCGTGGGAGGTATTTTTCATGCGTTTATATATATAGTTTTCGCAGCGCCCGCAGTTTCGCGGAACGGCTGCGCGGATTCGCGGCCTGCTCTTCGTCGCCCGGAGTCACCGGCTTGCGCGTCAACGGCTCCGCCCACTTTTCGCGCAGATCCTGCGGACGGTTGTCCTCCGCGCTTTCCGGTTGTCCGCACATTCTGCGGAAAAACTGTTTCGTCGGCCGATCCTCCAGGGAATGGAAGCTGATCGCCACGAGCACGCCGCCGGGGGCGAGTTTTGCAAACGCCGCTGGCAGCGCGCGCTCGATCGCGCCGATCTCGTCGTTCACTGCGATTCGGATTCCCTGAAAGGTACGCGTCGCTGGATTGATTTTGCTGCGCTGCCGATCGCGCGCCGGAATCGCCTGCGCTATCGTTTCCGCGAGGGAATGCGTCCGTCCGAGCGCACCCGTGCCGCGCGCCGCGAGCAAGGCCCGCACGACGCGCCGCCAATGCTGCTCCTCGCCCAGATCCCGGACCGCCTGAACCAACATGTCCTCGCTCGCCGTCTCGAGCCATTGGCTCGCCGGCACGCCGCGCCGCGGATCCATCCGCATGTCCGCCGGCGCATCCGTCCGAAAAGAAAATCCCCGGCTCGTGTCGTCGAGCTGAAACGAGGACACCCCGAAATCGAATAACGCCCCGTCAAAATTCGCCTGCGGAATCTGCGCGAGGTCGCCGAAATTTGTATCCAGAAACTGGATACGTTCACCAAACTCCGCGCGCAGCGCTTCGGCGCGCGGCGCGGCCGCCGGATCGCGATCGAGCGCGACCACCGTCGTGTCCGGAGCGGATTCGAGGATCGCGCGCGTGTGGCCGCCGCCGCCAAAGGTGCCGTCGAGATATATACTTCCCGGGCGCGGCGCGAGAAATACGAGCGCCTCGCGGAGCAACACGGGCTGGTGACCGGGCGGCATCATGCTCAGTATATAGCCGAACTCAACGTCCACCGTGGGCATGGGAGGCACCGGACGAACGCTTGGCGACGAGGCGAAGGACCAGGCCATCGCGCACGCGGGGCGTCACGATTCCCGACGCCGCGGAAAAGGCCACGCCCGACTCCGCCGCGTCGATCCACGCCGGCTGCGCGCGCCGCAATATCAATGTCGTCGCCACGGTGCGGGTCGGTGTCCGCGGCGTGGATGATTTTCCCGGGTGCTGCATGGTGCCCTCAGATGCCGAGGCGCCGCATGAGGTCGCCGAAGTTTTCGCCCGCCGTCCGGGCCTCCACCTTTTCCCACCGGGCGGGGGAATAGAGATTGAATTTCGTGAGCGAACCCACGAGCACCGCGTCCTTCTGTATATTCGCGTGCGCCAGCAGCGTGCCGTCGAGACCGACCCGGCCCGCTTTATCAAACGAGAACGATTGCGTCTGCGCGAAAAACCGCGCCGCGAAGTCCTGGCCCGCGCCGTCGCTCAACGCCATCTGCGCAATCTTCGCATGCAGCTTCTCCACCTCCGCCGGCGGCAACACCGCCACATAACCATCCGGATGCGGCGTCGCCAGAAACGTCGCCCCTTCCCCATGCGCCGACCTCCAGGCCGCCGGAATCGTCAGGCGCCCCTTATCATCAAGGGTGTGCCGGAAGAGCCCGGTGTAAAAGGAGGTGCTCGTTTGAGCCATGGGTACGGTAATTAGGGCGACGGGAGCCCCAAAGCGCCCCATTTCAACCCATTTTCGTCCACAACCGTCAAGACTGTACCCCAAAAACGTCGAAATAATTGTTAAACTTTTACATCTTGGCGGAAAAGGAATTGCGCGACGTCCCCCGGGGGAAAATTTCGCAGAAAAAAGGCCCATCTCCGCCTTTTGCCTACCCGCCACTCAGCCGAAGCGGATCGGGCGAGCGCTGCCGTATCAACGCAGGCCGCGCAGCCTGGGCCACGACGCCACTCCCGGCCGAACTGTCCTCGTCGCGCCCCGCAGCCAAGTCGGGTGTATCCGAACCGTGGATACCTGGCGTATCCAGAGTTTGAATACAAGTGTATCCAACTGTTGGATACGGGACGGCGGCCTGATCGCGCGGACGCCGGTCCGCGGGATGCCGGCTGAAGCCGGTGAGCGGCCCGGGAACGCTCCGGGCCAGCGCGTGACGGTAGGGCCATGCCACGCCCACGCCCGTTCGTTGTTTGTCATATGATGGGCAGTGTGGACGGCCGCATCCAAGGCGAGCGCTGGAAACTCGCCGCCGCCGCCGAATCGCAATATGAAGCGGTCCACGCCTTGCATCACCCCGACGCCTGGATGTGCGGACGCCAGACGTTCCAAGTCGACTTTCTGGAGCAGAAGAAACCGGCCATCTTCTCGCGTCGCGCGACCGTCCCGGCGGGCGACTATATACCCGCACCCGCGCCGCGGTCCGGGCGGGGAAAGCCGGTCTATGCGATTGCGGTCGATGCGGGCGGGAAACTGCGATGGCCGTCGAACGAGATGCGCGGCGATCGCCTCGTCGTGCTTACGACCAAAGCCGCCCCCTCAGGCTACCTCGCGGACCTGCGCGAGAAATCGATCCCATACCTCATCGGTGGCGACACTGAAATTCGTTTCGCCAGCGTGCTCGCGCGGCTGGGTCGGCTTTTCGGAATTCGGAAAATTATGCTCGAGGGCGGCGGGAGCCTGAACGGCGCGCTGCTCGCGGCCGGTTTGATCAACGAGATCAGCCTGCTGGTGAGCCCGTTCGCCGATGGAGCGCGGGATGTGCCGACGGTTTTCGATGCTCCGCCGCGAGCCGGCCGCCCCACCCCCGCAACCGCGCTCCAGCTCCGCTCCGCGACCACCCGCCCCGGCGGCTTGGTTTGGCTCCGCTATACAGTGAAGTCCGCCCGTTCCTGAGCAGCAAGGCGCCGCTCGTATGCATAAAAGGATACGCTGAAATCGGCCAGCAACGCCAGCTTGCCCGACGGCCGGCTACTCTGACGCGTATATATATATATATATTTATCAGACCGGCGGTTCCGAGTGCGCCCGCTCGGAATTTCGTGGCCGACGCTCTTATATGATCCCACCGCGAATCCGCCGGCCCGTGCCCGTTCGCCCGATTGCGACTTGGGAAGCCCCTGTGCGACCCCGCGGTGCTCGAAGTTTCTGATGACCGTCGATAGCGGCGTGCGCCACCGGTGAAAAGCGAGGGATCGACCCAGACCCGGTAAGCTGCCAATTGAACGGTGGCATTCAGCGTCCGTCGTATATGTCGTATATATCAATCTTTGTGAGAAGCCTCGGCGTGCGCTCCGATCAAACGCGAAACAGGATCCGCCGTCTTCATCTGACGCTTCGAAATTCCAGCCGTTGCGCGCTCACGTGCCCCACCCTATTCCCATGAAATTGCCTCGTGTATATATCCCGCTATATGGTCTCGCCCTGCTCTTGCTGCTGGGCTTCGGTGGCGTTGGTTGCGCGAAGAAAAATCCCCTCGATGACGTCGTGACCGCGCGCAACCCCGCCGGGTTGCTACAGTGGAAGGCGGACGTCGCGAGCGACTTCACGCCGGCGGAATGGCACGACTTCGACGAAGCGTTCGAGGAACTTAAATTGGACGTGATGTCGTCCGGCGAAGCCACCGGGGGAGACGCGATCAGCGCCGCCGCTTGCCAACGCGTCGACGGCAAGAAGGTGCGCGACGTCCTGCAAACCGCATTTGCGATGCGCCTCAGCCGATTGGTCGAGGACCGCGACCAGCTCGCCGCCATGTCTAAGAAGAACGGCGATTTTCACCCGAACGCCGCGGACACCGCATTCGCGGAGCGCGTGGCGGACACCTATGCGCGGCAGCAGCATCGCCTGCAGATTCTCGACGACCAAATCGCGGAGGCGAAGGAAGTGATCCAGCGCCGCGGCCTGGTGATTTCCCCGCCCGCACCCGCCGCAGCTCCAGCCACCCCGAAACCGAAAACAACCTGATCGCCGCTGGGCCCGCCGTCTGGACGCGGCCCGATCCTCGATATATAGGAAGCATATACCGCAGGCATGGCAATGAACCCGCCAAGAGGCCGGGCTTGGCGTGGCGGCAGATAGGCTGGCGTTGTCGCATTAATATAACGCCGCCGCGCGAGGTCGAAATATACTCGGCCGTCTGCATCTCCGAGGAGCACCTCCCACCGGGCTGTACATGCTGAGCCATCACGGGAACCGGCCCAGTCCCGTGATCACGCCCTGACGGCCTCGTGCTTCGAAGGGGCGACGAGGACGGCCTTGGCGGGCCGACAGAGATCTCCCCTACATATATTGCGCCCGTCGCCAGACTGGCCACTTCGATCCACCGGCGAGAACCCACGACCGGGCAGCGGCCTCCGAACTACGGGCTAAACCCTATATAGTATTAGCAAACCAATGCCCCGGGCCCGCCCCCGACTCCGCCCGCATCGCGGACCCTCTGGGATTCCACGAATCCGCGGGAAAAAATTGGATATTCGACTCGCGATTCCTGTCCCTGGAGTTGGCCCAGGCGCGCCGAAGGGATGATTTCAGATTGTTTCATCATTAACACTGGCTCGGAGTTCAGCGGGCTCGATGTTTATGTTATCGACTGACAAATAGGCGCTTATAAATTCCCCATGTCCTTGGGTCAGGGCGATTTATCGGTCGCACTTTGATGAAATAGTGAATGAAATTAGAATTTCATATGAAATAAGCTTGGCGACGGCGCGAATTTCCCCCAACCCTTTCCATTGTCAGCTTCCTCCATCCCCACGGCAGCCGCTTTCACCCCCCGGGAAGCATGAGGCCGAAATCTCAACCCACCCAATCTGTGAATCTGGATCGCTCTTTTATCCCCTCGGTTATGACAGGCAGGCGTTTTGGACTTTCCGCGCTGCTTCTCTTTCTCCTCGCTTGGTTCGCGCCGGCCGCGCTTGCCGCGGACTCCCCGACAACAGGGACGATCACGGGGCGCGTGTTGAACGCCCGAAGCGGTCGCTTCCTCGAGAGTGCCACCGTGCAGGTCATGGGGACCAATCTGACCGCCGAGACTGATCAGTCCGGCCAATATCTGCTATATGATGTGCCCGTGGGCGAGGCGATGATCCGCGTTTCATATACCGGCCAGGCAGCGATCACCGACACCGTCACGGTCGCCGCGGGAAAAACCGCGATCCACGACTTCCGGTTCAATGCCGGCTCGGCCAAAGTCGCCGCCAACGGCGCCACCCTCCTCGACGAGTTCGTCGTTGAAAGTGAGAAAGAAACGAACGCGCAACAGCTCGCCATCAACGAGCAACGCGCGGCGCCCAATGTGAAGACCGTCGTCGCCGCCGACAGCTTCGGGGCCATTATGGAAGGCAACGTCGCCGATTTTATCAAATACGTCCCCGGCGTCACCGTCGATTACGGTTCCGAGGTTTCGGCCTATGGCAACGCGGCGGATGCGCAGCGCATCTCGATTCGCGGCGTGCCATCGAATATGATTCCGATCACGATCGACGGTATGCCGGTCGCGGACGCCGCGAGCAACCTGACGCGCACCTATGAGATGGAGCAGCTCTCAATCAACAATGCGTCGCGCGTGGAGGTCATCGACCAGCCGACGCCCGACATGCCGTTCAACTCTCCCGCCGGCGTGGTCAATCTCGTCAGCAAAAGCGCTTTTGAATATGCGGGGCGCGAGTTCGATTTCCGGCTCTATACTAGCTTCAACAACGAGGACACGACTCTGTTCAACAAGGAGCCGGGACCGCACAACAAGAGCACCTACCACACACTCCCCGGTTTCGATTTCAGCTATATTCTTCCCATTAATCGGAAATTCGGCGTCACCGTCAGCGGTCTCTCGTCCAATCAGTATAATGTAGGCGACGCCTCGCGTTCGGATTGGACCTACACCGGCGCCGGCTCGCTCGCGAATCCTTATCTGAACCGGGTGCGCTTTGTATCCCAGCCCCGCGATGCGTTTCGCGAGTCCGCCAGTGTGAAGCTCGATTGGAAGCCCAGTCCGGGTAATACGATCTCTGTCAGCTATTCGGCCAGCACTTTTGACGGCTTCAACATCGCGCGCACTGAGGATTTCAACAAGCTCACGCCGACCGGCAATCTAGCCGCGAATTACGGCCCCACCTTTGTCAATTCCGCGAGCACCTCCGTGTCCAATAACGGCGATTTTTCGGACAAGGTGGGCGAGTCGCAGAATATGAACATGCTCTATCGGCTGCGCCACGGACCCTGGCAGGTCGATGCGGCCGGCGCGTTTTCCGTTTCGAGCACACACCTCGATAGCGCCAAGTCGGGCTACGTGTCGGATTATTCCGTGAATCTCAACGGCGTGAAGGCGACGAACGTCTCGGGTATCTACGACGGCGTGCCGGCTTCCATCCAGACGCTGGATGCGAGCGGCAACCCGATCGACTATACCCAGATGTCGAATTATAAACTTCCCAGCAGTATTAACATCGGGTCCTCGGCGGCCCGGGACGTTTTTAGCTCGGCGAAGGTGGATGTACGCCGCGACTTCGATTTTCTGCCGTTTCGGTGGATGATCCTCGCCGCGAAAGTGGGCGGATACGTCACCCGGGAACACCGGTCGCAGTATGGAGCCGGTGAGTCGCCCGAACTCGACCTCGTCACCGCCAATCAGCCGGCCAACCTCACCTCGGCGATGTTCGTCGATACCGTCAACAGCGGCTACCAGCATCATTATGCCTCCGCCGGCAACCAGCAGTGGATCGATCCCTTCCTGATGTATCAATACTACATCGCGAATCCCACAGTATATGCATTGAACCAGCCGAGCGCTTATCACACCTACGTCAATAATCAGAAAGACATCATCGAGACCAAGGGACAGTATTATTTCCAACTCGACGCGAGCTTCTTCAAGAACCGGCTTCGGGTCGTCGCCGGCGCCCGCGCCGAAAAAGATTATTCAGTGGGGCACGTTCCCTATACCAACTCTCGCGCCGCGTATGAACTTAACCCCGACGGATCCTATGTACTCGTCAACGGGTCGCGCGTGCTCGTGCCTAACCTGACCACGCTCCAGGAGTATCAATTGATTTATACTCCCTTGGTTTATCAATCGACCCGCGCCTCGGTGAAGCCCAATGAGATCGTCAACGCCAGTTATAATATATTTACGGACCTGATCGGTCAGGTCAATTATTCCAAGACGTACGGCGCTCAGAACTTCAATTCGCTCACGACCTCGAACGGCTCGGGCGTTCCGACGATCACCGAAAATGCGCCCGGCACGACCGGAGCGGATGGTAGCATCGGCACGATCAGCGTCCCCAATCCGGGATTGCCTCCTGAGATTTCGGACAATTGGGACTTCAAGCTCTCTTACTATACGCGGAACGGCGGAGTCATCTCGGCGAATTATTACCGGAAGATGATTCACAACTACGTGGCGACCACGACGACCCTCATCACCACCGCGAACGCGAGCACACTTCCCGCCGACCTGCCGATTACGCCCACGGATTTTATTGGCTATGATCTGAGCACGTCCAGCTCCGATCCCAACACCGTGGTCACACAATCCGGCTGGGAATATAGCGTGATCCAGGACCTGCGCTTCATCCCCTACGGCGGCAAATACATTTCCGTATTCGGTAATTATACGACGAAATCCCAAAGCGGAATTCCGATCAACGCCGACGCGAACACTCCGAACAACATCAGCTCGACTTCCGCTGGCGGCATCACCTTCAGCAAGGCTCCGTTTATACTGTCGCTCAAGATGACCAATTCGGCGATGCAGACCCTTCAGCACTTCAGCGCGGTCATCAGCGGAACCACGACTTATTGGTATCAGGCCATTCCAGGGACCCGCCGCTGGGACGCGAACGCGGAATACCAAATCTCGCGGCATTTCTCCGTCTTTGCCAACGCCCGCAATATCTTCAACGCGCACCAGAAGACGATCATCTTTGGGCCAGGCATTCCGTCGTATTCCTTCCCGGAAAACAATTATGATTTTGGCGTCCAGATCAACGTGGGCATCCGCGGGACCTTTTGATCACAGGCATGCGCTCACTATACAAAGCCCACCCCCGCCGCCTGCTGACGTTGCTGGCGTTGCTGATTGCCAATCCCCTCACGATTTCCGTTGCCGCAGGAAAAAAGCCCGCGGGCACGCCGGCCAGCGACGCTAGCGCGGCGGCGGCCGGGTCCGACAAGCTGACGGCAGGAGTTCTGGATGAGCTCAAACTGAAGGATCCCGCCGCCGCGGGAAAAGTCGCCGCGGCCAGTGACCGCCACTTCGCCGCACTGCGAGCCTGGCACGAGGCGCACGACGCTGAGGTAAAGGCGCTTCGCCAGGAATTCGACAAGGCGCGTTCAGCTCATGACCAGGTCGCGGCGGATGCGGCCACGGCCAAAATCGACCAAGTATATAGCGGGCTCGACCCGGAACAGAAACAATATAGAGAGGAATTGTCCTCGGTGCTGACCCTGGCGCAGATGGTAGCCGTCGACGATCGCCTCACGATCCACACGGTCAACCGAACGTATAACGCCTACCAACTCATCTTCCCCGGTCTCACCCCGGCGCAGAACACCTTTATCATGGGGGAACTTGTCGCCGCGCGCGAGGATGCCGTGAAGGGGCCCTCCAAGCAGGAGGTCGCCGCCTTTTTCAAGAAACACAAAATCCGCATCGAGGCGTATCTGACCCAACAGGGATTTGACGTGAAGAAGGGATATGAAGTATTTGTCGCGAAACAAAAGGCGGACATGAAGAAGAAGACCGACGGCAAGGATAATTCGGACCCCCTGCCGTAGTCGTGCCGGGACGCAGACCTTTCCGGCCATGCGCCCGCCAAAGCCTGATAATACGCGGTTAAACCGCCTTGCGACCTGGCGAATAGTGGGTGCGGCAGTGTTCCTCGGTGCTGCCATCATCACTGTATATCATCGGGCGTTCGCTGCGCCGTTCGTCTTCGACGACCTCCCAGCGATTCTCAACTCTAACCCGAGTATACGAAGTCTCTGGCCGCCCTGGGGTCCTTTGTTCCCGCCGCACGAACATGGGCAGACGGTCGGCGGCCGGCCCATTCCGAACTACACGCTGGCGCTGAACTACGCCCTGAGCGGGATTCGACCGTGGTCGTATCACGCGGTGAATCTATTGATCCACTGGCTCGGCGCGCTGACTCTTTTCGGTGTCGTGCGCCGGACCCTAAGCGGCCGTTGGCCGGCACCCGCGGCGACGATCGCGATGCGGCAGCGTTTCGCCGCTCGCGCCTTCCCGCTGGCGCTCGGAGCCGCGCTGCTTTGGGCGCTTCACCCCGTCCAAACCGAGGCCGTGACGTATGTCGTGCAGCGCGTCGAGTCGCTGATGGCGTTGTTTTATCTTCTCACAATATATTGTTTCATCCGCAGCTTGGACGCGACCCGGCCGGCTCGCTGGCGCTGGGCTGCAGTCGCGGCGTGCCTTCTCGGGATGGGCTCGAAAGAAGTGATGGCCACTGCCCCCCTCCTGGTACTGCTCTATGACCGTCTCTTCGTCGCGGGCAGCTGGAACGCCGCGTGGCGGGCGCGACGCGGGTTTTATATAGGACTCGCATCAACGTGGGTTCTGCTCGCCGCTCTGGTGGTCAGCGCCGAAGGCCGCGGTGGTACAGCCGGATTCGCATCCTCGGCGAGCGGCACAGCGCACCTGCTGACCCAGGCCTACGCGGTGCCCCATTACCTGCGGCTCGCCGTCTGGCCCAGCCGGTTGGTTTTCGATTATGGGTTCTATATAGTGGACAATGCGGTGGCGGTCCTGCCGGGCGCACTCGTGACGCTCGGGCTTCTGGCGATCACCATATATGGAGTCGTTCGAGGGCGACCGTGGAGCATGCTGGGCGCCTGGTTTTTTGTCATCCTGGCGCCGACGACGCTCGTCCCCATTCCGGTGCAGACGATGGCGGAGCATCGCATGTATCTTCCCCTCGCCGCGGTGGCCGTCGCGGTGGTGCTCGCTTTATATACTTGGTCGCCGCGGCTGAGTTTCGGTGTCGCCCTGCTGGTGGCCGCGGTGTTGGGCTGGGCCACCAACGCCCGCAATGCCGATTACCTCAGCCCCATGTCGCTCTGGGCGTCGGTCGTGAAAAATCATCCGGGTGGGAGCGCGCGCGCCGATTTTAATTATGCCGATCTGCTGGCCGCGGCCGGGCGGCGCGACGAGGCGGCGGAGCAACTGCAGGCCGCATTGCGGATCGAGCCGCGTTTCTCCGCCGCCTACGATAACCTGGGTTCCTTGTGGCTGAACGCGGCTCAGCCCGAACGCGCCCTGCGGTCCTATCGCCGAGCCGCGGAACTCGATCCCACCGCGCAACAACCGTTGTTCCACGCGGGGCTATTGCTCGAGCAACTCGGTCGCGCGGGCGAGGCGATCGAGGTGCTCACGAAACTGCTCGCCCTCGCCCCGGACCGCGCCGATGCGCATCTGGAACTCGGCAATGCGCTGTTCCGGGCCGGCCACACCGCGGAGGCCCTGACGCAATATGAAACCGCGGAGGGCGAGGCCGCGATTTCCGCCGAGGCCGCCAGCAATATAGGAACCATCTGGTTCGACCGGGGCGATTTTTCGAAGGCGGTGCGGTATTATAAAGACGCGTTGCGTCTCGGGCCCGATTCCCTCGAAACCCGGGTGAATCTCGGCAACGCCCTCGCCCTCTCCGGCCAGCTCGCCGACGCCGCCCGGGAATATCAGGCCGCGCTCCGGCTCGATCCAAACGATGCGCAGGCCCGCGAGAATCTCGGGAAGGTCCTCGCCCGGCTTTCGCCGCAGCGCGCGCTCCGGCCGTGAAACCCTGTCTCTTTATATAGTCCGAAACACCAATATGATTTCACCTCGCTCATGTCTTCGCGCGGGAACGCTGGGCGGCCTGCTGCTCCTCGCGATTGCGCCGGTCACCGCCGCCTCCCCGGCGGATCCCAATATACTTTGGTATGCCCAGCCGGCCGCGAAATGGACCGAAGCACTGCCCGTCGGCAACGGACGCTTGGGGGCGATGGTTTTCGGCGGCGTTGCCGAGGAGCGAATCCAGTTCAATGAGGACACGCTCTGGAACGGTCATCCTCACGATTACGCCCACGCCGGGGCCGGGGCGCACCTCGAGGAGATTCGCGGCCTGGTCGCCACGGGGCAGAACGCTGCGGCGAAGGCAGCCGTCATGGCCAATTTCATCGGCACGCCCGCCCGACAATCCGCATATCAACCGTGCGGGGACATCCACCTCCACGTCCATACCCCGGGCGACGTGTCAGGCTATCGCCGGGAGCTGAACCTCGATACGGCCACTGCTCGCGTTATATACTCCGCCGGTGGCGTTGAGTTCACGCGCGAGGTTTTCGCAAGCTATCCGGACAGCGTCGTGGTCATTCACCTCACCGCGGATCACCCCAGGAACATCACATTTGCGCTTGACCTCAGCAGCCCGCACCGCGGGTCGCGGACGGTCGCGTTGGGCGGCGACGGATTGGCGCTGGCGGGCCAGGTGGAGGACGGCGGGCTGCGATTCGAAGCGAACGTGCAAGTCCGCGCGATCGGTGGAAAAGTTATATCAAACGACGGCAAAGTGGAGGTCGACGGCGCAGATTCCGTGACGCTGCTGCTCGTCGCTGCGACCAGCTTTCGTGATTTCGAAAACATTGATGCCGACCCGGGCGCCCGCTGCGCGGCAGCACGATCGCATCTCGCCGGCCGCGATTTCGCCTCTCTGCGCGCCGCGCAGCTGGAGGATTACCAGACGCTATATCGACGCGTGAAGCTGGACCTCGGGCACAGTGAGCTCGAAAACCAGCCGACCAACGATCGTGTTCATCGACTGAGCACCGACAAGACGGCGGCGCTGGAGGCGGACCCCTCGCTGGCGCCGCTCTATTTCCAATATGGTCGCTACCTCCTGATCTCGAGCAGCCGGGCCGGCGGGCAGCCGGCCAACCTGCAGGGAATCTGGAATGAGCTCCTCGATCCACCGTGGGAGAGCAAATGGACGACCAATATAAATCTGGAAATGAATTACTGGCCGGCGGAGGTGACCAACCTCTCCGAATGCACGGCGCCGCTGTTCGATCTGATCGACGGGCTCGTCGTCAGCGGCGCCCGCACGGCGCGGACGCAATATAATGCCGGCGGGTGGGTCTTGCATCATAACACGGACCTTTGGCGCGGCACCGCACCCGTGAACGGCATGGATGGCGTCTGGCCCACGGGCGGAGCGTGGCTCTGCGAACATCTGTGGGAGCACTACCTATATACCGGCGACAAGGAATTCCTGGCTCGTCGCGCCTATATACCGATGCGCGAGGCGTGCCAGTTCTTCCTCGATACATTGGTCCGGGATCCGAAAACGCACTGGCTGGTCACGTCGCCTTCCTATTCGCCGGAGCAGGGGAACCTCACGGCCGGCCCCACGATGGACGAGCAGCTGATTCGAGCGCTGTTCGCGCATACGCGCGCCGCCTGTGCGGCGCTCGGGCGCGATCCGGAGTTCGCCGCGAAGCTCGCGGCCGCGCAGGCAGATCTGGCCCCAAATCAAGTCGGCCATTACGGCCAGCTTCAGGAATGGCTGACCGATATCGACAAGCCGAAAAATAATCATCGGCACATGTCGCCCCTGTGGGCGCTCTACCCGGGGAATGATATAACGCCGGCCGAGCCCGCGGTCTTCAATGCCGCGAAAACACTCTTCACGTGGCGGGGCGAAGGCAGCACCGGCTGGAGCTTCGCGTGGCGCATCGGCCTGGCAGCCCGCGTGAACGACGGTGATTTTGCTTTCCGCCAACTGACGGGAATTCTCACCCGCCGCACGCTGCCGAACCTGTTCGACCTGTGCGGCCCTTTCCAAATCGACGGAAATTTCGGCGCTCCCGCCGGCATGGCTGAAATGCTTCTGCAGAGTCACCAAATGACAGCTGGTCCGGCCACATCTCCAATTCTCGAGCTGCTGCCCGCGCTCCCCGCGGCGTGGCCGGAGGGATCGGTCTCGGGCCTGGTTGCCCGGGGCGGATTCGACGTGGATAGAAAGTGGAACGCTGGAAAGTTATCCGGCGTGACCCTGCGCTCCAAATTGGGGCGGACGTGCCAGGTGCGGTGTCAGGGAGTCACTCTGGACCTCGCCACCGAGCCGGGCAAAACGTATCGACTGGACGGGCAGCTCCGGCCCCAGTCCTAAGCGGCGGATTGGCGCGCCCTTCAACGAGCGGCAACCGACCGCGGGGCGCGGCGCGCATGCTCGCCCCAGCGGAAGCACGCCCCGCTGTTTCATATAGCTGGCTGATCTATATACACCGCGGCGGGAGTCCGGCACCGCGGCCGGAGGGGGACGCTGGCATGAGGGGCCCCCAACCACACCGCAACACCGGGGCGGGTTATCGCGGGTGCGACGCTATATACAGGCGAACGCTTTGCAGGATTTCCCGCGCTGCTTCGGAATGCGGATCGCGCCGTAAGGCCAATTCCAACTGGGCGGCGGCTTCGGCCATGCGGCCTGCCTGCGCCAACATCTTGCCGAGTTCGAGCGGTGGCGCCGGGTTTTCGGGATCGAGCTTTTCGGCCTCTGCGGCCTCGGCCATCCCGGCGTCCAGCTCGCCCGATTGCGCCAAAACGCGCGCGAGTCCGAGATGCGCCAGCGCGTCTGCCGGCACGAATTTCAGCGCGCTCCGGTAGTGCGCGATCGCCTCGTCCCACGAACCGGTCGCCGCCAACGCCTCCGCCAGGGAAAAATGCGCGTCCTCATAGGAGGGCTGCAACTCCAGGGCCCGTTTATACTCCGCAATCCCGGCGTTGACCTGGCCCATCGCGAGCAGAGTCGCACCGAGATCGGCATGCGCTTTGATATAGGCGGGATTTACGGCCAGGGCAGCTTCATATTGCACCGCGGCCTCCGCCAGGCGGCCGCGTTGATATAACGCGATCGCGTAATTGTGGCGCGCCACGGGGTTGCCCGGCCGCTTTCGGACCGTGTCGCCCCAGAGAACGGCGTCGTCGTGGTAATCGCGGTTCCGAGCCGCGGTCGCGAGCACGAGCCCGCAAGCCACCAAGATGATGACTCCCGCTCCGGCGCGGCCGAGGGCACGAATCAGGCCCCACGCGGTCAGCACTGCGAGGGGCGCCAAGGCCAGATACATCCGATGCTCCGCCAGCGTCTGCCGCGAACCGGGCACGAG
The DNA here is from genome assembly GCA_963800005.1 of uncultured Verrucomicrobiae bacterium. Taxonomy (GTDB): domain Bacteria; phylum Verrucomicrobiota; class Verrucomicrobiia; order Opitutales; family Opitutaceae; genus CAWCZH01. Next base: position 567,749 of record CAWCZH010000001.1, read on the forward strand.
GCTGCTGGGTGCCAGGATCGCGAAAAAAAATAGTCCGAGAAAGCCGAGCCGGGGCGCGCGCCAAAACGCGACGACCGTGCCGACCGCGAGAGCGGCGACCACCCCCGCCGACGGCAGCACCGACCAAGGATTCGCAATCCATTCCGCTCCGTATTCGAAAATCAGCGGCCGCGGCCAGACGGCGAGTCGCAGATAATGGACGATCGCGCCGAGCTGAGTCAGAGTATATTGCGTCCAACCAGCGCCCGGGTCGAAAGCGCCATCACCGCGACCATGCGTCGAGACCACGAGCGCCGCCAGCAACACCCAGGTCGCCGCCAGGCCGAGATACATTCTATAATGTCTACGCCAGGCCTCGCGAAACGATCCGCTGACGAATGTCCGGTCGTAGGCCAACACCAGCACAGGCGCGGACACCATCACCTCTTTTGTGGCCATGCCCAGCGCGCAGGCCGCGACACTTCCGAGCGCCCAGATCCGGGAATGCCGCGAATCGCAACCGCGCACGAAAGTATATAGCGTCAGAAGATAAAAGAAACCCATCAGCGCTTCGGCGCGTTGGATCACATACGTGACCGACTCCGTCTGCAGCGGGTGCACGGCCCACAACAGCGCAGCGCCAAAGGCCACGAGGTTCGCGAATTCCGCCTGCGGAACGCGGCCGCCGCGCGCCTCCGGCCCACGCCGTCGAGCGAGTGTGCGTCTCACGATCCCGAACAGCAGTAGCGCGGCGCCGAGATGAATCGCGAGGTTGAGCACGTGATAGCCCCAGACCGCGGTGCCACCGAGCGCGAAATTCAGCGCGAGGCTCGCGTTCAACACGGGCCGACCCGCCACGGTCATTCCGCCATTCGCGGGTGGAAATAGAAACGCCGCCCGACCCCACCCTCCGCGGAGTGACGGGTTCAGAAAAATCGACGGAAAGTCGTCATACACGAACGGACCCGAAAAGCTGTTGGCCCATGCCGCCAGGGTCGCCCCCGCCAGCCCCAGGCGAAGCAGCCACCGGGCCTCGGCGTATTTCATATGAAATAGCATTGTTTCAGATGAAATAATTTTCTTTTCATCAGAAACAAATTCTGATCCCATGCGTTTTACCCCGGTATGAGTGGAAATTCCCCATCTGGCTTCCGCCCGGCCCCACCCTTGGCCTCGTGACACGCGTCGCCCTCATTGCCCGCACTGTTTCATCTTTTCTTCATCGCTTCCATGAATAAACGCCCCTGCCCCATGCCAAAGTCCACTCTCCTCGCCACCGCTGCACTCTGGTCCGCCGTCGCGCTCGCTCCCTCCATTGGCATCGCGCGCGAAAAATGGCCGCGCATGACCGAAGAGGCGAAGGCGCACGCCGAGGCGGTGAAGGCGCATGAAAACGAAGTCCTGCAAGCGATCGCGCCGGCACTCGCGGAGTGGGACAAGAAAGGCAAGCCGTTCATTCCGCACGCGGTGCTACCCTCCGACCTGCCCGCCGCCCCCGTCCTCGCCTTTCCGGGAGCCGAGGGCGCAGGCGCTTACAGCTTTGGCGGACGCGGCGGTCGCGTCTATATCATCACCAGCCTCGCTGACAGCGGCCCCGGGACGTTGCGCGAAGCTGTGGAATCGGCCGGCCCTCGAATCGTGGTCTTCAACGTTTCGGGGATCATCCACCTCAAGATGCCGCTCTTCATCAAGGCTCCCTACCTCACGATCGCGGGACAGACCGCCCCCGGTGACGGAATCTGCGTGGCGGGCGCCACCACCCTCGTCGACACCCATGACGTGGTGATTCGCTATATGCGTTTTCGCCGCGGAGAGACAGACGTGTTCGACCGCGACGATGCCCTCGGCGGGAATCCCATCGGCAATATCATCGTCGACCACTGCTCGACCAGCTGGGGCTTCGACGAAAATCTCTCGATGTATCGTCATATGTATTCCTCCGGCAAGGGAGATCCCGAGAAGCTTCCGACGCTTAATATAACCATTCAATGGTGCATCTCCAGCGAGGCGTTTAATAATTATAACCACGCGTTCGGCGGCACCTGGGGCGGGCGCAACACGAGTTTCCACCACAACCTGTTCGCGTCGAACACCGGCCGCAACCCGAGCATCGGGATGAGCTATGATTTCAATTTTGTTAATAATGTTTTATATAATTGGGTCCACCGCACGATGGATGGCGGGGACAAGGGCAGTCTGATCAATTGTATTGCCAATTACTACAAGCCCGGCCCGGCCACGCCCACCGGACCAGTGCGGTACCGCCTCGTCGCGCCGGCCGCCAGCCAGAGCAAGGCACATCCCGAGCCGATCTATGGCCGCGTCTACGCCGCGGGAAATGTCGTCGAGGGAAACCCGAAGGTCACCGCTGACAACTGGGACGGGGGCATCCAGTTCCGCATCGGCGAAATCGGCGACAGCGAAAAAAGCGCGGACGTCGTCGAGCTCGCGCCGCTGATCCAGAAGACGCGCTCCACGACGCCGTTCCCGATGTCTCCCCTCAAAATCCAGACGGCCCAGGAAGCCTATGCCTCAGTGCTTGACCAAGCCGGAGCCACCCTGCCCCATCGCGATCCGGTGGATCTGCGGATCGTGCAGATGGTCCGCACCGGCAGCGTCACGTTCGCGCCCGGCAAGGGCATCCTGACGGATCCGAAGCAGGTGGGCGGATATCCAGACTATAAAGGGACGCCGTCCGCCGACATCGGGCTGGACGGTATATCAAATGCCTGGAAATCGAAATATGGTTTGGCGGTCTCGGATCCGGATCTCGCGAATCGCGACCTCCAGGGCGATGGATATACCGTGATGGACAAGTATCTCGACGGTCTCGATCCGACGAAGCGCGTCGATTGGAACGCGGTTGCGAAAGCGGTGGTTTCCACGGACTCCCCGTCCGCGCAGGTCCGCGCTGGCACGCTCTAGCCTCCACGGGCGCAATCCCATGTCACCCTCTCCTTGGGTCCGCCTCGGCTGCGGCCTCCTCTGCTTGCTGACGATTCCCCACGCCTCGGCACTTCAGCTCTCCCGCGAAATTGGGCGCTTGCCGAAGGATCAGCGACCGACGCCCGAAGAGACGGCGGCCGCGAAGAAGGACGAGGAGGTTCAGGCGGCTCACGAAGCGGAAGTCTGGCGCCGAATCGAGCCCGAGATCCAGGCCTGGGCCAAGCGCGGCAAACCTTATATACCGGGAGCCGCGCTCCCGAGTGATCTGCCGCAGGCCTCCATCCCGGCATTCCCAGGCGCCGAGGGCGGCGGGGCATTCAGCTTTGGCGGACGGGGCGGACGCGTCTTCGTCGTGACCAGCCTCGCGGACAGCGGGCCAGGCACCTTTCGCGAAGCGTGTGAATCGGCGGGCCCGCGCATTGTCGTTTTCAACATCTCCGGCGTCATCCACCTCGCGCTGCCGATTCATATCCGCGCGCCCTATATAACGATCGCCGGGCAAAGTGCGCCCGGCGACGGCATCTGCATCGCCGGCCGGACGACGCACATCGACACTCACGATGTCGTGATTCGCTATATGCGTTTCCGTCGGGGTGCCACGAGCCTGTTCGATCGGGATGACGCACTCGGTGGCAACCCCGTCGGCAATATCATCGTCGATCATTGCTCGGTGAGCTGGGGCCTGGACGAAAATCTCTCGCTTTACCGGCATGTCTATAAACCGAAGTCCGGTCCGGAGCAGAAGCTTCCAACCGTCAATATAACCATCCAGTGGTGCATCTCGAGCGAGGCCCTCGACAAATATGATCATGCGTTCGGCGGGACGTGGGGCGGCCGCAATACACTCTTCCAATATAATCTGTTCGCCGACAACACCGGGCGGAACCCGAGCATTGGGATGAGCTACGACTTCAATTTCGTGAATAATGTCCTCTTTAACTGGAGGCACCGCACCCTCGACGGCGGCGACCGGGGCAGCCAGGTCAACTGTATTAACAACTATTATAAGCCAGGACCGATGACGCCGAACTCCGCCGTGCGCCACCGCATCGGCGAGCCGCAGCCCTCCACCACGCCCGAAGACCGCACGCCGCGTTTCGGCCAGTGGTATGTGGCCGGCAACAAAGTCGAAGACGACCCCGCGGTTACCGCCGACAATTGGGCGGGTGGCGTCCAGCTGAAGGTCGGCCGTGCTGAGGACGACGCCAGCGCGTCCGCGACGCCGGAAGTCCAGGCGCTCATCACCAAGATCCGCGTCGACCGGCCGTTCCCGATGCCGCCGGTGCACATCGAATCCGCGGACGCTGCCTATATATCGGTTCTCGATAGCGCCGGTGCCACCCTCCCGCGGCGCGACTCTGTCGATCTGCGGGCGCTGGAGCAGGCCAAAACCGGTCGCGCTGATGGCACCGGGACTCACGGCATTATCACGGATATAAAGCAGGTCGGTGGGTATCCCGCTTATATCGGCACGCCCGATGCCAGCATCGGCGCGGACGGCATTCCGCTGTGGTGGAAAAAGAAATTCTCGCTCGCGGCTGGAGACCCGGACCTCGCAAGCAAGGACCTGCAGGGCGACGGTTATACGGTCATTGAAAAGTTTCTCGACGGCATGGATCCGAATGCGCGGGTGAATCCCGCGGATCCCAAGGTTAATAAGAATGCCCTCACTGCAGAGTGGTTCCACGCACCCCGTTCATGAAAGCCCCTCCTCCCGATATATCGCGAATGAAGCACCCCGCCGCGGCGGCCTCGCTTTGCGCCCTTTTGCTGCTGGGGTCCCTGTCCTCAATATTCGGAGCGGAACCAGAGCGGACCGCTTCATCGTCCGCGGGTCTCGTGCCGCCGCCGCCCAATCCCGAATATGAAAAAAAAATTGCGGAGCGCACCGATGCCATCGTCGCCGAGCTGAAGTTGGGGGATGCCAGCAAAGGCAAACGGGTTCGCGCGATTCTTCGCGATCAATATTATGCATTGAACGACTGGCATCAGGCCCATGATCCGAAAGGAAAAAAGGGACGCGCCCAGCCGCATATGGACGCGGACGCCCAAGCGTCGCTCAAGGCTATCCACGAGCATTTCCTCGCCGCCTTGGTGACCGAGCTGAACGAGTCCCAGGTCGAGCGCGTGAAAGACCTGATGACCTATAATAAAGTGCAGTTCACCTACGGCGCGTACTGCGGCTATGTGCCAACCATGTCTGAGGCGCAAAAAGCGAACGTGCTCGCGCTGTTGAAGACCGCGCGGGAAGAAGCAATCGACGGCGGCAGCGCGGAAGAAAAGAGCGCTGTGTTCACCCGCTATAAAGGGAAGATCAACAATTACCTCGCGACGCAGGGCTTTGACGTCGGCAAGGCGGAACGAGCCGCCGCCGCCGGGCACGGCTCGACGACCCCACCCGCTCCCTGAGTGGCCCGCGCCACGGCCGCGTTCTCCCGTCCGGCCGGAATTCAGGCCCCGCGCCGGGAAGCGATCGCGGCGAGCCGTTCATATACTTATATAAAGTCCCGAGAGTCTCGCCAACGGGATCATACAGCTGAGCTTTGATCCCCAGCCGGAGTCTATATTAATCGCCAGTCCTCGTCCGAACCCGTCCGCCCACGGCCACCTCAAGCTCACGCTGTGAATCAAGATTGGCCGTAGTCTTTACGAGTGTCCCGTTCTACCCTTGTGTTCCACCGCCACAGATTCGCGGCACATGTCGCCGGCGCCCGTACCTTCGATGCATCCTCACCACGTTTCACTATATAGTGCGCCGGATCGCGTCTTTAGGACACGCTGGCGGGCTCGTTTGTTCGCCACCCTCGTCCTCGCGGGCGCGGTAGCCCGGGGCGTCGAAGTGGAAGCGCCCGTGAATCTCCGCAAAGATGGTCATCTGGCCTATACCGCGGATGAGCACGGCAATCAGGTGCCCGATTTCTCCACGGCGGGGTATGGTGGCGGCGGAGTCAAGCTGCCCGTGATCCCCAGCCGCGTCCGCGTGACGCCGCATTCCGGAGACAACACCGCGCGCATCCAGGCGGCCCTCGACTATATAACACGTCTCACTCCCGACGCGTCGGGAATGCGCGGCGCGGTCGAGCTGGCCGCCGGACGGTATGATATAGCGGGACAGCTGCTCATTCATGCAAGCGGAGTCGTCTTGCGCGGCGCCGGCTCGGGCCCGAATCAAACCGTCCTCGTCGCGACGGGACAGGATCGCCGAACCTTGATCGAGGTCCACGGCACTCACGACCGCTCTACGAACGGCGCGCCGCATGCGATCACCACGCAATATGTCGCCGTCGGCAGCACGACGCTTCAGGTCGCCGCGGCCGATGCCTCGACATTTCGCGCCGGAATGTCCGTGCTCGTCGAACGCCCGAGCCCGGCAGCCTGGATCAAGGCCGTCGGAATGAACATCGCGCCCGGTCCGACGTTCTATAGCTGGAAACCCGGCACGCTAAACGTCTCCTGGGATCGGGTCATCGCAGCGGTGGATGGGCCGACGCTCACGCTCGATAGTCCCATCACCACTGCGCTCGACGCGAAGTTCGGCGGCGGCACTGTTTCGCTATATACTTGGCCGGGCCGGATTGAACAGGTCGGCGTCGAGGATCTGCGCTGCGAGTCCGCTTTCGCTGCGAACAACCCGGTGGACGAGCAGCACGCCTGGATGGCGATCGATTTGGACAACGCGCAAAACGCGTGGGTGCGCAATGTCACGGGCGTGCACTTCGTCAGCTCGGTCGTTCAACTCGGAGCCGGCTGCAAGTGGGTGACCGTGGAAGACTGCACGTCGCTGGAACCTATATCAGAACTCGGCGGCTACCGGCGGCACAGTTTCCATACGGACGGCCAGCTCACGCTTTTCGTGCGGTGTCGCGCCGAGGAAGGACGCGAGGATTTCACCGTCGGGTATCTGTCGACCGGGCCGAATGTATTTCTCGATTGTCGCACCGTAAATTCGCACGGCTTCAGCGGCTCGATCGGAAGTTGGGCGTCGGGGGCATTGTTCGACGGGGATTACCTGGATGGAGCGACGCTGCGGCTTGATAATCTGGAAACGTGGAACCAGGGCGTGGGCTGGTCCCTCGTGAACTCGATGATCTGGCAAACCAGCGCCGCGCGCATCATCTGCCGCGAGCCACCGGGCGCGAATAATTGGGCTGTGGCGCCGTGGGGGGAATTCATGGGTGATGGTTCGTGGAGCCGCGCCAATTCTTTCGTGAAACCCGAAAGTCTATATCGTGCGCAGTTGGCGGAGCGACGCGGCGCGACCGTCCTCGACAATTTGCTCGATGCGCCGGCGGAGAGACTCGGAGGCGCCGCGCCTACATGGGAAGAATTCGTCGCCAGCCATCCCGCGCCACCCGCGGGCGCGGCCGCGCCGCTGGAGCATCGGCTCGTGCTGCAACGCGGGGTATTGACGATGGATGGGCACGCGCTCACCGGCCGGGAAATTGATACAGCGTGGTGGCGGGGATTTCTACTGCCCGCCGCGGCACCAGAGCCGGGCCCGGCGCTCACGCGATTTGTGCCGGGTCGAACCGGCCTCGGATTGACCGACGACCTCGCCGCGCTGACGGACAAAATGATCGCGGAGAATGAGGTCGCGATGCGCCATCACTGGGGGCTCTGGTATGATATACGCAGCGACGACCACGAGCGCACGCGCCGGCCGGACGCGGAGGTGTGGCCGCCGTTTTTTGAGCAACCCTGGCTGCGCAGTGGTCAAGGCGAGGCGTGGGACCGGCTCAGCCGCTACGATCTTTCGAAATATAATCCGTGGTATTTCAGCCGGCTGCGACAATTCGCCGATCTGGGCAAGGCGAAGGGGCTCGTGCTGATCAACGAAATGTATTTCCAGCACAATATACTCGAAGATGGCGCCCACTGGGCAAATTTCCCCTGGCGTTCGGCCAATAATGTGAACGCCGTGGATTTCCCCGAACCCCCGCCCTACGCCAATGATAAATGGATTTTCATGGCGAAGCCGTTCTATGATTTGAACCACCCGGTCCGGCGCGCCTTGCACCAGGCCTATATTCGGCAATGTCTCGCGAACCTCGCCGATGAGCCCAACGTGCTTCATACAACGGGCGAAGAATATACCGGCCCCCTGGCATTCATGCAGTTCTGGTTCGACGTCGCCGCGCAGTGGTCGACCGAGACCGGACAACATCCCCTGCTAACACTCAGCGCGCCCAAAGATGTGCAGGATGCAATTCTGGCTGATCCCGTGCGAAGCCAGCTCGTTTCGGTGATCGACCTGAAATATTGGTGGCGCACGAGCAAGGGTATCTTCGCGCCCGGCGGTGGAGAAGATCTCTCGCCTCGCCAATCGGAACGCAAATGGCGGGGCGGCCGCCCGAGCTCGACGGACGTCGCGGGCATGGTCGCAGAGTATCGCCACCGCTTTCCCGAGAAGGCCGTGATAACTACATTGCCCGGCACGAATGCATGGCAACTCGCCGCGGCGGGCGTCTCCCTGTCGGCGCTGCCCCGAACCACCTCGCCCACGCTTCTCGCCGCGTTCGCGCGGATGCAGCCCGCGGACGCACCGGCTGGCGGGAACGCCGGGGACTTCCTGCTCGCGGATCCCGGCCGCGATTACTTTTTCTACTCGGAGAACGGCGGCCACTATATAGTCGCACTGCCGGGCACCCCGGTTTCCCCGCAGGTTCGACGGATCGACTTCGACACGGGGGAACCTGCTTCCAACGCGGACCCGCTCGAAACGTCAGTGACGCCGCGTCGAACTGACGCCAGCGGGGCCCAGATCCTCACTCTCAACCTTCCGGCCGGCCAGCCCGCCGCAATCTGGATCACGTGCGACCCGGAGAAAGAACCGGAGCATTTCGCTATATACCCTCCGGGCGGAAACCCGCGGACCGGGAATTAATTCATCTGCAGCGCGTGCAGAGCCACGGCGGCGGAGGGGAGGGACAGCCTTATATGATAGGTGTCGGCGTTGAGCTCGATTCCGGGAACGACCGCACGCGCATTTATATCTGTCCCCGGCTGACCCCGGAAATGCACGTTCTCCGCGTCCACCAGACTGCCATCGGAGCCAACGATCGTCAGGTCGGAGGTGGCGTCCACGCCGGGCGACGCCGCCTGATAGACAAATGATATATCGTGGGGCCCACCCACGCCCAGGGTGACCGTCCATTCTATATACGCATCGGCGGCCGTGCTGCGCGCGAGGTTGGAAGCATCCAGGCGCGCTCCCCGCAGCCGCGCCTCTTTCACGGCGTAGGTCACGACCGGCGCAGTTGAAGGCGCGGCGCCCGCGACGCTGCGCTGGAGATCCAGGCGTGCGCTGACGGGCCGCGGTTTTTGGGCGGGGGCCCGAGCCGACGCATCCGCGGTGGCGATCGCGATCGCGGAAATCACCGCCTGGCCCACGGACACGCGGGGAAACGAGATGACGAGCTCCCCGTTGCGAGCCGCCTGCGCCGTATAGACACGTTTGACCGCCCCGCTATATCCCGCCGCCTTCCAGAGATCGAGGTCGCGCGTCACAGTCGTCCCATTGATCGCTATATCAAACAGCCTCCACCCCGTGCAATTGACCCCGCCGCCCCGGCCGTACCACGGCTCGGCAAAGTACAACTCCACTTCATATTGGCCGGGCGGGACCGCGAATCGATAGCTCAACTGCTCCCGGCCATAGCGGTAACTTTGAAACAGCGGATCATCCAACGTGCCACGCACCGCATCGTGATTCACGCGCTGACTGCCCAGCTCGCCCGGAATTCCCGCAAAGCTCTGCGCCCACGACACGGAGCCCCAAGTGTCGCCCGAAGTATATTCAGCGTCGGCGGACCAAAGATTGCCACTCTGGTCGCGGTAATCGCCGCCGCCGGCATTCACCCGATATAAATAATACATCCGCGCCGCCGGCGCCGTCAGGTTCGCCACCGGCCCGTTGAGCGAGCGTCGGTGCGGCGCAACCGGTAGCCCCTCCAGCACGATGCTGTCGGTCGCGACCACTTTGCCGTCGCGGCGCCCTTCCGCGTAAAGCACATTGGTCTCAATCGGCACATCGTCCCACTGGAAATGGGTGCCGATGCCCTGGCGCACCCTCCGTCCGAGCGACTTGGACTTCACGTCATTATAGAGTTCGACCTCATCGCAATTCGAATAGACGACGATCCCGCTCTTCTTCCCGGGCGCGCTCCAGCGCCGCGGCCAGGTGTGCGAGACGATCGCGACCATCGGCGCGGTCTTCGCCGATGTATAGTTGCTGCGATAGAGGTCGTACGCGTCGGTGGGCTCACCCCACAGCGTATATAGTCCTTTATTATTCGCCGGTCCGACCTGGTCGAGCTGCCGGATGCCATCCGCGCGCTGCTGGCCCGCCGGGCCCGCGATCCGGCCGGGATTTTCGTGCGACGCCAACAGCCAGAGAAAGTGCCCGCACGCGGCGTCACGCGCCGATTCTGCCTGGCGGATCTTCAGCTCGAGGAGCCCAGCCATGCGATCCTCGCTGAGCAGGCCGTTGCGGGCGAAGCCTCCATCGGTGTGGAGCTCGAGGCTCCGCCACGCACCATATTCACCGACGAGAAGCTGCCGGCGAAGGTCGTCCGCATATATATTGGGATCGCCGCCGTAGGTCCCGCTCCAGTTCTGCGGAACGCTCCAATCCGCGCCTCCGTTGCCGTTGCACGTCACGATTTTCCGCTGGGTGGTGGCCGTCGGATCCAGCTCGCGGATGATCGCCGCGCATTCGGCCGCGAACGCCGGCGGCAATTTGCTCTCGTTGGCCAGGCCCCATAGGACGAGCGAAGGGCTGTTGCGCCGCTCCTTCACCCAGTCGCGCAGGAGGGTTTTGAAATTCTCCCGAAACGCCGGTGTATCAAACCAGATTTGAGCGACGAACTGCGGCCACCAAAGGACTCCGAGCTGGTCCCAATATTCCTGATAGCGAAGATTGTGCGGCTGATGCGCGTCGCGGAACGCGTTGAATCCCGCCGCTTTCACCTGAAGGGCCCGCGCGCGAACCTGCGCATCCGAGAACGCGTGGCTGTTGCCGAGGAGGTGTTCATATTCCGCAACGCCATTGATAAAGACGGGCTGACCGTTGAGGAAAAATCTTCCGTCGCCGCCCACGGGGGTTTTCTGCGCCCCGGCAACGGCCGGCCAGCGCACGGTGCGAATCCCAAACGGCGTGACGAGCCGGTCCTGGATCACCCCGCGCTCCCACAGCGTCGTCTCGACTGTATATAGATAAGGATCTGCGAGCGACCAAAGATGCGGATGCGCGATTTCAGGCAGGTCTTGATGCACTTCTCCGCCCGCTTCCGCGCGTGAGGGCGCGTCCACGATCGCACGGATCACCTCGTGCCCCGTTGCGTCAAGGAGACGCGTTCTGACCTGAAGCGACGCGTCCGCGGTCGAATCATATTGCGTTTCAATCTGAACCCGCGCCGCGGCCGCCGAGGCGTCGTCGCCGTTCCACACGTGAACACCGAACGGCAGAATGCGCGCCGGGCCGGAGCTCACGAGATGCACCGGTCGAAAAATTCCCATCGGCTGGCTGCCTTCCGAAAATCCAGGCGTCGGCGACGAGCCCCCGCAAACCCACGGGAGATCACGGATGCCGTCGGGATGATCCGCCCGCACGGCGAGTATATTAGTCGCGCCGACCCGCGCTGCGTGGGTGATTTCCAACGTAAAGGTGGTCCGCCCTCCCGCATGACGACCTATTTCCTGCCCGTTCAACCAAACTGTCGCATACGAGCCGACACCCTCGAAATATAGAAAGAGCCGGCGCCCGCGCTCCGTCTCGTCAATCGTCACCACCCGACGATACCACGCGTAACCGTGCCGGTCTCCGTGAACGAGACGCCGGTCTCCCTCGTAGGCATCCCAATTGTGCGGCACGTCCACGGTGGACCACGCGCCATCGTTATAGTCCACCTTCTCGAACCCGGGGAACCGCGTCGCATCCGCGTCATCCGCGACCGTGCGCCAGTTCAGGTTGAGGAGAACGTCGCGTCGTCCCACTCCAGCGGCATCGGCCCGCGCGCACAACGGGACGACGGCCAGAACGACGCAGCTCAGCGTGCTCAGGGCGATCGCGCGGAGCCGAAAAATTCCGCGAATCAACTCCGAGCCGGAGGCTCCCGCTCGAGGCGCGCTTGTCGACCGAGGCGCGGTCACAGGGAACGTGCTTCCAAGGAAGGCTGGCCAGGGGCGGGACCACGCTGTTTCATGAAACAATTTTATTTCATAGGCGCGACGTCTCGAGTGTGTCAATCGGCAATCGCCCGGCTTTTGATGAAATTAGATTTACGTACGCTTTTTTTCATGAAACAAAGCTCGCGCGGCATTTGTCACGGGCCGCGCCCAACCCCGTCCTCGTTGAGATGCGCGCTCTCCCCTCCTGCCGTTCCCTGCCTGGTCGGTTTTTCTGGCCTTCGAAGATGTCCCAGCTCGCCCGGCGCTTTTCAGCGACGGCCGTCGGCCGGAACTGCGGCGAATCGACCCCGCCGGCTGTCAGCCGAGCGCGGGCCTCGCCGATATATATCACCGGGTCCGCCAATATACTTTAATATGAAAGAGCTTGGGCTGGCCGTCGTTGGCCTCGGCGAGGGCCGAAGCATCATCTCCGCCGCGCTGCGCAGCCCGCTCTGGCGCGTGGTGACGCTCTGCGATTTGAGTGCCGCACTCTGTCGCGAGCGTTGCGCCGAGTTTGGCCTCAGCCAATGGACCGACGACTACGAGGCGGTGCTCCGCGACCCCGCGGTGGACGTGGTCGGACTATATACTCCCGACCACCTCCATGCCGCGCACGTCGTGCAGGCGCTGCGCGCCGGCAAGCACGTGATCTGCACAAAGCCCTTCCTCGACGGCCTCGGCCAGGCACGCGAGGTGTTGGAAGCCGCGAAGGGGTCCGGTCGCCAGGTCATGGTGGGACAGAGCACGCGCTTCTTCGCGCCATTCGCGCGGCAGCGGCAGCATTTCGAAACTGGCATCCTGGGCTCCGTGAGTTGCGTGGAGGCTTACTATTTCGCCGATCACCGCTGGTTTCTCAAAAAACCGTGGGCGCGCAAAGACGCGTTCAAGTGGCTCTTCGGCGGCATGAGCCATCCGGTCGATCTTCTCCGCTGGTACGTGCCCAACCTCACCGAAGTGATGGGCTACGCCACGCTCAGCGCCAACGGCCGGAGCCACGGGCTCGCGCACCCGGACACCTTCCAATTTGTCCTGAAGAACGATGACGGGGTCGTCGCCCGGGCGAGCGGTGGATATTCCAGCCCGGTGGTCCCCTGCCAGCGCGACAGCAATATGAGCTGCGTCCTCCGCGGTTCGCTCGGCGCGAGCCAGGCGGATTACTACGACCTGCGCTATTCCTGGAAGACCGACACCCAGTCCATCGTCGAGACGTTCGAGGATCAGGACGACTATTTCTTTCGCTTCGGCGGTCACTCGCACCACGCGGGCGAATATCAAAACTATATAGAATATTTTGCGCGCTGTCTCGAGAGCGGCACGACGCCGCAACCGGCAGTCGCTGAGGGCGTTGTCACCGTGGCGCTCATGCAGGCCATGGATGAATCGACCCGTGTAGGCCGACCGGTGCGGCTCTCGGAGGTTTTAAACCGCCACGGGCTGGGTGAGCTGGCTCCATCCGCCTCCATCGGCGCTCGCCATGACGCGCAATAATTGGCTGTTCCTGGCCACTGTGGCCGGCGTCGGCGCCACGCTCGGAATCATCAAGGTTGCCCAGAGCCACGGTGCCGCGGAGCCGGCGCCCCCCATCGTTCTATATTTGCCGCTGCCACATCCCTATTGCACCGAAGTCGGCCAAGGGGGCACTGCGTATGCGCGGGACTCGGGCGTGCCAGTTCGGGTGGTCGTGGGTCAGGAAAGCACGCAGGCAAACGTCAACACCAATATAGAGTCGCTCCTCACCGTCGGCCATCGCGCGTTCGCTATATATCCGGTGGATCCCGCGGGCTCGGAAGGACTCTTCGCGCGACTTCACCAAGCGGGGGCGAACACCGTCGCATACGGCGCCCAACCCGCCGAGGGCTCGCAGGTTTCGTTCGCGGTTGCGACCGACACGAAGCGCGCGGCCACGCTCGCGGCGGAAACGCTCATCACCCTATTGAACCAGCACGGCAATATATTGGATGTCCTCGAAGGCTCCACCGACGCGAATACGCCGCTGCGCCGCGCGGCCGTCGAAGCCGTGGTCGCGCGATTCCCAGGCGTGCAGATCGTCCAGACGGTCGGGGACGTGACGACCGAGCAGAAGGCCCGGGAAAAAATCGAGAGCGCGCTCGTCGCGCGCGGCAACGAAATCGACGGTATCATCTGCACGGGCTACACGACGACCGTCGCCGCCGCGGTCCTGCTGGCCGCCCATAACCGGGAGACGACCCACCCCATCCGGTTCGTCGGGCTTGATACCGACGATCGCGTGATGGCCGCCATTCGCGACGGCTATATCGATGCCACGGTCGCCCAAAATCCGTTCGGGCACGGCTATCTCTCATGCGCCCTGCTCGACCTGCTCCGGCAGGGCTGGCGGCCCCGCGCGGTATATCAATTCATCGACTCCGGCTGCATGGTCGTCACCCGCGCCAACGTCGATTCGTTCCGCGCGCGTATCCAAAATTCCACTACAGAGATCGCGGGCGAGCTGCGGTCGCGTTATCTGTCGCCGCCGGTCGCGCGCTGACCATGCCCATTCTCGAGCTGCGGCAAATCTGCAAGAGCTTTCCCGGCGTGAAGGCCCTCGACGGCGTCACCCTCGAATTTCACGCCGGTCAAATCCACGGCCTGCTCGGCGAGAATGGCGCCGGAAAGAGCACGGCCATAAAGATTATAACGGGACTGCACCAGCCCGACGCCGGCCAGGTCTTCTTGCGCGGCATCGCCGTGAATTTTCGCGATCCGCGAGCCGCATCAGCGGCGGGAATTGGATTCGTGCCGCAGGAAATTTCCGTGATCTCCGACGCAAGTGTGGCTGAGAATATAATGATTGATAAATTGATCACCCGGCGCGGCGTGATCGATTGGGCGGCCGTGCGGTTCCAGGCGAGACGACACATGGACCGCGTGGGTCTCGATGTGCCAGAAGACACCCTCGTCGACACGCTGAGCGCCGCGCAGAAGCAATTGACGCAACTCGCCAAAGCGCTCGCGGCGAACGTCTCTGTCCTCGTGCTCGACGAGCCCACGAGTTCGCTGACGCTCCACGAAGCCGCGCGTCTCTTCGAACGCCTATATGAACTGCGGGCGGAGGGCGTCGCCATTATATTCGTGTCGCACAAGCTCGAGGAGGTTTTCGCGATATGTGATCGCGTGTCCGTCTTGTGGGACGGAAAATTTGTCGCCTCGCACGCCACCGCCGAGGTCACGCCGGCCGGTGCCGTTGCAATGATGCTGGGCCGCGAAGGCAACTCGGAGGGCTTCGGCTGTCTCCATCCGGACTGGAACAACAAGGTCCTCGAGGCCGAGAATTTAATCCAACGCGGCCGAATCCACGGCGTGAGCTTCGCGTTGCACCGCGGAGAAATCCTGGGCTTCTATGGTTTGGTCGGTTCCGGGCGAACCGAGGTGGCTCGGCTGCTGATCGGCGAAGAACGCCTGAGTGACGGTCACGTTCGCATCGCCGGCCGCCCGGTGCATATAGACAGCGTTCGCGAAAGCCTATATGAACACCGCCTCGGCTATGTGAGTGAGAACCGCCAGGAGGAAGGACTTTTTCTCGAGGAGAGCGTCCAAAACAACCTCGGTGTCCTCGCGCTCCCACGATTGCGCAGCTCGCGCGGTCCCTGGATCAGCGAGCGCGCCGAGACCGCCCTCGCGAAACAATGGGTCAACGTGCTCGACGTGCGGCCGCCGACGCCCGGAAGGCGGGCGGGAAGCTTCAGCGGCGGCAACCAGCAGAAGCTGAGTATTGGCAAGTGGCTCGCCGCGGATTGCGACATCCTCATCATCGATGAGCCCACCGTGGGTGTGGACATCGGCGCGAAACGGCAGATTCACCAACTGATCTGGGATCTGGCGGCGAAGGAGAACCGGTCGATTATATTGATCTCATCGGACCTGCCGGAAATCGTGCAGCTCGCGAACCGCCTGCTGGTTTTTCGCTCGGGGAAAATCGTGGGTGAAGTCCGCGACATCGACCGCAGCGCGAAATCATATAACGACGTGAGCCGGGAAATCGCGCCGTTTTTCACCGTCTGACGCCCGCCCCGATGAATCCCGCCTCGAGCCGCGCGTCGTTCGGCGAGAAAGACTGGATCAGCAGTCGCACCTTCGGGCTGGTGATTTTTGCGGGCGGCCTCGCCATCGCGATGGCGCTCGTGTCGCGGCCCTTCCTCACCGGGGCGACTTTTGTCAGCCAATCGAGATATATCGCCTTATATACTTTGATCGCTCTCGCGCAGGCCGTCTGCCTCGCCGTCGGCGACCTGAACCTCGCCGTCGGAGCCGTCGGCAGCCTCGTCACCGTGCTCCTCGGAACTCTGCTTTCTCCCGCGGAATGGCATCTCAGTGGCTGGGTCGCGGTGCCCTTGGCTCTGATCGTCGGTCCACTCACGGGCGTGCTCCACGGCTGGATGATCACTCGATGGCGAATCGACGCCTTTATTGTCACGCTCTCGATGATGTTCGTCTATCTTGGGCTGCGCTCGGGCATCTCGGGCGGCAATTCATATACCGTCCCCGCCGGTTTTTCGCAGCTCGGCCAGGGAACCATGCCCGGTGGCATCCCGTGGCTCGTGGTCGTGGCCGTCGCGAGCCTCGCCGTACTGGCCTTCATCTATAAATATACTGTTCTCGGCCGCCGACTGCTCGCAACGGGGAGCAATCCCACCGCGGCTCGTTTCTCTGGAATCAATACCCGGCGCATGGTGATTTGCGCGCACGCGATCTCCGGCGGATTCTCCGCGCTCGCCGCGGTCCTGTGGACCTCGTGGTCCGGAAATGCCGCCCCGCAGACTGGCGACGACTGGCTCATCATCTCCTTTGCCGTGGCCATCATCGGAGGCACGGGTGTCAAGGGGAACCTGATTTCCCCCGCCGGCATTTTCATGGGGGCCGTTATATTCAAGCTGATCCAGCACAGCCTCGTGATCCTCAAGGTAAACGACAACTATTCCAACACGCTCCTCGGCGGTCTCATCCTGCTCGCGATCGTCGTGGACCGCGGCCGTGAACACCTCGAGGCCAAGCGCGCCCACTGACACGTCGTCCCTTGCCTTGCGCCCAATATGTCGGCCCTGAACTATATAATATACTCGTATATGAAAACCCGCGCCTGCCGCCTGCTTGTCATCGCCGCCGCACCCGCTCTCGTGGCCCTGCTTTTCGCGGTCAGCGGCGTCGCGCTCCGAGCGCAGCAGGAAGGACCGATCGTCATGCCGAAGGTCACCGTGCGGGGCGACGCCGCCGAGACGAAGCACGAGTCGTGGCAATATACCAGGATTGAAGGTTTCGAGGTTCTCTCCAACGGCACCGAAAGCGAGGCGCGAACCCTTCTGCGGAAATTTCTCCATTTCCGCCAGGCCCTTGCCCTGGCCTGGCCGCCAGCGGATTTCCACGCGACTGCACCCGCCACCCTGATCCTCTGCGGCAAGGGCGGAAAATTCGATTCATTCCTGCCCAAGCGGGCCGCGGGACCGGACACGGGCATCGCAAGCGTGCTCCTGCGTTCGCGCGACATGGCCGCCATCGTCGTCGACCTCGAAGCCAAAAGCCTGCTCGTCGCGAATACCGACGCACTCACCGCGTCCGCCAATTCCGCTGCGGCAGCCGACGCGGCCGACGCTGCCAACCAAGCCGCTCAGGTCCTCGGCGCCAACTCCCCGCCCCCGGCGCTCGGACCAGCCTCCGATGTGCAATCCGGGAACGTGCCGCACTTTCTCGTGAACGTCGACCAGCAGCTATATCGGGAGTACCTTCACTTTGTACTTTCCCGCGCGGAACCCCCGCCGCCCGCTTGGGTGGAGGAAGGGCTCGCCCAGGTGTTCATGCGGATGGAGGTCACCGACCGTGAAATCATCGTCGGCAAGCTCGCGGATCCCAACGAAGCCTCCGCGCTCGCCGACACGATCGAGGAGCAGGACTTCAACGTGACGCTCAACCACCGGAACCTCCTTCCGCTCCCGGAACTGTTCTCGGTGGCGGCGGGCTCACCCGTCGCGTTGCATCCCGTCGGCAGCACGTGGTCCGCGGAATGTTACGCGTTCGTTCATTGGGGCCTATATGGAGAGAAAGGGGCGCACCAGCAGGCGTTCCTGAACTTCGTGGCCCGGAGCTCGCGCGAGCCGGTCACGGAGCAAATGTTCAAGGAATGCTTCAAGGAGAACTATAAATCGATGCTGTTGGATCTCCGTGGCTATATACAATACACGACCTATAAATCGACCGAGGTCCGGCGGATGCAGCACCAGAAGCTTCCGCCGATTGCCGACTTTTCCTTCCGCGCGGCGACCCAGGCGGAGATTGGACGGATTAAGGGCCAGGCGGAGGTCATGGCCGGTCACGTCGATGAGGGCGGGGAGGCTATGTATAATGCGTATCGCCTCGGGGAGCGCGACCCGGCCCTGCTCGCGGCCTTAGGGCTGTATCGAGCGCAACTCGGCGACGCCGACGCGGCAGAGCGGTTCCTCGATGCCGCAGCGACTGCGGGGGTGGTCCGGCCGGACGCTTACGTCGCGCTCGCGAAATTGCGGCTGGCCGCGGGACTGGCCCAGCCCGCGGGCCCGGATGGCCGGCTCACGGCGGAGCAGCTCGCGGGGATACTTCGTCCGCTTTTCACCGCCCGGAAACAGCCGCCCGCCTCGCCCGAGGTATATGAAGAGATCGCGACCGCCTGGTCGCACTCGGCCGTGCCACCCACTGCCGCGAATCTGGCGGTCCTCGATGAAGGCCTGCGGCTGTTTTATCGGCACAGCGATTTCCTGTATCAAGCAGCTCAACTCGACCTGCAATATGGTTTCAAGTCGAATGCCGCCGAACTGGCGGATATCGGGGTGCGGGTCGCAACGAATGAAACGACGCGTCAAAAATTCGCCGCTCTCCGAGCTACGCTGCCACCCGCGAGCCCGGCCCATTAGCATGAAGAATGCGGGACCGGGCGCGACCGCATCGAGCTTTCGTCGACTCCGTTTTTTTTCGATTCGTATATGATTAGGCGACGCGCGGTCTAAAGTCGCGTGACGCCCACCGTGGCGACCTCGGCGAGGGTCGGCTTCGGCCAGCCCCGCTCAAGGTGTCGACGGGGCTGTTTTGGGGGCATCGGCCACGATGCCGAGGACCAGGAAATTACCGACGCCCCGCAATATGATCTTATGTCGGCCGGGTTCATATTTGTAGGCGTACACCGCGACGGGCAATGAATCCCCCACCGTCGCCGCGTTGAGCAGCACCGGCTCGGCCGCGTTGCTCTCGGCCGCCAGGGCATCGTTTTCCAGGTCGGGCGCGCGCCGCCACGACGCATCGCTCGACGTAATATAGCCCACCAACACCTGCACCGGCACCGCCGTCTCGAATTCGATCGGCGGCACCTGCCCCTTCGCGTCCGCTGCCGCGCTGCGGATCCCCGTCAGACCCGCGAGCTGCGGCACCACCGATTGCAGCGCGACGGGCTGATCCGTGAAAACCTGAGCGCCGGGTTTCACCGCAAACGATTCCGTGCCGGGGCTAGCCACCGTGAACGGCACCGGCGTAAACGCCACCGCATCCACCGGCTTTCCTGAGTCTCCCCGCTTCAACCCCGCGAGCCGGCGGTCGAAGTCAGCCGCCTCTTTTTCATACAGCGGGAGAAGCTGTGCCCAATGATAATTCGCGGGATTTCCGTTCGCCCCGCCGGACACCGGGATCCGTCGCTGGCTCGTCTGCATGGAATTGGCGTAGAGATAAGTCGGGACTGTCAGGCGCGTGAGCGTCCGGTAATAATCGAGGCTGCTGTGCATATAGCGCGCAGCCTCCTCCATGTCCGCGATTTCATGACTGTGCCCATAGCGCAACACCAGCATTGCCGCGTTGGCCTTCGCGGCGTAATTTTGTGACATCGCGCGAATGCAGTATATATCGTTGACCAAGCGTTCGAACTCCGCCCGGTTCTGCGTCACGCCCGATTCAGCCGCCTCGATCTCCGCCACCGCTTTCTCAGAAAAATCGAGCACTTCGCGGATGATCTGCGGCGGCGTTTCCCCGACGTGGGGCTGATGCTGCCACTCGCGTTCAGCATATTCCTGCAGCCGCTCGCCCGGGGGCGACTGCGATTCCCACAATTCCTCGAACGCTTTATACTTTGCGGGGTTGACCAATTCGTCGAGCGTCATGCCGAGTGACATGGTTTGGCGGTTGCCCTCCGTGATGCCGAATCGCCGCAGGATGCGCGGAGCGCATTCGCCGGAATCATTATACGCCGACAGAATCGGGGCCGCCGCCGCGGAACCATACATCTCGGAAAGCCGGCCAATCCAATACGCGCGATCCGTCGCGGGATCGATGTCCGGCGACCAGGCATAATGCGCCCACGCTTCGAACCAAATCCAATCCCTCTTATATTGAACGAGCGGCGTCTCGGTTTTGTCCGGCGCGTCCGGCCAGTTCCAGAACGACAGTGGATAGAGATGCAGACCCCGCGCGCCCAGCCGATCCCGCATGGCCTGCACGGATTTCTGGATAAAGCTCGTGGCGCCGTAACGAAACGGCTCGAGGTTGGCCAGAATGTGCACGTTCACGACATGTGTCGACGCCATCTTGCTCAGTTGCAGTTGCAGCTCCTGGCGGGTGCCCCGGGGTTCCCACGTCGTGAGGGATTCCCCGTTGAATTTCGCCATCGTATAGAGGTTTTTATATACCTTGAGTGCGGCGGGCATGACGATCGTGGCATCGGTCGCGTGAGCGCGCAAAACCACCGGCGGCTCTGCGGTCAGGCCGGCCGCCTTCATTCCATCCTTCACTCCCGGCAAGATCACCTTCGTGAACCAATCCACCTGGTTGTCCATTCCCTGGAGGGCCTCGCCAAGGGTGACCAGCAGACCGACGTTGGGAAAACGCGTGACGAATTCCGCGATCGATTTTCGTGTATAGTCCGCCGCGATCGGCGTCGGCGCGGCCAGCTGCGTCTTCAGGCCATTGTGCTCGGCAAACGGTTTCGAAAGAATGATATTATAGAACATCTGCACGATCCAGATGCCGCGCCGGTCCGCCTCGCGGGTGATGAATTGATACATCTCCACGTTGCGCTGAAATTCCGCCTCCGATACCTCGAGTGCGTAGGGATAATCCGGCAGTTTCACCAGGGACGCGAACGGATGCCCGCTCCAGAGATAAAGCGTGTTCATCCGATTCTCCGCCAGGAAGTCGAGGTAATCAGCCCAGAACTTCTTATCGTAGAAGAACGGGAAAAGCTCCGGCGTATACGGATACTCGTAAACGTGCCGCCCCGGCAGTATATAGGTTTTCTGCATTCCGATGCACGCGCCCCGCAAGGTGAGCGCCGGAGCGTCCACCAGATCGATCCCCGTGGGTAGCTGTTTCGCGCCGCGCATCCGCCGGGCGAGCTCGATGCATCCATATAGCGAGCCGGAATCATCCGCCCCGATGATCGCAATGCCCCCGGCCTTAGTGGGGGTCAGCGCGAAACCCTGCGGCGAAAGCGCCTGTCCGGGCAACTTCACCCCACCGCTCGCAACCAGCGCACGCACCGCCGCATGCCCAGTCTCGGTCACGAAAATCTGTGCGTCGGGAAGTTGCTGAAAATCGGAACGCACCACCGACGCCTCAAGTCCCGCCGCCCGCAAAGCTTCCGCCAGGCGATCCGCCCCATAAACCACTCGAGGCGCCGCGTCCGCCTCAATCGCAATCCGAGTCGCCGCGGCTTCCAACCGAGACACGGCGACGCTCACAACGATGCTCATCCAAACCCAAATTGTTTTCATAAAAGAGCAGACCCAGGGCACGATCCGACGAGAGATAACATAGAGTTATATATGGAAACTCGACGTCGCACGCTTGGAAAAATCGGACTGGGTTCCGTTCAGCGCGGCGCGAAATTGATCGTGAGCACGCCGTGATGCTCGCCGTGCACGCGCACCGCCTGGGATTCCGGTCCCATGAGATCGGTCGAGCTCACTTTGTTTCGCATGGCTGGAATCACATCGAGAACCGCCAGTCCCGTGGGGGGCATCTCAAACAGCTTTCCAATCGTGCCATCGCGGGGTGTATACACTCCGAGGTACGGGGCGCCGGATTTATTCTCCAGGGTCAGCGAGCCCTCCGTGGTCTCGAAGCGGGCCCACTGCCAATCACGAAAGTAGCCCTTGAACTCCGGATAAGAAAACGTCTCGCCGGGCAGCGCATCGTTATAGCTATTTTCCCACACGTCGAGCGTCGTGCCGAGCGTGCGATTCTGCCAGACGCGATAAGGCCCCCAGCCCAGCCAGCGGATCGATTTCATTTCGCTCTCGGGATAATCCAGGTAGATGCCGAGCAACTCCACCACACCCTCATATATATAGTGATACTCCAGGACGGCCGAACCGGCACTGGACAGGCTCCATCGCGCCTGCCGCAGCGGCCCGCGATAATTCGCCTCAACGATCACGTTCTCGCCGTCGAGGCGCGTCGTCAGCTTTTCGAGCGACGAGGCGCCCGGTTGATATACATACACGCGGTCTGCGCCCTTGGGGGCCGAAGCGTCCACCGTTCCGTCCGCGGTCCGATCCCCGCGCCGCGCCACCATCAGCCGCGGACCGTTCCGCAACGACAACGAATGCCCCTTCCCGCTCGACACTCCGGAAATCTCACCGGTGCTCCGGTCGAAACGATATTCGACGCTTCCCAGCGAAACGATGAGATGGGTATCGTCCTGCCGGAAATTGTGGCCTCGGCTGGATTCCGGAGCCGGCGACCCTGGATCCTGCGGATTCTGCCCCGAGACTCCGCCGGTGCCGCTTTCCTTCAGCGCCCAAGACCACGTCCACAGCGCTTCCCCGCGCGGGTTTCTCGCCGTTATATACAATACATCCGCCTCGCGCCAACCAGCCGGCAACGCCAGCTGCAGCTGCCCCGCGCAGTGCGGTGCGATGGGGGCGCCCGGCATTTCCCCATGACCAAGGATGAAATGCCCCGACCCTCCGCCCGGACCTGCGAACCGACCCAACTCCCACGCAAACGAGCACGCCGCGAGGTTAATAAAGTCGAATCGATTCTCCACCTGAAGTACGCCGTCGAAATCCGCCGGCAACGTCGACGGATTCATCACCTGAATTGGCGACCAGATCTGGCGCACCGTGAAGAAGCTCCCCTCTTTTTCGTGGTGCGGTCCGACAATCCCGTCCGGCGCGAAGTCGCCCACATTGTCGATCCGGCCACCCTGGTCCGTTCGCATCACGCCCTCGTCCGCAAACGACCACAGAAATCCGCCGGCGGACAGCGGACTCTGCCGCATCAGCTCCCAAAAATCCCGGAGTCCCGCACCCTGGCCGCCGTCATAAAGACCGTGGAGAAATTCCGTCGGCATGAAGATCTCGGGTCCCTTCAGATAGGTTTCCGTTTCTCCATAATTGCGGTAATGCATCGTCTCCACCCCGCTCATGAGTTGCTGCGGATGCAGCACCGGGCGGCGCTGCTGGTCCCATTTTGCGAACTCCCCGTCATTCTCGGTGTTCCATCCGCCCTCGTTGCCGTTGTCCCAAAACAATATACTCGGATGATTGGCATCCCGCGTGACCATCTCCCGGATCAACTTTCGTCCTGTCGGTGTATCATAGTGCCCGTGCCAGCCCCCGAGCTCGTCGAGAACATATAGGCCAATCTCGTCGCAGGCCTCGAGAAAATCGACGTCGGGCGGATAATGGGACATCCGGACGGCATTCATATTCAATTCCCGGATGAGACGCACGTCCTCTATATTCAGGCGCTGGCTCAGCGTCCGCGCGGTCTCCGGCCGGAAGCTGTGGCGGTTCGTGCCCTTCAGCGTGATCTTCCGCCCGTTCAAATATAATCCATCCCGCGGGCGCACCTCGAATGTCCGAAATCCAAATCGTTGGACCAGTGCATGGCGCAACGTCCCCTCCTCGGAGAGCGCGAAGCGCGCTGTATATAGATGCGGGGTCTCTGCCGTCCAGGTCGCGGACCCGGTAAAGCGGGCGTGAACGACCACGCTCTGGGACCCAGCCGGAATTTCGGTCACGTGAGATTCGCCAAACCTCGCACCGTCGGCATCGACCAGATCCAATTGCAGGGAAAGCGGATTCTCGGCCGCGCGCAAGAGGTGGACCTGCGCCGTGAATTCTCCATTCGCCTGCGCGTCGATCGCGACGCGCTCGACCGCCGTGCTGGGCAGAGCTTCCAAAAACACGGGACGAAAAATCCCTCCGAAGTTCCAATAGTCCGCCCGCCGCTCGGCTTCGTTCACACTGGCGTTGGCCGATTCCTTGGCGACGGTTACCTCGAGAAGGTTCGACGCACCATATTTCAACAGCGCACTGATATTATATTTGAAACGATAAAACGCTCCTTGATGCACGATCCCCGCCGACTGCCCGTTGATCCACACCTCGGTGTCAGTCATGGAACCATCAAAAACGATGGAGACCACCCGGCCCTGCCATTGTGTCGGCACCGCGAAGCGAAAGCGGTACTTGCCGCGCTCATCGAGAAGAGGCGTTTTTCGAGCCGCCTTCGAGCGGAGCGTCAAACCATACCCATAGGTGCCGAATCCCTCCTGTTCCCAGCAGGAGGGCACATGAATCTTCGTCCATTCACCGCTCCGGCGCCCCGCAGTACAAAGGAAATCCCATTCGACCGCGTCGTCGGCCCCGCGTCCCGAAAGATATTGAACGTCCGTCCCGGTGGCTGGCACCTCGGCCGCCGCGGTCCGCGGCCCCGCCGTGACGAGGATGAGAACGGCGAGGTATATGATTCGAAGCAGGTGCGCTCTCATCGGCTCGCGTTCGCGACCACGGGCACGGCGGCATTCGGTTCTGCAGTCCACTGCGACTTAAACTCGTAGGTGCCTGAACCTATATTGTATATTGCGCGATCGTGCTCACGGCGCAGCAGCGTCACGCCGGGCTGATCCGTCGCCGCCCCGGTGCCCTCCGCGACTAGGGCGCTGTCATTGGCCGGCAGGAGCAGGGTCGCGGTCGTGTTCGCCGGGATTGTTACTCGGGCGCGAAATTCATTTCCCCGATGCTGCCAACGGATCGAGATCGGGCCACGGATGGAGTTATATGAAGCCTCGACCCATTCGAGATCTCCGACCGGCTGCGGATGCAGGACGATCTTCTCGAAGCCAGCGCCGGTCGGATCCACATCGATCCCCGCCAGGTCTTTATACATCCACTCGGTGATCTGCCCGAGCATGAAGTGGTTTTGCGACGAATTGAGATTGGCATCCCAAGACTCGGTGAGGCTCGTCGCACCTTTCTTCAATTGGTAACCATACCCTGGCTTGTCGTCCTGGTTGATCATTTTATATATCACGTCGGAACGGCCGCCGTCGGCCAGCGCCTGCAGGAGAAAACGGAAGCCGACGTCCCCGGCCGTCGTCGCGTTGCCGTGCTGCTCCACATCGCGCACGAGCGCAGCCAGCACCCTCGGCCGCTCCGCCGGTTCCGCGATGCCTAGCACGAGCGGCAGAGCGTTTGCACACTGCGAGCCGGTCGCATAGGATCCAATGTCGGATTTATAGAATCGACGATTGAAGGACGCGCGGATCTGTTCCGCTCTCGCGGTATATGTTTTCGCCTCCGCCGTCCGGCCGATCAACCCCGCCATCCGGGCCAGGATGCTCGCATCATAAAAAAAGAATGCACTCGCGGTGACCTCCGGCGGCGTCAGTTGCGCGGCCCCAGGCCGGTGGGCCGGGCCCAAATCAAACCAATCACCCAGGCCTTCATCAAGCGTATCGCCATGCGCGCGCGAACTCAGGTACGCGAAATAGCGCCCCATTGCGTCGAAGTGAGTACGAATGATATCGAGGTCGCCGGTGAATTGATATTGCTGCCAGGGAACCAATATAAAGGAAGCCCCCCACTCGGCTGCCGAGCGGAAGGCACCTTCAAACTTCGCATATTCCGGCGCGGTCGTCGGCACGAGGCCGGAACGACTCTGGCTGTCCGCCATGTCATTCTCGCCCTTCGCAAAGAGCCGGGTGACATCGAATTCATAACGGATGGAAGGGCCGTTGAGATGATATTGATCGAGCCACCCGAGCTTCTCGCGATGCGGGCAATCGGTGAGCACCGAAACCATATTGGAGCATTGCGCCCAGCGCACGAGGTCCCGGATCCGGTTGAGCAGGACGTTTGACGTCGAAAAACTGCCGAGGGGGATCGCGCTCGAGTGAACTATCACACCCTCGAGGCTGGCCAATGTCGGCAGCTTCGCCGCGATTTCCAGAGTCGGCGGCGTTGTCGAGTCCACCGGGAGTTCGCCATCGTCGGGCGAGAAGAATTCCGCCTTCAGGAAGCGACAGCCTATATAGGCAAAGCGTGGCGTCCAGGTTTCCGGTGCATCCGTTGCCTTGGTATATTGCCACCAGGAAGGCCCACGGCTGGTCCCGCCCATGGTGCTCCGGTTGATCGTGCCATCGGCGTTGACAACCTCCGAGGGCGTCAGGCGCACGCGGCTTCCGGCCGGGCCGCTGACGCGCAACCGCGGTATATAGGAAGTGTTCTGACCGAGGTCGTAAACGGCACTGCCATCGGGAAATTTCTGGATGCCAATGGGCTGCCGCACCTCGATTTCGCGCAGCGGCTCAGCCGAGGCGGTTTCGCCTTTCAGCGTTTCGGTCAGGCGCACGAGCGGCACGGCCCGCTCCCACGCCCGGTCGTCGAACCCGACCCGATTCCACCCGCCGGGCTCCTGCCGGGCATCCTGGTCCTCGCCGATATATATATTGCCTGCCACGATGGGACCCGCGTGCACGCGCCAGGTCGCATCCGTGCCGACGAAATCGACACTCCCGTCATCATATTCCAAACGGAGGTGCAGGATCGCGCGGAGCGGACCCGCCGACGCGATGAACTTCACAAAACGGTTGCGCCGCACGACATCATAGATGCCGTTGCCCAGCAGAATCCCGACGGCGTTGCGGCCGCTCTGCAATTCCGCCGTGACGTCCCGCGTTTCATATAGGGCGGTGTGTTCATATTCTGACCAGCCCGGGGAGAGAAAATCCGCGCCGCTTTTGCGTCCGTTGAAGGAAAGTTCATATTGCCCGAGGCCGCTGGAATGCACGAGCGCGCGGCGCAGGTGAGGCCGGACTGTGAATTCGCGGCGCAGGAGGAGCGACTCCGTCGCACCCGGCGCAGCGATCCAGATCCCCTTCCAATCGGTGGGCTGCAGAAGACCCATTGTCCAACTCGCGCCCGCACTCCAAGGCGTTGCGAGACCCTCGCGGTTCCAGGCCCGCACTTTCCAAAAAACGGTTTGCGACGACTTGAGCGCAGCGCCGCCGTAGCGCACTTGCGTCGTCTGCGCCGAGTTCACCCGCCCGCTATCCCAGAGATCGCCTTGGTCAGCCTCCAATATTTCCGGCTTCGACGCGACGAGGATTTCATACGCGGATTGACCTTGGCCGCGTTGGGCGCTTGCGACGCGCCAAAAAAGCCGGGGCGCCGCCACATCGATTCCGGTCGGATTCACCGCGTACTCGCAGCGCAACGTCTCCGCAGTCATGGATGCGCTCGCGGGCTGCGCTTGGACGGAACCGGCCAGCCCTGCGGCCAGGAGCGCGAGCGCAATGTGCCGCGTGCGGCGCGCGATCGACAATCGCCGCCTCGCGATGGCAGCAATCGTCGCCACGAATTCAGCCACGGTGCATTGGGGAATCACGCAGTTACGGTTCATTGATCGGTTCCGAAGCTGCCGCGGCCGTGCCGCCGACGCGGCGGATGCGGAGGGCCATGCCAGCGCGGCCCGGCAGCGGGACCGCCCGGTTGTTTATATCCACGAAATAGTAATTATCTTTTCTCTTTAGTGTGAAGAGCCCTTCGAGCCGCGCCACGGTCATGCCCCACGTGTCGATCACGTCCACGCTATAGGTTTGTCCCGCCGCCACTCCGCTTTTATAGAGTTGAAACGGCCAGGACGTCGGCGTCTCGTGGCCGAAATATACCAGATAATATTCGCCGGGCTGGCCTCCGATGCGCTCATCCTGCCACTTGTCAATGGGGTCGATGCCGGCGGCCGGGCTCTCTTCGAGAATCTGGCGCAGGAAAGCGATGCGCGGGGGACTTTGGCCCCGGAGGACGCCGCCATGTGACAGAAACGCGCCGGGCGGTTCCACATACGCCTCGCCATGGCCGACGTAGGTGCCGGCCACGGTTCCGGACCAAAATCGGTGCACCATTTCCGGAGCAGTGAGCTGGCCCCAGCGCGCGGGCGAATCGCCTTCATATTTCACCTCGTCGAACACGACCGGCTTCCTATATACATCGCGATAGAGCACGGCCCGTCCGGCGTTCTCGACGGCCGATCCGTTTTGTATACTCGCGTGAGTGACCCACGGCTGCAGGTTGTTATAGAGCAGCGCCCCGTTGTGGATGGACCTCAGATGGCTGAACGGATCCGCCTGCTGCACGACCTGAAACAATCGGTCCCAATCGGATTCTGTCTTCGTGCGGACGAAATCATATTCGTTCGCGAGCGACCACCAGACGTTATGATAGGCTGCGAGCCGCGCGACCACATAACGCAGGTAGCGGTCGTCCGACGCGGGCGGCATCGCATCAAAGCCCCAGCTTTTTCCGTAGGGATGAAACAGGATCAGATCGGCCTCGATTCCGATCTGGCCCAAGTCGCCGACCCGCTTCTCCAGACGACGAAAAAATTCGGGATTGAAGTGATCAAGATCCCATTGATGCGGTGGCTGACCCTGGAAGGGAAAAATCGCGCCAGCCCGGGCGGGATGGTCCGCGGGCGTGACGAGCATGCGGACTTTATTAAACGGCGACTGCGCCAGCGTTTTCAGCGTCAGCTCCTGCTGCGCGTCCGTATCCTCGAGCCAGTTATAAATCGTTGTCCCGATCTCGTGATACGGCGCTCCGTCCGCGTACGCGAAATGATACGTTTGATAAACCTGCACCGGCCCGTGGTTCCCGGCGGCCGGCGCCACCACGGTGAACGAGCCAGACTTGCCCGCGAGCGGCCAGCGATTGCTGAGGGTTTCATAATGCCACACTCCGAGACTGCCGGCGAGGAAGCGGATCCGATAAATGCCGTCGCCATCATAAAATCCAGGCACCTCCATTACCCGCGTGCCGTCGGTGAAGCGCGCGGAGAAATCGACCTGGAGAAACGGATTGCCGTCAGTGGGCCCGGGCAGGGTGATTTCATAAATCGACCAGCGCGCGACGCTCGCGCCGCCCAGCGGTGCCGCTGAACAAAGTATATTGGCGACGATGGCGAAAAAGATGACAGCCGACAAACGCGCGCCGCGCCGAAGCGGCGTGAGTTCCGTGAACAGGAAATCGGCGAGCGTTCTGGGCCGCGCATCCGCCTTCATTGGGAGACCGGGAGCTGGCCGGAAACAGGTTCCAGCCGCGCGGCATGGATGAACGGACTGCCATCACAGAGCACCGTGAGGCCAGCCCCGCGTTTGTAATGCTGGCCGTCCACATCCCAGATTATTGTGAGCGAATGGCCGTGATAGGGAACGGCATCGAGGCAGAACCACTCCCAAGCGCCCGCCGGCAGCAATGGCTGGATCTGCACGAGGCCATCGGCGCGCGGACGCAGCCCCACGAGTCCGGTGATGAGCAGGTCTGAAAACGTCGAATGGTTATACCACCGGCTGCGTTCGTTTCGTCCCTTCAGCCACTGGCCGGTTTTCTCGTCCAGATACTCCCCAATATACGGCAGCCCGTCATAGTGCTGGCTGTGTATATACGTGAGGAACGCGTTATAGTAATCGCGGTTCGTGACGACCTGCTGCGGATAATCCCGGAGCACGTTGGCCAGCGCGACGAGCGTCTGGGAGGTGGCGAAGGGCCAGACGGCGCCGTCCCATTCGCAGCCGCCGACGCCGTGGGACCGAAATTGCGGGTGCCGGCGTTCCGCCGTGGTGAGCCCGAAGGGCGCGCTGAAGCCCGCGGGGTCGGAAAACTGCGCCCAAGCCGCTTCGTAGCCGGATGAGGGGGGCGGCAGTTCGAAATACCACGGTATATAGCCGAGCTCCTCGCGCGCCTGCGCAAACGAACCGTCCTCCTCGCGAACCTCGAAGAATTTCGCCTCCGGATCCCACAGCGTGGCGAGGATCCGCTGCCGCAGCGCCGCCGCCTTCGTTTCATATTGAGCGGCCAGCGTTGGCTGGGCCGCCATCCGCGCGAGCGCCGCGATGGCCTGCGCGTTGCCGAACATATAGCTGTTGATGGTCGGCCGGATGTTTTTCTTTTTCCGCGAGCCACTGATCGATTCCTCCATCGCGTCGCGGACATCATATTGCCAGTAGAGGCCGCTGGGCAGGAGCTTTTCCTCGTCCCATTTCTCAAAATCGCGGACCAAGTCGTGAAGCAACGAGGTGGCGAAGGCGAAGTCACCGCTGGCCAGCGCCCGGTTATATACGGCATCGGCGAGCCAGCTGCTGTAATTGTGCAGGTCCTTCTGTGGTCCGCCCTCGTTGCCCCGCAACCAATATAGTATATAGTCATTGTCGAAGCGCGGGTCGCGGAGCCACCGGCCTTCATATAACTGATGGCCGAGGGCACTGCTGATGGGGCGGGCCTTCGTGATGAACTCGGTGAAGACGAACCGGCCGTCGGGGAGCTGGCGGAGTTGTTTGCGCATCGCCCACCAGCGGAAATAATACATCTCCTCGACGCCGGCATCGGAGCACTCGAACCAGGGAATATTGCGCTCGAGCCAGACCGTCGCGGCCGCATTCGGGACGGCGTTGACGATCGGTTCGTTCTCCATCCCGTTGAAATAAGCAACGTGCCGCTCCAGCGCCGCCGTCTTCAAAACCGCGGGCTGGGCCGACGCAAACCGGGCGCCCCCACCCAGAACCACCACGACGGCGAAGCACCCGAGAAATGCGCGAGGCCCGGCCGCGCGCCCGGCGCGACCGCTCGGCTTCAGATGCGCGGTGAACAGCGCCGGAGCTCTGGAAAACCCGCTGCGAAAACGCCAAAGGAAAGCCTCACGGAGCGGCATCGGCAGCAAGCGTCAGGAGAGAATTCGTTCGATCATTCACGTGGACGAGGGGTCGCCGCGGGGGTCGGGCAGGTTCGAGCGTTTTCGGTGGTAGGGGAGACAGACCGGGGTGGCAAAAATTATTTCATATGAAATAATTTCGTTTGACTTTATTTCATGAAGTAATGCTGTCAATCTTTTTAGCCCCTCCCGTGTCTCCCTCGTTCGCCCCCAGGCCGGGCGGGCTTGCGAATGCTCCGCTGAAATAATAGTCGGTTATCATGCCCAAACCTTCCTCTACGATCACCGATGTTGCTCACGCCGCCGACGTTGCTGTCGGGACCGTTTCCCGCGTGTTCAACCACCATCCCGACGTCAACGAGGACATCCGGCATCGCGTCTGGCAGGCGGCGCGCAAATTGGGATATGAACGATTGCGCGAGCGCAAAAAGAGTCGTGAGCCGGGCCCGATCCCGGTGCGGGGAAATATTGCCGTTATATGTTTCGGCATGGAGGACACGCTGGTGCAGTTGCCGGTCGTCAGCTCCGCGTTGCAGGGTATCGAGCGCGCGCTCTCGGCGCAGGGGCGCAGTCTCATGCTGGCGAATATTCCGAAGGGCGACCGGCTGCCGCCATTCCTCTCGGAAGAGCATGTCGAAGGGCTGATTCTCAAGGGACCGAACCAGGGGCAGTTGCCTGCGAAGAACGAACTCCTGCGAGAAATCGCGCGGCTGCCGCGCGTCTGGCTCATGGGCAAATTGCCGCATGCGAAGGGCGACCATTGTAATTTTGACACCGAGATCGCGGGCAATCTCGCCGCCGAGCATTTTCACGCCAAGGGGCATCGTCGCGTGGCGTTTTTCAATCCGAAGCCGGGACAAACCCAGTTCGAGAAACTCAAGGCTTCGTTTGCCGTCGCCAACGTTCGACTCGGACAATCCTATACTGCGCTGGAATCTCCGCTGCCGGACCAGCTGGTCTGGCCCCTGCCCGCCACCACCTTGGAATCCAACGTCGACCGCTTGGTCGAGACGTGGCTCGCACTCCCGCGCAACCGCCCCACCGCCCTGCTCGTTCCCTCCGACCGCACCGCCGTGCAGCTTTATGGTAATCTCCAAAGACGCGGTCTGGTCGTCGGCAAAGATATCAGCCTGATCTCCTGTAATAACGAAAAGCCGCTGCTGCTTCATCTGCATCCGCCGCTGACCTCCATCGACGTCCACGCCGAACTCATCGGCCGCCGCGCCGTCGACCAGTTGCTCTGGCGCATCCTTCACCCGGACGACTCCGTCGACTGCCAGGTCCTGGTCGAGCCGACGCTCGTGGAGCGCGCGTCCGTCGCGCAGCTGTAGCGGCGCGCGGCGCGCCGGTCGTTGATCGTTTTCGAAAACTTCTCCCCGCGTGCCGCATATCGTTTCCATCGGGCTTCCGCAGCGGCCTGGCCAACTGGGAGCAAACCGGCGGGTTGGATCTATCTATATTATATATAGCGTAGCGCGGCGCACCGCCGCTTGCGGCTCGAAGCCATGAGCCGCCTGCCCCGCACTTTGATATTGCGCCAGCCGCCGCACGTCGTGATCGGCGCCGGCTGCATGACCTCGTGCGCCGCCCTGGTCGCCGAGAGCGGCGCGAAGCAGGTGCTGCTGGTCCTCAGTGCCCGGGCGCTGCCGAGCGCAGGCCCGCTCATGGCCGCACTCGAGGAACGCGACATCGCCGTGCGGCATGCCACGGACGTGCCCCTCGAACCGGACGTTGCCACATTCGAGCGCGTCCGCGGACGCGAACGGGAATATACTACAGACGCCGTCATCGGTTTCGGCGGAGGCAGCGCCCTTGATATAGCGAAGCTGCTGGCCGCCCTCCTTCGCCGGCCCGAACCGGTCCACGCTTTTTTCGGCAGCGGCCTGCTGCCGCGTCGTGAAATCTTTCTCGCGTGCCTGCCCACAACTGCCGGGAGTGGCAGCGAGGTCTCGCCGAACGCGCTCCTGCTCGACGAAAAGTCGCAGCAAAAAAAAGCGGTGATCAGCCCTTGGCTGGTGCCGGATGCCGCCGTGATCGATCCCGTCCTCGCGGAATCACTGCCGGCCGCCACGACCGCGGCCACGGGCCTGGACGCACTCGTGCATTGTATTGAGGCGTATGCCAACCGAAACGCCCATCCGCTCGTCGATATGTATGCCATTGCAGGGATCGGCCTGATCGCGCGCCACCTCGTGCGGGCGGTGAACGACGGCGGCGACGCGGTGGCTCGCGAGGCGCTCGCGCGCGGCAGCCTTTATGGCGGGCTCTGTCTCGGCCCGGTGAACACCGCCGCGGTGCACGCCCTCGCCTACCCGCTCGGCGGCGAATTCCGCATCGGCCACGGTTTATCAAACGCGCTGCTCCTGCCGCACGTCCTTCGCTTTAATATATCCGCGGCGCCGGAGCGATATGCCGACGTCGCGCGCGCGCTGGGCGCAGAGGAAGCCGCCACGCCGTTGGAAACCGCCCAGCGCGGCGTGCAGCAGATCGAGCAGCTTGCCCGCGACTGCCACCTGCCCCGTGGATTGTTCGCATGCGGCATCCCGGCATCGGCGATTCCACGCCTCGTGGCCAGCGCGATGACGGTGACGCGATTGCTGCAAAATAATCCGCGCGCGGTCACCGCAGCGGATGCGACCGAGATATATCAGGCCGCTCTTTAATCTATGTCCTCACGGAAGCTTCATCGCGGGGTGGTTGTCCCTCTCGTCACTCCCATTACCGCGACCGGCGCGATCGACGAGGGCGCCGTGCGCCGCATCGTCGAAAGTTGCGTGGCCCACCAGCTCGGGATTTTCGTGCTCGGGACCACGGGGGAAGCGGCCTCTCTCTCCGATGCGAAGCGCGCGCAGCTGGTGCTCACGACAGTGGAGGCCGCGGCGCATCGCGTCCTCGTGTACGCCGGCGTCGGCGACAATTGCGTTGAACACACGATCGCGGCGGCGAATGGATATATCAACGCGGGCGTCGATGCGGTCGTCGCCCACCTGCCTTCATACTATACACTTCGCGCGACCGAGATGGAATCATACTTCGGCGCCCTGGCGGCGGAGATTCGCGGCTCGCTGGTTCTATATAATATACCGCAGGCCACTCATATGTCGCTCCCCCTGGACGTCGTGGAGGCGCTCAGCGAGCTGGAGAACGTAGTCGCTTTCAAGGATTCGGAAAACGTCGCCGGTCGCCCCGAGGAGACGATGCGCCGGTTCGGTGGCCGCTCCGATTTTTCCATCTTCATGGGTGCGGCTGTCCTTTCGGCCCACGCGCTTCAACTCGGCTTCGACGGCCTCGTCCCAAGCTCGGGCAACCTCATTCCCGAAGTCTGGCTCGCCATGCTCAACCAAGCGGAGCTCGGCGGGTGGGAGGCCGTGCAAACGTTGCAGACTCGCGCCAATCAGGTCGCGCAAATTTTCCAGCGCGATCGCCTCCTCGGCGAATCGCTGGCCGCACTGAAAGCGCTGATGGGCGGGATTGGCCTATGTGAAGCGCACGTGCTCCCGCCCCTCCGGACGCTTTCCGCGCCCGAACGTGCGGACCTGCAAAGCCAATTCGGGGCACTGAACGCCATTTGATCCGCCATGCCGGGGCCCACCATCGTCGTGATCGCGGATGACCTCACTGGCGCCGCGGAAGTGGCGGCGATCGGCCGCAACTCCGGCTGGCGCGCGTTCGTCGCGACTCAGCCGGGTCCCATTCCCGACCGGGCATTTCCGAGAACCGGCGAGACTCTTTTCGACCCCGGCCGGAAAAAAACAACTCCGAATCTATTCGAAGCACCTGGAGCCGCGACGGCACTGGCATCCCCGGTCCCCACCCCACCGACTCCGCGCCCGGGCGCCGCGCGCCTTTTCGTATATGATTCCAATACGCGGTTGGTGAAGCCGCGGCGCGCGGCGACCATCGCGGCTTCCTTCGCACACGGGGCGAAATGGGCCCGCGCGAATCTCGTTTTCAAGAAAACGGATTCCGTCCTGCGCGGCAATATACTCGCAGAGTGTGAGGCCATCGCGGGAGTAACCGGCGCCAGGCAAGTGCTCCTCGTGCCGGCCAACCCGGGCCGCGGGCGCGTCGTGCGCGACGGCCACTACTATATAGCCGGGCGACCCATTCATCACACCGAATTTCGGCGCGACCCGCATCACCCCGCTATATCATCCAAGATACTTTCTTTCTTCCCACGAGGAGCCGCCGTCGTACGGCACCTCCAGTCGGGGAAGCCGCAGCGCGGGGCACCAAGTGCGCCTTTCGTGCTCGGTGAAGGTTGGCTTCCGGAACACCTCACCGGCTGGGCCCAGCGCCTGGATCGCAAGATCTTGCCCGCGGGCGCAGCCGAATTCTTTTCTGCAATCCTGGCGGAGAAATTTCCGCAACAGTATATAGAAGCTTCCAGCACAAAGCTGCCGACCGCGTGGCTCACCCGCGGCAGTACGCTCATCATCATCGGCTCGCGTTCCACGGCCAACGCTTCGTTTCTAAAGACGGCGCGCGCGGCTCGTTCCCTGATCAACCTGCCCCGGGAGCTCGCTCGAGCCGGAAACCATTCGAATGCCGTTTTCTCGAGCTGGCGCACGCGGATAGCGGAGGCGTTGGCATCGCGACCGAACGGCTCCGTCGCCGTCGCAACGATCAGACCCGGGGACGCTTCAGCCATCCAGAAAACGTTAGAGCGGCTCGTAAAGTTCCTTTGGCAACGGCGGGCATTCCGACATTTGGTCGTCACCGGCGGCGCGACGGCTGGAGGAATATTCTCGCGGATCGGGTGCTCGCATTTTGAGGTACTCGGTCAATGGACGCCCGGCGTCGCGCTAATGCGCCCCGCGGGGAACGATATGCCTTTCGTCACGGTCAAGCCCGGCAGTTACTCGTGGCCCGCCAACCTCGCCGCGCTCTGGAATCCGCGACGCAAGCCACGATCGCGCCGCTCGCGCGACACTTTGGGCGCGATCGCGAGTTGAAAGCCCCCACGAAAGTTGGCCCGCCACCGGCGTAATCTATACCATATACTCTATATACTCGATGCTTTCCCCGTCCTCGCGAGCACCTCTGCCACTTCTGGCCGTTACGTTGGGCGACCCGGCCGGCACTGGACCCGAATTGATCACGCGGGCGTGTGCCCTCGAGGAACTGCGCGACATCGCCCGTCTCCTGGTGGTGGGGGACGCTGGTGTGATCGAGCAGGCACTCGGCTTCACCGGCGTTTCCCTGTCTATACACTCTGTGTCGGCGGCCAGCGAAGTGCGCTCGTTGCCCGGGACCGTGGACGTGCTCGATCTCCGAAACGTCGATCTCGGGGCGCTGCGGCTGGGCGAGGTCAGCTCGATGGCCGGGCGCGCCGGATATGAATATATAAAAAAGGCGGCCGAGCTGGCACTCGCGCGGGAGGTGGGCGGCATCGTCACTTCGGCGATTAATAAAGCGGCCCTCAACCTGGCCGGGTTCCATTATGACGGGCACACGGGGCTGCTCGCCGAACTCTGCCAGTGCCCCGGGGCGACGATGATGCTGGTCGCAGATCGGCTGCGCGTGAGCCACGTCTCCACGCACGTTTCGCTTCGCCAGGCAATCGAGCGCGTGCGGCCGGAACGAATTATCAAAGTGCTCCAGCTCACGGACGCCGCGATCCGTCGGCTCGGCGTGGCGCGACCGAAACTCGGCGTCGCCGGACTCAATCCTCACGCCGGTGAAAACGGACTCTTCGGCGACGAGGAGCAAAACTATATAGCTCCCGCCGTCGCCGCGGCGCGCTCGCTCGGGCTTGACGTGTCGGGTCCCTATTCGGGCGACACGCTCTTTTACCGCGCGCTTCAGGGGGAATTCGACGGGACCGTCGCGATGTATCATGACCAAGGCCACGTCGCCGCGAAAATGCTGGGAATATGGCGCGGCGTGAACGTCACCCTGGGCCTTCCCATTATTCGCACGTCGGTGGAACACGGGACCAACTTCGATCTTGCCGGGACGGGAAAATCGGACCCGCGCAGCCTCGTCGAGGCGATCAAGTTCGCCGCCGCCCTCGCGCGAGGCGCCGCCACACCCGCCGCCTGATCTTCGTATCCACTTTCTGAATACGGAACCATGAGCGCGCTCCGCTGGCCCGACGCCCTCGTCATTTGTCTCTATCTCATCGGCATGGTCGCGATGGGGCGGGCTTTCTCGCGGCGGCAAAGCTCGACGGAAACCTATTTCGTGGCGAAGCGCTCCATTCCGCATTGGGCGATGGGCATATCCATCTACGCCGCTTTGATCACGAGCATCACGTTCACCGCCTATCCCGGCTCGGCCTACGCCGGCGACTGGGCGGAACTCGTGCCGGGGTTCATGGTAGTCGGCGTCCTGATTCTCGTCGGCCTGGTGATTATCCCTTTCTTCCGGCACACGGTGGGACTGAGCGCATACGAGTATTTCGAAAAGCGCTTCGGCTACCGGATCCGCGCCTATAGTTCGTTCGCCTTCACGATGGGCCATTTTTCCAAGATGGGCTTCGTCTTCTATACACTGGCCCTGACGATCACCAGCATCACACAATGGAATCTATATCTCGTGATGCTCGCGACTGCAGGGGTGACGGTTTACTATACGATTGTCGGCGGCATCGAGGCGGTCATCTGGACCGACGTGGTCCAAGGGGCGGTCAAGTGCCTCGGCATTTTTATCTGCCTCGGATTTTTATTATATCTCATGCCGGGGGGGCCCATGGCGGCGTTTCACCTCGCGGCGCAGCATCATAAATTCAGCCTCGGCGTCGCCTCGCTCAGCGCCACAAGCAAGAACAGCGCCCTCGTTCTCAGCCTGTATGGTTTCTTTTGGTACCTGCAGAAATATACAGCGGATCAGACCCTGGTGCAGCGCTACCTCGTGGCGAAGACCGACCGCGACGCCCTAAAGGGCGTGGCGCTGGGCGCGCTGCTCTGCATCCCGGCTTGGGTTTGCTTCATGCTCATCGGCACTCTCGTCTGGGCTTACTATCAACTGTCCCACGAGGCACTCCCGGGTGCGATCAACCAGGCGGACAAGGTCTTCCCCTATTTTCTCGCGACGAAAATCCCCCCGGGCCTCGCCGGCATCTTCATGGCATCCCTTCTCTCCGCGGCGATGTCGATGCTGTCGTCCGACTTGAACGCGTTGTCCGTCGTCGGGGTCGAAGACTATTATCATAAGCTGCGCCCGCACGCCTCGGATCGGCAGCGTCTGTTCGTTGGCAAGCTCATCGTCGCGGTTTGTGGTCTCCTCGCTGTATTAATCGGCGTGGTGATCGCCTGGAAATCCGAACGGGTGCTTTCACTCTATTTCACCGTGTCCTCGATCGTTGCCGGTGGACTCGCTGGGCTGTTCCTCCTCGCGTTCTTGTGCCCCCGAGCGAACCCACAAGGCGCCACGATCGGCGTGATCGCGTGCCTGGTCTTCACGACGTGGGGCACGCTCACGAGCGGCGCCAACCCCGCGTGGCGACTCGGCGCGTTTTCATATAGCCTGCACCCGACGCTCATCGGCGTTTTTGCCCACATCGTGCTCTTGGTCGTGGGTTATGCGGCGAGTTATTGTTTTCCCGCACCGGCGAAATCGGCGCGAGCCCTCACGCTCTGGGGCTGGCTCGACAACGCCGCCAGCCGGCAAACGACCTGAACGGCCGATGAGAATTCGCGAATCCCTTCTCGCCGCGGCTTGCGTGGCCCTGACGCTCGCTCCCGCCGGCGTGGCCGCCCCGCTGCCCGGGGCGACGCCCGCAATTGTATATACCGGATCCCTCTTGCCCGACTCGAGCGCCGACGGCGGCCTTCGACTTGCCGTCGGGGTCGAGAACATCGAGGTCTACCGCGCCAACCGCACCCACTCCGAGCACCAGGACCACCTCACCGACACCTATAGCCACCAGCCGATGCTCGCGTGGTGGCAGGGAAATTTTTATCTTTTATATCTCAGCGGACCGCGGGATGAAAGCCAGGCGCCATGCTGCGACTCGCTCACGAGCTCCCCCGACGGCATCCACTGGGCGCAGCCACGGATTATATTTCCCTCCATCCGCCTGCCCGATGGAACGCTGTCCATTATGCACCAGCGGATGGCTTTTCATATAACGAAGGACGGGCGTCTCCTCGCACTTGGATTCCACGGCAAGGCGCCCGATCCAGTGGACGGCACCGGAGTGGGTCGGGTCGTGCGTGAGATCCATGAGGACGGCAGCTTCGGACCCATCTATTTCATCCGCTACGGCGCCCACAGCCCGTGGAAGGAGCGCAATCCGACCTATCCATTCTATAAAGCGTCGCCAGACGCGGGATTCGTCGCCGACTGCGACGCCATTCTGGCCAATCGGCTGCTCACTCAACAGTGGTGGGAAGAAGACCAGAAGGACGACACTGGTTTTTTTGGCATTCACGGGAAGGCCATGTCTTATATACACCGGCTGGACGGCAGCGCCGTCGCGATCTGGAAAAACGCGCTCGTCGCGGCGACGCCCGACGAAGGCCGCACTTGGGGCCACCAGATGCAGGCGGGCGCGATGCCTAACAACGCCTCGAAGTATTGGCTGCAGCACCTCGCGGATGGCCGGTATGGTCTTTTTCTCAATCCCACCAATCGGCTGCGTCAACCGCTCGCCGTGATGACGAGCGACGACTGTGTGAACTTTGGAAACTTGCTGACGGTCGTCGGCGAGGCGCCGGACCAGCGTTTTCCGGGGGCGTTCAAAAACCTGGGCCCGCAATATACTCGAGGCATTGCCGAAGGAAACGGCCGGCCACCCGACGCGGATGCGGCCAACTGGATTTGCTATAGCGTAAACAAGGAGGACATCTGGGTGAGCCGCGTCCCCGCGCCGATCCGCGGTCACGTCACCGAACCAGTCCACGACAATTTCGACATCCAGCCGATTGGTGCCTTGCCCGCGGAGTGGAATATATACAGCCCGGTCTGGGCGCCGGTGAGGATCGTGGCGGACCCGCAGCGTCCCGGCCACGCGCTCGAGCTCCGCGACGAGGACCCGTATGACTATGCCCGGGCGATCCGGATTTTTCCCGAGACCCACGGCGTGAAAATCTCTTTCGATGTCCTCGCGCAGCAGACCAGCGGGGATCTCGAAATCGAGTTGCTGGACGCCCATGGACTCCGCCCGGTTCGGATCCGCCTGGCCGAGGACGGCCACATCTGGGCGTGCCACGAAGGCATCTGGATGGACGCTGGCCCCTATCGGGCGAACCGCTGGACCAAATTCGACTTGGAGATTCCAGTCGCCCCGACGGCCGATCATATAGCGGTGCGGGTGGACGGCGCCACGCCGCTGGCCCGTCCGGCGGTGTTTAGTGAACCGGTGAAAACCGTGGAACGCCTTTCGTTTCGCACCGGCGTATACCGGCGATCTGGCTCCGGTGGACAAATCCTGCCCGGAGCGGACGAGAAGGCACCGGCCACCGGCTTCCTCATCGCCCACGTGATCATCGAGCCGCAAAAATAAATTACGCGCGCAGAGATGCATCGGGACCGCTCGCAATGATATACGCCTCTTGCGTCGCTTTCCTTTATATACCCGACACGTTTCCATCGGCCAACTCCTCTATGCCCACCCATCCCCAAATTTCTTTTCGGGTATCCGCCCTCTTTCGTATCGGGTTC
This sequence comes from uncultured Verrucomicrobiae bacterium, assembly GCA_963800005.1. Taxonomy (GTDB): domain Bacteria; phylum Verrucomicrobiota; class Verrucomicrobiia; order Opitutales; family Opitutaceae; genus CAWCZH01. Next base: position 608,411 of record CAWCZH010000001.1, read on the forward strand.
GTGCTGCTGGCCCTCGCGAGCATTTCGGCCATCGCCGCGGGGGAGCCTTCCGCGGAGCAGTGGGCGATCTATGAAATCAGCCTGAAGGGGCCGGCTGATGGGAATCCGTTCATCGATACGCGGTTCTCCGCCACGTTCAGTTGCGGTACGAAGGTAGAGGAAATTCCCGGGTTCTACGACGGAGACGGTGTCTACCGGGTGCACTTCATGCCCGACCTGCCCGGCGAATGGACGTTTGAAACGAAGAGCAATCGGTGGCCCCTGACCGGCAAACGCGGGACCTTCACCGTGCTGCCCGCGTCCAAAGCGAACCATGGTCCCGTGCAAGTTCGGGACATTTATCATTTTGCCTATGCTGATGGCACCACGTTCACGCCCTGGGGCACCACTTGCTATAACTGGCTGCAGGCGCCCGATGACTGGCAGGAACAAACCCTGAAAACGCTCGCTGCGTCGCCCTTCAACAAAGTGCGCATGCTGGTGTTTCCGCAGGACGTCGATTTCCGCCGGAAGGTCCCGCCGACGCTTTTTCCCTTCGCGGGCAAGCCGCGCCGTGACTGGGACTATACTCGCTTTAATCCCGCCTTTTTCCGCAAATTGGAGACCCGCATCGGCCAGCTCCGGGACCTGGGCATCGAGGCTGATGTCATTTTATATAACCCCTATGGAAAGTCCTGGGGCTTCGACAGCATGGATCCGGAAGGCGATGCGCGCTACCTTCGCTATATAGTCGCGCGCCTCGCCGCCTACCGCAATGTCTGGTGGTCGCTCGCCAATGAATATGATTTCCTGCGCACGAAGCGCGAATCGGACTGGGATCGCTTCTTCCAGATCGTCCAGCACGAAGACCCCTACAACCACCTCCGCTCGATTCATAACGGGTCGCTCATCTATAACCACAACCAGCCGTGGGTGACCCACGCGAGCATCCAGAACGGCAGCGCGGTGGAGGAGCCGGGCCGCGCGGAACTCTACCGCGACGTCTACCGAAAACCGGTGGTGTACGATGAGGTGAAATATGAAGGCAACGAAAACTACCGGTGGGGCCAGCTCACCGCCGCCGAAATGGTCGAGCGAATCTGGTCCGGGACCGTGGCGGGCACGTACGTTGGCCACGGCGAGTGCTATCTCAACGACCAGGACACGTGGCTCTCGTATGGGGGGGTGCTCCGCGGCCAAAGTCCCCCGCGCATCGCGTTTCTCCGGAAGATCATCGAGGAAGGGCCCGCGCACGGCATCGAGCCAATCGATCTCTGGCAGGATCCCCGCGTCGGCGGCAAACGCGGCGAATATTATTTAATATACTTCGGCCGGGAAACGCCCACCGCCTGGCCGTTCGAGCTCTATCGGGAAGGCCTGGCGGACGGAATGACGTTCAAGGTCGACCTCATCGACACGTGGGCCATGACGATCACGCCGGTGCCGGAGGTATATCAAATCAAGAAGAAGGACAAATATGATTTCGTCGACGCGCACGGCCGGTCAGTCGCGCTGCCCGGTCGGGCCGACATGGCCCTCCGTATCCAAAGGACGGATACCGGCCCGCGTTTGAATTCGGAGGTTCCCAATGGACAATAGCATCACCGCCCCGCTGGGGTCTCCTCGCTGCGTCGGCCGGTCGCGCGGTCGATTGGCGCAATATAGTCGCCGTTGGTTGCCTGCCGTCTGCGTGCTGCTCGCGGGGCTTCTGGCGCAGCGACGCGCCGCCGCCGCAGATGCCAACGCCACCGCGAGCGAGCACGCCGGCGCGGTGATCGCGAGCGAGTTTATCAACGACCAGGCTCCCTACCCCGAGTGCCACGCCTCCACTCTCGCAGAAAATGCCGCCGGTGATCTCGTCGCCGGGTGGTTCGGCGGCACCAAGGAGCGAAATCCCGACGTCGGAATCTGGGTCGCGCAACAGCACGCCGGTCACTGGTCGAAAGGCATCGAAGTGGCGAACGGAATTCAGCCCACCGGCCCCCGGCTCCCCACCTGGAACCCGGTGCTTTTCCAGGCGCCCCACGGACCACTCTGGCTCTTCTATAAAGTCGGGCCATCACCCGGGGGTTGGTGGGGGATGAGCGTGTTCTCGACGGATGGCGGCACGACATGGTCCGCGCCGCGCCGGCTTCCCGATAAAATCCTCGGGCCCATCAAAAATAAACCGGTCATCCTCGCCGACGGCTCGTGGCTGGCGCCCTCGAGTACCGAAAATGGCGGATGGCGCGTGCACTTCGAGCGCTCGAAGGACCAAGGTAAGACCTGGCACCTCATCGGGCCAGTTCCGACGGGAACGCCTCCGCTCAACGCGATCCAGCCCAGCATCCTGTTTTATCCTGGTGGTATATTGCAGGCGCTCTGCCGAACCAGCCAGGGCGTCATCGCTGCGACCTGGTCTCACGACGCCGGAGAAACGTGGAGCCCACTCGAGAAAACGTCCCTTCCCAATCCGAATTCCGGCACCGATGCCGTTACGCTCCGGGACGGGCGCGCGCTGCTTGTATATAACAACTGCGCACCGCCGCCGGATCGGCCGACGAAAGGCGTGCGTTATCCCCTCGATGTGGCGATCTCCGACAACGGCATCGACTGGCGCCATGTATTAACTCTCGAAAGCGAACCCAGGGGCAACGGCTACGCGTACCCCGCTGTCATCCAGACGTCCGACGGTCGCGTGCATATTTCATATACGTGGAATCGTGAGCATATCAAACATGTGGTGCTCGATCCCGCCCGCCTCTGAGGCCGCGGGCAACTCCCGACGAACCGACGTCTCGATGCGTTTCTCCGCCGGTCCCCTCCATTCCGCCAGCACCGTTCGCTATATAGTCGCCCTCCTGGTTGTCGTCGTCGGCATTCCCCTCCGGAGCATGGAGCTGTGGGTCAGCCCGGACGGCGACGACCATAATCCCGGCACGCGCGCGGCGCCGTTTCGTTCACCCGCCGCGGCGCAACGGCGCGCGCGGGATTTGCGCCGCGTTTCAGGTCCCGCTCCCGAAGGCGGCATCCGCGTCGCGCTCCGCGGTGGCATATATACATTGAACAGCCCGCTCTTTTTCCGTCCGGAGGACTCGGGGACCGCAGCAAACCCGACTCTATTCGAGAGCGCGCCCGGTGAAACCGCCATCCTGAGCGGCGGCATTTCCGTGGGAGGCTGGTCGTGCCCGGCGGAGCTTTTGCCCGGGCTGCCGGCCGTCACGCAGGGCAAGCTCTGGGTGGCGGCGGCTCCGCGCTGGAACGGCCGCAATCTGGAATTCCGCCAGCTTTGGATCGACGGACGCAAAGCGGCCCGCGCCCAGTCACCCGAGCCCGGCAAACTGGACCGTTTGGTCCAATGGGATCGCGAACGCGAGGAGGCTTGGATTCCGTCCGCTACGCTGCGCTCCGTGCACGATCCGTTGGGCCTCGAGTTCACGGTGCATCAGCAATGGGAAATCGCGACCCTCCGAGTGAAGTCGGTCCGCGTCGAGGGTGACCGCGCATGCCTCACGTTTCAATCGCCGGAGAGCAAGCTCGAGTTCGAGCATCCCTGGCCGCAGCCGGTCATGAACGGAGTCAACGGCAACGCGGCATTTTTCCTGACGGGCCCACCCGCCCTGCTCGATCGTCCCGGCGAGTGGGCGATATTGCCCGACAGCCGCATTGTATATTGGCCGCGCCCCGACGAGGAACTCACTCACGCTCACGTCGTCGTGCCGACGCTGGAAACCCTTCTCGATATTTCCGGCACGCTCGACCGCCGCGTCGAACACGTGTCGTTCCGCGGTATCCAGTTTGTGAATACAACGTGGCTGCGACCCTCGAAGCTCGGGCACGTGCCGCTGCAGGCTGCAATGCCGATGATCGACGCCTACAAGCTTTCGCCCAAAGGAACGCCTGACGCGAAAAAGCTGGATAACCAGGCGTGGACCGAACGGGCGGCGGCCGCAGTGCGTGTCCGCTCCGGCGCCAATATTATATTCGAGCGTTGCGCGTTCGAACACCTCGCGTCCGCCGGCCTGGACTGCGACGACGGTACGAGCGATTGCCTGGTCGAAGGCTGTCGGTTTCGCGACATCGGGGGGAATGCGATGCAGCTGGGAAACTTCGCCGGTGGCGGCCTCGAAGCCCACGTTCCCTACAGCCCTCGCGATACCCGGGAGATTTGCGCGCGGCTCCGCATTGCCAACAACCGGGTGACGAACTGCGCGAACGAGGACTGGGGCGGCGTCGGCATCGGCGTGGGGTACGCACGGGAGATCACGATCGAGCACAACGAGCTCAGCGATCTTTCATATACCGGAATCAGCGTGGGCTGGGGCTGGACGCGGCTGCCCAGCGCGCTGGGCCAGAATATAATCCGGGCGAACCTCGTCCACCACGTCGCCACGCGCATGGGTGACACCGCAGGTATATACTTGCTCTCCGCCCAGCCCGGGACCGTCGTGGCGGAGAACTATATTCATGACATCACTATGGGCCCGTACGTCCATGACCCGGAGCACTGGTTCTACCTCTACCTCGACGAGGGATCTTCGTATATAACCGTCCGCGACAACGCGTGTCCCGCGGAGCGCTTCCTGAAGAATTCCAATGGACCGGGGAACACGTGGACGCACAACGGACCCGACGTCGCAGAGTCCGTCCGTGCCGCTGCCGGCCTCGAACCGGCGTTTCGGGATTTGCTCGACCGCGACTGAGTCAGACGCGGTCGGGCTCAATGCGGGCGGATCGTACTACCGGCGGGCGGCGGCGCCTGGGTCGGCCCGTCGCCAATATATTTGTTCAACCACGCAAGCATGCGATCCGGGTAAGTGGCATCAAAATGGGACCAGTCGAGCAATCGGTGGGGGGCACCGTGAATAACGATGAGATCTGCGGTGTCGCCGTTTTGCTGCAACTTGGCCTGAAAATTGAGCGTTTCCTGGATCGGAACCGTCCGATCGGCATCGCCCTGCAGCAAAAGAAACGGCGGCAGACCCGGCTTCACATACGAAATGGGGGCCGTTTTGCGCAGCAGCGCGAGGGACACGGGCGTGACCTCTTTTGGCTGGTGAAACAGCGCCTGCAAGGAAGCGCTGAGGCCACCACGGCGCGGCAGTTCGAATTCAAAATCCGTCACCGGTGCGAAGCCGAGCACCGCCTGCACGCGCGTGGTATCATCGGCGAGCACCGCGGCGAGGCACACCAGGTGGCCGCCCGCGGAATGGCCGAACAGCGCGATCCGGCGTGGGTCTCCTTTATATTCCGCGGCGTGCGCTTTTACCCAGCGGATCGCGGTCTGCACATCGTCGATCGCCGCGGGCCAAGGGTGCTCCGGCGCGAGACGATAGTTGATGGAGAACCAGGTGAAATGCGCATCAGTCAACGGCTGAAACCACGCAGATATATCCGCCCCGTCGCCGGGATGGTCGCTGCCGCTCTTATCGCCCGAGGTCCAGCCCCCGCCGTGCACGAGGATGGCCACCGGAAAAGGACCCGCGCCACTCGGTACGCTGACATCCAGGACCTCGGCCATTTCCGCCGGGTCGCCGTAGCTCACATTGCGACGGATTTCGGCGCCACGCATCTCAGCGAACTGCGCGAGCAATATTACCGCGCCTATATAAAAACGGGATCCCATGCCGAGAGCGTGCACCAAGTGCGCCGGAATCTCTAGCTAAGTCATCAGCAAATGCAGCGGTCGTTCCAGCTCCAGAATGCCGTTACACCTCTGCTCCCGTGTAATAGCGTGGAGCGAACGATCAAAACTATATAGCATCGGAACGAATCAGGGCGCAGAGACGCGAGCGGCCAGAGCGCGTACGAATAACAGGTGCGTTAGTAGTTGGCAGATTTTGAGTTCCACCGCGGAAGGTCCGGCGCCGACCAGGCCGCCGACCCACAACCCTTGCGGTCCCCGGCAGGTTCGTTCAACGACTGGGCGCGCTCGATGGCAACGCGGAACCCACTTTCTCGCCTGGCCCGAACCGCGGCTCGCGGCGGCGTCATCCTGCTGGTCGTTCTCTATTACTTTTTTAACCTCGAGGCGCGGAATGGGTTCTCCGGGCCGCTCGAGCCTCGCGCCGACGATTATTATAACCTTCTCGTCCGCGGGCTGGTGCAGGGGAAACCTTGGCTGGACGTCAAAGCGGACCCGGTCCTTCTGGCGGCCGCAGACCCATATGATCCCGCCACCCGGCCCGCGGCAGTCACGCTGCACGACGCGTCCTATTTCAAGGGACATTATTATATATACTTCGGGGTGGTGCCCGCCCTCGTCCTCTATCTTCCCACTCATTGGCTCACGCACCAATATCTCGAGCAGTCTTGGGCGACCTTCATCTTTGTCTCCGCCGGCTTCGCCTTCGCCGCTGCAGCGTGGATGATTTTCGTGCGTCGCGGCATGCTCCGCGTCTCCATCGCGATCGAGATTGTCGGTCTGCTCGTCCTTGGCGCCGGCTCGATGACGCCCGTCCTGCTGGGTCGTCCCGGGATTTGGGAGGTCGCGGTTGCCGCCGGGTACTGTTTCTCGTCGCTCGCGGTGCTCTGCAACCTCCTCGCGATCGTTTCGCCTCGGAGACTTTGGTTCAGCTCGGGCGCCGCTCTCGCCCTCGGCGCCGCCGTCGGCTCGCGGCCCACCTATATAGTCGCGGCTTCGCTGCTTGTATTAACGAGTCCATCGCTGATGCGCTGGTTTGCGACCCTCCGCGGGCCGCGGCGCGGCGGGCGCGACCTCGTCCACCTCGTTCCCGCGACGCTGTTCGGGCTCACTCTGCTCCTGCTCCTCGGGTACAACTATATACGATTCGAGAATCCCTTCGAGTTCGGAATGAGCTACGCGTTGACAAGCGTGTATGAACGCCGCCAAAGCCACTTCAACACCGCCTATATATACTATAACTTCCGCGCCTACTTTCTCTCGCCGCTGCATTGGGGTGCCTATTTTCCGTTCGTGCGGACCCTCCCGACCTCCGGACCGCCGGACCACTACTACGGCTCCGAGGAGGTCATGGGAGCCCTCTGGAACCTGCCATTCTGCCTGTTCTCGCTCGGTATCATCCCGGCCTTCCTCGCTCGAAACGAAAGGACGCGCATCGCCCGCGCCTTTGCCCGGTCACTCCTGCTCCTGTCTATACCCACCGCGGGCATCGTGCTCTGCTTTTATGCGTCCACCGGCCGGTATATGGTCGATTTCATCCCGGCGCTCATGCTGCTTTCCTGCGTCGGTCTCGCCGTGGCATTCGAGCGCGCGCGTTCTTTCTTCACGAATGCGCTCCTCGTCTCGGCAGCGGCCATGCTCGGTCTATATACTGTCGGCACCAACACGCTGCTCTCGGTTCAGCTTTACGACGTGCTTCGGAGCGCGGCCCCGACCCTATATACTCGGTGCGAAACCTTTTTCAACCGGCCGGCGTACCGGCTCCAGAAGCTGCTCGGTGCCAAGTACGCACCGGTTCAACTGCAGGTGCACTTCCGCGCCTCCCCATCGGCAGGCATTATCCCCGTGCTGGCTACGGGCGCGGGTGACACGCGGGATTTGCTCGCGATGCGGTACCTGCCGGATTCGCGCGTCCAGTTTATATTCTCCCACGGCGCCCTCTGGACGGTGGAGTCAGCGCCTCACGTCGTCGCCGCGGCAGGAATACATACACTCCACGTCCAAATGGGATCCTTCTATCCGCCGCTCGGCACGCCATTCTACGACCGAATGAACGCGTACGAGGTTGCCTCGCTATATAGTTGGCTGGAAGTGGCGGTCGACGGAACCACCGTCTTCGATTCCGAGGAACCGTTTTTCCATTGGAGCGGCAACGCACCGGTCATCGACGCGCGGGCTTTCGCGGGCCGACCCGCAGTCACGCGTCCGCCTCCGATCGCACGCGACCGGCGCTCCGATTTTTCCTCAGCCGACTTCGCACTCGATCTCGAATTGCCGAACGATCCCGCCGATGTTCCGCGCCCGATTTTGTCGAGCGGGCCGCCCCGGCTCGGCAACGTCCTGGCGGTCAAGTGCGTCGCTCCCGGAAAAGTGCAGTTCATATATGATCAATGGGGAGGTGGGCCGTCCGAGAGCCCGGTGATCACGGTCGATCCGGCGCGGTTACTCCACCGTCTCGTCGTGCACCTGCCCAGCCCACCCGAGACGGGAACACCCACGGACCGATCCGTCGTGCCGGCCGCGCTCGCGCTTCGCCTCGACGACCGCTTCGATTGGCGCCAGTCCGTGCTCGCTCGTCCCGCGCTTTCCTATGAGCGGTGGGTTGGACGCAATCTGGTCGAATCGACCGCCGCGGCTTCACAATATATAACACCGATTTCGATCTCCGGCCGGCCCGCGGAGGATCTCTCTAAAGCACCGCGCACGATCCGGCGTTTTGAGAATGGCACGCTGACGCTTCATCTTCGACTGCCGTCCGGCCGAGAAAGTCGCGTCGAACCGCTCATCGTTGTCGGCACCCCTGGCAAGGCGGACTTCGTGGTCGTGCAATATATACGGCCCAACGAGATCCGGTTCGGCCTCGACCACTGGGGACGGAAAATGCAATGGAGCGATCCCATCGCCGCGGACTTCTCGCAACCACACGAGATCAAGATCGTGATGCCCACGTTGAAGCCGGACCTGCCGGCCGCCCCCACCGTGGCGGGAAATCTAAGCGTCACGCTAGACGGCACCGAAGCCTGGCACACGGCCAGCGACTTTTATATACCCGAGCCAGGCGAAATCTCCCTCTTGGAAAATCCCGCTGGCGGCAGCAGCACGGAAAACAATTTTACGGGGCTCAATCTGGACAATAAATAGCCCGCGTCCCGGCCTGAGGGAAAATATCGGAGAGCGCGCGATCCGCGGCAGGGCTTCGAGCGATCTATTTTCCAGATTTCTGTTCGGTTGTCCCAGGGCGTGCTGTTATATAGATGAAACCATGATCCCCGATGCCGAGTTGCTTCGTCGCTACCTCACCGAGCGCTCCGAGCCGGCCTTCGCGGAACTCGTCCGACGTCATCTCGACTTGGTATATAACGCCGCCCTCCGTCGCACCGGCAGCGATCCGCACCGCGCCGGCGACGTCGCCCAAGAAGTCTTCACCTCCCTCGCTCGCCACGCCCGCGCCCTCTCGCGGCACCCCGCCCTCAGCGCTTGGCTTCATACCGCGACCCGCAACGCCGCGCTCAATCTTATGCTCTCGGAAACGCGCCGCCAGGCCCGCGACTCAGCCCTCCTCGCGAAGGAAGCCGTCACCGACCGCCCGCTACCCTGGGAAGAGGTACGCCCGCTTCTCGACGATGCCATCGACCGGCTCTCCGAAACCGATCGCACCGCCGTCGTCCTGCGGTTTCTCGAGAAGCGCGCTTACGCCGAAATCGGCAACGCGCTGCACATCTCGGAGGACGCCGCGCGCATGCGCACCGAGCGTGCGCTCGACCGGCTGCGTAATATACTGGCGAGGCGCGGCATCGTCTCCACTGCTGCAGCGCTTGGCACGGTTGTTTCGGCCCAACCGTTCCTGCCCGCGCCCGCCGCGCTCGCGACCACTCTCGCAACGCAATCTTGGGCGCTCGTCCCCGGGAGCGTGCTCACCGCCGGCATATACACTCTTATGTCCCTGAAACTTCCCGCCACTGCCGTGCTCTGTATTCTCGCCGGCCTCGGTGCCGGTTTATATATCCGGCCCGCGCCCGACGCCCACCCCGCACCCGTGACCAGTCCTGTCGCCGCCGACTCCCATTCGGAGCTGCGCGAGGAGAATCGCCGCCTCGCCGCGAAGGTGGCAGGGCTTGACAGCGACGTCGCGCGGTTGACCGAGCTCAACGCTCAGCTGCGGAAACAACCACTCGCCGCCGCACCGCCGGCCGTCCAGAAGGATGCCACGCTCGGCATGGAACGCTGGGAAATTCAGCGCGCCGTGCTCAACAACCTGCGACAGATCAGCGCCGCGGTCGACCAGTTCGCGCTGGAGAACGGCTCGGCGGCCGGCTCCGTTTCCGACCTGGTCGGCCGCACGAAATATATTAAAGCCCTGCGCACCGTCGCCGGCGAGGACTATACAGCGTTGTCCATGGCGCCGGGCCAGCCGCTCACCGCGACGACACCGAGTGGGATCGTGGTCATCTATGACCCGAATGGCAGGACGACCACGGTTCCTGATACACCGCCCGAGGTCGCCCACGTCCAAGAGCTCGGAGCTCGGATCGAGCCGATCGTGACGCAGGCGGTGAGCGCGTATCGGGCCGCCAACGACGGGAAAATGCCACCCAACGAGAATGCGCTGCTGCCCTACTTCACCAACCCCACGGATTCGGCGGAGTTCTCGAATTTCATCCGGCTCAAAAAATCCGCGGGACTATAAACGCGTGACGCAATGCGCCGAGCCCGTAGCCCGGCCGGCCGCATCGGCTATACACGGAATATATCCGGCTCTATATACGGACACAAAAAAAGCCGGGCGCGACCGCACGAAGCAGCCGGCCCGGCTTTCGGAAATCAGACTTTAATACTTATACGTGACCGCCACCCGGGGGTTGATCGGGATTCCGGGCACGATGACCTGGTTGCTCCGCGCAGAATAGAGATACTTCTGGTTGAACATGTTATCCAGATTGAACTGCACCTTGTAGTGCTTCGTTTCATACACCGCGTTGGCATTGAACAGATTATATCCGGGGATATAGCCGTACATGATCTGGTTGGAACTGTCGGTGATCGCACGCTTCGAGATCGTGTTCTCGCCGATTCCCAGCGACAGGCCGCGGAGGCTCGCCTGCGTGAATGTATAGCGGACCCAGATCGCGAAATTCCGCTCGGAGATGTCGCTCACCGGGATCGTCGTGTGCAACTTCCCGTCGTACGGAGCCGGCGCGAGATTATATGGCGCGCCTTCCTGCACGTGCGCCTTGAACAGCGCAAACGAGCCGACGAGATCGATATTCTTCGTGATCGTCGCCGTGAAATCGCCGTCGAAGCCACGCGACGTTTCTCCGGGGATCAACACCTGCGTCGGCGGCGACGTCTGCGGGAACGCCGGCAATGTATTATTCACCTGGAAGATCTCGAAGTAACTCGCCGAGAGGCTGAACCGTTTCGGGATCACGACCGCCTTGACGCCCGCTTCCTTCTGCTTGCCCTGCTGCGGCGGCAGGAACGTGCCGTTCTGGATGCCGTTCGCCGCGAAGTTCGAGTTGTTGCCGTAGAAAACCGACACGCCCTTCACCGGCTTGAAGACAATGCCATACTGCACGATATTCTTATAGAGTTCCGTGTCGGGCACGTAAGTCGTCGCGCCGGCCACTCCCGTGACCTCATTATAAGGATAGGTGGTGGATGATAGATCGAAGCGGTGACGCGACACACCATACGTCAGGATGAGGCGGTCCGAAAAGAGATTCGCCGTCTCCAACGCAAAGATCTTCGCGTAGGTCTGGTTCGTATCCTGGAAACTCGTCGGCTGTAGATTATAGGGCACCGACACGACGCCCGGATGCATGAGCGCGAACGGGTTGATCGGCGAGGAACTCGCGAAGCTCGATCCGCCGCTCGACCAGGCTTTCGTGGTCTGCGGGAAATCCACCAGGTCGCCGCCCACCACGAGATTGTGATGCGCCGGGCCCGTGTCGAACGTGAATACATAGTCGTTCTGCACCTCGCGGCGCTTGAACGTGCCGGTGTCCGCCGTCGTGCTGCGATTGATCAGCTGGCCCGCCACATAGTTCGGCGGAATAGTATATTGAACATACGGGGCGTACGCATACGTGCCGTTGGGCTGGAGCGTCGGCGTCGTCGTGCCGGACGGGCTCAGTACTGACTCGGTGCGGTGATAGGTCACCGAGGAGTCGATCGCCGCGAAGCGGATCGCGAGGTGATCGCTCGGGCGAGTCGTGAACTGGCCCCACACGCGCCACATATCCAGCTCGCGCCAGTTGCCCGGAGTGTCCTCACCGTAGTTCGTCGTCGGCGAGACGGCGACCACCTGGTTGGTCCGGCCGTCGAGCGGCAGGCCGTTATATGAAGAGTAGTGAAAATTCATCAGGTCGCCCTTGATCCACGCCTGCGTCGTCGGGCTGAAATCATATTGCACCATCGGCATCAGATCCGTCCGTTTGTCGTAGGTGTAATCATAATAGCCCTTCTGGTCCTGGCCCAGGAGTAGCACACGATAAAGCAGCCGCTTGTCCGGCGTCAGCGCGCCACCCACATCGAGCACGGCACGCGTGTCATCGTAGCGTCCATATTCAACCGTCAACGTGTCCGTCTGATTCTGCATCGGTGACTTGCTCACCTTGTTGACGGCGCCGCCGACGACGCCGGAGGCGTTGGTCGACATGATCGCCGCGGGGCCCTTCACGATTTCCATGTGGTCGACGAAGTTCATGCTCGTCGTGGGCGCGTTGCCACCGGCGCCCGTGAGGAAGCCGTCGACGAAGTCGCCCATGCTCGTGAAGCCACGAATCATATAGCGATCGATGCCCCAGTTGATATTGCCGATCTGGCCGCCGCCGACATAGGCGACCATGTCCGCGAGCGAGCCCGGGTTGATGGCATCTATATACGTGCGGTTGACGACCGTGATGGATTGGGGGATGTCCGAGACATCCACGCCCGTGCGCGTGAGGCTCATCGACTCATGGCCGGTGAAGCTTTTGTCCTGCTGGCTGGCCACCGAGAAACTCGGGAGCACCGTGACGTCCTTCGACGCCGGCGCATCTGCGTCGGGCGTGGTTTGAGCGCGCGTAGGCGGGATTGCAACGAGTGCAAGGGTCCCGCACCAGAGCAGCGCGCGGACCCGAAATATACCGGGGGTTTTCATATAACGTAATTCTCGATCAGTTGGTGGAACCGGCGGTCGCGGCGCCCGCGCGGCCGCCCGGCGCAACCTAATCGGCTGCAGCATGGCGAAACGCGGGCACCTGCAACCGGCAGGTTCCCAAGGTTTAAGGCAGGACCAAAAGTGATCCTGCGGGGGCGGTTGTTCATCCGCGGACGCCAGATGGTTTTCAACGGGCAACGCATAGCAATCGGCGCGCATGATCCTTTCTGCTAGCCGTGAGAGATAGTCCCCGGCGCGCGGCTCGACATGCTTCATGCGTATATATTATATTCGAATCCGCTATCCCAACCGGGCCGACAGCACCATCGGCCACGTCGCGCCAGAAATTCCAATGTGGAATCTCCGGCGACCCGGCGTGAGGCTCGCCGCCCGGATTTATTTGGTTTCATATAGTCCCGGAGCTTAGTATATCCAGACTAGCCCCGCCCGTTCTCCGGCGACCTCCTGTCGCTTTTCTGTCCCGACCCATGCCCCCGCGATTTCCGTTCAAGCCTGACCAGTGGTACCAGCCGCTGCCGAAAAACGGCACGCATGGCGACGCGCTGATGCGGATGCGGCCGCCGGTCCCGTTTGACCTAGCTTATCTCTCGTGGGGGCGGCGGCAGTTCTTCCAGCCCATCGAGCCGGCGAAGCACGAGGGCTGGCACTACCTGCTCGTGTTGCGCGGCAACCCGACGATGAATATCAACGGCGAGGACGTCGCCACGAAGCCTGGCTGGTTCAGCGTGGCGGATCCGGATTGCGTGATGGGCCACCGCGATCGCCCCGGCCGCACGTGCGAGGTTCTGGTGTGGATCTGGCGCACGCCGCCCAGTCACTCGGCGATGCGACCGGTCCGGGGACACTGCCAGCTATATCAACTCGGCCCGAAGTATATAAGGCGGATGCAGGAGCTGCATCAGGAATGCCGGCAGGCCGTGGCCTCGGTCGGCGAGGAGGGCGCGTTGCGACTGCGGGCGACGCGGATCCTCATTGACCTCTGCCTCCTGGATTCCCGTATCGCCCGCGACCGGCCCAAAAACACCGCCCAGTTCGATCTCGCAGTCGAATATCTGAAAAGCCACCTCGGCGATCCCACGATTCTCCGTGGGCTCGCCCGCGAATTGCATGTTTCGGGACGCGCCATCAACCAGATGTTCCACCAGCGCGCGGGCCGCAGTCCCCGCGCCTATGTCCACGAACTTCGGATGCAATCCGCGTGGAACCTCCTCGCCGGCTCCGGCGAATCCATCAAGGCCGTGGCCATGGCGCTGGGATATAGACACCCGAACGATTTCAGTCGCGCGTTCAAGCAGCACTTCGGCCTGCCCGCCAGTTCCGCCAATCTCTCGCCCAAGACGAGCGCGACGCGACGCCCGCGGACCAAGCCGATGCGTCGCTGAGATGATTCATTCAATATAACTGCCACCAAACCGGACTCGATCGCACCCAAAGATATATCATCCGCGCATTTGACCTCGTACCCCACTCCGCGAATTTTAACCCCGACTGTGAGAAAGGCTCCATTCGCCTCCGGCACCTGGATTCTGCCGCCGCCCCGAAACGCGCGGCACGGGGGACCGCTGGTGCGACTTTCGCGGCCCCACCCGTTCGAGCTGAGCTACCTCTCGTGGGGACGCCGCTATTACGGCGAGCCGACCATCGCCCCGGGCATTCATGAGGGCTGGCATTATTTCCTCATTCTCTCGGGCACGCCGAAACTCATCGTTGACGGGCGGGAAATTCCGCTCGCGCCGGGCGCATTTAGCCTCGGTCATCCCGACTGCGCGATCGGCCACACGGACGCACGTGGCACCGCCTGCGAGATGCTGACGTGGATCTGGCGGACGGCGCCGATGCATTCCGCGCTGCGTCCCGAGAAGGGCGGACGACTCCATTTCCATCTCAACGCGGCGCAGGTGCGGCGGGCGCGGCAACTTCATATACAGTGTCGCGACTCGGTTGCGGATTCCGACGAGCGCAGTATGTTGCAACTGCGGGCCACGCGGATGTTCCTGGATCTCTGCCTCGTCGAGGCGCATGGCACGGGTGCCACCGGCCAGGCGGAGGACGGCTTCGCGCAGGCGGTGGAGTATCTGCGGAGCCATGTGACGGAGCCGCACGGACTGCAGAAGTTATGTGAGTACCTCCAGATCTCGAAGGCGTCGCTCTATCGCATGTTCCTCGAGCGCACCGGCGAGGGGCCGCGAGTATATTCCCAGCGGCTGCGCATGGACTGGGCCTACGAGCAGCTCCGCGCGGACCGGCCGGTGAAGGAGGTCGCGTATGCGTTGCACTACCGGCACTCGGACGACTTCAGCCGCGCGTTCAAGCAGCACTTCGGCACCACCGCCAGCTCCATCGCCGGGAGCGAACGACCCGCGAGCAGCTGAGCCGGCGGTCGGGACGGAGACAAATATATACTTTTATGCTCTGCTATGTAGCGGCAATATATGCATATATGATCGCTTGTGGTGTCAGAAACGCTTTCGGAATTTCTTAAGGATAAGCATAGGCGCGGCTGCGCGCATTATATGCAGTCGGATTGTTAGCAGCGGACGTCGATCTTCCGAGCCGTAAACTTTTAACGTTTAATTCTAACTTTTAAGCCGGACCCACCCATCCGGCGCACTATATACTTTCTGGAAAACGGCAACCCGAGTGCCATCGCCGAGTTATATGACGCCAGACGCCGAGCACGGCGATGCCTTCCGCGTTAAAAGTTACGCGTTAAAAGTTAAACGTTCCGACTCTTGATCAGTTTCGCAGGCGCTCGTTGCGCCGCTATATACCCGCCCTTATTCCGTTTCTGCTGGTGTGGCTTCCGTCGTCACCGCGAGCACCAGATAAGTCGCCGGCGTCGCGCCGCTGTTCTTCATCATGCTCTCGTCGTTCGACGCAATGAAGACAATCGAGCCGGCGCCGACCTTTTGCGTCACGCGATTGATCGTCACATCCACCGCACCGTCGCGAACGATTACCAGGTACTCGTGACCATGACGATGCGCGGGCACGCTCGCCCCGGGGTTCAGCGTCGTGACGTGGCTCTCTATATTCTTATAGGTCACCGTCGGCGCGTTAAACACGTCCCGGCGCATCCCCGTCGGCGTCGGCTTCGCCACCATCGAATCCCAGGAAAACACACCCGACTTTAACTTGTCCGGCGAGGCCGACTCCGCCGCAATTTTCGTCGGTGCCGTGCGGGTTGCCGCTGTATAAAAGTTGATCACATAATAAGTCGCCGTGGTATCGCCGACATTCGTCAGGTTGTGCCAGTCATTCGACGCATAAAAAATCACCGCGCCCGGCCCAGCCTTCTCGTGCTTCCCGTTGATATAGACCTCGCACTGCCCGTCTTTCACGATCAGCAGCTCCTCCTGTGGGTGCTGGTGCGGAGGATGCGAGAACTTCCCCGGGTTCAAAGTCGTTATATGAAATTCGAACTCTTGGAACGTCGCCGTGCGCGAATCCGCCACAGTCCGGATATAACCCACCGGAGTGTTTTTCGGCGGGAGCTGGTCCCAAGGATATATCGTCGAGCCGAGCTTCTCCGGCCCGAGCGCCGGCGGCGTTGGGTTCGGCGCGGCGGTTTGCGCCAGAAGCGTGATGGGGCCGGCAAGGAGGACGAGCGCAAGCAGTCGGGGCAGGGGGTTCATATATAGGTTCAAAGTGGGTTCCGAGCGAGATGGCAACCCGGGCGGCTGTCCGGCTCGGGTCAGCCCGGGCCGCGCGCCACGGTCGCAGCAGGACTCTCTCGTTGATATTGGCGGATCGCGTTGACGAACGCCGTCCACTTGTCCGGCTCGGGCGTCCCCGACAACTCGCGCCGCAGCTTTCGAATCTCCGTTAGCTCCCCCAACCTGCGCTCGCGCGCCGGTCCGGTCAGCTTCGCGACATTCTCCTCCACGTCCTTCACCGCGGCATCGGCGAAAATCAGCCACGCTTGCGCCTCCATCGGCGTCCCCGGTATATGATCGAGGAGTTCGAGCGACGCCGAACGGGGCGGCTGATCGCGGCCCGCGACTGGCACGGTGACCGTCGGCGCCGCCATCCACGAAATCAGCCGCTGCGTCTCGACATTGATCTCCCATCGCAGGTCATCCGCCGCGTTTTTATCGAACGTCGTCTTCAGCGCGAGCCGGCGATCCTTGAAGCCATCGAGCAACGCCTTCACCGCCGTCCGCTGCTGCACGTCCGGCACGCGCCCCACGAGAGTATCCAGCAGCGAAATTTGCGCGTCCAACGTTTCATATGCCGCTTGGCGCGCGGCGACTTCAGCAGCGGCGGCCCCCGGCTTTGGCGTGTCCGTCGAGGCCGCCGCTGCAGCTGCAGCGGCCGGTTTCGCCGAGTCCGCAGTTGCCGTCTTGGCCGAGGCATCCGCGGTCACCGTGCCCGAGTGATCAGGTGCGGGTTTCGCACTTTCCACGGACGCCGCCGTGTCGTTGCTCACCTTCGAGGTCGCCGGCGCGGCGGGGACGTGCGCTACGGCGGCCGGCGCGTCGGCCGTAACCGCATCCGCCGGCTCAGCGGCCGCCCTCAGTGCCGGGACAGCCGCGATCGCGGCAAGGACCGCCGCAGCATATATTCGATGTATATTACGTTCCCTCTTCATCATACGGCTATATATTGCTCCGGTCCGGCAGGGGCGCGGTCAACTCGGGCCGCGCGACGGGATGATCCCGCGGCGCGGCGTCGCCCGATTGGCCTCGTCGTCAGCCATCGCAATATTAAACGAGCTCCAGGCCGCGCACGCGACCCGTGGACGACGAGAAACGATCCTGGTCGAGGCCCAGCCGCTGGAGCATGGACACGAATATGTTGGAAAGCGGCGTGTTGTTGGTGGGCGCAGTATCGAACGCGATATGTTGGCCGTGGCGGAAGCCGCCGCCCGCCAGAATCGTGGGCTGGTTCGTATTGATGTGTGCGCTGGCGTCACCGAAGTTCGAACCATATAGAACCATCGTGCGGTCCAGGAGCGTGTCCTCGCCTTCGCGCACCGCCTTGAGATCGGTCAACAGCTTCGCGAGCAGTTTCATATGCCAGTGATCGATCGCCTTAAGCTGCGAGAGCTTCTCCTCGGCGCGCCCATGGTGGGAGAGGTTATGATAACCATCCGTGATTTTCATCCCGGGAATATCCAGCGCGGGCGAGGCCACGCCATCGAGCATCAGTGTAATCGCACGCGTCGAATCCGTCTCGAACGCGAGCCGCGCCAGATCATACATCACACCCACCTTCGCCATGAACTCCGCGGGATCAC
This sequence comes from uncultured Verrucomicrobiae bacterium, assembly GCA_963800005.1. Lineage (GTDB taxonomy): Bacteria > Verrucomicrobiota > Verrucomicrobiia > Opitutales > Opitutaceae > CAWCZH01. The sequence continues at coordinate 626,414 of CAWCZH010000001.1, forward strand.
TTGGATCGATCGGGACCGGCACGTTTACCACGGGCTTCGGCTTCTCCTCCCAGCCGCGCGACGCCTGCAGGCGATGCTCCAGGTCGCGCACACTTGTGAAATATTGATCGATCCGACTGCGATCATGCGCATCCAGCCCGCGCTGAAATTCCTTCGCCTGCTCGGAGATTGAATCCAATATACTGCGGCCGGTGTCGAGGTCGCGCACCTGCGCCTCCACTTCCTCCGGGGTGCCTTGGATGAACAATTGCTTGAAGATGCTCGCCGCCTTGTCCTCGGGCGGAATTGCCACGCCAGAACCCGTCCACGAAAGGCTGCGCACCCGCGTGTTGACCCCGAGCGTGATCGAGGGGAAACGCGTCAGCACGCCGATGTTCTCCGCTATATGCTGGTCCAGCGAGATCGTGTTGCGGAACGCACTGCTGCCCGGGTGCGGCGCGCCGGTCAGGAAACATATATCGGCCGGATGTCCGCCGTCGACGCTTGGGTGCGACACACCACTGAACACCGTGAAATCGTTGCGGAAGCCGCGCAGATATTCCAGGTAGGGTGACAATACATAGTCGCGGCCCACGCCAGCCGGGAAGAACTGGTCGGGCAGCAGGCCGAGATTATTGCAGATCGCGAACATGCGGCGCGGCGTGTTGCCCGGCGTCACGCCCGGCTTCAGCGGGCTGGCCAGCTCGGCCGCACGGCCGAACACGGGGAACATCGAGCCGAGCAGCGGGAGCGAAAGCGCCACGCCGGCGCCGCGGAGAAAACTCCGCCGCGACATGGGACGGAACGTCGATATATGCGGGGCGGAAATCGGGGAGGTGGATGGATTTTTCATGGGGCGCGTTCCGGAAATAGAAACGGGCGCGATCACGCGACGCCGCGGCGGTCCGGAGTGGATGGGTTAATTTGCAGCAGTATATAGGTTATATAGACCTATTTATTCAGGAAAAGATCACTTTGAACAATGGCCTCGATCATGCTGCGAACGCCGTGGCCCGAAGTGCGCGTGTCCTCGAGAATCCGGTCCACCGTCGCGCGATCGCTATAGCGCACCGGCGCGGCCGTCGCATACACCATGAGTTGCTGGATGAGATTGCGCGCTACCTGCGACTCATTCGTCAACAAGAGCCGTTTCAGTTCGCGCACATCCTCGAACTTCCGGCCATCCGGCAGCTCGCCCGTGGAATCGACCGGGAGTGCATAGTGGAATACAAAGGGAAAACCGTTATGTCCGAGCCCGATCGCGGGGAGTCCCTCGTCCGAGGCGCCCCGATAGCGGTCGCGCCAGCCGCCCATCACATCGAAGCTCTCAAGCGCAAATCCGGGCGGATCCATCTTGCTGTGACACGACGCACAGCTCGCATCCGCGCGATGCTTGGCCAGCTGCTCGCGGATCGTCACGGCGCCGCGAATATCCGGGGTCACGGCGGGGACGGGCGGCGGGAGCGGCGTCTCGATGCCCAGTATCCGCTCCGTAATAAAGTGGCCCCGAATCACGGGCGAGGTCGTCGTGCCGTTGGCGGTGACCTTCAATACACTCGCCTGTGTAATAATGCCGCCACGCACGGAATCCGCCGGCAGCTGCGTGCGCCGCATGGCGACGCCGCTCACGCCGGGAATACCATAGTGCTGCGCGAGCCGCTCATTCACATAGGTAAAATCCGAGGTGATCAAATCGCGCGCCGGAAGATTATCGCGAATCAGCTCCTGGAAATAGAGGTGCGTCTCATCGATCGCCGCCTCGACCAGCGACTCGTCCAAATAATAATCAGGATATAGCGTGCTCGACGGATCCGAGTCGCCGACTTTTCGCAGGTCGAGCCAGTAGTCGAGGAACGCGTTCACGAACCGGTCAGACTTTTTGTCATCGAGCAGCCGCTGCGTTTCAGACTTCAAAACCGCCGGCTCATGCAAGTCACCGCGCGCCGCATGCGCGCGCAACGCCTCGTCGGGCGCCGAGTTCGTGAGGAAAAGCGCGAGCCGCGTCGCCAGCGCATAATCATCGAGGCGGCCGGGTTTCTCCTCGACGAATACAAACGACGGGGAACAGAGCACTGCGGTATATCCAGCGACCATCGCGCCGCCAAAACCGCGACCTTGCGCCATCTGCGCATGAATCAACTTTAATATATGCTGCACGTCCTCCTCCGGAACGGGCCGGCGATACGCGCGATTCATAAAGCTCCGCAGCAGCCGTTCCGCATCCGCATTCGGATTTTGCGAAACGACGTCGAGCGTGGCATGTAAGATTTCGGGAGCCTGCTCCTCGTTGCGGAGCACGGATTGCATTGCACCCATATCGACGGTCACGCCCGGGGCGCCGGCCTTCACTTCGCGCAGCGGCAGGTCACCAAAAAGCAGGCGGTATCCAGCGAGCGAGTCCGCATCATATATCGGTCCCTCGACCTCAATCCAGCGAAACGCCACCCCTGGCTGCCCATCTGGCTGCGCGAGCGGATTCGTAAACTGCCCGTCCTTCGGCGTCGGCCGCGAGCGGAAGAAACGCGCGGCATCCGTCAGGAGCGACTCATTGCGCATCAACCATATATCATCCAGCTCCGTCACCGACGGTTCGACATGCAGGTCGAACTTGCCGAGCCGGCGCATCACCGCACCGCGTGAATATACTGTGATTGGCTCCTCGCGGCGACCTGCGCTCACGTCATCGAGATTAGGCAGGAACCAGCGCGGCGCCATCGGGATGCCGACTTTATCATTTTCTCCCTTGGTGAAATCGCGCCTATATCCACCCGGGCTCGCCCAGATGGTATATCCACTAAAGCGAACCTTATAGCGGCCCGTCACCGGAGCGAGAAACTGATCCCAATACGGATTGAACGCACCGACATAATAACTGTGCACCCAGCCGACCGCCTCCTGCTCGCGCTTGGCGGGATCTGACGCTCCGACTGAGAACGGCGCCCGGCCCGCGTGAACTTCCGGCTCGGCCTTGGTGCCGACGAGCGGCGTCGTGCCGCGGTCCGGATACGGATCGAAGAAGCTCTGCGTGAATTTATCTGTAATGGCCTTCTGGTCGCGCGCATAATAGCGGCGCACGCTCGTCGCCGGATGAAACCACTGCAGGCTCACCGCCTCGCGAATCGCGTGATCCGCGGCTTTCATAAAGCGCGACATCTGCACGTGCGACACATCGAGCTGATCGCCGACTTTATTAAAGCGGAACGCCTCGCCGTCTTCAGGGAGCTGATCCTTTATATCAAGCAGCGGCAGGTTAAAGAGATCCCGCAGCGTGTTTTCATATTCATAGCGGTTGAGCCGCCGCAGCGTGGAGCGGCCTTCGACGGCTGTGCGCTCCTGTTCGATCTTCGTGAGCCACGCGTCGAGATTCTTGATCGCAGTCTCCTCTTCCGCGCGATCCGGGCGGTGCCGTTTCTTGGGCGGCATCTCGTCAGCGGCGAGGCGGTCATGCACCTTCACCCAGTTGAGGAACGTGGCGGGATCCTTCGCATTATAGCCGAGCGAATCGAGATCCAGCCGGCCCGCCTTGTCGGTGTCGTTGTGACAGGCCGAGCAATTTTCCGTGATAAAGTCATCCAGGTGCGCGAGCGCCGGCGGCACATCGCTGGACCCCGAGGTTGTCGGTGCTGTCGCGGACGTCGCTTCGCTCGCGGATGCGGCTGCAGGTGTGACAGCGGCGGAATCCGTCGCGGCGCTCGTGGCGGCGGCCGGCGCGGCGGCGGACGAGTGGACGAGGCCCCCCAACGCGAGCATCGCGACAACCAGACGCAAGGCGCCCGGCGCGCTCACGGCGGCGACGCTGTCCTTCCGTTTCATATAAGTTACCCCGGCGGAGAGGTTTGCCAACATACCTTGATATATACCAGACGCCAGTTGTGGCGCGGGACGTGCCGGGACGGCGATGCGACCGCGGGACAGGCGACGGGAAGACGGGCGGTTCGGGAGTATACTCGACAACATGGCAGGGAGAGCGCGGTGCCCGGGGTTAGGGGCGACGCAGATACCCTGTGCCGGACGCGTTCCGGACTCAACTGGCAAGGAATAGCAACGGAAGATCGTGCGCGTTTCTGCTAGGCAGGGGCGAGCGAGACAAATTTCGCCACTGGAGCCACTTGCACCGCGCATCAGCTGCGCCGCGCCGCGGTTCGCCGAGGCGCGGCGCGGCGCATCGTTTCAGACGCCGATTCCTACTGCCGGAACGCCGGGCCACTGTGCGACCGGAAGCGGTCCGGAGGGCGGTTGTTACAGTGGCACACGTTCAGGCATGATTTTGTGGAAGCCAGATTAAGCGGCCCCCGAGTAGCATTCACCTGCGAGTTGAAGCAACGTTGCACGACGTCCAACGCCGCGCGCTCGGAACCTTGGAGCCGCGGCTGAAGCCGATTGCCACAGCAAGCGCGTTCGCGTACTCAATGGCGGCCGTCCCCCGCCCTGTTTATATGAATATACTTGAACGCATTGCAGCCGGGCGCACGGACCTGGTCCACGAGTATATAGCGAGCGGCCATCCCGCCAGCTCGACCGACACGGCCGATGTCTCACTCTTGAAGTGGTGCGCCTATTACGGGGACGTCAGCGCGATAAAATTCCTGCTCGCCCGCGGTGAGTCGCTGCAATCGCTGGGCGGCGATCTCGGCCTGAATGGCGCGGCTTTTCACGGGCACTGGCGCCTTTGCCAATTCCTCATCGAGCAGGGCGCCGACGTGAACCGTGCTTTGCCGGAGACGGACGAGACGCCGCTGCATGCGGCGCTATGTACAATCAATCGATTGGCTCACGATCTCGTTTTGAAAGTTCTCCTGGCCAACGGGGCGAATCCCAATCGCGCGACCAAGCCCGGTGTAGAGACCGGAGGACTTGCTCGCGATTGCAGAACCAAGGGCGAAACGCCGCTACACCGCGCTGCGGCGTACGGCACCGAGGAAACGGTGCAATTGCTCCTGGATGCGGGGGCCGTGATCGATGCGAAGGATATGAACGGAGACTCGCCGCTGACGTGGGGGAGCTGGCACCTCCGGCCGGACTCCATCCTGCGGAAACTCTGCTACGGCGACTTCCGCATCCGAGCGGGCCGCCGCTCGATGGCGGCAAATCTCCAGGGCGATCCGCAGTTTTGATCTACCGTATATTCCAATCCCGCAGCTTCGCCAGACGAGAAACAGTGTCGCGGGTATCGAGTGTATATATCCATATATACAGGACGTCTTCGACCACCGCCGCGTCGCGAACGCTTCAAAGATCAACGCCGGCAACTCACGATCCCAAGCCCCGAGCTCGATTCCTATAATCTCCCGACCGATGAACATTGAGGAGCAATTTGCTACGATTGTGGCGTCGCTGCAGAACGAGCCGGACGTCGCGGTCGGCGGACGCAAAAAGGGGTTCGGTTCCGCGGCGCTGCGCGTCGGGGATAAAATCTTTGCGATGATCTCATCGAAGGGTAGCTTCGTGGTGAAGCTGCCGCGGACGCGGGTGGATGCCCTGGAGAAATCGGGCGTCGGAACCCGTTTCGAACCGGCGCCTGGCCGGGTGATGAAGGAGTGGGCGGTGATCGACCCCGCCGCCCAAAAGCAATGGCTCCCACTCGCCCGAGAAGCGATGAAGTACGTGGGGGGCATGGGCGCAAAGTGATGGGGTGACGTCCGCAACGTTATATCATATATAGTTGCCGTGCCTGCGCCGACCTCAATATATCCGAACGACGCGTCTCCCCGCCTCCGGGTGCTCTTCGTCTGCGCGATGAACCGGCAGCGGAGCGTCACGGCGGAACGTCTCTATCAAAACGATGCTCGCCTCGAAGTCCGCTCCGCCGGGGTGAGGTCTGGTGCACAGCGGCGCGTGGCCACGAACGACCTTGAGTGGGCGGATCTCGTGTTCGTGATGGAGCGCGAACATCAGCAGTGGATCACAAAGCGTTTCCGAGACCTCGATCTACCCCCGATCGAGGTCCTTGATATACCGGACGAGTTCGCGTTGATGGATCCCCGCCTGCAGGAAATGCTGAAGTCCACGCTGGACCCGGAGTTCGAGCAGCGAACCCGCTCGCTCAATTGCGAGGATTGAAGCTGGCCTCTAGACAAATTCAACGGCCAACATGCCCGCGATAATTGTATATATAGCTGTAACGTACGCTATATAGCCGTGACGCGTGCGTCGAGCGCCGGAGCTAGAGAGGGGCGTGCGGCCGATCGGGAGGGCTGCGTCATACCGCGGCCTCTCGGTTGACGCAAAACAGCACGTCCGCCACAAACATCTCATGAGGTGGCGTCAACTCAACGCGGTCGCTGCCGCTGCGATCTTTTGCACGGTACTGACCGCGGAGGATGTCGTGTTCATGGTCGAGGAGACGACCGAGATGACCACGCTTTCCGACCTGCGCATGAAGGGCGTGAAAATCAGCACAGCGGTCGATCCGCGTGATTCGTCACTTATCCACGTTTCTTCAGGTGAGCCGCGACCTGACCGCCTTGGAGACCTCGACGTCGAAAATCAAAAACATTGGCTACGCCATATACGACCGCCCGATCGACGACGCATTCTGCCAGCAGTTGAATCATAGAAATATACCTGTCGTACACCGGGAATGGAGCACCGGCTCACAGCTGACATTCTCCTTCCGCACCGACCAAGCGGACCGGGGCTATATTGTCATCAAAACGAAGGCGCCCGACGTAATCGAGTTCGGCCACGCCGTGCCCCACTCCCAGTTCTCATATCTCAAACTAAAGGACCTTCCGCTGCGCGAATGATCGCGGAATAGCGCGAGCGCCCCCGAAGATGCCGTCCGAGGAGCTCGTTTTATATAGTGCCGACCCACGCGCCGATTCGTTTCAGCTCCGAGGCGTTCATATACTAACGGCGAGAATGTCAGCGGACGCGGTTCCGCCCATAGGGTCAGCGTCACACCGGGCCGCACGCTGTCCGGCTCTCTTGGCTCGAAAACCGAGCCCTGCTCAGCTCGCCGCGGCGGGGCTCGTCGGCGGGTCGTCGCTGAGCTGCGCGAACAGCTCCATGTCGTGGAAGCCATCCCAGCGCTGATGCGAACGTCGCATCACGCCTTCGGCCTTCATCCCGATTTTCTCCAGCACTCGACGCGACGCGACGTTGCGGGGCATGCAGGTCGCCTCGAGACGATGGAGCTTCAGCTCCAGAAACGCATAATCCCTCACCGCCGTCGCCGCGACGGTCGCAACGCCGCGGCCCCAGTGCGCGCGAGCCACGTTGAAGGCCAGCTCCGCCTTCCGGTGCTGCACATTCAACGAATGCAAAAACACCATCCCCACCGCCTCCCCTGTCACATCCAGGGAAATCGCCCAACTTGATACCACCGGAGACGTCAACCGCGCCAGAAACGCGCGCGTGAACGCTTCGCTCTGGTGCGCCGGCCAAAGTGTATAGCGCGCCATCTCCGGATCCCGCGCATAGGAATATATAGCAGGTGCATCCGTCACGGCGAGGGCCCGCAGCGATATATTCGCGGCGGAGAGAGGCGGGATCGGCCGGGGAAACGGCTCGCTCATGCTCGCGGCGCCACGGGCGGAGTCGGCGGCGACAACGATGGCCGGGTGTTTTGCTCGATTTCCAACTGGCAGAGCGCGACCTGCGCCTGCAACCGCAGCGCCTGCGCCTTCCGGCGGCCCAGCGGCCACCCGAGGATGCCACCGCCGATCATCCCGGGAATCACCAGCGACGACAGCGTCGCGAAGATCAACGTCGCTGCATAGCCGAAAAGCGCGCCGGTGAAAATGCCGCCGAGTATATTGCTCAGAACCGCGCCGGCAGCCTGCCGGTGCAACTGGCCCGCCAGCGCTCGTAACAAACCTGGATCATATTCGGGCGCTTTCACGGCCGGCCCTCTCCCACTCCGGCCCAAACTTCGCCAGAATCAGCGGACGCCATTATACAAACCCGCGCCGAAGTACACCCACGAGCTTTATACATCCCGATTATAAGCGTCGAACAACTCCGAGACCAGCACCCCGTTGATCCGCATGCCCGCGAGGTTGCAGTCCTCGATGATCACACCGCTCAAGTTCGCGTTGTTAATCATCGCCGCGCTCAGATTCATGTCATCAAACGTCGAGCGCGACAGATCGACGTCCTTGAAGAGTGTCTCGGCCAGCCGGACATCCTTGAAGGACGACCCGGTCAGATTCGCGTTATTAACAGTGAGGATGTGAGTCGCCCCGGTGATGTTCATGGAATCCGCTTCGCGGCTGGTACGATTGATATTATACTAGATCAAAATAATACTAACCCCTGCGTACCAGCGAATCACGTGCCAAATCGGGATTATAAAATCAGTCTGGCGGGCGGGATGTCGACGCCGCGCCGTCCCGATCCGCCATGGTGATCATTCGTTCGATATACCAATCCCCACCGGCGTCCCGCACCCACATGGCGAGGAACTTGCCAGCGGCCTTGATCTCGTGCCCGTCGGGATCGAGCAACGTCTCCTGGTAAAATCCCTCCTGGTGCGCGTGAGTATATTGAATCACGGTTGAGCCGGACTTGATCGAGTATGCCGTCACTCTATATTGCGAAAACGAATCGAGAAAACCGCGGATCGTCTCACGGCCGTGAATCGGCTCCGCCCCCGGATTGACGATCTCACCCTCCTCCGTGAACAGGTCGGCCGTCGTCTTGAAGCGCATGCGGCGGATTGATTCCGCATAACGCGCGAGCTGCTTGTCGACCTGCTTCTGGCCGTCGCGATCGGGCCCCGAATCGAGCACGATCGCCTGGAACTTGTCCTTGTATATAACGACCCGCTTGCCGGAGTAGGACACGTTGCGGACCGACTCCTGGGCGTGCGCGTCGGAGACGGGAAACACGCGCGAAAAGCGATAAAGGTCCACCCCCTTCTCCGTGCCGAGGAATTGCCAGGTGAGCTTCGATTGCTGGTTGGGCAGCCCGCAGATGAGCTCGATGGGGTTGCCCCAAGCCGATTGGGCCGACAGCACCCGAAACGAACCGACGCAGGTATAACTGCCGGAATCGACCCAGCCGTTATAGCAAGTCACCACCGCCTGGAACGCAGGCGGCGCGGCAATCAGTGTCGCGGGCGCCGCGCTCGGGGCAGCGACCGCGGCGCTCCGAGCGGCGGGCGGGGCGCCAACCGAGGCGTGCCAAATGGCGAAAGAGATTGCAGCCAATAAGATCGGCAGGCGCGGGCGGGACACGGCACTACTTTAGAGCGATCCGGACGCGCCAGACCATGCTATTCTGCAGCAATGAATTGCCGCGCTGCACCGCTCTGTCGGTAGGAGTATCGAGGCCGCAGTTCCATATAGAGGAACTTGCGCAATTGCCTCGCCGCGTTTTCCGCTCGCGCCAGCCGTTGTCATTTAGTAGGAAGCAGCTCTTCCAAAGCGGTTTATTCCGCGGGAATCCTGCATTCATGAACGTCGACACGTACGCGGCAGAAAACATAAAGCAGCTTTCGGCGGTGGAGGACGCGTTTACGGGTGAGCGGTATGAACAGTTCGAGCGCCACCTCCCGCGCGATGCCACCCGTCTCCTCGACGTCGGCTGCGCGACCGGCCGCGGCGGCGCTCGCTTGAAGGAATTGCGCCCGGATTGTGAGCTGACGGGCCTCGACTGCGTGCTCGAGCGGCTCAGCGATTTGCCGCGATGCTACGCGTCGAAAATCCTGGGGCTATCCAATCATATACCAGCGGCTGACCGGGTATTCGATGCCGTCCTCGCCGGGGAATTTCTCGAGCATCTCTATCCCGCGCACGTCGACCCCACGCTCTGCGAATTCCAACGTGTGCTGAAGATCGGCGGCCGGCTGCTCCTGACCACACCAAACCCGAACTATATCAAGAATCGGCTGCACGGTTTGTCGGTATATGGTGTGAGCCACCTGACCCAACATTACCCGGATATCCTGCGGAACCGACTGCGGAGCCACGGTTTCTCGAACGTGAGACTATATGGTTCCGGGCGCGTCTCCCGATTCGTGCCCGCGTGGTTTCCGTATCTGGGGATCTTCGGGAGCTATTTGATTGTGGCGGAGAAACGCTGAGCCGGAGCAATCCCCGGCGGCCGAACGCCAGCGCTAGGCAAACGTTAGACGCTAAACGCCTCACTTCGGGGCAGACGAGAAATTATATAGTAGGCGCGCCCGCGCGCGACAGCGGGCGCGAGCTATATACTCGAACGGTATATGGCTACCGGCTCACAGCTTCTCTGATAGCAGGCCGGCGGAGACGGGCACGGGCTGCGACGTGATCGTCACGCTGCCGGGAGCCAGGCCTTCGCGCGTGGCGGTGATCGTGATCGTCCCGGGTTGCAACGTTGAACGAATCGACACGCGGTTGATGCCACACTCCGTATTCAGATATAGATTGTTCGTTGAATTGATGACGGCGCTGTTCAGCCCACCGCGCCAGATCGCTGGACCGCTCACCGCGAAATTTACCCGCGCTTCGTCCGTCGGGCAACGGCGGCCCGCGGCATCGATCACCTCAAAGTCTATAAACGCCACATCCGAGCCGTCGGCCTGCAAACCCGCTGGCGCCGCGTGCACCGTCAACCGGATCCCCTGCGCCGCACCTGCCGTTGTGAGTTCCTGCGACGCCACCATCTTCCCCGACGTCGTCGCCACTGCCTTCAACGAGCCGGGCGCAAACGCCACGTCGGGGAACGCATAGATATATCCATTCGTCGGAGTCGTGTTTTTCCCGAGCGATTTTCCGTTCAACAGCAGCTCGACCGTATCACAGCCGTTCGCCGCTATATACATCGTCTTCTTCGTTCCGGCCGGATACGTCCAATGCCCGATGATATGCAGGTCGGGCGTCGTGCTCTGCATCACGCGGTATACATAATAAGCCTCCTTCGGCAGCCGCACTCCGTCGACCTTGCCACTCACACGCAACACCTCGCTGCTTTGCTGGCGACCATCGGCATCCGAATCCGACCAATAGATCGAAGCGTATCCCGACCACTTCGAGTGCGCAGGATCCGGGTTGTCGATGCGGTTGGAAGCGTAAGCGAAATAGCGTTTCGCCGCCTCGAGGCAGAACGTCTCTGAGTTCCACGCGTAGCTATCCTCCGGACCTTTCTTAAAGCCGAAATGCGGCGGCGAATAATCGTCCCAGATTCCGCGCGCCGCCTCGTCGCGCAGATCCTCGGTCTCGATCAGCGGTGCGCGATCGCGCCGGGAGATACTATATCCCCGGAATACGGCATCGCCCGCGATCTGGTCCGTCTGCGGCGCCTGGCCGATCATCACACCATAATATTCCGCGATCGGCGTCACCGCCTTCGCCGCCACGTTGTCGTCGCCGTGGCGCACGCCCATCACGCGGCCGCCCGCGGGGTCCCACTGCTTCCGCAATGCCACCATCTGTTCCATATGCGGCGCGGAGACCACCTGGTTGCCCGCCTCCCAGAACAGGATGCTCGGGCTGTTGCGATAATATATGATCGTGTCCCGCATCACCTCGACGCGCTGCTCCCATTGCCGCCCTTGGGCGTCCTTCTCCTTGTCGCCCGCGGGGCAGACCTGGACGATGCCCGCCCGGTCGCAGGCGCGGACGTCGGCCGCCTGCGGCGCTATATGCATCCAACGTATATAGTTCCCGTGGGTCGACCGGACCAGCGCCGCATTATAGTCGTGCATCCAGTCCGGATACGCCTGCCCAAGCCCGGCCCAGTCGTTGACGGCCCGCTGCGCATAGCCGGTCAGCCAGATGAATTTGTCGTTCAGGTAAACTCCACCCGTCCCGGCACCGCCGCGGAACTCCGTCTTGCGGAAACCGGTTTCCGTCCGGCACACGTCGACGATGTTCCCGTCGACCGACAACGTCGTATATACTTCATAGAGCGCCGGGGTGTCGGGCGCCCAAAAATCCGCCGACGCCAGCGTGCCAGTCGCGGTAAGCATCTCGGTCTGCCCGGCGACGAGGTCCGAGGTGCTGCCCTCGAGCTTGGCTCGGACGACGCCGTGCGCGTCGACGATGACGGCACCCAGTGTGATCGAGGCGAAATCGCCGGTCTCGTTCCGCACCTGCGCGTCGAGGGCGACGGAGACGGTGCGCTGGGCGACGTCGATCTTGTCGGCGTGTATATAGATGCCGGTGGTCTGGAGGTTTTCATACAGCGGCAACGTTTGATATATCTTCCCCATCAGGTGCAGGACGACGTTGTGATTGAGGCCGCCGAAGTTTGGATTGAAGTCTTTGGACATCCACTCGTAGCCGACGCCCGTGGCCTCCTCGACGTACTTGCCGCTGTTGTCGACCTTCACAGCGAGGATATTCTCGGTGTCGCCGAAGTTCGCGAATTCGGTGAGGTCGACGCCGCAGGCGGTGATGCCGTTTTCAAATTTGCCAACGGGATGGCCGTTCAGAAAAAAGCGGCCGGCCTGTTTTAGGCCCTCAAATTCCAGGATCACCTTGTCGCCCTTCGCGGCGGCCGGGAGCTTAAAATGTTTCCGGTACCAACCGATGCCCAGATAGGTACCCTGGTCGCCGCCGCCGTGGCGAATCAGGCCGCGATAGGAATCCGTGTCATTCCAAGTATGCGGCGTGCTCACGGTCGCCCACGAGGTGTCATCAAATTTCGCTTCGGCCGCCGCGGGGACGTCCTCGCGGATAAACTTCCACGCCGCGTTGAAATTATAATTCGCGCGCGGGGTGACGGGCGGCGCGTAGGGCGCCTCTGCCGCCCAGGTCGTGGTGACAGACGCGCCGGCGAGGCCGATATATAGGAACCCGAGGAGACGGAAGCGTTTGATATTCATACAGAGAAGAGCGACGTGGCCGAAGAAAATATCCCGGGTTGGGCCGGGTGGAAGCGCAATGACGCAGACGCCCGATGATCGATGCGGGCCAACCGGCGCAAGCGAACTGTCCGGCATTGCAAGTGATGCGTCGCTCAACGAGCCCGCCACCGAGCGGGCGCCAGCGCAGCGCATGACGACGCGCCGGTCGCTTGACTTGGCCCGGGGGGTTACCGACGCTCGCGTGCTTGCTCGTCGTTGCACGCCGGGCGCGCCCGACCCCATGCCGACCTCCACCCGCCGGTTCGCCGGATGCGCCGCTCTCGCATTCTCGGCCTCTCTCGCCCTTTCGGGCCAGACCCCGCCCACCTCAGCACCGCCGCCCGCCGCGAGCGCAGCACCCAAGACACCCGCCTCGCCGGCTGTGCTGCCAGGGCACGGCCTCGCGCAACATCCTTTTCTATATGCGGGTGAATGGGATTATCGGCATCCCGAGCAATCGATGTTCCTCGTGCGCGACGGCGGCGTCGAGTGGGTATATAAAATCAAGCTGAAGGACGCCGCCGACCAGATCCAGGAATTCAGCGACGCGACGCGGCTGTCCAACGGGAACGTCGTCTTCGCGCGGAAAACTGGCGCGGGCGAAGTCACGCCCGAGGGCCGGTTGATCTGGAACTACGATGCGCCGCGCGGCTTCGAGGTTCATATAGCGCAACCGCTGGGACTCGATCGCGTGATGATGGTGCAGAACGGCGACCCGGCCACGATGATGATTGTTGATATAGCGAGTGGAGCGATCGTGAAGCAGATGACGCTGCCGACCGGGCAGCCGAAGAAGACGCACGGGCAATTCCGCCGCGCCCGCCTGACTGCGGCCGGCACGCTGCTGGCCGCGCACATGGATAACAATAAAGTGGTCGAATATGATCTGGACGGCCGGGAAATCTGGTCGCTGCCGGTGCCGAGCCCGTGGGCCGCGGTGCGTTTGAAAAACGGCAATACACTCGTGACAAGCAACAAGGGCTTTGTGCACGAGGTGAAACCCAACGGCGAGGTCGTCTGGGAATTCACGCAGGCGGATGTGCCGGATATAAAACTTTTCAGTCTGCAGGAGGCGGACCGGCTCGCGAACGGCAATACCTTGATCACGAACTGGTGCCCGAACGGCATCAAGGATCCGGCGGACTGGCCGACCTCCGTGCAGGCGATCGAAGTGACGCCGGACAAGAAAGTCGTCTGGGCGCTCCGCTCGTGGGACGAGCCCGCCAACCTCGGCCCCGCGACGGTCGTGCAGTTGCTCGACGAACCGGGTGTGCCCGAAAAAGGCGAGCAGCAGCGCTGACGCGTTCCTTGCCTGGCGCGAGCCGCCGCGCGCGGCGGCGACCGGTCCCGGTTTCGAGCGTGCCGGCCGGCCGGCGCGACCCTGAATACATATCATAATCATGAAACTCCTCGCGCGAATGATCCTGGGATGCGGCCTCGTTCCCCTCCTCGGCGCCACGATGCTGGCGGCAGCGGACACGGGCACGCTGCAATATTATCTCTCGGGCCACGGCCCCAAGGATGCCATCGCGTGGGACTTCACGGTGACCGGCGGTCGTCGGGCCGGCGAGAAGACGACGATCGGCGTGCCATCGAACTGGGAGCAGCAGGGGTTTGGAACCTATAACTACGGCGAGGACCCGCTCCCGAAGGGCGACGAGCACGGGTTATATACTCGACGTTTCACGTTGCCCGAAGGCTGGGCGGGAAAACGGGTGCGGCTGGTCTTCGAAGGCGTGATGACGGACGCGACCGTGCGAATCAACGGACGCCCCGCGGGACCGGTGCATCAGGGCGGATTCGTGCGGTTCGGTTATGATATAACGACGCTGCTCCAACCGGGCGGTGAAAACGTCCTCGAGGTGGACGTGGCCAAGGTTTCCGCAAACCCGGCGACCGAGGCCGCCGAGCGCACAGGCGACTACTGGGTGTTCGGCGGTATATATCGGGCGGTGTATCTCGAAGCGCGGCCGGCGCAGGCGATCGAGCACGTGGCGATCGACGCCCGAGCGGACGGGAATCTGCGAGCCGAAATTGATCTCGACGCCGTTCGGGACGCGGACCGCGTCGATGTGCAGATCGTTCAGGCGGACGGCCAGCCGCAAGGCGAGTTGCTGCAAGCGGTGATTCCGGCGGGCGGCAGCGGGCATGTGTCGTTTGCAACCAAGGTGCCGTCGCCGAAGCTCTGGACCGCAGAGACGCCGAATCTATATACAATGCAGCTGACGCTGCGGCGCGGCGCCGAGGCGCTTCATACTATGACGCAGCGCTTCGGCTTCCGCACGTTCGAGGTGCGTCCGGGCGCAGGCCTTTTTCTCAATGGGCAACGCATCCTGTTGAAAGGCGTGGGACGTCACAGTTTCCGTCCGGAAACGGCCCGCTCGCTCGACGCCGCGGATTGCGTCGACGATGTGCGGCTGATCAAGGGCATGAATATGAATGCGGTGCGGATGACGCACTACCCGCCCGACGTGGCGTTCCTCGAGGCCTGCGACGAGCAGGGCTTATATGTACTCGACGAGCTCAGCGGCTGGCATCGCGCGCACGACACGGACAACGGCCGGAAGTTGGTCCGCGAGATGGTCACGCGCGACGTCAATCACCCGAGTATATTATTCTGGGATAACGGCAACGAAGGTGGTTGGAATCGCGCGCTCGACGCCGAGTTCGCGCGCTACGATCCGCAGCAGCGCGTCGTCCTGCACCCGTGGGAGTTGTTCAACGGGGTCGATACGAAGCACTATCCGGACTACGCCGATATCACGAAGCGATTGGCCGGACCCAATGTCGTGATGCCGACGGAGATGATCCACGGACTCTATGATGGAGGCGCCGGCGCCGGGCTCGCGGATTACTGGCAGGCGATCTCGACTTCGCGCGTGGGCGGCGGCGGGTTCATCTGGGTGTTTGCGGACGAAGGCATCGCCCGCACCGACCAGGCCGGGCGGGTCGATGTATATAGCACGTTTGCTCCCGATGGGATCCTCGGGCCGCATCACGAGAAGGAGGGCAGTTATTATACCGTGCGCGATATATACTCCCCGGTGCAGATCGAGCCGATGGGCCCCGGCGGTTTCTCCACGCCGGTGAAGGTGAGCAACCAATATGATTTCCGCTCGCTCGCGACCTGCGAATTTCGCTGGCAGCTGGTGCGCTTTCCGGATCGCGCCGAGACCGGGAACGCGCCGCGTGTGATCGCGTCCGGCACCGCGCACGGCCCGGACATCGCGCCGCACGCACATGGGTTGTTCGCGTTGCCCGTGCCGGCGGACTGGACCGCAGCGGATGCGGTGGTCCTCACGGCGGTCGATTCGGACGGCCGCGAGCTTTGGACGTGGAGCTGGCCGACCGCGGCATTGCCGACGCGTCTGGCTTCGGGGGCGGCGGTTGCTACAGCGGCGGCAACGGGAGCAAAGCCGGCACCGGCGGCCGCGCCGAAGCTCGAGCACCACGGCAATATGATTCAGCTCTCCGCCGGCCAGAGCGTCGCGACCTTCGACGCGGGCACGGGCGAGCTGCAGTCGTGGACCCATGGCGATGCACACGCCGCGCTGACCGCGGGGCCGCGATTGGTCTTCGCCCGGGCGTCACGCCCCGAAGGCCTCGAGTGGCACGCGTTGCACGCATCGAATGCGGCGGGCGAGGCTGGGACATATATACACGGGGAGTCGGCGCCGCTGATGGCGAACGTCGTGGAGATCGATCCGGAGTATCCAAAGACCGTGAGCTGGATCGGATTCCGCCTGGAAATTTCGCCGGATGGCACGCACTGGAAAACGTTATATGATGGATCGCGGCGCGCGATTGACGGGAAGCTCTATGAATTCCCGCCGCAACCGGTGCGCAGTTTGCGGTTGTCGCATTTCGCGCGATCCGACGGAGCGGCGCCGGTGATCACCACGGTCCGGCTCGGCTTCGATGCGGCGCGTTTCCCGAAGGGGACGTCGAAGGAAACCCGCAAGGTCGAGGCCGCGATTGTCGCGCCCGTCGACGGCAGCGGCGGCGCGCCAATGCCCACCGTGCAGGGCACGGGCGCCGACCTGGAGTTCCGCTGGACGCTCGAGGCGTCGGGTGATTTGCGTCTCGATTATTCATATACGCTCGACGGCGCATTTTCCTACCACGGCATCACCTTCGATTATCCGGAGGCGCAAATGCAGAGCCTCCGTTGGCTCGGTGAGGGGCCGTATCGCGTCTGGCAAAATCGGCTCCGCGGCACCGTTCTGGGGACGCACGAGACGCTATATAATAACATCCAGCCGGGCGAGAGTTGGAATTACCCGGAGTTCCAGGGATTTTTCTCCGGCGTGCGCTGGGCGGAGTTGAGGTCGAGCGCGGGCAACCTCGGCGTGGCGAGCGCGGACCCGGCGATATATATTCGCGTCGGCACGCCTCGGATCAATCACGCGTTCACGACCGTCGCATTTCCGGCGGGGGATCTCTCGTTCCTGCACGCGATCCCGGCGATCGGCTCGAAGTTCATCCTGCCCGACCGCACCGGCCCGGCGAGCCAGCTGGCCGTTGCGAAGGGAACTTATCACGGCAGCCTGCGGTTCCACCTCGGCGCGCCCTAGGCCGCAACGTGCCCCGGCGAAGTTATACGAAGCGGGGCGCTTTATGAAACGAGCGCCTACGCTGACGCGTTCCACGCCCGCGGCCGGCGCACGCCCTCGCGGAGCACCGCCCAGAGAAAACGCGGGTTGTGCCAGAGGTAGCGGCGCCAGAGGCGGCGCGGCTCGGCGCCGAGGCGGAACAGCCACTCGAGCCCGGCGCGCTGCAGCCACGCCGGGGCCTGCCGGACCTCGCCGGCGTGAAAGTTGAACGCGGCGCCGACACCGAGGAACACCGCGGGCACCTCCTTATATACTGCCGCCATCCAGCGTTCCTGCTTGGGACATCCCAGCCCGACGAACACGATGCGTGCGCCGGACTCCCGCAGCTGACGAGTGAAATCCGCGTTTTGCGCCGCCGTGAGTGCGCCGAATGGCGGGGAGATTTTCGCAGCTATATGAAGTCCGGGAAAACGCGCGAGCAGCATCGCGCACGCGCGCTCGAGCACGGCCGGCGCGCCGCCGAAGAGCGCGATCGGCACCGCGGCTTCCGCGGCCGCGGCGCAGACGTGCAACATGAGATCGGGCCCGTACACGCGCTCCGCCGCGTGGCCGCGCTGCCGGAGAATCCAGACGAGCGGCATGCCGTCCGAGGTGACGAGGTCGGCCGCGTTGACGATCGCGCGAAAATCCGGGGCGTCGCGCGTCTCCATCACCATATGTACATTCGCGACGCATATATACCGCGACTCCGCGCGTGCCGCCCAGGCGAGCACCTGCGCGGTCGTGCTCGCGTATGTGCCCGCGTCGACCCGCATGCCACCGATGACATCGCTCGAGCGGGTACTGGGACTTCTCGCCGAGGCGGTGGCGGCATGATCACTCATACGCGGTCAATCCTCGAGCCGCTCCGGCGTGGAAGGCAGCGCGATGGCGCCGCCGAGGAACAGGCCCTGGATAAAGTCCGCCGAATAGGGGACATAATATATCATCTGGGTGACGAGGATCACGAAATAGCAAAGTGCATATAGCCCCGGTTTGGTCTCCCCGCTCTCCGACGCGAGCAGCCGGAGAAGCCGGAAGTGCAGCGTGAGAAAAGCGAGGAGCCCGATGATACCGCCGCGCAGGAGCGTGGAAAGGTAGTAGTTATGCGGGATCACGCCGGCGTCGATCTCGGTCGCGTTGACTGAGGAGTTGCCGAGAACGCGCGCATAGCCGGAGCCCATCGGCCGTCCCACGAGCAGGTCACCGATGTCCCAGCCGGTGTCGGGACGCAGCAGCGCGATCCAGCCCTCGAGCCGCCAGATAAAGGTGCTGTCCTCGGATGACGTCGCCTCGCCGACGGCCTCGTTCAAACCGGCGGCGACCTTGGGCCCGAAGAAGGCCGCGACGATGACGGCTCCGACCGCGCCCCCAATCACGACGGTGCGGAGCAGCGCGCGACGGCCCTTCTGGTCGAAGACGACGATCGCAGCGATGCCGCCGAGCAACGCAACCCAGACGGAGCGGTGTAGCATGAGGAACGCAAAGGCGAGAAACCCGAACATGAGCCAGCGCCAGCGGGCGAAACGTGGTCGGATGCGGACGAAAAACCAGCCGAGGAAAAACGCCTGACCGATCGCGAGCGCCGCGTAGGACGGCACGGGTCGCGCCTCGAGGCTGAAGCCGCCCATCAGCGGAATCCGCGCGCAGGCAACCAGCACGAGCGCGAGGCCGCCGATGATCCCGACGCCGGGCAGTTTTCCGGAGAGCTTTTCCGCGGGAAAGCTAAGCGAGAAAAGCAGCGCACTCAGAAAATAAAAGAACTCCCGGAACTCATTGGTCGAATGCTGCAACCCGAACTTCACGAGTCCGCGTATATAGCTCAACGCGAGCATGGCCACGAACACCGCGAGCGGAACGAGCAAACGCCGGTTCACCCGGACGCGTCCCTGGATGACGCGCAATATGGTGATCGCGGCGAGCAGCGCGCAGATTACGTCGGGCGGCACGACATTGATGCCGCCGACCGAGCGCATGAAAATCTCGGAGTTGTCGATAAAGAGCGACAGCAACGCGAGCCACGCGAAGAGGGCGAACGCGCCGATCACCGGTCGCCGGTTCACCAGCTCGAGTATAAAGCAACCCGCGCCCAGTGCGGCCACGAAGAAGACCAGCGCGAGGACGGAGTTCATCTCGCGGAATGCGCGGGTGACGGAACTGAGAAACGGTGCGATTTTGCCGGCGCCGCCGCGGCGATGGTCTCGATATATAATTGCTCGCAGCGGCTCGCCTGCGTGCCGAGCGTGAAATCCCGGAGCACGCGCTCGCGCGCCGCATCGGACCACGCCCGCCATTCGGGCCGGTCGCGGGCGGCGGCGATCCGCACTATATACTCGGCGAGCTCGCGCACGAGAAACGGCCGCGCGAGAAAACCCGAGACCCCGTGATCGATGATTTCCGGCAGGCCGCCGACGCGAAACGCCACGACCGGAGTGCCGCACGCGAGCGCCTCGAGGGCGGTCTGGCCAAACGCCTCCTCGCGGGAGGGCACGACCATGACGTCGCACGCACTATATACTTCGGCCAGCCGGGCGGGATCGGCGATCGCTCCGAGGTAATGCGTGCGGAAGCCGGATTCCGGCGCGGTCTCGCCGTCACCTCGCGGCGCGTTTCCGAACACCACGAGCTCGACCGGAGACTTCGCGGCGCGCACTTCCCAGAGCGCGGCCGACAGCAGATCGAAACCCTTGCGCTTGTCCGTGGTGGCATCGATTGCGCCAAAAAGCATCAGCGGCTTCCCCGCCGGCAACCCGAGGGCCGCCCGGGCGGCGGCGCGGTCGCGCGGCTGATATATATTGGGATCAATCGCGTTATATAATACCTCCACGCGGCGGTCGCGGAAAAGCACGCTCTCCCGCGCCCGGGCGGCCAGCCATTCGCTGACTGCCAACACGGTGATGCGCGGGATCCTGCGCCAAGCGCGCCGCTTGCGCTCCCAGATCCACCGGTTCAAATCGAAACCCGATTCGCCCGGCGCGCGGTTATGCGGGAGATATCCGTCGCGATACCGCATGTCCGCATCTATATAGTGTTCGCCGCCCGCGAGAGCCCACATGTCGTGCATCGACCACACGAGCGGTGCGCGAAGGCGGGCGATCGCCTCGAGCCGCAGGAACCCGCGTCCGATCCAGTGCAGGTGCACGACGTCAGGCTTGAGTTTATTCGCGATGCGCCAAGCCGAGGACCCGATCCAGGCAGGCGTGATCAGGCTCTGGTTCTCCGTATGAAATGTCCGGTGCCACTGGCGGTCCATTCGCCGGCGGAATTCGGCGAGGCGCGGCGACGTGGCGCGAATAATATAGGGATCATCGCTGAGCTTCTCGCCCACCACCATCCATGAATCGATGCCGGCCTGACGCAGGCCGGTATGAACGCGGAAGGCGGCGAGCGCGGCGCCCCCGCCGAGATCGCTGGTGCTGAGGTGGACAACTTTCATGACGAAAAGGAGCGGCGCAAAGCGGGCGCGAGCGTGCGGGCAGGTTTATATTCCGCTTCGGCCGCGAGCAGGAAATTCATCCAGCGGTCGCGCAGCCCGGCAAACGCGCGATCGTAACGCGCTCGCGCCGCCGCGGACGCCTGCGCGTAACGGGTGGGATCCTCGAGCAAGTCGACGACAAGCCGAGCGGCCGCAGGTGCGTCGCCGAGATCCCAAAACCGGCCCTCCACGCCATCGGTATATAATTCCGGAATGCCGCCGACGGCGGCGGCAAAGATTGGGCGCCCATGCGAAAGGGCCTCGGCCACGATCATCGGGCAGTTCTCGAGCAGGGCCGCGTGGACAAGCGCACGGTGGGCCGGAATCAGCGTGGACGCGGCGGGCACGAAGCCGGCGAAGTGAACATATTTCTCCAGACCCATCGCGGATGCGGCGATCTCCAGCATCCGACGATCCGGGCCGTCACCGACGATCGTGAGCGAATAGTGACGCCCCAGTTTTCGCAGCTCGGTCAGGACCTGCAACAGGAACAGCTGGTTCTTCCGTGGCTCAATCGTGCCGATCGCGATAAGGTCGCGCGCCGGCCCGACGGGCTCGGCGTCGGAACGGGGCGGCGGGAAATTGAACAGCGTGGCCTGGGGCACTCCGGTCACGCGCGGCACGCGGGCGTTGACGACGCGGCGCATATAGTCGGAGACGAAGACGATGCCATCGAGGCGCGGCAGCACGCGCCGCTCGGTGCCCATGAGCTGGCGCCACCACCAGCCATTTTCGGACGCGAGTCCCTTGGCCCGCATCTCCTCGGCCTCGGATTCATTATAGTGCACGGCGAGCAGCACGCGCACGTCGCGCCCGCCCGCGGCCTGCAGCGCGACCTCGGCGGACGACGGGCACTGTGTATAAATGGTGATCGGGCGCCGCTGATAATATACGTGCAGAAGTTCGTCGAGCTGGCGGCGGAGGGCCGTGGCCTGGCCACGTTTATATAGCCAGCTGCCGATCTCGGAGCGAGCAGCCTTGAGGGGCCGGTAGAGGCCGCGCCGCCAGCGACTCCCGGAATAGGGAGTCACCAGCACGGTCTCGCAATCCCAGCTGCCCGCCTCGCGCATGATCTCGCGGAAATGTGTTTCCACGCCGGTCGGGCCGACACCGCCGAGGAACGTAGTGATGATCAGGAGCGGCTTCATCGATTCGCCCAGGCGAGTTGGATTTGGCGGTGGAGTGTCGCCGCGAGCGCGAGCGCGCCCGCTGCCGCGCAACCCAGCACGGCCCACCCAGCCGGGAACCCCGCCCGCGCCGTGACAATATGCACTGCCCCAACTGCGACCGCACACACCAGCGCGCGCACGAACGTGAGCGCGTCATTCCGGAAGAATAGTGTCGGCCGCACACTAAGGCGTCGGGCCAGTGGCCAGACGGAGACGAGCCACGTCGAAAAACCCGCCACCGCGGCGGCCGCGAAGAGGAGCCGGTGATTGTAGCCGACCGCGAGAGCCAGGAAAATTCCGCGCACGAGCAGGATGCCGAGGCGAATCCGGGTGCGGTCGTTATAGCAACCGAGGGCATCGAGCGCGCTATGATAAGGAAATGCGAGCGACTCGAAGGCGAACGCGAGCAGCAGGAGCCGCAGGATCGGCACAGCGGCCTCCCAGTTCGGCCCGAGAAGAAAGCGGACAATGATGTCAGCGGCAGGAATCATGGAGAGAGGGACCGAGACTGAGAGCGTCCCGCTCCAAATTTGTGTGCGCTGAAAGAACAATGAGAAGGTCGGCTTATCCTGCTGTAGCCTGGCGTAACTCGGAAACGTCACCTTGCTGACCGCCGACCAGAGAAAATTAACGGGCAAGCCCGCAAGCATCGCGGAGCGATTGAATAAACCGAGAACTGCGGCCGGCACGACGCGCGCGAATACAAATGTGTCCATTGTATTATTAGTGACATCAAGGCAGGAGTTTAATGATACATGCGCTCCCTGCCGGAGCAGTGGCCGGGCCAGCGCGGGGCTCAGGGAAAGCCCGAACGGAAGCCGTGCCTGTGTAATCGCGATCAGGTTTTGTACCAGCTGACCCGTCAGGCTTCCCCACAAAACCGACCAGACGCCAAAGCCGTGGCGGGCCAAGTATATAGCGGTGAGCCCGTTACCGATGATATAGCCGCCAAGCTCCGCTGCACTGAGGCGGCCGAATTGCATCTGGCGCCGCAACCACGCGAGGGAGGTGAGTCCTAGACCGTTGAGTAGAAATGACAAAGACGCCACGCGGAGCAGCGGCACGAGCGCGGGTTGCCCGAACGCGGTCGCCAACAGCGGCGCGCCGCCCGCAATCACGGCGCACGAGGCGAGTGCCAGAGCGAGTGCGAGCGTTCGCGCGACGAGCAACTCCTCCGCCAGAAGCGTTGCTCGCTGCACGAGTACCGTCGCCAAACCCATCTGGCCCAACAGTCCGGCCCAGCGCAGCACGACGTCGACCAATGCATATAATCCATAATCAGCGGGCGCGAGCAGCCGCGCCATGGTCATCGTAACCACAATCTGGAAAACGCCTTGGACGAGCGTGGCGCCGAAGGACCACTGGAATCCGCGCGTCATCCGGCTCTGTAGAATCGGATCCGCGGTCGGCAGTCGCGCCGCCTCGGCCAGAAATGGGCCGGCAGCTCGCATCAGGCGGTCCGGCGCGCCGCAGAGCGGGCCCCGCGCGCCGGGCGCCGCAGGGCGTTAAAAATATATAAGCTGCTAGCGGATAATTCCATGAGTGAAGACCAGACCGCCCGGAGCAGGCGCGGTGCCATGCGCGCCGCGATATGCCTTTATATACTAAACTGCTGTGTATATTATAGTATCACCGCAATTATCAATCGGGACATCGCAGCGGAGTTCATCGGGCGAAACCTGAACCCGGGTCAGAATCGCATCCGTCGCACGGCGAACGGCGAACTAGATGCTATACAGTTTGGTCGGTACCGCGCCCGTATGGGGCCGACCCAGACATATCATGCCCGCTCTCCAATCGCATCTCACGCTCAGCACCGCGCTGCAAATGCCGGCCCGCCGGCGCGCAGTCCACGCGCAAGTCGCGCGACACTCGTGGTGGCTCTCGCGTCGCTCGATCTTTAACTCGTTGGCAATGGGAAGCGCCGATACTCTCGCGCTCGGCTGTGCTCTTCTCGCCGGCGGCACACTCCGCGCCGTTCTCCTCGGGGCACCGGTGCTTCCGAAATGGGTGCTGCTTCTTATACCTGCGTGGTGGATCGGCGCCTCGGTTTTCTCTCTGCTGCCCGGCTGGGGACTCTCCGCAGTCGATCACCTCCGGCGACAAGTGACGTTGATCACCACACTGTTCGGCTTCGGCGCAGTGCTTATGTTCTTCACCAAGGCTGCTGATACTGTGAGCCGTCTGAGCATCGGGGTGACTTGGGGCCTATCTATATTACTCGTCCCGTTCCTCCGACTGGTCGCGCGCCATCTCCTCTGCAAGTATGATTTATATGGAGTGCCGACGATTATATTCGGACGTGCCTCCGTCGCCGCCAATCTCGTCGACCGGTTACGCGGAGAGCGAGGGCTCGGCTATTTTCCCGTGGGAATATGCACGGACGATCAAGTGGGATCGGTTAACAATATATCTGTACTGGGCGGCCTTGATACCATCATGCCAGCCGGTCCTGCGGCGATCGTGGCAAGCAGTGGTCTGGGCGAGCTCCAGAATCGCGAGGTGATCAACCGCGCGTTCACGGCCTATCGCAATGTAATGATCGTGCCCGACCTCGGGGACGTGCCGTCGCTGCTCGTCGTTCCGCGCGACCTGAGCGGGCGCGTCGGATTGGAAATTTCCCAAACGCTTCTCAGCCCCTTCGCGCCACGCGTGAAGCGCGCCATCGACGTGGTGCTCGTCTCCATCACCATGCCGTTCTGGCTGCCGCTCTGCGCCGCGGCCTGCGTGGCCGTGTGGCTCGAGGATGGGCGTTTTCCGATATATAAACAAAAGCGCGCCGGCCGCGACGAGGAAGTATTCTTTGCGTATAAATGCCGGACGATGGTGCCGAACGCGGACAAGGTCCTCGCCGAGCATCTCGAGCGTAATCCCGACCTGCGGGCAGAATGGGAGCAGAACTTCAAGCTGCGCGAAGATCCCCGCATTACACGCATCGGCAAATTCCTCCGCCGCACTTCGCTCGATGAGCTGCCGCAGCTCTTCAACGTTCTCCTCGGTGACATGGCGCTCGTCGGCCCGCGCCCCCTCCCCGATTATCATCTCGAGGAACTCGGCGGCGCCGTGCGCGACGTCCGCTCGCGCATGCGCCCCGGCCTCACCGGCCTGTGGCAGGTCTCGGGCCGCAGCGATACCGGCAACGAGGGCATGCGGCGGTGGGACCAATATTATGTGCGCAACTGGTCCATCTGGTTTGATATAGTAATTCTGGTTCGGACCTTTCGCGCCGTCGTCCGCGGGTCCGGCGCCCGCTGACGCCCCCTCGTGCATCCGTGAACGTCGCCGTCCTGATCACCTCCCATAACCGGCGCGAGCTCACTCTCCGCTGCCTCGGGGCTCTCGCGAAACAACGCGCGCCGGGAATCCAGCTCACGACGTGGCTCGTCGACGACGGAAGCACCGATGGCACGTCCGCCGCCGTGAGGGAGGCGTTTCCCGAAGTTCATATAGTGCCGGGCTCGGGCGATTTATATTGGGGTGGCGGGATGCGCCTGGCGTGGGAGCACGCGGCGGCGACGGATCCCGACGCTTATTTCTGGTTGAATGACGATGTCGTCCTCGCGCCCGACGCGGTCGAGCGTTTATATAAAACCGCCCGGCGCCACCCGGTGGCGATCGTGGTCGGCTCGTGTGCGTCTCCGGTGACTGGCCGGCGGACGTATGGCGGGCTGCGGCGCCGCGGGCCACACCCCGGCAAGGTCGAGCCGATCGACCCGGAGTTGGGCGAGCAATATTGTGACACGTTCGAGGGCAATATTGTGTGGGTGCCGCGGATCGCATATGAACAGCTGGGGCCAATCGCGCATTTCCGACATGCGATGGGAGATCTGGATTACGGCTATCGCGCCCAGCGACTGCGCATCGCCTGTGTTCTCGCCGCTGGTTTTTTTGGAGCGTGCTCTCCGAATACACTCGCCGGCACATGGCAGGATCCATCGCTCGGCCGCGTGCGGCGATTGCAGAAACTCCGCGGCACCAAGGGGCTGCCGGCCACGGACTGGTGGAAATTTTGCCGACGCCACGGCGGCGCGCGCGCCCCGATCTATTTCGTCAAGCCGCTCCTGCGCGTCCTCGCCGGCCAGTGATCCGGCCCGCGCCTGCATAGAGGATGCCGCTGATATAATTAGAATATATAGTATATGAACAACGCTCCCGGTGATCCGCTCGCCAGCATCCACGTCGTGATGCTCGCGCAATATCTGCCGCTCCATTTCGTCAGCACGATGCAGAAACTCTCCCACAAGGTGGGGCGACTGACCATGCTGCTGTCGGAGCCGATGGACAGCAGTCGCGATTGGGCGCCGGATTTTTCCGGGCTCGAGGTGAAAATCCAGCGCTCACTTCATATTGGGGTGAAGCACCGGCATCCGCTCGGGTTTCAGGAGCGCGGTAAATTGATTGTTCCCTATAGCACGATCACGGACCTCGCGCGGCTGCGGCCGGACGTCGTTATCGCGGTCGAGGTCGGTCCGCGCACGGTGCAGGCGGCGCTCCTCAAGAAACTGGGCGCGTCGTTCAAGCTGATCGTACAGGTCCGCGAATCAGAAAACACGGCGCAATCCCGCGGGCCGGCGCGGAAGCGACTGCGACGCTGGCTGCTGCCGCGCGTCGACGGCGTTTTCGTGAATGGCGAGAGTGGCCGTCGGCACGTGCTCGAGTGCGGGGTTTCCCCCGGGAAAATCACGGTCGTGCCCAGCGGTACGGACACCACGCTATTTGGGAGCACGGCGCGCGTCATGCCGAGGGGTGACGAGCTGCAGTTGCTTTATGTTGGCCAATTGATTCCGCGAAAGGGCGTGGTGCCCTTCGCGCGCGCGCTCGCCGCCGCGGCGCGCGAGACGGGCCGATATATATGCTGGACGATTGCGGGTCGCGGACCCCAGGCAGACGAGCTGCGGCAGGTCGAGTGGCCCGCCAACGTGCGCCTGAACTTTCTCGGCCCACAACCCTATCGCGATCTGCCCAAATGCTATGCGGGAGCCGATGCATTCGTCATGCCCTCGCTCTCCGATGAGTGGGGCCTTGTCGTCAACGAAGCGATGGCATCGGGGCTGCCTGTGCTTGGCTGCACGGGCTCGCAGGCAGTTGAAGAGCTGGTGGTTGGCGGGGTGTCCGGCTGGACGTACTCGCCCGGGGACACGGCCACGCTGCGTCGCGAATTGCTCAGTTTGTTGGCAACGCCGCGGAGCCAGCTCGCAGAAATGGGCAGCGTGGCACGCCGGCGCGCGCTGGCGGTCAGTGACGAACACACCGCCTCTGCAATGATATATGGAATCGAGCGTGCCCTGACCCCCTCCGAGCCGAGCAGCTCGATTACGGGAAGACTCGCGCCCTCCTGAAGCCGATGCCGCCGACCTCTCGTCAACCCCGCTCTATACTCCACCGCCGCCGGGGCCATATAGAACGCCAGACGCGAGGCGCCCCCACCTCCGGCCGCTCACCGAGCTCTATATACGCTCCCGGCGGAGCCTCCGTACTTAAAGGTTTCACGTTAAGCGCTAAGCGTTTGACGTTTCATACCTGTGTATTTGTCTTCGCCTTCGTTTCCGTTCCCGTGGTTTCGGCCTCGCTGCGCGCCAGGCCCGGAGAATGAATATACTTCTCTCCGCCTTCGTGTGCGAACCCGGCTTGGGCTCGGAGGAGGGCGTCGGCTGGGGCACGGCCTGGACCTTGGCGCAACGCCATCGGGTGCACGTGCTCACGCGCCCGGACCACCGCACCGCGATCGAGCGCTTCTTGGCCGCGCACCCCACGCCGTCCCTGTCGTTCAGCTACTATGATATATCTCCGGGCCTGCGACGCGGCGTCGTTACCTCGACCCTCTGGCAGATCTATTATCATGCGTGGCAGGCCCGCATCGCGCGCTGGGCGGAGCCGGTGTGCGACGCATTTGCGCCGGATGTGGTCCATCATATAACTTATGGACGCTATTGGACGCCCTGCAGCCTATATCAACTCGGGCGCCCGTTCGTTTGGGGTCCGCTGGGCGGCGGCGACGCTTGTCCGCCGGCGTTCCTGGCGGGGCTGAATTGGCGGGAACGCGCGGGCGATTTTTTCCGGCGTGCCGCGCAAAGGCTGGCCGGGCTTGATCCGCAACTTCGGGCCACCGCGCGACACGCGGATGTCGTGCTGGCGTCCACGCCAGCAACCGCCAACCGGCTCGCCGCGCTCGGAAGCGAGCGTACGGTTTGCCTGCTCCAGATGGCGCTCGATGAGTCGCTGGCACGCCGCCCGTATCTACTTGACCGCACGGGCTGCGAATTCTGCGCAATCGGCCGGCTGCTCGGTTGGAAAGGGCAATGGCTGGCGATCCGCGCGTTCGCGGAGGCGGCGATCCCGCATTCGCGCCTGACTATACTGGGTGAGGGTCCGGCGTTGCCGGGATTGAGGCGGCTCGCCGAGCGACTGGGTGTCGCGACGAGCGTGGAATTTCGCGGCGGGGTACCCCGTGCCGAAGCGCTGGCGCAACTGGAGCGCTCCATCGCTCTGATCCACCCCAGCCTGCACGATCAGGCTCCCACGGTGGTGTTCGAAGCGATGGCGCTTGGCACGCCGACCATCGCGCTGCGCCTCGCAGGACCTTCGCTGCAGATCACTGCGGCGACCGGATTTCTCGTCGAAGCCGATTGCCCGCATCGCGCGATTCCGGGGCTCGCCGGCGCGATGCGTGCGCTCGCGCTCGATCCCTTACTAAGGCGGCAACTCGGCGCCGCGGGTCGCGAACGCGTGCTGCAGGAATTCACCTGGGAGAAACAAGCCGAGCGCTTCGAGGAGTTATATAAAGTTGCGATCCATCGCCGCCAGTCCGGCCGGACCGCAGGCAGCACGGCGGCACCGCCACCCGCGCGCTCCCTCGCTCCCGAACTGCTCGGCACCACGGCCACGCGCTAAGACGTCAGCGCGCACCAGCGTTTCGCGACGCCAATGTGCGTCGCGAGCCCATAAGTATATACGCCGCTACGCGCGACGCTCGTAATATCCGCGGTAGTGCCGCCGACCGTGGCTCCAGGCCGAGAGATAATTACCGCCCACGCGACCGGGCGGGACCGAGTTTAATACAGCGCCGAGGAACGGCACCCCGCGTTGTCCCAGGCGGTTAAGCGTTTGCCGCACATGGAGGCGCGTCGGTCCGTTGAACCCACAAATATATATCAATCCGTCGGCCAGACGACAAAACGCCTCCGCGTCGGGAAACACCCCGGCCGGCGAGGTATCAATCAATATGACATCGAAATGATGTTGCAGCGTTTGGATCAACGGGACGAGCGCGCTGCTCTGGAGCATTTCCGTCAATTTCCGCGAAACACCGCCGGAGCGGAGCAAATACAGTCCGGGAGAGACGGCAATGATGCCGAGGTTGGGATCGCCGAGCACGTCGTCGGTGCCAGTGCCGCCCTCCTCGAGGTATCGAATAATACCGCGTGTATTATCCACTTGGAACGCGCCGTGCAGGCTCGGGCGCCGGAAATCCGCGTCGATTAACAGCGTGCGCCGGCCATGCGCGGCGAATGTCGCGCCGAGATTTTCGACCACAAAGCTTTTTCCTTCGGCGGGAATGGTACTGCTGACGAGCAGCGTTTTCGCGGTGGCCGAGGCCGTGAGCTGGATTTGATTATGTAGACCCCGAAACGCCTCGACTATGTCCTCGTCGAGCGTTCGCGCGACGATCCACCCGCGATCTTTTTTGGCGATGTTGCGGGCACTGCTAATTTCGCCGATGAGCGAAACTCCCAGGTAGTTCTCTATATCCCACCACGTTTTGATCCGCGTGTCGCGCATATCGGCAGCGAGCGGATAGCCGACCATGACCACGCCTCCGAGGGCGACGACGATGGCGAGGATCTTCAGGCGATTGGGCGAGACCGGCCGGTCCGGCAGACCTGCGCGGTCGACAAACTTTATATTAGTATTCTGCAGCCGGCTCGAAATCGTTGTATCATTCAGGCGGTTCAAAATCTGCGAATAAGTATCACGCGTGCTCTCGACCTCGCGACGCAGGAAATTGAAGTTTACCGATAACTGGTCCACGCGTAGCGATTCCTTCTCGGTTGCGGCGAGTTCGCCCGCGAGCTGCTTCTCGTCCATCAATGCCTTATCCCGCTGATTCGAAAGATCCGTCACGGCCGCATTGATCTCTTGTTTGCGGAGGCGGTCGAGCGTCTCGAGCGAGCTCGCATTTTCCTGCATGAGCGGATGGCGACGGCCATAGCGCTCGGCGAGAACGTCCCGCTTCGCGCGCAGTTCATCCATCTGCTTTTGTACATTCGCATAGCCGGAAAACTCCGGCAGCGAGGAGAGCGAGCGCGCCTGGTCGGCGTTGCCATCGCGGAGGATCGATTGCGCCTGCGTCAGCCGGCCCTCGAGCGCGAGTCGCGCAACGCGCGCCTGCGTGACCGAGGCGCTGAGCGTGCGCAGGCGCTCGATGACCATATTCTGGTTCTGCTCCATGAAGAAGAGATTATATTTCTCGCGATACGCCTGGAGCTTCTGCTCCGCCGTCTCGAGCTTCTTGCGCAGGTCCTCGGCCTGGCTTTGCAGGAAAACCAGCGCGGAGTCATTGCTGGCCGTCGAGCGGTCGATCAGGTGCGCTATATACTCGTCGCCAAGACGGTTCGCGAGCATCTGCGCGACCGCGGGGTCGCGATGCCGGACGGTGAGAGTAATCAGCAGCGTGCGCCCCGAGCGCTCGACCTTCAGGCCCTGGTCGATGATGGCCTCCATCCGCTCGTCCTCGTCAATCTTCGCATTCTCCGAAGACGGCGGTGGAAGGGCGTTCACGCGCGGATAGGGCGCGAGCACGGCGTGCCGCTCGGCGGGGGTCAGGGAATTGATCACGCGCACAAAAAAGGTGTGGCTGTGAATCTGCTGTATATGCGTGAGCAGCAGCGCGTCGGTCAGCGAGCTGTCGACTGTATTATCGACGACTTGTTTTATATCAACGACGCGATCCGTCGAACGCTCCACCAGCAACGTCGCGGTGGCGGCGTACACGGGAGTTTCGCGGAGTAGCATCCACCCGACGGCGCTGCAGGCGAGCGCGGAAAGCAGGAGGGCGCCGAGCCAGCGCTCGCGCATGACGCGGAGAATCCGGTCAAAGTCGATGAGGTTGCCCTCTGTGGTGCCGCTGCCCGTCGGGGAATCCCCGCCCCCGAGCAACCCGGAATTGGTCTTTGCTTCAGCCATGGCCGATATATTTTTTTGTATATTAGAGAACGCGCTCCGGCACGAAGATCACATCGCCCGGCTGGACCATGAACGTCTTCCCGCCCCCGTGCCCGTTGAACATTCGCTCCACGTCCACAGTGAAAGTCTGCTCCGTCCCATCCGCGTTCTTGCGCGTGACGCGCACGCTATCGGACCGGCCGATGCGAGTCACGCCGCCGGCCTTGCTGATGACATCAACAATCTCCAACGCGTCGGCCTCGATTGGGAAAACGATTTTACCAGGGTTCTTTACCTGGCCGATCACAGAAACCTCCTTGGCTAGGTATTCGACGACGGTCACCGCGACCTGCGGCTGGACGAAAATCTCGTCCTTGATATAGGCGAGGCGGATTTTGTTCTCCGCCTGTGTCTTCGTCAGGCCACGCAGGTCGATGGCGCCGAGCAGCGGGAGAGAGATGCTGCCGTTCGCCTCGATCCGGCGTTCGACGGTCATGTCCGGCTCGTTGAACACCGAGACGCGGATGAGGTCGCGGGGATAGAGATGATATTCGGAGGAGGGCGCGCCGAGGTCCACGGCGGCGGCGGTCCGGCCAACCAGGCCTGCCGCTAACATTAATAATATTATCCTGCAGGATTTTAACGCATTTATCATTAGAACATGGCCTCGAGCCCGACGCCGACGATGGTTCGGTCGTACTGGGAGAATTGCAACGTGGAGCGCGTATTATTATAACTCAAGTGCGCCTCCGCCTTCCAATGCGTGGTCAGGGAATATTCGATGCCTACCCTTCCGCTGAAACCGTTGTCCTTGCGGTCAACCGTCGCCGGGATGCCGATATAGTTGCCGTCGAAATGATAAACCCCGACGGTAACATTCGCCTTGCTCAGGACCTCGCGACGCAACTCCACGCCCAGCGTGAGTTGCAAAACAGACTGGTCGATCGCGGTCGTGTCAAAGTCGCGGTTGGCGATGAAGGAAACCTGGCTTTCGTCATCGGGGTGCCACTGCAAAGAGGAAGCGAATAATATACCCGAGCGCCGACCGCCGGCACGCGACCGAAAATGGCGCGTAACCCAGCCGGTCGCAAACGACCCCGTGAGTTTCGGAAGCACTTCGCCGTCAACGCCGAATTCATACTTAAGGTCGTCGCTGTCCATGGTGGGCAGCATCGGGGGTATATTATAAGTATTATTCAGCTGGCCGACTGCCCCGATAAACGCCTCGCCCTTCGGAGAGTATTGATAACGCAGGTCCGTTTCGATCTGCTCGCGGTGGAAGTCGCTGAGCCCCCAGTCCAGATAATTTCGGTCGAGGTAATCGCCACGAATCTTGAAGCCGAACTTCTCGACCGGGTAGCTGCCGAAATCGAGGCTGGTCTCGAAATCGTTCGCTTCGGTCCGGGTATTCACCTCGTAGTTCGCGTCGGAAATCTTTTGATACGAGATGTTTAAATCTCCCATCGTCTTTCCCTCGCCCTGATCCCACCGCAGCTCGGCGGAACCGAAAGGATCATTCGAATCGGCACTCGTATGATCGGCAAAGCGTTGGAATTTTACGCCGCCTTTGAGGTCAGTCATGATCAGCCCGACGTTACGCACGAACGTCGCGCCCGGGGTGAGCACCGTGTGCCAGTCGCTCTGCTGGTCGGCATTGGCGAATATATTCGAATCATACTCCTCCAGCGCGGACGCTGTCACCGATACGGCCCCGCGGGCCACCTCGAAATCCGCGCGTCCGGCAAGCGCGGCGGTGAGGGCTGCGGCCACCACTGCAGCGCGCCGCGCTCGATGGCTGATGACGCGGAGCGAGCGGGGCGGGCAGGCGGGGTGCGCGGATGGGGTGTTGGGGTTCATAAATATAAAACGGCGGCGTGGGCCGGGAGGGCCGGCGGCGAGGTCGACCGCGCTCCAACGCTTTAGTTCGCTGGCCGGCACGAGCTTCTGAATATATACTAATCCCGCGGAGACCGGGTGGTGTTGCGGGAATCGTTACGGTCTGTCGGTTTCCGTAAACCAGTCGCAAAAAAGCCGCGCAAACCGCTGCCGAAATCTCAGGGTTTTCCACTGTGCCGCCTCAGGGTGAGCCGCCACCGGCCACCATGGAAACGGAAGGCCTTCGGCCCGCGCTGGAACCGACGCAGCAAAGTTTA
Source organism: uncultured Verrucomicrobiae bacterium (assembly GCA_963800005.1). GTDB lineage: Bacteria > Verrucomicrobiota > Verrucomicrobiia > Opitutales > Opitutaceae > CAWCZH01. Next base: position 659,716 of record CAWCZH010000001.1, read on the forward strand.
GTCGGCGCAGCAACCCTTCCTCACTTTGCTTTCACGTTCCTCTATTTCCTCACCGGCCGCGCATCTCACCGCCACCCGCTTCCCAGGCTCGTCCGGCACCGCCACCGGCCTGGGAAGTTGGACACGACGACTGGCGGATCGGCTCGACCGCACCGACTGGATCGTGTTTGGCGTAGTCATTCTCGCCGTCGCGGGCGTTTACCTCCGGACCGGCGTATATGAACTATTGCCGTATGATGGCGGGGAGTTCCAGGAGCTGAGTATATTCGGCGGGCACTCCCACGTGACCGGCTATCCTATATATATGGCACTGGTCCGCGCGTTCGCCTGGCTGCCGTTGGGAGACGAGGCTAACCGGGCGACGGCGTTCTCGGCGGTTATGGGCGGCGTGGCCGCGGGGCTCGCTTATATAACCGGGCGGCTGCTCAGCGGCTGGCGGCTGGTCGGGCTGGCGATGGTGCTCGCGTGGTCAGGGAATGTCACCGTGTGGTCTCAGGCCGTGCAGGCTGAAGTATATACGACGGCAGCGGTCTTCACGGCGGGCGTCATGCTCGCCGTCATTTGTTGGCTGCGGGACCGGCGCCCCGGACAGCTGGCGCTCGGCGGGCTGCTGGGTGGGGCGAGCCTCGGGGTGCATGGCTCGATCGGCTTGTTCGCCGTCGGCGTGGTGTTCGCCTTGCTTCTCGCGGGGCTCGACTGGCGGAATTTCTGGGCGGCGGCGGCGGGGACGTTGCTGGGCGTCTTTATATACTTTGCCGCGTTCTGGCTCGAGGACCACGGGCCGCGCCCGCATGATGTATTTGCGAATGTATATCAACCGTGGGCCGCCGCGTACGGGACGGACCAGGCGCATCTCGCGGGGCCGTGGCAGCGCATGGCCTTTCTCCTCGAAGCACGCCAATGGCAGAAGAGCATGTTCGCGGCCCCGATGCGGGCCATTCCGCGCAACGCGTATTGGTATCTGCGCGCGGTGTTTCACGAATTCACTTTCCTATGGATTGGTCTGTCCATCGCCGGCGTTCTCCTCGCGATCAAGCGAGCGCGACCGCTCGCGGTCCTGCTGGTGGTCGGCTCGCTGGTGCATCACTATTTCGTGTTCAACTATGAGATCCGTGATCTCTATATATTTTTTCTGCCCGCGTATTTTTATCTGAGCGCGGCTGCGTCCTTCTGCGCGGGGCCCGCCTTGGAGTGGTGCGCCCGCCGATCGCGGGCAGTCTTCGCCACGGGCGTGGTTCTTCTCGCCCTCGCTGCCGGCGGAGCCCAGACCCGCGACAAGCTCTCGGACCTCCGGACGCGGGACACGACGAATCTCCTCGGCGACCTGCCACCCGCTTCGGAGCTCGCGACCGAGCGCAGCGAACTCGAGGACCTGCTCGGCAAATTTCCAGCAAATGCATTCGTCGGGGCCAACTGGTCCTGTTTATATAGACTCATCTATCTCGCGCAGCGGCAAGGGCGGCCTGACTTGCAGTTCGTCGAGCCGCGGCCGTGGGGCATCGAGCACATTGCAGTTGCTGATTACCGTCGCCGCCTCGCCGCCCTCGCCGCGGGTCGGCCGATCGTGCTCGACCTGACGGCGGACGAACTCACTGAGCTCGGCCTCCGCGGGCGGCCGCTCGGCCGTTATGCGGGCGAGGATTTCTGGTTGATCGATGCCGCCGCCTCCGGGCTGAGCACCGCGCCGAACGTCACGGCGGCGGCGGATCAGCGTCGTATATAGAGCGGCGGGCGCATCGCCGTCGACCGCAGCGCCACAGCGCGCGTCAGGGTTGGCCCCGCGAGACGGTCCGTGGCCGGAGCTCGTCCGAGGTTCACGGCCACTCCACCGGCGGCAGAACTCACTTCTATATAGTCGGCGACGGCCCACGACGCGTTCGAGGTGATATCCATATAGTGGGTGCCGGCCGCGAGCGTCACGACCGAGCTCGTCATGGTTCCCCAATAGCATCCGCCATAAGAGTAGTCCCACGCGGAGAGCGACGTGACATCCCCCGCGAGCGCGAGTGCGGAACCGTCGAGCGAGAATGTATAGCCATTCGGCCAATAGTACGTGGCGCTCGTCGTGCCGCCGCAGCGAACGCGCGCGGCGACATGATATTGCCCGGCGACCGGCACGGTGAACGGCACGCGAATCGTGTCGCCGACATCATACATCCGCACGCTTTGGCCGCTATCCAGCGAGCCCTGCGAGACGCCAATTGCCCCGCTCGCGCCCGCCTCGTGCACGATGATCAACGGATTCTCCGCCTCGAAGCGTTGGTCGAAAGCGGGCGTTGGCGCAGGCGAGGTGGTCGCACCCGCTCCGGTCACCTCCACATTGTCGAAATGGCCGGTCGTGAGAACGCTGTTGTTATGGCTGCTCACCGCCACCCCGATATATACATTGCCGGAGAACGGCAGCGCGGCGATCCCGAGCACGTTCCAGTTGACGCCATCCGTCGAAACCAGGCCGGTGCACACGCTGCCCGTCCGAATCAGCCTCAGCCAGCCGCTGCTACCGGCCGACGTTTGGATCGAAAAACAGCCCGCCGAGGCGAAGGGCCGCCACTGGAAAGCGAAGCCGTTCTGCGGTGTCAGGAAAAGCCCCGCGAAGATCGCATTCGGCTCGAGGCCCTGCCGGATCATGAGGCCGAACTTCGCCCACTCGTTGGTATTCTGCATATCGAGCACGCGGACCGTAATCGACCCATCCGCCGGCAGCAGCTGGTACATATAGTGAAACGCGACGACATCGTTCCAAATGTCCGCGCCGGAACCCGAGATGGTATATACTCCTGCAGCCGCGGAGGCACTGCCGACAAATCCCACCGAGCCCAAGTCAGCGCTTGTCCAACTCGCATCGAGGCTCCCGGCCGGCGTCACGCTCACGGACGAGGACAACGCGCCGCTGCCGAAGACGGACCTCGCCACCACAATATAGTAATACGTGGTCCCCGCCGCCAGGCCGGAGTCCGTGAAGCTCAGCCCGGTGATCCCGGATGCGATCGCTATATAGGGCCCGTTGGCGGCCGGACTGCGCCGGACTTCATACGACTGCGCGCCGGGCGTGGCGGCCCAGGAGACGGTCACATTCGTGCCCGACGCGGTGGCGGCCACGCTCGTGGGAGCCGACGGGGCGACGCCTGACACCGTGACTTGGAACGTGCGACTGCCGCTATTTCCCGCCTGATCAACCGAAGTCGCGGTGACCGTGGTTGTACCGATTGGAAACGTCGCTCCTGAGGCGGGACTGGCGAACACGGCAGTGGTTCCGCTTACCGCGTCCACCGCGCTTACGCTAAATGACACCACGAGGCCGGCCGGATCGACAGTTGTAACAGAAATGTCTGCAGGAACTGTAATACTCGGTGACGTCGAATCGCGCACGGTGATATTAAAGCTGCCCGTTGTCGTGCGGCCGTTCGAGTCGGTCGCGTTGACCGCGACGGTCGTGGTGCCGATCGAAAAAACGGAGCCCGAAGCGGGAACGGAGTTCGTCGCGACGACGCTCCCGGTGCTGTCCGTGGCGGCGTTCGCGAAACTTGCGATCGCCCCGGAAGGGCCGGTGGCCTCGACCACGAGGTTTGGTGATATATAGAGTGTCGGAGCGGCGACGACCGGGGTCGGCGTCGGCGTCGGACTGGGCGTAGGCGTCGGTGTGGGAGTCGGAGTTGGGGTCGGGGTCGGCGTGGTGCCGGTGCCGCCGGAGCTCGCTTGCGCAGTGATCAACGCGTAATCAACCACCTCCCAATCCGCGGCCGCAGTGACGTCGATCGTGTGAGCGCCCGACGCCAGCGTCACCGGCGAGCTGACCATTGTACCCCAATAGCAACCACCGTAGGCGGAATCGAGCGCGGAGATCGAGGTGGGATCGCCGGTCAATATAATCGTCGCGCCATCCAACTTGAATTTATAGCCAGACGGCCAATATCCCGTCGCCCCGGTGGTGCCGCCCGCGCGGAGCCGCACTGCGACGGTATATATTCCACTGTTTGCGAGTGCGAAATTCATCCGGATCGCATCCCCGGTATCGTAGAGGCGCACGCTTTGTCCGCTGTCGAGCGTCGCATCCGCCACGCCGACGGTGCCGTTGTGGGCAACGTCGTTGAGCACGTTCAACGGGCTCTCGGCCTCGACCTTGATCGCGCCGGCGGACGGATCTGCGGTGGTCACGCCCGCGTTGTTCGAAAAGCTCGAGCCGGCGAGGTTATAAGAGCGGACGCGGAACTGATAGCCCGACGCGGAGGTGAGGCTGCCAACACTATATGAAAAGCTGCTTCCACTCGTGGCATCGATCGTGGTGACCACCTGCCACGCGCCGTTGGCGATCTCTTGCTGGACCTCAAATTCCGTGGCGGCCGCGCCGGCGTTCGCGGCGGATGCGGTCCACTGTAGATTCACCTGCGTCGAACCGGACGCCTGCGCCTGGAGCGAAGGAACGCTCGGAACCGCCGTGGCCGTGACGCTCGCGGTGGCGGGTCCGATCGCCTGGAACGCGATGGGTTGAAAGCCGCTGAGAGAGCTCGTGAGCTGGGGCGCGCGACTGGAGCGATTGGCGGCAGCGTTGTCATCGAGCAGCGGACTCGCGCCAGGATCATTATTGGAAAACGCCGCGTAGACACTGAACACGCCCGTGCCGGAGCGGTTGTCCTCGGAAGTCCACGTCTGATTTCCCCAACCGGCGTTCGTCGAGAATATACAATTCTGCGGGTTCAGCCACAAGCCGCTCTGGAGCGCAGACCAAGAGTTGGGCAGCGCGGCGCAGGCGGGGAACGTCGCAGCCCACGGCGCCTGTTGATACTGTATATTGTCGTATCCGAGTCGCTCGAGGAGATTCCAATAGTCGCCGGCGCTGTCGTTGATCTGGAAACGTCCGCGATCGTCGTTGAAGTGTCCCGTGCCGGAGAGCGCGATGATATTATTGCGAATGATATTGTCGCGCCCGCCGCCGCAGAAGATGGCGACGTTGGCGATACGGTAGAATATATTGCCGGAAACCTCGATCCCGCTGAGGCAGTCGTCGAGGTAAACGCCGTGGGCGCCGAAACCGGCGATGGCCGACGAGATGTCGTGAATGAAATTCCCGCGGATCACATTGCCGCGATAGCCCCAGTCATGGCCGGAATATATAGCGCCGGCGTCGCTGGTCAGCTGGCAGGCGGCGGTGATCTCGTTGGCCTCGATGATCTGGTCGTTGCCCGCGAAAAGAATGGCCGCGTGCGGCATGCTCTCGAGGAGGTTGTGCGCGGCGCGCTGGCCGCAGCCCTCGAGGTCGATGCCGGGATGGTACGTCCAGCCGACGGCGCCTGTCCGGTGCAGGTGGGAGTTCGTGACGAAATTGCTGGCGAGCGTCAGCGACGCGCGATCCCCGCCGAGGAGCATCACACCCTCCTCGCCGACGTCCACGATCTCGGAATGATCGATCCCGCTCGTGGTGCCGGTAACGCGGAGGCCGACCTCGCCGCCGTTGCGCAGGATACAGGTGTCGAGGACGTCGCCGGTGGCCGAATCGATTTGGACGAGCGGCCCGCGCGACGCCTCAATGATGAGGTTGCGAAACGTTATATACTGGGCGCCGTTCAGTTGGATGAGCGGGTGCTCGACCATGCTGACCTGGATGTCGGCATTCGCGAGGGATGTGGATGGCCAGACGTAGAGAATACCCGAGGTGCGGTCCAAATAATATTCGCCCGGCTCGTCGATCTCCTCGAGGAGATTATAGGCATAATAGGGCTGGCCGACGGCGATTCCATATTGCGCGGGGCCGGTCGCGAGCGTGACCGCGGAGTGCGAAGGATCGATCGAGGCGACGGCGACGTGGTAGTCGGCCCAGTCCTGCGCCCACAGGCCGTGCATCCAGACGTCGTTAGCCTGGGTCCAACGCGCCGGACGCGAGCCAGTATACGTGAACGCGGTTGAGGAGGACGTACTCTCGACCTGCACCATGGGGGCGTCGGCGTTCGGCCAGCGCGCGAGCGTGAGGGGGGCGCGATTCCAATATAAAGAGAGTGGCGCGGCCGCGCGCAGGCCGAAGCCGCGGGGCTTCAACGTCCCGAAATCGGTGATGCCGTGGTCGGAGAGCCGCACCGAATATACTTGTCCCTGCGCGCTCGCGTCGAGCCGGCCCCAGACGGGTGACGTGGAGTCGACGCGGGTGAACCAGGAGGGGTCGAGCGGTCGGGCGCCGGTGAGATGAGCCTGCTCGCCGGGCATCGAAGTATATACGACGCGGCGGTCGGCGGCCCCGGAGTCGGCGCTGCCGAGTAGGAAGGTGTCGGACAGGTTATAGTCGCCGCCGCGCAGGTAGACGTTGACGCCGCCCGCCGGGAGTCCGGAAGCCGCGGCCAGAGCGCGAACGGCGTCGCGCGCGCGGCCGATGGTCGCAAACGGGGCGTTGAGCGTGCCGGCGTTCGAGTCGGATCCGTTGGTCGCGACGTAAAGGTCGGCAGCCCCGGCGGCGGCGCAGCTGGCGAGCCAGCAAAAAATCCCACGGGAGAAAAGATTCATACAGGATAAGCCCGCCGAGGAACGGAAGCGGCAACGCGTCGTGCGTTCCCCCGAATTCGTCTGGACGAGCTTTTCTTGCGCGCGATCACATTCGTTCACCAGCGAATTATGAACGATTTCCGTAAAGAGAGAATGAAAGTCCGGATCATATAGCGACCGAACCAGCGGCCCGCGCGAGTGCGCACGTGCAACACGGTTGCGGGCTCAGGGCCGCCTCGGGACAGACGCAGCGCGACTATATTCGGCGAGCCCACTGCGGGCGCTATAGGAAGCGCCTCCAATATACTTCGCTGAATTAGAGTCACTTGCGCGCGAGACGCACGCGTGGTGGCGAAGCCTGGCTGTATATACGCGCGGCCGGGATTCGGTCGTCCTATGGCCCGACCGGCTGTTGGTTGCGTGGCTCCCTCGGCTTCGAACGTGCGACCGCCCGCTGCCCGCGTTTATATTGCTGCAGTGCCGGCAATTGCGGGCCGCAGTCAGACCCAGGATCTCAGGTAGTGCGACCCTGCCGCAGGCGATCGAGGAAGACGGCGAGGATGATGACGACGCCGATGATGATTTCCTGGAAATGAGGCGCCCAGCCCATCTGTTGCGAGCCATTGCGCAGCACGGACATGATGAGGGCGCCGATCATCGATCCGAGAATCGTGCCGACGCCGCCGGCCAGGCTCGCGCCGCCCACGATAACCGCCGCAATTATATCAAGTTCCAAACCCACAGCGACGGTGGGATCGCCTTGGCCAAGACGGGAAAGTTGAAAAAGTCCGGAGAGCCCGAAGAAGCCGCCGGCGACAGTATATATCAAAACCTTAAGTCGCGAGGTTGGGATGCCGCAGAGCCGGGCGGTCGCCTCGTTCGAGCCCAGCGCAAAGATATGCCGGCCGAAGACGGTGCGCTGCAGGATGAACGAAGTGAGAATCGCGAGGGCGAGCGTCACCCACACGCCCGGCGGCAGCGCATAGCTGAACGGGTTGGACGTGGTCATCCAGCGGTTGATGGGCGACGTGTCGTAATTCACGGTCTGGTCATCGGCGAGCCACTTGGCCGAGCCACGCCCGATGCTGAGCGTGCCGAGCGTTATAATAAACGGCGTCATGCGCATGCCCGCGATCATCGCGCCGTTGAGAAACCCGATCGCTGCGCCCGAGAGGATGACGGCGAACAGGACAGGGGCCGCCGTCCAGCCCTTCTGGATCAACATTGCCCCGACCACGCTGGTGAGCGCGATGCTCGAGCCGACGGACAAATCGATCCCGCCGCTCACGATGATCATCGTCATCCCCAGCGCGCCGATCGCGACGATAACCGTCTGTGTGAAGATGATCTTGAAATTATGATACGAGAGAAAGGCCGAGCGCGTTTCGCTCGGGATGGAGAAGAGCGCGATGACGATGATAAGGCCGAAGAAGGGACCGGCCCGCATCAGGATTTTTTTCAGGGAGAGCGACATGGAGGAGCGGGCTGGGCAGGACGGCGCGGGAGTGGAAAGTTATATAAACTGCGATGACAACGCTATATACTCAGGAGGTGCCGGTGGCGACGCGCATGATTTCGGCGTCGCTCCATGCCGCGCGCGGCCGGATTTCCGCGAGCTCGCCTCGGCACATCACGCCGATCGTGTCACAAAGACCCAGCAGCTCCGGCATATAGGAACTGACCACGACGACGCTTTTGCCGGCGGCGGCGAGGCTGGAGATGATTTCATATATCTGCGCCTTGCTGCCGACATCGATTCCGCGGGTCGGCTCGTCGAGGAGAAATATCCGGGCGGGATGCTCGAGCAGGCGCGCGAGCGCGACCTTTTGCTGATTTCCGCCGGAGAGCTGGCCGATCGATTGGATGGCCCCGTGGCACTTGATGCGAAGCTCCTCGATCCAGCGTTGGGCGAACGCGCGTTGACGTCGCTGATTGATCCAGCCGAACCGGCCAAAGTCGCCGAGCTTCGTGAGCGTCAAATTGTCGGCCACCGACTGGTTCAGCATGAGGCCTTCTTCCTTTCGGTTCTCGCTGAGAAAACCGACGCCCTCGGCCCAGCGGCGTCGCGGGCTTGCGGGAGCATCGCTCGCGCCGACCACCACCACCTCGCCGGCGTCTAGGCGATCGAGGCCGAACAGCGCGCGCAACAGGTCCGTGCGCCCGGCGCCGATCAGCCCCGCGAGTCCGAAGATTTCGCCGGCGCGCAATTCGAGCGTGGCCTGCTGCAGTCGCGGTGCGTGCCGCAGTCCGGTGGCGCGCAGCACGGCAGCGCCGACCACGTGTTCTGTGCGAGGATATAGATCGCCGATTTCGCGGCCGGCCATGAGCGTCACAATTTGGGGCAGGCTCGCGTCGGCCATCTTCCCCTGCCCCACCGTTTCCCCGTCCTTGAGAATAGTATAGCGATCGCAGAGGTCGCGACACTCCTCGAGAAAATGGCTAATATATATAACGCTGACGCCTTGGTCTCGCAGCCGCCGGATGACGGTGAAGAGGCGGGCGGTGTCGGACGCCGTGAGGCTGCTCGTGGGCTCGTCCATAATGAGCACCTTCGGGCGCATGAGCAGAGCGCGTGCGATCTCGATCACCTGTTGCTCGGCAATCGTGAAGTGGCCGGCTGCGCGATCGAGCGGCAGACGCTCGTGGCCGAGCTGGGCTAAAGCCTCCTGGGCGCGTTGGCGAGATTGCGCGCGATCGATCCAGCCGCCGCGGGCCGACTCGGCGCCGAGTAATATATTCTCCTGGGCGCTGAGATGGAGAGCGAGGTTGAGCTCTTGATATATCATCGCGACGCCCTTGCGTCGCGCATCGTGCGGATCTGTCGGCAGGTACGGTGAGCCGTCCAGTTCCATGGTCCCGGCGTCGGCCACATGCGCGCCGCTCAGGATTTTCATGAGCGTGCTCTTACCAGCGCCGTTCTCGCCGATGAGGGCGTGAACCTCGCCGGCCCCGACCTCGAGCGACACCTGGCGCAGGGCGCGCGTGGCGCCGAAACTTTTTTGGATGCCGCTCAACCGCAGCGTCGCGGCTGACCGGTTCATCACTTCAGATATTTTGCGAGCGGCGGATTGAGCAGCTCGGCCATGGCGGGTTCGTTCATATTGTCCTTGGTGACGAAGCCCACGCCGGTATCGATGGTGGCGGGGACCTTTTCACCGCGCAGCACGGAGACGAGGGTCTTCACGCCGAGGTAACCCATCGCGAGTGGATTCTGGACGACGATGCCCGAGATGTCGCCGGCCTTGAGGCCCGCGTTAAGCGATTCGCCGGCGTCGAACGCGACGAACTTGACCTTGCCGCCGGCGAGGCCGGCATCGCGCAACGCGAGCAGCATGCCGGACGCGGCCGATTCATTGGAGGCGAAGACGCCGTTGGCCTGGGCGCCGAAGCGATTCAATATATTCTCGGCGACGCGGCGCGCGGTGTCGCGCGTCGGGCCGGCATATTGGTCGACTGAGAGAAGTTTTATATTGGGGAAATCCTTCTTCATCACCTCGAGAAAACCGGCCTCGCGGTCCTCCGTGCTGGCGGAGCCGACGGCGTAGCGAAGCATGATGACGTTGCCCTGCCCGTTGAGAAATTTGCCGAGATTGCGCGCGGCGATGCGGCCGCCCTCGCGGTTGTCGGTGGCGACGTAACTCGAGGTGACTTTCGACTCGAGAGAAGAGTCCATGATCACGACCGGGATTTTTCCGTTCACGGCTTCCTCGACGGGAGCGACCAGCGCCTTTCGATCGAGGGGCGCGAGGAGGATGCCGCTGACCTGACGGCCGATGAAATTCTCGACGACCTGCACCTGCTGCTCGCGATCGTCTTCTTTCAGCGGCCCTTTCCAGATCAGGTTTATATTAATTCCTTGGGTCGCGAGCTCCGCGCGGGCTTTCTCCGCGCCGGCGTGGATGGATTTCCAATATTCGTGGGTCGTGCCCTTCGGGATGACGGCGATCTGATACGTATCGGCGGCGTGCAGGAGCACGGACGCGAGCGGCAGGAGGCAAAGAAGCAGGATTTTTTTCATGAATATATAACCGCGAGGGGGTGCGCGGCGGGCAAAGAGGCGCAAAGATTACACCGGTGGATGAGTTTGGAGAATGGATATTCCATGCAGCTCAATGGGGATTTTTGTCAGATGCGACCGCGGCCGGCCGGCTTACCGTCCCCTCGATTTCGACGCAAAGGACATTGGCGATCGCGACCGGCGCCGGGCGCGGGAGCTTGATCGAGCGCTGGCCATCTTTTGTTTCTACGGGAATTTCGGTATGTTTCGGATCCCCGAGGATATAGGCGCGCGTAATGCGGTTCCCGAATGATGGCAGGACGAAGGCGTTGCGCGGTATATCCTCACCGAAAAAGGTGAAATATAGTTTACCCGGTTTCGTCGTGCAGCGCCAGGCGCCCGGCCGCGGCAGGAAGAGCGGCTTGCCGTCGGCGTCCTTCAGCGTGCTCGCGTGGTCCCCGAATTCCTCGCCGAAGGGGGAGCGGCCTGCTCCATATACCGCTTCGCCGTGCACCTTGAGCCAGCGGCCGACGGTGCGAAGATTATCCTGGCTCGCCTGCGGGATCACGCCCTCGGACGTGGGTCCGACGTTCAGCAGGTAATTTCCACCCTTGCTCGCTATATCGACCAGCTTATATATTAATTCGCCGGGCGACTTCCAATCCGTGTCATCCTTCCGATAGCCCCACGTGTGATTCAACGTCGCGGGCACCTCCCAGTCCCCATCTTTCGCGTCGGGCGGGATTACGTTGTCCCCGGTCGATTGATAGTCACCTGCGGTGCCGAGGCGGCCGTCGATCAGCGTCGCTGGTTGAATCGAGCGCACGAGATCGGCGAAGCGCTGGCCGCGCTCCCGGGTGATGAGCTGCGGTGTATCAAACCAGATGAGACAGACCGGCCCATAATTCGAGAGCAGCTCGCGCACCTGCGGCTCCGCCTTTTCTCGGAGGTAGCGGTCGTAGGCGCCGCTCTTGTCCTTCTCCTCGTTGGTCGGAAAATCCCAGGTGTTGCCCGCGCCGCCGGGCTCGTGCCAGTCCTGCGCCTGCGAATAATAAAAGCCGAACCGCAACCCATGCCGCGCGCAGGCCTCAGCGAGTTCCTTCACGGGATCGCGATGGAACGGCGTCGCATCATATATATTATATTGCGAAACCTTCGATGCATACATCGCGAACCCGTCGTGATGCTTCGCGGTGATCACGACATATTTCATGCCTGCGTCCTGCGCGAGCTGCGCAAACGCGTCGGCATCAAACTTCACCGGATTGAAACGCGTCGCGAGCTGTTCATATTGGTGCACCGGGATTTTCGCGCGATTCATGATCCACTCGCCGATGCCGGGCACCGACTGCCCCTGCCATTCGCCGGCGGGCAATGAATAGAGTCCCCAATGAATAAACAGGCCGAATTTCGCGTCGCGAAACCAGGCGAGCCGCGCGTCGTGCTCGCTCGTGGACGCAGCGTCGCTGCTGGCCGGCGGGCTGGCTGGAGATGATGCGGGGGCGGTGGCGCCGAGGATGCCGCAGGCCGTGAAGGTGGAGAAAAACAACGACGTCAGGAATGTTTTCACAGGGGTAGGTGCAAACGGCACGCGGGGGAAGGCCGGGTACGGCTCGCGGACCGCCCTAGTTAACGCCCGCCGGAAAAAAAGCGAGGCTCGCTGTCGGGGCCTCTCGAGTTTTCCCTCGCCCATGTTCTGGTGGAAAAAAGCGATCGCGTTCTGGCTGATGCCCCTGCCGTTCTGCCTCGTGTTGATCAGCGCCGGCGCTGCGCTGCTCTATTCGCGGCATTGGGCGCGACTCGGACGCACGCTCGTGATGGTCGGCATCCTCGTTCTCCTCGCATTGAGCAATCGTTTGGTCAGCGGCTGGCTGGTCCGTCCACTCGAGGCCGAATATCCGGCAATCCTCACCACGGGCCACGACGCGGCAGCGCCGGCGCCGCTGCGCGCATGCCGCTTTGTTGCGGTGCTCGGCGGAGGTCACCGCGATTCGGCGCTGCTCCCGGAAATTACGCGGCTGTCGCCCGCGGCGCTGGGACGTCTCACCGAGGCCGTGCGGCTGCTGCGACTGATCCCCGAAGCCACGTTGGTCGTGAGCGGCCCAGCGAGTGGGAATCACCCCAGTCATGCCGCGATCCTCGCCGCCGCGGCCGCCGAGCTGGGTGTGGATCGCGCGCGTATCCAATTAGTGGATACAGCACGGGACACAGAAGAGGAGGCGGCGGCGGTCGCGCATCTCGCGGGCGGGCAGCGGGTGGCGCTCGTGACGTCGGCCTGGCATCTGCCGCGCGCGGTGGCGCTGTTCCAGCGTGCCGGCGTTGATGTGCTCCCCTGCCCGGCGGATTTTTCGGCGGTGCCCGATCCGGAATGGGATTGGGGCTCGCTGGAATTCGACCTCGGCTCGATCGAGCGCAGCACGGCCGCGCTGCACGAGCGCATCGGGTTGCTCTGGCTGCGGCTGCAGAAAAAAATCTGAACCGAACGGGAGACGAGGGAGCCAAAAAAAAGCGGCGCCCGGATGGGCGCCGCGTCGGCTATAGATTGGACGGCTATATACTTCGATTATATTCGAAGCATATACCCTCGGAGGGTTGGCTGCTCAGGGCAGCACGTAGCGCAGGTCGAGGAAGAACATGCCGGAATGCGCCTTGGAGGGCGTGCCGGGCGCGACGTACCAAGCCTCGCGGTCGACGTACGAGAACTGGGAGATGAGCTGCAGCGCGCCGTAGCTCGGGCTTTTCCAGAGTGTCTGGTTTTCGCCGAGTGTATATTCCTCGATGTTGCGGTTGTTGGAACTCGCGGACCCGGGAAAGCCGTAGCCGACATACGAGCCGTTCGACTGCGTGCCATAGGCGTTGCCGATCTTCACCTTGCTATAGTAACCGAAGAGAAGGCTCTTCGGGGCGGCCTGCCACTCGACGCCACCAATATAGGAATCGGCACGAATCGTCGAAAGCTTGTACGCACCCGACGCATCCGGCGGGGTGACCGCAAAATCCGGGGCCTGGCCGAATATATAGCGGCCGCCGCCCTTGCTCCAGTACGCGTTGCCAATCAGGTTGACGCCCTTCATCACCTCGACGTTGGCGTTCACCGAGGCACCGGTGCCGGTCTTGTTCACGTCGGCATCGAGGGGCGCCGCTCCCGTTGCGAACGTGTTCACCTTGAACGAGCGATATAAACCCGCGGCGTCGACGTGAACCGGCATGCCGCCGATGACATCATCATACGCGATCTTCGCGATCACATCGGGGAATACATTGGGCGAGGACGTGGCTGCGCCGGTATCGACCTCGGCGGTGTTAAAGCCGGTCGGGAACGTAACAGCCGGTGTGCCGTTGGCCCCACCGGCATATTGATCGGGATTCTCGAGATCGACGCCGAGCGTCCATTCCTTCGAAGCATGGTAGATTGCGCGGACCTGCGCCTGGCGGGCCCACACGAGGCCGGCCTGGTAATTGGTGTCCATATTGGACGTGAAGAATATATCGCTGGGCATGGCGCCGATGCCATGGCGGTTTGGGGTGAGCATCGACCAGTCCTGGCCGGCGAGGAATTCCCAGTCGCTCATCTTGAGATCAGCGAAATACAAACGCATGCGGAGCGTGGCGGAGTTGCTGCTGACCCCGAGCGTGTTGGCGGCATTGCCGAGGAAGTCGGACTCGACATAGCCCAGAACCTTCGTGTCGTTGACCATCGAATCGATGCGGAGGCCGAGCCGAGAATTTTGCGCGCTGAAACGCGTTTCCGAGAGGCGGCCCGCGGCGGTGTTGCCGTAGGGAATGCCCGCGAAATTCGTGCCGATGCCGCTGCCGACATTCGTGCTGCGATAGACGCCGGTGAAATCCATGAATCCGACCGGCGTGAAATCGGCGATGCCGATCTTGAACGACAGCGGGGACTTTTTATCGGAGCTGGTGGGCGTCGCGGACGACGATGGCGATGACGTTGCGGCCGAACCGCCCATCGTCGAACTGCCTGGGGCGGCGGGGGCAGACGCGGCTGGCGCGGTCAATTCGTTCTGCAATCCGGCGGCCTCCTGCTGGGTGATGACGCCCTTCCGGACGAGAATATCGAGGAGCGCCTTGCCGTCGATGCTTTGCGCAGATACCGAGAACGCGGAAAGCGCTGCGGCGCCGCAGATGGCGAGGTGTTTGAGTGAAAACTTTTGCGACATATATAGTTGTTGAAAGGCGACTTTAGGAGTTGGCCGACATTCTATTTAACCCGGCTTCTGTTACGGGAGCATGTCGGAGTTGTAACAAATCCGCGAAAGGTCCCCCCGCATTCCACCACTGCAACCTCGACTGTCGCGCCCTCGGCCAGCCGCCCGCTGGACGATGAGTTTCGGATTGAAATCGGGCCGTCCGGCGCACCCCGACCCTGACTCGCAATCGCCGGCGGAAACCGCCCGCCGGGCTGATGGTACGCGGATGTATATTATTAAAAGGTTTTAATGTTCCATACCGGTGATTTTAATAATCATCAGCTAAGGTAGGAAACCCGATCGATGAGAATCCTCGTAGTCGAAGACGACAGGAAAGTGGCTGACATGGTTGCCCGTGGGCTCCGGGCGGAGCGGTATGCTGTTGATATAGCGGACACGGGCGAGACCGGCTGGGCCATGGTGAGCGCCCACGAATATGATTTAATGCTCCTCGATCTCGGGCTGCCCGGCATGGCGGGGCTTGATTTGCTCAAGCGGCTGCGGCGTCGGCAGCAAAACGTGCCCGTGCTTATATTAACCGCCCGCGACTCGACGGCGAGCAAGGTCGAGAACTTCGAGTCCGGCGCCGATGATTACCTGACCAAGCCCTTCGCGTTCGCCGAACTGGTTGTTCGCGTAAAGGCGCTTCTCCGCCGCGGCCCCGCGGCGCACGCGCAGGAAGTGCGGGTTGCGGATTTGGAAATCGATTTGCTTCACCAGCAGGTCCGGCGCGGAGGACGCGAAATCGCGCTCACGCCGAAGGAATACTCCCTGCTCGAATACCTGGCTTCGCATCAGGGCCGGGTGGTTTCCCGAAGCATGATCGTCGATCATGTCTGGGACCAAAGCTTCGAGGGCCTGACCAATATAGTGGATGTATACGTCCGGCACCTGCGCGCGAAGGTCGACGATCCGTTTCCATTGAAACTGATTCGCACGGTCCGCGGCGTGGGTTACCGGCTGACTGAGGAGCCCGTCGCATGAACCCGCGTTCGATTCGCTTCCGGCTCACTGCCTGGCACGCGGTGATCTCGGCCGCGGTGTTTTTGATTCTCGCGGGTATATTATTCTTCCAGGTGCGCGCCTATCTCGAGGCATCGCTCTTCGAAACGCAGGTGCGGCGGGCGCGTCAGATTGCCGAGACCCTCGTCGCGCGCGTCCCGCAAACCGGGGAAGCCTATGTCGTTCAACAAATCGATGCGCTCTATGCTCCGCAGTTGGGCGATCGTTTTATCCGCGTCACCCGGGCGGATGGCAGCACTCTATATCGATCTGGGCCGCCGGCCGATCAGAGTTTCGATCCTGCCACCGTCCGGCCAGCGCCCGAGACGGGCCGCGTGGACTCGACGCGGATGGAACGCATGGCCGACGGCCGCAGCCTGCTCATCGCCACCCTGCGCACCGTGGCGAGCGATGGAAAACACTATATAGTCGAGGTCGGCACCTCGGGTGAACCCGTGCGGCAGCTCGTGCGGCACCTTTTGATATTGCTCGCGGGTGGGCTGCCGCTGGTCCTCGCCGTGGCGACCGGCGGTGGCTATATACTTGTGCGCAAGGCCTTGCAGCCGGTGGCAACGATCGCACGCAAGGCTGAGGTCATCACCCAGCACAACCTGAGCGAGCGCCTGCCCGTGGCCGACACCGGCGACGAGCTGGAACGCCTGTCGATCGCGCTGAACCATATGATCGCTCGGCTCGATGACGCGTTTGGAAATTCGCGACGGTTCGTGGCGGACGCGTCGCACGAATTACGCACGCCTCTCACGGTGGTGCAGGGAGAGCTCGAGGCCATGGCCAAGGATCCCGCGACCCCCGCAGAATTTCGCGAACAGCTTGGCAGCCTGCTCGAGGCGGTGGAGCGGGTGACGGCGATTGTACAACGCCTGTTCGCACTGTCGCGGCTTGACGCTGGCGAGGCCCAGGCGGAAGCCGTGCGCTTCGATCTCGCAGCACTGGCCGCGAGCACCGCGGAACAGATGCGGTTGCTCGCAGAGGACAAATTTCTGACGCTCACGGCGTCCGCCGACGAGCCTGTATATATTGAGGGCGACCGTTCGCGCCTCACGCAGGTGGTCGTGAATCTCCTCGACAACGCGATTCAATATACACCTGCCGGCGGCTCGGTCACCATGAGCACGCGCGAGAAAAATGGAGTCGCCGTTCTCGAAGTTGCCGACACCGGCGCGGGGATTCCGGCCGATGCGCTGCCGCATGTGTTCGATCGTTTTTTCCGCGTGCGGCAAAATCGCGCACCCAATGACAGCGGTGCCGGCCTCGGCCTCGCGATCGTCAAATCCATCTGCACGGCCCATGGCGGCCAGGTCGAGGTCGACAGCTCCGTTGGCGCCGGCAGCCGATTTCGCGTGACGCTCCCGCTCGCCCAGGAGCCAGCGCCCAACGTTCCCGTGCCCTCGTCCGCGACTTCAATCTCGGCGGCCCTTCAACCGCGAAATTCCCAGTTATGAAAACGATGCCCCGGCCGCCCGCTCCTCGCCTGCGTTTTCGAGCGCACTATATACCCGCGCTCGCGGCTCTCCTTGCGCTGGACGCGTGTAGCAAGCCCGCGCCGAAACCCGAGACGCGCGTCGTCGGCGTCGTCAAAACTGAGCGAGCGTCGCTCGAGAACACGATGACGCTGCAGGCCGAGTTCGAGCCGTTCCAGGACGTGCGTCTGCACGGGAAAGTTTCCGGATATATAAAGTTGATCCGCGTGGATATAGGCGACCGCGTCAAGGCGGGCGACCTTATCGCCACCATCGAGGTGCCGGAGCTCGGAGCCCAGCTCGAGAGCGCGGCTGCCGCGCAAAAGCGGGCCGAGTCCGATCATCAGCTCGCGCATCTGGATTTCGAACGGCTGCACGAAGTGGAGCGCACCCAGCCGTCGCTGATCGCACATCAGGATATAGACACTGCCTCCGCAAAAGACGCCGCGAGCGAGGCTGCGCTCGCGGCGGCGAAGGCCGAGGCAGGACGTTACGCGGCTCTCGTTGCCTATACTAAAATCACGGCGCCGTTCGCGGGCGTGATTACGAAGCGGTTCGTCGATGTCGGCTCGCTCATCCAAGGTGGAACGTCCTCGAGCTCCGAGCCGATCGTGGAACTTGCGGAGGATGACCAGTTGCGCTTGCGCTTTCCCGTACCGGAGGCGGAGACGCCCGGAATTCATATAGGCGAAACGGTGGCCGTCAGCGTGGACGCGGTGCATCGGAAGTTTCCCGGTACGATCGCCCGGACGACGGGCGATATCGACAGGTCGACCCGCACGATGCTGGCGGAGATCGATGTGCCGAACGACGACGCGACTCTTAAGGCGGGAATGTACGCCTCGATCGCGTTGCCGCTGGAAGACGCGAAAAATGTTCTCGTGGTGCCGCTGCAGGCGATCTCGCCGGGTGAGCATCCTTCCGTGCTCGTGGTCGCGCCCGATGGCACCGTACAGGAACGGACCGTTGCCGTCGGGTTGCGGACGTCCAGCCAGGCGGAGATCCGCTCGGGCCTGAACGAGGGCGATCAGGTGATCGTAAGCGACCGCGGTGGCCTGCACGCCGGGGACAAGGTCGCGGTCCGGGAGTTGGAAACACCGAGGAACGGCTGATTCTCATATATAAATATGTCCTCAGCACTTCCGTATATTAAACTCTATATAGCCGCAGACATATCGGAGCCGGAAAAACGCCAGCTCATGCGCTCCATTCGTCTGAAACCTTTTTCTAGCTCGCAGGTGAGGAGCGCCCTTCCCTGCCGCCGCCTTCCCGGCCTGCCCGCCGTTCCCGGCGCACTTTAACCGCCGCTGCGATCATGTCTCGTTTCTCGATCAAATATCCATACCTCATCGTGGTGATCTGCCTGATCATCGGCGTCGTCGGGCTGTCGAGTGTGTCGCGGATGCCCGTCGATCTGTTTCCCCCGGTGAATCTGCCGGTGGTGGTCGTGGCCACGTTCTATTCCGGCATGCCACCCGAGCAGATCGAAAATGATATAACGGGTACATACGAGCGGTTCTTCACGCTCGCGAGCGGGATCAATCATATTGAGTCGCGCTCGTTGCCGGGCATCAGCCTGATCAAAATATATTTCCAGCCCGGGACGAGCGCGGATTCGGACGTGACGAGCATCACGAACCTCGCGATGGCCAACCTCCGCCGGCTTCCGCCGGGCACATTGCCGCCGGTGGTGCTGAAGTTCGACGCGTCCAGCCTCCCGGTCTGCCTCGTCACACTCAAGGGCGAGGGGCTGAACGAGACGGAGCTCCACGACGTCGGGCAATATAATGTGCGCAACCAGATCGCCAGCGTGCCCGGCTCCGCGATCCCACCGCCCTTCGGGGGCAAGCTCCGGCAGATCCAGATCTACCTCGACCCTGTCAAGATGGAGGCGCGGCAGCTGAGCCTGATGGACGTAGTACATACAGTGAACGACGCCAACCTCATCCTGCCGGCGGGCGACGTGAAGATCGGGCCGTTTGATTATAATCTATATACAAACAGCCAGCTCTCGACGATGGCCGAGATCAACCAGCTGCCGCTGAAGATGTATCATGGCTCCCCGGTGCTCGTGGCCGATGTCGGCAAGGCGGTGGACGCGGCCGCGATCCAGACGAATGTCGTGCGCATTGACGGGCAACGCTCGGTATATCTGCCGATCCTGAAATCGAGCGCGGAAGCGAACACGATCGCGGTCGTCAACGGGATTAAGGAAGCCGTCTCCCACCTCCTCGACGTGCCGCGGTCGCTGGTCACCAATGTAGTCTTCG
Source organism: uncultured Verrucomicrobiae bacterium (assembly GCA_963800005.1). GTDB lineage: Bacteria > Verrucomicrobiota > Verrucomicrobiia > Opitutales > Opitutaceae > CAWCZH01. The sequence continues at coordinate 679,142 of CAWCZH010000001.1, forward strand.
ACCAGTCGGTCTTCGTGAAGACCGCCATCACGAACCTCGTGCACGAAGGCGTGATCGGCCTCGTCCTCACCGGGCTGATGATTCTTATATTCCTCGGCAACTTCCGCGCGACGCTCGCGGTTTTCCTGTCCATTCCGCTCTCGTTGCTCGCCACCTTCATCGCGTTGCAGTTCGGCGGCAGCTCGATCAATGCGATGATTCTCGGAGGCCTCGCCCTCGCGCTGTCTCGCCTGATCGACAACTCGGTCATCGTGCTCGAAAATATATTTCGCCATATGGAGATGGGCGAGTCGCCGGAAGTCGCAGCGGAAAAAGGCGGCGAGGAAGTCGCGCTCGCGGTGCTCGCCGCCACGCTGACCACCGCGATCGTTTTCTTTCCGGTCACATTTCTCGCCGGCGTAAGCAAATTCCTCTTCACCGCGCTGGCCCTCGCGGTCGTGCTCTCGCTCTTCGCTTCCTATTTCGTTGCGATGTCGGTCGTCCCGCTTTTTTGCGCCAAACTCATTCGCTCGCTCGAAGTCGCGCACGGTGGCAACGATGCCAGCGCCGAGATCGCGCCCGGCTCCGTCTGGGGGCGCTTCAACCATTGGTTCAACGCGCGTTTTCATCGCTTCCTCAAACGTTTCGACCGCGCGCAGGCCGTCACGCTGGGGCGGCCGGTCGCGACTGTGCTCGGCATCGCGGGTATATTCATTCTCAGCCTGGCGCTGGTTCCGGCCGTCGGCCTCGCGTATTTTCCGCGGACGGATCCGGGCCAGTTCGTAATCAACCTGAAGGCCGCGCCAGGGTCGCGCCTCGAGGTGACCGAAAGCGAAGTCGCCAAGGTCGAGAATATAGCACGCCGGATCGTGGCCGCCCACGACCTGCGGCTCATCGTTTCAAACCTCGGCTCCACACCCGACCTTTCATCGATCTATACAACGAACTCGGCGCCGAACACCGCGTATGTCCAGGTGAGCCTGGCCGACGAGCACGCGGTCGGAAGCTATGTCTATATGGACCGCATGCGTGACGCCCTCCGCCGCGAGGCGCCGGAGCTCGCCGCGTATTTCCAATCCGGCGGCCTCGTCGACGCCGTGCTCAACCAGGGCATCCCTGCGCCCATCGATATCCAGGTGAGCAGCACCGATCTGCAGGCGGCGAACACCGTCGCAGAAAAACTGCGCCGCGAGTGCGCCAACCTGCCGGGCGTGAGCGATGTATATATCCCGCAGGACACGAATGCCCCTGCGCTCCAGCTCAATATCGACCGTTATCACGCCATGGAGATGGGCCTCTCCGAGCACGAGGTCGTAAACAATGTCATCACCGCACTCACCTCGGACGGCATGATCGCGCCGAGTTACTGGGTGGATCCGAGGAGCGGCAATCTCTATATGCTCACGGTCCAGTACGCGGACAATATGGTGAGGTCCATGGCGGACCTGAAAAGCATCCCAATCCGCTCGAGCATGCAAAAAGACACCGCCCTCCTCGATACGGTGGCCAATGTGAAACAGATCCAAAAGCCAACGGAGGTGGATCATTACCAGCTGCGCCGAGTAATCGATGTATATGTGGCCCCGCAGGGCGAGGAGCTGAGTCGAGTCGCGAAAGCCGTGGATCGCGTGGTCGGGAACATCGACAAACCCGCCAACGTCGTGATCCACGTCCGCGGCATCGTGGGCGCCATGAATTCATCGTTCGCCTCGTTCGGTGTCGGCCTGCTCCTCGCGGTGGTTCTGGTATATTTGATTCTCGTCGCGCAGTTCAAATCGTTCGTCGATCCCTTTATTATTCTGCTCGCCGTTCCGCCCGGTATCACGGGCGTGCTGATTATACTCACGGCGACGGGGACGACGCTTAATATCATGTCGCTGATGGGCCTCGTGATGATGGTCGGCGTGGTGGTTTCGAACAGCATCCTCATTGTCGAATTCACGCACCGGCTGCTCGAGGACGGCATGCCGTTGTTCCAAGCGGTGCAATATGCCGCGCGCGTGCGGCTGCGGCCGATTTTGATGACGTCGCTCGCGACGGTGATTGGACTCATTCCGATGGCGCTGGCGCTCGAAGCCGGGAGCGAATCCTATGCGCCGCTCGCGCGCTCGATTATCGGGGGCATGATCGCCTCGGTCGTCCTGACGGTGTTTCTCGTGCCCGCGGCATTCTATATATATTACCGCCGGCGCCCGGCCCATCACGCCAGCCCGGCGAACGCGACCGTCGTCGCGAATCCCCATCCGCATTCGCCGTGAACTCTCCGACCTCACGATCCGCTGCACCGCGCAGGCACTCAGCCGTCGTCGGCGCAAGCCTCCGCCGCCCGCTGCTCTATATAGTCGCCGCGCTGGCCGCACTCGCGCTGCTCCGCGCGAGAGCGGCGGCAGAAGAGGCGCCCCCACCGCTTTCGCTGTCCGAGGCAGTGGAGCTCGCGTTGAAAAATCATCCGCAATATGCAGCGGCGCAGCTGCAAGGCTTTCTCGCGCAGGAGGCGGTGAAGGAAACCCGCGCCGGATATTTCCCGCAGGCCAACGGCTTCGTGGACGCGGTCGGCGCCAATGTAGAGGGAACGCGCATCCTCGCCGGCGGATTGAATAACCCCGCGATATATGATCGCGCAGCGGCCGGCGTAGCCGTGAGCCAGCTGATCACGGATTTCGGTCGCACCAATAATCTCACGGCCAGCGCCCGCGCGCGGGCTCGCGGTGCCGCGGCGGGCGTGGAGGCGAGCAAGGAGATTATTATATTAAACGTGGAGACGAGCTACTTCGCCACGCTGCAGGCGCAGACGGTGCTGCAGGTCGCCCGGCAAACGGAGCAGGCGCGGCAACTCGTGCTCTCGCAGGTTCAGGCGCTCGCGCAAAACCAGATGAAGTCGTCGCTGGATGTGAGCTTCGCGCAGGTTGCCGTGGAGCAGGCCGAACTCTTGATCCAGCAGGCCGAGGGTCAGGCGGAAGCCTCGATGGCTTCGCTCTCGACAGCCCTCGGCTACCGGAACCAACACCGGTTCCAACTTACCGAGCAATCCCCGGCGCTGCCAGCGGCGCCCCCTGTCGAGCAACTGATCGACGCGGCGGAGCACAGTCGACCGGACTTGCAGCGGTTGCGCAGCGAGCGTGACGCGGCGAAAAGCACTGCGACGGCGGAGCGCGATGCGAATTATCCAACGGTCAGCGCGGTCGGCGTGGCGGGCAACGCGCCGTGGCGCGACTCCCACCTGATGGCCAACTACGCGGCCGCCGGGCTCCATATGAATATACCGCTCTTTGCGGGCGGCGCGTATATAGCCCGAGAGCACGAGGCGCGAATTCGCGCGCAGGTGGCTGAGGACGCATTGCGTGATGCGGAGGATAACGTCGCACGAGATGTCCGCGTTGCCTGGCTCGGCGCGAACACGGCGCGGCAACGGTTGCGCACCACGGAACGCCTGCTGCAGCACGCAACGGAGGCCTTTAACCTGGCGCAGGCGCGCTATAAAGTCGGGAGCTCGTCGGTCGTCGAACTCAGCGAGGCGCAGCTCACACAGACCTCCGCGGCCATCGCGCAGGCGAACGCGCGCTACGACACCCTGATCCAGAACGCGGTGCTGCAATATCAAACGGGCGCGCTCGGCCGGCCGTAGCCGCGGCGGCTCCTTCGCCCCGGCATTCGGTCCGGGCACGAGCCCGCGGAAACAGCGGCACGGGTGTTGTCAGTAGCAAAACGATCCCCGGACGTGCCTATATACTCTTGTATATTGCGGCGGGATGCCATCCGCCACCGGCAGGCCCCGGGGCGGTCGATCGAGTTCAAGTCCATCTCGGCCTGGCGGCACGCGTCGAGCCGAGGCCGTGCGGCAATGCACCGGAGCCCCCCGGCACGGGACCCGTCCCGCTATATACGGCTATATACCGCTTGATATACCGGAGATATCGTTCGACCCGGCGGGCTCGGGCGCGGAGCGGCGCGACCTATTCCGCGGGAAGCGAAAACGCGAACTCGGTGCCGGTGTCCGGTTCGCTCGTCACGCGGATTTCGCTGCCGTGCGCCTGGACCACGTGCTTCACAATCGCGAGGCCCAGGCCCGTGCCGCCCTGCTCGCGGGATCGCGCTTTATCCACGCGATAAAATCGCTCGAAAATCCGCGCCTTGGCGTCAGCGGCGATGCCCGGGCCATCATCGTGCACGCGCAATTCCACGCGGCCGTCGGGGAGCGTCACACCGCTCAGCGTCACGCGCCCCGGGGACTTTCCATATTTGATCGCGTTGTCCACCAGGTTTGAAAGCACCTGGCCGAGCCGCTGCGAATCGGCGCGGGCGCTCAACTCCGCGGGGACTTGGTTTGCCACCTCTATATTTCGCGCGGCGGCGCGAGGCGCGAAATCATCTATGACCTCCTGCGCGGCGAGCCGCAAACGCACGGGTTGGAGATCGAGTTGCACGCGACCGGATTCCAGCGTCGAAAGCAGCAGCAGATCGTCGATGAGGAGCGTCAGGCGATTGGCGTGCTTGTCGATAATCTCCAAAAAACGCGGCAGCGCGACGGGATCATTCTTGCCACCGTCGAGGAGCGTTTCGGTCGCACTTTTAATCAGCGAGAGCGGCGTGCGCAGTTCATGGCTGACGTTCGCGACAAATTCCTGTCGCACCGACTCGAGCTGCCGGAGGCGCGTGAGATCGTGGAAGACTAATATAGCGCCGTCGCGCCCGCCGCCGCTCTCGCGCAGGGCGAGCGCGTTGACCTGAAAAAATCGCGAGTCGGCAACGCTCTCGAGCCGGAGTTCGTGACCGAGCACTTCCGACTCCGTGTCGAGCCGGGCGACGAGAGATGCGACCTCATGATGCCGCGTGGCTTCGAGAATCGTGCGACCCATCGCCGATGCGCCGAAGCCAAAAAATTCCCGCGCGGCGCGATTGGCGAGGCGGATGCGACCCGCGGCGTCGACGACGATCAGGCCCTCGACCATCCGGTCGAAGAGTGCGGACGTACGCTGCGACTGCTCGCGCGCGTCGCTGTCGCGCTGCTCGCGCAACGCCGCGAGTTCATACTCCGACTGGTCGTTCGCCTGCCGCAAGCGCCACTTCGTGAACCACGAGGCGAGCGCAGCGCCCAATATGAAACCAAGAATCCCCAAAAGGAACGCGGCGAAGACGCTCATTCCTATATACTAATCATTCGCGCGGAATCTATAGCCCACGCCGCGAAGCGTCTCGAGGAATTGCGCGGCGTCGCCGAGCTTTTCCCGCAACCGCCGCATGTGGGTGTCGACCGTGCGACTATCGATCGGGTTCTCATATCCCCACACGTCCTGCAATAAACGCTCGCGCGTTTGTACGCGGCCGCGTCGCCGGGCGAGCAGCTCGAGGAGCTTGAACTCGGTTGCCGTCAACACGACGGGAGTCCCGCTGACCGAGACCGCGTGACGCGGCACGTCTATATCAAGTTCACCGAAGCGCAGGCGCGTGACGGATTCATCCGCGGACTGGTGTCGGGCGAGAAGTTTCTTGATGCGGAGAACGAGCTCGCGGGGGCTGAACGGCTTGGTGACGTAATCATCGGCGCCGAGTTCGAGGCCGAGGACGCGATCCATCTCAGCGGCGCGGGCCGTGAGCATGAGAATCGGTATATTGGCGGTGGCGTTGTCGCGGCGCAGAATTTTGCAGACCTCGAGGCCGTCGACCTCCGGAAGCATGACATCGAGGACGATCAGGTTCGGTCGATCATCGCGCGCCGCGGCGAGAGCCCGGGCCCCGTCCTTGGCAAAGAGGGGGAGGAAGCCCGCTTCCTTTAGTTTGAAGCCGAGTACCTCGAGGGCATCGGGCTCATCGTCAACGAGCAGGATTTTCGGCTTCATTCACTTTTTTCCCGGCGGTGTGGCGGATGTCCTTCGCTTCATATAGGTAAACGACTTCCTCGGCTATATTGGTCGCATGGTCGGCAATGCGCTCGAGGCTTTTCGAGATGACCATGAGCGAGAGGCAGCGGGAGATATTGGACGGGCGCTCGACCATGAAGCTCGAGAGCTCCCGGTGCAGCTGCCGGTTGAGATCATCCACCTCGTGATCGCGCGGCACGACGCTCCGGGCGAGTTCCGGCTCGCGATTTATAAAGGCCGTGATGCCGTCGCGGAGCATCTCGAGGGACATGGTGGCCATGCGCGGCAGATCGACATACGGCTTCAACTGCGGCTCCGCGCCGAGGTCGATCGAGCGACGGCAAATGGTCACCGCCTCATCGCCAATGCGCTCGAGGTTCTGGGAGATTTTCATGGCCGCCGTGATGAGCCGCAGCTCAGTCGCGAGCGGGGCTTTGGCGAGGAGGTGGATGGCGTTGTCGTCCACCTCGATCTCGAACTGGTCGATGATATTGTCGTCGAGTTGGACCTGCCGCGCGAGCGCCTCATCGCGTTCGACGAGCGAGCGGATGGCGCGCGTCACCGCCGACTCGGCGTGGCTGGCCATCGCGAGCAGGTTGTCTTTGAGGCGACTCATCTCTTCGTCGAAGTGGGTCATGGGAAAATCGCTATATTAAAACTCGTTATATTAACGTCTCTATACCGCTCACGTCGCGTCAGCCGAAGCGGCCGGAAACGTAGGCCTCAGTCTGCGCGTTAGCGGGATTGGTGAAGAGGGTCCGGGTGTCGGAATATTCGATCAGCCGGCCGAGATAGAAAAACGCGGTCTTGTCGGAGCAGCGCGCGGCCTGCTGCATATTGTGCGTGACGATCACGATGGTGAAATCCGTCCGGAGGCTCTGGATCAGCTCCTCCACCTTCGCGGTCGCAACCGGGTCCAAGGCCGAGCAGGGCTCGTCCATCAAAATGATTTCCGGCTCGACCGCGATCGCGCGCGCAATGCAAAGCCGCTGCTGCTGGCCGCCAGAAAGGCCGAGGCCGGACGAGTGCAGGCGGTCCTTGACCTCATCCCACAGCGCCGCGCCCCGCAATGACTTTTCCACAATCTCGTCGAGCTCGCCCTTGTTGTTCTTCCCCTGCAGTCGCAGGCCGAACGTGATGTTTTCGTAGATCGATTTCGGGAATGGGTTGGACTTCTGGAAGACCATGCCGACGCGTTTGCGCAGCTCGATCACATCGACATCGCGATTGTATATATCAATGCCGCGGATGCGGATCGCGCCCCGCTCGACCCGGGTGCCGTCGATCAGGTCGTTCATCCGGTTGAGGCACCGCAGCAGCGTGGACTTGCCGCAACCCGAGGGGCCGATGAAGGCAGTCACCTTTTTTTCTTCGATTTTCAGGTTGATGTCGAAGAGCGCCTGGTGCGCGGCGTAGTAGAAATCGACGTGATCGATGTCGATCAGCGTCTGGTTCGCTGGCGCCGACAGGGTCGACGGCGTGGCGGGCGCTGGCAGGGGGGCAGAAGGGAGTCGCGGCGGCGGAGGCATTGTGGAACTGACATCCATGGCGAAGGCAGAGGTGGCGGAAACAGTCATGGCGAGAAATGCGTTTACCAACGATAACGCGTTCGCAGCTTGTTGCGAAGCACAACGGAAGCGGCCGCGATCGCACCGACAATCAGCAGGAAGACGAACGCGGTGCCATATTGCACCCGTTCGGTATACTCGTTCTGCGGGATCTTCGAGCTGACCACGTATATATGATACGGCAGCGCCATGACGCCCTGGAAAAAAAAGTCGCTGATTTTGGTGAGACCCTGCCATGGCAGCTTGTCCCGCACGACGTACGCGGCGGTGAACATGATCGGGGCGGTCTCCCCGGCCACCCGGGCGATGCCGAGGATCGAGGATGTGAGAATTCCAGGCAACGCATACGGCAACACATTTTTCCGGATGGTCTGCCATTTCGTGGCGCCGAGCGCGAGCGAACCCTCGCGGAAACCGCGCGGCACCGCTTTGAGTGATTCCTCGGAAGCCGTGATGATGACCGGCAGGACCATGAATGCCAGGGTGAACCAGCCCGCGAGGAGCGAGACGTTCCAATCAAGCGCGATGACAAAAAGTCCCAAGCCAAAGAGGCCGAACACAATCGAGGGGACGCCCGCCAGATTTAATATAGCGAGTCGGACCGCCGTCAGCAGCCACCCGTGTCGGGCATATTCGCTTAAGTATACAGCCGCGCTTACTCCGAGCGTGAGAGCAATAGCCATCGAGCCGACGACCAACAGGACCGTGCCGACGATGCAGGGGAAAATACCGCCGGCGGAGTATACATAGCTTTCGGCCCGCACGTTGGCCGCATCCGGATGCGCGGCCTTAAACGCCCGGAAGTCGTGGTCGCTGAGCTCGAGCTTTTTTCCCTGATACTCGAAAACATACAACGATTCCGGCGCCTCCGTGAGAAACGGAATATTAATAAAGGGCGGACGCGAGGTGAACACCGTCTTGGAGCCGTTCCAGATGATCGTCCCAAACACGATCGCCCCACAAAGCAGCACGAAATAGGTCGCCGCTCCGAAGCCGAAAAACGCCAGCCGCTCCGAGCGGTGCGCGGAGTTCGGTCGAGTTTGAAAGATATGCCGGTCGATGTGGCTCATGGTCAGCCGATGGAAATGCGAAAGCGCGTGACGATTTTCTGCGCCAGATAGTTGATGATGAGCGAAAGTATAAAGAGCACGATGCCGACCATGAACAGCGCGCGGTAATGAATGCTGCCTCGCACGACCTCGCCCATCTCCTGCGCAATGATTCCCGTCATTGTATGAACGGGTTGCGTGACGACTCCGAGGCCCGCGCTGAAATCGGGAATGGCGATCCGGTTGCCCGCGCACAGCAGGACCACCATCGTCTCACCGATGACACGACCAAAGCCCAGCAGGACCGCGGAGATGATTCCGGAAAGCGAAGCGGGCACGATGATCTTGATGATTGTCTGGAACCGCGTGGCCCCGAGCGCGAAAGAGGCTTCCTTGAAGGCGCGCGGCACATTCTGTAGAGCATCCTCCGCGAGCGTGAAGATCGTGGGGACGGCAATGAGCGCGAGCAGGCAGCCGGCAGTCAGTATATTAAGTCGTTCGCTGAACGGAAATCCCGGCACCCACGAGAGCGCCGGCTGCTGCGAGGCCCAGCGCAGCGCCTGACCGAGAACGGCGATGCCAAAAAATCCCAGGACCACCGACGGGATGGCGGAGATGAATTCTATACAGGGCTTGATGAACCGCTGCTCGGCGGGCGACGCAATCTGGTTGATATAGATCGCGGCGCCGACGCCGAAAGGAACCGCGAGCACGAGCGCGACGGCGGAGACCATGAGCGAACCAACGAGCAGCGGGATGATGCCGTACCAGTCCTGCCAGAAGCTGGCGGTCAGCCACTGCGTGCCGAACAGGAAACTCGTGACCGTCTTATAGCGCGGCACCGGTTTATTATAGTCCCAGGTTTCCAAGTCGTGCAGCACCACGGGAAAATCCGCTATATACTCGCGGGTGAGCACCTTGAACTTATCCATCCGCGCATTGAGATCGGGGGTCGGCAGAACGGGCGCAGTCGCGACGGCCGCGTCCAGCTTCTGCGAAAATTCAGCGGCCGCACTGCGATACGTGGGCAACGAGTCGCGCAGGGGCTTCAGTTCCCGCGCAAAATCCACGCGTTCGATCTTCACCGCAGCCGCGTCGGCCGTCCGGCCGGCCTCCTCGAGTTGCTCGCGTTGCACCTGCTTGTCCTCGGCGACGAGGAACTTCGTCTTGATGGCTGTCGCCTGTTCCGTGAGGTCCGACACCAACCCACGCAGCGGTTCGACGGCATCCTCGAACTTCCCGGCGAAGTCATCGAAGGCGCCGAGCTGTGCCGTGGCCGCGGCGTTCGTGAGCCGCTGCGTCTTCGTGAGATATATGAAATCGCGCGAACGGACGTCTGCCAGGTAACGCGTCAACGCCGTGTGCGCGCTCTCCTGGTCGCGCATGAAGTCCACATATTCGAGACCCGCGCGGCGGTAGGTCGTGAGATTGTTTTCGTTTTGCCGGAAAAACCCGAAGCCCTCCTTGAAGAGGAAGATCGTGATGAGCAGCAGGACGATGATCGAAACGAGCGCGTTACCGCCGAAGAAGAACTTCACGAAGTCGTCGAACGACAGCCCGAGGAATCGTGCGCGCCGACGGTTCACCAGGAAGTTGGCGGGCACCGCGGTGGAGGTCGGGGGATTCATCGTGGGAGAGAAACCAACGGATCTAAAAAGAAAAAAGGCCCGCCCTCTCGGCGATCAGGCGGGCCCGGCAGAAAGTAAGGAAGACGACTCAGTGCAGGCCGACAAACCCAATGTTTTCGGCGATCTTCTGGCCCTCGGGGCTGAGCGTAAACGCCAGGAATTTCGCGGCCTCACCGGTCGGCTCGCCGTTCGTATAATAGAACGTGGGACGGGAATACGGATATTTCTTGGCGAGGACGGATTCCTTGGTGGGCGTTACGCCATCGATTCCGACCGCCTTCACGCCCGGATCGTGGATATAGGCCAATCCGACATAGCCGATGCCGTTCGGATTCTTCGCCACTTCGGCGGCGATCTGCTCGTTGCCGGCCATTTTCTGGGAGGATGGAGCGTAGTCGCGCTTCTTCATCGCGAGGTCCTTGAAATCCGAATAGGTTCCGGAAGACGTGTTTCGAGTATATACGGAAATCGTGCCCGCGGGGCCGCCCACCGCCGACCAATCGGTGATGTCACCGGCGAAGATCTGTTCGACCTGGCGCTTCGTGAGTGAGGTGATGGGACTGTTCGCGCTGACGATGACGCCGATGCCATCGTAGGCGACGGTGGTCGCTTTCAGCGTCACGCCCTTCGCCTCGGCAGCGGAGACCTCAGTCGGCTTCGCCTGACGCGAGGACATGCCGATTTGCGCGGTGCCTTCAATGATGGCGGCGATGCCGGTCGTGGAGCCCTCGGCGGCGATTTCGAACGAGACTCCAGGGTTTTTCGCTTTATACTCCTCGGACAGCGTCGGGACGAGTTTGGCGCCAAGGGTATCGGAACCCTTGATGACGAGTTTTTGCGCGTGGAGCAGACCCACGCTGAGCAGGGAGAGGGCGATGAGGCCGAGCTTTTTCATGGAAGCAAGACGCCGGAGGCGTTGAGGGTTATATACTTTATATTAAAACGAATCGATACCGCTCCTTCCCGCAGGCGGAAGTCGGGGATGCGAAGTGGACAGCGGGACCATAGACCAGGTTTGTTACGAACGCGTGACGCAGTCGTAACAAACCCGCAAAACGCCCGGCACCGCGAGACTGACGCCAGCGCTCGAAAATTCAGGCAACGCTGCGCTTCTTCTGCCGTTCCACGAGGGCGAGCAGCAGGTCCTGCTTCGAGAGGCTCCCGGCAAGGGCGCCATCCGCTTCCACGACGGGCAGGCGCTCGGCTTCGATTCCAAGAAATCCACCCAGCGCCGCGGTCAGGGGCTGGCCGGGAGCGACGCGGGGAAAATCGTCTCTTAATATATCGCGGGCGATCACCAGCTCCGCCAAGTCGGGCTCGGAGAGGTAAGGCTTGATGTCGTGCAGGGAAACGACGCCGACAAATTTGCCGCTGCCCTCGGTGACATAGACATTATTGACGCGTTCACTGAGGAACATTCGTGCGATCTCCGCGAAGCGGGCGGTGGCGAGGATCGAGGGCGGCCGCGGTTTCATCAAATCCGCAACGCGCGTCAGCTCGAGGGTATTGGCGGCCGGCGCCTCGGCGGTCTTCCGCTTGAGCACCTCGCTATATAGAGAGCGGTCGGCGAAACCCTTCGCTGTATAATATGCGACCACGCTGCACATCATCAGCGGCAATATGATATCATAGCTCAGCGTCATCTCGAACAGCATGATGATCGCCATGACGGGCGCGCGGGTGGCGGCGGACAGGAACGCGCCCATGCCGACGAGGGCGAACGCGCGCGGGTCCTGAGCGGCGACGGGCCAGACCTCGTGGACGGCGCGGCCGAACAGGTACCCGCCGCTCGCGCCCATGAAAAGCGAGGGTGTGAATACGCCGCCCGGAGCGCCCGAGCCGAACGACGAAGCGGTCGCGACCCATTTGAAAACGAAGATCGCGGTGAGCGCCTCCCACGCGAGTCGCCCGTTTAATATTTCGACGACGACATAATATCCATTGCCGCAGACCTGCGGAATGCGAATCGCGATCAGGCCCACGATCAAACCGCCGAGTGCGAGGCGCGCGACGAGCGGCAGTGGCAGTGAGACGAAAAGTTTTTCCGCCGCGCGCAAGGACCGCAAAAACCACGGGGCGAGCGTGCCGGCGATCAGCCCCAACATTACATAGGGACCCATTTCCCAAATCGAGTTCAGCTCGAACGCGGGGACTTTATATAGTGCATGCGCGGAGGTGAGGACGCGCACGGTGAGCGTGGCGACGACGGCGGAAACGACGAGGGGCCCCAGGCTTTCCATCGCGATGGTGCCGAGGATGATTTCTGCGACGAAGAACGAACCGGCGATCGGCGCGTTATATGCAGACGCGATGCCGGCCGCCGCGCCGCAGGCCACGAGGAGTCGGAGTTGTGGCGCAGTAAATTGGCGCCAGCGGCCGATCCACGACGCGAGCACCGCGGCGAGTTGCACCATCGGACCTTCGCGCCCGATCGAGCCGCCGGTGCCGATCGAAAAAAGCGCCGCCGCACTTTTCACCAGGCTGGTGCGGATCGGTATATGCCCGTTACCGATCGCGATCGCCTCCATATAGTCCGTCGAACTCTGGCCCGGCGCGATGCGCCGCCCGAGCACGAGGATCAATCCCGCCACCGCACCGCCCGCCGTGGGAATTAATATACAGCCCCACCACGGCAGCAGCCGCATCGATTCCACTATATCAAGACTCGAATCGCTGAACAGCCCGGGCACATCCTCCGCGAGGGCGCGAAACACGAGTGACGCGAGCGCGCCGAGAAATCCCGCGAGGGCGGCCCACAGCAGCGTGATCTGCCACTCGGTCGGCTGAAGTTTTTCCTGGATCCAAACGCGCCAGCGGAGCAACCGCTGCAGGCGTCGCAGCAGCACGCCCGCTGGATCCACGATCACGTTCATCGCGCCGGCCGGTTGGCCGCGCCCAGGACCGAGCGCAAATCTGCTTCCGTATCCGCGGCCATCAGCCGCTCGCGGATGTCCGCGTTCTTTAGAAAACGCATCAACGCCGAAACCATCTGAAGATATTCGCCGACCTGCTGGCGCGGCGTGCCCACGAGGAACACGAGACGGACGTGCGCGTGCTCGGGATCAAACGCGATGTCGCGCGCAGACCGGCCCACCGCGAGAATCATATGGTCCACGCTCACCGTGCGCGCGTGCGGCAAAGCGATTTCAGGAGTGACGCAGACCGACGACTCATGTGCGCGCTCGAATAAATCTGCGAGCAGCTGCGGCGGCTCGTTGACTGTATTGGGGACACTGCAGAGTTGCGCGTGAAGCTCGCGAATGACCTCGTCGCCCGTCGTCCCGCTGAGGCGTACAATCACCGCATTCGGGTGAGCGATCAGTTCGGTCGGCGAGTTCACTAGCCGGACGGTACGGCAGGCCTCTCGCGAAACAAGCAACGTTTTAAACAACCGGCTCCGGCGGCTGCTCCTGCTCGGCGTGCGCCGTGAGCGTCACGAGGCTCCGCAGTGACGAAAAATGCTGACTCAAATCGAAATCGCCACCGAGCCCGCCGATCAGCCGATCGAACAAATCGCGCTTCGTCGCCTTGAGCGCCTGGATACGTTCCTCGATCGTCCCGGCCGTCACCATCCTATATACAAACACGGTGTTCGTCTGCCCGATGCGATGCACGCGATCCACGGCCTGCGCCTCGACGGCGGGGTTCCACCACGGGTCGAGCAGAAATACATAGTCCGCAGCGTGCAATGTAATGCCGGTGCCCGCCGCCTTGAGCGACACGAGCATAGCCGCGGCGCCGGTCGCCGTCTGGAATTGTTGCACGGGCCGCTGGCGGTCGAGCGTCATGCCCGTGAGTTCATATCTCGGCAGATCCGGAAAATGCGCCGAGAGCGCCGCACGCACGCGATCGAGCAGCATCACGAACTGCGAGAAAATCACGACCTTATGTCCACTGCTCACGATCTCCGCGAGTTTCTCGACGAGCAGGTTTATCTTCCCCGAATCCGAGAGGGGAGATTTCAACCACGGCAACATATCCGGGTCGCAGCACGTCTGCCGCAGACGCGTCAACAACGCGAGAAAGCCGAATGATTTTTCGCGCATCGCCGCGCCGACGTCGTCGCCCAGCCGCTCGAGCCCTTCCGCGCAGATGCGAGCATATTCGGCGCGCTGCACATCCGTGAGCGGGCAAATCAAATCCATTTCCACCTTCGGCGGCAGCTCGGTCGCGACCTCGCGCTTCGTGCGGCGCAATATAAAGGGCGCGAGCTGCGTCCGCAGCCGAGCGAGCGTCGCCTCGCGATCAGCCAGCAGAGCGGCTTCGAAGGACGCGCGTGATCCGAGCAGGCCGGGCAGCAGAAAACGAAATATACTCCAGAGATCGAGCTGGCGATTTTCCAGCGGCGTGCCGGTCAGCACGAGGCGATGCCGCGCCCGCACGGCAAAGCAGGTCTGCGTGACCTTCGCATCCGGGTTCTTGATAAACTGTCCCTCGTCGAGAACCGCGTAACCGAATTCGCGCTCGGCGAGCAGCGCGCGGTGCTTGCGCAATTGTGTATAGCTCGCGAGCCAGACCATCGGCTCGGCAGCCATCGAAAAATCGTGGCCGGTTTTTAATACATCGACCTGCAGCGACGGAAAATATTTCGCGATCTCCTCACGCCACACGGGGACGACGCTGGCGGGGCAGACGATCAAGTGCGGCAATCCGGCGAGAGGGCGCGCGGTCAACAACGACAGCACCTGCATCGTCTTGCCGAGACCCATCTCGTCCGCGAGCAAGCCGTGGCAACCCACCTCGCAGAGGTGATGCATCCATTCGACGCCGCGGCGCTGATACGGACGCAGCAGTTCCGGCAGCTGCGGCGGAGGGACCGGCGGCGCGAATACACTTTGACGCCACGTCTCGACCTCGGGCGAAAGTGTGAGCTTGAGGCGAGAATCGTTGAAGAGTGAAAAAACGAGATAGGGCGAGAGGGGTCCCTTGCCGTGCGTCTCCTCAACATTTCGTTGCCACGCGCTGAACGAATCCCAGCGCTCGCCCGCGAGGGCCACGATCCCGAGGCTCGGCAATATCACGGGCTGGCCGCCGCGCTTGAGCAGCGCGTGCACCTCGGCGTCGGTGAGCATGCGTTCACCGGCGCGAAATATCCAACGCAGGTTGAGACCCGAGTCGCCGCTGCCGCCCGTGCCACTGCCGACATGCTCCGCCACCGCCTCGATTTCCACGGAGCGCGTGCCCTTGAGGAGATTAGCGGCCTTGTCGTCGAGTTCGACCGCGAACAGCCGGCGCCACGCGGGCAGCACCGTCTTCAGAAAATTCGGAATCTCCACGAGAGATTCCATCAAGTATATACCGGTGTCCTGGTTATATACAAAATGCGCCTTGCGCGCATAAGCCGCGAGGCCGATCAGCTTGGCGCGTTCGCCCGACGAGACGTGGCCGTTGTTATTCGCATGAGCGTCGGGCCCAAGCGCCGCGTGCCGCGTGCGCTTGTCGGCCTCGAGCCAGAAAGCCTGGAACGCGAGCCCCGCGCTCTTCGTCTTGAACGCGAGCACCAGTGGTCGGCTCACGGCTGAGCGCAAAACCGGAGTGGAAGCACCCGTGGCGTTGCCATTGGCCGGACGGCTGCCGCCGGTGCCGCCGACGCCATCGAGACGCGAAAATTGTGCGGGACGGGACTGCGCTAGGACGGGGCCGTGACCGTTGGTCGGCGGCGCAATCCGGTCCCACGGCTCGACGGAATCGTCGGGCAACGGAGAGATTTCGTCGGCTACGAGTTCCTCGATCTCATGCAACCCGGCCACCGCCAGAGCGTGAGCAATCTCCAAGTCGGTGGTGGAAGAACGCACCGAAAGCCCGCCGTTGGTCCACTCGATCACCGCATATTCGTCGCGCTTGTCGATGCGGCGGTGAACGATCGCATCCTGCTCTGTCAGCTCGAGTTCCCGAACTTCGCCCTCGCGATATATACGACGCCCCTCCTCGAGCTGGGTGTCGGTGAATGCCGACGTCCATTCCCCTTCCAACCGACCGAACCAAAATTCGAGTGAATGCGGAGTATAAACCCGCTTCGGTCCATGCGATTGCATTCGCGTAAAAACGTCGGATCGTAGAGTGCTGCAAAATACGGGCAACAAAAATTTTCGTCACCTGTTCGTATCCCTTTGTGACTTGCCGCCGGAGTGACACCGGCTAGCGCTCAGCAGCGTGACCTTCACCGAAGCCCCATCCCCGACGCGGCGGGCTACGCCTTGGTGGATTGAGGCGGTCGTTGTGATCGGAGGCGGCGCGCTCGTCTTCGGCGCGGCGGAGGTCGCGGCCCAGTGGCACCGCCCGCTGCGGCAGACGGTGGAGATCGATCTCTCCGGCTGGGCGCTGCCGCGCTATGCACTTTTCTCACTCGCGCGCGGGTGGATCGCCTATTTTTTCTCGCTGCTGTTCACATTGATCGTCGCATCGTGGGCTTACTATAGCGAGCGCGCCCGCCGCTATATACTCCCGGCGCTCGACGTGCTCCAAAGCATCCCCGTGCTCGGCTTCCTGCCCGGCCTCGTGCTGGCGCTCGTCAGCCTTTTTCCCCACAGCAACACCGGGCTGGAACTCGCGTGCGTCCTCATGATCTTCACGGGCCAGGTGTGGAACATGACGTTCAGCTATTATGATTCGCTGCGCGCCGTGCCGGGCGATTTTCGCGCGCTGGGGCGACTATATAACTTCACGTGGCGCCAGCGCTTCTGGCGGATCGAGCTGCCGTTCGGGGCGCAGGGACTTTTATATAACAGCATGGTCTCGATGGCCGGCGGCTGGTTCTTCCTCAGCATCACCGAGGCGTTCCGCCTCGGCGACCAGGACTTTCGCGTGCCTGGGATCGGTTCCTATATGAGCGTCGCGATCGAGCGCGGCGACGTCCGCGCCCAGGTCGGCGGCGTGATCGCCATGGGTGTCGTCATCCTCGCCGTCGACCGCCTGATCTGGTGGCCGCTCGTGGTTTGGTCCCGCAAGTTCAAACTCGACGACTTCGGGAGCAACGCCGGGTCGGATTCGCGCTTTCAACGCTGGCTCGGGCGCTCGCGCGCCGCGCAAGTCCTCAACCGGTTTTCAGCCAATATTGTCGCGCGGCTCGTCCCGCCGCCCGCGCCCGTCACGCTCGTCACCAGCGAGCACCTCGAGACGAGGCAGGCGGTGACGCGCCGTCGGCGTATATACTCCCGCCTCGGCACGGCGCTGCTGCTCGCGCTCGTGGTTCTCGCCGCCTGGCGGCTATATAACCTCCTTGCCCGGGTCGGCTGGAACGATTGGCGCGAGATCCTCTGGTCAACGTCCCTTAGCCTGGTGCGCGTCCTCGCCGCCGTCGTGCTCGGGACGCTGTGGACTGTGCCGGTCGGCATCTGGATCGGCATGCAGCCGAAACTCGCGGGGCGGCTGCAGCCCTTTATACAGTTCGCCGCCTCGTTTCCCGCACCGATGATATATCCTTGGATGCTCGGCCTCGTCATCCTCGTCGGTGGCAGCCTGCAGTGGGGCGCGGTCCCGCTCATCATGATGGGCACGCAATGGTATATACTTTTCAACGTCGCCGCGTCCGCGGCGGCGGTGCCGAATGATATCATCAGCTGCGCGGAAATCCTGCGGCTGAAGGGCTGGTGGCGTTGGCGGCGTTTCCTGCTGCCTGCGATTTTTCCGGGACTCGTGACCGGCTGGATCACCGCGGCCGGCGGCGCGTGGAACGCCACGATCGTTTCTGAATATGTGCAGGTTGGCACAAAGTTATATCAAGCGACGGGCCTCGGCGCACTCATCAGCCGCGCCACGAACGAGGGAAATTTTCCGAAACTTGCCGCCGCCGTTCTCGTCATGGCCACGATCGTGGTGGGAATAAATCGTACGGTGTGGAAACGTCTGCAAACGATCGCCAATGACCGCTGTCGCTTCATCGCCTGAAATCAAACCGCCCGCTCCCGGCACGACGCTGGTCGAGCTGAGGAACGTGTCCCACGAGTACGCCTCGGGCGCGCACGAACGCGATCTCGTCCTCAGCGACGTGAATCTCACCGTCGCCGAAAATGATGTGGTGATTTTGCTCGGGCCGTCCGGCTGCGGCAAATCGACCCTGGTGCGCGTGCTCGCCGGACTTATTATACCGAGCCGCGGCCAGGTGCTTTATCGCGGCATGCCGTTGCACGGCGTCTCACCGGGAGTCGCAATGGTGTTTCAAAATTTCGCGCTCTTCCCGTGGCTCACCGTTCGTCAGAATGTACTTCTGCCCATCGGACATCTGCCTCCGGCGGAACAGGCAGCGCGTTTGGAAAAAGTGCTGACGACGGTCGGCCTCGCTGCGTTCGAGAACTCGTTTCCGCGCGAACTTTCCGGCGGCATGAAACAACGCGTCGGCATCGCCCGCGCCCTCATTGCCGAGCCGGAGGTGCTCTGTATGGACGAGCCGTTCAGCGCGCTCGATGTGCTCACCGCTGAAACGCTGCGCAACGAAATCGGGCGGCTCCTCGGCAATCCCGACCACCCGCTGCGTACGATGGTCATCGTCACACACAGCATCGTCGAAGCGGTTTTTTTCGCGACTCGCATCGTCGTGCTCGCAGCCCAGCCCGGCCGCGTGGACGTAGTCGTTCCGGTCAATCTCCCCTACCCGCGCGATGTCGACGCGCCGGAATTTCGCGCGATCGTTGAGAAGCTCCACGCGATTCTCACGAGTACAAATCTCCCCGATGGCGCGGCGGATGCGAGCAAGACGTCAACGAAGCTCGACGGGAGCCGTCGCCGGATCGCGCCCGTTTCGCTTCCGTATGTGACGCCGGGAGAAGTGCTCGGGCTGCTCTCGCTGCTCGGCGACGACCCCTCGGATGTATTCGAATTAGCGGAGCGATTTGGAAAGGAATTTGGCGCGGTCGTGCGCGTGGTGAAGGCGTCCGAGCTTCTCGGGCTGGTCGAAACGCCGGGACAGGATGTTCATATAACTCAGCTCGGCCGGGAAGTCGTCAGCGGGACAACGGAGAGCCAGAAGCGCACCGTGCGCGAGCAGCTGCTGAAGCTGAAGATTTTCGATCTGCTGATCCGTCTGATCAAGGTGCAGGAAAACCAGACGTTGAGCGACGAGGAGTTGTTGCGCGAGTTGCAGGCGGCATTGCCGCACGAAAAGCCGCGCCAGCTTTTCCGCACGCTGCTCGGCTGGGGCCGATATGCCGAGCTGATCAGCTACGACCCGCGCAATCACCTCATCCGCCTATATGAAGGGCGGCGCAGCCGCGCCACCGCGGCCAAGGCGCCGGCGATTGGCGCGGCGGACCCGGCCGCACCCGAATCCGCCCCGCCCCCCGGCCCCGCCGACGCGACGCCGCCGGCCGATCAATAGCGGCCCGGCGCGACGCCGGCACGCCCTATACTATATAACGGGCCGAGGCGGGTCGGAGGGCTCAGCAGCGTCGCCGTATCTTCACTGGTACAGGCTTGGAATATAAATAACGGCCGGACGCGGCGCGGATTGATTCCCCGGCCGCCACCGCCGCGGCGCGGTGCCGCCTCCGTCCGGCCGAGCATATAGCTATATCAGGCTATATTCATCTATATGCTGCGGTGGGCGGGAAGGCGGCGCGGCCGGGCGGTTCAAAAGCCCCGGCCAGCGCCGCAGTGCGAGCCCTCAGGGCACGATATAGACTTCGACCAGCGCGATGCCGGTGGTGCTGTTCACGCCGGAAACCTGGGCCGTATATACTCCCGGCGGCAGCGTGACGAGCAGGGCGGAATCCGCGCTCCCGGCGGGCAGGGCGAAAGCGCCGACGCCCGCGGCCGCGGCGCTGATTTGCGCGGCGTTGGAGTTCGTGCCCCACACGGTGTTGGTCGCGATCGCGTTGCCCTTGGAATCGAACAGCGTGAGCGACGGCTGGGCCAGGACGCCGCTGACGCCGAGCGACGCGAGCGACGGGCCATCAGCGCGAATGAGGAGCTGTTGCGAAGTACCCGAAGTCCCGGTGACCGCGATGCCTGCGATCGCAACGCTCGCGCCGGTGCCGACGTTCGCGCGGCAGGAAAACGCGGCAGGATTCACTGGCGACGCCAAAGACGAGCTGAGACTAAGCTGCGGCTGAAAGCCGGGGACGTCAGAGGGATCCACGGCAAACGCCCAGATATAGTTCGGGAAACCGGCGACGGACTTTTGGGCAAAATCATTGTCATTGGTCGCCAGCAGGAGATGGCGGCCATCCGGGAGGTCGGGGCCCCACGCGTAACCCTCGATCTTGTCGGGCAGGCCGTTGGTCCCGTTCACCGCGGAGAATATAGTCGGGCTCACGCTGTTGAGGATCTGGCCGATATCCGCAAAGAGGGTTTTCGTCAGCGGCACCACGCCCGCGGGCGTGCCGGTGGCGGGCAGCCCGTTGGTCGCGGTCGTCCCCGGATACGCGCTCGCCGCGAGATTGGTCGGAGTGTTCGCCTGGTTGAAATCGATTTGATATAACTTCTTGATGCCGTTGACACCGGCAACGCCGTCGCGCTCGTCGACCAGAAACTGATGATTATTAATTGCGACCAGCTCACTGATCGGCGTCGCGATCGAGTCGAGTTGATACAGGTACTGGCGCGGGGCGGCGCTGGGATTGGTGAGATCATATACGAGGATGCGGACGTTCGTGCCAGTCAGACCGCCATCCTGGATGAGCGAACTCTGCATCATGCCGACGAGGAGCGTGCCATCCGGCGACAGCGCGAGTCCCTCCATGCCGCGGTTGGTGGTGCGGCCCGTCGTATTGGTCTGGCCCTCGATCGTGGCCGTCGCCCCGGGCACCAAGCCGGCGAACCCCGCCGGCAGCGGCAGCGAGCCGATTTCCTGGCCCTGCCGGTTGAAGTGAAGTATATAGGGACCATATTCGTCGGAGATCCAGACCGTGCCATCGGGCGCGACGCGGATCGCCTCGGAGTCCAGCCGGTGGTTCTCCACGGCGGGATTGGTGCTGAACGCGGTGCTAATCCCGAGATATTGCACGCCTTGGGAATTCTTCAGGAGCGTGGTGCCGACATTGGTGGCTCGGACGCTATATGAAGCATAGGTGCCGTTGGCCTGCGGGCTGCCGACGGGTGAGAGGTCGATCGTGAACTGCTGGAACCGATTGGGGTAGCTCGTCGTGTTGTCGACCGCCGTACCGCCGGTGTACGCGACCTTGTTCGGCCCGCGATCCGCGAGGGCGTAGAACAGGTTGCCCCCGGCGTAGGCGAGGCCGGAGCCGAAGCCATTGAGGGCGTTCATCGGCGAGACGCCATCCTCGAGAATGGTCGCGGGCAGCCCGGACAGATCGGGATCGTTGCCGGCGATGATGGCCTCGCCAATATAGCTGACCTTCGCGGAGGCCACGAGCGCACCCGCCGCAAAGAGGATCGGGCCGAGGAGTTTATAGGACGGGACGAATTTCATAGATTCAATACAGGTAAGTTTTCCGAAAAAGTACGGAGCCAGCGTGGGGAAGTTGCGCGAGAATCTGGCGTCGGCCAGGTGACAATCCGGTGAACAACCGTCGACGGACGCGGAAGCGCCGGCCGGTATATCACTCGTGCGCGGGTCGCGGGGCGAAGGAGCCGCCGAATCGACAACGCACCCCAGCAGGCCTCCAGTCTGGCCGACACAAACTGCTTATATTTGGCAAGTTTCCGCGATGTCACCGCGGCGTCACAGGCCCGTCACATCGGGCGGGTAGCTTGACAAAGTATATAGCCAATATCAAGCCGCCCGCCTCTCTTCATATAAGGTGAACCAACTCTCCCGCGCTGTTGCGTCGTCCGTTCGCGAACTCGTCGGGATCGTTCGTCCCGACCCGGCGATCGCGACGGGGCCGCGGATCCTGGTCCTCAGCGCCGGCTTCGGCGAGGGCCACAATGCGGCGGCCCGCGCGCTGGTTGAGGCCGCGGACGAGCAACTCGGGACCGGGGCGGCCCGCCTGGTCGACGCCTTCGCCCTCGCTTCGCCCCGGCTCAACGGCGTCAGTCGGCGCGCCTATCTCACCATGATCAACCGCACGCCCCGCCTGTGGAGTGCGATCTATGGTTGGATGGACCGCACGCCCCGCGCCAGCGGGCTGTTCAACCTGCTTGGCGCGGAACGCCGCGTCCTGCAGGAGTGCCTGCGACGCGACCGCCCGTCGGTCCTCTGCAGCACGTATCCAGTTTACGGATACATGCTCGACCAGCTGGCTCGCGCTGGAGTCCCGGTGCCACCTCTATATAACGTCGTCACGGATTCCATCAGCATCAACTCCCTCTGGTGGCGCGCCCCGTGCGCGGGCTGGTTTCTGCCGAATCCAGATTCGACCGCCGTGCTCGCCGCCGCGGGCATTCCAGCGCACCGCCTGCGCACCACCGGTTTCCCCGTGGCCGGCTTCTTCGCCGCGAACGCCGGGCATTATATACCGGACGACCTCGCGGCCGGCGCCGCCCCGCGCGTTTTATATATATTGAATTCCGGGACGCGGGATGCGCTCGCGACGGCCCGCGCGCTGTTCGCGGAGGAGGGCTGGGAGATCACGTGTGCCGTCGGCCGCGACGCCGCTCTGCAACGCGCCCTCGAAAAACTCGCGTACGGGCGCGCCCGGCCGGTCAATATACTGGGTTGGACCGATCAGATTCCGCGGCTGCTGATGACTCATCACGTGGTCGTGAGCAAAGCCGGCGGGGCCACGACGCAGGAGGCGATCGCGGCGAAATGCCCGATGGTGGTGACGCAAATCGTGCCGGGACAGGAAGAAGGGAATTATGAACTGCTCCGCCGGCACGGCATCGGCGGCCGCGCCGAAACGCCCGCGGCGCTGCTCAGCGTCTTGCGGGGGGCTTTTATGGAGCGGGGCGCGCGCTGGTATACATGGAGGGAATCGCTCGAAATGCTCTCGCAGCCGCGGGCGGCGCGGGCGATTCTCGATATATTGTTGACGGTGCCTGGCGCCGACGGCCCGGAAAATGCGGCAGGGGGAAATAACTCGTGTCCAACTCCGGTCGAGCACTCGATCGGTTCTCCTCCGTGAAAACGCGCTTTATATTCAATCCGCACTCGGGTCACAACCAGCGCAACCCGGGCCTCGCGGGCACCATCCGGGATTTCGCATCGGCGCACCGCCTGGATGCTGACCTCGTGACGACCGAGGGCCCGGGGCACGCGACGGAGCTGGCACGTGAAGCCGTGTTCGCCGGCTTTGAGCGGATCGCGGCGGTGGGCGGCGATGGCACGATGAACGAAGTAGCACAATCGCTCATCAACGTCCCCGCCGCGCTCGCCCTCGTCCCGTGCGGTTCCGGCAACGGCCTCGCCCGCCACCTCGGTTTGCCGAAGTCCATTCTCGCGTCGCTCAAAATGCTCGCGGGGCACGAAACGAAAATCGCAGCACTGGATACAGGCGTCGCCAACGGTTTCCCGTTTTTCAACGCCATGGGCCTTGGTCTCGATGCGGACGTCAGCGCACGTTTCAACCGGCTGACCCGCCGCGGCCTCTCGGCCTATATACACACCGCCCTCGCCGCGGTGCGCGCTTTAAAATCGCAACGTTGCCGGATCGTGCATGCGGGCGGCGAAGAGACGATCGACGTCGTCCTCGTCACCGTCGCAAATTCCGACCAATATGGGAATAATGCCCGCATTGCCCCAGGCGCACGCGTGGACGATGGAGCACTCGATCTCGTGGCCGTCGAGCCGGTCGGCCTCCTCGGGGCGCTCAATCTTGGCATTCGCCTTTTCGCCGGCACGATCAACCGCAGCCCGCACGTACGGCACCGTCGCGGTGCGCAGTTTATAGTCGAGCGGGACGCACCCGGTTTGATCCATACCGACGGAGAAACGCACACCACCGCCGCGCGCGTGGAGATTTCCGTTCGCCCCCGCAGCCTGCGTATGATCGTACCGGGCGCGACGCATGCCGTGCTCAAGGTCGAGGACCGCGCGCCGGCCGGTTTTGCACTCCACCTGCCCTGACACGGCGACCAAGCGCATGATTTCCGGTCCACCCCCTGCCCGCACTCCCATGAAAAAACTATTGCGAGTTCGAACTGTGATTCTTTCGGACGTCCATCTTGGGACCCCCGATTGTAAGATTCAGGAGGTGAACCATTTTCTTCGTCACGTGCGCTGTTCGAAGCTCATTCTCAACGGTGACATCATTGATGGCTGGCAGCTCCAGCGCTCCGGCGAGTGGACCAAGGCGCATACCCGGTTCATCCGGCTCGTGCTGAAGAAAATGGAGAAGCGCGACACCGAGGTGATTTACCTCCGAGGCAACCATGACGACATCCTCGCATCGTTTCTGCCGCTCAATTTCGAAAATCTCCAAATCGTCGAGGAGTATATACACGAGGGACCGATGGGCCGCTATCTCGTGCTGCATGGCGATGTGTTTGACACGATCACGAAGAACTTCGTGTTCCTCGCCCACTTGGGTGACTGGGGCTATGGCGCGCTGCTGGGAATCAACCGTGTATATAACGCGTGGCGGGCTTGGCGCGGGCTCGAGTACTGGTCGCTGAGCCGAGCCATCAAGGCCCGCGTGAAATCCGCGGTCAGCCACGTCTCCAATTTCGAGGACCATATATCGAAGCTGGCGCACGAGCGCGGCTGCACCGGTGTGATGTGCGGCCATATTCATACGCCGGCGGACAAGCGCCTCGGCGATATA
Source organism: uncultured Verrucomicrobiae bacterium (assembly GCA_963800005.1). Lineage (GTDB taxonomy): Bacteria > Verrucomicrobiota > Verrucomicrobiia > Opitutales > Opitutaceae > CAWCZH01. The sequence goes on from CAWCZH010000001.1 coordinate 703,824, forward strand.
CATTACCTGAACTCCGGGGACTGGGTCGAATCGCTCACCGCGATCGTGGAGCATTGGGACGGACGCTACGAACTCGTGAGCTTCGCGGACTTCATCCGCGAGTACCCGTACCCACCCGTCAACCAGGATCTCGTGGTCGAGGAGCCAGCTCTCGAGACGGCCGAGGCCTGAGCCAACCGCGCGGCCACCCCACCTGCAAGGGGCTTCCAGAGCCGCTTCTAGGGCGACGGAATCCGGGCGAGCATCTCCCGCAGGACCCGGAGCGTCCGGGCGATTGCGCCGGCGTTGTCGCGATGCCAGCGGGCGGCGGACGAGGCGAGTTCGTGGCGCCGCGCTGTATCCTTCAGGAGCTCCGTGGCGACGCTGGCCAACTCGGCGGCGCTTCTCACCTCGAGTGCCGCACCGCGGGCGAGCAGGTCGCGCGCGATCTCGCGAAAGTTTTTCATACCCGGCCCGAAGAGAATCGGCTTCTCGAGCGCGGCCGCCTCGACCGGCGTCTGTCCCTCGGAATGCGGAGGCAGGCTCTTGCCGACGAACACCACATCCGCGAGCTGGAGCAGACGGCGCAATTCGCCGGTGGTATCCGCGATCGCTATATCAACTTGTCCCGCCGCTGCTCCGCGCGATCGCAGATGCCAGTGTAATCCGGACGGAGCCAGCTCCGACTCGATCTCGGAACGGCGCTCCGCATGGCGCGGGACAAGCAGCAGCGAGCAGGTGAGGCCACGCTCGCGAGCCGCGCGCAACGCGTTGACGAGGGCCGCCTCTTCACCGGGCCACGTGGACGCACCCACGAGGACCAGCGACCCGACGGGAAACCCGAGTTCGAGCCGGAGCTGCGCGATTTGAGCGGCATCGAGTGCCGGCAACGTGACATCGAGTTTTATATTGCCCGTCACCTCGAGGTGATCCGCGGGGAAACCGAGTTCCCGAAACCGGGTGGCGTCTTGGGTTGACGCCGCGAGGAGGGTGGAGATTCGGCCAAGCAACCAGTGGGCGGTGCGGGGAAAACGCTGCAGCCGGTGAAAGCTGCGATCGGAAAGGCGCGCGTTGATCGCAACGACCGGCACCTGACGCCGCGCGGCCTGGTGCAGGTGCTCGGGCCAGCGTTCCCCTTCGGTGAGGATGGCGAGGTCCGGATCAATGCGGCTCCAGGCGCGCGCGGAAAATGCCCACCAATCGAGCGGAAAATATCCGATGCCGCAGGCCAGCGCGTGGTACCGCTCCTGCGCGAGACGGTAACCGGTGCTCGTGGTTGTCGTTATATATATCTCGACGCCGTCGCGGTGCAGCGCCTCGACGAGTGGCGCGATCGCGAGCATTTCGCCGACGCTGACGGCCTGCAGCCAGACGCGTTTCGGCCGGGGAGTTCCGACCGGACGCGCGGGGTGCGAGCCGAAGCGCTGCAAAAAATTGCGCCCGTAACCGCCGCGGCGCGACATCCGACGCAGGTAGTGCGGCGACGCGACCAGGACGGTCGGCAGGAAGAGCAGCCGGTATATCCAGAGCATGCAGCAGGCGCGGCTAGGCGAAAAGGGAACAATCCCGGGGATTCGACTCTCTCAAAATCCGAGTGGGTGTCGTGCGCGCGGTTTCTCTCACAAGTAGCGGAACTCAAAGCGCCCTCCGGAAATTGCCGAGACTTTTGTGCTGTTCCGGCGACGCCCCTCGTCTCACCCTCCGATTCATGTCCACGTTTTTTCGCAACGCCGTCCTGCTCGTCACCACCCTGCTGCTGCCGCTTGCTATATATGCCGCAACTCCCTTCGAGCAGGCGGAAAGCGATCTCAAGCCGGACCCCGCTATACACTTCGGAACGCTGCCCAACGGAATGCGGTACGCGATCCGAGCGAACCACGAGCCAAAGAGTCGGGCCTCGATGCGGCTGCTCGTCGAGGCGGGTTCGCTGAACGAGACGCCCGACCAGCGGGGGCTCGCGCATTTTCTGGAGCATATGGCGTTCAACGGCAGCGAACACTATGCACCGAGCACGCTCGTCGAATTTTTCCAACGCATGGGCATGAGCTTCGGCGGCGACACGAACGCCTCGACCAGTTTCGAACGCACACTCTATTTGCTGGAGTTGCCCGACACGAAGCCCGCGACGATGGCGGAGGGACTGCGCGTGTTCGCGGATTACGGCGGCGGCCTGTTGTTGCCCGAGCCGCAAATCGCGAAGGAGCGGGGAATTATATTAAGTGAGAAACGCACCCGGGATTCCGTGAGCTATCGGACGTTCGTCTCGCAATTCGATTTTCTATTGAAGGGCACGCGCTTTCCCGAGCGCATGCCGATCGGCGAGACCAATATAATCGAGCAAGCGGGCCGCGATCGCTTCGCCGACTTTTATAATAAATGGTACCGGCCGGAATTGATGTCGGTCATTATTGTGGGCGATTTCGACGTCAGCGCCGTCGAAAAACAATTGGTCGACGCGATGAGCCCGCTGAAGGCCCGCACGCCCGCCCCGCCGCCGGTGGATCTCGGAAAAATCGCAACGGCTCCGGGCACTTATTATTCTTACCACGCGGACCCGGAGGCGCCGAGCACGACGGTCACGATCACGAGCGTCACGCCGTATTCGCACGAACCGGACACCGCGGCGAACCGCCTGAAATACCTGCCCCGTGATATAGCGACGTCGATTATAAATCTCCGGCTGTCGATTCTCGCGAAGCAGGAAGGATCGCCGTTCCGGAGTGCGTCGATGAACGTCGCGGAGGAGTTCAACTTTTTCCGGCAGGCGGGCCTCGATCTCACGTGCACGGCGGACCAGTGGCAGGCGGCCCTTGCGGTCGGCGACCAGGAGCTGCGGCGCGCGCTCCAATATGGTTTCCAACCCGCGGAGCTGAAGGAAGCGGTGGATAATTTTACGAATGCATTGCAGGAAGGCGTAAAGACCGCGTCGACGCGGCGCTCGCCCGAACTGGCGGACGAAATTGCGGAATCGATCCTGCAGAAAATCGTGGTGACCTCGCCCGCGCAGGACCTCGCGCTGTTCGGCCCGGCACTGAAGAAACTTACAGTCGAGGACTGCCTCGCGGCTCTGCGCACCGCGTGGGCGCCAGCGCGCCGCGAGATTCTCGTCGCGGGAAATTTATCCATCCCCGGCGATGCACCGGCCGCGATCGCGTCAGCATATAGCAAGGCGGAAGCAATTCCGGTGAGCGCACCGGTGGCCGTCGCCGGCAGCGCCTGGAGCTATATAAACTTTGGCCAGCCGGGCACCGTCACGAAGCGCGAGCATATAGACGACCTTGATATAACGCTCCTGACATTTGCGAACGGCGTGCGCCTCAACCTGAAGAAGACTGATTTCCAGGCGAACCAGATCCACGTCAACGTGCGCCTCGGCGAAGGGAAACTTATCGAGCCGCGGGATAAGTCGGGCTTATCAGAGTTTACGAGCAGTACGTTCACTGCTGGTGGACTCGGAAAACACAGTGCCGACGACCTTCGGCGGATGCTGGCGGGCAAGACCGTGTCCGCGGGTTTCTCGGTGGGCGGCGACGCGTTCACGTTTCATGGCTCAACGAATCGCGAGGACCTCGGGTTGGAGATGCAGTTGATTGCGGCGTATATAACGGATCCCGGTTACCGTCCGGAGGCGGCGCGCCAGGCCCGAAAAGGGTTGGATTCGATGTATCTCAGCCTCGCGCATACATTGGGTGGACCTTTGACGCTCGAGGTGCAGCGGCTCCTCGCAAATGGCGACCCGCGTTTCGGGCTTCCACCCGAACTGGAAATGGATCGGCTGAAACTCGATGATGAAAAAGCGTGGCTGGCGCCGCAACTCCACAGCGGTCCCATCGAGGTCGCCATCGTCGGCGATTTTGATATAGACGCCACGATCGCGGCCGTTGGGGCGACGCTTGGCGCGCTGCCGCCGCGGGAGCCGAAGCCGAAGCTCGAGGAGCTGCGGCACGTGACGTTTCCATCGACGCCGTTCGCGAAACAATATCATATAGCGACGCAGATCCCGAAAGGGCTGCTCGCGTTTTATTGGCCGACGAGCGACGCGCAGGATATCCATCGGGTCCGCCGGCTCAATCTCTTGGCGGAAATTTTGACGGATCGGTTGCGCGTGCAGGTGCGCGAGAAACTCGGCGGCGCCTATAGCCCCGCGGCCGGCAGCCAGCCGAGTGATGTATATCCCAATTATGGATTCATGATCGCGAACGTGACGGTGGATCCCGCGAAGGCGGAAGAAATCGGCGCCGCCGTCGAGGCGCTCGCGGCGGATCTCGCGGAGCACGGCGTGACGCCCGATGAGCTCGAGCGGGCCAAGCTTCCGCTCATGACTTCCATCCGCGAAAGCGCCCGCACGAATGAATATTGGATGGCAACGGTGGTAAATCGTGCGCAGGAAAAACCCGAAGTGCTCGGCTGGTCGCGCACTCGAATCTCCGAATATGAAGGGCTCACGAAGGCCGATCTCGACGCCGTTGCCCGGCAATACCTCGCGCCGGGTCGCGATTTCCGCGTTGTCGTTTTGCCGGAGAAGCCGTCACCCGGGCTAGGCAAGAGCACAGCCGAGGAAAAACCGGCGACGAACTGACCGGGTGGTCCGCGCTGGCTCGTCCGGTGCGAACTATATACGTCCATATACAATCGTGCAGGCCAAGGCGGCGAAGTCTGTGCCAGGATTGCCGCCCGGGCCGCGCCGGCGGTTCCTCGCGCCCAGCCTGCTCGCGCTGCGGCGAAGCCCGCTCGAGTTCCTCATCGAGCTGGCGCGCGACTACGGGGAAATCTCCTCGATCCGCCTGCTCAACCGCCCCGCTATATTAATCAATGACCCGGTGTTGATCGAGGAGGTGCTCGTCACTCGGCAGGCAAAATTCACGAAGGGCCAGGTGCTGCGGCGGGCGCGGATCATATTGGGCGACGGTCTGCTCACGAGCGAGGGCCCGGAGCACCGTCGGCAACGCCGCCTCGTGCAGCCGGCGTTTCATCGGCAGCGCCTCGAAAACTACGCACGCGTGATGAGCGCATCCGCGCTGCGCGCGCGGGCGCAATGGCCTCTGGGCGAAACGAAGAACATGGCCGCCGAGATGGCCGCACTGACGCTGGATATAGTCGCACGAACGCTCTTTACGGCAGACGTGGAAGCGGAGACGCGCGTCATCGGCGCAGCTCTGACGGACCTGCTTGGCGGCGTGAACCGACTCGTGTTGCCGGGCGCGAAATGGTGGCTGCGCCTGCCGCTCCCGGGAGCGAGACGCCTGGTGCGCGCGAGGACGGTGCTCGATGAAACTATATATCGATTGATCCGGCAGCGCCGCGCGCAAGGGGTGGACGCCGGCGACCTCCTGTCGACGCTCGTGTTCAGTGAAGATGCCGAGCGCCCGGGCGAACATCTCGACGACACGGAAATCCGCGACCAGGCGCTGACGCTGTTCCTCGCGGGACACGAGACGACGGCGAATGCGATGACGTGGATCTGGATGCTCCTCGCGCAGAATCCAGGTGTTCGACGCAGCCTCGATGAGGAAGTCACACGCGTGCTGGCCGGGAACCCGCCGCAGTTCAGTGATTATCCGCGGCTCTTATATACACAACAGGTGGTGCGCGAGGCGCTCAGGCTATATCCTCCAGCGTGGTGCATCGGACGGCTAGCGAAGGAGGAGATTCCGCTTGCGGGATATAGCATCCCGCCCGGCGCCATCGTGCTCTCGTCGCAGTGGGTGATGCATCGCAATCCGCGGTTTTTTCCGGAACCGGAAAAATTTCTGCCGGAGCGCTGGACGGAGTCGTTCATCCAAGGCCTGCCGAAGTTCGCGTACTTCCCCTTCGGCGGTGGGGCGCGCACCTGCATCGGCGAGGGCTTCGCGTGGATGGAACTCGTCATCCTATTATCAACGCTCACCCAAACCTGGTCGCCCGAGCTCGCCGACCCGGGCCCCGTCCAGCCTCATCCGCAGATCACGCTGCGTCCGCGGGGCGGCGTTCGCATGACGGTGCTAGGGAAGCCCTGACGCTCGAGCCGCCGGAGTCCCGCGGCGATCGCGGACCGGTCACGCGGACTCGTCGATATATATTCGTCCCGATGCTATACCGATATATCTGATCCGAAGGTATATAGCACCAATATATACCGTCCCGCACCACCGTCCTGCCGGGATCAGACGGCGCAGACCACGAGTGACGCGTTGGTCCCGCCGAAGCCGAAGCTGTTGGCGAGCGCGGCGCGCACGGGGGCGCGCTTCGCGACGTTCGGCGTGAAACTCAAGCCGGTGGCCTCGCATTCCGGATCGAGGTTTTCGAGATTCAGCGTCGGTGGAATCACCCCGTCGCGAATCGCGAGCACGGCGGCGAACGCGCCCATGGCGCCCGCGCCTCCGAGAAGATGGCCGGTCATCGACTTCACCGCGCTCACGTGCAAACGCGTCTTACTGTCCGTGAATACACTCGCAATCGCAGTCGCCTCCTCGCCGTCGCCACCGGGCGTGGAAGTCGCGTGCGCAGAAACATAATCGATCTCGGCCGGGTTCAGGCACGCGCGGGTGAGAGCGCCGCGCATGGCTCGGGCCGATCCCTCGGCACCGGGTGCGAGCGAGGACAAATGATAAGCATCGGCGGTCGCGCCGTAACCGCGGAGCTCCGCGTATATACGAGCACCGCGCCGGCGCGCGAATTCCAGTTCCTCGAGCACGAACACCACGGCTCCTTCCGCGAGAACGAAACCATCGCGGTCGCGATCATACGGACGTGATGCGCCCAACGGATTCTCGTTGCGCGTCGAAAGCGCGCGCATCTGCGCAAACGCACCGATGGCAAGCGGAGTGATGGTCGACTCCGCGCCGCCCGCAATCATGACCTCGGCATCGCCGCGCGAAATGGCCGCCGCGGCTTCGCCGATAGCATGTCCGCTCGTCGCGCAGGCAGACGCGACGCTCATATTCGGCCCGCGAAAATCGAGGATCAAGCTCACCTGGCCGGCGAGAAGGTTCGGGGCGATTTGTATAATAAAAAACGGCGAAATTTTTCGGTAGCCGCCGGACTTCCAAGTATCGTGCATCGCTTCCATCTCCGGCAATCCGCCGAGCCCGACCCCGAGATTCACGCCCATGCGCTCCGGGGAAATTTCCGCACGATGAGAATCGATTCCGGAATCCGCATAGGCCTCCACCGCCGCCGCGGCACCGAGGTGCGTGAAGCGTCCAAACTTTTTCACTTCCTTCGGACTCAGCGCTTGCGTGAGCGGCGCGGTCTCCTTGCCGCGAGGATGTAGCGCGGCTGGGAGCAGGCGCGTCGAATCGAAACCTTTCACCTCACCAGCGATCTGCGCGGCACAGCCGGTGGGATCGAAGCGCGTGATGCGCGTGATACCGCTGCGCCCTTCGAGCAAGGCCGACCACGTTTCGGGCGCAGAATTGCCACAGGGCGTAACCGCGCCGAGGCCCGTGATAACCACGCGACGACCCGTCGGGGGAGAGGAATGAGTCATGGAGGGTCCAAAGGAATGGGGGAATGCACGGACGTCAAAATCGAAGTAGACCCCCACCCTGGCTGCGCCCGGCGCGTGAGCTACCTTAATCGAATATATATCAACATGTAAAGCCGAGTTCGGTTCGCCTTGCACGGAGCCGGGGACGAGCCGTACACGACGACCAGCCGCATGTATTCAAAAACCGGATACGCCACAGCGAGATAGAGCCGGGGGGCCGGGCCCCGAAGCTTTGACTTTGCCCGCGTTTTCTCTAGCTTTCGTCCTCTTTGAATCCGCCGCAGCTGCACGCCTATTGGCGCATGGACTATATAGAGGCCCCGCGCTACCCGGCCTCGATGAGCCGACCTTTTTCCGAGTTGCCGGCACTCGGCGACGACCGCGCGGCGCTCATTATACATCGCTCGCCTCTCTCCTATTTGATTCTGAATCGCTATCCCTATAACCCGGGCCACCTGCTCGTTGTGCCATATCGGGAAGTCACCCGTCTCGAGGACCTGACGGCGACTGAGCGCGCGGACCTCTTCGAGGAACTCACTTTCGGCAAACGCGTGCTCGATTCCGCGATCAAGCCGGACGGAGTTAATATAGGCTTCAATCTCGGATCGGCGGCGGGTGGCAGCATCCCACACCTGCACGGTCACATCGTCCCGCGGTGGCAGGGCGACAACAATTTCATGCCGGTGATCGGCCAGACGCGCATTCTTCCGCAGGCCCTCGAGAAAACCTGGGAACGGTTAAGCAAGGTCGCCTCCGAGCTCGCCCAAAATGCCTGACGCCCCGCATACCGAAAACTCTGTGTCCGCGAAAACGCTCCACTTTCCCAGTCCCCGTCATCTCGCCTCGCTCTACGCGATGCGCGAAGAAAATCTGCTGCACGCTGAGAAAGCGCTCGGCGTGAAAATCATCACGCGCGAGGACTGGCTGAAAATCGAGGGCCCCGCCCCCGCGGCTGCACGCGCCGAGGCGCTCTTCCATTTCCTCAATGAAGCGCGCAGCCAAGGGATGACCATCCGCACACCGGATTTTCACCGCATCACCGATGGATTCGCACGGGGCGAGGGCGAACAGATGCGCGCCTTGATTGATGAACCGCTCGTGATCGCGACGAACCGGCGCAGCATCGTGCCGAAGACGCTGGGCCAGAAACTATATTTGCAGTCCATCCTCGCCCACCCCGTGGTTTTCGGCGTGGGTCCCGCCGGCACCGGTAAAACTTATCTCGCGATGGCCGCCGCCGTTTCCGCCCTGCTGAAAAATCAGGTGGAACGCATTATATTAACCCGCCCGGCCGTCGAGGCCGGCGAAACTCTTGGCTTCCTGCCCGGGGACCTGCGCGAAAAAATCCTGCCTTATCTGCGCCCGCTATATGATGCCCTCGCGGACATGCTGGATCCCGAGGACACGGCACGGCTGACCGAAAAGGGGATCATCGAAATTGCTCCGCTCGCCTATATGCGCGGCCGCACCCTCTCCCGCGCGTTCGTGGTCCTCGACGAGGCGCAAAATACCACGCCCGAACAAATGATGATGTTTCTCACCCGCTTGGGCGAGGACTCCCGGATGGTGATCACCGGAGACGTCACCCAAATCGACCTGCCGCGCTCAAAAGCCAGTGGGCTCCTGGAGGTCCGACATATCCTCGCCGACATACCTGGCATAGATTTTCACACATTTAGCGCCGCAGATGTCGTTCGTCATCCGCTAGTTGCGCAAATGATTCAAGCGTACGAGCGGTACAAGACGCCAATCGGCGCGGCTGAAGGCCGTTAGTCTCGAGCCCGCGGAACACGCCGACTGCATATAGGCTGGTTCCGCGCGCGTTTTCCGCTAAATCATTTCCAGGCAATGTCTGTCCGGAATCAGCTAAAACTCCTCGTCGGCGGGCTCGGTGCCCGACGCGTCCCGCCCTCCAGCCGAGCCGGGCGCTCGGCAACGCGGGAATTCCTCGACCGATCGCGGTTCGTCGCGGCTTTGATATTCATCGCGACGGTCGGAGCCATCCTCGTCGTCAGCTCCGCGGGCATCGACACGTTGAACGTCCCGGTGCAGCCGCAACAGATCGCCACCGTGCGCGTCGCGGCCACGGTTCCTTTCTCCTACGAAAGCATCGAGCGCACGTCGATGGCCCACGAGCAACTGCTGCACCGCGTGCCTCCTATATACAGGATCGACCTCGAGCCCGCGCGGCAATTTGAAGCGGCATCGCGCGAATTGCTGGGCCGCCTTGAAGCGATCGCGCCAGACCAGTCAACGCTCACGGCGCCGGTCAATCGCAACGCGCTGCAGGCGCTCGCTGATGAATTCAACGGTCGCGGAAATTATCGCGTGAGCCCGGACGACCTCGCTGGCATCCTCGCGGCCGGCGACGCGAAATCCCGTCGCGCGTTGTTCGAAAATGGATTTGCGGCGGTGCGAGATATATCATCCCAAGGCGTGCGCGACGACACGCTTGGCAACTCGACGGCCGGCAGCGCGCTCGTTTTTCAAATCGCGCGCCCGGGCGGCGATCCCACGCCGCGGCCCGTTCAATCGCTCGAGGACGCGCTCACGTTCCTGCGCGTCAGCGTCGCCGTCGAGGGCGTGAACCGTTCGTCGGCCCAGGCGCTTTTTCGTTTTTTCCGCAATGGTGTGACCCCGAACGTGGTCTTCGATGCCGCGGCGACAGCAGCCCGCGAAGCTGCCGCCTCCTCGGCGATGAAGCCGGTGATGGTGAATGTCGCCCGCGGGCAGGCCATCATCGAGCCCGGCCAGCGCGTCACAGCTGATGCCTACGAGATGCTGATGGCCTATAGGAAATATCTCCGGGAGCACAGCAACACGGAGCGCAACGAAGGGCTGGCCCTCTTTGGCCGCGTGCTTCTCGTCCTCGCGATGATCTTCGCGTCGTTGATATATATACGCCTCGAGGATGCCGAGACACTGCGGAGCAACGTGCGGCTCGGGCTGCTCGCGGTGGTCGTCATCATAAATCTCGCCCTCGTGCGCGCGAATTACTCGCTCGGCGGCGCCGACTTTTTCGTGCGTGACGGCTCCTGGGCGTCGACGCTGCCGTACGTGGCGCCGACGGCGTTCGCGCCGCTGATCGTCGCTATATTAATCGATGCCGGATCCGCGATATTCATGGCGTTGTTCATCTCGATTTTCACCGGGGTGATATATGGAAACCGGCTCGATCTGCTCGTCCTGACATTTCTCGCCTCGCTCGTGGCGATCTTCATCGGGCGCGATGCTCGCCGTCGCGGCAAGGTCGTGCGCGGAGCGGCCGCCGGCGGGCTCACGGTTGCCGCGTTCGCCGCTCTGATCGGGATCGCCGACCAGACCGCATTTGATACATTGCTGCGCCAGATGCTCGCCGGCTTTGCGACCGGCATACTCACCGGCATCGCCGTGGTCGGGCTGCTGCCGGTGCTCGAGTCGCTCTTCGGACGGACGACGGATATTACGCTTCTCGAGCTGACGGACTATAATCATCCACTGCTGCGTCGCATGCAGCTCGAGGCCCCCGGCACGTACCACCATTCGCTCGTGGTCGCGCAGCTGGCAGAAAACGCGTGCAACGCGATTGGAGCGAATCCGCTGCTGGCCCGCGTTTGCGCGCTGTTTCACGACTGCGGAAAAACGGCGAACGCCGCATTTTTTGGCGAGAACCAGCGCGACCGGCCCAGTCCGCATCTCGCGCTCGACCCGCTCGCTTCGGCAAAGATTATTAAACAGCACGTTCCAGATGGCGTGGAACTCGCGATCAAATACCGGCTGCCGCACGCGGTAGTCGACGTGATCCAGCAGCATCATGGCACGACGCTCGTGCGCTATTTTTACCAGCGCGCGGTCGACGCGGCCCGCCCAGCGGGTGCGCCCGTCCCGGGTCCTAAGGCGTCCGACGCGCCATTCCCCATGCACTCGCCCGCCGTCGATCCAGCGCCTTTTCGTTACGACGGCCCGAAGCCGCACTTCAAAGAGAGCGCCGTGATTCACCTCGCGGATGGCATCGAAGCCGCCTCGCGCACGCTGCGCCAAGTGACCGCCGCGCAGCTCGCGGCGCTGATCGACCGGCTCGTGCGCGAACGAATCGACGAGGGTCAACTTGACGAGGCACCGCTGACCTTCGAGGACATCTCCAAGATCAAGAGCAGTTTCACGTTCACGCTGCTCAATATGCTTCACTCGCGCGTTTCCTATCCGACGACCACCGAGCCCGTCGGCACCGCCGCGCACGCCTGAGCCGGTCGTGCGCGTTGTATCCAAAAAACGAATACAGCGGGGTCCCCGCTAGATTGCCGTTGGCCGACGCTGCGCCGGAGTTCACCCGCTCGATCGAGATTGCGAATCGCCACCCGCGACTCGCCCTCGACGCCGCCGGACTACGCCGCGCGATCGCTGCGCTCGACGCCGCCCGCGACCGCTTCCGAGGCGGCTGCCCGGGTGGCGAACTCTCGCTCGTTTTTGTGACCGACGAAGCGCTGGCGCGTTTGCACGGCGATTTTCTCGACGACCCCACGACAACCGATGTGATTACATTTGCCGCTTTGCCGGGCACGGGCCTCACCGGGGAAATCTGCGTTTCTGCGGACGCGGCGGCAATATACTCGTTGAAGCACAGACGACCCTTCGCGACGGAGTTGCTGCTATATATTGTGCACGGCTGGCTGCACCTCGCGGGATATGATGATCTGCGGCCCGACCTCAAGCGCGCGATGCGACGCGCCGAGAAACGCGCGATGGACGTCATCGCTTCGACCACCGGCACGCCGAAATTCGTCCTGAGATCGCCCCGCCGGAAGCCGAAGGACGGTCGTCGGAGCTGAGCAGCATCGGGCGATCTGCGACCTGGGCGCCGCCGGCGTGTGTGCGAGCGGCTGCGGAAACACTTTGCGAAGTTTTGGGATTGCGCGAGGGTTACCCGTCATGTCCGAAGAAACGCCCGTTCCCGACTCCCGTCTCGTTTCCCTCCGAAACGCGTTTTTTTCCGGGCTCGTGCTGCTCGCCCCCTTGGTCGTCACGATCTGGGCGTTCGCCAAAATCATCGAAGTGGTTGGAGGCACGTTCCGCCCGCTCTTTTTCTTTTATCTGCCGACCTCGTGGAGCGACCACCCTAGCCTCGCGCTGCTCTGGGATGTATTAGCCACGCTGCTCGTCGTCCTCACGGTCACGCTCCTCGGCTATATATCCCGCTATGTATTCGGAAAGTTTTTCCTGAGCATCGGCGCGCGCTTCATCCAGAATATACCAGGCGTCGGCGCGGTATATAATATGGTCAAGCAGGTGGTTGATACATTCGGCAAACAGAATCGCAACCTGTTCAATCAGGTCGTATTGGTGGAGTTCCCGCGCAAGGGCGCCTGGACCCTCGCGTTTGTGACCAGCAAGGCTCAAGGCGAGGCCCACGCCAAACTAGGCGAGGAGGTCTGGACGGTTTTCGTACCTACGTCGCCTAATCCCACCAGTGGATTCTTGCTGATGGTGCCGCGCGCGGAAATCACCCCTTTGGACATGAGTGTCGGCGACGGCATGAAGATGGTGATTTCGGGCGGCGCCGTCGTGCCGCCTTGGCGGCAGCCGGCCTCGAACGCGACTGCCGTCGAGACATTTCGCTGATCCGAAGCACCGCACGTCCCTGCCATGGCTGGACGTACGCTGCAGCTCGACGCATTCGTCCTGCTTAAGCGGCCGGCGACGGACAAGTTTCAGGGCTACCAGGTTTTCTCCGCCAGCGAGGGCAGCCTCGTTATATTCCAACGCCTCGCGAAAAAATCCGCCACGACCTCCGTCGCGCTCGATCTTTTCGATGAGGCCTCACTGGAGCTCGAGTCCAGCAATGAGGGTCGCACGTGGTTCACGAAAGGCGTGACCCTGCTGCGACGGCCCGTGGGCATCGGTGGCAGTTACGAGACGTTGCTCCAGGCTTCGGCGCTCGCTCGTCTGATCGCCCGCAATCCCGTCCACGAGGAAACGCGCGAAGCGGTCGCGAACCTGCTCCGCGCCGCACTCGCGGCTTTTGACCGCGGCGACCGTCCGGATGTTATATACTTCAAGAGCCTATATAAGTTTGCCCGCGACGAAGGCTACCCCGTAAAGGAGCAATGGTTCGCGAGCCTGCCCGCGGCGACGCAGAAGCTGGTCGCCACTCTGCTCAACCAACCGGTCGCCGAGCAGGAGGCCGAGCCCGACGTGATCCGTCCCGTCCAGCGGAGTTTGGAAAATTATCTTCGCGGGCACACCGAGGTGCTGCTGGATTGAGTATTTGATATAGCATATAGCGGCCGCCGTTATCGCGCTCGGCCGTTTCCGGCCTGCGCAAGATCGCTTTGTTTTCCCGCGATTCGTGTGTTTGCTGGTCGGCTCGGATGGAATTCAACCTCGCAGCCCGCACCGCCCAGCTGGGCGTGGGCGAATTTTCTGACTTCACGCTCGGCCCGCGCGAGGGCTCGGGCGGCGGAGCCGGATTGTGGCGCGCGCAACTCGGCACGCACTGGCATCAAATGCTGCGCGTGCAGACTGCGGGCGAGCACGCCGATGCGGAATTCGAGGTGCACGTCGTCGGCAGCATCGTGCAACGCGGGTGGACGTTCACCTTCACTGGGCGCATCGACCAGCTCCTGCGTTCGCCCGCGGGCGTGCTGCTGCGGGAAATCAAAACAGTCACGCACCCGCTGCCGACGCCCGAACGCGACCTGCGTGCGGACCATCCCGAATATTTTGTCCAGATCGCAACGTACGCCGCACTCGCTCGCCTCGGCACGTCTACCGTGGCGCCGCCGGGCACGGCGATCCGCGCGGAACTCGTTTTCGTGGAAGCGGGCAGCGGCCTCGCGCAGACCGTCCCGCTCACTCCCGCAGACGAATCGCTGTTCGAATATCAACTCGAGCGCGTTACCGACTTCCTCAACTTGCGCTGGCACGCGCGTGAGCGGTTGCGTCGGTTGCGATTTAACCCAGCGTTTATACAACCGCGAGTCGGGCAGGAAACGACCCGCGCCGAGCTCACCGCCGCGTTTTCGAAGATTCCCGTTATATACTTCGAGGCGCCGACGGGTTTCGGGAAGACCGGCGTCCTCCTCGAGTTCGCGCTCGACCAGCTGCGCTCCGGAAATTGCGAGCGCGTGCTCTATCTCACGAGCAAGTCGACCGGCCAGCTCCAGGTCGTGCAGACACTCGCGCGCATGACGACGCCCAGTGCGCCCGGTCCGGTCGACGGAAAACGAGACGCGAGCGATATATACTCGGTTGATATATCGGACCCGCGGTCGGGCGCACTTGCTGTCTGGCATGTGCGCAACAAGGGGGAGCATTGTATAAATGACACCTTTCACTGCGTCCGCGAAAACTGCGCGTTCCTGGATGACGTCGCCGGCCGCTGGGGGCGCAGCGGGCTCTCGAGGTTTTATCGTGGCGAGCACCTCGCGCCGGATTTGCAGACGCTGCGAGAGGCGGGTCGCGACGCGCGCATCTGCCCGTATGAAATCACGCGGGCTTCGCTCGCGTTTCACGACGTCTGGATCGGCGACTATAATTACGTCTTCGCCCCGAACAATCGGAACCTGTTTTATCTCCAGCCGGGTTTCGCTCCCGGGCGCACGCTCCTGATCGTCGACGAAGCGCACAACCTCCCATCGCGTGTCGCCGATGCGTACTCTCATATTGTGCGCAGTGACGATGCGCGTGCCGTCCTCGCAGAGCTCGATCACCTGCGCGTGCCGCGGTCCCTGCTGAACGCGTGGGAAAGCTGGACGCTCCTGGTCGCGGCGCTCCCCGCGACTGAACGGCTCGATCCGGCGCTCGAGGCGGATGCGTCGGACGTCGTGCAACGCATCGCGGACGAACTGGCCAACGTGCCCATCGATTATGCCGCGCTCGGGCCGCGGTTGTCGGAATTGCTGTGGCAACTACCCGGGCTCGCCGCTTGGTTGAACGATGCCACGCTGCAGAAACTGATCTGGACGCCGCGCGCGGGGGAATTGCATTTCACGTGTATTGATGCGGCGGATACCATCGGCGCGACGCTCGGAGCCTTCGGTGGCGTGGTTCTGGCGAGCGCGACGCTCGGACCGCCGGATGCGTTTGCGGAGGGAATCGGGCTCGGGAGCAACACGAGTGCCGATCGCGGCTCGCTTGAATTGGGCGCAGGAATTTCCGGGAGTATATTGCGCGCGGCGACACCGTGGCGGGAAGGCGCGTATGATGTCGCGGTCGATGCACGCGTTCACACGACATATCAGTCGCGGAGCAAGTATTTCGGCATGACTGCGGCGACGATTGCTGCGCTGCAGGAGGCCGCTGCGGGGCCGGTGGCTATATTCTTTCCGAGCTACGCTTATGCGGAAGCGATCGTCCGCGAACTCGAGCGGGATTTCCCGGCGCTGCGTCCGGTGTTGCAGCCGCGGCTGCGCGACCTCGCCGCGCAATCGGCCTGGGTCGACGAGTCCCTCGCTCTCGCAGATGCGTTGTTCCTCGTGCTCGGCTCGAGCTTTGCCGAGGCGATTGATTCACTGGGTGGCCGCATCACGCATGCCATGGTCGTCGGACCGGCGCTTCCCGAGGTGAACGCGTTGCAGCGCGCGCGCGTCGCGGGACTGTCGCGCCTGTCGTCATCGGCGGCGTTCCGGCGCGTATATCAAATCCCCGGGATCGCGAAGGTGAACCAGGCGCTTGGGCGGCTCGTGCGCGCGCCCGGCCAGAAAGCCCGTATCATATTGCATTGCCGTCGGTTCCTCGAGGCGAGCTACGCCTCACTGCTCGCGCCGGAATATCAATTTGGCGCCAATATACTCGAGGACGCGGACCTAGAGCGCTGGCTTGAGAACCGCCCCGCGGACTTCGACGCAGTCGCCCAAGACAAACCGCGCGAATAGGCCTTCATACCGGGCCAGCGGCGGAGCGCATCGTGCCAGTCACGGTGCCAGATGCGAAGCGCCCGCCCGAGGAGGCGCGGCGCTTCGCGAGCGATCATATAGAACGCGGAGCGGTGCGACGGCGCCTCGGACGGCCGCGAGCGACGGGACAAATGTATATATCTCCGCGTTCCGCCAGGTCCAGGTCTTGCCGCCTATGTACACCTGCATGTGCTTGGCGGGCAATGCGACCGGCACCGGCGCTGAGGCGACGTGAATCTGCTGGGGATATACGCCGCGGCGACGAGTGAGCTGCGCGAAAACCCGCACCGCATCCGCGGTCTCGTCCACCCGCTGGACCTCAATATACCAGCCAGGATCGGGGGTCCGGACGGCGATTACGACCGGGTTCGCGGTTGGTGGCGCTCCCGCCGCGGCGGCAGGCGGTACGAGTCGGAGCAGCGCCAAAAGTGTGAAAGCGAAGCGAAGCGCGATTGGGAAATGAATTTTCATGCAACTTTGATGTAAGCAGCACGTCGCAAAATGTGGCATATTCATCATCGCTCCTCAACCTTCGTCCTCAATGACTTCGCTTCGTTTCCCGTGGGTCTCGTTGTTGCTTGGCTTCATTCTCGCGTTCTCCAGCTCCGCCCCCGGTCAGACTTCCGGGTTCTCGTCAGCAGAAATTTCGCAAGGGTTCCGCAACGGCCGCGCCCTCGTAAAATTGAAGGCTGGCGTCGCGATCGAGCCCGACGTTTCCCGACAGCAGATTGAAGGCAGCCTCGGCGTCACCGGTCGCCATATATTCGAGCACCTCGATCGTCAGCAGGTGCTGGAATTTGATTCGTCGCGGAACGTCCGTGCCACGATGAAGGCGCTGCGAGCCACCGGCTTATATGAATTTGTCGAGGAGGATCATATAGTGCACGCGCTCGCGACGCCGAACGACCCGAGCTTCGCGCAGCAGTGGTCGCTGAAGAACACCGGCCAGGTGGGACCGAGCGACGGCCAGACCGGCAACGTCGCGGGAATTTCCGGCGACGACATCGCCGCGACCTCCGGGTGGGATACGCAGAACTCCGCGGCCAATATCATTCTGGCCGTGCTCGATTCCGGGATGCGGATGACGCATACGGACCTCGCCGCGAATCTCTGGACCAACACGGCCCCGTCCTCCGCATATGGAACAAAGCCGGACCTTCACGGGATCAACGCGGTGGTGACGCCCACGACCGGCGATCCGACCGATGATGTCGGCCACGGCACGCACGTCTCCGGTATCGCCGGCGCCGTGGGCAACAACGGCATCGGAATTTCCGGCGTGGCTTGGAAGGTCCAGCTCATGCCGCTGAAGTTCCTCGACAGCACCGGCGCGGGCACCACGTCCGCCGAGCTGACCTGCCTGAGTTATGCGATCGCGCACCACGCCAATATCATCAACGGCAGCTTCGGCGCGTCCGGCTACTCCAGCTCCGAATTCGCTGCGCTGCAGAGCGTGCAGGCCGCCGGGATTATCGTGGTCGTTGCCGCCGGCAATGACGGCGTTTCCATCGAGTCCGACTTCGCCTACCCCGCCGGCTACCTGCTCGATAATATAGTGACCGTCGCCGCGACCACCCGCACGGACGCTCTCGCTTCCTATTCGAACTTCAGCGCCGGGCTCGCGGATCTCGGCGCGCCCGGCGACGAAATATACTCCACCTATAATACATCTGACACGGGATATACGATCCTGAGCGGCACCTCGATGGCATCGCCGCATGTCGCCGGCGCGCTGGCCCTGCTCAAGGCGCACTTTCCCAATGACACCTACCGCCAACTGATCAACCGGCTCCTCCGGAACACCACGCCACTCGCCGCGCTGTCCGGCAAAGTTCAAAGCGGCGGCGAACTCAACCTCGCAGCTGCGCTCACGTCCACCGACTCGCGGCCCCTCAACGATGACTTCGCGAACCGCGCGGTGCTGAGCGGCAATAATGTCGTCGTGCGCTCCTCCAACGTCGGAGCCACCTTCGAAGCCAGCGAGCCCGCGCACGCCGGCGTGGCCGCCAGCACGTCGCTGTGGTGGACGTGGACCGCACCGGCCACCGGCTCCGTCGTCACCGACACCGCGGGCTCCGGTTTCGACACGGTTGTTGGTATATATACCGGCTCGGCCGTGAACGCGCTGCAAGCCGTCGCATCCAATGACAACGCGAGCGGAACGGTCACGACCAGCCGCATCGTTTTCAACGCAGTGGCGGGCACGACGTACCAGATCGCCGTCGCCGGCAAGAACGGCGCAAGCGGCCTGCTCACGTTCCACCTCGGAACCATCCCCGCGAACGATAACTTCGCGAACGCACAGGTGGTCAGCGGCATCAGCTTGTCAGTCACCGGCTCGAACGTGAACGCAGGCGCGGAGACCGGTGAACCGAATCACGCGAACACCGGCTCGGGCAATTCCGTGTGGTACCAATGGGTGGCCCCCGTCAGCGGCCAGTTCCAAATCTCCGCCGTCAGCCTCGGCGCCGACATGGTCGACGCTGTATATACCGGCACCTCCGTCTCGTCGCTGACCCGCGTCGCCTCCAACGACGACACGAGTGCCTATGATATTGACGCACTTTCCACGTTCACTGCCGTCGCCGGACAGACTTATTATTTTGCCGTCGACACGAACTCCGACACGCCCGGCGGCTCCGACTTCACCCTCCAGGTCGACGACTCTCTTTGGCAATGGGGGACCGGTGGCTCGGTGACGTCCTCGCCGGCCATCGCTTCGGATGGCTCGGTGATCGTCGGGTCCAACGACGCCTATGTATACGCCCGACGTGCCGACGGCACCACGAAATGGGAATCGGCTTTGGCCGACGTGATCGATCTATGCAGCCCGGCGATCGGGTCCGATGGCACAGTATATATCGCTGGCGGCAGCACGTTCTATGCGTTGAACGGCAACACTGGCGGCAAGAAGTGGACCTTCTCCGCGGCCACGGCGGTTTCCGCGTCGCCGGCGATCGCCTCCGATGGGACAATATATTTCCACGACGACAGCACGCTATATGCACTGAATGGCACGACCAATAGCGGAACGATGAAATGGTCGTACGGCTATAATGCCGCGACCTACTGCTCACCGGCAGTCGCAGTGGACGGCACGGTGTACGTCGGCGGCGTTGGCGGGACGTTCTACGCGCTGAATCCCGATGGCTCGCTGAAATGGAAGATGACCGCGAACGACGATATCTATACATCGCCAGCGATCGCGACGGATGGCACTATATACTTCGCGACGCTTTCCGGGACCGTGTATGCCGTCAGCCCCGCGGGCGCGACCCTCTGGACCTGGACCGCCACGGGCAACTCGAGCATCACTTCGTCGATCGCGATCGGCCCCGACGGTTCGCTCTATTTCGGCGCGTACGACAACAAGCTGCACGCCCTGACCAAGAGCGGCGCCGAGAAATGGTCCTATACCATGGGTGACCAGGTGCGCGCCTCCTCGTCGGTCGTGGCGTCGGACGGCACTATATATATCGGAGCATACGACTCAAAGGTATATGCCATCACCTCGACGGGTGGATTGCAGCGGATTTTCGCCACAGCGGATATCATCCGCTCGTCGCCGGTCGTCTCAAACGGGCGACTCTATTTCGGTTGCAGCGACGCGAAGCTCTACGCGTTTACAATCAACCAGAACCTCTCGGCGACGCCTTGGCCCACATTCCACCAAGGCATCACGCGCACGGGGCGA
This sequence comes from uncultured Verrucomicrobiae bacterium, assembly GCA_963800005.1. GTDB lineage: Bacteria > Verrucomicrobiota > Verrucomicrobiia > Opitutales > Opitutaceae > CAWCZH01. The sequence continues at coordinate 723,838 of CAWCZH010000001.1, forward strand.
GCCACCGCGACGGCGCTGTTGACCATCGGGCTGTCGCCGCTCTCGCAGATCGCAGCGACGGGCACGAGCGTCACGTTCAACGTGCTGGCCACGGGCACCGCGCCGATCAGCTATCAGTGGTATTTCAATAACGTCGCGATCGCCGGGGCGACCTCGTCGAGCTATAGTATCTCGAGCGTCGCGAATGCCAACGTGGGCAACTATACAGTGATCGTCACGGACGCGAGCGGCTCGATCACGAGTTCGCCGGCCAGCCTGACGATCGGCACGGTGAACGCGAGCGACTCGCACCTATACGCGCTCGCGGCGCGGGCGACTGTCGGCACAGGGGGCAATATATTGATCCCGGGCATCGCCGTCGGCGGCACAAATTCGCGCAGCGTGCTGGTCCGCGCAAGCGGCCCGGCGCTGATCAGCCAGGGCGTAACCGGCACGCTCGCGACGCCGCAGTTGCAGCTATATCAAGTCGGGGTCACGGCGCCCATCGCCATCAACATCGGCTGGAGCACCGGCGGAAGTACAAATACGGCCGCGCTGCGCGCCGCGTTCACCCAGGCGAACCTACCCACGTTCCAAGACAACTCGGCGGATTGTGCATTGATCGCGACGCTCTCCGCCGGCTCCGCCTATACAGCGCAGGTCTCGGGCGTGAACAACACGACGGGCATCGCGCTGATTGAGGTATATGAACTCGGTACCGGTAACGCCCGCATGACCGCACTCGCCTGTCGCGCGACGGTTGGCACCGGTGCTAATGTCCTGATCCCTGGCATCATCATCACCGGTACGAGTCCGAAAAAACTGATCATTCGGGCCAGCGGTCCCGCTCTCGCCAATCTGGGCGTTACGGGCACGTTGGCGCAGCCGGATCTCCAAGTATATAGCGGGTCGACGAAGATCGCAGAGAATATTGGGTGGAGCACCGGTGATCCGACGATCGCGGCCGTCGCCTCCTCTGTCGGGCTCTCGGCATTCCAGCCGAATTCCGCGGACTGCGCGGTCGTGCTCACGCTGCCGCCGGGCGGATATACGGCCCAGGTTAGCGGGCTCAACGGCACCTCAGGGGTCGCCCTCGTCGAGGTGTATGAAGTTCCTTGAGAATCGGGTCGGCTCGTTTCAGAAAAAAATTCTTCCCTCGGTGCGTTCGAGCCGTCACAAAAACGACTCGTGCCCACACCTCAGACCATCGGCTCCCAAGAGATTGGTGCAGCCATTGGTCGTTTGGCCGACGCGATCGGAGCCCGGCACCGCGGCGCAACCGGGCTCGTGCTGCTCGGAATTGCCAATGGAGGCGTGGAGCTGAACCGAAGGGTGGCCGCCGCGCTCGCGGCCCACTTCCCGCCCGATGCGCTCCACGTTGGCACGTTGGATATATCTTTTCATCGCGACGACATCGGCAGCAATCCGATCCCGAAGGAATTCGCGCCGACCCAAATCCCAATTGATATAGACGGGGCCACGGTAATCCTGGTCGATGACGTGCTTTTCTCCGGCCGCACCGTCAAAGCCGCGCTCGACGAACTGTTCGATCACGGACGCCCCGCCAAAGTGGAACTCGCCGTTCTGGTCGATCGCGGCGGCCGGCGCCTTCCGATCGCGGCAGACTATATTGGGCTTACCCGCGAAGTGGCCGCCGACGAACAGGTCGTCGTTTCACTGGATTCGTCGGGCGCGGCGGACGCGATCACCACCCGACCGCCATTCGCCCAACGCTAAGCCGCCCCGATGCCCTGGAACCGCCGCCACCTCCTCACGCTCGAAGAACTGTCCCTCGGGGAAATCGAGCAGGTGCACGCCACCGCGGGCGCGTTCAAGAAAATCCTGGGACGCAGCGTGAAGAAAGTCCCGGCCCTGCGCGGCAAGACGATCGTCAATCTCTTCCTCGAGCCGAGCACGCGCACGCGACTCGCGTTCGACATGGCGGCGAAACGGCTGAGTGCTGACGTGATTTCGGTCGACGGCGCGAGCAGCAGCACCACGAAGGGCGAGACGCTGCGCGATACCGCGGAGAATATACAGGCGCTCAATGCGGACATGATCGTCCTCCGGCACTCGGCCGCCGGATCGCCACTATATCTTTCCCGCATTCTCAATATACCGGTGATCAACGCCGGTGATGGCGCGCACGAGCATCCGACACAGGGCCTGCTCGACACATTCACAATGCGCGAGCATCTCGGGTCGCTGCGCGGACGAAAAATCGTCATCCTCGGCGATATATTATTCAGCCGCGTCGCCCGCTCGAATATACATGCGCTCGTAAAAATGGGCGCCGACGTGACGCTGGTGGGTCCGTCGACGCTTGTGCCCGACTGGTTCACCGCGCTGGGAGTGCGGGTGTCGCATGACCTGCGGCACGCCCTCGCGGACGCCGAAGTAGTGATGCTGCTACGGATCCAGCATGAGCGGCAGTCGAGCGGCCATTTCCCGTCGCTCGGCGAATATACAGGAATGTTTGGCTTGAACAAAACGCGCGCCAGCTGGCTCGACCCACGCGCGATCATCATGCATCCGGGGCCGATCAATCGCGGCGTGGAAATCGACAGCGAACTCGCCGATGGCTCCCGTAGTGTGATTCTCGAGCAGGTGCGGAACGGAATCGCGATCCGCATGGCCGTGCTCTACCTCTGCGCCGGCGGCCAGCCGGAACGCGTCACACCCGCCGCCGAACCCCGCGAGCCGGAACGCGTTTAATATAACCCGACGACCTCCGAGCCATTTTCGATGCCGACCCTCTGGATCCGTAACGCGCGAATCATCGACCCGGCCGTCAAGCGGGACGCGACCGGTGATTTGTATATAGTCGACGGGAAGTTGGCCGACACGCTCAGCGACGACCAGCGGAAGAATGCGCGTCAGATCGATGCCGCTGGCCTCGTGGCCTGTCCGGGTCTCGTCGATATACACGTCCATTTTCGCGAGCCGGGCCAGACCCACAAGGAAACGATCGGCACAGGTTCGCGCGCCGCGGCGGCCGGTGGTTTTACGACCGTGGTGTGCATGCCCAACACGTCACCGGTCGCGGACAACGCGGGCACCATCCAGTTCATCAAAGATGCCGCGCTGCGCGACGCCGTGGTGAAGATATATCCCACCGGATGCATTACCGTGGGTATGAAAGGCGAAGCGCTGTCGCCGATCGGTTCCTTGAAGCGGATGGGCGTCGTAGCGATCACCGATGATGGCGAGTGCGTGCAATCCAACGAGCTCATGCGCCGCGCTTGCGAGTACGCGAAAATGTTCGACCTGCCGTTGATGGACCATTGCCAGGATGCCTCGATGACGCGCGGCGCGGTGATGAACGAGGGCATCGTCTCGACGCGCTTGGGACTGCGCGGATGGCCGCACGCCGCGGAGGACCTGATTGTAGCGCGCAATGTCATCCTCTCGACCCACACCGGGGCGCAGATTCATCTGCAGCATATATCGTCGAGATACTCCGTGGAAATCATCCGGCGCGCGAAGGCCGATGGAATCAAGATCACCGCGGAAGCCACGCCTCACCACCTCGCGCTGACCGACGAGTCCCTCGCGAGCTACGACACGAATTTCAAGATGAACCCACCGCTGCGCACGGAGGCGGATCGCGCGGCGATCATCGCGGGACTGCGAGACGGCACGCTCGATTGCATCAGCACCGATCACGCGCCGCACACAGACTACGAGAAGGACAAGGAATTTGATTACGCACCGAACGGCATCCTCGGACTCGAGACGTCGCTGCCGGTCTGCCTGGATATATTAATGCGGCAAAATCAGTTCACGCTGCCCGAGGTGATCGCACTGCTGACCCATCGCTCAGCGCAGATCCTAAACCTGGCGGCCGGGACGCTCGCGGCCGGCGCGGCGGCGGATGTGTGTCTGTTCGACCCGAACGAATCCTGGATATACGAAGCCGCCGCGGGTTTCAGTAAATCGCGCAACTCGCCGTGGGATCGGCAGACGATGACCGGCCGGGTGCGCACGACGATCGTCGATGGCCGGGTGGTTTTCGCCGACTGCAAAATCCTGGATCGCTGAACTGTGTTCCGAGCGCTGCGGGTGCGCAGGATACGAGCGGCTGCCGGCTCATGCTTGCACGAGGCGCCGTTCTGCGCCGCACTCGTGCGCGATGTCCGACCGCGTCCTTTTCTATGCCAACCTCGTCGAGGGAGCGATGATGCTGGCCGGGATCATCCTGGCCTTCATATATGGACGGCGTTGGGGGTCGGATGTGGATCGTCCACCCCTCCCGGCGTGGGCGGGCACGAACCTGGATTTTTGCCTCTTCGCGTGGATCGTGCTTTGCGGGGCGATCCTCGGAAGTTTCGCGGCGGGGCTGTTGCTGCGCTTCGGTGTATACGCCCGACCGGAGCAGCTCGTGGCCGCGAGTGCCGGTTCGCAGCTCGGGATGCTCGCCGGCATCGCGCTATATAATCTCGGCATCGGACGCGAACGCCTGCCCACGATGCGCTTCGACCGGGGCGCATTCGCTTCCGGAGCGGCCACGTTTCTTATATCCATCCCCCTTCTCTTCGTTGTCGCATTTCCCTGGGAGGCCCTGCTCCGGCATTTTCATATATCTTTGGACAAGCAGGAAATGATCAATATCCTCGCGAATGCCAGCCCGCAGCTGAAGGCGGCGCTGATTATATTGGCCACGCTGGTCGCGCCGTTCGGCGAGGAGCTTTTTTTCCGCGCCGGTTTTTTCCGCTTCGCCCGCACGCGCCTGCCGCGCTGGGCCGCGCTTCTCTTCCCCGCTGTGCTCTTCGGTGTGCTCCACCTGAACATCGCGAGCTTCGCCCCGCTCGTCGCGCTCGGAATCCTGTTCTCGCTCGCGTACGAACGCACGCGCCGCATCGAAACCACGATCATCGCGCATGGACTGTTCAACCTATGCTCGACGGCCATCGTTCTCCTCGGAGGCGACAGTCCGTGACGGCGGTGTCAGCGAATCTGGGATGACGACGCGCGTGGGCAAAACTCGATCCAATCCGCAGCCGCTTTTCGCGAACAACCGCCAGGCAACCGTCGGCGCGTGGGGCGAGAACAAGCTGCTGGCGGAAATTCGGCGCTGGCTTGGTCCCACGTCACCGCCCTCGCCTCATGGAATGGGCGACGATTGCGCGGTCCTGCCATCGACCGACACGCCGCAGCTCGTGACGGTCGACCCCGTAATATATGATCGGCATTTCGATGCGACGGTGCCCGCGCACGAAGTCGGGGCGAAGCTTCTCAAGCGCAACCTGAGCGACCTCGCGGCGATGGGCGGGTCTCCGACCGCCGCCGTCATCGCGCTCGCGCTCGACCCGCGCACGAGCGCGCCATGGCTGCGCGACTTCTACCGGGGCCTGGCCCGCGCGGCTCGACTATATAAGGTGTATATAGTCGGCGGCGACGTCGCCGAGGCGCCGGGCGTTTTCGTCGCGACGCTGACCCTGCTCGGCCGGGCGACGGGTCCACGCGTCTTGACGCGGGCCGGCGCGCGACGTGGCGATGCTATATATGTCACGGGCCTTCTCGGTGCGACGCGGGGGTCCGGCCATCATTTCCGGTTCAAGCCGCGCCTCGAAGAAGGCGCGTGGCTGGCGCGCTGCCCAGAGGTGCGCGCCATGCTGGATATCAGCGACGGGTTGGCGAAAGATATATTATCGCTGACGCCCACCGGCCTGCAGCCGGCTCTGGAAGCCGATTCTCTGCCCTTGCGTCGCGGCGCGTCGGTCCACGCGGCTCTCACCGATGGCGAGGACTTCGAGCTCGCGATCGTGTTCGCCGCCGACACCGATCACGCGGCGCTCGCGAAGCGCTGGAAAAAGCGATTCCCGCGCGTGCCGTTGACGCGCATCGGCCGTTTCGTCAGCCGCGGCAAATATCCGCCGGGCACCATCAACCTCGCTGACTATCGTGGCTACGAACATCTGCGCTGAGCTCACCGCGGGCATCACCACGCGTTCGGCGGACGAGACGAAGGAGGTTGCGGCGGCGCTCGCGGCGACGCTCCCGCCGGATATAGCGCTCGCAATGCACGGAGACCTGGGCGCGGGCAAGACGACGTTCGTGCAAGGACTGGCCCGCGGCTTCGGCATTCTGGATTCGGTCACCAGCCCGACCTTCCAGTTATATACAATCCATCGCGGACCCGAGCGGATGCTGGTGCATTTCGACGCGTATCGGTTGCGCGCGGCGCGCGAGGCCGGCGATTTATTGATCGAGGATTTTCTCGTCTCCCCATGGTGCCTCGCAGTGGAGTGGCCCGAAAATGTTGCGGCCTGGCTGCCGCCGCAAACGTGGCACTTGGACCTCGCTCTGCTCCCGGACGGCAGCCACACGCTTCGCCTCCGAGCTTGAGCCGCCCAACTAGGCCAGGGAACGCGTGAGGTTGGCCATCACGCTGGTCGTGCCGTTGCCGTTGACCGGCGGGAAAACGCGCCGCCGCAGTCGGGCCTTGGCCACCTGGTTTGCGAGCGCGACGAGTTCGTCGATGAGGATCGTGGGATCCTCCTCGTAGCGCAGCTTGAGAAAATTCTCCCGGACCTGCGCGTAGCTCGCCGGATCCGCCATCCAGTGGTCGATAATGGCAGCGAAGTCCGCGGCGTCCTCGATCTTTTCCGACGCCGCTCCATTGCGGAAAAATTTCCAGGTCAATTCCTCCTGCGGCATGATACCGCCGAACGCGTTGAATATGATCGGGCATTTGAAATGCAGCGCCTTGGCGCAGGTCGTGGTGCCGCCGCGGGTCACGATCGCGTCGCTCACCTGCATCAGCAGGTGCACGATCTCTGAGAAGCCCTCGATGTAGCAGTTGAACTCCGGATGGTTCGCGCGCCAGTGGATCAGTTCGTTATATGCCTGCTTGTTGCGGCCGCAGATCACGATCGCCTGGCACCGGTCGGCATGCTTCACCAGCGCGGGCAGGAGTTCGAAGTGATTATTCGCGCCGTTGCCTCCGGTCGCCAGGAACACGGTGAACAGGTCCGGGCGCAGGCCCAGTTTTTTCTCCCGGTAAGCCTTCTGCTCGGCCGGCCCGAGCACCTCGAGGTGCGCCCGCGGCAGCATGAGATAGCCGCGCACGAGCGACTTCTCCGGGGGAATGCCTTTTTTCACCGCGTAGTCACGCGCCGTCGGCGTGCGCGAAAAGTACATATCGACAGTGGGCTCGATCCAGTTTCGCGAGTAGCCCCACCCGCCGGAAAATTCGCCGCAGTACGTGGCACACTTCACCTCCGTCTCGCCGAGTGTCTTTCGCGCCAACTGGAAATAGCCGCGGTTCAGGCAATCGTGAACGCTAAAGATCAGGTGCGGTTTATATTCCTGCAGGACCTCCAGGAAATATTTGGAGCCGAAGGTGACGTCGTCCCGGTTGAGGTAACTCAGGATCTCGACGATCGCATAAAAGATTTTGTGCATCCACGGCGCGCCGCGCTGGATGCGGTTATAAAGTTGCACGCCGCTCCGGTTCACCACCGAGGACTTCTCCAGCATCTGCTCGATGCGGACGTCGACGTCGTGTCTGTATAATTGAAAGCACCATTCGGCGAATGCTTCCGCGCGGGCGTCATGGCCGCCGCCGGTGCTCGAGGTCAGGACGAGGATGCGAACTTTGGACATGCTTCAGGAAACGTCGAAGTATCGAGCCTGGATTTTTCGCCGAAGTCCAAGCGAGGCGAAACGCGAGATGAATGGTGCCACCACGGCCTGGAAAAAGCGTCCGGTCCGCACGGTGCCGCTGCGACGACGCAGCAGGGCGCGGCGAAGGGACGCGGCCGCGTGCGCTGGCGCAGGTCCGCTTTGCATTAAACGCCCGAAGGCTGCCCACACGCGCGCGTGCCGCGCGTTTTCCGCGGTGCCGGGACGAAGCACGGAGCCCTCGAAATCCGTCCGATAATCCCCGGGACGCACATCGAGCACGACCACGGAAGTGCTCGCGGTTTCGAGCATGAGACTTTCGTTGAGCGCGCTCAGGCCGGCCTTCGCGATGTTATATGCACTCTGGTAGGGAAGCGGAAATTCGGCGGCGAGCGATGATATATTAACGAGCGCACCGCGGTTGCGCGCCAGCATGGGCCGAAGCCCGGCCTGCGCCAGCCGCGCTGTATTAACCAGCATTATTTCGAGCTGCGCCTGCCAGAGGGAAAAATCCACCTCGGCAAACCCGCCGAAAACGCCATAACCCGCGTTGTTGATCACTATATCAAATCCGCCCGCGGCCGCCGCGGCCGCCTCGAACGCCAGCTGTGCCCGGGCTCCATCCGACAGATCGAGCGCCAAGGGATGAAACCGGCCGGAATACCCATTCGCGAGATCTGCAAGTCGCGCCACGTCGCGCGCCGTTCCCCAGACCTCCACACCCTCGTCGAGCAGCATCACCGCAAATGCCCGCCCCAGGCCCGTGCTCGCGCCCGTGACAAATGCCCTCGAGTATATATCTGCGATGCGCGCGCCGGAGGGTCTCAAGCTTTTTTGAAAATCAGCGACACATTCGCGCCGCCGAAGCCGCTGACGTTATTCATCACCACCTGCGGCGCCACGTCCTGCGTGGAACGAATTATATTAAGTCCCTCGCATTCCGGATCGAGATTCGTGATGTGCGCCGAGCCGGGTAGAAATTCGTCGCGCATCGCCAACGCGCAGAACGCACTCTCCATCGCGCCAGCCAGCGAGAGCCCGTGACCCGTCAGCGCCTTCGTGCTGCTGATCGCCGGACGGAGCCCTGGGGTTTTGAAAACGGCCCGAAGCGCGCGCACCTCCGACGCATCGCCGATCGGCGTCGAGGTCGCATGCGCATTTATATAGTCGATCTCACCGGCGTCAACCTGCGTCGAGCGCAGGGCGTTCTCCATCGCGGCGCGCAGACCCAAGCCCTCGGGATGCGAGATCGCGACGTTATGTCCATCCGACGACTGGCCCCAGCCGGCAACTTCGCAATATACTTTCGCCCCGCGACGGGCGACTTCATCCTCGCTCTCGAGCACGAGGACGACACCGCCGCCCGTGCCAACAAAACCATCGCGGCCCACATCGAACGGCCGCGAGGCGAGCAAGGGATCCGTTTGCAACGAGAGCGCACGCATGCCCGCGAACGGCAGGATCGCGTCCATATTGCCGTCCTCCGCACCAATCACGAACATCCGCTTCTGACGCCCCAACGCTATATCATCGTAGGCAAATCCGAGGGCATGAGAAGACGAAGCACAGGCGGAAGCGAAGCCGCAGGACGAGCCCTGAATTTTAAAATGGGCGACGAGGTTGAAATTCACCGTGCCGGAAATGGAGGCGACAATGCCCAGTGGAGAGCACCGCATCACGCCCATCGTATGCATGCGATTCAGCATCGAGCCCATGAGTTGGGGTGATCCGCCCGACGCTGCATATAGTCCGGTGTCGCGATTGGAAACGTCCTCGTCGCCGAGCGCAGCATCACTGATCGCCTGCTGCATCGCGCACCAGGAATATACACCGTGCGGCGCCATCCCGCGGATAATCTCCCGTTTGATTCGATACGGGGGCGGGAATGTCCAATCCTCCGGGTCATTGGACTCGAGCGAAAAGTCGCGGACCGGCGCCGCGATTTTCACCGGTATATCAGAGCGTTGAAAAGGCGGGTAGAGTTCGAATCCATGTCGAAGCTCGCGCAAGCTCCGCAATACTGAGGTGGAATCGTTACCGATGCTCGTGATAAAACCGAGTCCCGTGATAAAGACGCGAGGCATGCTTGAATATAGTATCGTTCCCTCGCGCCCGGGCGCCGGGATTGGCGGAAATTAGGTCGTCCAGTGAAGTCCGCCACCCGCCATCGGTCAACGCGAGAGGTAAGATCGTCAGGACACCCAACGGACGCTGCAGAAATCTAATAACGCGCGAAGCGCGGACGCAGCGGCCCCATGCGCCTGAAACGAGAACGCCTAAGCTAACGCAAAACCGGATTTTGCTCAGGCGTTTACTGCAGCGCGGAGCGGGGGCGCGGGGTGCGCGGCCTCGGATCCGTTCGCGGTGCCGTTGATCGCGCTCGCGATCGGCACCGGCTGGTTGCGCGCCTCGGCGTAACCGAAAGTCATCGTAATCTCCTCGGCGATCACGGCCTTCTCCTGGCCGACTCGGATCGCGCCCTCGAACGTGGCGAGCGGCATTTTCATGCGCTTCGGCTTGATCGAGAGCGTGAGGATGTCGCCGGGCTTGCAAACGCGATGCGCCCGCACGCCCTCGCAGCCGGTGAAATAAATGAGCGACGAGCTGATCGCCTTACCCGGTTCCGTGTTCGCCCCCTCGAGCAGGAAGAGCACGGCGAGCTGCCCGAGAGCTTCGAGCATGATCGACGCAGGCATCACGGGGTTGTCCTTGAAATGGCCCTGCAGGAAAAATTCCGAACCGGTGATTTTATATTTCCCATTCGCGCCGCTCGAGCTGACCGACGCCTCGTTGAGAAATAGGAACGGAGGCTGGATCGGCATCACCGCGGCGATCTGCTCGATCGGTAGAAACTTGGTGGGCTTCGGCAACGCGAGCCCGCGGATCTTACAATCGATAAAGGTCTTTACATCGCCGACGGTACGCAAATTGCGCAACTCGTCGTTGTTGATCGACATCTGGAGCACATCCTCGACGAGAATCACGATTTCCATCATCGTGAGCGAATCGATGCCAAGGTCCTCAATCAGGCGAAGATCATCGTCAGCGTCCTTCAGCTTCACCCGAAGGTCGGGTTCGACGAACCGCTCGATAACGCCGATCACGACGGCCGGGAGATGCTCGGGGTTGCCGGTTTTCCGAAATTGTACGGCGGCCTCGAAAGTCGAAGGGGAGCAGCGTTTCAGGGCTTCCCGCAGCGGCGCCTCGTCCTCGGGCGCAAAAGATTTCGAGGTAGACGGAAACGGTTTCGTGGTACCCGGATTAGATGGGACGGCATCCTGCATTGTTCGTTCCTTGTATGTTGTGGGGATGTGGAAAGTAAACCCCTTTCTTAGGGATCGCCCCAGCGGCTTTAACCGAGCAACGGGTAGACCGTTGCGACTGAGTAGAGTGCCAATGGCTTGTAAAATATCACGTGCTTGCTACAACCGCAATGACCTCCGACGTTGAAGGCGGTCAACAGCAGGTCTCATGGATCTGCCCCGTTTCCCGCACCCAAGCATGACAGAACCTTCCGTGGCTCCGGCAGCTCCGCCGGTTTTCCTGATCACGCATGAATTTTTTCCCGTGCGAGGCGGGATCGCGACGTTCGCGGAAGAGATCGCCCGGGCCGGCACAAACCTCGGATACGATGTCGAGGTGTGGGCGCAATCTGCGCCTGTGGATCGCGAAAAACCGTGGCCGTTTCGAATGAAACGCCTGCCGCTCAAAGGCACTCACGATCTCTGGTGCCAGGTCCGGCTCGCGCGCGAACTCATCCGCCATCGCCGCAAGCTGCGTCACGCGACCGTATATCTACCGGAACCAGGGCCGATGATGACGCTGATGCTCCTGCAATTTTTCCACGCGTTCCGGCCAAACCGATTTGTTCTCACGTTCCACGGTTCGGAAATATTAAAGTTCGCGCGACGTCCCTGGCGCCGGTGGCTCGCCGGGCGCCTGATCCAGCGCGCGACCCGAATCAGCACGCTGACGAATTATACACAGGAATTGCTATTGGCGCATTTTCCGGAAGCCGCAGAAAAAATCACGCTGACACCGGGCGCGCTGCGCTCGGATTTCGCGGTCGTGCCCACGAGACCGGCCACGCTCAAGGAAAAATTCGTCGTGCTCACCGTCGGCCGGCTCCATCCGCGCAAGGGGCAGCTTTTGACCTTACAAGCGCTGCAGGCGCTCGCGCCCGACGTGCGCTCCCGCATTGAATATTGGATCGTCGGCGGCCAAAGCAAGGGGCGGTACGAGGAGACCCTCCGCGGGGCCGCTGCCCGCACGCCGGATTTGGCGGTCCGGTTTTTTGGAAATCTTCCCGATGACGAGCTGTCGGCGATATATGAACAGGCGGACGTCTTCGCGATGACGAGTATAAATCACGGCAACAGCATCGAGGGATTCGGTCTTGTATATCTCGAGGCTGCAGCGCACGGCCTGCCGGTTGTGGCGCATGACGTCGGCGGCGTGTCCGAGGCCGTCAGCGACGGCGTGACCGGCATCCTCGTGCCGCCTCATCGCCCCGCCCAGCTCGCTGCGGCGTTCGAACGCCTGATCTTCGACCCGAGTTATCGCCGTCGACTCGGCGATGCCGGCCGCGAGTGGGCGGGACGCAATTGCTGGAAGGAATCCGCCGAGGCGCTTTTCAAGTCGGACGCACTGGCGGGATGATTACCTCACGAGCGCAGGTGGTCGTCCGTTATGCTGAGACGGACATGATGGGAATTGTATATCATGGCAATTATCTGCCGTGGTTCGAGGTCGGCCGGACGACGCTGCTCAAAGAGATGGGCGTTCCGTACCGGCAGCTCGAGGCCGAGGGCTACCGGCTACCCGTGCTCGAAATCTCCGCGAAGTATATACGCCCTGCGCTATATGATGATACAATCACCATCGTCACGATGCTGCGCGAGAAGCCGCTGCTCCGGATCCGGCTGAGCTATGAAGTGAGGCGCGGAGACGAGCTACTTGCGACGGGTGAGTCGGTTCACGCATTTGTCGACCGGCAGGGCCGGCCCACGCGGCCACCGGCATTCGCCGTCGCGGCGCTGCACGCGGCCTTCGACGCGGCGCAGCCGGCCGCGGACGCCACTTCCTGACGCGCTCCATATGAAGGCTATATATCAATAAATATATAGCTTGGACGCCGTCAGGATCGGCGCTGGGCGAATGCGGCCGCCTCGCGCCGCCAGATCCGGACCACATGCGCGACGATGTCGCTGAGCGGACGTGCATCCGTGAGAATGAGGGTGCCGGAGCGTTGATATATCGGTTCGCGTTCCGCGAATAAAACGCGGATCCGCTCTGCAGGATCCTCGACGTCGAGGAGCGGCCGGTTGCGCTGCCGGCCCGTTCTCGCCAATATAGTTTCAAGCGGCGCGTGGAGGCAGACGACCACGCCTCGAGCCGACAGCATATCGAGCATGCCCGGCTGCACCACCAGGCCACCGCCGCACGCGATCACCGTGCGGGTACCGGGATGTCCGCTCTCGATGAATGCGCGTTCGCTCGCGCGGAACGAAGCCTCCCCGTCCTGCGCAAAGATATCCGGAATCGATTTGCCGCGGATGCGCTCGATCTCGTGATCGCTGTCCAGCAGCGCGAAACCCAGCTTCACGGCCGCGGCGCGCCCCACGGTGCTTTTGCCCGTGCCCATGAACCCAACGAGGTAGAGATTGACGTCGGCCGCATTCATCGCGTGCCCTTCCACGCAAGGCCGCCCGGCGTCCGATGCCAAACTCCAAATCCGCCATGACCAAACGTCTGCGTCTCGATTTCGCCAGCGACAACACTGCAGGCATCTGCCCGGAAGCGCTCGCCGCGCTCACGGAAGCGAATGCCGGGAACGTCCCGAGCTACGGGGACGACCCGGCTTCGGCCGAGGCGCGGGCGCATCTCTCGACCCTCTTCGAGACCGAGTGCGATATATACTTTGTGTTCAACGGGACCGCGGCCAACTCGCTGGCGCTCTCGGCACTGTGCCAGCGCCATCACAGCATCCTTTGCCACGAGTACGCCCACGTGGCGACGGACGAATGCGGAGCGCCCGAGTTTTTCACTGGCGGAGCGAAGGTCATTCCCGTGCCCGGTGCGGACGCAAAGTTGCACGAGTTGGACCTCGCCCCGGTTCTGACCCGCGGCCACGGCGTGCATGCGCCCAAACCCCGCGCCGTCTCGATCACGCAGGCGACGGAGCTTGGGACGGTCTATACTCCAGACGAGATCCGCGCGCTGGCGGACTTCGCGCACGGCCACGGATTGGCGCTTCATATGGACGGGGCACGCTTTGCCAATGCCGTCGCCAGTCCGGCGAACGAGGGCGCAACCCCCGCCGATCTCACCTGGCATGCGGGGGTCGACGTGCTTTGTTTCGGCGGAACAAAAAACGGGCTGCTGGGCAGCGAGGCCGTGATCTTTTTCAATCGCGATGCGGCGCGGGAATTCGAATACCGTGTGAAGCAGTCGGGCCAGCTCGCGTCGAAAGCGCGTTTCGCCGCCGCGCAGTGGAATTCCGTACTCCGCGGGGACGCGTGGCGACGGCACGCAGCGCACGCGAATGCGCAGGCGCGAAAACTCGCGGCGGGTTGCACGCAGGCCGGGCTCACTCTGATCGCGCCGACGGAAGCCAACGGGGTCTTCGTCACCCTGGCGCCTGCCATAGCCGCCGCGCTGGCGGACCGTGGCTGGCAATTTTATAAATTCGTGGGCGAGCAAGGGTACCGCTTCATGTGCTCGTGGAATACCAGCGACGGCGTCTTGGCTGAAATCGTCTCCGACCTCCACGCGGTCGCTGGAGCGCGGGCGTGACCCGATCGTTCGCAAGATATATAGTGTATATAGAGGCGGATGGTATATAGCAGTATATTCGGAATATGATGGCGATATAAGTCGCGCCGCGTCTGCGACCCGGACGAGCCGCTCCGGTACCGAGCCCGCGGGTCCGGAGAATAAAAAAGCCCCGGCGATGCCGGGGCTTAAGTATATAGTGACCGCGGACGGCCGGCGCTTATTTCGCGCCGGGCATGCCGGGCATGCCGGGCGCACCGGGCGCCGCCGGAGCGGAGCCAGCGGGCGGGGTCGGCTTGATGTCGAGCAGCTCGACGTCGAAGATCAGCGTCGATCCCGGGGGAATACCAGGGCGGCCGTCATCGCCGTAGGCGAGCGAGGACGGAACATAGAGCTTAATCTTGCCGCCCTTGTTGATCTTCTGGATACCCTCCGTCCAGCCGGGGATCACTTGGTCGAGCGCAAATTCAGCCGGTTCGCCGCGCTGCACGGAACTATCGAAAACGGTGCCGTCAACGAGCGTGCCAGTATATTGGACCTTCACGGTCTCGGTCGGCTTCGGAAAAGGGCCGGTGCCGGTCTTGACGATCTCATAGCGCAAGCCGCTCGGGAGCTCGACGACGTTCTTGTTTTCCTTCAGCTTGGTGAAGAAGGCGACGGCGGCCGCGGTGCTCTGCTTTTTCAGGCGGTCAACATAGACGGCCTGCTTCTTCTGCATGAATTCGTCCATCTGCGGTCCGATCTTCGGCAGATCATACGGCGAGTCCTTGCCAGCGGCCGAGGCCGCGATGCCTTTTAGCAACGCATCCGCTTCCGCCTTGGAAAAATCGAGCTCGGTCAGACCGACGCGCTTGCCGATGAACCAGCCGAACTCCTCGACGAGCTGCGCATCCGTGAACGTCTGCGCCGGCGCCGCGGGCGTTTTCGCAGCATCGGTTTCACCTGGCATATTAAGCTTTATCTCCTGCGCGCGCCCCGCCGAGACAGCGAGGGCCACGAGGACGATCGAAGAGAGACGATTCAATTTCATGTCGAATAGGAGATCAGGTGAGAAACGACCAAAGAGGTTTTGTGCCGGGAAAGGTTCGGATGTGTCACTCTGGAATACGAAATGCAAACCTTTACTCCCCGCTTGAATCAACCCCGCCAATCGGACACACGTGCCATCCCGCCGATGAATCCCGAACAATTTTGGACGAGCCAGGATGGCCAGATCCTGCTCGTGAAGAACCAGGACGAGCGCACGGTCGCACTCACGCTCGCCTTCTGGCCCCGAAACCCGGCCGAGTTCGAGATGCTGAAGACCAACCTCCCCGCGCTGAAGTTCAGCGAGCGGAGTTCCCTCGCCCGAATCGGGATAGAAATGCTCATCCACGGGCCCGCGCGCGTGGCCGGAAATCGCATCGAGCTCGATGCCGATGCCTTTATATATGATCCGAGTTTCCCCAACGCGCCTTATTGGAAAAAACTCCTGCGCGTCGGCGCCGCGGTCGGCCGGATTTTCTACGCGCCCGCCGCTGCGAAACTTTCCACCGCGGAGATCTGGGATGCGATCAAGGAGAACCAGCTCAAGCTGCCGAACACGATCAGCATCGACCGGCTCGGACGCGTTTTCCTCACATCGCACCAAGTCAGCTATACACTGAACCCGAAGCTGCAGCGGCTGAGCTTCGAACGCATCGTCAGCGGCAATGCCGGTCGTGCCTTCCTCGACAAAGTACAGATCCGACACGACGTCGTCACCGCTCACGATCCCGCCGCACTCGGGCATTCTCACCAGTTGCTCGATGTATCTGAAGGAGCACTACGTGGTGCTGAATCAAGGCGAGGGCAACTTCGGCATTCACACGAGCGCAGTGCTGCTCGACCCGATCAAGACCTTCGGGACGAATGTCATGCTCGAGATCTATAATACCGGGGACCAGCCGGTGGTGAATCCGATGGTGTCCGTGGAAATATTTCGCGCGCCGCAGGTCACCGATCCGGAGGTGAAAACGCTGACGAAGCGCCGCACGCGGCTGCTCGCGACCGCGACCGATCTATATAAATGCCTCGATCATAATCCGGCCCGCGACGCCGGCGAGGCGCGCCCGAAGACGAAGATCACCGTGCGTGGCCAGAGTGCCACGATGGAAAACCGTTGTGTGCTGGTCCGCGCAAACGAGGACCTGAAACGCTATATGGAAGGCGAGGTTTGCCCCATCGGCCACCGCACGATGATCCAGGCGCTCGACGCGGCGCCCGCCGATGCGGACACGCTGATTCTCGATTATTTTCCTGACCTGATCGAACACATCGAGCTCGTCACGCGTATCGGCGATGTAAAGTTGAAGCGGATCGTCTTCCGTAAGGCCTCGCGCACCCACGGCTACTTCCTCTCGAGCAACGCTCACGCCCGCCTCGACATGTTCGACGCGATCGGCCTGCAAGTCTACTGGCACGACGAGGTCACTAAGGACTTATATACTCACACGTATAAGAAGGACCACGGCTTTTTCGTGCGCGAGGAATTCGCGCGCAAATTCCAGGAGGCCACAATTCTCGCATTCTACGGCTCGGCGGTGGGACTCGAGGCCAGCGGACACCGCCCGCATTTCCACGCTCGTCGACAAGCTGACCGGCTTCTTCGGTCACAACCTCGGCGTGCTCACCGGTGGTGGCGGCGGCGTGATGCGGCTCGCCACCGACCAGGCACGGGCCAAGGGGGCGCTCACGGGCGCGTGCTTCCTGGAACTCGAAGCGCAGCCGCCGGAACTCGGGGTTGATTTTTTCAACACCTTCCAGGAATCGTCCCGGCACTTTCGGCAAAAATGGTTCGAGGCCGCGGATTTTTGCATCTTCAACGTCGGCGGCGTCGGCACGCTCGAGGAGATCGGGATCGAGATGTGCAACCTGAAGCTCGGCATCCGCCCGCGCGTTCCCTATATATTCTTCAACGCGCGCTTCTGGGGTGACCTGCGCAAACAGGTGCGCGAGATGATCCGTTCCAAGCGCGCGCCCGCCTGGATCGCGGACTATATACTTTTCACCGATGACCCGGACGAGGTCGTCGCGTTCTACCGGCGAAAGCTGCAGGTGCTATAGCTGTGGCCGCGACCTCCCCCGCGCTTCCGCGTTCCGTCCTGGTCGTCGGCGGTGGCGGCCGTGAACACGCTCTCGTGCACGCGCTGCTCGCGTCACCCGCGCGACCACGCGTGATCTGCGCTCCAGGCAACGCCGGCATCGCCGAGGAATGCCCGTGTCACGCCGTCGCCGCCTCCGACGTTCCCGGTCTCGTCGCCCTCGCGCAGCGCGAAAAAGTGGAGTTCGTCGTGGTCGGCCCCGAGGTCGCGCTCTCGCTCGGGCTCGTCGATGCCCTGCGCATCGCGGGCATTCCCGCGTATGGCCCGACGGCCGCTGGCGCCCGACTCGAGTCGTCGAAAATTTTCACGAAGCAACTGCTGCTGAAATATGATATACCGACCGCACCCGCGGTGGCCTTTCGCGAGAGCGCGTCCGCGCTGGTCGCCGTCGCGAAACACGACCTGCCGATGGTGATCAAGGCAGACGGTCTCGCCGCCGGGAAAGGCGTCGTCGTCGCCACGACGCATGCCGAAGCCACGGCGGCAGTGCACGCCATGCTCGACGAGGGACGGTTCGGCGATGGCGGACGCGAAATTCTCCTCGAGGATTTTCTGCCCGGCGAAGAGATGTCGCTCCTCGTCGTCGTCTCCAGGCGCGACTATATAATTTTGCCGGTCGCGCAGGACCACAAGCGTATTGGAGAAATGGATACAGGCGCGAACACCGGCGGGATGGGCGCGTACTCGCCCGCCGAACTCGTCACCCCCGCCCTGCTCGACCGCATCGACCGGGAGCTCGTGCGGCCGTCCGTCGACGCGATCGCCGCGGAGGGGCTCGAGTTTCGCGGCACGCTCTTTATCGGCGTCATGCTGACCCCGAAGGGCCCGCAGGTCCTCGAGTTCAACACCCGCTTCGGCGATCCGGAAACGCAGGTGGTGCTGCCGCGGCTCCGCTCCGATTTGCTCGAGCTGCTCTGGGCCGCGACCCACGGCTGCCTCGCGGGGTTCGAACTCGCGGTGCGGCCAGAGCACGCGCTCTGCGTCGTGATCGCGGCTCAGGGCTATCCGGATATATACAAAACCGGCGACGTGATCTCGCTGCCCGTCGTGCCCCCCGGTGTGACTATATGTCATGCCGGGACCGCCAGAAATGCCGCGGGCGAACTCGTCACGAACGGCGGCCGCGTCCTCGGCGTGACCGCGCTGGCCGGGTCGTTGCGCGCGGCCGCGGCTGCTGCTTATGCAACGTGTGAAGGTGTGGGCTGCCGCACGAAGTATTATCGGCGCGATATTGGAGCGAAACAACTTGAGCGCTATCCGTGTCCGCCATCGTGATGTCCGCTTCGAGCCCATGAGATTTCGTCTTGCCCTGCTGTTGTTTTTTCTGGCGCCGCTGCTCGACGCCGCGCCGATCCAATATGATCTCGGGTTCGGTCTGCATTACTTCCGACTTCATATATTGCCGGACGACCTGCCGGATGCCACCACCCGGGCGGCGACGACAATTCTCGATTTGCGCTATGTACATGGCGACGCGGCCTCTGCCACCGCGTTGCAGGGCTGGCTTCGGTTTCACGCCCAACGACAGACTCCCGTGTTCGTGCTCGCGAACCAAGAAACCAGCGCGACTCTCCTCGCGCCGCTCGCGCACGGGAGGGCTGTCACCGGCGTGGTTTTGATCGGCGCCGCCGGTCCCGATTTTCTGCCGGATATCGCTGTCCACGTTGCGCCGGATACCGAACGCCGCGCCTATGATGCGTTGGAGCACGGGGCGTTGGTGAGTAGTCTCCTGACGGACAACCCCGACAAACCGCGAAACGACGAAGCCCGGCTCGCGCACGACCACCTCTCGGATTCCGCGGCGAACGACGATAGTAGCGACGAGGCCACGGGCGGCAAAAAGGAGCCGCCCGCCCCGTCGCCGCTGATCGACGTCACCCTCCAGCGAGCCGTGCAGTTGCAGCGCGCGTTGCTCGCGCTGAAAAAGATATAGCGCTCGAAGCTCCGGCGCAGTCGCTGTCGCGCCGATCCCGACGCCGTCACTCCAGCTTTGCCTTTAAGGCGAAAGCGTGTCCGTTCCTTTACTGCTTCATGTCCGCTTCTGGTATTATCGTGACCGTTTGCACGGCCAATATTTGTCGCAGCCCGATGGCAGCGGCACTGATCAACCATGCCCTCCAAGCGCAGGGCGAGCCACTGCGCTCACTGCGCGCAATCTCCGCCGGGGTGGCCGCACGCGACGGCGAGCCGGTCTCGGAAAATTCCGTCATGGCGCTCCGAAAAGTCGGCTTGGATATATCGCGCCACCGCAGCCAGGAACTGACGCAGGAGCTGATTGACCGGGCCCTCGTGGTCTTCTGCATGACGGAGGCACACCGCGCCGCGATCCTCCGGCACGCCCACCCGACGCCGGACAATATATATCTTTTTCGCGAGTTCATGCCAGCGGGAAGTGTGGTCGAAATCGCCGATCCCTATGGGTGTGCCCTTTCGGAATATGAAGCGTCCCGAGACGAGATGGTCGAGGCGATCCCCTCGTTGATGGAGTTCCTTAAGACGCGGCTGGCGCGCCCGGCGCGATAAATAATCTTTGCCTCGGAGCAGGTTTCGCAAAGCGTGGCCGTTCGCCATGCTCACTGCTGAACCCCTCTCCATTCTGGACCCGGAAATATTCTCCGCCATCGCGGCGGAACGCGCTCGCCAGCAGAGCCACATCGAGCTGATCGCCTCCGAGAATTTCACCTATCCCGCGGTGATGGAAGCGCAGGGCAGCGTCCTCACCAACAAATATGCCGAGGGTTATCCCGGCAAACGCTGGTACGGTGGCTGCGAATTCGTTGACCAGATCGAGACGATCGCGATCGAGCGCGTGAAAAAACTTTTCGGCGCCGAGCACGCAAATGTACAGCCCCACTCCGGCGCGCAGGCGAACACCGCGGTATATGCTTCCGTCCTCCAGCCAGGCGACAAGCTGCTGGGCATGAATCTTTCGCACGGCGGCCACCTCACGCACGGCAATCCCGCCAACTTTTCGGGGAAGCTATATCAATTCTTCCAATATGGAGTCCGCGCGGACAACGGGCTCATCGATTACGACGAGCTCGCGCAGGTCGCGCAACGCGAGCGCCCGAAGATGATCACCGTCGGCGCGAGCGCTTATTCCCGGATCATCGATTTCGCGCGCATGGGAGAAATCGCGAGAAGCGTCGGCGCATTTCTTTTTGCCGACATCGCGCACATCGCCGGACTCGTCGCCGCGGGCGAACATCCTTCGCCCATCCCCCACGCGGATTTTGTGACCACCACCACGCACAAATCCCTGCGCGGTCCACGCGGTGGCGTCATCCTGTGCCGCGCTGCGCACGCAAAGGCCGTGGACTCCGCCGTGTTTCCGGGCACTCAGGGCGGACCGTTGATGCATGTGATCGCGGCGAAGGCGGTGTGCTTCGGCGAATGTCTCAAGCCCTCGTTCAAAACCTATTCCGCACAGATTGTTGCCAACGCGCGTGCCCTCGCAGACGCGATGGCCGGGCTCGGATATAAAATTGTTTCCGGCGGCACCGACAATCACCTCATGCTCGTCGACCTCCGCCCGAAGTTGCCCGAACTCACGGCCAAGGTTGCGCAGGAGACGCTCGACCGCGCCAATATAACGTGTAATAAGAACACGGTCCCATTCGAGACCCGCTCGCCATTCCAAGCTTCCGGCATCCGCCTCGGCACGCCCGCGGTCACGACCCGCGGGATGCTTCAGGCGGACATGCGCGAGATCGCGGCCTGCATCGACGCCGTCCTCACGAGCATCGGCCGGCCGAGCGAGGCGGAGACTATATATAATATAAAGCAACGTGCCGTCGCCCTCACCAGCCGTTTCCCACTGCCGTATCCTCCTTGATGCTCCGCGTGATGAAACGATTGCAGCGGGCGGGGGCAAACCGATGATGCCGGAGTGAGCCAGTCGCGACGGTCCCCTTTTCTCTCGCCCAACCGGGCGATCGGGCTGGTGCTGGCTGCCGGCTTGGCCGCGAGTATATTTGGGTTTCGGGAGCTACGGCACGTCGAAATGCTGCGCGCCGAGGAGCGATTCACCCGCCTCGTCGCCACGCGTCACCTCCTCACCACAGAGCTGGTCACGCAATATGAAAACGGCCTATTCAGCCTGCGCAACCTACTGACGCCCGAGACCGCAGTGAGCGTCGAGGAATTCACGCAGGCCGCACGACGCGTCAATGGCGGACGCGCCACCACAAATGCGTACGGGTGGGTGCCGGTGGTCTCGGCGGAAAATCGCCTCGCCGCCGAATCCAACCTCGCCGCGAATTATCCGGGGCATGCCCATGGCATCACGGAACTGAGCCCGGATGCGCAGCTGGTTCGCGCGGCGGCGCGGCCGGAATATTATCCCATCTGCTATATAGAGCCGGTCCCGGGCAACGAGCTGGCGCTCGGTTTCGATCTGAAGTCCAGTCCCGTGCACGACACCCTCGAGCTCTCCCGGCAGACCCGGCAGGTGTCGATCTCGCGGCCCGTCCAGCTGGTGCAGGACCCGCGCGGCGACCCGGCTGTGCTCATGACGTGGCCCGTGTGGCACACCGCCGCAAAAACCTCCACGAACCCCGCGGGTGCAACCGATGTGTTTGCCGGGTTCGTCCAGGCGGTCTTCCGCCTGCGCTCGCTGCTCGGCGACACGGCCGACGAGCAGAACGAGCCCTCGGCCGACGTGCTCTTTATCGATGCGGCGGAATCGGACCCAGCCCAGCGGGTGCTATATTATCACCCGGCTGACGGACGCGCCCCGGGACCGCTGCCCCGGGAGGATGATATAGCGCGTGGACTCTTCCGCGCGCTCCCGCTGCCACTCGCGGGCCGCAATTGGGAAATCATATATCGCGCTCGCCCGGCCTGGATCGAGGCGCAATATACTTCGACGCCCTGGTGGCGCGCCCTCGGCATCATGGGGGTGACCGGCTGCGTCGCCGTGCTCATCTATATAATCGGCCGCCGCACGGCCGTCGTGGCTCGCGAGGTGCGCGAGCGCACGGCCGAGCTCAGCGAGAGCCGCCGGCAGCTCGACAACCTTCTCGGCTCGCTGCCGGGAATGGCCTACCGGTGCCAATATGAAACGCAGCTCCGCGTTGTATATGTCAGCGAGGGCGCGCTCGCCCTCACGGGATATTCGCCGCACGACCTCACCGCGGGGGTGATGCATTTTCGGGACATCGTGCATCCGGAGGATCTCAGCCGCGTGCGCGACGCGACACGGGCCGGCCTGCGCGAGAATCGCGCGATCGAAGTCGAGTACCGCATCACGGCGCGCGACGGCACGACGAAATGGCTGCTCTCCCGCGGCCGCGGCGTTTACGGGGCAAATGGCCTCCTGCAGTGGTTTGAGGGATTGGCGATCGATATCACCGCCCAAAAAACGGCGGAATCGGATCGCCTCGCGCTCGAACGAAAACTTCTCGCCGGTCAGAAGCTGGAGAGCCTCGGCCTCCTCGCCGGTGGCATTGCGCACGACTTTAATAATCTACTCACTGGAATTCTCGGGAACGCGAACCTCGCGCGCGTCACCCTGCCCGCCTCGGCGGGCGTCGACTCGCAGCTCCGCGGCATCGAGGCTGCCGCCCTCCGCGCAGCGGAGCTCTGCCGGCAGATGCTCGCGTACGCGGGTCAAGGCCGCTTTATAATCGAACCCGCCGACTTGAGCGCACTCGTGGGCGGGATGCTCCCGCTGCTCGAGTTATCAATCGGTCGCGAGATCCACCTGCGCCTCGCACTCGCCCCGGGACTGCCGTCAGTGATGGCCGACGCCACTCAACTTCGCCAGATCGTGATGAACCTCATCATCAACGCGTCGGACGCGATCGGAAATCGCCCGGGAGAAATATCAATCACCAGTGGGTGCGCTCGAGTGGACCGGGGGACACTTCATACAGCGGTCGGCGGCGAGGACCTCTCGGCCGGCGACTATGTATATCTCGAAGTCCGCGACACCGGCTGCGGGATGACTGCTGAAACAGTTCAGAAAATATTCGATCCGTTTTTCAGCACCAAATTCGCCGGCCGCGGACTCGGCCTCGCCGCCGCACTCGGCATCGTTCGGGGACATCGCGGTGCGCTTGTGGTCGAAAGCACCGTCGGCGAGGGCTCTAAATTTCGCCTGCTGCTGCCGCCGATCGCAGCTCCCGCCGCTCCGACTGCCACTACGCGCCGTCCAGCGTCGTGGACGAGCCAAGGAACCATTCTCGTCGTCGAGGATGACGATGCGGTCCGCGCCGTGACGTCAGCGATGTTGCGCTCTTTCGGATTTACGCCGCACCCGGAGGCCGATGGCGAATCCGCGTTGAAGGTCTTCAACGCCAATCCCTCGCGGTTCGATCTGGTGCTGCTGGACCTGCTGATGCCACACCTGAGCGGTGAGCAGACGCTCGCGCGTTTGCGTGCTACTCGCGCCGATGTGCGCGTGCTGATCATGAGCGGATATTCGGAGAGCGATACAGTGACGCGCCTCGCCGACGGCCGCAGTCGCGTGGGATTTCTCCCGAAGCCATTTACGCGCGATGCACTCGAGGAGAAACTCCGGTCGATGCTAAATTAAGGTGCGGCTCGCCGAGTTTAAGAAGCTGGCACTGGCGCTGCCGCACACGACAGTGGTGAAGCAATGGGGCGAGACCCTCGTCTTCAAAATTGGCGGGAAAATGTTTCTTATCGCAGCACTCGATGGCGAGATCATCGAGAGGTTCAGTTTCAAGTGTGATTCGGTCGATCGCGCCAAGCTCCTCGAGCGCGACGAAGTGATTCCGGCGCCCTATCTCGCCCGCGCTTCGTGGTTGGCCGTCATCGACCCAGGCATCTGGAAAGCCAACGAGCTCGAGGCCACCATGCGAAAAAGTTACGAACTCGTGAAGCTTTCGCTCTCGAGGAAAATTCGCGCCACGCCGGGCTGAATGTCGCGGAGGTGGTTGCGCATTGATTTCTAATATTTTTTTCCGTCCGCTTCAGTTGTGCCGTTCTCTCCGTGCGCCCCCACCGCCTTCCGCGTCGCCCCGCGCCGCGTTGCCGGGAGAAGAACGCTCGGAGGTCGCGCCGATCGACCCGGCCGCCGTATAATATATATATACATCTATCATCGGCCTTGCCTGATATATAGTCGCGGTGGGCGCCGCAGCTCCGGGGCGATGAGACCGTGGCCGCCATGAGGGGTCGGTTCGTCCACTTTTTTCCCGCCCGCCTCGTCGCCTGGGCGTTCGCGGCGCTGCTCCTCTCCGGCTGCGCGCTCATCCCGTTCGGGCGGGAAGCGCCGCGCCCCGGTCGGACCACGCTAAACTCGCCGCTGATCGTCTTGCCCACGCAGCCGCTCGGAAATTATCTTATTATCGAAGCGAAGTGGGATCGCGCGGGGCCCTATCATTTTCTCGTCGATACGGGCTCGTCGGTCACACTGGTAACTCCGGAATTCGCGAAGCGGTATCGGGGGGACATCGCCCAGCTTCCACGGACGCCCCAAGTGCCGGTGCGCTCGGCCGATGGGGGGACGGCGCTGCTACCCGCAACGATCATTCGGCGAATCATGCTCGGCGACGCGCGGTTCGAGGATGTGCCCGCGCTGATATATGATTGCCAATCCGTCTCGGCCCATCTTGGCATCAAGATCGACGGGATCCTTGGCTTCCCGCTCTTTCGAGAGACGATTCTCACGCTCGATTATCTACACTCACGCGTTGTATTAAATCCGGTGGCCACGGCGCCACTGCTTCCAGGCGTGACGATTCCCTTCAACAACGAGAATCGAATCCCGCTCATCCCGATCGAGCTCGGCGCGAGTTCCTTTATCGCCCTCGTCGACTCTGGTCGCGACGCAGCGCTGCGCCTGAATCCGGTCGGCCTGGATATAAAATATGCCGAGTTGCCGCGGCCCGGCGGGATCGTGAGCACGCTGACGGGAGATACGACCCAGGCGGTCGGTCGGCTCGCGGACACAATCACGATCGGCGCCTACCACATCGAACGTTCGTTAATCGAGGTGACGGATGAAGTCTCCGCGATCGGCGGCGGCATCCTGAAAAACTTTACGGTCACGTTCGACCAAGAGCATAACCGGGTGACGTTTTATCGAGACCAGCCCGGGCCGATCACCTTCGGGCCGCAGCGCAGCGTCGGACTCAGCTTCAGTAAATCGGATGTATATTGGCGGGTCGTCGGCATCGTGGCCAGCTCGCCTGACGACACGGTCGGGGCGGCGCCGGGGGACCTTGTGACGAAAATCGACGGCGAGCCGGTGGCGAAATGGGACTTCGGGCGGTACGAAAAACTCGTCGCGAGCGCCGATACCATCCGGTTCACATTCCTGCACGGCACGCGCGAGGAGGACCGCGAACTCAAGGTCTTCAACCTCGTGCCCTGATCCGCTGCCCGGATTCGCTACGGCTGGCGTCGCAGCAGAAACGCCGCGGCGCCATCGTGACCGCTCGCCCACGGGAGACTTACTATATCTTTTTCCGCCGTGAACGGACTGCCGGCGCGACTCTCAAAAAACGCCTTGATCACTCCACGGTTCTCATCGGCATCGACGCTGCACGTGCTATATACAAGGCGTCCCCCCGGGGCCACGAGCCGAGACGCAGCGTGGAGCAACGCGAGCTGCTGCTTCGGGTGCTTGGCAAAATCGCCCTCCTGCAGGCGCCACTTCACATCAGGCCGGTGGCGGATCACGCCCGTGTTCGAGCAGGGCGCGTCGAGCAGCACCGCCGCGTAGCTGTCCGGCAGGTGATGTTCCTCGCGCAGCAGGCGGCCAGGGTCCCCCTCCAGCAGGTCACCCTGCACGAGCGCAACCTCGATGCCGTCGACGCGGGAGAGGTTTTCCTTCAGCCGATCGAGCCGAGCCGTCGGTAAATCCATCGCCACGAGGCGGCCATATATACTTGCCTCTTTGTTAGTCTCGTTTTCACGAGCACTTAACAAGGTATCGGCGATGAGAACGCTTTTGCCACCGGGAGCGGCGCAGAGATCGAGGATCGACTCGCCGCGAGCCGGCGCGAGCAGCTCAACCGGAAGCCGCGTGGAAGGATCCTGCAGATATATATCCCCGCGGGTAAGCGCCTGGTTGACGTCGCTCCAATGCCCGCCGGCCACTTCATAAAAGTCCGGCCAAGGCGTGGGTGTCATCCATCCGGGCACTGCGACTCCGGGCTTCCGCCAGCGTGCATACGTCACGGGTGGCTGCTGATTCCAGCGCAGAAACGCCTCGGCGGACTCCACACCGAATTGCGTGAGCCAGCGCTTCACGAGCCACTCGGGATGCGAATAATATTCCGCGAGGGCGGCAGCGGGCGCTCCCGCGGCTGGCGCCGGACGCGCCATTTCTGGAATCAATTTTCTCGCAACTGCGTTGACGAGTCTCGATTCCGCGGGACTCGCGAGCGCCTTCGTTTGCTCCACCGCGTGATGGACGACCTTGGCGGCCTTGCCATCCGCGAGTGGCGCGTCCACGGATTCGATCAGCTCGAAACCAACTATATAGAGAATGGCGCGCGTCGCGAAACGCGGCGGATGGTTCACGAGACGGCCGAGCGCTGCGTCGATGCGGCCGAAATTTCGGACAACGCCGACGACCAGGTGCTGGCAGCGCGCGCGCTCCGTTCCGACCAGCGCCGACGGCAGCGTCTCGAGCAACGCATCCAATCGCTCGCGCCTTTCCAACCACCGTGCCACCAGTCTTGCCGCCGCGGGCCACGGTGCCCTGGGAGTGGCTTCCAAAGCGGCCTTCACGACAGTGTTATGCAACAGTAGCGCGACTCATGCGACGCAGTTTCGACACACAGTTTGACAAGGCCAGTCATTGTCCGCTCAACTCTCCGGTTCAGTCCCTCACACACGCAATCATGAATTCTGAAGCAGTCTCCGCGCTCATTGCCAAAAACCCAGCCCTGAAGGCGGCTAAAGCCAAGC
The DNA here is from genome assembly GCA_963800005.1 of uncultured Verrucomicrobiae bacterium. GTDB lineage: Bacteria > Verrucomicrobiota > Verrucomicrobiia > Opitutales > Opitutaceae > CAWCZH01. The sequence goes on from CAWCZH010000001.1 coordinate 751,227, forward strand.
TAGAGGCGATGGAGCCCGGCAGTTACGTGGTGCATCGGAGCTGGGGCTTCGGACAGATCAAGAGTTATGATGAAGCTTCACAACGGCTGCTGATCGATTTCAAGGACAAGAAATCGCACCCCATGGATCCCGCGTTCTGCCTCACGACGATGGACGTGTTGCCCGCGAATCACCTGCTCGTGCGCAAGGAGACGGAGCCGAAAAAGATCGCGGAGCTCATTGCGGAAAACCCCGCGCAGCTCGTCGTCGAATCGCTCCAATCCTATCCCAACAACGCGGCGACCGCGATCGAGATGGAGATCACGCTCGCCCAAGTAGTCGGGGAAGAAAAGTTCAAGAAATGGTGGTCCGTCGCGAAGAAGGCCGTGGCCAAGGACCCGCGCATTTCCGTCCCGGAAAAGAAGACCGAATGCTATATACTTCGTGAAACCCCGGTTTCCGCGGAGGATGAGATTCTCGAGCAATTTAATACAACGCGTTCGGCGCGCCGCCGCATCGCCCTCGCCGAAGAGCTCATCGGAGCCACCGCGAAAAAGGATATAAAGGCGGATCTATCGTCCGTCCTCAAGGGCGTGGCCGACGCCGTCAAGGATTCGAACCAGCTCGACGCCGCCGAACGCCTATATGGTGCTGCCGTGCGCGACGACCTCGCGAAGTACCTGGGCATGGACCCGACGGCCTACGAGCCGACGCAGGCCTCGCTCATCGCCAACGTTCGCGACCTGCCGGCGATTGCCGAAAAGATTCCCGTTCATTTCCAATCGCGCTTTCTCGAGCTGATCAAGGAAACGCACCCGATCGAGTGCCGCGACATCCTCTTCACGCTGCTGAAGACGTCGCAAGGCAAGTTCACCACGGAATGTATCAACTTCCTCGTGGAAAACGGCCACTCCGACGAGCTGGCGGCCAGCCTGACGCGTTGGCAGACGGAGCAGAACCTCCGCGCGCCCGTGCTGCTGTGGATCGTGAAGAATCGGCACTCGAAGAAATTCGCGAAGCTGCTCAACGACCTCATCACGCCCCGGCTGCTCAGCTCTATATTCTTCGCGATCGATTACGAGGCCCTCCAGGCCGCGAGCGCGCGACGCATTCCCCTCGGCGATATACTAAGCGAGGACACCGACCTTATATCGGACCTGCTCTCCACCGCGGATCCCGAGACGGCGCGCGATCTCGCGAACACGCTCATGCTCAACCAGGGCTTCGAGGAGCTGACGAAGAAGTCCCTGCTCGCCCGGTTCATCAAGATTTTCCCGAACATCCAGTCGCTTGTCGCGGCGGACGCGGAGAGCAAGGAGGAGCAACTGCTCGTTTCCAAATCGAGCTTCGAACGCAAGCGCGAGGAATATGAAAACATCGTCTCGAAGAAAATTCCTGAGAACTCGAAGGCCATCGCCACCGCGCGCGAACACGGCGACTTGAAGGAAAATTCGGAATATAAGATGGCCAAGCAGGATCAGCAGGTCCTCATGGCGCAGAAAACCAATCTCGAGCGGGATCTCGGCCGCGCCCGCGTCACCGATTTCAAGGACGCCAACTCCGAGCAGGTCAGCGCCGGCACCGTCGTCGAAGTCGTCAGCACCGCGACCGGCCGCACGACGAAATATACTATCCTTGGCGCTTGGGATGGCGATCCGGACAATAATGTCATTTCATATAAGACGGCGCTCGGTGCCGCACTCCTCGGCAAAAAGCCGGGCGACACCGTCACGGTGAAGACTGGTTCCTCCGAGGAGGAATATAAAATCCAGACGATCGCCCGGGCCGCGTCCTAAGCGGGCGCGTTTAGACCCAGTCCTCCGCCGTCCCGCCCGCGGCTGAATCACCGTGACCGGCGGAACCGGGCTTTTTTCTGAAGTGCTGCCCGCACTGTGGCGCGGGCTGGTCATCGGCTTTTGTCTCGCCGCTCCCGTCGGCCCAATCGGCGTCATCTGCATACGTCGGGCGATCACCGGGGGCCCGACGGCCGGCTTCATCGCAGGACTCGGCGCAGCCACGGCGGATATATTCTACGGCATTGTCGCGGCGTACGGCGTCACTGTTATTATATCCGCGCTGACGCAGCACCGGTCGTTGATCGAGCTGGTGGGCGGGGCGATCCTCATCATACTCGGCGTCGGAATCATTCGCGCGAAAACGCCGACATCGGACGACACGGAAGCGGAAAACCCGGCGGGCTTTGCGAGGACGTATTTTTCCTGCCTGTTAATCGCGATCGCAAACCCGGCTACGATCGTAGCCTTCCTCGGCGTTTTTGCCGCAGTCGGGCCAAGCCTCAACGCGATGGGAAAAGCCGCTCCGCTCGTCATGGTCGCGGGAGTTTTTTCCGGCTCGGCCGGCTGGTGGCTGCTCCTGAGTTACGGTTCCAGCGCGCTCGGCAAAAAGCTCAGCGCGGGTGGGCTGCACGTGATGAATATATGCTCCGGCGGCCTTATCCTCGCGCTCGGACTCTGGCAATTCGTCCAGCTCGCCCGCTCGCGCTGAACCGGCCGGCTCCGCGATTGCGTTTCGTCTCCATGGCGGCAGCGTCGGCGTCGCGTGAACGCTTCGTGGGATATACTAAAAACTCTTTCTGATCCGACTCGGCTGCGGTTGCTTGCGCTCCTGATGCGTGAGGAATTGTCCGTCGCGGAACTGCAGGAGATCCTCGGCATGGGCCAGTCCCGCATCTCGTCCCAGCTCGCGCTCCTCCGACAGGTCAACCTCGTCTCAGATCGGCGCGAAGGGAAAAAAGCATTTTATTCACTTCGGACCGCGATCCCCGCGCACGCGCTCGCACTGCTCCGCGCCGCCGCCGATTCCGTCGCCGAACTTCCCGTCATGGTCGACGACCGCGAAAACCTGGACCGCATTCTCCAAAAGCGTCGTCGCACTCAGGAACAATATTTCAATCTCATCGCTGGCCGACTCGGGAAAAACTATTGCCCCGGCCGCTCTTGGGAGGCGATCGGTCACCTCGCGCTGAAGCTGACGCCAGCAATTGATATAGCAGATCTCGGAGCCGGTGAAGGCCTGTTGTCGCAGCTCCTGGCCCAGCGCGCGAAGCAGGTCTGGTGCATCGACAACTCCGCGCGCATGGTCGAGGTCGGAACGGAACTCGCCGCGAAAAACGGACTCGCGAACCTCACTTATCGCCTGGGAGATATAGAGAATGTGCCACTCCCGGATGCGTCGGTTGACGTCGCGATTTTGAGCCAGGCACTCCATCACGCGCAGCACCCACAGCTGGCGGTCGATGAGGCGTTCCGGATTCTGCGTCCCGGCGGGCAACTCGTGATCCTCGATTTGAACGAGCACGATTTCGAAAAAGCGCGCGAGCTCTACGCCGACGTGTGGCTGGGCTTCAAGGAGAGTGCCCTCCACGGATTCCTGAAAAAATCCGGCTTCGGCCAGGTGGAGGTCACTGCCGTCGCGAAAGAAACGGCGCCGCCCCACTTTGAAACGTTGCTGGCGAGCGGCGTGAAAAAGGCGGCCTGATATGGCACGTTGCGGCCCGCTCCGCTCGTGGTGGCCGCGCTGCTCCGCCGCGTTATATATAACGTCCGCCCTTGCCCTGGCCGCCGAACCCGCGCCCGCGCAACTCACGCTCGCGAGCCCGGTCGACTATAGTGTCATCCAGCGCAGCGAACCGCGAAAAGGCAGCATCATCATCGAGGGCGAATGGAGCCTGCCGCGTAACTTTTCCGGTCCGGGCCCGGACAAGCTCGAGGGTCGCCTCACTCCACCGCCCGCCGGGCTTGCGCCGCGAGTCGCAGGACCCTGGAGCGCACTTCCCTTTGATGCCCGCGTGCACGGGTTCCGCGCGGTCGTTCCCGCCGCGGCCGGCGGCTGGTACCGCGTGGAGGTCCGACTTCGCGCCGCAGGCACCACGCTGGTCTCGCTCGAAGTGGCACACGTCGGGATCGGCGAAGTATATATCATCGCCGGCCAGTCGAACGCCGCCAACTACGGTGAAACCCCGCAGTATCCAAAATCTGGATACGTCAGCGCCTGGGCTGGCGGCCGTTGGACGCCAGCGGCGGATCCGCAGCCGGGCGCGACGGGCGCGGGCGGAAGTTTTATCCCGAGCTTCGGCGACGCTCTCGTGGCCGCCCTCCATGTGCCGGTCGGCGTGGTTTGCCTCGCCGTCGGGAGCACGAGCGTGCGCGAGTGGCTGCCACGCGGCGTCGAAATGAGCCACCCGCCCACCACCGGCGCGCATTGCTTTATACAGGCGGACGGCAAAATCCGCAGCACCGGAGAATTATATTCCTCGATTGTCGGCGCCATCCGCCAGTTTCCGCAACGCGGTGTGCGCGCGGTGCTCTGGCATCAGGGTGAGTCGGACTGGAATCAGCCTGCCGGACACGAGATCGAGCTGGCGGAATATGAAACGGATCTGAAGCGGATCATCGCGGCGAGCCGCGAGGCGGCCGGTTGGGACGTCCCGTGGTTCGTCGCCCAGACCAGTTACCACAGTCCCGGCGATCCGGGCTCTCCGGAATTCCGCGCCGCGCAACGCGCCGTGACCGATGGCGCGTTGACGCGACTCGGCCCGAATACCGACGAGCTCACCGGGCCCATGAGGGAAAAGAACGGCACCGGCGTTCACTTTTCGGCCGCGGGCCTTCAGCGACATGGCGAACTTTGGGCGGCCGTCATCGCCGAGTGGCTCAATCCGACTCGTTAGCCACGAAATGCCACCGGGGCGGACGCGCATCGCTTCCGCCACTGCCGTCCGCGGGCGGCATCCGCACATCGAGGGCTTCCCGCTATATATCCAACAGCCGCTGGCCACGCACCTGCAGCTATCTATCGCCACTCACCACGAGTATATATCGCCATATACAGGCGAGCCGGTTTGACCGACTCATTCCACCCGGACGCGCGCCCGGTAAAAGGCGTCGCACATCTGCAGGATCTCACGAGCCGACGACATCTTCAGCGCCGCCGTGGCGAGTCCCCGCGCATCCGCCAGGCTCATCGCGCGGACTATATAGCGGACCGAGGGAATCCATGTCGGCGTCATGCTCAGGCTGTCGACCCCGAGCCCCAGCAGCAGGGGTGCGAACACCGGGTCGCCGGCCATCTCGCCGCAGACGCCGACGGCGATGTTCTGCTTGTGGGCCTCGTCCACTACATACTTCAGCGTCCGCAGGACCGCGGGATGCGTCGGTTCATACAGGTGGGCGATGCGGTCGTTGACGCGATCGATCGCGAGCAGGTACTGAATGAGATCGTTCGTGCCGATGCTGAAGAACGCGCATTGTTTTGCGAGCAGGTCGGCGGCCAGCGCGGCGCTGGGAATCTCGATCATCGCGCCGACCTCGAGCGCCTCGTCGAACGGCTGCTTCCGCGTGCGCAGCTCGGCCTTGCACTCCTCAAGAATGGCGTTCGCGCGTGCGAGCTCATCGGCGCCGCTGATCATCGGATACATCAGCTGCACTTTGCCATGCGCGCTCGCGAGCAGGATGGCCCGCAGCTGGTCCTTGAAAATATCAACGTTCTCCAGGCAGAAGCGGATCGCCCGGAATCCCATGAACGGGTTGTTCTCCTTGGGAAATAAGCCGGGATTGCCTGCCATCGGCTTGTCGCCGCCCAGATCGAGCGTGCGAATGATGACGCGATTCGGAGCGGCCGCCTCGACCACCGTTTTATACGCGAGGAACTGCTCCTGCTCGGACGGGATCCGCGCCGCGTTCAGATAGAGATATTCCGTCCTATATAGTCCGATGCCCTGCGCTCCATATTCCTTCACGAGCGGCATCTCCGTCACCTTCTCTATATTGGCCATCAGGCACACCGGCACGCCGTCAGTCGTCACCGCGGGCTGGCGGTTGGCCTCGATCAGCAGCGACTCGAACGATTTTTTCTGCGCCTGGATTTTTCCGTAGCGAAAAAGCGTGCTCTCCGACGGGTTGAGAATCACGACGCCGTCGTAACCATCGACGATCGCCCAATCGCCATTCTTGACGCGCTTCGTGAGGTTACGCGTCGCGACGACTGCGGGCACCTTCATCGAGCGCGCCACGATGACGGCATGGCTCGTCTTGCTGCCGGAGTCGGTCACGATCGCGAGCGCCGCGCTTCGGTCGATGCTCGCGGAATCCGAGGGCGAGACATCGGTCGCGACCACGATGCGCTTGTCGGCCAATCGGCTCAACGAGTTCTGCGCCTGCCCAAGCAGATTCTGCAAAACGCGCTGCGCGACATCGCGAATATCCCCCGCCCGCTCGCGCAAATATTCATCGCCGATTTCTGAAAACGCTTGTATATAGCGCGATGAGACCTGGTTGAAACACGTCTCTATATTTCTTCCCGTGGATTCGAACTCGCGGATGGTTTCGCCGATCAGCGCCTGATCCTCGAGCACGAGGAGATGCGCGTCGAAGATCAGCGCCTCCTGCGCCCCGAGGTTTTTTTCCACCTCGTGCTGAATTTTTGCGATTTGCTGGCGCGTGACCAGCAGGGCTTGGTCGAACCGCGCCACCTCATCGATGCGCTTTTCGGGCTCGACGAGATAACTCGGCACTTCCACATCGCTCTGAATATAAACAAAGATCTGCCCATAGGCGATGCCGGGTGAGGCAGCAATGCCCTGGGCGACAATCTCTATTTTGTCAGAACTGGCCATGGATTCTTGAACGCGATTTGGCAGACGCCGTGCAGGCGGCGCCGGACGATAACGCCCCTGTCGCACAGAGCGTCAATGCGGATTTACACGAGCCGGGCCTCCCGAACGACTGCAGACGGCCCCCAACTCGCCCGGATCGCCGCGCTAATTTCCGCCACCGGAGCGTTGGAAGGCAGAATCGCGAAGCACGCGCTGCCACTGCCACTCATGCGCGGCGCCAGCGCAAAACGATCGCGCAACTCCTGCAGCAGCGTCGGCAAAGCCACATATTTCC
>CAWCZH010000002.1:0-486588 GCA_963800005.1 uncultured Verrucomicrobiae bacterium
GCGGAGACGGCGCTGACAAGGAGACTGATGATGAAACGTAATTTCATGGGGTTCCGCGGCGCGGCGGGGCTTGGAAAGCGGAAAGAGGCAGACGTGTCATTTTATTTCCGGTGAGACGCGGAACCAATCAAAATCCGCGGCACCGCCGGTGGACGCGCCGGGCGCGGCCAGCGCGAAGACACCGACCTTGGCTCCGACCCAGCGGCTGACCGTCGCCTGAAAATCTCCGCCCAACCTCGTAAAACGCGTGCCATCTCCGCTATATGAAAAATGACAAATCGCTCCATCGGTCACGTCGATCGCGAGCCACACCTTGCCGGAGGCGAGTGGAATGGCTGGCGTGAACGATTCGGTGCCGTTTTTCTGTGCACCGCGATTCGTCGCGAGCACTAGCTCGATGCCGGCGGGGCTATTCCGCAATCCCACCCACGCGTAGTCGTATCCGAATACCAGCAATCCGGCGCTGTCGCCGAGCGCCCGCGGTGCGAATTCCATTTTCGTCACGACGCGGAACCGCGGCGCGGGAAATTTTTGCAATAGCAAATTCGGCGCGAGCCAGAGACTCTGGGCGTTCGGCGAAGGCGTGGCGAAGAGACGCAGCCATCCACGGCGGGCGGAGACCGAGAGCCACGCGGGGTTTGGGTTGGCCTGCCACTGCCACGCGAGGTTTGGCTGCGGCGCGTCGAATTCATCCGTGGTCGCCGGCACGGCGATGGGCTGGCGCGGGACATCGGGCTTCGCATGGACGAGGACCGGTTCGCCTTTACCGGTATTCGCCGGATCCGACCCGATGACGGGCCAGTCGTCGCTGCGCCACTGCATGGGCTCGAGATGCACGACGCGGCCGTAAGGTCCTTGGTCTTGGAAATGGAGAAACCAGTTTTCACCAGACGGCGTGTCGACCCACGCGCCTTGGTGGGGACCGTTTATATTGGTGTGGCCTTGCGCGAGGACGACGCGGTTTTCATAGGGGCCCAATATACTGCGGGACCGGAAGACCGCCTGGTAGCCCTCGGTGACGCCGCCGGCCGGGGCGAATATATAGTAGTAACCGTGACGCTTATAGAGTTTCGGACCCTCGAGGGTGGTCCAGCCGGGGAGCAGGTTGGCATCCACGACCGTCGTGCCCTCGTCGGCCAGATGAAACGCGTCGGGCGTCAGCTGGTGCACGGTCAACCGGTTGTTGATGCCGGAGCGGCTCTTCGCCCAGCCGTGGATCATATATACTTTGCCGTCGTCGTCCCACAGCGGGCAAGGATCGATGAGGCCGCGGCCGGATTTCACGAGGGTGGGCGCGGACCAGCGGCCGGCCGGATCCCTGGCCGTCAGACAATATATACCGAAATCGGGATCGGGATAAAATATATAGTAGGTTCCGGCGTGCTCGCGGATGGCGGGAGCCCACACGCCCTCGCCCGGCCGGGGAATCGCAAAATGGTCCGCGGGCGGCAGCGTCGGTAGTGCGTGGTTGACGATGGTCCAGTTGACGAGATCACGGGAGTGAAGAATCGGCAGCCCGGGCGCGTGCGAGAAACTCGAGGACACCAGCCAAAAATCGGACCCGACGCGGATCGCGTCGGGATCGGAATAGTCGGCATAGAGGACCGGGTTTTTATAACTCCCGTTGCCGAGGTCGGGAACCCACGGCGCCTCGGCGGCGCGCGCGATGCCCCCGGAGATGAGTGCCACGCCAAGGATAGACGCGGTCAGCCGCACGCGCAGGAAACCCCGCCTATATGAAAGTAATATCAAACGGCTTCCGGCGGGGTCGAGAAGGCGGAGCCGCCGAGGCAGAGGATGGGACGCGTAACTCACCCAGGCAGTTGGGGAGAACGGGCGAAAAGCGTCAAACCCCGGAGCTTGCGGACGGTTCGGCGCCTCGCTCAGGGTGCGAGATGGCGCAGGTTGTCGCTGGCTTGGGTGTAGTCGGGGCGAAGTCGCAACGCGGTTTCGAATTCCCGCCGTGCCTCCGCGGTGCGGCCGAGGGACGCCAACGCGTAGCCGAAATTATTGTGCGTCTCGGGATCGTCGGGAGCGAGTTGCAACGCGTGCGTGAAGTGCGGCAACGCCTCCGCCGTCTGGTCGAGCTCGACCTCGATGAAGGCGAGACTGCCCTCGGCGGCGGCGTTGGCGGGCTCGAGCGCCAGCAGCTGTATATACTGGGCGGCGGCCTCCGGCTCGCGATGCGCCTGCACGAGGGCGTTGGCGAGTATATAGTGCGCGGCAGCGAGCTGCGGGTTTTCCCTCACCGCGCTTGAAGCGGCGGCGATCGCGTCATCCACGCGCCCGAGCTGCAGGAGCGCACTGGCGAGATTGCGGTGTGTGCTGGCATCGCCGGGCTCGAGCCGCAGCGCGGCTTCATATTCCGCGCGGGCCGAGTCAGCGCGCCCCGCGGCGAGCCAGGCATTGCCCAGACTGTAATGGGCCTCAACGAGCCGGGGCTGGAGCCGGAGGGCGATTTCATATTGCGCGATGGCGTCGTCGGGGCGGCCGAGGGTGACGAGCGCGTTGGCCAGATTGTGATGTGTCTCGGCATCGTCCGGGGCGAGGGCGAGCGCCGCGTTATAGTAACGCACGGCCTCGGCGGAGCGCCCGGCGTGCTGGAGGGCGAACCCGAAGTTGTGCTGCGCGCGGGCGTTGCCGGGGGCGGCAGCCGCGGCCCGCCCCCAAAGTTCGAGTTCGCTGCGGTAGTCGTCGTTGCGAAAATGCGTGACCACTGCAAGGGCAAGCACCGCGACCGCACCCAGCCCGTACATACGACGTCCGGCATATTTATATAAGGTGAGAACCGTGACCGCGATTACCGCCGCGAGGGGTAGATACATTCGGTGCTCGGCGATTGTCTGCGTCGCCACCGGGACGAAACTGGAGGTTGGCGCGAGGATCGCGAAAAACCAGGCGCCGGCGAACCCGGCCGGCCGACCTCGCGCGCAGGCGGCGATTGTATATACGAGCAATGGAAGCACCAGCAGTGCGGCGGCCAGCAGGACGGGCGCGCGCCGGACGACCTCGGTGCCGTAGTCGAGCACGAGCGGATGCGGCCAGAAACTCAGCCGCAGATAACGCGCAACGGCGACCAGCTGGGTCAGCGCGTAGGACGGCACCGTGACCGCGGTGCCGAAGCCGGCGGATCCTCCGCGCCGCTCGGCGCCAAGCACGAGCGCGCCGAGCACCAGCCAGGACGAGGCCAACAACACATAATATATCCGCCGCTGCTGCCAGGCGCGGCGCCAGGAGCCGGCGATGAAAGTCCGGTCATAGAGCAGAATGATCACCGGCGCCGAGACCATCACCTCCTTCGCGGCCATCCCAAGGAAGCAGCACGCAATCGAGGCCGCGGCCCAGGCGGAATGTTTCGCGTCGCTGGCGGCCCGAATGAAAGTATATAGCGCGCCGAGGAAGCAGAGCCCCATCAGCGATTCCGCGCGCTGAACTATATAGGTGACGGACTCGGTCTGGAGCGGGTGCACGAGCCAGAGCGTGGAAACGAGGACCGCGAGCGGAGTGGCCGCGGCACCAAAACGACCATCCAGCGGCCGGGTGCGCAGCGTGCGCCGGATGATGCCGAAAAGCAGCAGTGCGGCGGCCAGATGGATGAGGACGTTCGCTATATGATACCCGCGGACTTCGAGACCACCGATCGCGTAATTAAGCGCGAACGAGACGTTGACCAGCGGGCGGCCCCCGACGGTTTGTCCGTGTTCGTGTGGTGGCGAGAGGACGGCACGCCACTGCGAGAGGTGGCGGATCGTGGGGTTCTCGACGACCGCAGGAATGGTGTCGAAAACGAATGGCCCGGTGAGGCTGTTCCAGTAAGTGAGGGCCGCGGCAACCGCGAGCAGCAGCGCCGGCCAGAGTCGCGGGGAACGTGAACCGTTGGAAATCGAGGACGTCACACGCCGGGGCAGAAAGAGTCATGAGCATGGCGCGTCGCCGGTGCAGCGCAACGCGTGAATGTCGCGCTGTCGTTTGGGCACAAAAAAGCCGGACGGCGTGAGCCGTCCGGCTGCAAACCGCGCGCTGGCGATCTCGCGTTAGAACGTTCCCTTGAGGCCCAGAGTATATTGGGCGCCAAACTCCTCGCGGCGGAAGAGGTGGCTATATCCGGGCATTTCGGGCGTGTAGCGTTGGTCGTCCTGGACGACGTTCGTGATATTGCGGCCGGCGAGGAACAAGCTGACCGCGGGCAGAATATGATATTCGAGATCAATATCATATTGGGCGCGGGGCTTGTAGTATTCGTAGCCATTATATTTAACGCCGGCGCCGTCTGTATAGGTCGTCAGTCCGTAGCGCTGGGTGCCGCGGTAGTTGAAGTTGACCTTCGCATCGAAGCGGCGGTTGGAGTAGCTGAGGCCCATATTAAACGCCTTCGAGATGAAGTTGGTGAAGTCGGCGTTCGCGGCGCCCTGCAGGTGCGTGGAGTAGCCGCTGACAAACCCGCCAAATCCCTTGATCGGAAGGAAATTGTCGAATGACTGTTTATAATCGAGCTGCACGCCGGTGACGCGTGCCTGGCCCACATTCATCTTGGTCGTGACGGTGCCGTTGTTTTGGACGAAGTAAGTGACCTGGTCCGGGCTGAGGCCGAGTGTATTGAGAAGGTCGGTCGTCGCGGTGGTGGTCGTGGTGCCGAAGAAGTTTGTGAAGTCCTTGCGATAAACCGCCACGGAGAGCACGCCGACATTACTGAAATAATAATCGAGTGATGCGTCGAAGTTGTCCGCATATTCGGGCTTCAGGTTGGGATTGTTAACCGTGAGCGCGTAGGGAGTCGTCCCGCTCGGGTCGGGCAGGGAGATGCCGGGGATAATATTAGCGAGATCGGGGCGGCCGGTGGCGCGGTTATATGAAAAACGCGCCACGAGGTGCTCGTCGATGCCCCAGGTGGCGCCGATGCTCGGGAATCCAGCGGAGTAGCGCGTACTGCCGGCGAGGCCGCGGTCTTTATATTGCAGGGCGGCGAGCGTCGCGGCGTTGCTGGAATCGGTCAGCGCCTTGCCATTCGCCCCGATGATCGGAATCGGTTTCCCGGTCGCATCGAGGAGCAGCTTGCCGCTGGAGTCCTTTTGATACGCGGCATTGAGGTCCTGAAGGTATCCATTCGCCTTGTCCTGCGTGCTCTCGAAACGGATGCCGTAGACGAGGCGCAGATGATTCGCGAACAGCTTCGTGTCCCCTTGGATATATCCGGCAGGGATGTTTTCCTGGAACCATTGCGAGGCCTTGGCGGAGTTGGCGATCGCGCCCGCTTGATTGAGTAGGAAATACTCCGGGTGCACCTTGAACAAACTATATAGCCCGTATGGCGTCGGATAGGTCGTCTGGGGCAGACCGTAGGGCATGGAGACGGTGGAGTAGCTGCGATCGATCACGCCCGGATAATTCGAGACGAGGTCGTCGGCCGTGCCGGCCACGCCGTCGGGGCCCACGAATGTATAGCTGCCAGTCGGCTTGCGAATGTCGCGGGTCTCCTGCTGGATCTGTGCGCCGACCTTGATCGAGGTGGGGAATGAAAGTCCCAGGCTGCGCTTGGCATCGAGACGAGCTGTTTTGAATACATCGGTCGAGTCCGCCTCATTATACGCCGCGCTGTTGATGGTATAGGCATTCAGGTTGCCGAAGGTGTCGACGGGATTGCCCGCCGCATCCGTCGTCGTGATCGTGCCCGGCCGAACGCCATTATACTTTTGGATGCCGCTGTAGCCGACGGTCAGGTTTTTGATGCTCAATCCGATATTCTCGAAATGGCCGTCTTGGACGTCATGATAATGATTCGACGCGTGCGAAAATGAGACGCCGCCGTCGAGCTGCCAAACCGGCCCGAGATGTGTATAGGTCAGATCGGTTTGATAAGTCGTTCCATATTTCCGGCGAAACGATGTGCCCCAGCTCGCGTTACCGGCACCGACGGCGCCCTGGGTAAAGTCGGGGCCATAGGAGGTCGGCAGGCTTGCCACTGTATTGGTGGTGCCCTGGACATTCCAATTGATATTCCGGTTGCCGAAGAAGCCTTCGTAGTAATTCCATTGCGGCCGGAAGCTGATCGTATCCTGCGGGGAAAGTTTATAGTCGAACGTGGTACCGATCGATTTGCGATTAGTATTCTTCGGGCCGTCCTGCTCCTGATACGTGCGCATGAACGGATTGCTGATCAGGCCGATCCCGAGAGTGTTGGCGGGGAACGCGGAGATGGGCGACCACGACGGCTGAGAGCGATGTTGTGGATAGAAAATCGTCGAGTCGGACGCGCTGATCGTGAAGCCGAACACCTTCGAAACGGGATCGACGAAGCTGAAGTCAGCACCTGGCTTGATTTTGTGCGATGGTTCTGAACCGGGGCCCGGGGTGCGGCCGGCCGCCATCTCGTCCTCGTTGGCGCTCAGGTACGCGCGATAGTTGAACTGAATCCGGCTCGCTTCGAAAGCGCTGCGACTCACCATATTGACCGAGCCGCCGAGGGCGTCCGCGCCCATTTCCGGGATGCGCGAAAATTCCACCTCGACGCGTGAGACGTTATTGATCGAGGCCTGCTCGAGCTCGAAAAATCGGTTCGAGCCGGAGGACGCCGCGCTGGCCATCCGGTTGCCATCGACGTAGACGGCAGTATATATGGGGTTGACGCCGCGGATGATGATCTGGCGCGCGTCCGGCGACGTATATTCAAGCGAGACGCCAGGCATATACTTCAGGAATTCGCCGACATTGCCCTCGGTGACATCACCGAACGCGTTCGCCTCGACGACGCTTTTCATATTCGGCGCGAAACGCTGCTCGTTGATCGCAATGGATTTCTGGTCGGTGTCCTTCTTGGACTCGACGACGAATTGGTCCAGTTTAGTAATATCAGAGGCTTTCGCTGTCGTGGACGACAGCCGGATATCCTGGGTGAGCGTCTGCCCGGCGACGACGTTCAGCGGGATGGATTGTTCGAGCAGGCCAGTATAGAACACCTTCAGTGTCGTGGTGCCGGCAGGCAGGTTATATATTTGATATTGGCCGGCGTTGTCGGTGAAGACCTGAATATTGGTTCCCTCCACGCTGACGCGCGCATTGGTGAGGTAGGAACCGTTGTCCGCGTCGGCGACGCGGCCCTCCACCGTGCCCGTGGGGGCGCTTTGGGCGAGGAGCCGGCCGGCGAGAAACGCAAAGGCGGCGAGATAAACCAAGATCTGAGACCAGGCGGTGAGGCGGACGGGGGTAGGTTGCATGACGTTCGGTGTTTGTAGTCTTCTGACAGGTGACGGAAAATACAGTCCGGTCGGGCGCGCACACGGGGTGCGTGACGGACGGTTGGGGAGCGGCCGCGGGGGTAAGACGCGGCGGGGGATGAGAGGCGACGAAAGTAGCTTTGTCAGCAAGAATCATGGGCACCGCTGATGTCAATAGATATGCGGACACGTGTCCTTTATCATCCGCCGCGCCGGACCACAAGTATATATGCTCATTGCGATCGCCGCCGCGCCACCGATATATTAAGTGAGGAGACGCCAGTGGTGCGGCTGTGCGGGCGTTGACATGGGCGGCCGGGCGGGGTGGTAATGCGACGCTTCCGTGCCGCCGGCCCCTGGAAAAAAACCGTCTCTCCCGTTGCGTTCGACTGCCGACTTTGCGCGGCATGTGGGGCTGGCGCGCACGACGATTTCCCGGGTGCTGAATGGGCAGCCTGGATTAAAGCAGAAAACGATTGATCGAGTGCATCGCGCGCTCGCGGCGACGGGGTTCACACCGAATGCGCACGCGCTTCACCTAAAGGGCAAACGCACGGCGACCATCGGTATCTGTGCCGAAAACCTTTTGACTCCGCCGGGCGTCCGCAAGCTCGCTGCCTTGCAACGCGTCCTGCGCGATCGCGGATTTTCTTCCCTGATCCAGGTATTCGAGCCGGGAACAGGGCGGGAGATCGTGCGGCATTTTCTTTCTTTGCGCGTGGAGGCCGTGGTTTTTATCGGGCACTTTCATCCCGAGGAAATCGAGGCGCGCATTGGCGAGCTCATCACCCACGGCATTCCGCACGTCGTCGTGGATCATTTCGGAGTAAAGAATGCGAACACCGTCGCGCTCGATCGTGGGGACGGCATGCGCATGCTGATGTCCCACCTCCTCGAGCACGGACACCGAAAATTCGGATTGCTCGGCGTCGAGCAGCCACCGCGCAGCCGGGTCGATCGTGTCACCGGCATTCGCGCGGCCCTCCGTGCCCACGGACTCGTATATGAAGAGGCAACGCTGTCGTTGGATCACCTGCATGCGCGCCGGCAGGATTTCGCGTACGGGCGTTTATTGGCTGGAAGCTTTATAAAACTCGCGCAGCCGCCGACCGCGTTTGTGGCGCTGAATGATGAAATCGCGATCGGCACGTTGCGCGGCCTGCTCGATGCCGGGTGGAAGATCCCGCGGGATGCGTCGGTCTCGGGATTTAATAATCAGGATCTTTGCGAGATGACGGATCCGACGCTCACGAGCGTCGACCAGAATATAGTAGGTACGATCGCCGCGGCGACCGAGATGATATTCGCGCAGCTCGGCGGGGCTGGGCGCGCGAAGCCGCTCGTGCGTACAATCACCCCCGAGGTGATGTATCGTGCGTCGACCGGGCCGCTGCCATCGCCGCGTCGAAGCGAGCGCCCGGCGAAGTAACGCGCGCCCCGCGGCGGCCCTGTATCCAAAAAAGCACTACACAGGCTCAGGCCGCGCCGAGCGCGGCTCGCGCGCGGGCGGCGACTTCCGGCCAATAGCGATCTGGAATAATCGGCCCCATGTGGCGCACGGTTTCCGCGCCGAGGATCGCGGCGACGTGCCCGCAGACACTGAGCGGATGATCGCGCAGGTGCGCAGCGAGAAAACCCGCCGCCCAGGCATCGCCGGCGCCATTGCTGTCGATCGCATCGCTGATGCGATGCGGCGGCGTCAAATATATTTCGTCACCGCGCGCGACCCACGCGCCGTCCTTGCCGAGCTTCACCGCTGCGATGCCGCCGTGCCGGGCGAGGCGTTGCGCGAGTTCGCCGTAATCGGCGTTCGGCGCATCGGAAAACAGCGCGCGAATTTCGTCCTCGTTGGCGAACACGAGATCCAGCCCCTGCTCGAGTTGCTCGAGCAGCCACGGGCGTGCACTGCGGACGACTTCGAATGATGCGAGGTCGAGGCTGATCGTGCAGCCGGCGGCTCGCGCGGAAGAAAGAATCGCGTTCGCGAGCGCGGGATTGAATATTACATATCCCTCGACGTGCGCGTGGCGGCAGCCCTGAAAGTCCTCCGGACGAATCTCGTCGGGCGACAGGGACATCACGGCGCCAAGGCACGTGCGCATGGTGCGCTGGGCGTCGGGTGTGGTGAGGATGAGTGAACGCGCGTTGGCGAGATCGCTCCGCTTGAAACGCGTGGTGCTCACGCCGGCGCGGTCGAAGCGTGCTTCGTATAGTCGCGCCATCTCGTCTCCCCCGAGCTTGCCGACGAAAGCGGTGCGGAGGCCGAGACGCGTGGCGTTGAACGTGGTGTTCGCTGCTGAACCGCCGGGTGTGAGCGCAGGCGGCTCGGGCAAGCGTGCAACGAGGCCGGCGATCGTGTCGGCATCGACCATGACCATGCCTCCCTTTTCGCCCGGCACCTCGGCCAGGAAGCTTTCCGGAACGGCGGCAACGATGTCCATGATGGGCGCGCCGACGCCGACCAGATCATATATATACGGGGAGTTTTCCATGCGAAAAGGTGAGGGGAACGCGCATGCGTTCAGCCGCTGACAATCAGGTTCGTCGCGAGCAGCGGCTCTTCATCGACTTCGATCAGGAGCGAATAATCGCCGGGAACTGGAAATGCCAGGTGCCGGATTTCGTTGATGAGATTGATGCGTTGCAGCGGTCCCTCGGAGGAGAACGGCCGCTCGAGCAACGGTTGCATCCGCGTGGGGTCAAGGCCCATGGAAATACGCATCCGGTGCTCCCCGGCCGCGCAATCCGTGATCGTGAGAAACCAGATCATGAACGGGTGCGTCACCGGAAACTGGCGCGCCTGTATATTGGAGAATATACCGAGCAGCGTGTGTTTGCCCGACGCCGGGTCGATATGAACACCATCGCACGTCAGCCAGGCGAGGAGTTGGGGCTTGGAGTGCACTGGCGCAGCAGGGCGGCGCCAGTGCAGTGGCGCAAATCATTTTGCGTGAGACGTTGAGACATGGCGCGCAGCCGCGTTTTGGCTTGGACCGATCCGCACGGCGTCTCTTCCTGAGGCGTGGTTCTCGCGCTCAGCGAAAAGTTGCCCAGCCAGTTCGATTCACTCGCGGACTATCCCCATGCCTTCGTTGTAGCATGCGTCGTCATCGTCGCCGTGGTCGGCATTTGGTTGTTTCTCAAGATCCTCAAGTGGACGATCTGGCTGCTGATCGTCGGCGCCGTGGTGCTCGGCGCTGGGACGCTGCTCTGGGTGCTCCTGCACTGAAGTTCGCGAACGCGCTATGTATTATAGGCCACCCCTATATATACTTCCGCAAATCGAATCGGGTGGCAAAATGGATGCAATTCACCCTTGGGAGCCAGCGTGGTGGTGCTTTTCCTTGCGCGTTGAAGGACCGCGGGTTTAACCCTCACCGATGAAATACATCTTCGTCACCGGCGGAGTGGTTTCGTCGCTGGGCAAGGGGCTCACGGCGGCCGCGCTGGGCGCGCTCCTGGAGATGCGCGGCCTGACCGTCCGCATCCAGAAATTCGATCCTTACCTGAACGTCGATCCGGGCACGATGAGCCCGTTCCAGCACGGCGAGGTCTACGTGCTGGAGGACGGCGCCGAAACCGACCTCGACCTCGGCCATTACGAGCGGTTCACCAGCGGGAAGCTTTCCCGGCTGCAACAGCCTTTCGCTCCGGCCAGGTCTACGAGAGCGTGATCCAGAAGGAGCGGCGCGGCGACTACCTCGGGCAAGACCGTCCAGGTGATCCCGCACGTCACCAACGAGATCAAGGAGCGCATCTACGCCGGCGGCAAGGATGTCGACGTCCTGATCACCGAGATCGGCGGCACGACCGGCGACATCGAGGGCCTGCCGTTCCTCGAGGCCATGCGGCAGTTCGCGCTCGAGGTCGAGCCCGAAGGACGTGCGTTTTCATCCACGTCACCCTGGTGCCCTTCCTCGCGGCGGCGGGCGAACTGAAGACGAAGCCCACCCAGCAGTCGGTCGCGAAGCTGCGCGAGATCGGTATCCAGCCGCACGTGCTGGTTTGCCGCTGCGACCACCCGCTCGACCACGACCTGCGCGACAAGATCTCAGCATGTTCTGCAACGTGCCGGTCAAGGCGGTCATCGAATGCCGGGACGTCGACCACTCGATCTACGAACTGCCGCTCGCGCTGCAGACGCGAGGGCATGGACGAGCTCGTGCTCGACCTTTTCGCGATTCCGAATCCGCCGCCGAAAAAGAACATCTGGGAGGAGATCGTCCGCCGCATCCTGAACCCGAAGTACGCGGTCACCATCGGTGTTGTTGGGAAGTACATCGAGCTGCAGGACGCCTACAAATCGGTCTACGAATCGATCACGCACGCCGGGATCGCGAACAACTGCTTGGTCAACATCAGGCGAATCGATGCCGAGGAGCTGGAGAAAAAAGGCGGGCTGGCGCTGTTGAAGGGCCTTGATGGAATCCTTGTTCCCGGCGGATTCGGGGATCGCGGCACCGAGGGAAAAATCGCGGCGGCGCGTTACGCGCGCGAGCAGAAGATTCCCTATTATGGACTTTGTCTCGGGCTGCAGATCGCTGTCATCGAATATGCTCGGAATGTATTGCGGCTTCCCGGAGCCAACAGCACCGAGTTCGATCCGGCTTCGCCGCACCCCGTCATCAATATGATGGAGGAGCAGAAAAAGATCATCGACAAGGGGGCGACGATGCGGCTCGGCAGTTACGAATGTGCCCTGACGCCCGGGACGCGCGCGGCGAAAGCGTATGGCACGGAAAGCGTGCGCGAGCGTCACCGTCACCGCTTCGAGGTCAACAATGCCTACGTGGGCCAACTCCAGCGCGCGGGAATGGTCATCAGCGGAATCAATCCGCGCCGAAACCTCGTCGAGATTATCGAGCTGCGCGATCATCCTTGGTTTCTCGCGGTGCAGTTCCACCCCGAGTTTCAGTCGAAGCCCAATCGCGCGCATCCGCTGTTCGCGGCGTTCATCGCGGCGGCGCTGCGCCGGCACCGCTCGGTTGAACCGAGCCCGGCGGCCCCGGGGAAAAAACGCCGCGTGGCGGGCCGAAAAAAATAACCGGTCGCCGGCGCGCACCGCCGGCGGCTGTATTCAAAAACTGGATACATCGCTCTTATGATATATGAAAAAGACCGGCTGCTGGTGATTGCCGGGCCGTGCTCGCTGGAGAGTGAGACGGTCTGCCGTGCAGTCGCAGAGGAACTGGTGCGGATTGCGCGGGCGGAGCCGGCGCTGCGCTTTATATTCAAGGGCTCATTTGATAAAGCGAATCGAACCTCGCTCGGCGGACTGAGGGGAACGGGCCTCGAGGAAGGGCTGCGGCTGCTGGCGCTGATCAAGCGGGAATACGGTTTTCCCGTGCTCACGGATGTCCACGAAACCGGGCAGGTCGCGGCGGTGGCGGCGGTATGTGATGTCGTTCAAATCCCCGCGTTTCTTTGCCGCCAGACCGATTTGCTTCTCGCCGCGGCGGCGACCGGCCGCGTGGTCAATGTGAAGAAGGGCCAGTTTCTTTCGCCGCAGGAAATGGTTTTTGTGACCGGGAAGTTGCGCGAGGGCGGCGCCGCCGAAATTTGGCAGACAGAGCGGGGCACCACATTCGGATATCAAAATCTCGTCGTGGATATGCGCTCGTTCGCCATCATGCGCCGCAACGGATTTCCCACGGTGTTCGATGTGACCCATAGTGTACAGTTGCCCGGGGCGGCTGGAGGGAAAAGTGGCGGGCAGCGTGAATTCGTTCCGCCGCTGGCGCGGGCGGCGCTCGCCGCGGGGGCAGACGGCTTATTTCTCGAGACGCATCCCGATCCGGATCACGCGATCTCCGATGGCCCCAATATGGTTCCGCTGCCCGAGCTCGCTCCGTTGCTGCGAAGTTGCCTCGCGATCTGGCGCCTCACGCGCGAGTAATTCCGTCGGCTTCGGTTGCCGCCCGGTTTCGAAGGCCGCCGTTCCTCGTCATTGACCGATGCCCCGAGTGGCGCACTATGGGATCTTCAACTGATGGAAACATTCGTAATCGACGTTCCCGTTCCGTCCATGGGCGCGACTGTGAGTGAACTAACCGTTATCTCGCTCAAGGTTGCAGCGGGAGCGCGGGTCACGAAGGGCCAAAAACTAGCGGAACTCGAAAGCGACAAATCGGTTTTCGATTATGAGGCTCCCGGGGACGGCACCGTGCTCGCGATTGTCGGGCAGGCCGGAAGTGTATTGCAGCCAGGTGCACTTTTCCTGCGCCTCGAGACTTCCGACGCGAGCCTGCGGCATTTGCAGACATCGCCTGCGACTGCCGTTTCTCCGTCGCCAACGCCCGCTGCGAGCTCCGCGGCGAAACCGGCCGCGGCGCTCGTATGGACGCCACGAGCGACGAAGCTCGCGGTGGAGGCGGGATTAAACCCCGCGGAAATCACCGGCATCGAGGCGACGGGCCCCGGCGGGCGCGTCTCGGGCGACGACGTCACGGCGTACCTCGCGAAACACAAGGCTTGATTGCCCGGCCCAGCCGCGTCTCTTCTCGTTGGTCTTGAACTCTCCTGCTGAGACCGTGTGCATCGCTGGCGTGGGCCTGGCGGTGCCGTCCGAAATTCGGGCGAACAGTGAAATATTAAAAGCGTTTCCGCACCGGACGGAAGAGGAGATGGTGCGACTCACGGGCATCAAGGAGCGGCGGTATGCGTCGGAGGATGAAAGTGCGACCGACCTCGCCGTCACCGCCGTGGGGCATGCGCTCGATCAGGCGGGTCTCCCGGCGAGTGCGATGGATGGCGTGATCATGGCGACGCTCATTCCCGATCAACCGGTGCCGGCAATGGCGAGCGCGCTCGCGCGCCGGCTCGGAATTCCGCGGGCGCTCGCGTTTGATTTAAATGCGGCGTGCTCCGGCTGGCTATATGCACTCGAGGTCGGACGGGCCTTTATACTCGCGGGCACCGCGCGCAACCTGATCGTCGTCACCGCCGAGTTGCTTTCGCGCATCACCAATCCGCTCGATCATAGCACGGCATTTCTTTTTGGCGACGGCGCCGGGGCCGCGATTCTGACGAGTTCGCCGGGTGGGCATCGGATGCACCAGATCGGTTTGTCAGGAGACGCCGATCAATTTGAAGCGATCCAGCGCCCGGGTGGCGGCGCGCGCATGCCGATGCCCGATCCCACGGGTCACGACCTCGAGCATTTCTATCTGCAGATGGACGGCGCCGTCGTCTTCAAGCATGCGGTGGTCGGTTTCGCCGAGCAGATCGAGGCGACATTGGTCCGGGAAAATCTGAAGCCCGAAGATGTAGCGTGGATCGTCCCCCACCAGGCGAACGAGCGCATCCTAAAGGCCGTGAGCCGCCGCGTCGGAATTCCCTATGAACGCTTCGTCGTGACGATCGCGAAATATGGAAACACGAGCGCGGCCAGCGTTTCGATGGCGCTCGGCTGGGCCGCCGAGGAGGGCATCTTCAACGAGGGCGACCGGATTATATTCTGCAGCGTCGGCGCCGGGCTTACGTTCGCGGGCGGCCTGGTCGTCTGGTAGGCGGCGCGGGCGGCGCCCATTTATCTAGGTCCATATATCCGTCGGACGCATATGATCCGTAATATATCGATGTCCATATAGATGTATATCGATATATACTAAATGATATATTATGATCCACGCCGGAAGGTGCGGCGGGCGGGCGGGCCGCTCACGCGCTGTCCTGCAGCTCGTAGCTGAGCACGCTGAGGGCGTACACTGCGGCGGTTTCGCAGCGGAGAACCAGCGGGCCGAGCGTGATTGGAAGAAACCCCGCGGCGTGCGATAGGTTCATTTCGGCCGGCGTGAAGTCGCCTTCGGGACCGATGAGCCAGACGACTTTCCGCGGCTCGCGATTATGATTCCGACGGAAATCCGCGAGCACGTGCTTGAGCGACGTCGCGCCGGGCTGCAGGCTGGCGATCAGTTTCAAATCGTAGCCGCGTGCGGATTCCATGAAACGGGCCGCGGTCTGCTGGGGAGAGATTTCCGGGAGATAGGGATTCCCGCATTGCTTCGCGGCCTCGAGCGCCGCGGTTTGCCATTTCTCAATTTTTTTCCCGGAGCGGTCCGCATCGAGGTGAACCTCCGTGCGCTCGCTCTGGAGCGGGACTATATAGCGGGCGCCGATCTCCGTGGCCTTGCGCACGATCGCATCCATCGACGGGCCTTTCGGCAGCGCCTGTCCGAGCGTGATTTCGAACGGAAGCGCCGGGCGCCGCTGCTGGAAACGGACCTTGAGCGTCGCCGCGTTTTTGTGGTCTGACGCGAGCTCGCAAATCCATTCCGTGCCGCGGCCATCGAACGCCACCACCGTGGCCCCGATGGGCGCCCGGTTCACGACCACGAGGTGGTGGGACTCCTCGGGGGAAAGCGTCAGCGTCGCGGGGTCGGCGGTCGGTGGCTGGCAAAAAACACGGAAGTCCGTCATGCGTGGTCGAAACAAAACGCTGCGACCGGCGGGGCAAGCTGCGAGTTGAAATCGAAACTTTGCTGCGGCCAACTTTGCCGTTTACATACGGGCCTTCGGTTTTACGTTGACCGCTCAGTCGTCCACGCCCGGATGGCGGAATTGGCAGACGCAGCAGACTCAAAATCTGCCGCCCTCTAAAGGCTTGTCGGTTCGACCCCGACTCCGGGCACCAACGACTCTCGCGCTACTGCCGCGCCAAGAGCAGCACCGTTCCCGGCGGTTGTGCGGGGCGCAGCCGATAGGAAATCGTCGCGAACGGCGATCGTGGGGCGACACGTTCGAGGGTCCAGCCTCGCCAGAGCACCGGATGTGCGAGTTGCACGCTCAGGTCGTAGCGAGTCGTTTGCGCCTCCGGGGATTCATCCCGGTTTTTGACCAGCGCGGCGGAGGGGCGGGCCCAGGCGACCGCGAGCGCGAGAAGGGCGACGACCGATCCTACCGCGCAGCATAGCCCGAGGCGCACCCTCGGTGGAGGCGCGGGACGAGTGAAAGGTGCAGGGGTGCCGTATAGAATCGCCATAGGCCGCGAAACCGCGGGGCTGCCGCGGAGTTAGATCAAATTCCCCACCCGGCGCGAACTAATAGCAAACGCCCACGCGCGCCCCTTGATGTATCCACAACATGGATACGCAGCCGAGACGAGCCAGCGCCGGGCCGCGATGATTCAGTAGCCGGCGTCGGCCAATTGGCCGCGCAGAATCGCGAGCGCCGGGGCGACTTGCGTCGCTATATTATCCCACACGCACTCGAGCGTCAGCGCACCCCGGTAACCGATCTGATGCAGAGCGCGGAAGTATGGGCGAAAGTCGTCGCCGTTCACGCCGGGTGCGGCGCGATTCTTATTCTCCGCGACATGTGCGTGATGCACGAGGGGACCAACGTTGAGGATGGCCGAAGCCGGCTCGTCGTCGCGAAGCATATGAAATATATCGACCAGCAGCTTCACGCGCGGGTGATTGGCGCGGCGCGCGGCCTCCGCGCCTTCCTCGAGGCTGTTCACTATATTGCATTCGCCGCGATTTAGTGGCTCGACGACGAGGGTGACCTCGTGATCCGCGGCGATCGGGGCGAGCTGGCGCAGCACGTCTATATATTGCTCGAACGCCTGCGCGCGGGAAAATCCCTCCGGGCACTGCCGGGCGCCGGCGCTGCCGAACACGATGACGTGCATGCCGACGGCCTGCGCCCGGCGAAAAGCGGCGCGCCCGTAGCGCTCGATTCGTTCATAATCGACGGACGGGCCGACCACCTTCAGGTCGGCCGGGAATAAGCAGTTCGCCGCGGGCATCATGCGCGGGCAGTTGCGCAGCGCGGCGGATTGGAAAGAAAATTCCGCATCGGAAGCCTCGGGCCGCAAAAACTGCTGGACGTTGCCCTCGATGAAATCGAACGACAGTGGGACGGGCAGCTCGGCGACGGTTGCGGGATCGGCGCAAATTCCAAGATACATGATATAGCGAATGGGACGCGCGGTCGGCGTTCACGCCTGCGCGATGTTGTCCTTCAAATATTGATAGCTGATCTTGAGCGATTCGAACGGATCGGCGGGGCAGGTGTCCTGCTCAACGATAAACCACTGGCAGCCGCTGCGCTCGGCCTCCGCGATTATATTCGGAAAATCGAGCGTGCCGACACCGAGTTCGCACCACTGGTGCGTGTTCTCTTTCGTGACCCCGTAGTCCTTGAGATGTATAGTGGGCAGGCGACCGGCCATCTTCCGGCACCACGGGATGACTTCGCCGCCGCCGTAGTGAATCCAAAATGTGTCCAGCTCGGCGGCGAGATTCTCGGGCTTGGTCTCTGCATATATCTTTTCCAGGATGGTCCGGCCCTCGAATTTTATAAACTCCATCGCGTGGTTGTGATACGCGAGCCGCAGCCCGGCCGCGCGAAAAAGTGCGCCCGCGGAATCGAGCTTTGAGATCAAGGAACGTATATGGTCCGCCCGGGTGAGGTCGACCTCGCGGGGAAAAGGGTAGGCGGTGATCTGGCATCCGAGCCGCTGCAGCCGCTCTATACATTTCTTCGGGCGATCGAGTATATCCTCGCCGGGCTCGTGAGTCGCACAAATGGTCAGTCCCTCGCCCGCCATGATGCCGATGATCTCATGGTCGGGAATTGGACCCAATCCGCTCAACTGGACGGCAGTATATCCAATCGCCCGGATTTTCCTCGCCGCGTCGGCCAGCTCACCCGCGGTGCGGCAATGATCGCGGACGGTATATAGCTGGGCGGCTACTTGGGAAAGCTTCATGGGACAATTCGCCGGACCCCCGGGAAACCGGGAACGCGAAAGAGCGGCAACGAAAGTTGAAGGGGAAGGGACGGCCGGTCAGACGACGGATTTCGAAAGATCGACGACAACTTGGACCGCGGATTTCGCCTTGGGTTGGGAAGTTGCGATCTTTTCTCCGAGCGCTCGGGCATATTCCGCACTGCTCATCGGGAGAGTCACGGGCTGTTGCCGCCACGACGAGAGAAGCATTGAATTCGCGAGTTCGACCGAGTGGATGCCCTCCTCCGCAGGCGCGATGAGCGGGACGCCGTCGAGGATCGCGTCGACGAAGTTCTGCATCACGGCCTGATGCTGCCCGCCGTGGCCTTCCGCAGGGATGCGGATCTCGTCGGTCTCCGGTCGCCCGAACGCCTCCGGGCTCGTGCGGCTATATACATCCATCGCGACGCGGTTCCGCGTGAAGAGAAGCTGGTCGTTTTCATATACGAGCCGGCCGAGGTCGCCGGCGACCTCGAGGCGGTTCGTGCCGGGCGTCTCGCCGGTCGACGTGATGAGCGTGGCGTGACGGCCGTCGGGATATTGCATATAGGCAGTGACGTCGTCCTCCACCTCTATATTGTGGTAACGACCGAAGCTGCAGAACGCGGTGACCCGCTCGGGCATCCCGAAGATCCATTGAAAAAGATCGAGATTGTGCGGGCTCTGGTTGAGGAGAACGCCGCCGCCCTCGCCGGCCCACGTCGCACGCCAGCTGCCCGAGCTATAGTAAGCCTCAGTGCGGTACCAGTTAGTGATCGTCCATTGGATTCGCCGCACCTGTCCGATGCCGCCGCCGCGGACCAGGTCGCGGATCGCGAGGAAATACGGATCCGTGCGCTGGTTGAACATTGCGGCGAACACCTGCCCGGGACGGCGGTGCGCGGCGATGAGGCGCTCGGCGTCCGCTTTATGAACCGAGATTGGTTTCTCGACGAGGACGTGCTTTCCGGAATTCAGCGCGGTGATGCCGACCGTCGTGTGGGCAAAATGCGGCGTTGCAATGAGAACCGCATCCACATCAGGCCGGGCAAGGAGCTCCGCGGGTTCCGAGAAGCCGCGAATCTGCGGATATTTCGCGAGGTTTTCCGGTAGGGCGTCGCAGACGGCAACCAGTTCGCACCGGTTGATTTTTCCCTCGAGCAGCATGCGTCCATGGGTTTGTCCCATGCTGCCAAAGCCGATGATTCCGAGTCTGATCTTGGGGTCCATCGCACGGAGCGTGCAACTTCGACCCGAACAGCCAATCTCCAAGTTGGGCCGTGAGACCGAGCGCGATCATCCGGTTTCTCCCCCGCCGGCAAGGACGCCCGCCCCGACTCCTCTCGCGGCCCGATGCCACGGCGCGACGATCGTCGTATTCAAAATCTGGATACAACGGGCATCTGCGCTGTCGATAGATCGACGGACCGCCGGTTGCGAGTGACGCAGGAAAACGCTTGCTTCACTCGCGGCGGTGCCGCTTTCTGACCCCTCTGCAGTTCGGGCTGTAGCGTAGCCTGGTAGCGCGCTTGCATGGGGTGCAAGAGGTCGTGAGTTCGAATCTCACCAGCCCGACCATTTTTCTTTCCGCAGCGCGAGTTTCGCTCTCCATTGGGGAACGATGAACCTCGAGCAGGCGCAAACCAAACTCGCGGACCTTCGCGCCCAGATCAAGCGCCACGACGAGCTCTATTACCGCCGCGCTCGACCCGAGATCACGGATTTCGATTATGATGCGCTGAAGCGCGCTCTCGCCGACCTCGAGGCGGAGTTCCCGGAAGCGGCCGCCGCGCTGCCCGGCGATTCGCCGACGAGCCAGGTCGGGGATGACCGGGCGGAGGGTTTTCAGACGTATCGGCACCGCCTGCCGATGCAGAGTCTCGACAATACGTATTCGGAATCGGAGCTGCTCGAGTTCGACGCGCGGTTGGCGCGGATGCTCGAGCGCGAGAAACTGGAATATGTGATCGAGCCGAAAATCGACGGCCTCGCGGTCAGTGTGACTTACGAGCGCGGCGAGTTCGTGCGGGCGGTCACGCGCGGCAATGGTGTCGAGGGTGATGACGTCACTACGAATGCGCTGACGATTGCGACGCTGCCCCGGAAATTGCGGATCGCCGTCGGCGAGTCGGCCCCGGAATTCATCGAGATCCGAGGTGAAGTATATATGACTGCTGCGGAGTTCGCGCGGATCAACCGCGACCGCGAGGAAGCCGGCGAGCCGCCGTATGCGAATCCCCGCAATCTGGCGGCCGGCACGCTGAAGCTTCTCGATGCGGGTGAAGTGCGCCGCCGGCGGCTGGAGATTGTGCTCTATGGTTTCGGCGCCTGTGAGCCCGCTTCCGCCTTGGGTGCCTCGCAAAGCGGCTTCCACAGCCATTTGCAGCGGTGGGGCCTTCCGATCGTCGAGAAGATCTGGCAGGTGCGCGGGTTCGATGCCGCGTGGGCGGCGGTGCAGGAACTCGACAGCCTGCGCCACTCGTTCGCTTACGGCACGGACGGTGCCGTCGTTAAACTCGACAACCTCGCCCTGCAACGTGAAGCCGGCAGCACGAGCAAGGCGCCCCGCTGGGCCATTGCCTATAAATTCGCCGCCGAGCGCGCCGAGACGAACCTGCTCGCGATCTCCATCCAGGTCGGCCGCACCGGAGTGCTCACACCGGTCGCAGAATTGAACCCCGTGCAGCTCGCGGGCACCACGGTCGCGCGCGCCACCCTGCATAATCGCGACGAGATCGCCCGAAAGGATATACGCATCGGCGATTTTGTATATGTGGAAAAGGCAGGCGAAGTCATCCCCGCGGTCATCGGCGTCAATCTCTCGCGACGCTCACCCGCCTGCGTGCCGTATATATTTCCCAGCGAGTGCCCCGCGTGCGGCACTGGCGTGATCCAGATCGAGGGCGAGGTCGCCCTGCGCTGCCCGAATTATGAATGCCCGGTGCAGGTCCGGCGTCGCGTGCAACACTTCGCGTCGCGGGGCGGCGTTGATATAGAGGGTCTGGGCGAGGCCATGGTCGACACGCTCGTCGAGAAAGGGTGGGTGCGAAGCGCCGCCGATATATATAAACTGCGGCGCGAGGACCTGCTGTCGTTGGGCAAGAGCGTGGAGAAATCCTCCGACAACCTGCTCGCCGCGATCGAGTCCAGCAAACAGGCGGAGCTTTGGCGCTATATACACGGCCTCGGGATCCCGCACGTGGGGGTCGCCGCCGCCAAGGACCTCGCTCGCCGTTTCGGTGGACTCGAGGAGTTGGCCTCCGCGCGCTTCGAGGATTTCATTGGCGACAAGAAAACGAGCCGCATCGAGGGGATCGGCGAGACCATGGCGCTCGCGATCGTCGCGCATTTCAATGATCCGCGGCAGCGTGCGCTTGTGAGCGACCTGCTGGCCCGCGGCGTTCGGCCCAGCGCACCCGCCCCGGCTGCGGCGATCGGCACGACGTTCGCGGGAAAAACATTTGTTCTGACCGGTACGCTACCGAGCATGACCCGAGATGATGCCGCGGACAAAATCGTCGCTGCGGGCGGCAAGGTGAGCGGCAGTGTAAGCAAGAAGACGAGCTACGTGCTCGCGGGCGAGGACGCCGGGTCGAAGCTGGAAAAGGCGCGGGCGCTCGGGGTTGCGGTGCTCGACGAGGCCGCGTTCCTGCGGCTGTTGCATGCAACCTAGAGTGCGAGGCGGGCTGGCCGCGCTGCTTCTCGCCGGGGCGGCTCTGGCGGCCTACCACAATAGCTTCCGGGTGCCGTTCCTGTTCGATGATGAGGGATCCATTCTCGACAATCCGTCGATCCGGCACCTCTGGCCGCTGACCATTCCGCTGTCCCCGCCGAGGAACTTCGGTTTCACGGTAAGCGGCCGGCCGATCCTGAACCTGTCGCTCGCCGTTAATCACGCGCTGGGCGGAACCCTGCCATGGGGTTACCACGCCGGAAATCTCGCGATCCATTTTCTCGCCGGCCTCACGCTCTTCGCACTCGCGGCGCGCACCTGCCGGAGCCCGGTGCTGGCGTCAGCAGTTCGCGGACGCGAATTTTTGGTGGCACTCGGTTTTTCCCTGCTGTGGCTGCTGCATCCGCTGCAGACCGAGGCGGTCACGTATATAGTCCAGCGCGCGGAGTCGCTGATGGGGCTCTTTTTTCTCCTCACGCTATATACTTTTGAACGATCGACCGAGGCTGGCCAGCCCGCGCGGCGCTGGTGGCAGGGCGCATCGGTCGCGTGCTGCCTGGCCGGTGCCGGTTGCAAGGAGGTCATGATCACGGCGCCGATCATCGTGCTGCTTTATGATCGAACATTCGTGGCCGGCGATTTTCGGTCCGCCTGGCGCGAGCGCCGTGGCTACTATATAGCGGCGTTTGCGACGTGGTTGCCGCTCTTCGCTTTGGTCGCCGCCACGGGTGGTGATCGCGGTGGAACGTTCCGGCTTTCCGCTGCGGGTCTCGGGCAATACTGGCTCGGTCAGGGATGGGCGTTGCTGCACTATATGAAGCTGGCGGTCTGGCCTCAGCCGTTGATTTTTGAGTATGGCACGCTGCCGCCGGCGTCCGTCGTGGCGGAAATCTTCGCGAGCCTGACTGTGCTCGCGGTCGCGGCCGCAGCAATATGGGCATTGCGCAGGCGGCCCGTGACGGGCTTTTTCGCCGCGTGGTTTTTCATTATTCTCGCCCCGTCCAGTCTCCTGCCGGGCCTGACCCAACAGGTCGTCGAGCACCGAATGTATATACCGCTGATTGCTGTTCTGGCGCTGGGCTGCGGTGCGATCATGCGGTGGCCCGGCCCGTGGCCGCTACGGGTGATTTTCGCGCTCGCCGCCGGGGCCGGAATTTTGACCGAGCGGCGAAACCGCGATTACGCGAGCGATCTCGCGCTCTGGACGGACACCGTGGCCAAGCGTCCGCAGAGCGCGAAAGCACAGAGCAATCTGGGCACCGCACTCTTGCAGCGGGGGCGGCTGGACGAAGGGATGGCGCATTATAGAGAGTCGCTCAAGTTGGACCCGGGATCCGCGCAGACGCACTACGACCTCGGTCTCGTCCTCGCGCGGATGGACCGGCACTCGGAGGCGGTGCCGGAGTATATAGAGGCCGTGCGAATCCTGCCGTATCTCACCTCTGCGCAGGTCAATCTCGGGGCGGAGTTGGTGCTCGCGCAGCAACCGGCGGCGGCACTCGAGCATTTGCGGGTCGCGGTCGCCTACCGACCGGACCTGCCGGAGGCGCAATATACTTTGGCACTCGCGCTCGCCGCGACTGGCCGGTGGGACGAGGCGATCGCGCGCGATCGCGAGGCGCTGCGCCTGCGCCCG
Source organism: uncultured Verrucomicrobiae bacterium (assembly GCA_963800005.1). Classification (GTDB taxonomy): domain Bacteria; phylum Verrucomicrobiota; class Verrucomicrobiia; order Opitutales; family Opitutaceae; genus CAWCZH01. The sequence continues at coordinate 23,235 of CAWCZH010000002.1, forward strand.
GATTTCGCGGAGGCCGAATCGGCGCTCGGCGCGGCCTTGCTCAGCGCCGGCCAGCCTGAGGCTGCGGGCGGGCATCTGCGTCGCGCCTTACAACTGCAGCCCGCCCTCGCCGAGGCCCATTTCAATGCCGGTATATACGCCGAAACGCAGGGAGATTTTCGGAATGCGCTCGCCGAATATACTGAGGCCGTCCGACTGCGGCCCGGCGCGACGGGTGCGGAGGCGCGGGTAAATCTCGGAATAGCTCTCGCGCGGAACGGCCAGACCGACCTCGCGCTTGGCGAGCTGCGAGAAGCGGCCCGACTCCAGCCCGCGCTCGCCGCCGCGCACGCCAACTTGGGGATCGTGCTGGCGGAGGTCGGCGATCCGACTTCGGCGATCGTGAGTTACGAGCGGGCGCTGGCCCTTCGGCCGGTGTATCCAAGTGTTGAATACAACCTCGGCAACGCGTTCGTGATGCTGCGGCGCTGGCGCGAGGCCCGCATTCACTTTGCCGCCGCGATCCGCGAGCAGCCGGGATTCACCGCCGCGATCGAAATGCTTGAGCGCCTCACCGGGGCGCCGGACGGGCCGTAGTTGATTTTTGGATACAGCGGCCGCGCTGCGTCTCAGTAGCCGCGCCGCTGGAGCGCAGCGCCGAGTTCCTGCATGAACGCCTGGCCATCCGCCGCGGTGGGCCGGTAACCGGGCTGGCTAATTTCCGTGAAGCCGGGGCGTCCATATTGATCCACAATCCATTTCCCCGTGACTCCATCGCTGAAAGTAACCGTGCCACTCGCGACTGCGCCGGGCTGCAGAGTGATCTTGTCGAGTGAGACGCTCACGCGCGCGGCCTCGTCGGGAAGCTCGTCAAGCTCGCCGGGCATTTCATCTGCGTCCTCGGCGTCCGCCGTGGCGGTCTCGTCGGAGTCACCCAATCCGAGCTTTTCCTTCGCCTTGTCGAGGAGCCCTTTCTTCGCCGGTACCGTTGCTGGTGGAGGCTGCGCCGGGGGCGCGGCTTTGCTGACGTCCGACGTGTCCACCTTCGGCGCCGGATCCTTCAGCGCGAGATCGAGGTCATCCACGAGGAAGCGGACGTCGCGATACGTCAGCGTTATATGAAATTCTTCGAGCAATTTTTTTTGCACCTCGGAGAGATTGGCGCCCGCGCTCACCCAGCCGGCGAGGGCTTGCTTCTGCTCAGGAGTAAGAGTCATGCGATGATTGGTCCGTCGCGAATGACGCGGATTAATCCGCGGGACGCAAGCCGTCGCTTTGCTTTGGCGGCGGAGCACCGGCGCCTTTCCAATCGCCCTCGAGCCGGAGTGGCGTGGTGCCGAGATCGAAGTATATAGCGCCTGCCGAGCGCGGGGCAGGCCAGGCATCCCGAGTCGGCCCTGGCGCGTCGCGCGTGCGGCGACGCGTTATTTGGACAACTGGCTTTTCAGAAACTCGACGCTGCCGCGCGTCGTCGGATCCTGCTCCATCATATTGTCGACGGCTTTGCAGGCGTGGATGACGGTGCCGTGGTCGCGGCCGCCGAACGCGTCGCCGATATCCTGCAGCGAATGCTTCGTCAGCGTGCGGGCGAGATACATCGCGATCTGGCGTGGGATCGCTATATTATTTGGCCGGCGCTTGCTGGTCATGTCGCTGTGGCGGATCTGAAAATGATCTGCCACGCGTTTCTGGATGGTCTCCAGCGTCAATATATTCTGCGCCTGTTCCATCAGCACGTCGTGCAGCAGCCGTTCTGCAGCGGCGAGGTCGAGGGGCTTGTTCGTCAGCGCGGTGTAGCTAACGACCTTGATCAAGGCGCCCTCGAGGCGGCGGATGTTCTTCGTGATGTTCTGCGCGATGAAGTTTATCACGGCCGGGGAGACCTCGCACTTCATCCCCGCGCATTTCGTGCGCAGGATGGCCACGCGGGTTTCGAGGTCGGGCGCCTGAATGTCAGCGGGCAGGCCCCATTCGAACCGGGAGACGAGGCGGGCCTCGAGCTTTTGGATCTCACTGGCGCGGCGGTCGCTCGAGAGCACGATCTGTTTCCCTGACTCGAACAGGTCGTTGAAGGTGTGAAAAAACTCTTCTTGGATGCGCTCCTTGCCCGCGAGGAATTGTACGTCGTCGATGAGGAGGACGTCGACGTGCCGGTAGCGCTGTCGGAACTTGGTCAGGTTGTTCTCCTGCAAAGCCTGGATAAACTCGTTCGTGAATTTTTCCGTCGAGAGGTAAGCCACGCGCGCGTCCGGATTGTTCTGGAGGATGGCGTGACCGATCGCGTGCATCAGGTGGGTTTTTCCCAAGCCCGTGTCACCGTAGAGAAAAAGGGGATTATATGCTTGGGCGGGCGCCTGTGCGACGGCGAGCGAGGCCGCGTGGGCCATCTGGTTATTCGAGCCAACGACGAAATTTTCGAAAGTATTGCGCGCGTTGAGCGTGCCCGTGGCTGGCCCGCGTTCGTCGTAGCGCGTGGTGCGGCGGGGCGTGCGCGAGCCGCGAGAATTATCGTTGAGGGTGCCGGCTTTGCCCGAGAGTGAAGGGGCCGCGCCGGCCTGGCGGACCGAAGCTTCGGAGGTCCGGAGGCTCACCTGCACCGGACGCCCGGCAATCAACCGCAGTCGCTGGGCAATGAGATCGAGGTAATTGTCATTGATCCAAATTTTCGCGAAATCGTTCGGGACCCCCAGCGTGATCGCGTCCGCGGTGGACTCCAAACAAACGAGCGGCTCGAACCACATCTGGAACACGTCTTCCGGGAACAGGGATTTGAAGTCAGATTTGACCGTTTCCCAGAGGGCGGGCGGAAGGGATGTGGACAGCATGGAGGAGCGGGATTGGCGGGTTTATTCACACTGGCTGTCTGAGCATCCTCTCGCATGCCGACCGCGACCGCGTCCGGGCTGGAAAATTCATCACAAAATTCGAGGAGAGAAGGAGTGAGAGACCTCTTCGAGGAGAGGTGTTCACAAGTTCTTGAGAGGGAAAAGCTAGCATCATGTGTGGCGAACGGCCGGCAACGGGCGATTTTGGGGGCATGAGAAAGAACAACAAAACACCGAGCCAGTAGTGGAGCGGGGGCGGAGTAACTTAGAACGAGAAAACCATTTCAAGGTCAACTTTCTGACAAGTTGTTCACATCGAAAATGGGCATAAGTTTTTTGGTTTTTTTGTTGCCACAATGAGGCCGGCCGGGGGGCCGAAAAACGCGGCCGAAACGCGTGTAGTTGTCCCAGCACTACACCGCCCCGCAAGTGGCTTCTGAAGCCGATTTGCGGATACAGTATTGTCACAAACGTGTGACGGTTGTGCGACTTCCTGTACTTCAGACACCTTGGTCCACGTCGCATTTTTCCCGGCTTTAGCAACGGCTCCGCCCCACGATTTTGGGGCGGAAAAATATTTGCCCGTCGCCCATCCCGGAGGGTGGCGGCCGCGCGCCACCGCGGATCTATCTGCAGCCGGCTGGCTTGCAGCAGGCTTCCAGAGCCATTTCCAAGGCAGGGGCGAACGCAGGAACGGTTGCGGCGCCGCAGAGTATATAGTCTCGGGCCGCCGCAGCCTACGCAACCACCGGCTCGGGCTCGAACCACTTCCCGTGCTGCTGGATCAGCGCAACGAGTTTTCCATCCGCTTCGCTCTGCGGGATGTTATATTCAACGCACTGCTTGCCGACGTATAGATTGATCTTCCCCGGGGCGCCGCCGACGTAGCCGAAATCGGCATCCGCCATCTCACCGGGGCCGTTGACTATACATCCCATGATCGCGATTTTCACGCCCTTGAGATGACCGGTTCTTTCGCGGATCCGCTGGGTGGTGGTCTGCAGGTCGAATAGCGTGCGGCCGCAGCTGGGGCACGCCACGAACTCTGTCTTCGAAATCCGTGCGCCTGCGCCCTGCAAAACGTTATATGATAACTTGGTCGCGCGGGTCGGATCGCTTTCCGTCTCAATGCTGACGAGGTCGCCGACGCCGTCGCACAACAGCGCGCCCGAGAGGATCGACGCCTCGAGAAGCTTGGACAGGAAGGTGTTGTCGCCGCGCACCGCATTCGCCGCCGTGTTGCGAATCCAGACCGGAGCGCTCGAGCCCGATGCCTGCAAAGCGGCTACCAGAGCCCGATAGCGGCCGACCGCATGTCCGGTGCCTCCCGAGTCCACGTCGCTCCCGGACAATGTGAAGATCAGGCGATCGCTGCCCAGGTCGCGAACGCTCGCACCCCACGCGCTCACCGCACCGGCTGACGCATCAGCCGCAAGTATATAACGTTGTGAGCGCGTCCAGCGGAGCCAAGTGGCGAAAGCTTTTTCATCCGCGACGTCGAATTTGCGGAGCAGCACGATCGGCAGGCTGGCGCCCGCCAGTGATTTTTCCACGTCCTCGCTGCGCAAGTCCCCACTCAATTCCAGTACGAGGAACTTGATGCCTGCAGCGGTGGCCACCGCACTCGCGACCGCGGTTGCGACTTCTCCGGCGGTTTGCACCGGAACGAGCAGGCCTTCCGCCGGAGTATCCTTGAGCTTCAGGCTGGCGAGTTCGTTGATGGCCGGGGCGACGCGATCGGCGGACGCGACTCGCACGATGACGCGCGGCGGCAGTTCCGGCCCAACGGCGCAACCCGGGGCAAACTCAAGCGGCTGGACGACGCGCCGGGAAAAATGAAAGGGATCAATGGTTTCGGAAACTGCCGAGTCCCCGGACGACCGTGGTCGGGACCAGAGCGACATGGCTTTCTCGGCGATTGCGCGCGCGACGGGAATTTCATATACGCTATCTTCGGTCAGCGAAACCCGGATCGTGTCGCCCAGGCCATCGAATAGCAGCGAGCCAATGCCGATGGCGCTCTTGATTCGTCCGTCCTCGCCATCTCCCGCCTCCGTTACGCCCAGATGGAGCGGATAGTGCATATCCTCCTGGTCCATTCGCGCCACGAGCAGCCGATAGGCCTCGATCATGACCTTCGGATTCGAGGCCTTCATCGAGAGCACGATCTGGTCGTAATCATGACTTCGGGCGATGCGGAGAAATTCGAGCGCGCTCTCGACCATGCCGAGCGGTGTGTCGCCGTACCGATTCATGATGCGGTCCGAAAGGGAGCCGTGATTCGTCCCGATGCGCATCGCGCGACCCAGCTCGCGACAGCGTTTAACAAGCGGTGTGAACGCGTCGTGCAGCCGGCCCAGCTCGGATTCATAATCCGAGTCGGAATATTCCCGCACCGCGAATTTCTTCTTGTCCGCGTAATTGCCGGGATTGACGCGGATTTTCTCGACGTGCTCGACGGCTTCCATAGCCGCGCTCGGGAGAAAGTGTATATCGGCGACCAGCGGGATTTTCGCGAATCCCGCGGCGCTGAATTCCCGGCGAATGTCCTTGAGGCAACGCGCGGCCGTCACGTTTGGCGCGGTGATGCGGACGATCTCGCAGCCGACTTCGGCGAGAGCAATCGATTGCCGCACGGTCGCTGCGACGTCCTGCGTGTCGCTTGTCGTCATCGATTGCAAACGGATCGGCTGCGCTCCGCCGACGATGACGCTGCCGATTCGCACCTCATGCGTGAGGCGACGCACCGTTTCAAAACGCGAGGCGCAGTACGACATATATATAAATATAAAGCGGGACGGCGCTATTTCGCCGCGGGGACCGGGGGTTTCGGCGCGGGATTCGCAGCCGCGGCTGCGGCCGCGTCGTTTGCGGAGTCGCGAATCCACCGCTTCGTGTCGAAGACGAGGAGATATAAGAACAACGAAACGAACAGCATCACAAATATACTTTGCGTCGCTGCGATGAGCGGGGCCGGCAGGGCCCGGCCGCGGAGGCGCGCGATGGTGGCAAACGCGATTTGGCTGCCGTCCAACGGCGGGAATGGCAGCAGGTTGAGAATCGCGAGGCTGACGTTGAGCAGGATCGTGAAGCTGAGCACCTGCAGGATTCCCGCCTCCGCCGCGCTGTGGAAAATCCGGATGATGCCCACGGCGCCGGTGAGTTTCGAGGGCCCGATATCCGAATGCGGATTCACCAGGCTTTTCACTGTATTAAACGTCATCACGATCTGATCGGTGACCTGCGTGAAAGGCGAGGGATGGGTGATCCGGGTGGCGCTCGTGAAAGCCAAGCCGAGATTCGCGCCGATTTTGTCCGCCGGATGCGGTGGGATGGTCAGCGATACCTCTCGCCCACCGCGCAGGACGGTCGCCGTCGCGACGCGATCGGCGCCGGCCGAAAGTGTGTCTTCATATATCGCCGGGTGCACGATCGGGACGTTGTCGATGCGCAGAAGCTGGTCATTGACTTGAAAACCCGCGCGCTCCGCCAGCGAATGCGGCGCCACCTGCAGCACCACGAGATCGTAGCGCGGGGCGATTCCGACGCGGCGGAATTTTTCGTCCCCCGCGAGGCGGGGATGCAATATTATGTCTCGCAGGGCGCCATCGCGTTCGACCGAGAATATACTTTCCGGAGTGCCGTCCGGAGCGCGGCCGGCGCTGGTGATCAGCGCCTGCATCAGCCCCGGCCAGTCCGAGACGCGGTGGCCGTCGATAGCCCGGACGACATCGCCCACTCGCAGTCCCGCCTGCGCGGCGGGGCTCGTGACTTTGTCGCCATTCGGCAGGTCGAGCGTGCGGCTCACACTGCCGATTTCCGTGGTGGCCATTTCTGTGCTCTCCGGCATGCCGGCGACCCAAATTATACAGGCGAGGACGAACGCGAACAGCAGGTTGAATGCGGCGCCAGCGACGAAGACCAGCATCTTGGAGCTATATGAAACGGGCGGCAGCGTGGCCACGTCGCTCGTGGTTTCGCCCTCGATCGCGCCAAGATCCGCGAGCTGCGGCAGAAGTACATAGCCGCCGATGGGAAGCCAGGAGAGGCGGTATTCCACGCCATCGCGCCCACGGCGCGACCAGATGGCGGGCCCCATTCCGATCGAGAAGCGTTCGACAATTACGCCGCGTCGCCGCGCAGCGAGGAAATGGCCCAGCTCGTGAACGAAGATCGAACCCAGGAAAAAAAAGACGACCAGGAAGACCGACCAGACGTTGGAGAAAATCGAATGGATGAGATCGAGAAACATCGGGGGATTATCGCAGCGGGAATCGTTTCAACAGGCTCGTCGCGAGCCGCCGGGCCTCGGCGTCCAGCGCGAGGACCGACTCGAGATCAGGAGGAGGACGATTGGATACACCGGCCATAGTTTGCTCGACGACTTCCGGAATCGCAAGGAAGGGAATTTGCGACGACAGGAAGGCTGCGACGGCGACTTCGTTCGAAGCGTTATATACTGCCGGGAACCCCGCCCCGGCCTGCATTGCGTGCTTGGCGAGGCGCAGCATCGGGAAACGTTTTTCATCAACCGGCCGGAAATCGAGCGAGAACACTTTTCCAAGATCCAACGCAGGCTCGATTCCGCGGGCGCGCGCGGGGTGGAGGAGCGCGTACTGGATCGGAAACGTCATCGAGGGCGGGCTGAGTTGCGCCAGCATCGCGCCGTCGTCGAATTCAACCAGGCAGTGCACGATGCTTTGTGGGTGCAGGACGGCTTCGCATTGCTCGGGCTTTAGGCCGAACAGGCACTGCGCTTCAATAAGCTCCAGCCCCTTGTTGGCGAGCGTGGCGGAATCGACGGTGATCTTCGGCCCCATCGCCCAATTCGGGTGTTTAGTCGCCTCCGCAGGGGTAACGTCGGCGAGGCGCTCGGGTGCCCAGTCGCGAAACGCGCCGCCGCTGGCGGTAAGAAAAATCCGTTTCACCCCCGCGCTGGGGTGGCCCAGGAGGCACTGAAAAACTGCGCTGTGCTCGCTGTCCACGGGCAGCAACTTGCCGCCGTATTTGCGGGCCGCTGTGAGGATGAAGTCGCCGGCGAGCACAAGTATCTCCTTCGAGGCGAGTGCGAGGTCCTTGCCCGCTCGGAGGGCCGCTAGTGCGGGTCGTAGGCCGGTGGTGCCGACCACGGCGACTAGAACAATGTCGGCCTCGGCCAATTCCGCGAGCGAGACCAGGCCATCAAGGCCGTCGTGGAGCTTGGTATGCGCGGGGAACTGCAGCGCGCGCGCTTCTGTGGCAGCGCTCGCGGAATAGAGCGCGGCGTGACGGACGGACGGGAACTGCCGGGCAATCGCGGCGAGGCGGACGTGGTTTCGATGTGCCGCGATGCCGATCAGCTCGAGCTTGTCTGGGTGCGCAGCGATGACGCGGAGCGCATTTTCGCCAATGGAGCCGGTGGCGCCGAGGACGACGACGCGTTTGCGCGCATTGGAAAACGGAGCGGAGGTTTCGGCTTGGCGGTTCGACATGCTGGGGGAACGGCCGCGACGGCGCGAGGCGCCGAAGCAGCGTGGACCTTAGGGAAGACCAAAGAGGAAGTAACCAACCGGTGCGGCGAGCAGCAGGCTATCGGTGAGATCAAACATTCCGCCGATTCCCGGGATCGTGCGACCGGAATCCTTCTGGTTGGCACGGCGTTTTATCACCGATTCAACAAGGTCCGAAACGACCCCGATCGCCGCGACGGGTGCGGCGATGAGAGCGGCGTGCGCCGGGGTGAGCCGCGCGGGAAAAAAATCACGCGCTAGCCAGGCGACGAGAGCACCGACGCCCATCGCCGTCACGATTCCACCGGCGACGCCTTCCCACGTTTTCTTCGGGCTGATCTGCGGCGACATGGGATGGCGCCCAAATGCCATGCCCGTGAGGAGCGCGCCGACGTCACAGAATTTCGTCACGGCGATCAGCCAGATCGCGAGGAGTAAACGCCCATCCGGTGCGATGCCATCAGCGGGCAGCGGCGTGATGATGCGCACCAGATATTGAAATAATATAGAAACATATACGAGGCCGAACAGGGACGTGGCCAGTGACTCGACGCGATTTTCGGGCGTGCGTTCGCCGAGGATGCGGACCGCGAAGATCACGGCTGCGAGTGGCAGCAGCGGGTGCGAGGGAAAACCAAAATGCACCTGCACCCACGGGGCGATCGTGATGAGCGCGCCGAAGAAAATGCCGAGGCCAGCGAACGGCGCGTAACCGGCGGCGCGCATGAGTTGATAAAACTCGTGTAGTGTTAAAGTGGATACAAGCGCGAGCAACACGAGAGCGCCTGCGGTGCGCGTGACCCACAAAACGGCTCCCAGAGCCAGCCACAGGCCGACGGTGCTGATGATGCGCTTCGTCATCGCGGGAGTGTCGGCGTCGGGCCGGTGGGAACCCGGAGCGGCCGGCGCATTATTTGGCTGCCGCTGCCGGCTTGAGTTGCTCGCTGGTCAGGCCGTACCGACGTTCCCGGCGCGCATAGTCCGCAATCGCGGCGGCGAGGTCCTGCTTCGTGAAATCCGGCCAGAGCACCGGTGTGAAAACGAATTCAGCGTACGCCGCCTGCAGCAGCAGGAAGTTGCTGATCCGCGATTCGCCCGAGGTGCGGATCACAAGGTCGGGTTCCGGCAGGTCGGCTGTATATAGATAACGGCTGAACGTGCTCCAGGAACTGTCGTTGAGCTTTTCCTTGCCGGCCGCCACGGCCGCCGCGTAGGCCCGAGCGGCGTCCACCATCTCCGTTCGCGATCCATAATTCAGTGCGAGCACGAGGGTATAGTCGCTGAAGCCCTGCGTGGCCTCGATGGTTTCGTGCAGCGATTGCTGAACGCGCGGGGGCAGCTCTTCGGTGCGCCCGATGGTCCTCAGTCGCACGCGATCGCGGACAAACGTTTTTAATTCCTTGCGCAAATACAGTTCGAGCAGGGCCATCAGACCGCCGACCTCGTCCTGCGGACGCTTCCAGTTTTCGACGGAAAAAGCGTAGAGCGTCAGGACTTTTACCCCCAGGTCTCGCGCGGCGTACGTGGTGGTCCGGACCGTTTCGACGCCCCGCCGGTGGCCCTCGAGGCGCGGAAGCCCGCGGCTTTTCGCCCACCGTCCGTTGCCATCCATGATGATGGCGACGTGATGGGGCGTGAGCGGAACCGGCGACGACATAAGATCGGGATAGGCTACCGAGGCGCGGACGAGATTGACAAGGGGGAAGGCGGGCCGGGTGTGCGGTGCGGGGAATTCATCGATGGAGAAGGAGGGGACGATTTCTGCGGGATTGATGTCTGGCTGCGCGCTGAGAATGCGATCGAGAACGGTTTATTTCAACTGTAGCAAGTCCCACCGGTTTCCATATAGGTCCACGAAAACGGCCACCGTTCCGTACGATTCCTGCCGTGGCTCCTCGGCGAAATGGATTCCGGCGGTGAGCATCGCGGCGTGATCGCGCCAAAAATCATCGGTTTGCAGGAAAAGAAAGACGCGCCCGCCGGCTTGGTTTCCGATCGCAGCGACCTCGGCCGAGCGTTGCGCACGGGCCAGGAGGAGACGCGAACCGGCGCTCTGCCCCGGTGGCTCGATCAACACCCACCGCTTTCCTTCACCCAGCGGCGTGTCCTCCACGAGGTGGAATTTCATTTTCGTTATATAAAACGCGAGCGCCTCGTCATAGTCGCGCACGAGCACCGTGATGCTGCCGATCTGTTGATTCATGAAATCGTGCCCCATCTCCCGGGCCGCTGCGTCTGACGCTCCCCCTCAGCGTCAGGCGAAACGCATATAGCAAACGGCGCTCGAAGCCAAGGCGAGCAGCACCCACAGCAATACTTTGCTGAACACCAGCGTCCACCCCGGCTGAAATCGAAACCGCAGGCATTCCACAACCTCGCTCGGATCGTTGAAGAAAACGCGAAATGATATACCGGCGACCAGAGCGCCGACGAATATAGTGAGCGCCGCGACCCGCGCCGAACGCGGGTTCACCGGCGGGGCTTTCATCTCCGGCAACACGACCGCCGACAACTCGTGGGGACGTCCCACCACGGCGGCCGGGTCTGTTGCGCCCGAGGTCGCGCCGCCGTCCGTTGCTGCCGCGCCGCCTTTGGGTCGTACGGTGTGTATACTTCCGGGCTTCTGACTCCGGGGCTTCTGCTGCCAGTGCACCACGGTACCATCGAGAAACGTCACCTGGAGTCCGTCAGAGAATCCGAGGATCGCCTTGTTGGCGTTTTCGGTGACGCTCGTCGGCCAGCCTTTTTCCTTGATGACGTCGTCCCGTGTATCGCCCATTTCCAGCGCGACACTCGTGGCCGTGCAACCGATCACGCAGGCAACGATGGCAAGAAGCTCCCGCGCGAACTTTCGCCGCCCCGGTATATAGATTCGCCTGGGGCTGTTCCGCCGGCGAACGGCCGCGGCTCGCGAAAAGGCGGGAGGGACTTTTATACTTTCTGGCGACGCCGACTCGCTGGACCGGGATGAAGTGGGTAGGGATGGGGAATATATCCGCAAACGCATACAGGCAAAAACATACACTGTAGGATTTTGCGGCGGTCTCAATCACGAACATCGGCGAAAAACGGCGCCGCCGGCCGCGGCAGGTCACCACCCCGGCATTTTGCGCTCCGACCCCCGAGAATATACTTCCGACGCTTAGCGGATCGCCGTTATTTCGATTTCGACACAGCAGCCCGGCAGGGCGAGACCCTTCACCTCGAGCAACGTGCTCGCGGGCTTGAGTTCGCCGAAAAATCGATCGCGGACGGCGGAGAACTTCGGGAAATCTCCCATGCTCGTCAGATACGTTTGCGCCCGCACGATATCCTCGAAGCCCATTCCAGCCGCCTCGAGAATTTCCCGGATGAGCCCGAATATATATTCAGACTGCGCCGTTGGGTCGAACGGTGCGACCACCGAGCCGTCCACCGCGCGGGCGAGCTGGCCGCTGACGAACAGCATGCTCGTGCCATTGCCGAGCTCGACCTTCGTCGCCGGACTATATGCGCCGCGCGGTGCGGCATGGCCAAACGGGAAAACGGAACTCTTCTTCATTGTATTCGGTTTCTGGATACACGTGCTTCCGCGGCGAGGGCGGTGACGTGTCGCGCATAGCCTTCGGCCGCAGCGTCCAGCCACTTTTCACCTTTCTCGACGGTGCCGAGAGTGGCATCGCCCATGATGCCGTTGGGTGAGAGATCCTGTGCAACCCAGGCAAATGTCGCGGGCGCGCGCTCGGGCCGCAGATGCTCGGTGTCGCAAACGTGCGCGCAATATTCACACGTTGCCTCGTTTATCCGCACGAGCCCGGGAGCCGTGGCGAGCAGGAGCGCCGTCTCCACCTCGTTCGCGTGATATCCATAGGTCGCTTCCTGTGGGGAAACGCCGGGTGTCGCCCCGCTCGCCAGGTAACCTGCTCGAAGGCCGAACAACGCCCGGATCTCGCGAAGTGTATAGGTGATGACGGCGAGGTTGCCGCCGTGCGTGTTCAGCACCGCGAAAATCGAGAATCCCCAGGAGTGCAGTTGCCGCGCGGTCGCGAGCAGTTGCGCACGCAGAGTCTGCTTCGAAATGGAAAGTGTGCCAGGGAATCCCGTGTGCTCGTTGCTTTTTCCCACGGTGATCGGCGGGGCTATATAGCATGGCGTGGCGAGGTCGAGACGCGCGACGATCTGCTCGACCCAAACCTGAGCGAGGAACGAATCCACGGCGACCGGCAAGTGTGGCCCATGCTGCTCGATCGCTCCCACCGGTATGATCACCGGCGCGATCTCCCGCTCGGGCAGCATTGCGATCTGCCGCGGCGTCATGGCTGCGAGGTAGCGCGCGCGGTAGGACGGGAAGGGTGACGATTTCACGGGGCGGACATCGTCTGGAGCTTGCCACTGCGGGGGAGCGGAGGGTGCGCGGCGATTTCTCCGAAGAGCGCCGCCAGTTTTCGCGCCGCCGTCTCCAGGATAACCGCGCCCTCGACTTTGGCCTGTTCGAGGCTCACGGCGGGGCCGGGCAATATATTAGTATATTCCTCGCCCCACCGCGCCGCCGCCGGCGCCACGGGCTGCGCGGGCTCCGGTTCGATTTCCACGAGCGAGGTCAGCAGGGTCTGCAAATCGCGGCGCGTGGAGCTCCGCACTGGATGAAAATCGAGGTCAAGGCCGCTGAGGTTGATCCGGAAAATCTGGAGGCCGAACTCGATTCGCAAATCGCGGCTCGCCGCCGCACACAATTCCTCGTTCCAGGGGCTGGCGTTAAAGTATATAATGCGATTGAAGCCGGCGGCCTGGATGGACGCGGAGATCTCGCGCAATAACCCGTGAGCCGTCGGCACGTCGACCCCGAACGCCGCCTCGGGCGTCGGGCCAAGTATAAAGCGCAGCGGCGGGATCACGAGCGGCGAAAAACTTTCCGGCCGCAGCGGAATCGCGGCGCGCAGCACGTTCATCAAGACTGTTTCCTCGGCATCGAGCGCGTGACCCAGACCCCAATCGGCCATCCCCGCGAGCGGGACGATCACGGTGATTCGGGCCGCGTCCGCCGCCGACCGACGCGCGAAATCCGTCCAGGGCGCCCACGGCCAGAACGTCGCATCGTCGGCGACGCACAGCCGCGTGGCGGGAAATGCTGCGCTCATGCCGGGATCACTGTATGATTTCGCCGGGCTCGTCGTCGCGGCCGGACACGAAGATTAATATAATTCCCGCGACCATGAACATGCGTGCGGCGGCATCCTGGCCGTTCCAGATTTTTGATTGCCACATCATAAACCACTCGCCGCCCACCGTGATGAACGCCACGAGCCATTGCAGCAGGTTCAGCGTGAGTCCGGCGATGACGATTCGCTTGGCCGCGGCAAACTCCGCCGCGCTCCCCGCGCGCGCCTGCCAGAGCCGCCACGCCCCAATCAGCAGCAGCCCGCCGGCGAGCGCCTCCCAGCAGATGATCGAGGCGTAGAATAAATGATATATCGGCACGTTGTGAATCGAGCGCCAGAGCCCGTGATTGCCCGGGAACGTGGTGTCCATCGCGAGCACATGATATACAAAACCATAGTTCGAGCCATAGTCCGTGAGATTATCGAAGACGACGAGCAGGAGAAAAAACCCCAACGCAGCGGGCAGGAGTGCTTTGGCGGTGCGAAGGGTCATGTATACGGGCTAGCAGGTTGAGAGCCAGAATGCCGGCGCGTCACTCGCCCAACTCTATATACTCCGGGACTGCCGGCGCGTGCACCCGTTCGCCATCGACGCGTCGGCGCCGATCGCCCGGCCGACTGAGCAGTTCGCTGAACGAGTGCGCACCGGTGATGACGAGATGCGCCGGTGCGCCGGGCGCGATTCGCCCATACGCCGGCAATCCGACGTTCTCCGCCGCCGTCGCGGTCACGATGCGAATCGATTCGTCGAGCCGCGTATCGAGGTGACCGATGCGCACGCTTTCAGTATATACTTGAAGCAAATCGAAGTCGCCATACGCAAAGAACGCGTCGCGCACATTGTCGCTGGCGCACGCGAGCGGGATGCCGGCGTCGAGAAACTCGTGAAGCAGCGTGACGCCGCGCCAGCTCGGAGTGCGCGGAAACTGCGGCGCCGCGCGTCGGTCCTGGAGATATAGATTACATAGCGGCAGAGAGACGATGCGGATTCCGGCCGCTTTCACCGCGTCCAGCGTCGCGCGCTGGCGAGCGGGCGACTGCATGGCGAGACTGCAGCAGTGACCGCATACCACGGGATGCGAAAAATCGCAGCGCAACACGGCCTCAGCGATGAGTCGCAGGCACTCGGAATCGGGGCTGCCATTTTCATCAACGTGCAGGTCCAGTCCGACGCCTCGCTCGTGCGCGAGGGCGAGGAGCCGGTCAAAATAGCGCGGCAGCTCCGGGCTCATCACCGCAAACCCGCCCAGCGCACTCGCTCCGAAGCGAAGCGCGAGATCGACGATCGCCCCGCCTTCCGCGCCCGCATAACTCGCCATGCCACAGAGCGGGATGGTTTGCAGCTCGATCCGCCCTGCCCAACGCGCGCGCAATTCCGCCATCACAGAGTGACTCGTCTCTGCCCAAGGCAGGCCAGTGTCGACGTGGGTGCGAATGATTCGAGTCCCATGTGCATACGCACAGCGCAGCGAAAACTCGGCTCGCCGCTCGAGGTCTGCGGCAGACCACTTTTCCTTGTCGTTCGCCAGCGTCGCCAGGGCGTCCCAAAAAGTGGCCGTGCGATTCGGCGCGCGGCCCCACGTGTGGGCTTTGTCCAAATGTACGTGCGAATCGATGAGGCCGGGCAGCACAAGCGCTGCGTCGACATCCAGAAGTTGCGCCTCGGCCGGTGCCGGTGTTTGTTCGCTCGAAGGATGTACCGACGCAATTTCCGAGCCCGAAATCGCGATGTCGCATCGGACTGCTGGCTCGATCGCGTCAACTGCTCCCGCGGCGAAACCCGGCGGCAAAAGCGAGACAGGAACAAGAGCCCGACGGAGGATCAACATGGGGTGAGAACGATGGCGCCCCGGAGCAGAGTATATGCCACGACACTAGCGCTGGCGGACCAAACCGGTGCTGGCAATGTTCCTGCTCAGTCCAATCGATGCTGAATTTTCCTGCTGCCCTGACGACAGAATTGCGCACGCTGGTCGGCGCGAGTAATGTCATCGACGCCGGAGAATCGCTCGAGACGCTTTCGAAGGATTTTTATTGGTACTCGCCCATTCTGAAGCGGCAGCTCGACGACAAGCGCGCGGATCTCGTGGTGCGGCCCGCTTCGGTGGAAGAGTTAAAAGCAGTGATTTCGGCCTGCAGCCGCGCGGGCGTGCCCGTCGTGCCGCGCGGCGCTGGAACGGGAAATTATGGGCAATGCGTGCCGCTATATGGTGGCGTCGTTCTCGACCTTGGTCGCCTTGATCGCATTCTCGAGATCACGAGCGACGGCGTGGTCCGCGCCGAGCCCGGCGCCCGCCTCGGCACGATCGAGGCCGCCGCGCGTGCCGCCGGCTGGGAATTGCGCTGCATGCCGTCGACGTGGGTGAAGAGTTCACTCGCAGGATTTTTTTGCGGCGGCTCGGGCGGGATCGGTTCCATTCGCTGGGGCGGGATCAACGCGGCGGGTAATGTGAAATCCGTCACGCTGCTCTCGTGCGAAGCGACACCACGACTGCTCAAGCTTCATGAAGCCGACTGCGTCCGCGCACTTCATACGTACGGCACCACCGGGATCATGATCGAAATCGAAATGCGGCTCGCGCCGAAAATCGATTACGACCAGCTGATTTTCAGCAGTGCGGACTGGAATATATTACTCGACTGGACCGACCTGGCGGCGCGGCGTCCCGCCTGGCGCAAGCGACTCGTCACGCAGTTCGAGTGGCCCACGCCGTCGTTTTTCAAACCGCTCGCGAAATATATTCGCCCCGGCGAACACGTCAGCTTCCTGCTGGTCGATCGCGCCCAGTCCGGCGAGGTCCTCGAGTCGGCGCGGGCGGCGGGGCTCTCCTGTATATATCAAACGCCCTTTGCGGATCCGCCCCGGCCGCCGTTTATCACGGACTATACATGGAATCATACCACGCTCTGGGCGATGAAGAGCGACCCGACGATCACCTATCTGCAATCCGGCTTCGGCAAAAACTTCAAGGAGCAGTTCGCGCAGCTGCGGGCGCGTTTTCCGGGCGAGGTCCTGCTGCATCTCGAGTGGATGGCCGGCAACCCGAAGATGACGCGCGAGGGCGCGAGCCCGGAGCCGACGGAGGTCGCGCTCGGGGGCATTCCGCTGGTATACTATAAAGGAGAGGAGCGCCTGCGCGAGTTACTCGCCTATTGCGCCGAGATCGGCGTCTTCATCGCCAACCCACATACGTTTTACCTCGAGGAGGGTGGGCGTCATCCCAATATACTCGAGAAGCGCGCGCTGAAGGACGACCTCGATCCCGGTGGGCTGCTCAACCCGGGAAAGATGAAAACCTATGCGCACAATCCGTTCGCCCCGGCGGCCGTCGCCAGCAGCCCCTGACGCGGACATGCCGGTTGCTGCATTTCATATATGAGCGCCGCTGCGACGGTTCGCCTGGACGGCGTTGGAAAGCGTTTCGGGCCGGGGCCGCTGGTGCTCGACAATATAGACCTCACCGTCGACCGCGGAGAATTCATCAGTTTCATCGGTCCCAGCGGTTGTGGAAAATCGACATTACTCCGGCTCATTGCGGGACTCACGCCCTCGACGGCCGGTGAAATCCTCGTCGACAACCTGACGCCCCAGAATGCGCGCGAGGAAATGTTTTTCGTCTTTCAGGATTCGAACCTGCTGCCGTGGCGGAACGTGAGCGGGAATGTGGAGCTCCCACTGCTCCTGCGAAATGTCGCGGCGGCGCGCCGGGCGGAGCGCGTCCGCCAGATGCTCGGTATCGTGGGGCTCGCGTCCGCCGCGGAGAAGTTTCCGTGGCAGCTCTCGGGCGGAATGAAAATGCGCGTGTCGATTGCGCGCGCTCTGACGGTTGCTCCACGCATCCTGCTGCTCGATGAACCGTTCGGCGCGCTCGATGAGATGACGCGCGACCAGTTGAACGAGGACCTGCTCGCGATTCGCGAACGCGATCCATTCACGGGGTTTTTCGTCACGCATTCGGTGATGGAAGCGGTGTTTTTGTCCACGCGGGTCGTCGTGCTCGCTGCCAACCCGGGGCGCATCGTTGATATAGTGGATATACCTTTTTCCTATCCGCGCACCGCCGAGCTCCGCGAAACGCCGGAGTTCCTGAAACTGCTCGCGGGGACGTCGCGAGCGCTGCGCGCCGTGCGCGGTTGACCCTGATCCCGATGCGACGAATCGAGAATTGGATCTATCCCGTTGCGGCCGGCGTGGCGCTCGTCGCGGCTTGGTATGGCGCGATCGCGCTGTTTCATATACCGGCCTATGTACTTCCTTCACCGGGCAGTATCATTCTCGCCGCGTGGCATGAGCGCGGCGTGCTCGGGCCGTCGGTTTGGATCACTGCGCAAGGGGCAATTCTAGGCTTTCTCGCCGCAGTCGTCGGCGGGTTCACGCTCGCGCTCGCCCTCGGGTTCTCGCGACAGGTGAAGGCATCGTTTTATCCCTATATACTCGTCCTGCAGATGATGCCGGTGACGATCCTCGCGCCCATCTTCGTGCTCTGGCTCGGCCAGGGACTGCCGAGTATTGTGGCGATCACGTTTATGATCGGATTTTTTCCGGTGGTCGCGAATACGACGATGGGCTTCATCTCGGTCGATCGAAACCTGCAGGAATTGTTCGTGATGTGCCAGGCGACGCGGGCGCAGGAGGTGCGTTACCTGCGCATCCCCGGGGCCATGCCTTACTTCCTCACAGGGATGAAAATCGCCGGAACCCTCGCGCCCATCGGCGCGATCGTGGGCGATTTTCTTGCGGGCAGTGCCCAGAACGGCGTCGGCGGAATCGGATTTATGACGATCGCCTACTTTTCGCAGCTGCGAACGCCGGAGCTTTTCGCGACGGGGCTCGTCGCCTGCCTGCTCGGATTTATCTTCGTCGGCGGTGTCACGCTCCTGCATTGGTGGTTGCTGCACCGCTGGCACGAGTCGATCGTGAAAAAGGAATGACCGCCGGCGCCAGCCCGCACGGCGGGAGCTCCTGAATCTTTATGCCACGCGGATTTTTTCCCGAAAAGATATATAGTCTATTGCTGTTCGCTGCACTGCTGGCGGGTTGCGGTCGTCCGGGGCCTGACGTCTCATCCCCGTCCTCGGAGAAGCCTCTGACAAAAGTGACGCTCCAGACCGACTGGTATGCCCAGCCCGAGCACGGGGGCTTCTATCAGGCGGTCGCGAAGGGCTTCTATCGCGAGGCGGGCTTGGACGTGCAGATCCTGCAGGGAGGGCCGAACGCGCTGCCGATGCAAAAAGCGATGATTGGTCAGGTCGACTTCGCGATCGGGCGCAGCGACGATGCGATGGTCGCCGCCGGGCACGGCCTGCCGATGTATATAGTCGCCGCACTCATGGAGCGTGATCCGCAGGCGATCATGTTTCACCAGGCAAGCGGCATTCATTCGTTCCGCGATCTGGATAAACGGACGATCATGGCGGTCCCCGGCTCCGGGTTTATTCCCATCATGGAGCGGAAATATGGAATCAAGGTTTCCGTGACGCCCCTCGACTTCGGCCTCAGCCGGTTCCTGGCCGACCCCCAGTTCGTGCAGCAGTGCTTCATCACGAACGAGCCGTTTTACGTCCGCCAAAAAGGCGCTGACGTGGAAACGCTGCTGCTGTCCGACACGGGTTTCTCGCCGTATCGGATCTGGTTCACGAGCCGGAAATACGCGGCGCAGCATCCGGACGTGGTGCGGGCATTCACCGTGGCGTCGATTCGCGGTTGGCGTGACTATATGGAAGGCGACCGCAGCGCGGCCGACCGTCGCATCGGCGAACTTAATAAACAAATGACGCCTGAATTCATCGCGTATTCCGTCGGTGCCATGAAGCAATATCATCTGGTCGCGGGCGATGCGGCGGCGGGAGAAACGTATGGACAGATTCGCGTCGCGCGCCTCCAGCAGCAACTCGAGCAGCTCCAGAGCATCGGCGTCATCGAGCATCCGTTGCGAGTCGCGGATGTTTTCGATGGCAAATTCATCCCGGCGGAGGCCCGCTGACGCATGCGTCGGTTGGTTGAGTGACGCGGTCCGTCCAACGGTGCCGAGTGCACCCTTCGAGCAATATGAAAAAGTATATAGCCTCCGAAGCCGTTGAGCAGGGCGCCTCGGCGAGGCGCCCGCTCGCAAATCCATCTATGATGTGCTGCCGGGTGGGCTGGGCGCTCGCCCTGCTCTGGACGGCGGCGGTGACGGGCCGCGGCGCGGAGAAGGTCACGTTCCAGCAGGACTGGTTTGCTGGGCCGCAGTTTGCGGGAATATATATCGCCGCGGACCAGGGGTTTTATTCCGCCGCTGGGCTGGACGTCGAAATCGCGCCGTTCCATCTCGGCGTGAAGCCGCGCGAGGCGATCGCAGCGGCGCCGAACGCGTCGCTCGGCTGCATCGAGGGCTATATATTCCTGCAGGAGCGCGCGGCGGCCCAGCCACTCGTTGCGCTCGCCGCGAACTTCCAGGAAAGCCCGGCTGGCTATATGTTTTTGGATCCGGTGCGGATCGCGGGGCCCGCCGACCTGGCCGGCAAGCGCGTCGGGGTGCACCGGTTTGCGGATGCGCTCTATCGCTGGTTCCTGCGGCGCGGGCACGTCGCGCCCGAAGCTTCGACCATGAGTTTCGTCGATAATGATATAGCGCATCTCGTCCACGGCGAGGTGGACGCGATGCAGGGCTATGCAATCGACGAGTATGTAGCCCTGCGGCAGCAGGAGGGAGCGCGGGCACATTTTATATCATTCCGGGCCCTCGGGTTCGATGCGTACTCCGAGGTTTTTTTCACGACGGCGGACCAGCTCGCGACGCACCGGGCCGCGCTGCTCGCTTTTCTCGAGGCGACGCGTCGCGGCTGGGTTTTCGCATTCGCGCATTCGGACGCGGCGTTGACTGCGTTGGAAAAACGCATGGGGAGCGGGTTTGATCCCGACAAGGCTCGTTCAGCCTTGCACGCTGAGGAGCTCTTCGTTCATGCGCCCCTCGAGCGTCCTCTCGCGCCGATGCAGCCGGAAAAATGGGAGGCGATGGAACGCGCTGCGGTCGAGATGGGGCTCCTCCCGAGCGTCGAAGCGCCCGCGCGTTTTCTCGATGCCGGCGTCAATGCGCGTGCTCCGCGGTGATAAACGCGATGAGCGCGTCGAGCTGCGCGTCTGTATAATGCGGATGCGCCTCCATCTTGGCGCCTGCAATCATCGCCTGGGGATTGCGTACATACTTCCTGAAATATTCCTGATTA
The DNA here is from genome assembly GCA_963800005.1 of uncultured Verrucomicrobiae bacterium. Taxonomy (GTDB): domain Bacteria; phylum Verrucomicrobiota; class Verrucomicrobiia; order Opitutales; family Opitutaceae; genus CAWCZH01. The sequence goes on from CAWCZH010000002.1 coordinate 43,875, forward strand.
TAGCCGGCGTGAGCGGCGAGCACTTCGAAGGGACGATCGGATTTCGTCCCGCCGAATATGTTACCCGGTCCGCGATGGCAGCTCGCGCAGGAGTTGATCCAAATTTCGCGGCCGGCGATAGCGCGCGTTGAGAGGTCGCTCCATTTGCCGGAGAACGCGTCGTGCTCGCGAGCCGAGAACGTCGTCACCTCGAGGGTCGTCACCGCCCAGGGGCGCTTGTGACCGGCGTCGAGCAAGGTCGCCACGGCGGGCGCGACCGACGCCGACACCGTGATGGCGAACGGGCCAGGATTGAATTTCAACCCGGGGGGCGGCCATTTCGCCGGACCGAGGCCGTTGATCTCGAGCACGAGAAAGGGGCGGAATTCCTGCTGGAACGAGCGAGTATATAGCGAGGTATAGCCATCCTGACATGTGGCGAGCAGGCAATCCGCCGACGCGGCGTGAGGCAGTGCATCCCAGAGGTCGTTGAGAAAAACGGCGGTGACTTCCTGCCGACCGTGCACGAATTCATCCTCAAGCACGATTTTCGCGCACGGCAGCGCGCGCAGGTCGGCCCAACGAATATAGCGCGTCTCACCCGCGGTGCCCTCGCCGAGCTCGCCCGTCACCGCCAAGTCGGTGGCGTCCGTCCGGTACTGGTGCAGTTCCAGTTTGGCGGCGCGGAGCCCCGGAGCCACGAGGCCGGCGCACAGAGAAAAGCAGAACAGACCGAGCCGAAAAACCGGCGCGAAGCGGCGTGATATTGTTATATACACTTTCTATTATATAGGGCGATCTGCTATATACGACTGCGGCGCGGAGCGGAAAAGGGCAGAGCACGCTGCATGCCCGCGTTAATCGGCGTCGTCCTCAGTCTTCAGAGTGAAGAAAAACGTGGCCCCCTGGTCGGGTGCGGCCTCGACCCAGATGCGGCCGCCGTGACGCTCCACGATGCGCCGCACGGTAGCCAGGCCGACGCCCGTGCCCTCGAACTCGTGTGCGAGGTGCAACCGCTGGAAAACGCCAAAGAGTTTCTCGGCGTCCTGCATGTCGAAGCCGACGCCATTGTCGCGGACGAAAAAGGTTGGGACCTGCTTCGGCGGGGGTTCCACGGTGCCGACGACGATACAGGCGCGCGGGCGGGGGCGAGTATATTTCAGCGCATTCGAGAGCAGGTTGACGAGCACGACGCGAAGCAGCGCGGGATCGCCGTACGCTTTCGGGAGTGGCTGAAGGTGGAACTCGACCTCGCGGCCGGTACGATCGCCGGCTAAGTCGTCGTAGACCTCGCGTGCGAGTTCTTCGAGATCGATGGTCTTGCGTCGCAGCGGCTGGCGCCCAAGACGGGAGAATTCGAGCAGGTCGTTGATCAGCTGGCTCATTTGCGCGGAGCCGTCCTGAATGAGGCCGAGGTAACGTCGGGCTTCAGGTGGCAGCGACTTGCCGTGGTGCAGGACGAGGATTTCCGCGAATCCGGTGATCGCGCGCAACGGCGTGCGCAGGTCATGCGCGGCGGAGGAGCCGAATGCTTCCAGTTCATCATTGGCCGCCTCCAGCTCGGCCGTGCGCTCGCGGACCCGCATCTCGAGTTCGGCATTTCGCGTCTCAATCTCCGCGAGCATGTGGTTGAACGCGTCGGTCAGCAGGCCGAATTCATCGTCGCCCATTTTCTGCGCGCGGACGGAATAGTCGCGGCGCTGGGAAACGGCGGAGGCCGTTTCCGCGAGCGACAGAACCGGCCGGGAAATCTGCCACTGGAGCATGCGCGAAAGTATATAGGCCACAAGCGAGCACGCCGCGATTACGAGCAGTGCGATCGCGCCATAGAGGCGGAGGCGTTCATAGAGCGCGTCGAGGTTCGAACTGAGATATAGAGTCCCGAGCCGCTGCCGGCCCTTGATCTGGACGATTGGGGTGAAGCCCACGAGGTGCCCGCGCTCGAAACGGTATCCATCCTCTCGCACCAGGGGCGGAAAACTTTTCTCGTCCGCGTCCTCCGGATACCTCGCGAACAGATTGCCCTGCCGGTCGAATATACAGGCCGCGACTATATTGCGCTCGGCGCGCAGCGCGAGCAGCACCTCCGCGGCGTCGTTTTGATTATCGAACGCGATCGCCGCCGTGCTTTCGCCCGCGATGATTTCGCCGAGCGTCGAGAGTTGCCGCAGTGCCGCTTGGCGAAATGTGAGAAACTCATACCCCAGGAATGCCGCGCAGGTGATGAGCAGCACGACGCCGCTCGTCCCGAGGATCATCGTCATGAGCTTCCGTCGGATGGGCAGGTCCTGGAAGAACATCGGCTAATTCTGCTCGGCGGTCACGATGGTTGCGGGACGCAGGAGCTTCGAGCTGATTTCCAGCCCGGCAGCTTTGGCGGCCTGGAGGTTGATTCGCATGCGAATTTTTCCGTTCTCGGTAACGAAGCGGACCATACCCGAGTCGCGGTTGAAGGAATCGACGTCGCCGACGGTCAATATACTTCGCCCTTTCAGCCGCGCGAGGATCTGGGCGAGCGTCGCGGCTTCGGAGCGTGAGACGAAGAGAATCTGGCAATCGGTGATGTCCTCGACGCGGTGAAACCGTTGCACGACCATTCGCCGACCGCCGATTTTTTCGCCGCGCACCAGGTCATCGAGGTAGGTGCCGAAGGGATCGTCGCCGAGCAACCCGATGACGAGTGGGGATTCTCCGCTGGCGAAGGCCCGCGCGGGCCAGTCGACGAACTGGGCGAAATTGAAGAGGAACACGGCCTTGACTTGATATTCAGCCGTGGTCGCGGAGACCGGAGCAGCCGCCAGCGCTGGAGCGACGAGCGCGAACGCGAGGCAGCAGGCCGCACCCGCGCCGAGCTGGCGGAGGGAGCGCCAACGCGCCCGGATGAATATCAAAACCGCCACGTCGTTTTGGCGTAAACCGAACGCTCAATCTCGCGGCGTGAGCCGGGTGGATTGAATTCCGCGTGGTGATTATGAAGCAGGTTCTGCCCGACCACCGATAAATTCCAGGCTGGCGCGATATCCCAGCCGAGGCGGGCGTCGGATTCGACGTAACCCGGCACCTGCTGGTACCCGATCGGAGCGACATAGCGGACCGTGGTGTCGAATTCCCAGTTCTTGTGGATATCCCAGAAGGACCGGAGTTGCGCCTTGTGATTCGGGTCGAGCGAAATGCTTCGATTCGTTGTGCGATCAATGCTTCCAACCTGCGGCTCGCTCGTCACTCGCAGTTCGGTATATCCAGCGTGCAGCTTCCAGCCAGAGGTCACATGCCAGTCCGCCGTGAATTCAGCGCCTGCGGACCGGCCGCGCAAACCGCTGCTGATCTGCACCGGAAAAGCCGCCGGCGGATTCAACGGTTCGAGGCTGCGCAGGTCTGTATAGTCGTTATAGTAAGTGGCAACGGCGAACGAGAGCCGTGGATCCACCTGCAGCCGGTAACCAAGTTCATAGGAGATCAACTTCTCGGACACGACATCGGGTCCTCCTGCCACCCGGTACGGCGGCGTCGCCGGCGAATAGAGATCCCGGTCGATTCGCGAGGGGGTGCGCACTGCGCGGGAGACGGCGGACCACACCGTTTGGTTTCGAACCGGCTTCCACGCGAGCCGGAGGCTCGGCTCCACCTCGAACCCGGTATAGTCATTGTGCTCGACCTTCGAGCCGCCCGTGAGATGCACGTCTTCCGCCAGCGCGATCTCGTCCTGCACGAACGCGTTATAGTTTTGCAGCGAGGCCGTCGGCGGAAGGAACGCGTTCGCCGGCGTGTTGATGATGCTGTCATCGACGAGCCGATACCCCACGCCCACCAGCAGGTTTTGCGTCGAGCCGATGGGGTGATGATATTGGCTGTCGAAATCGTATGTATGAAGATCCTGCGCGAACGACTGCGGGATCACGCGGTGGGTGTAGTCGTAATATACTTGAACCGACACGTCGGAGTTGTCCGGCAGCGTCCGCGACCAGCGGCCGAGCACGTTCCCGCCGCCGACGTGAATATCATCCGGCCCCTCGCGGGTGACCGTACCATCATATATATCGCCCTGGAACGTGAGGTGGCTGTCGTGCGCAGTGTCGGCGTCGACCCGAAATCCCGTCTGGCCGAGGCGCCAGGAATCGTCCGCGTCGAGTCCCGTCGGCCGCACGGAACTGCCCCGGTCGAAATATTTTATATAGACCCGATAATATACTCCCGGCGCGACCTGTCCGCCATAGCGCACCTCGGCCGAATCGGTGAGCGCCGTGCCGCCGCTCGCGACCACCAGCGCGCCCTGCGTGTCCCGGGCGCTCTTGGTGCTGATATTGATGACGCCATTGACGGCATTGGCGCCCCATTGGGTGGCGCCTGGCCCGCTGATCACCTCGATGCGGTCGACATCATCCAGCACGAGGTTCTGCACGTCCCAATATACTCCTGCATAGAGCGGAGTATATACGGAACGGCCGTCGATGAGGACGAGCAATTTGTCGGCGAAGACGTTATTGAAGCCGCGGGCGGTGATGGCCCACTGGCGGGAATCGATCTGGGCAACCTCGAGATTGGAGGCGAGCCGGAGGGCTTCCGGCACACTGGTCGCGCCCGACCGACGGATATCGTCTCCCGTGACGACTTGGATGGCTGAAGCGGTGTCGAAAAGTTTTTCCGGACGTTTGGAGACCGACGTGACCTGGAGGTCCATTAGTTCTTCCACGCTCATCTGTTTGAGGGCGTTCGCCGACGGCAAAGGCGAATCCGTCGTGGACTGGGCGCGGGCGCTGCCCATTCCCAACCAGATCAATCCGAACATGACCGCTGCGGCGCGGAGCGCGACGCGGGGCAGGGTGGAGCGGGAGGTTTCCGTCGCGTCTGCGGCAAGGGGATCGTTCATCGGGCCATGGCGTTGCGAGCCGGCATCGTCGCGCGAACGGAGCGCGGCGTCGAGACCAGAGCGGCCCCAACACGGGTTACCCCGCGCCTTCCCGGCGCCGGGTCAGCGTACCGGGGCGAATCTTTTTCCGAGAGCCCGACTGATCCCGACGAAGGCCAGGGCGACGAGCACCACCGCGACTCCGGCCACCGGCGCCCACGCATGCGCAGTATTCACGAGCCGACCGAATGCGGTGCCGAAGATATATCCTCCCAGCGAAAACACGAGGGTCCACCCGGCGTTGCCCACAAAATCGAGCAGGAGAAAGCGGGACGTCCGAATCGCCGACATCCCATACGCGATCGGCGTCACCGTGCAGAGGCCGGGAAAAAACTGAAAGTATATAACGAGCTTGTCGTCATGCTGCTGGATCAGTTTGAAAACGGGGTCGAGCCGCGCGTGCAATCTGGGAAACCAGCGCTGCAAGCGAGCGCCGCCCCAGCGGCCGATCAGGAAGCAAAAGGTGTCACTCGCGAAGATACCGGCCATCCCAGCGAGGATGATGCCGGGCAGACTGAGGATTCCGGCGCAGGCCGCCACCCCAGCGGCCAGCATGATGAGCTCTCCCTCAAGGAACGTTCCCACAACCACGGCGTAGTAACCGTAGTCACGAATCAGCTCCGGGGCATTCATGCTGGCCGGGTTTGGGTGTTAGGCAAAGTCGATCGTGCCCTGCTCGGCAATCGAGTGCGAAACCGAGGTGCGCTCGCAGACTGCCAGGTAATCCGTGAACCGCGGCGAAGGCGCGAGGCCCTCGGCCTGCAGGCGGGTCGTGTCGAATACGACGTCAAGTTCCGCGAAGCCGGCATAGAGGCGCGCGGCACCGAGCATGAACTTCTTATTGCACGGCCCGAAGATCTCGTCGAACTGCCCGCGCCGCTCCACGATCTGCTCGAAATCAACGGTTTGATACTCGTTGCTGCTCACCTCGGTCGTACCCGTGGTCGTCTCGCCATTGGCCATTGCCATTTCCGGAACCGCCGTACGCGTCGCGACAAATGCACTGGCGATCTCGCGCCACGTGCAACAAGCCTCCTCGCCCGACGCAATATGATATAGCGAATGCGCGAGCTTCGGTTTCAGCAGGAGAACGCGCAACGCTTCCGCGGCGTAGTCCACCGGAATCACGTCCATCCGGGCGTCCGAGGAACACGTGATCATGCCGAGCGCGTCGGCCATGCGGAACGTCCAATATATACTTCCGGACGGCGTGCACCCGAGACGGGTGTGGCCGGCGATGATGGTCGGCCGCACGATCACGAGCGGGAATCCCGGCAGCGTGAGCCGCAGCAGACGCTCGGCCTCGGCTTTGCTCTCTGTATAGTTGACGAGATGATTCACCCGCGCGCGGGGGAAGTCATCCTCCTGCACCCGCCGACTCGGCTGGTCGCCGCAAATCATCGCGGTGCTGACGTGCAGGAAGCGCTCGATCGAGGCGACCTGACGCAGGTGATGAACGAAGCGCAGCGTGCCATCTATATTCGTCGAGAAAACGCGCGTGTTGTTGCCGAAGGACGTCAGGGCGGCGCAATGGACCACCCGCTTGACGGATGCCAGTCGTGCGTCGCTGATGAACGACGTCGGCTGCGTGAAATCGCCCGCGATGACCTGTTCCCGTTTCAGGCGGCCGAGCAGCTCGAGATCAGAAGTGAATCGAGCGAGGGAACGCAGCGCGCGCTGGTAGGCATGTGAGGCATCCTCCGCGCGAACCAGGAAAAGTATATTGTCCCACTCCGGCTTCGAGAGCAGGTCGGCGGCGAGCGCACCTCCGAGAAAACCGGTGGCGCCGGTGATGAGGATCGTGGGTTGGAAGCAAGCGGGGGAAGGCATGGAGTAAAAAGTGGATGAAAGTTCGACTTCCACATCCTACTCGATCGCAACAATCCGCGTCTGCCGGGCCGACGAGGAATGTTGTGCGCGGCGCCGCCCTACACACCACCCTACAAGCCCCTCTGACGATCGTGCCAGAGCACGGCTTCGCGCATGAGTTCCCCGGCGTCCTCTAAGCCAAGTTTTTCTTTAATGCGCGCGTCGTATGACCCGACCGTTTTCACACTCACACCGAGCTGCGCCGCGATTTCCTTCGCGCTAAAGCCCTGGCCACGCAGGCGAAACACTTCCATCTCGCGGTCGCTCAGCTGCTCTTCCGGTCGCGTGCTGCTGCGCGCGGCGCCCCCGAACATGCGCCCCGCGAGCTGCGCGGTGAGCGCAGGACTCGCATAGAATTTTCCTTCGAGCACTGCACGAATTCCCTCGATGATCCGTGGTCCCGACTCCCGTTTGACCGCGTAACCGTGAGCGCCGGCGCGGAAGGCGCGTTCCGCCACGCTCGCCTCATCGTGCATCGATAGCACCAGCAGGCGCATCGAGGGGAATTGAGCGTGCACGTCCTTGATCAACTCGAGGCCGGAACTCCGCGGCATGGAGAGATCGACCACCATGACGTCCGGGCGGGCGAGCGGAATCGCGGCCAGCGCCGCGGAAGCTTCCTCGGCTTGCCCGCAGACCTCGAGGTCTGGCTCAAGCGCGACCATGCTGGCGAGCCACTCGCGAACCAGCGGGTGATCATCGACAAAAAAAACGCGACGGCGAGCGGGCATTATTTCGGACGCGGCCACGCTCAGCGGCGAGGGCGATCCATTTCGATCACGACGCCGGCCACCCGGGATATATACTTAAAACCTCTCGAGGTCGGGTGGGTGGCAGCCAGCGGCACGCACCGTTTGTGAGAGGAACTGCGGCCGGGAGCAAATCTTCTATTGCAAATCGAGGAGCGGTTTCGCGCATTTTGAGCAGCGGGAGCATTTTAATTCGCCCGGAGTCCTGCGGCGCCTGAACGTTGCCGGATGTCTGGCCTCGCTGTTTTGACCCCTTGTGACCGCGGATGAAATTCCGCGCGCTCGCCTCCGGCTTTTTGCTATGTACTTTCGGCGCCGCAGCCAGCGGGCTCGCCGCGCCTCCGCTCTCCGAGATCGAATCTGCGGGATCAGCCGCCGGGGCGTCTGGGCTTTCCGGTGGCGGCGCCCGCGCGCCGGCCAGCGCGGCCGACGCACTCACCTGGTCATGGCTCGAACGCCGGCCGACCGGGGTTCCGTCTCTCTATATCGGGGCCGGCGTGCAGGCGGAAAACTATATATTCTCCCGGTCATCAACGCTGGTGCCTGCGCGGCTCCAGGATTACGCGGCGGTCGTGTCCCTCGAATACTTTGAAGGTGACGAGGCGGTGGCCTCGGTGGTGCTTCGACCCGGGTGGTATTTCGCCCAAAGAATGTCCCGGGCCGCTTGGGATATTCCGGTAGATGCCGTGACCGGCCTTCCTGTCAGCCACGATTTCAGCGGCGTCATCGGCGTGAGCAACGCGCGCTTTTTTCATCATCCGTTGCCGGTCATCGGCCTGGTCTGGACTCCGCGCGCGGCTTGGCGGATCGAAGCGATATATCCAGAGCCGGCGGTCACCTATATACTTGATCCCGCGACATCCATTCGGCTCGGCGGGGAACTCAGCGGCGGCGGATTTTTCAACGACAGCCACAATATACAATCCGCCGTTGAGTTCTCGAGCTACCGCGTCGGGCTCGAGGCGGCGAAAACCTGGCCGCGCCGCTGGCGGCTGTCCCTGGCGGTGGGCGTCGAAGTGGAGCGCAGCCTCGACTATTTCCGTGGAGCCGGCCGGCTGCACGGCAGCGGCGCGCCGTATATAAAGCTCACGGCGACGCGATTGCGGTGAGGGACACGGCGATCCGGCGCTGGGCCGCGCGGTTTGCTTTCGCATTGTCAACGCGCGTTGCAGCCGTGTGAGTCGGCGCATGAAAGTCGCGTTCATCAGTGGCACGAGCATCGTCAATTCCACGCTTTTTTCTTCGTGGGCGGTGAAGACGGTCGAGACTCCGTACGGCCCGGTTACCTATAAATCTCAGGGCGATTTCGCGCTGATCAATCGCCACGGTTACGGGGCGCCGCTGCCGCCGCATTCCATCAACTACCGGGCGAATATCCGCGCGCTGGCCGATCTCGGATATATTGATATAGTCTCGTTGAACTCGGTGGGCTCGCTAAAGGCGTCGCTGCCGCCGGGCACCATCGTCTCCTGCAGCGACTACGTCGGCCTGCAGCAGGGTCCGGCGACATTTTTCGATCAGGAACTCAAGGGCGGCGCTCCGGCGATTGCCAACAACCTGATCCCGCTGCTGCACGAGAAACTTGCCCCCGAGTTTTCCCTGCAGCTGGGCAAAGTATATATCCAGATGCGCGGACCGCGCTTCGAAACGAAGGCGGAGATCCGCATCGTGCAATCGTGGGGCGACGTCATCGGGATGACGGCGGCCCATGAGGCTGACCTCTGCACCGAGGCCGGGCTTCGCTATAACAGTCTCGCGATCATCGACAACTACGCGAATGGCCTCGAGGGCACGGAGATCGATTTTGCGAAATTCCGCGATCTCGTGAAGGACAACCAAGCCAACGTGAACCGGCTTTTTGTGCGCCTCTTGGAAATCCTGCGCTAGCCCCGCTCCGCGCCGGCGGTCGCGGGCCGGAACTGCCGGAATTGCCCGTCCGGAAAAAACTCACGTCGGGCGTGCTTTTGCCCAAATCCGCGACAGGATGGTCGCGTATGAAAACCATCGGTGTGCTTGGTCTCGGAATTATCGGCGGCGCGTGGGCCCGCAATTATGCCGAAAGCGGGGTGCTCGCTGGTACGTGGAATCGCAGCCCGCAGCCAGACTCGCCGAAATGGTGCGACACACCTGAGGCCGTCGCGCGCGCCGCGGACGTCGTCCAGATCGTGGTCGCGGATCCGCCGGCGGTGGAAAGTGTATTGGCGCGCATCCTTCCGGCACTCGGACCCGGCAAGGTCGTCATTCAGTCGAGCACGATCGACGCCGCGAGCAGCGCGCGTTTCGCCGCGCAGGTTGAAGGTCGCGGGGCGCGTTATCTCGCGGCCCCGTTCACCGGGAGCAAGCCGGCGGCGGTCCAACGGCAGACCGTATTTTATCTCGGCGGCGCGGCGGATCTGATCGCGGAAATCGAGCCGGTGCTGCAACTGATCTCGGCCCATCGCTTCACCATCGGGACCAACGAGCAGGCCTGCACCCTGAAGCTCGCGATGAATTTGAATATAGCATCCCAGATGCAGGGACTCGCGGAAACGCTCACGCTGGTGCGTCGCGCCGGCGTGGATGACGCCATATTTTTCGCCGCGCTTGCGCAAAACGCGAGTTACTCCGGCCTCACGAAGCTCAAGGAGCCGAAGCTGCGGTCCGGCGATTTCGCGCCCCAGTTCTCCGTCAAGCACATGTATAAAGACATGCGCCTCGCCGCCGCCACCCCCGGCGCGGCCGACCTCCCCCTGCTCGCCACCGTTCGAACCGCGCTCGGCACCGCCGAACAACGCGGCCTCGGCGACGAGGATTTCTCCGCGCTGATCAAGCTGCTGAAATAAGAACGCCTTTGTTCGTACCGTATCCATGTTTTGGATACGGTCACGCGTTCGACTGGCAGCTAGCGGCGGGCGTAGAACTTCTTCTCCCAGGCCTTTAGGTTCTGGTCGGCCTCGCGTATATACGGCGTGAACACGGCCATCGAAAGGATGAACCGGTTGAGAAGTTTCCACGGGAACGGCAGGGGGCGTTCGAAATCGACGAAGAGGACCACGCGGTGCCCGTCCGTTTCATTCCACACTTCGTGGTTGAACGAATCGTCGAATACCACGCCCTTGCCCTCTTCCCAAACGAGATATTCGTTTTCGACCCGAATTCGGCAGCGCTCCCGAGGCTCCGGGACCTGGAGTCCGACGTGGAGGCGAAGCACGCCGTTATAGGGTCCACGGTGCGCCGGTATATGTTTTCGCGGCGAGAGGATGGAGAAAAACGCGGTCTTTAGTCCGGGAATTTTTTTCAGGGCACGCGCGGTCTCGGGGCAGCTGCGTATATTTTCCTCGGACTTCTTGCCATAGCCCATGAACATATAGGTCTTCCATTGGTTGTCCCGCTGGATGGTCTTCACGTCCGTGGATATATCCTGAAAATTCGGCAGCTCGTCCTTCCGCTTCATCACGACGTCGAGCTCGGTGCGGATTTTGCGCCAGTCTGCCTCGACCTCGGCGACCCATGGGAATTCCCGCGGATCATATACCGGGCGGTTGCCCATTGTGGCATTGGCGGCGATGCGGCGCTCCGCCCAATCGATAAAGCCGACGAGCAATCTTGCCGTCAGCGTCTTGGGTGGGGGCGGCGGAATAAAACCCGCCGCTTGCGGAGCATCTTGAGCCTGAGCCTGGTTCATTCGCGCACCTTTATGCCGGGTGACGATCGCGTCAAAAAAAAATCGGCGTCGTCAAGATGCTGGGAGTGCAAAGGCCAACGCCAAGCTGGCCGAATCGGCGGTGGGCCGCGGCGCCCCTGCGAAAATTTGGTAATGCGCAGATGTACTCCCCGGGGTGGGTTTGACCGCGACCGAGCGGTGGGCATTCTCCCGCGGATGAGCGATTTCGTGCAAGCCGGGGAGATCAAGGCCGCCAAGCAGGCCCTCGAGCGTCTGCGCACGAACATGCGCCTCACCATCAAGGGTAAGGACGACGTCATCGAGCAGGTGCTCACGTGTCTCGTGGCCGGCGGACATTTGCTGATCGAGGACCTTCCCGGTGTGGGAAAAACGACTCTGGCGTACTCGCTCGCGCGTTCGATGGATTGCGCGTTTTCACGGATTCAGTTCACCAGCGACCTGCTGCCCAGCGATGTCACCGGCGTGGCTATATATGATGAGACGAGCAAGGAGTTCGTTTTCAAAAAAGGCCCGGTGTTCGCGAACGTCGTGCTCGCCGACGAGATCAACCGCGCGACGCCGAAAACGCAGTCCGCGCTCCTCGAGGTGATGGATCGGGCGCGCGTCACCGTGGATGGCGAGGCGCATGCGGTGGGTTCTCCGTTTTTAGTTTTTGCGACGCAAAACCCCGTGGACTACGAGGGAACATTCCCACTGCCGGAGAGCCAGATGGATCGTTTCCTGATGCGACTGCACATGGGATACCCTGAGGCCAATGACGAAATGGAAATCCTGCGCACCAGCCGAGGCGGTTATGATGCGATCGCGTTGAACCCGGTGCTGACGCGTGCGCAGGTTCTCCAAATCCAGACGACGGCCGCGCAGGTCTTTGTCGAGGACAGTGTGCTCGAGTATATATTGCGCATCGTCGGCGCGACGCGCACCGAGGCCGAATTCCGCGCGGGCATCAGCGTGCGGGGCGGGCTCGCGCTGAGAACCGCTTCGCAAGCTCGTGCTCTCGTACTGGGGCGGGATTTCGTTTTGCCGGACGATGTTTCCGCGCTCGTTGTTCCCATCCTAGCGCATCGGCTCGGACTGACGCGCCAGACGAGCGACGCTCTGGAGGAGCGTCGCGCGGTGACGGGTGTATTAAAGCGGATTCTCGCGAGCATCCCCAGCCCGGCGTGAGTTCCACGACGCCAGGCTGGCCAGTCAAAGCGCGGGACGGGTGGTCCGGGGTGAATGGCGGTAGCCGCCGCGGTTTTCGTTTCAGCACTCTATTATGGGCGCTGGTTTTTCCGCGGCGTTCGCACCGGATAACTCCGACGATTTCGGGCATACTCCTGATCGCCCTTTCGATGGGCCTGGGTACCGCTGCATATAACTCCTCGAACAATATACTTTTCATCACGCTCTCGCTGCTCCTCGGCTGCCTGATCCTGAGCGGGCTGATGTCGTCGCTGAATCTGCTTGGCGTCCGCTGGCGCCTCGAAGCGGGTGCGCCGTGGCGGGCGAGCCGGCCGGTGACGGTCGGGCTAGGCTTGCGCAATATGAAAAAGTTTCTGCCAACCTACGGTCTCTGGTTCGAGCTGCGCCTCCGGATGGTCGAGGTAATGGAGGTAAAGGCGGAGACGACATTCACCGCGCGTGGGATTGATGTTCGCGCCGCGATGGCGCAGAGGAACGCGGTCGAGGCGTCCGGTACGGTCACGCTCGCGGAACGGCTCGAGCCTCGCGGTGAGCTGCGGCTCGAATGGACGCTGCAACCGACGAAGCGCGGACAGGCGCGCGTCGAGCTCGAGTCGGTCGGCTCCCTTTTCCCTTTTGGCTTTCTGAAGAAGAATGTGACGACGGAGGTATATGATGACGTGATCGTCTGGCCTGCCCCCGTGGAATATCGTCGCTTTGCGAATGCCTCCGCGCGCCGCGCGGCCGGTGCCGAGCGGCAGTCGCGGCCCGGGAGCGGTTCCGATCTGCTGGCGCTGCGCCGTTACGCGCCGGGCGATTCGCACCGGCTCGTCCATTGGAAAGCAAGTGCGCGAACGCGGCAGCTGCTGGTGCGCCAGGCCGCGGCTGAAAGCACGCAGGGGTTTTCGCTCTGGCTGCAAACGGACGCGGAGACGTGGACGCGACCGGCGCAATTCGAATTGCTCGTGAGTTTCGCGGCCACTCTCGCTGAGGATCTTTTCCGGGCCAACCAGTTGACGAGTGTGCGGGTCGATCTCGGGGAGGTGCATCCGATGCGCCGCGTCGGCGACCTGGAGTGGTTTCTTGATAGATTGGCGTTGCTGAAGCCGCGGGTAGCGGCGGAAGACGGCTCGTTTTCATATAGCGGGGACCGGCCGCTGCGGATTCGCAATATACTCACGTTCGCGCCCGATGGCGCGCGCGGTGTGCTGGCGTTTGTCGACGGTGAGAAAACGGCCTCAGCTTAGTTTCGAATCGCTGCAGCAGCTGCGGTGGTTTCTTGGTGGCGTGATGACGCTGCTCGCGATCGGCACCGTCTTTTATCTTGATATAGACGCGTGGGCGATCAGTGCGATCGCTGTTGTTACGACGACGGCTTGCCTGGTCCGGCCCGATCTGCCGGCCCGCGTCCCGGCCATCGCGCATCGGCTGGCATTCCCGGTAATCGTCGCATTTTTCCTTGGCGATCTCTGGTGGAAGACGGAGTTGCTGCCGGCGATGGTGCGCCTCGATATATTTCTTTTGCTATATAGAGGGATCAACTATCGCCAGCGGCGCGATGAGTTACAGATCATCGTGCTGGGATTATTCCTCGTGATCGTGGCCGGTGTGCTGACGGTCTCGATTGCGTTTGCCGCGCAGATTCTCGCGTTTGTGGCCTGCGCGCTCGCGTTGCTATTTCTGCTCACGCTCACGGATACAATGAAGGTGCCGGCGCCTGCGCCGGAACCGGGCCGTGTGCCGGGATGGGCGGTGCGCACGGACTGGCGGATGTTGTTTCAGCGGGTGCGCGCGGCCACTGATATTCGCGTGATCATCGCCGGCGCGGTTCTGTTCGCCGGCGTGGTCGGAATATCCGTTCTGCTCTTCCTCGCGATTCCGCGATTTCAGTTCGATAACGGCCTCTTTCTCGAACGCTTTATATTTCGGAAGGCCCGCACGGGGTTCAACGATTCGATCAAGTTCGGCGACATCACAGAAATCGTCCAGGACACGTCGATCGCGCTCAGCGTGGACGTCTCGGAAAAATCGGCGGTGCCGCTGGTGCCTTATTGGAGGATGATGGTGCTGGACGATTATCATGACTCTAAGTTCATGTTCTCGAAAAAGCTGCGTGGGGAGTTGGGAGCAGACACCACCAGCTCCCGCGTACAAGTGAGGCCGCGCTATTATTCCACGCATCCGGCCACTTGGGTATTTTATCTCGAGTCCGGAGTTAGCCAGTATCTGCCGCTCCTCGGGCGTTTTGGCGAATTACATTTCCGCGAGACCCAGAGTTTCCGGTTTAGTGAAGCGCTCGCGATCGTCGCGTTGAACAGCGAGCCGGCCTCGATGATGGCATACCAAGTGGACAATATGGAGACCGGGCCGTTGTTGCCGGACGCAATTTTCTCGAGCGCTCTCAAGGTTGTCGAGGAGGAGCGGACGCCCGCCGAATCGCGCCCTGCAGTCACACCAACCAGTCCCGGGGGAATCACGGAAGGCGTCAGGAAATATCACGAGGCGCTCGTAAAGGCGGAATTGCAGATCCAGCTGAGTCCCGACGATGTGCAAACGCTTTTGCGCACAGTAGGTGATGTCCAGCAAACCGAGCCCAGTGCGGGCGCGGCGCGGCTGTTGCCGGTGCCGCGGGCCGGCACGAAACGGTCGCATACTTCCGATTTCGCTCAGCGCGTGATCACGTGGCTCCGCCGCAATCATCATTATTCGATCTCGCCCAATATACCTCGCGGTGCGGGAGATCCTCTCGTGCGCTGGCTGACGTCGCAAGAATCGGGGCATTGTGAATTATTCGCCGGTTCGGTCGTGCTCTTGGCGCGCGCCGCGGGAATTCCCGCTCGCGTGGTAACCGGGTTCAAGGGCGGCACGTGGAATAGCTATTCGAGTAATCTGACCATTCGAAATTCTGACGCGCATGCGTGGGCCGAGTTATTTGATCCCGCCGCCGGCGCCTGGATGCGCGTCGATGCGCTCGGTGAACCGGAGTATACAGTGGACGCCGGGCCTTCAGCGGCGGCCGCGCGGGAGGCGCGCACCGAGCGCGGCTGGTCGGCGCGACTGGAAAGCCTCCGAGTGTTCTGGTACCGGCGTATCGTCAGCTTCGACCAGCAGTCGCAGGTCGAGACGATCCGAGCGGTGAAACAGGCGACGGAGAACACCGGCACGCGCATCCGAGATATATTAAAAAGCACGATCGACAATATAGTCGCCTTCATTCGCGGGCCCTGGAATTTGCGGCGTGTCGTCGGCGTGGTGGCCTTTCTCGCGGCGGGAATCGGTCTCACTTGGGCGTGGCGCGAATTCGGAGCGGGGTTCTGGAAGGAGCTCTGGAAGCCGGCTGCAGGGCGGCGCGATGATCCCGTGCGCCGCGAGGCCGGGCGCTGGTTGGGTCGGCTCATGGCGCGGGAACTCACCTCCGTCGACGTGGTGCCGGTGCGCGAGGAGTTGCAGCGGCTGCGCTTTGGTTCACGCGAGACCTGGCCGCCGCCGGAGCAGGTTTTTCGCCGCGCGCGCAAAGTGTGGCGCCGTCGCGGACGGCGCTGATCTATTCGATCCGCCGCGGCGACAACAACGGGTTGGTCGGGTGGGTTTTCTTCTCGAAATATTTTTTGAGAATCGCCGCGGCGACAGGCGTCGCATAACGCGCGCCTTGGAACGCCTCGCCGATCACATCGCCCTCCACCATCACGGCCGCAGCGATTTCGGGGTTTTCCGCCGGCGCAAAACACACGAACCAAGCGTAGTTTATATTGCCGGTACGGTTGTTCCTCGTGACCTGCTTTTGGGCCGTGCCGGTTTTCCCCGCGATCTGCACTCCGGGAATTCGATACGCGGGCAGCGAGAGCGTGCCATATGCTGTGCCGCCTTTGTCTGAGCAGACGCGCTCCATGCCCTCGAGCAGCGCCGCGCGCTGGGCCATCGTCAGGCCAATCGGGTCGCTGTGCTGGCGCGGGGCGTTCGGGTCGTGGAGCAGCGTCGGCTTCGTATATACTTCGTTGCGCGCGACCGACGCGACGAAGCACGCCATGTCGATGGGAGAGACCAAATCGAAACCCTGGCCAATGGCCATGTGCGCGGTGTCACCGGGAAACCAACGCTCGTTTTGCGTACGCTGCTTCCACGCAGGGTCCGGCAGTACCATGCGATTGGTCTCGCCGGGCAGCTCGATCCCCGTTCGCTGGTCCAGGTGGAAGCGACGGCCCTCGGCCGTGATGACTTCCGGAGTGATCAGGCGACCGGCTTCATAGAAGTATATATCGCAGCTGGACGCGATCGCATCGCGAAGCGTGACCTCTCCGTGGTGGCCCGTGCCGTTTTCGCAGACAAACGTTTTACCGCCGATGCGCGTGGTCCCCTGGCAGTCAACAATGACCTGATCCGGGTCGAGCCGACCGCTGCGGAGCCCCGCGATCGTCACCAGAATCTTGAACGTCGAACCAGGCGGATAGGCGCCCGAGATCGCCTGGTTAAGCAGCGCCCCGCGCGACAAAATTGACTGCCATGTTTCGGTACTGATTCGCGGGGACGTGTCGGACAAATCGTAATCCGGCTTGCTCGCGAGTGCGAGGATTTCGCCGGTTCCGATATCGATCGCGACCGCCGCGCCCGATTGATCGCCGAGTTCTTTTTCCGCCACGAGCTGCAAGTCTATATCAAGGGAAGTCGTGAGATTTTTTCCCTGAATCGGCACACGTTTCTCGAGCGGAGGATTGACGCGATAACCCGCGGGATCGACGCGGAAGATTGTACCGCCCGGCTCGCCCTGCAGCTGGCTGTCAAAGCGCTGCTCCAGCCCGCCACCTCCGACGGTCCCTTTCATCTTCAACGTCGGCAGGTCCTCGCCTGGGAAATCCTCGCCATCCAGATCGCCACCGCCGGTGCCGACGTATCCCAGCGTATGCGCCGCGGCGGATCCGTAGGGATACGAGCGTGTGCTCGATGTATATACCTGGAGGGGAGAGCGCACCGGCAGTTCCTCGATGAGCTTCGCATATTCCTCGGCGGAGAGGTCGCCGAGCAGGAGATACGGCAGCGACATTTCCGCATCGAAGTGTTTGCGCAACGCGCGCAGGTCGACGGTGCCTTCCCGATGAAGGATCGTGTTCACCTGGTCGAGGTAGCGCTGCACGACGGTCGAGCGCGCGAGTTGGTCGAACTGGCTGCGCGTCGGGAGATCCTTGTCGCCGGCAGCACGGAAGTTTTTTCGGATCTTCAGCCCTTCGTGTATTATCTCGTCCTGCAGTTCGTCCAAATACAGCACGACGGCGAAGCGCGCCCTATTCTCGACGAGGACGCGACCCTCGCGATCGTATATATTCCCCCGCGGGCCCGGGACCAGCACGCGCCGCTGGTTTTGGTGGCGCTCGCGCTGCCGATATACATCGGACTCGAAAATCTGCCGATACGCCAGGCCGCCGGCGAGCAGGGCGAGCAGCGCCGCGCCGAGGAAATAGAAAAAGATGACGCGCGGATCGTAGCCGCGGTACGAGTCGACGTCGACGCCCGGCAGGTCGTTGCCAGAAAATTCAGCGCGAGACATGGAGCACTAGGAGAGAAAATCCCGCTCCACGCGTGCGAGCAGGAGTGCTTTGGATTGCAGCGCGAAAAACCACGGCGCGATCAAAATCAAAAAAATCTGCGAGGCAAAAAGGTCCGCGATGAGCCGCGGCCACGCTGAGGCCGGGGCGGGGGAGCGCGAGATTTGTATAAATGAAAACACGAGGAAAAGCCCGAGGTTCGCCAGCAACGCCACGATTACCCGTGACGTGGTATCCTCGCGGGGAATGCGGTCTCGGAGGTTATATATAATGGCATGCGCGGTGGCCCAGAGCAACATGTGCGTGCCGAACTTCACGGGCGTCGTCGCATCGCAGAGCAGCCCGGCCAGGATCGACGCGGCGAGGCCGGCCCGGAACGGCAGCACGAGCGCGCCGTACGTTATATAAAGCCCGCCGACGAAAAGATAAACATGCGCGCTGCTCAACGAGTGGTTCACCTGCGCGATGATCACCCAGAGGAGCGCGAGCGTGGAAAAAACGATGAGGATCCGGCGCATCTCAAAAAATCCCGCGTGATTCGCCCGAGGCGCGACATTTACTATATAGTTTCATGGCGGCGAGGTGGGCACGAGGACTGTTACCTCCGTCAGCTCGCTGAGTCGCGGATCCAGTTGCACCTCGCCGGTCTTGAACAGCCCGTCCGCTCCCATTTCCACCCGGACGATTTCTCCGAGTGTATATCCCGCGGGGAAAATCCCCAAGCCCGAAGTGACGAGGTGCTTCGGCGCTTGCGGGGCGGCATATATATCGAGCGGCACGAATTCAACGACTCCGGTCGCCGGGCCGAACGTCGGGCTGGAGCCGCCCTGGAAACTGATGGGCCGGGAGTCTCCCTCGAGCGTGGCGGCGAGCCGGACGTTCGGGCTGCTGATGAGTTCCACGACCGCGGTGGTCAAATAAACTTCGGTGACGCGGCCCACCGCGCCGCCGGTGAACACAACGGGCGAGCCCACGGTGATTCCATAATTCCCTCCCTTGCGGATGGTCATCCGCTGCCACCAGCCGGAGAAATCGCGGCGTACAACGCGCGCGGGTTCGGAGCGGTAGCCTTCGGCTTTTGGCATATTCAGCAATGCCTCGAGCCGACCCACCTCCGCCTGCAGCTGCGAATTTTGCTGCACGGCGAGCGCGTACGACGCATCGAGGCGCGCGAGATCGCGCCCGGCCTCGATGAGCTCGCTGTTCGAGTGCAGGCGGAGCGTCCAATATTCCTGAAGGTCGCGCGCGTAGGAAATCGCGACGGAGACGGGCGCCTGAAATTCGAAAAAAGTCGCGCGCGTAAATGTTTTCAGCGCGACGGGCAGGATGATCCAGGCGACGGCAACCACGCCCAACGTTAGAAAGGGGCGGGCTTGGTCGAAGCGTTTCGAAGGCACGGAGGATCAGGAAACACGTGCGGCGCGCCGCCGCCCGCCGCCACGCGGTAAACCGCGGGCCGGCTCAGTCCATATTATTATTCAGCCAGACGCCGGTGCCGTTGGCCACTGCCGAAAGCGGATCGTCCGAGACGGTGACGGGCAGCCCCGTTTTTTCGCTGAGTAACCGGTCGATACCGCGGATGAGTGCGCCGCCGCCGGCCATGACGAAACCGCGATCGACGAGGTCGGCGGAGAGTTCCGGCGGGCAGCGCTCGAGCGTCGTGCGCACTGCGTCCACAATCGCCGAGATCGTGTCGGCCAGCGCCTCGCGAATCTCCTGCGACGTTATATGAATCGTCTTCGGGAGGCCCGCGACCGAGTCACGCCCGCGCACCTCCATCGTGAGCTCCTCGTCGAGTGGATAGGCCGAGCCAACGCGCATTTTGATCTCCTCCGCGGTGCGTTCACCGATGAGAAGATTATAGGCGCGTTTCATATAGTTGATGATCGCGGTGTCGAGCTCGTCACCGGCGACGCGGATCGATTTCGAAAATACTATACCCGAAAGCGAGATGACGGCGATCTCGGTCGTGCCGCCGCCTATATCAACAATCATATTGGCCGCCGGCTCATCGATCGGCAGCCCGACGCCCATCGCCGCGGCCATCGGCTCGGGGAGCGTCCGGACGAGACGTGCGCCGGCGTGCGTGGCGGACTCGATGACCGCACGTTTCTCCACCTCGGTGATGCCGGACGGAATTGCTATAACGACGCGGGGTGGCGCGCGAAAGGAGCTGCCCGCCTTGCGGATAAAATATCGGAGCATCTGCTCGGTGACGTCGAAGTCAGCAATGACGCCGTCCTTCATCGGACGGATCGCAGTAATATTTCCCGGGGTTCGCCCCAGCATGCGTTTCGCTTCGTCGCCGACAGCGAGGACTTTCCGCGACGCAGTATCCACCGCTACGACGGAGGGTTCGCGCAAGACGATGCCCTTGTCCCTGACAAAAACGAGTGTGTTCGCGGTGCCCAGATCGATGCCGATGTCGTTGGAAAAGTACCCGAAGATGTTAGCCATGGTTACGTGCGCGAGAGGGCGGAACGGCGGCGTTGCCGCCGACGGGAACGAATCGTCGCGCCCGTGGAGTGTCAACGCGGTAAATAGAGTTCCGTCGAGGTGAACGATTGGGTTGACGCATCGCAAGGTTACCCGCGTTTTCGGTGGCGCGAAGCGATGCACGGCATGCACTTCATTCAGGATTTGGCGGTGATCCTCGTCGTTGGCGGCGTGATGGGCTGGCTCTGCCAACGTGTCGGACTCTCGGTCGTGGTCGGGTATCTGGTTGCGGGAATTTTGGTCGGTCCGAAATCGCCGCCCATGTCGTTGCTCACCGATGCCGATACGATCGAGACACTCGCGCAGCTGGGATTGGTCTTCCTGATGTTTTCCATCGGCCTCCGGCTGAGTGTCAGAAAGATCCGGCGGCTCGGGTTCTCGCTGCTGGCGTCCACGGCGGCGGGTGCGCTCGTGATGTATTATTTGTCGCGGCTGCTCGGCGCGGCGCTCGGGTGGTCCAATATTGAGACGCTTTTTCTCGCGGCGATCCTGATGATTTCGTCCTCGGCGATCATCACAAAAATCCTCCAGGAAACGGGCACGACGCACGAGCGCTCGGGCCAGCTGGCGATGGGAATCTCGGTGATGGAGGACGTTGTGGGCGTGGGCATGCTGACGATCCTAAATTCCATTGTACATATGGGCCGCGGGACTGAGGCGCACGTGGGCTCGACGTTGTTGATGCTCGCGGCGTTCGTCGTCGTAGCGGGTATAGGAGGCATGCTGCTCGTGCCGTGGCTATTGCGACGGATGAGTATATCGGCGGACGAGGAACTGCAGACCATCGGGATCGCGGCGTTGCTTTTCGGACTCGCAGTTGTGGCAACGCGAGCGGGTTATTCACTGGCACTCGGTTCGTTCTTGCTCGGGACGATTGTCGCAGAAACGCCGAACCGGCATCAGGTCGAGCGCACATTTGAGGGGATGCGCGATGTATTTAGCGCGGTGTTTTTCGTCGCGATTGGCATGCAAATTGATGCGCGAGATCTCTGGGCGAACGCCGGATTAATTCTGGCAGTCGGGGTGTTCGCGCTCGTGGCGCGGCCGTTTGCGGTCACCTGTGGACTCGCGCTGATCGGGACGCCTTTGCGGGAGGCGTTCCGCACGGGGCTGACTGCGACGCCGATTGGCGAGTTCTCTTTTATCATCGCGCAACTCGGCGTGACGGCCCTGGTGATGCCGCCGAAGTTTTATCCATTGGCGGTGGGCGTGTCCTTGGTGACGACGATCGCGGCGCCGGTTCTGACACGTCGGTCTGAATACATCGCTTCTGCGGCCGGGGCGCGGCAGGCCCGCTGGATGTTTGCGTGGGTGCGCGCTTATCATGGATGGCTGGCGCAACTCCAGCGGCGCCGCGCGAGGAATCTCATGTGGCAGCTCAGCCGCAAACGCATCGGCCAGCTGGTGATCGGCTGTTTTCTCGTCACCGGCCTTATTATATTTTCCCGGCAGATGTTTGCGCTCGTCGAGCGCTGGCTCGGGCGAGACCGTCTTTTTCCTCACGACCTGGATTTGTTTTTCTGGCTGGCGCTGGTGGCGATCACCCTGGCGCCGCTGGTCGCGATTTGGCGTAATATATCGGCCATGGCGATGCTATATGCAGAGGTGTCCACCAAGGGTCACCCGCACGCGAAACGCTTGCGCGTCCTTGTGGAGAACGGCCTGAAAATTCTTTCGGGCGGCGCAATGTTCGTCTGGCTGGCGTCGATCGTGCCGGCGGACGGCACGGCCAAGTGGATTCTACTAATGAGCGGCGTGGTGGTGGTGGTCGCGTTGCTGGCGCTGCGGCGAAAGCTTATATACTGGCACAGCGAGATGGAGGTGGAGCTGATCAGCATGATGGATCTCGGTGACACGAGGATGTCGGCGACCACTGCTCCGTGGCTGCAGCCGCACGGGGACTGGAATCTACATATGGTGGATTGTACGCTGCCGGACCTCGCGGATTGCCAGGGTCAGAAAATTTCGGACCTCGCGCTGCGTTCTCGATTCGGGTGCTCGATTGTTGGAATCGAGCGGCAGGGATTTATGATTCCGCTGCCGACGCCCGACGCGGTGCTATATCCACGAGATAAAGTCCTGCTCCTCGGGACGGCGGCCCAGGTCGAGGCGGGCCGGTCGTTTCTCGGCGCGGTTTCGGGTGCGCCGGTGGCGGATTCGCTGTTTGCCGAGGTGCAGATGGAGGTTCTGCGTCTGCCGGAGTGGAGTCGCGCGGTGGCACGAACCCTCGGGCAGCTCGCGCCCGCGCGCGATCACGGCGTGCAAGTCGCCGGCATCCACCGCGGGCCGGAGCGTATATTAAATCCCACCGGGTCGGAAACGCTTTGCGGCGGCGATGAATTGCTCGTGCTGGGCACACCCGTGCAGCTCGCGGAATTTAAAACGTGGCTTCGCGAAAAGCCGGAGGAATCAAACGTCGCCTAGCGAATACCGCGGCACCAACACCTCATAGAAAAAGATATACACGTCGTATCCAGAATATGGATACATCGTCTGGGAGGCGGGCACAAAAAAAGCGCCCAGTTGGACGCTTTTCGTCGGGGGCGAAATCGCCCGTCAGTTCGAGCCGGGGGTTTTCGGAGCGGCCTTCGTTTCGGTCGCCGTTGTCACCGGTTGCTCGTCCTCTTCCTTCGAAGCTTTCTTAAACTCCTTGACCGACTGTCCCAAGCCCTTGGCCAACGACGGAAGCTTGGAGCCCCCGAACATGAGCAGAAAAATCCCGAGAATAACGAGGAGTTCGGTGCTACCCATGCCGAGAACGGCCAAAAGTGGAGAGGTCACGATAAATTTAATATAAGCTGGACGGTGATTCTGTAAAGCGGGAAAGCCGCTTTATACAGTTTAGAATTTTGGCGGTACGTTCATCGGAGGCACCGAGCCGCCGGAGGGTGGCGGCGGCATTCCGCCCGGCCGGGACGTCGCGGCGACTTTCAAAAGGTTCTGGGCGTTGTCGATTTGTTCGGCATCGAAGAACCCGTGGAGTTGCCGGATGCGGGTGGGATGGCGCATCTTTCTCAACGCCTTCGCCTCGATCTGGCGGATGCGCTCGCGCGTCACCTTGAACTGCTTACCAACTTCTTCAAGCGTTCGACTATATCCGTCGACCAGCCCAAACCGCAACGAGAGCACGCGACGTTCCCGCTCCGTGAGCGAGTCGAGCACGTCCACGATTTTTTCGCGGAGCAACGAGTACGCAGTCATATCATACGGATTCTCCGCCGACTTGTCCTCGATGAAATCGCCGAAGCTCGTGTCGTCGCCGTCTCCAACCGGTGACTGCAGCGAGATAGGCTGCTGCGCCATCTTCATGATCTGCTGCACGCGCTCGACGGGCAGGTTCATCTCGTCGGCCACTTCGTCGGGCGTCGGTTCGTGACCATATTCCTGCAGGAGCTGTTTTTGCACCTGCATGACCTTGTTCAAGGTCTCGATCATATGGACCGGGATGCGGATCGTCCGCGCCTGGTCGGCGATGGAGCGGGTGATCGCCTGGCGGATCCACCACGTCGCGTAGGTCGAGAACTTATATCCGCGACGATACTCGAATTTTTCGACGGCCTTCATGAGGCCCATGTTTCCCTCTTGAATGAGGTCGAGGAATGAGAGGCCGCGATTAGTATATTTCTTCGCGATCGAAATCACGAGGCGAAGATTCGCCTCCACCATCTCCGTCTTCGCTTTGTGGGCTTCGCGGACGTGGACCAATGTTTGCCCGACGATCTGCAGGAGTTCGGCAGGCGGGATTCGGTGCGAAGCCTCGAGTTGTTTCAGTCGCGCGTGCAGCGGCTTCGGATCGATCGCGGCATCCTTTTTGGTCTTGGGGTGTTTTGCGCGCTCGAGCTGCCGATTTATATTTTCGATCTCCTCCAGCACAGGGCGAAGGTTGTCGAGGTACTCTTCATATACCTTCAGCTTAAAAAAGAACTTGGAAAAATTCGCGCGAAGGGCCGCCTCGCGTTTGCGGAGCTTGGCGAGAATTTTCTTCTTCTCGGCGTCCGACTTCGCGGCGAGGTATTCGTCCCATCCCTCGGCCGTGGACGCCTCGCACTTTTGGGTGCTCTCGACGAGCTTCGGCAGCGCCTTGAAATAGGCTTCACGGGAATCGATTTTTTTATCGATGACGACGCGATCGAAGCGTTCTTCGCGATTCAAGAGCTTCGCGCCCAGCGTTCCTATATAGGCGCCGACCGCCGAAGCTTGGAACAGCGCTTCCTGCGCCTTGAGCTCTGCGTTCTCGATGCGCTTCGAAATTTCAACTTCCTGCTCCCGCGTTAGCAGCGGGACCTGACCCATCTGCTTGAGATACATCCGGACGGGGTCGTCCAATATATCATTCTGCGAGGACCGGCTTTCTTCCTCTTCGGTTTCCGCCTGCCGCGCTTTATAGTCCTCGACTTGATCCGGCTCGAGAATCTCGATTTCCAGATTCTGCAAAATCGAAAGAACATTATCGATTTCTTCTTGGTTCTCAATCGATTCCGGTAGAGCCTCGTTGATGTCGTCGAACGTCAGGTAGCCCTGCTCCTTCGACAACCGAATGAGGTTTCGAATCTTGTCATTGATCCCGCCTGCGGGCAGGTCAGCACCCGGGCCTCCGTCGGCGACTGGGCCCGCTCCGGTCTTGGCGAGAACAGCCTCTACGGCTTCAGATTGTTCGGTGTCGGCAGTCTTGGCTTTTCGCGGCATGTGTAAGATTAAATAGCAAAAACGTCCCTAAACCGCCGGCGCCAACCCCATGGGTCGGCGAAGCTGGCGGTGCAGTTCGGAGCGTTCTTTTAAGAGTGAAATTGGGTCACTATTACTGTCCGCGTGGCTTGTGGCTAACGCAAGTTCTATTTGCCGAAGACGGGGTTCCAGCGTTCGGCGGCGCAGCTGCTGCAAGCCCTCTCCCGCCACTTTGAAGGGATCCTCAATTGCCGGAGTGTCAAAAATGAGCGCTGCAACCAAATTTCTCTCCTCAGGCGTTTCTAGCAACGGTTCGAGATGATCGCGACCTGGCCAATGTCCGTTTTCGAATTCACCGACGAAACGACTCAGCAGGACGCCCGCCGGATGCGTCGAGTCGATCCACTCGTGCGGCAACGCCGCGCTCAGCGGGGCCATCAGCGTGTCAAAGTGAAGCCACAGCATAAGCAGGTGGTGCTCGGGCGTCACGGACTTCGTTCCCGCCGCGGCCTGCGGGACCGGGCGGATTTCAGCGTCCGGCCGCAGGCCCGCAACGCGTTGCTGGCGCAGAATGAATTTTTGAAAATCGGCTTGGACCGCAGCTAATGGAAGCCGCAGTTCCGTAGAAACTTCGGATATAAACTGCGCGCGTGCCATCTCGCTTTCCGCGGCACCGATTATGTCGAAAAGCCCATGCGCCGCCCGCGCCTTCAGCTCAGCGGAAGCTGCCGCCGGGCTCGGCAACAAAGCCCGGGAGGCAAACGCGATGGCACTC
Organism: uncultured Verrucomicrobiae bacterium; assembly: GCA_963800005.1. Lineage (GTDB taxonomy): Bacteria > Verrucomicrobiota > Verrucomicrobiia > Opitutales > Opitutaceae > CAWCZH01. The sequence goes on from CAWCZH010000002.1 coordinate 69,682, forward strand.
TGCGCCCTTTGTTTCACCTCGTCGTACGCAGCCCGCCCGTGCGCCAGAAAAAGCGTGTCTGGGTCGACCTTTTCACCTCCGAGCGCAGAAAGAAACCGCACCTCCAGCCCGGCGCGCAGCGCCATCGGTAGGAACCGCAGTGCGGCTTTTTGCCCCGCCGTATCACTGTCGAAGAAACACTCCACCTGGCTCTGATACCGCCGCAGCAGCACGAGCTGTCCCTCCGTGATCGAAGTCCCTTGCGGCGCGATCGCTGTCTTCAAGCCCACCGACCAGCATCGCATGGCGTCGAGCTGCCCTTCCACCAGCACGAACGGCTCTCCCTTGCCCGCCGCGTCGCGCGCGCGATCCAAATTAAAAAGAAGGTTGCCCTTTATAAAGATGGGCGTTTCCGGCGAGTTTACATATTTCGCCTCCCGCGCGGGATCATCGTCGGGCGTGAGCTCGGTCTGCCGGGCGGTGAACGCGACCACGCGCCCCTGATGATCGCGAATCGGAATCATGAGACGTCCACGAAATCGCGGCCGCATCGCCCCGAGCGTCAAGGCGGCATCCTCTCGAATGAAAAAAAGTCCGGATTGCCGCAATGCTTCCTCGGAAAACTTTTTTCGCAGGAGAACCGCCGCGAGTCCGCTGCCCTGAGAATCAGCGGCGCCGACCTTGAATTCGGTCGCCAACTCGAGGGAAAAATGCCGATGGCTGGTCCAATATTCGCGCAGGAATGTGCCCGTGTCATCACGGGCCAAGAATGCCTGGTGGAAATGTTCAGCGGCGGCGTCGTGCAATTGATATAACTCCTGGCGCAGCGAGCGCTCCTCGGTCGAGGGCGCCCCGCGGCCCTCTTCATATTCGATCACTATATTAAATCGCTGGCCCAGCGCCTCGACCGACTCGGTGAAACTGAGCTGCTCGGTTTCCCGGACGAAGTTGATCGCATCGCCTCCCTTGCCGCAGCCAAAGCAGTGATAATAACCTTTATCGGAATCGAGGTGGAACGACGGCGTCTTTTCGTTGTGAAAAGGGCATAAGGCCTTGAAACGTGAACCGCCCGCTTTTCGCAGAGTGACGACCCGTGAGACCACATCCGCCAGGTTGACCCGCAGCTTGATGTCGCGGACGCACGTGGGCTTGATGACTGGCATGGCTGGAAATCGGGAAAACCCCTTTCCGGACAAGCGGAAAGCGCGGCACAGAATGCACTTTCATCCCGCTCACGAGGCTGTCAAGTTCCCGCCTCTGGCATCGCGAATGTTCCCGGCCTTTCGCGCTTTGTGAGGAAACTTCGCGCGCGAGCCAGAGACTACACAGCTACATTTTCAATGCGTTCCCTCCTTTGTGTTTTCGCCAGCTTCATCGCGTGCCAAGCCCTCCTTCCGGCTGCACCCACCACGACGGCGGCGGCGCCGGAGCTCGCCACTCCCGTGGCGGTCCCGCCCGCGGTTATATATCAAGCCCACCTCGATGACTTCGACGTCCTGAATTACTCGCGGCAGGTGGAGCTTCTCATCGGCAAATTTGAGGAATCGACCGGGCGCAGGCTCGTGCCGGGCGCGAAAAAGAAGGTCGGACTCAAAATATATACCGACTCCGGCCCCGGCATGGCGACGCCAGTGCCACTCGTGAAGGCGGTGATCGCTGCGCTGGAACGGCGGGGCTTTGAGGAGCAAAATATATTTCTCGTCGTCCTGAATGCCCTGCGATCGCGCATGACCGGTTTTCTGCCATCGCTCGTGACCGGCCAGACACCTTTCAAGGGCCATCCGGTCTATGTACTCGAGTCGGGTAAGTTTTATGATCCGGTCTGGTTCTACGACAGCCCGCTCCCCCAACGCTTCGATCCCGTTTTCGCCGAGCAACAAACCAAGGACGTCTCGAATGTCTCGACCAAGGATGAGGACCGCAAAAGTTTCCTGGCCACGCCGCTGTTTCTCGAAACGGATTTCTGGATCAACCTTCCGGTATATACCGACCACGCCATCCTCGGCGTAAATGGTGCGCTCGTGAATGCCACGTTGTGGAATGCCTCGAACACCGCGCGGTTTTTCCGCTCGCCCGCCAACGCGCCGGCGGCAGTTGCGGAAATGAGCGCGATCCCGGAATTGCGCGAGACTTGGGTCTTCACCATCGCGAGCCTCGAGCATTACCAATTCATCGGCGGACCCTTCTTCAATTCGCTATATACTGTGTCCGAGAAATTGCTCTGGCTGAGCACGGACCCGGTCGCGATGGACGCGATGATGCGGGATCGCATTGACCGACATCGGAAAATGGAGGGCTTCGAGCCGATCTCCGAGGAAATCCGGACCCTTGAGTTCGCTGAGACACTCGGCGTCGGGTCGACCAACACGAAGCAGGTCAAGATCGTCAACGTGGGCCCATAAACCGCTTGCCGCCGCGCGCGGTCTCAGGCCAATTCCTTCCCATCATGTCCGCCGCCGCTTATCTTCCCTTCCTGGTTCAGGCCCTCCTGGCCGCGATCATCACGGTGACCATCATCGCCGCGAGCACGATCATCGGGCAGCGCGCGCGCAAGAACACTATCAAGGATTCGGCCTACGAATGTGGCGTCCCCACTGCCGGAATCATTCATACGCGGTTCTCCGTGAAGTTTTATCTCACGGCTCTCCTCTTCATGCTCTTCGATCTCGAGATCGTGATCCTGGTCCCGTGGACTTTCATATATCGGGATTTCCTGGCGAATCATATATCGATTATTGGCCCGATTTTCTTCTTCATCGGCGTTCTCGTTCTCGGGCTTTTCTACGAAATTAAAAAAGGAGCGTTGGAGTGGGAAAAATGAACGCGTCCGGGCCGGGGCGCATTCGCGAGCGGGCTGACGCCGCCTCCTGAAATCGATGCGCCTCGAGAAAATCATCGCCCGAGGCCGCATTGTGGATCTGCGCAGCCTCGACTTGGCGGGCGCCCTGCGCGAGCTGCTCGACGTTTGTGTCGCGCGCTTCCCGGACCTGAAACCGGACGTCCTCCTCAAGGGACTGCTCGCCCGCGAAAGCACGATGACCACCTACCTCGGGCTCGGCGTCGCGCTGCCCCACGTCCGCGTGAAGATGCCGCGGAGATATATACTCGCGATCGGCCGCAGCCGCGTCGGGATCCGCCACGACGGCGGCATGGATGAGGAACGGGTAAAACTCATCGTCATGCTGATCGCCGGAGAAAACGCGCGCGATTATCTGCAAGTGCTCGCGTCCATCGCCCGCCAGGTGCGCGAGCGCGATCTGGTCAACAATCTCGTCGAGGCCCCCGACCTTGATACGTTGCATCAGCGATTGCTCGGTGGCTTCGGCGGTATTCGCCCCGTGCAGGCCCAGCAGAATCGCGTCAACCGCCTGATGTTCCGAGAGGCCGAGCGCGTGGCCCATGGCGCGGATTGCAGCGCAATCATGATCTTTGGAGACACGTTCATCGGCGGCATCGAGCCCGGGACGCTTCAATCGAAACTCAAGCTCGTTCTCGTGACGCGCAACCCGATCGACCCGGGCAGCGACGAGGAGGGATTCGCGGAAACGCTGCAAGTACGGTCGTTCTCGAGCCAGCGACTCGCCCAGTTGCGCAGCGCGATGCTCGTCGCGCTGACCCGTGGCATTATATCATTTACGGACCGCGTCTGCTGCGTCGGGGGCATGACCGGCAGCAACCAGTTCGATACCCTCGTGGTCGTTGATATAGAGCGTGAATTCCAGACGCTCCTGACCGGGCAGACGGATCTCCTGCCGCCGGATGTGAAGCCAGAGGTGCTGGAACGCGTGATCGCCGTGGCGACGGAGCTAGCCGTCGAGGGTCGCGAGGGCCGGCCGGTGGGTTGTCTTTTCGTTGTCGGCGATAGTGCGCGAGTCGAGAAACTCACTAAACCCCTCGTGCTGAATCCATTTTATGGATATAAAGAGGAGGACCGCAATATATTGAACCCGTTCATGGACGAGACGGTAAAAGAATTTTCCTCGATCGACGGCTCCTTTGTAATTCGCGGTGACGGCGTCGTCGAATCCGCGGGCAGTCTTATTCAAGCGACGGACAACGACCATGCGTTGCCGAGTGGGCTCGGCAGCCGCCACGCGGCCGCCGCGGCGATCAGCGTAGCGGCGCAATGTATAGCGATCGTGGTCTCCTCGAGCACGGGCCAGGTGACGCTGTTTCGCCGGGGCGTGATGCTGCCGCTGACGGAAAAGCGACGCTAGGTGACGTTAGATTGGAGTTGCGCCAGAGGGGGTTTTTGGTTTCCTCTGACCCTCCAATCCGATTTTACCATGCAAGAACAAGTCACACTCGAGTGCACCGAAGCCAAGAAAGAGGGCAAGCCCGCCTCCCGCTACCTCACTTTCCGGAATAAGAAGACCGTCACGGAGCGCATCGAGAAAAAGAAATATAATCCCTTCCTGAAGCGTCACACGCTTCATAAAGAGATTAAATAATATATCTCCAGAACCGATCCGAAGCCGGGCCAGCGCCCGGCTTTTTTGTGCCCAGATTTTTCGTTCGGGCTGCAGGCCCCGTCGCGCAGCCCGCGCGACCGACCGTTTAGTTGTCCCGCTTCTCCGAGGAGCCGGTCACGAACGGCATCGTATTATTGCCGCCGCCCTGCTGCAGCGCCTGCTGCTGGAGACGGCGCGCCGCGCGCCACCCCTCGCGGTGCTTTCGAATCCAATCGAGGAGCGCGCGTTCGAAACCGATATCATAGCCGAGTCGTTCCGACTCGAGCCATTTGTGTTTCAGAATCTCCTCCCGCTCCGCCAAAAATTCCTGATATAGACTCGACTGCTTCACGAACTCGCGAGACGTCGAAGGCTCTGGTGCGGGAGAAGTCATGCTTGCAGCGAGGGACGAAATGAGAGCGAGGGAGCTTCCACTGTCAATGCCTGCAATTTGCCGCAGGGGATTGTTCGCGACATTGGTGCGGGCAAATAGGAACGTTTTTATCTGTTGGGTCGCGCAGCTTCGGGTGGATAACTCGCGATCAAGCAGATGCGCGCGGCGGTGCGACTCGGGCCAAATGAGCGAGACGGGCGAGCAGCGTTTCCGCCATATTGCGAAATGTCACGGCAGCCGGGCTTTCCGGCGATTTCACGACGATCGGTTCGCCAGCATCACCGCCGGCACGGATCTCCTGAAACAGCGGCACCTGACCGAGGAGACTCGTGCCTAGTTTTTCCGCCGTAATAATGCCGCCACCCTGACCGAAGAGTTCGTGGCGACGGCCCGCCGGATCCGTGAACCAGCTCATGTTTTCCGCCACGCCAAGCAGAGGCACGTTCACTTTTTGGAACATTAATCCACCTTTTCGCGCGACATTCGTCGCCGCCGGCTGCGGCGTGGTCACGATAATCGCGCCGTCGAGCGGGAGCGTTTGTACGAGTGAAAGTTGCGCGTCGCCCGTGCCCGGCGGCAGGTCGACCAATAATATATCCAGTTCGCCCCAGCGCACGTTCTGCACGAATTGCTGGATCGTTTTCATGATCATCGGGCCTCGCCAGACGACCGGTGTATTATCATCCACGAGAAACCCCATGCTCATCACTTTCACGCCGTGGCGCTCCAACGGAATCAGGCTTTCTCCGTCAACGCCGGGACGTCCCTGAATTCCCATCATCAGGGGAACGCTCGGCCCATATATATCGCAGTCCATCAGTCCGACGCGCCCAGGCCGCCCCTGCGCTGCGCCGAGCTGCGCGAGGGCGCAGGCGAGATTGACGGAGAATGTACTTTTGCCGACGCCACCTTTTCCCGACGCGATCGCAACGGCGTGCTTGATTGTTTTTGGCGTGGCGCTCGCACTCACCTGACTCGCGTTCGCGGGCGCCGCGGATTTTGGAGCAGCGACGGCGACATCGATAATGGTTTCCTTCACCTCGGGAATCGCGCGCAGACATTTTTCGACTTCCTGTCGCAGGAACAGCGGCATCTTCGGATCCGACGTCGTCAGAGAGAGTGAGACCTTCGCGACGCCGTCGACGAGAGCGGCAGCGCGCACGATTCCGAAGGAAACTATATCCCGGCTGAATCCGGGATACTTCACCTGTTTGAGATGCTCTTTTAATTCGTCGGGAGTCACGTGGAGAAAAATGCGGCGCGCGGGAAATAAGAGTTGTTATGCCCGCTCCGCGCGCAAATAGAAATGCCCGTTCCGCTTCACTCAGTAGAGCGGCCCACGTTCATGCAAAAACTCCTGCGCTTTTTCGTCCTCTTCTCCCTCGCAATTCCCGCCTTCGCGGCGATTCGCGAGATTCCCGTCGATATCGTTGTCGACAAAAACACACTGTCTGTCCGGGTCACCGCCAACTCGCCCAAACTCGAGGCGCTCGCGATCCAGGCTTTTCGATCGCATGGACGCTATAAGGTCGTCGCGAGCGGCGAGGATTATGATTTCAAGTTCTCGCTTCTCGGCACGACCCAGGTCCGCGTCGATATATTGCCGAGGGGCTCGAGCACGCCGTCCTACTCGGAGACGGTTTCGGGAACCGATGACCGCAACGCGCTTTTCCGCGCCGCCGATATCGCGGTCGTGAAGACGAACGGCCTCGGCCTGCGCGGATTCTTTACCGCGAAGCTCGCGTTCATCCATGATCTCGGCCGCTCAAAGGAGGTGTGCGTCTCGGATCTTTTCTTTGGTGGCATCAAGCAGATCACTCATGACAACGCCCTCGCGCTCACGCCGCGCTGGTCGCCCGACGGCACGCGGCTGCTATATACAAGCTTCTATAAATCCGGTTTTCCCGACATTTTCCAAATCGACCTGAACACGTACCAGCGCACCACGTTCGTAAGCTACCGTGGGACGAACACCGGGGCGCATTTCAGCCCGAACGGCACGCAGGTCGCGATGGTGCTGAGCGGGGAGGGCAATTCGGAGATATATACTTCATCGGCGCAGGGCCGGCAGGTGACACGCCGCACGCACTCGGAAGAGGCGAAGGCCTCGCCGTGCTTCTCGCCGGATGGCAGCCGGATCGTGTTCTCAATGGACCCGGGTCCGCAGCTCTATATCATGAGCGCCGCAGGCGGCGCGCCGCAGCGCCTGGGGGCCGGGTTCCGCTATGCGGCCGAGCCGGACTGGAGCCGGACAAAGCCGAACCTGATCGCATGCACGGTGCGCAGCGACAGCTATCAGATCGCCGTATATGATTTCAGCAAGGGCCAGGCCGAGGTGGTTTCAAAAGCGCCGTTCGATGGCGTGGAACCCTCGTGGCTCGCGGACGGCCGGCACCTCGTGTTTACCGCGCGCAGCGCGTCGGTGAGCCGTATTTGTATTCTGGATACAGAGAGCGGACGCATCACGATCGTCTCTCCCAGCGCGTTCGGCCAGGCGTCGCAGGCCAGCGTCTGGACGCCCTGATCGCGCCAAGCGGACCGTGGCTTGGCCGTGCTGCGCCGGTCCCGCGTCTGATATATGAAAACTATATATGCGGATCCATCTCCCACGCGGGCGGATGGATCCGATATATGAACCCGGCTCACGGCCGGGCTGGCCGGATTACTTCGCGCTCGCGAAATTCGTCTCGGCGGCGTCCCAGTTCACCACATTCCAATACGCCGCTATATAGTCCGGGCGGCGGTTCTGGTAGTTGAGGTAGTAGGCGTGTTCCCAGACATCGAGCCCGATCACCGGCGTGCCCTGGATGCCCGCGATCGCCTTGCCCATGAGCGGGCTGTCCTGATTGGCGGTGGAGCCGATGGAGAGTGAGCGATCCGAGCCAACCACGAGCCAAGCCCAGCCGGAACCGAAACGCGTCGTCGCGGCCTTGCCGAATTCTTCCTTGAATTTGTCGAAGCTACCGAAGGCCGTATTGATCGCGGCCGCGAGGCTGCCAGTCGGCGTGCCTCCGCGATTCGGCCCGATCGTCTTCCAGAAAAACGAGTGATTGCTGTGGCCACCCGCATTATTGCGCAGCACCGGGCGAACATTATCCGGCACCTCGCTCAGGCGGGGCAGCAGCGCATCGACCTCGAGCGCCGCGAACGCCGGCAGGTCCTTCAGCGCATTGTTCGCGTTCGTTATATAGGCCTGGTGATGCTTCGTATGATGGATCTCCATCGTCTTCGCGTCGATGTGCGGCACGAGGGCATCATAGGCGTAGGGCAATTTGGGAAGTTCGTAGGCCATGGCGTTATTTGGGTTAGAGATTGACGGGAGGCGGAAATTGCCGGCTGCCCCGGACGGCGTCAACTGCCCTGCACCGATTCACTGTGTCAGCTCGTCCGTTCCTTTGCGCCGATCGCGAAAGAATTCCTGGATCAGCGCGCGACACTCGCCTTCCAAAACGCCGCCCGCCGTCAGCTCCACGTGATGATTCACCCGCGGCAAATCGTTGAGGTTCGTCGCCCCGCCGAGGCAACCCATCTTTGGGTCCGGCACGGCGTAGCAGACGCGTTTGACTCGCGACATCAACATCGCCCCAGAGCACATGGGGCAGGGTTCCTTCGTGACATATATAGTTGCTCCCTCGAGCCGCCAGTCGCCGAACTTCGCAGCTGCCTGCGTCACCGCCAGCATCTCGGCGTGTGCGGTGGGATCGTGCGCCGCCTCGACCATATTATGCGCGGCGCCGACGACTTCGCCGTCGCGCTCGATCACGGCTCCGACGGGGACTTCGTTCGAGCGCCAGGCGTCGATCGCCAGGTTGTAGGCGAGGCTCATGAAAAACACGTCATCCCGCAACAATTGAGAGGGGAATCGTTTTTCAAACGGACATGGAATTGAGAGCGGTGCGGCCATGGTTTCCCCGGCACAGGCGGCGGGAAACCTTGACTAAGCTGGGCGAATTCTGCCTTACAAGGTGCTTTTGCGACCAACGACTATGTTAATAAATCCCGCGACGCGTTCATCTCTCTCCCATGGCTGAAGGAAATTCGATTGAAGTGGAGGGTAAGGTGGTCGCCGTGCTCCCGGGCACGATGTTCAAAGTACAGCTCTCGAATGCGACCGGACACATCGTGCTCGCGCATATATCGGGAAAACTGCGGAAGAATTTTATCAAGATTGCGGCGGGCGACACCGTGAAGATGGAAATGAGCCCGTACGATCTCGACAAGGCACGCATCACGTTCCGCATGAAGGAACAGTCGAACTACGTGCCACCGCCGCGGCGTCGGCAATATTAAGCGCGGCCCGGCTCGTTCGGCCACGCCAGGCAGATGCCTCCTGCGCTCGAACCGCCCGCGGCGTTTCAGGAAGCGATCGAGGCTTTTCTCGCGTTTCTCGGCCTTGAGCGCGGGTTGTCCAAGCACACCGTCGCCGCGTATGGACGCGATCTCGCACAGGCTGCGAATTTCTTTTCCCGGAACGGTGCAAAAGATTGGATGGCCGTCGCGCCCTCCCAGGCCGCAGCGTGGCTCCATTCCCTTTCGGCTGACAAATATACAGTCGCGACGCTCGCCCGAAAACTGACCGCGCTGCGAATGTTCTCGCGCAGCCTCGTACGCGAAAAAATTCGCGATGACGATTTCACCGCGTTGCTCAGCGGGCCGAAAATGCGACGCACCCTCCCGGTCACGCTTTCCGTCGAGGCAATTGCAAATCTGCTCAATGCCCCGACGGGCGGCGACGCGCACGCGCTGCGCGACCGAGCGATGCTCGAGTTATTTTATGCGAGCGGCCTTCGCGTGTCCGAACTGGCCAATATGAAATTGCAGCAGGTCGACCTGGAAAACGGCGTGCTGCGCGTGTTCGGAAAAGGTTCGAAGGAACGCGTGGTCCCCGTTGGCGGCCGCGCGTCAGATGCCATCCGTACGTGGATCGTTGCCGGGCGCCCCGCCTTCGTTAAACCGAAGACGCGCAGCGAACTTTTTCTGAGCGAACGCGGGACCGGCCTGTCGCGCGTGATGCTGTGGATGATCGTGAAGAAATATGCGAAACGCGCTGGCATCGATCCCCGCGTGAAACCGCATGCGCTGCGACACTCCTTCGCCACCCACCTGTTGTCTGGCGGTGCCGATCTGCGCGCCATCCAGGAAATGCTGGGGCATGCGAGCATCGCGACGACGCAAATATATACCACGGTGGAAACGAAGCGCCTGCTCGATCACCATGCGAAATTTCACCCGCGCAACCGCCCTTCGCCTGCGGCCCGGCCCTCGTCCGAGGCGAAGGACGAATCCTATAAGCCGCGGGGTGGGGCGGCTGCTGGGACCTGATATATCCATCCGTGATGAAGTCCTTCGCTCGCTCTCGCGTGTCCTCGTTCCGCGCGCGCCAATCGGGAGAGCTGTCAGTATAGCATATATATCTGCCCCTTTAATATATCTGGACCGGCGGTGCGACCCGTCCTCGGCTGCCCGGGTGCTCAAACGCGGAGTTCTCCCACCGGTGCATAAAGGCCGGCTCGAGGCTTTCAGCGATGGAGTGATCGCGATCATCACTGCGATCATGGTGCTCGAGATGAAGGTGCCGCACGGCGTGGGGTTATCCGACCTTCGCCCCGTCCTGCCCGCGTTACTGAGCTATATCCTCAGCTATATATACGTCGGCATCTACTGGAACAACCATCACCACCTCTTCCAGGCGGTGGAACGGGTCGACGGCCGCGTGCTGTGGTCGAACCTACACCTGCCCTTCTGGCTGTCGCTCTTTCCGTTCGTCACGGCTTGGATTGGCGAGAACAGCTCTGCAGTCGGACCGGTCGCAATCTACGGGGCGGTGCTGTTCATGGCCGGCGTGGCGTACTTCATATTGGTGCGGCTGCTTCAACGACTGCACGACGAGCATTCCGCCTTAAAACAGGGCATCGGAAACGATCGAAAGGGCCGGCTCTCGATCGCGCTCTACGCTGCCGGTATCGCGATCGCGTTTTATCGCCCACACGTGGCGATCGGACTCTATATATTCGTCGCCGCCCTGTGGCTCATTCCGGATCCGCGGATCGAGGCTCGAATTTCGCCAGGCTCAGCCGGCGGGCGGAGGATATAGCGCAGCGAGCCGCTGGATTGTGTTCAGGTTCCGCATTGTCGCCGGCGGCAGCCGCAGACTTTTGATCCCAACCGATTTCCAGACCGTGGAATCCGAGGAACGGATGCGACACAGCCAGAAGAGCTCACGTCCGTGGACCTCGAAGGCGTCCACTTCGGTCGCGCAGGCTTCCACCTGTCGCGCGACCGCCGCACTGAGGGGCTTGGGAAAAAACGACACGTATATCGTCGCCGAGTCCGGCGCCGCGCCGCCCGACCGAAACAGCGACCGCGCCGCAATCTCCGCGATCTCAGCGCGGGTCCGCACTGCCGGATCCAGCGCCCCGAATCCGAGTTTCTGCTCCAACTCCCGGGTAAGCATCGTCTCGAGCGCGGCCGGATCGGGAATAGCACTCGTGAAAAGTATATTGCCGCTGGCGATAAACGTCGCGACCTCGGTGAAGCCAAGCTCCTCGAACATTTCCTTCAGCCGCGTCATCGGGACCCGGCGGCGGCCCAAATTAATCCCGCGCAGGAAAACTATATAGTGGTGAGTCGGCTTCCGGGCCATCGTTGCGTGGACCGGAAGCGTGCGACGCCACGCCGGGCTGGCAAGATTTCGCGTTGCGGCGGCCGGGTTATTGCCAGCGGGCGCCTCTTATGCCCGCCGACCACGGGGCGGTATCCAAAGATTGGATACCGCTCACGCCCCGGGTTTACTCGTGCCGGTTGTCGAGTTCGGCCTCGGTCGCGATCAACAGGGAAAGCGCCGCGAGTACGATCATGGTGGGGATCATGGGAGTGGTGGTTGGGGATTCAGGTGAGCCGCGCACCGCCGTCGATGTGCAGATTTTCACCGATGATATTGCTGGAATCGTCCGACAGGAGAAAACGCGCGAGCTTCGCGACTTCGTCCGCCGTGCCGAACCGTTTGACGAGGGACTTCGCCGCCATCGATTCCTCGAAGCCTTTCTGCATTTCCGCCGGCATTCCCAACTTCTGGTAGATGGGAGTGGTGATCGGTCCCGGACTCAGGGTGTTCAGCCGGATGCCGCGCGGAGCGAGCTCCACCGCGAGCGTCTTCCCGAGCGAGACCACCGCGGCTTTCGTCGCCGAGTATATACTCGTGTGCGGCAGCCCGAGCTGCGCCACGACCGACGCGTTGAGCACCACGGAGCTGGATTGCGCGAGGAGCGGCAGCAGCGATTGCAGCTGGAAATAGAGTCCGCGGACGTTGATGCCGAACATATCCTCGTAGTCCTCAGGCGTCATCGCCTCGATCGGACCGAAGCGTCCAACGCCGGCGTTCAGGAAAACGCCGTCGAGCTTTTCCGCATGGGTCTTCACCAGCGTCCCGAGTCCCCGGGCGTCCGCGAGCGAGCCGGAGTCAGATTTTAGGATCACGGTGCCGGCCGGCAGTTCTTTTTTGGCCGTGGCGAGGGTCGCGGGATTGCGGCCGGTCACGATGATTCTCGCGCCGTCAGCGCTGAGGAGTTTCGCGGTCGCCAGGCCAATGCCCGTGGTGCCGCCGGTGATGAGGATGGTTTTATTTTTCATAGCTGAGACCTGTAGTTATATTAGAACGATCGTTCCAAAAAGAGTAAAAAAATCAGTCGAGGATCTGCAGCGCCAATTGCGCGTTCTGCATCAGGCCTTCGCGGTCGCCGAAGGACCGCACGCCGACCGCCAGGCCGAGCACCGTGTGATAAAGGAAGCGGCCGAGGGCGACGGGGTCCTTGGACTTCGCGATCTCGCCCGCGCGCTGTGCCCGGCTGAGCCGCGTCGCAAACAGGCCTTCGAGCAAGCGCGCATGCTCCTGTGCCAGGGCTCGCGCGCCAGCATCCTCGTGGGAAATCTCGATCATCGAGTTCACCATGAGACACCCTGAGTTCTGCCCACTGCACTGGGCTTTGATCATGTGGGTGAAAAAGGACAGGAACGCCTCGCGTACCGGCTCGTCGCTGTCGAGCTTCCGCCGGATCAGATCCACCGAATGATCCAGATAACGTTTGAGCGCCGCCTGATAAAGCGCCTGCTTGTCTCCGTAAGTATCATATAGGCTCTGCCGGCTCACCTTTAACTCAGTCGTCAAGTTCTGGAAAGACGTGTGCCGGAAACCACGCTCGCGAAACAACTCTAGCGCCCGGTCCAGCACCTGGGCTTCGTCAAACTCTTTGTTCCTCGGCATAACTCGTAGTAGAACGCGCGTTCCGGAATGTGCAAGCCCAATCAGAGGAAATCTTTTTCGGCCCCGACGACAGCCTTCGGTGGCGCCAGGTGAGGGCGATCCACGAGCGTCTGTTTCGTATAATCTGTCCCATCAAGCCGCGCGGTATATAATCATATATCTCTGATTATATATCTGCGCCTGCGGGCCGACCGCGCGCCAGCCGCCCGCTCGACCCGCGCCGCTCCTCAGAGTTCGACGGCCCAGTCGTGCGCGTTGCGGAAGGCCCGCATCCAGGGCGAGTCCTCGCCCCATTCCGGCGGGTGCCAGCTCATCGCCACGGACCGAAACACGCGCTCCGGGTGCGGCATTAATATAGTCACGCGCCCGGAGGTGGTCGTGAGCGCCGTGATGCCCTTCGGCGAACCATTTGGATTCAGCGGATATTGCTCGGTCACGCGATGGTGGTTGTCGACGAAACGCGCCGCCACAATCCCGGCGCTCTCACACGCCTCGCGGGCGGCTTCGTCGGCAAATTCTGCGAACCCTTCGCCATGCGCCACCGCGATCGGCAGGACCGCGCCTTCCATCCCGCGCAGAAAAATACTTGGGCTCGGCTCGATCCGCACCGAAACGAACCGCGCCTCGTAGCGTTCGGAAACATTTTGCACGAAACGCGGCCAACGCTCGGCGCCGGGAATAAGCGTGTGCAGGTTGCTCATCATCTGACACCCGTTGCAGGCCCCGAGAGCGAACGTGTCCTCGCGCGCAAAGAAGGCGCTGAACTCCGCCCGCGTGCGCTGATGGAATAAGATCGTTTTCGCCCAGCCTTCGCCCGCGCCGAGAACGTCACCGTAACTAAAACCCCCACACGCGGCCAGTCCTCGAAACGATTCCAGCGAAACTTTGCCGCGCAACAGGTCCGTCATATGCACATCCACCGCGCGGAAGCCTGCGCGCGTAAACGCCGCCGCCATCTCCACCTGGCCGTTGACGCCCTGCTCACGCAATATAGCAATCGACGGCTTCGCCTTTCCGGCATGTCCCCGACGCGGCTTCGTTCCGCCCGCCGATGCGCCGGATTGTATATTGGCTATATTGTCCGCCACGCCCGGATTCGCCGCGGCCGACGGCGCTGCCCCGGCGACTGCCGCGCCAAACTCAAAGTTTATATAGGGATTTATACCCGGGTCCTCGGAATCGAGGCGGAACGCGCGTTCCGAATCCGCACACGCGGGATTGTCGCGCAGCGCAGCGATGCGATGCGTCACGTCCGACCATATAGCGCGAAGGGCCAGCAACTTCTCCTCGAGCAACACCTGCCCGGCTCGCAGCACGCGTATATGATCGCCGCCGTTCAGCGTGCCCACGCGGGTCGTCGCCGCCTTCAACCGGAACTCGCGCAGCGTCAGCCACACATCGTCGAGGTCCGCTTCGCTCACTTGGATCACCCCGCCCAACTCTTCGCTGAACAACGCGGCAAAGGCGTCGTGCCCCGGCGGGATGGTGACATCGACGCCCACCCGCCCCGCCAGCGCCATCTCGAATATACTCACAAACAGCCCGCCATCCGAACGATCGTGGTAGGCGAGCAACTTTTTTTCGCGCGATAACTTCTGTATCGCGTTCCAGAAATTCTTAAGATCGCCTGGCGCATCGACGTCTGGCGGCGCTTCCCCGGTGGCGCCCGTCACCTGCGCGAGAATCGAGCCGCCGAGCCGGTTCTGCGCGAAGCCGAGATCAATCAACAGCAACACGGAATTTTCGGAGCGCTGAAGTTGCGGCGTCAACGTGAGACGCACATCGGCGCACGGCGCAAAAGCCGATACGATCAACGAAACCGGCGCGGTCATCCGGCGCGTCTTTCGTTCTCCGGTCCCGTCCGAATCCTTCGCTGCCGGCTCCTCCCAGACGGTGCTCATGCTCATCGAGTCCTTGCCCACCGGGATCGCGATGCCAAGAGCCGGACAGAGCTCGAGACCCACGGCGCGCACGGCGCTATATAGATCCGCGCCCTCGCCGGCCAGCGTTGGCGCAGCCATCCAGTTCGCCGACAGGCACACGCGTCCGATCTCACCGACCTGCGCGGCCGCGAGATTCGTCAACGCTTCCCCGACCGCGAGCCGCGCCGCGGCTGCCGCACTGTTGATCGCGACCGGCGTGCGCTCACCCATCGCCAGCGTTTCGCCGATATATGAATCATACGCCGACGCGGTCACCCCGCAGTCCGCCACCGGCACCTGCCACGGACCGATCATTTGGTCGCGACAGATCAGCCCGCTCACACTGCGGTCGCCGATCGAAATAAGAAATGTTTTGTCCGCAACCGCGGGGTGCGATAATATACGACGCGTTGCCTCGGCCAGCGTGAGTCCGCCGAGCGCGAGCGGACGCAGCGGCCGCTTTTGGGTGACGTCCGAACGTGCGAGCCGCGGCGGCTTGCCCAATAATATATCCAGGGGCAGGTCGATCGGCTGATTGCCGAAATGCGAATCCGCCACCGTGAGCTGTTTTTCCGTCGTGGCCTCTCCGACGATGGCAAAGGGGCAGCGCTCGCGCGCGCAGAATTCGGCGAACTTCGCGACGCTATCTGGCGGAATCGCGAGTACATAGCGCTCCTGCGATTCGTTGCACCAGATCTCGAGGGGGCTCATGCCCGGCTCGTCACTCGGCACGTCCCGCAACTGAAAACGACCGCCGCGACCCCCATCATTCACGAGCTCTGGCAGCGCGTTCGAAATGCCGCCCGCGCCGACGTCATGTATGAAACTGATCGGGTTCGCGTCGCCCAATGCCCAGCATTGATCGATCACTTCCTGGCAGCGCCGCTCCATCTCCGCGTTCTCCCGCTGCACGCTCGCAAAATCGAGATTCTCCTGGCCGGACCCCGCCGACATCGAGCTCGCCGCACCACCACCGAGCCCGATCAACATCGCGGGGCCGCCGAGCACCACGAGCTTGTCGCCGGGTGCGATCGCGGCTTTCTGGACGTGCTCGGCCTTTATATTGCCGACGCCGCCCGCGAGCATGATCGGTTTATGATATCCGCGCAATTCCGGGCCGCGGCGACTGGGGACTTCGGCCTCGTAGGTCCGAAAATAACCCGTGATCGCCGGACGTCCAAATTCATTATTAAACGCCGCCGCGCCGAGCGGACCCTCGATCATGATCTCCAGCGCCGACACGATGCGGCCCGGTTTGCCCCAGTCGCGCTCCCACGGCTGGATCGCGCCGGGTATCCGTAAATTGGATACAGAAAATCCCGTGAGGCCCGCGCGCGGTTTTGCGCCGCGACCGGTTGCACCCTCGTCACGGATCTCGCCGCCCGATCCCGTCGCCGCTCCAGGGAACGGCGCGATGGCCGTCGGGTGATTGTGCGTCTCCACCTTGCACAGCAGGTGAACCTCCTCGTCGTGCGCTATATACTCGCCCGTCGCGGGATCCGCGTAGAAACGTGCCGCGCGACCGCCCTGCAGCACGGCCGCGTTGTCGCGGTAGGCCGAGAGGATGCCGTCCGGATGCTGCGCGAACGTGTGCTTGATCATCTGGAACAACGAGTGTTCCTGCGCGGCGCCATCGAGGGTCCAGGTGGCGTTGAAGATCTTGTGACGGCAATGCTCCGAATTCGCCTGTGCGAACATCATCAACTCTATATCGGTTGGATCCCGGCCGAGCCGCTGGAATGCCGCCACGAGGTAATCAATCTCATCCGGCGCGAGCGCGAGGCCGAGCGTCGCATCCGCCGCAACAAGTGCGGAGCGGCCGCCCGCGAGGACGGGAATCGTGCCGAGCGGTCGGGGCGCGGTGTGCGAGAAAAGTATATTGAGCTCGGCGAAGTCCCGGAACACCGCCTGCGTCATGCGATCGTGCAGGTGCTTCTGCAGGGCGATAAACCATTTGGCGCTGCCCCCGTCGGAGGCTCCGGGGCCGGGATCGACGGTATATACAATCACGCGCTCGATCCGGCGGATCTTCGTGAGCCCGCAGACGTGTGCTATATCCGTCGCCTTCGACGACCACGGGGAAATCGTACCGGGTCGCGGAGCGACGATCTCGAGCCGCCCGTTGACCTTGGGCGTTTCACGCCGCGGGCCGTAGGTCAGGAGTTTCTCGAGGACGGCGTGTTCGGCGGCGTCGATTTCGCTGGCGACATCGACGACGTGGAAAAACTCAGCGGACAGCGCCTGCACCGGCACCCCGGCCGCGGAAAGGGTATCGCGGAGCTTTTGGAGTCGAAAGGGTGAGAGGGCGGGAGACCCGCGCAGGATCAGCATGATCGGAACCGATATTTTGGCAGGGACGCGCGGCGGTCAAGGAGCGGCACGTTTTCAAATTAATCTTCAATGCGCGTGCTACTTGAGAAAGCCGTTGACCATTCTCATCGTGTCTTCGAGATGAACTTTTTTTTGTTCGTGAGCATGCCCGCCCTATGTACTCGAGAGTCGGTCCCGTCCGGCGTTGATATATGCCCGCCAGCTGAGGTGAACTCCGCACCCTCGATTTCCGGTGGCACGCCGGCGTCCCCGCCCAGTTGGTCGCGCATCCTTCTGTCATCATGAGCGATCGGATCACGCATGAATGCGGCATCGCGCTGGTGCGCCTGCTGAAGCCGCTGAGTTATTACCAGGAGAAATACGGCACACCGCTGTGGGGCTTCACGAAGCTTTTCCTATTGATGGAAAAGCAGCATAATCGCGGGCAGGACGGCGCGGGCGTGGCGTGCGTGAAGCTGGATATGCCGGCGGGAGATCCGTTTATGTTTCGCGAGCGGAACGTAAAATCGAACCCGCTCGACAAGATTTTTCGCACGCTGCTGGACCAATATAATTCGAAGGTGGACTCCGGGGTCATCCACCCGGAATTCGCGGCGACGGTGAAACAGCATTTCGACTTCGGCGGTGAATTGCTCCTCGGTCACCTGCGTTATGGCACGAGCGGTGGATATAGCCTCAGTTCGTCGCATCCCTATTTCCGGCGCAGCCCCTGGCCGACGCGCAATCTCGCGCTCTGCGGCAATTTCAATCTCACCAACACGGCGGAGCTGAACTCGTCGCTTATTGGCATGGGCCAGCACCCGATTTTCGCGACGGACACGCAGGCGATCCTGGAGAAAATCGGTTTCTTCCTCGATGAGGAGCATGAGGATATATATCGATTCCTGCGCACCCGCGACCTCACGGGCGAGGCGCTGTCACGGGCCATCAGCGAGGATCTCGACGTCACGCGCGTGCTGACGCGCGCGTCGCAGAAGTGGGATGGTGGATATACACTTTGCGGATTGATCGGGAATGGTGACGCGTTCGTCGCCCGCGACCCGTCGGGCATTCGTCCGTGCTTTTGGTTTCAGAACGACGAAGTCGTCGCGTTTGCCTCGGAGCGCGCGCCGCTCATGACGGTGTTCGACCTCGATCTCGAGCAGGTGAAGGAGGTGCAGCCGGGCCACGTGGTCGTGATCAAGCGTCGCGGCACGTTGACGGAAAATCCCTTCACCGCGCCGTTGCCGCGGGCTTCGTGCTCATTTGAGCGGATATATTTCTCCCGGGGCAATGACTTCGATATATATCGCGAGCGGCAGGCGCTGGGTGGACGGCTGGCGGACCAGGTGATTCGCTCGATCGGGCACGACTGGGCTAACACGGTTTTCAGCTTTATTCCGAATACGGCGGAGGTGGCGTATTATGGGTTGATGTCGGCGCTCCGCACGCGCCGCCGCGATGAGGTGAAAACCGCGATCATGGAGGCGGCGCAGGGGGGCACGCTGACGGAGGCGCTGCTCGACGACCTGATCCTGCGCAACTGGCCGCGCGGCGAGAAGGTCGTGAGCAAGGATATAAAGATCCGCACGTTCATCGGCCAGGAGACGATGCGCAACCAGCTCGCGAGCCACGTATACGATATTACCTACGGTTCGGTGAAGCCGCAGGACAACCTCGTCTGCGTCGACGACTCCATCGTGCGTGGCACGACGCTGCGAAAATCGATCCTGCGCATCCTCTCGCGACTGAACCCGCGGAAGATCGTGATCGTCTCGACCGCGCCGCAGATCCGTTATCCGGATTGCTATGGGATCGATATGTCGGAGCTGGGCAAATTCGTCGCATTCGAGGCCGCGGTGGCGCTGCTGCGCGAGCGCGGACGAGCCGGAATGCTGGATGAGGTGTATCTCCGGTGTCAGGAGGAGATCGCCAGCGGCGGCTCGGCCAATCACGTGCGCGCGATATATGAACCGTTCACCCCGGAGGAGATCTCGGCCAAGATCGTTGAGCGCGTGCGGCCGCAAGGCATCGAATGGTCGGGCGAGATCGAGATCATATTTCAATCCATCGAGAATCTCCACGCGGCGGTTCCGAACCACACGGGCGACTGGTACTTCACCGGGAAATATCCCACGCCCGGCGGGTATCGCGTCGTGAACCAAGCCTATCTCAACTATTACGAGAAAAACGCGGGGCGGAGTTACTCATGAGGCGCCGTGAACCTGTCACTTTATATAACGCGACGCCCGCGCCGGGCCTCTGTGCTGTGCTCGGGCTTCAGTATATCATCAGCTATATAACGGGCGGCGGCGAGAGTTCCGAAATGAGCCGTCAATCGGGCGCATTTCGAGGAGGCGCGTTGGGGCCCTTGGCGCAGGCTCTGCAAGTATATTTCTCCCGCGGGCTCGTGGGGTCGATCACGCACACGGTGCGAACTCATGGCGCTTGATTACGAATCCTCCGGCGTGAGGTACGACCTCCTCGACGCGTTCAAGCGGGCCTGCCAGCGTGGCGCGCGGACGACGATCGGCGCGCTGCGGGATCACGGCTATGCGGAACCGGCGAATACGCGGGGCGAAAGTGCTTATTTGATGGAGGGCGGGGACCACTTCCTCGCGCACGTCGAGGAGGGTTTGGGCACCAAGAACCTGGTCGCCGACGCCGTCGCCGCGGCGAGCGGGAAATCTTTTTATCGCGAACTCGGGATCGATACGGTGGCGACGATCGTCAACGACCTCATCACGTGCGGCGCGTTGCCGATCTCCGTTGCGATGCACGCGGCCGTGGGTGACTCGGCCTGGTTCGAGGACGAAGTCCGCGCCACCGCTCTCGTCGACGGATTCGCTGAGGGCTGCCGGCAGGCCGGGGCGGTGTGGGGCGGGGGAGAGACGCCCACGCTCGGCGGCGTGGTCGAGCGCGGGGTCATCGTGCTGGCCGGGTCGGCGATCGGGAAGATATATCCCAAGTCGCAGCGGATCACCGGCCGCGTCCGCGCGGGCGATGCGATTATATTTCTCGCGTCGTCAGGCGTGCAGACCAACGGCCTCTCGCTTTGCCGGCAGGTCGCCGCGCAGTTGCCACAGGGATATATGACGCCGCTCGGCTTCGGAGATTCGCGGACGTTCGGCGAGGCCCTGCTGGCCCCGTCCGTTATCTATGTCCGATTCGTCCGCGAGTGCCAGCAGCGTGGCCTGCCGTTGAACTATGTGTCGCACGTGACGGGTCATGGCTGGCGGAAGTTGATGCGGCTCGACGAGCCATTCGTGTATGAAATCACAGTGCCCGGCACGCCGCCCGCGCTGTTTCAATTTCTCGAGCAGGCCGGCCCGATCGAGCGCCGCGAAATGTACGCGACCTTCAACCAGGGCGTGGGATTCGCGGCCTTCGTGGATCCCGCCACCCTACAATCGGCTCTGGAAGCCGCGCGCGAGGCAGGATATACCGCGTGGCACGCTGGCACCGTGCGCCAGGAGGGCTCGCGCAAGGCGGTCGTGATTCCGTCCCTCGACCTCACCTTTGAGGGCGAGACGCTGAACCTGCGGTAGCGTCCGCCCAGAGTGCGAGGCGGCTCACGGGCCGGCGCGCGGACCAATATGTTGAGTATATACGAGATTGGCCCCGACTATAGGAAACACTCTATAGCGATCGCCAAACCGCTTTTTATATAGCGGCTGCGGCGACCTAGGGCCGCGTGGCCTCGGCATCTGGGTCGGGTTCCCGCACGGTGAGCCAGCGGGCGAGCACGAGGACGGCGGCGATGCCAACATATCCGGCCGCGTACGCTGCCGCTGGAAACAGCGACTCGCCCGGCCGGCCGGTTCCCGTGAGCCGATCGAGCAGAGGAATCGCGCTCACCGTATCGCTCGGCGTGAATCTCCAGGAGTGCAGTAGACCGAGTAGGCTGAGCGCTGCAGCTGCCAGGGACCACGCCGCGGCCGTGAGCAGGCGCCGCTCGATGACGAACACCGTGACCGTGGCCAGGATCAGCGCACAATAAAACGTTCCCTGCTCCAGCGCGAAGCCGCCGTCAATATATACTCCTGCGCCCTGAAACGCTGCCACAAGCTGCGGGGAGAACTCGTGGCCGGGACTCGCCCCAAAGCCGGCGAGACGCAGCGCGTTCTTCACAAAAAAGGTTGCCCATGCGACGATCACGGGAGTCGTCCCGATCACCACCGCCGGCCAGTGCCGCTGGGGCGTGGCCTCGAAGGACTGCACGCAAATCGTGAGCCCGATCCAGATGATGATCGCGAGCCCAGCGTCCGCTGGCACCGCCCACGCGACGTACGTCATCGAGCCGGTCAGGCAAAGAAACGTGATGAATATACCGTTCATCGATGAATAGCCGGCGCGCGAGCCCATGCGCTTCCAGGCCGGATGCCCGAGATATATAGAGGTCGGAAACGGGGAGCCGAAGCAGGCGGCCGCGAACGTGCCCAGTCCGTTTACCATCAGCGATGACCGGGCCAAGTAGTTGTCGCCGGCGGCGGCCGCCGACTCGATACATTGCAATGACGCGAGCAGGTTGAGCAGTCCCATCGGGATGATCACCGAGAGGTACGGCAGGAGATGTCCGCCGCGAAACGCCTGGAACAGCGCGGGAAGTTGCAGTCGCGGCGGATGCCAGCTCCACGCACCCGCGGGAAAAATTCCCTGCGGCGCAAGGTGGGTCATCCACGAGAGAGCCGTGCCGACGCCGAGAACCACGAGCGCGGCGGGAATCCCGAACTTCGGTTTCACCCTTCCGAAATAAAACAGCAACACGAGCCCGAGGGTGACGAGGCCGACGATTGGGTGCGCGAATGTATTGAAGAGAAAATTCAGCGTGAGAAACGCGAGCCCAGCGCCGGACAGCGCCGCGAGCATCGCAGCCCGCGGCGTGATTTTCTGCACCCACTCGCTGACGAACGCGCCGAAGAATTCGATCGCCCCAGAGCCCACGCACGCGACCAATCCGGCCTGCCACGCAATCACATCCGGATCGGCCGCGCCCTGCGTCCGGGCGATCTGCTTCGCGGGCAGCATGACGAGAAATATATAGGCAATGAACGTCGGCGTGTTCAGCCCGAAGGGAAGCGCGCAAACGTCGGTGCGGTTTTCCCGCACGGCGAGACGATGCGCCTGCCACGCATAGAACAGATTGCCGACAAGGTACGAGACTGCGATGCCCGGCAGGATACGGCCGTAGACAAGCCCCGGCGGCATGCCGACGACCGTCAGGCAAAGTGCCGGGACGAGCAGCAGCTGGACTATATTGTCGAGCGCAATGGCGCAGAACCCATCGACGTCGCCGCGCACGAACAGCTTCATTCAGCGTCCCTTCGTCGAGAGTGCCTGTATCAAGGAAACCGCAAACAGCGCCGCCTGGCGCGCGGCGAAGGGCGACAGCGCCCGGTAGTCGTTGTCCGGCGAGTTTTGCGTGCGGTTGCTCCCGCTGCGGATGCACAGGAACGGTGTCCGCCAATACCAGCACACTTCTGCGACGGAGCCGCTTTCCATTTCCATCAGGTCAACGCGCAGCTGCGATAATATATCGGCAAGGCGCGCGGGCGGAATTCCGAACTGGTCCCCCGAGGTGATGCGACCGAGGCGCACCGACGGTATATACTTCGGCTCGTGGTGGTCAGCGGGTTCCGGCTCATGCGTGCGGATGGCGCGTTTCGCGGCCGAGAGGAGACGCGGATCCGCGGGATATATAATCGGGGCGTGGTCGCGCAGCGGACCCTCCGCGGCGAAATACGCCATATGATAATTCTCCTCGAGCGAACCGAAGTCGTGGTTGCACGCGATCTCGCCGACGATCACGTCCCCGTTGCGAATCGCCGGATTGATGCGTGATGCCGTGCCGCACATCAGCACTTCCGCGGGCCGAAACTTCTCCACGAACAAAGTCGTGAGCATCGTCGCGCAGGTTTTGCCGATGCCAGTGACGGCCACGATGACGCGGCGCCGCCCGATCCTTCCCTCGCTATATGAAAACTCGCCGAGCTTTTTATTGCGCCGCCCGGTGAGCGCCCAGAGCACAAGCTCCGTCTCCTGCGGGATCGCGCCGAGCACGAGCGTGCACGCTTTCGAGGCCCGCGGTTTTCGGCGGCCCGCGACCTTCAGGCCGGCGACGATCGTCGGTGGTGTTTCGCGCAGCGGCGGGGCACGCATCATGCGTGTCACCCAGCAGTTGGCGTGCCCTGATCATGCGACCGGGTGCGACGTGTGGCGTCGCTCCCGGTCGAAACGCGAAACGCGTCAGCCGCCGTAGCACTCGAGATATTTCAGGCCCGTGCTGGTGTTGAACAAAACAATTTTCTCGTCGGCCTGGACCTTGCCTGCGTCCAAAAGGGCTTCCAGAGCCACATAGCAGGCGGCGCCCTCGGGTGCGGTGAAGACGCCCTCGGCCGCGCCGACCACTTTGGTGGCCGCGATCATGGCGGCATCCGAAACGGCGATCGCGCCGCCGCCGGATTTGCGGAGCGCATCGAGCATGATGAAATCGCCGATGGCCTTTGGCACGCGCAAGCCGGACGCCTTTGTGGCAGCGTTGAGATGCTCAGCGGCGAATTTTTCACCCGCGTCGAAAGCGCGCACGATGGGCTGGCAGCCTTCGGCTTGCACGGTGAACATTTTCGGGCGCTTCGATCCAATCATTCCCATGCGTTCCATCTCATCGAACGCCTTCCACATTCCGATCAATCCCGTGCCGCCGCCGGTCGGATAGATGATCACGTCCGGCAACGTCCAGTCGAACTGCTCGGCGAGTTCGTACCCGAGGGTCTTTTTCCCCTCGGCGCGATACGGTTCCTTGAGTGTGGATACGTCGAACCAGCCCTCGGCAACTTTGCGACGGGCGACCTCGGCGCCGCAATCGGTGATGAGACCGTTGATGAGCGTGACGTTCGCGCCCATCTGCTCGCACTCTATAATATTCGCCTTCGGCGTGTCGCGCGGCATGAATATATGCGCTTCCATTCCCGCGCGGGCCGCGTAGGCGGCGAGCGCACCGGCGGCATTTCCGGCGGACGGCACGGCAAGTTTCTTGAGTCCGAACTGTTTCGCCATCGACACGGCCGTGGTCATGCCGCGGGCCTTGAAACTCGCGGTGGGGTTTTGCGCCTCATCCTTTATATAGAGCGAGCGGAGGCCGCGCTTGGCGCCGAGGCGGGGTGCCGGCAGCAGAGGCGTCATGCCCTCGCCGAGCGTCACTATATCCTCTTCCTTTTTCACCGGCAGCACCTCGCGGTAACGCCAGAGTGATTTCCCGCGCGTGCGGAGGGATTCCTTGGTCATGGTCCGGGCGGCGGCCGCGAGATCATATTGCGCAAACAGCGGTTTGCCGCAGTTGGTACAAACGTTCTGGGGCACGGTCGCATCGTGCTCTTTGCCGCAGGCGGTGCAGGAGAGGTGGGTGAGGTACATGCCGAAAAATCCAACGCCGCCGACCGCCCGGTGGCAATAAGGGATCGCGGTCGAGCTCCATGCTGCTTGAATGTCCGTTCGACCGATGCCGCCTGCCCCTGCGTCCACCCGTCCCGACCCCGAGTATTCTCCCTCGTGTTTACCCATGCGATCGGACCGCTGGCGCGTGTGCTTCTGCGGGACGATACTCGTGCTTCTGATCGTTGCGGCGTATGCGAATTCGTTTCGCGGCGCGTGGGTCTTCGATGATTTCCCGTCGATTTTGGAAAATCCGCGGCTCGGCCAGCTCTCGACCGCCGTGCTCACGCCGCCCGATCCCGGCAGCACCGGTGCCGGGCGGCCGCTCGTCAGCCTGAGCTTCGCGGCCAATATACTTTCGGGCGGAACGGATATTCGCGGCTTCCACGCGGTGAACCTCGCGATCCACGTGGCTGCGGCGCTGCTGCTGTTCGGGGCCGTGCGTCGCACCTGGCGCCGCGCGCTGGGTGCCAGCGCGACGAGTGATTCTTCCGCGGCGCTGTATCCTTTCTCTAGCGCATTGATATATCCCTTCCTGATCGCGGCGATCTGGGCGCTGCACCCTCTGCAGACGGAGTCGGTCACGTATATAGCGCAGCGCGCGGAATCGCTGGCTGGCCTGTGCTGCCTTGGTGCCGTATATACTTTCGCCCTGGCGGCCGACCTGGCCGCGGCGGGGCATGGCGCGAAGGCTACACTCGCGCGGGGGCTGTCAGTCGCCGCCTGTTGGGCGGGCTTCGCCAGCAAGGAGAGCGTGGCCGCGACGCCCCTCGTGCTGCTGCTGCTCGATGCGGCGTTTTTCAGCGGCTCGTTTCGCGCCGCCTGGCGCCAGCACCGCCGCTACTATATACTTTTGGCTGCCGCGTGGCTTCCGTTCGCCGCGCTGGTGGTGGCGTCGCACGGGCGCGGCGGCACGGTCGGCGGCAGCGGGAGCGGAGGCGCTGGCATTGCCTGGTGGCAATATACTTTCACGCAGGCCCGGGCCGTGCTGCTTTACCTGCGGCTCTCGGTGTGGCCGCATCCGCTCGTGTTCGACTACGGTCGGACGGTGGTCGCCGGCGCGCAGGAAGTCGTGCCGGAGCTCTTCGCCGTTGTGCTGCTCGTGGCGACTACGATTTTTCTTCTCGCGCGCCGACTCCGCATGGCGTTTTTCCCCGCGTGTTTTCTGCTTCTACTGGCGCCGAGTTCGAGCTTCGTGCCGGTGAACACGCAGACGATCGCGGAGCATCGAATGTATATAGCGCTGGCGCCCCTTGTGGCCGGCGCGGTCTGGCTGCTTGCACGCGCGCTGCGCGGCCGCTGGAGATGGACTGTATTGGTCCCGGTGATCGCGGCCGAGCTGCTCGCGACGGCGCGGCGCAACGAGGATTATCACAGCGCCCGGACGCTATGGCAGGACACGGTGACGAAACGCCCAGAGAATCCGCGGGCGCATCTGAATCTCGGAGTCGCGCTGCAGGACGCCGGCGAAGACGTTGCCGCCGTGGCCGAATTTGAACGCGCGTTGACACTCGATCCGAGTTCGTTCGCCGCTCACCAAGACCTCGCGGTGGAGCTCGCCCGCAGCGGCGCCAGGCCGCAGGCGATTGCGGAATTTGAAAAGGCGATCGCGCTGCAGCCCGGCTCCGTGCGCGCGCACTACGGCCTCGGCATGGCCTGGCTTCAGTCCGGCGATGGGACGCGCGGGATCGCGGAATTGACGGAGGTCGTCCGGCTCGCGCCCGCGGACGCTATCGTTCAGACCAACCTCGGAACCGCGCTGCTCGTGCAGGGCGAGTTCGCTGCCGCCCACGCCCACCTCGCCGCGGCCGTGCAGCTCGCGCCGGACGCCCCACAACCGAGATATAATCTCGCACTCACGGCCGTGCGTCTGGGCGACCTGGTGGAAGCCGAGCGCGAGTTGCGGACCGTGCTCGCGCATACGCCGGATTTCATCAAAGCCCGCGAGGCGCTCAGCCAGATTGAGGCCGCCCGGACGGCGCAATAAAGGCGAGGGCGCCATGCCGCGCTCGGGCGGAGCGCTCTCCGGCGCACCTGGAGATATATATCAGCTATAGATTGATATAGCTATACACTTTCGCGGCTGCGGCGCACTCGTATATACCGGAAACCCCTGGCTCCCGCGCGCTCTCGCGGGATCAGTTGGCCTCGAGGAACCGATAGCCCACGCCGGACTCCGTCTTGATATACGCGGGCTGCGCCGTCCCGGCTTCGATCTTCTTTCGGAGGTTGGCCATGTGCACGCGCAGGTAGTGGGTGTCCGTCTCGTGACCCGGGCCCCACACTTCGCGCAGGAGCTGGCGGTGGGTGACCACCTTCCCGCGATATTGCAGAAGCAACCGCAGCAAATGATATTCCTTGAGGGTGAGATGGACGTCCTCGCCATTGCGCGTGACGCCCCGCTTCGCGAAATCCACGACGACGTCCCCGAACTGCACGATGCCCGGCTCACCGGTCGTTTGCACGCGTCGCAGCAGCGCGCGCATCCGAGCGAGCAGCTCGCCGCCGCTGAAGGGCTTCGTGAGATAATCATCTGCCCCCGCGTCGAGTGCCGCGATTTTTTCCGCGTCGGCGTCGCGCACGGATAATATAAGAACGGGGATCGAGCTCCACTCGCGCAGGCGGCGCAATACCTCGAGTCCAGGCAAGTCCGGCAGGCTGAGATCGAGGATCACCGCATCGGGTCGCTGCACGGCCGCATCATTGAGCCCGAGCGCGCCGCTCTCGGCCTCGCGGACGCGGTAGCCGCCAGCCTCCAGCGTGAGCCGGAGCAGGCGGCGGATCTGGATCTCGTCGTCGATGATCAGGACGTCGAAACTGGGAGGTCCGTCACTCATGGCGTGGGATTGGCTGGTCTGGTTTCCAGAACGTGGAAAGACGAAGTATATATAACACTAAATGGAAGCATATGAGATATATGTATCATATATGGCGTCACACGCTCACTCGACCGGCACGGCGCCGTGCGGCACGTGGGGCAGGTATATAGTGAACACCGCACCGCCGCCGGGATTTTCGCCGGCGACGATTTCGCCGCCCTGCGCCACGACGAACCCGCGAATGATCGAGAGCCCGAGGCCCAGGCCGCCGGCGCGAGCAGCATCTCCACGTTGGAATTTCTGAAACAAGCGGTCGCGCATTTCCGCGGGCAGACCTGGGCCGCGATCGGCCACCGTGAAAAAAATCCGGGCCCGCGCACGATCCAAACCCGCGGCGAGAAATATAGGCGTGCCACTCGGTGTATGATGGGCCGCGTTTAGCAGGAGGTTCGCGATCACCTGCTCCATGAGGGCCGCGTCGGCGCGAAACAGCGGCAGCTCCTCAGGAATCGCGGCCTCGAATGGATGGTCCGCGAGCGAATCGCGCACGCCCTCGACCGCCGCATGCACGAGGTCATGTCCGTCGCACCAATCGAGGCGCGGCGTGAGCGTGCCCGATTCCAGTCGCGTCTGATCGAGCAGATTGTCCACGAGCCGATGCAGCCGCCGGGTGGCGGTTCCGATCTCGCGGACGAGTTCCTGCTGGGTGGCTGGATCTACTCGGGGAAGATTTTCCGCGGCCGCACTGAGCACGGCGAGCGGCGTTTTCAGTTCGTGTGAGACCCCATCGAGGAGCGCCCGATGGAGCTTCTCCGATTCCATCAGAAGTTTTTCGCGATCGCCCGCGGCGCGCAGCTGCTCGCGCTCCACGAGCAGCGCGAGCTGCGTCGCGAAACTTTCCGCGATGTCCCGCTGCGCGAGCGACAGCACCGCGTTCGGCGACACGCAGATCACAAGCACGCCGAGGGCCGCGTCCTCGCGCACGAGCGGCAAGTATATACCAGCCGACGAGGGCAGGGTATCGGTGAAGCGGCCCGCTTTACGGCGGTTGCGCCACGCCCAGTCGGCCACGCCCATTTCCTTGTCGCTGATCGTGAAGGAGCCCGCGAAATGCGGCGTGAGCGCATCGCCATTCTCCGCCAGGAGGAATGCACTCGTGCCCGAGAAGAATACATCGGCCTGACGCAACGCGGCGAAGACCGCGTCATCGAGCGTGCGCGCGGCGCTGAGCGCCTGCGTGAGATGAAACAACACCGTCGCGCGTTCCTCGCGCAGCCGCTCGTTCCGCTCCTGGGCGCGAATGCGCGCGGTGAGCTGGCCCGTGATGAGAGCCACGACGAAGTAGGTGCCGAACATGATTCCGTCCTCGAACTTCGCGATGCGGAACGTGAAGAGCGGCGGAATGAATATAAAGTTCCAGACGAGCGCGCTCGCGACGCCCGCGGCCAGCACCGGCCCGCGGCCGACGCGCAAGCTCAGGCTGATCACCGCGAGAAGATATACCAGACCGATGGATATATAGCCGACATGCCCCGCGACGAACCAGCCGATAAACGTGATCGCCGCCAGCACGCCCGCGACGGTTGTATATTCCTGCGGCGGGGAACGCCGGCCCGGGCGCAGCTCGATCCAGCGCCGTTTCGTTTCCGCCGCGCGCTCGGCCGGGACGACATATATATCGATCGGCCCGCTGCGGCGCAGCAGGCGATCGACGAGGCTGCCGCCACGAAGCGCGTCGAGCCAGCGCGCGTTACGCGACTGGCCGACGACGATTTGTGTAGCGTTATTTTGCAGCGCGACGCGCACGAGCGCGGCCGCCACATCATCATCGTGCGTCACTACGACCTCGGCTCCGAGCTGGCGCGCGAGTGAAAGATTTTGATCGAGCCGGCGCGCCGCGTCGGGCGGCAGCGGCTGCGACGGCTCAACACTGGCAGCGATCCACGCGGCGTCCTGCGCGGCGGCCATGCGGCGCGTCCAGCGCACCAGCTGCGTCGACGAGGGGCTCGGTCCGACGGCCACGAGCAGGCGCTCGCCGGAGCGCCACACGGTGGCGAGCGGGCTGTTGGCCCGAAGTTGCCGGAGTCGCTGATCGACTCGTTCGGCGACGAAGCGCAGGGCGAGTTCGCGCAGCGCGGTGAGATGGGCGTCCTTGAAAAAGCCCTCGGCCGCAGCGGCGGCGCGATCGCCGATATATACTTTGCCCTCGCGCAGGCGCTCGAGCAGGACTTCCGGCGGGAGATCGATCAGCTCGAATTGATCCGCGAGTTCGAAGACAGAATCGGGAACCGTCTCCTGCACGGTCGCGCCGGTGATTTGGCGGACGGCGTCAGCACGGCTTTCCACGTGCTGCACGTTGAGCGTCGTGAAGACGTCGATGCCCGCATCGAGCAGTTCGACCACATCCTGATACCGCTTCGGGTGACGCGAGCCGGGCGCGTTCGTGTGCGCGAACTCGTCGACGAGCACGAGCCGCGGCTTGCGTCGCAGGATGGCCTCGAGGTCCATTTCCTCGAGGCGCGTGCCTCGATACTCCACGACCATTCGCGGGATGATCGGCAAGCCGGCGAGCAGCGCTTCGGTTTCGGCGCGCTGGTGGGTTTCCACCACACCCACGACGAGGTCCGTGCCCTCGCGCAGTTCCTGTTGCGCGCCGCGGAGCATCGCGAACGTCTTGCCGACGCCCGGGCACATGCCGAAATATATTTTCAGCCGGCCGCGCCGGGACCGCGCCTCCTCCTGCTGCAGTGACGCAAGCAGCGCATCGGGATCCGGGCGGTGATCAGGCATGGCCGTCCCGAGCATCACCGGGCGTCACCGCGGTGGCAAGCTGCTGGTGGGCGCAATGATATTGCCGTGCCCTCCTATATACAACGCGGCGCAAACGGACCGCTCGATGCCCCGGTCCTGCGTATTCAGAAACTGGATACACGTCCGGTTGACCGCATCAGTGCGTCGCCGGGCCGGGGTCGAGCGCGAGATTCAGTGCGAGAACGTTCACGCGGGGTTCGCCGAATATACCCCAGTCACGATTCTGCGTGTGCTGGTTGACGAGTGCCTGAACGGTCGCAACCGGGAGTCGTCGCGCGCTCGCGACGCGTGCGGCTTGCGCGAGGGCGTTCGCGACGCTGATGTCGGGATCGAGTCCGCTGCCCGACGTCGTGACCGCGTCCGCCGGGACCGGATCGGAAGGGCCGAGATGATTGTCTGCGCGATACGCGGCGATCGCGGCGGCGACGGCATCGTTCAGCTTTCGGCTGGTGGGCCCGAGATTCGTGCCGCCGGAATTTGTGGCGTCGTACCCCGTGCCCGCGGCTGACGCCCGGGGATGGAAGTATTTAGCGCCCGAGAAATTCTGCGCCAGCCGCCGGCTGCCACGCACCGCCCCCGCGGCGTCGGTCACGAGGCTGCCGTTCGCCTGGTGGGGAAACAACAACTGCGCCCCCGCCCACACCAGCAACGGATACGCGCCGCAGCAGAGGAGCACGAGGCAGGCGGTGAGGACGAGCGACAGGCGGATTTCGGCCAGCAGCGTTTTCATGGGTGATCGAAGATGGGTTATATACTATAGAGTATATGAAGTTTGCTAGACGAGGTGCAGGCCGCTGACCAGCAGGTCGATCAGCTTGATGCCGGCGAACGGGATCAGGATGCCACCGACTCCATATACGAGCAGGTTTCGCTGGAGCATCGCGGCGGCGCCGACCGGGCGGTACGCGACGCCCTTCAGCGCGAGCGGAATCAGCGCGATGATCACCAGGGCATTGAATATAACGGCGCTGAGAATCGCGCTCCGCGGCGACGCGAGGTGCATCACGTTCAATGGCGCGATCGCTGGGAAAACGCCGACGAGCATCGCGGGGATGATCGCGAAATATTTGGCCACGTCGTTCGCGATGCTGAACGTCGTCAACGAGCCGCGCGTGATTAGCATCTGTTTCCCGATCTCAACGATCTCGAGCAACTTTGTCGGGTTGCTGTCGAGGTCGACCATATTGCCCGCTTCCTTCGCTGCCTGCGTGCCTGTGTTCATCGCCACGCCGACGTCGGCCTGCGCCAGAGCCGGCGCGTCGTTCGTGCCGTCACCCGTCATCGCCACGAGGTGACCTTTCCCTTGCTCCTCGCGAATGCGCGCGAGCTTCATCCCCGGCGTCGCCTGCGCGAGAAAATCATCGACGCCCGCCTCCGCTGCGATCGCCGCCGCCGTCAACGGATTATCGCCGGTGATCATGACCGTGCGAATCCCCATCGCGCGCAATTGTGCGAAACGTTCCTTGATGCCGCCTTTCACAACGTCCTTGAGTTGTATCACTCCGAGGACCTGGGGTCCTTCGGCGACCACGAGAGGCGTGCCGCCACTCCGCGAGATCCGATCGACGGCCTCGGTGACCTCGGGCGGATAACTTCCACCCTGCGCCTCGATCCAGCTTTTCACATTGGCCGCCGCGCCTTTGCGAATCGAGCGCACGCCCTGTGTGCCGCTCGCCGCGAGATCGACGCCGCTCATGCGCGTTTGCGCCGTGAACCGGACGAACACGGCGTGCGTGTCCGCCATTGGGCGGCCGCGCAGTTGAAATTTTTCCTTCGCGAGAACCACGATGCTGCGACCTTCGGGCGTTTCGTCCGCGAGCGAGGCGAGCTGGGCCGCGTCGGCGAGGCGCTCATTTGATATAGCGGGAGCGGGCACGAAGTTGCTCGCCTGTCGATTGCCGAGGGTGATCGTGCCGGTTTTGTCGAGCAGGAGAACATCTATATCTCCCGCGGCCTCGACCGCGCGACCCGAGGTGGCGAGTACATTGCGCTGCAGCAGCCGATCCATCCCGGCGATTCCGATCGCGCTCAACAGCCCGCCGATGGTCGTCGGGATCAGGCACACGAGCAACGCGATCAACGTCGTCACCGAGAATGTCGCATCCGCATATATACCGAACGGCCGGAGCGCGAGGACGACCAGGAGAAATATAATCGTCAAAGCAGACAGTAGGATCGTGAGCGCGATTTCGTTGGGTGTTTTCTGACGCGAGGCGCCCTCGACCATCGCGATCATGCGATCGATAAATGTCTGGCCGGGCTCGGAGGTGATCTTGATCACGATGCGATCGCTCAACACGCGCGTGCCGCCGGTGACTGCGCTGCGGTCGCCGCCGCTCTCGCGAACGACGGGAGCCGACTCGCCGGTGATCGCGGACTCGTCAATCGAGGCGATGCCCTCCACCACGTCTCCGTCGGCAGGGACTATATCATTCGTTTCACAGACGACGAGATCGCCGCGGCGCAGGTCGGTGGCGGCGACTTTTTCCTCGCGTCCGTTAAGCAGTCGGCGGCCAAACGCCTGCGTGCGCGCGCGCTTGAGGGTGTCGGCCTGGGCTTTGCCGCGCCCCTCGGCAACGGCTTCGGCGAAGTTCGCGAACAGCACCGTGAACAGGAGCCAGAGCGCTACTTGAAGTATATAGCGCAGCGGCTCCTTCGAGGTGAAAAGCTGCTCGAAGCTGAGCAGCGCTCCGACGAGCGTCACGAGCATCACCGGACTCCGCAGTTGCGCGCGGGGATTCAGCTTTTGCACGGCGCCGACAGCAGCCTGGCGCAAGATCGCGCGATCGAAGAGGGAAACGTTCTTGGTGCTCATGGCGGCGGGGCAGGTGAGGGTGGAATGTATTTAATATAGCGACCCGGCGTGCATAAGGTAATGCTCGACGATCGGCCCCATCGCGAGGGCGGGCAGGAATGTCAGCGCACCCACGAGGACGACCGTTCCGATGAGCAGCACGATAAAGGTGGCGCCCTCGACCTGGAATGAACCGGCGCTGATCGGCACGCGTTTTTTCGCAGCGAGGTTCCCCGCGAGCGCGAGAATGGGAACGATCATGAGGAAACGCCCGACGAGCATCGCGATCGCGAGCGTGGTGTCCCAGTGCGGATCGCCGTCAGCGGGATTCGCGGTCAGCCCGGCGAAGGCGGAGCCATTGTTGCCCACGGCGGAACTGAAAGCATATAAGATTTCGCTGAAGCCGTGCGGCCCTGCGTTGTTCAGTGCGGCCTTTCCCCATGTTGATATACTGGCCCAGGCGGCGAACCCGAGGATCGTCGCCGCGAGCACGACGAGCACGAGCATGACCAGCTTGACGTCGTAGGCCTGGATTTTTTTCCCGAGGTATTCGGGGGTGCGCCCCACCATCAGGCCGGCGATGAACACGGCGAGGACGACGAAGATGAGCATTCCATATAGGCCCGCGCCGACACCGCCGAAAATCACTTCTCCGGTTTGTATATTAAACAACGGGATAAGGCCGCCGAGCGGGGTGAAGGAGTCATGCATCGCGTTCACGGCGCCGCACGATGCGTCGGTGGTGACGGTGGCGAAGAGTGCGGAGTTGAAGATCCCGAACCGCACTTCCTTGCCCTCCATATTGCCGTCGGCGATGGCCACCCCGAGCTTCTGATGAATGGGATTCCCGGAATCCTCGGCGTGCCAGGCGACGAAGACGCCGACGAGAAACAGCGTGGCCATGGCGCCCCAGACGGCCCAGCCGTGTCGCGGATTCCGAACGAGGTGGCCGAGGTAATAGGTCAGCGCGCTCGGGATCGCGAAGATCGAGAGCATCTGGAAAAAATTCGAGAGTGGGGTGGGATTCTCGAACGGATGCGCGGCGTTCGCGTTCATATATCCACCGCCGTTGGTGCCGAGCATCTTGATGGCA
Organism: uncultured Verrucomicrobiae bacterium; assembly: GCA_963800005.1. Classification (GTDB taxonomy): domain Bacteria; phylum Verrucomicrobiota; class Verrucomicrobiia; order Opitutales; family Opitutaceae; genus CAWCZH01. The sequence goes on from CAWCZH010000002.1 coordinate 103,946, forward strand.
ATCTGTGACGCCACCGGGCCTTGGACGATCGTTTGTATATTTACTGCCTGGTCGACCATCACCGGGGTTTTGCCGTCGGCCGCGAGGACCACCGCTCCGGCCGCGTCGGTCTTGGCGACCGATATAGAGTAAGGCTCGAACGTCTTCGCGATGGTATATGGTCTGAAATTCTGGATGATCCCCTGCGAGACGAGGAACAGGGCGAACACCACGCTGATCGGCAGAAACAAGTATATAACGCTGCGTACGACATCGACCCAGAAGTTCCCGATCGCCTGCGCGGTTTCGCGGGCAATCCCGCGGACCAGCGCCGCTGCCACGCCAAGACCGGCCGCGGCGGAGGTGAAGTTGTGCAGCGTCAGTGCGACCATCTGCGAGAAATACGACATCGTCGCTTCGCCGGTATAGCTCTGCCAGTTGGTGTTGGTCGTAAAGCTGACGGCGGTGTTGAACGCCAGGTGCGGGGCGAGCCCGGGGAAGTGCTGCGGGTTGAGCGGCAGACAGTCCTGGAACCGCAATATGAAATACGTCAGCAGCAGCCCGACCGCGCTGAACGCGAGCAGCGAAAATGTATATGCGATCCAGGTCTGCTCGCGGCGCGGATCGAGGCCGGAGACTCTATATATCAGCCGCTCCATCGGGCCGAGGACCCGGTCAAGCGGCGTCCGTCCCGCGGGGTCGAGGACCTGCACGAGGTAGAGGCCGAGCGGTTTAGTGAGCAGCACGAGCGCGGCGACAAAGGCCGCGAGCTGCAGCCAGTTGAGTGGATTGTTCATGGAGAGCGCCTCAGAACTTTTCCGGCCGCACGACGGCGACCACCAGATATATGAGGCACACCACGGCGAGGGTGCAGAGGATGATGTTTTCCATGGCTAGCGAAGGTCGCCGCAACGTTTCGCGTACCACGCAGCGAGGGCGAAGAACACGATCGCGACGGCGGGGAACAAAATGTCGGCGAGAGACATGCCGCACTATGCCACGCGGATCGATCGCCGCCTAATCAAGCGCGGGGCCGTCGACATTAAGAAAATATCAAGTGACCAGCCACACGGGGCGCTTGCAGCGCTCCCCGCGGGGGCCGACCCAGCCTCGGCGGACCGAATCGAGCGCCATCGGCGCAGACCAACGAGGCGCCGCCGGCGAAGCACCGGGCTAGTTCGTATCCAACATCTGAATACATGGCCGCCGCCGCTATATAAAATTGAGCCCGGGCTGCCGGCGCCGGTTCAGGAGCGTCCGCGCGCCGGCACGAGCGGGACCGAAACCCTGCCGCGCGACGCCCTGCGAGTTTCTGCTCTCCTTTTCCTGCGGTTGCCCGCAAGTTTGGCGAAATGGAAAAAAGACTGTTCGCCGACCTGGGGTTGTCGGCCGAAATATTAAAGGCCGTCGACAAGCTCGGATTCGAGGAAGCGTCGCCGATTCAGAGCGCGGTCATACCGGCCATCCTTGCCGGCAAGGACGTCGTAGGCATGTCGTCGACCGGCTCGGGAAAAACCGCGGCCTTTGCGATTCCTGCGCTGGAAAAGGTCGATCCCAAGATTCGGGCCGTCCAAGTTTTGATCCTGTGCCCGACGCGCGAGCTGGCGGTGCAGGTCGCAGAGGACACCGGCAAGCTCGCGCTGTTCAAGCGAGGCATCATGGGAGTTCCAATATATGGAGGCCAAAGCTACGAGCGCCAGTTTCGCGCGCTCGCGGCCGGTGCGCAGGTCGTCATCGGCACACCGGGGCGCGTGATGGATCACATGGAGCGTGGCACGCTGAAGCTGGATCAGCTGCGACTCGTGATCCTCGACGAGACGGACCGCATGCTCGACATGGGTTTTCGAGACGACATCGAGTATATCCTGAAGGCGGTCCCGGCCACGCGTCAGCTGCTGTTTTTCTCGGCGACGATCCCACGGGCGATCCAGGACCTGATTGGACGGTATACAAAAAATCCGGAGTGGATCAAAATCGAGTCGGTTGCGCAGAACGCGCCGCAGGTCGAGCAGACTTACTTCGAGGTGGATCGGCGCTCGAAGATCGAGGCGCTGACGCGGCTGATCGACGTGAACGATTTCCGTTACGGAATCATATTCTGCAGCACGAAGGTGATGGTGGATGACCTCGACGAGCACCTGCATGCGCGCGGCTATCTCACGGACCGGCTGCACGGCGACATCAGCCAGGCGCAGCGCGATCGGGTGATGGATAAGTTCCGCCGCCGCGGCTTCGAGTTTCTCGTCGCGACGGACGTGGCGGCACGCGGCTTGGATGTCGATGATCTCGAAGTCGTCTTCAATTTCGACCTGCCGAACGACGCGGAGGATTATACCCATCGCATCGGTCGCACCGGGCGCGCGGGTCGCAAGGGCCAGGCTTTCACCTTTGTATCGGGTCAGGAGATATATAAACTCCAGAGCATGGTCCGCTGGGCGAAGCTGGATATTCGTCGAGGCACGATCCCGTCGCTCGACGAAGTCGAGGAGGCGCGGAGCAATGTATTCTTCGAAAAAATCCGAGCGACGCTGGACGCCAAGCAGTTCAAGCCGCACGACCGCATGATCGATCGCCTGCTCGACCAGGGTTACGCGAGTACCGATATATGCTCCGTGCTGATCCATTTGTTGCAGGGCTCTCCGGCGGCGGGACCGGCCAAGCCAGCGCCGGCTTCCAAAGCCGGTTCCACGCCGGTGAAGCATATAGCACCGGTCGACCCCACGCCGTCGAAGGTACCGTCTTGGGCGGGCGCCGTGGCGGCAGGCCGGCCGAAGCCGGGACGCGCTGAGCCGTCGCGTGGGCCGGCTGCGACGGAGGGAGAGCGTTCCAGTGACGATGACGGGCCAGAGGAGACACCCGCGAAGAGATCGAAATATGAACGCGCGGCGCGCACGGGCCGCGAGGAGGGCATGACGACGGTGTTTTTTAATATAGGACGCAAGGACCTCGTCACTCCGGCGGATCTCGTTGGGAAGATTTCGGGCGTGACGCGGTTGCCGGCGTCGGTCGTTGGCGCGATTGATATACATCAGCGACATGTCCTGGTGGATGTGGAAAGCGACCATGCGGCGGCGATCGTGGAGAAGCTCGCGGGCATCCGGCTGAAGGGCGTGGCGCTGGCGCCGGCGTTGGCTGCGCCGGGCGCGGGACAGAGCTGAGCCGGTTCGGTGGCGGGAGCGTGAAAATTTCCGCGAGGCCGGTGCTTCGCTTGACACTCGCGCGCGCCCCGCGCTATGCCGTTGGCCCAGTATGGAGATCTCTTTGGATCAACCCGTGCTGGTGCTCAATCGCCTGTGGCAGGCGGTGAATGTGATCGGTGCCCGTCGCGCTTTCGGGCTTTTGGCGCGGGGACATGCGCAGGTGGTGCACCACCACGATGATGACTTTCGCACGTTTGCGCTGCTGGACTGGCTGGATTTTTCGGTCAACAATCCGCCTGTCGTAGAAATGGAAACCGTGCGGACGCCGAATCGCACGATTCGTCTGCCGCGCGTAATCCTGCTGACGTTTTTCGACAAGCTGCCTTGCAAGGAGCTCAAGTTGACGCGCAACAACGTCTTCCAACGTGACAAGGCGACCTGCCAATATTGTTCGCGCGTGCTGCCGCGCGAGCAGCTCAATCTCGATCACGTCATCCCGCGCGATTACGGCGGGAAGACCACGTGGGAGAATATAGTCTGCTCCTGTATCAAATGTAATTCGCGCAAGGCGAACCGGCTCCCGCACGAGGCCGGCATGCGGCTCGTGCGCAAACCGGTGCGTCCGAAATGGCGTCCCGTCATCTCGCTCGTGCTCGGCAAGCGCCAGCACGAGGTCTGGAAGGATTTTCTCGACGTCGCCTACTGGAACGTGGAGCTCGAAGAGTAAGCCGCCTCAGCGGGCGCCGCTCTTCGGGAATTTCTGGCGAAGCAGGACGCCGAGAAACCCCGCCATGATTATATCGGTCGCAGCGGTAAAGATCCGAGCGGCCCAGGGAACTTTGCCCAATGGTAGCAGCAGGAGCGCGGCCGCCCCAGCGAGCAGGAGGGCGCACGCCCACTGCAGGAGCAGGCGCCGGCGGATGAGTTGGGCGTCGACCGAGGGCAGCAGGGGATCGGCGGGAGCGGACATGTGAAAGGGTGCGGGAGGCGGTATATAGCTTGATATACATTTGCGCCCGGTGCTCCGCTGGCGGACCGGGGGACGGGGCCGGTCGGCCGCGGGTTTAGCGCAATCTGGTCAAGTATATAGGAGGATGGGTGGTTATATATAGCGAAGTTTGTCGCTATATGAAATTCCGGCTTAGTTGCGTGCGACGGGCAGGGTGAGCCGCATGGTGGTGCCGTCGGAGCTGCTGCGCAGGAGGACGATGTCGCCGTGGTGACCCAGGAGGATTCGCTTGGCGATGGCGAGACCGAGACCAGTGCCGTCGGGGCGCCCGGAAAGAAAGGAATCGAAAATGCGGGGCCGGATGGACTCCGGAATTCCGGCGCCGGTGTCACTGAGATCGACGATCGCGGTGGTGCCGCCTGGCCTCTCCTCGAGCTCGACCGTTAACGTGATCGTACCGCCCTCGGGCATGGCCTGCGTGGCATTCAGGATCAGATTGAGCAGGACCTGTTGCATCTGGCCCTTGTGCGCCTCCACGACGACGGGGAGATGCGGCGGGTGAAAGTTCACGTAGATCTTGCTCTGCGCGAGCTTCAGCCGGACGAGCACAAGCGTGTCCTCTATAATATCGGAAAGTGACCACCGGGAGTGCAGGCTCGACGGCGCCTTCGCGAAGCCGAGCACGCGGGTGACGATGGCTTCGAGCTGGTCGAGTTTTTCGCTGATGACGCGAGTGTCGGTGCTGCGCGGATCGCTCGGGGTGAAATTCAGTCCGAGCCCGCCGAGCAGCAGTTTGATAACCGTGAGCGGATTGCGGATCTCGTGGGCGATTTCGGCGGCGAGCAGGCCCAGCGTGGTGAGCCGCTCATTTTTTCGCAGTGAATCCTCGCTCTGGAAAACGCGGGCATAGAGCCGCGCATTCTCGAGTGCGACCGCGCCGAGGCTGGCCAGAGCTTCACAGAGCCGCTTCTCGTCGTTGTCGAAGCGGTGGATGCGATCGGTGAAAACTGCGAGTACGCCGAGGACCTCGCCTTCATATATCAAGGGCGTCGCGAGCAACGAGCGCAGCATTTCATCCGGAGGCAGATCCGAGAGTTCGCTGAATTCTGGCGAGCGGATGTTCGTGAACGCGACCTGGCGCCGCGTGTGGATCGCCGAGGCCACCAGACACGAGTCGAGCGGCAGGTCGCCGTCGGGCGGGATCGAGATCCCGGCGCCGGTGAGCGAGCCGAAGCGCACCGAGGACTCCCCGGCATTGTGCAGATAAAGCGCGCAAGCACATGCTTGCATCATCGTGCGGGCATCCCGGGTCAGTGTGTCAAAGAGTTCCTGCTGCTCGAGCTTCGACACGAGCGATTGCCCGGTCGTGATCAACGATTCCAGCTGGCGGGCCTTGCCGCGAAGGTGGTCTAGCTGCCAAAGCCGTTGGAGGACGCGCGCAGCTTCGTCGGCGAGTTCCTGCAGCAGGACGACATCAGCGTCGTCGAATTCACCGACCTCATCGCTTTCGAGATCGATAACGCCGAGGATTTGTTCGCCGTCGTGCATCGGCGCGGCCATCTCGCAGCGCGCCTCGGGACGCACCGCTATATAGCGTCGTTCCGCCTGGACGTCGGGCACGACGAGCGCGCGGCTGTTCAGCACGCACCAGCCGGTGATGCCGTGTCCGGGCTTGAGGCCGCCCGGGGCACCGGCGTAAACGGGATCGGTCTGCGCCTCCGTCTCGAGGCGGCCGGTGTTCGGATTGAGCAGCGCGATCGAGCCCGAATCGGCGCCGAATGTTTCCACCAGTTCGGCGAGGATGATGTCGAGCGCTTCGCGGGCGGTCTCCGCGCGACCGGCCCGCGACATCAGGCGGTTCAAAGCCTGCAGGGCGCGAACATCGGTGGATTCAGGCATGGCAGCTCAATACACTAATGCGCCGCCGCCGCTGAACAACCGGAAACGCATCGCGCGTCTCACTGGCGCGAGACGCCGGCAGCCAGAGCGACCTCAACGACCCGCTGCGCTGAAGGGGACGGGCGTCGCCGCGGGGGCGATCACCTCGGTGAGCGCAGAGCGCAGCGCGAGCAGACGGTCGGTGCCCTCGACGGCGTCCTGGTTCGCGTTCTCTATATAAAAGGTATCAATGGCAACGCCCCGCTCCGTGCCGATCCGCGCAAACGTTATATCAAATCCGTAATCGAAAATGATCTTGGCCAGCCGATAAAGCAGGCCGATCTGGTCGCGCGCCTGGATTTCCACGATGGTGCGCTGCATCGAAAGCTCGTGATATACATCGACCGTCGGAGGGAACGAGCTGTGGAGCGCCTCACCATTGGTCGGGTTCAGATAACGCGTCGACGCGATCTTCTTCGCCTGCGCGACGATCTCGGGATATAGATCGGTGTTCGCGACGAGCGCGGTCTCAATCGTGCGGGCGAATTTCTCCTGGGCGGTGACGCTCTGGACAACGCCGCGACCCGGCTCGACAACATAAAACGTGTCGATCGCTATATGATCCGTGCGCGAGATGACTTTCGCGCCGAGGATGCTCAGCCCCGCCACGCTGAAAGCGCCCGCGAGTTTATAGAAGAGTCCGGCGCGGTCCCACGTCACGACGTTCACGACCGTCAGCGAACGGTTCAGGTCGTCCTTCCAGTCAATGATGGGCCGCAGGGTCCCGACAGAATCCGCCGCTGTAATCGACTGAAACAGCCGATTGACCATCTGAATATGTAGAGCGATCTCGCTCGCGTCAGTATGGATGAAATAGCGGTCCGGCAGCAGTCCGAAGTGCGCGTTGATCTCGTCGGGGCTGATTCCGGGAATACTCTTCGCGATGAGTTCCTGTTGCGTCATTTTCTTCTTTTCGTCGTAACTCGCATCCAGCGCCGCGCCCAGCTTCAGGCGCTCGAGCGTCGCGCGGTAAAGAGTCGTGTGGAGCGTGTCCTTGTAACTGTTCCACAAATCCGCCGAGGTTCCCCGGGCGTCGCAAAAAGTATGAACATAGAGGAACCGCAGGCGTTCAGCATCGCCCATGAGGTCGGCAAAAGCGGCGGCGGTTGAAGGGTCATCAACGTCACGCTTCTGCCAGAATCGTGCCATCACGAGATGATTTTTGATGACGAATAGAATCAGCTCCTGGCTGGCTGGCGACACGCCAAACCGCTTCAGAAGCGGCGCGGCGAGGCGCACCCCGCGCTCCGCATGCCCCTGGATCGCCTCGGCTTTTCCAATATCATGCAGCAGGAGCGTGAGATACAGCAACGCAGGGTCCGACGTCTCATGCAGCACGCCGCGGTACTTCAGCGTGATCGGCTCCGCGAGAGTAAAAATCCGGTCAAGCTCACGGATCGCGTTCAGCGTATGTACATCGGCTGTATAGCGATGATAGAACTCGTGCTGCACGAGGCACGTCAGCCCCTCGAATTCCGGTATGAACTGTCCGAGGATTCCGAGTTCGTGCATGCGCGTCAGCGCTGGCTGCACCGCGCCGACTTCCGAGAGGATGGCGCGAAACGTAACATTTGCATCGGCCGACGCGGATACCTCCGGCGTGAGCCGCGTTCGTGAATCCCGGATCAGTTGCGCGAGGTGAAAATCGAGACCGCAGTCGAGTTGCTGACAGTGTCGAAACACCCGGAGCAAACGGATCGGGTCATCGATAAAAACATCCGGGCTCTCCGCCGCGAGCTCTCGGCCGCGGAGGATAAAGCCGTCGATGCGCTTGGTCCGCTGAAATCGCCCGGCGCGCAGCGCTTCGCGAAAGGACCCGCGCACGCCGTCGCGTCGGCGGATGCCCAGCGCCAGCCGATCCTCGACGAGCTTGGAAACGCGGAATATAGTCTGCGCCGAGCGATAATAATCCTGCATGAAATGCTCCACGCGAGGGAGCAGCTCCACCTCTGAATATCCGAGGTTGCGAGCGACGACAGGCTGCGCATCGAGGCTGAGTATATCCGTCGCGCGGGTGCTGGAGAAATGCAGGTCATTCCGTACGCGCAGCAGGAAATCATATCCGCGGCGAAACGCGGCGAGATCGTCGGCCCTCAGATAATTCTGCTCCGCAAGCTCGTCAGTCGTCTCGATCCCGAGTTTCACCCGTGCCATCCAGACGGCATTTTGATAATCCCGGAGCCCGCCCACGCCGTTCTTTATATCGGGTTCCTGGTTGAACACCGTGTTGAAAAACTTTTCGCGGCGGTGCGCCTGGTCATCGAGTCGCGCGGCGATATATCCTTTCGGATCCTCCGTCATCGCGAAGCTGCGATACGCCTGCGCAAACGCCTCGAACAAGGCACTCGTTCCCGCGATCAGTCGGCACTCGAGCAACGCCGTCTTCGTCTGGATATCCTTCCGCGCCTCCACAAAAACCTCGTCCATCGTGCGCGTGGAATGGCCGACCTTCAGCCCGCAATCCCAAAGTATATATAGGATTTCGAGCGTGAGATGACGTTGCAGCGGCTCGACGACGGACGCCTTCGTCTTTGCCGGAAAAAGAAACATCAGGTCGATGTCGCTCAACGGACACAGCTCGCCGCGTCCGTATCCACCGAGGGCGACGAGCGAGACGGGCGCCGGCAGGGGGCCGTGTTCCCGGGTATATGAATCGGTCGCGAAATCGAAAAGATGCGCGAGCAGAAGATCGATCGTTGCCGCCCGCTCGTGCGCGATGCTCAGCCCGGATGCCCCGGCCTCATGATGTGCCCGCAATGCCGCCGTCTCAATCTGCAGAAATTCCTTGGCCGCAGCCAGACGCGCCGGCCCCGGCGGCGCATCGCTGATCTGGATGAGCAGGTCGTGAGTGGTGGAGAGAACCGGGCCGGGCATGACGGAGGAATAATAGTATACAGAGTCCGCCGGCAAATGCGAGGCGTGACGAGCAAACTCAGCTCGTTCCGGCGCGCGTCCAACTTAATTAAGTTGCTGCATGGACGTCGCTTTTGGGAGCGAGCGACCTTACAGAGCGTTTGAGCGCACAGGCGATCGTCAAACCGTGCGCTTGCCTCGTGCGAGTGGCGGCGGTTGTCTCAACCTTCCCACGTTTTCATGGCTGAGATCACCAAGAGTTACGAATCCTTCGAGGTCGAAAAAAAATGGTATGCCGCCTGGCAGGCGGCGCACGCGTTTCGGGGCGAGGTACAAGCGGACCGGGCGCCTTATTGCATCGCCATCCCGCCGCCAAATGTGACCGGCGTCCTGACCATGGGCCACGTGTTGAACGCGTCGATCCAGGACATCCTCATCCGTCGCGCGCGCCTCGAAGGGAAGTCCGCGCTGTGGATCCCCGGCACCGACCATGCGGGCATCGCCACCCAAACGGTGGTGGAACAACAACTGCGCAAGGATAAGAAAACGCGGCGCGATTTCGGCCGCGAAAAGTTCGTCGAGAAGATCTGGGAGTGGCGCGAGGAAAAGGGCGGCATCATTCTCGAGCAGCTGCGGCGCCTCGGTGCGTCCTGCGACTGGGACCGGACGCAGTTCACGATGGACCCGAGCATTATTCGCGCGCCGTGCTGGAGGTGTTCGTGAAGCTCTTTGACGACCAGTATATTTACCGCGGCAAGCGGATGGTGAACTGGTGCCCGGCGTCGCTCACGGCGCTGTCCGACGAAGAGGTGATCATGAAGCCGGTGCAGAGCGTGATGTACCGCGTGCGCTATGAACTCGACGGCGCAGCCCGGCAGTTATATCGAGGTGAAGACGACGCGTCCGGAAACAATTCCCGGGGACGTGGCCATCGCGGTGCATCCTGAGGATCCGCGCTATATATCGTTGATCGGCCAGACCGTCTGGCGGCCGCTTAAACCGCACGCCGATCCCGATCATTGCGGACGCCGCAGTGGATCGCGAGTTCGGTTCCGGCGCGCTGAAGATCACGCCGGCGCATGACAAGGTGGATTATGAAATCGGCCAGCGGCATCGCCTGCCGGCGATCGACGTGCTGCAGGCCAACGGTATATTAAATGAACTCGCGGGCCCCGGTCTCGCGGGCCTCGAGCGTTTTGCCGGGCGGAAACAGGCGGCCGTTCTCCTTCGCGAAATGGGTGCGCTCGTATCCGAGGAGGCCTATGCCAATAATATAGGCTATTCGGAGCGGGCAGATGTGCCGATCGAGCCGCGGTTGACGTGGCAGTGGTGGCTGAAATATCCGCGCGTCGAGGAAGCGAAGGCAGTGGTGCGCGACGGCCAGATCCAGTTTTACCCGGAGCGCTGGAGTAAAGTATATTTGCACTGGCTGGAAAACATCCAGGACTGGTGCATCAGCCGCCAGCTCTGGTGGGGTCATCGCATTCCGGTTTGGTACCGGAAGGGGATCGATCGCGACCAGCTCACGCCGGCGGAACTGCGGGATCCCACGAAGGTGCATGTGTCGCTCGCGGGCCCGCCCGATGCGGAGAATTGGGTTCAGGAAGAAGACGTGCTGGATACGTGGGCGTCGTCTTGGTTGTGGCCGTTTGCGACGCTGGGCTGGCCGGACCGCGACGCGATGACACGCGCGGGCTTCGATTATTTTTATCCGACGACGACGCTCGTGACGGGACCGGATATTATATTCTTTTGGGTCGCGCGCATGATCATGGCCGGCCTGGAGTTTGTGCGGCCCGGCGAGCCGGTGGAGCGGCGGATTCCGTTTCGCAATGTATATTTCACCGGCATCATCCGCGACCAGCTCGGCCGCAAAATGTCGAAGTCGCTCGGCAACTCGCCCGATCCGCTCGACCTGATCAATGCCTACGGGGCGGACGGGCTGCGCTTCGGGATCATCTCGATCGCGCCGCAGGGACAGGATATACGCTTTCAGGAGGACCGGATCGAGAGCGGAAAAAATTTCTGCAACAAGCTGTGGAACGCGGCGCGATTCCGCCAGATGAGCGGGCCGATGTCGGATAATACAACGGCCGCGGCGATTATATCCCGTCTCGAGCCGGGGAAATTCGATGCCGATGACGAGACGATCCTCGACAAGCTCATGCAGGTGTCGGAGCGCGTGGCGGCGGCGTTCGCGAACTTCGAGTTCGCCGAGGCCACGCAGCTGCTATATATATACTTCTGGAACGATTTTTGCGACTGGTACGTGGAGGTTTCGAAGTCGAAGCTGCAATCGCCGGCGACGAAGGCCAACTGCCTCGCGATCCAGGATCTCGTGCTCCGGCAGGTGCTCCTGCTGCTGCATCCCTTCATTCCCTTTATTACGGAGGAGCTCTGGCAATTGCTCGGTTACTCCGTGGACGGAGCCTTTATAGAGACCTCGTCGGTGGCGGTTCCGGCGGCGGAGTTGATGACGCAGTTGGGCCGCCCCCTGGATCGCGGGGCGACGCGCTCGGTGGAGCGCCTGCAGGAGTTCGTATCGCAGGCGCGCGCGCTCAAAGCGGAGCACAATCTCGCGAGCCGGCGCGATGTGAAGTTCATGCTGATCGCAGGGGACGGCGAGTGGGCGCAGGTGGAACGCAACCTGCCCAATCTTCTCCGCGTGGCGGGTGCGGCGGCGATCGAGCGGCGCGCGCAGGTCGAAGGTGCACCGGCTGTAGTGACCGCGCTCGGGACCTTATATCTCGATCTCGCGAGCACGGTGGACGTCGCTGGGGAAAAAGCGCGGATCACGAAGGAGCTCGAGCAGCTGGTAAAACATATAGCGGGCACGGAAGCGCGGCTGGCGAACGAGGCGTTTGTCAGCAAGGCCCCGCCAGCGATTCTCGAGGGGGCGCGTCAACAGCTCGCGGCGCAAAAAGCGAAGGCTGCAGAGCTTACGCGGCTGCTCCAGGAATTGAAATAGGGTAAGCACCGAATGCGACCTCGGGGAAATTGCCAAGCGGTGGGACTGACGCGACGACGGCTTGCCTTGCGGGCCCGCGACTCATTACCCGTTGGGAAACGCGGGGAACCGATTTCGGACTCGCTGGTCCGCCCTGCGGGCCAGCCGGGCCGTTTGGCGCTCACCGGCCTCCAATTCTTATGAAAAAAGCACTGATTACCGGCATCACCGGCCAAGATGGCTCCTACCTCGCGGAGCTTCTTCTCGAGAAAGGCTACGAGGTGCACGGCGTAATCCGAAGGGCATCGACCTTCAACACCAGCCGCATCGATCACCTCTACCGTGATCCGCACGTCAACGGCGTGCGCCTCCATCTGCACTACGGCGACCTCGCCGACTCCGTGCAGATGGTGAAGCTCCTCTACGAGCTGCAGCCGGATGAGATATATAATCTCGGCGCCCAGTCGCACGTCCGCGTTTCATTTGATATACCGGAATATACTGGCGACGTCGACGGTCTCGGTGCCCAGCGCATCCTCGAGGCGATCCGCGAGGCGGGTCTCGTCAAGAAATGCCGCTACTACCAGGCGTCCTCCTCGGAAATGTTCGGCAAGGTCCAGCAGGTGCCGCAGACGGAGGTCACACCCTTCTGGCCGCGTTCGCCGTATGGCTGCGCGAAAGTATATGCCTACTGGCTCACCGTGAATTATCGCGAAAGCTATAATCTCCACGCGTCGAACGGCATTCTCTTCAATCACGAATCGCCGCGCCGCGGTGAAACGTTCGTCACTCGAAAAATCACCCGCGCTGCGACCCGCATCAAGGTCGGCCTCCAGGATTCCATATATCTCGGCAACCTCGATGCGCAGCGCGACTGGGGCTACGCCAAGGAATATGTCGAGATGATGTGGCTCATGCTGCAGCAGGACAATCCCGACGACTACGTCGTGGCGACCAACGAGACGCACAGCGTGAAGGAATTTTGCGAGGTTACCTTCGCGCACCTCGGCCTCGACTGGCAGAAGTATGTGAAATATGACGCCCGTTATGAACGGCCCGCGGAGGTCGAGCTTCTTATTGGTGATCCCGCGAAAGCGCGAAAGCAGCTCGGCTGGGAGCCGAAGGTGCGTTTCCAGGAGCTGGTGAAAATCATGGTCGATGCCGATCTCGAGCTCGCGAAGCGCGAGCTGCAGGTCAGCAACCTGCCCAAGCCGTGAGCGCCGCCTTCGCGGGGCCGGCTTGTTTTTTCCCGAGGGGTGCGTTCCGTGCCTGACAACATGAAGATATATATCGCCGGCCATCAGGGCATGGTGGGGTCCGCGCTCGTGCGGCGGTTTTCCACCGAGCCCGGAGCGACGCTCCTGCTGCGAACGCGGCAGCAGCTCGACCTCACCTCGCAAAACGCGGTCGAGACGTTTTTCGCGGGCGAGAAGCCGGATATAGCAATCATCGCCGCCGCAAAGGTCGGCGGCATCCACGCGAATAATACATATCCCGCGCAGTTCCTGTATGAGAACCTCGCGATCGCCTCGAACACCATCCAGGCTGCCTATAAGTCCGGCGTGAAGCGGCTGCTGTTTCTCGGCAGCTCCTGTATATATCCCAAAAACGCGCCGCAGCCGATGCCCGAGGATTGCCTGCTCACCAGCCCGCTCGAGCCGACGAACGAGGCGTACGCCATCGCCAAGATCGCCGGACTAAAGCTCGCGCAATATTATCGGAAGCAGTTCGGCGTGATGTTCCACTCCGCCATGCCCACGAACCTATATGGTCCGGGCGATAATTATAACCTGCAGAATTCCCACGTGCTCCCGGCGCTGATCCGGAAATTCCACGAGGCGAAGATCGCCGGCAAACCGGAGGTCGTTGCGTGGGGCAGCGGCACTCCGAAACGCGAATTCCTTCACGTCGACGATCTCGCCTCAGCCTGCGCATTTCTCCTCGAGATGGAACGGCCGCCCGATTGGATCAATGTCGGCACCGGCGTCGACGTCACCATCAAGGAACTCACGGAAACCGTGGCGCAGGTGACCGGTTTCTCCGGCAAAATCACGTGGGATGCCACGAAGCCGGACGGCACGCCGCGCAAACTGATGGATGTTTCGCGTCTCACCGCGCTCGGTTGGAAAGCAAAAATCGCTCTGCGCGAGGGCGTCGAGAAAACATACGCTGCGTTCCAGGAGGAGAGTGCGGCCGGACATCTCCGCGGGGCCTAACCGTCTCGCGATGGCGAACGTGAGGCGACGCGGCTGGGGTGGCGCGCGGGCACTTGAGCCCGCGCTTGCACGCCGGGCGCTCGTCGTCATGGCTTGGCCTTCCCTGCGATGAGCACTGACCCCTTGGAGCTGGAATCAGCGGACGAAGAACCCGGCTTGAAGAAATCCTTCTGGGGTCACCTTGAGGATTTGCGGCAGGCGTTGATTCGAGCATGTATCGCGATCGCGATCGCGCTCGTGGTTTGCCTCGTCTGCGTCAACCGGCTCGTCGATATACTCGAGTATCCACTGCGGAATATAGATATATTCTCCGCGCCGACGCCGACGGTCACCTTTCAAATCGGCAACGAGCGGCTGGGACCCTATAACGTTTCGCGCGAGCAGTTTTCCGGCCTGCCGCCCGGCACCGCGCCGCACGCGATTTTTCAGATGGATGCGGCCGTGATCGATCACCAACAGGTCGCGACGCTCAAGCTCCTGCCGACGCCCGGCGAGGCGGAGAAAAATCCGCTGAAGGTGCGGTTGCACAACTTCGGCCCGGCTGAGGGATTTATGGTCGCGTTTCACGTCGCGCTCTATGGAGCGCTCGTCGTGTCGGCGCCGTTCTGGATGTTCTTCCTCGGCGGCTTTATATTTCCCGCGCTCAATATGCGCGAGCGGAACGCGTTGCTGCCGTGGCTGAGCTGGAGTGTCGTGCTGTTCGCGATCGGCGTAGTCTCCACTTATTTTGTCCTGCTGCCGGTGGCGCTGCGGGCGTCCGTGGAATATTCCCGGCTGCTCGGCTTCGAGGGTTACGACTGGCGTGCCGACGACTATATAAGTTTTGTGACGCGCTTTATCCTGGGCATGGGACTCGGTTTTCAGTTTCCGATTGTGGTCCTGTTTCTCGTAAAGCTCGGGGTCCTCACGCACAAGCAGCTGGCGCATTATCGGCGCCACGTCTGCGTGCTCTCCTTTATATTGGGCGCGCTGCTGACCACGCCGGAGGTGATCACGCAGGTCGCCATGGCCGTGCCGCTGTACGTGCTATATGAATCGTGCATCTGGATCGCGTGGTACTGGGAGCGGAAAAAACGGCGGGCGGAACTTGCCACCGGCGCCTGAGCCGGGAAATTTTCACTTGCGCGACGCGACGCACTTTGCGGCGATGTCCCTTCACCATGCTCGCACCGGAGACCCTAAATCAGATCGAAAACATCACGAAACGCGCCGGCCATCTCTGGAGGTTTCTTTGACGTCGATCAAAAGCAGCGGGAAATGGAAGCCATGGACGCCCAGATGGGTGCGCCAGGTTTTTGGGACAACAACGACCGGGCGCAGAAGCATATAGGAAAACTCAACGCGCTGAAAAAGTCGGTGCTGCCCGTCGTCGCGTTCCAGCGGAAAGTCGACGACCTCGGCGTGATGCTCGAGCTGGTCGACGCCGCGACTGACTCCGAGCGCGAGTCAGCGGAGGCCGAGGTGAAGGCCAGCGTGGCCGCCATGGTCGCGGAGTTGGACGAGTTGGAGATCGCGTCTTTTCTGACCGGGCAATTCGACCGCAACAACGCGATCTTCTCGCTCCAATCAGGCGCGGGCGGGACGGAGGCCAACGACTGGGCCGATATCCTTTTTCGGATGTATAATCGGTGGGCGGAGCGTCGCGGATTCACCGTTGAGGTTCAGGACGTGCAGGTCGGTGATCAGGCGGGAATCAGTCGCGCCAGCATCGTGATCCATGGCGAAAATGCCTACGGCTATGCGAAGGCGGAACGCGGCGTGCATCGCCTCGTGCGCATCAGTCCCTTCGATTCCAATAAACGCCGGCACACCTCGTTTTGCGCGGTGGACGTCGTCGCCGAGATCACCGAGGAGATTGATATTGATATACCGGAGAGCGAGATCCGCGTCGATGTATATAGGTCCTCGGGCAAGGGTGGACAGGGCGTCAACACGACGGATTCCGCCGTGCGATTGACGCACGTGCCCACGGGCATCGTCGTGGTTTGCCAAAACGAGCGCTCCCAGATCAAGAACAAGGCGACCGCGATGACGGTGCTCAAGTCGCGGCTATATGAAAAGAAGATGGATGAGCAGCGCAGCGAGATGGAGCGCTTCTATGGTGAGAAGGGTGAGATCGGGTGGGGGAGCCAGATCCGGAGTTATGTACTTCAACCTTACCAGATGGTGAAGGACCTGCGCACGGGCATCAGCACGAGCGACACCCAAGCTGTATTGGACGGCGACCTCGACCGCTTCGTGAACGCGTGGCTGCGGGCGGGCTGCCCACGGCATCGGAATAAAGATATCCAGATGGAGGATTGACGGCCTGGCCGAGGCCGAGCCTGCGTTTGCGTTCGGCGGCGAGTGCGGCTAGTGACAGTGGCCTAAACGCATCATGCTCGAATTGTCCTACGCTGAAATTCACGCTGCGCTCGGTGCAACGTCCCTCTTCGAGGACAAAACGTGGCAGCTGTCACCCGCCGCGTGGCCGCTGAGCACCGCTCAACGCGCGGAGCTCGAAGCCATTGGCGAGGCGTGCCTGCAGTTTCACCAGGCGATCGAGACGCTATATATACGTTCCGCCGCCGGGAAGAATCTCCTTCGCAACAAGCCGCTGGTCGCCCCATGGGTGGCGGAATATCTGGATCGCGGCAAACCCGCTGAACTCGTCGCGCATCAGCGCGATGCCCGCAATCGCGGCCTGTTCCCTCCCGTGTTGCGGCCGGACCTGCTGCTGACCGATGAGGGTTTTGTGATGACGGAGCTGGACTCCGTTCCCGGTGGCATGGGGCTCACCGGCTTCCTCAACCGGCTATATGGAGGCGAGACCGACCCCGCCGTACTCGGGGCGGGCGACGCGATGATCCGGAATTTCCACGCCGCGCTCGCGGGGCTGCGGCCCAATCTCCGGAACCCGCTGATCGCGCTGGTCGTCAGCGACGAAGCGGCGACCTATCGGCCGGAAATGCAGTGGCTGGCCCACCAGCTGCAACTGCAGGGCAAGCGCGTTTTCTGCCTCGGGCCCGAGGATGTTTTTCCGCTGGAGAGCTCGCTGTTTTTCGACGTCGACGGAAATCCCGAGAAGATTGATATCATATATCGTTTTTTTGAGCTCTTCGACCTGGGCAATATATCAACGCAGAAATATTTCTTCGAGTCGTGGGCGGCGGGCGAGGTCGCGATCGCGCCGCCGATGCGTCCGTTTCAGGAGGAGAAGTTGAACTTCGCGTTGTTCCATCATCAGC
The DNA here is from genome assembly GCA_963800005.1 of uncultured Verrucomicrobiae bacterium. GTDB lineage: Bacteria > Verrucomicrobiota > Verrucomicrobiia > Opitutales > Opitutaceae > CAWCZH01. Next base: position 121,195 of record CAWCZH010000002.1, read on the forward strand.
GCCTCCAGGATTATTGGGCGGAGGCGTTGAGCGCTCGCGCCTTGAAGTTGCTGCGCGGTTTGATTCCGCCGACTTGGATCATCGATCCCGCCCCGCTGCCGCCGGGCGCTGTGCTGGACGGACCGCGCGTTGGCGGCCGGGCGCTCACCGACTGGCGCGAACTCGCCGGCGCGTCACAAAAGGAACGCGACCTGATTATAAAAATCAGCGGCTATCACGAAACCGCTTGGGGCGCGCGCAGCGTCGTTCTCGGAAGCGATTCCTCGCGTGAGGAATGGCAGGAAGGCGTCGAGCACGCGATCGCGCTGGCGCCGACCAGCCTGCATATATTGCAGATATATAAAAAGCCGCGCCGCATCGAGCATCCGGTATATGATCGCCCGGATACCGGCGGTGGCGCCTCGCCCGCGGTGATGAAGGCGGGGCGGCTGCGCCTGTGCCCTTACTATTTCATTGTCCAGGGACGGGCACTTCTCTCGGGGGCGCTCGCGACATTTTGCCCGCCCGATAAAAAAATCATCCACGGCATGCAGGATGCCGTTCTTCTCCCGTGTCGCGTGACCGACGCCCCGACACCCGCGGTGCCCGCGGGTGCAACGGATGCCGTCAAACTGACGGCCGCGCCGAACTGATCGATTCGGCTCCGCGTCGGCGACCCCTCGTGCAGAGAGGATCAGGCTGCGAACGCTTTATTGGGCGTCACCGCCGCTTCCGCTTTCTCCAGGCGAAGATGCTCGAAGAAAGCGTCGCGACGCTGGCGGGCCTCGTGGACGTCCTTCGTGCTCAACGAGCGGCGGATGCGCTCCTTCGTGAACGGCGTCGGGTGGATCGTATAATGCAGGAACCACGTCCCGTGGTTGTTCCACAGGTGATGGTTCGCGTTATCGGGTGCAGTGCGGATGCTGGCGAGTGTCGTCAGTGCGGTCATGTTGCGTGATGAGCTGTGGTTGGCAGATTTCGCGCAGCAGGGTTGAAAACAAAAAACCGATCTGGGCATCAGATCGGTTTCGTCTTCGGGAGCGTTTTGGTTCGCGCCCTTGCGGGTGGCGCACATCCGAGCTTTCGCTCGATCCACCGTGGCCGCTCCCGGCCCGGTTGGCGGAGCTGGCTCGTGAGAGCCCGCTCGTTCCTGATGCGTCCGCGAAACTGCCAGCTCAGGATTTCTGGTCCAGCTCTTTTTTGGAAATATTTGTCATAAATCCAACGCGCAGTTGGTGCGAAATCGCCCTCAGTGGGGGCGCAGTTTTTTCAAATCGTCGAACTGCTTCGGCGACAGCAGACGCCGCGGCACGCGCTTGTCCGCCTCGGCGATCAGCTTGTCCCAGTCGGCGTCGGTCGGCGGTCCATATATCTCCCAAGAGCTATGATGGCCCTGCTTGCGCGTCCACGCGATGCGCCCGCCGTGGACGTTCACATTCACTTGAAACTTTTTGCCGTCGTCGTCCTTCGCCCACCAGCCAAACTCCATGCTCATCGTGACGGTGTCGGTTTATTTCGCGGCCACCGCGAGCGGAATCTCGCGGATGATTTCACCGGGACGGAACTCGCCACCCTCGAACACGATGCGCCGGATCACCAAGCGATCGCTATATAGATCGCCGAGCAATCCGCCGAGCGGCGGGCAAAACGATCCTGTATTCACAATCTGGATACCGTCGGGTTCGGTCCACAGGCCCGGACGGTGGGTGTGGCCGGTGAGGATGATCCTCGCCTGCGGGCGATGCGTGCGGAGCAACTGCGCGGCGAGACCAGGCGAGCGACGCCACGAGCTGAGAATGTGCCACGCCCGCGTGGGCGGCCAGATCGTGTCGGCCGCGAAACGCAGCGCGTACGCGAGCGCCCGCTTTTCCACCTGGTGGCGCTGCGGCATGAGGGCAGCAACGCGGCGATATATGATCAGCCGGGACTCGAGCCGGGCGCGTTCCTCGGGCGTCGCCGCCGCGAGGGCCGGGGCGAGCAGGCGGGCGATCGCCGGCGCGTCCTGGCTCCACGGGACAATATCGTCGAATAATATATCGCCATGCGTCACGAAGACCGCCCCGCCCGCTAGATCCAGCGAATGTATATTGGTGAAATCCGCATCGTGATTTCCCGTCAGGTACGTCACGCGCGGCACCTCGCGTCCAAAGAACTCGAGCACCTCGGCTCGCGTCGCCGCGGTGACTTCGGGCTGGCTGCTCGGCCGCGTGTCGAGCGTGTCGCCGTTCAGCACGAGTTCGCCCACGCCGGCCAGCAGCGGCCGCAACGGCGGCAGCGAGCGCACGCGGCTCGCCCGGTCGCCGTAGTGTATATCCGAGAGAATCCGGATGAACGGCTCACTCATCGCGCTGGACGGCCGGGGATCGCCCGCGCCGATTGATGTACCACGCGTCGCTGCCGTTCTGCCCCGGAAAATTTTAGCACCGATCTTGGCTTCGAGTGGGCGGAGGACCGGGCGAATATATACTTAAGGCGAGCCGTTGCCGCGCCCCTGCATCATGCCCTGCATCATATTGCCGAGATCGAATTTTTGAAAGTCGGGCGGCGGCGTGAAGGTGCTCTCCGGGAGCGTTTCCTTTTGGATCGAGGTGGCCTCCATCCGCATGTCCTCCTTGCCGTTCTTCTTCGACACCACGCGCAGCGGAAAAAGATTACGTCCCGCGATCAGCTGATCCCACGTCGAGCCCGCGGCCGTCGGCGCGCCGCGCCGACCGGCAGGAGGTCCGCCCGCGCCGCCCGGGCCCATGCCCGCAAAACTGCCGAGCTGATCGGTCACCCAGATCTCGCTCGTACCATCCTTGCTCGTCGCGAGATATTTCGTGGTGTCGTAACCGAGAATTTTTTCGCCTGGTCCTTCGCTCGTGAGTTGCGGCGTCTCGTGGGCCGGCATCGCGGGTGTGCCGGCCGCGGGCGTCTCTCCCGGCTGCGACGGTTTCGGCAGCGGGCGCGTTATATACATCTTCTGAGAGTTCATCAGGATGGTCATTTCCTGTTTCCCCTGGTCCATGATGATCCCTGCGTTGTTGCCGCCCATCTGCGTGTCGATGCGCGAGCGGTTTTCCTTCAGGCTGAAAACCATGTCGGTCGGCGGCTTGCCCGGCATGGTAACCGACATGCTGACTTTACCTTCGAAATTCGCCGCGGCCAAAAAGGTCGGCAGGAGCGCGACCGAGAGAACGAGACCAAGGAATTTTTTCATGCAGCCGCACTCAAGCGGCCGGCCCGGGCCGGGGCAACCTCGGTTTCAGTTCTTGCGCAGGCGGCGTTCACGTCGTGAATTTTAGGCCATGGCTCTTCTCGGTACGCTGGCGGCGGTCCGCTCCCAAATCGCACAAGCCGGTCATTTCGCGGCTGGCTTTCAATATACGGAGGCGGCCGCCCGTCCCGGCAGCGCGGAATATGAACTCCTCTTCCGCCTTGCCCCGGGCGCCACGGAACGCGTCGACCTCGCCGGCGGCGCATTCGCCCTCCTGCAATGCTACCTGACCAAGCCCCGCCGCGAGGCACGCTGGGAAACGCACGTGCAGTATATAGACATCCAGGTCATTTACCTCGGCGAGGAATATATGGAACTCGCGAACCGCGCCCGGCTCACCGTCGCGGAAGACCTGACGCCCGCGCGCGATGTCGTGTTCTATCATCCGTTCCCGCACGGCTCGGTGCTGCGCTGCGGTCCCGGGGACGCCGCCATATATTTTCCAACCGACGCACATCTGGGTGCCGTGGCGGTGGATGCACCGATGCTGGTGAGAAAAATTGTCATCAAGGTCCCGTCGCTGCTGCCTTCGACCACGCAATAGCCGGACGCCCCGGTCCCGATGAACTACCGGCATCGTTTTCATGCGGGCAATTTTGCCGACGTCATGAAGCACGTGCTGCTGGTGCAGCTGACGCGGTCGCTCCAGCAGAAGGAGCGTGGTATCCTCTTTTTGGATACACACGCGGGGCGGGGCCTATATGATTTGGCGTCCGCCGCCCAGGGCGATGCGCTGCCCCGTGCTCCCGAGTGGCCCGACGGCATCGGCCGGCTCTGGTCGCTGCCCGAGAACACGCCGCCGGTCGGCGATTATCTCGAGGTCGTCCGCGCGCTCAACCGCCAGCAGCACGCGCCCCGCGGCGAGCTGCAATATTATCCCGGCTCGCCGTGGATCGCCCGCGCGCTAGCGCGACCGCAGGATCGGATCGTCTTCTGCGAGCGTCAGCCGGATGAACTTGCGGCGTTGCGCGCCGAGTTCGAGTTCACGCCTCGCTGCAGCGTGCAACTCATGGACGGGTACGTCGCTCTGCGCTCAATGCTCCCGCCGCCCGAGCGTCGCGGATTGATCCTGATCGATCCCCCGTATGAAGCGCCCGGCGAATGGGCGCAGATTCTCGCGGGCCTCACGAACGCGCTGCAGCGATTTCCAACCGGAGTATATGCGATCTGGTACCCGTTGACCGAACGCGCCCGCCTCGAGGTATTCCTGGCGGGGCTGGTCGCGCTGCAGCCGCCGTCCACGCTCCTGGCCGAGCTGACCGTCGTGGGCCCGGGCTCGACGGCGAAGTTCCCCGGTTGCGGCCTGGTGATTATAAATCCTCCTTGGCAGTTCGAACAAACCGCGCAATCGACGTTGCGATTTCTGGCCGAAAAACTGGGCCAGGAGCCCGGCGCGAACGACCGTTGGCAGTGGCTCGTCCCGGCCTGAGCGGCGGGATCGCCATCCTATAGCAGCAATCGGCGGGCGGCCCGCCGCTCCGGTTGCCTCGGCCGCCGGAATGGCGTATTCAAAAAGCGGATACACGGTTCGTGCCGGCCCGGCGAACCATCCCGAACGGAGCGCCGCCTGCCACTTCCGGCTCGGCGCTGCGGCACCCTGTATCCAAGTTATGGATACGCTGCCACTGGCACGTGACCGCCGAGTTCACGGGCAAGTGCAGCGGCATTGCGCAAGGCGAGCGCCATCACGGTGAGCGCCGGGTTGAAACCCCCGTTGGTCACGTGCAGCGACGCGTCGCACACCACAATATTCTCATGTCCATGAACCCGGCCCAATAGGTCCGTCACTCCCAGGCGCGGATCGGCGCTCATCCGGCACGTGCCTGCCTGATGTTGTCCGGCACTGAGTCGCCGCACCGAGGGCCAGCTCCAGACGCGTTCGGCGCCGCTGCCACGCAACCATTCCTCGGCTCGGCCGCGTATATATTCCGCCGTGCGCAGCGTCTCCGGGTGGGCAAGGCCGCTGAGCCGCGCCACCGGCAGCCCGAGCACGTCGCGCACCCGGGGGTCGAGTGTGACCCGCGACTCCGGGACGGGAATCTCCTGCACGGGTCCGCGAACATCGATGACGCGAAGATAGAGGTCGCGCATCGCTTTCTTGTTTTCGATGCCCCACCGCGAGACCTCCGGTGGCAGGCTCGATCGCCAGAATATGATCGGGAGCTTCACGAAATCGTTGGCGAGCATCGCGCCACCGATCACGCCCGGGTTGCCGTGGTTGAACTGCGTCGTTGCCACGCTCACGCCTGGGCCGCGATTCGGGTTCGGTACCTCGCGCGGCAGCAGCCCGTACGCGATCGGATAATAATGTCCCTGGAGGTGCCGGCCGACTTGATCGTATATATTGCCCAGGCCGCGGGGAAATTCGTCGGACGCGGACAGCAGGAGCAGCCGGGCGCTCTCGATGGCTCCCGCGGCCAGCACCACGGCGCGCGTTTTCACTTGGTGAAAAGTCCGCCTTTTCTGCGGATTTTCTAGTATATACTCGACACCTGTGACGCGCCCGTTGGCAGCGGTGACGAGCCGGCTGACGTGGGCCCGAGTTTCGAGACGGCAACGTCCGGTCGCGAGCGCACGCGGGAGAAATGTATTATGCGACCCGTTCTTTGCATCGGTCGGGCAGGCGAAGCCGATGCATTGCCCGCATTCCACACAGGGGCCGCGGCCGCCGCGCCGCAGAGTGTTGAACGCGAGCGGGGGAGTGAACGCGTTCCAGCCGAGACGCGCGGCTCCTCGGGCAAGCCATTCGCCGGTGGGTGAAGGCGGGACGCCGGGCATCGGGTACGGGTCGTTGCGAGTCGCGTGCGGGCTGCTCGAGGCGTTTCCGGCAACTCCGATTTCCTGTTCCGCGCGCTCGTAAAAGGGAGCCAGGTCCGCGGCGCCGATCGGCCAGTCTGCGAGCGAGCTGCCCGCCGGGACACCATAGCGCGTCGCCATGCGAAAATCGTCCGGATGAAAACGCCAGGCCTGCATTCCCCACACCCGCGCGCCGCCGCCCACGGTGAACGCGTTGAGTTGATATATACTTTCACGCGGCCATGTCGTATGAGCCCGACCCTCGAGGTCGACGGCGACGCGCGGATGTTCCCCCGGGGCGACGCTGGTGTTGTCTCCATATAATGTCAGCCGGTGGTTGCGCAGGTGATCGGTGGGAATCTGGTCGTCCCGCCACGCGACCCCGCGCTCGAGGAGAAGCACGCGAAGCCCGGCTTCCGCGAGAACGCCGGCCGCGATCCCGCCGCCGAGCCCGGCCCCGACGATTACCACATCATATTCTTCGTCGCCCTCATTCATATTGCGGGCGCGCCGTCCGGGCCCGTCGCCAACCGGGGCGCGCCTGAAAAATCTCCGAGTGGCGGACGGGGATCATACCCGATGGCGCGCCACGACACGGCGTCGCGATTCCCGCCATTTCCCGGATCGGCATAGAATCCCTCGTGTGCCCAATCGATCATCCGAGAAATAAAACGCGTGAGTTCGCCGGTGTCTCCCGCAACGGCTTTGGCCTCGAGCCGCTCGAGCAACGCGTCCTGCTCGCTCTCCATCAACTCCGCGAAATGTCTGCCGCCCGATTGTCGGGCCGCTTCGTCGAGAAGCGCGATCCCGGCGTGGACCAAGGGCACGGCGGACGACTCATCGCCGGCCCAAAGGCGCAGCAAGTATATATCGACCTCCGCGGAGATCGCGCCGGGGGCGTCCGGCTCCTCCGGGATCAGCCGGGCGAGAATGGCCCGGAGCGTCGTCATCTCGGTCGGGGAAAGCAGTGGCATTCCGCCATCCTTCAGTATGCGCGCGCGTCCGGCAAGCGCCCCGGATCTCAGTCGCGGTGCCCCATATATGTTTATTAGTATATAGCTGTGGACGCCGGACCTGCGGCGGCGGCCGGACCGGGCGAGGGCGCTGCGCCTCTCACATTTCCACTATATCAAACTGCCATATACGTGCGCTCGCCAGCCGCCGACAGTGCGCCCGGGTCCAGCCCGCGGGATCGGTTGGCTGTGCGGCCGGGCTGCGCTCGAGGATTGCGGCGCACGGCGCGTTCCGCACACTTCGGAAATGTCTTCTGTTCCGGGTGAAAAGATCCGCTGTGGCGTCGTCGGGGTTGGCTCGCTCGGCCAGCATCATGCTCGCATTTATGCTTCGCTGCCGAACGTGGAGTTCGCGGGTTTCGTGGAGTCAGACGACACCCGCGCCTCTGAGATCGCCGCCCGTTTCGGCTGCCGACGTTTCGCCAATCTCGCCGAGCTCGGCGAAGCGTGCGATGCGGTCTCGGTGGTCGTGCCGACGGACCAGCACGCGACCGTCGCGCTCGCGCTGCTCGAGCAGGGCTGCCATCTGCTGATAGAGAAGCCGATCTGTGCGTCGCTCAAGGAAGCGGAACTCGTGCTCGCGGCGGCGCGAGCGCGCGATGCTATCGTGCAGGTCGGACACATCGAACATTTCAATCCGGTGATGGGCTTTCTCGAGCGAGAGGTCGCAGCCCCGCAGTTCCTCACGGCGGAGCGCCTCGCTCCTTTCACACCCCGCGGAACGGAGGTTGGCGTCGTGCTCGACCTGATGATCCACGACATCGGAATCGTCTTGGAATTAGTAAAATCGCCAGTGGAGAAAATCGACAGCGTCGGCGTTCGCGTGCTGTCGAAGACCGAGGATATAGCAAACGCCCGGCTGCAATTTGCGAACGGCTGCGTCGCCAATCTCAGCACCAGTCGAATGAGCCTGAAGAAGGTGCGTGAGATTCGGGTTTTCCAACCGTCGGGATATTTCTCCTTCGATTTTCTGAACCAGACAGGCCACCTCGTGCGCAAGACGGGCATGCTGGAATATGCGGCGAAGTTGCAGGCGGGAGCCGTGCGCCCGGGGGACCTCTCGGCGGTTCCGGTGGAGATCGTGCCACTGGAAAAAGGCGAGCCCTTGGCCCTCGAGCTCGCCCATTTCGTCGATAGCGTGGCCCGTGCGCGCCAACCGAAAGTCGGCGCGGCCCTCGCGAAAAGCGCACTCGAGGTCGCCATCGCCATCACCGAGCAAATCCGCGCCGCCGCGCGCTGAACCGTCGTATCCAAATCATGGATACAAAATCTCCCGCGGCGGCCTGACTGGCGGGGGATTCTATATATCTTTTGGAGATGAAGGACGCTCCTCTGCCGCCTCCGCAACTCCCGCCACCTGCCGGTGGCCGGGTGGATCTCCTTGTGATTGCCGGCGAACATTCCGGCGACGAACACGCTGCGCGGGCCGTGCGAGAGTTGCGTGAGCGGCAGCCCGGTATCGTGGTCGCCGCGCTCGGTGGCCCGCTGCTGGCTGCCGCGGGTGCGCAATTGCTCTTCGATCTCACGGCAACCTCGGTCGTCGGGTACGTTGAGGTGCTGAAAAACTATTCGAGTTTCTTCCGCCCGCTTTTCGAACGCACGCTGTCATGGATTTCTGAATACAAACCGCGGGCGGTGTGCTTCGTGGATTACCCGGGATTCAACCTGAAGCTCGCGGCCGCCCTGCGGGAACGGGGGCTTTCGCGGAAGGGCGGGGGACTGATCAAGCTGTTGTACTATATATCCCCGCAGATCTGGGCGTGGAAATCCGGCCGGCGTTTCGCGATGGCGAGAAACCTCGATGCGCTCGCGGTGATTTTTCCCTTCGAGGTCGCCTGCTACGCGGATACGACTCTGCCGGTCGAGTTCGTCGGGCACCCCTTTCTTCGAAGCGATTACGTGGCACCTGTCCGGCACGACCCTGCGGGTCCCGTCCTGCTGCTGCCGGGGAGCCGACGCCAAGCCGTCGGTCGGATTTTCCCGGCGCTCCTGAGAGGTTTTGCTGAATTCTCCCGCGCCCGCGCCGATTGTAACGCGGTGGTGTTGTATCCCAGCGATGACATTCTTTCGGTCCTCCAAGCGGCTCGTCCGCCGTCGTCTGTGCATTTGCAAACAACTGGCGGTGATCCGGTTGCAGCTTCAGCCGTTCTGACCTCCAGCGGGACGATGTCGATGCATTGCGCGTTGGCCGGCATTCCTGGGGCGATCGTTTATCGGGCGCATCCGCTGACGTTCGCCCTCGGGCGCTTGTTAGTGAAAATTCGGTTTCTTGGGATCGCCAATCTCATTTTGGGCGAGCCGATGTATCCGGAGTACCTGCAGTCGGCCGCCACCGGGGCGGCTCTGGCCCGCGAACTTCGGGCCTGTCGTGATGACATGGAACGGGCGCACAAGACAGCCGCGCAAGCGCAGCAACTGCGTCAACTCCTGGCCCAGCCTGCCGAGCGCGGTATCGCGGAGTGGCTCGGAGGGCACGTCGCCGGTTGACGGCTACCGACCGTCTGATGCCAGAGAATCTGGCAATCTGACCCTGCCATGGTACCCATCCGACGGCTGATTTCACCGCGCACGTGGCGGAGCAAGGCGTTGCCGGGATTCCTTTTGCTCGTCGGGTTGATGCTTTCGATGGCGGCGTGGGTCGTGGTCCAACGCGAGGTGCGACGGTCGGAAGCGGTGCGCTTTCAGCATCGCGTTGATGGCATCGGAAGCGCGATCACGGCGCGTTTTGCTGCCGCGGCCCAAGCGCTATATGGAGCGCGGGTGCTGGTGGAACGCCAGCCTGACCTGCCCCAATCCGCCTGGGCACAATATGGTGAGGGGGCGAGTCGCTTTTTCGATGACGGCGTGGTTTCGCTCGCGTTTGCGCGCCGCATTCCGCGCACGGAAATCCCTGAGCTCGAATCCAAAATTCGCGGCGACGGTTTTCCGGATTTCAAGGTGGAGCGGATCGGGACGGGGAACGTCGCTTATATAGTCACGCATGTTTCGCCGCGCGATGCCACCGCGGGCGGATTCGGCGTCGACCTGACGTCTGGGACGACGCGGCGCTCCGCGGCTGAGCGCGCTATACACTCCGGCGATCTCGAGCTCACGCGCCGGGTTCCTATATCAAAAGGCGGCGCCACGGTCCCGGGCTTCATGCTATTTCTCCCGGTCTACCGCTCGGATCTTTCGGCCGGAGCGGGCAACGGTTCGGCCACGCCCGCCGGGGCGGCGGACCGCGATCGGTCCCTGATCGGATGGGTGTTCGCCTCGTTCCGCGTGGATCTTCTCACGAAGGATCTCGCGCCGGCTGAGGAGGAGGAGATGTCACTCGAGGTATATGAAGGCATGCCGTTCAGCCCGGAGACGTTGATCTTCGCCTCGGGCGCAGCGCGCCCGCACGCGAACACCGCGAAAAACTCACTCGAGGCGTCGCTCGAAGGCATCGATTCCCTCGAGGCCTCGGTGCCGCTCAAGATATATGGACAGGAATGGACGCTGCGCGCGATGTCGCTCCCGGGGTTCGAGGAAAAATTCAGCCGCGAGCTGCCGCGCGCTGTGCTGCTCGCGAGTGTCTTGCTGAGCCTGCTCGGCAGCGGCCTCGCGTGGCTGCTCGTGAGCGCGCGCGCGCGGGCGCTGCGGCTGGCTGATCGCATGGCGGCCAATATGAATCAGAAGGAGGCGCAGTTCCGCTTTATATTCGACGTCCTTCCGGTGGGCATCAGCTGGCAGGCGGCGGATGCGGCGGAGCCGCGCCAGGTGAACGAGGCTTTTTCACGCATCGCCGGACTGGCGCCGAATGATGCCGGCAATCCGGCGAGCCTGATTCGCGCCGGAGTGGGCGAGGACGTGGCCCGCGAGAGCGCGCTCTATGTGAAATTTCAAAGCGGCGAGATCGATAACTTCACCGTCGAAAAACCTTTTGTCCGCGCCGACCGCTCGGTGATTTGGGGCGAGCTCGCGATGAAAATGCTGCGCGATCCAAAGAACGCGGGCCGCCACGAGATCGCGACGCTCGTTGATATAACGGAACGGAAGCGGATCGAGGACGAGTTGAAGCGCAAGGAGTCGCAGTTCCGCTTTATGTTCGAGTCGTCGCCGTTCGGAATCTCGTGGCGGCTCGTGCAGCCGGATGGCGCGTCGCTGCACCTGATCAACGACGCACACCTGAAAATCTGCGGCCTGACGCGGGCCGAAGTCGAGCGACCCGGGGCCTTCGCGCGCATCAGCGATCCGGTGGAAAGCGCGACGCAGGACGCGCTATATGAAGAGCTGAAGAGTGGGAAAATTGATCACTTCGCGATTGAGAAACGCTTCTTCCGGAAATCGGGCGACGTTGTCTGGGTCTGGTTCAAGCAGCAGCGGAAAGTGCATTCCGACGGCAGCTTCGAGGAGCTGACGACCGTGATGGATATTACGAGTCTGAAGCGCAACGAGGTGGAACTACGGGTGGCGAAGGAAGCGGCGGAATCCGCCAATCTCGCGAAGAGCCAGTTCCTCGCGATGATGAGCCACGAGATTCGCACGCCGATGAACGGCGTCATCGGCATGACGAGCCTTCTCCTCGATTCGAAACTCGCAGGCGAGCAACTGGACTATGTACAGACGATCCGACACAGCGGCGACGCCCTGTTGACGATTATAAACGACATCCTGGACTTCTCGAAGATCGAGTCTGGTCGGATGGAATTGGAGTCCGCTGATTTCGCGCTGCGTGAATGCGTGGAAAACGCGTTGGATCTGCTCGGGCCGAAGGCGGCGGAAAAACATCTCGACCTGCTATATGAAATCGCCGATCGCGTGCCGGGCACGGTGCGCGGCGATGGCACGCGGCTGCGCCAGATTCTCGTAAATCTTATCGGCAACGCGGTGAAATTCACGGAGGAGGGCGAGGTGGTGCTCACTGTTCGCCTCGCCGAGGAGCCCGGCATGCCGAGTCACGTCGCGCTGGCAGCAGATGCGCCGGTGGCGCTTCATTTCGCAGTGCGTGACACCGGCATCGGCATTCCGCCGGAGGGCCAGGCACGGCTGTTTCAATCCTTCTCACAGGTCGATGCTTCCACGACGCGTAAATTCGGCGGCACCGGCCTCGGGCTTGCGATCAGCAAACGCCTCGCGGAAATGATGGGCGGCCGCATGTGGGTCGAAAGCGAGTCCGGCAAAGGATCGACGTTCAACTTTACTATAACGGTCGCGACACTCGCGAGCAAACCTCGCCCGTGGCTGACGACCGGCAAGACGCACCTGACCAGCCGTCGCCTGCTCGTGGTCGATGACAACGCGACAAATCGGCGGATTCTGACCACGCTCGCCGCGGGTTGGGCGATGACCTCGCGCGCTGCTTCGTCAGCCAAAGAAGCGCTCGGCTGGTTGAAGGCGGGTGAGCCCTTCGACGTCGCCGTGCTCGATATGCATATGCCGGATATGGATGGCATCATGCTCGCGCAGGAAATTCGGAAATATGCAGATGCGACGCGACTGCCGCTCGTGTTGCTCTCGTCACTCGGTCAGCGCGAATCGATTGCCGACGCGACGCTCTTCGCCGCGTGGCTGACGAAGCCCGCCAAACCGGCGCAATTGTTCGAGGCGCTTTCGGGTCTGTTCAAATGGGAAGAGGGCGCACGCCCGCCGAGTGCACATCCATTCGTGCTGCCGATCACGGCATCGAATGTCCGAGGCGAGCACGTCCTGCTCGCGGAGGACAATGTAGTAAATCAAAAAGTCGCTTTATTAATGCTGAGCAAACTTGGCTATCGCGGTGACGTCGCGGCCAATGGACAGGAGGCCCTCGCGGCGGTCCAACGGCAGACGTATGATGTCGTGCTGATGGACGTTCAGATGCCAGAGATGGATGGTCTCGAGGCGTCGCGTCGCATCGGCGAACGCTGGCCGGACCGGTCGCAGCGGCCGTGGATCATCGCGCTCACGGCGAATGCCATGCAGGGCGACCGAGAGCGGTGCCTGCAGGCGGGCATGGACGACTATATAACGAAACCGTTGAAAATCGAGGAGCTCACCGCGGCGTTCGAGCGGGCCCGCGCGGCGCGCCCGCGGCAGGGCGAACGCGTTCCCGCGGGCGCGGAAAAGCAGGCGACGTAATTCCGGGGTCGCGCCGGTCGGCATCGCGTCCGTCCAGCCGGAGTACATAGTCCAAAGTATATAGCCAGGCCTTCTCCGTAGTCCGAAATATAATGGTGTCGCCCTAGGATATCCGTTGCCCGGAGGAGCACTATCGGCCTCGCGTGCCGGAAACCGCCGCACCGTCAATCTGTCGCCGTATATAGGCTATATGATCGGATGGGCGACGTGTTCAGGGTGAGGCGTGCGGCGTCGCTTTAGATGTGGCGGAGATTATCCTCGGCTCAATCGCGTCGGCCGCGGGCGTGAGGACGTGGGTTTCCACCTGTTTCCAAAGGGCGCCGCTTTTTTCCGCCACGATGGCGTGACACTTCGCGAGTTCTGACGCCCGCACCGCGCGGTTGCTGTCGGCGATTTTCGCAAGATCGTCCAAATCGTATAGGAACGCGTTCTCGAGTTCGCCGACGCTCGTGTCGACGTCCCGCGGGAGTGCCAGGTCGATAAAAAACAGCGGGCGCGCCGGGCGCTTGCGGAGCGCGGCCGCGACGGTTGCGTGGTCGAGGATGGCCGTCGGCGCGGAGGTCGCGCAGACGACGACGTCGAATTCTGCGAGGCGTGTGTCACGTTGCTCAAACGGCATTGCGCTCGCTCCGAGACTCCGGGCGAGTTCCATCGCTCGTTCCATATGCCGGCTGGCGACGGTGACGGCCGCCGCGCCCCGGCTCTGAAACGCGCGCGCGGTTTTCTCGCCGATTTCTCCGGCTCCGAGGAGCAGGACCTGCGCGCTGCCGAGGTCGCCGAATATATTCTGCGCGAGCTCGACGGCGACGTTGGCCGTGCTGATCTGGCCCGAACCGATCGCGGTCTGCGAGCGCACGTGCTTCGCCGCCTGGAATGTTTTCTGAAAAATGCGGTTGAGCACGGGACCAGTGGCGCCGCCGCGCTGCGCCTGCTCGTAGGCGGCTTTCACCTGCCCGAAAATTTCGGTCTCGCCGAGCATCTGCGAATCCATCCCCGCGGCCACGAGCATCAGGTGTTGCACGGCAGGGTTGCCCTCGAGGTGCAGCGAGATTCTTTCGAATTCGCCGCTTGGAAAGTTTTGGCGCGCGCAGAACGTTGATATAACTCGCGCTGGCACGTCCGTGTTCTCAGCCACGCCGTAAAACTCCACGCGATTACACGTGCTCAGCATCGTGAATTCGCGCAACCCAGGCAGCGCAGCGAGTTCGCGGTGCAGCTCCGCGGCGCCCACCGCGTCGAGCGTGAGTTTCTCGCGCACGGCGATCGGCGCGGTGTGGTGCGTCGCACCGATCATGAAAAATCCGCGACGTGTCATCGGCCGACGATCTCCCCCTGTACCGGCAACGGGTGACGGCTGGCGTTCACTGGTCCGAGCGACATGAGCGGCGCCACAAATAGCAGCAGGCAGGCCCAGGCAAATCGTTGCGCGAGCAGCGAGCCGCGGGTGCGGGCGACGAGGGCCGTTGCATATAGCGCCCACACGCCGATGGTGATAAAGAGCTTGCCGAGATTCACGCTCGAAATGTCGCGCACCCAGTACGCGCCTCCGACGAGCAGCGCGGCCGTCAGCAGGCCAACTCCCGCGGCGAGCAACCGGCGGTTGATCTGGTCGAGATCTATGATCGAGGGCAAAAACGAAAACAATCCACCGAGGTGCTTCGACTTCAGCGAGTGGTTGCGCAAGAGAAACATCAGCGAGGTCAACGCGAGCAGCGCGAACACGCCGTAACTAAACAACGCGAGTGCCGCGTGAAACTCGATCCACGCATTGCCACCGAATATACCGGAGCGGCGCGTCGCATCCCAAGCCGGCACCGCGAGCGAGGTCACGGTCAGAGCCATGGCGAGAATCGATGTGAAATAGCCAAGGAGGCTGGATCGGAAAGTCACGCCCACCACGAGATAGAGCGTGGTCGCCGACCACGCGGTGAACTGCAGGAACTCGAATATATTGCCGAGCGGGCAGCCGCCGACCGCGTGTCCGCGGAGCCCCAGCCCCACCGTCTGCAGCAGATACCCCGCGACGATCGCTATATAGTTCACTGCGGTTGACGGTCGCCCGCCGCTGCACAGCGAACGCGTGCCGCTCACGCATCCCGCCAGGTAAAATCCCGCGGCGATCCAGAGCCAGGTGCGATCAGAAAGATGCTCGAACATGAACTCCCGCATCCTACGCGCCCGGGACGGCGGGGCAAGTCTCGTGCGCTGGCGGTTTTCGCCGGGCTGAGAGGGCGGCCCGATTCATAACGACCGGGCTCTTGTATTCAAATACCGGATACAGCGCTCCGCGGGCTGACGCCAGCAGTCACTCGCGCCAGCCCGCCGCGACGAATGAAGGCATCAGCCGTTTGCCGGGGCCCAGCGCTTGAGAAAGGCGAGGACCTTGGCGGGATCGTGGTGATCTCCCTCTTCGAGGATGCCGGACTCCTGCGTGACCAGCTGCTTCCCGCTGGAGTCGAGCACGACGAGCACGGGCAGTCCCTCGTGAATGGGATTGCCGTAGCGGGCGTTTACGTCGGCGTTGCGCTTGACGCCCTTGCGCATGTTCACGTCGACCATCACAACTATATAGTCGTGATCCAACTCGGCGCGCACCGCCGCGTCAGAATTCATCGTGCCATGCAGCCGGTGGCACCATGGGCACCAGTTGGCGCCGAAATCGAGCAATATATTCTTATGCTCGGCCGCGGCCCGGGTCTGCGCCTGAGTAATCAAAGCGGTGCCGTCGGCCGTTGAATCGTATATATCGGCGCCTTCCTTCGGATATTCCGCCGCGCCAAGGGGTAGCAACGTGGCCACGATCCACGCCGCGACAATGAGGGGTTTCATACGGAAATATTTCTCGAGATGTCGCCGAATGGCTAATTCTTTTTCGCGATCCAAAAACGACACTCGTCGGAAAAATTCCGCACCGCCGCGCTCTCTCGGGTGACCTCCCGTCGCATCGCGTCCCACTCGTGCGCCCAGCCCGTCGCGGCGAGGTCCTCGAGGATTTCCGTGCGATTCGGCAAGTGCATATAAGTGCGGCCGACCTCGTCCTCGAAGTAGCGGTCACCGAACTCGTTGAGCCGGGGGTCCTGCGTGCCTGTCGTCCAGCGCAGGGCTTCGAGTCGCCACAACGCGCGTTCCTGCGGCGAGCTGTCGCGGTCGTGCGTCGTGAACAGGAACGGCGCACCGGTCCGGCAGACGCCCGCCAGTTCACGCAAGGCCTCCCGCCGCCGCTCCCGCTGGGGAATCTGCATCAGCCCGTTGAACATAAACAGCGCACCTCCAAATATACTTTTCCGCGCGAGCGGCTCGCTCAGGCTTAAGGCCGTCGCGTCAGCCACATGGAAATGGATCGCCGACTCGCCGCCATCGGCCTTCCGCTCCGCGGCGAGGCTGCGCGCCTGATCGATGAGCTCCTCGGCAAAATCAAAGGCAGTCAGCCGTCGATAACCCATTTCCCAAAGCCCGATCGCGACCCTCCCGGCCCCGCAGCCCGCCTCGATGAGTTCCACCGTTGGGTCGGGAAAAACGCGCGCGATCAGGAGCCGCTCCGAATTCCACAGCCCGAGCTCGTGCGCCGCCTTGGTATAGTGCAGCACCGCCGGCAGGTCATTGAAATCGGCGCGGACCGTCGCGCCGGCAATTTTCGCCCTTTCCCCTCCCGTCACTTTTTTCTCTGCCATGCGGCGATAAACATCCCGTTCGCGTCCCACTCCTCCGGCCGCAGGGTGACCCGCTCGCCGTATCCAGAAATCGGATACGGGACGAACTCGGGGTGCGCCTGGGAGAACGCAGTGGCGACGTCGTCGGTCTCGCGCCGCGTGAGCGTGCAGACCGAGTATATAAGGCGCCCGCCGGGTTTCAGGGCGCCGGCGACGTGACCGAGGAGCGAGAGCTGCGTCGCGGCCAGCTCGGCGACGTCGGCGGGCTGCGTCGTCCAGCGCGCCTGCGGGTTGCGCTGCCAAGTACCGACGCCGCTGCAGGGTGCATCGACGAGGATGCCGTCGAACTTCGTTTTCGTCGGGAGGCGCGCGCCGCCGTCCCAGGGAGCCACGCGATAGTTATATACTTGGGCCCGGGCGGCCCGGCGCTTGAGCGTGTCGAGCCGGCGCGCTGAGCGGTCGCTGGCCCAGATCAGTCCGCGATTCTCCATCTGGTCCGCGAGGTGCAGAGTTTTTCCGCCCTCGCCGGCGCAGGCGTCCCACCACGTTTCACCGGGCCGCGGGGCCGCGGCCCGTCCCACGAATTGTGAGGCGAGGTCCTGGATTTCAAACCGGCCTTCCTGAAACGGCGCCGTGAGAAAAAGATCCTGCTGTCCTATATAGCGCAACGCCTCCGGCACGCGTCGGGAATTTTCACATTGGCCGAGAAAATCCGCCACGGCGGCGACATCCCGTCGGCGCGCCCGGAGCCAGAGCGTCGGCTCGCGCTGAAGTTGCACGAGCAACGAGGTGCTTACTTCCATCTCGGTCACCAGCCACGCCGGAACAGCCCGGGCCGCGAGGGCCGCAGGCTTTATATACTTCGGATCGCGGGTGAAGCGGGCCTGCCACTCCGCCGCCTGCTGGAGCGCCACCTGCGGCGAGGTGCCGCGGTCGAGCCATCCGAGCCAGCGGTAATATGAAAATATCATCCGGCTGATCGCCCGCCGCTCGACCGCCGTGAGCCGGCGATGCTCCGCCATATAGCTGCGCAGCGCCGCGTCCGCCCGGAGCTCCGGCGAGATCGCGGCGAGCACTCGAGCTGCATGATTCAACGCCACCGAGTCCGACATATATTAATCACCCAATATGATTCGCGTTGAGAAAGCGAGGATCGGCGCGCGACGACCGTGCCTCGGGCCGCTTCGTCGCGCGCGCCTCTTCACCGTTTCGCCCAGCGTCGGTCCGGCTTCAGCTCGAGCTTCCTCGTCTCGATCAACACGCCGGCAACGGCCGGATGCTCGCGGAACTTCTGGAATGTCGGCGCATTAAGCTTCCAATTCAGCGCGGTGCTGATCTCGGCGATCGACGTCACGCGTTCCTCGAACACGAAGCCGAGTTCCACGCGCGTGTCCCCCGTCTGCGCGTCGAGCGTCCGGCGCCACGATTGCAAAAACTCCGCCAGTTGCGGGTGGTTCGGGTGGAGCAGCCAGGTGAGCTTCCGCACGGTCCCGGCCACGAAACTTTCGAGCGGATAACATTCCTTCACGTTCACCCGGGGACCTTCCTGCCCGACGATGATATTGCCCTGCACCAATATAGTCGCGTTCTCCGCGAGCGTCGCCCCATACGCCGCGTACGCGTCGGCAAACATATTGAGCGGGATCGACGCCGTCTTCGTTGCGAGCGTGAACGCGACCCACGGCCGGTTGTCCTTCTTCGCGAGCTTCTTGACGAGGTTGCCCGCGATTCCGCAGAGGCGAAATTCCGTGCGATCACCCTGCTGTAGCAACTCGTCGATCGAGAATGTATCAATCGCCTCCGTCAGTCCGCTGAACGCGTTCATCGGGTGGCCGGAAACATAAAAGCCGAGCAACTCCTTTTCGAACGTCAGTCGCTCGAGCGACGTGAAATCGTCCGCCTCGCGGCTAGCGCGCTTTGATCCGCCGCGAGACCCACCCGCCGGCAGCGCGGGTGTTTCGTCGAGCGCATCCAGAAAACTGTGCTGACCGGCGGCCTTGTCCCGCGCGTCGGACGCCACGGCGGCCATCGCCGTGTCGATGCCGTCGACGAGTTGCTTGCGCGAGGCGCCGCTGAAATCGAACGCGCCGGTCTTCGCGAGGTGCTCGAGCACGCGTTTGTTCAGCGCGCGGCCGTCGACGCGCGCCACGAGGTCCTCGAATCCGCTATATACTCCGCGGGCCTCGCGCTCGGCGATGATCTTCTCGGCGGCGAGTTCGCCGACACCCTTCACGCCGGCGAGCCCGAAGCGTATTTTGTCTCCGATCGGCGTGAACATCGCCCGGGACTCATTCACGTCCGGCCCGAGAACCGTCAGTCCCATTGCTTCACACTCCGCGATGAAGTGCGAAACTTTCTCCGCGTTGCCCAGTTCTGAGCTGAGCATCGCAGCCATGAACTGCACGGGGTAGTTCGCCTTCAGGAAACCGGTTTGGTAACTGAGGATCGCGTAGGCGGCGGAGTGCGATTTATTAAATCCATAACCGGCGAACTTGTTTAATATATCGAAAATCGCGTTGGACGTCTTCTCGTCTATATCATTTACGCGCTTCGCCCCCTCGACGAACTTCGCGCGCTCCAGCGCCATCGCCTCCGCGTCCTTTTTTCCCATCGCACGCCGCAACATGTCCGCGCCGCCGAGTGTATATCCGGCGACGATTTTCGCGGCCTCCATGACCTGCTCCTGATATACCATGACGCCGTAGGTTTCGCGGCAGACGTCCTCGAGCAGCTTGTGGGGAAACTTGACCGTGCTCGGGTCCTTTTTTCCGCGAACATAATCGGGAATCCACTCCATCGGCCCCGGTCTATATAGCGCGATCAGCGCGACAATCTCGTCGATTGTCGAGAGGTTGATCTGGCGGCAGAGGTTCTGCATCCCGCCAGATTCTAACTGAAAGACGCCGGTTGTGCGGCCGGAATTCAGGAGCGCGAACGTCTTCGGATCCTCGAGGGGAATTTTCTCTATATCAAATTTAGGATCGGCGGTGCGGCGGATGTTCTCGATGGCATCCGCGATCACGGTCAGCGTTTTCAGGCCGAGAAAATCCATCTTCAGCAGGCCGAGCTTGCCGACCGCATTCATATCGAACTGCACGGTGACATCGCCTTCCTGCTCGGTCAGCGGCACGAATTCCTGCAGCGGCCGGTCGGTGATGATGATTCCCGCCGCGTGTTTCCCGGTATTGCGCACCATTCCCTCGAGGACGCGCGCCTGGTCCATGATTTTCTTCGCGGTCGGGTTCTTCGCTACCTCATCGCGCAGCTCCGTCGATTTCTTCAGGGCGTCCTCGAGGGTTATATTAAGTTCATCCGGGATCATCTTCGCCAGCCGGTCCGCCTCCGCGTAGGGCAGGTTGTGCACGCGCGAGACATCGCGAATCACCATCTTGGCCCCGAGGGTTCCGTAGGTAATGATATTGGCCACGCACTCGTTGCCATATTTCGCGCGGACATAATCGATGACCTCGCCACGACGGCGCATGCAAAAATCTATATCGAAATCGGGGGGCGAGACGCGTTCGGGGTTCAGGAACCGCTCGAAGAGCAGCTTGAAGCGGAGCGGATCGAGGTTGGTGATCCCGAGTACATAGGCCACGAGGCAGCCGGCGCCGGACCCGCGGCCCGGGCCGACCGGTATATCCTGCCGTCGCGCCCAATCGATGAAATCCCAGACAACGAGGAAATAATCTATAAATCCCGTCTTCCCAATGATCCCCAGTTCGAAGTCCAGGCGCTCGACGAGTGTTCGTGCGAGTGCCGGGTCCGGGGCCGATTCCGGATGTTC
Organism: uncultured Verrucomicrobiae bacterium; assembly: GCA_963800005.1. Classification (GTDB taxonomy): domain Bacteria; phylum Verrucomicrobiota; class Verrucomicrobiia; order Opitutales; family Opitutaceae; genus CAWCZH01. The sequence goes on from CAWCZH010000002.1 coordinate 141,757, forward strand.
ATATTGCACGCTGTAGCGCCGCCGCAAACCCGCTATACACAAATCCCGCAGGTAACCCGCGCGATCGGTTTTCACTTCGACCGGCAGTGGGTATTTCGGGTAACGTTCGCTGCCCTTCGGAAACGGAATCGCGAGCTCGCACATCTCGGCCACGAGCTGCGTGTTCACGACGGAGTCCGGCACCTCGGAAAACAGCGCCGCCATTTCGTCGCGCGACTTCAGGTAGAATTGCGTCCCATCAAAACGCATCCGCTTTTCGTCATCGATTTTCGCTCCCGTCTGTATACAGAGCATCGCGTCGTGCGGCCCGTGATCGTGATGATTCACATAGTGAACATCGTTCGAGCAGATCACCTTTAGGTTGAATTCCTCGGCCAGCTTCAGGAGATCGGGAATGATTTTGCGCTGCTCCGCGATGCCATGGTCCTGGATCTCCACGAAATAATTTTCACGGCCGAAGATCTCGACGAAGCGGCCGCACGCCGCCCGCGCCGCGTCGTACCGATCATGCAGCAGGTGTTGCGGGACGAGTGACGCCAGGCACCCGGTAAATCCGATCAGGCCCTCGGCGTGCTGGGCGAGGGTGGGCAGGTCGGTGCGCGGCTTATAATAAAAACCCTTGAGGTGCGCGTCAGAGACGAGCCTCAGCAGGTTCTGATAACCGGTGAGGTTACGCGCGAGAAGTCCGAGATGAAATATACTTTTCCCCTCGTCGGACCGGCCGTGTTTTTCGAGCCGCGAATTTTCGACGAGATATAACTCGCAGCCGATCAGAGGCTTGATTTTCCGAGCCTTCGCCGCGTTATAAAATTCGATCGCCCCGTAGAGATTGCCGTGGTCGGTCAGGGCGAGCGCGCCCATCCCGAGCGCGGCGGCGCGGTCCATCAGCCGGTCGATGCGGCAGGCGCCGTCGAGGAGGCTATAGTCAGAGTGGACATGCAGATGGACGAAGTTTTTGTCGGTCGCGGGCAACGTTCATTTAACCAAAGACCCCTCGGAAATCGCGCAAGGCGGAAACGGGTTTTTGCTTCGGCGCCGCTCCGGAAAAAAGCGGTTGACGGACGCGCGGCCGTTTGGCTTATTGGTCGGCTTTTCTTTTCACATCTCCGCCCGCACTCATGTCCATCGAAATCAAGATCCGCAAAAATGAGCCTATTGACCGTGCGCTTCGCCGCATGAAGAAGAAGCTCGATCGCGAGAACATCATCAAGGGCACCCGCGCAAAACGCTACTTCGAGAAGCCCTGCGAGAAGCGTCGCCGCAAGGAGAAGGTCCAAGCCTTCACCCAGATGCTTCGCCGCCGCTACGCCGAGTAAACGCCTGCCGCATCCGGCACTACTCTCCGCGCCCCTTTTTCGGGGCGCTTTTTTTTGTCCCTCGCGGCCCGTGCGAGCGCCTATTTAAATCCCGTGGCGACGTATTTTGCGGACCGTGCTGCGGCATTCGACTTCCTTGGCTCGCAACCGATTTTCGTGTGTCATTGTGACCTTCACTTGCATGGCGCCGTCCGCTGCTTCCTGATTGGCTGCTCGCTTGAAGCCGATTCTCAGTCTCTCCACGAGCTGGTGTTCGCACCGTCACCGGGACGGATATGCGATGCTGCGCGAGATGGCAGACTTGGGTTTCGATCACGTCGAACTGAGCCACGGAATTCGCATCACACTCGTTCCTGGAATTCTCCGCGCGGTCGAGGAGGGTTTCATCAAGGTGACGTCCACGCATAACTTCTGCCCGCTGCCCACCGGCGTGCTGCAGGCGGCGCCGAATTTATTTGAGCCGTCCGCACCCGACCCGCGAGAGCTGGCGCAATGGACGCGCCAGACCAAGCGCTCGCTCGAGTTCGCATCGCAGGTCGGTGCGCGCGTCCTCGTTTGCCACCTCGGTAGCGTGCGATTTTTCTGGTTTCACCCGACGCAAAAGTTGCGTCGTTTCCTCACGCGGCATCCGAAGATCATTCTCGCGACGGATGCGAAATATCGCCGGCTGCTTACGCGCTGTCTGGCGACGCTGCGCGGGCGGATGGGGCCGTTCTGGGCGCGCACGAAAACGTCGATTGCCAGCGTCGTCGAATATGCTGTTTCGAAAAACGTGCGCCTCGGTTTTGAGAACCGCGAGAAGTTCGAGGAGCTCCCGCTGGACGCCGACTTCGCGGAGCTTTTCCCGGAGGTGCCGGCGTCGACCGGAGGCGGCTACTGGCATGATACCGGTCACGCGGAGATCAAACACAGCCTTGGCCTGCTCGACCACCGGGCCCATCTCGAAAAAAATGCGCCGAATCTTATAGGCTTTCATCTCCACGACGTCGACGCCGGGGGCCACGACCACCAGCCGATCGGAAGCGGGCGCATCGATTTCAAGATGGTCAGCTCTTTCTGGCAGCCGCATCACCACCTCGTACTCGAGCTGAGCCCGCGCATTGCCGTCGCGGACGTTATCCGTTCACGCGAAGTGGTCGAGAGCCTCCGCTGAGCCGCGAGTCACGCTCGCGCTATTGTAGTGCTTTTTTGGATACGCGGCCCGCGTCGACCGTCGGGCGCAGCTCGTTGATCCACCGTCGATGCGGCCCGGAGAGGGTCACGCCGTCGAGTTCCGCAAACGGCACCCAGCAAACGCCTGCCGGCAGCGGAGCGGTCGCGAGCGGGGCGGGCATTGTATATATTGATTCGGTGATGCGGAACCGCGTGATCGCGCGACGGCGCGCGGCGCGGAGCCGCTCCGGTGTGGCCGCATTGGCTTCGAACCCGAGCAGGGCGAGCGTCGGCAGTTCATATTGACCGGCAAGCCGCCGCGCGCCGGCGTCCGCCCGGTGGAGCAGCAACGCGGCGTCCCGTTCGCACCACGCGCGCGCCACCGCGACCTGTTCGATTTTCCGCGGAGCGAACCGGGGAAATTCCGCGGGCGTTCCGGTGCGCGTACCGGCGCAGTATATACGGACGGGACATTGCGGACAAAGCGGATTCGCGCGCACGCAGAGTGTCGCTCCCAACTCCATCATCGCCTGGTTATGTTCCCCGGGCGAAATCTCGGGCAGCAGGCCGTCGGCGAGCGGCGCAAAAATTTTTGCCGCGCTGGCCGAATCCGGAAAAACGGTGGCGTCTGCGGTGAGCCGCGCGAGGATGCGGACGACATTTCCGTCGACGCAGGCCGCTCGCAGATCCTGCGCGATGCTCATGATCGCGGCGGCAGTATATGGTCCCACGCCGGGCAGCGCGAGCCAGCCTTCTCGCGTGTCGGGAGGGCGGGGCAGTGCGGCAACGCGGCGCGCCAGCCGGTGGAGGTTGCGAGCGCGCGAATAATATCCGAGACCCTCCCAGAGTCGCAGCACGCGTTCCTCCGGCGCGGCGGCGAGCGATGCAAAATCCGGCCACTCCGAGAGCCACCTCTCGTAGTAGGGAAGGACTGTCTTCACCTGCGTTTGCTGGAGCATGAACTCGCTCACGACGGTTCCATATAGCGACGGCCGCACCCGCCAGGGAAGCCGGCGCGCGGCTCCGCGGTACCAGGCGCGCAGGGCAGCCTGGAATTCTCGCCGTGCATTCAGGAGCGTGGTCGTCGCATTGCCTGGCATATATACATCGACATTCGCGGCGCGCGGGCCGGCCCGGCGCAAGCGAATTCCCGCGGGCGGCCGGAAATCCGGCGCGATCCCTCATCGCGCCGCACCGGCACGCATCGCTGTAGTGCTTTTCTGGATACAGCGAGGCGCGGGGCGGGCTGCTTTTCTCCTTTGCGCTTTGGCGGCGTTTTTGCGGCGATGGTGGGGATGCCCAAGAAGCCTGTCGACCCGGCGGCACCGAAGCCGCTTTCTTCGTATACCGTCAAGCTGGACGATGCCCAGATGGAGAAACTGCGGACAATCGCGGTGGCGCGCAACTGGATGCCGGTCGAGGTGGCCTATACTCGGTTCGCTTATAAGGCGGAGCACCTGAAGTTCAACCTCGCGGCATATACGAGCGGCAAGGTGGTCGTCGCGGGGAAGGGGACGGAGGATTTTGTGCGCGACACGCTGGAACCTGAGGTGATCGGCCAGGCGCGGCTGGGCTACGATGAAGTGCTCCATCCCGATTGGTTCGAGGCGCACGCCGGCTTGGACGAGAGCGGCAAGGGGGATTTTTTTGGTCCGGTGATCGCGGCCACGGTGGTCGCAGACAAAACGGCGGTGGAGTCTTGGCTGAAGGCGGGGGTGAAGGACTCGAAAAAAATCGCCGAGCTGCAGATCATCAAGCTCGACAAGATCATTCGCGAAACGCCGGGCGTGGTGGTGCGCACCTGTTTTTGCGGGATGCCGAAATATAATGAGCTGATGGCGCGCCCGCGGGCGAACTTGAACAGTCTCCTCGCTTGGCTGCACGCGACCGCTCTGGAACAGGCTCTGGGAGCCAAACGCGTGCCATGGGGGTTGCTCGACCAGTTCACCGAGCAACCGCTCGTGCAACGCGAGCTGGCGAAGAAGAAAATCACGGGTTTCGAGCTGCGCATGCGGACGAAGGCCGAGGAAGACCCGGTGGTCGCCGCCGCATCGGTCGTGGCACGCGCGGAATTCGTGCGCCAGATGCACCAGCTTTCGAAGAAGTTCGGGGCGAAGCTGCAAAAAGGCGCGGGTCCGTTGGTTCAAGAGCAGGCGCGCGAAATGATCGCGAAGTTTGGCGCGCGCTCTCTCGGTGATTTTGCCAAGCTACATTTTCGCACGGCTTATGAAGTCGTCGCGGCCGCCGGGAAACTGGACGAGCTGCCGCTGCGCGAGCCGCCGCCGCGGCAGGAATGGAACGGATGAAGCCCCGGCAGGTATATCATGGCAACCTGCTATATGCTTCGCGATTGCGATATATAATTGGCGGCCGATGACGTATATACGGTATATACTTCAGATGATGGCGGCGCCGCTAACCCGAAATGCAAGCAGCGCTTGCGGCGCGGGCGCGGGTGTTTACCCCTAAGCCATGCCCCGGCGGCAACTGCGCGGATTCGACGTCAAGCAGATCAGCGGTGTGAGCCAGCTGATCGGCGTGGACGAGGCCGGCCGGGGTGCGCTGGCGGGCCCGGTCGTCGCAGGCGCCGTGCTGATCAGCACTGAGTTTCTCGAGAGCCGCTGGGTGGCGAACCACGCGGGACGCGTCAATGATTCGAAGCAGCTGACGGCGGCGGAACGGGAATCGTTATGGACCGAGTTCGATGCGCTCGCCCGCGAGGGGAAAATCCACGCGCGGTTCGGTGTCGCCGAGGTCTGGGAGATCGAGCGGCACAATATACTCGGAGCCACGAAGCTCGCAATGCGCCGCGCGCTCGAGACCATATATCCGCCCACGGCGTTTGAGCGCAAGACCGAACCCGACCTGTTTTCATCGTTCGAGGAGGTGACGACGTTTCAGCCTACCGTCTCATGCCGGGTGCTGGTCGACGGGCTCACGCTTCGGAATTTTGCGTATCCCCATCAAGCCATCGTCAACGGGGACAGCCGGTCCCTATGTATTGCGATGGCCTCGATCGTGGCGAAGGTCACCCGGGACCGGCTCATGAACGAGCTCGACGCGCAGTTCTCAAACTACGGTTTTGCGCAGCACAAAGGCTACGGAACCGAGGAGCATCGCGCGGCGCTGCTGCGTCACGGCCGATGTCCGCAGCACCGGGAAATGTTTCTGCGAAAGTTGTTCGCGTCGCACGATGACCCCGCCCAGATGGATTTCTTCCAGGAAACCTCGGGCCCGCTGGGCGATATATCATTCGAGGAATAACAGGGACGCGCGAGTCGTTCTGGTGCGGGCACCGTTGACCCGTTCGTCGCAGCGGTTAGGAAACCCGGATGCCTGGCAAGAAAAGCTCCTCGCTCGACCGTGTGCTCGGGCGGCTCGATTCGCTCGATCCGGTGAATCTCGCCAACCTCGTGCAGCGTCTCGCGCGCGAGCGCGGATTGTTCGAGGACATATTTAATACATTGCAAGAGGGCATTCTCGTGACCGGTCCGGACGGAATCATCGAGTATGGCAACGCCGCCGCACAGCAGCTGATTGGCCTCGGCGACGAGGAGCTGCCCGGGCAGACGCTCTGGAGGCTGGTCCCAGGACTGCGGTCCTCATTTGATATATCGCTCGAGCCGGACTCGGGCGCGGCCTGGCCCGCGGTTGCGCGCGAATTTGAGCTGACGTATCCGGAGCCGCGCACCGTCCGGCTTTATGCGCTGCCGTTTCGAAGCGAGGGCCAGCGTTCCGTACGGCGTTATGCGGTGATCCTGACGGATATTACGAAAGAGCGAATCTCGACCGACCAGCGGATCGAGGACGAGCGCACGGCTTCCATTCGGTTGCTCGCGGCCGGGGTCGCGCACGAACTCGGAAATCCGCTGAACTCGCTGACGATTCACCTGCAGCTGATCGAGCGGAAGGTGAGGCGGATTAAAGGCCTCAACGAAACGGCGTCCCTGTCCGAATCGATTACGGTTTGCCGCGAGGAGGTCCAGCGGCTCGATGGTATCATCAGTCATTTCCTCGAGGCGATCCGCCCGCGCCCGCCGAATCTGTCGGAGATCAATCTCTCCGAGGTGTTGGCGGACGTCCTGCGGTTCCAGCATCGCGAGTTCGAGAACCGCGGGATCACCGTGGAGGCGGAGACGCCCGGGATGCTACCCCTGGTCATGGCCGATCGTGACCAGGTGAAGCAGGTCTTTTTTAATATAACGAAAAACGCGCTCGAGGCGATGAAGCCGGGCGGCGAGTTAAAAATCCGCTCTCGCACCGATGACGAGAATATATATCTGCTTTTCGGTGACAGCGGTGCCGGAATCAAGACGGAGGACCTGGCCCGGTTGTTCCAGCCGTATCACACGACGAAGGCCGGCGGACACGGGCTGGGACTGATGATCGTGCAGCGCATCATGCGGGAGCACGGCGGCCAGGTGGGAATCGAAAGCAAGGAAGGCGTGGGCACCGTCGTGACCCTGCAATTCCCTCGCAAGGACCGGCGCGTCCGGATGCTCGGCGGTCCCTGACCTCTCGCTACATATACCGCTATATATACCGGACGCCGATACGGAGGAGATATCCGTATATATTTCCGATATATACAATCGTGGGCGCCGACCTTGCGTCTCTGGACGCGGAACCGTGCCGTTCGCCGGATTATTTCGCGACGTCTTTCGGCGGGATGAGGCTCTTCACGATGATCGTCTGGGAGTCTTTTTTCCCGGCGACGCGGAGCGTGATCTTCATCGGGATCTCATCCGAGGTGACGCCGAGCTGCGATACCATCGGGTCGAATATACCGGCCTCGTGCGGCGCGATTTTCAATTTCGTGGGACGGACCGCGAAATTTCCCAAATCCGAATTTTCCTCGAGAACCTCGATTTCCGCGGGCTCGTTGCCGCGGTTTTCCAGCCGGAGGCGGATCGTCACCGGAGGCATCGGACTGCCGGCGGCGCGATGCGCGAGTGCGAGGCGGACCATGTCTTCATACATCTCCTTTTGTTCGGACTCGCTTGCGCCCTCGAACCCGCCGAAATTCTGCGAGAGCCCGGTGTTCGAGGCATCAGAATCTGAGCCGCCGCCGCCGCGATGGCCGTGCTTGCCGCCACCTGCTCCGTCGGGACCGCCGCCGCCCCGACCTTTGCCCTTGTCGCCGCGATCAAAGCCGCGGCTGATCGCGACGTCCGCGGCGATCTTGCCGTCGAAGAATGAGCCGTCCCCTCGCATCGCGACCGGTTTTTCGCCGGACGCCGCCGCTTCGGCCATCGGATCCGGCGCGGAAGTCGTCGAGCACCCCGCGAAAGTGGCAAGGCCTAAGATGGTTGTGAAAAAAACGGAGGCGAGGCGCAGGTTCAACATGGGTACCACTGGGAGTGTCGCGGGGCTGGAATGTTGCGTTGGAAACGGGGACTTTTGACAGGACAAATTGAATCTTTCTGGCGCTCACGCCGTCTTGCTCACTATATCGATGGGCAACGCATGGAAACAACTGTATCGACCGCGCTGGCGGATCTTGTGCGGCGTGCACAACGGGGCGACCAAGTCGCGCTCCGGGAGCTGGTTGTCAACTACCAACATCGCGTTGCCGGTTTCGTTTACGCCATGACCTCGCGCAGCGACTATGTCGAAGACCTGGCGCAGCAGGTTTTTATAAAAATGGTGCGCGCCATCGACCGGCTCCACGAGCCAGCACAATTCGAGTCGTGGCTTTTCCGCCTCGCGCGCAACACCTGCATCGACCAGCTGCGCCGACAGAAACTCCGCCGCATTTTTCTCCCTTTTGGCGAGGAGCATGAGAATATACCGGAGCCTCCCGGCGCCGTGGATACCGAGGAGCTGGATGCTTTGCGCCATGCGCTCGAACAGCTACGCCCCCAGGATCGGGCGCTGCTGGCCCTCGTTCAGGAAGGCCGGAGCCATGCGGAGATCGCCGTGACTTTTTCCACGAGTGTCGCTGCGGTCAAAGCGCGTTTGCATCGCGCCCGTGAGCACCTTCGCCAACATTATAACGCAGATGAAAACTGAATCCCGCGCCTGGCAGCAATTGCAGGAACACGCCTCCGCCCAGCTCAGCGCCGGTTTCGCCGATGGCATCCTGCGCGTCACGCACGGCTCGCCCGCGGAGTCACGTGCCTGGCGGCGCATGCTGGCGCACGGCGCAGCCCAGCTGCGCCCCGGCTTTGCCGCCCGCGTGCTCGAGGCGGCTCGTGCGGCCACCGTACCCTCTTTCTATAGCCAGTTGATGCTGAGCGCCGCGACTGCCGCGGTGTGCCTTCTCGGCGTCTTCATGGTACATTCGCACTCGAACAAGGCTGAGAGCGCCCGCAACTTGGTGAGTTGGGAACAGATCGCGGCCGAGTCCGAGGATCTGGGTCAACTCCCATGATGCAGCGGCTGTTCATTGCGATCTTAACGGTCCTGATTCTCGGCGCCGGTTTCCTGGCCGGCGTCTGGTATGAACGCCAGCGGCCCTTGCCGGGCCCCCCGTCGCCGCTCATGGCTGAGCTCGGCGGCACCGCCGGGCGCCCGGGCCCGGAAAATCGCCCGCCGGCGCCACCCGCCATCAATCGCGCGAAGCTCGCCGCCGAGATCGAACGACTTCGCCCCCAGATCGACGACTTCAAGCGTCGCATGGATGAGATCGACGCCAGCTTCGACCGCGACTTCCTACGCCTGCTCAGCCCCGAGCAAAATGAAAAACAGGCCACCTGGCAAAAACGTCGTCTCGCGACGAGCGCCAAAGCCGACCCGCCCGCCACGACCCAGCCGTTGACCGATGACGAAATCATCAAGCTGCAGGAACGACCGCTATATTATTTGATGTCCCGAGTCATCGTCGCGATGCGCCTGGAGAGCTTCACGCACGACCTGAAACTCGACGCCGACCAGCAGGCGAAAACGCGCGAGCTGTTGCGGCAGCGCCGTGAAAAATTCCTTGTCCTGCTCGACTCGTCACCACCGCCGAGCCTGATGCTGAGTCGCCTCGCGCCACTCGCGCAGCGCCTCGCGGAGCCGAAACCCTAAGCGGGCCGAACGGGCTGCGATTCCCGGGCACACCTTCGCATTGGCCCCGGTATATACTTCTTTTCCTGGCGCGGCACCGGGCGCGTCCCGCCTTGACGCTTCGCACGACCGCACCGTGAATGTTGCATGGTCCCCACGGTGCTCATCGTCGACGACGAAAAACATACGCGTGACGGACTTCAGCAGGCGCTCGCAGAAAGTTATGATGTCACCGTCGCGGCGAACGCGGACGAAGCATTCAACCTCTTCGATTCGCAGCCCTTCGACGTCATCCTGACCGATCTGCGCATGCCCGGAAAATCCGGGTTGAAGATTATTGATAAGGCGCTGTCGCTGCCCAACCGGCCCGCTGTATTAATGATGACGGCCTACGGCAGTGTGGAGACGGCCGTCGAGGCGATGAAGCGGGGGGCGGTCGATTTCCTGACGAAGCCGGTTAATATAGAGCGACTCGAGGTGCTCATCCAGCGGGCGTTGAAAACGAAAACGCTCGAGGTGGAGGTCAAGCAGCTGCACGAGCGCCTTGATGATAAGTTCAGTTTTGATTCGATCATCGGTCATTCGGAAAAATTGCGTGACGTGATCGAGCGGGTGCGCCTCGTCGCGCCGTCGCGGGCCACGATTCTGATCGATGGTGAATCGGGCACCGGCAAGGAGCTCATTGCCCAGGCCATACATCAATCGAGTCCCCGAGCCCGTGGACCCTTTGTGGCCGTCCACTGCGCCGCGCTCTCGGAAAGCCTGCTCGAGAGCGAAATCTTCGGACACGAGCGCGGCTCGTTCACCGGCGCGACGGAGCGCCGGATCGGCCGGTTCGAGGCGGCGGACGGAGGGACGCTTTTTCTCGACGAAATCGGGGAGATCTCCGCCTCGACCCAGGTGAAGCTGCTCCGATTTTTGGAAACAAAGTCTATAGAACGGGTGGGTGGCTCGAAGCCGATTGAGCTGGATGTGCGGCTTGTCGCGGCGACGAACCGGACTCTCGAGCAACTCGTGCGAGAGGGTAAGTTTCGCGAGGACCTTTTTTTCCGCCTCAACGTGGTGCGCATCACGATGCCACCGCTGCGAGAGCGTCCCGACGACGTGCCATTGCTGCTCGCGCATTTCATCAAAATATTTTCCGACGAAAATCATGTGCCACCGCTGACGATCGAGCCGGGCGCGCTGCGGACGTTGTCTGCCTATGCGTGGCCTGGCAATATACGCGAGCTGCGCAATTTTTGTGAGAACGCCGTGGTGCTCCGGCGCGGCGGCAGCTTCACGGAATATGATCTCGACCCGAAGTTTCGCACCCCGATCCAGCCCGCGGGCAACCCCGAAACTTCGTCGAACGGTACTTCCGCTATATCAACACCCGGAGGCAATCGGGCTCCGCCGAGCGGCGGCGTTTCTGCCAGCGGAAGTGGCTCACTTTCGGTCGAAGAAAACGAAAAGCGACTGCTGCGTGATGCGCTCCTCAAGGCACGCGGCAATCGCACCAAGGCCGCGGCGCTCATGGGCATCAGCCGCCGCACGCTCCACCGCAAAATCGCGGAATGGCCGGAGCTCGATGTGATTGATAAATGAAGCCCGCTCGCTCGCTTTACCGCGAATGGCCGGGAAGGTTCCCGCGGCGTGCCGCTATATGAAGCGCACGCTGACGATCCAGGAATTTGTCCACTGGTTGGAGGTCGGTGGCGGCGCCCGCTGGGTACGCATCAGCGCGATGTTGGCGGGCACCTTTTTGCTCTCGTGGCTCGTCGCGGTGAAACAATTCCACGGCCCACTGACCGAGTCGACGCTGGTGCAGGCCGACATGGGGCGTCAGCTCGCGCGCGGCGCTGGCTTCACGACTCGGGTGAACTATCCGCAGACCGCAGCGTTCCTCGAGGCGCGCGGCCGCCAGTTCGATGCCGGACGGCCGTACCCGGAGTTATATCATGCGCCCCTTTATTCCCTCGCGATCGCCGGCACGCTCCGGCTTTTCCCGGCGTCGTCCCGCGCCCGCCTGTTCGGCCCACCCCCGCCGCCGCCGGATGGATTCGCCGCGGACTATATACTTCTGCAGTTCAATATAGTGTGTCTTTGGGCAACGCTCCTCGTGACCTTCGTGCTTGCACGGCGCCTGTTTGATATACGGACGGCCTGGCTCTCGGCCCTCGCCCTGCTGCTTTCGGTGTCCGTGTGGCAACAGACCGTCGCGGTCAATGGCACAGCCCTCCTGCTCTTGCTGGCGGTGACGGTATTTGCCATATGGGAACGCGTTGAGGCGAGCATCGCGGCTGGCGTTTTTCCCGCCACGTGGCTGGGCGGACTCGGTGTCGCCTGCGGGCTGCTGTTCCTCGCGGAATATACAGCGGGCGCGGTGGTCGTGATCGCCCTGCTATATAATGTCGCGCGCCGCCGGGGGCGGAAGCGACTCCTGGCCGCGACCCTCGTCGCGGCCGGATTCCTGCTCGCCGCCGGGCCCTATATGATTCGAAACGTCGCGCTGACCGGCTCGCCGGTCGGACTGGCGGTTCAGAATATAGCATTGAAAGCGGGCGATCCCACGGCCGAGCCGGCGGTCGTCCTGGCCACGTGGTCCGCCGAGCTGCCGGCGATCGACCTCAATAAGCTTGGCAACAAAACGTTGACGGCGCTGCAGGACGCCGGGAAAAACCGGTTGTGGTCTGGCGGTGCGCTGTGGCTCCTCGCATTTTTCGTCGCCGGATTGCTATATACTTTTCGTTCAACGAGTGTGAACCGGCTGCGGTGGGTTTTCGTCGTGGTCCTCGGGGCGGAACTCGTTTGCCAGGCTGCCTGTGGATCCGGCGAAAATGAGCGCGCGGCCGTCGTGTGGCTCGCGCCGCTCATGATTATATTCGGGGCCGGTTTCTTTTTTGTACTGGTGGGCAGCAATCCCTGGCTCGGCCGCGTGCCGCGTTGGAGCGCCGCGGCCCTGCTCGTGTTGCAGGCGCTGCCGCTGCTGCATGACGCGCTCGAGCCGCGGCGGCTGCACTTTCAATATCCTCCCTATTTCCCCGCGCTGCTGCAGGGGATGCGTTTCGAACTCGAGCGTCGCGGGGTGAACAGCGGCTACGGCGTGATGGCCGATGTGCCCGCTGGCCTGGCGTGGTATGGGGATGTGCGTGCGTGGGCGCAGCCGCCGCGACTTCACGATTTCTATACAATCGAGGTCCAGCAATCGCTCGCCGAGTTGCTCCTGACTCCACATACGCTCGACCGCCCGTTTTTTTCCGAGCTGAACGCCCGCCCGGTGCTGCCGGGCTCCCTTCGCGCGATGCCGAATCGCTTCGGGGAATGGGGCGAGATCTACGCAGGATTACTTACCGGGAACCTGCCGCGTGAGTTTCCCCTACGGGCACCCCAGAAACTGGCCGATAACCTCTACGTGCTGCTCAATCCCGCATTGGTCCCGATCGAGGGAATATAATTGCCTCATACCTTTGCTTGCGGCTCTGTTCCGCGGCTACGGACCATGCTTTGCCTCCGAGCGCTCATCCTTGCCACCCTGCTCATGGCCGCTCCCGTCCGGGCAGTATATGCACCCCTCCCCGAGGCGGAATCGCCCAATGCGTTCTCAGCCACGCTGCGGGGCGGCGTGACTTATGACACCAATATTTTCGGCGCCCCGGCGGCCCCCATCGACAGTCTCGTATATGAATTCGCGCCGCACTTTTCCTATCATATAGCGATTTCTCCGCAATCGTTCCTGCTCGCCTCGTACCAGCTGATCCTCGATCACTTCGTGGATCGGCCAGGTGAAAAAACTCTCGCGGGCCATGACGTCGAGGCGCGGTTCGTGCACGCGTTTGATGCCGTCAGCTCCCTCGATTTCAACGAGCGCTTCCAGGTCTCGCGCAACCCCGCCGCGTTGCTGAACGGTCTGCCCTACAATACGGACCAGTCATATGAGAGCAATCAGCTGGACGGCCGCTATATTATTCCGGTCGGGCCCAAGACCAAGCTGGTCGCAAAGATCCGGAGCCTGTATTATCACTACGACGAATCGACACTCAGCGACGAGCTGGACCGTTTCGAGAATCTCGCAGGGCTGTCCGGCGATTATGCTGTGTTTCCCGAGATCGAGGCGGTCACGGAATATCGCCATCAGGACATATTATATCAAACCGCGGGCGCGCTGAAGGACAAGCACTCCGACTTTTTCATGGCCGGAGCAGACTACGCTGTGGCGTCGAGGATGACGGCGGGCGCGCGGCTCGGGTTCGAGTACCGGCGCCGCAGCGGCGAGCCCGATACCACCGCACCGTATTTCGAGTTCACGCTTCATCGCGATTACGCCGAGCGCGCGTTCGTGTCGTTTGGATATATATATACACTGGACGAGACGTCGGACATTCTTCGTTTCGATGACACGCGGGTGAACCGCCTTTTTCTCGGCTGGCAGCAGCCGCTGTCGCCACTGGTCGTCGCTTCCGCCACGCTGGCCTACGAGCCGGGCCGCCTTCGCGGTCGCGGCGCCCAGGTGGATATATCGGAGACAGCGGAGCGGGCCGGCGTCGCACTCAGCTATTACTATACAAAGAACTGGACGTTCTCCGCCACGTATGACTACGACCGCGTGAACTCGGACGATCCTTCGCGTTCGTTACGTCGTTCGCGAACCGGCGTGAACGTGGCGTTCCTTTATTAATCGGGCGCGGCCATGGCGAACTCCTCCGTGTTGCGCGATGCCGCCTCGCTGGCGGATTTATTCCGGGTGCTTCGCCAGCGCTTGGCGTTGATCGGATTGATCATTAGCGTGGTCGTGCTCGCGACGGCGGGTGTGACGGCCGTTCTCCCGAAATGGTTCCTCGCGACCACCAAGGTGCGCGTCGAGAAGCCGGAGGGAACCGTTCAGCTATATCAACCACAGCTCGGCAGCGGGATGGATTCCACTTTCCTGCCCGATCAGTTCCGGATCATGCAATCGGAGAAGATCCTCTATCCGGTCATTGATCGCCTCGGACTGAATGCAAGGCTCGCGACCACGCTCGGTTTTGAAACCGCGCTGCCGTCCGCGACGACTTTTCGCTATATACTCGAGAAGATGCTCCGGATCGAATCGCAGCGCAATTCATCGCTGATCGAGATCAGCGTCTATGCGCAGGATGCGCAGCTCGCCGCCGACATCGCGAACGCGATCGCGCATGTATATTCGGACGACCGGATCGCGCTGGCCACGTCCGACCAGCGGGAGGGCCTCGGGCAGCTCCGGCGACAGCTCGAGTTGCAGGATGAAACGGTGTCCCGCCAGCGCGACGCGGTGGAGAAGCTGCGGAAGGACCTTAATATATCGGGTGTCGATCTGAACGCCCGCTATAGTGACATGGAGATCGAGACGCTTCGGCAGATGCAGAATTCGTTGATCGCGTTGAGCGTCGATGCGATTGGGCGCAAAACGCGTTGGGAACGGTTTAAATCCATTCCGCCGGTGGACCGCATCAGCCTCGCCAACTCCGAGCTGATCCCGGACCAGAATATACAAAGCCTTCTGCAAGCCTATTTGCTGGCGGATCAAAAAGTGACCCAGCTGCAGGCTCGCCTCGGCACCGCGCATCCCGACCTCGTATCCGCGGTGGAGAACCGGGCGAAGATCAAGGAGCAGCTCGATGCGCAGCTTCGTGGATATGAAAGCGGTTTGGAGATTGCATATAAGGAGGCAGACGCGCGCGTGGCGGAACTGAAAAGCCAGCTCGCGCAGGCGAAGGTCGACCAGATCCTTTCCGCGCGGGATCGCATGCGGCCCTTCGAGGAGGCGGCGCAAAAACTCGACGACGAGACTCGGTTGGCAACGACGCTGAAGCTGACGCTGCGCCAGCGGGAAATCGATTTTCAGGTTCCGAAAAAGACGATCGAGATCCTAAACACCGCCGAACCCGCGCGCCGGCCCAGCCGGCCGAGCTGGCCACTTAATATAGCGTTTGCATTCCTCTTCGGCACGGTGCTCGCGGTCGGCGTGGCGTTGCTGCTGGAATATTTCGACACGAGTTTCCGCACTGTGGCGGATGTAGAAACGCGGCTGCAGCTTCCGGTGCTGGGCGTCATTCCCTATAACCGTGATCCTCTGGGTACGATTGACGAAGATCCCGCCGACACGGAGCCCTACCGCGTGTTGCAGACCAACCTGAACCTCGCGTTGCAGGCGGGACATTCGCACGCGCTCGCCATCTTTTCGGCAGGACCCGGCGAAGGAAAGTCTACCACGTTACATCGGCTCGCTGAGCTTATGGCGGCGGCCGGGGACCGGGTCGTGCTGATCGATTCCGATTTGCGCCGACCGACGCAGCATCGCCTCGCCAACCGTCCTAAGGGACCAGGTCTTAGCGAGCTGCTCCTCGGACGCGCGGACCTTGATATGGTGACGCAGAAAAACCTGCGTCCCGGACTCGATTTCATTCCCAGCGGATCCGCGGTGGGGTTTACGCTCGGCTTGGGTCACTCGGCGCGGCTCCGGGAGATTCTTTTCGAGCTGAAAAAACGCTACGACAAGATCGTCTTTGATTCGCCGCCGATTATCGGCGTGAGCGATGCGAGTGTACTCGCGAGTGCCGTCGATGGGGCGGTGTTGCTGATCCAGCACCGGCGCAATCCGCAGAGCATGGTGCTGCGGGCGCAGCAGATCGTAGCCAGCTTGAAGACGCCGCTGTTGGGCGTCGTGTTGAACCAGGTGCCGCAGCATTCCGGGGAGGACTACGGTTATTATACGCAGAATTACGCTTATTATAGCGAGGGCGCGAAACCCGCGGTGCAGGCGCGGCCTGCGCCGGGGAAGCCGGCAACGGGCGACCATCTGGTCCTGGAAGAGCCGGGCCCAGGTGGTAAAACCTGACTGCGGGGCGGGAAAATTGCAGTTGACGGGAGAGTGGGGCGGTTTACTTCTGACTCTCTGTTTCGCGGGCGTAGCTCAGTTGGTAGAGCACCACCTTGCCAAGGTGGACGTCGAGAGTTCGAGTCTCTTCGCCCGCTCCATTTTTGTAAAACCGCTGGAGGCGACTCCAGCGGTTTTTTTGCGTCTGCGTGGCGGCAGCAGGAGGGTTCTGCGAGAGTCCGGTCGGACGCCCGCTCGCGCCCCGATCCGTCTCCCGAACCTGCAAAACGGCCTGGGGCAAGTGTGACAGGCGACGTGCCTTGAGGCGGCCGTGACTGCCACGTCGTTTGACGCGGACGGCGCCCGCTTCCGCACCCGGGGCCCCTGCCAAAATCAGCTACGTCTAAGTCTGAACAGTGTGTATAGATACCAAGAGCTCGGCGACGTGGTCTAAAAACCCAGGAGGTGGACAGCCCTTTCGCGACAACAGCGGCGTTGGAAGTCTGAGATGGTTGGGCCGAGCGCTTCTGCGGTCGGATGCTTATTTGTATATAGCAGATCGAAGACATCCGAGCGAACGACCGAACGCGGCTCAATGCCAACCCTATTAATATATATGCTATGTCAGGTCGCGTTGCGCTTATTGTATCAAGAAATATGAGATAAATATAAATGTTACTAAGATCGGCAAGGTTCGGTCGGATCGAAAAGATTAAAGAATCATTTCGCTATGCCCGAACCTGAATGGAGTGTATAGAGCGGCGTGGTGAGCCTATACCCCTGAACCGCCGCGGCCATGACGGATCACAGTATCTGGAAAACGAGGTCGCGGGTCCGAACGCCTGGCCTCCTTTGGCATCAGCCGCGAACCTCATCCCCGAGCTCGGCCGTCGCTCGATCGATGAGAGGTAGGCCGCACTGGGACGAGCATCTTTCCGAAAGGCTCGGTCCGCCGGCTTTGGAGTAAACGGCGCAAAGGAGTCTCTCGATTCCCGCGCTGCCCGATAAATGCCACCACCTTGGCGGGCTCGTCCGTGACCAAGACGTGGCGGTTGAAGTCATCGTCCGTGAAAAGCTTTTTCAATACTGGAATCACGGGGAGTGTCTCGGACCACTGCCGCGTGCCGAAAAAGATCATCGGGCTGAACTCACCGGGCAAGCGGTAGTAGTTTTGCGCGGCGTCTTGAAAGACTTCCTGGAGGGTGCCGGCACGGCCTTCGAAATAAATCACACCGTGCGTCGCAATCGCGAGAAGCCGGTCCTCGCGCACGCTGTTTTGGAAGAACTTACCGATTTTGGTCGCGAACAGAGTCGTCGGCTCGTGGCCATATAGCCACGTCGGAATCGCGAGGCTGGCTCCCGGATTTGAAATGCGGCGGCTGATTCGATACGCCGGGAGAAGCCATGCATGCGCTCGTGCGACCAGACGGCGATCGAGCTTCCCGTCGAACGAGACGATCTTTCCCAGATTCTTTGGAAGGTCTGGCTGACGCCGAAGCTCGCGCAGCGAACCCACCAGGGTCGCTCGGCTCACGTTCTTGTGCCACGCGCCCAAATGGGTGGCCTCCATCGCTCCCGGTCCGCCGCCGCTGACCGGAAGGTACCCTTGCCGAGCCAGATCGCGGGAGAGCAGCGCGATTTCCGCGTAGACCGGACTGCCGCGGGGCAGATCGTGACCGCCCATGAATCCGACCGCGCCCTTCACGGATATGGATGCGAGGTAGGAGCGAGTTGCCTCGCGGATGGCATTGTCGTGGATCGCCTCCATCGTCGCCACCGCGTAATCCGTCGGCGCATAGGACCCGGACGCCAGATATTGCAGATATATCTGAAAATCCGTCGTGTGAGAGTAGCTCTGTCGGTTTCTTTCCGTGAACCCGGCTATAAGTTCGTCCACCGAGTAGAGCGTGTCGCGGAAGGGTTGAAAGCGCAGGAGCATGATCTCGTCAGTTTCGGCTTCGAGGAGCTGAGCAACATGAGACGAGACGGCGTCGTCACCACTTTTTTCGCTCATCCCTCACGAGCGGGACCTACACCGAGACGCCGAAGCAGTCATCGTCGGCTTGGCGTGAGTTGCCGCGGTTGCTCGCCGCACTGAATCCCGCCACCGGCGAGGATCGCCATGTTCCCGCGGCAAAAGCCCATGGCTGCGCCCGCCGTTTTTGTATATATTTATTTCTTCCTTGCCCCAGGTGAATCGTTTCGGCCGATCGCGGAGTTCGCGCTCGCAGTACCTCCCAAGAAATCCGCGTTCGCTTCGTGTCTCTATATATATATATCAATATATAAGCGAAATCGGCCTGGTTTGAGGCCGCCCTTAATTAATCACCAGTATGCATGAATCATGATCTGCTCTTCTATACTCAGGGACCCACGCAGAAGTGGAGTCGATCTATGAAACATTATATTGGCGGCCATACCTCGTGGCGCTCGCGGCTGATCTCCGCGTGGTGCCTGGCGAATTTCATTGCAGCCGCCATGAGCGTTTCTGCCGCGGTGGTGACGCATTCCGCGGAGGAGCTGGAGGGGGGATTTATAGTACCGCCGATCGCGGCCAAGCCTTCGATCTGGTGGTATTGGGGCGAATCGATCATCACCGATCACGGCATCACGCAGGACTTGGAGTCGCTCAAGCGGGTCGGATTTGGAGGCGTGGTGATATATGAACAGGTTTTCGCCGATCGGCCCGATGCTCTGAAAAGCCTCTCACCGGAATGGCTCGCGCGCTTGCGTTTCGCCGCCGCGGAATGTGCCCGACTCGACCTGGTGCTCGAGGTCAACGTGAGTGATGGCTACGTCGCCGGCGGACCGTGGATCACGCCGGAGCTGGGAATGCAACGCCTCGTCGCCAGCGAAACCTCAGTCGAAGGTGGCCGCCGGATCTACGTCGTCCTGCCCCAGCCGCCCACCAAATTAGATTACTACCGCGATTCCGCTGTGCTGGCGTATCCGACCCCAGCCGGCGGTGGGTCCGAGGCGCTCCCTAATCCCGCTCGCACGAGCGATCCCGCGGGGATCGACCTCGGTCAACTGTTCAGCGCGGACGACCGGACCAAAGCGCGAATCGCTCCAAAATCCGATGGCGGCCCAGTGCTGGTACAACTGGACTACGGTCAGCCTTGCACCGTGCGCAGCCTGACGTACTCGGTGCGGACCAACTCGAAAGCGCTCGTGATCGCCACCCAGGTGCCAACGTACTGGACGGATGATTTTTACGGGATGAGCATGCGGCTTGATCCGCCGATTGGCCATCTGGAGGCCAGCGATGATGGACGTCAGTGGCGGACGGTTTGCGAGTTGCCGGCTAAGGGGTATTTGCAGGACAACTGGACCCAACAGACTGTGGCCTTTGCGGCAACGACGGCGCGATGGTTCCGGCTCAACTTCCACGGCTGGGGACACAATTATTCCGCGAATGACGACGATCTCGTCATCGGCGGCGTTCAGTTGCACAGCGAAGCGCGCATTGACCAATGGGAAAAGAAGTCGGGCAACGTCGTGGACTTCTCCTATCCCGACCGCACGCCGGAGTATATAGGCCGGGAAGTGATCGACCCCGCAAAGATTCTCGATCTCACCAAATACGTGGGCACGGACGGGAAACTTTCCTGGGACGCGCCGCCGGGAAACTGGACCATCCTGCGGCTCGGCCACACCCCGACCGGCGCACGAACCAAACACGGCCGCCCAGAAAATCTGGGCTTGGAGTGCGACAAGCTGAGTGCCCATGCCGCCACGGTGCAGTTTTCAAACTATGTCGGCGTGATCCTGCGGGAAGTGCGGCGCGTGCCGGGGGCGAAGCTGGCGGGCATCAACGTCGACAGCGCCGAACACGGCTCGCAGAACTGGACGCCGGACTTTGCGGAGCAGTTCGAGAAACGCCGGGGCTATTCGCCGCTGCGATTCCTGCCGGCCATGGTGGGCCAGGTTGTAGGCAGCCGGGAGGCGCGGGACAAATTTCTGTTCGATGTCCGTCGAACGATCGCCGACCTCATGAGCGAGGAATACTTCGGCACGTTCCAAAAACTTTGCCACGCCGAGGGGATGACGGAAATGGCACAGGCTCCGGGGATCGCAACCTGCCTGCCGAGCGACAATATACAAGCGAAAGGGTGGTCAGATATTCCGATGGGCGAATTCTGGATGGGACAGCCTGACGGTACCATGGACTGCAAGGAGGCGGCGAGCGCCGCCCATATATACGGGAAGCCAATTGCCGCGGCCGAATCGTTCACGGGCAGTCGTCCCGATGCTTATCCCGGCATGATGAAGCCATTCGCCGATGCGGCCCTGGTGCTGGGTATCAACCGCTTCGTCGTTCTCGCCTATCTGCATCAACCGTGGGACGATCGCCTGCCCGGCGTGACCGAGGATCGCCTGTATGTTCCCTACCAGCGGCACAACACGTGGTGGGAAGACAGCGCGGGTTTATGGACATCACTCGGGCGTGCTTCCTATATGATGCGCCAGGGGCATGCAGTTGCTGATATATTATATGACCTGGGCAGCGACACACCGCTGAAAATTGCCACTTGGCGCATGCGGCCGGCGCCACCCGCTGGATATGATTACGACGTCTGCGGCGATGAGGCGATTATACAGCGCGCAGCCGTGAAGGACGGGCGCATCGTGTTGCCCGACGGCATGAGTTATAGGCTACTGATTCTCGCCGGAGGAGAAAAGATGACGCTGCCCGCCGCCAAAAAACTCCGGGAGCTCGTCCGTGCCGGGGCGACCGTGCTCGGCCCGATCAAGCCCACCGGCTCGCCATCGCTCACGGACGGCACGGCGGGCGATGCCGAAGTAAACCGGATCGCCGGCGAACTGTGGGGTGAGCGCTCGTTGCTCAGCGCGGGCGAGCGCCAAACTGGTGCAGGGCGAATGCTCTGGGGCCTGACACCCGCGCAAGCGCTCGCGAGGACCGGCACACCGCGCGACTTCGAGGCGAGCGGTGACAGCTCGATCGACAAAATACTATATGCCCACCGCCAGACGGCAGACTGTGACATCTATTTCGTGGCGAACCACCAGCCTCACGCGGTCAAACTCAGTGCCATGTTTCGCGTCACGGGGCGCGCTCCGGAGTGCTGGGATGCTGCCACGGGAGCGACAACCAGAATGGATATATACCGAGAGACCAACGGCCGAACTGAAATGCCGCTTAGCCTGGAGCCCAACGCTTCCGTTTTCGTGGTGTTTCCGAAATCGCAAGCCGCAGCGTTGCCCCATGCGTCAGCCCCAAGTGGCCTCGTAGCCGAGATTCCGGCGCTTGTATCATTAACTGGATCGTGGGACGTCCGGTTCACATCCGGCTGGGGCGCGCCGGAACAGGTCGCGTTTCCGAATCTGATTTCTTGGACGGAGTCCAAAGATGCCGGCGTGCGGGCCTATTCCGGTTCGGCTATATACACGAAGAATTTTGATTTGCCCACGGTGCGAGCGGGCGAACGGGTTACCCTCGATCTGGGTGAGGTGAAGGTGCTTGCCGACGTGAAGCTGAACGGCCGTGACCTCGGCGTACTCTGGAAAGAACCCTACGCCCTTGATGTCACGAGTGCCTTAAGACCGGGAAAAAACGCGCTGGAAGTTCGCGTCGTGAACACGTGGGTGAACCGGCTCGTGGCCGACTCGGGTCTGCCTCCGGAAAAACGGCTGACGTGGACGACCTATAATCCATACCACCCCGGCGACGCACTGAAACCATCCGGCTTGCTCGGGCCGGTGTTGCTGCGCGCGAGCGACGCGGTGAAATAAAAAGTTTTCCCGTTCTCGTGAATGCGCTGGCAATATATATAATTATACACAGTTGGGCCGTGCGCGTCATGGTCCTTTCCGGTGGACAAATGCCCGCGCGGGACGGCGAACCGAGCAGCCGTGCTGCCGAGCTGTTACGATAGCAGCGCCGCGCCATGTCATCGATGGTAGCATGTTTTGCCAAATGGCTGATTCCAACCGCCGCGCTGTTTTTACCGTTGGGAGCACAGCCTCTCGCGCCCGTCGATGAAGTGGATCCTTTCATCGGAACGGGGCCGAATCCTGGCTTAAAGGTCGGCTGGGCTTGGGATACGGGCAATGTGTTCCCGGGTGCAGTCTGCCCAAGGGGTATGATTGCCTGGAGCCCGGATACCACGCACCGCGATCGTATCTCTGGGGGATACTGGTATCCTGACGACAAGATCGTCGATTTTAGCCTCACCCATTTCAGCGGGCGCGGCGTTCCCTGCCTCAAGGATATATGCTTTTTGCCCGTGCCCGGGCAACTGGAAGCCGGTGATTCCCCTGGTTCAAATTGGGATCGGTACGCCGCGAGCTTTTCGCACCGCCTTGAGCAGGCTACCCCGGGTTACTATGCGGTGGAATTTGATAACCACATTCGCACCGAACTGGCCGTGACTGAGCGAACGGGGCTGGCGCGATTCGATTTCGGAGACGCTCCAGTTGGCTCAATATTGCTGCGCGCCGACGGCGAAATCACCGTCGAGGGAAATGCGGCGTTTGGGTTCGCGCAGGCCAATATCCCGAAGACCCACCATCAATATAGAGTTTATTTCGCGGCGGAGTTTAACCGCCCGTTTCGCGCCGCGCGCACGTGGGCCGGAGATCGAGTGAGTGACCAGCTGACGGCGACCGGCCCGAGCTCAGGCGCCATCCTCACGTTCGACGCTGCGGATCCCGCGGGCGGCGCCTCGCGTTCGAATGATCGCTCAACCGTTCTCGCCCGCGTCGGCATTTCCTATACCAGCCTCGCCAATGCACGCGACAATCTCGCCCGCGAGAGTGCTGGCTGGGACCTGTCCGCCGTCCGCCAAAAGGCGGCGCAGAGCTGGAATCGTGAACTGGGCCGGATCTCGCCCGAGGGAGGCACACCGGATGAACGGAAGATTTTCTACAGCGCGCTCTACCATTGCTGGATCCATCCCAACCTATTGGACGACGCGAATGGCGAGTATATAGGCATGGACGGCAAGGTGCACCGGGTGGCGCCCGGCCATCACCAATATCAAAATATCCCCGCTTGGGACCAGCATCGTTCGCATACTGCGCTGCTGGCAGTCCTGGCTCCGGCAGAAAGCAGCGACGTCGTTCAATCGCTGGTCAACTTTGCAAAGCAGGATGCGGACGTGCGGCCCCACGGCGGAGGCCTACCGCGTTGGGAGCAGGTTAACCATAACTCTGGCGGAATGGTCGGCGACGGGGACGACTCGTTAATCGCCACCGCTTACGCTTTTGGAGCGAGGGACTTTGACGCTCGTGGCGCGTTAGCAGCGATGATCAAGGGAGCGTCAGACCCAGATACGACTTCCGACGGAGTGAAGGTCCGAGAAGGTCTCGAATCGTATGAAAAGGTCGGATACGTTCCCGGGGAGGCGTCGGTCACATTGGAATATGCCAGCGATGATTTCGCCTTAGCACAATATGCTGCCGAGCTCGGGGAAACGGCACTCGCTAGGGAGTATTTGGTACGAGCCCAAAAGTGGAAAACGCTTTTTGATCCGGCCACGCTTTATCTGCGGCCGCGCCTCGCTAACGGTGCTTGGGCGGAGCCATTTTCGAGCGCCGGCGGCAAGGGATTCATCGAGGGAACTGCCGGACAGTATTTTTGGATGGTGAATTTCAACTTGCGCGCGCTCGTCGATAAACTCGGCGGGGATCGCCGGGCGCTCGAGCGCCTTAACCGGCTCTTTACCCGGACAAACGGCGGCTTGAACACGGAATATGCCTATATGGGCAATGAGACGTGCGAGGAGCTCCCCTGGGTTTACGATTTCACCGGCGCCCCCGAACGCACCCAGGAGATGGTCCGAAGAATTCAGCAGGAGCTATTTCTCACCGGTCCCGGCGGTTTGCCGGGCAACGACGACGCGGGTGCTCTCTCTTCGTGGCTGGTTTGGTCCTGCTTGGGTCTTTACCCCGAGATCCCGGGAGTGGGCGGCTTGGTGGTGGGCAGTCCGGTTTTCCCGCGCGCGACGGTCCGATTGGAGGATGGCA
This sequence comes from uncultured Verrucomicrobiae bacterium, assembly GCA_963800005.1. Taxonomy (GTDB): domain Bacteria; phylum Verrucomicrobiota; class Verrucomicrobiia; order Opitutales; family Opitutaceae; genus CAWCZH01. The sequence goes on from CAWCZH010000002.1 coordinate 166,018, forward strand.
ATGCAATCGAGATTATCGGCGAGAACGCCGCTCGGGATCACCCCTACATCCAAACCATGCGGCTCGATGGCCATCTCTGGACCAGCCCGTGGATTCCGTGGTCCTCCTTGTCGGCAGGCGGACGCCTCGACTTCCAGCTCGGCCCGGAAGCCTCCCACTGGGGACAGGATCCCCGGCGGGCCCCTCCCTCCTTCGACTCGCCGAACTGACGCGGCGCTATATAGTATATATTGCGCGACCGTTGCCTGCCGGTCGGTACGGCGCCAAAAAAGTTCCGCGGACCGTGGTGTCCACAGGCGCCACGCGCGCGGAAATGCACGAGCACCCCACCACCTTGCTGAATGAAGTGTAGTCCGGCGAGGGTGATGTCCGGGAAAATGTCGGAGCACTGAAGCGTTCCGAGCACACGACAGCCCTCTTGCGGCGCATCGCCATCGGCGAGGATCGTCATGTTCCCGCGGCAAAAGTCCATGGCCGTTCCAGCCGCTTTTCTATATATTTATCTCTCCCCGCCCCAGGTGAATCGTTTCGGTCCCGGTCGCATCAACGTGCGCTCGTCAATGGACCTGTCGCCGATCCGCGTTCGCTCTCCCGTCTATATAGTCTTTATGAAGCTCGCCCGTTTCGCGTCGCCCTCCCTCCGATGGTGCGCAACCCCGCTGTTGTATATAGCGTTGATCGGCCGGATCTCGGCGGCAGTGCCGCTCTCCTGGCTCGACGGCACCCCGCCGGCCGTGCCAAGCGGCGTCGCTTCCGGCGTGCCGTGGCCGCGAGGAAGCGTGCCAGGAAACAGCCAGTTTAGTGTTCATACAGCATCCGGCCAGGCGGTCCCGACGCAAACCTGGCCGCTCGCGTATTGGCCGGACGGTTCTCTCAAATGGAGCGGCGTTGCCATTTCCGCGGATGCCACCCTAACCGGCCCACTTACGATCGACGTTGGCAGCGGACCGGCCCCCGCTCAACCCGTCCGCGTGGAAGAGGATGCTGCCTCGATTACGGTTTCCACGGGGGTTCTTCGCTGCAAAATCTCCCGGACCGGCGAGAATCTCATCGACTCGCTGAGCATCGAGGGCCGCGAAGTCGGGCGCAGCGGCCGGCTGCAGGTCGTGCGCGAGGACCGCTCGCTGTATGAAACCCAGGGTATTCGCCGCGACGAACTATATACCAGCCGTGTGACTAAGGTCACCGTCGAGCAGGCCGGTCCGGTCCGCGCCGTCATTCGCGTCGAGGGCATGCACGCGAAAGCCGATCCCGCCCGCTCGTGGTTGCCCTTCACGGTTCGTTTATATTTCAGCGCCGGGCTGACCTCGGTGCGGATGGTGCACTCCTTCATATATGATGGGGATGCGGGCACCGACTATATACGGGGGATGGGGCTGGTGTTCGGCGTGCCCTTTCGCGAGGAGAAGCAAAACCGGCATATTCGCCTCGCCGGCGATGGCGACGGCGTCTGGGGCGAACCGGTACTGATGAGCCCCGGATACCGCGAGGTTCTGGTGGCCCACGCCGTACAAATGAACCGGGATCAGTTGATTGGAAAACGTATCCCCAACCTTAAGGAACTGGGCGACAAGGGTAAGCACCAGTTCGAGTCAGTCGCGCTCTGGGACGCATTCAAACTCACTCAGCTGGCCCCCGACTCCTTCTCGATTGATAAACGCACCGGCACCGCCAGCTCCTGGCTCCATGTCGCGAACGGGCACCGCGCGAATGGTTTGATATATCTTGGTGATGTCTCGGGCGGTCTCGCCGTCGGCGTAAAACGGTTCTGGGAAAAATATCCTGCGTCACTCGAGATCGCCGGCGCCGCGAGCGAGGTCGGAGAAATGAGAGTCTGGTTCTGGTCCCCGGATGCCCCGGCGATGGATCTCCGGCATTATGATACGGTCGGTCATGAACCGACGATATCGTACGAAGACCATCAGGAAGGCTTTAGCACTCCCTATGGCGTCGCGAACACGACCGAGCTGACGCTTTGGGCTTTGCCGAACACGCCGGAGAACAGCGCGCTTAACGCCCTCGCTAAAATTTCGCGCGAACCACCGCTGCTGGTATGTACTCCGGAATATTATCATTCCACGCACACGCTGGGCGCGTGGAGCCTGCCGGACCGTTCAACGCCGGACAAAGCGGAGCTGGAAGACACCCTCGATCGCGCCTGGCAGTTTTATCACGGCGAGGTCGAGCGCCGCCGCTGGTACGGCTTTTGGGATTATGGCGACTTCATGCGGACCTACGACCGCATCCGACACGAATGGGAATATGATATCGGCGGTCACGCGTGGAATAATACAGAGCTGCTCCCGAATCTCTGGCTCTGGTTTACATTCCTGCGCACGGGCCACGCGGATGCCTTTCGTTTCGCGGAGGCCATGACGCGCAACACGAGTGAAGTGGATGTATATCATGCCGGACGATTCTTCGGCCTTGGCTCCCGCCATAATGTCAGCCACTGGGGCGATGGCGCCAAGGAATCACGAATCAGCGAGGCTTTATTAAAGCGCTTTTATTATTATCTCACGACTGACGAGCGCACCGGGGATCTCATGCGCGAGGTTCTCACCGTCGACGAAACCGTCGCACGAATCCAACCCTTGCGCGAGGAACTGGTGCGTCCCGATGTGCCCATTATAATTCGCATCGGCCCGGACTGGGAGGCGATGGCGAGCAACTGGATGACGGAATGGGAGCGCACCGGGAACGTCCGCTATCGCGACTATGTACTCGCGGGGATGAAGAGCATCGGTGCCATGCCGGACGCGCTCATCGAAAGAAATGGTTTCCGGTACGATCCCGTCACCAAGCGCCTGTTTGATATAGGACAACCCAACCAAAAGGCCGGTGAGTTCCTGGCGCTCTTTGGTGGCGACCAAATTGCGATGGACCTGATCGACCTTATCGATTGCCCGGAGTTTGCCGCCGCTTGGAACGGCTTGGCGGATAAATGGGCGCGCGCCGTGCCGGGCCCGGGTTATACAAAAATACGTTTCAGCGCCTACGCGGCGAGCGTGGAGCATGACCCCGCGTTGGGTGCGCAGGCTTGGGAGCTGATGCGGAAGCGACTCTACTCCCCCCGCACGGGGGAGCGCCTGCCGACGAAGCTTGTGTCCATTACCGATTCGAGTGTGCCGGAGCCCGTCGAAGAAAATCCCAACGGGGTGGACACGCCCGGGACCTCCCAACTGGCGATCAGCATCATCATGGCCACCGAGATGGCCCACTCATATTATACGCCGCCGTCAGCTTCGGGAGCAAATACTGGCAGCCCTCCAGCCACCACGCCCGGGCCGCGACCGACGACAACGCCGTCACCCAAGACCCGGTAAACAGCGCGGACGATCGCCGCGAGGAAGTCGTCCGGGAATCCGTATATAATCCATGAAGTTATCGCCTTACCGCAGTTCCCTTTGGCAGTTTGCCATTCTGTGTTTCGCGGTGCGCCTCACGGCAGGTACGCTGCCTCCGGCGCTGCCAGCACCGGCGTCGCAGGATGTGAAGATGGCTTGGTTTCGCGAGGCCAAATATGGTCTTTTCATCCACTGGGGTTTGTTCGCCATTCCGGCGGGCTTCTGGCACGGCAAATGGGTGCGGCCGAGCAGCGAGTGGGTCATGGCTCATGCCAAGGTGCCGGTGAAGGAGTACGAACAACTCACCAAGGAGTTTAATCCTGTCCAGTTTAACGCCGAGCAATGGGTGCAGATGGCCGAGGATGCGGGAATGAAGTATATTGTGATCACCGCCAAGCATGGCGACGGTTTCGCGATGTATCATTCGCAGGTCTCGCATTATAATATATATGATGCCACGCCTTTCCACCGAGACCCGATTCGGGAACTCGCCGAGGCGTGTGCGCGGCATCATCTCAGATTCGGGTTTTATTACTCGCAATCCGTCGATTGGCACGAGCCGGGCGGCGTCGGTAACAACTGGGATTTCGAGCCGGACGCGGCCAAGAATAAGGACGGCGCCTATGATGATTTCCTGCGCAATAAATGCGAAGCTCAGGTGAAGGAGTTACTCTCGAATTACGGGCCGGTGTGTGAATTGTTTTTTGACACTCCCTCGAACATTACCCCCGAGCGCGGCGATCGCTTTGTGAAACTCGTGCACGCGCTCCAGCCCGCCTGCCTCATCGATGGACGTTTGGGCGTGCCCGGCGACTACCTGACGATGGGCGATAACGGGATTCCCTCGGCGGACGTCGGAGGAGATTGGGAAACCCCCGCGACCGTGAATCATAATTGGGGCTACGCAACGGACGATCCGGACTGGAAGTCTCCGAGCCAGATTCTGTTCAACCTCGTCGATATAGTAAGCAAGGGCGGTAATTACCTGCTAAATGTCGGTCCGACCGACAAGGGTATCATACCTCCCGTATGCGTCAGCAATCTCCTTGCGGTCGGGGGTTGGCTGAAGACCAACGGCGAAGCAGTATATGGAGTGAAGGCATCGCCCTTCGGGGAGGGCTTTAAGAATTATGGCAAGGCGTGGAAAGATGACCAAGGGAATACGATGCATGTCCCGCTGACCGCCTGGCGCTGCACCGCTGCTCCGGGCAAACTCTATTTCACCATCTTCAATTGGGCCGGCAGCGCGTTCCGGCTACCTGATTTCAAAAACAATATAACGAAGGTATATCTGTTGAGTGATCCCGATCGGACGAACATGCCGGTCAAGCTTAACGGAACCGCGCGCGAGGTGGAGACGCCGCATTATGCGCCGCACGTCATGGCAAGTGTGCTCGTCCTGGAAATCGACGGTGACGTTGCCCGATAAATCTATGAAAAGCGCACCACGGCTGTGGCCAACCATTTCTCCTCGGTGGGCGGCGTTGTCCATGCTCGTTACCGGAATCGCTGCGGCCGACGTCCCGGAGGCGCCCGATAAGGCGCTGGTTGACTATATTAACCCGTTCATCGGTGCAGGCAGCACGGGAGTGCCGAGTGCGCGCACGGTCGAACTCGGCCTGGACCCCCGCTTCACCGGGTTTCACGGCAAGACGTTTCCCGGCGCTGCGACTCCCGGCGGTATGATTCAGCTCAGCCCGGACACAATCACCGGCGGCGATAACGGTTCCGGCTATTCGTACCCGCACACGACGATCCAGGGGTTCAGCTTCACGCATATGAGCGGCGTCGGCGCTTACGGAGACCTCGGGAATTTCATGGTCATGCCCACTTCAGGTCCGCTCAAGACCTATTGGGGCGAAACCGATCATCCCGGCTCCGGGTATTTATCCGCCTATAATAAAGCAAGCGAGACCGCGCAGGCAGGATATTATGCTGTAACACTCGATGATTATAAAGTGAAGGCAGAGATGACCGCGGCCCCGCATAGTGGGATCTTGCGCTTTACATTTTCCGAAAATCCACTGTCACGCATTCAGGTCGATCTGGCCCGTCGCGTGGGCGGCATCTCTTTACACCAAACCGTGCACGTCGTCGGTGACCACGCGATCGGAGGACAAATCGAATGTCCTCGGGAGGGCGGGGGATTTCGACACGGCAGCGTTGGATATACTGTTTATTATTACGCGGAATTCAGCGTGCCACTGAAGACCTACGGGGTATGGAGCGCGACACTGCCTCCCGGACCCTATCGAGAAATCCTCGGCAAGCCGGCTTTTGCGGAGGCCTGCCGCGCCGCTTCGGTTTTGCCGGGGTACCATGACCAGGAAGGCGAACACCTGGGATTTTATGTCGAGTTCCCGACCCACGCGGGCGAGACGGTTTTAGTGAAGGCCGGAATGTCCTACGTGAGTGTCGAGGGCGCCCGACAAAATCTCGCGGCCGAAATTCCCGCGTGGGATTTCGATGGAGCGCGCCGACAGAGCCGCTCTGCGTGGGACGCGGCCCTCCAGCGGCTCGCAGTTGAGGGCGGCACGGAGTCGGAAAAAACGATATATTACACCGCGTTATATCATGCCTTGCTCGATCCGCGGATCTATGCCGACGTCAACGGCGATTACCTCGGCGGCGACAATCGCGTTCACCGTGCCCAAGGCTTCACCAAGCGGACCGTTTTTAGCGGGTGGGATGTATATCGCAGCGAATTTCCCCTGCTGACCCTCATCGCGCCAGGAATCGTGAACGACCAGATTAATAGTGTCGTCGAGCTCGCTGAGCAAAACGGCACGGGATACTACGACCGCTGGGAAATGATGAATTGCTATTCCGGTTGCATGGACGGGAATCCCCAGATCGCCGTAATCAATGATGCTTATGAGAAGGGTATTCGGGGGTATAATATCGCGAAGGCATACCAATTCGCAGTAAATACCTCCGAGCATTTCGGCAGCGGGCCGCGCGGATATGATCCGTCGAGCTATGGGGTCTCGATCACCATGGAGAATGCCTATGATGATTGGAATCTCTCCCAGTTAGCTCGGAAACTCGGTCGCGCCGACGCCACAAAATACGCCACACAGGCAGAGGCGTATACACAGCTGTTCGATCCGGCCGCGCCTTGGATATATGGTAAGGGTGAGTTGACGACCAAGCCCGAGTGGAAGGGTTGGTTTCACCTCAAGGATGCGGACGGGCAATGGTTGCCGTGGGAGGGCCTGACGTCGGGAAAAGGCGGGATGGAGGCATCGCTTTATCAACAAGGCTGGGCGGCACCCCACGATATTCCCCGGCTCATCGAACTCCTCGGCGGGCGCGACGCCTTCGTCGCGAAGCTGAGCGACTTCTTCGAGCGGTGCGTCGATCTCCGGAAGAATAATCACTTCGAAAACCAGTCGAATGAGCCCAGCCACCTGATTCCGTTTCTCTTTAACCGCGCCGGTGCGCCTTGGCTCACGCAGAAGTGGGTGCGGAAGCTTGTGACGGAAACCTACGGGGCGAGTCCCAACGGATTGTGCGGCGACGACGACGTCGGGCAGATGTCGGCCTGGTATGTACTGGCGGCCAGCGGTCTCCATCAAGCCTGCCCAGGTGACTCACGCTTCGAAATCTTTAGCCCGCTGTTCAAGCGAGTTACGCTGCACACGGATCCGAAGTATGCGAGCGGTGGCACCTTCACGATCTCGGCAGCTGACAATTCTCCCGCGAACGTCTATATACAATCGGCCCGGCTGAACGGCGTTGCCTTAGACCGCTGCTGGCTGGATTATTCGGAGATCGTCAGGGGCGGCACACTCGACCTGGTGCTGGGCCCGGAGCCAAATAGAAAATGGGGCTTGGCCCAACGCTGATCCGGTCTACCCGCCCGCAAAAAAGGCCCGTATATACGGCGACCGCTATATGGCATCGGGCTGCGCCATCCGCTCCCGCCCGTTCAATTCGAGAGGTGGGCCGAGCCGCCCTCTGATTGCGCGGCAACACGCACGCCCGTCGCGCCCGCCGAAAGCATATAGAGGGTGCCCGCGCGCCGGACGTTGCTCAACGTTCCGGAGAACGGCCGGGGGATCTTTTCATCCACCAATAGTCTCTTTCCATCCGACGTGGGATCGTAGCCGAAGAACGTGTTGATCACGACGTCCGCGAACGCGACGCCGCTTATACACTCTTTCATATTGGCGCCGCGCAGGGCCACGCGGACCGGCGCATCATACGAGGTGGGCGCGGGGCCGTAAAATTCATGGGCCTGGGAGAATGGTCCTTCCTTCGTCACGCCGGCCGTCCGACAGTAGAAGCCGTAGGCACCCGCGGGATCCCCCAGGCGCCACATCGTGCCCACGGTCAGTGGAATCCAGCCGTCATACGATCCCGTGTAGCTGTGGTCCGGTCGCACGGCGCGAGGCACATCCGGATCGCTCAGGCTCATCGCCCGCATCCAATCACGAGTGATCAATTCACGCGTGGCGAACTGGTTCATGGCCAGCTTCTGCTGGGCCGAGAGGTCCGGCAGGAGCGCGTTGCCCGCATATATATAGTCGAAGCAATGCCGGACCGGCACGACGGTGCCGTCTACGCGGGCCAGGTTCCAAGCGCCCGACGCTTCACTATACAGCGTCTGAACCGCCGGCAAAAACGCGTCGGCCTTCGCGCGCAAAGCCCGGGCTCGCTCGACATTTCCCTTGAGCTCCTGCCACTCGGCCGCTTCCCGCATCAGGAGCACATTCTGCGCATTCACCGAAGCGACACATTCTATATAGAGCGGCGCCGTCTCGAGCAGCTTGCCATTGCCACCGTAGTTGACGAGCCCGTGCGGCCCGCGCGGCAGAGTTTCCCAGTCCGTGGCCAAGGCGTCCAAGCTCTCGAGAACGGTCCGGCCGTCTTCCAGTCGTTCATCCAGGAACGCCCGATCTCCGGTGATCCTTATATAATCCGCGGCGGTTTGGAACATTGTGCACGCATTCGCCGCGTAACCGCTGATCACATCGTAGTGTTTCGCGTCAAATCCGGCCGCATCGCGCAACGAGAGATGAGGACTGCCACGTGGGTTTTGCACCAGCCACCGCCGCATCGTCGCCCGCATGCCCGCCGGCTCCAGCAGCGCCCAAGCCGTCGCCTGCATCGACGCGTCCCAATAATATTGAATGCCATCTGCACGCTCGCCGCTCGTAACAAACCCTCGGGGAATCGGAAATTGCGTCCGCTCGAGGATCAACATCGTCAGCGCGCCCATATAGTAGTTGCGACGCAGCGCGGCGTCGTTCGTTCGCAAGATCGGCAGGTTTCCAGAAAAATGCGCGTTGCCCGGGGTGAACGCGTCGGCCCAGCGCTGCTCCCACACGGTTTCGAAATCCGCCATCTCGGCGTCAAAGCGAGCCGCCCAAGCCACGACCTTCTGCTTGGTCGCCGTGCTCTCCGCCTTCACATTGTCTCCCGCTACATAGCCCAGTTCTGCGCTGCCGCCCGCGGCGAGTTGGATTGTATATTGCCAGACAACCTCGTCGCCCTCGACCTTGGTGGATGCCGGAGGACGCGACGGCTGGAGTACGGACGTCGTACTCGGAGTTTGGGTCGTGTTTAGTACAGTGATCCCGTTTTCATCCAACGCGCCCGGTATATGAAGGCCCAGCTGGACCGATCGCGGGCGGTCGCTCGGGTTCGTCAGGCGAATCCGGCATAGCACGCCGCGTTGCTCGTTGATCATCCGCGTGTCGGTTTCGATCAAAAGCCCGCCGCAATCGGCGTTGCGCCGCAGCGCGCGATATGCCGACCAGCGCACGTCCGTCGCCGGATATTCTACACCGTCGAGCGACAGCCGGACGAGTGGGTAGCCAGCTCTCCATTGGATCGTCGGATCTTTGGTCCGGCCAAATAAACCGCCCGGGTTGCAGAAGAATGATGTCAGGTCCCGGTTCACGATGACCATCTGGTTGAAGTTATGAACGTCTGGGTAGTTCGTGACGATCGTGAGCGGCATCCAGTCCCCTGCCATTTCCTCGAGAGAGGGGACGCCGTCCGGCGGGCTGACCGCCGCCAATGCCGGGCCGATAGAGAGCAGGAACCAGGCGATGAGGGGCTTCATATTAAAGGAACGTACGAGTATATACGGAATGCCACGCCGAAGACCACCGACGCGATCCGCTGGTGGTCCCCGTTGTGTGGCAGCTCACGCCCCTTCCTTCAAATCGATCAATCAAAAGACAAAAGTAGAACTCAGGATAATTTCCGGGGGTGATGATTCGAAGTTTCTCGAGCGGTCCGCCGGGTGGACTGCCTACCCATGCCGAACTCTTTAAGGGACGCAGTGAAACTTAAAAGCGATTGGGTTACAAACCAGGCTCAAGGCCCTGGGCACTATATAGGGCCTCAGCCCCGGCGCTTGCCGGCCTCAGCGGAACGCCAGCCGAAGGGAAACGACCGTCGCTGCCGGAACGTCGTCCGGCAGCTGAACCCGGACCCCTCCGTTCTCCACTGTATATTTCAACGCGGACCGGTGCCCGAGGAGCGTGACGCGATTGAGCCGGTGCACGAGGTCGCTGTTGCCGGAGGCTGACGACAGGGAACTGACAAAAATCTCGTGGTTCGCCGGCGCCGACAGATCGATCACATAGAGAACGTGCCCATCTTTCGATTGGGTAAACCGGAGGTCCTCCGCCGTGTAGGGTGTGCTGCGGACATCGGCTTCGCCGCCGAAGCGATTGGGTTTGGCGACTTCGGTGGTGGACGGGCCTTCTCCATATACCTTCCACGGACGCGTCGCGTAAATCGCCTCGCCATTGACGCGCAGCCAGTCGCCGATGCCCTGCACGATCGCAACTTCGTCGCTGTCGAGGGTGCCATCGGCGCGGACCGGCACGCTCAGCATCAGGTTGCCGTTGCGACTTACTATATCCGCGAGCATGAGGATTACCGTCGCGGCCGATTTATATCCGTGTTTCTCGAACAGCTCGCGATTGTAATGCCACTCGCCGATGCACGTGTCCGTCTGCCATGGCTGCGGCAGGATCGATTTCGCCTTGCCCCGTTCGATATCATATACGAGCGCGCGGCGCTGATTTTCATCGAGGCCCTTCGTATTGACGACCGCCTCGTTGGTGCCGTGCCACTGCTCGTTCGCATTATAGAAGTGGCTGACAAGCTCCAGGCCTTGGGCCTCGGCGTTCTTGCGCTGCGGCAGAACACCGTCGTCGAAATATACGAGGTCCGGATGGTAATCATCAATCAGCTGCGTGATGCGTTTGAAGAACTTATCGAGGTACACCTGCGTGGGCGGCGCGCCCACCGGATGATTCTGAGCATATAAGTCCTGCGGATCATAGCCCTCCCACCAGAGGCCTTTGCCGTCTGCCTTCGTGAGATGGCCGTCGTAGGGAATGCCTGCGTAGGGCCCGGTTTTATCGGCGCCTTGGGACGGCTCGTACCATGTCCACGAGCGCGACGCATGCACACTCACTCCGAAGCGCAGCCCGTTTTTCTTCGCGGCGGCGGCCCACATTCCGATCAGGTCCTTTTTCGGGCCGAGGTTGACAGAGTTCCACGGCTGATACTTCGAATTGAAGTTGTCGAAGTTGTCGTGGTGGTTGGCCAGCGCCATGAAGTAGCGCGCGCCCGATTTCTTATAGAAAGCGAGCAGCTTCTGCGGGTCGAAATTTTCGGCCTTCCAGAGGTGGATGATATCCTTGAAGCCGAACGTCGATTGCGGGCCGTAGTGGGCAAGATGATATTTATATTGCGCCTCGCCCTCTATATACATCCGCCGCGCATACCAGTCGCCCTGCTCTGGCTCGGCCTGCGGTCCCCAGTGAGCCCAGATGCCGAATTTCGCATCGCGAAACCATTCCGGCGTTTGATAGTTGGCCTCGAGCGATTCCCAAGTTGGTTGGAACGCCACCGGAGCCGGGGCGGCCCAGCTGGTGACGGCGCGAATTAGCAGGGCACTGAGGACGACGGAACGAAGATCGGCGAAGGTCAAGGCGGGGGTAGGGGTAAGCGACGCGAAACGTGTCGACAATATACATTGTGCGTCGGGCCGGCCATGCACGGTTGCGGCGGAAGCATGACGATTTCAGCCTGCTTCGCGGACTCCGCGCGCAGTGCGCCACCGCCGTGCATGTCACGAGACGCCGGGTTTCGTCAGGCTTGCGCCAGAAGCGTCCATGGCCAGAGAAGGGTCTTCTCGCCTAGGCTCTCCCACCTGCTTTCGGCCGCTTCGCTTCGTGGTCGACGTGATGGCCTGATCCCCGCCCCATGAATTTTCACACCCGCTGCTCCCGGCGTTCCCTGCGTTATATATACGTGAGCTGGCTTATATTGTTTGCGGTCCTCGTTCCGCCGTCGCAAGCGGCGCCCGGCGCCGCGATGAAATCGGAGGTGGATTGGCCGGCGTTCATGGCGCGCCACGATATGACTTGGACGCGATGGCCCGAGCGATGGCAGGACGCGCTGTGGTTCGGCAACGGTCTTATCGGCACGCTCATCTGGCGCGAAGGCGATCGCGTTCGCGTCCAGGTTTTTCGCGGCGACGTGACCGACCACCGTAGTTATCGCGTGGGGTATAGCGGTTTCAGCCGTCCGCGGCTGCAGATCGGATCCTTCTATATCAAGCCGAAGGGAAGAATCCTAAGCGGGTCCGGCCGGCTGTCGCTGCTCAACGCCGAGTTCACCGGCGAGATCGTCACGGATCTCGGCCATCTCGAAATTCGCCATTTCGTCCATAGCCTCAGCCCGGTCATTTTCTCGGAAATTCGCGGAGAGGGCGGCGAGTCCGACCCGGAGTGGACGTGGGAGCCGGCGGAGGCCAAACCGACCCGCCCAGGATTCGCCACCACGCCAGCGGAACTGGAGGCGATGCGGAAAACCTATAACACGAATTACTTCACGGAGCTATATGAACTGAATCCGCCTCCGACTCGCCTGCGCATCGGCGAGATCGAGGTGAGCCGGCAGGCGCTCCTGGCGAATGCCGAGCATTCCGTCGCGTGGTCCATTGAGCCGTCGACCTCAAAGACACCGCAGCGCTGCTTTATCAGCATCGCGAGCGGCACGCCAGCGCGGCCCGAGGATTCGGCGAAAGTCGCCAGCGCTTCGGTCACGGAGGCGCGTCGCCAGGTGGATCGATCTTTCGCGCCGTGGCTGGCGCAGCATCGGGATTGGTGGCGGGCCTTTTATCAAAAGAGTTTCCTGTCGTTGAGCGATACGCGGGCAGAGACTGTATATTGGACGCAGATGTATAAACTCGGCTCGGCGGCGCGCAGCGATTCGCCGATCATTGATCACGGCCTGTGGCAGACGCCTTCGCCGTGGACGTTTCTCGTGTGGGATCTCAATGTACAACTGAGCTACTGGCCCACGACGACGTCGAATCACCTCGATCTCGGACGATCGCTGATCGACGGATTGTGGAACAATCAGAAGGGGCTGATCGAGAACGTTGCTGTCGAGGCGTGGCGTCAGGATTCCGCGCGAGCGCCGTTGAATACCGGGACGGACTTATATCAACCGAAGGAAGCGGACATGCGCATTCTCGACAATGCAGAGGCGAATCTGACCTGGGTCATGCAGGATTGCTATATGATGTATCGCCGGTCGATGGACGACACCCTGCTGCGCGAGAAGATATTTCCGCTGTTGAAGCGGGCGGTGAACAACCAAATTCACCACCTGTATGAAGCAGACGGCCGTTGGCACATGCCCTCGACGGAGTCGCCGGAATATGGAATGGCGCGCGACGCCAATTATGAACTGGCGGCGCTTCGATGGGGTTGCCAGACGCTGCTCGAGAGCTGTCGCCGGCTGAAGCTGGCGGACCCGCAGATCGCGCAGTGGCAGGATATACTGAAGCGGCTGGTGGATTATCCGGTTGACGAGAACGGCTACCGAATCGGAGCCGATGAGCCGTTTCGCAAGGCGCACCGGCACGCGAGTCATCTGCTCATGATATATCCTTACGCGACCGTCAATATAGAGCAGCCGGAGAATCGCGACGTGATCCGCCGGTCCGTGCAGCATTTTTACGACGTGAACCGGGCCGGCTACGAGAAAGCGAAATCCTGGAACGTGTTCGCGGGTTACACCTATACATTTCTCACTGCGTTCCACGCCATGATGGGCGAGGGCGACGAAGCAGAGCGATTTCTCAACGGGTTCATCGATTACCCGTTGGTGGCGAAAAATGGCATGTACGCGGAGGCCGGTCCGGTGATCGAGACCCCCCTTTCGGCCGCCCAATGTATGAACGAGATGGTGCTCCAGAGCTGGGGCGACAGGATTCGGATTTTTCCCGCGGTGCCGTCGGATTGGCCGGATATAGTTTTTCATGACCTGCTCGCGGAGGGGGCCTTCCAGGTCTCGGCCGAGCGGCGGGGCGGGGTCACCCGGTGGGTCCAGGTTGAAAGCCTCGCCGGTGAGCCGTGCCGTGTGCGCACGGCCCTCGTAGGCGAGGTCAAGGCCATTGGGACGCGGGCCATCCACGTGCAGCCGGTGGCGGACGGCGTGGTCGAGCTCGACTTGCACAGAGGGGAGAGCGTGGTGCTCTACGTCGGCGACCACGCTCCGGACGTGGTGATTCGGCCTGTGCCCGCCGATCCCGCGCGCACGAACTGGTACGGCATCAAGTAAAGCCGCTTGCGCGATGGTGCCACCCTATAGCTGCGAGCGAATTCTATATAAAACGCGCGCTGCCTGGTCCGGGCTAGGTCGGGCATTTTTGACGCCGGGCGCAGTGACGACTCCGGTCGATCGGCGAAAATCGTCATGCTTGCGGCAGGAAGCAATATGGTCAGTTGCCGCGTCGAACTATAGCATTACCTCGCCCCGCCCTTGGAAAAACTTGTTCTCGGGCCCCTCGATGAGCAGGTGCGTCAGCACTCGCCGCGCAGTCATCAGCCGGCATGCCGCCGGAAATCCAACCCCAATACTAACCCCCTTTGAAATCGTTCATGAAAATCCCCCCGCTCGTCTCACAAATTTTATTGGTCGGAGGGCTCGCGCTGGCGGGTTCGCCCAGACTGCAGGCACAGTCCGTGCCGCCGGCCTCTCCGACCGAGCCGGAGGCGGCGACCAGCCCGGCCGCCCCTGCTCGGGACCAGCTCAATGCGTCCAAGGATACGAGTGCGACGGTCAAGCTCAACCCCTTCGAAGTGCAGGCGGAAAAGGACAGCGGCTATTACGCGGCCAACACCCTCTCCGGCACGCGCATCAATTCCAAGGTCGAGGACTTGGGAGCGTCGATCACCGTCGTCACGAAACAGCAGCTGAACGATACCGCGGCGCTGGATATCAACGACATTTTCAAGTACGAGGCGGGCACCGAGGGAATATATAACTACACGGCGCAAAATTCGTCGGCCGCCACGAATGACGCCATCCAGTCGTCACCGCAGACGGCGACCCGGATTCGCGGCATCGGGGCGCCGAACATGGCGATGAACAATTTTGTGATGACGAGCAAGATTCCGACGGATACCTACGATTTGGAATCCGTGGAAATCAGCCGGGGGCCCAACTCGACGCTGTTCGGGCTCGGCAACCCGTCCGGGACCGTGAACCTGAACACGCTGCGCGCCAGCTTTGCGCGCAATGTGGATACCCTTTCCTTGCGGGCGGACAGCTTTGGTGGGTGGCGGACGAACCTGGATGCGGGGCGGGTGCTCTGGAAGGACAAGGTCGCCCTCCGGATTGCGGCGGTGGACCAGGAGGGGAAGTATGAGCGCACGCCGTCCTACGACGACGTGAAGCGGATTTACGGCACGCTCACGCTGGCGCCATTTCGTACCACCGCGATTCACCTGATCGCGGAGCACTATAAGGAGAACCGGCAGACGCCCAACTACCTGACGCCCCGCGACGGCGTCAGCGAGTGGATTGCCGACGGGAGGCCCACCTGGAATCCCCTGACGTACACCGCGATGGTTAATGGCACCTCCGTTCAGGTACCGGTCACGAACGAGAACGGATTGCCCGGCACCGCGGGAGCGCTCCCCGCCGGACTTTTTTCGAACACCACGAATTATACACGGCCGAGCATGTATATAGACGGCGGCCAGGTGCAGCTTTGGGAGACCAGCCGGTTTGCCTCGACCGCCAACCCCAACGGCAGCACCACGAGCAACGTCCGGCTGCTGTCGGGCAGCGGCTCGGCTTACCTGCGCAGCAATGTGAACGGTGGCGTGCTCTACCAGATTCCCGGGATCAACAATAAGGCGCTGTATGACTGGACAAAGTATAATGCCGTCACGCCGAACTGGAACTATGACAATGCCGCATTATATACAGCGGACATCGAACAGCAGATCATTCCGGACATGTATTTCCGCGCCGCCTGGCACCTGGAGGACCAAAGCACGTTTAACCGCAACATCGTGAATCCCCCGATTCTCCAAGTGGACGTGAACCAGTACCTGCTGGATGGCCGGCCCAATCCTTTTTTCCTCCGTCCTTTTTATCAATCTTCCGAGCCCACCACGTTCCGCAGCCCGGAGTACAACGACAACCAGCAGCTGCAGCTGACCTATGATTTGAACTTTGAAAAGCTGACCGGCCGGCATTGGACGCGCTGGCTCGGTGAGCATCGCATGCTGGGCTACTATGAAAACCGGCACATCACGGATGGGACCTTCCGGTACCGGGATGCAGTGACGGACACGAACCTGTTTTGGGAACAGCCTCCCTATACAGCCGTGGGAGCTTTGAATCTTTCCAACGGCATCGCCCTGAATCGCGCGACTTATCGCTACTATGTGGGACCGCCGAACGCGCTCGGCTTCACGCCGCACTTCACTCCGCCCAAGACGGGTGTGCAGGGAAAGTTCAATTTCATGTATAACAACCCGGACGGGAGCTGGGTCACCCAGCCCGAAAATTTCGGGTTGCTCTCCTATACCTCGTCGCAGACCCGCCAGGAGATCGTTTCTCATGGCGCGGTCACGCAAAGCAGTTTCTGGGACGATCGCATCGTCTTCACGGGCGGCCTCCGCAAAGATTTCAATCGGGTGCGGAATTCCAACGCGTCCATCGTGAACCCGGCGACCGGTCTTTACGACAACGGGCTCGTCAGCACCTATCTGCCTTGGACAGAGGCCCGCGGCACCACCCGGACCTTGAACTTGGTGGTGAAGCCTTTTCCTTGGCTGGGATTTTTCGCTGAGAAATCCACCAGCTTTCTGCCCCAGCCGCCCGCGATGGACTTGAACGGCAATTCGCTGCCCAATACCTACGCGCACGGCCAGGACGTGGGTGGGTACCTCAACTTCTTCAACAACAAGCTGGTTTTCCGGATTTCGTTCTACAAGAACTCCATCATTAATGACCGCAACTCCGATTCGACCATCGGAGGCCGCATCATCAGCCTGGAAAAGAGTTTCAATACCTGGGCTCTGGACGCAGCGGCAGCCAAGCTCGGCGTCGTCACGACGGATCCCGCAGCCATCGCGCTCGCCGGCACCTGGCTGCAGTACCCGCCGACCCTCGCGCGGACCCTCGCCTTATATGATGCCGGCGCCGCCGTGCGCGGGGTCAACAATACCGAGGGGATGGGCGGGGAATTGTCGCTGGATTATAACCCTTCATATAACCTTAATTTCAAGTTGGTCGGATCGCAGACCAAGGCTGTCCCCACCTCCCTCGAAAACAACCTCACGGATTTTATTGCGGTCCGCATGCCGGTTTGGCTCTCGGCTACTGACGGGCTGGGCGACGCGTTCTGGACCAGCACCAAATATTACAGCCAGTCCCAGCAAAACTTTTATACCACCTCGATCAGTGTTCCCATCGAGATCAGCCAAGCCCTCCTGGGGAAGTCGAACCCGCAGGTGAAGGAATACTCCTTCCGCGCCCTCGGAAGCTATCGTTTCACCCAAGGGTGGGGGAAGGGCTTTTCGGTCGGGGGCGATCTGCGCTGGGATGACAAGAGTTCCATCGGGTACCTCGCCGGCGCGCCGGACGCGGATGGAATCGTGCGTCATCTGGACGTTAACAAATCGATTTACGACCCCGCCCGCTACGCCGGCGACATGTTTGCCGCATATAATACGACGGTAGACCAGGGACGCGTCGGGCTGAGGGTGCAGTTGAACTGGAACCAGGCTTTTGTCACCGGAGGCCTGCGCGCCACCGCGGTGAACCCTGACGGCCAGCCCTATAATTACCGGATCATCGACCCACAGCAGGTCATCCTGACGACTACATTTTCCTACTGAGCCATCTCGCCGCCCCGGGTGCTGCCCGCCGCCGACGAAGTTCCTCGTCACATTGCTCCCGTCCCGGCGGAATCGCAGGATGTGCATCGGGTTGAGACGAGCTCGTCTAAATGGCGCGGCAAGGATTCGGTATCGCCCTCGTGGGCGACGATTCGGGCCAGGTGATCCGGGTTTCGCCCGGCCAAGGCAAGAGAACCAGTCATGGCAAACGAGTGGATGCGCTGGTGCAAAGCCAGCCGACGTCGAAGTATATACCTATCTGAGCGGCCCGGCCGGAAAACGGAGGTCCTCATCTATTCGCGCGACCACGCCGACTATATAGCTTTTCCCGGGGAGTGGGTCGTGCCCCATGGTGAAGGCCGAGTATATAGCTCTTCATTGGGCATCGTTGGAAAGAGGACATCGATCCGCCTGGATTCGCTGGGCGGCTTTTCAAACGATTTTGGTTCGGGCGCTTTTGCTGGCGGGCCTGGAGAAGTTTGGAGGCCGAGGTACCGCGGATTTCCCGACGACGGCGGCGATTTCGCGTGTCGAGTGAGCGCGTGGTTGGCTCGACGGCCACGGATCCTCGATCGTCGGAGCACACGCACATGGTCCGACACTTCTGACTCGTGTATAATTCCCGCGGAAACAAAATTGCCGTCGTATGTTATGGTCGCGTGCGGACACTCGGAGTGAAGGGAGGCTGCTTCGTATATTACCTTGGTTCGACGGGAATTCGGCGTCGGCGGTAGCGTTCTGGCAGGCAGTGGGGCTGCTGGCTGTCGCCTTCATCGCCTATATACCGCTCTGGCGCGCGGGATTCATCTGGGACGATGATAGCATGCTCACGGCGAATCCGCTGATCCGGGAGCCCTCAGGTCTATACCAATTCTGGCTTACGACTCATGCGCTTGACTACTGGCCGGTGACGTCGACGAGCCTCTGGCTGGAGTGGCGGCTCTGGGGGATGAACCCGTTGGGCTATCATCTCACCAACCTCGCGCTGCATTTCGGAACCGTGCTGCTCTTCTGGGCGGTCCTACGCAGGCTCCGCGTGCCGGGTGCGTGGCTCGGAGCGCTGCTATTCGCGATTCATCCGCTGAACGTCGAGTCAGTCACCTGGATCGCGCAGAGGAAGAATTTGTTGGCACTCCTGTTCTATCTCCTCGCGATCCTGCTGTTCATAAAAGCCGCCGAGGCGAACGACTGGCTTGCTATAGCAGCCAAGGCGCGGACTCGCCTCTCGAGTGCTCTTCGCAATCGCTGGTATGCGCTGAGCCTCGCGTCATTTGTGCTCGCGATGTTGAGCAAGGGCTCGGTGGCCACGCTGCCGGCGGTGCTCTGGGGAATTCTGATCTGGCAACGACGGCCGGCGTGGCGGGACGTTATATACTTGGGCCCTTTCTTCCTCGTGGCGGTTCTGCTCGCGGGAGTAAATGTATGGTTTCAGCGGCATGGGCTTTCCGAGGTGATTCGGACGGCAGGGGGGCTGGAACGGCTCGCCGGCGCCGGCGCGGTGGTCGGGTTTTATTTCTGCAAGGCTGTTTGGCCCCTCCATTTGGTGTTCATATATCCACAGTGGAAGATTGATCCGCATCAACTCGTCTGGTGGTTGCCCTTGCTCGGTGTGCTGGCTGTTACTGGTGTGTTGGCGGCGTTGGCGCGACGCGAGAGCGCCTGCGTGTCTGCCAACGAGAACGCGCCCGGCGCGGCGGCGCCTTGGGCGAGGTCCGCCCTGTTTGCATGGTTGTATTTTTGCCTGTCGCTGCTGCCGGTGGTCGGCTTCACGGATGTATATTTCATGAAGTTCTCGCTCGTCGCGGACCACTATACACATGTCGCGTTGCTCGGCATTGCGGCGTGGCTGGGATTTGCGCTCACTCGGCTATATGAAAGTTCCTCCGGTCCAGCCCGGTCGGTTTTTGGCCTGACTGCGTCGGCCATAGTGATCGGTTTCGTCGCGCTGACGTGGAGACAAAACCTGCCGTACCGCGATGGCATTCAGCTTTATCGCTCGATACTCGCGCAGAACCCCGGCTCTTGGATGGTGCACAGCAATCTGGGTCAGCTGTTGGCGGCGATGCCCGGTGCTGGAGGGGCGGCGAGAGCGGAGTTCGAAGCGGCCGTCCGCCTGAAGCCGGATTACGCCGAGGCGCAGAACAATCTGGGCGTGGCGCTCAGCAAGAATATGGCGGAGCTGCCGGAGGCAATCAGCCACTATAGAGAGGCGTTGCGGTTGAAACCAAATTACGCGCTGGCCCACCGCAATCTCGCGGCGGCTCTGATGAAGACCGACGCGCCGGCGAACGAAATCCTATATCATTTTGCCGAAGCGGTGCGCCTGGAGCCCTCCGACGTGGAGGCACGACGCGGGCTCGCCGCGGAGCTCAGCACGCTGCCGGGCCGGGCCGAGGAAGCGGTTGCGCAATATGAAGCCGCCCTGGCGCTCAGCTCCGCCGACGCCAGCTTGGAAAACGATCTGGCCGTGGAGCTCGCGAAGATCCCGGGACGCCTGCCGGAGGCGATCACGCATCTGGAGCGCGCGTTGCGGCTCGCGCCCGAAGATGCGGACTTGGAATATAATCTCGGCAACCAGCTCATGAAGATCCCTGGACGCGTTTCCGAAGCCGTCTCGCATTATGAGCAGGCGACGCGGCTCCGACCCGGTTTCACAGCCGCGCATTTTAACCTCGCCGTCGCCTGTGCGCGAAGCGGCCGAATGCCGGAGGCGGTGGAGCATTTGCAGCGGGTTGTTGCGCTCGACCCCAGCAATCGGGCCGCGCGGGATGCGTTGCAGCAAATGCAAGCCACCGGACGCTGAGCGCTGCCGGCGCAGACGACACATCCCTCTAAATATATGCGCGTATATAGGCGCATATTTCGTATATAGTTCCTGCGCCGACCGATCGCGGGATCATCGTGGACCAGCATTCCGAGAGCGACGCCAAAAAAACCCGCGCCGGTTGAGGCGCGGGTTTGTTGAGCCGGACGAGCTTGCCGGGGTTAGAACTCGAACGTCGTGGTGAACGTGAACGTCCGCGGGGAGATGATGCGGAACGTCGCGGCGGATCCGTCGAGGTTATATTGAATCGGGAGCAGGTAGCCGTTCGACGTGAGGTCCTGCACGTTCAGTTGTAGCTTCGTGCGCACCTTGCCGTTGTCCCACGGCAACCGCAGCGCGTACGAGAGCCACATATCGATATGGAACTCGGTCGGTGCATATATCGGTTTGCTCAGGTCGGAGGCGGCGATTTGGCCGCCGGCGTTCAGCAGGTTGGCGGCGGTCGCCCCGTAATATCCCTCGATAGCCTTGCTCTGCCAGCGTGCCGCGCCACCGATGCCGAAGTTCTTCAAGAGCCCGGTGTCGAATGTATACTTCGTCAGGTAATTGACGGAGTAGGGCCGCTCGCCGGGGACCTGCGTGCCTTGCGAAGCCAGCTCCACCTGCAGAGGAATCAACACGGTATTTTGGATGCCGAGCTCCTCGGTCGTCGGACCGCCACCCGGGCCACCCGTCTGTGAAGAGGAACCGCCGAAGCCGTACCCCTTCCAGAAACTCCCAACGGATAGGACACTGGTCGGACCGCCGTTTTTGAAGTTCGTGATCGGCGCCGAGTACTCCGATGAGACCGTCGTCCAAAAGGGCATGCGAGCGTTAATATAGGCCGTCGCCTGCGAATCGACCGCTGAAAGCTTCGCGTCTTGCCGGCCGGCGGTGAGCTTCATGGTCCAATTCGACGTGGGATTGTAAGTCACCTCTAAATCATATCCGCCGGCGGTGACGGAATTCGTCGCCTGAGGATCATAATATCCCCCAGTCGGCGAGACGGTCAGACTATAATTATACGGCACGCCGGCGATCGCCGAGATTTTCGAAATGTCATCCTGCGTGAGTGGAAATACCGACTGGTTGCCGAAGTTGGGATTCGTGGGATCCTGACCATCCCGCAGCTCCTGCACCGCGGTCGCCCACGTAATGAGATTTTGGTCTATATTGGGAACGCGGCCCGTGATCGTTTCGGAAACGCCGGATGTATTGAATAGATTCTTGCTGCGGAACCAGTTGATCCGGAAGAACAGCTTGTTGTCCGGCGTCGCGATCTGCACTCCATAGTCCGTCTCCGTGCCCGTCGGCTTCGGGAGCGGATTTCCGAACAAGTCGGTATATGCTGCGGCCGGCGGATTGAAGTTGTCGGACCGGTTGAAGCTGATGCCCACGGTGCGCAGGAAACCGGCGACCAGGTTTCCGTTGTCCGCGGAGCGATCAATGAAGCCCCAGTGCGCGAACGGCTTGAAAACGAAGCCGGTGCTATAGGTATTGCCGCCGAGCTCTCCCTGGCTGACCAGCTTGCCGCCGACGGTAATCGGATTCCACGGCGTCAGATAATTCTGATACGTCGGTGTCGTTAGGCCATTTTGATATTCGATCAGGCCCGGGTTGTTCGACGTGACGCCGTAGGAAGAATTCGGGGGCGTCGCGTTCGTCCGGTTCTTCACGACGTCGTCATTCAGACCAAGCGATCCGATGATCCGGTCGTTCCAAAAAAAGCTCTGCCAGAAATAGGTCTTCTGGTCCTGCACGCCCTCGAAATACGGAGCGTTCAGGTAGGTCTTCACCGTGCCCTGCTGGAGACCGGATGTCACCCACTGATTGGTATTATAGTTATAGGTGGTGACATTAAAGTTCTGCGGCATGCCGCCGAACCCGGCGCTGCCGGTCGGTTGCGGTGCATGGGTGATCGCGAGGCTGCCGGGTGAGCCGGTATAGTACCAATTCACTGGGGCCGTGCCGTTGCCGCCGACGCTATAGTTTCCGGGAACGAGCGGGTTCGTGTTCAGCTGATATAGATTCGACGTATACGAACCATCGCCGCCGGTGATGACGGTTTGGAAACGCCACTGCTGCTGAATGTCGTCATGCGTCGAGGCCTCGGCCATCAGCCGGTGATGTCCCAGAAATGAGAGCCAGCCGGGGAGCTTGCTCTTCAGGTCCAGATCATATTCCAGCATACCGCGCCAGTTTTGGTTGACCTCAGCGCGCTGCCAGACGCTCCCGAGGGTGTCGGAGAGCAATGACGTGCCCACGTAGGGATTCGCCTGGCCGTTCAGCAGGTAGGCGTTGGTGTCAACATATACGCCCACCGGATTGTGCTGATTCATCATCTGGTCCTCGGTGACGTGATATTCCTGGCGGAAGAACGCCAGGCTGGCGTGGAGGTTGGACAGAATCTCCTGCTGAATTTCGACGTGATACGTGCGCGCGTTGGCGCGGTTCCAGTCGTTGGCGAGTGTGTTCGGGCCCGTGTTCCAGTTATATATAGCCTTGTTGTTAACGCCCGGTTGCTCGTAGGACGCGTACGCCGTCGGGATCGGCAGATTGGTCGAGGCCGTGATCTGCGAATCCTTCACGATGATCTGAGCCGGCGTATATACTGACGGAGCCTGGCCGCCACTGATGCCGTTGTTGCCGATCGTCTGCGCCGGCTGATAAGCATAGAGGAACTGACCGCCGGCGTAGAACTCATTAATATGATTCGAGATGAACGCGATGCCCGGCGCGAAGAGCGCCGAGTTCAGCGTCGTCATCTGGGAAAGGCCCGTCAGTTGGCCCGGAACATACAACGGGCTCGTGGTAGTGCTGACGTACGGCCCCAGCTTTGCGCCGCTCGCCATATAGGTGACGGTATCGGTCAACGCGCTGTAGATCGGCTTGCCGGCCTGGATCCAGGGGGTGACATAATCGTAGGGCGTGAGCTGGTTCTCGTCGTTGGCATAGTTGTTCCAGAATTCAGCGCTCGCGGTGATTTTCGTCTTGTGGTTCTTGAACGGGTCGGCGGTCAGCGCGAGGTATTCGCGGTGAGTCTCGTCATTCGAGGGCTTCCGTTGGAAACCGAGCGAAGTATATTCCTGAGCCATATAGATGGCGAGGCGGTCCTTCAGGAGCGGAATATTTATATGGGACGTCTCGCGAAACTCACCGTAGCTGCCCCCCTGCAGACTGGCGCCGCCGGAAAGGCGGTTCAGCTGGGCCTGCGAGCTGGAGGCATTGACGATGCCGGCCGCCGAGCCCGATCCGAACATGAGCGAATTTGGGCCGCGATCGATTTCCACCGACTGAACATTATAGGTGTCGAACGGAATCCGGTATATACTGAAGAAATTATCCACCTCGTTGTCCGGGGCGCCGAGGCCGCGGACGCGTGTGCTCAAGCTTTGACCGCCGCCGATGCCGTTGCTCGTCGCGCCATCATTCGCCCCCGAGAGCGCGTCCACCATATGGCCGCCGCTCTCCGTGAAGCCGGTGACGGGAGTAAACGTGTGCGAGCCTTCCGTGTTGGCTTCATACAGCATCACATCGTTGATGTTCTGGGAATTCGTGTCCTCGAGCTGCTCCTTATTGATGACCGTGATCGGCATCGGCATGTCGGCCAGGTTATTATTAAGCCGCGTCCCTGACAGCGTGCTGCCGGTGAAATAACCCTTGTCCGTGTCCGTTCGCACCTCGAAGGGGTTGAGCTTCACCGGGGGCGGCTGGTTCTGCTCCGAGAGAGGTTTCTCGTCGAGTTGTGATCGCGACGTCGGGCCGACGGGCCTGGTGGCGTCCGGCGGCGTGGCCGGCTGCGGTGTGGCGTCAGGCGTCTGCCCGCGTGCGAGTGCGAGGCTGGCGGCAGCCAGGATGACAAGGCGAACGGGCAGGCCGCGGAGACGGGCGCGCCGCGCGCCGGATAGGGCGGGGTGGTTCATAAGAGGCGTCAAACGGAGGGGTTGAGGTAACCAGGATCTGGCCGAATCATACAGAACCGGGGTTTCGTCCGCCATAGCGAAACCGACCGGGTGCATGACGATTTAAGCCAATCTTTGGTCCGCGGATGCAAACGTTCGCTCTACATATTCCCCGCTGCGTTGACCCATCCCGCGAAACGCACCCGGCGAAAACTGTCATCCTTTGCAAAGGAACGTGTATAGCCGAGCCTCCGATTTAAATGTACTCTCGGCTCCCTATTTTACCCCACATGCGTTCCGAGTATATAGGTCAAGGTGGAGTCGCGTCGTTTTTCCGTGCCCTGGCCCGGTTCAGCGTCTTCCTGGGCATGGCACTCAACGCTGCCGTGGCGGCTGGTCCGGCGCGCGTGCTGCTGAGCGGCCCGGCTACGCAGGTGTTTCTCGAGGCCTCGCGGCTGCCCGCGGGCACCGACCCGACGCTGTATAAAGCGGCGGTCAACGGAAAGGTTTTCGGCGCCTATTCCCGGGATATCCCGGCGGGTGATTATATAGTGGAGCTCGGGTTCATCGCCGTGAATGCGACCGCGGCCGGGCAGGATATAGTCGCGGTGGAGGCCGACGGCGTTCCCCTCGACGCGCGCCTCGATATATGGAAGCAGGCGGGAGGCTCGTACGTGCCGTGGGTGCTCAAGGCGCCCATCACTCACGGCGGCGGCATGTTTGGCCTGCAGTTCACCGCCCTGACGGGAAACGCCACGCTCAGCTTTGTCCGCCTGAGTCGACCCGACGGCACCCTCGTGGCGGAGGGCGCAGCGGCGGATTGGAAATCCTCGGACCGGCTTAAAATGCTCGATGCGCGCTCGCGCGAATTCCGCCAGGTACCGGTGGGAGAAACGCCATTCTTCAATCTCGACCACAGCCCCGTCGGCGCGCTGGCCTCTTTCGTATATGGAATGGAGGCGAGCGGCGGCGTGCAGATGGGCGCGAGCCCCGCCAAGGAGGGATACCTCATGCCTCACGATGGCGTGATCGTTGCGATCAAGCGCGGCAACGACGTGAAGGTAATGCCGTTTTATGTGCGGCCCACCGGAAGCAGCGTGACGCCCAAGTATATAGCCGCCGGGGAGGTGCATCGCACCATCGGCCCGGCGACCGACCATTGGGAGCTTCCGGACGGCGTGAGCTGGACTCACTATACACCGAGCTGGGAGATGGCGGATTGGGAAACAGCCAGTGAGGCGGCGCGCCGGCAGTTCGCGATGCCCGCTACCTGGCTGACGTTCACCCTCGATAACTCCGGCGGCAGAGAGCCGCTCGACCTCGCGTTCGCCCTCGAGCAGCCCGCCGTGCGGAGTACCGAATGGAAGAACTTTTCAGGTTACGTCGTCGCGGAGGATCATGCGGTCGCGGTGAGATCCGGCGAGGCAGAGGCGGTCGACGCGGGCAATATACAGCGTGAGTTTGGCCTCGAGGGGGCGACCGCCGCATTTCGGGTCCACGTTGCGGCCGGGACGAAAAAGGATGTGACGTTCTATATCGTGCATCACCGGTCGGGTCAGGCGGCGGTGCTGGCCGGCGAGCCGCTTGAGCTCGCCCACGCGGCGCTGTTTCACGAAAAGGCGGACGTCATCGCGGCAGCGGACGCGGCTTATCCCAAGGTCGTCGAACGCTGCCAGGCCGAAAACTCCCGCCTCGCGGCGGCGAAGCTCAGTCCTGAGCGCGCGTTCCTCTCCGCGGATTCCATCCATTCGTATCAATTCAATACCGTATTGTTTACTAATATAAAGACCCACCAGCCGGTGTGGGTCGTGGTGGAGGGGGAATATCGTCTATTAAATACTCTCGATCTCACGGTGGATCACGTCTTCTACGAGCTCGCGCTGCACCCGTGGACCGTGCGCAACGAGCTGGATGTTTTCCTGGATCATTATTCGTTTACCGATCAGCTGCAGAAACCAGGCGAAACGGCCCTGCATCCTGGCGCCCTCGGCTTTTATCATGACATGGGCTCCGGATATAACTTTGCGAGTCCCGCCAAGGGCCAGGCATATAGTGCGTTGATGACGCAGGAGGAGCTGCAAAATTGGCTGATCTGCGCCGCACTTTATTGGCACGCGACGCAGGACGACGCGTGGCTGCGCTCGCGTCGCGATGCGCTGACCCGCGGTTTTGCGTCCATGCTCGAGCGCGATGATATAGATCCCGCGAAGCGGGACGGCATCACGTCTTATCGCTCGGTGCTCGATAAAATGAAGCATTCCGAGATCACCACGTATGACGCGATGGATCACTCGCTGCAGCAGGCGGTGGACAGCCTATATATAACGGTGAAGTCGTTTGCCACGTACCTCGTGCTGGAGCCCGCGTTTCGAGGGCTCGGCGACACGGGGCTGGCCGACGAATGTCTTGCTGCCGCGACGCGTACGGAGCACGGGCTGCTGGCGCACTGGGATGACGCGGCGAAATGTTTTCCAGCGACGTTCGACGGCCCGACGAGCTCGCGGATTATACCGGCGATCGAGGGTTTGATCTATCCTTTTGAGATGGGGGAACGGAACGCTGTCTCGCTCGACGGCCCGCATGGTGCGTTGATCCGTCGTTTGCGGCAACACATGGAAACTATATTGGTCAGCGGCGTGTGTCTCGATTCCCGCACGGGTGGATGGATTCTTTCGAACACGAGTAACACGACGTGGCAAAGCAAAGTATACTTGAACCAATTTATCACCGAGAAGATCCTGGGAATCACGGATGATCGAGTGGAGGGACGGCCGGACCGCGCTCACTATTCGTATCAAGTGCTCGGCTCGCCCGCAGTCTGCTGGACCTGCCAGATTTTCACGAAGGAGCTGACCGCCTTTGGGTGCCGGCATTATCCACGTGGGGTGACGTCCGCGCTGTGGTGGCTGCCTGATCCGCCGGCGGCGGGCCAGTAAACGCGCAGCGAGTTCGAATCGCACTCTATAGGCCGATGATGCGATCGCGGTTGATCTGGAACCGGTTCATTCGAAGCGTGGCGGCGCGGCCGCGCCCGGCTGCTATATACATCATGGTATATTCGCGGTTATTTGTCCGGTCGCGGTTGGGGTTTGCCCGATTGACAATGGCGTGGGCGAGCATCGCGCTTTCGGTGGCATCCGCCCGTGCGCAGCCGCCTCCAGAGCCGCCTGCCGCGATCCGTCTCGCCGCACTCGCGCAACAGCGGAGCGCAGATCTCGCGGCGGCGATTCGCGCGACGTTTTCCGAGGCGGATTTGCGCAACGGCACCGCGTGTACGGCGCGGGAATCCGAGTTCTTTTTCGCGCTGGAAGCGGCCTCACCTCCAACGCTGGTGATCGACGGCGCGGCGGGTCAGGTGATGGCCGCGGCGGAAACGGCACCCGGGCCGTCTGGCAATGTGACAAAGGCCGGGTTGTGGTTTGCGAGCGTGAAGCTCCTGCCGGTCGGAAGTATACATCGGTTTTCCTATCTGGTCGCGGGCCGGCCATTTGGTGGGAAATCGGACGTCCCCGTTTTCGGGCCTCTCTCTTATCAGCAGCCCGGCGTGCCGGTCGGCACGCTTTCCGCGAAGACGCAGATTCGCAGCCAGGTTTACGAGGGCATGGTGAGCGATTACTGGGTCTATATACCCGCGCAATATCGGCCGGAGATCCCGGCGGCGATGATGGTTTTTCAGGATGGCGGACGCGACCTCGAGCGCACGGGACTACACCCGGTGTTGAACGTCGTCGATAACCTGATTGCCCAAGGAAAAATCCCGCCGGTGGTCTGTATATTCACCGACCAGGGGGACATCAGCGGAGCACCCGGGACGGCAACATACCGGTTTGTGGAGCATGTTGCCCAAAGGTGGGGACGCACCCTGCGCGACGCGATGCGCAGCACGGAATATGATACGGTGAGCGATCGTTATGCGCGGTTTTTGCGCGACGAGCTGCTGCCGGCGGTGGCGGCGCGAGTTAATATAAGAAAAGACGGATATAGTCGCGCGATCCTCGGGTCGTCTTCCGGCGGGATCGCTGCGTTCAACGCGGCCTGGCAGATGCCGGACGAGTTCACCCGCGTGCTCAGCGTGGTCGGCAGTTTTACGAGTATTCAATGGAAGGAAGATCCGGCGAATCCTGACGGTGGGCAGGATTATCCCGATAAAGTCCTGCGCGAGCCGCTGCGAAACGTGCGCGTGTGGCTCGTGGACGGCGCGAATGACCAGGAGAATCCGTTATATGGAAGCTGGCCACTGGGCAACGTTCGACTTGCGAATGCGTTAAAATCGAAGGGCTATGATTTTCGCTTCAGCTTCGGAGTGAGTGGTCACAGCGAGGCGGAGAGCTCGGCACAATATCCCGAGGAATTGATGTGGCTGTGGCGGGACTATGATCCGAAAAAGACCTCGCAAAAGTTCGAGATGGAAGCAGCCGAACGCGCCCGACCGCCGTTTCGCATCCGGCTTCTCGACCGTGGCCCGTGACCGCACGGCAATGTCGCGAATCGGCAAGTCAGCGGCACGGAACGTCATTGCCGCGGCGACTCCTTGCGAGTAATATAATCCGCACGCCCCAATCGCCCCTGGTTGGACGTCGACCGTTTCCTAAGTTCGACCCCTGTATGGAAATCTCCCCGTTGTTATATATTGCGCGGACCCGGCGGTGCGCGACGCATTCCGCCCTGGCAGCCCGGAAATCTCCATGAGCGCTCATTCGTTTTGCCGCGGGCGGACCCTATATATTCCGCTCCTCATAGGCCTGGCCGCGACGATGGCGCGCGCGCAGGACACGTCGCCAGGCCCGAAGGACCGCGGGCCGCGGCCGATGCTGGTGGGGAACCTCTCTCGGCCGCTTCGCTATACACCCGAGGGCACCGATTTCGTCATCAAGAATGGCGATCAGCTTTTCAACCGGCCACTCTACGGCAGTGCCACGCCATTCCGCGTCGACGCCGGTGACCGTCCCGAGTTTTCCTTTTATCTTCCGGGTCGCGGCGGGAATCTTCGGTTGGGCCTCGAGACGCCGCGCGGCGCGAAATGGCTGAACCAGGCCGATTCGACTGTCGCGCGTTATCGGCCGGGCTCGATGATATATGAGATCCGCGATCCGATGCTCGGGACGGGCACGATCGAGATCGTCGCTCTCGCGCCGCGCGTCGCCGAGGGCGTGGTGCTTCGCGTTGTGGCGCATGATATTCCGGCCTCCATTCAACTGGTCTGTGCCTATGGTGGCATGACGGGCGAGCGCGGGTCGCGCGACGGCGACATCGGCACGGAGCGCTCGCCGGTCCGGGAGTACTTTCAGCTGCTTCCCGAATATACTCGGGATAACAAGGTCGCCCTGGAACCGCACGGTTTCATCGTGAGCGGACGCGTCGGTCGGATGAAAAGTATATTGCCGCCGGAGGCTCAAACCTCGATCGCGGATGCGTCGGCGTGGAACGATATCAAGGCCTTCCTCGCGTCGAGCTCGCCGCAGGCGGGCGCGCTGCCGATTGCCCTCGCGCGAATTCCTCTCGTCTCCGACCGCCCGCAGTTTCTCGCATTGGAGCATCTCCGCTCCGAGTCGGCGCCGTCTGAGCTTCTCGCCACGTATCAGGAGGTGGCGGCGGAGCGGAAGACGCGGGCGGACACCGGACCTGAGGTGATCTGGAATTTCGAACAATTGCCCGGAGTGTTTGCCGCGGCCGAGGCGGATCGTGCGGCGATCGCGGGGCGCGTGAGTATACAGACGCCCGATGCCTATATGAACGCGGCGGTGGCGGCGCTGAATGTTGCGGCGGATGCGGTCTGGGATGATCGACAGGAGGCGTATCTTCACGGGGGCGTCGCCTGGCGGGTGCGACTGCTCGGCTGGCGCGTCAGCTATGTGGGCGACGCGCTGGGCTGGCATGAGCGGACGCAGGAGCATTTCGACGGCTATGCCGCGCAGCAGAATACATCGCCGGTGGCTGATCATATAGCGCCGGCGGAGGAGTCCGCGAATCTGGCGCGGAACGAGAACGCGCTGCATTCGAACGGCGACCTGACGCATTCGCATTATGATATGAACCTCGTCGGGGTGGACGCGATTCTGCGGCACCTTTTGTGGACGGGGGATCTCGATTATGCGCGGAAAATCTGGCCGGTGCTCGAACGTCACCTCGCGTGGGAACGCCGCCTGTTCCGGCGCGAATATGGACCGGAGAAGCTCCCGCTGTATGAAGCGTATTGCTGCATCTGGGCCAGCGACGCGCTCGAATATAATGGCGGTGGCGCGGCGCATTCCACGGCCTACAATCTATATCAAAACCGGGTTGCGGCGCGTGTCGCCAGGCTGATCGGGGCGGATCCTCAACCGTATATAGCGGAAGCCGCGCTGATCGAGCGGGCCATGGAGAAATACCTCTGGCTCGGCGACCGGGGCTGGTTCGCGGAGTGGCGGGATCTTTTGGGTAAACAGCTCGCGCATCCCAACGCGGCCGGTTGGACGTTTTATCACACCGTCGACGAGGAGGTGCCGACCCCGCTCGAGGCCTGGCAGATGTCGCGATTTGTCGACACGCAGCTCCCGCATATACCGGTCATGGGGCCCGGAGTGCCGACGGGAAACTATACAGTGCCGACGACAACTTGGATGCCCTATGTCTGGTCGTTGAACAATGTCGTGCTCGCAGAGTCGTCGCACACCGCGCTGGCGCTGTGGCAGGCGGGTCGCACGGACGCGGCCTATCCGTTGCTGAAGGGTGCATTGCTCGACAGTATGTATTTGGGAATTTCTCCCGGCAATGTGGGCATGTCGACGTGGTACGATGTGAACCGGCGCGAGTCCCAGCGTGATTTTGGCGACGGGATCGGGACCCTTTCGCGGACGATTGTGCAGGGCCTGTTTGGGGTGGTCCCGGATTTGCTAGCGGGCGAGGTGGTGGTGCGGCCCGGATTTCCGGCGGCGTGGACGAAATCCTCGATGCACCACCCGGATTTCGACTTCGATTTCAACCGGGCGGGGGACGTGGAGACCTATAAGTTTATATCGCGTTTTCCGCATCCGATCGGCTTGCGGCTTCAAGTGCCGGCGTGGCGTGATGATATAGCGAACCTGACGGTGAACGGCCAGCCGGCTGCGTGGCATGCGATCACGGATTCGGTGGGGATTCCGCGAATCGAGCTGGCGGCGCCCGCGGCCGGCGAGTTTACCGTGGTGATCCACTGGCGCGGACACCCACCCGCGAGTGCACCGTCTGAGGCGGTGGTGGCCGAGGGAGCGGCGTTCACGGCTTCCGCCGGCGTGAACGTGACGAGTTATATAGATCCACAAGGCGCGGCGCAGGCCGTCGAAATTCACGGCACCAAGCTCAGCGGTCGAGCGGTGGGTACGGTCGGCCACCGCGCGCTTTTCGCGCGGGTCAACCAAGGCGGCTTGAGCTGGTGGCAGCCGGTGATGCTGGATATACACGAGGCACATCCGGCGGCCCCGCAGGTATTCACGACCGACTGGACGAAGCCGCTGGGAAAGACGGCGAAGCTCGAAGCGGTTCCGATATATAGTATATTCAACGACCAGGTGGCGAATATATTCCGCCACGAGTACCTCGCACCGCGGTCGCCGTTCGACTCACTCGCCGTGCCGAAGCAGGGCTTCAGCTCGTGGACGGCGCCCACGACGACATTCGTGGCGGACGACACCGGGCTGCGAGCGCAAGCGGCGCGGGGCGGGGACAAGATCGTGCTGCCGAACGGCGTTCCGCTCTCTACTCCGGGTGACGGCGCGGCGCGAAACATCGCGTTCGTTTCGCAATGGAAAAACTTTCCGGATGAGCTGTCACTGCCGCTGACCGGTCGTGCCTCGAAAATATACCTGCTAATGGCCGGTTCGACGTGGGCGATGCAGAGCCGGTTTGTGAACGGTGAGTTGGTGTTTAACTATACCGATGGCACGGTGACGACGGTCGCGCTGGAAAACCCGTCGACGTGGTGGCCGATCCATCAGGATTATTTTATCGACGATTTCGCCTATGCGCGGCCCGGTCCATTGCCGGTGCGCGTCGATTTGCGCTCCGGTAATATCCGGGTGCTCGATGCCGCGAAATTTGCCGGCCAGGGTCGCACGGTTCCAGGCGGCGCGGCCACGGTACTTGATATATCGCTGGATCCGAAAAAGGAGTTGAAGTCGATGACCGTGCGCGCGATCGCGAACGAGGTCGTCATCGGGCTCATGAGCGCAACCCTCCAGCGGCCCTAATATGAAACGTCTTTTCCTGAAACGCCTCTCACGCTGGTCCTTTCTCATCGCCGCCGCGTCGTGGATCCTCAGCGGAGGCGCGTGCGCCGCGGCCGCTGGCGACGCCGGACCGGTGGTGGTGACGCAGGATGCGGAGACGGCGACGCTCTCGAACGGCCTCGTTTCCGCGAAGATCCGGAAATCGGACGGCAATATATTGTCGATCCGCTTTCACGACCTCGAGCTGATGAGCCACGGCGGGGGATATTGGAATATATATGGCAAGATCCCGGGCGAGGCGAACACGGAGAAAAAGGGCCTGCCGGCGACCTTTCGCGTCAGCCAAGACCCGGACAAGACCGGCGGCAATCTCGGAGAAATCACGCTGCGTTTTCCCTACCTCGGCCAGCCCAAGACCGTGCCGCTGGATATAGAGATTCGCTATACACTTCACCGGGGGGACACTGGCGTATATGGTTGGACCATTGCCGATCACGCGGCGACGTACCCGGCGTTCAACATCGAGGTGAGCACGATGTGCCTGAAGCTCAACCCGGAGGTTTTTGATTTTCTCTCGGTGGACAAACGTCGGCAGCGCCTGATGGCGACGCCCGAGGATTGGGTGAATGGGACGCAGCTGAACCTGTGGGAGGCGCGGCGGCTCAACAGCGGCGTGCGGAAGGGCGAAGTGGAGCACAAGTATGACTATGCCGCGCTTTTTTCCGAGACCCCCGCCTATGGTTGGAGCAGCACGAGGCGGCAGGTCGGATTGTATATAGTGAATCCCAGCATCGAGTATATCAACGGCGGCCCCGTGGGGATCGATTATGGCGGCCATATCGATGTGAAGGCGGCGTTGCCGGCGGATCCGACCATGCTCTTCATCTGGCATAGTCCGCACTATGGCGGGCGCGGTATCGCGATCGGCGCGAACGAGCCTTGGCGAAAAGTCGTGGGTCCTTTCCTATATTATTGCGCGACTGGCGACACGCCGGACGCGATGTGGAAAAGTTCGCTCGCGCGGGCTGAGGCGGAAAAAAAGGCGTGGCCCTACGCCTGGGCGGAGGCCGACGGCTATGAACACGCGAGCGAGCGGGG
The DNA here is from genome assembly GCA_963800005.1 of uncultured Verrucomicrobiae bacterium. Classification (GTDB taxonomy): domain Bacteria; phylum Verrucomicrobiota; class Verrucomicrobiia; order Opitutales; family Opitutaceae; genus CAWCZH01. The sequence continues at coordinate 199,537 of CAWCZH010000002.1, forward strand.
ATCGGCGCGCGGTCAACTCGTGCTCCACGATCCGCAGGCGCCCGGCGTGACACCGGCGGGAGCTTGGGTGGGGCTTGCCGCTAAACCATATACTGCGGAGCTGAGCAAGGGTACCACGACCATCGACTGGCAGACGGACGGGAAGCATTATCAATATTGGGCGCACGCGGATTCCCGGGGGAAATTCGAAATCCCCGCGGTACGACCGGGCGCCTATACACTTTACGCGTTCACGAACGGCGTCCTCGGGGATTATTCGCGGGCGGACGTGACGGTCGCGGCGGGTCGGGCGACGGAGCTGGGCAAGCTGACGTGGACACCAGTCCGCTACGGGCGTCAGCTCTGGGAAATCGGAGTGCCCAACCGGAGCGCCGAGGAATTCCGGCACGGCGATCACTATTGGCAGTGGGGACTATATAATCTATACCCCGAGGAATTCCCGAATGGCGTGGACTATATTGTCGGCAAGAGTGACTGGAGGCGGGATTGGGACTACGCGGAGCCTCCCACGCCGTCGGGCAAGAACTATACGGATACGACCTGGCGCGTGCGCTTCCAGGCGGAACCGGGGAAGGGCACCGCCACGCTGCGGCTCGCGATTTGCGGCGCGCGTGGTGGACCGGTGGATATATCGCTTAACGGCCGCCCGATTGGCAGCACGGGCGAGTTGCCCGAGTCGGGCGTCATGCACCGCGACGGCATCCGCTCCGCTCCACTCACGGTGCGAGATATACGGTTTGATGCCGCCGGGCTGAAAGCGGGCGAAAACGTTCTCGAGTTAACCAAGCGGGCGAAAGCCTGGACCGATGGTGTACTTTACGATTATGTGCGTCTCGAACTGGATCCAAAGAAGCCGTTCGCCGCGGGGCCGTCATCGTGAGCCACGCGAGACGCGTCCTCCAAGCCCAATGATATATGAACTATAAAGCGGCGTTTCTCGGTGTCGGATTCCTTGCCGTCGGCTGGGGTCGGCTGGCGGCCCAGCCGCTGTTCGAGAAGAATGCGCGGGTGTTGTTCCAGGGGGATTCCATCACAGACATGGCGCGCGGCCGGACGGAGGATCCGAATCATATTCTCGGGCACAGCTATGTCTTCCTGATCGCTGCGCAGCAGGGGGCCGCCTATCCGGAGCGGAACGTCACGTTCATCAATCGGGGAGTCGGTGGCAACGAGCTCGGGGACATGGTGGCGCGGTGGGACGCCGACACGCTCGCGCTGAAGCCCGACGTGCTGAGTATATTGATCGGCGTCAACGACGTGGGTCACAGCTTCCGGAAGAACCAGCCGCTCTCGATCGAGAAATATGAAAAGACATATGACGACCTTCTCGCCAGGACAGTCGCGGCGCTGCCGAATATAAAATTCGTGCTCTGCGAGCCGATGTTTGCGCCGGGCAAGAGCAACGCCGCGCACGCGGTGGAGTGGGAGGCGGACATCAAGGCGATGCAGGCGGTCGTGGCGCGTCTCGCGACGAAATATCACGCGCCCGTCGCGCATTTCCAAAGGATATTCGACGAGGCGTTTCACGGGGCGCCGGTGGAGTATTGGATTTGGGACGGCGTTCATCCCACCTACCGGGGGCATCAACTGATGGCGGATGAATGGAAGCGGGCCTATCACGAATTCTACGGGCCGCCTGGTGAGGCTCGATAAACGACGAAGTATATACGTGGCCAGACTATATAGGGTCGCAGCGTGGCGGCGGCAGGGAATCCTTGTTTCCGGGCGGCGTTCCGGCCCCGGCGGCGGCGCTTAATCGAACGCTATCATCGCGCGTGGCCGGCCTTCTCTGATGGCAAGTGCACTGAGCCGCTCGGCCGATTCGCAAAAGGAAAAGCGCTCGGTGATCAGGGTATCGAGAGCCGCGCCCGTTGCAGAGATCTGCGCGATCACCTCACGAAGCAGCGTTTCCCGATTGCATACCACATCGGCGGATCGCTCCCGCGGTCCTTGGCGGGAGCGTGGATCGTGCAATATCAAATCCCCGGTATATCTTCCCGCGAACGCCGTCGTACCTTGCGGTTCCGCGAGTCTGGTCGCCGCCCGCGCCGATTCGAGCGTCCCGAGGGAGTCGATCGCGACGGCGGCTCGCCGCGAAATACCTCGAACCCGGAGCGGCGTGAGGTTCAGGCACGTGGAAATATGCGCTGCCCCGGGTAGGAACCGGCGCGCGCGGTCGAGTCGCGCTGCGTTCGGATCTAATGCCACGACGCGGGCACCCGCCGCCTGAGCGAAGAGCGCGGCTGCCAAGCCGACCATGTCCAAGCCGAGCACGGCCGTGAGTTGACCTGGACGCACGCGGGCGCGTTTCACGCATTCCACTCCAATCATAAACGATCCGACCAGCGGTATATAGTCAGGGCGCAGTGGCGCTGCGGGCAGGAGATTCTCGACGGGAATCGCGAGGAATTCGCAGAGGCCGCCGTCCACGTCGAGGCCGAGCAACCGCGGATTGCGGCACGCGGCCTTCTCGCCCCGGCGGCAGCAGATGCACGCGCCGCAGGGACGAAACCGTTCGACGGCGCACAGCGTTCCCGCGGCTTCGGTGCCTTCGCCCCGGATCACCTCGACGCAAAGTTCGTGGCCCAAGCAGCGGGGGTAGTGGAGCCCGTCGGAGGCGCCGGCATATGCCGCGAGCTCTTCCGCTGAAACGCAGCAGCGTCTGACGCGCACGAGAGCCTCACCCACGCGGGGTTGCGGGATGGCCGCCGACGACCAAGCCAGCGCCCCGGGACCTTCGAGGATCAGGCGCTTCATCCGGCGCCGCCGAACCGGGGCGCTGCGACATTTCAGGGTAGGGGGCAACAGACGCTATATACTATCGGATCTCGCGAGGTTTTGGAACCCGGGTTCCTTGGCACTGCATGACGATTTTAGCCATAATCGATGAAATGGGATGGCGGATGATATAGGATTCATCGCGGCGGGCCCGAGAACGGCCGATCGAGCGCGCTTACGCCTGTTCTCCAGCGGGCAGGATCACGCGGGCATGCCGTGATTTGCGGGCGGGGCGGATCGCGGGTGGTCTCGGAGGGGCGCGCCGGGTTGCGCGATTCCGCGCTCGTGGCCGAAAAAAAGTTTGAGCAATACCGCCGTCTGTGCGGACCTAGCGCGTGCCTGAAATCGGAACCCCGACCGCCGAGCCCGCGTTCGTCTCCAGCCAAGTCACCGCTGCCCGCCGTTTTTATCTCAACCTGAGACCCCGGACTGAGCGGGAATTGGCGGTGATCTGCGGGGGAAGTGAAAACTGCGCTCACGACTATATAGTCGAACGCAGTACGTTTCCCTACTTCGGCGTTGAATTTGTCGCGTCGGGCGAAGGCCGCCTTACCATCAACGGCAACCTGCATCCGCTCCGCGCCGGCAGTATATTTTCGTATGGGCCGGGGGTCGGCCACCTGATTCGCACGGCGCGCGATGCGCCGCTCGTGAAATACTTCGTGGATTTTGTCGGCGCGCCCAGTGCGAGTATATTGCGCGGCTGTGGACTGGCACCGGGCTCGGTTGTGCAGGTGGCCGCGGTCGGCGATGTGCGGGGCGCGTTTGATGCACTGATTCGCCTCGGCCTCCAGCACGATTCCCGCACCGAGCGCACCTGCGCGCTGCAGCTGGAATTGCTATTACATACCATTTCGCGTTCCCGGGTCGCGTCCACCGCGTCGGATCGACGCGCCCGGGCCACATTCGAGCGCGTTCGCGAATTCATGGACCAACGCTTCCTACAGGTCTCGTCCGTCGAAGCGGTCGCGGCCGCGTGTCATCTCGACGGGTCGCACCTCTCCCGCCTCGTGCGGCGTTTCCATAATGAATCGCCGTTGCGGTATCTACAGCGACGCCGAATGCAGTGGGCGGCAGACCGGCTGCAAAGTTCTTCGCTGTTCGTGCGCGAGGTGGCGGACGAACTCCAAATGGATGCGTTTCAATTTTCGCGCACGTTTAAGCGCGTTCACGGCGTTTCGCCCACGGCGTTCCTCGCGACTCGCGCGCGGTGAATGCCGTGAATCGGCATGGAATGCACGGTTAACGTCATTCCAGATTTCGCGTGCGTTCGGCTACGGTTATGAACCCATGCATTACCGACAACTTGGAAAGACCGGGCGGAACGTTTCGGTCCTGAGCTTCGGTGCGTCGTCACTCGGTGGAGTCTTCCGGGCGACGGACGATGCCGAGTCCATCCGCACCGTTCACACCGCGCTCGATCTCGGTATAAACTATTTCGACACCTCGCCGTACTACGGGAATACCCGCTCGGAGACCGTCCTCGGAAAAGCGCTCCGCGGCGTCCCGCGGGATAAATATATCCTCGCGACGAAGGTCGGCCAATATGGTGACAACCATTTCGACTTTTCGCCGTGCCGGGTGACCGCCTCGATCGATGAAAGCTGTGCCCGGCTGGGCATCGACTATATAGATGTCATCCAGTGCCATGATATTGAGTTCGCCGATATAGACTATTTGATCAACGAGACGATCCCCGCGCTGCAGAAGCTCAAGCAGGCCGGGCGCGTCGGATACGTCGGGGTCACCGGCTTGCCGCTCCACGTTTTTCGCAAAATTCTCCAGGAGGCGCCAGCTGGCTCGGTTGACACGATCCTCTCCTTTTGTCGCTACGAGCTCAATGATACCGGACTCGATGAGTTGATCGCGCCACTTCAGGCGAAGGGAATCGGCATCATCAATGCGTCTCCGACTGGCATGGGTCTTCTGACAGAACGCGGCGTCCCGAGCTGGCATCCCGCGCCGCCCGCGATGGTGGAGGGAGCTAAGCGGGCGGTGGAATTCTGCCGTGCTGCGGGGGTGGATATCGTCAAGTTGGCCGTACAGTTCTGCGTCGCGGATCCGCGGATCCCCACGACGCTCGTCGGGACCGCCAGCTCGGATAATATCCGCAAGAACGTGGAATGGGCCGAAGCGCCGATCGACTTCGAGCTCATGGCCAAAGTCCTCGAGATCCTCCGGCCGATCAAGAACCACAATTTCACCCGCGGCCGACCGGAGAATCGCGACGCGATCGTCGGGTAAGGTCCTCTTTTTCCCGGCCATCGAAAGGCCTGTATTTATTGCTATATAGGACTATTTATAGCGGGTCGGCGCCTAGGAGTAGACTCATGCCTATAGCGCTGCCGGATGCGCGCGCTCTGCTGCCCGCGGCTCGAATATATATCTCCTCTTTTCTTACAATCGTGCCTCCACGCCGAACCGGACTTCGATGGGTTCGACCGGGTGAAAGTGATCCTCGTTCGGCGCCGGGGCGTCCGCGCGCGGCACGTTGCGCGACTGATAATAATAATCTATGTCGTGATCGTGGCGGTTGAGCAGGTTCAGCACGTCACACGTGAGCCGCCAGCGGCGGTTGATCTTATATCCCATCCCGAGATTCACGATGAGCGTCGAAGCCGACTTGATACTTCCATCCGACGTCAGCGGCCGCGGCCCGAAATAGCGGAGGCGCAGACTCGCCTCCCAGCCGCGGCCCGCCTCGATCGTTGCACCCGCGGCAAGCGATTGCCGGATGGCCTCGTCGATCCGTGTTCCGCCCGGAGTCACATCCTGACTCGCCGTCGTGGGCGCGTTGAAATATGCCCACGAGTCCGCGTAATCGAGGTCGAGGGTCAGGCCCGGAACCGGTGTATAGTAATTGGCAAACTCGACGCCGTATCGGTGACTCGATTGCGCGGAAGGCGTCGTCTCGCCCGCATCGGCGTCGAAGCCGTTGAAGTAGAGCTCTGAATTGCTATGGAGATACCAGATCGAGAGCGTGCTCTGCAGCTTGCTGATCGCGGTCGTGCGCACGCCGACTTCCGCGCCGCGCGCCGGGATCAGCACCCCTGGCCGGCCACCGATGGAGGAGCCGTCAGGGTCGACGGTCGAAGTGACTGCCCGAGCATCATTGCTATGGAATCCATTGCCACCCTGAATATATAACTCGGTTTTGTCCCATGGTCCGAAAACGAGGTTAAGTTTTGGGCTCGTCAGTGCCGCGCTGCGCTTGCCCGAGTTGCGAGGATCCCGGTCGCGCACGTGGTCGTCCGCAAAACTCTCCCGGATCCCGAGCTCAGAGCGGAAGCGTTCGCTCCAGTGAATCTGGTTGTCATAGTATATACCGGCCGACGTCTCCGTGATCGCGTCGACCCGCGTCGCCGCGGGGATGATATTGCCGTCGTAGTCGAGCTTGTCGTGGCGGACGCGCCTGATCGTTTGATATAAGCCAGTATCGATGCCCGAGGTCTGGACCTGAAGTCCGAGCGTGTGGGAAACGTCGTGCCCGAAGATCCGGCTGTGGATCACGTGATTCGCCTGGATGCCGCCCGCGGTGCGGTTGTCCTGTTGCTCGAACTGGTCGCCCATTGGTGAATCGAGGAAATAATCGAAGTTCGAAAACAGGTTGAGGTCATAATGATATACATACGCGAGGACCTGCGTGGATGAGGCGGCGCTTTGGCCATGCCATTCGGCCTGGAGGCTGACGCGCTGCGAATAGCCGCCGTCGCTTGGATCCTGCGAGCCGTAGAACGGGATGAGGCCGGATTGCACAGCGCTCGCGGCGACTTGGTCGGTGGAGTTCCAGTCCCCGTGATACACCATGGCCGCGATGCTATATCCCGAGGCCGGTGAGCCCGCGCTATATTTCAGGACGCCATTATAGCGGGTGTATTGATCCGGCACGACCCACGGGCCGTCTTCATGGTACGCCTCGAATCCATAGAGCAGGTTGCCGGACGCGCTGGCAGTGGAACCCGCGAGGAGAATACGCGAGTAATGATCGGTCCCGCCTTCAGCCTTGAATATATTGTCCGGGAGGGAGTCGGAAAGCACGAGGTGTGCGGCACCGACGGTTGAGAAATCGCTGTTCGCGGCGTAATATGGACCCTTCTCATAGTCGATCCGGTCGAGCAGCTCGGGGATCAATATATTCAGGTCGGCGTAGCCCTGACCGTGGGCGTGGCTCGGGAGATTCACGGGGACGCCGTCGAGGTCGACGGCGAAATCGGTGCCGTGATCCAGGTTGAAGCCGCGGGTGAAATACTGGTTGGCCTTCCCGCCGCCGGCGTGCTGCGTGATGATCACCCCGGGAATCGTCTCGAGCACCTCGCCCGTGCGCAGCAGCGGCCGGTTCGCGAGCTCGGCGCTGCCGATCGTCCCCTGCGTCGCCGAGTCCGCGATGCCAATCAACTCGTCCTCGCGCCCTGCCACGAGGAAGCGCGGGAGCCGGATGAGCGACCGATCATATATGGCCGGCGCCGGGCCGGCAGCGGGTGTGGCCGCTGGCGCTGCTGTTGGCGCGGTGGTATTCTCGGAAGGCGCGGTGTCGGACGCAGGTTGCGCCACCGGCGGCGACGCTTCAGCGGCGCCGGGCGTGGTGGCGCTCTGAGCACTGACGCCAACCGCAAATAGGAATATACAAGCGAGGGCAGTGACGACGGGGCGACGGGACCGTCGTGGAAAAGGGAAAAGCATATAATAGCTCGAAGCGCCGAAAAGTAGGAATAGATTAACGAGACGTGACCGAAGTCGGCGCCGCGCTCGTGAGTGAGCGCCGGCGGCGCGGCCGCGGAATGCGAACAAAGCCGAGGCCCCTCACGGGGAATCGCGCAGTATATAACCTAGTCCGCCGCTCGCGGCGGCGGCAGCGGCGGCTCGGTGCGCCCGCGTTCGTCCCAATCAATTCCTATAGCCAAGAATCGCTGCCCCATCCTAGCGAAAGCGAACTCGTCGAGCACAGCATGAAACGCCAGTTCGACCTTCTTGACTTCGCTCTTTGCCGGAGCGGACGGGGCGTTCGCTAACGCTTTATACGGCACAGTCGCCGTCGACGCGATGGCCTTCGGTCCAGGATGGACGAGCGAGAGCACGCTGGTTCGCAGCGCCTGCTGATGCGAGAAGTGCTGCGCGCCGCGGGCCCAGCTGAAAACTTCCAAGGTAAATTCGGCGGGCACGTTCACCCCCAGCCACGCCATGACGAGACACAGGAAGGGCCAGTTGGCCGGCGCTGCGAATTTTCGGAAACGGCGCATTCAGGTGTTACGTGCGAACGTCCGTTTTGGATGAGAGTGGTTCCGGAGTGCGAGCGCTTTCCTAAAGGAAGCTGCGTTCGACGAGCCAATATAATCCGGCGAGCGCGACCACGGCGGAAATGATCGTGACGCCGCGCGCTCGGAACAATGCATATCGGCGCGCGCGGAACACCAACGGCAGCACGAGAGCTGCGATCACGATTTGCCCCACCTCAACGCCAAGATTGAAACTGAAGAGCGGCCACGCGATGCCGCTGCCGATCCCGACCTCGCGAAGTACATTCGCGAAACCGAAGCCGTGGGCCAAACCGAAGAGGAAGGTCAGAGCCCAGCGTCCGCGCGACTCCTCGCCCCGTCGCACCAGGTTCTCCACGCCTACATATAGGATCGAGGCGGCGATCGCGCACTCCACGAGGCGGTTCGGCAGGACCACTATATTCAGCGCCGACAGCGCGAGGGTGATCGAGTGCGCGACCGTGAAGCACGAGATGATCCCGATCATCGAGCGGAAACTGCGGCACACAATCAGGAGACCGAGCAGGAAAAGCAGGTGATCGTACCCGGTCCAGATATGCGTGATCCCCAGCCAGAGAAACGGAAGAAACGCCGGTCCGTTCGCGAGCGCTGTGGCATCGCCGCTCGACACGAGAAGCGGCAGGCCCAGCGCGCCCGCCGCCGTCGGCGCCGGTGAAGCGATAGTCTGAGTCAAGAATCCCGCTGTCCCGGATTCTATATAGGTCCACGCGGAAGATGCGATTTCATATAGCGGTCTATACAAGCCGAAGCCGGTCATACATTAGTCGGACGGTGAGCCGTGGTCCGCGGCTCACCTGCGAGACGGGCAGGAATCGCCATCGGCCCACGTGCCCTCCACAAAGGTCGTCGTCGGAATCGTGGGCACTCCATATTTATTATGATGCAGCTGGCCCGCGAGAATTTCGACCGCGAGCGCCCCGACCGTGTCATGATTCTGCCGGACACCGGCGACGCGGCCGGATTTGTCCTGGAGAAATACATCGACGAACGCGAGGTCGCGCGGGGGGCGCAGCGCGAGGGCGCTGAAGCTGGCCTGCACGAAAGAGGCTTTGCTAATAATGACCTCGGGTTTAAATTTCCTATACCATTCGCCGAATGACGCGACGGGTGCGACGACGTGCGACCGGCCCTCGGCCATCCATTCCTCCATGGGCTCGAGGTCGGGAAATTGTAGCATCGGGATGCGATCGCTCTCGGCGAGGTTCGCCTGTTCACACAGGAAGCCCGCGGTCCAGAGGTGATCGACGCTGTGATCCCAGCCGCGGTGCATCACGAAGCCGATGCGTCTATATCCATACGCAATGACGCGCTGCATCGCGAGGCGCACGATGTCGCATTGGTTGTTGGTAACGTTATGTAGTTTCGGCTGGTGCGGAAAATAATCTATTTTCACGGCGCTGAAGTGGCTCCAGTCGAGATGGAGGGCGGCGTCGACTTCGCGTTGATGTGACGCTATAATAAGTCCGTTGATCCCGCGGGTTTGAAGAATGCGGCTCAAGTGGCCGTGCGTGAGACCTGGCTCGCGCATCCAGAAATGATCGAGGTGAAATCCGAGCTCGTTTGCTTTCTCCAGTGCGCCCGCGAAAAAATCCGGATGAGCGGTGACTTTTTTCCAGCCCCACCGCGTGTCCCAGTTCGTCACGTACGCGAGCGTCGGAGGATTGCGGCGCGGGCGGGTTTTTCCCCGGTATGATATCAGCGCCTGCAAAAACGGATCCGGCCGATAGCCGAGTTTGGCTGCGAGTTTCTTGATCCGCTCGCGCGTCACGAGCGGGAGCCGCGGATGGTTCCGCAGCGCGAGGGAGACCGTGGTCACGTGGACGCCTGCGCGCTTCGCCACGTCCGCCAGGGTGGTGCGCCGTTCGTTCACGCGACCAGCGCAGACCGGCTCCGGGTGGCAATCAAGTCTATTGTTAGCCTGTCCCGCCGCTTGCGCGCGGCGCGCCGTCGCGCAAGCCTGCCGCGCCCTGACCCCCGGGGCTGTTAATGTTTCCGCCTGCCCCATGAGTGCTCCTGCCCCCAAACTCTCCTTCGTCGAAAAAGCCGGCTATAGCCTCGGCGACGCCGCCGCCAACTTCGTCTTCATGACGATGATCCTGTTCCAGTCGAACTTCTATATAGACGTGTTCGGCCTCACCGCGATCGCGGCCGGCAATATCATTCTGATCGCGCGGCTCTGGGACGCGTTCTTCGATCCTCTGATGGGCGTCGTCGCCGACCGCACCCACACGCGCTGGGGCCGGTTTCGTCCGTGGGTGTTGTGGACCGCGCTGCCGTGGTGCGTCGTTATGTACTTCGCCTATCGCACTCCCTCGGGATTTAGCGCCGGCGGGTTGTTCGCGTATGCCGTCCTCACGAACATCGCGTTGATGACTCTATATTCGATGAATAATATGCCGTACTCCGCGCTCGGCGGGGTGATGACGGGCGACGTCGACGAGCGCGCGAAGCTGAATTCATTCCGGTTCGTTTCGGTCAACGTGGCGCAGTTTTTGGTGGGCGGCCTGACGCTCCCCCTGGTCGCGAAATTCTCCGGCGCGAACCATGACCTGCAACGCGGGTGGTCGCTGACGATGGGCCTCTGGGCGGTGGTCTGTCTTATATTCTTTATCATTACGTTCGCGACGACGCGCGAACGGATCCAGCCGGAGCCACGGCAGAAATCGACGCCCCGGCAGGATTTCGGCGACCTGCTGCGGAATCGTCCGTGGATGGTGATGTTCGTCTTCACGCTGGTGCATTTCGCGATCCTGTCACTGCGGGGCGGAGCGCATTATAATTACTATCACTCGTTTGCCGACAAAGGCGCACTCTATGATTGGTTGCACTCGCTGGGTTTGACCGGCGCGCCGCTGGCGCCGGGGGCGCCGGCCCCGGGCGGATTGCTGGAGTGGCTCGGGTATATAGTGCATGCGGACCGGGCGGACCTCGCCCACTCAAATGTCGCCGACGTCGCCAACAGCATCATCAATATGATCGGCACTGGCACCATCGTGATCGTGATCCTGCTCTCGCCCAAGTTGGCGCAGCGCTTCGGCAAGAAGACGGTGGCGGTGGTCGGATTCGCGCTGACCACGATCATGTCGGCCGCGCTCTATTTCGTCTCGCCGACCAACGTGAGCGGTATGGTGCTCATGACGGTGCTGTGGTCTCTGGTATATGCACCGACGATTCCGCTCCTGTGGGCGATGTTTGCGGAAGTGGCGGACTACTCCGAGTGGAAGAACCACCGGCGCGCGACGGGCGTGGTTTTCGCCACGATCTGTTTTGCATTGAAGGCGGGATTAAGCCTCGGGTCGGCGTCGCTCCTCTGGCTGCTCGGGATATATGGTTACCAGGCGAACCAGCCGCAGACGGCGCGCACGCTCGAAGGCATCCGGCTGAGCTCGAGTATATATGTTGCCGTCCTCTTCGCGGTGTGCACGGTGCTGCTCGCGGCGTTCAAAATCAACCAGCGCCTCGCCCGGCAGATCGCGACCGAGCTCGCCGACCGGCGCGAGAAACTCGCGGTGGCGTGAGTGGAGCGGAACCCCGCGCTATATGAACACCGGCCAGGACGGCGATCGATTGCGGAAGAGCGTCGATGGCTTGCCGGTGGCGTCCGCGAAGACGTTTTATATATGACGCATGGGTCGAGCTTGAGGCGGAGGTGCGCGGTCCTGCTGCTGGCAGCCGGCGCGATGCTCAGCACGAGGGTGTCCGCAGCGGCAAACATGGTCCAATTCGACTGGTTCGAATATACGGGGCGCGATGACATCTTCCGTACGCCGCTTCCGGCGAACAGCTATCGCAATCCGATTCTGGCCGGGTTTTATCCGGATCCTTCGGTGTGTCGGGTGGGGGACGACTATTATCTCATCAACTCCACGTTCGCCTATTTCCCCGGCCTTCCCGTTTTTCACAGCCGGGACCTCGTGCATTGGCGACAAGTAGGCGACGTGATCGACCGCCCGGGCCAGCTGGATTTCAGCCGCGTGAGTGTCACGCACGGACTCTTCGCTCCAGCGATCAGCCAGCATGACGGTATATACTACGTGGTCTGCACGATGGTTGACGGTGGCGGAAATTTCGTGGTCACCGCGAAGGACCCGGCCGGCCCTTGGTCCGATCCGGTTTCGTTGAATATAGACGGGATCGATCCGTCGCTCTATTTCGCTGCCGACGGACACGCCTGGCTCGTCAACAACGGCAACCCGCCGGACAACCACCCGCTATATAATGGTCACCGGGCGATCTGGATCCAGGAGTTTGACGCGGCGACTAAGCGTCTCGTTGGACCACGGTCGATCATCGTGAACGGGGGCGCGGACTTTTCGCAGCACCCGGTCTGGATCGAGGGGCCGCATCTGTTCGAGCGTGATGGCTGGTTCTTTCTGTCGTGTGCGGAGGGCGGCACGAGCGACCAGCATTCACAGGTGATCTTTCGGTCGCGCTCCGCGACAGGTCCGTTTTTGCCCTGGGCGCAGAATCCGATCCTCACGCAACGCGACCTCGATGGCGCCGTCCCGCATGCAGTCACCTCGACGGGACATGCGGACATATTCCCGGGACCCGACGGACAATGGTGGGCGGTGTTTCTGGGCTGCCGGCCGTTCGGCGGTATATATACGACGACTGGCCGCGAGACCTTCCTGCTGCCGGTCACATGGACGGAGGACGGGTGGCCGCGAATCCTGCCGCCCGGTGAGCGGGTACCGTATATAGTGGCGGCGCCGCGGCTCGCGGTGCCGCAGGCACCGGCAGCGGTGGCGCCGACGGATAATATACCCCTCACAGGCAATTTCACCCTCCGCGATGATTTCTCCGCGGCCAGGCTTTCGCCGCAGTGGATCCAACTTCGGGCACCGAGTGAAACGTGGTGGGCGCTAGGGAAGCGCGGGCTCGGACTGGAGCCGCGCGCCGTGCCGCTCACGGGGATGGGCAACCCCAGCTTCCTCGCGCGGCGCGTGCAACACGCTCGGTTCGACGCGACGACTTCCCTGCACCCGACGGCGGAGACCGGTGTGTCGGCTGGGCTGGTGATGTTTCAGAGCGAGAAACACTATTATTTCGCGGGCGTGCGCCGCACGGGGCCCCGCTGGGAGCTTTTCGTCGAACGCGCCAACGGCGGGTTGCCGGAGCGGATTGCGTCGATGCCGATCCCTGCGGTGGATCACCTTTCCCTGCGGATCACCGAGGAGGAGAAGACGCTGTCATTTTCATATAGCGTTGTGGCTGACAAATGGGAGCCGCTGCTGGCTTCTGCCGACGTGACGCCGGTAACAGTGCAGGCGGCGGGTGGCGGGCTCCATTTCACGGGGGCGGTTATTGGACCGTTTGCGCGGGTCGATCCTTCAGATCCGGAACGCGATCCTCGGAAACGTTAAATGCTTAAAGCTAAACTCTAAACGCTGAAGTACGGGGCGGAAGCGAAGTATATATTGCGATATAGAGAATCGCCTTGGCCGGAGATTGTTGGCGGTGTGGATGGCGCTCGGAGGCAGAAGGCCGCAGCGGTTCGGTCACGCCAACGCTCAGTGGTAACGATATAGCCGCACGCGCTGCAGCGAAAAATGCCCGGGCTCGAGGCGGACGTGTCGGCCCTGGTGCGTCTGGTCGCCGTTGAGCCAGCGAATATGTTTCCACGTGCCCGCCTCGTAGCGACCCTCCTCGCATTCCAATATACCGAGGATAGGATCGCCGGGAGTCGGCGCAGCAAACGTGACCGTCACGCCGATGCCTCCGATCAGAAATTCATCTGGCCCCAGCTGGATGACGATCGCACCGGACGGCAGGGCCGCGCGGCTCGCTGAGCGGTCGCCCGCCTCATTGATCACGCCATCGGCGAGCGCCGGCGACTCGAGACGTTCATAGGTGACACCGAACACGACGCCACCGAACGGGAGCGCCTGCGGCTGCCGCTGTTCCGCTGCAGGCGGGATCAGCGTGATCATTCGGCCGCGATGCGTGGTGATCAGCGGCGTAAGCTGGCGAATGAGATCGTTGCTCGCGCGCAGCTGGCTCGCGGCGGGTTCGTTGATCGACTCGATGCCGAACGCAGAAAACCCGAGCCCGTTCGCCGAGCCGAATACATACAGATTGTTGACGGCGGCATCCGCGCTGCGCAGCGCCTCGGGAACGAAGAGGGGATTGTTCGCCCGGGCGTAGCGGTCGGCCCACTCGACGAAATTCGGGAAGTATATATCGGGGCTCGCGAAATCAATCGTCGGGGCCGCTGCCCGCCAGATGTCGCGGAGATGCGGCAGCGGACCGGCGCTGGGATATTGGCCGGGCAGATAGGCGGGGCGGATGAGCGCCGCATTAATATATAACGGCAGTGCATATTCCGCGCGTCCCGCCGCCGCGACCGATTCCACATACCGGCCGAACGCCCAGGCCATGAAGATTTCGCTCGTGGCGATCCCCTCGCCGAAAACCTCCGTCCACGTCCCGGTGGCGCGTCGTCCGGCCGCCACCCAGCGCTGCCGCAATTCTGGCGCAAGCGTCGCCTCGTGCGTGGCTATATACTCCATCAGCGCGGCCGGCACCGGCGCGGTAAACGCAGCGTCCGCCGCGGGGCAGCGATCCCGGGCTTCCGGAATCATTCCAATTTCGTTTTCGACCTGGACCAGGACGACCGTATGCGCCGGGTCCGCCTCGCGCAGGTGACGCATCAAGGCGCGAAAAGCGCGGGCGTCCGTGTCGCGATTCGCTATATCAAAAGGCGTGAGTATTTCCAGCGCCTGCCCCGTGCTTGTTCGGGCGCGCGGGAAGCGGTTGGTATCGGCCTTCACCCAGGTTGGCGCGTAGCAGGACATGGAATTTTTCCACGTGCCGAACCAGAGCAGTACGAGCCGCATGCCGTTCGCGCGGGCGTCGCTGATCAATCCGTCGACGCTGGCCCAGTCGAATTTTCCCTCGGCGGGCTCGATGACGTCCCAATATACAGGCACGACGAGCGTATTAAGGTTCAGTCCTTTCAGCTTTGGCCAGGAAGGACGGAGATAAGTGGGCTCGCCGTCCGAATTGCTGAGTTCGCCGCCCTGAATAAGAAACGGTTCTCCGTCGACGAGCAGCTGGGTGAAGGCTCCGTCGCGACGCAGAGCAGGGATATCCGCGGCGTGGCTGAGCGGGCGCAGCAGCGCGAGTCCGAGCGCGAACGCCAGAACGAGACCTACGGAAACGTTTCTCCTCGGACACATGGGTGATGGCTCAGCGGAGCGTTATATCAATCGCCGTGGGGTGGTCACCCGCGGTGAGCGTGAGCTGGGTCCGGGATTCGCGGCCGTCCTTGGTGACGCGGATTTCATATTGGCCGAGGTAGCCGCGTCCGGGATACGCGCCATGCGCGTCGGTCGGGCCGGCGAGATGCGTGCGCCAGCGGTTGAGCACGAGATCGCTATATACTGTGGCGTTGGGCTTGGGTGACCAGTCGGTTCGGAACATCGCGGAGCGCGGACGCCAGTGTGCGCCCTGCCAAAAGCCCCAATATTGAACTCCGATGACCGACGGATGGCTGAAGGCCAGGATCAGGAAGTCGCGTGTATAGTCGGCCTGCAGTTCCTCGTCGTCTGTGTCTATATCGAATTCCGTGAACCGGATCGGCAGCTTGAACTCCGCGAGCCGATCGAGCGTCGCGAGGACCTCCGCGGGCGCGTTTGGCTGCGGGCCGATGTGCCCCTGCACGCCGAGGCCGCCGAGCGGTGCTCCGGAATTCTGCAGGAAGCGCGCGTCGTCCTCAAAGTTTTTGAAATGGTCAGGGTCAGTGACGAGGTCGTGGTTGCTATAGTCGTTGAGGAACAGCCGCACTCCCGGCACGCTCGCGGCCGCGGCGCGGAACCAGTCGACCATGATATTTCTCCCGAACAGATCCATCAGGTCGTGATGATCGTAGGGCTCGTTGAGGACGTCCCACTCGCGAATCAGACCGGCGGTCGCGTGCGTTTCGTCGCGGATATGGGCGAGCACGATTTCCGGAATTTCGTTCTGCTGGGGAGTGCCGCGTTTTTCCGTGATGATTTTCGGCAGGTCCCGCCAGCCCGGCCACACGAGCACGTGGCCGCGGACGTAGAACCCGTGATCGTTGAGCCAGTGGAGGGCCGCGACGGCTTGCTGCGGGTCGGTGCCGGCGCTCCAGTCGCCGTTCCAGACCGGCCACTTCAAATCGTTCTCCGGCGAGGCCTCGTTGAAGAGCTCGAGCGCCTTGGCGCGATATATAGTGTTGTCGGGCGAGTCATGGAGCAGGCGCACGAACTGCAAGGCGCTGCCCCATTGAAATGCGCTGTGTTGTTCGTCGACGTGCACCGTCGCTCCGACGACCGGGTGCCCGCTGGCATCGATCACGCGGATGGCGAAGTCGGCCCGGCGCAGGCGCTCGATCCGCTCGAGGGCCGCGCGCCGCCAGGGGGCGTCGGGCTCACGGCCGGTATATGAAAAGCGAGTTTTCGGCAGCGTGGAGAGCGCGACGTGGGCGCCGTAGTCCAGCAACTCGACGCCGCCGATTTCCACGGTCTGTTTCTTATATCCAAAGCCGAAGGCGAGCTCGGATTCGTTCGCGGTCCTTGCCTGAGTATATTGGAACGGCAGGAAAAATTCCTGCCACTCCCGTCCCGCGAACACCTCGCTCTGCAGGTCCTTGTCGAACTCTGGCGTCGATTTCTGCACAACCACGCGCACGCGGGCGCGGCCGGATTCGTCGGCGGCTGCGATCGAGCGCGCAAAGAAGTGGAGTAGGGCCACGTCGCCGCGCCCCGCCGGCTGCGCGAGCGGCACACGCAATTCGATCGCCCACGCCGGCGACAGGTCACGGGTGGTCGTGATGCGGCGCGCCCGGGCAAACGGCTCCCCGGTGACGTCGACCGTCGTATCTGCTGCGGCGGTCGCGTCCTGCGTCGTGCGCAATTGAAAGGTCGCGAGCGCGTCGTCGCGGAGGAGCACCGAGCCGCCCGGTGGTACGCCGGTTTGAGCCGAGGCCGCGGCTGCGAACGCGAGCCAAACCCATGTCATCCGTCCCTTGTGCGGTCCCTGGGGCGTGTCCCGTCCGCGACGATATAGCGGAGATATATTGCGTTTCATAAAATGGCTCGGGATAAGTCGCTGTATAGAGCGGACGCTATATAGAGCGTGATATATCAGGCGCCAGGTTGGGGCGCTTACCACGGCGCCCGGTTGTCCGTGACTCCTGGCCAGTCATCGCTGCGGAACGGAGCCGCGGGCAGCTCATCGCCGTTATAGAGTGTGGCCTGCGGGTTGGCCTGCCAGGCGTAGCGCACCGCGACCGGGTCCGGCACCGCGGGAGAACTGACGAGCACGGTTGTGCCGTCGAGGCGGGCGTCGGCCCAGTGCCAGACGCGATCAGCGCCCGCGATGGAAAATTCCGGAGGGCCGCCGCGCACGTGCAGACCGTCGGCGTGATCCCAGCTTACCCGCAGTGCCGAGCCCTCTCGTTGTATATTGCGGAAAACAGGACCGGAAAACGGTCCGGGTTTGCCGTAGTGCTGAGCGAGGGCGAGCAGCGCGAGGCGGTCGCCGACTGGTTGCTTGTTCTTCGGATGTATATTGTCCGCCTCGCCGGTGTCGATGGTCACGGCCAGCCCGCAATTCGGAACCATGCGCGCCGTGAGGGCCTGGGCTTCGCGCAACTCCGCCCAATCGTCGCTGCCGGGTTTCGTCTTGTGTCCCTCGAAGGCCGGCAACTGCACAATATAAAACGGGATGTCTCCTTGGCCGAAGGCGGTGCGCCAGTCGTTGATCATCGCCGGGAGCAATGAGCGGTACTGGTGCGCGCGCGCGGCGTTGGCCTCGCCCTGGTACCAAAGCACGCCGGTAATCGCGAGGGGCACGACGGGAGCGATCATGCCATTATATAGAACCGCGGGCATGGTGGGATAGTTTTCATATCCCATCGGCAACGGATGGGGCGGCCGGGCGTCGCAGCTGACCGCGCCGCGCCACTCGCCCGCGAGCGGGATGGCGGTTCCATTGCCGAGCGCGAGGCGAATTTTCGCGGGCTCGCTGAGGAAGCCGAGCTTGGACTTCAGCTTGAAAACCCGAACGGCGATCGTATTGCGCCCCGGCTTGAGTATATTGGCGGCGACACGGTAGGCGCGGGGATTTTCCACCCACGAGCTGGCCCCGATCCAGTGGCCGTTGATATAGGCCGTGTCCATTTTCTCAACGACCCCGAGATATAGCGTCGCATCGCCCGCGGGCAGGGGATCCGGAAGTATAAAGTCGCGGCGGAACCATGCGATGGCGGGAACGTCTGCGACGCCGAGCTCCTCGAAGCCGCCGATGAGAGACACGCGTTTCCAGCCGCGGTCGTCGAGTTGCGGGCTCGACCAGGGGACGCCGCGAAGGCCGGCGTCATATTCGTCGAGCCAGTGCATGATATAGCTGCCATAGCCGGGAGCGTGCACGGCCTGCAGCCGGTCGACCTCGGCCATCGGCTCGCGGAAGTCCGGCCGGGCCCGCAGCGTGGCGGGATTCATCCAGCTCTCGACAGGCGTGCCCCCGAGGCAGTCTTGAACGAGACCAATGGGAACGCCCGTCGCGGCGTGGACGCGACGCGCAAAGAAATACGCGACAGCGGAAAACCCGCCGTTTTCGGACACCGTTTCTGGCGTACAAACCTTCCAGGTTCCTGTGGGCACGCGGGCCGGTTCATAGGCCGACCGGCTTCCGACAGTATATAGGCGGATCTCCGGCTGGTCCGCTGCTGCGACCTCCCGCGCGCCGTCTTGCACGCCGGGAAGGCCGAACTGCATATTGGACTGGCCGCCGCACAACCATATATCTCCGACGAGGACGTCGTGCAGCTCGCGGTGCTCGGGGCCGTCGATTGTGACTGAGCAGGACGTGCCGCTCGCGGGCGGGTCGACGCGGGCTTCCCACCGGCCATCGGCGCCGGCGATCGCATCGCCGGATTGGCCTGCAATCGCGATATGTACTTTCTCGCCCGGTCGCGTCCAGCCCCAGAATAGATTGGGCCGGCCGCGTTGCAGGACCATATGGTCTCCGAACATTGGACTCAGGAATGGCGGAGAGTCGGCGGCCTGCAGCGTGCCCGCCAACGCAGCGAGCCCCGCGCACCAGTATTTACGAGTTTGAAAGAGGCGCTGCTTCGGACGGACCAACGCGAGAACTGCTATATCAAACGCGCGGCCGGCAAGCCGGCGGGGCAGCGTGTGGGCCGCCGGGATGGATCCACCTGCAGATAGCGTTCGCGCTTTCATATACGGGATTCGGTGCGGGATGGGTGGCGCGCGTTCGCCACCCGCTTAGAGTTGTTAAACGAGACGTCCGGCCCGCAGGATGTATCGCGGGCCGGACGCTCAGGTTTCTGGCGTTAGAACGAGAACGTATTATCCAGCGTCCACTCTTGAATCGGCTTCGTGCGCACGGACGCCCACGTGTGGCCGTCGGGCTCGATCGAGATCGGGATCAGGCCGTTTCGGGCGAATGCATTGCGCACGTTGAGCTGGACCTTCCAGTCGATGGTGCGGGTCATGCGGTGTTCATAGCTGGCCCAGAGGTCGACCGCGCCGTCGGTCGGCCCGTAATAGGGTTTCGTGAGATCGAAGCTGCCGCCGCTGGTGACCGGATAACCAATGATCACCTTGTCCTGCCAGCGATAGCCGCCGCCCACGCCAGTGCCTTTCAACAGGCCGCGATCGAACATATAGTTCGTCACGAGGTTGAAACGCCATTTCCGGATTTCCGGCGCGGCGGATCCCTGCTGCAGTTTGAGGAGTGTATAGCTCGTCACGAACGGGCCCCACACATTGGGTGCGAGCGCGAACGTCGGATTGCCGAACTGCGCCATCTTGCCGACTGGTGTCAGGCTGCCGTCGGAATTATACAGCTGTGAGTTGATATAGGAGACATACTGGTCGAGGACGGGTCCGCCGACGTTGTTGCGCGTGGCGACGGTCTTGGCGGCGTTGATCGAGATGCGCCAGTTTGACAGCGGGTTCGCCGTGAACTCGAACTCATCGCCCTTCGACTCGGTGTCGGCGGTCACATTGAAGCCCTGCGGCGCGACCGCCGAATAAGCATATACCGTGGACGGATCGGGGGCGTACGCCGCGGGATTGGCCAGGTAGGTCGTGCGGTCCGTCAGCGCGGACTGCGTCGTCGGCGTGAAATTCCAGGCTTTGAAGAAGCCCTTTGCTGCGAGCGTCTTTTGGATATTGTTCCAGCCGGTGATCGCGGCGTCCTCCTCGGCCTGCGCCTGGTCGGGTGTCTCGTTCGGATACACGGTATTCCAGGTGTTGCGGGACGACGGCTGGTTGGCGCTGGAGAGGTCGTACCCACCGAGTTGATAGAGATATACATTCCGCCAGCGGAGGCCCTGCTGGATGATGGAGCCGATCACGCCCTGATTGCCGAGCTGGGCGCTGCCGCCGGTGATGCGCGTCGTATATTGCGTGATCTTCAGCGAGTACTTGTTGTCCTTCGTCGCGAGCAGGATGCTATAGTCATACGTCTTGCCGGCCGGGTTGGAGAGCGGGGTGCCGTAAAGATCGCGGCGCACGCTCGTGACCTGGAAGTTGCTCGACTCATCATAGGATAGGCTGACGTTGATCGGCGACGGATCATGCGGCAGGAGCTGGTTAAGATGAAGCACCGCGCTGCCGCTCGTGGAGTGTCCATCGACAATCTGCGAGGTGGGGAACTGCGACGGCAGTTGATATACGCTCGGCTGCAGATTCAATATACTGCGGTCCAGCGGCTGCTGCTGCGCCGTCACGTCCTTCGTCTTCACCTGGTCGTAGCGCCAGCCGAGCGTGGCAACGAACGCGTTGTTCCAGAGGTAGCCCTGGTATGAGCCGGAGTAGGTGCCGGTCTCGCGCAGCGACTTCTGAGCGAGGGTGAGCAGGCTTTGATCCTGGCCATCATTATAGCGGACCAAGTTGTCCTGGAAACTGCTGTTCCAGCCGACATAGTTCGCGGGATTGGAATTCTGCGCGATCGCCGTCGTGGGACTATATACTTGGGCGAGACTGGACGGTATGATCCAGGGAGCGGAGGGTGCGACGCTGTAGTTCTGGTACGTGGTGTCGAAGACCCGCACACCGGCATTTTGAAGCGTGACCGGGGCGGTGATGGCCGGGATGTGCGCGCCGGAGGCTGACGACTGTCCGATGACGGACGGCCCGAGATATATTACTGCGAGTGGCGGGCGGTCGGAGAACGCCGAGCTGCTGCCGTTGTTGCCATTCCAGTAGCCGGCCCACGCCTGGCTGTTCGCGAACATCTGCCAGCTGCGGTTCTCGTTATAGTAATCCTCGCGGGAGGCCACGCCGTTGAAGCGGTGTCTGCCGAGGAGACGGACGAGGAACGGATTACTCAGGAAATCATCGGCGCGGAGTTCGCCGAAGAGCGAGAGGCGTTTATAGTCGCGCTGGCTCGAATAGGAATTGCCCGTTCCGGTCGCGCCGTTGCCGGCGCCCAGAACGAAGGGGCGGCCGAAGTTTGGATTCGTCGCCGTGGTCTCGCCGTTGCCGCCGAGTGTATAGTAATCGGCGAGATTGCGTGTGACATCCATCGTGATCGTCGGGCTGCCGCCGAGCAATGCCTGACCGCCGCGCTCGTAATTCTGGCGGTCATAGCTGACCTCGATCGCGACGCGATCGCCGAGGGCGGTTTGGGAGAGGTCGATATTGCCGGCATTCCAGTGTTCATATTCCGACTTGGTCCCGCCATCGATCAGGTGATGGTAGAAGTCGAAGATGGACGGGTCCGTGAGAGACTGATTGCGATATTGACCATATTGCGCGTTGGGCAGGTTGGCGGCGAGCGCGGCGGAGGGCAGGTTGGTGAGACCATACAGCATGCCGTTAGTATATTTGCCGACGAGCCCGTTGGAGATGCCGGTGAAGGCACCGGTGCTGCTGAGGGCGCCGTTATTGATATAGCCGCCGAATGCCTGGTAGAGCTGGTTCGTCGTTCCGTCGATCTGCCAGAACGGCTGCTGCTGATTTGCTATATCGCTGAGCCACGGCTGGTAGTTAGCCGTGCCGGGCTGGACCTGGCCGTAGCCGTTCCCGGCGACGATCGCGTCCGTCCGCCAAGTATCATATACGTTGTTTACGGGCATTTGGCCCATGCCGCTGAAGGGATTGCTCGCGCTCACCGCGACCGGGCGCCAGTAGGCAGTAATGCTGTCGTTCGGGGTGACGGTGCGCGGACGGTCGGCGCTGGTGTCACCATATTCGAACTTGGCCTTGATACTCGTCTGCCCCTGGTCGCGCTTCAGCAGCTGTGGGTCGAAACGCAGCGTACCGTAGATGCGCTTGTTGTTTTGGAACGCCTCCTTCTGTTCATATTTCTGCGAGTCCCACAAACCGTCGACGCGCAACGCGAGCAGATGCGGAATCAGTGCGGCGTTGAGATCGATGCTGCTGCGGACGCTGCCGTAGGAGCCGGCGCGGAAATCCACGGAACCGTAGTTGCGGAAATCCGCGTTGACCGTCGAGACGTTGATAATGCCGGCGGGACTGCCGAGGCCGAATAGGATTGAGTTGGGCCCGCGCTGCAGGTCGACGCGGTCAACGTTGAATGAATCCCAGGGAATATCCGTGACGTAGAAGTCGCGGGTGGTATCGGCCGCGGCGAGGCCGCGCACGCGATTGGCGGTGTTGGGATTGCGCAACGTCGCGGACTCGTCGACGGACGTGCCGTTGCCGAGACCGGCGTAGGTGCCGAGGGTGCCGGCGACCTCGGTGTTCGTTGTATATTGCAGCAGCGAGAGATTTCCGGTCGCGCCGACGTCGAGAAGAAACTGTTTCGTGATGACCTGGATGGACGAGCCGACATCGGCCAAATTCGTGCGGATGCGGGTGCCGGCGAGAGTGTCGGTCGCCTGGTATCCGGTGTCTCGCGTGCTTGATACTTCGAACGGCGAGAGTTCCACGGTGCCGGAGCTGGCGGTGCTCGCGGTGGTGGACGTGTTGGTGGGCGGGGTGGAGCTGCTTCCGGGGGCGGGGTTGGCGGTGGCGGCGGGTTGCGCGGACAACGGCCAGCCCGTGACGGCCGCGAGGACGGCGGCCAGCACAAGGCGAGGTTTGGTCTTCATATCTATTTTGAGGTGAGGTGTGATGACGGACTAGCTAAAATTTTCACGACGCGATGGCCGGCGCGCGGCCGGCCACGAGTACGAGCGAAGCGATCGAGGGCGCGGGTGCGCCGAGCGCGACGGCGCGTGGTCCGGGTGCGGCCGACGCCACCACGATTTCATATAGCCCCGGGTGATGGACGCGCTGCCCCGCGGCATCGACCTGGGCGAGCGCTGCCGCCGAAATTTCGAATTGCACCGGGACGGATTGCCCGGCGGCGACGCGGACTTTTTGAAAATCGATCAACGTCGCGCGAGGCGCCGAGGGCCAGCCGCGCGGCGGGACTATATAGCATTGCACGGTTTCAAACGCATCGCGCGTTCCGGTATTTTTCAGAGTGGTGCGCACCGTGACCTGCGCGCCCGGCTCCAGCGTCACGCGATCCGCGGTGAGCGCTCCATATGCGAGCGTTGTATAGTTCAACCCGAAGCCGAAAGGATAGAGCGGTTCCACCTCTGCGAAACGGTAGGTGCGGCCGCGCATGGCGTAGTCCTCGAAGGCCGGCAGATCGGCCGTGCGATACGGCACGGAAACCGGGAGTTTGCCCGCGGGGGAAACGTCGCCGAAGAGGACGTCCGCCACGGCATTGCCGCCTTCGCATCCGGGATACCACACCTGTAGCACGGCGTCGCAAAACTCGTGGGCCTCGGGAATCGCGATGGCGCTTCCGCCGGTGAGCACGAGCACGAGGCGGCGCGCGTGGCGGCGCAGCTCGCGGAGGAATTCCAGTTGCACCTCGGGCAGTTCCACCGTGGCACGATCGCCTCCGACGGGTGAGGCCACGGCGTCGCCCTCTTCGCCCTCAAGTGTATGATCGAGCCCAAGGACGGCGATCGTGAGATCGTTTTCCGCGGCGGTGCCGAATGTATAATTCACTCCCGGCGACATCGGGCTGCTCAGCGGCGCTCCGGCTCTATATACTACCGGGGTGCCCTCCGCCGCGCGCGCGACGATCCCCTCGGCGAGGGTGACGAGCCGCGCGGACATTCCATAATAATTGCCGAGCAACGCGGCGGTGCTGGCGGCGGTCGGGCCGGTGACAAGTATACTTCCGGGATCGCGCGGGAGCGGCAGGATACCGTTGTTCTTGAGCAGGACGACGGACTCGGCGGCGGCCTGGCGCGCGAGGGTGCGGTGCGCCTCGCCGTCGATTATTGACACAGAAGTGCGGGACCACGGCACGCGCTCCGGTGCGTCGAAAAACCCGAGCTTGAACTTCGTCGCGAGCACGCGCCGCAGCGCGATATCAATTTCGTCCTCAGTGATGAGGCCCTCGCGCACCGCAACCACGAGGTCGTCGTAGGTGCAACCGCAGTTGAGATCACAGCCGCGGCGCACGGCGAGCGCGGCGGATTCGGGCGCCGTTTTCGTGATTCCGTGGTGAAGATGTATATCATCGATCGCGCCGCAGTCGCTGACGACGTGTCCCTGAAATCCCCAGGCGCCGCGCAGGGTGTCGACGAGGAGGCGTTCGCTGGCGCAGCAGGCTTCGCCGAGGGTGCGGTTATAGGCACCCATGACGGACTCGACGCCGCCGCGGACGAGTTTTTCGAACGCGGGCAAGTAGGTTTCCGCGAGGTCCTTGAGCGGTGGCTGCGCGTCGAAGCCGTGGCGCATTTGCTCGGGGCCGCTGTGGACGGCGAAGTGTTTCGCGCATGCAGCGGTTTTTAGATAATGCGGATCATCGCCCTGGAGGCCGCGCACCATGGCGAGGCCGAGTTCGCCGGTGAGGAACGGATCTTCCCCGAACGTCTCCTGGCCGCGTCCCCAGCGCGGGTCGCGGAATATATTTATATTGGGCGTCCAGAAGGTGAGGCCTTGATATTGTCCGCGGTGGCCAGCGGCGATGGCGGCGTGGTGCTTCGCCCGCGCCTCGTCGGAAATCGCGGTGGCCACGCGTTGCACGAGGTCGCGATTCCAAGTCGCCGCGAGCCCGATCACCTGGGGAAATACGGTGGCCCGGCCATTGCGGCCGACGCCGTGGCAGGCCTCATTCCACCAATTATATTCCGGGATCCCCAGCCGCTCGATTGCACGATTCTGGTGAACGAGCTGATTGATTTTTTCCGGGAGCGTGAGTTTCCGGACGAGATCGCTGACCCGCTCCGGGAGCGGGAGCGCGGCGTCTTTATAATTTCCGGCAACGGCCGTTGCTATATTCAGGCCAGGCATGTGAGGCGGGCGGGTCAGATATAATGGCTTAAGGGCAATAGTTTAGCGTCACGTCCGGGAAGGGGCGTCGAAGGCAAAAGGGGTATGGGGGTAGCCGGGCGGCTTTCGGGCTCAGGCGAATCCTGGGACGCCGGTTTGGAGTGCGGAGGAAAAACCAAAACGCCACTGACGGCGCAAAACGTTTTCCGGTCTAACTATAGCGCAATAGTGCGCCTCCAGTCTGGGAATAAATATAAAGGAGCACCGCCGCGCAACACGGTCGGAGTCGGATCGGGAGCCTCGGGTCCATTCGAGCCCAGGCGCATTCCGCCGCCGTCGTCTCAAATATATATATATATATATATATATATATAATCCAACCGATCCGGGGACCCCATTATATTCAGCCGGCGGCGCGCACGGTGCGCGGGAATGCTGCCGAAGTCTATTCGGCGGCCAGAACTATATAGTGCAGCTGTGCCGCGGTCGGTGCCAATGGATGGGGTGGGCGCGGGCCCGGCGTCGCTACGGCTGCGCGCCCTCGTAGGCGGCGCGCAGGTCGTGCACCTGGTCGGTCAGGTCGAGGATGAGCCCGATGCCCGCGAATTGACGCCCTGCTCGTCCTGCAGCTGTGCTATATACGGGAGGGTGCGGATCGCGGAGGCATCGAAATACAGCGCGCCGTAGGGCGCCTGCAGCCGGGGCAGCACGAAGCCGCGTTTCCAGCAGCGGAGAATCTCGTGCCGCGAGAGCTCGCTGAGCTGCGCCGCCACCTCGATCGGGTAAACGGTTTGCGGCGCCGGTTCGAATCGCTGCAAGGTATATATTTCCGTTCCGCGTTCGGCGTTCATCGAGATCGGATCACGGGTGCGCGTGGTTCGCGATGAACCCGCGAATCGCGGCAGTCGGGAGCGCGCCAGTTTCCCGGGCGATTTCGGAGCCGCGCTGAAAAAGGCAAAGCGTCGGCAGCGCCGTCACCTGGAAGCGCGCCGACACTCCCCGGACCGCCGTGGTGTCGACCTTCGCGATCAGCGTGCGGCCGGACTCCGCCGCGGCCGCCTCGGCCAGCGCGGGCGCCATCATCTTGCACGGCCCGCACCACGTTGCCCAAAAATCCACCGGCACCGGCAGCGTCGGTCCCTCCAAGAGCGCGTCGAAGCTGCGCTCATTTGCGACGTCGACAGGGCTCGCCGGCGGCGCGATCGCCGATCCACACCGCGCGCAGCGCGGCCGCTCCTGCAGCCGCTCATATGGCAGCCGGGTTTTCTGCCCGCAAGCGGGGCAATTGACTAGGAGGCCGCGTTCATCGAGTCCGATTCCACTCACGACTCCCCAATGAAACACGGTGATGCGGCGGGTTCCGCGCCTGCGCCGCGCTTGAGTGCAACGCCGCCTGTTTCGCTGCCGGATCGTGGCTTACCCGCAATATACTGGGCACGGCGGGTCGCGAGGACCGCCGCGCATCCGTTTCTCCGGCATCACAAGAGTATATAACGCGCTCCGGCCGCGGGTCCAATCCACGACGAGAAAAGTATATACGACATTGTCGCCGCGGGTCGCGAACCGGCCGGCCCGCCACCGGTCGAACGCGGTCGTGAAAGCCGGCCGTCGCGCTCTTCCATCGTCGCGTGAACCGTGCGAATTCGTGCTATATGAAATGAGGCGGTCCGGTCGCGCGGGACGTTTCGAGGCCGGGGGCCTGGCGGGCCCCAGGGTCACTATAGCAAGTCGTCCACCGTCGCCCGCGAGGGCGGAGTGGGTAAACGCCACGTGAGGAACTCTATGAAAACTCCAAACCTGCTGCGGTGCGCGCTCTGGTTGGTTCCGCTTATCATCGGCGCCGCCGAGGCGATCGCAGCGGACAACCCGGGACCGGTCGAGCAGCAACGCCGCGATGCCCAAAGGCAAGCGCGTCCGCAGATTGAGCAACAACGAGAGCACGCTGAGCAGGTCGCGCAGCAAAGCCTCGACCGCGACGGCATGGCGGTCATCGAGCAGACTTCCAATGCGATCAAGGCAATCGTTGCCCGCCATGATGATGAAGCCCGCGCCGACATCGATCGAGCCGCCAACCAGATCAACGCGCTCGTCGCGCGGAATCCCTCGAATGTCCTCATCCCCGTCGCTTCGCAAGTCGAGGTGATCGATCTTGCGCCCGCCGAGCTGGCGGCGATTCGCACCCGCGTCGCTGCCGCCGAGCGGGCGGTGACCGAGCGGCAGTATCCTGCGGCGCGCGTTATCCTGGACGGGTTGACCAGCGAGCTCCGCGTTCGCACGACGAAACTCTCGTTGGTCACCTTCCCGATCGCGTTGACGGACGCCGTGCGGATGCTCGACCAGAAGCAGGATACCGATGCCTCGATCGTGCTGCTGACGGCGCTGAATACACTTACGATCTCGGACCAGGTGACGCCCGTGCCGCTGCTACTGGCCCAGGCCGCAGTGAATGTGGCGCGCGACGCGCAAAAGACGGACCGGCGGCTGGCGCTGAAGAGCCTTGGCGTCGCGCGAGACGAGTTGGAGAGGGCGCGGGCGCTCGGTTATGCGGGCAACAGTCCGGACTATATAGCGGTCAGCACGGGCCTTAAGCAGCTCGAGGACAGCGTCCGCGGCGGCGGCGACGCGGGCGCGGGATTCACGCAGGTGAGCGAAAAGATCCGGGCGCTGTTCGGGCAGCAGTCGGGGGCGAATCAGTCCTAAGCGCCGCGGCCGACCGGGGACGTTTCATATAGCAGGTTTAATATAGCTGGCTGGCAGCAACTTTATATACATCATGAACACATCGCTCGTTGGCGTCCTCTCACAAAACTGGTGGCTGGTACTGCTGCGCGGATTGGCGGCGATCGCTTTTGGCGTGCTGGCGTTTCTCTGGCCGCTGCTGACGTTGAGCGTGCTCATCATCATGTTGGGCGCGTATGCGTTTGCCGACGGGGTGTTCGCGCTTGTGGCGGCTTTCCGCGGCGGATCGGGTGTGCCGCGCGGCTGGCTGATCCTGATCGGCATCTTGGGTCTGGCGGGGGCGTTTGCGGCGTTCACGGTCCCTGGTTTGACGGCGCTCGTCGTGGTGACCTTCGTGGCGTGGTGGTCTATTGTTCGGGGGATCTTCGAGATTGTTGGCGCGATTCATCTGCGGAAGGAGATCGAGGGCGAATGGCTGCTGATCTTGAGTGGCGTCATCTCCATCCTCTTTGGCGCCTTTATACTTTTCCGGCCGGGCGCCGGTGCGCTCGCGCTCGTGTGGATCTTCGCGTGGTACGCCATCGCGTTTGGTGCGCTGCTTGTGAGCCTGGCGATCCGCCTGCGGCGGCACCGCGCCGCGCTAGGCAGTGTCACCCCGCTGGCGGGCCGTTCGCATGCCGCCTGAACGCCTTGACGCTTCGAAATATAGAGCGATCTCTGAGCCGGTGTTGCGCTGGTGACGCGCCGAGCCGGCGGCGCGATACGACGATATGGCTATATATAGGCGTTTTTCTTCGCGGTGGCGGCGGGATCGCGGGGCGGGGCGGGGGAGCACCGTACGCCCTAGGCGGGCGCGCTCGTAGACTAATGGGGAAGTATATATCGGGAAGGATATACTCCCTCGGCGGTGCAAGGGACGCGTGGTCAACGCGGGCGCGGGCTGCCTGAGGGTCAGATGGTGGTATCGGCCAGCGCCATTCGTTTGCGCTTTCTTTGTTGCGCGGTTGGCCAAGGCGTGGGACGACGGCAGGCGTGAATGGCGGTCTTCCGACCGTCCGGCGTGTCGCAATGTCCTCTGACGTTTCCACTTCAGCCCAGCTCGGGACCGCTCCTCGCGTTCCCGATGGTTTCGCATCGACCAGTTGGAGTATGGTCCTCGCGGCTGCGAGTGATGGCGGTCCGGAGCTGGACCGCTTGTGCCGCACCTATTGGCGGCCAGTTTATTTATTCATTCGAAGCAGCGGATTTTCTCCGAGTGACGCCGAGGATGCGACGCAGGATTTTTTTGCGGACATGTTGAAACGCGAGTGGCTGAAAGATGCGGCGCATGATCGCGGCAGTTTCCGGGCGTTCCTCATGACGTATCTGCGAAATTTCCAGGCGAATCGGTGGCGTCGCGAGCACGCGCAAAAGCGCGGAGCTGAGGCCGAGACGATCTCGTTGGATTCGGCGGACTGTGAAAAGTTTTTGTCGGGCCTCGCGGATACGACAGCGACGGCGACGGAGGTATATGAACGGAGCTGGGCCGCATGCCTGCTCCAGGCGGCGTTGGCGCGGTTGGAGCAGGAGCAATTGCCGGCGGCGCAACCCCGCTTTCAAAAATTCCGGCCGTTCCTGACGTTATCGCCGGGGCCGGGCGACTATGCCCGGCTGGCGGCGGAGCTGGAGTTGCCGAAAGGGCAGGTGGCTTTATTAATACACCGGCTGTCGCGCCGATTTCAGGATCTTATCCGCCACCAGGTCGCGGAGACCATGATCGATCGCTCCGAGGTTGAGGCCGAGCTTCGTTATCTATTGCGCGTCGTTTCCAAATGAGTGAACCGGCCGTCGAGGTCGTGACCGGAGTGTGTGTGGTTTGCCACGCCGCATTCGATTCGCTGCTCCCCGAATCTCTTTGTGCGCGGTGCGCGTTCTCGACCGCGCTGTCCGGCCTCACCGCGGCACGCCATGAGGACGAGCCGGCGCCCGGCTTTGGAGATTTACCGGAAAATTTTGAGTTGATGACCGAACTCGGCCGCGGCGCGACGGCGACGGTTTGGTTGGCGCGCGAGCGGAAGCTGAACCGGCTTGTGGCGCTCAAGCTGATTTCCGCGTCCGCGGATCCGCGCCTCGCGCAGCGCCTCGTTCGGGAAGGGCAGGCGGTCGCCTCGCTGCGTCATCCTCATATAGTCGCGGTGCATGCGATGGCGTTGACCGAGCAGCACGCCTATCTCGCGATGGATTTTCTCGAGGGCGGCGATTTGCGCGCGCAGCTCGATGGACGTCCATTGCCGCCGGCGCGGGCGGCCGAGGTCGTCCGCATCATGGCTGATGCGCTCGCGCACGCGCATGGGGCGGGCGTTCTGCACCGGGATATAAAGCCTTCCAATATACTTTTGGATGCGGCGGGAAATCCGTTGCTCGCGGATTTCGGACTGGCGGGCCCGCTCGCGGGCGGCGGCGATCTCACCATGCCCGGCCAGGTGGCCGGCACCGCGGCCTATCTCGCGCCGGAATTGCTCCAAGGCGCGGAGCATGCGTCGCCGCGTTCCGATATATACTCTCTGGGCGCGGTGTTTTATGAATGCCTCACGGGGCGTCCGCCATTTGTCGGCGATTCCGCGGCCTCGATCCTCGCGCAAGTTCCCGCGACTGACCCACCGTCACCGCGCGTGCTGTGGCCGGATATTCCCCGCGACCTCGAAACGATTTGCCTGAAGTGCCTCGAGAAAATTCCGGCGCGGCGCTATGAATCGGCGGAGGCGTTGCGCGACGAACTGGCACGATTTGCGCGTGGCGAGCCGGTGATCGCGCGGCCGGTGAGCGCGTTGGAAAAACTGGCCCGCTGGGCGAAGCGTCGACCCGGTCTCGCGGCCTCGCTCGTGCTCGCGAGTGTCTCGCTGCTGGCCTTGGCGATTGGTGGTCCGCTGATGGCGGTTCGCATCGAGCGTGCCCGCCGTGGGGCGGAGGCGTCGCGGCTGGCGGCGGAAAAAGCGCAGGGCGTCGCGGCGACCGAGGCGGCGACGAGCCGGGAGATCCTGCGGTTCCTGCAGAGCGATCTTCTGGCGCAGGCCTCGCCCGACAACGAGCCGGACCGCGATCTCAAGTTGCGCACCGTGCTCGATCGCGCGGCGGCGAAAATCGACGGGCGGTTTCCCCAGCAACCGTTGGTCGAGGGGGCGATCCGCGAGGTGCTCGCGCGCACCTACGAGTCACTCGGTGAATATGCGGTGATGCAGGTGCAGCAAAAGCGCGCCGTTGATATATATATACGCGAGCTTGGGCCGGAGTCCCCGCGGACGCTCCTCGCCCAGAGCCAGCTCGCGACGGCTTTCCGGCATGACGGGAAATATCCACAAGCGGAGGCGTTGGACCTGCAGGTGCTCGAGGCGCAGCAGCGTACGTTGGGGCCGGAGCATCCCAATACGCTGAGCACGCTGAGCGATCTTGCCGCTGTATATATGGAACAGCGGAAGGATGCTCAGGCGGAGGCGATCAACGTGCGTGCGCTGGCGGCGAGCCGGAAGGTGTTCGGCGAGAAAGGCTCGGAGACGATCTCGATCATGAACAGCCTGGCCATCAACCTTCGCAACCAGCGAAAATACGCGGAATCGGAAAAGCTGTTTCTGGAAGTGGTCGAACTCTGCCGGCAAACCTTCGGCCCCGAGAATATATATACACTCGATTCGATGGGTGAGCTTGCGGTGCTCTATGGAGTGCAGGGGCGATACGCGGAGGGTTCAAAGTTGGAGGCGCAGCTCTGGGAAACCCGCCGAAAGGTCCTAGGTCCGTCGCACCCGCACACGCTGGTTTCGATGCAGAACCTCGCCACCGAATATCAATATCAAGGGAAGTTCGCCGAGGCGGAGGCGTTGTTCGTGGAGGCCGTGCCGTTGACGGAAAAAGCGCTCGGTCCTGATCATCCCTATACACTCGCCGTGAAGGCGCACCTCGCTGGGAATTTCCTGCTCTATGGTGACCGCTTCACCGCGGCGGAAAAACTTTTCGCCGAAGTCCTCGAGGCCCGGGTCCGTGTGCTCGGCCCGGAGCACCCGGTAACCGTGGACACGCGCGCCGATATCGCGCTGGTTTTCCGCGGTGAGGGCCGGCTGCCGGAAGCGGAAAAGCTGAGCCGAGAGATATATGAAAGTCGCCTCAAGCGCGGCGGCGCGGCGGATTCGGTGGCGTTGACCGCCGGGGATGCATTCGCCCGCGTGCTGATTATGGAGGGCAAATTCGCCGCCGCCGAGCCGATCCTCCGCGGCAGCCTCGAGGCGCGCCTCAAGAGCACGCCGGATGTCTGGCGGACGGATATCAATCGCGTCCAACTCGGGCTCGCGTCACTCGGCCTGAGTGCTGATCCCGAGGAGTTGTTCGCCGCCGGCTATGCCGGGCTGGTCAAGCACGCCGCGGCGATCGCGGCGAAGGACCGATTTTCTGTGCAGATTACCCTCGCCGACGTGATTCGGTATTATCGAGGGTCGACTACGCCGGCGCGCGCCGATCCGTGGCAGGCACTCGCGGTGACGTTGGCTCTGCCGGCGTACCCCGCGAAGCTGTAAGCGACGGAGGGCCGGCCTTTTCGCAAAAGGCAGGAACCGGGATCGGGGATACCCTGAACGACGGGGCACGGGTGAAATCCGCCGGCCCCTTCTTACTACCCTTGATGGGCGAGTGTGCATCCCGCGATGCGAGCATCCCGCCATCGACCTGTTTATATATTGTTCGGCCATCACCTATATTTCATGAATCCCGGCTCCCGTTTCCCGCGCACTCTCTTCAATACCCAGCGGCCTTTTGGGCGCCGGGTCCTCTGGACGGCATTGGCCGCGATCGCCGTTGCCGCCACGGCCCAGACCAACTATATAGCAAATGGCACTGGCGATTTCACGGTCCCCGGAAACTGGAGCGCCGGCGTGCCCAACAGCTCGACGAATGCCACCGTGACCAATGGGACGTCCGCGCTGCCGACGTTTGTCGATCTCGCGAACGCGACCGGCAACACATTGAACCTTACGATTGGCGCGAATAATACATTTAATATTGGGCTCAACGCGACCTTCGGGATCTACGGCACGTCGCTCATCAACAACGGCACGATCAACCTGCTTGGCGGTTTCGCGACCAACTCGTTTTTCAACGTCAACAACAACGTCACGCTCTCGGGCAACGGGACGCTTAATATATCCTACGGCGACCACAACGGCACCGCGGTGATCCAGCAGTCCGGCGGCAGCTACACGCTCACGAACGCCAGCAATATTATCCAGGGCGACGGCATAATCGGCAACGGGGGGCTTACTCTGGCGAATAATTCCGGAGGTATTATCAATGCCAACACGTCCGGCCAAGCCCTGACGCTGAACGGCACCGGCGGTATCACCAACGCGGGATTACTCGAGGCCACCGCGGGAGGCGTGCTCCAGATCACCACGTCGGTCGCGAACACCGGCGGCACCGTGCTCGCGAACTCCGGCAACGTTGTCGTCAACGGCAGTATTACCGGCGGCACGCTTTCGACGTCTGGGACCGGTGTATTGCAGACTCAGGCGGGCGCCACCACCGCACTCAGTGGGGTTACGATTTCGAGCGGCAGCACCTATACCAGCGGCTTCAACACGACGACTGGTCTCAACGGTACGATCGTCAACAACGGTACGCTGCAGCTCACCGCGGGCAGCGGCAACAACGCGACGTTACGCCTCGACGGAAATACGACACTGCAGGGCGGCGGCTCCCTCGTGATGAACAGCGGTGATCTCAACGGCACCGCGACGCTCGTACAGGGCGCGCCGAATCTCACGCTCAATAATGTTGATAACAAGATCAGCGGCTACGGTGTCATCGGCAATGGCGGCCTCACGGTCGTGAACGGCGCGGCGGGTGTCATCAACGCCAACGCCTCGGGCAATACACTCACGCTAAATGGGTCCGGCGGCATCACCAACAACGGGCTGATGGAAGGCACCAATGGCGGCACCCTCCAGCTCTCGACCACGGTCGCAAACTCGTCGGGCTCGATCGCAGCCGCCGGCGGCACGGTTAATATATCGACCACGGTCAACGGGGGCACGCTCAGTTCCTCCGGCGGCGGCACGCTCCAGACGGTCGGCACCGCCACCCTCAACGGCGTCACGTTTGCCAATGGCACCACGTATCTGGGCGGCGTCAACTCCACGACCAACGTGAGCGGCACGATCACGAATCCCGGAACGATCCAGCTCACCGCCGGCTCCGGTACGAATGCATTTCTGAATATAAACGGTGATACGACCCTGCAGGGCGGCGGTGCCGTCACCCTGAACAGCGGCGACAACAATGGTCTTGTATATATCCAGCAAACCGGCGGCGCGAGCACGCTGAATAACATAGATAACAAGATCAGCGGCTACGGTGTGATCGGCAACGGCGGGCTCGGGATCGTGAACGGTGCGGCGGGCGTTATCAACGCCAACGCCGCGGGCAATACACTCACGCTGAACGGCTCCGGCGGCATCACCAATCATGGCCTCCTCGAGGCGACCAACGGCGGCACTCTTCAGATTTCGAGCAACGTCGCAAACCAAGGCGCGACGATTTCCGCGGCGACCGGCACCGTTGGTATTAGCAGCACGATCCAGGGCGGCACGCTCACCGGCGGAAATCTGCAGACGGTGAATTCCGCCACGCTCGACGGAGCAACCGCGGGCGCGCTCACCCTCGGGCCCGGCAGTATATATACCGGGAATGGGAGCACGAACACGACCGTGCTCGGGACGATCAACAACGACGGGAGTATCCGGCTTAATGCAGGCTCCGGTACGAACTCACAACTTTCAATCGCCGGTAACACCACGCTTCAGGGCGGCGGCTCGATCACGCTCAACAACGGTGACGCGAACGGCCAGCCCTATATATCGCAGAGCGGCGGCACGTATACACTCACGAACGTGAACAATACGATCCAAGGGGCCGCCACTATCGGCAACGGCGGTCTCACCTTGGTCAACCAGGCGGCTGGCACGATCGATGCCAATATAAACGGCCATACCCTCCTGCTGAACGGCGGCGGTGGCGTGACGAATACCGGCCTGCTCGAGGCCACGAACGGCGGCATCCTGCAAATCTCGACGGCGGTGAACAACCAGAACGGAACGATCTCCGCGGGTTCCGGGACGGTTGATATATCCAACACCATCACCGGCGGCACGCTCTCCGGCGCCAACCTCTATACAGCCAGCGCAGCGACGCTCGACGGTGCGACCAACGGCCCGATCACGCTCGCGACCGGTTCTGTGCTCACGGGAGGTTTTTCGACCAACACCACCGTGCTCGGCACCGTGAACAATCAGGGCACCATCAGCCTTCAGGCCGGCAGCGGCGCGAACAGCTACCTGTCGATCGGCGGCAACACCATTCTCCAGGGTGGTGGCCAAATCACGATGAATGACGGCGACGCCAACGGTCAGCCGTATATATCTCAGAGCGCGTCCAACGTCGTGCTCACGAATGTGAACAATACCATCAGCGGCGCCGGCACGATCGGGAACGGCGGGCTGACGTTCAATAACCTCAGCAGCGGCGTGGTCGACGCGAATATCTCCGGCCACGCCCTCGTGCTCAACGGCAGCGGTGGCGTGGTGAACACCGGCACGCTCGAGGCGACCAACGGCGGCATTCTCCAGGTCAATACCAACGTCGTGAACCAGGGCGGCTTGATCGCCGGCGCCGGCGGCACGGTGGGCATCAGTTCGACCATCGAGGGCGGCACGCTCTCCGGCGCGCTGCACACCACGAATTCCGCCACGCTCGATGGCGCGACTGCCGGCGCCATCACGCTCGCGCCCGGAACGATATATACTAGCGGCCCTTCCACGGCCACCTCGGTGACGGGAACAATCAACAATCAGGGCGCGATTAACTTCAGCGCAGGCGGCGGCTCGAACGCGTATCTTTATATAGCGGGGAATACCACCTTGCAGGGCGGCGGCACGGTCAATCTCTCGGCCGTCGACTCCAACGGTCAGGTATATATTTCCCAGTCCGTGCCGAACGCGACACTCACGAATGCCGACAATCTCATCCAGGGCTCCGGCACGATCGGCCAGGGCGCGCTGACGTTCGTTAATGGCGCGGCGGGCACCGTCCTTGCCAATACGCCCGGGCTAAACCTCTTGATCAACGGCAGTGGCGGCGTGACGAACAACGGCACCTTGGAGGCGAACGCCGGCAGCACGCTCGTCGTGCAGTCCAACCTCACGAACTTCAGCGGCAACACCCTCACGGGCGGCACGTATATAGTGAACGGCGCCACCGGAAACACTGGCACGGTCCAGCTCAGCACGCTCGGCAACAACGCGGGCGGCGAGATCGTGAACAACGCCGCAAAAATTATATTAAACGGCCCCACGGCAAACACGCTCCTCGTCGACGCCGGCGGCAACAACGCGCTCCAACCACTCGCCGCCAATCTCGCGGCCGGCAGCCTTACCTTGACCGGTGGCTATAATTTCGCCCCCACCGGAAACCTCACCAACGCGGGATCGGTTCATATCGGCGGTGGCGGCAGTGGATTGACCGTGAGCTCAGGCAACACCTATAGCCAGACGGGCGGGTCGACGCTCATCGACTCCGGCGGCACGCTCACCGCTGGCACGGCGAATATATCCGGGGGCACCGTTCAACTCGCGGGCGGCACCGTCGCATCCGGCGCGCTGACCAACGGCCCCTCCGGCCTGATCACCGGTTACGGCAATATCCAGGCGCGCCCCACCAACCAGGGCACGATCGACGCCTCGGGCGGCACGCTCACCGTGAGCAACGGAATCTCCGGCCCGACCGGCACCATCAAGGTCGACCCCGGCGCCACCCTCAGCCTCGCGGGCGGAGCGCTCGGCAGCACCACCGGCACCCTCACGCAAAACGGAACGCTCGCGCTCGGCAGCAATAATATAACCGTCTCCAACAGCTATACGAACGCGAACTTCGGGACCGGCAACAGCTTTAATAACCACGCCGACGTCACCGGCACCGGACAGATCCTCGCGTCCGGCAACACCACGCAGACGATCACGGGACCCGCAGTAGTCGGCGGCACCACCGCCACTCCCCAGCTACAGGGCTTCGGCAATATCCGCATTGGCGATACATCCACGGTTAATTATAATATAACGA
Organism: uncultured Verrucomicrobiae bacterium; assembly: GCA_963800005.1. Taxonomy (GTDB): domain Bacteria; phylum Verrucomicrobiota; class Verrucomicrobiia; order Opitutales; family Opitutaceae; genus CAWCZH01. The sequence goes on from CAWCZH010000002.1 coordinate 236,648, forward strand.
ACGGGGGCACCACCGGCCCCGCGCTGATCGGCGCCATCCAGACCAGCGTCAACGGCGGCAATATTACGGACAGCCGCCTGTCCGGCACCGGCGTCACCGCTGGGAATTACGGACCGCTCGCGTCCGGCCAGTCGCAGAATTTTGCCGTGACCCTCACCGGCACGACCGCCGGCGCGCTCGCGTCGGGTCAGGAGGTTCATATAGCGAATAACTTCGACAACGTCGCGGGCCAGACGCTCACGCTCGGCAGCGGCGCGGTATATCAAACGGCCCAGGCCAATACACTTCCGGCCACCGTGAACCTCGGTAATGTTCACGTCGGCGGTGCGCTGACGGGACAGCTCGGCGTCACCAATATAGCGCCGAACACGAATGGATATACCGAAACTCTCGGTGCCACCGTCTCGGGAACCACCGGACTCGCGAGCACGAGCGGCTCGGTCTCCGGACTCGCCCAGGGTCAGAGTAGCAACGCGATTTCCGTCGGTCTCAACTCGACCACCGCCGGCGCGCTCTCGGGCTCCGCGACACTCGCTTTTACCTCGTCCGCCGTGAACAACAGCGGACTCGGCACGATCGGCGTCGGCTCGCAAACCGTCGCCTTGACCGGCGCTGCCTATCGGCTCGCCGACCCCACGCTCACCGGAGTCAGCTTTGGCAACGTGCTGCTGAATTCGACGCAGACGCGCTTCATCGGCGTGACGAACAGCGCGACCGCAGATGGATTTTCCGAGGGCTTGAATGCGCTGCTCGGAAGTTTCTCCGGCACCGGTTCGAATCTCCTCTCCGGCTCCGGCTCGATCACGAATCTCGCCGCGGGACTTTCGAATAACTCGGGACTGCTCGTCACGCTCAACACGAGCGCCACCGGCCAGGTCACCGCAACGGTGCAGGTATTGCTCGCCTCGAACGGCGCCGGCACCAGCGGCCTCGGGCTGACAGCCCTGCCGGCGCAAAACGTTGCGGTCACCGGACAGATCACCGGCACCGTCGGCACCCTCGCAGCGGCGAGCGCCGCGACGCCCAATCCGATCAACCTGGGGAATGTCCGCATCGGCGCCATCTCGCCGACGCAGGATATATCATTGTCCAATATAGCAACGGGTCCGGCCGAGGGACTGAACGCCTCGGTGTCCACGGCCTCGTCCGGCCTGACGGCGAACGGCTCGTTTTCCAATCTCGCCGCGGGGGCGACGAATAATACCAGCCTCGTCGTCGGGATGAATACAACGACGGCTGGCTCGAAGAGCGGTTCGGTCTCGGTGACGACCACGTCTGATGGAACCTTCAATAATGGCGTGACGACAGCGCTCGGCACGCAGGCCGTGGCAGTCACCGGTGCGGTATATCAAACCGCTTCGGCGACGGTGCTGCCGACGAGCCCGATCAATCTCGGAAGCAGCCGGATCAACGGCACGCTCGGCCAGAATCTCTCGATCACGAATTCGGCGCCGAATACGAATGGATATACTGAGACGCTCGGCGGCTCCGTCACCGGCACGACCGGGTCGGCCACCGCGGGCGGCAGTTTCGCGGGCGTTGCCCAGGGCAGTTCTTCCAATGCGATCAACGTCGGCTTGATGACGAACACCGCGGGCGTCGTTTCTGGATCGGCCACGGTGGGCTTCACTTCTTCCGCGGTGAACAACAGCGGCCTCGGCACGATCGGCGCCGGCTCGCAGACGGTCGGGGTCACGGGCACGGTATATCAAACCGCCGCCGCGGCGCTGCTGCCGACGACGCTAAATCTCGGCGTGGTGCGCTCGGGCACGGTGATTAATACTAATCTCGCAATTTCCAATGTGGCGCCGGCGACCGGCGGTTTCACCGAGACGCTCGGGGCCAGCTTCGGGGCGGCGAGCAGCGGCTTGTCAGGTACGGGTTCGATCTCGGGCCTCGCGGTCGGTGGCTCGAGCAACCAGATGTCGCTCGCGTTCACTGCTGGCGCGGCTGGAGTATATAGCGGATCCGCCGCGGTGAACTTTGCCTCTCAGGCAATCAACAACAGCGGCCTCGGCTCACTCGCCCTCGCGTCGCAGTCGGTGAACGTCAGTGCCATGGTGAATGCCATCGCGCAGGTCGGCCTTACCGGCTCCGGCAGCGCCGCTTTCAACTTCACCGGCGCGAACACCGCCGTCCTGAATTTCGGCACAATCACCGTGGGAGCGAATACATTGCTCACCTCGCTTAACCTCAGCAATCTCGCCGGCGGCCCGGCTGATGCGCTCCTGGGCAGCATTGATATAAGCCAGCTCGCGGGACTCCCATTCAGTCTGCTGGGCACCACGGCATTCGACTTGAACGCCGGCGGTCTCGAGGGTTTCCAAATCACGTTTAATGCTTCGAATATCGGATTCTACTCGGCCAATATAGTGATCGACGCGGTCAGCCACAACGGCTCGCAGTCCGACCTCGCGCTCAATCCGATCACCGTCACCATCGAGGGCCAGATTCAATCCGCGGGCAGCGGCCTCACGCCGGTTCCCGAGCCGTCGACGTACGGCGCAATCGGCAGCGCGGTGCTGGCCCTGGCCGTGTGGAATCGGCGCCGGCGGTCGGGTGGGGTGGTGGCGAAGTTCTAGAGCCGCTCGTGACATTGCGGGAGAAACGTGGTGCGATGGCCGTCCGCCTTCGCCCACCCGGTGGAGGTGTGTATAACCCCTCCCCGGAGATTTCGCCCCATGTTCCAGACCCGTTTCGGTTTCATATTGCGCCGCGTGGCGGTGGCTCTCGCCCTCGCCGCGCCGGCTGTTATTGTTGCGGCGGACGCCCGACCGGTGTCTGTCGATCCCGCCGCTGCGCTGCCGGCGGCGCATGTTCGCGGCGGTCCCGCCACGGCAGCCGACCTCGCGGAGATCGCTCGGCTCGATGCGCTTCCGGCGCTCGAGGCCGGATCCGGCGACGGCGATTATTTGCTGCGGCCGCCGTATACAGCGGCGCCGGAGCAGACGCCGCGATCCGACGTTCCCAAAGGCCGCGTGGAGAAGTTCACCTTGGTGACCAGCGAGAGCAAATACTACCCCGACACGGGCTTGCGCGGTACGACACCGACGCGTGGCGTAACCGTATATATCCCCAGCCAGTATATACCGGGTTCGCCGGCGCCACTGCTCGTCACGCACGATGCGCAGGGATCCAAGAACAACCAGCTGGCGACGATCCTGGACAATCTGATCGCGGAGCACCGGGTGCCCCCGATGATTGCCGTGATGGTGATGTCGGGCGGAGGTGATGCCCGGGGAAGCGAGCGCGGCTTCGAATATGATTCCGTTTCCGGCCGGTTCGCTGAATATATAGAGGCCGAGGTGCTGCCACGGGTGGAGCGCGATTATCACGTCGTGATCAGCAAGGAACCGAACGCGCGGGCGACCATGGGAGGCAGCTCGGGCGGCGCGGTGGCGTTCACCATGGCATGGTTTCATCCCGAGCTCTATCATCGCGTGTTAACCTATTCGGGCACCTATACTAACAACCAGTCAATCGAGGACCCGAAGCTTCCGCATGGCGCCTGGGAATATCACGAACACCTGATCCCGCAAAATCCCGCGCGGCCGATCCGCCTCTGGATGGAAGTGGGGCAGAACGACAATGGCTCGGTGAACGCGTCGAAGGATCTGCACAACTGGGTGATCGCGAACGAGCGCATGGCGGCTGCGCTGAAGGCGAAGGGCTACCATTATCAATTTGTCTACGCGCTCGGCGCGGGGCACGTGGACGGCAAGGTCGTCGCGCAGACGCTGCCCCGAGCGCTCGAATGGCTGTGGCAGGACTATAAACCCTCGAAATAGTCGCGCGCGCCTCCGGGTTTTCGTCGTGATGCTAAAGTATATAGCGGCGCGTGAGGCGCCCGCCGCTCGATCCGTCGTCTATCTTAGGTAGCCCAGGGCCGTTTCAACGCTCGCTCGCTCGTGCACGACCGACATGAGAGCGCGCGTGATCGCTTCCGGGCGCGGGTGCTGAATGATATTGCGTCCATATACGATGCCGGCCGCGCCCTGCTCGAGGAGCGCGACCGTGCGTGCGAGGATCTCCGCCTCAGGCGCCTTGCTCCCGCCCCGTACCAGCACCGGAACGCCGCCGGCGGTGTCGATCACGCGATGATAGATCGAAACGTCGAACGTCGGATCCGCCTTGATGATGTCGGCGCCGAGCTCGACGGCCTGCCGCACCAGCGGGACAATTTTGGCCGGATCGCCGTCTACCATATAGCCACCGCTCTTTGAATTCGGCTGGAACACGAGCGGCTCGATCATGAGCGGCATGCCGTAGTGTTCACACTCGGGCTTCAGCCGCAGTATATTGTCGATGCACTGCCCGGTCAGCTCCGGCTCGTTCGGCAGGCGAAAAAGGTTCACGACCACGCAGGCCGCATCGAGGCGCACGGCTTGGACCACCGCATCGTCAATCATTTTGGAAAACAAAGTGCGCGGGAGAACGGTTCCATATACGTTCGCAACGTCCGTGCGGAGAACGAGCGCGGGCTTGTGGCGCACCGGAAGGCTCTGCAGGTGGCGCGCTTGGCCGATGGTCAACTGGATGGCGTCGGGCGCCGCCTTCACCAGCGTGGCAATGGCCGCAGGCAGGTTCTCGATCCCGGCGAGAAACGTCTCTTCATTGAAAAAGCCGTGATCGACGGCGATATCGAAGCAGCGGCCGGTTTCCGGGTTGAAAAGGCGATTGAGACGGGCGAGTTTCATGGCGGGGCGGGAGGATATAGAAAGTATACAGTACCGCCGGCCACCTACCCGAAGGCTGGCGCCCGCGCGGGCGGTCGACTCCTAGTTCACGCGAGCGGCAGGGCCAGATAAAAGGGAAGCATTCCGGTGGCACTAATTTGAGGCCGGGCCGCCCATCGGTTCATATATAGCCTGCCGTTGCGTGCTTCCGCTTCGGAACCCGCGCCACAGCGCGCTTCAGCTTCGGAGCGGTCTCGCGTGTAAGCGACGGCCTGACGGCTGGTTTGCAGCGCGGGACCGCATTATAAACTCGCCATCGCGGTGCCTCCGGCGGGTATTCGAGAACGGAAGGAAGCTTCGCTGGCCCAAAAATAGGTCCAGCAATATGGGTTCGTCCCCTTGAAGCCAAACTGCGTGGCTTCCGACCCTCATTCTTGACCATGCGTCCGGGTCCGCGTCCCCATCCCTTGCTTGAAAGTTGATCTGAAAGATAAAATTGCGCTCGTGACGGGCGCCGCCATCGGCATCGGGCGCAAGACCGCCGAGGTGCTCGCCGAAAACGGCGCCACTGTCATCGTTGCGGATATCAACGAGTCCGGCGCCCAAGTCACCGCCGCCGCCATCCCGCGCGCACGGGCTCTGCGCTTTGACGTGTCCTCCGAAACCGAGGTCGACGCCGGCGTGGGGTGGGCGCTGCGTGAATTCGGACGCATTGATATACTGGTCAACAACGCGGGCATCAACACGGGCCGCCATCGAGTGACGATCGACACCTTTCCCATCGAGGAATGGGACCGCATCACCGCCGTAGATCTGCGCGGACTTTTTCTTGTTAGTCGCGCCGTCACGGCGGCCATGATCAAGCAGGGGCAGGGACGGGTGATTAATATATCGTCCGTCCTCGGCGTCGTCCCCGCGCGTTTGCAATGCGCGTTCACCGCCGCGAAGGCGGGCGTCGTGCATCTCACCCGCACGATGGCCATCGAGCTCGGCGCGAAGGGCGTCCTGACGAATTGTATAGCGCCGGGTTCGATCATGACCTCCGGGACGCAGGCTCTCTTTTATGGGCAGGATGCGATCCAAGCGGAGCGGGCGCAGCGGCTGCTCGATCATATACCGCTTGGCCGGCCTGGCACGGTCGACGAGATCGCGCACACCATCCTGTTCCTCGCCGCGCCCGAGAGCAGCTATATCAACGGCCAGGTGCTCTGCGTGGACGGTGGCTGGTCCGCGGGCGGCTATCTCCGCGATTTCTGATTCTTATGCCCTATAAAGTTGTTGTCACCGACTATACATTTGCCGACCTCGGCATCGAGCAGGAGCAATTGGCGCCACTCGGCGTGAATCTCGTCGGCGCGCAATGTCGCACGATCGAGGACGTCGCCGCGGCCACCGCCGACGCCGATGTCGTCATTACGCAATTCGCGCCGGTGAAGGGCGCGGCGATCACCGCGATGAAGAAAGCGCGCGCGATTATCCGCTATGGAATCGGCTATGATAACGTGGACTCCGCGCTCGCCGCGCAGCAACGCATCCCCGTATGTAATGTCCCGGATTATTGTCTCGACGAAGTTGCGGACCACACGCTCGGGCTGCTGCTCGCGTTGACGCGCCAGATTGTGGGCAACGCGCTCGTGATCCGAAACGGCGAATGGAAATCCGCGATGCCCGGTGAGAAATATCGTTGCCTGCGCAACACCACGGTCGGCGTGGTCGGCTTCGGTCGCATCGGGCGCGCGGTCATCGAGCGGCTCCGCGCCTTCGGCTGCCGCATCCTGGTCGCGGACCCGGTCGTCGCGGCGTCCGCGGTGCAGGCCGTCGGGGCGCAGTATGCCACGCTCCCGGAGTTGTTGCGCCAGAGCGATATTGTCACTCTCCATTGCCCGAGTCTCCCGTCGACCCGCGGAATGATAAATGCCGAATCGCTCGCGCAGATGAAACCGGACGCGCTGCTCGTCAATGCGTCCCGCGGCGATCTCGTCGTGACGGAGAGTGTGGTCGACGCGCTGCGTTCGGGCCGGCTCGCGGGGGCGGCGTTCGACGTGACGAACCCGGAGCCGCTGCCGGTCGACAGCCCGTTGCGCGGCTTTCCCCAGGTCGTGATCTCCGCTCACCTGGCGTCCGTGAGCCCGGAGTCCGGCCCGCGCCTGCGCAAATCCGTGGCCGAGCTCGCCACGCTTGCGCTGCAGGGCAAGCCGCTGCGGAATGTCGTGAATGGCGTCTGATGGCCGGGGTGTCCCGACCGCGTGGGCGCGGATTATATAGCAATATATAACAACCTGGGTCTCCGCCGGCATATATGGATCGAGTCAGCTATATAAACGTGGATAGTGGCGGCGCCCCATGAACCGGCTACTCGGCAAGCGAGCGCTCGTGACCGGCGCGGGCACGGGCATCGGGCGGGAGATCGCGCTCGAGTTCGCGCGCGAGGGGGCGGACGTCTGCCTGCACTATGTGAACGAGACCGCGGGCGTCGAGGAGGCGCGCCAGCAGATCGCGTTGCTCGGCCGCCGCGTCGAGGTGATCCAGGCGGATTTCAGTCGCGAGGCCGATGTGGCTGCGCTCGCCGAAGCCGCGCTTGCGGCGTGGGGCGGCATCGACTGTCTGGTAAACAATGCCGGCATCACATTCAACCGCCCGTTTCTCGATGTAACGCCGGAGCAGTTCGACCGGTTGTGGCAGGTGAACCTGCGCTCACCGTATTTTCTCTCGCAGCAAATCGCGCGCGATATGTTGAAGCGGGAGAAGGGCAGCATTGTTAATATATCTTCCGTGCACGGCCTGGCCGGCGTGCCGGAGCATAGTGCCTACGCGGCGACGAAGGGGGCAATCATCGCCTATACGCGCTCGCTCGCCGTCGAGCTCGCGCACCGCGGCGTCCGCGTGAACGCAATCGCGCCCGGCTGGGTGGCCGTGGAAAACTATGCGTCGGCGATGCCCGGCTATAATGAGGCGGAGGCCGCGAAGTCGGCCGAGAACGCCGTCCCGCTCGGGCGCCCCGGACGGAGGCTCGATATTGCGAAGCTGGCAGTGTTCCTTAGCTCCGAAGACGCCGAGTATATAGTGGGCCAGACGGTGGTCGCCGATGGCGGCACGATCGCGATGATGTCGTTGGTCTCGGATTTTCGCACGCCTTCGACCGCGCGGTTCGGCACCGGATATATGCCGGGCATGTGAATCGGCGCGGAGGGCGCCCTGAGGGCGTGGCCGGCGTCTGCGGCAGAGACGGCCGGTGCTCGTCGGAATATATAGAGCGATATCGCTCTCTTCGCGCTGGCGGTCCGCACAGCCGCCTCAGCGGGACTATGCGCGAGCGCGAACCCGACCGAACCACGGGGGCGGGGCGCGTTCCGCCAGAATATAGGCGGAGGTGGACCAGAAAAAGCGCCACCAACATGCCGTTGCCTCATCCCGCGTGTGCTCTTCCTTTCGGCGTTTGAATTCCGGACCGCTTTCAACGCCCCCTATATGAATTCGCCTCGATTTTCCGGTCTCATTGCCGCGCCGTTCACCCCCTTTCGTCCCGATTTAAGCTTGAACCTCGACATGGTGCCGCGCCTGGCGCGTCACCTCGAGGACACCGGGGTCAGCGGTGCGTTTGTCGGCGGCACTACCGGTGAGTGGGCATCGCTCGGCCACCAGGAGCGGGTCGACCTCGCCGCCTCGTGGCGGAAAGCTGCGTCGAGCAAACTCAAGGTCATCGTGCACGTCGGCCACAATGCCCTCAGCGTGGCTCAGGACCTCGCACGGCACGCGGAATCCATTGGTGCTGACGCCATCGGCGCCCTCATGCCCTCGTTCTTCCGTCCGCGCACGCTCGCCGCGGCGGTGGAGTTTTCGCGTCGCATCGCGGAGGCCGCGCCGAAGACGCCCTTTTATTATTATCATATACCGGACATGACGGGGGTGGACTTCAGCATGGCTGATTTCCTGCCACTGGCCGCGCGCAATATACCGAGCTTTGCCGGCATCAAGTTCACGCACTCGAACCTGATGGACTACAGCCTCACGCTCGCGGCAGCGGCGGGGCGGTTTGACATTTTCTTTGGCCGCGACGAGTGCCTGCTGGCGGGCCTCGCGATGGGCGGGCATTCCGCGGTGGGCAGTACCTATAACTATTCCGCGCTGCTTTATCACAAGCTCATCCAGCTGCACAACGCGGGCAAGCGCGAGGAGGCGGCGCAGCAGCAGGTCTATATACAAAAGGTGATTGTTCCGCTGCTCCGCGTGGGCAGCATGCCCGCGGGCAAGGCGATCATGGCTGCGATCGGGCTCGACTGCGGCCCGGCCCGGCCGCCGTTCGAACCGCTGCCGCCGGACAAGCTCGCCCCATTCAAGGCCGAGCTTACCGCGCTGGATTTCTTTCGCCAGATCGCGCCGTCCACCGCGGCGCCGGTCCCCGCCAGTATATAATCCGCGGCCCGCGGCTCGCGCGGAGATTTGGGCGGATTTATTGGATATGCATAACTATATAGGCGCATGGGCCCGCCCATGAAATCCGGCGTTCCGGCGCTCCCCGCGACCCAGTCATGGACGCCACCCTTACCCGCGCCCTGAAGGCTGCAGGCCTGGCCGCGGACACGGTGGAATTTGCGGACGGGACGCAGCTGCTGCTGCTCCCGCGCGGAGGTCGGGTGCTGGGCTGGTTTGCTCCCGGTGACCGGAGTAATTTCCTCTGGGTGAACCCCATCCTCGGGCGCGCCGCCGCGGCGCGCGCCTGGCTCGCCTCGGGCCAGTGGCAGAACTTCGGCGGCGAACGCACGTGGATCGGACCGGAATATGCTTTTTTCTTCCCGAAATATCCGGACCTCGCGGGCTACCGGCCGCCGGCCGTGCTCGACGCCAGCACCTATATGGTCACGCGGCCGGCCGGAGCGTACGAGCTTGCTGCTGTATATAGCCTGGATTGCGCGGCGCCGCGTGCCCTCGTGCGCGTGCGCGTGACGCGGCGGATCGGAGCGGCGCCGGATCCGCTCCGCCCCCCGGGTGGCCCGCGCTTCGGGGCCGCCGTCCAGTTCGCGGGCTACAGTGCGCGGACCACACTCACCGTGCTTTCCAGTTCGGGGCCGCTCCCGCCCGGCGCCCTTGGCCTCTGGAGCATCGCGCAGCTGCCGCATGGCGGCGAGATGATCGTGCCAGTATATGGTCGGGCCCGGCCGACCGTTTTTTTCGGCCGCATCCCGCGCGGCGACCTGCGCGTGCGCCGGTCGCTCGTTCATTATCGAATGAACTCGGACGGCGAGCATAAGATCGGAGTGCGGCCGTATGCGACGACGGGCAGGTTCGGCTATATACGATCCGTGGGGCCGAACCGGCGGGAGCTTGTGATCCGCAATATATTCGCGAACCCCTCGGCGGATCATCCCGATGCCCCCGTGGCGAGCCTCGGCAACGGCGGTTACGCGTTTCAGGCCTGCAGTGTGAACCATCCCCAGCTCGGCCGCTTCAGCGAACTGGAGCACCACGCGCCGGCGCTGGGAGGAGACCAGATGCAGGGCGAGGACGTCGCCCAGATGTGGGCTTATCGGGGTCCGGCGCGGCAGATTGCGGACATCGCGGAAGCGCTGCTCGGGGGCAGCGGCTATTTTATATAGACCATGAAACCACTGACCGCCTCCGGGCTTCGCGGAAACTGGGCCACGCTGCTGCTGCCGATCCGCCCCGATGAATCGATCGACTATACTCTGCTCGCGACCGAACTCGACGTCCTGCAATCGGCGGGCGTTGACGGTATATATTCCAACGGTTCCGCGGGTGAGTTCTATACACTCACCGAGGACGAGTTTGACCGGGTGAACGCGATCTTCGCTGAAAAATGCGAGCGCGCCAAAATCCCCTTCCAGATCGGCGCCACGCAGATGAGCCCGCAACTCTCGCTCGAGCGCGTGAAGCGCAGCCGGGCACTCCGGCCGTCCGGGTTTCAAGTTGTGCTGCCGGATTGGTTTCCACCCACGATCGAGGAGATTTTCCGGTTCCTGGACGTCATGGTTGCAGCGGCGGATCCCGTTCCCCTGATCCTATATAATCCGCCGCATGCGAAGCGAAAGCTCAGCCCGGCCGAGTGGGGGACCATCGCCGAGCGCTACCCCGCCGTTGTGGGCAACAAGGTCGCAGGCGGCGACGCCGCGTGGTACGAGGAAATGCGGCCGGTGTTTTCGCGCATGGCCGTTTTCATCCCGGGGCATTTTCTGGCCACGGGCCTGAGTCGCGGGGCGCATGGTGCCTATTCAAATGTGGGCTGCCTCAGCCCTCGCGGCGCGCAGCGCTGGTATGAACTCTGTCTGGCCGACCCCTCTGCGGGCATGGCCATTGAGCGCGCGATCGGCCAGATGTTCGCCGCACACGTGGTGCCGCTGATCACCGAGCGAAAATTGGCCAACATGGCGGCTGACAAGGCGCTGGCCGCGGCCGGCGGCTGGCTCCCGGGACTCACCCCGCATCTGCGCTGGCCCTATCTGGCGGCCACCGGGGCAGAGGTGGAGCGCATCGCGGTGGCAGCGCGGCGCGAGGTGCCGGAGCTGTTCGCCTAGCTCGCGGTCGAGCGCGTTGACTGGCCCGCCTGCTGGGGCGAGCGCGGCTGCGGACGGCGAAAATTAATATACAAACCCGAACAATTTTATGGACGAGTTCCGCCGAGCGATCGGCTATATTGTCGGCACCCATGAATGACCAGCGCTTGAGCGACCAACAAAAGCAGTTCTACCGGGACCAAGGCTATCTGCTCGGCCTGCCCGCAATATATACACGGCAGGAAATGGCGGCGATGAACGCCGAGCTCCCGCAGCTCCTCGCGTTGCTCCAGCCGGGCGAGACCGCGAAGGATATTCGCGAGTGGCACGAGACCAGCCGCTACTTATATGATATCGTGATGAATCCGCGGATTCATGACCTCGTGGAGGGAATCCTCGGTCCCAATTTTTTCATTTGGGGCAGCAGCTTTTTCATCAAGGAACCCTATAGCAAATCGACCGTGGGTTGGCATCAGGACGCTTACTATTGGCCGATGGAGCCGCACAACACCGTCACGGTCTGGCTCGCGTTTGACGACGTCGACGCGGAGAACGGCGGGATGAAGTTGATTCCTGGTTCGCAGAAGCAGGGGATAATCAAGCACCGCCGCTCGCAGATCACGGATTCCATTCTCACCCTCGAGCTGGAGCGCGGTGTGGTCAGCGAGCAGGATGCGGTGCAATTCAAGCTGAAGGCCGGGGAAGTTTCGCTGCACGACGACCGCGCGGTTCATGGCTCGCCGGCGAATCCGTCCGCGCGGCGTCGCGCCGGCCTGACGATTCGCTACTCGGGGACGAATGTGAAAAATGATCTGTCGATCAACCCGAACTTCAAGGCGTACCTTTGCCGAGGGGTGGACGAGTTCCACCACAATCCAGGCGGGCCGGTTCCCACGGAGCGGTTTGCGCGGCCTTCGTTCAAGGCGGTGAGCCTGGAGGAGGCGATCCCGGCGGTCGCAACGAAGTAGAGTTTATATAGCCGGGGCGGCGCCGCCATTGGCGCGGTGTTGTCGCGAAGGCGCGTCGAAACGCGGTGCTGAAATGCTGCGACGAGCTGAACCCGAACTGCATGGCGACGGTGGTTATATCAAATGCCGGCTGGCGCAGGACCTCGCGCGCCAGCTCCATCCGCAGTGCCAGGTGGTGCGCTGCCGGGGCGACGCCCACCTCGCGGTGAAACTGCGAGCAGAAATGGGATACGCTCCGCACCCGCGCGGCGTGCGCGATCTCCGCGAGTGGCAGCCGGCGGTCCGGATGTCGTTTCATATAGTCAATCGCGCGCTGGACCGGCATCGAGTAGGGCAGCGGCGGCCGCGGCTCCGCCTCGGTCGAGTATATATCCTCGAGGCGCTGCGCGACGAGCGCCAAGAAGGCGTCAATGAGTGCGCGGATCGCCGCGGGCCGCTGGTGCCGGAGGGTCGCGACCTGCGCGATTACCAGGCGCAGGATCGGCTCCACTTCCTGCATCTCGGCGAGCAGCCGGCGCCGCGACTGCGTCAACGCCACCGCCAGGGCGGCCGCGGCGCGGCTCCAGCACTCCAGGCGCAGGCCCAGCCAAAGATGCTGGTTTTCGGGATTCGCGCGGGCACCGGTGCGGTGTAGCTCCCCGGGATATATGATCAACAGCTCCCCCATGCTTTGCTCGACGTTCTCCGGGCCCACGCGCCACGACGCGGAGCCGCGCGACAAATAGAGGAACTCGAAGCCGGCGTGCTGATGGATGGGCAGCGCGTGCCCGCGGCAGCACAGCGCCTCGCCGCAGTGCGTGATCTCCGGGATCTCCGTGACCGGCTCATTATATAGGAAGCCGCTGATGATCTGAGGATCGCGCAGGATTTGCACAGCGGGTGAGGCGAGCTAGCCCTGGCGCGCATTGACTGACCATATACTCCTCGGCGCGGGCGGGGTGGGGGTGCGTTTCATATAGCGCAAAGGCGGATTCACGGCGACGGCGCGCCCCGGCCATGTCGGCGGTCCAATTTGAAGAGTGCCGCGAGGCCCATCGGCGCGGTGGTCGCCTAAAGGCCGTAGCGGGTGTTCTGGGTTTTCAGCGGGTGAGCGTCGGTGCGGAACGGCGCGGCAGGAAGGCCGGCGGCGTTATATAGATTGGTAATCGGGCTGTTCGCCCAGCCATAGCGCACGGCGACCGGGTGCGGTACGGCGCTCGAGGATACCAGCACGTCGTCGCCCGAGATCATCGCGTCCGCCCACTGCCATTTGCCATCGGCGCCGCAAACCGCAAAACCCTGCACGCGACTCTTGGGCGAAGGCAGGACGAGCGGCTCCGTCGCCGCGCTGACGGTCTTCTCTTGGTACGTCGTAGGCAGCAAGTGCGCCACCAGCCCACCGGCGGTTTCGCGGAAGGTCACGCGGATCTTGTCACCCTCGATTCGCATGCCCGAGTATATAGGGCCGGAGCTGACGACCGGCTGATGATACGTGCGGGCGAGGGCGAGCCGCGCGAGGCGCGCGCCGACTTCCGTTTTGTCCCGCGGATGGATATCACCGGGTTCGCCAAGGTCGATCAGCACGGCCTGCCCCACGTTGGGCAACTGTGAGACTTTCGTCTCGGCCTCGCGCAATTCCGCCCAAGCGCTCTCCTCAGGCTGCGCTGAAACTTTTCCATAGCGGGGCAACTGGCATATATAGAACGGGAAATCACCCTCGCCCCAGCGCCGGCGCCAGTCGTCGATCATCAGCTTTAACGCTGTGGCATATTGAAACCCGCGCGGCGCGTTGTCCTCGCCCTGGTACCACGCCACGCCGCGCATCGCATAGGGAATCACCGGATTCACCATTCCGTTGAACAGATAGGACGGCGTCTTCGATTCCGTCTGCGCTGTCGACTGTGGCGCCGGATAGTCTCGCCGGGCATCGTCCGACGCAGCCGGCAAAGTATATTCCGCCTTCGCCAGCCAGGTGCCCGCGAGCGAGACGCCGTCGATCGAAAAATCGTCGGCGGTAAGACCGGCCGCGCCGGCCGGGGCCTCGATGCGCAGCGCCACGGTAACCTCGCCGGGCCTCACCCCAGGTCCTTCCATATAGTAAGTGCGAGCCGTCAATCCGCCCGCCGTGGCGGCGGACGTCTCACCGATCTTAATGCCGTTGATATAGCATTGGTCGAAATCGCGGACCACGCCGAGGTTGATGAACAGCGGGCCGACACACATTTCCGGAGTGAGGGTGAACGTGCGGCGCACCCAGATCGCGCCCGCATCGGGCAGCCCCGCGTCCGCCAGCTTCCCCGGCAGGCGCACCGGACGCCAGTCAGCCGTCGAGGCTTTCGGGTCTATATACTGCTGAAGATCGGCTGGAGGTTGCGCCTCGCGTTGATACTTCTCACGCCACGCAGTGAGTGCCGCCTGGTAGCTCCGCAATTTTTCGGGCTGGTCCTCCGTAACGCGACGCATTTTGGCGCTGCCCGCGGCGAGATCCGCATCGCCCGCGAGCGCTTCGTGGCTCGTCCACGCCTCCACCGGCGAACCGCCCCACGATATATGAACGATGCCGACGGGCTGGTGCAGCGCCTCCTGCAGGTCCTTCCCGAACCAGTAGCCTACGCCGGGGAATCCGCCCGTGGCATTCGGGCCCGCGACCTGCCACTTTCCTTTGATGTCGCGCAGCGGAGTCGCCGAGGTCTGGCGCTCCGGAGTGAAGACGCGGAGCTGCGGATTCGTCGACGCCGCGATGATCTTCGCCGCGTTCAACGTCCGCGAAATCGCCCAGTCCATATTCGACTGGCCGGAGCAGACCCACACCTCCCCGATCAGAACATCGGATGCACTCGCTTTATCATGCCCGGAAACTTCGAGCGTAAACGGCCCGGACGCCGCGTCGCTCAGATCCAGCGTCGCCCGCCAATGCCCGGAGTCGTCGGCGCGGGCGGTCGCGGATTTTCCGGCGATCGCTATATTAACCGTTTCCCCGGGATCGGCGTCGCCCCAGACTGGGACCTGGTCGCGTTTTTGCAGGACGGCATGGTCGGAGAAAAGCGCGGGAAGCTTCATGCCGGCAACGGGCGAGAGGGAGGCTCCGAGAACGACGGTGAATAATATAGCCGCCCGGGAGTTCACGGCTGGCGCAGCGCGGGCAGGGCGGAGGTGATTTCCTCGAGGGAAACTCCGAGCACCGCACGGGCCACCCGGTCAAGAGTGGGAACGTCGCCGGCCAGATGTATAGTGCGATGGATATGCGTCGTGCTCTCGTGCGGCTTGAGGTGCGCGGCGGGCGAGGACGACTCCATTTCGAAAAACGGGCCGAGCGGTTTCGCACCTGGAGACGGCGGTCCATCGTTATAGCTATTCTCCTCATCGCCGGCGAACGGGTCGGGCTGAATTTTCCAAAGTGAGTTCACATAATCGGTGACTCCCGCCGGATGATCGAACTGCACGAGCGTCAGCACGTGGTGATCCGCATCATACGCGCCGAGAAGGCCGCGACTGCGGCGGGGGCTGATCCCGATTTTTCCCCGGGACTCGCCGTCGGCTCGCAAGTATATAGCGCGGTCGGTGACCTTGAGTCGGTCGGGTGCGATCGGGCCAAAATAATCTGACGTCACCGGTCGGCCGAGCGACGCCTCCGAACCGGGTTGAATCGGAACCACGATCACCGCACGGCGCGCGGGCGTAAACATTCCCAGGATCCAGATCGAAAGCAGTCCGGTGTCATTGCGCCATGCCTCTGAGCCGGCGTTGGTGACGCGATTCTCGGATTCATACGCGACGACTTCCGCGCGGCTTTCAGGAGCGACGTGCAGGATGCTCCACGCTCGCGAAGGTGCGAGCAGCCGGACCGTGCGATCCAGCGCGACCGAGAACGGCGTGTTGGAATAGTTGCGCAGCGAAAACTCTGCGCGAAATGTGACCTCGCTGCGCGTCTGCTTGGCGACCGGATAGGGCATCGTGTCGAACGGCGCGGGCACATACCAATGCTCGAGGTCGAAAGGTGCCTTCGGTGCGAAATAGAGCGAGAACTGCCCGCCCTCGGGTCCCATCCAGAAGCGATCCTCTCCGCCAAACGCGTTCATATGCGGCACGGATTTTCCCGCCGCGATGAGATCGCGATTAATATAGCCGAAACTCATCCCGCCCGGGCCGGCCGCCGTGCTGGTCATGACGCGCCCCTGCCACGCCGGCGCCACAGCGACCTCCGCGCGGCCGGCTTCGTCAGAGAGCACAATCACGGGAGTGTGCGAGCGAAGAAATGCTATATCATCGCCAAACGTGCTGGCCCGGATCGCACCCGCGGGCAGCAGGGCGGCGGCGCTGAGGAGGGTTGCCGGAACAATCGATTTCATGGTTGGCCAGTCTCGAGTGCGTCGCGCGAAGGCAACGGCGGGTAGGGGGCGTGCGGTCCTTGCTGATACCAGAAGGCCACCGACGCTATATCATCCTGCAGTTTCAAATAGCGACGGCCCGATTTCCAGCCAAGCGCCTGGATCGTGACTTTCAGGTCGTGCTGGAAACGCACGGGATCGGTCAGGTGCCAGCGATATAGGCTGAACCGCGTCTGGGATTGATAGATCCCGTCCGGACGGATGACCTGCGTCAGTCCGCTATAGGGAGTCGAGAATTCTGTATAGCGCCGCTTTCCTGTGGCGTCAGCCGTGTCGAAGTTGTAGGAACCGCAGAAATAGTCCTCGGTCCCGGTGCCGCAGATCGTCGGGTAATCCTGGTCGCCATCCAGATAGAACTTGATCTCGCCCTCGCCCCACCAGCCGGTGCTGTGCGAGCCGTACGCTATATACGTGCCGACATAGTGACCCGGGCCGGTGATGCCGTCGACGATCGTATATATGCCCGGGGTCTTGAGCGGGTTCTGCAGGCGGAACTGCGCATGGAAATACCCGGCGTCCGCCGGCACCGGCGTGAGCACGTAATTGACTTGATAATAGAGCACCATCTTGTCGTCGGCGAGATTCTCGAGGGTGATCCGGCACTTTTGGCGGAACGGCATCGACCAATAGGAATTGAATGCCGAGCCCGGGTTCACGCACACCGGAAGCGAGCTGAAGAGCGGGCAATGATCGTGCGTGGCCCAGCCACTCGCGAAGAAATCCGCGAGCGGTACCTCTACCGACGGATTCGCCTCCCCGTCCCAATAGAACCGCAGAATTTCCGTCCGCCAGTTGCCCGTCGGCGTCATCCAGATTTGCTGGATGGAACCGGGCCCATCGATTTCCGCGACGGTGAACACCGCGTGGGCTTCGATGACAACTGCGGGCGAAACCTTCCAGCCTTGGCCGAGTTCGCGCGCCGCGCTTTTGCCGGCGCCCTCCGTGGCCATGCCGCCCTTGCCTTTTTCGCCCGTGAAATTTTCCGGGCTGATGGAACGTGATTGCGCGGACGAAATGCGGCTCAAATTGCCGAGGCCGAGCTCGAGCCCATTGAATGAGGGCGGCGTATCGGCGAGTGCCAAGGATGCGAGCGCCAGGGCGAACGCAGCGCCACGGCCAATGAGGAATATATTCACTGGATTTTTTTGAAGGTGAAGATCAGCGCACTGCGGGGGGCAGCCGCATATACAGTCAGCCCCTGGTCCATCAACTCCCGGCCGCTGGCCCGCGTCGTCGCTCCCGTGTCTATATTCGTGAATTCATATTGCGCCTCTGGCGTGAGCGCCTGCAATTTGAGGTGCGTCGTCGTGGCAGGATTGTGCTCCCGACGAAACGCCTGGATCGATCCGTCGCTGTCCCCCGGCCGGTAGAACTCCCACGCGATCCAGTCGTGCTCGGACTTTGTATAGGGGAGCAGCGGATAATAGTCGCCGTAGAAATATTTCGCGAGGGCGAGGTGGTCCGATACCTCCGTCTTCAGCGCGGCCCAGTCGGGGTGGTCGGCATGCGTGCCCATCCCGAGCCACGGACACTGGTGGCTGCGCTCCGAGTATATATCATCCGCATATTCCCCGGTGCCATAGAACGGCACCCACAAGTTCAGCCCGTAGCTGTGGCCCTGATTGCCATCGAATACATCCGTCGTCATCCGGGCACCCGTTTCCGTTAGCCCCGGGGCCTGGTAATCACTGCGCAGGAGCGGCACGCCACGCCGCAGCGTCTCCAGATCGTTCCGCCGACCACCCGAGGCGCACGAATCGATCATCAGCCCCGGGTGGTCGCGCAGCAGCCCGTCCCAATAGGCCAGGTAACCCTGTACATAGTGGTTTTCCGTCAGGCCCTGCCGGTCCGGCGCGTCGTTGTTCTGCCAGGCCCGCAGCGGGTCGACGTTGAAGTCCTGCCGATATATATCAATATGGTTATCCCCGACAAACTTGCTGATATAGGAAATCAGCCACTGGAGCGCGGCGGGATTGCCGAGGTTGAGCAGACGCAGGTCCTGGTGCCCCTTGTCGCCCTCATCCCAGTGCAGCAGCCAGTCCGGGTGGTCCTTCCATAAATCACTGTCGCGATATACCCGCTCCGGCTCGAACCACAGGACAAACTTCATGCCCTGCTGGTGCGCGTAGTCGCTGACCTCGCTGATGCCGTGCGGGTAGCGGCCGGGATCGGGCTTCCACGAGCCGACGCCCTTCGCCGAAAACCAGTCGTGATCGGTCGGATACCAGCCCGCATCGACCCACAGGTAATCGAAATGAAAACCGTGTTTAATATAGTTGTCTGAGAACGCGATCACGCCCTTGGCCGACGTAAACAGTTCCGGCGGGCAAATCATCGAGCCCGTGGGCGGCAGTTGGCCGCCTGGTCGCGGTATATTATGCGCGAGAAACCAGTGGCGCCATTGGTTCTGCCCGGCGATCCAGTCCGCACCTTTCCAAAAATCCAGGGCGACGAGAGGCGTGCGAATTTCCTCGCCCGGCTGCAGCCGAAAATGCGTCGTCTCCTGGCCGCCTACAACGTGGGCGGCGCCATTCGCGCGGGAGAACTTGGCCTGCCACTGTCCGGGCCAACCAAGCGCGATCAGCACGCCCTGCCCGCCGGCATCCAAGTTGAAATAGGGCCAGGCGCCATTCGTCGGCCGGCCGCCCTCGGGCTGGAACGAGCGCGCCTCCTCTGTCAAAGTATATACCAGCGGCTCGTAGCTCGCGGCGGAAAAATTGTCGCCCTGCGTTGTGCGCAGCTGCGTCGTGGCGGGAACGGGAAAATCGACATCCAAGGCGCGCACCGTTTCCAGCAGCGGTGAGGGGGACGTGCCCGCATTTTTTATATACCCGATCCATTCCACCGCCGGGTAATCGGGATAGTCGACGGACTCCACCCGCACCTCGAGGTGCGTCCGCGGATCCGTCCAGCGCAACGTGCGGCGCGTGCGGCCATCGGCCAGCGCGGCGGTTTCCACGGGCGACTTCGTCCAGCCCGCGAGCAGCTGCGTGGACGGCACGCCATCGTATATGAACGAGATGACCGGGTGATCGACCCGCAGGAGAGTTTCCGCCACCCAGCGGTCCTTGCGGGACTGCAGGGCGGGATCGGGGGGAGCGTCAGCCCGCGCCCACGTCGCCAAGGAAAGCAGGGCCGCGCAGCCAAGAGACACCGGGGTTGTGCGCATGACCCGACGAGGCGAAAATGGATTGGGAGTGAACGCGAGCTACCCCTGCTGGGCCTTTTTTTGAACCGGGGAGCCGTGCCGTTTGCGGCGGTTCGTGAAAAAAGCCCGGATCGTCCCGGGCGACCTCGTGGTCACGATATATAGATAATATATAGAGCCATCTATATAACCGTGTAGATATATACTATTCAGCGGACTGGGCGGAGCCGCTCCTCCGCTTGCAATTCCTGCCGCGCTTCGTCGTCGTGCCGGAGTTGGTGAAGTGCCACGGCGAGGTTGTGGTGAGCCAGCGCCAGGTCGTTGTTGAGCGCGAGCGCCCGGCGGTAGCAGACGACAGCGTCTTGCGCGTGGCCGCTGGTCATGAGGGCGTTCCCCAGATTTACCTGGGCCTCGGCGAGATCGGGTTTTAGACGGACCGCGGTTTCGCCCGCCGCGATCGCATCGGTAGTCCGTCCGGCGCTAAGCAGGGCGCCCGATAGATTTCCGTAGGCCTCAGCGCGATTCGGATTGAGACGGATGGATGCTTCAAAAGCGCCGATCGCAGCCGAGAACTGACGCTGGGTAACGAGCTGATTGCCCAAACCGTAGTAAGCGAAACCCAAACCTTCGCGCGCCTGTGGGTAGGTAGGCGCGAGTCGCACTGCCTCGGATAGCTCGGGGACTGCTTGGGAGTAGCGCCCTTTTTTCATCAATACTTGCCCGAGGTTGTTATGCGCGCCGGCGAGAGTCGGATCCAGCCGCACGGCCTCGGCAAACTCAAGTTCCGCATCATCCACCCGGTCATCGGTCAGCATTGCGGCACCCAAGTTATTATGAGCACCGGCGTTGGTTGGCACCGCCAATGCCGTCTGTTGCCAAAGCGCGAGTGAGCTCCGGTAATCCTCATTTCTTCGGATGGTGAGACACATCAAAACGCTCGCGGCGAAAAGGACGAAGGGCCAGAAAGCTGGTCGCATAAACCTGCGCAAGCCTTCGACGAAAAGCACAGTGATCGCGGCGAGCGGAAGATAGAGTCGATGCTCCGCGATGAGTTCGCTGGAAATCGGAATCACGCTGGAGGTCGGCGCGAGTATACCAAAAAACCAGGCACCCAGAAAGCCGGCCGGCAGTCGCCGAACGAGTGCCCAAAGGGTCGCAAGCAATAAAGCCGCGACGACCGCACCGTCTAACCATAATATAATCGGCGCTCCGGTCGGTTGTGAACCGTAATCGATCACGAGGGGATGGGGCCAGAAGCTTAGCTTTATATAGTGAATCACGGCCCGCAGCTGCACGGCAGCGTATGTTATCCCAGACACCGGGCCGGACCACCCCAGCGTGCCGCCACGCGAGCCACTCTGCGATAACAAGGCGAGCAGGAGCAGCCAGGTTGCTCCCAGCGCAATATAATATTGCCAGCGCGAGCACCACGCCCGCCGGAAGCTGCCGGAAAGGAATGTACGATCATACAAGAATATCATTACCGGTGCCGTGACCATGACTTCCTTGGCCGCCATCCCGAGCAGGCATAAGGCGACGGAGACCACCAGCCACCGACGCGCGTGGCGGGCAGTCGCCGCCGTGGCGCGGATGAAGCAATAGAGAGTACCCAAATAGCATATACCCATCAGGCCCTCCGACCGCTGCGCCACGTAGGTCACGACCTCGGTTTGTACCGGATGGACCATCCAAAGGAACGATGCGGCCCACGCCGCGCCAAGCGAGCCGAGGAGCCGGCGCAGGATTCCGAAAAGAAGCAGCGCAGCACCGAGGTGAATCGCAAGATCCGTTATATGGTAATACGCCGGCGAGAAACCACCGCGCGCATAATCGAAGGCGAAGGAGAAATTTGTGAATGGGCGGCCCGTGGCCGGCGAGCCGTCTACAGGCGGATGCAGCGAGACTGTGAGAGGCCAGACCTGGCGAATTGTCGGATTGTCCAAAATCGCCACTGTGCCGTCGAACACGAAGGGCGCGCGGAAGGAATTAATATACGCGAGGATGCCTCCGCCGACAATCGCGGAGGCGCCGAGGACAATTCCCGAAGGTCTTTTGCCGAGGGTCCACATAGATTCCAGAAAATCCGATCCGGAAATATTCCGATGGGTTTCAACAGGTTTTTGCAAATTCTGAATATCGCGAGAAGCACTCGGATGAAACGTCGGCCCCATGGGCGCGTGCCATCTGTCCCATCGGACGATGCCAGTTTCCGGCTCGGCTCTATTTCATGTATTGGGCGGCCGGCCCATATATATAGCAGCTCTCTACATCCACGGACGCATTCGGCAACGTGGGATTCCGTTCTCGCACCTTGCGAAACGATTTTCGATTCCGTATGCGCTATTCCCCTAGGGGCGCAGGCCCACCGGGAGGCGGCGCGATGGTCGCCGGCGGATATATAGCGAAGGCGGAGAGCGGCCCCAAATTCGGGCCGCCATCCAACTGGCACGAATTTAGGGCCAGCAAGATCGAATTGTCGAACGGAGTTCGGAGCGCCATGCCTCGCCCACGCTCGCCCCATGCGTCCTTCCGAAAGCCCTTCTTACTTTGACGACTTCCTTCGGTCGACTTCGCGTACCAACGCCGTGCGAGCCGGATGCCGGTCAAAACAAACAACGATTCCTCAAGCATGATCAAATGAACACCCCTAATCATCAATATAGTCCCCCCGACCGTGAGATCCCGCGCGTTTTGCGCCGCGCTCTTACCCTCTTCGCCTCCGCCGTCGTGACGCTTTCTGCGTCTGCCCAGCGTGCTCCCACCGATAACACCGCAGCCGGAGACGTGGACAATCGGGGGACGACCGCGCAAAACGAAAACCCGGTCGTGTTGAATCGCTTGGACGTGACCGCGACCCGCGATGTCGGCTACGGCGCTGCCACCACCGCGTCCACGTCGCGCGTGGTTCAGAACTATATTGACGTTGCCCAGACCGTGAACGTCGTCACCGCAGAATTCATTGCGGACTATGCAGTTCAGGACGTGCGTCAAATGCTGGAATACACGCCAAACATTACCTTTGGCCTCACCAATAATCCGAACTCAATGCGCATTCGTGGCGCCATCGTAAACACAACCTATACGGATGGTGTGGCGCTCGGCCTCAATACTACAGCGGAACCCTTGGATTTCTTTGATCGCGTCGAAGTTGTGAAGGGGCCCAGCTCGGCGGCTTTCGGTTTGGGCCAGCCCGGCGGCTTGATCAATTATGTCAGTAAGACGCCCCAGCGCAGTGATACGACGGACTTCTACGCCGGTGTAGGCTTGTATAAAAACTATCGCGCCGGCGTGGACTTGCAGCGGATCGACGCCCACACCGACAAGCTGAGCTATCGCATCGTGGCTTTCGGCGACCAGGGACAGCTGGAGATCCCGAACGAGAAACATTCGGGTACCGGTGCTCAATTCTCTGTTCGGTATGACGTGGATCCCACGTTTCGGATCGATCTCATCTCGGCATACTCGAATACGAATTATCCATCGCAGCAGATCCCGAATACGATTTGGAACAACAAGACGATCTACGCTGCGTGGCAAAGCACCAATCTGGGTAGTCCCAATTACGACTATCTTCCCGGCACTGTATTTTCCAATGGTTCTATTTTCGGTGTCTCTGGACAGCTGCCACCGCCGGGGACGGAGATCGGTGTGTTCGGCACCGGCAATTTAGCTTCGAAGACTTCCAACTCGAATCCCAGTGGCTTTTTCGATCAAGGCACGACAGCGGAGATCTATCGCGAAACCTTAATAGTAAATAAGAGCCTGATGGACGGCCATATTAATATTCGGAATGCGCTGAGCCTTAATTTTAATCAGGGCAACCAATATGACGAATCGCCCAACCAGGTTGTAGCAATCCCCGGCACGGCTAATACATTTCCCGCCGCCGCTGCGGGAAATCTGTCATATGGTGAGCCCAATGGCTTCACCGACACGGGTTACGGTACGGCGCTGGGATATATGGGAGTTCCCGGCCAGCCGTTCTTCGGGGTAGGCTATTCGCTCACGTTCAATCGCAACAACAGTTCTAATCGCAATGACGAGCTCGATATTCTGGGCGATTGGAAGCTGCCCGGGGGGATCGAAGTGCAGGGCTTGGCCGGTGGCGACCTCTATGATAACGAATCGAACACTCTCAGCTGGCAATGGCCGGATGTGGTCGGCGGTGTCACCGGCGGTCTGCCATTTGAGAATAACGTCTACCTCAGCAACAATCCCTCTCCGCCCATCCCGAACACTTTTACGATCACCGGCCGCAGCAATACGCACCAATGGGGTGATGGCGTATATGTGCAAGCCGACGTCAAAATGTTCAATGGGAAGCTCGATCTCAATGCCGGCTGGCGCATCGACTATTATCAAACGCAAACCCGGAATTATCTCACGAGTCAATATTCCAAAACCCCGTGGCTGACCACCGGCGGCGCGCCGCGGTACGCAGTAACCGTCAAGCCCCTTCCGTGGTTGTCGTTCTATGAACTATATACGGTTCATGCTGATCCGTCCCAAACGGGTAATAAATACTTCCTAGCTTCAGGCACGGAATGGGGCCCTTATCTCCAGAGCCTTTATCCTCAGGGTACTTTGCAAACCTACCAGCCGGGTGGCACCACGATTGAATCCGGCGCCAAGGTCTCGTTCCTCGGGGGGCGGGCTTATGCTTCGGTCGCCGTCTTCCATGATATTACGCAAGGCCAGTTGAATTCGATCCCGGTAATCAATTACACCAATCCGGACGGCACCAACACTCAGATCGGCGTACTCGCGATTCAGGGCACGAATGTACACGGCATCGAGGCGGAGCTCTTCGGTCAGTTCACGCCCCGCTTCTCTGGAATTCTTAACTATGGTTTCACGAAGGGATATTTTCCCACCTACGCCAACGGCTCGCCCGATCTCATCGACCCGGCGCCGACCATTAGCGGCCACTTCAAATACGACTTCGGCGATCTACACGGAAACGGGTTCTTTGTGAACTTTGGTGCTCTGACCTTCGCGCCATACCTCCTGTGGCAGGTCCAGAACCCGTCAGGCCCCGGGGTCTATCGCACGTACTGGAACACCTGGCAGTATTCATTAGACGCGAGTGTCGGCTTCCGCTGGCGCTCGGGCCGGTACCGGCACAGCATCGAGGTGGAATCCACCAATATCACGAACCAAGAGGTCTCTGACGGCACCGTGACGCCGTGGACGACCGAGCCAATGCGTTCGGGATTCGTCACCTATCGCATCTCGTACTGAGTTTGGTTGTTTGTGGACGGCGTTTCAACGGACCTTCGTTGAAACGCCGTTTTTTTATGCATTCAGAGCTGCAGCCGAGCCAACATCAGGTTGTCGGAACCGCAGATATTACAGCT
The DNA here is from genome assembly GCA_963800005.1 of uncultured Verrucomicrobiae bacterium. Taxonomy (GTDB): domain Bacteria; phylum Verrucomicrobiota; class Verrucomicrobiia; order Opitutales; family Opitutaceae; genus CAWCZH01. Next base: position 261,673 of record CAWCZH010000002.1, read on the forward strand.
AAATCTTATTAGGCGACAAATCCTACGCGGCTGGCAGAATCTAATAGCGCGAGTGCCTATAACGGCTATAATATACCATTACCTATAGCGACGAATGATATTTACGGCATCGGCTACCCCGACCTCATTATAAGGGGAGAAGCCGTGGCGAGTCGACATGCTTGACTCCGCCTACGGCGCGAAATGCTGATCGATCTTGGCTCGCAGAAACGCCACCGAGGCGCGCAGGTCTTCCATCCCGTTCATTCCATCCTCGATCGAGATCCACGAGTGGAACCCGACCGACTTTAGCGTGCTAAAAATTTTGTCGTAGTCGTTCTGCCCGCGCCCGATCACTCCGTGCGAAAGCCGGCGCGCGTAGCCTTCGGAATCCTCCTCGCGGCGAAGGTCCTCGATCGTTCCATATTTCAAATATCGGTCGCTCGCGTGCATCGACACCACGCGATGCTTCACGCGCTCCAACAGCTCGAGCGGATCCTCGCCCGCCAGAATCGTATTTGATGGATCATAATTCACGCCAAACCAGGGCGACTGAATCCGGTTCACGATCTCGAGAAATACATCCATTTTCTGCGCGAACTCCGGGTACTGCCAGTAGTTATCTTTATAGTGATTCTCCAGCGTCAGCACCACGCCATGGCGCTCGGCGAAGGGCAGCAGCTCCGTGATCACCCGCACCACTTGCTCGACGCCGGCAGCGCGCGAGACCTCCGGACGCCGCTGACCGGAAAGCACGCGACAGAACCGTCCGCCCAACATCGACGTGATCTCGATCATGCGGCGCTCACGCTCGATCTCTTTCCGTAGCAGGCCCGGATCCTGCACCGTGAAATCTGGCGAGCAGCAGAGCATCGGCATCTGCAAACTATATTGCGCGAGGTCGGCCTGCGCACGTTCCAGGCCGGCCGGCGTGTCCTCGATGAAGCCGGAATAAAACTCGAGCCCGTCAACGCCCAGCGTCGACGCGAGCTCGATCCACTGGCTCAGCGTCATCGAGCGCTCAACACACAGCTGGTCCATATAGCATTTCGGAAACGCGGCGAGACGGGGTTTCATTTCGGTGGATTCCTCTCCTGCATGCGCCCAATCAGCGGGAACTGCTCGAGCTCGAACACCGTGCCGTTCACAAGTGCCGCTTCGTCGGAGAGCAAGTAGACAGCTGCCCATGCTATATCTTCCGGAGTCAGCAGCCGGCCCGATGGCGCGAACTCCTTCGAGACCTCGCTCGGCCAGTTCTCCCCAAAGCCCTCCGAGCGCTTGAGCGCATATTCGCGGGGCGTCAGGGTCCATCCAACATTGATCTGGTGCATCCGGACGCCGTCGCGGCCATAGGCGTCCGCTATATTACGCGTGAACGTCATCAACGCGCCCTTGCTGATCGAGTACGCACACTGCGTGCGGTCGCCACTATAGGCATTGATTGACCCGATATTAATCACGCGTCCGACGCCCTGCGCTCGAAAATGCGGGAGTGCCGCCTGCACGAGGAAAAACGGAGCGCGCAAATTCACCGCCATGATCTGCTCGAACAACTCCAGGTTGGTCTGCTCGAGCGTGCCACGCGTCAGCACTGCGGCATTGTTGACGAGACCGTCGAGGCGACCGTGACGTTCGATGACCTTTTTGATCAATCGCGGCGGTGTCGCGGGATCCTCCAGCGGGTCGAGGGTCCAGGAGGCGCGGCCGCCCGCCTCGGTGATCTCGTCGCATATATGTCGCGCCGCAGACTCGGCTTCGGGAGTAGTGGGTCCGTGGATGACCGCGATCGCGCCCTCGCGCGCGAAGGTCCGAACCATGCCTTCGCCGATTCCGCTGACGGATCCGGTGACGAGAATGACTTTATCCTTCAGCCGCATAGTTTCCTCCATATATCGACAAACGCCTGCCGTCCGCGTTCGACGGTGCCGCGCGGATCCGCCCAAAGCGAGTTGGGCAGGCTCGGATCAGAGAATATTTCCAAAGTATATATCCCGTTGTAGCCGGTCGCGCGCACGGCCTCGAGGAGCGGCAGCATGGGAATTTCGCCCGTGCCCGGCAGCAGCCGGTCGGCAAACGCACGCGGCAGTCCCCAGTCGCTGAGGTGCACGCCAAAAAGCCGCGGCCCCAGCTCGCCAATCCGTCGCACTGCGCTTTCATCCTCCCAGACGTGCCAGAGATCGAGGAAAAGCCCGAAGGCGGGATGATCCACCTCGTCGATGATGCGGCCTGCCTGAGCCAGCGACGTGATGAACGTGTCCGTGTTCATATAGATCGGATGGAGCGGTTCCAGTCCGAGACGCACGCCGCAGTCGCCGGCAACCTTCGCGAGGCGACGAAATTCACGAACCGCTATATCATACGCCGCTGCGAGATTGCCCTTTGGAGCGAGGCCGGTGTTGACGACCAGCGTCGTGCCCGGGAAATGCCGCCCGAAGAGTCGCACGCTATCCGTGAGGAGCGCCATGCGTTCCCGCGGCGCGGTCGGGCGTTTGCGCAACGAATTGGGAAACGGCGAATGATAACGCGCCTGCACGCTCGCGACCTGGAGCCCCGATTCCTGCAGCGCCCGAATTTGCGGCAGTGGGTTCGCCGCGCGAAGTTTCGCCTCACACACCTCGATGTGCCCGATCCCGAGCTCTTGATATAACGCCAGATCCTCCGCGAACGTCTGTGGCCACGTTGTATATTGGCTGACGCCGAACGGCTCGTTCATGACGGATGCAGCACCGCCTTCACGACCTTGCCGGAATGCATCTCGTCGAACAAATGGTGCCAGTCACCGAGCGAACCCGTGGCGCCGAGGATGCCGTCCAGGTTCAGCCGGTTCGTCGCAAGCAGCGATATGACTTTTTCCCAGATCGGCCAGTTGTGGGAAAAACTTCCCTGTAACGTCACTGCCTTCGCGACGAGCGGATCGAGCGAAAAGTTGAGCGGCTCCGGTCCCCAGCCCACCTTCGATATATATCCCGCCGGCCGAACGATCTCGAGCGCGAGTTTCAGCGTCGCCGAAACTCCCGCGGCATCGACCACCATGTCAAAACCATAGCCGTCACCAAACTGTTTCACCCATTGCGGGACACTTTCGCCGCCGGCGCCGAGGACGGTATCCACGCCAAGCGCTTCTGCTGTCTCGAGGCGACGCGCATCGGCGGGCACGCCGACAACCAATATATGCCCGGCACCCGCGAGCTTCGCAAACGCGGCGCAGAGCAGCCCAATGGGCCCGGGCCCGATCACCGCCACCGTATCACCCGGCCGCAGATGACTATGTACACAAGTCGCATGATACGCCACGCAGCACGGCTCAGTGAGCGCTGCTTTATCAAACGAGAGCTGGTCCGGAATCGCATGCAGGCAGCGCTCCGGCACTTTCACATAGCGCGCCATCGCCCCGTCGACGCCGTAGCCGAAGCCGAGGCGATTCGGATCGAGATGATACATCCCCTGGCGCACAAACGGTGACCCAGGCGGCAACACGGCCGCGGTCTCGCTCACGACCCTCGCGCCCTCCGCGAAATGCGTGACGTCCCGCCCGGCTTTCACCACCACGCCGGCGAACTCATGTCCGAGCGTGACCGGATAATTTACCTTCCAGCTTTGCCGGCCAAGATATTGATGGAGATCACTCCCGCAAATGCCGACGGAGCGGACTTCAAGCAGGACGTCCGAGTTGCCGATTTCCGGCACGGGCACGTCGCGCAATTCCACGCTGTGCGGTTGGCGATCGAAGTTCACCAAGGCGGTCATCTGCTGGCTCATCGGGGGAAAGAATATATAATATACTGGATTTCGCGCGGGGCGAATCAACCGCAGTGGGCTGGTTCTAAAATCAGTCCAGCAGTCTCCCGTTGTCTTCGCGCGCGCCCGCGCCCGAAGCTGGGGCGCACCATGAAAGTGGCTTACCCCTCTTGCCGGCGGACGGGTTCCGCGGCTTGGATGCTCGTCGCCGCCGTGTTTTTCCTCGCGCTCGCGCCGATGCACGCGCTGCAAAAGCAATCGCTCGACGGCGAGTGGCAAATCGTGCCGGACGCGAAGGACAGCGGGGTCGAGAGCCGCTGGTTCGATCCCGGCCTGTTTCCACTCGCCAACGCCCGGCCAATCCTCGTGCCCGGAAATATCAATGAAGCCTGGCCGAATCCCGCACCCGTCACCGAGCCGGCGGCGGCAAACCTCGATTGGTATTGGCGCGCGTTCTCGCCGAGCTTCGCGCAGGCGGAGAATCACCGGTACTATATACGCTTCGGCGCCGTCTGGTATCGGAGCGAAATCTGGCTCAATGGCGTCGACCTCGGTATTCACGAGGGTGGCCAGGATCCGTTCGAACTCGACGTCACCCACGACGTCGCGTTCGGCAAGGTCAATATACTTATCGTGCGCGTCGCCTCGCCGTATTTTGGTGGCATGACCCAGCCGGTGGAGCTCGTCGATCAGCCGGCAGTGCGCATCATCGACGCCTTCGCGCAGCCCGATATCCCCGCGGGGATGATCCGCCTCGAGGTCAATCTCGAGAACAACACCCAGCAACCGGCCTCGATCACGCTGGATGCCAACTTCGGCGAATATAATCCACAACGCGCACTCGGTACCCAGAGCATCACGGTCGACCTTCCACCCGGCCCCGCGCGCCGGGTGATGAACCTGCCGGTGCCGCACCCGCATCTCTGGAATCTCGATGACCCGTTCCTATATACTGTCGCAGTCGCGTCCCGCTGGGGCGGCGGAGCAGCGGGCAACGACGAATATAAACTGCGGATGGGCTTCCGCGATTTCCGGATCACGGATGGCTATTTCTGCCTGAACGGCCAGCGGCTGTTTCTCAAGTCGACCCATGGAAATTGGTACGAGCCCGTAGTGATCCAGGGAAACGCGCGGTCCAATTCTTACCTCCGTCGCGACCTGCCGGAGCTGAAGCGCGCCGGTTTTAATACACTCCGTATGATCATCTCGGCCGCGATGCCGCAGATCCTCGACGAGGCCGACGAACTCGGTTTCCTCATATATAGTGAGCACGAGACATCGTGGCAGCTGCGGGACCCCACGAAGTTCGGCGTCTCGCTCAACCCGCTCGTGCGGCGCGATCGCAACCACCCGAGCCTCGTCATGTGGGGCCTGTTGAACGAGACCGCATCGCGTCCCATCTATCAACGCGCGCGGGCCTGGCTGCCGTCGTTGCGCGATATCGACCCGTCGCGGCTCGTCATGCTGAGCAGCGGGCGGTGGGACGAGGATTTCCACACGGGTTCGGCGTCGAACCCGGGATCATATACGTGGAATGTATATCTGGGCGGCGAGGACCCCGTGCACCCGGTGCCGACGGGCGTGCTGCCGCTCAAGATCGGCGCGTTTCACAATGGGACGGGCGACGCGCACGTCTATGAGAGTTATCCCACCTCGTGGAAATTTATCATGGCCTTCGAGGAGCTCGGCCATGCGACGAAACCGTTTTTCCTCTCGGAGGCGGGCGATGGCAGCGCATATAATCCCTATGACGAGCAACGCCGGCTCGATGTGGTTCACGCGCCAGCCGACGCGTACGCGCGCGGGTGGATCCGCGCTGCGATCGAGGGACTGGACCGAAGCTGGCGGGAATATGGTCTCGGCGGTATATATCCGCAGATCGAAACGATGCTGATCGACAGCGCTCTCGCGCAAAGCCGGCAGCGCGCGCTCACCTTCAGCTTCGTGCGCGCGAACCCGAAGGTGAATGGATATAACTTAACCAGCCTCAACGACTGCTGGGGCAGCGGCGAGGGCGTCCTCGATAATTTCCAGGAATTCAAGCCGGGCCACTTCGATGTGCTGCAACAGGGCTGGGCCCCGCTGCGCTGGTGCCTGCTCGTCGACCGGACGAATGTATATACGGGCGCGCCGCTGCATCTGCGTGCCAGCCTCGCGAACGATCATGTGCTGCCGGCTGGCAGCTATGGTTTCACTTTGGCGTTGGTCGGTGACGACCAGCCGGTCTGGCAAACGCATGCGAACGTGACCGTCGGCGCGGGGGCCGACGCCCCGCTGGCTTACCTGGTTTTCGACCAGGACGTTCGGATCCCCGATGTGCCGGCGGGGAAATATACTTTGCGAGCCAGGCTCGATGGGCGGGCGAATGCGGCGGCGGAGGCGATTCAATTGTATATTGCGCGGTCGGATCGGCTGCCACGGACTTCGGCCACCGTCACCGTCGTGGGCGTGGGCGACGACGTGCGCCGGCTGCTCACGGCGCAGGGTGCCACGGTGCGCGAATATACTCCGGGAAAGTTATATGATCGCGAGGTCGTGCTCGTCGGCGGCGAGCTGGCGGGCGGGGAGGCGCAGTGGCGCGATCTCTACCGCCGCATCGCTCGGGGCGCCCATGTCGTTTTTCTCTCGCCCCGAGTATTCTCGGCCGGCGCCACAGGCCACAAGGCCCCGCTGCAATGGCTCGCGCTGGATCGACGCGGCGAGTTGATCAGCGAGGTCGAGTGGCTATATCATAAGGATATAGTCGCGAAAGATGAGCCCGCCTTCGCGGGGTTGGAGACGCGACTGATGACGCCGGAATACTATGGGCCGCTGCTGGCCGACGCACCGTACTATATGGAAATCGCCCCGCCCGATGAATCGGATGCGGTGGCGGTGCGGTGTGTCGCGGACGGAGCGGCTCGATTTGCGTATCGCGATGGGCTGGTGCTCGGCTCGTACCGGCATCACGCCGGGCGTTTCACGCTCAACGGTCTCGATCTCATCGGAAACATCGGGCACCCCGCCGCCGACCGGCTTATTATAAATCTAGTGGCACTGGCCGCTGCGGACGCGGCGCCAATCGCGGAGCTTCCGAACGGCTATGAAATGGAATTATCTACAATCGGGATTGCGGGGCCGCCCTGAGCGTCTCTAGTCCCTTGCAGGAGTGGCACTGACCTTCAAACGCTCGTCAGTGGTCGCGCAAGTGGCCGAAGCGATTCGCGCCGAAATTCGGCGTTCCGCTTGGAAGGAATGGATCCCGAGCGAGCGCGAGCTCAGCCGGTCACTTCACGTCAGCCGAAACACCTGCCGCTCTGCTATACATATGCTCTCTCGGGAGGGCTTGATCGAGCCCGTCCAGGGCCGTGGCATCCGCCTCAAACACGGGGCGACCACCCCTCGCCCGCGCGGCGGCTCGCATCCCCATTCCGTCGGCGTCCTGATTCCGGAGGCACTCGGCCGTCTTCGTCCCAGCATCTCGCTCATGATCGAGGAACTCCAGGCGGAGCTATATGATATGGAGGTGCGCCTGCAGGTTCATGCGAGCCCCGCCTGCTACGCCGGCAATCCTGCCCGCGCGCTCGAGAAGCTCGTGGAAAAAAACCCGCACGACTGCTGGATCCTCGTCCTCTCGCAGCGCCCGCTGCAAAAATGGTTCATGGAGCGTTCGCTGCCCTGCGTCGTTTCGGGCTCGATCTATTCGGACGTCGTCCTCCCCTCCGTCGACTTCGACTATAAAGCGGTCTGCCGCCACGCCGCGGGCCGCCTGCTCGCGCTCGGGCACCGGCGCATCGCTTTTCTCAATCGCCGGCTGCTCGCGGCGGGCGACGTCGACAGCGAGGCCGGGTTTCACGAGGCGGTCGCCGGGCCGCGGCACGAGAAGGTGGACGCGCGGATTATATATCACGACGACGATCTCCCGAGCGTGTTCGCCGCGGTGCGGCAGCTGATTGAGAATAAGACGAAGGCACCGACCGGCCTGATCGTGGCCAACTCGTTCGCATGTTTATCGACCATGACGACGCTGACACGCTGCGGTTTACGCGTGCCGGAGGACGTCAGCCTGATCGCGCGCGATGACGACCCGTTCCTGGCGTACGTCGACCCGATCCCGGCCCGCTATATATATGATGTTTCCAGTGTGGCGAAGAAACAGATGGCGCTCGTCCGGGCGCTGCTCGATGGCAGCACGGTCCACCGCGAAACGGTGCGGATCGTCCCGCACTTCTCCGCCGGCGGCTCGCTGCGGAAGTTGGCCTGAGGCACGCGTCCGCGGATTTCAAGGCGGGGCCGCGGGGTTGATGATATAACGGAAACGCACGGCGGTGAACGACCGGCGGAATGTATATGCCAACGGGCGCCGCTGCATATACCTGTCGCCGATCTATATAGCCGCGATGGCAACGCATATGGGGCGCGACGCTCGCGACTTAGCGCGAACCGCGATCAGGTCGCCGGCAGCGCCTGTTTCTCCAACGCGCTTCGGACCTCGGCCATCTCCGCGGTGGTGATCGGATATTGCCGAAGCAACCACAGCGCGATCGCGAGGGTCACGGCTGGATATATGGAGTCGATGGCGCGCATCCGGGTGATCATCTCCGGGGTGGGCATCGCATGGTTCGCCGCGTGAAATCCGGTGAGGTCGAGCAGCAGGCCGGCGATCGCGAAGCCAACCGTCATGCCGAATTTCAACGTCCAACTATAAAACGCCGAAAACATGCCCGCCTCTCGCCGGCCGGTGAGGAGGTGCTCACGGTCGCAGACGTCGGCCGTCATCGACGGCGCCATCGAGGCGAGTCCGCCGATCCCGATCCCGAAGCATCCGAACGGCACCAGGGCGAGCCAGGGCATGGAGGGCTGATAGCAAATCCAGCGCAGGAGACTGCTGAGGAGCGCGAGGCCCAGGAACACCGCCATCGTGTCGCGTTTGCCGACGCGGCGCGAGAGCCAGAGCACGAGTGGCGCGAACGCCATGCCGCTCACGATCCACGACGTGCTGGCGAAGCCGACCCACGCGGCGCCGCGGACCTGGTCACCGGCGCAGACGAAGTATATAAGCAAATAGGGAGCGACGGCATAGGTGCCGATCACGCCTGCGAGAGCGAGCGCGACGGAACCGGCGAGAAGGCGGAACGGGCGATTCTTCAACACGCGTAGGCTGGCTCGCCAAAGGTTGCCCGAGCCGGAGCCTGGCGCCGCGGCGCTTCGCGGTGGCGGTGGGCGTTCACGAGCCCAGAGGGCCGAGAGCACGCCAAACAGGATGATGATCGCGCCCATGCCACATCCGACCCAGCGCGCGCCCCGGAGCGCACCTCCGAAGATCGGCCATTGGACCATTCGGTACGACCACGCGAGTCCCAGGTTGCACGCCGTCGCCATCAGCGCGGAATACGTCATGAGTTTATTCCGCTCATGCGGGAGGCTCGTCAGCTCGAACCCGAGTGCATAGCGCGGAACGGAAAAGATCGACCACGCGGCAGAGCAGATCGCGAAACACACGAGCAGCCAGACGAAGTAGGCTGCGGGACTCCACCCGAGGGGATAAAGCCAGACGAGCGCGAACGCGAGGCCCCCGACAATCGAGCCCAATATAATAAAAGCCCGCAGGCTGAATTTCGCGCGGAGGACGTCCGTGAGATATCCCGCGAGCGGATCGGTGAACAGGTCTACGCCGCGAGCCAGCGATTGCGCAAGGCCGACGAGGAATGGGTCGACGCCGAGTCCTATATTAAATACATAGAACGCGAGGTTGCCGATGCCGCTGTCGAAGACCTGATTCGCCCAGCTGCCGACGCCGTAGAGAAAGAACTGGGAGCGGGGAGGACGTTCCGCCGGAGCAGGGACGACAGCTTTCATGAGAGTGGTTTCAGCGGGACACCGCGCTGCGGCAGTAGGACGCCGACGCGCAATACCGACCGGCGGGCAATTGGCCGTGCGATGGAACCGGGAATTCGCTGGCGCGGGCAGGGGAGGGGTGGAGGCACAGGCATCGGGTGGGGTTCCGAAAACACCGAAGATGTATATATCATATATCCTCGCGGGAAGGGCGTGGAGGCCGGGAATTCGGGTCGGCCGGAAAAGACGCGGCGAGGCAAGGCGGTTCGCAGTCCGGGCGCAAATGGCTGGTGCTGGCACCTTTTCTGACCCAGCGTTTGGGCATCGCAGCGGTTTCGCTTCCTTTGCTACGGATGAAACATGCGCAACGTTGCCCCTTCAGTTGTGGCTGTCTCGGATCATGAGGCCCGTCGGGCCCGCAGTTTCTATATAGCGTCCACGGCACTCACCGCCGGCATCAGCGGCTTCCTTTTCGGCTATGATGGCTCGATCCTTGGGGCGGCGATATTATACTTGCGGGATTATTTTCACCTGACGCCGCAGTCGATGGGCTTCCTTTTCGGCGGCGGTGCGCTTGGCTGCGTCGCCGGCCCGCTCCTCGGCGGTTGGCTCTGCGACCGCATCGGTCGCGAGCGCACGATGATCGCCGGCGCGTTCATCCTCGGCCTCGGCGCGCTCATGACGGCCGTCGCGAACTCGCTGTTTATATTCGCGCTGTTCCGGATCGTCTGCGGCTTCGCCGTCGGTATCAGCTCGATCGCTGCGCCCATGTATATAGCGGAAGTCGCGCCGCCGAAGATGCGCGGTAAACTCGGGCTGACCTTCCAACTCGCGATCGTCATCGGCTCCGCGGCCGCGCCACTCGCGGCGTATCCGATGTCTCTCCACCTCGACCCGCTCACCTCCTGGCGCTGGATGTTCGCATCACAACTCGTGATCCTCGCGCCGCTGATTTTCTTCCTCTTCCAGTTGCTGCCGAGCCCGCGCTGGCTGGCGGAGCGCGGACGCTTTGACGAGGCGTTGACCGTATTAAAAAAAGTGCACGAACCCGCGCTCGCCGAGCGCGAGTTGATCGAGATTCGGTCCGCGGTGACGGAAGAGGTCGGGGGGTGGCGCGAGTTGTTCGGGCCCGGCATCCGGTATGCACTCTTCATCGGGCTGCTGCTCGCGTTCTTCAACAACTGGACGGGATGGTCCGCAATGGGTGGCTATATAACGAATCTGGTGGAGATGTCGGGCGTGACCAGCCACAGCCTCGCGATCCTGCAGTTCGCGTTCACCTATGTGGCAATGAGTATCATGACGATCGTCTCGATGTGGCTCGTCGACCGCGTGGGTCGGCGGCCACTCTGGATATTCGCCTCGATTCTCATGGCGCTCGTGACGCTCGCGACCGGCTTCGTTTTCCATTATCACTGGCACGGCTTCATCGTCCTGCTTGTGCTGATCCTCTGCACCGTGCCGCACGGCATCGCCTTGGGCGGGCTGCCCTGGCTGATGATGTCGGAATTGTATCCGAATCGCATCCGCGCCAAGGCCGTCGCGATCAACACGACGTTTTTATTCTTCGTGATCTTCAGCTGCGGCCAGCTCTTCCCGATATTCGTCGACTACTCGAACCGCCAGATCGGCTCAGCCGCCGGTGTGTTCTGGCTGTTCACGGTGATCTGTATATTCTCAACCATCTTCGGATTCACGATCATGCCCGAAACGAAGGGCCGCACGCTCGAGGATATATCCCGCTCGCTGGAAAACCGGTAGGTTCGATGGTCGGCGAGTGCGTGCTAGAGGCTAGATATATACGGCGATTTTTTAACCACGGATGGCATCAATCCGCGAACCGATTTCACGGCAGAAAGAAACAGGGATTGAGCCCTCTGCTGCCTTGGTGAAATCTTCCGCGGTTTGATGAAATCCGTGGCAAAAACGGTGCGATCACCCCGACCTTAAATCGCGATCTAAGCGTCGAGGTTTTGTAGAAAGCCCGGGACCGGTATATGGTTTTCTTCGGCGGTAAGGCGCAGAGCCTTGCGCACGTCAGCGGGAAGCGGGATGCCTTCGGCGAGAGCCTTCCGCCGTTTTTCCTGCTCGATCTCACCGGGGATTTTAACGCTGCCCGCCGCAGCGGTCGCCGGTATATGTTTGATGCCGCCCAGCAGCTCATCCATTCGCGGCGGGAAAACGCCGGGCCCGAGAATCACGCCGGGATCTATACTAATAAAGGTATGCCCGTAATCCGTCTCCTTCTCAGGCGGATCCCAGTCGGCCATCCCGATCTTATCGCGAATGCCCGAGCCGCTCAACGCACCCGACAACACCTCTACCATCAACGCCAGTCCATATCCTTTGTGCCCCGCCATCGGCGCGAGAAACGCACTCCCGTTTAGATAGCGGTTCGGATCCGTCACGGGCTCGCCTGTATCATCGACCAGCCAATCCGGCGGCACCGGTTTCCCAGCCGCAGCCGCCGCCGAAATTTTTCCACCCGCCACCGCGGCCGTGGCTATATCAAGCACCATTGTGCCCTGGCTTTTCGACGGGGCGGAAAATCCAATCGGATTGCTCCCGAGCACCGGCGCGCGCGAGCCCGGCGCCGCCACTCGCGGCTCCGCGTTGCAGAACGCGAACCCGATTTGTCCACGCGCTCCCGCGAGCGACGCATAATATCCCGCCGCGCCGAAATGACAGCTGTGCCGCACCGCCACGATCGCGATCCCGGACTGCGCCGCTTTATCAATCGCGAGGTTCATCGCATAGACACTCGTGACCATCCCGATCGCGCAGTCGCCGTCGACATTCGCCCACGCCGGCCCCTCGCGCAATATATAGGGACGTCCCTGCGGCTTCAGGCCGTGACCGCGCAGCCGCCGTGTATACGTCAGCAATCCCTTCGTCCCATGGGTAAACACACCCCACGTATCGGTCGTGACCAGCGCGTCGGCAGTCGTCGCGGCATCCGTGGCCGAGAGTCCGCAGCGGGCGAGCACAGCAAGGACAAACGAACGCAGGTCGGCTTCGGTGACAGGTTGCATTTATGATTTCGAGGAATTGTTCAACAGCCACGCCGCCGGATTTTCCAGCCCCTGGCAGACGAGTTGCAGGAAGCGCGCGGCCGGCGCGCCGTCCACCACGCGATGATCGAACGTCAGGCTCAGCGTGATCATCTCCCGGCTGCCGAAATGCCCGTCGGGCTGCACCACCACTTCGCGGCGCACCGCGCCGACCCCGAGGATCGCGGTTTCCGGAAAGTTTATAATGGGAGTGAACGCGTCGATTCCGAAGCTGCCGAGATTCGTGATCGTGAATATACTTCCGGACAAATCCTCCGAGCGAATCTGCCGCGACTGCGCCGCCGCGATCAGCGCGCGTGACCGGCGCGCCAGCTCGGGCAACGCGAGGTCCTGTACATCGCGCACCACCGGCACGAGCAGCCCCGCCTCCGTGTCCACCGCAATTCCTATATGCATTCCCGTCGGCAGGAGAATGCGGTCTTTCTCCCAACGACCACCGAGCAGCGGATGCTGCTGCAACGCGATCGCACAGAGCTTCGCCAATATATCGGTGAACGCCGGCACCGGCGCTGACGCGTCGGTCGCCGTTACTTTGAACTGCTGACGCAACGCCACGAAATTGGTGGCATCCGCGCGCGTGTTGAGTGTCACCGGTGCGGTCTCTGACAGGCTGCGCCGCATGCGCTCGGCAATGGTGCGCCGCATCGCGGTGATCGGAATCTCGCGCGCCCCCGGCGGGATCGTCGGCGCGCCGGGACGCTTCACTTGCGCCGCAGTCGCGGACGCGGCCGCTGCGAGGACATCCCGCTCGCGGATGCGACCCTCCCGGCCGGTGCCGTTTACTATATGAACATCGACGCCCGTTTCCTTCGCGGCGCGTCGTGCCCGGGGCGTGACGGGCGTTTCCCGCGCGGGCGGAGCCGGCTCGGGTGCGGGCAAGGCCGCCGGCGGCGCGGGCATCGCATTCGAGGGTGAGGCCTCGGGCGCGCCGGCACTCGGCGGCCGCGCGTTGCGGGGCGCGTCACCGCCTATATCAACCCCGAGTTCCTGCGGGGCCTGTGGCGCGCGGATTTCCGCGGCGGGCGCTGCCACTGCCGCGGGCGTTTCACCTTCCGCGAGCAAATACCCGAGCACCTGCCCGACCTTCACGCGGTCGCCATTCTTCGGCGCATCCGGCGGTATATGAAGGATGCCGCCATCGATCGACTCCGCCTCCTCCACGGCCTTGTCGCTCTCGAGCGCAAACAACCGGTCGCCCGGCTGCACGCGCTCGCCCTCGCTCTTCATCCAGCCGGCAAACGTACCCTCCTCCATCGACCAGCCCGTCCGCGGCACTACAATTTCAATCGGCATGGTAGGTGAGAAATAATATAGGTATCTGATATATATAACTATATAAGCATATAGCTATAAACACACATGGCTACTCGTTCGCCAGGCTGCGCAGCGCGGATGCGATCGCATCCACCTGCGGCACCATCGCCTTCTCGAGCGTGGGCGAGTAGGGCGTCGGCGCGAACAATCCCGCCACTCGGCGAATCGGCGCGTCGAGTTCATTGAAACCGACCTCCGCGATCCGCGCCGCCACCTCGGCGCCGAAGCCGAACGGCCCGAAACTCTCGTCGACCACCAGCAACCGGCCCGTCTTCGCGACCGACGCCACTATAGTATCCGTGTCGAGTGGCGATACGGTGCGCGGGTCCACCACCTCTACGGAAATCCCCTCGGCCGCGAGCTGCTCCGCCGCCGCCAGCGCGCGATGTAGCATGAGCGCGAGCGCCACGACCGTCACGTGCGTGCCCTCGCGCACGACGCGCGCCTTCCCAAATTCGATTTCATAGGACTCCGTCGGCACGGGCCCCTTGGTGGCCGTCAACTCGCGATGCTCGAGAAATAGCACGGGATCGTCGCAGCGGAGCGCACGCGTGAACAACCCTTTGGCGTCATAGGAATTTGACGGCACCACGACGCGCAGGCCCGGGATCGTCCCATATATGGAATGATAACTCCCGGAGTGATGCGTCGCCGCACTGTGCCCGATGCCAATGCAGCCGCGCAGCAGGACCGGCATGCGCAGCCGGCCGTTGCTCATATATTGAGTCTTCGCGATCTGGTTCACGATTTCGCCGAACGCATCGTTGATGAAATCGATGAACATGAAATCGACGATTGGGCGCGTGCCGGTCATCGCGGCACCGCCGGCAAGTCCGACGAAACCGCGCTCCGCGATGGGCGTGTCGCACAGGCGCTCCGCGCCGTATTTATCAAACAGTCCCTTCGTGGTGCCGAAATTGCCGCCGCGCACGCCGATGCCCTCGCCGAGAACGAAGATTCCCGGGTTGCGCGCCATTTCATAATCGAGCGCCTCGAGCGTGGCCGCGGTGTAACCGAGTTCGCGCGTGCCGCGCTCCGGCTCGACCAGATTGGTTTCACGCGGCTCGGAATAAGTATATTGCGCGGCGGTCGAGGGATCGGGGAACGGCGCCTTTTCGGCGGCGGCGGACGCGGCCGAGATCTCGCGGCCCACCGTGGCCACGATCTCCTCCAGCGCGCTTGCCTCAACGGCGCCGCTCGAGGTGGCAATCAGCTGCAAACGCTTGATTGGGCATTTCTCGCGCCACGCCGCCACCGCCTCGCGGGTGCGGTATGTATAGTCGCCCATGCCCTCGGCATGAGCCCGCGTGCGGTAAGTCTTGCACTCGAGGAGGGTCGGCCCCTCGCCGCGCCGCGCGCGGGCAATCGCCTCGCCCGCGATCTTCTCCACGGCGAGCACGTCGTTGCCGTCGATCGAGATGCCCGGAATGTTATAAGCCGCGGCCCGAGAACCTATATTGGGATTTCCCGCGGAATATGAAAGCGGCACCTCGGTGGCGAACTCGTTGTTTTCACAAACGAAAATCACCGGGAGTTTCCAGATGCTTGCGAGGTTCAGGCCCTCGTGAAAAGCGCCGTTGTTGGACGCACCATCGCCGAAAAACGCCACGGCAACGCGATCTGTCTTCAGCAGCTTGAAACTATATCCCGCTCCCGCGGCCTGAAGTATACACGGTCCCACGATGCCGCTCGTCCCCATCATGCCGATTTCCGGCGAAAACAAATGCATCGAGCCTCCGCGGCCGCGCGAGCAACCCGTGGCTCGGCCAAACAGTTCGGCAATCAATTCCTCGGGCGGCATCCCCTTCGCGAGCGCATGCCCATGCCCGCGATGCGTGCTGAAGACCGCGTCGTCCCGCCGCAGATGTTCGCACACTCCCGCGGCGACCGCTTCCTGTCCTATATACGTGTGGCACGCCCCGTGAACGAGGCCCTTCGCATGCGTGCGCGCGAGCTGCTCCTCGCATTGCCGGATGACCTGCATGGTGCGGAACAACCGGACGATCAGGGCGGGCGAGGCTGCCGGCGCAGTGGGTGGATCTTCGAGTTTTGCGATCATGAGCGACAATACATCTAGTCGGAGCTGGGGTTTTCAGGAATCGTGAAACGCGGCTGGTGTTTCAAACGCGGAGCAGTGGCCCTTTTTTGAGTCCGGTGCCGCGGCCCGCCCGGAAGACCTCCAGCCACGGTCGCCGGAGGATTAAGCAAAGGCAGGATACGCCCGCCCGCAAGCCGCGCCGCGCCGGTTGGCGATTAACATTGAACCCGTCGCATTTTTCGCGGACCAAAACCGCCGAAAACACGGGTGCTGAATCGGTCCCCGATTCGATGCCGCCACCCCCGGCATGGCTCCCTCACCCCGCGACCCCAGGAGTATATATATGCGCTTGCTTTCCCCGATCGCCCGCCGGCTCACAGCCGGTCTCGTCTTCATTATATTCCTTCCGCTGCTGCGCGCGGCCGACACCATCGAGGGCCGGTGGAGCCCCGACGCGGCGCGCAGGTGGGCGCAGCAGCATCCCTGGGTGGCGGGTTGCAATTATCTTCCCTCGACCGCCATCAATCAGCTCGAGATGTGGCAGGCTCCGACGTTCGCGCCGGCGGTGATCGACCGCGAGCTGGGTTGGGCGGAGAAGCTCGGCTTTCGCGGCATGCGGGTTTTTTTGCACGACCTCGCGTGGCGCGAGGATCCCGCGGGCTTCCTTGACCGCATGGAGCAATATCTGGCGATCGCGGATCGGCATCATATAGCGACGCTCTTCGTTTTCTTCGACAGCTGCTGGGATCCGTTTCCGCACGCGGGCCTGCAACACGCGCCGACTCCGGGGGTACATAATTCCGGCTGGGTGCAATCGCCGGGGCTCGTGCTGCTGGCGGACGACACCGCGCACACGGGTCTCGAGGCCTATATAAAAACCGTGCTCCAGCGCTTCCGCAACGACCAGCGCATCCTCGGGTGGGATCTATATAACGAGCCGAGCAACACCAATGAGCGCTCGTATGGACAGGCCGAGCCCGCAGCGAAGCGCGACCTCGCGATGGTCCTGTTGCGCGAGACGTTCACGTGGGCGCGCTTCGTGGCGCCGAGCCAGCCGCTGACGGTCGGCGTGTGGGAAGGGAACTGGGACCTCCACGAGACCACGAGCCCGATCACCCGGTTCTCGCTCGAGAACTCGGACGTCGTCTCGTATCATTGCTATTCGCCTCCGGCCGAGATGGAGAAAGATATAGCAATTCTGCAGCAGCTCGGCCGGCCGCTCGTCTGCACGGAATATATGGCCCGGCCCCGCGGCAGCCGCTTCGACAATATACTTCCGATCCTGCAGCGGGATCACATCGATGCCTTCAACTGGGGGTTTATCCAAGGGAAGAGCCAGACACTATATCCTTGGGATTCGTGGGAAAAACCGTATCCGGGCGAGCCGCCGGAGTGGTTTCACGATGTATTGCGCACGGATGGAACGCCGTACCGCCCGGCCGAGGCCTCGTTCCTGCAGCGAACGCTGCACAGCGCAGCGCCGTAACTTTGCCATCGCTGCACGGCGCCCGCTCTTTCAAGAATCATATTCCTATGGCTGTCTTTGAAATGCCGCTCGAAAGCCTTCAGGGCTATCGGGGCTCCAATCCCTGCCCGGCGGATTTTGAGAATTATTGGGAGGCGTCGCTCGCCGAAATGCATGCGCTCGGAACCGCCGTCGAGCTGCGGCCGAATGCCGCGCTCTCGACCCGCGCCGCGGAATGTTTCGATCTCTGGTTCACCGGAGTCGGCGGCGCGCGAGTATATGCGAAATATCTCCGTCCCCGCGAACGGCGAGCCCGGTGTCCCGCCGTGCTGCGCTTTCATGGATATACAGCGAACAGCGGCGATTGGAGCGAGAAGCTCGCGTACGTCGCCGAGGGCTTCTGTGTGGCCGCGCTCGATTGCCGCGGGCAGGGCGGACGCTCCGAAGATATAGGAAACGTCCGCGGCAATACCATGCGCGGACAGATCATTCGCGGGCTCGACGATCCGGATCCGCGGAAGCTGCTGTTTCGCTCGCACTTTCTCGATACCGCGCAACTCGCGCGAATTGTGATGGCGCTGCCTGAGGTCGATCCCGAACGCGTGGGCGCGTTCGGCCTTTCCCAAGGGGGCGGCCTCACGCTCGCCTGCGCGGCGCTCGAGCCGCGGATTCGGCGCGCTGCAGTGATATATCCTTTTCTCTGCGACTATCGCCGCGTGTGGCAGATGGACCTCGCGAAGGACGCATACGAGGAGCTGCGTTTATATTTCCGGCTGTTCGACCCGCGGCACGAGCGGGAGACCGAGGTGTTCACGAAGCTCGGCTATATAGACTGCCAATACCTGGCGCCGCGCATCCGGGCCGAGGTGCTCATGTTCACCGGCCTGATGGACACCGTGTGCCCACCCTCGACGCAATATGCCGCCTATAACCGGATCACCGCCCCCAAGAACATGGTCCACTACCCGGATTTCGCGCACGAAAACCTGCCGGACTGCTCGGATCTTGTGTTTAACTTCCTGCAGGCGCTGAAGGACTGACGGGCGTTTCCGAGCAGGCGTGCTGGTGCCACCGAATTGTATATAGCGAATATATCAACGTCGCGGTGTTCGCGGAAAGGCGCGCCGATTGTCCGTCTACCTGCAATGCAACCGGGGCATTCACCGCAGAAACTATATTCGCGAGAAGCTCAACGCGCTGAAGCGCTTGCGCTGCCGTCGCTGGAAAAACGGGCCCGAAGCCACGGGGGCGGTACCTTTTTTGATCCGGCCGTTTCCTCTGGAGCGCAGACGCGGTTACGCCAGTTTCGACCGACCGGCGGTGCCTCGATCGCCGCGCTGGTGTCCGTGCATCAGCGAGAGTCGCGCCGCCCGGCCGCGGTCGGTCTTCCTTATATATCGAAATGAAAATCATCCGTTACGAAGATTCCGATGGAAAAATCGGATTTGCCGCGCAGCTCCCCAACGGGAAGACCTGCAAACTGCAGGGCGAGATCTATCGCCAGCCTCAAGTGACGGACCAAGAGGTGCAGGTGCGCAAAATCCTCGCGCCGATCGTGCCGTCCGCGCTGTTTTGCATCGGGCTGAATTATCGCCAGCACGCGATCGAGACGGGTTCACCAATGCCGGCGAATCCCATTCTCTTTATGAAGAATTTTGGCGCCGTGCAAAATCCCGACGACCCGATCCTCATCCCCACCGGCCAGTGTAAAAGCACCGAGGTCGATTTCGAATGTGAGCTCGCCGTCGTCATCGGACAACCTTGCAAGAACGTCAGTCGCGCCGACGCCCTGAAATATGTCGTTGGATATACTTGTGCGAACGATGTCAGCGCGCGCGACTGGCAGGGCAAATGGGGTGGCTCGCAATGGTGCCGGGGCAAGACATTCGACACGTTTGCGCCATTGGGCCCATGCCTCGTCACCACGGACGAAATCACGAATCCGAATACCCTCGGGATCCGGACTATATTAAATGGCGAGGTCATGCAGTCGTCCAACACCTCGGATATGATTTTCGATGTGCCGACGCTGATCGAGTTCCTGAGCGCGAGCACCACGCTCTGGCCGGGCACGGTGATCCTCACCGGCACGCCGCAGGGCGTCGGCGTCGCGCGCAAGCCACAGGTTTTCATGAAGGCGGGTGATACGATCCGAATTGAAATTGACGGGATCGGAACCTTGACGAACCCAGTGCAAGACGAAGAGATAGCGTGATGCCGGCGGGAATTCCGGGACAATATGAAAGAGAATAAAGCGAAACGTCTCGGTGCCGCGCTCGCCCGACTACAGGTGCCGCGGGGTTCCGTCGCCCTGGCCTGGCTCGGGCAGGCGGGTTTCGCGATCAAGACGCCCGGCGGTTTCCGAATCGCGCTCGATCCGTATTTGAGCAACTCGTGCGAGGCCGTCGGACGCGAGGCCGGGCTCAATATGAAACGCCTCTGGCCCAGCTCACTGGCGCCGGAGGAGCTCGTGGATTTCGACGCCATCGCATTCACGCATAGCCATCAGGACCATGTCGATCCGGAGACCGTGCAGCCCTACCTGCGCGCCGGCGGGCAGTGCCGGCTGATTGCTCCCCACGAGGCAGCCGACCGCTTGCTGGCTCTGGGAGCCGCTTCCGAGTCGATCGCACTCACGTGGCCGAACCATAGTGTTACCGTCGGCGATCTGACGTTGCGGGCGACGTTCGCGATCCCGTTTGCGGGGGACGACCTCACGCATGTGGGATATTTCGCGGAGGTGAAGGATGGCCCGCGCATCTATTTCACGGGCGACACGGATTATAATGAGATCCTCAGCCTGAGCGTGGCGCCGCTGCGGCCGGATATCATGGTGACCGTGATTAATCCCGCGTTTCGGAATCTCTCGCCCCGCGAGGCTGCGCGTCTGGCGAAGGACATCGGCCCGAAGTGGGTGATCCCGTGTCATCACGATCTCTTCGCGGACAACAGTCTGCCGGACCGTATGTTGCGGACCAACCTCGTGCTCCAGGGCATTGGGGACACGTTCTGTCCTGTGGAGCACGGTGTGCCGAAGGTATTTGCGAAGCCGTCGCGGCGGCCTGCCAAGAAATAGCAGCAGTGGTCGGCGGCCGAACCGCTTCATGCAGTTATATAGACAACTCGCTCTGCTGCCATCCGAGCGCGACCGCTAAGCTTGAGGAGCAAGTATATAGCGCTATATACGCGACGCCCACAGGCGAGGTCGCTCTGCGGCTCGAATCACGGGAAGGTGCGCCCCCCACCTGAAAAGGGGTCACTTCTCGACTCTTGACAAGCGATGGCCGTTTCGACTCCCGCGAGCCTCGACAAGCGAGTCGCGCTGCCGCTGTACGAGTGCAGCGTGTCAAGAGTCGAGAAGTGACCCCTTTTTGGGGAGTGTATACCTCGGGAGCGGCGGCTCGGCTTGGGTTACCGCCCTATATAGACCTGCTGCCTGCGCCGTTATATCTTGCGCAGCGACCCGCCCGCTGTGAACCGGGGGACGAGCCGGATCGGCTCCATCTTCGCGTCGCCCCCCTCGAGCAGCGTTCGAATCAACAACATCGCCTTGCGCGCGAGCGCCGCGCCGTCGGCATTATAGCGCGCAGGCTCGGGCTCGAGGTAGGCGAGATACGGATCATCGTCGCGGGAGATCAATGAAACATCCTCGGGCACCCGCAGCCCCAGACGCGTCAGCGCGGTCAACACCGAAAGACAACAGTACGCGTTGGCGACGATGACCGCCGTCGGTGGCGTCGGCACGGAGAACGTCTTTTTGATCAACGTGACCACGCTGTCCAGATTGTCCTCATGATATACGACGCGGACGTCCACGTCCTTTTCCGAGGAGGCGCGCGCACCCTCGAGCACGCCCAATTCGGTTTCGAGGTCGCCGGCCGCGAGAAGGCGCCGATTGAAGAACACGATACGCCGGTGGCCGAGAGAGATAAGCTTGCCCGCGGCGTGTCGGCCGACCGCGCGGAAGTCGTAGTCAACCGAGGGAAGTTTTATATCCGAGTATACAGAGCCGGAGACGAGGCACGGCAGGCCGCGATCCATGAACCAACGTTGCAAGGGTTGGTGCGCGAGCAGCAGCATCCAACAGCTGTGCGGATTTCGTTCCACGAGTCGCTCGAGCGCGTGGTCCGGCTGCTGGCGGTAACAGCCGGGGCTGCTATGTAGTTGCAAACGCACGCCGAGGTCGAAGAGCTCCGTTTGCAATTCCTCGATCAGCAGGGAGATACCCGGCCGGAGACGCCCGAGTGATTCGGGGATGATCACGCCGAGAGACCGCGAAGTTTCAACGGTCGGGCGCGAGCGGTATACGGCCGGCTGGTTGACGCGAATACCTCGGCCGCGCACAGGTTCGACCAGGCTTTCCCGATATAGTATATGAAGAGCGGACCGGCAGGTATTGCGGCTGACATGCAACAACTCGCTGATCTCGCGCTCGCTGGGAATCCATTCCTTCCAGCTGCCTTGGAAGATTTCGCTGCGCAAAGATTCCGCCACTTGGGCGACCAGGGAAGAACGTTTTAATACAAGGGGCACGGTGGGGTAGGTTAGGGGATTGGGGGTGGCTGAGAAGACGGTCGACGGGGGTCACCGGGAACTGGCTCAAAAAAAGAACCGCAGAAAGTTGGCTTCCGGACCGGCCTTCCAAGCTGAGGTTCCAGAGGGTCGGCGCGCCCGCCGCCCTCCTCTGGCGCCGCCGCCGGGCCGGCAGTTTCGCCTCGCACGATTACGTCGGTGATGCTTTATGAGCGCAATAGCGAAACGATCATGATCGCTCATCACCGCCACCGTGCCATTCTCGCCGCGCTCAAGGCAAAATCGGCGATCGGATTCCCCGATCTCCGGCAATTGCTGGGCGTCTCGGCGGCGACGATCCGGCGGGACCTCTCGTTTCTTGAAAGCATCGGCAAGGTCGCCCGCACCCACGGCGGCGTGGTGCGCCCCGAGCCCGACGGCGAACTTTCGTTCGACCGCAAAAGCCGCGCTGCCCTCGCCGCCAAACTCGCAATCGCCCGCGCGGCCGCCGAACTCGTCCGGCCGGGTCACACCATATATATCGACGCCGGGACCACCGCGCTCGAGGTCGGCCGGCGCGTCCTGCAGCGCGAAGATGTGACTGTATATACAAATTCGATTCCACTTCTGGTCGAGCGCGCCGCCCGCGGCACGCGCCTTATCAGCATCGGCGGCGAAGTGCGCAGCATCAGCCTGGCTCTGGTCAACGCCGGCGCCTGGCACTGGGTCCAGCGCGCCCGCTTCGACTGGGCCTTTCTCGGCACCTCCGGCATCGATCCCGCCGAAGGCGCCACCACCACCGAGCTGTCCGAGGCCACGTTGAAGTCCGCCGTCCTTACGCACGCCAAACGCGTCGCCCTGGTGGCCGACAAATCCAAATGGGACCAGCCGGCCTCACTCCGCTTCGCGGCGTGGAGCGATATCCACCAACTCTTCACGGACGCGCCGCTCACGCGCGTCGAGCGCGCCACGTTGTCGAGACACGGCACCGAGGTGAATATAGTTGGACGACCCTGAAGCCGGCTCCCCGTCGCCTCGAGCCCAGTCACTTTGTTATATGCATGGCATGGCTATATGGAACAATATCTAAGGCAGTTTAACATAATTTCGCGATGAACACGACGCAGCAGGCAAACCCCGCACCCGTGGTGCGGGTCGGTGTGATTGGCGGCGGCTTGATGGGCCGCGAGGTGGCCTCCGCTTTTGGACGGTGGTTTGTCCTCGAGAATTTCCCCGTGCGCGCCGAACTCGTCGCCGTCTGCGACCTGCAACCGGCGCTGCTCGACTGGTTCCGCCAGGTCCCCACGGTTCGGACCTTTCATACAGACCACCGCGAGATGCTGGCCCTTCCGGATCTCGACGTCGTATATGTTGCCGTTCCGCATCACCTGCACGAGGCAGTATATATCGACGTCCTTCGCGCGGGGAAGGACCTGCTCGCGGAAAAGCCGTTCGGCATCGATCTGCCGACGGCGCGACGCATTCGCGATGAGGCGGCGAAGCTGGGTCGGTTCGTGCGCGTGTCGTCCGAATTTCCGTTTCTGCCCGGCGCGCAGCGGGCCATCGCGCTCGCGCGCTCCCCGTCGTTCGGCCGCATCCTCGAGGTGCGCTGCGCCTTCCTGCATTCGAGCGACCTCGACCCCACGAAGCCGATCAACTGGAAACGGCAGAACAAATTCTGCGGCGTCGCCGGCGTGATGAACGATCTTGGCCTGCACGTGGCGCATCTGCCGCTGCGGCTTGGCTGGCGTCCAAAATCCGTCTACGCGCAACTGCAGAAAATCGTGACGGAGCGACCAGACGGCAAGGGTGGGATGGCGGCGTGCGACACGTGGGACAACGCCAGTCTATATACGATCGCGGAGCTCGGCGGACATGCAGTGCCGCTGACACTGACCATGAAGCGAATGGCGCCGGGCGAGACGAACACGTGGATCTTCGAGGTGATCGGCTCCGAGCGCGGGGTGCGCTTCTCGACGAAGGAACCGAAGACGCTCTGGCAATTCCGGCGCGACAAGGAGCAGTGGTGGGAGACCACCGATCTCGGGTTCGCCACGCCCTTCAAGACGATCACGGGTGGGATCTTCGAGCCGGGCTTTCCAGATATATTAATGCAGATGTGGGCCGCGTTTCTGGCGGAGCGCGCTGGCCAACTCGGTGACCGGTTCGGATGTGCGACGCCTGACGAAGCAGTGGCGCAGCACGAGCTGTGGGCAGCCGCGCTCGAGTCGGACCGCACGAGCAGTGTGGTGCCCGTTCCAGCCGTTTAATATAGGCTATATTAACAATATATAACATGGCCGCCGTGAAAACCAGGATTGTGGACGGCGCGCCGTCGTGGTGCTTCGAAACGGATCGCGTCCGGGCCGCCGTGACCACGCAGGGCGGTCACCTCGCGCCCGTGGAATTTCGCATCGGCCGCCGCTGGGTGCAGCCGTATTCAATCGCGCCGTGGGCGACCGAGGACACCCGAAAATTGCCGCCGCTGTTGCGGACGCTCCGCGGCGATTTCTTCTGTCTCCCGTTCGGCGGCAATGCGCAGCCCTGGAACGGCGAACAGCATCCGACTCACGGCGAAACGGCGTCGCGCCCTTGGCGATTCGTCTCGGTGCGTCCGACATTGTCCGGCTGCGAATTCGTCGCGCGGCTTCGCACCAAGATCCGCCCCGGTGAAGTGACGAAGCGGCTGACGCTGCGTCAGGGCGAGAGCAACATATACAGTCGCCACGAGTTGCGCGGGTTCTCCGGACCCATGGACTTCGGGCATCACGCCATGCTGGCGTTCCCCGAGGAGAACGGCCCGGGATATATTAACCTGAGTCCCTGGCGTCGTGGCGCGGTCTGCCCACAGCCGTTCGAATCTCCCGCCCAGGGTGGTTACTATAGCCTGAGGGCCGGGGCCTCATTTCGCTCGCTGGAACGCGTGCCTCTGGCGACCGGCGGTTTCGCGGACCTCACGCAATATCCCGCGCGGGCCGGTTTCGAGGACCTCGTAATGCTGTCGGCGCGAAGGCAGCCGGGACTCGCGTGGACCTCGGTGACGTTCCCGGAGGCGGGCTGGCTCTGGATCGCGGTGAAGGATCCGCGGGTCCTCGCATCGACTATATTGTGGCATTCCAATGGAGGGCGCCATTATCCGCCGTGGAACGGCCGCCATCGCGGCGTGCTCGGGCTCGAGGAGGTCACCAGCTATTTTCATTTCGGACTCGCCGAGTCCGTTGCCCCCAATGAATTTTCCCGCGCCGGCATCCCGACCTTCCAACCGCTGAGGCCCGACGAGACGCTGCTGGTCAACTATATGATGGGCGTCGTTCCTATTCCACCCAGGTTCGATCGCGTGGCCACGGTGGACTTCGCCGACGACCACCTGCGGATCCGTTCGAGAAGCGGCATCGAAGTGATGCATCCCTTTCACCGGGCGTTCTTCAGCGCCGCGCCCGCAAATGTCCGCACTGCCGGTAAATAATATAACGTTGCGCCGATTCCGGGCCGCGGATGTTCCGTGATGGTAGATGGATCGGGAATGCTTGATGATATAGACAATCGTCCGGGCGCCGAACGGACGGACGCGGTGGTTCCTGCGCCGGTCGGTCTCCGCGCGTTTGCTTTCGCTGCACACCGGGCGATGCTGCGACATGCGTTTCAACGCTCTCATTCCCGGCGCGCGGCGGAAACTGTCTAACTATATATGAGCTCCGTCGCGCATCCCCGGTCCGGTCTGCTGGCCGGTGGCAACTGGATCGTCGACCACGTCAAGACGCTCGACACCTGGCCGCCGCAGGACTCTCTTGCGAATATCCTCTCCGAAACGTGGGGCAACGGCGGTTCGCCTTATAATATATTGAAGAACCTCGCGCGGATGGGCGCGAATTTTCCGCTCGCGGGCGTCGGGCTGGTCGGCGCGGACGCGGACGGAGACCGGATTCTCGCGGATTGCCGCGACCATCACATCCTCACCCCGCAGCTGCGGCGCGCGACGGCGGTGCCGACTTCATATAGCGATGTGATGACGGTGCGTGCGACCGGGCGGCGCACATTTTTCCACCAGCGCGGCGCAAACGCGCACCTCGGTCCGGAGCATTTCGATTTCGCTAACACCGAGGCGAAAATTTTTCATCTTGGGTACCTGTTGCTGCTCGACCGCCTCGACCAGCCCGATCCGGACAATGACGGCCGGCCCCGCGCCTGTGCGTTGCTCGATGCGGCACGAGCCGAAGGACTCCTGACCTCGATCGATTGCGTCAGCGAAAATAGTGATCGTTTCCTCGAGATCGTGCGGCCGGCGCTGCGCTCGGTGGACTATCTTTTCGTTAACGACTTCGAGGCGGAGAAAATTACCGGCCTGAAGTTGCGCCGTGGGAGCAAAAGCACGATCCACCGCGCCACGGTGGAATCGGCTGCGCGCGCATTGCTTGACCACGGTGTGCATCATTGGGTCATCCTGCATTTTCCCGAGGCGGCCTATGTACTCAGCCCGGCGGGCGGTGGACACTGGCAGCCCAGTTTGAACATTCCGGAGAGCGTGATCCAAGGGACGGCCGGCGCGGGCGACGCGTTTGCGAGTGGCGTGTTATATGGTTTGCACGAGGGGTGGAGCATGCCCGATGCGCTGCGTCTGGGCGTGTGCGCCGGAGCGAGTTGCCTGATGGACGCCACCTGCTCGGGCGGCGTGCGCCCCGTGCTCGATTGCCTCGCCCTCGCCGAAACCTACGGCTGGCAAGAACTCCCGAGCTGACCGCGGGATCGGCGGACCAGAGCGGTTTCCGTATATAGTATATATAGGGAGATCGAGGCGTCTTATGCACCACAGATTGCATCAAGCCACGACCCGATTGCACCACAGACCTATACAGGAATTTGTCTCTCTGTTTCTGGTGAAATCGGTTCCTGGTTCCACGCAATCCGTGGTAAAAAAGGGTCCGTATACCCTCAATTACGTCAGGCTTACCGGGATCATATTGATTGTATAATACGGGTGATCCTTCGTCGAGAAATCCCCAGCGGCGAGCATCCAGAAGTTCCGGCCATCGGCGCTGATGAACTTCGAGGGGATCGACGGATTATAGAGTCCAAGCGGCCTGTAATCCTGCGAGTGAAAGAGCGTCCAGGGCCCCCACGGGACGGCGGACTCGTACAGCTCGAAACGGCTGAAGCTCCAGTTGATCGTCTGCGGTGACTCGTTCAGGGTGGGGTAGTGCCACTGCGGGAGTATATAGCGACCCAGCGCCGGCACGTGCTGGATCCCCGCCATGCCGGTGCGGCCCGGGGCCCGGAAAGTATAGATCGCCGTCTCCGGCCTCGGTCCCCAGAGCGGCTGGTGCGCCGCATTGAAATCGTGGACGAACTCCCAATCGGCGGGCTGCAGCGCGGCGATGCGGTCGCGCCGCACCCGCCCGAGGATCATCGAGTTGCCGTTATTCCACGTGCCGTCGTTCGACGTGGCGTATATATAAACGTCCGAACCATCGGGACCGGCGGCGCCGTTCTTTCCATATTGCACGAACGCCGGGTTGCTGAACGCGTGGCCCGGAAACATCGCGTGGTTCAGATCCGGCGTCGCCGACCAGGTTTTCCCGTGATCGCGCGAACTCAGGATCGTCGCGTCCCACGACTGCTGAATATCAAACGTCTCCGGAATGCGCGCGTAGCGGTTGCGACTCACCGCGAGATAGAGAATTCCGTCGATGCACGACAGGCTCGAGGCCTTCCAGCAGCAGTTGTCGACCGGGTTTAGTTCGGTGCACTTGCCGAACTGCGGCATCGTGTTCACCAGCTCGACCTTGATCTCCCGCGGGCGGTCGCCGGTAATTTTATAGATCGCGAGGTTCGAGCTGATCGGGTGGTCGAGAAATCCCTCTGTGTCGTCTGCGATTGTATATAGATCACCGTCGTCGGCCCAAGTCGGATTCCACGAGTCGCCATGCAACCCGTGATAACGGACCGGCTCTCCTAGCCGGGCGTGAAACGCGGGCGCGGCGCCCCCGAACGCAGGCGTCGGCGTGGGGCTGGGCGCGGTGGCCGGGGCGCTGGCGGGCGAGACTGTCGGGTCTGCGACCACCGTCCGCGCGAGCAGAGGCAATCCTGCCATCACGCCGCACGCCGTCTTGAGCAGGTTACGGCGCGTCAGGGCGCTGCCGCCCGCACCCGCGGTCGGGGGTGAGTTCGAATCGGGGGTGATCGTTTCCACAATATGAAGGAATGAAAATATATATAGGCCAAGTATATAGTCCCGTGTCGACGGACTCTGGGGTGGGGCGCGGCAGCCCATCAACTCGGCCGCGCGACCCGCCACCTCAAGCCCGCGTTGCTGGCCCTTTAAAAAGACCGGCTTCGCGCAGCGAGCCCCCGGCGTGTTGATATTAACGGCGGGTCACGTCGATTTTAACGAGCCGGTGTGCTTTGGCCGGGACAGCGACGTCTACCGTCACCAGGTCCCCACTGCCCGGTTGCGCGGAGCCATCAACCACGACCGCCCCGGGCGCGAGCCCCACATCCGCGAGACGAAACTCCAGGTGCTTCACCGCGGGCGCATCCTCGAGGTTGAAGCAGTCGATCACCGCCGCATTCAGATCCGGCAACGTGTGGACGTGGATAGTCTCGTCGAGGCCATAGAACACTCCTTCGGCAAAGAAATGTTGGAGCGGAAGATATTGCTGCATCGCCGCTTTTTGCGCCGCCCAGACCGCCGGATCCGTGGGCTTGGCGCCCATTCCGAGGTGCCGGCACGTGCTGGCATACCACCAGAACATGAGGGCGTTGGCGTTGTCGCGATTCAGCCGAATATGATCATAAATCGGTATATCATACGCGAGGTTGACATAATATAGGGACATCGCGCGGCGCGTCATGATGTCCTCCATCGGCTCGATCATATATTCAAATCCCCAGAGCTCATCGAACGCACCGGGCTTCGCGTGCATGAAATACGTCGGCACATAGCGTGGCGTGCCCGGGCCGAGGATCGGATCGTGCTGCTCGATCAGGACCTCGGGGTAGCGGGCGTGCACGCCCTGGGCAATGCGGAGAATCGCGTCCACGTGTTCCTGCCGCGTCAACGGCACCGCGTGACCGTGCGCCGGATCCCAGCACGGTCCTGGATACCATGACCCGTCAAACATCAGAAAGTACGCGCCGTCCGCGCAGAGCTGGCGCAGCCGCTCCACTTTCGTTTGTATATAGGCCGTGCTCGCGGTGCAGAGGTCGGAAATGCTTCCCGTTTCACCGTACGCGCGGCTGCCATCCTCGTTCATTCTGCGCGCTGCGGCGGGATAGGTGCTCGGCTCGTTCCACGGCGCCAGCGGAGTATGCAACGCGAGCGCGAGGTGATATTCGTCGCGCAACCACGAAACGAAATTTGGCTGCGAGCCAAGCCGGTCTGCCGCCCAGATCGTCGAGCCGAAGGTCGTGTCCCAACCGGGGTCGAGATAGAGACATTGGCAACCCAGCTCACGCGCCTTGTCCGCCTCCAGCGCGAGGTCCTCGCGCCGATAATAGGCTTTGCGATTGGCAAGCGTGTCACCCTTGACGTCCCAGAGCAGATTATCATAGAGCTCGTTCCAGTGTACCAGCGGATGATAATTCTGCGGCAAGCGGTGCCCCTTGTTCTCCGTCATTCGTCGAAACGCCGCGTAGCCTGCGCGCCAGTCACCGTCCATCACCTGGTAGCGCGTTTCGCCGAAGTGAAATGAGGCGCCCGGCGCCAGGCGGGCCGCGCCCTCCGGATCGCCGAGTCGCCACCGCCCCGCTCCGCCGAACCGCAGGGTCCGCGCCGGGTGTCGCAGATCGGGTTGCAGCAGCGACCACTCCATGGCGTCGGGATTATATTTCGCCACGAGCAAGGTCGTGCCGCGGTCGTACCATGCCCAGCCCTCGGCGCCCCACGTTGGCGTGGTCCGCCGATTATATATCGGGCTGCGCGCCGTGCTGAACCAGTTCTGCTTCGTGAACAGGTCGGCGACGGTGTAGTCGCACAGCTCGCCCGTCTCGGTGTGACGCCGGTAGGGAATATTGCAGAAACGCGCCTCCGCGAGTTCCGCGACCGTACCGGAATCACTATATGCTTTCTTCGCGAACCCGCTGGCGAAGCCGGAGGTGTCGACGGCAGCATTGGTGGGATTTTCCAGCGTGAGGGTTTCGAGAATGACATCCGGCTCCCGCGCGGGCAGCGAAAACGTCTCGCTGACTATATATTTTCCACACTGCGCGATGACCGTCACGGAAGCCGAGCCGTCGTTGGATTGTACGATCTGGGGCGCGCCCTGCATTCCCGGAAGTATATAGCCAGGCCAGGTATACGGTTCGTCCGCGAACACGCGCCCGGTCTGGCGGTCGCGCAGGCGGGTCGGGTTCAGGCCGGACCGCGTTTCGATCACGAGCTCGAGCCGGCCGTTGCGAACGAGGATCTCACCGGACGCAGCGTCCGCCGTGATTTCCGGCGCGCCGCGGGCCAGCGTTCCGAACGCCGCCGCCGCGAGCCAGGCGCCGGCCACGCGGCCAGTCCGCGCGCTGGCGCGCCGTCCAGATTTGAGAGCGAGCCGCATGCGAAAGTCGGGGGAGACGCCCGACGCGAGACGGAAACCGTTCCTGGCGCAATCGCCTGCCAGTGGCCCCAATTTCAGCCCACGGCGCCGCGCGCTCTCAGCCGGCAGCTGACCGGTCCGGATCTGCGACGCCCGCGGGCGCGCGCGCGTCCTCCTCCGCTATGAGCGACGGGGTAATATATTCTTTGATTCCGCGACGTCTCATCGAAATTCTCCAGCTCTCTCATGCGCGCGATCCTCTCCCGTTCTGTTAACGCTATATGAACCCGACGCCGATGCTCGCTCCGGGTGAATCCTCGCGGGTGCGACTCGTATCGAGTTTTGAGGAGCTCGCGAATTCTCCGTTTGGCGGCGAGGTCAACGCGCTCTGCTGGCCGCGCACGTTGCCCGGGGATTTTGCCGCGGTGTGCACGGCTGTGTCCGCGGGCGACGAGATGCAAACCCTCGACGAGGACACGCTTCGCTCGCTCCGCCTCGATGCCGCGGGTCGGCAGGCGGTCGATATATTAATCGAGGATCTCGGGCGGTTGCGCGCGCTCGGGCTCGCACCCGTGCTCGACTGCATCCGGGCCTATCCACGCGACGAATCCGGCGGACCGGTCTCGACGGATGTATATTCGTTCCACGCAGACAGCGCGACGGGGCCGGCCGACACCTGGCTGTGCAGCTATACCGAGTCCGCCTCCGAGGGCCTGCGCAACGAGAACGCGATCTGTTGCGTCGACGATCCGGCCACGCGCGCTGCGCTGCTCAAAAGCTTCGGCGGGGCCGACGATGCCTCGTTCGTGGAATATCTGCACGAGAACTGCTACGACCTGCACTATATAGAGGCTCCTGGTGCGCAGCCCTACTCGTTTGGCCTCGGCCATCTCTGGCGCATTGCGGTGGATTACCCGGGCAGCCCGGTGCTGCCGTGCATCCACCGTGCGCCCGAGACCATTCCGGGACGCCCACCGCGCTTGCTCTTGATCAGCTGAGCAGGTGAACGGAACCGCGGCCGCTATATACAGGAGCAACTCGCGTCCGACCGCACCGCCCCGCAGCGCGGAAGGCGGGACCGGATCTTTGGCTGGCACGCGACCGGGGGTTTATACTGGCGGCGCCGGCGAGTTTAAATTAGGTCTGCACGATGCCCCAACGCTCTGGCCGTGCCGCGTCGCGTTCCCGCTGGAAACCCCGTATATTGTATTGCTATATAGCCGGCGCCACCGCGGTGGTGGCAACTTCGGCGCCGGATCCTCGCGCGGATTTTCTCCGGCTGATTGATCGGCCGCGCGTCGCGCTCGATGCGCAAGTGGAGCCGGCGGCGGGCGGAGCGCGGGACGGGGTGGTTGAGACGTCGTTCAGCTATATGGCGGAGGCGGGACAACGCGTGCCGGGCATCATTATCGCACCGGCGGTCGTGGCTTCCAAGCCGCGTCCCGTGGTCATCGCGTTGCACGGCACCGGAGGCAACAAGGAGAGCCAGCGCGCGTTTCTCACCGAGCTCGCGAAGGCCGGATTTGTGGGCATCGCGATCGACGCGCGTTATCACGGCGCGCGCCACGGCGGCAAGGGCAACCCGGAATATAATGCGGCGCTCGTGCACGCGTTCCGCACGGGCGCGGAGCATCCGTTCTTCTACGACACGGTGTGGGATGTGATGCGGCTGATCGACTATATACAAACGCGTCCCGACCTCGACGCCACGCGCGTCGGGCTTTTCGGCATTTCCAAGGGCGGGATCGAGACCTACCTCACAGCGGCGGTTGACCCACGCGTCGCGGTGGCGGTGCCATGCATCGCGGTCGAGAGCTTTCGCTGGGCGCTCGACCACGACTCGTGGCATTCGCGCATTGGCACCGTGCAGGCCGCGTTTGATACGGCGGCGAAGGACGCCGGCGTGGCGAAGCCCGGAGCGGATTTCGTGCGGACATTCTACGACCGCGTGGCGCCGGGAATATATAGCGAGTTCGATGGACCAGCGATGGTGCCGTGGATCGCGCCGCGTCCGTTGCTGGCGGTGAACGGGGAAATCGACCCGCGCACTCCCATGGGCGGGCTCAACGAATGTGCCGACGCCGCCCGCGCCGCGTACGGGGCGGATGGGGCGTCGGACAAATTCGTGCTGCTGATCCAGCCAAAGACCGCGCATCAGGTCCGTCCCGAATCCCTCGTCACTGCCCGAGAGTGGTTCGTGCGTTGGCTGAAGCCGTGACCGGGTAGCGCGACTGAGCCGTGGCGGCGCGCGACCGTTTTTTAACCACGGATGGCATCAAACCGGACCGGATGGCACGAAAGACATGTATATACAAGAGCGGCTAGATACAAAAAGCTCTTGTATTAAGTCCGGTGCATTCCGAGCCGGCTTCATGAAATCCCTGGTAAAAAAATCGCACGTCGACCCCATACCGCCCATACCGCCCCGCATCGCCCCGCATCGTCCACGATCCCCATCTATATTTCCTGGCGCCAGTCGTGCTCCTCGCGGAAGCCGAGCACCTCGCGGATTTTGCGATTGGAGAGCGGCGCCTCGTTGCCCACGAGTGGCCGGAGGTGCGGCGTGGCCGGACACCATTTTTTCAGAAACGCGCTCGTCGGCTCGCGCGCTGTGATGGTGTCGTTGACGGCATTGAAAACCTGATAGCCGAGGCCGTCCTTCTGCAGGCAGAGATCCACGATTTGGCCGAGATCACGTGCATCTATATAGCTCCAGGCATTCCGTTTCCGTGACATCGGGGCGTCCAAGAATCCCGGGAAGCGACTATATTCATGCGGCTCGATCACGTTTCCGATCCGCAGCGCGTATATATCCGCACGAAACCGCGCGGCGAACGCGCGGGCGGTTTTCTCGTTGATCACCTTGGAAACGCCATAGCTGTCCATCGGATCCGTGTCGTAATCCTCCTCGAGGGGAAACGCGTGATAATCCTTGTCGCCCTCCGCAAAACACACGCCGTAGGTCGTCTCGCTGGAGGCGACGATCACCTTGCGCACTCCCAGCTTCATCGCGGCCTCGATCACGTTATAGGTTCCCATGACGTTCACGCGAAACGTCTCGTTGTCCGGGCGCAGGAGAATGCGCGGGACCGCGGCGAAATGCACGACGGCAGCGACCGGCGGCGCCGCGACCCCGCGGTCCAGGTCGGCGAAGCGGAAGTGGGACGTCATCGCATTAAACACCTGGCCCGCATCGGTGATGTCCCCGAGGAGCGTCGGTATATTGGCGTGCTCCGAGGGTTTGGTGTCGAAGTTTAATATATCGTATCCGCGCGCCGCGAGCACGGGCAGGACGTGACGGCCGGCCTTGCCGGAACCGCCGGTGAAAAGAATGCGTTTATTCATGGTGCGAGAGGAGCGGGCACCACTACTCCACAACCGGCCGCACGCCAACCCGATCGCTCGATCGCACGGCCACCGCTTTTGGAAACCGACGCGGCGCCGCATCCCCGCGATTGGCACCGCGAGTATATTGGTCAGTCAACGAGAGTATATACCAAATCGGAAACGTGGCCTCCGCGTCCGCCAAAGTGGCGAGGCCTGCCTCCGCCGTTCCCCCGGCGACGCCCCCGCACAGGCGGACATAAAAAGTGCGATTTGAAGACTCGCGCATCGCGGGGCGGTTGACCGCGGGTCGGGCGTGCGAGAAGATGGCGGCGATTTCTTCCGGCACTCCATGATTTTGAGTCGATCCGCCCTTCGCTTTCTTCGCTCGGCGTTGCTTCTGGGAATCGGCTGGTGCGTCGCGACGAGTTCGGACGCACTCGGGGCCGCGCCGAGCGACAGCCAGATGCAGCAGTTCCAGGCGGGCGCCCCGGTCGGTTTACCCCCGTTTTTCACCTCTGGCGACATCCTCTGGTCGTACGCGTCGACGCCCAACCTCGAGGTGCTCAGCTGCTGCGACTCCGGACCGTCGATCGACTTCGTCCGGCACTTTATCCTGCAGCGCCGCCGCATCGAGGAACTCATTCCGCCGGACCTCCTGCTGCGGCAACATATACCGTTCACCATGATCCTGGTGACGCCGGCCGTGGCGGCGCGCATGAGCCAGGAGCTTCGGAAAACCATGGCGGCATCCACGATCCCGCAACTCCTGCTCAACGACCAGTTCAACGAGTCGACCGGCTCGTTTTTCGTCCTCGATAGCCGCGATTACGATAATATATATCTCACGCCCGAATTCGTGGAGGGTCGGCTCGCGCTGCGGCTGCCCCCCTTGCCGCTCTGGTTTCAGGCGGGCATGGCACGCGTTTATCGCGCGGTGCAGCGCTCCGAGGAGCGCCGCATTACGATCGCTGCGTTTAGCGTGCCCGACGACGTCCCATTTGCGCGCGTCGTCGACAAAAGCCTGCACACGAAGGTATTTCCCTGGAAGGGCGAGCCGGCGATGATCCCTCTGCCGCTGCTGTTCGCGGGCCCGTCGCACCTGCCCGGGCCCGCCACGCCCGAGCGGCTGCAAATGTGGAGCGAGGAATGCGAGTTGTTCGCACGCTGGTCGATCTCCCGGGAACGCCGGCAGCTCTGGCAGTTCGCCGACCGGGCGTCGCGCGAAGGATATAGTGAGAAACTTTTCCGCGAGTGTTTCGCGCTGACGACCGACGAGGCGCTCGCGGCGATGGAGCAATATATCAAAAAATCCAGCGGCGATGCGTTGCATATAACGCCGGAGGGTCCGGAGCCGAAGGTGACGGTGGAGTTTCACAATGCGACCGACGCGCAGGTCGCGCGGCTGCAGGGCGACTGGGCGCGGAAGGAAATGCGCTATGTGCAAAACAAATTTCCCACGCTCGCCGATAAATATGCGTTTCATGCCCGCGACATCCTGCTGAACGCGTACGAAAGCGGGATCCGCGAGCCAGAGTTCCTTGGGGTGCTCGGGCTATATTATTGTGACGTCGGCCAGGAGGAGAACGCGTTGCCGCTGCTCGAGAAGGCGGCTGAGGGCGGGGCGACGCGCGGCGACGTCTATATAGAAATCACGCGCCTCCGGCTCAAGCAGGCGCTCGATGGGCCCGGGAAGCTGGGCACAACGCTCACGTCCGGCCAGGTCGACTCGATCCTCGGGCCGATACGCGGCGGCCCTCCGGAACTCTTGGAACAGGGCCGCGCGCTCCGGCTGATTGCGGTGACACTCACGCACGCGGCCAACGCCGCCTCGCCGCACGATCTGGAAATGCTCAACGAAGGGATCAAGCATGTGCCCAATGACGCCAACCTGCTGCTCGCGATGGCCGAAATCCATCTCGCGGCCCACGAGCCGGACGAGGCGCTGGAGCTCCTGAAGAAGGGGCTGCAGGTGCCACTTGGCCCGGAGCTGCAGGCCGACTATATAGCGGTCGCGAAACGCATGGGCGTCGACCTGACATTCCAGTCGCAGGATGGTCGCAAAAGCACAGTGCTCTCGCCCGCCGCCCCCGCCTCGCCGCCGTGACGCGGGCGAACGGTATGTACAGGAGTATATAAGGCAGTTATATACTAGCCTCGCGAGACACATGCGGGCCCGGGCCACGCTCTGCGGTCAACTCATCTCACCGCCGTCTCCATGGCGCCTTCGCCATCTATACTCCCGTCCGCGCCTCCGAACTTGAATCAAGCGTTTCCGACAGTTACGTGCCCCGCGGCTCATATAGCTACATAGTCGCACTCCCGCGCCAGTCAGCCTTTGGCCTGGACCATGAAATGTATTTCGGAGTGCGGCACGTCCTGCGCTTTTGGCCATTTGATCTCGGCGTCGCGCCTCCGCTCCGCCTCCGCCGGGCTGTCCGTTGACGTGCCGATGAGCCATGCGGTGTGCCGAACCGGGCCGCTGGCTTCGGGCGACACCATATAGACAGATTTCACCGATACATAGAGCGGGCTGGTCGACTGGTTCTCAGGAAACGATTGCCAGGCCTTTGGCTGGCCCGCGCCGACGAAGTCCTTGGCCGTCTTCTTCCCGGGCTCGTCCGCTGCGAGCTTCGTGAAATAATCCGTCGCCTTGGTTTTTACCGCTGAGTCCGAAACAGCTCCTTTCGCCCGCACGGCGTAGATCATCCCGTTCCAGGACGGGCTCTCCGCGTCGTTCATCGTCTCCTGCCCGAATGTATATAGCTTCCACGCCGACTGGGCCGTGGCGGCGAGCGGATGATCACGGGGTCCGTCCGGCTTGGTCGGCGCGGCTTTCGCGACAGTATATAACGCGCCGTTCTCCGCGGCCGTGTGGCGGGGTGCAACGGGTAGACGCGGCGCGACTGCGACCGGATTCGCGGGCGCATCCGTCGCGAGCGCGGTTCCGGCGACGAACGTGAACCCGAGGACACCGAGGAAGCAACGCAGGGCAACTGCGCGCGAAACCATTCCATACAGGCCGCGGGAGCGGCGATTCGGCATTTTCATATTGGAGGCACGGCCAGGGGTCGCGGGGCCGCTCGGAGACAGCACCCGGTGGCGTCTTGGCGCAAGCCAGTAGTAGCCAATGGGTATTGTTTAGTACGAGCGGAGGTGGGTGACAGCCGGGGCGCCGGACGGGATAGTATTATATAAACCGGCTGGATGGATTGCGTATATATACAGATCTATACGTCGCGCCGGGCGCAGCCGGAGTGATCGCCCCTGTTCCGCGGAGTCGAAGGGATCGCGCGGGCATCGACGTGACGCGAAATTGGCTATATTGCTGGAGGTCGCTGGATTCGGCGTTGACGTGGGCGCCCGCCGTGTTCGGCTGCAGCGCAGTCGCCTCGTCGCGTCGCCTGGCTTGTCCCCATCGCGTTCCACCCCATCCCAGTCTGTCGTTGCCCCCGCCCCGTCGCGGCTGCGCTGGGGGATGTCCGCGCTTTGTTTCTCCGCGACGGCGATCAACTATCTCGATCGCACCAATCTGAGCCTCGCGGTCCCGGCGTTGCAAAAGGAGCTGGGCATATCGCCCACGATGACGGGGCTGATCCTGAGCGGATTTTTCTGGACGTATGGGATCATGCAGCTGCCCGCGGGGTGGTTGGTGGACCGGTTTGGTCCGAAGCGGATATATGCTTTTGCCGCGACGTGGTGGTCGGTGTTCACGGTGGCAACGGGGCTCGGGCGGGGCGCGGGTTCGCTGCTGGGCTGCCGGTTGCTGCTCGGAGTCGGAGAGGCGGGGGCGTATCCCTGCAACGCGAAGGTGACCGCGCTCTGGTTTCCGGAGTCGGAGCGGGGCTTCGCCAGCGCACTGTTCGACAGCGGCTCGCGGGTGGGCGCGGCGCTCTCCTGGCCGGTCGTCGGCGTGTTGATCGCAAACTTCGGCTGGCGCGCATCATTTTTTGCGACAGGCCTGCTCGGCATTCTGTGGACCGCGGTGTGGTGGCGCTGGTATCGCGACCCGCGGCCCGAGGAATCGCCACGTCCCGTTGCCGTCGGCGCAGCGCGAAACGGGGCTTCGGGGCGGCCGGGGATTTCGCTGCTGACGCTGCTGAGCCACCGGACGATCTGGGGCATGTGCCTGGGATTTTTCTGCCTGAATTTCGCTATATACTTTTTCATCACCTGGTTTCCGTCGTATCTCGTGCAGGCCCGCGGCTTCTCAATGTTGAAGGTGGGCACAGTCGGCGCGGTACCTGCGCTTTGTGCCGTGGTCGGCGGCTGGGTGGGGGGATTTAGCTCGGATGCGCTGCATCGGCACGGTTGTAGCCTGACGGTGGCGCGCAAGATCTGCCTTGTGGGCGGGATGCTGGTGTCGTCGGTGATCGGGCTCGCGGTGCTGGTGCCGTCGCAGACGGCGGCGATGGCGTTGTTTTGTATATCGTATGCGAGCCTGGCGTTCGCGGGGGCGAGCGTGTGGAGCTTGCCGGCGGATATATCGCCGACGCCGGACACGGTGGCGTCGATTGCGGGGATGCAAAACGTGTTCTCGGGTGCGGCGGGGGTGTTGGCGACGACGACCACGGGGGCGCTGTTGGCGGCGACGCACGGCTCCTTCGTGGCGCCGCTGTTAGCCGGTGGGGCGGCGTGTATAATCGGGGCGATGAGTTATCTATTCGTCGTGGGCCGAATCGAGCCCCTGCGGTTCCGCCCGGCGTGAGTATATAGCGGATGTGCGATATATAGCGGCGGGTGATTTGGACGCGTTTTTTTACCACGGATGGCATCAAACCGTCCCGGATTTCACCAAACAGAAAACCGGTTCCTTGTTCTTTATTCTTCCGGTGAAATCTTCCGTGGTTTGATGCCATCCGTGGTAGAAAACGAGCCGGACACCGACAGACCGATAGAAAGCCGGACAGAGACGGGGAAATTTGTTCGCCGAACGTAGGTCGCTCGGTTTGAATATATCTCCCATGACCCTTCCCCTGATTCGCTCGCGCCTTGTATTATTATCAATTGCCGGCGCGTTGCTCGCGTCGACGGTGCCCGCCCAGACACCGAAGCTCGACCTCCCGCAGGCCAGCCCCACGGCGACGTTGAAACAGCGAATCGGGCTCACCGATATAGAGATCACCTACTCGCGTCCCGAGTATGAAGGGTCGAAAGATCTTCGGTGGTCTCGAGGCCTGGGGCGAGGTCTGGCGCGCCGGCGCGAATAACGCGACCAAGGTCGTGTTCAGCACGCCCGTGAAGTTGAACGGCATGCCGCTTCCCGCCGGCACGTACGGGATGTTCGCGCTCATCCAGCCGGGCGAGTGGCAGGTGATCTTCAGCAAAATCTCCGAGCAATGGGGCGCGT
Source organism: uncultured Verrucomicrobiae bacterium (assembly GCA_963800005.1). GTDB lineage: Bacteria > Verrucomicrobiota > Verrucomicrobiia > Opitutales > Opitutaceae > CAWCZH01. The sequence goes on from CAWCZH010000002.1 coordinate 300,800, forward strand.
ATCAATATAACGCCAAGGACGACGTCCTTCGCGTGCCTGTGAAGCCCACTAAGCTGAGCCAGCCGGTCGAGACCTTCACGATCGAGTTCAATGATATAAACAATGAGACGGCGACGTTGAATCTGCTTTGGGAAAACACGCGCGTCGCGTTGAAGCTTGAGGTGGACGTCGTTGGCACGGTCGTGCCGCAGATCGACGCGGTGATGGCCGCGCCGGGGGACAAGAAGCCGTACGTCGCCGCGGCGATGTTTTATCTCGATCATAATCTCGACCTGACCAAGGCGCTCGCATGGATGAACGCCGCCGCCGCCGCGCAGCCCAAGAGTTTCTCGACTCTCTATCGAAAGGCGAAAGTTCAGGCCGCCATGGGCGACAATGCCGGAGCGCGCACGACTGCGACCCAGGCGATCGCTTTCGCGAAAGAGGACAAAAGCCCCGCCGGGGCCGAGTACGTTCGCCTCAACGAAACGCTAATCCAGGGCCTGAAGTAGGACGCGCCAGTTGTATAGTCGTATATATTGATCGGTATGTAAACGGCGCGGCCTTGTTCGCCCGTCTTTTTACCACGGATTTCATCAAGCCGAATACCGATTGCACGGCAGAAAACTCCGGGGACAAGGAGCTCTGGCTCATGTCTGTTTCCGGTGAAGTCCGGACGGATTGATGCCATCCGTGGTAAGAAAGCGCTCGAATCACATGCGACTATATATATCTACCCCGTGGTGGTTCACCGCGGTCTTCTTGGCGACCACGGCGCTGGTGCTCGCAGCCAACGACCCGGTATATACACATCCGGCCCGCCCGGATCCCGATGGCATTGGCAAAGTATATTTCGGGCGGCAGATCGCGCAGGTGATGGGACACGAGGGCGCGGATTGGCTCGAGCGCCCGGCCCGCGAACAGGAGGAGCGCACCGACCTGCTCATGAACGCGCTCCCGTTGAAGCCGGGCGACGCCGTCGCGGATATCGGCGCAGGCACGGGCTATTTTTCCTGGCGCATCGCCCAGCGGGTCGGGCCTAAGGGCGCGGTGTATGCTGTGGAGATCCAACAGGAGATGCTCGACCTGCTGATGGCCAATATGCGGCAGCGTCACGTCCAGAGCATCGTGGTTCCCACGCTCGGCACGGAGAAGGATCCAAAGCTTCCCGCGGCGGCGATCGACTTGATTCTGCTTGTCGATGTGTACCACGAGCTCGATTACCCGTTTGAAATGACGCAGGCGATGGTTCGCGCGCTCAAGCCGGGTGGCCGGCTCGTGCTGGTGGAGTTTCGCGGCGAGGACCCGAAGGTGGAAATCAAACCGTTGCACAAGATGACCGTCGCGCAGGTGCGAAAGGAGATGAGTATACAGCCGCTCACCTTTGAACGCGTGATCGAAACCCTGCCTCGACAACATATCCTCATTTTCCGCAAACCGGAGTGACTTGGGGAGGCGAGCGAGCCGAGGGCCGGATTGAGAATATTTCCTTGGTCGCTCCGCCTTTTTACCACGGATGGCACCAAACCGGCGCGGATTTCACCGGAAGCAGAAAACCCTTCGGGTCCGATCAAGCGTCTTGTCTGTGTGCAATCTGTATTTGGCTTGATGCCATCAGTGGTTAATAAAGCTCCCGAACCGCATTCTTCCCCGACCATGCAAAAAAGTATATATACCCCGCGCCGGCTCTCCGGCGTTATAGCGCGTCTTGTTGGCGCGCTCGCGTTTGCCACCACACCTGCCCGCGCGGCCGATCCCGCGCCGACCGCCACTCCCGCCCCGGCAGCCGCGAAGCCGCCGCCTCCGACCCGCGCGCCGAATGGCCCGGACGCTCCCACGTTCATCGTCGTCGGCGCCGTTGCCGGAGCGGAGCCGTTCCACGCAGCCCCCGGCCTCAATCCGCCGCCGAACGTGGACGGCAATTTCCTCATCGGCCCGGAGTATATACCGGCGCCCGAGCTGAAGGAGTCCGACGGCGTGCCGCAGGGGACCGTCCAGCAATTCAGCCTCGATTCCGCGGAGAGCAAATTTTACCCGGGCATTGGCCGCGACGTTTTTGGGACGGTCGATCCGAACAATCCCAAGACGCTGATCGTTAACACGCACCCGGCGCCGTACCACCGGACGATCACGGTATATATTCCCAAGCAATATAAATCCGGAACCGCCGCGCCATTTATCGTCACGCACGATGGCCCTGCCCTCGGCAAGCCAGACCTGAGCCTCCCGCACGTGCTCGACAACCTTATTGCCCAGCATCGTGTGCCGGCGCTGATCGCGATCATGATTGCCCACGGGGGCGGCGACGCGCAGGGCAGCGAACGCGGGCTCGAATATGATACGATGTCCGGCAAGTTCGCGGAGTTCATCCAGGCCGAGGTGCTTCCGGTCGTGGAAAAGAAATATCAAGTGAAGCTCACGAACGACCCGGACGGCCGTGCCACGATGGGCGGCAGCTCCGGCGGCTCCGCGGCGCTGATCATGGCGTGGTATCATCCGGAGTGGTATCACCGCGTGATCACCTACTCCGGCACCTATGTGAACCAGCAATGGCCGTTCAATGCTGAGACGCCCGGCGGCGCGTGGGATTTTCATGACAAGCTGATCCCGCAGAGCCCGGTGAAGCCAATCCGCCTCTGGATGGAGGTGGGTGATCGGGATAACTATAATCCCAATATCATGCGCGACAATATGCACGACTGGGTCGTCGCGAACCACCGCATGGCTGCCGTGCTGAAGGCGAAGGGGTATCACTACCAATATGTTTTCGCCGTGAACGCCGGCCACACCGACAGAAACGTCCGCGCGCAGACGCTGCCCGAGGCGCTCGAGTATATTTGGCAAGGATACGCCGCCCACTAAGGATCGGACGCGTGGGTCGCCGAGCTTGGGGTGGGCGGGCCCGGAGAGGCGTGCGTGCGAAGGCGGAAGGCGAGGCGCATCCGGACAAGGCGACAGTCGGAAGAGGCGGCAGTCGGAGCGCTTAACTTTTAACTTTGTAACGTTTAACTTTTAAGGGCGGACGCGCTCAGGGTTCGGCCCGCTATATACTCCGGGCCCTGGTGCGGGAATATACTCCGCCTCTGCGGATGCAGGTTGCCCTAGCCGCGACTAGGACGGGCAGGCGGGCCGAACGTTTTCCGCCTCACCCGCAACTCCTGGTTTTTTCAGGGCCGGAGGCCCGAAAAAACTATATATGCCGGGGCCGGCGCTGGCCGACTATATAATGCTGCTGGCGTAGCCGCTTCTGGGCCTATATCCACTGGCCAGCTCAGGGGCTCGCCACCACTCCGGGGTTGAAAATCGACTGCTCGTATTTCTTGAGGACGTCGCCGGCGTCTTGATATATCGCCTCGCAGCCGGCGCGGCGCAGGTCCTCCTCGGGAAAACCACCGCAACGAAAACCCACCGCCCGCGCACCCGCTTTTCGCGCGGCCTCGGCGTCATACGGCGTGTCGCCGACAACCACGCACGATTGCGGCGGCAAATCGCCTAATCGTTGGATCGCAGCGAGGATGATATCGGGGTGCGGCTTCGATTTTTCCGCGTCATCGGAAGACGACGCCGCCGTCACGAGATCCTCGATATGTGAAATGCGTTCGTAGATCTTGAGCTCGTCGGCCTTCGCGGACGAGGCGAGGCCGATCTTCCAGCCGTCGCCGATGAGGCGTTGAAACAAATCGCGCACGTGCGGGAACGGTTTCACCTCGCGCAGAAACTTACGCTTGAAGAGGTCGCCGCGATATTCCTGCAGCTCCTCACCTTTTTCGCGCACCTCCTCCTTGGAGAGAAATACCGGCAGCAGCTGGTCACCGCCCTTGCCAATCTGGGCGCGGATCTTCGCGACGGGAAACTCGTGCCCGAAGTGAGCGAACGCCTCCTGCCAGGCCCGGGCGTGCAGGTCGACCGAGTCCACCAAGGTACCGTCGATATCAAAGATGACAGCCTTCATGCGAGGAATAGAATTATATACGAATTATCTACGAGATATTTAGCGGTCTCAGAAATCGGCGGGACGGCGGGTGCAGGGCGCCGGATGGAATATAATGCCGCTATACATTCTATTTAGATATATGAAATGCACCCGTCCACACGCTCCCGCCCGCTGCGAGCGGACGGGTATCGTGCTGCGCGGGAGACCAAGGAACGCGGGCCGCGGGTTTCACGGTCCGCGTCCAGAGGAGCGCGTTTGGGACGGCCTTGGTCCCGTCAGGTGGCCGCGAGTTCCGGCCGGTTGTTCGCACCGATCTCGGAGAGCCGGTTGGCGAGCAACTTTTCCAGCTCGGCGAGGGCCTTGCTGAATCCGTCGATGCCTTCCTTCAATTTCTCGCGAGCCATCGGGTCGGCCTCGTGCATTTTCGCGAACGTTGCCTGGTCCATCGTGATTTTCTGGATCGCCATGCCCTTCGCCTTGGCGGCGTCGAGCTTGCGGGGCAGATCACCCTGCGCGGAATCCAGCTCCTGCAACAGCTTCGGTGAGATCGTCAGGAGATCGCAGCCCGCAAGTTCGGTGATCTCCGATATATTGCGGAAGCTCGCGCCCATGACCACCGTTTTATAGTCGAACTTCTTGAAATAGTTATAGATGGCGGTGACGGACTTCACGCCGGGATCCTCCGCGCCAGTATAGTCTTTCTTCGTGCTCGCTTTATACCAGTCGAGGATGCGGCCGACGAACGGCGAGATGAGGGTGACCTTCGCCTCGGCGCACGCGATCGCCTGGTGCAGTCCGAAGACGAGCGTGAGATTGCAATGTATATTCTCCTGCTCGAGCTGGCGGGCGGCTTGGATGCCTTCCCAGGTTGCGGCGATTTTGATCAGCACGCGTTCGCGGGAGATGCCGGCCTGGTCGTATTGCTGGATAATGGAGCGTGCTTCCTTCATCGTGGCTTCGCCGTCGAACGAGAGGCGGGCGTCGACTTCGGTGGAAACGCGGCCGGGAATGACCCCGAGGATTTTTTGGCCGAAGGCAACGGCGAGGCGCTTGAAGGCGAGGGTGGCGACGTCCTTGTCGGTCGCGCTGGTGCCGAGCTCGTCCTTGGCTTTTTTGAGAACGTCGTCGACGAGCGATTGATATTGGGGGAGCTGTGCGGCGGCCGTGATGAGGGACGGGTTGGTGGTGCTGTCCTGGGGCTTGAAGCGGAGGATGGATTCGAAGTCGCCGGTGTCGGCGACGACTTTGGTCATGCTGCGCAGGCTTTCGAGAAGGGTTTGTGCCATGGGAATATGTATTTTGAATTTGCCGCTATATAGAGGGAAGCCGGTGGGCGGTTTTCCTGCCGGCCGCGCGAAGAGGCGAGTCGACCGGAGAAGGTATCACCAAAGCTGTGTGGGGAAAACGATTTCGCGCTGTATTTTCAAACGTCACCCAGGTAGCCGTCTCCAACCGGGCAACGTCGAAGAAGCGCACGGGCGTGCCGAGTGTCACCGCGCCGCAGCGCCGAGCGGCGAGTTTGCAGCCGGCCGGCGGGTGAAAGCGTTTCACCCAACCACTGACTGCCGCCAACTTGCGCAGTTCCGCGGGGTGCGGGGCGTGGACCGCGTTTTGGCCGAGCCTGCGGGCCGGCCTGCGCCTGGAATGCGTATATACAGTGCCGAAGTCGAGATTCCAGACGTTCGCAAGTGGCTCGACTGCTCAGGCATGCTTGGAGGGCGTTACTTGCTCACGCACGTTCGAAGAAAGGTCGCTTTCGAAGTGTACAGGGGATTCGCGAGACACCGCTGGGCGAAGTTTCGAACACTCTCGTGCGCCTTGCAGTTGCTGGCGAACGACCAGGCGGCGAGGCGAGCGAGTAAGAGCCTTTTGAGGTCCGACTTGGGAGCGTTATCGTCTACATAGTATAGTACTTTCTTCAGGTACGATTCGTCCCTGGTGGCGTTGTAGCTGGACCACCATATATCCAATTTGGTCGCGTCGACCTGGGAGTCGTCATTAATATAGGCGGTTAACTTGCTCTTGCCGGAGACGAGCTCTTTCGCCACGCGGGCGACGACGCTGCTTCCGATGATCTTCCATTGATATTTCTGGGCAGCGCGGTATTCAAAAACTGCTGCTAGTAACGGCGCCGCGTTGGTCATCTGCTCCAATTCTGGGTCCGATTTTTCGACCAGTTGCTCGATGTCCTCGAATGCAGCTTTGGAAGGAGCATCGCCGAACGCACCCATCGCCAAGCTGAGGCTCTTCAGAGTACTTTCCGCCTTCGCATCGCAGGACAACAGGCATACGAGAACGACGTATTTATATATTCTCATTGTATTGTTGCACACAGAACATCGCCTCCACGACGGGGGTGAGAACAGCGGGTCACTTTCATTACAACCCGAGCAGGAAACCATTCGCATCGCAAGCGGTCCCGGAAGCCTGGGACGGCTGGCGAGTCGGAACTCCAGCCGACTGAACAAGTTGTTGCTGGGTTCTGTGGGTGCTCCCAGCCGGTCGCCCAGCTGTGTCAGCATCGAGAAGTGATCCATCCGGATTGCGCGTGGATGATTTATAGAGCGCTATAGACAGCATGATTTGGCAACGTACCGCGCTCCCGCCACTTGTCGCAATCTATATTGGGATGAGCATGATGCTCGACGTTTGGTACGATCCGGGCTGATAGGTAACACTTGAACCGGGGAGATAGTCCCCGTAGAAAGGGGTCAGGTTACACTTTACACCTTTTCGAGAGGTTGAGTGTATTCTGCAGGGCGCATTAGGCGCGAGCAGTCGAACTCCGATTCCTGGAGCCGCGGTTCTCGGCCGGTCAGGGCGGATCGATGATGTGCCGCCGAGGGCGCGGGCCCTTCCCGGGAGCCGCAGGTCGCCCGCAGCGATATATACTAAGCCGCAGAAAACCGGGTTTGACCCGCCTTCGTAAAAAGGGGTCAGGTTACACCTTACACCTTTTGCAGGAGGTGGAGCAATTTTTGCACGGCGGCGCCTGGGTGGCGCCGTGCCAGGCTGACCTGCTTCGCGACATACCGGCCGGATCCCATGGCAAGGCGGGACGCCAGCCAAGGGTTCGAAACCGCAGTGGTTTGTCGTAGATGCGTCGCGATCGCGACTTTCCAAGCAGCGTTGAGGCGCGTGGAGATTTTGTCCTTTGGCCGGATTAACGCCAAGGCCCGCGCCAGACTTTCTTCAGCCACGAGACCGCGGATTTCGGCATTGCTTTGCTGATCGAAGGCTCGCGTTTGCAGGTCGGCGTATTCCTGCAGAAGGCCCGACTTGAACTCCTTTGTTCCCAAAGCCCATCCCCGGCTCATGTTGACGGCCGCCTGATTCTTGCCGGCGGGCCCTTCCGCCGCCTGCCAAACGAGAAAGTCGGTATAGGAAGCCCAGCCATCGGCGGTGTCACTCAGGTGCCCGGCCTCCACGAGAGCGGGCCTGAGATCCAGAAATTCCGGGCGGTCGCGCGGCGCCCAGAGGAGGGGATAACTGGAATCCTTATAGGAACGCAGAGACGCGACCGTGACCATGCCCGCACGAACCGGATTGAGATGAATATAGTGACAAAGCATTCCCAGCGCCTCGCCGGGCTCGACCAACAGGGCTTTATATCGGCCTTGGAAGAGATGCCCATGCGCGCGGCGGAACTTGTTGAAATTGAGGGCGAACACCGCCTGGAGCCAGTGCATCCCCGCCGAGAGGTTCGGCTCCGCGGTTTCGACCGCCAGATGATAATGATTGCCCATGACCACATAGGCGTACAAGCGCCAGCGATAGCGGGCACAGGCCGCATAGAGGGTCTCGCGAAAGGCCGACCTCGCGCCCGGAGTCTCGAAGACAAACCCACGATAGTTCCCGCGATTTAGTACATGATAAATTGCCCCGGGATATTCCAATCGCGTCTTCCGGGCCATGGGCCGAGGGAAATGGCATCGATGCCCGCTGGCAAACACAAAAGGTGTAAGGTGTAACCTGACCCCTTTCTACGAAAGTCGATATATGAACGGCCCCCCGGACGCGTGAGTTTGACTCGGTTAGGTTTCCACAATAATACGCGCGGGACGAATATGAAATATGACCTTACACAGTGGCCAATGGTCGACCTCGCCGTGGTGCAGTCTTCATTTCGCCAAGTTCCGCTGGAAGCTTATCCCGAACTAGAAATATATAGCCGCGCCGACATTCATGAAGGGCTCGCCGGCCAAGGCGGACTTTTCCTGGCTTCCGATATGGCGAGTATGCTTTCCCTGCGGCCAGGGATGCGTGTGCTCGACCTTGGCTGTGGCGCGGGCGTTACCTCGATATTTCTGGCTCGAGCGTTCGGGGTGGTCGTCTACTCGGTGGATACCTGTATTCCGGATGAGCTTGGGGCGCGCGCCGCTTCGGCGGGTGTGGCAGATCTGGTAATCCCAATTCGATCGGATGCGAGAACCCTGCCTTTTTCGGGTGAGTTCTTCGATGCGATCTTCTCGATGAATTCGTTTTTCTATTTCGGCACGGACGACCTCTATCCGCCCTACCTGATGCAGTTTCTAAAGTCGCAACGGACGATCGTGATTGGGTGCCCTTGCTACCGCGATGAGATTACCTCGGAAACGCCGGTCGAGTTCCTCCTCGAATTTCCGGCGTGCTTAGCGGTCCATTCGCCTGAATGGTGGCGGCACCATTTCGAGAAAAGCAAAAGCGCGGTCGTGCTACAGTCGTCATTGCATCCGCGCGGTGCGGAGTTTTGGGAAGATCGCGTGCGCTTTCTGCTGGAGGAGCAGGATCCTCGTGAAATGCCTCTCTGGAAACGCGAAATGGTCTACGCCATCATTCGCATGCTCAACCGCGATTCAGAGGCCTTCGTTTCACATTTCATGCTCCATGCAAAAAAGCGCACACGCAACGCGGGGCCTCAGTCACCGACGCCGAGCGCCCAGGCGTGAGATCAAACATTCGGCGATGACGCCATACACTATATAGCTCGTTTGATCTACAGCGCACCAGCGCACGACCTCGGCGGGCTTTGCGGATCACTCGTCCTCGAGGGAAGCCTGAGCAGATTGAAGGTAGGCGGTCGCGTGAGCTGGAATCTTAAAATACGGCAGGAGCAGTTCCGGTGAGCTCGCGCTTTGGCCATCCTTAGCCGCCCACTCGGCCTGAGTGGCCTGCATATACGGATTTATCACCTATTCCGGCAAGCTGGCCGAATGATCGCGCTACGCACCTCCCGGTCGTCCAACGAGCCGCCGCCGGCGGAAGCGTCTGGCAACGCGGCAAACTCGCATGCTTGACACCGCCCCTCATATATAACACACCGGTTAAATAACCGACGTGTTATCTATACACCGATGACTCCCGACCGCCTCAACGCCACTTTTGCCGCCCTCGCGGATCCCACCCGACGGGCCATCCTCGCCCGCCTCGCTCGCGGCGAGGCCACCGTCACCGCCCTCGCCGCCCCGTTCTCCATGAGCCAGCCGGCGATCTCCCGCCACCTCAAGGTCCTCGAACGCTCCGGGCTCATCCGCCGCTCCCGCTCCGCCCAATGCCGCCCCTGCCGCCTCGATCCCACCCCCCTCCGCGAAGTCGCCGACTGGATCGAATTCTACCGCCGCTTCTTCTCCGAAAGCCTCGACCGACTCGACGCCTACCTGAACGAAATTCAATCGCCGAAAAAACATGCCCGCCGAAAAAAATCCCCCCGCTGACGACACCTCCGCGCGCGAGATCCTCTTCTCCCGCGTCTTCGACGCCCCACGCGACCTCGTGTGGAACGCCATGACCGACCCACAACACGTCGTCCAATGGTGGGGACCACGCGGCTTTCGCACCCAGATCACCTCCATGGACGTCCGCGCCGGCGGCACCTGGGAACACACCATGATCGGACCCGACGGCGTGCGCTATCCCAACAAAAGTATATTTCTCGAGGTCGTGAGACTGGAACGCATTGTATATTCACACGGCGGCCAACGCGAGGGTGGGCCGGGCGCGCATTTCGTGGCGACCTGGACCTTCGAAGAACTCGGCCCGAAGCGCACCCAGGTCACCGGCCGCATGGTGTTTCCGTCGAAGGCCGCGCGCGATTTCGTCGCCAAGGAATTCGGCGCCGTCGAAGGCGCGCGCGACACCCTCGAACGCCTCGGCGAAATGCTCGCCAACTCCGGCGCACAGGGACAGCCGTTTATCATTTCCCGGGAGTTCGATGCCCCGCGCGATCTCGTCTTCAAAGCCTTCACCGAGCGCGATCACCTCATGCGCTGGTCAGCCCCGAAAGGCTGCGAAGTCGTGAGCTGCACGCTTGACCTGCGCCCCGGCGGCTCACTGCACACGTGCATGCGCCTGCCGAACGGCGCCGAGATGTGGGGCAAGTATATATACCGGGAGATCACGCCGCCCGAGCGCCTCGTGTATATAAATACATTCTCCAACGCCGCGGGCGAAATCACGCGTCACCCCATGTCGCCGAACTGGCCGGCCGAAATGCTGACCACGATCACTTTCGCGGAGCGCAACGGCCGCACGAACGTCACGATCCAGTGGGTGCCGATCAACGCCGGCGACACCGAATGGAAAACGTTCGACGATGGGCGCGTGTCGATGTCCGGCGGCTGGAACGGGAGCCTGGATCAGCTGCAGGATCATCTGAAAACCCTGCGCTGAGCAGAAAAACAAAATATTATCACATTTGCCCTTGAATTTATATTTCGAACATCCGTTGTAACGGGTCGTACCACTCACCTCACGTCTGCTCCCACGATGAAACGCGCCAACAATATACAAATGTGCTCCGTCTGGTTCGCCAGCCGGCCGTCCATGTATAATATGGAGACGCAGCTCGGGGAAACCGTGCCGACCGCGCGTCGCTTTGGCGGCCTCGAGCGCCGAATCCTGCACGTGCTCCCAGGGAGTGGTATCTGTTAACGCCCAGGCTATTTAGCCGACCGTCAGACCCACTTCCGCCCGGAAGTGGGTTTTTTTTCGCCCCGATGGGGCCGCTTCCGGAAAAGTGCCAAACACTTTTCATATTCCGTAAGCGGCTTCAACGCTGAGCCCAGCCAATCAGCCCACGCCCGCATCAAATCCTGCGGCCGTCCAAACCGCCCGGCCTGGCCCGCGCGAGAGGGACGCAGGTGTGTTCTTTTTTGCAAAATTCAGGCCAGCCGAAATCGGCCGGCCTGCCCATAACCCCGCGGCAGCGATCGCCGGCTGAGGCCGCACGCGCCGCGGGTTTAATTTTTTTACAAGGCCTGGGAGGTATATAGGCTTTGAGATGTATATAGGCTGTGCGGGTTGACGTGGGTTTCATTTTACCACGGATCGCGCCCAAGCCTTCGGAAATTTCACGGGGACCAGTATATAGATTGTCTGGTTCCGAGTATTTGTAATCCGCGCCGGTTTGATGCCATCCGTGGTAAAAAAGCGCCGCGCCAACCCAAGGCATTCGCACGCCTTCAAAACCAAGAAAGGAGTCCGTCATGTCCATATATAGTAGTCTCGTCCCGCGCTGGCGCGGGATCTCCGCGGACGACGCGGCCCCTCGGGCCGTGCGTCGCGCGTTTGTGCCCAGCCCCCGGCTGGAACTCGTGTCGGTGCTCCTGACGACGTTTCTCGAGGACGATTATAATCGCACCGAGACGCCCCTCGCGGCCCGCATCCGGGCCCTCATCGCGCAGGTGCGCGACGAGCGCTTCGTGGCGCAGGCTGCGCTATATACTCGCCATCAGGCCGCGCTGCGCTCGGTGCCCCACCTCGGCGCGGGCGCACCGAACGCGGGCGAACTCGCCGGCGCTGACCGCGCGCAGCCGGATGTGGAATCCGCAGCGCCAGTCGGTGCCGACTGGGTGGCGCTGGTGCGCGAGCGCAAGCTCGGCTACCTCGCGCTCCTGCGTCACGCCAGCAATATACTCGCGCACGCGCCGGAAGTGGCGGCGGAACTCGCGACGCAGTTGTCAGACGCCGCAGCGGTGGGTCAATCACGGTCGTCGCCGTTCTCGTTTCTCAAGCCCGTGGAACAGTTGCGGCGGGACAATCCGTCCGGAGCGACGCAGGTACTTCGCGCGTTGAGTATCGCGATTGATCACTCGCTCGCGAACGTGCCGAAGTTCGGTGGCAGCACGCTGGTCGCGCTTCATATTGGGAGCGCGATCCACGCGCGGTCGCGGGCGCTTGGAACGCTGTTCGCCGCGACGCTGCTGAAGTCATCGGGTGCGGACCTGGTGCTCTTTGGCGACGACGCGCGTTATATAGCGCTGAACCGGCGGGACCCGGCGCTGGCGATTTCGGAGGCGATTCCGCTGGCCTATGGCGGCGGGAGCGTCGCGAACTTCTCCGCGATCTTCCAGCGCGCCAGCCGAGCCTACGATCGCGTGGTCATCCTCTCGGACCGGCCAGGCTGGTCGGCGGAGGATGGACCGCTCGTGGCGTTCGATGATTACAAGCGGCGCTACGCGGTGACGCCCCGGGTATATAGCTTCGACCGGCAGGGCACGGGCTCGGTCCGGTTTCCACAGGAGCGGGTATATTGTCTCGCCGGGTGGGACGAGCGGTTGTTCGAGGTCCTGCAAAGGCTGGACCGCGACCCGGTCGACCTGCTCCGGGAAGTCGAGGCGGTGTCGCTGCCGGCGTGAGCGGTTTCGATGAATCGCTGACCGTTGCATATAGCTGGGCCGGCCCGGGGACGCGATGGCGTGTCCCCGGGCTTTTTATTTTCCGCGGCTACGCCATGACGTGCGCCCGGCGGCTCCGCCTCGATGGGTCTGCGCCTTCGCGGCCGACGCGCGGACTCGATGGGGATTTTGCAAAAGAGAACTCACTCCGCGCCGATGGCAGCTGCCGACCCGCCCAACCACTCTCAGTCATATAACAATATACTCCTTCATATAAGTCCTGTTTTCCGAACCGACTGCTCCCATGACCTCCACGTCCGCGCAGCCCCTGCCTGCCTCTCTCGCCGTAACCCTCGGCGTGGTGGACACGGTATTGGATGCGCTCGGCCGGCGGTTGCCGGTGCACGTGTCGCGCGAGGATCTCGCGAGCGCCGGCAAACTCGCGCTCGTCGAGGCGCTGCTGCGCTTCGAGGGTCCGGCAGACGAGGTGCGGGCATACTGCTATGTCTGCGTGCGAGGCGCGATTTTCGACGAGCTTCGGCGCCTCGATCCGCTGTCACGTCACACCCGCACGCAGGTCACGCTGCTGCGCCGCGCCGCCGCGGCACTCGAGGCCGAGCTGGGTCGCGCGCCGGAGCCGGCCGAGTTGGCAGCCGCGACGGGGCTTTCGCTGGAGGCGATCGCGCAGCTGAAACGCCTCGCGCTCGCCTCTCAAGCGGTATCGCTCGACGAGCGGCAGCCGCAGGGTGAAAGCCTCCACGCGCTCGTAGACGCCGAGGCGGAATGCCCGGCGCGCTCCGCCGAGAACGGCGACACGCATGCATCGGTGCGCGCGGCCCTCGCGCGGCTCGCGCCGAATCACGCGTTCGTCCTACGTCGCTATTATCTCGAGGATGCCACCCTCGAGGAGATCGCCGCCGAGCTCGGGCTTTCGAAGGAACGCGTGCGGCAGGTGCGCGAGGCCGCGGAGAAAAAACTTCGCGCGGACTTCGTCGTCCTCGCGCTCTGGCAATCGCTGATCGGCCGCGTCGGTTCCGCCTAACCGCGGGCCGGCGCGGCACGGGGCACAGTACGGGCACAGTGCGAAGCGCTCTCCAGTGTGAACTATATAGGAATATTATGCTGTTTATGCTATATGGCCTATATATCCTGTATATCTTACATATCCAGCATCGCCGAGGCCCCCGACTACTCAAATCTCGCGGATATATAACCGGTGCGACCGGCCGGCGCACTCCGACTGCCTTGCCCTTTCGAGGCCTCTCCCAACGAAACCGCCTCAGGTCGACGGCCGCGCCGCCGGTTCGCTTCGATCCTCCACCTTCAGAGGCGCTCCATTCACCCGCACGTCTTTGATATTCAGGTTTTCCACTTTCCCGACCGGGAAGCGGTTGTCTGCCATGGTGACGTCGAAGTTTTCCAAGTTGATATCGCTGATCGCAGCCGTCTTCGGGCCGTTCAGTGTGCCCATGGCGCCGAACTTACCCGTGACGTTCCGGATCGTCACCCCATGGACGGCGGACACTGGCGGCGCTTCACCTTTCAAGTCGAAGAACTGCGTCCAGGGTGCGACGTTTAATATCCGTCCCGTCCCGCTGCCTTTGATGTTTTCGACCAATATATTTTCGTAATGCTGCGGAGTGTCCGGGCGCAGCTTCAGCGTCAGCACCGTGGCGCGTCCGGAGATGATACAGTTCCGGGCCGTCACGTTGCGCACGATCGTCGCCTCGCTGCCACAGGTGATCAATCCGTTCCCGTCGCCGAATTCGCAGTCCTCGATTAATATATCCTCGACGGGCGGGCTGTCCGCATCCCGATCCGCGTGCGGACCCTTGCTGCCTTTCAATGCGATGTTGTCGTCGTTGACCGAGATATAGCATTTCCGGACCGTGACTCCCTGGCAGCTGTCGACGTCGATCCCATCCGTGCTGGGCCCGAGGATATGGCCGGTCGTGGGCGCGGTGATGCGGACGCCTTCGATGAGCACCTTCTGGCATTTATATAGGTGCAGGTTCCAAAATCCGGAGTCCTGCAGTGAAATTCCGGAGAGCTGGACGTCCTTGCACCGGTCGATGAAAACGAGTCGCGGCCGTTCGACCTCGAGGTTGGTGCAACGCGGATTTTCTTTTCGGCGCTGCCAGAATGCCGCCCAGAAAAGTATGCCGTTTCCGTCGAGCTTGCCTGGTCCGCTGATCCGGACGTGTTCGAGATTTTGCGCGTTAACGAGGGCCATGCGCCACGGCTCGGTGTGGCCTTCGATGCGCGTGGGCAGTTTGGGATAATCGTCGATCTGGTTCGAGCCGAGCAGGACCGCGCCCTGCGCGAGAAACAGTTCCACCTGCGGCTTCAGAAAAATCGAGCCGCTGCGAAACGTGCCCGCCGGGATTTCCACCACGCCGCCACCCGCTGCCGCCGTCTGGTCAATCGCCTTCTGGATCGCCTGCGTGTTGATCGTGGTGCCATCCGCCACCGCCCCGAAGTCGGAGATCACGCGGTGCTTCCCACTCTCGGCCGCCTCGGCGGCACCGGCGGAAGATACCGCGATAACGACGGCGAGACAGAATAACGGAACGGTTCGGGGAATGGGGAAGAACATCGAATTGTTATATATACTATGCGTTTTATTATATATATGATGTCTCGCGACAATTTAAATCGGCTGTCGCATCCGAGGCATCGCCGGGCAACGCGGCCTCGGATCGGCGAGGTGTCCGGGCCATGCCGCTTGGAGGTGGCGCTTGTCCAATCCAGAGTGCTCGGTGACATGCGCCGCCAACCCGGAGGCCACCGCACGGCCAAGGCGGCGCTTAGGCGCGCGTTGTTGCGACTTCGCGAAATCTCGGGCACCGCAGTCGGTGCCACTGTTGCAAGCTGCGCTGATGAAGTATATTGCAGCGCCCTGACGCGCCCGAGGGGCAGGCGGAACAAAGCGGAGGCGGGCGCATCAGTTTGGGGGCGCTGAGCGCGTCCCATGCCCGATCCCCTTTCCCATGCCTTTGGTTCACCGGGAATTTCCCCGCGTTGGACCTCGAGCGCCAAGGCCGGCGTCGGCACCGCGTACAGCACGTCCTGCTTCGCGTGGTTCACCCTCAGCCACGGCATCGTCAACGAGATATATTATCCCAATATAGACTCGCCGAACACGCGCGACCTGCAGCTCCTGATCACGGACGGCCGCACGTTTTTCCACGAGGAGAAGCGCGATCTCCACCAGACTGTCGAGTTGCCGGATCCCGAGGCGTTGCTCTATCGCCTCGTCGGCACGGATCCGCAGAACCGGTATCGCCTGGTCAAGGAAGTGATCACCGACCCGCACCGCTCGGTCGTGCTGCTGCGCGTGCAGCTGGAGTATATAGACCCGGCGCTGCGCGGCCAGCTGCGCATTTTCGGATTGCTCGCGCCGCACCTCGCGCGGCAGGGCGCGGCAAATTGCGCGAGCTGGTGCGAACTGAGCACCGGGAACCTACTGCACGCGCAGCGCGATCGCGCGCATCTGGCGTTTGGCTGCGATGTCGGCTTCTCGCGTCGCTCGGTCGGATATGTCGGCGCGAGCGACGGCTGGCTCGACCTGCAAAATTTCGAGATGGACTGGACGTTTAATATAGCCGGTCCGGGCAACGTCGCGCTCACCGGCGAGGTCAACCTCGCGGGCCGCTCCGAGTTCATATTGGGCGTCGGCTTCGGTTCGTCCAACGCGAGCGCCGTCACCGCGCTGCTGCAGTCGTTCGCCACGCCATTCGAGACGCACCGGGCGACCTTCATCGACCAGTGGCATCGCTCACAAACGAACGACGACGACCGCCGGCCCGACCTGACGCCGCTCGGGCGCATGAGCCGGATGATCCTCCTCGCGCACGAGGATAAGATATATCATGGCGCGATGGCGGCGTCGCTCTCGATTCCGTGGGGCGAGGCGAAGGGCGACGAGGATGCCGGTGGTTATCATCTCATCTGGACGCGCGACCTTGTACATAGCGCGACCGCTTTATTATCCTCCGGCCAGACGGGCACGCCGTTGCGCGCGCTGATCTGGCTCGCGGCGACGCAGGCGAAAGACGGCGGCGTGCCGCAGAACAGCTGGACGGATGGGTCGCCGTTTCTGTCGGGAATACAACTCGATGAGACCGCTGCGCTGCTGCTGCTGGCGTCGCGATTGCGTTCGGAAAAAGCACTCGGCCTCTTCGATCCGTGGGCGGTCATTGAGAAGGCGGTCGCATTCCTCGTGGAGTCCGGGCCCGTGACGGATCAGGATCGGTGGGAGGAGAACGCGGGATTTTCACCGTCAACCCTCGCGGCAGTCGTAGCGGGCATCGCGGGTGCCAGCGATTTCGCGGAGGCGCACGGGGCGACAGCCGCGCGCGACTTCATGCTGTCGTACGCGGATTGGATCAACGCCTATATAGAGCCGTGGACGGTGACGTCGTTTGGGACGCTTCATCCCGACGTGAAGCGTCACTATATACGGATCACGCCCGGCGATCCGTCGTGCTGTGAGTTGAAGCCCGACCCGGATGGTGCGGAAGTGGAGGTGAAGAACCAGGGCGGGCGCCATCCCGCGCGGGAGATTGTGAGCGCGGATTTTCTGCAACTGGTCCGGTTCGGTTTGCGCGCGGCGGATGACCCGCTGGTGCGCGACTCGCTTCAGGTGGTGGATCACGTGCTGCGCCACGACCTGCCGACGGGCCCGGCGTGGCGCCGGTATCCATTCGATGGATACGGCCAGAAGTCGGACGGTGGCCCGTTCGACGGCACGGGAGTGGGGCGGTGCTGGCCGATTCTCACGGGCGAGCGCGGGCATTATGAAATCGCCGCGGGGCGGGATGCGTCGCTCTATATACAGACGATCGAGAAATTCGCGAACGAAGGCCAGTTGTTGCCGGAGCAGGTGTGGGATGAGCCCGATTTGCCGGACGGTTCGTTCCGTCTTGGCGGCCCGACGGGCTCGGCGATGCCGCTATGCTGGAGCCACGCGGAATATCTGGCGCTGCTGCGGAGCCAGCGCGACGGGAAGGTGTTTGATCGCATCGAGACGGCGTACCAGCGGTACGCGAATGGTCGCCGCGAGTTCCAATATGAAATGTGGAGCCACCGCTACCGGCGCGATGCAGTGCTCCCGGGCAAGACGCTCCGGCTCGTGGCGGCGGCGGCGGCTCGGGTGCTGTGGACAACCGACAACTGGGCGACGCAGATGGAAGGTGACGCAGCGCCGACGGGACTGACGAATTTGTGGTATATGGACCTTCCGACCGAAAAGCTGCCGCCGGGCTCGGTGGTGGAATTCACGTTTTTCTGGAGCGGGTCGCAAAACTGGGAGGGCTCGAATTTCCGGATCACGCTGCAGGCGGCGGGATGAGCGGCGGCGGGGTCGCCGCGAGGCGATCACGTGTCTGCGAAGTTATAAAAGGGAGTATATAGCCTGGCCAGCCGCGACGTGAGTATATAACGGTATATACGCCACTCGACGGTGCGCGAGCGGTGGGCCGGTGCGGGGCGGTTCCGGCTCGTTAAGCTCGCGGACGCCGGGTCGGCGGCCGATCGTGATGGAGCTTGGGAGCGTGTCGAGAATTGCGGGCGCGATCCGTTTCGCTCAGACGTTTTTCATGAACGTGAACGAATCGGTTGCGGCGCTTTTCCTGGAGCATTCGGACGGCAAGCTGGTGCAGATGGAAGGCTTCCTCATTGCTTGCCTGAATCGTCTGAGCGACGAGCAGGTTTGGAGTCGCGGGGCGGAGCATGAGAACGCCGTGGCGAATCTGGTGCTGCATCTGTGCGGCAACATGCGGCAATGGATCATGTACGGAGTGGGGCGGCAGCCCGATGTGCGCGTGCGCCCGCTGGAGTTTTCGACGCGCGGCGGGATGACGCGGGACGAGTTGGTGGCGCTGTTTCGCGAGACGGTGCGGGAAGCGCGCGCGGTGATCGCCGAGGTCACTCCCGAGCGGCTCACGGAAACGACGAATCCGCAACAAGGGCCGGTGTCCGTGCTCGCCGCGATCTATCAAGTGGTGGGTCACGTGCAGCAGCACGTGGGGCAGATCATCGTGCTGACAAAGCAGATGACGCGCGGCGATCTGGATTTGACGATTCCGCGTCCGCGTTAGTCCGGGGGAGACGATTACCTATATAGCGCCGCGGACAGTTTCAGTCGCGGTGACGACCCGTTCGGAGGCTGGGATCAACGTGATTATATAGTGGCGGCGGGTGGATACCGGTCCCGCTATATATCGTCGGCCCGCGCGGTCGGGTCGCGCCCGCCTGCGCTCGCTCCCGGCGGGCGATGCGTCGGGTTACCAAGACGGCGGAGCAGCGCGTCGCGGTAACGGGGCCGGCTCGGCTGCGGGCGCGGATTTCGGACAACTTCCGCCGTTCGGCCACGTCAGGAATTGCGGCGGCGCTCCGTTTCTCCCACACGTTTCCCATGAACCCTTCCCCGGCAGAATCCGATTTTCCCTCGCGGCGCGATTTCATCCGCACGACTTCTCTCGCTGCCACGGCCGTCGCCTCCGGTCTGGGCGTGGGCCGCGCTTCCGCCGCCGGCGCGCCCGAGCCGACGCCGGTGCCGCCCGCGATGCCGAAGACGCTGATCGGGTTTCAGGTCGAGGTGCCCTATATGCTCGAGTACGGCATCACGCGATTTCTCGACGACGTGCAGTCGCGCGCCCACGTCAACACGCTCTTTCTACATAGCAACCTGTTCGACGGCTCGGCGGGCGGGCCGAACCCGGCGACGCATCCGAAGGGAAATTTCGCGACGGCGCATCCGGAATATTATCGGGACGTCGGCATGAAGGTGCAGGGGCTCGGGCGCGGGGACTTCGACCTGCCGGCGGCGATGTCGCAGATCGGGACGGAGACTCACCGGCGCGGCATGAAGATCTATTCGTGGATGGAGGAGGACAACCGGCCGCCGCCGAAGATCACGGGCATGGACCGGCTATATGAAATGGATCTATATAATCGGCGGACGGGAGGGCATCCGGGCGGCCCGTGTTTGAACAACCCGTATTTCCGCAATCTCGTCTCGGCGCAGATCGAGGACAACTTGCGCGGGTATGAAGTCGACGGCCTGCAGCGCGGGTCAGAGCGGCAGGGGCCGCTGGGCAACGCGCTCGGGGCGTGGCACCACGGGGCGAAGAGCGACCCGGGCCGGACCTCGTGCTTCTGTGAATATTGCGCGGCGAAGGCGGCGAAGCAGGGGATCGACTTCAGTCGGGTGAAGGGTGCGTACCTGGCGCTCGAGCCTTATATACGCGCCGGGCGCCGCGGCGAGCGGCCGCGCGATGGATATTATGTCGAGTTCTGGCGCATTCTCCTGCGTCACCCCGAGCTCCTCGTCTGGGAGACGTTCTGGACCGACAGCATGCGCGAGATGCAGCGCGATTTTTATGCGCGCGCGAAATCGATCCGTCCTGACGTGCCCGTCGGGTTTCATATTTGGCAGAATATATCCTTCAACCCGATGTATCGCGCCGAGCAGGATTATAGCCCGTACACGGACTATGCGGATTTCCTGAAGCCTGCCCTTTACGACAACCCGGCCGGCGAGCGCATGGCGTCGTTCGTCGATAGCCTCACGCAGAATATATTCGGCGACCTCGATCATGAGCAGATGCTCGATTTCGAATACCGCGTGATGGACCTGCACGAGAAGAGTTATCGGGAACTGGTCGGTGGTCCCGCTACTCCGGCGGCGGAAGCCCCGGCGGAAAAGTCTGCGCGGCCGCGAAACTTCGAGCGGTTCTCGGCAGGTTATATCTATGGCGAGGCGAAGCGCGCGGTGGACGGCGTCGCGGGTTCGAAAACGCGCGTCTGCCCGGGCCTCGGCATCGATGTGCAACTCAAGAACAGCACGCCACAGAGTGTGCGCGACGCGATCCAGGCGATCTTCAAGGCCGGCGGCACCGGCTTCGTGATTTCCACCAGCCACGCCGCGATGCGTCCGGAAAACCTCAGCGCCGTCGCCGCCACGCTCGACGAGATGAAAATCAGCTAAGCGCCCGAATCGTTGTATATAGCCTGGGCGTTCCGAACGGAACGACGTTCAATATATATCTCGAGGAATATCAATCATGGACTGTCGTCGGCCGTCGTTTCCGTCCGGGTCGCGTTGCCGGCAGCTATATAGAATGGCTCCGGGGGCGAGGGAATGAGCGCCGGCGCCGGCCGGGAAGCGAGGGACCGCCCGCTTCCAGGCGCGTGGACCGTTGTGGGCGTTCTCTGGGGCATCGGACTGTTGAACTACGTCGACCGTCTGATGATCACGACGATGCGCGACGCGGTGAAGGCGGACGTCGCGATGACCGACTCGCAATTCGGCCTGCTGACCTCGATTTTCCTGTGGGTATATGCGGCCGCGAGCCCGCTCGGCGGTTTCCTGGCCGACCGCCTCGGGCGCACGCGCGTGATCGTGGGAAGTCTCGTGATCTGGTCCGGTCTGACGTGGGCCACGGGTGAGATGCACTCCGTGCCGGGCCTGCTCTTGGCGCGCGGCTTGATGGGTATCAGCGAGGGCTGCTATATACCGGCGGCGCTCGCGCTGATCGCGGATTATCATCGCGGGTCGACGCGCTCGCTTGCGACCGGAATACATATGAGCGGTATATATGCCGGCGCGGCGCTGGGCGGGATCGGCGGGCAGATTGCGGAACACGCGGGCTGGCGCAGTGCGTTTGCGTGGTTCGGATATATAGGAATCGCATACGCCGCCTTCGCCGCGTTGATCCTGCGGGACGCACCTCGCGCGCGGAGTGGCGCGGCTGATGGAGAGCGAAGCAGCGCGCGGCCGGCCACGGCGTTCGGGCCGGCGCTGGCGACCTTGCGACGCGAGCCGGCGTTTCGCTGGCTCGCGGTCACCTTCGGATTGGTCAGCATCGCGAACTGGGGAATCTACGGCTGGTTGCCCACGTACCTGCGGGATCATTTTCAGATGAGTCTCGGGGCGTCGGGGTTCACCGCCACGGGTTACGTTCAGGTCGCGTCGTTCCTCGGCGTGCTGGTCGGTGGCGCGTGGGCCGATCGCTGGAGCCGCACACAACCCGCCGGCCGCGCCCGCGTGCCGGCGGTGGGTTATCTGCTCGCCGGGCCTTGCGTGCTGCTGACGATCGGCTCGGCTTCGCTGCCACTCGCCGTCGGGGGGTTGATCATATATGGACTGGCCCGGGGCTTCTATGATGCGAACGCGATGCCGATTGTGCGATCGGTCGCGGACGAACGGCACAGTGCCACCGGCTATGGCGTGTTGAACTTCATCGGGTGCGTCGCCGGCGGGGTGATGGTATATATCGGCGGCTGGATGAAGGATGCGGGCATCGGCTTGGAAAGCGTGTTCCAGGGCTCGGCCGTGCTGCTGCTCGCTACCGGCGTGATATTGTGGTTCCTGCGTACACAGCGGCGAAGCGCGGCGCCGTAGGGGACTGCGCGTGGTCCCTGCGCGTTGGACGTGGCGCTCGCACACCGCGGACAATATAGTATATAATATAGGCGTCCACGACGGTCCCTGGGTGCCGGACCCAGCGCGATCCTCGCGCTGGCAAGCCGAACCGTCAGAAGCGACTGGGGCTAATTTTACCTGCTGACGCAGAAATCTCGGCTCTCTTCGCGGCCTTTGGTGTCAAGGCAGTTAACCTCCGGCGCAGCCCCCCGGTGCCGGCGACATTTTCGTTATGATAAGACCCATGAGCCCGCGGCGAGCCGCCTGTATAGGAAACTCCAACGTCCGAGCAGGCGGGATATCTCGAGCGGCCGTGGCGCTGCTCGTCTTTTCCGCCTTCGCCGGAACGCTTTCTGCGGCCGCCCCGGCTGCGACCTTTCCGCCGCTGAATTCGGCGGCGACGAAAACGCAGACGCCCGGC
Organism: uncultured Verrucomicrobiae bacterium; assembly: GCA_963800005.1. Taxonomy (GTDB): domain Bacteria; phylum Verrucomicrobiota; class Verrucomicrobiia; order Opitutales; family Opitutaceae; genus CAWCZH01. The sequence continues at coordinate 323,158 of CAWCZH010000002.1, forward strand.
AAGTTCATCTGGGCGGATTTATTCACCAGTGAACCGGAGCAGGCCGCGTCGTTTTACTGCAGCCTCCTCGGGTGGACGTCGGCTCCGATCGAGCAGAAAAACAAATACTATATAGTCCTGAGCAACGGCGGCCACCCCGTCGCCGGCATCGTGCTGCGTCAGGCGGCTGCGTCGCCGCGGCCGGGCGTGTGGATTGGCTACATTTCCGTGGGTGGCGCGAAGGCGGCGCTCGCCGAGGCGGTCGCGGCCGGCGGCACTGAGCACGCGCCCGCGCAGAGCTTTCCGAAGCGGGGAATGCAGGCCATTTTCTCGGACAACGAGGGTTCCCCCATCGGAATCCTGCAGTCGAGCTCCGGTGATCCGGCCGACGACGAGCCTCGCCCGGGCGACTGGAACTGGTTCGAGTTATATTCTCTCAAGCCGCAGCCGGCGACGGATTTTTATCATCGCGTCTTCGGATATGAAGTCAGCACGGACACGCGAGCGACGACGGACGATCACCGGCTCCTCTCGAGCGGAGGCCGGGCGCGCGCCGGAGTGGCGGCGATGCCGGCCGGCGAGGATGCGCGGCCGGGCTGGCTCGGTTTCCTGCGCGTGGATAATATAGAGGCGACGGTGGGCAAGGTGGCAGGACTCGGCGGCAAGGTGCTGGTCGACCCGCGACCGGCCGAGCTCGGCAGCCGCGTGGCAATCATCAGCGATCCCACCGGCGGTGAGGTGGGGCTCGTTCAATATATCGACAGTGAAAACCCGGCGGAGCATCAGCCATGAATATATCCCGCAAATTTCTAGTAGCTTCGGCCGTGACGGGATTCGGACTCGCGCTGGCTGGCTGCACCGGATACGTGGCGGCCGGCGGGCCGGTATATGGTCCGGATCCGGTGGTATATGGTCCCGGATATTACGGGGATCGCGGGTGGTACCACGACGGAGCGTGGATGAATGGCCCGCGTGGGTATGCGCACGTCAACGTGCACCCGGTGCGCGGTGGGCCGGGGCCGCATCCCGGCGGCGGCGCGCCGCACGGCGGAGCTGCACCAGGCGGCGCTGGGCATGGCGCGCCGGGGGGCAGACCAGGGCGCTAATGCGGAAAAGGCAGCCGGAAACGCTTAACGCTTAACGGTTAACGCTTAACTCTTAAGTACGGAGCCCGGAGACGGAGGCCGAGCGGGTGTCAGACGCGGCTTCGAATATATACCCGGGGAGGGCGTTGGTCGTCGGATCTGCGGCTTTGTGAATCGCCTCGTATAGACTTTAGGATAGGGGTGCCTTATATGTCGCCGTCGAGGTCTGAGAGACCCTAAGCGTTGGAAGTTAAGAGTTAAAAGTTAAACGTTCCGACCGTGGTTTGTCCCTCGCGGCGGGGTGGTCGCCTCGCGTTACACACCTGGTCGTGCTAGCATCGGCGGAATGACTTCCATGAATTATCAGCTGCTTGGGCGCAGCGGCCTCCGCGTTTCCGATCTATGCCTCGGCACCATGACGTTCGGCGAAGATTGGGGATGGGGCGCGGCGAAGGACGAGGCTCGAAAGATGTATGACGCCTACCGCGCCGCCGGCGGGAATTTCATCGATACCGCCAATGTCTATACCGGCGGCACCAGCGAGCGCCTCGTGGGCGAATTCATTTCCGGTCACCGCAGCGAGGTCGTCCTTGCCACGAAATATACGAACGCCGTCCCCGGCACCGACGCCAACGCGGGCGGCAACCAGCGGAAAAACATGGTCCAGGCCGTCGAGGCCAGCCTCCGCCGCCTCGGCACCGACTATATAGATCTCTATTGGCTTCATATCTGGGACCAGATCACGCCCGCCGAGGAGGTCATGCGCGCGCTCGATGACCTCGTCCGCGCCGGCAAAGTTCTATATATTGGCGTCTCGGACGCGCCCGCGTGGGTCGTCGCCAAGTCGAACATGTTGGCCGAGCTTCGCGGCTGGACGCGTTACGTCGGCCTGCAGATCGAATATAGTCTGCTCGAGCGGACGGTGGAGCGCGAGCTCATCCCCCTCGCGAAGGACCAGCAGATGACCGTGCTGGCGTGGTCGCCGCTCCGCAACGGGGTCCTCACCGGCAAATATCTTCCGGAAGCGAAGCAGGGCGCGGCGGCGGACGCGCGCATGAACAACGAAATGATGAAAGGCTTCGCGACCACGGACGAGGCGAGCGTTCGCACCACCCGAGCCGTCGTCGCGCTTGCCCAAGAAATCGGGACGTCCCCGGCTCAAGTCGCGCTCGCGTGGCTGCGTTATCGTCCCGTTCCGGTGATCCCCATCATCGGCGCCCGCAAGCTCTCGCAGTTCGAGGATAATCTGCGCAGCCTCGACCTCGTCCTGACTCCCGAGCAGGTGAAACGCTTGGACGAGGCGAGCGCGATCCGACTCGGCTTCCCCCACGAGTTTTTTGCGAGCGAGTTCGTGCGTTCGTTCACGTCGGGTGGGATGCATGCGCGCATCAAAGCATGAGTATATAGCGAGGTGTTCGACGCGTTTTTTTGCCACGGATTTCATCAAACCTCGGAAGATTTCACGAAAGAGAAAGAACCCGGAATTAGGGTTTCTGACTCTGGTGCGATCCGAGCCGGACTGATGCCATCCGTGGTATAAAAGCGGAGCGGGACGGCGCATCACACTATATACACTTTGATCTATAATTTATACCGCGGTGCTGGGCCGCGGTATAGGTTTCGGATGCAGACCGCTCAGGCGGCTTTCAGGGCGGGTGGGGTGCTGAAGTCTACCTGCATGATTTTCCGGCACATCCCCGAGCACTGCTGACACCGGGCGCAGCGGGCGTCGGCCGCAGCGGTCGCTCGGACGGAGGCGACGTTCGCCATGATCGGCTGGGCGGACGCGAGCGGCAACCTTGCACCGAGATTCTGCGAAGCGGCCACCGCCGCGGCCGCGGCCGCGTGGGGACGGCTCGGGCGGAACTCCGCGAGCCACGCCGGCCCCGGGCCCTGCCCGCGCACTGCCGTGTCCTCGCGGTGCGCCACACCGGTGATCGCCTCGATGATGGCTTCCAGAGCCGCCCAGAAGCGCACGCGCTCCAGGATCGGATTCACAAAGTTCGTGATCGGGCAATAATATGTATTCTTCGGGTCGGAGTGGTGAAGCCCGTGCTGGCGGGGCGTCTGAAGTATATACCAATCCTGCAGCGCGGAGATGATGCGTCCGTTTTCCGCGCGGGTGCGGTGCGACCATTTATGAACCTGGTTGGCGTTGACGCTGACGAACCCGAAGAGGACAACCTGCCAGCCGAGATGACCGGTGGCCGCGGCGGCGACGATCACGCCCACGCCGACGAGGAGCAACTCCCACGAACTTTGCCACCAGGTGAGCTTGGTGAAAAAGCGCGGGAAGTGATGGTGGACTATATTGGGCCGGATGACGAGCGGGCCGAGCACGGGAGTATGCTCGGTGCCATAGGCATCCTCCGCCCAGTGAACGGCGCCGGCGAGAAGGTCGGCGAGCGCGATGAGGAGCACAATCTGCGAGGCGATGCTTAATATTGTTATCATATGGGAAGGAGTTGAAACCGGGTGGAATCCGGCTGGCCCACAGCATACGCGAACGCGACGCCGCACCGTTAATCGATAAACCTGATGCGCCTCATCGATAAAAACCGACCCCCATCCCGGGTACCCGCGAACCTACATCGGCAGCCTCTGCCGCTCCGTTCTACGAGTGTCATTCGTGGGCAGGCCCGGTATATTGAGATATATACTGCGACGGATTTATATTGCGCCCCGCACCCGGCATCCCTTGACCGGGAGCGTGAATGTCCATCACTTGGAACTGTTCTACTACGTCGCGAAGTCCGGCGGGATCAGCGCCGCGGTGCGCCAGATTCCCTATGGCATCCAGCAACCCGCCGTCAGCGGACAGATGCTGCAGCTCGAGGAGGACGTGGGCGCGAAGCTCTTTGAACGCAGCCCGTTTCGGCTGACTGGCGCGGGTGAAAAACTCTTCGCCCACGTCCAGCCGTTTTTCGAAAACCTGCCCGCGCTCGCGGCGGGACTGCGCGATGCCGCGACTCCGGAGATTCGGATTGGCGCGTCGGACGTCGCCCTGCGTGATCATATACCGGCGGTGATGCGCCGGGTGAAGAAACAATTTCCGAAGCTGCGCCTGAATCTTCGCACGGGCTACCAGGCGCAGCTCGAGGAGTGGTTGCGCGCGGGCGAGATTGATCTCGCGGTGACGCCGATCGCGGCGCGGGCTCCGGCCCGGTTGCGCAGCCGCGCCCTCGTGCTGGCGCCACTCGCGCTGCTGGTCCCGAAAAAATCAGCGCTGAAATCCGCGGAGGCGCTGTGGGCGGCGAAGAAAATTGGCGAGCCGCTGATCAGCCTGCCGGCCAACTCGGCGATCATGCAGACGTTTCAGCGTGGTTTGAAAAAGCGCGGCGTAACGTGGGTGCAATCGGTCGAGGCAACGTCGATCGAGGTAATCCATCGGTATGTCGCGGCGGGCGACGGCATCGGTGTGAGCCTGGCGCTCGCGCCTGCGGTGAGCAGCCGGGAGATTCGGACGCTCCCGATCGAGGGCTTCGAGACGATGACGATGGGCGTGCTCTGGCATGGAGAGCCCTCGGAGCTGGCGGGCGCGGTGATCGAGGAGGCGCACCGCTACGCGACGGAGACGTGGCCGCAATGGGCTGCGCCGATTGCTTAACCGGGAAGAGGGGCGAGTATATAGGTATATATATATATATATATATATAGCGGTGTGCGACCGCTTTTTTTCCACGGATTGCATCAATCCTCGGAAGATTTCACGAAAGACAAAGAACCCGGAATCAGGGTTTCTGACTCTGGTGCAATCCGAGTCGGATTGATGCGATCCGTCGTAAAAAAAGCGGGGCGCAATGGAGCTATATGTGGCCTCCAGGATACGGACGTTTTCACCTCGAATTCATCGACGCTTCATCAGGATTTCACGCGCGACCGCTAGGCTGTTCCGTGATGAACACCACCACGCCTGCCGCGGTCTCCGCGCCTTTGCTGCCGCCCGTCCTCGCCGCGAAGGCGCGGCCGCGGGCCTCGATCAATCTCAAGCTCCTCCTGATCGCCGGCCTTATCCTCGTCCTGCAGATCCCGCTGTCGTATATCAACAGCCTGCGACAAGACCGCGCGGCGAATTGGAAGACACACCTTTCCCCGGTCGCGCGCGATGCTGGGGACACCATCCGATTTGACGCTTACCGGATCGTGGACCGCTCGTTGAAATACGGCATGCTCATCATGACGCTCGTCTTCACCGCATTCTTTCTCTTCGAGATCCTCGGCGGCCTGCAGTTTCATGTGGTGCACTACGCGCTGACGGGAATGGCGCTGTGCCTGTTTTACCTCGCTCTGCTGGCGCTGGGTGAGGTCGTCCACCCGAGCATCGCCTACGCGGGGGCGGCGCTCGCGTCGTCGGCGCTGATCGTTCTATATAGTGTGGCCATCCTACGAAGCGGCCGCCGGGCGCTCGCCATCGCCGCGTTGCTCGCGACCGTCTATGGCGTGCTCTATATTATCCTGGTCATGGAGCAATATGCTCTGCTGGCCGGCACGGCCACGCTGTTCGCAGCGCTCGGCGCAGTGATGTATTTCACGCGCGACGTCGACTGGACGTTCGCCGAAAGCCCCGAACGCGCGCGCAACTGAGGCGCGACCGCGCGAGGGTCCGTCACCCCGCCGCGTCCAACCGCCGGATTGGCGGCATCCGCCCGCCCGCGTCCACTCGTATATATTTTAGCATATAACTCGACCACCCACCCACATGGCAACTCTCACCGCCCGACTTCCCCTCAATGTAACCGGACTGTTTTACGTCGATGACAGCTGCATCGACTGCGACCTCTGCCGCACAACGGCCCCCGATTTTTTCCGTCGCGATGACGAACTCGGCATGTCCTACGTCTACCGCCAACCCGACACGCCCGAGTCGATCGCCGTCGCCGAATCCGCTTTGGACGGTTGCCCCGTGACGGCGATCGGCCCGTGAGGCGAGTTAACTTATAGGCTACTCGTGCCGTCCTTTTTTCCACGGATGGCATCCAACCACAGAAGATTTCACGAAAAGCAAAAAACCTAAAATAGGTTTATAATTCCGGTGCAATCCGGACGGTTTGATGAAATCCGTCGTTAAAAAACGCTTCGAACACCGTATCACTTTTCCTGCGCTGGTGCGGGAGCCGGCTCCTTCGTGGCCTGCCACGTGATCACCTGCCATTGGCCGTTGCGGCGCAGCAGTGTGCCGCTGTTGCGGTAGGTAAGCCGTGTCGCGTCGGGATATACCGCCACCAGCCGGAACGTCAGCGCGGCGGTGTCTCCATATACTCTGACCACTATATCCTCCGCCGAATAAGTCGCGCCCGGCGGCTTCGGTCCTGCCGCCTTCGCGGCCCCCGCCTGGCTGCGCATGATCTCCGGCTTCGTCTTCACCACGCCCGCCGCGCTCGTATATATCAGGTCGTCGGCCCAGAAGCGCTCGTGCTGCGCGGGGTCCGTGTTGTACGTCAGAAAATCATGCAACATCCGTATGATCTCCGCCGCCGGCCCCGCCGTTACTGCCGACGGTGAACTCGTCGCGGACCCCGACTGCGCTCGAGCCGGAGGCGCTATATAAAACAGCCCGACCAGCACCGCAGGTAACCAAGTTAAACGGAGGAACAGCTTCATCCGGCGAGACACCACGAATTTGCCTCGACAGCAAATTTTTACCACGGATCACATCAATCCACGGAAGACTTCACCAAAGGCGACGATCCGGAAAAGGTTTTCTGATTCTGGTGCAATCCGAGCGTAGTGAAAGAACGCAGCGAACACCTCTATATATGGCGATATCGGTGCGGTATCGTACGATGCGCCGTTTCGTACCGTTTTTTAGCCACAGATTGCTTCAATCCTCGGAAGATTTTACAAAAGACAAGAGCCGAAAATGGGGTTTTCTGCTTCTGGTGGGATTCGTGCGGCTTGATGAAATCCGTGGTAGAAAGACGGCTCGAGCACCGTTATATAATCGTCTCGTATATTAATGCGGCCGTGGTCAAACAGACGCGTCGCATTACCCCCTTCGCTTGAGCAACCATTATTATCACGGCCCGGTCTCGAATCACTTTGATGGCACCCGCTTTTATTTTCCCGGGCTACCACCCGCGGACAAGGGGCTCATGGATGTCCTCAAGTGGAAGCTGCAGAACCAGGCGGTTCGCTGGCCGGCACTCGTGCCGGCGCCACGGCCGGCCCGGCCGGAATTGCGTGTCTCCGGATTCCGTTTCACCCACGTTGGCCACGGGTCGTACCTGCTGCAGGTCGCCGGCCGCAATATACTCGTCGATCCCGTCTGGTCGGAACGCGTAAGCCCGTTCTCGCGATTCGGCCCGCGCCGGCACAATCCCCCTGGAATCGCTTTCCCAGACCTGCCACCGGTCGACCTCGTGCTCATCACGCACAATCACTACGACCACCTCGACACCGCCACGCTGCGGCGCCTCGCGAAAACCCACCACCCCCGCGTCTTCACCCCGCTCGGGAACGACGTGATTATTAATAAAGCGGTTCCCGACCTGGACGTCCAAGCCGGCGATTGGTGGGACGCCTTCTCCGTCGCCGCCGATTTTCGCATTACCATCGTGCCCGCCGACCATTGGTCGCAACGCGGGTCCGGGGACCGTCGCCACGCGCTGTGGGGCGGCCTCGTCCTCGAGACGTCCGCCGGAGTTATATACTGCGCGGGCGACACCGCGTATCGCGGAACCGGATTATTCCGGGAAATAGGAACGCGCTTCGGTCCGCCAGATGTCGCGGCGCTTCCGATCGGCGCGTATGCTCCCCGCTGGTTCATGCAGACGCAGCACGTGAATCCCGCCGAGGCCATCCAGATCGCGCAGGATTGCGGCGCGAAACAGGTCCTCGGAATACACTGGGGCACGTTCGCGCTGACCGATGAAGCCCACGGCGAACCCGCGGAATTCCTGGCGCAGGAGGTGAAACGTCAGTCGCTCGACCCCGCCCGCTTTCTGGCCATGCAACCCGGCGAGACGTGGACGATGCCAGGGCGTCCGGGCTCTATATGACGGTATATCGATTGAGCGTATATGATGTGATGCGCCGTTTCGTTCCGTTTTTTTACCACGGATGGCATCAATCCCGCTCGGATTGCACCAGACTCCGAAACCCTAATTCCGGGTTCCTTGTCTTTCGTGAAATCTTCCGAGGCTTGATGTAATCCGTGGTAAAAAAAACGCCACGAACCACCCATCACACGACTTCCACTACTATATAATCCTAAGTCGCAGCGACTGCACCGCGGCGCAGGCCCCGGCCCCAGGTCACGAACGCTGCCAGCAGGAATAATATAATGACAGGCGGCAGGTGGCTGGTCTCGTGACGCGACAGGTGGAACGCCATCGCGAGCAGCATGATCATCGCGAGCCCGGCGGCAGCCCACGCGGTCAGGATCGGATACACGCCCGTGAGGATCGGCAAAATCATTCCGAGCGCCCCCGCGAACTCGGCCACGCCGACGAAAGTATATAGGCCGTGCTGGCTGGCCGCGGTCGGATCGGCAGCCACCATTTTGTCAAAAGCGAACAGCTTCATGCCGCCGGCAAATAGGAACATCGCGGCGAGGAGGATTTGGGCGGTCCAGAGGGCTTTTTTCATGGGAACAATCGAAGAACCGGGACGGATGAGGTGAGTGCGGCGGGCGAGTTCAGTTGATAAAATCAAAAACCTGCTCAGTGAGGAAGCGGGTTTTCGGCATGCGTGAATATTTGTCCTCAGGCAGACGATAGCCGATGGGAGCGATCACGGCCGTCGCATAGCCGAGCGCCTTCAGGCCGAGAATCTCATCGTAGTGCGACCGGTCGAATCCCTCCATCGGGCAGGCGTCGATCCCCAGCAACGCCGCACTCGTGAGCAACGTGCCCAGCGCTATATAAACCTGGTTGCGCGCCCACGCGTTGCGCGTCGGCTCGTCCATGCGTTCCATCACGCTTACGGCTCGCGCGCGCAGTGGGGCGAGCGACTCGATTGATGCGCCCTGCACGACAGCCATCCGAGCGAGGTGGGCGTCGACGTCGGCGGCGCTGAAATTCTGCCGGGCCGCGAGTACGATGAGATGGGACGCGTTAGTCACCTGCGGCTGGCCATGCGAGGCATCGCGCAGCTTCGCACGGAGCGTCGGCTCGGTGATGACAAGAAACTTCCACGGCTGCAAGCCGCCACCGGAGGGCGTGAGGCGCACGGCCTCGAGAAGTGTAGCGAGTTCCGCGGCAGGGATTTTTCGGGCAGGGTCGAACTGCTTGGTGGCGTAGCGCCAGTTCAGTTGAGTGAGGAGCTGTTCCGAAGGGACGAGGGCAGACATAGAGGGGGCCGGCCCGGGGTTGGTCGCGGCGGGAGCAGGTCGTGGGAAACGGCGCTTGCGCCGCAGTAGTTGGAAAACCGACATCTGTCGGTAAGACGCCACATGTTGGTATTTCCGTCAAGAAATATCGACGCGGTGAAAAAACTGCGCCATGGTGCGGGATGGAAAAATGCCTGGAGCGGCTTGATCCGCGCATCCGCCGCACGCGGGAACTGCTATATGTGGCGTTGCGGGACCTGCTCGCGGAGAAAAGCTTTGACGAGATTTCGGTGCAGGACATCGCGGAGCGATCGACCGTGAACCGCGGGACGTTCTACGATCACTTCACGGACAAGTTCGAGCTGCTGGAGGCGATGGTCGGCGAGAAGTTCCGAGCGGAGTTCGAGGCGCGGATGAAGGGCGCGGGGTTTTCGTGTCGCGAGGCGCAGACGCAGCTCGTGCTGACGACGTGCGCGTTTTTATCAAAGGCGGCGTCGAGCTGCCAGAAACACGAGCGGCAATTCGAGGCGTTCCTCGAGGCGGCGGTGAAAAAAGTGCTGCGAGAGTTTCTCCTCGAAGGCATGCGGGAGCAGGGCGTGAAGCGGGCGGAAGCCGAGCTGCGCGCCACCGTGGCGAGCTGGTCGATCTATGGTGCCGCCCTGCAATGGAGCCGCCGCAAGGCCACCAGTCCCGAGGCCCTCGCGACTTCGCTCCTGCCGCTGATCCACTCCGCGCTCGCGGCGAAACACGGCTGAGGCGCCGGCGGGCGCGGGCGAACAGGAACGCCGCCGCCGGCGTCGATCGCAGCTCGCGTTCCCGCCGTCTCGTCGCGCATCCCGGAGGTTGATTGGCGGCCGAAACCTATATATAGAGGTATATACAGGTATCGATTCCCATATATACGGGGATATCGGTGGCTGGCGGCGTTAGATGGCGCCGCGGTCGGCGTCGTATCGCCTACGGCAACACCAGCTCGCGGACCCAAATATTCCGGAACGCCACGGTGTTGTGGTGATCCTGAAGCTCCAGCGGGAGCCGCGCAGCGTGGGGCTGGTACGCGGGATAGCCGCGATGTGACGTGGGTCCGAGGACCGTGACGTTGTTCTGCACAAGCACGCCGTTGTGAAAAACGGTCAGGCGCGCCGGGCTGATCAGATGCCCGCCGGGGCCGAAGCGCGGTGCGATCCAGACGGCGTCGTAGGTCTGCCATTCGCCCGGCTTCCGCGAGGCGTTCACCAGCGGTGGATATTGTTTATAGAGCGAGCCGGCCTGCCCGTTCACATAGGTCGGGTTATCATAGGAGTCGAGGACCTGGAGTTCATATAGCCCCATGAAGAAGACGCCGCTGTTGCCGCGCTCCTGGCTCTTGCCCTTCACCACGGCCGGCGTTCGAAACTCGAGGTGAAGCTGGATGTCGCCAAAGGCCGCTTTCGTGCGGATATCGCCCGTGCCCGGAGCGCAGACGATGACGTCGCCCTCGACTTTCCAAGGCGCTGGACGGGCCGGCGCAGCCGCCGATTCCCAGGCGTCGAGGTTTTTGCCGTCGAACAACACCACGGCGTCCGAGGGCGGGACGTTCGGCTCCGCGGTGACGACCACCGGAATGGGCTCCCAGATTTCCGTCGCACTGGGAGGTGGCAGGCTGGAATTGACCGCCGGGGCAGCAGCGGGGGTCGGGGCCGGGGACGGCTGCGCGAGCGCGGCCGCCCCAGCCAGGCCGGCGACGAGGATCCCGAGGCGGGCAGCGGACAATAGAGCGTTCATATAGGGTTTTTGGTTAAGTATATAGTCACGAGACAGCAAAGTCCCGCTCACTGACACCGAAGCCGGGGCGATATTCTTTCATGAGGTAGCGGTTGGCCTCAGGGAAGTTCGTCACGCGCATCGCTGCGGAGTCCCACTCAAGGGCGCGTCGGGCGCGCACGGCCAGGTTGCTGAGCAGGCATAACTCCGCGAGCCGCGAACTCACGTCGAAGTTCGATCCCGCAGGTTCGCCGCCCTTGCAGGCCCGCACCCACTCGGCGAAATGATCGCCGCCGGGAACTCGCGCGAGCACGGGCGCGGGCAGCGTCGGCGCGAGGTCCTGCATCGTGGCATCCGGAATGATCCGAACCGTTTTATAATAGAGCGTCGCGAATACGGTCGCCTTGCTGCCGATGATCAACGTGCCGTTGCTCGGAAATGTGTCCTTCTCGCTATATGAAGTCGGAGTCGGCGGGATCAGGCCGCCGTCGGACCAGCGCAATGTCAGCGGCGCAAATTTGCCGCGCGCCGGAAATTTATACGTCACGACCGACGAGCTCGGTCCCGTGAATTCGTTTTCCGCCGACTCGACCGCCTCGATCGACGTCGGCGCATCGAGCTGGAGCGCCCAATGGACACCATCGAGCAGGTGGCATCCCATGTCGCCGAGGGCACCGGTTCCATATTCCCAGATGCCGCGCCAGTTGAAGGGGACGAAGGCGGGATCATATTCGCGCGGATGGGCTACGCCCTGCCATACATCCCAGTTCAACGTCGCGGGCACGACCGGCATCATTTTCGAATGATCGGGAATTTTTGCGCTTAGCTCTCCCTGCGGCCACCAGCGCGCGGGGCGATCCGTCCAGCTCAGCACTTCGCGCACTTCCCCGAGCACGCCCGCGTCGATCCACTCTTTTAATATACGGACGCCGTCGCCCGCGTGTCCCTGGTTGCCCATTTGCGTCGCGACTTTCTTCTCGCGCGCGGTTTTCGCGAGCAGCCGCGCCTCGGCGATCGTATGCGTCATCGGCTTCTCGACGAAGACGTGCTTGCCGAGGGCGAGCGCGGTCATCGCGATGGGAAAATGCATATGATCGGGCGTGGAGATGGTGACCGCATCAATGGTATTCCCGAGGCGGTCGAACATCTGGCGGTAATCGCTGAAGCGGGGGACGTCTGGATATAGTTTAAACGAGGCGGCGGCCCGGACCTCGTCGACATCGCAAAATGCGACGAAGTTTTCGCTCTTTAATCCGGCGACGGCGGCGGCGCCCCGTCCGCCGACGCCGATGCACGCTATATTAAGTTTATTATTGGGCGACGGCGCGCCCGGCTCCTGGCTGCGCAGAATGGCGGGAAGGCTCACGGACGCGGCCGCGAGTCCGGCAGTTTTAAGGAATGACCGGCGGGAGAGAGCAGGATGATTCATCACGGAAGACCAATCGAAATGGCGTGATTGCCAGGGGGGTGGGACGGGGTTCGGCCGGGATGGTTGGATAAAAAATGGCCGACGTAACCAACAATCGGCGCGCGCGAATGGTCGCGCTGGAAACGCGGCCGGTCGCCACGTGCGGCGCGCGGATCGTTCGCACGAAGCGACTATATAAGGTGGGCTTCGGCCGAGGAGGCGGAGCCTGCGCATCCGGCGGAGCGGCGCTTCGGGCTTTTCTTCTCGGTGCGTTCTGGCAAAGATGAATCGGTCCATGACTGACCCGCAGACTTCTTCCCGCCGGCGCTTGGGCATCGTCGGCGGCCTGGGGGCACTCGGCGCGGCCGATATATTCTTCAAGCTGGTGCAGGCCACACCTTCCGCGAGCGGGCGCGAACAGTTCGAGCTGATGTTCGAGCAGCGTCCGTTCGAGGAGCCGAAAGTGCCCGGCGCGGAGGACGCGAGCCAGACGGCACGGAAGCTCTATGTATTCGACCTCGTCCGCGAGTTCGAGCGGCGAAAGGCGGACGCCGTCCTGCTGCCGTGCTTTATCAGCCACACGTTTCTCGACGAGATCGCGGGCGAGGTGCGCGTGCCGATCGTCAGCGTGATGGAGGCGCTCACGTCCTATATAAAACGGCGCCATGCGGGTGTGCGCAAAATCGGCGTGCTGACGTCGGACGTGGTGCGCGGCAGCGGTTTGTTTGAGCGGGCCTTCGCGGCGATCGGCGTGGAGGTCCTGCAGCCTTCCGCTGCGTTGCAACGTGACGCGGTGATGCCGGCGATCTATGGAGCGCAGGGACTCAAGGCCGGCCAACTCGGCGGCGAGGCGGTCGAGTTGCTCGAGCGGGCGAGTCGCGACCTGCTGGCGCAGGGCGCGGAGTTGATCGTGCCGGGGTTCACGGAGATTCCGATTATATATGATGCGTTGCGGGAGCGGGCGTTGCCGGTGGTGGATTCGAACCGGATTTACGCCGGGCACGCGGTGTCGGGCGCGGGACGGGCCCGCGCGAAGCCGTTCAAGATTGGGGTCGTGGGTGGGGTGGGGCCGGCGGCGACGGCGGATTTTCTGAAAAAGGTGGTGCGTCTGACGCCGGCGGCGCGTGACCAGGATCATATAAAACTGGTGGTGGAGCAGAATCCGCAAATCCCGGATCGCACGGCGAACCTCGTGGGGGACGGGCCGGATCCGACGGTCGCGTTATATGCAACGTGCCGGAAGTTGGAGGCGGGTGATGCGGACCTGATCGCGATTCCGTGCAATACAGCGCATGCGTTCGTCGAGCGGATCCAGCCGTATCTGTCGGTCCCGATAATCAATATGCTGCACGAGACGGTGCAGCATTTGCGCGCGCATGAGCCGGCGTTTCGGCGCGTGGGGCTGCTGGCGACGTCGGGCACGGTGGCGAGCCGGGTATATCATGAGGCTGCTGCCGCGGTGGGGCTCGACCTGATTACGCCGGGCGTGGACGGGCAGGCGAGGGTGATGGCCGCGATTTATGGACCGCGGGGGGTGAAGGCGGGCTATATAGAGGGGGAGTGCCTGGCCGATTTGCGCAGCGCGCTGGAGGATCTGGTGGGGCAGGGCGCGGACGCGGTGATTCTCGGGTGTACGGAGCTGCCGTTACTTATGGCATCCGCCGAGAAGTATCCGGTGGCGGGCCGGACGATCGCGCTGGTGGATCCGACCGAGTTGTTGGCGAAGCGCTGTATACAGTTGGCGCAGAGCGCGCTAGCTCCGGTGGGCCGGTGAGAAGGGGTGCCGCGGCGCTGGCTTGGAGCGCCGCCGTCGGGGGAAATATATAGCGACGGCTGGTCAGGGAGAGACGCGACGCTATATACAGGATTTGCGCCGTAAACGCTTAGGGCCGAGCGAGCAGCGAAAGGATCGATCTTTCGCATTTATCCGGGCGTATGTGAATTTACAAAGCTGACACGGTCCCGTGCTCCAATTGGCAGCCAACTTGCTCCTTTGGCGCGGATCGTCCTGATGCGAACACCGTCCTTTATTCCGCCGTCCTCCGTGCCGCTCACCCGTCGCGGGTCCCGCGCTACGCCGTCGGCCGCCGGCCGCGACCACACTCTCGACTTCTGCAAAGGAGTGCTGATCTGCCTCGTCGTGTTCGGGCACACGCTCCAGTTCTTCGCCTATGGTGGCAGGGGCTTTTGGAGCGACCCGATCTTCAAGTTCATCTATATGTTTCATATGCCGCTGTTCATCGGCATCAGCGGGTATCTCGCGTTCGGGTCCATCCAGCGGTCCGCGGCGGGGCCATTCATCGCGGCGAGGATCCAGACTTATCTCGTCCCGATCTTCGCGTGGGCGATCGTATATAAGGTGGGTGAGTTCCTGCTATTTCGCCCGACTTCTCTCCGAGCGCTGCCCGTGGCGACCTTGCACGAGGCGATCGACAGCCTGTGGTTTGTCTGGTCCGTGTTCGCGGCGCTGGTGCTGACCATGCTGGTGGCGCGCAACGCCAGGCGTTTCTTTCTGCCGGCCTATATACTTTCGTGTGTCGTGGTGTGGCTCGTTCCGGATCACGGCAACCTGTTCCTGTTTAAATATGTTTATCCGTTCTTCCAACTCGGCTACCTGTTGGCAGCGCGAGCGTGGAAGCCCGGCCCGCTTCCGAATTGGTTTCTGGGAGTGGCCTCGGTGGTGACCGTTGCTGCGTATTTGAAATGGAACACGTCGACCTATATTTATAATTCGAAGATGGCGCTAACGGCGGAGAACGCTCGGAACATTCTCCTGCGCTATATTGCCGGGGTGGCGGCGTCGGCGTTGATGTTTGCGATCATTCGGGGTTGGCACGAGCGCGCCGGAGCGGCGACGCGATCGGCCCTTGGGGCGCTGGGGCGCGGCTCGCTTTATATTTATATATTGCAGGGGTATGTATTCATCGGGGTCACGCAGTGGGTGTCACACCGGCCGGCGTTCGACCTGGGGTCGATGCGATATCCGGCGGCAATCGCGGTGGCGGCGGTGATCGTGGCGGGAACGTGGTTGGCGGGAGACCAGCTTTCGCGGAGCGAGTGGCTTGGGCGGATCTTCTTCGGCCGAACGCGGAAACCAGCAGCGTCGCGGAGCTGAGCGCTAGGAACTCCGTTCATATTTGAGACACGGCGCTGTGGGATTCGGCTTGAAGTTCAAAGTGGCGGCTGACCCGTGGTTCTGCTGGCCGCGAAAAGAGCAGCGGGGAATATTGTTTAGTATTATTATACCACATGTCCGGCTGACCGGCCGGCGTCGCGCGGTTAGGCAACTTGAATGAAGAGTGTTATATTATCCTTGGCGCTTTTTTTAATGATATCTGTCGCTTCGGCGCAGATTGCGCATTTCTCGTTTGAGAGCGATCCGGGGGATTTCATCGGCCAGGGGTTAACCGGTGACATTTACTATACTCCGGCGAATTCCTATTTCTTTTCCGCGCAAATTGGGCGTTCGATCGGATCAGACCCTGCGGAGCTCCTGTTCGTGTTGGGGGGATCAAATCCTGCGCAGCCTTTCTCGTTGCTGTTTTTTGGCACGGATGCGCTGGGCATTCCAATGCAGGAGGGCACCTATTTGAATGCCCAAAGGGCCGACTTTGCTGCGCCTGGACACCCTGGCCTCGATGTTTCGTACGCGAGTCGAGGTTCTAATACGCTCACCGGCTCCTTTGTTGTCACCGATTTTGAGTACGACAGTTCCGGAGTTGAACACTTCTTGGCGAGCTTTGAGCAACATTCCGAAGGCGCGGCTCCTGCACTGCGAGGGACGTTTGAGTACTCATCCACTACATTGCTTTCGAGTGTTCCAGAACCGAGCGCGTACGCAATTTCTGCTTCGGTCCTGCTCCTAGGCGTGACCGCCTATAAACGACTGAAACGCGCCGTCCCATACTCGGGCTGGTGACGGCGGTGGCCCAGCGCCGGGGCTTTCGAGCCCTCCGTTTTTTGGCAAATATATTGGTTTACCTGTTGATGCGGGACTCGCGAAAAGGGGTCATTTTACACCATACACCTTTGGATGGTTTGTCTCAATACTACAGTGGAATCGGGGAACTTGGCTCGGCGGAAGCCAAACGCGGCTTTTCAACATTGCTCCGTCTCTTAAGAGGTGTAAGGTGTATCCTGACCCCTTTTTACGGAATCCTGTTGATATCCCATTGGCAGCACCATTCGCGGTAGCACCGCATCTGATGTATTTTGGCAATCTAGATCCGCGGCAATGAGACTCGGCAAAGGTGTGCTGCTGTTGCTTATCAGTGGATGCATCGTGGGCTTACCAGGATGCATCGGTAAACCCATGCCGAGTGCGAGGCGGATTGATGTCACGCGGCTGACGGAAGTCGCTCTCGGTCCTTTTTATCGAAAGGATATGATCTTGCAGGTCAGTGCTGACTCAAATCTTCCTGTTGACGGTGACCTGTTTGAGTTTGCTCTGCTTCACGGCCATCCACCGCATGGGCGTTACGATTGGTTCAAAATCGCGAGAGAAGAAAAGGGCGCCGTCTGGTATCTGGTATTAGGTTCCTCCGATAATCGGCTGGAGTGGGTCGAAATTGGGGCACTGCGTAGTGATGAGCGCTCTGGAACGAACCATTTTGTGCTGGAACGCGTGGATGGGGCCGAAGGAGAGCGAGAAAAAAACGTCCGAGAATTTATTTGGCGCGAGGAAAAGACCAGCGCGGTGACCGTATTGATGAAAAACTATCGGAAAATCGCATTTTCTCCCGCATGGGGTGAGCCTCAACGCCTCGAAGTATCCTTGGCGCAGCCGTGAAACATCACCGCCCAAGGATGGGGCAGGGCCCAATCCAGAGGGTCGGCCCGATCCAGAGGGTCAGTCCTTACTTCTTACCTTGACGTAGTATTTGGTCGGGATCTAAGTCGCTCCTGTGGCCCGCCAGTCTCGGCTCGAATATCCCGGTGCTTGTTACCATGTGATCAACCGCGGTAACGACCGCAGCTTCATTTTCGAAACGGAGGGGGCGCGGACGGCCTTCACCCTGACGTTAGCCGAGGCCGCCACTCGGTTTCAGTGGCTGGTCCACGCTTGGGTCGTCATGGGTAATCATTACCACCTGGCGCTGGAGACTCCCGCAGCGAACCTTTCGCGGGGGATGCAGTGGCTGCAGTCCACCTTCTCGACGCGGTTCAACCGTTTCCGCGGAGAGCATGGCCATGTCTTTCAGGGCCGCTACCGGGCCATTCACTTGGACCCGGCTGAGGCGCTAGGTCCGGTTTGCCACTATATTGATCTGAACCCGGCGCGCGCCGGCTTGGTGGCGGCTTCGCGGCTCGAGTCGTATGCGTTTGGGAGTTTCTCCGCGTTGATGCGCCCGAAAGAGCGGCCCGCGTGGCTCCGCGTGGGAGCAGGCCTGCAGGCGGCCGGGGGACTCGCGGACACGCCGGAGGGCCGGCGGAAGTACCACGAATTCCTGGTCTGGCTGACCCAGGAACTGGCCGAGGACCGCGAGCAGGAGTACCTGCGACTCTGCGAAGGCTGGGCACTCGGAGGAGAGGCCTTCAAGGCAGCGCTGGCGCAAGCCAGCGGCGCCGGACCGGACGAACGAGCCCTCGATCCCGCCAGCCGCCAGCAATGGCGCGAAGAGCAATGGGAACGCCGCTGCGCTCTGCTCCTCGCGAAAATCCGACCCTCCGCGCGCCAGGACACCCGCCCCTCCGCCCTCTGGAAAGCTCAGGTCGCAGCAGAGATGAAGCGGTCCACCGACGTCACCAACGCC
This sequence comes from uncultured Verrucomicrobiae bacterium, assembly GCA_963800005.1. Taxonomy (GTDB): domain Bacteria; phylum Verrucomicrobiota; class Verrucomicrobiia; order Opitutales; family Opitutaceae; genus CAWCZH01. The sequence goes on from CAWCZH010000002.1 coordinate 341,395, forward strand.
TGGCTCGCCCACCGCCTCGGCCTCTCCACCCCAGCCTACGCCAGCAAACAGGCCGCGATGTGGGCAAGTCGCAAAGCAGGAACGCACCACGCGGCTACAGGTAAGAAGTAAGGACCGACCCTCAGGATTGGTCTCATTGATTGATAGCGCCAATCAACAATTACCATTCACGGTTCCCACTGTCGCTTTGCCAATTTGTGATCCATGGCCAATACATACCCGCAATGATGTCAAATACGGTGGAAACATTGACCAACAATTCGACTTCACGATGAAAAGTCCGTGTTGCTCCACGCAATAGCCTTTTAATCATGAAACCTGCCCAACTAATCGCTGTTTTTGTGTTATCTGCGTTCTTTGGGTGCAGCAAAGAGAAGGCCCTTTCAATGACTCAAGTTAGCGGAGTATACTCGGTCACGTACGCGCACGGTGCAGAGACTCTAAGTTTGAGAGAGGACGGTACCTACACGCAAACGTACGTGAGTAGCCCGGATCGCCAAACGATTACGAATGAAGGGAAGTGGAAAATGGGGAACCAAGGGGATGAGGTATATTTGGTCAACGCCTTGCTCTTCGATACGGGTACCGATAAACCGAACAGGCCACCAGTTAAGAGCGACTGGGGGCTCAATATCGTCGGTGAATCACCAGTTACTCTGTCGATGAACCCCGATAGGACATTGTTATTTGTGAAGGCCCCGTAAAAAGGGGTCGGGCCCCGTAAAAAGGGGTCAGCTTACAGCTTACACCTTTGGATGGTTTGTCTCAACACTACAGTGGAATCGCGGAAATTGGCTCGGGGGACGCCAAACGCGGCTTTGCAACATTGCTCCGTCTCTTAAAAGGTGTAAGGTGTAACCTGACCCCTTTTTACGGAACCCAGCGCGGTTTTATCGCAGTGAAAGGGCTGAACTCGGACGCGCCGATCGGGGATTATTTGACCTCGAGTGGTAATGGTTGTGAATAACTCTCTCTATGTTGTCGCGTGTAAGACTGGTCAGAATTTGTTTTCTGACCGCCTTGTTTATGGAGATTATTGCTCTCTGGCGTATCCGGTCTATGGAACCGGGGAGGAGTTTTTCCAGGGCCCCTGCTAGACACAGTGTGACGGGGAATTTGCTGCCCTCTGCAGCACGCGAGGGAGCTCAGGCAACGGCAGGCGCACCGGCGATCGGCGGCGACAGCATGGAGTTCCTTACCGGCCCGAAGGCGGAGCACGCGGAGCACCTCACCAAGGTTCGCACTTCAGCTCAGTTCGCGAGGCTACACGCGCTACAGACGCGCCAAAAGCTTCTCATAGAGTATTCCCCTTTCGCGTCCATCAGCAATCTTGATTCCCCGACGCGCGAGAAGTTCTATTCTGTTTTGCTGGATCTCGCCTTACTTCCAGAGGACCTAAATAGGCTCTCACAAGATCTCGGTGCTCACGCCACCTCGGCTGATCGTTCTGAATTCTTTGGATTAGCGAAAGCTGCGGAGACGGCGAAACTAAACGCACAGCTCAGGTCGTGTTTAGGCGACACGCTATATCCTGCATTTCTCCAGTACCAAGGCGCTTTGGAGGCGGAGAACTATATCACAGCGCTTGAGCAATCGCTACCAAATGCAAGCGCATCCCCGTTCGACTCCGAACTTCGCGAGAAGCTCGTTACTATATTGATGGCGAACAAAGGCAGCAACTTTATTCCTTCGTTAATCGCGATTCCAAATGACCAGTCTGCGCCTGTCATTAGGGACGGATATCACTTCGTTATGGTGAAAAACGGCTCCAGTTACGTCGCATACGATGGCCAGGTCTACAGTTCGCTAATTCCAAATCTTGCCGCGCTAGCAGAGCTCGCTAAAGCCACCCCCGCGCCTGTAGTGAATCGCATGGTTCAATTCATGGACCAACAAAACGCGATGCAAGCGCTAGGAGCGCAGTTTGCGAAGCAATAAGTTAAGGCGCAGATCCTGAAGTATGAAATGGGAGTTTCGTATATATTGGGGGTTCGCGATTGCGCTGGGCATCGCCATGCTCCATTTCTACCTGGCCGATCGCGGTAACGCAAGTCCACCGGTCGCGGCTTTCAACGCGGGGTCTTCAGAACGCGGTGGACCCGTAGTAGAACAGGAAAAACGAGCTACTCCTTCCGATGTGGACGCTACCTTAGGCAGCGTTTCTCCATATACACCGCGTGTCTTCGAATTGCGTATGAAATGGATAGAACTCAGGTACTCCACTCTCCTCGCTAAGCTCTCTCGCGAGCCGAAGCGCCTGCGGGAGGTGGCCGCACTTCTTTCCGAAAGGAGTTTAGGCATTTTCGAAGGCAAGAGCTTTATAGATACGATCCATTCACCTGAAGATCTCAGCGCGTTTAGGGCACGATTTGAGACAGCGATCCAATCCAAGCTAAAGACTTCAGAAGAATCGAACGCGTTTAATTCTGCCGAGAATCAACTTCCTTTCCTCAACGCGCTTATTCATCTGAATAATTTACTTCAATATCGTGACCGCTTCGCTCCGGACCAAGAGATTGGGGTGCTTTCCGGCCTAATCATACCAACTGACGACATCAATAGTTTCGGAGAAGGAGAGCTTCGGAAAGCAGCGATGGGAACTTACGAGCACATCTTCAGCGATACAGATGTGAATAATATCAAGGCGGCACTTTCGCCGGTTCAATTAGATCGATTAAGTTTCTTGCAAAGTCTTCAGTACGCGACGCAAACAGTTGATCGAATGTAGCTGTGAAAAATATGGCCTTAGCCATCGTGTTCGCAGGTTTTATGTCGAGTTTACAGGTAGCGGCGGGGCCGGAGGCCCCGTAAAAAGGGGTCAGGTTACACCTGACACCTTTGGATGGTTTGTCTCAATACTACAGTGGAATCGCGGAACTTGGCTCGGCAGAAGCCAAACGCGGCTTTGCAACATTGCTCCGTCTCTTAAAAGGTGTAAGGTGTAACCGGACCCCTTTTTACGGAACCTGGCCGGACCGCTACCCACCGGACTGGAGCGAAGAGGAAGCAGGATGCGTGGCGGCTTCGCTGGCGCGTAGCTACCCGTCAACGCGGGATGTCTCCGTCCACCAATTCAAGGCAATCACAGCTGGTTCATTGCGGACGCTGCGAGCGAGCAGCAAGAGCGCTCCAGTAACGGAAGGCATCCGCAACTTCTTTAGCGAGCGAGTGCGTTAAGGGCCACGACTGAGCAACAGCCAACCAATCGCGAACAGCCTCAATCTGATTCGGCGCTAGCCGCTCAAATTCCCCTTGGCGCTCGAGTCGTCGTTGGCGTTCAGCAGCAATATCAGCAGCATCACGCCCAATTTCAGAACCCGCAAAATACGGCTCATCAAGATTCGCGTTCAGGTAATAAATCAGATTTTCCCACTTCCAAGGATCACGCGGAGGATTCTTCGCGCTCGTGTAGAGTAGCGCACCAAGAAACGGCGGAACGTCCTCGATGTAGAACCCGCTGATATCACCTGCTAACGTATCTAGCTCAGATTCAGTTACAGCATCCGGAAGGAAGCCGGGAGAATCCGGCATCAGCTTCGGGAAGCTGGTTTCGATTTGGCGAAGCAACTTCATCAATGAGCTCCTGCTGTGACGAGCGCACCGCCTCCAAGCGCGCCGGCAACATACGGGGCAGCCAAGCCGGCAGTCGCAACCGTGCCAGCGATTCCTGCCGTCCACAATGCACCTTCTTGGAACGAATCCAAAGTGCTATCGGAGACCGTCGTGTTTCTAGCCCACTCCTGAAATGGATTTAGAGGCGTTATCGGAACGGGAATCGGCTTCTTTGCAACATCCCAAACCCAAGCCGGGATTTTCGGTGGCTTTGGACAGTCATCATCATCATCCCAACAATCACGCTTGTAGTCATTGAGACGATTCCACAGACCACGTTTTAACTGCAACAGCTTATCGTTGTGGCCGTTCGGCTTGGTGCGATCAACGGGGACGTCGATGCCACCTATATTAACGGTGCGCTTCGTGTATAGGAAATTCCCGATTGCATCGCCAACCGGATCATATTTTGCCCACTCTGCGGCGAGTTTCCCGGCTTGTTTCAGGACTTCTTCGGCCAAGTCACTGCACTTGCTTAAGCGGAGCGGATCGAACCAGTTCCCCGGATCGTTCCCCACCATACCGTAAAGATTGATGCCACCCCTTTCCTCAATCGGATCACGCCCGAGCCATCTTCCCGTCCCCGGCTGGTAGTATCTGAAGCCGTAATACTGGAATGATGTCTCGGAGTCTAAGTATTTGGTTGAGAAACCGAAAGGCACGAGATTCGGCGAGCGTAACACTGCGCCGAACGTGTCGTACTCGGAATTCCCGACAATGGTACCGTTGTCGGACGATATCAGAGTTACAAGATTACCGCTAGCATCGTAGGCGGGAACGTAGCTCAAGGTGCCTTTCGCAATACCAACCAGGCCCCCCACGCCGCCCGCACCTTGTATTGTCCCGCTGAGGTCGAGGCCCCACACATAGGTAGCGGCCGGCACCGTCGCGGTTCCCAAACATTCCTCCGCCAAATTCCAGCCGTCGTAGACGAATCGAGTGTCTGTGGTTGCGGCGTAAGTTGACCCGGTCCAAGCCGCTACTTTCTTCTGGATGCGCCGTCCACTCGAGTCGTATGCAAAAGTTAAGAGCAGGTTTGGCGCCGACGCGGCTGCCGCGCCGGGTTGAGTCTGAACCGCTACAAGACGGTTTTCGGCATCCCAAGCGTACATCCAGTGCCCGTCTGCGGTCAGATTACCGTCGTCGTCATAGGTGAGCACTTCCGGGGACTTGGCGGTGAAAACCGCGCGGGACGTCTGCTGCAAGCCGTCTTCGCCGTTCGGTCCCACGTTGTGTTTCACGGCGACTATGTTGAGGATTGTGTTCTGCGGGGCAACGGTGTTGTCGATCAACGCTTGCTGGTAGACTCGCAAAAAGGGGTCACGTTACACCCTACACCTATGGATGGTTTGTCTCCATACTACAGTGGAATCGCGGGACTTGGCTCGGCGGAAGCCAAACGCAGCTTTGCAACATTGCTCCGTCTCTTAAAAGGTGTAGGGTGTAACCTGACCCCTTTTTACGGAATCCTATTTGACACCTTTTCACGGAATCCTATTTGACTGAACTATTGGGAGTAGCGTCGGCCGGGATATTGCCGGCGATATACTTGAATATCCAACTCTCGATTGGTCTTCCGCGTTTCATTAGAAAGTGCTGCTTATATACCTCTGGGTTCATATTCTTTGCCAACGCCTCGATTTCCGGGGTGCTTCTTGACGCGCCAACATCCCACATTACGTCTCGATTTGCCATCGACATTCTGCCATGAAAAAACTCCGATATTTTTTGATCAACGAAAGCAACATCTTGATGCAGATAGTACAAAGCGGCGAAAGACGCGGAGAAAATCGGTCTTCCGTCAGCGCTCGTAGCACCCGCGATATCGCGCAATGCCGCGGTCGCAGCAGGGCGCAGATCGGATTCGAGAAGCTGAACGGCGTACTGACCCGTCGCCGAGGTGTAATCGCCGGTCTTAGGAACGATTCCGGCTTCCTGCTTAGCTAGAGAAATCACGTAATCGAGGTCCTCGGCTGAGTTCGATATTCTCGAGATTGCCCAGTGCGAGATCATACGCTGCCCCGGAGACAGGGAAAGCATCGTTCTCAGCATCTGCCGGGTATCTGCATCCGTGAGCCTCAGCACTCCTGCATAATACGCGTTTATTTCAACGTCTTGATTACCCGCGAGGGCTTGTTGGACGACTGGACGAGTCGCCGGCAGTTGCGCGAGCACGGCGTACATGAGCAATCCGGGCGACTGCGTCTTCGTATACGCCGACATAAGCAGGCTCGGGTCGATGCGCTGCCGGTAGTTGTAAAGCACCTCAACGGCCCCAAAGGGAACCTCCTCTGGCATAGGCTCCCCCGCAACAACGGCTCGAAGAATCGAATCCATAACGGAGCGACCCGCAGCCGAGCCCAGCTGGTAGAGTTCGCTTGCGACCTGCAGCCTTATCTTTACGTCCTTATCATTCAAATATCCGCTCAGTACTTCGATCGCTGAGTCGCGATCGTACCGAGGGTTCGCGAGGCTCAGTATTGCACGACCCTTTTGAACAGGATCATCTGGATTATAGTGCCTAAGAATTTCCGTTGCTGTAATCTTTATCTTATGGATCGAAACCTGATCCAAAGGCGGAGTTTCTAGAGTCCGGACCTGATGCTCATCAGGTCGTCCCAGCGGCGTTTGCCCAAGCGGCCTTGGATCCACGTCGCGACCGGCACTCTTAGGATTTGAAATAAACTGTCTAACCCAGAAGCAGCAAAGGACCGTAAAGATAACCGCCAGCAGAGTATATAGTTTCCTTAAGCTCATTGCGCGATTGTGTTCTTGATGCACGACACCGTGGGCGGATTCGACAACTGACCGTCCGGCACGCTGTATAGGAAAGGCTTAAGCATGTTAACACCATCACCGATAGGAAATCAAGGCAAGGGGTCAGCCTGAGACTGCCCCCATTTCGACGGACACGGATGGAGGGATCAAAAGACGAAAAGATCCCATGCGAATCAGGGCCCGCCGCCGTCGCATATATATATATACGGACGCGTGGCTCGCGGCCGTCTTCTAGACTGCTGATGCTTGTGACAGCGGCCGTCACGGCAGCTGCGCCAGCAGGCGGTCCACGGACTCGGCGTCGGCGGGGGTTTGCGCGTATAGCTTCGGACGCAAATCCCGCGCCTTCGCCACCAACGCGGCATTCCCCCGCATCCGCGCGTAGAGCAATGTATATTCCAACACCACCGACGGGATCTGCGGCGCCTTTCCAAATTTCTCGAGCGCAGTCGCGAGATCTGCGTCGTCCCCCAGCGTCGTAAACACCGCGATCCACTGAATCGCCGGCAACCCATTCCGCCGCAAGGTCAGGTCCTCGCCATGATATAACTCCAGCGGCGCAGCGGGGAGCGCTGCACCGAGGGGCGTCTCCTGGTTCGCGAGCTCGGCGCGATGCAGGTCACCATAGACCAGCCGCCAGCTCCCGCTATGCAATAGGCGCGCGATCATTTCGCCGCTCTCACTCAGGTTCAGCAGGGCGGCGTCGAAATGATATTGCGCCGACAGCTGGAGAAACGCGTCGGCGTCCTTCAGCGCCGCGAAATAGGGACGCACCTTCTCGGCCTCGACGAGCCGCGAGTCTCCATACAGCCGGAGATCAGGCCGGTGAAACTCGAGGTAACCGCCGTCGAGCGGGCTGTTGAAGAGCACGCCGGAAAACGGGGCGCGTGCGAGATGCTGGACGAAGCGGACGGGCGAGGCGGCGGGGGACTCGTGGATGCCGAAGCCGGAGCTACTCGCGAGCGATTCATATAGCCCGCCAGTGAAGGTCCAGCAGGCGAGGAGGACCGCCGCGCCGGTCACGATGCCTTCGGATAATATAACCGGCAGGCGCCAGCGGCCGAGCAGCGCCAGCAGGATGCCCGTGAGCGGCGCACCGAGAAACACGAGCAGCGGCAGGTTGCGAAAGCTCGTGGCGCTCAGGAACAGTCCGGCCGCGCCGAGCGCGAGCGCGAAGCACTCGCGGCGTGGGGTCGTGACCAAAGTATATAGCGCCGTGAGCAGCAGGCTGGCCCAGCCGAGCCAGAAAAGTTTGACCGTCCAGAGGGCAGCGAATGACCCCGTGGGCGGCAGCAGCTCCTGGACCTCCTGGTGCATCTCACGGAGGTAGCGCGCGAGCGTGAGCACGCCGGCCCAGTTGCGGAGCGGGAACGGCGAGACGAGGCTCGCGGCGAGCGTGATGCCGAGGAGGACCGCGAGATTTCTCAGGGCGCGGGGGCGGCCTGCGGTGGGTGGTGCGATCCAGACGCTGCCGAGCTTGAGGGCGACCAGCGCAGGGCCGAAGATAAAGTACCCGTGTAGATTGGTCCAGAGCACCTGCAGCGCCGCGGCCGCTATATACAGGCGCGGGCTCGGCGCGCGATCGACGGGCCAGCGCGTGAGGGCGAGAAGCGCGATGGCCAGGAACGTATATGAAATGACCTCGGGCCGGGGCTCGAAGCGGGTCTGGCAGACGAGGATGGCGGCGAGGGTGAGGAGCGCGCCCCAGCCGGGGACGGCGAAGGCGCGGGTGGTTTTCACCCAGGCCGCGAAGGCGGCGATCCACGCGACGCCGAACAGCGTGCCAACGCCGACGATTCCGCCGATTTCATATAGGCCGCGGACGAGCAGCTGGAACACCCAATATACATTGACGAAAGCCGGTTGCTGCAGGAGCAGGTGATCGGCGGGCTGCGGCTGGAAGGTGGCGGCGATGAGGCCGCCGAGGTAAAGATGATACCAGATATCGGGTCCGAACCATTCGTGGCAGAGGAGCACGCAAAGAAGCCCGAGCAGGGCGATCCAAGGCAACGTGGGCCGGAGGCGGGTGAGGGTGGATCGGACGGCGAGGGCGGGCATTGCGGGTTGCGCGTTGCTACAAAACGCGGCGCGCCGCTGAAGGGAAGCTCTTACCTCGCAATGCCGAGCGGCTTGGAAAAAGGTGCGGCGCGGCGATTGCAAAATTCCGCGCAATGTGAATGCTCGGGGCGAACCCCATTCACCCCTTTATGAAATTCCCGAGTTGGAATTTGATGAGGAGGACGGGCATCGCCTGGATCCTCCCCGCGGGCTTGATGAGCCTGCCCATGAAAGCCGCGCCCGCCGTGGCCACGACCCAATTTCAGCCCCCGCGGGTCGTCGAGACCACGGTGCCGCAATATCCGATGGTGCTCCTGCAGCGTTCCATATATGAAGGCGAGGTCTCGCTGATTTTCGCCGTGGATGCGAACGGGCATCTGGTGGACTGGCTGGTCGAGAGTTCCACGCATCCGCTGATGGCGCGGGAAGCGACCGACGCGCTGCAGCGCTGGCACTTCGAGCCGGCGCGGTCCGGGGGCGAGGCCGTGAGTGTGCGGACGCACATGACGTTTTCCTTCCGGGCGACGGGGATCGTGACGACGGTCAGCGGGATTGATGCCGCGCCGCGCGTGCGGGAAATGGCCGCGGCGCACGAAGTGCCGATGATCCGGTCGGCGCGGGAATTGGATACGCCGGTGACGCCGATCAAGCGGGTGCAGCCGCGCGTGCCCGCGGGGGAGCACGCGGGTGGGACGGCGCTGGTCGATTTCTATATAGACGAGGAAGGGCGCGTGCGTCTGCCGGTTGCGACGAAGTTCGACAACGAGGCGTTCGCGGAGGCGGCGGTGGCGGCGCTCATGGAGTGGCGTTTCGCGGTGCCGCTGCATCATGGCGTCCCGGTGGGAACGCATGCGATCCAGTCATTCACCTTTGCGCCGAAACCTGAGAGCGGGATTCAGGCTGCGCGGCAGATGGCGTCGAACGAGAACGGGGCGGTTCGGTCGCGGTAATAGCGTTTTAATGCGAGGGGACGTTTTTTAACCACGGATCGCATCAAGCCACGGAAGATTTCACTCGAGCGTAGGAACGTGCGTGGCGTGAAGGTATAAAGTGTATATATAGCTTCACACGGTCGAACGAATTTTTTTACCGTGGATTTCATCGAACCGGCTCGGATTGCTCGATCTCGGAAAAGGCACGGATATATAGGCTCAAGCTATATGATTGGGTCCGGGTAATCCGTGTTGGATTGATGCCATCCTTGGTAAAAAATAGTACGATCACCGGCAGCTCGCGCATCGCCCTATATCATACCAAGGGTTTGAGCGGGATGCAGAGCTCGGCGGTGAATTTGCCGGATTTTTTGTCGTAGGTGCCGTCAGGCGGATAGTATTCAAAGCAGGGTCGCGCATCCAGCTGGTAGCCGCTCGACGGCAGCCAATCGCGCAGGATACGGTCCCACGTCGCGGGGATCTCCTTGGACGTCCCGAAAAACTCCGTTGATGCATATAGCCCGGCCGGGACGAGCGTGAGCTGCGCCCCGGGAGGGGGTGCAAAGTCAGGTCCGACGGCTGCGCCGGCATCGTAACGGCATTGGTTTTCGCGTGTGATCGCCGGGTCATCCTGGCTGATCCCAAAGCGCGGCGCGCCGAGCAGGTTATGTGCAGCGAGAAACGGATATACTTTTTCCTGCCAGAATTTGCCAAGTGGCGCGCCGAACGGGCCTTGGTAACGGAGTGTGCAGACGCGGGCAGCGGGACGACGGGCGACGTCGACCGAGAGTTCGGAAACAGATGACTTTTGGTTCATGCGCCTACTATATACTGTTTCCGCCTCCGAAACCTGACCGCGCTTGCCTTTCACCTGATCCCGCTTGCTTTTCACCAACGGCGACTCGATCCGCCGACGCTTCCACGCGGAGGGCGGACAATCGAAGCGTTTCCGGAAGGCTCGCGCGAACGCCTCTGGAGAGCTGAAGCCGACCTCAAGTGCGACCGCGAGGACGCTTAGCCGGGGCTGTGAGGCGAGGCGTGCAGCGGCCTGCTCGATCCGGCGGCGTGTCAGGTACGCGCCGAGCGGCTCACCGGTATGCGCGGTGAAGATGCGGTGGAAATGGAACGCTGAAAAACTTGCCTGCCGCGCGAGCCGCCGCAGATCGAGGTCCTCGGCCAGGTGCTCGTCGATATAGGCGAAGACGCGGTGCAGACGGCGTTCATATTCGAGACGGTTCGCCGTTGGCGTATTCATGGCGGTTGTTTTGACGATATATTTAGCTGGGCCGTGGTGGGACGCGTGATTCTACCACGGATCGCATCAAGCCACGGAAGATTTCACTCGAGCGTAGGAACGTGCGTGGCGTGAAGGTATAAACTGTACATATAGCCTCACCATGATCGGACGAAGTTTTTTACCGCGGATTTCCTCGAACCGGCTCGGATTGCTCGATTTCGGAAAGGCGCGGATATATAGGCTCACGCTATATGATTGGGTCCGGGTAATCCGTGTTGAATGGATGCCATCCTTGGTGAGAGAATCGCACGATCACCTCGAGCGCATATAGCACGGCTCTCAGGCCCGCGATCGCAACACGAAGTACGGCTGCTGCGTGAGCTGCTCACTGAGGCCTGGATATATCACTGGGGCTCCATGGGCTTGGCTCGCGACCGCGAAATAGTACAGCAGTGGATACACCGACTGCGTATATGGCGCCGGAATCGACGCTGACCACTGGCCGCCCGCCACCGACATCGGCGACGCCTGCCAGCTTTCCGCCTGGTTCGCATGACGGTAATGAAGCTGGACGCTCGTGGCCTTTTCGTCGGCGCCCAACGTGATTTGCAACGGCACGGCTTCGCCCGGGCGAAACGTGGCTGGACACGTGTGCTGCGCGGTCACCGTCGGAAACGCGGGACGCGCCAGCGCCTGCCGCACGAGCGCCGTGAGTTCTTCGTCCTTTCGCGCGTCGCCGGATTCGCTCGATGCCAGTGCCGGAGCGGGCTGGCTCGCGAGCGTTGCAATATCCGCATCGATCGCGGGCAGGCGGTCGGTCCAACTTCCCCGTTGCGACGGCCGCGCGCCGAACGCGAGGTCCGAAACATATACCGAACGCGTCACCTCCGCGAGACGAGCCCAGGCATCGCGGGCAAGCCGGTAGGCGGCAATCGAGGCCGCGAGCGCCGGGGCGTGGCCGGTCTGCAGATATATATTATACAGTACCGCGGCGCGAAACTTCTTCGCGTAGAAAACGCCGAGCTCGGCTTGGGCGCGCGTATCGATGGCGAGGCGCCGATAGGCCGGCGACGTGACAGCGGGAACCCCAGCCGCTTCGGCACGGTTGAGGGCGGCGTGCGCGTTTCCTGCGAGGTCCTCGATCCACCGGGCAACGTCGATCGGCGAATAGCGCGCGCTGCGGTCCCCGCGGACGAGCTCGGCGGCGAAATCGTCGGCGCTGAGGAAAAGCTGCGGGTCGAGCGGACTCGCGTTGCCGAAGCGCTCAGGCGCCTTGGTCTCGCCGTAGGGTTCGCGTTTCGCCTCGTGGACGAGCGACATATTGGGCCCCATCTCGAAGCCGAAACTATAGTTCGACGCCGAAGGGGAGTAAGCCGTCGTCAGCAGCGGGAGAATGCGACTGGCGCTGGCGAGCCCGGCCCCGGCGGACTCCGCGGCTCCATTAAGATCATGGCGCAGGCCGCGCTGGAGGACCTCGGGGCTCGCGTCCGGATTATATAGCGCGCGGCCCCACAGGCGGTAGGTCTGAGTATATTTCTCAAAATCGCCGCCAGCGGGCGTGAGGGTGCGGTCGCTATATCCATTGCGGTCGCGGGCACCGGGCGCGCTGGCCCCTTCGCGACCCTTGAACGAGAGCGGATCAAAAATCTCGCCGCCGTGACTCCCGCAGAACTGCATCGCGCGGCCATACGCCGAAGCGAATGCCGGATCGCCCCAGAGAAATAGATGCTGCGTGCCGGGCCAGACGCGGTGCACTATATTATAACGACGATCCTCCTTCAGCAGGTCGCCATATCCATAGCGCAAAAAGCTGCGCGCGCCCTCACTCTGCGCGTAGAGTCCGCTCCCATGCTCCCGCTTCGGCAACTCCGCGGGACGGATCGCCGCCTGATGATACGGCAGGCCGAGGTGCTCGGCCCAGAATTTCGGGGAAATAACCACCGGCAATCCCGTGCCAAGCGCGACGTCCAACGTCGGCTGGTCCATCCCCTTCGCGTGCATGTCGAGCTCGAGCGGACGGCCGCTGCGCACCATCCCGTCGAATATAGTGCGCCACAAATCGTAGCTGCCCTCGGGCACGCCGCTCTCGCCGTGGATCCGAAATGTCACGCCCGTTATATTGGGACATTCCTTTAATATAATGGCGAGGGCGTCGCGGCTATAGGGTGCCTGCGTTTGCGGGGTGAGGCCTTCGATTATATGGTTCGCGTTCGGACTCGTGATCCATTGATACGCGTGCGTCCAGAGCCCGAGTTGAAACTGCAGCCCGCGCGCGGCCGCCTCGTCGCTGATGAACCGCAGCATTTCGAGGTTCCGATCGCGCTCGGCGTCCGAGAGGTTTGTCGCGCGGACATTATATCCCGGGACGGAAACGAGAAACGGATACGCGAAATAAAAATAGGTATCGGTGAGATTGTTCGGCCGGTCGTAACCCAGGCCGAGCGCGAGGTTGAAGCGGTTGAAACGTTGCGTCACCAGCAACGAAAGATAACGACGCCAGAAGTCCCGGTCGTTGAACCAGGATTTATCCTCCACCTCGGAAATCGGCATGCGCATGACACTGCGGGTCACGTTGGCAGGTTGCTCGATGACGCTCTTAGTTGGGCGCAGGACGCGCGTGGGATCCTCGCCCAGCGTGATGGCGTCGGTGAGTTCGGTCAGCGCATAAACGAGTCCGCGGACGTCGCTACCCGCAGCGACCAAGACTTCGCGTTGTTCGAGTCGAGCGGGCGCGAGGGCGAGCGCCTCGGCGGTGGTCGGCAGTTGGACGCCGGCGTCGCGGAGCCATGAGGAGCGGCCGCCCGCGATGACGAGGCATCGCGCGGAGTTGCCGGCCTCGCCCAGGTTTCGGCACAGGCGCACGGCGAGCCCGCGCTGCTCGAGCGCCGTGCGCAGTTCCCCTGCAGCCCAGCGAACCGGCGCCGAACTCGCGACGGGGTCGGCTGGATCAGAAATAAAAGCGACGGCGGAATCTGCGGGATGAGAGGTGGCGGAAGGAGCGCCGCGAACGAGACCCGGGACGAGAAGGCTGCCGGCGACGGTGCCGGTGCGAATAATAAAGTCGCGTCGATTCATGGGATATAGGGGTAATTTATAGGTGCGCTGCGGTCGGCCGTTTTTTTACCACGGGCGGCATCAAGCCTCGGAAGATTTCACTCGAGCCACGGAATCAGTCATAGCTGAAGTATACCTAAAGGTGGATATATAGCTTCGCCGTGGTGAAACGATTTTTTTATCGCGGATTTCATCAAGCCGGCGCGGATTACTCGATCTCAGCGGAGGGGAAACTTCAGAGTCTCAAGCTATATGATTGGGTCCGGGTTATCCGGGTTGGCTTGCCGAAATCCGTGGTAAAAAAGCGGCACGATTACCTGCAGCTCCCGCATCACCCTTTAGTATAGTTATAATATATACGTTCAGCGGTCGTTGTACCAATAGCTCCAGAATTGGGCTTTCACGGCTCGCCCGGATCTCAGGTAGTTATAGAACAGGCGGAGGCTCCAGGTGAAATAGTGCCAGTCGCCGTGACGGTCGAATTTGCGTGACGACGTGATCGCCCGGGCTGTCGGCAGGCGGCGGAAACGGGCGCCATTTTTTCTGCCGTGCCGCTTCATCCGCCGCATGAAGTCCACATCCTCCGCCACCATCAACTCCTCATTATATCCACCGATCGCCAGAAAGTCCTCGCGGCGGCAGAACACCACGCCCGTATCCAGTGCGAACACGACGGCGAGGGGAACAAGCATTGCGCAGATGACGCCGATGCCCAGCGACATGCGTTCCATCTTCACGCCCGACGCCCCGATGGCACAGCGGCCGGTCTGCATGACGGCGGCGATTTCGTTGAACGTCTCCGGATGCAGGATCGAGTCCGCGTCGATGAAACAGAGGATCGACCCGTGGGACGCTCTCGCAGCCCCATTGCGGGCGGCGGCGATCGCTCGACGCTCGACGTCGGCCACTATATAGCCGCGCGAGCGGGCGATGGCCGCGGTGGCGTCGGTCGAGCCGTTGTTGCCCACGACGACCTCAATGGCGGCGGGATCGCCCCGGTATCGAGCGCGCGCCAACTCGATGCTGTCGAGCAGGCGCGGGAGCAGTTTTTCCTCGTTGTGCGCGGGGATGGCGACGGAGAACAGGGGATCGGCGGGCATCGCGGGGAAGGGCGGATGTATATAATGACTGATGTATATAGCTCGGTGTGTAAGTATATACGGACGGACTGAGGGGAGCGGCTAACCGGCGGGGTGGTTCTCGGGGTGGGATTCCTCGCGCAGAAAGTAGATGAGATGCGTCGATTGGTCGAATGCGAGTTTCCAGCGGCCGAGCGCGCCGGTGCCGAGGTTCGCCAGGCCGTCGCCGGGCTCCTCGTGCACAGCGGGGTTGTGCCAGAGGGCCGGCCCGAGATGAGCATCGCCGGCGAGGTGCGAATTTCCGAGCCGCACGCCGGTGGACGATGTGAGGTTGATGCCGCCCGGCCCGGTTTCGCGGATGGGACTATATTCGAGCGGCAGGTCGTCGAGCCGCGGCACGATCAGTGTATAGCCACTGCCGGTGTCGACGAGCGCGCGCCACGAGTGGCCGGCGATGTCCATCGTGACCTCCGGGCTCAGGCCGCTATATGAAACGGCAGCAGCGCGCGGGTAGGATTGTGAACCGGGGCGCGTAACGCTGACGCGGCGTCCGGGAAAATCCATTTCGAGCACGACGTCCTTGAGCGGGGCCATGCCGATCACGCCGTCGTACCCGGGAATCGCCTTGCGCAGGAGCGCGACGGGGGCGGGCTCCACGAGGACGGCGGGCAGGTCCTCGAGTTTCATGCCGCCGGAAACCAGCGAACGGATCAGCACGCCTTTGACATTGGTCCCATTGAGCTTCGCGGGTTCGTCGAGAATTTTCAGGTGAGCGGCGCGGGCGACGTCCGGGGCGATCACGAGGCCATCGGTGCCGGTGTCGACGAGGAGGCGAAACGGGCCGGCGTCATTGATGCGCACCTCGATCAACAGGAAGTCGTTGACCTTCACCGTGGGCAGCTCTGTGCGATCCTCGGTGAGGATGGTGCGCGTGGCTGGTACGCTGGTGCAGCCGCCGAGAAACAGCGCGAGATCGGCGGCGAACAGCGCGATGCCCACTATATAGAGCCGGCGGTATGACGTAATCACCGACGCGGAAGAGAGCTGTGACACCGGGCCATGCGGAGTAATAGAATACAGTGCCGGGACTTTCGCGCGACAATTTTGGAATATTCTCCCCAGTTGACCGGAGCGGCCAATCTCCGCAGCTTCCCGGGATCGCTGGCTCGATCCCCGCAGCCCGAGCGCGCTGGGCGCCGGCCTGATGGGGAGCGGTGGCGAAACCCCCTATATATGTCCACCCCTGCGATCAGCCGGAGAACGTTCGTCGCCGCACTCGGCGGCGGTCTGGCGGCGTGGCGGCTCTCCGCGGCGGCCGCGGGCAGTTCCGGCCGCGAGATGGGTGCGGCAAAATCCGCGGGACGCGTTGCGCTCTATGCGAGCATCGGGCCCGAGATGGTGAACTTTGCGGCGGACGTGAATGCCGCGATGCTCGAGCGCCGGGACTCTGTGACGCTGCCCGCCAATATACAATATGCCTGGCCGCATCCGCACGGGCATTTCCTGTATATAGCCTCGAGCAACCAATCAGGCACGTCACCTGGCGACCAGCATCACGTGACGGCGTGGGCGATCGATCCCGCGACCGGCACGCTGCGCCCGCACGGCGCGAGTGCGCGGCTGCGCGTGCGGCCAGTTAATATAACGACCGACGGCGCGGGGAAATATCTCTTGGTGGCGTCACCGAACCCCAGCGGGTTGACGGTGCATCACCTCGAGAGCGATGGCACGATTGGGCGGGAGGTGACGGAGCCGGCGACGTTGGATTTCGGTATATATGCGCACCAGGTGCGGGTCGCGCCGGGGGATGAGCGCGTCGTGCTCGTGACGCGCGGGAACGATGCGACGCCGGCGAAGAAAGAGGATCCGGGTGCGTTGAAGGTGTTTGGATTTCGCGACGGCGTGCTCGGCTCGGAAGTGTCGGTCGCGCCGAATGGTGGCGTCGATTTTGGGCCGCGGCATCTGGATTTTCACCCGACGAAGCCGTGGACGTATGTTTCGCAGGAGCGGGAGAATATATTGTCGGTATATGATTTGCAGGGCGCGACGCCGGCGCTGGAGCCGCGTTTTGTGACGACGACGCTGGCGGAGCCGGGGCAGGTGCGGCCGATGCAGGCGGCGAGCGCGGTACACGTGCATCCGAATG
Organism: uncultured Verrucomicrobiae bacterium; assembly: GCA_963800005.1. Taxonomy (GTDB): domain Bacteria; phylum Verrucomicrobiota; class Verrucomicrobiia; order Opitutales; family Opitutaceae; genus CAWCZH01. The sequence goes on from CAWCZH010000002.1 coordinate 358,291, forward strand.
GGAAATTTGTCTATGTAATGAATCGCGCGACCGGCACGGTGGATGTCGGCGCGCAGCTGGTGTTCGCGGGCGGCGAGAACAGCGTGGCGGTGTTCGCGCTCGATCCGGCGACCGGTGAGCCGCGGTTGATCCAGTCGGTGGATACGCATGGCTGGTCGGCGCGGACGTTCTCGATCGACCCGAGCGGTCGCATGCTGGTGGCCGCCAACCAGTCGCGTTTTTGGAAGCAGGAGAACGGTGAAACGAAAATGGTCCCGGCGAGCCTGGCGGTGTTTCGCGTCGGGGACGACGGGCGGTTGGCCGATGCGATCCGTTATCCGATCGACGTCGGCAGCGGTACGATCTTTTGGAATGGATTCGCCCGGCTCACGTGATGATGAGGCTATATATGGAGTCCTCGATGTGCGGTGAAGCGGATCGTTTTTTTAACCACGGATCGCATCAAGCCTCGGAAGATTTCACTCGATCTCCGGAGTCGGACCAATCCGATCATCGCATATCACCCTATATACTCGTATATAACTTTTTTTCTCAACCCCAACCTCCATCGACCCATCAATGAATCGTCGTAATTTCATCACTCATTCGGCTCTGGCCCTGGCGGCTGGCGCGATCGTGCCCCGTGAATTCGGCGCGGAGACCACCGGTGGCGGCTCCAGCGACGCGCTATATACTCCTGCGCCGAAGCCGGGTATCGTCGTCAAGCCGGGCGAGTTCGTCTTTGCGGCGTCGCACCTCGAGCATGATCATATTGAGGGGATGTCGGAGGGGTTGAACGATGCTGGCGCGACGCTCAAGTGGGTCTATGATGAGGATCCGGCGAAGGCGGCGAAATTCCAGAAGAAGTTTCCGCAGGTGAAGGTGGCGCGTTCCTTCGACGAGATTCTCGGGGACCCGCAGGTGAAGCTGGTGGCGTCGGCGGCGATCACCTCGGAGCGCGCGGGCGTCGGCGAGCGGGTGATGAAGGCGGGGAAGGATTATTTCACGGACAAGGCGCCGTTCACGACGATGGACCAACTCACGAGTGCGCGCAAAGTCGTCGCGGAGACGGGGCGCAAATATGCCGTGAACTATGCGGAGCGGATCCATAACGAGTGCGCGATGTTTGCGACGGACCTGGTGGCGCGCGGCGCGATTGGGCGCGTGTTGCAGGTGGTGAATCTCGCGCCGCACCGGCTGAACAAGAGCAGCCGGCCCGCGTGGTTTTTTGAGCGCGAGAAATATGGTGGCATCCTCTGCGACATCGGCAGCCATCAGTTCGAGCAATTCCTGGCGTACTCCGGTGCGACGGATGCGACGGTGACGCACTCGGCGATCGCGAACTTCGGAAACCCGGATCATCCGGAGCTCGAGGATTTCGGCGAGGCCACGCTCGCGGGCAACAATGGTGCGTCGAATTATGTGCGCGTGGACTGGTTTACGCCGGATGGCTTGAGCACGTGGGGCGATGGCCGCACGTTTATATTGGGCACCGGTGGCTTTATTGAGCTGCGAAAATATGTGGACCTCGCGCGGGCGAAGGGCGGCGACCATGTATATATGGCGGACGAGAAGGGTGAACGCCGCATCGAGGTTGCGGGGAAGGTCGGTTACCGGTTCTTCGGGGAGTTCATTCTCGACTGCCTGAACCGCACCGAAGTCGCGATGACGCAGGCGCACGCCTTCAAGGCGGCCGAGCTGAGCCTGAAGGCGCAGTCCTCGGCGCGGCGGATCGTCACGTAACGCATATCCAACGGAGTTCGTGCCGGCCGAACCCGGCTTTTTCGACCGTTCCGCAAAAGCCGGTGTCGGATCGGTGTCCCGCCGCACAGCCATAGGTATATTCTTGCAACAGCCTCTTTATAAGCAGCGGTTTACGGCGTGAATTCTGCGGAAGCGAATGTGAGGTAGCGCCGCCAAGGGGCGAGGTTTTCACGGCGACATTTGGAGGGGCCTCCGGAACGCTGCTGATCACGCGTGAATGTAACAGGCGTGAGAAACCCTGTCGTTCCGTTGTCGTCTCATGGACAACCCCATGATAGAAACGCATGTAGCCATCATTGGCGCCGGACCCGGTGGATTGATGGCGGCGTATCTGCTTCAGAGGCGTGCCGCCCAGCCTCTCTCCGTGACGCTTTACGAGGCGAGCCCGCGGGTCGGCGGTAAAATCCTGACCTGCCAGTTTCAGAGGGCGGCTGTTTCCTACGAAGCCGGTGCGGCGGAATTATATGATTATTCGCAGCTCGGGCCGGATCCGCTCAAGGATCTGATCGCGGAGCTGGGACTTAGCTGTCGGACCGTCGTGGGCGAGCATGTGATCTTGGACGAAAAAATCCTGCACGGGCCGGCAGACGTGACCCACGGGTTTTCTCGTGCGACCATGGCAGCGCTGGCGAATTTTCGGCGGCAGGCGCGGGCGGCGATCAGCCCGCAGGAATATTATGAATCGGACTGGCGCGCCGACAACGCTGATCCGCTGTCGCGGGAGACCTTTTATGAGCTGCTCGCCCGGGTCCCGGACGACACGGCGCGCCGCTATATACAACTCGTTTCCCACAGCGACCTGGCGTGCGAGCCGGCGCAGACGAGCGCGATGTATGGTTTGCAGAATTACCTGATGGACGAGCCCGACTATATGAAACTATATACGATCGAGGGCGGGATTGAGCGGCTGCCGGAGGCGCTGGCCCGCCGGCTGTCGGCCCGGATCCTCCTCAACCACGAGGTTGAGCGGGTGGGGCGGGCCGACGACAGCCGCTACCTCGTGACCGCGCGACACGGCGGAAAAAAGGTGGAACAGACTTTCGATTACGTGGTGGTGGCGTTGCCGAACAATTGGATTCCGGCCGTCGAGTGGGGCGGTGCGAAGCTCTCCAGTGCGATGCACGAGCATCACAAGTTTTACAACCATCCGGCGCATTATTTGAGGGTGACATTGCTGTTCAAAACGCCGTTTTGGCGCGAGTGGATCGACCGCTCCTTTTTCATGCTCGATGCTTTCGGCGGCTGCTGTGTGTACGACGAGACGGGTCGTTACGACGGCGAAACGCACGGTGCGCTCGGCTGGCTAATCGCCGGCGATGATGCTGTGAACCTGTGTAATGCGAGCGACGCCGAACTTATCCAGCGCATGCTCAGCTCGCTGCCGGCGCCTTTGAATATTGGGGCACAATATTTTGTCGAAGGCCGGGTCCATCGCTGGGTCGGCGCCGTGAACGCGTGGCCCGCCGGCTGTCCCGCGCGGGAGCCGGATTCGCGCCACGTGCCGGAGCCCATTGAGCATCCCGGCATATTCGTCGTGGGAGATTATCTTTTCGATTCGACGCTGAATGGCGTGCTCGATTCGGCGGATTTGGTCTCCAGCTGGATCGTCGAGGAAATGGTCCCGAATCCGACTTCATGAGTGCCGCGGCCGCCAGTTGCCTGCGCGTGGATTTTGTTTCGCAGGCGCCCGCCGGCCAAACGGTCCTGCGCTCCTGGTCGGGTGCGAACGGTCCCGTTGTGGGCGTGGCGGTGCCGATCACGCTCAGTGATTTTAAGGACGAAACTTCGCTCCCCATCACCGCGCCGAAGGCGAGCGCCTCGCTGTATATAATGTACACGCCCGCGAGAGACGGGGCGCCACAGTTGACCGAGCCGGTCGTGCGCTTGGACCGGGACGGCCTCCTGCTCGAATGGGGCGTGGGCCGGGCGATCGTATCCGGCGGGCCAATCCTCGATGACGAGACGATCGTTGCGTTGGCGGAGTTCGCGTTTTACGAGGGGGAGTTGCGGGGCCTCGAGCAAAAGCTCGCGTTATATGAACCCTCGGCTCTGGAGGATGTTGGCCGCGCGCATCGGATCCGCGCGTCCGACCGCGGGCATTGGGAGCGATTTCGCGCGACGATCGAGGAGATGAACCGGTTGCGCATCCAGTTCGCGCGGCTCGAAGGGCATTTCACGGACGCAGCGCGCGACCTGCCCCGCGACGCGAGGCGCCTGACCGGGCGGCTGTTGAGGCGGGCCAGTGCTCCCGCGCGAGCGACAGATTTCGGTGAGCGGCTCGAGGTCATGGAGGACTTATATGAAGGAGCCAATGATCGCGTGGCCGATTACCGGTGGTACCTCGGCGGCACCATCCTCGAGGTCACGATCGTGATCCTGCTGCTCGTCGAAGCGATCATCATGGGCGCGGATGTATATGTCCGGCTGCACGGCTAAGCGGGCGCAGCTCAAGCGGTGCCGATCGGATCTAGTTCAGGGATTAGGTGAATGATATAGACTCTATATATGTATATTCGTTGATCCGGTCTTTGGAGTGAAAGGGCAGGTCGGGCGCCGGGTTGACTATATACAACGCGCTTCGATCCCGGGTTGCAGTCGGGATTGGAAGCAGGCGCGCGAATCTTTGGGCGGAACGCCGCGAGTGCAGGCGCAGCCCGCGTCGCGCCAGGACATGGTGGGCTTGACCCGGGAAATGGGGATGCTCTCATCCGGCTTCCATGTCCCGTGCGCCTGAGCCCGGCGCTGCTGCGCCGTCGGTCTTTATAAGTTATGCCTCGGAGGATCGAGGCGCCGCTCGGCGCCTGCGCGATGCGTTGTCTGCGGCGGGCCTCGAGGTCTGGTATGACGAGAACGAACTCGGCGGCGGGGACGCGTGGGACCAGAAAATCCGGCGGCAGATCCGGGAGTGTACTTATTTCATGCCGCTGGTTTCGGCGACGACGGAGCGGCGGCACGAGGGATATTTCCGGCGCGAGTGGCGGCTTGGCTCGGAGCGCACGCTCGATATGGCTGATGATGTTCTGTTTCTTCTGCCAATCGTCATTGATGAAACGCAGCAGGACGGCGCACGGGTGCCGGAAAAATTTCTGACGGTGCAGTGGCTGCGGTGCATGGAGGGGCAGCCAACGCCGGCCTTGCAGGCGCTATGTGAACGGCTGCTGGCGGGCAATCAGCGCCCGGCTGCGCCGCGGTCTTCGGGCTCGCGGCCCGCGGAGCCTCGGCGGCAAACGGCCGAGGCGGGGGCACGTCGCGAGCCGCCGCCGTTGGTGCCACCGGTGGCGGCGGCCGCCACTGCGACGCCCGAGGCATTGCCGCCGTTTCCGACGCGCACGGCTTCGAAGCCGGGGGGACGTCGCTCGCTCTCGGATCGACTCGATTTTCTCGGAGCGTGTGCGTGGTGGCTGGTGTCGGTGGTGCGGATACTATTTCTCCGGCTGCCGCGGTGGGGTCGCATCGTGCTTTCGTTCTGGGTCGTTATATACTTGTTGTTTTCGGGCTCGAGCGACCGGAAGAAAACCACATCGGTCACGGTGCATCCGACGCGCGATGTTTCCCCGGATGATGCGACGCTGACGGCGACGAGTGAGGCGGCGGATAAAGCGCTCAGTGACGTGGCGGCGAATCTGGACAAGGCGGCGAAGGAGGCGGGCGACACGAGTCCGATCGCGCGGAACCTGTCGCAGGCCGGATCGGAAATCGCGCGGCGGCTGACGCAGAAGAATTCCGGTGCGCGGCGTGGAAGTCGGGTGGTCACGGTGCCGTTTGCGACGGGAGTGGCGGACGCGGAATCGGCGGCGTCGGTGAGCGCGGTGTTCAATGCCTTCTTCGGGGAGGCCGCCGTGGCGCTCGGCAATGAGATCACTGTGTTGCCGGCTGCGACCGGGGAAACCGCGGCGAGTGCGGGCGCGGGCGGCGAGGCGGATTATCGAGCGCTCGCGCAGGCGGCGCATCATCGTTTTCTGATCACCGCGCAGACGCAGCCGGTCGACGGTGCGCCGGGGCTGGTGGTTCATCTCGTCAAGGTCGATACCGGGACCGATCTCTGGACGGGGCAGTATATACTTTCGCAGAAGGACCCTGCGACGACGGCGCACGCGATCGCGCAGGCGGTGGTCAAGGCATTGCCGGCGAACTAGGCCGGCGCTGCGGTTGCGGTGTTGCCGCGATGGCTGCGGCTACCAGGTCGGGGCTATATATATATATAGATAGATACCGGTATAGAGCATCGGATCGACTCGCTCGGAACTACATACCTGGCAATATTCAGCGTCGCGGCCGGCGCTGGTGGACGCCATTTCGGCTCACTCTGACGATGGGGATGGCGGGACCGGAGACGGGGCGTGGGAGAGGCGTTCGATTTCAGCGAGGATTTCTGCGCGGCCCTTCTTGGTGGTGGCGGAGCTCGTGAAAACCTGCGGCGGCTCCGCCCGGCGTTTTGCGAGGACGGCTTGGAAGGCGGCGATGGCGCGGGCGGTCTGGGTGGCGCTCTGTTTGTCGACCTTGGTGAAGATGAGCGAGTGGGGGAGTTCGAGGCGTTCGACCCACTCAAGAAAATCGAGGTCGATTTGCTGTGGCTCGAGGCGCGAGTCGATCAGCACGAACAGGTGGGTGAGACTTTCGCGGTTCTCTATATAGTCGTCGACGGCCGCGCCGAAGCCCTCGCGGTGTGAGCGGCCGGTCTGCGCGTAGCCGTAGCCGGGCAGGTCGACGAGAACCCAGGCCTGGTTCACCAGGAAGAAATTGATGAGGACGGTTTTCCCGGGTGTGCCCGAGACTTTGGCGAGGTCCCGCCGCTCGGTGAGGAGATTGATGAGCGAGGATTTGCCGACGTTAGAGCGGCCGATGAAGGCGAACTCGGGCCGGGCATTCGGGGGGCAGGCGTCGAGCGACGCGGCGCTGGTGAGAAACTCGGCGGACTTGATTTTCATATAGACTCCCCGATGGACGGTGGCGGGGGCGGCGTCGGTGTCGGCTTGGGTTGCGCGGAGGCGAGGATTTCGATATATACTTCGTCGGCGCCGCTGGCGGCAACGGCGTCGATGGCCGCGGGAACTTGTTTCCAGTCGTGTGCGACGGCGGTTGCCGCATCGGGGCCCACGCGGCAGGCGAATTCCCACCGATCATTTGTGGTCGGCAGCGGCTTGCGTTTGGCGCGGTTAATATATTTTCCGACCTCGCTGCGCACGACCGCGACGACGCGGCTGTCCTCTTTTCCGGGGGCGTGGAGCTGGAACGTTTTCTTCATATTACGAAAGGTGGCCTGCGACCCTCGCGAGTTGGCCCGCGCTTCGCAAGTTCCACGTCTCGGCGTCGCTCGCATAGAAACGGGTGGCGCGGCGCGCCCATCGGCGCGCTATATCTGCGGCGCGTGTGGGGCGGGATCCGGAGCTTCCTTGGGGAACCAGTGCAGAGCGGCGGCGGCGCGGCCGAGTTCGGTGTGCGGGCAACGGGTGACGAGACTTTTGTAGAAACGGTCCGCCTCCGCGGGCGTCCGGTTGGCGATCCAGCGGCCGGCTGTATATAGAACCTGCGCCGTCTCGGGCTGGTCGTTGGGCAGGAGACCGGCGGCGAGCCAGGCGAGATCGGCCGCGCGGTAGCGATAGTGAAAGCGCGCCGCGGGCGGGGCCGAGGCGACGAATCGCTGCAGCTCGTTCGGAGTGGGTGAGATGACGCTGCGCGTGGCGATCGCCTTACTTTTATATACCGGATCGTCGAGATCAGCTTTCGTGACGTGGCCCCAGGTGAATTCCGGGAATTCAAAGCTACCGTCCCAGATTGAATAATCCGGCGCGAGCTCGGTGCCGAACAGGCTGAGCCCATCGGTGCGGGCGAGCTGCGCGGCAACCCAGAGGCTGCGGCCGCGTTGAACATCGGATCTGCTCAGGTCATATCCGGCGCGGACCGAGGCTATATACTCGTCGCAGGCGGGCTGTGTCTCGGCGGAGAAATAGTTCCGCGCTTCGTTGAAACGAGCCGCGCGCATGAGCCGCCGCGCGAGCAGGGAGCGGACGTCGGATTCCGTGCCGCGCGCTCGGATGACGGCACGCGAGGCGGCCGACGGCGTTCCGGGGCTCGCGGTGGGCGGGCTGGGCCATTCGGAGGCGACGAATGCCATGAGCTCCTCGGGCGAGAGCACGCGTTCCGCTATATACGCAGCATCGCTCCAATGTCCCGCCTCGAGAAAAATGTGCAGTGCGTCTATATACTTCTCGCGGCGGAGTTCGAGCACGCCGCGCACGCCGTCGAGAGGAATGCGCGCGGAATCCCCCGTATGGTCGGGGTCCCTGATTAAATACTCGGGCTGCTCGACCAGCGGTGGGGGGCCGTCGGTGGGAAAGGCGCGGGCGGCGTGGGCCAGGTGATCGGCGGCATCGGCCACGAACCCGCCGCGCAACAGCAGCATCGCGCGCACCCATTCGCTGGCGGGCGCATCAGCGGGGGCCACGGCCGCGAGGCGTTGGGCGTCGTCCCAGAGACCCGCTTCATAGGCGGCCCAGCTCCAGCGATCGGCCTCGGCGGGCGTCAAATTTTTCGTGGTGCCCAGCGCTTGGATCCACCGGCTGAATTCTCCGGCTTCCTCTCGGTGCCAGCTCATCGATGGGCCGCCGCGCGCGGCGAACCACGCGGTCACGATGGGTCGGATCGCGAGGCTCTGGGCCATTTGCCGGAGTTGCCAATCGGACGCGATCGGGGGCGGCGCGGCCGACGGCGAAACCTCCGTCGCGCCCGGCTCCGGATCGGTGGTGCCGAAAAACGCGCGGCGGAGCGTGGCCTGAATGGAGGGCATGGCGGACGGCTCGCCGGCTCTGAATTGCATATAATATAGCTCGAGGGCCGGAAGATATTCGCGCGCCTGCATATAACTGCGTGCGTTCCAACCCGCGCTGGCCGCAGCGAGCTCCTGACTGTCGCGAAATCCGGCGCGAGCGGCGTCCTGCGTCATCTTCCAGAACGTATGCGCCACGGCCGGCGCGTGGTCGCACTCGGCGCGGCAAATCATATAGCTCGCCCACACGGTGCGGTATTGCCGCTCCGCCGACGGCAGCGCGAGGAGTTCGCTCCACGCCGTGATCGCACCGGCGACATCGCCGGAGTGATAGGCGCGAGCTCCGCGGGCGTAGAAGTGGAACTCGGGCGGGAGCAGCGCCGAGGGATGCGCCCGGTCGTATCTGGCGATGGCCGTCGCGATTTCGTTTGGTGAGTGACCGGAGGCTGCGAGGACCTCTCGCACCTCGGCGATTTCGGCCGCAGCGAGCTCGTCCGGTGTTTTCCGCTTCGCGCTGTGCCGGGCGGCGAGCTCGGCGGGTGTGAGCAGCCGCTCGAGCTCCGCCTTGAAATCGAGCGTCGGCAACGTCGAGAGTTCGTCGAGCGAGTTGGTGAGGTACGCGTTCGGAAAATCCGGACCGCACGCGCGGCCGGCAATCGCTCCGGCGGACAGGCTGAGCAATATACTCACGATTCCGCCGGCGCCCGGGATTAGTATATAGCGACGGCGGCGGCGGGCAGGATACTTTATATACAGGCGGTCGGGGCGGGCGAAGGGCGGGGGAAAAATCATATAGCGGGCCGCGCGCGGGAGCACGTCTATGGGCCGGCGCTATGCGGTACGATCCGGTCGGCGCCGTCGAGACGCATCCAGCCGATCGCACGTTTTTCTCCGGGGCGGAGCGGCCGTGGGGCGACGGCGGGCGGCCAGAGCTCGGCGGCGTGCGGGCCGCGGCGCTCGATGCGCCAGCCGTCGACCGCGTCGGCGGCAAGCAGGCGCGCGCTCGACCATGACAACGGGAAGCCCGGCGGCGCAATCGGGGCGTCACCTAAGTTTTCCAGCGTCAGCTCGATCAGGCCGGCGGCGTTGGCGACGAGGGTGAGCGTCGGGAGTCCGTGAGGACTGCGGCCGTGCAGCACGGCGTCGAGCGTCACCCACGGCCACGTGAGTTCATCCTGTTCATCGACCGGGAAGCGGAACCACTCGATGGCTTCGCAATATACAGGTGGCGTCGCCTGCCATTCGAGGACGAGCGCGCCGAGCGCGATGGGGTCGGCGGTCGCGATGCGACGCTGGGTGTCTGGTGGCCAGCGTCGCGACTCGCCTTCCGCCTCGAGGCCCAGGAATTTGCCGGTGCGGTCGAAGCCGATGCGGTAGCCATAGGTCGGAAGAGCGACGCGAAAGGGGCGTCTGAAGCGCGCGGCTTCCGCGGCCCAGCGGCGCGCTTGAACCGGATCGCACAATATAAAGCTCTCGTCCGGGGAGCGCGGTCGCTCGAGGGAATGCACCTGAAGTACATAGCTCGCGGGTTGGGCGATGAGCGTCGGAAACTCCGAGCTCGTCATCCACGTTGGCAGCACGGTGATCACGACGGGTAGCGGGCGGCACGCCTCCGACAATATATGAACGAACGCGGCGTAGTTCGCGAGGTCCCGGGTGGGGACGTCGCAGTCGAGTTGTAATTCGCGAACGTTGGCGCCGGCGGCGCGCGCGGCGCGAATTGTGTCGAGGCACGTTTGCAGCACGAAATTTTCAGAGGCTGCGCGGTGGGCGTCGAGGCTCGCGGCGGAGCGGACGACGATGGCGAGGGGCGTCGTCGCGGGGAGTGACGTGAAGTCGGGCGCGACTTGAGCGAGAATGGGTTGGCCGCCCGGGGTGAACGAGATTTCGGCGACCAATATATCGAGCGCCGCGAACGCCGCGCCGTGGGCTTGGACGCTGCGGCGCAGGGCGGGTGTCCAGGCGCGTTGCCAGATATAGGCGCGTTGCGGAATCTCGGCGCGGGAACTTGCGACGAGGCATGCCAGGAAGAAAAGGAGAACGCTGAGCGAGGAGCGCACGGGTCGGAGTGATGCGGCGGTGAACCAAAGGGTTGCGGTCGCAGCGCGCGAGAATCGTTTCGCGATGCGAGCCGATGTTGTTTTCTGAAGCCGTTGGCGTGAACCGCGGGCCGGCGGGTGGGTCCGAAAGCGGTCGCCGGCGGTTTGGCGCAACTGCGAGGTGAAGCGGAGCTGCGCGGCAAATCCGGACGCCCACCGGGCGCGACGGCGGCGATCCGGCTACGATTTCACTTGTCATTACAGTTATTTCTGTCACGACAGAAACAAATGAAACTCACGCCGCTGATGCAGAAGTTCATCCTTCATTGGGGTGAGATGGGCACGAAGTGGGGCATCAACCGCTCGGTCGCGCAGATCCACGCGCTGCTGTTCGTGGCGGGGCAGCCGTTGCCCGCGGACGAGATTGCCGGGCTGCTGGGGATCGCCCGGTCGAATGTCAGCTCGAGCCTGAAGGAGCTGCAGGGCTGGGGAATCGTGCGGAATCTCCACCTGCTGGGCGATCGGAGGGAGCACTTCGAGGCGTTGGCGGACGTTTGGGAAACGTTTCGTCTGATCATGCTGGAGCGGAAACGGCGTGAGACGGACCCGACGCTGCGCGTGTTGCGCGAGTGGGTCGATGAACCCGGGCACGGTAAAAAAGCCGCGGGGGAGGACGCGGTCGCGCGGGCGCGGCTGCGCGAGATGCTGGCGTTCTTCGAGCTCGCGAACCATTGGGGCGAGCGGGCGGGGGCGATGTCGCCCAAGACGATGAAGCGTTTCGCGCAGATGGGTGATGCGGTCTTCCGGCTCGCCGGCGGCTAACGCGCCACCCTTTTTTGGACCAAAGTGCCTGAAATGACAGAAAGAACAGAAACAACAGAATAAACGCCGGCTTCGGTCGGCTCATCACCATGAATGACGTCGTCCCCTGCTATATCATCTATCTGGCGCTGAGTGTGGCGCTGACCATCTGGGTCGCCCGGACGCTCCATCGAAACGGCCGCGTCTTTCTCGTCCAGGCCTTCCATGGCAACGAGGCGATGGGGGACTCGGTCAACCACCTGCTCGTGGTCGGATTTTATCTGATCAACGTCGGATTCATCACGCTGACGCTGAAGTACGGCGACAAGCCCGCGACGCTGCAGCAGAGCTTCGAATTTCTCAGCACGAAGCTGGGCTTTGTGCTCCTGGTGCTCGGGGGCATGCACTTCTTCAATATGTTTAACTTCGATCGGATGCGGCGGAAGGGAACGCGTCCGGTCGCGGTCCCGCCGCCGGGGACTGCCGCGGCCATCGCTCGTTGACGCTTAACCTCGGGCATCCCTATATGAAACTCGTGCTCGCCGGCGGCTCCGGGCAGGTCGGCGCGGTGCTCGCTCGGGCGGCGATGGCCCGCGGAGATTCGGTTACCGTTCTCGCGCGCCGAGTTGGGCCAGCGCGACCGTGGGCTCAGGTTGCGTGGGACGGCCGGACGCCGGGCGCGTGGATAGATGCCCTGGAAGACGCGGATGTCGTGATCAACCTCGCGGGGCGCAATGTGAACTGTCGCTACACCGCGGCGAATCGCGCCGCGATTCTGGCGTCGCGGGTTGACTCGACGCGCGCGATCGGCGCCGCGATTGCAGCGGCGCGACGGCCGCCGCGCGTGTGGCTGCAGGCGAGCACGGCGACCATATATGCGCACGAATATCATATAGCGAATGACGAGGCAACGGGTCGCATCGGCGGCGGCGAGCCGGGTGCGCCCGACACCTGGCGGTTCAGCATCGAGGTCGCGCAGCAGTGGGAGCGGGCGGCCACGGAGGCTAATTTGTGCCGCACGCGGCTGGTGCTGTTGCGTTCGGCGATGACAATGACGCCGGATCGCGGCGGTGTGTTCGATGTGTTGCTCCGGCTGGTGCGGTGGGGATTGGGCGGCACGGCCGGTGACGGCTCGCAATATATATCGTGGATCCACGAATTCGATTTTGCCGCGGCGGTCTTCTGGTTGATTGCGAACGATTCGTTCGACGGCGCGGTAAATGTCTGTTCGCCCGCGCCGCTTCCGAATCGAGACTTCATGCGCGCGCTTCGCGAGGCGTGGGGATCCCGGCTCGGGCTGCCGGCCCCACGAGCGCTGCTTGAGCTCGCCACTATATTAATGCGCACGGAAACGGAGCTGATCTTGAAAAGCCGTCGAGTCGTGCCGCGGCGTCTTTCAGAGAGTGGGTTCCGCTTGGCGTTTCCCGAGTGGCCCGCAGCCGCGGCCGAGCTCTGCGCGCGGTGGCGAGCGCAGCGCTAAGCGACACGAGGAGGCTCCGGACCCGATATGGAGCTCAATAGATATATATTAATATATATATATAGATACGAGCGAGCTCGACCCTGCTAACTCGGGCTTCCCTCGACGGGAACCTGCTGCAGGGCGCGATCGAGCAGCTTTTCGTCGGTGAGGTCCATGCGGAGCGGTGTGATCGAGACCCTCTGTTCCTGCATGGCCCAGCGATCCGTGCCCTGCTCCACATCCTCGATGGGCACGACGGTATACCAAAACGTTTGGCGTCCCATGGGGTCGGTGAACGGTACGACCCGCCCATCGTAATGGCGGAACGACTGCCGGGTCCAGGCCACGCCCCGGGGATTTTCTGGTATATTAACATTCGCCAGCGGCACGTCGGGCATTTTCAGCAGGATCTCGAGCGCGCGTTTCACCCACGGCTTGGCGGTTTCGAAATCCGGCGCATCGTTGGGGACTGGCACGCTGAACGCGATGCCGCGGATTCCGAGCAGCGCCCCCTGCTTGGCGGCGGCCAGCGTGCCCGAGTGCCAGATCGCGTTGCCTAGATTCGTGCCGAGGTTGATGCCCGAGAGCACCAGGTCCACCTTATCCCAGTTATATACTCCGAGCGCGACGCAATCCGACGGGGTCCCGTTGACGCGATAGGCATCCTTCCCGGCGAGCGGGGTGCGACGGTAACTGAGGGGGCGGGTCGAGGTGATGGCCTGGCTCATCGATGATTGTTCGACGTCCGGTGCGACGATTTTTACTTCGCCAAATCCGGCTGCGACCTCTGCAAGCGCTGCGAGCCCCGGACTATAAATGCCATCGTCGTTCGAGATTAGGATGCGCATCGGATGCACTGAGCGGAACAGGCCGGGGTTGTTCCCGCACTATCGGGCGATGAATGTGCTGCTGCTATATAATTCTGCGGCGGGCGACGAGGAGCACACGCCGCGGCATCTGGTGGCGCTGTTGCGAAGGCATGGCTACAAGCCGACCGCTACGCCAATCGACCGGGGTCTCCGGAATAAAAAGCTTTTGGGCACCGCAGAACTGGTCGTGGTTGCCGGTGGCGACGGTAGCGTCAAGGCCGCAGCCTTGGCCCTGGCTGGAACCGGCCGCAGTCTGGCTGTCCTGCCGACCGGCACTGCGAATAATATAGCGGGGAGCCTTGGGATTTCCGGATCGCCGGAGCAAATAATTCCCGGTTGGTCGCGCGCGCAGCCAATCTCCATTGACCTCGGGATCGCGGAGGGCCCGTGGGGCCGCAAACCGTTCGTCGAGAGCGCCGGGGTCGGGCTCATCGGTCGGGCCATCGCGGTGGTGCATCGCATCGATAGCGTGAGCGCGCGTGAACCGGGGGACCGGGGGGAACGGCTCTATCGCGACCTGTGCGTCCTCATGACGCTAGCGCTCGAGCGCCAGGCCAGAGCCATTCGTGTGCAATGGGATGAAGGTCCCGTACGGAGCGCGGATTACCTGATCTTTGAGGTCATGAATATGGCGAGAGGCGGCCCGGGCGTGGAGTGGGTGTCCCGCGCAAATCCGACCGACCGCAGGTTGGACGTCGTTTCGGTGAAGGATAGCCAGCGGAATCTTCTCGAGAACGCCCTGGAACGGTGTCTCGCCGGGAAGGAGCACGGAGGCATCCTGCCGAGCCGCCGGGCCAGCAGGGTCAGCATTGCGCTGGCGGACGCCGAAGTCCGGGTGGACGACACGGTTGTTTGGCCCCAGTCGCGGCGCGGAAAATCCGGCCGGTCGGAGCGCGTTGAATTTACGATCGGGGTCTGGCCCGGCGCCGTGCAATGTCTCCTGCCTGTGCGTGGCGGGCGCCGCTAGCAATGCCGCTTTTGTGTATCCATTTTTCGAATACAAGCGCGGTGATGATTTAAGGTTGCGAAGGTGGCTTCGGTCTCGGCGTTGTTCACGCTGGCAGCTTATATCAAGCGTGTGGCGTCCCTGGCGGGCTGTTCATTCGGGGGTTGTCCTCGATCGCGCCGTTTCGCTTCGGAAAACATATTTCGATTCGGCCGCGGCGGCGTGGGGTGGCGCGGTGGGCTGACGGAATATAAAACAAAAAATTGAACGAGCCGGCGGGCCGCCGCGCCTGTCTGAAGCCACCCCCGGATGGGGACTGTTTTTGCCGGTGACAGACCGGACATTTATATTATGATACAAACTTATGGCCCGTAGTTCCTTGAATATAATATTACGAAAGGATGCAGCGTCCCGTTTGAGTTTCCGGCCACGCTGCGCAGCTTCCGGCGCCATGGGTGATTTACGGCGGCGAAGCTTTGTTTTGTATTTCGCTGGTGCGATGGCGCTGTTGTTGGGTGCGTGCACCAAGACGGCACCGAAAGCCCCGCCGCCGCCTGCGGTGGAAGTTGCCACGGTAGGAGTGCGCGACGTGCCGCGGATCGAGGAATGGGTCGGCTCGCTCGACGGCTCGGTCAACGCTCAGATTCGCGCGCAGGTTACGGGTTATCTGATCAAGCAGGACTATAAAGAGGGTTCGCTGGTGAAAACCGGCGACCCACTTTTTGAAATCGATTCGCGCCCCCTCGAAGCCGCGCTCGCGCAGGCGAAGGCGCAACTCGCGCAGGCGGACGCGCAGCTCGGGAAGGCGACGCTCGACGTGGAACGATATAAC
Source organism: uncultured Verrucomicrobiae bacterium (assembly GCA_963800005.1). Taxonomy (GTDB): domain Bacteria; phylum Verrucomicrobiota; class Verrucomicrobiia; order Opitutales; family Opitutaceae; genus CAWCZH01. Next base: position 373,749 of record CAWCZH010000002.1, read on the forward strand.
CCGCTCGCGCGCGACAAGGCGATCAGCCAGGAGGAGCTCGATAACGCCGTGCAGACGCAGGCGGCGGTCAAGGCGTCCGTGGAGGCGGCGCGCGCCGCGGTGGACCAAGCCACGTTGAATCTCGCGTTCACCCATATAGTTTCACCGATCGACGGCATCGCCGGATTGGTCATGGCGCAGATCGGCGACTTGGTCGGGCCGAACACGGGCATCCTCACCACGGTGTCCACCGTGAATCCCATCAAAGCATATTTCTCCATCAGCGAGCAATCATACTTCGCATTTCAGCGCCGCGATCCGGAGGCGCCGGGAATTCCGAAGAATATAGATCTTCAGCTGATCCTGTCCGACGGCTCTATATATCCCCAGAAGGGAACGTTCTATGCGATCGACCGACAGGTGGAATCGAACACCGGCGCGCTACGGGTCGCGGCGTTGTTTCCGAACCCGAACGAGTTTCTGCGGCCAGGACAATTCTGTCGCGTGCGAGCGGTGGTGAGTGTGGAGAAAAATGCCACCCTCGTGCCGACCCGTGCGCTGACCGAATTACAGGGCGGATACCAGATCGCGACAGTCGATACCTCGAATCATGTTCATATATTAACGGTGCAAACCGGCGAGGCGCTCGGCAATGAGACCGCGGTGCTGTCGGGGCTGCATCCCGGCGATCGCGTCGTGGCGGAGGGCCTGCAAAAAGTTCGGGACGGCATCGTTGTCATTCCCCAGCCGTACCAGCCCGCTGCGCCGGGCAAATAGACTTCCGCCGTGTCCAAATTCTTTATAAATCGCCCGATCGTGGCGATCGTGATCGCGATCCTCACGGTCATCATCGGCGTCGTTTCGTTTTTCAGCCTGCCGATCGCGCAGTTCCCGAAGATCGTGCCGCCGGAAGCGCGGATCACGACGACCTTCGTCGGTGCCGATGCGCAAACCGTCGAACAGTCGGTGGCCACGCCCATCGAGCAGCAGCTGAGCGGCGTCGACAATCTGAACTATATGTTCTCGATCAACGGCAGCGATGGCTCGCTGCGGTTGACGGCGAACTTCGACGTCGCCACGGATCCGAACACGGACCTGATCCTCACGCAGATGCGGGTGACGCAGGCGAACCCGCAGTTGCCGGCAGACGTCGCGAATTTCGGCGTGACCGTGCAGAAGCAGCTGACGGCGCCGCTGATGCTGGTCGCACTCTATTCTCCGACGAATTCGTACGACAGCACGTTCCTGGCGAACTATTCATATATAAATATCAACGACCAGTTGACGCGTGTGCCCGGGATCGCGAGCGCCGCGGTGTTTGGCGCGGGGCAATATGCCATGCGTTTCTGGATCAAGCCGGACCAGCTCGCGAAGCTGAACCTGACGGTTTCGGAAGTGGTGCAGGCGATCCAGAACCAGAATGCGGTGAATCCGGCCGGGCAGATTGGTGGCGAGCCGGCGCCGACCGGGCAGGACTTCACGTACTCGGTGCGCGCGCAGGGCCGGCTGAGTTCGCCCGAGGAATTCGGCGCGATCGTGGTCCGCGCGAATTCGGATGGCTCGATCGTGCGACTGCGTGACGTGGCCCGGGTCGAGCTTGGGGCGCAACTCTATAACGTGCGCGGCCGGTTCAACGGCAAGGCGTCTGCCATCATTGCGATATATCAACTGCCGGGCTCGAATGCGCTCGATGCCGCGAATGGCGTCAAGGCGGCCATGGCGCGGATCAAGCAGAGTTTTCCGCAGGGACTCGACTATGAGGTGGGCCTCGACACGACGCAGTCGGTTTCGGAGGGCGTGCGCGAAATTTCCAATACACTCTGGCAGGCGCTCCTGCTGGTGATCCTCGTCGTCTTTATATTTCTCCAAGGGTGGCGCCCGACGCTGATCCCGCTGCTCGCCGTGCCCGTGTCGTTGATCGGAACCTTCATATTATTTCCGCTCTTCGGATTTTCGGTCAACACGCTGTCGCTGTTCGGGCTGGTGCTCGCGATTGGCCTGGTGGTCGACGACGCGATCGTGGTGGTCGAGGCGGTGGAGCATCATATAGAGGAGGGGATGACGCCGCGCGATGCCACGCTGCGCGCCATGCAGGAGGTCGGTGGCCCGGTGGTCGCGATCGCGATCATCCTCGCGGCCGTGTTCGTGCCGACCGCCTTTATTCCCGGGATCACCGGGCGGCTATATCAACAGTTCGCACTGACGATTGCGATTTCGGTGATCATCTCGGCGTTTAACGCGCTCTCGCTCAGCCCCGCGCTCTGCGCGCTTCTGCTGCGGCCGCGCGAAAAGTCGGGTGGTCCGCTGGGCAAGTTTTATGGCTGGTTCAACCGGATGTTCGGCCGGACCACGAATGGCTATGTGAGCGCCTCGCGCTCGCTCATTCGCAAGAGCGCAGTGAGTTTCATCATCCTGGCGGCGTTCGCCGCGGGGGCAGTCCTGCTGGGAAAACGGCTGCCGACGGCGTTTCTGCCTGAGGAGGACCAAGGCTATGTATATGTTGGTCTGCAGCTGCCGAATGGTGCGTCACTCCAGCGCACCAGCGAGGTGGCGCATCAGGTCGAGGAGGTGATGCGCACCACGCCCGGCGTGAAATCATATACGTCGGTGATCGGTTTCAGCCTGCTCAGCACGGTATATAATACGTATAGCGGGTTCTTCTTCGTGAATTTCAAGCCGTGGTCCGAGCGCACCAAGCCCGAGGAGCAATATGATGCCATCAAGAGTCACCTGAATTCGGCCCTGGCACGCATTCCCGGCGCGAACGCCTTTGCGTTTTCGCCGCCGTCGATCCCGGGCGTCGGCACCGCGGGCGGGTTCACGTTTGTACTCGAGGACCGCGCGGGACGCGATGTCTCGTTCCTCTCGCAGAACCTGGCGAAGTTCCTCGACGCGGCGCGGAAGCGCCCTGAGCTCGCGGGAGTTTCGAGCACGTTCCTGCCGGCGGTCCCGCAGATCTTCGTGAAGGTCGACCGCGACCAGGTGCTCAAGCAGGGCGTGGCGCTGACCGATGTATATAGGACGCTGCAGTGCTTCATGGGCGGCATCTTCGTGAACTACTTCAATCGGTTCGGGCGCCAGTGGCAGGTATATGTCGAGGCCGAGGGCGAATATCGCGACCAGGTGAGCCGGCTCAGCAGCTATTATGTGCGCAACCGGGACGGCGTCATGGTGCCGCTCTCCGCGTTCACCACTGCGGAAAACCGGCTCGGGCCGGAGTTCACGATGCGCTATAATCTTTATCGCAGCGCGCAGATCAACGGATCGGCCGCTCCTGGGTATAGCTCGGACCAGGCGACGGAGGCGCTCGAGGATGTGTTCGCGAAGACCATGCCGCGCGAAATGGGCTTCGACTATATAGGGATGTCGTACCAGGAAAAGAAGGCGCGCGAGGGCATCCCCCCGGCGGCGATTTTTGGACTCTCGCTGCTGTTCGTGTTCCTGATCCTCGCCGCGTTATATGAAAGCTGGTCGCTGCCGTTCAGCGTCCTGCTGGGCGTGCCAATCGCGGTGTTTGGCGCCTACCTCACTCTATATTGGCGTCATATGGAGAACAATGTCTTCGCGCAGATCGGCCTCGTGATGCTCATCGGCCTCTCCGCGAAGAACGCGATCCTCATCGTGGAATTTGCGCGCACCCGTTTCGAGCATGGCGTCCCGCTGCTTGATGCGGCCCTCGAGGGCGCGCGGGTGCGGCTCCGGCCGATCCTGATGACGTCGCTCGCCTTTATATTGGGTTGCGTTCCGCTCTGGATCGCGAGCGGGTCGGGCGCGGTGGCGCGGCGCGTCATGGGCACCGCGGTGATCGGCGGTATGCTCGCGGCCAGCGCGCTCGCGATCTTCCTGATTCCGGTGACGTTCTATGTGATCGAGCTCTGGGCCACCAAGGGCAAGCCGCACCATCGTCCGGTGTCGGATATAGTCGCGGCGGAGCCGGTCGCACCGGGCTCGCACGCTGTTCACTGATGTCCGGGCGAGCTCCGATGATCCGTCTGCACCGCGCGCTGCTATTCTATATATCGCTGGCCCTGGCGGGCTGCGCGGTGGGGCCGAACTATAAACGGCCGGACGTTGCCCGACCGGGCAACTACCGCGACCAGGCGGCGAACCCGGCGGACCGGTCGTTCGCGGACAATGCGTGGTGGGATATATTCGATGACCCGCAACTGAAGCAGCTGATTCACGAGGCGTTGGTCGACGGGTTCGACGTGCGCATTGCGGCGCAGCGCGTGATCCAGGCGCGCGCGATTGCGGCGGAGGTGCGTGGGCAATTTTTCCCGGGGGTCGGCTATATAGGAAATGCGGATCGCGGGCGCAACGCGCTGTTGGGCAATGTGAATCCCGCGGCGCCGGGCACGACGGCCAGCGGTTTCGACGGCTACTTCGGCGCGGTGTGGGAGCTTGATATATGGGGCCGGGTGCGTCGGCTCGATGAAGCGGCGCGCGCGCAATATCTCGAGACCGAGGCGGCGCGTCGCGGCGTGTTGCTCAGTTTGGTGAGCGAGGTGGCGACGGATTACTTCCAGTTGCTCGAACTCGATGCGGAGCTGGCGATTGCGCACGACGAGACGAATTCATTCAACGACAGCCTGCGGTTGTTTAATCGACGGCTCGCGGGCGGTATATCATCGCGCCTGGAAACGGCGAGTGCGGGGGCCAGTGCCGCGGCGGCGGCGGCGCGCATTCCGGCGATCGAGCGAGCGATCACGATTCAGGAAAACGAGATTTGTATATTGCTTGGCCGCACGCCCGGGCCGATCGAGCGGGGACCCCGTCTGGCGGACAAGACGATTCCGCCCGAGGTGCCGGCGGGGCTGCCGTCGCAGCTGCTGGAGCGTCGTCCGGATGTGATTCAGGCGGAGCAGGCGGCACGGGCCGCGAATGCGCAGATCGGCGTCACCGTCGGCGGGTTTCTGCCGCGCATTGGCCTCAGTGCGTTGTTCGGCGCGGTGAGTCCGGAGCTCGAGCATATAACGTCGCGGAAGTCCGAGCTGTGGTCGGCCGGGGCGCAGGTGACCGGGCCGCTGTTCCAGGGTGGTGGCCTGCACGGCCAATATGAAGCGGCGCGCGCGGTGTGGGAGCAGGCGAAGCTGCAATATCAACAGTCGGCGCTCAGCGCGTTTGCAGATGTGTCCAATGCGCTGATCTCGCGGCAGAAGCTTGTGGAGCAGCGGAAGCAGCTGCAGGTCGCGGTGGATGCGTATGGCGATGCGGTGCGCGTGGCGACGCAGCGGTATGCCTCGGGCAACGCGAGTTACTTCGAGGTGCTGCAGGCGCAGCAGCAGCTGTTCCCCGCGGAGGCGTCGCTCGCGCAGACGAACCGGGATGAGTTCACGGCCTATATACAATTATATCGTGCACTCGGCGGCGGGTGGAACTTGTCAGACGCCGGCTGGGTCGGCCAGCGATAGCCCGTTAGACGGGGAGGGGCGACGGCGTGCAGGCCGACCTATATAGGGGCGAACTGATCGGCGGGTGCGGCTCAGAGCTTCGGCCAATGGAACCAAGCGACGAACTTCCCGGAGATCACGCGCGCTCCAACGTAGGATCCGGCCACAACGGCGTCCGGTGATGCTAGACCGTAGGCATCCGTGACGAATTCGGCGCAATTGCGCAATCCGCGGCCGCCGCCGGTCGTGCTGAGGCCACCTCGGAAAAGGACTTCAAGATTCGATCCCGTGAGCTTCGCGAGGCGAATTTCGTCGGCAGCGGTGATCTCATTTTCGAACGCAAGTCGCACGTTGGGATGGTCTGCGCCGCCCGTGCTGAACACGGAGAAGCGAACCGCGTTGCCCGCGCAATGGCGAAGGGCGTTGTTCATGAAATTATATATCACGCGATCGAGGGCGCCGAACTCGAGACAACGCGCAGAAATCGCGCCGTCGAAATCACTCTCGAACTGAACCTCTTTAACCAAGCCCGTCACCGCGACCTGGCTGCCCGTCCATTTTTCCCGCACGAGGCGCAGCAGGTGGGCCGACGGCTGCAGGTCGACCGCGGCCCGCTCCGGGTCGAGCTCGGGCACGCCGTTCCGCATGATCTTCGAGTGATCGCGGATATAGCAATAAATCCGATATACGTCCTCGGATGTTACATTCGACGGCTCGAAAAGCTGTAATGTCCCGAGGAGCACAAAGAGGCCGCCGCCCCGAATGTCGTGCAGGATGGCCGATTGCGCGGAAGGGTAGTCGTTCGCCTCGCCAACTTCTCGGGCGCACCGCATCAGTTTTAGCCACTCGGGGTGAGACTTGAGGTCCGCCAGATCGGCGGGTGTGGCCGCGCCGGGAGACGCGAGGGACTGCACCGCGGGCCCCAGAAGCTGCAATGCTCGATATATCTCCAGTAATCTCTTCTGGTCCTCCGGAAAAAATGATGCCAAGGGGGCTGAATGGCCGTCGCCCCGAAACCGGTGTGCGCGCAAGACGGGGAGGAGCGACGGGGAAAGGCGCCCCAGCTGCTCTTTCGTCAGCCAGGGATTCGAGGACATCCGGTTACATATATCCGAATCCGGTCGAGGCGCAACGAATTACACGAGAGACAAAGCCGCCCCCGCGAGCAATAGAGTTACCTTATATATGTATATGGAACCGACCTGCTCGCCGTGGTGCACGGATTGGAACGCGAGACAGATTATATTCGTAAAGCTTGGTCGATTCCGGCGGTGAGAAAAGCCGTAGTCCGAAATGTTTTTCGCCGAAGTGCGGGAGAAGCTGGATCGTTCCTGGCTATTGGCAGCACTCCGCGTAACGACCCTCACGAGGGTGGCCGGGAGGCGACGACGCGGTGCCGTGGAGCGGCGTAATCAGGGTACGTCGGCTGATGAGTGTGGCTTGAATTTCAGCGCGAAGCCGATCAGCGCGGTTTTTCCCCACCATACTTTTCCCAGGTAAATTCCCGCGGCGGGGTCGATCAGCCGGATCTCATCCCGGATCTTCCGCGCGAGCAGCGACGTCTTCGAATAATCCAGTGCGATGCTGGGCTTTCCATCGAACCAACTCGCATCATAATATACTTGGGCGATGATCGCATCCACGCCCAACGCGGTCACTTTATTGCGCAGCGTGGCGCCATCCGCGCCGGCCGGGTTTGGCGTGAAGATCTTCCCCTGCCACGCGAGGTCGTGCACGAAATGAGCCACGATCCGCGACCAGAACGTCCCCGGCCACACAATCGCCTCACCCAGCGAATCGCCCACCGGGATAGGCCCCGGCGCCGCGGCTCCGAACAACGCATCCAGCCGGGCCGGCGGCTGTCCCAGCAGGTCGTTCAGTTGCATATATAGTATATAGAAAGTCCGGAGTACCGGGACGCCCCCGCTGGCTTCTTATAGCGTTTTAAGAAAGCCGATGAGCGCGCGCTTGTCGGCGTCCGACAGATCCGAGCCGAATGTATGCCCGCGGTCCTCGACGAAGTCCGGGCACTTGTTGACGGCGAGCAGCGCAGGGCCGAGGTCCGATGCGATCAGCGCATCCGTCGCCGCGGCATCCAGATGGCCCAGTTTTATCCGCAGAAAAACTTCCTTCATGCGAAGGCACAGCTCGACCAGCTTCGCTGGGCTCGCCTCGGGGTCTATATTGGCCAGCAGATTGATCGGCGTTCCCGCCGGGATCGGCCCCACGCGGAAATAGCCGTCGGGATCGGTGTGCGGCTTCAACAGGGTCTTCAACGGCTCGGGGATGACCGCAAGTTGAACCTGCAGGCGGCATTCCTGTGAGGTGCGCCAGATCGAGGCGACGCCGGGTCGCTTCTCGGGCCAGAGCAGCTTTTCGGCGGCATCGTTGAACGCGTCCATGCGACCGGCCACGGACGGATCGCCAGTATATTTCCCGAGCGCGTTATTGTGAAAGAACGGCGCGGAGGACCACAGGTTGATGAGCGACGGCGTTCTATAATATCCGGGGCCGCCGGACGGCGCCGCAAAATCGTCCGTCTGCTTCGTGAACGGGTTATATACTTGGATTTTTCCGACGGACGGGAGTGCCTTGTAGGTGTCCGATGAAAAGTTCTGCCAGATATGCCCGGCCTTCGCGTTGGTGCCGAAGGCGCGGGAGGCGTTGGTTTTGATCCGCGTGACGGGATACCGGGCTTCGTCGGAGAAGAAATTATCCTTCGTGAAGTCGTCGCGTTGCACGGCTTCGGCGAACCAGGCGCGGGCTTCCGTGCCCTCGGGCGGGCGCTTGCTCGAGTGACAGCTCGCGCAGGCGTTCGCAAAAACGCTGGCGCCCTGCCGAAGCACGGCGGCATCGTGCTCGAGATAAGCGGCGCCACCGGGGGCGTCGGCCAGCCGCATCGGCTGAAGTCGCGTGAAGAATTTTGCGACGTTGGTGAATTTCCGTTCGGTGGCGCGCCAGTATACTGAGTTTTTCTGTGCCTCGGAAATCTCATACGGCTGCTGCGGCGTGAGGCCGATCAGCGCGTTGTGGCGGGTCAGCCAATATTGGGAATTCATCCCGATGTTGATATATACTCGCAAGGTCGCGCCCGCGATGCCGACGGAATCGGCGCCATCTTTCAGGATATGCGGCACCGCCATTTTCGGCTGCTCGCCGGGCAGCAGGAGCGTTTCGCCCGAGACGGTCTCCTCGTGCGCGGCGGTCAAGCGGGTGCCGAGTTCGAAGATCGGGTTGATCGCGTTCGGATTGTTTATATGGTCGGTCGCGAGACGCGAGGTATCCGAGGTGCCCGGCGGCTGTGCCTTGAGCATTTCATAAAAGAAGCCGCCCTCGCGGACGTTATGTGCGAACACCGCGCCCTCGCGTATATACTGGTTGCCGATCGCGGAGGCGAGGTTGCGCCATTGTGGGTTGGCGGGATCGTCGGGCGGCCGCGTGGGATTGAATGCGATGTGACAAGCGCCGCAAGCGACGCCGACGCGGTAGGGACGGACGAGGTCCGGCTGCACGGCGTAGTCGGGATCACTATAGTAACGCTCCGCATTCCACTTCTTCTTTGCGGCGGCGTCGAACGCCGGGTTGGGATAGAGGCGGAAGCCCATGATGCCGGTCGGTCGTCCATAAACGCTAGGATCGATCCCGGCGGGCTCGGGCGTCGCGGCCTCGTCGATCCACATACCATATTCATCGGGTTGGCTCGCTTGGCGAAAGCCGGGCTCGTTGATCAGACCCATGTCGCGAAACCGGTTGGCCCGCTGGCGTGAGTCGATGGTCTTGAGCAAGTCCATGAGGCCATATCCCTCGCGCGAAAGGCGTTCCCAGAATTGTTCATTGCCGCCGGTCCACAAATTCCACGTGTTCCGCCCAGCCACCTCCTCGGGTGTCAGGGCAATCCCGCCGTCCATCTGCTGGAACACATCGATGCTCAACTCCGGGAAATCGTCGGGGGTGCGTCCGCCGGCGTTGTCGATAATCGACGTTTTATCCTTTGGGCACCCGGCCAGCGCGCACAACATCGCTGCGCCCGCCACCGTCAGCCACCGCCTGGGGATACGTTTCATATATATAGTACGAATCAGGTTGGAAACTCCGGGAGCGCGTATAGTCGGAAATCAAGTTGCGGCTCGAGGCAAGCCTCGGTTGTGCCGCCTGCCCAGAAGGTTGGGGTGCGATTTGGAAAAGCCGGTACATCACCGAACCATGGTTCGTCCCATTTCACGGCGCGAAATATATAATAAAATAATCCGCCGAAACGCGGCCGCCGCGGTGTCGTGCCACGGCGCAATACTATATACATGATTATACATCGCGGGCTCGTTCCAGATCAGGGCCGGTCAGAATAAGCCGCGGGGCAACTTGCGTACTGCCTTTGATTTGCACTGACGGCTTGCATTTCAGGCCCGAGTTTCTGTGTCTCGGGCGTGGCGTTAGCGCAACAACAGCGAATTATACTTAATCAGGCGCGGGGCTCGTGGGCGGGGGAGGCGGAGCTGGAGGCTGCGATGGCGGCGGACCGGTTGCCGCTCGATGCCCAGCGTGCGCTGCGGACGACGGTGTTACTGTTGGTGACGTTGGGAGTTGGCTCGGCGATCAACTTGATGGATATAGCGGGGCATGCCTCGCTGCGCCCGCACACGTGGCTATATCTTCGCGTGGGCTTCGTGCTGCCCGGGCTCGCGATCCTGTCCATTCTCACCACCCGCGAATTCGGGCGTCGTCATTTGCAGGCGTTGTTGACGATCGGCACGGCTGGCATGGTCGGGGCTTTTGCGCTCGAGTTTATTATTGAGTGGGAGCCGACGGATCCGTTTCGCAATCTGTGGGTGGCCACGAGCTGCGGTTATTTTGGCGCGGTGGCGCTGCTGCCGTTGACCCAAAAATCAGCGACCTGGGCCACGATCGGGGCTTTTAGCATCGCACTCGCCGGTTGCGCGGCGATCCTGCCCCGGCTCGGTTGGATTCATTTTCTCGGCTGCGCGTTTATATATATAGCGGTGGGCTCGATGATGATCGTGCATGTGGGCTGGCGCGAGCGGCTGCAGCGGGAGGCGTTTTTTGCGCGACGGGAGGTCGAGCTGCTCGCGGCTGAACTCCAGCGTAAAAACGAGGACCTCCAAAATCTCGTCGCCCAGCGGAGCGAGTTCGTCAATGGCGTGCTCCACGATCTCCGTTCGCCGCTGACCGGAATTATATTGGGCACGAAGATGCTGCGTGACTGCCAGGTGATTCCGGTGACGGCGGTCTCCGAGCGCGAGCTGCTGGAGCGCGTGGTTTCGTCCGCCCGCCGGGTGGAGACGTTTGCGAACAACTTTCTGCGGCGCGAGTCGCTCGAGCGCACGGCGTCGGCGCCGGAGCTGTCGCCAGTGGAATTTTGCGCGATCGTGAAGGACGCGGCGGCGCATGCGCGGACGAATTCTGAGAGCAAGCAGCAGCGGTTGCGGGTGATCAATGACTCGCCGGACGTGCGCGTGCTGGCCGATGAGGTGCTGCTCGACCGCGCCGTGGGTAACCTGCTCGACAACGCGATCAAGTATTCACCGCCGGGTGCGGAAATTGTCGTCAGGATATATCCGGATCCCTCGGATTATATATTGCAGCGGCTCGCCGTCATCGACATCGGTCCCGGGCTTTCGGCGGAGGAGCAGGCGCGCTTGTTCCAGCCCTTCGTCACGCTCGAGAAGCGGCCCACGGGGGACGAGCTCGCGACGGGCCTCGGGCTCTCGCTGGTGAAACGCCTGGTCGAGGCGATGGGTGGCACGGTCGGTTGCGACAGCAAGCCTGGGCAAGGCGCCACGTTCTGGCTGTCGCTGCGGCGGGCGGAAGCGCCCAAAACATAGCGGAGGGCGGCGGGCGGCCAGACCGCGGATCGTATAGCGTGCCGCCTGAATCGGAATATAGTCGGAACGCTTAACGCCTAATGCTTAAGTATATAGAGCGCCCCCGCGGGGCGCGGCGACATGGCCCCGATGGACCGGATCGGAGCGGTGGTCGGGCGAGTGAGGACCCTGATTATATAGCGTCTCTCGTCAATAGGAAGATACTCGGAGCGCCTGGCGCCTGAGTATATAGAGCGGCTCGGCGCGTTGCGGGTACGTGGCCCCGGTGTTTTGTATATATGCGCTCATATGATCGCGATGGATGGCGGGCAACGTCGCCGGCTCCCGCTGGTGCCATATAGTCCGACGGCTGGCGGTCAGGGCGCACGCAGGGTCGCTGCGTTCCACGCGCCGTCGATCATTGTCCGGTACGGGAAGGCGGGCGCGCCTTTTTCGCCTCGCGCGATCAGGCCGGACAGGATCTCGATCGCCGCGGCGCCGATGTTTTCCGGTCTCTGATCAACGCCCGCCTCGGCGAACGCTTTCGGCCAATTCATCGTCACGATCGGCGGCCGGCTTTTTTTCACAGTCGCATGCACGATCGCGCGGAGCGCTTCCATGTCCATGGACTCCGCGACGATGACGTCCGGCCGTTCGCGTCGCAGCCACGACGACACGGCTGAGGCGTCCAGGTTGAGGCCGGGGGCGGGGTCGAGGAGGGGCGCCACCGAGTGGGCCGCGCCGAAGCGGTGGTTCCACAGCATCGCGCCGGCCCAGCGGTGGTTGACGCGTTCGTCCCATTCGCGGGACAAGGCCAGTCCGATGCGGCGGAATCCGGCGGCCGCAAGCGCGTTGCAGGCCTTGATCATATTGTCGAAATGATGAGGCATCACGCTATGGAGTTGTGGAGTGATGCTGGCAGACGTGGCCGACACGGCGGAGTAGAGGCTGAAGTCGATATGCTGCGAGAGGTCTCGAATCTGTCGGAGCGGCAGGATGACGAGTCCGGCAAACCCGCGGCTCGCGAGCACGCGCTGCGTGTGCGCGGCGTTAGTATATTCCTCGAGATTGATGAGATCGAATGTATAGCCAAGCGAGGTCGCGCGGTCGTGGATGCCGCGCAGCAGGCGGGCGCCGTAGTTAAGTCCCGCGCTCCGGCGCAGCAGCCGCGTTGGGTAGTCAGAGATGCCGCAGATGCTGGCTTGAAAACGCACCGGCCGTTTTGTGCGCAAGTGATTCATGAGACGCGCAATCTCCGGATCGGGTATATATCCTCGGGTGGCCGCGATGCGCTGGACACGGCGGCAGGTGGCGGCGGAGACGTCGGGTGCGTTTCGGAGGGCGCGGGAGACGGTCATCCGGCTGACGCCTGCCTCGGCCGCGATCGTGCCGAGGGTGGGGGCGGCGTGGGCCATCGGACCGTTACGGTAACGGAAAGGGCGCGTTGTGCTCAAGAGTGAAGCTCGAGAAAACGGTCCGAGCTATCTGCACGCGGAGCCCCCCGGCCGCCTGCGCCACCCCGACACATCCCCCATGAAAACGACCCACTCCTTACTATATACTTTCTGCCGCGCGCGGTCTGTTGCCGTGCTGCTCGCGCTGGGCGTGGCCGCCACTGCCGGAGCGGCCGGGGCCGCGCGCACCGAAATCAGCCTCGATACGGGCTGGCGTTTTCATTTCGGCGAGACGGCCGGCGCGGAAACACCCGCGTTCGCCGATGCGGGGTGGTCGCAGGTCAACGTGCCGCATACCTGGAACGCGTTCGACGGCCAGGACGGCATGAAGGGTGACGCGCCCGCGACCTTGATGAAGGGCGATTATGCCCGCGGCTCCGGCTGGTATCGCCGGACGCTGCACGCCGACAAGTCCTGGGCGGGCCGCCAGGTCTATATACAATTCGATGCCGCGAGCCGCCGCGCGGATGTCTATATCAACGGCCAGTCGGTCGGCTCCCACCTCGGCGGCTTCGCGCGTTTCCGATTTGATATAACGAAAGCGCTGCGGCCGGATGCGGATAATATAATCGCGGTGCGGGTGAACAACGAAGACAACGGCATCATCCCGCAATCGGCGGATTTCACGTTTTTCGGCGGACTCTACCGGGACGTCACGCTTTTGGTGACTGATCCTGTGCAGGTCGACGCACTCGATCATGGATCTCCCGGAGTATTTCTCGAGGAGAGCCAGGTGACACCCGAGCGCGCGGAGGTGCGCGCTCGGGTGGAGCTCGCGAATTTCGAGCAGGCGGGAAAAGATATAGCGGTGCGCGTGGAAATTCGCGATGCGCGCGGCGCGCGCGTGCAGGACGCGACCGCCAAAACGAAGCTAGCCCCCGGGGCGCGCGGCGAGGTCACGCTCCCGTTGGTCATCATGCATCCGCATTTGTGGAACGGCCGGGCGGATCCGTATCTCTATACAGCACGCGTCGAGGTGAGCACCGGCGGAAAATTAAGCGACGCCGTGGAGCAGCCGCTTGGGCTGCGGTTTTTCCGCGTCGATCCGCAGCAGGGATTTTTTCTGAACGGTAAATATTTGGACCTGCGCGGCGTGAGCCGGCATCAGGACCGGTTGAACCAAGGCTGGGCGCTGACGCCGGCCAATGACCGGCAGGATTTCGGGATGATCGCGGAGATGGGCTGCACGGCGATTCGCGTCGCGCATTATCAACAGTCGCCGCTCTGGTATCGGCTCGCTGATGAGCAGGGGCTCGTGCTGTGGTCGGAGATTCCCTTCGTCAACGAGGCCCTCCCGGGAGACGCGTTTGCGCAGAACGCGGAGGAGCAGTTGCGCGAGTTGATCCGGCAGAATTATAATCATCCGGCGATCTGCTTCTGGGGCTGTGGCAACGAGAATATGGATGCCGGACATCCGTTCGTGGAGGGCATTGCGCGCTATGGTCCGGTCTCGGAGCACCTGATCCAGGAACTCAATCGGGTGGCGCATGCCGAGGATCACACGCGGCTCACCACTTATGCGTCGTTTCACTCGGAGAAGGATGTACATATGGCGCTGCCCGGCCAGCCCGCGGTGGACTATATAGGCGAGCCGCAGCGCTGGTATACGGACGTCACGGCGTTCAATAAATATTTCGGTTGGTATACCGGTGAGCCGGAGGACGCCGCCGAATTTTTCGATGCCATGCATGCGCGGAATCCGACGCAGCCGATCGGGGTGAGCGAGTATGGGGCGGGCGGCAGCATCTTCCAGCATGAGGCGGCGAAGTTTGGCACGCCGCGCATTTCGTCGGAGCGCATGCGGCCGAACGCGTTTTCGAAGGCGCATTCCGAGGAGTACCAGGCGTACTATCATGAGCAGACGTGGAAAGTTTTCCAGGCCCGGCCGTACCTCTGGGTGAAGTTCATCTGGAATATTTTCGATTTCGCGTCGGACTCGCGCAACGAGGGCGACCAGCCGGGACGCAACGACAAGGGGCTGGTTACGTTTGACCGGCAGACGCGCAAGGACGCGTTCTATTTCTATAAAGCCAACTGGAGCGCGGAGCCGGTGCTGTATATCACGAGCCGCCGCTATATCAACCGTCCCGTCGCCGTCACGGAAGTGAAACTATATACGAATGCGCCGGCCGCGGAACTGTTTCTCAACGAGAAGTCGCTGGGTCGGCGTCCGGCAGGGCGCGACCATATTGTGCGCTGGGAGCAGGTGACCCTGCAGTCCGGCGAGAATCGCGTCCGCGCGACCGCGGTGACGGCGACCGGCCGTGCTCTCTCCGACGAGTGCACGTGGAAATATACGGGACCGTAGGCGGTGGAGGGAGCGGGCGCTCGGTGGGTGAGCGTTGCGATCGGGAAAAGCCTGATGGAATTTTTGTTGCGGAAGCGAAGAGGTAAACCGGATGTATATATATCGCGGTTCGCTCCGCATTTCCCGATGAAATCCTCCCTTGCTCTTGTCCGGATAATCAGCGCGTTGGCCGCCGGCCTCGCTCTCTCGGCCCGGGCGGGCACGAGTTATACTCAGATGGTGGTGTTTGGCGACAGTCTGTCGGACAACGGCAACCTGGCCGCGGTCGCGGGCTCGAGTGCGTTGACGATGCTGGATTATGATCCGTTCCGGATCACGGACGGTCCGACGACGACGCCACCGTCGGCGATCACGGGCGTGGCGGTTGAGCAACTCAACAGCGCGCTGGGGCTGCCCACGCTGACGCCGGCGCTGCTGGGTGGGACGAATTACGCGTGGGCATACGCGACGACGGGTTACAATGGCTTGAACGTGATGGCTGGCGTCACACCGGGAACGGGGGCGCAAGTCGCGAGTTACCTGTCTACGAACCTGCAGGCATCGCCGACCTCGCTCTATGTGATGTGGGCGGGTTCGAATGATCTCCTCGATGCGACGACACCCGCGGGCATTGCTGCGGCGGAAGCGACGGCGATCGCGAACCTGGACAACCAGTTGTTCGCGCTGCTGTCCGCCGGCGCGCGCAATATACTTTGGTTTGATATACCGGACCTGGCGCTCACGCCCGAGGCCTCCCTCTTGAGCGCGCAGATCCAGCAGCAGCTCCAGATCTCATCGGCGCAGTTCCGCACCGATTGGCTGGCGTCGATCGCGCAGCTGGACGCTTTGTTTCCGACGGCGACGATCACGGGCTTCGACGACTATACATTGCTGAACGCGATCTCGAACCAGCCCGGGAACTACGGCCTGGCGAATGCGACGCTCCCCGCGCAGGGGATGAATGTGAACCCAGACACATTTCTATTCTGGGATGGTCTTCATCCGACGACGAAGGCGGACAGCATTGTGGCGAACGCCGCGTTCCAGCAGCTGCAGCCGGTGCCGGAGCCCGCGACTTACGGCTTGGCCGGAGCCGCCGCGCTGAGCGCCGTGGCATTCCTGCGCCGCCGCCGTGCGAAGAGCTCGGAATAAAGCAATATATAACAATATATAGCTGTATATGGAATTCGAATGCCGTGGGTGTTCGAAAGGTTTTTTTACCACGGATTCCATCGAACCGGCTCGGATTGCACCAAGACAGGAAGACAGGATTGCATTCTGTTTTCTCCGGTGCAATCCGCGCCGGGTTGATGCCATCCGTGGTAAAAAAATGGCGCGAAGAAGGACAGGGCTTCGATCCGCACCCCGCCGTATATAGCAGTATATAGCCGGTTCAGCGTTTGCTTGGGGCGAACCTGATTGCGCCGCGCCCGGAGTCGGCTTCGCCATCGAAGATGGTCAGGTAGCCGTTCATGATCGGCAGACCGAGGATCGCAAAGCCGTCCTGCCCCTGCGTGATCGCCGCCATCGCGGCGCCGGCTTTCGGCGCGTCGACCTGCCAGTAGTCGCCCGGCGCCACGTTGAGCGTCACATCGGCCGTGTCACCCTGCAATATGAAGCTCAGCACGGGCCAGTTCGCGAGGTCGAGGTCGGCGGCGGTCACGACCTGGTTCTGCATCACCGACGAGTGGAGCATCGCCTGCTGGCTCGCGCTGAACTTCGCGATCATTGCCTTCAGCAGCTTCGGCCCGAGGTTCAGCGAGTTCGTGCCGCTGTCGACGATCGAGTTCGAAGGCATGCCCTTCGGTCCGCGCGCGTTGACGGTGATCGGGGCCGTGTTGCCCACCTTCACCGCCTTGAGGTTTGTATTATACCAATCATCAGCGAGCACCTTCACGACCTGAAAGGCTCCTGTATATAAGTCGGTGCTTTCTTCCCCGCCGCCGACAATCATCCAACCTTGGTTGAGCGGGTCGGTCGCGCCGCCGGCGCCTTCGTGAATGAAGGAACGCTTGGTATAAAAGCTGATTTTGTCGGACACGAGACCCTGTCCGGCGAGTTGAGTCAGGTACGGCACGATATCGGTTTGCTGCCCGGTGCTCACCTGCGCGGAAGTATATTTCTTCGGCCAGGTGAGGTCCGGCATCTGGAACGCATCGTCGAGCGGCGCGTAGGCTAGGCCGAGAATGCCGTCAGCCGTGTTGAACATGTCAGCGGAGGCGGTGTAGGCCACGGCGGCGTTGACGCCTGGGCTGGTGACCTCGGTCGGGCCGTCGCCGATCGAGATGGTGGTTTTCAGCACCGCGCCGGTCCAGTTGCTGCCGTCGCCGTAACTGTCTGTCTGCGCGAGCTTCGTCGCCTCGTCACCAGCGGCGAGGTTCGGATGATATTTGTGGCCGTCGAGCGCGAGGGCACTGCTGCCGGTGTCGAGGATCACGTTGAGCGGCGTCTTCGCCGCGCCGACGAGGATGCGACCTGTATAATCGCCTCCCATGTAGATGTTGGTAATCGGAACACGTGCGATCGTGGGCATAGGAAGAGGACTGCGGTTAAGGGAACGAACTTCGCCCGCGCTTATGCGGCAATTTGCGCGTTAACCAAATACAAAAGCGGCGTATGCTACGGAACGACCGGCGCCTTTCCGACGGCGGACTATAGCCAGTATATATATATAACTCGAGGCTCCGTGGCATAATTATCGGTCTCTTCGAGGGTTCGAGTACGTTTGATCCGGGGAAATCAAAAATCCGGGGTGGTGTCGCAGTATATTTGCGTCGAGCCGCGTCGATCCGCGATGTCTTTGAAAATCAACGGCGAACAGCGCCAAACGCCGCGTTCTCCTTGCGGAGTCCACGTGGCGGCGGAGGTATTCGGGCTTTATATACACGAAGCGAAAGATGGGAACGAAGCGGGCCCGGAATCGTCCATGTCGGCGCATCCGCCCCCCCGCCTATGGGGTGGTGCCACCCTATGATCCGCATCGCCTGCGGATTGCTCCCTGCCCATTCGCCCTCATGAGACCGACTCGACGCACAGCGGCCCCGCGTGCCCCGCGGGTGGCGCCAACGCTTCGGCTCGGCCCGGCGATATCTATATAACGCGTTTCGTTATATGGTCACGCTGCTCTCGCTCATCACGCTCGGGTTTTTCCTGGGCATGCGCCATGCGACGGATGCCGATCATGTGGTGGCGGTGACGACCATCGTGAGTCGTGAGCATTCGGTGCGAAAGGCGGCGCTGGTCGGCGCGGCGTGGGGCTTGGGGCATTCCTTGACGCTGGTGCTGGTTGGCGGCGCGATTGTGATCTTTGGCGTGGTCGTTCCCGCGCGCCTCGGGCTTGGACTGGAGTTCACCGTCGCGCTCATGCTGGTCGGCCTGGGCTGGTGGAATTTTCGGTCCTTCGCGCGCTCGGTGCGCGAGGCGAATCCAAACCTTCCGATGACGCCGACGCGAGGTCTCGCGCTGTATCATTCGCATGGGCCGGCCGAAAGCGGTTTGCACGCACACGATCTCGGTCCGGTCAATACACCGATGCAGCGCATTCTGCGGCCGCTCCTCATCGGCGTCGTGCATGGACTGGCGGGGTCGGCCGCGGTTGCGTTGCTCGTGCTGCCGTTGATTCGCAACCCGTGGTGGGCGACGGCGTACCTGCTCGTTTTCGGTGTCGGTACCGTGGCTGGGATGATGGTCATCACCGCGGCGATCGCCGTGCCGTTCAAATATACAGCGAATCAGTCGTCCTCATTCCACCGCCGCCTCGGTGAGCTCGCCGCGGCGGCGAGTTTCGGCCTCGGCCTCTTTCTCGTCTATGATATTGGATTTGTACAAGGCCTCTTCGCCCGCTGAACCTCGCCGGCGCCGCGTCGCGTCCAAGCACGACCTCGTCGCCGCTGTGACACGGGGGCGTCGCGTTGCGCCGCCGGCTCGATTTCATATATACTCGGCGGCCGCGATCAGCGCGGTCCGCGTCGTCACCGGAGGTGCGCCATGAGTGATCCGGCGAAGGACGACGAAAAGAAGAAGGAGCGCGAGGAGGACGAGATTGAGGCTCGCAGCGCGCCGCCGGGCTCGGTGGTTTACGAGGCAATATATCGTGAGGGCGACCACGAATTGGGCCGGCACAGCTCGGCGCTCGCGTGGTCCGGGCTGGCGGCGGGGCTCTCGATGGGTTTCTCGTTTCTGGCCGAGGCGTTGCTTCGCACATATCTGCCGGAGCGCTCCTGGACACCGGCTGTATCCAAATTCGGATACAGCATTGGCTTTCTTATAGTAATCCTGGGACGGCAGCAGCTGTTCACGAAAAATACGCTGACCGTTATCCTGCCGCTGCTGAGCAACCGCGAGCCGCAGCGATTTGCGGACGTCGCCCGACTCTGGGTGGTGGTGCTCATCTCGAACCTCGTCGGCGCGCTCATCTTCGCCTGCCTTCTGGCGCACACGCCGGCGTTCGACGCGACTGCGAAGGCGCTCTTCTCGCGCATGAGTGGTGAGGAGTTGATGCACGACGGCTTTTTTGCGGTCCTGTTGCGCGGGTTTTTCGCGGGATGGATTATCGCGTTGATGATCTGGCTGCTGCCGTTCGCGGAGTCGGCGCACGTCCTGGTGATCACGATTCTGGCCTATGTCGTCGGGCTCGGCCGCTTTCCCCATATTATCGCCGGAAGTGTCGGCACGTTCTATAGTCTGGTTACGGGTGGGAGTGGCGTGGGTGAGGCGCTGATGGATTTTTTCCTGCCAACGCTTCTCGGCAATATCATCGGCGGCGTGGCCATCGTCGCGGCGCTCGCGCACGCGGAGTTCATTGGCGAAAGCGGGGGCGACGGCGGGGACTGACCGCCCGGGTGCGTTGTATCCAGAAAACGGATACGAGGAGGATGGTGCGAGCCCGAGGTGATCAGCCCGCGAACCGGCGCGCCGGTAGCCCATAGACACCGGGGCGCATGGCGAAAAGGCTGCCGGACAGTGGCGCGCGGCGCAGCGCGGCGGCATCCATTGTCTCCCGCGCCGTTGTTATATAGAGTGTGCCGAGGTCGTCGCCGCCGAAGGTGCAGTCGGTCGCGCGGGGCACGGGCAGCGGAACGATTCGTTCAATATTGCCCGCGGGATCATAGCGCACGATGCGCCCGAGGCCAACCTGGCAGCTCCACACGAAACCTTCGGCGTCCACAGTCAGCCCATCGGGGAAGCCGCCCGACTTCGGATCGACCTCGGCGAACACCCGCCGCCGCGAGAGACCGCCCGTCCGTGGGTTCCAGTCGTAGGCGTGGATGATATAGCGAAACGTCTGGGTATGATAAAACGTGCGGCCATCGGGGCTCCAGCCGCAGCCGTTGGAGCAGACGAGTTTTGTGAGCATGGTCTGCACCGCGTGGTCGCGACCGAATCTATATAACCGGCCGGCCGGTGTTTTCCACTCCTTCGAGTTCATCGTTCCGGCCCAGTAATTTCCCGCGGGGTCCGCCTTGCCGTCGTTGAAGCGATTGTTGTCCTCGTCGAGTTCCACGGAGCCGAACCGCTCGAGTTCTCCCGTCGCCGGATCGAAAAACGCGAACGTTTTCTTGAGAGTCAGGAGGAGGCCGCCGTTTTTTCGGAAGGTGAAGCTCGTGACGACTTCAGGCAGCCGGAAGGTCTCGTTGCGACGGGTGCGCGGATCGAAGCGGTGCAGGCGCTGTTGTTGGATATCAATCCAATAGAGTTTATTCTCCTCGACGTTCCAGAGCGGCGACTCCCCGATGATGGCGCGGCCGCGCCAGACGCAGACGGGCGCGGCGGTGGTCGGGGTGGCGCGTTTCATACCAGCGCTTTGGTTCGCCGGTGCCACAAATGGTTCCAATGCCCGAGCCAGAGAAGATGCCCTTGCGCGTTCGGGCCGCCCCAGATCGTGCTGATCGCGCCGCCCACGCCGATGAGCGCAGCGCCTATATACTCGGTGGCCGCCGGCCGCTGATCCCAGACGAGCCACCCGATCAGTCCGGAGAACGCGACGACGGAAAAGTTGAAGGGCGCGATCCGGGCCGGGCTCGCGCAACGGTAAGCGAGAATGATCAGCAGCTGGCTAGCCGCCATCGCGAGGCCGATTCCGCCGAGTGCTATATATTGGTGGCCGTCGGGCCGGGACCAGCCCGCGAACACGAAAGGCACGGAGAGCAGCGATGAGATCAGGAAATAATAAAACAATATATTGCGGGCGGCCTCGGTGCGCGAGAGGACGTTCACCGAGACGAGGCCGAGCGCGGAAAAGAACGCCGCGGCGATGCCGAGTAACGCGGCGGAATTGTGCAGCAGCTCCGGTCCGGGGCGCAGGATGACGACCACTCCCGCGAAGCCGGCGCCCAGGCTCAGCAGCGCGATCGGTTCGATCCGGTCCTTTTGCCAGACGCGCGCGATCAGCGGTATAAACAATGGCGCCGAGTTGCTCAGCAGCACGGCCTCGAGCAGCGGCAGGCGCTGCACCGCGAGAAACCCGAGAATCTGGGAGAGCAGCCCGGCCGCGCTGCGCATGATATAGAGGCCGATGTGCGGCGTTCGCAGCGGAGCGAGCCCGTGCTTCAGAATCGCGGGAAGAAATAGCAGCCAGCTCAGGAACGTTTGGGAAAACGTCAGCGTCGCGATCGAAAGCCCGCTCGCGACGCGGCCGAGCGCGCTCATCACGGCGATGAAGAAAAACGCGGCGACAATCAGCGCCGCGCCCTCGGCCGGTTTTTCCACGGCGGCGGGCGACGGCGAGCGGCCGGCGGGGCGGTCCATCGCGCGCTATTTCAGGCGCTCGAGGAGGTGGTCGCCGATGCGAATCGCGTTCGCGATGATCGTCAGCGAGGGGTTGACGGCCCCGCTCGAGGGGAAGAACGAGCCGTCGACTATATAGAGATTATCCACATCGTGGGCGCGACAATTCCGGTCGAGCACCGACGTCGCCGGATCGGGACCGAACCGGCACGTCCCGTTCTGGTGTCCCACCGCCTCGAGCGGAATCCGCTTTTTGAAGAACGCGTGGAAATCCATGACGTGTTCGATACCATCGACCTTCCGCAATATTTCCGTCCACCGGCTCATCAGCCGGCCAAAGGACACTGTATTATTCGGAGTATATTCGAGGCGGACCGCGCCGTCGACCCAGCGCACGCGGTTGTCCTGGCTGGGCAGGTCCTCGGTGGTCAGCCACCACGGCACGGCGTGGGACGTCATTTTCTTCAGTACGAAATCCGGCGTGAGGGGCGGCGCGTCGCCCTCCATCATTTGATATTGGAAAGAGCCGACCGGCTGGATGTTTCCCATCGGGAACTCATAATCCTTCTCGCCGAAATAGAAATCGTTCAGCGCGAACGTCTTCATATAGTGCGTCGGGTTCGGCGTGCGCGTGATCGCGAGGATCGCCCCGGCCTGGTGAAACATGAAGTTGCGCCCGACCTGGCCGGAACTGTTGGCGAGCCCGTTGGGATGCCGGTCGTTCGCGCTCGCGAGCAGCAGGGCCGCGGAGTTGATCGCGCCGCAGCAAACCGCGACGATGTCGCCGGTGAAATGCGTCGTCGTCTCGGAATCCTGCAGACGTACCTCAACGCTTGACACGTCGCGTCCAGAGGCGCCGGTGTGGATCCGGAGAACGCGGGCGCTGGTGAGCAGCGTGACGTTTTCGCGATGGCGCACCGGGCGCACGCCGTCGAGGTCGGCGTCGGCCTTGGCGTCCACGAGGCAGGGAAAACCATCGCAGGTGTCGCAGCGGATGCAGGCGCTCTCGACGGGATTGGCCTCGTCGCGTTTCAGCCCGAGCGGCGTGGGGAACGGCTTGAAGCCGAGGGAGCGGATCTCGTCCTCGAGCTGTTGCATTCGCGGCTCGTTGGAGAGGGCGGGGAAGGGATATTCCTTGCTGCGGTGTCCCTCGGTGGGATCGATGCCGCCCTGGCCGCGGACGCTATATAGGTGCTCGGCCTTCACATAGTAGGGCTCGAACTCGTCGTATTTCACGATCCACTCCGGCGAGATGCCGCCCTGGTGTTGCAGGACTTCGAAGTCGCGCGGGCGCAGGCGAAACATGGCGGCACCGTATACCTTCGTATTGCCGCCGACCCAATAGCCGGTCTGGGGGTGGAGGGGTTTGCCGTCCTTGTCGCTCCAGACCTCCTTCGTGTGGTAGCGATTTTCGATGAAGACGCTGTCGGTATTCCAGTTTGCCTTCTCGCGTGGCAGGAACGGTCCGCGCTCGAGGATGAGAACGCGTTTGCCCGCCTCGGCGAGATGCCGCGCGAGCGTGCCTCCGCCGGCGCCCGTGCCGATCACGATGACGTCATAATGCGTGCTCATGGCCGACGCCTTTTGACCGGCAACAATTGCGACGCGCCTGATCCCATTTGCCTCGCGGAATTTCTGGAAGACACGGTCCACCAAGAAGCGGAAAGCCCCGTGAAGGCAAGCGATGCGCGTGAACGGTGCGCGTCATCCTGGGCGTCGGGGGCCTGGACGGGAGGCGGGCACGGGCTCCGATGACAGTTAACCGAGAGGAGCAAAACGCGCGGTCGCGGGCCGGTCTATCCACCTATATCGATATATAAACGATTATATAACGCGTTCTGACGTCCTGACAGTTGAGAGGTGCGGCAAGCATCATTGACGGTTTCCGGGCCGGGCGGCGTCGCGATCCGAGACTTGCGGCAACGGTCCGCACTCTCGGTCCGGGTTCTCCCTCTGCACGCCCGGTTTGCACGATGGATCGCGCGGGACCTATATAGTATATAGGTCCCGTCGACCTCGCCTCTATACGGCGAGCTCGCGCGGTTTGCGTCGCAGGGAGCCGCGCGCCCATTTTCCGTCGATCATCGTCGTGTGGGGCACATCGGGAATTCCCTTTTGGTTATGTTGAATGAGGGTCGACAGAACGCTGAGCGCGGTGGTGCCGATCTCCTCGACGTTCTGGTCCACGCCTGCCGCGGCCTCGGGCATCGGCCAGTGCATGGCGACGACGGCCGGCCGCGCCCTCGGCGGGAAGGCGCGCTCGAGGGTTTTCGCGACGGTATGCACGGCGAGGTCCGTGACGACGACGTCCGGCCGCTGGTCGCGCGCCCAAGCCACGAGTTTTTCCGGGTCCATATTGACCGGCGAGCCGGGGTCGAGCAGCGGCTGCACGCACGAGTCCGGCACTTGAAGATTATACCACGCCATCGCGCCGGACCAGCGATGTCGCACGCGGATGTCGCGGTCGGCCGGAATCGCGAGGCCGATGCGCCGGTAGCCCAGGGTTGCCAACTCGTTGAATACGAGGCGCGCGTTATCATAGTGATTCGGTGAAACGCTATGGAATTGGGGACGCGCCACGGACGGCGTGGTCGAGACGACGGAATAATATTTCCAATCGAGCAGCCGCCGCAGGTCGCGGGACTCGCCCATCGGAGTAAGGATGATTCCCTCTATATTGCGATTCCGCAGGACGCGGCGCAGCCGGCTTGGGCTGTCGGGGTATTCGTCTATATTAATGATGCTGAAGGAATATCCCAGCGACTCGCTGCCAGCACGTAGGCTGCGCAGCAGGCGGTTGATATAGCTGTCCGGTCGGGTGGGGCTCAGTGCCGGGGTGAACGCGCAGAGGTTGGCCTTCAGCCGGCTCGAGTGGCTGGTGGCGAGGTGTGACATCAGCTTCGCGATCATCGGGTCGGGCCGGTAGCCTTGCGCGCGTGCGATGGCCTGCACTCGACGTTGTGTTCGCAACGGGATGCTGGCGTGGGCGCGCAGTGCGAGTGACACGGTCGCGGGGCATACGCCCGCCGCCGCGGCGATCGTGCGCATGGTCGGGTGGGTCGGGGTCGACATATAGCCGGAACCCGCCTCTCTTGGGTTGTCCGCGGCCGCTCCAGATGCGACCGGGTTTACTAAACTGTCGAGTAAAAAAGGGTTCGCGCCACTTCCATCGCTCCGGAATCTTTCAACCAACCCCTCCATGCGCTTCGTGTCATCGGTGCTCCGTTCCTGTCCTCTCTCGTTGCTCCTGCTTGGCACGCTCGCCGCCGCGCCGCGCATCACGCCTGCGCTCGACGCGGGCTGGACGTTCTCGCGCGGCGAATTTCTGGGTGCCGCGGCGCTGCAGTTCGACGAGGCGGGATGGTCGCGCGTGACGCTGCCGCACACGTTCAACGCGGAGTCGGATCCGCCGCCGAAGGATTATTATCGCGGGCCCGGCTGGTATCGGCACGAGCTCAAGCTGGACCCCGCGTGGAAAGGCCGCCGGGTGTTTGTGCGCTTCGGCGCGGCCAGCCTCGTGGCGAAAGTATATTTGAACGGCGTCGAGCTTGGGGAGCATCGGGGCGGGTTCGCGGCGTTCTGCTATGAACTCACGCCCGGGCTCAACTGGCAGGGCCGCAATATACTCTCGGTGCGCGTGGACAATTCCCGCCGCGAGGACGTGATCCCGCTCGGCGGCGATTTCACGGTATATGGTGGGCTATATCGGGACGTGTCGCTGCTCGTGACCGACACGGTTGCGATCACGCCGCTCGACCACGGCTCGCCCGGTATATTCCTGCACCAGCGGGAGGTCACGGCGGACCACGCGGACCTCGATATCGTCACCGAGGTCTCGAATGGAACCAGCGCTGCGGTCGCGGCTGAAGTGCGGATCTCCGTCCGCGATGCGAAGGGTACGACGGTGGCCCACGAAGTCGCGGCGACAAACGTCGCGGCCGGCGCGACGCAGCCGATCACAAAGGCGCTGCACCTGGAGCAGCCGCACCGGTGGAATGGCGTGGCCGACCCTTATCTATATACGACGCGGGTCGAGGTGGCAGTGGCGGGCAAGGTGGTCGATATATTGGAGCAGCCGCTCGGGTTGCGTTCGATCGCGATGGACCCGGCGCGCGGCTTTATACTCAACGGCCAGCCCCAGCAGATCCGCGGGGTGGACCGGCACCAGGACTGGGCTGGGGTGGGTTGGGCGATT
Organism: uncultured Verrucomicrobiae bacterium; assembly: GCA_963800005.1. Classification (GTDB taxonomy): domain Bacteria; phylum Verrucomicrobiota; class Verrucomicrobiia; order Opitutales; family Opitutaceae; genus CAWCZH01. The sequence continues at coordinate 399,599 of CAWCZH010000002.1, forward strand.
TCGCGCGAGCAGCAGGACACCGACATGCGCATTATACGCGAGATGGGCGCGACGGGCGTGCGGCTGGCGCATTACCAGCATGCTGACTACTTTTATTCGCTCTGCGATCGCGAGGGCCTGCTCGTGTGGGCGGAACTTCCGATGGTGAACGACGTGCGCGGCGGCGCGGCGTTTCGCGACAATGCTGCGGAGCAACTCACGGAGCTCGTTCGCCAAAACGAGAATCATCCCGCCATTGTGATGTGGAGTCTATATAACGAGATCGGCGTCAAGAATCCCGTCGACCCGGTTCCGATCGTGGCGGGTCTGAAGGAGATCGCAAATGCGGAGGACCCGAGCCGCCCGACGACCGGCGCGCTCAGCATCGACGGCATTGCGAAGCTGCCTCACGTCGGCGAGCTCAACAATATATTGGCACTCAATGTTTATCCGGGCTGGTATGTAGACACCGCGGCGGACATGGGTGCGATCGTCGATCGCTGGAACGCTTCCTACGGCTCGCACGGGATTATCATCAGTGAGTATGGAGCCGGCGCCAGCATCGACCAGCACCAGCAGGACTTCACCGGCCGCACCGGCCGTGCGCCGAAGGCGTGGCATCCCGAGGAGTGGCAGTCGATCGTGCACGAGCAGAATTACGCGGATATGAAGGCGCGGCCGTTCGTATACGGTAGCTTTGTCTGGAATATGTTCGACTTCGCGAGCGCGGGTCGGAGCGAAGGCGACACGCCCGGCATCAACGACAAGGGGCTCGTCACCCGCGACCGAAAGGTGAAGAAGGACGCCTTCTTCTTTTACCAGGCGAATTGGACGACAACTCCCATGATATATATCACGAGCCGCCGCGACCACGAGCGAACGACGCCGCTCACGCCGGTGAAAGTATATTCGAATTGCGCGCGGGTCCGCCTGCGCGTCAACGGCCGCGACCTCGGGGAGGCGACCGGCAGCGAGCTTCACGTTTTCCAGTGGAAGGACGTGGCTCTGCAGCCGGGGGACAACCGGATCGAGGTCGAGGCGACCTCCGCCAAAGGCGTGATCCGTGACACCTGCGAATGGCACCTCGGCGCCGCGAAGTCATGAACGCCTTTCGCTCGCCCCGCTATATAAAACGCGCCGCGCTCGGTGTCCTCGCCGTTGTCGCCCTTGCCGCCGCTCCGCTCGTGGCCGCCGTGCCTGAGGTGATCCACGTCAACGCCGCCGCGGCCGGCGCGCCGTTCCCACACTTCTGGGAGGAGATGTTCGGCTCGGGGCGCGCCGTGCTCGCGCTCAACGAGAGTTACCGCGTCGATTTGCGCGCGGTAAAGAAAGCGACGGATTTCAAATACGTCCGCTTCCACGACATCCTCGACGACGATGTCGGAGTATATACCGCCGACCGCCATGGCGTGATTTCATATAACTTTTCATATGTGGATGAGATCTATGACGGCCTGCTGGACGCCGGCGTGCGGCCGATGGTCGAGCTGAGCTTCATGCCGTCGGTGCTCGCGGCATCATCGAAGCCGCACAATTTCTGGTACCGTCCGCTGCCGAACCCGCCGAAGGACTACGCGCAATGGGCCGCGGTCGTAAAGACGTTCACGGCGCATCTCGTCGAGCGCTATGGCCTGGCCGAGGTGAGCCAGTGGTATTTCGAGGTGTGGAACGAACCCAATATAGACTTCTGGACGGGCGATCCGAAGCAGGAGACCTATTTCCGGCTATATGATTATGCGGCGCATGCGGTGAAGGACGTCAGCCCGCAGCTGCGCGTTGGCGGACCCGCCACGGCGCAGGCCGCCTGGGTCGCGGATTTTATCCGGCACTGCGTAGATAATCATACACCGGTCGATTTCGTCACGACGCATGTATATGGCTCCGACAAGTCCGAGAAGGTGTTCGGCACCACGGAGGCGATTCCGCGCTCGGACATGGTGGCGCGTTCGGTGCGCAAGGTCTTCGACGAGGTCAAGGCGTCGTCGCTGCCCAACCTGCCAATTATCTGGAGTGAATATAATGCGACTGCGCGCAACGAGGTCGCGATCACGGACGCACCCTTCATGGGACCGTGGCTCGCGAACACCATTCGCCAGTGCGATGGGCTCACGACGATGATGTCCTATTGGGATTTCTCCGATGTGTTCGACGAGCAGGGCGTGGTCCGCAAGCCGTTTTATGGTGGCTACGGCCTCTTCGCCGCGCGTCATATACCGAAGGCCGCGTTCAACGCGTTTGCGATGCTCCATCACCTCGGCACGCGGCGGCTGCCGATCGATTCCACCTCGGCCCTGGTGACGAAAAACACGGACGGCTCGCTCGTTCTCGCCATCTGGAATTACGCGGACCCGGATGTTTCCGGCGAAACGCGGGAGTATATAGTCGAGTTGAAGGGCTGGTCGGGCCGTGCGACCGCGAGTGTTCAGGTCCTTGATGATGACCATGGCTCACCGCTCAAGGCGTGGCAGGCGATGGGCAGCCCCGCGCATCCCACACGCGAGCAGATCGCGCGGCTCACCGCTGTCGCGCAGCTCCCCGCGGTCGTGCCTCAGCCGATGAAGGACCGCCTCACGCTCACGCTTTCGCCGCGCTCGCTCGCGCTCGTCGAGATCAGCAAGCCGGCCCGCCGATAGCCCAAGCTTTCTCCGTTGTCCCACCTCAAACCCCAGAACCACTATATGAAACGTCCCTCCCGGCGTCTCCTGCTCGCCGCGATCGGGTGCCCTCTGGCGCTCCTCGCACCCCTTCACGCGCAGCCCACTCCGACCGCGTCCTCCGATGCCACTCCGGCGTATGCCACCCCAGGCGCGACACGCCTTGACGAATTTCGCGTCACCGCTGCGAGCGATAACGGCTATGTAACGAAGGACTCGCTTTCCGGCAGCCGCATCGCGACGCCCGTGAAGGACCTGCCGTTCTCGATCCAGACGATCACGAGCGACCTGATGAACGATCTCGGATTGTTCGAGCTGAATGAAAACGCGTCGTTCATCAGCTCGTTCGTCGGTCTGCAGCAGGGCGGACAATATAATCTCCGCGGCTTCAACCAGTCTTATTCGCTCGAGGATGGATTCATCCGGCTGGGGCGCTATGGAACCGTGAATATAGATCGCGTGGATGTCATCAAGGGCCCGAGCGCCGCGGTCTATGGCGAGTCGACGCCGGGCGGCACCGTCAATATTATCACGAAGGAGCCGCGGAATGTCAGCAGCCAGTCCATCACGCTCACGGCTGGCAGTTATCGGACGGGAAACGTGGTGGTCGAGGCGGCGGGGCCGATCACCTCGAAGGATTCGTATATAGTGGATGCGGGCGACTACGCGCACAGCCAGGACTCGGCGTTTTCCGAACTGCGCAACGAAGAGTTCTACGCGGCGTTGCGTCACAATTTCTCCTCCTCAAGCAGCCTCGAGGTGAAGTTCGATTATTTCCACAACGCGCTCGATGCGCCGCAGCAGATCCTGCCGGAGAATTATGATCCAGTGCATGCGGTATATACGGGCACGCTGGCGACGAACCTGTCCCGGCTGTCGCGCACCGGCCCGGATTCCTGGCATGACCGCGGGATCAAGAGCGTGACGGTCATTTACGAGCTGCAGCTCAGCCAGGTGTTCAGCATGCGGCTGGGTGGCAACGGTTATTATACCACGTACAACGACTTCAACAACGGGGTGAACACGCAATATGATATCGTGGCGCACACGATCGGCCGCGGCACTCCGTCGCTCAATCTATTCAACGATGACGGCGACGCGTTGCAGGCGGACTTCGTGGCCCATTATCGGCTGTTTAACGGTCGCGTGGAGAACCGCGAACTCCTGACGTTCGATTTCAATGACTGGTATCGGTGGGACAAGCAGCAGACGCTCGGCGGCATCTACGCGGCGCTGCCGTACTATAATAAGACCATCATCGTCGGCCAGCCGTTCGACTATACCTTCCCGGCGTACAATACGGCTCAATATAACGTCCTGACGCACGACTACAAGAATCGCGCGCTGTATGATGGCGTCATGTTCCGGCACCAGACCACGCTCCTCGATGGCCGGCTGATCGCCTATGCGAGCGCTCGCGAGGACTATACATTCTTCAATCTCGACGATCTCACGCCGGGCAAGCAGATCGTGCAGCACCAGAACGAGAAGTATTTCGACCCGAGCTTCGGCTTCAATGCGAAGGTGCTTCCTCAGATTGCGCTCTATGGCAGCTATAGCACGGGCTTCGATGCGAACCTGTATGGTGCGACCGCGTCGGCGACGTCGCCCGTCAAACCCGCGACGACCGGCTGGGGTGATGATTACGGCATCAAGGCAAACCTGCTCAACGACCGGCTGATCTTCACGCTCGGTGGCTATTATATATCGAAGATTCACACGACGGTCGCCGTGCTGCAGCCAGATGGAACGACGGTTAACGAGGCACAGGGCAGCCAGCTGTCGCGTGGGATCGAGTTCGATTTCACCTATGGCGTGACGAAGGCGCTCTTCTTCGGCGGCGGCTACGGGCACGCGAATTCCAAGGTGACGAACGACGGCGACGCGATGGAGGCGGTGGGCCGGACGCCGGCCAACGTGCCGACGAACAACGTCGGCGTATATAGCCGTTACACGTTCGACCGCCGGCTGACCGGCCTCTACACGAACCTGAGCTTCACGTATATATCGCCAACGCATCCCGAGGGAGTGACGGCTGGCGACACGATTTCCAAGGGCGTATATACCGGGACAAACTACCAGTGGGCGATCAAGATCCCGAGTTATTACTATTTTGACTGGACGTGGCATTACCAGCTGCGGCCCAGCTACCATCTGACGCAAACCTTCGGATTGGTGGTGAAGAATGTGTTGAACCGGTTTTATGTGAGTTCGAACCAGTTCGTCGCGAGCGGGCGCGGGTTCTATTTCACCTATAATATCCGGCATTGAGTGAAGATCGCGCTATATACTCAGGGGTGCCGGCGATGAACCGGCGCTCGTTTCTTCAGGCGGCCGGCGGCGCGGCGGCGTGGACGATGCTCGGCGGGCGCGCGTGGGGCCGGGTGATTCCGCCGGCGGACGACGCTTTTCTCGAGGATTTATCGCAGCGGTGTTTCCGCTATTTCTGGGAGCAGACGGATCCGCAGACGGGGATCACTCGTGGGCGATCGCGGGCGGATGCTAGCCCCTATCCCGCGGAACGCCGGGATGTCGGCAGCACGGGTGACACGGGCTTTGGCATCACGGCGATGTGTATTGGCGCCGAGCGTGGATGGATCACCCGAGAGCAGGCGCGGGATCGCGTGCGGGCGACACTCGCGACGTATGCTGACGGCCCCGCGGCGAACGAGCACGGCTGGTTTTATCATTGGATCAATATCAAGACCGGCGCGCGGACGGCCGCTCAATATGATGTGGCGCAGTTCGGCGTGCGCGAGTCGAGCGGCTCGCGGCGCCAGTTCAGCGAGGTTTCCGTCAGCGATTCCACCTGGCTCATCGCTGGTGCGCTGACGGCCCGGCAATATTTCTCGGATGATCCCGTCATTGTGAAACGGGCTACACAGATCTATGAACGCGTGGATTATCGTTGGATGCGCGGGGTGCATCCGACGCTGTTGGCGATGAGCTGGTCGCCGGAGGACGGGTGGAGCGAGCGGCATTATGAACGTTATGATCAGTTGCCGTGTATGTATTTACTGGGGATCGGCGCACCGGCGGGCCATGCGCTCGCCCCGGAGTCGTGGTACGCATGGGAGCGCAATCCGAATCAATATAAGGAGTTCAAGTATATAGGAACCTCCGGACTTTGGACCTACCAGTACCCGCTGGCCTGGTTCGACCTGAGAAATCGTCGCGAGGCGAAGGGCTCGCGGTTGAACTATTTCCAAAATTCCACGATCGCCACGCGGGCGCACCGGGCGTTTTGCGTCGACCTCGCCGCGAAGTTCCCCGGCTATTCGGAAAATATCTGGGGCGTGACGGCGTCGCTGAGCAAAACGGGATATAAGGCGTGGGGCGGCCCGCCCAGCCACGGTAAAATTGACGGCACCGTCGTGCCCTGTGCGGCGGCGGGCTCGCTGATGTTCACGCCGGATATATCATTGCCGGCGCTGCGGGCGATGAAGGAGCGTTTCGGCGAAAAGATATATGGGCGGTATGGATTTACGGACGCATTTCATCCGACGACCGGCTGGGTGAGTGAGGATGTGATTGCCCTCAACACGGGGATCACGCTGCTCAGCGCGGAAAATCTCCGTTCCGGGAATCTCTGGAAATGGTTCATGGCGAATCCGGAAACGAAGCGCGCGCTCGAACTCGCTGAATTGCAGCCGTCCACCGAGGGTGACGGCGCCTGATCGCGGGGGTTGTGCCTCGTCTTTTTGCCGCCGGGCCTTCTAGGCTGCGGTTGTGGAACTAGCCGAGCGCTCCCGCCCGCCCCAGCTTGCGACGCCGCCGCCGACGCATCGCGTTCCCCTGCGCGAGAAAATTGCGCTGGGCCTTGGCTTTGCGACGAGTCTGGGGGCGCACGATGTCACGCATGTCATTGCGAGCTCTGTATATAACGTGACGATGGGGATGAGCCCCGTCCTCGTGAGCATTGTCCTTTTCGCCCAACGCGTTTGGGGTGCACTGCTCGAGCCGGTGGCCGGGCAATATTCCGACAACTTCCGGTCGCGGTTCGGCCGCCGTCGCCCGCTGCTCGCGCTGTCGATCGGGCCGATGTGCCTCTGCTTTGCGTTGATGTGGATGACGCCGCGCGGGGCGAACGGGCCGTCGCTGTTCGTCTATGTACTTGTCGCCTCGATCCTCTTCTATACAGCACGGGCGTTTTACCTGATCCCGCTGCTGAGCCTGCAGGTCGAGGCGACGAACGATTATCATGAGCGCACGCGGCTGAGCGGGACGACGCAGATATATTTCCGCGTGTTCGCCGTCCTTTCGAACTGGGTGTTCGTCTGGGTGCAGAGCTCGATGTTTCCGGACACGCTCACGGGCGTGCGGACGATGGGATGGACGCTGGGGGGATTTTTTCTAGTGGCCGGGCTGGCGCCGGTCTTCTTCGCCCGCGAGCGGCTATATGAACACGTTGCCACGCATCAGGGACGGGCTTCGCTCGCGGAAAACTTCCGGACGGTGTGTGCGAGCGAGGGGCTCCTGCGGCTCCTGGGAACGCAATTTCTGGCGACGTTTGGATATAATGTCGTGGGCATCCTCGGGATGTATGCGACTTACTATTACGTCTACGCGGGCGATATCCGGCACGCGGCGGTGATGCAGGGTTGGGCGGGGACGGCGTTCCAAATTGCTGGGATCGGCGCGATCTTCGCGTATCGCGCGCTGTCGCGGAAAATTGGCAAGCGCCGTACACTGCAGGTCGCTGCCCTCGTTCTGATGATCGGCAGCGCGGCGAAGATGGTGCTGTTTCAGCCAGGGCAGCCCTGGTTGATCATCCTGGTGTGGGGTATGAACGGTGCCGGCGTGGTGGGCATCAATGTCATGGCGCTTTCGATGCTCGCCGATTCGGCCGATTTTGAGGAGGCGCGCAGCGGCGCGCGCCGCGAGGGTCTATATTCCTCGTCACTGAGCTTTTGCGGGTGGCTTGGATATTCCATCGGCGCGCTGCTTTCGGGCTTTATACTCGTGGGCATCGGGTTCGACGCGAAGCTCGGCGGCGGGCAGTCGGCCGCGGCACTGCTCTGGATGCGGATCCTTTATTCGGTGTTGCCGTTCGCGGGCGCGCTCGCCGCGGCCATCGTCATCGGGAAATATCCTCTGACCGAGCAGCGCATGCGTGCCATCAAGCAGGAACTCGACGTGCGGCGGGCCGCGCCGGCGTAAAACGCGGTGATTGCTTCGCTTCCGTGGCCCGCTCGCGGGTCGCGTTTGACCGCAACTCACTAAACCGTCTAGTAACTTCTGGCTCGCCCCATTCATCTGGTCGGCAAGGCTGACGCGGTCGCGGCCCGACGGTCACCCTCCGTCGGTCGAAGTCCCCTCCGCGTTGATGCGCTGTTTCCCTTTCAATCCCGTTCGAACCTAACCCCAAAATCCCATGCGTTTATTTCCCAGCATCCGCGTCTCGGCTTTATATATCGGCGGCTGCGTCCTGGCGGTCTCCGCCTCCGGCCGTGTACTGGCGCCGGCGGACGATGCGCTGCTCGATGATATATCGCACCGAAGTTTTCTGTTTTTCTGGGAGCAGTCCGACGCGAAGAGTGGCATCACCCGTGACCGCACGCCTGCCGATGGTTCCGTCGGCACTGGTCCGAAGGCGGACGCCGGCAGCACGGGCGCGACCGGTTTCGGGATTACGGCGATGTGTATTGGAGCGGAGCGCGGCTGGGTGACGCGCGAGCAGGCGCGGGACCGGGTGCGCGCCACGCTTCATTCGTATGTAGACGGCTTTGTATTCATTAATCACGGGTGGTCGTATCATTTCGTGGACGTCAAAACCGGTGCTCGGGTGGGCACGAGTGAAATTTCGACGAGCGACTGCACTTGGCTCGCTGCCGGGGCGCTGACCGCGCGGCAATATTTCAAGGACGATCCGGAGGTCGTGCGGCTGGCCACGACGTTATATGAACGGATGGATTACCAGTGGATGTGCAACGGCAGCCCGAACCTGCTCGCGCATGGATGGAAACCGGAGGGCTTCCTCAAGGCCCGCTATGATAAATATTGCCAGCTCGCGTGTATGTATCTGATGGGCATTGGCTCGCCGACGCATCCGCTACCGCCCGATGCTTGGTATGCCTGGGAGCGCACGCCGAATGAATATAACGGCATCCACTTCATCGGCGTCTCACTGCTGTGGACGTATCAATATCCCTTTGCGTGGTTCGATTTGCGCAACCGGCGCGAGGCGCAGGGCTCGAAGGCGGACTATTTTGAAAACGCTGTCCTGGCGACGCAGGCGCACAAGGCGTTCTGCCTGGATCTCGCCAAACAATATCCTGGATATAACGATAATATCTGGGGCATCACCTCATCGATCGCGATCACGGGTTACAGGGCGTGGGGTGGTCCACCCGCCAAGGGCAAGATCGACGGCACTGTCGTTCCGTGTGCGCCCGCGGGCTCGCTTATGCTCACGCCGGAGTTGTCCATCCCGGCGCTTCGCGCGATGAAGGATCAGTTCGGCGAAAAGATATATCGCAAATATGGTTTCACCGACTCGTTTAATCCGAACACCGGGTGGACGACGGATGACGTAATCGGGATCGACGTCGGTATCACATTGCTCGCCGCGGAAGACTTGCGCACCGGCAACGTCTGGAAATGGTTCATGGCCAATCCCGAGGCGACGAGGGCCGTCGAACTCGCGCAGCTCCAGCCGACGGGCGGCCGCGAGGGCATGTAGGCCCGCGTTGGTCGTGCCAGTGCGGAGTATATAGGTGACTGGGACGAGTATATAGCCGGTCGGGCAGACAGGGGACTGCCTGCGAGATCGAGATCGCTTCGGCGGGGTCGCGCCGGCCGATTACATCCCGCGCGTGGCGGGACCGGAGTCGGTTTGGTCGTGGCTTTGGGCCATCGCTTTGGCGGTTTCGTTCATCGGCTGCAGTCCCTGAACGCTCTCAGGCGTTTCCCTGCGGCCGGCGAGCCGTTGCTCGGCTTCCAGCCAGATGGCCTCGTCCTGTCCCGCGGGGCGGCCGCGCTCCATCCAGATTTGGCGGGCCATTCCGGAAATCGCCTCGTGCGTCGGTGGGGTCGAGCCCGGAGCCGTTTCGTCGCGCGTGAGCGCCGTCACCGTTTTGTCCGATTCCGGGGGAAGCGTGGTATCGCTATCGTTGTCGGGGGGATTCATAATTATGAAATATACACGCGATCGCGGATGCTCCTCAAACGCGCTTGCAGAGGCAGTCACCGCCGCCGGGTGCCTCGCGTGACCCGTTCTAACCAGTGCCGGTTCCCGAGCGGGCAACAACTTTACCGCGCTGGCCTTCCCGGCTGGCGGTTGCGTCAATAATAAATCGCGGCGCGAGGCCGAACAAGAAATCGAGGTGGCGGGATACCCGCTGCGCGACGCGGGTCGATGGACGGGTGCATGCGCTTTTCTCACACTTGGCGGACGGGCTTTGGCAGGCGGCCGCAATGCTTTGGATGATGCTCTGGGCACTCGTCCTCGGTTTCGCGACGTCTGCCGCCATTCAGGTTTACGTCAGCGATCAGCGGATGGGCAAAATGCTGGGTCACGCGGGGCTGCGCGAAGTCGGTCTCGCCACACTGCTGGGCGCGGCGAGTTCGTCGTGTTCCTATGCCGCGGTCGCGACGGCGCGCACGCTTTTTCAAAAAGGAGCCAGCGCGGCGGCGGCGACCGCGTTTATGATTGCTTCGACCAATCTCGTTTTGGAATTGGGCGCCGTCATCTGGATCACGCTCGGCTGGCGGTTCGTCGTGGCGGAAGTCGCGGGCGCCGCGGTGATGATCACGCTCATCTGGATTATATATCGCGTCACCGTCCGCCCCGCGGCGGAAAAGGCTGTCCGTGAGCACGCGCAGCACATCTCCGCCCACGAGCACGAACACGGTGGTCATGAGCACCACCATCACGATCACCACGGCGATGACGCTGAAGATGAGCATGGCAACGCACACAGCCCGGCGCACCACGGCGGGCACGGCATGGAGGGCGACGCGGGTTCGCCGCGGTCGCGCCGTATCGCGGACGCGTTCTGGATGGAGTGGTCGATGCTCTGGCGCGAAATCCTCGTCGGTGTACTGCTCGCCGGGATCCTCATGAGCGCCGTCCCAGCGGATTGGTGGCGTCATATATTTCTCGTTGGCAGCCCGGCGCCGATTCGCCTGCTCGAAAACGTGCTCATCGGTCCGCTTGTGGCGTCGGCGACGTTCGTCTGCTCCGTGGGCAATATCCCGATGGCCGCGATGCTCTGGTCGAGCGGCTGTGGATTCGGCGGCGTGATTGCGTTTATATATGGCGACCTCATCATCCCGCCGCTGGTTGTCGCGTACCGACGCTACTATGGGACGCGGCCGACGATATATCTCGCGGTGGTCCTGTTTGTGGCGATGGCGGTCGCGGGCGCGGTGGTCGATCTCGTCTTCGCGGCGACGGGGCTGAAGCCGGCGGATCACGCCGGCGCGATGTCTCACCTGGCGCACGGGTCCTTCGGCTGGAACTATACAACGTGGCTGAACCTCGTGGCGCTGATCGTGGCCGCGGCCCTGGCCACGATTCACCTCCGTGGCGCGCAACGAACGGAATAGGGTGCACGTCGAGGCGCTATGTGCAGCTGGCAAACCAGCGGGTATACATAGTGCCCACGTGAGTTCTCCATAACGTCCCAGACGACGGAACCACGTCGCGCAGTATATAGAGATTCGGGCTCGTCAGTATCACACCGGCGCGGTGCCGCGGAGTATATAGAACCAGAGCCTGGTCGCAATCTACAGGTGCGGTGCGGCTAGCGGCCGGGCGTTGGGCTTGCCTCGTCGCCGGGCGCGGCCGCGAGCGCCTGCTTGATGGCCAGCTCGATCGCGCTTCGCACTCCGGCGCGAAATCGCCGACGGTCGCGGTGGTCCAGGTTCTCGAGGGCCCGCAGCAGGCCGACGTTCCCGGCCGCCACGAGACTGACCAACGAGTGTCCCGGCTTTTCGGATTGGCGGGCAATGACGATCGCGTGACGCAGGTACTCCAATTGCAGGAGGCCGTGGGCGCGCCTGGCGACGCGGAGGTGAGCGCGGGCGGCGTCGAGTTTGTCGATATATACTGAAGCGGGCGTCCGCTCCTTCTCCTCGATCTGCGTCAATCGAGCCTCGACGCTCAGGCGTACGACGCTGGCCAGGAGTGCCGGTTTCGAGAGCGGAGGTTCGTCCAGCCCGGCGAGCAGCGACAGGATTCGGTGGACCGCCGGCCGCTGCTGCTTGAGATATATGGAATCGACCGCGGATGTCAGCTCGAACCGATCCGCGGCCTGGCGCAGCGCTCGTTCGGCGGATTGCCACGCCCGGCGTCGTGGACGCCGCCCGGCCTCCGTCTGCGCCTCGGCGAGCTCGCGCCAGGCGCGCGCGGCGGTGTCATCGGCTTGCCGGGCGGCGAGGATCAACCGAGGCAGCGCAACCCGATACGCGGTAAGCCGGTTTTGTATTTCCGGCGGCAAGACCTCAGCGGCCGTGGTGTCATCCGAGGAAATGCGTCGCGCCATCTCGATGCGAAGGCGCGCGAAGCCGGGCAGCGTGGACAGGATTCGCCGGGCGTCGCGACGTCCGTGCTCCCAGCGTGTCCAGCAGTCATCCTCTTGCCGGCGTGTAATCGGCGGGCTCTTCTCGACGTACACTATATATCCGAGCAAATGCTTCTCGGCGGCTGAGTCGAAGGCGGCGCTCGGCGCCGTCGTCGGTGCTTTTCCTGTTCGCGGTGTCGCGCGAACGCCGGCGCAGATCTCGCAGAGGTGTTCCTGCAGGATCTGCCGGAAAACGCGGGTTTCCAGGTGGACGACGGCTTCCTGCGTCCCGCATTTCTGGCAGAGCATTCGGGCCGAGGTTAGCACCGACGCGCTGGCGGTCAAACGGTCGGGTCCGATTTCCGCGCGTGCACGATATTGGGTTATTCTTTGCCATGAACCCCGCCGCAACGAGGCGCCATGAGCTATATAACTCAACAAATGGATGTATATAGAGACGGGTTAGGGATCACACCTGATCTGCCCGCCTGTGGCTCTCCCGCGCGGGCAACGCGATCGGTCCGGAAAATTGTGCACGAGCGTGGCTCTCATAATATACTCGGCACGGCATCTGCAGCGCGCAGGATGCTCCGTTCCATGCGCGTGCTTCGATCCTGTTTCGTCGTCCGCCGGCTGCCGTGAGCCCGACTGATGGCGAGTTCGATGGCCCGGGCGTGCGTCCGACTTTTCGCGAGGCGGTTCGCTTCTGGCTGAAGCTAGGATTCATCAGTTTCGGGGGACCAACCGGGCAGATCGCGATCATGCATGCGGAGCTGGTGCAAAAGCGGAAGTGGGTGGGGGAGCCGGCGTTTCTTCATGCGCTCAACTACTGCATGTTGCTCCCCGGCCCGGAAGCACAGCAGCTCGCAATTTATATTGGGTGGCTCCTGCACCGCACGCGCGGCGGGCTGGCGGCCGGTATATTGTTCGTCCTGCCGTCCATCTTCATCCTGCTCGGCCTGAGCGCGGTCTATGTCTCCTTCGGGCAGGTGCCGTGGATCGGCGCAGTTTTTCACGGGCTCAAGCCCGCGGTGCTGGCCATCGTGGCGGCCGCGGTGGTGCGGATCGGGCGCACAGCGCTGCGTACTCCTTTCCGCTGGGGGCTGGCGGCCGCGGCTTTTATCGCTATATACTTCTTTCGCCTCCCGTTCCCGGCGGTGATTCTCGGAGCCGCACTGCTCGGCTGGGTCACCCACCGTTTGGGCGCAGGAAATTCTTATATACAACGTGCGGTGGGCGGGCATCGGGCGCGGGCACTTGATCCTGAGGCGGCAATGATTGCAGCCGGGCCGCGTCCGTCGCGACGCGAGACGCTGCGTCTTATAATTACCGGCCTTTCACTCTGGTGGTTTCCGGTTTTGCTCGCGGGGCTCACGCAGGGATGGGCCGGCACGCTCGTGCGGGAGGGCGTTTTCTTCGGAAAGGCGGCGCTGGTCACCTTTGGGGGCGCGTATGCGGTGCTGCCGTATGTCGCCCAGCAGGCGGTCGGGCATTTCGGTTGGCTGACGGGACCGCAAATGCTCGATGGTTTGGCATTTGCGGAGACGACGCCCGGGCCGCTGGTCATGGTGTTGCAGCACGTGGGATTTATGGCGGGCTGGACGCATCCAGGCACGCTGCCGCCGTGGCTCTCGGCCGTGATGGCGGGGCTGCTGGCGACGTGGATGACGTTTGCTCCCTGTTTTCTCTGGGTGTTTCTGGGAGCTCCCCATGTGGAGAATCTCCGTGGTCAGGTCCGCCTCAACGCGGCACTGTCTGCGGTGACGGCTGCGGTGGTCGGCGTGGTGCTCAATCTCGCTATATGGTTCGGCATTCAGGCGCTGCGACCCGCGCCTGGGCAATTCGACGCGTTTGCCGTGATCGTCGCGGTCGTCGGACTCGTCGCGCTCGAACGTTTCAAGGCCAGCGTTCCGCTCGTCATATTCGCCAGCGGCGCGGCGGGAGTCGTGTGGCACCTACTCTAGAGCGTGGAGCCGATCGGCGCGGCCTAAACACGGCATGTATATTCTGATGGCTTCGTGAAGGTTTATAAACGTTTGGGCTCGTCCCGCTGGCCGACTGAATTCCTGAAAGGCTTAAGTCTTAACGTCTAACGCTTAACTCTTAAGCCCGGAAGGCCTGTATATAGGGCGATATATATATAGCGACGAGATGTCGTGGCTTTCCGGCCGTCGATTTAATCCGTCCTAACGCGGAGGTTCGATTTCTGCAACCTGACGGAGTCGTGAAGGCGTGTCTCGGCCGTGAGCATATATACGATCCTCGACGGTCCGCGTTGGCTTTCTCAGCCCCGGGAAATTTTTGCCTCGTCCACAGGCGGGTTGCCGCTGATTTGTCACGAGCTGGTTTCGGTTTCGTGAAAAAATTCTTAACCTGCTCTCAAGCAGTGGCATAAATGGCACGTTATGCGGGCGGGCCTCGAATCTGCTCATAGGCGGCGTGTCTCTATTTTCTAATATTCAAACACGTCCCGGCACCCCCGGGTGCCCGCGGGGTAGCCGCGCTTCGCGTCGATGAATTTCTCCGCCGCGACGTCCCCGAATATACTCGTCGCAGCCGGTTGGGGCGCCGCGCCGGCCGAGCCCGAGGAGGTCTTCGCGCATATACTCGTCGGCGAGTCGCATGAGGTCGTCACGCGGCGCGCGCTGTGGGACGAAGCGGCACGGTTCGCGAACTTCTATATTGCCCACGGCGTGGAGGCCGGCGAGATCGTCGTGATCATGCTGCCGCAGGGACGCGACCTGCTGGCAGCGTTTCTCGGTGCCATGGTGGCAGGAGCGACTCCGACGCTGATGCCGCTGCTCTCCGCGAAGCAGGACCCCGCGGAATTCTGGCGTTCGCATGAAACCTTGTTCGCGCGACTTGGACGCGGCGCCATCGTCACGCGGCGACGCGACCAGGCGGAATTGCGGAATAATATAACGAGCCTCGGCCAGCTCCTGCTCGCCGCGGAGGATGCGTTGCCGTTTCCCGCGACCCGAAGCGAAACGCTGCCGACGACGTCCAACGAGATCGCGTTTCTCCAGCACAGCTCTGGCACCACCGGCTTGAAAAAAGGAGTCGTCCTCACGCATGGCGCCGTGCTGCGTCAGCTCGAGAGCTACGCCCGGGTACTCGCGCTCGCGCCGTCGGACCGCATTGTTTCGTGGCTTCCGCTATATCATGACATGGGTTTGATCGCGTGCTTCCTGCTCCCGCTGGTGCGCCGCGTGCCGGTCGTGATGCTCGATCCGTTTGAATGGGTGGCCCAACCCGGGCGGCTGTTTTCCGCGATCGAGCGTTTTGGGGGCACGCTCTGCTGGCAGCCGAATTTCGCGTTTCAACATCTCTGCCGCACGGTGCGTCCCGCATCTGCGGGCAATCTCTCGTCCATGCGCGCGTGGATCAATTGCTCCGAGCCGTGCCGTCGCGAAACACTGGAAAACTTCGCGACGACTTTCGCGCCATCCGGGGTTCGCGCGGCGCAGCTGCAAATTTGCTATGCGATGGCCGAGACCGTTTTTGCGGCCACGCAAACCCGGCTCGACCGCGCGCCCGAGTGGCTTCACTTGGATCAGGAACGTTTCCGCACGGAACGCCGCGCGTACGTCGTCGCGGCCGACGAGCCGGGGATCGATGTGCTGTCGGCCGGCAAGCCTCTGCCCGGACTGCGAGTGCAGATCGTCGACACCGAGGGCCGCCCGTTGGCTGATGGCGCGATCGGCACGGTGGCGATCACGGGCGACTTTATATTCTCGGGTTATCATCGCGGTGACGAAGAGTCGCTGCGATGGCTGCGCGCTGGTTGGTATTTCTCAGGAGACCTGGGGTTCATGCACGAAGGCCAACTCTACATAACGGGCCGCTCGGCCGACCTCATCATTGTACACGGTCGGAATTTTCATGCGCACGAGCTGGAGCATCTCGTGAACGCCGTCCCGGGCGTGCATGCCGGCCGCAGTGTCGCGCTCGGGTGGTTCCGGGAGGAGGTCGGCAGCCAGGAGGTCGTGATCCTCACCGAGGCGCGAGACCACGAGCCCACGTCCGCGACCGCCCTGCGCCGGGCCATCAAGCGGCGGATCCTCGATGCCGCAGGATTGCTCGTCCACGACGTGCGTCTGGTTCCGTCGGGTTGGCTGGTCAAGACGACCAGCGGAAAGCTCAGCCGGAAGGAAAACCTGCGAAAGTACCTCGCACCGCCGGTCGCCGCGACCGTCTAAAGTATATTTCATAACTATGAAATGTGATGCCGTCCTGCTCGAGATCCAGCGCGTGCTCCGCGGCACGCTCACTTGCCCCGACCTGGTGGTGACGCGCGGAACGGAAGCGATCGACGTGCCCGGGTGGGATTCGCTGGCGCACACGATGATCCTGCTCGAGCTCGAGACGGCGTTCGGCGTGCGGCTGCCACTGGAGAGCCTGCCGGGACTTGCGACTGTTGGCGACCTCGCGGATGTGCTGACGGGCCTCGTCGCGGCGCGTGCGTCGGAAATGCCGTCCGCCTCGCTGGGTGCGGCCAGCTCGTAATGAAGAAAAAGCGGCTGCTCGTTTACGGGAATTGTCAGGCGGGCTGGATTGCGTCGCGTCTGCGGGAGACGCCTGCGATCGCCGCGGAGTATGAAATCATCTACCTGACTGATTACGCTGAGATCGCGGCGGATCATCCGATTCACGACCCCGCGTTTCTGCCCAGCGTCGATGTGGCCGTGTGGCAGACGGCGGCGGCCTGTGCGCCTCCGGCGTTTCGCGAGCGGCTGGGCCCGCATTGCCGACAGATCCGGTTTCCGACGCTCTGGCTGAAGTTGCTCTGGCCGACCTATATGGTCGACCCGCGCAACCGGGCTGAGCCGGGATTTCCGTGGGGTCGTTTTCCCTACGGCGATCGGCTCGCGCTGAAACTGCTGAACGAAGGTGTGAGCGCGGCCGACCTGCCGTCGCGCTATATGGACTTCGACCTCAACCGGCTCGTCAACCTGGACCGGTATACCGAAATGGTGCTCGCCGAGATGCGGCACAACGACCGCAGTTCGGATCTGGCGATCGCTCCCTATATAGAGGCGTCGTTTCGGGCGCAGAAACTCTTCGGCACCGTGAACCATCCGACCTTCCGGATTCTATATAAGCTGTATGATTCTCTGGTCACCGCGCTGGTGGGCGCGGCCGGCGGACGCCTGCCGGAACCGGCAGAAGCCGCTGAGGTGATCGGTGCGGAGGACACGCCGCTGCATCCGCAGATCATCCAGCATTTCCAGCTGCGGTGGGCGGTGCCCGGAATGCGCTATGTATATCGGTCAGAGTTTCTCGACCTGGCCGAGTACCTGCGGGCCTACGCCGAATTTCGTGCGATCCCGCTGAACGATCCATCGCCGAAGATATATCTCGAGCGCGCGCGGCAGGCGGCGACGATGCGCGACGTGCCGGACGCGCAGCGCATCCTGCTGCAGGCGTCGGTCAGGTTTCCCGAGCAGCCCGCGTTCCTGCGTTATCTCGGGGTGCTACTGCGTCGCGAGGGGGAGTGGGTGCAGGCGGAGCAGGTCGCGCGATTTGCGCTCCAGTGTTTTTCCGGGAACGCGGCGCTATATAGTGATCTCGGTGTCACGCTCGCAGGTCGCGGGTTGTCGGCAGCGGCCGACGAGGCATTTCACGCCGCGCTTCAGCTCGATCCCGCGGAGCCTGAGGCACGCCGCCGGCTCACCGGGCGCGTCGTCGCGATCGGCGCCTGACGCGCGCGCTTTGGGGCGCGGGGTGCTGTGCTCCCGCTGAATCCGCACAGCGCACGTCCGTTCGGGAGATTGACTTGATTGGCGCGCCGGGGTCTTCTCGACCTGCGGCGCCGGAAATCCGTTCGTTCCCCCCGCATTTCCGCCAACCCGGGCGCTCGCCGGTATATACTATACAAACCATGTTCGGATCCGCCGCACTCGAGGTCGCGCTGGGCATCGTTTTTATCTTTTTGCTGCTAAGCCTCGTCGTCACCGCCGCGAACGAGCTGCTTTCGGCGCTCTTCAAATCCCGGGGTAACACGCTCTGGCGTGGTATCTGTAATTTACTGCCGACCGGGGATCCGGCCGCCACGACGGAGATCCTGCGCAAGGATTTCGCGCAGGCGGTATATGATCATCCGCTGGTCGACGGGCTGTCGCAGGGCAACCGGCCGTCCTATATACCGTCGCGCACGTTCACCCTTGCGCTGATCGATGTGATCGCGGGCGATGCCAACGGGAAGCTGGTTGTGGCTAATATACAGGCGAGAATCGACGAGCTGCCGCTGGCGTTGCGTCAGCCGCTGAACGTGCTCTTGAGCGAGTCGGACGGCGACCTCGAGCATTTCAAGATGAACGTCGAGGTCTGGTTCAATAACGCGATGGACCGCGTTGGTGGGTGGTATAAACGGCGCGTCCAATATTGGCTGTTCGCGATCGCATGCGTGGTGACGCTCGTCCTGAACGTCGACACGATCGTCCTGATCAACCGCCTCGCCACCGATCCTGTGCTGCGCGCCGCGGTGGCGACGGAGGCGACCGCGGCTTCGGCGGCAGGCACGGCTGTGGCTTCTCGTCCAGGGACGCCCGCGCGGCCGGGCACATCGGCGGCTTCGGCGTCAACGGCGAATGACGTCGCCGCGCGCGAGGCGGAGCTCGCGGCGAGTGTTGCCCGAGTGAGCGCGCTGAACCTGCCGCTGGGCTGGTCTGAGGCGGAGTCGCCGTTCACAGCGGAACCGCTCGGCCCGAACGCCGGTGGGTCCGTCGGATGGTTTTTTTCTCGGGTGGGTAAGGCGATCAGTCGGCATCTCTTTGGCTGGGCACTGACTGCGTTTGCCATTTCGCTCGGCGCGCCGTTCTGGTTCGATATATTGAATCGGGTCGTGAACATCCGCAGCGCGGGCAAAGCTCCGGAAGAAAAGCCGAAAAAGCCAAAGAAGCCGGCGCAACTCGGCTCAGCTGCCTGACCCGCGCCGGGGCGCGTCGTAGTCGCGAAACGCTCGTCGCTGCGCGGGTATAGTCATCGTACATATCGCCGCTATATTTCTGCGGTTCGCCACGGTTGTCGGGGCCCCGTTCAACTCCGGGTGCGGAGACCTCCCCGTTCTCGTTTATACCGTCTATATACGGTATATACACGGCCCACCGACGTCGGCGCCGCTAATGTCCGGAGACTGACTGGTCGCGGATCAACACGGGGTCCAGCGCCGCGATCGGCCACGGCGAGAATCCAGTGGAACGTTCTTGGTCGAAGCCGTCATCGTTGAAACGGATGCGCCAGCGCGAGCCGACTGTGGCAAGGGCCGGCCATTCCGGCGTGGCCCCGTCAATGATCAGGTGAACGGTCGCGCCTGCGCGCCAAAACGGTTCCTTCACCTTTAAGGTCGAGACGCGCCGGACGGGACCCGTGGTCGAGCCCTCGTTTTTCACGACCTCGACCAGCATAAAGTAAGACAGGTGCCGGGCACGGATGCCGGCTTCAGTCCTCGGCCCGGCACAGCCGCTCAACGCGGTGAGGCCCGCGACGATCAGAAAACCGATTCCGCCGCGCCTGCCCCAGCCGAGGTGAGTGGACCGACTGCGGCCGGGCAATATATTCACTGGGGAGGGCGGCGGCTGTATACTTCCGCGAAAACGGATTGGGAACGCGTCTGGCATGGCTCTGGTGACGACAACGTGGGGAGTCTCCGGTCATCAGACAACGCCGGACGTTGCGCGGAGCCGGCGAGAGCCGCCACGTGACGGACATCACTCGCAGCGAAGTTCGAATCGCCGTGGCGGACCGTGTATCCATGCCACGGATACACGCGGCGCCGCCATTCGGGATGAATATATACGTGCAAAAAAAAGCGGCGTCCCGGAGGACGCCGCGATGGGGAAGCGAAGCTTTTAGGCGGCGATCGGCTTGCGCTGGCGCATCCGACGGAAGCCGGCGAAGGCGAGGAGGGCTAGGGAAGCGCCGGCGCCGTACGTCGACGGCTCGGGCACCGCGGTCAGGACCGGCGTCGGGGTCGGCGGAGGAGCGGCGATGAAGCTGTTCGCGGCTAGGAAAATGCCCGTGTCCAAGGCGGTGTCGCCGCCGTCCGCGACGACGATCTTGATGACGTTATCTACGTTGGGCGTCACGGCCGCGGTCGCGAAGAGCGGGATGCTGATGCCGACGAACCCGTCATATTGCAGGTTCAGCGGCGCGGTGCCGTTCTGGAAGTTGTTGTTGAAGTAGTAAGATGAGTTCAGGTTCGGGTTGATCGTGTCGATCGAGACCGGCGTGTTGGTGCCAGGCAGGGTGGCGATATTCACGCCGTTGAGGAAGAAGCCGAACGAATCGTTAAATGAACCGACGAATTCAGGATATTCCTCGGACCCAAAGGCATATTGAAACGAGATAACGTTGGCCGTCGTCGTGAAATGGATGATGAGCGTGGCGGCATCGTTCGTATTCTGACCCGACGACAGCGTTAGGTCCGGATCACCCGGGAGGCCCCAACCGTAGCTGACTCCGGTTGTGTTGTTCGGGCCGGGTATATTGGAAAGCAAACCGCTGGTGAGTGCGATGCCGCTGCTGAACGGCAGCAATCCGGTAGCTCCGCTAAAGAAGCCCGCGGCGCCGTTACCACCGCTATATGTCGCGGATGTGATCGTTAAGCCGGATCCCGACGCCAGAGCGTTGGCGAGCGCAAGGCCATCGGTCGACGAGGTGGTGGTCACCTGCGCCCGCACGGCGGGGGTGGAAGCGAGGGCAAGGCCCGCGATAATTAATGCCAGCCGATTTTGTTTCATATTTTTTAGGAGAGGAGAAATTGGACGGTTACTGAAAGGGCCGGAGTCGCATATTATATATCACGAGCGGTTTACGGAGGCAGAGAATACACAAGTTATTGCTGAATGAGTATCATGGCGCCGCTCGCGTCTTTATCATGGTTGGCGGGGGTTTTACGTAGGGGTTCCCCTGATAAGCTGACCGGCTGGTACAACCTGTTGCGCTGTAACGGTATGGCTTGCGACCTACGACAGTTTCGAGTGAGAGGCCGACGGGGACGTAGGCGACGAATACTAAACGTTACGTATATATCGGGCCCCAAGTTATATATATGGCAGGCCGGTCACCGAAGACGCGGCGCCGCAAATCGTGGCTCGGCGGTGCGCTTCCCTCTTGCCCGCCGGCAGCACTCCGGGAATATGAAAACCACCCCGTGAATACCCCACCATATACACCCCCTGCACTCGATCGTCGTGAGTTTCTCGTCCGCGCCGGCCTGCTCGCCGCCGCTGGCGGGCTCGCCTCGTCCCTCGCGGCCGCGCCGGCCGCCCCCCTTGCCGCGACCTCCCAGGCACCTGGGAAATATGATATTGCGGTGCTGGAGAAGTGGTTCTTCGACGGCGGTGATGGCGGTCCGCTGAAATATACACCGGCGGAACTCGCGCAAACGCTCGACGAGATCGGGGCCGACGTGGAGCTGACGGTGCGAAAGCAGGGGCATATCACGCCGGAAAGGGCGCCCGATGAGCTTCCCGCGATGGTGGCGGCGCTCGCGCAAAAACAGCGTCGCGTGCTCTGGATCGCCCTCGACACGGTGCGGCCCGACGAACCGCACTGGCAGGCGGCGGTGCGCACCGCGAAGCAGCTGGGCATACCCCAATATCGTCACCGCGGGTTTCAATATACTTCCGGTCGTCCGCTTAAAGCGCAGCTCGCGGATTTCCATAGCATGGCGAAGGAGTTCGCGGCAGCCAACCGCGAGATCGGGATCCAGGCCGTATATCAAACCCACTCCGGACCACAGATGGCCGGTGGAGCGGCGTGGGACCTCGATCAGTTGCTCGGTGATATCGATCCGAAGTGGTTCGGCGTGGCGTTCGACGTGGACCATATCATGGTCGAACAAGGGCTGGCGTGGCCGAATGCCGTGCAACTGCTGGCGCCGCGCACCGTGGCGTTATGCGTCAAAAGCTTCCGTTGGGATAACGATCACCCGGTTCCGGTCCCGCTCGGACAGGGCCGCGTGAAGGCGGCGATCGTCCACCAGGTGATCGCGGCGCATGGCGGTCCCCTCCCGATCTGTATACACAACGAATATTTCACTGACGCCGCCGGCAAGCTCGCGCCCGTTCCTTTCGCGCAACGTGCGGCGCTCGTCGCCGCGTTCCGCTCAGACCTCGCCGTGCTGAAGGGCTGGCTCGCGAATCCCGTCGGCTGACCGCCCCGGTGCCGCGCCCAGTGCGCGGTCAGCGCGATATATATTATTCCAAACCCGGGTGTTGCGTAACCCCGTGCGTGAGCTGCCGGCACGAACCCGCGGCACGCCGGTCGAAGGGGTACCGACAGGGGCGCTGCCGGCCGATTGCCGCCCTCGAACGTCCGCGGTATATACAATCATATAGGCTATGAACTTCCTTGTCGCATTCTTCGCTGGCGCGTTTTTGTGCAATGGCCTGCCGCACCTGCTGGCGGGATTGCACGGGCGGCCATTTCCGACGCCGTTCGCGACGCCTTCGGGAGTTGGAGACTCGTCACCGATTGTCAATTTTCTCTGGGGCTCCTTCAATCTCGCTGTCGGTGTGGCGCTGCTCTGCTGGCGCCGCGTGCCACTCGCGTTCGACTCGCGCCTGGCGGTCTTCGCGGTCGGTTTTGTCGTGACGGGGTTGCTGCTCGCGCGTCATTTCGGGAACGTCCACCGCAACCGCGGTGGCGATCGCAAACGGTAGAGGTCGCCGTCACCCGCGGCGCTAGTCCCAGCGTGCGACTCGTTGACCGCGTCGAATCGCGCACGGCCGGCAGCCGAGTGCCGCGGAGCCAACCCGCCGCGGGTATATAGCGGAGTGGGCGAGACGGATCGGGGCGGGGGTGGAAGATAGAGGCGCCCGGCCATACCCGACCGATGAAAGGGTTCGACGCGCGGCCGTTGTATAAAAGGGAGCCTTCCTCAACTCAGGCCGTGAGCCGACGCCAGGTCGAGCGCTCCGGCGCCGTGGAGCCGCCGGAGCGATGGATTATATTCGCTCTTCGACTGCTATATACTCGTGCCGGCCGTGGTCGGACGGGACCAGCGCCGCCGCGCCGCGGCAATCCCGGCCAGCAGCAACGCGCCCGCCGCTCCCCACGTGCCCGGCTCCGGCACGGGGTGCAACGCGATCACATCACCCGCGCCGGGGATCACGCCCTGGTTGGCTATATATAATATACCGTTGGAGTCGAATGCGAGCGACGTCGGCATCACCAGGCCATCCGTCAGAAGCAGCGTCTTCGCACCGGTCGTGGGATTCACCTCCCAGAGCCCGCCGGTCGGATTGCCCGAGAGCAATCCATTATGATCGATCTCAAGGACATATAGCATGCCATCGGGCCCGAAGGTCATGTCGATGACGTTCGTGAAACCGGTCGCGATAGTCGTGAGGTTGGCGCCATCGACCCGGAATATACTGGCCGATCCGACCGTAAACGGAAAACCGGTGAGTTGGCTGACGTATTCCGAGCCGTTCGACGCTACCGCGAGTGCGGTCGGCACCGCCTCGGCGCCGCTCATCAGCGCGGGCAGGGTGGCGACCAGGCTGATGGTGCCGTTGAACGCGACGTTTAATACATCGTTTCCGCCGGCGTCCGCCACGAGTACTCCGGTCGAGCCGACGACGAGATGATAGGGATTGCTGTCGATCGGGCCGCCCGCGGGATTGTGAAGCGCCTCGTAATTCGATATATCAGCGACGACGGAGGGCGTCGTGGTCCCGGCCGGCACCCTTAACAGGAGGCCAAGCTGAGAGAGCGCGCCGGTGCGCAGCGTGGGATCGGAGCCGAGGCCCTCTGTGAAGTAGAGATTGCCCGCGGGATCGAAGCCGATGCCCTGCGGCCCGGTGACGTCGCCCGAGGTTGGCGAATATAGCGACGGCAGGCCGGAGAGGATGCGCGTCTGCACGCCGCCCTGCAGCATGGAAATCGAGCCGGTGAAGCTAAGATATTCCGACGCGCCGTTGCTCGGGAGCGACGGTGTGCCCGGAGCCGGTGTGAACGGTGAGCCGGCCTCGGTGACATAAAGTGCGCCATTGGGCGCAAACGCGAGCCCGCGGGGGTCGTCCAATCCGCTCATGACGACGACCGGGACAAATTGGGCCGAAAGCCGCGCGGCGGTCAGGAGCAGGGCAACGCCACCAATATATAGGGATTTCCGAGCAGGGCGCGAGGCGCCCGTCTGACCAAGCCGCCGGACGGCAGCATCGAACAATATTTCATTCATCACGGGAGGTGTTGAGGTTGCAAACCGCCGGAAGCTCCTGTCTGCGCGCCAGCAACCAATTAGCCAGCCCTTTATCATTCCGTCCGCCCGCGATGCCTATATCAGGTTTTCCTGTATATAGATGCCGCGCCGCACTTCGACCGTCGTCCGCCGGAGAATATCATCCCGTGCCGTCCGGGCTTATAATATAAATAATCAAACCGGGAATCACGCGTGCAGGGAGCGAAGATACGCGGTGAGACGCTGAAGTTCAGGGGCGGCCAGCTTTTTTCCGAAGGATGGCATCTCATGGGGGATTCCACGGCTGATGGTGTTTTGTATATAGCGATCGCTGACCTCGAGATCGTGCAGATCGGGTCCCTCGTCACCGGTGGCGTCCGCGGCGTGACAATGCGCGCAATTGTTGAGGTAAAGTTTGCGCCCGTCGGCAACCAGCGCGGGCGAACTCGCGGTCGTTTCGAGAAACCACGACTCGCCCACCGGCGCCTGATGCGAGACGCGCGCGGCGTCCGCGCGGATTTCCCCGCCGAGCGCAAACGCGGTGAGCAGGGCGAAGGCGCCGGAGAATACGGCCCAGCCGAGGGCAGTCAGAGCGGTCATGGGCGGCATCAGCCGGCGAGCATCATTTCACCGCCCCAATAGCCCGCCGCGGAAACGAGGGCGACGGCGGCGGCCGAGCCGAGCAGATAAATCGTGAACTCGCGCCGCGTCGCGCGGTTTCGCATCAGTACCCGCCCCACGGCGAGGGTGAGCAGCAGCCCGAACGCCGGCCACGCATAGAGGTGGTGGAGCCGCAGTGCGCCATGGCCGAGGAGCGTGCCGCGCGTCATATAGAGTCCCGAGCCCACCGCGGGAATGCTCCCGGCGGCCCCGAGCACGATCATCCAATAGCCGGCGGCGTGCAGCGGCGCCGCCGCGGGGCGGGGCCCGAGTATATAGCCGAGGGCGTCGCACGCGAACGAGCCGAGCGAGAACGCGAGCGGGAAATGGGTGAAGGCCCCGTGCGCCTTCGCCCAGAGGGCAGTTTCCATATATATCGATTGATATACCGAGGGCGGATCAGGTGACGGCGAGCGTCTGGTCGACGATGGCGAGCGTGGGATGGCTCTCGATATACGAAACGCTCGTCAGGCCGAGGAACGAGCGCAGGCGGCTCGCCTCGACGACCATCGGGCCGGGCTTCGGCGCTGTGCCGGGCTCCGGTTGCGGAAACGCCGTGGAGCGCGCGGTATGAAATGTCATATTGCCCTCCACCTTTTGGAGCGCCTGGTGGATATGGCCGTTGAGGACCGTCACGGAGCCGAACCGCTTCATCAGCGCGAGCGCCCGAGCGCCGTCGTCCGTGCCCCAGCCCCATTTCGGATATACCATCCAGAGCGGCACGTGCGCGAAGACGACCAGCGGCGTGTCGGTGCTGAGCCCGGCGAGGTCCTGCGTCAGCCAGTCGAGCTGCTCGCCGCCGAGCACGCCCAGGCCGCCCTCGGTCACGCCCTGCACGTTTACCAGCCCGACGAAGTGGACGCCTTTCTGGTCGAAGCTGAACCAGCCTTGGCCGCGCGTGCCGTTGCCGAAGCGCTCGCGATAGCTCGCCCCGTTGTCGTTTAAGATATCGTGCTCGCCCGGGACATAGAACGCCTGCTTCGTGCGGCAGTCCTTCAGCATTTGCTCGAGTGCATCGAATTCCTCGGCCGCTGCGAGATGCGTGAGATCGCCGGTGTGCAGCAGGAATTCCGGCGCGGTGGGCAGTGCGTTGATTCGCGCGATCGTCTCGCGAAACGTGGCGGCGACGTCCGTGTTCGCCGGCTTGTTGAAGCCGATGTGGCTGTCGCTGATCTGGACGAAATTCAGCGAGCTCGCCGCGCCCGCCGGAATTGCCGCGGTCTCGGAGGTTTGTCCGAGCGCGCGCGAGGTGAGGATGCCGCCGTTGATCGACCAGAGGACGCCGGTCCCGGCCCAGGCCATGCATTTTAGAAAGCCGCGGCGATCAATGCCGTCGTGATTGTGGTCGTGATGTATATGGTCGCTCATAATATTATATTCCGTTGTATATTGGCCTTTGGGGGACGAGAAAGAGGCGGAGTGCCCTTTGCCGTTGAATACACCGGCGGGTCGTGGATTATTCCCCGGCGGCGTCCAAAAAACTTTTTTTGCGTGTTCGGGAATAAACAGACCAGCGGCGGAGTTACTCCTCGGATGGAAGCCTCCGTGCCGATGGGACCGACGACTTTCGAAGCCCTCATGCTGCCGCACCTCGATGCTGCGTTTAATCTTGCCCGCTGGCTGCTGCGCGATCCGCATGCGGCCGAGGATGCCGTGCAGGATGCCTATCTGCGCGCTCAACGCGGCTTTCACCGTTTCCGCGGGAGCGAGGGTCGGCCGTGGTTGCTCACCATCGTTCGGCATGTTTGCTATACGCGGATCCGGAATATACAGCGCCAGCCCGACACCGAGGTGTTTTCCGACGAGGCACATGGAGGCATCGAAGGCGGCGGCGACGCCGCGCTGGCGCGTCGCGAGATGAAAGGGGAATTATTGCAGCGGGCGCTCGAGGCGCTCCCGCCGGAATTCCGCGAAGTGATTATATTGCACGAAATCGAGGGTCTCGCGTATCGCGAAATTGCCGCGGTGGCCGAGATTCCGATCGGCACCGTGATGTCGCGCCTCGCCCGGGCGCGGCGCCGGCTGCAATGCGACGTGCTCGCCCTCGCCGAAAAGGAATCCCATGGACTGTAACGAAACGCGACCGCTGCTCGCCGCCTATATAGATGGTGAGCTCGACCTGGTCCGGCAGATCGCGATGGCGGATCATATAGCAAACTGCCCTGGCTGCGCCGCCATCGCCGATAATATAAAGGTCGCTCGCGTGGCGCGTCAGGAAAACCTCCCGCGGTTTACTGCGTCGCCAGCGCTGCGGGAGAAAATCCAGCAGGCGTTGCGCGAGGAGTCGGCCGCCGATGTGGCGTCGTCAGCGAACGCGGAGGCCGATGCGCTCTCGCGGCCCGATGGTCACGCGCCGTCGATTCGGGTGGTGTCCACGAACAGCACGAATTTCGCGGATCGCGTCGCGACGCCAGCGGCGCGGGTGAACGAACGTGCGCAGCGCGAACCGCTGCGCCCTATACACTGGCTTGGTTCCACGTGGGGCTGGTCCGCTCTCGCCGCCTCGCTCGCCGTGATGCTCGCGCTGGGATATGAATGGGGCGGGACGCGGGCGCGCCGCGATCTGCTGCTCGATGAGGCCGTGGCGGATCATATCCGTTCGCTGCAGGCGGATCACCTCACGGATGTGGCGTCGACCGACCAGCACACGGTGAAGCCGTGGTTCGCCGGCAAGTTGGATTTTTCACCGCCGGTGATCGACCTGGCCGCCGACGGCTTCCCCCTCGTCGGCGGTCGCGTCGATCGCTATGCCGGGCACACGGCGGCGGCGCTGGTTTTCCGCGTGCGCCAGCATCCGATCAATCTTCTGGTCTGGCCGGCAGATGGCGATGCGCCACCGAATGGCGCAACCACTCGCGCCGGTTATCACGTGGAGAGCTGGTCGCAATCCGGCTTCCACTATATAGCGATGACCGACGCCGCGCCCGCCGATCTCGCGCGCTTTGCCGATCTATATCGGGCGGCCGCGCGGTGACGCTGTGAGTATATAGCGTCGCGGGCCGCGAGCTACGGTTTCGAAGGGATGGAGGCCAGCCGAGCGTTTTGCTGGGCGAGCCACGCGAAGGCGGCTTCCTGCATCTCCAAATTGAAAATGTGCGGCGTGTCCCACACGCGCGTTTCCAGCGCGGACTCGGCCCGCTGGGATTTCCAAATGGAATGCAGCTTGTCATAGGCGACGCGGACACCGGCGACCGGGAATAATTTATCCTGGGAGCCGTTATAGAATAGCATCGGCTTTGGGCAGGCGATGCTGGCGACATCCGGGTAATCCAAATAATTCGCGAGGCCGGGGTGCGTCATGGCGAAGGAGGAGCTGCCGCGCGTCTCGTTGTTGCCCGGCACCATCAGGCCCGCGACGGTGTTCATCCAGCAGATCGCGACGCCGGCCGTTATATGATCGGAGAGTGCCGCGACCTGCCAGGCGCGTTGCGCGCCCATGGAGAAGCCGACAGCACTAACCAGGTTTTTTTTCACCTCGGGCTGCGCCGCGAGAAATTCCGCGGAGCGAAGATCCTCCCAGGCGATCACGCCGGCGAAGGACATTCCGAGGTGCAGCAGGTTGCTCGCGAGCGCCTGCTTGCCATCGTAACCGCCGCCGCCGCGATCGGACCAATTCAGCGCGTCGATCGCGAGGCAGACATACCCGCGCTGCGCGAGCTCGTCGCCTATATACTTCCCTCCATAATATTTCGCGACCCAGGCGTCGGCGATCTTGATCCGGCTTTCGGGAGCACCCCAGGGGCGGATGAGCTTTTCCTTGCCGATGTCGAACTGCGCTCCGTGGTCGTGGAGCAGCAATACTGCCGGGAATGGCCCGCGCCCCTTTGGGACCGTCATCAGCGCGAGAATCCTGCTGTCACCGGTCAGGTTGAAGACGACTTTTCTCGCTATATAGTTGCCGCGATCCTCCTCGGCGATGACGTGGGCATCCCACGCGGCCGGTGGCGGTGGTGCGAGCAGGCAGGTGAGGACGCGCGAGCGGGCCGTTTCCCGCCAAGCGGAGAAATCGGAAAAATTTCCCGAACTCCACGACAGCGGAAACGTGAGCCGGCTCACCACCTGTGGCGTGAAGACCGGCAGCCCATTCTTCACGCCCTCGGTTTGATATACGTCGGTGGCGCCGGCGGCGACCGACAACGGCAGCAGCGAAACCGCGGCGAACAGCAGGGCGGGAACGTCACGAGGTTTTATCATATTGGAAATAACCTCTACGCGCACGCCGCCGGGCTCACCGGATATATACAATCGGTCGCAACCTAAACGCCGGGCGCGCGATCACCGGCGCAAGACGGTCGGCTCGGTTCACGAGTGTTGTCAGCCACGGAGTACGCACCGCGCCGACGATGTGCGGTGGCGCGGTGCGGTCAATCCGGCTCGCGGTGAATCAGAAATGATATACCGTGGTGAGGCGGACGTTGAGCGGGAGGCCCAGACCGGCGTTGGTCCGTGCCGTCGGGATTTGAATATAGCGTTTATTGAGCGCGTTATCGACGTTCAGCTCGAAGCTGAGCGGCTTCCAGACATAGCGCGCGCCCAGATTGAGGATCGTGACCGGCGCAAGAAAGAAGCTCGGCTGCGTCACCACGCCGAGCGGCGTGAAGTTGACCGCGGGAGCCTCGCCGGAGCGTCGCCCTGTATAGGTGGCACCCGCGAACACCGTGAGTCCCCGCAGTGGATCCTGCGTGAAGCGGTAATTGAGCAGCAGGCCCGCGTTGCGCGGTGCGATCGCGCGCACCGGACGTCCCAACGAATCGCGTTCATATAGATAGGTGAAGCTCCCGACGACCGATAACGTATCCGTCAGGCCACCGATCGCCTCGAATTCATACCCATGGTTCTTTATATCCGAGATGAGCGACTGCGGCTGCGTGGTGTCGGTCTGGTAGGCGGGGTTGGGGACAGTGACGTTGGTCTGCGAGATCTGGAAATGCGCCGCGGTGAACGAGAGCCGCTCGTGGAAGAAGGTCGCCTTCGCGCCATATTCCCATTGCTGCCCTTCCTGCCACAGCGGGAGGTTGTTCGCGATGGTCGGCACGGCGTTGACCGAGCGGCTGCCGTAAATCGAGAGCATCGGGATCGGCTTCACCACGACGCCGAAGAGCGCGAGATCCTTGTCGTCGTCGAGCGACGTTTGTATATTGGTCACGCGGTTCAAGTTATAGGAAGTCGCGTCGACGCGGACGCCGCCACCCGAGAGCAGCACGCGGTCGTCGAAAAAGCCGAGCTGCTCCGTGATATATTCCTGCCAAGTCGTGGCGTGGGAGTTGGACTTGGAGGACAGCGTATTGAACACCGGCTCGGCGCCGTAAACGGGCGCGAGCAAATTGATCGGGAGGTTGGGCCCGGTGAGCTGACGCGCGAAGGAATACTGGTGGTCCACGGCGACGCCACCGACAGTCGTGCTGGTCACGCCACTGAAGCGGTAGGCCGCCGCGAGATCATATTGCGCCGCGAAGTCGGCAGTGTGGCCCGTTGGCAGGAACGGCTGGCGTTGTATATTGGTGATATCGAACAGTGGCGAGTTCGTGGCGACGTACTGGCCGGTCACCGGATCCTTGGCCCACGTCTGGTTGGGCGTTTCCTGGCCGGTCGTCGGGTTGTACCGGTTATTCAAGCTGGGCGTCGCGGCCGCCATATATTCGTCGCGCTGAAGATTATATTGACCCTTGGCGGCGAAGCGGGAGCTGAAGTGGTCGCCGAGCGAGGTCGTCAATAATATATCGGCGCTCCCATATTTCGCGCCGCGGTGCGCCCAGGTTTCGGTGCCGTTGAGGTTGTGTCCATATTGGAAGCCGTTGGCGAGCGTGGCGTCGGCGCCGTTGACGGAGTTCGACGAGATGAACACGGGAAGATATACAAACGTCCACCGCTCCTCATATGTGCCGCGCACGAGCAGCGTGGTGCGGGGCGAAAGTTTATATCTCAGGGAGCCGCCCAGGAGCTTGCGGCGATCGCGCGTGCCGGGGGCGGCGAGGCGTCCCTCCTGATAGCCGGCCAGCAGGCGATAATCGAGATTGGCCTGCGAAAGGAGCGGGCCAGTGAGGTCGACGTCGACGCGCTGCGCGTCGATCAGGCCGAGATCGACGTCGATCCAGCGGACCGGGTGATCGAGGGGCATTTTGCTGACGACTGAAACGACGCCGCCGGGGGCGCCGGTGGGTGCGATGATTGCGCTCGGGCCTTTGAGGACTTCCACGCGATCGACAAAGAGCGGGTCGGTGTTGGGGCCTTCGATGCTCGCGAAGTTGTCGACGGTGCGCATCAGATTTTCGAAGCCGCGGATAATCTGCCGGTCAGAAAAGCCGTCGCCGCGTCCCTCGGAAATACCGGCGACGTAGCGGGTCGCTTCATATAGGCGTGTCGGGGCGACGTCCTCGAGAAACTCGGGTGTTAGGACGGAGATGGAGGCGGGCGTGTCCTGGATGCTGCTGCGAATGCGTGACGCCGAGCTGGATTCGACGGCGCGGAATTCGTTGGCGCGCTCGCCGGAGACGTCGAAGCTCGGAAGTTGCACGACGTCGGGGCTGGTGGTCGGTGTGCCAGGAAGTTGCGCGAAGGCGGCGAGTGGCGCAACGAGCGCGGCGAGGCTCGCGATAAGTTTTGTTGGCGTGGGATTTTTCATAGGGAAGGGCCGGGTCGCGTGCCGGCAAATGCGATGATTGGCCGGAGCAGCGAGCGCGCAGGGTGGTGGGGGTTGGCCGGGAGACCGCCGATGCATTCGGTGGGCGCCGCGGAGGGGGAGGGTGTTGCGACTATATAAGCCGATCGGGGGATCAACTCATTGTCAGAGTCCAAGACAGACCCGGCAGGGGCTCGGTTCGCGCGAATGCATCGGCGGCGGTACAATATTGTGCGCTATATCATCCGGCCCGGCGAACCGGGTCGAAGCCCGGAAGCGTCCACGCCACACGGTATATAGTATATAACATGACTGCGGCGCAATTGGTTGCCGCGGATCGGCGCGTCGACGTTCGCAGTCGCTGAGAATCTGCCGCTGGTGACCGCGCGGAGCGTCATCGTCGTGTATGCGCAGCACGGTTAGGCCATTGCGACGCTCTCGTGTCTCCAAAGAACTGGAGTATACGCCGCGGGCGGCGTTGGATGGCTCATGCCTGCCGGCCAGCGCCTCCCCATCCAAGTCTGCGTCCATTTGTTTCGCCGGTCAGGAAATCCGTGGCAGACGCTTCTGCTCCGCCGCAGCGTGCCGCGAGGAAATTTCTGGCAGGGCATCAGCGGCGGTGTCGAACCGGGGGAAAGTATACAGGACGCAGCTGCCCGTGAAACCCGCGAGGAAACCGGGCTGAAGCCGGTGCCGCTCCTCGACGCGCGTTTCAGCTTTACCTACCCGATCCCAGAAACGTCGACGAGTTTATATTGCTCGACCGAGAAGGTGATTACGGAACATGTGTTTTCGGGAGTGGTGGGTCGCGACGTGGAGCCGGTACTTTCGGACGAGCATATACACTATGAATGGACGACGGTGGCAGTCGCATTGGAGCGACTGGTGATGTTTCCTACGCAAGCGCTGGCTTTTACGCGCAGCGTCGAGGCGTTGAAACGGGCGATCGAGGAGTAGCTGACTGACGGCGTACAATCGGCGGCGCGCCGAAAGCTGGCACATACCTCAGTGCTTGACAAAGCCGGGGTCGCCCCGATGGCGGGAACGCGCGATTCCCGCATGGCCGGGGGCGTGGCCTTCCCGATGGCTGTTCGGTCGAGTGGGGCTAAGTTCTCGGATGAATATTGGAAAATTGATGAGCCCGGACGTGCGCTGTGTGAATCCGGATAATACATTGGTGGAAGCCGCAGGCCTGATGCGCGCCATGGATGTGGGCGCGCTGCCGGTGTGCGATCACGACCACCTGGCTGGCATGCTGACCGACCGCGATATCGTCGTCCGCGCGGTGGCAGACGGAAAGGATGCGAACGCCACGACGGTGGCCGATGCGATGTCGCCCGGGATTGTGTATATATTCGAGGACGAAAGCGTCGAGGAAGCAGCGCACCTGATGGAGCATCGGCAACTGCGTCGTCTGCCTGTGCTCGACCGGGCGAAGCGCCTGGTGGGCATCGTCTCCATCGGAGACATCGCCGTACGGTCTCATCCGGCGTTTGGGGGCGAGGCGCTGAAGGAAGTGTCGCGGCCGTAGTGGCGCGGTGAACGGCTCGGGCGCAGCTGTGGCATAAGGGCCGCACGGGCGCGCTCAATACCTCAATGCTTGACTCGCAAGGCGCCGTGCGGCGTGATCTGCCCGCAGCTCAGGGCCTGCCGCCGAAGTTCGCGTAGTGTCGAGCTCGATCGCTTCGAACCAGGTTTTCACATCCTCACGCGTTTAATTATGCTGCCCGAGGTAGTCCGCGTATTGGTGTAAGGTCTCGGTATCGCTTTCGGTGCCACGTTGTTCGGAGTGACGGGACCAGGCCTGGCGGTCGCGGAGAGTGGCGTTGGCGTTGATCCACTCGAGGATCTCTCCATCGGCCTTGCGGGTCGCCGGTTGCGAAGGAGCGCGTCGAGGTCGAGTCCGATGAACTGCGCGAGGCGGCGGTCGGTGGCGGAGTTATATTCATACGCGCCGGCTGTGCCTGCGAGCGTGGCGCGGCCCTTGTCGAGAATCCGGCGCAGGTTGAGAAGTTACCGAGACAAACGCGGAAGCTGCGGGGCGCGCCCTGGGTGACGTCGTTGTGTGGAATCATATAAGGACCGGTATATAGGAGCGTATATATGCGGCGTGGTGTTGGGAACCGGTTGTGCGGTCAGAGTTTGGAGCCGCCGCGGACGCGGAGGGTGTCGCCGCTGACCCAGCGCGCAGCCGGCGAACCCAGAAATGCGACGGCGTCGGCAATATCGTGGGGCTGCGCGATCCGCTGCAGGGCCTGCATCTGCAATATATGAGCCCGGCCGCCGTCGCTTTTGGCGAAGCTCGACATATCGGCACGCCGTGCCCTGCAGCGAAGCGTACTTTGCCCCCCGGACTATCTCACGCCGCGGGTTTGGGCAGCAGTTTGGCCATGACCGCCAGCAGCGCGATAACCACCAGCGCGAGCGCGCCCCAGAATATATATCCCCCGCGGACGCTGGCCAGGAAGTTGTGGCTCGCGGCGTTGTCGGTCGGTGGCAACAGGTGCGCTTCCTGCCGCGCGGGCGTCAGCAGGCGGGCGGCGACCAAGCCGAGGTCGTAGCGCGGCGGCATCGCGGTGTCGTTGCCATACGCGAGTTCGCAGCCATCGGTGCTCGCGACCTTGAAGACGAGACGGATCACCGGGTACGTGGCTTGGGCGGCGGTGAGTGCGATCGGCGGATTGTCGCCGTTGTCGGTTTCCAGCCAGAGCGCGTCGGTGCGGAGGCGCTGCGTGAGTTCGAGCACGTGATTGTCGCGGGCGCCGGGCTCGGGCGTGCGGCTCCAGTCGCCGGCGGCCAGGGTGACTTCATATTCGCCGGCGTCGGTCGCGGCCGGCCTTTCATATAGGCGAAAGTGACGTTGAAACAGGGGCGTTGACGAAACGAGCGTAACGCTCCGCAGTGGCAGACCGGCTTCGGGCAGCTTGATTTTCCAGCGACTGATTGAGGGACGGGTTGCATCCGCCACGGGCTCGGGATGCAGCGGCAGGGGGCGGGCGAGCGCGGGGCGCTCGAGTATATAGGGAACCTGGCTGCCGCCCGCGAGCAGGCGCAGATCCGCGGAATCCGTCTGGGCGCCCGCGAGTGCGGGTAGGTCCAACTCGAGTTCCTGGATTCCGGGCTGGTCGATTTTCACGGCGCGGTGCGTGGACCAACTCCGGGTGTCAAGTGGCGCGCCAGCCAAAGGCACGTCGGGAAGAGCGCCGGATGCAAGCGACGTCGCCGGCTGATACCCGGGCGTGTCTTCCAGCGCCAGCGGCGTGACCGGTTGCGCGTGGCCGGTCCGGAGTTCCGGCGCGAAGCCGGCGAGATCATAATGCGGCGCGGCGGCCTGCGGGTTGCCCGAAAGCATTATATAGTTGCCGGCAGCGGGCGCGAGGAACACGACGCTCACGGGAACGCGCGCGGCCTGGAGTGAGGCGAGGGTGAGCGGGGGTGAGTCGCCGTTGTATATATGCACGAGAAGCTCGCGCGAGGCCGGTGTATATATGAGCGGCAGCGTGAGGTTCTCCCGCGGCGGCTGGCCGTCGAGCGCGATGCGAAAGATCGCGCCATTGGCGATCGTTTGGTCAGTCGTGATGGCGTCGGCGACGCCCCGCACGGAGACGCGCACGCGGCGCAGGAACAGCGGGTCGCTGATGGTGAACGCGAGATTGGCGAGCGGGAGCTGACGCGCGGCGAGTTCGACGGTCAGCACGGTTTCGCCGGCAAATTCATCGCGTCGCGCGATCGTCACCGGCGTGGGAACGGCAACAGACTCCGCACCGGCTTCGACGGCGAGCTCGGCGCCGGTGAATACGATCGATGGCTCGCGGCGATCGGAAATGGTGACGCGAACGAAGCGCGCCAATTTACCCCCGAGGGGTAGGTCGAGTTTCTCCGCGCCCCACTGGCGGAAGATGGGCGCGCCGGATTCGAGGGTGGTCCAGGTGGATTGGTCGTTTGATATATCCACCTGCGCACCGCGCAGAAAATAAGGACTCGGCGTGCGCAGGAGCAGGGACGAGAGTTTTGCATCGGTGCCGGTCGCGATTAATATAGTGGTGACGCCGCCGGTCAGGTTGACGGAAAATGACTGCGGCGCGATGTGGCGGGCGGGCGCGGTGGAGGGTCGGTCCAAGAGGACTGCGACCTCGTGTCCGGCCGGGTCGAGCACGCGCAAGTCCTGCTGGCCGGGCGCGGCGGCATCGAGGGTGGCATCGGAAAGAGTCACCTGGACGAGTCCGGCCGCGGGCACGGGGAGCGACTGGCGATGCGACCATTCGGCCGGGTTGAGGGCGAGGAGTGGAACGCTGGCGAGGAGTGGCGCCGCGATGGTGAACAGGAATCTAAACCGGGGGCGGCGGCGATTTATCATGGGCCGGAAGGAAACGCTGGTAGGCGACGGACGCGAGGAGGGCGATGACGGCGACGGCGAAGAGGGCGCCGACGCGATAGAGCGCCTCGAGTTGAGCGAGGTCGTGGAAGAACAGTTTAAGCAGCGCGACGCTGAGGAGGGCGAGTGCGGCGTAACGTAGGAGAGGCTGTTGCCGCCAGATGCCCGCGGCGAGCAGGGCGAGGGCGAAGAGTGCCCAGCCGACGGTATATGACATGTCGCGGGCGAAGCTGCCGGAGAATTCGAACGTGAGGACGCGGGCGCCCGGCGGCATGAAGTAATCGGCGATCTCTATATTCAGTAATATAAAGGCGAGGACCACTGCGAAAGCATATAGGAGCGGCGGGGTGTTGAGCGAGAAGACGGTGTTTCGCGGCGGAGCGAGGAGGCGCGCGCCAAAAAAGAGGGAGGCGATGACGAGGCCGTAGGCGTAGAGGTACCAGTTGAAAATGACGGCGCCGTGGCTGGCGTGATATTCGAGGACGGCGGGGTTGAGCGCGAGTCGGGCGAAGGCGACGGTGAGCAGCACGACGGCCGTGCCTCGGAGACCCGCATGTGGCACGCGGTGAAAAAGCCAGAGCAGCGTGGCGCCCTCGAGGGCCCAGGCGACCGTGAGCCACTGGCGGTCGAACTGGATCGGGAAAATCAGCGTGATGAATGCGAGGGTGAGGCCGCCGAACCACGCGAGTTGATTGAGGCGGGCGGGGGCGTTGGCGGCTGGGCGGCGCAGAATCGCGAGCAGGCTTCCCAGTGCGGGCAGCGCGAACGCGGCGGGAATGGCGCCCGGGATGGAATTGGGCGAGGCGCGCGTGATCGTTTTATATATCAGGAAAAATTGTGCGGCGGCGCCGAGGGCGGCAACGGCCCACGGCCCGGTGATGGAGGCGAAGCGGCGGCGGAATACGAAAGGATAGATCGAAAAAACTATATAGAACGCGAAATACCAAGCGAGCGGTGTGACGGCGGCCCTGGGGCGGAAATGGCTGGCGTGCCAAATATACTCGAGTGCGGCGAGGCCCGCGAGGGCGCAGAGCGGAAGCCATTCCAAAGTATATAGCGCGGAGAGCCCCAGCGTGAGGAGCACGAGCAGGAGGCCGAGGCCGAAGAGGGCGGAAGGATCGGGCACGGCGAGCCGGGCGCTGGCCATCATCAGCAGGAGAAACGGGAGCAGTGAAGAGAACGCGGATATCTGGCTGGCCGCGGTGCCGAAGAGTGCGGATTGGTAGGGTGTCGCAGCCGACGCCCTCGCTCCGAGCCGCCGCATCAGCCAGAGCCCAGCGGCGAAAAAGAATATAGCGAAGCCCCCGAGGACCAGGAGCGCGGCCGGCTCGAGGACCGTGGACGCGGGAGCCTGAAAGATATATATTCCTGTGGCGGCGAGCGTCAGGACGAGCACGGCGGCGACCGCAGCGAGCGAGGCGGTGACCACCGCGGCGGCGATCGCGATGGCGTCGACGACCAGGAGCGCGGGCCAGATGAGCCACGAGCCTCCGACGGATTTCACGAGCGGAACGAAAAGGAGCAGGACCGCGAGGGGCGGAAACAACTGGCTGGCCCAGCCGCGCGCGGCGGGTCCGTGGCGACGTTCCTGTTGAAGCGAGAAGCCCGCGTGCAGCGCGGCGAACACGAGGACCGCGCCAAGTTCCCAGGGCAGCAGCGCCTCGGTCAGATTGGCGATCGTCCACGCCGCCAGAAGCGCGAAGACGGCGAGCCCGGCCGCGGGAGCAACGCGACGCACACGCTGGTCCAGCCCGGCGAGGGCGAGGAGCAGCACGTCGCTATAGAATATAAAGCCGAACAGCGCGCCCGGCTGCGTGGAAACCGAGCCGTCGATGATAAAATACGCGGCGAACGCGAGCGACAAGGCGGGCAGCGCGGCGGCGGAGAGGAGCACCGGCAGCGTGTCGCGGCGCAGACGGCGCGAGACGAGCGCGACGACAAAGTATATAGTGCTGAAACAGGCGCAGACGATCATCACCGTGGACGGCGCCACGGCCGGGCTGATGGCGACGGTCCAGCGAATTATGATAATCGCCGCCATCGCGGCGGCGCCGGCGATGAGGCTTCCCTGACCCTCGCGCCAGGCGAGCGCGAAGACGAAAGCGCTGGTGAGGGCAACAAACGAGAAGACGAGGCCGCTGCGCGCGCTGATGTCGCTATATCCAAGAATATATAGCGTGAAGACGAACGCGATGACGGGGAGCGCAGCGGCCGTGCGGCGCAGCCAGGGCGATCCATGGCCACGGCGGCGGGCCAGTTCCCCCGTTGCAAAAAACAGCGCGCAGAATCCCAGGCAGATTCCCATCGCGATCTCGGTTTTGGCTGGCTCGTAGAAACGGTTGGCCCAGCCCGCAAGCGTGAGGACCATTCCGGCAGCGCCGAGTGGCACCAAATAAAACCAGCCCTGGCGCAGCGCCACCGCGGCGAGGCCGGCAATCAGGATCGCTATATAGCCGAAGAGGCCGATCGCATTGTCGTGACCGGTATTGAGCAGGAGAGGCGTCGTGAAGCCGCCGAGCATGCCGAGAATCGCGACGACCTGGGCATTCAGGCGCACCGCGAGCACGAACGCTGCAGCGGTGATCAGCGTCATCAGCAGGAACGTCGGAACGGGGCCGAAGAATGCGAAATGATAGATCGAATTGCAGGCGAAGGTGACGCCGTAGAGCGAAACGACGCCGGCGGCGACGAGCGTTTGGGCGGTGATGCGGTAGCGATCGTTGCGCGCCAGGCGGAGTCCGCCGACGATCAGCCCGACGCCGACGACGAAACCGATGGCCACGCGGACTTGCGCGGGGATGAGGTTATGCTCGAAGGAGTATTTGACGAAGAAGACGACGCAGAGAAAGAGGGCGAGACCGCCGAGCCAGGCGAAGAGCTTCGCGCCCATGAATTGCTCCCAGTTGATTGCGGGCCGGCGCGGCGGAGGAGTATATACCGGTGGCGTCGGAGTATATACCGGAGGTGGCGGCGGAGCACTGGGATCGGTGTCGAACGGCGGCGGCGGGGGTGGCGCGGGGCGCGCGGAGGTATCCGCGGCAGCGTCTGCCGCGGCGGGATCAAGCAGTGGAGGCGGATAACTGGGGCCGGATGCAGCGGGTTCGAGAGCGGACGCGGGTGCGACTGGCAAAAGCGGCGGGAGGGCCGCAGGGGCGTCGGCCGCGGCTGGGAGAACGGGGGGCGGAGTGGTGGCGTCGAGGCCGGGCGGGATCGACGTTGCTGAGCTCGGGGGCGTCGCCGCGATGAAGGCCGCCGGCGGCTCGGCGATCGGGCCGGGTCGTGCGGCGGGCGCGACGGGGGTTGATACACCGCCGGAAGCCGTGGGTGCGATCGGCGTGTCCGTCTGGCTTTGGTTCAGTTGGTCCCGAAGCGCGCGCAGCTGGAGCTCGAGGGCACGGAGTGCCTCATCTCGGCCCAGGAGTTTCGCGATCGCCCAAATCGGAAAGACGACGAGCACCGCGAGCAGGTAAATCGCGAGCAGGCCGATGAGCGGTTCCATGAGGAGGGCGGAGGAGTACTGGAAGGAGCGGATGTTGCAGGCAGCCCGCGGGGCAGGCGCGGGAGAAGGCGGGCGCGAGGGCGCGCGAGACGGAGTATATTCCGGAGCCGTTGGCGGCGAGGACTAATTCGACGGTACTATCCACGGAGTGCAGAGGGGTCCGGTCGGCGGCGTCGGGGCGACGTGACCGCGCGGGCGCATGGCGTCCGATGTATAAACCAAGAAATACGAAACGGGGTTCGGTGGGTCGGAGTGGGCGGGCCAGAACGGCGGCAGCCCGTCCGCGTGTTGATGATTTGCGTGGTCCGAAAGAATTATACTTTATTCAAACGCAGCGACGGCCCGCGCGGGTCAGACGGCTATACAACGTCGGCCGAGACGCACCTGGTTCATATATCTCCGTCCCCGCCTGTGACACCATTGTTTCTTGGCGATGTCGGATCGGCGCATCGCATTGTTCGTATATATCGAGGTATATATATCGATATGCATGCTGATAATCTGGGATTGGCCGGCGGTGTGTGTGCCATCGCCCAGCCGGCTCTCGTGAGTGGTCGTCTTCGCGGCGGCGACCAGGTTCGGAGACGGCGCGCGCGGCGTTCACGCGCACGATCCTAAAGCAGGCCTCAAGGTATATCCCGTTCTATATAGCGCGGCCGGACCCCTCAATGCGACGGATGCTCACCGGCTATATACTTCGGGTGCGGCGGCGCCGCTTGGCGCATCACCACGCGAGGGTGCGGGTGGTTTGAGTCGGCGGATTTCCGGGATGGCTCCAGGTCACCTCAGCGGTGCCGCTGGCGGCGTCGCGGATTTTGCGAATAAAGGCCAAGGGGCTGCGGTGGCCGTCATCGCCATCGAATGAGAGGATGCGATCGCCGGCTCGAATTCCGGCGAGGGCGGCGGCGGAGTCGGGCGCGACGGCGCGGACCCAAATCTCGGAGCTCAGGCTGGCGATGGAGAGGCCGAGTGATGGGCCGTGGACCACCGGCGTGGCCGCGCTCGGGCGCGTCGGTTTCGGGTTGGCCGGCATCGGCGAGTGCGGCGAAGCAGTGGCCGCCGCGGCGACGGCCGGCGTCGCGGAGCTGGCCTTCGTGGCGGGAACGGGGACCTTGGCGGAGGCGGGCGGAGCGGGCTTCGCAGCGGCCGTCGTGGGAAGCGCGGTGGGCGTCACGGCCCCGGCCGGAGTGGCCGTCGACGGTGTGACGGCAGCGATCGGCTTGGGGGGCGCCGGGACGGCCGGCTTCGCGGTGACGACTGGCGCGGTCTGATTCCCGTTCGCCGTAGCGGCGGCTGCGAGGGAGCCTGAAGTCGCGGCGACGGGGACGGGTGCTTCGCTGGCCGGTACATTGGCAGCGGGGGCGTCGGGCGCGGTTGTCGGAGAAGTGGTTGTTTCGGTCGAGGGCGTCTCGGGCGGCAGAACGGTTCCGATCGGTGGGCCCGTCAGGACGGCGACCACTGGGGAATCGGATTCTGGAGCGGGCAGGGGCGTCGGTGCGGGATCGGGGAGAGGCGTCGGGGTGGGCGTGGGAGTCGCGGCGGCGATCGGCTTTGGCGGGGGGCCGGCCGGGGGCGTGGTGCAGCCGGCGAACGCCGCGACGACGGCAAGGGCGATTGATCCGCGCAGGGGGGTCATAACGGTTTCATCAAGCCTTTACGGCGCGGAAACTCGTTACTTGAGCGGGGCCGGCCGGCCCGGGCGGGCGGGGTGGGCGCGGTGGAGATTTTCAGGAAGTTTTAACGAGCCGGTTTGACTGTCGCGTCGGGGGGGTGGACGGGAACGCGGCTTTCGGCGCCAGCGGCGCGGAGGCGACCACGGGGGGCGCCGGGGACAATCCGGCAGTTATATCAAACGGGGCCGACGCTGGTGCTTATATACTAGTAATATATAGGCGGACGGTGGATGCAACGGGTGGCCGCGAGACTGGAGCATGGGCGACGGGCGCAGTGGCAGCACAGGCGAGTGAAGCTCCGCGGGGCCAGAAAACGAAGGAGATCGGCAGGCCCGAGCGCTCGACGAGCAGGTGGAACGGAACGCTGGGGAGGCGAAAAGGTGCGGGCGCTTCGACCGCGAGCGAGTGCAACAGCAGCGCTCCGACGATAAGCCGCGTGGGGCATCATATAGCTGCTTTTCCCAGCGCGGTGCCAGCGGAAGCGACGGCTCTGGCAGCGCTGCCAACGGCTGCGGCTGGAAAATCAGGAATGCATTCAGGCTGAGTAATATGATCGGCGGCCCGACTATATAGCGGGCGATGGCGGGGCCGGCGGCGCGGGCCGGGCGTGGCGCCGAATATTTTTCGAACCCGCCGGACGCGCGCCAATTCCGCGGCGGGCGAAAGCGGATTTTAGCTCGTGGCGGAGTTGCTGAAGTCGCAGTATATTACGAAGGTCGCGCGCGGGCGCGCAGCCGGACTTATATACTCGAACGTGCGGATTGATTCTGCGCCGCGCTGGAACCGCGGGCGAAAATCCGGATCGATTTCCCGGTTTCGCCAAATGTGCGTGGGATGATGGCCGGAAAAACGCGGGACGCCTGCCGGAAATTTTCACGCAATTTTTCCCGATGAATCCTTGCCAGTTTGCCCGCTGATTTAATCGTGTTTTCTGATGAAATTTTGGCTCTGGATGAGCAACATCCGCGGGCTGCGAATCTTTTTCTTCCGGGGTTTTCTCCGGGTGCCGACGGCACTCGCCCGCGTTTGAATCCGATCGCGTCCGGTTTCGACCCATGGGTGATCCACCACCGGGGTATATACTATTGGTGCGAGACCGCTCGCGGCCGCGGGGTCGTCGTGCATGAATCGCACGACCTCGTTTCCCGCG
The DNA here is from genome assembly GCA_963800005.1 of uncultured Verrucomicrobiae bacterium. GTDB lineage: Bacteria > Verrucomicrobiota > Verrucomicrobiia > Opitutales > Opitutaceae > CAWCZH01. The sequence continues at coordinate 441,904 of CAWCZH010000002.1, forward strand.
GGCGGACGCACCTCGCCTGGCGCGCGCCCGCGCGCGGACCATTCAGTCACGAGGTGTGGGCGCCGGAGCTGCACCGCTTTGACGGCCGCTGGTATATCTATGTCGCGGCCTCGAACGGGCAGAACTGTCATCACCGCATGATCGTGCTCGAGGGCCGCTTGGACAAGCCGACGGGCCCGTTCTCGTTTCGCTCGACTTTATATACGGGCGATGATGTGGCCACCGGCGCGGACAATCGCTGGGCGATTGATGGCACGGTTTTGGAATACCGGGGCGCGCGCTACTTTCTGTGGTCGGGCTGGGCGGACGAGCGCGACGAGCAGCGATTATATATAGCGCGCATGGAGAATCCGTGGACCATCGCGACGAATCGCGTGCGGTTGTGCGCGAACGACGACCATTTGTGGGAACGCGTGGGTGAGTCACCGGAGGGGCGCGGGTTGAATGAGGCGCCCCAGGTTCTGGCGCGGGACGGCCGGGTGTTTGTGGTTTTTTCCGCCAGCGCATCTTGGCAGCACAGTTATAAACTGGGTATGCTCGAGTTGGCGCGGGACGGGGATCCGCTCGATCCGGGCGCATGGCGAAAGCATTCGGAGCCGGTGTTCCAATCGACCCGCCTCGTGTGTGGCGTCGGGCATTGCAGTTTCACGCACTCGCCGGATGGGACGCAGCATTGGATTGCGTTCCACGCCAAGATTCACCGGCGCGATGGGTGGCAGCGCGCGATCCATGTGCAGGAGTTCCGTTGGAGCGAGGACGGTTTGCCGGTTTTTGGTAAACCGGGAAGGCCGGGCATGCCACTCGTGCGTCCGAGCGGGTGCGTGCTCGGCTGATATGTGCGACGTTTCTCCAAGGCACCCGGCACGGGGCAACGGTCGCGGGAGCCGGGCCGCACGGGTGGCGCCCGGCCGCGTAGCGCCCGGCTGGTTGCGAAAAGATGGGAACCTGCGTGGGCGAATGGGTTCCGCAACAGGGTGAACGAGAGATTCGTGAAACGCGGCTCCGGAGATTACGTGGGGGGCTAGAATCGCTCCCATGAGCCGTTCAGAAGACGAAGGAAAAAAAACGGCCGACCGTGCGGTGCCGCGGGATGTTGGCTCGAGTGCCGACGCGTCAATTGCGTCGCCCGGCATTGCCGCGGTGGCTTCGACGGATCACCTTCCCGAAACCATATTGCAGGAGCTGGCGGATTTCGCGTACGCGTTTGATCGCAGCGGCCGCTTTATATTTGCGAACCAGACGCTGCGAAAGTTTCTGCGTTTGGAAACCACGCAAATCGTCGGGAAAAATTTCATAGATCTTGGGTTTCCGCCGGAGCTGGCGGCGCGGTTGCAGGAGGAGATCGAACGGGTTTTCACAGCGAAACAGCCGGTGGCCGGCGACACTCCGTTCACCGGGCCGGATGGAGTCGCCGGGATATATGAATATATATTCCGCCCGGTGGCGGTGGTGGACGGCTCGGTCGCGGTGGTGGTAGGCTCGACGCGGGACGTCACCCGGCGCGTGCAGGCGGAGAATGCGAGGCAGCGTTCGGAGGAGCAGAATTCGCGGATTATCGAGAGCATCGGCGACGGGTTTTGTGCGTTGGACCGGGAGTGGCGTTTTACCTATATAAATGCGGAGGCGGAAAAGCTGCTCGGCACGCCGCGGGCGTCGCTGCTGGGAAGCGTGATCTGGGCAAGGTTTCCGGGGCTGGCGGGCTCGGCGTTTGAAAAAGTATATAAGCGCGCGGCCGAGCAGGGCGAGCAGGGTGTGGTGACGGCGTTTTACCCCGATCACCAGCGCTGGTACGAGGCGCGCGTTTTTCCCGCGCCGCCGGGAATTTCTATATACTTTCGCGACGTCACCGAGGAGCAGCGCGTGCTGGACGAGTTGCGGGTGAACGAGGAGCGATTCCGGGCGCTCGGAGACCAGGGGGCGATGGGCGTGTGCGAGGTGAACGCGGAGGGGCGCATCACCATGTGCAACGAACGTTTCGCCGAGATCGCCGGGCGACCGGTGGCGGACCTGATCGGGCGGACGTTCCTGGAAATCACGCACGAGGCGGACCGGGAGCGGGGCGCGGCCGCGCTGCAGAAGATGGTGGAGACGGGCGCACCTTTTTCGATCGACAAAAGATATATACGACCCGACGGCACCGAGGCGTGGGTTCACAATCGCGTGAGTGTGCTGCGCAATCGGGCGGGCGCGCCGAATGGAGCGATCGCATTTGTACTCGATCTGACGGAGCGCCGGCGCGCCGAGGAAGCGTCGCGCGCGAGCGATGAGCGGTTGCGCATGATGATCGAGGGCGCGCGGGAATATGCAATTTTCTCGATGGATCTCGAGATGAAGATCACCTCGTGGAACAGCGGGGCCGAGCGGCTGCTGGGATATAATGAACGCGAGATTCTCGGGAAGAACATGGACGAGATTTTCACGGCGGAGGAGCGGGCCACGGGCGTGCCGGAACGCGAGCGGCAGGTCGCGCTCGCCGAGGGTCGCGCGCAGGACGAGCGGTGGAGCCTGCGCAAGGATGGCACGCGTTTTTGGAGCGTCGGTGTATTAATGGCGGTACGCGATGGACGCGGAGAACCCACGGGGTTTCTGAAAATCGTGCGCGATCAAACCGAGGCGCGCCGGGTGCACGATGCGCTGAAGACTTCCCAGAGTGAGTTGCAGGTTGCGCTCGCGCGGGCGCAGCGGGCGCGGGCGGACGCCGAGGCAGCGGGCCTGGCGAAGGATCATTTCCTGGCGATGCTTTCGCACGAATTGCGGACGCCGCTCAATCCGATCCTGCTCCTCGCGAGTGACGCGTCGGCCGACACCGCGTTATCGCCGCAGGTGCGGGAGGTGTTCAGCACGATTCGAAAAAACGTGCAACTCGAGGCGCGGCTGATCGATGACATGCTGGATCTCACGCGGATATCGCGGGGAAAAATCTCCTTGGACAAGAGTGTCGTCGAGGTGCATGGGGTGCTCCGCGATGCGTTGGCGAATTTGAATCCCGATGTATTGGGGAAGGATCTCCAGCTCGAGACGCAATTCGTGAATGCGCGCTGTATGGTATATGCGGACCCGGTGCGTCTGCAGCAGGTGTTTTCGAACCTGTTGTCGAACGCGATCAAGTTCACCCCGAGGGGTGGGAAGATTCGTCTGACGACGGTGCGGGAGCCCGAGCGACAGCGGGTGCTTGTGACCGTGACGGATACAGGAATCGGGCTGACGGGCGATGAGACGAAGCGGGTGTTCGATGCGTTCTCGCAAGGGGACCACGCACAAGCGGTGCCGACGCAAAAATTCGGTGGACTGGGTTTGGGGCTGGCGATCGCGCGACGCCTGACGGAGCTCCACGGTGGAAAAATTTCCGCCGAGAGCCCGGGCCCCGGGAACGGGTCCTCGTTTACGGTGGATCTGCCTTTGCACTCGGGCAGCCGGCCTCCGGTCGGCGACTCGGAGGTGGCCGCGGCGCCCACAGCGCTGCCGCCCGGCAGCTTGCGCATGCTGGTGGTGGAGGACCATGCGCCAACGCGGGGAGCGTTGCGGCTGATTCTACTGCGTCGCGGGCATGTTGTGCATGTGGCGTCATGCGCGACGGAGGCGTTGAATCTCGCCGGGCAGCAGCCGTTCGATGTCGTGGTGTCGGACATCGGCCTGCCGGATATGGACGGCTTCGAGCTGCTCCCGAAGCTGCGGGTATATCAACCGCAGCTGGCGGCGATTGCGTTGAGCGGGTATGGGATGGAGAAGGACCTGCAGCGTTCGGCGGAGGCCGGCTATGCCGACCATCTGGTGAAACCTGTGCTGCCGCAAAAACTCGACGAGGCGATTGCCCGGCTGTTCCGGAACAATACATAGCGCGCAGGCAGGTTGGCGCGGACGGCCGTGGCACCTGTAGATAGTTTCTGGCGGACGGACGAGATGAAGTCCCTAAGCCGGGCAGCCGGGTTCCATATATGTACGTGGATGCATATATACATCTTAATAAATGCGGAAGACCAACGCCGGCCGGCGGGGCCGCGGGCACGGCGCCCGGGGGCGGCGTTCAGGAGCGCGGGGTTTGGCCCTGCTGCGGCCCGAGCGGCGGGCCGGACAAATCCTCCCGATAACGACCCAGGCGCAGGGTGTCGCCCGTGTCCTCGACTTCATATAACTTGGCCCGGGCGTTCTGGAACGGCTGGTGGATCACGAGCATGAGGGCGCCATCGAAGGTGCGGAAGAGCATTCCATGTCCGCTGTCGTTTTGCACGAGCGGCCCGAGCTGTTCCCACGGCCCGTTCAGCTCGCCGGTGGTGGAGCGAGCGATGGTTTCCACGTAGCCGTCGCGGTCGAAGCCATTCCGTTCATAACTCGACCAGAGCATCAGGAGCCGGCCGGATTTTGTGCGGTAAAGTTCGGGCCCATCGGTGACGTAATGATTTTCCCCGGCGGTCGGTCGGGCTTGAGCGTGGAGCCAGGGGGCGTCGGAACCCTTGAACAGCGAGATCGGTTTGCCCGCGGCCGCGCTCAGGTCGCGCGCGAGGGGGAGCGCTTCGATGGTGCCGTCGACTTTCTGGATCCATTCATGCGCATAGACGAGCCAGGGCTGGCCGGAGTGGTCTATATACAATGTTCCATCGATGGCCATGAACGCGGCCGGGATGGTCGGCTCAGCTTTATTCAGCAGGACAAACGGGCCGCCGGGTGCGTCCGCGCGGGCGATGATCGTGCTGCGCAGATGATTGGGCCGCGACGGGACGAGGGTCGGCAGCGGGCTTTTCGAATTGTGCAGGGTCGTGAACAAATAGTATTTGCCGTCCACGAAATGCACCTCGGGCGCCCAGGCATTTTCGGTGGGGTCGGCCCAGCTGTCGGTGGGGCAAACGAACGCGATGTAGGGTCCGGACCAAGTGGCGAGGTCGGGGCTTTTATAATATAGCGTTCCGGTGCGCTGCTCCGGCGTGAGGCGCGCCGCGGCAGCGGAGTATAAATAATAAGTATGCGACGGCGCGTCGGCCAGGATCCACGGATCGTGGAGACGGATATCGGCGAGCTTCAGTCCGGAGCGCGCTTGCATTGAGGGGGCCTGAGCGGACGCCGGGGGCGACTGGGCCGGGGAAGTCGGCGCGGCGACCGAAAGTGTCCGACCGAGGAAATATAGAGAGAGGGCGACTGGCGTGAGCCAGTGTGGACGCCGCCGAGGCGACGCGGGAAAGAACAAGTGCGGGGTCATGAGGTAGACTCGACGATGGCGGGCGCCGGCGGGGCTTTCAATGTTCAACGGGCTGGGGGAGATCCGCTCGCGGGACAATCCCGACGCGGTGTGGTGCGGAGGGCACGCGCTCCAGCGGTGCAGTCGTGGGATGGAGGACGGCGTCATTGCATATATCGCTATATACAATTATATATAAGTGCGGTGCCCATCGGTCGCAGTACTCAATCGAAGGCGCGGCATCACGCCGGGTCGAGGCGGTTTGGAGCGCTGTATTATCGCGCAGTCAAATCTCCGCTCGAGGTCGCGCCTTGCTCAGCGAGCCAGCGCCGAACCTCGTCGGACTGCGGAAGGGGCCACGATCTCCGAACGGCGAGGTTCTCAGACGCCTCGTGGACGGCAGCGCTCAGTTGCGCGATGGCGTGCAGCAGCGAAACTCGACCAGGACCGGCCGATTCCTTCACGGCAATGAGCCGGGAATCGCCGAGCCACTGCTCAGCTCGGCGCCCCAACGGCGCGGCCGCTTTGCCGTCGATCAACGCCTCTTCTTCAAAAAGCTCCAGCGCGACTTCCATCAGCGTTTCATGGTAACCGCGACGCGCCGCTGTATATTCGCCGCGCTGCGCTTTCTTCGCCACCCAGACGGAATGCGTCCAGAATGCCTGCGTGATTTCACGGAATCTATATTCGTCGAGGGCTTTGCGGTGGTGAGAAACTCGACTGTAGCGCCGCTCCCACGGCACCCCGCCCTTGATCACCTTCCAGCCCAGGCCGGCAACCCGGCGAAAATCGCCAACCCCGTGAGCCAGAGGAGCCGGCCAAGAGCGAGCCGTTTTCGGAAATCGTAACGCCGTCGTCAGCAGCCGAACCTCGATCGTTTTTAGTATAACGAAGTCTGCTTCCAAGGCATCGCTATATACTGCCGACACCTTCGTCACGCCGCCGAACGCGTGTGCGACGCCGTACGTCCAGCAGGATCCGATCGCCGTGACAAAGGAACCGCTGGAATATTTTTTTGGCGTCGAGGTGATGAGCTGATAATCGAAGTCCGACCACGCATCGACGGGAGCGCCCGGCTGAACTCTGGAGCCGATCTGAACCAGAGCCGATATATCTTGCTGGGCGTCGGCCCAGCGACGCACGGCTTCTGTCCATTCAGCCGTCGTCACGCGGAGGCGGAAGCGGGACGATCGTGCTCATCCATGCCAGTCTGCGGCACCGACTTTTTTGATATAAACTCGGCGGCGTGGAGGCCCATGGACGCCGGGGCAGCGGGCTGTTCGCGAACCTCGACGCGCCGGGATTTGAGCGCGACGTTCAGCTCAGGTCCGTCGAGCCCCTGGCCGACGTGAATGGTTCCGAAGTGGAAACGGATGATCTCGCGGGCCAGATATACTGGCACGGTCGGATATTCATCCACATTTGTGGCTCCGCCGATCTTGATCTGGTCGAGGCGCAATCCCGGGTATGCTATACTAACAAGGCAGATGACATCGTTCCCGTCGCGCCGCCGCTGTTGAAGCGTGATTTTGATTTTCGGATCGCGGCCGCTTTCTTCGGCGGAGTTTCGTCGCGCCTTGATTTCGCGACACAACCAGACGAGCGCGCAGCGCAGGTTTTCCTCGTGGCCCCAAAGGGTCGGCGCGATGTCGGCGACGTCGACCGTGCCCTCGACCTCCCGCGCCACCGACTCGACCACCTGCTTCATATCCACCTGCGTGGTCGGCCGCTGCGCCATTTCATATAGCGATCCGAGTATATGCGGCATTTCCTTCAGCCGCTCCATATCCTCGTCGACGCGTGAGAGCAGCGGAAGAACGGCGGCGGCCTCCGCGGGATTTTTGCGGACATGCTGGAAATAGGTCGAGACGGAGAACAGCGCATTCGCGAGCTCGTGAGATATAATAATCCCGAGATCGTGCAGGATCTGGTAGCGCTCGCTTTCGAGTTTTTTCGCGACGGATTCCGCGGTGCCACCGAATTCGTCCCACAGCACCCAGTATCCGCCCGTCTCAGAAACGGGGCCGGCGGAAACGCGCATGCGTCCGAACTCGCGTTCGACGCGTTTGCCTTCGCGTCGCGCTATGCCGACCACCTCTCGCGCTTCGACGGGCAGCGCTTCTTCGGCGGATCCGTCCGTGGACAGAATACGGAACTTTGGGCCGTTCCGATCGAGCAGTCGGAGGTCGTTCTGCGCGGTGAGGGCGGCGTCGAGTACGTTATGCTGGCCGAGAAAGCGCGAGAGGAGGCTGACGAGAAAGAGTGCGTCCTCGCGGTCGACGGAGCCGTAGGCGCGGCCGTCCGCCTTGGGTCCAAAGACGACCCAGCCGCCGAGCGCGCCATGCACCTCGACGGGCACGATCAACCGCGCGTTCCACGAGGCCATGCGCTGGCGCAGGTGCGACTCGACGGGGGGATTGTCTATAGTATCGATCGTTTCCGCGTCGACGATGCCGGCGTGTTCCTGGAGCCAATATACAAGGGGATCGCCTTGGCCGCACTCCCAACCCTCCGGCGCGGAGAAATCATAATAACGGGCGCCCTCGCGGAGAAATATACTCACGCGGGAGGCGCGCAGGCGGGCGCGGAAACCGCGTTTGAAAACCTCGATGACCTGGCTGCGGTCCTCGAGGTGATCGATCGCGGCCTCGACAAATTCCAATTCGTTCAGGCTGCGGCGCGCGGGTTCGAAAGGAGAAGAGCTTTGGACTTCGCTGCGACGCGGGCGCTCCTTCATGAGCGCGAGGACAGCGCGCTTGTCCGCGAGCTCGGAAGCCCAGAGCGTCAGGCGTTGGAGATCGTGGCGACTCTGCTCATAGCTGAGGAAAAATTCCTGTGTCTGATTGAGCTTCGCTTCCTCGAAAGGAATGCTCTGGGGTTTGCCGACAACGATAACCACGGTATCGCCGTGCGCCTTGAATCGGGAATTTTCATCGCACAGATCCTTGATCCAAACTCGGGCGCCCGGGCGCTGGAGTTCGACGCGCAAGTCGTTGCTATCCGAGAACCGCTGGGGCGGGACCGGTAGCTGGCGCGTCCACGCTGACGCGAGCTCGGCGTCCGGCGTGGTTAGGATGAAGGTTGCTGGCATGGAAGCGTTACCCGAAAGGTCGTTCCGGCACGTTCCTCATCCAAGAACGTAATCGTGCCCCGGTGCGAGCGTACAATTTCCGCAGTGATCGCGAGGCCGAGGCCCATGCCGGTGGTCTTGTTCATCGTCGTGAACGGCCGAAAGAGCCGCTGGCGAATCTCGGGGGGGATGCCCGGCCCGTTATCTGCAATATCCAGAACCACGGACTTGCCGTCTCCGGCGGTGCGCATGGAAACCTCGCGCAGGCCAGGAACGAGCGTCACGGCCTCAATCGCGTTCATGACGAGGTTGAGAACGACTTGTTTGAGGCCGGCCTTGTCGCCACTGAGATTATCATATGTAGCGTCTGTGCGACAGTGCACGGTGACGGCTGCCGCTTCGGCTTTGGCCTGGACCAATTGATAACTGTCGCGGACGACCTCGTTGAGATGGACGGGTTCGAATTTCGCGTGATGCGGCCGGCCCAAGTCCATGAGACCGGTGACGAGGCCCTCGATGCGTTCGATCTCGCCGGGGATGAGTTCGACGAGAAGCCGGCGGAAGCTGGGATCATTATAGCGGACGGCGGCGGACTGGACGATCAGCTTGATCGAGACGAGGGGATTGCGAATCTCGTGTGCGAGACTGGCGCCGAGCAGACCCGCAGTCGCGAGCTGCTCGGCGTCGCGGGCGTGCTGCGAGAGTACGACGCGGGAGAACGCACCCTCCATCACGGCGAGCCATTCCTGGAGCAATTGTATTTCTGGCCAGATAAAGGGACGCCGATCGTGACGCACGCCAATGCCGAGAATGAGCGGATAATCGGCCTCTCCGTGCGGCCCGACGGCGAGCACGCCGAGCCGATGCTGTTTCATATATCGCGCCAGCTCATCCCGGCTCCGGGTTCCTCGTTGCCGTTGCAGGCTCTCAGGCGTCGCCCAGCCCTCTGAGCGGAGAACGGAGAGAAGCATGGATTCTGCCTCGAGCTGCAGGAGGCCGGAACTATATCCATTCGGGTTTAGCTGGAATATATAGCTGTGTTCCGCGCGAGCCCAATTGGTGAGAATGGCGGTGAAGTTCTCCTGCAGCCGCGTTACGTCCACCGCCTCGCGGCTCGCTGTCAATATAGCGTTGCGGGCGATCGCCACGTCGGCGCTGCCGCCCAACAGGCTTGTACGCCCCAGGCGTGAATCCATTTTGTGGAAGATATATGCCATCGCGCCCGTGCAGAGAATGATTACCGCAGGGGCTGAGGAGTGCTGCAGGCCATAGTATATACCGAAGGAGAGCACCGCAGCCGCCATGCTCATAAAGCCGATTCGCCGGAGGCCTTCCTGGAAAAGGTGCTTCGCGTCGAACACCTTTCGCGTCGTGATGCCGAACGCGGTCGCCGCGTAAAACGCGACAATCAGCAGAGGAAGCAGGGAACGCTGTATATTGGAAGACCCGGCGAAGTGGGCGATTTCACTCAGGAGCGAACCGAAAAGCCCGGCCGCCGTTCCGCCGAGCAATAGTGTCTGCAGTTCAACTCGATTGATGCCTTGCAGCTTCCGCAGGTCGATTGTCGTCTGGACTAATATGATCAGGTACTCGGCCGAGGTCACGAGTACATAGGCGGAAGAGCCCCAAGCATACAGCGGTTTCTCCTTGGTGGAACCGGGAGGGATGAAATAAGGAGAGTATACAAGGATTGTCAGAAGGATCCCGCTGACGAACCAAGGCCACCCCCTCGACATTCTGCTCCACGTCAGCTCTTCTCCTGCCGCACAGTTCTTTAGAATCCAAAGCAGCCACGGGAAAAAAGCGCCGATCGCATTATTGAAATGCAGCCAAGCGATCGGGTTCGGTAGATTAGGCGTGGTCAGGCGAGCGAGCCCGAACAGCCAGATTACTACATACGCGGAGAAGCCGGCGAACGCGCGATTGATCGCGCGGGAGGGATTGGCGGAAAGAACGCCGGCGCCCGTGGCGACGGTCAACAGGATCGCGAGTAGATTGAGACTAAACGTCATGAGCGGACCATCACGATAGTCGCGTTGGTTCCGCTCAGGCCGTGGCTATTCACCACGGCGACATGGCAGCCGAGATCACGCGACTCGGTGCCTAGATTTAGATCGCATTCAGGATCGGGTGTGTGCCAGTTCACGGTCGGCGGCACGGTGCCCGTCGAAAGGGACAACGCGGTGCACGCCACTTGAATCGCGCCGGCCGCCGCAATCGGATTTCCTATCGCGCCCTTGATCGAGACGGCGGGAATCCGGTGCAGCGCCGGGCCGAAGACCTTGCTGAGGGCGACCGCTTCGGCGCGGTCGATTTCGGGATGACCAGGTCCCCACGCATTGATCAAATCCACCTCGGACTCGCGGTGATTCGCGTTCGCGAGGGCCATGCGGATGGTCTCGGAGAGGCCGTTCCCCGGCGCGCCTTCGTCGTCGTTGCCAAATGCGTAACCCTCGATCCACGCGTAAGCGCGACGCGGACTGGACTCGGGTTCTAATATAAGCGCGCAAGCGCCTTCGCCGATCACGCCGGTATTCCGCCAGAGGTCGAACGGCCGGCCCATCTCCTCGGGCTTCTCGGCGTTGCGCGGCGACAGGCGGGCGATCGAAAGCTCCAGCATCGGCTGATAATATATCGGCGCCTCCGTGCCACAGCACATGACGAATTCCGCCTGGCCGGACGCGATCATCGCTGCGCCGTGGCCGATAGCGTCCATGCCGCCGCAGCAAGCGCTCTGCAGCGCGATCATCCGGCAGCGGGTTTCAAAAAAAGCTGCGATGCGCCCGCCTGCAGCACTCGGCGGCGCGTCGAAGACCACCGAAGGAAGAGCGGCGCGCGGGCCTTTCATTGCCACTCCCGCGATCGTGCGATTCAGGAGCAGTGGGTCCATCAACGCGCTGCCGATCACGATCACGGGATTCCGATCCGCCAAGTCGGCAATCGAAAGTCCGGCGTCTTTCAACGCGAGCGCGGCGCCCGCCAATGCGAATTGCGTCTGTCGCGGGAGTCGCTTGGAAGAGGCATGGATATCAATCCAATCCTCCATCTTGAAATCGGGAATTTCGGCGGCGACGAAGTCGCCTGCGTTCGGATCAAAGCGCGTGACCGCGCGGACCCGACTTTTGTTTTCGTTGATCCCGCGAAAAAAATTTTCCCGACCGATTCCGGCAGGGGTGACGGGTCCGATGCCCGTGATTTTCACGCGGTGTCTCATATCTATTCGTATCGACCCGGCGCGATCAGATGTTTAGGGTCCAGCGCGTCCTTGATCGTTTTATAAATGTGCTGCGTCCGCACCGCTCCCGGCGTGCCCGCGCCCAGGCGATACGGCGGGAACGCGGCGGCGCGCAGCGCGGCAATAATCTCGCGGTTCGCGCTATGCGCCGCCGCGGCATCGGCCGGTTGAAAGTGCAAAGTATATACCGCGATCAGGCATCGGTCGTCGATCAGCGTCCACGTGATCGCAGAATCCTGCCAATGCGCGGCAAGGATCGCAGATATTTCGCGCGCGCTGGACTCCTGTAACGACGCGACCGCGTTCCCGTATATAGCGCCCTGCGCCGCATGGTCCGGGTTACCGCCTTCGAATCCGTCGAGCGAGGCCAAGCCAACGTCGCTCGGCACGCCCCACGTCAGCGCGAGCAGCGGTTCGAGGGCGGCAAGGCGCGTCGCGACGTGACGCAGCCCCAAGCGCGCGAGCCAGCGGTTCGCGAACTGGAGTTTACGAGCGTTGACACGCTGCAGTTTCAAGCCGGCTATATTCAACGATTTCAGCTCCCGCCACACAGCGTTGGCGACGGCGCGGCGGCCGTGGACCGGCACGAGTCCGCTATATACTTCCGACCCCGGGAAATAGCGGGCGATCTCCGCCTCCGTCGGCCGCCGTTTCCAAAGTATGCGCAGCAACCCGAAGCCCAAGCGTCGCGAGCGGCCCGGCTCCGCTATATGAGTGGGCTGCAGCAGAAGTTTGTCGGCATACGCGCGCCGGAAGAATTCCAAGAGCGCCGGCCGGGTTCCCTGCACCACGATCGCATCCTCGGCCGGCTGCCGCAGCCGCAAGCGCAGCCGGGCGCCGAGAACCACACCGTAGTTGGCTTGGAAGAACAACGCGTCCGTGGAGAACCCGGCGGCCTGCCGGCGTGCGGGGTGATGCGTGGCCGGCGCGGGCCCGATGAGCGTGCCGTCCGCCAGCGCCGCCTCGATCGAGTATATATCATATTCCTTCTCGCCGGCGTAACCTAGGCCGCGATCGAGGGCATTGCCGAGGATGCTGGTGTCGGCGCCGGAGCCGGTGACGTTGAACGCGAGCTGCGGGGCTTCGCGCGCCAGATATTCATACAGCTGGCGCTGCGTCACGCCGGGCTCAATCCGCACGCTTAGGGACCCTAGATCCAAATCGCTGATGCGCGCGAGTTCGCGGAGGTCGAGGACGATGCCGCCGGCGCGCGCAGGCAGATGCGAGCCGTATCCCCAGTTGCAGCCGCGGCTGACGGGATATATAGGCGTGCCATATATATTCGCCGTTCGCAGTACCTCGAGAACGCCGCCGACGTTCGGGGGCCGCAGGCGCCAGGAGGCGCTGGAAGCATGATGGGAAAGAGTGCGCGAGTCCGGCGCGCGCTCGACCCACGCGCCAAACCGCGCGGGCCAGTCAGCGGCCGAGGGCGGCACGGTGCTCGAGGCCGCCCCGGCGGACAGTGAAGTGGTCGCGACGCCGCTCATGATTTTACGAGCAACGCGATCGCGGCGGTCGCCTTTTGCGCCGACAGGTCGCCGTCGTTGATCTGGCGCGCCATCGTGCGAAGGGCGCAGCCGAGCCCGGGTTCGTCCGCGCACAGCCGCTTGAGCTCGCGCAGCACAATGCGTTCGTCGAGGGTTTGCAGCGACGCCACGGGAGTCCGGAGTGCGCGGGCCAAGCGGGCGAGAACGGCATCCGACGGCAAACGTCGGCCGAGCTCGATGTCGGAGAGAAAGGTCGCTGTGACATCCGCGCGCCCGGCTAATTTTCTCAGCGTGAGATTTGAGCGTTGGCGCAACTGGCGAAGGCAAACGCCGAGAGTGGGGGGAGCCATGAAATCCGCAGACTAAGCTGACAAAGCGGACTCGAGCCGGTCAAGGTGCAAATAAAGGAAAACGAAGGGTTTGGCACAGGCTGAGCCGAACGCTATATATTTTTGACGCGACAGCCGCGTCGCCAGCCCAGCGCGCTGGATTCGCCTCTGGCAGGATACGTGCGGCCGGAACCTATGAACCGACCCGGCCGGCAGTGTCCGTCGGCCCGTCTGGCAGACCATATAACCGCAACTCGGTCGGCGGCGGCGTGGTCGCCCGCGGCTCGTCTCGATCGCGGGCGAGCGTTTCCCAGCGAAGTATATAGCGCCGCCCGTTCGCCCGCGAGGCGACGGTCTGGACTTCCATCCCGGAAATTCCGGAACTCGGCCGCAGCAGATTTTCGGGGAGCACCGGCGGTGCGGGCGGCAGATCCCCGATTTTATGCAATGTATCGGCCTGCACCTCCCAACGTCCGGAGCCCGCGTTTTTCGTGGCGTAATCGAGCCACATGAGCGACGGCGACTCGAGGTGCGGCGCGCCGAGCGTGACTTCCGCGGCGATCGATCCGTTACCGGAAAACGCCCAGCAGAAATTCCACGACGAGAGTTGCTCGATCTTCCAGCCGCGCGGCTGCGCCAGGTCAGGACGCGCTGCATATATTTGCGAGTGATGCTGTGCATCATAGCGATGATATACGACAACCGGCCGCTGGTTGGCGTCGAAACCCAAGTTGAATGTCATATTGATCAAGCCGCCGTGCACCGGCGCCGGATCGATCACGTCGCCGTGACCCAGCGTGATCGGCAGCTCGAGCGCACGGCCGCGACTGTCTTCCCAGTGCTGCAAGTCGCGGCTGCGCGCATAGGAGAGCGTGTGGTTGGTCGAACAATCCGGACTCTCGCGCCACATCCACACGAGATGAAACCAGCCGTCCGGACCAAGCACGGGATCGAGCGCGTACGCATTCCGATGCCCTTCTCCCTCGAGCACGGGCGTATCGAGGACGCGGCGCCACGAGCGCGTGGCGGGATCATATATGTTATATAGATCGCTGCCGTTGCCGCTGCTGCCGTCGCGGTAGCGGAAAAGCAAACGCCCGGCGGCGTCGTGAAAAAACACCGGATAGGAACAGCGTTGCTCCCGCTCGCCGGTCATCCGGTCGACGCGCTCGAGCGAGGCAACGTCGAAGGGCCGTGTCGTGCGATAATATACCAGCGGGTCGACGTGCATGTTGCCCGACACATGCAGGCATCCCGCGGCATCCAGCGCCAAACGTATATAGTTATGGCTGTCCCAGCCGACCTCATTGGACGCGTGGCCGTGCGGCAGTGCGCCGGGGCGGCCCGGTGGCTGAAGAGTCGTCCAGTGATCCTCGCCGAGCGTGCGGCCGGCGACTGTGAGGCGGCGGACCGCATCATAATAGGCAATATATTGATGTCCGCGTTCAGTCAGCAATGCGAAGCTGACGGGGTGACCGGACCAGACTGAAGCCATCCGCTCGCCCGCCGGTTCATCGATCGGCGTCGCCGGGGCCGTGGGCGCGGCCGTGAGCGCGATGGCTCCAGAGAAAAGAAATATAATCGCGCGAATCATATATAATGGTAGCGCGCGGGAATCGCGGCCCGGGCAGCTAAACTCGTTCCGGCGCCGCCCACAACTCCCGCAAGCGATGGGCGGCGAGCTTCGGCTGGCGATCGCGTGAAGACTCCCTTGCGGATCAACGACACCCGGATGATCGCCTGGGCTGTTTTGAAATCAGCGAACGCCCAGACATGCGCGCCGATCACCTCTGGACGACAGCGCGCTTTAGCATATTGCCCGGCGTCTCGCCCCCGAATATATTCAGGGCGTCGCCCAGTGAAATGTGACCGGCTTATCGATCGCGGGATTCAGGCTGTGATGCACCGGACAGTTATTCGCTGCGTGCACCAGGATTTTCTCGGCCTCGGGAGTTTTCGGAATTGGCAGCCAAATTTGCGTCGCGAGCCGCGTAATTCGCCGCGGCGCGTCGGTCGACATTTCCTTGGTCACCTCGAATTTCAGACCGTTGAGCTCGATCCCATGCCGCCGGCCCGCGATCGCCATCGTGGTCGCGACGCAGGTCGCAAATGACGTCGCCGTGAGGTCCGTCGGCGAGAACGCCTCGCCGCGACCCTGGTTGTCCTTCGGCGCATCCGTATTCAGTGTATTGCCCGACGGCTCGTGCCGCGCGACGCAGTGCAGTTCTCCCTGATATTCGCCGGTGATTTTTACCATGCGGGACGAGAGCACGGAGGCACGGCGGCGGCAATCGCGGATCGCATCACGCCCCGCCCGCGAAGCGCCGTCGCCAGGACTAATGCATATGGTCCGACGAACGAGCAATCGTGCCACGGTCGGGCCCGTGTATCCGTTGGATGGATTCAGAAGCCACGACGCCAAGCGGCCTCTGTATGCGGGAATTGGATACATCACCGCGGTGGCCCCGTGGCTGGGTGGATCGCGACCCTACCGTGGCGCCGCTTCCGGCTATATAATCCGAGCGGCCGCGGCGAAGGCTATGATTTCTGAAGCAGGCGGTAGGTGGTGTTGAAGATCAGGTCGATCCGCTTGGAAATAAAGATGCGCACCTTGATCCGGCCGCTTGTGCCGTCGATCGGCGCGGCCTGGCCCTCGATGCGCCTCGCCTCACCATCCTCACTGGTCGCCTGCCCGTGGAATGGAATGGTGGCGCCGCTGGCAAGCTGGCGGAGGGCGTCGTCCGAGACCTCGATCGCAAATTTCCCGGCCTCATTATAGAAGAAGTACGGGAACACCCGGGCGCTATAGGTTCCCGTGAACGCACCCCCGACGCGCGGCAGCGGCGGCATCGTGAGCGTGACGGCTCCAATATATATCGAAGTGCGCGACGGCGCGATCACCACGGCGGTGGGGAAGTCGGGCGGAGCGGCGGCGACGCCGGCCAACGCGAAGAGAAATAAAAACACGAGGCGGCGCAGCACGCGCGACTTCTTGGCGGGGCGAGACCGGGCGTCAAGAAACCGCGCGGCGCCGCATCCGTCCCGCCGCCCAACGTCGGGCCCTGCGATTCGCGTTGCGCGGCAGCGGGGGCCGTGCTGTTTCGGGCCGCATGGCCAAGCCTTCTCACGCCACCTGGGGCGGGCGCTTCACCGCGGGTCCCGCCGACTTGATGCTGCAGTTCAGCGAATCCGTTTCGTTCGACCGCCGGCTCGCGCCGTATGATGTCGCGGGCAGCAAGGCCCACTCGGCCATGCTCGCGCACGTCGGCCTGATCACCGCGAAGGAACGCGACGCGATTCACGCGGGGCTCGACGCGGTGCTGGCGGAAATCGCGGCGGGAAAATTCACGTGGGACGTCAAGCTCGAGGATGTCCATATGAACATCGAGCAGGCGCTGACGCGCCGCGTGCCGGCCGCGGCGAAACTACATACCGCGCGCAGTCGCAATGACCAGATTGCGACGGACATGCGGTTGTTCTTCAAGGATGCCTGCTCCGTGCTGCAGGAAAAACTGCTCGGCGCCGAGCGCGCACTGCTCGCGTTGGCCGAGCGGGAACGCGATGTATCCATTCCTGGATACACGCATTTGCAGCGCGCGCAGCCGGTGCTGCTGTCGCACCACTTGCTCGCGTGGCTGGAGATGCTGGAGCGCGACCGGCAGCGGTTCGCCACCGTGGCGGACCAGGTGAACTGGTGTCCGCTCGGCGCGGGCGCGATCGCCGGCACCACGCTACCCATCGACCGCGAATATACAGCGCGCGCCCTCGGATTTGTCGACGCGCGGGGGCGGCCGCAGGTCACGCAGAACTCGATGGACACCGTGGCGGACCGCGATGGATATATCATGTTCGCCGCCGCGGGGGCGACGCTCGGGGTGCATCTCTCGCGGATGGCCGAGGACCTTATATTATGGAGCAGCAGCGAATTTAAATTCGTGGAAATGCCGGACGCGTTTGCCACGGGCTCCTCGCTGATGCCGCAGAAGAAAAACCCGGATGCCTGCGAGCTCCTGCGGGGAAAGTCCGCGCGGCTGCAGGGCAACCTTCATACACTGCTGACGCTCACGAAGGGATTGCCGCTGACCTACAATCGCGATCTGCAGGAGGACAAGCCGCCGGTTTTCGACACGTTTGACCAGTCAGCGATATGTATAGACGTGCTCGCCGGCGTGCTGGGCGGACTTCATATATATAAGGAACGCTGCGCGGCCGCCGTGGCGGATCCTGCGCTGCTGGCCACCGACCTCGCGGATTATCTTGTATTAAAAGGCGTGCCCTTCCGCGAGGCGCACCACGCGATCGGTGCCGTCGTGCGGCTCGCCGAGCAGCGCGGGGTCGCGTTGAACGAGTTGAGCACGGCGGACGTGCAGCAGGCACACGCCGCTTTTTCCGACGATTGGCACGCGATTTTCGATCTCCGTCGCGCGAGTGAGAAACGTCGCGGCACCGGCATGCCCAGCCCGGCGCAACTCGGAAAACAGCTCGCGCGTTGGAGGAAAATTTTGAAATAGAAAACGCCGCCGTATAAATCCGGCTTCCGTCGCGCGCGGATTTGCGCGATGATGGCTGCGTCCATGGCGAAAGTTCGAATCCTCAGCGACCGGGTTGCCAATCAGATCGCCGCCGGCGAGGTTATCGAGCGTCCAGCCGCGGTCGTGAAAGAACTCGTCGAGAATGCGCTCGACGCCGGGGCCACGCGGATCGAGGTGGAATTTCGCTCGGGCGGCCGCTCGCTCATTCGCGTCGAGGACAACGGGCACGGGATGTCCCGCGACGATGCGCTCCTCGCGCTGGAGCGTCACGCCACGAGTAAAATCTGGGAAGCCTCGGATCTCGACCGCCTCGCGAGCTATGGATTTCGCGGCGAGGCGTTGCCCTCAATTGCGAGCGTCTCGCGGTTTGAACTGCAGACGCGCGAGCAGGGGCAGGACGTCGGGACTGAGATATTGGTGAACGGCGGCAAATTCGTGCACGTGCGCGATTGCGGGCGTCCCGTGGGCACGCGCATTGAGGTGACGCAACTTTTCAACTCAGTGCCGGCGCGGCGGAAATTTCTCAAAACGGACGCCACGGAGTCCGCTCATATAGTGCAGTGTGTTCGGCTATATGCACTGGCGTGTCCGACGGCCGCGTTCACTTTGCTCGAGGACGGCCGCGTGGTTTTTCGCTCGCCGGAATGTACAACGCTGCCGGAGCGCATCGCAGAAATATTCGGACGGCAGACGGCCGAGTCGCTGCTCGCGCTCGATGTGCAGGAGGGTGGGCTGCGACTGACGGGATTGATCGGGCGGCCGGGCGTGGGGCGCGCCACGCGGCACGAGATGATTGTATTTGTGAACCAGCGGCCGGTCGACAGCCGCACGCTCAACTATGGTTTGATCGAGAGTTATCACGAGTCGTTGCCGAAGGGGCGGTACCCGCTCGCGTTTGTATTTTTCGAATGCGATCCCGCCGCGGTGGATGTTAACGTGCACCCCGCGAAGCGCGAAGTGCGTTTCCGCAGTGAGCCGGCGGTGCGGAGTTTTGTTATACGAAGTGTATTGCAGCGTTTGCGCGATTTGGGTGATCGCGTCCCGGGCATCGATCTAAATCAGAAAATCGGCACGATGACTCCGGGATTTGCGAGTGCGACGATCGCCGCGTTTACGGGTGGCCCGTGGAACGCGGGACCTGCGGCGCTCAAGTTGCCGCTGACTCGTCAGGGCGAGAGTGGGCGTCCCTTTATATCGGCGACGCCTTTCGACGGCGCTCCGGTATCGGGTGATGGGTCAGCGGCTTCGGCTCCGCTCGAGCCGGTTCCGATTCGCGTGGGCGTGCCGCCCGCGTGGCGTTTCGTTGGGCTGGCGCATGCGAATTATGGTTTGTTTGAAACGGTCGCAGGTTTGGTGCTGCTGGATCGGCGCGCGGCGCACGAACGCGTCTGGTTCGAGCGGCTGCGGGAGCAATTCAGTAGCGGCACCGTACCGAGTCAGCGGCTGCTCCTGCCCGTGCCGGTGGAACTCGACCCGGTCGCCACGGCGCTGCTGCTCGAGCGTATCCAGTTTTTGAATACACACGGTTTTGAGATTGCGGGGTTTGGGCGAAATTTTTTTCGCATCGAGGCGGTGCCGGCGTGGATGGAGCCGGCGGATGCGGAGCCGCTGCTGCGCGATCTCCTCGGCGAGTTCCGCGACGGCCGTTGGCAGGGAAAAACGCTCGAGCTGGCGCGCGAGGAACTGGCACGCATGGCCGCGACGAAGGCAGTGCGGTTGCCGGAGCGGGCCGGCGAGGTGGAGTTGCTGGCGTTAGTAGGCCAACTTTTTGCCACGCGTAACCCGTTCACCAGCCCGAGCGGGCGGCCGACGCATATCGAATTGAATCACGGCGAGCTTTCACGGCGCTTCCAAAAATAAGCGGACGCTTGCGGAGCGCGGCAGGGTTCTTGCAATATGGTAACTCTGCCGACCATTTTTCGATGACTGAAACGCCCGCCGCCTCGCTCCCTGCTCCTGAACTGACCCTCGACGGGCCCATCGTGCCGACGGCGGAAGCCGTGGCCGCTTTTAAGGACGATATCGTGCGGCACCTGATATCCACGCTGGCCCGCGACATGGGTTCGGCGACCGCGCGCGATTGGTGGATCGCGACTGCGCTGGCCTGCCGCGAGCGCCTGCATGAGCGGATGATCGCCACCCAAGCCGAGCACAACTCGAGGAATGTGCGGCGAGTATATTATTTTTCGCTGGAGTATCTGATCGGCCGGCTTTTCCAGAGTAATCTGCAGGCCACGGGTTTGCTCGAGACCGCGCGCGCCGCTTTCGGGCAGCTTGGGCAGGACTTCGAAAAAGTTCGTGAGGCCGAGGTCGACATGGGCCTCGGCAACGGCGGCCTCGGCCGGCTTGCCGCGTGTTTCATGGACTCGCTGGCGACGCTCGATTATCCCGCGCTCGGCTACGGTATATACTATGAGTTCGGACTGTTCCGGCAGCAGTTCGTCAATGGCAACCAGGTCGAGCAGCCGGACAATTGGACGATTTTCGGCAATCCCTGGGAGGTGGTGCGTCCGGAATATACCCAGGAGGTGCAAATATATGGCCGGGTCGAGAACGTGTTCGACAACCGCGGCAACTACCGGCCGCACTGGGTCGACACGCGCAAGATCCTCGGCGTGCCGCATGATATCCCGATCGCGGGCTACGGCACGCGCACCGTCAACCTGCTGCGACTCTGGTCGTCGAAGTCGACGGAGGAGTTCGACCTGGCGGCGTTCAATTCCGGCGGCTACGTCGACGCGGTGCGGGAGAAGGCGGTCGGTGAGACGGTTTCAAAAGTGCTTATATCCGAACGACAAGACGGAGAACGGCAAGGAGCTGCGGCTCGTGCAGCAGTATTTTTTCGTGTCCTGTTCGCTGCGGGACATCATTCGCCGGCATTTCCGCACGGCCTCGAACTCGTGGGCGAATTTCGCCGAGAAGGTGGCGGTGCAGCTCAACGACACGCACCCGACGATCGCGATCATCGAGCTGCTGCGCATCCTGATCGATGAGCGGGAAATGGGCTGGGACGCAGCGTGGGCGATCATCTCGCCGACGTTCGCCTATACGAATCATACACTGCTGCCGGAGGCGCTGGAGAAATGGGGCGTGCCGCTGTTCGAGCGGGTGCTGCCGCGTCACCTGCAGTTGATCTATGAAATCAACTCCCGCTTCATGCACGTGCTCGAGGCGCAATGGCCGGGCGACAACGAGAAGAAGCGGGTCTGCTCGCTCATCGAGGAGAACGGGCACAAGATGGTCCGGATGGCGAACCTCGCGGTGATTGGCACGCATGCCGTCAACGGCGTCGCGGAGCTTCATACAGCGCTGCTGAAGCGTCAGCTCTTCCCCGAGTTCGATCAGCTCTATCCCGGCAAATTCCAGAACAAGACCAACGGCATCACGCCGCGGCGCTGGCTGCTGAAGAGCAACCCGCGCCTCGCTTCGCTCATCACGCGAAAGCTGGGCGACACCGGCTGGCCGCGCGACCTCGACCGGCTCCGCGGGCTCGAAAAATTTGCCGCGGATCCAGAATTCCAGAAGGAGTTCATGGCGATCAAGCGCGCGAACAAGGTCGACCTTGCGGCCGATCATCAAGGACCAGTGCGGCTTCGAGGTTTCGCCGGACGCGTTATATGATGTGCAGATCAAGCGTCTGCATGAATATAAACGGCAGCACCTGAACCTGCTGCATATCATGGCGCTTTATCGCCGGCTGTTGCAGAACCCAGCGCTCGAGATGATCCCGCGGGTGTTCATCTTCGCGGCCAAAGCGGCCCCGGGGTACGACCTCGCGAAGAATATCATTCGCGCGATCAATGTGATCGGCGCGCATATCAATGCGGATGAGCGCATCGGGGGGAAAATCAAGGTGGCGTTCCTGCCGAACTACCGGGTGTCGCTCGCGGAGCGCATCATTCCCGCCGCCGATTTGTCCGAGCAGATCTCGACCGCCGGCAAGGAGGCCTCGGGCACCGGCAATATGAAACTCGCGCTGAACGGCGCGCTCACGATCGGCACGCTCGACGGCGCCAATGTGGAGATCGGCGAGGACGTGGGTGAGGACAATATATTCATCTTCGGCATGAAGGTCGAGGAGGTCACCGCGCTGGGCGCCGCGGGCTACAACCCGTGGGATTACTATAACCGCGACGACGAACTGCGTGCCGTCGTCGACTGGCTGGGCTCCGCGTATTTCACGCCGGGCGAGCACGACGCGTTTCACGCGGTGCATCACAGCCTGCTGCAGGGGGGCGACCCGTTCATGGTTCTCGCGGATTTTCGCGCCTACTAGCGACGCCCATGCGCGCGTCGATGCGGCCTACCGCGACAAATCGCGCTGGGCCAAGATGGCGATCATCAACACCGCTCGCATGGGCAAATTCTCCAGCGACCGGACCATCCGCGAATACGCGCGCGATATATGGAGCCTGACCGCGCACCCGGTCCCGTGACCACCGACCGACCGATGTCCGCGCCTGCTGTATCCATGTTCTGAATACAAGCCGGCCGCCGGGCGGCCGGACACGCGGGCGGCACTGGTCTCGATGCTTTGCCGCCGCGGCGGGTGCGCGTGGACGGTGGCTGCGATCGCCACCGGCCCAGCGAACGGCGTTGCGTCGGGGTGGCCCGCCGCTCACGTTGCGATCACTTTTCCAATCCATGACTTTGACCCGTTCCGTCCCGGTAGCGTTGCTGAGCATGGTAATGGCCGCCTCCGCCTGGGCCGCTAATTTCAGTCCCGCGGTCGTATATGACTTCGGCGGGAAGAATGACCGGTCGTTCAACCAGTCCGCCAGCGAGGGAGCGGAGCGCTTCAAGAAAGAAACCGGTATATCATTTCGCGAATTCGAGATCTCCAACGCAGCCCAGCGCGAACAGGCCATGGCACAGCTCGCCAAGCGCGGGGCCACCATCATCGTCGCCGTTGGGTTCACGCAGGCGTCCGCCGTCGAGAAGGTCGCGAAGCAGTTTCCCGACGTAAAATTCACCGTCATCGACGCCGTGGTCGACCTGCCGAACGTGCAGTCGGTCAACTTCCGCGAGCAGGAATCCTCGTTTCTCTGCGGCATGGCGGCAGCGCTCGCGTCGAAAACCGGCAAGGTGGGGTTCGTCGGCGGCATGGATATACCGCTTATCCGCAAGTTCGCGACGGGCTACGCGGCTGGCGCGAAGTATATAAATCCCGCCGTGGAGATATATGAAAACATGACCGGCACGACGCCGGCCGCGTGGGGCGACCCGACGAAGGGCGCCGAGCTTGCCAAGAGCCAGTTCGGGCGCGGGGCCGACGTGGTGTTCCACGCCGCCGGCGCGACCGGGATCGGCGTGATGCAGGCGGCGGCGGATGCCGGCAAGCTCAGCATCGGCTGCGACAGCAACCAGGATTACCTTCACCCCGGCAGCGTGCTCACGTCCGCCTTGAAGCGCGTCGACGTCGCCGTCGACAAGGCGTTCACCGACGCGAAAAACGGCACGTGGAAGGCGGGGCAGATCGTGCTCGGGCTGGCGGAGGACGGTGTGGATTACTCGCGGGACGAGTATAACCGCAATATACTCACGTCCGCGATCGACGCGAAGCTGCAGGCCGCGCGCGCCGAGATTATTGCCGGCAAGATCCAGGTGCCGGAGTATCACGCTCCCTGATATATCATCGTGACCACGGAGCGGCGCGCGTCGGGGAACCCGGGTGACAGCCCGCCGCCGGCGCTGGAGCTCCGGGCGATCGACAAGCGTTTCGGCGCGGTCCACGCGAATCGCGCTATATCATTTTCGGTTGCCCGCGGCTCCGTGCACGGGCTGATCGGGGAAAACGGCGCCGGCAAGTCGACGCTGATGAATATAGTCTACGGCTTCCATCAGGCCGACCGTGGCGAGATTTTCGTGCAGGGAAATCGCGTCGTGATTGATTCGCCGCAGGCGGCGATCGCGGCAGGCATCGGGATGGTGCACCAGCATTTCATGCTGGTCGAAAATTTCACGGTATTGGAAAACGTGATCCTCGGCGTCGAGGGTGGCCGCATTCTCGCCGGCGGATTAGGACGAGCCCGCGGCGAACTCGAGGTGCTGGCGCGCGATTACGGGCTGGAAGTGCCGCTCGACAGTGTCGTATCCGAGTTGCCCGTCGGCCTGCAGCAGCGCGTCGAAATATTAAAAGCTCTGTATCGCCGGGCCGATATATTAATTCTCGACGAGCCCACGGCGGTCCTGACGCCGACCGAGGCGGATCAGCTTTTCCGGATGCTCGCGCAGCTGCGGGCCCAGGGAAAGTCGGTGATTCTCGTCACGCACAAGTTGCGCGAAATCATGGCCGTCACGGATCGCGTGACGGCGATGCGGCACGGGGCGGTGGTGGGCGAGGTGGCAACGCGGGAGACGAGTCCGCGAGAGTTGGCGGAGATGATGGTCGGGCGCGCGGTCGCGTTGCAGGTGGAGAAGAAAAACGCCGAGGCGGGTGAGCCGGCGCTCGTGGTGCGCAATCTGCAGGTGCGGGATGCACTGGGTGTGATGCGCGTGAAACAGGCGAATTTCGAGCTGCGTCGCGGGGAGATTGTGGGGATCGCTGGCGTCGCAGGAAATGGGCAGACGGAATTGCTTGAGGCGCTCGCGGGAATTCGCGCGCCGAGCGCCGGTGAAATCTTGTTGGGCGGGCGGGAGTTGGTTCGCGAGCGCATCGATCCCGCGGGTCGGCGGCGGCTCGGGCTCGCCCATGTGCCGGAAGATCGGCTGCGCATGGGTGTGGTGGGCGCGTTTCCTGCGTGCGAGAACGCGATGCTCGGATATCATTTCGATCCGAAGTATAGTCGAGGCCCACTGCTGGCCGCGTCCGCGATCGTCGCGGGTTGCGAGCGGAAGATGCAGGCCTTCGACGTGCGGCCGCCGGATCCGCGGCTTCGGCTCGGCGCGTTTTCCGGAGGTAACCAGCAGAAATTGGTGCTCGCGCGCGAGATCGACAGTGACCCCGCGGTGCTGCTCGTCGGGCAGCCGACGCGCGGGGTGGATATAGGCGCGATCGAGTTTATACATCGTCAACTCGTTGCGTTGCGCGATGCAGGAAAAGCGCTGCTTCTGGTGTCGGTCGAGCTCGAGGAGATTTTGGCGCTCGCCGATCGGATCCTCGTTATGAACGGCGGCGAGATCGTCGGAGAGTTGTCAAGGGCTGAGGCAACGGAGAAAAAAATCGGTTTATTAATGGCCGGTGTGCGCGAAGAGGCGGCGGGATGAAGCCGGTCGAAAAACTTCCGCGGTGGGCAGAGCTGTTGATATTGCCCGCCCTCAATCTGGTGGCGGCGCTGGTGGTGTCGGGCTTCGTCGTGAAACTTCTCGGCGAGAGTCCGTGGGCCGCGTTGCGGCTGCTGGTGGCTGGCGCGTTTGGGACGCAGGAGGGGATTGGATATACTTGCTATTACGCGACGAACTTTATTTTCACCGGCCTGGCCGTCGCCGTCGCCTACCATGCGGGACTGTTTAATATCGGCGTCGAGGGCCAGGCCTATATAGGCGGCCTCGGCACCGGCCTCGTCTGCCTCTGGCTAGGTGGGCATTCGTTCTGGCTCGTATTGCCGGTCGCGATCATCGCGAGTGCGGTCGGCGGGGCGGCGTGGGCCGCCATTCCCGGCTGGCTGCAGGCGCGCCGCGGCAGCCACATCGTGATTACCACGATCATGTTCAACTTCATCGCGTCGGCGCTGATGACCTACCTCCTCGTCAATGTATTGATCAAGCCCGGCCAGCAGTCGCCCGAGACGCGCGAGTTTGGCCCGGGCGCGGTCATGCCCAGCGTCAGCGATATGCTGGCGCGAGTGGGTATCCAGTTTTCGAATACACCGTGGAGCGCAGCCTCGCTGCTGGCCTTGGTCGCGGCGGGACTCGTCTGGGTTTTCCTATGGCACACACCGCTGGGTTTTTCGTGGCGGGTCGCTGGGCAGAATCGCGCCGCGGCTATATATGCGGGGATCGCGCCGCCGCGGGTGATCCTCGGGGCGATGCTGCTGTCGGGGGCGCTGGCTGGATGCCTGGGACTCAACGAGCTGATGGGATCGCAGCATCGCATTCTCATTGATTTCCCCGGGGGCGCGGGATTCGTCGGCATCGCCGTTTCGCTGATGGGGCGCAACCATCCCGCGGGAATCGTGGCAGCGGCGCTGTTGTTCGGCGCGCTCTATCAAGGCGGTTCGCAGCTGTCGTTCGACATGCCGCATATCAATCGGGACATGGTCGTGGTCATCCAAGGTCTCGTCATCCTGTTCGGCGGTGCGCTGGAGAATATATTTCGCCAGCCGCTCGGCCGCATGCTCGGGTGGTGGCGGCGCGCGCCGGAAAAAACCTGAGCGATGGAATTCTATATAAGTTTCATCCTGCTCCTCGCCGCGACGACCCGGCTCGCGACGCCGCTCCTGCTCGCCGCCCTGGCGGGAATGTTTTCCGAGCGCGCGGGGGTGATCGACCTCGGCCTCGAGGGAAAAATGTTGGGCGCAGCATTTTCCGCGGCTGCCGTCTCCGCGGTGACTGGCTCTGCTTGGCTCGGTCTGGGCGCGGGTATCGCGGCGGCAATGTTCCTCGCCCTCATCATCGGGGTCGCCTGCATTACCTATCGCGGCAACCAGGTCGTCGCGGGAATGGCCATCACGATCATGGTGGCGGGGCTGGCGCCGACGCTCGGACTGGCGTGGTTCGGGCTCGGCGGGCAGACACCGCAACTCGATCACCCCGGCCAGCGTTTCACCGCGCTGGTGTGGCCGGGCGCGGCTGCGGCCCGAGGCGTGCCGTTTCCCGGCATGATATATTCCGAGCTGCTCAGCGGGCACAGCCTGCTGGTATATAGCGCGGCCGCGCTCGTGCCGTTCAGCGCGTGGGTGCTATATAAAACGCGTTTCGGGCTGAGGCTCCGCGCCGTTGGCGAAAATCCGCAAGCGGTCGACACCGCGGGAATTTCCGTGAGCGGGCTGCGTTATCAGGCGACGCTCATCTCGGGCGCATTGTGTGGCGTCGCCGGAACCTACCTGTCGACATCGGCGAGCTCGGGGTTCGTCCGCGACATGACGGCCGGCAAGGGCTACCTCGCACTGGCTGCTTTGATTTTCGGAAAATGGCGGCCGTGGCCCACGCTCGGGGCGTGCGTGCTGTTTGCGTTCACGGATGCGCTGGCGTCGCAGCTGCAGGGACGCGCGCTGCCGCTGGTGGGCGTGGTGCCGGTCCAGTTTATTCTCGCGTTGCCCTATATACTTACGGTGCTGCTGCTGGCGGGTTTCGTGGGCCAGGCAATTGCGCCGCGAGCCATCGGCGTCCCGTACGCGAAGGAGAAATAATCATGTCGCACGAACTCGCGGATCGACTGGGGCGTCATCTCGGACGCGCCCCGAATATTACAGGAGCGGTTTTCATCGCGGGTAGCGCGACCGTCGTCGGCGACGTTGAGCTCGGGCAGTTGAGCAGCGTCTTTTATGGAGCGGTGCTGCGCGGTGATATCAATTCCATCCGAGTGGGCGAGGGTTCCAATATACAGGACAATGCCGTGCTGCACCTCGCGGACGACGCTGGCGTGGTGGTGGGCGCGTGGTGCACGATCGGTCACAGCGCAATCGTTCACGCCTGCACAATCGGTGACGAGTGCTTGGTGGGCATGGGGGCGACGGTGCTCGACCATGCGGTCATCGGGGAGCGCTGTATGATTGGCGCGAATTCGCTGGTGCCGCAGCGCTTCACCTGTCCGCCCGGCATGTTGATCTACGGCTCGCCGGCCCGAGTGATCCGGGAATTGACGGCCGTGGAGCAGGCCGGCCTTCGCGGGCTCGCGGAGAAATATGTCGAGGTCGCTCGCGCCCATGCTGCGATACCGTAGAACGATACCGGCCCGGTGAGCGGCGGGCGCTGGCGAGCGGGCGAATTGTGCGGGTGAAGTGGCGCCGCGCGGGGCCGGGACAATCCGTCCATTTCCCTTGCTTCGGGGGCAGGGTGGAAGAAAAAGTAGTCTCCGCATGGCTGACACCGAAACCACCCGCCACCCGTTTCTCCAAGGTCTCAGCAAGCATCGCGGGGCGCCCCCGACGGTGGTCGTCATTTTCGGCGCCTCCGGCGATCTCACGGCGCGGAAGCTGATTCCCGCTGTATATAATCTCAGCTACGACAACCTGCTGCCGGCGGATTTCTTTCTGATCGGGTTTGGCCGCAAGCCGATCCCCGATGCCGAATTCCGCAAGCTCGCGGCCGGTGCGGTGAAGGAATTTTCACGCCGCGAACTGAAGCCCGCCGTGTGGAATCGCGTCGCCCCGAACACTTCGTATATATCTGGCGAATACGACGACAAGGCGGCCTTCAAGCAGCTGGCCACGCAGATCGCCGGCATCGAGAAGAAGATCGGGCGCGAGGTCCAGGCGCTGTTCTATATATCGACGCCGCCGTCCGTGTTTGAGCCGATCCTGAAGAACCTGGGCTCGAGCGGACTCGCTGCGAAATATCGCGGCGCTGCAAACCAGTCGAAGGTGATCATCGAGAAGCCTTTCGGCCGGGACCTGACGTCGGCGCGCATGTTGAACGCAACGATCCGCGCCGAGTTCGATGAAAAGCAGGTGTTCCGCATCGACCATTATCTTGGCAAAGAAACGGTGCAGGATCTTCTCGTGCAGCGGTTCGCGAATTCGATTTTCGAGCCGCTGTGGAATCGCAACTATATAGACTCCGTCCAGATCACGGTCGCCGAGGAGGTCGGCGTGGGCACGCGTGGTGGCTATTATGAACAGAGCGGCGCGCTGCGCGACATGATCCAGAATCATACCATGCAGTTGCTCGCGCTGACGGCGATGGAGCCGCCCGTGTCGCTCGAGGCGGAGGCCATGCGTGACGAGAAGGTGAAAGTGCTGCGTGCGATTCAGCCGCTCACGCTGGGACCGGGCGGGGATGTCGCCCGCGCGCAATATGGAGAGGGTATGATCGCGCGGCAAACCGGCGAAGGGTTACCTCGAGGAGGAGGGGATCAACCCGCACTCGGCGGTTGAGACATTCGCGGCGGTCCGGCTCTCGATCAACAACTGGCGTTGGCAGGGCGTGCCGTTTTACCTGCGCTCCGGTAAATGCATGGCGCGCCGCGTTTCGGAAATTGCGATCAACTTCAAGCGTCCGCCCGGCACCTTGTTTGCTGAGGGCGGCCGGTTCGACCTCGCGGCCAATACACTTTCGTTCCAGATCCAGCCGGATGAGGGGCTCAGCCTCATCCTCAATGCGAAGATTCCGGGACTCGAGACGCGCACGCAGCCGGTGAAGATGAGCTTCCGTTATGCGACGACGTTTGGCTCGAACACGCCGGAAGCGTACGAGCGCCTGGTGCTCGATGCGATGGTCGGTGACGGCACGCTGTTTATTCGCGGCGACGAGGCCGAGGCGTCGTGGAAGATATATACTCCCGTGCTCGACTATTGGCGGGGCCAGGGCCGCGATGGCATGGATTCGTACCCCGCGGGTTCCTGGGGACCGCCCAGCGCGGACGCGCTGCTGGCTCGCGATCGCCACGTCTGGCGGCAGCCGTGAGGCCCGAGCGCGCCATGTCGGTATATACGGGCGCGTCGCGGGCGGCGGACGAGCCCACCTCCTTGAGTATATAGCGGAGACTATATAGTTTCGAATTTATGCCCTCCATCTTCCAGGCGCTGCCAGGAATTGAAGTCCCCGTCGCCGACCTGTCGCGGTCGCTGGCCCGGATGTGGTCCGCGCGAGCGGAAAAGGGCGGACCCGCGCCCGCGGCGGAGGACGCGAAGGCGACGCAGGTGAATTTCGTCCTGCACCTCGGCTTGAACGCGGAGGTGGACGATGCGGTGCGCCAGTTCCAGACGGCGGTGAAATTTTCGCTCCGTTATCCGAGCCGGGTCGTGGTGCTCTGCCCGCGGCATAAGGACACGGGGGCGAATGAGATTCGCGCGAAAGTATATGGAGAGTGCCACGTCGGCCAGACGAAGGGCGACACGCGCTGCATCGAATTCGTGCTGCTGAGTTACCCGCGGAAGGCGCGGCAATTTCTCGAGAACCAGGTCTCGATTTCTCTCTCGACCGATCTGCCGCTATATTATTGGGCGCACCGATTTACGGAAAATGTGCGGCTCGCGGATTATCGTTATCTTCTGACGCGGGCGAAGCGCGTGCTGATCGACAGCGCGATCGCGCCTCCGGAGGCGCTGAGTTATCCGTGGCCGAAGCCCGAGGCCGTGCGCGATCTGGTGTATGCCCGTCTGCTGCCGGTGCGGCAGAGCCTCGGACAGTTTTTAAGCCGCTACCCCATGGAAACGATCGGCGCGAAGCTGGAGAAGATCACGGTGAAGCACGGCGCTCCGTACGCGGCGGAAGGGCGTGTGTTGTCGAGCTGGTTCAAGGATCGCTTCACTATAGCGGGGATGCCCTCGGTGCCCTTCGAGTTGATAAAGGCTCCCGCCAAAGATCGAAACAGCTTCGCGGTGAATTTCCAATATGGCGACCGGAAGGCGTTTGCGTGGTCCGGCGACTTCGCCAACGGACAGGCAATGTTCGACGCCAATTTCGGCTCGGGAAAAACAAAACTGCCCGCGTCGGTCAGCCTGCTCACGCCAGAAAGTGCGTTGAGCGAGGCGATGTTTTTCTAGGGACGCAGCAGCCTTTTCGCCCGAGGTCCGTCCTGCCGCGCGTTATGCGATTCTTCCAAAGCGGCGGCAAAGCGAGTGGTTTGATTCGGATTCTTCCCCGGTGGGGAGCCGCGCTCTGCGCCGGTTGGTTTATTATATCAACGGGGAGTGTCGCCCAGGCGGCAGGCGGCGGGCCGGTGCGCGTGCACGAGGAGGCGGGGAGTTATATACTGGAAAACGACCAGGTGCGCGCGCGGATCGACGCGCACTCGGCGGATCTGCTTTCCCTTATATATAAAGGCGTGGAGATGGTCGGCGGAAACTCGGGTCATCCGCATGGCTATTGGTCGCATGCGCCTGGCCCCCGGTCGACGGTGGTCGACGTGGTGACGATCGATCCGCAGTCGAACGGCGGCGAACGGGCCGAAGTCGCGATCCGAGCCAGCGCGGGTGGGAAGCCGCTGGGGAACGGGCCTGGCGGCAGCGCGATCACCGACGTGGAAATTCGTTATGGAATCGCGCGCGGTGACTCGGCGGTGTGGACCTACTGTATATTTCATCATCCCGCTTCGTATGGCGCCACGCAGCTCGGCGAGGCGCGGTTTGCGGCGAAGCTCACGCCGGGAGTTTTCGATTATCTCTCCGTCGATGCCCGGCGGCAGCGTTTGATGCCGCTGCCCGCCGACTGGGATGCGGGAACCCAGCTCAATATGAAGGAGGCCCGCCGCCTGAACACCGGTTTGTATAAAGGCGAGGTGGAGCACAAATATGATTATACGGCGGACCAGTTCGACAACCCGGCGTTTGGCTGGTCGAGCACGACCCGGCAGCTTGGCTTCTGGATCATCAATCCCAGCAGCGAATACCTGAGCGGCGGCCCGACGAAATATGAACTCATGGCCCACCTCGATGGCAGCGAGAGCGGTGGGGCCGCGCCGACGATGTTGAATTATTGGCGCAGCAGTCACTACGGCGGCAGCGTTTGCGCGATCGACGCGGGCGAGGAATGGACGAAGGTCGTCGGCCCGTTCTGGCTGTATTGCAATTCCGCGCCAGCCCCCGCCGCGATGTGGCACGATGCGCTCGACCGCGCCGCGACGGAAGCGAAGGCTTGGCCGTATGATTGGGTGCAGGGTGCGGATTATCCGAAACGCGCGCAGCGGAGTGTGGTGACAGGCCGGCTTGTCCTCGAGGATCCGATCGTGAAAGGACCCTGGCAGCACCTGCTCGTCGGTTTGGCCGCGCCCGAATATAGTGCGCCGGCCGGGCGTACGGGGACGGTTCGGGTCGAGTGGCAGAATGACGCGAAACATTACGAGTTCTGGACGCACGGTGACGCGGCGGGAAATTTTCAGATCACCGGCGTGCGGCCCGGAAGATATACACTTTACGCAATTGCTGATGGCGTGCTCGGCCAGTTTGCGCAGGCGGACGTTGTGGTGGGCGAGGGCCAACAGCTCGCGCTGCCAGCACTGACATGGCGCCCGGTGCGTTACGGTCGGCAGTTGTGGGACATCGGCATCCCGAATCGCAATGGATCCGAGTTCCTCAAGGGCGACGACTACTGGCATTGGGGGATGTATCTGAAATATTCACAGCTGTTCCCGCATGACATTGTATATACCATCGGCCAGAGCGATTTTCGAAAGGACTGGTTTATATATCAGGTGCCGCATGTGGACCACGACGACGGGACCGGCCATGCGAGCGGACGGGCGACACCTTGGACGGTGAACTTCAAACTGCCGGAGGCGCCGCAGGGCCGTGCGATCCTGCGCCTCGCGATCGACGCCGTCGGCGCCCGCAGCCTCGAGGTCCGGGTCAACGATCACACCGCCGGCACCGTCACCGGGCTAGTATACAACGCCACGATTAACCGCGACGGCATCGAGGGCTCGTGGGTAGAGAAGGACGTTCCTTTCGACGCGTCCCTGATGCACGCCGGCTCGAACACGCTGACGCTCACGGTGCCCGCGGGCGGCGTGATGAACGGGATTGGCTACGATTACCTGCGCCTCGAACTCGCGCCGAAATAACGGCCGCTATATCAACACTGTCGCGGCGCGGGCGGACCGGTGTATCCAAACCCCGGATACGCCGGCAGTCAGACGGCGGTGATGGCAGCGTAGCTGCGGCGGCCCTTGCGCAGCAGGATGTGGCGGTCGAACCGGAGGTCGCTCGCGGTGACGACGCGACTGACCTCAGCGGCGCGGACGTTATTGATATAGATGCCACCGCCCTCGATATCTTTTCGCGCCTGGCCTTTGGACGTGGACAGGCCGGAATGTACGAGCAGCTCCACGAGCGTGACGCCGGCGCCGGCGAGTTGCTCCCGGGGGAATTCGCGGGTGGGGACCTCGCTTAATATATCTTGCAACTCTGCCGCGGTGACGTCCTCGAGCGGGGCGCCGAATAATATATCGCTCGCCTTCATCGCGGAGGCGACGGCCGCCGGGCCATGAACCAGCGTCGTGACCTCGCGCGCGAGGGCCTTCTGCGCGATGCGGGCGGCGGGGTTGGCGGCCATCTGCGCCTCAAGGTCGGCGATTTCGGCGGGCGTCAAAAACGTGAGGATTTTGAGCAGCTTGACCACCTCGGCGTCCTCGACCTGGACGAAGTATTGATAAAACCGGTAGGGCGTCGTGCGCGCGGCATCCAGCCAGACTGCGCCGCTGGCCGTCTTGCCATACTTCGTGCCGTCCGCCTTGGTGAGCAGCGGAAACGTCAGGCCCCAGGCGGGCACGCCGAGTTTTTTCCGAATCAGGTCGGTGCCGGCGGTGATATTGCCCCACTGGTCGGTGGCGCCGACCTGCAGTTCGCAGTTATATACTTCGCGCAGGTGGCAAAAATCGAATGCCTGCAAAAGCATATAGCTGAACTCGGTGAAGCTGATGCCACCTTCGCCCTCGAGGCGCGAGCGGACGCTGTCCTTCGCGATCATGACATTGACCGAGAAATGTTTTCCGATGTCGCGCAGGAAATCCAGGATGCCGACGCCGGAGGTCCACGTGAAGTTGTTGACGACGCGGGCGGGGTTTTTCGCCGTCAGTCGTGTGGCGTCGAATTCGAGAAACCGGCCAAGTTGCTCGGTGATCGCGGCGATGTTGCGGGCGACTTGGTCGGGCGTTTGCAGGTTCCGTTCGGACGATTTGCCAGACGGGTCGCCGATCATTCCGGTGGCGCCGCCGGCGAGCGCGATGGGGTGGTGGCCGTGCTGTTGAAACCGACGCAGGGCGAGGAGCGGCACGAGGTTGCCGACGTGGAGGGAGTCGGCGGTCGGGTCGAATCCACAATAGAGTGTCAGGCCCCCGGCGTCGAGGCGGTCGCGGAGGGCCGCGGAGTCGGTGCAATCGGCGAGGAGGCCGCGCCATTCAAGTTCTTCGAGGAGGTGCATGGGCCGGGCCGTCCAGTTACGCGAACGTGGGAAAGCCGCGCAAGAGCGTTTCTAATGC
Organism: uncultured Verrucomicrobiae bacterium; assembly: GCA_963800005.1. GTDB lineage: Bacteria > Verrucomicrobiota > Verrucomicrobiia > Opitutales > Opitutaceae > CAWCZH01. The sequence continues at coordinate 475,745 of CAWCZH010000002.1, forward strand.
CGGGATTACGGCCGGGAGAAACCGCGCTTCTGTCGGGAAAAACCATTTGCCCGGAAGGACCTGCCGCACCAAGGTCGCACTCCCGTTGGCGACCAGTCCGGCCGCCCCGATCCACTTCATACATCCCATGCCCATCGCCGTTGGTTCTCCCGCTCCTGATTTCACGCTCAAGTCCAAAACGGCCGAGGGCCTGAAGGACGTCCGGCTCGCCGACTATATAGGGAAGCAGCAGACCGTACTGCTGTTTTTCCCGCTGGCGTTCACCGATGTGTGCACGCAGGAGATGTGCGACCAGACTTCCGGGCTCGGCGAATATGAAAAGCTCGGCGCCAAGGTGATCGCGATCAGCGTCGACAGCCCCTTCGCGCAGGAAGCGTGGGCGAAGGCGAACCGGATCACGCTGACGCTCGCGTCGGATCTCAACCGCACCGTGACCAAGGCGTATGATGTGCTGTTCCCGATGCTCGCGGGCGTGGGTGACACGGCGGCTCGCGCCGCGTTCGTGATCGGCCGCGATGGCCGCGTGAAGTACGCCGAGCAGACCGCGACGCCCAAGGTCCTTCCGGATTTCGCGGCGGTGAAGGCGGCGCTCGCGGCGAACTGATTCATATATCATAGATCATATAACCCCGTTTATATTTATATATAGTGACGCGCGGCGCGGCTGAGCCGGGCGCGGCAAATTTGTTCCCCATGAGTCCTTCCAATCCGTTTCAAACGCTGCAGACCTTCCCGGCCAACGGCACCACGCATTCCTATTACTCGCTGCCGGCTCTGGAGCTGGCCGGCTTCAAGGTTTCGCGCCTGCCGGTCTCGATCCGACTCGTGCTCGAGTCGCTGCTGCGCAATTGCGACGGCAAGCGCGTCTCCGAACTGGCCGTTCGCGAACTCGCCAGCTGGAGCCCGCGCAGTCCGCGCACGGAGGAGATTCCTTTCGTCGTTGCGCGCATTGTCCTCCAGGACTTCACCGGCGTGCCGCTGCTCGTCGATCTCGCCGCCATGCGTGCCGCCGTCGAGCGGATGGGGAAGGACCCGAAAATCATCGAGCCGCTCGTGCCCGTGGATCTCGTCGTTGACCATTCCGTGCAGGTGGATTTTGCGGGGTCGGCCGAGGCGCTGGCAAAGAATCTCGAGCTGGAGTTCTCGCGCAACCGCGAGCGTTACCAATTTCTGAAATGGGGCATGCAGGCGTTTGAGACCTTCAAGGTCGTGCCGCCGGGAATCGGAATCGTGCACCAGGTGAACCTGGAGTACCTCGCGAAGGGCGTGCTCACGGACCGGAACGGTATATGTTATCCGGACACGCTCGTCGGCACGGATTCACATACGACCATGATCAACGGCCTCGGCATTGTCGGCTGGGGCGTGGGCGGCATCGAGGCTGAGGCAGGCATGCTCGGGCAGCCTGTATACTTTCTTACCCCTGATGTGGTGGGCGTGCATCTCACCGGCGCGCTGCGCGAAGGCGTGACGGCCACGGACCTCGCGCTGACACTGACGCAGCTGCTGCGGAAGGCGAAGGTTGTGGGAAAGTTTGTCGAGTTCTATGGTCCCGGTGCGGCGGCGCTGCCGGTGGTGGATCGCGCGACGATTGCGAACATGGCCCCTGAATATGGTGCGACGATGGGCTTCTTCCCGATCGACGGCGAATGCTCGACGTACCTGCGTGCGACGGGCCGCGACGAATCGCATGTCGCGCTATATGAAGCGTACTATCGTGCGCAGCAGCTCTGGGGCATGCCGGAAAAGGGCGCGATTGATTATTCGACGGACCTCGCGCTGGATCTTGCCACGGTGGTGCCGAGTGTCGCGGGCCCGAAGCGTCCGCAGGATCGCATCGAGTTGCCGAAGCTGAAGCAGGAGTTTATCGCGACGTTTTCGCGGCCGGTTTCAGAAAATGGTTTCGGTCGCAAGCCGGAGGAATATCCGCTGCGTTCTGAGGTAAGCGAAGGGGTTGCGCCGATGGCGCCGGGCGGCGGAAGCCAAGAGCCGGTTTTGCGCGGCAAGGCGCTGTCGCAGAATACAAATCCGACAACGGAATTGGAAATGGCGAACAACCGGCCGACCCCGACGAAGGAAGTCGGCGAGATTGAAATGGCAAAGCCGGCGGGAGGATATATAGGCAACGGCAGTGTGTTGATCGCAGCGATTACGAGCTGCACGAACACCTCGAATCCGTCGGTCATGCTGGCGGCCGGGCTGCTCGCGAAAAAAGCCGTTGAGCGCGGATTACGAGTGAATCCGCTGGTGAAAACCTCGTTGGCACCGGGTTCGCGCGTAGTCACGGACTACCTCGACAAGACGGGCCTGCAGCCGTACCTCGACCAGCTCGGATTCCAGACGGTGGGATATGGTTGCACGACATGCATCGGCAACTCGGGCCCGCTCGCGGCCAATATAGAGGATGCCGTCGTGCGGCATGATGTCGTCGCGGCGTCGGTGCTCTCGGGCAACCGCAACTTCGAGGCGCGCGTTCACCAGAATATAAAGTCGAATTTTCTGATGTCGCCGCCGCTGGTGGTCGCGTTTGCGCTCGCGGGGCGCGTCGACCTCGACCTCACGACCGAGCCGATCGGCACGGGGTCGGATGGCACGCCGGTTTTCCTGAAGGATCTCTGGCCGACGCTGCAGGAAGTGCGGGACCAGATGCAGGCGGCGCTGAAGCCGGAAGTATTCCGTCGACTATATAGTCACTTCGCCGAGCAGAACCCGAAGTGGAACGAGATTCCCACGTCGATTGGCAATACCTATAAGTTCGACTCGAGCTCGACGTATATACAGGAGCCGCCGTTTTTCGCGAACTTCGGGCTTTTGCCCGGCACGATTGCGGACATCCGCGGCGCGCGGGCTCTCGGTATATTCGGCGACTCGGTCACGACCGACCACATCTCACCGGCTGGCGCGATCAAGAAGAGTTCGCCCGCGGGAAAATACCTGTTGGAGCACCACGTCGCCTATGAGGATTTCAACAGCTATGGTTCGCGGCGCGGCAACGACCGGATCATGACTCGCGGGACGTTCGCGAATGTGCGGATCAAGAACCTCATGCTCGGCGGCGAGGAAGGTGGAAATACTATATATCAACCGACGAAGGAGAAGACCTCGATTTTCGACGCGGCGATGCGTCACCTCGCGGCGCAGACTCCATTGATTATATTAGCGGGGCAGGAATATGGAACGGGTTCGTCGCGCGATTGGGCGGCGAAGGGCACAAGTTTGCTCGGCGTTCGCGTGGTCGTGGCCCAGAGTTTCGAGCGGATTCATCGGAGCAACCTCGTCGGCATGGGCGTGCTACCCCTGCAATTCAAGGAGGGCGTGACGGCGCAGACACTCGGGCTCGATGGCACGGAGACGTATGATGTCATCGGCCTTTCGATGGCGCTGAAGCCGCAGCAGGATCTCACGCTGCGCATCACTCGGGCGCATGGCGGAGTGGAGCACGTGATGGTGCGGTGCCGGATCGATACTCCGATCGAGATCGATTACTATCAGCACGGTGGCATTTTGCCGTATGTATTAAGGCAGATCGTGGCGCAGAACTGATCCGACCCCTCATCATGAGCGCCGGCCGATATATACATTCCGGCCGGCGCGTGCTTGCGCGAAGGCAATTGCAGTCGTAGTGTTTTGATGCGCCCGCTGACCCCGTCCCGCTAAACGCTGATCATGCCCGAAATTCCCACCAAGCCGGTATATCTCGTCGATGCGTATTCGGATCCCGTGCTGGTCCGCATCGACGGGCGCGCGTCATTTCAAAATAGCGCCTGCCTGCGGGATTTTTTCGCCGAGATGCTGCGGCAGGGCCGCACGCGGTTCGTGCTGGATCTGTTGAACTGCGCCTCGATGGACAGTACATTTCTCGGTGTGCTGGCCGCGTCGGCGCTGGCGCTGCGGAAGCAGGCGCCGAGTGGGAGCATTGTTCTCGCGCGGGTCGGCGCGCGGAATCTGGAGTTGATCCGCAATCTCGGTTTGCACCGCCTGCTGACGGTGGATTCCGGCGATACCGCAATGAACTTTTCCAAATGCGATACTGCGCTCGCCTGTGCCGGCCGATCGGAATTGGAAAACGCGCGGCTCGTGCTGGAGGCGCATGAGACGCTCGTGGCGGTGGACGACGGGAATCGGTCGAAATTTCAGGACGTGTTGTCGTTTCTGAGGAATCGGGTGGAGGCGAAGTAGATCCGCCGCTGGGTGGAACTGGCGGATAATCCCGACGGTTTCCGCGATTGCCGAGTGGTTACGGGTTCCTATACATTAAGCGGTTCATGGTCCTGCCGTTCTTGATTGGCGTGCTCCTCGGAGCTGTGTGCCTGGTCCCGTGGTGGCTGCGCGCCCGCCGCGAGCTCGAGGAGCTCGACGAAAACCAGGAGCATCTGGAACTCGACCGGCAGCGCGTGATCGACTTCATGCACCTCATGGTGGAGGCGCTGGGCGAGGGGCTCACCGCTCAGGAGCTGCAGCAGCGAATTGTGCATGCTTCGATCCTCTGTACCGGTGCGCTCGGCGCCTGTATATTCGAGAAAACTCCGGAGGGGATGATGCGCGGCATGGCGGTCGAGGGGCTTTTTCCGCCGCATCGACCGGTGGGCGAGGATCGCAGCGGCGATTTTCCGACCCGGGCAAAGTTTATAGAGCGCGTCTTGAAGGCAGAGGAATTTCCGGTGGGCGAGGGCGTGGTCGGCCGCGTGGCCCTGACCGGCCGCGCTGAACTCGTCGCCAACGCCGAGGCAGATCCAGGCATCGTGAAGCATCTCGATGCGGCACTCGTGGTGCGCTCGGTCATCGCGGTGCCGCTGGTTTTTCGCGACAAATTTTTTGGTGTGCTCGCGGTGACGAATCCCGTGAGCGACCGGCCCTTCACGACGACCGAGTTCACGCTGATGCAATCGCTCGCCGAGCAGGCGGCGCTCGCGTTGCACAACGCGGCGTTTCTCCATCTGCAATTGGAGCGCGCGCAACTCGACCTCGATCTTTCGCTCGCGAGCGGAATCCAGCAGATGCTGCTGCCCGCGGCCCCGCCGGTGTTGCCGGGACTTGATATATACGCCCGCTATGCCCCGGCGCAGAAAGTCGGCGGCGATCTATATGATATATTTCTCCTCTCGGAAACGAAGCTCGGAGTCGTCGTGGCGGATGTATCCGGAAAAGGGATACCGGGGTCGCTGTTGATGGCGATCTGCCGCACTCATATCCGGCAGATCGCGCCGCGGCACGATTCGCCCGCGGCGACGCTGATCGAACTCAACCGTACGATCGCACGGGATATGCAGCCGGGAATGTTCATCACGCTCGTGTATGCCGTTTTGGATACAGCGCATCACGAAGTCGTTTTCGCGCGCGCCGGCCATGAGTTGCCGCTGTTTGCGCGGCGCGATTTTGCGGCGGGGATCACGACGACGAAGTTCGTGGGCTCCGACGGCATGCCGATCGGCCTGGTGCCGGACGAGCTTTTCTCGAGCGCGATTGTCGACCAGACGGAAAGATTCGTGCCGGGGGATGTGCTCGTGCTATATACAGACGGCATCACCGAGGCTCCGAACGAGGAGGACAAAGAGTTCTCCGGGGCACGGCTCGCGGACGTCGTCCGCAGCACGCATCGGAAGTCGGCGCGCGAAATCAACGACGGAATCATCGACGCGGTAAACCGGTTCACGGGGGACACGCCGCAGCGGGACGATCTCACGCTGGTGGTCGTGAAAGCGCTCGCGCCTGAATAGCCATGGCGGGTGCGACGAAGTTGCTTCCGCGACATTCCGTCATCATATCCATTCCAGCATGACGGACACGACTCCCGCGCCAGTTTCAGATCGCTTTTCGTTGCCCACGGCGGCCGGACATTTCGGACGCTACGGCGGTGTATATGTGCCGGAGACCCTGATGACCGTGCTGCAGGAGCTCGCGGCGGAATATACAATCGCGCGAGACGAGCCGGCATTTCAGGCGGAATTGCGGCATCACCTGCGGGAGTTCGCGGGTCGCCCGACGCCGCTGTATTTCGCCGAGCGGCTGACCGCGCATTGCGGAGGTGCGAAGATATATCTCAAGCGCGAGGATCTCCTTCATACAGGAGCGCACAAAATCAACAATGCGTTGGGGCAGGCGTTGCTGGCGCGGCGGATGGGCAAGAAGCGGGTGATCGCCGAGACCGGCGCGGGGCAGCATGGTGTGGCGACGGCGGCGGTGTGCGCGAAATTCGGCCTCGAGTGCGTTGTATATATGGGGGCGGTCGACATGGAACGCCAGGCGCTGAACGTATTTCGGATGCGCCTGATGGGAGCGGAAGTCCGCTCGGTCGAGGCGGGCCAGAAGACGCTGAAGGACGCGGTCAACGAGGCGATGCGCGACTGGGTTTCCAATGTGCGGGACACGCACTATATACTCGGGTCCGCGCTGGGCAGTCATCCATACCCGATGATGGTCCGGGATTTTCATCGCGTGATCGGCACTGAGACGAAGGCGCAGATCGTCGAGCGCGAGGGGCGGCTGCCGGACGAGATGATCGCGTGCGTCGGAGGGGGATCGAACGCGATCGGATTTTTCTTCGATTTTCTCGAGGAGCCAAACGTTCGGCTGATTGGGGTGGAGGCGGGTGGCCGCGGGATTCGCCGGGGCGAGCACGCTGCGCGTTTCGAGGGCGGCAAGCTTGGCGTGCTGCAGGGCAGCAAAACATACGTCCTGCAGAATGAGGATGGGCAGATTGAAATCACCCACTCGGTCAGCGCGGGCTTGGACTATGCGGCGATCGGGCCGGAGCATGCTTACTATAGAGACCGCGACCGCATCCAATATACTTACGCCTGCGACGATGAGGTGTTGGACACGTTCCAGCTTTGTTCGCGGCTGGAAGGAATCATCCCAGCGTTGGAGAGCACGCACGCCCTTGTCCACGGCTGCAAACGCGCGCGGGAAATGGGCCGGGACGAAATATTAATCATCAATTTGTCCGGTCGAGGCGACAAGGACGTGCACCAGGTCGCGCGCATGCTCGGCGAAAAGATATGAGAAGCATGACCGGCTACGGCCGGGCCACCGGGGTCATTGCCAGCTTCACCCTCACCGTGCAGGTGAGTTCCGTGAATCGGAAGACGCTCGATCTCGCGGTCCGGCTGCCGGATGCGTGGACGACTTTGGAGCCGCGCGTGGGTGAAGAGGTTCGGAAGAGCGCGCTGCGTGGGCGCATCAGCGTCGTGTTTGAGCTGACGGGAGTGGGGGGACGCGGCGCACTCGGCGATGAAGGCGAAGTCGCTGCGGTGCTTGACGAGTTGGAGGCACTTGCGACGTCGCGCGGGGTGCGCTTCGAGCCGACGGCCGAGTTGCTGTGGTCCATTGCGACGTCGCCGCGCACGCGAATCGAAACGCCCGATGCGGATGCCGCCAGCGAGAGAGTTTTTGCAACGCTCGGAGAAGCGCTGAGGGAATTTTCCGCGATGCGCGCGATGGAGGGCGAGGCGTTGCTCATCGATTTCTTGTCGCGGCTCGCGACGCTCCGCCGGCAGGTGGACGCGATCGCCGCGCGCGCCCCGAGTGTGGCGCCCACGTACCGCGAGCAGCTATTGCAGCGCCTGCGGCAAGCGGGACTGGAGCTTGATATATCGGATGAACGCGTCCTGAAGGAGATCGCACTTTTCGCCGACCGCAGTGATATAACGGAGGAGTTGACGCGGCTGCGGAGCCATTTCGATCAGTTTACCTCACTGTTGAAAACGGACGGCGAAATCGGTCGCAAGGCGGAGTTCCTATTGCAGGAAATCGGGCGCGAAGTGAACACGATCGGGAGCAAGGCGAACGATCTCACGATTTCGCGCGCGGTGATCGAGGTGAAGAACGAGCTCGAGCGCGTGCGCGAGCAGATGGCGAACGTCGAATAAGCGGTGGCGGAGTGTATCCAACTGTGGATACATCCGCGGGTTTGTGGGCGACGGATTCTTTTCCCACAGAGGGCGTCAAACCGGCGCGGATCACCCGGTCCCGAATCCAGACTATATACGCGATATATTCGCGGGGCGGACGTGGCTGCTGCTGGTGCCCTGGGGCGATCCTGAGTTCGGGTCGAACCGGCCGATGATATTGCCGAACGGACAAACCTCAAGTATATAGCGTGTTGTATCCGAAACCGGATACAAGCGGGTCGAGGCCGCGGGACTCGCGGCGCTAGCGGGCGGGCGCGCGGAGCGAGTGCGCGAGATAGACGAGCACGCCGATGCAGATGCCGGAGTCGGCGACGTTGAAGGTCGGATATATATAGGACCCGAAGTGCAGGTCGATGAAGTCGATGACGTGCCCGTGTTCCAGGCGATCGCAGAGGTTTCCGGCGATCCCACCGCAGAGGAGGCCGAAGCAGAATTGCCCGATGGCTTCGCGAAGGCCGAGTGCGTGGCGCCAGAAAAAGATCGCGGCGAGGGTGGCCGCGGCGAGCAGGGCGAGGATGACGCTCTGGCCCGTGAACATGCTCCAGGCAGCGCCGGTATTCCCGACGTGAACGAGATGGAAAAAGTTTCCGAGGACTGGAATTGCGCCGGACGAAACCAGGTAAGTCCCGTAGGGAAGACGCGCGGCGATGGCGTGTTTCGACCATTGGTCGAGGACGAACACGACCACCGCGAGGATCCAGAAGCGTCTATATACAAGAACGCGTTGCGGCCAGGGCACGCGGTCGGGTTGCCTGGCCGGTGATGAGCCGACCGGGTCGCTGGCGCCTGCTGGGATGCCGACGCGCGGCGCGCTCACTCGTCGCCGCCGGAATCCTCGCTCCCGATCTTCCCGCCTTCTTCGCCGGCTTCGCCGAAGATGCCAGCTTGGGTGCGGGAGCGGAGACGGTTGCGCTCGAGATTCTTTTGCGCTTCCGCGGAATACCGAGTGAACGGGACAGCGAGAAGACGGTCCTTCGCGATTGGCTTCTGAGTGATTTCGCAAACGCCGTAGCTGCCATCGCGAATGCGTTTGATCGCGGCTTCAATTTCCGAGAGCGCTTCTTGTTCGCTCGAGACGAGCGAGAGAGCAAAGTCCCGGTCGAATGTATCGGTGCCCGCGTCCGCCATATGTTGTCCATACGACGACAAATCGCCGGCGTCGTCCTTTGCGGAGCGCTTCAGAGTTTCTTCCGAGTGTAATTCGATTCCGGCGGTGAGGTGCGTGCGGAGATCGATGAGGAGTTTATAGAAGCGGCGGAATTTCTCAGGGACCTCTTCCTCGGCGACCGCCTCGACGGATTTTTCCTTTTTCGGATTGAAGCCGAGGATATCGGCGAGCGATGCGGCCTTTATATGATTCGGCTTGGCCGGCTTTTCCAGATCAGCGGGAGCTTTCGGGATGCCTGGTTTCGGGGCGGCTTTCGGCGGCGCGGCGGGATCTGCAGGTTTCGCGGCGACCGTTTGCGCAATGGCGCGGACTTCGTCGAGGCTGAAGGCGATGGGTTTGCTGGCGGATTTGCGCTTGAGTATACTATCGCGCAGGGCGGATTTCTTTGAAGGTTTTTCCATATTGGGAGAGTCTTTGGCCCGGGTCGCAACCGCCGGCGGCGGTTCGCGATTCGCGGCGGGAGGAGGCGGCTTGCCGGCCGCGCGGGGTGTTTTTGGCGGCGGGGCGGGTCGCTTTTTCGCGGGGGGCGAAATCTTTTTCGGCTTCGAGGAGTTCTTCTTTGCTGGAGGTAGCTTTTTCTTGGCCATTGGGATGGGGAAGCAGGCTAGGAATTGAGCGCTTCAATGCAACGCGGACATAGCTCCCCGTGCGCACTCTTTTCCAATCCCGGCACCCAGCGCCAGCACCGCGGGCAGCGGTGCAGCCCCAGCTCGCTACAAGGTTGCGCCTTGATCGCGAGGCTTGTTCTAGCTTCGAGCACTAGCGTGACATGGGAAACGATGAAAAGTTCGGGCAAGAAATCACGATGGCGCTCGAGAACGGCCGCGGTCGCGTCGTCCTCCGGCACGCTCAACGTGATCGCCGCATCCAGCGATTTCCCCAGCTGACCTGCCGCCCGCAGCGGCTCGATCGCCTCATTCACGCGGGCGCGCACTCCCAGCAACGCAGTGACCTCGGCCTCGACCACCCCATCGCTCCACTCGGCGGGCGGCGCGGGCCAATCCTGCAAATGGATCGACTCATCAGAATATTCAACGCCGGCAATCGCATAGGACCACGCCTCGTCGGTCGTGAACGTGAGCACCGGCGCCAGCAGCTTCACCAGCACGCGAAATATATAGTGAAGCGCCGTCTGCGACGAGCGCCGGACCGGCGCACTGGTCGCGAGAGTATATAGCCGGTCCTTCAGGATATCGTGATACGTCGCCGAGAGCGTGACCGCACAAAACTGGTTGCACAGCTGATAGACGCGGTGGAACTCATAGCGTTCGTACGCCATCGTGCATTCCTTCACGAGCGCCGAGACCTGCTGCAATGCCCAGCGATCGAGCAGGTGCATGCTCGCGTAGGGCTGCTCGTCCCGCTCGAGCACAAAATCGAACAGGTTCGAGAGCTGATAACGGAATGTATTGCGAAACAGCCGATAAGCTTCGCCGACGTTTTTCAGGATCTCGTCGTCGACCGGTATATCATCCCGGAAATCCTGCGACGCGATCCAGAGCCGGATCACGTCCGCACCGTGCTGCGCTATATATGCATCACTGGTTTGCGGCTTCTGATAGGTGCTGCTCTTCGAAATTTTTTGCCGGCTCTTATCGACGATGAACCCGTGGGTAAGCACGGCTCGGTAAGGCGCAGCGCCCTGCGCGATCACCGCAGTCCAGAGGGAGGATTGGAACCAACCGCGATGTTGATCGCTGCCCTCGAGATAAAGGTCCGCTGGCCAGCGCGTTCCGCCTTGATGGCGCTTAAGCACCGCCGCGTGC
>CAWCZH010000003.1:0-430000 GCA_963800005.1 uncultured Verrucomicrobiae bacterium
TCCGGGCCCGGGCCGTTCGTCGCCGCAATATGAAGTCTGATTCCGATTCTCGCCTGCCTCGCCGCGAGTTCCTCAAGCGCTCCACCGCCGCCGCCGGCGTGATCGGCTGGCTGGGGGGACGGCCTGCGTCAGCAGCGCCCGCATCAAACGCGGCCTCGGCAGCCAGCGATTCGATCGCCGAATCGCCCCGCGTCTTCGGCGCGAAATATACAGGCGCGCAACTGAGCCGCGTCGCCTTTCCGCTGGGCGGAATCGGCGCCGGCACGATCTGCCTCGAGGGCACGGGGGCGCTCTCGAGTTTTTCGCTGCGCAACCGCCCGGACGTCTTCAACGAACCCTGCTCCTTCGCCGCGGTTTCCGTCGTGCATCCGCACTCCGTCGCTCGCGTCCTCGAGGGCCCGGTGCCGGGCTGGAAACTCTTCGGGACGCCACATTCCGCGCTCGGAGGCGTGGGCACTTCATACGGGCTGCCCCGATTTGCCCGGGCGGAGTTTTCCAGCCGTTTTCCGTTTGGGCACGTCGAATTGCGCGATCCCGCGGTGCCACTTTCCGTTACGGTAACGGGCTGGAGCCCGTTTGTGCCGGGCGACGCCGACGCCTCAAGCCTGCCCATGGCGGGGCTCGAATATACATTCGCCAACTTGGGCGACGCTCCTGTGGACGCGGTCTTTTCCTATAATACGAGGAACTTCATGGCCGTGAAGGGGGCTCCCGATCAGGACAACGCCGTGCGCGCCACGCCTGGTGGTTTTATATTGTGGGGTGGAGGGCCGCAGCGGTGGGACGATGGCCATTTTGCGGCGACCGTCGACGAGCCCGGCGTCGAGGTGAACGCGGCCTGGTTTCGCGGCGGGTGGTTCGATCCACTGACGATCGCGTGGAGCGATGTCGCGCAGGGGAGGCATTTTCAGCGTCCGCCTGTCAACGAGGGCGGGCCCGCTCCGGGCGCGAGCCTCTTCGTGCCCTTTCGCGTGGAGCCGAAAAGCAGCCGCGTTGTGAGGCTGCAGCTCTGCTGGTACGTGCCGCAGTCGGACCAGAACTTCGCCGGGCATGGCCTGAAGATCGAGACGGATCCCAACGGCCCGAACTACCAGCCGTGGTACGCGGGCCGGTTCTCCGCGATCGGGGATGTCATTTCATATTGGCGAAAAAACTACACGACGTTGCGCGCGGATACGGAGGCTTTCACGAATTGCCTATATGATTCGACGCTGCCGCCGGAATTGCTCGAGGCCGTCACGGCCAATCTCTCGATTCTGAAATCCCCGACGGTGTTGCGGCAGACGGATGGGCGGCTTTGGGCGTGGGAGGGTTGTAACGACGAATCCGGCTCGTGCCCGGGTTCGTGCACGCACGTGTGGAATTATGCCCAAGCGGTGGCGCATTTGTTTCCGACACTCGAGCGGACATTGCGCGAGACGGAATTCGGGCCGTCGCAGGACGAGCGTGGCCACCAGAATTTTCGCTCCGCGCTGCCGATCCGCCCGGTCGCGCACGAGTTTCACGCCGCCGCCGATGGCCAGCTCGGCGGCATCATGAAAGTATACCGCGAGTGGCGCATCAGTGGGGACGCTGCCTGGCTGCGGATGCTTTGGCCGCACGTCCGCCGGAGCCTGGACTACTGTATCGAGACCTGGGACCCGGCGCACCAGGGCTGGCTCGAGGAGCCGCACCATAATACCTATGATATAGAGTTTTGGGGGCCGGACGGGATGTGCACGAGTATATATCTCGGGGCGTTGCACGCGGCCGTGCTCATGGGCCGCACACTCAGGGAAGACGTCGCGCTATATGAAGACCTCGGTCGGGACGGCGTCCGGCGCACGGAGGCGGAATTGTTCAACGGGGAATATTTCTTCCAGAAGATCGAGTGGAAGAATCTCCGCGCGAAGAATCCGCAGCAGATGCTCGGGTTTCACAACGACTACTCGCCGGAGGCGCTCGCGCTGCTCGCGCGCGAGGGTCCGAAATATCAATACGGCACCGGTTGCCTCTCCGATGGCGTCCTCGGCGCCTGGCTCGCCCTCATGTGTGGCGTCGAGCCCGTGCTCTCAGCGGAAAAAGTCCGCAGCCACCTTCGCGCCGTATATACTCACAACGCCCGGAAGGATTTGACCGGGCACGCGAACCCGCAGCGCCCGACCTACGCGGCCGACAGCGAGGGTGGCCTGCTGCTGTGCACCTGGCCGCGCGGCGGCGCGTTGTCGCTGCCGTTTATATATTCCAACGAGGTGTGGACCGGCATCGAATACCAAGTGGCGTCGCATCTCATCAGCGTCGGACTCGTCGACGAGGGCCGTGCAGTCGTGCGGACCTGCCGCTCGCGCTATACGGGCGAGGTGAGAAATCCCTACAACGAATATGAATGCGGTCACTGGTACGGACGGGCGCTCGCTTCCTACGGCTTGCTCCAGGCGTGGAGCGGGGCGCGCTATGATGCCGTGGATAAAGTTCTCTATCTGAGTCCGCCGCGCCGCGGTGATTTCCGGTCGTTTCTCTCGACGGCGACCGGCTACGGCACGGTCGGAGTGAGGAACGGCCAGCCGTTTTTGGAACCCCGCCGCGGCTCGATCGAGGTGCGAAAAATCGTCTATGAGCCTCTCGGATGAATGCTGGTCGATGTTCACGAATGCGGCCGCTGTCATTTTATATTGGGCGTCGTGCGTCGACGACGCACCGGGATGGGGCAATGCCCTCGGACGCGAGCGGGGCGGACACTCGGACTACGGTCGGGCGACCGCACTGCGGTGGTCCGCACGATATAACCTGCGGCCGCATCGCAGTCGTCTCGACGATCTGAACCTGCGACCGCTCCGCCGGAAGCGCAGCCATCTCCGTCCTTTATGTTATATGTATACTCCCGTGCCCAGTCCGCCGCGATTGTTCTCCGCTTCGCGCTGCTCGCGAGGTGGCTCGCGTGGCCCATGCTGGCGATGAACGCGGCCGTCTCCCCGTCGAACGCGAACGCGGACCCGAGCGGCGCGCGTCGCGTCGTGCTGAACGACCCCGCGATTTTTCTGAGTCCTTATTGTTGGCGGCTCGATGCGGAAGGTGGGGCGGTCTGTCCGGTGGGCGGTGGCTATATTAAATTTCAGGTTACGGGCACGCGGCGGCTCGCGTTGCGAGTGGACACGACCCTCAACCTCGGGCTTCCCGCGCTGCAACGCCCGGCCATCCAGGTGGTGATCAGCGGGCCGAAGCGCGATGGCGTGGCGCAATATCATCTGTTTCCGCCGGAGGATGGAGCGGATTTGCCGTTGACGCTCGCGGACGGCCTGGACCCCGCGCTCACGTATCAAATTCGGATTCAGGCCACGGGTGGCGATGAGACGCAGATGAACGGTTGGACCGGGACAATTTTTCAAACGCGGATCCAGGCGCTGGTGGTCGACGCCGACGCGAAGCTCACGGCCGCGCCGCTGCGGCCGAAGCGGGCGTTGTTTCTCGGGGCGTCGTATGAGCAGGCCTATTTCGGGGCACCCACAGCGAACCGGCCGAATATATGAAGTAGTGGATGCCTCGCTGTCGTGGCCCTTTTTCGCTGCGTTCGGTCTCGATTGTGAATACGGTCAGGTCGGGATCGGGAGCCAAGGGTGGGCGCGTTTTGGCAACGGGGGCTACCCGCCGTTTCCGAAATCGTGGGACCACTTCGACGAGACCCATGCGAAGACGTTCGGGCACGATTTGGATTATATATTCGTGCATCTGGCGGAGAACGACGCGGCGCAGCCGGATGCGGCCGTGGAGTCTGCGGTGCGCGCGTGGATCGGCGAGGCGCGGCGGGTGTTCGGCCCGGCGACGCGTATATTCATTATTCTCTCACTGCCGCAGATCAAGTCGGCGCCGATCCGAGCGGGTGTGCAGGCCGCTGCCGACCCCCACACTTATATACTCGATCCGGGCCACGAGTTTGAGCACGTGGTCTTTTCAGGCGGGCCAACGTGGGCCGCGCCCGGCGATGGCATCCATCTCGACGCCATCCACCAGTCCCTCTTTACGGCTTTCGTGGTAAGGCAGGCGCAGGCCAGCTTGGACCGCGATTAGGCGGATCGACTCAGTTGGTCTATATATTATATAGGTATATATATATTCATTGAATGGACGGCAGAACAGCGCGCGCCGGCCGGTTGCCTCTATCCTGCGCGTCGGATTGACTTGTATGCAGCTGCATCCAAAACGTGAGACATGCGGCTCGCAGTGATCGATGAGACGGGCTTGGCGTTGGCAGGTCGGCTTCAAGGCTTCGTGCCGTCCGAGGTTTACGACATCCACGCGCACCTCTATGATCGCCGTGATTTCGGTGACCAAGCTTGGACGTTTCTTCAGGCCGAGGGCTCGCTCGGCTGCGACGGCCATCGCGGGGCGTTGAAATCATATCTGCCGGTGCACGTCCTGCACGGGCTCTATTTCGGACTGCCGCACGCGACCGGTGACCGGCCGGCGATAAACGAGCGCACCGCGACGGAGGTGACAGCGCACGGCACGGACAAGAGTCGGTCGCTCTGTGTCGTCGCGCCGACCGATGATCCGGCAGTTGTGGCCGACGGACTGCGGCGAAGGCGATACGCGGGGATCAAGGTGTACCACTGCTTTGCGGCGCGTCCCGACACGATGCAGGCATCAATTCCGGAGTATGCACCTGAATGGATGTGGGAGATTCTCGATGAAGTGGGCGGGTGCCTGATGCTTCATCTGGTCCGCGAGGCGGCGATCGCGGATCAGGACAACGTTGCGCAGTTGCGCCGGCTGGCGCGGCGCTATCCGCGAGCGAAAGTTATCCTAGCCCACGTGGCCCGCAGCTTCAATTACCGGCACGGCAGAGCCGGTCTGCGCAACTTGGTCGACTTGGATAATGTATACGTCGACACGTCTGCGATTACTGAGGCGGAGGCTTTTCGGGCGGCGCTCGATGTCCTTGGACCGCGCCGCGTTTTGTGGGGTTCGGATTTTCCCGTGAGCGAATTGAGGGGTCGCTGCGTCACGACGGCGGATCGTTTCTTCTGGCTGCACCCTGAAGTGATCCGGGAAGACCACCGGGCGCCGACGGCGAACCATTTTACGCTGGTGGGTTTGGAATCGGTGCTCTGTTTGCAGGAGGCGGCGGAAGACCTGGGACTGACCGCGGGTGATCGCGACGACATTTTCCGCGGTAATGCTGAGCGGCTGCTCGGGATCGGCAGGTCTGGGCCGGGGCAGAGTTCGGGCGGCCCGGAGCTTTGGCAACGTGCGCGGACAGTGATCAGCGGAGGCACGGGGCTGCTATCGAAACGGGCGGAGATGTTCGACCCGTTGCGCTGGCCGTCCTTCTTCTCGCGCGCCGCCGGGGCACATGTCTGGGATTTGGCTGGCAGACGGTACGTCGACTTCGCTGGCGGCATCGGCGCGGTTTTACTCGGATACGCGGACCCCGATGTGACGGCGGCGGTGCGTCGCCGGCTTTCGCTCGGCACTTATTGTACGCTGGTGAATCCGCAGGAAGTCGAGCTGGCGGAGCAGCTTCTGGCGTTGCATCCTTGGGCTGGCAAAGTTCGGTATGCAAGGGGCGGCGGCGAGGCCATGGCGGTGGCGGTGCGCACGGCGCGCGCGGCGACCGGACGCAGCGGGATCGCGTTCTGCGGTTACCACGGCTGGCACGACTGGTATCTGGCGGCGAACCTGGGTGCCTCTGATGCGTTGGATGGCCACCTGCTGCGCGGCTTGGAGCCTCGCGGCGTACCCCGGGAGTTGCGGGGAACTGCGGTGCCGTTCAAGTACAACGATCTCGCGTCCTTCCAAGCGGCGGTCAATGCGCTTGGCGCGAACCTCGCGGCCGTGGTGATGGAACCGATGCGCGCGCAGTGGCCCCAGGCCGGCTTTCTGGAAGCGATCATGACGCGCTGTCGGGCGGCGGGAGCGGTGTTGGTGCTCGATGAAGTCACGAGCGGGCTGCGCTACGGCTTTCCGGGCGCGGCGAGCCCACTGGGGTTGAAGCCCGATCTGGTCGTTTATGCGAAGGCGATGAGCAATGGGTTTCCGTTCGGCGTTGTCCTCGGGAAGGAGGAGATCATGGCTTCGGCCGACCGAAGCTTTATATCCTCGAGTTACTGGACGGATGGCGTCGGCCCGGCGGCGGCGCTCGCTGTCTTGGGGAAGGCTCAACGACAGAACGTGTTCGCTACGGTCTGGAACCGAGGTGAGCGTCTCCAAGAACAGCTGACGGCACTCGCTGCGAAGCACTCGGGATGTCGGCTGAAGATCGGCGGGATGGCGTCGACGCCATCGGCCTCATTCGATTTGGGACCGGACGCCTCCTTGGCGCTGACCGTGTTCGTTCGCCGGATGCAGGAGCGCGGGTACTTGGTGATGTCGACTTTTTACCTGATGCTGGCCCACGACGATGCGGACTACGCTGGGCTTCTGGCCGCGATGGACGAGACTCTTTTGGAGATTGCGTCGGCCGTGACTGACGGACGGCTCAGCGAGCTGGCGCAGGTTGAACGGGGCGAACGTGGATTCGCGCGGCTGGCCTAGCCCGGCAACGCACGCGTCGGAGCACGTAGGCTCAGACTGGAGGTGATGCTGGTCGCCACCGCGCCGGGAGCATCGACTGCCATTGGGCGAACTCCTCCTCGGTCGCGCTCTCGTAGGGCGGCAGCAGGCGAAGTGGGAAACCGGGCAAGTTCAAGCGCACCAGCATCTTATCGTAGGCGCCGTCCATATGGAATCGTCCGGAAGCGACCGTTCGAAAGGCGGTGACGATTTCCCGCAGCTCGCGGACAGCGCCGTCCCGGTGCTCGTTTGTGCGGTTAACAAATTCGAGAGCAGATCGGTAATGGGCGGAGGCGAGTGAGATGAGTAACCCGACCCCGGCGCCCAGCCGGCGGGCGATGGCATAGCCGAACTCCGTAAAATAAAAACGGAGGCGAGGTGACGCGGTGAGCAAGTCGGCGATGATCGCGGGATCGTCGGTGCTGCATTTCACTGCTACGAGGTTCGGATGTGCTGCGGCGAGGCGACGATATTCGTGGCCGGTGAGCAGCCGCTTCGTCCGGGTCAAGTTGTAGTGGTGAAAGGAGCAATCGCGGAACTGCCCGCAGGTTTCCGCGAAGAACGTGTCCAGTTCGCGATCCGAAAGCGCTCCCCATGACGGGAGCGAAATTTGGAACTCCCGAACGCCGATCTCGCGCGCCCGCGAAATGCGATCGACAATCGTCGCCATCGAAAGCGAGATGACACCGAGGACGGGGGACGCTCCGAATTCACGTGTCGCCGACCAAAAGTCGTAAGCGATCGCATCAAATTGCCTTTCGGTGACAGCATAACCCTCCCCGGCAGTCCCGAAGATGTAAATCGCCGGGGTTAAGCGCGTCGCGATGGACTGGACTTGTTCGCGAAAAAGCTGCGCGTCGAAGGCGTAATCAGCCGTCCAAGGTATGACTGCCGTGGCGAGAATTTCCGCGTTTTCGGTCATGGCGGGGCCGTCATTGTGAGTAGCGGACCTCGCCGGATCAGCGGCTTTGTGCGGCGCGCCGCAGGAAGTCGGCGCGGTCTGCCTCCGTAAGCTGGCTCCAGGCATGAAGCATCTGCGCAACGTCGGGCGAGGGCGCGCCACGATCTAGCTCGTCGGCGGCCACCGCCGGTCGGGGAGGTGCAGCGGGAACCGCAGGTGCGATCGGCCTAGGCGTGTCGACAGCCTGGGGTAACGCCGGGGATGCGTCGGCTCGTCTGGCGGTCAAATCAAGAGTGCCCTTAAGCCAAGATTCGGCCAAGGCTTCCTTGCCCGGGGCGAAACTAGGCTTCGCGCCGAGCGGCTTCAGCGCGAAGCCGTCGACGATGATGATCTCGCCCGAATAGGCCTCCCGCAACGGTCGGGTGCCCTGGAGACTGCCCAGAAACGTGACATCCTGGCCAAGCCGAAACTCCGAGGGTTCCTGCGGGAACCGCACATCGAAAACGTGACGGTAGTTGCGCGTGGCGATTCTCAGTATCCACCCCGCTCCGTCGGGTCGAATCAGGAGCAGTTCGCCGTCTGACGAAAGCAGCTCACCGCGGTGGCTATCCGCGTGCCGGACGATTTCTTCGACGAACGCCGAGGAATTGTGGCTCGGGGCGGACGAGCATCCCACGAGAGCGAGCATCAGCGCCGACGCGAGGTTTTGTATACGCCGTGGCCGGCACCGTGAAACTCCATTACGCATCGGGTAAACCATCGGTATAATCTCGCTGCTGAGAAGCGATGCTTGACCGGCTGGACAGAAAAATACAATCGTATTCAAAATCTTTCTGGCCAGCCTACGCCCCGGTCTTGCAGCGGGACTGGTGACCGCTCGACCGTCGTCGCGACTCGCTCTTCCACCATGATGTCCCCCACGCCTCGCCTGCTGCCGGAGCTTCCGGATCCACTCGGCTTCGCGGGAATGTTCGGTGGGGTTTCGGGCGGAGCTCTTTTGTGCGCCGGTGGTGCCAATTTCAGCGATCGTCCGCTCGCCGAAGGGGGCCAGCGGGTGTGGCATGACCGGGTTTTTGCGTTGGAATCGCTGGACGGCACGTGGCGGCAAGTGGGTCGGCTTCCGTTCCCTCTGGGCTACGGGGTCTCCGGAACGTGGGGCGGCGCCATGGTGCTCGCCGGCGGAATGGACGCGAAGAGGCACTATGCCGAGGGTTGGCTGGTCCGCTATGACGGCGGCAAGCTGACGAGCGAGTCGCTGCCGGGTTTGCCGGTCACCACCGCGAATGGCTTTGGCGCAGTGATGGGCGACGAATTTATTGTGGCGGGAGGGCAAGCGGGTCCAGACGCGAACGTTGCGCTTAACCGATGCTTCGCCTGCAATCTGGCGGCCCCGCAACGTCGGTGGCGAGAGCTTCCATGGCCTGAAGGCGCCCCCGGGCGCGTACTGGCGGTGGCGGCTGCAGAAGAGGGCGAGTTTTTCATGTTCAGCGGAGCCGCACTGGCGCCGGATGCGCAGGGAAAACCCGTCCGGACCTATCTTACCGACGCGTGGAGTTTCAGCCCAAATGCCGGTTGGCGAAGCCTCGCCAATTTACCGCGTCCGGCGGCCGCGGCTCCGTCCCCAGCGTGGCGCCGGCCAGGCGGCCGGTGGGGGATCCTCGGCGGCATCTGGCCCGAATATCTGGCCGAGGCCAGCGCCCGCCCGATTTACCCGGGCTTTTCCCGGGAAATTCTCGTTTATTCCAGAGGAGAAGACCGTTGGCGGAGCGAAGGACCCGGCCCTCAGTCGCCCGGAATCCACAGTCGTTTGGTCGCGCCTGCGGTCGAGTGGATGGGCGGGATGGCCGTGGTAAGCGGCGAAATCGCGCCCGGTACGCGGGCCCGGGGTTCAGAGTTCTTCGCGTCAGCGTAGCCCGCCCGAACCGTGGGGAGCACGCGGCGAGGGGCTTCCGTCACTCTTTCAACGTGGCCAAATACGCGATCAGCTGGGCTCTTTGCGTCGCGTCGGGCATGCCGGCGTACGGCATGACGTTGCCGGGAACCTTACCTTGTGGGTTGGCGAGGAACGCGTCCAGATTCTCGGCGTTCCAGATGAGACCGCTGCGACGCATGGCGCCGCTATAGCGGAAGCCGGGGACCGCGGCGGCTTTTCGGCCGACGACGCCGCCGAGCCCCGGGCCCTGCTTACTGCCCTGGGCGGGGTCGTGGCAGACGACGCAGGCTGCGAACAGCTTCTGCCCAGCACTCGGATCGGCGTCCGTCGCGGCAGCCGCTCGTGCGGCCAGTGCGGCCGCGAGTAGGATCCCTTTCATGAGAGAAGCCCTGGTTTGGCGATGTACCTGCAGACATCATCCCCAAGACGGAGGGCCAGCGCGGCGACGGGCGCTGTTGGATGATGTCCGCTGTCGTGTGGGAAGACGGATGCGCCAACCACGAAGAGGTTTTCTGCGTCCCAGTGCTGAAGTCGCGGCGAAACCACGCTGGTCGACGGATCGGTGCCCATCGGTGTCCCACCGGTGATGTGGCTGTTTTGATAGCCGCGCACGTCGTAGGGAGATTGCGGCCGGACCAAGGCCCCGAGCTGCGCTCCCGGCAGGGTTTTTGCCAGTGCCGCCGCTTTGGCCGTCGTAAAATTGAGCGACTTCCTTTCGTTCTCCTGCACGTCAAATGTGATGCGAAGCAGAGGCTGGCCGAACGCGTCGGTGTAATCCGGATCGAGATCGAGGAAGTTCTCGGGATGCGGATAACACGTGTTTTGGACTCCGATACCGAAGCCGTGCGCGTACCAGTCGGCGTTGGCCCGCTTCCAAGCGGTGCCCCAGCGGGGGGTTCCCGTCGGCACGCGCCGGCCGTAGATGGGACGTCCGGAAATCGAGCTCGCGATGTAGCCCCCGCCGAAAAAGCCGAGTCCGGTATGGTCGAAATTGTCGTCGTTGAAGTCGTCGGCGATGGTGGACGAGGCTCCTGCGGAGAGGAACGGGTTCAACCACCTGTCCTTCATCAGTACGGTTATTCCCGCGTCCAGCTGGTAACAAAAATTGCGGCCGACCACCCCGGTGCGTGTCGTGGGGTCGTAGGGACGCCCGATTCCGCTGACGAGCAGCAATCGCGTGTTGGACAACGTGAAGCCGGCGAGGATAACGGCGTCTGCCGGCTGGAAACACGTTTCGCCGCTGCGCAGGTCGACGTATTCCACGCCGCTGACGCGGGTGGAGCCGGCGGGATGCGCGACCCGCAGCACCCGGCAGAAGCGGCGCAGCTCGAAGCTGGGGCGCCGTTCCAGCATCGGGTAGAGCAGCACCGCCGGTGTGCCCTTCGCCTGCGCTTCGCAAACGAACCGGTCGCAGTGCCCACAGTACTGGCAGGCGCCCAAGCGCATCCCGTCCGGGTTGGTGTAAGCTGCGGGTGAATTAGCAGCCGGGCTGGGGAACGGATGGTAGCCGAGATTAGAAGCGGCGGCGGTGAAGATGCGGTTCGCTTCGGTGTCGATCAAAGGCGGCTGAGGATACTCGTTCTGGCGCCAGCCCTCGAACGGGTTGCCGCCGGCCACCCGCTTTCCGCGGAGATTGCCCGCCCGGCCGGCGACACCAAATAGCTTCTCAAAGAGGTCGTAGTAGGGTTCGAGCTGCGCGTAGCTGACGCCCCAGTCCCGGATCGGCAAATCCGCTGGGATCGCCTTGCGGCCATAGCGGGATTCCAAACGAGTATACAACGTGCTGTCATACTCCTCCCAGCGGTAGGCTTGCCCGTTCCAGTGGTTCCCGGCGCCGCCCACGCCGACACCCGGCAGAAATGCGCTGAGCCGTCGTAGCGGTGCGGCGGCGTCATGCCGGGAGTGCCGCCACGCGTACGTCTCGACAGCCGGGTCCTGCATCAGCCCGAACCGAGCACTCCAGCGCAATTCGTCGCGCTGGGTGGGAAGCCGAGCCTCCGCGCCATCGCGGTCGCCTCCCTGCTCGAGAACGACCACGGAGATGTTTTGTGCGGTTAGCTGGCGGGCCGCGAGCCCCGCCGCCAGGCCACCGCCCACGATCGCCACGCGGCATTCGGCCATTATTTTCAGCTGAAATCCTCCATCGATTTGGGCTCATGAGCCCCGGGGAAGGGGACACCGCGGTAGCGTGTGATGTTCTCAGCGTTCACCGCCGGCAGGCCTGGGTACCCGAGCATTTTCCAGAAAACTTTGTTCCGGTTCCCGCCATACGCCGGGTCGGCAAAGCACGCCTGCGTGAAGAGGGGGTAAACAAGATCGTCGAACCAGTGCGCGAGCGAGACATGTTCATCCGTGATCGTGCCAGCCGTCAGCTCGTTGAGAAAGTGGTCGCCGTCCGCCGGGCTCAAGGTGCTAAACAGACCTCCGTGAACACGGCGGGACGCGGCATCGGCGGCGGCCACGCCCGCCTTGTAATACTCCTCGGGCGTCAGCGGGAGCTGGTAGCCCAGCTCGGGACGGGCGGGACGAAATGGGCCACGGCGGTACAGGCGTTCGCCACGTCCGAAGGACCCCGCGAGTTGGCGGTCGATGAACTGAGCCAAGCCGCAGTCGACGCCATTCGGGGTAAGCTCATCAGCGGGGCAGAGAATGTTCACCAAGGCTTCCGTGAAGGTCGCTTCGTCGGGCGAGAACGAGAGGTAAACGGCTGGAGGCAGCGGGGTTCCGGGGGCGGCACCGGGTTCGGCCGAGGGCGGCTGCGATCCCGCGCCAGCCGGAGGCGCGGCGAGCGCACCACTCTTGCTCAAGCCGGCGAGCAAGCCGAGCCGAAGAAAGGAGCGCCGACCGAGCTTGTGAGACTCGTCAGGCATCGGCCGGAACAATGTCCGCGACGGGCGGCGGAGGTGTGGGTGGGGCTCCTCTCCGGCCTGTTTGGACGGTGAGCAAAAGGAGCGCGCAACAGGCTATCCCCGGTCCCATCCAGGATAGGAACTGGCCCAAGTCCACGTGGGAATCGCGCAGCGTGCCCGCGACGTAGATGACGACTCCGCCGATCGCCGCCGACGCGGCGTTAAGTACTCCGTATCCGGTCGCGCGGTACCGGCGATCAATGATCAGGCAGAGCGTCGGCATCATGTTCGCGGCTGCGAAGCTGTTGCCGATGCCCCAGACGACGAGGTTGACGATCACCCAGCCGATGACGTGGGCATGCCCGGCGAACCAGAATGTCGGGACTGCTACCAGCATGCCGATTACCGGGACGTAGATCGGGGCGCGGACGTTGCGCCGGCCCCAGCGATCTGCCCACGCACCACCTAAAATGAGCCCGGGGATGCCCGCGACAAAAAGGCAGCCATTCGCGAGAAAACCCGACGCCCCTGCTGCGAGGTGGAACCGTTCCTGGAGGTACGTCGGCATCCAAGCGACCAGCACACCGGTGGCGGCGCCGATCAATCCCCAGTAAATCAATGCGCGGACATAGGAGAGGTTGGAAAGCAGGCTCGCGATCGCCTCCCAGAAGTTCACTTTCGCGCCCGGTGCCGCGCTGCCGGGGTGGCTCGTGACGTCGGAGTGATCTCGCGCCGCCGGGGCGTCCCGCAGGAAAAACCCGAGCGTGGCGGCGTAGACGAGGCTAATCGCACCGATGGTGGCGAACACGAACGCGATCGTGTGTCGCTCAGCCAGCCAGCCACCGAGTCCGCTACTAGCCACGCCCAGAGTCACTCCCGTCATGTGCACTCCCGTTGCGAAAGAGCGCGTGCCGCCGCGGTGGTAGTCGGCGATCAGGGCCACGGCGGCCGGGATGTAGCAAGCCTGGGAGATGCCCGTGAGAGCGCGGACGATCGCGAGAGTGGTGAAGGAATGGGCAAACGCGGTGAGAATCGTCAACGCCGACCAAGCGATCATGCTGACGATGATCACCCGGCTGCGGCCGATCCGGTCTCCCAGAAAGCCGCCAATGGGATTCGCGCAGCCGTAAAGCCACAGGAAAATTGACGAAAGGAGGGCAAACTGCGTGTCGGTCATGGGCACTGCCGCGACCACTGACCCATGCATCGTGACCACCATATACCGGGTCAGGTAATTGGAGTAGCCAACCGCCCAAAGAAGAGCGACCACCTGCCAGGCGCGGGCTTTCTCGGTCATTGCGCGAATGACAGCAGTCGCTCTTCGTCGATCTCAACCCCAAGCCCCGGGCCGGTCGGCACGGCCATGCGTCCGTCCTTAAAATCCAGCGGCTTGACGACGATTTGATCCATGAACGGATTTTCTTCGGGACCGATTTCCGCCATCGGCTCGTCGGGCAATAGAGAATTGGAGTTGGCGGGAAGCAACGAGACTAGGTGGATGCAGGCGGCCGTATTGAGGACACCCGCCCACGTGTGGGGCATGCAGGGAATTCCGTAAAGGCGGGCGAGCTCAGCCACAAAAATACACTCCGCGATACCGCCGGCAAGCGCCGGATCCGGTTGCACGATATCCATCGCCCGGCGGGCAATCGCATCCTTGAACGTACCACGCGAGGTCAGACCTTCGCCGCCTGCGAGGGGTAGGGCGAGTTTTTCGCGCAGGACGTCGTATGCCGGATAGTCGGGCACGTTTTGCGGCATCGGTTCCTCGAACCAAAGAAAACCCAAGTTCCTGAGCTCCTGACCCATGGCCAACGCCGACGCGAAGTTATAGCAACCGTTTCCATCAGCCATGAGCCGGAAATCGGAGCCGGCCAGGGATCGGACGCGTTCAAGGGCAGTCACATCTTGGCGGAGCGGCCGGCCGCCGACCCGAAACTTGTAGGCGCGAAAGCCGAGTTTCATTGCGGCTTCGATGTCGCGCCGATACTGTTCCTCAGGCGATTCCCCTTCGCGGTAACCCAGAGCAGAAAAGTAGCAGTCGACGGAATCCCGGAGGCGACCGCCATACAGATCCGAAACTGAGACGCCGAGCGCTCTTCCCCGCAAATCGTCGAGTGCCAGAGCCACCGCTCCTACGGCCATGCCGTTGCCGAAATTGCGGCCCCACAGGTCGCGCCAAATCGGCCGGAAGCCGACGGGGTCACGGCCGACGAGGAGCGAAGAGAAATGCCTCTCGAGTGTATCTCGAACCCCGGGGAAATACGCGGTTTCGCCCCATCCGCTTACGTTGGCATCGGTCTCCAGCTTGACGAACAAAGCATGCCGCTCCCGGTAAACGTGATTTCCGGGTCCTCCGGCATGCTGAAGGGCATGCCGGAGGACAAACGTCTTGAGACGGGTGATCTTCAATCGTCAAAATCGATAGGTTGATTCCAACGTGAGGGTGGTCGGGACACTCGGATCTGCGAACAATGGACTCTGGAACGCCTGGATATACTTCTCGTCCAGAAGGTTCTTGGCCTGAAGTTCGAACAGCCAATGACGGTTTGGACTATATTGGACGAACATCGAGGTATCCAACCCATCCTTTACCTTAATGAACGCCGGGACGCCTCCCGAGTACGTCACGACGCCTGACGTCGCCACCCAGCGACTGCCGATTTTGTTGGCTCCTCCGCCCACTGCCCAGCCTGAGAGAGCCGAGTTCCGCTGGAAAGTATACCGGGTGAACAGTCCGAACGAGTTTTCCCACGATAGGCTAACCGGATTCCCGAGGGCATCCCGCATCCGGCCCTTGTAGCCTTGAGCGATGATTTGCCAGCCCGGCACCACCTCCCACGAAAGGTCGCCGTCGACACCGCGAAGGTCGGTTTTTCCGATCACGGCTGCATAGTTTAGCCCATTCGGCAGCACTCCGGCGATCGTGTTGAGGCTGTTCGTTGTCTCGACCTTAAAGGCTGCCACCTCGCCCGAGAGTTTGCCACCCAAAAAGTTCCATTTCAGCCCGGCTTCGTCACCTGTCCCGACCTGATTCGGAGCGAGCCCCCCGTTCTGCAGCAGGGTGCCGAGCGGCGTCGAAAAGTTGGTCGAATCGAGGATATATACCGACAGATTGGGCGTTAGGTGACCGACGGCCCCGAGACGGTGGACCCATTGTGAGCCCGTCGTCTGAGTCGAGGTGTAGGGATGAACGCTCCAGTTGGCGATTTGCTCAGTCATAATGTTGGCCCACGTGAAGCATGCCACCAACGTCAACCAATTGGGCACGGCGTCGATCTCGTGCTGCCAATATATGGCATCCTGCGTGACATTACTCAGGAGACCCGCTCCGGCAGGCTGCGGAAAGGCTTCGGGGGGCGCCAGGATCGTACCGGACGTCTGGCCAAAGGGGATGTTGATTTTCCCGGCGATCGGTCCGTCAGGGTAGGGGAAAGGCGCCGTTTGCCAGTAGGCTTGTCGGTCTTTCCAATTTGAAAAGTTGTAGCCGAAATTGTCGCGGTTGGCCATCTCCCAGTTCGATGGCCCGAGGTTGTAGTGCCCCTGGAAATCGGCCAGCGCCGTCCAATAGTTCCAGTGTTCATCGGCTCGGCGATCGATCCAGGTACCGGTGTTCGTGTCGTAGTTCGCGGCGGTGGCACTGAAGTATCGGCCAAAAACGCCTTGGCGGTAGTATGAGCCTGAAAGCCGGCTTTCCCAATTGTCGGAGATTTTCTGCAGAGCCTCGATGAAGACGTTGGTGGTCTCCCAAGTCGGCGTGTAGCCCTTGGTGTGGTTGTCAGAGTTCTTCCATCCGCCGATCGTGTTGAGGTCTCCCGTCGGAGTGATAAACGCCGTGCCCTGTTGTGCCTCGGTGTTGATGTAGCTATAGTATGCCCGGACCGTAAGGTCGTGGTACTTTACGCTGAACTGAGGCATGACCATCGTCCGGTCGCGCTTCCCGTTCTTGAAGTACTCGTTGCCGCCCTGCCAAGCGCCGACGAAACGGTAGCCGATGGCGGCGTCCCCAATTTTGCCAGCCGGTCCCGTCGCGTCGACCACCGTACGGAACATGCCCCATTGATCCAAGGTGAGGCTCAGGCTGTCTTGCTGGAAGGGAAGCGGTTTTTTGGTCGTTTCCAAAACGAGTCCACCGATGCCGGCGCCCAAGTAGAGGGCTTGGGCTGGCCCCTTGATCACTTCGTACGAGTCAAACATCGAGCTGTCCGTGTAGAAGCCCTTGACGGGAATATCGTCGATCCACGGCTGGACTTGGATGTTACTGCCCCGCATCAGCAACGTGTCTCCGATGAACTTCGCGTTCACGCCGAAGTAGCGGAGGACGTCGCTGGTATTCGGGCTGTTCAGGTCGTCGATGAAATCCTTCGTCACGACCTGGACGCTCTGGGGGATGTTGATGAGTGCCTCGTTGGTCTTGAATGCCGCGGCGGACGTCGGCGCGGCGTAGCCGTGGCCTTGGGTCGTCGTGACTTCAAACTGCGACATGGTGACGAGCTGTTCGTTGTCAGCGTCCGACGCTGACGCAGCGGCGAACGAAAAAGCCGGGGCGGCCAAGGCCATCGCGGCGGAGAGCATGAGGAACGGTGGTGTGCGGTTATTCATGTGTTGGTGGGAAATAAGTCCACTGGCGTTTGGCGGGAGGGGTCAAAGGGTGATGAAGCGGCCCGCCCGAGAGGACGACATGACAGCCTCACACACCGCGATCGTTGCGCGCCCGTCCGCCCCGGTGGCGATACGCGTCGGTTTCCCCTCGATGCCATCGATGAACGCGTTGATTTGGTCGATGTAGGCCTGCATGCGCCCCAGCGACGTAAATGCCTGCTCGGGGTCGGCGAACGGCACGGCTGGTTGAGTGGAAACCAAGCGCCAGCCGCCCGCGCGATCCGCGAGGTGCATCCGTCCGAAGTTGTCGATGTCCAGCATGCCTTCGCTGCCCACGATGCTCAGGCGCGCCTCCTCGCCCGGGTAGGGGGCATGGCCAGCCATGGTCGTATGAAACGAGCAGATGCTTCCATCGCTAAACTCGAGGATACCAGTGTCCGTATCTTCGACCTCCGGATTCTGCAGAAACGAGCGGCAATAGGCTGCGACGCGCGTCACCTCCGCGCCAGTGAACCAGCGCATGGCGTCAATTCCGTGCGGCAGACCGTCGATGTAAAAGCCCGGGTTTCCCGACTTATGCCAGCGAGCTACTTTGTCGCCCCCAAAGTTGTCGTCGAGCCGCCGCAGCATCGACCAATGCATCGATTGGATTCGGCCAATGCCACCGGCTTCGATGATTTCCTTGGCTTTCGGAGGGTTCGTCCGAAAGCGGAGATTGAAGGCGAGCCCGAGGAAAACGCGGTTCCGAGTCGCGGCATCGATGATCCGGTCGCAATCCGCCGCGTTCAGCGCCATCGGTTTCTCGAGCAGCACGTGCTTGCCGTTTTCCAAGGCGGCCAAGGCGTCGGCGGTGTGCTGCTGGCTCGCCGTGGTGATGATGACAGCGTCGACGTCCTGTCGTTGTGCGAGACACTCGAGGGTGGGATCGGACGGAATCGAAAAGCGCTTCGCCAGCTCAGGCGCGCGAGTGCCACCCCAGACGGCAGAAAGCGTGGCCCGCGCCGGGCCGATCAGCTTGATGGCTTCGGCGTGGGTGCGGCCCATATAGCCGGAGCCCGTGATTCCAAATCGAATTGGCTTCATCAAATTAATTCCACAGAGCGGTGCGATCAATCGAGGCGATCGTTGGCCGGCCAATCAGCGCCATCGCGAGCAGAAGCTCCTGACGGAGGAGTTTGAGCACGTGAGCAACGCCTCCGTCTCCTCCAGCCGCTAGACCATATATATATGGCCGACCGATCTGCACGGCCGTCGCGCCGTACGCGATTGCCTTCACCACATCGGTGCCGCGGCGAATCCCGCCATCGACCAGTACTGGGACGCGTCCGGCGACTTTTTCCACGACCCGCGGGAGCGCTTCAATCGTGGCCGGTTGCGTGTCCAAGCAGCGCGCTCCATGGTTCGAAACGATGATGCCATCCGCACCGTGCTGCAGGCCGCGTTCAGCGTCCTCGGGATTCATCACCCCTTTCAACAACATCGGCACCTTGCAAAGCGCGCGGATCCATTCGAGGTCCTTCCACTCAAGCAGCGCCGGACTCACTTCATCTAGGGTAACGGAAGAGGCCGATTCCTTGATTCCCACGTAGTGAGGATAAGTGATCCCGGGCGGAATCGTTAGTTT
This sequence comes from uncultured Verrucomicrobiae bacterium, assembly GCA_963800005.1. Classification (GTDB taxonomy): domain Bacteria; phylum Verrucomicrobiota; class Verrucomicrobiia; order Opitutales; family Opitutaceae; genus CAWCZH01. The sequence continues at coordinate 18,438 of CAWCZH010000003.1, forward strand.
GTTTCGGTCCTGCCGATTCCGAGGTCCGTCTACCGGGCTGTCGATCGTCACAACCAACGCCTGCGCACCCGCTGCCTGCACGCGTTGAATGAGGGCTCGAGCCAACCCGCGATCCTTGGCAACGTAGAGCTGGAAAAATACGGGGGCCTTTCCTGCCGCCATCACATCCTCGATGCTCGTATTCGCTCCACTGCTTAAAACCATCGTCGTACCCGTCAGACCGGCTCCGCGCGCCGTGGCGAGCTCTCCATCGGGGTGCACAAGCCGCTGGTTTGAAACCGGGGCAAACAGGATCGGAGTCGGCATTCGGCGACCGAATAAAACCGTGGAGCAGTCCACCCGCGAAACGTCGATCAACGCTCGCGGCATCAACCGCAACTCCCGATAGCGCTCGCGGTTCCAACCCAGCGTGATCTCGTCGGCCGCCCCTGAATTCACATACGCGAATACCGATGGATGCATCGTCATACGCGCGGCAGCCTCGAAGTCGTCGAGATTGAGCATGTCGCCCAACGGAGAACCAACACTCTCCGAATCGCCCGCCGCGATCAGCCTGGGCGCACCCGTCATCGCTCCCGCGCCGACGGCCGCCATGAAGTGCCTACGGGTCATCGCCGGAGAAAGTCGCTGGAGAAGAAAATTGACAAGAAAAATTGTACGCAATCGTATGCAAAATTGAGCGTGACGCTAAAACTACCCTCCTCGGGATCGCGTTTGCTGTCGCTGTTGGCCGCGGCTGCGGCGGTATATTGGCCAGCGCTCGGCGGCTCGTATATCTGGGACGATGACGCGCACGTGACGACCGCTGCTTTGGCGTCGTGGTCCGGCCTCGGCCACATCTGGACGGTGCCCGGGGCAACGCAGCAGTACTATCCGTTGCTGCACACCGCATTCTGGCTGGAGCACCGGCTCTGGGGCGACGCGGCGGTGGGGTACCACCTGCTCAATCTGGCGCTTCACGTCTGGTCGGCGTGGTTGTTCGTCCGCGTTCTAGAGGAGGTTTGGCGGATGGGTACGCCATGGGACAAGACCGTGGCGTCGCGCGCCGCCTGGCTGGGCGGCCTTCTGTTCGCGTTACATCCGGTAGCCGTCGAGTCCGTGGCTTGGATTGCGGAACAGAAAAACACGTTGTCAGCCGTGTTCTATTTGTCCGCGGGGTTGGTCTATCTTCGAGGCGGAAAATGGGCCGGGGCAACGTCTCTGTTTGTCTGCGCTTTGCTGACCAAGAGCGTTACGGCGACGCTTCCAGCGGCGCTACTCGTGCTAATTTGGTATCGCCGAGGCCGGCTTTCCCTCCGCCACGACGTCCTCCCGCTGGTGCCTTGGTTCGTCCTCGCTGCCGGCGCGGGCCTATTTACCGCCTGGGTCGAGCATACCCTGCTCGGTGCGTCGGGAGCTGATTTCGACCTTTCTCTGCTCGCACGCGGGCTGCTCGCTACCCGAATTGCAGCGTTTTACCTCGGGAGGATTCTTTGGCCGTTCCCGCTCATCTTCATGTATCCTCGCTGGACCATTTCAGCCGCAGACCCGGCGATGTATGCATATCCGATCGGTTGGGCGGCGTTGATATTTGTTCTGGTCAGAATTGCGCGGCGGGGATCCCGGGGGCCGCTCGCGACCGCGTTGTACTTTCTCGGCACGCTGTTTCCCGCGCTCGGCTTCTTTAACGTATACCCATTTCTCTTCTCATACGTCGCGGACCATTTTCAATACTTGGCGATGCTGGGTCCGGTTTCGGCAGCGGCGGCGGGGTGGGCTCTCTGGCGGGCGCGCGATCCCTCGCCGCGACCTCTCGTCGCGGCGGCTGTCGGACTGGCTGTGCTGGCGGGGTTGAGCATCGGCCAAGCGAAGAACTATACCGACGCCGAGACACTTTACCGCTCAGTTTTGGCCAGAAACAGCTCCAGCTGGATGGCCCTATACAATCTCGGAGTCACACTGCATCGTGAAAATCGGATTGCTGAGGCAGCGCAATGCTACGAGCGGGCCACGGATATACGGCCCAACTTTCCCCAGGCGCAGAACAATCTCGGAGTCATCTTGATCGATGGGGGGCAAAGCGCTGAGGCCATCCCGCATTTGGAGACAGCGATTCTCGCCTACACCCAAAATCCTCGGCTCGCGGCCGAGCTGGCGGAGGCGGAGAGCAATTTGGGGCGAGCGTTGCAGCAGACGAGCCGGGACCGCGAGGCGACGGGCCATTTTGCCCGAGCGCTCTCCCTTGGATTGGATCGACCCGAACTTAGAAACAACTACGCGGTTGCGCTGATCCGTTGTGGACGACCGGATGACGCAGAACGAGAGTTCCGCGCCGCGCTGCAGCGCTATCCCAACGATCAGACGGCGCGCGAGAACCTCACACAGTTGGAGAAGCTAAAGGCGAAGTAGTTGAAGGCCCGCAATTGCATACAAAACGAGGCCACGCCGACCTGTCGGGACGGCTCTCTTGCACCGTCTACCAAGTCGTCCAGCCACCATCCACGACCAAGCAGTGGCCCGTCACGAATGACGACCCGGCGCCGAGCAAAAACAGCGTGGGTCCAACGACCTCCTCAGGTCGACCAACGCGTCCGAGTGCGGTTTTCTTGCGCAAGTCATCGATGAACTCAGGCAAATCCTGCTGGATTTTGGGATTCGGAAAAGGCCCCGGAGCGACGCAATTGCAACGGACGCCCTTCGGACCGAAATGGACGGCGAAATAGCGCATCATCTGGACGACCGCAGCCTTACTTGCTCCGTAGTCGATCGGATTAGGAGCCATCGGCTGGCGATAGATTTTTGGATCCGGTGACACCAAACCATACATGCTCGAGAAGAGGACGATGCTCCCGCCGCCCTGAGCTGCCATCCGGACCGCCACGTTGCGGCAGATCTCGAAGGTGGGCGTCAACGCCAAGCGGATCGTCCGGTCGAAGTCCTCAGCGGTAATCTCCTCCATTTTCTTGCCGCTGGTAGACGCAAACGTCAGGTGCGCCAAACCAGTCGGGACTCCGTGCTCGGCGATGATCTGTTCGGTCGCCGCAGCTTGGCTCGCCAGATCGTTTAAGTCGACCGAGACGGGAACGGTGCGCGTGAGCCCCAACTTTCGAACCAGAGCCTCAGCTTTTCCGGGAAGATCGAGGCAAACCACCGTGGCGCCCGCAGCGTCCAACGCGGCTACGATTCCCGAGCCGAGGTATCCGGCTCCGCCGGTGACCCAAACAACATTGCGTTCAACGGCTTCTGGCGGGGTGGGCATGTTTCAATGGGCGGCCGGCGGCGAGTCCGTCACTTTGGGCCGTGAAGCGCGCGACTGAGTTCGCGAGATCGATCGGCCAAAGCGCACATCCTAGCCGCCTTCCCGTAAAAAAGTGCCCTGCGCTCGGGGGTTCGGACTCATTTGGCTGTATATCCTCCGTCGACTGGCAGGTTGATTCCGGTGATATAGGTCGACGCGTCGCTCAGGAGGAAAACCACTGCGCCCCCGATTTCAGCCGCATTTGCCATACGTCCGAGAATAGTGAGTTTGCCGTATTTCTCGAGAAATGGCGTCGGCTGGGGGCGGTCCGGGTTAAATATTCCGCCAGGAGAGACGACGTTCACCCGCACTCCGGCTGAACCATATTGAGCGGCGAGGTAGCGCGTCAGGTTGATCATCCCGCCTTTGTGAAAAAAGTAATCCGGCGAGGGCAGCGCTGCGGGATCGTCGTAAAGCCATGGCGTCATGCCAACCATGCCCATGTGGGATGCGATGTTCACGATGCTCCCACTTTTTTGCGCAGCCATGACGTCGCCGAAACAGCGCACCGCGGCAAAAAACCCCGTCGCGTTCACCGTCATAGACGCCTCGAACGTCTTCAAGGCGTCGGCCGGCCCACGCATCGGCCTAGTTACCGCATTGTATACAACTCCGTTCACTTGGTGGTGTGATGCGATCACGCGGTCTCTGAGTGACTGGATCGACGATTCCGAACTCAGATCGACAGGCTCGCCGACGATCGAGCCCACTTCGGCCTGCAGGTCCGTCGCGAGTTTCGAAATGGCGCTCACATTTCGGGACGCGACGACAACGCGCGCACCGGCCGCGCTGAGGGCTCCCACCAAGGCACGGCCGAGTAGTCCGGTACCTCCCAGTTGGACGATAACCTTTCCTGCTAGCGAAAACGACGGCGCTTCACCCATAGGTTGAAAGCGACTTCGCTTTTTCGACGGGAGGCAACGCGCTGACGTGATTCTGCAGCAGTTCCAACCGCTGCTTGAAGTATCCGGAGAGGCCGACGACGTCGGCGCCCATATTGAACGCCTGATAGCCCTCTGCTACCAGCTGTTCAAAAGGAGCGATTAGTCCCGCTGTCATGGCGAATTTCCCGTGTTTTCGTGCGGCAGCGGCGACCCGCTTTCGCGCGTCCACGACTTCAGGCGCGTTTAGATTGCCCGCTTGACCGATCCGATGACTGAAGTCGCCGGGGCCGAAGAGGATCATGTCGTAACCCGGCACTGCCGCGATCTCGTCCACGTTGGCCAACGCTTCCGGCGACTCGATTTGCAGGACTACGATTCGCTCGTGATTCATCTGGTGGATATAGTCCGCCATCGGCAGCAGACAGAATTGTCCGTCGGTGTTGCCGCCGTCCAACGCTCGCCGGCCGATCGGGTAGCAGCGCACCCAGTCCACCACTTGGCGCGCTTCATCAGCCGAGTTGACGTGAGGAACGATGATGCCTGTCGCGTCGGCCTCGATGGGACGTATATAGTCGCTATAGCTTCCGCGGCCGACCCGGACGATCGTATCAATGTCGTGGACCCGGGCGGCGCGAATTTGGTTTTCAATCCCAATCCAATCGTTCGGGACGTGCTCGTTGCAGAGCCAGACCGCATCGGTGCCGCAGAGCCCGGCGATTTCAATGACGCGAGGATCAGAAAGGTTGATCTTGAGAATGCTCGGGATGCCTCCGGAGCGGAGTTTCCGCAGAAGGCGGCTGGCGCGGCTTTTCATATTTGAATAGAAGGAAGGATTTCGGTGATCTCGACCCGGCGGCTTTGTTCGGCCCGGCTGCGGAGGCCGGCGATGATCACTGTCATCAGCTCGATCGTCTCAGCGAACGGAAAGGGAGCCTCGCCGGTGCGTACAAAATCAATGAAAGCGACCATCTGCCGCCTGAATCCTGTATACGTGTCCGAGAACTTGAGTGACGACTGACCGCCCGTTCCACAAACGTGCAACGTCCCAAAAGTGGCACCCCCGTCGTAAATCACCGGAATCGTGAACTGGACTCCGCTCCGATGGGTCACATGTGCAATTTCCAGACCCGGCGCACTCTCGAGACGGACAGAAAGAAATCCCGGCCCCACCAGGCGGAAAAGGGGCTCGAGCAGATGAATCCCGTATCGCTCCCACGTCTTGCAGGTAATGCCGCAGAGCCAGCGCAGGTCGCCCAACAGCTTCAGCTGCAGGGTATCGAGCTCGGGCGCATAACGAAGCCCGGTCGACGAGAGGATTTTTGCTCCGCTCCGCTCCCAAGCGATGAAGGTTTTTAAGTCCTCTACCGAAGTCGCCAGAGGCTTATCGACGAAGACCGGGATGCCCGCTTCAACGAATGGCCTCGCTCGGCGCACGTGGTCAAAACCGTCGTCCGTCGAAATAAGGACCGCGTCGACCTCCCCGATGACATCCTCGGGATGTTTTACCACGATCGGAATCAACGAAGCCCGGGCCACCGCCATCGCCTCCTCGGGCGAATCCGTCCAGAGATGGGTAACCTGTGCTCCCGTGATCTTAACTGGTCCTTTCTCTGCCGCCTTGGAGAGGTAAACGGGAATGACCGGATAGGGGCACGATTTCATGGCCTCGGCATCGAAACCGTTTACGATGGCTGACCAGGAGTAAGGATGCCCATTTCCCGGGATCATCCCGAGCATCGCCAAACGGACGGGGGAGTGAGCTGGCGGAGTCATTTCATTTCCTTGCAGTAAGTTCGTTCGCCGGTTCCCGAGGCTTGGAGTGCAGCGAGATTGAAACGCAGCGTGTGCGCAGCGGCTTCGAGCGTGCAAAGATGGTTCGGCTTGCCCTCGAGCGCATCGAGGAACGAATGAGCTTGGGCGAGAAATGGCGTATCGCGATCGGCCATCGGCGCATCCCGCCAGGTCCAAGCGGTGTCCTGAGCTCGGAACACTCCCCAGCGCTGATTATGCAGCTCAATCCTCACACTGCCCTGCTCGGCATTGAACTGCAACGTGGACTCGTTCGGTGCCTGAAACTGATTCAAGGTGTAATTGACCAAAACGCTGCCGTGGCGGGCGCTGACGTGGACGGTGTCCTCAACGTCGACATTCGGCACTCCCAAATGCGCGCTGTCGCACAGGACGGAGTCGGCTGGTCCGACGACGCTTTCGACCCAGTTCACGGTGTGCGTCAACGCGTCCTGAATCGCGCCGCCCCCGGCGCTCCGGTGGCGATAATAGGTCTTGTCATACCCCGGACGCAGCCGGTGGAAGGGTTGACCGCCGAGCGTTGCTGCTTGGAGCACTCGGCCGAGCGTGTTCTCTTGGAGCAGCGCCCGCGCCTGCTGCAGAGCAGGATATTGGTGCATCGTATAGCCCACGGCGGCAACCCGGCCGGACTGCGCGTGGAGACGAAGCAGGCCTTCCACGCCGTTTAGCGAGACCGAGAGGGGCTTTTCGAGAAGCACATGCATCCCGGCTTCCAGAACTCGGGTGCCCATAGGAACGTGAAGCGGAGCGGGCGTGCAAATCACGGCAGCAGCGAAATTTCCGGACGCAACTGCGGCTTGCCAGTCCAGCGACGTGGGCACGCGGTACGTTGAGTCCATTTTCTCGAGGAGCGTGTGATCCGTGTCACAGGCCGTGACCCGGGCACGCCCAGTTTTCAGGAAGCACCGCAGATGGCGCTCACCGATGCTCCCGCAGCCCACAACAAGGATCGATGGTTGAGAAGAGCTCTCCATGGACTAACGGCGGGATAGTATCCGGCAGAGAGACTCAATCGCGGCTTGCAGCATGTGTATACACCGGTATTTCCTTTGATCGACGCGAAATGTCAATTTGAAATGCCATTCCCGCTGAAGTTCAGTCCACTCGGATTAGGCTGCGTGACGTTTGGTCGCGAGATCGACGCAACGGCGGCTTTTAAGATCATGGATCATGCTTGGGCCCAAGGCCTGACGTTCTTCGATACTGCCTCAGCCTACGGTGGCGGGGCGTCGGAGGAGATCGTCGGCGGTTGGCTGGCTCGGCGACTCATCAACGATCGTCCGTGCGTCGCTACCAAGGTGCTCCCTCCATACACTGCTGCAGCGATCGAAAAGTCCGTGGAGAACAGCCTGCGCCGTTTGGATTTGGAAGTCCTGCCGGTTCTTTTTTTGCACCGGTGGGACGAGACTCTTCTGAAAGACGAGGCCTTGCTGGCTTTGGATGGGCTCGTTGCCCGAGGCAAGGTTCGACATCTGGGCGTAAGCAATTTTTCTGCGGAGCAATTGCGCGCCGCGGTGGAGCGACAGAAAGCGATCGGATTGAGCTGCTTTGGCGTATTGCAGAATAATCATAACTTCGCAGTCCGGGAAGCAGATCCCGCTCTCCGTGAGCTGTGTGCTGCTGAGCGCATCGCGATTGTCACATTCAGTCCACTCGGTGCTGGGTTTCTCACCGGGAAGCACACCGCCGGCGTTGAGGCGGGAAGCCGCTTCGATCTCATCCCAGGGCATCAGCAGATATACTTTCACGAAGCCTCGCTGGCGCGTCTGCGGGAGCTGCAGCTTCAGGCGCAGCGGGTCGGGAAAACGTCCACCGAACTCGCCCTGATCTGGGCGCTGCACCAGCCGGGAATTGCGTCGGTTCTAATCGGCGCCCGCAGCGTGGCTCACCTGGATCAGGCTCTGGCGGCGGCAAGAGCGGATCCGCAACTGTTGGGCGCGCTTAGACCTGAAGGGCTCTAACGTATACTTGAGTATTCATTTGTGCCGCGGACTTTGAGCTAACCGCGCAGCTGGGCGGAAGTCAGCTCGTTCAGCAGTGGCTCGCCCGCCGCGAAACGGTCCACGTTCTTGAGAAAAATGTCCCAAAGCCGCGCTTTGAACTGCGGGTTCTGACTAGAACCGGAAATATGGGGCGTGAATATAACGTTGGGAAACGCCCACAGGGGATGTTCCGGCGGCATGGGATAGTGGTAATGAGTATCGAGCGCTGCGCCGGCGATCCAGCCCTCGCGGAGGGCACGCAGCAATGCTGCCTCCTGCATGATCGGACCTCGGGCCGGATTGAGTACATAGGCTCGCGTCGGCAAAGCTCGCAACTCACGTTCTCCGACGAGGTTCTCCGTCGCTTTCGTCAGCGGCATCGCGAGGACCAAGAAGTCCAAGTCACGCAGGAAATCCAGTTCCTCGCCGGTTCCGAAGACGCGGTCAGGAAATGCTCCCGTCGGATCGCCCGTGCCCGGAAGCACATACGTGAGCTCCCGGTTCGGAATGCCGGCCCGGGTTTGCACGTGCACCCGCATACCGAGGCATTTGGCCAAACGGGCGGTTTCCCGGCCGATGCCGCCGTAACCCCAAATTCCGACCGTTCCGCCCCGCACTTCGTTCTGAAAAACGGCTGATCGGTCCCAGACGCGTGCTTCCTGATTCAGGAACATCTGGCGCCCGTGCCGGGCTAGGTTGATCATCATCGCGAGGTTCCACTCGCCGATCGCCACGTCGAAACAACCGCGCGCATTGGTCACTCGAATGCCTCTCTCGGGCAGACCGATTCCGGTCACCTGAACGAACCCGCTCGAGCCGATTTGGATCCAACTGAGCTTGCGCATCACTTTGTGGTTCAAAGGTGGAAACGTGCAGAAACAAACATCTGCGCCTTCGATTTTCGATGCTTCCAATTCTCGAGCACGCTCTTCCGGCGGATCAATTACCTCGAGAACGCAATCACGGCGGGATCGCAGGCGTTCCAGAGCGGAAGGATGCGCGGCAATATCGACGACGATTTTCAAGCGTGCTAGTCCGTGAGCATTTTCCCGGGCACGCTGTTGAACTCGCCGCTGCCTGGCTTGAAGGGATAGCGCGCCTTGATTTCGTCCGTTAGAATGACGCCGAGCCCCGGCCGGTCGGGAGGCACTGCATAGCCATTCTGAATGGTTAAGCCGCCATCGATCACTTCCGAGTGCAGGCCGGCGTAGTCGGGGGCGATCTCTAGGATGCAGGTGTTCGGGGCCGCGAAGCCCGCATGGATATTTTGCATCAAGGAGCCGCCGGCGCCCCAAGCGTGCGTCGCCACCTTGCGGCCGCGCTCCTCCATCATTTTCGCGACTGCCATGAACTCGCCCATTCCTCCGGTAAACGAGGCGTCGGGCTGGCCGATGTCGAAGCTGTCCTGATTGGCGAACACCCGCCACTCGTAGCTCGCGGTCAAACATTCCCCGCCAGCAATCGGAGTCGCAGTGGCCCGGCAGAGCTCCGCGTATCCCCACGGGTCCGTGTAGTGCAGGGGCTCCTCCAAAAAGAAGAGGTTGTAGGGTTCCAAAGCGCGGGCGACCGCGATAGCGACATCGACGGTCCATGTCGCCACGCGGTTGTTTCCCATATGTGCATCCATCATGAGGAGCGCCTCGGAGCCGGCATGCCGTCGCATAAACGACAGCTTGTCGGCCTCGAAATCAGCGGCCTCCGTGGCTTCGGCCGGCATGTACCAGCCGTCTTGCGGGGAAAAGCTCCCAGCTCCGACCTTGAGTCCGATGAATCCGAGCGAAAAGTAGTGATCTATTTTTTTCGCGAGACGGTCTTTCGGGTAATTGCTAGGGCCGCCAGTCGCGTAGCACGGCAGCCGCACATGCTTGGCGCCGCCGAGCAGAGCATGGACGGGGAGGTCGAGGAGCTTGCCCTTGAGGTCCCAGAGGGCGGCTTCGATGCCATTCAGCACGATCGCACCCAGCCCGACGCGACACCAGAAATTGCCGCAGTGGTACATCCGCTTCCACAGTTCCGGGATGTCATCGACCGTTTGCCCAATGAGAATGGGACGAAAAAAGTCCACGATGGCTGGCACCGCTTCCGGGCAGAAATACCCGGCATAAGTTTCGCCTAAGCCGACCAATTTCCCGGAAGTATGGATCTCGATAAACGCGGCGCTCCGAAGTTTTCTCGCCTCGCGCAGGAACGGATCGTTGGTGCATGGACCGGTGAGCAGCACGGTCCGGACGTCGGTGATCGTCACGGCTGGTGCGTGAACGGAGTTCGCAGAGGCCAGCCGATTACTGCTGGCGTCCTCACCGATGCTCGGACTTCGCCTCCGATGATCACCGCATATCCGCGCCATTCAACACAGGGCGCACCGATCATTGGCGCTGGGCCCGTGTCGCCCGGAGAGTCGCGGTCCCTCACTGGCGAGGATGGCAACAACGGCCCCCGCTTCCACGTCAGCGCCTCGTTTTCGAACGCAAATGTCTCGCGGTCAAAGCCCGGGTGTTCGCGCGGCGCTCCGGGGAAGACTTGGGAATAGCCACCGATCGCCAGTATCTTCCCGCCTTGGATCGGGCAGGGGCTTGAGATCCCGACCCTCGCCGCAGGCAGGTTCGGCAGGCGTTCCCATTTTCGGCTGTTTACGTCCAAGGCGTAAGCTTCGGCGGACGGCGTTCCCTGCCCCGCTGCGTCGTAACCGAACCCCCCAAAGACATAGAAGCGCCCGTCCCACGCGGCGCCGGCGGCAACGAAGACGCCCGGCCCGGGCAGGTCCGGCTCCGTCTGCCAACCGGTCGCTTGCTGGTCTGCCGCAATCGCCAGCGACCACACCTTGGCGCTCGGCGTTTTTGACGAAGGACTCGTCAGGCCGCACGCCACATAAAAGCGTCCATTAACGATGGCGCCCGCGGCATAACCGACGGCTTCGGGCAGGTCGGGCAGTCGCGTAAAGGCGAAGCCGTCGCCGTCGGCGCGAATGCACCAGCTCTGTTTTGAGCAGCCCTCGGCATTCAGGCCGCCAGCGAAATATACAGCTTCCGTATTGGCGGCGAGCGCTGGATTGGCGATCTTGAGAGGCAGTTTGGCGGACGAGGTCTGCCAAGGTTCTTCAGGTGCCCCAAGAGTATAGATGCAGTCTCCGAAATCCTTCTCGCCGTGCAGCCAGTTGGGGAATCGCGGAAATTGAGAGCCGCCCGCCGCGACGAGACGCCCTCCGAGAACGCCAGCCACCATTCCGGAAAAGCCAACTTGGTCCGGCAAGGGAGTGAAAAGTTTCCACATGCCCTGAGCGTCGTCGCGTGCGAAAATGGCCCCGGCTGAAATGACACTCATGAATACAAATGCCCGGATCCGATACATATCACCGGGTGCAGAAGTGCCGTTCGGATGTCCCTCGGTTAAAGCGGTCTGTCGCGTCTCGCGGACGCATGCTAGATGATCCAGCAACCAGCTGCGGCCGGCTCGGCGACGCTCGGCGCGAATCAGGTCGCGAGTTCATGGCGCGGAAGATCGGATCGAGGCAGCAGCGGATTGAGACACGAAAGTTTAAACCCTTGCGTTTTTTTGAAGCGCTACTTTTCAATGGCAAGCAATTTCGACATAGAGTATACACTAGTATCCATAAAAATATGAGGACAATCAAGGCTGGTGGCCATCGTCTGTTTGAGACCGACCCGCAGACCGTTGGCTATGTCTCTGAGATGCTCTCCGACCTGCGACGTCGCGGGCTGGATTCGGTCCGCGAGTTGAGCGCGAAATTTGACGAATGGAATCCGGACAGCTTCGAGCTTTCGGAGGCTCAGATAGCAGAGGCGATCGCGCTATGCTCTGACGAACTGATCCGGGACACTGAATTCTGCCAAGGCAACGTCCGCTCCTTTGCGCAGGCACAGCTTTCGACCTTGATACCGCTGGAGATCGAGATTCGACCCGGAGTGAGACTTGGACATCGCCACATTCCGGTCGGTAGCGTGGGCAGCTACGTGCCGGGAGGGCGTTACCCCATGTTCGGATCCGCGCAGATGAGCATCATTCCGGCGAAAGTAGCCGGGGTAAAAACGGTGGTGGCATGCACGCCGCCGGTGAAGGGTTCCGGCTATTATCCGGCGACGATCAACGCCATGAAGAAGGCGGGAGCGGACCGCATTTTTGTGATCGGCGGAGTTCCGGCAATGGCACTTATGGCTTTCGGCATGGGTGTGGTGGATCCCGTTGATATCCTCTGCGGCGCGGGCAACAAATTTGTCGCGGAGGCGAAGCGGCAGCTTTTCGGTCAGTGTGGCATCGATCTGCTGGCCGGCCCGACGGAGATCGCAATCATCGCGGACGACGCCGCCGATCCCGCCTTGGTCGCTTGCGACTTGCTGGGACAAGCCGAACACGATCCCAACAGTGGCCAGCTACTAGTGTGCTTGGGCGAAGCATTCGCCCGCGCGACCTTGACCGAGCTTGAGAAGCAACTCGCGGTATTGCCAACCCGCGAGATCGCTCGACAGTCGTGGACGGATTACGGGCAAATCAAGGTTGCCGAAAGTCGGGACGAGGCGGTCCAGATTTCCGACGATTATGCGCCGGAGCACCTGGAGCTGCACGTTTCCGACCCAGAGTTCTACTCAGCACGCCTGCGAAACTATGGCTCACTCTTCGTGGGCGAAGAAACCACCGTGGCGTACGGCGACAAGAGCATCGGCACCAACCACATTCTTCCAACCAGCCGGTCGGCCCGATACACCGGCGGTGTTTGGGTCGGCAAGTTTCTCAAGACGGTAACTTATCAGCAGATGACCCCGGCCGCGAGTCGCGAAGTGGGTGCCGTGACCGCCCGTCAGTGCCGCGTGGAGAAAATGATCGCCCATGCAATTACCGCCGAAGTGCGAGTGGCGCGTTATGCCTCAAAGGCATGATACGCGACGCCTGTATTCTGCTGCATACATTAGCGCCCGCGTCGGCGATTGGGACCCAGTTCAAACCCTTTAGTCGTCCTAATCTGTCGGCCGATCCGTTCAAAGGGTTGACGCGGTAGATTAAGCTGCATACTCCCGGAGAGACGCATGGCGTGGAACACCCGGTAATGAAGAACGTTAACTCCGACGTGGCTTACGACCACATTCGCAAGAAAATCCTCAGTGGCGAATATGCCCCGGGCCAGCCGCTGATGACGAGTGACCTATCCAACGAGATCGGCGTCAGCCGGACCCCCGTGAGGGACGCACTACGCCAGTTGGAGGCAGACGGCTTGGTGAGTATTCGCGCGCGCTTGGGAGCCAGCGTAAAAACCGTGGATCACAAGGAATACCGGGAGCTTTGCGGCATGCGCTTAGCGCTCGAGTCCTACGCTGCCGGCTTGGCCGCCACGAATCGCACCGAGGACGAGTTGGCCGAAATTAAGTTCGCCTTGGATTCCATGCGAAAGCTGACGGACGAAATCGTGGGCGGTCGTGAAGACGAAAACCTGCTCGGCGAACTCATCCGCGAGGATGTCCGATTTCACATCGCCATCATGACCGCGGCGAAGAGTGATCTGATAAAAAAGGAAATTTTACGCCTCCACTTGATCAACCGCGTGGTATCGGCGACAGCGCCGGGAAGCTCGAAATTGGCCGGCGACAAGCCGTCTCGGGACGCCAACCGAAGGGCAGTCCTCAAAAGCCACGAGCACATTTATCATGCTATCGCCAAAGGAGACGCCGCCGCCGCCAAGTTAGCCATGGAGGAGCATATTCAGGATATCATCGATAAGAACTTGAAATTGATCGGTCGTGACGACCGCGGTACTGGGGCCCGGGAGCTTACTGAAGAGGAACTCGGCTACACCACGTAGGGCGGCGCAACTCCTCTAGCGCGATCGCGCATGCGTCCTGAACCGGTAGCAGCGTGAGATGCCCCAAGGGGACTGCTGGCGCGTTAGCGAAGTGCGGACGGCTCGTAGGTCTCACCCCGGTGCACCATCGCTGAAAACGCTTCTTTCATCGTGGGGTAAATTTTCGCCGCGGCGGCGGCGAACACGGCGGCGCCCAAGCAACCTTGCTCTGGATCCGAGCTGGTAGTGACAGGTACGCCGAGAGTGTCCGCCTTGATTTGGAGCCAGAGGGGGCTGCGGGATCCCCCGCCGGTCGCGACTATCCGCTGGATGGATCGGCCCCCGCTTACGCTGGATACCAGCGATTTAAGGGTCTCGCTGATTGATTCCAAACGGTCGAGCACGCGGGCGCCGTGGGGATTGTTTGTTCTGCCCGAATGGTGTGCTTCGGCAAGCGCCAGCAGCTCTGCCACGGAAAGCGTTGGCGCAAAATCCCGCTGATACTCTTCAATCTGCGTCGCGCCTTTTTGGTCAAACGCGAGGCAGTAGTAGCGCTGGTTCTCGGTATGGAGGCCGAAATAACAACCAACCTGGGGGTTGAATTTCTCCACCACAGCAAGCGCTGCCAACACGGTTCCGGTTGAAATGCTCACGTCGGCAAACGCACCCAAACCTGCTCCTAACGCAGCCACATGGTGGTCCAGACTTCCGACGGCGAACGGCAGTCCAGCAGGCACACCCAGCATGGCGGTGGCGCGGCTTACCGTTTGGCCGCAAGGCGAGCCGGGCCGAAGTGGAGACGAGAGGTGTTGAGCCGGGATGCCGAACATGTCGAGCGCCGCCGGCCACCACCCTCGCGCCGGCAAATCATAGATGCCGAGAAATGCCGCCGTCCCCGCGTCGCCTGCTCGCTCGCCCGTCATCGCGAAAGTGAAATAATCCGAGATGGTCATGATCCGGCGGGCCCGTCGCCAGAGGTCTGGTTTGTTACGCTGGAACCAGAGCCATTTGCAGGCAGCGGTTTGGCCGGAAACGCCGGAAAAGCCGACCCTTCGTCTGAATTCCTCGGTGCGCGAAAATGAGGCTTCGGCCACCATTGATTCGCCGCGAGTGTCGTTCCAAAAAATAAGCGGCGTAAGCGGCTCGTCAGCTCCATCGAGCAGCAGAAACGTGCTCGCCTGGGACGAATATGAGACTGCGGTAATCTCGCTCACCCTCGCCCCTGCGGCCGTCAACGCAGCCTCCAGAGCCTTCCGCAGCAGCTCCCAAAACTTCGGGGCCGGCAACTCGAAGCGGCCCGGGACCGGCGAGATTTTCTCAACTGCAACGCGCCCCAACCCGCGCAGATTTCCTGCAAAGTCGAACAGCGCGACCTTAAAATAGGACGTTCCCAGGTCCAGCCCGAGGAGGAGCGACATGCCGGTTCCCTACAGGGCGGAGTTCGCCAGCGCAACCGTGGCGGCGATCAGGCGATCGCCATTTTCCGGCGCGAACACGGCGTTCGAGGATTCGTATACTTTGCGCGCCGCAGCCTCGGGCGTGACTATATAGCCCTGCACTTCTCCGTTCGCGAGTGTGATGAGAAACGTCCCCGGCAAGCGCTTTTTCAGCTGAAGGGCGTACTCGACGAAGTATTCCCCGGGCCAGGCGACGAACTTCCAGGGGCCCACCTCGATGAGCTGCACTTCCGCCGGGCTGGAGCCAGCGATCGTTATCTGCATTCGACCATCGCTCGACGCGTGTGCTAATTCGACCGTCTCCTCGGCGCCAAACACATCGCACTCCGCGGTACGGATTTCCTGCCGCGCCGCGCCCGCCGACTTCAACGCGGCAAACCGGAAGCGCGCGTCCTCAAGCGCAGCGTCGGCAACGGCGACCTCGGGAAAACGCCGCGGAACGAGCGGCACTTCATTCTGGCGGACGGAAATGCTGGCGCTCGACCGGTAGCTGATCGAGGGAAACACCGCGGCGATGGCCGCGCCAAGCTTCTCCCCGAGCCGCTGCGCTTCCGCAAACGTGTTCGCCTTCGTGACGTGCCGCGGACTCTGGTTGCCCGAGGCGCCGTTGTGATACACCACCGGACATCCGGCCGGTAGAACCGTGCGCTTCAGGTACGTCCGTGCAAAAAACGGGAAATCGGCGCTCACGAGCGTCGAGTCTTCGTGTAGGACGGTGGGATGCATCCCATACACGATCATTGCGCCGATCGGCACGTGCGCGACGAGCGACCGCGCCACCAGCACGGGGACTTCGGGGTCCGCCGGCCCGGCCGGGTCGTGCCGATTCGTGCCCACGCCCTCGGCTCGAGCCACCGCCAAACCGAGCTCCGCTGGTACCGCTGAGGACACCGCGCGGCTGGCGGCAACGACCATCTGGTCAGCGAGGATCCCGAGAAACGCGGGATCCGCTTTCGGCAGAATCGGGTCCGCGGCATTGCTCAAGTAGTTCGTCATCACCGGCCCTGAATGCGTATGCGTCGCTGAGATCAGGATCGACCGGCCCGGCACGCCGGTTTCCGTCTCGATTCGTCGACGAACGCTCGCGACGAAACTTTTGGTAAAGCATATAACGTCGTTGGCCAAAAAGAGCGCGTGATCGTTTCCGCTCCGCAAATATAAAGCAGAACACTCCAGCGGATCATGTACGCCGGTGCTGTACCGACGGACATGTGGATAGCCATATAGGAACACGCTTCCCCGCGGAGTGATGTCCACTGTCGTCGCGCCCGCCAGCAGCGCTGTTGGAGAATTTCCCGAGGACTTCGACCCGACGTTTTCGGCAGGAGGCATTGTGGAAATGAGGGAAAGCATGGGCGCGGGCCGTTGAGAGTAAATGTTAATTAATGTTTGTTTGGCCCTGATGTTGACATTTACGAACATGACGGGAAACGATGTCCCGGGATGAAAAAGCTGCCCTCTGCCGCCCGGCACGCCGAAATTCGCCAGCGGTTCTCCGCCCAACCCGGAGTCTCTGTCGGCGAGCTCGCGAAGGAATTTGGCGTCAGCGAAATGACCATTCGCCGGGATCTCGACGCATTGGAAGCGCGGGCGGAAATTCAACGGACGCACGGCGGCGCGGTGCTGACGGAGCGGATGATGCTCGAGTTCGATTATCGAGGGCGCCGGCAAGTGAACCGCGAGGCTAAATGCGCCATTGCCGCCGAGGCGCGCAAATTAGTGCAGCCGGGCGATCGCGTGATCCTCGACACCGGCACCACCACTCTGGAACTCGCCAGTATGCTGAGAAACGGTGAGAATATCACGGTGATCACGCCAAGCCTCGCGGTGGCATCGGAGCTTCAACATGCCGCCGGTGTGGAAATAGTTCTGCTCGGGGGCGTCATTCGCCGCGGAAGCCCCGATTTAACCGGGCCGGTAACTGAACACTGCCTCGAATTATTTTCCGCCGACATCGCGTTTCAAGGCAGTGACGGCATCGGGCTGGATGGCTCGATATATAATTCTGACCTCCGGCTGGCGCGCGTTGACCAGATGATGCGCCGCCTCGCCAAACGCTCGTGCCTCCTCGCCGATCACACTAAAGTCGGCCAAACCGCCCTGGCTCGAAACGGATCGATGGCCGACGTCGATCTTTTCATCACGGATCCTGGGACTTCCCCCGCCATTCTGCGACGCTTCAGAAAGCTCGGCGCGGAAGTGATCATCGCCCGCTCCTAATTTCGCCATGAATTCACCCTCCGTAGATTCGTTCTCCACCCTCGAATGGGGCACCGTCGATCTGTCGCGCGTCCCCCACATGCCCGTGCCCGCGCCAGGTCCGCTCTCAAAGCAATGGCACGACCGGTGCACGCAGCATTTCAAGGGTCTCAGCAGCCAAGTGAAACTTTTCCCGGTAAGTTTCGAGTCGGGGCGGGGCTGCGTGCTGAGGGATGTCGACGGAAATGAATACATCGATTTCTCGTCGGGCATCTACGTCACGACACTCGGTCACTGTCATCCGAAAATCAGCGAGGGCATCGCGAAGGCCGCCTCCCAGCTGATGAACGCCCATGATTTCACCACGCCGATCAAGACCGAGCTCATGGAGAAGCTCGCTGAGGTGCTGCCGGGTGACTTGACGGCTTTCCAGCTCTACGATTCTGGCACTGCCGCGGTCGAAGCCGGCATCCGGGTCCTGCGCGCCGCCACGGGGAAGCACGAAACGATCAGCTGTTTCAACGATTTTCACGGGAAAACCTACGGTGCTGTTTCACTGGGCCAGATCCGATCCCAAGTCTACGGAGCCGTTCGCGCCCCCGGCAGCCATATGGTGCCACGCCCGGATCCATATCGTCCCACGTGGACCAAGAGCGACGGCACCATCGATACGGACAAATACCTCGCGTTTTACTCTCAATATATCGAATCGGCAACGGTTGGGTCCATTGCGGGTTTCGTCCTCGAACCGATTCAAGGGTGGGGTGGATCGATTATCCCGCCGGACGATTTTTTCCCGAAGCTCCGCAAGTTTTGCGACGACCGGAAGCTCCTGCTGATGGCGGATGAAGTCCTCACCAGCTGGGGGCGCACCGGCAAGTTCCTTTGCATGGAGCACTGGGGCGTCGTCCCAGATGTCGTCACCATGGGCAAGGGCTTCGGAAACGGCTTTCCGGTCACGTGCGTCGCCGTCCGCGAGCCGTTCAAACAGAGCTTTGAATCGATTTCAGCATCAAGCAGTTATGGTGGAAATCCGATGGCTTGCGCCGCGGCTTTGATCTCAACCCAGGTGATCGAAGAGGAACAGTTGCTCGACCATGCGACGTACTTGGGCGAGGTGGCGTTGAAGCGGATGGAGCAGATGAAAGCTTCGCATAAAATCATTGGCGATGTTCGCGCGAAAGGCTGCTTGATGGGAATCGAGCTGGTGAAGGATCGCGGGACGAAAGAGCCGTTCGATAAAGCCGGGGCATTGGTATATCAAAAGGCGTTCCGGAAGGGCTTGGCTTGGATTCCAGCCGGGCACATCCTCCGCATGAGCCCGGCAATCGTCATGGATGAGGCGACTTTGCTGAAGGGCTTGGACCTAATCGATGAAGCGATTGGCGAGACCGCGAAGGAGCTCGGATATTCATGACCGCCTATCGCCTCAATCGCCTGTTCCACCCCACCTCGCGTCGATGCTTCGACGTGGCGATCGACCACGGCTTCTTCAACGAGTACGGGTTTTTGGCGGGGATCGAAAATTTAGAGCACGCTGTCTCCGTCGTCGTCGCTGCGGCGCCAGATGCCGTGCAACTCACCGTCGGCCAAGCTCGGCACCTGCAGAAGCTTCCCGGCCGCTACAAGCCTTCGTTGGTACTTCGGACGGACGTCGCCAACGTCTACGGGCAGGTTTTGCCCCGCCGGCTCTATAGTCGCATGATCGAGGATCCCGTGGAGCAGGCGCTGCGGTTGGATGCAGCCTGCGTTTGCGTGAACCTCTTTCGGATTCCGAACGAGCCTGAGGTAGGCGAAGAATGCATCGCCAATATACTTCGTCTGAAACTCGCCTGCGAGCGGTACGGCATGCCCATGATGGTCGAGCCGCTCGTGTTCGCGGCTAATGAAAAAGCAGGTGGCTATATGGTCGACGGCGACGAAAAGAAAATCGTGCCGTTGGTGCGCCAGGCGGTCGAACTCGGGGCGGATCTGATCAAAGCCGATCCGACGGACGACGTCAGTCGCTACCACAAAGTTGTCGAAGCCGCCTCCGGTATTCCCGTTCTCGTGCGCGGCGGCGGCAAAGTCGACGACCGCACAATCCTCGAGCGCACGGCGGCACTGCTGCGGCAGGGTGTGTCTGGAATCGTTTACGGTCGGAATATCATTCAGCACGCTCATCCTGCAGCGATCACATCAGCTCTAATGGGAGTGGTGCACGAGGGTCTCTCGGTCGAGGCGGCACTGGCCCGGATCAGCGGTTAGAAGTCCCGCGAAGTTTTCCGCCGCGTGATCTCCCTGCTCATTCGCGACGTCAGCGTCGTCAACCCTGGGAAATCGATCACGTTCGGGGATGTACTGGTTGCCGACGGTCGCATCGCCGCTATCGGAAAGGCTAACGCGGCGGTGATGGACAAAGCTGAAATTGTCGAGGGGGGCGGCCGGGCACTCACCCCCGGGCTGATCGATCTGCACACGCACGGCCTCATGCACAGTGTGTATGAAGCAGGCCCGGAGGCGCTCCGCGCCGCGGCGAAAGAGCTGGGCCGTTTTGGCGTCACGACGGTGATTCCGACGATTATTCCGCGAATGCAACCCGACTGGCAGGAGTGCCTCGGCGCACTCGCCGGTGCATTGTCCTCGGTCGCGCAGGTCAATATGCCCGGTCTGCATCTGGAGGGCCCTTTCATGGCTGTGGCGGGGGCCGCCTGCCCCACGCTGGCGGGCAATGTCGATCTGCTCGACCAATTGCTCAGTGCCGCACGCGGGTGCGTGTCCGTGATGTCGGTCAGTCCGGACACCCCGAACATCCTCCCGGTGATCCGCCGGCTCCGTGAAAAGAATATAGCAGTTTTTCTGACGCATACGCGTGCGTCGGCCGAGCAAACCGACGCTGCGCTCGAGGCAGGGGCGCGACATGCGACCCACTTCTACGACGTGTTCTACGCTCCGGCAGAGTCCGATCCCGGAGTGCGCCCGGTCGGTGCAGTCGAGGCAATTCTCGCAGACAGCCGCGCTTCGGTGGACTTCATCGCAGACGGCGTGCACGTGCATCCCACCGCGATACGCGCTGCGATCGCTGCGAAGACTTATGCCGGCGTAATTCTGATCACCGATTCAAACATCGGAGCTGGGCTGCCGCCGGGCGTATACAACACTCCCTGGGGATTTTCGGTGCGTGTGAAGGACGGCGATGGCGCGCGGCATGCAGAAAAACACACGCTCGCCGGCAGCGCGCTGACCATGAACCGAGGCATCCAGAATCTGCTTCGTTGGCTGAAGTTGCCGCCGGAGCAGGTTTGGGCGATGGGGACCAGCAACCCGGCCCGAATCCTCGGACTTCAGCAAAAGGGCCGCATCGAGGTCGGCGCAGACGCAGACCTCGTCCTGTGGGAGAGCGACTTTACCCCTGCGTTTACGTGGGTGGGCGGACGATGCACATATGAAAAAACCAGCCTCTAATTTCTCCTATTCGCCAGCCGAGTTCATCCCTTTTCGCGACCGCGCAGTGATTGAGCGCGTCCGCCGGATAAAGAAGGAGAACATCACTAAACACTGGAATCCCGAATATAAAATTCGGGTGCTCCCAGACGCCGACATCGAGTTCATGTGGATCTCCGATATGTTTCATCGCATCAAGACCGCGATGGATGCCGGCAAGACGCTCGTGATGATCATGCCCAACCCCTGGCCGCGCTACGTGAGGCTCGCCTATCTCATCAACAAATTCCGCGTGGATTGTCGCCGGCTCCATACGTTCAACATGGACGAGTACGCGAACGAGAAGGCCGAGATTGCTCCCGAGACTTGGGAATTCGGCTTCATGTACGCGTTTAAGAAATACTTCTGGTCAGCGATCGACGCGAAGCTGCGCCCGCCGGAAAAGCAGATCCACGGCCCCACAAACAAGAACATTGGATCCTACAGCCAGATGCTGGCCGACGTCGGCGGCGCGGACATTTGCTACAGCGGCCCCGGTTGGGCCGGCCACCTCGCCTTCATCGATCCCGGCGCTCCTGAATTTGCCTGCGGCACACTCGAGGATTTCATGCAGATGACGGCTCGGGTATGTACACTGCATCCCCTCACGATCGCGCAGAACTCGCTTCATGGCAGTTTCGGGATGAGCGGAGATCTGGCAGCGGTTCCCCCGAAAGCCGCCACCATCGGCCCCGTCGACGTTGTCAAAGCGAAAAACCGCATCGACGTCCACGGCATCACGATCGACGGCTCCTTCGCGTCTTGGCAGCGTTTTACCACGCGGCTCGTGCTCCACGGGCCCGTGACGCCCCTGGTGCCTGAATCGATCCTGCAGACCCTGAAAACCGATGTCTGGGTTTCCGAGACTGCCGCCGCAAACGTCGAACCTCGGTGGAATAAAGGCTATTGAAATCGGGCGCGCCCAACACGATCGGTCGAGCTTGGGCAGTCGTGGCGTTCCTTTGTGTTGTCGGCTGCCTCAACTACTTGGACCGGAATATGATGGCAACAATGCGGCAGTCGCTCATGGAAGTGATTCCAATGCGCGAAGCCCAATTCGGGCTCCTGCTTTCCGTTTTCCTTTGGACGTACGCCTTGATCAGTCCATTCGCCGGATTTCTTACCGACCGAGTGGGTCGAACCCGGGTGATCATCAGCAGCCTCTTTGTCTGGTCGCTCACGACGCTGCTGACCGCTCACGCTCGAACTTATAATGAACTGCTGGCGACGCGCGTCCTCATGGGCGTAAGCGAGGCTTGCTATATTCCTGCCGCGCTCGCGTTGATCGCCGATTACCACGGGTCCCGAACGCGGTCGCTAGCTACCGGAGTACATATGGCTGGGATCATGGTCGGCGCTGGGCTAGGCGGAATCGGGGGCTGGCTCGCGGAACGGCATACTTGGAACTTTCCGTTCAGCGTTTTTGGGACGGTGGGAATGGTGTATGCATTGTTCCTCGTGGTCGTTCTCCGGGACCCGGCCGTTGCGGCGACAGATCCGGGCGAGCCTGTCGCCGCACCCGATGAGCCACCGCCGGAATTCCTGCTAGCCTTACGGAGCCTGCTACGAGTTCCGTCGTTTCTGCTCTGCGTGGGATTTTTCGGCGTTCTCGGAGTGCTCGGCTGGGGGCTGATTGGTTGGCTGCCGACGTATTTCGGCGAACGTTTCCACTTGAGCCAAGGCGCCGCCGGATTCACGGCAACGGGATATCTCAGCGCTGCTTCGTTTGTCGGGGTGCTACTCGGAGGCTGGCTGGCAGACCTCGCAAGTCGGCGGAACCCGCGCGGTCGAATCCTGGTTCCGATGACGGGCTTGCTTATCGCCGCTTCCGGGGTGCTCGTACTCAGCCTAGCCAACGTCATTTGGGTGGCGATCGCCGGACTTTTGATCTATGGCGTCACCCGCACGTTTTCCGACTCGAACATGATGCCGATCCTGTGCTTGGTCGCGGATCGCCGATATCGCGGCACCGGCTACGGCCTGATAAATTTGGTGTCCTGTACGATTGGCGGATTTGGCAACTACGCGGCGGGCGCCCTGCGCGACGCCCATATCGACCTCAGCCGCATGTTTCTGGCCATGGTGGGCGTTCTCGTCGTCAGCGCCTTCCTGCTCTCGCGAATCAAGCCTCAATCCGCGGTTTCCCTCCCATGAATTCCGACTCCACCCTCCTAGCGCAAGAAGTCAGCCCCCGCGTCCGTGGGGTGCTCTTGAAGAACCTGTCGGATTTTCAAACTGAACTGGCGCGGATCGAAGCGGCCTACATCCCCGCGGTTCCTGTTTGGGACCTTCGGAAGTCGCTGCCTGCCCTCATATTCCGATCGATGCGTCGCGTTCAGGATCTGCGTATCCGCGGGAAGGAGCTGGGAATCTCATTTCCCGAGATGCATTTCAGTCGCAGCGTTGCAGGGCGCGAACTGCTCGATCTCCTTTGCGAGGCGGAGAATCCCGCCGAGCTCTGCGAAGGCGCTGTGATCATCGTCGGTGCGGCCCTCGTCGCGGCGATCGAGGCGTATCTCAAACGCAACGATAGTGTCTACGATGCGCCGACGGCACCTCTTTTGGAGGCCGATCGGGATGAGCTGAAAGCACAAATCGCTTGGGCGAAACACGCCCTTCCGGAGCTGGCCGCTGCGGGGTGTGCTTCCGCCCCGGGCTGGAGCGCGCGGGTTGAGTTCGCTGCGCACGGATTAGCCGACGCGTTGGTCAGTCATGTCTCGCGCGCCGCCAATCCCGTCAAAGCGGCGCGGCAGATCGGCACCCTGCCGATTGCCCGTGCTCGGCTTCCCGAGCGCTTTCGTGAACTCGAATTCGGGCCGGATCCACTGCCAGCAACAAACGAGTACGCGCAGCGCGAGCGCTACCACGCAGTTAATTTCCTCCAAGAGGTACAAGCGACGGATTCATGCGCGTCGATGCTGTTTGAGGCGCCTGACATGCCGTGGGAATTCTACTTGGACCTCAGCCGGCACATGTGGGACGAATCACGGCATGCCGCTTTCGGGGAACGGAAGCTGACCGAGCTCGGCTCAAGCGCAGCCGAAGCCGGACTGTCGACAAAGGCGTACGACACGAGGCAAACGCTCGCGCCGGTCGACCGCTATGCCGCGCTTACCACCCAGGAGGCCGATGCATTTCCTGGAAAACACATCGGCTTGAAAGACGCCTTGGCCCACGGAGACACCCTCAGCAGCATGGCATGGAGCTACGATATCGCTGACGAAACGCAGCACGTCCGGTTCGGAACGAAATGGCTGCCCGTGATGATCGAACGCCTCGACGACCCTCGCAGTGTGGCCGAGGTGCAAGCCGACGCTCGGAGATGGCGGGAAACAGTGCTCGCTGAGGTATACAATCCCGCGGCCGCGTCGTTCCGGAAGTAGCTGTCAAGCCCTGAGGCGTATCACCCTCAAGGCTTGACTGTGACCGTCAGCCGAAAGCCGCGCGTCGCTCCAGGCATCCGCCAGACGCTATCATCGTAGGCCACAAACAACACGCCCGGCTCCGCCTCGCGGATTCCCATATATTGAGTGGTCGGCGCTCCGGACCGGAACTGCACAACCTCGCTCCAAGTATCTCCACCGTCTCGACTAAAAATCAGGTAGTTCCCATTCTCAGGGACGCGCCAATCCTTGCTGAAAAGCCGCGCCGGAATCCGAACACCCGCCGCGCACACCAGCGTCCCGTCCTTCATCTCAATCAAGTCGGGATCGACGACGTCTCCGATCATCGCATCCGTCACCTCAAAATTGGGCGGCACTCCCTCGCCGTAACGCGCGCTCCATTTTTCGGTCGCATACAAATCGATCCCGGGAATCGCGACCGGGCGCGCACGACTCCAGTGGCTCCCTTGGTCGTCCGAGTGGGATTGATACAGGTCCCGCCCCGTGCGCATCAGGCAAATAAGACGGCCCGAATGCACTCCCTGGCTGACGCGCACCAACACCGGCTCGGTGAATCCCTCCGTGCCGACGCCACCGTCTACCGCCACTGTCGCCAACAAAGCCCAGCTGTTGCCTTGGTCCCGCGATCGAGCAACCACCGTTCTGCTCTTCAACATCGTCACCATATAGCCGGAGGGCGCGGTGTCGCCGGCGAACGGTCCGTACAGCGAAGTCAACAAATCGCCGTTCGGCAGACGGAGAATGGATCGGTGCACCCGGGACGCTTCATGAGGCCGGCCTCCGTCATCCGACGAACCCGTGAAATTCACCTCCGGCAGGTGAAACGGCACGAACTGCGGGCCAACCAGAGTTTTGAAATCGTCTGGCGACCTCCAGATTTCTCCGACGCCTTCTCCCGGACGCCCCGAAGGAACCACATAGGTATCCAGCATCAATATCACATGGTCCGAGAGCTCGACAGCACCTCCCTCGAGATTGACTTGGTCCTGCCCCGGAAACGGGTCGTAACGCTGCCACGTCCGGCCACCATCGCGCGAAATCGCCGATCCTAGTCGCGTCGGATATACCATCTTTTTCTTGGTCCCGAACGGCGGCGCTGTGAGCTGAGACTGGCAAAGCAACGTCCCACGTTCCGAACAGAAAAGAAACGGCTGCCGACCGTCGCCCACCATGACCGTCACCGGGGGCTCCATTTTCAAGGTGAACCGAGCATCCTTTACCACCTCGTTGAGCCGATCCACCCCCTCGACCCGCGGAATTGTATCCACCTTCAGATCTGAGGAACTCTCAACGGTGGCCGCCGTGGCCGCCAGCGCGAGGAGCGGCGTCAACCAAAACCCCGCCGCACAAAATGCGCGGCGGGGCAACCGAGAGCGACGAGGGCGGAGCTGCACGATCAGAAGTGGTAGTCCAGCGACAGCACCAGTGTTCGCGGCGGACTCGGGTCGGCAGCGTCCACGTTTTGGGCGCCGAGTGGGTACACGGCACCAAGAATGTTCTCGACGCTCAACTTTCCGAGCCAGTGGCGACCGTACCGGTAGCTGACGAATCCGTCGAACATCGTTCCTTCCTGCAGCTTGATCACGCCGCTCGCCGGCAGCGGGATGCCGCTGATTCCCGCCGTGCTCAGCCAACGCGAGCCAATTCGGGTCGCGCCACCACCGACGGCCCAGCCGTGCAGCGGCCCCGCATTCGCGAAGTCAAAACGCGTATACACACTCCACGCGTTATCGTAGGACGTGGAGACGGGATTCCGATTCTGATCGTAGTCCGTGCCCCGAAACAAACTCGCTATCACCTGCCACTGGGGAGTCACCGCATAGGCGATGTTCGCGTCGACCCCTCGTTGGTGGGTTGAGCCGATCGGAACGTAATAGCTCAGCCCACTCGAGGTCGTCCCGCCGACCACACCCACGTTGGTCAGGCTGGATTTATAATACGAAACCGTCGCAGACAATTTTCCATCCCACAGCGCCGTCTTCAAGCCGACCTCGTTGGCCGAGCCTTGTTGATTGCCCAGCAGCTGGCCGTTGGCGCCAAGGCCCGACGGCGGGGAGAACGAAGTCGAATCCAGGGCGTAAAACACGACGTCCTTGGTCAGGTTCACGACCGCGCCATACCGGTGCAGGTACTGATGCGCCGGCACGACCGTTGCCGTCCACGGCAACAGATTCAGATTGGCGACCGTCGACGTCTGCAGCCAGGAATACGTAACACCGCCGACCAATGTCAGATGGTCTGGGATGACCGTGAGAGTGTCCTGATAGTATATATCCGTCAGCTCCGTATCCACGTGCGGTCCGACCGCCGCCGGCAGCGGATAATTCCCGTACTGCGGCTGCGGGACGATGATCGAATTGATCAGATTTCGGTTCGCGAACGGGATCTGCATCGTGCCGAAAGCCGGATTTGCCTGAAATTCCTGAAAGTTCGTCTGGTCGCTCCAGCTCCAACCGAAGGCGCTCTGGTTCGAGATTGGGCCCCAAATATGATAATTCCCTTGGTAGTCGTTGACGACCGTCCAGAACGACAGCCGCTGGTCGTTCAATCGCGCCGTGAAGTTCGCCGTCTGCGTCGCCCAATTGTATCCACCCGACGGAAACACGATGCCGCCGTAACGGTTGAAACGCCATTCCGACGCCCGCAGCTTCATCTCCCAATTCGGCCAGAGCTTTTGCAGCAGCTCAAAGCGACCGCCGGACCGCTGCTGGTGCTCCATGTTGTTCGGCGGTTGATTCGACTCGTCACGTCCGGCCCCAGTATACAACTGGCCGCTCGGAGTGATCAGGGCATCACCGTTCGCGAGATGCTCGAACTTTTGAAAATCGAACGCGATGCGGACAGTCGTCTGGTTGAAGACAAACTGGAGGGTGGGATGCAGCGCGAGACGATCATCCCGCTGATTTAGGAAGTAGGTGTTGCCTCCCTGCACCGCGGCCACGAAGCGATAACCCACGGCGACCGGTCCGAGTTTACCAATCGGGCCAGTGGCATCTACTGTCCCGCGAACCATACCCCAATTATCGACCGTCGCGCCGACATCATATTGCGGGGTGGAGAGCGGCTTTTTCGTGGTCTTGAGAACGATTCCGGTGAGCGCCGCGTTGAGATACAACACCTCCGCCGGCCCCTTGATCACCTCGTACGAGTCGATGTCCACGTTGTCCTCGTAGGGGACGTTATCAGGCATCTCATCGATGAACGGATTGCCGGTGCGCACGCCGCGAATGGCCACCGACTCACCCTGATAAAAGTTGGATACGCCAAAATACTGGAGCACATCAGACGTGTTCGTATAGCCAATATCGTTGATGAGGTCGCGCGTGATGACCGTATCCGCCTGCGGGATGAGCAGAAGCGGGCCATTGGTCTTGAAACCAGACGCGGCATTCGTCGCCACGTACCCTTTGCCCTGGGTGGTATTCACCTCGAACTGCGACATCTGCACCACCTCGTCCGCCGGCGCGGGAGTAGTTCCGGTAGGCGGTGAAACGGAGGTTTGAGCCAAAGCGCAGACAGAAGCGGCGCCAAGCGCCACGGTGGTAGTCAACAGATGCCGCGCGGTTGCCGCGCGAGGGTGATATTCGGTCATAGAAAAGGTTGCGCGCTGTGTATGCATCAGCATACAGGATGCGTAAATGTCAATAGCATTTCATATGCCGGGATGGATAAGCTCCTTGGGAAGCCGCGATTCCACCTGTGGTATACAATCTGTGCTGAGGTGTGCTTGATGAACTCTCATGCTCTTGGAACGCTCGTGGAACACCCATCGCCATCCGGCGGGCGTCTCAGCGCCACGGGCAACGCTTCGCGCGGCAACTCCCGCCAAAACTTATGTATGCATCTCGACCCTCAGTCCCCTCAGGTGATCCTCAACTGATCCAAAAACCGTCCATGACGAAAATAGTTACGCGGCTTCCCGGCCGGCCCGCCCGATCACCCGCCATCGTCCAGCGGTTCCTCTCCGGCCTCGCCTTTTCCGTGTGGCTCGTTGAGGCGTGCTCGACCGCTGCGAGCGCAGCCCCGCCCCAGTCGCCGCAGCTGCTCACGCTCGCCGCCGATTCTCGTCTTCACCTCGAGGTTGGGCCGTCCACGGTCGTCATGGGAAACGGCGGCTACCAGCCCTACCTGTTTTGCTCCGCCCAAGGAACCCTGTTTTGCCAAGCGCAGCTCGACGAGGAGCCCTTTCATACAAAGAACAAACCGGTATATCATGTGCGCATCGGCACCGTGATCTCCCGCGACCACGGATTGAGCTGGACGCCTTGGACCAAGGAAAAAAATCACGACGACGTTTTTATCGAGGGCGGAGCCTGCCAATGTGCCGACGGCAGCATATTGATGCTGGATACCTATGTCGTCCCCGGCTCACAGCCAGGGTCGGGCATCGGTGAACTTTGGAAATCCGCCGACGATCTGCGCACCCTGCAGGGGCCTATCAACGTGCCGTTCGATCTTCCACATATCGTATACGGTGCGTCGACTGACGATATGGCCGTTCCCGTCAAGTCCGCTCGTCTGCACCGCTCGATCATCGAGCTTCCGAATGGCGATCTGCTCACCTTGATGTATCACAGCTTCGAGGGCGACACCGCTCCGGCCGCCTATCTTCCGACGATGAAGAAAACGCGGGTCGTGGTCATTCGCTCCCGGGACCACGGTGCGACCTGGTCGTACCTCGCCACCGTCGGCGTCGACTCCGGCGTCGGTACCGAGGGCTACGGTGAACCCGTCCTGGCCCGCGTGGACCGAAGCCCGCACACCGGCCGCCTCCTCAGTTTGATCCGGACCGGCCGCGATCTCTACGGAACGCATTCTGACGACAACGGGCAGACTTGGGCCAGTCCGGTTCCAGTCAAATTCCCCGGCGTGGACGTCTACGACACCGCTCAATGGGCGAATCTTTTTGTGGATACAAAAAGCCCGGACTATATACCGAGCAGTGACATGATCGGTGCGATCGTGGATCCCGAACTCATCCAGATGAAAAACGGCGTGCTCGTCTGCGCGTTCGGCGCGAGGATGCCGGGTCGCAAAGCAACCGAGGGTTTTGGACGCTCCTTCCTCAAGACGGTCGACGGCAAGACTCCGGATCTGCGCCCGATCGCCGGACGCCGCTACGATACCTGGCGCGCTGAGCGAAACGGAAACTACCTCGCCTTCAGTTTCGACGGCGGGGACACCTGGTCGGAAGTGGTTCAATATCGGTCCGGCCTGCCGACGACGCACTACGCAGGGGTCCGTGAAATTTCCGATGGCCTGCTCTATATAGTCTACGACAACAGCCTTCCCAAGGAGCGGCAGCCGCCCGATGTCGTTCACGAGGCAATCGGCTTCCAGCTTCGCGCGCGTACTGCGCAATGACATTCGACGCGGGCCAAAAGCAGGGCGCAATCATCGGCTCTCCTGGCCACGCCCGTCACTCGTTCCCGTCAGTTCCGGTGCGAGGCCGCCACCGCTATGTCTGGCTCTCGCCATTTCTGCTTGCCGTTGGGTTCGGCCAGAGCGTACTAAGTTCCGGTCTGTCGACGCGAACCTGGTTCGCGGCCGAGTTCTTTCGCATGCTCTAACGGTCGCCGATTCCACGATAACCAACGTGGAACCGATTGGCTTCGGCCGTGATGCAGTTTTTCGCAGGTCCGCAACGCCTGCTTTCGAGTCAGTCGCCCGGGTGGTGGAATTGGTAGACACGCAGGTCTCAGAAGCCTGTGCTTAATCGCATGACGGTTCGAGTCCGTCCTCGGGCACCACTTTTATTGATATTAATGCCGCACCCCGGCTCGGCAGGTTTGCGCCCTTCCATCCTCCGCGAGCCGCCGATGAATCCCGTCGAATTCCCAACCACCCGCCGGCATCGCGTCGCACCCCCGAAGATGCTTCGCTCGTCCGCCCCCGCTTCCACACCCGGAGCCACCGCTTTGGCTTGTGCCAATATGATGGTGTATAGCCATGGGGATATAGTAAATAAGCCCGACCGAACTCTGTCCGAATCCCGCCAGATTCCCACCGAACTATATGAAAGCTGCCCCTTCGACTCAGGAATTGTCCCCGCGCCTGCGGACCGAGCTCCTCGACACCCTCAAAGCCCGCTTCGAGAAAAACCCGGAACGCCATCGCGGCATCACTTGGGAAAAGGTGAAAGCGCGACTCGATTCCAATATAGCGAAACTCCGTGCGCTGCACGAGATGGAGACCACCGGCGGCGAACCGGACGTCATCGGGCAGGATAAAGCTACCGGCCAATATATCTTTGTCGATTGTTCGCCCGAGAGCCCGGCGGGTCGGGCAGGATTTTGCTATGACCGCGAAGCCCTGGATTCGCGGAAGGAGCACAAGCCAAAGAATACAGTCGTCGACTGTGCGAACGCGATGGGCGTCGAGCTTCTCACCGAGGAGGAATATATGGAGCTGCAGAAGCTCGGGACCTTTGATACGAAGAGCTCGAGCTGGGTGAAGGCGCCGCCGGAGATGAGAAAGCTGGGCGGGGCGTTGTTCTGTGACCGCCGTTTCGGCCGGGTCTTTGCGTATCACAACGGCGCGCAATCCTACTATAGCGGCCGAGGCTTCCGCGCCTCGCTTCGGATCTGATCAATTCAGATCGAAGAAACGAGCGACTCGCTCGCTGTGACGCGGCTATCTCGCCCCGCGCTGAGTTCCCAGTCTCCCGACGCCGCTTCGCCTCTCTATATACGTCTCACGTCTGGGGCCGGATTATATAACGCCGGCAAGGCGAGGGCTTGCTCCGCCCGTTGCTATTTCGGATCGGCGCCCATGTCGGCGGTCACCCGGGCGGCGATTTTTCCGATCTGCTCCTGGATCACCGGCATCAGGTCCGCCATATAGTGGCCCATCTTCTTCATCGCCGATTTCCCGACGGGAGAACCATAAAAGTCCGCGAGCGCCGAAAGCTCCTCCGTGCTGAAATTCTTCACCAACGCGTCCTTCATCGCCTGCGTCAGCGCGTCCATGTCGAGATACTTCATGAACGAAGCCTTGAAGATGTCCGCCTTCTCAGGCGGGACGTTCTTTGACATTTGCTCGAGCATGTCCGCCATCAGCGCCTTGGGGGGCGTCGCCGACAGATATCGATTCGCTTCGCGCAGGCGGGTCTCCGGCGTATCGTCGAGCGCCCAGGCCGAGTTGCAGAGCATGAGCAGCACGACAAATATGATCTTCTTCATTGGAGTATGTATATATATATAGGACTAGCACCGGCGGAGGGGAAAATGATGCCGCCATCGTTATAATGTCAGCATCGCCGGCCCGCTGATCAACGTCCGGGCGGTGGAAGAGAGTCAACCGGCGATTGGCCGGCTCGCCGCGCCAATACCCTGAAGCTGGATCGAAACCGGTGACCTCGTCGGGCCGAGCGGACCGACTGATTACGGCCACCAGTCCCCAATTGGAGACTGTATGATAACCAATTTACGCCCGGAGACTTGTGAAATAACCTGGTGAGGTTTTCGAAGCAACGGGAGCTTCATTGGTTGCGCCAAGAAACATTCTCTCCAGCCTACTCGAAAATGACGGCTCGAGAGCGCCGCGGGCGAGCAAGGTGAACGTCTGGGCCGATCACGTCCCCGCGCAATTTCCCTTTCGATCGCTTCGCAAGTGTGCCCCTAATACCGGCTCCGGGGCGTTGCCTATCGAATAGTTACATAGCGGCCAATTCATACTCATTCGCCGCCAGCCTACCTCGTGCCACGGAAACCTGAAAATATTAAAGGCGGCTGGGTCGTCTCGGTCTCCGCAGTCCTTTGCGTGATCAGCGTTTTGGTTCTCGTTCACGAGTATATAAGACTTCGCGCCACCGGACGCGAGTTCGCTCAGGTGCGGGACGATAATCAGTCCAATACTCGGCAGCTTGCTCGCCTGCAGGAGAGCTCCGCTTCGCATCTGAATGAGGCAAGTCGCCTTCAGGCTGCTATAGCAACCAATCGGCCCGCACGTACCAAAGAAGACGCCCTCGCGGCCGGCCGGCTCTTCATCGCCGACCATCCCGAATCCCGGGACTTGGTGCGCCGCATGATGGAAGGGCTTGCCGCCAGCTGGCCGGCGCGAGCGGGCCGAGCCGCTGGTTTCAGCAAGGAACAAAACGAGCAATGGCAGGCTATTTTCGCGCGCCAGAAAGAAGGGCCGTTTGTCAGAGAGGAAGGGGTGACACCGATCTTCGGAGACTTGGAGAACGTTCAGGAGGCTGGGCTGAAAGCGATCGTCGGTGTAGAGCTATATACGAAATATCAGGAGGTCATGGCTAGCTCCTACGGGCGCTTCGTGGCGGCTGAAATTGCGGAGCATGCCGAGGCCGCGGGACAGTCCCTCACGGCCGAGCAGGTCCAGCGCCTCGCGACTTTATTCGGAAAGAGCAATCTGAACGAGCCGAGTGCATGGGACCGAATCGACCCACAGGTCGCGGCACTGCTCTCGCCTGAACAAAAGCGGATTTTCGACGAAGAAGGAGCCCCGCGTCGCGCGGAAGATTCTCGCTCGAACTATACGCGGGCGCTGCTCGGAAAAAATTCCCCTCAGAATTGAAACTCAAAGCCTATATAAATCTCGGGCTCTGGGCTGTCTCAGCGGCGGCACTTGTGGCTGCGGGCTGGTTGCGACACTTGGATAGCGTACGTCGCTCGGACCTGCTCGCCGCCGAGAGAGCGCGCAGAATCGGAATTTTGGCGGTGCAGCGACTTCGCCAGAAAAACAATATACTTGAGAAAAATATTGCCGATCTGAGAGCGCAGTCGGACGCGGCAAAACCTCGGTCCGCCGTCACCGCCCGCGAATTGCTCGCGCGAAGCGCCAAGCAAATGAAGGATATGGAAAGGGCTAGAGTGCTGCTGAACGACCCGGAACTGCTGCGCCTGAATAAAGTTTGGGCGATGGCCTCCGCCCACCTGCAATATAGCGCGTTATATCATCAGTTGAATCTGGCGCCGGATCGCGCGAACGCGCTCGAGGCTTTACGGGCGGAGCGACAAGCGCGGCTCGAAGACGTGCGCGTCGCGGCCTATTCGGCGAAAGGAGGGATGTCGAACCCGGACATCCAGGCGCTGCTGGCGAGTGACCAGCGTGATTTGGAAAACCAGGAGCGGGAGCTCCTTGGCACCGAGGCATTCGTCCAACTGCAGCAGTTTGAACATGCCGCGCCCGAACGGGCGGTCGTCGAGGATGCCTCCGTCGCGCTCATGTCCTCTTCCGCTCCTTTAACTCGTGACCAGAAAACAGCGCTGGTGGGGCTCTTGACGACTGCGCGAACGAATTCGACCGACGATGCCCCGATGCAGCAAAGTTATGATTGGGCGCGGATCCGGTCAGAGGCCTCGAATTTCCTGACCGCGCCCCAGCTCGAGGAGCTCGGCTCGTCAGTCGCGGCGTCCCAATATCATAAGCTGACGCGCGAGTATGGAAATATGCTCAGCGACTGGGTGGCAAAAAATTCCCCGCGCGCGAGCCCGTAGCGCGAGGCATTCACCGGCGATTGGTCACTGTTTTATTGGACGCGACCCGCCGGCTTCAGGGACCATATAGATGCAGGTCTGTAAAACTTATATAGAATGAGCAAATCTGCGCAGAGGAAGTTACGGATTCTTAGTGTACTACCAGATGCCTGCGCGTTTCTCTATTAGTATCTATTGCTGCTTCGAAGCGGCAATTCTCTTCGCGACCTGCGCTTTCTGCTCTTCGGTTTGTGCGTAGGGTAGCAAATCCTCGGGGCTTGCCGGGAGGCGATTGTTATTGGCGGCTCTGTATGCGAGTAGCACCGGGTTCAGTATTGCGGCCGATAACGCGTCCGAATAACCCGTCGAACCCATGCCACGGGGGCTCACCACGACGAGGGTGTCATTCTTCGGATCAATCGGCGGCACGGCGGCTGTGATAATGAAATCCCCTCCCATTACCATATTGGGAACCGCGCTCGCCGGCGCCACTTTATATCGTTGAAGAATGGCGCCATCAACGGGCGATCCATAGTACGGCGCAATCTCATCCAACGTCGCGGGAAAAACGTCGCCATGGTCGTGAAGAAATTTGTTGAGCGCGGTTTGGGTCAAGGCACTGAAGTGGAAGACCGCCGTGGTCCGGACCCGCGCCATGGCGCGCTTCCAATCCTTCTCGCTCTCCAAGGGGTCTCTGCCCGCCTCCAGCCAATCCTCCTCAGTCGCGTACTGCAGTTCCGGAATTTTTTGCTCCGGCATGTCCTCGAAGCGCTGACGCAGGCGCGCCGTACGACCGAGCCACGCGTCCATCGCGCTCGCTGCCGCGTCGGTCATCGCCCCGGACGCATGCTTGGCTTTGGCCGCTGCGTCCGCCTGGGCTTGGCGAGCACTCGCGAGCTGTGAGGCGAGCCGCCGGTTTTCCGCGCTCGCCGTCGCGAGATCTTCGTGCGCCCGCTGCAGCTCTTCATTTTGGCGGCGGATCTGAGAGCCGTCTGTATTGTGCAACCACAACGCGCCGCCGAAACCTATAGCGAGAGCCGTCACGCCGAGAACTATTTTGGTCGTAGTCATTATATTAAATACTGTCGATGCTGCGATGGAGGTTCCGATTCCCTGAGTCAGAGCCGCGCCCGTCACTATATGAACTAAACCTGCTGGGGACGCTGCGACGGCTTCTCCCGTCAGCGCCGTGCTGAGTGCGGCGGCCGTGGAGGTAATGCCCGCGCGCGCCAACTTCACCCGGAGACGCTCGAGCGCGCGCTCACAGCGGCGGCGGGCGGCGAATTCCTTCACCTGTATACTTTCGGCGATCTCGCCAAAATCCCGCGCTTCATAAAACCGCAATAGCAACACGTCGCGGTC
The DNA here is from genome assembly GCA_963800005.1 of uncultured Verrucomicrobiae bacterium. Taxonomy (GTDB): domain Bacteria; phylum Verrucomicrobiota; class Verrucomicrobiia; order Opitutales; family Opitutaceae; genus CAWCZH01. The sequence continues at coordinate 53,499 of CAWCZH010000003.1, forward strand.
CTGGTCCTTTAAGTCTCTCATCGCCTGATCGAGAAGCGGTTTGATCGCGTCCCAATCGATTTCCGCCCCGGCGTTCGCTTCCTGCATAAGCTGAGCTTCGCGTTCGCGCTGCTGACGCCGATCTTCCGACCGCATCAACTCGGCCGACGCATTTCGAGTCGCGAGATAGAGCCATCCGGCGAGCGTGGAGCGATCGACGAGGGTGGGCGCTTTGCGGACGAGGTCGATGAAGACCTTCTGCGTGACGTCCTTCGCGCGCTCGCTATTGCCGCCCAGGCGTTTCAGCGCCGTGCCGTAGACGAGATCGATATGGCGGCTGACGAGTTCGGAGAACGCCGCCTCCGAAGCGTTTCGCACATACTCCCGCAGCAGAGAGGCATCGTTCGTCATGGCCGGTTGCTATATACCTGCCGGGTCTTAGAAATTTGAACAAACAATTTGGCGCGCATCGCCGCCGCCCACTCCCCCGTTCCCGAACCACGCGGACGGCGCGCCGTCGTCGAGGCCCGCGGCGCTGTGTATATCGATCGCGGCTCGCACGAGGAAGCGCTCGCCCTTGGCGCGGGAGCTGTTTGGATATTTCTCCATGCAGGAGCGCACGCTGAGGATTGGTCGATCCTTAACTCCGGGACTGGCTGGCGTCGGCTTGCAACGTCATATATCGCGACGCCTCTCGCTTCTCGTAATTTCAACCGCGCTGCTGCTCGCCCGGCCGATATATGCGGTGGTTTCCTATCCCGTCGTGCCGGCGTTTGGCGGTCTCACCTTTCCCTCGCCCGTGCAGGTCGTTTTTCCGCCGGGCGAAACCCAGCGCGCTTTCGTCGTCGAGCTCGCCGGCACGGTATCCGTGATCAACAACGTAGCCGCGCCGACCCGCTCTGTCGTGCTCGACCTCTCGGCCCGCGTCAACCAGGGCACGCCCGACCACGGCCTGCTGTCGCTCGCATTTCATCCGAAGTTCGCCAGCAACGGCTATATATATCTCTGGACGTCCATTTGGGAATCCGGGTCGCGCTATCTACGCCTCCTGCGCTTCACGGTGGCTGCGACTGGCATCGTCGACCCAGCATCCGAACTCACCCTCATCAGCCAGGCCATGGGCACCGGCGGCCACGACGGCGGCACGCTCTTCTTCGGTACAGACGGCTATCTTTATATATCAATTGGTGACGGGGACGAGGGCTCAGCCGGCGCCGAGGCCATCGCGAGCCACCAGCGGATCGATCGAGGCTTTTTCGGCGGCGTGCTTCGCATCGACGTCGACCAGGCGCCCACGAACCTCACCCCCAATCCGCACGGCGGTCAGACCGCGGCGGGCTACCGCATCCCGGCCGACAACCCTTTCGTCGGCGCGACCTCCTTCAACAACCAACCCGTGACGCCTTCACAGGTGCGCACGGAGTTTTGGGCCGTGGGGTTGCGGAATCCGTTTCGCATGAGTCTCGACGCGCCCACCGGGGATATCTGGGTGGGCGACGTCGGCTTGGATACGCGCGAAGAAATCGACACGCTGACCCGCGGCGGGAACTTCGGCTGGAATTTTCGGGAGGGCTCGGCCCCCGGGCCGCTCGCCGCACAGACTCCCGCGGGCGTCTCGTTCGTGGCGCCGATTTGGGACTATACCCATGTGGCTGGCGATATCTGCATCACGGGCGGCGTGGTTTATCGGGGGAACGCGTTTCCGGAACTGCAGGGCGCCTATATCTTCGCGGACTATATTAGCGGACGCATCTGGTCGGCGGCGAATTCCGGCACCCGGCCGTTCGCGGCCGCGCAGGTCGCCGCCGTGGCCGCTGAGCCCGGAATCGTCGCGATCACGGTGCAGCCGGGCACCGGCGATATATTGCTCGTCAACCACGACGAGGGGCTCATCCAGCGACTGGGCGCGACGGTGGCCGGGGCGACCCCGCCCACTATCACGAGCCAGCCGACTTCTCCGACGGTGCTCAATGGCGGCAGCCTGGCGCTGTATATAGCGGCGACGGGTCCAGGTCTGCGTTATCAATGGTATTTCAACAGCGCGCCGATCGCGGGCGCGACTTCCGCGCTCCTCTATATACCCGGGGTCACCGGCGGAGCCGCTGGTTCCTATACGTGCGAGGTGAGTAACGCGTTCGGGGCCGTAGTGAGCGCGCCGGCGAAGGTGGGCGTGGCGGGCACCGCGGATTCTCGGCGGTTGCTGGCGATTGCGACGCGCGGGATCGTGGGGGCCGGAGACAATATCATGATCGCCGGATTTGTGATTGGCGGGACGCTCGCGAAGACGGTGATCGTGCGCGCGTCCGGGCCGGCGCTCGCGAGGTTTGTGCCGGCGGGGACGCTGCCAGATCCGGTGCTGCAGGTGTTCGACAGTGCCGGGAACCGCGTGGCGGTGAACCAAGGGTGGGGTGGGAGCGCGACGATCGCGTCGGTGGCGGCTTCGGTGGGACTGATTGCCTGGAGTGATGCGGCTAGTCTGGACTCGGCCGTGCTGCTGACGTTGCCGCCGGGAGGCTATACGGCGCAGGTTTCGGGGGCGAGCAACGACACCGGCGTCGCGCTGGTCGAAGTCTACGACGTACCCTGAGGCGCAGTGGATATATAGTACCTATATATAAATGGTCGGCCCAGCGGCGCGAATTGCGCACTCACACGGCTCGGGGAAATCTGGGTCCTTGGCGCGCCCACAACACCCGGGACGGAGCAGGCCTCAGCAAATGTGAAAACCTCACACATTTGGTCGTGACACCGTCGATCTCTTCTGTGAAGACATCACACATCAGATGATTACCCTGAACAAGAATGAGCTCGAGGCGCTGCGGCTGCTCTGGGAGCTTGGTGAATCTAAGCCGGCGCAGATTCAGGAACGCTTCGCCTGGCCAATCGATAACGGAACCCTGCGATCCGTTTTGGTAAACCTGGTTCGGAAAAAGCACGTCGATCGGACGCGTGCCGGGAAAGCGTTTTATTATTCCGCGCGAGTACCAAAGGCGACGGCGCTTCGGTCATTCCTGCAGTCACTCGCCCGAATCTTCGCCCAAGGATCCACCACGGAATTGGTGGCACAACTCGTCGACACCTCGAAGGTTTCGGCGGACGACCTAACACTACTTCGCACCGCGGCCGCCGGCGGCAAGAAAGCCCGCAAAGCGAAGTAGTTCAAACAGTGCTCCCACCCCATGACCCTCGTGCTCGTCCAATGGTCGCTGCTGCTGGGGCTGGGCTGGATTATATACGGATTTGTTCGGGAAGGTCACCCGCGCCAACGGCAGATTCTCTGGCGTAGTATACTTTCTTTCGGCGCGTTGCTGCCGGCGCTCGCTTGGCTGCGATTCCCGAGGCTGACCGTTCCAGCGCCAGCGATCGTCGCGCGCGCTTCATACATCGCGGATTCGGTGGCGATGCGCCCTGTCTCGATCGAAGAAACGAGCAGCGCGACGGAGGCCACCCCGGACCGCATCGCCCCCGGCGCGGGAGCGGCGGCCTCGATACATGCTCCGCTCTCGCGCTACGAACCGAGTCCCACCTGGACTGCAATATTAAGGGCTCAGCTGAACTGGGGAAGGGCGCTGCTTTCAGTCTGGGGGCTGGGATGCGCGTGGCAGCTCGTCCGCTTGGCCCGCATTCATATAGCGCTCCGGCGGGTTCTGCGGCGGGCGTCAGACGCAGATGCGGGGCTCCTGCAGTTGGCGGCGCAGATCAGGAGTGAGTTTCGCATTCGGCGCGTGGTGCGGCTCAAGATTGCGGACGGCATTTCATCCCCTTTTCTGACGGGACTCGTTCGTTCCACGATCGTTTTCCCGCGCGCCCTTTTCGAGGGACTTTCAACGCCGGAGCTGCGTGCCATCCTCACGCACGAGCTGGCGCATCAATGCCGCACGATTTGTCGTGGTGTATCGGCTGGCGCTTGATGAAAGCGGTCTGGTGGTTCCACCCGCTGGTCTGGAAGATCCCGGATGCGCACATCCTTGCCTGCGAAGAGGAGGCCGATCGCGTGGCCGCAGCGCGCTTCGAAGAAGTCGGTGTATATAGAACACTTCTCGCTCAGCTCGCCCTGCGCGTAATCGACGAACAGGCGACTGCGTCCCCGTTGGCATTGACGGCGACTTCCCATATTGGCCGCCGAATCCTGCAGCTCGGCCAAGCCCGGCTCTCGGCTTGGAATTTTCGGCGGTGGCTCGGTAGCGCAGCCACGGCATTTATATTATTGGTGCTCGCCGCGGGATGGCAATTTGCGCATGGAGCGTCGGCTGCGTCCACCAATCCGGTCAGAGCCGTTTCCATTCATATAACGGTCCTCGAATCCGGGACCGAGCGGCCAATCGCACATGCAAAGATCGTAAACCACGGACTCGCGCCGATCGAATTCGAGACCGATACGCAGGGCCGGGCAGTGCTCACGTCCAATATTCCCGCTTTGTACGCGGATATAATGGATCAATTCAACTTCAGCGTGGGCTCTCCGGGATACGGCGCACACACCGTGATGTGGCGCGTAAACGGGGGGCACTGTTCTGGGTAAGTTGCCTGCAGAACTGACTATACACCTTTCTCCTGGGATTACGATTGGAGGCCGGGTTCTGGACGAAGCCGGTGCGCCTCTCTCGGGAGCAAAAATATATATCTCGGGTTCGAACTTCGTCGGACATCCACTCCGGGACGACCGAGTGTCGCAGGACGACTATTCGGAAATCTATACCGATTGGGAGCATCCCATCACCACTGATCAACGGGGCGCCTGGATTTTGAAGGACTTTCCCAGTGACCTGACGAAGTGCTCCATCGATGTGGTTCGCCACGGCGGTGCAAGAACACGATTTATCACGGGCGGTGAGTATATTCCGCCAGATGTACATCCGACGGAGTTCGCTCTGCCTGACCTCAGAGCAGGCACGCTTGCTCTTAGGCTCAGCCCGGGATTGACGCTGAAGGGCAGCGTGACCGATTCCTTGGGCAATCCGCTCAGCGGAGTGGAGCTGCGTGTTCGCACGGTGCCGTTGCGGACCGAGCCGTACGTTTCAAGGACTGAGTCGGATGGCACGTTTCAGCTGCCCCATTGGGAGCCCACGGAGGTCATCATCACCGCGGAGCGAGGGGGATATCAAACGGCGACGGAGATATATACTCTGCGGAATGATGGCCTGCCCGCAAAAATTGTTTTGTTGCCTGCGCGGCCGTTGCGGTTGCGCGTGGTCGATGAATCTGACAAGCCCTTTGCCAACGCGGAAGTAATGGCGGATCCGAACGTCTCGGACCAGATCCTCAGATGGACCGCGACCACGTCCTCCGATGGCCGGGTGGTCTGGGAAACAGCGCCGGCCTCGGCGGTGAAAATTTGGGTCAGACCACCGCCGTCGAGCGTCTATGCTTACCTCAGGGCGAAGGTCAGGGCCGACGAAGGGGAACACGTTCTCATCCTGCGCAAAGGCGCGGATAAAAGTATATTCGTTAAGCTTCACGTGATCGATGCGGCATCGGGCGCGCCGATCGAAGGCTTCGACGTCTTTCGGAAATTGCCGAACTCGTCATTTCGGCGCTGGGGAGAAGTGAGGCGGCCCGGGGAGTTTTCACACGAACTGCTGGCGAGCGAGGAGCCGGCGAGATTTGAGCCTTCATATAGTCTTCAGGTGCGCTCTGCTGGCTACACAAGTTGGGAGAGCGAGCAAATCGATTTCGAAGAGGGCGACCAGGACCTTACAATCAAACTCAATCGTGGTCCTGCCTATATACCGAAACCGGCAAGCCGGTCCTCGGCTTCGGAATATCTGATGACCAGCGAGCGGAATCCCGAGCTGCTGCCGCTCGGTGAGGCCGTTGCCCGTTTATTGAATTCCGGCAACGTCCCGGAGTTCGTGCATGAAATCAGTTCCTCAATGGCCGACTGGGACAGTGTTATGCCAAAAGGCATTGATCCGAACGAAGGGCCGCTTGGGCCGAATCCAACCGAGAGGACTCGTGTTCGCGAAACCGTGATTGCCGCCAGTGCAGATCATGTGCTCGAGGTTGCCGGTCACCTCGGCATCGTTCCTGGCTCGGTAACATTTAAAGTTAAGCGGGTGCAGGGCGCCAGTGGATCGTCCCGCACGTATGATATATCGGGCAAGAAGCTCACGCTTCCTTATCAACCAATCACGAGAATCTTTCTCATCGGAAAACCAATTGGCGAGCCGTTCAAAAGGCTCGCGGGCGAGTACGAGCTGCGACTCGGTAACAGCGAAAAATTTCCGGCGGGCTGGCGCGCCGAGGATGGCGTGCGGTGGATATTGTTTCCCGACGGCGTCGCAGATCAGCAGGCGCAGGAGGAGATCCGTATCGCGGATTCGGCGGAGCCGAACAACTTTGAGAGTCGAGCGCTCACGGACTCCGATGATCCTTTATTGCTCCGGTTCGGAGGGGTCGTGGCAGAACTGATACAGGGCGCAGCGGCGGCAAAATTCGAAGGCAGCGCGTTTTTTTCGGTGCAGGATTTCGAGCCTTTTATACAGCGAATGGGTTGGGGCGATGCAACGCGCGCCGACGAAATACATCGGAGGATCGCTGACGGCCTGGCGATCACGACGGGGTCGTTACTCGATTTGAAGGATCGCGCGGGGATCGATCTGTCGGAGTCAAAGATTATAATAAAGGAAGTGCTCCTGGAAAACGTGAGGTTTTCTCGTTACGGGCAAATCGACGGGCTTCGGGGAGGGCCGGTTCGGATTACTTTCGCCGTGGAATCGACCAAGGTGTCGAAGTCAGGCAAATCCGTCAGCGGCAGCTATATGATCACGGCCCGGGATATTATAAGGACGGGAGATCGCTGGGCGCTGATGGACGATAACATTCGCTGGCAGGAATTCCCGAAGGGATTGCTGAGCGATGCGGAACTCAAGAATCTCGAATTCGAGAACTATGTGGCGGAGCATCAATCCCTGCCGCCCGGGTTCACGCTGCCGTCGACGGAGTTTATACAGATGAGTGACGGGACGAAGAAATCGCTGTCTGACTATCGCGGGAAGATCGTGGTACTTGAATTCTGGGCATCGTGGTGTGGGCCTTGCCAGGAGCCGATGCAAGATATGCAAAAGCTTGTGGGAGATCATCCCGACTGGAAGGATCGGGTTGCGGTGCTTGCTCTGAGTATCGACGAAACCGAAGCAGTCGCACGCGAACACCTGGAGAAGAAAGGCTGGTCGAAGACCGATAATATGTGGGCCGCGCCCGGGGGGTGGGCAGCACCGGTGGTGAAAGACTTTCGAGTCCGCGGGGTGCCCACGGCGTACGTGATCGGGAGAGACGGCCGGGTTGTCCGGGCCGGTCACCCCATGACGATCGGCTTCGCTGAGTTGGTCGATGATATGCTGCGCAGGTCGAAATAGCGCCATATTGGCGGTAGGCAGAAACGACGGGACGGAAGTGGCTAAGTTAGGAGCGGCGATTTCATCTTCGACGATGGGACCTCGACGGCATACAGATATTCGTTAATGGCCACCATGCTGAAGAGAACGTTGCGAGTTGAGACTATCTCTAGCCCGTGAAAACGTCGGCCTTCGTCGCAACGTTGGCTTATTGCGCCGGGCTCGCCTCGCCTCGCGCGATAAACGTACCGTGATTCTATAACGGAGCGCATGGCCCCATTACAGTTCATTCCGGCGAATGCCATCGACAACTACGATGACCTTTTCGCACTGAATCTTGAATATGTTGGTTGGGTACTTTCAGAGATCGCTGCAATCTCCGGCGTCTCGCCAGAACAGGTCGTCGGTATGCCGCTCCGGGAATATATAGCCGGCACGATGCAGAAGGTCTGCGGAGATCCACCGCCGCGGGGAGTGTTCTACCTCCTGCGCGTGGACGGCAATCTTGCCGGTATGTGCGGTCTCCGGTGCCTGCGGCCGGGCACGGTCGAAATCAAGCGAGTGTATATTCGGGCCGGTTACCGCGGGCGGCACTTGGGCGAGTATGTACTCGAGCGCCTCTTGTCCGATGCGCGGGTATTCGGGTACGATCACGCGTACCTGGACACCGGCCCCTTCATGAAAGCGGCGCAGCGGCTTTATGAGGCGCACGGTTTCAAGGACTGTCCCCCGTATGAAGGCGTGGAAGTCCCCGCCTCCTTCCACCAACAATGGCGCTTTATGGAGCGGTCACTGCTGATGGATGATCGTTCCAGCGGATGACGCGATTGGAACAATCCCGAGGTCGCTAAGAGGGTTGCTGGCGGTCGTGGATGCGTGCCGGGGCCGCTGCCGGTTTCCGCCGATTGGATTTGCGCTTCGGACGTTTGGCTTAAGAATAAGGGCATATGCCCGTAATCTCATGACGCACCAGAATCCGATTTCTTCCTCGGCTCAGGTGCCCCCGTGCAACTGCCTCGCCCTCCGCCGCGCGGCTCGGAACGTTACATTGCTATATGATCGCGCGCTTGCCCCACTGAAACTTCGCGCAACGCAATATTCCGTCCTCTCCCAGCTCGGAAACCTGGGACCGCTTCCACTCAACCAGCTCGCCGCCATCCTCGTGCTCGATCGCGCCGCCGTCGGGCACAACGTTCGGCCGCTCCTCGCCCGGCGACTCGTGCGCCTGACTGTCGGCCGCGACCGGCGACGTCGCGAAGTGTCGCTCACGCCGGCCGGGAAGAAACTTTTGCAGGCCGCTCGAGCCCTCTGGAACGACGCCCAAAAGTGTTTCGAGAAGGAGCTCGGCGCCCGCGAATCGCTCGACCTGCGCAGCTCGCTTCACCGCGTCGCGACGACGGAATTTGCTTTGCCCGCGAGCCGTGGCGTCGGCAGCCGCCAGCGGAAATCGGCTCTATGAAGACGGAAACCCTGGTTGCTACAGCGGACGTAACGGGCGGTGCGCAAAAAGCACGCTGGGTGAGCGGTCGACGCGCCCGCGTGCTGCTCTGTGTGTCGGGAGTCTCCTTCATGATCATGCTGGACTCCAATATAGTCGCGGTGTCGCTTCCCGCGATCGCCCGCAGCTTGCAGGCAGTCTTCGCGGACCTGGAGTGGGTGGTGAGCGCCTATGTACTCACGTTTGCGGCGTTCCTGCTCCCCGCGGGGACTCTGGCCGATCGGTTTGGTCGCCGGCGCATCCTGCTCCTCGGCCTGGCACTCTTCACTCTCGCATCGCTCCTCTGCGGCCTCGCACCATCGGCGAGAATATTAAATGCCGCTCGAGCGCTCCAAGGCGTCGGAGCGGCTCTACAACTCAGCGCGGCCCTCGCGGTGTTAGCCCACGAGTTTCGCGGCGCGGAGCGGGCGAAGGCCTTTGGATTCTGGGGGACGGTCATCGGTATTGCCGTGGCGCTCGGTCCGCCGATCGGCGGGTTGATCACGTCCACCTTGGGCTGGCGGTGGGCGTTCTTGGTCAACGTTCCTATAGGAATCGCGCTCCTGCTGCTGAGCCCGGCAGCGGTGCTGGAGTCGCGGGACCCCGACTCACGGCGGCTTGATATAGCGGGGATGCTATTATTCGGGAGCGGACTTTCTTGTCTGGTGTGGGCGCTCATCGGCATGAACAGCGAGGCGTCGGTGCAGGCGACCTATATCAAGGCAGCTATAGGAATCGGGCTGCTGATACTGTTTCTCGGAGCTGAATTCGTGCAGCAGCGTCCGATGATAGATCTCGGGCTGTTTCGACGCCGCACATTCCTGGGGAGTGCGTTCGCCATGCTCGGTTTTGCGTCGGCCGCGCAGGTGATGCTCACGTACCTTCCGCTTTATTTGCAGAATGTATTTGGCCAGAGCGCGGTCCAGGCCGGTCTCGGCATGCTTCCACTGGCGCTGCCGCTTTTCTTTGGGCCGCGCATCGGGGCGGCGTTGTCGGCGCGATTCTCCGGTCGCACGGTCCTGGCGCTGGGATTGGGAGTGGTGGCGCTGGGCGATCTCGTGACGGCCGGCTTGGTCGCGGCGCACGCGACCTATTATATATTGGCGGTCGGGATGTTTATAACGGGTTGCGGGGCGGGACTGCTCAACGGCGAGACGGCGAAAGTAAGCATGAGTGTCGTGCCGCCGGAGCGCGGCGGGATGGCCTCGGGTATTTCGGCGACGCTGCGCTTTGTGGGTTTGGTCACGGGCATCACCGGGCTCGGCGCGATTCTCGCGCACCAGGCAGCGCGGCATTTGCTGTTGGCGGAGCCGGTTGGCGGCATTGCTATATCGGATAATGCCGCGTTGCGCGGAATGGTGTCGCGGATCATTGCCGGTGATATATCGGGACTCCTCGCGCCGCTGCCGCCGTCGGCGCAGGGGGCGATGCGCGCCCTGGCGCAGTCGACGTTCGCGGCGGGTTTCGATGCGGTCCTGCTCGTGGCGGCGGGAATCGCGATCGTGGCGACTGGGCTGACGCTGTTCCTCGTGAACGCGGCCGAAACGCCGCCGACGCATGGGCCCGGCACCGGCGAGCCCGTGATTATGGACTGAGGGAAGGGTTTAGAGAACCTGAGTATATAGAAGCGGCGCGGGCTAATCGCCCGACGCCGCCGGCCGCTCAGTATATTCCGACGGAGCTTCGCTTTTCGGTCCGTTTGGTGCGCCCGTTCATCCAGCTTAATGTTATTTTCTTGCCATATGAACCGTACTAGTGAAGATAGTACACATGCTGCCGTTTTCCATTCGCATTGAACCGGGTCGGCCGGTGGCGGAGCAGATTCTCTTTGCCATTCGCAAGGCAGTCGTGACCGGACGGCTTCGGCCGGGAGACAAGTTTCCCTCCGTCCGCGTCCTCAGCCAGGAACTGCGCATCAACCCCAACACCGCCCATCGCGTTGTCGAGGCGCTCGTCGCCGAAGGCATTATATTAACCACGCCGGCGGTCGGGAGCGTCGTCGCGGATCGCGAGACCGGCACGCGGCGCGAACGGTCGGCCCTGCTCGGCGCCGCGCTCGAACAGCTGGTGGTCGAGGCGAAAAAGCTCCGGCTCAGCCTCGAGGAGGTCGAGACGGCACTCGCGGACCACTGGAGCCGACTCGAGGAAAAAGCGCCGCCGGCGCGACGCAGCGGCGAAAGCGCCTCGCCCATTCCGGCGCGATCGGCGCGCGGGGTCCGCGGTGGCGTCAGCGGAGACTTTTCCTGATGAACGCCATCGAAACCGAAAAACTCACCCGGCGCTTCTGGCGGCATGAAGCCCTGACGGATGTCGACCTGTATATACCGACGGGCAGCGTGACGGCGTTGCTGGGACCGAACGGGGCCGGCAAGTCGACGACGATCAAGATCATCATGAACCTGCTGCGGGCGACGTCGGGCACGGCTCGCGTCCTTGGGGTGGACTCGCGGAAGCTCGGGCCGCCGCAGCTGGCGCAGATCGGATATGTCTCCGAGAACCAGCAGTTGCCGCTGTGGATGACGGTCCGGCAGTTCCTGGATTTTTGTCGTCCGCTATATAAAACGTGGGACGTCGCGCTGGAGCGGCAGCTGCTGGCGGATTTCGATCTGCCGCCGGAGCGCAAGCTCGGGAAGCTTTCGCGGGGGATGCTGATGAAGGCGGCTTTGTTGTCGTCGCTGGCGTATCGTCCGAAGCTCCTGGTGCTCGACGAGCCGTTCAGCGGGCTGGATCCGCTCGTGCGCGAGGAATTGGGGCGCGGCATCATTGAGGCGACGGCCGTGAACGAGTGGACGATCCTTATATCATCGCATGATATTGAGGAGGTCGAGCGCATCGCGGACCGGATTATATTGCTGGATGCCGGCCGAGTGGCGGTGCAGGAGCCGGTCGAGCCGCTCCAGGCGCGGTTTCGTCGCATTGAAATCACCGGAGTGGGACGCGCCGCGGTCCGGCCGGCGGGGGTATTACAGTGGGAGCAGTCGGAGGATTTTCTGACGTTTGTGGATCCGACCTATAGCGGGGCGTCGTCGGAGGCTGCTTGGCGGGAGCGTTTTTCGGCGTCGGGAGTGAGTGTGCAGCCGCTGACGCTGCGGGAGATTTTCATCAGCCTGACGCGGGCGAAGATCGCGGCGCGTCGGGAGCAAGCTGCATGAGCATTGCGTGGCATATCGCGCGGAAGGATCTGCGTCGCTTCTGGCTACCGCAGGTGCTGATCGTGGTGCTGATATTGATTCAGTTCGGCGCTGGCTTTGCGCTGAATCACATCGAGCCGATGGATATCGGCCTGTTCACCGCGCTTGGTCTATATGCGAAAGCGTTCTGGGCGCTGGAGGGGGTCGTCATCTATATACTGACCGGCCTAGTGATGCAGGAGGATCCGGCCGTGGGGAATCATGCGCACTGGGTCACTCGCCCGGTGTCGCCGCGAACACTGCTGGGGGGAAAGGCGCTTGGTCTTTTGGTGATGGCGGTCGGCTGGCCGCTCGTTGTTCACGTGCCGTGGTGGCTATGGGCGGGTGCGGGTGTCGAAGATATAGTAAAGGGTGCGCTCGAGCTATTGCTCGTGAACGGTCTGGTAGTCGCCGCGGCGCTCCCGTGCGCGACGATCACGAGCACGCTCGGCCAGTTTCTGTTATATACTGCTGTTCCGGTTGTGGGGATGGCGACGGCGGTCACATTTTTCTTCGCGACCGGCGGCGATGTTTCCAACTCTCCCGATCCGAGCGTGACCCAACTGGCCCAGCTGGGATCCCTCATCGCCATCATCCTCGCCACCGGTGGCGTTGCCTGCGCCGCGACCATATACTTCACGCGCCGGCGGTTTTGGGTGCTCTTGCCCCTTGGTGGCCTAACCTACGCCTGCCTGTTTGCGTTCCTCTCGGCCGACCGTTTCGAGCAACGAGTTTTTCTCCCGGCGCAGAGCGTCGCTCACGGAGACGCGCGCAATATACATTTGACGGCGAATCGCGTCGAAGGCAACTGGGCTTCAAGTGCCACGCGCGGTCTACTGAATCTTCAGCTCCGGTTAACCGCGTCCGGCGTCCCTAAGGACGCTGTATTAATATCCACCTTTTCGAAGCACGTGTTGCAGGGTGACGGTGGGTTTCAGATTGCGGCTGACGGCTCTCCGGACCCGGAGAATACAACGAGCGCGTCCAGGAGTATATTGATGGAAGCGGGTCGGTTTGCTCCTGAAGCCCCGTCTGAGGTTGAGCAGAAGCAGTGGGCGAGAAGGTTTCTCCGCCCGTTGATCGTCGATAAACCGGCCCTAGCCAACGATGACGAGCGATACGAGCTTATCGATTCCCGGCTTCCAGCTGAAAGACAGGTCCAGCGCGAAAAGCCGACGTATCATGCGGCATTGTGGTTCACGCTGTTCAGTCCAACACAAGTCGTCGAAGGGGAACTCAGAAAAGGCGTGGTGCTCCGGAGCAGATCTGAAGTCTCGAAAATTCTGGAGGTATATACCGGGCCCGGGACCGGAACAATGAACGTTGTAATGATTTCGCGGAAGCCGGGTCGTTCAATACTTCCGATCATACATTTTTTCGATGAGCCAAGTCCCGCGATTCAGGGAGCTTACTCGATTGTTGCGGCTGACCGGAAGCACATGGTCGAGTCGTGGGTTGTGCCTTCGAATTCACTCGTGATCAGCGGGGTCGAGATCCGAAGAGCGACAGTTAACTTCCGGCTCCCCGGGCGGGGGAATGCGGATCTAGACGCCTTTGTCCGTCCGTCGGCAGAGGTCTTCCAAAGTGGATTTATAGAGTACATATCTTTCGCGGCGAATGACGAATTTTCCACTGCCGTAGATCTGGGCCAGGTGGAAATGCCGCCGCTTGTTACGAGTGGCTGGCGTTTGAACGCTCCAAAAGAAAAGGTCGTCGCGGTATCTGGTGCCGTTGGGCGTCCGGGATCGTATTCGATCTCGAATTTTACGGCGGCCGGCTGGCGCGTGCTCCTAGGGCGCGATGCGTGCGGTTTGACGGACGACGCGGACGCGAAAGCGGCCCAGATCATTCGAAGCAAGGGAGGATCCACCGAGACGATCCCATTCAATATGCAGGTGCTGATGGACGAGGCGCAGCCCGCCAAGGATTCGATCCCGGCCCTGCAAGACGGGGACACGGTCTTCGTGCCGACTGTGCCGCCCGCCCTATGAAGATATATATAGATCAGATCCGAGCCGGCGGTTGCTGCGAAAATCTTATATGATGGCAGCCTGGCATATTGCGAAGAAGGACCTCCGGCGGTTTCGGTGGCCGGTCGGCTTGCTGGTGCTCCTGATTGCTTTGGAGTTTGGCGTGGGGCTCGTGCTTTTGTTCAGCCACCGATCCGAGGACGCGTGGTTCAATATGTTCGCAACGGCGGGCCGGCTCTTCTGGGGGATGCAGCTCGCGTTCATCTATATACTGGCCGGCGCGGTGGTGCACGAGGACGGGCCGATTGCCAGTACTTCGTTCTGGAGCTCGCGGCCGGTGAGTGCGGTGCAGCTGTTGAGCGGCAAGCTGCTCGGGCTGTTTATCATGGTGGTCGCGATCCCGTGGTCGGTTCATCTCCCGTGGTGGGTTTGGGCGGGGCTTCTCCCGAGTGAGGCGCTGCGCGCGGCGATGGAAATATTGATTGTGAATTTCGGGGTTGTGCTCGTCGCCATGCCGCTCGCAGCGCTGACGAAATCCATGAGCGAGTTTCTGCTCGGCTGGACGCTCGTCGGCGCGTGCGCCGTGATCACGCTGGCATTGACGCTACGAGGGCCGCTGCACCTCGGGGCATTCTCGATGCAGGATCCGGCGTCGGCGGGGGCGGTCGGAGCCGCCATCGTGGTCGGGACGCTGGGATCGCTCGCGGCGCTATATTATTTTTATTGGCGGCGGCGTTTCCCGCTGGCGGTCGTAACGTTCGGGCTGGTCTTCGTGGGCGTGCTCGTTGCGTTTGTCGAAGGACGGAGACTGGGGCCAGCGGTGCTATCTAGCGTCATGAGTCGCTCACCGAATGTTTCCCAGAAGATTGTGACGGAATATTTCGGCAGCTTTGGATCGTCGAGCGGCGAGGCGCCTGCGGTTTTCAAGATCGGGATCCGAGCCGCAGAAGTTCCGGATGACTATATATTGCAGGAAGTCTTTTCTCAGAATCGTCTGCGATGGAACCGGCTCCTATTGGAGCAGGAGGGTTGGTCACAACGGTTCGATCTGACCTGGGTGGCTATATTGAGAGCGTTGCGGCTCGAAGCAGACCCGGACTCGCCAGGCGTGCTGGGCTCGGGCTCGAATCGGTGGGCGCGCGCGGCGGCCCAGTGGCAATCGTACGGTCATTTCAGCCAATATATCCAAGCGTATGGCTGCCCAGTGCGGCGCGGACCAAAGGCTTTCAGTCACGACGATTTATCTTATAGCGGTGACATTGTTTTCCGTCTCTTCGCCACCGAAGTCCTCAGCCGCGTCCCATCGCAGCTCACCGGCGTCGCAGTTGGCCGGAGAGTGTACTTCCAATTTCTGGGTCCTCTTCAACCGCCCCGGGTGGGCAGTAGCCCGGCCCATCATTTATTGAGCGTTAAGTCACGACTTCCGGGCTCTTGGGTCTTCGCCGACAATGGCCATGCAAACTTGTGGGGTTCACTGCCGGAAATCGAGCTTGTCGACCTCTCGGCAGCGGGGAAGGCGCTGGGCGTCCAAAGTTTCTTCCCCGGGAGTACGACGGTCATTGGAGGCGTCGCTATTTCGCTGAGCACAGTGGCGGAGTGCGATGGTACCGCGGCGGTAGTGATTGCAGAGCTGGTGCCGACCGAGACATTCAGCCGATCCGTGCAGCAGGACCACCTGGAGCTGCGGGACGAGTGGCATCTTTAGCTTCCGATCGGTTCGATCCGTTTCGTGTTCAGCCTTCGAGGTGATATAAAGGCCAAGCCGCTTCGCTCACCGGGCTGACCTCCTTGGGCGTCCCCTCCGAACTCGACACCAAGATGATAATACGCTTTATATAGTAGCGGCATGAAGAAGACGTGGGCGCTGCTTGGGACCCTGCTCGCGTGCGCTGTCGTTATATTATTTTTGGAACGCAGGAACTCGGAGTTGCGCGAACGCGTGCGGCGGGGGCGCGCGGCACAGCGCGCGGCGCAGGAAGCATTGGGCGCGGCCAATCGGCGGTTCGGCAGGCTCGCCGCGGCGGAGGCGCGACTCGCGGTGCCCACCGCCGCGGCGGGGCCGGCCGGCGCTGCCACTCCGGCGCCACCGACTCTATATAGTGCGACGAACTACGGGAAGCAGGGGCTCACGGTCCTACGAGCGCGGATGCGCGTGTTTGTTGCCGAGAATTACGCCGCGCTTTTTCGCCGCTGGCAGTTGCCCCCGGACCAACAGCAGGAAGTGGAAAATCTCCTTATCGAGAAAGCCGCCACCTTCGTCGCGCTCGCCAACGGCATCAGTTCGGGACGAGTGCCCGGAATCGAGAGCGGAGACTCGACCGCGTTGCAGGCAGCGGCAGCCGCGGCGACGCGCGACCTTGACGAAAATCTACAGAAGACCCTGGGCGAGGGACTCTATAGTCAATATAGAGACTATGCATCGACGCTGCGCTATCGCGCGGAGACGAATGACTTCGCTGCGCAGTTCAAGAACTCCGCCGCGCCGATTCGCGACGACCAATCCGATCGAATCATCGCGCTGCTCGCGGCGAGCGATCACGACCCCTTTGGACCGCTGCCCGAATCGTTCGCAGGAGACGCCGCGGCGATTTTCGATCCCGCCCAAACGACGGCCGCGTCGAAACTGGTCGCGGAAGCGCAAGCGCGGCGAACGATCCTCGCAAGGAATCAGGCGACGATCAAAGCAGGCACGTTGCCGGCGGCGAAGTCGGACGGCCGGGATTTGCTGCTGAAAAATTGAGGAGCCGCCTGATGCGTCGCGCCTATATACTTTGTACCGCGGCGTTTGCCATCCCTGTCGCCGCCACACTCGGCATCGCGTGGAACCTATGGCGCGAGTCCCAACGGCTCGCAGAAGATGCCGGCGCGGCGCGGCGACTCGCGGAGAGCTTTGTCGGCCAGACGCTGGCCACGGTCAAGCGCACGAAGGGCCTCGAGGCGGATGCCGCGGAAATGCAGCGTCGGCAGCAGGAGGCGGAGGCGAATTTTTCTGACGGCCAGCGGCGCTGGAGCGCCGTGTTGCGCGCGCAGTTTGCCTTGGCGGCGGAACCTCAACCGCCGAGCGCGGGGGCCGCGGTGTCGCCCGCGCTATATGATACGGTCAGTCGCCCGTATTTTCGCGCGTTGTTGACGGACCCTGAGTATGCGAAAGCCGCGGCGGTGCTCGTGCGCGAGCGCATCAACGCGAAATATGGTCGACTATATACGGCGCTCGCTCTCGCACCGGACGCGCAGGACCGGCTCGAAAGTTACCTGACCGAAAAAGAAATGGCCGGTGCGGACGCGCTCGCGTTGATGGGCACGAACAGTGCGGTCACCGACCGGCTGGCCGCTCTCGCAGACACCCGTGCTGCGATCACTCGCGAGATGAGCGCGAGCCTCGGTGTGGACACCATGGTCGCGTTGCGCACGTTCGAGCGCGTGGCGGGATATTATACTGTGGCGGACGAGCTTCGGGATCGCGTCAGCTATATAGGGAGCCCGCTCACGAGCCAGCAGGCGGATCAGTTCGTAAAGGCGATATCGCGGACGCTGGGCGTATCTGGCGGGTCTCAATATTGGGCGGTGCCGGATGCAGCGCTCAGCCAGCTCAAAACGTCGCTCACTCCCGCACAAATCGCCGTGCTCGAGGAAATTCAGCAGGAGCAGCTGACGGCCATCGCGGCGCGCGACAAGCGCACGGAAAAGAACACGCACTGAGCTCGGCGGGCGAAGGCTCGGAAAAATTGACGCATCCCACCGGCCGCCAACGCCGCCCACGGGCGGCGGGTACCGGCGCAAGCGGGGGATGTCGGTGAGCGCGCTTTTGTATATGAAGAACGTCTCCGCGCTGCCGTCCCAAATTCCTCGTGCACCCAGCTCCCGCACTCTCGCGGCGCTCGGGTGGGCCGCGGTGGCGCTCTGCGCGCTGGCGATCCTCGTGCGTTTCGCGCGCGAGTCACCGCGCAAACTGCTCTGGTACGACGAACTGCTCACGCTGTATCAAGTGCAGGGAAAATCGTTCAGCGAATTCCTGCAATCCCTCTCGACCGGGGTAAACCTTCTGCCGCCTTTATACTTCGTGGTGCCGTGGGGACTCGGGCACGTGACCGTGCTCGATGCCACCGTGCTGCGGATCACGAGCGTCATTTGCCTGCTCGGCGGGCTCGTCGCGGTATATATCGTGTTGCGGCGATTGTACTCGGAATTCGTCGCCGTGGTCGCGCTCGTGGGCGTGTTCATGTGGAGCGGAGTGATCGTGGCGCAGGGTTATGACGCACGGCCGTATGCCCTGTGTATATTTCTGGTGGCGCTGTTCCTCGAGGCGCTGTCGCGCGCCGCGCTTGAACCCGGACGGCAGCCGTGGGGACGATTGGTGTGGCTCGGGCTGCTGAGTGCGCTGATGCCGGCAACGCATTATTTCCTCGGGGTATATTCCGCGTTGGGCGTGCTCAGCGTTTTCGTTGGCGACGTCCGGCGGCGGCGCGCGCGGCCGGCGGTGTATATTGCGATCTTCGCCGGCTGGACCGTGTTTTTTCTCACGTGCGGCGCGGTGCTTCTCGGCCAGGCGGGCAATGTAGTCAACGGCACGCAATGGATACACATTCCGAATCTGCGCGAGGCCAGCGGCATCCTGAAGGTCGTCCTCGCGGAGCTGGTGCCGGGCATGCTTGCGTTCGCGGTCGCGCGGTGGGTGCTCAAATATATTGAGCTGCGCCAGAGCGCGCTGCCGACCGAGGAGGGCCGGCCGGTGTCGGGGATGGGACGTGTACGGGGATCGGCGCTGTGGGTGGGACCAGTCTTTATATTTGTCGCCATCGTGCTGGGAGCGGCTGCGCTCGGGCCCGCAGCATATATAGAACATTACCTTGCGGCGACGATCGGCGTTGGCCTCTTGATCACCGCTTTCGGGCTGTCCCGCCCGGCGCGGGAGGTTCGACGGACGGCCGCGTTTGAAATCAATTTCCTGGCAGCGACCTGGTGCGCGTTGCCAATCGTGGCGCTGGTGGCGTCATTTCTCTGGCACAAGGGATATTATCTCGACCGGTATTATGCGTCCAGTGTGGTGGGGTGGGCGGTGTTGATGGCTTGGCTGGGGGAACGTTTTATGGGTGGCACGAGGGGCGTTACGCTGGCTCCCCGGGTCATGCGGGTGGCAATCGCGGCAGTGGGCGTATTCGTGGTGGTGTCGGCGGCCAGATTTGTGGCCACGTACGAAAGCGGGTGGGTGTGGGGCCGGCACCGGATTGCGCCGGAAATATATACGGTGGACGGAATGAAGGTCACGAGTGACATCCATGCCTATATGCATGCCGCGCATTATGCACCGCATCCAAACGAGTGGTACCTGCTCGTGCTGGACGATGCGGAGCAGGCGCGGTTGCGGAAGTATTCGGAGGCGGTGCAGACGATTAGCGCGGCACAGCTCGAAACGATTCCCCGGTTCATCTGGGTGACGACACCGGACATGCGCAAAGATATAGACTTCTCAGCGGCGGAGAACGGCGGCTATTTGGAAACCGATGTCACGTTGCCGGAGAAGGACACGCCATATCAGCGCTTCTGGCGGACGTATCGGATCGTGTCGCGCACGCCTGTCACGAAAGGCGTCGTCGGCTTGCGGGAGTAGCGATCGGACCGGGTGGGCGAGGGCGATATAGAGAGTGCGGGTGCGGGTAGACGAACGCTTTGTTTTACCACGGATCGCATCAAGCCTCGGAAGATATCACCGGAAATCGATCCACCGGAAATGGTCGGAACGCTTAACTTTTAAGGGCAGTTTGAAAAATCAATCTTCTATATAACGGCTAAGCACAAGACCTGCTCTATATAGCAATGGACCAATACCAACCGAGTTTCTTCGATGAAGCGGAGCGCCTGGAGACCCTGACGAAGCTGAAGGATCCACTGGTAGATTTGAAGCGGCTGGTGGACTTCGAAATCTTCCGCCCGCAGCTGGCGGCAGTGTTCACGCGGGAGCGGACCTCGTCGGCGGGCCGGAAGGCGTTCGATGTCGTGTTCATGTTCAAGATCCTCGTCCTGCAGCGGCTGTATAATCTGTCGGATGAGCAGCTGGAGTATCACATCAACGACCGGCATTCGTTCCAGCGTTTCCTCGGCTTGCGGTTGGGTAGTCGGGTGCCGGATTTTTCGACCGTGTGGCGGTTCCGCGAAGCGCTGACCCAGGCCGAGGCGGTGCCAGTTTTGTTTGCGAAGTTTACCGAGGTCCTCGCGAAGCGGGGAATCATCACAAAGGTGGGTACGATCGTCGACGCGAGCTTCGTCGAGGTCCCCCGCCAGCGGAATACGCGCGAGGAGAATGCGTTGATCAAAGAAGGCGAAGTCCCTGCCGACTGGAAAAAGCAGCCGCACAAAGTCGCCCAAAAAGATGTCGACGCGCGCTGGACTAGGAAGGGGCAGACCACGGTATATGGTTACAAAAACCATGTGAAGGCCGATGCGGCCTCGGTCGTGATCACTGGCTATCGAGTCACCCACGCCGCCGCCCATGACGCGAGCGTCTTGCCGGAGCTGCTCGCCGACTCCGCTGGCGAGAATCTCTTCGCGGACGGCGCCTATCCCAGTGCCAAGACGGCCGAACTCCTGGGTGATTTAGGGATCACGAATAATATCCACGAAAAGGGCTGCCGGCACCGGCCGCTCGATGACCTGCACCTGCATCTCAATCACTTGAAATCCAAGATCCGCTGCCGAGTGGAGCACATCTTCGGGTGCATTGAGAACAGCATGGGCGGCTCGAGCCTCGAGTATATAGGCCTGAAACGAAACACCACCGGGATCGGGCTCAGCAACCTGACCTACAACCTGCTGCAATATGTGCGGCTGGTCCGGCTCAAGCGCGTGCGCGGCGTCGCCTGAGCCACTAAACCGAGTCCCGCAACGACGAGGAACCGCCCAACGGGAGTTTATATAACTATATTATCGGAGCGAATGGCGGCTCGCCACCCGCTCGCCATATATCGAGGCCGCCGCATCTCAGCGGCTTGCGCCCTTCGCTCCAGAAACGTCATTGTTCAAAGTGCCCTTAACTCTTACTTTGTAACGCTTAGGGTTCCAGACGATGGCGGAGGAGAGTATATAGGGCGATATACGGGGTGGAGGTGGACGAGCGCTCTTTTTGAACACGGATGGCGGCAGACTCCGGAAGACTTCACCGGAAGATCGATCCACGGAAATGGTCGGAACGCCTAACTTTTAACTCTTAACTTTGTAACGGTTAGGGTTCCGGACGATGGCGGAAAGGCGTATATAGGGCGATATACATGGCGGTTGAGGGGCGGTTTTTTGACCACGGATGGCATCAAGCCACGTAAGATCTCACCGAGGAGCCGCTCAGAGTTTGTATACTAGGGCGGTATATTGGGCGCAGGTCGGCGGAGGCTATCTCTATCACTTCGCCTGATAGTTTGAGATCACGTTGGCGACGGTGGATTCGGTCAGGCGATCGGATGCGAGCAGCGGGAAACCCTCCCAGCGCACGATTCCGGAGGGATCGATCAGGATGACGTGCGGGATGCCAGTCACCGCAAGTTGCGTTTTCATCCGTTTCTTCCGATCGATCGCAACGGCATAGTCGATGCGTGGGGACTTCATAGCCCGCACGGTCGTTTCGTCCTCATCGG
This sequence comes from uncultured Verrucomicrobiae bacterium, assembly GCA_963800005.1. GTDB lineage: Bacteria > Verrucomicrobiota > Verrucomicrobiia > Opitutales > Opitutaceae > CAWCZH01. The sequence continues at coordinate 75,054 of CAWCZH010000003.1, forward strand.
AGATTCCGATGACCACGAGCTGGCTCCGAAATTTCTCCTGCAGCGCGTTGAGTTCCGGGATGGAGGCGCGGCACGGGGGGCACCAGGTAGCCCAGTAGTCGATCAGCACAAACTTACCCGCGGTCTTGGGGGCGGGAGTCAGCCATTTTTCCACCACTAACTCCGGAGCCTGTTTTCCGAGGTAAGACTTGGCCCAGATTTGTTTCGCGCAGGCGAGGACGGGAACGAGCAGTCCGAGGAGGCCGATGATGTATATAGGGCGAAGAGGCATAACTCAGAAGAGCACCCCCTGAATGGGCTGGCGAGCCGGCTTTGGCCGAGATATATCGGAAGTCGTGGCTGGGCATGGCGAAACCTGTTTTGGCCGGGATCGCATTCATCTCATCCGAACCTGTGGAGACGTAGAGAAAGGGATGGGTGTGATGATCGAAAGTGTCCCGCGATGTGCGGAGCGAGCAGTGTCGGCAACAGACATGTATATAGTCATTACGGCTATATAACCCGCGAACACGATGCGGGGCTGTCAGCTCGGGCCGTGAACCGCCTCTCGTTGATGTGCGGCGCGGTTTCGTGCGGATATACCTGAGCTGTATATCGCGTCGGGGCGCAGTCCCCGAGTTGGCCGCTACGCTTCCCAAGCGAGGGATTTCGTCCGGGCAAAAAAAAACCCGGCCGTTTGGGCCGGGTCGAATTGTCAAGACCTGAGGTACCGCTGATTAGCGGCTTGGGGTCGTGCTGCTGCCGCTGCTGCCAGAGCTGCCGCTGCTGCCGGTCGAGCCACTGGAGCCAGAGCTACCGCTGCCCGTCGAGCCGGAGCCCGAACCGGAGCTGCCGCTGCCGTAGCCGCTGCCACTCGAGCCCGAGCCGGAGCTGCCGTAGCCACTGCCGCTGCTGCCTGAGCCCGAACTGCCGTAGCCGCTGCCACTGCTTCCCGAGCTTCCGGAACCCGAGGTGCCGGTGCCGCTGCTACCGGAGGTGCCGCTGGTGTCTCCACTGCTGCTTGAACCGGAGCTGCCGTAGCCGCTGCTTCCCGATCCGGAAGAACCACTCCCGCCCATGCCAGAGCTGCCGCTGCTGCCCGAGCCGGACGAGCCGCTGCCGTAGCCAGAGCTGCCGGAGCTGCCACTTCCCGAGCTACCCGAGCCGGAGCTACCGCTGCCGTAGCTTCCGCTGGATCCAGAACTTCCGGAACTGCCGCTGCCACTGCCGCCCATTCCGGAGCTTCCACTGCCGGAACTGCCGGATCCACTTCCGCTGGATCCACCGGATCCGCCGGATCCGCTTCCGCCCGACTGCAGACGCCACGCGGGCTGCTGGTTGGCGCCGATTGCTGTATTATATTGTTGGTCGCCGTTTCCGGAAAGGTCGGCGGCTTTCGGAGCGGACGGCGTGTCGCCCAGCGATTGATCGGCTGCCAGGCTGGCATTGATCGCCAAGGGACTGAGTATAATGAGAGACGCGGCCGCCAGTGTTTTCGTATTCATGACTATATAGTGGTTGGGGGATTTTTGTTTCTTGTGGTCGGCGCGATGACTGACTCCCCGCGCCACTGCGTTCCGACCGTCCGTTTGAAGCCCGGTTCGCGACTAAATCGCCGGCGCTGGCGACACTATTACCACAATGCACGGGCCCGCGGGCGCGCTCGGCTAGATTCCGGCGTATATAGTCTGCCCCCGATCCTATTGCGCTGTAATGAGAAGTCGCATTGGCCGTCGGCGCGCGAATCATGCCGGGCGCCAGGCGGTCCAACGCCGCGCTGACAAGTTCCACGCTTCTCTCGCAGTCGGAGCTGATATAGCCCGCGTCCGACCGGTCACGCCGGTCGCGAGTCGCAGAACAAACGAGCCCACCGAGGTTTGTATATGCTGCTCCCGACAACGCAACCTCCCGGGGGTCGCGATGTATATGGAACCATATTGGAATCTATAACGATTTTCCCACGCCACAGAAAATATTGAACGACGAGGAAATGGGGATGAATGCCACGGATTTCATTTCAATATACCGAGTCGGAGGAGACTCTCCGCGGTGGCGGCCACCGTGTCTTCATTGGAGCGCGGGCTCCAGTCGAGCAGCCGCTGCGCTTTCGCACTGGTGGATCGCCGAACCCGGCCTAGCTGCGGCACCACCTGCCGAAGCGCCCGATTTCTGCGCGCGGCGAGACGCACGATCCAGTCGGGCAGCTGGAAGCGCGGCACCTTCCGTGCCGCCGGCCCGAGACGCTGCCGCAACAATTTCGCGACATCGAGGAGCGAGAGCGTGTCCCCGGCGACTGCGATGAAGCGTTGCCCGCTGGCGGCGGGATATAGCATCGCGCGCAGGTGCAGCTCCGCAACGTCCCGCACATCGACGAGCCCGAAATAAATTCGCGGGCACACCGCGATGTCGCCGTTCATCAGGCGTTGTATGATCGCAACGGACGCGGCCAAATTGGGGCCGAGGACCGGGCCGAAGATTCCCACAGGGTTGATCACCGCGAGTTCCAGGCCGCGTCCATCGCCCGATATATACTCCCAGGCTGCGCGCTCGGCGAGGGTCTTCGATTTAATATAGGGGGCGACGTCCTCCCCGGTGATATTCGTCCAGCACGTTTCATCAAATGGACCCGTGGCCGAGCCATGCCCATAACCGATCGCCGCGAACGAGGAGGTGAGTACGACGCGTTTGACGCCGGCTGCGCGTGCGGCGCGGAGAACGCGCAGGGTGCCGTCCCGCGCGGGCCCAATTAATTCGTCTTCGTGTTTGGGATTGGTCGCCGGGAAAGGCGACGCCACGTGCAGTATATAGTCGCAGCCCGCGGCGGCGTCGCCCCAGGCGGCGTCGCTGGCGAGGTCCGCGGTCGCAAAAGTCAACCCGGCAGGTTGTATGATCCCACCGGTTTTCAGCATCGCGAGTACGCGGTCGGCGCGCTGCGGATCGCGCACGGTCGTGCGGACTTCGTGGCCGGCGGTGAGGAGGGCGAGGATGGCGTGGCCTCCGAGAAAACCGGAACCTCCGGTAACGAGGACCTTGCTCACCGCGGGGCCTTCAGTTGGCAAAGCGCACGGACGCAGAGACGCATCGTCTTCATAAAGTCGGCGCGGGAAGCGTGCCGCTCCTTCCAGCTCAGCCCGCAGATGAAGAGGGCCTCCGCGATTTCGGCTGGCGAGCAGCGGTTCCCACGGTGCTTGAATTCGGGCGACGCGGCGAGCGCAGCTGCGAGGCGGCGCTTGAGCGCGACCTTATAGCGATCGATCTCCGCGCCGAGGTTGAGTCGGATTTGTGCTTCCATGACGTCGAACGAGGCCGGCGCGAAGGTGTCGAAATGACGGCCAAACCAAGCGTCGAGCGCGCGGATAATCCGCTCGGAGAGCGTTATATCAATCGATGCCAGGGCGTTTTCCACGAGGGCGATGCCGTCGTCTAGGTAGCGATGCAGCGCCTCGGCGAAGATCTCCTGCTTGCTGCTGAAGTGGAGGTAAAGCCCCTGCTTGGAAAGATCGGCGGCTCGCGCGAGGTCCTCGACGGAAGTCCGCTTATAGCCGAGCCGGCCGAACACGCCGATCGCCGCGACGAGGATGCGATCCCGCGTCGTAGTGTCGGGTGGTGAGGTGTCCCGCATGTTTACCTACTAGACTAAAACGGGCTAGACGGTCAACCGAGATATTTCACCCTGAAGCTACGTTGCGGTGAGACGTGGGTCGGGCGTCGGAGGGATTCGGTCTGGACGTCGCGGTCGGGAGGGGCAACGGTGCTGTATATACCTTTATGTCGACGTCCACTGTTCGCCTGCATCGCGTGCTTCGCGCCGGCCCGGAGCGGGTTTACCGGGCGTTTCTTGATCCGGCCGCGCTGGCGAAGTGGCTGCCGCCGTATGGGTTCACGGCGGTCGTGCACCACTTGGAAGCCACGGTGGGCGGCACGTATCGGATGTCGTTCACGAACTTCTCGAATGGCGGCGGGCACTTCTTTGGCGGTGTATATAGGGAGCTGCTGCCGTCGGAGCGGCTGCGCTATACCCACCGGTTCGAGGATACGAACCTCCCGGGAGAAATGGAGACGACGGTGACGCTGCGTCAGGTGCTGGTCGGGACCGAGTTGCATGTGCTCCAGGAGGGCCTGCCGGCGGCGATCCCGGTTGAGATGTGTTATCTCGGGTGGCAGGAGTCGCTCGCGCAACTGGCGGCTCTGGTCGAGCCGGACATTCCGGGGACGGCCTGAAACCGCGGCAGGTCTGGAGATTCCTACAGGCGCCGGATCTCCGTCGGTTTCTGAGACCTTGGGCAATACATATATAAAACTACGTATATATTTGGGTTCGCATTTGCGTCATGAGCAATCCGGGTCGATGGCAACCAACCATTGGCTGGAACCCTAACCAAAGCGGGCGATTGCCGACGTTCGGAGTCCAATAAGGCGTTGCCCCGGCGAAGCTCGTTTGTTTATTTGGCGTCCGTTCCCCGTCGGACATCGTCGCGAGCTCCTCTGAGTATATTAGCGGAACGCAATCGTTTATAGCCATGGTTCGCAACGCTCGAAAACGTGCCTGGCATCTCGGTCTCGGCCTGCTGACGTGCACGGGATTCGCTCAACCCGGTGATGGGCATAGGACCGGTGAGCCGGCGGGCTGGAGCGTGCACGCCGCACCGGTCGATGCGGCACTCGCGGAACTCCCGGCCGACTTGTTGATCGATCGGATGCGCGACGAGAGAATAGAGGAAGGCGCCCAAGAGCGGCGCGATCTCAGGTGGATCGAAGGTTTTCCGCCGTTGGTCGTTCCGGATGGATTTGCGAAACCTCCCCAGCCATCTGCAGTGATGACGGAGGTAGTACGGAGGGGGCTTTCGATCGTGCCGGCGCTGCTCGATCATCTTGGTGATGCGCGCCCGACGCGGATCGTCGTCGACCCGCGGCAGTTGAACCGGAACGGAACCTCCGGCCTTTATACAGACGTATATGATGTTCGTTTTCACGCCGGAGGATCCCAGCCGGCGGGGGTCAACTCACCTCGAACCAAGCCGGCGTTGAACGGCGAATGGCCTTACACTGCGAAGGTCGGTGATCTTTGCTTTGTTGCGCTTGGTCGGATCGTCAATCGCCGGTTGTATATCGTCGGGCCCGACTTCGGAAACGGCATGATGTATGATGGAAGTTTCAGGCTCGATATTAATTCGCCCGTCGCGAGGGCCGCGCTCGCTGCCGCCGCTCGTTCCGACTGGGGCGGAATTCGGGAGCCCGATTTTGTTCAGCAGCTCCGAGAGGACGCATTCGGTCTCCACGACCCTAAGCCGGTTCCGGGCGGTGTTTGGATCCCGGTCATTGACCGACTCGGCGCGGTCGATCGTCTCCTGTATTATTATCCGCGCGCTGGCAGTGAACTTGTGGGCGAAATGCTGCGGCTTCCGCTCGCGCATTGGGCGCTCCCGGCGACCGAGACCGGTCCGGAGCAATCGAAAATACAAAGCGCAGACGCGACTGCTCTTGTCAGGCACCTGAACGCATTTCAGTGGGATGGCCTGGATTCCGCGGTTTTCGAATTATATACTCGAGCTACATATGAGGAGGAGCAAGTGGTCGCGAGCCGGCCGCCTGGGGGCAGGCTAAATAGTGAAGCCTATGATTTACCCCTCGCCTGCGCCAGGCGGCTGATCCACCGCGGCCATGACGAGGCGTTCCGCGCCTTTTTCACGGCCGCGCTAGCGCGACAGCAATCGGAGTTGCCGTTGGTCCGCTCGAAAATGACCGACAATATTATGAAGGAGCCTCCGCCTTTCCCGGTGGCACCCGGGTCGCCGATGGAAAAAAACGACCGCGATCAACGGGAATTTCGTATCAAGGCCGTGGATTCCATGCTCCAGCAGCCACTGACCGCCCGCGCCGAGTTTTTGGAGCGATTGAAATCGGACGGTTAGCAGGCCGATGCGGCAATCGAATTCCCGGCCGCGCCTCGGTGATTCTCATATTACGGTCACGGGCCGGCGGAGGCGACTTGGATGACGGTGCCGAATATTTTTAGGGCGCCGGGCGGGACGGCCGGGCCGGGGGTCGCGAGTTCCCACAGGTTGTGCGAGGTCGCGAGTTCGAGTTTTTTCAGCGCAGGCCGGTGCGTCGCCCAGACGACGATACAGCGCGATTTCGTGTGGCGCGATTCATACAGGATGCCGTCGAACTTCGCCGGGTGATCGTGCAGACGCTGCGCAAAATCTCGGGCGCAGGAAATATCTGCGGCATAGAGCGTACCGAGATCCATGCCGATGCGCTTGGCGCCGCGGACGGTCGTGAGATCATAGAGCGTCAGCGCGAGCGACTCGGCGGTTTTCAGATAAACGCGATGCTCGAGGTCGGTCTTGGCGAGGCGGAAGCCCAGCTTCCGGGTGCCGGCTATATAGATATCGTCTCCATATATCTCCTGAAACGAGGTTTCCCGGTCGCGCGCGAGATATAGGCAGGGGACGGTGCCGGAGCCGGGCGTGAGGCGGCCGGTGAGCGCGGCGTGAAAATACTGGCTCTTGGTGGCGTGGGCGGCCCAGCGCAGATTCCACCACGGGGCGGAGAGCGTTTTTTTGAGCCGGGGCAGTTCGAGCGCGTCGAAATCCGCGGGCTCCGCCGGACGCCGGAGTTCCCGGGCCATGGGGCGGGTTTGCTATTCCGCGAGGGCGGCCGCGAGTCGTTTCACGCGTGTGATCTCGGGTTCACCGCCGGCCTGCAGGGCTTCGAGCGGAGTTTTGCCGCCGAGTCGCGCTGAGGGATTTAGGAAAAAGATCAAGGGTGCGAGGTCGTCGGCGTGGGGCCGCGCCTGGACGAGTGGAAGAATTTCGCGGAGGCCGGGGAGCACGCCGCCACGCGGGCCGAATTGCCAGACCGGGAAATGCAGGTTGTCCAAGCCATCGCGCACGGCGATCAGCTGGCCCGAGCGGGCGGCTTTGCGGACGGCTTCTTCCGACACTTCGGTCGGGCCGCCATAGAGTTTCGCCGCGCCCTTCGCTGGCACACACCCACCCTCGGCGTTGAGCAAATTGATAAAGCCCACCCGCGCGGTCGCCTCCTTCAGGTCGCCCTCGGCGAACAGCTTCGTCATGCCTTGTATAAAGACCTTGATCAACGAATCCGCCGTGGCGCCGTGGTCCTTCGCCGTGCTCAGGATGGGCAGCACCATATTGGTGAAGACTTCGGGAGAGAGCGTATCGGCCATGCGTTAGTTGTGCACGTTGTGCAGAAAAAAGTCAAGGCAACCTAAGCAACCACAGGCGGGACCGCCACGGGCATCGGGAGATTCCATTTTTGGGCCCATGGTTCGAGGGCGGGCAAGATGGTGGGATAGAGCGCGACACCCTTCGCGAGAGCCTCTTCGCGGCGGCGCAGTCCGCTTTCGCCCGGGAGGCGCACGGGGCGGGTCGGGTCGCGGGGCGGGCTCCCGTGGCAGAGTTCGCTGAGGCGCGTCATTTCGCGTTCGAATGCGGCACGGCCGGCGAATGCCTCGGGTTGCCAGATTTGTATATAGACGGTGGCCGACCAACCGGTGGCGGGATCGACGCGTCCATGGCCCGCGAGCCCGGCGGTGAGGGCCTCGACGAGCAGGCCGAGCGCGTAGCCCTTGTGTCCGTGATTGAGGCCGCCGATGGGCAGGAGGGATCCTTTCGGGTCGGCGGACATCACGGCAGGATCGGCAGTGGGTGAGCCGTTGGCATCGAGGAGCCAGGAACCCGGGATGGTGCGCCCCTCGGCGCGTGCGCGGCGGACGGTGCCGACGGTGGTGATGGAGGTGGACACGTCGAGCATGACGGGATCACCGGCGGTGAGCCAGGCGGCGGCGATGGGATTTGGGGAGTATATAGCGCGCGTGCCGCCGAATGGCGCGACGGCCGCGGCGTTTTGATCGGAGCAGGTGAGCAGGATCATCTGGCCGGCGGCGGCGACTTCGCGGAGGTAGGCGGCGAGGCAGGCGAGGTGGTGGCTGCGGCGGATGGCGACGGCGCAGGTGCCGAGGGAGCGCGCGCGTTCGCTGGCGAGGGCGATGGCGGACCGCACGACGCACGGGCCGGGGAGGCGGCGGCCGTCCCAAGTGACCGCCGCGGGGAAGTCGGAGATCACGGCGGGTTCGCCGGTGCGCGTCATGGTGTCGCGTTCGAGTTCCTGCAAATAGGAAGCGAGCAACGCGAGGCCGTGGGTGGTGTGGCCGAGGAGGTCGCCCTCGACGAGGGTTTCGGCCACGACGCTGGATTTTGCGGGCTCGAGGCCGGCGCGGTTGAGGAGCGTGGCCGCGAATATCGTCAGGCCCGCGGCGGCGTAACGCGCCGGGGTGGACGGAGGCGGCGGGGCGGGTGGGGCGTCGGGGGATTTCATCGGGGGAGCGGCGGGCGGTTTCGGTTATATAGAGAAGTATATAGCGGAACAAGGCCGGCCCGGAGCGCAATATATACCGGGGGGGGCGCGGGTCTGGCGGTTGGCGCGGCGGATCGGGGCGTGGGCATGGAATATATGCGCGAGGTGTCGCGGAGCGCCGGGCGCGCGAATCGTTCCGCGGGGCGTTCCGATTGCAAGCGCGATGGTCATCGGCCGTGGGTGGTGGCGCCCGGATGACTCGCGCCCCCGCGGCGAGGCGGGGAGATGGTTGCGATAAGACTCGACGTACGACCGCGGACGGCGCTTTTTTTCGAAACCCCTGTTCAGCCCGTGATTGATTTCGCGACTGGATAACCCCCGATTTTTATGAAGCTAACATCGTGTTTGTTTGTGCCGAGCGTGCTCATGTTTTCGTGGCTGCCTGTGCTGGCCCGGGCGGAGCATACCGAGAGCGCGCCGGGCAACTTCCAACCGCACGCGATTCAGGCCGGACCGTTCCAGCCGAACTGGGATTCGCTCGCGGCGGGCTATGAGACGCCGGAGTGGTTTCGCGACGCGAAGTTTGGCATCTGGGCGCATTGGGGGGCGCAGTGCGAGCCGGAGGATGGCGACTGGTATGCGCGGAACATGTACATTCAGGGCAGCAAGCAGAATATATATCAGGTGGAGCACTATGGGCCCCCGTCGCAGGTGGGTTTCAAGGACATCATTCACCTGTGGAAGGCGGAGAAGTTCGACCCGGAGGAGCTGATGGCGCTATATAAAAAGGCGGGCGCGAAATATTTCATGGCGCTGGCGAACCACCACGACAATTTCGACAACTTCGCCTCGAAGTACCAGCCGTGGAATGCGACGGCGGAGGGGCCAAAGAAGGACCTGATCGGGATGTGGGCGAAGGCGGCGCATCATCAAGGGCTGCGTTTCGCGGTGAGCGTGCACGCATCGCACGCGTGGTCGTGGTATGAGCCCGCGCAGGGCTCGGACAAGACCGGACCGCTGGCGGGGGTACCCTATGACGGCAATATCACGAAGGCGGATGGCAAAGGAAAATGGTGGGACGGGCTCGACCCACAGGAGCTCTATTCGCAGCGGCATCCGGTCGGTTCGAAGCTCGAGTGGACCTGGGATCCGGCGAAGGGGAGCAGCACCCCGGACGCGGCGTATTGCGAGAAATTCTTCCTGCGGACGAAGCAGTTGTGGGATGATTATAAGCCGGACATGATATATTTCGATGACACCGTGCTGCCGCTCTATGGAGTGTCGGATGCACTGGGGCTAGAGCTGGTGGCGCACTTTTATAATTCGAGCATCAATCGCTTCGGCCACAACGAGGCGGTGGTCAACGGGAAGAAGCTGGACGAGGTGCAGCGCCGCGCGATCACATATGATATCGAGCGCGGCAAGGCGTCGGAAATCCTCCCGCAGCCGTGGCAGACCGACACGTGCATCGGCGACTGGCATTATGACCGCAATGTATATAACACGCATTCCTACAAGAGTGCGGGCACGGTGGTCCCGATGCTGGTGGATATTGTCAGCAAGAACGGCAACCTGATGCTTAATATACCGGTGCGCGCCGATGGCACGATCGATGATGACGAGCGCAAGATCGTCGGGGATATCGGTGTCTGGATGAAGGTGAACAGCGAGGCGATTTTCGCGACGCGCCCGTGGAAAGTATATGGTGAGGGGCCGTCGACGGTGACCGCGGAAAGCGGGCAGTTCGGTGGTCAGCGGGATACGCAGAAGCAGCCGTTCACGGCGCAGGACGTGCGCTTCACCCAGTCGAAGGATCATCGGACGGTTTACGCAATTGTTCTCGGCTGGCCGGCGGATGGGCGGGTGTTGCTCAAGAGTATGGCCGGGGCGAAGCCACGCGCGGTGCACCTGCTTGGCGTGCGGCGGGCGCTGCAGGCGACGCCGACGCCCGAGGGGCTGGCGGTCACACTCCCGTCGACAAAGCCGTGCGATTACGCGTACGCGCTCAAGCTGGATATATAAAATTCAGAGACGCGGGCTGCCAGCGACCACGGTTGCGGGCAGCGGTGAGGTTCGGCGCGCGGCGGTGTCGCGGTTGGCCTGGCAGTGTCGCCGGTTCCGGGGCGTGCGGGCGCAGGTTGGCCATGCCGCGATCAGGCGAGGAGGCGGGCAGAATATATCTCGATGTAGAGCGCAGGCCGGGGACGCGCGGTATATAGGTGATTAAAAATCATCAAAGTATATAGGCGCGGCCGGCGCCGGTCGGCGCGGAACCGCGGATCGCGCGCGTTGCCGCGGGTATAATGCTCCCGCGCGCGAACGGCCGGCGAACTCAGGCGAGCTGGTCGGGGCCGATTGGGCCGTAGCGGCGCGCGATGTTTTCGGCTTTCGTGCGGAGGGTGGCGTCGCCGATGATGCGCGAGCCGTGGCAGAGCGTTTGCACGAGCTCCATATAGTTGACCGTCTTCAGTTTTCCCCAGCGGAGATTTTCGATGCCGGTACGGGTGCTGCCGGCAGTTTCGATTTCGCCGGAGTTGGCGATGCGGCCGCTGAGCCAGGCGAGGCCCTTGGTGAGCATGGCGCGGAGTTGGCCGCGGAGGGCGAGATTGTGGCAGGTCGGGTAATAGCGCGACGCGAAGAGCAGGCCGGCGGATTGGTAATTCGCATCGAAGCCGCCGCGTTCAGGATTCACACCGTCGGGGCGTTGCAGCGCGAGGCCGGCGCTCGCGCTGGCGGCCGCGTGTGCGGCGAGTTCGGCATCGCCGCTGAGCTCGGCGGTGAGGCCGAGGGCGGCGGCGAGTATATAGTTCCGATGGGTGAACGGTGCGTTGTTGTGCTGGCCCTTGGCGGCGACGTCGGGCTGGATAAGCCAGCGCGCGGCGGCCGTGATTTTCGGCACGAATTCCGGGGACAACGCGGCGAACTGCTTCGGGCGGGCGTCGCGCAGCAGCACGAGGCCGCGGGCGGTGTCGGCCACGAAGATTTCGGTGCTATGAAACTCGTCGGGTTCGCCGGGGAAATCGCCGGCGGGGGACTGTCGGTTGAAGCCCCAGCGGATGATGGGGAGGGCGCGTTGGATGAGCGCTTCGTTATCGGAACCGATGCCGGCCTGGATGAGGTCCCCGGAGAGGCGCTGGATCTCGATAAACCACTTCGGTGGTTGGGCGCTTTCGCCCGCCGCGTTCATGCCCACGGCGCCGTCGGGCGCGGCGGTGAAATTTTTCAGCGAAGGGGAGTTATATAGAATGGCGGCCAGGAGCGGGTCCCGCGCGAGTTGAAGGAGCGAAGGCTCGTTCGGAGCGACGGCGCCGAAGCGTGGGTCGGCGAGGGAGCGAGCGAGACCGGGCAGCAAAGCGAGGGCGACGGCGCGGTGCAGCCAGTCGCGGCGGGAGAGAGGGATCGGCGGCGGCATGCGTGGCTTGGCGTGGGTGAGGCGGGGCGACGGAAGAAGACCACCCGAGGAGTGGGCGGCCGGCGAGGATGGTGCGCGCAGCGGCGGAAGCGCCAGCCCCAATCGCGGCGCAGGTGGGAGGCGCGGATGGATTGGCGACGGACCGAATCGGTTCGGACCGAATCGGAAACGGGTTATACTCAGAAACTTTAGCTCTCAAAGGGTAACGTTTAAAGCCCAAGTATATACAGCGCCCTGGAGGGGCACGGGCGCGTGGCGCCGTTGTGTGGCGGGCGCGCAGGGCTACTCGCCCGGTTGACTGTATATACGTATATACTGGCGGTTCGTCGGTTCCGGTATCGCGGACGCGGAACGGAGCCGGAGTGGGATGAATGTGAGCCGAAACCGAGCAGCTCCATCCAGCGCTATATACTTTTGATATTGGAGCGAATCAGGCGGCGAGGAGTGCCGCGATGGAGGAATCGCGACCGAAGAATCGAGGCGCCCACGCCATGGCGGTGCGCACCTTCTGCTCGAGTCCGCTCTGGGCATCGACTCCGATCTGTGCCTTCATGCCGGGCATGTGCGGGCGATATCGCATCAAGGACTCCGACCTCACCCGGGAGAACATCCTGCGGCTCTACGGCATCGATCTTGGAAACCTGACGCGCCGCTATAATGTCGCGCCCTCCCAGGAAATGCCGGTGGTCGCCCTCGACGACGCCGGCGCGCCGCGTGCTGCGTCGATGCGCTGGGGCCTCGTGCCGTTCTGGGACAAGGCGGCGAAGCCCAAATTCGCTTCGATCAACGCGCGCTCGGAAGATGCGCTCGCGAAGCCGATGTTCCGCCAATCCGTGCAGCAGCGTCGCTGCCTCGTTCCCGCCGATGGATTCTACGAGTGGCAACAGTTGCCGACTGGGGGCAAGCAGCCGTATGATATTCAGCTGAAGGATGGACGTCCTTTTTTCTTCGCGGGGATATATGAACGCGCGACCGAGCTCCGGCCCGAGACGTTTTTATTATTCACCACGCGTCCCAACGACCTCATGCAGCCGTTCCACGATCGCATGCCGGTCATCCTGCGGGACGAGGACCTGCCCCGCTGGCTCAATGCCGAACCGATCACGCCGGCGGAATTCGCGGCGCTGACCGTGCCGCATCCGGCCGACGACATGGCCGCGCGCCCGATCTCCTCGCTGGTGAACTCGCCGCGCAACGACGGTCCAGAAGTGCTGTTCGGACAGGAAGAACTCTTTTGAGCGAAGTGTACAGCGGGTATATGGCCCCCAGTGCCGCGCGTTGCGTCGGCGGGTCGCGCAGGTTCGAGGGATAAGATCGAGCATTGAAGCAGCTTGCGCCGTCGCGCGCCGGCCCGGCGTGAGCGACGAGCGGGCCCGGGGGCGGGCGGAGAATGCGCTGCCGATTTTTTTGGCGCCGCGGCGATCGCTGGTTTAGTTGCAGCACCGTGCCCGCCGCCTCATCGACCCATGCCTCCGGCGCCAGCGGAGCCGAGCCGGCGTGGGACGCCGCCGTGGACCAGCCCGGGATCTTCCGGCTGAGCTGGAATCTCAACGGCGCTGCCCGACCCTGCTCGAGTATATATCTCCAGCGGCCTGCGCCGGAGACAGCGACGCCGGATGCGAACGCCGCGAAGGCAGTGACGGGCGCGCCGGGAGACCAGGCTCTCGAACTGGTGGATCCTGCGGGCAAATTGGTCAGGGAGCCGGGGCCGCGCTCGTGGAGTATATATGATCCACAGGGACATTCGCTCGGGTTTTTGCGCGCGGGTGCGGTTGGGGAGGGGCGGGCGCGGCGATTGTCGGTCACGATATATATCGAGCAGCCGGCGCCGCGAATCTATGGCGGTGGCAACGCGGTTCCTGGGCTGCTGCATACGGAGGGTCACGCGCATGTCGGGAATGGAATCGCGGTGACGCCATTCCTCTGGGCGAGTGCGGGTTGGGCGGTGCTGGCGATCTCCGATGACGACAACGCGCCGGCGCGCTGGGATTATCACGCGGATTTTCGAACGATCACCTGGCGGTTTCCCGGCGCGCGCGGTGATTTGTATATAGCGCCGGCGGCGACGCTCGGCGCGGCACTGACGATTGGGGCGCGGCTCACGGGATTTCCGCCGGTGCCGCCGCGGTGGACATTTGGCTATATGCAGAGCCGGTGGGGCTGGAAAAATCGAGCCGACCTCGAAGCGACGCTCCGGGAGTTTCGGACGCGGCGGCTGCCGGTGGATGCGTTCATATTGGACTTCGAGTGGTATACCAAGACGAACGACTATAAAGTGGCTCCGGGTGGGGTGGGAAAGTTTCCCGACTTCGGTTGGAACAAGGTTTTGTTTCCCGAGCCGCGTTCCCAACTCGCTTCCTATATGGAGAATGGGCTGAGGATCGCGGCGATCCGCAAGCCGCGCCTGGCCGACCGCGCGACGCTGCAGGAATTCTGGCGGAAGGGCTGGATGCTGCGGCCGCACACGGACAAGACTTCATATCCCGCGCGCAATATGAACTTCGCCCTGCCGGAGGTGCGGGACTGGTATGCGGGGCAGCTCGCGCCATTCGTGGCCGACGGCGTGGCGGGCTGGTGGAACGACGAGGGCGAGGCGAGCTACACGTTATATCATTATTGGAATCTCGCCGAGCGGATGGCCGCGGAGCAGGCGCGGCCGGGAGCGCGTTTCTGGAGTCTCAATCGCGCGTTCAGCCCGGGCCTGCAGCGTCTTGGGGCCGCGGCTTGGACGGGCGACATCGATTCGACCTGGGGCGACCTCGCGGACACGCCGCCGAGCCTATTGAACTGGAGCCTCGCGGGAATGATATATGGCGGGTGTGACATCGGCGGCTTCAAGCACGAGAACAGCCCCGAGTTGCTGGTGCGGTGGATGCAGGCGGGCGTTTTCTTCCCGGTGATGCGGTCGCATTCCTCGTTCGAGATCACGCCGCGTTTTCCATGGCTATATGGAATGGAGGCAGAGCGCGCGATCCGGCTCGCGCTCGAGCTGCGCTATCGGCTGCTGCCGTATCTGTATACTCTGGCCCATGACGCCACGCAGACCGGCTGGCCGCTGATGCGTCCGATGGCGATGGTGTTTCCCGATGACGTGCGCCTCGCTGATGTCACGGATCAGTGGATGCTGGGTGACCGCGTTCTCGTCGCCCCGGTGTTGGCGCGCGGCGGAAGGCGCGAGGTCATGCTGCCGGAGGGCGGGTGGTATCGATTCGAGAGCAGCGAACTCCTGGCCGGTGGACGGACCTTGCGCCTGCAGGTGCCGCTCGACGAGATTCCGGTTTTCGTGCGCGCCGGAACGCTGCTGCCGCTCGGGCCGGTGGTGCAGTCCACCGCGTTCCTGCCGGGCGGCCCATTGGAGTTGCAGATCTATCCGGGCGCAGATGCGGCGGCGCGGCTGATCGAGGACGACGGGGCGACGCTGCGCTATCGCGACGGCGAGGTGAGGGAAACGAATTTCCGCTGGGAAGAGGCGCAACGACGGCTGACCTGGCAGCAGCAGGGTGCCTATAGCGGGCCCGGTATATATCAGGTGCTGCGCGTGCGGCATCTGGGAACAGGAGCGCGGCTCGATACCGAGCAGCCTTTAAGTTCGACCGGCGAGTGCCGTGGGTGAGACGTGAGGCCCTTGGTATGAGAAACGCGACGGGGAAGGTCCTATATAGAGCGTTGCTCCGGCGGACTGAGACCGGATCGCGTTGGCTGCTCCATTTAGATGGGCTCCGAGCCGCCTATATATGATATATATTTATCGGGTCGGGCCTCGCGGGGATATTCCGCGGCAACGATGCTCGGCAGCGCGGCGCTCGCGCGCTTACCTCACCGCCAACCAAGGGGTCAGCAGTTACTTCTTACCTCGCGCAATCAACGCCTCGTGCCTCTCGGGATTCGGGAGGTAATTCGCCCGCCATGTCAGCCGGGTCTAGGCTAAGGTTCAAAGTAAGGGCCACCCACTTGGGCTGACCCTTCGATTGAAACGTGACGGGAAGGATTGTATATAGAGCTTTGCGCCGGCGCCCTCGGGATATCCCGTTGGTCGCCCGACATTGGCGGCGCGTCGGGGCCCGGCCGTTATATTGATATATACACGTCGGGTCTCGCGGGGCATTTGCCCGGCACCGGATTCTCGCATGGGGGCGCTCGCGCACCGGACCTTACCTGACCGCCAGGCGCGGAGCGCTGGCCAGCAGGAACGCCTCTCGGAACGGCAACAGGTGCTGGCGGATCGCCTCGAGCTCACGGGGCGTCGGCGCATCGGAATTTGCCACCGTCGGCGGCGGCCCAAATTTCTCGAGGCAACGCGTCAGGACCGCGGCCGCCTCCTGGTCGCTCAGCTTTCCAGCATTCAGAAAAAGACCTTCGGGATCGCCTGCCCAGTCGCTGTCGCTCGCCAGCTTCGCCACGGCCACGCCCCGCAACGCGACAAAACGCAATGCATGCTCGCCGCCTTCCGAAAAAAGTCCGTGCCGGCTGCCAATCCCGACCACGCCAACTGCATGATGGTTGCGCTGTTGCTGCGCGACCGAGATGAAAACCTGAAACTCGCCGGCACCATCACGCAAGGGTTCGCCAACCGACCAGACGCCGGACCGGATTACCGCCACGCCCGCCGGTTCCGCTGCCGATGTCGACGTCGCAAACAGGCCCAGTGCCAGCGCCCCGCTGGCCACGAACGATGCCAGCACCCCAGGGGTTTTCCGGCCGGCATCGCGAGTATACATAAGCAGCCCTGTAGCATCTTGCGGGCCAGCGCCACGGCGCCGGTTTCGGGGCGATGTATATGACGCGTAAAACGCTTCCGCGATATCTTCGCCGCGCAGCCGTTCCCCCCGTTCGCGCCCGGGCGAGTATATAAAAAAAGCCGGCCCGAAGGCCGGCTTGAAGGTAACGCGGGGAGCGATTCCGACTCAGGCGCCGGGCTTCCGGCTCGGGGCACCGCTGAACGCCGCCTCAAACGCGGACCGCACGGCCGCCGGCTGGCGGTTGAGCTCGGTGCGGCAGATGTCGAGAACGCGTGGGTCTTCCGCCGCATCCTTCGCCAACGCAAAACGCGCCGTGGTCGCCAGTCCCGGCTCATTCGAGCCGAGCGCCGCGAGCACGTTCGTGATATACGTGTCCTGGCCGGTCGCGAGAAACGCACCCCATTGCAGATTCATCGTGATATCGGACGCCACCGGGAGTTCCGCCACGGGCGCAGTCGCCTCGCGCGCCAGCATCTTGTCCGCAGCGTCGCGTTGGTCGGAGTCCATATGATCACGCAATTTTCTCAGCTCCTGCGGGCCCGCCGGATTTTTCGCGAGCCAAGCCGACGCGGCAAGAATCCGTTGCACGCGGTCAGAGGCGAACGATTCCGCGCTGCGCAGCCAGGTCTGCACCTGGTCCGGGTTCTCCGCGAACACGGTGCTGAAGAAGCCAATCGCAGCCTCCGCGTGCTCCTTCGACTCGAGGTAACCGCTCCGGTTGAGACTATATACCGCGACGAGGAGCTTGTTCGGCTGCGGGTTTTGATAATAATGATCCATCCACTGCTGACCGAAATTAGAATCGGCGCGGACGAACGAGAGAGCGGCGAGAAATAGTCCCGTCGCGATTGAAACGCGTGAGATACGCATGGGGGGTTTGGGTTATGACTGACGTGAACTGACAGGGTTTTAGACCCCACTAGCTAAACACCCATTGGCCGATCTGTAAAGCAGCCGGATTGTTAAGTTTACGTATCAACTTACCGACCCACAAGGGGTTGCCGTGCCTGAAATTCCGCCAATCAGCCCACGCCTCGCAATATATGAGCACACAACGCCGTCGGGCTCGACTTGACGCCGGTCGCCGTTGCCACGGGGCGGATCACGCTTGCGCCGATAAGTTCATATAGCGCAGCCCTTCGTGGTGACGCGCAGGCGCAACGCCAACGCTATATACTCTGCCGGTTCCCGCGTCATCGTCCGCCGGCACGCGTTTGTGTTGCCATCCTCCAGTTGATGCGGTTCGTCTGAAAAATGAAGGATTCGATCGCGCCGCCCGTGCCGCGCGCTGACGCCCGCGGCCGCCATTTCGATCCCGCGGCCCGCCCGGTTTTAGCGCATTCCCCGTGAAACGAGTTTTAAAATGGACGGCGTTCCTGCTCGGCTGCGGCTTGCTCGCGTGGTTCATCCATCGCGCCGGTCCCCAGGAAATACTTCAGACGGTCCGGAAGATCGGCTGGCGCACGCCGCTCGTCATCTCCCCGTTTTTTTTCGTGTATATCATCGACACGTTTGGCTGGTACCTGGCGTTCGACCGGATCGGCCGGCCCGCTTACCGCACCTTGTTCCGGATCCGGTGGGCCAGTGAATCGGTCAACAACGTGCTCCCTTCCGGCTCCGTCGGCGCTGAAGCGCTCAAGGTCTACCTGCTCCACAAGCGCGGCTTTCCCTCGATGCCCGCTAGCGCGTCCGTGGTTACCTCGAAGACATGCCAGGTTCTCGCGCAGGTAATATATATCGCGCTGGGCGCCGCCGCGGCCATGACCCATCTCGCGGGACGTCCCCGCGATCGCCTCGTGTTCCTGCTCGTCGCCGTCGCCGCCACCGCACTAATCGTCGGACTATTCTTGCTGCAGCGTCGCGGGATGTTCTCCAGTGTGCACGCGCTGTTTAACTTCTTCTCGATCCGGCTGAAGATCCTCGACTCGAATCTCGCGCGACTGCGCGAGCTGGATGAGAAGATCATCGCATTTTACCGGCAGGATCGTCCCCGGTTCTTTCGCGTGACCGCCGCATTTCTCACGGGTTGGTTCACGGATGCGTGGGAAGTTTTCCTGTTCTGTACCGTGCTCCACTTGCCACTCGCATGGAACGAGGCGGTCACGATCGAGGGTTTTATTTCGGTCGCGAAGGCAGTCGGAACGTTCGTGCCCGGCGCGCTGGGCGTGCAGGAGTCGGGTATCGTTATATTATTCGGAGTCTTCGGTCTGCCCCCGCCCGCGGCCATCGCCTACGCCGTCGTCCGACGCGGTCGCGATGTCATCTATGTTCTCATCGGGCTCGTCCTGCTCTATTTCGAGAACGCCTCGGTCAAGTCCCTGCTGGCGTCACCGCCGAAGGAATCGCTCGCGACGTGAAGCGCCGGCGCGATTGAAAAGGTCGCGCCGCCGTCGAGATCGGCGGCACTGTGGCTGTGGACGCGTTCCGATCTCGGTATATATATATATATATATAGCTATATAGCCGGTCGAACTATATAATGTCTCTCTCTATATATACGGGACAAACGGGAAATTTGGGAACGCCGCCGCTTCCGCCGCGCCTCGCGTGCGGGATGACAGCGGTCCGTCCTTGAGGCTTGTGACTCGCATCGCGTCGGCCGAGGCTACCGCAGTGTTCCACCCGGCTTCGCCTGCTTCGATCGCGGCATTCCTTGCGGTCAACGTCTTCGTGGTGGCGGCGTTCCTGCGCGGCGTGTGGCTGAGCGCCCTTCGCGACGCGCGCAATCCGGTGAGGCGGACCGCCGGGACCGCGGAAGCGCTGGTGCTATGGCTCGGCGTAGCCGCTGCGCTCGTGGCCAGCGGCTGGGTGGGGGACCGGCCCGTTCACCTGGTCGTGTTCGGCGCGGGCAATATGGTCCTCAGCTTCGCTCTCGGAATCTCGCCGTTGGGAAAATCCCTCGCCCGGGCCTTTCCACTTCCTTGGCTGCTTGGCTTTCAGGGTTTCCGTCTGCCATTGGAGTTAGTGCTCCACGCTTGGGTCGGGCAGGGCGTGATTCCGTCGACGATGACGTGGACCGGTGCCAACTGGGATATATTATCCGGCATCCTCGCTCTCGTGCTCGCGCCTTTCGCGGAGCAGTCGCGACTCGCCGCGTGGGTGGGTAATATGACTGGCTTCGCCTTACTATTGAACGTCGGCCGGGTCGCGATTCTGTCCGCCCCGGTGCCGTTCGGTTGGGCCAACGTCACGCCAAAACTCCAACTGCCGTTTCATCTGCCGTACGCATTGATTGTCCCTGTCTGCGTCGGGGGCGCACTCGCCGGCCATATCATATTGACGCGAGCGCTGTTGTTCCGTCGTGCCACTGCGTAGCCAGCTATATATTGTTCGCCGGCTGGCTCCGGCGGTAAGCGAGGCGCATCCGGGCGGCGTTCGGGATTGCGACCCACCAGGGGTTGTCCTTCGCTCTGTTCAGTGACGGCGGTCGCCCGTCCTGCTTCTCGCTCACGCTGAATGCCTCTCATGAAACCCCCGTTCTTCAATGCGCTCCATGGAAAATGGGCGCGCGCCGCACTATTAGTTTCAGCTATATCATGGAGTGCCCACGCCCGTGGTGATCCGCTCCAAGCCGATCTCCGTGAATATAAAGCCGCCGCCGGCCTGACCGCCGCCGTGGCCGATGACTCCCTGCTGATCACCTGGCAGGGTGACAACGACGCGACGCTCCGGCTGCGTTTCGCAATCGAGAGCGGCACGCCCACGATCGAGGAGCTCTCGCTTCAACCGCACGGCGGCACCTGGCGGACGCTCGCGACGCATTTTCGTCCCGAGGTTCGCGTTGTATCCGGCCTGCGCCGCATCACCCAACAGCAACTGCGTCCGGATTCCATCGAGGCGTTGATCGGCCACAAGGTCAGCCCGGAGGTGCTGGCTTTATATAACAAGGACGGCGAATGGGTCGACCAGGCGGTGCGCGAGGGCGAGATCAAGAAGGACGATGTCGAGCGCTGGAAATGGGAAGCGTTCTGGGATTCACCTCTGTATGTCGAGGGCAGCGGCGTGCGACCGCCGAGCCACGCCACGTCAATCCCGCCGATGCATGGGATCTTCGGGCAGCCAGGACTGCCGCGAAAACCCGAGGAAGTAAAGCGGGCCACGGCGACTTACCATGCTACGGGTTGCGTGGTGCGGAGCGAGGGCGGACGAATTGAGATTACGTTCCCAGGCGTCGAGCTCGGGGTGTTCTCCGGCAATCTCGAATATGATATATTTCGCGGATCAAACCTGATCCGCCAGATCGTCCTCGCGCAGACCCAGCAACCCTCGGTCGCATTTAAATATGATGCTGGTATCACGGGGCTGCCGATCGAGCCCGAGTCGCACGTCGTCTGGCGCGACCTCAGCAATCGGCGCCAGCAATATGAATTCGGAAATCCGGCCGGCGGTTCGGTCACCGTGTGGAATAATAATCGGGTCATCGCCGCGGAACTTCCGGCCGGCGCGCTCGCGGTGTTTCCGACCCCGCACAGTTTTTACTGGGCGCGCGAATCATCGCAGAATCTTGGCTACGGTTGGTATCGCAAGGACGACGAAGGCCACTTCTCGCTCGGCGTGCGGCAGGCCGAATATGAAGAAGACCCGGAGTTCTTCCATAACTTCACTCTCTATAGCGCGCGGCCGGGCACGTGGCAGCAGATGCCCGTCTTCATCTATATAAGTCCCGGTCCGGCGAACGCCGCACTGGACTCCGCGCTCGCGTTCACGCACGGCGATCATTTCCAGCCACTCCCCGGCTTTCAGGTCATGGGCAGCCATTACCACGTCGGCTTTACCGACCGCTTGAAAAAATCCGGCAGCCTGGATACGCGCTTGAATGATATCGATTCCGCCAAAGGCATCGGGATCAATATATACGGGATCATCGACTCGAATGCACTCGGCCGGAAAAACCGGCTCGAGGCGCAGGCGGAATATTACGACGCCGCGCGGCGTCACTCCGACAAGACATTCCTCGTCATGCCGAACGAGGAAATCCTGAGCGGGCCGATGGCCCTGCAGCTGGGCGGGCACACGGACCTCATGCTCTCCCGGCCGGTCTACTGGTTGCCGAAGCGCGCGCCCGGCCAGCCGCTGGTGCAGGACGATCCGAAATATGGCAGAGTATATAACTTGGGAACCGCCGCCGACATGATGGAAATGGTGCGGCAGGAGAACGCCGTAATATACGAGCCGCATCCCCGCTCCAAGGGCTCCACCGGATTTCCGGATGCGATCAAGGACAAGCCGCATTTCATCGACGAGAATTTCCGGGGGCTCGGATACCGCTGGGGCATGGGCATCGATGCTTCAGAGATCCGCTTGGGACAATATAGAGTCCTCGATCTGTGGGACGAGATGAACAACTGGATGACCACGCAGCCGACCACGCCGAAATATCTGCAGGCCATCTCCGAAGCGCGCTCGGATATCGGCGAACGCGGGCGGCCCTCGTACGACGACAACTATGGCATGTCGCCCGTCAATTACCTGAAGATCGGGCCGCTGCCGAAAGTCGATGACATGAGCCCGATCATCAACGCAATGAAGCGCGGGGACTATTTCGTCACGTCGGGCGAGGTGCTGATCCCGAACTATATAGTCAAGGGCTCGGGCGACCAGCGGATGATTATAGCGGACGTTGAATGGACCTTCCCGCTGGATTTTGTCGAAGTCGTCTGGGGCGACGGCCGCACCACCGATCGGCAAATCATCTCGACCAAGGATCTGCCGCCGTTCGGCAAAAAGCACTTCGAGATTCCCTTCAATGCCGCCGGTAAACAGTGGGTGCGATTTGCCGCTTGGGACATCGCCACGAACGGGGCGTTCGTCCAACCGATCAAGTTGCCGGGCCCTCGGCCCGGCACCCTATCTCTCACGCGGTAGGCGACGAAGTACCGCGCCGCGGGATTCGGCGCAGCGCCCCGCCGCCTCGCCGCCGGCCTCAGCGCGGGCCTCGCGGGCTGCGTTCCTCGGCGCCGCTCGTCTTGCTCTCGTAAGCGCCCACGGATCGCGCCGTGTCGCTCCAACGCGGTAGATCGCCGGTGCGCATGCGCAGGGCTTCCTTGAGATCCTGCAGGCGTTGCGGATCGCGGCGGTGTTCCATGGCCGCGCCGATCGCGGCATAGGCGAAGTCCTCGACCTCGAGTCCCATCGCCTCGGCCTGCCGCTTGATCGCTGTATACTCCTCGTCCTCAACACTGGTCTTGATGGATGTCATATAATATTCCTCCCAAAAGCTTTCGTGTTTTTGCGGCCGGACGCTGGCGCGGTGAACCGCTGCGCCCGGGGTTTTGCCAACACCATATAGACACGCGGTTTCCCCGAAGGTTTGCGCGCCTGCCAAATGATTTCCGCGCGCGCGGCGTGGCCGTCGCGGCGCTATATCATTTGACCGGTGAATGTTGCCACCGGCGCAGCCACTGCCCGCGAACGGTCCGCGGTGCGTCACCGTTCCAATTTGAAATCCTTGTCGGTGCCCGGCCGCTGATCCGCGTTGGCAACCTTCCAGCCGGTTCTATACATCCATTCGGCCATCTTTTTCAGCTTCGGATAGTTTATATTCTCCGCGCTGTCCTGCGGCGTGTGATAGTCGGGATGGAGGAGGCTCGTATACATCAGCGCGGGAATCCCCAGGCGCGCGTAAGGGAGGTGGTCGCTGCGGAAGTACCAGCCCTCCACGTGCTTCACGTCATCCCAGCTGCTATCGAGCGTGAATTTCGGCCCCTCGCGATTCGCCGCCAGCGCCATTTCCACGAGCTCCGTCGAATTGCGATGCGGCGGCACCGCGCCCAGCACGGCCGCGCTATTCGTGTCGTTGCGCCCAATCATATCGCCGTTCAGCACCGCGACGATGCTCGTGATCGGCACCGTGGGATGCGCCGCATAATAACGTGACCCGAGCAGGCCCCGCTCCTCCGCGCCGTGAATTACAAAGAGGACCGAGCGCCGTGCCGGGCTTTTCACAAACGCGCGCGCGTCGGCAAACATCGCCACGTCGACGCTCCCGTTGTCATCGGCGCCATGATATATCGCATCTCCCTTGATCGGGTTGCGAACGCCATGCGCATCCGTGTGACCGCTATACAGTACGTATTCGGATTTGAGCCGCGCATCACGGCCAGCGACCTTTCCGATCACATTGACCGACGGATAAGGATATTTCTCGACGACCAGATTCGCATGAATCGTCGCGCCACCGCCGGCGATTTGCTTGAGCGCCTCCCGATGCAACCAGATCACCGGGACCCGCGTGGTCAGGCTGGCGGCGGGTCCGCCCTCAATATCAAACGTGCCCTGCTTGTAATTTTCCGCGGAGTCCGTCCAGGCGTTTTCGGCCACGTCATCCGCGATGAAGATGATGGCCGCGGCGCCGCGCGTGAGCAGCGGCACTCCGTACTTCGCTATAATATAGCGGCCGTAACGCCAGGTCGGCAGCGAGACGTTCAGGTTGATTCCCTCCGGGTTGGCCTCGAGCGCGACGATCTTGTGAGCGACGTCGACCGTCGCGAGATCCACGTGCGCGGCGTTCCCGAGATATATAATCGGGCCATCGAGCGTGACGTTTGCCATCTGCGCGACGGCGGCCTGGCTCCACAATTCGAGCCGCTGGTGATTGATCTCGATGCGGGAATCCTCGGCCAACTGGTTCCGCCACATCGTGAAGTATTGGAAGTACGTGCCGTTGTCGCCGGCCGGCTGCAGCCCGATCGCGCGATACTTTTCCGCAATCCAGGCCGCCGCGTTCAGCTCGTCCACCGTGCCCGCCCCGCGGCCCCGAAAACGTGCATCGGCCAAACTATATAGATCGTTCCGAAGGTCGTCCGCCGAAATCGCTTTTAACGCCGGCGGCGGCGTCGCTGCCCGCGCGGGAGCCAGAGCCGCCAGCCCGAACGCCACGATCAGGATATATTTGTTCATATAGAGTTGAGCCGGCGCCCGGGCCGGGGCAGCCCGCGATTACGCGCTGCAAAACGGATAGTCCGGCAAGGCAATAGACCGCAAGGGATTACTCGTGCCGGAGACGGATCTCTCGCACTGGGCGGCGGCGGCGGGTCGGCGCGATGAAGAAAGAGCGGGTCCCGAGTGACACACTCTTCGGGAACCCGTGCTCGAAAACGCGTTCCGTCGGTTCGCCATGGCTGCTGCTTCTGACTCCGACGCGGACCCGAAATCCCGGACCAAGCCCGCGTCGTCCCGCTCGGGCCGCGTCACGCGAATCCAGACCGAGCCTGCTCGCGTCGCGGAGGAGTCGTCCGGTCCGGTTGATATATCTCGCGGCCCCTCCGTCAGCGCGGCGACCGAAGCGGGCGCGACGGGCCGTCCCGGCCGGGACGGATCGCAATATGAAGTCGGCGTTCGCCTGCGCATCAATGGCCAGGAGGTGAATCGGCGCTGCGACCCGCGGCTCACGCTGCTCGATCTGCTCCGCGAAACACTGGATCTGACCGGCACGAAGAAGGGCTGTGACCACGGGCAGTGCGGCGCGTGCACCGTTTTAATCAACGGCCGACGGGCGAACTCGTGTCTGGCGTTCGCCGTGATGCACGACGGCGATGATATAACGACCGTCGAAGGCCTGGCCGAAAACGGCGAGTTGCATCCGCTGCAGGCGGCGTTTCACGAGTACGATGCGTTTCAGTGCGGCTATTGCACGCCTGGCCAGCTTTGCTCGGCCGTAGCGCTTCTCCGCGAAGGACACACGCAGACGGATGCTGACATTCGTGAATGGATGAGTGGCAACCTGTGCCGCTGCGGCGCTTATAATAATATAGTCGCGGCGATCCGCGCGGCTGCGGGCAAGGCATGAACCCTTTCGCTTACCACCGCGCGACCGATGAGGTCGAGGCGATCCACGAGCTCGGCCCGGCGCGCAGTAAATATCTGGGCGGCGGAACGAATCTGATCGACCTGATGAAAATGGGCGTGGAGACGCCGACGCGGCTGGTGGATGTAAATCGGCTGCCGCTGGCGGAAATTCGCGAGCTCCCCGACGGTGGCCTCCGGCTCGGCGCGCTCGCCCGAAATTCCGATGTGGCCAGTCATCCCACGGTCACCCGCAAGTATATAGGGTTGAGCGAGGCGTTGCTCTCGGGCGCGAGTCCGCAGCTGCGCAATCGCGCGACCGTCGGCGGCAACCTCCTGCAGCGGACGCGCTGCGTATACTTTTACGATCCCGCATTCGCGTGTTGTAATAAGCGGAATCCGGGCAGCGGCTGCGGCGCGCTCGAAGGTCAGAATCGCATGCACGCGATCCTCGGCCAGAGCGATCATTGTATAGCGGTTCACCCGAGCGATATGTGCGTCGCGCTCGCAGCACTCGAAGCGTCGGTCGTCCTGCGCAGCGCGCGTGGCGAACGCACGATTGCATTCGAGGATTTCCACCTGCTACCGGGGGAGCATCCGGAGATCGAGACGTGTATGCAGCCCGACGAACTTATCACCGCCGTGGATCTTCCTCGGGTGCCGGACGGCGAGGTCCGCTCGCACTATATAAAGATTCGCGATCGCAGCAGCTACGCGTTCGCGCTCGTCAGCGTCGGCGTCGTCGCGACGATCGGGCGCGGCCGCCGTCTGGAGCGGGTGCGAATCGCGCTCGGGGGTGTCGCACACAAACCTTGGCGGGCGTTCCCCGCAGAAGAAGCGCTCGCCGGGGCCGAGATTTCGCGGGACGTTTTTCGCGAGGCGGCCGACCGGGCCCTCGCCGGCGCGAAGGGCTATCAATATAACGCGTTCAAGATTGAACTCGCGCGCCGCACGATCGTTCGGGCGCTCGAGGAGGTCACCGCATGAGCGCGCCCGATTCAACGCCCGCGTCCGAACCGCGCGTGCTCGGCCGCGCATTCAATCGCGTCGATGGCGTCGCGAAAATTACCGGCACCGCGAAGTACGCCGCGGAATATAGTCCACCCGGCGTCCTATATGGTTTCGCGCTTTCGAGCACGGTCTCGAAAGCGGAGATTGCGTCCATCGACATCGCCGACGCCGAGCAGGCGCCGGGCGTGCGCCTGGTGCTCACCCACGAGAACGCGCCGAAGCTCAAGCAATCGAAGCCGCACCAAAAAACCGGCGGCGGCATCCAGAACGAACGGCGCCTGCCGTTGAGTGATGCCACGGTTTCATATGGTGGGCAGTATATAGCGTTTGCCGTCGCCGAGAGTCTGGCGGAGGCGCGTCACGCCATTTCGCTGATCCGCGTGCAATATAAGAACGTGGAGGCTCCGGCCCTTCATCCGTCGCAGGTCCGCGACACCGGCGAGCAGCCGAAGTCCGAAAACGGCGACGAGGTCCAGGTGAAGAAAGGCGAAGTCAGCCCGGCGTTGAATGATGACGGTCTGGTCGTCCTCGAGCGTATATATGAAACGCCCACCGAGACGCACAACCCAATGGAGCCGTCCGCCACCGTCGCCCACTGGCACGGCGACGAGCAGCTCACCCTATATGATGCGTCCCAGTATGTGAAGGGCGTGCAGGACATCGTTGCCCAGGCGTTCGGGCTGAAGAAGGACGACGTTCATGTAATCAATCCATATGTCGGTGGCGCGTTTGGGTGCAAGGGATCCGTCTGGCCGCACGTGCTGCTTACCGCGATGGCCGCGAAGGTGGTGGGCGCGCCCGTCAAGTTTGCGCTGTCGCGGCCGGATATGTTCACCGGGACGGGGCATCGCACACCGACGTTCCAGGCGATCGCGCTCGCCGCGACTCGCGACGGGCAGTTGCAGGCAATCCGGCATCGCGTGGAAACGGTGACGTCGCCCGTCGGCGAATTTGTCGAGCATTGTGGCGCGCGCTCATCGGGGGTTCTATATAGTAGCCCGGCGATCGAGATCGAGGAAACGATATATAAGGTGAACGTGGGCACGCCGACCTTCATGCGCGCCCCGGGTGAATGTCCGGGGACCTATGGCGTGGAGTGCGCGATGGACGAGCTCGCGGCGGAGTTGAAATGCGATCCGTTGCAGTTGCGCTTGAGAAATTACGCATCGGAGCATCCGACGAAGGGGAAACCATTCAGCACGAAATTTCTGCGGGAGGCTTATAAACTCGGGGCGGAGAAGTTCCGCTGGTCCGAGCGGACACCGGAGCCGCGCTCGATGCGGAACGGCCGGATGCTCGTGGGCTGGGGGATGGCGACGGCGACGTATCCGGGATATATGTTCATGGCGACGGCGGAGATCACGCTGACGGCGGACGGCGCGGCGGCGGTGAAATGTGCGGCGCATGATATCGGGACCGGAGCCTACACTGCGCTTGGGCAGATTGCGGCCGAGGCGATTGGTCTGCCGTTCGATCGAGTGACGTTTGAGCTGGGCGACTCGGCGTTTCCTCAGGGTCCGGTCGCGGGCGGCTCGAACACGACGGCCACGGTGGGCGCGGCGGTATATACTGCGGCTGCGGAATTGCACGAGAAGCTCGCGAAACTGGCGGTGAAGGATGAGGCGTCGCCGCTACACGGGCTCTCGGCCAAGAAGATCACCATGACGGGCCCCGGCGAACTCGGGGTGGCGGGGGAGGCGGGACCGCGCGACCGGTTCGAGAATATATTGCGCCGCGCGGGTCGGACGACGCTCGTCGCGGAGGGATCGTTCCATCCGTCGCTGCGCGAGTCCATCGCGCCGAAGCATGCGTTTCATTCCTTCGGCGCGCAATTCTGCGAGGTGCAGATCGATCCCGAGTTGCCCTTTGTGCATGTGACCCGGTTTGTCTCGGTCATGGACTGCGGCCGAATTATAAACCCCAAGACGGCGCGCAGCCAGATCTTGGGAGGCATCGTGATGGGCATCGGCATGGCTCTCGAGGAGGAGACGCTTTATGATCCGCGGACGGGTGTGCCGACGACGCGGAACCTCGCGGATTATCATGTGCCGGTGAATGCGGACATCCCCGACATCGACGTGCATTTCGTGGGCGAGCCGGACCTGGCGTTCAACCCGATGGGTTCCCGCGGCCTCGGTGAGATCGGCATCACCGGCACGGCGGCCGCGATCGCCAATGCCGTTTTCCACGCGACCGGCATCCGGGTCCGGAAGCTGCCGATTACTCTCGATAAGCTGCTCGGCTGACGCGAGCGATGGTGGCTGAGTTCGGCGGAGCGAGCCGCGGTGCGGTGCGCGAGGTCGCGGGATATATATATAGGAGTATATAGCCGCACCTGGTACCGATCGGCTACTGGGACGAAGGCGCGGCCGGCACCGCCGGCGGGATCAGCGATGCTATATAAGCGGTGATCGCGACGAGGTCTGGGGCATCGAGATTAGCCACGACCGGCTGCATCAGAGCGGCGGAGGCACCGCTTCTGGTGCCTTGTTGGAAATCATAAAGCTGCCGCGCAATATAACTCGGAGAGCGACCCGCGATGCCGGGCACGTCGGACAGGCCCCTCAACTCCGGGCCATGGCACGTCCCGCACGCGATCGTTCTGCCGGAGACGATCGCTCCTGTGGACGACGTACCGGCTCCCGTTTTCACCAGGCTCTCGCCCCGCTGCAGGCTGCCGCGCGGGACATAGGCGATGAAACCGGAGCGAGGATTTCGCACCTGCTCCGATTGCTCCTCGTTCTCCGGCACCTCGATAATGCGGCCCGCGATCGGTTCGGTGCGGGCGCTCTCGAGTGGCAGAAAGAGGTTTCCTACAATTCTCGTTTTCGGAACGACGTCCGTTTCCACGACGCGCGTCCAGCCAGTCCACGGGATTTTAGAAAAGTATATTGCGGCCTCGCTCATCTCGTCAGGGGTCATCGCCTGCGCGAGGCCAATCATCGTATAGGTATTGGGCTTTCGCGGATCCGCCGATCGGCGTCGGCCGTCGCGAAAGTCCTGCAATTGTCGGACGAAATACGCGGGCGGCAGATCGCCGACCGGAGCATTTTCCGGTCGACCTCGGCCATTCGGCAAATGGCAAGAGGCGCAGCCCCACGTCGCCGGCCGCCGGGCCGCGGGGCCATGCAGCAGCAGCGGCGGCATGGGCGGATGGTCCTGCGGGAACCAGTCGACCACATTGCGGTGATCACGGACATCGACGAGGGTATATACAGCGGTGCTGCCGGCGATGTGGCGCTCCTGCCACTGTTCGGCCGCCGGCTCGCCCGAGCGCAGCGTCCGCGAAGGCGCCGGCTGCGGCGCCGCCTTCTGGCCCGGCTGCGGCAAAGTATCAAATCCGTAGGCCCACAGCGGCTCAACTGGCCCCGTCATCCCCGTCGCCCGCAGCCCAGGCTTCAGCAGGCTGGTCAGCAGCAACGCCACCCCAAGACAACGGGACAGTATATACTCCCGCTCCATATGATGAACGCGGGCTCGTCGGCGGGACCTCGCTGAAGCACCCGCTTGGGGATCGTGGGGCATTATATACTTGGCCGGACCATGTCGGTTAAAGCACATTGATGCC
This sequence comes from uncultured Verrucomicrobiae bacterium, assembly GCA_963800005.1. Classification (GTDB taxonomy): domain Bacteria; phylum Verrucomicrobiota; class Verrucomicrobiia; order Opitutales; family Opitutaceae; genus CAWCZH01. The sequence continues at coordinate 104,869 of CAWCZH010000003.1, forward strand.
ACGGGCGACCAGCAGGACGAGGATCATCAGCGAGATCAGCGCCTGCAGCATCGAGAGGAATTTCGCCCACGGGGACAGGACGAGCGTGTCCGTCGGCGAGAAGGCCGTGCTCGTGTTGAACGCGACAAATAGATAATCGATAAACGACGGCGACCAGCGGTCCGCGCCCATGGCCTTCCGCTCGCCGCTCTCGATCTGCAATTGCGGGAAGAGAAACCAGCGGCTGCCGTACGGTATATGACAGCGGCGCATCACCGGGCCACCTCCGTCCAGCCGCCAATGCCAGAGCGCGAACACGACTATATTGGCCAGCCACAGGAGCAGCGCCGACGTCAGCAGCGCAGTGGGGCTTTCCGTTTTCTTCGGCAGCGCATCGACGAGTCGGAGCAGCGAGCCGCAGAGTGCCGCGGTCATGACCGCGATCGTCGCGATTCCCAGTATATGATTGAGCGAATGGCGGCCGAGGTGGTGCGAGATGGTCGTGGGGATCATCATGATGACGACGACGACGGGCAGCAGCCACCGCGGACCGATGCTGAGGGAGTCGGGCATCGCGAGTGTCACGCTGCTCGCCGCGATGCCGGCGAGAACGGGCTCCCAGCGCAGCCTTTCCAAAACGACGTCGAGCCTGCTGCGGTGGTTGCGTGGGTGTTCCATGATTCTGCGATACCTCGTTTCCCCGAGCGGTGAAATGCCAAAATGATTCCGTCAGCACGCAGCGAATGCGCGCTGCCGCCACCTCGTCGCAATTTCATATAACGAACGCGCAGGCCGGAATTGCGCCCCGGCGTAAATGTCAAGCGAACGCGATCTCGGCTGGGCTTTCCGGGGCCCGGAAAACTCACGGTGCCGGCGCGGCGTGTTCGAACTTCAGGCCACCCGTCGTCCCGGGCTTGAAACCTTTCCAATCGACGGTCCCCGCCCCCTCGGTGGGCACGTCCAAGTAGGACTGCTTATCCGCCTCGTGTTTCATGATCGCGCCGAAAAACGCCGTCACGAAATGATCGAGTATATTATTCATCCGCACGGTGTCCCAGACGGGATCGGCATAATGGGTGTAGGTGGGCGGCGATTTGCCGTCGGGGGAAAACAGCGTTTCCACGGGCGCTGGAATCGGCCCGGCTGCGTTGTGACTCCCGTTGATATATGTCAGGAGATAACGGTTGGAATGCGTGGCGCGTTGATAGATCGCGCGCGGGCCTTTTTCATACCCGGCAACCGTGTCGAGGCTGCCCGCCACGAAAAGAACCGGTATATGAATCCCCTGGAGCCCCTCATCGTCCCAAAAGCCCCGGGTCAGTCCCCACGGGGCGATCACGACGGCCGCAACGATTCGCGGATCGATCGACTTTTGATACTCGGGATTGGCTTGCTCGCGCGCCGCCATCAGCTGGTTGGGCGGCGCGTCTTTGTCGGTTTCAGCGGCGCGACTGAAACCGGCTCCGATGACATTGAGTGCGCCGAACGCTCCCATGGAATAGCCCACGAGTCCCGTGTGCTTCGCGTCGATCAAACCCGCGAGGAAGCTCCCCGACGCCTTTCCGCCCAGCCGGTCCATTTCATCGAGAACGAAGAGCTGGTCGAGTGGCCGATTATACATCGTGCTCGTGATGCTTCTTATATCATCATAGGTGCTTTCGGGATGGTCGATTGCCGCGACGATATATCCTTTGCTCGCGAGGTTTTCGCCGAGATGGCTCAGCAGGAAGCGATTGCCCGGATATCCATGTGATAATATAACGAGCGGATACGGGGCGCCTTCCGCCGCGGGTGCGGCGTCGCGCACGGCTTGACCGTGAAGTGTGGCCGTCACCGCCGCATTGCGCGTCATCACCCGGTAATCGCCGACCGGCTTCTGGCCGGCAGCAAGCACGGCGGGATACCACACCTCGACCGTGACTTTGCGGTCGTAATATACAGTCGGCCCGTTGGGCGGTGTATGAAGGACGTCGGCCCGGTGTCGCTCGGTGAAGCTGAGCGTGCGGACCCCGATGCTGGCCGGGCCGAAATGGGCGAGCTCAGGCGCGAACGGCGTGACGGTATCAATATGATTCTCCTGTGCGCGCGTCGAGGTGGTCGCGACGAGCGCGGCGAGTCCCGCGCCAAGGAGACATAGGACTCGGCGCGGAGATTGCGCGGCTGCGCGGGTGGAGTCGGATTCTGGGCCGAGAGCGTAAGGGCCGAGTGGAATCATGCGGCGAGGCTTACCGTTATCTGACATCCGGACAATGTTCGATTGCGCCGCGAAATTTCCGTGGGGTCGGGGCCGGTGGAAACGCTGTGCGCTCGTTTCGCAATGCGCTGAAGCCGCGGATCATTTGGCGGTGGAAATCGGCTGCGGGTGCGGTGCGGATTCCCTGCGGCGTAAGTATATTTTCCAATCGAGCTCCGCGGGCGGCGAAGGAAAAATTCACTGCATGGCTCCGAACTCCTCGATGGCAGCGGCCCCGGTCACCTCGGCAGGCGAACGGGCGCGAATCCGGGCGCAGCAGCGCCAAGTATATATCACCCAGGTCGTTTTTGAAGGGCTCAATTTCACCTTTGCGACGCGCGGCCGCGAGCTGACGGCCGAGGAACGAACGCAAATTCCCCCCGCCTGGCGCGAAGCTCACCGCGAGTTCGCGCAACCGGGAGAAGCACTCTTCGTCACGCTGGGCGACAATTTCGACCGGAAGTGGCCGGATGATGGTGCGCCGCCGTTTTCCATTCCCATCTTCTAATTCTTGTGCGTTGCGAGCCGATGGTTCCGGAGGCGGGATGCGCGGCTGCTGCTCGCTATATACACTGGCCCTCGCGCTGGCCGCCGGGGGCGGGTGACTGGCTCCGTGAATGCGTCCCGGGCACAGGTGCCGTCGCGAGTTGCCGCATCATATAGCGAGCGAGACTCCTCAAGCGAAGTTCTTCGCAATCAGCTTCATATTGACGGTATCGCCGGAGTAGACGCGGGCCGCCTTGGTCGGGGTGACGGAGAAATGGCCGCCGCCATCCGCCGCGACGTCGTCCCACCATTCGGGCGCGCCGCCCGCGAACCAGGTATAGCCAATGAGCGCCGGGGTCGACTTCATATAACGGACGAGATTGGACCACGCTGCCTTCGCGAGGGGGTTGCCGGCATACATCCCGATTTCGCCCAGGTAAACGCTGTAACCCTGCGCGGCCGCTTCTCCTACCGCGGGGGCGAGCCGTTCCCGCGCGATCGTCGCGCTCACGATGTCGGTCGAGTTGCCGCCGGCGTCCGGATCGAGGTAAACGTGCACTTCCGCGACGCACTTCTTAAGCGGATCATATAAGGGGTGGCCCACGCCATTCGCGTTCAACCACCCGTAGGCATTCGACCGGGGCGTTGGCGCAGTATCATAGTAATCCTGCGTCCAGCCTGACGCCGCCGTGTAGCCATTGCCCGGTATATAGAGGGTCGCGGTTGAGCCGACCGCGCGGATTGCATCCACGCATTTCTGCGCGATGGTCCACCAGGCCATGGTCGACATATTATTCGGCTCGTTCACGAGGCCGAATGCCACGAGTGTATTGCCCTTGAAAATGGCGGCGAGCTTCGACCAGAAATCGGCGAACGCAAAGAGGTCCACCTCCGGCGATCCCACGAGGGCGCCCCGCCACATTGCGCCGCCGGCCCCGCCAGCAGAATTCGCCTGCCAAGGCTCGAGGATCACGGCGATGCCTTGGGTCGTCGCGTAGTCGACCGTGCCTTTCAGATTTGCAAAGTACGCCGCGTACCCCGGGCCGGTGGCGGGGACGGGGCCCCAGAGCTCCGATTGCACGCGCTCCCAGGAAAACAGGATGCGAAAAACACCGATCTTCTTTTTCCGGTAATAGTCGATCAGCTGCGTCGCGAATACTGGATAGTCCGTTCCGGCGACGGGTCCCGTCGTCCGATCCCAGTTCGATCCAGCGACGCCTCCGCCATAGATGCCCTCCATGCCGGCGAGATTGATTCCTTTGATCATATATGAATTGTGGTTTCGTCTCCGGCTATATTGAGCCCGCGCGACGCGTTAGTCGATACCGCGGACGCGGCGCGTTCCGGCGAGCGGCGGCGGGCGATGAATATATCTATTTCGGGGCGGTGTCTGGCGGCAGGTTGTTGGGGATCCGAGCCTGCACCGTCGGACTGTGAGTCACCTTCTGCCATCCCGAGCCGTGCGGCTCGAGTATATAGCCGTACATCCGGAGCGCGGTGGGAAGCACGCCCTCTTCCGGTATATAGTTCCGCTTCGGCTGGCCAAAGTCCGCCCGGACCTCGAGCCGGAGGACCTTTCGCTTGCTGATGACGAGCTCCTTGAGGTGCGTCTCGAAGAAGCTCTCCATCCGGCTGTTCGCCTCGTTCGTGATGGGCACGAGGTTTTGCGTCGAGCCCGGTCCGTGGAGGTGATGATTGAGCAAGTGCCCGCGGACGTAGACGCCCTTGCGCCGTCGCACGGCCTCCCACAAATCCGAGCGTTCATACGGTTCGCTGCCCGTGAGACCCCCGCTGTCTATACTCAGGGGATCGGCCACGAGCTCGGCGCCATCAGCGAACCTGCTCCCGGTGAGGACCTCGCGAATGGACAACCACGTCGCTCGCGTCGGCGGTACGACGCCGGGGGTTCCGAGTTTCGCCAGCCAGTTTACTATAGCGACGAAATGATCGCGAATGGCCTCCCCGTCTTCCTGACCGAAGCTGCCCTTGGTCTTCGCCTTCAGATTATTAATTTTGGTGGCGCGGCTTTTGATCTGCGTGATGATGTTCTTTTCCTCGTCGTTCCGCGGTATATATTCGGCGAGATACTGCTCGAGAACCAGCGGCGTGGTTTCGATCCAGAGGTCCGCGTGGTTCTCGTCGCCTTTGAAATAGAGCTGGTGCGTTTCGCCCGCCTCGTTGCGGAAGGCGGATTTGTTCCGCCACCACTCGATCGCCTCGTGCGCCTTTTCTGCCAGCCAGTCCCACACCGCTTTCGCGGCGTCGATCAGGGCGCCAATCACGCGGTCCACCTGCCGCGCGAGCCAGCCGAGCGCCTCCCGAATTTTCGCGGGCACGCTCCCGAGATTGAGCCAGTCCGCGAAGAAATGGATCGCATACGCGAGGGCCTTCGCGGCGGTCTCCTCGACGAAACGCACGGCGCCGTCGATGCGTCCCTCGGCGATGTCGCCGATGCTTCGGAAGACGGAATGCACGACGTTGAGCAGTCGGTCGGCCTCGGATTTCAGCTTGCGGATGGCTTGATATATATCCTTCAGGATCTTGACTGCCTGCCGGAGCCCCGGTGTGAGGAAACTCACGAGCAGTCCGAGTCCCTGATTGACCAGTGTATCAATCAGCAGCCGCTGCGCCTGCATGATCAGGTCCGACCAGAAGTTATAGAGTTCGCTCTTTAGCTCCTGCCAGAGCTGCTCGTAATTTTTTTCCATCAGCAGCTTCAGCCAGCGCACCGCGAGCGTCCCCGCCTTCAACGCACGCTGCACCTTCTCGCGCATTCCTGGTCTCTTTTTCTCGAGGACCTCCAGCACGTGCTCGAACGTCAGGCCGATCACGACGGCCAACGCGCGCAATAGGTTCGGCAGCGTGGCCGGATTTGGCACGGTGAAGCCGCCGCCGAGCTCGCCGAAGATCCATTTCGCGACGCCATCGAGCAGGTGTTTCCCGAGGTTCGAGACAAAACTATATAGCCCGGTGACCATCGCGCGGGCGAGGTTGCGGAGAAACACCAGCGGATGCCGGAGCGCCTTGCCCAGCTGGCCCAGGCTTTCGCCGATCTTTTTCAGCAACTCCACCGGCAACCCCAGCCGCTTCAACACCCGCATGAACCAGCCCGGCTTCGGTTCCTTCTTCTGCTCCTGCGGCATCTCCGGCTTTTCCAGCGTGTATATATCGCCCGCCTGCGTGAGCCACGCTGTATCGTCGCGCAGGAAATGCACGAGCACGTCAAAGCCGGGACCGATGTTCGCTATATAGGGTTGCTCCAGGCTGGAACCAACGGCGTCGAGCCAGCCGAATTCATAGTCCTTCCAATAGAGAGCGAGTGACACATGCCACTCGCGCACACCCCGCGCGAAGCTGCCGACGAAAATCTCCGGCCAGAGCGACGCGTCGGCCAGCGCGTAGCCCGTGAGCTGCGCCGCCCTCGTGACCCGCGGCAGCGTTCTTTCCAGCAATCCGGCTTCGTCGCTCACCGATTCCGGGTCCTCCATCGCGGCTGCCAGGGAAACCAAGTCTGCCTGCATGCCCTGCGTATCCCGCGCGAGCTCGACCAGCGTGCTGAGTGGGTCGACAAACACCAGCGCCTCCGCGAGGGCCGCCGCCGTCAACCTCAGGTGCTCGATAGGCTGCAAGTATATAGCGTGTTGCGCCTCCGCCCAGCTGACCACATCCTCGATCGAGTGCACCGACGCGTCACAGCCGAGTGCAGTGGCGACGTCCGTCACAAGATAAGGATCGCCGCGAAACACCGATGCCGCGGCTCGCAGTTCTCCGGCGACGCGATCGAGGGCCGCGCCCAGAGCGGCATCACCCGACCAGATTCCGAGGTCGGCGAAATTCTTCGGCAGGTTTTTCTCCTCGGCGGCGAACGCGAGTCCGGTCGCGTGCATCGCGTCGGAGAACGCGCCCCAGCCGCGATTTAATATACCTCCCAGCAACGCGCCGAGTTCGCGAATGCCCGTGGCCACGTCCTCGATTTCACCCGACCGCAATCCCGTCTGCACCGCCTTCCACCGCGCGGGCAACGCGTCCGCGCCGTGGAACCACGCCTGCACAGCACTATATATCGCGGGCTGCACTGCGAGGGTCCTGGCCTGCGCCGGGAGCCCGGTGGTCTGCAGGTGCAACATGCCGCTGCGCAAGCCGACGTGCTGCAGGATCCCAAGATCGCGCTCCAGCGGTGATGCCACCGCAGCGCTGAGGGCTGCCATTTGTAGATTTACTCCCGCCAGTCCCAAGCCGGCTCCGGCGATCAGCAGCGGCGCCGCTGCTCCACTGGATAATATACCATCCAGCATCGAGCCGTCGGACGAATCCGGTTCTCGCTGCGGTTGGCCACGGGGAGCGGCGGTTAATATACTTTCCGGACGGACGCCGGACCTCGGGGGATCGCGCGGACCATGCGCATGGCGCGCCGGATTTTGCTGGATGGTATGCGCCGCCTCGTGCGCGAGCAACGGGTGATCGCCCGGCGATTCCCGCGAGCGCAAGTATATATGGCTTCCAACCGTCACCGCGCGTGCCCGCGCGGCCGCGGCGACTTGGTCCGCGGCGGGACCGTGGTGCACCCGCACTGCCGCGAGATTCGCGCCGGTCGTCGATTCGACGGCGTGACGGATCGAGGCGCGGAGCGGTTCCCCCGCTGAGTCCACGTGCGCCAGCTTTTCACCCGGCGAAACTGTTATATGATTCAGCCTTGCGGGTGCATTCGTCTGAACGCTCCCCGCGCCATCGGAGCCGGTGCCGTTTTTCTTCACCGCCGGATGCAGGGACGCCTTCGCGACGGCTCTCGCTTCGCGTTCCCAGGGCCCGCTGCGGTCGCGAATGGCCGCGGGCTTCGACACGTTTTCCGCGGGACGCAAAAACTTCGGTACTCCCGCGCGTGCACCGGCAACGCGGGCCCGGCTCGCGAGGGGCGTCGGCGGACGCGCCGTTCGAAACGGTGCCGGCCGCGGGGTGGGCGCTTTGAAAACGCGGACGGCCATGGCGGGGAAATGCGAGGGGTGAGGGCGATCCCGAAGCAGCCGGCGGAGGGTGTCCTCCATCGTTATACGCTGTCTGACAGGTTCCCGCGGCGGCGTCGACCAACTCTTCTTCGTTGTTTCACCCGGCTCCGTTTCCAGCGTGCGGCCAGCAGCTTAAACGCGATCTTCACTCTATACATCACCTGTCGCGTTCGCCGGTGCCGGTGCGCCGCTGCTGTAAATGCGCGTTGTGCTAGCCACGCGCGCTCGTCGCCGCGCACCGGCGAGCGACGGTCACGAGAGCCTTCGTAGGCTCGGAAGAACACGGGCTCCGCCTACGCGAATATATACCAGGGGTCCTCCGCCTGTCGTCTCCGGTCTGCTATATGGACAACCATATACGCTCGCCCGTCCGGCACGAACACTGCGGCCGGAGGGACCCGGTCGACGCTCAACGCTTAACGACCCACGGCCAGAATCGTAAACGAGTCCGGAATCATCGGCGCGCGCGGTCCGCGACCAGCCGGGCGGGCCGTGCCGTCGGCGGGAGCGGGGGTCGCCGTCGGTGTCGGACCATATTCCGCGGTGATCAGGAGAATCCGTCCGGTTTTCGCGTCCAGCGTGCAGGTCTTGGCGCCGACCTGCGTCGCCACGTTTTGCTCGACCACGAAACTCGTCGGGCTGCTTTCCTTGATAACTGTCAGCGTGCCGTCGCGCTGCGAGCTAAAGGCTTCATTGGTTTTAGGATTGAAGGTCATGCCGTCGGTGCCCGCGCCCAACGGCAGCGTCGCGAGGATGCTGCCGTCCTTCGCATTCAGCACCACGCACGTCGCGGGCGAGCGGCAGCCGACGAAGAGAATGCCGTTGCGGGCGTCGAGCGCGAGGCCTGCGGGCGTGCCGCCCTTGCCCTGGAGTGCATACGTCCCCGTCACCTTCAAAGCGACCGCGTCGATGACGGCCACCTTGTCCTTGTCCTCTATATCGATATATAAATGTCCGTGTCCGTCGAACACCGCCTGCTCGGGCGCGCCTTCCAGGTCGAGTGTGCCGACGATCTCGCCCGTGCTGGCGTTGATCGCGGTGACGTTCGGCGAGCGATGGCTGAGTATATAGACCCGGCCCGCCGACTCGTCATCGAGAATGCCGTCCGGTCCGCCGCCGACGTCGATGGTGCGGATGGTCTGTAATGTTTTCGCATCCCACATTACGACGGGATTGCTGCTGCTGAAGCCGTGGCCCGACTTCGGATCCACGGTGGCGCCGTGAACGCTCTTGGTATTTTCGATCACGCCGGCCGGGGCGAGCGTATCGAGGTTGAAAACAGTCACGCGGTCGCCGCGCGGTATATAGAGGCGTCGGCCGGGCGCATCGGCGTAGACATAGTCGAAGCCGCCGGCGCCGCCGACCTTGCGGGTTTCCGTGACTTTATATTGGGCGCGGAGTCCACTGGCGCCGATCACGGCCGCCAGCGCGAGGAGGAGACGAACAGACCGCGGCCGATGAATAATCATGGGCGCCGACGGTTACCGGGGCGGGCGCCCGACGCAAATGACAAACGCACCGGACGCGACAAATATACAGGCAGCTTTGGTCTCGGCGGCGTTCCCCGGAATAACGAGCTGGCCCCGGGCCGCCGCAGGCGCGACTCATCCCGGCCCGGGGCCGCCGCCGCAGCAAAATGCGGGCGTCGCTTTCCCGGACTCGCCATCGGGAATGGATTCGTTCAAATCCCGTCCCGTCCGGTCACCCCCACTTTGATATAACCCCCCATTCCCCCCTCGCATGAGCCAATATAAACTCTTCGGCCGTGTTCTCGGCTGCGTCGTCCTCTCCGCCACGTCCCTGGTCTCGCTGGCGCGTGGTGCACCCGTGATCGAGAGTGTCCACGCGGCGATGCAGCAGCAGGTCGATGAGTGCCAGATCGCCGGCGCGGTGACGCTCGTGGCGACGAAGGACCGGATTATCCACCTCGATACGGTCGGCTTCGCGGATATCGCCGCGCATCGGCCCATGGCGGTCGATGACCTCTTTTGGATCGCGTCGATGAGCAAGCCGGTGACGGCCGTGGCGGTCGCGATGTTGCGCGACGACGGCAAGCTCCAGTTTTCGGATCCGGTCGCAAAGTATATACCGGAATTCGCCGCGTTGAAGACGCCGTCGGGAAAGCCGGCAAATCTGACGATCGCGGACCTGCTCGACCACAAGTCGGGTCTCGCCGACCCCCGCGCCCCCGCCACGCGCTCGGCCCACACGCTCCGCGATCTCGTGAAGATATATCTCTCGGAGCCGATGCAGTTCGAGCCCGGCACCACCTGGCGTTATACTACGTCGGGCTTCAACGTCGCGGGCCTGGTCGTTGAGGTGGTGAGCCGGCAGCCGTTCGAGAAGTTTCTCGAGACGCGACTGTTCGCGCCGCTGGGAATGAAGGACACGACTTTTTATCCGAGCGCGGCGCAGCAGCCGCGGTTGGTGAACGCTTACCGGGCGAACGCGGCGACGCACACCCTGACGCTGCTCGCCGATTCCGGCCCGACTGGACCGATCCCGGCCGCGGGCCAAGTGCCGCCGCAGGGCGGTGGCGGACTTTATTCCACGGCGAATGATTACGCGCGCTTCTGCCAGATGCTGCTCAACCAAGGCACGCTCGACGGCCATAAATATATAACTCAGTCGGGAGTTCAGGCGCTGCACATGGTGACTACGGGAAACTTGCCGACGGGATACACTAAAACGAAACTCAACCACGTGCTCGGCTGGGGGCTGGGCTTTGCGGTGGTTGTGCACCCGGAGGGCGGCGTCGCGGGCGAGTTGTCACCCGGCAGCTTCGGTCATCCGGGTGCGTATGGCACGGCCGCGTGGATCGACCCTTCGCGAGGCGTGGCCTATATCATGATGGTCCAGCGGCCGAACATGCCCGACAACCTGGAAAACCCGCCGGCACTCGCCTTTATACACGCGGCCGCCGCGGCGTTGCCGCCTCGTTCGTAGCTGGCGCCATCGGCGCGTTCTAGGAACGTGCCGGCGCCGAATACGTATATACTCCGTTCGGCCAGGTAACCGTCAATCGCAGGGTCTTCTGGACGGTCTCGAGTTTGCAGGTGAAACCCGCCTGTTGCAGCGCGAGAAGCGCGCGGCGCGTCTGGACATCCGGGGTGTCACCCGGAAGTTCGTCCAACGTTGCCGTCTTCGGTCGCTGACCACTCGCGAGGGCATTGTCGAGCAGTCGAGCGTGGACGGCGGTCAGCGTTTTCAAATCCTCTATATGAAATCGGTCCGGCAGGGCGAAGCGGCCGCCCGCGGGTGAATAGATCCAGAGTTTTCCGCGATCGGTATATGCGACTCCAATATGTCGGCTGTCCTGGGCGGGAAGCAGTTGCACGCGTTCGCCCGGATGGAGCGCACGGTATGTGGCGAAGAAATATAAAGCCTCGAGTGCCTCACCATGTTTCACCACGAGGGAGGGCAAACCGGTTGCCAGATTTTTTGGAATCGGAACGCCGTAGGTGCCGAGGTCCGGATTGAACAGGTAGTGAACCTGGTCCCAGTCGAATATAATGACGTCCTCTTTCTTCGAGACGATCGCCGCCGGATCCGTGCGGGAGACTTCGCTCAACGCGATTTTCGCGCGGGCGATTGGCAGCCGTGTGCCGGCATGAAGATTGCCATAGGCGACCTCCATCAATTCGTCGGCGTCAGTGCTGCCGTACTCGTTTTCGAGTGCTGGCTGGCCCGCGCCGTATATTCCTGTATAGTCGCCCGTCTCCTCCGCGAGCGCGAGGACCGTCCCTGCCGCGGTGATCGAGTCCGATTCCAACTGGACTGAATCGAGTGCAGAAAATCCGGGCGCGGGCGCTCGCGAGGCGCCCTGCGCCCGACTTGCCTGAAGATCCTGGAGCACGCCGAGCGCCTCGATGGAAGCGTGCGCTTCATTCCTATATCCAGCAGCCAATAGATAGGCGTCCCGCCGGGCTTGCAGTTCCTTCCGGATGCGCTCGGGGTTGTCTATATCCTTGGCGGTGAAGCCGCGAAGCCGCAGATGATTGCCCAATGCCGCAGAACTCGCGAACAGGTCGCCCTTCGCGGTATATACTACGGTCGCGGCGGTCACGCGGCCATGCTCGGGCTCGCTGGAGACGATGACAATCGCGTGTTCTCCCGGATGATCGCGCAGATAGTTGGTGCGGTAAAAGATGGCATCGAGCAGCGGACCGCCCCGCATGTTCATGAATTTCTTCCCGATGGCAGTATCGAGCGACTTCAGAACATGATTCCAAACGCCGGACCGTTGCGGCGGGGCCGTCACTATATACGGGTCCATCTCGATCGCGGCATTCTCTGCCGTGGGCTGATTCTCCGCGGCCGGCGCCGCAGCGAGGCGGACGACGTGGCCCATCGGCCAGAAGAGCACCGCGGCAAGCAGGGATCTGCGCAGGATCATATAGCAGCACGGGCGATCAGGCGACCGCGCCGCGCACGGAGGATGGCGCGAACAAGACCGAAGGCAACCTTGCGACGCGATTCGCCGCCTGCGATTTCTCCGCGATCGGCTAGGGGTGCTTCGTGCGGTCGCTCTCCGCGGCTTGTTTCAAATTCTGCAACCCGGTTTCGAAGTGCTGGCCCATGACGTGGTCCATATTCAAAAAAACGCCCATCAGCTTCATGATATAGAGATTGGTGCCTTCCATCGCCCAATCCACCCGAGTGCCGTGGCCGCTGGGCACGAACGTAAACTCGTTCCGATTGTGGGTGGGGAAGGGTTTCTCAAAATCCGCCACAACCACGATTTTTTCCGGCGACGTGGACTCGACAACGGTCATCCGGCCCTGACCCGTGCTGCCTTGGCCACGCCAATTCGACATCGCTCCCTTCCCGCTCGGCGGTCCGCTATAGGTTCGTTCCATCAGCGGATCCGTGCGGTCCTGGGGTGCCCATCGCTTCCAGTTGTGAAAGTCGTCCACCAGCTGAAAGATTTCGCTGGCCGGGGCGTCGATGAGCAGCGACCGGCGGACGCGAATCGTGTCCGGTTTCAGGGCGGCTGAAATCAAGACCGCGGCGATTGCGAGCGCCACGGCTGACAGAATTTTTATGATCATCGAAAGAGGTTTGCCGAGTCGGAGCTTCGAGCGGCGCTCTTCGGCTGGTCAGCAAACTGGAAGCGGCGCGCCACGAATCGTCGTTTCCTATAGTTTTGTCGAGTGAACCGGGTGCGCGATCGATCGCGCCGGGCACCGAGTATATAGATTCCGGACGATTCGCGCTTATTTGATGGAGGCAGAGGCCGGCAGGGGCGGCGGGATCGCGGGCATTGTGATCGCATTGAGCAACGGAGCAGGCACGAAGTCGCCGCGCAGCAGGTGGCGCAGCGACTGAGCCGTGATCCAGCCGACGAGGAGGTTGGCACCCACGAAGGTGGCAATGGCGAGCGGCACGTAGATTCCGCCGAGACCGCGGTCGACGAACCGCAGGCAAGAAAGCGCGAGTGCTGTGGCGCCGAAAGTATATGCCCAATAGGATGCGCCGAACGGTTGCTCGCGCAGCCAGCCTTCGAGCCGCACGAGCAGGAACGCCTGGAGAAGCCCATAGCCGAGGAGCATCTGCGCGAAGAGGTCCGGCTTCCCGCTGGTCAGGCCGAGATAGGCGAGGCAGCCGACGACCGGCGGCGCGAGCTGGATGCCAAGCGTCGGCCGCAGCGGCCGCGCCAGCGTGTCGTATATATACAGGCGGTTGAGGATGACGGACTCGATCGCGACCCACGAGAACAGACCGGCGCCAAAGAACAGCGATGCAACACTACTATATCCGAGGGCGCTCGCCACGATCGAGCTCACGAAGCTGCCGGCCACGGACGGCAGATAAAGGACGGGCGTGGTCGTGTTTGGATCGCGTCCACCCTGCCACAGCTGGCCGGTGCGAAAGAGGCTGAAGGCGAGCTGGCCCAGCGCGCCGACCCAAAAGAGCACCTGCGCGGACAATAGAGAGTACGGCGCGACCGCCAGCCCGACCAGGGCCGTCGAGACGGGCGCGAGCCCGATGAAGCAGCAGAGCACCGGGTGCTTGAGCTCGGCCCGGGCTTCGTCGGGGTGCGTAGTCCATTTGGCTATATAATATATAACCTGCACGGCCCAGCACAGCGCGGCGGCGCCCAATATACTCTCGCCAATCCCACGCGGGAGCGCCCAGAGCCGCGCCGCCGCCCGCCAGGCGTTGCCGAGCCCAGCCAGCCCGAGGATAATGCCGAAGAACGAGGCGGGAAGCACGCGCAGCTGTTTCATGGGGAACGAAATATATAGCCACGATGATATATCGGCGGCGCGGGTGAGTATATGCGGCTGGTCGGGCGCGGCCAGCGAAATGGGGTGCCCTTGGCCTCGCCGGGTTGCGGGCCGCGTCGGCGACCCGGACGGGGCGCCCTACGACACGCCGATGAGCCAGCCGGCCGCGAACACCAACGCGCCGCCCAGTCCGACCTGCGTCACCGCCGAGAGGGGCGATGTCTCCATATAGCGCCAGCGGATCCACGAGATCGCGGCGAGTTCACAAACGACCACCGCCACCGCGATGCCCGTCGCCGTATGAAAGTCATGAATGAGATACGGCAGGGTGTGCCCGATTCCACCCACGGTCGTCATCAGCCCGCAAATGCCGCCGCGAATCCACGGCGTGCCGCGGCCGCTGATCTTGCCGTCGTCGGACAGCGCCTCGGCGAAACCCATGCTAATGCCGGCGCCGACCGAGGCGGCGAGACCCACGCGAAAGGTCTCGGTCGTATTCCCAGTCGCGAAAGCCGCGGCGAAGAGCGGCGCGAGCGTCGAGACGGAGCCGTCCATCAATCCGGCGAGTCCCGGCTGGACGATCTGCAATATAAAGGAACGCCGGGCGCTGTCGTGTTCGGCGGCGACGTGGCCCTCGCGTTCCTGTCGGGCGTTGACCTCCTCGGCGAGGTTCTCGTGCCGGGCCTCCTCGGTGGCGAGGTCGCCCAAGAGTTGGCGAATCGAGGCGTCCTTCATGCGCGCGCTCGCCGCTTCATAAAAGCGGCGCGACTGCAGCTCCATGGCGGCGGCTTCGGCGCGGGCTCGCGCGGGCCGGAGCGAGCCGGCGAGCCAGTGGGCCTGGCGGCGGTAGAAACCGGTGACGTCTTCGCGACGGATCAGCGGTATATGTTCGCCGAATTTTTCCTTATATAGAGTTAGCAGGCGATGCCGGTGTGACGATTCCTCGCTGGCCATTGTGGTGAACAGCCCGGCGACGGCGGGGTAATCGGTTTTGAGCTGTTGCGCGAAATCGAGATAGATGCGGCCGTCCTCCTCTTCTGAGGAAATCGCCAGGGCCAGCAGCTGTGCCTCCGAAAGCTCGTAAAAATTCACGCGCCAGATTATTTCGGCTTCCAACCAAGATCAACTGGCATGCGGGACTTTCGCGGGCGCCGGCCCACCGGAATTGGTTATACACGCGGATGACGGGTCGGGCCGCCGCTGGGCGGCCGAATGGTTGCGGCGGGACGATGCCCGCGGCGTGATCGCGACCTTCATCCGGCCGGCCGCCCGGCCGTGGTCGCCTCCAGATTTGCTATATCGGATCATCGCGCCTCAGGGGGCTGGCCGGGGGCTGAATGCGCATACCCGGAAGCCGCGGAAAATGAGGCGCGAGGAGTGGCGGAGACCCGCTGCGGCGTTTTTGATATTCAGTCGCCGCCCGGCGGCCCCGCTATAGGCTACGCAAAGCCGCGACGGGTAATACGGCCGCGCTGGATGTAAATCGAGTGTTCTATGGGGGGTCGGCGGCGGCTGGGTATAGTGGATCGAATTGATGAATCCGTGATAAATAAAGGCCGCTCCGATGATATTATGCAGGGTAGGCCAAGGGTGGTTGGCTCGCCGGGGCGGCCAGACTGGATTTGCTAAATAAATTCTAGTGCCGAGGGCGGCGCGTTCCCCCGGCACCACGGGGCGAGGGGTGGGATGTATGGTATTTCCCTACGGCGGGTGAAACGGGATATGTATTTACCGCACCGATCTATCATTTTTACCAGTAGGAGGCTAATATTCTGAAGCACTGGTACAAATATACTTGCATCGCCGCGGGGAGGTATATTGAAAGGACAAATGGCTAAAAGCAAAACTGTCACGAAACGTAAGAAGCGCGCGGTTATTACACCCGCCACTGAGCAAGCGCTCAAGAAGATGGTAAAGGCCGGCAAAACCGGTGCCCAGATCGCGAAGGCGCTCGGCATCTCGATCCCGAGCGTGCATAATGTTAAGAAGCGCGTTGGGCTCGTAAAGTCGCGCTAAACTAAGCGCTGCCCAGGTCTGCGCCGGCCCTCGGGCCGGCTTCTTCTTTTAAGACTGCGGCGTCGCTCGACGCGACGCGCAGCACCCGCCCCACCGGAGACCAGGCGTCGGTCGGACCCCAGCGTCCGCGACCGGCGCCGCCCGCTCCGCACACCGCGGTCAGCCTCGTCCGCGGCGGCTCCCGCCCGGTCACGTCGGCAGTGTATATAGCGGTATATTGATATATATATATACCAGGACCGGCGGCTCCGGGCGGATCGCCGACGTTTTCTTCGCCTCCGCCGCGAATCGCCGCAATATCAACTGCGGTCGCCCGACTCGCCCGACGGTATCCGCGCCCGGCTCCGGCCGTGCGCCTCGTTTTATATAGCCGCCGGCGCACGGCCGGACGGTCCCGCTCAGCGCGGCTCGGCGGACGATTGTGGCGGGGTTTCCAGCGCGAGCGCCGCGTTGACCGCGTCGATCAGGATTTGGTTGGTGAACGGCTTTTTGAGCACCTGCACCGCTCCGAGCCGCCGCGCGATGCCCAGGTAGTCGCCGGCAGCGCCCCGACCGCCCCCGGACATCGCGATGGCCTTCAGGCCGGGGTGTTTCCGCAGCTCCATCATCACCTCGAGGCCCTCGGTGTCCGGCATCACGATGTCGGTGATCACCAAATCGGGGTCCGTCTTCGGGAGCAGGGTGAGACCCGCACGACCGTTGTGCGCTTCGACCACTTCGTGGCCGTAATGTTCAAGCGTGAGCCGGACGGAGGCCCGGACCATTTCGTCGTCATCGATGAGGAGAATTCGTGCCATATATACTCTATATCCTGCAGGGATTGCGTGTCGCCAAGGCTGTACGACGGCCGAGTGAAGAGGCTTTTCTCGTCCACGGCAAGATCCGCGCACCCCCGCAGGTGCCCGACACCCGGCAGCTTGGACACGCGACCGCGCGCCGGCCGCCCTCCGGAAAACCTATATATGTGTATACGTCGTCGCCACCCGATCCGTTTTCAGGCGCGGCCGCCGGGAACGTCTATATCCGTCGGCGGTCGCGGGCTGCGGCGGGGTGTCCCGCGCGTTCGCGCTTTTCGGGTCAGGCCCCGGCCGAGCCATCCGGACACAAAAAAGGGGAGGGCGAACCCTCCCCTGAATTAGCGAACCTGCGGACCGCTCAGTAGTGGTAGCCGAGCTCGAGCGACGCGGTGATGGGCTGACGCACGTAGATCGTGTCGTTGCCCGCGAAGCTCACGTCAATCGGATCGAGGATCCGGTTGTTCGTGATGTTCTTCACGTTCACGCGCGCGTCCCAGTTCTTCATCCGGTAACGAATATAGCCATCGAGTTGATATTCGCCGGGGATGTGGAGCGTGTCCTGGTCGTTGGCGTATTGGCGGCCAATATATTGCTCGCCGATGCCCACGCCCCAGTGCTGGTTCACTTTATAGTCGATGAAGAAGTTGGCCTGCATCTGCGGGATGCCGGGCGCGCGCATCCGGCCAGTGGGCGGATTGTAGTCCGTGAAGTTCGGCGCCCCGACTCCCGTGCCGTATTTGCCGTCGACCGCATACGTGGTCGCATAGCCATCGAGGTAGTTGCCGCTCTCCTGGAAGAAACCGCCGCCGTAAGCCGTGGCATTCTGCCAGGTGAAGTTGGCGTTCAGCGTCAAGACGCGGTTCGGCTGATATACGGCGTCGAGCTCGAGACCCACGTCCTTGATCGGATACGTGGCACCCGTGATCTCGGTTCCATATTTGAGCTGTTGGAAGACCGCGGCCCCGAAATACAGCGTGTTGTGCAGAAGGCTTTGCTTAAAGCCGCCTTCGTAGAGCGTGCTGGTCGTGGTGATCGCGTTGTCCAGCTTC
Organism: uncultured Verrucomicrobiae bacterium; assembly: GCA_963800005.1. Taxonomy (GTDB): domain Bacteria; phylum Verrucomicrobiota; class Verrucomicrobiia; order Opitutales; family Opitutaceae; genus CAWCZH01. Next base: position 122,662 of record CAWCZH010000003.1, read on the forward strand.
GTCATCGAGTTGCCGCCCGGGCTCACATTGATGCCGCCGAAGTTCGCTGAGCCGAGGATGGCGTCGACGTGACTATAGGTCAGGTAGAGCGACATCGATTCGATCGGCTTGAAGGTCAGGCTGGCGAAGAACGATTGGTCGTACTTCGTGTCGCTGACGTTGAAACCGCTATAGTAAGGACTCGAGCCGCCCTTCGGTATATAGATCGGACTCGCCAGGGGCACGTATTCGAAGAACGAATTGTAATAGGCCGTCTGCACGAGGGATGGATTGGCGGTGTCAGCGTTGACCCGATCGATGCGGTAGCCTCCGAGCAGCGACCACTGGCCCATCGTGACGTCGTCTTGAATGAAGGCCGCGCCATCATAGATATGGGAATATTGATTCCCACTCGTACCGGAGTAAGCGCTATATCCCGGCGCGCCAGGCACCTGCAGGCCGCCGCCAAACGTCTTGTTTTCCAGGTAATATCCCGGATAAGCGATCTTCGAGAGTGATTGATATAAGTCGTAATACGTGAACGGCTCGGTTGCGAAATCCTGATACGCGACCAGCGCGGAGTACCGATAGTCGAGGCCAGTGATCAGGTTCTGCGTGAATGGTGACGTAATATACTTCGAGTGGAACTCGAGGCGGTCCTGGATCGACTGCTGCTTCGGGACGTATTCGTCGTAACCGTAGGTCTCGAATTTCTTCGAGGCGCCGTTCGCGAAATAGGTCAGATTCTCGATATATGAATCCGGCGACAGCGTGAAGGTTGCTTTCAGCTGGCTATGCAGGATTTTCGAGCGCGCGGTGTCCTGCGGCCCGATCAACGAATCATACGCCGGGAGCTTGACCTTGTAGGCCGTCGCCGGATTCACGACCGAATAGGAACCATCCGCCAGCGAGGCGAACGTCCCGGCGGGCGGGTTCGGCGCGGGATATATATCATAACCGAAAAACGCGGTCGGGCCCGACGTGGCGGGCGAAGCCGGTCCGCCGACATACGTTCCGTGCCAGATGAAATCCTGCGTCACGCGATTCGCCCCGGTGTTCTCATTGGTGCGGTCGGAATAGACCTGCGCCCACCAGTCGACCTTCACGTCCGGCGCGGGCCGCCACGTCAGCGCGGCAAACACATCCTGCGTCTGATCGTGATAATTCAAATAATATCCCTCGCCATACCGGCTGAGATAACTCACGCGATACGCGAGCGTCGGGCTGATTGGGCCGCCGAAATCAATCGTCGCCTCGGGGTTGAAATAGGAATGACCGCTGGTCCAGCCCGAGAACGTGAGATCGATGTCCGCATGTTCGCGGTCGAAGTACGGCTGCTTGGTGACGAAGTTCACATAGCCGCCGGCGCCCTCGCCTTGTGGACCATATATCGCGGAGCCGGGGCCCTTCACTATATCCAGCGCCGCGACGCCGTTGAAACTCGGGGGCGTGCTGTTGCGCGAGAAGAGCGATTGCTGGCCGTCAACGTAGATTTGCGAGAGGTCGCCGCGGATGAACGGCACCGCGGGAATACCATATTGCGCGGCGGAATAGACACCGGGCGCGAACTGGCCCAGGTCCATCGCATTCTTCACCTGGCGATCCTTCATCCAGGCCTCGTTCACGCTCGAGACCGAGCGCGGAGTGTCGATGATGCTGCGCGCATCGCCGAATATACTCCCGATGGGGCGCACCGTGGGGAGCACCTGGTCCTGGACGGGAACGTCGTTGACGACGTATTTTTCCAGGTAGGTGACGTCGCCCGTGGCGGGCGGAGTTGTTTGTGCAAGTACGCGGCACGCAGTGGCCGCGCCCGCGATCATTAACAGCCGAGCGCCGGAACGCCGGCGCTGCTTGATGGTATCGTTCATGGGTTGTTTGGTGGGCGGGGTAGCCCGTGGTTCAGCAGTGCCTATGCCAACGCTTTACCAACTGTCGCAGCCCAGCCGCCTCTTACCGGGTTCGCCTCGCGCTGCCTTCCCGCCTGCAAACGCTTATAAAGTATACGTTTGTCCCAACCAGAACCGTCCCGCCCTGTGGAAGTGCCTAGCGCTATCTCGCAACCGTCGGACGCCGAATCCCCGCCGCCGCGCCGATCTGAAGTAGGCGTCCGAACGCCTAATGAAAGCGGTACCCGACCCCGATCAGCCAGACGTCCGCATCCTGGCTGTAATTCGTCACGACCCGATCCCAGATCACCCGCGCGAAAAAGTGCTTGGGCAGGTTGAACACCGCCGTCGGCGAGAGCAGCCCCGCCACCGCCGGCACATCATAACGCGTGCGGCCCGGCGGAATGTGCTTGGAGTCGATGTTGATATAGGGCCCGGCTCCCAGGCCCAGCAGCACCTCGCAACCCAGGAACTGGAGCGGGTCGCTTACGATATAGAACTGCGCCGCAAGCCCGCCCCGCCGCACCGTGAGACTGTCGCCTTCATACAGATAACGCGCAGCCAGGTCGATATGCGCGCTATACCGCATCCGGAATTCCGCCGCCTCCGCGTTGCCCCCCGTGCGGATAAATGTATTCACGCGACTGAAGCCCTTGTAAAACGTCACCGACCACCGCTCGTCCATGTCCTCCGGATCCAAGTTCTCGATCCCGGGCAACTGTCTATAGTGCGGCGCCTGCGGGCTGCCGAAATAATATCCCAGCCCGACATCGAAGAGGAGGCGGTTCGGATTCGAGCGATGCTCGAGCGGGAAAATTTCGGTCGCGCGCGCCCGCCAGAACCAGACGTCTGTTATATACTCGCGCAAGTCGAGGCTCACGAGCGGCGCGAATTGGTGCACGTTGAGCGACTGCTCGGTGGTGTCACCCGCGCTGTCCGTCACCGACCGGCCCTGCGAGTCGAAAAAATAGTCAACGCCGGCCCCGAGGGACAAATTATATTTCCCCGCGCGAAACGGCAGGTCGTACCACGCCTGCATCGCCAGCCCGTCGCGGTGATGGTTGACCGACCCGTCGGTGAAATGCCCCTCGTTGATCCACGTCACCGATCCCTCGAACGGACGATATAGACCCTGCCGGTAATCGAGCATCCACGAATAGGAACCGAGCCGGAGATTCTCATCCGTGCCGGCGCCACCAAACGTCGTGAATTCCTGCGCGCGCAAACCCGTCCCAACACCGACGAGAATCAGCAGGACGAATAACCGCGCCGCCGGCGAACGGAACTGAATCGCGGACGAGGCGCGCCGGGCCAAACGGCGACGCTTCGGCGAAAACGTTGGCGAAAGGGATTTCATCATGGAGCCCCGCGCCGGCGGAATCGCCACGCGGGCGAGCGATCGGACAGCCGGATTGGGATGAAGTTACGCAACCCCGGGGCAAACGCCCGACGCTAGGGGCCCATCGCGCCGCAACGCTCAAATCCCACAATCCGCGGGACCGCCGCGCGATATATACTTCCGGTGGGCGGACGCGTTTCGAGCAAGAACACAACAGGCTGAGCAAGGGTCGATGCGACAGCCGCGGCGATCGGGCCTAAACTGGCGCCGTAATTATTTATGAACGAAAATATCCAGGGCAAAGTCGTCGTGATCACCGGCGCGAGCAGCGGCTTGGGCGAGGCGACGGCCCGGCTCCTGTCCGAGAACGGAGCGCTCCTCGTGCTCGGCGCCCGCCGCGCCGATCACCTCCGAAAGCTTGCGAGCGATTTGGTCGCGCGAGGCGGGAAGGCCGTGGCGGTTGCCACCGACGCACCGATCGCACTGCGGTGAAACGCCTCGTCGACACCGCCGTCGCGGAGTTCGGCCGCATCGACGTCATGATCAACAACGCCGGCATCATGCCACGCGCGCCGTTGGAGCGCCTGCAAATCGACGACTGGGATCGCACGATCGACGTCAATATCAAGGGCGTCCTTTACGGCATCGCCGCCGCGCTGCCTTATATGAAAGAGCAGAAATCCGGGCACATTATCAATGTGTCTTCCGTTGCCGGACATAAGGTCGGGATCGGCTCGGCCGTGTATGCAGCGACCAAGTTTGCGGTGCGCGCGTTGTCCGAGGGGCTGCGCCTCGAGGTGAAACCGTATAATATACGCACCACGGTGATTTCGCCCGGCGCGATCGCGACGGAGCTGCCGCAGAGCGTGACGGATCCCGAGACCGCCGCGGCCGTCACGAAGTTCTACCGCGAGATCGCGATTCCAGCCGATTCCTTCGCCCGCACGGTCGTGTTCGCAATGAGCCAGCCGCCGGAAGTTGACATCAATGAAGTTCTTTTTCGCCCGACGCGCCAGGACCTCTGAGCGCCGCCGCCCCTGCTGTCGGACTGTGCGGCCTGCCTCACGGGGATATATACTCTAAAGCCAATATACAGCATCGACTCATATATAACTCACCGGCGCCATGGCGCCCCTCATCTCTATGAACACTTCATCCGATTCTCCCGCTCCGCGTTTCGCAGACACCTCGGCGCCCTCTGCGTCCGATTCCGCCGATGCGACCCCAGCCCGGGACCCGCTGGTGGGGAGCGTCACGTTTGAGGAGGTACGATTGGTTTCTCCGGCTCTCGAGCGCTATACAGAGCAGGCGGTTCTCGGCGATCTTTGGAACCGTCCCGACCTGACGCCACGCGATCGCAGCATCGTCACGGTGGCGGCCTTGATCCCGCGCCAGCAGACCGCCGAGATGGCGTTCCATTTCAATCGCGCGCTGGATGAGGGTGTGACGCCCGGCGAGTTGTCCGAGATCATCACGCACCTCGCTTTTTATTCGGGCTGGCCGAATGCGATGACCGCGGTGGCTCTTGCAAAGGAGATCTTTGCCGCTCGCGGAATCGGGTCCGACCAGTTGCCGCCGGCGTCGCCGGAGTTGCTCCCGCTCGATCGAGTCGCCGAGGACACTCGCGCGGCGAACGTCGAGAAAAACGCCGGTCCCGCGTCGCCCGGGCTCGTATATTATACAGGCCAGCTGTTGTTTCGTGAGCTGTGGCTGCGTCCCGGCCTCGCGCCGCGCGACCGCAGTCTCGTCACGGTGAGCGCGCTGATCGCCACCGGGCAGGTCGCTCAGATCACGTTTCATTTGAATCGCGCGATGGACAACGGGCTCACGCGCGATGAAGCCTCGGAGGTGCTTGCGCACCTCGCGTTTTATTGCGGTTGGCCCAACGCGTTTTCTGCCGTGCCGGTCGTGAAGGCCGTCTTCGAAGGACGTGAGTCATGACTGCGAGCCCCAATCAATATATGGAGCTGTCGAGTCGGCGACCCCGGAGCGCGATGGCTCGACCCCGCGCGCGCGTGGCCGCAGCGTGACGCCGCGTGCGACCGGAAACGACCTGCGGTCTACCGGGTTTCGTGGGTGAAGCGTTTGGATGTTACAGATCGATATATAGAAAAATATAACTTTTATCGGAAATATATATGAATATCAAACGAGTGGGTTCCCAGGCCTCCATGCGCGGTCCGGCTGATTGGTTTACAGGCACGGTGCGAATCGACCCGTTGTTCCAGGCCGACGCGCCGGCCCGCGTCGCTGGAGCGAGTGTGACGTTTGAGCCGGGAGCGCGGACGGCGTGGCACACGCATCCGCTTGGGCAGACGCTGGTGGTATTGAGTGGTTTCGGCTGGGCGCAGCGCGAGGGTGGGCCGGTCGAGGAGATTCGCCCGGGGGATGTCGTCTGGTTTCCGCCGGGCGAAAAGCACTGGCACGGTGCCTCGCCGACGACGGCGATGAACCACCTCGCGATCAACGAGCAGCTGAACGGCAAAGCCGTCGACTGGCTGGAAAAAGTGACCGACGAGCAATATAGCAAACCAACCGTCTAAGCCGGGCCGCCGAGGGGGCAGCTGTTGCTATATACGTCCGCCAGCGCGGGTGCGGCGTCCCGCCGTGTATAAGATCGCAGCTGGCCGCTCGGCAAACGCGGCTCGCGGCTCAGCGAGCTCCGCGCGGCGCTATATACGGATGTATATAAGCCATCCGCTGCGTGGATCTGGAACCCTGCCGCTGCCCCGAACCTATCGCGCGCTCCCTCGGGCGACTACCACTTGAACCGGAGGCCGATGCCCGTTCTCAGGTAACCCGCCTTGTCGTAGTCCAAGTCGACGAAAAACGTCGTCGTCACCACCTTGCCGACGCGTTCGTAGATCGTTCCGGTCCTCTGAAAGCGCTGCAGCTCGGTCTCGAAGTGGTGCGGCGGAGGCACCTCAGGCAGCGGCGCCTCGCGGGCGACATATGGATCGAGGACCACGGGTTTTCCTTCGATCGGGAGATCAAGCATCACGCAAGGTGACGACCTCCGGGCGTTCTCCGCCTTGATATCCTGCGCAATGAAAGCCCGCAACGCGGCGCGAACTTCACTCATCTCGGCCGGGGCATCCACGTCGGACAGCGCATAGGCCGCGGAAGCGGATGCCCCCGCCAGCAGTCCACCGACGATCCGGATCAATAGAGGCCACCGCGATAACAGAGGGGGAGCAATCACGGCGAAATGCGACCGTGGGGAGACAGATTATATTATAGGGTGTTCCTAATATCTTCGGAACGACGGTATCGCGACCGGCGCGGGGCGAGCCGCGCGCGACTCCACTCAGGTTCGCCTCGTCACGAGCCACGAGCGCCGAGCAAGCCGTAAATGCGCGAACACTGACCGCGAACGCTATATAGTCCGTAAAATCCTAAACGTTAAAAGTTAGAAGTTAAGAGTTAAACGTTCCGACCATTTCTGCCGTTCGATCGCATCCATGCAGCCATCGCTTCCGACGAGTCCTCGCATTCGTCAGCCCCGTAGTCTTGCCTCTCCTATATAGTCCGACAATTCACTTCGCGCCGGCACCTCGCGCGGCGACGACTTCCTCAAACGCCCGAATCGCGGGCTCGCAGGCTTGGATCGCCCCAGCCCAGAATCGCTGTTCGCGGATATTCCATCCGAGCGTGCGCTGCACGGTATCCTCGCAGGTCGCGCGTCCGGTCTCGCGCAGAAACGCCTCGTAACGCGGCAGGAACGCGGCGCCCTCGCGCTTGAACTCCGCGAAGATCGCCTGGCTGAGCAGGAAGCCGAATGTATATGGAAAATTATAGAACGAGATCGAGCTGATCGAAAAATGCATCTTCGACGCCCAGAACGTCGGATCCATGCCGTCGGCCGCGAGGGTGTCACCATACACTTCCCGCTGCGCCGCGACCATCAGCTCGCTCAACCGTGTCGGCGTCACCACACCTTCGCGCCGCTCCTCATAGAACCGCTTCTCGAAGATATAGCGGACAGGTATATTGAGCAGGTACGAGGGCACCTGGTTCGTCAGCGCATCCAGCAAGAACGCCCGGCGCGCCGACGTGATCGTCGCGTCCGCGAGCAACCCCTCCACGAAAATCTTTTCCGCAAATGTCGACGCCGTCTCGGCGAGGGTCATCGGATATTCTCGGGCACAGGGACGCAGACCTCCGAGCAGGTGCGTGTGCCACGCGTGGCCGACCTCGTGCGCGAGCGTCACCACGTCGTGCATCGCCCCGGAGAACGTCATATATATCCGCTCCTGCGCGAGGACGGGCGAACTCGTCTGGAACGCTCCGCTTCGCTTGTTCGGGCGCTTCTCCGATTCGATCCAGCGACGCTCGATCATCGTGCGAAAATAGTTTCCTAGCCGCGGGTACGCGGCATCGAACGACCGCTGCACGCTCGCGACGGCTTCGTCCCACGTGACCGCTGGGACCGGGTCGAGCGGCCGTGGCGCCTCGAGATCATACCACGCGAGCGATGGCGTCCCCTGCATCTTCGCGCCGAGCGCAAGCATGCGCCGCGGCAATGTATAGTTGGCACTGACGGCCGAGAACATCGCGTCGAGCGTTTCCCGCGCGAGCGCCGCGTCGTGACGTGGGACGTCCAGAAAATCGGCTCGGCCGCGTCGAGTATATAGCGTGTGCCGGGTGCCGGCCAGCGCGTTGAGGACCCCGGCGCACGTATCGGTGTGGGCCGCCCAGACCTTGCTACCGCCTTCGAACGCGGCGCGCCGGATCGCGCGGTCGGGGTTCGCCATCAGAGCGCGGCATTGCGACATCGGCGTGGTTTCCCGGCGGCCGTCCGGGTAAACCATCTCGAAGGTCATCTTGCCCGTGACCGTTTCATATAGCCGGCCCCACGCCTTGATGCCGTTGACGGCGAGGTCCGACGCGAGGGCCTCGAGTTCCGCGGACATCTGGTAAACGGCCTCGGTGCGCAGGCGCGCGAGTGTATAACCCGCTCCCGTGAGTGTGGGGGCTGCGGCGAGTTGTTGAAACACCGGGTCCGTCGCCGGGCGTAAGCCACGCAGCAGTTGCGTCGTGAGTTTGCCGAGCTCCGCGCCGACGAGTTCGAGGGATGCCTCCTCGGACTGGATGGATTCATCGGCGGCGTTGGCGGCACTGAGGCAACCGATATAGCAAAAGAGATGGGAGGCCCGCCCGCCGAGGTTTTCCCAGGCATCAAATATGTCAGCCCACGCCGCGACGGCCTCGTCGGAACCCGTCGACGTTTCGACCCTGCTCGTCGCGCCCGCGAGCGGGGTGACCGCGCTCGCCCGGGCGAGAGCGGTTGCGACGTCCCGCGTGAGAGCCGCTTTATACTCCCTGTATTCCGGGCTGGCGGGAGCCGGGAAAAAATCACTGAGGTCCCAAGTTTGGGCCAGGGCGGCGGAAGGGTTGGAGGTCATCGGGGACGAGCAGGCCGGGGCTGCCTGCGCTTGGCAATCCGGAGCTCAACCGCGGCGACTTTTTGGTGGTTGGCGATGGTATCGTCGCTGCGGAGGCCGAGCAGCGGCCGAAAAGCTCTGGGTCAGCCAGCTGCGCGTTTCCGGTCCGAGGCGGAGCCTTCAGGGGCCGGGAGAAATGCGAGTGGCTGGTATATACAACAGTATAATCGTCCGGGTCCTTTGAGATATATACGGTCTCGGAACCTGGGACTCCATCGAGCGTCCGAACCGAGCAGAGCGCTACCGTCTGAGGCGCTTCAGCGCTGAGTATCAAACCGATATCATCTGTTTGTTAAATAAGCTGTTCTGGCGCGCGACCTGCGTTACAACGACCCATGCGTTTCGTCTCCCTGGCGGGTGTCGTGGTCGCGATGCTCTCGGCTTGCCTCTTGCCGTCCCCCGCATCCGCCGCCGCGCCGAAAATCCTCCGCGTCGGCAACGGCGCCGAGCCGCAGACCCTCGATCCCCAGCAAACCGCGGGAGTGCCGGAAACGAATATTGTTCTCGCTCTGCTCGAAGGGCTGGTGATGGAAACCGTCGACGGCAAGATTGGGCCCGGTGCGGCCGAGCGCTGGGAAGCGTCTGCGGATGGGCTCATATATACTTTTCACCTGCGGCATGATGGGCGCTGGTCGGATGGGAAGCCGGTCGTCGCGGAGGACTTCGTCCGCTCGTGCCAGCGCATGCTCGCTCCGAGCATGGGCTCCGAATGTGCGACCTACTGGGCACCTGTGGTGGGCGCGGAAGATTATCATTCGGGTAAACTCAAGGATTTCTCCCGCACGGGCTTCGTCGCCGTTGACCCCTCGACACTCGAGCTGCACCTCGCGCATCCCGCCCCCTATTTCCTGCGGCTGCTCACCTGGGCCTACCTGTTCCCGGTTCCCACGCATGTGATTGCGAAATATGGAGACCTCCTGATGCGCGGCAACCCGTGGATCGAGGCCGGACACTATATTGGCAACGGGCCGTATACACTCGCAGCCTGGAAACCGAATCAAAAGATCAGCCTGGTGCGATCGGTCACGTATTGGGACCGCGCGAATGTTAAACTCGACGGCATCGAATTTTATCCCATCGACAACATCGAGGCCGAGGAGCGCATGTTCCGGACCGGTCAGCTCGATATCACCGCGAACATTCCCACGAACAAGATCGCGAGCTACGCGCGCGAGATGCCCGAGTCCCTGCATGTGGATCCGTTCGCGGGCATCCACTGGTATATATTCAATACCCAACGGGCCCCGTTCACGGATGTCCGCGTGCGCCGCGCGCTGAGCCTCGCCATCGATCGCGAGAGCCTGACGAAGCATGTGTTCCTCGGAAACCAGCAGCCCGCCTATAATATTGTCCCGCCGGGCCTGGATGATTACTCGAGCCAGCCGCTCTTCCACGCCGACATTCCCGAGGCCCGGCGTTTGCTGGCGGCGGCGGGCTACCCGGGCGGCAAGGGCTTCCCGGCGGTGGAGATTCTATATAACAGCTCGTCGCTCCATCGCGTGGTGGCGGAGTCCATCCAGCAAATGTGGGCGAAGAACCTCGGCGTGACCGTCAACCTCATCAACCAGGAATGGAAGGTATTTCTCGACACGCGGAAGGTGCGCAATTTCCAGGTCACGCGGGCCGGTTGGATCAGTGACATCACGCATATCTACCTCGAAATTTGGGAGACCGGAAATATCAATAATGATGCCGGATGGAGCAACGCGACCTACGACCGCCTCCTGCACGATTCGCTGAGCGCGCCAAGCGACGCCGCTCGCTCGGTTTTATATCGGAGGATGGAACAGCTGCTGGTCGACGAGGCACCGGTGATGCCAATCTGCTTTTATACGCAGCCGCGCCTGATCAACCCGCGAGTGCTCCACTACCGCACGCTCCTCGACGATTCGTTCCCCTGGAAGTCCGTGGACCTGAAGCCCTGATTTGCGAGGTGTCCGCGGCTGAACCGATCCGTTTCTAACACCGTCGCGTCCAGCTTGAGCTACGGCGCTTCCACCTCGAGCTTCAGCGCATCATACATCACGCCGCCCGCGTCCGGGTTTCGGCCGGGGATGTCCACGCTGAGCATAAGTATATTGCCGTCCCCTTTGTGCAGGAGCGTCGCATCGAACGGGATCTCTATATAGTGATGATAGGCGCCGTTGACTACGCACCGCCGGACGCTGGCGTCGTCGCCGAGCGTCACCGCCGGCACAGAACTGCGGCTCCCGGACTGCCAGACGCGGTGACCGTTCACCTGTACGCCGAGAACGGGACTCTTGCAGGTGCCCGCGAGCGCGAGACTCAGCCAGGCTTTCCCACCGGCGACCGGTGCCTCGTCGCACGCGAAATGGATCCGCCACTTGCTGCCACTTTCCGACTCGAGGTAAAACCAATGCTGCGCTTCATATTGCGCCAGCTGCGCTTCCGGGAGCGTGCGAGGCGGGACAATATAGTCGAGCGTCCCGGGAGTTCGCTCCCAAAGCATAAACTGTCGCCGCAGGTTGCCGAGCTTGAACTCGCGCGTGCTGCGATCGGGAATTCCAATTTGGAACACCTTCGTCCCATGCGTCTCCGCCTTCCACGCCAGAGGCCCGAGATCGACTTGGGATCGCCCCGGCGGAATTCGGAAGGCGGGACTGGCGTAGTCGTTAAAGGGATTGTCTTCCCGTGGATGATCCGCGCTCCCGCCGTACGCCGTGAGTATATAGCCGCCGGGCCGCACCGCGGGAAATTCAAAGTTCCCGTCGGCATCGGCGCGGGTCCAATAGATATATCCGAGGCACTGGTCCTGCCAGTCCGACCCGGGCGCGGCGAGCACGCACCACGCGCCCGCCGCGGAGCCGCCCGTCAACTCCAGCCGCCCGTGTACAGTCGAGCGTCCCATCGGATAATCGGGATCGTTCACGAACGAATACGGCCAGCGCTTCGCCTCCGCGGCCGCCTTCGCCTTCGCGTCCTGCCACGCGGCCGCGGCGGTTGGGGCTTGGTTAATATAGATCAGAAACGGCCCCGCAAACTTGCGCCAGTCCTGCCCGGCCGGGTAATGGTTCACTTGATAACCATCCTGCAGGATATGCTCATCATTGATAATCGTGTTGATCACCGCGGGATCGTGCACGGTTTGAAAACTTTTGGTCGGTCCGCCCGGCGTCCATTCGGCGCTGGCGTTGACGATATACAGCCCGGTCTGGCGCGCGGGAGCATACAACCCATAGACGCCGTGCTCGTAGGCGTAGTGCATATAATCATATTTCGAGTAGTAATCCGGGCAATACGTGTTCTGGAACTTGTGCTGGTCGAGGAGGTAGGTGTGATCCTTGTTGAGTTCCTTGATCACAGCCGAGGCCGGCGGCCAGAAGCCCTGTTGCGTGTCGGTCGATTGCAGGAAGGTGAACAGGTTCGGGTCCGCCTTGATTACGTGCTTGAAGAATCCGAGGGCGTCCGAGGAACCGGCGCGTTTGGCGTCATGAAAGAGCTCCAGGTAGCAATAGACCCCGGAGACGCCGGGCATGAGTATATAGTGGAGATCGACGTCGAGGTTGCTGGCGCGAAACGCGTACGCGATCTCGGCGATGTCCGCGGTATTTCGCACCACGCGGGCCTTGGCCGTCGAGCGTCCCGCTATATACGGCCCCACCAGATAGCCGCTCTCGATCAGGTTGGGACTGCCGCCGTGGCGAAGCGAGGTGATGACGCCGTCCTTGTCGATCTGGAGGGTCACGAGTTCGTTCGCGAGTACGCAGCTGCCGTCCGCCGCCGCGGTCAGCAAGGGAGGCGTCACCGCGGCCGCGCCGCAGGCGGCAGCCAAACCACCCAGCAGCAACGCGAGTATATAAGACCGGTGGGATCGCATGGGGTAATAAAACGGACGTCTCAGCCGCCATGCTGACGATCCGCGGGGCCAAGGCGAACTCAGACAGGCGCGGGTGACGCTGATTACGGCCGAGCGTGTCGGGGATTTGGCGTCGGCGAGCGCGCGTGGGCGGGATCCGCGAGGCCGCGCGGCGTTGCGCGGGGGAACTATATCCGTTCTTCGGAGCTTTCTGGATCGTTCGACGGCTGCGGCAGCGCCCACTTGAGCGCGTCGGGTAGGGCGGCGTTCCAGCCCGCGGGATGGTGGCCGCCCTCGAACTCTATATATTCAACCGTATGTCCGTTGGCCTGCAGGACATCGCGGAAGCGGCGCACGCCTTCGATTTGGGAAGCGACCTGCCGGACATCCGCGCGATGCTGCACGTTTTCCTGAGTCTCGCGGGTGCCCACGTTTAGGTAGAACGCCGTGGGCGATCCACGCACGGTTTCATATTGCCGCACAATATAGCAATCGTTCCACCAGAATGAACCGGATTGGCTGATCACGCGCGTGAAGAGCCCGGGAAATTGTTTCGCGACGAACACGGCGGCGAGTCCGGTATAGCTGAGTCCGATGAGCGTGCGTTGTTGGACGGCGCGCATGGCGAAGCGCGTTTCCAGCCAGGGCATCAATTCGCGAGCGATGAAGTCGGCGAAGGGTGGGTGGCACGGGCATTCCAACCAGCGGGCCTCCACGCTTTGCATCGACACGAATATATACCAGGAATCGGCGATCGCACCTTGGAGGGCGTCGATGACCGGGTTGGCGCGCACCTGGCTGCGATAAATTTCGCCGTCGAGAAACACGGTGAGATTCCGGGCGGCCGCGGGGTAGTTCGGTTCGCGGACCCAGATCGGCCGCTCGTTGCCGAGGGCTGAGCTCCGGAAGTTCTCGACGGTCTCGTTCATATTGCCGAAGCGGGACACTTGACCACGGGAGCGAGCGGGCGAGCCATTTTCTCCGAGACGGGCCTCCGCCGCCGTTGCCTCGGTTGTTAGGACATTCGTGAGAAGCAGCTTCTCGATTTTCCCGGCGCCCGGCGGGAAGCTCGCGGAACGCCCTCTGGGTGGGCGATTCCCACTTGAGTCTTTGTGGAATCAGAATGATAGTGGGTCATGAATTCAGTTGTAAAGGACTCCCATTTCGAGCTGGTGACGGAGATCGTGAAGCCCGACGCCAAAAAACGGCTGTCGCTTGGCGTCGCGTTGGAGAGCGGCAGCGTGGCGTATAACATTTACCGGAACCGGTTGGGGCAGATCGTCCTCGATCCGCTCAAGGCTGTCCCCGCCTATGAGGCGTGGCTGTTTGAGAACAAGCAGGCGCTCGCCTCAGTGAAGCGGGGATTGGCGCAGTCGGCGGAGGGACGCACCAAGAAGCTTGGTTCGTTCGCGGCTCACGCGACCGAGGATTGATTCGGTGCAGCGCCAACTGCGGTTCACGCTCGAGGCTGAGACGCAACTGAGCGCGCTCGCATCGGACGCTGGAAGAAAAGGTCTATATAAGCAGGTATTGAAGACGCTCGGGCTGCTTGAGCTCAATCCCCGCCATCCCGGTCTAAATACGCATGAGTATGAATCTTTGCGGGGCGTGCATGAGGAGCGGGTGTGGGAGGCATATGCGCAGAATCAGACCCCCGGGGCTTACCGGGTTTTCTTTCACTATGGCCCGGATTCGGGCACCGGCCCGAAACGCGTTCCCGTTTTAACCATCGTTGCCATCACTCCTCATCCGTAAGACGGGTGGTAATCAGTTCTGAAAGCTATATACTTTTCACCGGCGGCGCTCCCAGAATGAAACCATCTCCGGGTGGACGGATTTAGCCGACATCGGGTTATATAGACATATATACCCGCCAACGCCCGCTGCTCCCCCTCCCGCCCTACCTCGCCACGTTGAGGTGGATCTCCGCCACGAAGCCCTGCGGCAGGCTGTTGCGGAAGGAGATCGTTCCCCCGCAGGCCGCCACACAGGTTTTCACTATCGCCAACCCCATGCCCGCGCCGCCCGCCTCCCGCGTTCTCGCATCATCGGGCCGGAAAAACGGCTCCCCCAGCCGCGCTAGCGCTGCCCCCTGCACTCCGTCGCCCGCATCGCTCACCGACACGCAAACGATATTGCCCAGCCGCGTGGCCGTGCATTTCCGCGGGGCGGCTCCGTGGCGGATCGCGTTTCGAATCAGATTGGCGAGCGCGCGTTTCAGCAGCGCGGTGTCCGCGGCCACCACCAAGCGCTCCTCCAACTCCAGGGTGATCTGACTATCAAAATCTTCCCGCTCGAGCACCGCGCGGAACAGCGGCTCGAGCGGCAGCGCCTCCAAGGGCAGACTGCGCGGACGCAGCGCCGCCTTGGAAAACGCGAGCAGCTCGTTCACCAGCGCCGACATCTCCTCGACCTCCTCGCGCAAATCCGCGAGCGCCGGCCGCATCGCCGGATCCGCCTGCGCCTCGAGAATGCCCGTCGCCACCTCGAGACGCGCCAACGGCGAGCACAGCTCATGCGCCATGTCCCCCAGAAAACGCTTCTGCCCGTTCATCAACACCTCGAGGCGCGACGCCATCGCGTTGATCGAATCACCCAGCCGGCCGAATTCATCCGGAGTGGCACGACCCACGCGCGTATCCAGCTGCCCCTCCGCGATTCGGCCCGTCGCCACGGTGAGGCGGCGCAGCACGCGGGTCTGTCGATATATAAACGGCCACCAGAATAGGATCGAGAGCACGAACGCGGCCGTCGCTCCATAGAGCCATGGCGCTATATCAAGCAGCCGGAGCAGCTGTCGCAGCGAGCGCGCCCGGATCAGGAGCGTCGCCGGCACCGGCTGCTCCAATGCCGGATCCGGAAACGGCACGCGGAACCCCAGCCAGAAATCCCCGCCGTCGTGCACGAGAAACGTGCCGCGCGCCTGTCCCGGCTCGCGGCGGCCCGCTGCCTCGCTTCCGCGCTCGGGCCCGCCCGGTTCCGGTGGACGCGGCGGCGGATTTCCGGGTGCGAACTCCCGCGGACCCGGCCCCGCCAACCGCGCGCGGACACTTGCCGGCAGCGACCGCTCCGGCCCCGCGAGTATATAGCCGTCATTGCGCGCGAGTGTAAACGTGGCTCCATACGGGCTCGCCATCACCGCCAAGACGCCGTCGCGCTGGTCCGGCGCGACGTCCCCCATCTCCGCCGCCGCCGCGCGCGCCACCGGCGGCAGGTTGCGCCCGGCCGGCCCAGCCAGCAGAGCGTCCCACCCGCGGCCGCCCTGCAGAAAAAAATAACCCCCGCCCAGCCCGGCGAGCAAAAGTATATTGAGCAGCAGCCAGAACGAGACCTGCAACCCGAGCGGAAAGGCCAGCTTCATGCGATTGTTTATATCTGGCCCGGCCGCGCCAGCATATAGCCGGCGGAACGCGAGGTCCGGATGAATCGCGGATTTTTCGCATCGTCGCCCATCTTTTTCCGCAGCGCCGATATATGAACGTCGATCGAGCGGTCGAACACATCATAGTGCCGGTCACGAATTTCATCGAGCAGCTGCTCCCGGGATTTCACCCGCCCGGCCGCGCGCGCCAGCACCGCCAGCAGGTCAAACTCCACCGGCGTCAACGCCAGCCGCGCATCACCGAGCGCCGCGATCCGCGCCGCGACGTTCACGCGCAGCTCGCCGATTATATACTCAGTAGATTCCACCGGGGTCTCGACGGCCCCGGGCGGCTGCGGCCGCGATCGACGCAGCACCGCGCGCAACCGGGCCAGCAGTTCCCGGGTGGAAAACGTCTTCGGCACATAATCGTCCGCGCCGACTTCCAGCCCAACGATCCGATCCGTCTCATCCCCGCGCCCCGTCAGCATCAACACCGGCACGGCCGACTTTTGCCGAATCTGCCGGAGCACCTCGAAGCCGTCCGTGCCGGGCAGCATCACATCCAATATAATCACCTGCGGCCCCGCGGTCCCCTCCGGCAGCGCTCGCGCCAGTCCCTCCGGCCCCGTGTGCGCACAACTCACCGCGAAGCCCAGCGGGCCGAGGTACGTCGCGATCAACCGGCAGAATTTCCGGTCGTCGTCGATCAGCAGGAGACGGGTCGTGCCCGGCGGGTCGGCCTCAGCGCGCATAATATACCTTGGGCGAAAATGTTGCGCGAGGCACGAACCTTTACTCAACGCTAACAATTTTCGCGTCCGCGCTCACACGCGCTTAACGCCCGCCGGGTTCAATGGCCCACGCTCCCATGAAAAAATTCGCCTCGCTGCTCCTGCTCACCGGCGGCCTCGCCCTCGCTCCCGCCACCCGGGCCGACCCGCTGCTCGATTCCTGGCTGACCACCGGTTCACGGCGCTACGCGCGGCTATATGAAAACGACGCCGAGAAAAAAGCGGGCGCGCCCGTCACCACCTGGAATCGCGGCAGCGGCACGCAATCCAGCCCCGTCTACGCCGGCGTCGTCCAGGTTTCATCGAGCAGCAGCTGGGTTTATCTCCGCGCGAGCGGCCTCGGCTATCATGTCCTTGGCCCGTGGTACCTCGACGCCGCCCACACCCAGAACTTTCCGAATTTCCCCGCCGACACCTCGGTCCTCTACCGGTTTCCCCGCGCGCCCACAGTGGCCGCGACGAAAACCCTCACCGGCGGCGGGCCGATCGGCTATTTCGTGGACGGCGTCGCGGCCTTTGATGATCGCGACACGTTTTCCTATATCACGGCCAGTGCGACCGACGCCGACCCCGGCAACGGCCTGCGCGGGGACGGCGTGTGGAATCGCGAGGCGTATGTGAACGAGGGCGTCACGTTCGACGCCGCCAGTGCCCACCAGGCCGGCGCCACCTATCACTACCACGCCAACACCCCCGCCCTGCGCTTCGAACTCGGCGACCACGTCAGCTATGACGCGACTGCAAAAGCATATACCGAGAGCACCGCGGCCGTGACGGCCCACTCGCCGATCCTCGGTTGGCTGGCGGACGGCTACCCGGTGTATGGACCGTACGGTTATAATATTGCCACCGATCCCGCCAGCGGGGTGCGCCGCATGCGGTCCGGTTATGCGAGGCGCGACGGCACGAACGGCACGGCCAACCTCGCGACGACGGGGCGGACAACGCTGCCAGCCTGGGCGGCTCGGGCGCAAAACCGGTCGGCCAGCCTGCCCACCAGCGCGGTTGGCCCGGCCGTGAGCACACTATATACTCTGGGTCATTATCTCGAGGATTATGAATATCTCGGAGACCTCGGAAAAACGCAGGGGACCGACTTCGACCTCGATGTCTATAACGGCCGGTTTTGCGTCACACCGGAGTTTCCGCAGGGCACGTATGCGTACTTCATCAGCATTGAGGCAGACGGGTCGCCGAAGTTTCCGAATATAGTGGGCCGCTGGTTCTACGGAACGCCGAGCGGCGGGGCCGTCACAAGCGTGAACGAGTCCGTCACGGAGTATATACGCGCGAGCCAGGCCTCCGCGATCGCCGTGACCGCGACCAATGCCGGCGGGAGCGTGACGCTGACGTGGACCTCTGTCGAGGGCGGCACGTATCGGATTGATACCTCGGCGGACGGGACCAACTGGACCACCCTGGCGCCCGCCGTGCTCAGCAGTGGCGGGGATTCGTCGAACTATATAACGACGACGGTGACCTCGAATTACCGCGTCACCCTCATCGCGCTGGCGACGTATGATGCGAAGGATGCCGGCGGGATTTCCGGCGTGGGCAACACGGCGAACGCCGCGCTCCTGATCGGCACGAGCGGCACGGCGCAGCTCACGGCGATCTCGGCTCGCGTGGCCGTGGGCGGCGTGGCCGGCACGCCGATCCCCGGGTTTGTATTAAACGGCAGCACGCAGGTTTTATTGCGCGCGGTCGGCCCGTCGCTCACAGGCCTCGGGATCGCGAATGCGCTCGCGGATCCGCAGCTCAGCCTGATGAGCGGCAGCACCGTCCTCGCGACCAACGACAACTGGATGACGGCGGATGCGGCGACGATGGCGGCGGCGGGGACGTTCGCGTTGACGCCCGGGAGCAAGGATGCCGCGCTCGTCGCCACGCTGCCGGCGGGATCGTATACTGTCCCGGTCACGGCGACCGATGGCGGCGCCGGTGTGGCACTCCTCGAAGTATATAAGGCGTCGACCGGCACGACCTCCGCCGTGACCGCGGCCGCGACCCGGGCCTATGTGGGCACGGGCGATGCCGTGTTGATCCCCGGTTTTATCATCAGCGGCACGGGCAGTTTGCGCCTGCTGATCCGCGCGGTGGGTCCGACCCTCGCGACGCTCGGTGTGAACAATGTATTGGCCGACCCGATGCTCACTTTATATAGCGGAAGCACGGTCCTCTCGACCAGCGACAATTGGAGCAGCGAGGGAAATGCAACTGCGATTGCCGCCGCCGCGGCGTCGGTGGGCGACTTCGCTCTGCCGGTGGGCAGCAAGGATGCGGCGCTCGTCACCACGCTAACGCCGGGAGCATATACGGTGGTGGTGAGCGGAGTGGGCAACACCACCGGAACGGCGCTCGTCGAAATATATACGCTGCCGTGAAGGCTTTCGGCTCACGTCTGGCTTTCCGAGCCGCGCTGGTGTCCGTGCTGTGGCTGCACGGTGAGCCGATGGCCCGCGGAGCTGAGATGCGGCCTGCGGTGCAGCTGACGCTCGGGTTCAAACTCTATTGGAATGAGCGGCCCATCGTGGTCCCGTCGGAGGTTTTGACGAATGTTGCGGGACAGCGGCTGCGATTGACGCGGCTGTCGGCGCTCGTTTCGCAGATGACATTGCAGCGCGAGGATGGCGGCGCGGTCGAGCTGCCGGGGCAATATGGATATATGGATGCCGCGGCGGGGAAGCTGTCTGTAATATTATCGGGAGTCCCGGCCGGCCGATATCGTAGCGTGGCGTTCGAGTTGGGTTTGCCGCCCGAGATCAATCACTCCGGTCCGGCCGCCTGGCCCGCGGCCCACGCGCTGAATCCGTTGGTGAACCGGTTGCACTGGGGTTGGCAGGGCGGATATATCTTCCTGGCGCTCGAGGGTCGCTGGCAGGATGCGCGCGATATCGGCGCGGCACCGGACCTCCGCACCTCCGCGACGAGCGGGATCGACGCGCCGCGGGGCGAGCTCGCCCTTCCGGAGAGTGGATTCGTTTATCATATAGCGACTGATCGCCATCGGATGAGCTGTCGGTTCCTCGCCGATTTTTCGGTCGGCGGCAACACCACGGTGGACCTGGCGTTTGATCTAGCGCGAGTGATCGGGAAACGGGCCCTCGTGCGTGGCGGCGCAGTGGAGTCCACGCATTCGGGTGAGTCCGACGCCCTGGCGACAGAAATCGCGTCCGCCACGTCGCGCGCGATTTATTGGCTCGGTGCGCATCCCACCGAGACCGTACCCGTCGACGAATATATTGCAGCGCCGGCCGGCGCTATATCCAGCGGCGCCACGCCGGTGGGCTTTGTCGTCCCGCCCGGTTTTCCGGTGCCGCTTCTGCCGGCGGACAACCCGCTGACGGTCGAGGGCATCGCTTTGGGAGCGGCGTTGTTTCGGGATGTGCGTCTGTCGGGCAATGCGCGGCAGAGTTGTGCGACCTGCCACGATCCGGAGCGGGCCTTCGCCGACGGCACTGCGCGGAGCTCGGGCGCGAACGGTGAGCCGGGTCGGCGCAATACACCGTCGTTGTTGAACCTCGCGTGGCATCCGAATTACGGGTGGGACGGCCGGCAGGCGCGGATCCGGGGGCAGGCGCTCGCGGCGATGGAAAATCCGCGGGAGATGAATGGCTCCCCGGGTCGCGTGATCGCTATATTACAAGCTGATCCGGAGCTGGCCGAGAAATTCAGCGCGGCTTTCGGCAGCCCGGGAGTGACGGAGGCGCGGCTCGGCCTCGCGCTCGAGCAGTATATACTGACGCTCGTGTCGGCGGACTCGAAATTCGATCGGGCCGCGCGGGGCGAGGCGGAGTTGTCGGCAGCGGAGCGCGAGGGGTTCGCGTTGTTTTTTCGGGAATATGATCCGCGCCGCGGGCAATACGGGGCTGATTGTTTTCATTGCCACGGCGGCCCGCTCTTCAGCGACTTCGCCCTGAAGGACAACGGTCTCGGCCCGGATCCCGGAGATCGCGGCCGGAGCGAGGTGACGGGCCTCGCCACGGACAGAGGCGCGTTCAAAACGCCGTCGCTGCGCAATCTCCGGTCGACGGGACCCTATATGCACGACGGCCGCTTTGCGTCGCTCGCGGAGGTGGTGGCGCATTACGCCAGCGGCGTGCAGCGCACGCCGAACCTCGACCCCAATCTGGCCAAGCACCCGGGACGGGGCGTGCCGCTTTCACCGGGCCAGCAGGCGGCACTGGTGGCGTTCCTTGAGGCGCTGAGCCCGTAGCTCCAACTCGGGATAATATACCGCTATGTAGCAAGCGCTCCGCGATCTCCGGAAACACGGGAATCCATCTTTGTTCGTTCGATCTTTTTCTTCCACGGACTTCAGCAATCCGGCTCGGATTGCACCAGAATGAAAAAAGCCGAATATAGTCATTCTGTGGCTCGAGTAATCCGTGTTGGATTGATGCAATCCGTGGCAAGAAAATGAGCCGATCGCTCTATCGCATCGTATTCGTAACTATATATAAGTATATGGATAAATGTCGCGAATGAGACGGATCACGCACAGTCGGCTGGCTGTCGCGGCCGGCGCGTGGCGCCTCTATGTCTTGGCCGCGAGCCAGGAGGTCAGCAGGTCGATCAGTTCATCGCGCACACTGTCGAGCCCGTGCCGCGCGCCGGGAAAAAGTTTCAACTCCTTCGGCTCGTTGGCCACAGCATAGACGCGTTCGGAGCAGGAGGCGGGCAAAATCTCATCGTCGGTCCCATGTATCAGCAGCAGCGGGCGGGGCGCGATTTTCGGAGCGAGGTCAGTTCCGTAGGTTTGCGTCGACATCGGGACCACCGCGGTGACGTTGGGCAAGAGCGCGCCCGCGGTGATCACGACCGCGCCGCCGAAGCTGTGGCCAACGAGGGCGACGCGGCCCCGGCCGTCCTGCTCGAGAAAACGAACGGCAAGCATGGTATCGAGCACGCAGGCGACGAGGTCGTTGGGCCGTCGATAATCGACGCGCAGTCCGCTGACTCCAAGCGATTGCAGTCGTCGGCACACCTCGGGATAGAGTCCGCGGGCCGGACCATCCAGTCCGCCGCCCGCGCCGCCAACCCAGACGACTGCGCGCGCGGTCTCCGCTGGATTGCTCGCGGCTATATGATAACGCGCCGCGAAATCCCCGCGGTCGGTCGAGAATGTCAAGCCCTGCACCCCTTCCTCGGCGGGCGCCGCATGGGTGGCGCGCAGCGTTAGGTGGAGTTCCGGGATCGAGGGACCGGGTCGCCCGTGTCGGGAAGAGCGCAGCGAAAGCTGGACGTGAATCGGGAACCGGTTCGCCGGGGGCGGATGATATAGGTCGTCGGGCGGCACGGGATTTTCAGTCGTTGCAATAACGGTAATCCAAAATCGCCGCTGGTGCCGGTCCAATGCCCGGCATTAATCCTTTGCCGTCCGGGGTTGATATATAGCCGACGCAGCCACGGTGCGCTTGGCTTCGCCCTCCGTTGGTATTTTGGCGGGGGAACCTCGCGCGGTGGCCGAACCGAGGCGACGCGTGGCAGTCTGGATCAGCATGAACCCCGATCCTAATTTCGATAACAAGATAATCATGCAGGGCATTCACATCGAGCTGACCGATGCGATGCGGCAGGTGATTGCCGAAAAATTCGGCGCACTTCTCGGGCATTCCGAAAGAATTCTCCGCATCAACGTGCGGCTGCACCGCGATCAGCAGATGGGCTTGAAGAACCACTATACAGCGACGGCGCAGGTGGAGATTCCAGGGCCGGACCTGGTCGCATCGGCTGAGGGAATGGATGCGTACGGCGTGCTTGAGGCGCTCGCCGGCAAGCTCGATCACCAGCTCGAAATTCGCCACGGCCGCCGTAAGGATCGCCGCAATCACCCGCACGATGTCGAGCTTCCCGCCGAGCTGCCGAAAGTTTCGGAAGCGGTGGTGGACGCTGATGGTGACGCGGAAACGGGCACGGCGGAAGAGGCAATCTAGCAATATACTGCGTCAGCTGGGGCGGATGGCGGCCCTGCGCGGCGACGAGACGCCACATGTCACCGCGCGATGGCGGCCGAGGGCCTCGCCGGTTTTTGGCATCTTCCATCGGGCGCATACACCATGTGCTCCGCGTCGCGGCGATCGGAGAGGACGGTGCTGAGTGGCCGTCGGGCTGGTTGGGTAACCCGCCGCGTTCGCCTGCCGGGCAGGTGCAGTCCGGGAACGCAGGGCAACGGCGCGCCCAAGGCACCGCCAGCTATATAGAGCTGTCCGCGTGCCGGGAGACGGCGAACCTATATATAAACCCCTGTATCAACGGGCAGCAACCCCGCGGCGCGCCATGACGGCGCCGACGCGGCTCGCGCGGCCGATCAACGCAGCCCCCTGGGCGAGTGCCCGCCTGATCAGGCGTTTGTGAAGTGGGACAGGAGCTCGGGTGCAGGTACGTTCACCAGGTCCTTGTGCAGCGACTTGCGGAGGCGCTGGCGCAGGGGAGGGCTCATTCTTTCCAATATAGTATTGGCGATTTCTCGGGATGCGGCGAGGTCCCAAGTCGCCTGGGGATGGGCCGTGAGAAAGAGCGTTATGCCGGTCACGACGTCATCGATTCCGCGGCGATCGTCCTCGCGCTGCTCGGGGAGTCGCTCGTCGATCGATTGGCCCATCCGAGCAACCGGCGCGCCGGGACCGCGGCCCTGTACGCGCGAGCCCTGAAAACGGCCCGCCACGTCCGAGTCGCGGTCGGTGTAGCTCTGCTTTCCGGCGACGAAATCTTCCGCGAGCACCTGCCGCAGCGCGGGATGACTCTGCCCGGGTTCCTGGAACCGCTCGAGCGCCCGCATCCGCCCGCGGTCCGTCACGATTATATAGTGTTCGGCCATAGGAATATATATTAGGGGTTCAGCTGACCGGCGCCGTCGGGCGCCTCACACTGACGGACCAAGCCCACCCACGAGCGTTCCGGTGCGACGGTCACTCGGCGTCTGTCAAACCACCGACCAGCCGCGGTAATACGGTCGGCTGGTGTGCGCGGTAAAATTGCGGGGCAGTCAGCAATATACAAAACCTTGCACCGGGCCGGTGACGACACTCGGGAGCACACGAGCTATATACTCAAGCAGCAACACGCCGGGGAAAAACGGGTTCGAAACGAGGCTTACCGCTTCTGGCTCGCCGAGTCGATTTCCTGGGGGGCGTAGCCGCCGTGGCGCGCGAGCGCGCAGACGGGGGGATCCCAGTGCCGGCGCAGTTCTATATAGCGCCCGGCCCCCGCCTCCACATCGGTCACCACCGCAGCCCCGGCCGCGCGGATCCGCTCATGCGCGCGGAGATACCGGTCCCGCCAGCCCGCCTCATTACCCGGATCCGCGGGTGGCGCCCCACGGCCACGCGGCGGCACAAACGATTTGTTCAGGCTCTGCACCAGGATATCCGCCGAGCGAAACAGCTGGTCCACCGGGCCCGACTCCTTCAACCATATATACTCGCCGTCATCCAACACCGTCCGCACGAGCGTCATCGCGTCCATCGTGACGAGCGAGAACGCCGACACCGCATAGAACGGCTCGCGGAAGCGAAAATAGAAAACGACCGGATAAAAGTGATGGGATTCCTTCACGTGGGTCATCTCACCAGCCATCTCCGAGAGTGTGCTGAAGCCTTGGTCAAAACGGCCGCGGGGGCCGAGGCCCGCGATCAGTTCCGCGGCATCCCCGGTCTCCCGCGTGCCGAGGTGAATCTTCAGCGCGAATGTATTGCGATTCAGCAGCGCAGTATATACCTGCAGCACGTAGGTCGTGGTGAGAAACATCACTGACATGCCGGACAGCGAATTGATAATAAACCAGGCGCGGAAAAACCGCGTTTTCGGAGCGAAATCCCCGGCGGTCACTATATCAACACTGCTGGCCGCGGCGAAGAGGGCGGTGATGAAGTCGGTCGGCGTGTTCCCCTCCGTTGCGCGGATGCCTTCGCCGAGTTGCGGATGGAAGACCAGCGCGGTTCCGAGGGTGAGTCCGGCGCCCCACGCGAGGACGAGCAGGACGAGGATGACGGGGCCGCAGAAGGACAACCACAAGGGTCCGGCTCGTCCGAGCCAGCGCCCCGTGAAGCGAAACGCGCGCCACGTCAGACTCGCTATATGAAAGCTGAGAATCCCGCTGCCGATTCGCGCGTAGAGGACGGTCAGAAAGAAATCGAGAAATATGAAAAGGAGCAGCGCGATGCCGGCGCTCACCTCGAGTGTGGAAAGCAGCCCGGACGCGTGCATGCGAAAACCGAGCCAAGTTTTTTCCCAATGCAAGTGCCGCTCTCACGCGGGGCGCCGAGCGGTCCCGCCGTCGGGGCAAACCCGTCGTGGCGATGGCGCGTTTCCCGATGCGGCGAGCCACTGCGCGCCGGATGGATTTTCCGAGTCGCGATGGTACGTTGCTTGGTGATTCGCCCGTGGCGCGGCTGCTCGCGCCCGATCCCCCCTCAACCCCTTTCTCCCATGAACAAAGAGGAAACCGCGCGGAAGCTGCTGCTCGGACTAAATGTTGCGACCGCCCTGAACGGACTGCTCTCGGATTGGAATCGTACGCATCTTTATAATAAAAACTGGCCGCCTCATGCGAAATTTCACGACGGCCTCACGATCAGCCTCGGACTGATTCTCGGCGGGCTTGGTATATACGCGTTGAAGCGCGGACGCGGTTCGCCGATTGAGAACGCGCGCCTGGCGACGCTGGGACCGGTCGCGTTCTTCGCGGCAATGGTTTCGGCGCAGCTTTATCCCGGCGCCGAAAGCATCGAGACAGAGTTCCCCGACTTCTGGCCGAAGATCGGAAAATTCTCGTTCAACGAGGTGCCGTTCGCGACGAGCATGCTGCTCCTGACAATCGCCGCCTGGCGGCTGGCTGAGGCCGCCGAGACGGAGCGCGCCCGCCCGAAAACCCCCGGGCTGTCCGCAGCTTAGCGCAAACGCCCGCCGCCTCGGCCAGGTGCGCGGGCCGGCAGGCGGCCTGTGAAGCTGCTTGCAGGCCGGCAATATACTCCGGCCCGATCCCCTGCAGCGGTTTGGGCAGCCGGTGCGGCGAGCGAGCTGCCTGCCGAATATATAGTCAACGGGGGCGACGCGGGTTACCGAATTTACTCCGCGGAGCGTGATTCAGGCCGCGGCTGGGAAACCATCTTATGCGTGCAGACCGCTACATCGCATGAGACGCAGCCAAGCGGTACCTGAGGACGGAACGACGGCTAACGGAGCGGTCCGCGCCTCGGAGCTGCTGCGTCGAAAGGCTTCGCGGGCATTTCTTTGTTCGGTTTCGATTTAGGCGCCGACTATAGACACGCGTATGGATGATGACGTCGAGTTGCTCCGCCGGTATGTTGAAAACCGCTCCGAGGCCGCGTTTGCGGACTTGGTTCAGCGTCACCTCCCGCTGGTATATTCTTCGGCGCTGCGGCGGCTTTCGGGTGATCGGCACGCCGCCGCGGACGTCGCGCAAGACGTTTTCACCGTACTGGCTTCGCGGAGGACCTGGCCGGCGAATCGCGTGCTCACCGGTTGGCTTTATATAACGACGCGAAACATCACGGTCGACTATATACGGAGCGAACGCCGTCGGCATGCGCGCGAAGTGGAGGCCTCTCTTATGCAAGTACACGATGCCGATTCGAACGCGTTCGATTGGGAACGCCTGAGGCCGGTTTTGGATGAGATGATGGATGGGCTCGGCAAATCCGACCGCGAGGCGGTCTTGCTGCGTTTCTTCGCACGGCGCTCCTTTCATGAGATAGGATCCGCTCTCGGGCTCTCCCACGATGCCGCGCGGATGCGCGTGGACCGGGCACTCGAAAAACTCCGCGCGAATCTGGCGCGACGTGGCGCGAAATCGACGGTCGCCGCGCTTGGCCTGCTTTTGACGGAGCACGCGGCGGTCGCCGCGCCTTCGCAGATGGCGGAGGTGGTGGCGGCCACTGCGATGGGATCCGCGTCCCTGCTGCCCGGAGCCTCCGCGGGCCTGATTCCTCTTATGACCACGTCAAAGTATATGGCGGCTTCTGTCGGCCTCGCGCTCGCCTTCGGTATCTTTAGCATATACCGCCACGCCGAACAAAGTCGCAGCGCCGAAGCAGCCGGGGTGGTGATCAAGCACCAGATCGAAGCGTTGCGGAACAAGTCAGCCGCCGCCGAGAAACAGGCGCTCGCCTTGGCACGAAAGGCGTCCGCCGAATCGAAGGAAGCCGGAAGCAAAGCCAATATTACAGCGGCTAAAGCGGACGCCGTCGGGAACGGAAAGGCATTTCTCGCCGCGCACCCCGAGGTGGCGGTGATGATTTCAAACTATGCGAGGGCGCGAGCGACGGCGCGATATTACGAATTGATGAAACGTCTGGAGCTGACACCCGAACAGATTGATCAATTCGGGGCGCTCGCAGCCCAGCTCGAAGAGGGCGTTGGAATATATAGTACGGGCCAGGCGCCATCCATGGAAATAGAAATTGGTGACCTCACGAAGGCTGGAATCGAGGCGCGGATCCGCGATCTGCTGGGCGCCGGCGGTTATATACAATACCAGGATTATACGCGAACGCTCGATGGGAGGGTGCGTTCGGTGGCGGAAGAGATGATCAAGAGCAGCTATTTCAGTGATGTGCGGTTGACCACCGCCCAGGCAAACGGCCTGGCTAATATAGTCGCGCAAGACAGCTCGAGTTATCAAAGTGGACGCGGCGTCAATCTCAGCTCCCAAGAATGGGCAACGGTGATCGCCTCTGCCGCCGGAATCCTCTCTCCGCCGCAGCTCGACGCGCTGGCCAAGGTTCGCGAAAAGTCGGATTTCCAATATACTTTGAGCGAGGGGATAAAACGAGCGGTGGAACAGGCCAAGGCGCAAGCCGGAGTTCCGGCCGGTCTCTAGAACGATGAAACGCCTTTCCCTCGTCGTCGGGGCTGGGATCGTCGGTGCCGCCGTTGTCGGAATACTCGTGGCGTAGCAAAATGCGTCGCGACGGGACGACGCCGAAATGGCGGGGCTCCTTCAGGAGCGAGCGGCTATTCAGCAGCAGCTGGCTCGGGATACCGCGCGAATCGCCGTCGCTCAAGTGGAACAGCGTCGACGTGAAACTCAGGCCGCCGCGGAAGCAGGCGCGGGCAGCGCTTCGTCTTCTCCGGTCGCGCTTAAAGCCGCGGCGGCCCTCGACGTCATCGTGAAAACTCCCTGGCGCGATCTCGTGCTCGCTCAAAATCCGGAGCTACAGGCTCGTTATCTAGCAATTAGGCGGGCGGATCTTACTGCGATGTATGGTCCTTTTCTCGTCGCGAATCATCTGTCCACGGAACAGGCGCAGCGCTTCACGGATATTATGGCCGCCGCGGACGAGCGTTCGCTTGACCTCCGATCAGCCATAACCGCAAACGGCTGGGATGATGCGGATCCCGCGGCGGCAACGCTGCGCGCTCAATCTGACGAACGGACGCGGGCCGAACAACGCGGGCTGCTCGGCGATGATGGATATAAACAACTTCTTGATTACCAGCGTCAGCAGCCGGCGCGTGATGTAATCGGAGGCTTGGCGGTGTCGCTGACGTTCACCGGCGAGCCGCTGAGCGCGACTCAGGCCGAGCAGCTCACGCGAATCTTATCCGAAGGGAACGCGGCGTACCGCGCAGGAGGGCAGGCGTCTACCGCGATTCCGAATATCAGCGACTCAATCCTCTCTCATCAACCCGCGCACGAGCCACTGGATACCGACCAGGTCCTTAGCCGGGCGAGCGAGATTCTGTCTCCTGCTCAATATACTCCATTCGAGGCCGAAATCCTCCGAGGGCGAACGATTACTACATTGTTCAACGTGGTGCTTCAGGCACCTGGAGATCCGATTTCTGGATTTACGATTCTTCCTCGAAAATAATATATTCGACCGCTGAATATATTTCGACCGCCGGTTTCACTATAGCAATCCCGCTGGCATCTTGGCCCGCGCCGTATATAGACACTCATGACGACACGCGGCTCGGCGATCCTGTGGTGGGGCCGCCACCTATTGCTTTAGGCCGAAATCTGGTGGTACGATATATATGTCCCGGCAACGACCATATAACGTTTTAGCCTAGCTACTCCGGCTTCGGCGCGAGCAGGTCGGGGTGGCCGGCTCGCGTGAGATGCTGCTGTAGGATCGCGTTGGTCGTGGGCGAGGAATCGAGCGCGAGGACCTTGTTCGCGAGGGCGCGGGCCTGGTCGAGGGCTCCGGCACCGGCGAGGACTTCAATATTCTTCGCCGCGTTGGCGATCACGATCCCCCGCTGCGCGGCCCGGACGAGGTCGGCGTTCGGCATGTTGCCGGGCAATGGACGGTCCGGGCTCAGCGTGTCGAATGTCATCACCATTCGCTCAAATGGCATCGCACTGAGCGCGTCACTATATCGTTGCGCACTGACGAGCGGCTCGTAAACGCCTCCCGCGAGCGCGAGCCGACGCGGGTCGTCGACCGGCAGGCGATCGAACGCCTGGAGCGTCATCGCATTATCGCCGAGCGTGCGGTTGAGTGCTGCGAAGTCGCGGGCGGCTCCAGAATCCGCTGAGTCCCTAACCAGGCGCTCCTCCGCGTTGTCCCGACGGTCTTTCAGCGCGTCTAACGCGGCAGGATATGTTTCGCCGAGAGTTTTGATCGAGCTGAGCAGGAAGCTGAGGCGCACGCCGGCGAACGCGGGCTCACGCCTCATGCCCTCGTCGAAACACCACAGGAATTCACCGAGCGCGCCTGCCCCGTCCCCGGCGCGAGCCAGCGCCTGCGCGCGCTCATAGCGCGCCTGTACGGCCGCATGCGTGGACGTGCTTGGGTTCATATCCGTGTTGGCGGATGCGACCCGAGCAGCACTCGCTGAGCGGCGCGCGTCGTCGGCGAGTTTTGCGCGGGCCGCAGTGCGTTCGGCTTCGAGAGTCGCGTGAAGGCCGTCCCGCGACTGCTCGGCGTTCGCCAGCCGGTCGCGCAGGCGATGCACCTCGTCAAGTTCGCGCCAACCCCAAACGAGAGCTGCAATTGCGATAACGACCAGGATGCCGGGGAGTATATTGCGGCGGTTCACGGGCTAAGCTGGTCGGCGGGAGCGCGAACGGGCAGGCGAGCCGCGCCGGCTCAGCTGTCCTTGGAGACGGGAGCCAGCGGTGAGGAGAACTTGTCGATCAGATAATATACCGGACAGAAGCCGGTGAACATGCTCGAAATCATCAAGACGCCGACCGCCCCAGCGGCGTAGAAGCCGTAGACGTTGAACTTGAATCCTATAATGATCAGCACGGTGATCAGCGAGCCGACAAACCATCGTGGAGCTGGGTTCTTTTTTGCATGGAGCTAATGGTTGTCTATTATATACTATATTCCAGTTGACCGGGGTATCAGCGGCGGGGAGGCCGTTGAAAACGTTCAATAAAATAGGTTCGCACCCTCGCTTCATTATATATCAATAACCGCGGGCGGACCGGCGGAGGAGAAGCCAGGCGAGCAGGCCGCGGCCGGGAGCTGAATCCCGGAGCACGCTGCAAGCGAGCAGATTCGCCAATATCGAACCGAAGCGTGGCGCACGCCCGGCCTCGTCGCGTCAGGGCGGGTGGGGCTTCCCCTCCGTCGGTCAAGCGGCTCCGCGCCCGGTCGCAATATCGGGTCACCTCAGCTTTTTTCGTGGAGAGAGGGGAGACGCCAAGGATGAGACGGTTCTATCCGGGCGACCGTCTTTTTACCACAGGTGGCATCAATCCCCGAACCGATTACACGACGGATCAAACCAGTGCTAGGATTTGGCTCCGGTGTAATCCGATCCGGTTTGATGAAATCCGAGGTAAAAAATGGTGAGAACACCCCCTAAATCACCGTATATAATTCAATCGATACGACCTTGAGTGAATTGGCGGGAGCGCAAACGTATATAGCGGTAACTCGCAGAACCCGGTCCGGGCGGAGGCGGATCATATACGATCCGGAAGAAACCGACATCCGGTTTGTCCTCCAAATCAGCCAGGGAGACCGGAGACCCGGAGGCTCCGGCGGGCAGTTGCTTTTGCAAGAGCCACGACGCTTGGCGGAAGTCAATGCGCGTGCGCCAGGTCTCACCCGGACGGAGCACGCGCAGATCAGCGGGGGTCACCACCGGGCGCGGCATGTCCCGCCTGAGCCAAACGTAACCCGGCGATCCGGCGCCTGAAAACGCCGACCACTCGCTGGGCACGAGGCGGAAGGATTGTTGATCCGGCAGATCCGCCAATGTAATCGAAGCTATACTCACGTTTCGTATTTCGACGGTCGCGCCGACGATCACCGTCGGACGATTCCGCTGGCCCGCTGCGAGGGGCACGCGCGATGGCTCACGATCGAAATCAATGGATATACCACAATCACCCCAGCGGTAGCCCTTGATGATTCCTTCGCCGCCGTTGGAGAGGGCGACATCTATATAGAACGGCACGCCGGCCTTTTCCTTGGTGCGCGTGGACTCCAGAGCCTGCGATCTTCCCTGTTCCAGAAACAGAGACTCGATTCCCCACCGGACGGAGATGCCCGAGGAGCTCAACTGCTGAACGCGTCCCATCAGAAATTGTCCGTCTCGAGGCCGATCCTCAGAAACAGTCTCCATCTGCATGAGCCCGCCAGCGTCGGGACGGAGGGTTCCATATACTATAAGATCCTTCCACGAGTGGTTTTCACCGAGGCGGCTCGGTCGCGTTCGCAAATTGCCGCGAGAACGGTCGATCGGGACGTCAGAAAAATCATATCGGAGTGCGACATATTCGCCCCGCATAGGATCGAGCGGGTCGAGCGGCGCGGTTTCGACGCCGATGACCTTTCCGGTGCGAAGGATCCATTCCCGACGTCCGGCCATTCCGAGCAGCACGAGGAACTGCAGCGCGATCGCGGCGATGATCAGCCTCTTCCTCATGGTGCAGAATCTCCGCGCGCGAGCGCCTGCCGCGACCGATGGAAGTATAAAGCCTCCGCAAACAATATAGCGCCGAGGATCAGGAACACCAGGCCGCGCGCGGCGATGCTCTCGAACAGATCGAAGTAACGCGACAGCACCAGCAGGGCGAGCAACAGCGATCCCCGGACGGTCGGACCGAGCCGGGCGGTGCGACAGCCCCGCAACATCCACATCAGGCTGATTCCAAGGAGAACCAGGTTGAAAACAAAAGCGATCGACCCCGCGCCCGCATAGCCGGCGGCGAAGTTGGTCAAGTATACATAGATCACGGCAATGGGGCAGAGCCACTCCTCCAGCAACATCGGCTCGTGTCTGAGGCGAGTGGCCTGCCAGATACGGGCGAACCACGCCACGAGCGCCAGTGCAAACACGGCCCAGATCAGGGCGAAGGCGGCCGTGGGATTCGCTTCAGCGGAATTCGACCAGTCGGCCAACTGCGCGGTGCCTTCCCGGAAACTCAGCGCGTATATACAGCCGAGGAACCAGGTGAAGCCGAACGCATAGCCGAGCGACGCGAACGCCTGCCGGTCCGGGCGCCCGGCGCGCAGCAGTCGGGAGACGGCGACCAGCAGTGCCGAGAATGCGAAAGTGAACCGGAACACCTGGTGACCGTTGCCGTAATCATAGACGTTGCTGAGCGCCAAAGTATATACGGCCCCGAGAAAGGTCGCGAGCAATAGCGTCGACCGCAGCCGCCACGCGAGCGGCAGGATGGCCGCGAATAGAATCAGGAGAGCGGCCAGTGATGAATTATCATAATGCCAGGATTCCGCGCAGCCCCAGATGCTCAGCAGCACCGTGCCGAGCACCGCCTGCGGCACCGAATCGGTGGCCCAGGCGAGCGCGATGGCCGCGAACGCCCAAATCATAAACCCATCGGGATAGTGACCGCTGATATTATATATCTGCGCGATCAGCCAGATGCCCGCGCCGAACAGGAGTGTGCCCGCGAGCGAGAGCGCTTCGCCAATCGAGCTTTGCCAGCCCAGACGCGGCCGCCACGACCGGCTCGACAGGTGAGCACCAGCGAGGCCAGCAAACACCAGCGCGAGTTTCCCGAACTTCGGAATCGCGTGCCAGTTGTAAGCAAGCAGAAGAATGACCCCCAAAGCACCCACGACTGCACCGGCGCTCGAGAAAAGTATAATGCCCCAAGGCGGCGAGGACAGTGTGAGCTGCCCTTCATAACGTGTCCGCAACTCCCGGCTTTGCCCCGGCGAAATGATCTTCTCGGCCGTCCACCGCTCGATCTCCGCGAGCATCCATTTCGGGTCCGGCTTCATGCGCGAGCGAGCACAGAGATCATGCGCACGGGTTCAGATCCATCGTGCCCGGACGCTGCCGGCCCGCCGCGACTGAATCGACCAAAATCGGATTTAGGCCGAGCAATCACCGGAGGATATACGAGCCTCATCCGTTCCGGATCGTTCTCCGGACAATCGGCAATATATCCATATATCTGTATGTGATATATAGACGCACTTTGCTATTAGGGGCTGATTAAGTCAGTCGTTCGCGCACACGGCACCATCGAAATGAGCGGCCATCCCTCAGCCTTGCGATCGCCGCCTGGTTTGCTACGACGCTGGACCGCTGGTTTTTCCTTCGAACAGACGCGCGGGGAGGATCAAATCCGTAAAGCCCTCCTTGATGGTCGTGTCGCCGAGCACAAGCCGCCCTGCGACCTCTCCCATCTTCTCCGGATCCGTGCCGGCACCGGTGATCTGCAGTGGATCCTCGAAATTGATGCGTGATATATCTGCGCCCACCACACTCAGGTCCTGCGGCACCGCCCAGCCGTCATGCTGGAAAACCTTAATAACCCCGGACGCCATCGTGCTGTTATAACATATAAATACTGTCGGGAAATCGCTTCGCTTTATATACGGCCTCATGAGGTGCGCGGCGTCGACGCCCCCCGCGACGTCGCCGTTTTCGACCGCAATACAGTAGCGTGGCGCGAGGTGCAGGTCGAGTGACTGCAGGACCGTCCGGCATGCGGCGAGGCGCACTTCCTGCCGCGTGATGCCGACATCGCCGCCCAGCCAGCCAAACCGACGATGACCGAGCGAATATAGATGTCGGACCAGCAGGGTGAGCGCCTGTATATCATTCCCCTGCACGGAGTGGGTCAGGCCGGGATAGCTCGCCGAGACAGCCACGACCTTCGGTGAAAACGCGAGGAGCTGCTGTAAGAAGGCCGGGGCGACCTCTCCTAATAATACCACGCCCTGCATGGCATGTCCGGGTGGGAATTGCCGCTCGAGTTTCTTTCGCGTCAGCGTGTCCTCGGAGCCAAGGAGCAGGGCGCCGAAACCCCGCGCCGCGAGAATCTCGAGGAGACCGTGTTGTACATAGCCGAAAAAGTTGCTCGGACGATAAGCGCGCAATCCCGCGCGCAGGAGAAATCCCACCTGTTTGACGGGCGGCTCGCTCCGGCCCGGGACCAGTCGCATGCCCTTGGGGCGATATCCCAGCGCCCGCGCGTGGTCCCACACCAGGCGCGACGTCTCCTCGCTCACGCGGGCCTGCTGGCCGTTCAGAACCAGGGAGACCAAGGTCTGGGAAACTCCCAACTCCTTCGCGATGCGACTCTGGGAAACCTTAGGAGGCTTGGGCATTCAACAACATAGAGAGTGGGGGTCAGGGCTAAACTGGGGAGTGCGGCCGGCAACACATTTCAACGCGACTGCGGGCACCGCCGCCGGCCCGCTCCATCTTGACACCGCCGGTAATAGCAAACCCGCTGCCCACGACTAAAGCAGAAAAAGCTAATAATTATTACTTTTTTCTCGCCACTGTCCCCCGACCGGCTTGTTTTCGCCCGTCGACACCCCGCGCCCGACCGCACGGTCCGCAGCGCCCGACCGTTCACCCCAAACTATATATCCCATGCGTGCAGCTCCATCACTTCTCCGGATCGGCATGGCGGCCTTGCTTTCCGCGCTCTCGATTCGCGCCCAAACGCCCGCCTCCGCCCCCGTTTCCCGTTCGCCCGATTCCACGACGCCGAAAGACGAACCCGTCGCCCTCAGCCCATTCGAGGTCCAGGCGGATTCCGACAAGAGCTACGGTGCCCTGAATTCAAACTCGATCACCCGGTTTAATACCGAGCTCGATCACCTCCCGGTCTCCGCCGATATATTCAACGAGCGCTTCATGCGCGATATCGGCGCGACCTCCGTCGAGGACATGGTCATGTCTTATTCGGCCGGTGCCGGCTCCGCCCTCGCGAGCCCGTCGCTCTCCGCCGCGAGCAACCAGATCAGTGATCGCAACGCGAATTCGTTCGTGTCCTTGCGCGGCCTGACCGCCCCGACGATGCAGCGCGACGGGTTCATGCCCGTGAATACCTATATACAATCGGGATCCACGGGCACGGGCTTCACCAGCAATTTCGATGTCGAACGCGTCGAGGTCATCAACGGCCCTCAGGCCTTGCTCTATGGTGTCGGAGGTGCGGGTGGCGTCATCAATCTGGTTTCCAAGCAGGCCCGCATTGGCGAGCCCACGGCCGGATCCCTCCTCTATCAAGTCGACCAGTATGGCAATAAACTCGGCTTGCTCGATTATGGAATGACCGTGGGAAACAAACTCGCGGTTCGCTTGGCGGCGACGAGCCAGGATGCGCTCGCGAGCCGTCGCACCAATCTCGGCGGACCGATGAAAGGACTCTATCTCCAGCTCGCCTTCAAACTGCCGTTTAATACAACGGTGCGGATCAGCGGGGAAAGCACGGAGTTCGATCGCATCGCGGGCACTGGCAATCAATCCTTCACCGCCCTCAGCACCGCGAACGACGCCCGCAATGGTCAGCATCTCCGCTTTCTGCTCGCCACCAATCAGCTGCAGGCGAGCGCGACGGGCGCAAGCGGCGCCGGCTATATAGGGAACGGCAAGATCAATTGGGACAACGTCGACTCCTACGCCTCGGAGTGGAACACGAGCGAATATACCAAGACAGAAATCGCCACGCTCACCGCGGACACGCAATGGAATCATTGGCTGAGCACGCAGGTCGCCGTGGGCTATCGCTCCACCTATGATGATCGCGTCGGCAACACGATTACCTTCGCCGCTCCGAACGTCGCGACGAATCCCACGGGAAACTTCGCCGTGGGCATGACCGGAGGCATTCCGGCATCAGATCTCTCGATGCCCATTCGGATGAAGGCCGTGCGTTTCTCGGCGCTCGCCAATAATGATCTGCTGCTCTTCGGCCGTCACGTTACCAGTCAGAGTATAATCGGCGCTGATTTCGTCCGGACCGACGGCGCCGTCATTACATACGCGTACGTCAAAGCGGATAGTAATTTCAACCCCACCACAGGAAATGCGGCGACACCGACCGGATATACTTACGCGTCCAACCTCTATTGGGATGTATCCAATGGGCCCGTCACTTATCCGCTGTGGCATCCGCGCCAGGATGTGCGCGTGGTATATCAAGGGCAGAACTACGTTCGGGTGCAGACGCAGATCGTTCAGCCGAACCTGATCGGGCCATCGAATCCGCTCGGTCTGCTGCCCGGCGGGGCGACGCCTCTCGGCGATTACCGCATCGGCAAGACCCTGACCAAGGGAATATACGGTGCGAACTATACACAGTGGTTGGATGGCAAACTCGATATATTACTCGGCACTCGAATCGGCGACTCGTTCTCGCTTCAGGCCACCGAGGCCGCGCCGCCCTCCAACAACAGCGTCAGCTCGCAGCTCGACACCAAGTCGGTCAGCTTCAACGCGGGCGCCGATTACGCACTCCTGAGTTGGCTGCGGCCGTACGTGTCCGTTTCCGATTCTTATGACCCGCCTCCGATCTTCGTCGCGGGGCCGCTGGGAAATTATCCGGTCGCTTCGAAGGGCCTCGGCGAGGAAGTCGGAATCAAAGTCACCAACGCGAGCAAGACGATTTCCGGATCCATCGCGGTATATCATGCCAGTTCCAAGAACGAGGAATCATCGCTGACGAGCACCGTCCTCTTTGATATTAATCCGAGCGGTCTCAACGGACTATATAACGCGCCGAGTGTCTGGATCAACGTCGACCGCAAGGCGCAGGGTGTGCAGGCGGCTCTCACGGCGACGCCGGTCGAGGGTTGGAATATCCGCCTGTCGGCAGCCAAGACGGATGGCACCGTCGATTCGACCCGGGTTTTTCCGCAGCTCTACAACGACCAATTTTATGCGAACGCGAGTGGTCAGGTAACCTATAAGGACGGCACCCTCGTCTATGTGACGACGGCCGGCAGCGCAACGCCTGTCGCTTCCACGACGGCGGGCGCGATTCCGCTGACCATCGCGAAGATCAGCACCTCCGGCGACCCGTACTATGCCAACCCGCAGCTGGTGACCGGTGCGATCAGTCGAAGCTCGACGGTTGGAAAGTTGCTGACCGTCGTTGATCCCGTTCACGGTCCGATCCTCACGGGTGCGACCGGCCTGCCAATCTCCGCGATCCAGATCAATCCAGGGTTCACGCCACCCGGGAGAATCGTGACGAATGTCGCCGGCGAGAAATCCACCGGCTATCCGGCGTATAGTATGATTCTCACGAACAACTATACATTTGTTCACGGCTGGCTCCGGGGATTGAGTGTGGGCGGCACGGCCTCGCTCGGTTGGCAGTATCGGCAGTTTTATTATTATCCCAACGGATTATCAGATCCAAACAATGCGCCACGCGCCCTCTTTTATTGGCCCACGCAGGTGCGCTTCGACGGGATCTTTGGCTACTCCCACGCGTTGGGCAGACGCTATGTAATTTCCACGCGGCTGGGTATCAACAATATGTTCAACCGCTATCACGTGCTGATCCTGCCGAATTTCACGACCGGCTATACCGGGCCGGATGATGCGACGTTTGACCAGCAGCCCCGCTCGTATGTCTGGAGCAGTACCGTCTCCTTTTAAAGGCCTCGCGCTCGGAGCCGATCCTTGGGCGGCACGCCATCGCCGCCGGGGTCGCTTCTTCGCTATATAGCGGCGCGCATGAGCGTCCCGGATATTTATCGCCATTGGCAGCTGCGGGCCCGGCATTTGCTCGAGCCGCTCGCCACGTTGATGGAGCCGGGACAGGCGAGCCTCAAGATTCCCGGTCCCGCCAGCGATCACGATGCGCAGGCGGACCGACTCGAGAGTTTCGCCCGCCCGCTGACGCTCGCGGCGTTTTTCCTGCAGAGCGAAGCGCATCCGGATGACCTAGCCTTTCGCGAAAAGATATCGCGCTGGTTTCGCGAAGGACTTGCCGCCGGCAGTGATCCGGCGGATCCGGCGCACTGGGGGCCGGACGCGAATTATCATCAGCATCACGTCGAGATGGGTTTGCTCTCAATTGCGCTGCAGATCGCGCCGAAAGATTTATGGGACCCGCTGAGCCAATCGGTGAAGGACCGCGTCGCGCGCTGGTTCGCCAGCTGTCGCGGGGGTGGGATTGTTAATAATAATCATCTATTCATGTCCGTGCATATTCTCGAGTTTCTCGGGAAGCAGGGATATAGCTATAGAACAGATCGCGCAGTCATTACAGCGCACCTGAACCAGCTCGAGACGATGCATCGAGGTGGGGGCTGGTTCGAGGACGGGATCAATCAGGCGTACGATCACTATAATGCGTACGCGTTCCACTTTTATGGTTTGTGGTGGGCGCGGTTGCACGGTGGCGCCGATCAGGCACGGGCGCAGCGCTGGCGGGATTGGGCGCGGTTGTTCGTGCGAGATTATCAATATTTCTTTGCGGCGACGGGAGAGCACTCCGCGTTCGGCCGTTCGATCACCTATCGTTTTAATTGTCTCAACGTCTTCGGCCTCGCGCTTGCGGAGAACGCCACGGAGCTCGCGCCTGGAATGCTGCGGCGGCTTTGTACTCGGAACCTCGATTTCTTTTTGTCGCGCCCGATCTATCAAGCCAACGGTTGTCTTAACCTGGGCTTCACGGATCGCTTCGACAAAATTATCGAGACGTATTCGTGCGGGGCTTCTGTATATTGGGCGGCAAAGGGGTTCTCACCGTTGTTGCTGCCGCCGACGCACGCGTTTTGGAACGCGGCCGAGCAGCCGCTCCCGGCCGAGGATCCGGCCGGCTTTGTGCGGGTGATGCGGGCGCCTGGACTGGTCACGCGCAGTGCCTCTGGCGGCCAGATCGAAATATTAAATGCCGGCTCGATGGTCGGGAATACGCAGTTGCGCTATGGCGCGTGGAAATGGAGCAAGCTCAGTTACCGAACGGGCGTGCATTTCACCTATGCGTTCCCGGAGATCACGAACTTCTCGCTCGATAGCGCACTGACCGCGCAGCTGGACGATGGTCGGATTTTCGGACGCCACTCGACGGTCGCGACCGAGATGGAGAACGATCATCTCGGCTATACCTATAATCTCGGATCCAAGGTTGGGCAGATTAATACTTGGGTGGAAACGTATATATTTTGGAAGAAGGGCTGGTTGCTACAGGTGCATCGGGTCGACCCGCGCCAGCCGGTGACGCTGCGGCTCGGCGGGTTCGCGCTGCCTTTGCGGGAGAAGCACGTCGAGCGGGCGGATCCCGGTCCGGTGCTCGAGGGCTTTTCCGCGGATCAGCGCGGGACTATATTGCAACCCCTGCTGGGATTCACCGCGCACGAGTGGGACCTGCGGCTCAACGACGAGGACGAGCGGCGTCACGTGGCCGCACCGTATCACGCGACTCCGGTCGCCCGCGCGGAACGGCAGAGCCGGCCGTCCACGCTGGTGGCGCTGGCTTGGGCGGGATCCGATCGCGGAGAGTCGGCAGCGTGGGAAATTAGGTCCGCGCGCGCCGGACGATGGGAGCTGCGCCATCCGCAGTTGGGAAATTGGGACGTGGCCCATTGGAGCCTGCCCGAGTTGCCTGCGGGCAACGCATTATAAATGCTATAACTCACCGGCTATTCATTACCGCGTGAAACAATATAGCGAATTACTCCGCACGCACAATATATGATCGCAGCCCACCTCCTGTCATGATGCACCGGGTCCCCTTGTTGCTCGCCGCGCTTTCGCTGGTCCCATCCGCTAGTGCGCGCCCCGTCGTGTCGCCCGCGTTTTATGAGTCCTTTTCCGGCTTCACGATCCCGGCGGACCCGGTGTTGCCGGCGAAGGAGGTGCACCCGTCGCTTTGGTTTCGCGAAGGCGATCTGCCGGCCCTGCGTGCGCGGGCCGCGGATCCGTTTCTGCGAACGCGGCTCGCCGAGGTGGAGGCGCGTGCGCCCTTGGGCGGCGAACTGCCACCGGCGCCGAAGTTTTCTGACAAGATCGAGACGGTTCATAAATATTACGGCACGATGTCGATGGCGGCGCGCGCGCATGCGTTCCTCGCTATATACTCCACTGACCCAACGGCCCAGGCCGCTCATCGCACGCGCGCGATTGAGTTGCTGCGCCGCGCCTATGATGGCCCGATTTTCCAGCTGAACTCGAATGACAAGGGTAGCGCCGTCGATGAGATTTACCGCGGCTCGTGGCTCCAGAATTACGCGCACGCCTACGACTGTATCCAGCCGCTGCTGTCACCCGCCGTCGACCAGGAGATCCGCGCCCGGCTGACGCTCGAGGCGGAATGCGTATATGAAAACCTCTATAACTGGACGCCTGGGAGCCCGCACAATCATCTCTCGAAGCCGGCGTGGGGGCTCGGTTCGATGGCGCTGGCGATGTCCTCGCATCCGCATGCGCGCGCGTGGCTGGCCCGGGCCTTGGAGGCGACGAACAAGAACACGCGTTTCTTTTTCAGCGCGGACGGGATCTATCGCGAGGGCAGTCATTACCTGATGTTTTCGCTCACGAACTTCCTGCCGTTCCTCTATCACTATCGCAACGTGTCCGGGGTAAACGCGTTCCCTGAATTTCAACCGGTCTTCGAGGCGATGGTCGCCGCGCGCGACAGCCACGGCTGGCTGCCCAATATAGAGGATTCCTATATCCGGCCCACGCCGACGCACCTGGCCGCGGGCGCCTATCGCGATTCGAAAAGCTGGCTCAGCCACAGCGCGCCGCTCAGCGAGGTGCTGATGTGGAGTTACCGCACGTGTGACCTGACGCCCTTCGAGAAGGAGCGATCCGAAAGCGGGCTGAACTATACAGGCGCGAGCTGGGATTATCCGCTGGAGCTCGACGAGCTGCTTACCTACGACCCCGCCATCAAGAGCACCGCGCCCGACGCGGCCCCGACGCAGTTCATGGCGGGCGGCCAGACCTATTTCCGAGACAGCTGGACCAACCGGGGGGCTGGCCAACGGTACCTCCTGTTTCATGGTGTGGCGGCAGCCGACAATCATAACCACGACGACCAGCTGAGCTATATCACGGAGGCGGAAGGGCAGATGATGTGCTCCGATTCCGGCTATTCCCGTGGCACCTATACCGGCGCGGAGCGCACCGATTGGTACATCACGTCAGCGGCGCATAATACACTGACGTTCGACGGAGCGCCCGCCGCGGATCCAGCTCCGAACCAGACGCCGCCCTCGCTCTTCAAAACCAACGAGGTCGGGTTGGCCGGCGAGGAAAAGGAAGCGTTCTTCGGCAAGAAGGCCACGTGGCGCCGGGCGATTTTCTGGGTCGCCGGGGATTATTATATTATCGCAGATCGGCTCAACGCGCCCCAAAGCGGGAAGGTCGCATCCTATATTCATGGCGGCCGCGCCGGGCTGGCACCAGAGGGTGAGAAATATACTTGGACCTACAAGGCGGACCGGTACGGCGGCGCGGCCCAGCTGTTGACGTGGGTGAACGCACCCGGCGCTTCCTTGAGTATAAAGAAGGGCGAGCTCACCTATGTGAAGGGGGACTACGCTGAGTTCCCTTATCTCACGATCGCGAAGGAGACGAATGCCGCCGCGTGGTTGACCCTGCTGAAACCCGCGCCGGCGAGCGGGTCTCCTGGATTCACGGCCGCCGGCCACACCAGCGAACGCGCTTCGACCTTGGAAATCTCCGCGCCGGACCACCGCTGTAGTGTCGGTACCCAAGCTGCCCCGGGCGCCACTCTGCAGGTCGGAGATATCCAGACGGACGGAGCCTTCGTTCTCGTGCGGCGTGATTTGTCCGGCCGCGTGCTCGCCTATGCCGTGCTTGAAGGTACGAAGCTGTCCGTGGCCGGGAAGACGCTCTGGCAGGCGGCAAGCCGGCAGAACGTTGCCCATGCTAACCCGTGATCGAGGCGCATATATATAGAACTATAGATGCATAGTGCATTCGTCCTTGTCCGCGCCATTTTTTCACCGCGGATTTCGCCAATCTCCGGCCGGTTGATGCAATCGTGGTAAAAAAGCGATTCAAACGCAGCCGATATCCAGTCGCAGCATAGCTATATATAAATATGATATATCAATCGCAGCAGCGAGTCACATTGTGTGCACCAAGAGGTAGGCGCACGATAAGCCGGTGGATGTTCTGCCCGGCGATGTTTGCGTTGCTGCTCCACCATGCTGTAGCCCAGGAGCAGCTGCCCGAGGACAAGGTGGCGCCGGTGCCCGCGGGGAAGGTCCCCGTCACGCCAGAGCAGATTCCCGGCTCCGAGGCATTCATATACCGGGTCGGCACTCCGGCACCGATGCGGATTTTCGTTTTCAAGCCCGCCGGATGGAAGAGCACGGATCACCGGCCCGCGCTGGTGCACTTTTATGGCGGCGGGTTTGTGCGCGGGTTGCCGACGCAGGCAGCCGGCTGGGCGCGCCACGCGGCGCAGTGGGGCATGGTGGGCGTTGCCGCCGACTATCGCACGAAGGAACGCTTCCCGGTCGACGCCGTCGCATGCGTCGCCGACGCGCGCGCGGCCGTTCACTATATGGAGGTGCACGCGGCCGAGCTGGGCATCGATCCGCGCCGCATTGTCGCGAGCGGCTCGTCCGCGGGTGGACATCTCGCGTTATGGACGGCGATCACGCACACACCGCCCGGCTGCGATCCCGCGGAGGCGCCGCTATATAAACCGGCCGCTTTGATTCTGATGAGTGCGGCCGCGGATACCTCGCTGGAAACCGGCATGCGCGGCGAACGATTCGGCAAGAATCCCGATGCGCTGTCGCCGTTACAAAACTTGGACGCGAAAATGCCCCCCGCGCTGATCTACCACGGCGACGCCGACACCACCGTGCCCTATGCTCACGCGGTCGCCCTCAATCAACGGCTTCTGGCGTCGGGTAACATGACCGAGTTCATCACGATGCATGGCGGCGGTCATGGTTTTACGCTGCCGGAGTGGAAGGATAAGAGCTTGGTGGTGGAGAAGGCTTTTCTGGAAAAAGAAAAATTGCTGCCCGTGTCGCCGCAATAAATAGATGACGCGTCGGGAGGCACGCGGCGCGTCTTCCCGCCGCATGTCGCTTTATATCATCTTGTCCGGCGCGGGATCTCCCGCGATTCTCCCGCTGGCGGTCGCGGCGGGCGAGACCCGCCACCGACTTGGGACACGCATTTAATATAGGCAGGCGCCGAACGGGGGGCCCAACCCCTTCCCAGCTCCGGCCGCACCCGCGGGCCGGCCGCTCGTGGGCCGCCTTCGCATTGCTCGCGCTCGCCGCGCTCCTCGCGTATAGCAACAGCTTCTCGGGACCATTCGTCTTCGATGATGCCTCGTCCATCGTCACGAATCCCACCCTTCGGCATTGGTGGCCGCCGTGGGCGTCGCTATTTCCGCCCCGCGCGTCGCTGACCGTGCAGGGCCGGCCACTGCTCAATTTGTCACTCGCCGTGAACTACGCCCTGAGTGGCACTTCGGTCTGGAGCTACCACGCGGCCAACGTGGCGATTCATATACTGGCGGGGCTGACGTTATATGAACTGACGCGACGCACCTTTCGGCTGATCGGCGGGGAGCTCGCCGCGGCCGCGGATTCGCTGGGCCTCGTCATCGCGCTGCTCTGGATCGTCCATCCGCTTCAAACGGAGTCGGTCACCTATATAGTTCAGCGCACGGAATCGCTGATGGGGTTTTTTTATCTCTTCACACTTTATGCATTTGTCCGAAGTGCTGAGCTGGAGTCCATTGGGTGGCGCGCGGCGTCCGTTCTCTGCTGCGCCGCGGGGATGGCCACCAAGGAGGTGATGGTGAGCGCTCCGCTCATGGTGCTGCTCTATGATCGGACCTTTGTGGCCGGCACGTTCGGACGGGCCTGGCGCGAGCGGAAAGTATATTACATGGGCTTGGCCGCGACGTGGCTGGTGCTGGCACTTTTAATCTTGGGCACCGGTGGCAATCGTGGCGGCTCGAAGGGCTTCGACGTGGGCGTCAGCTGGTGGAGCTGGTGGGCCACGCAATTTCCCGCCGCCTTTACGTACCTGCGCCTGGCGTTGTGGCCGCGGCCGCTGGTCTT
Organism: uncultured Verrucomicrobiae bacterium; assembly: GCA_963800005.1. Lineage (GTDB taxonomy): Bacteria > Verrucomicrobiota > Verrucomicrobiia > Opitutales > Opitutaceae > CAWCZH01. The sequence goes on from CAWCZH010000003.1 coordinate 166,515, forward strand.
CGAATATGGTGTGGAATGGAACCACCCGGCGCTCGTGATGATCGCCAGCGTGCTAGTCGTGAGTATATTGCTCGCGGCCACCCTTTGCGCGCTCGTGCGTCGGCCAGCCGTGGGCTTCCTGGGCGCCTGCTTTTTTGCGATCCTCGCCCCGACCAGCTTGACGCCGGGCACGTCTCAGATGACGGCCGAGCATCGCATGTATCTGCCACTCGCCGTGGTGATTACTATAGTTGTCGCAGTGGCGCACCGCGCTTTACGCCGCTCGTCGAGGCTTGTCACCGCTTCGATCACGGGGGTGATCGCGGCCGCCCTCATTATAGCGACCCTGCAGCGGAATAGAGATTATCGATCGGAGATCGCGATTTGGCAGGACACCGTCGACAAGCGTCCGGGCAACGCCCTCGCGCACGAGATGCTGGGAATGGCGCAGGATCGGATCGGCGACTCCGGTGACGCGCTCGAGCACTTCCGTGACGCGATCAAATACATGCCGAGTTTCGCGATCGCGCACGAGAGTTTGGGCGAGCTCCTCTTCCGCTTGCGCCAGCCGGCCGCGGCGCTCGCCGAATTTCAAACCGCGCTGCAATTGAAGCCGGATTTTCCCGACGCACTCGACAACCTCGGCGGCGTGCTGCTCGCGGCGGGACGCGGCGGCGAGGCCATTCCGTTTTTCCAACGCGCCCTCAGTCTCAAGCCGGAGTATGTCGAGGCTCACTATAATCTCGCCACGGCGCTGGCGGAGGTCGGACGGACCGACGACGCGATCGGTGAATTCGACGCTGCGCTCGGTCTTCGTCCCGAGTATATTGCTGCCCACTACAACCTGGCCAACACCTTGGCGACGGCCGGGCGTCAACGCGAGGCCGTGCTCCAATATGAAGCCGTGCTCCGGCTCGATCCCCGCCACTCCCGCGCTGAATATAATTTCGCCAATGTCCTGGCGATCGGAGGGCGCGCGGGCGACGCGATTCCGCATTATAAGAAGGCGATCGCGCTCGATCCTGGCTATATAGAAGCCCATAATAACCTTGGCAGTGCTCTGCTCGAAGTCGGCCAGCCGGACGCTGCGGCGGCGGAGTTTGCCGCCGCCCTGAGGCTCGATCCGAATTTTGCCGATGCGCGGGAGAACCTGCGAAGACTCGAGGCCCTCCGAGCTCAACGCCCGTGAGTTCATCGCGGTATATGAACACGCCCGGTGACGTCAGCTCCCACCCGCGCTCGCTCCGCCCCGTCCTTGCGGCGCTCAGCATCGTCGGACTCGTGGCACTCACGTACGCGAATAGTCTGCACGGAATTTTCGTGTATGACGACGTGCCGGCTATCCCGCAGAACCCGACGATTCGCGAACTCGGCCGCGCGTGGCATCCGCCGCCCGGGCTGACGGTGAGTGGCCGTCCGTTGCTGAATCTAACGCTGGCCCTCAACCATGCGATCAGCGGCCTCAACGTTTGGAGCTACCATGTATTTAATATAGCGATTCACGCGTTAGCGGCCGCGGCGCTCTTCGGTATCGTCCGCCGGACGCTGCTCACGTCGCGATTGGCCGGCCGCTTTGGACGTGACTCGACCGCGCTCGCATGGGTCGTCGCGGTGTGCTGGGCACTGCACCCGCTGCAAACCGAATCGGTCGACTATATTATTCAGCGCACGGAGTCGATGATGGGACTGTGTTATCTGGGTTCACTCTATTGTTTTATAAGAATGTTCGATCGTCCCGGTTCGGGGTACTGGAAGGTGGCGTCGGTCGTCTTCTGTGCGTTGGGCATGGGGAGTAAAGAGGTCATGGTATCCGCGCCTCTCGTGATACTTTGGTATGATAAGGTATTCTGCAGCGGCATGCTGCGGAACGCCTGGCGCGCACGTCGGGGATATTATATCGCGCTCATGTCCACCTGGGCGGTGTTGATGGTGTCGCTGGCCAGCACGGGCGGGAATCGCAATGGCACCAAGGGATTTGATATAGGAGTTTCGTGGTCGGCCTACGCGTTAACGCAGGTGCGGGCTGTGGCGCGTTACCTACATCTCGCTCTGTGGCCGGATCACCTCGCGTTTAACTATGCGCCGTTTTGGGTTTCCCACGTTGGAGAGATCGCATGGCCCGGCCTCCTGCTCTTGGCGCTGTTGGGAGCCACGCTCCTCGCAGTCGCGCGAGTGCCGGCGGTGGGTTTTTGTTGCGCTTGGTTTTTCGTCCTTCTGGCGCCCGCGTCGCTCGTGCCCGGGACGGGGCAAATGATCGTGGAGCACCGGATGTATCTGTCGCTCGCTGCCGTGGTCGTGCTCGGCGTCTGCGCGCTGTATCGCGTCGCTGGGAGATCGGGTCTGCCGGCTTTTATCATCGCGGCCCTGCTGCTCGCGCTTCGAACCCACCAGCGAAATGCGGACTACCGCAGCGAGCTGGCGTTGTGGGGATCGAGCGTCGCGGAGGCACCGGCCGATCCCATTTCACAATGTAATTTCGGCATCGCACTCGCGCAGGCGGGGCGAGCCGCGGAGGCGATCGCGCATTACCGGACGGCGCTGGAACTCGCGCCGCAATATGCAGACGCTCACTATAACTTAGCCATCGCGCTCGCTCGGCGCGGTCAAACGAGTGACGCCATCGAACAATATAAAGCGGCGATCCGCAGCCGCGAGCCCTTCGCAAGCGCGCACGCCAACCTTGCTCTGCTTTACGCGCAGGTCGGCCGCACGACCGAAGCGATCGCGGAATGCCGCCAGGCGCTCGCCCAAGTGGACGACGCTGACGTGCATGGTCATCTGGCCAATATACTTTATCAATCCGGCCAGAGTGAGGAGGCGATGGCCGAGTATCGCCGCGCCCTCGCGCTCCAGCCGCGTAGTGCCGAGATTCATTATAACTTCGGGACGACCTTGCTGCGGGAAGGCCGCATTGCTCCCGCGATTGAGGAATATAGGGCTGCCCTTCGCCACGGCGCAGACGATGCCGATACGCATTATAATCTGGCGTTGGCGTACGAGGCATCCGGGGAGAGCGCGCAGGCGATCGCGGAAATCGAGCACGCCCTGCGAATTCAGCCTGACTACCCAGGCGCCGCGGATCAGTTGCGGAAATGGAAACAGCCGCGGAATTGAGGATCCTCCGCCGGCCACCTTTTTTTACTACGGATCGCATCAATCCACGACCCGAGTTCACACGAGACCGATTGAGTGGTCTGGTGAAATCCGAGCCGGTTTGATGAAATCCGTGGTAAGAAAACGATTTGAACACCGCCCAATATTCATTCGCAGCCTATCTATATAGCTGTTATACATGTCATATATCGGCCGCGGCAGCGATTCACAGCTTGTGGATCAGCAGGTAGGCGCCGATCAGGGGCAGGGGGATGAACGCGAGGCGGATCCAGACGCCACTGAAGTATTGCGTCAGCGCCGCGCCGATCTGGGCCCCGACCGCTGCTCCCGTGTGCATCACGAGTGCGACGAGGATGTCCACGTTCCCCTTGAGTGCATGCGTGAACATTCCATAACTCGCCGAAATCGTCACCTCGAAGAGGTCTGTTCCGATGGCGACGTGCGTCGGGACGCCCAAGAGATATACCATCGCTGGCATTCGTATATAGCCGGCGCCGCCTCCGAGAAACCCGCTGCAAATGCCGCCGATGAATGAAACGCCGAAGATCGCCCAGAATGAAATCTGCGGCACGTTCGACTTGGGCAGTTTAATATAAGGCCATAGACGGACCGCCTGCAGTTTCTTTGCCGCGCCCGAAAACGCCGATTTGTCGCTGCCGCCGCCCGTTAACGATTTCCCGCCGGCGCGCCGCGCGCGCAACGTTTTCCATACTTCCACCCCCATGAAGAGCGAGATGCCCGTGAGCACGACCGCGAAGATCGTGCCGACCACGCGATTGATATCGCCCGTCTTTTTCAAGACCTCGATCCCGCGCGCGCCCAGCTCGACGCCCGGGAGCGTGCCGATCATCATTAAACCGCCAAGCTTGAAATCCACGTGCCCGAGCTGGCTATGCCGGCGCACCGCGACGAGCGACTTGCCGACGAGATGGGCCAGATCCGTGCCGATCACGAAGTTCATCGGCAACCCGAGCGTGAAGAGCGCCGGCCCCGCGAGGAAGCTTCCACCCACCCCAAAAAACCCGCCGCATACTCCCACCACGAAACCAGTCAGCACGAGCAGCACCGGGTTGAGGTGCGCTCCCGATATAGGAAACGTCATGGGCGGGCCTTCCCGCGCCTTAATATAGCGTCTGCCACCGCGTGCGCCACGCGCTCCAGCACGAAGCCTTGGATCACCATGAGCGCCAAACCAGCGAACGCATACATCCAGCGTCGCTGGTGATATATCTCCGCCAGCCAGTCACCGAGATAATGATATACGCAAAAGCAATAGATGGCGACGGCCGCGCCGTAGAGCAGCGTCTCGACGATGAAATCACCGACGTGGAATTTCTCCGGTTTAGGCATTGGTAAGCGAAACGGCGTGACGCCGGCGCTGCGCGTCCTGCTGAAACAACGGCGGGGCAGAATCCATCCACAGTGACCGACCCACAGCGTCCTGGTTTGAGCCACGCCAACGCGGCTTTCGAGCGGAGCGCGGCAGGCGCTGCTATATAGCGAGTTGGCCGCCGTTCTCGCGCTGCGCCGCTGCGCCCGGGGGCAGCTCGCTATATCAACCGGAGCGGAAGTCCCCCGCGAGCACCCGCGAGCGGGCCTCGGGTTCGAGTTCCGACGGACGCTCCAGATTCGGCAACATGACAATCGGGGCGGGCTCGTTGCGAAGCGTCGCGTCCCAAAATCTCTCGTCTTCACGCCTCTCGCGCAGCCACGTCCAGCAGCCCACCAGCGTGACGGCCCCCAAGACCGTCGCGAAGACCCATGATCCTGGGAGGTTCCAGAGCGTGGGCTCGCGGTCTTTCGCGGCGGGCGGGCCCTGCACGTAGCCGTCTGGATATATCATGAACATCGAAAACGACTTGATCGCCCAGCCGTTGCGGAAGACTCGGTGTTGGGCGGTGGGGTATTTTTCCGCGACGGCCGCCAGTTGCGATTCACGTCCATCATATACGATGAACAGCGCCGTGGGACGATCCACCTTCGCCGGCAAAGCCTCAACCTCCGCCTCGGACAAACTGCGGCCGGTGGCCTGTGGCACGAAAAACCGAAATGTCTCCTCGTTCCAGCGGAGCGTTTGGCTGGAGAGCAGCACTTCACATTCCGGCGCGAGCGTTTGCACCTGCCGGATCACAAGAGCGCGCCCGTCTATATGGTTGCGCGCGAAACGGTAATATACTTCCCAGTTTTGGAGCGCCGAAAACACCATCGCGCCCACGGCGAGGAGCGGCGCCGCCCAGCGCCACAGGGCCCGCGGAGAAGTCGTGGCCCGCGGCCGCAGCATGCGCTCGAGCCCGAGCGCGGCCACAAGGCACATCGCCGGGACCGCCATATTAAGGTGCGGCCAGTACGGCGGATCATACGTCAGAAAACCGCCGCAGGAAAACGTCACCGCAATCACCGCGAGCGGATAAAACGATTCCCACCGACGCCAGCAGCGCAGGGAAAATCCAAGCCCGAGGACAAACGCGACCTCGGCCACGACGCCGAGCATCGGCTTCCGCAAATAGCTCAACGTGCTCTCGTCCGGAAAATAGAAAGGCGCGAGAAACGTCCGCTTCAATTGCTCCGTCCAGATGACGCTCGCGGCGGTGCTATGATATTTGTCGGCGAGATGGTTCCAGGTGCGGTCCGTCCAGATCAGCACTTCGTTGCCGCGCCCTTGCAGGCTGGCGGAGCCATGCCATCCGCAGATGAGATTGGGGCCGAAGACGAACACCACGCCCGCGGCCGCAATCGCCCAGTGCCCCATCGAAATCCGCGTGGTGTGCCGGCGCGGCCACCAGAGCACGAACATCGCGAGCAGCACCACCGGACCGACGCGGCCGGAATAATAATCCATCAGCCCGAGGCCGAATAATATACCGCCGAGCACAAAACCGCCAAGGCGTTCGCGCTTGATCCCATGCAGCACGGCGAGGCTGCCCGCGGTGACGAAGAGCGTGGCGACGGGTCCGAACATCAGCCGCGAGAAATGCAGGTGTACATAGTCCGTCGCGAGAAACGCGGCCGCTAAAAACCCGACCCAGCGATTCGCGAGCAGGCGTCCAATGAAATAAAGAACTGGCACGGTCGCGGTGCCGGCGAGCACGCCCACCATGACGAGACCGCGATGATCGGCCCCGAAAATTCGCAGGCTCGTCGCGAGGATCTGGTGCTCGCTATATTGATGCATCGTCGGCGCCATCCCGACCAGCCGCCAGTCATGATTGTCGACGAGCAGGCGGCTCAGGAAACCCATGATGCCGAGGTCGACATCTATATTAAACGGGACGGCGGTGAGCTCGGAGAAGCGGACGCCAAAGCCCACGAGCGTGATGGCTGAGAGGAGGATGAACTCCCAAAACGGAAAAGAGGCGCCGCGAACTTGCGCGTGCGGGCGGACCAGTGCGGCGAGCAGGCCGAGGAGGCTCGCGCCCCACCACATTCGGACGGCGGGGGTCTCCCCTTGCTGCCAATATAGTGCGAGCGAAATGATATAGCAGGCGAGGCCCGCCGCTGTATATAGCCACGGGCTCGTCCACCACCCGGCGTCCTCGGGCAGACGCACCCGCGCGGGCGCGCGCGGAAAATCGTCCTGCCGCGAGAACGCGAAAAATGCCGCCACCAGTGCCCCGAGCAGTGCGAAGCAGGCCCAGTTCTGATGTTTTCCCCAGACGAGCGGTGACACGTCGAGCGTGCGGCTCACGACTTCACGCGTGAACCAGAAATTTGCGAGGAGCGTCAACCCGATCGCGGCAACGAACAAAATTGTCGACCGCACCGGAGTGGCCGCGGAGTGCGGGAAGCGGGTGTCCGGCGTGGGCGGCGGTTGGGGTGCGCTCACGCGGGCGATTATCCGCGCGTGCTTTTTCGTCGCGCGCCGGCCAGCCTCGAGGCGCAGTTTTAGGTTTTCTTCAAAAGGATTATCGATTTCGGGCTCCGGGGCTGGCGGCCCGGGCCGAAACCAGCTGGGGCGTGGCAGACTGTCCCGTCGAGCGAACAAATCGACGAAGTAATTTGGAACCAGGAGCTTCCGCATCGGAACTTCTCCAACGAGCTCAGGGTTGTGATGCACCTCCGTAAACATCGTCACCTCAGGATGTTTTCTTAAGGATTTCTGTCGCCAATTCTCGCCTCGGCACATGCCCTACAATTTTTTGTGGGGCGTCGCCCGGCAGCCCCCGTCAAAGACTTGCGCGTTTCCCGTCGGAGCCGAGCATCGCTAGAGCGCGAGGGAACGCGACGGAGGTGCGCGCCCCGCTCGTGGGATTGTATATAGCGATATATACTCCTCGACCCCGGCCTAGTCCGCGAGCTTGACCGGAGGATCGGCCGGCAGGAGGGAACGGACGAGGGTGGCGCGGCGTCGCGCCTCGGCTTCGGTGCGGTCGAGGTCGTGCATTTTCTCAACACTGCCCCGAACCTTTTCGCGGACGTGCTGGAGTAGGTTGACCTCGTCGTCGAGCAGTCGGAGCAACACCGCCACGGCGCGTTCAGTGTGTTCGCGATGATCCTCGAGCAGCGTGCCGGGAGAGTAGGCGTGACCGGTGTGGCAGCGGAAGCGGCGCGGGCCCTCGTTCATTTGCCAGAGCGGGCCGCCGCAGAGCGGGCAGATGATTGACGACGGGACGCCGAATTTATCGAGTTCCTCGCGCGGCACCTTCACGAGAGACGCGTAGGCGTTCTCGATATGCAGCTCTGAGGCTCCGGTGGAGCCGCGTTCCTCGACGGGGCCTGAAGTACATAACCGTTGGAAGAGCTGCCCCATCGCTTTTGACTCAATTTCGTGATCGATCGCTGTGCTAGCCGCCGCGTTCCGCGGCATGTCCGGATACATACAATCGGAGAATTTCTGAATAACTGCAATGCCACCGGCTTTTTTCAGCGCCCAGAGCCCCGCGTTGCCATCGTCCAGTAATCCGCTGAGAACGACGCCGATCGAGCGGTGCGGATGAAACTCCGCGGCGGAGCGAAACAGGGGATCGATTGCGGGACGAGCGCGATTTTCCTTCGGGCCGCGGACGAGACGGACGCGGTCGCGCTCAATCAGCATGTGCTGGTCCGGCGGAGCCACGTATATAGTGCCCTCTATATAGCATTCCCCGTCCTGCGGCACGCAGGCGGGCAGGGGGCCGGCGGCGGTGAGGATTTCGGAAAGGTGGCTGCGCACATAGGGTGGCACATGGAGGACGACGAAAAGCGAGGCGCGCAGGGTCGGGGACAGACCGCCGACGAGTGCGCGGAGCGCCTCCACGCCTCCCGCGGACGCTCCGATACAGATTATATCTCTTCTGGATGGAGTCGGGGTGGGGGTGAAAGCTGGTGGCACGCGAACCAATCTGGGCGATTCCTCCGCCAAACACGAAACAATCCGCGCGGGAGAAAACTTTCGCCGGTAATATTGCGCCCCGGCTATATAGCTTTGTTCCGCGTCTCCGCCGGCGGCGCCGACATCAGCTCGAATATATAGCCGTCGGGATCCGTCACGAACAGCTGCATGACGCCATCCGGCCGCGCGTTCGGACCCCGCAGCCGCGTCCATCCGCGCGCCAGCAGCTCGCGTTTCGCTTCGGCCGGATCATCCACCCAGAGCGCGAAATGATGATGCCCGCTCGAACTCGGCGCCTCGGGATCACCGACCAGATGCAGCTGCTGTTCCCCGAGTGCAAACCACGCTCCCGGAAAATCGAACGCAGGCCGGTGCACCTGTTTCAGGCCGACAACGTCGCGATAAAAACGAACGGACGCGTCGAGATCCGCGACGCGGATCATCACGTGGTTGAGCTCGCGGATTTGAATGGGCATGCGGAGAGATGAACGCGTTCGGCCGACGGCGGCACGAAAATATGAAGTGGGATCCGATGACCCAGCCGCGGACAGCGTTTGCGCTTACGCCGCCGTGTGTTGTCGCTCGAGATACGCCTCGGTCACGAAGCCGATCTGCGCGCCAAGCCATTCGGCCATCGCGTATTCCTCGCGCAGGATCGTCTGACGGGTTTGGACGATTCGGGATTGGCCGAGACTCGCCGCGGCGGCGACCAGTGAGTTATATGAAGCGATCTCGAGGTGCTCGGACGCAAAATCGGCCAGCACATTTTTCACGATCCGGTCCGGAAACACGGACATGGTCGCGCCCTGCACGAGGCCCATGGCGCTGCCCAGCACGGACTTGACTGTCGAAAGCGTGCCGCCCAGCAGCCGGATGCATCCCTCGACTTGTTCGGCGTGACGTCGCGTTTCGAGCAGGTGTGCCTCGATCCCGGCGCGAAGCTCCGGGAAATCCGCCGCTTCGCGCGCGTGATTTTCCAAGACGTTGGCGAGGCTGCGCTCGAGTAAATTGGCGTCGTTGAGCCAGGCGATCAGTTGGTCGTTCTGCGCGATGGGGTTCATAAAGGAAACGCGACGACCGACACCCGGCGCTCTCGCCGGTTGCATTGTGTCCTGAGTATATAACTGGAGTCCGTCCTCGATCGAGCCGCCTTTTGACCACGGATGGCATCAAACCACGAACGGATTTCACCCGGAATTATATAGGTTTTATTCCGTGGTCTGGTGAAATCCGATCCGACTTGATGCACTTTGTGGTGATAAAATGGTGCGTATATACTGCATATACATTTCACCCTTCGCCTTCGTTCTGGATCAGCCCCCGCGTCTGCCTCCGCACCAAGCCGGCGTAATAGCCATCGAGCGCCATCAGTTCCGCGTGCGTGCCGCGCTCGGCAATGCGGCCTTCCTTGAGCACGAGGATCTGCCGCGCATTCACCACGGTGGCGAGACGGTGCGCGATCACGAATGTCGTCCGCCCGTGCATCAGCTTTTCCAGCGCGGCCTGCACCAGCGACTCGGATTCGGCATCGAGTGACGATGTCGCCTCATCGAGCACGATAATACGCGGGTCCTTCACCAGCGCGCGGGCGATCGTCAGTCGCTGGCGCTCGCCGACTGAGAGGCGGCTCCCGCGTTCTCCGACCATCGTGCGATAGCCTTCCGGCAAACGTAGTATGAAGTCGTGCGCATTGGCCGCGCGCGCCGCCGCTTCCACTTCCGTATCGGTCGCGGCCGGGCGGCCATACGCTATATTAGCGAGCACCGAGTCGTTGAAGAGCAAGGGATCCTGCAGGACCACGCCGATGCAGCGGCGCAACGCCATCTGCTTGAATCGGCGTATATCATTTCCATCGAGTCGGATTTCACCCGCGTTCGGATCATAAAAACGCATGAGCAACGCCATCAGCGTGGTTTTCCCGGATCCGCTCGGGCCGACGATCGCGACGGTTTCGCCCGCGGCCGCGTGGAAATTCACATCCATCAGCAACGGCCGCCCCGCCAATTCATAGCGAAAACTCACGCTGCGGAATTCGATCTCCCCGCGCACCGCACTCGGGTCGAGCTCGCGCGCATCCGGCGCGTCGCCGAGCGTTTCCTGCACGTCGAGTATATCAAAGATCTGGTCTACCGCGCTCGAGGCCCGACGGATCGTTTGATATATACCGGTGAGGCTCTGCACTGGTCCGAACAACCCGCCCACATAACCGAGCACCGCGACCAGCGTTCCCACTGTGGTGTCTCCAGTCAGTACGAGCAGGCCGCCCCACCAGATCACGGCCACGCGGGCGAGCATGATGGTGACGTTGCTCGCCGCGCCGTAACCCGCGTCGATGCCCACGCCCTTCGTGACGATTCGGTTGGCCGCGGCGACGTCGCCGAGGAAGCGACGCTTTTCGGCGTCCTCCATGGTAAAGCTGCGGACCGTGACGATGCCCGAGAGCACCTCGTTGAACCGCGAGTATATTTTCGCCCAGCGGTCGAGCAGCGTGCGTTCGCGCTCCGCCTGCTCGCCGGAGCCGCGCACGGCGATCAGTACGGGCAGGGGAGCGAAGCCCAGCACGACGAGCGCGAGCTCCCACCGGAGGCGGAGCATGACGGCGACGGAGATCACGAGGAAGACCAGCGCCGGGAAGACGTCGAACGAGAGCTGCGCGATCGCGCCGATGAACGCCTGTATATTGCGGTCGAGCCGCGTGAGGATGGCGCCGACGCCTTCGCTGCGCTGCAGGTTGAGCGGCATGCGGTGCAGGCGACCCACGGTGGACTCGAGCAACCCGTAGTGAATGCCGAGTCGTGTGCGCCAGGTGAGCCAGTTGGAGATGGCGCCGAAGCCTTCGCGGGCGGCGCCGAGCGCGAGGAGCAGGAGGATGCCGTGGATCAACGGCTCGCGGCCGCGATTCCCGGTGAGCGCGTCGACTATATACTTGAGCACCAGCGGGTCCGCGGCGTTGGCCACTGCGAGCACGAGCGTGAGCCCGAGGATCGCGATGATGTCGCGACGATAGGGCTGCGCAAAAAGGAATGCTCGGCGCATCCTTCCAAGAGATTTGAACCCGGCGGAATCCATAGGCCAGACCAGCGCGATCGACGCCAAACTTTCCGGCGCCGCGCGAATATTTCAACCCGCGTTTCATAAATCTCCTCACGCACGGAGAGTTTCAGATGCGCGTCGTCTCGGGCGGCCGGCGCCGCCAGTCAGGTGCGCCCGTCATCCCCCCGTATATGAAGTAGCCGCGTCGACCGGCTATATACAGCAGCCCATCCTAGCTCCCCTCCGCAAAAGGGGTCACTTCTCGACTCTTGACAAGACACTCCATCCGGCGAGTGCGCGCTGCGAGTGGGGCCGCGGGCGGGTTGCCGGTTTCTGTGATCCAACACAGAAACACGTTTAGCATCTGGGGCTGGCTGTATATAGCGGGGCAGCGACTCCGGGTATATCGCCGCCACCAAAATTCGAGATCGGTACCGCCTCTTCCCAAAAAGGGGTCACTTCTCGACTCTTGACAAGCCACCCTCTCAGCCGAGCACGGCCGGGGGTTGCGCCGCGGGCGGTTGCCGGATTGTCGTCATTCAACCCAGAAACACATTTGAGAGTTTGGCCTGCCGGTATATAGGGCTGCAGTGACTCCGAATCTAGCACCGCTACTGAAATCCGAACGCGGCGCCCCGATCGAACGGGTTCACGCGAGCACCGCTTTACGAGGAGCTTGCGCGAAAGGTCGGAACGTTAACGCCACCAGGAAGGCCAGCAGCCCCATGCCGCAGGAGCCGAGGTAGAGCCAGCCGTAGTTGCCAAACCGATCGAACAGAAAACCGCCGATCACCGGACCGAGCGCCATGCCGAGGCTCCCCGCCATTGCGGTGCCGCCGATCACGGTACCCATAAGGCGGAGGGGGAAATTCTCTCGTGCGAGGACAGCATATAGCGGCATCACGCCCGCGTAGATGAATCCAAAGACGCCCGCCGCCAGGTAAAACCCGCCAAGATCGTGCGCGAAATAATATCCGAGCGCTCCCAGCGCCTGGAACAGCAGCCCCGACACGAGCACCCGTTTCGCGCCCAGGCGGTCGCCGAGAAAGCCGAAAACGATCCTGCCGCCGAGCCCCGCCAACCCCTCGACACTATAGATCGAGACTGCCGCGATCGTCGGAATCCCGCAGCTGATCGCGTAACTCACTGTATGAAAAATGGGCCCGGAGTGCGTTGCGCAGCAAAAGAAGTTCGTCAGGAGCAACAGGATGAATGGGGAGGACTGAACGACTTGGCCGAGCGACATCGACGGCCCGGCGACGTTCTCGGTCGCGTTGGCTCTATATACTTCCGCCAAGGCGGGCGCGCGGCGCACGAGCAGCGCGACGGGAATCATCACCGCCGCAGCCACGCCGGCGATCACGAGCATCGACGTGCGCCAGTCGTGATGCGAGATAAGCCAGGCTGCCAGCGGCGACATCGTGACCGGAGCCATGCCCATGCCGGCGGAAACGAGCGAGACCGCGAGGCTCCGATGCGTATCGAACCACCCGGTCACGCACGCCATCATCGGGGCGAATATAGCGGCGGTCGCTCCGCCGACCATCACGCCGAATATGATTTGGAATTGTAGGAGGGACGTCGCTCGACTGGCGAGTGCGAGACTGCCGGAAAGAAGTGCCGAGCCCGTCAGCACGACGACGCGCGGCCCCAGCCGGTCCGACAAGCTGCCCCAGATCATACTGGTTGCGGACATCGCGATGAAACCGATCGTCATCGCCGCCGAGACGCCCGTGACCGACCAACCCGTGGTGCGCGCGATTGGCAGAAGAAAAACCGGCAGCGAAAACATCGCCCCGATCGCGACGCATCCCAGCAGGCCGCCTGCCCCCACGATCACCCAGCGATAGTTGGTCTTGGTCATGCTATATATCTGATGACCGTCGCCGGAGCGAAAGGCGAGACCCGCTTCCGGCAACGTCGCATTGCTCCGCGGTATATATAGTGCGGACGCGCGAGGGTGTCGGCGGGGGCAACGGGCGACAATTGGTGAAGGTTGAGCAGCCTACGCGCGTCGCCGCCGCAGCCGCAAATGTTGTCAAGAGTCGAGAAGTGACCCCTTTTCGATACGGACGATTCCGTATATATATTCATTATGAATTTCAGAGAGATCGTTCTGGGAAGCGTCTATGAATCGGGATCCACGACTGGCCGCTCGCCGGTTCGTTTCGCGGACTCGTCCTGATCCGCGGCAGCGCGGAATTGCGTTGCCCGGGTCGGCGATTCGGGCGATGTAAGCCTTCCGTGGACTACGCGAGTCTATTGGAGCAATGGCAACGCGGGCTGCGCATTGTGCATAAAGCGCACCAGCAGGCGGCCGTCCAATTCGAGCAACGCGCCCGGTGGCTCAGCGTCGCGACCGTGATCGCCAGCACCGCGGTCGGCACGAGTCTGTTCGCCGACGCGAACGCGAACCTCACGGCTGGCTGGAAAATCGGCGCCGGCCTCCTCAGCCTGCTTGCCGCGATCCTCTCGGCCGTTCAAGGCACGCTTAAATATAGTGAGCTCGTCGTCCAGCATCGCGCCGCCGCGCAACGCTATGGCCCGCTGCGTCGAGAGGTCGATGAGCTGCTGGCCGACGCCGCCCTCGGCGGCGCGATCACGCACGATATAGTGACGGACCTGCGGAAGCGCTGGGACACGGTCGACGCCGACTCACCGAATATACCGCAAAAGTTATATGATGCGGTCGTGGCTTCGCTGCCGGCCACCGCGGCTCCGACGGTCCCGACGCATTGATCCCGGCAGCGGGCCAGTTCCGGCCATGTCACCCGAGCTTCTGTGTCACCTGCCGTTTCTCCGCGTCGCGCCAGGCGTTGACGTGACGTTTGCCGATGGCGCCCGCTTGATGGCGCTGCCGTTTGAGGAATGGCTGCTGCTCGAGGATCCTGCGATGGGAAATCACGAACGACGCTTCCGCAGTGTCGCGCCGATTTTTCTGCGCGCCGCTCTGCCGGCCGGCGAAACGCCCGGCGATCTGACGGAGAATCAGGATCGTGCGGCTGCGGAAATCGTTGAGCGTGCCCATCTCGCGGCGGTGTTGGCGCTGCCGGGCGTTGCGATCACGGACCCGGCGCTCTCGGTTTCCTATATAGTCTGGCGCGGGCTGCCGGTCGACGTGCCGAACGAGCGCGGCTGGTTCGGTCCAGACCAGCGCGCGCCCGCTTCAGTCCTGGAAGACGATGGCATCCAGCTTGGCCGCATCGTCGTGTGGCTGCAGCAGCCGGTATCCGCGAGCGGCACGCGCGAGCAATGGCTCGTCGAGCGCCGCTTCGGTCCGACGCAGCGCGAGAGCCTGTTCTCGACGGAGGCACGCAACGCGTATATAGTTTCCGCGGACGATGCGCAGGGCTTTGGCCGAGAGTATATAAGGCTCGCCGCCGCGCAGTGGGGACCCGCCCGCGCGGCAGCGGCGCGTTGCGCGGATGTTCTCACCGCGATGAGCGGCGCTGGCGTGCCGCTCGATATAGCGGTCGTGATGTTGGTGGCGGCGCTCGAAAATCTCGTCAACGCGCGGGCCGACCGTCCCCTCGGCGATATATACGCCCGGCGCTGTGCGGCGTGGTTCGCCCGAGACCCGGAGGATCGCGCGCGTGATTTCGGTGGGCTGCGTCAGCTCTACGGAGCCCGCAGTGATATCCTGCACGGCGGCGATCCGGAGGTCGCGCTGCAAGAATTGGCCGCGGCTGTCGGGGTTACGGATACGGCCGACTTATATAGATGGTTGCGGGAACGCGCCCGCTGGGCGGTGGACTCGCTGGTCACCTGGTACGGCCGGCATCCCGAGGAGGACGGGGCGGCGAGCCTGTTTCAGCAAACGCTTCCACCGATGGCCGGCGCATCGGCCGAGGATTGGGGGAAGTGGCGCGCGCAGTTTCAGGAGGAGCCCGACCATGGCCGCGCCTGATCCGACCGTCGCAGCGACGCCGCCCGAGCCCGCGCCGGGTGGGCGAATTTTCCTGCCTGCGCACGCACTTCATCTCGAAGGCGAGCGCGTATATTGCAATGGGTTGTGGTTCGTGCGCGTCGACGGGGAAACCTGGTCGATGCTCGAGTCCCTGCGCGTACGGGACCAGGAACTCGATGACTGGGTGGGTCGCGAGCGAATCTTTGCCGTGGCGCAATATGAAGGCGTTGCCGCCACCGCGCAGGAGGCGATTTTCGCACCGGCGCTTGCGGCGTATTCGGCGCTCGTGGCCGGCGCGCGCCTGATCGCTTCGGGCACGTGGATCGATGCCACCCATCTCGCGCCGGTGGCCCGCGGTGCGGATGGATTTAATCTGCGGCTCACGGGGGTGGCGCGCCCGCGACTCTGGGCCGCGGTCTTCGGCGAGCCTCAGGCTGTGCGTGGTCGGCGGCGCGAGTGGCAGGACCGCGTGGAATGCCGGCCCTTCCAATATCATCTGCCGCACGGTCCCGGTTATATACTCAACGCCGACCGCGCCCGCGACATCGAGGTTAATATAGCGGCGCTTCAGCAACTCCGGGAATTGGCTCCGCACCACGAATGGTGGGCGGCGCACCGGGCGTTCCAGCGGGGCCATGATCTTTTCGTGCCGCGCCGGTTGAGGCTCACGTCCTTGTTCAGCGCGTTCGAGACGCTCTTCGGCCCGTTCCACCGTCGAACAGGGGATCCGGGCGTTGGCGCCGCGGTGGCCGCCGCGCTCGAGAGTGTCGGGGCGGCGGTGCCCGGCGCGACGATATATGTCGAGAAGACGATGCGGCAGGCGCGGAACCGTCTCGCGCATGGGTCGGACGTGGCGGTGCCGTTGGATTGGGGCGCGGTTGAGGGGAGCGTGCTCGGGTTGTTGCGCGCGGGGCTCAACGTGAGCCTCGAGTGGATCCGCGGCCGGCGTGGCCCGGAGAGTGCATTGGCGCCCGGAGGAGAGCGGAGCCTGATCGCGTTTCAGCGAACGCTGGGCCGCGTCGTCCCGGACGAGGACTGAGAAGGACCCGAGGCGGATGCATCTATATACGCGGCAGGCCGAAAGAGTATCGTAGTTCCCTCCGACACTATATAACCCCCGCCTCCCTCATGACAAAGGCGTCACTTCTCGACTCTTGACAAGTTACCCCCTCCGGGGAGCGCGCTGAGGATATATTGCGCCGCTGCGGTGGAGGATTCATCGGGGTTCAACGCATGAACCGATGTTAAATCGGAAGGCTTGGTATATAAGACGGGAATGCTTCGCGTGGCTCACCGCTACGTCGCGACCAAGGCAGTCCCGCGGGCCACCCGGGAGATTTCGTAAACGCTGACAATCGCAACCGCGTCCCCGCCCTCGAGCGGGTTGTCAAGAGTCGAGAAGTGACCCCTTTTGAACGCGGGCCTGAGGGTTCGCGCCGCGGCGCGGGCCGATGCGTCGATATTAAGACGTGAACTCATTTAGGTCGGTGGCTCGATGCGAGAGGCGAGTTGTCAAGAGTCGAGAAGTGACCCCTTTGGGATGCGGGGACGCCAGCAGTACAGTGGCCGGTTGATATATCCCGTATATACATAAGAGCGACGGCGGTCGAGCCGAGCGCGCGACGCTCGGTCCCGAAGAGGTGCTCAACTCTCGCTAATATAGCCCTGGGTCCATTCGTTTGCCTCGCAGTTCGGGCACTTGCCCGCGCCCTGAGCGCCAGCCGTTGGGGCCGGAGCCCCGCAGTGGGCGCAGAAGCGATGCTCCGGATCCGCTTTCTGCCGGCTGATGAACTCCTTGTCCCACGTCGGCAATATCAACAAGCCCGGCACCGGTTTCTCCTGCTTGATCACGGTGAACTTTCCGTTCGCCTCCAGGTATACTCGCTGCACCATGCCGAGCTCAGTGATGCCCTTCACGCGCATCTGCGCGAAGAGGCGCTCCCGGCTGATGCGCGAGCCAAGCATCGTGCGCAGCTGCAACGTGCCATCCTTCACGAGCACCGTGATGTCCCCCTGTACAATCTGCTCGAACCGCGGGTGATCGCTGCTGCGACGCCCGAGCCACGCGCCGATCAATGCCACCACGATCGCCACGACTCCCCCGACAAGCAGGCCGCGATCGGGTGAAAAAATCGGGACGCCAATCGCCGCCGCCAACGAGACCATCGCCGCCATCTCCGTACGCGTCACATTCGAGGAAATGCGCCTTCCCACGATGCGCATCGCAACGAGCAGGAATATATAGCAAACCGCCGAGCGCAGGATCAGTTCGATGAAAAACGTCGGCGGATATCCACCCGTGAGGATGCGCGACCAATCCGAAAGTTCGTAGGCTTTGGTTTCCATGGTTCATGTCACGGCATCGGTCCACTGCGACGATCCACATCCGGGGCACTGCTGCGCCTTCTCGGCCGGACGCGTTGTACCGCAGAGCTGGCAGGCCTTTACGCCAGGAGCGGAGGTTTGCTTTTCCCGCAGCGACCGGTCCGTCGAGGGGAGCGCCGAGAGTCCGGGCTTTTTCTCCTCCACTGAGAATACACTGAATACGCCGCACGCCTCGAAATATACGCGTTCGGCCTGGCCCAGGTTGAGCAGCTTCTGAGCACGGAGCCCGGCAAACAGCTGGTCGCGACTGACGTGCGCCCGCTTCATCTCGGGCAATTGCAACACGCCGTCCTTCACCAGCACGATCGTCCGCCCCTGCGTCACGGCCTCGAGCCCCGCATAGTGACTTTCGAGCCAGGTAAGTCCGCGTTGAAAAAAGATGACGCTAAGAAATATGATCCCAGCGTCGAGGACGCCGCGATCCGGCGCCTGCATGCCGTTCGCCGCGATCGCGCCGAGGAGCAGCATGACGGCGAGTTCGGTGATCGTGAGCTGGCCGTTCATGCGTTTGCCCAGCATTCGAAGCGTCGCGAGCAGAAAGACGAACACCACAACGGTGCGCAACGCGGCCTCGACCAGAAATATATACGGCGCGTCCCCGAGCAGCAGCCGCTGCCAGTCGCCGAGATGTAGTGACTGAGGATCCATGACTCCCGCCAAAGAACCTGAGCAACGTTGGAGGTTACGGCCTCCGCCAAGGTTTTCCATCGGGGAAGCTCCCAATGGAATGCCGGGGATTTCGAGCAGTGCGCCGCGCCCAAAACCCCGGTAGTCACGCAAGCCCGCTGCGCCCAGCAACCTTGCGGTGCGTCCGTCTCCGCGGAAGCGCCGGCCGATGTCGGCGCGGCAACGTGCAAGGGGCGCGCCGTAACAGCAGTCGCGTGTCCTCAAGTCCGCACTCTCAATCGCACTGGGCCGCCCCGGAGGTCGGCGGCCCCATAAAAAAGAATCCTATATCGTGAACTATATAGCGCACGGGGAAGCGTGGAGCGAGCACCGCCGCCACGCGCGCGCCGAAACGGGATCGATTGCAAAGACATATACAGCGGCGAACGCCAACCCCCGGGGCGGCCCTCCTATATACTGCGCCGGCGGCCGGTCACCTGGACGCAGCCGGCGGCTCGACGAGCAGGGCGTCGAACGCGGGCTGGCCGCGCAGGTTGTCCCACAACGGATCCAGCCGCAGCAGTGCGGTCGTGAGGGGCCAGCCGACGTTTCGACCGGAGTGCGCAAGCTGCTCGCGCAGGATCGGCACGGCTTGGTCGGCGTCGCCAAGAGCAGTAGAAATCCGAGCGGGCGAGACAAACCACGGCAGCTCATCCCCGCGTCCCAACTCGATGACGACACGCAGCTCGCGTCGCGCCTCCTCTACCTCGCCGAGTCGCGCCAGCAATTCGCCGCGCGTCACGTGGAGAACGAGATTATCGTTTGTCGCCTTCAGCCGCGTGTCCACCATCGCGAGCGCCGCCTCCCACGCGAGCCGCGCCGCCGCGGTGCGGCCGGCGAGGGCATGCGCGCGTCCCACGAGATAGCTCTTGGGACCGGAGAACCAGTTGTCCTGTATATAGTCGCCCGGGAACCGTCCGATGGTTTTCAACGCGAGCTCCGAATCGCGCTGGCATAGCTGCACGAGGGCGGTCACCCAGATGATCCGCGGTTCCACCCGGTCGGCCAGTCGCCCTTTTGCCAGGACATCCGCCGCGCCTGCGGTATCGCCTTTCCACGTGAGCTTCAACATCGCGAGCCCTGCGTCCGAGACGGCGGAGGGCGCCAGCTCGATCGACCGGCGCACCGCGACATCTGCCTGCTCGAAGAGGCCGCGTTGAAAATATAAAAGGAATTTATTATAATATACGAGTGGCGCGAGGGATGGCTGGAGCGCCGCTCGATCGAACAGCGCCGCCGCTTCCTCAACCTCGTTGCGCCGGTCGCATACCTGGCCGAGCGCCATCAGCGCGCCCGGGTAATTGGGATCCAGCACGAGAACCCTTCGAAAGGTGCCCTCGGCGATGGTGGCGTCGTCATATCCGAACTGCCAGCGCCCCAGCGCGAAGAGACCGCTCACCGAGTTTGGATCGAGAGTCAGAGCTCGCTCGGCGAAACTATGTGCGGCCGCGCCGCGCGCCGGAGAACGGTCGAAGCCCCGCGAAGTATACAGGAAGTTCAACAGCGACGCCGTGGCCCAGATCTCCGCATCCCCGGGGTCCAGCTCCAGCGCGCGCTTCAGCATCGTTTCCGCGGCCGCGTAGTCCTCGGCCTTTGAATTATATTTGTCGACGCTCAGCGCGCGCGCGCGGACCGCGAGTTGGCGCGCCTCAGAGACCGGCGGGGCCGGCGGCGTGGGCGGATGGACCGGAACGGTTTGGGCGGATTTTGGCGACGGCTTGTCCTCGTGAGTCCACCATAGGCGCACGATAAAGAAGAGGCTGACGATCAGGCCGAATATAATATAGACGCGACGCATCGCGGGGTCACGCGCTGGCGAGGACGCGCCGTCGGAGTCGCGCGGCTGTATATTGCGCGGGCTTCGGCCCGGGGGCCGGCCAGGATCGGGCGCGTCGGCGCGCAGCGATCTTGCCACGCGGGCGGCGAGCGACTCCGGAGTATCCTTGAGATCGAGCCGCGTCCATTGCACCTCGCGAAAGCGGTCGGGCACGCGCGCGGCGGTTTCCGCTATATCATCGATCACAACCGGTAACAGGAATGGCGCGTCGTCGGCCATGAGGTGCGATCGGTCGACCGCGAGTTTCCATTCGAGCCGGAAATAGCCCTCCGCGCGGGCGTTCGTATTGGCTGAGATCAGTGGAATGAAGAGCGCGCACGTCTTGATCTGCCGTCGGATTTTCTGGTCCCAGGCGTCGCCGCCTACGAGTTCATCGCGATCGAACCAGACCTCCACGTCGTGATCTCGAAGCGCGTCTGCAATCCGCTGCGCGGCCACTGCATCTTGGGATGCATAGCTCAGGAAAACCGCGCGGTCGCTGGGAGCCAGGGTGGACAACGCCGTAAGATCGCCCCGACGCCTGAATGGGTCGAGGCAGATTCATCCGGCCAACCGCTTTCCGCTGCGGTGGTGACGCTCGACCAGGGCCGCCGCGGCGAGGAGCGCGAGTGGCTGCCGTGGGCACGGGAGACCGTGCGGCCGCGCCGCGAATATACTTCTGCGTCGCTTAGCGGTTCGCGAAGTCGCGTTCCTGTTGGCTGCCTTTGCCGGTAATATGTATATTCGTCACCTCGGAGAAGGGATGGGCCGACATCGGTCCGGCAAGCGCGTTGGGGTTGAGGTCGAAGCTGATGCGATCCCCGTACTCGAGCGGGCCGTCGCTCGTTTGCAGCTCCGTTTTCGCGTAGACGCGTAAGGCTTTGAGCTCCTTTTCCCCATTGGGCGTTGGTTCATCGAGAAATATATTGATATAGAATAGAGGCGGATGCGCCTTTTCGGCGGAGCGCACGAAGGTCGCCTTGTCGACCGCGACTTTTCCCGTGAGGCCGGTCAAAGGCGCGCCGGGCTCGACGGCGAAGCTGGTGAGAGCGGCGAAGGCGAAGCTTGCCGCGAAAAACTTGACGAAATTCATTCCCGTTTTTGAGAAATCCCGGCTTGCGGTACAAGCCGTCAGAGCGGCGCGAGATCAGAAAATTCGAGGCAGGAAAATAGATTGCAGTTGGGAGGGCGGTTGAGAATTTTTGTAGTGAGGAGGGTACCGCGTGCGCTCTGCTCTGTATTTCTTTCTCGCCGTGACGCCAGACGCAGCGGCTGCCGCCGGCACGACGATGCCGCGGCCTCTGGTCGCACTCTATATGGTCTTGATGTATGGCGGGGTGCTGGCGTATCCGCTGCTGCAGATCTATGCCCTCGTACGGCTGCGACCTCCGGCTCGGCGCTGGGCGGCGGTGCCGATCCTGTTCATGCTGCCGGTATATATTGCCACGTATGATGGCTGGGCGAGGCAGTCGAACCTCTGGCCGATCCTGGCGATCCTCGCGAGCCCGGTGGCCTGTATTATTCTCGTCGCCGTGCTGATCAACGCGCGTCGAAACCGGGCGCGGCGAGTCTAGAGCGCGATGGCGAGCGGTTCCTTTCAATCCAAGGGGTCAGCCCTTACTTTGAACCTCGCGATATAAGGGTGAAGTATATTAACCGTTCATTTGACCACGGATGGCATCAAGCCACGGAAGATAGCGTCAAAGGAGTGGAGACGGGATTCGAGCTTTGAGGCTCGGGGCTCATGCGGCGGACGGGTACCGGCAGGAGTCGTTTGCTATTCGTCGCCGACCGCCTCGGCATCGGAGCCGAGCAGTTTGCCCGCGAGGCCGAGCAGCCAGCCCAGGGGAAACAGGAACCAATAGCTGATCTTGTTATATAGCTTGAAGGATTTTTCCGCGGCTGCCTTCTTCTCCTCGACGGCCGACTCGACGAACTTGCTATAAGCCTCGGATCGCGTGACGAGCTCGCCGATGTGAGGTATGATTTCGTCGAGCTTGGAGCTGGCCCGGTCCGCCTCAGTAGCACGATCGGACGATTTCCCTAGAATTGATGCCCACGCGTTCGGAGCAGCCTCATTTAGCGCTGCGTTCATCTCCTTTAGGAGCTGCTTCATCTCCGCGACTTCACCGATGGCCGCCGGACCGAGCCGAGCTGCCACGGTCAGATTCTCGGCCGCTAGTATATTGACCTCAATGTCGCGGAGGTACTTCCGCTCTTCCTCCACAGCTTGCCGGATGTCGGCATACTTGTCCCGTTGCGCCTCGTACGGCTTCGTCGGTATATGTTCGAGGAAGTTGTCGAACTGCTTCTTCATGAGCGCGAGGTCGCGAGCGCGTTGGATGTCGGCGAGGAGATCCTTTAAATCGTCGCTCTTGACCTCCCGGATGAAAAACGTGGCGAGCACGACGCCCGCGCCCAGCACGGGAAGCACGCGCCGATGCCGGCGAAAGAACGGTGGGGAGCTCATGATGCCCGGGTGGTTCGCAGCACGTCTCAGCGCGAGCCATTCATTGGACCACGGATGGCATCAAGCCAAGGAAGATTGCGTCAGAGGCCGGGGCGCTCGGTGCGAGGGCGGTATATAGAGCTTGAGATGTGCGAACCTGATTTGACTACGGATTTCATCAACCCACGGAAGATTGCGTCAAAGACACAGATCGGAGGTTTGAGCTCTGATATATCGTGCAATCCGATCCGGCTTGATGCGATCCGTGGTAAAAAACGGGCCGGATATGACAGCGCTTCTATATAAATATATAGCGCAGGGCAGCGGCCGGGACGGCCCCAGGCTTGGCATCAGCGGGTGCCGGACGCTCCGGCGCCGGCCATTTCCCGGCAGGCTTCAGCGCAGCTTCGGCAGGCCTCGGCGCATTTCTGGCAATGATCGGTGTCATGCCGGGCGCATTCCGCTCCGCACGCGTCGCAGATTTCGGCGCAGATCTGGCACACCCGTTCGGCGAACTCGGAGCCGCGCGCCATTTCGCGGACGGCGAGCGAGCAGAAGTCGGCGCAGCTGCGGTCCAATTCGATGCAACGGACCATCATCTTGATTTTATCCTCGTGAAGACAGGCGGTTGCGCAGTGCTCGCACGCGACGACACATTCCTGGCAGGCTTCGATGCAGTCTTGATATTTCTCGGACGACATGGCTTTGGGTGGGTTTTTCGAGCAGGCTCGCGGTGTTTTGGAATCCCACGCTTCACCGCACGTTAATGCGAGGGCATGGGCGGATTCCCCATCGATCCGTCCGCCGCGCGGGCGTTCCTTCGCCGGGCCCGGTTCAGCCGCTCCGGTGCAAGCACCCATCTCGGAGACCATCGGTATATAGCGTATATAGCGCATTATAAGGGTGGCTCGTGGCGCGGAACTTGACCGCGGATTTATCAAGCCACGGAAGATTGCGTCAAAGACACAGAGAAGAGGTTCGGGCTCGGATGTATTGTGCAATCCGATCGGGCTTGATGATCCGTGTTAAAAAGACGGGTCGGACAAGGACGGATATATTATATCCCACTCGGCGCTCGTACGCGCTTCCCCTTTGACGTCAGCGTGGCGAACAGGCTTTCCAGAATCGACTCGACGCGGCGTTTGCTCTGCGGCCGCTGCGTTGCCAGGTCCACCACGGCCAATCCCACTGCGAGCGAGTGGATGAGATTCACCTGCGCGTCGCTGGCTTCGAGATGTAGATTTTCCAACATCTGCCGAAGCCGCGACAAAATGCCGTCGGCGAGTTCGCGAAACAACTCACGCAGCGATGGCTCCTCATCCGCCGCCTGTGCGAGGGCCATCAACACCCGCGTGTTTTCGTGACGCGCGATCATCGCCGCCAGATGCTTGATCACCGCGGGCGCGGACGGCAGATCGACGACCGATTGTAGTGCCGCGAGTTGGCCGTCGACGGACACGCGCGCCACGCCTTCGAGGAGAGCGAGACGCGTCGGATAATAATAGGTGAGGTGGCTTTGGCGGACGTTGGCGCGTTTGGCGACGCGCGGCTGGGTCAGGCCGGAGAAGCCGTGATCGCGCAACGTGGCGACAGCCGCCCTGAGGATGATTTCCCGGCGTTCTGGAAGCATATTAAACGACGCGGCGTTGAACGGGGTCCTGGGCTGGAATCATATAGCTTTGCATATATTTATATAATGCCGCGCCGTCCGCGGGTTGACAACGAAACCCGATATATCCATCCGGTCGGACCAGGATCAACGTGGATTCCTTGGCGTGCAGTTGCTCGTGCGCCTGCGCCTGCGTGTCCATCCACACTGCCACCTCGGAATCCTCGTCGGCCGGAGCGGCG
Source organism: uncultured Verrucomicrobiae bacterium (assembly GCA_963800005.1). Taxonomy (GTDB): domain Bacteria; phylum Verrucomicrobiota; class Verrucomicrobiia; order Opitutales; family Opitutaceae; genus CAWCZH01. The sequence goes on from CAWCZH010000003.1 coordinate 191,023, forward strand.
AGCTCGGGTCGCAGGATCAGATGCGCGGCTACCGTTCCGGGAAACGCCGTCTCGGTCTCTTCCGCTATATCAAGCAGCCGACGGCGCGAGGCGCTGTCGTTTCCGGGCAATAGCAACAAGCTGTGGCGGTTGCCGTCGAGCGTCTGCATCAACGTCAAGGGATGTCCATCCGCGGCGGAGGTGAGCGGCGCATCGTTCAGACGATCGCCGGGCGCTTGGCCGCCGGTGAGATGCGGCCACTGCTCAGCGCACAGCGGGCTGTGTCGGTAGTTGATGGAAATCTCGGACCAGTTGCGGCGCACCTTTTGGCGCACGAAATTAAACGATGTGAGAATCGGCGCGATGCGGTTGCGCAAGGATTGAGCGAGGGGACTGCGGAGGGTGGCGACGCTCGTGAAGGCGGTGGCAGTTTTGAGGACCTGATCGCCGATGGTGCTGCGCTCGATCGAATATGAATCCAGCAATGCGTCGGTGCGACCTTGGCCCCGTTGGACCAGTGCGAGTTTCCAGGCGAGGTTGAAGGCGTCCTGCATTCCCGTGTTCATGCCCTGGCCGCCGGCGGGGCTGTGTATATGAGCGGCGTCGCCGGCGAGCATGATGCGGCCGCGGCGGTAGTCGGCGACTTTGCGTTCGTTGATGCGAAAATTGGCGAGCCAGATTGGATCGCTTAATATAACGCCACCGGGTCCGCGTTCGTCGACCTTGGCCTGGGCCTCGGCGAGAGTGGGATCGCTGCGGGAAGCGGCGGCATCGGCGTGACCGAGATCTGCGACCATGCGAAATCGTTCGCGCGTGATGGGGAAGAATATCAGTGCGCCGCTGGTGTGGAGAAATACACTGATTTCATCCTTGGGCAGGCCGTTCTCTATATGAACGTCGGCGAGCATCCAGTCGTTGGGCTCCGCGTGACCCGTGAACGGCAGGCCTGCGCCCTTGCGCACGATGCTATGGGCGCCGTCGCAGCCGATAAGCCAGGAGGTTACCACGGATTCCTCGTGTCCGTCGGCGTGGCGCACGTGGCAGACGACTGAGTTGGGTTGTTCCACGAAGGAGATCAGTTCGGTGTGGCGCTCGATGGTCTCGTGGCGATCTTTCAGGTGCTCGGTGAGGACCTGTTCGGTGTCGCTCTGCGGGATCATGAGGGGGAAGCCGAATGGGCTGTCGTTGCCGGTGAGTTCGAAGTGGACGATGCGTTTGCCGCCGGCGTAGACGCTGCCGCCTTTGGCTTTGATGCCGCGGTCGATGAAGGCGGGGGTGATGCCGAGTGGGGCGAAGAGTTCGAGGCTGCGGCTCCACAGGATGAGGGCCTTGGACTTGTCGGTGGGCGCGGCGTTTTTATCGATGACGCGATACTTGAGTCCCTGGTGGGAGAGGGCGGTGGCCAGGGTGAGACCGACCGGGCCGGCGCCGACGATGAGGGCGTCCAGGGTGGAGTGGGGCGTGGCAGATTTCGCATTCATGAAATGACCGGTTTGGTTGGTATACCAAACAATGCGGAGCCGCGGGGCGGCGGTGTCAAGCGCGGTGAGGGTGGCGGTTTCCGGTGGGCGGAATGTGCATTCCAAGCGACGTTATCAGGCCGAGAGAGATAATATTACCCGCGGACAATATAGACTGCCTGCCGACCCCGTGAGACCCGACCAGCACCACAAGGCATTTACCCCGAGACGGAACGCAGGCGACGATCAGGCTGCCTGTCCGCAAAGCTGGAATATATTTATTTGATTGTGCTTGTCGTATATCGTAGCCACGTGTTTGCAGCGCAACGACTAACCTACAATGATATGAAGAACACCTCCGCTGGTTTATTATGCTTGGTCATTCTTGCGTTAGCGTCTCTGAGCGGCTGTTCGACAATCAATCAAGCGCATACTCAGCCACAGTTTGATCTGCGGAGTTATAAGTCGGTGTATGTGGTTACCCATGGAGGGCGCAGCGCTGATATGGATGGGCATTTGGAGGACGCTCTTGCCGCTCGCGGCCTCAACGTTCGGTCAGGGGACGAGGCGGTGAAACCGGCCGACGTCGATTTCTACGCGACCTATAACGATACTTGGCGGTGGGATATTACAATGTATCTCAAGGATCTCCAGATTCGATTCTATCAATCGAAGAGCAATGCGCTCATTTCTTCCGGATCGTTCTCCAACAGTTTTATGCACAGCTTTCCGGATGCTGGTAAGAAAGTCTCAGAAGTGGTTGCGACGATGTACGGCGAGAAGATCGCGGCGGAGAAGTAAGCACCCGGAAGCTCCATTTGAGGACGTTGACGTCGGGTGCCGGTCCGATTGCTGCCGTTGATTCGATGATCATATAGGGCGCCGAAACGTATATAGTTGCCGCGATCTCCGCATCTGGCGTAGGCTGCAGCACGGCGCGAGTGGGGCAGCTTCAAGCGCGGTTCGCTGGCGCGAGAGAAATCCCGGCTCCTCGATGGGGTTCGGGTCTGAGGTTTGGTATATACTACCGCACCTGCTTGCCCCTGCATCGGCGGCAGTTTTGGCGTAGCCAAGCGGCGTATTTTCCCTCGCTCACCTTTCGCTCGGCCAGGCCCACCGTATGTTCCACCACCGACTCCTCCGAAGCGGTGAGGATCCAGCCGTTCACCTCGAGGAACACGGCCGCAAGAAGGAATCCCGTGCGCTTGTTCCCATCACCGAACGGATGATTTTGCACGATCGCCTTCGCATAGGCGGCGGCGAGAGCGGGAAGGTCCGCGGCTTGATACACGACCCTTTTGCGCGGACGGTGGAGGGCGGACTCCAGCATCCCTTCGTCACGCAATCCCGTCAGCCCGCCGTGCTGCGCCAAGATCATGTCGTGGATCGCAAGGGTGTCCTCGCGGGTGATCCACGTCGGCTCCTTCACTTCGCGAGTTCGCGAAGCGCGTTCCGGTACCGTCGGCCCAGGCTCTCCGCCACGGCCATCTTTTTCGCGAATCCCGGATTGTGTGCCGTGAGCCGCACGCCGTCTGGCGACTCCGTGAAATAGAGCGTGCTTCCTTCCTCGATGTTCAAATGGGCCGCCACCTCCTTGGGAATAATGGCGCCGAGGGAATTCCCAATTTTGCGGGACTTGGTTTCGACGATCATGCAACAAATGTTATAACGTGAGTGGGCGTCGGCAAGGGCGAAACAGTGACGCGCCGCGGCGGCGAGTGGAACTGGTGGAGTGTGAGGACCGGCTTTTGCCACGGATCGCCTCAAGCTGATCGGATCGCGTGATCGACTGCGTCTCGGGTGCTTCTCGGTGGCTGGGAAATCCGGGTGCCTGATGTGATCCGTGGTAAGAAACATGATGCCTATATAGGATGTTAATTCGCATCTCGTGCGGTGGTCTGGCTTCCGGATGGTTCTTGATGACGCAGAAAAAAATCGCATCGCGGGATTTTCCTATTAGGTTGGCGGGTTTCATCTTTCCCTCTTCTAAAAATGACCACTCCGCGGGCTTATGTGATTCACGAAAATTCCGAATGGGTCGTGCCGCTGCGCGAGGCCTTTCGCGAGCAGAACATCCCGTTCGAGGAGTGGTTTCTGGACCAGGGCGTGCTCGATTTCTCGGCGCCGCCGCCGCCCGGCGTTTTCTACAACCGGATGAGCGCCTCCTCGCATACGCGTGGCCATCGCTATGCGCCGGAGTATACTTCGACAGTGCTCGCGTGGCTCGAGTCCCACGGCCGGCGCGTGGTTAATAAAGCCCGCGCGCTTCAGCTCGAGTTGAACAAAATCGCGCAATATGCAGCGCTCCGAAATTTCGGCGTGAAGACGCCGCGGACCTTCGCAGCAGTCGGCAAGGAGAATGTGCTCAAAGCGGCAGCGAATTTCCCCGGACAATTCATCACCAAGCACAACCGCGCCGGCAAGGGACTCGGCGTGCGACTGTTCAATAATCTATCCAGCCTGCAGGACTATGTACACGGCGACGAGTTCTCTGATTCCGTCGACGGGATCACGCTCGTCCAGGAATATATCAAGGCACCAGCGCCTTTCATCACGCGCGTGGAATTTATCGGCGGCGAGTTCCTGTATGCGGTGCAGGTGGATACCTCGCTGGGCTTCGAGCTGTGCCCCGCGGACAGCTGCCAGATCGGCGACGCGTTCTGCCCCGTTGGGACGTCCCCGGAGGCTTGGCGCGCAGGATCGGATGGTACGGCAGAGGGGACAGCGACGGCCAGCGAGGTTGTGGTGGCGACGGTGCCGAAGCCAGCGACGCGCTTTAAGATCGTGCCGGATTTCAAGCATCCGATCCTGGAGGCCTACCGGGCGTTTCTCGCGGCGAACAGCATCGAGGTGGCCGGGATCGAGTTTATTACCGACGCAAAGGGCGAGCTCTATACATACGACGTCAACACGAATACGAACTATAATGCGGCCGCGGAAGCCGAGGCGCAAAAGTTCGGAATGAAAACGATCGCGAAATTCCTCGGGGCGGAATTGCGCCGGCTATAAAGGCAAGATCGAGGCGGATCGCGCCGAATGGGAAGAAGGACCGTTTTTTTACCACGGATCGCATCAAGCCTCGGAAGATTTCACGGGCACTGAGCCCCGGAATGTCGATCGATTCGGAACGTTAACTATAACTCCAAGGGAAAGACAGCCGGAGGAGCGGAAACGCGAAATATATATCTGCGGCGTCGGATCGGCTATAAGTCCGTCGTCGACGCCGGCCGCCCTCGCGGTGGGCTATATAGTGTTCAACGATACTCCTCGCCCGTCACGGCGTTGATGATCTTGAAGTTTTCGACGTGGTAATTCGCGTCGGCGCGGAACGCCAGCTTGATGCCGAAGAGCTTTTCCATCCGCACCAGCAGGTCCGCATCCTCGCTCCGCAGCCGCTCGAATATACTCGGATGCACCAGCACCCGCAGCGAATATTCCTTGCCGTCATTGCGCAGCTGCAACCGCCGCGCGACCGAGCTCAGCTTCCGCTGCAGCTCGACGGACATCGTCGTCGCGCTCTTCACGATCCCGCGGCCCCGGCAATAGGGGCAGTCCGTGTAGAGATTGGACGAGAGCGACTCCTGCTGGCGCTGGCGCGTCATCTGCATGATCCCCAGCTGGGAGATCGGCAGGATGTGATTCTTCGCCTTGTCCGTCGCCATCAGCTCCACCATCTTCTCATAGACGGCGTTGCGGTGGCGCCGCTCCTTCATGTCGATGAAGTCGATGATGATGAGGCCGCCGAGGTTGCGGAGGCGGATCTGGCGGGCAGATCTCGGCGGCGGCCTCGAGGTTGACGGCGTAGATGACGTTTTTCTCGTCGCCGGAGCGGTTCTTGTGCGAACCGGTGTTCACGTCGATCGCGATCAGCGCCTCGGTCTCGTCGATGACGATCTCACCGCCGCAGGGCAGCGGGACCTTGCGCTGGCCGGTCTGCTCGATCTGGCGCTCGATGTTGAAGCGCTCGAAGATCGGGATGCTGTCGTTGTAGAACGCGATCTTCGCCGCTGGAGCGCTTCGAGATCTGGCCAACGAGTTTCTGGGTGCGGGCGTGGTCCTCGGGGTTGTCGATGAGGACGCGGTCGACCTCCTCGGTCAGGAAATCGCGAACCGTGCGCTCCACGAGGTCCGGTTCTTGATAGAGGCAGGCCGGAGCGCGGAGCGTCTGCATTTTCTCCGCGATCTCCTGCCACTTCTTGAGGAGGATATGAAGATCGCGGACGAAGTAGCGGGGCTTTTTGCCCTCGCCCGCGGTGCGGACGATCACGCCCATGCCCTCGGGAATGGTGAGCTCGTTGATGAGTTGTTTCAGGCGCTTGCGCTCCTGCATGTCCTCAATCTTGCGGGAGATGCCGCAGCCATCGGAGTAGGGCGTGAGGATGAGGTAGCGGCCGGGGATGGAGAGATTCGTCGTGGTGCGCGGGCCCTTGGTGCCGATGGGGCCCTTCGTGACCTGGATGACGATGTCGGTGCCCGGGGGATATAGACTTGGGATATCCTTGACGGTCGGGTCGGCGCCGCGGTCGGGGGCGTTCTTCTTTTTGTTGACGCGCACGACCTCGACGGAGGAGTCGGCGGCGGCGGGGAGCATGTCCCAGTAGTGGAGAAACGCGTTCTTGGTATAGCCGATGTCGACGAAGGCGGCCTTGAGGCCCGGGTCGAGGTTCTTGATGCGGCCCTTGTAGATACCGCCGACCATGCGGTTGTCGGACTCGCGCTCGATCTCGAATTTTTCGAGGCGGCCGTCGACGAGGAGCGCGACGCGCTTCTCGAGGGGCTCGGAGTTGATGATCAGCTCCCGGTATGAGCCTTTCTCCTTCTGGAACACCGCCAGGATCTTCTGGAGGAGGGGGCGATTTTGCGAGCGCTGTCGGCCGCGCCGGCCTTCAGTTCGCTCGGGCTGACCGGGGTGGACATCGGCGCCGGTGGGAGGATTGGCGAGTTCCGCGTCATATTTTTGCGCGACATCCGGGTGGCGTCGGGAGTTGGCGGGACGGTTGATCGCTCATGGTGGGTACTGGTCTTGGTTGTACTACGGGGTCACCCGGGTGCCGGAGTTGCGGCGCAGGAAATTCCGGCAGAGCGGTCGATATCGCGGGTCGGAAGCGACTTCATGTGAAGTCCTTCCGGAAGCGATAGACGCTCTGGACCAGTCCTTGCAGCAAACAGCAACTGAGCACAAAGGAGCCACCGTAGCTAATAAAGGGAAGCGGTATGCCCGTGATGGGCACGAGGCCAATGGTCATGGCGATGTTCACGAACACATGCACCGTAAACAGCACCGTCACGCCAATGGCGAGGAGGGTGCCGAGGCGGTCTCGGGCGAGACCGGCGATGCGAATGCCGTTAAACAGACACCAGACGCAAACAGGCCGAGAACCGTAAGGCTTCCCAGAAATCCTTTTTCTTCGGCGATGACCGAAAAGATGAAATCGTTGTGCGCGACGGAGCGCGGCAGGTAGCCCGAGCCGGGCCTGCGTCCCATCCGTCCAGCCCTTGCCCGTCACGCCGCCCGAGCCGACGGAGATCAGGGACTGGCGCTGGTTCCAGCCGATGCCCATGGGATCATACTTCTCGGGGTCGACGAAGCTGAGGATGCGGTTGCGCTGGTAATCATATACGAACGGCAGCAGCGAGTGCTTTTCATATTTGCCGCGGTCGGTGTTATATGAATAGTCATGCGCCTCCATGAAGCGTATATAGCGCCAGGTGTCGATCGTGACGGCCCCGACCACGAGGAGAAACGCCCCGAGGGCCGCGGCGAAGAAGCGCGCGGACATTTTCGAGACATAGAGCATGGAGAACACCATGGGGGGCAGCACAATCGCCGATTTGAGATCGGGTTGACGCATGATAAGCAGCAGCGGGCAACCCACGGCAAGGGCCAATTTCCCCAGTACGCCGAGCGACCGCCGAAGCGTCCCGACCCGCGAGCGGACGAGGATGCTGGCCGTGATGATCAGGACCGCGATCTTGGCGGGCTCGGACGGTTGATAGAGGAAAAAGCCGAGATTGATCCAGCGTTGAGACCCGCCCGAGGAGTGTCCGATCACCGGCAGCAACACCACGACGAGGGACGCGACGGCCGCGGCGTAGATCCAGTGCGCGATGCTAATCCAGTAACGGTAGTCGACGAGGGAGACGAGGATATAGAGGACGGCACCGATCGCGAGAAAGGTGGCCTGCTTGACCCAGTCGTGGCCGTTGACGGGGAGTTCGGCGGAATAGATGAACGCGAGGCCGAAGAGGCTCAGGCAGGTGAGGGCGACCGGGGAGAATATATCCCACTGGGACCGGGTGGTCGGTTTGAAGATGCTGAGTAGGTCAGCGGTCGCGGACAGTTTCACGGCTCGGAAAACAAAAACGTATCATCGGGCCGCGGTGCAGACGGTGCAAGCCTGTGGGGGCTTCGCGGGCGGATCGCGTGGAGGCGAGCGGGGATGATGGGGTGGGCGGGGGATTTTTTACCACAGATCGCATCAAACCGGCGCGGATTTCACCGGAGACGGAGAAGACAGTATATACTTCTGGTTCTGGGTGAAATCCGGTCGGGGTTTGAGCGCGATCCGTGGTTAAAAATCTCCCGATCGCCTCGATGCCTATATCCTCTATATAGTAACGTCGACCTCGGGCGTCGGCATTGGTTCGGGGGTGGTCATCGCGTTCGCCAGGCCGAGTGCGACCCAGAATATAGTCGCACCCATCGGCCCCTCGAGCACGACGCCGAAACACGCGCTGCCCAACATCGTCCAGCTCACGCTCCACCAACCGAGCGCCGCCAACGCGGTTTCATCGCGACGAGCCCGGCGCGCAAGCTGCCACGTCTGCCGGGCCATCGCGGCGACGAGGGCGAGAAACACCGCGAGCCCGACGAAGCCGAGGCGTCCGAATGACGTGAACACGATGCTGTGCGGGCTGCGCGTGCTAAACTCGTCACCGAGGTCGAGGTCGTATGTGCGCACGAAATTCTGCGCGAGGTCGTAGCCGAAGCCGAGGCCGAAGACGGGATTGGCGGCCCAGGTTTCGCGGGCGACCGAGCGCCACCAGACGAGACGGAAGCGGTTGTTGTCGCCGACGAAACGCTGGTCCTCGTTCGCGTAGCTGCCGGTGCCGGTCAGGTCGACGATCGAGGCGGCGTGTTCATAGAGCGAATATATACGGCTCTCGTGGAAATCTTCGTCGCGGACGATGGTGGCGAGGGCGAGTGCGCTGAGGGCGCAGGGGATGATGACGCCTTGCAGCCGGAACGGCGCCCATCGACGTGCAGCGAGCCACCAGAGCGAGGTGGCGGCCATCCCCATGAGCGCGGCGCGGGAGGAGTTGATCAGGAACGCGGCGCCGTAGTTCACGGCGGCTGCTATATAGCGCGGCACGGACGGGCGGGCGCCGCCGGCGGCGAGGAAGAAAAAGAAGCCCGCAAAAAGATACGCGGCCACGAGGTCGTCCTTATAATATATCAGTGGGCGGCCGGAGATGCGGAGGAGGTTGAGCCATTCCGGGCGCTCATTGAAGAGCAGGAAACCAAGCGGGAGCAGCAGGCAGGCGGCGAGAAGCGCGCGCTGCAGGAGGCGGGTCGAGGCGGCGTGGCCCGCGATGCCTTGAGCGACGAAGAAAAACGCGGCGTAATATACCACGGCGTAGTCGCGCACGGCGATGAGGCCCATCGAGCGCACATCGAATGGCAGCCGCACGGTGCCGAGCAGGAGCCACGCCCCGATCGCGAGGTTGAGCGGGTCGCGGCGAAACGCGCTGGCTTGCCCGGTCACTGTGCGGAGCAACGCGCCGGGCACGAGGAGCAGCAGACCCGTTTCCGCGGGCAGCAGCGGGAGCTGGGACGAGAGCGAGAGCTGCGCGAAACCGCGGTTACCGACTATATAGCCGAAGATCAGCGCGGCGAGGACCCAGGCGTCGGGCAGCGCGCCGCCGAGCCATTCGGCGAGGAGCCAGCCGGCGGCGCCGGTGACGAGCAGGCTGAGGCCATAGCTTTGCTCCGCGATGCCGAGCGCGAGGACGATCGCAACGACCCCGCCGAGGATGGCTGCGAGGATGACCCGGACGCGCGGGCTCATGGCAGCGAGTGAACGGCCCGTGTATCCATTTCGTGGATACGCTCCCGGCAGATGGCGGCGACAGCGTCGGGTTGCCAGTGACGGAGGCACGCGAGCGGGGCTGTCATGTTGGCGCAGACGGGCACAACGCGATCGGCGGGCTGGCAGGGCTGGCAGGGGAGATTCGGGTGACGCAGGACGGTCCAGCGGATGCGATACCAATAGGGATCCCAGCCGAACGCGGTGAGCCCGGTCACGACGACGCCACTGAGCCCGAGGGCGTTCGCGACGTGCATCGGGCCGGAGTTGTTGCCGAGGAAAAATTTCGCGCGGGCGGCGAGATCGATAAATTCCCGGAGCGACGTCGGCGTGGCGCGGTGGACGGCGGGAGCCAAGGCTGCGGTTTGCGTTTCGAGCCGGTCGATCCAGGTGACCTCACCGGTGGTCGCAAGTATATTGGCGACGCGGGCGAAGTTCTCGAGGTCCCAGCGGCTGAGCGGGCCACTCGAGCCGGCGTGAACGAGCGTGCCGCCTGGCGCGGGGGAATGGTTATGATTTATAACATTCCCAATCGGATATATAATGGGAGGTGGTGGCGTGGCGGGCCAGGCGGCGGCGTTGGCTCCGAGCGCGGCGAGCAAGGCCCGCCCCATCGCCCAATTCCACTCGGCGGGGCGGCGATCCGCGGGGGCGGGCACGGGATGCGTGATCGATCCGGGAATGGATATATGAGGGAGCCGGATGCCCACGCGTACGCGGGCGCCGCTGGCGCGGGCGAGGAGGTGGGCGACGTTGCCCTGGTCGAAGCCGATGAGGCAGGCATCGGGTCGCGGATTTCTGACGCGCCGGACCCAGCCGGCAAGCCGCCACGGCCGGCGCCACGATTCGTTGAGCGCATCGCGGTCGACGGAGAGCACGCGGACGGCGTGCGCGGGGCGGGGCGGCGCCGCTGAGACGACGGGATCCGTATATATAGCGTCTTCTATATACAGCGGGGCCTCCCCGGGACCGGTGACGACGGTGAAGGTCCAATCCGGATGCAGCCGGCGCAGGGTTTGCAGGACGGGCAGGAACACGATGGCGTCCCCGAGCCGATTGCTCTTGAAGACGAGTATATTCACGACGCGGCGAGTTGCGGCAAGGCGGCGACGGTGCGGCGCATGGCGCGGAGGAGTCCCGGGAGTCCGCCGATGGCGAGCCCGCAGCAGCCGCCAAGGACGGCGCCCACGGCGCCGCCACGAGCGCCGCCGACAAACCAGCCGGCCACGGAGAGGCCCTGTCCGAGGCCGCTGTACCAGGCGACGAGGCGGAGTTCGGCGACGCCGAGCAGGAAATACGTGGGGACGAGAACCACGAGTTGCAGGAGGCCCCAGCTGCAGATGAGCCAGCGCAGGGCGGAGGACGGGACGACGGCGGAGGGACCGACCCACCAGGCAATGAGGAGCGGTGACTGCCACGTGACGAGCGCCAGAGCGACGCCGAGCAAGAGCGTGAAGAACCAGATGCGGACGGCAGCGCCGTGGAGCCAGGCACCGTCGCCGCGTCGGTGCGCTTCCGTATATACCGGCAACAGGGGCGTCAGCAGCATCATTTGTCCCTGGAGCACGGGGCTATAGAGTCGCTGCAGAAGATTATAGCCGGTGACAGCGACCGGGCCCGCGGCGACCGACAGCGAGAGGGGCGGGATCGCCTGCATCAGGGCGAGGCCGAGCTGAGTCGGAGTATATAGCAGGCTCGTGCCCCAGAGCGCGCGGGGTTCGAGCGGCGGGAGCGGCGCGCCGGGAGAACGCGTGGGCCAGTGAAGCGCGCGGGTGAGGTGGATCCAGAGACCGACGCCTTGGACGAGCGGCATCAGAGTGGCAATGGCGACGAACACGAGGAGGCCGGCGCCCGCGTGCGCGGCCCACGCGAGGGCGCCGAGGGTGGCACCGCTGCCGGCGGCGATCCAGCCGGCGTGAATCCAGCCACGCTGCACGGCGGCGGCGAGTCGCGGAAGGGCGTTCAACGGGAGACCGAGTGCGGCGGCGACGAGGGTGATCTCCAGAGCCGGTCGCAGTTGCGCGCGAATCTCGGGCTCGGTGATCTTTAATATAGCGGAGAAGTTATATAAAAAGAGGAGCGGGAGTCCGAGCGCGAGCGCGACGAGCCCGAGCAGAGCGAGCGCGCGGCACCCGCTGAGAAATGCCCGGCGAACCTGCTCCGGTTGCGCGCGCGCAAAGGCGTCAGCCATGAGTTGCTGCATCCCGAGACCGAGGCCGAAGTCGATGGCGTTGAGCAGCACAGTGACGCTGATGAGCGTGACCCAGAGTCCATATCCCGCCGATCCAAGGCGGTGTACCACGAGCGGGACTTGGGCGAGCGTGCAGAGGACCGAGAATGTTTTGGCGAGAATCGACGCGGTAAACGTGCGGCGGACAGCGCGCTCGCGCGGCGCGGTCGGAACGGGGGCGTCGATGAATGGAGTCGGCGGCGACGGGATCGCCGCGGGTCCGGCGCTCGGGTCCGGGGTCATGACACGTTGCGCAGCGCGGCGATCATCGCGACGTGGTGGCGCTCGGTGGTGAAGTGTTCGAGATAATGCTGACGGAGGCTGCCGGCGGGGCGACCGGCGCGGCGGACCTCGTGGAGGGCGGACGCGACCTGGGCGGGGGAGCGCGGCGCGACGTAGTATATATGATTGACCGGAAGATTTTCGGGAATGGCGCGCCAAGTGGTGGTGATGACGGGAAGGTCGTGGGCGAGGGCCTCGAGGAGGACGGCGGGCTGGCCCTCGTGCGGATAATAGCTGGGAAAACAAAACGCATCAGCCTGGCTCAAAAGTATATTGCGTTGCTCCTCGCTCACGAAGCCGAGGTGTTGCGCGGTGCCGGGCGCGGCCGCGGCGCGTGCGGCGAACTCGTCGGCGTCGGCCGCGCTCGCGAACGGCCCGATCGCGGTGAGGCGAAACGAAAGTTTCTGGTCGCGATCGTTGGCGCGGAGGACGCCGTCGAGGGCATCGAACAGGCCTTTTGGGTGGCAGCCGAGTCCGGCGAAGAGCACCTCGAATGGCCGCTCGGTCGTGCCGTTGCGGTGGGGTGCGAGGGAAGTATATAGGCGAATCGGGTCGGGGACGCCGTTGGGGATGACGGCGCAGCGGCGCGGGCGGAGCTGGTCGGCGTCGATGCGCACCGCTTCTGCCTGTACTATAGACAATGCGGCACGGCCGAGGATGGCGCGAGTGAGCCAACGCTCGGCGAGGGACGCGTTGCTTTCGAGCCAGTGGCCGAGACCCACGGCGTGCCAGTGCAAGACGAGCCCCTGCTGGAGAGGGCGGCAGCACGAGAGCAACACCCAGTCGCGGTAGAGCGCGCCGCGTTTGCCCGGCGCAGGGACATAATATAGCACCATGGGGCCGTGGCGGAGGCGCAACGCGAGGACGCGGGCGACGGCAGAGAAGACGGAGAAAATTTTTCCGATGCGCCAGCGTCCTATATCCTCGGTGCTGCGGGAGAGTCGGAGGTCGACGGGGAAGACCTCGATGTCGGGTTGGGAGCGGAGTGCCTCGAGCAGGCGTTGCACCGCCCGGCTCTGCCCGTGATGTGGCGGAGAACTCTGCGCGAGAACGAGAAGCTTCATCAATGGGCTTGGAAAAAAGAAGGTGAAGCGGGACGATCGGGAGTAACCGAATGGCCGCCATCATCGCAAGCTCCCAGCCGTCGCGGCGCCGGCTCGTCGCGGCGGGTATCTGTGCGCTGGCGCTGGTCGCCGTGTTCCAATTCGAGGGCAACGCGAACCACGGCTATATCAATACCAGTTCGCTATTTTACTGGTGGGGCTACCAGTGGGTTAATCCGGCGTCGGAGACGGAGCACGGGCCGCTGATCCTCCTGTTGAGTGCGTGGCTTTTTTACCGAAATTTGGCACGGTTCGGGGATGTATCGGGCGTCGGGCGCGCGGCGGAAAACGCGGGCGCACTGAAAGAATCGGTGGCGCCGGCGGCGTTGCTTTTGTTGGGCGCGCTGGCCTTGCATGCGTTGGGTTTTGCGGCGCAGCAGGCGCGGGTTTCGGCGATCGCGTTACTCCTCGGTGTAGGTGGGGTGGTGCGGCTGGCGGGTGGGCGGCGGTGGGGCGCGGCGGCGGCGTTCCCGCTGGCCTATATGATATTTGCGCTGCCGTTCGATGCGCTGGATTCCGCGGGGTTCTGGCTGCGGTTGTGGGTGATCCGCGCGAGTGCGGGTCTGGCGCATTTCGTCGGAATTCCGGTGCTGGAGAACGGCACACAACTCACCTCTGCGAGCGGGTCGTATCATTATGATGTGGCGGCGGCGTGCTCGGGGGTGCGCTCGTTGGTAGCGCTGCTCGCGCTCGCGTTGCTCGTCGCGTATATGAACTTCCGGCCGGGGCTCGTGCGCGCGGCGCTGACGCTGCTGGCGGTGCCGCTGATCTATATAGCGAATGTGATCCGGATTTTATTGATCATCGTGGCGGCGCAGGCGGGAGGGCAGGCCTGGGGCGAACGCGTGCATGCGGTCATGGGGTTCGGGGTCTTTATCATTGTGCTCGGCGGCGTCCTGCTCGCGGCTCGCGTCTTGCGGCGACGGCTGCCGCGGGCGTGGGTGCTCGAGGATATAGCAGCTCCGGCGCCGGCGAACGCGGCCCTATATCCAAAAGCATATACGCCGGCCCGCTGGCGGCGCTCCGCTGCGCCGCTTGTCGGCTCGAGGGTGCTCGCGGGCGTGATTGTGGTGCTGGCGGCGGGCGAGTGTGTCTGGCTGGCGAACGTGGCGGCGCGGCCGGGTCGCGGCCGCGCGGGAGTGCGGCTGGCGGAGGACGGGAAGAACCCGGCCGAGCTGCCGGCGTATCTCGGCATCGAGTGGAGCGGGGAGCCGCAGGCGGTGACCGCGGCGGAGCGGGAAATATTGCCGCCGGACACCGGGTATTCGCGCAAACTCTATTTCAATCACCACGATCCTTCAAAGCAGGTGTTTCTCTCGATCGTCTTGAGCGGGCGCGATCGGACGTCGATTCACCGGCCCGAGCTGTGCCTGATCGGGCAGGGGTGGACAATCAATGGGAGTGGGGCGGAGAGTTTCCTATATCCGGGGCCGAGCGGCGGGCGGTTTCGCGGCACGGTCTTGCGCGTGGAGCACGACGCGGGCGGCCCGGCTGGGCGTGGGCGGGTGCCTCAGCTGGTAGTATATTGGTTCGTGGGCGGGGATGCGGTCGCGGCCGGGTATTGGGAGCGGCTGGGCCGCGATATATGGAATCGCGTGGTGCGGGCGCGGGCGGACCGCTGGGCGTATATACTGCTGCAGACCAACGCCGAGGACGGCGAGGCGGCGGCGCTGGACCGGATCCGGGCGGTGCTGCGGGAAACATTGCCCGACTTCCAGCTGGTGACAGACGCGACGTAATAATACACAAGCTATAGATATAACGTTTGTTAAAGGCGTGTATTTGTCCGCCGATGGGTCGAAGTATTCAGGATCCGCCGGACCGCGCCAGGGCCCGTTTCCACAGGGAGATATACATCGGGTACTGGCTGGAAGGGTGCAGTAAACATACGTTGCCGTTTCGGGGGCCGTGGCGCGGACAACGACTTACGCATGCGCTTGAACCGCGCGAGCCAAGGAAGGCTTGAGGTTTTGCGGGCGGGCAATATAGGGTCGTTCCCTTGACGTTAGCGATCGTAGCCGAACTTCCCTTCCTGATTGCCGAGAGCGACACGCTGGATGAATCCCTGCCGGTGGCCTTGCTGGCGGGGACGTTGTTCGGTCTGATTGCGGGATTTCTGATCGTGTGGGCGATCACGCGGCAGACGCGGCGTGGGGCGCGGGACCAGGCGGCGGAACTCTTGCAGGTGGCGCGGCGTGAAGGCGCGGTGGCGGCCGAGGAGATGCGGCAGAAAACGGATATAGAAATCCAAGCCTATCGCGCGGAGATGAACCGGGAGTTTGACCGTCGCGAGATTGAGGCGGATGTGCGTTTGCGGGAGATCCGGGCGCACGAGGAATCGCTGGCGCTGCTGGATTATCAATTGGAGCAGCGCCAGGAGCGGTTGAATCGCGAGAGCGCCGCGGTGAAGCAGGCGCGTGACGCGATCCGGGCTTTGTCGAAGGGCGTGCGCAAACGGCTCGAGGGCGTTTCGCAGATGGACGCCGAGGAGATCAAGAAGCAGTTGCGCGAGGAGGTGTTGCTCGAGTGCCAGGACGAGTTGCGGGCGCTGCGACGCTCGACGCTGGAAAAATCCGAGCAGGAGCTGCAGACGGACGCACGGCGGATTTTGGTGGCGTCGATGCAGCGCATCGCGAGCAAGCCGAACAACGATCTCACCGCGACGCTCGTACAGTTGCCGAGCGAGGAGATGAAGGGTCGCATCATCGGCCGCGAAGGGCGCAATATCAAAGCGTTCGAGGCCGCGACCGGCGTGACGCTCCTGATCGATGAATCGCCGCAGATGGTGCTGATCTCGTCGTTCGATCCGGTGCGGCGCGAGATCGCGCGGACGGCGCTGGATGCGTTGGTGAAGGACGGCCGGATTCACCCGGCGACGATCGAGGAATTCGTGAAGCGGGCGCAGGAGGATATAGAGTTGATCACGACGCAGGCGGGCGAGGAGGCGGTGTCCAAGTTGAATATCAACGGGCTCCATCCGGAGATCATCAAGCTGCTCGGCAACCTGAAATATCGTTTTTCATATAACCAGAACGCGCTTGACCACTCGGTCGAGACGGCGCTGCTGGCGTCGCTGATCGCGAGCGAGGTCGGCCTCGACCCGAACGTGGCGAAGCGGGCCGGGTTGCTTCATGATATAGGCAAGGCGGTGTCGGGCGAGCTGCAGGGCAGCCATGCGACGATTGGCGCTGAGTTCATCAAGCGTTTCGGCGAGACGCCGATCGTGGTGAACGCGGTGGCGGCGCATCACGACGAGGTGAAGCCGGAGACGGTATATGCAGGCCTGGTGATTTTGGCGGACACGATTTCGGCGACGCGGCCGGGAGCGCGGTCGGAGTCGATGACGAGTTATATACAGCGGCTGGGGCGTCTGGAAAAACTGGCGATGTCGCTCGAGGGGGTGCAGCAGGCGTTCGCGATTCAGGCGGGGCGCGAGATCCGCGTGGTGGTCGCGCCGCTGGTGGTGACGGATGAGGGCGCGCGCGACCTGGCGAAGGAGCTGCGTCGCCGCATCGAGGAGGAGCTTCAGTACCCGAGCACGATCAAGATTACGGTCATCCGGGAGTCGAGGTTTACCGAGACCGCGACTTGATATAGCATTTGATATATCGAGTGGTGGGAGCGAAGGGGAGGCGGGGGCGACCGGGAGGTTTTTTTACCGGGGATTTCATCGAGCCGCGGACGGATTTCACGACCGGAGGACGGAATTTCGGACGTCGGAATATAGTCGGAACGTTAACTCTTAACTTTGTAACGCTTAACTTTTAGGTATCGGAAGTGGGGAGTATATAGGGCGAGATTGGGCTGGAGGTCGGTGGGAGGTTTCTCACCACAGATTTCATCGAGCCACGGACAGATTTCGCGGCTGAAGCAGGCGGGGCTCGGCAGCTTTCCGATCCCGGTGAAATCCGGACGGGTTGATGCAATCCGTGGCAAAAAGATCTTTCGAACGTTCAACGCGTCGCATCGCTCACAACGGTGTCCCCGCGAAAATTTCGGTCGAGTTGCCGAAGGATTTCGGGTTGGGTGGGGGGTCACTCATGGCTAATCCCAAACTCCTCGAGACGTTTCCCAACCCGGCGCCGCACCGCGATTATGAGATCGCGCATACGCACCATGAATTTACGTCCGTCTGCCCAATGACGGGGCATCCGGACTTCGGCGCGATCACCGTTCGCTATATACCGGACGCGCTGTGCGTGGAGTTGAAGTCGCTAAAAATGTATTTCCACGCGTTCCGCAACGAGGGGATTTTCTTTGAGGCGGTGACGAACAAGATCTGCGACGACCTCGGGGCGGCTTTGGCGCCGCGGAGCCTGGTGATTGTCTCAGACTGGAAGGGCCGCGGAGGAATTTCGTCGGTCGTCACGGCGGAGTGGCGTCCAGTCAAGCGTTGAGGTAATGCGGTGAACCACTGCGGCCTGCGATTCGCGGCGCTCGCGCTGGCGCTCACCGTGGCGCGGCCGGTCGCGGCGCAGACGCCGTTGCACGAGGCGCCGATTGTATTGCCCGAGATGCGGGTGGACGCGCCGCTCGGCAGCGTGCTGGTCCGGCTACATTTCCGGCGCGATCTGTATGGTGAGTCGCGGATATATGAAGTGGTCGTCGAGAGTGTGAGGGAGAACACGCCCGCGGCGCGGGCGGGCATCGCGCCGAAGATGGAGGTGATCGCGATTCAGGACTCGACGCTGAGCGGCCTGACGGCGGCGCAGTTTGATGCGCTGATGGAGAAGCCCGCGAAGTTGCCGTTTCGGATCGTGATCCGCCGCCCCTGGCACTTCCTTTCGGAGGTACTATATATCGACACCCGGCCAAAGAAGTCCGGGTCTGGTGGACCGGCTGAAGGCGCGGGACTCCGGCGGTAGCCATACCTAATATATAAGGCAGAATGCGCCGTCGCAATATATATTGCGTTATATACTGCCGCAGCGCCGGCGCGTGCGGTGGCTATGCTATCGGTTCAGTGCGGAGAGGACGGTGGCGTGGAGTTTTGGTTCGGCGGCGACGATGCTCGTCGCGCGGGTCGGGTTGCCCCCGCTCCAGTCGGTAATCGTTCCACCCGCACCGCGGATGATCGGCACGAGCGCCGCGATGTCCCACGGGTTCATAATCGGGTCCACCATCACGTCGGCCCAGCCACTCGCGACGAGGAGATAACCGTAGCAATCGCCCCAGGTGCGGCTGATTTTAGCGGTGGCGGCGAGCGCTTGCGCGGCGGCGCCCTGTGGGTGCTCGGCCAGGTTCTCTGCACTCGAAGTAAGAAACGTCGCATCGGATATATCACGACTCGCGCGGCAGCGCACGGGGCGGCCGTTCAGGGTCGTCGTGTGGCCATCGCCGAGCATCAGTTGCTCGAGAATGGGCTGGTGGATGCAGCCGAGGATCGGCTCGCCTTGATAAAGCAGGGCGATGAGCGTGCCCCAGAGTGGGACGGCGCTGATGAAGGATTTGGTGCCGTCGATCGGGTCGAGGACCCAGACGAATTCGGCGTCGGCGTTTTCGGAACCGAGTTCCTCTCCGACGATGCCGTGCGTGGGGTGGCGCGAGTGGATGATTTCGCGCAGGAGTTTTTCGGCGCCGCGATCGGCCAGGGTGACCGGGCTGGCGTCGGCTTTCGTTTCCACGACGAGGTCGGCGTTGCCGTAATAGGGACGGATGAAATTGCCACTGCGGGTGGCGAGCTCGGCGATCAGCGTGCGGTAGGGCGTGAGGTCCACGCGTGAGCTTCGTCCGGAATCAGCCGAAGCTCACGAAAAAACTCTTTGGGTTAGCGACATCTCTTGATACGAATCGAGAATGTCGTGGACCGAGCAGACGATATATTTTGTCGACTTCGAGGGCAGCCTGGCTGGGGGGATTGTCGAATATGGAGTCGTCTCGCTGGTCGGTGGGCATGTGGCCGAGTGCCGCACGCGGATGTGTCGGCCCGCGGGTGAAATGAAGAAGGAGGATATAGCGGTGCACGGGCTGCGTGCGGCGGAGTTGGAGCATGCGGCGCCGTTCGCCGATGATTGGGAATATTTCGCCGACCTGCGTGAACGCGGCCCGTTGGCGGCGCATTACGCAGGCGTGGAAAACGCCCTGTTGAAATCGGTTTGGCCGTATCCGCGGAACTCCCCGGATTTTGCGCGTCCCGGCGAGATGCTGATCGACTGGGGTCCGTGGATCGATACGGCGCGGCTATATGCACAATTTTATCCGCAGATCGGGACGGGGCAGCTCGAGGTGATTGTGGGCGCGGTGGGGCTGCAGGATGAGCTCGATGTGCTGGCGGCGGCGGAGTGTCCGGCGGGCCGGCGGCATTATCATTCCGCGCTCTATGATGCGCTCGCCGGGGCGCTGCTACTGGGATCCCTCGCGCGGGAGCCGCGGCTGGCGGCGTTGACGACGATGCAGATCCTCGCGCTCAGTACGCTCGACGGGGTAAAGCGTGATGCGTTGCAGCAGGGCAACCTGTTTTGAGCGGTGTGCGAGAAGGCCAGAGAGGTAGGGCTAGGCGGATGATGGATTGCGCGGGCGATTTTTTTTACCACGGATCTCATCGAGCCGCGGAAGATATCACCGAGCGCCGAAGAGGAGAGTCGGAACTTTTAACTTTTAACTTCGTAACGCTTAACTTTCAGGGGACGGACGGCTGGAGTATATAGCGCTATATGATGCTTGAGGGCGTCCGTGGCGCTCATTTCGGAAAGTGCTCGGGGAACGGACGGTTTCAGGCCGATCTATATCTATATATAGCGCGCTATGAGGCGAAGCGCTTGATCAGCTCGGGGAGCGTTGTGTCGGCGAGGGAATTTAACTGCAGGTCGGCGTGCTTGAAATCGTGGTGCGACGTGGACGGATTCGGCGCGACGACCGTCCAGAGTCCGGCGCGCTTCGCGGCGAGCGACCCCGTATAGGAATCCTCAAACGCGATCGCCTCGATGCCGCGCAACCCGAAATGGTTTAATACAAGTCGATAAAGGTCCGGCTCGGGCTTCGGGGCGGTGACGTCGTCGCGGCAGGCAAGAAACTCGAAGCGCGGGAGCAGGCCGAGCCGATTGAGGTGGCGCTCGCAATGCGCGTGATCGGAATTCGAGGCGAGCGAGATATGTACTTTCGCATCGGCCGCAGCGTCGAGGAGTGCGAGCACGCCGGGCAGTACCTGCAGCTCTGTGTCACGCACGCGATTGAGCGCCCGCCGCTGCGTTTCGAGGGTGGCGCGGTCGGCCGTCGGCGTGAAGCTGCGCCACGGATCGAAGGCATAGGACGCATGGCCGACCGAGCGCAGAAAGAGATCCTCGTCGAACGGCAGGCCGTGCTCGGCATGGATGTCCGCGTACGAGCGGATCAAGGCGGACTCGGTATCGAGAATCAGTCCGTCGAAATCAAAGACCAGGGCGCGAATCATATAGCGGAGTGAACTGAGCTCAGGCACGAAGCCCGCGCGTTGGGTGAGCGGGCCATCTATTTCTGAAAAACGAACGCCATTGGTCCTATATAGCGGCAGACGGGCCTCAGGTCCGTTTGACGCCAGAGCCAGGTGGAGTGAAATCGATTAGGGTTTGATGCGATCTGTGATGAAGCAACCGCACCAACGCATCTCGTCGAAACCCGCGGCCATCCTCGCCGATATATATACGGGGGAAGCGCTTTATAGTCCGTGCTGGTCGTAGAGCCAGAGGAACGAGGCGAGGGCGGCGGCGCCGAGGTGGAGTTCGCGCGCGTTTACCTTATCGAACGAGTCCTCAGTCGTGTGATGAATATCAAAGTAGCGCTGGGAATCCGGCGTGAGTTCGCCGACGGTCGCGCCTTGGACGAGCAGCGGGTGCACATCGCTGCCGCCGCTTCCCTTCGTGAAGGTGAATATACTATACGGAGCGAAGAGGGGCGCCCAGCGGGCGGCGCGGTCCTCGACGTTCGCCTGGGTGCTGCCGAGGTTAAAGCCGCGCGGCTGGAATCCGCCGTTGTCGGTCTCGAGGGCGAGCAGGTGTTTTTCGCCGGCGGCTTTCGCGAGCTCGGCGTATTTCAGGGCACCGCGGGTGCCGTTCTCCTCGTTGACAAAGAGCACGCAGCGCAACGTGTGCCGCGGCTTTAGACCCAGCGCCTTATATATACGCATGACCTCGATCGACTGGACGATGCCGGAGCCATCGTCGTGCGCGCCCGGAGCGATGTCCCACGAGTCGAGGTGGCCGCCGACGAGGAGGATTTGCGTGGGAGATTCGGTGCCCTTGATTTCGCCGATGACGTTGTGGGACGGGGCGTCGGGAAACCATTTTGAGCTGATGCGCATGGTGACGCGTACGATGCCGCCGCGCGCGATGGCGGCGCTGAGCTTGTCGGCGGCGACGGGTGAGAGGGCGGCGGCGGGTATATTGGGACCCTCGGGTTTATAGGCGGTGGCGCCGGTATGTGGCGTGTCGTTGTGCGCGTGGGTGAGCGAGCGAGTGAGGGCGGCCACAGCGCCGAGTGTGGCGGCGAGGGCGGGGCCTTGGTTACGCTGGTCACCGGCGGCGCCGTACGCTGCTCCGGGATTGATCATGGTCGGGTCCATGGGCCGGCTGAAATATACAATCTTCCCGGTCACTTGGGCGGCGCCGAGTTGGGTGAGCTCGGCGAGTGATTTCACCTCGATGACATCGGCGATCAATCCGTCCTTCGGGGTCGGCACGGAATTTCCGAGGGCGACGGCGGTGAGGAGTTCGGCGGCTTTGCCTGGCGTGACCATGACGACGGCCTCGGGTTCGCCGCGCTCCCAATGTGGGACCATGACGTCTTGTAGATAGACGCGATCGAGACCGAGCGCGGTGAGTTTTTGCTGGCCCCAGATGACGGCGCGGTCGAGGGCCTTCGAGCCGCTGAGGCGCCCGGGGTTGTCGGTGACGAGCGTGCGGAGATTATTATAGGCCTCGGCATGGGTGAGCGCCTCAGTATATATCTTTCGGAGCATGTCCTCGTCTGAAGCGGGCGCCGCAGCCGCGGCCGTTGGCGGAGTAACTGCCGCGGCTTTGGTGGTGGCGGCGGGTGCTGGTTTCGTGGCCGGAGTCGCCGGCGTGGACTGGGCGAATGCCAGTGTGGCTGAGGCGGCGAGAAGCAGGAAGAAACGCATGGCAGGACTTTTTCGTTGCGCACGGCGCGCGGCAAGCGGCGAATCATGGCTTTGCCGATGCCCACTGCCGCCGCGACGCTTTCAGGCCGTATCGTTCGACTCGAGCCACTGGCGTTGAATCACGTCGACGAACTTGTCCTCGCCGCGGCAGCGCCGGAGATCTGGGAGCATCTGGCGTGGGGATCGCTGGCCCGACCAGATCGGATGTGCGCGTGGGTGGAAGGAAAACTCGCGGACGAGCAGCGGGGAATTTCGTCGTCGTTTGCGATCATTCTGCTCGCGACCGGACGGGTGGTGGGGAGCACGAGCTATCTGGATATAGCGTGGAAAGACCGGCGGGTGGAGATTGGGAGCACGTGGCTGACTCGGGAGGTATGGCGGACCGCGGTGAACACCGAGTGCAAATATCTGTTGATGCAGCATGCGTTCGAGACGCTGGCGCTGCATCGAGTGCAGTTGAAAACCGATATATTAAACCTCCGCTCGCAGGCGGCCATCGCGCGATTGGGCGCGGTCCGGGAAGGCGTGCTGCGCGCGCACATGATCCGCGCGGACGGATCGCAGCGTGACACGGTGATGTTCTCGGTCATCCGCGCGGAGTGGCCGGAAACGAAACGGCGGTTGGAGGGTTTTCTGAGCCGATGACGCCGGCAAGTATATAGGCCACACGCTTCCGCCGGGGAAGCGCGCCAGCGACGGCCGCCGGTGAAAGTATCTATGCGATATATGCTGTCTCGAGTTTTACCGGACCAACCAGTTTGCCGAGGGAATCGGGAACGCCGGCGGGCTGTCATATACACTATATGACTATATAGAGGCGCCGCGTAAATTGCGGCGTGTTCGAACCGGGTGTAGGCGCGCCTCCCGGCTGGCGCGCCCTCGGCGAACGTCACTCGGCGGCGGGTTCTGCGGGTGGCACGTCGGGCGTGGTCGCGGCGACCTCTTCGCTCATCTGCTCCTCCTCGGTCTCGACGATGCGGGCGATGCTGAGAAGTTTATCGCCCGGGGCGAGGGTGAGAAGCTTGACGCCTTTCGCCCCGCGGCCGGTCTCACGGATCTCGCTGACGCGCGTGCGGATGCTCTGGCCCTTGGCGGTGAGGAGCATGACCTCGTCGGTCTCGTGCACGCTGAGGGCGCCCGGCGACGTTGACCGAGTTGTCCTCGGGCAGGTCGATGGCGATGACGCCGGTGCCGCCGCGGCTGGTGAGGCGGTAATCCTCGAAGGGCGTGCGTTTGCCGATGCCGTCCTCGCGGGCGATGAGCAGGCGGGCGGCGGGATCGCAGACCTCGATGGCCTTCACGATAGTCGCCGTTCATACTTGAAGCGCATGCCGGTGACGCCGACGGTGTCGCGGCCTTGGTCGCGGAGCTCCGTCCTCGTTGAAGCGGACGGCCTGGCCCTTGTGGCTGACGAGCACGATCTCGTTGTCGCCGGTGGTGAGGACGCAGCCGACGAGGGCATCGCCCGGTTCGAGCTTGATGCCGCGCAGGCCGCCCTCGCGGGTGGCGTTGGTGTAGTCGGAGAGGTTGGTTTTCTTCGTGATGCCGGCCGCGTGGTCGCCATGACGATGTGGAGCGTGCCCGCGAAGTCCTTCACGCAGAGCATGGCGGCGATCTTCTCGCCGTCGGCCAGGCGCAGGAAGCTCGAGACCGACTTGCCCTTCGAGGCGCGGGTGCCCTCCGGGACGTCGTAGACCTTCTTGGCGTGGCACTGGCCGGTGTTGGTGAGAGAAGAGGATGATAGTCGTGCGTGCTCGCGGTGAAGAGGTGCTCGACGAAATCCTCGTCGTAGGTCTCGGTCGCCGATGATGCCCTTGCCGCCGCGCTTCTGCGAGCGGTAGTCGGAGACGCGGGTGCGCTTGATGAAGCCGAGGTGGGAGACGGTGATGACGCAGCCCTCGTTGGGGATGACGTCCTCCATCCGGAACTCGCCGGCGGCGCCGATGATCTCGGTCCGGCGGGGCGAGGTGTACTTCTCCTTCATCTCCAGGAGCTCGCTTCTTGATCAGGGCGAGCAGCTTGGCCTCGGACTCGAGGATGCCGCGCAGCTCCTCGATCAGCTTCATGAGCTCGAGGTATTCGGCCTCGATCTTGCCGCGCTCGAGGCCGGTCAGCTGGTATAGGCGCAGCTCGAGGATGGCGTCGGTCTGCCGCTCGGAGAGCGGGTATTTCGCCATCAGCTTCTCCTTGGCGTCCTCGCGATTGGCGGAGGCGCGGATGATCGGACGAAGTCGTCGAGGTTATCGAGGGCGATGATATAGCCCTCGAGGATGTGGGCGCGGTCCTCGGCCTCGCGCAGGCGGAAACTTGGTGCGGCGGGTGACGACGTCGCGGCGGTGCTCGATGTAGCACTCGAGCAGCTCCTTGATGTTCATCTGCTTCGGCCGCTTGCGGTCGAGGGCGAGCAGGGTGACGCCGAAGGAGGACTCGAGGGCGGTCTTCTGGAACAGCTGATTGATGACGACCTTGGCCTGCTCGCCGCGCTTCAGCTCGACGACGATGCGGGTGTTCTCGTCCGACTCGTCGCGCAGGTCGCGAATGCCGTCGAGCTGCTTCTCGCCGACCAGCTCGGCGATGCGGGTGACCAGGTTGGCCCGGTTCACGTTGTACGGGATCTCGGTGATGACGATCTGCTCCATCCCGCCCTTCATCTCCTCGGTGTGGGCCTTGCCGCGGATGCGGACGATGCCCTTGCCGGTCTGCAGGTAGCTGAGGATGCCTTCGCGGCCGGAGATGACGCCGCCGGTCGGGAAATCCGGGCCCTGGACGATGTCGCAGAGTTCGTCGACCGAGATGCTGGGCCGGTCGATGATGGCGCAGGCCGCGTCGATGATCTCGTCGAGATTATGCGGCGGGATGTTGGTCGCCATGCCGACCGCGATGCCGGTCGAGCCGTTCATCAGCAGATTGGGCAGCGCGGCCGGCAGCACCGTCGGCTCGGTGGTCGACTCCTTGTAGTTGGGAACGAAATCGACCGTGTCCTCCTCGATATCGCTGCAGCAGCTCCTCGGCGGCTGGCGTTCAGGCGGCACTCGGTATACCGGTAGGCCGCCGGCGGGTCGCCGTCGACCGAGCCGAAGTTGCCCTGCGGGTCGATCAGCGGGTAGCGCATGACCCAGGTCTGGGCCAGGCGGACGAGGGTGTCGTACACCGACGCGTCGCCGTGCGGATGGTAATTCTTCGAGCACTTCGCCGACGACGCCCGCGCACTTGTCGAAGGGCCGGTTATGCAGCAGGCCGTCGCGCAGCATCGCGTAGAGGATGCGGCGCTGCACCGGCTTCAGGCCGTCGCGGGCGTCGGGAGGGCGCGCGAGACGATGACCGACATCGAGTACTCGATGTAGGCCGTCTGCATGATGTCGGTGATGTTCGCCGAGGCGAGTTTTTCGGTGGCGGTATACACAGGCGAAGGGGGCGGGTTTCAGGCGACGATGCGCGATATATGAAGAGCGGGAGGCGGGAGGGCGCGCGGCGCGCCGACGGGTCAGACGTCGAGGTACTGGACGTTCAAGCGCGTTGTCCTCGATGAACTGGCGGCGCGGCGGCACCTCGTCGCCCATGAGGAGCGTGAACAGAGCGTCGGCTTTCGCGGCGTCGTTGATCGACACCTTGAGGAGCCGGCGCTTGTCCGGGTCCATCGTGGTTTCGAAGAGCTGCTTGGGATTCATTTCGCCCAGTCCTTTGTAGCGCTGGATGCTCAGGCCCTTGCGGCCGTTGCGCGCGGATCTGGGTGACGATGTCGAGCGGGCTGAAGAGCTCGGTCGTGGCCTCCGTTTTTTGCCCGGCGTTTTCCGTAACGGTAAAGCGCGGCTGCGGCGTGGGGCTGAGCCTGCGTTATATCGAGGCCGGCGGCGGCGATGGCGTGGAGCAGCTTGGCCATTTCCGTGCTCTCGAAGATTTCGTGGAGCGTCACGCGCTTGGGGGGGCGCCGGATTTCCGCTCGGCGCCGTTGAAAGGCGTCGCGGTGGCGGCGTTGTCCGGTTGCTCGAACAGGTCGGCGTCGAGGCCGTGCGCCTGGACGAAACCCGTGCGCGCGGATTCGTCCTGAAGGAACTCGTGCGACTCTCTTGTTGCCGTCGCGGATGCGGGCGACGTAGCGCGGCAGGGTGCGCGCGGCGGCATCGTAGCGATCGAGATAGAGTGCGAGCGAAGCGCCGTAGCGGGTGACGCCGGCGCCGAGCTTCTCCAGGGCCGCGAGGATTCTCGACGATCTGGTCGATCTGCGTCGGCGAGAAAACGTGGCCGTCGGCCAGTCGCTTCAGGATGACGTCCTCGGAGCCGAGCTCGAGCAGGATGCGGTTGAGCTGCTCGTCGTTGTCGACGTACTGCTCCCGCTTCTTGCGCTTGATCTTGTATAGCGGCGGCTGCGCGATGTAGACGTAGCCCCGGTCGAGCAGGCCGCGCATCTGCCGGTATAGGAACGTGAGCAGGAGGGTGCGGATGTGCGAGCCGTCGACGTCGGCGTCCGTCATGATGATGATCTTGTGGTAGCGGGCCTTCTCGACGTTGAAGGCGCCGTCGCCCTCGCCCTCGCCGATGCCGGTGCCGATGGCGGTGATGAGCGTGCGGATTTCCTCGTTGGACAGGACCTTGTCGATGCGGGCTTTCTCGGTGTTGATCAGCTTGCCGCGAAGCGGGAGGATGGCCTGGAAGCGGCGGTCGCGGCCCTGTTTGGCGGAGCCGCCGGCCGAGTCGCCCTCGACGATGTAGATCTCGGCGAGGGCCGGGATCGCGTTCGGAGCAGTCGGCCAGCTTGCCGGGGAGGCCGCCGCCGGAGAGGGCGCCTTTGCGGACGGTCTCGCGGGCCTTGCGCGCGGCCTCGCGGGCGCGGGCGGCGTTGAGGCGTCTTGTCGATCATCCGCTTGGCGATGCTGGTGTTCGGTCTCGAGGAAGAACTTCAGCTTCTCGCCGACGATCTTCTGGACGATGCCGTCGACCTCGCCGTTGGAGAGCTTGGTCTTGGTCTGGCCCTCGAAGCGGGGCTCGGGGACCTTGACGGAGATGACGGCGACGAGGCCCTCGCGGACGTCGTCGCCGGTGATGGCCGGGATCCTTCTCCTTGATGAGGTTGTTGGCCCGGGCGAAATTATTGATCGACGCGGGTGAGCGCGGTGCGGAAGCCGGAGAGGTGGGTGCCGCCCTCGAGATTGTAGATCGAGTTGGCGTAGGCGAAGACCTGGTCGTTGTAGCTGTCGTTGTACTGCATCGACACGTCGACCGTGGTCGGCGGCTTGGTCGGGTCCTCCTCATTCGGGACCGCGTCGCTGAAGATGATCGGCTTTTCGTGCAGGACGTTTTTGTTCTGGTTGAGAAACTGGACGAACTCGGTGATGCCGTCCTTGAAGAAGAACGAATCGCTCTTTTGCGAGCGCTCGTCGGAGAGCTCGATGCGGATGCCGGGGTTCAGGAAGGCGAGCTCGCGGAGGCGCTTGGCGAGGATTTCATATTGGAACTCGCGGGTCGTCCGGAAAATTTCCGGGTCGGGGCTTGAACGTGATCTTCGTGCCGGTCTTTTTCGTGTCGCCGATCACGATCATTTTCTGGGTGGCCTTCCCCTGCGCGAAACGCATCTGGTAGACCTTGCCATTGCGGCGAACCTCGGCCTCGAACCACTCCGAGACGGCGTTCACGCATTTCGCTCCGACGCCGTGGAGCCCGCCGGAGACCTGATAGGCGCCCTTGCTGCCGGCCGAGCCGCCGAATTTTCCGCCGGCGTGGAGGTTCGTCAGGACCAGCTCGAGGGCGGGAATATGATATACCGGATGGATGTCGACGGGGATGCCACGGCCATCGTCCTCGACTGAGCAGGAGCCGTCGAGATGGACAGTGACGCGGACGGAGCTCGCGAATCCGGCGAGGGCTTCGTCAATGGAGTTGTCGACGACCTCGAAAACGCAGTGGTGCAGACCGCGCTCGTTCGTGTCGCCGATATACATATCCGGCCGTTTCCGCACGCCCTCCAAGCCCTCGAGTTTTTGGATTTTTGACGCGTTGTAATCGTCAGCACCAGCTTGGTTTTTGGAGTCGTGATCGGAGTCGGGAAGGTCGGGCATGTCGGAGTCTTGCGAGGGTGGAATAGCAACGGAAAATTCTTTCAAAACCGATCCGAGCACGCGAGGGTTTTCTTGAGAAATAAACACCCCGGAAAGGCGGTTCTTTTGCCCTATAATCGAGGGTTTCAATTGACCGGGGAGGGAGCCCGGGCAAGGTCGACCAGACATGCCCAGCCCTGCGCTTGCCAAGTTGCTCATCCTGCAAGATCGCGACACCCGGCGGCTCGGCATCGAGGCGCAGCTCAAGGCGATGCCTCGGGAAATCGCCGCGGTGCGACAGCGGATAGACGCCGAGAAGGCGGCGATCGAGACCGCCCGCATGGAATTGCGAGCTTTGGAATCACGCAAGAAGCTGTTGGAGAACGAGATCGGATCGGCAGAGGAGAAGCTCGCCAAATATAGGACGCAGCAATCGCAAGTCCGGAAGAACGAGGAATATCAAGCGCTCGGCCACGAGATCGAAGGGACGCAGGCGGCCGTGAGCGCGCTGGAAGGCCAGGAGCTCGAGGTCATGTATGCGATCGATGAGGCAAAGAAAAAATTCGCGGGCGCCGAGGCGGAGTTGAAGCAGAATATCGCGGGGCACGAGGCGCGGATTCGGATGTTCGAGGACCGCAGCGCGAGCCTCTCCGCGGAGTTGACGGATGCGCTGGCGGAAGTGGCTGCGGCGCGGGTGCCGGTTGAGCCGGTGGCGTTGCGCGTATATGATCGGATTGCCGTGCGGCAGACGCCGGTGGTCGTGCCGATTCACGGAGGCAAATGTGGCGGGTGTCATCTCAAGGTTTCCAGTGAAGTGGAGTCCGCCGCGCGCGGCAAAAATGCGGATGTCAACGCGGCGCCCGCGACGTGCGACCAGTGCGGGCGGATTGTATATTGGGAAAGTTGACGTCGAGCGCGCGGTGGTGCCGGCCAGCCGCGTAGTTTCGATGGCGGAGGGAGGCAGGGTTCGGGATATATATTCTCAGCCGCGCGACATCGTGGCTCAGAGCTCGAGCGGGCGCGTTCCGAATGGAACCGGAGCCGTTGAGACGCCGGCGAACCGCTGTATACTCGATACATTCCGCGGTTTAAAAGGAGGGATATATACCGTGATATACCCGGACCAAATCGGCGGCGTTGCTTTTGCGGGCGGAGTCGCGTTGGCTCGCGGCTTAGCTTTGGGGCCTGATCGTCGCTCCAAGTTCTTTGATCCCAAGGCGCGGGTAATGCCGCGCTCGTTATGAACTTGGAGAGGAAAGTCCGGACACCACAGGGCACGATGCTGCGCCAGCTGCAAGGCGAGCGCAGGCGCCGCGTTTCAAAGCGCGGCGACGGACAGTGTCACAGAAAACAAACCGCCGGCGCCGGCAACGGGTCGGCAAGGGTGAAAAGGTGGGGTAAGAGCCCACCGCGCCGCGCCGCGAGGCGGGCGGCACGAAAAACCCCATCCGGTGCAAGACAAAATAGGAGACTGGGCGGCCCGTCCGATAGTCTCGGGTATGTCGCACCGACACGCGAGTGTCGCAGTCGCGCAAGGGAGCGAGAGAAATGACGATCGAAGCGCCGCAAGGCGCGGAACAGAATCCGGCTTACCGGCCCCAAAGCTAAATTTTCGCCGGTGAGAGAGCGAATTCGGTATATTAAAATTGATATATCGAAGCCGATATGGAATGTATGGCTGTATCCGGTGGATTGGTGAGCGGGAACGTTCCAGGCCCGCCGGCGAACCGGGGACGTGGCATCATCGCTTCCCATTCGTCGCGGAGAAGGCGCGGGTCATCCGTGACACACCTCACGACATCGCCTGAATCCGCGTGAGGCGAGTTCCCTGCAATTGACCTTGACTCGGGAGCGGAGGTTTGAGTGTTTGGCGGGCTCAACTCTTCCTGACCATGGCCAACACGAAATCTGCGATCAAAGCAGCGCGCAAATCGGCGCGACTCACCACGCGCAACTCCGGCGTGAAAACCCGTCTCAAGACTTTGCACAAGAAGCTCGATGCTGCCGTCAAGGGCACCGACGCCGCCGCGACGAAAGCCGCCGCGGTCGCGTATACCTCGGCCATGGACAAGGCCGTGAAGTCGGGCGTCGTCCACAAGAACGCCGCCTCGCGCGCGAAGGCGCACGTCGCGAAATTCGTGTTCGCCTCCTGATATATATTTCAGTTTTTGAACCAACCCGCGCGTTCGCTCGCCGCGGGTTTTTTTGTGGCCGCGCGCCGCGATGCACGCGAGGGCCGTCGGACCGAGTGGCGTTGCGAGTTGAACTTCAGCCGCGGAAGCAATTCATATAGCGAATCGTGGCCGCCTCCTCCAATATGATACGTCGATTCCTGACGTGGGACCGGCCGCTGCTCGCGCAGGCGATCGAGCTGCTCGTCGGCGACTGGCAAGGGTCGCGTCCGCTGGATTTATCGGACCAGCTGATCGTCGTTCCGACGCGGCAGGCGGGCCGGCGATTGCGCGAGGCGCTGGCCGCCGCGGCGGCCGAGCGGGGCCAGGCGGCTTTTCCGCCGCGGGTGGTGACGCCGGAAACGCTGCTGAATCTCGCCCCGCCGCCGGACGCGGCGACGCGCCTGGAGTCGCTGCTGGCGTGGGTGGAGGTTTTTCGGACGCTGCCGCTCGACGAGTTTCGAGACGTGTTTCCGATCGATCCACCGCAGCAGAATTTCGATTGGGCTTTGCGGGTCGCGGGGGAATTCTCGCGCGTCGAACTCGGTCTGGCTGAATCCGCGTTGGGTTTGGCGGACGTGATGATGCGCGCGGGAGAAAATTTTCCCGAGCTGGCCCGCTGGGAGCGCATCGGGGCGTTGGGGGCGCGGCATGAGACCGAACTGGCGGCGATGGGCCGCCGGGCGCTGTCGAGTATACAGCGTCGGGCGGTGGAAACGGCGCGGCCGCCGGCGGGAATCCGACGCGTGTGGATGATGGCAACGCCGGATCCGTTGCCGCTGGCGATTGCGACGCTCGTGGGTTTTTCCGCGACAGTGCCCGTCGAGGTGGTGATATATACTTCCGCGGACGAGGCGGAAAATTTCGATGAGTGGGGGCGGCCTCGCGCAGAAGCGTGGGGCGAGCGCGAGTTGGTGCTGCCGGAATTCGAGGACCGCGTTCACCTGCGGTCGAATCCAGCGGCGCAGGCCGCGTGGCTGGCGAGGGTGGCGCGTGGATATAGTGACCCGGAGGGAATTTTGGCGATCGGCCTGGCGGATCCCGATTTGCCGCCGCTGGTGGAAAACGAGCTGCACCGGGCGCGCATTCGAACGTTTAACCCGGAGGGCAAGCCGCGGCGGGCCGGACGCTTTTATCAATTGGTCAAGGCGCTCGGCGCCTTGGTGGACGATCCGCATTATGAAAATGTGCGGGCGGTCGCGCGCTGCCCGGACTATATAGAGTGGCTGCGGGAGCGGGCAGGGGGCCGGTTCTCGCTCGCGCTCTGGCTGTCGGGTCTCGACCGGTTGCACGCGCGGCACCTGCCGCCAGATCTCGCGGCGGCGTTCGCGCAGGCGAGCCGCGACGGGCGTGCGCCCGAGGTGACGGCGGGGCTGGCGGCGATGCTGGAGATTCGCGACGTGCTCCTCGCGGAAAGTTTTGCGGCGGGCACGGCGGAAGCGCTGCGGCGGATTTTCGGCGGGCGACGATTACAGCTGGGCCGCGACGACGATTCGACGCTGATGGAGGATGCGCAGACGTGGACGGAGCTGCTGCGCGAGTTGGCGGTGCTCGAGAGGGCGTTTCCGAAATTGAGTCGGGTGGATTGGTGGACGCTCGCGCTCCGCTTTTTCGGCGAGACCGTGGCGACGGCGGAGAAGGAGCCTGGGGCGCTCGAGTTGCAGGGCTGGTTGGAATTGCTCTGGGAAAACGCACCGCACTTGGTGGTCGCAGGGTGCAACGATGGGCGCGTGCCGGAGTCGGTGGTGGGCGATTCGTTCCTGCCGGAGACGCTGCGCGCCACGCTCGGGTTGAAGACAAATGCGGCGCGGCTGGCCCGCGATGCCTATATACTTCAGGCGATCGTGCACTGCCGGGACCAGGCGGGCCGGGTCGATATATTATTCGGCAAGGCCTCGAGTGCGGGCGAGCCTCTCCGGCCGTCGCGCCTGCTGTTGCGTTGTGCGGATGAGTTGCTGCCGCGCCGGATTGAATTTCTTTTCGGCGAGCCCGCCGCGGAGGGCGGCTATCTGGCGTGGGACCGCGCGTGGCAGCTGGCGCCGCGGCGCGAACCACCGCCGCTCGAAATACCGGTGACGGCGCTGCGCGATTTCCTGAGGTGTCCGTGGCGATTTTATCTGCGTCGCGCGCTGCGCATGGAAGCTGTCGAGCCGGAAAAGACCGAGTTAAGCGAGGCGGATTTCGGAACGCTCTGTCATGCGGCGCTGGAGGCGATTTCGGACACGCCGGAGCTGCGCGACTGTGAGGATCCGATCGTGTTGCGCGAAGTGCTCGGGCGGGAGCTGGATCGTCAGGTGCGGCAGCGTTATGGGGCCGAGCTGACGCTGCCGCTGTTGGTGCAGGTGGAATCGGCGCGCCAGCGGCTCGGCGCCGCGGCGGAGGTCGAGGCGGCGGAGCGAAAGGCGGGCTGGCGCACGCTCGAGACCGAGGCGGAATTCTCGTTGTATATAGAGAGCGTGCGCGTTTCCGGCAAGATCGACCGGATCGACCACAATCATATAACGGGACGCTGGCGGGTGGTGGACTATAAAACGTCAGACCAAAAAAAATCCCCCGCGCAAGCTCACCTGCGTCCGCTGAAAGCCGATGAGACCGTACCCGAATGGGCAATCCTTGATCTCGGTGGTGGCGCTGACGTCTGGCGGGACCTGCAGCTGCCGCTATATATACGATCGCGGGTCGAGGCTGGCGGGGGCTCCTGGGAAGCTGCGTATTTCGATCTGCCGAAGGCGGTGGGTGAGACGGGGGTGACGACCTGGATGGAATATACAGCCCTGCACGCGGCTTCAGCAGCCGCTTGCGCGGCAGGTGTGTGTGCGTCGATCCGTGAAGGCAAATTCTGGCCGCCCAACGAGGACGTGAAGGCGGAGCACGATGACTTTGCCGCGCTGTTTCATTATGGCGTGGCTGCGAGTGTGGCGGAGGGGGCGCACTCATGAGTGGGCCGCGGCATGTGATGATTCGGGCTTCGGCGGGTTCGGGTAAAACATACGCTTTGACCAATCGGTTCGTGGCGCTGCTCGCGGCCGGGGCGAAGCCGGAGCGGATCGTGGCGCTGACATTTACGCGCAAGGCGGCCGGGGAATTTTTCGACGAGATTCTGCGCAAGCTGGCGAAGGCCGCGGCGGATGACGTTGCGGCGCAACGGTTGGCGAATGAGATCGAGCGGCCGGAATTGGAGCGTGCGCATTTCCTGGCGATGCTTCGGCAGGTGATCGCGGCGATGCATCGGCTGCGGCTGGGAACGCTCGACAGTTTTTTCGGGCGGATCGCGAAGGTGTTTCCATTCGAGCTCGGCCTGACGGGCGATTTTGATATATTGCCGGAGCACGCTGCGGGTGTGGAGCGGCGGCGCGTGCTGCGGCGGATGTTCGCGCGCACGGGTGCGGTTGCGCAGGCGCAGCGCGAGTTCATGGAGGCGTTCAAGCGCGCGACGTTCGGTCTCGAGGCGAAGCGTCTCGGCAGCCAGGTTGAGGAATTCCTGGACAGCCATCAGGAGAATTTCCTGCTCGCGCCGGCGGCGGAGTGGTGGGGTCGGCGTGAGAAAATCTGGCCCGACGGTGGGCGGTGGACGAAGCCGGGATTGGGACTAGGAGAGGCGAGCCGCATCCTGCGCGCGTGGGCTGAGGCGGCGGAGATCTCGGAAAAACATCGTGCGCGCTGGACGACCTTTCTCGAGCACGCGGCGCGCTGGTCGCCGGGGATGACGATGGAGGGGCCGCTGCTCTATATATTAGAGAAGGCGTTGGCGGCCTGGGAACAGTTGCCGTTGGGTGACGCGCTGGTCGCGTTCGACCGCAAGCGGCAAGTTCTCACGCCGGCGGCGGCACAGGCTCTGGCGGCGCTGACGCAGGCGATCGTCGGGGCCGAGCTGGGCCGGGCGCTGGCCGCGACGCAGGGCATCCATGCGGTGCTCCGAAGTTATGAACTTGTATATAACGAGACCGTGCGGCGGGCCGGTAAGCTGACGTTTCCTGACGTGCAGCGGCTGCTGCGCCCGGCGGAGGGCGCCGCGCTGTTGCTCGCCCGCGGCGCAGGCTCGGGTGGGGCCAATAGCGGCGGCGACGGTATTCAAAATCTGGATACAGAACGGCGGCTGCTGCTGGATTTTCGCTTGGATGCGGAGATCGATCACTGGCTGCTCGACGAATTTCAGGACACGAGCTTCGCGCAATGGAGTGTGCTGCGGAACCTGGTGGACGAGGTGATGCAGGACCCGACGGCGTCGCGGACCTTTTTTTGCGTCGGCGACGTGAAGCAGTCGATCTTCATGTGGCGCGAGGGCGATCCACGGCTTTTCGGGGAAATTCTGGAACAATATAACCGCGCGGACCCGCCGCGGATCGAGGAGCGAGAGCTGGTGGAATCATGGCGGTCCGGGCCAGCGGTGATTGAGACGGTGAACCGGGTGATGGGAGATGCCGGCGCGATCGAGGCCCTGCTGCCGGGGGCGGCCGCGGACTGGAACGCCGCGTGGACAAATCATATATCGGCGGTGCCGCGCCGGAACGGTCACGTCGCGTGGATCCACGCCGCCGGCGCTGACATCGCCCAAGCGGCCGGTCAGCTGCTATATGAAATCGACCCGCTCCGGCGCGGGCTGACCTGCGCGATCCTGGTGCGGAAGAATTCCACGGCGACGGAGCTGGCGAACTTTCTGCGACGCGAGGGTGGTTGGCCGGCGGTGGCGGATTCGGATTTGCGGATCGCGCTGGACAACCCGTTGACAACGGCGGTGCTCGCGCTGATCAAGGCGGCGGCGCATCCGGGCGATCGCTTTGCGACGGAGCATGTGCGAATGACGCCGGTGCAGGCGGTTTTGGACGCCGAGGGCGTGGGGTCGCCCGAGGCGGTTTCCGCGCGCGTGCTTGAGCAGATCGCGAGTGGCGGATTCGAGCGGACGATTGAATATTGGTTGGAGCGGATCGAGCCGCACCTGCGTCCGGAGGATGCGTTCAGCCGGCTACGGGCGCGTCAGCTCGCGGTGGCCGCTGGATTGTTTGATGCGACGGGCAGCCGCGATCCGGACGAGTTTGGCCAGTTCGCGGAGAGTCATGCGGTGCGAGAGGCGGAAAACGCGGCGGTTATTCGCGTGATGACGATTCATAAAGCGAAGGGCCTGGGCTTTGATATAGTGATTCTGCCGGAGCTCGATGGCAACCGGGTGGATGAGCTGGACGCGGGGCTCGCGGTGCAGCGCGCGTTGGATCGCAGTGTGGAGTGGATTCTGCGGCTGCCGTCGAAAACGGTTCGCGAGCATGACCCGGTGTTGCGGGCGCACGTGGCGGCGGCGGAGGCGCGCCTGGGTTATCAGGCGTTGTCGCTGCTTTATGTCGCGATGACTCGGGCGAAGCATGCGATGTATCTGATCGCTCCGAGAGCTGGCAAATCCACCTCGCGAAATTATTTGCGACTGCTGGCGGAGACGCTCGGCGAGGAATCGCGGCCGATTGAGATCGGAGGTGCGGCGTTCACCGGTTCCTGGTCGGAAGGCGATCCCTCGTGGTATATGGAATTCCAGCGTGGAGAGCCGGAGCCGAAGGAGGACGAAGGTACGTCGATGCTCCCCGGTGCGGCGGAATTGCGGGTGGCGCGCCGAAACGCGCGGAGGCCGTCCGCGGAAAAACAGGGCGAGATGCAGGCTGGCGCGTTGTTCACGCTCGCCGCTTCGGCGGGCATTGAGTTTGGGACGCGGGTCCACGATCTGCTCGCTCAAGTAGAGTGGCTCGATGACGAAACACCTAGTATATTAGAGTCGCGTTGGTTGCGGGAAGGCGTCGATGCGGAGGTGCGGCGCGAAGTCTCCGCATTGTTGCGGGAGCCGGCGCTATATGAAATCTGGAAAAAACCCAGCCTCGGCGGGGCGGACGTCTGGCGCGAGCGGGCTTTCGAGGTGGTCGATGACGGCGTGTGGGTGACAGGGATTTTCGACCGGGTGATGATTTTCTCCGACGGGGCGGGGAAGGTTTCGCGTGCGGCGGTGGTCGATTTCAAGACGGATCAGGTCCCGGACGGGCCCGAGGGCGAGGCGGTTGTGCGGCAGCGGCATGGTGCGCAGCTCAATCTATATAGAAAAGTGGTGGCAATTTTGGCCGGCCTGCCGATGGCGAAGGTCACCGCGGAGCTGGTTTTGACGCGGCAGCGAAAACGCGTGTTGATCCCGCTGAACGCGGGGTAAATTGGGCTTTACAGGGCTAACGCGGCGCCGCAAGTTGACCCTTCACCAACTGCACCATGGGCAATCTGAAAAAGAAACGTCGTCTGAAGATGAACAAACACAAGCGCCGCAAGCGCTTGAAGTCGAATCGGCACAAGAAGCGTACGTGGCAGAAGTGAGGTGTGCGGGCCGTGGGCCCGACCCGAAGCCGGCCTGACGCGGCATTTGCAGCGGTGGTGCGGTGGGCGTCGGATAAATCCGGCGTCGGCTTGGCGGCATAATTTCGATTGGATCTCGCGTTCCGCGGGCGATGACGCGTACGTCCGCCCAAGTATATAGCACGGGCGTGATTTTCCGCCCGGGTGGATGACGTGCCGTGTCCCGTCTTACCTTTATAGATTGGCTGTCTCCTCGAGGCGGGCGTTCCCGGTGAGTGGGACGACATGGAAATGCGACTGAGACGCGCGTGCCGTTCGCCCGGGTCGCGTCGGCGGGCGGAAACGCGGATGCCCGCGAACCGCCTTGTATTCAAAAATTGAATACGTGAGGACGGCGTCAGGGCGCTCGACTGATTTTCCAGCCTTGGGCCGCGAGGAGTTGAAGCACATTTTTCGGACCGACGAGGTGGCCGACGCCGACGGAAATGAATGCGCCGCCGCGGCGGAGCTGCTCGCTGATGCGCGCGGCGAGGCGAGCGTTGCGAGTATATAGCAGAGGCGCAGTGAGCGCGGTGGCGGCCGGGGAGCGCGGAAACTCGGCGACGAGCAGGCGGGCCAGCGTGTTTTCGTCGCCGGCCACGAACGCTGCGACGAGGGTGGCGTCGCGCCGGGAGGC
This sequence comes from uncultured Verrucomicrobiae bacterium, assembly GCA_963800005.1. Lineage (GTDB taxonomy): Bacteria > Verrucomicrobiota > Verrucomicrobiia > Opitutales > Opitutaceae > CAWCZH01. The sequence goes on from CAWCZH010000003.1 coordinate 228,449, forward strand.
CGACGCGGTCTGCCCAAGAACTTGGGTGAGCAGCGCGCGTGCGCCGAGTTCGGGTAGGGCGTCGAAGTCCGCGAGGTGTTCATCGAGCGTTTCGAGTGGGGTGATCGGCAGCCCCGCGTCGCGCGCGGCGTCGCGCAGGCGGGCGTCCATGCTTTCGTTGACGTCGAGCCCCGGTGGGTTGGCGAAGGCGAGGGCGGCGACGCCCGGGCTCATGCGGTGGAGGAGGATCTCGGGCAGGCCGATTTGATCGGCGGCGGCGAGAGCGCGATCCCAAGTGGCGGGTGGCAGGCGGGTCGAGAGGTCCGGCTGGCCGTCGAGCATGAGCTTGCCGGCGAGGGCGATTTCAATTCCGGCCGAGAGCTCGATGTCCGGATGATAGCTGTGGCTGAGGCGGAGGGCCGAGAGGATGCGCGCGGGCGGGATGGCGGCGCGGGGGTCGGCAGTGCGGAGCGTTGCATATATCCAGCTCGGTTGAGCGCCGGAAATCTTCCATAAAAGCGCGGAGTGGGCCGGGCCGGAAACGGGTGCCGGGCGCGGTGAAGATATGTAAGTTGGCGAGGCTTCCGCGCTCGTATAAAAACATCCAAATAGTGACGTAATTAAGAAAAGGTAAATGAGTAGCACAGTATAGGGTGAATCCCTATTTAGTCTTGTAAGCATGTGACGTAGTTGGAACGGTGCGCGCCCGGTTTGCGGCTCTGGTTCAGCAGAGTAGCGGCCGGGTTTTGTTTCAATTCCACGTAAATTCCAAACGGAACCCCTATCTCGGAACGATCTTTGGTGTACTCGTAAATGCTATTTTCCCAGAAAAACAAAGGCTACTTCGTCGAAGTGAGCGACCACGCTGTGCTATTGGCGCGGACGAGCTCGTGGACCAGTCCTTTGACGATTGAGGATGTTCGCGAATGCGCCCCGAATGACCCGGTCGCCCTCGCAGATGCGATCCGCCAGGTTCAACCGAAAAAGCCACCCGGCGGTTATCTTCGGGCGGCCGTCGGTGTATATCCACCGCGGCGGCTGGTACGCCGGCACTCGCTCGAACTGAAGCGCATCAAGGAGCAGGGCTATTTCACTGATTTATTCACGCAGCAGTTTCGCATCGACCAGGAAAAATTCACCATCGCGATTCTGAACGCCAATGACGGGACGGATTATGATCTCGTTCGCGGTTTGCAGAAGGATGTTATATTTGCGGGGCTGCTGAACGACGATATCAATGGCGTCCAGGACAAGCTGCTCGAGGCGGGTATATATCCCGAGCGGCTGGAGATTGGCTCGATATCAACGCTCGGGGCGGTCGTGGATTATCTGAGTTTCACGAAGTCCAAGACGCCGACGCTGGTGCTCGAGATTGGCGGGGACACGACGCATTCCTTTATAGTATCGGGGGCGGGCGTCGAGGCGTCGCGCCCGATTCCGCAGGGCCTCGACGCGATGCTCCCGATTGTACAAAAGGAGCTGGCGCTGAAGGATGAGGAATCGGCCAAGAAGCTTTTCTATTCCAATACATTTGATTTCACCGGCATGGCGCCGCTGCTGACGAAGAAGCTGTTGAAGGAACTGCAGTCTTCGATCGGCTTTTATGAAGTGCAGACGGGGCAGTCGGTGGGGCAGGTCCTCACGACGCAGCTCTCGCCGAAGCAAGGCTGGCTGGACGCGGCGATCGCGTCATCGCTCGGAGTCTCGAGTCTCCAGCTGGATCCTGCGCCGTGGCTGCATTCGCGGCAGGTGAATCTTCCCGAAACTCTTGCGAGTAGCGTGCGTGATGCGCGCTGGTTTGGCCTGCTTGGCCTGATGTCGCAATACACCCCACCCGATGGCATCGCTGCTCAAGAAAAAAAATGAAGCGGCCGGGTCCGAGGTGCCTGCCTGGCATCCGAATCTGCGCAATTTCCAAAGGCTGCCGGATACAAAAGTCATCCGGACGGCTTTCTTTATTAATGTCGCAGTTATTACTGTGGCGGCGGCGATGCTGCTGTATGTTGGCAAGGACGAGTGGCAATTACACTCCTACCGTGCCCAGATTGATGATTGGCAGCGGCAGATCGATCGTGATCGCAAGGGTAGCAATGCGGCGATCGCGATGTATGCAAAGTATCGTGAGGAGGAGGCGAAATTGCAGGAGATCGATCAATTCGTGAAATCGAAGCCGATCGTCTCGCAGTTGCTAATGCACCTGGGATCCTCGCTGCCGCGCAATATGGCGCTGGATTATTTCGACCTGCGGGAGGCCGGCCTGATTCTGCGGGCGACGGTTCGCGGCGCGCCCGACCAGGCGAGCGGCCTGGCTTCGGCCTATATAGACCAGCTGCGCGCCGACAAGGACCTGCTGATATTCGACGAGATCACGCCGACCGGTACCGGCCGCAATGCGCAGAGCGGGCGCGTGACGATCGAGGTTTTTCTTCATCTGAAGAGCGCGGGAAAGACGGGACGCCGATGAGTATATCCAACGAACAACTGGTTAGTTTGATAAAGAAGAATCCCATCGGGGTAATTTGTGGGATTATTATTCTTACGCTGGCCGCTGTATTATATTTCGGCTCCGACCGGTTGCCGGAAAGCGAGAGGATCCTCAAGGAGAAGAGCGCCGAGGGCCAGAAGCTCGCGAATAATCTAAAGAATGCCACGCAGCTGAAGGAGCAACTCGAGACGATGCTCGCGAGCAATAAGGCGATTGATAATCGCTTGATCCACTCGAGTCAGCTGATGATGAATAACCAATATTTCTATAAGCTCGAGAGCGAGACGGATGTGAAGTTGATTGATATGAAACAGACCATGACCGGTGCAGTGACGCCGGCGGCCGGCAAGAAATATGCGCCGATCAGCTTCTCGGTGAACGGCCAGGGAACATATCCGCAGATTCTCACCTTCCTGCAGCATTTGGAGAATGGAGCGCATTTCAGCCGGGTGATCGCGATCACCTGCTCGCCCGTCGGCGTGGACCGCGGCGCGCGCATCTCCACCAACCTGACCGTCGAACTCCTCGGGGTGCCATGAGTAGTTCCCACTATTTCCTCTGCCCCGGATTACTCTTGGCTGTCCTGCTCATGCCAGGCTGCTCAGACAATGCCGGACCAGGATCCTTCGAGACCAAGGTCACCCAATCCGACCTCGTCGGCCCCGACAAGCGTCGCGCCATGGTGGAACTTTCGCAGCAGCTTTCTGCCCCGCGACCGGCCGCGCCGTTGACGTCGGATCTGGCGTTGCCCTTCGCGCCGCCTGGATTCGAGCAGACCGACGCCGAGGAACGCGCCGCCGCGCTCGCGGCCGCGACGAAGAACAACCAGTCGGTTCGTATTCCGACCGCACATGAAACGCTCGAGCTGATTTGTGCCAAGCTCACGCCCACGGGAACGATTTTTTCGGGCGAAGAACCGCGGCTGCTTTTCGGCCCCAAGGTCGTGAAGACCGGAGCACATTTTTCCGTAAACTATAATGGTCAGGATTATGACCTAGAACTCGTTAGTATCGACCGCACCACCTTTGTTGTCCGCCGCAACGGCGAAGAAATTACTCGGCCTATCAAACCCGGAAAGTCCAAATGAGAACACGTCCGCTACTCCTGACTACCGTAATCGCCTCGCTGGCGGTTGCGTCAACCCTCCGCTCCCGGGCCCAGGCCGTGACACCGACCGCTCTGCCGGACAGCCCGGCGGCGGCGATGACGCCGTCGCCTACCCCGACGCCGACGCCGACGGCGCCGCCTGATTTCGGCGGCACCCCGGCGGCCCCGGCGGTCCCCGACACCACTGCGGCCACGCCCGCCGCCCCGGCCCCCGCCGCCACCGTGACCGTGCCGACGGCTGACGCCACGGCCGCTGTCGAGGGCGCGACCGCCCCGGTTACGACCACCGTTCCCGCGAAGCCCGCGGAGACGGCAGCGGTGGTAACCCCGGCATCTGCTCCGGCGACCCTCGTCGTCGCTGATGCGACGGCCGCCGCGGCGCCAAGCGCGAGCGATGTCGTCGTGAAGGCCGACGAGGGCAAGGGCGCGGTGACGAAGTCGAAAGACCAGACCGGCAAGGATACGTTATCCGTCGATTTCCCTGACGAGGATATTCGCAATATATTGCGGAATGTCGCCGACCTTTTTGAGCTCAACCTCGTCATCCCGGACACGCTCCAGGGCAAGGCGACGGTCAAGCTGCGCGACGTTACGTGGCGCCAGATTTTCTCCGTCGTCCTCGGACCAGTGGGTTATAATTACGTAGAGGATGGCAATATTATAAAGATTGTCAGTAATGATAGTCTACAACAGGAGCCCACCTCCACGGAAGTATTTACGTTCAATTATGCTCGCGCGGCAGATATATTGCCGACGTTGAATTCCCTTGTCGAGGCGACGGCCGGTGGCCGCATCGTGATCGATTCGCGGAGCAACAGCCTGGTGATCACCGAGCGTCCCTCGCGCATGAACCGGATCCGCCCGATTATCGAAATCCTCGATCGCGCGACGGACCAGGTCATGATCGAGACCAAGTTTATTGAAGTGACGGCGAGCGACGTGAAGAACGTCGGCGTGAATTGGAGTTCGCTGGCGGGATATAATGTCGGCCTCCAGCCGACCGGCAATTTCACCAAATTGAACTCCCAGGACACGTCCGGCGGCACCAACGGAAACACGGGCACGACCGGCAGCAATTCGACGAGCAATACCGGCACGACGACGAACTCCGTCACCGGCACGCAGACGAGCGGGGCGACGACCACGAGTGGCGTCACGTCGACCAACGGAACACCGGCAACGACCTCGACGACCTCGACGACCGGCACCACGGGGACGACGAGCGGCTCCGGCACGACGGGAGCAGTTACGAATATACTTTCGAGCGCGGCGACGAGCGCTTTCAACAGCCTGACCTCGCTGGCCAACACGGGCAACTCCACGCGGAGCTTGAGCGCGGTATTCTCGGCCGACCAGTTCTCGCTCGTGTTGAGCGCATTGCAAACATTACAGAGCACGAAGATCGTATCAAACCCGACGATTGTCACATTAAACAATACAGAGGCGACGATCAATGTGGGAACGGATCGCCCGATCCCGAATTATACATTCAACGAGCAGCGCGGCACGTTTGAGGTGAGCGGCTTTACCTACAAGCCGATCGGCGTGACGCTGAAGGTCACACCGCAGGTAAATTCCCGTGGCTATATTAAGCTGACGGTGGAGCCTGAGGTCAGCCAGTCGAGCCGGGACGAGACATTCAACGGCGCAAATATTCCGATCGTTGACAGCCGTCGCGCGAAGACGCAGGTCTCGCTGAAAGACGGATATACGATGGGTATCGGTGGGTTGATCGCCGACACCACGACGAACAGCACGACGAAGGTTCCGGTGCTCGGCTCGCTGCCGGTGCTTGGCCGCCTGTTCCGCTCCGAGGGGAAGAACGTGCAGACGACGAATCTCCTGATCTTTATCACCGCGAAGGCCGTGCCGCCGGAAGGCGCACCCGTCGAGGATGTATTCGATCCCCGCATGATCCGCGCGATGAAAGTCCAACGTGAGGATCTCCCGGGATATCGCGACGGGTCCCCCGCGTTCATCGCGCCGGACGCTGCGCCGGCGAAGAAATCCTATGTGAAGTCGGCCTCGGCCGCGACTGATGCCAAGGAATAACGGGCCGGTCCGCCCATCCTGCCTCGTATCTATATAAGGAGTATTATGAAAATTTCCCTGAAGCTCTTCCTGGGCCTCTTACTGCTATCGCTCGGGATCGGCCGCGTGGCCGCGCAGTCGCAGCCCGTTCTGACGGTCAGCATCACGAAGGTCACCGTGGTGCCAACGTCGGGGCCCATAACAGTTTTCGCTCCGCCCGATGAGTCGTATGGGCCCACCGGTACACAGATTAATATTACTGCATTGGGCGTTGGAACGTTCCCGGTAGCAGGTTATACATACGCGTTTAGTGTGAACGGTTACTCGATTGGGACGCTGGTTCCCAATCCGCTTCCGGCCTCGCTCCCAGGGACGCTCTCGTGGACGCCGCCCGCGCCTGGAGCCTATAATATATCGGTAACAATTACTGACGGCACTAACTCCGCGACCTCATTGCCCATCCGGTATTTCGCGGTCGGCGCCGCGATCAGCAGCCCGTTAGCCAACACCATCGTCCCCGTGGGGTCTTCGGTTGTCGTCAAAGCTGACGCCACGCCCGCCCAAGGCTTTATTCAGAAAATTGATTTCTATGACGGCGGCACGCTGATTGGCACGGACACCACGTATCCATATTCCGCAATATATACGCCTTCAGGGCCGGCCGGCACCACGCATACCTTTTCCGTGGTCGCCACGGATAATAACGGAGGCACACTGACGAGTCCGGGCATTACGGTAAATATGGTGACCCCGGTCGGCGCGCCGCCAGTTGCGTTCATCTCAACGCCAACGGACGGCAGCCTGCTGCCCATTCCAAATTACGGGGCCGACAACTCTGCTAACATCCCGATCAATGTCACTGCGAGCGCGGTCGGGCAGATCAAACAGGTGGAAATTTATGTTGATGGAACATTGCTCGCGACGCCGACCGCCTTTCCCTACAGCACGACGACAACCGGGCACGCCGAGAACCTGTGGAAGCCGTCCGCTGTGGGCACCTATCGGCTCACCGCGTTGGCTTATGACGATAAGAACAATGTCACTGCCACGAGCACGAACACGGTCCGCATTGGCGCGCCGCCCACGGTCTCGATCACCTCTCCCTCGGCCAACAGCTCGATTTCGGCGGGTTCCGCCACCACCGTCACAGCGAACGCAAGCGATAGCGACGGGACGATCGCATCCGTACAATTTTTCGCCGATGGCGTTGCGATTGGCACCGCAACGAGCGCTCCGTATACAATCACTTACCTGCCAAAGCTCAAAGCGGACGGGACGCTGACCGTGTTAACGGCGGTAGCGACCGACAACGATCGCCTAACGACGACGTCCGTGTCCGTGCCGATCCAGGTGAATTCCGGATCCGGCGGTGGTGGCGGTGTCGTGGGCATCCCCCCCGTCGTCTCCATCGGCTCGCCTGCGAACGGCGCGGTCGTGCTGGTCAATGCGCCCGTGAACCTCACCGCGTTGGCGACGGATGCGGACGGTAATATAGTCAGTGTCCAGTTCCTAATAAACAATACTGTACTATCGACGACTACGACTTTTCCGTATTCTGCGACATGGACGCCGACGAGCGTCGGTACGTTTGCGATTACCGCAAAAGCCACGGATAATAGCGGCAACGCGGTAACTAGCACGCCGATCTCCGTGATCGTCTCCGCGAACAGCAGTGGCTTGCCTTCGGTCGCCATTACCTCGCCCGCGAATAATGTGTCCGGGATAGTAAATAATAGCCTGGCGATCACGGCCAACGCCAGCGATCCGGATGGTACGATTTCGCTCGTAGAGTTCTATGCGGACGGGCAATTGCTGGGCAGCAAGTCGGCCGCGCCGTATGCGTTCGTCTGGACGCCGCTGACCGCAAAGACATATCAACTGACCGCAGTAGCGACGGATAACGGTGGCAATCGGGTGACCTCCGCCCCCGTGGCAGTTAATATTTCTTACGCGGTGGGATCCATCCCCGTGGCAAGCCTCGTGGTCAGCGATCCCGCCGTGGACAGCACGAGTACGGCGACACCGACCGCGTTGGCACCAATCAACGTCAGCTACGGATCCAAGCTGGTCATCTCGTCTGTCGGAATCGATTCGGACGGCTATATAGCGCGAGTGGATTTCTATGCCAACGGCGTGGCGATCGCGTCGCTGACGCAGCCGCCCTATTCCTTCGTCTGGCAATTGAACACACTGCAGAACGTAACGATCAGCGCGATCGCGACGGACAACTCGGGCAACGCCTATAGCATGCTGCCGGTGCTGATCAACACGCAGCCCTCGGCAGTCGCCTTGAACGCGACGGTCACGCTCAACTCGCCGGCTGACGGCGCAGTATATAGCGCGGGTGGGCAGATCGTGTTCGCCGCCACGACCAACCTGGGAAATGTCACGCCCCCGAAGGTGGATTTCTATCTCAACGGCTTCCAGTTCCAGACGGTCACGGCCCCGCCGTATCAATATACCGTCGGACTCTCGCAGCCCGGAACATACTATGTGCAAGCGATCGCGCGCCAGGGCACGCTGGTCACCGCCTCCGGCACCTCGAAGATCACGATCGTTGCCAACCAGCCGCCGACCGTCTCGGTGAGCGCGCCAAGCACGGGCGCGACCTATAAACTTGGCACGACGATCAACCTGACCGCATCCGCCGCGGATCCGGACGGGACGATCGCGAACGTCAAGTTCTTCGTGAATGGCAACGCCCTCAGCACGGCGACCGGCTCCCCGTATACAGCGACGTTCAACCCGGCGGCACCCGGAGTATATGCCATCACGGCGGTGGCCACCGACAACGGCGGCGCCGCGACGGCTTCCTCGCCGATCAACGTGCTGGTCTATACGGCAACGGCCTCGAATTCCGACGCGATCTATACCGGCACTTACGGTGTCGGCTCAGAGGCGGGCGTCTTCGCAGCCATTGTTTCCAGTGGTAAATGGGCGACGTTCATCGCCCATTCCACGACGGGCACGCCCAGGTCGTTTTACTATAGCGATCTTCCGGTGAATGCGACTGGCGGATTCTCCCAGGTCGATTCGACCGGGAAGAAGCTGCTATCCGTCACCGCATCCGATGGGAACAGCATCTCGGGCACGCTCGACGGCGGCCGCCTGGTGCTGATCGGGCTCAACCCCTCGGTCTTCGGACAGAACACGTACACCGGTGCTGGACTATATAACGGCAATCTGACGGGCCACTCTGCGAGCACGATCACCGGGATTGTCGCGGCCGACGCCTCGATCATGCTTTATATAAGCGACGGTTCCTATAGCGATGCGGGCGACGGCACGATCACGACCTCGACCGGGGCGCTGACCGTGACGACGCTGAGCGGAAATAAGTTCACGGGTAAAATCGATCCCGCCACGCACTTCCTCACTGGCACGCTTTCCGGCTCCACCGGCGGCAGCTTCTCGGGGGCGCTCGCTTCTGGCGGCGCTTTCAGCGACGGCGTGCTGAAGGGGCTAGCCACGCGCGGGTTTGTCGGGACGGGCAACAATGTCCTGATCGCCGGCTTCTTCGTCGATGGCACCGCCAGCGTGAGCACCAATGTATTGGTGCGCGGCATCGGGCCCTCGCTCGCCGGAGTCAGCAATCTATTGGCCGATCCGCAGCTCAAAGTGTTCAACGGCGCGAACCTCATCGCCTCGAATGACAACTGGGGCAGCAGCTCGAACGCAGCCGCAATTTCCTCGGCGACCTCGTCCGTCGGGATCAGCGCGCTCTCGTCGACGAGCCTGGACGCGGTTGTATATACACAGCTCACGCCGGGTGCCTATACAGCCCAGGTCAACGGCGCCAATAATACGACCGGAAATGCCCTGATCGAGATATATGATACGGACAACGTCGCGGCGTTCTCGTCGCAGCGCGTCCGCGCGATCTCGACCCGCGGCTTCGTCGGTACGACTGGCAACGAACTGATCTCGGGGTTTATTATTACTGGCACGACCCCGAAAAAGGTGCTGATCCAGGCTGTCGGGCCGGGCATCGCATCCTCGCTGGGGAGCGCGGTGTTGCAGGATCCGACAGTGCAGCTCGTATCCGCGAGCGGCGCCGTCATTCGCGACAACGATAATTGGGAATCCGGAAACGATCCTTCGCTCGTAACTGATGCGATCACGAAATCCGGTGCGTCGCCGCTCGTGTCGGGCAGCAAGGATTCCGCAATCCTGATCAGCCTGCCGCCCGGCGCCTATACGGCCGTGGTACGCGGTGTGAACAACACCACCGGCATCGCTCTCGTGAACGTGTTCGAAGTGCAGTAACGCTTCTTTGTGCAAGATCAAAGCCGTGCCGCGAGGCACGGCTTTTTTGCGTTCAGAGCTCGCAGGGTTGCGCATTGCGCGTGCCAAGGTGCACGCAATCGGCCGGGCCTGCGAGCGCCGGGCTTAAGGCGTTTCGGCGCCGGAGAGATTCTGCTGTGGGAAACGATTCATCCGGCGTATTCGTTGGCCATCCGTTCGGAGGTGCGTAGGCTTTGTGAATCATGAGCACCCTCACGATGGGCACTGGACCGACGATGAGCAGCGCGCCCCCGCAGCTGCAGGGCGTGTTTTTGAGGCTGCGGCCGCAAATGGCGCAGCTCGATCGTTTTCTTTCGGCGCAGTTGTCCTCGTTCGAGCCGGAGATTCGGCAGATGGCGGAATATTGTATCGATACATCGGGCAAACGCATCCGCCCGGCTCTGGTTTTTCTGAGCGGATGGACTGGCTCGGAAAAATTCTCGGCAGATCTGGTGAGGGTCGCAGCGGTCGTGGAGCTCGTCCATCTCGCGACGCTCGTGCACGATGATATAATGGATGGCGCCGAAGTGCGGCGGAATCGCCATACAGCGGTGCGCGAATATGGTCCGGCGGCGTCCGTGCTTCTGGGCGACGCGCTTTTCGCGCACGCGCTGCATCTGGCCGCGCAATATCCAACGGCAGAAGTGTGTGCGGCGGTGGCCGATTCAACGCGACGCGTTTGCGCGGGCGAAATTGTACAGACGTTGCACCGCCGATCGACGCAGATCACGCGGGCGGAATATTGGCGTGTCATCGAGCTCAAGACCGCTGAACTCTTTCGCGTCTCCTGTTTTCTCGGCGCGCGCCTCGGAGGTTACGAGCCCGGCTTCGTCCTCGCCGCCACCGCGTTCGGCCGGCATCTTGGCCTCGCTTATCAAGTATATGATGACCTCGCGGATTTCTTCGGTGATCCGCAGCGCATCGGCAAGACGTTGGGCACAGACCTTTCAAGCGGGAAAATCACGCTGCCGCTTTTGGTGCTCTCGGATCGACTGCCAGCCGGAGACCGCGAGTTGCTGGAGGAGGAGATCGCTGGGCGGCGTCCGGCGCAGGCCGCGGCGCGTCTGAAGCAGATGGAGGCTTTGGACGTCTTTGGCGCGGTCGGGGATGCGATTTTCTCTGAACTTCGAGCAGCCGAACTCGCATTGGAGCCTTGGAATAGCGAGGCGCCGACGGCGCTTTTGCGCGACCTCGTCGCTATCCTGCGGGAACAGGTGACGGCGCTTTCGCCGCGACGTCTCTCTTCTTAACGGCGCGAATGCTCTCATTTAAGAGACACTCGGCACTTTTCGATTTGCGCTGACTCTCGGTTCGGACTTCGTTTTTATATATGGACGCCACGAAGCTTTTCGGGAAGACGCTGGTTGCGTCGCCGGAACGCCAGCGAGAGGCCGACTCCGATTTGGAAATCGTGAAGCGCGTGAAGGCTGGTGATGTCGCCGCGTTTGATCGTTTGATCCTGCGCTATCGGGAGCGGGTTTTCGGCATCATATATCATATGACGTCGAATCGGGAGGACGCGTCGGATCTGGCGCAGGATGCCTTTATCAAGGCGTTTCAGTCGATTCACCGATTTGGGGGGCAGTCCTCGTTCTTCACCTGGCTGTATCGGATCGCGGTGAACTCGACATTGAGCCACTTGCGCAAGGCGCGGCTGCGCTCATTTTTTAGTTTGGAAACCATTGATAGCGAGGCACCTGTGTCGGCCGAATTGATTGCGGCGCTCACGGACAAGACTGGGGCGGACCGGGACACCTTTGTCCATGAGCTCCAAGAAAAATTGAACGAAGCGATGCAAAAATTGTCTACCCACCATCGCACTGTGGTGACTTTATTTGAAATCGACGGCTTGAGCCACCAGGAGATTGCGGAAGTTCTGCACTGTTCAGTTGGGACCGTTCGTTCGCGGCTGCATTATGCGAAGCAGCTGTTGCAGGCGGAACTGCAGCCTTATATTCGACCATGATAAAGCCAGAGAGTGACCGGACCATTAAGTTAGAGGATCTACTGCAGTTAAAGCGGGCGGAGCGGCCGCCGGCCGAGTTTTGGAAGCGCTTTGACGAGGAGTTGCGGGCCAAGCAATTGGCGGCTTTGGTCCAGCGCCGCCCGTGGTGGCAGGGCGTTCCCGCGTTCCTTTCACGCACGGCGCGTTATCATCTTCCAATCGGTGCAACTGCCGCTTTGGCATTGACTTTGGTAAGCTTTAAGGAGCGCGCTCATACCCATTCGGTCGAGATGTCGCCCCGCATTGGGTCAGTCGTGGAGGCTCGGCAGAACCAGCCGATCATGAATGTTGTGATTTCAACGAGTGAAGAGGACGCGTCACCCGCGCCGGCGGCTGCGGTGATGGAGTCCTCGCACGCCACGGGCGCTGCATCCTTGGCGGCGAACGAGCTGCGGTCTGAAGCGACGGCGCCGGGTGAACTTTCGCGTCTCGTTCCGATGCTGGATTTGCCTTCAGTGGCGTCGACGAACTCCAGCGTAGAATTGCCGGCCTCTCGCTCCATCGCGCAGAATCTTGCGGAAGCGGAAAAGACCGCGCCGGGCGTGACGAATCGTTATCTGGCGAGCGTGGGTGGATTCGAAAGCCGGTTGGCGCCCGTTCGCAAAGCCTCGGTTGAGCCGCTGGCGCAAATGGATACGCCCGCTGATCGGCGCCGCAACCGGCTGTTAGGTACGGCGCTGCCGTCCTCCGGGGCGACTCCGGTGCTGGCGAACGACCGGATTACGAGCCGTCTTTCTGACGACCGTTTGACTGAGGAAGCGATCTCTCGCTTCGGCGCGAAGGGCGACCGGCTCCTGGTGAAGTTCTGAGAGGGCGGGCTAGTCCCGCGTTTTGCTTTTTCGACGGCCGCGGGTTCTGTTGCATATATGCGCATCGAGAAGGATTCGATGGGGGAAATGCCGGTTCCGGATGACGCCCTGTATGGAGCCTCAACGCAGCGCGCCGTCCTGAATTTTCCGGTGAGCGGTCGCCCGCTGCCTTCGGAGTTTATACGCGCGCTCGGATTGGTAAAGGTGGCCGCCGCTGCGGCGAATGAATCGCTCGGGCTCCTGCCCACCGCGAAGAGTCGCGTGATCCAGCTCGTCGGACGGGAGATTTCCCGCGGTGAGCTCAATATACATTTCCCCATCGACGTTTTTCAAACGGGATCCGGCACGTCGACAAATATGAACGCGAACGAGGTGATCGCGCGGCGGGCGCAGCAAATTCCGAACGGCGTGGCCGTGCATCCGAACGACGACGTCAATCTCGGCCAGTCTTCGAATGATATAATCCCGACGGTGCTGCACGTCAGCGTCGCTCTCGCGCTGCGGCAGCGGCTCGCACCGGCCCTCGCGGGACTGGCGGCCGCACTCGACAAAAAGTCCGCAGAGTTTGCGGATATAGTAAAGATTGGCCGCACCCACCTGATGGACGCAACGCCGCTGACGCTCGGCCAGGAGTTTTCCGGCTACGCGGCGCAGGCCGCAAAGGGGGTGACGCGGATCGAGCGCGCGGTGCATCTCATGGAGGAACTGGCGGTCGGCGGCACGGCGGTTGGAACTGGAATCAACTGCCATCCGGAATTTGCCGCCGCGGTGTGCCGGTTTCTCACGACCGAGACGGGCATTCCATTTCGTGAGGCGCCCAATCACTTCGAAGCGCAGGGGGCGCGCGATGATTGCGTCGAGGTCGCCGGGATTCTCGCCACCGTGGCGGCGAGTCTCACAAAAATTGCGAATGACCTCCGGTTGCTGGGCTCCGGCCCGCGCGCGGGGCTCGCGGAATTGCGGTTGCCCGCGACACAACCCGGGTCCTCGATCATGCCGGGCAAGGTGAATCCCGTGATGAGCGAGATGCTGGTCCAAGTCTGCCTATATACTCAGGGCCTGGCGCAGACCGTGGTCGCGTGCGGTCGCGACGGCCACCTGGAGTTGAATGTCACGCTTCCGCTGATGGCGCATTGCTTGCACGAGGCGATGCGCTGCCTGGCGAACGCCACGGAGGTGTTCACGGAGAAATGTATTGTCGGCCTTACGGCTGATGTTGTGCGCTGCCGCGAGTTGGTCGATCGTTCCCTGATGCTCGTCACCGCGCTCAATCCATATATCGGATACGACCGCGCCGCCGCCGTCGCGAAGGAGGCATTTGCGAGCGGACGCACGCTGCGCGAAGTGGTGTTGGAGCGCGGCTGGATGGACGCCGCCGCGCTGGACCGCGCGCTCGAGCCGTTTAGCATGACGCGTCCCGGAGCGGGCGGGCTCAGCGGTGCCGGGGGCTGATCCGCAGCGTGGGCCTCTCTCCGCAAACGCTCTCGATCGCGACGAAGGGTGCCGGGCTATATGAAATCACGGCGGCCGTTGCGGGGGTCGTGCAGCGGAGCCGGGCCGTGGACGGCATCGTTAATATATTCTGCCAGCACACGAGTTGCAGCCTCGTGATCATGGAGAATGCCGATATCTCCGCGCGGCGAGACCTCGAGCGCTGGCTCGATCGTCTCGTGCCGGAAAACGACCCGATGTTCACGCATGTTTCCGAGGGCGCGGACGACATGCCGAGTCATATAAAGATGGCGCTCGGCCGCACGGCGGAGTCCGTGCCGTTTGCAAGTTCCCGGCTGCTGCTCGGGACGTGGCAGGGGATTTTCCTGTGGGAGCACCGCCGCACGGCGCGCCACCGCAGCATCGTCGTCACCGTCATCGCGACCTGATCGCGCAGCCAGCGGGTACCGCCTTCGTATTCAGAATCTGGATACAACCGGCCGACTCAGGCGGGGACGCAGATGCCGCAATTGTTCACGAAGAAGTCGTTGCCCTTGTCGTCGACGAGAATGAACGCGGGAAAGTCGGCCACTTCGATTTTCCACACGGCCTCCATGCCGAGCTCGGGATATTCGAGCACCTCGACCTTCTTTATATTATTCTTTGCCAGGATCGCGGCGGGTCCGCCGATGCTGCCGAGATAAAATCCGCCGTGGCGCTGGCACGCGGCGGTCACTTGCTGACTGCGATTGCCCTTGGCCAGCATGATCATTGAACCGCCATTGGCCTGGAACAGGTCGACATAACTGTCCATGCGCCCGGCTGTCGTGGGCCCAAACGATCCAGACGCATAACCGACGGGAGTCTTCGCCGGCCCGGCATAATATACCGGGTGGTCCTTCATATATTGCGGCAACCCCTGGCCGGCGTCGATGCGCTCCTTCAGCTTGGCGTGGGCGCTGTCCCGCGCAACGATGAGCGGGCCGGTAAGCGACACGCGGGTGGTCACCGGGTGGCGGTGCAATTCCTCGAGGATCTCCGTCATCGGCCGGTTTAGGTCGACCGGCACTATATGATCATCGCGCAGCCGCCGCTGCGAGTCGGGGATGAAGCGGCCGGGATTGCGCTCGAGGTTTTCGAGGAAGATGCCGTCGCGCGTGATCTTCGCCTTGATATTACGATCCGCGCTGCAGGAGACGCCCATGGCAACGGGGCAGCTGGCGCCGTGGCGGGGGAGCCGGATGACGCGCGCGTCGAGGGCGAAATATTTTCCGCCAAATTGCGCGCCGATGCCGGTGCCGCGGGCGATGGCGAGGACCTTCGCTTCCATGGCCGGATCACGGAAGGCACGCCCGTGCTCGTTGCCGGTCGTCGGAAGCGCGTCGAGGTACTTTGTCGAGGCGAGCTTCAACGTTTTCATACAGGCCTCGGCGCTGGTGCCGCCGACGACGAAGACCAGATGGTAAGGCGGGCAGGCGCTCGTGCCAAGGTACTGCAGTTTGTCCGCGACGAATTTTTCGAAACTCGCGGGGTTCAGAAGCGCTTTCGTCTCTTGGAACAGAAACATCTTGTTGGCCGAGCCGCCGCCCTTCGCCACGCAGAGGAACTCATAACCTGCGCCCTCCGTCGCGAGGATATCAATTTGCGCCGGCAGGTTTGTCCCCGTGTTCACTTCGCGCCAGAAGTCGGTGGGTGCGACCTGCGAGTAACGCAGATTCTCCCTCGTGAACGCTTCATATACGCCGCGCGCGAGCCATTCCGCATCGTTCACCCCCGTCCAGACTTGCTGGCCCTTCTTCGCGAAGATCGCGGCGGTTCCGGTGTCCTGACACATCGGCAGGATCCCTTCGGCGGCGATCTCCGCATTACGCAGCAGCGTGAGCGCCACGTAGCGGTCATTCGCGCTTGACTCTGGGTCATCGAGAATCGCGGCTACTTGGGCCAGGTGCTTGGGACGCAAGAGAAATGCGCAGTCGCGAAACGCATTTTGCGCAAGGAACGCGAGGGCGGACGGCGCCACCTTGAGAATCTCGCGCCCCTCGAACTGCGCGACGCTCACGCCCTCGTCTGAGAGAAGGCGATAATCCGTGTCGGATTCGCCGAGCGGGTATGGATCCTGATAGACGAAAGGCGGGGGAGGCATGGCCGGCAGTATATTTGAGAAAATGATATATCTACGCCTGTCTATATATCGCTATATCGATGTCTGGAGAGGCGGCGCAGCGGTCACCCGGGCTGCGCGAGGCACGTCAGCGCTTCGCCATTTGCGCAACGACGGAGCGCAGGCGCGGCAGGTCGGCGGGCGTGGCGACCTCGCCCGTCGCCCGGTTCCAGCCGTTCGCGCCGGGCCACACGCCTCGAGCCAGGAAGTTTTCCTGGGCGGCAGGCAGGCTCGCCACGTTGAGATAATCCTTCTGTTCCTTTTCGTCCCGCATATTGGTGACGAGCGCGGAGGGAATCGCGGAGATCCGGTCGCTGGAGATATGGGCGAGGTCATTCAGGATGACGAACGGCCGGGAGTCGACGAGGGTCGTTGCCGGCCGAGGGACCTCGCCTCGCAGGTAACGAAAATATTCGAGATGATTTTCGCCCAGCGGATCGAAGGGATCGATCGGCAGCTTCTCGGTGCGACCATCCTGCCACCGGATTTCGACGTGGCGTCCGACCAGGTAGCGGAGGACCGCCTTGTCGCAGACGACCGTCTCGCAGTGGGAACTCGCGCCCGCGCAAGCATGCGACAGGGCGAAGCGCATCGTCACCCCCGCGGTCGTATCGGCCTCGACGAAAAACGTGTCGGCGCCCTCGATGTCATGCGCTCTATATAACTCGGCGCGCACGGCGGCGATTTGCGCCCAGCTATATAGTTCGGGGGCGCCGGTCCAGAAAAGCATATTGTGGACGAAGTGCGCCATCGCATTCCCGAAGCACGAGTCGAGCACTATATGATCGCCCATCAGCAGGCGCCCGGCCCAGGCGTTCCGCTGGAAATAGCTCGCGGGCCGCGGCCACAGTGCGCTGAGCGTGGCGGCGCGGAGCGGGCCAAATTCACCGGCGAGCAGGCGCTCCTTCAACGCGAGGCGCGCCTTCTCGATAATGAAATTAAAGCCGACGAGCGAGGCCTTGCTCGCCTGCCGGTCCGCAGCGATCATTTGCTCCAGCTCCGCCTCATCGAGCGTCGGCGGTTTTTCCAGGTAGGTCGGGAGACCGAGGCCGACACAAGCCGCGTGCATTTCGGCGTGCAGCTGGATCGGCGTGGGGATCACCACGAGATCGAGATCGCGGTGACACGCATCGAGCATCGAGCGGTAATCGTTGAAGACGCTCACGCCACGCTGGGCAAATTTCCAGGTTTGTTGCTCGACCGCGAAAAACTGGGCGCGTGGATCGCAGGTGCAGATCAGCCGGGCCTGTCCGCGCTCCTCGAGCTTCGCGACAGCGCTGTGATGGGAACCGGCGAAACCGCCCATTCCGATAATACCGATTCGGACGGGGGTCGTCACACAATCTTGAGCTTCGGGAGGTCCTGTCCGTCAATCAGCCCCACGGGCCGATGCTTCGCATCCACCACGATCAGGTCGTCGATTTTATACATCTCGAATAAGCGGAGGGCTTCGACACCGAGCACATCATCGCGAATCGTCTTGGGGGCCCGGGTCATGAACGTGACCACCGGTTTGCGGAGAAAATCGGGCCCCGTCAACGCGCTGCGCCGGAAATCTCCATCCGTGAGAATTCCGGTCAGCCGACCGGTCTTCGGATGCACCAGCGCGATGCTTCCGCTTTTCGCCTTCGTCATCGCGAGAATCGCATCCTGCGTCGAGACGGTGTCCCGTGCGATCGGTACGCGCTCTCCCGTGCGCATAATGTCGCGTACTTTCAGCAGGAGAACGCGCCCCAGGTTTCCCGCCGGATGATATTTGGCAAAGTCCTGCCGCGTGAGGCCTTGGGCCTCGACCATCACCATCGCGAGGGCGTCGCCGAGCGCGAGCGCCGATGTGGTGCTTGCCGTGGGAGCGAGCTTCAGCGGGCAGGCCTCGCGGGGCACGCGATATATTAGACGCAGGTCGGATCCGCGAACGAGGTCGGAATCCACTTGGCTGGAAAAAGCCACGATGCGTACACCGAACCTTTTCAGCAGGGGAACGAGCCGGACGATTTCATCGGATTGGCCACTGTTGCTAAGCAGAAAGGCCAGGTCTCCCTCCGCAACAAGACCCAAGTCACCATGGAGCGCTTGAGTGGCATCGAGAAAACAGGAGGCGACGCCGATACTATTAAATGTGGCGGCGACCTTCTGCGCGATGTGCGCGGATTTGCCAACGCCCGTGAATATAAGCTTTCGCCCGCCGGCGACCGTCGTCTGCACCGCTTGGGCTGTGGCGACGAATTCCAGTCCGAGTTTTTGCGCGGTGGCGTTGATCGCCGCTGACTCGATCCGCAGGCACGCCCGGGCGCGGGCGAGAATGGAATTCGAGTCGAGGACCATTTAGGGTTGAATCGGGGTAGGAGAGGGGGAAGTTAGAATGAAGTTTTATTCGTTCAATCCCTTTTGCTGCCCTGATGACTGTCCGCTCCCGATGGCGCCTTATATTTGCTCTCGCGGTGCTGCCCTGGTTCTCCGGCTGTGGCCGCAACGATCCCAATGTCGTCACGGCCGAGACGGACGACCCCACGTATATTCACGGCAAGGAACTGCTGAAACAAGGCCGCACGCCGGAAGCGCTCGCGTCGTTTCTCAAGGTCATCGAGCGGCGAGGAGAACAATCCTCAGCTGAATCGCACCTCGATGCCGGTATTATATATCTCAAGGATAGCAAGGATCCGGTGGAGGCTTACCATCATTTCCGTCAATATCTCGCGTTGCAGCCGAATTCGAAGCAGGCTCCGTACGTGCGGGAGTTGATTGATAACGCCCGGCGCGAATTTGCTCGG
Organism: uncultured Verrucomicrobiae bacterium; assembly: GCA_963800005.1. Classification (GTDB taxonomy): domain Bacteria; phylum Verrucomicrobiota; class Verrucomicrobiia; order Opitutales; family Opitutaceae; genus CAWCZH01. The sequence continues at coordinate 247,512 of CAWCZH010000003.1, forward strand.
ACGCTCCCGGCTCAATCGCTCGACAACCAGTCGCAGCACTTCGAGTTGGCCGACCAGATCGATAAGCTGCAGCGCGAAAATGATGAGCTGCACGCCCAGCTCACGGCGCTGCGGGGGGGAGCCAATGCTGGCGTTCCACGGACGACACACGCGACGTTGGGCGTTGAGGCCAACCCCGTGAGGCCGATCATCCCCGCAGAGGCGACTCCCGTGGGCATTGCGCCCGACTCCGAATCGCCGATCTCACTAGCACCACTGCCTCCCAATGCTGCGCCCGCCGCCGCGGTTGCTTCCTCTAATCCGTCGGGAGCTCCGCGCACGGCCGCCGCGAACGTGCGGCCAACGCCGACTCGACCGCCTGCGGCCGCCTCTGCGACTGGACCGATCCGCCGCCACCGCGTCGCACAAGGTGAGGGCCTGTTCGCGATTGCGAAGAAATATTATGGCGTCGCCTCAAACGAGAAGGTGAAGGCCATCTACGAAGCGAACCGGGACATCATGAAAAACGACAAGGACCTGAAGGTCGGCATGGAACTGAAGATCCCCTAATAAGCACCGTGGGAGTTTAGAGCGCGCGGCTCGCGTCGCTCTCTATATACTCAGCGTTCTTGGCCAATGCGTTGGACGGCGCCGTGGGGCATTTTCCGCCGAACGGAGGCGGTGCCGGATTGGGTAACCGCGGGTAATGAGAAAATTACGCTCGGAGACGAACCGCGGCAATACGTAGCGGTCTGTCTCCGCAAGCCCCGTCAGCAACTTCGCCTCGCAGCCTAGCGGCTCTCGGTCCACCTCAACCTCAAATTCCAGCAGTGTCCCCTATATGAACAAGCCCGTCTCCCTCGCCCTCCTGATTGTCGGCGTCATCCTCGTCATTTACGGCGTCAGCGCCTCGAATTCCGTCGGCTCGGGAATTTCCCGCATGTTTACCGGAGCACCGACCGACAAGGCGGTTTGGCTTCTCGTTGGCGGCATTGTGGCCGGCGTGATCGGGCTGGTGGGCCTGCTTCGCGGCGGACGCGTCGAATAATTTGTCTCCCTCACTCCCATGTTAAATTACGCTATTATATTTCTCGTTATCGCGCTGATTGCCGGGGTTCTCGGATTCGGTGTCATTGCCGGCACGGCGGCCACTATTGCGAAGATTTGTTTCGTCATCTTCTTGGTGCTATTCCTCGTTTCGTTGATTCGGGGAAATAGCAGCAGGCTCTGACGTCTCGACTCTTTTTGCCTCACGGCCGACTCTCCACTTCGGAGGTCGGCCGTTTTTCTTTCCCGGGCTGCTCTATATAACCCCGCATGTATATAGGGCGAAAGCTCTGCTAGCCCGCGCGGAAAAACTTCAGGATCCGCTGCAGCGACGCGACGAGCACGTCGATCTCCGCAGGATTGTTATATACATAAAAACTCGCGCGGGTCGTGCTCGAGAGCCCCAGCTTCCGCATGAGCGGCTGGTTGCAGTGATGGCCGCCGCGCAGCGCGAGTCCGTCCTCATCCGCGAACGTCACGATGTCATGGGCATGCACATCGGGGAACGAGAAGCTCACCAAACCGCTGCGCGGCTCCCCCGCGGCGGGTCCCAGGAGGCGGATGCCTGGCAGCGCGGATAACTTCTCATAAGCGAGCGCCGAAAGTTCCGCATCGTGCTCCGCAATTTTCCCGCGACCCAGGGCGTCTATATAGTCGCAGGCCGCGGCAAAGGCCGGCGCGGAGCCGAAGTCCGGCGTACCCGCCTCGAACCGTTCCGGAGTCGGCTTCCACTTGCTCTCGAAATATTCCACCACCGAGATCATGCCACCGCCGCCTTGATAAGGTGGCATGGCATCGAGCAGCGCCTGCCGTCCATAGAGCGCGCCTATCCCGGTTGGCCCGGCCATCTTATGCGCGGAAAACGCGAAGAAATCGCATCCGAGCGCCTGCACGTCCACCGGAATGTGCCCGACGGATTGTGCGCCGTCGACGACGGTGACAACGCCACGTTTCCGAGCACGGGCGCAAAACTCCGCGACGGGACTTATATATCCGAGTGTATTGGAAACGTGCGTGAACGCGAAGAGCTTCACCTCGGGCGTGAGCAATGTATCAAGCGCCGCCACATCCAATCCACCCTCGGCGTTTGCGCCGAGCACGGGAACATAGCGGAGCTTGGCTCCCGTGCGTCGCGCGATCAGCTGCCAGGGCACGAGGTTCGAGTGGTGCTCAATCTCGGTCAGGAGAATCACATCACCCGGCTTCAGGTTCGCTCCGCCCCAGCTGGCAGCGACGAGATTGATCGCCTCCGTCGTGCCGCGCGTGAACACGATTTCGGCCGGATCCGCCGCGTTGACAAACTTAGCCAGCCGCGCGCGAGCACCTTCGAACGCGTCGGTCGCACGCATCGAGAGCGCGTGCAGCCCGCGATGCACATTCGCGTTATCTCGCTCGTAGAAATGCGCGAGCGCATCGATGACACTGCGCGGCTTTTGCACCGTCGCGGCGTTGTCGAGGTAAACCAGAGGCTTCCCGTGCACTTGTTGAAGTAGCGCGGGAAAGTCGTCGCGGACGTTGGACCAGTTAGGCATGGACAATATATACTCGTGCGCCACCGCCACCGGGCGGCCGGCGGAATCAGTCGAGGTGGCTTTCCGTCGTAATCGGAACCGGGTCACCGTGGAGCGCGTTCAGCGCGGCATGCCAGCCGAGCGTGGCGCACTTGATGCGCGCCGGAAATGCATGCACGCCGGCAAACGCAGCGAGGTCGCTGATCTCCTCGGGTTCCCGACCGCTCGTCACGATATCGTGGAACTCCTCAAAAAGCTTTTCGGCTTCCTTCGTGGTCCGGCCCTTGAGCTGTGAGGTCATCAGTGACGCGCTAGCCTGCGAGATCGCACACCCGGAACCGTCGAATGAAATCTCGGCGATGCGGTCTCCGTCGAGCCGCACATATACATCGCACTGGTCGCCACAGGTCGGGTTGTCTCCATGCGCCACGCGATTCGCGTGCGGGAGCTTGCCGCGGTTCCGCGGACGACGGTTGTGGTCGAGGATGACTTGTTGATAGAGCTCGGTGAGGTCGGCACTCATACGGAAACGCCGCCACCATGCAGCGTTGGTCCAGAAAAAGCAAAACGCGTTTGCCGCCCACCGGTGCAGTCGGGGCGAGCGTTGCGATCGGAGTGCACCGCTCGCCGGCCGACGGGCGTCTCGAACCGGGTGCCCCCGCGCAGCCATTCTATATTCGACGGGCCGCCTTTGCGGAATGAAAATCCCGGCGCCGGCCGTGCCCGGGACAGGACTTGAACCTGCACGTCTTGCGACACCAGATCCTAAGTCTGGCGTGTCTGCCAATTCCACCACCCGGGCGACGGGCCGGCCAAGAGAGCCCGTGATGCGGTCCGATTTCAAGCTTCGCGGCGCGCCGGGTCGCGATTTCGGGCAATTCCGAGCTTCTGCGTTCCCGCCGCACCTTCTGGGGCTCCCTTGGGTCATCCGCGTCCCCGCACCGCGGTGTTACATATATGCGTGACGGCGCATATGTATAAGTCGGGACGGCCGCGCGGGGCGCACCGGCGCGCGGTTTTTCCGGCTCTATATTGCCGAACTCGTTCCGCTGGACGGGCGCGCAGTTCCGTCGGGCGGCCCGGCCTTGACATGCTATATATATGCTGGCTTCAGAGTCGACCGACCGAAGCGGGAAGCCCGGACGGTGGGATTATACAAGTATATTGCATCAGGGGGGCCGCGCGCGGATCTGTGTCATAATATGAAATTTCGCTATATAATATGCATCCTCGTTGCCCTGCGGGAACTTGTGCGATCCGCCGCAGCGGGCGGAGCGCTCGGCCCGGATTGTGCTAACTTCGCAGCGTGAGCCGGTCAGTCATTCGCGCGACGGAGCCATCGGCGTTCGATCGCTTCTCCATGTGTCGTCCATGTGAATTCTCGGAACAATTCCTTCCTATAGCATATCTCTCGACGCGCCATGAACAATTGCAGCCAGCTTATTCAGATGCGCGTGGCGGAGCGTGAGACCGCGGCCTGCGCCGCTGTATATATCATGCTCCCGTTCTCCCAGGTGAGTCTTTGCCCCCAATTCAGGTCCCCCCCCGGATACGCTCCCGCGGTTTTGCGAGCCACCAACACCGAGATACATGAGCGCAATACTTGCCACGAACCGTGAGGCCAAGAATGCCACTGCTATTCCATTTCCCGCGCCGGGCCTAGCCCACCCGACGTCGTTTCCACTCTTTCCCGCCCAGCGGGGCGTCGCGCCGCCGGCGCGATCTTCGCCCCGCGAGCACGCCTACCGCCTCAGCTCCATGCTGATGCTGGGCGACTATATAGTCTCAGGTGTCGCCATCTTTCTCGGCCTTGCGCTGCGCGAGTGGCAGCGCACGGGCGAGGCTTTCGGACGTCCGCCGCTCGGCCAGCCGCCGATGTTTTTCCCGATGCTCGCGGCCGCTGGCGGGCTGCTGTTCGTGTGGTTCATGATCCTGCTCAAGAGCTACGAGCTGGAGAACCTATATAAAATGCGGAAGTTCTCCGACAACCTCGTCATCACGGCGCTCGGTTGGTCGATCGCCGTGTGGGCCGGGCTCGGGCTTGCCCACACGCGGGACTTCAGCCCGCGGGTCGGCGTTGTATATTGCGCCGTTCTCCTCTTCGCGCTGATCATATTCTGGCGGCTCGCGCTATTCGTGTTCCTGATGCAGCCCGCGCAACGCGAGGCCGTCAGTTCGCGCGTGGTCGTCGTGGGTTGGAATGAAAAGGCCACGCACGTCCGCAATGCGATGCGCCGCGACCTCGCACAACTGAGCGAGATCATCGGGTGCGTCCCATTGCCCGATGGCACGTTCGCGTCCACGCCACCCGCGGAGGTTGCCATCCTCGGCAGCTACGCCGCACTGCCGCGGCTGCTCGCAGAATGCCAGGCTCACTCGGTTATCCTGGCGGACGTCTCCTGCCCGCGAAACGAAATCCAGGAGCTGATTTCATTCTGCCAACGCGAACTCATCACATTCCAAATGGTGCCGGGATATTTTCCCGCTCTGAGTTCCGGTCTGCAGGTGCAGACGATCAGCGGCGTGCCGCTCCTCGGCATCTCGCGGCTGCCGCTCGACCGCACCGGGAATCGCCTGCTCAAGCGCTTCTTCGATGTGACCGGCTCGCTCTTGGGGTTGCTCGTCAGCCTGCCGATCATCGCCCTCTTCGGGTTGCTGGTATATATCGAGAGCCCGGGCCCGATCATATATCGCCAAAAGCGCACGGGCCGCAGCGGGCGGACCTTCTTCATCTATAAGGTGCGCAGCATGCGCATGAACGCCGAGGCGCAGACCGGCGCGGTCTGGTGCACGCAGGATGACCCTCGCCGACTCAAGGTCGGGAGCTTCATGCGCAAATATAACATCGATGAGCTGCCGCAGTTCTGGAACGTGCTGAAGGGCGACATGAGCCTCGTCGGTCCGCGCCCGGAACGGCCGGAACTCATCGAGAAGTTCAAGGGCGAGATTCCGAATTATAATGCGCGCCATGAAGTCCGCACTGGCCTGACCGGCTGGGCGCAGGTCAACGGCCTGCGCGGCAACACTGACCTCACGAAGCGCGTCGAGGCGGATCTATACTACCTCGAGAACTGGAGCCTGATGCTCGACCTCTACTGCGTCGCCGCCACGGTTTTCAATAACAAGAACGCCCATTAAGCCCGCGGAAACGCCGTCGCATGACTTGGTCCTTTCGCAGTTTCCGCCCGTCCGCGCTGTCCCTTGGCCTCTGTATACTGGCCGCCAGCGGCGCGCACGCATCGCTCTGGAGCAACCAGGATTGGTCACTCGGCGGCGCGATCGACGGCGGCGCCGGGTATGACTCCAACCTGACACTCAGCCATAACGGGCCCGGCGATGGATATATCAAGGCGACGCCCGAGCTGACGTTTACGCGCCGCGATTCGCTGACGGACCTGCACGCCCACGCCTCGATCACCGAGACCGACTTCATCGACCGCGCGGTTTCCTCGGAGACGGATTACTATATCGGGGCGGCGTATTCCTACCCGAACGTGGAGAACGTGATTCCGATATATCACGCGGAGACGTCGTGGGTGGAAACCGCCGAGCCCAACCAGTACCTCGGGCGGCGCGTGAAGCACGATGTATTCACCCTCACCGGCGAGGGTTACGTGCCGCTCTTCTCCAAGATCGGCCTGCGGGGGCACGCGACGGTATATAGCGATGAATACAAGGATCCGACGCTGAACAACAACGAGCATGGCGAGGCCTTTCTTGGCCTCGCCCTCCAGCAGCGGCCCGGTTTGGAATATTCGCTGAACGTCGGGTTTGCCGGCGGCGATTCGACTCCGCGGCGCACCGAGATATATGGTCCGGCGGTCCGGAGCACCGAGGGTTATTTCACGGCGCAGATCCAGGGCGAGATCACGCCGAAACTCACGGGGAAGGCCTACGCCGGCTTCGGGGTCGTCGACTATACCGGCGGATATAGCAACCGCTATAATCTCCCGGTCGGCGGCTCGGACCTGACCTGGTCAATCGATCCGCGGCGCACCGTTGTGCTCGCTGTATATAGTGGCGCGGAGTACGCGCCGGATGGCCAGTCGGTGAATACCACGCGGGCGTTTCTCTCGTTCACGAATGTGATCGTCGGCGCATGGCAGCTGATCCTGCGCGGCGGGCCCACCCATTCCGTGTTCCGCCGCGAGGTGCTCCAGTCGAAGGACAACGCCCTGGAGGGCGACGTGGAGTTCAGCTATCGGCCGTCGGAACGGTTCCGCGTTGCCGTCGCTTTGTCCGAGGAGGGCCACACCTCGGACGTGCTTGTTCGCAAGTATGATCGGACCGCGGTTTCGGTGCACACTTACTATAAGTTTTAAATATGAAATCCCTGACTCAGATGTCCCTCCTTGCGGCCGCGTTGCGGCGTTGCCGCTGGTTCTGGATGCTCGCCGCGGCGGCCGTCGTCTCCGCAGCCGAGCCGCCTGCGCCTCTCCCGGATATGGGAGATTATAAAATCGCCCCGCTCGATCAGCTCCAGTTCCAGGTGTTCGAGGAGCCGGAGTCCATCCTGCTCCAGCGCGTTTCTTCCGCGGGAGAAATTTCCGTGCCGCTGCTCGGGCCCGTCAAGGTCGCCGGCCTCACGCTGCGGCAGACTGAGACGATGATCGAAAAAGGATATAGAGACGGCGGATATTACCTGAAGCCCCAGGTGATTTTATCATTTCAAGCCTACGCCCCCCGCAACGTGTCGGTGCTGGGCCAGGTGAATAATCCCAACCAGATCGACCTCGCGATCGAGCGGGGCCAGATCGGGATCGTCACCGCGATCACCCGCGCCGGCGGCTTCACGCGCGTCGCTCGCGCTGACTCCGTGAAGGTCATGCGCACCGAGGGAAACAAGGAAACGGCGTTCACGGTGAACGTCTCCTCGTACCTCGACGACAAGTCAAAGGGTGAGGAATTTCAGCTGCTGCCTGGAGATATAGTATTTGTGCCCGAGCGCACTTTTTAACGGACCCTGCCATGGATAACAACGCATTGAACGCTGCCAATATAAACAATTCGCCGCTCTCGGCGACACCGCTGCCACGGGACAGCGACTTCTCCTTCGCGGACCTCGTCAAGCTGCTGAGCCATGCCATGCTGGTGATTCGCTCCCGCTGGTATTGGGGCCTGCTCGGCGCACTCGCCGTCGGCGGCTCATCGGGTTATTTCCTCTTCAAGCAGCGCCTCGAGTTCACGGCGCAGACGGCGCTCGTGGCCCAAAGCAGCCTTGATAAAGTGATCGGCACGCAAGGCGACGGTGGCGGCGACCAGGCGCGTGAGAACAACCTACGCAACCACCTCTCGATGATGAACAGCCGGAAGTTTCACGCCCGGCTGCTCGGCGCATTCACTCCGGCCGAGCGCGCCGCCATCGCCGAGCCTTATCTCAAACCCGGCGAGGTCGCCGACGATGATTTCTTCCAGGGCCTCTTCGCCCGGAAAATATCCATCGAGCGCGAACGCGGACGGGAATACTATACCATCAGCGTCTCCCATTATGAACCGCGGATCGCCATGATGGTGGCCGATCGGGTCGCCTCGGAATATCTCAACTATGTACAACAGGAATTCAAGGATGCGAACCTGCGCGGTTATCAAATCCTGGAGAAGCAGGCGGAGACGATCCGCAACGACGTCGCGAACGTCGAGTCCGCGCGTCTCGATTACCGGAAGCAGCACGGTATCATATCGCGCAGCGACAACCAAAGTATATTGAACGACCGCTTGAAGCGGCTCGACGCGAGCCTGACCGAGACGCGGATCAAGCGCGTTGGTTTGGAAACGCTGTCGCGTCAGGCCACCGCCGATCGCGCCCGCTCGCAATATCCTTGGGACAACGCGTATCTCGCCGGCTTCGCCAATAACGAAACGCTGCGGCAGGAGCTGGACCGCCAGTTCGCGCAACGCGGCGTCCTCGCGAGCCGCTACGGCCCGAATCATCCGAAGCTCCGCGACGTCGACTCACAGATCACCGGCATCCAGTCGGCGATCCAGCGGAATTTCGACGTCGCGGTACGCGACCTTGCAGCCCAGCTCGACGTCGTCGTCAAGACCGAGGCCCTGCTGAAAAAGGAGTTCGATGATGCGTTCGAGAGCTCGATCGAAATCGAGAAGCTCGCCAGCAATTATGAAATCCTCAGTGCGGGCGTCGACTCGAAGAAGATCACGTTGAACGAGCTCGAGCGCAAAATCGGCGAGGCCTCCATCTCGAGCAAACTACCCGCGGATTTCCTGCAGGTCGTCGATCCCGCCTATATAGTGAAGCCGCGCATCCCGAAGCAGGTGCTATATGGTGCGCTCGTCGGATGCCTGGCGTTCGCGGCTTTCCTGATCACGCCGCTGCTCATCAGCGCGCTCGACGAACGCGTCTCCGCGACCGCTGACGTCGAGGACCTGCTCGGCCTTCCTTTGGTGGGCGCGGTGCCGACACTGAAACTGCGTCGTGAGGACCGGGCGCACGTCGTGCGCGACAGCGTCGACGTCGTCACGACCGAGACTTTTCTCGGCATGGCCGGCCACCTCGAGCTGAACTCGGGCCAGCGTTATCCGAAGGTAATCCTCGTGACCTCGACTCTCCCGGGAGAGGGCAAGTCGCTCATCGCCTCCAATCTCGCCAGCACCTACCAGCGTCTCGAAAAGCGCACGCTGCTGATCGACCTCGATCTGCGGCGGCCAGTGCAGAACCGGTTGCACGGCGTGGTTTCTCCGGGCGGTTTTCTGACGTGGGCCCGCGAGGGATTCCCGCTGGACAATATATTGAATGGCGAGCCGTCACTTAATATACAGAAGCTGCCGGATGGCGTGGAATTGATCGTTGCCGGTGGGTCTGAGCCGCAGCCGGGCCGGCTGATTATTGCGAAGGGCATGGAGGCGTTCATCGATCGCCTGAAGGAATCCTACGACGTGATCATCCTTGATACACCGCCGGCCGGTGTTTTCCAGGACGCGCTCGTACTGGCGCGTCATGCGAATGACGCGCTGCTCGTGGTGCGAGAGGGCATGGCGCCAGTCGTGCAGGTCCGCAATGTCATCGACAACTTCGCCCGCGCGAATCTCTCGTTCCGGGGCGTCATCCTCAACGGCTTCTCCCCGCGCAACGCCAACAAGGAACTCGCCTACGCCTATAAGGCCGCGACGAAGGGATATAGCTACGGCGAACGTCCGGGGAAAAAAGTGCGCCCCGTTCCCGTGCCGAACCCGGTGGCGGCGCGCGGCTGATTGGCCACAGGTGCGGCGCGGTTCGCTGCCAGCCGGCCACGTGGCCCTCTTGCGAGGGTCCCGCGGGCCGGAGGGCCGCGGCTGTATATAATGATATAAACGCATATAAGACCGCGCGAGCGCCGAACCATATAACAGAAATCATATAGCCGTTTCGCGAGCCGTGCCCGCCGATCACCTTTCCTGATGCCAGAAACCTTCCAAGCCGTCTCATCGTTGCTCCCGGGCCCGCAGGCCCGGCGGCTCGCGGGCGCGTGGAAACGGCTGACGGCCGCGCCTGCCGATGACCTCGGCGCCGCACGCTGGCGCCGGGTTTTCATCTCGGTCGGGAGTTCGCTGTGCTCCCGCGTGGTCGCGATGGGCTGCAGCCTGCTCATCATCCCGATCGCGCTGCATTACCTCGGCGCGGAGCGGTATGGGATCTGGGTCACCCTCACGAGCAGTGTGAATATGCTGTCGTTTTTCGATTTCGGCATCGGGATCGGGCTGCAAAATCGCGTGGCCGCCATGATGGGCCGCGGCGAACTGGACCAATCCACCCGTTGCCTGCGGTCTACGCTGCTCGTGCTCGCGCCGGTGGCGGCTATATTGTTCTGTATACTCGCGCTCCTCATTCTGAAAACGAGCGTCGCGGGCTTGGTCTTCACCAGCGCGCCGTTCCGGCAGATCGACCTGCAGAGCGCGCTTCTGCTGATCGTCGGTGCCTTCGTGCTCGGTCTGCCGCTCGGATTGTTTTCGCGCATGGCCCTCGGGTTGCAACAGGGCTGGATCGCCAGCGTCGCCACCTCCTCGGGGACGGTGCTCAGCCTGATCGCGGTGTTCGTCGCGTCGACCCTTGGCATGGGCTTCACGAGCTTCGTTGCGCTGACCGTCGTGCCGCCGATCGCAGCGCAGGGCGTCAGCTATATACTTCTGTCGCGCCGCGTTCCGGGCGGCCTGCGGCTCTTCGGTCCGGTCTCGCTCCACGAGGGACTGCGAACGCTGCGCCAGGGTTCGCACTATGTATTGCCGCTGATCGCAGGCGTCATCGTGAACCAGAGCCCACTCGTGCTGCTGGGCACCTTTGCGTCGCCGCTCAGCGCCGCGACCTATAGTATACTTTGCCGCATCAGCCTGCCGCTGCAGCAGCTGCAGCAGATGTTTCTCGACCAGATCTGGCCCGCCATCACGGAGGCGGTGCATCGGCAGGATCACGGCTGGCTGCGGCAAACGCTCCGTCGCCTCACGCGCTTGAACCTCGCGTTCAGCGTGCTGGCCGGCCTCGCGGTCGTGCTCGCGGTGCATTATCTATTTCCCATCCTGGCGAAGGCCGCGAGCCTCCAGCCGTCTCACGTGCTGATCGCGCTCTATTCAGCGCAGGTCGGCATCATGTGCCTCCAGCAGGGCTTCGCGTATATATCAAATAGCCTCGGGCGACTGCGGCTGCAGAACTTCTTCGCATTCGTGTTCATGATCTATGTCGTGACCGCGCTGCCGTACGCCGCCCGGCGATCCGGCACAGACGGGCTGCTCATCGCTCTGCTCCTGCTGAACGGCCTGTTCGTCCTGCCGCTGTTCTATCGCGATTACCGCCGTTACCTCGAGCAGCAGGCGCAGCAGATGCGCGCGTCCACCTGAAAGCAGACTGTGCCGACGATCACGATGCCAACCCCGCCGCGAGCCTCGCGCGAGATGCCGACCGGAAATCCGGAGCGGCCCGGCTTCGCGCCCGTGACCGAGGGCGAGCGGCCGGTGTTCAGCATCATCACCATTTCATATAACGCCGCGGCGGCTCTGCGGCGGACCATCGAGTCTGTCAACGCGCAGACCTACGCCTCCATTGAGCACGTGCTGATCGACGGCGGCTCGACCGATGGCTCGCAGGAATTGATCAGCAGTCTCGCCCGGCGCCGGCCCAACGCGCTGAGCGAACCCGATCGTGGCATCGCCGATGCCTTCAACAAAGGCACGACACGGGCACGCGGGGAGTATGTTTGCTATATGAATGCCGGCGATGTTTTCGAGTCAGCGGACGTGCTCGAACGCGTGGCCGCGGCGATCGCAGCCGCTGCGCCGGCGCCGGCCGCTATATACTTCGGCGATTTTATCTCCGTCCTCGACGGCGTGCCGCGGCGACACGTCGCCTCGGCGGCCCTGGCGGATTTCGCGTGGGACAACCCCATCAACCACCAGTCCGCGTTCGTCCCGCGCGCACTGGCCGTCGCACATCCCTACGACGAACGGCTCGCCCTGGGAATGGATTATGATTTCTGGCTCCGCGTGATCGATCGCGCCGCGTTTCGGAAATTGGATTTTCCGATCTGCCTCTTCGAGATGGGCGGGCGCAGCAGCGCGGCGGCTTGGGAAGTACATAGCCTCGTGATTCACCGGACGCTCTGGCATATCAACCGCGGGACGCGTTTCAGCGCGGGCGACCTCGCGGTGCTGACCGCGCGGACGCTGCGTTTCAAAATATTGCGCGGTGTTCGCGCGGTGCTCGGCCGGCGTTTGTCACTGGCCGCTCGCGCTGCGAAGAGCCGGTGGCACGCGCGAAAGCCCGAACCGGCGGCCACTCTCACTGCCGGGCCTATATCATGACCCGGCATATATCATGAATCGAACCGTCACTGTCCCACTGGACACGTTTTCTGGAAACCGCGCATACGCGTTTGGTGGGGGCGACAGCAACGCCCAGAACGCGCTCGCGCGCTTTCTCGCCCGCTGGATTCTTACGCTGCTGATCGGCTTCCTGACCATCAGCACTTTCGAGGGGGCACTGCGTTTCTACGCGGCGCGCGCGGGTCTGCCGTGGCTGATATATATCAAGGATGTCGTCCTGATCGGCGCGATGCTCCTCGGTATCCTGAACACGTGCCTCACGAATATAAAAAACCTGCCGTTCCTCGTGGTGCTCGCGCTCCTCACGATCGGCACGGTGGCCGGCCTGCTCATCCTGCCGGATTCGCGACAACCGCTCTTCGCTGCGAAGACATGGTTTCCGCTCCTCTGCGGCACCGTCGTGGCCACGTCGATCGAGCAACACTGGATCACGCTGACGCGCACCTGCGGAATCCTCTGGCTCTGCGCGGTGGCGGGCATCGTCCTGACGTGGCTCTGGCGCGCGCCGTGGATCGGTTTCATATATGATGTCGGCGGCGTGGCGCTCGAGGGCTCCCGCGAATGGACCATCGGCGACGTCGACCGCGCTCCGGGATTTAGCCGCGCCTCGTTCGACGCGGCGCTGCAGGTGCTGTTTTTCGGCACGATCATGATCACGGCCGCGCGGTTCTATATCGTCGGCTTCTGTCTCTGGCTCGTGTCGGCCGCCGCTATATATCTCACGCTCTCGCGCAGCGCCCTCGTGGCGCTGGGGGTTGCGATCGTGATTCATTTTCTGGCGGTCGGCCTGAAGATCACGCAGCGCCTCGCCAAGGTCGGCGTCATCGTGCTCGCCATCGCGGTGGTCGGCCTGCCCTTCGCCGCCGCGCGTTATTATAAGAACACAGCTTCGGTCTCGGAGACCGAGAATGTGACCTCGACATCCTCCTTCGAGGAGCGCGCGGTGCAGACGTGGCCGGATGGCTTCGCGCTGCTCAAGCGTGGTGGCAACCTGGTCACGGGCCGCGGGCTCGGAGGGATCGGCGTGGCGCAGCAGTTCTTCGAGCCCAGTATATTCAACCCCGGGGACAACTTCTTTGTCTATATCTGGGGCGCGTTTGGCGCGCTCGGCGCGGCGTTCGTCGGCTTTCTCGCGTGGCAGACGTGGCGCACGCCCGTGCCGTTCAACCTCCGCCGCCGGGCCGGGATCGTTCTCGTCGCCGCGTTTCTCGCGGTCGGACTCACCCTCAACGGCATCGAGGCGGCCATCGCCTCGCTCTTCCTCGGCGTCGGGCTCGTCTGGATGTCCGCATCCAGCGAGCGCGCCTGAGTCCATCGCCCCGTGTCCACGCCCTCCATGCACCTGGCGTTTGTCACCACGTTTTATTATCCGCGGATGCGCGGCGGGGCGGAGCACTCGCTGAAATATCATGCGGAGTCGCTCGTGCAGCAGGGGCTGCGTGTATCCGTTATTTCACTACACGAGGGGACCGAGCCCGACCGCTTCGTGCACCAGGGCGTCGAGTGCCATGCGCTCCCCGCGCCCAACCTCGCCGAATGCCTCAACCCTCGACAAACGGCGCGGCCGCTCGCTCGAGCACTCTGGCACGTGCTTGATATATACAACGCGGCGGGGGGCAGGTTACTCGAGCGGGAGTTGCGCGCCATCCAGCCGGATCTCGTGCAGACGGAAAACCTGCCGGGCTGGTCGTGCGCGGCGTGGGGCGCGGCGGCCCGCTGGGGCCGCCCGCATGTGCAGATGCTGCACGACTATCAACTCGCCTGCCCGCGCGCCACGCGTTTCCACGAAGGCCGGAACTGCACCGGCACGTGCGCCTCGTGCCTGCCTTTTTCGCTCGTGCACCGGCGCCTCAGCCAACGCGTGCGTCACGTCGTCGCGAACAGCGAATATACTCGCAACCTCTTTCGTGGGTTCGGATTTTTCCGCCAGTCCCGCAGCTTCGACGTGATGTATGGAGCGGTGCCGGCGACGCGGGCCATCGCACGCCCGGCCGGCCCGCCGCAGCTGCGGGTCGGTTACCTCGGGCGCCTGCATGCGACAAAAGGTATCGCGCTCCTCATCGACGCGTTCGCGGCGGCAGGCCGACCCGACGCCGTGCTGCGGATCGCGGGGACGGGAACCGACGAATATGAACACGAACTGCGCGCGCGGGCTGGCAGGGGGGCGGTGACGTTTCTCGGCCAGGTGCCTGCGACGGAATTTTTGTCATCAATCGACTTGCTCGTGGTGCCGTCGCTTTGGAACGAGCCAATGGGCCGCGTGGTGATCGAGGCTGCGGGACAGGGCGTGCCGGTTCTCGCGGCGGCGCGCGGGGGCATCCCCGAACTTTTCGAGGAGGGCGTGACCGGTTGGGCGTTCGATCCCGACCAGCCGGCGGCACTGGCGGATAAACTGCGCACGCTGGATGTCGCCACGGTCCGCGCGATGCGGGGCGATTGCCTGCGCCTCGCGGAGAAATATGCACCCGAGCCCGTCGCGCGCCGCTGGCTCGAACTATATACGCGACTCGTGTCGGAATATAGACAGTCCACCACCGCCGGGGCCTCGACCTGGCGGGGGCAACCCACGGGCGTGGAGACCGCCGAAGCGCCACGATGAGCACCTTCGAACAAACCCTGTCCGCCCCCCGCGACCGCGCTGCGGCGACGCCCTGGAACAACTCCCCGCGCGCCGGCTCGGCGCAGCCGCGCGGTCCGGAAATGGTGATCGACGCGCGGATGCTTTTCTCGTCGGGGATCGGTCGCTATCTGCGCGAAGTCCTCGCGCGCTGGCCGGCGGAGGAGGCGGCGCGCGAAACTTATATATACAATGCGCCGGCGCAGGCGGAGTGGCTCGCCGCGGCGCGGCCGGGCTGTCGGCTGCGGCCCACGCGGGCTAAAATATATAGCTGGCGCGAGCAGTTTCTCGCGGCGCGGCTTCCGGGCGAGGCGATCTATTGGGTGCCGCACTATAATCTTCCGTGGGTTTCGCGCGCGCGCCTCGTGGCGACGGTGCACGATGCCGCGCCGCTCGTCTTGGCGGAGGCGTTTCCGGGGCGGGCCCAGCGCGTCGCCGCCCACTTTTATTTCTCCAACGTGCGGCGCGTGGCGCGGCGCGTCATCGCTGTCTCCCAGTTCACCGCCAACGAACTCGCGCGACACGCGCAGGTGGATCCGGCCAACATCACGACGATTCCAAACGGAGTGTCAGCGAGCTGGCGGGACTTGCCCGACCGCGGCGCGCGGCGTCCGTACCAGTTGCTCTATGTCGGCAATCTCAAGGCGCATAAGAACCTGGGACCGCTGCTCGATGCGATTGAAACGGTGCGCCGGCGCCGGGGCTGGGACGTCACGCTCGAGGTGATCGGGCAGGCGGCGGGCTTTCGCGCGGGTCTCGAAGCGGCGACCGCGGAACGGCTGAAACGCGAGCCGTGGATCCGCGTGCACGGCCAGGTCGACGACCGCCGCCTCGAGGAGTTATATAGTGAGGCGTCCGCTCTCGTGTTCCCGTCGTTATATGAAGGCTTCGGGCTGCCACTGCTCGAGGCGATGGCGGCCGGTTGCCCGGTGCTCGCGTCGACTGCGGGTGCGTTGCCGGAGATCGGCGGGCCGGGCCAGCCGGCCGGCGGCGCCGTTATATACTTCGATCCGCGGCGCAGCGCGGACCTCGCGGACCGGCTGGAATATTTCTGGCAGCTGCCGCCGGCCGAGCGCGCTCGGATGGCGGCCTGCGGCCGCACGCGGGCCGGCTTCTTCTCATGGGACACGACGGCGGCGCGCACCCGGGAAATCCTGCTGGCGGAAGCCCGCCTCGTCGGAAAGGTCGGGACCTCGCGATGAAGTCCGTTTATATAGCATTCATATTGAGCGTCGCGGCGGCCGGCGGGCGCGTCTGGGCGGAACCCCCGCCGTTGCCCGTCGAGCAGGCGTTTGGCGTGAATGTACATACCGGCTCGCTTTTTCCGGGCGACCCGGAGCGGATCCGTGCGGCAGGGTTCACCTGGGTTCGGGTGGATCTCGATTGGGACGGGGTGGAGCGCCAGCGCGGAGTATATAACTTCGCCGCCTTCGATGCCCTCGTCGCCCAATTGCACGCGGCGCAGTTGCGGGCGCTCGTCATTCTCGACTACGGCAATCGGCTTTATGGTGACGTGCACGATGCGGAGGCGTTTTCCCGGCGCAGCACGACGGACGAGTTTCGCCGCGCCTATGCGGCGTTCTCGGCGGCGGCGGTTTCGCATTACGCCGGGCGCGGTTTCATCTGGGAGCAATGGAACGAGCCGAACAACAAGCACTCTTGGCCGCCGTCGAGCGACAGTGCCGCATATATAGCGCTGGCGCGGGCGGCCGCCATCGCCATCCGGCAACGCGCGCCCGAGGAGGTGCTCGTGGGCCCGGCGACGTCCGAGGTGGATCTCAAGTTCATCGAGGCCTGCGTGCGGGGCGGAATGCTGGAATATTGGAGTGCAGTGAGCGTGCACCCGTACCGGCAGACGGAGCCGGAGACGGCGGCGCGCGACTATATCAAGCTGAGGTCGCTGCTCGCGCGCAGCGCAACGGCCGGTCGCGTTGTGCCGATCCTCTGTGGCGAGTGGGGCTATTCCACCGCGTGGCGGGGCTTCAGTGAGGCCAAGCAGGCGGAGTATATAACGCGCGTGTTTCAGGTCAGCCGGGAGCAGTCGATTCCGCTGACGATCTGGTACGACTGGCGGGACGACGGCGAGAACGCCTCTGACCCGGAGTTGCGGTTCGGTCTCGTGCGCTTTGCGGCGGACCAGGCATTTCATCCGAAGCCCGCTTATTTCGCGGCGCAACGGTTTCTCGGCCAACGGGCTTTGGTATATAATGACACCCCCGACCATCAAGAGCCCCGTTGACGCGCCTCCGCGTGGCGGTCACGAAACCGGCGGGGCCGAGGCCTTCGTGCTCGCGCACCACTGGATGGAGTTTTTCCGGGGCGGCGAGGCCGTGCTCGACGAGTTCGGGCGGCTGTTTCCGAGCGCGCCGATCTTCATCCTTGTATATAACGCGCGGCATCTGCCGGACTCACTGCTGCGGCATTCGTTCCGCGCGAGTATATTGCAGCGCATGCCCTGGCTGCGAACGCGTTTCCGCAACCTGCTGCCGTTTTTCCCGGAAATTATCAGCAGCATTCGGCTGCCACGCTCGACGCGTTTCGTCCTGAGCAGCGATGCCAGTATGATCAAGGGCGTGGCGATTCCGGCGGACGCCGTGCATGTTTGCTATTGTCACTCACCGCCTCGTTACCTCTGGGGTTTGGAGGATTCCTATTTGGAATCGTCGTCGCACGGCAACCGTTTCGGCCGCTGGCTTTTTTCCGCCGCGCTGCCGCGGCTCCGCAGCTTCGACCGTCGGGCGGCGCAACGCGTGGATCGCTTTATCGCGAACTCGCGCTGCGTGCAGGAACGGATCGCGCGTTATTATGGACGCGAGTCGGTCGTGATTCATCCGCCCGTCGATGTGGATCGCTTCGACTATACACGGCCGCGCGAGGATTTTTATCTGATCGTCTCCGCACTCGTTCCATATAAGCGCGTGGACCTCGCGGTGGAGGCATGCGGGCGGCTGGGCCGACGGCTTGTGGTGATCGGCACGGGACCCGAGGAGGCCGATCTTCGGCGGCGTGCGTCGTCGCACGTGACCTTTCTCGGGTGGCAGGCGTCCGAGGTGGTGCAGGATCATTTCGAGCGGTGCCGCGCTTTATTGTTTCCGGGCATCGAGGATTTCGGGATCACGCCGTGCGAGGCGCAGGCGGCCGGTGCACCGGTGATTGCGTTTGGC
Organism: uncultured Verrucomicrobiae bacterium; assembly: GCA_963800005.1. Lineage (GTDB taxonomy): Bacteria > Verrucomicrobiota > Verrucomicrobiia > Opitutales > Opitutaceae > CAWCZH01. Next base: position 265,637 of record CAWCZH010000003.1, read on the forward strand.
GAGGGCGGGGCAACGGAGACAGTGAATGCCGGAGTGACGGGTTTATTTTTCGACGCGCAGACGGTGGATTCGATGAGCGGCGCGCTCGAGCGGTTCGAGGCCGCGGGGCCATTCTCGCCGCAGGCCTGCCGCGCGAACGTCGATCATCTGCGGCCGGAGCGTTTCCGCTGGGAGATCCGGCGTTTTCTCGAGCAGGAATATCCGGCGATGTTCTCCAATTACTCCTGGCCCGCTGGAATCTGGGAGGGGCCGGCGTCATGAATATATACTTTCCGAATCCCGGCACGCCGCGGAAACCAAGCCGGTCGGCTGGCGCCCGCACCGGTGCAGGCAGTCCGCGCAAATCCAGTCGGCAACCTGGGAATACCTTGGAAGCGGCCGGCGTGCGCGCGGCCGTGCGAAGCGAGCTGCCGATGAAAATCGCGCTCGGGGCGGCGGTCGCGGGGTGTGTTTGCGCTATATACTTGACGCTGCGCCGCAGCGGCGAGCTGACGACGGTTGGGTGGATGCCGCCGGCGGTCGGCCGCTGGTGCGACCGCTACGGACGGTTCCGCAATATGCCCGCGTATTTCCTGCTGGCGTGCCCGTTTCTGGTGTTTGTGCGGACGCCGGCGGCTCGCGTTCGCTTGATGATCTGGCTGGGCCTTTTCGGGGCGGCTTTGGAACTGGCTCAATATTTCGTGCCGACGCGGTATGTGGAATGGCAGGATATAGCCTGGAGCTGGGTGGGCCTGGCGATCGCGTGGGCGGTGTTCGAGGGCGTTGAGTATATACGGAGGCGGCAGCGCTGAAATTCCCGTGACCCAAGGTTTTCTAATTTCGCTCGCCTCGAGAATTGGGATGGCTCCCCAATATTCGCTGCTGAAAAGTTCGGGCGGCAGCCGTGATCACGAGTACCGCCCGTCCACGCCCCTCGAGCCACGCGAAGCGGCCGCGTCACCCTCGGTGCTCGTCGTCGTCGAACCAGGACTCGATGGCGTCTTCCGACACGTCGAGGGACTGGTTGCGTTTCTCCTCGAGAAGGGATCGCGCGTGCATCTCGCGTATTCGTCGCGTCGCAGTGGCAAGGCGATGCTCGAGCTGGTCCAGCGCGTGCGCGCGCGAGGCGGGCAAGTGATGGACATGCGCGTGAGCAACATCCCGCAATTGGGCGACGTGCTTGCGCTGTGGCGGCTGGTCGCGCTCGCGCGCCGCGTGCGGCCCGATGTCATTCATGCGCACAGCTCGAAGGGTGGGGCGCTCGCGCGCGTCGCGGCTTGGCTTCTCCGGCATCCGCTCTGTCTATATACTCCGCACGCCTATTACGGGATGGCCAAGCCGCCCTGGTTGCGCGTCCGTTTTTTCAACCAGGTGGAACGCATCCTCGCGCATCGCGGGCTCACCATCGCGATTTCGCAGGACGAGGCGCGCTTCGCCCGCGACGTGATTCACGTCGCCCCGGACCGACTCGTGATTATACATAATCCCGTCGACACCGAGCGTTTCCGTCCGGCCACGCCGACCGAGCGCCGGCTCGCGCGGGCGCGTTTCGGCATCGCGCCCGACCAGGTGGTGGTCGCGACGATTGGGCGCATGTGCTGGCAGAAGGATCCGGAGACCGCGTATCAGGCGCTCGCACCGGTTTGCCGGCAGTTTCCCCAGGTGACTTTTCTGCACCTCGGCTGGGGGAAATGGAAGGAGTACCTGCTCGGCCTCGCGCAACGCCTAGGCTTCAGCGCACAGCTGCGTATATTGGACTATATAGACGACCCTCGTAGCTTCTATCATGCGGTCGACTGTATAGTCGTGTCCTCGCGGTACGAGGCGGGCTGGCCGCTGGTGCTGCTCGAGGCGATGGCGTGCGACCTGCCGGTGATCGCGGCGACGTGCCCGGGCATGTCCGATTTGGGGCAGGCCGGGTTATCCGACGTGTGGACGTTTCCCCCCGGAGACGCTGCCGCGTGTGGTGAACAGCTGCGGGAGTGGCTGGCGCGGCACTCCGGCGTGCCGCAGGCGCGCAATCACCGGCAATTCGCCGCCGAGCGGCTTTCGCCCGCGCGCTGCTACGGCGCGATTTTCGAGCTATATCAAAACAGTCCCGCCCAGCCCCACGTGGCGCCGATCCCGTGAGGCGTCGATCCATGTATATAGCGATATATAACCTAATGCCGACTGCTCCAACCCATGCTGGCTGAAACCTATATTGACGATCCTTCCGAGCGATGGGTGGGCTCCGCGCAGCGCTACGGTCCGGCGGTGCTCTGCGGCCTCGCGGGCTTTCTCTCCGCGTTCACGGTCGCCGTCGGCGGCATGATGCCGGTCGGCGAGATCCTCCTGCTGGCGCTGGTGCCATGGATCGTGGTGCGCGCATTCTTCCGGCGTGGCTGGCCGACGCGGCTGCAGCAGCTCGGGTGGTACCGGCTCCTGCTGATCGGCGTCGCTTTCATGGCCGTTGGATATATCGGCAGCGACCTCTACCGCGGCACAGCGTTTTCCAATCTCGCGCGCGGCTGGGCACGGGTATTATTCCTCGGCCTGGACCTGATCGCGATTGGATACCTGATCGACACCTCGTGGCGTCGGCTGCGGATCTTTATCTTCGCGCTGTATATCGGCGGCGTGGTCAACGCGATCATCTCGGGCCCGCTGTATGATGAGTGGTGGAAATTCGGCTTTGGCTATGCGACCACCGCTGTCGTGCTGTTCGCGGTTTGCGGCCGCGCGGTTTCGACGCAAGTGGTCGTCGCCGTCGCGCTGGGAATTCTCAATCTCGCTCTGGGCGCGCGCAGCCTGGGAGCGACGTGCCTGCTGGTCGCGGGGCTTTTCGGGGTGACGACGGCGCGGGGGATTTGGCGGCCGATCGCGCTGCTTGGTTCGCTGAGCGCGATCGTCGCTCTGCTCTTCGCCGCGAATGCGACGATCATCGAAAACCAGGAACACTCAGGCTCCAATATAGAACGCCAGAGTATGATCGAGACGGCGGCCGAGCTTTTCGTCGGTTCGCCTCTCGTGGGTCAGGGCTCCTGGTTCACGGCCGGTGACATGATCGAGCGGCTCGAGGCAACGCGCGCGGAACTGGATCCGACGTTCCGCGGGTATAAACAGGAGGAGGCCGACAAACTTTCCATCCATTCGCAACTCCTCGTCGCTCTCGCGGAAGGCGGTATATTAGGTGGATTCTTTTTCCTCATTCTCGGTGCTTTGGTTCTGAAGACACTGCGCAGCGTCGTGCGCCACCCCGTGCCGTCCCGCGCCTTTATACTTTTCGTCCTGCTGGGCGGCGCATGGGACTTATTGATGAGCCCTTTTTCCGGGGTGGCGCGCGTGCAGATCGCGCTGCTGGCCTGCACGTGCCTGCTGGTCATCCTGCAGATGCAGGGAGAGCTCACGGAGGACTACCGTGAGTAAGCGTCTGCTCTTCGTTGGCGTCAGCACGATGCGCGACCACGCCGGCCAGCATAAACTCTATTTCATTGCGGACGCGCTCGCGCGTCGGGGAATCCCGGTCAGCGTGCTGGTGCCGGACTTGTCGGACAACCGCAACTTCCTGGCCGGGCGGTCCTATATAGAGGCGATATATTATCCGCCGGGCAGCGTCTTGGGCGACGTGCTGAGCAAGGCGCGGGCGTTGCGCGAGGGCGCGTGGTCGGCGGTTTGGATCGTGGGCGTCGGGTTGCGGAGCTTCGTCCTGCGCACGGGTGCGGCGCGAGGCCTGCCGTTGATCAAGGATTTCGACGAATTTCCCTCGATGATCGAGAGCTTCGGACCGCTGCGGCGGGCGTACTTGCGCCTGATGGAGCGCCTGATGATCGCGCAGGCGGATGGTTTCACGTGCGCCTCCGCGTACCTCGCGGACAGCGTGCGGGCGCGGCGGCCGCAAGTGGGCGGCCGCCTTTTGCAGATGCCGGTTGCGATCAGCGAGGAGGAGCATCGGGTTGACCCCGCCTTGGTCGCGCGGCTGCGCGCGGGTGCCGGGTCCGGGCCGGTGCTGATATATATAGGCTCGCTCAATCGATTCTATGAGGACCAAATCGCCGAGATCATCGGACTCGCGAAGGTCCTGCGGCAGCGAGGTTCGGTTGCGCAAATCTGGATTCTCGGGGGCGGACCGGATCGCAACCATTTCGAGGCGAAGGTCCGCGACGCGGAAACGGGTGAGACCCTCCAGTTTCTAGGCGGCGTCGATCGCGCCGAGCTGGCATCCTATATGGAGGCCGCGCAGGTGCTGCTGTTTCCATTTCCAGCCACGCCCTTCAATCTCTCGCGGTGCCCGACCAAGGCGTTTCATTACGCAGCCGCCAATCGGCCGGTCGTCACCAACCGCACGGGCGAGGTGGCGGCGCTGCTCGGCGAGACGGCGTTATATTATCCCGAGCGGGACCTCGAGGCGTTCGCGGATGCGTGTGAAGCGGCGCTCGCGGCTGGACCGGGCTTCGACAACCGAATTCCGTTCGCGTCGCTGACGTGGGAGACGCGCTCGCATACATTCGCGGACTGGCTCAGCGAGCGGGGCTGGCTGCCGGCCGCGGCGCGACCGGAACCCGCTCGCGGCGCAGCCCCGGTGTTGTCTATATAGTCCGGCGCGCCGCGGCCACCGGAGCCCGCGGCTGCCGCGGGCGGTCGGTGGCCGGGGGCCGGCCGTCAGTAGGCCGTGATATTATCTATATACCAGACGTGCTGGCCCGTCGCGAACGCGCCGCCGTCAATATAGAAGGACAGGTGGTCGACGCGGCCCCGCGGGAATTCCGCGAGGTTGATCAGCACGGTGCGGTACGAGCTCGTCCCGGTGAGCGGGAGACTCGTGACGCCGGCATCGCCGTTCACGCGGACGCCGTCGTTGCTCCAGTCGAAGTATATAACCGAGTTGACATCGCTGCCTGGATTCGAGGCGCTTTCCTTGATCCGCACGCTCAGCGTGGAATAGAGGCTCAGATCGACTGGCTGCGGGAAGTTGAGCTGGATGGAATTATCCCAGCGCTGCGTGCTGACGTCCGAGAACGTCCACTTCATCGCCTGTGAGCCGCCGTCGACGTTCTGTGTATCGACCTGCAGGGCCGACTGGCCGCCGTGCTGCCACGCGCTGACGCCGGATTGTTCGAAGTCCTCGATGACCGCGCTCGTGCCAGTGACTGCGACGAGGTTGTCGAAATAGAGAACATGGTTGCCGGGCTGGATCGCGGCGCCGTCTATATAGAATACAAACGCGGTGACCTTGTCGCGGGGGAAGTTGCCGAGGTCGAGCGACACCGTGCTATAGTTGGTGTTGTGGCTCAGCGGAATTTTGCCGACACCGTAGCCGCCGCCGACACCCACGCCGTTATTATACCAGGCGAAATAGAGCGCCTGGCCGACGTCGCTCATCGGGTTGCTCGCGCTTTCCTGAACGCGGATCTCGAGTGTATTCACCGCACTCCAGTCCTGGGGCGTGGAGAAATTCCACTGGAAATTATTAATCCAGCGGTTGACGCCATCGACGGCGAGGACGGCCTTCAGATCGCCGTGGCCGGTGTCGGGATGCGTGGTGTCCCACGTCGTGCTGGCGCCGGCGTTTCCGGCCCAGCCGGCGGCGTTGCTTTCGAAGTTGGCGACGACCGTGCGGCTGAAGCCGACCGCGACCGTGGCGGTGCTGGGCGTCGCGAGGGTGTAGTTGGAATTCGTGCTCAAGGTCAGCACGACGGTTTTGCGTCCGAGCAGCGCCGGGTTCGCGGGGTTGACCGCGATGGCGGCCTGCGTCGCGCCGGCAGGGATGGTGACGCTGCCGGAGAGAGATGTATAGTCGACGCTCCCGGTGGCGGTGCCGGCGACCGTATAGCTGACGGACAGCGCGGCAGCGGTGCTGCCGGTGCGCGTTACGGTGAAGACGCCGGGCTGGCTGGTGGCTGGAACGGCCACCGGCGCGGTGGCTTCGACCGCGACCGTCGGGCCGGCGGGCGGGACCACGACGACGGGCGGAATGCCGGGCGTCATTTCGAGTATGACGACCTCGTCAGGAATGTTCAGATTGAACGTGGCCACGTTACTATATGTCGCGACCGGCGTGGTGGAGTTCAGTTGATATAGCGAGGCGGAGGCGATGGTCAGGTTGACGGTGACGCTGACGGGCACGGTCGGGTTTGCTATATCATTGAAGCTGGTGAGGTCGAACGAGGGGACTTCCTGCCAGAGGAGCAGGTCGATCTTGCCGTTGCTCTTTTGAAGCAGGACGTGATGCACGTTCGCGTTGTCGCTGGAGATTGTATAGTCGAGCAGGCCGGGGTTGAAGGTCGCCGGGGCCACCCAACTCGCGGTGCCCGCGTTCCAGGTGGATTCATGCAGCAGCGAGATCAGGTTCTGCACGGCGTAATATGCCGGCTTCGGGTTGAGTGAGGAATCGAGAATGCCGAAATCATATTCGCCAGCGACGTCCATCATCTCGAACAGGTAGGTGCGCGCGATGCCGAGGCGGAAGTATTCGGCAAACATCCGGGGTATATACTTCCGGGCGGCGGTGCCGGAAATGTCGCCAAGGGAAGCGCCCGATTTATATCCCGTCTCAGTCGCCACGATGCGCATCGTCGCGCCACCGGGCGTGGCCATCAGCTGCGCGCCGGCGATGGCGTAGGAAGCAAGAAAATTCCCGCTCGGCATCTGCTGCGCGGGATAGCTGTGCATGGATATATAGTCCGCGGCGACCGAGCGCAGGTAGCTCGAGTTCGAGGGGTTGGCCATGGCGGGCGAGAGAATCGCTTTCGCCGAGGTCGCGGTGTCGTTGTTCACCGCAGTGAACAGATCCTGCTGGTACGCCAGAGTCGCCGGGTAACTTTGCGTGACCCAGTTGTCGGTCAGCCCCTTGTAGGAACGCGGCCCAACGACGTCCGGCTCGTTCAACCCCTCAATGGACTCGAACGTGACATCGTGGAGCAGGCTTTGATATTGGGCCGGAGTGTAGGACGTGGAATCGCAGACGAGATTCACGGTCGCGCCGTAATCCGCGTGCAGCGCATCCAGACGCGCCTGCAGCGTGGCCATGACGCCGGGCTCGACGTTGCTGCGCAGATGGCGAATGCCGAGCTGGCCGATGGGCGCTTCAATATAGACGTTCGATGGTACGTCCAAATGGGCGTTGATTCCGATCGTGTCGATGAAGTCATCGGAGCGACGGGGCGTTTCGACCGCGGCAACGCGGAGCGTGGACGCCAGCACCGCAAGGAGCACGAGCCGGCAGGAAGTGAAGGTGGATGGATGCATCAAAGTATATAAGGAATCGGCCGCGTCGCACGCCGGCTAGGACTAATATCTGTGAGCCGCCGTTTTACGGATTGTTGCAGTCACGTTGCGCTAAATACTTTTCAAAAACCGCCTGGTGATGCCGCCGCCCCTGAGCCGACTGTATATTGGCTACGACGCCGGTCGCGGGCTGCCGACCGGATGCGATGCTAACTCCCCCATGGATCGCCCCGGTCGGGCTCGCGTCGGGACGATGTATATTGCGCCCGGCGACGCTTTTGCGACGCGGCGACGATCCGTATGCTCGGACCGAGAGTCGCGGACTATAAACTATTGTATATAGGCGTCCCGCAATCCGTTACCGCGCGTCGGGCTGGCGCGCCGGCAGCGCGCTCCCGCGAGCTCAGGCCGGTGGCGCGGGGCGGTGACGCCCGAGCATTCCCGAGCCGAACGCCGCCAGCGCGACGATGGTTCTCCGCGGCGCGAGCAACGCGCGAAAGGCGTGAAACGGCGCGAGACTCGCGCGACGCAGCGGCGGTACTAGGGCACTTACCCCATAAAATCCCAGCCAGCGCGCCAAGGTCATCGCGAGCGCGGCGCCAATCGCGCCGTGACGCGGAATCAGCCACACCGCGAGACCGAGTTGCAGGATCGCCGTCGAAATCACCGACGGCATGTCGAGCACCTGCTGGCCGCCGGTCACCCAGAATTGCGATCGTGCCACCGAGGGAAAAACCGCCGGCCCAGACCAGACAAGTATGATCAACACAATTGCCGACGGTGTATATGCGGCACCGAAAAGCGCCGGCACGAGGAACGGCGCCTGCACCGTCACGAGCAACGCCACCACGACGCTGCCGAGCAGACTCGCGTCAGCGTAGGTTTGCGTCGCCTTCATAAATCTCGATCGGTCGGACATTTGCATGAACACGATTCGAGGGAGCAACACCGAAGCCACGATGGTCGAGATCGACCACCATATATCAGTGATGCGTGCGGCGGCGTTGAGGTAGCCGGCCTCTGCGCTCGAGGGCGACAGATTTTGCACGAGCAGCACCATGACGCGGTCTGCGCCGGAGTTGAACGCCGCCATCACCAACATCGGCCAGCCCTCGCGAAACCACACGCGCAGCTGATAGCCGGAAAACGCGAAGCGCAGTCGCGAACGGTGCACCCGGCCGAGCTGCCAGCAAACGGTGGCGTACGTCAGAACCCATTCCGCCAGCGCGAGAATCGCGAACGCCGTGACGGACGCATCAATAAAGACGAGCGCGAGACGGCCCGCTAGCGCGAGGAGCCATACTACATTTCTCGTCCAGACGAGCGTGCGAATCTGTCCCGCACTCTCGAACCAGATCTCGCACGCGAAGAACGCCTGCGGGAGCGCCATCCATATAACGATCAGCATCAACCGGCGCGTGGTCTCGTCATCCGCGAGCCGATGCGATGCCGCGGTGAGACCGAGCACGACGGCGAACGCGACTGCGAGAGCGAGTGCGATGCTGGTGCCGATGATCTTTTCGGCGTCGCGCGGGCGCGCGGCGAGATCCCGGCGGATCATCCGGTCGAAACCAAGCATCACCGTTTCCTTGGCGAGGGTGGCGAGCCCGATCGCGGCGCCGTACCGGCCGTATTCTCCCGGGCCGAGATGGCGTGCTATTATAATACCGACGCCGACGCTCCCGACCGCTTTGAGAACTTTCTCGACGAGCAGCCAGAGGACGTTGACCGCGGTGCGAGGACGCGGCGGCGCGTCGGCCGGCTCGACCGTGGTTTGGATGGACTCACTCACAGGATAATTCGCGATCTCGCGGGAACACGACGCCGCGGTGCGTCTCGGACCACTTTTTTCGAATGGCGGACCGGTAAAATTTTTCGAGGCGGTCGACGTGCGCGTCCGCCGTTAGGGGCGCCGCCCAATATTTCATATAGGCGGCCGAGCCGAGCCGCGCGACCGTGTCGTCGTTGGCGAGCAGCGCGAGCTGGGCGGTGAGGTCGTCGACGGAGTTGTGCGCGAAGAGCAACCCGTTGCTATTGTGGTGCACAAATTCCTCGGCGGCGGTTTCGCGCGAGGCGATCACGGGTATGCCGCGCGCGAGCGCCTCGGCCGCGGAAAGGCCAAACGTTTCGCGGAACAGAGAGGGGAACACGAACGCGCGGGCCTGCGACAGTTCGGTCAGCAACTGCTCAGGCGTGAGCCACCCGGTAAAGCGCGCGGCTGGATTTAACTTTCGCAACTCCGCCTCGAGCGGGCCTGCACCGCAAAAGACGACCGGCACGCCAAGGCGCGCGGCCGCGGCGGCGAGCAGTTGCGGTCCTTTATACTTCTCCAATCGGCCGCTATATACAAACGCGCGATTGCGGGCGACGTCGACCGCTGGGGCGCGCGGGACCGATACTATATTGGGCAGCACCTCGATCTCCGCCTCGGCCGGGAGATCCCGGCGCGCCAGCGCGGCACATGTTTGTGACACGGCCGCGTAGGCGGTGATGCGACGCGGCAGGCGGGCCGCGTAGTTTTGCAGCCACGTCCGGAACACGCGCCACGCTTTGTGGGAGCGGCGGCGCGAGTCGCAGTCGCAGCTCAGGCACGAAAAACTAAACGCCGAACGGCCACACAACTCGTCGCGCGGGAAAACGAAATAGGCGCCGTTCGGGCACGTGATAAAATAATCATGCAACGTGAGCACCGTCGGAAAACCTTCGGCGAGCGCCGCGTGCAGCACCGACGCCGTCAAGCCGCTGGAATACAGATGCGCGTGGACGACGGTGCGCGTGGGGTCGAGGTCGCGCAGCCGCTTTCTCAATTCACCCGCCGCGGAAAAATTCCACAGTCCGCGTCCCGCTGCGCGCAGCGACAACTGCTGCTCGCGGAGCCAGCCCGTGCCCAAAGTATATAGCGAGAGGTTGGGCACGTTCTCCAAGGCCGGCGCGGTCGGACCGAACGCGGAGAAAAATGTGACCTCGTGGCCGCGCGCGGCGAGGCCGATGGCGCTGTCAATCGCGACGCGATCACCGCCGCCGCGGATGCCCGCAGCATCATTCAGGACGACGACATTCATCATTGCGGCATCCCAAGGCCACCTGCGACAGGCAGGCGCGCGTCCCGTTGGGAACGCGGTCCAGGAGCGATCGAGAGAACTGCGCGGCGACGAATCATCATATACAGTTATATACTATTGTATATGGCGGCGTCGCTCGGCCTCGAATCCAGGTGGTGGGACTGGGGCGCGCACGGCGGCAGAGGGCTCGTCGCGTCGCGATCCGCGGTCGCGCAGCCGGACGACGGGTCCGATCGGGCGTCGCTAGCGAAGATGTCCGCAACGCGCCCGATGGCATCAATCACGGCGGCCGGAGATATATCCTGGATGCATTCGACGCGCGGGCGGTGGCAGGCCCATCCGCAGTTGTAGCATGGCAGTGGGTGCGTGACCCAGCGTTGGCGCGCGCTGCGCTGCCACGGGGCGAAGTCGCCGTGCTGACCGCCACCCAGGATGGCGACCATTGGGGCGTCGGCGATGACCGCGAGGTGCGCCGCGAGCGTGTCGACGGTTAATATAAGCTGGGCGCCGTTGATGGCGTTCGTGAGATCGCGGAGCGAGCCCGACCGCACTTCATAGAGTGAGTCCGGCGCGGCCGCCTGCAATCGGCGCGCCAGGTCGCCGGCGCGGGCTCTCTGGTCCGGGCCGACCCACAGTTCCCAGCGCAGCCCGCGGTCGCCGAGGGCGCGGGCGACGTCGATCCATCCCTGTATATTCCAGTCCTTCAGCGCGGCAGAGCTATAGGGAGCGAGCACGATGGGACCGCTCGCGGCGGAAACGCGTGGCGCCGGTCGCGACGGCAGGAGCGTGGCCGGAGTGGGTGGCGCGAGATCCAGGCCGGCGAGGAGCGCGTGGTGACGGTATATTTCGTGAGGCACGGAGCCGGTCGGGCCGGGGAACATGCGCCAGGAAAGCGCGCGTATATCATCCGTGCGAATGGCCGACAGAATCACGTCGCGGAGTGGCTCGGGCGCGTGCCGAAAACTAATCACGGTGCCGGCGCGATATATAGAGAGGAGGCGCCCGAGCGCGAACGTGCGCCGAATCTTCGCGGCCCGGCCGCGCGGCTCGAACGCGATGCTTTCCACCGGACAATCGGGGCCGGTGAGTTCCCGGAGGGCGTCGGTTTCGCGCGACGCCCAGATCACAACGGACTGCCCGGACTGCCGCGCGGCTGCGAGCACGCGTTCCAGGCTCGGCTGCACCAAAAGCCAGTCGCCGAGCCGGTCGACTTTATATATTATTATATCGACCCGCCGCGTGCGGCCGGCGAGGCGCGCCACGACCTGCCCCAGCCGGGTCGCAACGTGGAACGCGGAATATACAATACGCTGGCGGACGGAAGCCATCAGGAGAGTTGAGCGAAGCGGAAATCGCGCCGCGCGATGAGAAAAAATTCCGCCCGTGCTGAGACTCGCTGGGTGGCACGGGGTTCGAACAATTCTCGCTGCGCTCGGAGGCGCGCCGACAGGTGCGCAAGAGCTGTGCGGGCCGAAAATTCCGCGGCGAAATCGCGGCAGCAAACGCGCCGATCAGGCCGCGTGCGTTGCGGAAGCTGTTGCCCGGACGGCGCGCGGCGTGGTTCGGACGGCGGGCTCGGTCTGGACGCGGAGCGTCGGACCTTCGATCCAATGAGCGGGAATGGAGGTGGTGGACGGCCAGTCGGGCACGCCGGTCTCGTTGCGCTGCAATTGGGCAATCAACAATTCCATCCCGCGCGCCCCGAGTGCCCGCGGCTGCAGGTCGAGCCCGGCGCACGGCCGGCCTTGCATGAGAACGTTCAAGCACATGAAGCCTTGGCGCTCCGGAACGGCGCCGCCCGAGCTTTCGATCCACCCGATCGTTTCTGAGTCGTGCGCGAGAACGACGTCGGGCTTGGTCGCCTTGAACCAGCGCACGAAGTCATCGCGATTGGCGGTGTCACTGATCAGCAGTGGCAGCGGCTCGATTTCCGCGTGTGATTCCTGGAAAGAACGAAACGCCGCGCTCCAGCGATTCTGGAGGCGTTCGTCCCGGTGCCGTTGCACGAAGAGCCCGGGCCGGCGGTAGCCGAGAGTATATAGCCGCTGCAGCGCGCCGATCATCGAGCGGTAATGATCCGAGCAGACAGAATGGAGGGCCGGCCGCTCGATTATATAGTCCGTGTATATACCGGCGTAGCGGCTCCAGTCGAGTTTCGACAGGTCGGGATCGTCCCACGCCGGCAGCAGGAGCAAACCATGGATGCCGCGGGATTGCAGGATCGTGTCGAGCCGCTGCACGGATAACCCTGCCCGGCCGACGACAAATTTTTCCAGCTTGAAGCCGAGCTCCGTGGCGCGCGCGTCCGCGCCGAGCGTCAGCTCGCGATGATAACGTGCGGCGTAGGCGGGCCGGTCCGGCTCGTCGAGATCGATGGCCGCGAGCACGCCGCGAAACGTCATCCCGCGAGAGCGCCGCAGCTCGGACATGAGCGCGCCGGCGAGAGGATTGCGTCTATATCCAGCGGACCGCGCTCCTTCGCGGACCCGCTGGGCCGTAGCGGGGTCGACGCGCGAAGAACCGCGGAGCGCGTCGGATACAGTGGTGCGCGAAAGCCCAAGCGTCGCCGCGAGGGATCGAAGGGTAGGGGCAGGCTTCGGCATCGGACAGTCCGAGGATTTCGGGTCCGGCAAGGGTTGGCAACTGTTTTTCCGCCGGCGGCGCGGGAAATATTTGTGTCCCGGGCCCGCGGGAGGATTCCTGCCCTCGCGCGTCCGACTGTCCGCTTTAGCTCGCATCGCATCACTGGGTTCCGTTTTCATCGTCGCGCGCATCCCTGCCGCTCCCCGGGGGATCCGCGACCCCCGTTCATGATTTTCGGCAGTCTTCATATAGTCGATGTCCTCGTCATAATCGCGTACCTGTGCGCCGTTGTATATTTGGGAAAGCGTGCGTCAGGCGGCACGGGCTCCGAGGAGGGTTTCTTTTTGGCCGGGCGGAAGCTGGGAAAGCTCTACCAGTTTTTCCTGAACTTCGGAAACGCCACCGAGCCGCAGGGCGCGGTCAGCACGGCGAGCTTGGTATTTCAACGCGGGGTGACGGGTGTCTGGTTCTCGTTCCAGACGGTGTTTATGAACCCGTATTTCTGGTTTATGAACACGTGGTTTCGCCGCGTGCGCCTGGTCACGGCGGGCGATCTCTTCGAGGACCGCTTTGGCAGCCGGGGCCTGAGCCAGCTCTATGCACTCAGCCAGGTGGGCGTGGCCTGCGTGTTCCTCGGCTTTGGAAATTTTGTCGCATATAAGATCGCGTCGTCGCTGGTGGTGAAGCCGGAGATTCAATGGACCGCGACGGACCGCGCGTCCGTCGAGGGATTTCGCGAGTTGAAAAAAGCAGAGGCGCAGGTCGCCGCGGGCACGCTGCCGGAGGCGGCGCGGGGGCGGCTCGCGACGCTGCGGGACCGGCAGGCGCGCGGGGAACTGGCGAGCTATGTCACGCTCCTGCGGTCGTGGCCGTTCTATATAATATTCACGATCGTCGTCGGCAGCTATATCATTCTCGGAGGCATGGCGGCGGCTGCGTTGAACGAGGCGCTCCAGAGCCTGCTGATTATAGTATTTTCAATTCTGCTCATTCCCACCGGCCTCTCGGCCATCGGCGGGTGGCGATTGCTGGCGCAGCGGGTGCCGCACCAGATGCTCAATCTCTTTGCGGGAGAGGGCGGCTCCATCGTCTTCATCTGCGCCGTGCTGTTCGTCAGCCTCGTCCAGATTCACGGGCTGAGCCATCACATGGGGATATATGGTTCCGCGAAAAACGAGATGGCGGCGCGCGTGGGCGTGACGGGAAATTATCTCAAGCGTTTCATGATCATCCTGTGGGCGTTCGCCGGGCTCATCGCGATTGTATTGTTTGGAATCGATGGGCTCGCCGACCCGGACGTCGTCTGGGGCGCGATGTCGAACCGCCTTCTCGGTCCCGGCTTGATCGGCCTCATGCTGGCGGGAGTGCTGGCCGGAACGATGTCGACGCTTGCCGCGAAGGCGCTCGCGATCTCGTCGCTGTTCGTGCGGAATTTTTATCGGCATATATATCCCGACGCGACGCAGCGCCAGGCGGTGCGCGCGGCGCGGTGGACGATCGTGGCGGTGCTCGCACTGGGCGTTGTTTCCGCCGAGCTGATGACCGATATAGAGTCGATTGTGAAACTCGTGCTGACGGTGAACGTGCCGTTCGGCGCGGCGGTGATGACGTTGTTTTTTTGGCGGCGACTGACCGCGCCCGCGGTGTGGTGGTCGGTGCTGCTGACGGTTCTCGCGATCCTCGTATTTCCTCTGGTGGCGACGAATATTGCAGCGGTGCGGCAATCGCCCGCACTGGCGGTCGCGGCGCCCGGCCCGGGTGGTGTTCCTTCGCCTGTATATTGGCGACAGCTGGTGCGCACGCGCCCGGACGATCCGGCGAGTCCGCTCGAAGGCCGTGGACGCTTTAATTTCGAATGCTGGACGCTGACGCGGCTGGGGTTTGATACAACGAAGCTGACACCGAACGGGCGCGAGTCGGCCACGTTCTATTTCGACGGATTTTTTCCGTTCCTGATTTTGGGGTTGGTGAGTTATATGACGCGTCCGACCGAGCGCCGTCGCGTGGATTTATTCTATGGAAAAATGAAGACGCCCGTCGGGGCCACGCCCGAGCTGGAGGCGGCGGCGATGGCGGAGACGGCGCGCAACCCGGGGCGCTTCGACCACCTGAAGCTGGTCCGCACTTCCTCGTGGGAATTTTGCAAATGGGACCGGGTGGACACGGTGGGTTTTCTCGTGTGCTGCGCGGCCTCGGGCGCGATCATCGGGCTGTTTGTGTTGCTTCTGCACGCGGCCAGCTAGAGTGGGGCGGGACCGGGCGGCGGCCGCGCCCCCGATTCATATATCAATATATACTTTCATGATTCGAAAAGCCTTTGTCATGAGCGTGAACCCCGGCTGCGAAGCCGAGTATGCGCGCCGGCACCAGCCGATCTGGGACGAGCTCGCCGCGACGCTGAAGCAGCACGGCGCCGAAAATTACTCGATCTTTCTGCACCCGGAAACCCACCAACTTTTTGCGTACGTCGAAATCGAGGACGAGGCCCGTTGGGCGGCGGTCGCGAAGACGGAAGTCTGCCAGCGCTGGTGGAAATATATGGGTGACGTGATGCCGAGCAACCCCGACTCCAGCCCGGTCGCGCGAGATCTCCCGGAGGTCTTTCACCTCCCCTAATCATATCGGGTCTTGTATCCAAAATCTGGATACGAAATACGCCCCACCGGGTCTGCCGCGGCGCGGCGCACCACAGCCGACGGCGGCCCCGTGTATCCATAATCTGGATACAGCGGCGCTCGTGCCGGAGCTCGACGCGGTCGAGCCGGGCAAGCGATTGAAGAGCGGCGAGCATTCACCTCGTGGGACGCCGCAGCCTGGGTCGCGGTGGGCGGGTGCGAATGGGATTTCATCGCACTTTTCGGCGGTTCGGCGGACAATAGCTATCCGGCCATGTTGCTCAATTCCTGGTTCACTCGCTTGCTGATCACCCGCGCGGCGCGGGCGTACGGGTTCCTGGATCCGATCCGGTTGCTCGCGCGCATGCGTGGCTTTGCGCAGCCATCGCAAGTGGCCGAGCCCATCGAGCTGCTGCGCGCCGGAATGTTGTTTCACGCGCGCGGCCTCGTGAACACGAAGGCAATTCAGAACAACCTCGACTGGGTCTGGCCCTATTGGGTCGAGCGACAGTTTAACCCCGGCGATCCGTCGTTCATTCCCCGCGCGTTTTCCTTCAGCCATATCAATCTCACGCATCGCAACTGGACCGCCGTGGGGCTGCCGGATATACCCTATTATCCGATCGTCGATCCACGCGGGCTCGTCACGCCGCTCTTCGACGGCTGGTCGCTCGATTTCTGGCTCATCCCCGAATCCGGTGCGGAGCGAATGCTGCCGTCGAAACTCACAGATTACGCGCAGTCACTTTTCCTCGACGGCACCCTCGGAGTGCTGTCGACCGGCGTGAGCGGCGAGGGCGCCCTGACGTCCGAGGTGGGACTGCAGCTCGAGGACGGTCGGCCTTTTTGCAATATAGAGTTGAGGCCGTCGGAGAAAGCGACGGGGCACGTCGCCGTGTCACTGCGACCCTATAACCCCGAGGGCATCAGCTTCGTCGAGCGCATCGAAATATTAACCGGTGGCACCGGTTGGAAAGTGAACCGCCGTCACACCGTCGATTTCGACCGCCCGCCGGCGCGGCATGTCCTCTCAGTATATGCAGAGCACGACGCCGCGCAGCGTCTGCACGAGCCGGCGCAGAAAAATACAGAGGTGATGTGCCACGTGGGCATGGCGACGGCCGTCGCGCTTTTCCCAGTCGCATCGCTGCGGTCACAACCGCTCACGATCCGCGTCCCGATATATGATGACATCGATGCGAGAAAGCGGCCGAAGTTCGCGCAGCCCCCGAGCTGGCGCGAGGCGCGCGCATCGCTGGCGAAGCTGCGCGTGGGCGATCCGGTCGTGCAGCGGCTATATGACCTCGCGATCACGAATATAGTCCTGCACTCACCCGGCGAGGTCTATCCCGGACCATATACCTACAAGCGTTTCTGGTTTCGCGACGCGGCCTTCATCCTGCACGCGCTGCTGACACTCGGCGGCATCGAGCGGACGCGGCGGTCGCTGGGCGAGTTTGCGCCGCGGCAGCGGCGCGATGGATATTTCCTCTCGCAGGAGGGCGAGTGGGATTCGAACGGCGAGGCGCTCTGGATATATCATCGGTTCGCGCTGCTCACGGGCGAGACTCTTCCAATGGGATGGCTCGATGCCGTCACGCGCGGTGCGCGCTGGATTTTCGGTCATCGGCTGCCGGAGGATTCCGGCCAGCCGGAGGCGGGATTATTTCCGGCGGGCTTCAGCGCGGAGCATCTTGGGCCGAACGACTTTTATTATTGGGATGATTTCTGGGGAGTCGCGGGACTCCGCAGCGCAGCGGCGTTGTTGCGCGAGCGTGATGAAAAATTCGCGGGTGAGTGCGAGCGCGAGGCGGCGAAATTTTTGGCGGCGATCGAGCGTTCGATTCCGAACGGCCCTGGACGCCGCTTCCCAGGCTCGATTCCGGCCGCCCCGCGCCGGCGCATGGATTCCGGTGCGATTGGTTCGATCGTGGCGGATTATCCCCTGCAGCTTTTCGGTCCGGGGGACACCCGCGTGTTGCGCACGGCGGATTTTCTGCGCGACCACAGTTTTTTCGAAGGGGCGTTTTTTCAGAATATGATTCATTCGGGAATCAACGCCTACCTCACCTTGCACCTCGCGCAGGTGCGTCTGCGGGCGGGCGAGGTCGCCGCCGCTTGGGCGCTCATGGATCGCGTGGCGGCGCTCGCGTCGCCCACGGGCCAGTGGCCCGAAGCGATTCACCCGCACACGGGTGGCGGCTGCATGGGAGACGGGCAGCATATATGGGCCGCAGCCGAGTGGGCGCTCATGGTGCGCAACTGCTTCGTTCGCGAGGAGGGCGAGTGGCTTATTATAGCGTCAGGGGTGCGCGAGCCGTGGTGGCGCGAGGGTGGGGCGTCGTTCGGCCCGACCCTGACTCCCTTCGGTCCCGTGAGTGTGCGGATGGTTATATCGGGCGGAACGGTGCGCGTCACAATCGAGGGCCGGTGGCGCGGCCCTGCGCCCCGGGTGGAGGTCCGGCTGCCGGGGTTCGTCCGCCAGCAACGCACGACCGTCGCCCCCATGGAGGATTTCACCCTGGTGGCTTTATAATACGAGATGCTGGTATAGAATGAGGCACCGGCAATATATGGCAGGACGAAGCTCAATAGATATATAGAGTGATGAATATTTGCATGATGACGAACACCTACCTGCCGCACGTCGGCGGCGTGGCCCGGTCGGTGAGTACGTTTGCGGAGGAATATCGGCGACAGGGTCACCGGGTGCTGGTCGTCGCACCCAACTTCGAAGGGCGGCCGCCGTCGAAAAAAAGCGAGGCCATCGTCGAGCGGGTGGCGGCGATTCAAAATTTCAATGGCAGCGATTTCTCGGTGCGGCTGCCGCTTGCGGCGACGCTCTCGGACCGACTTGATGGTTTTCAGGCGGACATCGTGCACGCGCACCACCCCTTCCTGCTCGGCGACACGGCTCTGCGGGTGGCAATGAACAAGAACGTGCCGATCATATTCACGCATCACACGCGCTATGAGGACTACACGCACTATGTGCCGTTCGATTCGCCGGCGCTGAAGGAAGTGGCCGCCACGTTACCGACGCAATTCGCTAACCTCTGCGATGGAGTGATCGCGCCGAGCGAGAGCATCGCGGAGTTGATCCGTGATCGCGGCGTAAACGTTCCAATCGCCGTCGTGCCGACCGGCATCGACGTCGCCGCGTTCGCCAGCGCGGATGGCACGAAATTTCGCCGCGCGAGAAAAATCCCGCCCGAAGCATTCGTGGTCGGACATGTGGGCCGTCTGGCGCCCGAAAAGAATCTCACATATCTCGCCGAAGCGGTCGCGCGCTTCCTGCGTCGCTCGCCGACCGCACGATTTCTGGTCGTCGGCGCGGGTCCGTCCGAGGCTGAGCTCCGCGAGACGATGGAGAAATACAAAGTCGCTGATCGCCTGATTCTTGCGGGGAAAAAAACGGGGCGCTCGCTGCACGAGGCGTACCGCGCGATGGACGTGTTTGCATTCGCGTCGTTTTCCGAGACGCAAGGGATGGTTCTCGCCGAGGCGATGGCGGCGGGGCTGCCGGTCGTGGCGCTCGAAGCGCCCGGGGTGCGCGAAGTGGTGCGTCATCGTCGCAACGGCTTTATGCTTCCGAAAAACGCGAAGCCCGCCGTGTTCGCCGCAGCGTTGGCGCGTCTCGAGAAAACCCCTGCGCTCCGTCAAAGATTTCGCTGCGGCGCCGTGGAGACGGCCGCGTTGTTTTCGCGCGAGCGCTCCGCAGAACTGGCGTTGAAGTTCTATGGCGAGATCCAGCGGCTGACGCGCCGCGAGCGATTGGAGACGGCGTTGAGCCCTTGGAGCGCAGTGATCGCGCGGCTCAGCCTCGAGTGGGATTTGATCGCAAGCCGCACGCAGACGATTGCCAGCGCCGTATTCGGCGGAGAGGAGGAACGCACTCGTGGCGATTGATCCCGCCGGTTCACTATATACTCGAGCGGCGTCGGCCTAACCGATGTTCGCAACCGTCGAAGGATTTTTCCGGGGATGGCGTCGCCGTCTTAGCCGCAGCGAGTGGGGCGCGAGGCATCTCGGACTCGCCCGGTCCGAAGGCACCGGTGAGGAACCGGGATTGCTGCTCATCCAGATCGACGGCCTCGCGCGAGGGCAACTCGAGCGCGCGCTGGCCCGTGGCTCGATGCCCTTCCTGCGTCGGTTGCTACAGCGCGAAGGATACCGTCTGCATAATTTTTATCCCGGCCTGCCGTCGACCACGCCGGCGGTGCAGGCGGAACTCTATTACGGCGTTCGCGCGGCGGTCCCGGGTTTCGGCTTCTATGATCGGGCCCGCCAGTTGTTCGTCACAATGTATTCGCCGGAGCGGGCGAAGGAATTCGAGGCGAAGTGCGCCGCGCAGGCGGAAGGCCTCCTCGCCGGCGGGAGCAGCTGGTCCAATATATATACCGGCGGCGCCGGCCAGATGGAGAGCCATTTCTGCATCGCGACGAATGGGCCGGCGGACATGTGGCGCACCGGAAAAATTCGAAATATATTCGTGTTTATAGCGATGTATTTCCCGGCGACGATCCGGCTCGTCGGGCAGCTGTTCGTGGAATTCTTCGCGGCTGTGAGCGATGCCTGGCGCGGGATCCGCCGTGGCGAGACGTGGTGGATGGAACTCGCGATGGTGTTGTCGCGCGTGTTCATCGGCGTCGGCCTGCGCGAGCTGCTCACGATCGGCGTCTCGGTCGATCTCGCGCGCGGGTTGCGGATCGTGCACGTCAATTTTGTGGGCTATGATGAAAACGCGCATCGTCGCGGTCCTGGCTCGTTCTTCGCGCATTGGAGTCTGCGCGGCATCGACCGCGCGATCCGAAAGATATATCGTGCGTCCCAGCGTTCGCGGCGGCGCGATTATGATGTGTGGGTTTTTTCCGATCACGGCCAGGAACGGACCCGGTCGCTTTCACTGGAGCATCCCGGACGCATCGAGCGCGTCGTCGGGGAATATCTCGGAATGCCCGCGCCGGCCCCCAAGCGGCGCGGTCGCGATCCCTCGCTGCAGGGGTCGCCGTGGGGAACGCTCGGCCCGGGGCGCGGCCGGCGGCTTAATAAAGCGCGCGCGCACGAACAGGCGCTCGCCGACAGCTCGAGCCCCTTTATATATGCTTCGCTCGGGCCCGTGGCTCATTTATACTTTCGCGCGCCGCTCGATGAAAACCGCCGGCGGGAACTCGCGGAAAAATTGCGGCACGACGCGGGGGTGCCCGGAGTATTATGGCGGGGCAATGATGGTCGCGTACATTGGCTCGGGGAGCGCGGCGAGGCGGTCGGTGCAGCGGAGTTTGAATCGTGGCTGCCGCAATCCTCGAGCGCGTGGCGAGCCGAGGTCGCACGAGATCTGGTTGGGCTCGCCACGAGCGAGCACGCCGGCGATCTCATGCTGGTGGGTCTGGACGCCGATGGCACGCAATGGACTTTCGCTCCCGAACGCGGAGCGCACGCCGGTCCGGGGCCGGAGGAGACGCGCGGCTTTGCAATGCTCCCCGCGCGTACCGCTTTGCCCGCGGGCACGGAGGAGTTTATTCGGCCGGGTGCACTCCGACTCGCCGCGTTGAACCTCGTTGGGCGGGCGCCGTTTGCGGGGAGAAATATCACGGTGACGGCGCGGAAGGAATTCCGCGTGATGACATATAATACACACAGTTGCGCGGGGCTGGACGGTCGCATTTCGCCGCGACGAATCGCGCGCGTGATCGGCAGTCATCGACCGGACATCGTGGCGTTGCAGGAGCTCGATCTCGGCCGGCGGCGCTCGCGGGCCGAGGACCAGGCCGCGTTGATTGCGAAGGAGCTCGGATTGCACGCGGCGTTCGTTCCAACGGTAACGCGCGGCGAAGAGCATTATGGTCATGCGCTCCTGAGTTACTGGCCGATCGAGGTGATCAAGCGCGGGCGGCTTCCGCATGATGTGAAGGGCTGGTGGCAGGAACCCCGCTCCGCGCTTTGGGCGCGCGTGCAGGTCGCTGGCCGGCCGGTGAATGTCATCACGACCCACCTCGGTCTCGGCTGGCGTGAACGTATATTGCAGATGCGCGCGCTGCTCGGCGATGATTGGATTGGTGCGATTCCCCCCGGCGAACCGGTCCTGCTCTGTGGCGATTTCAACCTGGTTCCCGCCAGCCCGCCCTATATACTCGCGATGAAGCAACTCCGCGATGTGCAACAGGGGCGGCGTCGCTTGCGCACGTTCAGTTCCACCCGGCCCTTGATTCGCATTGACCATATATTCATGTCGGCCCACTTCGACGTGCAGCACGTGGAGGTCCCGCGCACTGAGTTGACGCGGGTCGCGTCCGATCACCTCCCGCTGCTGGCCGACCTCACGTTTCGTTCGGCAGAAGACGCTGCCGTGTAGTGGTTTTTCGGATACGCGCCGGGTTGCAGGATGCGTCCGCCCGGTCCGGTGGAAAGTGCACATTGCACGGCACCCGTATATCCGCCGCGGGCGTCCGGCGCGGCGGCGCATCTGCAACCGACTATATATCAGTGGTTTCAACCGGCGGCGGCCGATCGCCCCACGGTTGGCACCTGAGTTGCAGGAGGGAGCGGCTCGATGGCTTCCATTTGGAAAGGGTCGATCAGCTTCGGTCTCGTTAATATACCCGTGTCTCTGCACACGGCGACCAAGCGCGAGGAGCTCGCGTTCCGGCTGCTGCGCGGCTCCGACATGAGCCCGGTGAACTATAAACGCGTCGCCGAGGCCGACGGCAAAGAGGTCCCGTGGGAGCAAATCGTGAAAGGGTACGAATATGAAAAGGGAAAGTTCGTCGTCCTGAAGGACGAGGATTTCAAGCGCGTGGATATCGAGGCGACGCAGACGGTCGATATTGTCGACTTCGTCGATATCGCGGAGATCAACCCTATATACTTTCTTAAGCCGTATTACCTGGAGCCGCAGAAGGGCGGCGCGGGAGCTTATGCATTGCTCCGCGAGGTGCTGGCTCGCACGAACAAGGCGGGCATCGCGAAAGTGGTGATCCGCACGCGGCAGCATTTGGCCGCGCTCAAGGCGAACGGTCCCGCGCTCGTTCTCGAGCTGATGCATTTCAGCGAAGAACTGGTGGACCCGGCGTCACTCAAGCTCGGCACCGAGAAAGCTCCGGGCCAGCGCGAGGTGGAGATGGCGACCACGCTGGTGACGCAGATGACGGAAAAGTGGGATCCAGAGCGTTATACAGACGACTATACATCGGCGCTGATGAAGGTCATTCGCCAAAAGGTGGAAAGTGGAGGCAAGGACCTGCCGGCCGCGCCGAAGGAAAAGAAACGAGCGTCGAATGTCATCGATCTCGTTTCCGTCCTGCAGGAGAGCCTCAATCAGGCGCAGGCGGCGACGCAGGGATCGAAATCCTCGGCCGCAAAACGCCCGGCGAAAAAATCCGCCAAGGGCAAGGCGGCCTGACCGTCGCCATCGCCTCCGAACTCTCGCTGGCGGCCGACGGATATACTATATATTACCATGCCCGCGACCCGTCCTGCGAAATCGAAAGCCGCCGCCCCTCGCCGGGCGGCCGCGACGCGGGCGCCCGTGGAACGTGGGCCCGCTATATACGTCGAGCCGATGAAGGCGCTCGGCGTCGGCGCGTTGCCCGAAGGCATTTGGCGCACCGAGATAAAATTCGATGGATATCGGGCGCTGGCGATCCGTCGCGGAAAAACGGTGGAGCTCTGGTCGCGCAATCATAAATCGCTAACGGAAAGTTATCCCGAGGTCGCGAAGGCCGTCGCCGCGTTGAGCGTGCGCGAGGCTGTCCTCGATGGGGAAATTGTCGCGCTCGACCCCGAAGGCCGCTCGCGTTTCCAGCTGCTGCAGCAGCGTGGGATGACGCAGGCACGGCCGCCGATCCGCTACTATATATTCGACCTGATCCAGTGCGACGGCGTTTCGCTTTTGAATCGCCCGATCGAGGAGCGGCGGGCGGCGCTGGAGAACGTCGTGGGCGCGGGCAACGACGTGCTGAAGCTGTCGCCGGTCTTCCTGACCAACCCGGCGGCGGTGCTGGAGAAAGCCCGCGAGCAGGGACTCGAGGGTGTCGTGATAAAGGCGCCGGGATCCTTATATGAACCGGGACGCCGTTCGGGCGCGTGGCTAAAGCGCCGGATCTCGGCTGACCAGGAGTTCGTCATCGGTGGATATACACCGCCGCGTGGCGGCCGCAGTTTCATTGGCGCGCTGCTCGTGGGATATTATGAAGGCAGCGAGCTGCGGTATGCGGGAAAAGTGGGGACGGGTTTCGACGCTGCGCTGCTGGAATCGCTATATAAAAAGTTTCAGCCGTATCATCGCGGTGAGAGTCCGTTTTCTGATCTGCCCCGCGGCCGCGCACGTTGGGGAGCGGGAATGACGGCGGCGGTGATGCGTACCGTGCAGTGGCTGGAGCCGGAGCTGGTCTGTCAGATAAAGTTTTCCGAGTGGACGGATGACGGCGCGTTACGGCAGCCGGTTTTTCTCGGGCTCCGGACGGATAAGCCAGCGCGTGAGGTGGTCCGGGAATCGCCGTTGCCCGAAAAGAAGCGTTAAGCGAGGTGGACCTTATTTTGGACCAGCTGCTTTTCGCGGCAGACGCGGCTTTTTGGCCGCTGGCTTGGAAGCGGCTTTTTTCGCGGCACGCTTTTTCGCTGTTATCGCTATAGATTCCGGCGTAGTGGCGGCGGGCTTTTTCTTTCGCGGCGATATATAGGCAGGCCATTCGGTGCGCGGTTCCTCGTGAGCGGACGCCGCGGCCGCAGCTGCGGCGGCCTCGGGAGAGGGCGGGGCGTTGAGGCCGAGGAAGTGGGCGAGAGACATCGCATCGTACGGTGCGCGCGTTTTTACGTCGTTGTCGAAATAAGCATATATAGAGCGACCTTCCGCGAGGTGCGGCGAAGGGCCCAGCACGCGGCGCGCATCGCCGGGATCGTCGCCGGCCTGCCAGATCCGGATCTTTCGCGCCCAGTTCTCGAGTGATTCCTGGGAGTAGCCGCTGACATAAAGCTGCGCGTCGCCGTGCAGTCGTATATATATGAAGTCTGCGGTGATGTCCTCGAGGAACGGCCATTTGCCCGCAGTATCAGCAACCACGAGCGCGATGCCGTGAGCCCGGAGCAGCTCGATCGCGGCGGGTTGGCGGAAAGAATCGTGCCGCACCTCGAGCGCGTGGCGCAGCGGGCGCGGGGTGTCGAGTTTTGTCCACGGCTCCGGAATAATTCGCGGCTCCGCGGTGCGAGCGAGCTCCGAGGCAGCAGCGGTGTCGCGCGGGAGCATCTGGAAAAATTCCGTGAGTCGGGCCGCATCGAACGCGAGACGTGGCGGCAGCTGCCAGAGGAGCGGACCGAGTTTTTCGTCGAGGGCGAGTACGCCGGAAGCGAAGAAATTGGCGAGCGGCCGGGCGACGTCCTTCAGGCGTTTCATATGCGTGATGAAACGCGGGCACTTGACCGAAAACAGGAATCCCGGAGGCGTGCGCTCCTTCCAGGCGACAAAACTGCGGGCGCTCTGCAGGGAATAAAACGTGCCGTTGATCTCGATGGAATTCACCTCGCGGGAGGCGAACTCCAATTCGAGGCGGTGTGCCAGGTCCGCGGGAAAAAACGTGCCTCGCCACGGTATATACGACCAGCCGGAGATCCCGATGCGAAGTTCGCTCATCGTGCCAAACCCATGGTCAGCCGGCGCCGGCAGACGTTCCGCGTCGGACCGCGTGGCTTAGGTTGGGAAAAGTTGCGCGCGCAGACGGCGGAACAGCCAGGCCGAGGTTCCTATAACGACGATATAGTAAATGGTCAGGCCGGCAATCCGCGCCGGGGTGAGATGGTCGCTTTGGTCGCCGAGAACCACCGCGACCACCGAGCGCGCCACATGCACCGGCCAGCAGATCAAGAGATAGGTTCGCAATGGAACACCTACCAGCGGAAGTACATAATTCTTCAGGAAGTAAGGGACGCCCGGAAGCAGCATAGTAAACCAGCAGACGGTGGAATGCGCGGCGGCCGGCAACTGCCGCCGCGACGACTCGAGGCGCTCCGCCACGAGGTGCCGCCACCGCGACACTATATAGTAACTGGCGAGCAGTTGCAGTGCGACGGAGAGCGCGACGAGCACGAGTCCCCACGCCGTGCCGAAGCGTATCCCGGCTGCCACCTGGAGCAGCGTCACCGGAAATCCCACCAGTGGCAGGAGCGTAAGAGCGGCGAACACGGCGAAGGGATTGAGGCGTTCCATATAGGAACGCACCGCGGCCAGATCGATCCGCGAGTAAAACCACAGGATCGTCGCCAGCACGGCCAAGAGAAGGACGACGCGCGGCCAGAAAAAGCGCGAGCGAGCCCGAGCAGGAGGAGCGGCCGACATTTGCTGCAGACCGCGACGACTCGCGGTGGTGCGGGGCATTAGCCCCAGAATGGAAAACGCTGCCCAAGTCCGCTGGCCGTCGCGCGCTCGTACGCGAGCCACGCCGCCGCCGCGTCCTGCAACGCGGTGCCGGTCGAATCATATATCATTGTCTCGTCGGCCCGGACGCGCCCGGGCTTTTTTCCTATAATAATTTCGCCCAGCTCCGCGCGCACGTTGTGCGCCGTCATGATTCCCGCGGCGATCGCGTGGTGGAGGTCGCCGACGTCCACGGCCTGCGTGGTGAGATCCGTCACGACGGCCGACGCGGCGAGGAGCTCGGGCTCGATTTCCTGCTTGTCGGGCGAGTCGGCCCCGACGGCCGCGATACACGTGCCAGGAGAAACGTGCGCCCGGCCGACCAGCCACTTTCGCGCCGGCGTGCAGGTTACTATAATCTCGCTGGCGCGGGTCGCGGTCGCCAGGTCATCCACGGGAGATATATTAATGTTGAGCTCGGCCGCCTGTGCCACGGCGAAGGCACGGGCGCGGGCGGCGTCGCGGCTCCAGACATGTATATATTGCAGCGGACGCACCCGCAGCAACGCGCGCAATTGGAGCGCCGCTTGGTTGCCGACGCCGCAAATTGTGGCGGTGCGCGCGTCCGGTGCGGCGAGATATTTCACGGCGACGGCGGTGGCGGCCGCGGTGCGCAGGCGCGTGACCAGGCCGGACTCCATGACGGCGAGCGGCACGCCATTCGCGGCGTCCTGCAATATAATCAACCCCTGGATCGCGGGCAGTTCGTGACGCCGGGGATTCTGGAAGAAGCCACCGTTGATTTTCGTGGCGAACACGGCGCGCGGCGTGCGGAGGCCGCCCGCCTTGATATGAAACTCGCCGTCGACGCCGTCGCCGTGGAGCAGGCCGGGCGCGAGCGACTCGCCGCGGGCGTGCGCGGCGAAGGCGTTCTCGACCGCCAATATACAATCATCGAGCGTGAGGACCCGCGCTATATTATCGCGGGCGAGGAGCAGCGCCGGCGGGGTCGGCTTCACGATTTCATCCAGGGCAGCGCGTCGAGGTCGACGTTCCCGCCCGTCAATATAATGCCGACGCGTTTTCCGGTGACGTCAATTTTGCGTTCCATGATGGCCGCGTAGGGAACGGCGCAGGACGGCTCGATGACGATTTTCAGGACTTCCCAGATGTGGCGCATCGCGGCGACGATGCCCTCCTCGCTCACGGTGACGACGTCGTCGACGTTGGCCTTCATGAGCAAAAAATTGGGAGCGCCGATGACGGTGCGGAGGCCGTCGGCGATCGTGTGCGAGACCGTGGGCGTGCGCTGGCCGGCGCGGAACGATTGAAACGCATCATCTGCGGCCGCGGGTTCGGTGGCGATGACGCGGATGCCCGGCCGGAGTGCCTTCGCGGCGACGGCGGTGCCGGCGAGGAGCCCGCCGCCGCCGACGGGCGCGAGGATCAGGTCGAGAGCGGGAGCTTGTTCGAGGAGCTCGATGGCGGCGGTGCCCTGACCCGCCATGACGTGGAAATTTTCGAACGGATGTATAAAGGCCGCGCCGGTCTCGGCGACGATTCGTTCCGCGGTAGCTTCACGCGCGGCCTGCGTCGGTTCGCAGAAGGTGATCCGGCCGCCGTAACCCTCGACGTTGCGGATTTTCGATTTTGCCGAGTTCGACGGCATGACTATATAGGCCGGGATGCCGCGAAGTCGCGCGGCGCGGGCGACGGCGGCGGCGTGGTTGCCGGACGAGTGCGTCGCCACGCCGGCAAGGGCGGCGTCGTCGGAGAGGGAAAACACGGCGTTGATGGCGCCGCGGGCCTTGAACGCGCCGACATTCTGGAAGTTCTCGCATTTGAAGAACAGCGAGCCGCCGCACTGCGCGTCCAGCCAGGCGCTCGTCAGCACCGGAGTGCGATGAATTTTGTCTCGGATGAGGTCGTGCGCCGCGCGGATATCGGCGAGGGTCAAGGTCATGGCGCGACAGTGCCCAAAGCCGGGAGAAATAAAATCTTTTAATTGGCGCCCCTTGCCGTCGCAACTCCAGCCGCGCGGCTCCTTGGATATATAGCGAGGTATAGAGCTATATACAACCGGCTCGCGACCATGTATGAATACGGCCGCGTGGCGTTTGCCCGGTTCGTGAAAGCCGAACGGCTTGATGCAATCTGTGGTAAAAAAATCGGTGCGGACACCGCACCTTCCCAATCCGCTTCTTTTCCCGACGGAAACGCGGGAAGCGGTTGAACGTAGGGCGCGGCTTGGTAGGGTGGGGCGATGATCAAGAAACTTCTCCATACGCGCATGCGCGTGAACGACCTCGAGAAAACGCTGAAGTTTTATACAGACGCACTGGGGTTGAAAATCGCGCGCCGCAGCACCTCGCCTCGCGGCGCGCAGCTGGCGTTTCTTGCGACGCCGGGGAGCGACGTGGAGATCGAGCTTTGCCAGCTCGCCAACAGCCCGAGTGTGCAGGTGCAGCCGGACCTGATGCATCTCGCGTTTGAGGTTGACGATCTCAAGGCGTTTGCCGACGAGCTGAAAACCCGCGGCTATATATTGAGCGACGGGCCCACGGAGATTCGCCCCGGAAAGTATATAGCGTTCATCGATGCCCCGGAGGGCTACGAGGTCGAACTGATCCAGCAATAAATTCGCGGCGCGGTTGGCGTGCAACGCTCGCAGTTACGCGCGTTTCTCCCGCGCAGCCTGCCGCTCGTAGGCGAAGAGAAATTGCTGCGCGAGCCCGGCGAGCGGCCCGAAATGGATGCGTCCGAATTGGGCGACCTGCGCTGGTTTCCAGCCGGCGAGCCCGTAACGCAGCTCCATGGTTTTCAATATCCACACGTCGACGGGAAACGCCTCGAGGCGGCCAGCGCCGAAGAGGAGAACGCAGTCCGCGATTTTTTCGCCCACGCCCGGCAGGAGTGACAAACGCGCCTTGGCCTCTGCGTAGGGCAGGAGCTCGGTCGCCTCGAGCCAGCCGGGATGCGCCGCGAGAAACTGCGCGGTTTCATGTATATACTTTGCTCGAAATCCCAGGAGGCACGCCCGCAGCTCGGCCTCCGGAATGAGCGCGAGTTCCGGCCACGTCGGCAGTCGGCGCGGCACCGCGGACGCCGCGCCTGCCGACTCTTGCCCACGGCCTTCGGCGCGCGAGGTCTCCGTGCTGGTAAGCATTGCGCCGTGGCGTTCGGCGAGCAGCGCGAGCATCTGCTTTATTTGAACAATTTGCTTCGTCGCGCTGCAGAGAAAACCGAGGAGGGTGTCGCCGAACGGCTGCCTCAGGATGCGCAGTCCGGGAAACTTTTCGCGACACAGCGCGAGGTGCGCGTCCGTGCGCCAGGGCAGCGCATCCGCGAGGCCGGTGGCGTCGCGCGCGGCATCGAAATAATAGAGCAGGGCCGACTCGGTGGCGCGTTGCCGCGCTCGCGGCGCCGACCATTCCACGGTCCCATCCTCCGCCGGACGCACGCGCACTATATACTCCCCAAAAATTCCCTCCCACACCCTGTCAACGACGGCGCGGTTCCAGCGAAAGGCTTGGCCACCATCGAGAATCTCCGCGAGCACGGGGCGCGGCAACGGGCCGATGCCAGTCAGCGGCTGCCACGCGGACCACGGCTCGGCGTGCACGGTGGAGCCGGCTGCAGGGCTCTTTATTTCGCGGGCTTTTCCCAAAGGAAACTTTCCTGCATGGCGAGCATCGCGCCGGAGGCGTCGTGATATTCGACGCGCCACGCGACCGCCGGCTTCTTCGCCATCGGCCAGTCCTTGCCGGTGACGCCAATATCATAGACGGATCCGCCGGACTTGGGCGCGGCGGGGAAAGTATATACCTTCGGATCGGCGGAGTCGGGGCCGATGACGCGGATCACGAGGCTGTCACCGGAGCGGGGCGCACCCTTGTTCGTGACACGCACGAGAAAATAGTACCCGCTGCGCACGTCGGGCTGGGTGCGCAGGATGATCTCGCGGCCGGGATTTTCACGTCCAGTGAAAAACTCGGAGATACGTTCAAACGATTGCGCGGTGCGCCAGCCGGGCCAGACGCGCGTGAGCGTGATGTCGCCGGCGCGCAAGGCGGAGCTGGCGGCGAGGGCGAAGACGCAGAGGACGATCCGACGCATGAGGAAGTTTGCGGCGACAAGCGGCGGACGCGCAAGCGTCGGCATCACGGATTCGCCAGCTGGAGCACCTGGTAGCGGCGGGTGAGCAACGGGGCGGGTTGCCAGTTTTTGACCGCGGGGCTGACGAGGTATGTCTGCGTGTTAATGAGAATCGGCGCGACCGGTGACTGTTCGAGCGCGAGAGCTTCGGCTTGCTGGAAGAGCTCGAAGCGCGCCTGCGGATCGAGCGTTTGCTGCGCCTTCGCAATCAACGAATCATATACCGGATTAGACCAACCGCTCCAGTTGTTGCCGTTACCCGTCACGAGCAAATTGAGAAATGTATAGGGATCGGGATAGTCGGCGAACCACCCGAGAAATCCCAATGTATGAAGCATGGATTTTTGGTTCTCGAGCCACATCTTCTGCTCGGAGGGCTCGATCGTTATATGAACTCCCAGCTCGCGCAGCCAGATGGCCTGCAGGGCTTCGGCGGCGCGCGTCTGGCGGCTGTCGTTCAGTACTTGCAGCGGCACACTCGGAATCCCGCGGCCGCCGGGGAAACCCGCCTCCGCGAGCAGCTGGCGCGCGGCCGCGAAATCGGTGGGCACGTGAGCGCGCGCGGTGTAGCCACCGCAGTTCGGCGGCGTGAGGGACTCCGCGGGCAGCGTGGCGCCCTGCAGTGCCTTCGACGAGATCGCGACGCGATCGATGGCGAGCGAGAAGGCGCGGCGCACCTTGGGTTGGTCGAAGGGGGCGCGGTGGACGTTGAAATTCAAATATACTATACCGAGCGTGGGGTCGATGTGGAGTTCGTCCGGGTGGCGTTCGCGGTAGCCGGCGAGCTTCGAGGTGGGCAGGTCGTGCGTGGCGTGCAGCTGGCCGGCGCGAAAATTGCGCTCCTCGGCGTCACTGTTCTCAATCGGGAAAAAGGTCACGCCCTCGAGCGCGTTGTGGGCAGCGTCCCAATATTGCGGATTTTTCCGGACGACGATGCGGGAATTCTCGCGCCACTCCGAAAGTATATACGGGCCGTTGCCCACGAGCCGGCCCGGCTTGGTCCAGCCGGTGTCGCGCTGGTCCATGCGGCCATATTTTTCGATGGTGCGGCGGTCAACGGGGAGCCACGTGAGATGTCCCGCGAGGCTGAGCAGGAACGGCGTTGGTCGCTCGAGCGTGATCCGGAGTGTCGCCGCGTCGGGCGCCGCCAGGCCGACGGCGGAGAAGTCGGTGAGCTTGCCCGAGTTGAAGGCCTCCGCGTTCTTGATCGCCCAAAGCATATAGGAATATTCCGAAGCGAGGGCGGGCGAGAGAATGCGGTGGAACGAATATATAAAGTCGTCCGACGTCATCGGGTGCCCATCCGACCAGCGCGCGTTCGGGCGCAGATGGAAAGTATATACCAAACCATCGGGGGACATCTCCCAGTGATCGGCGATTCCCGGGAGCGGCCGCATGGTTTTCTCGTCGAGGACGACCAGTCCCTCGAAGAGGGCGGAGGCGATATTCGAGTCGGTGGCGGAGGTGAGGATATGCGGGTCGAGGTCGCGGGGTTCGGCGAGGTTGCCGACGAGCAGCATTTTTTCGCGGTTGGCGACGGCGACCTCGGTCTCGTGCCGGCCGCAACTGGTGAGCAACGAAATCGCGGCCAGAAACACCAGCACCAGGGAATGGGACGCAAGTCTGCGCATGAGTCGGAGGTTGCGAGCGCTTCCCGGTGAGGCAAAGTTGTTTTCTAAGAAACGGTTTCACCGAACGTATATCACCTGAACCCACATGGCCGACGAATTGCCGTTACCGCCGGGTGAACGAGATGAGACAAGCGGAAACTTGGAACGCGTTCTCGCGGAGCAACGCGGGCCGCTGCTGCGTTATGCTTCGCGACTGCTCGATGGTGACATCGATCGCGCGAACGACGTCGTGCAGGACACGTTCGTCAAACTCCTCGAGCAGCCGCGTTCGGCGTGGGAGGGGCATGTGGTGGAGTGGCTGTTTACGGTTTGCCGGAATCGCGCGCTCGATGTGCGGCGAAAGGAAGGGCGCATGAAGCGTTTCGAGGAGGGTGAAGCGGAGCGGGTGACGGCCGCGGACCCGCGGCCGGGACGCTCCTTGGAAGACGCGGAAACGCACACGGCCCTGCTGGCGATGATCGCGCAACTGCCGCCGAACCAGCAGGAGGTCGTGCGCCTGAAATTCCAGAACGGATTCAGCTATAAGGAGATTTCTCGAATCACGGCGCTGTCCGTGAGCAACGTCGGATTTCTGATCCATACCGCGGTGACCCGGATGCGGCAGCAATTCGCGACGCAGGCGCAGTGAGCACCAGAACCAATATGAATGACGAAAAGAACTTTGCGGAGGCGGATGCGCTGTTGACGGCGTATGCGCTTGGCGAGTTGGAGGGCGAAGAACGCGCGGCAGTCGAAATTCGGCTGCGCGATGATCCGGCGGCGCGCGCCGCCGTGGCGGAGATTCGGGCGTTCTCGTCGCAACTTGCGTCGGCGCTCGCGGCCGAGGCTCTCGTGGAATCTGAATCACTTCCGGCCGCACTAGCCGCACCGGTCGCGGCGGCGTCGGAGCGTAATATGAAGTCGGCCGCGGCGGGACGTTCAGCAGCGCGGCGCCGCGCTCGCTGGGGAAGTATATTGGAATTCCCGCAACTCTATTTCCTGGCGTCGGGGCTCGCCGCCGCGTGCTTCCTCTTGATATTTCTCCAATATACTCCGGAGCGGCGCGAACAGCTGGCTGGCCGGAAGGTGTATCGCGAAATTTCGCTGGATGATTTTCTCCCCGCGGCGTCCGCGCCAAAGGACTCCGCCGCGCCGGGTGCCGGCGCGGCGGGGGCAGTCGCGGCGACTGACAGCGACGTGGTGCGGCTCGAGCCCTTTGAGGTGGCGGCGGACTCGAAGGCCCTGTCCGCGGCCGGGTCGGCCAAGGAGCGTCCCCGGGCTATATACTTGGCCTCCGGCAAGGGCTCGGATTTTGAGAGTCAGGCGCAGATGGCGGCGGCGACGCGTGATCGATCTTTTTTCGGCCCCGGTGAATCGTTAGCGCAGAAAAAAGAAGCGGACTCGAGCTCGCCGATGATAGTTGCCGGCGTGTCCGGCGCGCCCCGCGTCGCTCCAGCGGCAGCGGACCGGCTCGTCAGCGAGAATAATATAGCGGCTGCTCCGGCGCTGGCGGCGGCGAAGCCGGGCGTGGCATCGCCCTTTATATCCGCGGCGACCGCGCCGGTGGCGACGTATGCTGCCGATGGCGACACCGAGGGTTTCCGGCAGGTGGCGCAGGAGATAAGACTCGGCCAGCGGCCGGCGGCAGAGGCGGTGCGCATCGAGGATTTGATCAACGCGATGCCGGCGGCGCCGGCCGCGACGAACGGCGATGCGCAGTTTGCAGCGCGGCTCGAGGTCGCGGAGGCGCCCTGGGCCACGCAGCACCGGCTGGCCCGCGTCGAATTGCAGGCGCGCGAGCCGGACGCTTCGACGCGTCCGCCGGCGCACCTCGTGTTCGTCATTGATATATCTTCTGCGGCGAATTCCGCGAACGGCCTGCCGCTCGTGAAGGAATCGCTGCGGACGCTGATCGGGCGGCTGCGTCCGGAGGATCGCGTCGCCCTCGTGACGTACAGCGGCAGCGCCGGGGCGGAGACGCTGCTGCCGCTCACGCCCGTGTCGCGCCAGGCGGAAATATATACGCGCCTCGCCGCGCTGCAGGCGACCGTGGCACAACCGGGTCAACCGGATCTGCAGCACGCTTTCGATTTGATCGAGGCTGACTATATCAAGGGCGGCCGCAACGAGGTCGTGCTCTGCGCGGGCGCAACGCCCGCCGGGGTGGCGGATGAGAAAAGTATATATCCTGCGCGGCTGAGGTCCGGCGCGGCGCCGGTGACGCTCTCGGTGCTACGTTTTGGCGTGGAGTCTCGCGGGCCGGAGGACGTGCTGGCCCGGCTTGCGCGGCTGGGGCACGGGCGTGATCGCGTCGTGCATTCGCGGACGGAGGCTGCGGCGTTTTTCGCGGAGGAGCTCGGCGAAGCGCTCCCGGTCGTCGCCAGCGACGTGCGCGTGCAGGTCGAATTTAATCCCGCCGAGGTGGCGAGCTATCGTTTGCTTGGTTTTGAAAACCACGGGGCGAGCGGCGATCGCTTGGGCGCGGATGGCATTCGCACTCCAAGCATTGCGGCGGGGCAGAGCGTGACCGCGTTGTTCGAGATCATACCCGCGGAAAAGCGTCTAGGCGCGGAAGCGGCGCGTTCCAACAGCGGAGCCGCGGCGGCGTCGCTCCCGCAGAATATAGCGGGCAACTCGCCGGCCGCGGCGAATATATTAAAGCTAAACGTCCGCTTCCAGGATCCGCGGGGTCGCGCCTCGCGCGAACTGGATTTTCCGCTGCGCGATCGCGGGGAGCGCTTTGCTGAGGCGTCGCCCGATTTTAAACTGAGCGCGGCCGTCGCGGGATTCGGCATGCTGCTGCACGATTCGCCGGCGCGGGGTTCGACCACGTATGCGTCCGTCACGTCGTGGGCGGAGGGCGGCGGGTCCGGAGATGCCTCCGGCTGGCGGGACGAGTTCGTCGACCTGGTGAAACGCGCGGAGGCTCTGCCGCAATAAGTATCCGTTTTCTGGATACGCGGAAGCAGGTCGCCGCGGTGCGGCGCGCGGCGAATCAAGCTTGCTGGGGTCTTCGCCGACGTCGTGTACCCGGCTTGGAAGCGTTGCGATCCGCTCTGGAAGCGGCATGGACACCAACCGTAAGGGCGCGCCAAGTGAATCCGGCCGATCCGCCGGGGTGAGCCGAGGCGTCGTGGCTTCATCGAGCCAGTGGTGATACTATATACCGATAAAAATATATAGCTATCTATATAGGATACGCCAGCTGGCCCGGAATGCGTTTCGAGCCGGCGGAGCCGGTTTGCTTACCCGCGCCGATCGCTCGCGCGCTTGGCGTTGGAAGAGCGGCGGCGAGTGACGGCCAACGAAGCAAGGCCAACGGCGAGCAGCGCCCACGTGGAGGGCTCGGGCACGGGGCTGAAGTTCAGGAGCAGATTACCGCCCGAAACCGACGTGGAAAACGTGCCGCCGCCGAGTGCGTTGGTGAAGCCGCTGCTGTTGATCGTGATCGCGCTGGCGTTGAAGCCGGTGAAGCTGCCGGCCGTGGCGAGCGTCCAGCTATATGAATTTGTATTGTCGAACGTGGCGAGTGCGCCTGCTGCGCCGCTGGCGTTGAGCGACGTGAGCGACAGTGTGAACGGCGAGCCAAGGGTCGCGGTGAAGTTCATGGTGCCGGTCACGGCGAGCGAATCATATCCGACGCCGGCCCCGGCGGCCGAATCCTGCACTTCGAACTGGAACGTGCCGCCGGAAGCGAACGTGAGGCCCGTGCTGAAGCTCAGGAGGCCCAGACGAAAAGCGTTCGTGGCCGTGCCGGGGGCGATAATCGCGCCGCTGCCCACGGTGATGCCTCCGGGCGTGCCGAAGGCGCCGTAGCCAGTGAGAGATCCGCTGCTGACCGCGACGGGATTGGAGACCGTCACGCCAGAACTGACGGCGAGAGAGCCGCCGTTGACGACAACGCTGCTCGTGCCGAAGGCCGCGTTGTTGTCCGCGAGCATGGAGCCAGCGTTGATGCTCGTCGTGCCGGAGTAGGTGCTCGTGCCGGAGAACGTCGTGAGCCCGGTGCCCGTTTTGATAACAATAACATTGCTGCCGTGAATGGACCCCAGAAACGCGGCGCGGCTGGCGTTTGACTCGTCGATCGTGAGCACTGCGGAAGGCGCTAGGTTGACGACCGCCGAGGAGGAACCGTTGTCGAGTCCGTATATGATTGGCACGCTCGTAGTGAAGTTCGCGTTGGCGGAGCTGGAGCCGAAGTCGAGCACACCCGGGCCCACGGCCAAATTATTATTGAGGTTCACCTGGCCACCCTCGAGCACGAACCCGCCGGTCAGCGTGTTCGCGGAGTATATATCGATCACGCCGGTCCCGGCGAAGAGCGCTCGTCCGGCGCCGCTGATGATGCCGTCGATCTCGGAGGCGAAGTTTTGGGTATTATACGTGAACGACCCACTGGCGATGCTTAGGTTGGCCGTCGTCACAACGCCGGTGATGCCGACCCGCAGTGTCGTGCCGTTATTCGCGATGATATTACCGGTGCCCAGGGCGCCGACGTTTCCAATCACAAGCGTGCCGGACTGCAGCGTGGTTCCGCCCGTATATGAATTCGCACCAGTGAGGGTGACGCTCGACGTCGAGTCCGTCGTACCAAAAACCGCGACGCGCGCGCCGCTCAGGATGGACGAGATGATGAGGGTGCCGCTTCGCACGGTAGCGAAGCGGTAGGTGCTGCCGACCGGAGTGATGGTGCCGCTGAGAGTGACCCCGCTCGTCGACGAGCCGATGGTGGCACTGGAGCTGAAGCCGGTGAGATCTATATTGTCCGTCGTGGTGGAGTCGAAGCCGACAATGCCCGTCGTGGCGGCGCCGTTGAACTTCGCGAGGAACGCGGCCGCGGTCAGTCCGGTGGCGGAAGTATATCCAATATAGCCATTCGTTGCGGCGGTGAGCGCTCCGGCGCCGGTGGGCAGGGCGCCGGTTCCGGCGAAGACGATCGAGCCGTTCGTGGCGGTCGTCGTCCCGCTATAGGTATTCGCGCCGGTGAGCACCAGCTTGAGGTCATCGTTCACGACAACATTTCTCGCCGAGGCGCTATCGGTAAGCGTGCTGGAAACCGTGAGCTTGCCCGTGCCACCAAACAGGTAAGTCAAGCCCTGAGGTGTAATGGTGCCGGCGAGGACCGCGGCCGTCGAGGTCCCGAGCTGCGCGGCGGCGTTAAAGCCGGTCAGGTCAATGGCTTCGGCGAACGTCAGCGGGGTGTTTACGTTCGGCGAATCGAATCCGAGGAGACCCGTGGTATTCGCCTTGTCGAAGTTATTGATGAAGCCCGCCTGCACTCCCGTGGTGACTTCGCTGCCAATATATCCCGAGCCTGTCGCCTTGAGCAAATTCGCGCCGAGCGGCACGGAGGCGGCGTTAAGAAATATGATTTCGCCCGCCGTCGAAACGGTCGGCCCGGTATATGAATTCGTGCCACTGAGGAACAGCGTGCCGGTGCCAGCGGCGATGAGTCCCTGCGCGCCGGAAATCTGGCCGGAAATCGTGAGGAGCGAGGTGCCGCTGATCGTGATCGTGGGCGTGAGCAGTAGGCTGACGGGCCCAGCCAAGGTGAGCGCGGATCCCGAATCGGTGAAATTGCCGACGACCGAAACAGCGTTGGCGAGAGCGAGCGTATTGAGCGCCGAGAGCGTGCCGGAGTTGATCGTGAGCGTTCCGGTGCCCAGGGCCGCGACGCTGCCGAGGCCGAGCGTCCCGCCACTGAGCACGGTGCCGCCGGTATATACATTGACGCCGCTGAGATTCAGCTGGCCCGAGCCGGTCTTCGTCAACTGCGCGAAACCCGATATAATCCCCGACGCCTGGACTTTGCCGTTATTGATGGCCCACGTCTGGTCCGCGGCGAGCACCGTGGGGAGAGTGACATTGATAGTCGGAGAATTGGTGGTCGAAACCGTCAGGCCGCCTTCGAGCGTCAGCGCGGAGCCGAGCGTTCCATATGTCG
This sequence comes from uncultured Verrucomicrobiae bacterium, assembly GCA_963800005.1. Lineage (GTDB taxonomy): Bacteria > Verrucomicrobiota > Verrucomicrobiia > Opitutales > Opitutaceae > CAWCZH01. Next base: position 303,139 of record CAWCZH010000003.1, read on the forward strand.
ACGTACTCGGAAGCACGCCGCTGAAGGTGACTGCGCCTATATCAAAACTCGCGTCGAGCAGCGCGGTCGGTCCGTGATTTATATTGGCGAAAACGATGGTCGCGGTGCCATCGCTCGGGGGGACCAGGCCGTCCAGCCAGTTGGCGGGGTTGGTGAAATTCCCGTTCGCGCCCGCTCCGGTCCAAGTATACGTCGCCGCGATCGCCGTCCGCGCGACCAGAATAGTGGCCAGGAGTGCCATGCGACTGAGCATCTGTCGCAATTTCATGGCATTACAAAACGGCAGAATCCAAGGCCGTTCAATGGCTAACTCAGACGCGGTCCGCCAATTTCTTATGAAAATCGGGCGACAATCGCGATTCGGCTGCCGGCACCCGGCGCCTCAGGCTATCAATGGATGACCGAGCCGTCCGGGCGCGTCGGACTCAAAACTGCCAGGACGAGCCCGCCCGGCGCGGTAAATTCGAATCTCCGCCCGCCCGGGAATTCGTAGGGTGGCGACGTGAGGTTGCCGCCCTCCTTAACTACCTTCTGCAGAGTTTCTTCCAGGTTTCTGCTGAAGATTACGACCAGCGGATTCCCCGGAGCTTTGACGGATGCATCTGAACGAATTCCGCCGCTGATTCGCCCGTCGTGAAAACTTGTATACTCCGGGCCGTAGTCGGTGAATTTCCAACCGAATGCCGACTCGAGAAACGTTTTCGCCGCCGACAGGTCCGACGCAACGAATTCGAGGTAATCAATCGAGTGATTTGGCGCGGGCGAGTCCATCAGCGCCGGCATGCTCGCGCCGACTATATATCGGTCGCAAGCCTCAAACAAGGTGCGAAGCGCGCTCCCGCGGCGAAGGCGGGCGGGAACGACTTGTATTCACGTTCTGGATACAGCGGCTTTCGGCGGTTTCGCCGCCGCGGCGGGGCGGTCGTCGCCGAAACCGGTAACCAGGGGACGCAGTGTTTTCCACATCGTGTCGGCAATAATCGCGTGGCCACGGGGCGTCGGGTGGATGCCGTCGGCCTGGTTCAGTTCGGCGATCCCGCCGACGCCGGCGAGCATGAAAGGCACGAGCGTGAGCCCGTTCTTTTTCGCGAGGGCGGGATACATCTCGCTGAACGCGCGAGTATATTCCTCGCCCATGATCGGCGGCATGATCATGCCGGCGAGGACGATTTTCGCGGCGGGATTTTTTGCGCGGACGCGATCGATGATGCCCTGGAGATTGCGTTCGGAGATATCGGGATCGATGCCGCGGAGGCCGTCGTTCCCGCCGAGGGCGAGGACAAATATATCAACGGGTTGGCGGAGGACCCAGTCGACACGGCGCAATCCGCCGGCGGTCGTTTCGCCGCTCAGGCCGGCGTTGACGACGTGCCACGGCAGGTGGGCATCCTCGAGTTTTTTCTGGATGAGCGCGGGGTACGCATCGTCGGTCGGGTCATCGAGACCATAGCCGGCGGTGAGACTGTCGCCGAAAAAAACCAGCGTGTGAGTTTCCGCGCCGCGCGCAGCGGCGAAGGCGCCGCACAAAAGCGCGGTGCAAAGGAGCCGGAATACAAAAACGCTCATGATGAAAAACGAACGCTTAAACTAGCATTAGTGCCGTTTCGCGTATTTGGTGCGGCTATATCAATGAGTGACGAGATCATGTTGCAGGTCGACAAACTGACCAAAAATTACCGAACGGCAACTGGTCCGCTCACCGTTTTGCGCGAAGTCAGCTTCACGCTGCGCGCGGGTGCGACGCTCGCGATTGTCGGGCCGAGTGGCAGCGGCAAAACCACGCTGTTGGGTTTGTGTGCCGGGCTCGATCGACCCAGCGGCGGGACCGTGGCCTTGGCGGGTGTTTCGATCGGGGAGCTCGATGAGGACGGCCGCGCGCTCGCGCGAAATGCGCATGTAGGCTTTGTATTTCAAAACTTCCAACTGGTCCCGACGTTGACGGCGCTGGAGAATGTGCTCGTGCCGATCGAACTGCGCGGCGAGGGCGGCGAAGCGGCGGAGAGTGAGGCGCGGGCGCTGCTCGGGCGCGTCGGCCTGCAGGCGCGCAACGATCATTATCCGGTGCAGTTGTCCGGTGGCGAACAACAGCGCGTGGCGCTCGCTCGTGCCTTTATGAATCGGCCGAAAATTCTTTTCTGCGACGAGCCGACGGGGAATCTCGATGATGATACCGCGGCGGCGATGGTGGAGCTTATATTCAATCTCAACCGCGAGCGCGGCACCACGCTCGTACTCGTCACGCACAATCCCGACCTCGCCCGGAAATGCCAGCGGATCATGCGGCTGAAGGGCGGCGCGGTGGTCAGCGATGAGATCGTGGAGCCGCTCGCGCCGGCTCGCCTGTGAAGACCGAGCGCGTATTCACTTTCTGGATACAGACCCGCGGGCCCGTCCGGGCCGCTGCGGGAACGTGGCAGGCGTCGCGCGCATGAACTTTATATTAAGAATGGCCTGGCGGGATTCGCGCGCGTCGCGGCGCCGGCTCGTCCTCGTTTCGTTGTCGGTCGTGCTCGGCATCGCGGCGCTCGTTGGCATTTCGTCGGTCGGCGATAACCTGCAGCGCACGGTTGAGCTGCAGACGAAATCGCTGCTGGGTTCCGACCTGACCATCACGTCGCGGCAGGCGTTTCAACCGGCGACGTTGGAATATTTTCAGTCGCTGGGTGGCGAGCGCGCGGAGGAGATCGGGTTGAACTCGATGATCAACTTTCCGACGCGCGGGAATCAGCGCCGGCTCGTGCAGATCCGGGCGGTCGACGCGGGTTTTCCGTTTTATGGTGAACTCGTGACGTCCCCGCCCGGCGCGATGGCGCGGTTGTCGACGGGAAATTTCGCGCTGCTCGAGGACACGCTGATGGTTCAGTTCGGCGTTCAGTTGGGCGACGAGGTGAAGATCGGGCAGGGGACGTTTACCGTGGTGGGCGCGTTGAAAAAAATTCCGGGCGAATCGGCGGCTGTCGCGATGTTTTCGCCGCGAGTATATATGTCGCGCGCGTCGCTCGATGCGACCGGCCTGCTGAAGCGCGAGGGGTTTGTGACGCATCGCGAGCATTTCAAGCTGCCGGCGACGGTGGATGTCGAGGCGCTCGTCGTCCAAATGCGGGCGCGGCTGCACGGCCAGCGGCTGCAATATGCAACGGTCGAGGAGCGGAAGCGCGATCTCGGCCAGAACCTGAAGGATGTATATTCGTTCCTTAGCCTGGTCGGCTTCATTGCGCTGTTCCTCGGTGCGGTGGGTGTGGCGAGCGCGATGCATGTATATATCCGGCAGAAGATCAACACGGTCGCGGTGCTGCGCTGCCTCGGGGCGCCGGCGCGGACGAGTTTCGCTATATACTTGGTGCAGGGCTTCTGCCTCGGGTTGCTGGGGGCCATCATCGGCGCGGCGCTCGGACTCGCGGTGCAGATGATATTGCCGGTGGTCCTGAAGGACTTCCTGCCCTTCGAGGTGGAGATTTTCATCTCCTGGCCGGCGGTGCTGAAAGGGACACTGGCTGGCCTGGTCATTTGTGTACTTTTTACGCTATTGCCCTTGCTGGCGGTGCGGCGCGTTTCGCCGCTGCTGGCGATTCGGTCGGCACAGGGTGAGCCCACCACGCCGGATCCGTGGCGCCGTTGGATATTTGTCGGCATCGGTTTGGCGGTCGTGGGTTTCGCCATCCTGCAGGCGGGGCACTGGAAACCGGGGCTCGGTTTCGCGCTGATGATGGGTTTGGGCTTCGCTGTCCTCACGGGACTCGCGAGACTGGTTTCATATACGGCGAAACGTTTTGTGCCGCGCCGCGGGCTGAACTACGTCTGGCGGCAGGGCCTGGCGAACTTGCATCGTCCCAATAATCGCACGGTGCTCCTGCTGCTGTCGCTCGGGCTGGGCACGTTTCTGATGCTCACGCTCGTCCTGACGCGCGCGACGTTGCTCGAAAAAATTGTCGGGGTGGGGGCGGGTGCGCGGCCGAATCTATTGTTCTTTGATATACAGGATGACCAGATCGGTCCGCTCAACCGGCTCGCGACCGAGGCGGGTTCACCGCTGCTGGCGCAGGCGCCGATTGTCACGATGCGGCTCACGGAGCTGCGTGGGATGACGGTTGATGCGATGTCGCACGACGAGAAATCGTCGGTGCCGGCGTGGACGCTGCGGCGTGAATATAGATCGACGTTTCGCGGCGCGCTCGCGGACACGGAGAAGGTCACCTCGGGCAAGTTCATCGGCAAAGTTGCCCCGGGCACCTCGCCGGTTCCGGTGTCGGTCGAAGTGGGGCTGGCGAAGGACCTGCAGTTGAAGCTGGGCGACACGATGACGTTCGATGTGCAAGGCGTGCCGGTGAAAGTATATACGGCGAGCCTGCGCGAGGTGGAGTGGCAGCGCATGCAGCCGAATTTCTTCATCGTGTTTCCCGAAGGCGTGCTCGAGCCGGCCCCGAAAACATATATGGCCGCGGTGCGGACGGCCACGCCCGAGGCTTCGGCGCGATTGCAGCAGGCGGTCGGGCGCGACCTGCCCAGTGTTTCGGCGATCGACCTCGCGCTGCTGCTGCAGACGTTCGATAGTATATTCTCGAAGGTCGCATTTGTGATCACGTTCATGGCGGCGTTCACGGTCATCACTGGCGTCATCGTGCTGGCCGGCGCGGTGCTCACGGGACGTTACCAGCGGATCCGCGAAACGGTCCTGTTGCGGACGCTCGGGGCAACGCGGCGGCAGCTCACGCAAATCCAGCTCGTGGAATATGCTGTGCTGGGCGTGCTCGCGGCGATCACCGGCGGTGGTCTCGCCGTCCTCGCGAACGCGTTGCTCGCCGAGTATATATTCAAGACGGCCGTCGTCCTGCCGCCGCTGGTCCTCCTCGGATCCGTCGCGGCGGCAGTGGCTATCACCGTCGTGACGGGTCTGTTAACCAATCGCGGCGTGGCCAACCACCCGCCGCTCGAAGTCCTCCGCCAGGAAACATGAAACCGAAGCTTGTCGTTTTTCACTATACACTGCGTGACCCGGCGGGTCGCGTGATTGATACATCGGCCGGTGGCGAGCCGATCACGTATATAGAGGGCGCGGCGCAGATCATCCCCGGCCTCGAGGAGCAGCTCCGCGATGAGGCGCCCGGGCAGAAGTTGCGCGTGCACGTGCCGGCGGCGCAGGCCTATGGCGAGCGCGACCCAGCGCAGGTCCAACGCGTGAAACGCGGACTGCTGCCGGTCGAGGGCGACCTCGCGGCGGGCGACACGTTTCGCGCGGGCGAGGATCCGTTCGCACCCGTGGTGACCGTGGTCGGCGTCGAGGGCGACGATATATTATTGGATGCGAATCATCCGCTCGCCGGCGTCGCGCTGACGTTCGATGTCGAAATTATATCCGCGCGGCCGGCGACCGACGCCGAAGTGCAACAGGCCCGAAATGCGGCCGCGGAAGCCGAGCCGGGGCGGGGCTAGGTTTTAATATAGCGGAGCTCTGCAGCCCCGCTGGTTCACCGGGTTGCGCTGATTAGGGATTGAACTTCGCGCTGCTCCTTGTCTTTGCCTGCTATCAAAACCCATGAATGTTCTCGGCATCGATATTGGCGGATCGGCGCTCAAGGGCGCGCCGGTCGACACTAAAACCGGCAAGTTGCTCGCGGAGCGGTACCGGGTGCCCTGCGAGACCTTGCTGACGCCTGCGCAGATGGCCCGCGGCGTGCGGGACATCGTGAATCATTTTGACTGGAAAGGTCCCGTGGGAATCGGTTTCCCCGGGGTGATCCACGGCACGTTGATCCTCACGGCGGCGAACCTGCACAAGGATTTCATCGGCGTGGATGGGGTGAAACTTTTCTCGAAGGCGGCCGGCCAGCCGGTCTCGTTGCTCAACGACGCCGCGGCGGCGGGGCTCGCGGAAATGGAATTCGGCGCAGGACGGAAATTTTCCGGGAAAGTATTGCTTCTGACGCTCGGGACCGGCGTGGGCTCCGCGTTGTTTTATCGCGGCGTCGTTTTCCCCTGTGAATTCGGGCATCTGCCGTTCAAAGAGAAGTCCGCGGAAAAGTTTGTGGCGGCGTCCGTGAAGGAAGCGGAGGATCTCTCGTGGGCGAAGTGGGGAAAGCGCCTCTCGAAATATCTCGCCGTGCTCGAGCGCGTGCTATGGCCCGAGCTGATTGTGATTGGTGGCGGTGTCAGCGCGAAACACGACCGCTTCTTTCAATATCTCCAGTGCCGCGCGAAGGTGGTGCCCGCGGAGTTTTTGAACGAGGCCGGCATCGTGGGTGCCGCGCTCTCGACGGTACAAAGTATATAGCGCCGGGGGCGTCGAGCCGCTGACGCATGCCGACGCGACCGGATATATTGATTGTGGGGCAGGGTCTCGCCGGCACGGTGCTCGCGTGGGAGTTCGAGCGGGCGGGATTTTCTTTCGTGATCGCGGACGGGGGCGTCGCGCCGGCAACCTCGCGCATGGCGGCCGGCATGATCAACCCGGTCACGGGCCAGCGTTTCGCGCGCACTTGGAAGATCGATGAATGGCGGGGTGTGGCCCAGGCGTGTTATCAATCGATGGAGGCGGCGTGGCGGCGTCCGCTCTGGCAGGAGATGCGGTTGCGTATCCAGTTAATGGATACAACCGCGCGGGAACGCCTCGAGGCGCGGCAGCGGGCGGGGCAGCTGAGCCCATATCTCGTGGAGCTGGATGCCGCGGGTGGAGGTTTGGCGGGGGCGGCGCGGGTCGATTTTCGGGCGATGCTGGACGCGGCCGCGGCGCATTGGCGGGCCGTCGGAAAGTATATATCGGAAACGCGCGACCCCGCGGACTTCGTTGATCAATATAGACTGGTGATCGATTGCCGCGGTCGGGCGGTCACGCAACGCGGCGTGTTTTCTGCGGTGCCGTGGGAAATTTCCAAGGGCGAGATTCTCGCGATTGCGGCGAGGGGCGTCGCCCCGGACCTGATTATACACTCGGGGCCGCATTGGTTGCTGCCGTGGGGTGGCGACGAGGTTTGGATTGGTGCGACGCACGAGCCGGGCGTGAATGATATAGCGGCTTCTGCGGGAGCCCGCGATCGGCTGGCGGCAGTGGCGGCGCAGCTGGTGCCGGCGCCATGGCGGATCGTCGGCCAGAATGCGGGGGTGCGCGTGCACGTGCCCGACCGGCTGCCGGTGGTCGGGCGGGCGGCATCGGAGCCGCGGCTGGGAATTCTCAATGCGCTCGGGGGCAAAGGTGCGCTTTGGGCGCCCGCGCTGGCCCGACAATGGGTGAATCATCTGGCGGACGGTGTTCCCTTCGACGCGGCGGTGGACGTGCGACGCTTCCAGGGGAGCTAGGCCCGGCCGACCGCTCTATACACGTGTATATAGCGGTGTTGGAGGCAACACTCGGCGCCATGATATAGCGTATAGTCCGCTGTTCCTCGCGGGCGAATCAGGTGGGTGCCGACGAACGGTTTCGTCGGAAAGGTGCGCGGGCTCGTCGCCCGGCGCGGTCGATTGGTCGCATTTGGCGCGGAATTCGTCGCAGCCTGTAACAAATGCGCTTGCCCCGGGTTAGGTAACTACGAACAACGCGCACTCACGATGAATAACCCCTGGCTCAAGACCGCGGCGATGATCGCAGGGTGGCTGGCGCTGGGCCTGGTCCTCTCGCTCCAAGTCTATTTCGATTCGGGAGCGGACTGGCGCCATATGTACTTTGCCGAGGTGGCGGGCCAGCAGTTTGCGCGCGCGTGCATGTGGGCGCTGCTGACCCCGTTCATATTACAGTTGCGGGAAAAATTGCCGTTGCATCGCGGCGGCTGGGTGGGCGGCGTCGCGTATCACCTCGCGATGAGCTTTGTGGTGATGGCCACGTTTTACTTCGGGCGGATGGCGGCGTTCACCTGGCTCGAGGGATCCTCGTTTCACGGGTTTTGGGCGTCGTCGGTGCGGATGTTCTATATCCGGAACTTCATCGACATGGCGTTTTATTGGGCGGTGATCGCGTTCGGCTATAGTGTCGAGCTGCATCGCCGCTATAAACGCGAGGAATTGAAGGCGGCGCAGCTCGAGTCGCGGCTGGTCGAGACCGAACTAAAGGCGCTGCGCGAGCAGCTGCGCCCGCATTTCTTTTTTAATACACTCAACACGATCTCGGTGCTCGTGCGCGAGCAGCGCAACGACCAGGCGGTGGTCTTGCTCGCGCGGCTGAGTGCGTTGTTGCGCATGACGCTGGATCGCGAGCGGACGGACGAGGTGACGCTCGGGCAGGAGATGGAATTCCTCGAGCCGTACCTGGAGATTCAGCAGGCGCGTTTTTCGGACCGGCTGCGCGTGGAAATTCTGCTCGCGCCGGAAACGATGGCGGCGCGGATACCCTATTTAATTCTTCAGCCGCTCGTCGAAAACGCGATTCTCCACGGCGTCGCGCCGAAATCGGGGCCGGGTTGCGTGACGGTCCGGAGCCGGCGCGAGGGCGACAATCTATATCTCGAGGTGACCGACGACGGCCCGGGTTTCCGGGCGTCCCGCGCCTCGCGGCCGGGCGTGGGGCTGGCGAACACCCGCGAGCGGATCGAAAAGATATATGGAGCGCGCGGCCGGCTGTCGCTCTGGAGCGAACCCGGGATGGGCGCGCATGTTTCGATTGTGATTCCCTGCCGTATATGAAAATCCCCCCGGTCCTTCCCCCGCGGCCGCCGCCGGCGATCCGCACGCTGATCATCGACGACGAGCCCGCGGCCCGCCGTGGCCTGCGCATGCTGCTGGAATCGGACCCCGAGGTCACGATCGTCGGAGAATCCGGAGGGGGCGACGAGGCGGCCGCGCTCCTCGCCGACCAGCACGCGGATCTGGTTTTCCTCGATGTCCAGATGCCGGGGCGCGACGGATTTTCCCTGCTGGAAAACAAGGAGGTCGCGCTGCCCGCGATTATATTCGTCACCGCGTTCGACGAGTACGCGCTCAAGGCGTTCAGCGTGCATGCGGTCGATTATCTCCTGAAGCCCTACGACGATGCGCGCTTCTTTGCGGCATTGCGGCGGGGGAAGGACGAAGTGCGCCGGCGGCAATCGGATGGCGTGACCGAGCGGCTGACGGAGCTGCTGCAATATCTTGGCGGCGAGCGCGCGGTCACCGGCGGTGCCGGTGCCGAGGCGACCAGCGGGAATCGCATCCTCCTGAAATCGTCGGGCGAGATTTTTTTCCTCAAGCCGGAAGAGATCGACTATATAGAAGCCGAGGGCGACTATATGAAGTTTCACGTCGGCGGTCGCACGCACCTGATGCGGGAGACGATGGCGCGGCTCGAGGCGCGGCTGGATCCGCAGCGGTTCATTCGCATTCACCGCTCGACGATCGTAAACTTCGATCGCCTGCGGAAACTCACGCCTTCGTTCGGCGGCGACTATACAGTGATCCTGCAGGATGGCACGAAACTGCGCCTGAGCCGCGGATATCACGAGCGCATCGCCGGGCTGTTGAAGCAGGCCCGCTGACGGGCGTGATCGCGGCGTGATTCGTCGCAAAAGCGCGGGCCTTCGTCGCATTCGCGCGACTGCCAGGAGTCCGGCCGGGTTATCGGGGCATGAAGCCCCTGTATATAGTGTTGATATTGCTCGCCGGGCTCGGGAGCGCGCGTGGTGCCGTATATGATCCGTCGCTGGGTGAGGCCCGGCAGGCCCAGGCGTTGCTCGGGCCGGATTCGTGGTCGGAGGTGCTCTCGATCGAGAACACCGGGTCACAGTCCCGTTTTCCCCGCCACTTGCACGCGCTCGTTTTCGAGCTCGAGGGCATTCTCTGGTTTTATGCGCCGGACAACGGCACGCAGAGTTTGTCGCGCGAGCGCGGTCGCGCGGTAGCGGACGAGCGGAATCTCGGTCCGTTGCTCAAAGAGGTGGAACGGGGTTTTGCGTCGTGGTCCGTCGTGCCGCCCGATCCCGCCAGCGAGGCGGCGCGCGGCGTGCTTCCGAACGGTTGCTTTATACTCAGCGTGGCCGCCTTCCGCGAGCGGGCTGCTGCGGGAAACGGAACCGCGCACGCCCAGCTGCTCTCGTTTTATTGGGAGGGCGCGGGGGGCCACACGGTGCTCGTATATGAAACCGCGGGGGGCGTCTGCGTACTCGACCCGGTGCGGTCCAGCACGCCGGCGAGATTCCCGGCTGCTCTCGCCCGTGATGCCCTCGCGCTGGCGCGGCGGCTCGATCGCGGCCGCATCACGCGCGCGCTGTGGCTGCCGTTGCATGCTCCGGCGCGCGTGGCACCTGGCTATGCCACCGTCGCGGAGCGCCGCCGGCCCGCGCCCGCCGGAACCGCCGGCGCGAGTTGACGAGAGGCCCGGGCGGTGCCGGCCGCACTGGCAGGGGTTATATATTTCTTTATATACTGGGGGCTCCCAGCCGCCGCGCACGGCGAAGCTCCCGCCGGTGATTACTCGTATATGCTTTCTCGCGGCGGCGCCGCGCAACGGCGTGCCGCCGAGACGCACCGCTCGCGGGCTCATTCGTATATATGTGCCTATAGATCGTAAGTTGCCTGTGAATCCGCTGGTGCACCGACGCTGACGCGATGGGTCCGGCCGGATTGGGGAGCTTCCCGGCTATATAGCGCGGCCCAGTGGAATGACGACTCCGGCGCGCGAAGTCCGCTCAGCTGGAAGGCGACGCTAGGCCTGAGGTCACCGCTGAATGAGCCTACTGCATTTTCTTTGCAGCGCCGATTTGGTGTGCGGCTTCGATCTCGTCGCGCCGCTGCCGGGGTCGGCCGCGACTGGATTCCGGAAAAAGTTTGTTCGCGCGAGCGTGCAAAAAGCGTCTGGCAGCTGAGGAACAAGAGGTAGCGGATGCCGGTCGGGAAGCCTCGCATGTTTCGGAGATTCGACGAGATCGTCTGCCGGGCAATTTGGGGTGGAAACCGGGCCTGTTTTTGCGCCGGAATTCTTGCCTCACCGGTCGGCGTCCGCTGCAATCCGGCGGTTTTCCTTTTCCGCGCTGCGCGCTGCAGTCCACCCTATATGGTTCATATAACATTTATATAACATGAACGACGAAAACCCAACGCCTCCGGCCGCCCCTGACAGCCCGCCGCCCGCCGCCGAAGGCATCAATGTGCCGTCGACCCTCGCCGGCGGCACGGCGGGTGCCCTCATTGGAGCCGTCGTCGGCGGCCCGCTCGGAGCCCTCGTGGGCGGAGCCATCGGCACCGGAATGGGAGTAGCGGTTTCGCCGGCCGCGCCGGCCGACGCTCCTGCGAAGGACGAGAACGAATCAGGCGAGGACAACGCAGCGCCGGCCGCAACGAACGGCTCGAAGCCGAACGGGGCCGCGCGTCCCGCTCGCCCGGCGAAAAAGTCCAACACCAAATCTGCTGCGAAATCGAAGCCAGCGCGCGGCTCGGCGATGGCGAAGAAGCCGGTTCCGGCCGCCGCCGCGAAAAAAGGTGCCGCGAAAAAGTCGGCCAAGCCCGCTGCTAAGTCGCAGCCGAAGAAGCCCGCGAAGGTCCGCGCTGGTGCGGGCAAGGTGGCTTCGAAAGCGATGGCGCCGAAAAAGTCGGTTGCGAAAAAGAGCCCGCCGAAATCCGCGGCGATGCGGGGCGGCAAAGCAAAGAAGCCCGCGGGAAAACCCGGCAAGTCGTTGCGACGGCGGTGATTTAGCCAGTCGACGGTTTGGGCCCGACGCGGCGACCCGCCGAAACAATATATCTCCGGCGGAGCGGAGTGCGAGTTTCGGCGACGAGTTGTGGCGTTACGTGGTGATGGTCTCTCGCGAGACGAGTACGTGTATTGCCGCACTGTACTCGAGGCAGAGGTGTGTGCGGTCTCCGCCCATCACCGTTCATACCCGCTCATCAAAGATTGCTGTAACTTTTCCCAACGGGACGTGTTGTCGCATCGTGCCACTCGCATTTTCACCGGCTGTCTTCACCGCATCATTTGCCGGATTTGGCGCGAGGATCGGGCGGGTCGTCTCAATTTCATTTCGTCCAAGCGCGGCGGTCCTCATCGGTCGTGGCGTTTGTTATAGACTGTTGTGTTTTGGAGGGGCCGTTGTGGGCCCCTCCATTTTTTTTGCGGAGCCGCTCCGTCCCCTTCTTGCCTAAACCGACGATTTTTGTCGTATGCAGGCGCCTGTACTCCCTTCTCGGACCACCATGAATTCTGCTTTCACAGCGCAGCCCGTTGCTGCCGGCCCCGCGACTGCCGCGGTCACTCGGAAAAAGTCGCGCGCCCTCTGGTATTTACTCGTGCTGGGCATTCTCGTCGTCGTTCTTGCCACCGCGGGATATATGAAAAACAAGGGCGCCACCGCGGGACTGCCCATCACGACCGAGAAAGCGATCGTGAAAACCATCACTCAGCTCGTCACCGCGACGGGGAAAGTGCAGCCGGAGGTCGAAGTGAAAATTTCTCCGGAAGTCGCCGGTGAGTTGACCGACCTCCCCTTCAAGGAGGGCGCCGTCGTCAAGAAGGGCGATCTGCTCGTGAAGATTCGTCCCGACGTATATCAAGCGCAGGTCGACCAATCAGAGGCCAACCTGGTCGCGGCGCGTGCGATGGCCGTGCAGGCCAAGGCGCAGTTGCTGCAGTCGCAGAAAGATTTCAAGCGATCGAGCGACCTGTTTGCGAAAACCCTCATCTCGGAGTCCGACTATACAACGGCGCAGACGCTCGTGGAGGTGAACCAGGCGAATTATGATAGCGCGATTGCCCAGATCCGGCGCAACGAGGGTTCGCTCAACCAATCGAAAGACCAGCTGAGCAAGACCACGCTATATGCTCCCATGGACGGCGCGATCAGCGCGCTCGAGTGTGAAATCGGCGAACGTGTCGTCGGAACCGGGACCTACGCCGGCACCGAGATCATGCGGGTCGCGGACCTCAGCCATATGGAGTTGCGCGTAAAAGTGAACGAAAACGATATAGTAAACGTGAAGGTCGGCGACCACGCGGCGATCGCAATCGACGCGTACCCGGCCCGCAAGTTCAGCGGTGTGGTCACTGAAATCGGCAGCTCCGCGCAAACGACCGGTGCGACGTCCCAGGCGACCGCGGCTTCCACTGACGAAGTGACAAATTTTCTGGTCAAGATTCGCATTGAGGATCGTGACGCGCAGCTGCGTCCGGGGATGAGTGCGACGGCTGATATCGAAACTCAAACCGTGACGAATGTGATCGCGGTTCCGATTCAAAGTGTGACCGTGCGCGCGGCGGGTGGGAAGACGTCGGAAGAGATGCAGGCCGCCAAGGCGAAGGAAACGAAGGAGAAGACGGGTGCCGAGGTCGACCTCGCCAAGGAGCGCAGCGATGCGCGGCGCGATCGCGAGAAACTCGAGCGCGTGGTCTTCGTGAAGGTGGGTTCGAAGGTGCGGATGCAAAAGGTGGAGACCGGCATCGCGGACAACACCCATATTGAGGTGAAGAGCGGGGTGAATCCTGGTGACGAGATCGTTTCCGGCAGCTACGCGGCCATTAGTCGCAAGTTGAAGGACGGCATGGCGGTGCAGATCGAAAAGCCGAAACCCGTCGAGGAGAAGAAGTGAGGCAGCCGCGCCCGCCGGCGCGGGTGGCGACCAGCCGCTCCTCGATATATAGTGTTCATATATAAACGATCCAATATAGACCGCGCCCACGAGCGGCGGCCAGTCCTGCCCCTTTTCATTTTCCTGTCTTCCCCATGATTCCGCCCACGGCTCCCATTTTTGAAACCCGCGTGATGCGTCCCGCGGGCCCGCTGGTGATTGAAATCGAGGGCGTCACCAAGCTATATAAAATGGGCGACGAGATCATCCACGCGCTGCGCGGGGTCTCGCTCGATATCCGTCGCAACGAATATCTTGCGATCATGGGTCCGTCCGGCTCGGGCAAGTCCACGTTGATGAACATGCTCGGCTGCCTGGATACACCGACGAGCGGCCGTTATGAATTCGCGGGGAAAAACGTGGCGACGATGGTGGACGACGAGCTCGCGGACATACGCAACCGCGAGATCGGCTTCGTCTTTCAAACCTTCAATCTCCTGCCGCGGTCTGACGCGCTCAAGAACGTGGAGCTGCCCTTGATCTATGCGGGAATACCGCCGTCACGCCGCCATCAACGGGCGCAGCTGGCGCTGGAAAACGTCGGACTGGGGAATCGGATGCATCACAAGCCGAATGAACTTTCCGGCGGGCAGCGGCAGCGTGTGGCGATCGCGCGTGCCCTTGTAAATACACCGTCGATCATACTCGCCGACGAGCCGACGGGGAATCTCGATTCGAAAACGGGCGTGGAGATCATGGCGCTGTTCGAGCAGCTGTATGCGCAGGGTAACACCTTGATCGTGGTCACGCATGAAGAGGATATAGCGCGCCATGCGCGCCGGATCGTGCGCCTGCGCGATGGATTGATCGAGAGCGACGGACCGGTCGATTGAACCGGCGGGATATATGAGCCGGCTGATATATGAAATCACCGAGGCGTTTCGCATCGCCTTCGCCCAGATTCGCGCGAACAAGATGCGGTCTGTTCTCACGGCGCTCGGCGTGATCATCGGGATCGTGGCCGTGACGCTCATGGGCACGGCGATCAATGGAATCGACCGCGGTTTTCAGGACAGCCTCGCGATGCTGGGCGACGACGTACTTTATGTTGCCAAATGGCCTTGGGGCAATGTCACCGATTGGTGGAACTACCAAAATCGGCCTCTGATATTGCCGGAATATGCGACGTCGCTGAATCGCATCATCGAGAGCATGCCGGACTCGGAGCTCGCTGTGGCGGTGCCGGTGTCGCAGCGGAACTCGTCTGTGCGTTTCGGCCAGAATCGCGTGACAGGCGTGCAAATCACCGGTGCGAGTGCGGACTACGGTCGGATCTCGACTGAGGAATTTGCCGAGGGGCGTTTTTTCAACGAGACCGAGGCCAATTCAGGCCGGTCCGTGTGCGTGCTCGGGGCGGATGTGGCGGATGCGTTATTTCCGAACGGCTCCGCGCTGGATAAGACGGTGCAGGTCAAGGGCGAGCCGTTCCTCGTGATCGGAATTTTTGCGCGGCAGGGTTCGTTTCTCGGTATATTCAGCTTCGATAATAAAGTGCTGATGCCGCTCAATGCGTTTCGAAAATATTTCGATGTGACGCGGGGCACGAATATAGAGGTGAAGATCAAGGACAAGACGCACCTCACTGATGCGCGCGAGGAGTTGATTGGTGCCATGCGGCGGGTGCGCGGACAGCTTCCCGGTGAACGGGATAATTTCACCGTCAACGAGCAGGAAGCGTTCAAGGCCCAGCTCGATCCGGTGAAAACCGGAATCGCGATTGCGGGCCTGTTTATAACGGGGCTGGCGCTGTTTGTCGGCGCGATTGGCATTATGAATATAACGTTTGTGAGCGTGAAGGAGCGCACGAAAGAGATCGGCACGCGCAAGGCACTCGGCGCGCGCCGGCGCACCATCCTGCTGCAGTTTCTAATTGAGGCCGTTTCGATTTGCCTGATCGGTGGAATCACGGGGCTCGCGCTGACGTTCGGACTTTGTCTCTTGGTAAAACAAATGCTGCCGAAACTGCCGGTCGATTTTTCGATGGGCCTGGTGATCGTCAGCATGGCGGTCTCCATCATTGTCGGAATCGTCTCGGGGTTTCTTCCCGCTCTCGGTGCATCGCGCCTGGATCCCGTCGTCGCGTTGCGTTACGAATAATCAGCCATGCGTTTCAGCGAAATTCTCCGCATGGCGCTGGGCTCGCTCGGCACGAATAAGCTCCGCTCGTTCCTGACCATGTCGGGGATCACGATCGGCGTATTTTCGGTGATTGGCGTGATGACCACCGTCTCGGCGCTGCGCGGCTCGATCGAGACCGGATTAAGTTTCCTCGGCTCGAGCATGTTTCAATTCGGGAAATATCCGACGGGGCCGCAGGCCGGCGGGAATAATAGCAAGAAATATGATCAGCGCCAGAATATCACGCTCGCACAAGCGCAGCGTTATCAGATGTTGATGGAGCCGTTCTCGAGCGTGGTTTGCCTGAAGGTCTTCAATAACAACGGGACCTCGCAGGCGGTATATGGAAACCGCCACACCGAGCCCAGCCTCACCTACGGCGGCTCCAACGAGCATTTTCTTGCGGCCAACCAGTTCACGATGGACTCAGGGCGCAACCTTTCGGCGGAGGACGTCGATCTCGGCCGGCCCGTTGTCGTGATCGGTCCTGATATAGTAAAAGCACTTTTTCCTTCGGAGTCGCCGCTCAATAAAATGATCAAGGTGAACGGCCATGCCTATACCGTCATTGGCGTGTTCGCGGAAAAGGGCTCGTCCTTCGGCCAGAGCCAGGACGGTTTCGCGATGGTGCCGATCACGCGCTTCCTGAGCGACAACGGCGCGCCCCGGTTCACAGTTAATATAGCGACGCAGTCGCCGTCGCAGGAAATATATAACGATACCGTGGATCACGCGATTACAGCCATGCGGATTGTCCGGGGACTGCGCCCGGAGGATGAGAACGACTTCGAACTATATTCGAACGATTCTTTGATCGCGGCGTTCGCGAAGGTCGCGGACGCGGTGGCCGCGGGCTCGTTCGTGATCAGCGGCATCGCCCTTCTCGCCGCCGGTGTCGGCATCATGAATATAATGCTCGTCAGCGTGACCGAGCGAACGAAGGAGATTGGAATTCGGAAATCGATCGGCGCACGCAAGGTGAGCATTCTCCTGCAGTTTCTAATCGAGGCGGTCGCGATCTCACTCGCGGGCGGACTTGTCGGAATCGGCCTGGGCGTGGGCGCGGGTGATGGCCTGGCATATATGATGAACGCCTCGATTATATTTCCCTGGATTTGGGCGGCGATTGGACTCCTGGTTTGCTCGGGGATCGGTGTAGGTTTCGGGTTCTATCCGGCTTGGAAAGCGTCCTCGCTTGATCCGATCGAGGCTTTGCGCTACGAGTAACTGCCCATTGGCCGGGCCGGGTTAAACCTTGCTCCGCGTGCCGTTTCGGGGCATCAGCAAAGTGGTTTCAATATGAAACCGCTGACCGCTTTTCGACCGGTTCCGCCTCGTCGATTCGATGGGGCACAGATCCATTCCGAGGAATAACATGCCCCCAGAGACTTCGACCCAACGTATCCCGAGCGGCGGGTTACGACCCCGCGTCATCTTCGTCGATGACGACGAGGATATACGCCACCTCGTCAAGCAGGCGCTCTCCCCGATCTCCTGCGAGTTCGTCGAGGCCCCCGACGCCATCGAAGCGCTGGCGTTGCTTAAGGCGGCGCCGAACGGCTATGCACTCATGATCACCGATGTGATGATGCCGCACATGGACGGGCTGACGCTGGTGCGCAACGTGCGGAAATTCGCCCCGCTTCTCCCGATCGTCCTCATCAGCGGCCACCTCACCGAGGACGATCTTTGGCTCCCTGAGTTGCACGATGTGCCTTTGCTGACGAAACCCTTCAGCATCGTCACCATCTGCGCGCTCGTGCGCGACACCTTGATGCATTCGCAAGCGGCGCTGCCGCGACTCGGCGACGCCGGCGTTGTGCCGCCAGCTCGCTGACGCGATGGATCAGCATTTAATACTGACTGCGGAGACGTTGAGTCTCTCGGACGAGCTGCACGCGGGAGCGGCGGTCGAAGGTTTGTTTACGCTGAAATATCTTCCGCGCGGAACGTATTTAAATCTCACCGCGAGCGAGTATCGCGTGCTCAAGGTTTTTGGTTCGGGTGCCAAGGTCCCGAATGTATTGAAGGAAATCATATTGGATCGCCGCTGCCCGCCGCTGCCGGAGTTTTATGAACTTGTATTAAAAGCCCGGCGGGCGGGGATATTGCGAAGCGAGCCCGAGACCTCGGCGCCGCCGCCGCCGATCCTGTGGTGGCCGCGGTTCAAGCCGGGATTTCCGATCCTGCTCTCGGTCTGCGCCAACCTCGCCACTCTGTTTCTGATCTTCGAGGTGGCGATTGTCCCGCAATGGCGCCTCCAGGTGCTGGTGGCGGGCTGGGGTATATTCTGCGCAGCCGTCAGTGCCGGCTATATACTTGCGGCTTCGGTGATTGCCGGCGCCAACGCAGAAGTATATAGACCTCGCCTGGTTTGGCAGTCGCTCACGCCTCATTTCGCCGTGGACCTAAGCGATGCGAGGATGGGTGACCAGCCGACGCAGCTCGGCGTGTGGCTCGCCCGGCTGCTTCCGCCCGCCATCGCCGCGGCGACCCTTCTTTTATTTTATCCGGGCTGGAGCCTGCTGCCAGTGGCGGGGTGGTTGTGGATGATGCGGCCGTTCAGCTCGGGTAGTGCGGCGCGGATTCGTGAAATCGCGCTCAAGGGACTCAAGCCCGACTCCCAGCGCGATTTCATATTCGAGCCGAATTGCACGCTTCTCGCCCGCTGGCGCTCCGCGTGGCGCATCCTCAACGGGCGGTTGCTGACGGCAGCACTTTCCCATGCGGTCGTCTGGCTGGCAGCCGTGGTCGTCTGGGCACTGAAGTGGTCCGGACTTCCGCGGTCCATTCTCCGCCAGATTCTCGAGGCGGATCTCTCACTGGAATTCTGGCTCGTGTTCGCCGCATGGCTTTTGCTCGCCACGAGCGCGTGGCTTCTGATCGGCGCCGGCGCGAGTATCGAGAAGCCCTGGGGGCGATACCGTCGTCGGCTAAAAACATTCTGGAATCGGAACCGCCGCTATCGGGAAAAGAAGCTCGAACTCGAGACGATCATCGGGCTGCTCGGTCGGTCGCCAGTCTTCCGGCACCTCAAGCCGGAAACCCGCGCACGGTTGGCGGAACGCATGGCGTTTCGAACAGCACGAACCGGCACGGTGCTCTGCGGATTCGATGACGAGCCGCCCGAGGTCGGATTGATTGTGACGGGTCGCGTGAAACTATATAGGCGATTGAAGTCGGGACGCCGCGAGCCGCTCGGCATCATCGAGGAGGGCGAGATATTCGGCGCCCATCGCATGCTGGACACCGAGCGTTACCACCAGTTGGTAAAGGCGAAGTCGCCCCTGCGGTACCTCGCCGTGCCCCCCTACGATTTCTGGGAAATTGTCATCGGCGAACTCGGGTTGAGTTCCGTCGAGGCGTTTGCGATCCGTCAGCCGTTCCTGCGTCGCCTCCGTTTTTGCGAGGACTGGCATCCTCAGGCAGTCATGCGCTTCGCGCAGCTCTCGACGGTCGTGAATTGCAACGAGGGCGATTACCTCATCGGCGAGCGCCAGGATACGCTGAATCTATTTATCGTTTACGAGGGACATATGATCGTGCGCCAGCGGAATCGCGCCCGGGCTCGACTGCGCCGCGGCAGTTTCTTCGGCGAGATCGGGCTGCTCCAGAATAGCGCCGCCAATTCCGACGTCGTCGCGAATGCCCAGTCCCGTTGCCTCGCGATCGACAAGGAGCAATTCCTCCGCTTCATGACCCATAACTTTTCCGTCGGCCTGCAGGTCGAGCGGATCAGCTCGCAGCGGCTCGGCCATCCGATTTTCCCGCTGCGGGGCCGCTCCTTCGACGTCCGCTGAGCGGCCGACCGCTATATCAACTTATATAGCGCTGCCGCTATATAGTGCGTCGACCGAACGCACCGTCGAGCAGCCGTCGTGTCATGTCGGCCCGTATCCAGAAAACGGATACGACGCTTGCCGCCCACTGGCGTCAGCCGCGCCGAATTTCGGAGCCCGGGAAACGGATCTGGATGCGGTACACTTTTTTCATCCGGCACCCGATCGCGCCGGTGGCGAGGTCGAACCGCTCCGGGATTTCGATTCTGTGTATATCCACTGTCGCGTGATAGCCGCGCTCGGAGAATACATCGATGAGCATCGCGAGTGCGACGGGGTCGTCGAGCATCGGGTCCTCGGTATTGATATGCGCCACGCCTGAAATCGCGTGCCGCAAAACAATCGGGATGATTTTTTTCTCGATGAATTGCGTGACCTTCGCGAACAGCTCGCCGCGCTCGAGTTCGTAGCCATCGAGCCGCTTCACCATTTCCTGGCGGGCGTGAACGATGATTTCACTGGCCACGGGCACGCCGCGGAGTCGCTCGACGGTGCGGGGGTCGAGCTCGAGGGTGCTTTGATATTCGAGCTCGCGGAGTATATTCTGCTCAACCTCCTCGATCGGCCCCTGCGCGTTGATAAAGTGATAATGAAATATCTCCTTCAGTGATTGCAGGGCGTCCCACGTCTGTTCCTTGAAGACACGATAGCGGCGCTGTGCGAGGGCGGTATCGTGATCGGTCGCGCGGTCCTCGATCAAATGGCCAATGCCCGTGCGCGCGCACCTCTTCGTTATGTTCGCGGGTGGCCACGCCGCGCTTGAGCTGGCGGGAGATGGATTCCTTTTCGTCGACGAACAGCACCATGATATGAATCGTAGGCTGCCGGAAATATATACTCAGCGGGGTTTGATAAAACTCGCGCCGCAGCGAATGCATTTTATCGACCAGCAGCTTCAAGCACTCGACCTGTACCTTCGTGCGTGGGAAACCGTCAAGGATCGCGCCGTCGCGATATTCGCGGCGGAGCAGCTGGCGCAGGAGCAGGCTCACGACCTCGCGGTCACCCACCATATTGCCATGATCCTTGAGCCGCCGCGCCTCGGGCGAGTCGAGCAGGGCACTGATCACGATCGGCTCACAGGTGAGGCCGCGGGTCTTCTTTATAAAGGATGTATTGGTGCCTTTGCCTGCGCCGGGCGCGCCGCCGAGTAATATAATCTCTTTGGGAAAACGCAGATTATCGCGCCCGAAATCGCTCTCGAGATCTTCCCAGACGGAACTGAAAATCAGCTGCGCGTCCTTGATTTCGAGATCCGATAATTTGCCCGGCACAGGTGCGACGGGTGGCAGATTTGTAAGCGGGGGCGGGACCATGTCGCGAGTGTCCGCTGGTCTGACGAATTCCGGGCACGACTCCACCTTGAAATGCGCAAAACAGTTTCGTTCTGGTGCCTGCGAGGGTTTTCTCAACGGCGAAAAGTATAAAGCGGGGAGGAAAAGTTTGGCATGGCGCTCGCCGGCAAATATTTACTTATTCGCCCTCTTTCTGGAGGGCTCGCTCGGAACTTTGGCGGCACTGCCCCGTCCAATCGCGGCAACAGTTCATGTGGGCTCTGCCCGCAGGATTGTTAAGTTGAAGCTGGACCTGGCGGGGCCGCGCAAGCGGCCCCGCCTTGTTTTCGGCTCGGCGCCAGCGCCGCGAAACGCCTCAATTTTTTGATGCAGGTATTGATTGTAGATGACGATCCAGGAATCCGGCGGACCACACGGCTCGTCTTGGAGTCATCAGGACATTCGGCAACCGAGGCGATCAACTCGCAAGCCGCTCTCAGAGCCTGTTCCGCCGATTGGTACGAGGTGTGTTTCCTGGATCTGAAGCTGGGCGCGGAGGATGGTCTGGATGTTCTGGAGAAAATTCTGAAGGCGCAACCGGAGCTGCCGGTGGTGATGTTCACGGCGTATGCGAATGTCGCGACCGCCGTCGAAGCGATGCGCCGCGGCGCCTTCGACTTTATTCCGAAGCCGTTCACGCCTGACCAGATCCGAGCGGTGCTCGCGAAAATCGCGAAGGCGCGCGTGCTGCAATCGCGCGTGCGGACGCTCGAAACGCAGATCGCGACGGAAACGCCCAGTGTCGACCTGACGTCCGCCGAGCCCGCAATGTCGAAAGCCCTGCAAGTGGCTTTCAGAGGCGCCGAGACGCCCGCGACCATTTTGATCCTCGGTCCCAGTGGCACCGGCAAAAGTGTATTGGCCCGCGAGATTCACGCGCGCAGTGCCCAGCGCGACGCGGCGTTTGTGACGGTGAGCTGCCCGAGTCTATCGCGCGAGTTGCTTGAAAGTGAACTTTTTGGACACGTGCGTGGCGCGTTCACTGGAGCAATCGCGGATTCCGTGGGAAAGGTTGCAGCCGCTGACGGGGGCACGCTATTTCTCGATGAGATCGGCGAGATGCCACTCGAGATCCAGCCCAAGTTGCTGCGCCTGCTGCAGGAGCGTGAATATGAACGCGTCGGCGAGGCGCGAACGCGGCGGGCGCAGGTTCGAGTGATTGCTGCGACGAACCGCAACCTTTCGGCCGAGGTCGAAGTGGGACGCTTTCGTGAGGACCTTTTTTATCGGCTCAATGTAATCAGCGTCTCGTTGCCGGGACTCGCGGACCGTCGCTCCGACCTCGTGCGGTTCGCGGAAAATTATCGCCAGTTCTTCAGCGGGCGCCTCGGCAAGTCGGTCACGGGTTTTGCGCCTTCGGTCCTCGACGCGTTTGCGAATTATCGCTGGCCCGGAAATCTCCGGGAGCTCCGCAACGTCATCGAACGCGCGGTCATCCTCGCGCGCGGCGAGCTGATCGAGCGGGCAGACCTGCCGGAGGAATTTGGCTCGATCCCGACCGCGGGCGTCGCGCTCGGCGCGCGGGTTTCGCTGGAAGTCATCGAGGGCGAACATATTCGGCGCGTGCTCGGCGTGGCACGAAATCTCGACGAGGCGGCGCGCTGGCTGGAAATTGACCCGGCGACGCTATATAGAAAGCGACAGAAGCTCGGTTTAATATAGACCTCCGTCCATGCTGCGCACGCGCCTGACCCTTGGTTTGCTGCCGCTGCTGCTGCTGTTTTTCCTGGTCTCGCTCTACGCCACGCGCACGAGCCAGCAGCTCGGCTCCTCAGTGCAGGAAATACTCGCGCAGAATTTCGAGTCCATCCGCTCGATCCAGCGCATGCGTGAAACGGTAGCCTCAATGTCCGATGTCCTCGCCGCCGCCGCGCGCGGGCCAGCCCCAGAGTTGGCGGGTCGTTTCGCCGCGGATCGTTCGGTGTTCATGCAGAAAGTTAACGACGAACTGCTAGCCCGTCCCGACCCGGAGAAGACCGCGCTGCTCAATATACTCGATGGCCGGTTCCGGAACTTCGCAGATGCGGGAGCCGAGCAGTTGCGGCTGGGCCGGTTGCCGGCGCTGCCGACCTTCACGAGTTCCGCCGCCGCGGTTTTCTCCATCAACGAAACGTTGAACGCACTGCTCGAACGCGAGCATCAGGATATATTAAGTGCCGAGCTCGCGTTGCAAAAGCGGATCAATCACGCGCTCGGCCTCACGGCTGTGGCGGCGATCGTGGCCGTCGGCCTTTTCTTCTATCTTTCGTGGCGCCTCGCAAATTCGCTGCTGCGACCGATCCAGGCGCTCACCACCTCCGCGGTGGCCGTCGGGCAGGGACAGCTCGACCAGGAGGTGCTCGTCAATTCCCGCGATGAGCTCGGGCAGCTCGCCACCGCATTTAACACAATGTCCACGCACCTGCGCCGTTATCGCGAAGCGATGCAGGCCAAGGTGCTCCGCACTCAACGCACAATGGAGGCCACGCTAACCTCCGCTCCCGACCCGGTGTTTGTCGTCGAGCGCGGTGGGGCGCCCGAGGTGAGAAATCCTGCGGCCGAGGCGCTGCTCTCCTCGCCGGATTTCGCGGAGGGATTTCCACCTCCTCTGGAAGCCGCTTTGCAAGCCGTTTTGACCACCGGAAAGCATTACCTACCGACCGATTACGGTTGCGTTTTGACGGTGCGCGTCGGTCGAGGGGAGCGACATTATCTGCCCCGCATTCTTGCGATCGGTGACAAGCTGACGGAGTTCACGGGCGCGGCGATCGTGCTGCAGGATGTCACAAAATTCCGGCTGCTCGACGACGCGAAGACAAACCTGGTCGGCACGGTTAGCCACGAGTTGAAGACACCGCTCACGAGTCTGCGGCTCGCTATATATCTTTTGCTCGAGCAAACGATCGCAGGGCTGTCGGCGACGCAGCGGGAACTTCTCGAGGGCGTGCGCGACGATGCGGACCGGCTGCTGCAGATCTTGGACGATCTGTTGGATCTCGCGCGCCTCGAGGCGGGGGCGGCGACGCTCGAGTTGCGTCAGGTTTCCGTCAGCACACTGGTCGGCGAAGTGAGCCGCGAAGCCCAGTCTCTCGTGGCCAGTGGGGCGCAGTCACTATATATTCGCATTCCGCCGGAGGTCGCGGAAATAAGAATCGCAGTCGATGGCACGCGTCTGCGGCATGTGTTTATAAATCTCCTGACGAACGCGGCGAAATATTCGCCGGCCCACAGCACGATCGCGGTGGAAGTCTCGCTGCCGGGTGATGGCTTCGTGCGGTTCGCGGTGCTCGATGAGGGGCCGGGAATTCCTGAGGCCAGCAGCTCGCGGATCTTCGAGCGATTCTATCGTGTACCTGGAACGACAAAATCTGGCGCGGGTCTCGGGCTCGCGATTGCGCGCGAGGTGGTTGTGGCGCACGGCGGCACCATTGGTTATACCCGCAGGGCGGAGGGCGGGAGTGAGTTCTATATATTGCTGCCGGTGGCGACCGAACCCGCCTAGATTCAACGGAACGCCAGGCCGTAGGCTGGGTCACGGCATGCCCGGCATCATCACAATCAAATCATCGCTCGTCATGGAAAATTCCCCAGGAAAGCCCGAGTCAGAGGTCAAAGGCCTGATCGCTGATATCAGCGCGTTGATGGCGCAGGCCGAGGAAATGTTGAACGACTCCACGAGTCAGCATTCCGGAGCGCAAGTGGAGTTGCTGCGTGGGCGACCTGACCCGCGCATTGAGCAGTTGGTGGAGCGCTTCCGCGCGACTACGCGTCGCTTGGCTACGACGCTCGAGCGCGCCGATCACGTCATTCGCGAATATCCCGTGCAATCGGTCGTCGCCGCCTTCGGCGTCGGCGTGCTCACGGGGAGCATCCTTTTGCGTCGCGGTCGCGAGTAATCGTCAGTGGCGTTGCGCGAATTCGTTACGCAGGCCTGAACCGAGGCGGGCGCGAGGGGTCGGTTGCGGCGAGTCGGTCCCATCGTGCCCGCGGCGATTGTTATTTATAATCGTCGCCGCAGCTCGAACCCCGGAGCAGCTTTGGGGTCAGTGACTTAACAAATTCCATATCCCATGAAAAATAATAAACAAGCATCCGCCCAATCGCCCCAGGACATCCTGAATGAACTCCATGACCTCGTGTCTGAAGCCGAAAAAATGGTGACGGAAGACGGTCCCGCCGCCACGGAAGATGCCATTAGTTCGCTGCGTTCTCGTTTTCAGGCAGCGCAGGAAAAACTCGGCGATGTATATGATAATGCGCGGGAAAAAGTAAGCGCCGGTGCGCGCTATACAGACACCACGATCCGGGAGAATCCGTACCAGTCCATCGCGATCGCGGCGGGCGTCGGAGTGCTCGTCGGCGTGTTGCTCGGCCGTCGCAATCGCTGAATGAATTGTCTATGGCGATGACGCCGTCGCAACCGAGCGGTTTGTTCGGTTCCCTTCGTACTCTCGGCCAGACGCTGCTCGGCGGGTTGCAAAACCGGCTCGAGCTGGTGTCGGTCGAGCTCCAGGAGGAGAAGCTGAGACTGATCCAGATCTTCATCTGGATCAGCGCGGCAATTTTCGCGGCGGGCATGGCGATCACGCTCGCGAGCGTGACCGTTGTATATATGTTTTGGGAAACGGCTCGGCTCGCTGCCCTCATCGGGCTCACCGCGTTCTATATTGTGGCCCTCGTCGTACTCGTCATGGCGTTCCGTCGTTTCCTCGCGCGTCAGCCTGCGCCTTTTGCCGCGACGCTGCAGGAATTGAAAGCGGACCGCGAATGTATCCGTCCGGGCAACTAAAGGCCCTCGCGCGCCACAAGGCGCACGTGATTCAGCGCAGCGCGTTTCTCCGTCAGGAGGCGGTCACCGCAGCGCGTGGCATTGAGCAGTCGCTCAGCTGGGTGGAGCGCGCGATGGATATATGGAAGCGCGTCGGCCCGCTCGTGAAGTATGGTTCGGTGCCACTGGCCTTTTTGGCCCGCAAATTCCTCTTCCGGAAGGTCCGGTTTCTCGGCCCCCTGATCAAGTGGGGGCCCATCCTGCTCGGGCTCTTTCGCGGCTTTCGCTCGGCCCAGCGCTGAGGCGGCGCCCGCGGTGCGGGTGCGGGGCCGGTCTCTATATCTTTTTCGGCAGCACCGCCGCCGGCGTTTCCATCTGGCCGCGGGTCACTCCGAGCTGGTGAAGCAACTTTAATTCGCGCCAGAGCTGGCTGCCGCTGATCTCACCGCGGAGCAGCTGGCGGTAATGCCGGAGCGTGCGTGCGACCTCCTCGGCCGGCTCGTTGACAAATTCCACCCGGAAATTCCGCGCGCCCAGGGCCACGAGCCGCTCGATGTATTCCGCTCCGGACTGTGCGCGATTATTATATACAGTGTTGCGGCAGCCGGCATCGGCGCGCAGCGGCAGCTCGGCGCCAACGCGATCGCGGAGCGTGACGCGGTGCTCGTCACACGGCCGGCCACAGTCGCGGTAATCCTTGCCCGTCGAAAGGAACGCGCAGAACACGCAGTGCTCCATGTGAAACATGGGCATGTGCTGGTGGATCGTTATATCAACGAGTCCGCCCGGCATCGCGCCGAGCAGCGCCTCGAGCTGCGATATATTCAGGTCGTAGCTCGCCGTCACGCGTTCCAGCTGATGCTTCGCGATATAGAATTCAGCGGTGAGTGGATTGGCGACATTCAGCGAGAAGTCTCCCCGGCGTCGCTCGCCGGCGAACGCCGCGAGGTGGTCGTAGTTGCGCACGAGGTAGCCGTCCGCCTGGCACGAGAGAATCTGCCGCAGGATCCACTCCTCGCCTGGTTTGAAAATGCGCGGCGCCGCCACCCAGATCTCGCCGCGCTCATTAGCAGCCAGCTCCCGAAATCGCGTCACGCTCGCCCGGTAGTGTTTCGGATTCTCGAACTCACAGTATATAGTCCGCGCGCCCGCTTCCCAAGCCGCTTCCAGCTGAGCCGGCAACCGAATCACCGCGATCAGCTCTGGTTCGCGCGCCGGCGGATTTGCCAGTGCCGCAAAAACCGGCGCGAGCCTTGCCCGATCGCCGTCCTCCCGCGCGGCGAGCTGCCACCGTGCCGGTCGCCCGCGCAATTCCGCCAGGCGGCTCACGACCGCGCGTCGCAGCTGGTTCAACTCGCGCACGGGCAGCACGACATTTCCCTCCAGGAAAAATGATATATCGCCTAATATAAAGGGCGTCCCACCGAGGCGGCCGATCTGTTCGGCCACGCGTTCCCGGGTCAGCGGATGATCGATCGCCGCCACCAAGGGCAGACTCGAATCGAGACGCACGACATGCCCGCAGCGGTCGGACGCGACAATAGTTAGCGGCGTCCCCTCGCGACCATGCACCTCGAAATCGAGCGGTCGCTGAAAGCGCGGCGCCTCTCCCGCGTAGGTGGCGCGCAGTTGGCGATCGAGCGCGGGATCATTCGTTTTCCAGAGTCGCTGGCCGGGACGGATGCGCCTCCAGTCGAGATCGTCGGTGCCGAAGCGCAGCACTGCCTCGCCGCCGCGTTCCGCGACTTCATATACGCGTCCACCCTCCTCGCGCTGGTCGGGCGTGCCGGCGTCGAAGACCACGCCATCGCCCGGCTTCAGCGGCGCGAGCAGGCGCAGGGAGACGCTTTCATTCACGACCGTTGCGATCGTGCCAATATATACTCCGCGCTTCGTGCCGAAACGCGCGTGCGCGAGCTTTTGGTTGTCGATCCCCCGGAACCATCCAGTCGAGAGGCCGCGGGAAAAACTCATCTCGAGTTCATAACGCGCCGTGGGCGTCGAGGGATCCGCCGGACTCCGCGCCGCGGCCGCGTCGCCCATCACCCGGTCGAGTGCCTGACGATATATACGGGTGATGCTCGCAACATATTCGGCCGATTTCAGCCGGCCTTCGATCTTCAGCGAAGTCACCCCGACCTCGACCAGTTGTGGCAACACCTCAAGGCCTGACAAATCCTGCGGACTCAGCAGGTAGCGCCGGTCTCCCAGCGGAACGGTGACGCCGTCCGATATAAGTTCATATGGCAACCGGCACGCCTGCGCGCATTCGCCGCGATTCGCCGAGCGTCCGCCCAGCGATTCGCTCGTGAGGCACTGGCCGGAATACGCGACGCACAACGCGCCGTGCACGAACACCTCGAGCGGCATCGAAACGGGGGCATCTGCCTGCGCCTTTTGTATATTGGCGATTTCCGCCAGGGAGTTTTCGCGGGCGAGCACAACCAGCTGCGCGCCCAGGTCCCGCGCAAACGCCACACCCGCGGCGCTCGTGATCGTCATTTGCGTCGAGCAGTGAATCGGAAAATCCGGCGAGAGTTTCCGTATGAGCCGGCAGATGCCGACGTCCTGCACGATCGCCGCGTCGACCCCGGCCGCGATGATCACGCGTATATACTCTTCGGCGTCGGCGAGTTCACCCGTGAACACGAGCGTGTTGAACGTCACATATCCCTTCACGCCGCGCCGGTGCAGAAATTCCATTAGCGCCGGCAAATCTCCTTGCGTGAAATTTTTCGCGCGCATCCGCGCGTTGAAACGTTCGAGGCCGAAATAGATCGCATCGGCGCCGTTCTCCACGGCAGCGCGCGCGCACTCCCAATCTCCGGCGGGGGCGAGGAGTTCCGGACGGCGCAGAGCCGGTCGGGCTACCGGCGGCAGCGAGGCCGGAGCGATGGAGGTTTCGATCATTGGGCGATATCCTATTTCGCGGGACCGTTTCTCGCAACCGCATTCCCCCGGGGCTCGGGTGTGAAAATCGGAACAATTCTTTTTCGAAGCGTCTATGAGACGATGAGAAAAACAATCGTGATGGCGTTACTCGGAATGCTCGTGCTCGGTGGGCTGAATTGCGGCGCACAGGCGCAGGAGAATACAGATGGGGCCACGCCGGCGTTGTCGGATTATGATCGCGCCGTGCAGGCCTATGCGAAGGCGGCTGTGGATCAGCTGCGTGACATCCGCAAAGCCGTGGATGCGCGCGTCGCAGCTCTCTCGAAGCCAGAGGACAAAAAGCGGTTCGACGCGGTATATCAACAGCTCGACGCGTGTGATGCCGAGGCGGCCAAGCTGAAGTCTGCCCGCCAGGGGAACTTCGACACGATCAAGCGAGACTTCGAGCAGAAGCGCGCGCAAATGGTGAAAACGCTCGACGAGACGACGGGCACCTGAGGCGGGAGGCCGCGGAGCCCGGCTATTTCTGTTGTATCCGTCAACTGGATACAGCCCCGGCGGCTGGGCCGCGCAGTATATAGCAGAAATCGCCAGGCCGCGGCCGCGTGATATATAGGTATATATAGCGGCCAGTGCGCAATCGGCCGCGGGTCGCCGAGAGGCGTCAGGCTTTCGGCGTGGCGGGCGCGACTGGCGCGACCGTTTCGCGGAGGAGCGTGAGGAACTGTTCCGCGCCGCGATTCTGGTAGCGCTGGAGATGGCGCGCGATGCCGAGCTCGCGGGATGGGGAGCCGTCGGCGAGCGTTATATATACAAGGCTCTTGCGATCCTCGGTCGCCTGCGCGGAGCGGGGGAGAATGGACACGCCGACGCCAAGTGCGACGAGCGCCTTGACCGTCGCGACTTGGGCACAGCGGAAGCCGATGCGTGGATCGACTTGGCGATCCCCGCAGAAGCTTTGGATTTGAGCAGCGAGCGAAGACGAACTGCCGAGCATCACGAATGTTTCGTTGGCAAGGTCGGCCGCTTTCACATGCGCTCGCGTGACGAACGGATGCTGCTTGCCGACGACGAGCAGCAGCGGCTCGCTCAGAAGCGGTTCGACGGAGATGCGTGGGTTTCGGACCGGCAGCGACGTGATTGCCAGGTCGAGCTCGCCCTCGAGAATGCCGCGCATTAGCGGCCCCCGAAAATCCTCGCGGACATCGAGATGCAGATGGGGGTAACGCTCGCGGCATGCCTTGATGAGCCGCGGGATCAGATAAGGCGCGACCGTGGGGATCGCGCCGACGGTGATCCGGCGCTCCAAAGTGTCATGATCGCCTAATTCTTTAGAGGCATTTTCAACTTCGAATAAAATTCGGCGAGCACGCTCGACGAAAACCTCCCCGGCCTCGGTAGCTACGGCCTGCCTTCCCAAGCGGTGGAAAAGCTTGTGTCCCAGCTCTTTCTCTAAGTTCAGAACCTGCTGACTTAGAGAAGGTTGAGTGACGTGAGCTCGTTCGGCAGCGCGGGTGAAATTCCCGGCGTCTGCAACTGCCACAGCATAGCGAAGTTGGTTCATCTCCATAGGCTCATCCTATGAACAGGATAGACAAAAGCGATTTCAACTATCGGCGAAACGGCCGTATTATACGTGAAGCCAACACCACGGGGTGAAGGCAGACCAAACAACAAACATGAAGAACAAATACATCACCGCGGTTATCCCTGGCGTCATCGCCCTCGCCGCAATTCTGCTTTCTTTCCGCTCCTCGGTCAGCGCGGATTCCGTCCTCGGCTTCGCGAGCGTAGTCACGCTCGTCAGCGTGGCCGCCTTGGAATACCGCCTGAACTGGCGCCGGCTCTTCGGACGTTAATCTGTCCGTAAGAGGTAAAACCGCAACAGGGGCCCGGAGAAATCCGGGCCCCTTTTTATTTTAGCCTGCGCGAAGCCGCGGGCTACGGCAGTCTCTCCGATATATAAAATCCTCAATCAGGTCGTTACGACTACCTCAGCGGTGGCGGGGCGCTTGAGGCACGCGGCGGTGATCAGCGAAATAATCGAGCCGATCACTACACCGAAGATGATCGCGAAGACGCACTGCACGACCGGGCTACCCATCATTTGCATCATATGTTGCGCCTGCTCGATTTGCGCTGAACTGAGCCCCGCCGCTTCCCATTTGGCCGTCTGCGCCTGCATCATGACGTCACGGAACGCCGGGTTGATCACCTGGGCATAGAGGAAGTTGAAAATCGCCGAAAAGACGCTGCAGAAGAAGCTGATGGCAACGCCGGCACCGAAAGCGCGGCCGTAACCGAAATCTTCGGTCGGCGGTACTGTGGCACGCTTAGCCTGCGTGCCGAGAACGATGCCAATCACAGTCACCGCCAAGGCGGCCACGCCGCCGATCCACTGCGCCGTTCCAACCTTCGAGGGGTCGTTATGGAAACCGAGCAGGTAAAGCACCATCGTGATCAAGGCACCGCCGAGCGCGATGCCGAAGCCGTATGTGAGGTAGGTTTTCATCCGGGCGCGACCTTGAGCTACGGCCGGAGAAATACAATGCGGACAGGACCATCGGCCGTCGGACGGGATGACCGGTGCCACCGCCGCGGCTCGGTGGCGCAAAAAAAAGCCGCCCGCCTCGTATCCAGTTTTTGGATACGAGGCGGGCGGCGACGGGAAGGGAGCGTCAGACAGCGAGCCGCAGCGTCTGTTTCCGTTGAGCCGCACCGCCGATTCGGGCCGGCACCCACCGGCGCTGGGAGGCAGTATAGTCAGCAATCGCGATGAACAGGACGCCAGCGCTGACTGCGGCGATAAACAGGGTAAGCGCGATCGCGGGGAAAAGCACGCCGAGGGCGGCGATGGAGGCCGAGCCCAGGGTCAGGCGGCCGAGGTGCGGGAGAATTTGATTCTGGTTTATTGAGTGCATGAGCTTTGTTGCTCTCAAAACCCCGCTGCGCGCGAAAAGTTACAGTGCGTTTCCCGTGGGAATATAAAAGGTGCCGATAAATCGCCGGACGCCAGCGCCCGAGGCGGTGGATGCGCCGCTAATCCCGACCGCTTTTCGGCGCCACGAGCATCGCCCTCACGAGCCGGTCATCGCCATCGTTTGGCGCCGGTTGCAGTCCGGCCGCGGCGCAGACTAGGTTATATACATTTATATTGTCCACTGCGCCGACATTCACGTGCGAACGGAACGCGGGCCCGTGCGTGATGAGGATGCCGTGCATCGCCCGGATCGCCGGGTCGTAGCCATGATCCCCGGCGTTGAACTTCATTTGATATAACGCGAACTTGCTGCGGAAATATATTTCCCAGCCGTCCTCGGCCAGCACCCAGACGGGTGGATTGCGCGGATCGCCCGTAATATGAAGCCGCGCGGGCAGGTCCTCGCGGCTATAGGCCTTCGCGTGTTGGAGCGGTTCCAGCCGCCGCAGGAGGCCCGTCACATCTCCGTCAATGGGCCGAAGCCCAGCCACCGCGCCGTCGAAGTCGATCTGGGTCGTGCCGGGCGCTATATAGTCGTCCAGCAGGACCACGCGCTCCGTGCTGATCTTCGTCATCCCGTGGTCGGAAACCAGGACTATATTAAGCGGGATCTGCTCCGCCGACGCGCGCTGCAGGATGCCCCCGACCCGGTCATCCATCAACTTCACCGCGGCGGCGAGCTCGGGGGAATCGGGTCCGAATTTGTGCCCGGCGGAATTCGTCTCCTCGAGGTAGAGCGTGATCACCGCTGGCCGCTTCTCCGGCGGCAGATGCAACCACGAGAAAAGCTCCTCGACCCGTTCCATATAAGGAAGTTTGGCATCATACGTTTTCCAGTACGTGGGTCGGTATCCTCCAATCTCCACGTCCGATCCGGGCCAGAATGACGCCGCGCTCGGGCGGCCCTGTCTTACCGCCGTCACCCAGACCGGCTCGCCGCGCCACCAGTGACTGGCGCGGACGATCGCGGTTTGATTATAGTGAAAAAATTCCCCCGTGTCAGGATCGAAGAACTCGTTGTTTATAATGCCGTGGTGCGAAGGATATAACCCCGTCGCCATCGCGTAGTGGTTCGGAAATGTATTCGATGGAAACACCGGGATCAGCTCACCCGTCCCTCCCGTCGCAATCATCTGCCGCAGGTGTGGCGTTTCCTGCGGATGACGCTCTATATAGTCCCACCGGAACGCGTCCATTGATATTAGGAGAACGGCCGGACGATTATCGCTTCCACCCGGGACCGTTGCTGTCGACCTGCCGCGACCGCCCGTAAAGGCGAGCACGAGGATGATCAAGCGGACGTAGATCTGACCGCGGCGCAAATTCACGCGCGGAGAGTCACGAGCGTTGCGCCCCACGATCCGCTCGATTGATCGGCGAGGCGGAACGATTGCACGAGAGGCGACCGGCGCAATAATATATGAACGGTGGTGCGCAGCGTGCCGGTGCCCTTGCCATGGATGATACGCAGGTCCCGCCGACCGCTCGCGCGGCACGCCTCCAGGTAGGCCGGAATCAGCTCGCCCAAATCCTGCGGGCGAAATGTATGAAGATCCAATTCACCCGTGATCGGCAGGACGTGTGGTGGCGAACTGTTTGCGTCGGATTCCGCTATATGCAAATCCGGCGCCGTCATGAGAAGTGCCCATCGTCCTCGCGCGGCATCATCTTCGGCGGTGGCGGTGTTTCCGCCGCTGGCGCCGGCGGGTGGAGGAGCGCGCTGGGTGCGACGGGGGGCAAGGGCTCTGTGGCTTGCGGAATCGCGTGCGCCGGCGTCACCGGCTGCGCTACGGACGTCGGGGGAGCGATCCGATTTTTTCGATCCTCCTCCTCGAGCGCGCGCTTGAATTCCTCTTCCACGCCGCTCGCCGCCTTTTTGAATTCGCGAATGGTCTTGCCGAGGCCGCGCGCGAATTCCGGCATTTTGTTTCCGCCGAAGAGGATGAGCACGATGATGAAGATCACCACCATCTCCGGCCCGCCAAGGCCTTCCAAGAAACCGAAGGTACTTGATAAAATCATGGACACAATCGAACGCGATTTCTGGAAAAGTTAAATCGGATCTGCGCTGAGGGACTCAACTCACGCGTACGCTGACTGCAAATTTCTCGGTTTTTCCCGGCGGGACGAGATGAAGGCCCACTTTGTGTTCCGCGGCGTTTGGCGGCCCCATCCACGGCTCGACGCAGTAGAACGGCGAGTCCGCCGCGAGCGTCCAAGTGACGAACGTCGAATCGGCTGGCGGCACCTTGTCCGTCCCGAGCCGCACGTGCACATCGCCGCCTTTGCCCTTCTCGCCAAACACAACGTCGCTGCCCTTGAGCCCTGTATGAAGCAGATCCACGAGGGCGGGATTTGCTATATTCTCCTCCGGTTGCACGTCGGGGGCAGGAACAAGCTGCCCCTGTGCGTTTTGCCGCAGCCGTTTCGTCGCGGGGATTCGAATCATATAGTCGCCGCGGGTTGCGCCCTCATTCCACGGCAGCTTGAAATAGAAATGATGGCCGGCGCTCCAAGGCAGCGGCACGGTGCCACGGTTGACGAGTGCATATTCGCAGGAGAGACCGAGCGGATCAAAGCGGTACGTCACCGTGAATTCATATTCAAACGGATACGCGGCGCGCGCCTCGGCGCCGGGCAGGAATTGCGCGACGAAACCGCGTGCATCAATCCGTGTGATCTCGAAATCTCCCTGGCGTGCGATCCCGTGGATCGGAATGGCGCGGCGCACGCCGTCCGCCGCGCGCCAAAAAAATATATCTCCTTGATCGAAGCACCGGCCGTTGAACGGAAATAGGATCGGGTTGCCGCCCCGCACTTTCGCTATATCCGAAAAGTCCGCGTCCTCGGGCCAATATAGTACATCCCGCACCGACCCGTCCGGCAGCGCGATATTCCAATTCATCAGGCGCGCGCCTTTTTCCGGCAGCGCGAGAAACGTTGAGCTGCCGACCTGCCAGCGGCGAAGCGATTGTCCCTGATAGGAAATCTTTTCCATGGCCTGAGCAAACCCGGGCCCCGGCCTCGCGCAAAGTTTTTCTGAGCGGCATCTCGGCTCTAGGCGCACCCGGTGCCGGATTGCGTTGGAAACGACCGATTGATTTCCACGGGCTTATTGCTTGTAGGACAGCCGCCATCGGACGAGTGTCGGCTTTGTCAGTCCTCCGGCCATGACTATCATTCTCCTGCTGTTCGTGTTTGGTATCGTGCTGCTCTTCTTGGACTTGTTCGTCCCGGGAATTGTGCTGAGTATACTTGGAACGTTCGCGTTGCTGGCCGCAACGGCGCGCGCGTTCGATATGTACGGCGTCGGCGGAGGCCTGCTCTCGTTC
The DNA here is from genome assembly GCA_963800005.1 of uncultured Verrucomicrobiae bacterium. Taxonomy (GTDB): domain Bacteria; phylum Verrucomicrobiota; class Verrucomicrobiia; order Opitutales; family Opitutaceae; genus CAWCZH01. The sequence goes on from CAWCZH010000003.1 coordinate 337,893, forward strand.
GCGATCGGCATGGTCCTCCTCGCGACCGCGATGTATATAGAGTACGGGATTCTGCCGAAGACGCGGATGGGGAAAAAGTTCTTCCTGCACGCGCACGTGAAGGGTTCGAGCCAGGAGGAGCCCGCGAATGAGAAGGCCGCGCTGACGGGCCGCGAGTGTATAGCGCTGACGCCCCTCGTGCCCACAGGGCAGATCGAGCTGGACGGCCGCCGTTATGAAGCGCTGTCGCTCGATGGACGCGCGGAGCGAGGCGACCGGCTGCTCGTCACCGGTTCGCAAAACTTTTCTCTCATCGTCAAAAAAATATGAGTCCCAGCTCCCTCGTCTTCGTCATCCTCGCGGTTCTTGTCCTCGTCTTTGTCGCGATCGTCTTTTCGTTCTTCAGCGTCTGGCTGCGCGCCTCCTTGGCAGGTGCGCCCGTCGGCATGCTGAATCTCCTCGCGATGAAATTGCGGCAGGTGCCGTTCAGTCTCGTCGTCGATGCCCGCGTCACCGCCAAAAAGGCCGGCATCGAAATTCCAATCGATGACGTCGAGGCGCACTACTTGGCGGGCGGCAATGTTGTCCCGACTGTGCAGGCCCTCATCGCGGCTCAAAAAGCCGGCATCGAATTAAATTGGAATCGCGCCTGCGCGATCGATCTGGCGACCAAAGGCTCCGGCAAATCCGTCGTGGAAGCCGTCCGCACCTCCGTCGATCCGCGAGTCATCGATTGCCCGAATCCAGAGAGCGGCCGCACCACAATCGATGGCGTCGCGAAGGACGGCATTCAAGTGAAGGTCAAGGCGCGCGTCACGGTCCGCACCCATCTCGACCGGTTCGTCGGTGGCGCGAAGGAGGAGACCATCATCGCGCGCGTGGGCGAGGGCATCGTCACGACGATCGGCTCCGCGGAAAGTTATAAACGCGTGCTCGAGTCTCCCGACAGTATATCAAAAACGGTGCTGGCCCGCGGTCTCGACGTCGGCACCGCGTATGAAATTCTCTCGATTGATATAGCGGACGTCGACGTCGGCGAGAACGTCGGAGCGAAATTGCAGCAGGCGCAAGCCGAGGCGAACAAGAGCATCGCGCAGGCCCAGGCGGAAATTCGCCGCGCGGCGGCGGTCGCGCTCGAGCAGGAAATGAAGGCGCGCGTCCAGGAGATGCAGGCCAAAGTCGTCGAGGCGCAGGCCCAGGTGCCGCTCGCGCAGGCCGAGGCGTTCCGTTCCGGCCGGCTCGGCGTCATGGATTATTACCGGATGGAAAATATACAGTCCGACACCGCGATGCGTTCCACGATCGCGAATCCCGAGGGAAAGAAATAACCGGTTTCATCTCAGTATATAGCGATATATAACTCCATGGATTTGCCGCGGAAGGCGTGCGCATGATCGATTGGGTTTTCCAGCATCTCGGGATGGTGGTGTTCGTCGCCATCATATTTTTTTTCGGGCGCGTGGTGCGCCGCGTCGCGGCCACGCTCAAGGACGCGGCGAACCAGACGACGCCGCGCCGGATCGCGAACCAGGATCCCGATGCGGCGGAGCGCGCACGGCGGGTGCGCGAGGAGATCCTACGAAAGATCGCGGAGCGCCGTGGCGTTCCCTCGCCGACCGGCCAGCCTGCGTCGGTGCGCGGCAATCTTCGGGAGCGCGACACCAATCCGGGCGGCACGCCGCCCGTCGTCGGCGATCTTCTGCGGCGCGCACGCCAGCAATTCCCGACCCTGCCGCCGCTGGACCCTTTCGGTGGTCCGCCCGCGGCCGGCCGCCGGCTGCCGCGACCCGAGCCCGCTACGACGGAATTACCGGAAGCCGATGTATCCACAAAACGGATACAGACGCTGCCGCCGCCCGTCGTGCGGGAGGCACCAGTCTTTGTCGCGCCGAGTCCGATTCCGGTGGCGCGAGTATATAGTCCGATGGCGGCCGCCACGTCGGCCGCTCCCGGGGCCCGCGGACCGGTCTCGCCGCTGGTGCCGGAGTTGCGCGATCCGGCCGCGCTGCGCCGCGCGTTTATATTGCGGGAGATCCTCGGGCCGCCGGTCGGGCTGCGCTGAGTCTATTGGATCTCGACGCGATTCCTGCCTCGGAAGCCGAGCTTGTAGCGTTTGCCGGAAATTTCGATTTCGACATTTTCGCCTTCGGAAGCGGTGACATAGACCGGGCCGGGGCGGGGCAATATCATGCGTTGCCCGCGGGCGAGTTGCCCCTGGAAGAGTTCGCGACCATCGGCCACGACTGCGACTGTCACCGTGACTGTGTCGAGCGCGACGATCGTCATCGAGCGTTCGGTCGACGCGGCCGCCGCCGGGGTGGGGGCAGGCGTCACGCGTGCGGCGGAGCTTCCACCCCAGATCGACCTGATTACCAGAATGATGACGAGCGCGGCGACCACCACACTGGCCCACTTCACATATTTGAACACGAGCGCCGGATCGGGGCCCGTGGGCAGATTGGCGCCGTTGCGGGAGCGCCGCGGCTGGGCGCGAAGGGGTTCCGGCGTGGCCGCTTCCGGGGCCGGAGGCGGCGCGGCGCGCTCCTCGGGCGCCGGTTCGCTCACCGGCTCGACGTCCATGCGACCATATATCTCGCGACCGGGATTGCGCTGGCGCGTCTCGCCGCGGCCGAGCGCGGCGTAGTCGTTCAGCAGGCGCTCGGTCGGAAGCTTCAGGAACGTCGCGTAATTGCGCAGGAACCCGCGAGTATATATCTCGGTAAGCCCTATATCAAAATGGTTGCCCTCGAACTTCTGAAGGTAATCGCCGCGAATCTTCGTCGCCTCCGCCGCCTCACGAATGGAGATGCCTTTTTTCTTCCGTGCCTCCTCCAGCCGCTCACCAATGGTCTGCATGATTTCGAGTTAGGGCCAAAAGCGGGCGGAGGGAAGAAGGAACTCGATTTTCCCGCGGGAAAACGCCGCGGTGAATTCTCCGCGCAGCGCCACCCTCACAACGAATCCAGATCCACTAGAATCTCGCGCGGACTCGACCCGTTTTCCGGGCCGACCACGCCTTTCTCCTCCATGATTTCCATGATCCGCGCCGCGCGATTGTACCCGATCCGCAACCGCCGCTGCAGCATCGACGTGCTGGCGCGCTTCGACGATTTCAACACATCGATCGCTTGATTGTATAACTCCTCGTCGTCTCCGAGATCCTCGTCCGGCTCGCCATCCTCCTCCGCTTCCTCACGCGCCGCCCGATCGATCTGCTGTTGCACCGACTGAGCGAACTGCGGCGGCCCATTCACCTTGAGAAATTCAACCATGCCCTGGACTTCGTCGTCCGATACAAAGGCGCCTTGCGCCCGCACGAGGCGCGATGTCCCAGGTGGCGAGAATAACATATCTCCGCGCCCGATCAGCGTGTCGGCACCCTTGGTGTCGAGGATGGTTCGGGAATCGACTTGGGATGCGACTTGGAACGCGATGCGCGACGGTAGATTCGCTTTGATCACGCCGGTGATCACGTTCACCGAAGGGCGCTGCGTGGCGATGATCAGATGAATTCCCGCAGCGCGGGCGAGCTGTGCCAAGCGCGCGATGCTCGGTCTCGATTTCCGCCGGGGCCACCATCATCAAGTCGGCCAGCTCGTCGATGATCGCGACGATATAGGGCAGGCGGTCGGGAATCTCGATGCCGTCGTCGTCGCGAGGGGTCCACGCCCTCGAGAAAGGCCTGCGCGCCGCCCGGATCGGTGGCATCGGTTTTCGCGGTTTTGCGGCGCGAGTTGAAGCCGACGATATTGCGCACGTTGACCTTCGCGAAAATCTGGTAGCGCTGCTCCATTTCGCCGAGGAGCCATTTCAGCGCCGCGGGAACTTTCTTCGGCTCCGTGACGACCGGGATGAACATATGCGGGAGCGAGTTGAAGATCTTCAACTCGACCACCTTCGGGTCGACCATGATCATCCGCAGATCCTTCGGGCTCTTCGAATATAGGATCGAGGCGACGATCGAGTTGATACAGACGGATTTGCCAGAGCCCGTTGCGCCCGCGATCAGCAGGTGAGGCATCTTTGCGAGGTCCGAAATCAACGGCACGCCCGAGACATCCTTGCCGAGAGCGATGGGAATCTCCGCTTTCGCATTCGCCCAGTCTTCCGCCTCGAGTAGTTCGCGCATGCCGACGGGTGTCGGGTGCTGGTTCGGCACCTCGACGCCGACGGCCGCCTTGCCGGGGATGGGCGCGAGGATGCGCACCGACTGCGCGCGCATGCCGAGCGCTATATTCTTATCGAGTCCGGCGATTTTTTCGACGCGCACACCCGCAGCCGGCACGACTTCATAGCGCGTGATCACGGGCCCCACGTGGATTTCGCCGAGCGTCACCTCGACTCCGAACTCGCCGAGAATTCGCAGCAGGTTTTCGGCGTTTTGCCGGTGCTCCTCCTCGCTGTTTCCGGGGGTCGATTTCACTTGCTCTTTCAATAAATCGAGCGGCGGGAATTGATAATTAACGTCCGTGCTCTGGGGCAGCGTGACCTTCGCCTTTTTCAGCTCCTCGGGTTTGACTATATTAAGTTCGACCTTGGCCGGAGCCTCCGACCGGCGCGCGGCCGGGACGACCTCGACCTCCGGGTCGGGTTTGGGGCGCTCGGCCTTGGCCGGTTTCGGCGTCGCGGGCGTGGCAACTGCGGCGGCGGCTGATGTGATCGCCTCGGCTGCCGGCTCCGCTGCAGGCGGCGGCATGAGCTTGGCTGCGGGTTTCTCCGGGCTTTTCGGTACGAAGACTTTCTTGCCGGTCGGCCCGATCGGCGTGGCGGGCGTCGTCGCGACGCTGCGCGCCGCGGCGGCGACCACGCGATCGCGATCCTGTTCGCGCTGATCCTGCATGCTGCGATCTTCGCGCATCCGCACGCGTTCCTGCCGCCATTGGCTGAAACTATGGAAGAGTTTCTCCAGTTCGCTCCCGATGTCCTTCGTGAATATAAAGAGGAGGGAAAAGAAATATACTGTGCCGAGCAGCAGGCCGGTGCCGAACGCCCCGAGCGCATCGGCCAGGAGGTGCTGATATATAGTCATGCCGACCCAGCCGCCGGGTCCGTTGGGGAAATAGTCGCTCGATTTGAAGCTCTCGAACATCGCCGCGAGCCCGGCGAGCGCCGTGATCGCGAACGTCATTGCGATGATGCGGGCCATCGCGAGATGACGCGCGTTGCGCACCGCGCTATATAGCATCCAGAACAGGAAGATCGGGAGCAGCCAGGCGCTCGCGCCCAAAGTATATAGGAGAATCCAGACCGCGTCCGCCCCGATCCAGCCGACCGGATTCTTGTCCACCGGCCCGGTGGACCGGAGTGTGCTTTGGGTCGGATGGTACCCAAGCATCGCCACCGCCACGTACGCCCCGAAGATGAAACAAATTACCGCGGCCGTCCAGTTCGGCCGGTGGCGGGGAGACTGGTGGGTGAGTCCGACATTTGAGTTTGAAGTCTCTGACTTGGGCATTTTTGTGGGCCGGCTGAAAACCGACTGCCGAGTCCATGTCTATGTGATGAGCGGTCAAATGTAAACATTCCCGGGCAAACCCAGAGGAGAAGACATGAATTTTCGCAGTGATTTACTTCGTTTTCGACCTTTATACCAGGAACGCGTTTGGGGCGGCGACGCCCTCGGGAAAAAGCTGCGGCGGGAAATCCCGTCCGGGCGCCCCATCGGCGAGAGCTGGGAGATTGTGGATCGCCCTGAAGCGCAGTCGATTTTGGCCGGTGGGCCAGACGATGGCACGACATTGCGCGCGTTCCTCGAACAGCATGCCGCCGACGTCATGGGTCCGGGCTGGTCCCCGGCGCGGCCGTTTCCGGTGCTCGTGAAATGGCTCGATTGTCGCGAGCGTCTCAGCCTGCAAGTGCACCCGCCCATGAGCGTGGCCGACGAATTGCGAGGCGAGCCCAAGACGGAAAACTGGTTCATCGCCGACGCTGAACCGGGCGCCGAAATTATCGTCGGCCTTCGCGAGGGTGTGACTCGCAAAAAATTCGAGGAGGCCGCCGCGGCCGGACACCTCGAGCAATGCGTCCAACGCTTCCCCGTTTCCACCGGCGATTCGATCCTGATCCACAGCGGGCAGGTGCACGCGATCGGCGCGGGCAACCTCATTCTCGAAATCCAGGAGAATTCGGATACGACTTACCGCGTGGACGACTGGGGCCGCGTGGGCCTCGATGGCAAGCCCCGCGAACTGCACCTGGCCTCATCGCTGCGCTCGATCAACTGGGACCTGCCGGTCGCGCCACCCCTCCGCGGCGCGTTTACCACCAGCGTCCTCGCGGACTGCGCCGAGTTTCGCATTCGCCGCGTCGCACTCGCATCCGGCGCAGTATATATGATTTCTCCCGGGGAGCAGCCGCGGATTGTCAGCGTGGCTCAGGGTTCCGTTGCGTCCGACAGCTCGGCCCGGCCGACGGCGGCGACCACGCTTGCTCGTGGCTCGAATGTTCTTGTTCCCTATTGCGCCGGGATCCGCTTTACTGCGGAGGAGCCCACGGTCCTGCTGGTCACCGAGAATTTCGCGGGTCCCAGCCAGGCCCAACGCGGCGCCTCCCATGCACCTGAATATATATCCGGAAGCAGATGATCGGGCGCGCGAGCGCGGCGGGGTTCTATTCCGGGTTCTGTTTTTTCTTTGCGTCGTATTCGCTTTCGCGTCGCTGCTCTGGATGCTGTTCCTGCCGGCGTTCATCACGAGTCAGATCCGGGCGCGCACGGGATTTGATACTAACGTCGTCAGCCTGTCGGTGAACCCGTTTACCGGCGTGGCGCTGGTTCGCGGTTTTGTCGTGAACAATCCCGCGGACTTTCCGGTGCGGGACTTTATACTTGTCCGGGAGTTTTCCTGTGATCTCGAGATGTGGACGCTTCTCACGCACGATATCATTTTTGCAGAGGTCACGCTTGATATAGCGAAGGTCGAACTGGTGCAGCGCCGCGGGCAGGAGGGAAATATAGAATTGTTCGAGGAGCGTCTCGCCGGCCGGTCGCCCTCGCCGCGGTCCGGGAGCGCCGACGCTCATGCTATATCTTCCCCGCGCCCGCTGAGCACGGTCGCGGTTCGCGCGCCGGTGCGGCCGAATCCGGAGGACAAAACCTATATGACGCGGAAGCTGATCCTGCGTTTCGACCAGCTCGTCGTCGCGCAATATACTGACCCGGACCAGCCGCCCGTGATCAAGGAATATGACCTCCATCTCCGGCAGACTTATATGAACTTCTCTGATCCGAAGCAGCTGCTGGTTCCCGCAGTGCTGCGCGGGCTGGCCGCGGCGCATGCGGATTTCCGCGTCGGGGATCTTGTGTCCGGAGACTTCGATCGCGCGCTCGGAAATTTTGCCCGCGACGCCGCCTCGAATGGACGCGAGGCGATCAAGGGCGCGGGCAAGAAGACTACGGAGACGGTGAAGGGCCTGATCGACAAACTTGAAGATTCCCGGAAGCCGTAGTTTATTGTTCTCTCTTTATGGCCCGACCCGAGAACTCTGAACCAATGCCTGAAACTGCGCCCGACACGCCTGAATCCGCGGAGACCGGTGCGGATGCGGTTGCACAGGCGAAGCAGGAAGCGGCTGCCAACCTCGATCGTTACCTTCGGTCGGTGGCTGACTTGGAAAACTTCCGGCGTCGCACGGTACGCGAAAAAGAGGAGCTTCGGCAATTCGCGGCGTCCCGCGTTTTGGAGGATTTGCTGCCGGTGCTCGATAACCTCGCGCTCGGCTTGGCCGCCACCCGCCAGCCCACGGCGAATTTGCAGACGCTCGCAGGCGGCGTCGAGATGGTGATGGCGCAATTTAAGACCGCGCTCGGCAATCATGGCTTGAAGGAGATCAATCCCCTCGGCCAGCCGTTCGACGCGAATCTGCACGAATCGATTTCCGCGCGCCCGAGCGCCGACGTGCCCGAGGGCAACGTCGTCGATGTGGTGCGCCCCGGCTACACCTTGAACGGGCGGCTCCTGCGCCCGGCGTCCGTCGTGGTGTCGAGCGGCCCGGCCCAAGGCTGAGGTTCGGGCCTGCGCGCGGCCAAGGCCGCGCCAAACCATTTCCAGACAACACCATGGCGAAAGAAGATTACTATGAACTCCTCGGCGTGACGCGCACCGTCACTGCCGAAGAGATGAAAAAAGCATATAGGAAAAAAGCAGTCCAATATCACCCGGATAAGAACCCGGGAAACAAGGAGGCGGAGGAGATGTTCAAGAAGATCTCGCACGCCTACGAGGTGCTGCAGGATCCGGACAAGCGCGCTGCCTACGATCGTTATGGTCACGCGGCGTTCGAGGGTCCAGGGGCCGGCGCCGCGGCCCAACGCGGCGGCGGTTTCCATGATCCATTTGATATATTCCGCGAGGTGTTCGGCCAGCAGGGCGGCGGTGGGGGGGGCGGCGGTATATTCGACGAAATGTTCGGTGGTGGCGGTAGCCGTGACGGCGGTCGCGACGGCGCCGACCTGCGCTATGACCTGGAGATTACGCTCGAGGAGGCAGCGCGTGGCGTCGAAAAAGAAATATCATTTCGCAAGGCGGTCACGTGCGAACACTGCGACGGCTCTGGAGCCGAACCCGGCTCGAAACGTGTCACCTGTCCCACGTGTCGTGGCTCTGGGCAGATTCGCCGCTCCGGCGGCATCATCACATTCACGCAGACATGTCCCACCTGCAACGGCTCAGGCTCGAAGATCGAGAAGCCGTGCACCGTGTGCCGCGGCGAGGGTCGCGTGGCGAAAAACACGAAGCTGAATGTCCGCATTCCTCCAGGTGTGGAAACCGGCTCGCGGCTGCGTTCCGCGGGGAACGGCGAGGCTGGGGCAGCGGGCGGATCGGCGGGCGATCTCTATATAGTCCTGACGGTCAAGGACCACGAGGTCTTCGAGCGGCAGGAAGATAATCTTTTTTGCGAAATCCCGATCAAGTTCACGCTCGCGACGTTGGGCGGGACGATTGAGGTGCCGACGCTCTTTGGCAAAGCGACGCTGAAAATTCCGGTGGGCACGCAGAGCGGCACGACGTTCCGCCTGCGCGAGAAGGGAATGCCGTCGCTGCGAGGTGGCCGGCAGGGTGACCAGCTCGTGCGGGTGCACGTCGAGGTGCCGCAATCACTCACCGCCGAGCAGCGGAAGTTGCTCGAGGACTTTGCGCGGATCAGCGGCGACGCCGCCGAACCAATCGCGAAATCCTTCTTCGAGAAAGCCCGGAAGTTTTTCTAGGGCGTGGCGCCGGCCGGGTTTGCCGTCAGCGACGCCACGCGCGGGGGCAAGCTTGGTATATAGCGCTATATCAGGCGATATATAGCTATATATGCCGGGTGTCCAGCGGACCCGGGCCGCAACTTCCAGCGCGCTTAGCGCTTCGCCAGTTTCACGTCCATCCACACCGCCAGCGCGAGCACCGCGCCGCGCGCGATGAATTTCAATTCCGGCGAAACGGCGAGGAGCGTCATGCCGTTTAACAGCGACGTCATGATCAGCGCGCCGAATAATACTCCCCAAACCGTGCCTCGGCCGCCCTTCAGCGCGGTGCCGCCGATCACACATGCCGCGATCGCGTCGAGTTCCATCAAATCACCCACCGTCGTCGTCGCCGCGCCGGAATACGCGGTCATCATAAAGCCCGTCAACGCCACCGCCACGCCCATGAGTATATAGGCGCCGATGACGATGCGGTCGACCGCGATGCCGCTGAGCACCGCCGCCTCCTCGTTACCGCCGATGGCATAAAGGTACCGGCCGAACGGCGTGTGTTGCGTGAGGAAAAAGACCGTGAACGCCGTCGCGCCCAAGATGAGCAACGAGAGCGGAACGCCGCGGAATTTATTGCACACCACCGCGAGCGCGAGCAGCCCGGCCGCCGCGCCCAGCCACTTGATCACCGCGGTTCTCGCCGGGAGGAGCGGCAGGTTCAACGCGGCCCGGGCCCGCCGCGCGCGCCATTGCACCCAGCCCAATATTAACGCGATCCCGATCGCGATCAGCAGCCCGATTTTGGCCGGCAGATAATACGTCGTCAGGATCGAGAAGAAGTTATCCTCGTCTCCGCGGGAAACGGGAATCGTCGAGTTCTGGATCACGAGCCAGAAGAGCCCCTTGAAAATCAGCAGGCCGCCGAGCGTTATAATAAACGACGGGATGCGCTGCTTCACGATCAACGTTCCCATCAGGGACCACAGCAACAGTGCCACCCCCAACCCGGCGAGCATGGCGAGCGGGGCCGGCCAGCTATGTTGAAACACCAGCACCGCGGCGACACCTCCGACGAGGCCCACGCCGCTGCCCACCGAGAGGTCGATGTTCCCCGTCAGGATGATCATGAACATCCCGAGCGCCAAGGTCGCCACGATGGAGAACTCGATGAGCAGCTGGGTGACGTTCCGCGCCCCGAGGAATGCCGGCTCCTTCACCGCGAAAAACGCGCAGATCACCACGAGAGCCAGCGGCATCGCGAGGTTGCGAATGAAGGACAGCGATTTCATAATTATTAAATAGCAACGGTCGGGCCCCGGCCCATCGCCGCCGCCAGCAATTTCTCCTGCGTGAATTCCGCGCGCGTGAAGCTGCCCCCCATGCGCCCCTCGGCCAGCATGATGATCCGGTCGCTCATCCCCATCAGCTCTGGCAGCTCGCTCGACACCAGGATCACCGCCTTTCCCTCCGCCGTGAGCCGGTTGATCAATTCATATACCTCCAGCTTCGCGCCGACGTCGATCCCGCGCGTCGGCTCGTCGAGCATCACCACCGTCGGCTCGGTCATCAGCGCTTTCCCCAACACGACTTTTTGCTGGTTGCCGCCGGACAGCGTGCCGACGCGCGTGCGCTGGCCGGGCGCTTTCACCCGGAGTGATTCAAAATAATATTGATTGCGGACCTCCTCAGCCGGCTCGTCGACGCGCCCCGCGAAACGCGTGAAACGCTCCAGACTCGAGAGCGAAAGGTTGAATCCGATCTCCTGCTGCAGGATCAGCCCGTACCGCCGCCGATCCTCGCTCGCCAGGAGCAACCCGCGCCGGATCGAGAGCCGCGGCTCCGGGGAATGATATAGCGTGCCTCGCAGTTCCACCGTTCCCGAAACGCGGCTGCCCCACGCTCCGAAGAGATGCATCAACAACTCCGTGCGCCCCGCGCCCATCAAGCCGCCGAACCCGAGCACTTCGCCGGCCCTCAGCTCGAAATTGATCCCCTGCAAAAACGCCGGTTCGCCCGGCTGACGCGCCACGGCGAGGTCGCGCACGGCCAGTTGCACCGCACCCAGCGCCGCCGCCGGCTTGCGGGGAAAAAGATCCGTGATCTCACGCCCCACCATGTGCTTGATCACGAGGGGTATCGTCGTGCCGGCGGTCGGCAACGTCGTGATGCTCGCGCCGTCGCGCAGGACGGTGATGCGATCGCAGACGGCGAATACCTCGTCGAGCTTGTGCGATATATATATACAGGCCGTCCCTTGCGCGCGCAGCCGGCGCAGATGATCGAGCAACACGGTCACTTCCTGCTCCGTCAACGCGGCCGTCGGCTCATCCAGTACCAGCACGCGCGATTTTTTATCCATCGCACGCGCGATTTCCAGCAGCTGCTTTTGCCCGATCCCCAGCAAGCGCACCGGTGTCTCGGGCGCGATCTCCAGTCCAAAATCCTCGAGCAACGCAGTCGCGCGCTGGTTCATTGCCAGCCAGTCGATCCGCAGCCCGCGCTTGGGCTCGCGCCCGAGAAATATATTCTCCGCCACCGTCATCTCGTCGACCAGCGCGAACTCCTGCGTGATCACCGCGATCCCCGCCGCCTCCGCATCGCGGATGCTCGCGAATCTGGCCTCCCGCCCCTCGACGCGAAGCTCCCCCTCATATGAGCCCGCCGGGTGGATGCCCGCGAGCAGCTTGATCAGCGTCGATTTGCCCGCGCCGTTTTCCCCGCAGAGCGCATGAATCTCGCCGGGCTCCAGCGCAAAATCCACGTCGCGCAACGCCACCACCCCGGGAAACTTCTTCGTCAGTCCGCGCGTTTCCAGCAGGGGAGCGGGCATGGTGGGCGGGGCGGGTGCCTATATTAACCTATATGAAACGTGGATCGCAACGCCGGCGACGCCCGGCGGCTTTATTTCAGGTCTTCCGCTTTTTGGAAGCCATCGGCCACCACGGTCGACATGAGATTTTCACGGTCCACCGCGATCACATCCTGAAACACTGCCGGCACTTTCTTGAAACCGTTGTCCAGCGTGGCCGTCGGTTTCACACCCTTGCCGCGAGCGAGATCCACCGCTGCGACAGCGGCGTAGTCGGCGAGCTTTTTCAACGGCTTATATATAGTCATCGTCTGCGTGCCGCGGATGATGCGGCGGCAGGCGGCGAGGTCGGCGTCCTGACCGGTCACAATGACCTTCCCAGCGAGCCCCTCCTCGAGCAGCGCCTGCACGCAACCACCGGCGACGCTGTCCGCCGACGCGATGATCGCGTCTATATCATGTCCGTTTTTCGTGATCGCGGCGTTGACGATTTTCTTCGCGTTCTCCGGCTTCCAGTCGAGCGCCCAGTCCTCGAAGACGAGGTCCATTTTCCCGGACTTTACGAGTGGGAGCACCACGTTGTCCTGACCCTGCTTGAACAGCTTGGCGTTGTTGTCGGTCGGCGCTCCGAACACGCGTACAACTTTCGCGGGGCGATCCTTGGGCATTCTCGCGGCAACATATCCCGCCTGCAGTTCGCCGACTTTCACATTGTCGAACGTGAGATAGAGATCGATGTCGCAATTTAATATAAGCCGGTCGTAGGCGATGACGGGAATCTTGGCTTCCTTGGCGGCCTTGACGGCGCGCACGAGAGCTTCGCCGTTGTGGGGAACGATGACGATCACGTCCACGCCGCGGCTGATGAGCGCCTCGATGTCGCGGGTCTGGCGGGTGTCGTCACCGTTGGCGGATTGAACGATGACGCGGGCTCCGAGTGATTCCGCTTTCGTGGTGAAGGTGTCGCGATCGTGCTGCCAGCGTTCCTCTTTGAGTGTGTCGAGCGAGAGGCCGATGACGGGCTTCTCGGGCGAACCGGTCGCGGTCAGCACAGCGGCGAGACCGGCGAGGACGAGGGTGACGAGCTGGAAGCGGGAACGAATTTTCATGCGGGGCGGGGGAGCTGAAGAAAACAGGGATAAGCGGATTTACAACAGTGGAGCAGGTCGCGAGGCTCGGGCCAGCCATGGAACTCGACAACCCGAAATTGTTCACGCTGCCTGAGGCGATCGCGCGGCGGGAGCAATGGCGGGCCGGGGGACGCACGCTCGTTTTGACGAATGGAGTTTTCGATCTCCTTCATACCGGGCACTTATATTACCTGCAGCAGGCACGGCGGCGGGGCGATGCGCTCTGGATCGCGCTCAACAGCGATCGGAGCGTGCGGGCGCTGAAGGGCCCGAACCGCCCGGTGCAGGATGAGCAGCAGCGGGCCTATGCACTCGCGGCGTTGGAATGCGTCGATGGCATCGTGCTGTTTTCGGACAAGCGCCTCACGGGCGAAATTCGTGCGCTGTCTCCGGATGTATATTGCAAGGCCGGCGACTATACATTGGAAAAACTCGATGCGGGCGAACGTGCCGCGCTCGACGAGGCGGGCGCGCGCATTGAGTTCCTGCCGTTTCTCCCTGGCTTCAGCACCACCTCGCTGATCGCGCGCATTCGCGCGGCCGGCGAAGTTTGAGTCGCATGCGCGTGGTCATTCTCGGCTCTGGCCGCGGTAGCAATGCGGAGGCCATCCTCGCCGCCGAGCAGCGCGGCGCACTCGGCGACGCTCGCGTCGTTGCGATTTTTTCCGACCAGCCCGCGGCTGGGATTCTCGCGCTCGGCCCGCGCTTCGGCGTGCCGGCGAGTTATATAGACCCGGCGCCGTTTCGCACCAAGCTCGAGGGCGAAGGCGAAAAGCGTTTCATCAACGCGGTCGCGGGCGCCAATCCGGACCTCGTGGTGCTCGCCGGCTTCATGCGGGTGCTCAAGCCCGGCTTTCTCCAGGCGTTCGCCGGTCGCATTATCAATCTGCATCCGAGCCTCCTCCCGAGTTTTCCCGGCCTTGATGCGATTGGGCAGGCGTGGCGGCGCGGCGTGAGAATTACCGGCTGCACGGTCCACGGCGTTACGCTCGAGGTCGACAGTGGCCCGATCCTCGCGCAAGCCGCGGTGGAAATCCTTCCCGAGGACACCTCCGAGCTGCTCGCTGCGAAAGTTCACGAGGCTGAGCATCGCCTCCTGCCGCGTGTGATCGCCCAGCTTAGCCGCGGTGAACTGAAACCGTGAATCCGCCGTCCTCGCAAAGCCGATCCGGCCGCCCGCTGCATATATCGCTATATGAATTCGATTCCGATATATTATCGGAAATGGACCCGCTGCGGCGCGCCGCCTCAGACGCCCCGATGAGGACGCTTCACCCCCGCATCCGGAGATATATTGCCAGCGGATATATACCTCTCGTCTGAAGCCGATTTTCCCCTGCCATGGACCTTGCTGAAATCAGGATCGAATTCCCGCTCGACCAGGCGGAGACCGTCAGTGACGTGCTCCTCGAGTTTGGGCTGGAGCGCTGGAGTGTGCTCGAGGATGTGATTGTCCGGCGCGCGTGGCTCGTCGGTATATTTCCTTCGCCCGCCGAGGCACAGGAGCAATGGCGCGCGCTGCAACCCTCGCTGCCGCCGTGCGATTATTCCGCGCCCGTCGTGCGAACGCTCGGGGACGCAGACTGGCGCGATAGCTATAAAGCGCATTTTCATGCGTGGCAGTTCGGCCGGCTGCACTGGGTCCCGGTGTGGGAGCGCGAGAAATTTCAACTCCCCGCGGGCCATGCCGTCCTCTGGCTCGATCCCGGCCTCGCGTTCGGGACCGGAAATCACGAAACCACGCGCCTGTGCGTCGAGCGGCTGGTTGCGCTGGCGGAGGCCGCTGCTCCCGGCGCCCGGGTCATCGATGCCGGTTGTGGCTCCGGGATTCTTGCCCTGTCCGCCTCGCTGCTCGGGTTCCGCTATATAGTCGGCTTCGACAACGACCCCGAGGCCGTGCGCGTCAGCGGTGAAAACGCCGCGCTCAACCAGCTCGGTGATCACGTGGAATTTTATACCGCCGACCTGGTCACCGGACTGGCGGGGCGTCAGGCGGAGGTCGTCCTCGCGAATATACAGGCGGACATCCTTCAGCGTTATGCGGCGGAACTGATCGCTGCCGTCGCCCCACACGGCTGCCTCGTGCTGAGCGGGATTCTCGCCGCGGAAAATGATCAGGTGCGCGCCACGTTTTCCGCCCGCGCGCCGGGCTGGAAAATAGAGAGCCGTATACTCGGCGAATGGAGCGATCTCATCCTCGCCGCGCCATGAGCCTAACGGAGCGTCGCCGCCGGCGCGCTAGCGCAGCGACGCTCCGGCTTTTCAATCGGTCTCACGGCCGCGCCGCGCGCCTCTATATGTGCCGCGGCTGATGTATGGAGCGGGCGGAGTTATGGCGGGACGTCTGGCCGCGCTCCGCGTGCACCCAGGCCGTCGTGCCGGCGGTCCACCGTCATTTTCCGATATATGAAAAATAATATAAGTCCGCGCTCGATCTTCCTGGTGTTGGCGATCGCGGCCGGCGCCGCCCGCGCGTGGGCGCACGACACCTGGCTGCAGCCGCGGCCGACTCGCGCGGCGACGGGCGAGCCGGTGGCGTTTGAGATGACGAGCGCAGCGGGTTTCATAGCCCCGGAAACGGCAATCAAGCCAGCCCGCGTCAGCCGTGCTTTTGGCATTCTCGCCGGCGAACGTTTTCTCCTCTCGGATTTCACGCTGGCGGACAAGACCCTCGTCCTGCACGCGAACTTCCCGCGCGAGGGCGTCGCGGTGCTGTGCGTAGACTTGAAGCCACGGCTGCTCACGCTGGCCCCGGACAAAATCGAGGAATATCTACACGAAATCCACGCGGGCCCGGGCTTGCGCGAGACGTGGAATGCCATCCCGACGCCGCGGCAGTGGCGGGAAAATTATATTAAACATGCCAAGACCTTCGTGCGCGTGGGCACACCCGCGGCGTTGAATCGTGATTGGGCGATTCCACTCGGGGCCGCGCTCGAGATCGTGCCGGAACGCGATCCGACCACGCTGCGGCCGGGCGAGGAGCTGGCCGTGCGCGTCCTGCGGAGCGGCGTCCCTTTTCCGGGCTTCAATCTCGGCTTCGTCTCGGCTGGTGAAAAGCAGGAGCATGTCGTGACCACCGATGCGGCCGGCCGCGCCCAGGCGCGCCTCGACGCTGTTGGCGCGTGGATGATTCACGGTACCGACCTGCGCCGCTCGCTGGAGACCGACCTCGAGTGGGAAAGTGATTTCGTGACGATGGTCGTCGAAACCCGCTAAGGCGCACTGATTGCGGCGCTGCGGTGCGGAGTATAGCGTCCGTCGGGTCGGGTAAAAAAAGTATATAGCAGCAGAGCGCCATCGGGCCGGAATGTAATTATATTATGAGTTCCGGCGCGGGGTGACGAAGACACTTGGAGGCGGCACGAAAGTCGCTAGATCGTAACTGTCCCGTCGCACAGGCCGCCAAGTTCGGGCGCGGTCCGCCCGAGTTTCACGCTGTTCCGATCGGCGCCTCCGCATGAAAAAAGCCACCATCGAAATCACGGTCCCCGCGGTCGACCTCGACCGGCTCCGGCAGCAGCTGAGGCATCTGGAAATTCCTGAGTCGTTCATTACCGACCACCTCGCGCAAAGCCTGTGCCCGGAGTCCGCGGCCGGGGAGGCGTCGCGGTGGACACGTCTCTATATATATCCGACCCAGGCAGCGGCGCGCCGCGTTGCCGCCGGCCTCTTCGATCGCGATGGCCTGTCATCCGTCACGCTCAGCTTCCTCGAGGACGGCGCCCCGCGGGAGCAGACATTTCTCAATCCCGCTTCATTGCCGCGCGCTCAAGCGCCGCAGCTCACGCGGGCCAATGAACAGGCGATGACCATGATCAAGCTGCTGCTCGAGGGCATGGGAACGCTGGAAAAAGTGCGCGCCCTTGAACGCTGGGAACTCGTTTGCGAGCAGCGCGGCTGGGGACGTCCCCCGGCATCGGAGCAGAACTAATCCGCCGTACCGGACCGCGGCAACCCCTCCGAGGCGCAGCCATCTGCGCCCGGCATCGCGACACAGGATATATATATCAGTACATAGCCGTATCCGGGTACAGTGGATCCGGTGAGCGGTATATAGCTATATACCAAAAAACCGCAGGCGTGTCGCTCGCGACCTCCTGTGACGCGCAGTCGCCCTGCGCTTTGGTCAGGACTTCGGTTCCGCGGGTGGCACCGGGAACGCGAGCAGCTGGGCAAACTTGAGGGCGGCCAGCCAAGTCAGGATCGAGAGCACGCCGAGTGTATAGGCCAGTCGCCGTCCGTGCCACAGGCTGCCGAGCCATTCGCGTAGCTCCGTCGTCTGTTCCATCGCGGCGCCGCCCATCATGAGGGCGCTGGCATGCGCGGTCTTCGAATCCTGCGCGTAGATCGGAAACGGCTTCCCGTCGACGACCTCCCAGCGAACGACGCTTGCGTCGTTCATATAGGGCGCGTTCTGCCGGTAAATGATCCCGGCGGCGACGAGGCCTGTATACAAGATGATATAGCCGATGATCCGAACAATGGCTGCGTCGCTCACGTTGGCGTCGGATCACGGGGAAAGTTTCCGGCGTTTCAAACTGAATCGGCCAAAAGCGAACCGTCTCCGGCTGACACCTGAACCGGCCACTCTCAGGCGCGGGCGTTCGGGGGCGTGGCGGCATCAGAAGCTGTTTGGAATTGTGTAGTTACGAGCGCGTCCTCGTCTGCGACCACGGTTTCAGCTTAACAATATCAAATCCCTCGCAATCGTCGCACGAATGATATTGCCGGCTGTTTTCGCCGAGGCTCTCCCGGGCCGGAATACTGCCGTCGCCACCTTCGAGGTGATGCTCGTGCTGCTGAGCGTCGTCGCCGCGCTCGCGTTGCTCGCGCGCAAGGTGCAGTTGCCCTATCCGATCCTGCTCGTGGTCGGGGGCCTCGCGATCAGTTTCATTCCCAGCCTGCCACGCGTGCGGCTGGATCCGGAACTGGTATTCGTTCTGTTTTTGCCGCCTTTGCTATATCCCGCCGCGCTCTTCACGCCGTGGCGCGATTTTTATGCGAACATCGGAACCATCCTGCTGCTCGCGATCGGCCTCGTGTTGTTCACGATGGTCGCGACCGCCTGGTTCGCGCATCACTTCATCGGGCTCGGCTGGGGGCCGTCCTATGTACTCGGCGCAATCGTGGCGCCGTCGGATGCCGTCGCGGCGGTCGCGATCGGACATCGCCTGCGCGTGCCGCGACAACTCATTACCGTGCTCGACGGCGAGAGCCTCGTGAACGATACGACGGCGTTTGTTGCCTATCGGTTCGCCGTGGCGGCGGTGGTGACGGGAACGTTTTCGGCAACGCAGGCGGCGATGAAGTTCGTGGTGGCGGGCGCGGGCGGGATCATGGTCGGGCTGGTTTTTGGTTGGCTGATCACCGAGGTGCAGCGGCGGCTGGATGATCCGCCGGTGCAGATCACGCTTTCGATTCTCACGCCGTTCGCGTGTTACCTCGCGGCGGACGCGATCGACACGTCGGGCGTGCTCGCCGTGGTCGTGTGCGGACTGTATTACGGCTGGCGTGCGCCGGAGTTCATCCGCGCGAGCGTGCGGCTGCGAGCATATCCGGTTTGGGAGATGATCGGATTCGTTCTCAACGGCGTGATCTTTATATTAATCG
Source organism: uncultured Verrucomicrobiae bacterium (assembly GCA_963800005.1). Taxonomy (GTDB): domain Bacteria; phylum Verrucomicrobiota; class Verrucomicrobiia; order Opitutales; family Opitutaceae; genus CAWCZH01. The sequence continues at coordinate 356,602 of CAWCZH010000003.1, forward strand.
GCCTGCAATTGCCGGACGTGCTCACGACGGTGGCGGGGCGTTCGTGGCACCAGATGCTCTGGTTTGCGGCGATTATCGTTCTCGCGGTGATTGGCCTGCGGCTCGTGTGGCTGTTTGCATTTGCATACGCTCCGCGAATTCTGGGCGCGTCGTGGCGGCGGCGTTTTCCGGCGCCGCCGTGGCAGGATGTGGCGGTCATGGGATGGACGGGCATGCGGGGCGTCGATTCGCTTGCGGCTGCGCTTGCCGTGCCGCTGGTGATTCAGACGGGCGCGCCGTTTCCGGGTCGCGACGTGATTTTTTTCCTCACGTTCGCGGTGATATTCGGGACGCTCGTCTTGCAGGGGCTGAGTCTCGCACCACTGATTCGCTGGCTCGGAGTGCGCGACGATCGGGCCTGGGAAAAAGAAGAAACGCGGGCGCGGCTCAAGGCGAACCAGGCGGCGCTCGCGAGAGTAATCGAGCTGACGAAAAACCGGCCCGTCGCCAAATCGATCGCGCTGCGGCTTACCACGGAATATGAAGACCGGATCCTGCAGCTCGAAACTGAGACCCAGGATGAGGCCGCCGCTGAGCATGGGCTGTTCTCGGAGGATTTCGCCCGGCTCTCCCAAGAGGCGATCAATACAGAACGACAAACCATCCTGCAGCTTCGGAATCGCCGCGAGATCAACGACGACGCACTCCGCCGCATTCAGCGGGACATCGACCTCGCCGAAACGCGGCTGCGTCGCGGCGAGTCCTGACGGTCGGCGGCGGCGAAGTGTATTCATAATTTGAATACACGACTACCCCCATCGGGACCGCCGGTTGGGCCCGACGAGACCGGCGGCAGTATATTGGATATGAATACATATACGGCATATAACGTATGTATACCGAATTATATATTCGGCATCGGCCCTGCACCTGCCGCGCCACGCGCCTGACGGTAGATGGTCCGCCGGTCGCCTGCGACGCCCTGCACTGGTTTACGGGCGGGCGACGCCGCCGCCCGCCTGCGCGATCCAGGTGACGAGTTCCTTCACCGTCTGGAGCTCCTGCGGCTCCGCCGGCAGCTTGCCGAGAATCTCGGCCGCTTCCCGGAGAAGTTCGGAGCGCGCGGCGGTTTCGGCCGGCGCCAACGAAACCGCCTTGGTATATATTGCGAGGGCCAGCTCGGTCTGCTGCTGCGGGTCGGTGCCGAGCTGGCCGAACTCACGCTCGAGCTTCAGCACGGGCTCGATTGTGCTCAGCGCTTCCGGCAACTTCGAGTCACGGGCGAGCGCGAGCGCGAGTGTGGTCTTGGCGTTCGCGAGATCGCGACGGTCGCCGACGGTGAGGGGCGGGCGCAACGCCCAGCTGTTGATCACGCCGCGCGCGGCGGTCGCGGCGGCTTCGAAATGCCCGAGCCGCAACTCGGCGCTGGCGAGGCGTTGGTCGAGCGGTCGCACTGTATAAGCAAGGTCCTGAGTCTCGCCGATCGTATGACCGGTCTCGGTCGACAGACGCGCGAGGGCCTGACGCGCGAGGTCCGCGGCTTTTATATAGTCGCCCTCTGCGAGCGCAACCGCGCTTTCCGGGTCGGCGAGGGAAACCTGAAGCAGCTTGTCGTGCAGCCCCGATTCAGGTCCGACCAATTTTCTTCGCCGGTCGTCCATCTCATGGGCCTTCGCGAGGTAAGCCATCGCACGTTGATGGTCTCCCAGCTGGGCGGCGAGCGCCGCTTCTCCACGGGGCTCCAAGTCTTCCAATGTATTAATATACGAAAGGTCCGCCGGCTCGAGTTTCGCGAGCTGGTCGTCGAGCGCCCGCAGGCCGTCCCTGAGCCGACCGGTAGTGACAAGCGTCCATCCGGCTGCCAATTCTGCGACCCGCAGATTTCCCCGGTTGACCGCGTCGGTAGGATCCAGCCGGTGCAGCAGCTGTTCGGCGGCGATCGACTGCTGCGAGAACTCCAACGCTCGGTCAGGCTGGAGGCGGTCCGTGTACCCATTCGCGAGGCTCCGGAGTATCAGCGTCTCCGCGCGCAAAGCACGGCGGCTTCCCGGATCGACTTCGAGCGCCTTCTTTGTGATCGCGAGCGCGTCCTTCGCGACTGCGGTCGCATCCTCGGGCCGCCCAGAGACGCCCTCGGCCTCGATCAGCCACGCACTCGTATCCGCGTACAGCGCCGCGAGTCGCGGATCGGACATATCGCGGGCGCCGAGGGCTTCATATACGGCCCGGCAACGCTGCAGCGTTCCAATCGATTTTTCTTCCTGCCCCGTGCGAAGTTGTTCGAAGCCCAATCGGTTCAGGTTCTGCGCCACCTCACGACGGATCGCGTTCGGAGCGGAGGTCTGCGTTTCAAAGGATTGCAGGGTGTCGACCGCCTGCTGCGCCGAAGTCAGCGCTTCATTCAGGCGCGCGAGGCTGTGGAACATTCGCGCCTGGTTGCGCAGGGCGATCGAGAGGCCCACGCGTAGGTCGTCGGTGTGATCGCCATTATCCTGCAGCCGCTGAAAAAGCCGGATCGCCTCGTCGAGCAGGACGCCGGCGTCGTCATGTTTTCCCTGCGCCACGAGCACCGATCCGTAGCGGGTGAGCGCCAGCGCCTGATTCCGCACGGTCGTCGGCGAACGCAACGTTACCGGCAACGCCCGATAATAATCTACGGCCCGCTTCGCGAGATCGCCAACGACTCCAAGCTGACCAATCGGCTCGAGCTCATTATAAAAATCGTCGAGCAAATAGGTGACGATCTTTTCCGCCTCGGTGCGCGCATCCTGCGCCATCTCCTCGGTCGCCTCGCGCTTGGCCGCCGCGTCGCGCGCCTCCATCGCCGAGCGATTCGCCTCCGTCTCCGCCGACCGCGCTCGGCGCAGACTTATATATCCAAACACCGCGCTCGCGAGCGCCCCCGCTGCGAGCACCGCACAGAGGCTCGCCACCAGCCGCGCGCGCCAGAGCGCACGCTGCGTTCCCGCTTCTTTTTCGCGCGTCGTCGCGAGCTGCTGCTCCGCGGCTTCCTTCGCCTCGCGCTCGCGCCGCAACGAGCGACTCGATGCGACCACGCCGGTGAGTACATCGTGCGTGAGCTCGACGCGCCGTAAATCGAGCCGGTCCTCGATGCGCAGCAGGCGTCGTCCGACTAATATACTTAGAGCGTCCGGCGCGGCTCCGGCGGCGGCCAGTCCTTTTTGCACGCGCTCCTCCGCGACGTTCTCGCGATAACCAGAATCGGTGAGCAACTCGTCCTCTATAAAGCGACGCACCCCCGGCGGCTGGTCCGCCAGCGCACGTTCATAAAACTCCTGCAGGATCGTATCGCGCGAGCCCGCCAGCAAATCCGCCGTAATCGTGGCCTGCCGCCGTGCCAGTCGAGCGTTGTTAAGCTCGCGACACACCAGACTTAACAACGAGGGTTCGACCTCCGCACGCGTCAGATCCGTACCTCCCGATATATAGCGCACGATCTGTGTCGCGACGTCGTCGCTCACCAGCGAGGGCGCCGGTTGGCGCACGGCCGCCAGCGCCTGTGCGCCGTTGAAGCGCGCGAGGCGGACGCGATTTTGCGTCACCGAAGGCATCGAAGCCTTCAGACTCTCCAGGGCCGCAAGGTAATCCTCACGCAGCGAAATCAGGATGCGATAATCAGCGCGTGCGAAATCGAACACCGCCGCATCAATCTCGTCGCGATCGATTTTTCTCTCCAGTTCGGCAGGCGGCCGGTTTTCCACGAGGTCCGCCAGCTCCGTCAAAAACGCGTGCGCGCGTTCGCGTCCCGCGCTGTCCGCCTGGGCCAAGGTGAATATTTCCTCGAACTGGTCGAAGATCAGCAGCGGAATCAGCGGCCGTCCGGCAGCGTCTTCCAATATATCATCCCGATGATGCAGGAACTCCCAGAGCGTTTCCCCGGGCAGTGACGATCCGGTTTTGGTCCATTTGCCGGCCGCTGCAGTCGCGCGAAAAATCGCCGCCTTGATCTGCTCCGCCGGGCTCGCGGATTCCGGAGCGTAATCGATGCGAACATATACCGGACAATATCCTTCGGGCCGCAGCCGCGGCACGAGGCCGGCGCGCAGCAGCGAGGTCTTCCCGTGGCCGGATTGCCCGAATAATATAGTGAGCTGCTTGCGCTGGACGCGCCGCCCGAGCTCCGCCACGTCGTCATCGCGACCATGGAAGAACGCGCGCGTCTCCTCGGTGAACGAGGCGAGGCCGAGCCAGGGATTTTCCTCGTCGATTGCGACGGGAACCGGGGTGCCGTCGCTCATGTGCGTCGCGAGTTGAGCAGCAGTTGCAGGCGCGCCGAGAATTCCGGAGTGACGATCCCGTCTGTCAGGCGCGTGAAATGCACCGACTTGAATCGCTCGGGCACCACCGCCATCGACTCGAGGGTCTGATCTATACACACCGGAAGTATAAAGACCGCGCCCTCCGCTATATTGCGCGCGCGGTCCACGGCATAGCTCCACTCGCGCCGGAAATACGCCTCGTGCCGCCGCTCCGTCACGGCGGAAATGACGGGAACGAAGAACGCGCACCGCGCTATATTACGCTGGATCTTCCGGTCGTAATCGTCGCCGCCCTCGAGGCGCTCGAGGTCAAACCATGTCGTCACGCCCGCGGCATCGAGCCCCGATTTCAATCGCTGTACCGCGGGAAGGTCCTCGCGCGCGTAACTGATGAACACCGCGTTGTCCGGCATCTCCCGCTCGGGCGACAGGAACCGCGCCGGCGACGTGCCCGTGGTCCGAGCGGTCGCGGCAGCGGCAGCAGCGGGCGCCCGCCGCGCGAGCCATCGACTGTGTAATTCGGACACGAAGGCCTCTGCCCCGCCGAACACCCGCGTGCGCACGCTCACCTGTTGCAGGAACGCGACGAGCCGCAGGTCCTGCGCGGAATGATTGTCGGCCAGAATTTCGCCGACGTCGCGTGGATCAGAAAGGCGCCGCCGCTTGACCATCCGCAGAAAAAGTCGCGCGAGCCAGTTTGAGAAATCGCTCCCGATCAGCAGGAGATGACTATGCTCCAGCTCGTGAAACAGTTCTCCGGAGTCAGGTGCTCGCTCTGCAGCGCGCAGACAAATTCCAACATGTCCTCGTCCGAGATTACATATGTCGGCGATGCCGAGAGCCGGCCGAGCAAATGATATATCACGGGACGTTGAAAATGTTCCCTCTCGACGGTGAGGTCCGCGACGCGGTTCGGTGCATACGCGATGACCTCGGTGCTTTGCGCGCCGCCGAAGCGCTCGGCATTCACCGCTTGCTCGAGCAGCGGATCGAACGTGGTCGAGACGAATAGGTCGAAGTCCGTGATCTGCGCGAGCTGGCGCAGCGCGAGCGGGGGCTGGAGCGCCGCCTCGCGCATGATACTCCGCAAACGTGTATAGGCTTCTTCGCGACGGCCGCGATTGCCGAGGTAATGGCAGACGACGTCGTTCAACGACAACGGCTGCGGCAGTGTGCGCGTGTCGACCGACAGTCTCGTGGCGAGCCGGCCGGCCAGCCATTCATATAGCGGTTTCACCCCGTCTTCCGTCTCCACGGTGAGCAACTCGGGGCCGACGATCGGGATGACGCGCTTCTCCTCTATATAGTTGAGCAGGTCCTCCCAGGCATCATGGTCAAACCCGGCGGTGCCCACGGGGCTGTCGCCCTCGGCCATTCCGAGCGTACTCATGCCGTGGCGCGAGCGACGGATGCCATGCCCAAGACGCTGAAACAGGGCGACAGGGACCGTTGGATCACGGCGCCATTTCGAGCAGACCACGGTTGCGCGGGCCAGCCCAAATTTGTAAGTCGCAAAAAAATAGGGGTTTATGCCGTGACCTACACCCGGAGCGATCGATGCGGGAAGCGCTTATAGTCCGGCAATTTGTGCCGAAGGGAAATGTGTCCGCCGCGCGCGGTCCTCGGCGATCATCAACCACCAACTCCTCTGCCATGTCCGTCTCCTCCGTTTCTTCGTCCAGCACCGGCGTTTCCGCTGCTGATTTCCAAAGCAGTTTCCAAAAAGTGAAGAGCGATTTCAAAACGCTCTCGGACGCGCTTCAATCGGGCGACGTCACCGCCGCCCAGCAGGCGTTTGCCCAACTGCAAAAAGACCTGCCTGCCAAGGGGAGTTCGACCACTGACAGCTCGAACGATCCGATGCAGACCCTCGCGAGCGCGCTGCAAAAAGGCGACCTCACTGGGGCGCAGCAGGCGCTAGCGTCCCTGCAAAAGGCGCACCACGGACATCATGGCGGGCATCGGCCGCCGCAGGTTGACGACACCACGAGCACGTCGACCGACACGGACCCGGACGCCACGTCCGGCACCGTGCTGAACACGACTGCCTGAGCGCGACGCGCCGTTGCAGCCCGTCGCGCCGCAGGCGCGATCGGATTATATAGTCAACCGGGACAGATCCGGTGACTGGGCATATACTATATACCGGTCGACGGCCATATACGACATAAAGGTATAGAGACCCGATGCAGGTGCGGGCAGCCAACCTCGCACGTATATGCAACGGTCGCCGTCAGGGATCCGGCGATGGTGGCACCAGGGCGCCGTAATCAGCGGCTGTCCGGGTTTCAGCCTCGGGCGCGGCGGGATGGTTTTCGCGCGGGTCGGGTGAGGAGTTCGTCTGCGCCGAGCCCCAACTTTTTCAAAAGCACGACCAGCGCGCGGCGTTCGCCGGGCTCGAGGCCCGCGGCTGCAGCTTCCATCGCGCGACGGTGCTCGCGAAAGCCCGCGGCGATGATTTTCCGGCCGGCAGGCGTCAACGCCACCATTCGCACGCGTCGGTCCTCGGCCGATTCCTGGCGCACGACGAGGCCCTTCTGCACGAGGCGGTCCACGGCGACGCTGATCGCGCCGGGGGTCAGCTCCACTTTCGGACCAAGGCTGTTCACTGGGAGCGGACCCTTGTGCAGGAGTGCCTCGAGCACCCGGAAATCCATGCCGCCCAGCGCCAGCGCGTCGATGCTGCGCGCGGCGTGCCGGCCGAGCGCAGCGTGCGCCTTCATCAGCACGAGCCAGACATGCACGCCCGACGCATCCGTCGCGGCTGGGTGGGGGTGGCGCACAGGCTTCATCCCGTCAATTTGACATAGATTATATTCATATCAATATAATCTTCATCAAACCAATCTCGAACGCCGCCCGCCGGCCTGCCACCATGTCCACGACCACCTCGTCCGTCCCCGCCCAGCCCACCGCGCTCGCCGGGCCCACGCCCCGGGCCGGGCGCGCGCGTCTGCCGCTGCAACTTGGGATCGACAGCTTCGCGGCCGCGGGCCGGCCTGGACCGGATGGAGGCGTACTGAGCCCGGCAGAGCGGCTGCGGGATTTGCTCGAAGAGATCGAGCTGGCCGACCAGGTGGGGCTGGATGTGTTTGGAATTGGGGAGCATCATCGCGCCGAGTTTCTCGATTCGGCCCCGGCCATCATCCTCGCCGCCGCTGCTGCGCGCACCAAGAAAATCCGGCTTACGAGTGCCGTCACCGTGCTGAGCGCGGCGGATCCGGTGCGCGTTTTCCAGGAGTTCGCGACGCTCGATTTGATTTCGCAGGGCCGCGCCGAGATGATTGTGGGCCGCGGCTCCTTCATCGAGGCGTTCCCGTTGTTCGGGCTCGATCTCGAGGATTATGATTCCTTGTTTGCGGAGAAGCTCGACCTGTTGCTGCAAATCCGCGCGAAGCCGGAGGTGCACTGGTCCGGCCAACATCGTCCCGCGTTGACGGGCCAGGGTATATATCCTCGGCCGCTGCAGAATCCGCTTCCAATTTGGCTTGGCGTGGGCGGCACACCGGCGTCGTTCGTTCGCGCCGGAACGCTTGGCTTGCCGCTGATGGTGGCGATCATTGGCGGGGAGCCGCACCGGTTCCGGCCGCTGATTGATCTCTATCGCGAGGCGGGGCGACGCGCCGGGCACACGCCGGAGAAACTGCAGGTGGGTTTGCACTCCATTGGATTTCTGGCCGACACCACCGCGCAAGCGGCCGATATATTCTTTCCCGGGTACGCTCAGGCGTTCACGGAAATAGGAAAAGAACGTGGTTGGCCGCCGACGACCCGCGCGCAATTCGACGCGGTTCGCGGACCCAAGGGCGCGTTGCTGATCGGCGATCCGGAGCTGGTCGCAGAGAAGATCTTTTATGAAAACGAGGCACTCGGGGGAATCTCGCGTCTGAGTTTCCAGATGACGGTCGCATCTCTGCCACACGCCAATATGATGCGTGCGATCGAGCTCATCGGAACGCGCGTCGCGCCGCTGGTACGACGTGAAATCGCGGCGAGCTCGACCGCTCCGGCGGGCTGAATTTCGGGCGAGGACCGTGCAGCGCCTCGCGCGGATTTTGCGGCTCTTGCAGTGCGGGGTTGATTTCCGTGCGGCTTCGCGGCTTCCTGCGGGCAGCAAATTATATAATGCCCGCGCCCGCCGAACTTCCTGGTCCGATCTTTGGCGAGCCGATTTTTCAGGGTGGTAAGTTCATACCCGATCCCGCCGGCTTCCAGGTGCCGCATCCGTCAGACGACGCCACGTACACGCAGCTCGGCCGCTTGTTGGAAACACAGACGGTTCCCGTGCCCGCCTCACGCGCGGGCCCTGGGGATATATATTCACTCGCGACCGTGTTCGGCGCCTCCGGCCCGGCCATCGTCGAGCAGGTCACCCAGGCGGGGCAGATCGCATTTCATTGCGTCGGTGACTCCGGTGCTTCGAGCGCCGCGCGCTTCTCGGCGGAACTGAAACTGGCGGATCGCATGGTCACCGATTTCGACAACCCCATTCCCGCGCAGCGCCCTGTCTTCTTCTTTCACCTCGGCGATCTCGTATATAGTTTCGGCGAGTCGAAGTATTATTACGACGAGTTCTACGAGCCGTTCCGGAATTACCCGCGCCCCATCCTGGCCATCCCGGGCAATCACGACGCCTTCATCGTGCCCGGTACCCTCGCGGCGCAGCGGCCGCTCACGACCTTCCACCGGAACTTTTGCGCGACGCATCCCGTCGTGACGAAGGAAGCTTTCTCGCTGCATCGAACCGCGATGACGCAGCCGGGAGTTTATTTCGCGCTCGATGCGCCGTTCGTCCGAGTCATCGGCCTGTTTAGCAACGCCCTCGAGGATCCGGGCCTGATCTCGAGCGAGAAGGGTCGCTGGCCGGCCGTGGCCGACGTGCAGCTCGATTTTTTGCGAGCGCAACTGCAGCGCGTGCGGACGGAAAACTACCGGGGCGCCGTGCTGCTCGCCATGCACCATCCGCCTTTTTCATATACGAAGCCGGGCATCGGCGCTCGCCCCGCCCAGCATGGTGGCAGCCCGGACATGCTGCGCGACATCGACACGATCTGCGCCGAAGTCGGAGTGTATCCGCACGCGTTTCTCTCCGGCCATGCGCACAACTACCAGCGTTTCACCCGCAAGCTGACCTTCGGTGGCGCCTCCGTTGAGGTGCCCTTTGTAATCTGCGGCAACGGTGGCCATAACGTCACCCCGATCGAGCGCCTCGCGGCCGACCGGCCGCAGTTTGGCACCGACGTCAGCTATATAGAACGGGACCCCGCCGTCACCAGCACCGGCCTCGTGCTGGAGAAATATGATGACCAGAATTTCGGATATCTCATTGTGAGCGCGGACCCGACCCACCTGCGGATCGGTTATTATAATACGGCGAGCGTGACGCCGCAGCAGACGCGGTTTGACCTGGTGACGGTCGACCTCGCAACGCGCCTGCGCGTCGCCAACTGACGAGGGTGGGAGCGCCGCTTTGACTCGGCGAACCGGGTTACTGGGTTACTTGTCAAGCATTGAGGTTTCTGGGCGGTCCGTACTCCGGACTTCGTCGTTTGGATGTGCGCCTAATATAATAATATATATTACTGTATACATGGGGATCGCGTGCGAGCGTCCCCACCGCGGCCAGCAACGAAGCACCGCGCCCGCTCGTGCCGTCGCGCCCGTGTGTCCACTCGGCCTTCTGCGTTGCACCAAGTCGTGCAATTTCGCATCGCAAGGGAAGCATTTCGGCGCTGAGCTGGAGGGAACACCGAATGAAGATGCGGCTAAAGCTTACGGTCCTGCTCCTGCTCTCCTCGCTGGTTCCCGGCTCGCTGCTGCGCGCGGCCGAACCCACACTCGAGTTCGCTGGAAAGAAGTATGAACTCGCGACCGTGCAGGTCGACCCGAACGGGTCCGTCATCAACGAATACGTCCCGGTCGGCGAAACGATCGATACCTGGACGACCCTCGTTGCCGTTCGCCAGTGGCCGCAGGTGAAGCAATTGAGCGACGCGACCGAGGCTTGGATGAAAGTCGTGAGCCCGTTGCTCACGAAAAAAACCGAGGCTTACCAGACGGTCGGGTCTAAGCACGGTAATGATATGATCTTCGAGGCTTGGCTGGCGTCTCCCGACCACTCCTTCGTCGAGATCGATCTGCAGCGCTTCGTCACCGATCCCGGCATGGCCGGCGTGAAGGCTTATTCCTATAGCCAGAAAATCCCGATGGTCTCGGGCAAGGGCAGCCCGGCGGCGTTCAGCGAGAAACGTCTGGTCCTTTTCACCGCGCTGGCGAAGCTGGAGCAACCCGCAATTGCCGACCCGAAATGAGCCGCCGACCCCCGGCCGCCTCGGGCTATATCTTCAAATATATATCTCATGGCGTTTACCCCGCGCACCTCGTTTTCAACCCCACCGGCCCCGTCGCACGGACCGAAGAAATTCGCTAACGCCTCCCGCCCCGCCGCGGCCCGATGCGGCAGCGAACTTTATATAGAACGCAAGTTCGCGGCGGCGGCGCTCGGCGCCGTGCTGGGGCTGTTATCCGCCGTGCCGTCGCGCGGGGCGGGCGCCACGGCCGCTCCCGTGCCGGTGCCGGCGGCTGTGCAGTCGTTTGCTCTCGGGCAAGTGGAGCTGCTCGACAGCCCGTTTCGCGCGGCGATGGAGCGCAACGCCGCTTACCTCCTATCGATCGAGCCCGACCGCCTGCTGCATAACACGCGCGAATACGCAGGCCTCACGCCGAAGGGAAAACTCTACGGCGGCTGGGAAAGCAAAGGCATCGCCGGCCATATCCTCGGACATTATATGTCGGCGCTCGCGCAGCAGTTCGCGGCGACCGGCGACGTGCGCTACCGGCAGCGGCTCGACTATATAGTGGGGGAGATGGCCGTGTGCCAGGCCGCGTATGGCGACGGCTACGTCGGCGCGCTGCCCCCGAAGGAACTCGCAACGATCCGGGGCTTCAAGGAGGGCCGGATCGAGGTCGACGGCCGGTTCAATTTCAAGAATGGCGCCTGGGTGCCGTGGTACACCGAACATAAAGTACTGCAGGGCTTGACTGACGCTTGGGTGCTCGGTGGATGCGCGGCCGCGCGCCCCGTCGCGCTTCGGCTGGCCGACTGGGCGGACGACGTCACGGCTCACCTGACCCCGGAGCAGCTGGAGGCCATGCTCTCCGTCGAACATGGCGGGATGATGGACGTGCTCGTCCAGCTATATACTTTGACCGGCGAGCCGCGCTACCTCGCGACCGCCCGACGGTTCACGCACCATGCGGTGATCGACCCGCTGCTCGCCGGGCGCGACGAGCTGGCTGGTCGGCACGCGAACACGCAGATTCCGAAGATCATCGGGCAGGCGCGCCTATATGAAGCGACCGGCGAGCCGGAGCCTCACCGCGTCGCCGAGAACTTCTGGGACCTCGTCGTTCAGCATCATTCGTATGTCATCGGCGGCAACAGCGACAACGAGCACTTTTTCCCCGAGGAGAAAACGCGCGACCACCTCACGCCCGGCACCGCCGAGAGCTGCAACACCTACAATATCCTGAAGCTCACCACGGAGCTGTATCATTGGTATCCAAAGGTTGAATACGTGGACTTCTACGAGCGCGCCCTCTATAACGACATCCTCGCGACGCAGGAGCCACGGCAGGGAATGTACGCCTACTTCATGGCGCTGGCGCCCGGATTTTTCCGCACCTATAGCACGCCGTATGACTCGTTCTGGTGCTGTGTCGGCACGGGCATGGAGAACCATAGCAAATATGGCGGCGCGATTTTCGCGCACGACGACTCGAGTCTCTATATCAACCTGTTCATCCCGTCCCAGCTCACGTGGGCGGAGCGCGGCTTGGCCGTCAAGATGGACACGGATTATCCCACGACCGGCATCGTGCAACTCACGGTCACGGCGGCACCGGTAAAACCGACGACCGTGCAGGTGCGTTGTCCCGCGTGGGCGGCCGCGCCGGTGACGTTCACGATCAATGGCGAGCCGTGGCCGATCCGAGCTGAGCCGGGCACGTACGCGAAACTCAGCCGGCAATGGCGGCAGGGCGATGTTGTCCGCGCGGTGATCCCGCTGGCGGTGCGCACCGAGACGCTGCCGGGCGCCGCCGACCAGGTCGCGTTCCTCTATGGTCCGCTCGTGCTCGCCGGCGATCTCGGGACGGTCCCGGCCGACGATGGGGTGCGTTATGCGCAGGAGCAGAAGGCGAACTTTCACGCGGCCGCGGTCGCCGCTCCGGCAATGTGGAAACACGCCGTGCCGCTCGCGCAAACCTTACGCCGGCTGCCGGACGTGCCTCTCGCGTTTGAGGCCGACGCGGCCACTTCGAGCGGCAAGATTACGCTGCGCCCATTCTGGACGCTCCATTACCAGCGCTACGTGGTCTATTGGGATATATTAAACGAAGCCCCCGTCCAGCCGAGCGCGCCGGCGCGCGTCGTCTCCAGCCCGTAGGTGGGCCAGACAATCGGAGCCGGGCATCGAATACACCGGGAACGCAGCCGGAGTATATAGCGTTCCTCAATCGCCTGGTTTCCCGAACCGCGGGAAACCCGAAACGCGGAAACCCGAAACTCGGAAGCCCGAAGCTCCGGGACCGGGAGCCTGCGCGCTGCGACCCCGGATTATACATCGGCCGTGGCCCTCGGGATATATTGCCCACTATATATGTACGTGGGGCGCCTTGGCTGTCCCCGCGCACGCGCGCCTCGCGCAACCCGGCTCTCCCGGGGACTCCAGCTGGATTGTCGCGTGACCGATCCCGAATTTTTCGGCGAGCGTTTGGTCGATTTCGCCGAGCAGCGCGTTGTCGATGTGATCCGAGCGGACAACCAGATGCGCGGTGAGCGCGACCTCCGTCGTGCTCAGACCCCAAATGTGGAGGTGGTGGACGTCGGCCACGCTCGGCAGGCTGCAGAGATAGGCCTGCACGGCGGCTTCGTCGATCGCGGCGGGGACGGCGTCGAGAGCGAGATCCAGCGAATCGCGCAGCAGCCCCCAGGTGCCGGCGACCACAATGCCCACGAGCGCGAGGCTCACCACGGGATCGAGCCAGAGCCAGCCCGTATATAATATAAGAATGCCCGCGACCACAACGCCGGCGGAAACAATGGCGTCACCCAACATATGTTGAAAGGCCGCCCGTATATTCAAGTCGCCCTTGCGACCCGACATAAACATCAGCGCGGTGAATCCATTTACCGCGATCCCGGTGGCGGCGACCCAGATGATCGTGTGGGCCTCGATTGCCGGCGGTTGCCGGAGGCTGCGGATCGCCTCCCACGCCACGACGCCCATGCTCACGAGGAGAAAAACGGCATTGGCGAGCGCTGCGAGTACAGACGAACGCCGCCAGCCATAGGTGTGATGGGACGTCGCCGCGCGATTGGTCCAGATTGCGGCGCCCCACGCGAGAAGCAGCCCGAAGACATCACCGAGGTTGTGTCCGGCGTCGGCGACGAGGGCCAGAGAATGGGCGTATAATCCGTAGATGACCTCGATGACGACGAACGCTGTATTAAGCGTCACGCCAACCGCAAACGCGCGCCCGAAACTCGCGGGTGCATGCGAATGGCCGTGCCCGTGATGATGGTGGTGATGATCGTGACCATCGTCGTGATCGTGGTCATGATCATGATCGTGGTGATGGTCATCATGATCGCTGTCGTGGTCGTGCGAGGAATCCGCGGGAGAATTGGGCAATTCTTCGGTCATAGAGGTGGGTCGATCCGATCGATTCCACTGAAACCAAATCCGGGTACGAAGCGAGACCCCAGCGCGAATTGTGCCGATCCTCGAACGGATTCGAAGGCGGCGGGCCCCCCGCCGCGGAAGTATATAGTGAAAAACGCCGCCGTTCTCCGACGCTCAACCGCCGCCGGTGCCCGGCGGCCTGGCGGCGGGGATCGTCTGTTGCTATATACTCGGATCGCCGGGCCGACCTCGGGCGAAGTCCGGCGGCGCGGCTGCGCGTCAGCCGGATGTCGACAGGCGCGGCGGGAGGTACCAATAGGGAATCGATTCATCCACGAAGATCCGCTTCGGAATCATTCCATGGACCCCGAGTGTGACGTCCACCACCTGCGTCACGTGGAAATCCACGGCGATGCTGGAGAGGGCGTAGGCCTTCAGCATATCGAGCCCGCGGTGTTCCTGAATAAATTCGATGCTCTCCGTGATCGCCTGCTTCATTGCGAGATTCAGGTCGTGATCGAGACCGAAGCTTATATAGTGCGTGGCCGTCTCGGCCCGCGGCATTTTCAGTTTCACGCCCTTGTGGACTATAAACTGCAGCTTGCACGCGTCCGCGGTCTCGATCGCGGTGCCCGTGACCTCGCCGTCGCCCTGGCCGGCGTGCGAGTCTCCGGTATAGAAGAGCGCGCCCTTCTGGTAAACGGGGAGATATAAGGTCGCTCCGGCTCCCAACTCGGCGCAGTCCAGGTTTCCGCCAAACGAACCGGGCTCGGTGGAGCCGCGATCCGGGCCTTCGGAATCCGCCGGGCAGGTGGCCATGACTCCCATGAACGGCTTCAGGGGAACCTCGATGCCTTTTTCAAAAATCCCGACGTTGCGCCGTATATCAAGCACAGTGATTTTTCCGAAGGGACGCGTCAGCCCCGTCGTGCCACCTGCGGCGGGTGCCGCTCCGGGCGTCGTTGTCGCGGCCGCTCCTGCGGCTGGGGTTGCGGCGCGCGGCGCGGGTGGGGCGCCGAGCGTCAAGCCGCCATGTCCCAGCGTATTGCCCGTGTTTCCGAAAGTGATGCGTGGTGTGACGTCGAGGATGCGCACCTCGAGCATGTCGCCCGGCTCGGCGCCTTCTATATAGACGGGCCCGACGAGGAGGTGGCCGCCCGGTCGGCCGGGGAGCTTCGGCGTCTCTTTCATCACGAGCGCCGTTTCCTTGAGGCACTGCAGCGTCTCCGGCGTGCTCGGAATATTATTATCGGCGAGCCACTTCGCCGGATCGGGGTTGTCGCCCCGGACGGCGCCGCCACCTCCGCCGCCATCGATCAGCACGACCGCGCCCGAGGGGACGGTGACCACGGGCTTTTTGGTCGAGGAGAAGTGACCGATGATCGCGTTCTCCGGAGTGAGTGCGACGTGATAATCAAACGGGATGCTGGTCGAGTGAGCGGGAACGCTCAAGACCGCGAAGATACTCAGGGCCAGGCCGCCGCGGGCCGATCGGAATTTTTGGATTCCTGCTTGGTTTATCATAAAGAGCGGGACGGGTGGATGGTGCCGCCGCGTGAAACGCCTGAAGCTACAAGCGTGCCACGAAATTCCACAGATTTATTGATATACAATATAGTGTCCTCACCTTGGCACGTATTCCGCTCATCCCCATGAACTCGATTTATATATTATGAATTATGACACGGAAAGACTGTATTGTTCGTTCCAGCGGGCCGGAGCCATTTCCCGCGGGTTGATCAGGCAGCGCTCGCCGCGCTGGCTGGGCGGCTGGGTCGCCGGTCTCCTGCTGGCGGCCGCCGGCCCGGTGGCGGCAATGGAAGTGCCGTATGATTACTACATTCATTGCACGCCGGAGAATGCGATTTTCGGGTATTTCTCCGCGACAAAAAAGCCGGTGCTCACGGTGCCCTCCGGTGCGGTCGTCCGCATCGATGGCGGAGGCGGAAACAAATGGTCGGACAAGGATGATCCGGACACCTGGCTCGCAGATAATAAAGTGGGAATCACGGTCGCGACGAACCCGGCGCTGCAGGAAATCATAAAGGCCGTGAAGGAGTCTCCGAACTATTTGCCGCCGCCGGCGGGCAGCACGCCCGGCGCGCGGGTGGGTGGGCATTTCCTGATCGGTCCCATCTATATAGAGGGCGCGGAGCCGGGTGATTCGCTCGAAGTGCGGATCGTGGATGTATCGCCGCGGCTGCCATACGGCGCGAACGGCGCGCGTCCGGGTGGTGGCACGCTGCCGGACCTGACGCCCCGCCCCTATGGCAAGGTGTATCTCCTGGACCTGAAGCGGAACGCCGCGGTGTTCGACGAGAATATTGAAGTGCCGCTGGCGCCGTTTAATGGCGTGAACGCGACGTGTCCGCCGGACAGCGAGGGCCCCAACCGCCGATCCACGCGCCCGGGTGTGTTCGGCGGCAACCTGGATAGCAAGGACCTGACTGCCGGCAGCACGCTGTATCTACCCGTATTTCAACGGGGTGCGCTCTTCTATACAGGCGACTGTCACGCGGCGCAGGGCGACGGCGAGGTCGCGGGCGACGCCATCGGCACTGCTAATACAGTGATTTATCAATTTGTGATGCATAAGGGGAAAACCCTGAAGCAGCCGCGCGCGGAGACGCCGACCGCCTATATAACCTACGGCCTCGATCCCGATCTCAACAAGGCGATGCGCTTCGCGTTAATCGAGGCACTCGAGTTCCTGAAGGAAAAGCAGGGACTGGATTTCCTGCCTGCATACTCACTCGCGAGCGCCGCGATCGACTTTCACGTCACGCAGACCGTCGACCAGACACTGGGTGTCAACGCCGTGATCGCGAAGAAGATTTTCGTCAACGACCACTCGACGTATTGGTACCGCACCCCGCGGTTCTAGCCGGCGCTAGGGCTTGGGGCCGAGATACTTGTCCCCTTCCATCTGGAAGAGAGAAACAATATATCCGTTCTCGCGCTTTTCCGCTATATGCAGGACGCCGGTGAGCTGGACGGGGACGTCCTGGTTTGGCTCGACGCCGGCGCCCTTCATCTCGACGACGACATAGTCGTTCATCTTCGGAATGGCGCCATAGCAGCAGGTGGTGACGTCCTTCATCAAGAGAAGTGTCCGTGCGCGGCCGTCCGCCAGCTGGAGCGGGACCATATAGCCGGTGAGCACAACTCTCTTTCCGTCGTACGCGCGCATCCACGCGGGGATCTGGTCATGCTTGATGGCCTCGGCGATCTCGTTCGCGGACGCGCCTGAGCCGGCATCGACGATTGTATAAGGAAACGCCGAGAGCGTTTCGAAACCCATCGCCACCAGCTTCTCGCCGCCGATCGAGACGACCGGTGCCGGGGGGGGCGCGCTCACGGGCGTCTCGGCGCAGAGTGTCGTGATCAGCGTTAACCCCACCAACGAAACCAGGCTGCGGCGGAAAAGGTGTGTCATAATGGGAGGGAGTGGCTCCATCGTGGCAGCAGTTTTCAGACCAGCTCGCGCGCGAGGTCCGCGGGGCGAATTCCTCTGGGGAGAGCGCCCGATGTAGACTATATAGGACTTTATATAGCGCGAATTATTATTAACACCGCTTCTGCGCCCCGGCACGGCGGGGTTGGCATTTCATACAGGGAGCCTGGGTGAATTCCGGCATAGAAGGTGCTCAGCTCGCAGTTGTTCGTCAGCAAACCAAGTCCGCTTCTCACCTATGAACTCACCCAGGCCGGAGGTATTGGCATTTTTGTTCGCCTCCTTTGCAACACTAAACCTAGCGACGCTCGCGAGCGCACAGACCTCGGCGCCACCCGAAAAAGACGACGTCGTAGTAATGGAAAAATTCGTCGCCGGAGCCGACAGCGATCCGAACGGCTTTCGACCTCAGGCTAATAATGTCCTCGGGCTCGACAAGCCCGTGCTCGATATTCCGCGCTCGGTCACCGCCGTCTCGGGCGACATGATCGAGAAATTTAATATACAGAACATGACGGACCTCGAGCGGTTCGCCCCCAGTTCTTTCACCTCGTTTTCGTTCGGAGTACAGAGCAGCCTCTCCATCCGCGGCGACAGTTCCGATATATATTATAACGGGATGAAGATGGTGAACAACGCCAATAATCTTCCGACGCCGCTGGGGCCGAGCGACGGCATCACGATCGTGCGTGGTCCGCCCTCGGCGACGTACGGCGAGGGCCTCGTCGGCGGCTATATGGACTTCCGGCCGAAATCGGCCCGAGCCAGCACCGGCAAGTATATAGAAGGCATCGAGGGCAAGGCCACCTTCACTCACGACAGCGTCGGAGGCAATATTGCGACGATCGAGGCGGGCGGCCCGGTGACCATTGCGGGAAAGCGTGGGGGGTTCTATGTCTACGACCAGGACACCGACTCGAACACTTGGTATATCGGGCAGCACGTTCGCGACGAGACCTTCCAGGGCACGCTGTCACTCGACCTCGCGCCCAAGCTGAATATGGAGGCGGGTGTCCGCTTTTATAATCACAACGGCACTGGCATCGCCGGGTGGAACCGCGTCACGCAAGCGCTGATTGACCACGGCACGTATCAGACGGGCATGGAGGATTACAGCCTGATCAATCCGGGCGGCCAGAACCAGAATCTCGCCTCGCGCGTCCAACTCTATAATGCCGGCCTCAGCAATGCGCTGCAGTTCGGCCCGGGCGCTGCGACGATTGCCAAGCAGGTCGCCCCTGGCACGAACGCGTATGGGCAGCTCGGGCCCAACCCGACCGGCCCGCTCGCGCTCGTCACCGACGTGGGCATCGCCAACCTGAGCCCGCGCCAGGTGCTCCTCGAGCGCGTCAACCAGGGCGACGACTATATAGGGTTCGTGGACTTCGTCTACGACGCCATCCCCAATCTGCTGCTCAAGAACAATACATTCTTCGAACATCAGAACTACCATAAGTTTTCTGATATATCCTATTTTCGCGAGGGTATCACGACCATGGCCGAGGACCGCGTCTCCGCCGAGTGGCACGTCCCGAATCTGCCCTCGTGGATGATGATTTCCGACGTCGCCGCGATTAATACTCGGTTTCTTGAGACGCAAAACAAGAGCGGGAACGTGTTCCAGATGTTTAACTACTGGGACCTCACGGAGTTCACAACGGGTCGTTATCTATTCGCGAACGGATATGTCAGTCCGAATCTGGCCGGCGTCGACTCGAACGCGCTCAGCCAACACCAGGAGTCGGGCATTGGTAATCTCCTCGACCTCGGACTTTTCCAGCGGATCGATCTGATCGTCGGAGACCGTTATGATTATGTGCAGGCCCGCCTGCATAATTATCCCGGGCTGAGCACGAGTAGCGCCACCGTACTAAATCCGTCCGTGGTGGTTCCCTTTCTCAAGGGCCACGCCAAGGCTTCGTCTCTCACCTCCGCCAGCGTGACCGTGAAAATCTTCCCGACGGTCTCCATCTACGGCACGTACGCGACGCCGCGTTCGGTCGTCCCTGGAGGCACGGGTGGGTTGTCGACGGGCCAGATCCAGACGCAAATCCTCACGCCTTCGAAGCTGCAGGAATCCGGCGTGAAGATTGAGCTCTTCAACCGTAAACTCTATATCTCGTTCGCGGAGTATAATCAGCTGCGCACGGCGTTTAATCAGAACTTGTATGGTCCCGGCCTCGGCGGTCTCTCGCAGACCAAGCGCGAGGGCGAAGAGGTCGAGGCGCGCTGGGTACCCACCAAGTACTTTAGCATGTCCGCGGCGCTGAATTGGATCGAGGAGTATACCAGCCCCGTGCTGGCAGGCTTCGCCTCCACCAATGTGATCACCGTCGGACTCGATCCGATCCTGTACGCCGGCGGAAAATATTCCTACGGGTATCCCGCCAGCAACCAGTACGCCTATGCGGCGGCACCGCAGCGCCAGGTCAACGTCTTCGGCGACTATATATTCGGACATAGCGGCTTCGATGTCTCCGGCGGCGTGAGCGCGACCGACAGTTACTGGGCGGATAATATCAATGATATTAAACTCCCGGCCGTGCTGCAGTTCTCCGCTGACATCGGTTATCATTACAAGCAATGGGAATACCGGCTCTCGGGTTCCAACTTGACCAACTCGATCGGGTTCTACCCGACGAACGGTGGCGGCGCCGTCATTCCGAATCCGGGCCGCATCTTCACTGGCAAGATTACCTATAAGTTCTGACGCCCCGCCGCGCCGATCTCCCGTTGCACAACGGTTGGCGCGTTTCGTTTCACCTCGGCCCGCCGGCGCCGCCCCGGCGGGCACTGTATAGTCAAACTCAGGCGGCCCCGTTTTCACCATCCGCATATCGTCGATACTACAATGAACGTCCTGGTTATCCCGTCCCACCACCGCCGGCTCGCCCGGCTGACTGCTTCGCTCCTGCTCGCCGGCTCCCTGGGCCACGCGCTCTCGGCGATGGAAATCACCGCCGAATATCACGTCCCGTTCACCCCGGAAAACGCGATCCTCGGATATTATTCTCCCACGAAAAAGCCGACGATCGTCGTTCCCTCGGGCGCGATCGTGGCAATCGATGGCGGCGGCGGCATTCGCTATAATCGCGGCGGTGCCGCCGGAGCCGCGGCACCGAGCCCGACGCCCACTGCTGCAACCACAGCTGCGGCCGGAGCTACGCCCGCGCCGGCAGCGGGGATGAATACGCGCGACAATACACCGAGCGAGGAGTGGGTCGATGCGTGGTTGAAGGAGAATCATATCGCGACGACGGTCGCGACCTGCCCCGCGCTCGCCGAAACGCTCAAGGTCATGCGCGATGCGTATCGCCCGAAGGAAGTGGCGGGCGGCCATCTGCTCAACGGCCCGGTGTACGTCGAAGGCGCGGAACCCGGCGATACATTGGAAATCCGCATCCTCGACGTCACGCCGCGCATTCCGTACGGCACGTGCGGCGGTGCACCAGGCGGCGGAGCCTTGCCGGATGTCACCCCGCGGCCGTTCACGCACGTGGTGCCGCTCGATCTCAAGCGGAACGCCGGCATCTTCGATGATAAAGTGGAGGTGCCGCTCGCGCCGTTCATGGGCGTGATGGGCGTCTGCCCGGCCGACTCCGAGGGGCCGTTCCGCAAATCTGGGCCGCCCGGAGCATTCGGCGGCAATCTCGACTGCAAATATCTCTCGGCCGGCGCCACTCTATATCTCCCCGTGTTCCAGAAGGGCGCGCTATTCTATACAGGCGATTCCCACGCGGCGCAGGGCGATGGCGAAGTCACGGTGAACGCGATCGAAACCGCCAATCGCTGCACCCTGCAGTTCATCGTTCACAAGGGCACCCATCAGAAAATGCCCCGCGCCGAAACCGCCACCCATTATCTGTCGTTCGGACTCGATCCCGATCTTAACAAGGCGATGCACGAGGCAATCATGGAGACGATCGATTTCCTCAAGGAGAAGGAAGGGTATGATTACTTCCAAGCCTACGCCCTGACCAGCATCGGAATCGATTTTCATGTGACGCAGGACGTCAATAAAACCAACGGCATCCATAGTATGATTCCGAAGCGGCTCTTTATTCACGATACCAATAACTACTGGTACCGTCCGTTCTGATCCGGAGAAGTTATATAATTCCTTGATCCTTTAGCCGTGGCTCGACGGCCCGCGCGGGCGGGCTGTCCCCTCACAGATTGTATAGTAAAAGCTCGTGGTATTAAGACGTCCTTTGCCCTTTATATGAGTATATCTTTGAAGCCATTTCATCCCCGAGGTAGAACTCGAAAACTATATCAAAATATTGCCATGGCAGCGGTGGTGGCGTGGTGCGGTTGGGGTGCGTCGATCGCAGCCGCGGCCGAGGCGGCGAAGAAATTCCACCTCGAGGAGGCGACCATCGGTCAGATCCAAGCCGCTATATTGGCCCGGCAGTTGACCGCGACGCAGCTCGTGAAATTATATCTCGCGCGCATCAAAGCGTATAACGGCCTGGGAGTGGAATATCCGGAAGGGCCGCTCGGAGCCTCGAAGTTTATTGCACACGCGAAAGGCATCAACGCGCTCTCGACGCTCAACCTGCGTCCGGCCGCCCGCAAGGAATGGGGCTTCGATGACCATCATTCCCGCAGCCAGACCGATTTGGTCGACAACGATCCGGCCATGCCGGACGCGCTCGAGGTCGCCGCGAAGGAAGATGCCTATTTCGCCCGCACGGGAAAATTGATGGGCCCGCTGCACGGAGTCGTGATGGCGATCAAGGACCAATATGATACGTTCGACCTGCGCACGACGTCCGGGGCCGATGCGTTTTATGCAAACGACCGGCCACCGCATGACGCGACGTTTGTGCAGCGATTGCGCGATGCCGGCGCGATTATATTGGCGAAGGCGAATGTCGCGGAAGACGCTTCGGGAGCCCCGCGCAGCGCTTTCGGCGGCACGTTCGTCAATCCTTACGACACCGAGCGTAGCCCGAGTGGATCGAGTTCGGGATCGGGCTCCTCGGTCGCGGCCAACCTTGTCACGTGTGCGATCGGCGAGGAGACGACGACCTCGATCCGCGGGCCCGCGCAGTGGAACGGCGACGTCGGCTTGGCCGGCACGCAGGAATTGGTGAGTCGGCACGGCATGATGGGCATGGGACTTAATACCCGCGTTGGCCCGATCACCCGGACGGTGGATGACGCGGCACGGATCCTCACCGTGATCGCCGGGTTCGACCCGGCGGATCCGATGACGGCATTCGCGGTGGGTCGCATTCCGACGGCGCCGTATGAAACGTTCACGCACGAGAAAAGCCTGCGCGGCCTCCGCATTGGCGTGGTGCGGGAATATATGGACAAGGACCTGTTCGCGAAGGCGGACGCGGAGTCGATTGATATAGTCGAGCGGGCAATCGCGAAACTGCGGGAGCTCGGTGCGATCGTCGTCGACCCCGGAGTGCACGGGGAGTTGTTTACGAAGTATATACGCGCCCTCGATCCGGCGCTCGAGAACAGCACGTTCGCGAAGCAGCATCCGGAGCAGTTTCCGGTGGATGCGAGTGGGAATCCGACGACGGACCAAGTGGCAACGCTGATCGAGATGACGATGGACCCGTCGCTCGCGCCGGGGAAATTCACATTGCGCGACCTCGGCGGGAATGGCGGCGGGGCGGGGCGTCGCGGCGCGATTGCGGGTGCGACGGTGGCATTCGCGGGTGGGACGCCCGGAGAGACGAAGTTTGAGAAGAACCTCTATTGGCGGCAGCGCGGGGATAAGAAAATCACGAGCCTCGCCGATCGTGCGAACTTCGCGAACTTCTATATAGACCCCGCGTTCCCCGACCGGAAGCCGCCGCTCGTGACCGCCGACAAGGCGATGGCGCTCGATACTGCCGCGCGCTTGCAGAAGCGCTTTGCGGTTCAGCAAATTATATTGTTCGCGTTCGCGGATATGAAGTTGGACGCCGTCGTGTATCCGACTGGAAGCCTGCCGCCGAGCAAGCTGGGTGCGCCGCCGGAACCCTCGGTTAACGGGCGGCCGACGCTATGGACTTTTCTGGGCACGCAGGGTTTCCCGGCGATGACGGTCCCCGCGGGATTCACGACGGCGGTATATGATCGGGCTTTTGACCCCGCATCTGCGCCCAACGATTCCCTGCGCCGTTCCGGCGGAGGCGCTGCTGTCGCGCCGGCGCCGTCGATCGTCGTGGGTCCCGTGGCCGCCAAGTTGCCCGTCGGCGTGGATTTTCTGACCCGGCCTTTCGGAGAGCCAACGCTATTCAAGATCGCCGCCGCATATGAACAGGCCTCGAAGGCGCGTCGGCCTCCGCCGGATTTCGGACCGCTCGCCGGCGAACCCTGACTTCCGAATGCGGCTGTATCCGAAAACTGAATACAGCCGCGTGAATGGTTTAGGGGACCCGCTCAGGTGCGGGGACGATTTGCGGCGGCCGCGGCTTCGTTGAGCACCGCGCGCAACCGGGAACGCTCGCCTTCCGGCTGCCGGGCGAGTTCCGCCTCGCAGATCGCAAGCACGGTCGGATGAGTGGCGGCGTCCATCGCGAACGCATAACGCGCCCGCTCGTCGAGTCCGGGTTCATCGCGGCCAATCGCACGCAGAACATTGCGTATATAGTCCGCATTTCCCGACGCGAGGTAGGATCCCCAAGCGAGGTTCATGGTTGCCGCGGAGCGGACCGGCAGGTCGATCACGGGGGTGCTCCGATGTGCGGCGAGTTGGGCCACGTCGCGGGGACGGTCTGCGTCCATGCCGAGCCGTTGTAGCAAGGCGGTCGCGCGCGGGTCACCGGCCTGCCAGAGAGCGCACGCTGCGAGGCGACGCTCCGTGAGCGGGAAATCGCTCAGGTCCGCCAGCCAGCCGTCAACGCGGTCCGGGTTTTGCGCGAACACGAAACTCACAAAGCCGATGCCAAGATCAATATGGCCGGGCTTCCCGAAGTAATTCTCATGACTCAGCTCTCGCATGGCGTCGGTGAACCGATCGGGCTGCGGATGTTGATAGTAGTTTTCGAGCCAGGATCTCGCGCTGGTTTGCGCGGTCACGGCGACGGACGAGGCCAGCACGAAGGCGGCGGCGAGCAGGGTTTGGGGGATTTTCATGACAGAGCAGGGTAAACGTTTCACGGACGAGTCGGCCCAGGGGTGGGGTTTGGCCGCTCCAGTCGGACAGCCTACGGATCGAGCGGGATTAAGCGATGTTATTTGCCCGGTGGCAGGCCGCGCCCGGCTATATATATATAACTTATCTATAACAACGCACGGCGCCGCGGGAAGCGGTCTCTTAGCCCGGCCGCTTTGCGGACTTCGGTGACGGCGCCTTTTCATTCTGCTTTCGGGCCGCGTTCATATTGTCGACCAGGTTGGGATAGCGACGGCCGGCGCGGGCGGCGGCCGCCTTCGCGCGCGCTTTGCTTTCGGGCGTCAGTTTCGTATGCGCCCCTTTTTTCTTGGGATTGGAACGCGACCACGGGGTCTTTGCGGAAGAGGTACTCATGGCCCGTTCGACCGCTCCGAAACGATCCGGAGCCGCCGCGCGCCCGCTTTCGAGCGGCGCGACAGGCCCAGTATCCCAGTATATATGAAACCGACTACGATCTCCCGAACGCACACGTTTCGATCCCGCCAAATCCCCCGGCGGATCGCCGGCGGACCTTTCGCGGCGTCTCGGCTGTATCCACGGAACGGATACGCGGCGGCCCGCCCCAGCAGCGGTGGCGTCTGACCCCTGTATCCGTTATGTGGATACGCTCTTGAACCGGCCTTCGCGGGTTATTCGGTCGCGATGCCGACGTCCGGGGTGTCGATCCCCAGCGCGGTCGCCAGTGACGTTTGGTGATCCTGTTCCTCGATGAGGATCCGGCGGATCTGCTCGGCGGCGGCGAATTCGTTCAGCGCTTCACATTGGCGCACGCGAAGACGGTAGTTCCGGATTGTCTCGTTCTCGTTATCCAAATCGAACCGGAGCATGTCCTCGGCCTTCTCCGACGTCTTCACCGGTTTCGCCACCACGGCCGGCATGCCCCCGAGATAATCGATGAGATTCGAGAGCGTCAGGGCGTGATCGAGTTCTTCGTGAGCGTGCTTTTTCAACTCCTCCGCTATATTCATAAACGCCGCCCCCTTTAGAACTTGTGAATATACAGTGTACGCGATGATCGCCTGATATTCGCGCGAGAGGTCTTCGTTCAGGGCGGCAATCAAGCCGCGGCGGTCCAGCGAGGTTTTTTGGGAGTCGGATTGGGTCATGGATAAATTGATCGAGGATTTCCTGCGCTGTCGTGCCATCTCATCGCGACAGGGACCTCCGCTTGGCGCAACACCGACTCGCTGAACTGCCACCCGCGAGCCGGGCGGAAGTATATATCGCAGAAACGCGGCGAAGGGATGTTGGCGCGCCCCCGACGCTCACGGGAGCGACGTCGTCAGGCAGGCCGTGCGAATGGCGCTTTCCAGTTGCGCGCCGCTGATCGGTTTCTGCAAATATGAAATCCGCTCAGAGAACGCAATGCGGCGCCGGGCGTCGTCCTCATCCAAACCTGTGCAAAGGATGATAGGGAAGGCAAAGTTGGTATCGCGCAGGCATTCGACGAGAGCCACACCATCGATCTCCGGCATGAGCACGTCGAGCACCAGGCAGTTTACGTGGGGCGGCAGCCCGGATTGGATGAACTCCACCACCGAAGGAAAAGTACGGGGCTGGAACGAAGCCGCCTCCAACATGCGATGCGCTGCGTTTCGGAAGGACTCATCGTCATCAACGACGGCCACAATCAGCTTCTTTTGCGGGGGACGATCACGCATACAGGCGTCTGGATTACTGCTGGATATACCGATCGTAGCGGGAAACGAGCGGCTTGTTCCTGACCGAAACCAGCAGAACGTGTTCCTTTGGAAAAGCTTTGTGTCGCCAAATCCGTCCAGCTCGCAAATTTGTGGCGACGCCACGTCTGGTTTCTTAAAAAGATGTATATACGACGCCTTCCAGCGGTGGTCTCGTCACGCTTCGGCGCACGCCGGCCACATCGGCGGCGGTCATCGAGCCCCTCTTCTCTATAGTATGTAGCATGAGCGAAAATCCGCCCAGCGCCCGGCCTCCGCCGCATTTCTATATTCCGCTGAATTTGCCCCACGCCGGTCGCGTCATGCGGCGGATTGTCCCGCTCCTGCCGAGCCGGCGGCCAAGCGGCGATCCTGCGGCCGACACCGCGCTGGCCGTCTCGCTTCAACTCGTCGGTCTGCTCGACCCGTGTCTCGATAGTGATGAAAATCCGCCCGGTCGCGAGGCCGCCGCGCTGCGCGACCGCGCAGCCGTGCTGGGCCGTCAGCTCGTCGCCGCGATCGAACTCGGCGGCTTCGGACACGATCGGCTGGGCCAATGTATTCGCAATTTTTTCGAGTGCCTCGAGCTCGGCATCGAAGGCGCACAGATTTCGCTTCGCGCCGGCGAGGATCCGCAGTCGCTGCAGCGTCCGACCTAGGGGTGCGGCGCCGCGACGTGAGGGACCAGCGAGATGGTGTCCGACGAGCCCCAGCGGAACTCGCCGGGGGCGGCATTCCAGAGACATTCGCGCACGGTCAGACGCCGCGCGGACGCGTCGACGCTGACCACGTCGAACGCGAGCTTCGCCTCATCCTTCGCAGATTTTCCCTTCATCGGAGAATCGATGCGAAAAACCTCGAGCGCCACGTCTCCCGCCGGGCCGCGCCAAGTATAATGCTCGGTCCAGTTGTTGTGGCCGTGGAAGTATCCGACAATATTGGGGTGAGCCCGCAGAAAATTCGCGAAGTCCTGCTGCTCCAGGGTGGTCGGGCCGTCGGAGGCCGTTCCGTCCTTGTATATATCGGTCAGCACATTTTCGAACTTGTCATGGCTGTTGATGCCGTGCCCAGGCGCAGGATTGGTGAAATGCCGCGCATCGACCTCGGGCGGATCGTGGGCGAACAGGATCACCGGCCGGTCCGCCGGCACGCCGCGCAGGTCCGCCTCCATCCATGCTCGGGCTGGCGAGTCCGGCCACATCGTCAGGAAAATCAGATGAAGTCCGGCGACATCGCGGGAATAATATATCTTGTCGTCGGCATAGCGGTACGTCGCCGCGGTCAGCGGCTGCGCGGGATGCATCATGCGGTTATATATTTCCGACATCGTCGTGGCATCCGTCTCGGGCACGAGCCGGCTCGGCGCACCCACGGAGTTGGAGACGTCGTGGTTGCCCGGGACTATATACAACGCGGCCGGTTGTCCGGCGGCGTCACGCAGGTGCATTCCCTCACCGTATATATGCCAGAATTGCTTCCATGAGGCGGCCGCGCTCTGAATATGATAAGGATATAACTCCTGCCGGTTGGTGAGGTCGCCCGTGATGGCAAGAAACGCGATCGCCCGGATCGGTGTCCCCGCGGCCACGCCGCCATCCGTGGGCAGCAGGGCGCCCGGCAGCCGGTTCATTTGCTCGAGCATCGCGGCGTTCACGACCGTGGCGTCGACGTTGGCGGCACCGCGGAAGTTTCCCCGCGTGATTCCGAAGTGAACATCGGAGGCGACAATAAAGGTGGTCGCGGACGAATCCGCCGCGGCGGCGCGGCTCGCCGGCGCGGCCCAGCCGATGGCGAGAACGAGTGCCGCAAATTGTGCGAGCCAGAACCCGGCGTTGGAAGGCCGTGCGATGGCGCGGGGCGGAGCGGAAGTGCGGCGTGGAATGGGCATGGCTAAAATATATATAGTTAGATTGTGCCGCCTCGGGGGTCGGGTTGGGTCTGGCGGCCCGATTTTGCGCGGCTTTGCTTTGTGAGATCGGACGTTAGCGCCCGCGGCGGCCGGCGCGAATCGTTTCGATTGTGAGTGACTGTGTGAATATTGGCGTTCTCACGAAATTCGGGACGCGGACCGCGTTGTAGGACTGACCCCGTATATATATAGCGTCGGTCCTGTTGCTGACTCGCTTGATGCATCAGCGCACCTGACGCATCACACCGGGTCGCAGGCCGGTGCGGGCGCGCTCACCGGCGGAGCGCCGATCATTCGGCCGGGGGCCGCCAACTCGAGTAGCTCCTGTTCGAAGCCGCCGATGACACTTGCCCACGATTGCCGTTCGACACTTGCGGCGGCGGCCGCGCGCAATCGCGAGCGAAGGTCAGAGTCACCTGCGAGCAGCGCAGCAGCGCGCACGAGTTGCAGCGGATCATCGTTCGAGACGGCCAGGCCGTTGACGCCGTTTTGTATGAACTGCCGTGCCGCCGCGTAATTGAAGCCGGCGACCGCGAGGCCGCTGGCCATGGCTTCCGTGAGTACATTGCCGAATGTCTCCGTCAGGCTCGCGTGGATATATATATCTGCCGATGCATAGTGTTCGGCGAGTTCATCCCGCGTGACGAAGCCCGTGAACCGGGCGTGCGGCCACAGCTTCTCGAGGCTGCGCCGGACGGGACCGTCGCCGACGAGTATGAACACGCAGCGGGGATTGGCCGCGCGCATGGCGTTATAGCATTCGAACAGCAGCGGGTAATTTTTCTCGGCGGCCATGCGGCCGGCGTGCACGACGACGGGATCGTCTTCGCCCGCGCCCCATTGCGCGCGCCGGGCGGCCGATCGCCGCGATGATCCAAATTGCCGGGTATCCACCCCGCGCGAGAGCAGGGCGAGGTCGCGAAACCCGAGCGCGCGCAGCTCAGTGCGCAATTCCTCCGTCGGCACGAAGGTGCGGAGCGTGCGATTGTGAAAGTGCCGCAGCCACCGCAGGACGGTGCGGTTGAGCAGCGGCATGCCATAGTGGCGCGCATAAGCGTGGAAGTTGGTGTGAAAGCTCGAGGTAACGGGGATTCCGAGCGAGCGCGCCGCGCTCACCGCCGAAGCGCCCAAGGGGCCTTCGGTGGCCACGTGCACGAGATCGGGCCGCTCTGCGCGCCAGAGTGCACGCAGCCTGCGCCCGGCGGGAAAGCCCAGCCGCAGCGCATTATATCGCGGAATCGAAAAGCCCGGCAGCGCGACTTGTTGATATTCCGGGTGGGTCGCAGCATCCGCCAGGTCGGGCCGGCGCGGACGATATATAGTCAGGGCGTGACCGCGCCGGCCGAGCTCGCTGGCAATCACCCCGAACGTCATCGCGACACCATTGATCTCCGGCGGAAACGTTTCAGTGATGATGGCGAGTTTCACGAAGTATATATTAGGGTGGTGCGGAGTGCCCGTGGTTCTTCCCGAGCGTGCCGGGTGCTGCTGCCGAACGGGTGTCGTTCGGGTGACAATCCGGTCACGCTTTATCCGGCGCCCGGCCGACGAGCGCTCCCGGAACACCGGGATCTCAGCCCGGTGAAAGGGGTTGCCGGCCGCGAGGTCCACGCCCATGCCTCTCGGCGTCACCCCAAAACAACCATGCCAAAATATCTGATCGAACGGGAGATTCCGGGCGCCGGGCAACTGACTCAGGCGCAACTGCAGGGCATCTCACAGGCCTCTTGTGGCGTCCTGCTGAAACTCGGCCCGCGCATTCAGTGGCTCCAGAGTTACGTGGTCGACGACAAGATATATTGCGTGTATATAGCGCCGGACGCGGAAATGGTCCGGGATCACGCGAAGCAGGGTGGCTTCCCCGCCAACCGCGTTTCGGAAATCCGGAATATCATCGACCCGACCACGGCGGAGACCGTGTCGGCTTAGTTGGCCGAACCGTCCGCGCCCGCTGCGGCCAATCGCCTGACGGCGAGCTGCGACGGGAGCGACACGCGGCAGGCGCCCCCACGACAGGGGCCGCGCGGGAATGCGCGTGCGTTCCGACGCGGCAACGGAGGTTCCCGGCCGATTGCTATATAGTATATATCCGTTGGGTGCAGGGCCGCCTCCGCGGGTGCCTGAATCCTCGCCTGTGGAATGGACAGTCGGGCGGGAAGCCGCTCCAATGCCGCTCTTCACGCCCTAACCCCGCCCATGAGTTCGCCTGTCACCTCTGCCCGCCCGACCGCCAATTCGCCCCGCCGCGTACTGCTCGCGAGCCTCGCCGGGACGACCATCGAGTTTTTCGATTTCTATATATACGCGACGGCCGCGGTGCTGGTTTTTCCCAAGCAGTTTTTCCCGACGTCCGACTCGGCGGCGGCGACGCTGCAATCGCTGGCGACCTTTGCGCTCGCGTTTTTCGCGCGGCCGGTGGGCTCGGCGGTGTTCGGACATTTCGGCGACCGCGTCGGGCGCAAGGCGACGCTGGTCGCGGCTCTTTTGACGATGGGAATCTCGACGGTGACGATCGGCGTGCTTCCGACATATGCTTCGATCGGAACGCTCGCTCCGCTGTTGCTCGCGCTGTGTCGCTTTGGCCAGGGCTTCGGGCTCGGGGGCGAGTGGGGTGGGGCGGTGTTGCTGGCGACGGAAAATGCGCCGCCGGGACGCCGCGCGTGGTATGGCATGTTCCCGCAACTCGGTGCGCCGCTGGGCTTTTTGGCGTCGGGCGGCATTTTCCTGCTGCTGTCATCCTATATGAACGACGCGCAATTTCTCGCGTATGGCTGGCGCATCCCGTTTCTGGCGAGCAGCATCCTGGTGTTTTTCGGGTTGTATATACGGCTGCGGCTCACGGAAACCCCGGAGTTTCAAAACGCGGTGAAGCGGCATGAGCGCGTGGCGGTGCCGATCGTGGATGTGTTTCAAAAACACGCGATTCCCCTCGTGCTCGGCACGGTCATCGCGATCGCGACGTTTGTAATCTTCTATTTTCTCACGGTGTTTTGCCTCAGCTGGGGCACGAGTCGGCTCGGATATACACGGGGGCAATTCCTGGTCATCCAGATGATCAGCGTGCTGTTTTTTGCCGCCTTTATACCATGGTCCGCCTCGCTCGCCGACCGCTATGGCCGGCGCCTCGTGATGATGGGCGTCTCGATTGCAATCGTCGTATATGGAGTCGGTTTCGGCGCGTTGTTTTCGCACGGTCCGGCCGGCGTGTGGGCGGCGATGATTATCGGCTTCACGCTTACGGGCATCACCTACGGGCCGCTGGGAACGCTGCTCTCCGAGCTTTTTCCGACGCTGGTTCGCTATACGGGTGCCTCGTTGACGTTCAACCTCGCGGGAATTTTCGGAGCGTCGCTCGCGCCTTATGCCGCAACGTGGCTGGCAACGAACCGCGGGCTTCCATGGGTGGGATATTATCTCAGCGCCGCCGCGCTGCTCAGCCTCGTGGCTCTCGCGTACAGCCGTGAAACTCGCGACGCCACCGGAAGCTGACTCCGCGCCAGGCCGGCAAAGCGAGACGCTCGCGCCCGCTTGGGGATGAGGTCTGGCTATATATCGTTCGATATATATAGCCGAGAGGTGGTTAAC
Source organism: uncultured Verrucomicrobiae bacterium (assembly GCA_963800005.1). Lineage (GTDB taxonomy): Bacteria > Verrucomicrobiota > Verrucomicrobiia > Opitutales > Opitutaceae > CAWCZH01. The sequence goes on from CAWCZH010000003.1 coordinate 388,300, forward strand.
GGGCGTGATGGGCGTCCCATTGCTTGAGTGTGCTATATAATCCGCGTGTCGCGCGGCGGGCCGATCGTAGCGCGCCGGCTGGTTTGGGTAATCGCGCCGGTCCCTTGCGTTGCCGAAGGTTGCGACTAGGATGGCGAATGAGACTTACCCCCGAATCTCCCATGGTTCGACCGGGACGGTTGGCGTCGCCCCTCGCTCCCCGAATCGCGGGGAGGCCTCTCGGTCTGGCCATGGGCTCACTCGCCATGTTTGTCGCGGGAGTTTTCCCACTGGTGGCGCCGTCCACCGGTTTGGCGCAGGCTCCGGCCGCCGCGGGTGCCGCCGCGCTTCGCTCTCCCGAGGAGCTGGATGAGCTTCTGGGGCCGATCGCGCTCTATCCGGACGCGCTGATTGCGTTGATCCTGCCCGCCGCCGGCTTCCCGGACGACTTGGCAGCCGCCCTCGCGTATATAAACGCAGGCAAGGATCCATCCCAGGATACGAACGAGTCCTGGGACGACAGTGTGAAGGGGCTCGTGCATTATCCGGACATTATAAAGTGGATGACGGACAACGCCGAATGGACGCAGCAGCTCGGTGATGCCTTCCTGGCGCAACCGGCGGACGTGATGAAATCGATCCAGCAGCTGCGGGCCCGCGCTATTTCTGCTGGCACGCTCGCCAGCACGCCGCAGCAAACGGTGATCATGGATGATGGGCAGATCCGCATCGTGCCGGCGCAGCCGAACGTCGTGTATATACCGCGTTACGACTCGAGCGTCGTATATGAAGACCAGCCGGTCACGGGTCCGCTGCTCAGCTTTGATACAGCATATCCAATCGGCCCATGGCTCGGTTTCGACTTGGATTGGGACACGTATGGAATCTGGGTCGGCGGGTGGCGGCCGGGATATGATTATCGCAACCCGCCTTGGCGCCACCGTCCGGGTGGGCCCGCGCCTGACGGGCACCTCTGGCGTCCGGCCCCCGGGCATTTGCCGCCGCACGTTGGCGGAGGCGGTGTTGTTGGCGGTGGCGGTGGATTCTGGAATCATACTCGGCCGGGCGTGGTGCAGCCGCGGCCGATTCCCGGCGCGCCGACGCGTACGGTCCCGCATGGAGGAGCCGTCTCAGTGGTGCATCCGGGCGAGGCCCCAGCCAACCCGGCCGCTCGTGCTCCGGTATATAACAATCCCGCCCAAAATCGCGGATATGAAGCCCGCGGGTATGAACCGCGGGCGTATACACGGACGACTGAGCCGCGCGGCGTGGCGCCGGTCGTCCCTGGGGCGGCACGAGTCGTGCCGGGAAACCCGCCGGTCGCGCATCCCTCGACGGCGCCGCTCGGCGACTTCGGTGGTTACCGCCGCGGCAGTGAGGTTCGGGCCGAGAGCCAGCGCGGCCAGATGAGCCGTCAAAGCATAGGCGCTCCCGCCGGCACACCGCATGTCGCAGCACCCGCTCCCGCCCCGCACATGAGCGCCCCCGCGCCGGCGCCGCACGTGGCTGCTCCGCCGCCGCAGCCCCAGCAGCCGGGCAATCCAGGAGGACGCCGCTGATGAACTCTCCAATATACTTTTACTATATAGGCCGGGAGCGCCGCGCACCGGGTGATCGCGCGCAATGGCTCCGCGATGGCTGGCGGCGCGGGATGGCGTGGGCGCTTCTTTTCGCAACTATATACTCGGGTCCCATCGCGGTGCGGGCCGCTGCGACCGCGCCGAACGGAACTTCTAATGCCCCCGCGCCGCTGACGGTGCTGCCGGCGAGCGGAGCGGACGCGACGAAGACGTCTGTGGGCGAACGTCAATTCGACACCCCGGAAGCGGCAGTGGAGGCGTTGCGGGCGGCGGCTAAATCAGGCGACCGCGCCGCGCTGCGGGCAATCTTTGATCCGAAAGGCGAGGTCATGGTCTCCGGCGACAAAGTGCAGGACGCCAATGATCGCGCGGCGTTCGCGAAGGCGGTGACGCAATTCTGCCGCCTTTCGTATGACGACGACGACAGGGTGACACTTAACATAGGCGCGGAGGACTGGCCGTTTCCTATTCCGCTCGTCCACCAGGACGGGAAGTGGTTCTTCGACACCGCGGCGGGCAAGGATGAGATTATCAATCGTCGGATCGGTCAAAATGAACTGATCGCGATCGAGGTCTGCCAGAATTTCGTTGACGCCGAGCGTGAGTATGCGAGCGATTTTCGGGACGGGAGCGGGGTTTTGAAATATGCACAAAGCCTGAAGAGTTCCCCCGGCGCGAGGGACGGACTCTATTGGGAGCCTGGCCCCGGCGAGGCTCCGAGTCCATTCGGGCCCCTTGTCGCGAGTGCGCGCGCCGAAGGATATAAAGCGCGCGGGCCGTCCGACCCGCCGGCGCCGTTTCACGGTTATCTCTTCCGGATCCTCACAGCGCAGGGCCCGCATGCGCCCGGAGGCGCGTACAACTATATTATCAACGGCAATATGATCGCCGGGTTCGCGCTGGTGGCAGCACCCGTCCGGTGGAGCGACTCCGGTGTGATGACATTCATTGTCAACCAGCAGGGGAAGGTATATGAAAAGAACCTCGGCTCGGACAGCCTCACGGTCGCGGGCTCGATGAGTGCGTTCGACCCGGATGACTCCTGGAAGCCGGTCACACCCTGATCCGATTGCTTGGGTAGCCGGTCGCACGATGCGGCCGGGCGAATCTTTCGCTTCGTCTGGCCGAACTCGTCAGTCGAATTGACCTAGTTATCCGCGGGCAGCCTGATCGTTCGCGGCCTGATCGTCGGCTCCGCGCATTGTCACGCAGCGGCTAACCTGGGAATCGCGCCGCATGGCGTGTGGCCGGCGCCTGCAGGTGGATCTTGACCGCGTTCGTGGTTTTGTTAACCAACCAGTTAGTCAAACGATGCCGACATCCGTCCTTTCATCTCCACGTTCACCTCGGCGCGCTCAGGCCGATGCCTCGCGGGCAGCCATTCTCGTTGCGGCGGCCCGGGTCTTCGCGGCGGTGGGATTTGCGGGAGCCCGCACCGACACGATCGCCGCGGCCGCGCACGTCAACAAGGCGCTTCTATATTATTATTTCAAAAGCAAGGAGGGCTTGTACGTCGCCGTGTTCGAGGATCAGTTTCGTGACTTCCACCTCGAGGCGGTCGGGCGGCTGCGCGCGCCCGGGCCGGCGGCCCAGGTGCTCTGCGACTATATCAACTGGCATTTCGACAGCATCGCGCACCTGCAAAATCGGGCGGCGCTGCAGCAGCAGTTCATGGCGGCCGAGAGCAGACTGCGCACGCCCTTGCTACGGAAATACGCGCGGCCCCGCAGTAAAGCACTCCAAGAGCTGCTGCGCCGCGGCGTCGCCAGCGGGGAATTCCGCGACATCGATGTGGGCCACGCCGCCATCTCGATCACCGGACTCATTATACATTATTTTTCCATCGGCCCGATCCTGAAGGTCCTGCGATCCGGCGATGCCTATAGCGCGCCAGAGCTGGCCCGGCGCAAACGCTCGGTCCTCGACCTCGTGCGCCACGGCCTGTTTCGCCATCCGGGGACTTCCTCTTCATGAAAAAGCAGCGTCGCTGGTTGTATATAGCAATCGCAGTCGTCGCGGTGGCCGCGATTATATTCATCGGAGCGCGTCCGACCCGGCTCGTGCTGACGGGCCTGGTCACGACCGACGAGGTGATTGTGAGCTCGGAAATCCCCGGCCGGCTCGAGCAGCTCAACGCGCGTCAGGGAGACGTCGTGAAACGCGGCCAGCTGATCGCGGTCGTCGCGCCCGCCGAGATGCAGGCGGACGTTGCGTATTATCAAAACGTCGAGCGCAGTGCCGCCGCGCAGGTCGGCCAGGCCGAGGCCGATTTGGAATTTCAGCGGGAGATGACCAAGCAGCAGGTGCGGCAGGCGGAGGCGAATCTCGCCGCGACCGAGGCGCAGGTCGTGCAGGCGCAGGCGGACCTGGATATAGCAAAACTCAATTTCGGCCGTGCCCAGAACCTCCGACACTCCGAGGCGAATTCGGTCCAGGAACTCGATTTGGCCCGCACCAGCTCCGAGAGCGCGCAAGCCCGCGTTGACGCGCTCCAAAAGCAAGTCGTCGCCGCGCAGGCCGCCGTCAGCCTCGCGCAGGCCGGCGCTGCCCAGGTCAGCGGGCGCGAAGCTGCTCTCAGCGCGAGTCGCCAGCAACACGACGCCGCCGCGGCGCAGAAAAGCAAAGCGGACGTCCACCTCGGCTATACACAAATCCACGCGCCCGCCGACGGAATCGTCAACGTGCGCGCCGCACTCCCAGGCGAGGTCGTCACCGCCGGCCAGGCGATCATCACGATCGTGGATCCCGACAACCTGTGGGTCCGCGCCGATATCGAGGAGAGTTATATAGACCGCATCCACCTGGGCAACAAATATACAGTGCGGCTGCCCTCCGGCGCCGAGCGCGAGGGCACCGTTTTTTTCCGCGGCGTGGATGCGGATTATGCGACACAACGCGACGTCAGCCGCTCGAAACGCGACATCCGCACGTTTGAGTTGCGGCTCCGCTGCGATAACCGCGACCGCAGTCTCGCCGTGGGAATGACCGCGTTCGTCCTCCTGCCGTTCACGCGCTAGCGCCATTCCGATGTTCGACGTCGAGGTCCAGCAAATCACGAAGCGCTTCGGCGAGTTCTGCGCCGTGGACCACTTGGATTTTTCCGTGGCGCACGGGGAAATGTTCGGACTGCTCGGCCCCAACGGCGCGGGCAAATCGACTCTATTGCGAATGTTGACGACACTGGTGCTGCCGACGTCCGGCACGGCGCGGGTGAACGGATATGATGTGGCGGTCGATCCGAACGCGGTGCGCAAATCGATCGGCGTGATTCCGCAGGCCATGACGACGGATCTCGATTTGAGCGCGGATGAGAACATGCAGATATATGCCAAGCTATATGGTTTGTCGCGCGCGCGCAGCCGGACCGCCATCACAGGCCTGCTCGAGGCGGTCGACCTGATCCCATGGCGCGACAAGCCGTTGAAAATGTTTTCGGGCGGCATGCGCCGCAGGTTGGAAATCGCGCGGGGGCTGGTGCATGAGCCGAAGATATTTTTCCTCGACGAGCCGACGACCGGTCTCGATCCGGTGTCGCGGACCGCAGTGTGGGAAATGTTATCGCGGCTGAAGCGCGAGCGCGACCTGACGATCGTGGTCACGACTCACTATATGGACGAGGCGGACAAGCTCTGCGATCGCATCGCGATTGTGGATCACGGCAAGCTGGTCGCGCTCGATTCGCCGCTGCGGCTGAAGGCGTCGATCCCCGGCAAGAATGTGCTCGAGGTGAGTTTCACGTCCATTCCCGAGGGCTGGGGCGAAGTGCTCCGCCGCTTGCCGGAGGTGGCGGAGGTGAAGGCCGACCCACCGGTGTTTCGTATATCCTCGAACAACGGGCCGGTTACCACGACCGCGGTGATGACGGCCGCGCGGGAGGCGGGGATCGGGATTGCGTCGCTGTCGGTGCAGAGCACGACGCTGGACGATGTCTTCATGCATTATACCGGGCACCAGCTGCGCGATGCGCTGCAGGCGCCCGCGCCGACCGCCCGGCTGATGGCGCGGCCGCAATGATCCCGCGCACTCCGCGGCAGGCTGTATATATAATATAATTCTTATATGATTCGGATCTGGGCCATCATCGAGCGGGACCTGCGGCGCTACCGGCGGAGCCCGGCGCTGATGGCGATGTCGCTCATCATGCCGCTGGTCCAGCTGGTGTTTCTCGGCTACGCGTTTGGAGGTCAGGTGAAAAACCTGCGGCTCGGCGTGGTGGATCAGGATCATGCGGTGCCGGCGGTGAAGTTGCAGGAGATGTTCCAGGCGGTGGGCGCCAACGCGCGGACGTTTCAAGCGGTGTCATATCCAGACATGGGCGCGGCGATGCAGGACCTGCGCACGGGGCGCCTGAGCGGAGTGGTTAATATACCGCCGGAATTTTCCCGCGACGTGCACGCGAAGGCAGCGCCGCGCCTGGCGTTGATCGAGGACAACACAGACCAATTTTCCTCGTCGGCTTTGGGTGGCGCGCTGCAGCAGATCGTAAGCGCGTACCAGGATCCGACGGTGCTGACGCGACGGTACGGCGCGCAGGCGACGCTCTCGATCGTCGAGCTATATCCGTATGTTCCCTATATACAATTCCTGCTGCCGGGCACGATCGTGCTGGCGATCTTCGTCTCGGCGATGATCGGCGGCGGCATTATATTCATCGATGACAAGGCCCGCGGGCTGCACGAAGGCTACCTTGTGACGCCGATCAGCAAGTTCGAGTTGATCCTCGGCTTCACGCTTTCCGGGGTGATCAAGGCGGTGATTTCCGGACTGGTGCTCGTGACGATCGGCTCGCTGATCGCCGGCATCCCCGATCCGTTTAATATATTGCGGCTGGCGCGGCTGAGTGTGCTGGTCGTGTGCACGGCGTTCGCGTTGATCTGTATGATGTTTCTCATCGTGGTGCGCGTGAACGACCCGTTGCTGCCGCGGGCGGTGTTCGGGATGTTGAACACGGTGTTGTTTTTCCCGAGTGGCGCGGTTTATCCGATCAATGCGTTCCCCGCCTGGATGCGCGGCATGACCCGGGTGAACCCGTTCACCTACGCGGTGCACGGGTTTAAGGAAATTGTTCTGAAAAACACAGACCTCTATGCGGTGCGTTACGACCTGTTGTTCCTTGTTGGGTTTTCGATCGTGACGATGGGGATAGCGACGTGGCTCTTCCGTCGGACTTTATAGCTTAGTATATAGGTGTATATAGATAAACTATTCATATAACGACCCGAGGGCGGCGCCCCGGATGGTCACTACCGGCGGAAGGGAGCCTAGGTTGACGCGGTCACCGTGACCGGGCCCAGCAGGCCGGACGGGAGCAGTTGAGCATCGTCGGGCAACGGAATATTAGTGCGGGTGAAGCGCTTTTCCGGCGCGAGGGCGCGATCTCCGAGCAGGCGGTTTGGCCAGAGATTCGCGACCTCGATCTCGAGTACATTTTGGCCGGCGGCCGCAGCGCTCGAGATGTCCACCCGCCAGGGCGCGGTCCATGCGATGCCGAGGGCGACGCCGTTCAGCCGGACGCGGGCAATATTCTTTACGACGCCGAGATCGAGCGAGAGCCCGGCGCGGCGGACCGCCTCGTCCGTCAGTGTGAAACGAGTTCTATATATCGCTGCGCCGGAGTAGAACCGAACCCGTGCGTCCGGGTGCCGCGTCCAGTCGGTCAGCTCTGCGAATGCCACCTCCTTCGGCCCGCCCCACGCCGGGTCGAATTCCACCTGCCACGGACCGCTGACCTCTTGGACTGCGGAAAAAGCGCGGATTGGCGCCGGAGCGGGCGCGGCCCGTTCCGATGAACCTCGAAAGACAACGAACCACGATTGATGCGGCACGAATTGCAGGTCCAATCGAGTGCACGCGTTTCCAGCTGGCGACCCGGTCGCAACGCTGCGTTCTCCGCTGACGGGATCCCACAACTCGGCCCGTCGCCCACGCACGCGAAAATGGCAGGCAGCGCGAGCGGGTTCGGCCGATCGATTCACCACGAAGTATATATCTGCTTCGGCCGTCCGGCGGTGGACGAAATCGAGCGATATATTATCCCCGTAGTTATATGAAAAGTCGGGCTCGATTCCCAAACGCGCGAGAAGTTCAGGCGGCGGTTTGCCGAAAAAAACGGAGCCGCGCCCGTACGCATGCTCGGTCTTCGCCTTGCCGTCGATATCTCCCCATACCTCTTCCGCGATCGCGCTCACATCGGCATCGCACCGAGGGTAATCACGCAGCCCCGGAGCTTGCTGCGGTCGCGGGCCGATCACGGTCGCGCCCGCGGCAGTTAACGCGCGGATTTTCCGGGCAACCTCAGCCGGCATCACGCGGGTCTCGGGCAAGACCAGCACCCTATAAGTCGTCCCATCGGGCAGGACGATGCCACCGTCCTTTACCGCGGTCCGCGTGAGCAGCACCTCACTGTTGCAATCGTCGTAATCGAAGCCGTCGCCCAACGGGGGAATTATATGCTTCGGCACCGCGAGATTGGGCGCGCCATCACCCACGTAGTTGAGTACGTCGGCGACGGGCTGACCCTGCCGCAGCAGGAACTGGCAGCGCGCTATATACTCGAGAAACGGCCCCACCATCGGCCACCAGGTCTGGTTGCGATTAAAATGCGTGCCGGCGTAATATTCGTAGCCGGGTTTTCCCTCTTGGGAGTGCGTCGCGGTGGACTCGTGAATCACCAGCCGGTTGATGCCCTCGCAGAAGGCGCGGTCGGCCGCGGGCTTCAACGTCGCCGGCGAATCCAGCCAGTGCCGCATCGTCGTGAACGACTCGGCCGAGGCAGTCGCCCGACTGTAGATATGCGCGGCGGACGCGACCATTTTGGTGACCTTGTTTTGGCCGTCCTCCAACCGGGTGATTCCATAGCCGAGCTTGGCATCGAGCCCGTGCGGTTGGTCATGGCGCAACCCGAGCCAGAACTCACCCATCGGCCGGTCGCTGCGGCCGAGATTCATCAAGCCATCCATGCACATAGTGCCGGAGCGGCTGGGACCGGCGGCTTCATTTTGCACCTCGAGACCGTGCTCGTGGCAAAGCGCGGCGAACCGCCCGTAATGCCCATCCGCCATGCAATCGGCGACGGTGCGCCGGTAATCATATAGGAACCGATCCGAGATCTCGGCGCTGCCGACTATATATCCCGCGAGCGCGGGTAGATACCGCACCGGATCGTAGCCGCGGTAATGTACAAATCGCTCGAGAATCTTTTCCGTCCAGTTCGGGAATCCGTCCTCAAAGCTGTCGTCGCCAAAGTACGTGAGCTTGGTGCCCACGGCCGCCGCGTCCTCGAGGAATAGCTTCCCCAGGTTTTCGAACTGAAGCTCCACGCCTTCGCCGGACAACCAGCCGACCGACAACCCATCGGCGTCGGGTGGCGGGATCATGAGCTTGGAGCCGGTCATGCGATGCCCCGTGCGCACAATGGTCCAGCGTCCGGGCGGCACGTCCCAATCGAGACGTCCGTCCGGCGTCAGCCGCGAAGTCAGATCGATTACTTGGGTGGGAGGAATCGGGTGATCGCTCGCCTCGTTAGCCAACGGCATTGCCACCGCACCCATCGCCTCGCGGGCGCGCACGAAGTTGCTGGCATCCTTCCGGTTGGTTTTTGCGGGCAGGAGTTTCGCGCGACTGCCGGAGAGTTTCTCCTGCGCCGACCCAGCATCGGGAAACGCGACCACTGCGGTATCGCGGTAGTCGAGCTTCTCCAGCGGTAAGTCTATATAGTCCTGAAACCCGGGCGGATTGAATACCCGGTCGTAGCCGCTGCGGTTACCCGGCAGAGGCAGCGGCCCCGAGAATTTCTGCGGGCCCTGCACCGTGAGCTCCGACTGCAGGAACCAGCGGCCGGCGTCGCGCGGTGGAATCCATGGGCCGCCCATGCACCATCCGCCTGACAGATTGATGCCCACCTCGATGCCCAGGCGCTTCGCTTCTCGGAACGCGTGTCGCGTCAACGCGCGCCATTCCGGCGAGAGAAACTTGATTGTGTCGGGTCGCGGTGGCTCCGGGTGTAGGTTCGCGGAGTTGACGAGCAGCACCTCGCCGATGCCTTTCGCGGCGAACTCCTCGAGATCGTTGGTGATGCCCGCCTGGTCGACGCGGCCGTCCAGCCACCACCAATAGCAACCCGGCCGCACGGACCGCGGAGGATGAGCGAAGCCTTCAGCGAGTGGATCCTTCGCCGCGGATGTCGCACCAGCGGGTTCGTCAGCGCGGCCGACCGAAGGCAGAGCCGCCCAGGCGACGCCGGCGGCGGACGCGAGTTTGAGGAATTCCCGGCGATCGAGCGGCCGGTTGGGCATGGCTGGGTTGCTCACGAGTGGACGGGTCCGGGACGAGGCCCAGGATCAATATAGTGCAAGAAATGGCCTGCGCCGGCGACGCGGTCCAGCGCGTTCTATGCAGCATATTTATGCGAGTCGATGACGCGTGTTTTCCGCAAACGGGGCGAACAAGGAGCCCTGCGTGGAACGGCTCGAATCGCGGCGTCCCCGCGCTGACGATCGGCCTGGCAACCTGGTTCTCCCAGGATTGTGCGGCGAGTATATAGAGAAATATACCGTGTCGCCAATGACCGGCCAGGTGAAGCGGTCGCGAACAAAAATCGCGACCGCACGCGCGGAGCGCCAACTTCGATCTACAAGCCGAGTTCGGACAGGCCGGGGTGACCGGCGGGGCGGGGGCCTTGCGGCCAATGAAAGAGCCGAGCGCTTTCGGCGATCGCGAGGTCGTTGATACTCGCAATGCGCGCTTTCATATATCCGGACGGATCGAACTCCCAGTTCTCGTTGCCGTAAGAACGGAACCACTGCCCGGCGGCGTCGTGCCATTCGTACGCGAAACGCACGGCGATCCTATTTTCGTGGAACGCCCACATCTCCTTGATGAGCCGGTATTCCAGTTCCTTCGCCCACTTTCGCGTCAGGAACTCGACGATCGCCGGCCGCCCCGTGAGAAACTCGCTGCGATTCCGCCACGCGCTGGTGGCGGTATAGGCGAGGGAAACCCGCTGCGGATCGCGGCTGTTCCACGCGTCCTCGGCGGCGCGCGCCTTGATGGCCGCGGTTTCCGCGGTGAAGGGCGGCAGCGGGGGACGGGCCGTCACCAGCGGCTCAGGACTGCGCGCGGGATCGGATGGGGTTTTCATGAGAGGATGCTTCGGTCGATGTATAAATATATATGGTGCGAGCATCCGGATCGAGTCGTAATCGCGTTTCCACCCGGGAAAAACCCGCGCGCGCGGCAGCGTCACCAAGCGCGGTGGGCGGCGGTGCACGCGTGGGCGTCCAACGGGTAGTGCAGACGGACTTAGGCCGCGGCGGCGGCGTGCACCACCGGGAAATCGATTTCCGTGCCGAGGGCGACGTTGATATAATTCGTGAACGTGTTGAGCGCGGTGTGCGCGATGATCTCGACGATCTCGCCATCGCTGAAGCCGGCTTGGCGGAGTTGCGACAGATTGTCCTCACCAACCTGGCCGCGGTTCTTCGTGACGAGCGCGGCAAAGTGGATTGCCGCGTTGGCCTTTGGATCGGTCGACTGCCCGTCGCGGGCGGCCGCGATTTCGGCGGGGCTCAATCCCGCGCGGCTGGCGAGATAGGAATGGGCGGACAGGCAGTAGTCGCAACGATTGATCTCCGCGACCGCGAGGGCGATCTGTTCGCGGAGGCGGGCCGGGAGCTGACCCTTCGCCAGCGCGCCGTTGAGCCCGAGGAGGCCGCCGAGAGCCGCGGGAGAATGTGCCACGACGCGGAAGAGATTCGGGGTGACGCCCAACGAGGCTTGGACGGCATCCAGCAGACCCTTGGCGGGACCTTGGAGAGAAGCGGGATCAAGAGCAGAGATGAACGAGGACATGGGATGATGGAACTACGTGGTTTCGATCGGCGTTATACCGAACGATCGGTACAATAAGCAGCTCCTCCGCTGGCGCAAGTTTTATTCGCGATCGGGCAAGTGGGGTTGACCCGCGGACGACCGGCGCTCCATTATACCGTTCGGTTCAATCGCATATATATACTCATGCCTGCCGCGCTGCGTCCCTACGAGGAAGTTCTCGATCGCCTGTTCGATGTGTTCCAACGCCTCGGCTACGAGGGTGCGTCGCTCGCGGAGCTGTCCCGGGCGACGGGCTTGGGGAAGTCGAGCCTGTATCATTATTTCCCCGACGGCAAAGAGGGCATGGGCCGCGCGGTGCTGGGGCGCATCAACGAATGGATGGACGCGCATATCCTGATTCCGCTGCGCGGAAGCGGAGCGCCGCGCGCGCGGCTGGCGGCGATGCTGGCGGCTCTCGAAGCGTTTTATACAGGGGGGAAAAGCGCGTGCGTTTTGGGTAATATGGTAGTCGGCAGTTCCCGTCGGCTCTTCCAATCCGAGCTGCAGACGATCTTCGGTTCGTGGGTCCAGGGCTTGGAGGCGTTGGCGGTGGAGTCGGGCGTGCCGCGCCGGCTGGCCCACGAGCGGGCCGAGGATGCCGTAGTGCGCATCGAAGGCGCCCTCGTGTTGGCGGGCGGGCTGGACGACCCCACGCCGTTCCGCCGGGCACTGCGGCACGTGGGGCAGGAGCTTCTGCAAACGGAATCAACCTGAGTGGCAAATCAAGCCACGCTGGCGCCTATATATCCCTATACTTAGCTATATACGAGGCGCGTCGGGCGGTCCGGCCGCTTGCAGCCGAGTCGGCGAGACCTTGCGAGCCCGTGCTTCTGTCGAGGATCCCCGAGGCGTAAAGCGTCGCTTCTGACCGCTTGTGCTGTGTCGGCACTGCCACCTGGCGACCCTATTTGAGCACGCTGCGACGCATCACGACGCTCTCGTAGGATTTTCCTCTCCAGGTCGTCCGCTCGACAATCATATATCCCCAACGTGCGTAGGTCGCGACCAGCTCTTCGGCGGCCGCCGCTGTATCCAAGCTCAGAAATATCGCGCCCTGGCGAATCGCGTGATCAACCGCCGCGTTGTGTAATGCCCGACCGATACCTTGTCCCTGGAGGTCCGGATCAACGGCAAACTGGCCAATACTATAGGTGTGCGGCTCGCGAAACACAGCCACGCTTGATTGCGGGTCGGGTGGGTAGACTGTAAGGGTTCCTGTGATGCGGCCATCGTTTTCGGCGCCGAGCGGATGCCCGGTGAAGAGTCGCTTCGAGGTGACTTCGGCAGATTGATAACTCGAAGTATAATTCAGGCCACGCGCGGCGAGCGGTGCGTACGCGCGATGCAGCATTTCGGTAATGGCGGCGAGGTCATCAGCGGGCGTCAAAACGCGAATCTTCATGGCATTTTGCGCTAGTTTACAAAACCGGCATCCGCGGAATCGTATTCTTCGAACGGTTCGGCTTGTTCTCTATATTCGAGCTCCGTTTCGGAACGATATATGACTCATGACTGCGGGTCGAACTGGAACACGCGTAGCTCTTGATTGCAGCGGCAGGCTTTCGCGATGCGCGCGGCCCACAATACGGCCTCCTCACGCGAGGGCACTTCGAGCACGGTGAAGCCGCCATCCAGTGGCGGTGCCCACGGGTAACCTCCCTCAGCGACCGTGCCATCGGCCGATACGAGAACGGGCGGCACGCTCTCGTCGATGCCACCGCCGAACACATAGCAACCGGCTGCCTTCGCCTGGTCGATCACGGCGTGCGCGTCACGACTCACCGCCTCCAACTCGCCCTGCGGCACGATCATCGCCGCGCTGGGAAAAGAGATCAGATATTTGGCCATGGTACTCTTATGCTTCCGAATGTTATAGGTGACCAACGGCTACTGGATCAGCGGCTGTGGAAATACCCTATATATACGGAGAGATTTCCCGAACATTATAGGGAAGGTGCGATCATCGGGCTAGCGAATTGTGAGCACTGGAAGCTTCGAGTAAACGATCACTCATCGACGCCTCCGCTGGCTCCGGACATTCGCGCCGGCGTCTAGTCCGGCTCGTCACCTCCGTATATATGCACAGTCGTCCAGTGTGCCTCCCGGAGTTCAATCACTGCGATTCGGTGGATTTCCATGCGCTCCGGGAAACGAACCGAATTCACCAGCGTCCAGCCGTCAGGGCTGTCGCGAGCATGCCTGGGATGAAGCAGCGTGACATGCGGCTTGACCCGCGTCCTCGGCGATGGCGAGAACGCCAGCAACCGAGATCTGGCCGAATCATATAGTCCACCCTGCTCGGTTAACTGGAGATATATGCCTTTTCCTTCATCAAACGGACGCGACCCATCAACCATAAAAATAAACCGGATCTCTTCGCGCGCCAATGATTGGAGGCACCCGGCGACGCGGTCCCAATCTTGAATCTCGTCGCCGTAGCAAAGCGTGATGTGCGCGGGGAGTTTCGCGAACTGCACTGGATCGACCGACTGCCGAACGTGCTCGATCGCGCCGCAGGCCGCCGCCGGAAGGAAGAGTGCAATTTGTCGCCGATGTGTCATTTGCTCGCGGAACGGCTGGGCGATTCACAGCCACTCGGCTGAGTAGTGATTGTGGCCTGAGCCCCTGGCCGTGGACCGGTCGCTCTGGCGTCTGGCCGAACGTTTGACTGCGCAGAGGCCCCCGTGGCGGTTGGCTGCTTCGTCTTGTTAGGAATATTTGTTCCGGTTCACCAGGACCACTTTTTTTCGTACGTCGTGCTATTGCCATCGGTCGTCACGCTCTCACTCGCTTTGCGATCTTCGTCTTTTTTCGACTCTCGTTCTCTCACTCTAGCGGAGGTCTTGTCGACTTCTTCCCAGTTCGGCTGCTTACCGCCGGTTGAATCCGCAGGAGCCGCTGGATGCCCGGTGGCGATGGGCTTTGGGGTCGGCGATGTCGTGCAACTTGCGAACAGAAGGGAAGCGAGCGCTGCCAGCAATGGCGCTCCTAGTCTCAGCGTGATTGGCGCAGGGAAATGCATTTCACCTTAAGCAGCCGCGCTGAGGAAGGAACGAACAACAATTCTACCCCGCCCTTAAAGTCGCTCGCGCTCTGGACGGCTGCCCTGGCGACTGGCTAGGCGGCATTTGTTTCATCGGCCAGTCTCGCTGAATTGTTCGATTCTTTGCTTCGCCTCAGCGAGGCCGACTCCGGGATGCTCGTCCCGGTAAAGTTTGATGGCGGCGATCTTCTGGCGGGGGTCTTTGGCCATCATCTGGAGCCCCGGAGACAAATCCGAGGCGGGGGCGATTTCGATGCCCTGCTGTTTGAGAAGCGCGTCCAGCTTTTTCTGCAGGTCGCGCACTTCGAACGTCAGACGCTGCATATTGGCGTCCGAGGTGCCGCGCCCAGCGCCCATGTAGAGGCTTCCGATCACAGCAGCGATGCCTGCGACCAGCCAGACGTTATTGAAGTCCGAATCCGCGAGTATAGTTGTCACAAATTATATATAGCGCGACCTGACATTATAAAGGAGCCGGACGGCCTGGCCCCGGTGCCTCGTCGGATCTTTGCTCGTCCGACCCTTAAGTGCATTTTATAAGGGAGACAAACGGATTCGAGTGGCGGGAGGTGCTCGCCTACAATCGCAACAGCGATCCTTCCGCGTATTCGTCGCCACCGCCTCCTGAAGCAGCGAGCACCTGCTAGCGAGAACGGGAACCGCGACCTCTTGGCGTCTTCACAAATCCGAAGACTCTATCCATTTCTCCGCTTCCGTTATGCTATCGAATAAAGAATCTTTGCTATAGTACTCCGCAAAGACCTGGTACTGTCGGCTGACTCCAAATTGTAAGGGTCCTCCGGTAACGATCGCCGTCCTCCACTTCCGATCTTTCAAGGCTGGCAGTACAATCGTGCGAATCAGCCCATCAAAATCAGCGCCCCGCAATTTGATGACGGCAGCTCGAAGATCCACGATCGTGCGCCTGATTTCCATGACCTCAGGGTCCGCTACGTACTGTTTCCAATAGGTAGCAAGATCCGCGGTGTCTATATCCCCCGACCACGTTTCATAAATAAGCGTTTTTTCGCGATCGATTTTGTAGGTGATGGCCATCTTTTTTTTCCAAGCTGTACTATCGCGCCCGCAGTGGGGCGGTCATTATCAGAATGCAAGGGCGGCTATTCAGGGCGGGACATATTGTTGATTGATAATAGATGAACATTCGCCGCTCGTCCTCCGGATAAGTTTTTGTGGGGATAAGCTCTCCGATCTGCCAGTGTCGGGCAAACTAAATGTCCGGAAGGCGGGACGACGACTCTCTATCTGATGACCGAGCGCGAGTTTAGGCTCTCATCACCTCAGGCCGATTGCGGTCGGCTCTCGTCGGCGGGTCTTGTAGACTGTTCCCAAGGGTACAGATATTGTATATTCGCCGGTGCGCACTTCCCTGCTCGGATTGTCCGAGCGATCGGATTCCGTCTCAGCGCAGCCGCGTGGGCCTGATTCGGGCGCGCGAATCATGGGCACGGCGCACGCGTTCCGATGCTGTTATAAGCCTGTCTAGTAGACTACGATCCGAGTGAAATGGCTGTTGGCATTACCGCGTTCGTTGCGACGACCCTGGCGAACTACTGCGGCGCTGGCGCCGGTTGTCGGGGGTGAGGTTTTTCGCGAGGAATGTTTCGATCCTCGCACGCAGCTCGATCTGGCTGTCCAGCCGCCGGAAATCGTGGGCCTCTCCGCTCTCCAACAATACTTCGTGTGGGATTCGCCGATCCTGCAGCGCTCGCGCCAGCCGCTGCGATTGATTCACGTCAATCAGCGGGTCGTCGCGGCCATGCGCGATGAATACCGGGATCTTTATATTGTCGACGGACCGCAGCGGCGAAATCTCGTCGAACTTGGCCTTCTCCGCCTTCGGGTCGCCGACGTCGTGCCGCAGCTTGGCCGACATCGCGGTCGTGCCGGCCAAAATAAACGCGGAAGCTCGGCGAGGCTGAGGCGCTGGAAAAGCCACAGTCTCAGCGGCTTATTGCTCCCGGCCGGGGCTCGGTTGGCAAGCCGCGAGTGACCGATATATCCCTATATGCCACACTGCATATATCCCGGAAGCTCACTATATACCCCATCCGACGCCAACCTCACCGGTTTCAGCGCTCGAGCCGGGCGAGCACGGATGCTTCGACCGCTGGAATTCGTTCAACCGCTCGGCGGTGCAGCCAGCAGCTTGTAATATATCAGGTTCGCGGCCGGGGTGCTGTCGGGGTCGAGCGCGAAGTTCGGCAGGCCGCCCGCGTGGATATAGCCGAGGCGCTCATACAGCGCCTGCGCGCCGCCGCGACCTTCGCTCGTGTCGAGGAATAATAAAGAGAGTCCGCGCCGGGCCGCAGCCGACTCCACCTCTCGCATCAGCGCGGTGGCGAGGCCGCGGCGGCGCCACGACGAGTGGACCAGGACCTTCTGCACCTCGGCGCGGTGCCGGCCGTTGGGCTTTGTTTCCGGAGCGAGTTGAGCGGTCGCAATGATATTCCGCCCGGGCTCCTCGCGGGCGACCCAGATCAACCGGCCGCTCACGGCGCGGTCGGCAATGACGCGTTTCCAGAATGCGGCTACGTCCGCGGGATCCAGCGGGAGTATATAGCCAACGGAGGCGCCGTGCTCGACCGCGTCCCGCAGCAGCGCGCCGAGCTCGTCGAACTCGCGCGGCGTCACCTCGGCGGGCAGCTTTTCAATCGTATACATGCGCCGACGGGTAATAGCATCGGCCATGCCGGGGGCATTCCGGTGACGCCGGTAACCCCTCAACGCTTGACAAAATGGGCCGAACCGGCCGGGGTTGGGTCATGGCGATGCCGTTGCGGTTGGAGTGGGCGGGGGCGTGTTATCATGTCATCAACTGGGGGCTCGGCCATCGGAAGCTTTTCGGCGAGCGGGGCGCGGCGGCGGCGTTTGAGCAGACGCTCGCGGAGGCGGCGATTCGCGCCGGCTGGCGCGTGCATGCCTATATCATCATGCCCGACCATTACCATCTCGCGGTCGAGCTCACGCAGCCGAACCTCAGCGAGAGCGTCGGCTGGCTGCAGGCAACCTGGGCGCGGCGGTCGCAGGGCGCGCGCAGCTGGGGCGGGAAACCGTTCCAGGGTCGTTTCAAGGCGCTGCTCGTAGAGCGCGGCGCGACGCTCACGCAGGTCGTCAACTATATACATCTCAACCCCAGCCGCACCCGCGGGGTGCCGCCGGCGCGTCTGGCTGAATATACTTTCAGCAGCCTCCCAAAATTTCCGGAGAAGACGCGCCCGGCCTGGCTCGAGCCGGCGGTTCTCCTCGCGGAAAACGGGCGGCTATCAGACACCGCGGCGGGTTGGCGGCGTTACCTGACTCATCTGCAATCCCTCGCCGCGGATCCCGTGGCCCAGCTCGAGCTCGCTGCGGCGCGGCTGACTCGCGGCTGGTGTCTCGGCAGCCCGGCGTTCCGCGCCGAAATGCGCAAACTCGAGCATCAGCGCGCGGCCGAACTCCGGCGCGGCGGCAAACCTCGACGCACCTCGCGCGTCCCGGAGCGCGTGAGCGAAGCCGGTTGGGACAAGCAGCTGCGGGAAATGGCGGGACGTGCCCGGATCGACCTGAAGCGGCTCGGATCGAAAAAGTCCGACGCGTCGAAAATCATATTGGCCACCGCCATGAAGCTTTCCACGACGGTGACGAACGCGTGGCTGGGGGAACGTCTCGGCATCGGCAAGCCGGCCTCGGTGAGCCAATTCACCCGCCGGTTGCGCTTGCAACCTCACTGGCCGCGTGCCCTTCAGCTCGCGCTCGGTCGAGTCAAGCGTTGAGGTAGCGAGGGCGGCCGGCGTTGGAATCGCGCGGCGGAGATGGGCCGTCGGCGCTCTTGCGGGCGAGCCCTTCGGGGCCCGCATCGGAGCGAGTGGCTTTCGCCTCACCGGCTCGATCGGCATCTCTGGTTCGCTCCGTATATTCCTATAATATAAAGGCCTGCGGGAAATTATATATTATCGCAACGGAGCGAAGCCGCGGCGCTGGCACATGTATATACAATAAGTTATATAGATATTGGAAAAATATATCTACCGCGCGCAGCGGCGCCCCCACTGGTTCAGAGTTGCACGCCTTTGAGCAGCTTGCTGACAGCTTGCGGGGTGACGCCGAGGAGGCGCGCGGCGCGGCTCTGGTTGCCGCGGGTTTTGCGCAACGCGCTGCGGACGACCTCGTGTTTCACGGTGCGCAGATAATCCGCGATCGAGAAGCCCTCGCGAATCCGCGGCGCGGAGGCCGCGAAGACGTTCGCCATGTTCACCGAGAGGTCCAAGTCTATATCTTCCGGCACGATCGTGGGCTGGTCGGCGTTGATGACGGCGTGCTCGAGGACGCGCCGGAGTTCGCTGACGTTGCTCGGCCAGCTGTGGCTCTCGAGCTTCGCGAGCGCACCCGGTGAAAAGCGATGGGGGCGGGGGAGCGTGCGATTGAGTCGCGTGAGTTCCTCGCGCGCGAGCGGTGCGATGTCGGCGGCGCGTTCACGCAGCGGCGGCAGACGCAGGGTGCTCGGCTGAAGTCGCCGCCACGCCTCCGAGGGAAACCGTTCGTGCCGCACTTCGTCCTCGAGATCGCGGTCCGTCGTGAAGACCAGCCGCACGTTGACCTTCACCGGAGTATTGCCGCGCGGTCTATAGTCATAGCCGGTCTGCGCTGCCTTCAGCAGACGCAGGAGGACGGCTGCCGGTATATGCTGCACCTTGATGAGGAGAAGCGTGCCGCCGTCCGCTTCGCGCAACTTGCCGCCGTCACCGTCGGAGCCGCCGCCGAAGAGTGACGATTCGAAGAGGCGCTTCGGCAGCGTGGCGCAGTTCACGACGAGAAACGGCCCGCTGTTGCGACTGCTGAACTGGTGGACGAGCGCAGCCATCATTTGCTTCTGCGTGCCGGGCTCGCCGCGGATCAAGAGCGGCGCGATATGATGACTCAATAAAACGGCCTGCTCGAGCGAGCGCCGGCTGAAGTAGTGTCGAGGCACGCCACTCGCGGCGCCCTGCTGTTCGGCATCGTCCCAGCGATCGCGTCGCGCCGAGATCACGGACAGGCGCTCGGACGTGAGCGCGGCGAGCGGCTCGTTCCAGTCGAGTTCGCGCAGGAAACGCGGACCCGCGAATCCGTTGTGAACCGAGTGGCGATAGTTGAGGAGTCGCGCGGGAAATTCGCCGGTCGCGGCGATGAGGATCCAGCACGCGTGCGTTTCCGCGCTGCCGGATATAAGAGAAATTGTATAGTCGTCGTCCGGGGCGAGCCGCAGGATTTTCGCGAGCACGGCGCGGAGTTTGGACAGTATTTCCTGGTGATGGGTGGCGTCCACGAGTTCCAGCACCTGCACCTCGATGACGAGCTTCGGGTGGCGGTCGCGCAACGCGATCCAGGTGCGGTCGAGCTGGTCGCGGCGATGCGGTCGGGAGAGCAATATAACGCGGTCGAATTTCCGCTCGTCGAGAATCGTGAGGATCGGACCCTTTTGTGGACCGTCTTCGTGCGGATCGGTGAGGTGCGGGTCGCGGTATCCGACGAACGTCAGGAGGGTCTTCCGAGTCATCGGTGGCGAGCCTGCAACACAAGTTGTAGAAATCAACCCAAGTTGCGATGATTGCGATTGGACTTTCCGCGCCAACGAAGACGTTGGCTCGCAAATGTATTCCCGATTCCTGGCCGGCGGCGTGGGCAGTGGTGGTCTGTGGTCCCGCATTCGCCTCGGCATTCTCGCGCTCGGGGTGGCGGGCACACTCGGCGTCGCGGGCCGCGCTGCCGGGGACGCGCCGCTGCGGATCGCGCTGACGGGTCAGGCGCTGATTCAGAGCGATTTGCGCGAGACGGCGCCGGAAAAAATCAAGGCGCTGGCGGGCGTGCTTCGAGGGCATGACGTTGTATTCACGGATCTGGAGACGGTGATCGACGTTGGCGCGGGCGCGAAGAAAACGCGTGACACTCAATTCTTCCACGCGGCTCCGCCAGCGGTGCTCGATTGTTTGAAGGATCTCGGCTTTAATATGTTAGCGCTCTCGAACAATCATGCGTTCGACCTGGGGCCGTCGGGGGTGATGGCGGCGATCGAGGAGACGAAGAAGCGCGGCTTTGTGACCGCGGGCACCGGCCCGAACCTCGCGGCGGCCACGGCGCCGGCTATATTAACCACGCCGCGTGGCCGCGTCGCACTCGTTGCGATGGCGTCGGGTAAAGTCGGCGAAAACGCGATGGCCACGGCGGATCGCGCGGGCGTCGACGAAGTGCGCCTCGACGAAAAGACCGGTGAGATCAACGCGGAGGATGCCGCGCGCGTCTTTGCCAGCCTGCATGCAGCGGCGGCGTCCGCGGATGTCGTCATCGCGTACCAGCACGATCACTATTGGGAGAAGGACAACCGGGTGACGCCCGAGTGGAAGAAGCGGTTCGCGCATGCGTGCATCGATGCGGGTGCGACACTCTATATATCCCACGGAGCTCCGATGCTGCATGGCATCGAGATATATCATGGCCACGTGATCTTCTATGATCTTGGCGGGCTGGTATTTCACACCGTGACGGCCCCGGGATATTATCTGCCCGAGATCTGGGAGAGCGCCATCGTGGACGCGCAATATGAAAAGGGTCGCGTCACCTCGCTCCGCCTCCGCGCGGTCGCGTTGAACGAGCTCGGCGAAGGTGCTCCGCCGTCGCCGCGGTTTTATCTGACGCGCGGTGCGCCGTCGCTTGCGACGGGCGACCAGGCGCGCGGCATCTTCGAGCGGCTCGCGCGACTGTCGGCCGCTCTCGGCACAAAAATTTCCATCGAAGGTGACAGTGCGGTCGTCGTGCTGCCTGGCGCCCCGGTTCCCAACACCCAATGAAAACCAAACTCAACCGCGCCACTCCCGGCAACTGCTCGCGTCCCACCCCGGCGCTATATAGTTGCTCCGGCGCTGCCCGTCGCCGGCTTGTCCGGCCCCTCGCGCTCGTCGGCTGCCTCGCCCTCGGCGGCCCCGCTGCGCTGCTCGCGCAGGATCCGAACAATACACCCGGCCAGAAGGATTCGGCCGTCGAGATGCAGGCGTATGCCGTGACTGGCACGCGCATCGCGCGGCTCGATTCCGAGGGGCCGCAGCCGGTCGTTGTATATACCGGTGACGCCATTGCCACGAGCGGCTTCGTGTCGCTCGGCGATTTTCTGCAGGCGCAATCGTTCAACACGGGCGGTCAGGGCAATATGCTCCAGACCTCGACCTCAGGCGTGGGTGTGGCGTTTTCGCGTGGCGCGACGACGCTCAATCCGCGTGGTCTCGGCGCGGGAAATTTCCTCATGCTGGTCAACGGCCGCCGGCCGGCCTCGTATGCGAATCCCGATTCCAACGGCGCGACGGTTTTCGATTTCAAGACGATCCCGGCGAGTGTGGTTGATCGGGTGGAATTCCTGAAGGACGGCGCGTCCGCGATCTACGGCTCCGACGCGATCACGGGTGTGATGAATATAGTGCTGAAGAAAAATTTCAGCGGGCTCTATGCCGAGGGCAGCGTGGGTGGTGCGACGGACAATCCCACGGTGTTCACGCGCACGGGTACGGCGCTGATGGGCACGAGCAACGCGAAGACGTCTATACTCGTCGACGTGAGCTGGTTCAAGCAGAACGGCTCCAATATCAATCAATATAGTCGGTCGAAGTCGGGCAACTATACCTATCTCGGGATTAAGGGCATCGATACGGACAGCACGCAGTCCTTCCCGACGAACGTGAATCTGACCGCGGCGCAGGCGACGGCGGCGGGGCTGACGACGGGCGCGGGCTATTATGTAATCGCAGGCGGCCAGCCGACGGCCAACCCGACGCTCTCGAGTTTCCAGAACGTGGGTGCCGCGACGAATATCACGGATGTGAATCGCGCGGACCTCACGGGTCAGGGCCTCGTGCCGAAGCAGGAGAACTGGAACCTGTTCAGCTATATGACGCACGATTTCAATGACCGGATCTCGGCGTTTGCGCAGGTGATCGGCGCGGATATACACACGCAATATCTCTACGCGCCGCTGTCCGCTCGTGACACGAGCGTGAATGTTTCGCCGAGTTTCGAGGCGGCGATTCCGAACAATCTCCAAGGTGGCTCGGCGACGCCGAGTCTCATCATCCCGGCGGCAAATCCGTTCAACCCGTTCAAGGTCAATATCACGAGCTTCATGATGCGCGCGTCGCCGACGGCGCCCCGGATGTTCGATGTCGACTCGCAGTCCGAGACGCTCCTGGGCGGCCTGAAGGGCAAGCTCGTTGGCGACTGGACGTGGGAGTCGGCGGCGAGCTACGGCCACGATGTATATACGCAGGTGCAGAAGAACTCGTGGCGCGCGGACGACCTGCAGAACGCGCTCAATGGCACGCTCTATGGAGCGAGCGGCCTATATTATAATCCGTTTGGCCCGTCCGACCCGAAGCTGCTCAGTACGTTGTTCTTCTCGAGCACGAATGTATATAAGAGCACCGGCTACGATTACGATGCCTCGGTGACCGGCCCGATTTTCGAGATGCCGGGGTTCCTCGATCTGCCGTCGCCCGGCAAGGCCGCGGTGGCCGCGGGTTTCGAGTGGCACCAGGACAAGCTGGTGGCGAATCCGGACAGCAGCAATCTGGTGGGCACGAACAACGGCTCGCCGTTTGTCGGCACGCGGACGGTCTCGTCGGAATTCGCGGAGTTGAGCCTGCCGGTGTTGAAGAAGTACCTGGAGTTCCAGCTGGCGGCGCGGCACGAGAATTATAGTGACTTCGGTGGCACGACGAAGGCGAAGTTCGCGTTCGATTCGCAGCTGGCGAGTTTCTTCAAGTTGCGCGGGTCCTACTCGCAGTCGTTCAAGGCGCCGGATCTCCCACAGCTCGATGGCGGCGGCATTTCATATAGCGCTGCCACGACGGATCCGTTGAACCCGACGGTCGCGAGCCAGAAATACGCGCAGATCATACATGCCAACCCGAACCTGAAGCCCGAGCAGGGCAAGGTGTGGTATTTCGGCGGCGTGTTTGACCTGAAGCAGGCGGTCAAGGGGCTGAGCGCGACGATCGACTATACCAACATCACGGTGAACGATGCCATCGTGCCGGTGTCGACGTTCACGCCGGCGCAGTTGTTCACGTATTTCCCGAACCTCGTCGTACGCAATCCGTCGAACAACCAGATTTCCTATTTCGATCTGACGCCCTTCAACGGCACGGCGTATTATTATCGGGGCTATGACTTCGGCCTCGACTATACAGTCCGGCGCACGCCGGTGGGCGACTTCGATTTCGCGGTGCAGGCGACGCGCGTGCTGTATCTCGCCTACAACTCGGGCACGGGCCAGGGCCTCGTGAATTATGCCGGGCATTATGGCTTCGGCGGCGAGGTGGAGCGCTGGAGCGGCAACGCGCGCATCAGCTGGATCTATCAACGATATAACGCGTCGCTGGTCGAAGTATATAAGGGGCCGGTGCTCGCGGATGCCAACGGCACCGTGGCCGCCGGCACGGCGTGGGGCGTGAACCCGATCTCGCTGTTGAACGCCACGCTGGGCGTCGATGGCCCGTGGGGCCTGAAGTTCACGCTGAGCTGCAGCAACCTCCTGAACACCCAACCGCCTGCGAACGGCGTGATCTCGCCCTCAGCCGGGCTGGATCTCGCGAGCTATGGCGAGTGGGCGATCGGACGGTTCGTGTCGCTGAAGGTTGGAAAGAAGTTCTAAGCGTATCGCGGCCCGGCGCTATGTAGTCGTCCGGTGGACTTCATATAGCGGCCGGGTCGTTGCGGGGGAAAGATCGGGCCGGGAGCGCTCGTTGGCGGGTGCTCCCCGAGCCGATCGTCGGAAACCAGCAAAGCGCGAGGACCGGCACCCGGGTCGCCCGCGCGCGCCAGTCCCGGCCCGGCTGGAATCCGGCCCGGTCGCGTCGGATGACTGCGGGGCGATGCGGCCTATATATAGAGTGCCGCCGCCCGGTCTCCCGCGAGAGTCGAGTTTTCAAGTATAAAGGGCCCGAGGCAGCCGACGTGGAACGGGCGGGGCGGGGCGGTGACTATGCCAAAAAATGAATATATCATCCCTTTGGCGGCTGGTGGAAGTGGTGCTGGGCCTCGGGGTGCAGCCCCAGGACATGTTATTCCGCCACATGGCGGCGCGGTGCGTGGTGGTGTTCGTGGCGGCGGTGATCGTCGGACGCCTGGCAGACCGGCGCGCCTTTGGCCAGAATGCGGCGTTCGATATGATGCTCGCGGTGGTTCTCGGGTCGGTGCTGAGCCGTGCGATCAATGGGCACGCGGCGTTTTTTCCCACCTTGGGGGTGGGGGTCGTGCTCGTGATGTTGCACCGGCTGCTCGCGATGATCGCGGTCCGCTGGCATTGGTTTTCGCGCGTGACGAAAGGCAGCGCCGTGCTGCTCGTGAAAAATGGCCGGAAGCAGGGGCCGGCAATGCTGCGATATAATATAACGTCGGATGACCTCCTGGAGAACCTGCGCCTCTCCGGCAACCTCGAGGATATTCCGGTGATTGCGGAGGCGTGGCTGGAGCGGAACGGCCGGATCAGCGTGGTGCCGCGCCCGCGAGGCTGATCGGGTCCGGCACACCGCCGAAGTTCCAGTCGCGACGAATCTTGTTTTCGGCCGGAACTCACGGGTCGCATTCCATACTATACAAGTGTCCGCCAGGGAGAAATTTCCACCCCTTGTTCCCGGCGGCGCGATTGGCGTTTCTCCCCATGACCGACTGCTCATTTCCGATTTATACACTGGCGAACTGGGAGCAGGATTGGGAGTGGATCGCGAACCGGAGCACGAAGGACCCGTTCCCGCGGCCGCGCCCAGAGCAGGCGATCGAGGATCACTTCGCTGAGAAATATGGAGCGGAGAGCAACGCGCACCGCGTCCGCATCCTGGCCGCCCGCGCGTATGCGGAAGTGCACGCCGCGGAATTCACGACGAAAACTCCGGGGAAGGGAGAGGCCGCCGGGGCGGTCGTGCCTGCGGCCCTGGTATCCGCGTTATGGGGCGTCTACTCGCGGCGCGCTGACCAGGACCTCGAGGATCCGGTGCCGTCCGATTTAATATTGCGGCTCGTGCGCGGCAGTGCGGCGGCGGCGGCCGGCTGAAGCAGCTGCGGATTTCCGCCCGCGGGTCGGCGTGATCGGCGAGGTGGAGAAACACGTGGTCCGGGAGGCGGATAGCCGTGTGCCGTGCGTATCCAAGTTGCGGATACACATCGCTTTTTACTATATGTTCGCGGCTTGCGCATTGCGGTTTGTCGAGGGACTGATCCACTACGGGATTGACGACGAGAACCCCATTTTCCGAGTCCGGGCGGACGGCTGATCTCGTGGCGCCGGCGAGGTTGGGGGCCAGGGATTTGTTTGACGGACCGGGTGAGGTGAGGGCGTTCCTGAGGCGCTGTGATTGGGCGGCGACGCCGCTGGGGCCGGTGGTGGATTGGCCGCAAAGTTTGCGGATCGCGGTGGGTCTGTGCCTGCACAGCCAGTTTCCAATGGCGATCTGGTGGGGGCCGGAGCTCACCATTATATATAACGACGCGTATCGTCCGATTTTCGGGAAGCGGCACCCGTCGGGCGTGGGTCGACCGGCGCGCGAGATGTGGCCGGAAACCTGGGCGGAGATGACACCGCAGCTCGAGGCGGTCTTGGAGCGTGGCGAGGCGACGTGGAATGAGCGCCGGCACGTGCGCACGGAGCGCAATGGTGCGATGGAGGACGCGTGGTTTACGTGGTCGTTTAGTCCGTTGTTTGGGGAACAGGGGCAGGTCGAGGGCGTGTGTATAACGACCGTGGAAGAGACGGAGCACGTGTTGCGCGAACGGGAGTTGATCGCGACGCGCGACCGGCTGGCGTTCACGTTATCCGCGGCGGAAATTGGCAGTTGCTCTTTCGACGCGAGAAACGGGCTGGTCCGGGCGGATGAAAAGATGGCGACGCTTTTCGGCGTGCCCGCGGCGACTGCGGCGGCCGGCGTGCCGATGGAAGTATTTGTCAACGTGATCCATCCGGAGGATCGCGCGCAGGCTCTGGCGACGATCGAGGCCACGATCGCGCACGGCCATACGTACGATGCAGAACACCGGCTCGTGGGTCCCGATGGTGCGGTGACGTGGGTGCTGGCGCGGGGTCATGTGGTTCGCGATGCCGCGGGGCAACCGATCAGCGTGCCGGGAGTGGTGGTTGATATAACGGAACGCAAGCGGGCGGAGCAGCTGGTGAAGGCCCAGAACGATGTATTGCGCCTCATCGTAACTGAGGCCTCGCTCGCGGAGATTTTGCACGAGCTGGTGCGGCAGGTGGAGATGACGGGCACGGACCTGGTCGGGAGCATCCTGCTCGTGGACGCGGAGCAGCGGTTGCGTCATGGCGCGGCGCCGAGTCTGCCCGACGCCTTCAATCGTGCGGTCGACGGCGTGGTCATTGGTGCAAACGTGGGCACGTGTGGCCGGGCGGCGGCGTTGGGCGAATCGGTATATACTCCCGACCTCGCGGCCGACTCGAACTGGGCCATGTTGAGGGACGAGGTGGCCGCGCTTGGGCTGCTGGCGGCGTGGTCGGTCCCGATCACGTCGAACACCGGCAAGGTGGTGGGGACATTTGGTATATACTTTCGGAAGAAGCGCGGGCCGACGGTGGCGGAGAAGGCGGCGGTGGACTTCCTCGCGAAGACCGCCGCGCTCTCGATTGAGCGGGCGCGGGTGCAGGAGGTGTTGCGGGAAAGCGAGGAGCGGTTCCGCACGCTCGCGGATAATATAACGCAGATGGCGTGGATCGCGGATGGGGCGGGGGTGCCGACGTGGTATAACCGGCGCTACTTTGAATATACGGGCATGACGCCGGACGAGGTGCGGGCGGCGGGCCGGGCGTATATACATCACCCGGCGCATGCCACGCGGGTGTTGGAGAAATTCGGGAGGCACGTGGCGCAGGGGCAGCCTTGGGAGGACACGTTTCCGTTGCGCCGTGAGGACGGCGAATATCGCTGGTTCCTGGGACGCGCGACGCCGATTCGCAATCTGCAGGGCGAGGTCGTGCGGTGGTTTGGCACGAGCACGGATATCACGGAGCTGCGCGAGGCGCAGGAGAAACTGCGGTTGAGCGATGCGCGTTTCCGCCAGATTGCGGACACGATGCCGCAGATCGTGTGGGGAGCCGGGCCGGACGGTGTGCCGGATTATTTCAACCGCAGGTGGTTCGAGTATATAGGCGCGCCGGAAAGCGACGCCGCGGCCGCGCACTGGAACTCCTATATACATCCGGGCGACGTGGCGGCGACGGGTGAAAGCTGGAATGCGGCGGTGGACTCCGGGACGAATTATCAGACGGAGTTTCGACTGCGCGGACCCGGTGACTTGTATCGGTGGTTTCTCACGCGGGCGTTGCCGATCCGGGATGCCGACGGAAAAATCGTCCGCTGGTTCGGCACGTGCACGGATATCAATGATCGCAAAACGCTCGCGGAGGAGAATCTCGCGGTGATCGAGCGGGAGCGGGCGGCGCGTTTTGCGAGCGAGAATGCCGGGCGGATGAAGGATGATTTTCTCGCGACGCTGTCGCACGAACTGCGGACGCCGCTGAATCCGGTTTTGCTTCTTGCGAGCGAGTCGGCTGCGAATGTGGGTCTGCCGGCGGAAGTGCGGGCGGATTTCGAGACGATCTCGAAAAATGTGCTGCTCGAGGCGAGGCTGATCGACGACTTGCTCGACGTGACGAAGATCACGCGTGGCAAGATGGCGCTTAATATAGAGACGGCCGACCTGAATGAAATCCTGCGGGATGCGATTGCGACGGTGCAGCCGGAGATCGAGGAGAAGGGGATTCGGTTGACGGCGAATTATGGAGCGGCCACGCCGATGGTGAACGGCGACTCGGTTCGCCTGCAGCAGGTCTTCTGGAATATATTGCGGAATGCCGCGAAGTTTACACCGAAGGGCGGAACGATCTCGCTCGGGACCGTTTTGGCGGCCGACGGCGAGCGCGTGGCGATTCGGATTTGCGACAACGGCATGGGCATGACGGCGGAGGAGCAGGAGAATTTATTCAACGCGTTTGTGCAGGGTGATCATGCGGGGCGGGGCGGCTCTCACCGGTTCGGCGGCCTTGGTCTCGGCCTGGCGATTTCACGCATGCTGGTCGAAATGCATTCGGGCCGCATTTCCGGAACGAGCGAAGGCCCGGGCAAAGGCGCGGTTTTTTCCGTGGAGCTGCCGATCGCGGGAGAGTTGCGCAGCCAGGCGAAACTGAAACGCGTGCTGCCGGTCGCCGTGCAGTCCGCGGGCACCGCTACCCGGCCGAGTCGCGTGCTCCTCGTGGAGGACCACGAACCCACTCGAACCTCTCTCGCGCATTTGCTCCAGCGCCGGCATTATGAAGTGTTCGAAGCGGCGTCCTGCGCGGAGGGCCTGAAGATTGCGCAGCAACATCGCTGTGATCTCCTCATCACCGACATCGGCCTGCCAGACGGCGATGGCTACGGGCTGATGCAGGCCGTGCGGGAAAAGTATATACCGCAGGGAATCGCGCTTACTGGATATGGGATGGAAGAGGATATAGCGCGGAGTCGGCAGGCGGGATTCGCGACGCACCTGACCAAGCCCGTGCGGGTGCAGGCGCTGGACGCGGCTCTGGCGACGGCAGCGAATTCGTTGCAATCGTAAAGGCCGGCGTCGCTGCCCGCCGTTTGACGGGCTGCTTCACTTGAAGCTTGGGGGCGAGTAAGCTTCCGCGGCCGGATCGATCGTACAGCAAAGACGCGAGGTGATAATAGATCTGTCTATATATATATAGATATAGACAGATCGTGTCCTCTGGATAGGAAAACGACGTTCGACGGGGCGGTAGCTCGAGGGATCGATTGCGCCGCTCGGAACTATAAAGCGGGCGAGGAGCCTGGCCTGACGCGGGTGTGAAATTGCGGATGCGAGCGCAGGCGTCGCTCGAAGGCGGGTCGCTCGCTTTCCGGGAGGTCCGTGGGGAACTTCGAGTGACTCCGTTCCCAGCGCGTCAGCCACGCGGACCCGAGCGGCACGACAGGCGGTCCGTCGGCGTGGCCGTCGCCAGGAGCCCAGGCGATCGTGGTCGTCGCCTTGGGGCCGCTTGCGACGCCCTCGCCGACCCAGAATCCGGCATCGAGCAGCGCGACGCGCACAGCCGTCGCCGCGGAGTAAGTATATAGCTCCATGGGGCGTCCACGGCCGTGCTCGAGAATTTGGCGGAAGAGTGTGCGCGACCAGAGCTCGCCGTCGGTCTTCGCCGAGAAGGGATCATAAAAGATCACATCTGGCGCAGGCGCTGTGGAAAAAACGGCGCGGAAATCACCGGGGAGCAGTATCCATTCGAGGAGCCCCGAGGGATCGCACCAACGCGCGTTGGCGAGCAGGGCGTGCGGCGCGGCGTGCTGCAGGTGTGGAAAGCGCGCGGACTTTTTCGTCGCGAGCCGAAGCGGGTCGAGGTCGCGTTCGAAACTCACGATGCGAAGCGGACGCACGGCCGCCGGCCCTTGCCGTGCGAGCGCGATCTCAAAGGCTTCGATCGCTGCCATCGCGTTCGACGCGGCGCCAAGGCCGACGTCCCAGAGCGTGAGCGGAACGACTGCCGGCTTCGCGCCGTCGGCGGCGGCGAGGTCGGCAAGTGAGGTTTTCTCCGCGACTTTTGTGTGCAAACGCGCGCCGAGTCGCGCCTGCTTGATATATACTTCGTTGGCTTCGTCGTTGGGCCGGTTGACCGAGTGCATGACCTCGCCCGAGCTGATCTGGCGGATGCTGGAGAAGCCGGCGGCGCTCTGCACGATTTCGTAATCCCCGAGTCGTGGCAGGCGCAGCGCACGGGCCGGAGCCGGAATGACGCTGGGGTTTTCGAGATCGGACTGTGCCAGCCGGAGTCGCTGCGCTTCGTAATATACAGCGAAGTCGTCGCGCAATATACTCTCACGGATCTCGCGCATGAGACGATGATAGTACGTGAGGTTGTGAATGGTAAGAAGCGTCCAACCGAGCGACTCATCGGCTTTGACGAGGTGGCTCAGGTACGCGCGGGTATAGTCACGACATGCCTGGCAGCCGCAGTCGGGATCGATCGGATCGGCTGAGTACTTATATACAGAGCGCCGGAAGTGCAGTTTGCCCTGCGAGGTGAACGCGGTGCCGCGTTTCGCGAGCTGCGACGGAATGATACAGTCGAACATATCCACACCGCGGTGGACGGCTTCGAGTATATCCAAAGGCGTGCCCACGCCCATGAGGTAGCGCAGACGGTCAGTGGGCAAGTGATCGGTCGCGAGGTCGGTGAATTCGCAGCGTTGCGCGGCGGTTTCGCCGACGGCCAGTCCGCCGATGGCGAGGCCGTCGAACGGGAGTTGCGAGAGGAACGTCGCGCTGCGCACGCGCAGGCTGCGGTGACACGCGCCCTGCACGATGCCGAACAGCGCCTGGGGTGAGTCGCCGCGCGCGGCGAGGGAGCGAACGGCCCAGCGATGCGTGAGTTCCATCGCGGCCTCCGCCGGCCCGAAATCGGCCGTGGAAGGCACACATTGATCGAGCACCATCATGATATCGCTGCCGATCGCGCGTTGCATCTCGATGCTCGATTCGGGCGAGAGCAGGTGACGTTGTCCGTCCACGTAGCTGCGGAAGCGCGCGCCGTCTTCGTTGATGGCGCGATCGGCGGACAGCGAGAAAATCTGGAAGCCGCCCGAGTCGGTGAGGATGGGGCCGTCCCAGTTCATAAAGCGATGGATCCCGCCGAGTCGGCGAAAGACCTCGGCGCCGGGGCGGAGAAGGAGGTGATAAGTATTCGCGAGCAGCACGCGTGAGCCCGCGGTTTTGAGGGCCTCGACGGTCTGGCCCTTGACGGTGGCCTGCGTGCCAACGGGCATGAAGGCTGGAGTGAGCACCTCGCCGTGGGACGTCTGGAATCGACCCGCGCGTGCCTTCGAGCGACTGGCGGTGCGGGCGAGGGTGAAATTCAGGCGGGACAAGGTGGCGGGAATTATATCGCGAACTATATAGAAACGCCGGCGGACTGCGGGACCCGCGGCTGAAGTATATAGCTAGATAGAACGCGGAAATCGGGTGGTCACCGCCGCGTGTGGAGGGTCCAGCCGAGCAGGAGCAGGCCCGTTGCGGCGATCCAGCTGCCGCTCACGCGGATGATGATGCGGGGGACGGGGCGCCGCGCGCTGACGGCGAGGGCGGCGCCAACGGTGGCGAGCACAACGAGCGTGAGGGTGATTCCTACAAGTTGAAGGGCAGCGGTGGGCCCGCCCGCTTCGCGGAGGGCAGTGCCGTTGAAGAAACCGTGGGCCGCGCCGGCCAGCGCGGCGATGGCGGTGAGAGCGGCGAGTGGGAGCGCGAGGTCGGAGGCGACGAGGATGCCAAGGATCAGCAGGGAGACGGCGGATGCGATCTCCGCGCTGGACCCGGGCGTCGGGGCGAGGTCGCCTGCGACGCCGCCGAGTAGCCAGGCGAGTGGGAGGGCAATAACCGCGAGCCGGCCGCTGGCGGGTCCGCGCAGGCCGGCGAGCAGGGCGACGGCTAGGGCGGCGCCGACGTCGTCGGGCGAGAGAAAAAAGTGTCCGATGCCATCATATACCGGCCCGAGTCCGGTGGTGACCAGGTGAGCATGTGCGGCGGGGGAAAACGCGAGGCCGGCCGCGAGGGCTATAAGTCGCCAGCCCGAGGCAGCCGGAGACGGGCGCCACTGCGCGTGCGGCGTCGGAGATCCGGAAGAACGCTTAACGTTTAACATTTAACTTTTAACGTTTAATATTCAGCCGGGGGCGCATATATATCGTGGTTGTAGCGGACTGGGGGCGCCGTTGAAAAATTATATAGTGGGAAAAACGCTCGTCGACCTCCGGAACCGGCCGGTCGCCGGCCAAACCCTAAGGGTTAAAAGTTAGGCGTTAAAAGTTAAGCGTTCCGATTCGGTCTGATTTGGGGCGGCGCAGTCGATGATATATATACGGATATATAAAGCTCTCACCGCAACCCGCGTCGGGTTCGGGGCTTTCATTCGCCGCGAAGTGCCGTCGAGAGGAAATAGATGCCGCCGAGCGTGATGACGCCGCCGCACACGCGCAGGAGGATTTTGCCGGCGCGCCATTGGTGGACGACCCCGATGCCGATGCCGCACGCGTGAAGCGTTCCGGTCGCGAGTACGAAGCCCATGCTATAGAGCAACCCGCTTTGGCCGGGCGGGAGCTCCGTGCCGTGCGCGTGTCCGTGGAAGAGTCCAAAGATGCCGACGAGGATCGCAGGCCAGACGAGATTTTTCGGCTTCACCTCGAATGCGACCATGAGGCCGAGGAGCAGAGCCGAGAGGGCGATGCCGATTTCCACGCCGGGAAGCGGCACGCCGATCAGCCCGAGAAATCCGCCGACCGCCATGACGAGCGGGAACGTCACGGGCAGGAGCCAGATCGCCGGGGCGCCGAGCTGTGCGCCCCAGAGCCCGACGGCGACCATCGCCGCTATATGATCGAGGCCGGACCAGGGATGCTTAAACCCGCTGGCGAACCCGCCGACCTCGCCGCGCTCGATATGCGCGTGGGCGGCGGGAATCATCGCGAGGGCCAGCGTCGCCGTGGCGGCGGTGAGCAGGCGGGGCCTCCAGTTATATAGTTTCATGAGATGGCCGTGAAGAGGAGCAGTGTGCGCTGGATGGTCCAGTAGGCGCCGAGCGAGCCAACTATATAGGGCGGGAGCCACGGCGCCCAGCGCGGCCAGCGCACGTCGAGCACGCGCCACGAATGCACCAGCAGCAGAATCAGGCCGACGAAAAACAATTGGCCCACCTCGACGCCCACGTTGAACAGGAGCAGGGCGAGGGGAATTTCGCCGCGGGACAGACCAAGGGCGGTGAGGCCGCTGGCGAAACCGAATCCGTGGAGCAGGCCGAAGGCGAACGCGACGATCCACGGGTAGCGAATGGCGAGGCTCGTTTCACCGCGGCGGGCGCGGACCATTTCCGGTCCGAGGAAGAGGATTGAGAGCGCGATGGCGGCATTGAGGGGCGGGCCTGGCGCGTTGGCCCATCCGAGCGTGGCGACGCCGAGCGTGATACTGTGGGCGATCGTGAAAGCCGTGATCGTGCGCACGAGCATCCAGCCGCTCTTCACGAGCAGCAGCAGCCCGAGGACGAAAAGCAGGTGGTCTACGCCCATTAATATATGTTCGAGGCCGAGGCGGAAGAAGGTGAACGCCTGCGTCCAGCGGCTTGGCGTGCCCGCGATGGTGGCGACGGGCTGGTCGGGCGTGAGCCGTAGGATTTGAGCGGAGCCATCGAGCGCGACGACGCGGATTAATACATCGAGAAGGCTGGCCACGGCGCCGGTGACTGCGACGGGTTGGCCCGCGAGGCCGCCCGCGCGGCGGATTTGATAATGCTCGAGTATATTGCCTTCGACCTGCTCTGGTCCGCTGTCGGACAGAATGGTTGTGCCCGTGGGAAACGCCGGGCGGGCATCGCCGAGTTTGTCGCGGGCTGACGTTTTCCAAAGCACGGCGTACGCGTCGGGACTGAGCTGGCGAAATTCGAGGAGCGCTGGCTTCAGCTCGTGGGCGTGGAGCGGCGCGGCCAGTATCCAAAAACTGAATACAAGCAGCAGCAGACGGCCGGGCTGGCGCAGCGCGCGGTGGCTCATGGGTTGGCGGCAGCGGCGGTAGTGCCGGCGGGAAGGACAACCCGGTAATGCGACCGAAGGTTCGCGTAGGCTTGGGTGGCCGCGGCGTGTCGGGCGGCGATGCGCCAGGCGGTGGCAACGGCGTCGTGGATTTCCGGCAGTGGTGGCGCATGGCCGGTGGCATCGGCGAAGTCGGCGCGATGCAGCGCGTAATATGAAGTGAGCATTGCCTCGGTGGGCTCGACTGCGGCGCTTTCGCCTTCGGCGAGATACTCCATTTTTTTCACGAGGATCGTGCGAATGAGCGTGTCGTCCCGATCAAGCCCGAGGGCGCGAGCCTCGCGGCAGAGGACCTCTTCTCGGACGAATCCGTCGATGAGTGATTGCATCGCGGCAGCGTCGGGCGGGTGGCCCTCGGCGCGCTGGAAGCTCACCTTGAGATTCTCGAGCATGCCGGGGGTGACGGTGACGACGTGGGTGGGATCGGGCGCCGACCATTTTCCGGCGGCGGCGAAGACGACGAAGAGCAGCGCTCCGAGCAGGATGAAGTGGACGAGCGGTTCGCGCAGGAGCTTCATGGCCGTAGCAGGCCGGGCAGCGCGGCGGTTTCGAGAGGGATCAAAGGCAATGGGACTATGTAGGAGGACAACGCGAGGCGCGGGGCCGGCGCCATATATTTGGGTGATATATGAGTATATATCATGGGCCGGGCCGGGTGGCTGGCGTCAGACGGAGCCGGGGGCGCTCCCGAGGGCGGAGACCGGGTTGCGCGCCGGAGGCGCGGACAGCAGCCATCATATATAACGGCCTCAGGCCGACGCCGAATCCGGTGCGGGTGGCGGGGACGCAGGCGCGGCGACGGGTGCCGTTGCGAGCGTATAGTATTTCTCGCCGCGGGTGATCTTTTCCCGGCCGTGGGCGACGCGCCATTTGTTGGTATCGCGCAGGGAATAGATGCAGCCGCAATATTCCTGCTGGTAGAATTCCTCGCGTTTCGCGATTTCAACCATGCGGGAAGAGCCGCCGAGCTTGCGCCAGTTATAGGTCCAGTAGGTGACGCCGGGGTAATTGGCGGCGACGCGTTCACCGCTGGCATTGATCTGATCCATGTCTTTCCAGCGGGAGAGTCCGAGGCAGCTGGTGATCACGGAGAAGCCGTTCTCATGAGCATATAGCGCCGTGCGGTCGAAGCGGAGATCGAAACACATGGTGCAGCGGGCGCCCCGTTCGGGTTCCGCCTCTAGGCCGCGGGCGCGGGCAAACCAGTTGTCGGTGTCATAATCCGCGTCAACGAACGGTACGCCCATCTTCTCGGCGAAGCGGATGTTCTCCTGTTTGCGCAGTTCATATTCCTCGCGCGGATGGATGTTCGGGTTGTAGAAATATATAGTATATTCAATCCCCGAGGCGACGAGGGCTTCCATGACCTCGCCGGAGCAGGGCGCGCAGCAGCTGTGGAGCAGCACCTTGCGTTGGCCGCCTGGTGGATTCAGGACGGGTCGCTCGGGGGATGAGGGCGGCGAGTGCATCGGTTCCATTCAAGCACGGCCCCACGATGCGTCAATGCGGGCGCACATCCAATCCGCGCGCGACTGCGGTGTGGAGGGGGTGGGTGACGCGGCACGGCTGCATTGACCCGGACGAACGTTGTCCCGAGTTTCGGGGCGAGATGTGGCGCACGTTTTTGGTCGGCAGCTTTTTCCTCGGGGCGGTGGCGCGGGGTTGGGCGCATGATCCCGGCCTGAGCACGGCGCATGCGGGGTTTCGCGCGGACAGCGTTTCCATCGAGGTGACGTTTTCGACGGCGGATTTGCAGGCGCTCGCGCCGCCGGCCCCGCCGACTCCGGCTTGGATTCGCGCACTGTTCGAGCTGCGACGCGGCGCGGAGGTGCTCACGGCGACGTCGACGCATGTCGTGCCGGTCGAGGCGGGCGAATATCAATTCCAGCTGGTGTTCCCGCGGGACCGGCGGACGGGCGAGTTTTCCCTGCGCGCGGTGCGGCTCGGTGATTTGCCGCCCGGGCACCGGCAATATATATCGGTGACGGATGCACGTGGGGCGCAGGTGGCGGAGAAGCTTCTCACGGCGAGTGATGCCGGCGTCGAAATCTCATTCGCGGGAGCTCCGACGAGCGCGTCGCGGGTGGCACCGGGCGTCTCCAGCAACGCAGCGGGGGATGCGGGTTCGCGCGGGGGGGGCCGATGGATCTATGGTTGGGCGACCGCGGGCCTGCTGGTGGCTGCGGGTCTCGGCTGGTGGTGGAAGCGATAGACGAGACGCCCGGGGGAGCGGGAGCTTGGAGCAGATGCGACGGATATACAGACAGGCGAGTGGGGGGTCCGCTTCAAGGAGCGGGAGAGCTGACGGCTAAAGCCCGGGCGATCCTTGTATATAGGGGGGCGGGGCGGGACACCGGCGGAATGATTGGGACGTGTCGCCAATGTGTAGATATATACGGCTATATATACAAATCATCCGCGGGATGTCTGGGGGCGCGCGTCGGCGGCGGCTCCCTGCGACGCCGGGAGCGGCTGGTGATGAGCGCGCGTGATTCCGGGCGCGGTGCGCAACCGGACGAAAAAATGCGCAACCGGGATGTTTAATATACATCGTGGCGTGATTTGCCAAAGAGCGGGGCTCTAGATGCTTGTGGCTTTCTGGACGCGGGCCGGGGCAGGGTCGGTGGGGTGAGCTGGGTTCGAGCACTGCGGAAATTTGCATCTATCAAGCGGCTTCGGGCGAATTGCCAATATGCTTCATCCCCGCTGGCTCCCGATTGCGTTGCTGGTTGCGACTCAGGCTTGGGCTGGAACGGGGCAGGCGACGGGAGGCGCGCCGGATCGGCTGGCCGAAGCGGTTATTCTCACGGCCCAGGCGGGGACCGCTCCGGAAGATATAGCGATTCAGGACTGGCAGCTGCGCGTGCGAAAACCCGACGCTGGGGTGGCGCTCTATGAACGGCTCGGTTGGGCGTATGTAGCCAAGGCGCGGCGGACGCTGGATGCGGGTTATTATAAGCTGGCGGAGAAAACGGCCGACGCGATGGATGCGCGTTTCGGTGTGAGCCAGGAGAGCCGGCTGTTGCGTGGGCACGTGCTGCACAATCTGCATCGTTTTGCGGCGGCGGAGAAGCTGGCGCGGGAGCTCGTGGCGGAGCGGGGTGCGCCGACAGATTATGCTTTATTGAGCGACGCCCTGATGGAGGAGGGACGGCTCGATGAATCTGTGGCTGCGCTCCAGAAGATGGTCGATCTGCGTCCGGGCATGGAATCCTATAGCCGGATCGCGCACCTGCGCTGGCTGAAGGGGGATCTGGCTGGCGCAACGCAGGCAATGGAGGATGCGGTGCATGCCGGCAGCCCGCGCGATGCGGAGTCGTATGCGTGGGTGCTCTCGCGGCTCTCCCTATATTATCTACAGGCGGCCCAGGCGCCGCGGGCTTTATTGGTGGCGCAATCGGCCGCGAAATATGCACCGGATTTTCCGCCGGCGTTGCTGGCATCGGGGCGCGCGTTGCTCGCGCTGGGGCGGAACGAGCCTGCGCTCGCTGTTCTTACCCGCGCGGCCGAGTTGAATCCGCTGCCGGAATATCAATGGTGGCTCGCCGATACGCAGCGGCTGCTGGGTCATGAGGAGGATGCCCGCCGCACGGAGGCGCTGATCGTGGCGCGCGGTGCGGTGGCGGATCCCCGGACCTATTCGCTATATCTGGCGACGCGCGGCGTGGAAGTGCCCGTCGCACTGCGGCTCGCGCAGGAAGAAATGACGAATCGCGCCGACGTATTTTCGCACGATGCCTTGGCGTGGGCGAGCGAAGGCGCGGGCGAGCGCGCGGTGGCGGACAAGGAAATCACGCTCGCTTTGGCTGATCATACGTTGGACGCGCGGCTTTACCTGCACGCCGGCGAGATTGCACGCAGTGAATCCCGGGTGGCGGACGCCCGTATATACTTTGAGAAGGCGCAGACACTCGCGACGACCCTGACGCCCTCTGAGAAAACGCTGCTCGGCGCGCGCCTGAAAGAGGCGTCGGCGCTCACAGCTGAGGCCCCGAAGAATTTCCCTGTCAGCAACTAGTCAATATACACCTATATGAAACCTTGTTTCGGAATCAGATCGGCGGGCCTTCTCGGCCTGCTCGCGGCCACTCTGGCCAGCCCCTTGGCCGTCCGCGCTTCCAGCCACATGGATGCCCCCCTCATCACGCTGGATCCCGCGGCCAACACGACCGACGTGTATGCCTTTGTGAACACCCGCAACGGCGTGAAGTACCTCGAGGTTGCACTCGGAGTATATCCTCATGAGGAGCCGGGCGTAGGCCCGAACGCCTATAAGTTCGACGACAACGTCCTCTATCAAATCTTCCTTTCGAAGGGCTCCGATCTGCCGTTGGGCAATGATTCGATCGCGTATCAATTCCAGTTCACGACTGCATATAAAACGCAGTCCACGATTCTGCAGGCTTACGTCGGCGTGGTCGCGACGGATGGCGATGCGAGCCAGAACCTGACGCAAACCTACACGGTGACCAAGGTCGTGGGTGGCGTGAGCACGACGCTGGGCACCGGCACGGTTCCCCCGAACAATGAGGGCAATGCCACTCCGAAATATAATATAAACAACGACGGGAACCAGCCGGCGAAGCCCGGTGTGAGTGACGAAACGCTGCTGGATGATTATACTCGCGGCGCGATTGCCACGCTGAGCAGCGGTTATCGGAGTTTTGCCGGCCAGCGCGAGGACGGCTTCTATGGTGACGTCAACGCGATCTTCGATTTGCTCTCGTTGCGCAGCGGTGCGGGCAACAGCTTCGACAGCCAAGGTGGATATAATATCCACCAGATCGTGCTCGAGATCCCGGTCACCGATCTCGGCGGCGACCAGCAGGTGGTTGGCGTGTATGCCACGACGAGTCGCCGCGCGACGGTCGTGTTGAGCAACACGGCGGCCCCGGCAGCGAGTGGTGCGTTTGTGCAGGTGGCGCGCCAGGGCAACCCGCTCTTCAACGAGGCGATGGTCGCAATCAAGGACAAGGATGTATATAGCCGCACGAAACCCTCGCAGGATGCGACGCTGTTCAAGACCTACTCGGATAATCCCGAGCTCGCGGCTTTGATCAATGCGATCGTGTTCAAGGCGAATGTCGCACCGACGACGGGCCGCTCGGATTTGTCGGGTATTTTCATTCCCGACATGATCAAGGTGGATCTGTCCACGGTCGCAGCCCGCAAGGCGGGCGGCGGGGCGAACTTTGCGGCCACTCCGGATGACGCGGGGTTCTCGCGTCTGGGGGTGTTCGGCGGCGACGCGCTCACGAGCACGGTCCAGGCGGGCTTCCCGGGATTCCCGACCGGCACGATCTCGGGTGGTTGGCCGAACGGCCGCCGGTTTGGTGACGACGTCATTGATATAGCGGTGACCGCGATCATCAGTGACCTGCGCACAAACCCGCTGACGATCCGCTCGGCGGACGGTATCGACAATGTGAATTCGAACGACGCTGTATATAACAAGGCGTTCCCCTATGCCAGCACGCCGTTCAACGGCCGCAATTATGCGCACAATCCGAAGACGCAGCCCTCGCCGTTCCAGGCGTTCTCTGCCCGTGGCAATATTGGATCCGGCGCGAATGCTCTCATCAGTGGGTTCATTGTGCGCGGCACGCAGCCGGTGACCGTTTTGGTTCGGGTGACCGGTCCGTCGCTGGCGGCTTTTGGGCTGACCGGAACGGTGGCGGACACGACGCTCGATGTATACTCCGGCGCGACGAACATCGCGTCGAATGACGACTGGAAGACGACGCAGCAGACCGCCATCACGGCGACGGGGCTGGCGCCGTTGAACGACAAGGAGTCGGCAGTCCTCATCACTGTGGCGCCGGGCGCCTATACGATGGTGGCCAATGGCAAGGCGGGCGCGACCGGCATCGGCCTGCTGGAGGCCTTCCTGGTCAGTCCGTAATCGACGCCGCCCGCGACTTTATATAGTCGCGGGCAGGCTGTTAGCAAAAAGAGCCGGCGTGATGCCGGCTCTTTTTTTTTTAGAAACGAACAATATATACCGATATAGACGGTATATATTCCCGGGCTGGCGTCGCGGTCAGGAGAACAGGTCCGGCGGCGTGCGGCTCATGAAGTCCTCCATGTAGGCAGTCGTCGCCTTGCCCTCGATGAAAACGGGATCGGCCATGATGGCCTTGTGGAGGGGGATGGTGGTCTTGATGCCGCGGATGAGATATTCGCTGAGTGCGCGGTAGGCGCGCTCGAGGGCGATTTTGCGGTGTCGAGCCGAAGCAGATCAGCTTGCCGATCATCGAGTCGTAGTAGGGCGGAATAACGTAGCCGCTGTAGGCGTGGCAGTCGACGCGCACGCCGTGGCCGCCGGGCGAATAATAAAGGCCGATGGTGCCGGGGGACGGGGCGAAGTTGCGCGCGGGGTCCTCCGCGTTGATGCGGCACTCGATGGCGTGCTTCTCGAATTTGATGTCACTCTGGTCGAACTCGAGCTTCTCGCCGTTGGCGATGCGGATCTGCTGCTTGATCAGATCGATGCCCGGTGCACCTCCTCGGTGACCGGATGCTCCACCTGGATGCGGGTGTTCATCTCGATGAAGTAAAAATTGCCCTTGGCATCGACAAGGAACTCGATCGTGCCGGCGTTCTCGTACTCGGCGGCGGTCGGCGGCGCGCACGGCGGCCTTGCCCATCTTTTTGCGCAGGTCGGGGGTGAGAAAGGGCGAGGGGGACTCCTCGATCAGCTTCTGGTGGCGGCGCTGCACGGAGCAGTCGCGCTCGCCCGAGGTGGATGACCTTCCCGTGGCTGTCGGCCAGGATCTGGAACTCGATATGGCGCGGCTTCTCGATGTACTTTTCGATATAGACGCGCGCCGTTGCCGAAGGCCTTCTCGGCCTCGTTGCGGGCGACGTGGTATTCCTTGGCGAACGAGATGTCATTGTGCGCGATGCGCATGCCCCGCCCGCCGCCGCCGGCGACGGCCTTGATGATGACGGGGTAGCCGATCTTGCGTGCGATCTTGACCGCTTCGCCCTCGTCAGCGACGGGGCCATCGGTGCCGGGAACGATGGGGACGCCCGCCTTTCTGACGGTGTCCTTGGCGATGGCCTTATCGCCCATCATCTTGATGGACTTCGATTTCGGTCCGATGAACTTGATATTGCACGACTCGCACTGCTCGGCGAATTTCGCGTTTTCGGAGAGGAAGCCGTAGCCCGGGATGGATGGCGTCGACGTCGGCGATCTCAGCGGCGCTGATGATGCGGTCGGCGCGGAGGTAGCTGTCGGCGCTCTTCGGACCGCCGATGCAGATGGCCTCGTCAGCGAGTTGGACGTGGAGGGATTGGACGTCGGCCTCCGAGTAGACGGCCAGGGTCTTGATTCCCAACTCACGGCACGCGCGGACGATGCGAAGGGCGATTTCCCCGCGATTGGCGATCAGGATTTTTTGGATCATTCGAGAGACGGAAAGGGAGCTGCGCCGGATGGAGCGGCGCACGCGGGATGCCGGAAGGCGAAGCCGGCGGGCATCAGCCCTGCTTCACCTTGAAGAGACGTTGCCCGTATTCGACGGGCTGGCCGTTTTCCACGAGCGTTTCGAGGACGGTACCTTTCACCTCGG
>CAWCZH010000003.1:437500-552018 GCA_963800005.1 uncultured Verrucomicrobiae bacterium
GGTGCGTGCGATAGTCCTGTACTAATATACTCCCGACGAGCCAGGCTCCACCGAGACCCGCGGCGATAAAGACCAGCATCGCGAGCCCTGGATAACCAAAGATAGTAAACGAGGTCTGGACTTTCGTCAGAAGCGAGGCCCCCACGATCATCGAGCCGAGGATGATTCCCGTCGCGATCCGGTTCGCGATTTTTTGCATGCCTTCGAGCACGTTCTTCGTGTCGAGCGCCCGGATTTTAATCTCGATCTCGTTGTTCTTCAGCGCGTCCAGTATATAGTTGAGCCGTCCCGGAAGCGCGCTGACAAAATCCTTCAACTCGAGCAGCGAGGAGAATATATTTCCCTGCGACAGGTC
Organism: uncultured Verrucomicrobiae bacterium; assembly: GCA_963800005.1. Taxonomy (GTDB): domain Bacteria; phylum Verrucomicrobiota; class Verrucomicrobiia; order Opitutales; family Opitutaceae; genus CAWCZH01. The sequence goes on from CAWCZH010000003.1 coordinate 437,856, forward strand.
TTGCTTCATCCGCCGCGACATCAAGTCACTTACATTCCGCCGGATCGACGCATTGGGATCGAATGTGGGATCTAGGATCCGACCCACCTCATCGAGCTGAAGAAGCGTTTTTCCCAGCAGGGTCAGTTCACTGGGGACGAACAGGCCGGTGTCTCGGGCATTTCGGCTGACGTCAAGGAGTGAGGTGCCCACGTTCATCTGCTCGAGCCCTTGATCCCGGCGCATGGCGATCAGCTGGCTGATCTTTCGGCGAAATTCCGCACCATCAAACGTGTCCGTCCGCTCACTCATCCGCACGACCACCTCGGCGGCGTCCTCACCCTTTCCCTCGCTCACGGCCAGCAACAACTTCAGCAAGCTCTCCTGCATTTGCGGCGCCGTATGTCCCACCTGCCCAAGGTCGATCAGCGCGATCCGCCCTTCATCGGTCAAAAATACATTTCCCGGGTGCGGATCCGCGTGAAACAGCCCGTCGATCAATACCTGCTTGAGATACGCCCGGAAAATTTCTTCAGCGAGCGGGCCGCCTTTCACATCCAAGCGCGCCAGCGGGCTAATCGCTGTGATTTTGTGGCCGCTGACGAAATCCATCGTGAGCACGCTGCGCGTTGTATAATCATCCACCGGCTGCGGAATCTGGATTTGTGTAAACTCCTTCAGATTGCGCCCGATCGCCACCAGGTTCTGCGCCTCTAACTGGTAGTTCAGCTCCTGCTGTATAGTGACGCGAAACTCCTCGAGCACCGTCAGAAATCGATAACGGCGCCCCGCCTCGGTATGTTCATCGAGGAACGACGCGATTTCGCTGAGCACCTCAAAATCCTCGGCAATCTGCTGCCGGATATTGGGCCGCTGTACTTTTACGACGACCTTTCGGCCGTTGCGCAGAACAGCGCCATGCACCTGGCCCAACGACGCTGCGGCGATCGGTTCTTGGTCGAAACTCTCGAACGCCTTCGACATCCGCACCCCGAGCTCCTCCATCACGATGCGCTCGACGTCCGCGTAGGGGAACGGCTTCACATTGTCCTGCAGACGCGACAGGGCCTTCAAGTATATATCGGGCAGTAAATCCGGACGCCCGGCAAGGACCTGGCCGATCTTGACGTAGGTTGGCCCCATTGCCTCCAGGTCATTCGCGAGTTGCTCCGGGGTGCCGTCCGCCACAGCGGACGCGACGTCTTTCGGATCGAATCCGTCCGCGACCTTGAGGTGCTCCACGAGATCAGAGCGTCCGTATTTCCAGAGGAGTGCCGCGATCTCGCGATATCGTTTCCAATGCGTGGCGGAAAATTTCATAAAATTGGCGGGGTCGCCTGCAGATCCGACACCGCAAGCGATTGGGAGTTCGTGAGAACCGCAACGAGAGTTGTTCGCGTAAATGCGCGAGCGACGGGAACATCCGCAGTATATTCGGGTTAGTTAACATCCGAACGTTTCTCGTTTCGGTCTACCGTGTTCACCGCTGCCAAAGACGCCATGACGGGCAAGGCTGCCCAAGTTTTCCTGAACGAGCGGATTGCGAATTATGGGAAAGTGCAGCGCCTGAAGATCGACTCCCGCAATCGCACCGTGGAGGCCACTTGCCTCCTGCACGGAGAAACCGACCCCGTCGAAATCGCGGTCGGAAACTATATCATTGAGGGAGAGGGCACGTCACGGACAGTTCAGCTCCGGAACTGCACGTGCTCGCGTACCTGGATGCAAAACCTGCTCCGGGATTTTGCCGAGGGCCGGCGTTTCCCCCTGCCTTCGTGGGTCGCTAACGCGATCACCTGAGTGCGCGCAATCACGCGAGCGCCAAGCCCGCGACGCACTTGCCGGTATATAGGATCGCGTCGACAATCCCTCCGGCCAACGTGACGCCAAGCCGAGTTGATCCCTTATATGAAACCCAACGAAACCGCAAAAGATCTCCCTATCCTCTATGTGAAATCCGGGTGCCCGTGGTGCACCCAGGCGGTCTCCTTCCTCTCGGCGCACGGAATCGCCTATCGCGAACGGAATGTTACCGAGGACAAGCAGGCGTTCGACGAGATGCAGTCGAAGTCGCGACAAAGCCGAGCTCCCACGCTAGACTGGAACGGCAAGATTCTCGCGGATTTCGGGACCGACGAGTTGATCCCATTCCTACAGGGATTGAACGTGAAACTCGAGGACAGCTAACCGCGGTTCGCGCGTGGGACCTACCCGGTTCGTGCCCAGCGGGAGTTGCCTATATAGCAGCCGTATATCCGGTGCCTGCGCATCGCTCTGGCTGCCAAGGGGGAAGCCGAGTGTATATGTACGAAAGTATATAACGCGCCTGAGACTGGCGCGCGCGACACTGGCCGGCCAACGGCTCAGCTCGTCGTCGTTTCCCGCACCTTCAGGAACGCGTTGCGCGTGCGGTCGAGTGCAAGCCCGACTTTGCCTTTGGCATCATCCCAAGTCTGCGGGGTGTTGGCCTTCGCCAGCACATCGATCTTATAGCGGAGATCCGCCCGCGCATCGACGACCTCTTTCATGGCGAAGTCCCAATCTGTCGTGTCGTTCGTCATCTTGGCGCGCTTCGCCTTCAGCGCGGCGATGTCTGCGTCGTAACGTTCCGAGATCCTGGCAACCCGGCTCGCAAACTCCTCACGCTTCTCGTAAGTATAGTCCTTCAACAGGTCCCACGAGTCCGATTCCGGAGTTTGCACGGTACTGGCTGACACATCCGGCGGCGGGCTTACCGCGGCGCCTGGGGCGGACGGCGTCGCCGGCTGCGCCTGGGTAGATATATTAACGACCAGCAGCGCCGCGGTGAGAACCGCTGCGCGCGTGAGATATATGAATGAAGCTGGAGTGTTCATTGGAAGCTGGAGAGCGGCCCGCTGGACCGCGTGGGTCGGCAAGATTACCGGCGGAAAAGTTTCGCGATGATAAAAATCAGGATCGCGCCGCCGAGACCGCCGCCGAAGAGCAAATATAGAAGCGAGTATCCAATGGCGGCTGCAGGAAGAACCGGGAGGAGGGCAAGTATAGAGGTCATGGGAGTGAGGATTCAGGTTGCGGGACACAGGTCCCAAGTTGCGCTTACAGTTGCAGATAAGCCCCAAAGGTTCCCCCAGCGGGTCCGCATTCCTATATCAAAGCATGCGGCGCGACGGCTCCTGCGCGGGGGGGCGCTGGAACGCGCGCCGAATTCTAGATCTATTGCGCGAGCTTTGCGTCGAGTGTGATCGTGGCGTTCAGCACCTTCGAGACGGGGCAATTGGCTTTTGCTTTGCCGGCGATTTCCGCGAATTTGCTGGCGTCAATACCGGGGACACTCGCGGTGACGGTGAGGTGTGACGCCGAAATTTTCCAACCGGCGCCGCCGGCATTTTCCAGCGTCACCTCGGAGGTCGCGTCAATGCGCTGTGGAGAAAATCCCGCTTCGCCGAGAGCGGCGGATAGCGCCATGGCAAAACATCCCGAGTGCGCGGCCGCGATCAGCTCCTCCGGATTAGTGCCGCGGCCGGACTCGAATCGTGACGCGAACGAATATTGCGTCGCGTCGAGGACGCCGCTCGCGGACGTGAGCGTGCCTTTGCCGTCCTTGAGATTGCCATTCCAAACAGCTGATGCGGAGCGTTTCATGATGAATGAGATAAGTTATTGGTCGGGGTGGATGGCCATGGACTGTTCGCCGGGAGGGCTGTTCCGCGTTTGGCACCAAACAGCGCGCCGTTGGTCGTTGGCTCGTGTGCATTCAGCCAAACACGCGGCGGGCGGAGCTGGGCCCGAGGCGGGATTCCGCGTGAGGCGCTCCAGGCAAAGCGCCCGCCGCGGGCCGGTTTACCGCATCGGCCGCCTTCTATGGCGAACGGCCACGGCTTTTTTCGACGACAACATCGGGCAGCTCGGGGCAGCGCTCGCCTTTTATACAACGATTGCGGTGGCCCCTCTTCTCGTCCTCGCGATCGCGGTGGCGGGGCTGGTCTTCCAGGGAGACAATGCCCGCCAGCGGATTATCGGTGAAATCCAGAGCCTCGCCGGGACAGCTGCCGGCCAAGCCATCGCCGCCCTGCAGAGTCCAGCGGCGACGGCGACGGGTAAGGTCGCGACGATTCTCGGCGCCGCCACTCTGCTGTTCGGCGCGTTCGGCGTTTTTCAGCATCTGCAGGACGCGTTGAACGCGATCTGGCGCACGCAGCCTCCCCAAGAAAAGGGCGTGTGGCGGTTCGTGCGACGGCGGCTCTTCTCCATCGCTACCGTCATGGCAACGGGCTTCCTGCTCCTTGTTTCGCTCATCGCCAGCGCCGGCATCAGCTGGTTTGGAGCGCGGGCGAGTCAGCTTCTCTCGCTTCCACCCGCAATGCTCGAGGCAGGAAATTTTGTCGTATCACTGACCGTCGTCACTTTTCTCTTCGGGATGATTTTCAAGCTGCTGCCAGATACGCCGGTCCCGTGGCGGCACGTGTGGTTTGGCGCGGCGCTGACGTCCGCGCTCTTCACCATTGGTAAAACGTTTCTTGGGTGGTATCTCGGCCGGGCCGGAGTCACCTCCGCGTACGGAGCGGCGGGCTCGCTCGTCGCCCTGCTGCTCTGGTGTTACTATATGGCACAGATTGTGTTCTTCGGGGCGGAATTCACGCGAGTCGCCACGGTAACGGACGGTGGTCGCGACTTTACTCGTCTGCCGGCGTCGCGCGGGTGAGGCCGTTTCGCGCGATGCGCTCCCCGGAAGAATATAGCACTAGAGTATACAGTGGGCCGTGGGTCGCATCTCCGGCGGGGAGGTATATCCGGGCTGCGGCGTTCCGGGGCGGACCCCGGCCCGGCCCTGGCGCGTTATATACTGGCGACCGGCGCCGCACTCCTTGAACATGGAAACACGAAAAATCCGGTGGGGAGTTCTCGGCTATGCGCGAATCGCGCGGGAAACAGTCATCCCGGCGATCCTGCGGGCGGCCAATGCGGAGTTTACCGCGATAGCATCGCGCGAACCTTCGAAGCTCGCCGAATGCCAGGCGCGCTATCCGGTCGCAAAGACCTGCGTCGGCTACGAGGCTCTGCTGGCCGACCCGGAGGTGGACGCTATATATATCCCGCTGCCCAATTCACTGCACCGGGCGTGGACTATACAGGCCGCGGCGCGCGGAAAACATGTTCTCTGCGAAAAGCCGTTGGGACTGACGGCCGCAGATGTGCGCGACATGATCGCCGCGGCAGCCGGACGGGGGGTGCTGTTGATGGAAGCGTTCATGTATCGCTATACTGAGCGCACGCGGCTCGTGCGCGAAATCGTCCGGGCGGGGACGCTTGGCGAGATCAAGCATATCTCCTCGACGTTCCGGTTCCTGCTGAACAACCCCGCCTCGATCAAGCTGCAGCCCGCCTTGGGTGGCGGCGCGCTATATGATATTGGATGTTATCCCTTGAATTTCATCGGCATGATCGCCGACCTCTCGCTCGGCGGAAGCAACGGCGGTGGTGCGGCCAAGCATGTCCAACCTGTGGCTGTGACCGCCACCGCGGACCGGGTGGGCGGGATCGATATGAATTTATCCGCCCTGCTCCGCTATGCGAACGGGATGACGGCCAGCGCGCATTGCGGCTTCAATGCCCACAAGCGCGTCGTCGCCGAGATTATCGGGACGAAAGCGGTGTTGGAAATTCCGGACACGTTTTTTGACAACGCCGGATCGCTCGCGCTCACGATTGGCGAGGACCGCGCCGAAATTGCCGTCGGGGCGAGCGATCGGTACCGATCGGAGATCGAGGACTTTTCCGACGCAATTCTCCAAGGTCGCAGGCCGCAGTTCCCGCTGGAGGAGAGCCTGCGCAACGCTGAGGTACTCGATCGCGTGCTCGCGGCCAGCCGCTGAGATCAGCCTTCACTCAGGCAGCCCGAATGCCCGGATTGCACAATGTCGGCGCTATCTCCGCTGGTGTGCAGGTGACGAGCTGCGGATGCGTCGCGACGATCAGGAAATCGTGCATCGGGTAGGTCGCGGTCGGCACTGAAGGCGTCGGCGCTGGCGCGGCGTTTCGTCCCGTCACGCGAGTGAACAGGTACACATCGTGGCGTCCGCGAGTGGTCGCGGGCGTGGTCGTTTGGTCGGGCAGTTTCATGGCATGGGCATCTGGCCCCTGATGCTCGCCCCGGAGTGAGCAAAAAAAAGCCCCTCCGGTTCGGCACCGGAGGGGCAAAGTCTGTATACTCAGACCCCTCGCGGCGCGTGGGTAACGACGGATACGCTGGAGATGGAGGCCACAATAGAGTGGCCACCCAAAAAAGCGGAAATCGTGACGCGCCGAAGGATCATTCGGAAGCGACCAAAGAGTTCGGCCCAGGCGAAGTCAAGCGCGTCGGTTTGGAAAGCGTCGCGCAACCTTTGCAACACGAAGGCGTCTGCCGAGTTACTCCCATGAGAAAAACCACCCTCCGCTTCCTTTTCGTTGCCGCCAGTCTCAGCTCTCTCGCTTCTGCCTATTCCGCCGAGTCGACCACAACGCCCGTTCCACGCGACCCGAAGTGGGTAGCGCGTCACGAGGGCTTCGTAGCGGAGTCAAAAAACACTCATGCCATTGTTCTTTTTCTCGGTGATTCGATCACGGATTTCTGGCGGGACCCGAAGCGTGGACTCCCGGTGTGGGAGAAAAATTACGCGTCGTTGCCGGCATTGAATTTCGGAATTAGCGCCGACCGGACGGAGCATGTGCTCTGGCGCCTGGATCACGGCGAGGTCGACGCCTGGCATCCGAAGGTCGTCGTGTTGATGATCGGAACGAACAATACAGGAACGGAACGCGATGGGTCGCCCCGCAACACGCCGGCGGAGACCACAGCCGGCGTTCGGGCTGTCGTCGACGACCTGAGGCAACGCCTGCCAGACGCGAAAATTCTATTGCTCGCGATTTTCCCGCGTGGCGTCCCTGACTGCCTCGAGCGGCGCCAGGGCGCGCAGGTCAACGCGGATCTCAGCAAGTGGGATGACCACAAGCATATATACTTTTTGGATATTGGCGCCAAATTCCTCGAGCCCGACGGGACGATTTCCAAGGAAATCATGCCGGACCTGCTGCACCCCAGCCAGAAGGGCTACGAAATTTGGGCGGACGCAATCCGGGAACCGCTGGCGGCGCTGCTGAAGTAATCGCGCTCGCCGGCCAGTTGATTGGCGCTTGTCGCGATTGCGGACTCGTGTCCGTATCGCTGCCCTCTCCACTGGATGTCCGCTTTCCCCGTGCCACCCTCTCCGCCGGCTTTGCGCCGACGTTATGCGATCGTCGGCCTCGGCTCGAGACACGAGTTATATCAAGACGCGATTGAGACCACGCACCGCGAATGGGCGCAGCTCGTGGGGGTTTGTGATATAAATCCCGGACGAGTGGAGGTCGCGCGGCGCCGTTCCGGTCACAACGGAGCGCCAACGCCGCCCGGCTATATAGCGGGCGACTTCCGCCGCATGCTCGTGGAAACGCGGCCGGATATTGTGATTGTCGTGACCGTCGATGCCTTTCACCACGAGTACCTGATCGCGGCGATGGAAGCGGGCTGCGATGTCGTGACCGAGAAGCCGATGACGACGAATGCCGACGCGTGCCGGAGTATACTGGAAACGCGCCGGCGTACGGGCCGCAGTTGTCGCGTGACGTTCAACTATCGCTATACACCGCCGCGCGCGCAGGTGAAGGAACTGCTAATGAGCGGTGTGATTGGCGATATATTATCCGTTGATTTTCAGTGGCTGCTCAACACCCACCATGGCGCTGATTATTTCCGCCGCTGGCACAGCGAGAAGAAAAATTCCGGTGGGCTGCTCGTGCATAAGTCGACCCACCATTTTGACCTGGTGAACTGGTGGCTGAGCGCGATGCCGGTGGCGGTCCAAGCGAGTGGCAAGCGGGAGTTTTATACCCCGGCCATGGCGCGCCGCCTGGGGTTGCAAGGGCCACACGAACGGTGCCTGACGTGCCCGGAGGCGGACCGCTGTGGTTTTCATCTGGACCTGCGGGCCAGTGCTTCCCACCGCGAACTCTACCTCGAGCAGGAGAAATATGATGGTTACCTGCGGGATCGCTGCGTGTTTCGTCCGGAAATCAATATAGAGGACACGCTGAACGTGATGGTCTCGTACGACACCGGAGCGACGCTGAGCTACTCACTGAATGCCTTTAACTCGTGGGAGGGATATATGGTCGCCTTCAATGGCACGCAGGGGCGGCTCGAGCACACGATCGTCGAGTCGGTATATATCAATGGCGCGACGGCGATCCAGGGCGGGATCGCGGCCGAGGGAGTGACGACTCGGCTGATCCCGCTGCGCGGGGCCGCGCAGGAAATCACGCCTTGGCCGGGCGCGGGCGATCATGGCGGAGGGGACAAGCTGTTGCTTGACGACCTTTTTCTGCCGGCGCCGCCCGCGGATAAATTCCTTCGGGCCGCCGATGAGCGAGCGGGCGCCCTTTCGATCTTGGTCGGCGTGGCGGCGAATGAAAGCCTGGTCACGCGGCGCGAGGTGCGTATCGCTGACCTCGTGCCGGATTTGCAACGGCCGGATTTTCCAGCGATGCCCAATCGGGTTTCGCCCTTGCAAATGCCCGGAATGCCGCCGCGCAATATACTTCCGTCCGCAGCCCTGCCCACGCCCGCCATCCTGGCGTCGTCCATTTGATATAGCGTTTTCGTTCATCTCCACCCCAACCCATCCCCCTCATGCCACTGTCCCGGACACTCTATATAACTGCCCTCGCTCTCGCGCTTTCGTGGCGCGCCGCACCCGCCGCGGTCGAATCGACCCCGGCCGCCGTGCTCGCCACGATGGAACGCGTCGCAGACTGGCAGCTCGCGCATCCGTCCGTGCATCCGGCGACGGAATGGACGCAGGGCGCTGGATATACGGGAATCATGGCGCTCGCGGATATATCCTCCAGCCCTCGCTTTGAGCAGGCGATGATGAAGATGGCCGAAGGTGCGAACTGGAAACCGGCGGACCGGCTGTTTCATGCCGACGACTACTGCGTCGGGCAAACCTACGAGGAACTTTTTCTCCGCCACGGCGACCCGCGTATGATCGCGCCCCTGCGGAAGCGCTTGGACTATATACGAGCCCATCCAAAGAACGGGAATCTGGCTTTCGTCGGTAAGGATAAGAATGACCAGTGGGCGTGGTGCGATGCGCTGTTCATGGGGCCGCCGACGTGGATCCGCATGTGGGTCGCGACGGGCGACCGGGTGTATCTCGACTATATGGTGGAGCACTGGTGGCAGACGTCGGATTACCTTTATGATAAAGGCGAGCACCTCTACTTCCGCGACAGCACGTACTTCGACAAGCGTGAGGCGAACGGGAAAAAGGTTTTCTGGGGCCGCGGCAATGGTTGGGTGATGGGCGGACTCGTCCGCGTCATGGAGTTTTTGCCGAAGGATCACCCGGCCCGCCCCCGATTCGAGCAGCAGTTTCGGGAAATGAGCGCGCGGATTCGCGAGCTCCAGCAGCCGGACGGGCTATGGCGCGCGAGTCTCCTCGATCCTGCGAGCTATCCGCTGCAGGAAACCAGTGGCTCGGGTTTTTATTGCTACGCGCTAACGTGGGGAATCAACCAGGGCCTGCTTGAGCGAGATATATATAAACCCGCCACGGACCGCGCCTGGGCCGCGCTCAACGCCTGCGTGCAGCCGGATGGCAAGTTGACCCACGTCCAGCCGGTCGGCGCGGATCCGAAAAAATATTCCGAGGACTCCACCGAGGTTTACGGCGTGGGCGCCTTCCTGCTGGCAGGAAGCGAACAATATATCCTCGATGGCGGCCCGCGGCCCACGCTCGGGATGCGTCGTCCTTCGAGCCGTTGATCGCAACGCCCGACCTCAATCCCGGTCAACGGACCCATGCTTCCGCACTTGGCGCGCCGGTTTGCCGTATCCATTTTCTGGATACAGGCGGCGGTCGCGCTCGTCGCCGCCCCGCTGCCGGTGGCTCCGCAGCAGCCGCGAATTCCCGCGCGTACCTTTGATCTCGCGAAATTCGACGCCAGGCCGGACGGCGTTTCGGACAACACGACGGCGATCACGCGTGCGATCTCCGCGGTGGCGGCGGCGGGGGGTGGCACGCTGGTTGTCGGCCGCGGCACCTATCTCACCGGGCCCCTCGATCTCTGCAGCAGTCTCGACCTGCGGCTCGAAGCGGGCGCCGTGCTCGTCTTCAAGCGCGAACCGGAACTATATAGGATCGGCAGTAACAAGTACCGGCCTTTATTGCGAACGACGGACCAGCACGATGTGAGCATTTCCGGCGAGGGCACGATCAACGGCGGGGGCGATTCTTGGTGGGCCGAGGCGCGGCGGTTCAAAGCGGCGGCGCGGGCGAAGGGCGCGCGCAATGACACGAGCCCGCGGCCCAATCTCGTGGGTTTCGAACATTGCGAGCGCGTGCGCGTCGCGGGCATCACGCTGACGAACTCGCCGAAGTTCAATCTCGTGCCGTCGCGCAGCCACGACGTCACGGTCGATGGGATCAAGATTCTCAACCCATCGGATTCACCGAACACCGACGGCATCGATCCCGCGGTGTGTGAACGCGTGCTGATCACGTATTGCCGAATCGATACCGGCGACGACTGCGTGGCGGTGAAGGCCGGAGCTAATCCGGAGGGCGACCGCGTTCGCGACCTGTTGATCGAACACTGTATATTTTTGCACGGGCATGGCTGCTCGATTGGCAGCGAGACCGGTGCGGGCGTGGAGAATATGTTGGTGCGCGATTGCACGTTTGACGGGACGGATGCCGGAGTGCGGTTAAAATCGGACCGGCTGCGCGGCGGCCTCGTGGAGAATGTGACGTACGAGAACCTCACGATGAAAAACGTCGGCCAGGCCATCGTGATCACGAGCTACTACGTCGGGCTGCCGAAGCCCGGCCAGCACGACAAAGCGGAGCCAGTGACGCGGTCCACGCCGATCTGGCGCCGGATCACGATTCGCAATATAGTCGCCACCGGCGGGGTGAAAAACGCGGGCCTGATCATCGGGCTGCCGGAAATGCCCGTGACGGAAGTCCTGCTCGAGAATATACAGATCGATGCACCGGAGGGCCTGCGCCTCGCGTACGCGGACAATATACAATTGAAAAACGTGCGGGTCACCGTCGCCCGCGGTAGCGGGCTCCTGATCGAGGATACCGCCCGCCGCGTTGCGGGTGACCACGCTTCTGAGGCGTCACGCTGACCGAGACACCGCGGGACGGCTCCGACCCCGGCTGGTGATGCGGGACGGATGTGTAGTACTATATAGCGACTTCCGCCGCCGCCTGCGTTTGCTCGGGCAGTTTCGGGCGTCTTGATCGGCCGGGGCACGTACCCTGTTGAGGAGTAATATACTTTAGGCCAGGATCGTCTGATCGGCGACGTTCCGCACGTCCGACGCGTCTCACCGGGTCACCGGCGGACGATCAGCAGGAACGGAGCTATATACTTTTATATATAGCGGACGGGGCCTCTATATCCTATTTCGTGCGGACCGGCTCGACGGAGGGATCGGCCTCGGACGGGTGCGGCGAATCCGGCACGACTCTGGGCGTGCCCAGCTGCACCTTGCCTGGTGGCACTACGGGCGCCGGTACAAACGCGGGTCGCGCGGTCTCCCGCCCGAAATGAGGGCCGCCGCTTTCGATCATCGCAGGCAGCACGTCCACCATTTCGACTCCATTGGAGGGCACGCTCATCTTGGCGCGCCAAAGAAGTTTTTTCTTTTTCTGCTGGGCGGCGGCGAAGTCGTACGCGGAGACGATCACGAAATATCGGTTGTCCTCCGCGGCTTGCATCACGTCCTCGCGGTCAAACGTGAAATCCAGCGCATTCAGCGTGTGCCCGGCGACGAGGGCGAGCATCTGGCTCTGGTTATAAAACACTTTTCCACCTTCGCCGGGTGCCCCCACCTCGTCCATTTGCGGGTTGATATATCCCCAATTGAAAACCAGCAGGAGGGTCGGTGGCGGCGTCTTGGAGCCAACGACAAAATAATGCTGTCCAGCGAGCACCTTCGCCAGGAGGTGAGCGATGGGCGCGGCGGCGGGCGGCTTTTCGCCAGCCACCGTGGCGCCCATCGCTTTATAGCCTCCCATCAGCGGGTAATAATAAGCCGGGTGCTCGGTGGTCGGCGGCGGCAGCTTGCGGCCGTCCTCCCCGACATCGACCACTACATCCACCTGCGTCCGCGACGGCGGGCCGAATAAGCCTGCCCGCGCCAAGGGGGTCGCCAGCAGTGCTACGAGAACGCAGAGACTAGAAAGGAGGCGGCACACGGTGACGCATGACGTCGCGTCAATCCTCGCGGTTTCAATGCGGTTCATAAAAAGCCGCCGGGTGCGCGTGGGCGAACATTCGTGCGCCGCGGAACCCGCGGCGCACTCGTTGCGCTTAGAAATCGTAGCGGTCTATATTCTCGCGATTGAATACAAGCGGGGGCCCGAGCAGCACCTGGCCCTGCACTATATCCTTTTTCCCGAGGTGGCCGGCGTCGATCGAGGTGGAATCGGGCTTGATCTTTTTGTCAACGAGCTGAACCGCCACCTGAACCGCCAGGTATCCGAGATCTTCGGGATTCCAGAGAATGACTTCGGGCGCCACGCCCGATTTCACATAGGGCTTCATCGACTTGGGCGTGGAAAGCCCGGTCAGAAAAACTTTCCCGCCAACGCCCGCCTTGCTCAATCCTTCGGCCGCACCGGGCAGTGCCACCGATGTGATCGCGAATATACCCTGCAGGTTGGGATACGCTTTAAGCGAATCGATCGTGACCTGGGTGGCGAGCGCCTGATCCTCCTCGGTGGCCTTGGGCGTGGCAGAGAGATTCGTCATCTCGGGAAACGACTTCGCTCGATAGGCTTCCATTTCCTTCATCCAAAGATTCTGGTTCGAAGCGGTCAGCGAACCCGTGACAATTATATACTTCGCAGTCGGGCCAACGTTCCGGACCATGCTGTCGATCAGCGCCTTCGCGATCGCCGCCGGTGTTGCCTGGTTCACGAATAAATCGCGCGCCGCCGGCTTAGAATCGGAGTCGAAAGTCACGACCTTGATACCGCGAGCCTTGGCCTTGCGGAGCGCCGGAGAAATCGCGTCTGGATCATTCGGCGCCACACAAATCGCGTCGAATTTTTGCGCAATCCACGTCTCGATCAACGCGCTTTGTTTGGCGACGTCGTTCGTGACGGGGCCGTCGTAGACCACCTCGACGCCGAGATCGCGTCCGGCGGCTTTGGCACCGCGTTCGACGGCGTTAAAATAATCGATCCCGGTCAGTTTCGGCATGACGCCGACTTTATAGTTCGCGGCGACGAGCGGTAGGGTGACGAGAGTGGCGAGCAGGCAGGTGAGAAGGCGTTTCATGGGGATGAAACGAACACACCATTCCGGCCCCGCGGGGCAAACCTTAACGGCTGGGCCGACGCGCCCAATATTCATTGGCCAACGCGACAACCACGAGCAAGGCACCCACGAGGATGGTCTGGTCCTGCTGATCCACGCCTCGCATCTCCAAGCCATACCGCAGCATACCCAGCAGCAGCAGTCCGAGAAATGTCCCGGGCACGGAGCCTGCGCCACCCGTGATCCGGGTGCCGCCCAAGACCACGACTGCAATCGCCTCGAGCTCGAGTCCTTGGGTGGCACCGGGATGCGCCGTCGCAAAGCGGGCCGTGTTGGTGATCGCGGCAACGCCGCACATCAGTCCCGAAAAACCATATATAGCGTAGGTCACGCGCGCGACATTGACGCCAGCGAATCGGGCCGCGGCTGCATTTTCACCAATCTGCGACGCGCGGCGTCCAAGCAAGTGCCGATGAAAGAGGACGGTGCCGATCACCACGACGACGAGAAGTATGATAAATGACCACGGGATCTGCAGCGAACTCCCGAGATGTAGTGCGCCTGAGCTGCCCCAATCGGTGAACGAGTCCGGCCACGCGCTGATCGGCTGCGCCCCCGTGATCCCGTAGGTGAGCCCGCGAAACAGCGCGAGCGTGGCGAGCGTCACGACCAGTGGCGGCAGTCCGAAAAACTGAATCGCGAACGCGTTGAAGCAGCCGCCGGCCAATCCGACGAGGAGCGATGATATAATAACAGCGGGCAGCGGCCAACCGGCGAGCTCCAGTTTCCCGGCGGCAACGCCGCCGAGCGCGACGAGTGAACCGACGGACAAGTCAATGCCGCCCGACGCTATAATAAATGTCATCGGTACCGCGACCAAGCCGATCTCCACCCAGTATCTACTTCGATCTGCGAGGTTCAGCGGATCGAGCAGCTCGGGATGACCGATGCGAAACGCGACTGCGACGGCGACCACCATCGCGCCAAGCAGGAGCTCGCGGCCGGCGAAATATTGTTTCAGTTTCACGAGGCTCCTCCTGCGCTGCGACCCTGCAGCCGTCGGTCCAGCGCCGTGGCGGCGAGGATTAATATACCAACAAAGACCCCCTGCCAGTACGAGCTGACGTCGAGGAGGATCAACCCGTTATATACAACCTGGATCAGCACCGCGCCGGCAATGACGCCGAGCGCGTGGCCGCGTCCGCCGGTGATCGCGCAGCCGCCGATGACCGTCGCCGCGATCACGGAAAGTTCAAAACCCGTTCCGGTGTTCGATTGGATTTTTCCATAATAGGCACCCCAGAGTACGGAAGTGAGCCCAACGAGCGCGCCGGAGATTGCGAACGCCATCGTTCTCGTTTTCACCGGGCTGATGCCCGCGAGTCGGGCTGCTTTCTCCGATCCGCCGACTGCATATAGTCGGCGGCCGGGGAGCGTCCTCGTGAGGAACCACGCGTTCGCCGCCTGCACGAGTGCGGCGAGTAGCACGACCTTCGGAATCCCCAGCCAGCGGCCCTCGGCGAGGGCGCGGAACCCAGGGGAGAATCCACCGACTTCATATCCGCCGGTGAAGCGGATCATCACGCCGCGGTATATATATATACCGGCGAGCGTGACGACGATCGGGTGAATTTTTCCGCGATACGCGACGGTGGCATTTAATAACCCGAGGAGTGCGCCGGCGCCGATGCCCACGAGAAGCGCGAGCCAGGCCGGCTGGCCGTGCGAGGCGAGGGTGCACGCGAGCGCGCCGGTGAGGCCGAGCATCGAGCCAATTGATATATCAATACCGCCGGCGATGATCACCTGCGCCATGCCCGCTGCGGCGATGGAGACGAGCGAGGCGGCCGCGAGTATATCCAACAGATTGCTCGCCGACGCGAAAGCGCTGCCGCGCATGATGGTCAGGGCGACCGCAATTAACGCGAGCGCCCCGAACGGGCCGAACGCCCGGAGGTGGTCGCTCCAGTGAGCCCGTTGCTCCGACGCACGGATTGCAACATTCGCTGGCGCCGGATTCCCGTCGGGGACAACGATCGCGCCGGGGGCGTCCGGAAGTGCAGCTTGGACCACACTCGTTTCGGTTGCGGTAGCGCGCGGAAATTCCGCGCTGATCTCACCGGCGCGGAATGCGCAGATGCGATCCGCGAGTTGTAGGACCTCCGGAAGGTCCGAGGAAATAACGAGCACCGCTTTCCCACGAGCGGCGAGGCCGCGGATCTGCTCGTGGATTTCTTCCTTGGCGCCGACGTCCACCCCGCGCGTGGGCTCGTCCAGAATCAGCACCGCGGGGTCCGGCTCCAGCCAGCGTCCCAGCAGAAGTTTTTGTTGGTTGCCGCCAGAGAGTGTGACGATCGGTTGCTCGATGTCTCTATAGCGGGTGGCCCAGCGTTGGGCGATGCGATCCGCGGTCTGGCGTTCGCGCCGCACGGAGAAAAAGCCAGCGCGCCCGAGGCCGCCGAGCCAGGGCGTCGTCACGTTTTCGCGACACGGATGCGTCGCGAATATGCCGTCGGTACGGCGATCTTCCGGGACGAGCACCAATCCAGCGGCGAGTGCGTCCGCTGGCCCTGAGGGCCGATGTGGCGTTCCGCTTAATATAATATCACCGGTGATTGGCCGCAAACCGATGACGGCTTGTGCCAGCTCCGAGCGACCGGCGCCGACCAAACCATATAGTCCGACGATTTCGCCCGCACAGATCTGAAGCGAGACGTTGTGGAACCGCCCGAGCGGGTCGGACACGCCACGCAGCTCGAGTGCCGGAGCACCTGCGGCCGGTCGTGGGGCGGGCGCAGTGGTGGCGGCTGCCTCTCGGCCAACCATCGCAGCCACGAGTTTTTCCCGGGTGAAATCGGATCTCGGCCCCCCGGCGACGACGCGGCCATCGCGCAGCACCGTCACCCGATCGGCGAGGCGCAGCACTTCGTCGAGCCGGTGACTGACATATACAATTGCCGTGCCTGCGGCACGCAGGCGATCGAGATGTATAAACAACTCCTCGGATTCACGCACTGACAGTGAGGCGGTGGGCTCGTCGAGAAAAAGCACGCGCGACTGGTGAGCGACGCAGGCAGCGATTTCCGCCATCATCCGCTGCCCCAGCCCGAGCGTCGCGGCGCGCACATGCACGGGCAGGTCGAGCGAGAGGCTCTCGAGTTCATCGCGAGCGGTTTGGTGCGCCGCGTTCCAGTTGAGCCAGAAGCGGTGACCGGGAACGGCGCCCTCCGTGTGCATGAGATTTTCCGCGAGGGACAACTCCGGAAAAAATTCGGCTTCCTGATGAACGGCGCGGATCCCGATCTGTCTCGCCTCCTGCGGGGAGCGCAGCCGAAGCGGGGTGCCTTCCCAGATAAGTTGTCCCGAGTCTGGAGGTTGCAGCCCGGTGCAGATGCGAATCAGCGTGCTTTTTCCGGCCCCGTTTTCTCCGACGAGCGCGTGAATTTCGCCGCGCCGAAAACCGAGGGAAACGCCGCCGAGGGCACGCGCTCCGCCGAAAGCCTTGGCGACGTCGCGAAGTTCGAGCAGGGAAGGTGAAGGCATGTCGGGCAAGCGAAAGACGGGGTTAGACCGACCTCGGGTCCGACGGGTCGAAACTATTTTCGCGCAGGGGAGCGAGATCTGGATCGGATAGGGCGAGGGCGCGGAAAGATTTGTCGAGAGCGATCGCCTGGTCGATATATAATTGAGCCGCGGCGAGCCCTCCGCGCTGGCACGCGTAGCAACCGAGATTGAACTTGATGGTGGCGTTGGTGGGGTGAAGCAGTTCCGCCTGTTCGAGGATCTTTGTCGCGGCCGGCAGATTCTCCCCGCGTCGCGTGGCGTACGCCCAGATCACCCAGCCGCTCGGCTCCTCCGGCTTCAGTCGCACGAGATGTTCGGCGACGCGCGACAACGGCTTCCAGGCTTGCTGCTCCTGCAGGAGCGCCGCCCGCAGCGCAATATACTCGTACGCGACCTGCGCCTCCGCGGGCACCTTCTCGAGTTCAGCCGCGGCTTGCTTCAGCATCCCCAGCTCGAGGTAGCCTTGCGCGTGCGAAAGGTGCCATTTCAACTGCATGAATCGCGAGGCATAGCGACTCGCGATCCGCGGTCAACCGTGCCGCGCAGCAATTCTCTCGGCCCGCGCCGCCGTCGCCGCTCCCCCGACCCGCCCGGCGCGGTCCGTTTGTATCCATTTACTGGATACGCGCACGGCCGCGCGCCGCGGGGGTGCGGGCTTCATATAGCGCTCGTGTATGTTACTTGATATAGTGTCGCCGCCCTGGTCAGGCGCGCGGCGGCGGCCCGAAATGCTCCGAGTGCGAGGCATAGGCGGCCGTGTCGGCTCGCATCGCCTCGATCGTCGCCGCGAGCGGCTCAACGCGCACGAGCCCGGAAAACACCGCCTTGTCACCGATGGCATCGGTCAACACGAACGCAGGGCGCTGCGAAATCTGTAGCGCATGGAACTCTGCGGTGCTGGCAGCCACGTGGTCTCGCACGGCGGCGGACTCAGCGGCAGCGCGCAGTTTTTTCGGCGCCAGCCTGCCGGCTTTTGCCGCCACAGCGACCGCCGTGGCGAGATCGCCCACCTTAACGCCATCGCGCACCGCCGCGTGCGTCAGCGCGAGCCGGACAGCGTCGCCCTTGCTCCCCAGCGAACGGGCGGCCTCGGCGACGAGATTCGGCGCCTCATAATTCCCGTGGCGGGACGCTTCGAACCAGCCGGAGTTCAATCGGTACGGGGAACGCATGACGGTGCCCCCGCTTCGCCGGTAATACCAGTCGCACTGAGCTTGCGAGACCGGGAAATCCTCAGGCTTCATCAACGCAACCTTCCATTCGAACTCCACCCCAGCCGGCGCAAAACGGGCCTGCAACTCCTGCCAGGCGGGCTCCGCCCAGTGACACCAGGACGAGAGCACCTCCAGATAGTATATAACTTTCACGCTGGAAACTCAGCGCGGGCCGGCGCTTGCGTCAACGCCGCAGACCATCCCGCGTGTCTTACCGCGACCGTTCCCGCCGGAATGTGCCACCGCTTCGACTTATTTACTCCCGCCAAAGATGCCTTTGAAGGCATCCTTCGTCTGCTCCAACTTGTCCTTCACGCCCGTTGCCTTCCCGATGTTCAGGGCCGCCTTTCCGGCAGTGGACGCCACACTATTCGTGACGCTCTTCATGACCGCGAATGCGAATTCGTTGGGAGTGACACCACCGTTGTTCGTGCCGATATCTGTCAACGTGATCTCCGGCATGGGTAGCGTCGTCGTATTCGTTCCTAGGCCGAGCGTGATTTTGCCGTTCCGCAGAACAAACTTATGCACCTCGAAGCGAATGGGTTTTCCCTGTTTCGTCGTTACAGTTTGAGCGGGAGTCGTCTTACCAGGCGCGGGGCCGGCCGTCGAATCCATGTTCTTGAGCAGGTCGCCGATATTACTCGCCATCAACCTGGTCTGGTAGGAAAATTCCGGATTCTCGATCGTGATCTCGTTGATCACTATATGATCTCCCATCACGGAGAACGGCTTCATGTCGACGTGGATCGATCCGAGATAAAATGCGGGATGGTCCTCCGACCAGCCCTTTGGGTTCGCAACCTTAAGTCCGCGCAGCGTGCCAGCGCCCGAGAACGGCGAGAGTGAAGCGTCCGCGAGCTCGACCGGTGTTTGCGTGATCGTCGGACCGTAGCGGTTGACCGCAGCCTTGACGACCGAGCCGAGAAAAAACTGCAGCCCGAGAAAGACCAGGAACACGAGCACGCCGAGCGGCAGCACGCACCAGAGCAGAAACTTCTTCATGGCCAGCAGTAGAGACCCCGCGGGCGGTTTAACGAGCCGGAACTTGCCGCGGTCGGAGACAATTTTCCTCGTTGCGAAGGAGCCCAGTCGAGTCCTTTGCCGTCGGATGAGGCCACAAATCAGCAGCCAATATATATACTTCGATCCCGAGGACCGTGGACACGTACGATCGTACATGCGAACGACGGCCGCCGTCGCCGTCCGTCCGCATGTGGCGTGCACCGCCGCGATCGGCCTCGACTATATATAGATATATTTCCGGCCAAAAAATTGTGAATCTCGCGTCGACGCCGCGGGCGGCTCCGGGCGGGCCGTGGAGAAAGGGCCGCGAAGTTTTGCGTCAGAGCCGATCGTGTATATGATGTATGCCTCTCGGAATCGCTGGCGCAGCGTGCGGAGGGAATCCGTCCGCGCCCAATATTTCGCTTGTCAGTTCGCGTGCGCTGCGCCGCTCTGCCCACCAACACCATGGCTCAGGCCTATACAGAAGCTTCGATCAAGACCCTCTCCTCGCTCGAGCACATCCGGCTCCGGCCCGGTATGTACATTGGCCGTCTCGGAGGCGGCGCACACGCAGAGGATGGGATTTATGTACTCCTGAAAGAAACGATCGATAATTCGATCGACGAGTTCACGATGGGCGCTGGGAAAAAGATCGAGGTCGAGCTCACCGACCGCACCGTTCGCGTGCGCGATTACGGCCGCGGCATCCCACTCGGAAAACTCGTCGACTGCGTCTCGATCATCAACACGGGCGCGAAGTACGACAGCGAGACGTTCCAAAAATCGGTCGGCCTGAACGGCGTTGGCCAGAAGGCCGTCAACGCCCTCGCGATCGCGTACCGCGCGCAGGCCGTCCGCGAGGGCGAGACGAAGGTCGTCGAATTTTCACAGGGTAAACTAAAACGTGACCAGAAGGCGGCAAAGACGGACGAGCGCAACGGCACGATCATCGAGTTCACGCCGGACGAGGCACTCTTCGGCAAAGACTTTCGTTTCCGTCCCGAGTTCGTCGAGGACATGCTCTGGAATTACGCGTTTCTCAACCGAGGTCTGACGCTCACGCTGAACGGCAAACCATTCAAATCGGAGCACGGCCTGAAGGACCTGCTGCAGAAAAATCTCACGGGTGAAACTTTATATCCCATCGTGCACCTCGAGGGCACGGATATCGAAATCGCGCTGACGCACGGCTCCCATTACGGCGAAGAATATTGGTCCTTTGTAAACGGTCAGCACACGACCATGGGTGGCACGCATCAGAGCGCGTTCCGTGAGGCGTTCGTCGAGACGATCCGGAATTTTTTCAAGAAGGACTATGACGCCGCGGACATCCGGCAATCCATCATCGCGGCCGTCAGCGTGCGCGTGCAGGAGCCGGTGTTCGAGTCGCAGACGAAAACCAAACTCGGCTCGAACGACGTCGGCCCGGGCGGGCCCAGCATCCGCCAGTTTGTCGGGCAATTTGTCCAGCAGCACCTCGACAACTGGCTGCATCGAAACTCCGAGGCGGCAGACGCACTGAAGCGGAAAATCGAGGCGAGCGAGCACGAGCGCAAAGAGCTGGCTGGCATTCGCAACCTTGCCCGCGAGCGCGCGAAAAAAGCGTCGCTCCATAATCGGAAGCTTCGTGACTGCCGCCTGCACCTCGGCGACAAGAACGTGCGCGGCGAGCAGTCGAGCCTCTTTATTGTCGAGGGCGACTCAGCCGCGGGATCATTGACCGCGTGCCGCGATGTACAGACCCAGGCGGTGTTCGCGCTGAAGGGGAAGCCGCTCAACACCTACGGCCTGAGCAAGAAAGTGATCTACGAAAACGAGGAGTTTCACCTCCTGCAAAGTGCGTTGAATATAGAGGAGGGCTTGGACGGCCTGCGCTATAATCGCGTGGTGATCGCGACCGATGCGGACGTCGACGGGATGCATATCCGCCTGCTGCTGATCTCCTTTTTCCTGCAGTTTTTTCCGGACCTCATCAAGAACGGGCATCTCTATATATTGCAGACGCCGCTGTTCCGGGTGCGAAATAAGAAGCGCACCATCTATTGCTATAGTGAGACGGAGAAGCAGGCCGCCGTCGCCGAGCTCGGGGCCACGCACGAGATCACGCGCTTCAAGGGTCTCGGCGAGATCTCTGCAAATGAGTTCAAGGATTTCATCGGCGAGGCGATCCGTCTGGATCCCGTGACATTGAATCACCTGCACAACAGCGATGAGCTGCTCACATTTTTCATGGGGAAGAACACGCCCGATCGGCAGGAATTTATTATAGAGAACCTGCGAGTTGAGCTCGACTTGGTCGAGGCTTGACGACCGGCGCGTGGCGCGATCCCGATTTCGATTCCAGCAGAATGCCGAAGAAAAAAGCCCCCAAAGCGTCCGACCAGGGCGAGCTGTCACTGAATGACGGCGCTGAGAACAACCCATCCGCGCGCGAAGCGCCGCCCGTGAAGCCGGCGTCAACCGGGGACGCGCAGCAGAGTTCCGCGGCGATGCCCGCGATGCCCACGGCCGCGCCAGAGGCGCCACCGCCCACGGGCAACGTGGACGCGCCGCTCGCCGCCAGCTATCGCTCGTGGTTCCTCGAGTACGCGAGTTATGTGATTCTCGACCGGGCTGTGCCGCACTTGCACGACGGACTGAAGCCCGTGCAGCGGCGGATCCTGCACACGTTGTGGGAAATGGATGACGGACGGTTTCATAAAGTCGCGAATGTCGTCGGTGGTTGCATGCGGTTTCACCCGCACGGCGACGCCTCGATCGGCGCCGCCCTCGTTGGCATGGGTCAGCGCGCTTATCTGATCGAGCCGCAGGGAAATTACGGCAACACGCTCACTGGCGACGAGGCGGCGGCGCCGCGCTATATAGAAGCGCGGCTGACGGCGTTCGCGCGGGAGGTGTTGTTCAATCCGAAGACGACGGTCTGGCAGCTCAGCTACGATGGTCGCGCGAAGGAGCCCGTGACGTTGCCGGCGAAGTTTCCGCTCGTGCTGCTCGATGGCGCCGAGGGGATCGCAGTCGGGCTGTCGACCAAGATCCTGCCACATAATTTCAACGACCTCTGCCGCGCCTGTATCAATCACCTGCAGGGAAAACGCTTTCGTATATATCCGGATTTCCCAACGGGAGGCATCGCCGATTTTGCGGAATATAAAGACGGCGAGCGCGGCGGTCGGGTGAAGGTGCGCGCCAAGATCGAGGCGCGGAGCAAGGGCCAGCTGGCGATCACGGAGCTGCCTTTCGGCACGACGACCGAGTCGCTGATCGAGTCCATTCTCGCCGCAAATGCGAAGGGGAAGATCAAGATCAGACACGTCGACGACAACACCTCGGAAACCGTGGAGATCCTGGTGCATCTGCCGCAGGGCGCCGACGCCGAGCAGGTCATACAGCAGCTCTATGTATTCACGGACTGCCAGGTAAGCCTGTCGCCGGCCGCATGCGTGATCGAGAATGACAAGCCGCAGTTCCTCGGCGTCTCGGAAATCGTCCGCCGCAGCGCGGATAATACACTCGCGCTGCTGAAGCGCGAGCTGGAGATCCGCCTGGGCGAGCTCGATCAACAGTGGCACTGGGATTCGCTCGAGCGTATATTCATCGAGGAGCGTATATATCGTCGCATCGAAAAATCGAAGACGTGGGAGAGCGTGCTGGCGGAGATCCGCGAGGGCCTGCAGCCGTTCCTCAAGCAACTGCGCCGGCCGGTCACGGATGATGATATAACGCGATTGACGGACATCCGGATCAAACGCATCTCCGCCTACAATCGGTTCCAGGCCGACGAAGCGATTGGCAAGATCGAGGCCGAGATGAAGGAGGTGAAGCACGACCTGAAAAACCTCACGCCGTATGCCGTCGCCTGGTTCGAGGCCCTGCAGGAGAAATATGGCAAAGGATATAAGCGTCGGACGAGTTACGACGAGATCGAGCAGCTGAGCGCTGCTTCAGTCGTCTCCGCGAATCAGCGCCTCTATGTCAATCGCGAGGAGGGCTTCATCGGGCTCAACTGGCGGCAGCACGAATTCGTGACGGAATGCACGATCCTCGACGACGTCGTGTGCTTCATGGCGGATGCCACGATGAAAGTCGCGCGGGTGGCCGACAAAGTTTTCATGGGCCGCGAAATCCGCCACATTGCGATCGTGCCGAAGGAAGGAGATACCGCGTTCTATACTATGCTCTATCAGGACAAGGAGAGCGGAAAGGCCTTCGTGAAGAAGTTCCAGCTCGGTGGTGTCACGCGAGAAAAGCTATATCCGCTGGCGCCGAGCGAGGGCTCGCGGCTGATTCTCCTCGATGTAGCAAAGACCGAGAAGGACACGCCCCAGAAGCTGGAGATTTCGCTCAGTGGCCGATGCAGCGCCCGCGTGAAGGAGTTCGAGTTCGACCTCTCAGCGGTGGCGGTCGGCAGCCGTGGCGCGAAGGGCCTGACGGTCACGAAGTGGCCGATCAAGTCGGCGCAGCGGATTGCGTGAAGGTCGGCGGTGGTTTCGAAAGGGCTCCGACGAGGCGGTGGTGGACGGCTGCTCAACCATTTACAAACGGAGGGCTGGTCGCATGCTCGCCCGCCATGCGCAAGCTGCGGGCAACCTTCCTCTATATACAATCGATCGTCGTCGCGTCGCTGCTGGCCGGGCCGACCCTGCGCGCCGAGCCGCCGAATCTGGGCGAGGCCAAGGTTGCGGTCAGCAAGTATATCGACTCGGGCGAGTATATAGCCGAGGTGGGCAAGGTCTGCGCCGAAGCCTCGAAGTTTCTGCAGGAGCGCGCGCGCCGGGCGCCGGGCCGTCTCGCCGTCGTGTTCGATCTAGACGAGACGATTTTCTCCAATCTCGAGGAGATGCGGAGCCTCGACTTCGGATATAATAAAGACATCTGGGATCGTTGGATTCATGACGGGCGCGCCGCGCCGCTGCCGCCGGTCGTGGATCTATATAAGCAGGCCCGGGCGCTCGGCTTTGAGGTCATTTTGCTTTCCGGTCGGACGGAGTCCTCGCGCGAGGGCACGGCGAGGAACCTCAACGCAATCGGGGTGGACGACTATAAAACTCTCGTGCTGATGCCCGCCGATTGGAAGGGGACGACGGAGCTGTTCAAAACCCAGGCGCGGGCCCGCCTCACTCGCGAAGGATATATCATTGTCGCGAACATCGGCGACCAGCCGGGCGACCTCACGGGTGGCTACTCCGAAAAGATATATAAACTCCCGGACCCGTTTTATCTGGTGAAATGAAGCCGCGCGCCGGCGGGGCGGCAGAGATTCGCCGCGAGGACTCCCGACTGTCGGACGGCGCGTGGGCGGGCGGATAAGGCTCGTCCGGCTACTTCGCCGACGCGTCCAGGTAAACGTTCTTCAACGGGTGCTGGTCCAGGAGGTTCCCGTACCAGCCGACGACGGCAGGAAGCCGAAGGTTATTGCGACTATAGAAATAGATCGGGGCCATCGGGCACTCGTCGCAGAGGATCTGCTCGCAGCGCTGGTAGTATTTATAGCGTTCCTCACGGCTGCCCGAGGTGTTGGCGCGGCGGAGCAGCTCATCATATTCCGCGTTCTTCCAGCCGGTCTGGTTGTTGCCGTTGTCGCTCGCCATGATGTCGAGAAATGTACTCGGGTCCAGGTAGTCGCCGATCCAGGCGTACCGCGCGATTTGATAATTCAGCGTGCGCATCGACTGGGTCCAGACCTTGCCCTCGACATTATATAGGCCGACGTCGACGCCGAGCTCGCGCCGCCACATCTGCTGGATGGCCTCGGCGATCTGCCGGTGCCCCTCATTCGTATTATAGAATATTTCCAGGTGGGGAAAGCCCTTCCCGCCCGGGAAGCCGGCCTCGGCGAGCAGCTTGCGGGCGGCCTCCGGGTCGTGCGGCACGTTAGCCGTCGCGTTGAAACCCGCCGTATCGGGGGGCGTGAAATGCCCCGCGGTCAGTTGATGCCCCCGTGCGACGTCGTGAACGATCTGTTCCCGGTCGATCGTCATCGCGAGCGCCCGCCGCACGCGGACATCATTGAGCGGCGGGACGTTGACGTTAAAGCGGTAATTATATTGGCCAAGGAACGGAGCGGGGTGGAAGTATTCCGAGTGCTCTTTATCATATATCGCGATCTTGGAGATGGGAATCGTGCTGGTGACGTGCAACTGCCCGGCGCGAAACGCGCGCTCCTCGGCGTCCTCGTTTTCGATGGGGTAAAAATAGGCCTCGTTCAGTCTTATATGATCCCGGTCCCAGTAGGTCGGGCTCTTCGTCACGCGAATGTATTGCTGGGGGCGCCATTCCGTGAGCGTGAAATAGCCGTTGCTCACCATATTTTCCGGCCGGGTCCACCGGGAACCGCGCTCATCGATGCGGCCAAATTTCTCGATGCATTTTTGGTTCAGCGGAAACCACGCGGAGTGTGAGGTCATCGCGGCGAGGTAGGGCGCCGGGTGCGAGAGATCGAGGACGAGTGTATAGTCATCCGGGGCGTGCGCCCCGACCTGGTCGAAGTCCGTGAGCTTCCCGGAATGAAACGCCTCGCCGTTTTTCAGGACGAACAGCAGCGCGGCATATTCCGCGCCGAGGCCGGCGGACAGCATGCGCCGGTAGGCAAATATATAGTCATGCGCGGTGACCGGGTCGCCGTTCGTCCACTTCGCGTTGCGCTGCAGGTGGAACGTCCACCGCATCTGGTCCGGCGTCGCCTCCCAGCTCGCCGCGCCGGCGGGGACGGGTTCGCAGGTCTTCGCATCATATTGCGTGAGGCCCTCGAAGAGGGTCTGGATTATATTAAACGTGTTCTGGCTGTCGGAGATCTGCGGGTCGAGGTCGTTCGGCTCGGCGAGGTTTCCGATATATATAATCTGTTGCCGGTTTCCCTGCTCGACTTTGGTTTCACGACGCGAGCAGCCGGCCGCGCCCGCGCTGATGATCGCGAGGCCGAGCCAGAAGAGGGAGGGGAGTTTCATGCAGGGAAGGTGGAAATAAAAAAGCTACGCGAGCATCGCGTAGCTTGGGTACAGGAGGGTCTGTTGAAGGCTCAGCTCTTCGGTGCGGTGGCTTGGATCTCGGCGAGGCGCTTGTCGATTTCCGCCATCTTCGTCACGAGGTCCTGCTCGACCTTCTTGCGGTCGCTGCTCGAAACGATGCTGAGACTCGCGGCGTCACGCACCACATTCGCCGGCAGCGAAAGCAGGCGCGTGATCAGGCCCTGATCCTTGAACGAGCTGAGATAAAGCGCCGTGATCTCGTGAGAGAGCTTCATCGCGTCCGCGGCGACGGCCTGCGTCTCCTGGAGGTTGTTGTTCAGCTGCTGATTTTTCGCGAGCTCCGAGGTGAGGACGGTGCCCACCTGGTCCGAGATGCGCTGGCTATATGAAGCGATGGAATCGCGGGTGAGGTTCTGGTCCTTCGCCATCTCAGACAAAATCGGCTGGATGCGATCTGCCATCCGCGAGGAAACTTTGTCGACCTGGTCATTCTGCATTTTCTCCGCTTCCTGCGGTGTCTTCGGCAGGGGATTATACGGCTGCACCTTTTTCGCGATCGCTTCCGCGAGCGCGTCCATGCGCTCGGTGTTCATCTTCTGCATTTCTTCATCCGACTTGAAGAGGTCGCTTTCGCGCTTCGCGATGGCGTCCTTCAGCAGCTTGATGGTCGCATCGATCTGACGCCGGTTGTCGTCGGCGGCGGCCTTCAGGGCATCGTTCTGTTCACGCAGGGGCTGGATCTCGGCTTGCTGGCGGGAGATCGCTTCCTCGGCTTGCTGGTGCAGCCACACAACACCGGCGATGACTAACAGCGCGATGGCGACGATGGCGGGGAGCTGGTCTTTGAATTTTGTCCACATATACGAGGAGTTTTGTTGGCGGGGTCTTATCAGGAGTGCTGGGCGAAAGCAATGCCGGGGGTCCGGGGGTCTTTTCAGTTGTTTCGAACTCCCAGACGAGCACGGTGGCGGCATGAGTTTGAACCGTGCCGAACAGGTCGTCTACGACTACCTAAAGACCCACGTCGAGGAGAGACTTTATTGGCAGGAAAAAGTTCAAAGTATCGCGCGCCGACCCGGCACTGAAAACGGCCCCGCGCCAATCGTGGAAAGCGAGCTGTGGCGCTACTACGTTGAACGCAGTGCCGTCGCCGCGCCGTTCCAAGCCGCGGTCCGTGCCGAGGGCCTCCACCGGACGAGCATGCTCAATCTCGCCGAGTTCCTATTGCGGCTTTGGACCGACGCCGCGCCGCGCCCGCGCCGGACGGACGCGCCTGAATTCGATTGAAAGAACTCAGCTCCGATGCGGTCCGAGATGACCCTCCGGAACGCACGCTGGGAATACTTAACTTTTTACTCTCAACTTGTAACGCTAAGTGCGATGCGGATTATATAACGCGAGTTAACGACCGCGAGCGGCCCACGGACGACGAGAGGATAGGGTCTACCCGCGACTTCGTTGCAGGTCCCCTCGGGCAGCGTGAGATATAGCTAGTATATATCGGCATTGGCGCGAAACCCGGTCGCCGCGGTCTCCGCGAGTAAGGTGAGCGGAGGCTTCGTCCCATTGGATCCGGAATCGCCTCGGCAGCCCGTTGACCTCAAATCGATCATACTCGGAGTCCCGCATTAGCAGCTCGCGATCAGCGCCTTATAAGATATATATAGTCGCTTGGTCAGACGCTTTTTTTGGCTACGCGCTCGAGCGCTGAGGCAGCGTCTAGGCGCGCGGTGAGGACTCTGAGCGGGCAAGCCCGACCGCGCAGGATTTTTCCCGCCGCAGCGCCCCTGCTCGAGCGCGGGGGCGCAGGAGATCTATCGAGTATATACCCTGCCGCGTGGCGCAGTTGTCGGCCCGATATACTGGCGGCGCGATCACCTCCCGGGCGTCGCGCCGCGCTGGGCCTTACCTCAGATACTCTCGGGGCCGCCCTGGTCGGATTTCGCCTTTTCGTGGAAATCCGCCGGCGTGCCTGTGTGCCGCACGTACCCGGTGCGAATGACGAAGTCGCCGAACCGCTCGCCCGACGTGCGCTCCAGCGCGTAACGACGGATGATCGGGCCGAGCAGCGGGACGATCTCCGACGTGAGCACCGACGCTTTATAGAGTATATTGAGGCGCGAGCCGTCATAGGCGGCACCGAGGTAGACATTATATTTCCCTGGCGCCCGTCCTACGAATCCGATCTCAGCGAGATAGGGCCGGCCGCAACCGTTCGGGCAACCGGTGATCCGCATGACAATCGCGTCGTCCCGCAGCCCCGCTGCTTCCATTTCCGCCTCGAGTAGGCGCACCAAATCCGGGAGGTAACGCTCGCTTTCCGCGAGCGCGAGCCCGCAGGTCGGCAACGCGACACAAGACATCGAATTCAGCTTCAACCCCGACGCGTCGTTCGCTGTATCAAGCCGATGCTCGCGTAACAGCGCCTCCATGCGCGGACGATCGGCCGCCGTAACGCCCGCGATCATCAGGTTCTGGTTCGCGGTCAACCGTAGGTCGCCGCGATGCGCGCGGGCGATTTCCCGCAGCGCCGACTTGAGCGGATACTCCGGCGTGTCCTTTACCCGCCCGCTCTGGATAAAGAGCGTGAAGTGGGACGTGCCGTTCTCCCCGTCCACCCAGCCGTAACGATCCCCGGTATGCGTGAACTCATAGCGCCGCGGCGTCGCGAGTTCATACCCGAGGCGCTGCTGCACCTGGTCGCGAAACCAGCCCAACCCGCGATCGGCGATTGTATATTTCAACCGTGCATGTTTCCGCTCCGTGCGGTCGCCGTAGTCGCGTTGCACGAGCACGACCTTCTCAGCGACGTCCACTACCTGGTCCGCGCGGCAAAACCCGAGCAGGTCTGCGATCCGCGGGTAGGTCTCCGCCTGATTGTGCGCCATGCCGAGGCCGCCGCCGACCGTTATATTAAATCCCTCGAGTTTCCCGTTCTCGTCGGCGATTGCGATGAAGCCGAGGTCGTGCGCGTATATATCGACGTCATTGCTCGGGGGGACGGCGACGACGATCTTGAATTTCCGCGGCAAATAGGTCGCACCATATATCGGCTCGACGTCCGGCTCGCCGCCGCCGACGAGCTCGTCGTCGATCCAGATCTCGTGGTACGCGCGGGTCTTCGGAGTGAGGTGTTCGCTGATCGCCTTCGCGACCTCGAGCGTCTCGCGGTGCAGCGATGATATATCGGGATTCGGGTTGCACATCACGTTGCGGTTGACGTCGCCACAGGCCGCAATCGTGTCGAGCAGCTGCTCGTTGATCGCCTTGATCGTGGCGCGGAGATTCCCCTTAAGGATACCGTGAAATTGAAACGCCTGGCGCGTGGTCAGCTTGAGCGTGCCGTTCGCATGCGAGTCTGCGAGGGCGTCCAGTGCGAGCCATTGCTGCGTCGTGCAGACGCCGCCCGGCACTCGAATGCGGGCCATGAAGCTGAACGCCTTTTCGCGCCCTTCCTTCCGTCGCTGGTTGCGGAGGTCCCGGTCGTCCTGCGCATATATACCGTGAAACTTGGTGAGCTGCGCGCTCTCCTCCGTCACCGTGCCGGTCGCCGGGTTGGCGAGATCCTGCAGGATGTGTCCCCGCAGGAAGTTGCTCTGCGATTTGATCGTCTCGTTTTTCGAGAGCGGTTTCGAAGGAGTGGGAGCGGTTTCAGGCGAGAGGCTCATGCGAGGCGAAAAGGGTTAGATCAGAGAGAGTAGCGCGCAGGCTGTCGACCAGAGAGTCGACGGCCCGTGGATGGGT
This sequence comes from uncultured Verrucomicrobiae bacterium, assembly GCA_963800005.1. Classification (GTDB taxonomy): domain Bacteria; phylum Verrucomicrobiota; class Verrucomicrobiia; order Opitutales; family Opitutaceae; genus CAWCZH01. The sequence goes on from CAWCZH010000003.1 coordinate 467,668, forward strand.
TCCCACCAGCTCCGTCACGTGGCAGCGCAGCGCCGGGTGGCGCGCCTCCGCGGCGCGGCAGATTTGGACGATGTCGCCGTCCGGCCCGGCGTGGCGCCCGGGTGACAGGAAGAGCGGCGCAATAATCACGTCCCCGCCGCCAATCTCCGGCGACTCCAGCACGCTCGCGAGCAGCGGCCGGTTGTGCGCGTGGTCCTCGCCTTCCATGGAGGCGGGGGTGACGCTGCGGACTTCCGGCCCGAGCTCCGCGCGAACGGCGGCGGCGAACTCGTTGCGCAATTTCGCGGACACCGGGGAGGGGCCGCCGTGGTCGACGACGATCACCGGCGGACACTCTCTATATATAGCGGCGCGGCAGGCCCGGATGCGGGCGGCGACGATGCGGGGAATGGTGTCGCCCTCCGCGAGCCCCGCCGCAAAGCGAAAATGCGCGCGCGGCCATTCCGCGAATAGTTCCTGAAGGTCGCGCCGCAGGGCCGATCCGATCGCGCCCTGCGGGCTGATGAAGAACGGTAGATATATGAAGTTGGTTTCGCCCGCCGCCAGCCGGGCCCGCGTCCACGCGTGTAGTGCTTTTCCGGATACACCGCCGAGCCGGGCGGCGGGCACACGGTCGCTGTGCTTCCACGAGACCGCAGTCACGGACACGCCGGCGTGGGCCGAGACCGCCGCGGCCACCGCTCGCAGGTTGAGCGTCGCCGCCGGCTCGAGCGAGCCGTTGTCGAGGAGAGCAATGGTCATCGTGAAATCTCGGCGCGCGCCGCGGCGTCGAACCAGTTGAGTTTTTCACCCAGCGCCGCCACCGCGCCGATGATCACGATCGCGGGCGCGCCGAATCCCGCGTGCTCCGAGTCGCGGGCAATGGTGCCGAGCGTGGACGTGAGTTGCCGGTGTTCACCGGTGGTGGCGGATTGCACCACGGCGGCGGGTGTCTCCGGAGCGAGCCCGCCGGCGAGCAACCGCCGGCAGATCGTTTCCAGATTTTTCATGCCCATATATATACAGAGCGTCGCGCCGAGCCGGCCATATTGTTCCCAGGCGATGGCGCCGTCGGCTTTGGCGGGATCCTCGTGCCCGGTGAGGAACACGACGCTGCTGGCGTGTTCGCGATGCGTGAGGGGAATGCCCGCGTACGCCGCGGCGCCGAGGGCGGACGTCACGCCCGGCACGATCTCGAATGGGACGCCGGCCGCCGCGAGGGCCTCAGCCTCCTCGCCACCGCGGCCGAATATAAAGGGATCGCCACCTTTGAGTCGCACGACCTGCCGGCCCGCTCGCGCGAGGCGCAGCAGGGTGGCTTCGATGTCGCGTTGCGCGCAGCAGAATCCGCCGCCTTTTTTTCCAACGAAAATCAGTTCGGCGGCGGGTGACGCGAGCGCCAGGATTTCCGGGCCCACCAAGTGATCATATACGACGGCGTCGGCGGCCTGGAGCAGCCGCAGCGCCTTGAGCGTGAGGAGATCCGGATCGCCGGGGCCCGCGCCGACGAGGGCGACGCGCCCGAGTATATAGTGGGGATCGTCGTTCATCAGGCGGGACGGGCCAGGGTGACCGCGAGCTGGGCGAGTTTCTTCACCGACTCCTCGATCGTTTCACGATCGGTATGGAGTTCGAGGTCCGCGGAGAGTGGCGCTTCATACGGGGAATCGATCCCCGTGAACGAGGCGATCTGCCCGGCACGCGCCTTTTTATAGAGCGATTTCGGATCCCGGCGCTCGCACTCAGCCAGCGGCGCGTTGACATATATCTCCGCGAAGGGAATGCCGCGCGATTGCGCGAGGTCGGCCGCGGCCCGGCGATCGTCGCGGAAGGGCGAGATCAACGCGGTGATCACGACCGCGCCCGTCTCCGCGAGGAGCACGGCGGCCTCGGCGGCGCGCCGAATGTTCTCGCTGCGGTCCGCTTGGGAAAAACCGAGACCGCGGCAAAGTCCGGTGCGCAATATATCGCCATCGAGGACGACGGGCAGCACGCCGACGCGAAACAACTCCAGCTCGAGTGCCGCCGACAGCGTCGACTTGCCGGAACCCGAAAGCCCCGTCAGCCAGAGGATGGCTCCGCGGTGGCCGAGGTGCGCTGTGCGGGCCGAGGAGGCGATCGAGCCGCGCGTTTCGGTCAGACGTTTTTCCTCAACAGCGGCATCGATCACGCCGCCGCCCGCGATGCGGCGCGCGCGCTGCAATATGAAACGACCGGTCGCGGGAAAAATCGCGCCGGGATCGAAGGCCAGTTTTCGCCGCGCGCGCAGCCGCACCTCGGCGACCTCGAGGTTCTTCACCTCCGATATATTAACTTCCGAATTCTCCAGGGTGACGGCGTCGAGCACGCGCGCGATCGCGACCACGCGCACCTCGGCGTGCTGCGTGCCGAGGCGAAGCGGAAGCGATTCGCCGACGCGGAGCGGCTCCGGATGCAGCCAGAAAATGCGCGCGGTAAATTCATACGCCTCGGCCGGCGCGGCATCCGGTGACGCACCGACGTGCCCGCGCTCCACAAATATCTCATCCTCGAGCGTGAGCGCGACCGAGTGCCCAGCCTCGACGGAGATTCCAGCTGCGCCCGGGAGTGACGTGGGCCAGCGCTCGATGGATTTCACGCGGCTGCGTTTCCCACCGGGAAAAAACGCGAGCTCGGAGCCGACGGCGATGCGGCCGGATTCCACGAACCCGGCTACGATCCGCCGCTCGTCGAAACGATATATATCCTGCACGGTCAGCCGCAGCGGCGCGCCGTGGGGCGCGGGCGTTGGGGCCAGCGCCTCGAGGGCGGGCAGGAGCGCCGGCCCTATATACCATGGCAGCAAGGGACTCTGCTCGAGCAGTCCGTGTCCATGCTTCGCCGCAAGCGGCACGACCGCGGACGGCGCGAGCCCGAACCCGCCCAGGAAATTCGTTATATCATTCCGGATCCGCGTGAAGGCCGCCTCACTATATTCAACGAGGTCCATCTTGTTTACCGCGACGACGACCTGCCGCAAGCCGAGCAACGACAGCAGGTAGGCGTGGCGGCGCGTCTGTTCGCGCAGACCCTCGTGCGCGTCCACGAGGAGCACAGCGGCATCCGCGTGCGCCGCGCCGGTTATCATGTGCTTGAGAAATTCCTTGTGGCCTGGCGCATCGATGATCGTGAACGCGCGGCGCGCAGTGCGGAATGGCACCCGCGTCGTGTCCATCGTCACGTTCTGCGCCTGCTCCTCGAGGAGTGCATCGAGGAGAAAAGCATATTCGAACGGCATCCCCTCAGCGCGGCACGCGGCCTCGATCCGCTCCGCTTTGCCATCGGCCACGGATTTTGTGTCGAAGAGCAATCGGCCGATCAGTGTCGATTTTCCGTGATCCACATGCCCGACGACGACGAGATCGAGGTGATCCGGCGGGGTCGCTGTGTGCGACCGCGCAGGCGTAGCTTCAGGCGCTGAAGCGGACGACGGACGGGAAGGATCGAGGAGAAGGCTCAAGCGGCGGGCAGGGAAAATATATACTTATATACGCGGTATATAGAGCAGGCGGGATGTGACCGGTCACATGAACCCACGGGCCCGGAGTTTCTGCATCGCGTTGCGCTCGTGGTGATCCTGCGCCCGGCCGGCGCGCTCCGAAATGCGCGTGTGTGCCAGTTCCTCGAGGATCTCGGGAATCGTGGTCGCGGTCGAGGCGACGTCGTGCGTCACGGGCCAGCATCCGAGGGAACGATATCGCCGGCCATTGCGCGCAAAGTACATACGGGGCAACGGGATGTTCTCTTGTTGGCAGTAACGCCAGACGTCGCTCTCCGTCCAATCCAGCAGCGGCTGCACGCGCACGTGTTCGCCCGGACCGACCTCCGTTGTGAAATGATTCCAGAACTCCGGCGGCTGGTCTTTATAGTCCCACTCGAACTCGGCGTTGCGAGGAGAGAAATAGCGTTCCTTCGCGCGAGTGGCGTCCTCGTCGCGACGGATCCCCGTGATCAATGTATCAAATCGATGCGCCGCGAGCACCTGTTGCAGGGCCACGCTCTTGAGCTCGTGCGTGACGGTGACCGGGTCCGTCGTTTCATATCCGATGCCCCGAGCGCGCGCTTCCTGGTTCACCCAAGTGATGAGATTGAGGCCGTAGTGTTCGACGGCCCACGCGCGAAACTCGAGCATTTCCGGAAACTCATACGTGGTATCCACGTGCACGACGGGGAAGGGGAGATGTCCGCAGAACGCCTTCTTCGCGAGCCAGAGGAGAACGTTGGAATCCTTGCCCATCGACCAGAGCATGGCGGGACGTTCAAACGCGTGAAATGCCTCGCGCAGCAGGTATATTGAATGGGATTCGAGATCGTCGAGGTGGGCCATGACTATGCCTAAGCGGCTACAGCGCCGCCGCCACCGCGGCCGCTGGTGTATTCACATTCTGGATACAAGAGAACGGGCTGACACTCGCTGTATATAGCGTGGTGGGGCACCGGTCGGCCGGAAGCAGAGCCCCGTGGACGGCGTTCACCGCGCCGACCGAGGCCGGGGGTGAAGCTGTTTCTCCCGGGATCATCCAGAAATCAGGTGGCAATCACAGCGCCTTGCGGCGTGGGCAAGCGGAGCGGCGCTCGCGGACGGGAGAGCTGGTGATTCCATCGGAGGGACGATCCTACGCGATTTCGAACGTCGCGCAAGCCGACGATTTATAGGCCACGTGTCATAGGCGCGCTGGGGCGACCGGGGGCGGGCGCGGAACCGCGGGGACGCAGGGTGGTCCTTTGGCCGGTGCTGATCGCGTCTGCTGCCCCGGGGCTGTTGCATCATATATCGGCCGGACTTTGGCCCAGCGCCCGCTCTATTCATTGGGCTCAGAGGGGTGATGATACCGCCGGGGCGCTGGCACGGAATATGGTGAGGAGCGGTCGAATGTCGGCTGCTCCCGCGGCATTTCGTTTGTTAAGTATGAGTTAAGGAAGATTCGGTCATCGACAAACGGCCCCGTCACTGTTCAGTTATTCACACGATATCCACACCGATGGAAAACCTGCGCGGGGCACTGGCTCCAAATTCGCGGATTAGGGTTGAGGCAAAAGTTAAGACCTTCGTGCTCGACACGAACGTTCTGCTTCACGACCCACAATCCATCTTCAAATTCGAGGACAACAACCTCGCCATACCCGTGGAGGTGCTCGAGGAACTCGACGCGATAAAAACGGAGCAGTCGACCGAGCGGGGCCGCAACGCGCGGCGGGTGCATCGCATCCTTCAGGAATTGCTGCCGGATTCGCGCTCGATGCACGAGGGCGTGGAGCTGAAGACGGGCGGTACGCTTTCGATCATCATCAATCCGTATCTGGTGGATCCGGCGCGCAGTTCGCCGGCGATGGCGCGGTTGCGCGCGATATTGCCCGACCTGAGCAAGAAGGACAACCGCATCATTGCGGCGGCGCTGTTCGTGCAGGAGCAATATCCACCGCCGACTATATTGGTGACGAAGGACGTGAACGTGCAGCTGAAGGCGCGCGCGGTCGGGCTCGAGTCGGAGGATTACCTCAACGACAAGGTGCCGGAGGACGTCGACGAAGCGAGTTACCGGGAGATCCCGGTGAATATATATGAAATGCAGCGTTTCTGCTCCGAGGGCGAGTTCGACCTCGGGGACGAGACGTCGAAGCCGTTGTATCTCAACGAGTATATATTATTGCGTTCCGACGAGGGGAAGACGATGCCCGCGCGTTATCATGGCGAGGGGATCGTGCGGCGGTTGAAATTGCCGGACTATGTGAAGGCGCCGGGCGGGATTCCGATCCGTGCGCGCAATTTGGAGCAGCAGTTTTTCTTGGATGCGCTGCTGGATGACAGCATCCATATGCTCACGTGTTTCGGCAAGGCCGGCACCGGCAAGACGTTACTGTCTATAGCGTGTGCGCTGCACCAAACGAACGACGACCAGTCACGTTATGATGGTGTGTCCATTTCGCGGCCGATTATCGCGCTGGGCAAGGACATCGGGTTTCTGCCGGGCACGCTCGAGGAAAAGATGAAGCCTTGGCTGCAGCCCTATTATGATGCGCTCGAGGTGCTCATCCCATCGAAGGCGCCGAAGGATCCGCAATTCGCGGCGAAGAAAGTTTCGCGCAAGAAGTTTGGAAAGCGCGAGGAGCGTTTCAGTGCCGCGATGAATGCGCCGCAGGCCAGCCATGCAAGCCAGCACGGTGGTCATGCGTCGGGTCCGATTGCGAAGCCGTATGAACGCTTGCTGAAAAGCGGCCTGGTCGAGATCGAGGCGCTGGCGTTCATTCGGGGACGTTCGATCGCGCGTCGGTTCTTTATATTGGACGAAGCGCAGCAGTTGACGCCCCACGAGGTGAAGACGGTGATCACGCGCATTTCGGAGGGTTCAAAGATCGTGTTGATCGGGGACCCGGCTCAGATCGACAACCCGTACGTCGATGCACGGAGCAACGGCCTGGTATATTGTTTCAACCGGATGAAGGGCCAGGCGATCGCCGCGCACGTGAAGCTGATGAAGGGCGAGCGGTCGAAACTGGCCGAGCTCGCGGCCGACCTGCTGTAAGCTTTCGAGCGCGACGCGACCTATGGAAGTCGGCTCAATCCGCCGGCCGCGGGTTTGTCTTCGGTCCTAGTGTCGAGCGATCCGACTATATAGCTGATATATTCCGCTATATAGTGACCGCTCCGTCTCCCAGTATTCCGCTCAGGCGCGGCGCGCTTGGCCCAGCGGGCTTGGGGCGCCGGCTCGGCGGGCGGCCAGCTCCATCACCAGCGCAAACACCAGCGTGAAACCCAGATCGCTGACGAATGTGTTCCGGAAAAACAGCAGCGTCGGCGGAAATTCTGGATGGCCAACGGTCAAGGCCTGCCACCAGCCGGCCAGGTCGTGGCGATACGTGATGTCCTCGAGCCACGCCGACGTGTTGGTCACAATATAGAAGAAGAGCGAGCCGCCCACCGCGCCGGCGATCAGCCGGAGCCAGTTGCGGTGGCGGGCGACCATTGCGCCGAAGCCGAGGGACGCTACGAAGCACAGCGAGCGAATCGCCGCGCCGGCCACGGACCACTCATAGTTATATACTCTCGAGTAATAGCGGTCGAGATAGAGGTCCGACAACGAAAGCGCGATGAGCGGCACCACCCACCAGCGCCGGTCCCGGATATATACTGCCGTGCAAAACGTCAGCGCCATCAGCGGCGAGAAGTTCACGAACGCGGGGTGATGGGCGGCGACGATCCGCCAGAAGGCCGCGGCGATGATCAGAAGAAGGGCGAGCATGCCGGATGATTGCGCGGGAATTGCTCGAATGACAGCGTTTTTTGCGTCGCGCCGATCGTCTTCGTGCCGAGGTCACCGGGCAATGCGGCCACCCGGCCGACGAGGCGATGTATCCAAGTTATGGATACGCTTTACTCAGCGGGCGGGGTGCTGGGAGTCTCCGCTGCGCGGGCGAGCAGCCAGAGCAGGTCCGACAGACGATTCGTGTATTGTTGCACGAGCGGACGGACGCTGCGGCCGTGTTCGGGGAGGGCGCTCAGGCGTCGCTCGGCGCGCCGCGCAGCCACGCGGGCCTGATCGCAGCTGAGCGCGAGCGGATTTTTCCCGGGCGTCGCCCAGCCTTCGAACCGCAGCGTGCGGCCCTCGACCGCGGCGATCGTGGCGTCGATTCGCGCCAGGTCGTCCGGCACGAGCTTGGCGAAGTTCGACTGTATATAGCGCTCGGCGTCGGCTTCGAGGCAAGCCAGCTCGCCCATCAGCGCGACGAGATTTCCCTGCAGGGCCGACAACAGCTCGAGCCGCGGAGATCCCGGGGGGAGCTGGAGCCGCACGGCACCGAGGGCAACGTTCAGTTCGTCGAACGCTCCGAGGGCTTCAATCTGCGGATGATATTTGGGAAGGCGCTGCCCATAGAGACAACCGGTGGTGCCGTCGTCTCCCGTGCGCGTCGCAATCGAGCCCATCCGCGAAAGCGCACCGCGCTACTAGGCGATGCGCCGGGCGGCGAGCTGAGCGCGGAGGCACAGTTCGGCGGCCTTGAACGCGTGGGCCTGCGTCATGGCCTTTTCGGTGCGGTTCAAGCAGTCGATAATCAGCTGGCCGAAAAAGGGGAAGCCGACCTGGCCCGCGACATTTATATGATGCTCGCCGCGGCCATCCACTATATAAACATGGTCGCTGGTTTTCTCGCGGCCGATGTCGACATACTTGCGGAGCTCGATGGTGCCCTGCGTGCCGAGGATGATGGTGCGGCCGTCACCCCAAGTGCTGAGTCCATCCGCCGTGAACCAGTCCACGCGTATATAGTTTGACGTGCCGTTGTCGCCGAGGAGTGACGCCTCGCCGAAGTCCTCGAACTCCGGCGTGTCGGGGTTGCCGAAATTCGCCACGGCCGCCTGGGTGACGGAGGCATCGCGGGCGCCGGCGAACGTGAGGAATTGCTCGAACTGGTGGCTGCCGATGTCGCAGAGGATGCCACCATATTTCTCGCGTTGGAAAAACCACGCGGGGCGGCTGGGCTTGTTGATGCGATGCGGCCCGAGGCCGATGACCTGCAGCACGCGCCCGATGGCGCCGCCGGCCACGAGGTCGGTGGCATACATCGCGGATTCGACGTGGAGGCGCTCGCTGAAATATACCATATATTTCCGGCCGGTGCGCGCGACGACGGCCTTCGCGGCGTCGAGTTGGTCAAGCGTCGTGAACGGTGCCTTGTCGGTGAAATAGTCCTTGCCGGCCTCCATGGTGCGACAGCCGAGGGCGCCGCGCTCGCTGGGGATGGCGGCTGCGGCGAGCAGCTTCACGGCGGGGTCGGCGAGAATCTCGTCGAGTGATCGCGCTGCTTTCGCCTGCGGATATTTGGCACGGTAGGCCTCGACCTTTTTCGGGTCGGGATCATATACCCATTTCAGCTCGGCGCCGGCCTCGAGCAATCCGTTGGTCTGGCCATATATATGGCCATGATCGAGGTGGGCGGCGGCGAATATGAATTCGCCCGGCCGCACCACCGGGCTTGGTTTGCCCTGGGGGGCGTAGTTCATCCCGTCCGATTTTTGGCTCATGAGTTCGAAAGAGTGGGCGGGGCGCTTCTGACGTTCCGTCTATTCCGCAGCGCGTTCCGCGCGGGTTGCCTTGGCGAGAGTTTTAATCGCGGGTTCGAGCCGGGCGCGCTCCGCCTTGTCCATGCGCTCGATGAACAGCACGCCGTTGAGATGGTCGACCTCGTGCTGCAGGCAGCGGGCCAGCAGGTCGTCGCATTTTAATATATGAGCGACGCCGTGAACATCCTGGAACTTGACCGTGATCTGTTCGCGTCGGGAAACATCGCCGCGGATTTTCGGAAACGAGAGGCACCCCTCCTCGAAAAGAATCTCGGGTGCGGTGCGGTCCACCGTGATCACCGGGTTGGCCACGATCATGGGCATAAATAAATCGAGGGGTGGCTTGGCGCCATCGAGTTCCCACTGAAATTCACTGTCAACGGCGCGGAGATCGACAACGCAAAGTTGAAGGGCGCGGCCGATTTGCTGAGCGGCGAGGCCGATGCCGGCCGCCTCTTTCATCGCGGCGATCATCTCGGTGGCGAGGTCTTCAAGGGCGCGGTCGAAGGTGGTAATGCGGGCACCTTTCTTACGCAGGATGGGGTCGTTATAATGAACAATTCGCAATGACATTGGTCCTAAAAACCGCGAGCGTGGCTTCGGCCGCTTCGCTCGCCAACTGAATTATTTAGATGAGCACTACCGCCGTTCGCACCAGGACTGGGAGCGCGATCGTTCTGATCGTGTCGGGGCTGCTGCTTGCTCTCGCGGCGTGGAGTTTGCCCGTGAATCTCAAGTCCGTGAGCCCTGCGTTGTTGCATGCAGCGGGCGCCGGCACACCGAGCGTCGGCGCGTTTGGAAAAGATTTGGTTGATTCGGAAAAACTTGGGCCGGCGGCGTTGGTGCTGAAGGTTGCGCAAGCCCTGAACGATCCGCAGGCGCGTTCGCTCCAAGCGTCCCTCGAGCAGGCGGCAGCGCGTCAGCCCGGCCTGATGGCGTGGGGCGGGTGGGACCCATTTCTCGATCCACTGTTTCATCTGCGACAGGCCCAAGCCTCGGCCGCGAGCGTCCCGGTGCTGACGTTCCTGATTCCCGAGGCGGCGCGATCGACCCTTCGATCGTATCTGGCGAACTCCGGTTCGCAAGGAGTGCAGGCGATCCTGCGGACGCGGGATTTGACGTTGACGGGACGCTTCGTGCCGGCGACGCGCCCCGGCGGGCAGCCGCTCGACGCGCTGATCCTGCTCACCGGAATACTATATCAAGGCGAGCATCTCTCGCCGTCGCTGCAGCGGCAGGTCCGCTCGCTGGCCGAAACCGCGACTGAGCGCCACGACCTGGGCGAGCTCGAGGGTTTTTATATAGATCTGCTCGCGCTCGGGCGTCGCTTGGATTGGACCCAACTAAGCGAGTTGCTCAAGCGCACGGATAATACGAAGACCGTCGGTGAATATGCACACCTCGCCCGGGTGGCATCCGACCAGTTTTCCGTTATATATACTGCCGCGCTGTTCACCGATTCGGCGGATCGCGTCGCGAACTATGTGATCCAATATGGTACGCCCGGCGTGGCCGACCTGCGGGTGGCGCTGCAGAACGGCCAGGGTGCGGCGAAGCAGCTGCTCCTGCGCCAGGTGCCGGTGAACCGCATCGCGGCCCCGGGCCTGAGCATGATGGGCGAGTGGGTGCTGCCGCATCCGCAGCTGATGCTCGCGTTAAAGTATATAGGCTACTTGATCGGCGCGTTTCTCGTCCTGCGGGGCATCGACCGTGCGTTGGTTTTGCCGGAGGATCCGACCCTTCCCGCTGCGGCGACGCCACACGTGAAGAGCGGCATGCTGGCATTTCTTTTTGCCGCGATGCTGATCATCGCCACCGAACCCTTTTTGCTCAAAGCCGCACCCGCCTCGGATTTTCAACTCAGGTTGCGTCTGCCCGTCCTCGTGGCGAACCCAGACGCCGTGGCCAACCCTCCTCCCAAAACCAAAGTACATATGGACCTCTCCACCCTCGTCTCGATCGGATTCTTCGCCCTGCTGCAGATCGCAATGTATTTTACGTGCCTTCAGAAAATTCGCGAAGTGGGACGGCAAGACCTGCCTCCGCTCGTGAAGCTCAAGCTGATGGAAAACGAGGAGAACCTCTTTGACGGTGGACTCTATGTAGGTATCGGCGGCACTGCCACGGCGCTGGTGCTTCAGGTGCTCGGCGTCATCGAGCCCAATCTTCTCGCCGCGTATTCCTCCAACCTGTTCGGCATCACCTGCGTGGCGCTGGTGAAGATCCGGCATGTGCGCCCCTTCAAGCGCGAGCTGATTGTCGAGAGCCAGGCGGAGAGCAGCATGATGGCGATGCGATGAGGCCGGGGTTCGCGCGGATGCGGATGAGCAAGAAACGTTGAGTATATAACCCCCCATGAATAAAACGCTTCTTTTGATATTGTGCGATTTTCTGCTGCTGAACCTGCTCGCGTTGACGCGTTGGGAAAAGGCCACGCCCACACCGCCGAAGCAGCCGCCGGTGCCCGCGATGGCAGCGAACGCGGCGACGAAGGATCAGGATCTTGTCGAGTCCATGCGCCAGTCGCTCGCAGACGAGCAGTCGACACGGCAGCAGTTGACGGAAAAATTATCCTCCACCGACGCCGCCCTCGCGGCCCGGCAGCAGGCGCTCGCGGCGTTGCAGACGGAGCGCAGCCAGCTCGCGTCGGAAAAGAATACACTCGCGTCGACGCTCACGGAAACGCAGCGCACCGCCGCGGATCTTTCGCAAAAGGTGGCGGCGGTGACGCAGGAGGCGACGCTGACCCGCGAGCAGCTCGCGCAGCTGCAGCGTGAACTCGCGGACAAGCAGGCCGAGGCGGAACGTCAGAAGCAGGCGATGGCGACGCTTGAAAAACAGCAGGCGGACGCACGTCACCAGATCGAAGGGCTGACGATGGCGGTGGTCGTTGCGGAATCTGAAAAAAAGAGCCTGCGTGAAACGGCCGACTCGTTGAAGACCCAGGTGGAGGTCGAGCGGGCGGATCGCCTGAAGGTGCAGGAGGCGACGACTCAGCTCGCGCAGGGCGTGGGCGAGCTGGCGCAAAATTCCGGAGCGTTGACGAAGGAGATCCGGGAGAACCGGCCGATCCCCGCGAATGTACTATATAACGATTTCCTGGCGAACCGCGTGAACACGAGCTTCAACGCGAATCGCCGCGGATTGTTTGGGCAGGTCAACAAGAGCAAGACGACCGACACCGTCTTCGTGACGGACGGCCAGCAGATATATGCTTTGCTTCATATAGCGGACACGCCGTTCTCGTTGCTGGAACCGGCGTCCGATTGGGAAAAGATCACGGTGGATTTCACCCATCCGCCGGCCGCGCATACCGTCGCGAGCACGATTCGTTTCCTGTCGATCGATCCTCGCATCATGGTGGTGCCGGTGAACCCGGCGCAGGCGGCAGCGCTTGGAGTAAAAGTATATCCCCTCGCAACCGACGCCTTCAAGTTTCCCGAAGCGCTGCTGATCAACGGCACGGGCAAAGGCTACGGCGAGGTGGCGTTCAAACTTGACGCGTCGCAGCCGGGCTATGTGCGAGTGGACAATCGGTTTTTCAAGCGGATCTTTGGTGACTTCGCTCCGAGCCGCGGCGACTTGGTTTTCAGCAAGACCGGCGAGCTGCTTGGAATGATGGTGAACAGCGACTATTGCGCGCTGCTCGGAAATTTCGCGGCGGCTCAGACACTCAATACCGGCACCGACGTTCGCGCCCAGGGCGTGACGCATATGCTGGACAGCCTCGCCTCGCGTTATCAGGCGCTGCCGGAAAAGCTGCAGTAACCGTCGACTCGCGTATATAGCGACCATATAGCGAGGCCGCCATACAGTGGCTAGCGGCTGGAAGTGGCAGAGGCTTCGGCGATTTCCGGTTTCTCGGATATATCACAGGCCGTTTTCTCGAAGAGCACCGAGACCTTGAGTTCCTTGAACTCAGTCGCCTTCCCAAAATACGACCCGGAAACCGGCATCACACCGCGCGGATGGTTGCTGACCCCAGTGACCACATGCTGCTCGCTCGTTGGGTGACCAAGCGACGGGTCGAATCCGATCCAGCCTTCGCCGGGTAGATATATCTCCGTCCACGCATGGGTCGACGCCTCGCCCGCCTCGGAAGCCGCACAGTCGAGATACCCGCTCGCGAAACGTGCGGCGATGCCGAGGCTGCGCGCCGCCTCGAGGAGCAGCGTCGCGAGATCGCGACAGGAGCCGGAGCCGCGCGCGATCGTCTGGGCGGGGGTTAGCACGCCCTTTTCCTCGCGACGCTTCGACGGAAAACGCCCGCGAATATGCCGGTTCAATGCGTCGACCGCCGCCCGCACGCCCTCGGGAAGTCGGAAGGGCAGAGCCGCGATCCATCGCGCCACGGCCACCGCGTCGTCGGGATAGACGGATTGCTGGTAGGCGGAGGCGACGAGCCGGTCGAGCGGATCATATACCGGGGGTCGGGGCGTGTCATATACTGCGTGGCGGAACCGGCCGTGCTGGCGATCGCTGCGGTTCACGATGACATCGGTGACGATGTGGAGCTGGCTGGACGGTTCGAGAAAGTCTACATTGGCAATGGAGTTTCCAAACACGTCCCGGCTCCAAGCCAGCTCGAAGGCCGGAGTGATCGTCAGCCCCATCGACTCGACCGTGAGATCATGCCCCTCGCGTGGCCTCAGGACAAGGCGGTGCTGTCCGAATGCGACGGGACTGTGGTAGGTGTACACTGTCTGGTGGACGATCCGCAGTTTCATGATAGGATAGGGTACTGCCTGCCCGCAGTTGTTGCGAACTCAACTTTATCTGATGGGTCTGCCAATCGCCCTTTCGCCATGGACCAAAAGCCTCCCTTGAAACTCGACGTGACCGTCCGCGTCGGCTGCTCGCTCGTATATGAAACGATGTCGCGCGTCCCGGTTTTGCTCAATGTGAAGCCGCGCGTGGATCCACGGCAATCCGTGCAATCCGAAATGATCACCTTCGGAAGTGAGATTCCGTCCGAGCAGTTCGACGACAGCTATGGCAATATCGTCGACCGGTTCGTGCTGCACCCCGGTCGCAACGAAATTCGGCACGATGCGATCGTGCGGATCCCGTCGCTGCCGGACAACGCCGAGTTGCCGCCCGAGCCGAAGCCCCTGCCGCTGGACGAACTGCCGCCCGGGGTACTGCGATATACACTTCCGAGCCGCTATTGTGACTCGGACAAGCTGCTGAATTTTGCCTGGCAGAATTTTAGCCAATATCCAGACGGTCGTACGCGCGTCCAAGCGATCTGCGACTGGGTTCATAAGAACATCGAGTATCGCTTCGGCTCGGGCAGCCCGGAGCTTTCCGCGTGGGATGTCATCCAGCGCCGCTACGGCGTTTGTCGTGACTTCGCGCACTGCACGATCGCGCTTTGCCGGGCGATGAACCTGCCCGCGCGCTATGTTACCGGGCATCTGCCCGACATCGGTTTTGTCGATCCCGGCACGCCGATGGATTTCCACGCGTATTGCGAAGTATATATCGGCAATGACTGGTACACGTATGACGCGCGTTTCAACGTGCCGCGAATCGGCCGCATCAAGGTCGCCTGCGGCCTCGACGCCGTCGATGGCGCGCTCTCGACGAGCTATGGCGCGGCCCAGCTCGTCGGCTTCGAGGTCTGGGCCTATCAGGTCCCGGCGGGCTCGGTGAAAATCGGAGGCCCCGTCGATCTTTCGATCCGGCTCGACGGCACGACCAACATTCGCACCGACGCTGCCTGAGCCGGGGTCGGGGCGGGTATATACCTCCCATTGCTGGGACGTATATATAGCTATATGAACCTCACGGCCGGCCGGACTCGGCCGCCGGCTCCGCCTCGGTTGTCGGCGGCGGCGGCGGCTCGATTTTGCGGTAGACCGCGCTGCGGATCAGGCCGGCTTGGTAATCCTCAACGGCTTCAAGGGCGAAGCCCGCGTCTCGGAGAATTCGCTCCGAGGGCGGCAGCCGGCGCGTTTTCAGTCCCGTGCTCCAGCCGAAGAATATATACAGCAAGCCCACCCAGGCGCGCGCCCGCAGACGTCCCCATCCGTGAGCAGGGATCACGAAATCGGCGAAGAGCCAGCGTCCACCCGTGGAGACCTGTGCGGCGACGCGGTTGACCAACGCACTCACCTCACGCTCCTCGAAGCAATCCAGGAAAAAACACGTGATTACGCCATCCAGACTCGCCTTGGGGAGTGGCGTCGTAGTCGCGTCCGCGCAGACGAAATGAATCCGGCTGCGGTCCTGGCTGGCGCTCCGCGCCGCCGCCGCGGCGATCATGCCCGGGCTTGAGTCTATACAGTGGACTTGCGCCAGAGGCGCCGTTTCGCACAGGCGCGCCAGGCACCGCCCATCTCCTTCGCCGAGCACGAGGATCGCGCGCGCGTCGCAGAGCAACTCCAGAAACCGGAAACGCGCACGTTCCAAATCGCGCCCAAATGCGAGAAACTCGAGCGCACGGTAGCTCCGCGTCAGCCTCGAGAAATCGATCGCCAGGCTCGCCCGGGCGGAGTGGTGCGGC
This sequence comes from uncultured Verrucomicrobiae bacterium, assembly GCA_963800005.1. Classification (GTDB taxonomy): domain Bacteria; phylum Verrucomicrobiota; class Verrucomicrobiia; order Opitutales; family Opitutaceae; genus CAWCZH01. Next base: position 483,234 of record CAWCZH010000003.1, read on the forward strand.
ATCTCAGCGAGTCGGCGAAAGTTTATAACGCCGACTCGGTTTGGCCGGCCAACGCGTATCCGAAATGTGGATACACCAAGCGATCCGCCCGGCCGCGATAGCGGAAGCGTTCATGCTATATATTCAGGCTCGCGGCCCACGGCACCAAGGGTGTGAGGAGTGCCACGTCTGCGAGTACTCGCGCCGCCTGGCGACCGAGCTGCGGCTCGCTTCGGTCGATCCAGAGCAGCAGCGCGGTGCTGCTGGCCACGCAAAGTGCCGCGATCCGGAACGCACCCGCCGTGACGCCAGCAGCGAGGAGCGACGCGGCGACGAGAATAACGGCGAGCGAGCGCACGAATATAGTGGCCGAAGGATATTGGCGAACGAGTGAAACCTGATCCTGCGTCGCGTCGACGTCGCGTTCCCACACCGAGATAAACGTGCAGTTGGAAAAGCAGAGCAGCGCGAAAAGAATCAGCGCCGGGGCGGCCAGCAGTTCGGAATGCGTTTCGTCGACCACGGGAAACAGCGCCACGCCCGCGGTGATCAGGATGGCGACGCACACCTCCTTCGGCAGGCGGCCGCGGTGGTGACGATGAACGCCCTGATGCGAAAGTACATAGAGCGACGACGCGGCGAGCAGGACCACGCCGCCGTCGAACTCCGCCCGCGTGAGGCAGCGCAGCGCGATCGCTATATCAAATGCCAGAACGACGATGCCCACGAGCGCAACCGTATATCGCCTTCGTTGATATAGCCGGTGGCGTTGCGTCCGCAGCCGCTCGGCCGGCAGCCGCCACGCCTCGAGCCACCGGTCACCCGCGTAGGCCAGCCACACGGACGCGGCCAGAATTATATAGTGAGGCCAGGCCAGCGGAACTCGCGCGGCGCGACCGAACAGCCATTGCCACGTCACCGCGACAAGCGGCGCGTCCAGCGACAGCACCGTCGGCCATTGCCACCATTTCGGGCGGCTGCTGGTGACCGGCAGTGCGGCCGCCGTCGTGGCAATCATCCGCGGACGAAACGATCAATGCACCGGAGTTTCGAGCGGAATGATCGCGTGACGCCTTACCTCGACGCCACGGAGAAACGTTACGATCGCGCGTTCGCCGATGCGATCCGCTGTGAGCAGCTTGTGCAACGCGTCGATCGCGGGCGTCGGCGCATCGTCGAGGGCTAATATAATATCACCCACGACCAGGCCGGCGCGGCCGGCGGGGCTGTCCGTCTCGAGTCCCGCGACGAGCACGCCGGTGTCGTGCGCGAGATGATGATAGCGCACGACCTTGCGTTGAATCGGAACGTTCTGGCCAGCGACTCCGATGAAGCTGCGACGGATCCGTCCGTCCTTGATCAGCCACGCCGTCACCCAGCGGGCGGTGTTGCTCGCGATCGCGAAACAGATCCCCTGCGCGGGGCGGATGATCGCCGTGTTCACCCCGATGACTTCGCCGCGTGCGTTCACGAGCGGTCCGCCCGAGTTGCCGGGATTCAGCGCGGCATCCGTTTGGATGACATTGTCGATCAACCGCCCAGACGCGCCGCGAAGCGAGCGGCCGAGGCCGCTGACAATGCCAGCCGTGACTGTTTGTTGAAATCCCATCGGTGAACCGATCGCGATCGCGATCTGGCCGGGTCGGACGGCCTCGCTGTCCGCGAAGGTCAAATGAGCCAGATCGTCGGCGCTGACGCGCAGCACGGCGAGGTCGGAATCGGGATCATCGCCGATGAGGTCCGCATCGAGCTTGCGTCCGTCGGCGAGGAACACGCGCAATTCCTTCGCCCCGTGCACGACGTGGCTGTTCGTGAGGAGGTAGCCGTCGGGAGATATAAAGAACCCCGAGCCCGAGCCACCGGGTTTGTCCGGCAGCTGGACCTCAATATGAACAACTGCGGGATGAGCCGCGGCGGCCGCGCCCGAGACCGCGTTCGAATACGCGTCGAGCAGCGACTCGTCCAGGACGGATGACGAAGTGGGGGTGGAGGTGAAGTCGAGCATGGGGGACCAATGAAGCGACGAAACGAAGTTGCGCAAATCGGGCTCCGTCCCACCCTCGAGCCATGCGTTACCCCATCCGCATCGTCCTGCTATATATTGCGTGCGGCGCGGCCGCACTTTCGGCGGCAGAAAACTGGCAGCAGCTGTTCAATGGCCGTGATCTCCAAGGCTGGGATATGTTTCTCACTAGGCCGGATAAATCCTGGGACGTCCCCGGAATGAAACGCGATGCGCAGGGCAATTATCTCGAGTTGATCGGGCTCAACCACGATCCGCTCCATGTATTTAATATAGAGCAGGCGGACGGCGGGCCGGTGATCCATGTGACGGGCCAGGGCTTCGGTGTGATCACCACCAAGCAGTCGTTTGGAAACGTGCACGTGCGCGTGGAGGTGAAGTGGGGCGAGCGGAAATGGGGCTCGAAGCTGCACTCCCCGCGCGATTGCGGCCTGCTCTATTATTGTCACGGCGCGCCCGGCTTCGACCACGAGACCTGGCCGCGCTCGCTGGAATTCCAGATTCAGGAGCACGACATGGGCGACTTATATGCACTCGGCGCGCAGGTCACGGTGCGGGCGCGGCCGAGCCCGTCGAATCCGCGGCTGTACTTATATGATCCCGCCGGCACACCCACGTTGTTCGTGCAAAAGCCGCCGATCGGGAACCGCTGCGTGAAACTCGGCGACCCGGAAAAACCGAATGGCGAGTGGAACACTCTCGATCTCTATTGCGTGAACGGCGACAGCATCCACGTCGTCAACGGTCAGGTTGTAATGCGCCTCACCGGTGCGCAACGGCTCGATGGCCCCACGCCGGCGCCATTGACCGCGGGGCAGATCAGCCTGCAGACCGAGGGCGCCGAAGTATATTACCGAAACGTGCAGGCGGCGCGCATCGACGCGTTCCCGGCCGAGCTGCAGGAGAAATAATCGCAGATGGGTCGGGGCGCGCGGAAGCGAACCAATTTGCGCGTCAGTATATAACGCTCAAGGGTCCCGGGACGGGAGCGCGCGGCCCGCGCCGCGTCCCGAATCGGGAAGTCGGCCGGTGCATCGGCGCCGCCCTCCCGTATTCAAATACTGGATACGTCCGAAACGGCGGCGATGCGTTTGGGCTAGCGTTGGATCGACCGGATCGTCACCGGTCCAAGCAGTCCGGACGCAGGGAGGGCGGGTGGACGTCGCTCAGGCCCGGTTACCGGCAGACCCGGCGCGAGAATCCGTTGTGCGGCTGGGAGTGCGCGATCGCCGATCAGGCGGTTCGTCCACTCGTTCGTGACGCGCACCTCCAGTTCGTTTTCTCCGCTGTGCACTGCCGATGTGATATCGACCCGGTAAGGCGGGCTCCACCGACTTCCGACCGGCTGCCCGTTTATCACCACGTCGGCCAGATCGTTGACCGTGCCCAGGTCGAGCCAGAGCGCGGCTCCGTGGGTCCGCCACTCGGCCGGAATAGATATCTTATTCGTATATACTGCGGTGCCGGAGTAGAATCGTATCCCCTCAATCGCGCTGGCGGACCAGGGTTGCAGGTCGGTCATGACCGTCTTGGCGGGTGCGCCGAAGCCGGGGGTAAAGCGTATTTCCCACGGGCCGGTGACGGTGCCGCGGACGGTTTCCGACACCTCCGGCAGCTCTCGTGAAGGGGCAGAGGTGGTGCGACGGAAAACAACGAATGCGCTTTCGCGTTCCCCGAGCTTCATCCGCACTGTCGTGCGGTCGCCGGAAATCATATACTCCGCCGGGCGGATCGTGCCGTCGGCGGCCCGCCAGATTTCCGCTTCCCGTCCGGCCACGCGAAACCGGGCTCGCAGGTCCTGGGGCTGGTCGGACAGGTTCGCAATATAGTATATATCAGTGCCCGGCAACCGGCGGTGCAGCCACGCCAGATCCGAGTCGAGTCCGCGGCTCGCCTCGAAATCGCGGGTGATTCCCTGCATCGCCATCACACGACTCATCGGCCAGCCCCAGACGATCCTGCCTTTTCCATACACGCGGATCGTGCGGCTCACACCGTCGAGATCGCCCCAGATTTCATCCGCGAGCGCCTGCACCTCGTGGTCGCACTCGGGAAACCCCTGCAGACTCGGCGAACGCTGCGGCTTGGGACCGACCACGATTGCGCCGGCCTCGACCAGCGATGCGGATTTTCTTCAGGAGCTCCGGGCGCATCCGCGTGGTTTCAGGCAGAACGAGCACGCGATAGCTCATGCCATCGGGCAGCTCGAGCCGGCCATCCGCACCCGCGGTCAGACGGTGCAGGAGCACATCGGCGTTGATGAAGTCGAAATCAAACCCCTCCGGCGGCTCCGGCCGCGTGCCCATCCCCCAGATCGGCGGCGTCGAGGGTGCCCCCTCGTCGAGGAGATAGGCGATGTCCGCCACGAATTTCCCCTGCTGCAAAAGGAAGGAATTTCGCGCAATATACTTCATGAACGGCGCCGCCTGCTCGGCCCAGGTGATATTGCGATTGAGGTGCGTGCCGACCATCGTGTTGCCGGGCTTGGTGTCGAGCGGCTGGTGCGCGGAAGTATGAAACACGAGCCGGTTCACACCCTGCGCGAACCAATAATCCGCCACTTTCTTGAGTGTATAGGGCGACTCATAGCCGCCGCCAGTGAACGACTCCGCGGCGACGAGTGGCTTTCCATATATATGGGACGCCGACGCCGCGCCGCGCACATCCTGAAGATACATCAATCGTGGATGCAGGTCGTGCACCCAGAATTCGCCAGCGGGAATCTCCACCTTGCTCTTGTTCAACAGCGTGTCCTCCGGCATCTCGAGCGACACGCCCGCGGCTTCCGCATATATACCGATGCCTTTTTTCCGGAGGAGATCCGCGAGCGTGCCGTAGTGGCTCTCCGCCCACAGGTCGGCGAGCGTTCTCCGAAAATCCCAGAGGAAACGATCGCTCGCATCCGGAGAGTCCACGATGCGACCGGTGAGCGCCGGCAGCCAAGGCGTGGGATCATACCCGCGCCGCTCGCGAAATTCGCGCAGGATTTCGTCCGTCCAGTTGTTCGTGCCTGCCTCCCAGCTGTCCATCATGACATATCGCAGGCTCTTCCCGAACAACGGGCCCAGCGCTTTTTCCAGCGGGTCAAAATAACCGTGGTAGTAGGATTCTATATACTTCCGCGACAACTTGTCCGCCTCATAGCCTGAGCCCGCTGGCGTCGCCGGGCGGTTCTTCGCGCCGGTCAGGGAGTAACCCAGACGGAGAATGGTCCACTTGCCGGCCGGCACATCCCAATCGAGCGAGCCGTCCGGCCGCATGCGCGACGTGAGATCGACGAGGGCACGACGCGGAATAACGGCGTCGGGCGCAACGGACGGGGTGGGCACGGAATCATATTCGAACAAAAAGCTGAATCCCGCCTTCTCCTCCCAACGGTGCACGCGGGCGCCCCCATGGAGCACGGCTTCGCTTAAAGTATATAGCGCCGCGGGCGCGCTCGGCGCCTGGCTCATCGTGGCGGCCGGCCCGAGCGGAGCGCCGGTCATCTCGATGCGATAATATAGCGCGGAGGTCGGCGGAAACGCATACGTGCGCACCATGCCCTGACGATAGAGTTGCGGACCGGGGAGCGTCACGAGCGTGCGGAAGTGTATACCGTCATCGCTCGCCAGCACGCGACCGACCGGGATGCCGTTCGCACTGCCGCCCTTGCCGCCGAGCGTGATCGCTCGCGCCGCAAACGGCTGCGGAAACGTGAACTGCACCCATGCGGGGCCGCCGCCTTTAGGTGCCGCTATATTAACCAGCGAATTCAGGTCGTCGTCGAGGAGAGCGGTGCCATCGATCGGGCCGTTGTTCGTGGTGACCATCGGGTGCGCGGCCGCTGCATCCATTTCGTCGGCCGGGGTCGGGTAGGCGACGACAGCGCTGTCCGCGTAGAAAGGTGGCGCCGAGGACGGGCCGCCGTAATAGGTGCTGCCGGTGTTGCCGATCTGGCCGATGTTCGAGGGCGGCGCAGCGAGCTGGCCGGAAAACCGCGCCGGGCCAACAGCGGTGGTCTCACTCCACACGAGTTTCTTCATTGCCTCGTTCGGCTTGACCCAAGGGCCACCGGTTTCGCTCCAGCCTGGAGAACTGAAGATCGCCATCTCGAGGCCGAGCCGGTCCGCCTCCGACGCGGCGAAACGCACCGCGTCGAACCACTCCGGCGTGCCGAATGGAGTCTTGGGCTCGACGTCCTGCCCACCACCGGCGTTGACGTCCGCGAGCATAAAACCGCCGATGCCGACGCGTTTCATCCATTCGAGATCCTTGGTGATCCCATCCTGGCGCACGTTGCTCATCGTCCAATGCCACCACGTGCGCGGCTTCGCCGATTCTGGCGGCGAGAGAAATCCCGCCTCGAGCGAATCGGCCGCTTCGGGCGCTGCGTGGAGCATCGCCGCGCTCCCGACGAGGACGGCCATGGCGAGAAAAAGCCCGCGGGTGACGCGCGCCACGGGCAGTGAATGGAGATATATCGATGTTTTCATATAACCAGCGTTGATCCGTCCCTCGCCATATCAATCGGTGCCGTCCTATATAGATATATATAGCGGCCGCTGTCGACCGGTCGCCCGCGCGATGCGGTGGAATCGCCCGGGCGATTCGCTCACGCGGAACGGGGCGATTCCACGCCCGCGCCGAGCCGGCGACGAAAGAGGGCCACTGCGAGCTGGTAGCACTGCAGGGCGAGTTCCGGATCATACCGGTAACCCTCGTCACGCAGGAAGGCATGCGCGCCATCGAATTCATGCCAGGTGAAATTCGCGCCCGCAGCGGTGAGCGCGGCGTGGACTTTCATGCGGCCTTCCACCGGCACGTGCGGATCGCTGCGGCCCCAAATCATCATCGCTTCCGCCTTCAACTCCGGAATGCGCGCGAGGGTGTTGTCGTTCATGCCCGCGCCGAGAGCGCCCTTGTGAATGTCCGTCGCGTAAAAGCAGGTGACCGCGCCCACGCCAGGATTCAGAGCGGCGCGGAACGCCAGGTGTCCCCCGAGGCAAACACCAATCACGCCGAGCGCGCCGGTGCTCGCCGGATGCGTCCGAAGCATCTCCAGCGCGGCGCGCGCGTCGGCGTCGTACGCGGCCACCGATTTTGTTGTCTTCAGGGCGTTGCCGCGATCCGCACCGGGCTGATCATATGCGAGCACCGTGCCGGCCGGCTCGAACTCATGATATATCTCCGGCACGGCCACGACGAACCCATGGCCCGCCAGCAGAGCCGCGGTGCGGCGGATCGGCGCAGTGACCTGGAAGATCTCCGAGAAAAACAGCAGCGCCGGCCAGCGCCCGGGGGGCTGGGGACGGAATATATAAGTCCGCATCGGCCCGGACGGCGTGGGAACCTCGACCTGCTCGGTCTCGTGAATCGTCATGAGGTATAGATCTCGGCCCGACCTCCCAGGGCGGGCCGTTTTTTCACTATATGAAACGCCCAGGCGGCCGCGGCCGCGTTGCTATAAGCGGACGCGGTTGTTCAACGCTGTGATTTCCTCGACACCGTCCGCCGGCTGGATTTCGATCGAGCCGCCTTTCAGGCTCACGCCCTTGGGCAGCGGAAGGGTCAGCTCGGCAGTTTTCGGCACGAGGTCGACGGGCGCTTCGAGTCGCGGCGTGTTCGCGCTGGCCACAATTTTGCCGTCGGCGGTTTTTGCGACGACGCGCGCGGCCGGCGCCGCGACGGCACCGACACTATGCACCAGCACGTGGATGTCGCGACCCCGCACGGTCACGTCGTCCGCCGTGATGCCGAGATCGGAGCGCTGCCAGTACGGCGTGCCGGGAGTCTTCAATTTCAGCGTGAGGATCGTGGTCGCGCGCGGCGGCAGTTCGAATTCCAGCGAACCCGAGCGCTCGAACCGCGCCTCGCGAGCCGTCGGGGTCGAATCCGCGACGTCCGCATTGCGGGTATCGATCCCCTGCGTGATTTCCCAAATTCCCGGATCTATATTCCAACCCGTCATCGTGGCGTGCACGGGAGTGGTCTCGAGATTATAGGCAATGACCTTGAACGCGGTCGGCGTCGCATTGGGGACGAGAACGGCGACGCTCGTGCCGGAAGCGGGGGCGGCGAAATCCCAGCTGACGGTGTGTCCTGGATAGAGAGCGTTGCGCACAATCGAAACGCCGCCGAGCCGCGCGCGTTGCAGCTCACTATAGGGCACCGCGACGCGATCGATCCAGAGGCTGCCGGTGGTGTTGATATATTCGAGCAAATCGCATTCCTGGATCTGGCTCGCATAGAGTGTTTCGAGCAGGGATTTGTCTCCGGTGAGCTGCCACGCCACGTGATTGCGCGCGAGGGTCCGCGTCGCGGCGCGTCCGCCCTCGCCGCCGCGACCGCGCTCGTTGCCCGAAAGCCGCGCGCCCCATGTCGTCCGCAAATTTAATATATCGAGTGTGTTCGCGTTGACGGACGTCAGCCCAGTCGTGCCGGCGTCGAAGATCGGCTGTAGATATTCCGGTTTACCCGTCCATTTCCACGCACCCCAGAAAACGTGCCACGGAAAATACCCGCGCGTGGCGACGACATTATTATCCGTGGCAAACTCGATGCCCTGCGGCAGGCCATGCGAGCCGTCGGCCTCGGTGGTGCGATGCGCGAGCAGCCCGTCTGCGAGCTCGAGCATATATTTCTGCGGGCGGGGGCTCCCGTTGAAATCGACGAGAAGCTGGCCCGGTTGCAGCACGAGGTAGGAATATGGTTTCGCGACTCCCCAAGGGGCATCCTCGGCCATTTTCCGGCCGTTGTAATAGGAAGTGCGGATATGCCGGTGGCCGGCGCTATTGATGCCCGTGAGGCTCTCCACGCCTTTCGCGGTGACCATCGCGCGCTCGAGCTGGCGGGGATTTCCGTAGTCGAGGACGAGATTTTGCGCGAGGCAGTTGATGCCCTCCTCGTAGCTGTGCAGCTCGTCCGCTTGTATAGTCGGCAGCCCGTTCGTGAACATGCCATTTTTGAACGCGGCCTCGAGCAACGCGTGGAGAGACGCCTTGATTTTTGCCGGATCGCTGCCCATCAGCGCGACGCCGGGCCACGTATTGAGCAGGTCGACATCATCCGAAATTCCACCGCCGAAATCGCCGAACGGGACCTGGCGATGATCTATATACCAGAAAACGAAACGTTGGACGCGATCGAGCAGCTCTGTCTGGCGCGCGGCCCAGAGCGGCACACCGGCGGGCGGTGCGGGGAGTGCGATCGCGGGCCGTGGGGCGCCCAAGCCGGCGATCGCGTATTTCAGCCCGAGCTCATGCTGCGGGTTGACGCGCAGCAGATCGTTCAGGTCCGTTTCGAATCGCACCCAGAGATTGAGCAGCGGACTGTGCGGGTGCTCCTCGACGAGCATGGCGTAGCTGTCGCGCGCCTGGGTGAACCGGTCGAGCTCGTGCTCGGGGCGGGCCGCCTCCCGCGTTTTGAAAACAAGCGTGACGCGCGCGCCCGCGAGAGCGTTGGCATCGAGTCCGGCGCCGGCGCCGGCCACGGTGATCCAGAGCGCCTTGCCCGCGGGAAGCAGCCGGTCGCGCAGGTCGAACCAAAGCTTTTTCGCCTCGTGCGGCTTCACGGCAAACGTGAAGTCGAGCGCGTTCCGCATCGGCCAGAGCGGATCGCGGATTTGTATATTGACGGGGTATATAGTGCCGTGGGTTGGCGCAACCGCGAGGGCGGGCATGTCGATTTCCACGCCGTCCAGGCCATCGGAAAATTTGTCCCAGGTATCCGGAATCAATAGATGAACCAGGGGCAGGCCGCCCGCGGACGGTGCTGCCGCGGTCGCGGCCGCGGGGGCGTCGGAGGTTTCGGGCCGGCCGACCAGCGTGGCGCGTTCGTCCGTGGCGAAGCGACCCTTGATGTAACTCTGCAGGGGTGCGAGGTCAGCCGGGGAGTTGTCCTCCGGTGCCGCGAGGCGGTAGGACAGGTGCCGCGTGCCGGCGGGCGCGCGCCCCGCGCCGACATTATATACAACGAGCTCGCCGATCGGCTCTTCCTGCTCGACGTTCGTGAAACGAATCTGTCGGCCGGTGAGGCTGGCCGGAAGGTGGTGAACGGTTTTTTCCTGCCCCTTCGGCCGCTCGAACAATACCCGCTCCGCGGGCGCGTTGCTGGCGTTCTCGAGATCCTTCGTCGGACGCAGCAGCTCCATCCGGCCCCACGCCGCTCCGGCGATCTCGACATGATTCCACGGTTCGTCCGGCAGCGCGAAGGTCACGGCCTTGCCGGATTCTACATAGCAATCCCAGTCGGGCAGTTGAAAATAATCGTTTCGTCCTGGCAGGCGCGAGCGGTTATATACTCCCGGCCAGGTGGTCTCGCGAATGCCATCAGTCGCCTTCCACCACCAGCGCTTCAGATCGTAGGCGTCGTGGATTTCCACTTTGCGAATCGCGAGCTCCGGTCCTGCATAATAGGGCGGCGGATCGGACGGGCGGTTCCAGCCGTAGCGCAGCCACCATTCGTCGCGCACAGCGGCGTCGGCGATCGAGCGAGCGGGGAGGGCGGTCACTTCCGGCTGCTGGAGCCGTGCCAGCGCGGACACAGCGTCATCGGGCAGCATCCGATCATAAATGCGGATCTCGTCGATGTCGCCGCCGCGGACGAAATTATAATCACTCTGTACATTATACGGGCTGATGATGCGCGAATGCGGGCCGAACTGGTCCAGCGCCGCATTATATACCGCCGTCGTCCGCACCTCGCCCGCGAGTTTTCCGTTTATATAGAAACGGATGCCGCGATTCTCATCCCACGCCAGCACGAGGTGGGTCCATTCCTTCGGTCCCGGAAATGTGGGCAGATTCACCGAGACACGAGTGCGTGCGAGGCTCGCGTCGGTTACGAATGCATCGAAGCCGTGGCCATTATAGTCGATCCGAAGCCACACCATGTCCCAGCTGGAATGGTCGCCATAGCCGACGCGGAAAACGGGAAACGGAGTTGGGCCGACCGCGTAGCGCGAGCGCCAGAAGAACGACAGCGAACCGCGCTGCGCATATATATTGCCGGGCGCGCGCCAGGCCAGGCGCTCGCGGTCGCCGCAGGCCAGCGCCGCGCCTTGGGCGCCGTCGGGGATCACCGAGATTTCCTGGTCGTAAGTTGGCCGTGCCGTGCCGGGCGCAGCGACGTCCGCGGTGGTGCCGTGGTCGCCCGAGACATAAAACAGCAACCCCGGGTCGGAGCTCGACGGAGGAGTCGGGGTTTGCCCAGAGGCGGCTCCGACCAATATATATAAGGACGCGACAAGGCAGGAGAGCCGGCGGGATATCATGGGGGTGGGGGAGCGTGCCCGCAGGCGGCGCGCTTAGCGGGCGAGATCAGCAGCGGCGAGGGCGGAAGGGTGAAAACGGATCTCGCGAATGCCGCCCTTGAAAAAGAATACACGGTTCAGACGAACGCCCACCGACGTTTCTCCCTTCGGCTCCATCGGCGCGATCGCGACGGCCCCGGTCAATTCCTGCGTGCCGTCAACGAATGACGTCATCTGCTTCCCATCGTACCGGAGCGCAACCCAATGCCAGGAGCCCGCCGGATGGAGTTTCGTCCGGTCGAGTAGCGGCAAGCTGTCTTTGCCGTGGAGGAGAAATGTATCCAGCGCCCATTTGCCGTCCGGTGTGAGCCGGATCTCCATCAACAGGCGATTCGTTGCGGAATCCTGTATATGAAAAAACCGCTGCTCCGGCTGGCCGTCCGCGTCCGGTCGAATGCAGGCTTCGACCGTGAATTGAGCCCAGCCGGCGATGGGGGAAACGGGGAAAACCAGGCCGTCGTGCGCTCCATCAAAGACCACCGCGACATCGGCGCCCTTCCCCTCAACTCGGGGTGCCCCCACAACGGTGAGTGGGTGACCGGCGATCGCGTCGGTCCGATCGAGGCGCCAAACAATTGCCGCCGGTTCGGGGTCGCAGCAGTCGGCCGCAGCCGGAGCCGCGCTCGGCGTTGCCGCGGGCGCGGCAGCCGCGGCGACGACGCAGAGAAAAGGCGCGAAGCCGAGCAGGCGAATCGAAATTAGAGACATTGCGCCCATCGTGTTGTTACCACGTTCCCCGGACACCGAGTTCATAGATTGGATCGCCATATTCCGCGTGGTTGAAGGGCAGGTTGGAGGTCGACATCACAATCGGCCGACCGAGGACGTTGCGCGCTTGGAAATACGGCGTAATGCGGCGGTTCCAAGTATAGTCGATGCGAAATCAACCGTTTCGCGAGGCGCCTGGTACTGGAGCTCGTTGAAATATTGATTCACTGCGGCGTCACTGTATTTCACGGTCTTCTGGGTGACCAGCTTCAAAACATATCCCGTATAGTTGCTTTCCACGTTGAAGGCAAAGTTTCCGATGCTGTAACTCAAGGCCACGTTGAGCGCCTGTTTCACGGAGGCGAGTGCGAGACTCTTGTTGATCTGGTCGAGAATCGCGCGGTTCAAATTGGCGTCCGTCGAGCTGAAAACCGCGTTGCTCTTGATCGGATCGATGCTGAGCAGCGTGGTGTTGATCTGAAGCCCGATCGTATTGAAGGGCTTGGGCAGGAACGAGAAGTTCTGCGCATAGCCGAGCTCCACGCCATTATAATGTCCCGGGTCCTTCACATTATACTTGGTGGTGACATCATACTGGTCAACCGGCGCGCCGAATGCCGTCGAGGGAATTCCCAGCGCTGCAATGTAGTTGGCATCCAGGCCCTGCGTCACCGTTACTATATAGTTTGTCAGGGTCTTGCGGAAGACCGAGGCCGATACGAATGTGGCGGTGTTGAAATAATATTCCACGCCGGCGTCGTAGTTGTCGATCTTGTACGCCTTGAGTCCGGGGTTATATACACTCACCTTGCCGCGGGCGGACGAGGTGGGATCCGTGATCGTCAGCGGCCCAGGCAACAGATCGCTATAATCGGGCAGGCCGATCGACTTCGCATAGCTGGCGCGCAGCACGAGCTTTTGCACTGTATACTTGAGATTGACCGAAGGGAACCAGCTCTTGTCCTGAAAAGTGTCGCTCACCGGAGCGGGCAGCGTGGTGAGGCGGTTAATCGAAAGCGTCTTGCGATCTTCGTAGCGAACGCCGCCGACGATGAGCAGGTCCTTCAGGGGCGTGATATCGAAACGCACGTAGCCGGCATCCGTCGTGTCTTCGAATCGCGCCTGGATGTCCGAGGCCGGGGTATACGGCAGGATCGAGTTGCCGCCGAGCGCTGTGTACGCGGAGTATAGACTTACAAAATTATAGGCGGGCAGCCCGTATCCGATCGGGTGGTTCGAGAACCCAGTGTCCTCCAGGCTGACCAACTGCGAACCCGTGATGGCGTTGCCGAGGAAACCGGTGGCGGCCGTCACCCCCGTTCGATTATAAATCGGATTCGAGATATTGCGGGTCGTGTCATCGACGCGACCTCCAACCTTGATCGCAATGGGCAGCGTCGTCGGCAGGTTTATTTTATAATCGGCATTGTAGCCATCCTTGGTGTCGACGCCCGTCTGCGGCCGGCTGCGAATCTGGGTGACAACATATTTGCTGTCGTCCCGCAAATCGACGACGGCTCCGGTGCTGTCATACACGGTATATGAAGGAACCACGCCGCCAATGTTGGCGAAGCTCACCGTGAGGGGATCCGTGACGGTATTGGTCGACGGGTTTGTGCCGCCCCGCGTGATCGTCATATCGGAATACCAGCCTCCGGTGGTGTCGCGGTATTTGCTATACGCCTGCGACCAATAGGCGGTCGCATCGAGGCGTGATCCGTTCGCGAAGTCATGATAGACACTAAAGGGAAAATCCCAGGTCACTCCGGATTTCCAGCGATTGATCGTCTGCAGGGCGACGTTGCCTTTGCCGGCTAAACCCGTGAAGGACGAGCCGGTATAGGGTGTGGACGTGGTGGCGAGCGGGAGGGCGGCCCCGGGCGTCACGGTCACAACGCGGTCGGTGAAGATGAGATCATAGAAGGCCCACGAGGCGAGAAAGGAGAAGGTCGTGCCGTCGCCCAGTCGGTAGTCGACTTGGGACGAGAGCGCCTGCCGGCGTGTGTCCTTCTGTTCGTTCTGCAATGAGAACGACACCAGAATGGGGTTCGTGGGCGTGCCTCCGTTCGCGGGATTATATTCCCAATTATATTGGGAACGCGGATAGTCGTTGAAGAGCTGGGAGTTTTTATAGCTGATGCTGACGCCGAGATTCTTGCTGATGCGCAATGAATAATCCAAATCCGCGCCGGGAAGAATCTTTCGCGTCTTTTCCTGGCCCCAGCCCTCGGTCTTGTTGAAATACAAATCATCATTGATCGCCTGAAAGTATAACCGGTAGGTGAAGAGGCTGCCTTCGCGGTCGAACGCGCTCTTCGAGACGAAATTTACGAGGCCGCCGGTTCCGGACGCCTGCAACTCCGGGGTGAGGGTTTTGACCACCTCGATCGTCTCGACGTTATTAATCGGCGCCTGCTCAAATTCGAAGCGGCGCATGAGGTTGCCGGAGGTCGCGCTGGCGATCGGATTACCATTCATGGTCACGTTCGTGAATTGTGTATTCATGCCGCGTAACGTGACCGCACGGGCGTCGTTCGCATTATAATCGACGCCCACTCCGGGCAGGAACTTGAGATACTCGGCGGCGTTGCCCTCGGCGATATCACCATATTGATCGCTGGCCGCGACCACTTTCATATTGGGGGCCGCTTTGCGCAGGGCAATGGCCTCGGACATGCCTTCCTTCGCGCCGCTTACTTTATATTCACTGAGCTTTACGACGGAATCGTTTAGCCGCACTGGCACCGTGGTGACCTGCCCCGCGGTGGCCGTCGCCGGCAGCGTGATCGGGGCGAACCCTGGATATGCGATCGTCAGCGTGTGTGCGCCCGGGGCGACGTTGCGAAATTCGAATATACCATCGCGTTCCGACGTGGTGTGCTGGTTGCCGTTGTCCAACGCGATGTCGGCGGCTTCCAGGTATTTTCCGGTTGTCGCATCTATGATCGTTCCCTTGATTGTGGATTCCGCCTCCTGAGCCGGAAGCGGGGCGGCGATATATAGAGCAACGGCGGCAGCGGCACAGGCAAAACGCGAGCTTAAGCCGCGGAGAGACACGGACGAGTTGACGTGGGTCATGGTGGGTAACCAGCGGGGAACGGAATGAGCAGGCCGGACGACAGTGCGCGTCTGGACTCTCGCAGGGGGTGAATGCGAGGCATTTAGGATTTCGGGTGAACGGCTGAGCGTCAACAAAGAACGGACACGTGTCCGCATAATGTATACGCAACGACGCAGGATTGCGGCCCGACGGCTCAGGGCTAGGATGAACCGGATGGCCGCTCCGCCTAATATACTTTGGATTGTGACTACACAGTGGCGGAGGGGTGCGTTGGGAGCGGAGGGCGACCCTGCCGCCCGCACTCCGAATCTCGATATACTCGCCTCCACGGCAGACCGGCAGCTCGTCGCGGTTACGCCTCATCCGTTCGGGCCATTCGCACGCGCGGCGCTGTTGACCGGGCAGCCCAGTCCGGAAAATGGAGTCGCGGATTATTATGACGCGCTGCCGATCGAGGCCCGCACGATTGCCCATGATCTCGCCGTGCGAGGATATTTCACGGCGTTTTTTGGAAAATGGCATCTCGCGCCGCGGAACCCACAGGCTCCGCTCGTTGGCGCAGAACACGCGCGGACGTTCGTGCCTCCCGAGCGTCGTGGTGGATTCGAATTTTGGGAAGGGTTTGAGAGTGGATTCCAGCTCAACAATCCGTGGTTGCACGGCAGCATTCGCCCGCAGCCCACGCAGGTTCCCGGTTATCAAGGTGACGTCATCTGTATACAGGCGGCAGAAGTTCTCGTGAAGTCACGCCTCCAGTGGGCAGGAGACCGGCCGTGGTTCGGCGTGGTGAGTCTTGAACCGCCCCATCCTCCATACAGCGCCCCCGCGGCCGGCACTGTGCCATCGGACCCGGCGCGGCTCTATTTGCCCGCGAACGTGCCACGGGGCGGCGCGATCGAGGCACGCGCGCGGGCCGACCTCACTGGATATTATGCGCACATCGAGGCGACGGATCGCTCGATTGGGAAGTTGTTGGCAACGCTGGATCCGACGCGAACTGCCGTTGTTTTCACGAGCGTCCACGGTGATATGCATGGGGCGCATGGGCTATTTCGAAAAGGGTGGCCCTATGAAGAGAGCGTCGGCGTGCCGATGATCGTTCGCGGAGCCGCTGGAGCCGTGCCTCCCGCGGGGGATCGACCGTTTTCGCTCGTGGATTTGCCGGCGCTCGCGCTCACGTGGGCAGATGGCGTGCCTCCACCCGTTCGGCCCGACGCGGCGGCGATCTCAATGCCAAGCGTCGTCCAGTTGCCGGACCAGTGCGACCGCGTGTGGCGCGGGCGCCGCAGCGCGAGCCGCAAAATCGTGCTCAACGCCGACGGTTCGCCATGGCTATATTTCAACCTGGCCGAAGATCCCGGGGAGCTGCGCAATCTCGTCGATGACCCCGCGCACGCAGCCGACGTCGCGAGTTGGCGGGCGCGGGTGTAGCCGCGGCGGGCAACCGAGCCGTCCCGGGGAAATGGGACCATCCGCTTTATATATAGTGCCGCGGTTTTCCGGGTCTCGTGATTGGATCCCTCGCGAAAACTGCCGATGTGCCCCGAACCAGAGAACCCACCTCTCCGGACGGTAGAGCGACGTATGCGATGGATCACATATTTAGATATATATGTATATATATATGTGTGTCGTGTATCCGCATCGGGCGGTCCAACACCGTATATAGACGTATCGCTGTATACATCACCTCCAACCCGGCCCAGCCGGATCGGCCGGAGTCCCGCTGCGCGACGCGGGGCGTCCGTTCAGAGCAGGCGGTCGCTGGAATCCGCGGCGACGGCCGCCTTGCTGAACTGGCGCCGGATGGCGGCTGCAATCTCGGGCATTTTCACCGGTTTAGATATATAGTCGTTCATGCCCGCAGCGAGGCACTGTTCGCGGTCCCCCTGCATGGCATTCGCGGTGAGGGCGATGATCTTCGGCTGCCGATCGGGACTGAAGCGGCGGCGAATTTCCCGGCTCGCCTCGAGTCCATCCATTTCTGGCATCTGCAGATCCATCAGCACGAGGTCATAACGCCGGTTCTCGAGCGTGGTCACCGCCTCGAGCCCGTTGCCGACGGCGTCCGCGCGATAGCCGAGCCGTTCCAGGAAACGGAGCGCGACTTTCTGGTTCACCGCGTTGTCTTCCGCGAGAAGTATATCCAGTGGGAATTCATCGGCGAGCGGTCGGTCGATCGCGATCGGCTTCGCGGCCGCGGCCGTCCCGAGCGGATGAAAGAGCGTCATCACCGCCTGCAGCAGCACGGAATTTTTCAGCGGCTTGGCGACGGTCACCGTCGGAATCCCATCGAGCACGCTGAAGGAGGCGGTCTGGCCGAACGGCAGCATGATTACACGCGGGCATTTTCCGGCGTTAAGCCGTGGCAGGCTGTCGCGGGGAATCTCCCGATCCAACACCAGCAGCGCCGGTGCACCTGGCAGCCTCGTCAGCAACGTCTCGGCTTCCTGGACGCTCGAGACCGCATGGAATGTGGCTCCCCACGCCGAGAAAAACGCGCGGAGACGGCTTTGTGTGACGGAAAAATCGTCAACGCAAATAACGTAGCCATTCCGAAGCGTTGGCGGAATCTCGGGAAGCTTCGCCTCGGGCGGCGTGGGCGCGGCGTCCGCGAGTATATTAAATCGAAATATAGAACCTTCGCCGACGGTGCTCTCGACCTCGACATCGCCGCCCATGAGCTGCGCGAGTCGCTGGCAGATCGCGAGGCCCAGCCCGGTGCCGCCATATTTCCGGGTGGTCGAGGAATCCACTTGGCTGAACGCTTTGAAGAGGCGATTGACGCGGTCCGGCGCGATGCCAATGCCGGTGTCGCGGATGGAAAATTCGAGATCGCACGGACGCCCCGGCGCAGGCTGGTTCGCACGGCGCACGGTGAGACTGACACTGCCGCTCGGAGTGAACTTGATGGCGTTATTGACGAGGTTAACGATCACCTGCCGCAGGCGCGTGACGTCACTGACGATCCAAGCCGGAACTTCGGGCGCGATTGCGTAGGCGATCTCGAGTTTTTTCGCGGACGCCTGGAGCGTGAAGAGGTCGAGGGCCTCCTCGATGCATAGCGCGAGGTCGAGCGGTATATTCTCGAGCTCCATCTTCCCCGACTCGATCTTCGAGAAGTCGAGAATGTCGTTGATGATCGTCAGGAGCGCCTCTCCCGAATTGCGGATGGTGTTGACGAAATCGCGCTGCTCGGTGGCGAGGGGCGTCTCCAGCAGCAGGCTGGTCATGCCGATGACGCCGTTCATCGGCGTGCGGATCTCGTGGGACATCGACGCGAGGAATTCGCTCTTCGCGCGTGATGCCGCGTCGGCTTCCGTCTTGGCGCGACGCAGCTGGTTCTCGGTTTCGACGCGAGCGGTGACATCGGTCTCGATCGCTATGTAGTTCTCCAGCGCGCCGCCCGCGCCGTGCACCGGCTGGATCTCGAGGTGGAGATAATACTTGCGTCCGGACTTCGAGTGGTTGACGACGTCCGTACTGATGCCGAGACCCTTCGTCAGCGCGGTCTGGATTTCGCGGGCCGCGCGCCGGTCGGTGTCGGGGCCGATCATGAAATGCTCCGGATCGCGGCCGACGACCTCCTCGAGACTATATTCCATCACGCGGCAGAACGCCTCGTTCACCCATTCGATCTTGCCATCGCGCGAGCAGATGAGGACGGGGTTGTCGGTCTTGGAGGCAACGAGAGAAAGCTTGCGGGTTTCCGCCTGGCTTTCGCGGAGGGCTTGTTCAGCACCGCGGCGGGCGGTGACATCCTGGACGGTTCCGATGATGCGGATCGGACGGCCGTTCGGTCCGCTCGCGACGGATTTCGATCGAGTATATACCCAGCGCCACTCGCCGCTGCGGGAGCGAACGCGGTATTCGGGCTCGATGAACGAGGCGATGCCGCTGAGTTGAGATTCGATGCGGCGGCGGTAGGGCGGCAGGTCGTCAGGATGAATGAGGCTCTGCCAGGCCTCGACGGTCGAGGGCATGCGGGCATGGTCGTAGCCGAGCATCGCCCACAGCCCGGAGCTATAGTAAACGTGTCCGGCCGGCACGCTCCACTCGAAGATCCCGATTTGCGTGGAGTCGAGCGCGAGGCGCAGACGTTCGTCGGAAACCTTGAGCCGACCCTCGATGCGGCGGCGCTCCTCATTTTCCGCGAGGAGTTTTCGATTGGATAATTCCGCGGCGCGCTGGCCGGCGCGGGCGCTGCGCCACAGGTGGGTGCTGAGCCCGAGCAGGCCGGTGATGCCGAGTCCCGCGAGCAGCGCGAGTTCCGGCAACAGGCGGCGGTCGCGCACCAGCGCTCCGGTGGACGACGTGAACGCGAGCCGGATGCGGCGGTTGAAAATGCTATATGATTTCTCGACGGGCGGTGCGCCATCATCGCCGGCCGCAGCGGGATTCGAATCATATACGGGCTCGGCGCCGACCGCGACGTTCACGCGGTAGTCGCCGGCGACAGCGGGCTGGCGCGCGATGATTTTCCCGAAGAACGTTGAATATATGAATTCGGCGGAAACAAAGCCCGCCGGCCGCCCCGCCCGGGTCACCGGGGCATAGATCACGAAGCCCTTCGCGCGCGCGCCGTTTGGGAGCGTGACGGGGGTCGTCGCCGAGACTTCGGTGCCGTTGCGAAGACTCGCCTGGTCGAGCGCCTCGCGCCGTTCGCGGATCATGCGATGATCAAAATCGAGCTGCTCGGGCCGCACCGCGCCGGGATATATCCACCGCGCGTGGCCGGAGGGGTCGAGCAGGCCGATCTCGACGCAGCCCACCGCGGCCGCGGCGTCCATCTCGGTCTTCGCATCTGTTTCCCAGACGAGCGGAGCGTCCGGCTGGCCATCTCCCCACCGCCGGGCCATGCGCTCAATCTGGTTGGTTTCGCTGTCGACGGCGTAGCTGATCGCCGTTGCGAGCGCGTCCATCGAGTTCTGCGTTTTCGCACTGAGGTAGGAAACCTCGCGCTCCCGCAATCCGATCCACAGCACGAGCGTGAGGTTGAGGCACGCGATGATTGCGAGAAGCGGCGACCATGCCGGCGGCCCGCTCGCGCGGCGCGCGCTCTCGCGCCAGCCGAGAAGAATCAGCACGAGGCCAATCAGGAGCAGCCCGATCGCTGAGACTGGAGGGACGGCCTCGCCGGTTCCCCAAGAGTATATAGCGCGCAGCCCGGTGGCGTACCCGAGCAGCGTGGAAAAGCCGGCCGATGCCAGAAATGATCCCGCGACGCCCTCGGAGAATCCCCGCGAGTCCGACTTTCGCGGGATTACCCGGCGCACAATCGTCAGCCCGGCAAGCAGGATTCCCGCGGCGACCAGCGCGGGCATGCGGCCTGGATGATCTATATCCTCGCTGATGAGATCGGTCGCAAAAAATTCGTCAATGTGCAGCTCCCAACCCGTCGCGATCTCGAGAAGCGTCAGAAAACCGATGGCCGTTGGAATCGTCGCGATCCACGCAACCCGTCGCCAACCCCGCACGAGCGCGAACAATGCGACGCTCAGGATGAGAAAGGAGCAGGCCGCGTTGAAGCGGACCGGGGCGAAATTTGCGCCCGGCTGCAGGAGAATTCGGACATTGGCGCACCAGCCGGCGAGGCTCAGCCCGTTCAGGACAACGAGAATACCAGAGACTGCCGCCGTGAAGCGCTCCAACCAGGTGCGCTGGGGCAGTGTGGGCAGGGAATCCATTCGGATGCTTCTGGCGTTAACCATACAGCCCCGGATGGAGGGAGCAATTTGATTTAAGTCCGGGCGTCCCGCGCTTTCACGGGCGTTTCGGCTCGGTTGGCGGACTCGCGGGTGCCGTCGGGACCGTTCCATTATCGGCAGCCGCCGGAGCCGCGGGTGCCCCAGGCGCGTCGGCCCGCGCCTTGGCGACGCTCGACGTGCCCATCGCGAGGCTCCAGACGGGTTTATTGAGCGGGCCCGTCAGCTTCACCTCGAACGCGTTCGACAGCGGCGAGAGCGCGACCGCGAGGAACTTTTGCAATATGAAATCGCTTTCCTGGAACGGATATACTTTCGCCAGGAAATCGAGCTGCTGGTGCTCGAGTCCATAGCGGCCGTGGCCCTGGATCGCGGAATTCGCGCCGGTGACGGAAATCTCCGGGAAGACCAGGTCGGGTCCCTCGACGCGAAAGTTGGCCCGCGCTTCCGTGAAGCGCAGGAGGGTGAAGCGGAGCAACTGGGAGAGGGAGCCCAGCAGCCGGACCTCGCCGAGCTCGAGGCCGCGGACGGAGGCGTTGCCATTGCCGTGGAATGAATACGGATCTATATACTTTCCCTCGGCCGAGACCGAAAGGCCGAACCGCACCTGGTTTTTTTCCTGGAGAAACTGGCCGGCGGGCGGCGGGGCCGTCCCGTGCTTCCGCGCCGCGTATCCCTCCAATATACTCACGGCACGCGCGAGGCTGGCATCACGAAGTGTATAGTCGAAGCCCAGCCGGCGCTCGTCCGCTTCGCCCCAGATTCGCGCGTGCCCGCTCGTCGTGCCGCCCGCGAACCCGGCGTTCATCGAGTCGATCTTCACCTCGTCGCCATTGAGCGTCGCGTCGAAATCCACCGTCTCGAGGGGGAAATCATAAAACCGCACCGGACCCTCGGAGTTGCCGCGCAGCCGCAGCTCCGGTCGCACTTTGTCTGTGTCCGCGTTATGTAGAATGCGCCCATCGAGGGCCACGGTCGGAGCGTGCTCGACCTGGAATGGTTCGAGCCACGTGCGGCTCGTGGGCCCGATGATTTGCTGCGCCGTCGCCAGGTCCAGGCTCGACGTGCCATTCAGGTCGAGCTCGCCCCATTCGCCGCTTTCCGAGTCCGCGCGAAACGTGAACGTCCCGCGCGCCACGCCCGATCCTTTGCGTCCGTACGTCTCGAGGCCGTCGACAAATCCAGGTCGGATAAAGAGTCGAGCCTGGGCCTCGTCGAGCAACCCACCGCGCACGATGGGCCCGGTCGCTTTCGCTTGCACGAAAATCGCAGCCCGGCTGCCGCTCGTCCAACGACTGCGCACGTCGACACTGGCGACCGGCGGCCCCGCGGGAAATTCGAGGTCGCCGAAAAACCGATCCCACCACGCGCCGAACCAGCCGGAAATCGCGAGTGGTCGCAGCTGGCCCTGCAGCAGAAAACGAAAATCCTGAGTAGTAAAATCCTGCTCGTAACTGCCGTGCGCGAAATTTTCGCCGAGGCGCGCATAGGCTTCGGGAGCGAAGACATGATGTGGATCGAGTTCTACTTGGCCGGAGCCCTCGTCGATCACGACATGGTACGCGCGTACCTGTTGCGTTGCGAAGCGGGCCGTCAGCCGCGAGAATTTATAGCCTATATCAAATCGCGCGTCGCCTGCCGCGACGATCGGATCGGTAAAATCGAAGAACTTCCGAACGTCGCGGTGCACGCGGCTGCTGATCAAGTCGAGCCAGCCCTGGTCGAAGCGCCCGTCGAAATGAATGTCCGACTCTTTTTTCGACAGGTCCGCGCGGCCTTCCAGGGACAGCGGCTGGCCGAGCACGAGGCCGACAGCCTGCGCCCGAACCTGCGGGACGAGCGGCGGCAGTATATTAACCGAGGCGGCCTCGACGGAAACTCCGCCGCCCTCCGCGTGATGCCAGGCCACGCTGATCTCATCCGGGTTAAAAGTATATTGCTCCGGGCGGAGCGAGCCGCGCAGGCGCGCGTGAATATCATGCGCGGCGATCCCACCGGGTCCGTGCACGTCCGAGCAGCTCATTAATATATCGGTGGTGACCGGAGCTCCGCCCTCGAGCGGGAATATAGAAGACACCTCCAGGCCTCCCGCTGTGAACTCCGCGGGAGCCGTGACTTTGGCACCGTGTGCGAAGAAGCGGCAGTCCGCGATCGCTCCGCGCGACTCCGAGGGTGTGAGTTCCACCTCGAGCTCCGGCTCCTCGAGCGCCGTCAATCGTTCTGATATATCAGCAATGCGACGGCAAAAAGCCGCGTAGTTGCGGGCAAAAACCTCCGGAGTTCCCGCGGTGCGCCGGGCGGACTTGCGCGATTCGGTCAGCCGGATCGCGCCGTGCGCGCTCACTGCGACGTTGGCGACGTGGGCGTTCAAGGCGTCGATTGATATATCTTTTTTCTCCGGCCGGACCGTGAGCTCCAGGTTGCGGACGACTTCCTCGGCCTTCCCGCTGGGCGAAAGCATCGCCGGCACGAGCCATGTCGCGCCGGAGACGCGAATCTCCGCGGGCTCGACGCTCCCGACTGCGAGCATCCATGGGTCCAGCCGTATATACAGACGCGGGATGACGGCGACGGGCTCCTCGAATGTCGGGAGCGATAACTGTATATCCTCGACGAAGATTTCTCCGAGTGGATCGAACGAAGTGCGGCCGAACTTCGCGTGGATGCCGGAGGCCTCGAGGCGTTGCTCCACGGCGGCGAGCACCCACGACGGAACTGCGAGTTCGCGGCTCGTTGCGATATATACTTCACCGGCCAGCAGCAGCACGAGCGCAAGCCAGAGCGTCCAGAGCGCCAGGGTGCCAATCGTCGCCGCAATCCACCGGACCACGCCGCCCGCCATGTTTGTATATACGCTCATGCTTCGACCAACACCGTCATCCCGCCGCCCCCCATGGTTTCATTCGGGCAGGAGATTCGAACCGGGCGATCACGGGCTGGTGGGCGTGGGCGTGGGCGAAGGCGTCGGTGTAACCGCGGGAGCCGGCGTGATGACCACAAGAGGCGCCGGCGTTGGAGCTGCCGTTGCTGCTGGCGTCGGTGTCGGGGCTGGCGTTGGGGTTGGTGGCGCGGCGACCGTCGCGGGTGCAGATGATATAGAAGGCGAGGGCGTCGGAGAAACTGCTGTCGGGGTCGTCCCGCCGGTGACGACCGGTTCCGCGCGGGTGGCCGATGGTGCCGGCGAGGGTGGACCAGGATCGCGGGCGCCGTATGTAATTGTCCAAAGTGCGTCGAGCAACGGCTGATCGATTTCGAAAACGGCATCGAATTCCTTCGAGCCCGCGATCTGTTCGGCGCCTCCGGCACGGTCGGTCAGAAGCAACGTGGTGGTCGCGCGTTGCTCGCCGCTCGCCCCGCCGGGCAGAGAAATCGTGGCCGTAATTTCATACCGCCAAGGGCGCTCTCCGGCGGGCGTGGCGACGACGTCCGCGAAGGTCTCCTGCGTGAAACGTTTCGCATGCAGGTTTCGCAACTGCGCGACGACCGTGCTGACGGCCGCGGCGTTTTTCTGCGGGGATGCCGGGTTGCCGGCCGCGTCGAGATCCGTGTCGATCAGCACTTCGTGGGTTCCCGCCAAATCGGAGATTGTTAAATGAGTGAGGCGGGCCGCCGCGGGCAGTTCGCGCAGCGTGCGCTCGCGCCACGTGTGCGGTAGGACGGAAGTCTCCGCGAGGATGGAGCGATCCACTATATAGATCGACGAGCCGGGATTCGACGCCGGCCCGAGGCGCGCATAGGCCGGGCCATCCCGCTGTGCGGACAGCCCGATCTGCACGGAAAGTGCGCTTGCTGGCGGACCGGATAACGCGAGGGAGATTTCTCGTTCTGGCCGGTTGAAGCCCCAGTTCTCCAAGTCTATAGCCGATGCGGATTCCGTGAGGAATTTTTTCGCCTCGAGCAAAGTCAGCTGCTCGAGCAACCGGCTGACGGCGGCTCGATCCGCGGGAAGGGTCTGCGGGCCGGTCTGTCCTTCGGTGCGGCGGATGAGCTGCCAGCCGTCGCCCTTCGCCGCGGGATCGCTCGAGGGCGCACCTTCGAGTCTTTGCAACACTAAGTCCGGCTGGTTCGGCGCGGAAAGCGTCACGCTGCTGACAGCGTGCGCGTCGAAATCGAGGATCCGCGTTTCGCGCAATGTTTCCTGCGCGTCGCGCAAGTCTTCCATCAGGCGATTCGGAATGGACACGGTGAACAGCGCCGCGCGCAGCGCGGAGCGATCCTCGAACTGCGCATAATATTCCGTGTCGTGCGCGGTGGCGCCGGCCGCGGTGGTCGGCACGGGCGCACCGATGAGCAATGACTCGAGGCGATTGTTGCCTTCGAGGGTCACACGCAGCGCGGGCGCGGCCGAGGGTAGCGCGGCCGGGGCGCCTTGGGTCACGAACGATTTCACGCGGAGCGCGTTGAGTTGGTTTATGACCAAGTCGATCGCATTCTTGCTCGCGCGCGCCGTGAGGGGCGTGCCGAAAAACCAGCGGCTGCCGTCGTGCCGCAGAAACACCGCGACGCCCACCGGGGCGGCCGGCTGAATCTTCAACGAGCGCGCTTCATATACCGGGATCGCGAGCAGCGAGTCGGCGCGCAGCTGGTCAAGAGGCAGCGCGAGGCTGTCGGCCAAGCCGCGGCCCACGACATGAACGCGTTCGCCGTCCGTCGAAAGTATATAGAGCTGGTTGCCGACCTTGGTCGTGTCGCCGATCAGCAGCGTCGTGAGAGGCGCATCATTATTTTCGCCGGAGCGAAACGAAACCTTCAGCTTGGGTTTATCGAGTCCGTAGTCGGCGAGGGACTGACCATTTTTTGCGAGGTCGCGGACGGAAAAGCTGGTGACGTGCTCGAGAAACAGAAGCTCGTTGATGAGGCGGCTGACGGCGGGTGGATTTGCCGGCCATTCAAGCGGCTGGGTAAGCCACCAATTTTCGCCGCGTCGCGCGAGGCGATACGATCCGCCCGGTGCGGTGCTGGTGACCTCGAGCATGCGGATATCTGCGGCCTCCGCCCCGAGCACACGTCGTCGGGCCTCGAGGGAGGCGCGCTCGATGCGCCAATTGCGCTCGAACTTAAATATGAAAAAGAACAGCGCAACGTTCAGGAAGAGCAGGACGAGCGTGACTTTGGTGCGCATGTTTTCGAAACCAGAATTAGGAACGGCGCGTCCAATAGACGAGCAGGCCGAGGATGGCGGCGGCGCCGGGCAACGCGAGCAACAGGCTATAACGAAGTTTCACGGCGTCGGACGCGCTGAGCGACAGTTGGAAGCGCTCGATCGGCCGGGCCGGTATATTAAGTTGAGTGTCGCGATCGACTGTCCAGTTCACAGCGCCGAGAAATACATCGAGATTCCCGGTGCTGGCGATGCGGCCGTTCGAAGCAAGGTCGCCATTCCCGAAGACGACGATGCGTCCGTGAGGCACGCTAAAGGGCAAGCCCTGTCGGACGGGCGAGCGTTCTGACGCCACGATGACGCCGAGCATGTCCGGTGGATTCATCCCGCGCACCGCCTTGATATCAACTCCCGGATTATATTGCGGGATGCCACGGTTGCGATAGCTCACCTCCCCCCACGCCGTCTTGGACGTTGCGGCAAGCACCATGGTATTCAGTCCGCTGCCCGCTGCGAGACCCGGGGCGGCGCGCACGGACCGCGTCGGCCCGAGATGCAGGAACATCTTATAGCTCAGTAGCGTTTGCGTGACGGGATGATCCGGCGCGTACGCGCCGATGATGAGCTCGTTGTCCTCGGTCACATTGTTCGGACCGATGTCGCATATAACGTCGTCGTCGACGAGCACCCCCCAATCGAGCATGAGGTCATCCAAGCCGAACGACGGCGGCCCGGGCGGCAGGAAAAAAATGGCGCGACCGGCGTTCGCGCTGAGATATTGGCGAATGAGCTCCTGCTCGCGCGACGTGAATTTTCCCTGCGGTGCGACGGAAACCAGGACCGACGCGTCGGCCGGGATCTGGCGCGTGACTCCGAGGTCCACCGCATCGACGTCGAAGTTCCGGATGCGCAATTGTTCGCGCAATATAGACAGGCCGCGGGCGGGATCGACATCCTCGGGGCGCAGTTCGCCGTGGCCGACGAGGAAATATATTTTCTTCTTTTCCGGGCTCGAGACGTCGAGCAGCGCGGCCGTGAGCGCCTGCTCACCCTGGAACGCGACGCGCGTCCCTTTGTCCATTCTATATAGCTCGTTCAGAGTGAGCGCGCGGCGTTTGTCGCCGCAGAGCAGGACGAGGAGATCCGCCTGGTCGATCCCGAGTTTTTCCGTTTCGCCGCGGTTTTGATATACGTCGAGATACTCGACGGTGATCTTCCCGATCGGGTTGTTTTCGCTCGCGTGGAAATATTCATTGAGCAGCCCGCGCACTTCCGGGCTGTCGTTGTCCTCGGAGAGTGTGGCGACGATGCGGACAGGTTGTCGGAGCTGCTGGACCCAGGACAGCGTCTCGGGCGAGAGCGAGTAACGCCGATGCTTGGTGAGATCGTAGCGCCACGCGTGATCACGCGCGAGGTAGTTGAGCCCGAAGCAGAACGTGAGAAACAGGATCGCCTGGAGGACGAGATTCAGCGTGCGGACCCACCGCGTCGTACGAAAGCTGTGCAACGGGGTCATCTCAGCTGTGGAGCAGCTTCGCCTCGACACCGAGGATGCTGAAAATGAGAGCGAGGACGGTACCGCTTAGATAAAATAGCAGCTGTCGCGTATCAATCACTCCGCGAGTGAAGTCCTCATAGTGCGCTGAGATCTGTGCATATTCGACCGCCTCCTTCAGTGGGCGCCAGACGTCTCGATTCAGCCACGAGGCTTGCGCGAGGAAGTTTAATCCAAATATGAGTCCGAATAAAATCGTGAAGCTGAGAATCCCGGCGACCGCCTGATTCCGGGAGAACGAACTCGCGAGCACGCCGATCGCGATGAACAGGAGTCCGGAGACGGCGACAAATATATATCCTCCAGCCAGCGGGCCCGGGTCGATGATATGGGCGTCGTTGGCGTATTTCCGCAGCAGGAGAAACAAGCCGCCGGTCGAGGCCCACAACGCTATATACATGAGGTAGGCGGCTCCATATTTCCCCAGCACCACCTCGGTGGTCGTGACGGGCGTCGTCAGCAGCGTCTCGATCGTGCCCAGCCGCCGCTCCTCGGCGAGGCACTTCATTGTGAGCAGCGGCACCATGAAAAGCACCGGCAGGGGATAGAGCTGGAAAAAGACGTGCGCCGGCGACGCATCCTGTGGGGCCTTGCTATAACTCTCGAGGATACCTGTGAACACGAAGCCCATGATCCCGAAGAACAGCACCGCCGCTATATAGGTGCTGGGATTCACCAGCAGCATGCGGATCTCGTGGCTGAGCAGCGTGAAGAAATGACGCATTCGATGTATTCAGATTTCGGATACGAGAGCGGCCCGGGTATGGGAAGGGGCGGAGGCGCGCAGTGTGTTCATTTCACGGCGGGCTTCGTCGCGACCACGTCCCAGCTGCGTCGCGTGGCCGCGAGAAATACATCCTCGAGCGTGGGATGCGCTCGGCTCAGCGCGCGTATGCGGAAATTATTCTCGGGGAGCACGCGGAGCAGCGGTTCGCCAAACTCCGCCTCGCTGGCGGTCGCAAGCGTCAGCGCCCGAAAGCCGGCGGCGTCGGTCTCGCCCGTTTCTGTAATCTGAAAATCCGGTGACACGCTCTCAAGCAACGCCGGCAGCGCCGCAACGTCACCCGCCACCTCTAAATGATATACCGCGTGACCCAGAATCTCGCGCCGAAGGCTCGCGGGCGAACCTTGCGCCACCACCCGGCCCTGGTTGATGATGAGCACGCGATCGCACGTCATTTCGATCTCGGGCAATATATGAGATGATATAATGACAGTCATGCGGCCACGCAGGCTGGCGATCAGATCGCGCACGATCAGGATTTGGTGGGGATCGAGCCCGATCGTGGGCTCGTCCATGATAATCACGGGTGGCTCGGCGAGGATCGCTTCTGCGATTCCGACGCGCTGTCGATAGCCCTTCGAAAGCTGGCCGATGATTTTGTGGCGCACGCGTTTCAAGTCGCAGACTTCGAGCACCTCATCGATGCGCGGCCCGAGCTTGCGTCGCGCGACTTCCTTCAATCGGCCGCGGAAATATAAGTATTCGCTCACGCGCATATCTTCCGGCAGCGGATTATTTTCCGGCATATATCCCACCATGCGCTTCGCTTGGTCGGGCTGGCTCGCAACGGGGAACCCGCAGAGCGTGACGGAGCCCGATGTGGCCGGAAGATAGCCAGTCAAAATCCGCATCGTTGTGGATTTCCCGGCGCCGTTGGGGCCCAGAAAGCCCAGGATTTCCCCGCGGGCGACGGTGAAACTGATATCATTCACCGCCGTGACGCCCGCATAGGTCTTGCGCAGATGGGCGACGTCGATGGCGGCGGAGGTTTCGAGCATGCGATAGAGGTCGGGCAGTCTTCCCCGGGAGGTCGAAAGTCTCAACTCCCTTTCTCGACGGTGACTTCGCCCGCGCGGAAACGTTGGGAGCGGCCGCGTGAGTCGCGCAGCAACAGGGCGCCGTCGTCATCCAGTCCGGTCACAATGCCCGCGTGGCGTCGCCCGCCCTCGAGCAGGACGATCGGCTGTCCCCGCAATATATCATATCGATGCCAGAGATCGGCGAACGTCTTGAGATGCTCGCCATCGACGAACTGCCGATAAGCTAGCAGCACGCGTCCGATCACCGCGGCGGAGAAACGATTTAGGTCGAGCGGCGCACCGACGACTTCGGACAACGCGATCGCGCGGCGCGCGAGCTCGGGGGGCCAACCCTCGCGGGTGTTGTTTACATTGATGCCGAGCCCAAACACGAGGTCGCGGATTTCGTCCGCGTCGACGCGCGCCTCGGTCAGCATGCCGCCCGCCTTGCGCCCGTTGAACACTATATCATTGGGCCATTTCAGGCCGACCTTCACCGCGGCGAATTTCGTCAGGAGCTCGCACAGGTTTAGTCCCATCCAGAGCGTGAACGCGCCCATCCGGTCGGGATGCAGCTGCGGTCGAAACGCAAAACTCGCGTAGAGATTTCCCTCCGCCTCGCTGTGCCACACGCGTCCGAAGCGTCCGCGTCCATTCGTTTGTTTTTGTGCGAGGACCACGAAGGGGGTGGCGCGCTCAGCGGCAAGTTGCCGAGCCGCTTCGTCGTTCGTGCTGTCGACTTCGTCGACGACGAGAAAACTAAAACCGCGTGGCCGCACCTTGAGCAGGAGGTCGAGGAGTGGGGGATGGAGGCGTCCGGGGCGGGCGGCGATCCTATATCCTCTCGCGCGCTGCGCCTCGAATTGAAAACCGACGGCGCGCAGCTTCTCCATATATTGCCATACCGACACGCGCGAGATCCCGAGCAGGCGGGCGAGTGCGGTTCCGGAGACCCAGGCGGGTTCACGCGCCAGCATCTCGCGCAGGATGAGAGATTCAGGCGACAACATGGAAGAGTGGTGGCAACGAAAGTTGAAATATGAATCGTTCCGGCCACTCTGGGGCAAATGTCATTTGCAGAATTTCGCGCGTCGCTCGCGTCGGGGACCGAACCCGCCGGACTCTCGCCGGCTTTGCTGGGCTTGTGGTACGACGGGCGTGGCGACTGGGAGCATGCCCACCAGGCAGCGCAGGGCGACGCCTCGCGCGCGGGTTCGTGGGTCCACGCCTATCTCCACCGCAAGGAGGGCGATGAGGCCAACGCTGGATATTGGTACCGGCGCGCAGCTCGGACGCCGCCGCCTCCAGGAGTGTCGCTCGAGCGCGAGTGGCAGGACCTGACGGAGGCGCTCCTCGCGACGTCGGACCCGGCTATATAGAACCGTATATGCCGTATATGCCGTATATGGCGGATCGGCCGGGCCGCGCCGGCCCGTTTCCGCCGGCGGCCTAGCGGTTCGCGTCGCCCGGGCTGCCATTCCAACCGAAATCGGAGCGGCGCATGAACGTGTCCTGGCTGACGCGCTTGATATAGGCGCCTTCGGCGGGATCGGACTTCGAGACCGTCCGCGCATCGTCATTCAGCTCGGCTATATTCTGCAGGCGTTCGTTATCGCGATAGGACACCATCGCGCGGTCCTCGAGGGATGAGCCGAACAGCGGGAGCGTGAACGAATTCAGAGCGCGGTCGGAATCTGATATATAGCGTTTCACGGCGAGGGCGGCGAGGCCGCTCTTTGTATATATCTGGTTCTCGCGAAAAACGGGAGAACGCTGCCCGCGGGTGACGTAGCTCGGGAGGCGGATGATGCCGTTGCGTGGCTTGTCGGTTTCGCGCAGGTCCGGCTTTTCCTCGTCGGGCTTCGCTTCCACCGGCTTGGGCGGCGGATTATATTTCGGGAGGGTCGAGGAAATCGAGGCGGCCACGTCGTTCGAAACCGCTCGCGCCCGTTTTGGCTTGGCGGATTCCTCAGCAATCGACGGCGCCGGATCCGCGGGCGTCGTTTTCGGATTGAATACATTGTCCGACGGCGGCGTCTCGGCAGAAGGCGACGGCGGCGTGCCGGAATTCGATTGAGCCGCGGCGATCCGCACGAGGCTGATTGCGAATGACACCGCGAGGAGGGTCTGGCGGAGTTTCATATTGCTTAAGTACAATGGCAGCGAACGCGGTTCCACGCAATCTCGCGTTCACGGTACTCTGGCCGCGGCGCCGGCCGGCCATGTTTCCTATGCCGCTATTTCCGGATCTGGCCGGTGCCATCGATCAGGAATTTGTGGGAGCACAATTCGCGGAGCCCCATGGGGCCGCGCGCATGCAGCCGGTCCGTGCTGATGCCGATCTCCGCGCCATAACCGAACTCAAAGCCATCCGTGAAACGCGTGCTGGCGTTCCAATATACAGTCGCGCTGTCGACCTCGGCCTGAAAGCGGCGCGCCGCGTCCGCATCCGCCGTGATGATCGCATCGCTGTGGTTCGAGCCGTCTCGGTTGATCGTGGCGATTGCCTCCTCGAGCGACTCCACGACGCGCACCGCGAGCACGCGGTCGAGGAACTCCGCGTGAAAGTCCTCCGCGGTGGCCGGCGTTGTCGCCAGCGCCGCGTGCTCGAGAATCGCCGCGCTGCGCGCGTCGCAGCGCAGCTCCACGCCGGCCTTTAGCAGCCGCGCCCCGACAATCGGGAGAAACTCCTTGGCGACGGCCGAGTGCACGAGCAGCTGCTCGGCGGCGTTGCACGCGCTCGGGCGGGAAACTTTCGCGTTTTCCGTGATGGCGGTCGCCATCGCGAGGTCCGCCTGGGCGTCGATATATACAAAGCAGACGCCGCGGTAATGCTTGATCACCGGGATCGTGCTGTTCTCCGCCACAAAGCGAATGAGGCTTTCGCCGCCGCGCGGGATGATACAGTGTATATAGTCATCGAGCCGCAGCAGCTCGTTGAGCGCGGCGCGGTCGGTGGTCGGCAGATATAGCACCGCGTCCGCCGGCAAACCGGACTCGACGAGCGCCGTCGTGATCAGCGCGGCCAAGGCGGTGTTCGTGCGGAAACATTCCTTGCCGCCGCGCAGGATAGAGGCGTTGCCGCTCTTGAGACAGAGGATCGCGCAATCGATCGTCACGTTCGGGCGCGATTCATATACGATCCCGATGACGCCGATCGGCACCCGCACCTTCCGAATGAGCAGCCCGTTCGGGCGCGGGATAGTTTCGAGGGTTTCGCCGATGGGATCCGGCAAGTGAACGACTTCGCGGACGGACGCCGCCAAGTGGCGCAGCCGTTCCGAGGTCAACGTTAACCGGTCAATCTGGGCCGGCGCCAAGCCGTTCGCGGTGGCGTCCGCGACGTCCGCCTGATTTGCGAGGAGGAGCGAGTCGCGTGACGACTCCAGCAGGTCAGCGAGTCGCTCGAGCGCTGCGTTTTTCCGCTCGGTGGCAGACGTGGCGAGCACCAACGCGGCCGCCCGCGCGCGTTGCGCGAGCGACAGGACGAGTTCTCGAAGTTCTGACGACATCCAATCTCATGCTACGTCACGAGTGGCCGGCTCGCAAAACAAAATGAGCATTCCGCATTTCCCCGCGGAGGCGGCGGAGCGGCCTGTGGAGGCGGGCGTATATATCAATCGAAGAGCCGCCCGCGGTTGAACCGCCACACGGCCACGGCCATGACGACTGCGGTCATCGCGCCGAGCACACCAAGAATGGATCCAATCTGGAACAGGCCCTTGCCCGCCCAGAGAACGGCGCTGAAGCCCTCCAACGCCCAATATACTAAGCTGAACTTGCTGAGTTGTTGCACAAAAGCCGGCATCAGGCTGATCGGGAACCACGCGCCACCGATCGCACTGAGCATTAATATAAGAAACGTCGCAAGGCCGCTGGCGGCGTCCGCGTTGGGCGCGATCGCGGCGAGCAGCATGCCGAACGAGGTGCACGCGGCCGCAGCGAAAACACACAATATAGTGAGCGTGAAGAAATGTTTTTCGACCTCGATGCCGTAGAGCATCTTCCCGGCACAGAAGAGGACCAGCAGCTGGACGAGCCCGATTAATATACCGTAGAGGAACTTGGCACCGAGGATTTCGCCGCGGCTCACCGGGGCTGCCAGCAAGCGCTGGAATATACCGGAGTCGCGATCACGGAAAAGTCCCGCCGCGCCGCCGCTCAAGGCGAAGAGAAGAAACTGCATCGCCCACCCGCCGACGATCATCGTGGCGGCCGGGTTCTTGACGTTCGCGCCGACAACTTTTTCCACGTCAACCTTCACGAGGCGCGAGAATATATCTGTGACCTGGTTGGTAGCAGCTGGAGTCGCCGCCGCGGGCGTGTCCGGCTTCGGGTCGCTGTCTAGGCGCCGCAGCGATGGATCGGCGGGGGCGGCCGGGGCTCGGTTCGTCAGATTGGACAGCCCGAAATTTCCGTTTTGCATGCGGGAAAAAATCTGCTCCGCATCGCCGCCGAAGGTGCGCGCGACCGTCTGCGCAATCGACCGGTTGAACGTCGTCATTTCCGCCGAGCCGATATATGCTTTCGCCCGTTCCTGCAGCGATTGCCCGATCAGTTCGGGCACGTTGCTGAAGATGGTTTTTTCCAGGAGTCCATATACTTCCTGCGTCTCGATTTCGTTGCGCGGATTCGACAGGATCTGGAGGTGAAGCCCGAGGCGCTCGGAGCGGATGAGATCGCGGGGAATCACGAGGGCGAAGCGATAATCCGAGTTCGTCGACTGGATCATTTCCCGGGCCCGGGCTTCGCTCAGCGGCTGCCGGGATTTGTCGGGGCCGGCCATCGTTGTATATAGTCGGAAACTTTTCTCCTGCTTGAGCGAGTCGACAAGTTTCTGTGCAGCGGGCTGATCGCTCTGGTTTATGACGGCAAGCGGAATGCCGGTCGGTCCCGGGTCCTTGCGATTGATGCCCCAGATTTGGCCCATGAAATAAATCAGGGCGAAGGGCACGACAAACATCAGGGACAGCGCGGCCCGGTTCCGGCGCAGATTGGAAAAGTCCTTGCCGACGAGAATGAGTATATTGCGCATCGTTGAGGATTCCGTCACTCCCGCAATTTCCGCCCGGTCAGGTGCAGGAACATCGCCTCGAGGCTTGGGCGCTGGCTCGTGAAAAGTCGCGCGGGCAGCCCATGTGCTTCGGTCATTGTATAAAAGTCTGAGAGCCGGCTGCCGGGGTTAGGCCGGAACCGATGGACCTCGTCCTCGGTCGCCAACGTGCCGGCGCTGCGCAACGCATCCACGAGCCGCGCGGTGTCCGACGTCGCGGGGAAACGGATTTCTTCCTCGAACGGCAGCCGCGTCAGCAATTCCTCGAGCGAACCCTCGGCGAGGATTTTTCCATGATCGATGATTCCGATGCGCGAGCAGAGGCGGGTCGCTTCCTCCATATAGTGGGTCGAGTATATAACGGTCAGGCCGGCGCGGTTCCGTTCCTCGAGAAACTCGAAGATCGCATTGCGCGACTGTGGGTCGATGCCGACCGTCGGCTCGTCGCAGAGCAGCAACTTCGGACGGTGCAACAGCGAGGCCACGAGATTCAGCCGGCGCGCCATGCCGCCGGAAAATGTTTTCACCGGCACGTTTCGGCGATCGGCCAGCTGGACTTTTTCCAAGGCAGCCTCGACCTCGCGCGTCAGCGCCGCCCCGCTCAATCCATATAGCCCACCGAAGATCCGCAGATTTTGCTCGGCGCTCAGCTCAGGATATAGCGCGACCTGCTGGGGCACGAGCCCCAGCGCCGCGCGCGTCTTCGCGGGGGCGTCGACGAGCGATTCGCCGCCCAGCGTGATCGAGCCGCGATCGGGCCGGCGCAGGCCCGCGATGAGCGACATCAAGGTCGATTTCCCCGCGCCGTTCGGGCCAAGCAGGCCGAAGAATTCTCCCGGCTCCACCTGGAGTGAGACGCCGTCGAGAGCGACGGTGGCCCCGTATTTTTTTTCGACCGAAGTAAGAAGCAGCATGAAGCGTAAGAGAAATCCTCCGCTTCCGAAACCGCATCACAACGGAAAAGTTACAGACTTCCTGTCATTCAGGCGGCGGCCTTCAGGCCTCCGACCACCCGCACCAGCTCGATTGGCTCGATCGGTTTGTTGAGACAATATTGAAATCCGCTCTCCAGCGCCTTCTTCGATGTATGTTCACCGGCGAACGCCGTCAGCGCCAGCGCAGGAGTATGAGGGCTATTTTCCGCCTCCTCGCGGCGGCGGACCTGGCGGATGAATTCGAAGCCGTCCATTCCGGGCAGGCCCAGATCGCTGATTATTATATCGGGACGATGACGGTGAAATTCCGCGAGCCCTGAAGCCCCCGAGTCGGCTGGCGTTACGACGGCTCCAGCCTCATTGAGCACCGCGGTGATCGCTTTCCGTGTCAGCTCGGAATCCTCAACGAGCAGGATCTCGCGTCCCTGTAATTGTGCCACAAGCCGCGATTTTTCCGGTGGCTCCTGCTCGGTCTCGGTCTCGCTGCGCTGGATCGCGGGCAGGGGCAGGACCACCGTAAATGTCGCACCGCGCCCCAGCCCGGCGCTCTCGCCCGCGATCGTGCCGCCGTGCATTTCCACAAGTTGCCGGGTGATCGCGAGTCCAATGCCGAGGCCGCCATGCATCCGCTTCGCCGAACCCTGCGCCTGCTCGAAACGCGAAAATAATAGAGGCGCGAAACTCGCCTCGAAGCCCTGGCCGGTGTCCGCGACGCGGAACTCTATATTGTCTCCCATCCGCCGGAGGCGGATATATACAGTGCCGCCCGCCGGGGTGAACTTCACCGCATTCGTCAGCAGGTTGCTGATGACCTGCTTGATCCGGCCGCGGTCGACTTCGACCATTCCTATATCCGTCCCGAGTTCCTCCTCGAAGCGAACGCCTTTCTCCTCGGCGGCGGCGCTGATCGATTTCAAGGCGAGATGCGCCAAAGCCGCGAGGTCGGTCTGCCTGATCTCGAGGCGCAATTTGCCCGCTGCGATGCGCGCCGTGTCGACGAGATCCTCGATTAATTCGCGCTGTTCATCGGCGCCGCGTTTAATCGCGACCAGTGCTTCGCGGAGTTGCTCCGGGTCAATAACCGCCTGGTCCTCGAGGAGATTGGTCCACAGCACGATGGAAGATAAAGGCGTGCGCAATTCGTGTGATACCGTTGCGAGAAACTGATCCTTCGCCTCGTTGGCCGCCTCGGCTTTTCTTTTCGCCGCCTGCAGGCGTTCTTCGGCTGCCTTCAGGTCCGAATTATCGCGCACCACTTTCACATATCCTCGAAGCATTCCGTGCTCATCCGTGACAGCGGACAAGGTCCCATTTGCCCAGAACCGGGTGCCATCCCGGCGCACGCGCCACCCTTCGTGTGAGACACTGCCCTTTTCCCGCGCTTGCTTCATCTCCGTCTGAACGGCACCCGCCGCACGATCCTCTGGCGGGAAGAATATACCGAGTGATTGTCCAATCGCTTCGGACTTTGAGAAACCGAGGACGCGCTCCGCCGAGGCAGGCCACGTGGCGATCGCACCGGTGGCGTCCACGAGGAA
This sequence comes from uncultured Verrucomicrobiae bacterium, assembly GCA_963800005.1. Lineage (GTDB taxonomy): Bacteria > Verrucomicrobiota > Verrucomicrobiia > Opitutales > Opitutaceae > CAWCZH01. The sequence continues at coordinate 519,987 of CAWCZH010000003.1, forward strand.
AATCGCATATTCTTTCAGGCTGTCGAACATCAGCCGGTGCTGCTCCTCGCTCTCGCGCACCGCGGCTTCGTTTTGTTTGCGCTCCGTTATATCAATCAGCAAAACGACTATTCCCTCCACCCGCTGATCCACGGTGCGATACGGCAACGCTGACCGCAAGAAAGCGCGACCATCGTCACTCGTGATTTCACGCTCGATTGGCGTCAGATCCTCAAGCACCGCCGCGGCATCCGCCATCAGCGTCGCGTCCGTAAACTTCTTCGAAAGGTCGCTCAGCGGCCGACCCAAGTCGCCCGGCATGAGATCGATCAACTGCGCCGCCGCGGGGGTGACTCGCCGAATGCGAAAGGTGCGATCGAGAAATATAACCGCGAGATTTGTACTGCTCAGCAGGCTGCTCAGGTCGTTGGTCGTCGCGGAAAGTTCCTTCATCTGACGATGAAGCTGCACGTTGAGCGTGGAGAGCTCCTCATTGAGCGCCTGGAGCTCCTCCTTGCTCGAGCGCAGCTCCTCATTCAGCGACTGCAGCTCTTCGTTAAGGCTCGTGGTTTCTTCCTGAGAAACCGCCATGCGCGCATTCGTCGCGCGCAGCTCGATCAGGTCCCGCTTCATTTCCCCGGTGAGCTTCCGCCGATCGAATATACTTTCCGCGCGCCACTCCGGCGGCGCCCCAAACGGCTCGCGCGTGCCACCTTTCATTTTGCTGAGTGTGCGAATACGTAACGTCAGCCCACGAAAAATTCCCTGAGCCTCGTCTGCGGCCATGAACCCCGGCCCGTAGGTTCGCCCAGATTCGCCGGGGCCAACGAGCAGAAAGCCCGTCGGACGTAGCGCAAATTCAAGCTTCGCAAAAGCCACCGCCTGCGCGTTCGGTTGCAATATAGGAAATAATATTCGCGCGGAACAGAGATCGAGATGAGCGAACGGCGGATCACGGAGGACGTCATGCCGCGCAAAAACAACCGCCTCTCTCAATTCCTTGGCGCATCTATATCCATCCTCCGAGGCGGCGAAAAATCGGTTAAGCCGCTCGCGCGAGAGGCCGTCGGTTGCTCCCGGAGTATATATCGCACGCCGCGCCCATTGCAGTGACACGTCCGATTGGTCAGTCGCGAAAACCTTCAGCTCGAATTTTTTTCCCGCGGCCCCCGCCGCCTCGAGGAGCAGCATGGCGAGGGTGAACGCCTCCTCGCCGGTGCCGCAGCCGACGGCCCAGAACCGCAATGTGCTCCCCGTTTCGGATGAGGCGACGAGCGGCTCGATGACGTGCCGCCGCGCTGCCTCCCAAAATTCTGGGTTTTCAAAAAAACCTGCCGAGGGAGTTTGTATATCGTCGATGAGCGCCACGGTTTCCGGCGCATTTCCGCCGACCGAGCGAGCCTCGTCCAGAGGCGTGCGGATCCTGCGCAGCAGCATTCGTCGTCGCATGAATCGACGCAGCCAGTCCTCCCGGTAACTTCCGAGGTCGATCCCCTCTCGCGCGCGAATTCGATCAATCAAAGCCGCAATTTCGGGCGATCCAAGTTCGGTGTCCGGGCGATGCTCGAGCGCAGCGATATATGAAGCCAGAGTCTCGGAAATTTCGCCCGGACGTCGAAGAAGATCCGACGAGCCCTCCGCACGCCGGGGAAAAGGCGACTCCTGCGCCAACAAATCCAGCGTAATGCAAATCCCGCCGTGAGAGCGGACTTGGCGGATGCCATACGCGAAGGCCGGGCTCACCGGGCCGAGTGCGACGACGACGACCCGCTCCCCATGAGCCTCGGCAAGGGCCCGCAACAGGCGGTCAACGCCGCCGGACGCAGCTGTGTCGAGGCCCTCCACGGAACGCCAACTTTGCCCCCAGTAGGTGAACGTATCCGCGTGCGGCAGCAAATATACTCGGTCGCGGCGGAGTGGCTCGTGATTCTCCGCTTCGGCGAACGCCAGAGGCGTCGTACTCGGGAGCGCGCCCCGCAGCGATTCCAGCCCCAACTCGGAGAACGGGCTCAAAACGATGAGGGCCATTCCGCTGCCGCCATGCAGGGAGCCAAAGAATTCGAGGACGTTTTTCTCTTCACCCGCGACCGCCACGATCAGCGTCGGACTCGCACCGTCTGGCGCGACCGGAGGGCGCGAGGGTTCGGTCGAGAGATGTAAGGTCGGCGTGTCTTTCACGGCGGAAGCCGCAACTCGACCCAGTTGGAGAAGGCAGGAGGCGCGGCAATATTATGGTCCGAGCGGTTGATGAAAGGTTCCTCGTTTGACGCGCTCCGGCCGGGAGCGACGAACGAACATATCGAGAATTTCGCGGCCGTCCCTGGCTCGCCACGCGGCTGGTTTCATCGGCGGCCAGTTTGATGGGGAGCGGGTTACGGGTTTCATTCGGAGTGGTCCTTTCGAATTGCCCCGGAGGAGCGGGGGCACGAGCGTTTCCGGCCGGGGAAATTTTCCCCGCAAACCCCTCTCGTGTCCCTTCCGCGTCTTATATTGTGGCTCGCGCGTGCCAGCCTGCTGCTGGCTTTCGCGGCGGCGAATGCCGCGCCGATCGACCGGATGGCCGTCGTGACGCGCCACAATCCAATCGTTCGCGCGGTTGATCCATGGGCCCCATTGACCGTGGGTAATGGGAGCTTCGCGTTCACGGTGGACGTCACCGGCCTGCAGACCTTTGAAAAGTTATATCATGAACGAGGTATCGGCCTCGAGACGCTGGCGCGCTGGGCTTGGCACGAGAATCCGAACCCCGCCGACTATAATCTCTCGGATGCCAATTTGCCGTATATAACTCCGCGCGGTGTCGTTTCATATCCGACGAAAGCCAGCGGCCCCGCGAGCCAGTGGCTCCGCGAAAACCCGCAGGATTTTCCGCTCGGCCAGGTGGGTTTGGTCGATGAGGCCGGTCAGCCGCTGCGCCCGGAAGATCTCAGTGGAATCGAGCAAACACTCGCATTGTGGAGCGGGGAGATTCGAAGTATATATCTCTGGCGCGGCGAGCGCGTCACGGTCAGCACCGTCGTCGACCCACAGCGATCGACGCTGGCCGTGCGGGTGACTTCGCGCGCGCTCGTGCGGGATCATCTGGGGTTGCGCATCGCTTTTCCTCGTGGACACGACCTGAGGGTGAAAAACAATCCGCCCCTCGACTGGTCGGAGCCCGCGACACACACGACCAAGGTTGTGGCGGTCGGTCCGACATTCCGGCAATGGGAGCGGGCGCGTGACCTTTTCATATATCGCGCAGCGGCAGCGTGGTCCGTGGGTGGCGCGCTCGCAGTGGACGGGCCGCATGCGAGTATATTACGGCAGACGGCGGGCGAGACGCTGGAAGACAATGAAGGAACGAGGCAGCCACATAGCCCATTGCTTTAACAGGAGGAACCGATGATCGATCTGTATTTCTGGCCGACCGGAAACGGCAAGAAGGTCGTCATTCTGCTCGAGGAACTCGGACTGCCCTACACGTTCAAACCGATCAATATCGGCCGTGGCGACCAGCTCACTCCCCAGTTTCTGAAGATCTCTCCCAACGGCCGGATGCCGGCGATTGTCGATGACGAGCCGATGGGTGGCGGCGAGCCGATTTCGATCTTCGAGTTTGCCGCCATCATGACGTATCTCGCGGAGAAGACGGGGCGGTTCTGCCCGACCGACCCGCGCGGGAAATACGACGTCGCGCAGTGGGTGAGCTGGCAAATGGCCAATCAGGGACCAAAGCTGGGCGAGCAGGGGCATTTCCGGCGCGCGCTCGACGCTGGCAGTAACGGCGATCTTTCCTATGCCATTCGCCGCTTTGACAACGAGACCCATCGCATCTTCGGGGTGATGAACCTTGGGCTGTTCAACAAGCGTTATCTGGCGGCCGGCGAGTACACGATCGCCGACATGATCTGCTATCCCTGGGCGTCGAGCTGGGCGACACGAAAGATCGACATCGACGAGTTCCCGAACGTGAAGCGCTGGCTTGAGGAGATCGGCGAGCGGCCGGCCGTCAAGAAGGCCATGGCGCTGGGACCGGAGTTCCGCGAGGACCCGGCTTCTATCAGCGACGAGGAGCAGGGCCGCCGCCGGGCTCTGGTCGCGGACCAGCGGGCCCAGGCGATCCCGGCAGAATGGATGCCTACGTAGCCGGCGTAGCGGTTTGGTTCGCTCGCATAGGAGGAAGCCATGGCCTCAACCTCAACGGTCGAAGCCGCGCGGATCTCTGCCGACGAATGGCAGATCCGCTGCGACCTTGCGGCCTGCTATCGCCTCGTCGATATGTTCGGCTGGTCGGACCTGATCAACACGCGCATCACCGCGCGCGTGCTGGGGGAGCAGGACCATTTCCTGATCAATCCCTACGGTCTGCTGTACGAAGAGGTCACTGCGTCGTCGCTGGTGAAGATCGACGCCGCGGGCAACCCGGTCGAGCCGGTTGCATCCGAGGTCAACGGCGGGGGCTTCGCGATACCGAGCGCGATCCACTTGGCGCGGCCGGAGCTGGGGTGTGTGGTTCACACGCACACCGTCGCCGGCTGCGCCGTGTCGATGCAAAAGCATGGACTGCTGCCAATCAATCAGCACGCGCTCCAGGTGATCGGCGACGTTGCCTATCACGACTACGAGGGCACTGGGCGAAACCCCGAGGAGCGTGCACGCCTGCTCGCCGATCTCGGTGATCGGCACATCATGGTCCTGCGCAACCATGGCCTGTTGGTGGTCGGGACAAGCATCGCCGAAGCGTTTGTCGCGACGTATCGCATGGAACGGGCGTGCGCGATGCAGCTCGCCTTTCAGCAATCGGGCGCCGAATTCAACCCGATCCGCGACGAGGTGGTGAGCGCCGCCTATGACAATTCACGGCGCCGGCGGAGCGGGGACAGGATCGAATGGCTGGCGCTGCTGCGCAAGCTCGACCGCGTCGATCCGACCTACAAGCAGTAGCCGGCGTCACGCCAACCCGTAGAGCGCCGCGGCATTGTCATGGGTCAGTGCGCGGCGCATCTCCGGCGTGAGCGTGCGCATCTGCCGCTCGATTGCCTGCCGCGAATTCGGCCAGACACTGTCGGGATGCGGATAGTCCGATGCCCACAGCAGATGCCCGTCACCGAAGAACGGCAGCAGCGACAGTGCGACGTAGTCTTCCTGGAATGTTGCGTAGATCTGCCTTTGGAACAGCTCGCTGGGTTTGGTGACCAGCGCGCTGCCACCCTTGTCGGCCCAAAATTCCTTTGCCTCCCAGAGGCGCCAGTGACGGTAGTCCAGTTCCTGCACCAGCCAGGGGAGCCAGCCGGTTCCGGCTTCCGCCATGACGATGCGTAGCTTCGGATGCCGCTCGAGGATGCCCCAGGCGAACAGGTCGACGAAGGGCTCAAGGAAGTTGCCGAGAAAGAACTTGGTGTTCTCGAACACGCTCGCAGCCTTGCCGGCGGCGCGGTCGCCGGGACGTCCGACAAACACCGTGATGTGCCATGCCAGGATGATGCCGCTCGATTCCAGCGCGGCCCATAGCGGTTCCCACGCCGGATCGTCGAGCTTCGGGTTGATGTTGGCGATCATCAGGTTGACCTGACGGACCCCGCCGCGCGCCACGAGCCGCGACAACTCCTGCAATGCGCCCTCGGGGTTTTCCGGCAACATCGGCACGCCGATCAGCCGGTCCGGTACTGCCGCACAAAAGTCCAGCAGCCAGTCGTTGAATACCCGATAACAGGCCGTGCGCAGCACCGGGTCATCGGTGGAGATCTGGAAGATCGGCCCGAAGATCAGTTGCGTCTGAACTCCGTCGCGATCCATGTCGGTGAGCCGCAGCTTGGCGTTGGCTGGACGCCGCGCGCTGTTGTCATGGATGCCTGCGCGATCGAGCGCGTTGTAGATCGGCTTGATCGGCCGAGCGGAGCCGGTGGCGGGCAGCTTGCCATCCCAGCGGCCCCAGGCCTTCCCGTCGCAGATCCATATGGCTTGGCCGTCGCGTTCCTCGACGCGCGGTGCGCGGTCGCGGAGCGAGGCGGGCAGGCGGGTTTCCCACAGGTCGGCCGGTAGTTGCCCGAGATCCATATGGTCATCGCAGGAGATAAATCCGTCCGGCATGCCATCCTCCAACGGTTATCGTTTGAGCCGATCGGCCCTTTGCTCGCGTCACGGTCAGGCTAGCGATTGTCGGGTTCCCCCGAAAATACCTGATTGCGGCGGAGACGCCACATTTGCGGAGGGCGCCTCGAAGCGGCTAAGAGGGGGTTGCCGGATGCGGAGTGTACGGGCTCAGCGAGACGTTCGCCGCCGAACAGGCCCGCGATAGAGAAAGCATCAAGATCAAGCTTTTGCCGGGTTAGCACAGTGGTAGTGCAGCGGTTTTGTAAACCGAAGGTCGGGGGTTCAAATCCCTCACCCGGCACCAATAAATGGTAGATACTTGCCTGAGCCGCAGCGGCGCACTGATTGTCGGCGTCCAAACGCCGAATGACGACAAAGGCGGGATGATCAGGCTGCAGGATGCTATGGGAATCCGCCCCTCGGATTGCCCCCGTGACAAAATGTGCCACGGTGCTCACTGCGGAGAAGGTCCGGCGCTCGCCAGCCTCGCCATGCTCGCGCGCGACAGAGCGCGGGCAGATGCCGCCTAGTTCTTATGTTCCCGGTCAAGGGTGAAGGCGTGCTTGTGGGTCTGCTGGCGGACGGTGAGCAGTGCAAGCTGTTGAAGCTGCACAAGGCTGGGGATGGGGCGGTAGACGACGGTTGATCAGGCTCTTATCCGCGGGTTGGGTACCGCCTTCCGTGTGTTCGTCCCGGGGCTTTCCTCGGTCTAGAGGACGGGCGTCAGGCTGCGACCTGGCCACATAACTAGCGACGGGAGTTCCCCACCGTGGCCCCACCCCCGGCGCTGTGCAGCGGGCAGGAGAGTTCAGCTGGGTTTACATCGCCGCCACCTCACGACCGATGGCCCACAGGAATGCTGCCATTTCGCGAGCAATGGCTGCCACCACCACGGGCAGCTTCTTGCCGGCAGCACTGAGCCGACGATAGCGAGCACACAGTCGGAGCTGCGCTTTCCAGGCGATGTCGCGCACCGTCTTCGGCAATCCCTCGATGCGGGCTCTCAGGGTTTCGCTGACCCTGGCGGGATAGCGGTATGTCCAGGCAGCCTCGACCAATGCCCGGCGGGCACGTCGATTGCCGGCCAGGGTTAGGCCTTTGCGTCGTACTGTGTCGCCGGTCGAGCTCTCCGCCGGCACCAGGCCGAGGAAGGACATCAGCTGGCGCGGCGTATCGAACCGGCGCACATCGCCGATTTCGGCGGCAAAGGTCACAGCGACCAGGAAGGAGGCACCGCGCATCGCCTGATAGGCCGCGACGGCAGGTGCCATGGACCAGCTCGGCACGATAGCGGCCAGCTGCTGTTCCAGGCGATGCAGTCGCTGAACCGCATCCTCGATTGCGTCGATGCCTTCCTGGAAGACGATTTGTTGAGCCGTATGTTCGAAAGCCTGCTTGGCGAGCCAGCGCCGATGCGCCAGCGTCCAATGACCTCCCCCGCTGTAGATCCGGCCACGACGTAGCAGGAACGACAGCAACTGCTGGCGTTTGCGGCGCAGATCGTCCGCTGCGGCCTCACGCGCCCGCACAAGGTCACGGACCGCCTCGTGAACCGCGTCCGGCACCCACACCGCTGTCAGCTCGCCTGCCCGATGCAGGCGTGCCAGCGTGATCGCATCCCGCCGGTTGGTCTTGACGTGCTCGCCCGGCCGTTTCGGGATCAGCGCCGGGGCGACCACCATGCAGTCATGGCCCAGATCCCGAATGTGGCGATATAGCTCGTAACCGGTCGGACCTGCTTCGAAGCAGACGTGCAGTCGGTCATACCGGCCCGCCAGCCGCTTGATCACTCGCTCAATCGTCGCCGCGCTGTTCTCGATCTCACCGAGAAACCGAACCTCTCCCGTCCGGCCACCCTCCGCGATGGCTACCGCGTGCTTCCGCTTCGCGACATCGAATGCCACAAAGACTTCGCTATACTCTGCCATGGTCCGCCCTCCGTGCGTGAGGCTCGGCTCGGACTGCCCGAGCAACCCTCGCTTCCTATGGCACGAAGGGGGCGGACCACCGGCTTCACGCCGGGAACATGACGTCTAGCCAGGCCGTTCTCAATCCGCTGCTGGCATTCGAGCAGCCAGTCCAGTGCCTCGTAGGCCTCGCGCTCCTTCACCTCGCCCAGACGCAGCACCGCGCCCAGGCTCGATGTCGCGGTCTGCTGGTCCACCGCGGACAAACCCGAGTTTGGAGCGCGGGGTGATCAGCCGGTCCACGATGGTCGCCACCACCAGATCGCAATGTCACCGCGACGCCGCGTCCTTCGCCGTGCTCAGGATCAGTCGGTCCAGCGCGATCCTGCGAATCGTGCCGAGCGCCGCGGCCACGTGGCCATACGGCAACGATCGCTCGATCCGCATCTCGTCCGGTCTGGTGTCGATCACCGTGCCGCCCCTGAGCAGCGCTCGCAGACCACCGACGACATCGTCCGGCAGTTTGCTCAGGTTGGCCAGCGTGCGCTTCTGCGCGCGTCCCTGCTCATCGCGGTAGCTCTCCCGCAACAGTACCGCTGGCGGCGACGTCCGATTGGGCACCGTCTCGATGAACATGGCCCGAATCGAATCACATCCCGGCCTATTTGGGAATCCTGGACGCCATTGCGGCGTTGGGCCGTGACCTGAGCCCCGAAAACTCCTCCGGGCTGCGGCAGAGTTCGCGACCCTGATGGGGGACGGACGGATGAAGCAAAGCCGGTTCACCGAAGAGCAGATCATCGGCGTGCTGCGGGAGCAGGAGGCTGGAATGAAGGTGGCGGAGGTGTGCCGCCAGCACGGCATTTCCGAGCCGACGTTCTACGCCTGGAAGGCGAAGTTCGGTGGCATGAGCATCTCGGATGCGAAGCGTCTGCGGCAGCTCGAGGGCGAGAATGCGAAGCTGAAGAAGCTGCTGGCGGAGGCAATGCTGGACAACGCGGTGCTGAAGGACATCACGTCAAGAAAGTGGTGACGCCCGCCGCTCGGCGAGCTGTGGTGACCGCTGCGCACGATGCGCACGGGATCAGCGAGCGGCGGGCCTGTTCGGTCATCGGTGCGGATCGGAGCGCGATGCGCTACCGCCATCGGCGTGCGGATGACGCGGCGATACGGACGCGGCTGAAGGAGCTTGCAGCCGAACGTCGGCGATTTGGCTGGCGGCGGTTGAAGCTGCTGCTGGAACGGGACGGGATCCGCATGAACCACAAGAAGCTGCGTCGATTGTATACCGAGGAACGGCTGCAGGTGCGGCGTCGCGGTGGCCGCAAGCGAGCCTTGGGTGCGCATTCCGGTGATCATGAACGGTCAAACCGTTCCATCATGAACACCGAATCCGGTGATCATGAACACGCGCCCGCCGTCAGCTGATGGGCCGAGACGAGCGGCATGCCGCTGCAGCGGGGCGATGCCACTAACGGTTGATTTCGTCTCACTTCTCCTTGGCGTTCGTCAAGCCTGTGCTGTGGCGCTGACCTCGGCATTGTGCCGCTTGCGCATGCTGGGACCCTTGAGCTCGAGCCGGTGTGCGCGGTGAATGACGCGGTCCAGGATCGCGTCCCCGATTGTGTGGTCCGCGATAACTTCATGCCATCTGCCGATGGGGATCTGGCTGGTGATCAGCAGCGATCCTTTCTCGTAGCGATCATCGACAATTTCCAACAGGTCACGTCGCTGTTCGGCGGTCAGTGGCTCCGGTCCCCAGTCGTCGATGATCAGCAGCCGGGTGCGCTCCAGCGTTGACATGAGGCGCGAGAGACGTCCTTCACCGCGGGCCGTGGCCAGCTCGGCAAACAGACGTGAGGCTCGTCGATAGAGCACGGACAAGCCCTCGCGGCAGGCCTTGTGGCCCAATGCGCAGGCCAGCCACGACTTCCCGATGCCGGTTGGGCCGCCGATGACCAGGTGCTGACTGGCGCGGATCCACTCGCAGGTGGCGAGCTTCTGGAACAACGCGCGATCGAGGCCACGTGGCGTGCGATAATCGGTGTCCTCGATCACCGCGCTGTGCCGCAGTCGTGCCTGGCGCAGCCGATGACCGAGGCGTTTGTTTTCGCGGCTCGTCGCCTCACGATCCAACAGCAGGCCAAGCCAGTCCTCGCGTGAGATCTCATCGGCCACGGCGGTGCGTTGCATCTCGAGGAACGCGTCGGCCATGGCGGCGAGGCCAAGGCCTCGCATGCGATCGGCCATGGGATGGATCAGCATGGGTTCTCCTTTCAATGATAGTAGCCGGGACCGCGGATGTTTTCGTGGACCAGGCTGGGCCGGTCGGCCTCGGTCTGTTTGCGGTCCTGGCGGTTGTTGAGGATGGCTGCGACCGAGGTGTAGGAGCGCGTGCCGAGCGCCAGTGCCCGGGCGCAGGCGGCATCGAGGCGTTCCGCGCCGTAGCGCTTCTCCAGCCGCAGGATGCCGATGCAGGAGCGGAACCCCTGCTCCGGGTGCGGTCGCGAGCGCAGGATGAGATCCATCAGCGCCGCGGCGTCATCCCCAATCGCCGCCGCCTCACGCCGGATCCGCTCGTGCGTCCAGTCGCGATAGCGGCGGTGTGAGCTCGGCATGTGATCCGGCACCGTGCTGGGCCGATGCCGACGCAGGCTGCGCAAATGGGTCGCCACCAGCTTGCCGTGGTGGAAGATCTCCACCGACTTCGCGGTGATCCGTGCCTCGACCGTTTGGCGCAGCAGCTGGAAGGGCACCGAATAGTAGTGCCGTTCGATCTCGACATGATAATCGAGATTGACCCGGCAGCGCTTCCATTCGGCATACTCGAAATGTGCCGGGGGCAACTGCTGCAGCGCGGGCCGATCGACCTGTTGGTAGAGGGCTCGCCGGTTCGTGCCCCAACCGCGCATCAGACGGTCGTTCAGTTGCACCAGCAACGCGTGGATGGCGCTGTTCAACTCGGCCAATGAGAAGAACCGGTGATGTCGCAGCCTGGCCAGGATCCAGCGTTGCACCACCTGGACGCCGACTTCGACCTTCGCCTTGTCACGGGCTTTGTAGGGCCGTGCCGGGATAACTGCGGTGCCGTAATGCCGCGCCATGTCGGCGTAGGTTCGGTTCACCAGCGGCTCGTAGAAGCAGGCGCGCGTGATCCCCGAACGCAGATTGTCGCACACGATCTGTCGCGGCACGCCGTCGAAGAATGCGAACGCGTTGACGTGGGCGCTGATCCAGTCCGGCAGCGACTGGCTCCACACCGCCTCGGCGTAGGTGTAGCTGGAGGCACCCAGCACCGCGACGAAGATCGCCGCCTGGCGCACCTCACCGGTTGCCCCGTCGAACACCTCCATGGTCTGACCAGCGAAGTCGACGAACATCCGCTCGCCCGCCACGTGGACCTGCCGTAGCGTCGGCTTCAGCCGCGCAACCCAGGCCTGGTAGAGGCCACAGAACCGGCTGTTATGTTGGCGCCAACATAACAGCCGTTATGTTGCGGCCGTACTTATGTTGCGCGCCTCGGAGTGACTTTCGGACGTACCGGAGCGCGGCGTTCTCTTGACGCAACATAATATGGTGCTTCGGCTGGCGGACCTTCATTCCATGGAGGTTCGCCATGTATCAAACCAGTTGTCCAAGCCATGCCACCGATGATCGCCCTGACGAAGCGCCATTTGCGGACGAGCGTGGCCGTTATCTCCGTCACTGTGCGGAACACGGTGCGAAGGCCGCAGTGCTCAAAGTGAAGCGCAACGAGCTTCTTTGGATTGCTACCCGCCTTGATCTGAATGCCCGCGATGGCGTCGATATGGTGATGCTATCGCGGATAGCCCAGGAACGTCAGGGCCTTCATGGAGCGGTTACCGCCGAGCGAAGGGTCATCGATATCGGACGACCGTGGTTGCGGTTCCTTGGCTGGTGGCGCGAGCCCATCGTCACGCTTGAGCACCAAGACAAACTGGACCAGTACGCCGCGTGGATGCGCAGCGAGCGTGGATTTACGCCGGCGACAGTGGAGCATTGGAGCCGAACGATCGGAAGGTTCCTGCGCTGGTGCGAACAGAAGAATCATGACCTCGCAGGTCTCACCGTCCGGGACATCGACGAGTACTTCGTTGTTGAAGGTATGGGGCGATGGTGTCGTGTGTCAGTGGCTAACACGGCATCTGCCTTGAGAGGGTTTCTGCGCTTTGCTGCATCTCGAGGGTTCTGCGCGAATGGTTTGGCCGCTTCGATTTGCCGCCCCAGGCTTTATCAGCAGGAGTCTCTACCATACGCGCCCGATTGGTCCGATGTGCAACGCATGTTGGCGGACGCCGACACGGACAGGCCTCGGGATATTCGGGATCGCGCTATTCTGCTGCTGCTTGCTGTTTACGGCATGCGCAGCGGTGAGGTGGTCGCACTGCGCCTCGACCAGATCGACTGGGCCGCGCGAACTCTCCGACTATTCCGCCTGAAGCGCCGACAGCCGCAGGTCTATCCGCTGGTGCCGCACGTCGCCGAAGGGCTCGCCCGCTACATTGATCTGGTGCGACCGCCATGCCCCTGGCCGCAGGTCTTCTTGTGCATGTCAGCGCCCCGCCGACCGATGCAGGCGGGCAGCATCTATGATGTTGCCAACCGCAGGTTCGTCGCCCTCGGGATCAAGATCGCCCACCAGGGTGGACACGCCCTTCGCCATGCCTGCGCCAGGCGCCTCCTCGCTGAAGGTCTTTCACTCAAGGAGATCGGCGACCATCTTGGCCACCGCAGCACCTCGGCAACCAGCATCTACGCCAAGGTGAACATGAATGAGCTTCGTAGGGTTGCCGCGTTCGACTTGGGAGATCTCCCATGAACATGGCCGAACTCGTCGAGGCTTATCTGGCCAGACAACGCTCCCTTGGCATGCGCTTCGACTCTGCCGAGCGTTTGCTTCATCGATTTTGCCGGGCCCTGGGGAATCCCGAGATCGGCAAAGTCACTCCCGAACTGGTGGCCACGTTCCTTCGTGGCCAGGGTGCTCTCAGCGCGACCTGGTTGCTCCGGTACAGGGTTCTGACTGGCCTTTACAGGTTCGCCATCAGTCGCGGATATGTCGGCAGTTCACCATTGCCGACGACTTTGCCAAAGCTGCCGCCACAACAAACCCCCTACGTCTATTCCACCGAAGAACTGCGTCGGTTGTTAGACGCCACGGAGGCGCTGCGCGTCGGGCACAGCCCTCAAGTGCCTGCGATGTACCGGACACTCATTCTGCTCCTGTACGGGACTGGTATGCGGATCGGCGAGGTGCTGCGCTTAACCCTGCAGGATGTCGATTTGACTGAACAGGTGATCGCCATTCGCGACACGAAGTTCTTCAAGACGCGCCTTGTTCCGATTGGACCAAGGCTCCATCAGGAACTTGCCAGACATACAGAGCGACGCCGCCTCCTTCCATTACCGGGCGGGGAGACGTCGCCCTTATTCACCACGCGCGATGGACGAGCATGGCACTACGTGCGCGTCATCGCGTGGTTTCAGGATGTTCGCCGAGCTGCAGGTATCCTTTGCCCTACTGGCGAACCCCGGCCCCCGCGCCTGCATGATCTTCGCCACACTGCGGCGGTGCATCGGGTGGTGGCATGGTATCGGACAGGTCAGGACGTTCAGCTCTTGCTTCCGCAACTCGCCACCTACCTTGGCCACGTCGATGTTCGATCGACGCAACGCTATCTGCAGATGACCCCCGACCTCCTCCAGGCAGCAAATCAACGCTTCGCTCAATATGCCATGGGGGGCGACCATGAAGGATGAGAACCTGCTTGGTCCCTGGGTTCGCCGCTTCCTCCTCGAACATCTGGTGGCCGAGCGAAACCTTTCGCGCAACACGCAGGCCAGCTATCGCGATACGCTGATGCTCTTGCTTCCTTTCGCAAGCAAGGAGGGAGGCAGCCCCATTGATCGAATGACTGTAGAGGACTTGACGCCAGCAATCGTCCGCAAATTTCTCTACCATCTGGAGAGCACTCGACAATGCAGTGGCGCCACCCGGAACCAAAGGCTGGCCAGCATACGTTCGCTGGCCAAGTTCATCGGCATGCGTTCGCCGGTTCACCTGGCTTGGTGTACTGAGATTCGCGCTGTCCCATTCAAGAAGACGGCCCAAACCGTCATCGAGTATCTCGAGAAGGTGGAGATGAACGCTCTGCTTAATCAGCCCAATCAACGAACCCCACTCGGTGCGCGAGATCATGCCTTGTTGCTCTTCTTGTACAATACCGGAGCTCGGGCAGATGAAGTTGCAAGGCTGACGGTGGGGAGTTTGCAGTTGGGCCGGTCGCCCTCCGTGCGTCTTCACGGCAAAGGGAATAAGTTCCGCACCTGCCCCTTGTGGCAGACAACGACAACGTCTTTGGCCTGCCTTGTGGGGAACCGCGACTTGAATGGCTCGGTATTCATGAACCGGGTCAGTCAACCTATAACGCGCTTCGGTATCCACGGGGTGGTAACTCGCTACGCGAACTTGGCCAGCAAGGTGGTGCCAACATTGGCGACCAAGCGCGTAAGTCCACATACGATACGACACACAACGGCCGTCCACCTGCTGCGCGCCGGCGTCGACATCAATACGATCCGTGCATGGCTTGGCCACGTCTCGCTGGATACGACGCACATCTACGCAGAAGTCGACCTCGAAATGAAAGCCAAGGCCCTCGCCAGCGTCGATCTGAGCGGACTGAAAGCGCGGCCAGAGCGACGTTCCCTGCCCTCATTGGTGGCGTTCCTGAAAGCTTTGTAAGCAATTTCTATGTTGCGGATCGAGCCAGGGTTCCCCACGGTATCCCTGGCTCTCGCCACCAGCCGCAACATAAGTACGGCCGCAACATAACGGCTGTTATGTTGGCGCCAACATAATCAGCTGGTACTGTCAGCTGTTCCGGGAATTCGAGCGCCGGCTGTCGCCGAGCATGCGACAGCACCACATGGCCGGCGACAAGGCGTTCGTCGACTTCTCCGGCAAGAAGATCCCGATCACCGATCCGACGACCGGCTTAGTGCGCGAAGCCGAGATCTTCGTCGCCGTGCTGGGTGCGTCCAATCTCACCTATGCCGAGGCGACCTGGACGCAGGGCTTGCCGGACTGGATCGGCGCGCACGTGCGCATGTTCCGCTTCTGGGGTGCGAGCTCCCGCCTGCTGGTGCCCGACAATCTCAAGAGCGGCGTGCACAAGGCCTCATTCTACGATCCCGAGGTCAACCGCAGTTATGGTGCCATGGCTGCACACTATGGTGTCGGCGTCCTGCCAGCACGGCCGTATCACCCGAAGGACAAAGCCAAAGTCGAGGCCGGAGTCCGCATCGCTCAGTTCTATCTGCTGGGCCGGCTGCGCAACCTGACATTCTTCTCGCTCGCCGAATGCAATGCCGCGATCGCCGAGATACTGGGGCAGTTGAATGGGCGCGTGATGCGCCGCCTCGGGGTCAGCCGGCGGGAGTTGTTCGAGACGGTCGAGCGCCCGGCGATGCGAGCACTACCCGACACCGAATACGAATATGCGGAATGGGCATTGGCCCGGGTCGGCATTGATTATCACGTCGAAGTGGCTGGGTTCTTCTACTCCGTCCCGCACGCCCTGATCCGCCAACAGGTCGAGACACGCGTGACGGAACGCACGGTCGAGGTGTTCCATCGCGGCCGGCGTGTCGCCGCTCACGCCCGGCGCTATGGCGGTCCACGGCACGGCACCTTACCCGACCACATGCCGAGTGCGCATCGGCTCTACGCCGAGTGGACCCCCGAACGCTTCCAGCGCCAGGCCCGGGCGATCGGTCCCAACACCGAGGCGCTGATCATCAGCCGTGCTGGCCCGAAGGCCGCACCCGGAACAGGGCTTCCGCACCTGTCTCGGCATTCTGCGTCTCTATCGCGGCATCGACAGCCGACCGGGCCGAGGCGATCTCCGCCCGCGCGGTCGAGATCGGCGCGCTCAATTACCAGAGCGTCGCCTCCATCCTCGAGCACCGGCTCGAGACCAAGACGGCATCGCGCACCGCGGACAGTGCGCCGATCCTGCATCGCCAACATCCGCGGATCCCGCTATTACCATTGAGGAGAACAACCTTGCTGCAGCATCCCACGATCAATCGACTGCGCGAGCTCGGCCTGGACGGCATGGCCAAGAGCTTGCGGGATTTGGCCGCCAACCCCGAAAGCAAGGCTCTCGAGCACATGGAATGGCTCGGCATCCTACTCGAGCACGAGATGACCTTGCGGCAACAGAAAAGGTTCGAGGCACGCGCCCGGACCGCCAAGCTGCGCCATCTTGCCGCCGTGGAGGATATCGACTACCGCACGGCACGCGGCCTGGATCGCACACTCTTCTTGAAGCTCGCCGGCTGTGACTGGGTCCGCGAGCATCGCCACTGTCTCCTGACCGGCCCGTGCGGCGTGGGCAAGTCGTGGCTGGCTTGCGCTCTCGGCTACAAGGCGTGCCGGGAAAACCTCTCGGTGCTCTATCAGCGCGTGCCTCGGTTATTTGCGCTGCTGTCCTTGGCCCGTGGTGACGGTCGATACGCCAAGATGATGCGTCAGCTCGGCCGCGTCGACCTCCTCATCCTCGACGACTGGGGACCGGAACCGCTGCTCCCCGAGCAGCAGCGCGATCTGCTGGAGATCGTCGAGGATCGCTACAACGCAGGCTCGCTGATCATCACCAGCCAGCTCCCGGTCGACCGCTGGTACGAGCTCGTGGGCAATCCCACTCTGGCCGACGCCATCCTCGATCGCATCGTCCACAACGCTTATCGGGTCGAGCTCAGCGGCGAAAGTCTGCGCAAGCCGCGAGCTTCCGCTTGACCACGATCAGTCACTCATGACATGAGCCAAATCGACCTGCCGAGACGACACCACCTGGACGCCATCGCATCAGAACGGTGGACGGCATCAGATCAGAACAGGTGGACGCCTCAAGTTCGGTATGCCCGGACGGCATCGTTGGAATCCGCAAGGCGAGATGGTAGAGCGCGGACATATCGCTGCGTCGCGCCGGTGCCGCGATAGCGCCGGGCTGACAATGTGCCCTTGACGCCACCGAGCGCCGGGGAATGTGCTCGTGTTGCAACCACTTGTTTAACTCCGCCTCGTGCTCAGGCGCGACGTTCATCGCTATCAAGAGGAGTGCGGCGGCGTCCTTCGGGGCTCCCTTGTCGCCCGGGAAAAGCTGCTCGCCTTCTGTACTCCATCAATCCTTTGCGGAACTTGGCTGTCCGCTTCGTCCATGACGACGAATTCGCGACGGCGATCGCTACGTAGGGTTTGCTATACAAGACGCCGACAGTCTCGAGGTCGTAGGTCGCGACCGCGACCTTAGGGTTCTTGGTGTCGATCCAGCGCTCGGCGTTGAGGAAGCCCGGAACGCGTAAGCGCTCAGGCACATGGTCAAATGGTACCAATCGTGGAACTCGTCCTCTCGACTGGCCGAAAAATCCATTGCCGCGATCAGGATACCCTTCGCCATCGAAGCCTCCGTCCAGTTGGCGAGATCATGGCCTCATTGCCGGCCGCGCACCACCGTCCGACGTGGTAAAGGCAGCCGACTTCCATCCAGTGTCTGTGCCCTGGGCCGGTTGCACGCCACCGCGGGCCCGTCTGATGACGGCGAACCCAGATATTCGCTGAAGTGCGGACTCAATCGGCGTCGAATGTTGCGCGGCGCAGGCCGGCGCGCATTTGGCCCTTGCATAAGGGTGCCGGGCGGAGTCTACCTGATGCGCCGGAACAACCGGATGCCAGCCGCGCCGAACCGTCAGTGGCTAGTGGGCGGCAGCACGACAGTAGGGTGAACGATCATGGGCAAGGGCAACAAGCAGCGCGGCAACCGCGAGGCCAAGAAGCCGAAGGCCGACAAGAAGGTCGCACCGGTAAGCTCGACCTTCCTCAGACCGCAGGTCGACGCTCCAAAGCCGGGCGCAAAGTCGCCGTCAAAATAGCCGCGCGGCAAGCGAAGATCCGCCTGCCAATCCCGGCAAGTCGCGCCGAAAGCAGACCTATCATCGCCGGGCCGGAATAACCGATCGCACCCGACAGCGCCGGGGCGCGCTCCCGTGTGCCGCCCGTCTAGTCTCACTGTTGCGCCACTCATGCGGCTTTATCTCGCCAATCGCGGCCGCGATCTGCGGCTCATTTAGGACTGGGAATCCGAAACACACCGTCCATCGGGTTCGAGGGCTTGTGGCGGCGAGCCACTCACGCTGTCCAGCGGTGTGCGGCAGCGCGATGCTGATCGCGCGGGCACTCGCTGGCAAATGAGTTTGCAGGGCCTGGCATCGGCACAACGTGTGCTCGTCAAAGGAGGATAGCATGAGCGAAGGACCGTCGCTGCCTCGTGGCCCCGACCTTCCGCTCAAAAACCTCGTGGATGGGGAGATGCTGCTCGGGCATGTGGGGGGCGAACCTGCTGTGCTCGTGCGCCGCGGCGCAGACCTGTTCGCCGTCGGCGCGACATGTACCCACTACGGAGGCCCGCTGTCCGAGGGCCTCGTGGTCGGCGATACGGTTCGTTGCCCGTGGCATCACGCCTGCTTCAGCCTACGTACCGGTGCTTCACTGCGTCCACCGGCGCTGAACGGCCTGACACGCTGGCGGGTCGAGCAACGCAATGGCACGGCTTTCGTGCGCGAGCCGCAGCCGGCAGATATGCGACCTGCACCAGTTGCTCGGGATTTGCCAAGTTCGGTGGTTATCATTGGTGGTGGCGGCGCAGGTAATGCCGCTGCGGAAACTTTACGGTCGGAAGGCTATGCCGGTGCGATCACCCTGTTGAGTGCCGACGCGTCACCGCCGTGCGACCGACCTAACCTGTCGAAAGATTATCTGGCGGGGACCGCGGAGGCAGATTGGATCCCGTTGCGGCCACTGGAGTTTTATTCGGGGAATACCATCGATCTGAGGCTTGGTGTGCACGTCGCAGCAATTGAACCAGACGCGCACGCATTGGTCATGGCGGATGGCCAGCGGCTCATCCTATGGCGCGCTCCTGCTTACCACCGGTGCCGAGCCCATCAGACTGGAGGTCCCAGGAGCGGTGTTGCCGCACGTTCACGTCCTTCGCACGCTCGCTGACTGCGATGCGCTGATTGCTCGTGTCGCCACGGTTCGGCACTGTGTAGTGATCGGTGCGAGTTTCATCGGCCTGGAAGTCGCGGCGTCTCTGCGGATCCGGGGGTTGCAGGTAGACGTTGTTGCGCCCGAAGCTCGCCCCATGGAACGGGTCATGGGCGCGGCGATCGGCGACATGGTGCGCGCGATCCACGAATCGCACGGGGTAACATTTCATCTCGGCGCGACTGTTACCGGGATCGCCGATGACTCGGTGACACTATCGACCGGCGAGCAGCTCGATGCCGAGCTGGTTGTGGTTGGTATCGGTGTCCGACCCGCGGTGGCACTTGCGCAGCAGGCGGGGCTTGCCGTCGATCGCGGCGTTGTGGTCAACGAGTTCCTACAGACCAGCGCGCCAGGCGTCTTTGCAGCGGGCGACATCGCCCGCTGGCCGGATCGGCTGACCGGGCAGCGTATCCGCGTCGAGCATCGGGTTGTCGCCGAACGTCAGGGCCAGGTAGCCGCGCGCAATATTCTTGGCCGTCGGGAGCGCTTCGACGCGGTGCCGTTCTTCTGGAGCCAGCATTACGACACCACCATCGCGTATGTAGGTCATGCCGAGCAGTGGGATCGGCTCGAGGTCGACGGCGATCCGGCCATGCGTGATTGCACGGTCAGCTTCTGGCACGCCGGCAGAAAACTCGCCGTCGCGACGGTGGGTCGTGATCGGGGCAGCCTAGCCGCGGAGGTCGCATTCGAGCAGGAGATGGGCGCATGACGCGCCATAGGGTGCCTGGTGTGTAGCGGGGCAACAACAGTGCGGCGCCGCGCGCCTCATTAGATCGCCGCCTATTTGGCGACGCCAAAGTCGATGAGTTGGCGCAGCACCTCGCCGCCTTTCAGTTTGACGTAGCCCTCGTTGATCTCGTCGAGCTTGATGTGGCTTGAGATCAGGTGATCGAGCTTCAGATCGCCCTTCTTCCAGGCGTTCAGCAGCTTCGGCATGTCGACGCGGAACCGGTTGCTGCCCATCGAAGAGCCCTGGATCTTCCGCTCGCGAAGGAAGTCGTAGCCATGCAGCTCGATCTTCATGCCGAACGGCACCATGCCGATGATCGTCGCCGTTCCACCGGGACGCAGGCACTGGAAACTTTGCTCGGCGGTCTTCTTCAGGCCGACCGCCTCGAACGAGTACTCCACGCCGCCGCCGGTCAGTTCCTTGATCGCCTCGACGGGATCGACGTTGCTCGCGTTGATCACGTCGGTGGCCCCCATCAATTTGGCCACGTCCAGCTTCGACGAAATCGTGTCGATCGCGATGATACGGTCCGCCCCCGCGATCGCCGCGCCGTTCACCGCCGAAAGCCCGATGCCGCCACAACCGAACACCGCGACCGTGGCGCCGGCCGGCACTTTCGCCGTGTTCATCACCGCGCCCGCGCCGGTGATGACGCCACAGCCCACCAGGCAGCCAATATTGAGCGGGATGTCGTCAGCGACCTTCACCACAGCGTTTTCGTGCACCAGTAACTGTTCGGCGAAAGACGAAAGGTTGGCAAACTGAACCACCGGTTTGCCTTGCCAGAACAGCCGTTGCGCCTTACCCGGTGGCATCTTCACGTCGGCGTTGTCGCAAAGCTGCGGCCGGCCGGTGATGCAGTACTGCACAGGTGCCGCAAAACACCGATGTGCAGGTGATCACCCGGTCTCCAGGCTTCACATAGGTAACCTCGCTGCCGACTTCTTCGACGACAGCTGACGATTCGTGCCCGAGCACGCACGGCGTCTGAATCGGATAGAGACCTTCGACAAAATGCAAATCACTGTGGCAAAGACCGGCA
Organism: uncultured Verrucomicrobiae bacterium; assembly: GCA_963800005.1. GTDB lineage: Bacteria > Verrucomicrobiota > Verrucomicrobiia > Opitutales > Opitutaceae > CAWCZH01. The sequence goes on from CAWCZH010000003.1 coordinate 540,857, forward strand.
TACGCGGTACGCAGCAATACCTCGTGCGCCTGCGGCTTCGCTACCTCGATGGTCTCGATCGTCATGGGTTGGTGAGCTTCGTGGAAGACAGCTGCCCGCATCGGTTCTTCCTTCCGACTATATTGCGGTGGACCCTAGGCGTGGGCGGTGGGGTGGTCAATCTGATTGCCGGAGCTGCGGTCGGGCCATTTCGCGTCGTGCAGCGAAGTGCGATGATGTAGTGACGGATGCCGACGGTCTGCAAAAACTGGTCGGCCAATAACAGGAAGCACAGCAACCAAGGGAGGTAGAAACATGCGATCAGCTTTACTCGCGGCCTGGCTCGGAGCGATCACCGCGGCCGTCCCGGCGGTGGCAGCCAGTTCCGGCGAAGAAACGCCGAAGCGCGGCGGTACCCTCACCTACATGATCCCGGCGGATGCACCGCCGAGCCTGGATGGTCACCGCGAGGGGACCTATCGCCATGGTGCATGCGGTGGCGCCGTTCTACAGCGTGCTGATGCGGGTCAATCCGGAGAACCCGTCGGATACCACGCATTTCGTCTGCGATCTCTGCACCGCGATCCCGAAGCCGACGGATGACGGCAAGACCTACACGTTCAAGATCCGCACGGACGTGAAGTTCCACGACGGCTCGCCGCTGACCGCCGTCGATGTGGCGGCAAGCTGGCAGAAGATCATCTTCCCCCCGAAAGGCGTGCTGAGCGCGCGGCAGAACTGGTGGTCGGTGGTCGACTCGGTCGAAGCACCGGATGCGACCACTGTGGTGTTCCACCTGAAGTTCGCAACGGCCAGCTTCCTTCCGTCGCTCGCGGACCCCTTCGCGTTCATCTATCCGAAGGCGATCCTCGACAAGGACCACACTGGTTCGAGCAGCACGTGCTGGGCTCCGGCCCGTTCAGGTTCGTCGGCCTACGATATCGGCCAGGCGATCAAGGGCGAACGCAATCCGGACTACTACCATAAGGGGCAGCCCTATCTCGACGGCTTCGTCGGCATCTTTGCGGACAAGCAAGCGGTGCGGGTCGAGGCGATCCGCTCCGGCCGCGCGGCGATGGAGTTCCGCGGCCTGCCGCCGGCCGCGATCAACGACCTGAAGCGGGAACTCGGCGACAAGATCAAGGTGCAGACCAGCGACTGGAACTGCGGCAACCTGATCACGCCCAACGAGCGGCGCAAGCCGTTCGACGATGTGCGGGTGCGCCGCGCGCTGCTGCTCGCCGTCGACCAGTGGAACGGTGCGCCGGCGCTGTCGAAGATCGCCAACGTGCATACTGTCGGGGGCATCGTGTTCCCCGGCTCGCCGCTGGCGGCGACCAAGGAGGAACTGCAGAAGCTGGCCGGCTTCTGGCCCGACATCGACAAGTCGCGCGCCGAGGCCCGGCGTCTGCTGAAGGAAGCCGGGCAGGAAGGGCTGCATTTCGAGCTGCTCAATCGCAACGTCGATCAGCCTTACAAATACGTCGGCACCTGGCTGGTCGATCAATGGAGCAAGATCGGCGTGACCGCGACACAGCGCGTGCTGCCGACCGGCCCCTGGTTGCAGGCGATGCGCACCGGCGACTTCGACGTCGTGGTCGAAGCCAACTGCAACAGCGTCGTCAATCCGGTGCTGGACACACAGAAATATCTGCCGCACGAGGAATTCGCGGCGAACTACGGCGGCTACAGCGATCCGGAAGAGGTCGATATCTATGAGAGGATGCTGCGCGAGACCGACTTCGACAAGCAGCGGGCCCTGATGCGGCAGTACGAGACACGCATCATCGATACCGAGGCGCGCGAGTTTCCGATGCTGTGGTGGTACCGTATGGTCCCCGAACGGTCCTTTGTTCATGGGTGGAAGATCGGCCCCAGCCATTTCATCAACCAGGATCTGTCCAACATCTGGCTGGATGAGGGACCGGCCGGGTAGCAGGCACTAGCGAGGGGCTGGAACGAATGCGACGGGCGATACGCAGCACGGTGCCTATTCGGCCGAGGCGTTTCGGCTAAACCGTGCGCTTCGGCGTACCGGGAGGCGTGCACGATGCACCGCAACCAGAACCGCACAGGCGGCGCGCGATCTGAGGACTGTCGCGGCGCTGATGAGCGACGATTGCTGTCAGTTCTGGACGAAGTGGGCGGCGATAGAAAAGCCTTGCGCTCGACGTGCAAGCGTGATTCCGTCCCCACGCATCAACGGCATAGCGAGTCGCGAAATGGCAGAGAACGGTACCTCAACCGTCATGCTAAAGGGCATCTTCGAGCAGCTTGCGGAAGGGCACGAATTGCCCAAGCAGCTGGCGCAGGATTTGCTCGCCGGAATGATTGAAAGTGTCACGTGGCACCTGAAGCAGGGCGACCGTATCCGTATTGGCGGCCTTGGCACATTGGAAGTGCGGAAGCGCGAAGCTCGCACGGGACGCGACCCAGCCATTGGCGAGATTTTGCAAATCGCGGCCAGCAAAAAGGTTGCATTCCGTCCGGCCAAGGAGCTGAAAGAAGCGGTCTGAGGCCACCTCGTCAGCCTTACGGCGGGAATTACGCTATGCTAGGCGCGTGGCCGGCGGTCGCTATTCTCTCGTCATGTGGCGCCTGCTCGGCATCCTTTTGCTTGTCGTCGCCTGTTCAAGGGAGTTTGCCGGGCCTTGCAGGTTGCAACCGGTGGCCGAGTTGCCGGCAACACTGGCGCAGAACGGCATTGAGGTGACGGCCCAAGTCAACCGCGTGAGCACTCAGCTTGTCGTCGACACCGGTGCAGAACTGACGCTGCTAACGGCTGCCACGGTGAAGTCTCTTCTACTCGCTCGGAGCCAGCTTACCGTGAGCCAGCTGATCGGGGTCGGAGGTGCCGTCAGCAATGCCGACGTCTACGCGGACCTGCAGCTGGGCACTGCAGATTTTCAGCGTCGCTTCGTAGTGGCCAACATACCAGCCATGAGTGGATTGATCGGTGGCGACGTGCTCAGCCACTATGATGTCGAGATCGACTTGTCCGGACGACGGGTACGGCTGTGGCAGGCGTCCTCCTGCAGCGCAAGTGATCTGCCATGGAGCGGTCCGCGCGGGACAATTCCCGTGCATGTGACGTGGGGCGACCGACTGATTGTGACCGTAACGCTCAATGGCAAGCAAGTCGATGCGTTACTCGATAGCGGCTCTGCCATCAGTCTCCTTCAAACAGAAACCGCGGGAGAGGTCGGCGTAACAGGTATGTCGGCGGATTCCGAAGTGCCGGTCCACGGCATAGCGGGTAGTACGATAATGGTACGACTTCATCGCTTCGGGTTCATGCGCATCGGCAATGACCAGATCGAGGGCCCGGAGATCGGCGTTGGCGATAGCCAGCTCATCTCCCGGAGATGATTATCGGACGGGATTACCTCCGTAGCCGGAGGATTTGGATTTCATACCGCACGGGACAAGTGTTCGTTCAGTGAGAAAATTGGCCGGCCCATCAACTCAATGAGGAGCTCAATTCGGGCACAACTAGTTCAGCCATGGACTGCTCCGCATTGGCCAGCACTTCGGGTGTCATGCCGGTGCCAAAGTCAAACCACCACGTAGTCGCCCTCGGACAGTTCCTCCGCCCGCGGAGACGGTTGTCGGTCTGTATCACCATGATTCCGCCGCCCGGTATCGGATCCGCGTTGATCGCGAGATTGAGAATGACCAGATCGGATCGACCAACGCTGACCACAGTAAGTCAACAAATACAATTCCATCTGCATACTCGTCGCCACACAGACGAGATAAACAGGTCTCACCACACAATTGACACGGAGAAGGCGCCATGGGACTGCGGCACGGTGGTGCCGCGCGAAAACGCGGTGGGTGTGAATTTGTGACACAAACGAGATCCCCCTCCTCGCGATGCGCGAATACTGTCGCGCGTTTCTGGGCTGGCAACTTGGCGTTTGCAGCCGTTGACGTGGTGCCATAGCGCGTTTCCGCAGGCAGGCATTTGTGCCGCAGCGCTTGCGATGCTCCTCCGCCCGCCGATACAGCTGTAGCTCATTTCGACCAGCCACGCGCCGAACAGGTCCCCGCCCCACATCTATCTGATACCGGCGGGGAAGCAACGGTGTACTGCCGACCGTGCCTCCAGCGTGATGCTCAATGGCGTCACGTTCATTGCCTTGCAATGCCGCTGCTCGGCCGGGCTTACTCGGGAAGTGCCGGTTGCACGGCATCCAACGCGATGACGTTCGCCGCTGCTGCGACCGGGCCCCCTGCCCGCCCCCATTCGAAATCATAGCGTTGCATCTTAGGCGCTCCCGGTTCGCGCCGCTCTTGGGGAAACTGCAAACGCGGCCGATCGAACGAAAAGCCATGCCTGACACGCCAGGCATGGATCAGCGTGCGCATCCTGCTCAGCGCAATCATGCGTGACGCGGCGTCATCCTCCCCTGCCCTGTCAGGCCATTGGTCCTCGAACACAATCTCGCCGCGCGTCTCCCAAGCCAGACGGCGATGCAGGTAACCGGAACGCAGCCGGCCTCCTACCCCGTTCCGCCCGAGCTCTGCCAGCACTCGCGCCCTCGCCGCAGCCTCTTGCGACGGACCCTGACGCTGCATGCCGGCAACTTCCGAAACGATCAGGTCTTCGATCCCGACGACTTTCAGCGAGACGAGCTCTTGATCCGCTGGTCCCGTGGCGCCGAGGTCGAGAGCGACGGTCAGCATGTTGGACGGCTGAGCCAATCCACGCTGCACGTGGTCGATGACGTCAATCCCGATTTGAAGTTCGGGATGCCACAACCCTCTGTCGGCAAGTCTCGGACGTCCAGTCCAACGGAAGCCGGCAGCGAACAGCTCAGTGATCAGCGTCCGCGGGTCTGCGGCGAACACCTCCAGGCAACCGGCCGACCATAGGTCTCCAGTGTAGAGCCGAACTGCGGCAGCGCCGCAGAGGATCGGGTCGGGCGGTCCAAAGGGCTGGCGCACCGCGGCCCGCGCGAGCAATTGCAACGCAGCGACAAAGTTCCGCCGCCAGGGAGCGCTATCGGTCGGATACTGCATTTGCTGAGTCTACACATGCAGCGAATCGCTTGTGAATCGCTAATCTGCAGAGGTCAAGAAAAATCTTCGCGTGCTATGTCCCGTCCGGACTTTGCTCTCGCGATGGGCCCGCTTCCGAAACCGCGCAAGGATAGGAAGCCGAATATCGGCGCCACACGAACTCATTCATGCTTCGAACACCCTTTTGACAACTCAATGTGTCCTCTGTGGTCGCAAGCGATGCTGGTCGACGAGGCCTCCCGTCGTGGGAATGATGGTCGTTTACTCTTAATCGGACCATCGGTCCCACTGCACACAGGATCTTGGTGCAGTTCAATGCTCCTCCCGTGAAATCGTCGGCTGGTTACTCTGAATGCCGCTCAGGTGCTCACGCAGTTTGGCCCAGCGCCGGCGCGAGCCTTGGTTGCGAACCGCGATCGCCAACGCCTTGCGCTGACCGACCAACACCACCAGCCGCTTGCCACGCGTCACACCCGTGTAGAGCAGGTTGCGGGCCAACATCATGTAATGCTGCGTCACCAGCGGGATCACCACGGCCGGATATTCCGAGCCCTGGCTTTTGTGGATCGTCGTCGCATAGGCCAACACCAACTCATCGAGCTCGCCGAAGCCATAGCTCACGTCCCTGCCGTCAAACGTGACGACCAGCTCGCCCTCGTCCTGATCGATCCGCTGCACGATGCCAAGATCACCATTGTAGACCTCGCGATCGTAGTCGTTCTCGACCTGCATGACCTTGTCGCCCGGGCAGAAGGTCCAGCCAAAGCGCTCAACGCGTGCCTCGCCCGGTGGATTGAGGGCCTTTTGCAGCTCGATGTTCAGCGAGCGCGCGCCAAGGCCACCGCGGTTCATCGGACATAGCACCTGAACATCTCGGATCGCGTCCAGTCCGAAGGCCTTCGGAATGCGGTCCCGCACGACCGCGATAATCTTGTCGATACCCTCCTCGGGCTGCGTCCGCATCGATGAAGTAGAAGTCCGACAACGCCCTGTCGTTGGTGAGTTCGGGCATTTGGCCGCTGTTAATCCGGTGTGCGTTGGCGATGACCCGGCTGCCGGCCGCCTGGCGGAACACTTCGGTCAAGCGGACAACCGCAATCACGTTGGACGCGATGATGTCCGCCAGCACCTGGCCCGGCCCGACGGAGGGCAGCTGGTCGACATCGCCGACAATGAGCAGAGCTGCCTCGTCGGGCACCGCACGCAGCAGCGAACGCATCAACAGAACATCCACCATGCTGGCCTCGTCCACGACCAGGAGATCGCAGTCGAGCGGATGCTCCTCGGTCCGGCGGAATTCGCCCGTCCGCGGGTCCGTTTCCAACAGGCGGTGGATGGTCTTCGCCTCCAGCCCGGTACTTTCCGACAACCGCTTGGCCGCCCGACCCGTGGGCGCGCAAAGCGCCACGCGAACCTGCTTGGCGATCAGGATCTTCAGGATTGAGTTGACCAGGGTGGTCTTGCCCACACCGGGACCCCCGGTGATCACCAGCACCTTGCTCGAGAGGGCAATCCGGACTGCCTCGCGCTGGCTGGCAGCCAGCTGCAGACCCGTCCGGCGCTCGACCGGATGAACACCTCGTCGAAGATGGCCTTTTGTTCCCTGGCCCGCGGTCGCCGGTGCGCAGCCGGTTCGAAGTGACGGTCAGCGCGGCGGCGCTGTGGCAATCGAGCAAGCACATGTTGCAGAGCGGCCGCTGGCATTCGCATGGCGTGGCACAACGCGGGCACCTACCAGATCACTGACGGCGGCGGCGCAGGCAGCCAGCGCTTTGCCGGCCTGACAGTGCCAACCTCGACTTCGGCGTGCCTGTTGCTCTCGCGATGGTGGATGCCTTTGCTTGTATGGCCGGTTATGTCCGCATCGTCCGTTCGCGCATGTCTTCGGTACTGGCCGCGGAGGCCCGCGACACCGCAAGTGTGCAGAAACCCGCTCAGCTCGCCAGCGCGGGACAAACCAGAAGCGCCAAGAGGCCGATACGATTGCGGCGCTTCGCGATCCGTGCCTTCTGACGCCATCTGCCGAACTTGCGACTATTGAAACAGTGGGCCAGAGTTGTTCTGGACTATCCCTACACTTTAGCGTCGCAACGGCCCAATTGCGGCACCGAGTTATCGGACCTGAGGATACACACAACATGTCGAATGGAAGTGGGGGCGGCTGGCGAGTTATCAGCGGGTCTTATTGTTGCGTGTGGGTCTTTGCCATTATGGCGATTATCTTTGCCAGCCCGGTGATTCCAGCGAAATCCGAAGATCTACAAGGCAATAGGGCTGAGCTGATCCGAAGCCTGTTACCAGCCGTAGTCAATATCAGTGTGCGCAAGGACGTCTCTGCATCTCCAAGCGCGGGGGTCGCCACCGCATCAGATCGCGGCGCGATCAAGGCTTACGTCGGCTCCGGGTTCATCATAGATCCATCAGGTTTACTCGTTACGAACTACCACGTTATCGAAGATGCCTTTGAGATCTCGGTGACACTATCGGACGGCACGGAGCTCCCTGGCACGATGCTCCACGCTTCGCGACAGGCCGACCTGGCAATCGTGCAGATAGGGACCGATCACGCACTGAAGCCAGTGCAGTGGGGCGACAGCAACAAACTTCAGGTGGGCGACCAGGTGTTTGCCATTGGTGATCCGCTCGGCATTGGCACGTTGGTATCGGCCGGTATCGTCAGTGGGCTCCATCGCGATGTCCAAGATTCTCCATACGACAATTACATTCAAACTGATGCAGCAATTAATCATGGCAATTCCGGCGGCCCGCTCTTCGACATGTCGTGGGTGTGAACACAGCACTGGTCTCACCGACCGACAGCTCGGCTGGGCTTGGCCTTGCTATTCCGGCCGATAGTGTGCGTTTCGTGGTCGAACGGCTTATTGAATATGGCTGGGTCAATCCCGGCTGGATGGGTATCAAAGTGCAACAGGTCACGCGGGAAATGGCTGCCGCCATGGGAAGGCAGCAGCCAGAAGGTTCAGTCGTCTCCTGGGTGCTCCCCGATAGTCCAGCACAGAAGGCCGGCATCGAGATCGGCGACGTTATCATCCGATATGCCGACTACGCGCCGCCCGACGAGCGCGCCTTGTTGCGCAGGATCGCTCACACACCAGTCGGTGACACGGTCCAGGTTGCTCTCTTGCACGACGGTATGCAGCGCATGCTGCCCGTGACGATTGAGTCCTGGCCGCGCAGCCAATGGGACAAGCGGGACGCACCTATTGTGAAATCGCTCGCAATAGTGACCCCCTGAGGGCGGTTTTCGCTTCCAATCGCGACCCCTCGGCTCTGTGTGTCAGCGTCTCTCCCTATGGCCCAGGTCGGCCTGGGAGGGGTTTGGGGGATGATGTCCGTGGACGTGATCGGCGATATCCGGCGCGCTTATTTCGAGCAGCGCCTGCCGATTAAGGAGATCGTGCGGACGCTCCGCGTCTCACGGGCCACGGTGCGCAAGGTCGTTCGGAGCCACAAGACCGCGTTCAAGTATGAGCGCGGCGTGCAGCCGGCGCCGAAGCTCGGTGCGTGGGTGGAAGTTCTGGCCCAGATCCTTGAGAAGGAGGCCAAGCTTCCGCGGCGAGAACGCCGGTCGACGCAGCGCCTGTTCGAAGAGCTGCGAGGCCGCGGTTACGATGGCGCGCATGACAGCGTGCATCGTTTCACCAAATCGTGGCGCGACGAGCAGGCTCGGACGCCGGCGCACGCCTTTGTGCCGCTGAGCTTTGCGCCCGGCGAAGCCTACCAGTTCGACTGGAGCCACGAGACCATCACGCTGCAGGGTTTGCCGCTGGTCATCAAGGCGGCGCACATGAAGCTGTCGCATAGCCGCATGCCATTCGTGCGCGCCTACTTCCGCGAGACACAAGAACTGGTGTTCGATGCGCACGACAAGGCTTTTGAGTTTTACGGCGGCATCTGTCGGCGCGGCATCTACGACAACATGAAGACTGCGGTGGAAGCGATCTTCGTGGGCAAGGCGCGCCAATATAATCGCCGTTTTCTCCAGATGTGTTCACATCATCTGGTTGAGCCAGTTGCCTGCACGCCCGCATCGGGTTGGGAGAAGGGACAGGTCGAAAACCAGGTCGGCAATCTGCGCGATCAGCTGTTCCGGCCCAAGCCGCGGGTATCGAGCCTGGCCGAGCTGAATGGCTGGTTGGCAGATCAGTGCATCGCTTATGCGAAGCGCCACAAGCATCCGGAGTTCAAGGACCGGACGATCTGGGAGGTTTTCCAGGAAGAGCAAGCGAGCCTAATGGAATTACGCGGACCATTCGATGGTTTTGTCGAAAAGGCCGTCAGGGCTACCACCACGTGCCTGATCATGGCCGACCATAATCGCTACAGCGTTGATGCACGAGCCGCCGGCCGGATGGTGCTGGTTCGATCTCATGCTGAGCGCATCGTGGTTCTTCTCGGCGACGAGGGGGTGGCCGACCATCCGCGCGACTTCCGGCGCTATCAGATCATCTACGATCCTTGGCACTATCTGCCTGTGCTGGTGCGCAAGCCGGGTGCATTGCGCAACGGCGCGCCGTTCAAGGATTGGGCATTGCCGCCGGCGCTGGCCCAGGTTCGCGCGAAGCTGAAGCAGCATGCCGACGGCGATCAGCAATTCGTCAAAGTCCTCGGTGCAGTATTGGCTCATGGCTTGTCGGCCGTGGAGGCTGCCTGCGCCGAGGCGCTCGCGGCGGGGATCGCCAGCGGCGACGTGATCCTGACCGTGCTGGCGCGCCGGCACCAACCCCCGACGCCGGCTTCGATCACCACGCCGGATGGCCTGCGCCTGAAGGTCGAGCCCGTGGCCGATTGCGGCCGCTATGACAGCATACGAAAGGTCGCCTGATGGAACGCCACGAGATCCTGGACGCCATGACCGAATTGAAGCTCTACGGCATGCGCGCGAGTTTCGACGAGATCGCCGGCAAGGGCCTGGCGCGGCGTGACGAGATCTATCCGCTCATCGCCAGCCTGATCAGGGCCGAACGCACGCATCGGCAGGCTCGCTCAATCAGCTATCGCATCAGTGGCGCCAAGTTCCCGGTGCTGAAGGACCTGGACAAGTTCGTCTTTGGCGACACGATGATTGACGAGGGCCAGGTGCGCGAACTCGCAACCGGCGCGTTCCTCGATGCCAAACGCAACGCAATTTTTATCGGCGGCACGGGCACCGGCAAAACGCATCTCTGCATTGGCGTGGCATCCGCGATCATTCGCAGCCGTGCGCGCGGCAGGTTCTTCAACCTGGTCGATCTGGTCAACCAGCTCGAGCAGGAGAAGGCGGCTGGTCGCAGCGGTCGGCTCGCCGAGACGCTGCTGCGCTATGATGTCATTGTCATCGACGAACTTGGCTATTTGCCGTTCAGCCAGTCCGGCGGCCAACTGCTGTTCCATCTGATCAGCAAGCTTTACGAGAACACGTCGCTGCTCATCACCACCAATCTGGCGTTTGCAGATTGGCCGCAGGTTTTTGGCGACGCCAAGATGACGACTGCCATGCTCGACCGCCTGACGCACCACTGCGACATCGTCGAAACCGGCAACACCAGCTGGCGCTTCAAGAACCGAAACTGACCTCGCCACCCCACGCCCTCGCTGTCCGCTATGGATAAGTGGCCTGCCTACGCCAGAACTCTCGACGGTCGCTCCGGCAGGCCACTTACCCACAGCCTCCCAACACCCGCAAACGCCATCCCGCGGAGCTCTATCAAGCCCAAGAGGGGTCGCGATTGCGCGCGAAATGGGGGGCGCAGTTGCGAGCGATTTGACACTCGGAGGAGCGGCCGAAGCGCGCGCGGCGCAACACCGCCAGCTGCATCTTCAGCTTCTCGATATGTAGCGTCTTGGCATGGATCTCGGCCGCATTGGCGGCGATCTCGATATCCTTGCGGGCCAGCTCTGCCTGCAAATCAACCGCGAGGTCGCGCAGCTCGGTGGGGTCGTCCGGCAGCGGCAGGGTCGCTAACGACATGGACGCGAGATACAGAATTGCGGGCTGGCGTACAAGGCCTGACGCACAGAATATTGCTCAGGCCGGCATTTTTCTCAGCCAACCGCCATGGGTCTTCGTGGCACGTCCGCGGCAACTGTCCGCCGCCAATCCATCGCCTCGATGAGCAGTGTGAGCTGCGCCGGCGTCAGAACCATCTTACCGTCCA
>CAWCZH010000004.1:0-1039903 GCA_963800005.1 uncultured Verrucomicrobiae bacterium
ATGCATTGCTTTCGATGACGGCGGTGATCGCCGCCGCGGCGCGGGCGGCCGCCTCGCCCGACCGAGATCGTCGCCGCCACGTCGCCGTCCGGCCCGGTCTCGATCGAGGGCCATTACGACGAGGCCGTCAGCGTCGTCGGGCCTGCTCGAGGAGATCCGGCACGGCGAGCAGGAAGGCTGCGACGGCTATGTGATCGCCTGTTTCGGCGACCCGGGCCTGCTGGCGGCCCGCGAGGCCGCGCGCGGCCCGGTGCTCGGCATCGCCGAAGCCGCCATGCATGCCGCGAGCTTCGTCGCGACCGGGTTCAGCGTCGTGACGACGCTCGGCCGCACCCGCATCATCGCCGAGCACCTCGTGCGCAGCCTACGGCATGGAGCACCATTGCCGCCGGGTGCGCGCCACCGAACTCGCCGTGCTGGAGCTCGAGGACCCGGCCTCCGAGCGCGCCGCGCCAGATCGTCGACGAATGCCGCCGCGCGCTCGACGAGGACGGCTCCGGCGCCATCGTGCTGGGCTGCGCCGGCATGGCGGATCTCGCCGCCGACCTCACCGGGAGCTCGGCGTGCCGGTGATCGACGGGGTCGGCGATCGCGGTGAAGTTCGTCGAGGCGCTGGTGCGGGCTCGGCCTCGCGACCAGCAAGCGCGGCGACCTCGCCACGCCCGATCCCCAAGCCCTTCGCGGGCGCCCTGGCGGGCATGGCCTGGCGCGGGCTGAGGGCCGGCCGCCCGGCGCTGCGAGGCCGGCGCCGGCCGGCGTCAGGCCGCGGCGCCTGGCGCCGGTATCGGCCGAAGCGGAAGGCGACCTCGACCAGGGTGCCCTCGCGCGGGCGGCTGCGGATCGCCATGCTGGCGCCGTTGGCGCCCACCAGCGCCCGGGTCAGCGGCAGGCCGAGCCCGTTGCCGTTGGCGGGCTGCGGCGGCGCGAGCCGCCGAACGGCTCCAGCGCCGCGGCGATCTCGTCGTCGCGTCATGCCGACGCCCGTGTCGCGCACCCGCAGCAGCACCGTGCCGCCGTCGCCCAGCGCCGTCGACACGATGACCTGCCCGCCGGGCTCGTTGAACTTCACGGCGTTGGACAGGAGGTTGCGCACGATCTGCCGGGCCGAGCGCTCGTCGGCCAGACCGCCGGGATGCGCGCCGGCGAGCGACGTCCGCATGATGACGCGCTCGCGATGCGCCTCGGGCTGCATCTGCGCCACCGCTCGGCCACGATCCGGTTGACGTCCACGGCGGCGACGTCGAGGTCGAGCTGGCCGGCCTCGATGCGCGACAGGTCGAGCAGGTCGTCGACCAGCGCTCATCACCTGCGTGCCCGAGGCGTGGATGTCCTTGAGGTAGTCCTTGTAGCGCGGGTTGCCGAGCGGCCCGAACCGCTCGTCCATCATCACCTCGGCGAAGCCCAGGATGGCGTTGAGCGGCGTGCGGATCTCGTGGCTGACCTTGGCCGAGCAGGTCCGGCAGGCGGCCGGCGTCGCGCGCGTGGTCGCGCTCCGTGCCGGGCCCGCTCGGTTTCGGCGCGCTTGAGCGCCGACACGTCGCGCAGCGTCATGTAGAAGCCGGCGCGCCGAGGCGCCCGAGCGTCAGCAGCCATCGGGCACCGGCGCGCGCCTCGCCGGTCCGGGCCACCACCTCGCGGCGCGGCGGCGGGCGCGCCCGGCCCTCGCGCTGGCTGCCGCGACCTCGCCGAGCAGCGCCAGGCGCGGCGGGCGCGGCTGTCGGGCGCGAGCAGTCGGGTGAAGCTGCGCGCCGAGCGCGGTCCTCGCCGCCGAACCAGGTCTCGCCCCGGCGGTTGAGGCGGCGAACGAGGCCGTTGCCGTCGAGCAGCGCCACGGCATCGTCGACCCGGTCGAGCAACTCGCCGGCGCGGTCCTCGTCGGCGTCGGCCTCGTCGGCCGGCCGTCGTGCGCCGGGCCGTCGACGCCGCGGCCTCCGGCCGTCGGCCGCGGGCTCCGTCGAGCAGCCACAGCGTCGCGGCGCCCGCCGCCCAGAGCGACGTCGGCGCGCCGCGCCGGCACTCGTGACGGCGCGGCCCTGCGCGCGTCGCGCAGCGCCAGCGTCTCGGCCCCGTCCCGTCGCCGACGGCCGCGTCGGCGAAGAGCGCCGTCGCCGGCCCGACGCAGGTCGGCCGGCGTCGGCATAGCCGAGGCGGTCCGCGGCCGCCGGATTGGCGAAGACCGGCCGGCCGGCGCCGATCGCCAGGACGGCCACCGGCAGGCCGTCGACGAGTCGACGCGCGGGCGCCGGATCGCGGCGCCGGGCCGACGCCGCGCGTCGGCGGCGCGATGGGCGGTCGCCGCGGCGGTCGGGCCGGTCGGCGCGCCGATGCGCGCCCGCAGCGCCTCGCCGAGCGCCAGGAAGGCGAGCTCGTCGCTGAGCGGCGGTCTCCGGCTCGAGCGGCGCCTCGTCCGCCACCGTCGGCGGCCGGCGACGGTGCAGGGGTGCGGCCGGCGACGGCGCTCGGCCGCGGCCGGGCGCCGCCGGCTGCAGCGCCTGGAAGGCCCGGAGGTGGACGACGTTGGCGGCGGCGGCGGCACGCGCCACGGGCGGCTCGGTCCGGACGGGGCTCGGCATCGACGCGCGAGTCGGGCTCGGGCGGCGTCGGCCTCGGCATGGCGCGGGCGGTCTCGATCGGCCGAGTCGGGATCGGCGGGGCCTCGGCGTCGGCGGGCTGCTCCGGAGGCCGCTTCCGGCGCCGGCCGCGCGGCCTCCGCCGTCCGCGGCCGGCGTCGGGTGTCGCGCCTCGGCCGGCGGGGCGCGGCCGCGCTGCCGTCGCGGCCGGGGCGCCAGGTCGAGCCGGCCGAGGTCGATCGTGCCGAAGCCGCGGAACCCGCGAAGCGCCGCCCGGGCCCGAAGACCGGCGACGCGCTCAGCACCATGGGCACACGCGCCCGCCGTCGGCGACGGGCAGGTCGAGCGTCAGGCCGGACCAGGTGACGCGGCTCGCCAGGGCGGCGCGCAACCGCTCGGCGCCGGCGGGATCGAGGCGCCGCCACGACGTCGGGCAAGCGCGCCGCCGTCGAAGCAGCAGCGGCGCGCCGAGCCGTGCGAAGGTCTCGGCGTCGATCTGCGTCACGACGCCGGCGGCATCGGTCCGCCACAGCAGCCGCAGCGTCGACGGCGCCGTCGAGCGCGAGGTTCAGCCGGTCGCGCAGGACGGCGATCTGGCTGCGGCGGGCGAGGCTGAGCACCGGCGTCATCGGACCCGGCTCCGCGCTCGTGGTCCGCGGCGCCTCGGCGCCATCCGGCCCGGCCCCGCTCCGGCGGCCGGCAGCGCCGGCGTCCGCTGCCGGCGCGGCCGGTCCAGGCGCCGCGACGCCAGGCGTCCGGCTCCGGTCCGTCCTCCGGCCGGCCGGCCTCCGGCACCGCGAGAGCCGAGCAGCGGGCCGCGCCGGCCGTCGTCCAGCGCGAAGCAGCGCCGTACGGGCCCGCATGCGGAAGCCGCGCGCGAGGCCGCCGCGGCCAGGCGCGGCGGCCGGCCCGGCACCACGCCCCGCGACGAGGCCCGTCGAGCCAACCGCCGCCGCGCCGGTCCGGCGCCGAAAGGATGCTCCGAGCAGCGTCTCGGCGTCTCGGCGCCCAAAAGGCGGGCGGCCGCGGCATTGGCCCAGACCACGTGCCCGTCTCGGGATCGCACGACGCGAAGGCCGCGTCCGCCGCCTTGGCGCCGCGAAGGCCGGATCGGAGAAGATCTCGCCCACGTCCGGCAGCGTGCCGTCTCGGTCTCGGGAATTGCTGCATCACCACCGTCCACGCGTCACGCGAGCGGCTCGCGCCGATCGGCGACGATTTAACATCTCGTCGACGCCACCTTCGCCAGAGGTATCACGTTTTAAGATAAACTTAAGCATGATGCCCGGGATCGCAGCCGCTGCCGGCGCGGCGAGTCCGTGCGAATCGATGCGGATGCGGTTTATGTTGCAGTGCACAATCATATTGCGACGCAACACACCTTGAGGTAGGACAGCCGCGCGGTCGGTGCCTGGTTTCCAGCCTCTTCCGCCCGGCGCCCGCCTCGCGGCGTCGCCGCCATCCCTCGTCAGCAGGAGAGCACGCGATGCCTACGCCGTCCTACGAGATCCCGTCCGACATGCGCGACATGGCCGAGAAGAGCGTCGACCAGGCCCGCCGCGCCTTCGACGGCTTCATGACCGCCGCCCAGAAGGCCGCCGGCCAGGCCGACACGACCGCCGCCACGCGTGCAGTCCAACGCCAAGACCATCGGCACCAAGGCCATGGGCTTCGCCGAGGCCAACGTCCGCAGCGCCTTCGACCTCGCGCAGAAGCTCGTCCGCGCCAAGGACCTCCAGGAGGTCCTGGCCCTGCAGTCGGATTATGCCAAGACCCAGATGACCACCATCCAGGAGCAGGCCAAGGAGCTCGGCTCCATCGTGCAGACCACCGCCCAGGGCGTGGTCGCAGTCGGCGTCGGCCTCGGTCAAGACCGCCACCGACAAGGCGATGAACCAGACCCAGGGCTGATCCCTCCCGAGCGGCCGGAGCGGCGGCCACCGGGCCGCCGCTTCCGGCCGCGCCCGGGCGGCCCGCCGCCCCGAAGACGCGAGCCGTGACGCCATGAGCACGGAAGACGACGAAGCGCGGGCCGCGACCCGACCGGCTCCCGCACCCGGCCGGCGAGGCTCGCCTCCGAAGGGAGTCCACCGATGCATTCCGAGCGTTCCACGCCGATGCCGCCGCCGGATCCTCGCCGCCGGCACCGCCGTCATCCACCCGGTCACGCCCGAGATGATGGACGAGGCCGCCCACAAGGCCGCGCAGCTCGCCGACGACGTCGCCCACCACGTCGTCCCGTACCGGGCCCGCGGCCGAAGCCCGCCCGCCGCGCGGCGCCAGGACGCCGCGGGCCCAGGGGACCAGGAGCACGCCGGAGCCGGCCGACACGGAGCGCCCGCGCCGGAGGGGGCCGCTCCGCGAGGCGGGCCGTCGGAGCAGGCCGCTCCGGAGGAGGCCGTGTCCGAGGAGCTCGTCGACACAGCTCGGCGAGGCCTGCCGTCGCGCAGTCCGTCCGACGCAGACGTTCGGACCCTGGTGGCCACCGCCGAAACGGTGCGACGACGCGGTGCGCGACGCCGCCGACTGCGTCGAGGCGAACCCTGGCCCCGGCACGGCCCGACGGCGGCCGGCACCCCGCCTGTCCGACGGCGCCGAGGTCCTGGGCCAATACAACGCCGCCCTGCTCGGCATGGTGCAGGCCAACCTGGCGGCGACCGGCGAGCACTTCGCCGCCGCTGGCGCGGCGCAGTCCCTGCCCGAGGCCGTGGCGATCAACACCGACCATATGCGCCGCCGCTTCGACGCCCTGACGGCGCAGGGCCGCGAGCTCGCCGCCTCGCCCAGAAGCTGACCTTCGCGCGCCTTCGGCCCCGGCCGCCGCCGCGCGCGACACCCTCGCCGCGACGACCTGAAACCCGGGCCCTCCGGCCTCGGTCGCCGGGGCCGCGAGGGCTTGATTTCCGCCGCGTTTGTTTTTATGGCTCTCCTCCTCACGCGAGGCGTGCCGCCATAGCTCAGTTGGTTAGAGCGCTAGATTGTGGATCTAGAGGTCCCCCGTTCGAGCCGGGGTGGCGGTACCAGTGCATTTTCGGACGCTTCCCTTCCCCGCCCTGGCTGACGGTCCCGCGCTCCGTTCTGGACGGGCTGAACGCCGGACCCCACGCCACCATCCAGTCGCCGTCCGCGACCGCCGGAGGCCGGCCTGTCGCGACCGAGCTCGACGCGCCGGACGCGGTGCGGGTCGGCATCTCCCGAGGGACACCCGAACGGCCATCGCGAGACGGTCATCGCGATCGATGAGCGATGACATGTGCGGCGGCGCATCACTCTGCCGCGGAAGGGTGCTATGTCCGCGCCGGGCCACATGGGTGAGGACGCGCAATGGAAGACGCCGTGAGTGAGCGGCTGCCGTTGAGACATCCGCCAAGCGGGTGAATGCGCTCCAGGTCCTGCCCTGGTTGGCAGGGCTCTCCTCCTGGTTTCGCGTGCTGCTCGGCTGTCGGCTACGTCCGCGACAACGCCCTCGACCTCGACGTCCGCCGCGACAACGCCCTCGTCATCGCGACGGAGCGCCTTCTGTCCTCCCTGAAGGACGTCGAGACCGGCGAGCGGGGCTTCGTCATCACGGGCAGGGACGAGTACCTCAAGCCCTACGATGACGGTCGCGCCGCCGTGACGGCGGACCTCGCCAGGTGGGGGCATGCTGGGCGACGGCGGGGCGGGCTCGGCGGACCTCGTCCGCACGCGCCTCCAGGAAGCCGCCGAAGGGATCGACGCCTACCGCCAGACGGCGCGGCGGCGGGGGCCGCGCGGATCCAGTCGGGCGAGGCAAGGCCGCGATGGATCACGTCCGGGTCGAGGTCGCCAAGCTGCAGGCGGCGGCGGACGGGCGGATCGCGTCGGCCAGGGCAGCCGCGAGGTCGACGACGGCCTCCGGGCCGCCGCCCTCTGCGGTCTCATCCTGTCCTCCGCCGCTCTGGGCTACGTCGCCGTGCGGCGCCGTCGCGAGCACCGCGCCAGCCAGGCGCTGCTCGAGGGCGTGCTGGAGAACGCACCGATCGGCCTCGGCTTCCTCGACCCCTCGCTCCGCATCCGCCACGTCAACCAGGCGCTCGCCCGCATGAGCGAGAAGGCGCTGAGCGCCGTGCCGGGCATGAGCATCTGGGACGTCATCCCGCAACTCCGGGCCACGCTGGAGCCCCGGATCGCCCAGGTCGTCGGCGGTCGGCGGACGGTCGGCCAAGGCCGAAGTCGAGGCCGCCAGCACCACCCAGCCCGGGCGGACCCGGCGACTACCAGGTCAACTTCTATCCGCTGCGCAGGTCCGACGCGACGGGAGGCGACGAAGGCGTCGGCATGGTGATCGCCGACGTCACGGCCCGGAAGCGCGCGGAACAGGCCGACCAGGGAGAGCGAGGAGCGCTTCCGCACGCCTCGTCGAGGCCAGTGCCGCGATCATCTGGACCACGGACGCGGAGGGCGCCTTCGCCAAACCGCAGCCGAACTGGATGCGGTTCACGGGGCAGCCGCCGAGGAGAGTCGCTCGGGTGGGGCCGGCTCGCCGCGATCCACCCCGACGATGTCGAGGCCCGCAAGGCGCGGCCTGGCGACACGCCATGGCGGAGCGGGTCCCGATCACGCTCGAGCACCGCCTGCGGCGCCACGATGGCGACGTGGCGCTACATGGCGCTTCACCGCGGCCCCGGTGCTCGAGGAGGACGGCCGGATCCGCGAATGGGTCGGCTCCCACACCGACATCACAGACCGCAAGGAGGCCGAACCGCCGCTGTCGGCCGCCAAGGACGCCGCCGAGCAGGCCCGCGAGGCCGCCGAGGAGGCCAACCGCGCCAAGAGCGACCTTCATCGCCAACATGAGCCACGAGCTGCGCACGCCGCTGTCGGCCATCATCGGCTACAGCGAGATGATGCAGGAGGAGATCGAGGACGGCGGCGACGCCGGCCGACCTCGCGGCCGACATGCGCAAGATCGAGGGCAACGCCCGCCACCTGCTCGGCCTCATCAACGACGTGCTCGACCTCAGCAAGATCGAGAGCGGCAAGATGGAGGTCTACGCCGAGACCTTCGACGTCGACGCCGATGGTGCGCGACGTCGCCTCGACGGTCGAGAGCCTGGTCGACAAGAAGGGCAACCGGCTCGACGCTCGACCTCGGCGCCGGGCCTCGGCGCCATGCACTCGGACGTGACCAAGCTCCGGCAGATGCTGCTGAACCTGCTCAGCAACGCCGCCAAGTTCACCGAGGACGGCACCATCACGCTCGTCGGCGTCGCGACGCCGGCGGCCGGCGACGGCGACTGGCTGGTCTTCCGCGTGTCGCGACACCGGCATCGGCATGACGCGAGGAGCAGCTCGGCCAAGCTGTTCCAGCGCTTCACGCAGGCCGACGCCTCGACGACGCGCAAGTTCGGCGGCACCGGGCTCGGCCTGTCGCTCACCAAGGCCTTCGCCGACCATGCTCGGCGGCGACGTCGCGGTCGACAGCGCGCCGGGGCAGGGCAGCGACCTTCACCGTGACGCTGCCCGCCGACCTGCGCCGCGGCCGTCGCGCGAGGACGGCGCCGGTGCCCGACGGCCGAGCCGACGCCGGCCGCGGCGTCGACGCGCGACGTCGTGCTGGTGATCGACGACGACGCCGACCAGCGCGACCTGATGACCCGCTTCCTCGACCGCGAGGGCTTCGGCGCCCGCACGGCGGCGGACGGCCACGACGGGCCTCGCAGCTCGCCCGCGCGCTGCAGCCCCGCGCCATCCTGCTCGACGTCATGATGCCGGGCATGGACGGCTGGTCGGTGCTGAGCGCGCTCAAGGCCGACCCGGACCTGCGCGACATCCCCGTCGTCATGGTGACCTTCGTCGAGCAGCGCGGCCTGGCGGCCTCGCTCGGCGCCGCCGACTACGTGCTGAAGCCCGTGCGCTGGGACCGGTTCAAGGCCGTGATGGACCGCTTCCGCGACGCCGAGGGCGACGTGCTGGTCGTCGACGACGACGCCGACACGCGCCAGCCGCATCCGCACCGTGCTGGAGCGCGACGGCTGGACCGTGGTCGAGGCCGACGAACGGCCGGGAGGCGCTCGAGCGCGTCGCCGCGGCGCGGCCCGGCGTCGTGCTGCTCGACCTCAAGATGCCGGTGATGGACGGCTTCGGCTTCCTCGAACGCGCTGCGCGACCCGGCCGGACTGCGCGCGACATCCCGGTCGTGGTGCTGACGGCGCTCGATCTCACCCGCGACGACCGCCGGCGGCTGCGCGGGCGCCAGCCAGATCCTCAACAAGGGCGAGGTGACGATGCGGGCGCTCGGCGACAGGCTCCATCGCCTGGCCGAGAAGGCGCACTCCAGCGAGGGCATCTGATCGACGGGGACCGTTTCGCGCCGGACCCGTCGTCCCTGAGCCCGGTCAAGGCTCGCGGCGCCTGATCCAGCTCTCGACGTCCCGGGTCTCCAGGGGCCGGGAAACGAGTAGCCCTGGACCTCGTCGCAGCCGTCGATCGGAGGGGTTCGAGGCACTGCGGGTCTCGATCCCTCCGCCACCACGCGGTGGCCGAGGTGCTTGGCCATCGCGATCATCATGCCGACGAGCGAGTAACCGGCTGATCGGTGTCGGCGAGGCGCTGAACGAAGGACCGGTCGATCTTCACGACGTGGACGGGCAGCTGCTGCAGGTAGGACAGGCTGCTGTATCCGGTGCCGAAATCGTCGATCGCCAGCCGGATGCCCCCGTCCGGCCAGGAGCTTGAGCTGGCCAGCGCCGCTTCGGCATCGTTCATGACAGCGCGTTTCGGTGATCTCCAGTTCGAGGGCCGCGGCAGGGACGTCGTGTCGGCGATGACCGCGAGCACGCTCGCGGCGAAGTCGGGTTCGTCGAGGTTCGCCGGACGAGATGTTGATCGACACCTGCAGGTCCAGGCCGGCCGCGCTGCCACCCGCCACCTGGCCGCACGGCCGATCGAGCACCAGGCGGTGGCGGGCGTCGCCGAGCGCATCGCTCGATCAGGGGGATGAACTCGCCCGGCGCGAACGTCCCCAGGGCGGGTGCGCCAGCGCAGCAGGGCTTCGGCGCCCGAGGCACCTGCCCGGACGCGAGATCGACGCGAGGCTGGTACACGAGACGCGAGATCGACGAGCGGCTCGAGCGCAGTCGAAGTCGCGCAGCAGGGCGTAGCTCCGTGAAAGGCCGTGTCCGGAACTCGTCGAGTGGCGTGAAAGCGGCTGGCCGATGCCCGCGGCATCCTGCGGCCGCGCCGGGCGATGCGCAGGACGTCGCGACGGGGCACCTCGCCGAGCGATGAACGGGCGCGACGCCGATGACCGGTCCGGTGCCGATCGCGACGCCCCGCCGAGCTCGCGGACTCGCTCGACTTCGCCCTCACCAGTGCGTCGGTAGGCGGCTCGCTCGACGCCGTCGGGCGCCAGGACAGGCGAGGGGTCGGGCGCGACGTGGTAGGCCTTGCGGCGGCGCCCGATCAAGATGCTGGAGGTTCGGGCCGCCCTCTGACATGTCGTCGATCGCGCCGGCGCCCAGGACCCGCAGTCCGTGGTTGATCTGGTCGCACGGCCACGAGGTCGATCAGCAGCCCGACATGAGCCGCGCCGGGACGGTTCCCGGCCAGGCTGTGGTCGAGATCCTCGGAGAACTGATGCTGGTTGGGGAGCGCGCTGATCGCGATCGATCCGTCCCGAAGGCGTGCTGCAGCTCGATCTGCGACATCACCATGGCGGCGAGGTCCCGCAGGGCTCGCGATCCTCGAACCGTGGCGCGCGCGGCTTGGCACCGAGGACGCAGACGGCGCCGAGCCCGAACCCGCCCGCGTAATCAGGGGAGCGCCGGCGTAGAAGCGGATGCCGGCCTGGGCCAGCGGGCTGTCGCGGTAGACGGCTCGGCCTGGAAGTCGTCGATCACGAGCACGTCGCGCGTCTCGGCGACCGGCGCGCAGGGCGCCCTGTCGCGCGGGATGGAGCGATGCTCGACTCCGACGCGGGACTTGAACCATTGTCGGTCGGGGTCGGTCAGGGAAACTGTGGCGATCGGCAGATCGAAGAGCTGGCTCGCCATGCGGGTGATGCGATCGAAGCTCTCACTCGGGGGCGTATCCAGGAGACCCAGCTGTTGAAGGGCATCCAATCGGCTCGTTTCAGGGGACATGATGACCATGGTGCTCCGGCACTATAACAGTGCCATGTCACGGTATCGAATCCCTGAACCCTGCCCAGAACGATTTGCGACATGTTGGCGCGTCCAGCAGCAGACGGCTGGTAAAGTGACAAATGATATTTACCTACGAGCGTCGCATGAAGGTCATCCGGAGAATACGGCACTGAGCTCGGCAACTCGGTCGCGAAGTTCAAGTTGATCACCATCGGCGCGTGTGGACTATTTACGGCCATCCTTACTGATGGTTGGACCGCCTTCGCCTGGAAAGAACGAAAGACATCCGTGTCTGTCCTGGAGCGCCCTCGCCTGTTGCGAGCCCGCTCCAACTTGGCGCCGAGCGCAGTTTCATCGGGCTGCAATCGTTCAGGCGCCTCCACCCCATCTGGTACGGCTCCGAATGGTCGCACCCATCGAGACGATCTCAGACACGGCGTCGATCGCTGGACGTCCCATGGGCGCGCCGATGCCGGTCGCCCAGGGAGAACCCCGCGTCAGACCCCTTCGACGATCCGCATGTCGCGCACGGCACCGCCGTCGAGCGCACGCAGGGCCTCCCGGTAGGCGGGGGAATCGTAGACGGCGAGCGCGCTGGGCAGGTCGTCGAACTCGACGATGACCGTCTGCGCGAGCACGCCGGCCTCCATGGCGCGGGCGGCGGGCCCGCGCGCGATGTAGCGGCCGCCCGCCGCCACGATGGCGGGCCCAGCCAGCTGCCTGTAGGCGGCGAGCTTGTCCGGGTCGGAGACCGCGTGATAGGCGGAGATCAGGTAGGCCTTGGGCATCGTTCCATCCTCGTTCGAACCGTGCGGCAGCCCCGGTCTGGGGTCGTCCGGCACGCGTCATCGCCATGCACCGGCGTCGCGTCGGAATCCATCGCGCCGTACCGGCGCCGCACGGGCGATCCCGTGTTTCGGCGCCCCGGTCCCTTGCAACGGCGGCCGACGACTGCATGTGCCTGACCTCAGGCGACAGCCCCGGCGATCCGACGGGAGCCGCCGGAAGGGTCACATGGCATCGAACATCCAGAGCGACGGCAAGACCGTCACGGTCACGACGGACGAGGGGCACCAGATCGGATTTGCGATGGCGGAGCTGAACGCCGCGTCGACGTCGGGCGAGATCACGACGGATTGGGCCGACGGCGTGCCGCCCGCCAGCGTCGAGATCGCCGTGAGGGGCGCGAAGGCGGACGCCGAGGCCTACGTGGCCCAGCATCATCCGTCGAAGCCGGACGAGGCGCGGGCGGCCAAGGAGGACGACAAGGGTCTCGGCGGTGCGCTCAAGAGCGTCCTCGGCCTGCCGTGACGGGGCGGAACGCTTTTTCGAAGACCGGGCCGCTCCCCCTTCCGGCGAGCGGCCCGACACGGTGTAGGGCTCTCATGGGCTGTCCCGGAACCTTAACCGGCATCGGGATGTGGAATCCGCTCAAGCCAGCGAGCGCCCCGTCATGACACACAGAGATCCTCTCACCTGCTACCTCGTCGAGCGTGACGGGATCTGGGAAGGCCTCTGCATGGACTACGACCTCGCCGTTCGGGGCCGGTCCCCCAACGACACGCGCAACAAGCTGAGTTCGCCGTCCGTCGGCACCTCGCGGATGTGATGGACGAAGCCGGAGGCCCAGGAAAGCTCACGCTCCGCCGAGCGCCCTGGAGGGTCAGGGCCGTCCTGGCGCTGCGGGCGGCCTGGCCGAACAGGGCACAGCGCGTCTCGGTCTGGGCGGTCGCCGTCTGACCTCCAGACCCGGCGCCCCCGGCGAGGCTCGGCGGGCCGGACCGGGCACGGGCGCGACACGAGGGGGTGCACTGCATCGTCTCGGGATCACCCGTTTCCCGCCATGCCATGCTTCGTCCCGGTCGGGGGATGCCGCGGCGGGTGGCGGTCCCCTAACCCAGCACTCTGCCGCAGATGTGGTCGGCGAGACGCAGCGCCATGGTGACGATGAGCAGCGTTGGATTGGCGCTTCCCGATGTCGGAAACGTGCTGGCGGAAGCGACGTAGAGGTTCGAAATTCCATGGACGCGGCAGTTCGCGTCGACGACCCCGGCACACGGGTCGACAGACATCGGTGTCGTTCCGATCTGATGATAGCCGTCCCGGGCCTGGGTTCTCACGGCCCCATGTCTTTCACCGGCAGGGACATGGTATTCCAGATGACCCGTTCCTGTGCTGCGCAATGCTTCGTCCAGGATCTCATGGGACCGGATCACGGAAGCGACGTCTTCCGGGCGATAGCGAAAGTCGACGACGAGATGGGAGGGGTCGGAATCGTGCAGGAACACGCGGCTGTCCGGGTTCGGCATCTGCTCAGCATGATACCGCAGCGAGTAGCGCCCGGACGTGTTCGGCATCATGATGGGCAGGTTTTCGACGAACGATTGCCGTATCGCTCTGCTGATGTTGCGCACGGTGGCGGTCGGGCGGCGCAAGATGTTGAGAAGATGATGGCGTCGGTCGCCGGGACGCAGGGGCGTGCTGACGGCTTCGTCCAGCCTCGACGACTTCACGATACGGTTGAGTCCGGGGTCGAAGCGAGCAGCAGCATGGCGGACAGGGCGCCATCGGCGTGCTTGTGGTCCTGCAACACTGGCGCTCTCAGCGTGAAGGCGGTGTTCAACAGGCCCTCTGACCTTTGATGGGACGGTGCGATCTTGATGCGCTTCTGCGCCCAGCGCGCTTGCCGATCGCGCCTGTAGAAATACTCTGCCGCCTGCCGAGGATCACGAAACACGACCGTCGCGATCTCCCCCGTCAGATGCCCCATGTAGTTCCTGCCCAGCGCGGCCCCGAGGGGAACGGTCGCGTCCGCGCCAGGGACAGGAACAGGCGAGTGCTGCGAAGCCGCCAGCGGCGATGACGACCTGACGCGCCCGGACAGTTTTCACGGCTCCCTTGTAGACGACATCGGCTCCCCCTGGACATCGCCTCCGCCCGCGTCACAGGCGAGTCCGACAGCCAAGGAGGACAGGCACAATCTGATCGCCTTCGAGGACGAGATGCTGGCGCGATACGTCCGGCTGAGCGAAGCCTTGCGTCAGGCGCCCGATCTGACGCGTATCGACGCTTTCCGCGGCCGCCAGGAACGAGCCGGTACTTTCGAAGACGAGACCGCAATCGAGGAAATTGCCCGCCTCGTAGAACCATCTCGCCACCTCGGCGTAAGCGACGGGCCACGCGGGTGCCGATGCCCAAGGCCGCTCCTCGAAATCGATGGGATCGAACGGGACGCAGAGCCCGCCCCAGGCCGATGACGTTCCCCCGAAATGCATGCGGGTCGATATGTCGAGAAGCGCGTGGCTGACGTCGTCGAGATGCTGACATCGTCCGCGGGCGAAGACGTCCCCTCCTCTCCGCCTGCCTCCAGAACGACGACCGAGCGACCCCGAGCCCCACAGGTGAGCGCGACGGCGAGGCCGGCCGGTCCAGACCCGACGACGCAGACGTCGAGATCTCTTCCCCCGCAGGAGGACCTTGCATGATTGTCACTGCGCACTCCGGAATTAAACTGGTGCGGGTACGAGAGGGATCGATACAATTGGACGAAATGTCGTTGGAGCTTCGATTCTTGATTTTCTCTAACGCAGTATCTTCGACAATTTCAGGCACCTCGTGCAAGGGCAGCGACCAGATATTGCCACCATAAAGAATGTAAGGCTCTGCAGCCAGGCCGTATCCGTGATTCGAGCAGTTGTTTTCAGGACTGTGTTATTGAGCCTATCTCAAGTCGAAGATGCGGAGGTCTTGCCATTCCTACACAAACTCACATATTGGCAAACAGTTCTACTTGCGTCAGAAGAGTCGCAGTCGGAATATCTAAGGCTCATTTGCTATTTGCTATATAAAAGTCTTATCTCAAGCCAAGACGCTGTTAGAATGGCAGCAGCCAACTTGTGGCGAATTATCTTAGTTCAGAAGCAGAGCGAAGCATTTGCAATGTTCAGCCATGCCACCAGTTCAGAGCATCATCGCCTTGCGGCCAGCTTCGAAAAGTTGCTTGAGCTCGACAACGAGACCTTCCTTTACTGGGTAGATGATCATCGGCTTGGAACTCGACTCTTTCTTCTTTGTCGTTGACCAGGAGCTCATGCGCATGCAGGTGTGAGATATATACTTTTCAAAAAAACTTTCGCTTCATGAAAAATTTCGGCCGGTCCCTGCTCGAACTCTGGAAACAACTCGGCGCCAACCAGCGCGTGTCACTCATTGTCGCCGCCATCGCGGTCGTGGGCGGCCTCGCCGCGGTGATGGTCTGGTCCCAGCGCCCGGACATGCAGCTGCTCTACGCGCGGCTGGGTGAAAAGGACGCGGCGGCGGTGATCAGTTATCTCGAGTCGCAGAATATACCGCACCAGGTCACCGCGGGCGGCTCGGCCGTCATGGTCCCCAGCAACCAAGTATATAAGCTCCGCATGGATCTCGCGACGAAAGGCATCCCCGGCGGCGATGGCGTGGGTTTTGAAATTTTCGACAAGGGCCAGTTCGGCCTTTCCGATTTCGTCCAGCGGACGAACTATATGCGCGCCCTCCAGGGAGAGCTCGCCCGCACCATCTCGCAGCTGCAGGGCGTCCGTCGGCGCACGGGTCATGATCGTGCAGCCGGAAAATCGCCTTCTCCTCACCGATCAAGGCGTGAAGGCCACGGCCTCGGTTTTCGTCGATATCGGCGGGGGCCATCTCGAAGTCGACCAGGTCAACTCGATCCGCCACCTCGTCGCCAACGCGGTGCAGGGCCTCGCCACGGATCAGGTCGCCGTCGTCGATAATCGCGGCCGCGTTCTTTCGGAAGAGCTGAAGCAGGATCCCACGCTCGGCACGGCATCAAGCCAGATGCGTTACCGTCAGCAGGTGGAGGATTACTTTGCGAAAAAAGTCGAGTCCATGCTGAGCGCAGTGATCGGGCCGGGCAACGCGGTCGTGCGAGTCTCCGCTGAGATCGAGACGGATGCGACGACACAGACGCTGGAGAAATATGATCCCGAGGGCCAGGTCGTGCGGACGCAAACGAGCACGGACGACACCACGAACTCCAGCGAGGCCCGCACCTCTGGCGGCGCCGTCGGCGTGAGTTCCAATGTTCCGGAAAAGGCGCAGGGCAGCGCGACCGAGAATGCGCATCCGCTCACAACGTCCGATAGCAAACGCCAGAACCGGACCACCACGTACGAGATCAACCGCACCACGACTAACGTGACGCGCGGCCCGGGGACCGTCCGGAGCCTGACCGCCGCGGTATATGTTAGCCCCAGAATGTCGACGCCGTCAGCGCCGGCGGGAACCAAGGGTGCGGCACCGGCCGAACCCGTCGCACAAAAGCGGACCGACAAGGAAAAGGCCGAGCTCCGCGAAGTCGTGGTCAACGCGCTCGGCATCAAGCCGGCGCCCGGTCAGGCCCTCGAGTCGATTGTCACGATTTTGGAAAGCGAAGCTCCGTTTCAAATCGCCGATCGCGTGCCTTTGGAAATGGCCGCGATGCAGTCGGAGAATAAAGTGCAGGGCTGGCTCGAGATCGCCCGCAGCTGGGGCGCAGTCGGCGGCGCGGTGATCGTCCTCCTCGTGTTTCTGCGGATGTTGTCCCGTCAGAAGCCGGAGCCCGTGCCGGTAGAGGTACTCTCGCTCTCGCCCGACGCAGCCGCTCGAGCGCTGCCGAACTCGGCGTCGATCACGCCGGAAATTCTCAACGAACTCATCCGCCAAAAGCCGGCGAATATCGGGCTGGCCCTGCGTGACTGGGTCGCGGCCGGCTCCTCGAGCAAGAACTGATTTCCGCCATGTCGGCCGACCTCGAATATACCAAGCTCACGCGTCAGCAGCGGCTCGCGATCTTTCTGATCACGATCGGCCCCGAACCCGCGGCCGAGGTGCTGCGGCAATTCGGTGACGTCGAAATCGAGACGCTGTGCCGCGAGATGTCCTCGTTCTCCTTCGTGCCTCAGACGGTGCAGAAGGAAGCGATGGAGGAGTTCTCCGAAATCGTCTCGAAAAGCGTTACGTCCGCCCTCGGTGGCGCAACCTATGCGCAGCGCACGCTCGAGCTCGCGAAGGGCGACTATAAAGCGTCCGCGATCATGGGACGCGTCGGCCCTTCCGGCACGAACGTCGACGTCGTCAAGGAACTCAGCGAGATGGAGGGCCGGCAGATCTTCAATCTTGTCCGGCACGAGCAGCCGCAGACGATCTCGTTTGTATTATCATATCTCGACACGACGAAATCCGCGGAGGTTTTCAACCTGCTCGGGCCGGAGCTGCGCGAGGAAGTGGCGGAGCGGCTGGGAACGATTGAGTCGACCTCGCTGGATCTCGTCGCGAAATTCTCGCGCGGGATCGGAAAACATTTTGATACTAAAGCGCGCCCCTCGATGCACCTCAGCGGCGGCGTTCGCGCAGTGGCGGATTTGCTCAATCTCCTCGATAAGGAAACGAGCAAGAATCTCCTCGTCCGCCTCGAGGAGCGAAACGCGCCGCTCGGCGCCGCGATTCGCAAGAAGCTTTTCAGCTTCGAGGACCTAAATCGCCTGCAACCGGCGGATCTGCAACGCGTGTTGCGCGAGGTCGATTCGGCGAATCTCGGCATCTCGATGAAATCCGCCAGCGACATTCTGCGCGGAAAGATATATGGTGCTATATCAAAGCGCGCCGCCGAGAGCCTCAAGGAGGAGATCGAGCTGCTCGGCGCCGTCCGCCTGAAGGACGTCGAGGTCGCCCAGGATAGCATCATACAGGTCGTGCGCCGCCTCGAAGAGGAGGGCCAGATCAGCCTCGACGCCGACAGCGCCGGGGGCGTCGTCAACTAAAAATGGCCTACGCCCGACTCATCGCTTTCGATCGCCGTCTCGCCGGCGCCAACGTCCGGGGCGCGTCGTCCGATGCGCTCTCCGCGTCGGAGTTGGAGTCGCGCCTGGCTGCGGCCTATCGTCGCGGCGTGGACGACACCCGTGCGTTGGCCGACCAGCAAATGGTCGAGTCGCGGGCGGATATAGCTCACGTCGGCGAAGGTGTTTTCAAGAAGCTCGACAGCATCGAGCCACTCCTCGTGGGCCAGTTGCGCGACGCGCTCCCTGGTCTCGCTCTCGAGCTCGCGCGTCGGCTGCTCGCTGGCTACGAGCCCCCGCCCGAGGTCGTTTCGCGTTTGTGCGAGGAAACGCTGGCCGAGCTTTTTCCGGAGCGTTCCGATCTCGAGCTCGTCGTTTCCCCGCGGGATGCCGCGTGTCTCGCCGAACTCCATCCCGCTTGGACTGCCCGTTTTCCGAACCTGCGCATCACCGCCGACGCGTCTCTTCATCCCGGCGATTGCCAAGTGCGCAGCCGTTTTGGTCTCACCGATGCGAGGCAGTCGACGAAACTGCTGGCGCTCGAGCATAGCCTCGCCCCCACATGAGCTCTGCTGTAGCGCCGCTCGTCGAAATTCTCCGGTCGCAGGTTCGGCATTTACCGCCGGTGCAACGCGTCGGAACCGTAACGGGCGTCGCCGGGCTCGTGATCGAATCGGACGGGCCGAATGTCGGCCTCGGCGAGTTGTGCCAGATCCGCTCGTCGAGGGTTGATTTCAGCGTTCGCGCCGAAGTCGTCGGATTTCGCGAGCATCGCGTGCTGCTGATGCCGCTCGGCGAAATGAACGGCCTGCATGTGGGCTGCGAAGTGGCCGCTACGGACAACCCGCCGTTGCCGCGCGTTGGCCCGGAAATGCTCGGGCGGGTGCTCGACGCTCTCGGAAAACCTTTTGATGCGCTGGGCCTCCTGCCGGTGGACCGCACGACCGCGTTCGGCCACGCCGCCACACCCGCTGCGGCGGCAGCGGATCCGCGATCCGTTCGTTACCGGAGTGCGGGCGATCGACGCGCTGATGCCGCTCGGTTGTGGACAACGCGTCGGCCTCTTCGCGGGCTCGGGCGTCGGGAAATCGACCTTGATGGGAATGATGGCGCGCGGGTCATCGGCGGACGTGGTGGTGGTTGCGCTCGTGGGCGAGCGCGGACGTGAGGTCCGTGAGTTTATAGAAAAAGATCTCGGCCCTGAGGGCATGAAACGCGCGATCGTCGTGGTCGCGACCTCGGACACGCCGGCGCCGTTGCGGCTGCGCGCCGCGTTTACGGCGACTGCGATCGCGGAGGCGTGGCGCGATGCGGGGAAGAATGTATTATTCATGATGGATTCGGTCACGCGGTTCGCGATGGCGCAGCGCGAGATCGGGTTGGCGATTGGGGAGCCTCCGGCCACGCGGGGATATACACCGTCGGTGTTTGCGATGCTGCCACGGCTGCTCGAGCGCGCCGGGGCCGGGGAGAAGGGTGCGATCACCGCGCTATATACAGTGCTCGTCGAGGGTGACGACATGAACGAGCCGATCGCGGACGCGGTGCGTGGTATTCTCGACGGACATATTGTCCTGTCCCGCGCGCTGGCCCACTTCAATCATTACCCGGCGATTGATATATTGGAGAGCGTCAGCCGCCTCGCGCGGGATGTATGCACGCCAGCGGAAGTGACACTCGCCGGCCGCGCGCGCGAGCAGCTCGCCCTATATAGACGCAACGAGGACCTTATATCGATTGGCGCGTACCAGAAGGGTGCGAATGCGGCAATCGACGCGGCGATCGCGCTGCACGAGCCGCTGAGGAATTTCCTGCGCCAGCCCGTCCAGGACATCGCGACACGCGCGCAGACGTTCGCCCAACTCAAGCAGCTCTTCCCATGAAACGCTTTCGCTTTCCCCTGCATCCGGTGGCGGTTCTGCGTGCGCATCACGAGATGAAGGCTCGCGAGGACCTCGCCGCAGCCACGCGTGCCCTTGCCGTTTCTGAGGAGAACCTCCGTCAGGTTCGCCATCGCATTTCAGCTTTCGAAGCGTCGATATATACTTCGCGCTCCGGTAAGTTTTCCGCCGCGACTGAGGCGCAGAATCTCGCCGCCTACCGCACGGAATGTGCGGCTGAGGATGCCGCGGAACGAGCTCTGGCGTCCACCAAAACGGCTCTGGAAGCGCGTCGCACGGCTTACCTCGAAGCGCATCGCAAGCTCGAGGTCGTCCGTCGGCTGGAGTCGAAGGCCCGCGGCGCACACCGCCTCGGCGTCAATCGCGCCGAGCAGGCAGAATTCGATGAGTATGCCGGGCGCGCCCATGCCCCGGTCTCACTGTTTCGTATATGATGACCAAGCTGCAAAACCCCCTCGTGGTCGCAGTGCTCGCATCGGTGATGAGCGCGCTGCTCGGTGTGACGCTCGTCTGGCGCGCAGCGGGACCCATGATTGCCGCATCGTTGATCAAGCCGGCCGTCAAGGAGCTCCCGCTGATCCAGAAGGAACGCGGCTGGGATTTTTGGACGATAGAGATCGAAAATTTGTCCACTGAGCTGAAGGAGGAAAAGGCCCGTCAGGCGAAGAAGAGCGAGCTGCTCGATCGGCGCGAAGCCCGGGTCGTCGCCGAGGAGACTGAGCTGGCCAAGGTTCGCGCAGATATAGAAATGCTGCGGAAGGAAGTCGGCACGAAGGTCGTCGAAATCTCGAGTGACGAGTCCAAGAATATCCGGACTCTCGCCCAGGCTTATACTATATTAACTCCGAAGGCGGCGGTCGCGATCATCCGTGAGCTGGACGATGCGACGGTCGTTAAAATTCTCTCGGTAATGAAACCCGAAGTCGTGGCCGCGATTTTCGAGGAGATGAGCTCGGCGGCCGGGGCCGACGGTCCGCTCGCGAAGCGCGTCGCCATGCTTTCCGAAAAGATCCGCGTCATGCGTTCCACCAAAACCGCCGGCGCCAGTTAAACGATTCCAGCGCGCCATGGACCGGCGCCTCTGCTGTCACCACGGAAGGTGAACTATACATGCAACTCACACCTTCCCTTCCATCCTCCGACGCCGCGTCCGCTTACTATAGCGCGCCGCCGCTCGCAGCCGCCAACGCGGATTCGGCCGCCAGTTTTGCCGATCTTTTCGCCAGCGTGGCCCCGGCGCCTGCACCGACGCCGGCCGCGCCGGACCCGGCGATCTCATCCGCGCCGCCGCCGCGACGGGATGTCCAGCAGGCGTATAAGGATTCTGGATACACCAACTCTGCACCGGATGATTCATCGGCCGATAATTCGGTGCCGGATGCTCCGTCCGGCAACCCCCCGGACTCCAGCCGGATGCCGGACCAGTCGGGGAATTCAGCTCAACCGAGCACGTCTCGGCGCACCCAGCGCGGAGGCGACAAGCCGGCCACTATTTTAGACAAGCCAGTCGGTTCGCGTCGGGCAGCCGCGACCGTCATGTCCGTCGTCGCCAATGCTGCGCCAGCATCCAGCGTCACCCCGGCTGCGGCGGACTCATCCAATATAAATCCCGCTGTAGTCGCGGCGCTCCCAACGCCGGTGGTGGGCTCCGGTGGCGGATCCGAGAAAGCGGAAGCCGCGTCGACTAGCCCTGCAAGTGGCTTCCACAGCGGCTTGACGGGAGATGTCGCGACGCTGCCCGGACTCGCGGCGACGCGAACCGAGACCGGCGTCGCGACCGCCGCATATATGAATCAGCGCAGTGCGAATGCAGCGGGCACGCGGGCCGTATCGCCGACACCCGTGGCGGGTCCCGGCGCTGATCCCGCCAACGCGACAATCCCGGCGAACACGAAAACCAACGCCGTTGCAGTGGGCGTCGCGGAGACCAACGCGGCAGCGAGTGACACGGCCGGCGCAGCCGGCACGAACGGTATGATGTTGGCGAATGATATAGCGACGGACGTCGGAGTGGCGCCACTCGCAGGCCTGACGCCAAGTATATTGGACGGATCACGGCCGATTAACGCGGCAGCGGAAAAAACTGCCGTGGGCTCGGCCGGGGCCAAAGCAACTCGTGATAAAGCAATCGGCAGCGCAGACAAAAAGTTTCTAGTGACTAATGACGAGTCACTTGCAACACCGTCTGAGGGCATTGGCACTCGCGCTGCTCAAGTGGCCTCTGTCATGCCGGTCTCAACGTTTTCCAACCACAATTCCGCGAGCGATTTCGCTGCGACTGCGGTAGGCGCCGCGGCATCGACCACCGCGTCGGATAAGGGTTCAGAAACCCAGGCCGCCGCACCGATGGCCGAAGTGGCGCAACGAGCTGTCGAGGCGGTCATGTCGGTCGCCGACCTTTCGGCCACGCGCCAGCAGCACGCGGTGAACCTGCAGTTTTCGGTCGGCGGCACGCCGCTCGAGGTGCGGGTGGAGATGCGAGCCGGGGAAGTACATACCACTTTTCGCACGGACTCGAACGATCTGCGCGCGGCGCTTTCGGACGCCTGGCAGAGCGCCTCAGCGAGCAGTGACAAGACGATGCGCCTGATCACTCCGGTCTTCGCGCCCGGGTCCTCTTCATATATGAGTTCCGATACCGGCGGCAGCTTCGCGCAGCAGCAGCGCCAGGCAGCGGGTCAGGAACAGTCGAAAAACTTTGCGCTCGCCGGCGGTGGTTCCAATCGCGCGACGGAGTCCCGTTCGGTGCCAGCCACTGCGCCGGCGACTTCGACGCCCTCTCTCCTCACCACGCTTCACCTCCACACGTTCGCTTAATAATTATGACGATCACACCCGTACAAACCATCAAGGCCGCGGACACCGGGACGACCGGCACCACCACGGGCAGCACGTCGACCAGCACGTCCGCGCTCCCGCAGCAGACCCTCGGTCAGAACGATTTTCTTAAACTGCTCTCCGTTCAATTCCAGCAGCAGGATCCACTCAAGCCGACCGACGACACTGCGTTCATTGCGCAGATGGCGCAGTTCACCTCGCTCGCGCAGACGAGCTCGATCAACACGCAGGTCACGTCGCTCAATTCGTCGCAGCAAAACGCCGCGGCCAGCAATCTCCTCGGTCGAGATGTCACGATCAAGAACTCGGATGGCACCTCCATCTCCGGCGTTGTCTCGAGCGTTGATATAAGCGGCTCGACACCGCAGCTCACGGTAAACGGCCTCGCCTATCCCTTGACGTCGGTCGTCACCGTGCAGACGGCAGATCCCTCCGCGACCCCCGTCACGACCACCCCGTCCGCGACGACACCAGCCGATCCCACCGCCACCGCGGTGACGGCTGTATCCACTCACTGAATACAACATAATATACTACAACCATGGCTCTCATCGGCACACTCAGCAGCGGCATCAGCGCCCTGCAGGCATTCACCAAAGGACTCGACGTCATTGGTAACAACATCGCGAACGTCAACACGACCGGCTTCAAGAGCTCGTCGGCTATGTATGCGGACAGTTTCAGCGACGTCCTTTTGCAATCCTCGCCGAGCCCCGCGACGGGCTCCAACACCGAGCCGATGCAAGTCGGTACCGGCGTGATGCTCTCCGGCGTCAAGACGAGCTTCGCGCAGGGCGAGCTCTCGACGACCGGTAAGTCTACGGACATGGCGATCTCCGGCAACGGGTTTTTCATCGTCACCGATCCGGCGAATGGCGCAACGTTCGCGACGCGCTCGGGTGACTTCCGTATGGACACCGCGGGCAACCTGGTCACGCAAATGGGTAACCGCGTCCAAGGCTTGACCGGCGGAAAAATCAGCTACGTCGCCACGGCGGTGAACGGAGCGCTGGTATATACACCGACGGCCACGGCTCCCACAACGGTGGGCGATATCAATACCGTTCTGACTCTCGCTGTCGGTTCGGGCCTGACGAATAGCACCGGTGGTGCGTTCACGGACGCCCAAGTCGCAGCCGGGGCGCCGACGATTGCGTCACAGTCGACGGATTCGTCCGGGTCGATCACGGCCCTGATGTCGGATGGCTCGAGCTTCACGCAGGGGCAGATCCTTCTGCAGAACTTCGAGGACCCCGCCGCGCTGACCTCGAAGGGCAACAATCTATATAGCGGTTTCGGTTCGGCCGGCCCGATCGGTGGCACGACTCTCAGCGCTGCGAACAACACCGCGGGCACGGGCTCGCTCGGCTCGGTTCAGGCGGGTTCGCTGGAGCTCTCGAACGTCGACCTCACCCAGCAGTTCTCCGATCTCATTACGACGCAGCGCAGCTTCGAGGCCGGCTCACGTCTCATCACGGTTTCGGACAGCGTGCTCGAGGACGTGGTGAACCTGAAGCAGCGGTAATCGTCCCCGCTTCATATATCGCTATATATGGCTGCCAAAACCGAAGCTCCTCCCGCCGCCGCTGCCGCGGCCGCTGCCGCCACCGCTGCTCCTGCTGCGGCGGCGAAGGGCGGCGTGGCCGCCTGGCTCCCCGTCGTTGCCGCCCTCGTGCTCGCCCCAGCGGCGACCTGGGGCGTCGTCGAATTCGTCATGCTGCCGAGACTGCAGAAAAAGCTTTCCGCTCCCGCCACTCCGGCGACTGCGGCCGCCGAGTCCCCGGCGCCCGCGGCGGAAGGCAAGGAGGGCGGCAAAGAGGGCAAGGAAGGCAACCCGCAGAGCTACGAGTTCCAGAACATCGTCGTGAACCTCGCCGGCACGATGGGCACGCGTTACCTCAAAACGAGCTTTATAGTCACCGGGAAGGACGAGGCCAATATCAAGTCCGCGTTCGAGGCGCAAAAGCCCAAGCTCACCGATGTCACGCTCAACGTGCTCTCATCGCTCACGCTGACGGATCTCGAGGAACCCGGAGCGAAGAACGTCATTCGCGAAAAACTGGTGACCGCCTATAACCAGGCGTTCAATCGCAAGGTCGCGGACCAAGTATATTTCTCCGACTTCGTGGTCCAATAAAGCGCCATGGCCGACGATCCCATCCCTTCCGAAGCAGAGTCGCCCGATATATCAACCGCGGCGCAGGAGGCGGTCGCCACGGCGGCGATCGCGGCGGGTGACGTGATCCTGCGGGCGGACGGCACGCGCGTTTCCAGTGCGGCCGCGCGTGTTCAGAAATATGATTTCCGCAACCCGAGCTTCCTCTCGGAGATGGAAATGCGCCGGCTTCGGTTGCTGCACGAGGACTTCGTCCGGTACCTCGCCGCGCGCATCTCTTTATATTTGCGAATGGAGTTTGGCCTCAAGCTGGCGTCGCTGTCGACTTCCAGCTATTCGAATTTCACCGAGGGCCTGCCGAACCCCTCGCATCTGAATCTATTCAAAGTCGAGCCGCTCGTCGGCGTCGGCATCCTTGATATAAATCCCCGTCTCGCGCTGACCGCCGCCGATCGCCTGCTGGGCGGCCGCGGCCAGGCGATCAAGGCGGATCGAGACCTGACCGAAATCGAAATATCCCTCATCGAGGACCTCGTCCTGATTATACTCGAGGAGTGGGGCTCGCAGTGGAAGTCGGAGCGCGAACTCAAGCCGGCGCTCCTCGGTCACGAGACGAACGGTCGCTTTTTGCAGACCTCGCCGAAAGACGCGATTGTCCTCGTCCTCGTGCTCGAGGCCACGCTCGGTGATTGCGCGGAAAAAATTCAGATTGGCGTTCCATACTATACAGTCGAGCCGCTGGTCAAACAGCTGCAGGTGCGCCGCCAGAAGGAAGAAGCGATCAGCACGACGGCGAAGAACCCGACGTGGCACGGAGCATATAACGGCATCAAGCTCCCCGTGCGCGCCGAATGGTCTGCGTTCGAGCTCTCGATTCGCGAAGTGGCCCACCTGCGCGTGGGCGATGTGATCGAGATGCCGCCAGCAATTTTCAGCGAGACGCAGGTGTTGATCAACGGCAGTCCGAAATTCATCGGCACTGTTGGCCTGGATACCGATCACGTCGCCGTTCAACTCAACCGAAAAATTCCCGCGCAAACTCATTCCCCCCATGCCTAATCCGATGGAAGAAAAAACCCTCGACATCGTGCTCGATGTCAAAGTGCGCGTCACTGTTCAACTCGGCTCCGTGCAGCTCGCCATGCGCGACGTACTCGAACTCACGACGGGCTCCGTCGTGCAGCTCAACCAACACGCCAGCGACCCCGTGGGCCTGTTCGTAAACGACAAGCTCGTCGCCTACGGCGAGGTCGTGGTCGTCGAGGATAACTTCGGAATCAAAATCACCGAACTCGTCGGCAGCGTGCAGCCATGACGTGGCTTGGACGGAGTCGGGCGATGTTTATATCGCTCGCCACGACCGGCGTGATTTTCGGGGCGGATGACGCTCGCGTAATTTTCCCCGCGGGTTCAGGCGCAGCTGCGACTGATGCCGGCGCACACAATACATCGTCCGGTGCGCTGACGATTTTTGGCGTGCTCCTGCTCGCCGTCGCGGGCGGCTGGTTGCTCTGGAAAAACCGACAGCGGGTGGTCGCATCCGGAGAGGTCGGCCGTCTCGCGGTGACCGAGACAAAATCACTCGGGAACCGGCAGTTCCTCGTGGTCGCTTCCTACGACGGAAAAAAATTTCTCCTTGGGGTGTGTCCGGGACGAATCGAGTTGTTATCTCCGCTGACGGACCCGACCACAGTGGCGCGCGAAAAATCCCTAATATGAAACGGGTACTATGGCTCGCGTTCGCGCTCGTGGGGGGCACGCCGCTCGCGGCGCCGACGGCGTTTGCCCAATCTGCCGCAACGGCTCCTGCGATCGCGCCTGCCAATATATTAACGCCGGAGCCGGCGCCCGCACCGGCGGTGCCTCCACTTCAT
Source organism: uncultured Verrucomicrobiae bacterium (assembly GCA_963800005.1). Classification (GTDB taxonomy): domain Bacteria; phylum Verrucomicrobiota; class Verrucomicrobiia; order Opitutales; family Opitutaceae; genus CAWCZH01. The sequence goes on from CAWCZH010000004.1 coordinate 26,223, forward strand.
ACAACGACGGTCCCTGGACCGATCCGAAATCCAGATCCTTTTCGTCTTAATATTGGCCTCGAGGGCACCAGCCAGCCAGGGCAGGTGAGTGTGGCGGTCCAGATCGTCATCGTGATGACGCTGCTTTCGGTCGCGCCCTCGATCGTGCTGCTGATGACGAGTTTCACGCGAATCGTGATTGTGCTCGGGTTTGTGCGGACGGCGCTCGGTACGCCGAGCGCTCCGTCGAATCAGATCATCGTGGGACTCTCGCTTTTCCTGACGTTTTTCCTGATGGGTCCGGTGGTGGACCGCGTCCAAAAGGAGGCGCTCAGTCCTTACCTCGACGGCAAGATCAGCGCGGGTGACGCGCTCGACCGCGCTTCGGTGCCGCTGAAAGATTTCATGTTGAAGCAGACGCGGACGCGCGATCTCGAATATTTTCTCGAGCTCGGTGGATATGGTCCGACCGCGGTGCGGGACCTACCGATGCGCGTGGTGATCCCGTCATTCGTGATCAGCGAACTGCAGACGGCGTTCCAGATGGGGTTTTTATTATTCCTGCCGTTTCTCGTTATAGACTTTCTCGTGTCCTCGGTGCTGATGGCCCTCGGCATGATGATGATGCCTCCGACCGTGGTGGCGCTGCCGCTGAAGCTGCTGCTGTTCGTCCTCGTGGACGGGTGGCACCTCGTCGTGAAGTCACTCGTGCAAAGTTTCGTTTCCTGACGCTGCGATGAATCCAGATCTCGCGATTGATATATTCAAGACCACCGTCGTGTTCGCGCTCTATATGGTCGCGCCGTTTCTTGCGGTGATGCTCGCGGTCGGCTTGCTGGCGAGCTTGATCCAGTCGGTGACGAGCATGCAGGAGCAGACGCTGACGTTTGTGCCCAAGCTGATCGCGTTGACGGGGTTGTTGCTCCTGTTGACGCCGTGGGTGCTGCGGTCGCTCTCCGAGTTCACGGTGACGACGATCACTCGCATGGGGACGATGGGGCACTGAGGCGCCCGGCCGCTATATAGTCCATATTGCGATGAGCGTGACCTATCTCCTGACCTGGATGATGGTATTCTTGCGCGCGATCGGGCTCATCCTGCAACTGCCGGTGCTCGCGGGCCGGCCGATTCCGGTCACGGTTCAGCTGGGTATTTGTGTATGCTTGGCGACGCTGCTCGCGGGAATTGTGCCACAGGCGGAATTAGCCACGAGTGGCTGGGCGTTATTCGTGAGTGCCGCGGCTGAGGTCGTGCTCGGCCTGCTTCTTGGTTTCATCGTACGCCTCGTGTTCGCGGCCGTTGAAATGGCTGGGCGAATTATATCGTCGGAGGTCGGACTGACTGCCACGCCGGGAATGGGGGTGCCGGAACCGGCGTCCGAGCCATTGGCATCTCTCTTCGATTCGTTCGCAGTCCTGATGTTTTTTCTTTTCGGCGGGCATCAGTTGATGCTGACGGCATTCGCCCGGAGCTTTTCGCTCCTGACGCCTGGCCACGTCACATTTCCGTCAGGCGCGGCCGAGGCCTTGATCGTGGCCACGGGGCACGTGCTTGAGGTGGGTCTGCGGATTTCGGCGCCGTTTATCGCGATGAATTTCCTGATCTCGATGGCGTTCGCGGTTCTCAGCCGGGCTGTGCCAAAGATGAATGTTTTCATCGTGAGCACTTCCGCCCGCGCGATCGCCGGACTGAGCCTGCTGAGCGGCGCGGGAGCACTGCTCGCGCGGTACCTGTACGTCGAGTTTTCGGACGCGCCCGTTCGGATGCTTCAGGTACTCGTTCGCTAGTTGAATTCCGGGTACGCCGAGCCGCGGACGCCCCTGGAGGGTGCCCGGCAAATTTTTCCGACACCAATCGGTGCGGGGTAAAATTCTTGAGTGTTGTTGTGGAACAAAGTTCTAAGTCGTTAATAGAAAGTAACTAAAAACCACAAAAATCGCCTTGGCATTGCCGTTGCTTAATGGGGCATTCCATGGCGGAAACCGACCAAGACCAAAAGACCGAGCAGGCCTCCGACAAGCGTCGCGAAGAGGCGCACGATCGTGGTCAGTTCGCCCGCTCTCAGGAAATGCCGGTGCTGTTCGCGATGGTCGCGCTGGTCGGCGTGCTTGGCCTCACCGTCAAGTCAGCGTCCCGGGATTTGGCGGAATATGCGGTGTCGGTTTTCAGCCATTTCGGAAAGACTCCGGTCGGCCAGGATACGGTTCCGACGCAGTTATCGGAATTGCTTTTAACCACGGGCCGCGCGCTGGGTCCGGTGCTGATCGCGTGCGTCGGCGCTGCGCTGTTATCGGGCGGGGTGCAGAGCGGATTCCGGCTGACGCCGGAAGTCATGACTTTCCGCGTGGAGCAACTGAACCCGATCGCGGGCTTTGCACGTTTGTTTTCCAAGGCGGTGTTTGTCCGGGCCGGCGTCGATCTGCTGAAGCTGATCGCGATCGGCGGCGCGCTCTATCTCGGGGCGCGGGGCCTGATGATGGATCCGCTCTTCAGCGCGCCCGTCGAGGCCGCGTACCTCGGCGAATTTCTCAACCATGCCACGCTGATGTTTCTGTCGCGCCTCGTGTTCGCACTCGGGGCGGTGGCGGCGATCAGTTACGCCTACGAGAGATTCAAGACTTCCCGCGACTTAATGATGACGCGCGAAGAGGTGAAGGAGGAGCGCAAGCAGGCTGAAGGTGATGCCAACACGAAGGCCGCGATGCGCCGCATGGCCCGCCGGTTGATGCAGAAGCAAATGCTTTCCGCGGTGCGCACGGCTGACGTCGTCATCACGAATCCGACTCACTACGCGGTCGCGCTGAAATATGAACGCGGCAAGGACAAGGCACCGGTCGTCCTCGCCAAGGGTGAGAACCGCTTTGCGCAACGCATCAAGGCCCTCGCGGCGGAACACGGCGTTCCCACCGTCGAGAACAAGCCCGTCGCCCGTGTGCTCTTCGCGATGGGCCGCGTCGGCGAGAATATACCGTCGGAGCTATATCAAGCCGTCGCGGAGATCCTCGCGGTCGTATATAGGACGCATCGTTACTATTTCCACCGGCTGAAGTCGCAGCGCCTGGAGGCAGGGGTCTAAGTCATGCCAGCCGCTGTTGCCCAGCCCAATCCCGTCGCGACGCTCCTCAAGCGGTCCGATCTCATATTCACCGGAGGCCTGTTCCTGACGGTGATGCTGCTGATCATGCCGATCCCGGCATTTCTGCTCGACGGGTTTCTCGCGCTCAACATCGGGCTCTCGCTGCTCGTGCTCCTTGCGATTATATATGTCAAGGACCCGCCCGAGTTCTCCGCCTTCCCGACGCTGCTGCTCGCGCTGACGCTTTTCCGGCTCGCACTTAATATAAGCTCGACGCGCCAGGTGCTGGTCCACGGCTACGCCGGCCACGTCATCGATGCGTTCGGCCATTTTGTCATCCAGGGCAACTATATAGTCGGCGCCGTCGTTTTCCTCATTCTCGTCGTTATCAACTTCGTGGTGATCACGAAGGGCGCGGGCCGCATCGCTGAAGTCAGCGCGCGTTTCACCCTCGATGCGCTGCCCGGTAAACAGATGGCGATCGATGCCGAGCTGAACGCGGGAATTATTGACGAGGTCACTGCGACGACGCGCCGCCTGAAGGTGCAAAAGGAAGCGGATTTTTATGGCGCGATGGACGGTGCCTCGAAGTTCGTGCGCGGCGACGCGGTGGCGGGAATTATTATAACGCTCGTCAACGTTGTGGGCGGCTTCGCGATTGGCGTGCTGCAGATGGATCTCTCACTCGCCGAATCGCTGCAGAAGTTTACGCTGCTCTCGATCGGTGACGGGTTGGTTTCGCAGATTCCCGCGCTGATTCTTTCCGTCGGCGCCGGTATTCTCGTCACCCGCGCGTCGGGGGACACGAACCTCGGCACGCAGCTGGCGACGCAGCTGTTCCGCTATCCGCGCGCGCTGCGCATCGCTGGCGGGATGCTCGCGCTTTTTGGCCTGATGCCCGGCATGCCGATGCTGCCGTTCATGACGCTGGCCGGGATGGCGTTGTTTCTGGGGAAAATTCTCAAGGATCAGGAAGCGAAAACGGGTCACGCTCACGGTGCGGAGGCCGCAGCCGCGGCCGCCCCGCGGGCGGCGAATGCCGGTGCGAAGAAAGGCGACAAAGCGGGTGGGGCCGCGCCGGCGCCGGCGCCCGGTTCCGCGGAGGATGTGCGGAAGCTCATCGAGATGGACGTGTTCGCGATCGAGATTGGCTATGGCCTGCTGCCGCTGGCGGATTCGAAGGTAGGAGGCGAATTGCTCGGCCGCGTCACCGGCGTGCGCAAAACTCTCGCTCGCGAGAAGGGCATCGTCGTCCCGCCGATCTCGGTGCGCGACAACCTCGAGCTCGAGGCGAACGACTACCGTTTCTTATTGCGCGGCAAGCCCGTCGCACGCGGCCAACTGCTCCCCGGCCGCTGGTTGGCCATGAATGTTTCCGGTAGCAAGGTCCGCCTCCGCGGCGTGCCCACGCGCGAGCCCGTATTCAATCTCGAGGCAACTTGGATCGACGAGGGCGAAAAGAAAACCGCCGAGCTCAACGGCTATACAGTCGTCGATCCGTCGTCGGTGATGATCACGCACCTTTCCGAAACGCTGAAGGTGAATGCGCATCATCTGCTCGGCCGCCAGGAAGTGCAGGCGCTCGTCGATCACCTCAAACAATCGCAGCCCGCGCTCATCGCCGAGCTGCTGCCTGATCTCGTCAGTCTCGGTATCATACAGCGCGTGCTGCAGAATCTGCTGCGGGAAAACGTCGCGATTCTCAACCAGCCGCTGATCCTCGAGGGCATCGCCGACTTCGCGTCGCTGTCGAAAAATCCGGACGATCTCTCGGAGCTCGTTCGCCGTCGCCTCGGTTTATATTTCATTCCTGAATATGAAGCCCGCCCGGGCGTGGTCCGCGCCGTAACGCTCGATCCGCGCCTCGAGCAGTGGCTCGGCACGAAGATCCACCGGTCGCCCAGCGAGGTCAGCCTCGCACTTGATACGACGACCGGCCGGTACCTGGTGGACGAGCTCACCCGTCGCACCTCCGAGATGGTCCAGGCCGGGCAGCCCGCGGTGCTCGTCGTGTCGACGGAAATCCGGCTCCCGATCCGACGCTTTTTCGAGTCCTCATTCCCGCGTCTCACGGTGCTCGCGTTTCAGGAGCTGCCGCCTGCCACGGAAATCGAGAACTGCGGCATCATCACCGCCCCCGCGCCGCTGGCGCGCATTGAAGTCCCGCTCAAGGCGGCCGCCTGATCCCCATGTCGTCCCTGGATTCAAAATTGTCACCCGGTGCCTATAAGTTTACAGTGAAATCCGCGGCGGAGGCGGTGTCGCTGATTCGCGAGCGCCTCGGCGCCGACGCTCGAGTCCTCTCGGTCCGCGCGGTGCCGCTGCCCGGATGGAGAAAATTTTTCAACGCGCCGCAACTGGAAGTGGTCGCGCAAATCGATGCGCCGGTTCCCGCCGCGGGACTCGCTCTGAGCGTCAGCTCCAATGAGGAGGCCGCGCCGCCGAAAAAGCCGTTGCCGCCACTGACGATTCGGACCCCGAAGGAAGTGGCACCCGAGCCGGGCCCGGTTGGGCTCGCGGGCCTCCTGCGACGCTCCGGACTGACGGAATCTGCTCTGAACCGGTTGCAGGCGGGCGCGAATTGGAGCGATCTCAATCATCTTCCGCTGCATCGCGCTCTCGCGGAAACGTCGCGGCTCCTGCGCGAGCAAGTGGAATCACGGCCGCAGCGCGCGCCAATTTCGCGGGCCGCGTTTCTCGGAACCGCGGGAGTCGGCCGCACGACGGCGCTCTGCAAATGGCTCGCGGCCGAAGTATTTCGCCGCGCGCGGGTGGGGCACGTCGTCTCGGTCGAATTTGACCGGCCGAATTCGCCGGGACCGCTGCCTGTATATAGCGAGGCGCTGGGCGTCCCGCTCGCGCATTTTCCGTGCGACACGCATCCCGCCGTGCCGGGTGGCTTTGTATATTTCGACCTGCCGGCGATGTCGGCGCGCCGTGCGGGCGACAACGACGGACTCGCTAATTTCCTCGATCGCGAGGCCATCAACGAGCGCGTGCTCGTGCTGAACGCGGCGTATGATCGGGCGTCGTTGCGCGAAGCGTATGCGGCCGGCCGCGATCTCGGGGCGACGCACCTCGTGTTCACGCACCTCGATGAGGTGCCGCAGTGGGGAAAACTGTGGGATTATCTTTTCGACGAGGCGATCGAGCCGCTGTTTCTCGCCACCGGACCCTCGCTCACGGGCGACTGCGAGGAAGACGTCCCCGGCGCGATCGTGCGCCGCACGCTTCCCGATCGCGGCACTTAATATATAGCGATGAAGTTTATATTTCTACTCGGTGGATTCTGTGGATTCGCGCTCGCCGCGGGGACCGACTTCTGGGTCGGCCGCGACGCGGACCGCATCCTGTTCGATGGCGCGGTCGGCTGCCTCGTCGGCGCGCTCCTCTTCCGCTGGTTCTGGACCGTCCTCGTTCGCGGGATTCGCGAAACTATTCTCAACCGACACGCCGCTCTGACCGCCGCCAACGCGGCCACCGCCAAGGCCGCCAGCAAATAAAGAATATATAATTTGATATGAATACCGAAACCGCCCCTGCTCCCGCCCCCAGTCCGGTCGTCGACGCCACGGCCGCCGCCGCCTGGCGCGCCTACCAAGGTGTCTCGCCGGCTGCCGTCGACGAGAAGGAATTGATCGAGCGTTACCTGCCCCTCGTGCGCAACGTCGTCGATCGCATCAAGCTCAACGTCCCCGCGCACGTCGACGCCGACGATCTATATAGCGTCGGCATCACCGGCCTGATCGCGGCGGTACGGAAATTCGACCCGGAGCAGGGGAGCACATTCTCCGGCTACGCGGCGATGCGGATTCGCGGGGCGATTCTCGACGAGCTTCGTCGCATGGACTGGTGTCCACGCCGCGCGCGCGCTCGCTCGCGCAAGCTCAAGGCCGCCATCAACGAGGTCGAACAGAAGGTCGGGCGCGTCGCGACAGACTCCGAGGTGTCCGCGGCTCTCGGACTAAATGCTACAGAATATGCGAAGTGGGTCGAAGAGGCCAAGCCGGTCACCTTTATTGCGATCGACCAGACTCCGGAGGGAGAGGACGGCGATGGTCCGTCATTGCACGATTTATTACGCGACGACTCCGACGTGACGGGTCGCGACACGATGGAAAAGCAGGAGCTCCTCCAACTTCTCACTCAACGGATGGCGCAGTTACCCGATATACCGAAGAAGATCCTCGCCATGTATTATTATGAAAATCTGCGCCTCGCGGAAATCGCGGAAGTCTTCGGGCTGACGGAGTCCCGGATTTGCCAGATTCATGCGCAGACCATTCTCGGACTGCGGGCGTTTCTCCAGCGCGTGCGCGAGCGCTGAGCCGTAAGGCCAGCCGGAGTTAACGCATGCTTGTTCTCATCGGAGCCCTGATCGTTTTGGGATCGACCCTCGGGGGCTTCATGCTCGCGGGCGGCCACCCATTGGTACTGCTCCAAGTCTCCGAATTCGTCGTGATCATCGGCGTCGCCGCCGGCGTGCTGGTCATCGCGAGCCCGTTTCACGTCCTCAAGGAGATCGTTCATAAAGTGAAGGGTGCGCTGTCCGGCAAGGCCGCGGGCCGGCCGGAGTTCACGGAACTCCTGAAACTGCTATATGAAGTGTTCATGGTCGGCCGCCGCAATGGCCTGATCGCGCTCGAGGAGCACGTCATGGATCCGCAGAAGAGCGCAATTTTTCAGAAATATCCCTCGGTGGTGAACAACCACGAGCGGCTCGAATTTATCTGCAACGGCCTGAAACCGGTCATCGATGGCAAAATTAAGCCGGACCAGCTCGAAAGCCTGATGCTCGCGGAACTCGATGCCAAGTCGGCCGAGGCCGAGCACCCGGTTCATATATTGCAGCTCGTCGGCGATTCGCTCCCTGGCATCGGCATCGTCGCCGCCGTGCTCGGAATCATCAACACCATGGCCTCCATCTCCGAAGGCCCGGCGAAGGTCGGCGAGCACGTTGCCGCCGCGCTTACCGGCACGCTGCTCGGCATCTTCATCGCGTACGGATTCGTCAGCCCGCTCGCGATCCGCATGAAGTTCAATAACGGGTCCGACGAGCAAGTCCTGAAATGTATTATGCAGGCGGTCGCGGGTTTCGCGAAAGGCCTTGCGCCACTGACCGCGGTCGAGATCGCGCGCCGCTCGCTCGATAGCGGCGTGCAACCCCAGGACCCGCTCTGGAGGCCGAATTGAAGGCGCTCGTCGCCGGCAAGTAAACGCGCCGCACCATGGCGAAAAAAGCCGCAGCTCATCATGGCGGAGCCTGGAAAGTGGCGTACGCCGATTTCGTCACCGCGATGATGGCATTGTTCATGGTGCTCTGGATCTCCTCGCAGGATCAGAAAATCCTCATCGCGACATCCCGCTATTTTCAAAATCCGTTCCGCTCGCCCATGAACGCGACGTCGGGCGTCATGCCGTTTAATAGTAACAAAACCACGACGAGCCAAGGCAAGGACCAGGGCGATGCCAAGGAAATCAGCCGCAACAAGCAGGTCGAGGTCACGTTCCTAAACTCGGTGGCCGCCGACTTTTATCGGCTGCTGCACCTCGATGAGAATCAGGCGGACAAGCCAATCGACGTCCAAGTGACAACCGACGGACTCCGCGTGACGCTATTCGATCGCGCGAGTCGTCCCCTGTTTGAAAACGGGACCGCGGTGTTTCACCGACTGGGGAAAGTTCGCGATGCAGAATCTCGCGTGGACGATCGACCGTCATCAGTTTCGAGTTAATATAGACGGGCACACGCGCACGCAGCCGCCGCAGGGTCGGCCGGATTATGGCAACTGGGAGCTTTCCGCGGACCGCGCCAACGCAGCGCGTCGCAGCCTCGTTCATTACGCCGTCGATCCGGAGTCCGTGGAGCGAATCACCGGCTATGCCAATACGCGGCCCATGGAAGGAACAGAACCGGACGCTGAGGCCAACCAGCGCATCACGCTGAGCCTGACTCTCACGTCCAAACATCATTTCCGCGACAGCGAAAGCCTCGACAAGCCGGTGCCTGTCGTGCCGGACCACGCCGGAGACTCGCCATGAAACCATTTCTACAGGGAAAAAAGTCGAGCACGCAGGCTCCGTTGCGCGCTCCCGTGGCGGGCGCCCGCGCTCCGGCGGGTAAAGACCCGCAGCCGGCGCCCGCTCCCGCGGCATCCAGCGCTACGGTGGAGGTCGTCAAGGAAGGCGACAAGGTGGTGCGCCTGATCGTGAGCTGCGTCTGCGGCGAGCGCGTCGAGATCGAGTGCCTCTATCCACCGGGCGGCTGAGGCGATTCAGGTCGGTCTGGCATCGCCCGTCGAGCAGATCGGCGAGTATAACGAACAACGCCGTCGGCCTCGAATCTGCCACCAAAGCAGGTTCCGTCGCATGGCGGCCCGGGGTGCCTCGCGTTCGCGTTTCCGTCGATTTACGCCCGAATCGGACGCGATTAATATCGGCATTCAGCGACAGATGTCTCCAATTGGAGACATGGGCTTGGACCGTTAATGGAACAACGAGTTATGCAATAACACGATCAGGTTTTGCGCCAAAATTCGGCTTTTGGTCGCGATCGGATTGTGCGCAAACCCGCGAAGCGCGACCGCCCGCCCGCAGTGCCGCGAGAGATACACAATTGCGCCGACTGCGGCGGCGACCATCCACGCTCCGGTCGCAGGCGGACCGAGCGTGGCGCCGCACAACTCGCGGCCTGGGCGCGTCAGCCCAAGAGCGGCCGCGAGGCCGAGTTGCGCGCTGACGCACACGAGGCATTTCGGCGCGAACGCGAGCAGAGCGCCAACCGCGAGTCGGGCGCCCTGCCGACGGAGTATATTAAGTCGCGACGGCCACATTCTCGTAGCGGTCGTGGTGGCGCATCCAGCTCATCGGCGCCTCGGGGTCCTCGTTGCGTCCCATCGGCACGAGATCGAGGAGATTATACGCGCCGACCAGCAGGTCGAGTCCGCGCGCATAGGTCGAGTAGGTTCGATATATGATTCCGTCGTTGTCGCGGGTAAAGACGGTAAGTCCTGGCATTTCCTCACCGCCGATTTCCCGTTCGCTAAAATTATAATCCGCCCGGCCAGACTCGACTTCTGCGGGCGTGAACGTGACGCGGAAGTCGCGGTTGAACGACGTGCCATACGAGGATAGCCACTGGAACTTCCATCCCATTCGCTCCTGGAACGGCCGGATTTCCGCGAGCGGCGCCGACGAGACCACGGCGAACGAGACATCCCGCGCGCCGAGGTGGGGGAGTGCGCCGTCGAAATGGTCCGAGACGAACGAGCAGCCGCGGCAGCCTTCTTCCCAGCCGGGGCCGAGCATGAAATGATATATGATGAGCTGGCTGCGGCCCGCAAAGAGTTCGGCGAGGCTCACGGGGCCGCCCGGGCCTTCGAATATATAATTTGGCTCGACCCGGACCCAGGGCAGGGCGCGTCGCTTGGCGGCGAGGCGGTCGCGCGCCTGGGAAAATTCCTTTTCCTCGCGGAGCAACTCCCGTCGGGCGGCGAGCCATTTCTCGGAGAGGACAACTGCGTGTTTTTCGGAGACGTCTGTTTTCATCGTTATATGCTTTTGTATATTTCGGGTGGATGGAACTGAGCAGGAGAACTGGACAAAGCTCCGCCTTTCGCCCGGTGGACGGGGTGCGGAAGTGGGAAACGCGGGCGTGCCGCGATCGGCTACTTGGTGAGCGCCGAGTGGACCGTTTGGTATTCGGCCTTCAATCGGGTGTGCATTGGCCAGAACGGCGGGCGCGGCGCGCCTTCGAGCAACGCGATGAGCTGCGCGAGATGCGTGTGCCAGCCCGAGGCGAAGTCGTGCATATAAGGAATGTCACCACCCGTCGCACGATGCGTGACGACGAGCTGCACCTGCTTGCCCTGCGGCGTGAGCTCGAAAATGACTTCCGATTCCTGGTCGCTGCCGAAGGTAAAGCCCAGTACCCGGGGCGGGTCCCAGCGGGTCACCGTCGCGTTCATCTCCTTGCCCTGTTCGTTCATCTCGGCGTAGCCCGCCGGTGGCGTCTCGTCTGGCGCGATCTCCCGATGTCGGAATCGGAGCGTCATCTTGCCCCCGGCCCGCGGCTCCATCGAACCGCTCGCGAACCAGCGGGCGCGTTTTTCCGGGTCGGTGAGGTATTCCCAAATGCGCTCGATGGGACCGGGCAGTGTGCGCACCAGCCGCACCTCGGCCGGGCCGTTGAACGTTCCGTTTTGATCGTTGGCTTTCATGAATTCCGTTTCTTTTTTGCTTCGCTCGCGGCTCGCGCGTCGTCGGCGCGCAACTCGCGTTCCAAGGCATCGAGGCGCCGCGACCAAAAGGCCCGCGTGCGCTGCAACCAATCATCGATCTCATCGAGACCCTCCGGGTTCAGCGACTGCACGCGCTTCTGTGCCTCTGCCCGTGAAACCACGAGCCCGGCCTCGCGCAATATATTCAAGTGCTGCGAGATTGCCGACGCGCTGAGCTCAAACTCGTCCACGAGCTCGCCGGCCGTCCGATCCCGGACCGCGAGCAACTCCACGATGCGCCGGCGGGTCGGGTCGGCGAGGGCGGCGAGGCTTTGCATGACGCCTAGATTAAGCGTAAACTTAATTAAGCAATCACAAAAACAAAAAAATTCTGCGCGGCCTCCTGAAGCGTTTTTCGTGGCGCCCGCTGCACGGTGGTACGCGGTTCCCGTCGAAGCGTTGGACGATATATGACTCGTCCCGTGGAGCGAGGGAGCCTCCGGCGACGCTGGCAGCGTGATGCCCGCTGCGACGGACGAGTAATTCTTGCGCACCCGGAGCCGGCTTCATCGTGGCTTAATCGTCGCTTTGCTATAGTGGTGTTAAATGAGGCTGCTCGTCATCGAAGATGAACCGGACCTGCTCAGCGGGATCGCGGGCGCGCTCCGGGCGCAGGGTTATGCCGTGGACACCGCGGGTGACGGCCTCGATGGATTATATAAAGCCGAAGCCACGGACTACGACGCGATCGTACTTGATATCATGTTGCCCCGGCTCGACGGCTGGACGGTGCTGGCGCGGCTGCGACGAAAAAAGTCCACGCCGGTCCTCATGCTGACGGCCCGCGACCTGACGGCGGATCGCGTTCGCGGGCTCGACGCGGGGGCCGACGATTATCTGGTGAAACCCTTCGATGTTCCCGAGCTGCTCGCCCGCATCCGCGTGTTGTTGCGGCGGAAGGCGGGACAATCGTCCTCAGTGATCACGATCGATGACGTGAAGATCGACACGGTGGCGCACACGGTGACCAAGGCGGGCGAGCCCGTGCCGCTCACCGGCCGTGAATATACCATGCTGGAGCATTTCGCATTGCACCGCGGCGCCATCATCACCCGCACCACGCTCTATGAACATCTCTTCGACGAGAACGACAGCACGCTCTCTAATTTGATCGATGTTCATATATCAAATTTGCGCAAGAAACTCGGACACGACGTCATCCTGACGCACCGTGGCCACGGTTATCAGATGCCATGAAACGGTTTCATTCGATGCGCTGGCGGCTGCAGGGTTGGTATGCGCTGCTCTTTTGTCTCGTGCTGGCGGTGCTCGATTTCACGGCGCTGCGGTTCGACCGCAGCCGTCGATTCAAGGCCGTCGATGACGAACTGCTCCGCCGAGCCGGTTTGGTCTCGGAAGGCATCCGTGGACTTGCCGAGGCCGACGGCGACCATGCGCACACCGGGCAAAACCCCGGCCGTCCGCGCGGCGGGCCGCACGGGTCCGAGCGACACTATATAATTGGCGAGACGGTCGACCCAGCCGCGGTGATCGCCGGCGGGTTTTATTATATCGAGTGGCTCGAGCGCGGGGCGGCGACGTTTCACGCGTCGTCCGGCGCACCGGAGAGCGTGCCCCCGCCGAAAGATTTTGAGACATATCTCCGCTCGAGGGACGGCTGGCGGGAGATTGGGTTCACGCCGTTGCCCGACCATCCATTTATAATCGGGCGGTCGTTGCGTCCGGAGATTCTGGAGACGCGGAGGCTGGGCTGGGTCCTGGCCGGCGCGACAGGAGGATTGCTGTTGCTTTGTATATTGGGCGGCTGGTGGATCACGGAACGCGCGTTGCGGCCGATTCATGATATAGCATCCACGGCCGCGCGCATTTCCGGCAGCGACCTGACGCGGCGCATCGAAACGAGCAACGCGGACGGCGAGCTCGGCCAGCTGGCAGCCGTGCTGAATTCCATGTTTGCGCGCCTCGACCGCGCCTTTTCGCAGCAGGCGCGATTTACGGCCGATGCCGCCCACGAGCTGCGGACGCCCGTCGCGGTGATGCTCACCCACCTGCAGAACGCGCTGGCGGATCCGTCTCTCGAGGCGTCACAGCGCGAGCCTCTGGAGGCATCGGAGCGGGCGGCGCAGCGCATGCGGCGATTGATCGAGTCACTCCTCGCGCTCGCGCGTCTCGACGCCGGCCAGGAGGTGATTCCGCCTGAGCGCGTTTCGCTGGATCGAATCGTTCATGATGCGGTGGAGTCGATCACCCCGCTGGCCAGCGCGCGGGGAATTACGATCCGCCGCGATTTGGAATCGACGATGGCCATCGGCCATGGGGGTCTGCTCGGGCAAGTCGTGACGAACCTCGTGGGCAACGCCATTCAATATAGCGATGCGCCGGGCGAGGTCCGCGTGGCAACGCGAGTCGACGCGGGTCGCGCGTATATGATCGTTTCAGATCACGGTCCCGGAATCGCGGCGGAACACCTCGCGCGTTTGTTCGAGCGCTTCTACCGGGTCGACGCGGCCCGCTCGCGCCGGGCGGGTGGAGCTGGGTTAGGGCTGGCCATTTCGAAAGCGATCGTCGCGGCGCACGGGGGCGAGATCCACGCGGAAAGCAAGTTGGGCGTCGGCTCGACCTTCACGGTGACGCTGCCGGCCGGATGATATATACGGGCGGCCAAGGCGATCGAGGGCCTTCATTTTGGCTTAATGTACTTGTGGTACTGTGGGCGGATAAAGCGCGCGTCGGCGGAATGCAAACGGGCCGGCGCGTGCTCTTTCGACCTATATTAAATCAGAGTTCCCGACTTCCATGAATATATTCAAAATGTCCCTGCTGATGGCGTGCGCGCTGGTTGGCGCTGCCTCCGCAGTCGCCCAAACCGCCACCGCTGTCATCGTGCAGCGCGCGGACGCGTTTCTTTCATCGCTCGATGACAAACAGCGGCAGACAGTGATGTTCGCCTTCAATGACGCCCAGCAGCGTGCCCGCTGGTCGAATTTCCCGACGCGGGTGGTGCGACGCGCGGGGATCAGCCTGCGCGACATGAATGCAAAGCAGCGGGACGCCGCGATGGCATTGCTCGCAGCGACGCTCAGTCCGCGCGGGCTCGAGAAGGTGCAGCAGATCATGGACGGCGACGAGGCGAACAAGGCGCTCGAGCGCAATAATCCGCTCTTCGGGGGCGATTTCTATTATTTTTCCATTCTCGGAACACCGTCGGCCACCGCGCCGTGGATGCTCCAGTTCGGTGGACATCACCTGGCACTTAATATAACGATTTCCGGCGACCGCGGCGTGATCACGCCGACGCTGACGGGGGCGCAGCCCGCGCTATATACAAAAGACGGGAAGACGGTCCGACCGCTGGGAGCCGAGAGCGACAAGGGGTTTGCCTTGGTGGCGGCGCTGGATGACGCGCAGCGCCAGCGGGCGATTTTGAAATATAGAGTGGCCGACCTGGTTCTCGGGCCCGGGCACGACGGACAGACGATTCAGCCGGAGGGCTTGCCCGTTTCAGCGATGAACCCGCAGCAACGGGCGCTTCTGCTCGACCTCATTGCGGAGTGGTCGGGAATCGTCAACGACAGCTATGCGTCGCCCGCGGCTCGCCGAGATTAAGGCGGGGCTCGATGACACCTGGTTCGCGTGGAGCGGGCCGACCACACACGAGGAAGGGAAGGGTGGGACGGCGTATTATAGAATCCAAGGTCCGAAGCTCGTGATCGAGTATTCGCCGCAGCCGATCGGCGGCGATCTCACGATGCACGTGCACACGATGTACCGGGATCCGACAAACGACTACGGACGCGCGCTCACAAATCCGTGAAAGCACGCGCGTTTCTCTTTTGTATATTGGCGATGGTGGCGACGCGGGCCGTCGCGCATCGGCTCGATGAGTATCTGCAATATACAATCCTCTCGGTCGAGCCGACGCGGGTGAAGGCCGAGATCTCGCTGACGCCGGGAGTTGCGACGTGCCCGGTGATTATTGCGCTCATCGATACCAACGGTGATGGCATTCTCTCGAATGCCGAGCAGCGAGCGTATGCGGCGCGGGTGCTCGATGATATATCGCTGTCGGTCGACGGGCAGTCGTTGAGGCCGCGACTCGTCGGAATTGATTTTCCCACTGTGGCTGAGATGCGCGAGGGGCAGGGCGAGATTCGGTTGCAGATTGACGCGGACGTGCCCGCGGCGGGAGCAGCGCGTGAGCTTCGCCTGGAAAACCGCCACCAGAGCGGCATTGCGGCCTACCTCGTAAATTGCCTCGTGCCGCAGGACCGCGGCATTCGAATCATCAGCCAGCAGCGGAACGAATCGCAGTCGCAATATGAACTGCAATATACTCAGGCACAGGCTGGCGCTTCCGCACCGAAACCGTGAGGCTTTAAGCTTACCAGACCACTCGCAATCGATCGTCGGCCCTTGAATTTGCGAGGTCGTCCGCCGTGATGAATCCGGACGCGCCAGCCGCTTCGACTGCTCCCGCGGCTACGAAGCACGTCGGGCTCGATCTTCGCGTTTCGAACCTGAATCGCGAATCAAGCTTACACTGGCGCGACCACCACCAACCAAATTGTCTGTCACTATTGCTTCTGGGATGAAGATGGAAATCAAAGCTCGCGATCTGCTCGTCGAAGGCTGGCAGGAAGGCCGGCGTCTCGGCCCGACGCTGCGCCGCGCGCGGGAACTCGAGAGCTCCGGGCTCGATCGCGTCGCCGTGCTGGCTGCGCTCGAGGCCGAGTTTCCCAAAGAGCAGACAATGATCGTCCCGAGGGTCGAGCCCGCTCCGCTCGCCGAGGCGATCGACGCCGATACGGCGGAGGAGGCGGTCAACGTTGACGCCGCCCGGGCGCGCATGAACGAGTTGCTGCATTCGCCGGTGGTGAAGCGCGGCGTGATCATGCCCGACGCCTGTCCGGCCGGGCCGTCCCGTGCGACGATTCCGGTCGGCGGTGGCATTGAGGTCGAGAACGCGATTATTCCCGGCGCGCACTCGGCCGATATATGCTGTTCGCTGTTCGCGACGTTTTTCTCGGCGAATCATCCCGTCACCGAGCTGATGGATCATCTGCAGAAGACGACCCACTTTGGTTCCGGCGGACGCTCGCGTGGGCAGCAATTCACCTCGCCGGTGCTCGACGAGCCGGTATGGGACAATCGTTTTCTCACAGGCCTGCGCAGCCGGGCCCAGGATTTTCTGGGAACGCAGGGCGATGGAAATCACTTTGCCTATATAGGACGCGTGCAGTTCACGGAGGCGCAACGGGCGCAGCTCGAGGCCGCGGGCCAGACGGAGCTCGCCGAGTGGATTGTGCGGCGCGAGGGCACGTTCAACGTGCTCGTGACGCACCATGGATCGCGAGCGCTCGGCGCCGATCTATATACTCGGGGCCAGAAGGCAGCGCATGCTTGGTGTCGCGAGAACACGAAGGATATCCCCGATGCCGCGGTGTGGCTGCCGGGCGATTCTGCGGAGGGCCGCGATTACTGGGACGCGCTCCAATATATCAGTCGTTGGACGCGCGCCAATCACTCGGTGCTGCACGATGCGTTTCTGCGTCGCATCGGCGAGCGCGCGTTCGTGCAGGTCGGGAACGAGCACAACTTCGTGTGGAAGCGGGGTGACTCGTTTTATCACGGCAAGGGCGCCACCCCGGCGTGGACCGACCCGGAGGGACGTCCGCTGCTGGGCCTGATTCCGCTCAATATGGCGCGGGAAATTCTCTTGGTGCTCGGGTCGGACAATGCGCACTACCTCTCGTTTTGCCCGCATGGAGCCGGCCGGAATTTGTCGCGGACGGCGATGCTGCGGCCGTATCGCGACGCAGACGGAGAACTCGATCCGGCGCGCGTTCGGAAGGCGCTCGCGGACTCGACGGCCGGTTTGGATATCCGCTGGTTTTGCGGCGGTGCCGATCTATCGGAGTCCCCGCCGGCCTATAAAGATGCGACTAAGGTGAAAACTCAGCTCACTCACTATAATCTCGCGCGGGTTGTCGGCGAGATCCAGCCGCAGGGATGCATCATGGCCGGTGAGGCGCCCGAGCCGCACTGGGTGAAAGCCCGGCGCGACAAGCGAGAGCGGCGCAAGGCGCGTCGTCGTGAGGATGACGCCGCCCTCGAGGAGGGCTGAGTCCGGAGGGGACGGAAGCATATAACGCTGACGTCCCCGCTTCGGATCCGCCGGCAACGGACGTTTATATAGCTATATAGAGACCCACCTCCCCGTATCAAGCGCTCGGGATCGATCGCGAACGATTCGGCCCGCCGCGCTGGCGGCGCGTGCACCCGAGCTGTGGCCGGCAGCCGGCTTACTTTTTGCGGCAGGCTTTCAGCAGCTTCATCGCGGCCTTCGGACCCTCGACTCCGAGTAACTTGAAGCGGCGTCCCTCGAGTTTATTGTAATTGGCGAAGAACTCGGAGAGTTCCCGCACCATGGTTTTGGGGAGGTCTCCGGGCTCAGTAATATCTTGAAACTCGTCGGCCGACGCGCTCGCGATAATATAACGGTCATTCCGGATAGCCTTTTTATGCGGCGCCTTTTGTTGTCCGCGGATGACGCCGATCAGGCGGCCGTCGACGAGACAGCCGGGCGGGAGCGGTTCTGGCATGAGCACCAGGACGTCCAACGGGTCGCCATCCTCACCCTCCGTCTGCGGGACGAAGCCGAAGTGGTACGGAAACACCATTCCCTCAGGGAGCGTTTTATGAAGTAGGAACGCCTTCAGCTCGGGGTCGTAGGCGATCTTGTTGCGCGATTCCTTCGGAGTTTCAATCACGACTCGGATTAGGCCTTTTTCGGGAAACGGATGAACACGGTAGAGATCCATGAGCCGCTTGGACCGGATCTTGGCGGCCGGGTTCGGAATCGCGCGGGGACGCGAAACTCGGACGAGCGATCAGATCGTGCTCCACTATATCAACCTGCAGCAACGCAGCGCCGATCTATATACTCCGATATACCACGAACGCCGTCCGGCCCGGCGCGGGTCCTCAGGGTTGCGCTCGGTTATGACGAACGAAAAACCAGATGCAGAGAATGAGGAAGATCAGGAAGAAAAGCTTCGCGATCATCGCTGCGATGCCGGCCGCCACCCAGAAGCCGAAAATCGCGGCGGCGAAAGCAATGACCAGAAAAGTGACGGCGTACCTGAGCATATAGGATAAAAGCAACCCGACGGCACGACCGACCCACGTTCTGATCTGACGTTCCCCCGGCCCAGACCAGACGCGTGAGGCTGTTCGGGAGCGCCGTGCATGGTCGTGGCGTGACCGAGTTTTGCGGGCGCGCGGTGGCTCCGGAATATCTTGGTGCAACGCGTCTAATACCTGTTGAGGAGCGCCTAGGCCGGCCTCGTAAGCGGAAAATCCCGGATCGGAGCGCCGATAAACGGAATTGCAGGAACCGGGGAAGTCTTTCCAAGCTCGACGCCCGTAGATGAGCAGCCTCCCGGCAGAATCGGTCTCAGAGCAGATCAGCGGACGCGGGTCCGGTGCGACCTCGCGCCTCGAGCCCGTGCGCTCGGCCGTGCGGCGCGCCCAGGAGTATCTTTTCTCGCAGCAGCAGGCCGAGGGCCACTGGTGCGGCGAGCTGGAGGCGGACTCGATGCTGGAGGCGGATTATATATATCTCCACGCGCTATATGAAACCGGCGAGCCGGGCCGGATGCAGCGCGCATTGGCCGAGGTGCTCCGGTGCCAGAATGCCGACGGAAGCTGGAGTCTCTATCCCGGCGGCCCGGGCAATATCTCCCTCGCGGTGAAATGCTATTTCGCCGCCAAGCTGATGGGCATGAGTGCGGACGACCCGCGGCTCGTCCGGTGCCGGGAGTGGATCCTGCGGCATGGCGGCGTGGTGGCGTGCAACACGTTCACGAAGATATATCTTTGCTCGCTCGGGCAGTATGATTACGACGCGGTCCCGGCGATCCCGCCGGAAATCCTGCTGTTTCCGAATTGGTTTTATTTTAATATATACGAGATCTCGTCGTGGTCCCGCTCGATCCTCGTGCCGCTGTCGATCCACTTCGCCGCGAAGCCGTTTCGCCGAATTCCCCCGGAACAGGGGATTGACGAGCTGTTTGTCGGCGGACGCGCGAACGCGAACCTCCGCCTGCGTTTTAATCACGATTCGATTTTCTGCTGGCGCAATTTCTTCCTCGTTATCGACCGGCTGCTGCACGGCCTCGAGGCCATCCGGTTTCATCCGTTGCGGAAATTGGCGCTGCGCCGGGCGGAGAAGTGGATGCTGGACCGCCTCGAGATGTCGGATGGTCTTGGCGCTATATATCCGGCGATGTTGAACGCGATCGTGGCTCTGCGCTGCCTCGGATATGCAGAGGATCACCCGCAGGTGATTCGCGCGCGGCGCGAATTCGAGCGCCTCGGCATCGAGCAGCCCGCGACGCCCGAGGCGCCGGTGGCCACATTCCGCATGCAGCCGGCGGTGTCGCCGGTGTGGGATACCGCACAGGCGATATATGCTTTGGGTGAATCGGGAGTTTCAAGCCGCGACCCGCGCATGATCCGCGCTGCGGACTGGCTCCTGTCGAAGGAGGTGCGGCACCTCGGTGATTGGTCGGTCAAGGTGCGGAACTCGGGGCCGGCAGGATGGTATTTCGAGTTCGCGAATGAATTTTATCCGGACACGGATGACACCGCGCAGGTGTTGCTGGCGTTCAGCAAGGTCGAGAACCCCCGGGCGGCCGAGCAACGTCTCGCCGTGGAGCGGGCAATCACGTGGGAGTTCGCGATGCAGTGCCGCAACGGCGGCTGGGGCAGCTTCGACAAAGACTGCACGAAGATGATCTTCGAGAACATCCCGTTCGCGGATCATAATGCGATGCTGGACCCGCCGACCGCCGACATCACCGGGCGCATGCTGGAAACGCTCGCTGCCTATGGATATACGCAGGACGACGCGCGGGTGCGGCGCGCGATCGAGTTTATATATAGTCAGCAGGAGCCGGATGGCAGCTGGTTCGGCCGGTGGGGCGTAAACTATATATACGGCACGTTCCTCGTGGTGCGGGGCCTGACGATTATGGGGATCGATCCCGCATCGCCGCGCATCCAGCGCGCCGCGGATTGGATTCGGAGCGTGCAACGGGCCGACGGTGGGTGGGGCGAGACGTGTGTCACCTATGATGATCCGGCGATGCGGGGCAACGGCCCGGCGACGCCCTCGCAGACGGCCTGGGCGGTGTTGGCGTTGCTGGCGGCCGGCGACGCGGGATCGGAGTCACTGACGCGCGGGGTGGATTGGCTGTTGCAGGCGCAGCGGCCCGATGGAAGTTGGGATGAGTCGACGGGAACCGGAGTCGCGCGGCAGGCACGATATACAGCGACGGGTTTCCCGAAAGTTTTCTATCTGGCATACCACCTGTATCGACAATACTTTCCCCTGCTGGCTATTTCCAGCTATCGAGGGACGTTGGAACCCGGCCACTGAAAAGCGGCCCCGGAGACTCAAAAAAATGGCTATACCGATTTCGCAAATGTGGACTGTTGCCACCTACGTCCTGAAAAACAGGCTGATGGGCAACAAGCGCTATCCGCTCGTGCTCATGCTCGAGCCGCTGTTTCGCTGCAACTTGGCGTGCGCCGGCTGCGGGAAGATCCAATATCCGCCACACATCCTGAAGAAGGCACTCACGCCCGAGCAGTGCTTTGCGGCCGTCGAAGAATGCGGCGCTCCGATGGTGTCGTTGCCCGGCGGAGAGCCGCTGCTGCATCCGCAAATCGTGGAGATCGTAAACGGCCTCGTCGCGCGGAAGAAGTATGTATACTTGTGCACGAACGCGCTGATCCTGAAAAAGCGCCTGCCGGAGTTCACCCCCTCGAAGTACCTCACGTTTTCCGTGCATCTCGACGGTCAGCGCGAGCACCACGACATGTCAGTCTGCAAAGAAGGTGGATATGATATAGCGGTCGAGGGCATCAAGGAAGCGGTGAAGCGCGGGTTCCGCGTGACGACAAACGCGACCTTTTTCGACGGCACGGAAGCTGAATCGGTCCGCGGCTTTTTTGACGAGGTCATGGACATGGGCGTCGAAGGCATCGTCCTGTCGCCGGGATATAGTTATGAAAAGGCGCCGGATCAAAATCACTTCATGGGTCGGGCCCGTGCGCGCCGCTTGTTTCGCGCCATTCTGTCGAACCGGAAGCCGACCTGGAAATTCAATATGTCGCCGCTGTTCCTCGAGTTCCTCATGGGCGAGCGCAAATACGAGTGCACGCCGTGGGGCTCCCCGGCATTTAATATATTCGGGTGGCAACGTCCGTGTTACCTGCTGCAGGACGGCTATGCGGCGACGTTCCAGGAGCTGCTGGATACGACGCGGTGGGAGAATTACGGGGCGTCGAGCGGCAACCCGAAATGCGCGAACTGCATGGTGAGCTGCGGCTACGAGCCCACGGCGGTGATGGATGGATTCACGACGGTGAAGGGCTTCCTCGGAATGGTGCGGGGAACGTTCCGCAAATATCCCGACGACTCGGGAACGGGGCGTCCGGGAAATCACGATCCGCTGCCAATCGGGACGGTGCAGGGCTCGGCTGCGAGCCTGGAGGGCACACGTTCATGAGTGCGGAAGTTTCGAAATATACTTTGGCCGAAATCGAGTCGCTCGAACTCGCGCCGGGCATCGGACGCCAGAATCTGGAAGGGTGGGTGCCTCCGCTCTCGACGGACGAGGAGCTCCGCGTCGCGCTCGAGCAGGCGTTTGATTATCGCGGGGACGTCACGATGACGCTCAAGACCGGCGAAAGCGTCGAAGCCTATATATACAATCGCCACACGGGGGCGACGCTGGCGGATTCGTACGTGGAATATTTCTCGCCGGACGCGCCTGAGAAGCGGCGGCTCAGTTACGCCACGATTGCCCGGCTCGAGTTCACCGGTAAGGACCGTGCGGCGGGCAAACAATGGGAAGACTGGTTGCGGAAATATAATGAGCGGAAGGCCGCCGGGGAAAAGGGCATTGCCCTCAACCCCGAGTCGCTGGACTAAGGGGCGCGCCGGAGCTGACCGACGTCGCCGGGCGACGCGCGGTGCCTCCGGGGCAAAGTTCTCCCGCCCGGCATTGCCCCGCTCCGTCGCGCCGGCTCGGACCATGAAAATATTTCTTACGGGTGCGACGGGTTTCGTCGGGCATCACGTCGCCGCGACCCTCGCTGCCCGAGGTGCCGGTTTGCGATTGCTCGTCCGCAAGAGCAGCCGCCTCGGCAACCTCGAGGGAATTCCGGCCGAGACCCATGTGGGCGATCTGGCGGAGCCGGAGTCGATTCGCGGCGCGCTCGCCGATTGCGACGCTGTGATTCATACGGCTGCGGATTACCGGCTCTGGATTCCCGACCCGGCCGCCATGTATCGTGCGAATGTCGACGGCACGCGCGAACTCCTGCGTCTCGCGCGGGAGGCCGGCGTGCCACGATTCATATATACTTCGAGCGTGGCGACGATGCATTTTTTCACGAATGGGTCGGTTACGGACGAGGACCAACCGGTGACGCTGGCTGACATGGTGGGGCATTATAAACGCTCGAAGTTTCTCGCGGAGCAGGCGGCGCTGTCGGCGGCGCAGGCTGGACAGCATGTCGTTATATTAAATCCCACGACGCCGATCGGCTCGCACGATACGAAGCCCACGCCGACCGGCCGTATATTCGTTGATTTCCTGAACCGCCGGTTTCCGGCGTACCTCGATACCGGTCTCAACCTCGTGGATGTGCGCGACGTGGCTGCGATGCACGCCGACGCGTTGACGACCGGTGCCTCAGGACGCCGCTATATATTGGGGGGCGAGAATCTGACGTTGAAGGAGATCCTCGACGCCCTCGCCGGGCTGACGGGAATTCCGTCGCCCAAATTGCGAATCCCCCGGCCGGTGGCCGCGACGTATGCGTTTTTCGAGGAGTATATAACGGGCCGCCTGCGCGGCCGGGAGCCGCGAGCCACGCTCGAGGAGGTGAGAATGGCGCGGAAAAAAATGTATGCATCGAGTGCGCGGGCCGAGCGCGAGTTGGGATTTCGCGCGCGGCCGGTCGGACCGGCGATGCAGCTTGCGGTCGAGTGGTTTCGCGCGAACGGATACGCGCCTGCTATATGAAACGGATCGCGCTCATCGCGGCATTACCGGGTGAACTCGCACCGCTCGTTCGAGGCTGGACGCGCGAGCAGCGTGGGTCCGTTTCACTCTGGAAATCACGAACGGGTTCCGCGGAATATATAGCCGCCTGCGGCGGGATGGGCGTCGGGGCGGCGGCTCGCGTGCTGGCAGAAATTGAGCGTGACGGCGAGGTCAACGCGCTGTTCTCGATCGGCTGGGTGGGGGCGTTGCGCGAGACGTTTCTTGCCGGTCATGCCTATACCATTTCCGAAATCATCGATGCCGTCTCGGGAGAACGAATCCCGGCAATTTCCGAGGCGGGGAAATGCGTGCTGGTCACGGCACGGGCGGTCGCTGACCACGACGAGAAACGTCGGCTTGCGCTCAATTACCAAGCCGATCTTGTTGACATGGAATCGTTTGGCGTCGCAACGGAAGCGCGCCGGCGCGGTGTCCCTTTCTACTGCGTTCGCGCGGTGAGTGATGGCCCCGCGGACCGTCTGCCGGATTTCAACGGTTTTATTGCGCCGGATGGACGGTTTCGGCTCGGTGCGTTCATTCTGTTTGCGTCGGCGAGGCCGCAACTCTGGCCGGCTCTCGTGCGACTTGGCGGGCGCAGCCGACGCGCGGCTGCAGAAATGGCCACGTGCATACGGCCGCTGCTCGAGCGAGCCGCGGTGTCCTCGCCGGTAGCGGGAGTATATAACGCGACGGGTAACGTGCGAAATTCGAACACGTCGTCTTCGGTTTCTGGCAGTGCGATCAAACTTGAACGCCCCTCGGGAACAGATTAGGCTCCTTTACTCCTGCCGAACGCCCGACATGAACACCACGATGACGATTTTTCCCGGGTCCGGCATGACCGCGAGCGAGGGCGTGCGGCGCAGTACAAGAGCGGGTTGAGCTGATGCTGAACGCACTCCAGCAATCCGAAGATGACCGGGCGAATGTGGAGCTCGGCTGGGCCGCGTTGCCCACCTCGTATCGCATCCCGGAAGTCGCGCCAACTCTCGCAGCGGCGCGTCGGTATTGCCAGGAGCTGGCCGATTCGCACTACGAGAATTTCCACGTCGTTTCGTGGTTCCTGCCCAAAGCGCTGCGTCCGCATTTTCATGCGCTCTACGCCTATTGCCGCATTTCCGACGATCTCGGAGACGAGGTGGGAGATCCTGCCCAGTCTCTGGCACTGCTCCGACTGTGGGGGGAGGAGTTGGATGCCTGTTACGCGGGTCAGGCACGACATCCGGTTTTCGTTGCTCTCCGGGAGACAATTCTCGCCTGTGGAATCCCAAAAGAGCCGTTCGCCGACCTGCTCAAAGCGTTCAGTCAGGATCAGACCACCGTTCGGTATGCGACACGGCGTGACGTTCTCGAGTATTGCCGCTACTCGGCGAACCCGGTCGGCCGTCTCGTGCTCCACGCCTGCGGGGAGGTCGATGCCGAGCGTTTCCGCCTCTCGGATGCGACATGCACCGGTCTCCAGCTGGCGAACTTCTGGCAGGACGTCGGCCGGGATTATCTGAAAGGGCGGATATATTTGCCGCAGGACCAGATGGCGCAGCATGGCGTGGACGAGTCAGTGATCGCGAATCGCACTTTTACCAATGGGTTTGCCCGGCTTCTTCAACAGGAGGTCGAGTTCACCCGGGGCCTGTTCACTCAGGGATTGGCGCTCGTCGACTTGGTTAGCCGCGACCTCGCGGTTGACCTGGAGCTTTTCAGCCGGGGAGGATTGGAGATCTTAAACGCGATCGAGCGGCAGGGATTTGACGTGCTGACTTCGCGGCCCGAGATATCGCGGAGTACGAAGCTGCGTCTCGCGGCGCGTGCTGCCGCCGGAAAGGCGTTACCATTTTTGCGTCCCCGACGTCCCCCTGCTCGTGCCACACCCTGAACTTCCCACCGCTTTGCACGACCTGGAACCGGACAAACAGGCGCTGAAATCGGCGTACGCCGCGTGTCGATCGATTGCGCGGGCCGAGGCGAAGAACTTCTATTACGCATTCGTCGCCCTGCCGCCGGCGCGACGCGACGCCATTTGTGCGATCTATGCCTTCATGCGGCAGGCTGACGACCTGGCGGATGACGAGAGCCAACCTCCCGCGGAGCGCCGCCGCCGCTTGGATGCCTGGCTCGGCTCATGGAGGGCGGTTTGCGACGGCGCCGCGACGAAGGACCCGGTTTTTGTCGCCGTTCGCGACGCTACCCGTCAATTTGCGATCCCGTTAAACCTTTTGGATCAGCTGGTTGGCGGTCTGACGATGGACTTGCAGCCTAACGCGAGCGCAACTGCGGGGACGTACGCGACCTTTGACGAGCTCTACGGCTACTGCTACCTGGTCGCGTCGGTGGTGGGACTGGTGTGCATCCGGATCTTCGGCTACAAGGACCCGGACGCGGAGAAGCTGGCGGAAGACATGGGAATTGCGTTCCAACTGACAAACATTCTCCGGGATGTGGCGGAGGACGCGGGGCACCGGCGGGTTTATTTGCCGTTGGAGGACCTTGATGCGCACAGCGTTTCCTTGGATTCGCTCCTGAACCGCGCCTCCGGCGTGCCCCCCAACGAACAGGAGCGGGCTTTGTTAGCGGACGTCGCCGCCCGCGCGGAGAGCTATTACCAATCGGCGCAACGACTTCTGCCGTTGATTGATCGGGAAAGTCGCCCGGCGCTGTGGGTTTTGGTCTCCATTTACCATCGGTTGCTCAAGCGCATCGTTCGTGCGGACTACGATGTGTTTTCGAGTCGGGTGAGCGTGCCCTTGCCGCAGAAACTCGGAATTCTCGCCATGGGCCATGCCCGTATGGCAGTGGCGCGGTTGCTCCCTTGAACGCGCAACTCTCGGGCCCGGCGCGCGAGCCCTCGGCAATCGCGGGTGGGAAATCGAGCCCAGACGCACTGCCGATGGTGGCAGGAGCAAGGGCGGGCGGCAGGTCGGACCGAACGTTTGTCGTTGTAGGAGGCGGAGTTGCAGGATTGAGCGCTGCGTGCGCCTTGGCCGAGCACGGGTGGCGTGGGACGGTTGTGGAACGGCGGAACTACCTCGGCGGACGTGCATCGTCGTTTTTGCACCCGGGGGTCGGCGAGGTGATCGACAACTGCCAGC
Source organism: uncultured Verrucomicrobiae bacterium (assembly GCA_963800005.1). Taxonomy (GTDB): domain Bacteria; phylum Verrucomicrobiota; class Verrucomicrobiia; order Opitutales; family Opitutaceae; genus CAWCZH01. The sequence goes on from CAWCZH010000004.1 coordinate 52,726, forward strand.
ACGTGCTCTTCGGCTGCTGTACGAACCTGCTCGAATTCTATCGCCGGATTGGCGTCGAAAACCGGATCCACTGGACCGACGAGATGACGTTTATCGAGCCGGGCGGCCGACGATCCACGCTGGGTCCGTCGTGGCTGCCTGCCCCCATGCACGGCTTGCCGGGTTTTTTGGCGGCGGCCGCTTTCAGTCCTTCAGATAAGCTGGCGCTGGCGCGGGCGTTCGGCGCGCTCGCCCGAGGCGTGCCGCCGGATTCGCGGGAAACGCTCGGTGGCTGGTTGGCGCGCCACAAGCAAACGCCTGGCGCCCTCAACCGCTTCTGGAGACTCGTGATTGCAAGCGCATTGAACGCCGACCTCGATTCCATCGCGCTTCCGTACGCGGCCAAGGTCATTCGCGAGCTGTTTCTGAACTCCGCCAAGGCCGGCCGGATGGGCATGAGCGCGGTTCCTCTCGGGGAGCTTTATGCGAGAGCTCGGCAGTTTTTGCGCGATCGGGGCTGCGAGTTGTTGTTCAACGCTCGGGTTGAATCCGCCACTTGGGACGCAAGGCTGGAACAGTGGACCGCGAAGGTCGTCGGCGGTGGTGCCATGAGTGCTGGAAGCCTCGTGTTGGCTCTTCCTTTCGAGGCCATGGCCAAGTTGCTACCCGGCATGCCTGCTAGTACCGGCGCCGAGCGATTGAGCCACCTGGTGGCCCAGCATGCACATTGGCCAATATGCAGCGTACACCTTTGGTTCGATCGACAGATCACGGACCTGCCTCACGCGGTGCTTTTGGATCGCGAAATTCACTGGGTTTATAACAAAACGAAGCTTCAGCCTGAGCGCGCGGGTTCCGGGCAATATCTGGAGCTCGTGGTTAGCGCAGCGCGCCAATTTGCTGCGCTTTCGCGGGAGGACGCCGTCGCCCAAGGCGTGCGGGAGCTCGCGGAATTTTTTCCAGAGGTTCGCAACGCCAAGCTCCAGAAGTCTGTTTTTATTAAAGAGATAAAGGCGACGTTCGCTGTACCGCCGGGCATTGATGCCGCCCGTCCCAGCAGCGCGTCACCCTGGCCGAATTGCGTTCTCGCCGGCGACTGGACAGCGACGGGATGGCCATCGACCATGGAGAGCGCTGCTCGGTCAGGGCACCTGGCAGCCCAGGCGCTCTGCGCCGCGGCTGGCATGCCGAGGCGGTTCCTCGCGCCGGATTTGAAACCGACCGGGTTCATGCGCTTCGTTCCTGCACGGTGAAGTCCCAGGAATCTTTTGCCCGTGCGCGCTGGCAAATTCCGGTCGAGCGACTCCCTTCGGGTGCTTCGATGCCCGATATTCGCCGAAAGACCCCCGGTGATTCCGGTGGTCGAAGAACGCCACTCTCGATGAATCCGGAATCCAGCGAAGTTTTATGTTTCCACGCTCGTCCGCCGCCAACCTACTGATGTCCCGATGGAACGGATGATCAGTCGCTTGGTGGAATTCAGCCGCTCGCGGGCAGCGTTGGTCATTGCGATCACATTGACGATCGCCGCCGGGATTCTCGCTTACGTCGCCCGTAACATTCGGATCGACAGTGATACCAGCAAGCTCGTCGATCCCAATCTGCCGTGGCAAAAGGCGTCGGTCGACTTGGACCAGCAGTTCCCGCAGAATCAGGACCTGCTGGTCGCAGTGGTCGACGGCGCCTCAGCCGCGCAGTCGGCGGATGCTTCCGCTGAGATCGCACGGCGGATGCGGCAAATGCCGGATTTCTTTCAGTACGTGCGACAGCCGGACGCCAACCCGTATTTTCGGCGCTACGGCTTGCTCTTCCTGCCCACCACGGAGGTTCAGGATTTCGCCGATCATATCATCACCGCGCAGCCATTTCTCGGCACGCTGGCCGCCGATCCCAGCTTGCGGGGTGTTTTGGGAGCGATGGACCTCCTCGCCCAAGGTGCTTTGATGGGCGAAGTCGAGCAGGCGAAAATCGATCAGCCTCTCGCAACAGTGGCCGCTTCGGCCGAAGCCGCGGTGGCGGGGCGGGTTGAGCCACTCGCTTGGGACACTTTGTTCAGCGGCCGGCAGGCCGAGGCGGACCAACGGCGCCATTTCGTGGTCGCCCGGACGGCGCTCAGCTTTGGCAAAGTCCAAGCTGCCTCCACCGCGATCGCAGCGATCCGAAAGATCGCGCAGGACGCCCATCTCGATTCCGAGCACGGAGTGCGGGTGCGGGTGACCGGGCCGGTTGCACTGAACAACGATCAACTTGCGGCACTTTCAGACGGAGCGATATTTTCGACGGTCCTCTGCCTGGGACTGCTCGGCTTCTGGCTCGCGGTCGGCTTGAGATCGTGGCGCACGGTTGCTGCGATCGTCGCCACCCTCCTCGTCGGTTTGATCGGCTGCGCCGGCTTCGCGGTGTGTTTCATCGGCCCATTCAACCCGGTGTCGATCGCGTTTGCTCCGCTGTTCATTGGCATCGCAATCGATTTCGGCATCCAGTTCAGCGTTCGCTACGCCGCGGAACGCGTGGATGGCCAGCCGCGTGAAGCGATGCGCCGGACCGCGGCGGGCACCGGCGCACCACTCACGGTGGCGGCGTTCGCCACGGCGGCTGGATTCGCAGCGTTCGCCCCAACGGCGTACCTGGGTGTGCGAGACTTGGGGCTGATCGCCGGTGTCGGGATGATCATCGCCCTGTTTCTGAACCTCTCACTGCTGCCGGCGCTGCTCGTCAGTTTCCGCGCGGGGCCAGACGCCGACGCCGCCGGGTTCCCGTGGGGGGCGCGACTGGACGGCTTCCTCGTGAGACGCCGCCGGGCGGTTTTGATCGCCTGTGCGGTTCTGGTGGCACTTTCGGCGATCGCCCTCCCTCGCTTGAAGTTCAATTTCAACCCCGTTGATCTCGAAAATCCTCGAGCAGAGTCGGTGCAGACGCTGTTCGATTTGATGGCCGATCCGAACACTTCGCCGTATTCCATCGAGTTTCTGGCGCCGCCGGCGCAAGCTGCAGCATCGGCCGCCAAGCTCGAGGCCCTGCCGGAGGTCGCGCGCGTTCTTCGCCTGGGCGTATTCGTGCCCGCAGACCAAGGGCCGAAACTGGAGATTCTCGGCGACGCAGCGACTCTGCTCGGACCGACTATTTCGCCGGCCGTCGTGAAGTCGCCCCCCACGAACAACGAATTGCTGGCTGCGATCAGGACCTGCGCGGCCGACATGGAGCGTCTGGGCAACAAAGGTGACGCGCCGGCGGCTCGCCTCGCGGTAGCGCTGCAGAAGGTGGCGGGGCAGGGGGCTCCGGCCGTATCGATCCTCGCGGCCAACCTCAGCGGAGGCATCTCGGCACGCATCGACGATCTACGCCAAGTGCTTCAGGCGGGACCCGTTTCACTCGACACGATACCGGCGGATTTCCGGCAGGATTGGGTTGCGCCTGACGGGCGCTGGCGGGTGCAAGTGTTTCCGAAGGGCGATACGCGCGACAATGCCGTCCTGCGTCATTTCGCCCGCTCGATACAGGCTGTCGTGCCGGGCGCGGTCGGATCCGCCGTATCGGTGGCTGAATGGACCGCGCTCGCGCCGCGAGCTTTCGGAACGGCCGGCGCCCTCGCGTTATTGATCATCGCGGTGCTCCTTTTCGCTGTTCTACGGCGCATTCAAAAAGTTCTGTTGGTGCTAGTACCGCTTCTGCTCGCAGCCATTTTCACTTTGGGAGCGGCGGCCGTGCTCGGTTTTTCCATCAACTTCGCCAATATCATCACGCTACCAATGATGCTGGGGATTGGCGTGGCGTTCGATATATACTTTGTGATGCGGCATCGCGCGCAGGAGACAGGGCTGCTCGGGTCACCCACCGGCCGGGCCGTGGTGTTTAGCGCGTTAACCACGGGCTCGGCGTTCGGAAGCCTCGCGCTTTCGCAATCCCGCGGCATGGCCGAGATGGGGAAATTTCTAGGACTCGCGCTCTTCTTCATCCTAGTTTGCACGCTTTTCGTTCTCCCCGCTCTCCTCGGGAACACCTCGAGCGCAAAGCCGCTGAAAACTTCATGAACGCGTCGCGTGCTCTGGTTTTTGCCGCTCTCGGCGCAATGTGTCTGAGCGGCTGCGTTACGGCGCCCTCGGACCCCGCAGCCCGAGCGGAATTCAGAGCGAATCACGACCCACTGGAGCCGCTGAATCGACGGACGTTTGCGTTCAATCTCTACGTCGACCGGAAGTTGATCAAGCCCGTCGCCCAAGGCTATGGCCGGCTGCTGCCGTTGCCCGTCAGGGATGGGCTGCGGCACTTTTTGGACAACCTCAACGAGCCGATCATCCTTGCGAACGACATCCTGCAATGGCGCTGGAACTCCGCCGCGACGACGAGCGGCCGCCTGGTGGTGAACAGCACTCTCGGCATCGCCGGGTTTTCGGATTTCGCGAGCCGGCACCGGATGCCCCGGCAGAGCGGTGATTTTGGCCAAACGCTGTCGCGCTGGGGCTTCGGCGAAGGACCTTATTTGATCATACCCGTCTTCGGCCCGTCCAACCCTCGGGATATCGTTGGTAAAGGCGCAGATACGTATGCCGATCTTTTCCGATATCTGACGCGAAACGAGAACTATTTCACGTCGCTTTCCATCAGCCGGGTGGCGATCGACGGCATTGATGAACGTCAGCGAAATATTGCTGCACTCGACGAAATGCAGCACGAGGCCGTCGATTATTATGCCTCGTTTCGGAGCCTTTATCGACAGAATCGGGCCGCTGAGGTGAAGTCCGGCAGCGCCCGAGCAGGCACACTTACTCCGCCGGGCGCCGACCTTTACGACGACCCGGGACGTTAGCCGCCGAACTCAGCGGTCTTTTTCCGCAGGAGCTCGGCCAGCGCCGGAGCGCCTCCCTGCCGCAGCACCGCGGAATATTCCGACCGGCGGGCCGCAAGTTCGCTGATCGTGCCGCTCAGAAAAACGTCGATGATGCGCCAACCGGCGTCGGTTTTCCGCAAGAGATAGTCGAGTTGCACCGGATTGGGGTCGCCGGTGAACAGTTTGGTATGAACGACCTGGTCGCCGCGCGCCAGGGGCGACGCGTTTGGGTCCACCTCGAACCGCTCGCCCGAGTAGGACTTAAACCGTTGCGCGTAGGTGGCGACGCTATAGTCGCTGAACGCTTTCAAAAGACTTTCCTGATCAGCTGCCGGGACGGATTTCCAAGAGGCGCCGACGATCAGGCGTGTCATCAGGGCGAGATCGAAATCGTTGCGGATGTGCGGCCCGAGCAGTGCGACGCGGCCCGCGTAATCCAGCGACGCACCTTTCTTCATCGCCTCGATCAGGCTGTCGCACAGGTCGCGAACCGGCGTCACGGCGGACGCGGTTGCATCGTCCGTCGCCGCAGCGAGCGGAACCGCCGTGCTGGACAACGCAAACAGGAGGATCAGGACGAGGCGGCGCAGGATCATGGGGAAATAGGAAGAGCGGGAGACATCGCATCAATTGGGCGGCTTTTCAATTTCTTCCGCAATCGCGGCGCCGGCGATTGCGTGACGAGTCGTCGAGCTCGCGGCGGCGGTTGTCCACCAGGACGACGTGTATCTATATACCGGATCGAGCCTATATATTTGGCTCCCGTGTGTACAGTATATAGGCAGGCATCGACGAAACGGCCCGCAGCTTCGAACGGCCGAGGCGGTGAGATCGGGCGCGCGGCGATGGACGAAAAACGCGCCGGCCCGCGTATATATTTTTATATGAAACCTGCGACTGCCAATCGAGGGATCGCGCGACCCGAGCCGACGCCCGGTCGCTATTGCACAAGCGTAAGCCGATGGCCGATGAACGGCAGCGGTTTGCAGACGCCCTTGGCGGCGTTCATTATGCCGATGATGGCGAGGGTAATGACACCGAAGAATAATATAAAATGGATCGCGGCGAGCAGCATCCAGCCGAGGATCGGGATGAAAACAAGGATCCATCCGAGGACGGTGTTGATGATTCCGCAAACAATCGCAGCCAAGAGCAGCACGATGGCCTGGTTGCAATGATACATCGCGAAGCGCGATTGCCGCGCCGCGATCAACGCAACAAGAAACAGGAACGGCGGCAGATATGATATAACCGCGAAAACTTTGTTTCGCTCGACATCGGCAGCTTCGGGGGCAACGGCCTCGGGCGTGGAGGCAGCGAAGGGTGTCGCTCGAAGTGGCGGCGGCAGTGGGGGAGGGTTGCCTTCGGGAAACGGCGGCGGGATGTCGGCGGCGAGTTCTGCGTGCGCGTAGGCTGGCTCCCACTTCGGCAGGCCCGGCTTCCAGACCATGGTGTCCCTGGCCAATGCGCCGCTCAGCAAGAGCCCACGCAATTCCTCAGTAGAAATGGGGCCGTGCTGAACCCCGTTTTTCATATAGTTCCACGTGCTCATGAATGGCGGCTCCGCGAGTGCATATGTTCGACCACGGCGTATCGGGCGAGGAGTAAATGCTGGAAACCTTCGGCTTTCTGCTTAACTCGCACCTGCGCGGACGGGTCCGATCCGGGAGCCGGATGCACTTGATTATTCCGAACCGGAGGACGTGCAGGGAGACGCTCGCACGCGGAGTCGCGGGGAACCGGGGCTGGAGATAAATTGCCCAACGAGGCAAAGATTTGATTGCCTTGAACCCCATGATTGTATCCATTCGACCCCTTTTCCACTACGCCTGCCCCCAATTCCGGGGCGACAGGGGGAACGAAATCCATGAGCCTACAGTTCAAACTTAATGTCGAAGCGCGTGCCCAAACCGGCCGCAGCGCTTCTCGCCGTCTCCGCAAGGTCAATCGCGTTCCCGCCATTCTCTACGGGAAGCACACAAGCCCGGAGTCTCTCTCGATCGAGGGACCGGAATTTATCCGCCTCCTGAAGTCCGTCGCCGGCCGTGCCGTCCTCGTGGAATTGGAGCGGAAAGACAAGTCCGACAAGGCCCTGTCGTTTCTGCAGGAGGTTCAGCGTGATCCCATTACGGACCGCTATCTCCACGTTGACTTTCAAGAGGTGAAGCCGGACGAAAAGTTCGAAATTCGAGTGGTTATCCGCATCGTCGGCGAGTCGTTCGGCGTCAAGAACCAGAGCGGCGTTTTGGAACTGAACACGCAGCAGCTCCGGATTCGCTGTCTTCCGAAGGATCTTCCCGAAGCGATCACGATTGACGTGACCGAGCTGAAGGTTGGCGAGACGATCAAGGTCGGCGAAATGAAGCCGATTCCTGGCGTGGAATTTTTGGATGCCCCGGGTCAGCCGGTCGTCTCCTGTGTGGAACCTGTTGCCGAGGTCGTGCAGGAAGTCACGACGCCGACTGCGGTGGAAGGCGCAGCCGCCCCCGCGGCTGGTGCCGCTGGTGCCGCTGCCGCGGGCGCCGCTGCCCCCGGAGCCGCTCCTGCAGCAGGTGCCGCCCCGGCTGCGGCGGGTGCGAAGCCCGGCGCTGCTCCTGCAGCTGGCGCGAAGCCGGCCGCGGGTGCGGCTGCCAAGCCCGCCGCTCCGGCCAAGAAATAAGTTTATTGCCGCCGCCACGCCGGGATTTCCCGGCGCGGCGGCGTTGTTCTTTGAGTCATGTCTTTCTCGCTGGTGGCCGCGCTCGGCAATCCGGGCCGCGACTACGAGCACACCCGCCACAATCTGGGCTGGATTGTCCTCGATGCGTTTGCGCGCCGACACGATCTGACCTGGAAATCGGCGCCGAAATTCTCCGCCGACCTGACGCGCTGGGATCGTCCAGGCGAACCGACTCTCTGGCTGATGAAGCCGCTCACGTTCGTCAACGAGAGCGGAGTCGCCGTCGGAGCGTTTGCGCGGTTTCACCAGGTGCGTCCAACGGACATCGCGATCGTCTATGACGATCTCACGATTGATCTGGGGCTGCTGAAGGTATCGGTTTCCGGCAGCGCCGGCGGACACAATGGCGTCGCCAGCCTGCTGGAGCACGTGGGTGACGGTTTTGCTCGTTACCGGCTCGGCATCGGACCCAAGATGCCGGCGGAAATGGACCTGAAAGACTTCGTACTCGGCAAGTTTTCCCCCGACCAAACACTTTTTCTCAATCAAAAACTCGACCAGTTCGTGCGAGGCCTTGACCTGCTGCTATCCCGCGGCGCCGAGGCCGCCATGAACCAGCTCAACCGCAGAGACCCTATATGAATCCCATGAATCGCAATTACCGCGCGACCTTTATCCTCGATAATCGCGGCAAGGAAGAGTCTGTCGATCAGATCATCGACGGCGTGAAGAAGGAAATCGCGGCCGTCCACGGCGAGGTTTCCGGCGTCGAGAACATCGGCAAAAAGGACTTCGTCCGCGTCACCGACAAGAAACTGACCGGCGGCACGTACGTTCATGTCTCGTTCAGCGGCCCGCCCGAAGCGCCGGCGCAGTTGATCGAGCGGCTTCGGCTCAACAGCAGCGTGTATCGCACGTTCGTCGAGACCGCCTGACCGGCCTCGCGCTTCCCGCCATGCCGTCCCTCAACAAAGTTCTCCTGATGGGCAACCTGACCCGCGACCCCGAGTTGCGCGTCACCCCGAAGGGCACGTCGATTTGCCAGTTCAGCCTGGCGATCAATCGGCAGTTCAAGATGGAATCCGGGGAGAGCCGCGAGGAAGTTATATATGTCGACGTCGAGGCCTGGGGAAAACAGGGCGAGACGATTGCGAAATATGTTGGCAAGGGCCGGCCGCTATATGTTGAGGGACGTCTCCGCCTCGACCAGTGGGAGGACAAAAACACGAAAGAAAAACGGAGCCGGATGAAAGTCGTGTTGGAGCAATTTCAATTTCTCGGGGACTCACGGGGTGGTGCGTCCGGCGGCAGCGGTCCCGGCGGCTCTGAACCCGGAATCGATCAAACCATGTCTCCCGAGCGTCATTCGCCTCCGCCACGCGGAGGCGCCTCGAAGCCGCCGCCCCCGGAAAACCTGGATGAGGACGTCCCGTTTTAAGCGCGCCGCCTCATTTCATATAGATCTATATAACTTTTAACCAAATCACTCCATGGCCACCAGCGAAGTTCTCCTCGTCAAACCCGTCGACGGTCTCGGCGGCGAAGGCGACCAAGTCAAAGTCCGCGCCGGATACGCGCGTAATTTTCTCCTGCCCCGCAAAATTGCGGTGCCGGTCAACGCGGGTAACCGCAAGCAGGTCGATGCGCTGAAGGCGCGCCGGGCCAAGCGCGAGACTGAGGAGCTCTCTGGCGCGCAGGAAATCGCGCAGCGCCTCGAGAAAACAAGCCTCGCTTTCGCCGTGAAAACCGGCGAGGGCGGCAAGATGTTCGGCGCGATCACCGCGACGGATATCCACGACAAGCTGACGGCTGCGGGCTTCTCGATCGAAAAGAAGCGCATTCTCCTGCACACGCCGGCGAAGACGCTTGGCCGCCACACCGTGAAAGTGCGGTTGCACTCGGACGTCAGTGTTGAACTGCCCTTCGACATCGTCTCCGAAAACCCGATCGTCGAAGCTCCCACCGAGGAGAAGAAATAATATCCTTTAACCAGTCGTCGGGCCGGATCCTTCGTGAGGACCCGGCCGATGCGCGGAGCATCCGGTCACACGTGATGCTTCCGCCGCGCTGCTGGATATATTGAATCGTCGATCCGTGCATGGCTGACGACGTTCTCACCTCATCCCGCCGTGCCCCCGCGACTAGCATCGCGCGGAGCATGCCGCACAGCATCGAGGCCGAGGAATATCTCCTCTCGTGCTGCCTGCTCGATGGCGCAGACGTCCTGTCGCGCTGCCTCGAGGCACGGCTGCGTCCGGAGTCATTCTACGTCCCGGCGCACGGCATTATTTTCGAGCGGCTCGTCGATCTATATAATCGACAGTCGCCGATCGAACTCTCCGTCGTCGCGGAAGAGCTGAAGACCGTGCGGCAGCTCGATACTGTCGGCGGGTACGCCTTTCTCACCCAGGTCAGCAGTCGGATCCCCACGACGGCGCAGGCGGGATATTTTATCGAAAAGGTCCGCGAGCAAAGCCTGCTGCGCGAGATCATCCGCTCGGCGACGGGCGCCGTGGAGAACTGCCATAACTTTTCCGGCGGCATCGACGAATTCGTCGACCAGATCGAGGCGAGTATTTTTGCGGTGACGCAAAATCGAGTCAGCGAAAGCGCGAAGCCCATGCGCGAGCCCACGCGCGAGGCAATGAACGTCATCACGAAAATGATGATGAAAAAGGGCGAGCTGACCGGAGTCGCCTCCGGATATAAAGATCTCGACGCGCTCACGTGGGGATTTCAGCGCGGCGAAATGATCATACTCGCGGCGCGTCCCTCGATGGGAAAGACGTCGCTGGCACTGAACTTTGCCGAGGCATCAGCGATGCCGAAAAAAGGCGCGGGCGTCGCCACGGTCGTTTTTTCCCTCGAGATGAGCGCGTCGCAGCTCGCGTTACGCATGCTGTGCTCGAGGGCGCGGGTCAATATGAAGCTGCTCCGCGATGGACTGCTTTCGAAAAATGGCGACGAGCAGAATCGCCTCGTGCAGGCCGCCGACGAGTTTTCGAAATCTCCCATCTTCATCGACGACTCGAGCGCCCTTTCGATCATGCAGCTGCGCGCCAAAGCGCGGCGCATACACGCCCGGCACAAGCTCGGATTTATCATCGTCGATTATCTACAGCTGTTGAGCCCGACGGACGGCAATATGCCGCGCGAACAGCAGGTGGCCGAGGCTTCGCGCGGATTAAAGGCACTCGCGAAGGAACTTGACGTGCCGGTCCTTGTATTATCCCAACTTAATCGCTCGTCGGAGAAGGAGAACCGCACGCCCAAGACTCGCCGACCTGCGCGAATCCGGATCCATCGAGCAGGATGCCGACGTGGTACTCATGCTTGCCCGACCCAAAGACGCAGACGAAAAATTCCAGGTGGCCGCAGACTCGGCCGAGTTAATCGTTGCCAAGCAACGCAACGGACCGGTAGGAGAACTCAGGCTTACTTTCCTTCGAGACATCACCCGCTTTGAAAACTTTCACCCAGTAATCCCGTTCGCGGGGTCACGCTATTTTTGGTCGCAATTGTAAGTTTTCTGGCAGTGCGTGCGCCGTCAATTCGCGCGCAGGCGCCTGACGCAAATCCCGCCGGCCAGCCGCAGCGCCGCGCAACGGCTACAAGGTGGGCACGATCACGGTCAAGTTCGTCGGCACCGCCAACGTCAACGAACAGGTCGTGCGGGCCAATATGCAGGTGCGCGAGGGCGGCGATCTGGACGAGACCATGCTCGACCGCGACATCCGCAAGTCCTCTATAAAACCGGCCTCTTCGAGTATATCGAGATCAAGTGGGAGCCGGTCGGGCGCAAAACATCTTCAATCTCGTGGTCGAGGTGACGCCGAAGTTCCGCGTCTTCGCCGATGCAACTACAACGGCAATAAGGGAGTGAAAACCAGCCGCCTCCAGAAAGAGGTCGAAAACCAAGGCCGAACACCGCGCTCGACGAGCGCCAGGTGAAGGAAGACTCCGAAAAAATCCGCGAATACTACCAGAAAGCCGGCTATAACCAGGTCTCCGTCAGCTATACGATCGACCGCGACCGCGTCGGCGGGCTTCGGCACCATCATCTTCAAAATCCGAGAAGGCGAGAAGGTCAAGATCGCCGACATCCGCTTCTCCGGCAACGCGCACTATCAAGAGACAAGACGCTCAGGGGCGAAATGGACACCAAGCGATGGTGGATGTTCTCCTGGCTGACCGGCTCCGGCCGGTTCAAGGACGACGAGTTCGACGACGACCTGGACAAGCTGCGCGATTTCTACCGCGAAGACGGGTACCTCGACGTCGAAATCTCCGAGGACAAAGTCATCTTCTCGAGTACCCGAAGCCCGGACCGCCTGGTGCTGACATCGCGGTCAACGAGGGCCGCGCAATATCACATCGGCGAGATCACGTTCACGGGCAACAAGCTATCCACTCGAATCCTCGCTGCTGCGCCGCGTGGTGCGCCAGAAACCGGCGCCGGTCTTCGCGCCTTCCAAACTCGACAAGGACATCGAGCGGCTCGAGAGACTTCTACGGCAAGGACGGCTATCTCGATACCGACGCCCACCTGATCCGCAAGCCCAACCTCACCACCGACAATATCGACATCGAGTATCGGATCGACGAGAGCGACAAGTTCAACGTCGAATCCGTCGTCATCGAGGGCAACACCAAGACCAAGAGCACCGTCATCCTGCGCGAACTGGTGCTCGGGCCCGGCGACGTGTTCGACACGGTGCGGATGAAGATCAGCAAGCTGCGCCTGGAAAACACCCGCTTCTTCGACGACGTCAAAATATCGACCCAGGCGACCAACATCCCCGGCCGCCGAAAACATGCGCGTCGCGGTCAAGGAAGGCCGCACCGGCAACCTCACCTTCGGCGCCGGCTTACAGCTCACTCGAGCGCGCCACCGTCTTCGCCGAAGTTTCGCAGTCCAATTTCGACCTCTTCAACCAGCGCTCGCTCTTCCAGGGCGACGGCCAGAAGTTCCGCCTGCGCCTCCAGATCGGTCGAACTCTCGAGCGAGGTCGTTCTCTCCTTCGAGGAGCCCTATCTGTTCCAGAAGCAACTCGCCCTCGGGTTCAGTCTCTTCCGCACGAGCTCGGACTATAATAGCTCATTCTATACACAGATTGAAACCGGCGGTGAGGTTTACCTTCGCAAGCACCTCTTCGAACTTTTCGAGGGCAAGCTTTCGTACGAGTATGAAGTCGTCGACATCTCCAACGTCGCCTCGGACGCGTCCCCGATCATCGCGGCGCTCGCCGGTCAGAACCGAGTCTCGAAAGTTAGTTTCCAGCTCCTGCGCGACACGCGCGATAAGATCGTCAACACCACGTTTGGCAATCGCATCGAGGTCGACACCAGCGTCGCTGGCGGCCCGCTCGGAGGCGACACGAGTTACTATAGTCTCGAGTTCCGCGGATCCCAATTCTTCCCGGTGTTCGAGGCGCAGACGCAAGTGCTCAGCCTCATCGGCCGCTTCGGGGTGATCCAGAACTACGGCAGCAGCCGCGACGTTCCTTACTATAGCAAATTCTACCTCGGCGGCCCGTACGACCTGCGCGGTTTCGAGTATCGCGACGTCAGTCCCCGCGATGTCGCCGGCGAGCCGGTCGGCGGCAAATCCTACGGGATGTTCAGCGCCGAATACTCGATGGATATAGTGAGCCCGATCCGCTTCGCGATTTTCTACGACGCCGGTTTCGTCAACAGCAGCTCGTACGACTTCAACCCCGGCAAGTACAATGACGACTTCGGGGTGGGACTGCGACTCTTCGTGGCAGGCGCTCCGCTTAGTCTTGACTTTGGTATTCCGCTGACTTCCACCGCCGCCAATCGGAAGGGCAATCAGTTCAATTTTTCCTTTGGCACGCGGTTTTAAATCTCTACGCTGAATCCTTTCCGCTCTCAAACCCAACTCATGAAGACTCCCATCCGCACTCTGTTCGCCCTCGCCGCTTTTGGCGCCGCCACCCTGGCCGCGCACGCCCAGCCGGCGTTCAAAATCCTCGTGGTCGATATGGCGAAGCTATACGACACGCATTATAAAACCATCGAGCAGAATGCCAAGCTGCAGAGCGATGACCAGAAGGCGAACGAGGAAGTCGATCGCATGAACAAGGAAGGCAACGTGCTCGTCGAGGAATATAAAGGCCTCAAGGAGCAGTCGTCGAATCCCGCCCTCACCGCCGAGGCAAAGTCGAAGGCCGACGCCGAGGCCCAGAAGAAACTCGAGGCCATTCAGCAAAAGCAGAACGAAGTTCGGACGTTCATCGACAACACCCGCCGCTCGCTCCAGCAGCGCCTCCAGAGCTTTCGCAGCCTGATGCTCGAAGACATCAGCAAGATCGCTGTCGATGTGGCCAAGCGCAAAGGTGCCACCCTCGTCCTCGACAAGGCCGGCCCCACGCTCATCGGTGTGTCCAGCGTTATATACTTTGACCCGTCCTACGACATCACCGACGACGTCGCCAAGGAAGTGAACAAGGATCGTCCCGCCGGCAGCCCGACGGCCCCGTCGTCCGCGCCTGCCGCGGCCACGGCGACCGATTCAGGCGCTCCGCGGATCACCGTCCCCGGCGTCGCTCCGAAAAAGTAAAGCCCGCTTCGTGGCGTAATTTCCCAGCCCCGCTCGATCGAGCGGGGCTTTTTTGTGGAATTGCCGCGAGTCGCGAATTTTTCACGATTTCCCGATGCAGGTCTCATTCACCGCGCCCGAGATATATGAAATCGTCCGCCCCGTCCGCACCGAGGGCGCCACGACGACGACCATCCAGGGCATCGCCGCCCTCGCGTCGGCCACGCCCGAGGATCTTTCGTTTCTCGGCAATACGAAATACCGCGCCGAGGTGCCCCGGAGCCGCGCCGCCATAATCCTCGTGCCGCCCGACTATAAAGGGAACCCGGGCCCGAATCAGATATATCATTGGGTCGATAATCCCTCGGAGGCACTCGCGCGCATCTGCGCCCGCATCGAGCAGTCACTGTGGCCCAAGCCCCTCCCCGGAATACATTCGTCTGCCGTCGTCGATGCTTCTGCCGTCGTGCCGGCATCTGTGACGATTGGACCTTTTTGCATCGTCGAAGCCGGCGCCGTCCTCGGCGAACGCACGCATCTCCAGGCGCACGTGTTCGTCGGTCGCAACGCTCGCATCGGCGCTGACTGCTGGCTCATGCCGGGCGTCGTGCTCGCCACCGAGTGCCTCGTCGGAAATCGCGTGCGCGTCGAACCGGGCGCCGTCATCGGCGCAGACGGCTTTGGCTATGATTTCCACCGCGGCCGGCACGAGCGCGTGCCGCAGGTCGGCACCGTCGAGATCGGCGACGATGTTGATATAGGCGCGAACACCACGATCGACCGCGCGCGCTTCAGCCGCACGCTGATCGGGGAGGGCACGAAAATCGACAACCTCGTCATGATCGCCCATAACGTCGTGGTCGGGCGCCATTGCCTCATCTGCTCGCAAGTCGGCATCGCCGGCAGCACCACCCTCGAGGACTATGTAGTTCTCGGCGGCCAGGCCGGGCTCGCCGGACACATCACGATCGGCAAGGGTGTCAAGGCCGGCGGCCAGACGGGCATCGGATTTGATACACCGCCCGGGCAGGTGCTCAACGGCTCCCCGGCGCTTCCGCTCCAGCTCGAGCGTCGTCTCTTCGTGCTCCATCAGCGACTCCCGGAATTGTTCAAGCGGGTCAGCGCGCTCGAAGATTCAGCGGATAAAACAAAATAGTCTTCCTACCGTTCGGCGACCCCGCAACATTCGCTATACATGGCTGAGTCGCGACTCAAGATATTCACCGGCAACTCCAACCGCCCCCTCGCCGAGGAGATGTGCAGCTCCATCGGCGTCCCGCTTGGCGAGGCGACCGTCACCAGTTTTCCGGACGGCGAGTCGTTCGTGAAGATCAACGAGAACGTCCGCGGGCATGATGTATATATCATCCAGTCGACCTGCCCGCCGACCAATCACCACCTCATCGAGTTGCTGATCATGATCGACGCCGCGCGTCGTGCGTCGGCCCAGCGCATCACCGCGGTGCTGCCGTTTTACGGTTACGCCCGGCAGGACCGAAAGGACCAGCCGCGCGTTCCGATCACCGCGAAACTCGTCGCCAACCTGCTCGTCGCCTCCGGCGCCACCCGGATCCTCACGATGGATCTGCACAGCCAGCAGATCCAAGGCTTCTTCGATATACCGGTGGATCATCTTTTCGCTTCGCCGGTGTTTTTCGATTACCTCGCGAAAACCCGCAGTGATAAACTCGTGGTCTGCTCACCGGATGTCGGCGGCATGAAGATGGCCGCGGCTTACGCTGACGTCCTCGGCGCCGGTCTTGCGCTCGTGGCGAAAAAGCGCAAGAGCGCCACCAACGTCGAAGCCATCAATGTTGTCGGCGAGGTGGAGGGTTGCGACGTCCTTCTCGTCGATGATATAACGGAAACCGCCGGCACGCTGACCGCCGCGGCGAAAATACTTCGCGAGCACGGCGCCCGCAGCATCCGCGCCGCCGTCAGCCACTGTATACTTAATGATATAGCCGTCGAGCGCCTGAAGTCTGGTCTGATCGACGAGTTGATTACCACCAACTCGACGCCTGTCCAAGCGAGCGGCATGCCCATCACCGTGCTCTCCATCGCCTCGTTGCTCGGACAAGCGATCCAGCGCATCAATAGCAACGAGAGCGTCACCAGCCTTTTTCGCATCAAGGGCTTCTAGAACGCCATCTCGTGTCGCGGCCGCGCGCCACGCATCCGCGGCCGGCGGTTGCACCAGGAACTTTTCCGGTCAATTCTCTGTCGTGCTATTTTTTATGCGTTCCCCGTCCCGCCTGCGTTTGTGGTCCTGTGTTCTCGCCAGCTCGGTCGCCGCATTCGGCGCCGCAGCCAAGGACCCCGTGACGCCGAAGGATCCCGCTCCCGCAATCGCCGCCAAAAAGCTGGAGCTCCACGTCGATCGCACACCCCTCGGCGACACCAAGGGTGCCGCGGTGCTGAGCTACGCCGATGTCGTTGAACCCGTGGAAAAATCCGTCGTCTCTGTCTCCTCGACGAAAACTGTCCACCGCGCTCCGAATCCATATCGGCAATTGTTCGGCGACAACACCCCGGACGAAGGCAAGGAAGAGGGCCTCGGCTCCGGCGTCATCGTCTCGGCCGATGGATATATACTCACCAATAATCACGTGGTCGAGGGCGCCGACGAGTTGAAGGTCACGCTCAACGACGACCAGGAGTTCACGGCTAAGGTCATCGGTGCGGATCCGAAGACAGATATAGCTGTGATCAAAATCGACGCCACCGCGCTGCCAGCCATCACGCTCGCCGACAGCGACCGCCTGCGCGTTGGCGATGTCGTTTTTGCTATAGGAAATCCGCTCGGTGTTGGGCAGACCGTCACGTCCGGCATCGTTTCCGCGAAGGGCCGCAATAAACTCGGCCTGCTCGACAGCGTGGCCGGCTACGAAAACTTTATCCAGACCGACGCCGCGATTAATATGGGCAACTCCGGCGGCGCGCTGATCGATGCCCGCGGCCGCCTCGTCGGCATCAACAGCGCAATCCTGTCTACTTCTCGCGGCAGCATCGGCATCGGCTTCGCTATTCCGGCCAATCTCGCCGCCTCGATTATACATAGTCTCGTCGAGACCGGAACCGTCGCGCGCGGCTACCTCGGCGTTTCCACCGAGACGATCACGCCCGACCTCGCCGAGCAGATGGGCCTCGAAAAGGACGGCAAGGGCGTGGCCATCACCGACGTCACACCGGCCGACGGGCCCGCCGCGAAAGCCGGCCTGAAGCGCAACGACGCGATTATTTCCGTGGACGGCAAGCCCGTCACTTCGGTCGAGGAACTGCGTCTCATGATCGCGCAAACCTCGCCCGGCTCAGTCGTGAAACTGAAGCTGATCCGAGACGGCAAGGAGAAGCTCGTCACCGTCGCGCTCGGGGCCGTCGCCGAAAAAGCCGCGGAATTTCTCGCCGGCGTTGAAACCGCGAAGCTCAAGGATGAAGACCGACGCCGCCTCGGGATCACAGATCCGCGCCTCAACGGGCTTCTTATTACCGACGTCTCCGAGGATTCGCCCTATAAGGAACGCCTCGCGCCGCAGATGGTGATCGTGGAAATCGACCGCGTGCCGGTCACAGACAATGGTCCTGGCCTTTCGGCGCTCCCGCCGGGCCGCCACCTGTTGCTTGTATACTTCCATTCGCAGCTGCGGTTCATCGGCGTCAACGTCAAGAAATAGTGGGCCGCAGCGGCCGGGCTGGCCGGGTCGCAGGCAGTGGGAATAGCACGGTTTACTATATCAGTGTACTAACTATGATATATAGTAGGTATGGTCTAATGTAGTATGCAGTGAGATAGTATTGAGCCGATCCAGTCCGCCGTCGTAACCCAAGGGTCGGCGTCCGCGATACTGCAGATCGCAATGCACTCTCGGCCGAGGTTATCCGGGCGTTCTCCGCGGACTCTTTGCTATATCGTCTGGCGACTGACCGCGCCTAGCTGCTCCGGGCCGGAGCGGGCGCGCTGAAGCCGTCGCCCGTCGTGAAATTCGCCTCGAGAAAACGCCAAGCGGCGCGCGCATCCGCATACACCGCGTTCACTTCCTGCTGAAGCGGATCCTGCTGAAGCAATGCGCCCGCCGCGGGTGGCACCACCGATCTCAGCGTCGCCGGGAGTTTCTGGACGTCATCAAATGTGAGCAGCACCGGCTCTCCCGCGATCACGCTCGAAGCGCTTGCGTGCGGCGTCGCGGCGGGTTTCGGGCGAATCGCGAATGCGAGAATCAAAGCCGCGGCCCCGCTGGCGAGGCCGAACGCTGGCCAGAGGGCGCGCCGACGGGACGCACCATTCGGCGCCGCCGCGGCAGCATGCACTGCTCGCTTTATACTATTCGCGAACTGGGAGTCGGGCGTCACGCGTTGGCCACTCGCGCCGGCGCGGAGAGCGAAGTCCAAGGCGCCCCTCGCGGAAAAATAATCCTGGCACGAAGCGCAGCTGCGCACGTGCGCCTGGGTGTCGGGCGCCTGCCCGGTGGAGACGTCGCCGGATCGATATATACTGGCGACCCGGATCAGCCGGCAGCTGATTTGCGGGGATTCGATGCTCGGTGATTTCATATTTTCAGATCTCCCTTCAAAAGTGTTTGCCTGGCTCGGTGCAGCAGGACTTTCACGTGGATTTCCGTGAGGCCGACGACGCGAGCCGTCTCGCGGGTCGAAAGGTCTTCGCCGAATCGCAGCCAGAGAATTTCATATAGGCGGGGCGGCAGGAGAGCCTGCGCGCGACGCCATAGATTCTCGGATTCCTCGCGCGTCTCCGCCTGCTCGGCCGGGGAGGGCGCATCGACCGCCGCGTCCCCCGGCATGGGCTCGGTCCGCCGCGTGTCGCGGAAATGATTCATCGCCAGATTGCGCGCGATCGTGAAAAGCCAGTTCAGCAGCGGCCGCCGTGGATCAAAATTCGCCAGCGCATGAAACCCCTTGATGAACGTCTGCTGCGTCAAGTCCTCCGCGTCGTGGTGGCTTCGCGTCAGCTGGCGCAGGTAGTTATATACTCGGGCATGGTGGCGCTGGACGAGGTGATCGAACGCCCCCAGATTGCCTGCCGCCGCTTCGTCAACCCAGCGTGCCTCGTCCGGGCACGCCTCTGCCGGGCTCCCGAGGAACCCGGCACCCTGGGGCTGCGGCGGCGCGGCGGTCATTTATTATTTCCCACCGCTCGCAGGTGCTGCATTGAGCGAGGTCGGCTCCGCAGGCGCAGCCGGAGCCAGGTCGCTCGTCTTTGGATCGCGCGAACTCATGGCGTACGTCGCCTTGCCCTCGGGATCGTTAATATAGCCGATCTTGACGCTATATACTCCGTTGGCCCCGGGGAACTGCATCTGGCTGGAATTTCCCCGACCGTTCGCGTTCCGCATATAGTCCGTCCGGAAAACCAGCGGCGCGGCCGAGCCGTCCATGGGCGTGATCTCGATCCGCTGGATGCGAACGTTTTTCCCGCCGTTGTTCTGGCTCGCAAGCGTGATGACCGTGCCGGTTTTCAGCGCGACATTATCGACCGCTTTCCACGCGAGCGCACCTGGTATCGGGTCCTCCGGGCCGCTGGTGGACTGCCATTCCGCAACGGACTTCCCGTTGACGACGGCCGGCGGATGCGCCGCTGCGGCGAGAGCGCCGACTGCCGTCCGGCCCTGTGACTGCGGCAAATTGTGGATCATGGTCGCGAGCCGCTCGCTCGAGTAGGCCAGGTCGAGCGTCACTATATCATTCTTCCGGCCCACCGAGGCCGAGTTCAGGAAATCTGCGAGTTGCTTGTCGTTGGTTTCGGCGAGCGACATGACGGCGGTGATACCCTGGAGAATTTTCATCAGCTTCTCCGCCATCTGGCCGGAGCTAGCCACCAGCTCGGCGTGCGCCACGGTGTTTGCTCCGCGCTCGCCGATCGCGAACGAGCCCGCGTTGGCCATCCGGAAAATCCGCGCCTGCGGTGCCGCGGCGGCGGGCAGCATGGACTCAGGCGGCGCGACACTCGCCGAGAATATATATGCTCCGGCCGCGCCGGGAATGAACTTCGCCAGCTCGGACCCGGCGTTCTTCGCGAGCGACGGAGCCTGGCCGCGATATACATCGCGCGCCTTGAGCAACTGCGCCCGCGATTTGCTCACCAGCAGCACGGGCTCAGGCGGAAACGCCACGATCACCTCCATATTATTCGAGGCCGACCTCAGTGCGTACGCGGAAAAGGGTAGGTCCGTGACCTCGACCACGTTCTCGGGATGAGCCAGGTTGCCCTGCAGCAGAAGGCTCTCGACGATCTTCCGCAGGTCGGGCGTGCCCTTCACGAGCAGCGTGCCGTCGACCTGCTGCGGATCCGGCGAGAAGTTGGTCCCGTAACCCGTCACCGATCCGATCGTGCCGAGCAGCTTGTGCCAATCCAGCCCGATATTGCCGCCGGGCGTCTGCATCTGCGCCTTCTCCGCCATCGCAATCAACTCCTTGCCGAGCAGCGTCTCGCGCAATGTATTCAAATCTGAATACACGACCCACCGGGCATCGGCGGAAACGATGGCGGGATCGAGGGCCGCAGGCAGTCGCGCGGGGACGACGAGGGCAAAAGAAACGAAGGCGAAGGCGATGAAAGGGCGGGAGTTCATATTGAGGAGATTTGTACCTTATACACCGGCACCCACTGCATGGTTACAGCGAACGCCTCAGCTCTCAGCGGCTCCGGTGAATTCGCGGAGGTTGAACAACACCGCCGTCACCCCGATCGCCACGGCGCATACCAGCACGACGAGCCCGGCCGTTCCCCAATCCGACCCACCCGCAGCACCCGTGAGTGCACCGGGCGCCGCGACCGCATCCTGCAGCATCAGCTTCACCTGATGCGTCAGCGAGAGCCGGCTCAGCTGCGTCGGGATTTGCCCCACACCGATTTCGACCACCGCCGCGTAAAGCAGGCCCACGACTATATAGCGCGACGTCAGCATGCCCGCCAGAAATCCCAGCGCAGTGAACGCCGCGACCATCAGAACTTGCGCGAGGAAAAATGCGGGTATTGCCGCGGCGATTCCGAGCACGCCCCGCGCCTGCCCGATCCCGAGCACCAGCGCGAGGGGCGCCAGAAAATCGAGCTCGGCACAGCCGAGTTGCGCCACAAACCGGAACAGCACGAATCGCGGACGGGACAACGGTCGCGTCAGTATATAGTCCGCCGACCGCGCTTTCATCTCGTCGCGGATCGCCTCCGCCCCGGCGATGAAGGCGAGGGTGGGAACGACGAACGCTATATAGAACTCGGCCACCCAGTTGATATAAAGAGCGGGCGCATTTCGACCCGTGAGGTTGCCCACGCAGATCACGCCGAGCGCCACCAGCATGCCCCCGACCGCCAGCCAGTGTCCCGGCGTCAGCAGTTGCCGCACCGACAGCCGCCAGATTCCGCCGAAGGCCTGCCGGGCTCCGGGGGTCACGCGCGCCGGCGGGAAACTCTCGGTGGATGCATTCATTGGCGCGCGGCGGGCTCGATCGCGTTCTCCAGGACGGAGGCCGTGGCCTGCACTTCATATATCGGGACATGACTCGCCAGCAGCACCTCGTGAAACTCGGCGTGAAACCGCTCCGGCGATTTCCATCGTGCCTGCAGCGTTCCCGTCTCCTCGACCACATCGCAACCCGCGAGCAGGCCGCGCTCGAATAGGAAACGCGCGAGCTTCTCCGGGTCGGCGCAGCGGAACGTCGTCGCCTCCGGCGCGCGACTGCGAGCCTCGCTTGATGCCGCGTCGTTGAGCGCCCGCGGAATCCGGCCCCAGCGGAATAATAGGAACGCGGCGCAGAGCGTCTCCAGGTCATGTAATATATGACTCGAGATCACGACGCTCGTCCCTCCCGCCGCCAGATCGCGTAATACATTCGCGAACTCCTCGCGTCCCATCGGATCGAGGCCGTTCATCGGCTCGTCCAATATAATCAACGCCGGCTCGTGCACGAGGCACTGGGCCAGTTTCACACGTTGCTTCATGCCCTTCGAATACGCACTGACGCGTTTTCCCCAATGCTCCGGCGCGAGCTGCACGCGTTCGAGCGCCCGCGCAGAACGTTCGCGCGCCTCGGCCGCCTTCAGTCCCGAGATCATGCCGAGACCCGTGAGCCAGTCGAGCGGCCGCAATCCACGCGGCACGGCTTCTCCCTCCGGACAAAACGCGAGCCGCGCCTGCACCGCGGGGTTGTGCCAGGGATCCTCGCCGAACACGCGAATCGTACCGGCGCTCGGCTTGATCTGTCCGTTCAACAACCGAAAGAGCGTCGTCTTCCCCGCACCGTTCGGCCCGACAATGCCGGTGATTCCCGGAGCTATAGTAAATGATACATTGTTGAGCCCGAGCACCATGCCGTAGAAACGGCTGATATTTTCTGCCTCGACGATGGGTTTCATTCGGGACGCAACCGGCGGAAAAACACGACCGACGAAAGCACGATATATACTCCGAGGGCGGCGAGGGCGCCGTTGAAATCGGTCGGCTCGGAGCGCTTGCCCATCTCGGTGAGCGTCGCGGCGAGGCGGTCATTCAGCAACGGCAGATTTTGCGCCGCATTCGTCAGCGCGCCGTCGACTTGAAATATCTGCGCGCGGATTTCATGGAGGTCCCGCGAGAAGCTCGCCCGCTTCAGCCACGCCGGGGCGTGGGAAGGCGCTGCCACCACCGCGAGAAACGCCCACAGTCCCACCCACAATATGATTGTATAGCGCGAGGTCCGCGTCGCCGCCGAAACCCCGAGCGCAATCGCCGCGAGCGCGACCAGCGCGATGCCATTGAACAACAGCGCCCGTCCGAGCGCCTGCAGGGAATAATATATGAAATCCCGGTCCGTCGCGAATAGCATGCTCAGCAGCCACCCCGCCAGCAACGGTCCCGTCCATACCAGCAGCAGCACGCCCGCGATAATCCCGAGTTTTCCCAAGAGGTAGTCGAGCGAGGTGAGGGGACGCGACATATATACAATGAGTGCATTGCTCGCTCGATCACGCGTTACGAGCTGCGGCGTCAGCACCGCCAGCGCGACCAGGCTCAGCCACAAGCCGAGGTCCGAGTGAATCCAGAATATCAGCGTGAATATACCGTGGATCATGATGTCGGGAAACAGCGCCACGAATCCGCTGAGAATCGACATGACCGCATCACCGCGAGCGCCGAACCGATGCGCGATGCTTGCGAGCCAGCCACCCTCCGCGACCGATTGGCTGAATACAAATCCCGCCGCCGCAATCAACAGGCCGCCCGTCCATGCCACCGCGAGCAGCACGCGAAAAAACCGGGTGCGCAGAAGCTGGCGCAGCCCCATGATGACGATGGCCCACCGACGGTAGCCGACGCCGCGCGGCGTTTCGCGCCAGCGACTCAGGTCAACGGGCTCGCTCATTTTCCGCGGAGATGGCTTTGATGAACAACTCGTGCAACGCGTCGGGATTCGAAACGATCTCCGCCGGTGGCAACTGCTGGCGCCGCATCAACTCAAGCAGCCAGTCGATGGAATCGGCCGACGATTCGACGCGCAATTTTCCATTCGAAAGTTTCGCGACTATATATCCCTCCGCGGTGAGCGCCTCGGCGAAACGGCCCGTCTCGGCCGCGGGCGCGATCTCGACGATCTGCCGGTGACGGCTTTTCAGGTTGGCGATGCTGTCGTGCTCGAGCAGGCGACCGTGGGCGATGATCATGACGCGATCGCAGACGCGTTCGATGTCGCGCAGCAGATGCGAGCAGAGGATCACGCTGATGCCGAGGTCGCGCCAGAGCGAACCGATCAATTTTAATATATGTTCGCGTCCGCTGGGATCGAGCCCGTTGGTCGGCTCGTCGAGGAACACCACTTCCGGATCGTGGACGAGGGCCTGCGCGAGTTTCACGCGCTGCCGCATGCCGGTGGAGTATGTATCCACTTTTCGATACCGCTCCTGGCCCATGCCGACGAGATCGAGGATCTCATGCGTCCGCTGCCGCGCCGCGCGAAACGGCATGCCCGACAACTGTCCGCAATACGTTATATACTCGCACCCCGCCATGCCCGCGATCTGGCAATCCTGCTCCGGACTATATCCAACCCGTTCGCGCGAGGCGCGGTTGCGCGCGCGTATATCCACGCCGAGGACCTGCGCCGATCCGGCTGTCGGCGTTTCCAGATTCAGCAGGCACTTGATAAAAGTACTTTTCCCGGCGCCGTTCGGTCCCAGGAGGCCGATGGTGCCGGGCGGGACCTGGACGGTGACCCCCTGCAACGCGCGCTGTGAACCGTAGGTTTTTGCCAGTCCCTTGGTTTCTATGATAAAGCGTGGCGACGATGGCCCCAGCTCCGGCGGCGGCAATTCTGGGAGGGGGTCGTGCAAGGTCGAGTGCGCGGCGGAAATCGTCGCGTTCCCTTCTTACACGGAGCGCCGCACGAAAGTTACAAGAATCTTCTAGCTGGCGGTTTTCACGTGCGCTGGCGGGCCCGAGGGTCAGCGGCTGCCCAGCATCCGTGTCAGCTCGGCCCAATCGGGGCGGGTAGCGGTGAATGCTGACGCGCGTGCGGCCTCGAGGGAGGCGTCGCCGGACTTCAGGAGCGCGAGCGGGGCTGGAGGCGTTACGCTGTAGTCAATCGAATGTACCGAGCCCAGGCCGGCCGCGAAATGACAGTTCAAGCACGCGGGCGTCGTTCGATCCCGGGGCCCCGGCTCGTTCATAGCATCGACCTCGTCCGCGCCCACGGTGCTGAAAAACATGAAGTTCGTCTCGTCAGCGCTCACCGCGCGCAGTACTGCCGCGCCACCGCCTGCGACCTGGTCGGTCTTCAACCGGAATTCGGCCACGGTTTGAGCAAATGGGTCGTTGCCCCGCCTCGGTGCCGTTCGTATATAGTGGCGCAACTGCACTGTCAGGACGAGTGGCGTCGCGCGCCACCGCCCCTGCCGATCAATCACGGCCAGCGTCCGCACCAGCGCCAGCTCAGTGCCAGGCGGAAGCGTCGGAAGCTCCGGGTTTAGTATATATCGCGGCGGGGCGGCATTCGGGCCGGGCGTCGAAGCCGGGAACATCGGGTCCTCAATCCACGGGCGTGGCGAAGCGGCGAGGGACGCGAAATATACTTCGGCCGACGGGTCGCCGGCGGGAAATTTCGCCCTGATTATAAACAGAGAACGCCCGTCGAACGACCTCGCGTGGATGCGTGCGGCGAGCTCTCCGTCCTCACGGACCAGCGTCCGCCACGCGCTCGCGTCCGAAATCACGTCCGGTGGCAGGAAAATATCCGGCCCGCCGGCGGCGTCAGCGACGGTCCGAAAGGTTTGCGCACGCACCGCAGCGGACAACGGATCGGGCAAGGAGCGTATTTCCGCGTCATCGAGCTCTAGTTTTCCAACGACCTCCGCCAGCAACGTCATGGTCGCGCGGTTCTCGTCCATGGGCCGGTGGCGCCAGTGGTCGAACAGGTAGCTAAAGATCGCCCACGCCCGATTCTGCACGAGGGCCCGCTGAGCTGGGGGACAATGCTTTATATTAGACTCGGATAGCGCCAACACTTCCCGCAGGGCGGACCGTAGATGATCGCGCGAGTCTCCCGACCGAAACACCTCGGAAAGCTCCCACACCAGCGGATCCGTCTCGCCGACGCCCCAGCGTTCACCATGCGGGCCGAGCCGTACCATGATTGCTTCGTCGAGATTGCGGAGCGTGGTTTCCGCGGAGTTCGCACGCATCGCAGCGGCGGTGGCGGCGAGCAGCGCGGCGCCGACGCAAAAGACCCGGCCTGCAGCGAACGAGAATACGGCTTCGCCGAGCATATCTCCGTCTCTCACCGTTTCCCTGATTTATCAATCGGGTATTATTATTCCATCGCCGACGCGTCTCGAGCGTTGTACATACACTCACGCTGGATTGCTCCGTTACCCTGGATGAAACTGCGGCTCATTATATATTTATCCGTGCTCGCGAATCTCGCGTTCGCGGTAGCGCTCGCGGTCCAGCCCGATCTCATCCCACTGCCGGCCCGGGATTTTTTTGTTCGTCACTTTCATATAGCGTCCTCGACCTCAGCACCGGAGGTCGCGGCCGCCGCGCGCACGTCGACCCCGCCGCCGAAATTGTGGTCCACGCTCGCGACGACCGATTTACGCACACTCGTGCAGCGACTCCTCGCGGCGGGTTTCCCGCCTGATATTATTCGTGCGATCGTGCGCGCCCAGCTGGCGGAACATTATACACCCTTGATCCGGGCCCTGGCTGAGCCGGATCCGAACACGCCGTATTGGAAGCAGCCGTCGAGATATATGATGTCCGGTGACAAGCGAATAGCGGAGATCAACCGACTCCAGCAGGAGCAGGCGAAAATAACCCGGGATCTATTCAGCGAAATGCTCGCCCCATTGGGCGAGCCCACGCCGGCCCAGCGTCGGCAGTTCGGAAATTTGCCGCTCATGAAAATTGAGGCCGTGCAGCGCATCAATGACGACTATACCGAGATGGACGGGGCCCTGAAAGCGGGTTTCAACGGGGTGATGTTGAAAGAGGACCTCGATAAGCAGGCGCTGCTTGATCAAGAGAAGCACGCGGACCTCGCAGCGGTTTTGAGTCCGGACGAGCTGGCGGAATATGAAATGCGCACCTCGCCAATCACCAACTTCCTTCGCAACCAGATGACTGCCTTCGATGCGAGCAAGGCGGAGTTCACTGCGATTTATCAAGCCGAGAAGGACGCCAATGATAAACTGCCGGGTGGGGTGGCGTCCGACAATCAGACTCGGGCGCCGGTGCAGAAGGAAATGGAGGATGCGCTGCGAGCCGCGCTCGGTGATGCGCGTTATACGGACTATATACGCTCGATGAACAACGAGTATCGACAGCTCACGCAGATCGCTGATCGCGCCGATTTGCCGGCCGGGACCGCGAGCACGGCGTTCGATGTCCGCGATGCGGCGGCGGCGGAATCCAACCGCATCTATGATGATAAGTCGATGGATATAGAGCAGAAGCGTACCGCCCTCCAGGCGTTGGCACAGACGACTCGCGACCAGCTCGGAGCCGTGCTCGGCCCGACTGCCGGCCCGGCTTATCTGAACGCAGCCCAAGGTTGGCTGAATAATATAGCAAGCGGCGCGGCGGTCAGCTTTGCGAGCAGTCCGCCGTTGCTGCTCGTGAGCGGGGCGCGCTCGACCATTTTCAACGCGGGGCAAAGCAGCCGTAGACTCCCACCGCCGCCCGTGGCGCACTGACGCATGTCGATGAGAATCCGGCTCGCTCTATTAACGGTGTCTCTCGCGCTCAACGCGGCGTTTCTGTGTCTGACGCTGGCCGCGCGAAACGAGAAAAATTCCAGCCGGTCCGCAGCCGCGAGTCCGCCAGGGTTGGGAGCTGCGGGGAAAAGTACCAAGCCACTGGCTTCGAAAACGTGGGCCGACCTGCCGGGGAACAATTTATCGAGTCTGCGCGCCGCGTTGCTCGCCGAAGGTTTCCCGCCGGCGATGGTTCGTGCCATCATCAACATGCGCCTGCGCGAGCCGTATAATCAGCGACGGAAAGCGCTGGAGGCGGACATCGTCGAAACGCCGTTCTGGAAGGTGGCTCGCCCTGACCCCAAGTTGCAGGCGCAGCTCCGGGCGCTGAACAAGGAAGAGTTGAAAGTCGTGAAGGATTTTCTCGGGCCGGATCCGGACAGCCCGGCTAACGTTCGTCTCCGGCAAGCCCTGCCAAATCTTGCTTCGGACAAGCTCGATCGGGTATCGGAAATTCTGGATAAATATACTGGCCTCCGGCAGGACACGAACGTCGCTGCCCGCGGTGCATCTATAGCCGACCACAACCAGCAGCTGGCCGCGTTGAACCAGCAATTGCAAAGCGAGCTGGGAACGGTGCTTACTCCCGCCGAACTCGAAGACTATAATCTGCGCGAGAGCGACACCTCGAACTCCCTGCGGATGAGACTCAGCGCGTTCGATGCGAGCGAGGCCGAGTTTCGGTCGCTGTATCAACTGCAGAGTCGATTTGACGAGCAGAACCTCGCCAACGCGGGGCTGAATTCTCCAGCCCAAATGCAGGCCCAGGCGGCGGCTTGGAAGGACCTGAACGCGCAAATCGCGACGGCGCTGGGGCCTGATCGCTATGCGGAATATCAACGCGACACCGACTACAGCTATATGCAGACGGCAAACCTGGTGGCCCGGCTGCAGGCGCCGCCTGAGACCGCGAATACACTTTACGCCATGCAGAAGGAAATGCAGCAACGCTCGATCGACATCTTTAAAGCGCAGGGCACACCAAATTCGCCCGGCAGCATATACGATCAGCTGGCTGCGCTGCAGCAGGAGGCGACGACCCGCGTGACCACCTTGCTTGGCACCCCGGACGCCGTGGCGGCCTATAAACAATACGGTGGCTCCTGGTTGAACAACCTGCTGCAGCGCGCGCCGCCGGTGAAGAAATAGGAACCGCTATTTCTCCCGCGGGACCGCAAAGCAAAGCATATACTCTTTGATATAGTGAAATGCGCCGCATGTTTTTCATTTCGCTCGGGCTGAACGTGGCGCTCGTGCTGGTCCTGCTCCTACGCCCGGGCCTGGCACCGGCCGCGGTGCGTGGGCTTTTCGGGCGCTATATACGCGAGCCTTCACGCTCCATCGCGCAGGGACCTAAGCCGCCGGCGGCGGTCGCTGCCAAGCCGAAATTGTGGTCCATGCTGGCGAGCGATGAACTGCACACGTTGATCGCCAGGCTGCGGGCGGCGGGATTTTCCGCCGAAGTGATTCGCGCGATCATCCGCAGCGAGGTCGACAAACATTATGATCCATTATTCCAGGCAATCCGCGAGAACGACCCGAACACGCCAGCCTGGAAGCTACCGCCCCTATATTATACCAATGGCGACAAGCGGATGATCACGCAGGAGCAGCTACAACGCGAGCGCGGTAATCTATTACGGGAATTGTTTGCCGACCCGTTTTTAAAGTCCGAGGACGAGATTGCGTCGCAACATCGCCAGTATGGGGACATGGCATCGTCAAAAATCGCTTCGGTGCAACGGGTGGTGGATGACTACGCAGATCTCTCGGCGACGCTGCGGGCCGAGATCGGCAGTGTATATATGAAAGCCGATCAGGACAAGCTGGCGATGCTGGACGCAGGGAAGCACGCCGATTTGGCTGCGATTCTCTCGCCCGACGAATTGGCGGATTACGAGATGCGATCGTCGCCGCTCACGAGTTTCATCGGCTACCAGATTCCCGAGTTCGATGCGAGTGCCTCGGAGTTCGCGGCGATTTATGCAGCTGAGAGAGCCGTCGGCGAGAAACTTCCCGGCAATCTCGGCCTGAATGATTACCAGGCTCGGCAGTCGGCGCAGAAAGAACTGAATGACTCCCTCCGGGCAACACTCGGCGACTCGAGGTACGATGATCTCGTGCGCTCGTCCGATAACGACTATAAAGCTTTGACGCAAATCGCCGCGGCTGCGGGGTTGCCGTCGGATACCGCACTGCAAGCATATAAGGTTCGATCGGATACTCTAGCGGAGTCAAATCGCATATATGATGACGCGTCCCTGACGACGGAACAGAAGCGAGCGGCGCTGTCTGCCCTGGCGGACACGGCTCGGGTTCAACTCGCCGCCACGCTCGGTCCGGTCGCGACACCGACCTATATGGAGACCGCGCAGAGTTGGATATCCATACTCCAGAACGGGGGCGCCGTCCGGGCCGGGACCGATGCACCTCTGGCCGTAGTCGTCGGCGGCCGACTGGTTTCCTTCGGTGGCGGAAGCAATTCCCGGCAGCTACCGATACCGGCCAAGGCGCGTTGATTGCGATGAAATCCCGGACTTTTCTTCTCGGCGCATCGCTCGTGGGCAACGCGGTGCTGCTTGCCGTGATCTTCGATGTGTCGCGGGCCGAGAAATCCACACGGACGGCGGCGTCGAGCCTCGCCGCCGAAGCAGCAGTCACCAGCGCGAAATATGATGCGGCGAGGGCATGGCGCGAACTGCAATCCGGCGACCTGAAACTCGAACGCGACCACCTCGCCGCCGAGGGTTTTCCTCCGTCAATCGTGAGGGCGATTCTCGAAGCGAAAATCCACGAGCGCTTCGCAGCGCGTTACCACGCCCTGACCGCAGAGTCTGAAAAGATACCCTTTTGGAAGACTCTATATACTCCGAAATACCAGGCAGACCGGTCCGCGATTGCCCGGGAAGAGCAGCAGGTGATCAAGGAGCTACTCGGGCCGGATCCGGACCATCGGATCGCCGACGGCTTTCGCCGTCAGTTTCCCAACCTCTCGCCGGCTTCCATTGAAGCGTTGACGTCCATCCAACAACGTTTTGATGACCAGCGTCAGGAAGTATATAGCAGCGTCCGGGGAATGTATCTGCCATCGGATTCCGCGAAGCTCCGCGCGATCAACGACGCCATGCACGCGGAGATTCAGGCCACACTCGCTCCCGCTGAGATGGACGATTACGATCTTCGGACGAGCGACACCGCCAATCAGCTTCGATTTCGACTCAAAGACTTCGGTGCGACGGAGGATGAGTTTCGCGCGTTATATAAGCTGCAGAGCGCGTTCGATGCGCAGATTGGACGCACGTATGGACCGATGACTCCGGCGCAGTCGCAGGCCTGGAATGACGGGCAGAAAACGCTGAACGCCGCGGCGGCCGCCGCGCTCGGGCCTGAGCGCTACGCCGAATATCAGCGGTCCGGGGACTATAATTACCAGCAGACGGTCAATCTCGTCGCCCGAATCGAGGCGCCGCCGGAAACCGCAAACACGCTCTACGCCCTGCAGAAGGAATATCAGCAGCGCCAGCAGGACCTATATAAAGCTCAACGTGCGGCCGGTGGAGCCGTGGATGTGCAGGCCCAGGTCACCGCGTTGCAGCAGGAGGCCACGGCCCGCGTGTCGGCGCTGCTCGGTGGCGATCCGGATTTCGTGGACGCCTATAAACAGTACGGGGGACAATGGCTCAATAATCTCGCGCCGCGGCCGGCGAGCCCGAAAAAGTGATATATCAACCGGCGGCGATGCTCTGGAAGCGGCATTGGCGATCGCGGAATATGAAAGAGCTCTGGCTCGCGCGACGCTCCTAACGTTCCGCCATATCAAACGCTATATATCAGCTGCCCGGCTTCTCGATCGGCAGCGCCGCGAGGGCAGGCGGAATCTGGTCGGCGGGGTAGGTCGGGAAACTGAGCTCGAGCAACGACACCGCCGGGACATCAAACCGCGTCGTACCCGCACTGCGGTCGACCAGCATCGCTACGCCCACGGGACGTCCACCCGCACCGCGAATGATGTTCAGGCTCTCGATCACGCGACCGCCGCGGGTGACAACATCCTCCACCACCAGCACCGTCTCGCCCGGTGCGAGGGTGAAACCGCGGCGCAGCACGAGCACGTTGTTCTCTTTTTCCGCGAATATATAGCGCGCGCCGGCCTGGCGCGCGACTTCCTGCCCGATCACTAGACCGCCCATCGCGGGAGCGAGCACCGTGGTGAAATGGACCCCCTCCGACTTCAGCTTCGCGAGCAGCATCTCGGCGAGGCGGGTGACGGCGTCGAGCCGCTGGCACACCTGGGCGCATTGGAAATAGTGTCCGCTGTGAAGCCCCGATCGCAGCACAAAGTGGCCGTGCAGCAGCGCTTTCGTGCGCGTGAAGATATCCAGGACCTCCGCTTGGGTTGCCTCCATGCGGGGACAGTGCGCGGCGCTGCACGAAAAACAAAATCAATTTTGCACTGCGCCGGCCAAACCGTTAAGTTTTTATCAAGGTGCTTTCCACGGCGATACAACTCGAAGACGAACTCGGCGACGTTTTGGAGAAAGCCATGCGTCGCGCCGGGCTGAACGAGGACGCCGTAGCGGAACGCTCGGGAGTTCCGGCGTCGAAAATATTCGAGGCGGTCGCGTATCGCCCGGACCTCACGATGGCGGAATTACAACGCCTCGCAAAAGTCCTCCAGCTCAATGAAGTCGGTTTCGCGGCGCTCGGTTGCGGACGCTATCCATTGCCGGAAATCGGCACATTGCCCTTTAGCATCTGGCCCCTGCGGATGCGCCACGGCATCGGCGTGGCCAACGCCTATGTAGTCGCGGAAACAGGATCAAATCGCGGCGTGCTCTTCGACAGTGGTGCCGGACTCGATGCCTTGGAGCTCGCGTGGCCGCCGGCGGTGAGCCGGGTTGACGCCGTTTTTCTCACTCACGTGGAGGCCGAGCATACCGGCGGACTCTGCGAGGTGATCCGGCGTTTCGGAATTCTCGGCGCATATATACCGCGCGGCGCCGTCGCGCCCTGCGGCAGTGCCCTCGGCGAAGGCGAAATTCGCACGGTCGGCCGCCTGCAGATCACCGCGTTCACGACGCCGGGCCACGCCGCGGCACACAACTGCTACTATATACGGCTGCTGGACCCGCGTGCCACCCGCGGCGTGCTCGTGTCCGGAGACCTCGTGTTCGCCGGGTCGGCGGGCGGCGGCTATTTCTGTCACCGCCAGCTCCAGGAAAATGTCCGTCGCGTCCTCGAAGCCGTCCCGGCCGAGACCGTCGTCGCACCCGGACACGGGCCGATGACGACTGCGGGCAACGAGCTCCGGTTTAATCCGTTCCTGCTCTGACCGACACGCGCGCCGATCTTGGCGCTCGCGACAACGTGTTCAGTGCGGCCGAGTACTCCGCTCCGGCGCGCGCGTATATAGGCTTTTCATATAGCGCGTGCCGTTGCCCGGAACATATATCCATGGAGTATATAGGCGCTTCGTGGCCTGAGCCGCCGTTTCCCGGCGCATTGCAGTGGCAACGAGCCGAGTCCGAGATCAGTGCGGCGGCGACGTGTCGCCAGTCCTCGCAAATCGCCGGCTATTCCGGCGCATCCGCTTCAAAAATGGTCGGGGCGGCGAGATTCGAACTCGCGACCTCTACGTCCCGAACGTAGCGCTCTACCAGGCTAAGCTACGCCCCGACTGGGTTCCGCCGGCCAACGTGCACCGTGGAGTGGTAAGGGATGGCTGCTTCTGCGGCGCAATCAAGGAGAATCTGCGCACAAATCCACCCCGGGAACGCGCTTGGCTCGAGTACGGATCCGCCACGGCGGGCGTGGGCGAATATACGCCCGCTAACGGCGCGCCGCGACCCAGCTGCGCTGCGCGATCGCGCCGCCGCGTCACCGGCTGTCGGGGAGCGGGCACGCGCACGCCCGGACGTGCACTACGCGTCATCGCGCGGGCGACGCCGTGTCTTTTTGGCGAAATATGGCCTCGCGTCGCGGATCCCAGCCGCCGAGCACGAACGCGGGATCTTCATATTGCGCGATCACGGGGCCGTCCGTCGCGGGGGACAGCTGACGTGACCCCGGCATCCGCGCGCTCGCGTCGATCGGGTGCCCCGCCAAATCGCGGCTGTTGCTCTCCCAGAAATGTACATTCGCGATTTCCTGCTTCGCCACGCCGGGAACGTTCTGCAGCTGCCAGCCCACCGGGATCACCGCCGGGCCGAGCGTGCAATCCAGCAGCACCACCTCGCTTGCAGGGAACCGGCTCGACTGAATGCGTGAGAGGTAATCCCCGGTCACGCCAGTCCGGCCGTCGAATATACAGTGTGAAAATATATAGCCATGATTGGTCGGCGGGTTTCGCACCTGCGTATAGTATGCCCCCGAGTTCAACTCGACGGCGGTGCAGCCGGTGAAATAGCACGGGCCGGTGCCCCACATGAAGTCCACGTCACCCCGGATCCGGCAGTTCACTATATAGGCCTGCCCGTTCACCTGCAGCGTATCCTGATAACTCTCGAGGTCGACGTCCTTCAGGATTGCGTGCGCGGTGGTGGTGCCGTTCAGGATGAGCGCCTCCGCCTGGGAGCCGCCGTGCGGCGTCGTGTTTCGCAGCGTGAGGTTCGCAATGGTCAGGTGATCGACGTGATGCGCGAGGAACATTCCGCGGCGATAGATCGAGCCGCCGCGGCGGACCGACGCTTCGCTTGGCGGGGGCGCCGCGGCCGCGAACGGGTTGCCGCCGGAGTTGCCGTTGAATTTATCATTGTTGGCGTACTGCAGAATCGTGCCCTGCCGGTCCTCTCCGATGATCGTCAGGTTGTGGCGATTGGTGAAAAAAATGATGCCGGTATATACGCCGCGACGAATAAATAGCGTGATCGGAGCGGTGCTGCCTTCTGGTATATGGTCGAGCGCCCCCTGCACCGTGCAAAAATCGCCGACTCCCGTGGCGTCGATCACGAGCCTCGCCGCGTCCGGCGCGGGCGGTCGGGCTCGCGTGGCGAATCGCCAATCCGGCGCCGCGCCGCCAGCTCCCGTGCCGAGCCCTTCGGGCCCGAGGCTCGCTCCGATTCTTATCGAGTACTGTCGATTATATTTCAGCGCCCCGTTTTTAGGATATAGGCAAATCTCATTTCCCGCTGGCAGCACGGCATGGTAATGGAAGTTCGGCAGCCCACCAATCGTCTGCGTGGCGACCGGCGCCGCCAGGTCGATGGTGTCGACCACGGCATTGTCCGCCTCGTCGCGGATCTCGATTGTGCCGGTCGATCCGAGCTGCGGAGGCGCGGGAAAAGTGAGTCGCAGCGGCGCATCAGGCACGACGTCGGTCGCGCCCGGCGCTGGCCACAGACGAACCTGCCCAAACGCCGCGCCTCCGGCCGCGACCAGCAGTATGAAACTCACGACGACGAGCCGGCCGCAACGCGAAGCGGAAACCGCGAGTGGCCGGCCGGGTTGGTTGAGGGTACGCATAATGGGGAGAGTCTTATATAGAGCTGCCGCGCTCGAGATATATAGAAAGCATATATCAGATCGATTTAATGGGGGAAGGTGATGCTGTCGGAGCCCGACGGCGCTGGCAATCGCGGTTCATGCTCAAGGCGTAGTCCGGCGACGGAACCGCGTCCGGCGCGGGCGTTCCATACTTCATGCGTCGTGCCCTGCGCCGGGAAATTTCCACGCTGCTCCTCGC
Organism: uncultured Verrucomicrobiae bacterium; assembly: GCA_963800005.1. GTDB lineage: Bacteria > Verrucomicrobiota > Verrucomicrobiia > Opitutales > Opitutaceae > CAWCZH01. The sequence goes on from CAWCZH010000004.1 coordinate 87,672, forward strand.
CACCGCCGGCGCGCTCGCATTGCGACGTCCCTCCCGGCTAGCGGCAGGCCTGGCGCTCGGGGCCGCTGCCCTGCGCTGGTGGCCGTCGGCCGGGCGCGACTTGCGCAACCGCGTGGTGCTCATCACGGGCGGCTCGCGCGGGCTCGGGCTGGCGCTCGCGGAATGTTTTCTCTCGCACGGCGCGTTTGTCGCGCTGCTCGCACGTGATGAGGACGAGTTGCAGCGAGCCGAGGCCCGACTCAACCGCGTATATCCAGGACATATATTAACGGCGGCCTGCGATGTCACCGAAGCCGCTGAATTCGGACGCGCGCTGCGGAAGGTGCGACGGATGCTCGGCCGTGTTGATATATTGATCAACAACGCCGGGATCATCTCAGTCGGGCCGCTGGAGACGATGACGCGCGAGGATTTCGACAAGATGCTGGAGCTCTCGGTGCACGCGGTGGTGCAGACAACTCAGCAGGTCCGCCCGATGTTTCTCGAACGCGGTGGCGGTCACGTGGTTAATATATGCTCGGTCGGCGGCAAGGTCGGCGTGCCGCATATGGCAGCATATTGCGCGGGGAAATTCGCGCTGTCGGGCCTTTCGACCACGATGGCGGCGGAGCTCGGGGCGGAGAATATATACGTCACAACGGTATATCCAGGCGTCATGCGCGTCGGCTCGCCCATCCAGGGCGAGTTCAAGGGCGACCCGCGCCGCGAATATGGTTGGTTCGCCACCGGCTCGCTCGTGCCGGGGTTGTCGATTTCCGCCAAGGGTGCGGCGTCGCGCATTGTCGATGCAGTGCGGCAGCGTGATGCGGAGGTGATGTTCCCTTTGAGCGCGCGGGCGGCGGCGTTTGGCGAGGCGAATTTCCCGGAAATTTCGGCGCTGCTGCGTGGACGCGCCGCGCGATTTTTTCCGGATGGCGGAGACGAAAGCATCACGCGGGGCATGGACAGCCGCGACTGGTTGGAGGAGCGCTGGTGGTTTCGGCCGTTTCGAAAATGGCCTCGCCGTCTCGAGCGGCGTTGGAACCAGACCGCGCCCGACGGAGAGTTGCCCACGTAGCCACTCTCGCGCGGGTCGCATGCGCAACGACGGCGAGCGCAGGCTGGTGTTTTCCCGGGGCGTTGTGCGAGGGTGAAGCCGTGGCACAATCGGTCCAAAGAAAACCAGCGGTCGGCTTTATATTCATCACGCTCGTTCTCCTGATTCTCGGAGTGGGCATCATCGTGCCGGTGCTCCCGGGGCTGGTGACCGAGTTTCGCGGCGGGAGCGTCTCTGAAGGTTCGTGGGACTACGGACTTATTATTGGGGTGTTCGCCGCCACCCAGTTTGTCGCGGCACCGATTCTCGGCTCGCTGTCGGATCGCTACGGACGCCGCCGCGTGCTGCTCATCGCGCTCGCCGGCTCGGCGATTGACTATGTAGTGATGGGCTTCGCGCCGACGCTGACGTGGTTGTTTATTGCGCGGATTATATCGGGCGCCACCGCCGGATCCCTGGCGACGTGCAACGCGTATATAGCGGACGTCACGCCACCGGAGAAGCGGGCGCAGGCGTTCGGGCTGCTTGGCGCGGCGTTCGGTCTAGGCTTCGTCATTGGCCCGGCCATCGGCGGTCTGGCCGGGAGCGTGAGCCTGCGCCTGCCGTTTTTCATCGCGGCGGGATGCGTCGCCATCAACTGGGTATATGGAGCGTTCGTGCTGCCGGAATCGCTTCCCGTGCAGCATCGTCGGAATTTCAGCTGGAAACGGGCGAACCCCATTGGTGCGTTCCGGATTCTGCAGCAAGTCCCCGGGCTCCTACGGCTGGCCATTGTATATTTCCTCTCGATGTTCGGCGGAATCATCCTGCAGAACATCTGGGTTTTATATACGGGCTATCGCTATCACTGGACAACGGCGCAGGTCGGCCTGTCGCTCACGGTCGTCGGGATCCTGTCCGCGATCGTTCAAGGGCGGCTGGTGCGTCCCATCATCGCATGGCTCGGGGAGAAGCGGGCGCTGTTCACCGGTCTCACGCTGAACGTCGCCGCCTATATACTTTACGGCTCCGCGCCGCGGGGCTGGATGATCTATTGCATCCTGCTGATCGGCAGCTTGGGCGGAATCGCCGGGCCCGCGCTGCAGTCGTTTATCACGAGGCATGTTGCCGCCAACGAGCAAGGAGCGGTGCAGGGGTCGCTCTCCGGGCTGACGAGTCTTGGCACGATTTTCGCGCCGCTGCTTGGGTCGTGGAGTTTTGCGTATTTCGTTTCTCCGACGAGCCGCTGGCAAATTCCAGGCATCGCTTTTTACGAAGCCGCGGCGATCGCGTTGATCGGGTTGTTGCTCGCGCGCCGCGCGCTCCGCTCGGAGAAGTCCCTCGTCGGCCCCGACGCCACGGCGCGGGCGGCGTCCTGATCCAAGCCCGAGCGCCCGCAGTGCGCGGCGCACCGAAGGCTCAGGGATTTTCGCGAGTATACTCCTTCAAGCCTGGGCAGGCGGCTGGCTTGTTATATATCAGCCTGTTGCCGTTTTATATACGTTATATATTACAGCGGAGGCGCGCGTAGCACCGGTTGGGTTGGGAAATTCCGGCGCGTCACGACACGCCCGCGCGGCCGGGCGGTCCGTGGCAAGATGAAAAATCTAATCCTGCGCGGGTGGCTCGCCGCGCTTCTGGGGTCTTTCGTTATATTGGTACGCGCACGCGCGGCCGACGGCGGCTCGCAACTTCAGGTCGTCGCGGAATTTCCGCATCAACAGGTCACTGGCGTGGGCGTCTCGAAGAGCGGGCGCATCTTCGTCAATTTTCCCTATTGGTCGGAGGGCCACACGGTTTCCGTCGAGGAGGTAATTCCAGGCGGCGAGAACAAACCTTACCCGAACGCGGACTGGAACCGGCCGACGCTTCCGGCGGAGAAACGTTTTGTGTGTGTCCAGAGCGTCGTGGTCGACGACAACGATGTGCTCTGGGTGGTGGACGCCGGTTCGCCCCTGCAAACCGGCGTGATTCCCGGGGGCGCGAAGCTGGTGAAGATCGATCTCGCGAAGAACGCCGTCGCGCAGACCTTCGTGTTCAACGATCAAGTTGCGCCGAAGAAAAGCTATCTCAACGACGTGCGCGTTGATACGAAAAATGGGTTCGCGGTCATGACCGAATCGAAGGCGGGCTCACTCATCGTGGTGAATCTCGCGACGGGAAATCCGCGCGTCGTCTTGGCGAACGATCCCTCGACGAAGGCCGATCCCAAACTGAAAATGGTCGTCGAGGGCGTGACGCTCATCGACCCGGACACGGAGAAGCCCTTCGTGTCGCAGGCGGATAGCCTGGCGCTCGATGCGCAGGGTGGGTGGGTTTACTATAAGCCGTTGACGTCTCGTCAGCTTTATCGCGTGCGGCTGGCGGATTTGGAAAACGAGAGCATGAGCGACGCTGCACTGGGGAAATCCGTGGAGAAGGTGACCACGATATTCCCGACGGACGGCATGGAATTTCGTAATGGGGAGGTGTATCTCACGTCGGCGGAGAAGGACGCGGTGCTGAAATATAACGTCGCGTCGAAGAAGCTCGAGACGGTGGTGTCTGATTCGAGATTAAAATGGCCTGATTCGCTCGCGTGGGGCCCGGACGGGTCGCTGTATGTAACGACGTCGCAGATCCATTTGACTCCGCGCTTTCACGGGGGGGAGAATAAAGTCGTCGATCCCTACCGGCTGTTCAAGATCACCTCGCCGTGAATTGCATACGTATATCGGGTGTATATAGTAAAGCGGGAATCGTCCTTATTCGTTCCGCTTTTTAACCACGGATTCCATCAAACCGGATTGCACCAGAATCAGAAAAAACCGTATATGATTATTATGCGATCGGGTAATCCGAGTTGTATTGATGAAATCCGTGGTAAAAAAATAGCACGATTACCCGATGGGACTAAATACATCTCGCAGGTCTCAGCTCACAGGCCGGTGCGCGAGATCAGGACATAGAGGTAGACCATCCCGCCGTTATATAGAACCGCCCAGCCGCCGATGATCATCATCGAGAGCGAGTCGTGGAGTGAGTCGTAGTGGGCGGGGATCGCGTAGAGCACGAGGTCGCCCATCACTGCGGCGCAGAAGAGCACCTTGAAGGTCGTCGAGAGTCCGCGCTTTTTCCGGCGCGGTAACGCGGGGGCGTGGTCCGCCTCCAACTCGGCCACCGCGGTAACCATTTGTAGAATCTCATTGTTCTCGAGCGCGGTCCGCGACGTCGCGGCGGGCAATCGGGCGAGCGCCGCGGCGACCATCGGGCGCAGCGGACGCTCCGCCAGCTCGGCCCAATCGCGCGTATGTTCGAGTGGCAGCTCAGCGGTGGGGGGCTCCGCGGGTGCGTTTTTGAAATTGAGCTTCGTCCGTGCCGAGAAAATCAGGCCGGCTTGCTCGAGATCGCCAAGCGTGAGCCACGGGCCGGACGCGGCGAGGCTGGCCGGCGTAGCCGGGAGCACGACCGCCACTTGGGCGAGCTGCTGCAACTGCGAAAGATTATAGGGCCCGCGCGTTTCCCCGGCGATGCGCACGAACAGTTGTGATTCCGGATTCGCCATCTCCTGAACCGAGACTGCTCTCGCCGCGCGATTGCGACAAGCCAATCGTCTGCCCGAGCTCGCGAGGGAGCGAGCGGCGAGCGCCGATGCTTTACGACGCGCTCGGTGCAGGCTATATACAAAAAAGCCCGCGCCGGAAATTCCGGCGCGGGCTGAAGTTTGCGTGGAGCTCGGCGTCCGGGAACCCGATCAGAAGCCGATCGTATAAGTCGCGATCACCTGGAACGGCGTGCCCGCCGCGCCCGAGCCGTAGGTATAGGCGCGGTTGAGGACGTTCTGTATATTGACTTGGAGCGTGTTATTATAGCGATCCCACTTCCAGTGGTAGCCCAAACCGAGGCTAACCAGCGAGTACGGCGCGTTGAAGTTATTCTGGCGGCCATCGTCAACATAGACTGATGCGGGTTCACCGGCATATACTCCGGGCACCGAGCTGTTGGCGAGGGGCAGGGGATTACCGTTCGCGTCCGCGAGGTAGTTGACCGTCGAGTTGGCCGCCTGGCTCGGGTACGGCAGCGAGCCGTTGCCAGGGAACGGCACATTGTTGACCGGCGTCGTGGTTACCTTGGTCTCACCCGTGATCTTTGGGTCGGTCAGGTAGGTGAGGTTGGTCGCCGCGACATAATATACCGAACCCGCAGACCCGCTCGTGGCGGACGCCGGCCCTGGTGTGAGGCTCTTGCCCGAGCCAAGATTCACCAGCGACTTCGTATAGTAATTAAAGCCGGCGACCGCAAACACGCCTTTCATCCTTCCCTCGGTGAACTGATACCGTAGAGCCACCCCGATGTTGTCGCGGGGCACGCGGCGGATGGGCAGATCGTTGAGGAACGTGAGCGGCGCGGCGTTAATATACTTCGCCTGCGTATATCCCCAGGCGGCCTGCAGGAAGAGGTTGTTCGTGATCTGATAATTCGCATCCACCTCATAGCCCTTCGACTGCTCCTGTCCGGCGAGGAAGGTGTCCTTGATGCCGGTGACGGGGTCCGTCTCGCTCTGCGCGAGATTATATTCGTTGATCAGGAAGTAATCGACGGTGAAGTTCAGGCGCGACTGCAGGAACGAGCCCTTAAAACCGAACTCGTAGCCTTGGCTTGTGTTGTTCGGGAGAGCGTTGCCCGTGTTCGTGCTGATCTGCGGCTGCGGATTAAAGGCCGAGCTCTTGTTCGCATATGCGTTGAGCTGGGGCAGGATCTTATAGGAAAGCCCCATCTGATACGTCCACGACCCCTTATTATAGTCAAAGGCCTGATAGTTCGTCGGCTCGGTGCCCCCAAGCACGTAGGAACCGCCTGCGGCGCCAGGAATATTATAGTTCTTAACCTGGTTCTTGACGTAATCCCAGCGGCCGCCGAGGAGAAGGATCAGCTTGTCGTTGAACATGGTGGCGCGCTCGCTGGCGAACGTGCCGTAGTCGGAGAACGCGAGCCAGCTGTCCGTGACGGCACCGTTATATAGGCCCGGATTTTGTCCATAGAGCGTGGTATTCCAGCCGTAGCCGAGTGCGGGGGACCAGGTGGTCTGCTGGACATAGTACGGGGCGCCAGCCGGTGTATAGGGACTATATAGCGCGTAATAATCGGTCGCCTGCGACGTGCCGATGACGGGCGCGAGGGTCAGGTTGCGCTGCGAGAGTTCGTAATAGTCGCCGGTGACCAGCAGCTTGTGATTGATCGGGCCGGTATTGAACGTGAAGAGATTGTCCAGCTGAGCGCCGCCGCCGCGCTGCGGACGCCAATCGACCTGCGGCTGGTCCTTCACCTCGGGGGTGAAGGGCTGGGTCACAGCGCCGTTCACGACGGTTACGTTGCCCGTGCCGTAGGGATAATAGGCACCGCTGCCGACGAGCTGATCGTTATAAGGATTGACGAATATATTCGCGCCGAATTTCAGCGACCAGAAATCGGTGACGCGCTGCTCGAGATTCATCGTGCCGCTCGTCAGCCGCGTGTGGCTGTAACTTTCTGGTCCGGCGTAATTATAATCCGGCAGATTCGCCGTCGTCATGCCATAATATTGGCTCTCAGTTATATTATTCCCGGCCCACGGCATCGTCTGCTTCTCGGTGACGGTGAGGGTCTGCGCGAACGGGTGCTGGTAGGTTTCCGAGTGCTCGAAATCAGCGCGCACCGTCGTGGTGGGCGTCGGGCGCCACATCAGCTTGCCGGAGATATAGGAAGAGTGCTTGCTCGCGAATTCCTCGGCGTAGTTGTTTTTCTGCTCGGCCGCATCGATGCGGTAGAACAGTTCATGGCTGCTGCCGAGCGGGCCGGACGAGAAGACGGTCGCGCGGAGAAAGCCATCGCCACCGGCGCTGACAGAAATCTGGTCGGACGGCCGCGTCGTGGGCTGGCGGGTTATATAGTTCACCGCGCCGCCGGGCTGCGTCGCTCCATAAATCGAGGCAGCCGCGCCCTTGATGAATTCCATGCGGTCGATGTCGACTGTGTCCACGAGCCCGAGCCGGCGGAAACCGTCGACGAGCGTCACGTTCGCCGGGAAACCGCGGAGTTGGAAATTGCCTAGCACTTCCGACGGAGAAAAGCCGCTGACGAAGGCCGCCTGCTGCGGCAAGTCGAACGCGGCGAAGTCGTTCATGAATTCGCTCGTGACGACATTCACGGCAAACGGCAGATCCTGCAGCTTGCTCGCGATACGCGTGCCCGTGATGGATTCGGAGGCCACATAGCCGTGCGCCTCGTCGCCCGTCACATCGAAAGGTGAAAGCGTCACGACGTCTGTCGTACTCGTGCCAGTCGCCGTGTTGCTGGAATTAGTGTCGGAGTTGGCCGCGTTCTGCGCGCGCAACGCCGGAACCGACGCGGCGAGTCCGAGGACAAACGCCGAGATAAGGAAACGAACCAGGGGTTTTTTCATAGAGTCAACGAAGGACGGAGGGTCTAGGACACGTGTCCGTAAAAATTTATCCATCCAGATCTTCTGTGATCTTGCAACCTCTTGATCATGAGCTGGCTGGCAGCGCGAAACTTGGCCGGCAAGAGTTTCTGAGCTTCCGAAGCACCACCGAACGGGCTGGCAACCGTGGTTCCAGCTTCCCGCAACGCCGCATCAAAACGCGAAGTATATATCCAGCGTTTCGCCGACCGGGAGGTGGTCCCAAGCCGATTGCAGCGCCGCCACGCGGGCGCGGAGATCCGTCAGAACGCCCTCGGTCACTGGCGGAGGCGGCTCGGAATCGTCACGAAGCTGTTGGTGTGCCGTGGTGGCTATATTAAATTGATCGGCCGGCCACGGCAGCCCGGTTCCGCGCTCCGCATCGAGCAAACCGACGATCACTTCCACCGCATCGAGGCCTTCCGGCAGCGGACCGCGGGGCCACGGTGCGCCGAAATCGCCCAGATTCCAGCCGTCGGCGATCAAGCCATAGAAGCCGCGGCGGAGATTCAGGCCGGTTTCGACGACGAAATGGGTGAGGTCATGGGCGACAAAGAATCGCGAATGCTTCGGGAACGCGCGAGAAGTGGCCGAGCCGTCCGGCCGCACGCACGTGAGCGTGTGTTGCTCGCGCCGCTTCGTGAATCGGAGTTGGAGGGAAGGCATCGCAAGTCGATCGACGCCCTTGGAGAAGCGGGAAATGCCCGCGGATTCGAGAGAAATACACTCCAACTATATACGCGGGGCGCCAGGTCGCGTGCCGGTGCAACCGCCGGGTGCGTGGGTCGATTGCGGGCTTCACATTTTTTTTGCACTGCCGATGTATAATGTCATTGCGCGGCTGCAAGTTGACGTGGATTTTCGACGTTCTACTCGCTAGCTGGCCGCTATATACCGTCACCAACCCTGCCGGGCGCGCCAACCCCTGACTGCGCCCTGGCCAAGTTCCTACCCCATGAATACCATCATCGCCTCGCCCGTCCTCAGTCGCGGCGCCCAGCGCGCCCGCCTTTGGAGCGGAAAACTTTTCGCGCACTCGGTGCGACTTCTCGTCGGCGCCGCTTTTGTCCTCGTCGAGTGGGGCTTGCGGACCGGCCGCGAGAAGGTCGCTGCTTCGGACTGAGTATATTGCTGATGGCTCCGGGCTGCGCGACCCAGATTGAGAGCAGCTGACCCGTCGGCTGGCGCTGGCGTTACGCTGAGGTGACGTCCCCGGCCGCCCGCAGACTTCTTTCCAGCGCCTGCAGTTCCTGGGCGGTGGCGAGTCGGCGCTCGGAATCGGGCTCGCCGGCGATATAGTATCCCGACTGGCGGAGGTCGCTCTGCGCGGCGACGATCACGTCGAGCGCGATCTGGTGCCAGAGGGTGGCTTGTCCGTTCACCGGCTGCGCGAGGTCCGGTGCCAGTGAGAGATTTTCCTCAATATACTCCGCCAAAAAGTGCGGTTGGTGACGCCGGTATACCTGCGCCCCGAAGTGGAACAGCCGGGTGGTCACCTCCGGATTATATTGGCCCTGCGCCCGCCAGTGGCGCGCGACGGCCAATCCGGCCTCGACGACGTCGGTCGCCTCGGTGGCGAGCGCGCGCTCGGAAAAACCAAGCGCGCCGGCGCGCGGGAGAATTTGGCCCGTTGCATCGCAAAACGCCCGGCGGGATTTGAGTCCGATCTCGGCTGCGTCAAGCCTTGAGGTCTCGAGCGACGCGACGATGACGATAGACATCTGCGCGAGGCTGCGCGCGTTCAAGAAATCCTGAAGCGACGAGGAGCGGCTCAGCAGGGCGTTGGCAAGATTCATTCCCGCTGCCGCGCGGTTGATGCGGAACCACGGGTTGTCGTCGAGTGGCAGCGACTGGAGAAGTTCGAGGGCCCGGTGAAAGTCGCCGAGGGCCGCCTCGATCGCCGCGGGTTCGCCGAGCCGGTGGGCGGTGAGGCCGCGGTTCATGTAGGCGGCACCGATCATATTGGTGTCGGCCGGCGACACCGGAGCGGGAATCTCCGCGAACCATTTGAGTGCTTCCGTATATGAAGCGAGCGCGGCGCGCACGGCCTCGCTTTGAGCCGTGCGCGCCAGTGCGTTGGCGTGGTTCATGCGCGCGAGCCCGAGCTGTCGGGCTAGGGCGGGGGAGCGCTTCTCGGGCACCAGCTCCAGCAACAGGGAATACGCCCGCGCGTAACAGTTTACCGCTTCAGCGGTCGCCGCGGGCGTGCGCTCCTGCTCGAGCTGGTTGCCCCGGGTGAGCAGCATCTCGGCGGCGACTTCCGCTTCGGAGTTTCGCGGTAATGACATCGAACCGCTGTAATGTCTCGAGACCCTTTCGTCTCGCAAAATCATTGGGGAAAAACATGAGATTCGTAGGTCGGTAAGCATCAACTACAACTGCGTGTTTGCTGCCCGATCCCCAGTTCTGCTCTTGACGTGTCAGACAGCGACTGAGACTCAGTCGCGATGAGATCAAGTCTCGATAAGCCTGACCGTGCGGGCGAATACGGCCGCTCGCCCGTCGCGTGCCCGGACGCGGCTCGTACTGCGGGAGGCACCGCGGTTCTCGCTGCGCTCCTGCTGTCACAGACCTACGGCAAGGCGGGCGCGGCCCCGGTCGACGACCCGTCGGACGCACCGGTGAAGCTCGACCAGGTTACGGTCACGGATTCCACATCAGCACTCTCCTCGCCGAAATTCACGGAGCCTTTGCGGGACACGCCGCAGACGATCGCCGTCATTCCGTCTGAAGTATATAACCAGCAGGGCGCCACCAATCTCAGCGACGTCCTGCGCAACACGCCCGGCATTACCTTTTTCGCGGGCGAGGGCGGCAGCGCGAGCCGGACGGGCGGCGATTCGTTTTATCTCCGCGGCTTCGACACCTCGAATAGTATATACGTCGACGGCGTCCGGGACGAAGGGGCAGTCACACGTGACACCTTCAATCTCGACCAGGTCGAGGTCGTGAAGGGAACGTCTTCTGATAACGGCCGCGGCGGCACGGCGGGATATGTGAACCTCGTCTCGAAAACGCCGCAGCTCCGTCCGATCCGCTATGGAACGGTGAGCATCGGTGCGGACGAAACCGGGGCGGAGTCGTCGCGACGGGCCACGATCGACATCAACGAGCCGCTCGGGTGGGACTATATACCCGGCGTCGCCCTGCGTCTGAATCTCATGGACCAGCGCGGGGGCGTGCCGGGGCGGGATGACGCGGAGAAGAACCGCTGGGGTGTGGCACCATCGCTCGCGCTCGGACTCGGCACACCCAACCGCGCCGTCGTTTCGTACCAGCACGAAAAGGAAAATAATATACCTGATTATGGCCTGCCCTCGACCGTGTTGCCGGGCTCTGCGCCATCCGCCGCGGCCTCGCTCTACTCGCCCGGAGTGGACTATAATAACTATTATGGTTTCGCGAACCTCGACCGCGAGCGCGTCACGAGTGACAGTGTCCTGTTGCGTCTCGAGCACACGTTCGCCGGTGGCGCGGTGCTGACGGACCAGGCGCGCTATAGTTCAACTCGGCGCTATATTGAGGCGACGTCCCCGAGCAGTTCGGCAATGACTCCGGCGGGGCAGGTCGCCCTGACGCATGGGATATATGAAACGGGCAACCGGGAATTCTCCGAGCAGGCCGGCGTCACGGCGCACGTGAGCACGGGAGCGGTGGAGCATGACGTGGCGGCCGGGGCGGAGTTTAGTCGGGAGTCGTCGGACAACCCGATCTGGAGCGTGGTACCCTTGGGCGCGCCGAATCCGAATTACCTCGTTGATATTTACACGCCGCAGAACCGTCCAGCGGCGCTCCTGAACTACGCGCCGCACCAGACCGGCAGCGCCACCGACACGGTGTTCGACACGCTGGCGTTATATGTTTTCGACACCGTGAAGTTCACGCCCGCCTGGCAACTCGTCGCCGGCGTGCGGCTCGAGCATTATGATATTCGCGAATCGAGCGTGACGGCGGCAAGTCCGGCGATCAGTGCTTTTCCCGGGCAGCCGGCGACGTTGTATATACCGGCGGTCGCGAGCGCCGCGGCGGTGGCGGCGGTGCCGGCCTCGCAGCTGGCGCTGGGGGCCGATCAGACGACCGCGTCCTGGAAAGGCGGCCTGGTATATAAAGTCACGGCGTCGGGCACCCTGTATGCCTCGGTCGCCACGGCCGTGCGGCCGCCAGGCTCGTCGGGATATACGAACACGCTTTCGACGACCGCGACGAGCGTGGACAACCCGCTCCTGCAGCCGCAGCGGGCGATCAATTATGAACTCGGCTCGAAATGGGGGTTTCTCGATGAGCGGCTGCTCGCGACGATCGCGGTGTTTCGGAGCATGAACTCACACGTGCCATCCGCGGACCCGATCACTGGGCTCACGGACCAAACCTCGGATCAGACGGTGCAGGGCTTCGAATTCAGTGCGTCGGGCAAGGTCACGCCAGCCTGGCTGGTGTTCGCCGGCTATTCGCATCTTGCGGCCCGCGTGTCGTCGCTGATCAGCACGAATGCGCAGGGCTTGACTCTCCCGTTGCTGCCCGGGGACTCGGGCAATTTCTGGAGTATATATCGTTTGCGCTCCGGGTGGGAGTTCGGTGGCGGCGGACAATATATGGGGGCGACCCGCCGGCTGCAGGCGACGACGGTTCCGAGCGCGACGACATTCTCTTCGCAAGTGCCTGCGTCCTGGCTGTTCAACGCGGTGCTCGGCTGTGAGGTGAATCGCCACCTCACGCTGCGGTTGAATGTCAGCAATCTCGCGGACCACCGCGGCATCGCGAGCCTGAACAACAACGGTTACCGGCTGAACCTGGCGCCGCCGCGCGCGTACCTGCTCACTGCCGAGGTGAAATTCTGAACGCGGCACGCGATCGCCCGCCCGTCTCCGGTTCGCGCCGATCTCAAGATATATGACGCAGATCCGCTACAGGTTAATTCACAAGTATAGAGCTGGCGACGCACGGACGCGTGTTGGCTAACGTCGGAGAAGTTTTTCTCATGATCATTGATATTCCGGATGTATTGTCGCCGCCACGGCTCGCGGAAGCGCGGGCGCTGCTCGAGGCGGCTGAGTGGGTGGATGGCAATGTGACGTCGGGGCACCAAGCCGCACGGGCGAAGGACAACCAGCAGATCCCGGTCGATGATCCGACGGCGCGGCGGGTGGGGGACATCATATTGCGGGCCCTCGGCTCGAATCCGCTGTTCCTCACGGCGGCCCTCCCGCGTCAGGTGCTTCCGCCGATGTTCAATCGTTACGCTGGCGGGCAGCAGTTCGGGACGCATGTCGACGGTGCGATTCGGACGATTCCGGGAACGTCGCAGAGGATGCGTACCGATTTATCCGCGACGTTGTTCTTCGCCGAGCCCGAGGAATATGAAGGTGGCGAACTGGTCGTCGAGGATACGTCTGGGGCCAAGCGCGTGAAACTCCGCGCGGGGCACCTCGTGCTATATCCGGCGACGAGCTTGCATCATGTGACGCCGGTCACGCGTGGGGAGCGGCTCTGCGCATTTTTCTGGGTGCAGAGCCTGGTGCGGGACGCCGGGCAACGCGCGCTGCTCTTCGACCTGGATATAGGAATCCAGCGGCTCGCGGCCGAGTTTCCGGCGCATGCGGCGACGGTGCAGCTCACGGGCGTGTATCACAACCTGCTGCGGCAATGGGCGGAGGTCTAAACTCTATATACTTCCAGTGAAACTGCTCCGACGGATCTTATTCTGGCTTCACCTGTCGCTGAACTCTATATACTTTTGATGAAGCTCCTTCGACAAATCTTGTTTTGGCTTCACCTGTCGGCCGGCGTGATCGCCGGTCTGGCGATCACGGTGATGTCCTTCACCGGCACGATGCTCGTACTGGAGAAGCCGGTGGCGGCATGGCGCGAAAGCCAGGCGAGGATTGTCCCGGTTCCGCCACGGGCAGCCCGGCTTCCGCTCGACGAGATAATACATCGGCTGCACGCGAACGCGGAGACCGCGCCCGCGATGTCGGTGTCCATCCCGGTGGACCCGGGAGTGGCGCTGGCGGTCACGGTCGGTCGCGGCGAACGATATTATATCGATCCATATAGCGGCGCGATCGCGCCCGCGCCTGGCGCGCGGACGCGCGCGTTTTTCCAAGCGATGGAAAACTGGCACCGGACGCTATCGCTCGCGGGCGATCGTCGCGCTTGGGGCAAGTCGATCAACGACGCCGGCAGCTTCCTCTTCCTATTCCTTGCGGCGAGCGGTCTATATCTTTGGTGGCCCCGAGGAGTTTTGGCCGGGCGCTTTACCGCGGTGTGGCGTCCGCGGTTCGCGCTGCGGGGGCGGGCGCGCGATTGGAACTGGCACAACGCCCTCGGGTTCTGGTGTGCGCCGATCATATTGGTTCTGACCATCACGGCACTGCCGCTGTCTTATCGCTGGGCGGGTGACGCTATATATCGCCTCGCCGGCGAGATCCCGCCGGCACCCGGGCCGCGGCTGGACCCGAGTCCGTCCAAGGTGAAAAACAATACAGCTTCGGAGACCCGCCCCGCGTTGCGCGAAGAGAACTCCCGCGAGGCCGATCGCGTGGGGCGTCCGGACGTGGGCGGCGCGGGAGCCCGGCCGCCCCCGCTATATGAACCGATGCTGGAGGCGGTCGAGCGCTCGGCGCCGCACTGGGACTTGATCACGCTCCGACTGGGCAACGCCTCCGGAGGCCGCGCCCGCGGCGCCGCGCAATCGGGATCGGTGCGCGCAGTGGAGTTCACGGTGCACAGCACGGGCGAGTGGCCGCGGACGGCGACAGGCACGGTGCGGTTCGATGCCGCGTCCGGTGTATATATCGGACGCGACGATTTCGCCAACCAGAGTCCCGGGGGAAAAATGCGCTCGTGGGCCCGCTTTCTCCATACCGGCGAGGCGCTCGGCTGGCCGGGGCAAATCCTTGCGATGGTCGGTTGCCTCGGCGGTTTGGTGCTGGTCGCCACCGGCTTTTCCCTCGTGATTCGCCGAGCCTTCAACCGCTGGTTCGCTCGCCGAGCCTAGTGTTAGTGACTACGAAAATCTGAAAATCTCGGTTTTCGGCTTGTAGTTTACTAAACAGTCAACAATCGTCTTCGCCATGGGAAGGAAAAGTAACGCACGCGTTGCCCTGCTGCAGGCCGCCTTGGATCTAATCTGGGAGCGCAGCTATGGGGTCGTGACGATCGACGCAATCTGCGAGAAGGCGAGCGTCAAGAAGGGGAGTTTCTACTATTTCTTCGATTCGAAATCCGCGCTGGCGATCGCTGCGCTCGAGGCGGATTGGGAAGCGGACGGCAAGTCGAAGTGGGACCGGATGTTTTCCGCTGCGACTCCCCCCGTGGAGCGGATTCGAAACTTCTTCCAGCAGGCGTACGAGGGCCAAGTCGAAGTTCAGCGCGAGCACGGGCGAGTGCTGGGCTGCCCTTGCTTCTCGATTGGCTCGGAGACGAGCACTCAGGACGAGACAATCCGCCAGAAGGTTCAGGAGATCCTCAAACAGCAGATCCGCTATTTCGAGTCCGCGATCCGCGACGCCCAAGCGGAGGGTTCAATCTCCCGCGATTGTCCGCCGTCGATGGGTCGCTGCCTCTACGCACTTTTCGAAGGTAGCCTGGCTCAAGCCCGGATTCAGAACGATGTGGAGATTCTCCGCGTTCTGCCGGAGACCGCGATGGAGCTACTCGGCGTGCGCCGCTCGGTTCTGGAGGTCAAGTGACCCCTTTTTTTGGCCTTTTTGTTAACTATATAGTCAACTACCTGATTTCCCATGAGCACTGCTGAATCCACTTCTCCGGCGTCATCCCGCCCTTTTCCCGCTTCCCGCGGTTGGCGTCCGGTCGCAATCGCTGGCGTTGCCGCCCTCGCGCTCGCCACGATTTCCTATTTCGCCGGCTCCGCCGACGTTCGCGCTGAAGCTCCCGCTGCGCCGCCGCCCGCTCCGACCGTGACCGTCGCTCCCGTCGAACAACGCGTCGTTGTGGACCATCGCGAACTCCTCGGTCGCGTGGACGCCACCGAGATCGCCGAGATCCGCCCGCGTGTTTCCGGCCATATCGACGAAGTGCGCCTCCAGGCCGGACAACTCGTGCGCAAGGGCGATATACTTTTCATGATTGATCCGCGCTGGTACCACGCGCAATTCGACCTCGCGACCGCGCAGGTCGCGAGCGCGACGGTCCGGGTTAATATAGCGGAACGCGACGCGAAGCGCTCGGATGAGCTGCTGCAGGATCACGCGATCTCGGTCGAGGAAGCCGATACGCGCACGTCCCGCCTCGCTGAAAGCCGCGCGGAGTTGCTCGCTGCCCAGGCGACGCTCACGACGGCGCGGCTCGATCTCGAATATACAGAGGTGCGCGCCCCGATCAGCGGCCGCGTCAGCCGCGCCTACGTCACTGCCGGGAATCTCGTCTCGGGCTCGCCCGGTGGCGCGACGCTGCTGACTTCGATCGTCTCGACCGGTCCCGTCTATGTATATGCTGACGTCGACGAGGCGACGGTGCTTGCGTTCGATCGTCTGCAGAGCGCGGGCAAGCTCGCCACTGAGGACGGCCATATACCGGTGGAAATGCAGCTGAGCGATGAAACGGGTTTCCCGCATCGCGGTGGTGTCGAGTCCGCCGACAACCGGCTCGATGCCGGAACGGGCAGCCTCGTGTTGCGCATGATATTTCCCAATCCGGATGGCCAACTCGTCCCCGGGCTCTCGGCCCGCGTGCGGCTGCCGGTGAGTGCGCCCGAGGCGACGTTGTTTATCAATGAGCGCTCGGTCGGCACCGATCAGAGTCAGAAATATGTATTCACGGTCGATGCAGCGAACACGGTGAAATATCGTCCGGTCACGCTCGGCCCGATCATCGATGGCCAGCGCGTCGTGCGCGACGGCCTCAAAGCCGGGGAGCGCGTCATCATCAACGGCCTGCAGCACGTCCGCCCGGGCATGACCGTTGTCGCCCAGCAGGCCCCCGCCACCCCGACGGCTCGCACCACCGCCGTCGCGATCAAGTAACCCGAGGCTACCTCGTACTTTCAATCCGCGCGGCTCGCGCCGCGGCAGCCACTGCTTTGCGCATATACAGACCGTTCATATAGCCCACGTTTCATATATCTCTCGTCATGAACTTCTCCGATTTCTTCATCAAGCGCCCAATTTTCGCCGGCGTCCTTTCGATCATCATATTTCTCGTGGGCGGCCTGTCGCTGTTCAAGCTGCCGATCAGCGAGTATCCCGAGGTTATCCCGCCCACGGTGATTGTGCGCGCGGTGTATCCGGGAGCGAATCCCAAGACGATTGCGGAGACGGTGTCCACGCCGCTCGAGCAGGCGATCAACGGCGTGGAGAACTCGCTCTATATGTTCTCGCAGGCGACGAGCGATGGCGTGATGACGACAACGATCACGTTCAAACTCGGCACCGATGCCGACAAGGCGCAGGTGCAGGTGCAGAATCGCGTCTCGCAGGCGCTGCCGATGCTGCCGGAGGAGGTGCGCCGGCTCGGAGTCACGACGACCAAAAGTTCGCCCGACCTCACAATGGTCGTGCACCTTTTCTCGCCGGATGGCCGGTATGACGATGTATACGTGCGCAATTATGCGACGCTGCAGATCAAAGACGTGTTAACCCGCCTTGACGGCGTCGGCCTGGTCAACACGTGGGGGTCCGGCGACTACGCCATGCGCGTCTGGCTCGACCCGAACAAGATCGCATCGCGCGGCCTGACCGCCTCCGATATCGTTGCCGCGATTCGCGAACAGAATGTACAGGTCGCCGCGGGCGGCGTCGGGCAGCAGCCGAATCCAAATGGCGCGGACACGCAGCTGTTGATTAATACGAAGGGCCGTCTCGTCACCGAAGAGGAGTTCGGCGGGATCGTGGTGAAAATCGGCGCACGCGGCGAACGCACGCTGCTGCGCGACGTCGCGCGAATCGACCTCGGTGCGTCGGATTACGCACTGCGTTCGCTCCTCAGCAATAAAACCGCGGTGGGCATCGGCGTGTTTCAACTGCCGGGCTCGAACGCGATCGATTTATCCAATCGCGTGCGCAAGACGATGGCCGAGCTGAAGGTCAATTTCCCCGAGGGGCTCGACTACGCGATCGCGTACGATCCGACGGTGTTCGTGCGCAGCTCGATCAATGCGGTGGTGCATACGTTGCTCGAGGCGATCGTGCTCGTGGTGCTGGTCGTTATATTATTCCTGCAAACCTGGCGCGCGTCGATCATCCCGCTCGCCGCGGTCCCGATCTCGCTCGTGGGCACGTTCGCGGTGATGAATATACTCGGGTTCTCGATCAACGCGCTGTCGTTGTTCGGCCTCGTGCTCGCGATCGGCATCGTCGTCGACGATGCGATCGTTGTGGTCGAGAACGTCGAGCGCAATATAGCGCTCGGACTCAAACCGGTCGACGCCACCAAACGCGCGATGCGCGAGGTGACCGGCCCGATCGTGGCCACGGCACTGGTGCTGTCGGCAGTGTTCATCCCGACGGCTTTCATCAGCGGGTTGACGGGGCAGTTCTATAAACAGTTCGCGATTACTATAGCGATTTCGACGGTGATCTCGGCGTTCAACTCGCTGACGCTGTCGCCGGCATTGTCAGCGCTGCTGCTGCGGGATCATGCCGCGCCGAGGGATCGGCTGACGCGGGTGATGGATCGCGGCCTCGGCTGGCTGTTCCGGCC
The DNA here is from genome assembly GCA_963800005.1 of uncultured Verrucomicrobiae bacterium. Classification (GTDB taxonomy): domain Bacteria; phylum Verrucomicrobiota; class Verrucomicrobiia; order Opitutales; family Opitutaceae; genus CAWCZH01. The sequence goes on from CAWCZH010000004.1 coordinate 105,785, forward strand.
GTTCAACCGGTTCTTCAGCTGGGCGTCCGAGAAATATTCCAATGGCGTGGCCCGCATGATCCGCGTGAGCGTGCTCGCGCTCATTGTATATATCGGATTGCTGGCCTTCACGGGATATACGTTCAAGCAGGTGCCGGCGGGATTTGTGCCGACGCAGGACAAGCAGTATCTGGTGGCGTTCGCGCAGTTGCCGGATGCGGCGTCGTTGCAGCGCACGGACGAGGTGATCCGGCGGATGACGGACATCGCGCGGAAGCATCCCGGGGTGGATGAGGTGATCGCGTTTCCCGGCCTGTCGATTAATGGATTCACGAACAGTCCGAATTCCGGCATCGCCTTCATCACGCTGAAGCCGTTCGCGCAACGCGAGGGCAAGGGGATGTCGGGCGTGGAAATCGCGGCGGATCTGCAGGGCAAATTCGCGGGGATCCAGGAGGCGTTCGTCGCTATATTTCCCCCGCCGCCCGTGAACGGCCTCGGCACCACCGGTGGATTCAAGCTCTATATAGAGGACCGCGGCGGGCTCGGTTACGACGAGTTGTTCAACGCGACGCAGGCCTTCATCGCGAAAGCGAACGCGACGCCGGGGCTCGCGGGTCTGTTCTCGAGTTTCACGGTCAACACGCCGCAGCTGTCGGTGGACGTCGATCGCGAGAAGGCGAAGCAGCAGGGGGTGCCGCTCGCCAATATATTCGAGACGATGCAAATCAACCTCGGTTCGCTGTATATTAATGATTTCAACCGGTTTGGCCGCACGTACCAGGTGGTCGCGCAGGCGGACGCGGAGTTTCGCACGCATGCCGAGGACATCACGCGGCTGAAGACGCGCAACGCGGCTGGCCAGATGGTGCCGCTCGGGTCGCTCGTGACGGTGCGCGAAACGTATGGTCCGGATCGCGCGATGCGGTATAATGGCTATGCGGCGGCCGATGTCAGCGGCGCGCCGGCGCCCGGCTTCAGCTCGGGACAGGCGGAGGCATTGATGGAAAAGATCGCGGCCGAGACGCTGCCGAAGGGGCTCGCGCTTGATTGGACGGAGCTGACGTATCAGCGGATCATCGCCGGCAACACGGGGCTGTATATATTCCCGCTCAGCGTGCTGCTCGCGTTCCTCGTGCTCGCGGCGCAATATGAAAGTTTCCGGCTGCCGTTCGCGGTGCTGCTGATCGTCCCGATGGCGCTGCTGTCGGCCATGCTCGGGGTGTGGGCAACTCACGGCGACAATAATATATTCACGCAGATCGGCCTCATCGTGCTGATCGGCCTGGCGGCGAAGAACGCGATCCTGATCGTCGAGTTCGCCGTGAAGCTGCGCGAGGATGGCCGAGGCGTGGTCGACGCCGCGCTGGAGGCCACGCGCCTACGGCTGCGGCCGATCCTGATGACGTCCATTGCGTTTATCGCGGGCGTGCTGCCGCTCGTGACCGCGGAAGGCGCGGGCGCGGAGATGCGTCACGCCATGGGCGTCGCCGTGTTTTGCGGCATGATCGGCGTGACGGTGTTCGGTCTGTTCCTGACGCCGATCTTCTACGTGTTGCTCGAGCGCATCGGGGTGAAAAAAAGCGCGCCGGCGGCGGTCGTGACGGCCGAGGTTCCCGTCCTCGAGCCAGCGCATCACTCATAACGTCGATCCTCCGGCGCGCCGTAGAGCAGCGGCCGGGCGGCATCCGCAATATCACACTATATACTTCGTAATATATGAAAGCATTTCTCGTTCTGCCCTTCCTGGCCGCAAGCGCGCTGGCGGCGCTGCCGTCGGTCGGTCCCGACTATAAACGTCCGGTCGTGCCGGCGCCGCCGGCGTACCGCGATGCCGATGCCAGTGCTCCGGGCGCCGCGCTGACGACGGAGTGGTGGCGTCTCTTTGGGGACCCCGCGCTTGATCAGCTCGAGGCGCGTGCGCTGCTCGCCAATCAGGATTTGCGCGTGGCGGTGGCGCGCGTCGAACAGGCGCGGGCCCTGGCTGGCGCGGCGCGTTCGCAATATTATCCGGCTTTGGAGCTGGACCCGGCGGTGGACCGCGAGCGTTTTTCGCAGAATGTCCGGAATGCGGCCACGCAATCGCCCGCGACCGTATATAGTCTGCCGCTGAACCTTGGATGGGAGCTCGATCTCTTCGGCCGGGTGCGTCGGTCGAACGAGGCGGCTCGCGCGGAATTTGCCGCGGCCGGGGCGAGTTATGCGGCGGCGCGGCTCGCGCTCGCGGCGGAGGTGGCCACCACGCATTTTACGCTGCGGGCGACAAGCGACGAGTTGCGCATTGTGACGTCGACCGTCGACGTGCGGCGATCGGCGCTGAAGCTCGCGCAGGCCCGCTTTAATCGCGGCAACGCGGGAGAACTGGATGTGGCGCGGGCGGAAACGGAGCTGGCGTCGACGGAGGCCGACGCGGCCGCGCTCGCGATGCAGCGGGCGGCGACGCAAAATGCGCTGGCGCTGCTGCTCGGTGAGGCCGCGCCGGACTTTTCGGTGGACGTTGATATAGCGCCGGTGACGACGCCGGACGTGCCCGCGGGGCTGCCGAGTGAGCTGCTGCTGCGTCGGCCCGATGTTGCCGCGGCGGAGTGTGGCCTGGCCGCGGCCAGCGCGCGGATCGGTGTGGCGCAGGCGGCATTTTTTCCGGCGATCTCGCTGACCGGCAGCGCGGGTTACGCGAGCGCCGACGTGAGCGATCTGTTTCGTCCGGACAGCCGTTTCGCCTCGATCGGGCCGAGTATATACCTGCCGATCTTCCAGGGTGGCCGCAACCGCGCGAACCTCGAGCGCAGCCGAGCGCTGTATACAGAGGCCCTTGCCTCGTATCGCCAATATATACTCGCCGCGTTTCGCGAGGTGCAGGACGCGCTGACGGCGTCGCGGCTGCTCGAGACGCAGGCGGCCGCCGAGGCGCGGGCGGTGGAGAGTGCGCGACGCGGGGCGCGGTTGTCACTGACGCGTTACGACGCGGGTTATGTGAGTTACCTGGAGGTGGTGGATGCGCAGCGCACGGCGCTCGACGTGGAACGTGCTGACGCCCGCCTGGCCGGCCAGCGGTGGATCACGCGGGTCACGTTGATCAAGGCGCTCGGTGGAGGCTGGCAGGCGGAGCGGTGAGGGAACTGGCGGCCGAGGCGCAGCGACCGCGGCGGGCCCCGACCATTTATTCCAGCCGAGTATATAAGCCCTGGTTTTATCACTATACATTTCCGCCCAACGGATTCCGAGCGCCGGGAGTTTGGCGGTGGGCGCCGACGCGTGCTGGGGATATAGCATTGAGCGTTGGGGCGCCGCAGCCGCGCGGGATCGTACTTTTCTCCTAATATGAACCCAACAACAACAACAACAACATCATCATCATCATTGATTGCTCCTGACCTGACTCAACGCGCCCCGCGCAGCCTGCGCGTGCGCCTCGGTGGCTATGTGATTTTGCCGCGGCTGCTCGACAAAGGCCGCGCGCTGCTGGCCGGCAAGAATGGCGAGTACCGCTTCGACGAGCGTGGGCTTAACCGGCATTTCTTCACGTTCACCGGGCTGACGGCGGATGCCATGAAAGCGGAACTTGCCACCGGGAAGAGCGATGGCGAAATGCTGGCGTGGGTCGACGCGAACTCGAAGCCGTCCCGTACGCCGTGGGAGATCAAGGCGTGGAGCGAATATCATATCAACCGCACGCCGGACAGCGATGCGGAGACCCTGGCGGAGTTCGCGGCGGCGGTGGCGAAATTCAGCACGACACGTGAGGATATCCGCACGTGGTTCGAACTGATGGATGTGGACGACTTCTGCACGTTTGGTGGCAGGGCTTGACACGCGATGCGCCTGGGCGCGCCGGCGGTAAGTGACAGAAAAAAGCCCGGTTCCTTCCGGCTTCGTTCCGGTCTGGGGAACGGCGCGCTCTGCGATTGTAGCGGGCGCACGCCTCACCTAGAATTCGTTCTCCCATGGAATATACACACTTCGGCCCCACTGGTTTGCAGGTTTCTCGCATCTGTCTCGGATGCATGACGTATGGAGTGCCGGAGCGCGGGGCACATCCGTGGACGCTGGACGAAGAAAAGAGCCGGCCGCTGCTGCGGCGCGCTTTCGAGCTCGGGATAAATTTCTTCGATACCGCGAACGCCTACTCGGACGGCACGAGTGAGGAGTTCGTGGGCCGCGCGATCCGGGACTTTGGGCGTCGGGACGAGGTGGTGATCGCGACGAAGGTATATCATTCGTGGGGGCCGAAGCCGAACCAGGGCGGACTGTCGCGGAAGGCGATTTTCACCGCGATCGACGACAGCTTGCGCCGGCTTGGTGTCGACTATGTAGACTTATATCAAACCCACCGCTGGGACTATAAAACGCCGATTGCCGAGACGATCGAGGCACTGCACGACCTCGTGAAGGCGGGCAAGGTCCGGTATCTGGGTGCGTCGTCGATGTTCGCGTGGCAGTTTGCCAAGTCGCTGGCGACGGCGGATCTGAAAGGGCTGACGCGTTTTGTGTCGATGCAGCCGCATTATAATCTGCTCTATCGCGAAGAGGAGCGCGAGATGTTGCGGCTATGTGCGGCGGAGGGGATCGCGGTGATTCCGTGGAGTCCGCTCGCGCGCGGACGGTTGACGCGGCCGTGGCACGACGAGCCGGTATCGGAGCGGGAGAAGACGGACGAATATGGAAAAAAGCTTTATAGTCACACGCGTGACGCCGACCGCGCGGTGGTGAACCGGGTGAACGAGATCGCGGGGAAGCGCGGTGTGCCGCCGTCGCAGGTGGCGCTCGCGTGGGTGCTGCAGCAGCCGGTGATCACCGCGCCGATCATTGGGGCATCGAAGCTCGCACACCTCGACGACGCCGTGGCGGCGTTGAAGCTCGGGCTGACGCCCGCGGAACTGAAGGCGTTGGAGGAGCCGTATATACCGCACGCGGTTGCGGGCTTCGAATAAAGCCCCACGACTTCTTCATCGCGCTATATAATATGGCTTGTATACTGCTCCGGCCGTTGTGGCTCCGAAGCTCTCGCGCTGACAGCCGGCTGGCGCATCGTCGAGCGTCGCGCTGGTTTAAAGCGCAAATCGAGGGCGCGGCCCGCATGGTCGGTCGGAGGGTTGCCCGCTCGCTGCTGGCGCCAGTCGCTGTCGCGCTGCTCGCACTTATGGGCGTTTCAGCATTAGGAGCGCCGGGGCCGGCGGTCGTTGCGCCCGCGTCGCCGGATCCGCAGTTTGTTGTTGGCAATAAATTGGCGCAGGACGATTTCAACCATGGCCTCGCCCAATGGCGCAGCGAGCTCGAGAAGGGCGGCTCGGTGATAGCGCGCGACGGCGCCTTGGATATAGACGTGCCTGGCGGCTGCTGCGTTTGGCTGAAACAGGAGCTGCGAGGCCCGATCCTGATTGAATATAGTGCGACTGCGGTCGCCAAGGGTGGACCAAACGACCGTGTCAGCGACCTCAACTGCTTTTGGATGGCGCGCGACCCGCGCAGCCCCGAAGATATATTCGGAACGGCGCGCAGCGGCCGCTTCTCCGACTACGACCAGTTGCGGTGCTATTACGTGGGGCAGGGTGGAAACAATAATTCCACGACGCGCTTTCGCCGGTATATAGGCGAGAAGGGCAACCGGCCGCTCTTGCCGGAGCACGATCTCAGCGCGCGGGAATTTCTGCTCACACCGAATCAGGAACAGCGGATCCAGTTGGTCGCCGCGGGTCCATTCGTCGGCTATTATCGAGACGGACGGCGCATCTTCGCATACGACGATCCGGCTCCCTATACCGCGGGCTGGTTCGCCTTTCGGACGGTGACCAGTCATCTGCGGATCAGAAACTTCCGGGTCTATCGTCTGCAACCCAGGCCCGTCGCGGAATAGCCTCCGAGGCCACAGTATATAGCGAACGAAGCGCCGCCGCTTGCGCTATATATTCAGGGCTTCGCGGCCGCGACCGTGGTCGTGCTGTGGGCGGCCACCCATGCATTGTATTGGTCGCGCGGCATGAACCGGAGCGACGCCGAATTGATACAGTAGCGCTGGCCCGTTGGCCGCGGGCCGTCGTCGAACACATGGCCCAGGTGGCCACCGTCGACATTGCAATGCACTTCGTCGCGGATCATCCCGTAACTCGTATCGCGGGTCACGCCCACGAACTCGTTCTGAATCGGCTTCGTGAAACTCGGCCAGCCCGTGCCGCTTTCGAATTTGTCGCGACTGTCGAACAGCGGCGTGTCGCTGCAGACTGAGAAATATACACCGTCGGCGTGGTTGTCCCAATATTCATTGTCGAACGGACGCTCGGTTCCCTGCTGACGAGCGACTCGATATTGAATGGGGGTCAGCAGCTTCTTCCACTCGGAGTCCGAGCGCTTGACCGCCGCTTTGGACATATCGATGACCACGCTGGACGGCAGTCCGCAGGCGGACTTGGGCCCGTCAATCGCGCAGGCAGCGGCGTCGGTGGGTGAGGGAGTGGACGAGGATTTTGTATTCACAGGAGTTTCGGCGGCCATTGCCGTGGCCAAGGACAACGCAACCAGCAGCGCAGTTCGCATATACACATCAGAGTATATGGGACGTCGAATTATTCCAACTGGCACCGACGAAATCCGCCGGTGCAATGCGGGTCGTGGCCGCATTCCCCGGCTTAGCTTTGATCGGCGTTCCGGCCGCGGCCGGTTTTCTTTTGAAGCTCATCGATCCGGCGTGAGGCGTCGGCTTTCGTCAGGGTGTCGTCGAACGGCTCCTTCGCCTCGTCGCTGAGCGTCTTCAAATAGGATTTCTGCGCACCGGTCATAGGCTCGTTGCCGGTGGTCCATTCAGACGGATCCTTCTCGGTGTTGGAGGTGGTGGTCGCCGGGGTTTTCGGAGGGTTGCTCATGATCAAAAAGAAAGCGCTGCCCGCCGACAGTTCCGTCGGCGTCGCCTAATCCTCTTAGCCGCGGCAAAACCTGCCGACCTCCGGTAAACACCCCAGCGTCAGTGGAGTTACGGGGAATCGTTTCAGGGAAAGAAACGCGTAAACCGCGCATAGCAAGAGAGATGCAACTCAACGCAGTTCGGCGGCATAAGTCTGGCTTAAGTGCCCACGCCATGAACATCGGACTCTATCAAAGTGCTGCTTCGCTCTCCGCGTTGGAGCGTTGGCAGGATGCCGTGGCCCAGAACATTACATCGAGCCAGACGACGGGTTATCGCAAGCGCACGGTTAACTTTACGACGGAAGAAGCGGGCAAGGTCCTCGATGGCGGACATGGCAACGTGACGCGCAACGGGATGCCGATGCTGTTCCCGAAGGTGCAGTCAGGTATCAACTATACATCAGGTGAGACGGAAGTTACGAAGCGCGATCTCGATGTGGCGATCCAAGGAGACGGATTTTTCGAGGTGCAGAACGCGGACGGAACGCATGCCTATACACGCAACGGTGAATTCCATCTGCGCTCCGATCGGACGCTGACGACAGGTGACGGTGCCGTTATATTAAACGACGGCGGCTCCCCGATTCAGACACTCCCGGCCGGTGGCGATATCGTTATTAACCGGGACGGCACGATGTCGCAGAATGGGACGACGCTGGGGCGGCTCGCGGTGAAAAAATTTACGGACGAGTCCACACTGGTGCCGAGCGTTGGTGGCCGTTTCACGGCGCCGGCCGGTACGACGGCGACGCAAGTGACGGATCCGGAACTCGCGCAGGGATCGCTCGAAGGCAGCAATGTGATGGCGCTGCGCGAGATGGTGGACCTCGTTTCAATTTCGCGGGCTTACGAAGCAAACCAAAAGATCGTCACGACGGCGGACGAGGAAATGGGCAAGACGCTCGACGCGCTCGGATGAAGCCGACCGCCGCCAATGAATTCCCCAATCAGACAACCACGATTACGACTGCATGGCCGCGGGCGCATTGGGGCGCCCCGGCTCCTTTTTTCACAACCTAACCGGCGCGTTTCCGCTTCTATATGAATCTATCCCTATATTCGGCCGCGACCGGAATGGAGTCGCAACAGCTCAACCTGAACACGATCGCGAACAATCTCGCGAACGTGAACACGCCCGGCTTCAAGCGGAGCAAGATCGAGTTCCAGGATTTGCTATATCAAAAGCCTCGCGCCTCGGGCGCCGACTCCGGCGGCGGCAACCTCGTGCCGACTGGCGTAGAAGTGGGCAACGGCTCGCGCGTCGCGTCGACCTCCAAAGTTTTCACGCAGGGCCAGATGAACCAGACGGGCGAAAATCTCGACGTCGCGATCCAGGGCGATGGCTTTTATGAAGTGCAGCGGCCGGACGGCACGATTGGATATACGCGCGACGGCACGTTCAAGTTGAACGCTCAGGGTCAGGTCGTGACGACGGACGGTCTCCCGGTCCTCAGCGGTTTTCAGCCGATTCCGACCGGCGCTGATTCGGTCAGCATTTCGCAAAATGGCCAGGTGACGGTGCAGTCCGCCTCGGGCAGCCAGACGTTCGCGCTCACGCTCACGCGGTTCGCGAATCCGTCCGGCCTCCGCAGCCTCGGTGGCAATCTCTATGCCGAGACGCCGGCAAGCGGTTCTCCGGAAACCGGCGCGCCGGACCAGAACGGTTTCGGCCAGACGATCCAAGGATATACCGAGGCGTCGAACGTTAATATAGTCGAGGAGATGGTGAACCTCATCACCGCGCAGCGCGCGTATGAAATCAATTCGAAGTCGATCCAGACCTCGGACGAGATGCTCCAGAACGTCGCGCAAATCAAACGCTGATGGCCCGCGCGCTCTATATACTTATTGCCATTGTGTCCGCCGCCAGTCTGGCGCGCGCGCAGTCCGCGCCGGCGGCGGAAGCGACCACGATAGTGGAAACGACCGATACGTCGGCCGCCGTTGCCGCGCCCGCCGCCCCCGTCGAGACGACGGCTGCGGCCGTGGTTTCGAAGCCCACACCGCTCAGCCGCGCGCAGTTTATCGACGCGCTGGCGAAGGATCTTGCCGCACATTTTAACCTCGATGGCGACCTGCGCCTCGAGCTGTTGCGCACGTGGACCTCGCCGGCGGTCGTCGCGAGCGACTGGCAGCTTAATATACTGGAATATCCTTCCGCACCCGCGTCCTCAATGCTCGTCCGCTGTCGCGTGCTCGCCGATGGTGCGTCCGCCGCGGAATTTTCCGTGACCCTGCACGCGTCGTTGTGGAGTGAAGTTTGGGCGACGCGTCAGCCGTTGTCGCCGGGCACCGCGTTCGACGCGGGAATCCTGGACAGCCGCCGCGTCGACGTGCTGCGCGAGCATGATGTCGTGCTCACGAATTCTGATCAGCGAGGATATAACTTTTCGCGGGCCGTGCCTGCGGGCCATCTGCTCACGTGGCACGATCTCGCGCGCCGCCCGCTCGTGCGCAAGGGCGATGCCGTCGAGGTTTCCGCGAGCGACGGCCTGCTCGTCATCACGATGAAGGCGCTCGCGCTCGAGAGCGGCGCGCAGGGCGACACGGTCGTCGTGCGCAACCCGGAATCGCACAAGGATTTTACCGCCACGGTCGTCGATCACAATCATGTCCAAGTCCATTTTTAATATAACGCGGACGGCCGCTCTCCTCGGCTGTACGCTTGCCGCTGTTCGCGTTTCCGCGGACTCGCTCTGGCCGCAGTCCCCTGGCACTGAGCGCGGCATGTATGCCGACCGCAAGGCCTCGGCGTCCGGTGATATATTGACCATTATAGTAAGCGAGGCCGTCGCCGCGACAAACAGCCAGAGCACGAAATCGGCGCGCGCCTCCTCGATCGCCGACTCCGTCAGCAGTTTCATATATCCCTCGCTGGCCCTGCACAAAGGCGCGCTACCGAACCTCTCGGTTTCGGGTAACGCAACTTATTCGGGCGGCGGCGACATCAGCAACAACCAGAGCCTCGAGTCACGAGCCGCGGTGCTCGTCACCGACGTACTGCCGAATGGCAACCTGGTGATCGCGGGTGTACGCGTCGTGACGTTTTCCGGCGAAACGCAGTATGTCGTGCTGCACGGCCTCGTGCGGCCGGATGATATAGCGCGGGACAACACGATCACGTCTTCCAATATCGCGGACGCGAAGGTGGAATTCTATACCGAGGGCCAGCTGACGGACGCGCAGAAGCGCGGTTGGCTTGCGAAGGTATATGAAAAGCTCCGGCCATTTTGAGCCCGTGCCGATGAAACGTTTTTGGAATATACTTCTGTTGGGCGTGCTGCTTTGGCCACTGCTGGCCCGAGCCTCGCGCATCAAGGATCTCACGATCGTCGAGGGCGGACGCGAGAATCAGCTTGTGGGCTACGGCTTGGTGGTTGGACTCGCGGGCGAGGGTGACACCAATGCGGCGACGACGCTGCGGACCGTGGCGAATTTGCTCCAGCGTTATGGTCTCCAGCTGGCGCAGGCGGATATAAAGACGAAGAACGCGGCGGCGGTGATGGTTACCGCGGAGATTGGGCCGTTCCTGAAGGCGGGAGCCCGCATCGACGTCACGGTGGCGTCGCTCGGCGATGCGAAGACGCTGCAGGGTGGAGTGTTGTTGCAGACGCCGCTCGTGGGTGCGGACGGACGCGTATATGCAGTCGGCCAGGGTGCGATTGCGATCGGCGGATTTATTGGTGGCACGGGTGGGCCGGGCGGGGCGACGGTGCAAAAGAATCATCCCACGGTCGGAGCGATTTCGAATGGCGCGATCGTCGAGCGGGAAATTCCCGCCGCGTTCGTGCGCGATAACTCTCTGCGTCTCCTGCTGCATAATCCGGATTTCAATTCTGTTTCGCGCATGGCGGATGCGATCAACGCGCGGTGGCATGCGACGGCGATGCCGATCGACGCTGCCACGGTCAGCGTGAAGATGCCCTCCGAATATGCCGGTCGCGACGTGGCCTTTATTGCCGCGCTCGGAGATATAGACACCGTGCCGGACACACAGGCGCGCATCGTGATCAACGAGCGCACCGGCACGATTGTGGCGACGTCGTCCGTGCGGCTCTCGCAGGTGGCGATTGCACACGGTTCGCTTACAATAACGATCAGTTCCAATTTGGGCGTGAGCCAGCCGAACGCCTTGAGCTCCGGGACCACGCAGGTGGTGCCGAGCACGCAAACGACGGTGAACGAAACGAAGGGCGGTTTCATTGTGTTAAATGAACCGCCGACGATCGAGCGGCTCGCGGCGGCGCTGAATGCACTTGGCGTTTCGACGCGCGAGATGATGGCTATATTCCAAACTCTCAAGCGCTCCGGCGCGCTGCAGGCGGAACTCGTGATCAACTGACGATGAATATATCCGGTATATCATCCGCCTTGGCGCCGTCAGCCGGCGCGCAGGGGCTCACCTCGAAGCCAGCGGCGCGTACGCCCGAGGGCGACCGCAAAAAAGTCTCCGCGCAGTTCGAGGCCATCCTCGTGCGCCAGCTGTTGGGCAAGAGCGTCAGCTCGATGCTCGGCGGCGACAGCGTCGCGGGCAGCGTATATGGAGACATGATGACCGACTCACTTGCGACGCAGCTCACGGCCGGGCAGGGGCTCGGTCTCGGTCGCATGATAGAACAACAACTCACACCCCGCGGCACGCCCGCCGAGAAAACTTCGACTCCCACCCAGCCATGAATATACATTGGGAACTGCTCGCGGATTGCCTGCGACAGGAGGTCGCCGATTACGGTGGCCTGCTTTCGCTCTTCGAGGAGCAACAACGTTCCCTGTTTGATCGCAACGCCGATGCGGTGCTGCGTTTCGCCACGCAAATCGAGCAACAATCCCGCGACCTCAGCGAATGCCGGACCCGGCGCGAGCAGGCGGTCGCGACGTTTGCCGTGGAACGCGGCCAGCCCGCCACCGCGACGCTCCGTTCGCTCCTGCCACTCATCGAGGCCCAGGTCCGCCCGCTTTTCGAGGCGCTGATCCGCGAGGTGAACGCCCTCGTGCACCGCGTGCGGCGCACCAGCCGGCACAATCATACATTGCTGGCGCGCAGCGTCGAGCTGCACCAGGAAACCATCCAGCAGCTCCGGCCCGGCAGCTTCAACACCACGTACGCCGCGACCGGCCGCAGCTCAGCCACCGTGGCCTTCGCCGCCGGCACCCTTCGCGCCGCGGGCTGATCTGTCCAGAGTATATAGCAGCATATAGCGATATATTATCACGATGTCCGGCCTCTTCGGCAGTCTTAACGCCTCAACCCTTGCGCTCTCCGCCCAGAGCCGCGCGCTCGACGTCGCCGGGAAAAACCTCGCGAACGTCAATAACGCGAGCTACTCGCGCGAGCGCGTCGTCTTCGGCGATCAGGGCACGGTCGCGACGCCGCAGGGCGCCGAAAGCCTCGGGTTGCAGGCGGTTTCCGTCGAGCAGCTGCGCGACAATCTCCTCGACCAGCAGGTCATGCGCGAGGGTGGCTTCGGCGCTTCCTATACGGCGGAGCAACAGGGGTATCAGAGCGCGCAGGCCGCCCTCGGACAAAGTATCAGTACTTCGGATACGAGTGACACCGCGACCAACACCGGCGGAATCGCCGCGTCCATCGACGGCTTTTTCAACGCGTTCCAAAGTTTCGCCGCCAACCCCTCGGACACCGGCGAGCGGCAGACCCTACTCGCGAATGCCAGCACCCTGACCGATCGCCTGCAGCAGGCCGACCAGGGACTCGCGCAAACGCAGACCGATCTTTCCACGCGCGTGACCTCGGACGTCACCTCCGCAAATACTCTGTTGCAGTCGATTGCGACGCTGAACGGCCAGATCAGCAAATATGAAGCGGGAAATCCCGGCTCTGCGGTGGACCTGCGCGACCAGCGCGAGGCCCAGCTCGAGCAGCTCGCCGCGATCATGCCGATCCAGACGCACGACCAGTCGAACGGCGCGGTACAGGTCGTCACCAAGGATGCCGGCGGAAATGATATAGTGCTGGTCGACAAATCGGCCGTCCAGGGCGCCGTTGCATTCAGCGGAACCCAGATCACCGCCGGAAGCAGCAATACTGCAGTCGCAGTCACCTCCGGCTCCATCCAGGGCGAGCTCAATGCGCGCGATGGCGGCATCCAGGCGCTACGGAATCAACTCAATGCCATTTCAAAACAGCTGGTCACGTCGGTTAATACAGCATATAACCCCACGGGATTGACCGGAAACTTCTTCACGGCCGCGAATATCACTGCGGGTACGATCAGTATAGATCCCACCGTGACGGCGGCGAACCTGAAGGCCAGCGATGGCGGACCCGCGGGGGATAACACGGTCGCGCTCGCGGTTGCCGCCGTGGCGAACAAGACGTTCTCCGTCTCCGGTGGCGACCTGATCGACGGCACGATTGCCGGCGCGTTCAGCAGTTCGGTCAGCCAGTTGGGCCAGGCACTCGCGACGACGAATTCCAACGTCACCAACCAGACCAGCATCCAGCAGCTGGTGGTCTCGCAGCGCGACGCAGTCAGTGGCGTCAACCTCGACGAGGAAGTGGCCGACCTCACAAAATTCCAGCGCGCCTTCGAGGCGTCGTCGCGGGTGTTCTCCACCATCAACGATCTCCTCGACAATGTCGTCAACAAGCTGGGCGTCGGTTAATATATCGCTATATACTTGCCACCATGCGCGTCGCCACCAACACCGTCTCGAACAATCTGATCTACCAGATCCAGCAGCTGAGCACGCAACAGGCGAAGCTACAGACGGAGGTGGCGACCGGCCAGCGCATCGCGGAGCCTGAGGATGATCCGGCCGCGGTCGGCCGCGTGCTGAACCTGGAGAGCCAGCAGCGCCAGCTCACGCAATATACTGCGAACGCGAGCCACGCGTTATCGGTCGCGCAGACTTCATATTCCGGGCTGACCAGCATCAAGGCCGTGTCGGATCGCGCGGGTGAACTCGCCACGCTCGGCACAGGTGTTCTCGGTGCCGATGCCTCCCAGGGTTACGCCGACGAGACCAACCAGCTGATCGAGCAGGCGCTGCAGCAGGCGAACTCGAAGTCGGGTGCGAATTATATATTCGGCGGGACGGCGACGGCTACGCCGCCGTTCACGGCGACGCGCGATTCCTCGGGCAATATTACGGCGGTGACGTATGTCGGGAACAGCGGCCAGGCGAATGTTCCGCTGTCGGCGACCTCGAGCGTGAACCCGAACACCACCGGCACGACGAACGCGGCGATTGGCACGTTCATCAATAATCTGATCGCGCTCCGCACCGCGTTGACGGCGAATGATACCACCGCGGTCGCGGCCACGCAGGCCGGACTGACCACGGGCGAGGATGCGCTCGTCTCCGCGATCGCGAACAACGGTGGCGTGCAGACGCGCATCGAAGCGGCGCAGTCGGAGGCGACGGACCGGCAGACCAATCTGTCCTCGCTGATTTCAGATGACGCGAGTGCGGACATGCCGTCCACGATCGTGAAGTTGAACCAGACCCAGACTTCCTACCAAGCCGCGTTGCAATCGTCGGCGTCCATCATGAAGACCTCGCTGCTCGATTACCTGCAATAATTCCCACGCCAACATGAAAGTCATTCCAGAAATATATCCGACCGATCTCGACGCGACGCCTGCGAACGAAGTGATCCTGCCGCAGGGCATGATTGGCTTCGCCGAGTATAAAAAAGCGGAGTTGCTGTATATGCCGGATCATTTGCCGTTTCTGTGGATGCGGCTCCATGGTCCGGAGACGATCCATTTCGTGGTGATCGAGCCGGGCGGCATTATCCCGGGGTATGAGCCGGAGATTTTCGAGGAGGATGCGGAGCAGCTGGGGATCACGACGGCGTCGGAGGTGATGTTGTTGAACGTGGTCACGCTGAAGCGGCGCCAGCCGGTGGAGGCGACGGTGAACCTGATCGGCCCAATCGTGGTGAATCGCCGGACGCGGATCGGCCGCCAATTAGTTATATCGAACTACTCGCGCTACAGCGCGCATCATGCTTTGCTCGAGAACTCCCAGGCGCCCGTTTGCGCCCGGTCAGCCTAAATTTCGACATGCTAGTCCTATCCCGCAAAGTCAACGAGTCGATCGTCATCGGCGATTCGATCGAGATCCGCATTACGCGCATTGACGGCGACGTGGTGAAGATCGGGATCCACGCGCCTCGCGACATCGCGATTTTCCGCAAGGAAGTCCTGACGGCGATCGCGGCCAGCAACCAGGCGGCGGCCGTCCGGCATGATGAGCCCGGTCCGCTGCCGAAGCTCCCGGTGAAGCAACCCGCGCCGGCCCCAACGCCCGCGCCCAAGGCCTGAGCGAATCCCTCCCATTCTCCCGCTTCCTATTTAATAATTATGAATACGATTAACATCAACGTCCAGGCCTCCCTGAGCGCACGCAGCCTCGACCGGAATCAGGAGATGTTGAACCGCTCGCTGAACCGGCTCTCGTCCGGCTCGAAGATCGTGGACCCGGCGGATGACGCCGCCGGCACCGCGTCCTCGTCCAAAATGTCGGCGCAGAACGACCGTCTCGCGGCCGCGAACACGAACGTGCAGGACGGACTTTCGTATGTACAGACGACCGACGGTTATCTCAGCACGATCGGTAACACGATCGACCGCATGAGCGAGCTGGCGACGCTGGCGAGTGACCCGACGAAGAGCGCGAGCGACGTTGCGTTATATCAAACGGAGTTCACGAGCCTGCAGGACGAGTTGCGTTCCACGATCGGTGGGACGACAGCGCAGATCGGCGGCACGGCCGACGTGACTGCGCCGTCGGGGTCGTTTAACGGGCGTGATCTTTTCGGATCGAGCACCGGCGGCGGGCAGACCATTTCGATCGGCGATTCCGCCGGGCAGCAGCTGACGATCCCGGACACGAATTTGCGGACGGGCGCGGTAGCGGCGTTGATCAGCCAGGACTCGAGCGGGAATTATACACTGAAGGTCGGCAGCAGCGCTGCCGTTTCGGATCTCACGAATGGGACGCAGGCCGTCGCCGCGCAGCGCGCGACCCTCGGCGCGAGCGAGTCGCGCTTGAACCTGATCGCGTCGAATCTGACCGTGCAGCAGCAGAATCTCACGGCGGCCGTCTCGAGCATCCAGGATGTCGACGTGGCGAGCGAGTCCACGCAGTACGCGAAATATAATGTATTGGTGCAGGCGAACACGGCGATGCTCGCGCAGGCGAACCTCTCGCCGCAGAGCTTGCTGAAGCTGCTGGAAAACTAAGCGGGTCCGGAGGAGATCAGGAGTCGGCCGCCTGCGCGCGTGGCGCGCGGATGACCATGCCCGACGATATATACTCGCACCCCGGTGCGTGGGTGCGGTGTCTCCGTTTCTCGGATACGGGTTCGCGCGTTCCGCGGCCCGCCCGGGGGTGGAAGCGGCCGCGCCGCAAACGGCTAGGCGAGGCGGAGCCGCTTGAGCAAGGCGTGGAGTTCCACGCTGATGCACAGCGTGACGGCGAGCGCGACCAGCATGCCGACGATCAGCGAGACGGGAGACGGGGCGGGGTCGAGCAGCCAGTGAATGTGTATATAGTAGTTGAAATCGCGGATTAGCGGCTGGTGGAAAAGGAAGATCTCAAGCGAGTGATCTCCGAGGAACTTCAGGACGCCGCGGGCGCGATCCTGCAACAGCGGCCGGAACAGCCACGTGTACGCCGCCATCAGCACGAGACCGAGGGGAACGGTGTTATATATGACTCCCTGCGTATACGGCACGTAGCCGAGGAGCAGGAGAGCGGCGCCGCCGACGGCCGTCAGCGGTAGATCAAGCTTCCCGTCGCGCAGCAGACGGCCAATGAGAAGGCCGACAAAAAAGCCCGGCATGCGGAGTGCGACGTGCGAATAGATTCCGGACTGCCCGGCGTGCAGGAAGAGAAACGTGGGCGGCAGGCAGATTACCGCGGCGGCAAGCAGGAGGCGGTCGGGATGCGCGATGAGCGGCCGCACGAAACAATATATAACGTACAGCGTGAGGATGAGCGTCACGAACCAGAACGAGTCGTTGATCGCGAGGCCCCAGACGTCGCCGAACCACGCGTGAATTCCCAGCACGTGCACGATGAGGTTCGGCACCTCGTAGTGCTTGTCCAGAAAGTGTATATCCGCGGCAGTATATACCGCGAGGGCGATCCAGTAGGCGGGCAGCACGCGCGTGAAGCGGCGCCAGAGGAACTCGCGCGAGGACTCGACCCGCGAGCTGAGTGCGAGGCCAATGCCGCTGAGAATGACGAATATATCAACACCGAGCTCGGCGTGGACGAGGTCCCGCCAAACGAGGACGCCGCCCGCGTGATAGAGAATGACGAGCAGGATCGCCACGCCCTTCAATTCATCGAGAGCCGGAATGCGACCGCGAACCGGCGCGGGCAGCTCGAGGCGCAACGAACTCATGCGATCAGCGCCGCGCGCTGGCGGGCCTGGAAGTATACAGCAGCGTTGGACAGAGGCTCCTGTCTACGGCCGAGAGGGCGTGAGGCTAGCAAATTCAGACGCGGGGTTGTCCGCGAACGGAGCCGTGGGCTCCGACTCACGCATCATATTTCGCTGGATATAGGCCCCGATTCACCGCGCGGGCGAGTTCGTCCGTAGTAAACGGCTTTGCCAGCAGTTCCACGCGGCCAAGCTCGTCGAGCGCTTGCGAAGAGATTTTGGAAAAATATCCCGACATGATCACGACTGGGAAATTCGGGCGCAGCAGCCGAGCGGCCGCGGCGAGCTCGGTGCCTTGCATGCCGGGCATTGTCTGGTCGGTGAGCAATACATCAAACGGGTGATCGCCCTGGCGCAGCGCGGCGAGAAACAGCTCGGCCGAGTCGTAGGCGATCGCGCGGTAGCCCTTGCTCTCGAGGGCGAGCTTCGTGCAGCTGCCGACGACCTCCTCGTCGTCGACCACGCCGACGAACTGGCCGACGCCCCGCGGCGCGGGCAGAAAACCGGAGTCATCCAATATATTCTCCTCCTGCGCTGCCGGCAGATATATATGAAACGTGGAACCGACGCCGACCTGGCTCTTCACGTCGATCGCGCCCCGGTGCGCGCGCACGATTCCGTGCACCACCGCGAGGCCGAGGCCCGTGCCTTCCCGCGTATTTTTTGTCGTGAAGAACGGATCGAAAATCCGGCGCAGCGTGGCGTTGTCCATGCCATGCCCGTTGTCGCTGACCGATATACACGCATACGAACCCGCCGTGACGCCGCCGAGCGCCGCAGCCTGTTCCGAGGATATTTCTGCCGCGGTGAGCACGATCTTCAACTCGCCGCCGTGCGCGCGCATCGCGTGCGACGCGTTGGATCCAAGGTTTAATATAACTTGGTGGATCTGCGTGGCGTCGGCCAGCACGCGCGGGCAGTTCGCATTCGCATCGGTGGTAATCGTAATGCTCGCGGGAATCGTGGCGCGCAGGAAACGGCGGGCCTCGTCGAGCACGAGGGCGAGGTCCATTGGGCCATGTTCCTCGCTGACGGACTGGCGGCCGAAAGTGAGAATCTGCTCGACGAGTTCGCGCGCGCGAAGGCTGGCGTTGCGCGCTTCCGCGAGGCAAAGGCGCGCGGGATGATCCGGCTCGAGCGAATCGGCGGCGAGTTCGTGATAGCCGATGATCCCGGTGAGCAGGTTGTTGAAATCATGGGCGATGCCGCCTGCGAGTGTCCCGAGCGTTTCCATTTTCTGCGCCTGGAAAAGCTGGACCTCGAGCTGACGCCGCGACTCCTCGCTGTCGTGCCGCGCCGTTATATCCTGGATGGCTCCCTGTATAGACTCGGCGCGACCGTTCCAGAACTCCGGCATACCGAGAACGCGCGCCCAGATGCGTCGTCCTTTCGCGGTGATCGCCGGCAACTCAAGATCGAACGCCGCGGCCTTGGTGCTCGCTTCGCGCATCGCGTTTTGGAGCGTGGCGCGTGCTTCGGGCAAAAACAAATCGAGCATCTCGCCGAGCGTGGCGTGATGGGTCGGCTCGAATTCGAAAATCTGGCCGACAATCGGCGACCATATAAGGTGGGAGGTGGCGAGATCGAGTTCCCAGCCACCAATATGGGCGAGCTGGCTGACGCGCGAGGCGAGCTCCTCGGTCTGACGCAGGCGCTGTTCGAGCCATTTCCTTTCGGTGATATCCGTATGGGTTCCGACCATGCGCAATGCGCGTCCATCATTCGCGCGACTCACGACCTTGCCTCGGTCGAGAATCCATTTCCATTCGCCGTTTTTGGCACGCATGCGGTGCTCGTGTTGATAAAACGCGGCCCGTCCCTCTATATGAATTCGCGCCACCGCCTCGCACGCGGCGGCGTCGTCGGGGTGCAGCAAATCGCGCCACCCGGCCTGCGTCGTGGGAATTTCACCGAGATCATATCCGAGCATGCGGGCCCAGCGCTCGTCGTGATAGCGTACGCCGGCCTCTATATCCCAATCCCACACGCCGTCGTTCGTGCTCTGGAGCGCGAGTTGCCAGCGGTGTTCCGCGACGCGCAACGCCTCGCGCAATTGCCGCTCGGCCGTGATGTCACGGTTGAGTCCCACGAGACGCAGCGGCTGCCCGCGCGAGTCGCGCTGGAGATATCCGTGCGCCTCGATATGACGGATCGAGCCATCGGCCCTAATAATACGAAACTCCGTATCGTAAGAGGGTAGCCGTCCGGAAATCACATCGCGCGCGCGGGCGGCGACTGCCTCGCGATCCTCGGGGTGGAGCGCCTTCCGCCAGCGCTCGCGCTGCGTCGAGGGACTCTCGCGCCGCACTCCATATATCTCCGCCATGCGGTCGTCCCAGACCAGGTCCTCGGTCGCGACATCGAGTTCCCACACGCCATAGTTCGAGGAGCTCAGTGCGAGCTTGAGCCGCTCATTCAGCGCGGCGGTTTTATGCGACGCCTCGCGCTCGGCTGTTATATCACGACAGGTTCCGGTAATGCTGATCAGCTTGCCGGACGCATCGCGTTGCACGATGCCCTGTGAATGTATATAGCGCGTGGAGCCGTCTGGGCGAAGCAGTCGGAACGACTGGTCGAAGTTGTCGTCAGAACTTTGCGCGGCTTCGAAGGCCGCGAGGACGCGATCGCGGTCTTCCGGGTGCAGCGCGTAGCTCGCCATGGCCATCGAACCGTCGAATTCGCGCGGGATGACGCCGTATATAACCATCATACGCGCATCCCAGAGGAATTTTTTCGCGGTGGAATTCCATTCCCAGACGCCGAGGTCAGCCGCGCGGGTGGCGAGTTCGAGCCGCTGGTTCAGTGTTTCGAGCCGCTGCTGCGCGAGCCGCTGCGTGGATATATCTGTATGAACCGAAATAAAGTTGATCACACGGCCGGATTGGTCGCGAACCGGTTGTATATCCACCAGCTGCCAGAAGGACT
This sequence comes from uncultured Verrucomicrobiae bacterium, assembly GCA_963800005.1. Lineage (GTDB taxonomy): Bacteria > Verrucomicrobiota > Verrucomicrobiia > Opitutales > Opitutaceae > CAWCZH01. The sequence goes on from CAWCZH010000004.1 coordinate 126,006, forward strand.
GGCCGGTCTTGGAGTAGTTTAATATTTCGGCCTTGCAGGGATCGCCGACCCGGATCGCCTGGCGCATCCGCGCGATCGCGGCGGTGTCCGTGCCGCTGCCGTGGAGATAGCTGCCCGGCTTGCGTCCCTTGATGTCCTCGAGCCGAAAACCCGTGAGCCGCTCGAGCGCGGCGTTCGTCCACTCGACGCGTCCGAGCGCGTCCGTGATGCAGACGCCGTTCGTTATATGATTCGCGGCGAGGGCGAGCAACGCGTTCGATTCCGCGGCGGCGCGCAGGCTGGCGTTGGCGTCGAACAACTCGCGGGTGCGCAGGCTGACCATTTCCTGCAGCTGTGCGGCCTGGAGCTCGAGGCGGCTGGCGATCTGATTTTTTTCGCGGCCCGCGCTCGCATGTGAGTCCTCCTGGTCAATGGCGGTTTCCGCTATATACACGCTGATCAGGAATCCGCAGGCGAGGAGGCCGCCGGCGAGCAGCAGCGCCGCGTGGTCGAGCTCGATCACGCCGCGGCTCGCGAAGAATATACAGAGTCGGCTGAGGATGGCCGGTACGAGCACTGCGCCCACGAGCAGCCGTCGGACCATCCGCCCGGAAGCGGTCGGGGCAAAGAGCACGCGGACGACGCGAGATTTTGGCCGGGACAGAAGCACCGCGAGGCCGAGCAAAATAAACGCGATCGAGGCTGCAAGGTCCGGCACGAGGGCACCGGCGCCGCCGAGCGGAAATCCGAACGTCATTGCCAGCCCGATGCCCACGGCAACGACGGCGCCGGCCAAGTATATAGGCAAAGGGCTTCGAGCAACGTCGCCTTCGCGTGGGGAGAGCAGCAGCGAAGCCGCGAGGGCAGCGAGCAGCGTGACCGAAAGGAGGGGTGTGCGCGGGCCACCGAGAAGGCCGGCCGTCGCGGCCCCGCTACCGTCGAGCGGAAAAAATATTTCCACGACAGCGAGCGTGAGCACGTAGGAGGTGAGCAGTCCGCGGCTGAGTTGCACGACCCGCAGCGATTGGCGGGACTGCTGGGTCCAGAGGGCGAGGCCGGCGAGGGCGAGGCCCAGACAGGTGCCGAGGGGGAGTGTTTGCCAGACCGCGGGATCAGACGTCGCGCGAGGCAGGAGCGATGCTACAGCGCACACGACGCCGCTTACGGCTATGAACAACGCCACTCCTCCGACAGAACGCCGCAATTTTTCTTCGAAATGGATCAAAGCGAGACGCTTCAGAATGCGGGGAGACGCGCGTGGGCGCAATCGCAATACGCCGGATTGTTGGTGCGGGATAGGAGACCTGCTCGCATCGAACAATTCCAAATCGGTCACACCGCGAAATTCTTAAACGCGCCACGCACGCAACGGACTCGGCTCCGCAACCTCTCGCCGCCGCTCCCCTCACAGGATCAAAGCCGGCGTGTATCCAGAAAACAACTACAGAGCCGACGGACGGCGACGCCCGCGGCACGGACTCCTCAGCTGTGACGTGCTTCCCGCATCCAGATTGCGAGGCCGTAGAGAAGTAGGAAGAGCTCGAGGAGGCCGGTTGCGAGCGTCGTGCGCCCCACGGGGGAAAACCGAGCGACGGTCACCAAGCGGTACGCCACGATGCCTCCATATAGGAATACCGCGAAAAGCAGGCCGATGCGCCGATATTCCGGAACGCCCGCGACATAAAAAAGAAAGGCAGCCACTCCGAGCTGCAGCCCGCCATAGATGACGAGGTATTCCGATCGTCCGGAGGAGTTTAGCGCAATATAGCCCGACGCCTTCGAGGTCGTTTCATACTGGATCGTGCACCACGCCGCGAGGAGAAGATAAAGCACGGCATTGATATAGAGATAGATTTTCATGGGGCACGGGATCGGGGCATGGCGGACACTGCCGGAATTGCGCCATCTCGCACCAGATTTCCAAAAGCCTATACTGCAACACCCACCGCCGAATGACAGGCGTGCCGCAGCCCTCCGGCTGCGCTGCAGATCGCCCGCCACGGCGCGCTCCGGATTGCATTCGGCATCGTCAAGGCAACGGCCCTCGAAGATGCCCCGCGAACCTCCCGGCGCCGGGCGAGTCAGTCCGGGCGGGCACTTTTATCATGAATGCATCGACAAAAATGAGACTGACACGGGAGGTACCCACCAGCGATCTCGCGCTCAGTCGCGCGATTGAAAGTAATCAGAGCCTGCCGGCCGATGGCCGAGCGAAGGGAGTCGCATGAGCGCGGTCGACGTCCAAGCCCCGAGCCACGCGCCGGGTGCACATGTACTCGAGGATGGAGGTGTCTTCTTTCGCGTCTGGGCTCCGGGAAAGAATTCTGTGCGGGTCGTATATGAAACGTCGGACCGCCGCGGCGCGAGCCTCGACCTGACGCCGGACGCCACGGGTGACTTCACCGGTTTCGACCCCACGGCGCGGGCCGGGGATATATATCGTTACCTGCTCGACGGGGTGACCGCGCTGCCGGATCCGGCCTCGCGCTCGCAACCGGCGGGCGTGCTCGGACCGTCGCAGATCGTGGATGAACACGCGTACGTCTGGCGAACGCCGGACTGGCAGCGGCCGGCGTTTCGCGGCCGCGTGATATATGAAATGCACATCGGGACGTTTTCGGAGCCGGGCACGTTCGTCGGAGCGATCGAGCACCTCGATCACCTCGCGGCGCTCGGGGTGAATTGTCTCGAGTTGCTGCCGGTCGCGGATTTTTCGGGCGACCGCAACTGGGGTTATGACGGAGTGGCGCTATATGCACCGGCCCGCGCGTATGGCACGCCGGATGAACTCCGGCAGCTGGTGGACGCGGCGCACGAGCGCGGGCTCGCGGTCATCCTCGACGTTGTATATAACCATCTCGGCCCGGTGGGAAATTTCCTGCCGCAGTTCTCCGCGCATTATTTCCATTCGGAGCGGGATACGCCTTGGGGCGTTTCGCTGAATTACGACGGGCCGGATGCGATCATGGTGCGGCGGCACTTCGTCGAGAACGCGTTTTATTGGCTGGATGCGTTTCGCTTTGATGGCCTTCGGCTCGACGCGACGCATGCGATTCACGACCGTCGTCACCCGCACCTTGCGGCAGAGATCGCGGTTGGCGCGCATGCGCGGGGCGCGTTTGTGGTGGCTGAGGACGAGCGCAATGATGCGACGGTGATCACGCGTTTCGATCGCGGCGGCTGGGGCCTCGATGGAGTTTGGGCGGACGATTTTCATCACACGGTGCGAGTCGCGTTAACGGGCCAGCGTGAATCTTATTTCGAGGGCTTCGACGGTACCGCAGCAGAGTGGGCCGAGACACTGGAGAACGGCTGGCTGTTTCGCGGGCGGGTGCCCCGGGGACAGACGGAGCCGCGTGGGACGGAGTGTCGGAACCTGCCAGTGTCGCGGTTTATACACTGTATATCCAACCACGACCAGGTGGGGAATCGGGCGTTCGGTGAGCGGCTGAATCATTCCGTTTCGCCCGCCGCGTACCGCGCGCTGACGGTGCTGATCTGCCTCACGCCCTATACACCAATGCTGTTCATGGGGCAGGAGTGGGCGGCGACGACGCCGTTTTTATATTTCGTGGACCACGAGCCCTCGTTGGCGAATCTCGTGGCGCGGAGTCGCCGGAAGGAGTTTGCGGAGGCGGGCGCGATCACGAATCCCGACGACCCGGCGATCCCGGATCCGCACCTTTTGCGGACATTTGCAGACTCGAAATTGCGTTGGCAGGAAACCCCCACCGAGCCGCACGCGGCCGTGCTTCGGCTATATCAAGCCTGCCTCGCGCTGCGGAAGCGGGAGCCGATTTTTCAGAATCCGGAGCGTTCGAAATGGTCCGTGACCGCGCTGGGGGACTATATACTTGGACTGCGCTGGCGCGATGCTGGCGGTGATTGGCTGCTCGTGATGTCGCTTCGAGACGGCGCGGAACTCGACGCAACGGCGAACGCGGTGACGCGTCCGACGGACGGTCAGCGTTGGCAACGCGTCATCGACAGCGAGGCAGCAGAGTTCGGCGGCGAAGGCGGTCGCCCCGACGCGGTGGCGGACGGGCGCATTCATCTTCGCGCGGAGCACACGGTGCTATATAGAGGTGGCTCGGGCGGCTGAACCGTGGCGTTTGGTGCGCGGCAGACTATATAGCCGGTATGGAGGTGGAATGGCCGGCGGGTGACGTTTGTCCGAATAACAGCATTGCCCAGCCAGCACCGGCGCGCGGCCGCGCCGGCGACCCACGCTATTTCTACGGACGGTTATGTAGTATATAGCGCGATTGCGCTATATCATTGCACGCTGCGCAGGTCCGCGGGGCCCGACGTCGGCGCCAGGTTTTGCACGGTGTTGACCAGGCCAACGTGAGAAAATGCCTGCGGGAAGTTCCCGATCAGGCGTTTGCCGTGCTGATCATATTCTTCCGCGAGCAGGCCGAGGCGCGTTCTCTTCGCGAGCAGCTTCTCGAAAAGCGCGCGTGCTTCCACGTCGCGGCCCACGAGGTGCAGGCAGTCGACGAGCCAGAACGAGCAGGGGAGAAACGCACCTTCACCTGGCGGCAGGCCGTCGACACCCACGGATTCCGTCGGGTGGTACCGATACACCAATTCACCAAACACGAGTTCCTTCTCGATCGCGTTTATCGTTGATATAACGCGCGGATCCGTCGCCGGCAGAAAACCGACCAGCGGCATCATCAGGATGCTGGCATCGAGTTGATCGGATTCATACGACTGCGTAAACGCGCCCCGAGCAGGGTGATAGCCGTTCGCGCAGACGTCATCGTGGATTTTTTGGCGGGCATTTTTCCAGCGGTCGACGTCGCCCTCGAGTCCGAATTCCTCGACCGCTTTGACAGCGCGATCCAAGGCGACCCAAGCCATGACTTTCGAGTGGGTGAAATGCCGACGCGGTCCGCGGATTTCCCAAATGCCTTCGTCGGGTTGCTGCCAATTTTGCTCAACATATTTCACCAGGTGCTGCTGCAGCCGCCACGAATCCACTCCGGTCGGCAGGCCCACCACGCGCGCCAAGTGCATGGCGTCCATTACCTCGCCATATATATCAAGCTGGAGTTGCTCGGCAGCGGCGTTGCCGATGCGCACAGGTCGGGAATTTTCATATCCCGCGAGGTGCTTCAATTCATTCTCGATCAGCATGCGCTCGCCGGCGACCCCATACATGATCTGCAGTTGAGCGGGATCGCCCGCAACGGCGCGCAGGAGCCACTCCGTCCACGCGATGGCCTCGTCAGTATATCCTGCCTCCATGAAAGAATATAGTGTGAAGGTCGCGTCGCGCAGCCAGCAGTAGCGATAGTCCCAGTTGCGAACGCCGCCGAGGTGCTCGGGTAGCGAGGTCGTCGCTGCGGCCACGATGCCACCCGACGGCGCATAGGTTAGGGCCTTAAGCGTCAACAACGAGCGGACGACGGCGTCGCGCCACTCGCCTTTATAGGTACAGCGCGCGGCCCAGCTCGACCAGAATTCATAGGTAGACTCCAGTGAAGATATAGGTTCGCACGGAGCGGGCGGCGTATCCGAAGATGGATACCAGCCGAGCACAAACGTTTGTCGTTCACCCGCGGCCAATCGAAATTCCGCAACGGTCGTCAGGCCGACGCCGCGGGTCGGAACCGTCGCCGTGAGGGTGAACGCATCTGGTCCAGCGATCGCAAGAAGACCGCTGCCTTGGTGGCGCACCCACGGAATCGTCTTCCCGTAGTCGGGACGGATGATCAGCTGCATGGTGAAATCCACCGTGCCGCCGAGCCCCTCGACGACCCGCACGACCTCGCGCCGCGAGCCGTGCAACGGCATGGCGTCCGTCAGCCGCGCCTCGCCCTCGGGCGTGGTGAACGTTGTTTCCAACAGCAGCGATTCGCCCCGGTACTTTTGCGAGACGCGCGTGATCGTCCCGACTGGCGCAATCTGCCAGCGCCCGTTATCCACCGTGCCCAGCAGCGCGGCGAAGCATGCGCTCGAATCGAAGCGCGGCAGGCACAGCCAGTCGATGGACCCGTTGCTGCCCACCAATGCGGAGGTGTGCATATTCCCGATGAAACCATATTCCTCGAGTTTCATCGGATGGATGAGGAGTTTGAGCGAAACGCGCGGGGTGGCACGGTCTGGTTCGTGGATACAAATCGGGCGGGTGGGTTCCCGTGATTCACGCAAATCGTTGGGAAAAATTCTTATCCCGCCCTCAGCCTCAGGACTCGCGCCGACCGCTCAAAAAATCGACCGGAACCGGTCAATTCGGAATCGGTCCGGCACCCGCGGGCACGCGGCGCACTTCCGGCGAGCGTTCATGCCCTCGATCAACCTTTCACTGCCGCATGCAATCCGAGCCGGTAATACGTGGCGCGACGTATCGCGTGCAGCTCCAGGCGAAATTCGCGTTTGCAGAGGCCGAGGCAATTCTTCCGCATCTGAAAGCGCTGGGTGTAACCGCGCTATATACTTCACCCATCCTGCGTTCCACGTCCGGCAGCACGCACGGATATGATGTCACCGATCATCGTCAGGTGGATCCCGAGCTTGGGGGCGACGCGGGGCTCGTCCGCCTCGGGGCGGCGCTTCGGCAGGAGAACTTTCGGTGGCTGGCGGATTTTGTGCCGAATCATATGGCGATTGGCACCGACAACCCATGGTGGAACGACGTCCTGGCGAATGGGCCGGAATCCGCTTACGCCGAGTTCTTCGATATACACTGGCAGCGTCACCGTGAGAACGAGCCGCCCCGGGTGCTGCTGGCCATTCTGCGCTCGCATTATGGGGAGGTCCTCGAGGCGGGCGAGATCACGCTCGAGTTGCACGACGGCGTGCTATATATAAATGCCGGGGGCACGCGGCTCCCGGTGTCGCGTGCGACGTACGAGTGGCTTTTCGATCGGCTCGCCGTTGAGACGAGCGACTCACGCGAGAAAAAAAACTGGCTGGAGTTGCACGCGTCACTCCTCGAAATCGGACGGCTCGCGGCGGGAGATATATTCTCGCGGCGGGACGCCGGGAAGAAATTCATCGCGCTGAAAAAGGAGTTCGCCGAACGCGTCACCGCGAACCCGGCCGTCGCGGCGACCGTGACGCAGCAGCTCGAGAAAATCGGCGGGCAGGCGGGGCACCCCGCCACGTTTACCGCCATCGATGCGCTGATTACGCTGCAGCACTATAGACTCGCGCGCTGGCGCGTCGGTGCGCACGAGGGAAATTACCGCCGGTTTTTCGCGATCGACTCGCTGATCGGCCTGCGGGTGGAGAGCCCCGACGTGTTCGCGGCGAGCCACGCGCGGATTCCCTCGCTGCTCAAGGCGGGAGTCACGGGATTGCGCATCGATCATATAGATGGTTTGTGGGACCCTGAGGAATATCTCGAGCGGCTGCGGGCGTTAATGCGGGAAAAGGCGCCGCCGGGGACCGCGATGGCAATCCTAGTCGAAAAAATCCTGGAGGCGGGCGAGGTGCTACCGTTGTCGTGGCCGGTCGAGGGCACCACGGGATATGAATTTATCGCGCAGCTCGCGGGCCTCCTCGTCGATCCGTCGACGAAGGAGAGGTTCGACGATATATACTTCCGGTTCACCGGGCGCGCCCGGAATTATCCCGGCGTGTTATATCAAGCCAAGCAGGAGGTGCTCGATGAGCTTTTCCCGACCGCGGTCAGCTATTTGACCGACTGGCTGAACAGCCTGGCTGAACGAGATTGGCGCAAGCGGGACTTCACCGCTGAGGAGCTGCGGATGGCGATCCGTGAGCTGATGGCGGGGCTCGCGGTATATAGGACCTATATACGGGCCGGCGCGCCGGTCTCGCCGGCGGATCGCGAGACGATCGGGCAGGCCTTTGCGGCCGCCCGCGCCGCAAAGCCGCGGGCGGACTCGGAGCCGCTGGAGTTTGTGCGGGATGTACTCCTGCGGGATTATACGGGGCCGACGCCGGAGGAGGCGGTGCTGCTGCAGAACTGGATCAGCAGCTTCCAGCAATATACCGGCGCGGTGATGGCGAAGGCGGGCGAGGACACGGCTTTTTATATATATAATCGGCTCGTGGGCCTCAACGAGGTCGGCGGCGACCCGGCGGTGTTCGGTGCCGACCCCAGCCGGTTTCACGAGGAGAATCAGGCGCGCCTGCAGCACTGGCCGCAATCGCTGCTGGCGACTTCGACGCATGACACCAAAGTAAGCGAGGATGTCCGCGCGCGGCTCTATACACTTTCCGAAATGCCGGACGCGTGGGACCAATGGACCACGGGCTGGCGCGCCGCGAATCGGCAGCACAAGAGTTTGGTCGAGGAAAAGGAGGCTCCGAGCCTGAACGAGGAATACCGGTTATATCAAATCCTGCTGGGCGCGTGGCCGCTCGTCGCAGCTGAGGTGGACGCCACCTTTGTCGGGCGCATCCGAGAATACTTCCGCAAGGCACTGAACGAGGAGAATCGGCATACCACGTGGCGGAACCCGAGTGAGGCGTGGCTCGCGGCCGCCGATCGCTGGGTGGAGTCGTTGCTCGATCCGGAGAAGAGCGCGGAATTTCTCGCGACGTTCCGCCCCGCGGCCGAGCGCGTCGCTCGCGCCGGGCGGGTGAACTCACTCGTGCAGGTCACGCTCAAAATCACCTGCCCGGGCGTGCCGGATTTCTATCAGGGTTGCGAAGCGTGGGATTTCAGCCTCGTGGATCCGGACAACCGTCGCCCGGTGGATTACGCGCGGCTCGCGACGCTGCGGACGGCGTCAACCGGGAAAAATCTCGGCGGGTTATTTGTCGAGTGGCGCGACGGCGGCGTGAAAATGGAGCTGATGCGCCGGTTGCTCGGCTGCCGCGGTGAGTTGCCGCTGGTGTTTGCCGGGGGCGAGTATATACCGCTCGAATCGGGCGGCAGCTTCGCGGCTTGCGCGCTCGGCTTCGTGCGCTCGCACGCGCAGGGCCGGATTGCGGTGGTCGTGCCGCGGCTCGTCGCGCGGTGGGGGGGCGTGCCGCTTGGGCCCGTGTGGGCGGACACGACCGTGACGCTGCCGTCAGACGTCGAATGGAGAAATATACTTTCCGAAAACGGCGCGCCGTTTTCAGGAGTGGTGCCGCTCCGGACGCTGCTCGCCGAATTCCCGATCGCGGTGCTCGTCACCGGCTAGGGCCGCCGGCCCGCCGTTCGCTCAGGCCGCCTCGCTCGGGCGGCTTTCCGTCGTGGCAGGTTCGAAGGAAAGCTTGCTGGTCGTTGCCTGGTGCGGCGTGGCGGTCTCAAACAATTCCCAGAGTCCCATGGCGCCGACCGTCAGAAATCCCGCCGAGTATATAAAGAAAAATGGCCCGAGCAGAAAGTGGCCGCTCATGATATATACAACAAGGCTGCCGCCGCAATAGAGTCCGAGGGCAAGCTCGATCCACGGCAGCACGGGCGTCTTCACTTTATATTTCTTCGGCTTGCTATTGCGGTCGCCGCGCTTCGGCGTGCGGATGAAATCACTTTGCCGGCCCGTCACGGCCTCGAGCACGGCGCGCGTGTTGGACGCCGCGAGGCCGACCCCGATGCACATCAGAAAAGGAAACCAGCGGATGCGGTCAAGCCACGCAGGATAGAGCGTGCGCTGGCTGACGAGATACAGCGAGTTCGGCGCCATCATCGAAATCATCAAAAGCACCGCGAGGGCGAATCGCGTGTTCGTCGTCATGATCGGAAGCGTGAACATCACCGGCACCGCGAGCAACGCGACTGTCATCATGAGCGGGTGGATCGCGTAATGCGTGAGATGCAGCGCCGCCTGAATTTTTGTCCACAGCGATTTGTCGCTGCGCCAGATGACGGGCAAAAGTTTGCGTGCCGTCTGAATCGATCCCTTGGCCCAGCGGAATTGCTGGCTCTTGAACGCGGTGACAGTCGTCGGCAGTTCAGCGGGCGCCTCGACTTCTGTTATATAGTGCGTGTGCCAGTCGCGAAGCTGCGCGCGATACGAGAGATCGAGGTCCTCCGTCAACGTATCCCCGGACCAGCCACCGGCGTCGATGATCGCGGCCTTCCGCCAGATGCCGGCGGTGCCGTTGAAATTCATCATCAATCCGCTGAACGTGCGCGCGGATTGCTCGATCATGAAATGCCCGTCGATCCCGATCGCCTGCGCTCGCGTCAGGAGCGATTCCTCGGCATTGATATGGCCCCACCGAGCCTGCACGAGGCCCATGCGGTCGTCGGCCATGAAGAAGGGCAGGGTACGACGCAGGAAATCCGTGGGCGGCACGAAATCGGCATCGAAGATCGCCACATAGGAACCCGCGGCCACTTCAAGGGCGGCGGCAAGAGCGCCGGCTTTGAAGCCGCTGCGATCCTCGCGGCGAAAAACGACCACGCGATAATTCTCGGTGCGCAGCTCGGCGGCGACGCGGTTGACGATTTCGCGCGTTTCGTCCGTGGAATCATCAAGCACTTGGATCTCGTGCAACTGCCGGGGATAATCCATCGCGGCCACGGAACGGATGGCGCGCTCCGCGACATTTGCCTCGTTGAAAATTGGAATCTGAGTCGTAACGACCGGGAGACTCGCCGCCGAGCGCAGTGCGCCTTTTGCCTCGAGGGCGATTCCTGCCTGAAAATGCGGGCTGCTGCGGCGCCGCAGATAGAGGTAGAGGAGCACGTAGCAATTCACGCTGTAGAACAGCAAGCCGAGCGACGCAGCGATGTAGAGGGTTGTGAAGAGGTAGCGGGCCAGAATCACGATGATTTAAACAGTCCCATCCCACCGCCGCCGGTTCCCGAAGTCATTGGTCGCGCCCGGGGTTTTTCGATGTGCTAGTGCCACTGTTGCGCAGGGACATAGGTTAGGCGCAGTCCAGACCGCAACTGGAAAAGCGCCGGCCCCCAAAGAGAAATCTACCTGTGAAAAAGCGAGAAACTACTTCGTTCAGACGATTTTCCGACGCGTCTTTTTCGGTTCGATGTTGAGATACGTTTTGTTCAGCATCTGGCTTTCGTAGAGTTCGAGCAGGCGCACGCCCTCGCGGGGCTTCACCATATCGCGCCCGTCGCCGCATCGATCTGCGCCTTCATCTTCCGGCAAAGCTCCTCCTGCTGGTATTGCACGCCCTCGATGACGTCGGCGATCCGGCTGCCGCTCAGCGCCTCCTCGATATAGAACCCGTTGGGCTCGTCGTCCTCGAGGAAGACATGCACCTCGTTGACGCGACCGAACAGGTTGTGCAGGTCGCCCATGATGTCCTGGTAGGCGCCGGTCAAAAAGATGCCGAGGTAGTAGGGCTTGCCGTTGAGGGGATGCAGCGTGATATAGTCCTTCACGTCCTGCAGGTCGATGAAGCTGCTGATCTTGCCGTCGGAGTCGCAGGTGATGTCGACCAGGATGGCGTTCACGGTCGGCTTCTCGTCCAGGCGGTGCAGCGGCGCGATCGGGAAGAGCTGCTTCAGCGCCCAGTGGTCGAGCAGCGACTGGAAGACCGAGAAGTTGCAGACATACTGGTCGGCGAGGAGCGTGTTGAGGTCGTGGAGCTCCTCGGGCTGGTAGCCGGACTTGCGGCCTTCCTTGGCGATCTGCTCGCAGATCTGCCAGTAGATCGACTCGGCGGCGGCGCGGTTCTCCAGGTCGAGGTAGCCGAGGTTGAAGAGCGAGAACGCCTCCTCCTTCTTCTGCAGCGCGTCGTGAAAGCGCTCGAGGCGGCCGAGCTTCGATCTTGTTCTTCAGCATCACCTCGAGGTCGGTGACGACCTTGTGCTTCACTTTCGGCTGGTGCTGCTTGCCGAGCGATTCGCGCTTGTTGATCCGCTCGAACACCTCGACGACCAGCATGGAGTGGGGGGCCACGACGGCGCGGCCGGACTCGCTGACGATATCGGGCACGGCGACGCCGGCGCTGGTGCAGATCTCGCGGACGTTGAAGACGACGTCGCGGGCGTACTCCTCCATCGAGTAGTTCATCGAGCTCTCGAAGTTCGTCCGCGAGCCGTCGTAGTCGATGCCCAGGCCGCCGCCGACGTCGAGGTAGCCCATCGGGAAGCCCATCTTCGCGAGCTGGCAGTAGAAGCGGGTGGCCTCGATCACCGCGTTCTTGATCGTGATGATATTGGGGACCTGGGAGCCGATATGGAAATGAACGAGGCGCAGGCACGGCTGCAGCTTGGCGGCCTTCAGCTTTTCGCAGGCGAAGAGGATTTCCGCGGTGTTGAGTCCGAACTTGGCGTTGTCGCCGGTCGACATCGCCCACTTGCCCTCGCCGCGGGTCTGCAGCTTGGCGCGGAAGCCGATCAGCGGCTTCACGCCGGTCTCCTCGGAAAGGCGGATGATGTCGTCGATTTCGGAGAGCTGCTCGACGACGAGGATGATTTTCTTGCCCGAGCTTGCGGCCCAGGAGCGCGAGCCGGATGTAGTCGTGGTCCTTGTAGCCGTTGCAGATGATGAGCCGGTTCGGCCCCTCGTGCATGGCGAGGGCGATCATGAGCTCGGGCTTGGAGCCCGCCTCGAGCCCGTAGTTGTAGTCTTTGCCGGCGGCGACGATCTCGTCGACCACCTCGCGCAGCTGGTTGACCTTGATCGGGAAACACGCCCCGGTAGCCGCCCTTATAGCCCTCGTCCTTGATCGCCTTGCGGAAGACCTCGTTCAGCTGGACGACGCGGTAGTGGAGGAGGTCCTGGAAGCGGATGACCATCGGCGCCTTGAGCCCCATGCCGAGCGCCTCGTCGATCACATCGAGGACGCGGATGGCGCGGCCGTCGGTCAGGGGCTGCACGGTGACGAAACCCTCGGTGTCATCGACCGCGATATGACCGGAGCCCCAGCGCTTGAAACCGTAGTGTTCTTCGGAGCTTGGCGGCGGACCAGGCGGGTGAGGATTTGCTTTTCAATGAGAGGTGGACGGCAGGGGACTTATGCTTGCTTTTGCCAGATGGCGAAATTCGGTTAGATGGATGTTTTCTCTTTTTCAAAACTCTCAACACGCAATGTCTAAAGTGTCCCCATGGCCGGCAGTTTCCGATTTTTTAGCCCAAACGCCGCGCCCGGCTGCGCCGAGTTCCGCGCCAGGCCGCGCTCACGCAGATTTCTATCCGTCTGATTCTCTCGGTGGTGGATTTTACTTTTCTATTGATTGCCCCGCAGCGCAAGAAGCAGAAGGAACACGAGAAAATGCTCGGCGCGTTACAATCGGGTGACGAGGTCATCACGACGGGCGGGATCTATGGAGTGATCACGAACGTGAAGGAAGACCGGTTTGTCGTCCGCATCGCGGACAACACCAAGATCGAGGTCGGCAAGAGCTTCGTCACTGGCGTCGTGAAATCATCGGCGGTCGACCCCAAATAATATAGCGGCGCCGCCGCGTTTCGCCGCGGCGGCCCGTTCCCCATTTAAACCAAAACGAAAATGTTAAAACGCAACCTGTGGAAGATTGTGCTGAGCCTCGCCATTCTGGTGTGGGCGGTCAGCACGCTCCTCCCCCTCAAAGACACCCCATTCGTCACCTACGCGAAAGCGCATGCCACCGCCAAAGCGGCGGACTTCAACAAGCTGCTCGATGAAGCCGCCGCCCGCACGAACGCGCATCAGGCCGCGACGGAATTCGTTGCGCTCAAGCAGATCGGCAAGGAACGGCATATAGACTATTCGCAATATTTTCCGGACATCCGCCTCGAGGAGACCCTCACGAATGTCGAGAAGCGCAATGATATATTGCTGAACGAGCTGGCGCGTCGCGCCAAGGCGCACCTGCAGCGCGGCCTCGATCTCGCCGGCGGCGTCGCCTTCACGCTCGAGGTGGACGAGCACGCAGCGGGCGCGGACTCCGCGAACGCCCGCAAGGACAAACTCGCGAAAGCGATCGAGATCATCGGCGCGCGCATCAACGCGTTCGGCGTGTCCGAGCCGCTGATCCGCCAAGTCGGTGACAATCGGATCGAGGTCCAGCTGCCCGGCCTCGACACCAAGACAAATCCGGAAGTCGTCGATGCCGTGAAGAAACCGGCGCGCCTCGAATTCCGCATGGTGCACCCGACGCTCGTGCCCGGCCCCGGCGTGGAAACGCCCGCGGGATATGAAGTCCTCACGGTCGACGAGGAAGACCGTCGCGGCGCCAACTACTCGCAGGAATTTTTCGTAAAGCGCATTCCGGAAATGACCGGCGAAATGCTCTCCGATGCCCGTGCGGTTCCCGACTTATATGGTAAGCCGGAAATACATATGCGTTTCACCAAGGAGGGGAAACAGCGTTTTGCGGAGGTGACGCGCTCGATTGCGCAAGGCGCCCAGCAGGCCGGCCGTGATGGCCAGGGCCGCCTCGCGATTGTCCTCGATGGAAAACTATATTCCGCGCCGACCGTGCGCCAGGAGATCGACAGCGACTCCGCGGAAATCACCGGCTCGTTCTCGGACCGCGAGGCGATCAACCTCGCCAATGTATTAAATAATCCGCTCGACCTCCCGCTCGTCGTCAAGGAACAGCATGAGGTCGGCCCGACGCTGGCGGGTGACGCGATCTCCAGCGGCATCAAGTCCGCCGTCATCGGCACCGCGCTCGTCGCGGCGTTTATGATCACTTACTATACGATCGGCGGCGTGGTCGCGGTCGTCACCCTCGCGGTTAACGTGATCATCATCATGGGCGTGATGGCGAGCCTCGGCGCGACGATGACCTTGCCCGGACTCGCGGGTATCGTCCTCACGATCGGCATGGCGGTCGACGCGAACATCTTGATTTTCGAGCGCATGCGCGAGGAGTTGCATCTCGGCAAAACACTCAAGACCGCCCTCGTGGCCGGATATGATAAAGCGTTCACGACCATCGTCGACGCCCACGTCACCCAGCTTGCTATATGCGCCGTGATGATCGGCATGGGAACTGGCCCGATCAAGGGCTTCGGCGTGACGCTCGCGATCGGTGTTTTCTCGACGATGTTCTCGGTGCTCGTGACGAGCCACCTCATCCTCGAGTGGCTGATCGAGTCGAACATCGTGAAGAAATTCCCGATGGCCCATGTGCTGAAGACCGAGAACGTGGATTTCGTGAAATACGCGAAGCCGGCGTTCATCACCTCGTGGCTGATCGTGGCGCTCGGCGTCGCCACCGTTATATATAAAGGGGACCGCATTTATGGCATCGACTTCGCCGGCGGTGATTCGCTGGACGTCGCGTTCACGCAGAAAGTCGATCCGGTGCAAATCCGCTCGGTCGCAAACTCGATTGGGCTGAACGAAGTGAATCCCTCGTATATAAGCGATCTCGGCAGCAGCCGGGAGACGCTTAATATAGAGACGCCCTATGATAAGTCGGGCTATCTCCTCACGGCGCTGCAGAAAGCGTATCCCAATGCGCACCTCGAAAAGATTGGCGAGAACCGGATCGGGCCTGCGATTGGCAAGGAGATCGAGTGGAACGCGTTCAAATCGCTTTTCTGGTCGATGATGATCGTACTCGTTTATGTCGCGTTCCGCTTCGAATTCGGATTCGGCATCGGCGCGGTCGTCGCCTCCGTGCACGATATCCTGATGACGATCGGCGTCTTCGTGTTGTTTGGACACCAATTCTCGGCGCCGATGGTGGCCGCTATATTATGTATAGCGGGATACTCCATCAACGACACGATTGTCGTGTTCGATCGAATTCGCGAGGAGCTGCGCCTTAATCCGGGCATGCGGCTGCGCGACGTGATCAACCTCGCGATCAATCGCGTGTTCTCGCGGTCGATCATGACCAGCGTGACCACGTTTCTCGCGGCGACGTCGCTCTTCCTCTTCGGCGGCGGCGTGCTGCACGATCTCTCGTTCACGTTCATCGTCGGTATCATCACTGGGACGTTCTCCTCGATCTTCATCGCGGCGCCCGTTTTCTACTGGTGGCACAAGGGAGATCGGAAACACGTCGAGGCACACGCGGACGTCGCTCCGAAGTACGAGTGGCAGGGTTCAAGCAAGGCGTCGCAGTAATCGCCTGGTCGTAAGTCTGCCGGACGCCTGCCCGCATGTTGCGGTCGGGCGCCGACAGGCTGGCTGCCGGCGATCTTACTACCATGCGTTGGACGCATAAGCCGCTTCCCGCCTCCGAGGTCGAATCATTTAGCAAACGCGCTGGCGTCAGCGCCGTTCTCGCGGAGCTCCTGCTGCGCGCTGGCCAGTCGGTGCCCGAAGCCGTCGCGCAGTTTCTCCAACCCGCGCTCGCGTCACTCAACGACCCTTTTCTGCTGCGGAATCTCGAGGCCGGTGTCGCGCGACTGCGGGTCGCGATTGAAAAACGCGAGGAGATCATCGTGCTCGGCGACTATGATGTCGACGGCGTCAGCAGCACCGCGCTGATGGTAAGTATATTGCGGCGCTTCGACCTGCAGCCGCGTTTCGTCGTGCCGCGTCGCGCGGAGGACGGCTACGGCCTTTCGCGCAGCGCGATCGACCGGGCTCTGGAGGAGGGACGGCCGGCACTTTTCATCGCGCTCGACTGCGGGACCAACTCGTATCCAGAAATTGAATACCTGCAGTCCCTGGGGATCGACGTCCTGATCGTCGATCATCACCGGTCGAAGGAAATTCCCACGACCGGGGCGATCCTGATCAATCCGCACGTCAACGCAGATGAGAGCGGAGCGGACGCGGCCTGGCGCAACCTGTGCACCGTGGGGCTTGTATTCAAATTGGCGCACGGGTTGCTAAAGCAACTGCGCACGGACAATCACCCGGTGGCGTTCCGCGTGAAGTTGCGTGATTATCTCGATCTCGTCGCGCTCGGCACGATCGCCGATCTAGTGCCACTGCTCGGGGAAAATCGAATTCTCGCGCGGCACGGCCTGCGTATATTGCAGGAGGCGCAGCGGCCGGGCCTGCGCGCGCTCATGGACGTCTCGGGCCTGCGCCCGGGGCAGGGCGTGATGCCGGTTGATATATCATTTCGACTCGGGCCGCGGATCAATGCGTCCGGCCGGCTGGCCGATGCCGCGCTCTCCGTGGAATTGTTGCTCAGCGAGGACGGCCGCTTTTGTGGCGAAACGGCGCGTCAGCTCGAGGCGTTCAATCGCGAGCGACAGGATATAGAGCGTTCGATCACGGCGGAGGCCGAGCGCATGATCGAGGAGCAGTTCGCGAGCTCGCCGGGCATTGTATTATTCAGCGAGAACTGGCACCCGGGCGTGGTCGGAATCGTGGCGGGTCGCGTCACCCGGAAATATAATCGTCCCTGCGTCGTGCTCGGCAATGAAGGTGAATTCGCGAAGGGCTCGGGGCGCAGCGTCGACGGTATCAATCTCGTCGAGGTGTTGGGCGCGTGCGCGGAGTCGCTCACCAGTTGGGGCGGGCATCCGATGGCGGTCGGAGTTTCGCTCACGAAGGAAAAGCTGGCGGAGTTTCGCACGCGCTTCGCGGCTGCGGTTCGCGCGAGTGCGGGCGATGAGATCGCGGAGTTGCGCCTCGATGTTTCCGCGTGGCTCACGCCTGACCAGATTCGCGAGAGCCTCATGGACGAATTGGCTTCGCTGCATCCGTTCGGCCAGGGGAATCCCGAACCGATTTTCGGATTGCGCGGCGTGATCCTGCGTTCGCCGCCGGACGTTTTCAAAGAGCATCACTTTCGCTTTATGATTGATGACAGCCGTGGTCGGCGGCTGCACGGCGTGGCGTGGAAAATGGCCAACCGTATCCCGCCGCTGGGCGTGCCGCTGGATTTCGCGGTGGAGTTGAAATGGAATCACTTCAACGACCGAAAGCTCCTGCAGCTCGGCCTGCTGGACTGGCAGCACTCGCCGTAGCACATCGTTCAGTGCCCGCTGCGGCACCGCGCGGCGTGTATATATACTTTTTCCGTGGCTGTCGCGACGCGGCACTATATACTGCCGAGGCCGAGGCGAGGGGAGAGCGTCTGCTATATACTTGGCGGCGTCATCTCCTCGGTGACCTGACGTGGCTGGTGTGCCGCGAGTGGCGGCCGTGAGGGCGGCGATTTTCGACCCGGAAAAGGGGTTTGAACGGGTGCCGAATTTCCGCTTGCACTTACCCGGTTCTGGAGGCTTTTTCTCAACCTCACGCACCCGTAGCTCAATTGGATAGAGCGTCTGACTACGGATCAGAAGGTTTGGGGTTCGACTCCCTACGGGTGCACCATTTTCCCGCTACGTGCGGCGCCGCGGCGAACGTAACTTTCTACGCCGGCGCAGAGGTCGATCGCTGCCTTGAGCAGGCGCGTAATTTTTGAGTTGGCCGGGATCGATTTGGAGGTCGTAGTTTTTCGTTTCCGTTCATGAGTAACTCCCTCCCCATCAACCCGCGTTCTCCTCAGCGGCTCGTCGTGCTCCAGCACGGGGGCATCAAAGGCATCTTCGGGAAAACCGGATTATCCCTGCTCCGCTATCGCGGCGCCGAAGTCGTCGCGGTCGTCGACCACGAGACCGCCGGACAAAATCTCCGCGAACTCACGCGTCTGCCTTTGCCGCACGACATACCCATCGTCGCGTCCATCAAGGACGCGATGGTGTACCACCCAAACGTCGTGGCCATCGGCATCGCGCCTCCGGGCGGGAAAATTCCCGACGCCTGGATGGGCGACCTGCGCGCCGCCGTCGCCGCGGGCGTGTCCATCTGGAACGGACTGCACACCTCACTGGGAGCCGATCCCGAGATCGCCGCCTCGCTGCGTCCCGGAGTATATATCTGGGACATGCGCCGCGAACCCGCCGGCGCCGCGTCCGGCAAAGGCGAGGCCCGCACGCTTCCCTGCAAACGCGTTTTGTTCGTCGGCACCGACATGGCCATCGGCAAGATGACGGCCGCGCTCGAAATGGATCGCCTCGCCCGCACTCGCGGCTGGCGCTCGAAATTTATCGGTACCGGCCAGGCCGGCGTGATGATCGGCGGCGACGGCATCTGCCTCGACGCCGTGCGCGTCGACTTCGCCAGCGGCACGGTGGAAGCCGAGCTCATGCGCAGCGGACGCGAAAACGACGTCCTCTGGGTCGAAGGGCAGGGCTCCATGCTGAATCCCGCGTCGACCGCGACGCTGCCGCTCCTGCGCGGCTCGCAGCCCACCCATCTCGTTCTCGTGCACAAGGCCGGAATGAAAACCCTGCGGTCCTTCCCTCATATAGTGATTCCGCCGCTGAAGGCCGTCGTCGCGTTCTATGAACAGGTCGCGACCGCTGCCGGTGCATTTGCGCCGGTACCGGTCGTTGGCATTGCGCTGAACACTTGGAATCTCGACGACGCCGCCGCGCGCCGCGAGGTCGCCACGACGGCGCAGGAAACCGGGCTGCCGTGCACCGATGCGGTCCGCTTCGGCGCCGACAACCTGCTGGACGCGATCATGGGCCCGGGCGCACCGAAGGCCTCGTGATATTTCATAACTATTAAATAGCATGGCTGACGTGACGAAATCGCGGTCGGGATTCGCCTACACGGGCGTCATCCCGATTCTCGCCACGCCGTTTCACGACGACGAGTCGCTCGATCTTGAGTCGTTCGAGCGCATCATTCGGTTCAACAAGGCGGCCGGCGTGGATGGTATCACCGTCCTCGGCCTCCTCGGAGAATCGAACCGGCTGAGCGATCGCGATCGCGCGACGCTCGTCACCGCGGCCGTGCATGCAGCGGACGGCCTGCCGGTGATCGTGGGCACGAGCCACACCGGGACCGCCGCTACCATCGAGCTCAGCCGAGAGGCGATGGGACTCGGCGCGACCGCGCTCATGATCACCACGTCCGCCCAGCCGACGCCCAACGACAAGGTGGTGCTCGACTATATAACGCGCGTCGCCGCCGGCGTCACGGCGCCGATCGTACTGCAGGATCATCCCGCGATCACCGGAGTGCATATGTCCGTCGACCTGATGTTGCGCCTCGTTCGCGACGTGGCGGGGATCGTGTCGATCAAGGCGGAGGCGTTGCCCAGCCCGCAGCGGATCGCCGCCCTGAAACAGGGCCTGGCCGGCGGCCGGCCAGTCAGCGTTCTGACGGGGCTCGGCGCGTTGTATGGTTTGTTCGATCTCGAGCGCGGCTCAGATGGGTTCAACACCGGCTTCGCGTTTCCCGAGGTTCTCCTCGCCATCGTGCGGGAGTTCCGCGCCGGCCGCCTCGAGCAGGCGCGGCAGATATATACCCGCTACCTGCCGCTGCTCGTGTTCGAGCAGCAGCCGGGGCTCGCGATCCGCAAGGAAATCCTACGGAAGCGCGGCCTAATCTCGAGCAATCGGGTCCGCCACCCCGGTGCCACCATCGACGCCGCGACGTCCAGCCAGCTCGGCGCGCTGCTCGAGGCCACGTTCCCAGGCGTGGACCTCACCCAGCCCCTCACGATCAAGGCGTGATGGCTGTCCGCTGTCTCAAGCCGGCGCTCGCCGACCGCCGCTCGGCACGCCAGGCCGCCGCCCGAACCCAGATATATAGGTGTATATAAGTTATATACTCGTTCCGACGGCCCGCCTCCTCTGCTTTCCCCTCCAATCCCTCGTAAATAAAATGGCCGTCCTCGAATATGATTTGCTGCGTTTCAAAAAACGCGTGCCGCTGACGATCAGCCGGGGCACGTCGACGCATACCGATGTGCTCTGGCTGCGCTGGCGTGACGAGGGCGTCGAGGGCTGGGGCGAGGCCGTGCCGTTCGCCATCGATGATCGACCGCAGCCGTTGACCGCGCTGACAGCCGCGTTTGAGACCCACCGCGAATGGCTGCAGCAATCGTCCAGCTGGGACCGGCTCGCCGTCGAGAAACAACTCTGGGAACACGGGGCACCATCGGCGTTCATCGCTGCGGTGAACCAGGCGATGTATGATTGGCTCGGCAAACGCGTCGGTGCCTCCGTCCCACAATTGCTCGGCGCCACGGGGCGGCAGCCCACGGTGACGTCCGTCACGATCGGCATCAATTCACCGGAGGGCGCCTGCCGCCGCGTCGCGCAATGGCTCGAACTCGGGCCAGTGCGGGCGTTCAAGCTGAAGCTCGGTTCGCCCGCGGGCGCGGACGCGGACAAGGCGATGTATGAAGCCGTGAGATCGGACGTGCCGGCCGGCACGCGATTGAGTGTCGATGCGAACGGTGGTTGGACGCTCCAGACCGCGACCGAGATGTCGCACTGGCTGGCGGAGCGCGGCGTGGATCACCTCGAACAGCCGCTCCCGCGCGGGCGCGAGGACGACCTGGTTGCGCTGCATGCGGCGTCGCCGCTCCCGATCTTCGTCGACGAGAGTTGCCGGCGCAGCGAGGACCTGCCGCGATTGATCGGACGCATCGACGGGATCAATATAAAGTTTATGAAATGCGGCGGCCTCGACGGCGCCCTCCGGCTCGCCCACGCCGCGCGGGCTCACGGCTTGCGCATTCTCGTCGGATGCTACGGCAACAGCGCGCTCGGCAACACCTGCGCCGCCGCTCTCGCTCCCGTCGTGGATTACCTCGACCTCGACAGCCATCTAAACCTCGAGGGGGACGCGTTCCACGGCGTGAGTTTCGCTGATGGACAACTGACCTCGCCGTCCGGCCCCGGCTTCGGCGTGACGCGCTGACGACCGCCCGAGGCCGCCCGCCGTCCGCGGATGCCACATCCGGCGGAAGTCCAAGTATATACCGCTGGCTCGATCGATTTCCTATAACGCATGCTATAGCGCGTTAGACGGATTCCGCGGCTCACCGTGAATCTCGTCGGCCGGAGCGCAGCCGCCCGACGCGACGACTGGGTTGGCCCGATCCAAGCGTCGACCGGCCGTTATATAGCGAACTCCGCGTGACGAGTCGCGGACCGCCGATTTTCCGGGATCGCCATTCAGCGCGAAACTCCTGTTTTGGTTCACGTATGAGCCGCTGTCACCTCCCGATCGGGCCCAGATCCTGGCTCGTGGCGGCGGTTCTCGTTCTGGTCGCGGGACCGCGAGCCAACGCCCACGAAGCGGGGCTCAGTACACTCGAACTCGTCGCGCGCTCCAATTGGGTGGAAGTCGTCGTGCAGTTTTCGCCCAGTGACATCGCACTGCTTATCCCGATCGATTCGGATGGGAACGGGGTCGTCTCGCGGGCGGAATTCGAGGCGGCGCGGCCGCAGCTGGATACACTCGCGGCGAAATGGCTGAAGTTCCGGGCGGGCGACGCGCCGCTCACGCTGAAGCCCAGCGGCGCGCAATATGATGAGGCGGGAAATAATATAGTGTTGCGCGCGACGGTGCCGACTCCGCCAACGGGAACGTGGGTGCTCACATTGCCGATGCTCATCAACCTGCCCCCCGACCATCGTCAATATACAATCGCCGGGTTCGCGGTGGATAAGATCGTCGCCGAAAAAATGATTACCGCGGAACAGCCTTGGCTCGTGCTGGACTGGAGCGCCGCGCCGCTGGCCGGTGCGCGGATGTCCAGCCCCGCTGCGTCTGCCACGCCCTCCGGCGGGAGACCCGACACTGCCAGTCGAGACGCGGCCGGAGCACCCGGCCACGACTGGTTTTCACCGGCTCGGCGGTGGTTCTATATAGTTTCGATCGCGCTCATCATCGCGTTGATCTTCGCATGGTCGACCCGTCGTCCGCGCGCGCCGGGAGCGCAACCCGCCTCCGCCGATCCGTCCGATCCGGCGACCTAGCCCGCGCCTATATACTCCGTCTCAGCCCTAAGAGTTAAACGTTACAAAGTTAAAAGGTAAACGTTCCGAATATGAATTTCTCCGACATACGGATATTTCCGTATATATATATATATATATAAAATATATATATATATGCGGGTATGCCCGTCCGCCGCATCGCCGCAAGCCCCGGCTCGCCGGCATGAGGCGGCCGTCCCACTCAGCGTTTCGGCGTGACCTTGAGGCCGCCGCCTTCGGGGGGCGCCACGGCTTGATATAATGGGAGCACGGCCTCGCGTCGCACCCAGCCCAGTATATGGTCTCGCGCCCCGAGGCGCACCCAGCCGAAATAGGAACCGGTGATCGTCACAAGCGTCCCGGGGAGGATCGGAGCGGTTTGTTGTTGCTCGACCAAATCGGACGGTATCGAGCGCAGATCCGTGCTGCGCGCCACGCATGCCGCCTGCGCGTTCGCGAGCAATCCGTAGCGGCCGACGGAAGCCTCCGAAATCGCCCCTAACCCGAGCGCGGCCAGCGCGACGGTCATACCCAAGGGCCGCCAAATCACATTGCGCGGTATATAGAGTGAGACGATCTGCAGCCCGAGTCCGAGCGCGATGCCTGCCAGCGCGAACTGAACCAGGTCCTGCCACTGGGCCGGCGAGAGCCGGCTGGCGAGGCGATCATATCCGGCCGGTTCGAGCATCTGGCGGAGCAGGGGATCAACGGTCCCGAGTTTTGCCACTGCGTTGCGGAGATTCGCCGCGACGACCGGCTGCGCGGGCTGTTGTATATACGCCGCGGTCCAGTGCGCCGCGGCCGCCCCCCACGCATCCTGCTGCGCGTACGTCAGGGCCACGTTGTTGTGCGCGCCCCAATCGGAAGGGTGCACGTTCAGGTCCTGCAACCAGAGCGCCCGCGCTGCCGCATAGTGGCCGGATTGATATAGCGCAGTCGCGTCCGCCGCGGAGGCCCGCGTCGCCAGCAGCGGCCACGCGAGGGCCACCGCCACGGCCATTCGCGGCACCCAATGCTCGCGACGCGTAGGCAACAGCGAGGTGAGCCGGGGAAAGTTCGTTTGCTCCACCGCCGCCCGCGCACGCATCGTCCAATCCGCCCCGATTTGCGCGCGTTCGGAAAAACGGGCCCGGCGCGCTTCCTGCCAGAGCGAGAGCCATGCATCCCGCGCCGGCACGGCGTCGAACCGTGCGATCGCGTTTGATATATCGTGGTAGGTCGGAGCGACGCGGGCGACGCCCCACATGTCCGCGGTCAACGTGCACCAATTTTCCAGATCCGCTGGCGTCGGCGCCGACGTGGCGGAGATGCGGGCGAGCCGGCGTCGCAATTTCCCGCGCGCGCGACGGTGGATAAAGTTCGGATCGCTCCGCCGGGCGTGCTCGAGCGCCAGCATCGCCCACAGCAGCAGCGGCGGCAGGAGCGCGATCGCGGCGCTACGGGGCAGGGATATAGTGCGCGGAATTTTCGCAACCGCACCGGTGGGAAGCGGACCCGCGAGCACGCCGGACGCGCTCGCAATATTACCCGGGAGCGGCGCCGTCGCGGCGCCGGTCTGAGCGCGGCCCGGGGTGGCAAAAAGATATATACTATACAGCGCGAGGGCCAGGAGGCCGGGACGGGTTGGAAAACGCATGTCGTCCGCGCGTCAATAATCCTCGTCGCCCTCTGGCTTGGTCTCGGTGCTGCCCTGAATCGCCTGATGCAAAAAGCCGGGCGAGTCCTGGCTGATGGCCTCTTTCCAATTCTTCAGCGTCAAGGCGTGGACCGGATCATTGAGCTTGCGCGGCGCCGCCGGAGCGGACGCGCTGCGCGATCCCCGCATGTTGGACGGCGGAACACTCGGTCGCTCATTCGAACGGATGGGCTCATCCTGCAAATCGCCGAGCGACGCGTCGCTCTTCGACGGCCCGCCTTTGCCGCCGGATTCGGACGTCGTTTGCTGCGTGCTTTGACCCGCGGTCTCCGGCGGCTTGTCCTCCTCGTCGAGCGCCTCCTTCGTGTCCTGCGTCGTCGGCGGCTTTTCCGATTTTGATATATCGGGAACGATCAGCCGATCCAGCTGTGCGCGCAGATAAGACCAGTTCGCGATCTTCGGATCGAGCCGCTCTCCATAACGCGTCGCATTGATCGCATCCTGGATCGCGCCGACGGCTACGGGCATTTTTTTGGTCTGCGCTTCCAAACCGTACGCGATCGTCTCCTCGACCATGAGCCGCACGTCACTCGCGTCGTAGCCGCGCCGCGCGAGATGCTCGACGATTTTCAGCAGGCGATCCGCGGCCGTGCTATCGACGGAGGCGCGAAACGAAATCGCCTCGTCGCTGCCGTCATTATGCGCGAACGCCCGCGCTTGAAATAATATAGCGACCGCCAAGATCACGGCGACCGCAGTGGCGACACTGGAATCGGCCGTGTGCAAAGCGGTCTGCCGCCTGACGTGTCGCGCCCGCGGCCGGAGGCCGACTTCGCGCCAGAGCCCGATCATTCCCAATATAACGGCAGGAGCGAGAAACCACTGGAATCGCTCAGGGCGGCTGGCGCCGAGTTGAGCGGCGAAGCGTCCCTTGCGGCCCGCGGCCACCGTCTCCGCGAGCAGCGCGGCTATATCCACTTTATCATTCGCTTTCCGAAACACGCCACCCGTGCTCGCCGCGAGGGCCTGTATCGTCGCGGGCTGCAACTTTGATATAATATCCGGTTTCTTGTGAGCGTCGTCCTCCTCGACGTTCTTGCCCGGTACCACGCCACCCGCCTCGGTGCCGACGGCGAGAGAGATGATCCGGACGCCGCGCTTCGCGACCTGCACAAGTTGTTCGCGCCAGCCCTCGGTCGTGCTGCCGCCGTCACTGATGACGACGAGAAAACGATCCGTGTCCGCATCGCGGCTGAAACCGTCGAGCGCAGCCTTCAGCATCCCTGTATAGTCCGTGCCGCCGCGCGGCATATAGTCCGGATTTAATATAGGCAGGAACTCGCGGATGATCTGATAATCCGAGCTCAGCGGTACCTGGACAAACGCGGTCCCGGCGAAAACGATCAGTCCCACCCGCTCGCCCTGCAGCTTATCGAGCAACTCGCCGGCAAGCTGGTGGGAACGCTCGAGGCGGGTCGGGTCAACGTCCGTCACGAGCATGCTTCGCGACAAATCCAGCGCGATGAGCACCTCGCGCGATTCCTGAAAACCGAAATTGCGAGGCTCGCCCCAACGGGGACGCGCGAGCCCGATGATCGCGAACGTGAGTGCGAGAAGGAGAAGCCATGGCCGCGGTCGGGCCGTCGCGCGTGCCGGGTGCATCCGAGAACCGACAATCGAAACGCGAGTGATCGCCGGCCACCAATTACGCGGCTCCCTTTCGCGGGCGCGACGCAGACGCATCGCAACGAGCAGCGGGACCACGAGCGCAAAAAGTATATAGGGATTTCCCCAGCTCATGCGTGAGCCTCGCTTTCGGACCGCGTCGCGGCCCCCGCGAGCGCGAGGCCGAGAAATAATATAGCGGGCGCGGCCAGCCAGGGAAACAGCTCGTGCGTGATCTGAAACGGCGGCGGGTCAAATTCCACCTTCGTTGCGCGATCGATCCCGGCAAAAGCCGCTTGGATCGCCTTGGAATCCGTCGCGCGGAAAAACAGGCCGCCCGTTTTCTCGGCAATATCCCGCAGCACGAGCGCGTCGATTTCAGAGGCGATCATATCCGTGCCGGTGCGCTTGCCCTGATAGTCGAACACTGGCATCGGGACCTTGCCCTCCGCGCCGGCGCCGATTGTATATATCGCCACGTTCTCCTCGGCCGCGAGTCCTGCCGCCTGCCGCGGGTCGAGCGCGCCGCGGTTGCTCGCGCCATCCGTGAGCACCACGATGAACGCGCCGAGTCGTTTCGTTTCCTTGCTGCGTTGCCCCTGCTTCAGTCGCGACAAGCTGACCCCGATCGCATCGCCGATCGCAGTGCCATCCTCGACCAATCCGATCGCGAGCCGGCCGGTCTGCTTGCGCAACCAGTCGTGATCAAACGTGAGCGGCGCAAATGTATATGCCCGCCCCGCAAACGCGACGATTCCCAGGCGGTCGTTGGGACGCTGGTTGATAAACGCCTCGACGATCGGCTTGATTGCCTGGAGCCGGTTCATCGTCACGCCGTTGCGACTGAAATCCTCCGAGTACATACTGGTCGAGAGGTCGATCGCCAACATGATGTCGTAACCGGGCTGCTTGTCCGCCTGCTTTTTCTCCAGCAATTGCGGACGCGCCAGCGCCACGATCAGGAGCGCGAGGCCCGCATATACTGCCGCTGCGAGCCACCGGCGGTGTGGAGCGGAAAGGACGCGACTCCACTCCATCGCGTGCGGGACCACAAAAACCGGCACCCGCCGCCAATGCCGCATCACCGCAATAACCACGAGTGCACCCAGAGTATATAACCAGCGGGGATCCTGGAATGTCCACGTCGTCATGACCAATCAGCGTCGCGACCGGATCACCGTCTGGTGCCGGTGAAAGAAATCGACCATCGCCTCGAAAACTGGTTCGTCCGTTCCCGCGACCATGCGGTCCAGCGAGTTGGGAAAAAGATTCGCAAAATGATCGTCGCGCCGATTGCGCCAATCCTCGTGAGCCGCGCGTTCGGCGGCGGAACTCGTTGACAGCGCGGTCAACTGGCCCGCGAGCGGATCATATACCGTGAGCCGCGCATCCGCCGGCAACGCCCGGTCCCACGGATCGTCGGCGCGGAATCCGAGCGTCTGATAGCGCCTGCCCACCAACGCCCAATCCTCCGGCGTCGGACCCGGATGAAATGCGCCGAGCCACAGTAGCACGCTATGCGGCGACGCTCCCCGCAGCGCGAGCCGCCAGGGGATCTCGGCCTCGACCGGTCCGTCGAGCGCCGGCGGCTCCTGCCCGAGCAGCCGGGAGGCCGTTCGCAATATATACTCGCGGCCAGGCAGCGGCCGGTGAAACCAGAACCCGGCGGGCGAAGTATATATCAGGCCAACGCGGTCGCGGTTGGCGGAGCCGAGGAGCATCAGCAGCGCGGCGAGCTCGAGCAGCGTGTCGCGACGCGAACGGCCCGCCGATCCGAATTGCAGGGCTGGCGAGTCCTCGAACACGAGCAGCACGGAGATCTCGCGCTCCTCGACGAACTTCTTGCGGTACGGCTCCCCGAGGCGCGCCGTGACGTTCCAGTCGATTTCACGAAGGTCGTCGCCCCAAGTATATTTCACCACCTGGTCGAACTCCATGCCGCGCCCGCGAAACGTGGATCGATAGTTGCCCGCGAGCATCGTCGCGACGGCGTGGTGCACGCGCCATTCGAGCTGGCGCAGGATCGCGGGAGACACCGCCGGCAGCACCGGGATCGCGCGTTCGGGCGATTCCTTCATCGAGCGAAAAGGGTCGATGCTCGCCGGAGCCTCACCGTGCTGTCACCTCGGCCGCGGACGGCACTGGGGTGCGGTCGAGGACGCCGCGCAGGATCTGATCCGCCGTTGTCCCTTCCGCTTCCGCATCATAGGTGAGGCCGACGCGGTGGCGCATGACGTCGAGAAATATATCCTGCAATATATCGGGCGAGACGTAATCCTCGCCGCGCAGCCAGGCGAGCGCCTTGCCGGCTTGATATAGCCCGAGTGAGCCGCGGGGTGACGCGCCATAGGAAAAGCTGGCCTTCGCGGCGGCGCTGCGGCGGGAGGCGTTCATCTGCGCCGGGGGCAGCACGAGCGCCCGCGTCGCGCGGACGAGCCGGAGCATATAGAGTTCGAGAGCGTCCGAGAAATGCACCTGGTCGATTTCGGTGCGCAGTCGAAGTAACTCCGCGGCGTCCGAAACTGCAGTGAGATGAGGCTGCTGCGTCACCTTACCCCAGCGGTGGACCATTTCGCGCTCCTCGCTTTCCGAGGGATAATCGAGAACGACCTTGAAGAGAAACCGATCCCGCTGCGCTTCGGGCAGGGGATATGTACCCTCCTGCTCGACGGGATTTTGCGTCGCCATGACGAAAAACGGAACCGGCAGCGGATTGGAATGCCCACCGATGGTGACCTGGCGTTCCTGCATCGCCTCGAGCAACGCGCTCTGGACCTTCGACGGTGCGCGATTGATTTCATCGGCGAGGACGAGATTCGCAAAAATCGGTCCGAGGTGCGGCGTAAATTGTCCGTCCTTCGGCTGGAAGATCATAGTGCCGACGACATCGCTTGGCAGGAGGTCGGGCGTGAACTGGATGCGTTCACATTTGAGTCCGAGTACGGTGCCAAGACTCTTTACGAGAAGGGTTTTAGCGAGCCCGGGCATGCCCTCGAGCAGCACGTGACCGTTGGCGAGCAGCGCGGTGAGCAGACGCTCGACGACGAGGTCCTGGCCGATGACGGCCTTGCCGATCTCCGCGGTGACCTTCCGGGCCCAGGGTCGGGCGTTCGCGCTGAGCGGTGCCGCGGTGGCGGAACGGGGGGGCTGGGGAACGGGAACAGGAGAGGTCGCCGGCATGAGAAAAAATCGCGGGAACGCGATTTATATTAAAGTATATAGCGGGTTGGGATTGACGATCCCCGTGCACGGACTGGCTCGTGCGGCAGGGTTGAAATAAAGACGCGAGCGCCGATCGAGGATCGGGCGCTCGCGCCGAAGGCGGTCGTCGGCCGGCTCAGGTGCCGGACATATTGTCTTGATATACCTCGTTGGTCAGACCCGCGGGAGTATATTGGATGTTGTCACCAAACGGGAAGAATTTCTTCACGTCGAGATGTTCATAGGGCAGCGCCTCCACGTGCACCGTGCCGAGGAACGGCTCGGGGGGCTCGGCGAGGAGGATCGTCTTCGCGTAGCCATTGTCGTCGAAGCCGCGGCGGAAATGCACGCGCGACTTGATCGCGATCACCTTGAACTCGTCCGGATTGATTCCGAGCCCGGTGAACGAACTCGGCTCGATGATTTGCGAGAGGTAAGGGCTGATCACAACCACGTCGCCGCGGCCGAACTTCACGCTGACCCAGAGCTGTCCGCGAGCGGCCGAGCTGCGGCCGATGCCGCCGCTGACGGTGTTGACGGTGCCGACAACCCGGACGGGCTTGCCGGCGGAGACATCGACCCGGCCGCCGATTTCCATGTCAAAGGGATCGCCGACCTTGACGCCCTTTTCGCGCAGCGCGTCGATCGCTTTTTTGTCCGCGATCGTGCCGATGAGTGTGTCGGGAAGATCCTGCTTGATCACCTGGTCGAGCAGCCAGGTGGCGTAGCCGGTGCGGTCGCTGTGGTCAGCGATGACGACGGGGGTCTTGCCGGACTTGATGGCGTCCGCCGAAAGGCGAACGGCCTCGTCGAAACCGTATATCTTCGTGCCGTGCACGAGGTCCTCGCGTTTCCGCCAGGCAGTCATCGCCATGTCGTTCGCTATATACGTGGCGAGCTCGGGCTTGCCGTTCGTGATGACCTCAAAGCACATGCCGGCGTCGACAGCGTCGGCGAACGCGAACCCGTAGAAGAAGTTCACATATACATCCGGTTCGCGCGCTTCCCACGTGAGGGCGCGCTGGACGAGGTCGCTCCACGGGGAACGGCCGGTCCACTGCAGCACGGACGCGGTCAGGATCGGTGGCTTCCGCACGGCGTGCGTGGGTTTATAGTCACCGCGGATGGAGCGGATAAGGGTGCGCGCGGCGCGTTCGCCCTGCAGGTAGCCGTCGTAGTGGGGATAATATTTGATCGTGAACGCGAGATCCGCGTAGCGCAGGAATTCCTCATCTTCGTTGCCGTGCGGATCGAACGTGCCGGCGATGAAGGCTTTCGGGCCAACGACCTCGCGGACGCGACGCGCGAGCTCGGCCTCGGGACGGGCGATGCCGCGAGCGGCCATGGCGCCGTGCAGGCACAAATATACACCGTCGAAATGCCCTTGCGCCTTCAGGTCTTCAATCATGCGGCTGACGAAATGTTCATACGTCTCCTCGGTGAGGTAGCCGGAACCCGAGCCGCTCTTCGAGCCGAGCGGCGACTCGATGCCGACGAGTTCGACGTTTGGAAATTCGCGGGCGACCTTGGTGAAGCCGCCCATATATCCTTTCGGGTCGGCCTTGAGAAGGGCCTCACCGCGGGCCGGGGAGCCTTCATAGGTGAAGTCGTCGATCGTCGTATCGAATTTCAGGAACGAGACCGTCTCGTGCACGAACATCAGCACGGCGATGCGGATCGGTTTCGGTTGCTGGGCCGTGGTCGCCGGGGCGGCTTGGGCCGTTCCGACCAGGGTCAGAAGCAGGCCACAACTCCAAAGGGAGAAGAGACCGCGGAGGTTTTTTAGGGATATGCGTTTTATCATCGGGGAGTTGGAAAATCCGGTGGAGCGCCCGGGCCCGGCTGGTCTTATATATTGACCAATTGATATATCTCGGGGCGAGGTGGAGCGGGGGCGATCTGGCCGGGAAGGGGAGCGGTGAAAGACGATACTCGGGAAATGGGTCCGGGTGCGAAAGGATCCGGCGGAGCCGCATCCCCTAGCGTCTTATATGCCATCATTCTCAAACGTCGCCGACCAACTCAAAATTTGGGCGCGCTGCCAAGCTTCATCAGCAGCGCTGTGACACGCTATGAAATATTCACGCGACCACGCGTCGTCGGCGTGATTCCGCGAATATATTCGGCGAAGCGCGTCCGCGGCCGCTGGTGGCACGGCGGTTGCAGGATCCGCTTGTGAAAAAGCGACCGACGCCGCGGTGGTTTTCGGTTGACCCTCCGTGCCAAAACACACTCTCGAAGAGAAGCCCCGCGCCACCCGCTTCCACCGGTCTGGCGTCAATCGCCGGTCCCGGCGCTATATAGTCCCCGTTTACCCATGATGAAATTTCCGCGTTCGTTTCTCTTCTTGGCGGCGGCTGCCGTCGCGCTTCCCGCCGGTCTCCACGCCGCCGGCGCAGACACTCCGGCAGCCGCCGAAAGCTCCAACATGACGTTCGTCCTCACCGGCGACTCGATCATAAATCGCCGGATCTCGACGACGAGGGCGCCGCACCTGGACGAGATGTATGCGATGATCCGCCACGCCGATGCGGCGTTCACGAATTTCGAGACGTTGATCCACGGCTTCAAGTATCCTGGCGCGGTCGAGAGCGGCGGGACGTATATGAGCTCGCCGGAATATGTCACCGAGGAGCTCGAGTGGGCGGGGTTCCGCCTCGTGGGCGCGGCGAATAATCATACAGGCGACTGGGGCGTCGAGGGCATGCTCAGCACGCAACGAGCCCTCGAAAAATCCAAGCTGGTATATGCTGGCATCGGCGAGAATCTGGCGCGTGCGCGCAGCCCGCATTACCTCGATACGCCCAAGGGTCGCGTCGCGTTGATCTCGTGTTCCTCGACGTTCACACCGGCGAGCCCGGCGGGCGTGCAACGCAAGGACATCATCGGGCGTCCCGGCCTGAATCCGCTACATTTCACCGTTACATATACGGTCGATCCCAGCACGCTGGAGGTGCTCAAGAAAGTGCAGGCACGAAACCCCGTTTCCGGCGGCGCAGGCGGCGAGGGCAAGGGACCCGGAATTTCGTTTCTCGGCGCGAAGTTTGAGAGCGGTGACAAGATCGGCACGAGCACGACGCCCTCGGCCTATGATCTCGGGGAGATCGCCGCGGCGGTCCGGGATGCGCGCCAGGAGGCGGACTGGGTCTTGGTCTCGATTCACTGCCACGAATCCGGCGGCCGCCGCGACGTACCCCCGGAATTTCTGGTGGCGTTCGCGCATGCCATGATCGATGCCGGGGCGGATGCGCTCGTCAGCCATGGGCCGCATCTCCTCCGGGGCATCGAAATATATAAGGCAAAACCGATCTTCTACAGCCTCGGGAACTTCATCTTCGAGAGCGACACGGTCGAGCTGCAGCCAGCGGACAACTATGAGCGGGCGGATATGCCGCCGAGCGCGCTGCCCGGCGATTATTATAGCAAACGGAGCAACAACGATACGACCGGCACGAACGCCAGCCCCATCTACTGGCAAAGCGTGATCGCTGAGGCGGTATATACTCCCGCGCGGCAGCTGCAGACCATCCGCCTTCACCCGATCACGCTGGGGTTCGGCCAGCCGCGAAGCCAGCGCGGGCCGCCGCGGCCGGCGAACGAGGCGGATGCCGCGAAAATTCTCGGCGACATGCAGAAACTGAGCACGCCTTTCGGCACGACGATGCAGATCGAAGGCGGCGTCGGCACGATCACGCTTCAGCAATAGCCGACTGGTCAGCCGCGCCTCGACGGGCGCGGCTCGAAACCAGAACCCCGGCCGCAGGGACGCCGCGCGACTATATACCCCGACAGATATTCTCGTCGCCGTCAGTATATAGCGGCCGCGGTGCGCGCCCGATCGGCGCGTATATCCGCGATCATATATCCGCCAGGACGGCGGTTTCATATTCCAAGCCGGATCTGAGCTGGCGCTCCGGCGTGATTGCCGTCCCGCCAGGGATGCCCGCGGTTCAGGTCGTCTCCACCTCGATCGCCGGGGCGTCGAGGCTGCGGAGGCGGCCGAGTATATTGCGATACATCTGGTCGGCACTGAGGCCGTGCGCGGCGCGCAGGATCTCGACGTTGCTGCCGTGTTCGACGAATTCGTCCGGCCAGCCGATGCGCTCAACTGCCACGAGCGAGCCGGCATCCCGCAGCGTTTCGAGCACCGCACTTCCAAAACCGCCGGCGAGCACGTGGTCCTCGAGCGTCACAATCAGCTCGGCGTTCGCCGCCTGTTGCAGCAGCAGCTCGCGATCGAGCGGCTTGACGAAGCGGGCGTTGACGACGCCGACCGAGATTTTTTCCTCGAGCGCGAGTCGGTCCGCCAGGCGCAGCGCGTCGGCGACCATACTCCCGAGCGCCCAGAGCTGGACGCCCGATCCTTCGCGCACGATCTCCGCTTGGCCGATCGTGAGCAGTTCCGGTTGCGCCTTGATCGGCACACCCGTGCCGTTGCCACGCGGGTAGCGGATGAATGCGGGCGACCGGCCCTGCAAGCTTGTATATAGCATGTCCGCGAGCTCGTCCTCGTCGCGCGGTTGCATGACCACTGCGTTCGGCACGCAACGCAGGTAGGACAAATCAAAGAGCCCGTGGTGCGTCGGACCGTCGTTGGGCGAAAGCCCCGCGCGATCCATACAGAACGTCACCGGCAAATTCTGGAGTGCGACGTCGTGTATAATCTGGTCATAGGCGCGCTGCAGGAACGTCGAGTATATAGCGCAGACCGGCCGCAGGCCCTTCGTCGCGAGGCCGGCCGCGAACAGCACCGCGTGCTCTTCGGCGATGCCGACGTCGAAAAATTGTCCCGGAAGCGCGGTCGCGAGATGCGACAAGCCCGTGCCACTCGGCATGGCCGCGGTGATGCCGACGATGCGCGGATTCGCCTGGGCCATGGTGACGAGCGCGCGACCGAAAACGTCCTGGTACGTCGGCGGGAGGCCGGGTGTGCCCTTGGTGCTCTCGCCCGTGACGGGATCGAAGGGACTCGCACCGTGGAATTTCTCAGGGGAGCTCAGCGCGGCGGGCAGGCCCTTTCCTTTTTTCGTGAGGACGTGAATCAGTACCGGCACTTCGCAGTTCTTGGCGAAATCCAGGTTTTTCACGAGGGCGTCTATATCATGGCCGTCGACCGGCCCGAGGTAACGCAGTCCAAATTTTTCGAAGAGCGACGACTCGACAAAGAAGTCCTTCGTCTCGCGTTTCCACTTTGTATATACGCGATTCATCTCCACGCCGGCGGGGAAGCTCTTGAAGAACGCCTCCACGTCGTGGTGCATCTTATTATAGGTGGAGTTCGTGCTGAGGCGGTTCAGGTAGCTCGAGATCGCGCCAACGTTTTTCGCGATCGACCACTCGTTGTCGTTGAGGATCACGACGAGACGCTTCGTGGATGAGACGACGTTATTGAGTGCCTCGAGGGTGACGCCGCAGGTGAACGCGGCATCTCCGCAGACGGCGACGACGTGTTCCGGGGTGCCGAGGAGGTCGCGGCCGGTGGCCATGCCGAGGGCGGCAGACAACGCGGTGCCCGCGTGTCCGGCTCCGAATGCGTCGTGCGGGCTTTCCGCTCTATAGAGGAAGCCGCTCACGCCTCCGGTCTGGCGGAGCTTGCGGAACGCGTCGCCCCCGCGGTCGGTGAGCAGCTTGTGTACATAGCCCTGATGGGCGACGTCGAACACGAGCTGGTCCGTCGGCGTGTCGAAGACGCGATGCAGTGCGATGGTCAGCTCGACGACGCCGAGATTCGGCCCGATATGACCGCCGTTGCGTGAGGTGACCGCGATGAGCTCCTCGCGAATCTCCGCAGCCAGCGCGGGCAGCTGGTCGGGCGCGAGCGCCTTAACATCAGCAGGACCATGGATCGTGTCGAGGAGGCGGACGGAGTCGGCGCCGAGGGCGGAAGAATTCATCAAATAGAGTCGCAGTGAGGCCGGCTGAAGCCGGGAAATAAAAGATGGGGTGGTGGGTTCAGGCTTCCCGCATGATTTCGAGCTTGGTGAAGACCACTCCGTCCTTCTGCTTTTTCAGCAGCTCGATCTTAATCTCGGCGTCCTTCAGTCGCGTTTCACAGACCTTGAGGAGCTGGGTGCCCTGCTCGAACTTCGCCAGCAGCTCGGCCAGCGGAACCTCCCCGGACTCCATGGCTTCCACGATCCCCTCGAGTTTTTCGAGAGCCTGTTCGAACGAGAGTTGAGGGTCTGGGTTTTCCACCGGAGGATGGACGATGAACCTGAGCGGATGAGTTTCAATCAAAACGTCACCGGGCCGACACAGGGCTCTTTTGGCTTCCGTCAGGCGGTTCCCCATAATTTTCGTTGGACCACGGCGGTTTCTTTCATCCAGTCAAGGTATGAGTTACGTGCTCTTGATCGTTGCATTTTTGATGGTGGCGCGTCTCGCCGCCGAGCTTACGCTTTCCGCGCTCAATCGCGCGGAGGTAAAAAGACACCAAGCCGCGCCCCCTGCCGCGGTGAGCGCGATCATGGATTCGGGAACCTATTCGAAGTCCGTGGCTTATACGTTGGAAAAATCGCGCCTCGGCAGCCTCGTCGAGATTTTTGATACCTTGGTGCTCGCCCTGGTGCTCTTCGGTGGAGCGCTGCCGATGCTGTTCGCCTATATAGCATCTTGGGGCGCTCCGGGCGCCGTCTGGGACGACGCGCTCTTTATACTTTTCGCCGGCGTTCTCCTTTCGATTCCCGGGCTGCCGTTCGAGTGGTGGTCGCAATTTCGTCTCGAGGCGAAATACGGTTTTAACAAAAGCACGCCGCTGCTGTGGCTGACCGACAAGCTGAAGGGCCTGGCGCTCATGTTCCTGATCGGATTTCCGCTCCTGTGGCTGTTGCTCTCACTCGTGAAGTGGGCGGGCGACACGTGGTGGCTTTGGGGCTTCGCCGTCGTGTTCGGATTCCAGCTTCTGATGCTCGTGCTATATCCAAAATTGATTCTGCCACTCTTCAATCGGCTGGCTCCGTTGCCCGAGGGAGAATTGCGGAATCGTCTGCTCTCACTCGGCGAGCGAACAGGATTTCGCGCCGCGAGCATCGAGGTGATCGACGGATCGAAACGCTCCGCGCATTCCAACGCATACTTCACCGGCTTCGGGCGATTCCGCCGGATCGTGCTGTTCGACACCCTCATCGCTCAAATGTCCGCCGAGGAACTCGAAGCCGTGCTCGCGCACGAAATCGGTCACTACCGGCGCGGTCATATACCGCGCATGCTCGCAGTCGGCGCATTTTTTCTCCTCGCCGGCTTCGCCGTGGTCGCGTGGCTCGCACGGAGCCCGTGGTTCAACCTCTCGTTTGGCTTTCCACCGGGGGAAATGGCACCCGCGTTTCTCCTCTTTGGATTGCTGAGCGGACTCGTGACGTTCTGGTTCACGCCGCTGATGAACCTTTTGTCGCGCCGCTATGAATATGAAGCGGACGCGTTCGCGCGCGACGCGGTCGGCGGCGTGGCGCCGATGCGCGACGCACTGCGCAAACTTGCCCAAAAAAATCTGAGCAACCTCACGCCGCATCGCTGGTTCAGTGCGTTTTACTATTCGCATCCCACGCTCGTCGAGCGCGAGCGCGCGTTGGCCGAGACGTGAGAGGGAGCGCGCCGACTGTTTTCTGCCGGCGCGCCTGCTTCGCCCTCGTGCTTAGCACCGCCGCCGCGCGGGCGGAGAGTCTCGTCGTTGCGACATATAATATAGAGAACTACGGCCCCGCTGACCGCATGACGGATGCGGGCTATCGCCAAGCGTATCCGAAACCGGAGGCGGAAAAGCGCGCGCTGCGTCAGGTGATCCTGGGGATCGGCGCCGATATATTGTTCCTGCAGGAAATGGGACCGGCGCCATATTTAGTTGAGTTGCAGCAGGACCTCCGACGCGCGGGGTTGGACTATCCGTACCGATTTCTCCTCGAGGCCGCCGACGCGGACCGGCACGTCGCCGTGCTTTCACGCCGTCCGTTCACGCGCGTGCGGCCCCATGTCGATATATACTTTTCATATTTTGGCGTCACGGAGAAAGTGAAGCGCGGCCTGCTCGAGATCGCGGTCGCGACCGACTCCGGTGAGCTGACGCTTTTCGGCGTGCACTTGAAAAGCCAGTTTACCGATCGCGCCGATGACCCGCTCTCCGAGGTGCGCCGCGCGGCCGAGGCCACCGCCGTCCGCGATCGTGTCCTGTCCGAGTTTCCCCATCCCGAGCGCGCCCGCTTTATACTTCTCGGCGATTGCAACGATGGGCGGAAAAGCCGCGCGCTGCTGCATCTCCAGCAGCGCGGACATTTCGAGGTCGCCGTGCCGCTCCCCGCGGCGGACACGCGCGGAGACGTCTGGACGCACAACTACCACAAGGAAGAAACATACTCGCGCCTCGACTATATTCTCGTTTCCAGCGCGTTGCGCCCGGACGTGGCCGGGAACGTCGCGCGCATTTACGACCAGGCCGGCGTGAACGACGCCAGCGACCACCGGCCGGTGTATATAACTCTTATATTAAACGCGCCGCCGCCCGCGGCGCGCGGGCTCAGCGCGCCGTCACACTGACCGGAACGCTCACCTCGCCCGAGCCAAAGCCCTTGAGGAAAAGCGAACCCGTGCCCGGCTTGCCGCCTTGCACCGTCACCGTGACCGTCGTCTGGCCCTGCGGCACGATGACTTCCGGCATGATGACGCTCTCCGGCACGTCCGTCGTTATATCCACCAGCAGACCGCCCGGAGGCGCGGCGTTCGGCACGGTGAACGTCAGCTGCTGGCTCTCGCCGGTGCGCAGCGTCAGCGCCGAAGGTGAAACGTTGACGGTGCTGGCATCGATCCGGAACGGCCCGACGGGCGAATTTCCCGCGGGGCTGTTCAGCGTGAGCTGATAATTCCGGCCGGCCTCGAGCGCGGGTACATAAAAGCTCAACGCGTTCGGCGATTCAAAAACCGTGCGCGCCGAGGTGTCGCCGAAATATACTCCGTCCTGCGCGGTGAACCCGCGGCCGAGGAGGCTGATGCGCGCGCCCACGGGTCCGCGGTTCGTCTCGAGAGACAATACATAGCGGCTCACGATTTTCGCGTGGACCACGCCGCTATATGCTTCCGCCGGAACACGCGTGCCGTTGTCATCAACCGCGTAATTCACGAGGTAGTAATACGCGATCTCGGTGCGGCCCGGGGGCACCTGGTACTCGAATTCATAGATCGAGTCGCCGAGCGGGCTGGGATGCATCTCGAAGTTCTTCCCGTCCACCACCACGTGGGGTTTGATCGAATCGGGCGGAATCGTGTTGATGTGCCTGGTGAAACGCAGGGTGAAGGTGTAGATTTGCGACGGATTTTCCGAGAGCGCCGGCGGCGTCAGGTTCGTCAGGGTCACGCTCGAGCAGCTCGCCAGCAGCGCGAGCATCAGGGGCGCGGCCAGGCGAAACAAAAATTTCCTCGCGAGCGAAATACGGTTGGTGTGCATTGGGTTTTTTGAGAGTGAAAACCTGTCAGATGAAATTGGGCTAGTAATGAGTGGCTTCGCTCCAGAGCAAGCCAAAGCTGCGGCGTCGCGCCCCGCGACGGGACTTTATGTGCACGTTCCCTTCTGTGCGTCGACGTGTGACTTTTGCGCTTTCTATCAAACCAAGCCGACCCCGGCTCGGGTGAAACGGTTCCTGCACGGCATCAACGACGAATGTACATTGATCCCATGGCCGAACGCGATCGAAACAATTTTTTGGGGTGGCGGCACGCCGGGCCTATTGGCACCCGACGATCTCACGGCACTCGCCGCGACTGTCCGCGCGCGACTTCATAACGCGCCCCGCGAATGGACGGTGGAGCTCGCGCCCGCCAGCGTCACGCCCGAGCGCCTCGCCGTTCTCCGGGATATCGGGGTGACGCGCGTCTCGCTCGGAGTGCAAAGTTTCCAGCCCGCGTTGCTCGACGCGCTCGGGCGCCAGCACACGCTGCCGCAAATATATCGGGCATGTGAACGGATTCGGGCCGCGGGGTTTCCGAGCGTGAACCTCGACCTTATGTTCGCGCTTCCAGGACAGGACGCGGCCGCGTGGTCCGCTGATCTCGCCGAGGCCATCCGCCTCGCCCCCGACCACCTGTCGACCTATTGTCTCACGTTCGAGGAGGACACCGCGCTCTGGGTCAAGCTCTCGCAGGGAAAAATCAAATTGGATCCGGAGCAGGAGGCGCGGCTATATGAAGCGACCTGGGCGCAGCTCGCAGCCGCCGGCTACGAGCAATATGAAGTCTCGAATTTCGCGCGGCCCGGCCACGCCTGTCAGCATAATCTCCTGACCTGGCGGATGCAGGAGTGGATTGGTCTCGGGCCCTCCGCCGCCTCGCAATATCAACAGCAGCGCGGCGCCAATATATCCGACCTCGACGCCTGGACCGCGGACCTCGCGCGGGGCGAACGTGCCACCGTTGACTGCGTGCAATTGACCCCGGAGCAACTCGCCGAGGACGCCGTTATATTCGGCCTGCGTCTGAACGCCGGCGTGGAACTCGCACCCTGGCGCGCGCGTGCGCCCGCGGCGCCATGGGCCACCGTGGAAGCATTGCTCGACCGGCTCGTGGCCGAGGAACTC
Organism: uncultured Verrucomicrobiae bacterium; assembly: GCA_963800005.1. Taxonomy (GTDB): domain Bacteria; phylum Verrucomicrobiota; class Verrucomicrobiia; order Opitutales; family Opitutaceae; genus CAWCZH01. Next base: position 165,548 of record CAWCZH010000004.1, read on the forward strand.
GCGGCCCGCACCTCCGACCGCATCTGGCTCACGACCCGCGGCCGCCTGCTGGCCGATGCCATCGGCGCGGAAGTCCTCTCTGCCTTTGCGCCCGATCCCGTGGCCACCTCCTCATGAGTCCTCTCCCCGCTGGACGTTTCTCGCTCTCAACCGCCGTTCTCCATCCGCTCCGCCTCTTCTATATAGTCATATATCTGTGCGCGTCCGCCGCCAGTATATACGCGAACCATCCGCTCGTTCTGCAGACCGATTTTGGCACGAAAGACGGCGCGGTCGGGGCAATGCGGGGCGTGGCCGTCGGCGTCAGCCCGCGCATCGAGATCTATGACCTCTCGCACGAGAACACCCCGTATGATATATGGGAGGCGGCCTATCGCCTGAAGCAGGCCGCGCCCTTCTGGCCCGCCGGCACTGTATTCGTGTCGGTTGTCGATCCGGGCGTCGGCACCGATCGCAAGTCCATCGTGCTGCAGACGAAGAGCGGACACTATTTCGTCGGCCCCGACAACGGCACGTTCACGCTCGTTGCCGAGGAACTGGGCGTCGCTGCTGTGCGGGAGATTGACGAGACGAAACACCGCCGCGCCGGCTCCGAGCGCTCGCACACGTTTCACGGCCGGGATGTCTATGTATATGTCGGCGCGAAGCTCGCGGCGGATGTGGTCCGCTTCGACGATGTCGGCCCTTCGCGGCCCGCGGCTGTCGTGATGCTCCCGTATGAACATGCCCGACGCGAGGGTGGGGCGGTTGTCGGAACGATTCCCTACCTCGATTTCCAATATGGAAACATCTGGACCAACGTGGACGAGGGCCTGTTCGACACAGTCACGCCAAAACTTGGCCAGCGTTTTCACGTGACGATCCGGCGGGGAACAAATGTGGTATATGAAGGCGATGTTCCCTACGAGCGCACGTTCGGAAACGTGCCCGAGGGCGCCCCGCTTCTCTATATCAACAGCCTCATGAACGTCGCCCTTGCCCTGAACCAGGGAAACTTCGCGGAGAAATATCATATTAGCTGCGGTCCGGCTTGGAGCCTGCGCGTGACTCCGGTCCAGCCATGACGTCCCGATCTGCTTTTCGCGCGGTTCTCGCCATCGTCTGGCTGGGAGTTGCGCTCGCGCGCGGAGCCGATCCCGCGAGGCGCGTGGAAATCGTCTGGCCGACGCCCAACACCGCGTGGGCCGACGGCCGTGGCTTAGGGGATATTCTACAGGACGCCGGTTCAGGCGATCCGCTGTCCGGCTCCTTCGGCGGCGTGCGCAACGGCGGCACGCATTTTCACGAGGGCATCGATATCAAGGCGCTCCATCGGGATCGTCACGGCGAGCCGACCGATGATGTGTTCGCCGCGATGGATGGTGTCGTCCGACACGTCAGTTCGAGTGCGGGTGACAGTAACTACGGCCGCTATATCGTCCTCGAGCACCCCGCCGAAAGCCCCGCAGTATATACGCTCTATGCACACCTGAGCCGCATTGCGCCAGGGCTGCGCGCCGGTGATGCCGTGCATCGCGGCCAGGTGATCGCCACGATGGGCCACAGCTCCGGTGGATATTCAATCCCGACCGCCCGCGCGCATATGCACTTCGAGATTGGCGTCATGGTCACGGAAAATTTCCAAGCTTGGTATGAGCGGAAGAAATTCGGCAGCACCAATGACCATGGCCTCTGGAACGGGATGAACTTGATGGGCTTCGACCCGCTCGAATTCCTAAATCTCTGGCGCGACCACAAGGTGAATACATTTCAGGAATATTTCGCGCAGATGGAGCCGGCGGTGACGTTCCGCATCGGTACGCATCGCACGCCCGACTATATAACCCGCTACCCCGCGCTGCTCACGCGCCCCATGCCGCTCGGCCCCATTTCAGGCTGGGAAGTCAAGTGCAACTGGACGGGCCTGCCGTTTGCGTGGACGCCCCTGACCGGCATCGAGGCCTCGACGCTGCCGCCGGAAATCGTGCGTATCACAAATGTGGATACAGCGCTCATCCATCGCCAGCGCAGCAAATCCGTGGCGGTGTCACGCCATGGCGATTGGGTGCCGGGCAAGGACCTCGAGGAAGTCGTTCAGCAGATCTTCGACGTCCGATAACGCGTCCAGCGCGCGGACGCTCTAGCATCAATCCGTTGCCTCCGCACTGACCCGCGCCAGCCGTTAGCTCTGCGGCTTCAGCTGCGCGAGCAGTGCGGTGAACTCCGGAAAAGCCTTTAATCCCTCGAGGTCCGGATCCTGTTTCATCCAGTCGAAATCCTTATATCCAAGGACAACCGCCTGCTGCAGGGCGCGCAGCGCGGCCGACGGGCGCTTCACGAGCGCCAGGCTGCAGGCGAGGTTATAATGTGCGGTCGGATTTTGCGGCTGCAGCTTCACCAGCTTGCGATCCATGCGGAGGCCTTCCGGGATCCGGCCGTGTCGTGTATATAGGCCGCCGAGGATTTCGATCACCTCTATATAGCCGGGATCGCGTCGCAGGACCGACTCGAAAAAGGCCATTTCAAACTCGTGGTCGCGTGGCTTGGGCTTGGACATTGCGCGTGGATTCAGAGGCGGCGGGGACAACCGCCACTCAGCCTCAAGATGTCGCAACGCGCGCTCACTTGCAACCGCTGCGATACGGGTGTCAGGCTGAGTTTCGAGGAGACTGTATTACCGTACCACTCCATGAATGGAGCGCTGATCTCGAAGATGCGATTGCAGTCCAGACAGACCACCTGGGCCACCTGCGCCTTTTCGCCGCCTTCATACGGACGATAAAATTTTTCACCCCGGCCGATGTCCACCTCGCGCAACAACGCGCTCTCGGTCATCAACGGCAGCGTTCGATACACGGTCGCTCGAGAAACGGAATCATCGATCGCCCGAGCGTGGACTAGCAGCTGGTCGGCGGTGAAATGTTCTTTCTGCGCCACCGCCGCCTCGAAAATCGCGAGACGCTGGTTGGTGACCCGCAGCCCTTTTGCGGCTAGATAATTTCGAAAACGGTCACGCCCTCCCGAGGTACTCACGCCGCACTGTTTCGTGTCGGTCCGCCCGGTGTCAACGCGTTCCTGCAAACGCACCCGAGGTTCGGATTTGCATTGCGCGTGCGGCCGTAGCGTCATCGCGGTCGTGATCGTGGGCATTCATCCGCTGGCCGGCTTCGACAAGCTCCTGCACTATACAGTGCCGGAGCACCTCGCCGACCATGTTGCCGTGGGCACGCTCGTGCGCATGCCGATCCTCAATACGTTGCGACTCGGTGTCGTGGCGGAAGTCGGCCCCCCCGGCAATTACCCCATCGAGAAACTCAAGGCCGTTGCCCAGGTGGTATATCCTTTTCCGGCGCTGCCGCCGGATTTGCTCTCCCTGGCGCGCTGGATGGCCGGATATTACGCGGCGGGCCTCGATAATATAATCGAGACCATGATCCCGGCCGCGGTCCGGCGCGGCGCAGCGCTGAAACAGGAAAAGCTCCTCTCGGTCTCGGTCCGCCTCACCGCCGAGGAACTGGCGAAGCTCGAGAAGCGCGCTCCGAAGCAATTCCAGCTATATACTTTTCTCGCCCAGCAGTTTCGCCCGCAGGAAAAGGGCTTCATCCTCCGCCGCCTCGGCCTCGGCCCCGCCGTCGCCGCCGCCCTCCTCGAGCGCGGCGTGCTGCGCGAGGATAACCGACGCATCGAGCGGGTCGCCTACGCCGACAGCATTGGCGAAGCCGAACTCGTCGCCTCACAGCCACACACGCTTAATAGCGAACAAGCCGCCGCCGTCGCCGCTCTCGAGCAACGCCTGGCCGCCAATATATTTCACGTTTCACTCCTTCACGGCATCACCGGCTCGGGCAAGACGGAGGTATATCTGCGCGCCATCGACCTCGCCCTGCGCGCCGGCGGCGGCGTTATATTTCTCGTGCCCGAGGTCGCGCTGACACCGCAGACCGTCGCGCGGTTGCGGGCGCGCCTGCAGGCCATCGCGCCCAACCATTCCTGCGTCGTCTGGCACAGCGGTTTGAGCGAGGGCGAACGGCTCGACGGCTGGCTCGCGCTCGCGACCGGCACCGCCCGCATCGTCGTCGGCGCGCGTTCCGCGATCTTCGCCCCGGTCATGGACCTGCGCCTCATCGTCGTCGACGAGGAACACGAGCCCGCCTATAAACAAGATGAGACTCCCCGCTATCACGGGCGCGATGTCGCCGTGATGCGCGCGAAACTCGCCGGCGCGGTCTGCCTCCTCGGCTCGGCCACGCCCTCGCTCGAAAGTTTCCTGAACGCGCGCACGGGACGATATAGCCTCCTCGAACTCCGTCAGCGCATCGACGACCGCAAGCTGCCCTATATAGACATCGTCGATTTGAAGATCGAGGCGATGAAGCAGCGCAGCTTGCCCGCGCTTTCGGGCAAGCTCGTCGCGGCGATGCAGGACCGCCTCGAGAAACACGAGCAGACGATTCTCTTTATCAACCGACGCGGCTACTCGTCGTCGATGCTCTGTACCCAGTGCGGGCACGTCGAGGAGTGCGATCATTGCAGCATCTCGATGACGTATCACCGCGCGGACGAAACGCTGCGCTGCCATCTCTGCGGGGCGCAGCGCGCGGCGCCTTATGTTTGCCCAAAATGCCGCTCACCGAAAATTCGCTGGCGCGGCCTCGGCACGCAGCGCGTCGAGGAGGCGGTGCGCCGCGTGCTGCCGCGGGCGCGTATTGAAAGAATGGATACAGACACGATGGGGAAAAAAAACCGCTTCCGGGAGGTGCTCGGACAATTCCGCACGGGCAAGATTGATATATTGGTGGGCACGCAGATGATCGGGAAGGGCCTGGATTTTCCGAACGTCACGCTCGTGGGGCTGGTCGATGCCGATATATCCATGCATATGCCGGATTTCCGCGCGAACGAGCGCACGTTCCAGCTCCTCGTGCAGGTGGCAGGCCGCGCCGGTCGGGGTGATCGAGCCGGCGAGGTGATCGTGCAAACCTTCACGCCGCAGGCGGGCGCGATTCAATATTCACGGCAGGCCGATTTCAACGGCTTCGCGACCACCGAGCTGCAACTTCGACGAGACTTCGGCTACCCGCCGTACCGGCACCTGATCCATCATTTGTTTCGTGGGAAAAATCCGGAGAAACTGAAATTCTTCGCCGAGCAATGGGCGCGACTCGTCGAGAAAACGTTCGGCGCTCGTCTCGAGCTCCGCGGGCCGTCGCCGTCCCCCATCGAGAAAATGAAGGACGAGTATCGCTGGCAGCTCTGGTATTTCAGCGGGAGCGTGAGCAAGCTCGTGCCGGAACTGACGAAGCTGCGCGACGGGTTCGCCTGGCCCGATGATATTGTGCAGGTGCTCGATATCGATCCCGTGAACCTGAGTTGAGCGGCGGCCAGGGAGGATGCGGCGCGCTCGAGGCTGGCTCGGATCCGCCGCTGCTTCGGTATATACAATTCGATGTACGGATATATCTGTGGCCGCCCGCCCGCATATATACACGAGCGCAGGGGAGGCGCTTCGTCTCGCGACCCAGCAACATATATAAGCTCCAGCCGGGCGTGCTCCACGCGCCGGAGCCCGCGCTGCCTAGCGCACCGCGATCCGCAGGAACGTCCAGCCGATGCGCCCGACCGCGCGGATCGTCGCGCGGAAATTCCCCGAGACCTTCGACGCGCCGCCGATGCGGCAGCGATGGTCGACCGGCAGCTCGAGGATGCGTAGCCGGTGACGCGCGGCGAGCATCTGCATTTCGAGATTCCAGCCGTACGTGCGCTCCCGCAGATCGAGCGCATCGAGCGCCGTCCGCCGGATCGCGCGGAACGGGCCCATGTCTGTATATTGCACCCGATAGCGGAGCCACATTAATATACCGGCGAGGCGCCCCGCGAGCAGCTGCGTGAAATTCATGCTGCCCGGCTCGCGCACGCCGCGGATCCGCGAACCGATTACGAAATCATATTCGTTCCTCTGGACCGGCCCCGCCAGCCGCGGCAACAACTCGGCGCAATCGCTGCCATCGCCATCGAGAAACACCACCACGTCGCAGTCGGGACCAAGCGCGCGCACCCCGGCGTGACACGCCGCTCCATACCCGCGGCGCGGCTCCACCACCACCCGCGCGCCCGCCCGCCGGGCCACGTCGCCCGTCCCGTCGGTACTGCCGTTGTCCACGACGATGATCTCATTCACTCCCTCGCGCGGAATCTGCCCGACCACCACGCCGATCGATTCCGCCTCGTTCAGCGCGGGGATGATGACGGAAATCATGCGCGCTTCGCCAGCTGGTGCACGATTCCCTTTTTCTTGAGAATGCCCTCGGCGGCCGAGAAATAGTCCTTCACGTCGCCTTGTTGTCGGATCCACCCGAGATACTTCGCGATCCCCGTCGCGAGGTCGACCTGCGGTGCATAACCGGCGGCGCGCGCGCGGGCGGTGCCCGACGCGAGGTGGCGCATTTCTCCGGGACGAAACTCGCCGCGCGCCTCCGCCGGAACCGCGACTCCCAGCGCGTCCGCGATATTTTCCGCGACTTCGCGAATGGTGACCCCGCGGCCACTGCCGATGTTGACCGGCAGCCCGTCCAACGCGTCCGAGGTCGCCGCCAGCAGGTTGGCGCGTGCTATATCCTCGACGAATGAGAAATCGCGCGTCTGCTCGCCATCTTCATATAGGATCGGCGGCAGGCCGTTGAGCAGCCGGGTGCAGAAGATCGCGATCACACCGGTATAGGGATTGAAAATCGACTGCCGCGGGCCGTAGGTGCACGAATACCGGAGTGCCACCGTAGGGATTCCGATCTGCTTGCCCCAGAGCAGCACGAGCCGCTCCTGGTCGACCTTGCTGAGACCATATACCGTTTCGCCGCCGATCGGAGCCTCCTCGGGCGTGGGCACGCTGCGGGTGGGGCGCTGGCACCGTGGACAACGCACGCTCCAATCACCCGCGGCGAGCTGCGCGACCGGACGTACCGCCGGGAAAACGAGGCCGTGCTCCGGGCATTCGCCGGCGCCCTCGCTATATACTGCTTGGGACGACGCGACCACGACCTTGCGGATCGGGAGATTCTCGTCGCGAATGATTTCCAGAAGCTGCGCCGTGCCAAAGCTGTTCACCCGAATATACTTCGAGATATCCGGCATATATCCACCGTATGCGCCTTGGTGAAACACGCAGTCTATATCCCGCAGCGCCGCCGCCATGGTCGCTCGATCCGTCAGGTCGCCGGTCACGAACTCCGCGGCTGCGGGCACCCATGCGGGCCGCCCGAGCCGGTGGGTCTGCGGTTCGAGGTTGTCGAGGATGCGAACGCTCCAGCCTTCCCGCAGGAGAAGGTCTGCAACATGAGATCCGATGAGGCCGGCTCCGCCGGTGACGAGGGCGCGTTGGGTCATGGCTTGAATGGATCAGGGAGCAGGTTCGAGGTGCGGCTGTCGCCGAAAATAAATTGCGAGCGCAGCGCCGGCGAGCGCGAGCCCGACCGGAAGGAGGAGCCGGTTCATTTCATATTCATCCAACGCGTACCGCGACCACGCTATATACAAACAGAAACTCGCGCCCGTCAGCCAGTAAAGCAACGTCCAGCGCAGGAGCGGCAGAAAGAGCACGAGCCACGAATAATACCACGGATAGGCCGGCGAAAGGAGCATCATAAAGGCAATGGCGAGGATCGCCGCGGATGCCACTCCGTCAGGATCCCGTCCGCGCCGACGCCACAGCACGGCGAGCCCGATCGCGCCGAGCACCAGGATCGCGAAGTATTTGAACGCGACCGCCGGCGGATATATACCGGTGAACCGCTGGAACACGCCGAGAAGAAAATACCTGCTGCCGTTCTCCAGTCCCTCCTCGCGAGCGTAATCCGGCAGAAAGCCCAGCACGCGGCTTCCCACCGAGGAATATATAGCATATCCGCCGGCGACGACACTCGCGAGCGCAACTGGCATCCGCCAGTTCCAGCGCCGATAAAACGCGGGGAAGAGGATGACAGGATATAGCTTCACGAGCACCGCGGCGCCGAGGGCCGCGCCGGTCCAGCCATCGCGCCCGCGCAGCCGGGCCAGGATCGCGGCCGCGAGGCACGCCAGCATCAGCGCGTCGACGTGCCCGTTCCCCGCGAATTCCCAGATCGTCAGCGGATGCCACGCATAGATCAACAGCCGCTGGTCCGGCTCGCCGCGCGCACGCAGGACGCGCACGAGCAAGTATATGGTGATGCCCTCGAAGAACACCATCGCGAGACGCATCATACCGACGCTCTCCGATATTCGCGTGATCGCCAGGAATGCCAGCTCCGCACCCGGTGGATATATCGTCGGCGCGTACTCCTTTCGGTTCATGCTGCCGTAGATTTTTTCGTCGCGCAGGCTCACCAACTCCGGGTCGTGGGGCACGTGCCGGTAGGGATTGATGCCCGCGGCTTGGACGCGGCCGTCCCAGATATATCGATATAAATCGTTCGAGAGATACGGGTCCGGGTGCCACGCGATGAGGCGGAACGCCGCCGCTCCCACGAGTGCGAGCACCACCGTCGAGCGCGCCGGCTGTCCGCGGCTCACGATCCACGCGGCGGGGAAGTATATAAGCACTTGCGCGAACAGGAACCACAGGCCGGGCTTGAGCCGGTCGTGTGCGATGACGGCATTCTGCGCCAGCGCCGCGGCGAGGAGCAGCACGCCGAGCGCGAGCAGGGCGAGGTTGGTGGTCCGCGTTGTATATAGCCAACGGGGAGCAGTCGGTTCCGTGCCCGGCTCGCTCATTCGGGCCACAGGCGGGCGCGGCCCTCGGCGGCAATAATGGCCGACAAAAACTCCCGGCTGTGCGGCGCGGCAAAACCGCGGGGCACGCTCCCATCCTCCGTAAAGAACTCCCGGCACAACGCCGCGAGCGAAGCAGCGTCATCGACATCATACCACGTCGGCAGGACCTCCACCGGCACCCCAATTTCTCCCGCCCGCTCGCAGGTCTGCGCGAACACCTCGCCCGTGCTCCACGCTATATTATCGAACAGCGCGCGGTGCGATCGGTTCAGCCCAATCATATAGTAACCACCGTCCTCGCTGGGACCGAGCACCACGCGGTCCTCCGGCCCGTTCAGAATCTCCACGGCCGCCGCGAGCGCGCCCGGCGGCATCGTCGGGCTATCGGAATCGATCAGGCACACCGAGCTGAAACCCGCCGCAAATAGGTCCTCGGCGGCAGCAAACAGCCGCTCCCCGAAATGGCCGGCGCGCTGCCGCAGCAGGGGAAAATCGGCGGGACAAAGCCCGTCGAAAATCGGCGCCGCTTCGTCTGGCGTGAAAACGGCGACGCCTTGCGCCGCCGGAACGCCACGTTTCACCTCGGCGAAACTCGCCGTTGTGTCGCGAATAAAGCACCGGCTCAGCTCCGCGGCCTCCTGCGGCGTCAGCGGCGGACACAGGCGCGTTTTGCTCAGCCCGGCCCGCGGTGCCTTCGCGATGATCGCCAGCGCGCAGCGCCCTCTATACAGCGCGGACGCCGCCGAAGCCGGATCCAGGACGACTCGCGAACTCTGAGCCAATATCGGCACCATCGCTCAGGCGCGCGCCGCCGCGTGATTTCTCCAGCACACGGCGTATTGATAATCGCCGTCCGTCCACGTGCGCACGCGTTGCCAGGATTGCGATTCGGTGAGTGCGCCAAACTCTGCCGCGGAAAGCGGAGTGGGCGGTGCCGACCCGCTATAGGAACACAGCTGCGGCCCGCCGATCGCCGCTATACATCGCGCGAAGCCCCACATGATGCGATAAGGCACGCGCACGCGCCAGCCGTCGCGCGGCTCGGCGATGAAACAGACGCCGCCCGGACGCAGCACGCGATACGCCTCGGCCAAGGCCGCCTTTCGGTCGCCGATGATCAACAGCAGGCGCGATATAATGACCGCGTCCATCGATTCCGCGGCGACGTTGATCTCTCGTGCGTCGGCGCAATGGAAGCGACAATTACGAAGATTCTTTCGCGCCGCCTCGCGTTGCGCCCGCGCGATCAGACGGTCGGCGACGTCGACGCCGAGCACATGCAGCTGCCGAAACTGTGCCGCGAGGCGCATCGAATAAAAGCCCGGTCCGCAGCCCATCTCGAGAATCCGCGCCTCGGCCGGCGGCGTCGCATCCGGCCACACCGCCGCGGCAATGCGGGCGGTGTCGTCGCGGAACAGACGCTCGCGAAAAAAAGCATATAGCCACGGGAAGCGATTGTATATAGTGTCCATCGTGGCGGTGGGGAAAAGTTCGCTTGGTCAGGCTAGCACGTCGGCGGTTACGGTGTGCAGCCCGAGCGCGCCCTGCGGCGTCGTATTTCGCGGTTCGACGATCTGAGCGCGGCCGTTGTCGTCCGTCGCGCGGACGATCAGCGTGGCCGGCCCCGCAGCGCCCGGTATCCATGTATACTTCCAGAGCGACCAGCTGATCTTCGTCCCCGGGTCGTGAATCTCCGCGTTGGCCCATTGCCGGCCCGCGTCGGTGCTTACCTCCACACGCGAGATCCCTTGGTCGCCGCTGAACGCCATGCCGCGGAACTCGACCGGCTGACCGACGCGCAGGGGTGCTTTGAAATGCGTGCCATCGACCTCCGGCGCATCGAAGCGCGAGTGGATCGGCACGACGAAATTCGGTCCCCAGCCCTGCTCTTTATAGAACCCGAATCCGCGCCGCCCCGCCAGCCGCGCGTCGTCAGCAGTGAGGAGCTCTATACTATTTAACCACTTCGCGCTCTTCTCTCCATATAGCCCCGGTACAATCAATCGCACCGGGAAACCGTGTCGCAGCGGAATCGCCTCGTCGTTCATCGCATACGCCACAAGCGTGGTGGGCTCCATCGCCTTTATATAGGGAAACGTCTCGAAATAGCCGTCCGCACAGCGAAACAGGACTGTCGTGATGTTCGGTTTCGGATCCACCGGCGCGAGCAATGCCCGCAGCGGCACGCCCGTCCACCACGCATTGCTGCAAAGCCCGCCGCCCACGCCGTACGATATACACAGCAGCGTCGCCTGCTGCCGCGTCGCCGGCAGCGCCATGAGTTCGCGACGCGTCAGCGACGCCGTGCGCCCGAGCGCACCACCGACGTGCAGCCGCCAGTCGTCCGCGGCGATGATCGGGTCGTCCAGGTTCTTGCTGACCACATAAAAATCGTGGTTGGAAACCACCTTCTTCACCCCCGGCCCGTGATAGTCCGTGCCGTCGTAGAAGAACGTCCCCATTTGATATAGCCCGCGCAGCCCGCTCGCGACGCCCGCCAGCAGCACCGCGCCGACGCCTCCCGCGAGAAACGCGCGCCTCGAGGGACTCCCGTCCGCCGCGACTTCGACGTCGGTGGCAGTGCGCGCAGTCACAGGCGCACGGCGGTTGTCGTCTGCAGTGCCGGTCTGTGGAAAGGTGCGTCGCTCCGTCGGGCGAAACGGCGCGATCCAGTCGTATATATATATCAGGGTGACGCCGAACGCCGCATACGCGAGAAGCAGGCCGGCGGCATTCGTCGCAATCGCCATGCCGGCGGGCCAGCCGCGATATTGCGTTGTATATTCCGGCCAGAGGAGCGCGACGGTGAGAATCCACAACCCGAGCAGCGCGGGAATGATATAGCTGCGGCCTCGGCGCCGGCGCTGCGCGGCGTTGGCGTAAAACGCGGCCGCTCGGTCCACCACGGCAGAGTATATAATTCCCAGGACGAGACCCACCACGAGGTGTCCGCCGAGGGCGGCGGCGACGCCTTTCAACTTCAGCGGTGTATATCCACCCGCGACCTGCAATGAATGGAGGAAGAAATCGATCGTGATGATCGGAAACATCCGGTCGAAGATCATCTCCGTCGGCGTCGCCACGCCGAGGTGGCGGCGCAGCATCAGCATCACGAGGATCATGCCCAGCGCGGCGATCACGCCGGCGATACCGCCCAGTATCAATCTCGTCCCGCGTGATAACGGAGTATTCATAAATCGACGACGCGCGTCTACCGAGAGAGTTTACAATACTCCGCCGCGCCGCGCCGGGTCGTCTGCGGGCAGGAGAAGCAGGCGGCGCGCCACCGGTTGAAAGGCATTCCAAACAGTGGCTTCCGCGTCGGAAACGTTCCCGCAGGGAGTTGCGTTTGCCGCCCCAGGATCGAGCTTTTTTTCTTTTTTTGGTGGAATTTATTTCGATGTGAAGCCTCGTCGTTTCGTTCGCGCAGGATTTACAGCTGCCGGGTTTCCGACCTGAATCGGCCAGTCCATGACTTCGAACCCGGCGCCGCGTCGCCTTTATTTCCTCGGCATCTGTGGCACCGCGATGGGTAACGCCGCCTTGCTCGCGCGTGAAGCCGGACTCGAGGTCCTCGGCGCTGATACGGGCACGTACCCGCCAATGAGCACCGTGCTTGCCGCTGCCGGCGTCACCATCCACGAGGGTTACGACGCCGCCCGGCTCGCGCGACTCGCACCCGATCTGGTGGTCATCGGCAACGCCGCCTCGCGCGGAAACCCCGAGGTTGAGTGGCTGCTCGACACCCGGGCTCTGCCGTTTACCTCGCTGCCGTCACTCCTGCACCAGCTCGTGCTGCAGAAGCGGAACAATATCGTCGTGTGCGGCACGCACGGCAAAACCACGACGACCGCGATCGCCGCATTTCTCTTGCGCGAAAATGGACGCGACCCCGGATATCTGATCGGCGGGGTGCCGCAGGATCCACCGACGGGAAATCACGTGGGCGCCGCGTCCGATCCGTTCGTGATCGAGGGCGACGAATACGACAGCGCGTTTTTCGACAAACGCAGCAAATTCATTCACTACGCCCCGCGCGTCGCGGTGTTGAACAATCTCGAGTTCGACCACGCGGATATATTTCACGACCTCGCCGACGTGCAGCGAACGTTCGCGCACCTCACGCGCATCGTGCCGCGGGGTGGCTGGATTATATTAAATGGAGACGACGACAACCTCCGCGCGCTGCCGCCGATTACGTGGACGCAGGTGATGCGCGTCGGCGTGGGTGCGCACAATGATATAGTGCTCGCGGATTTTTCCGAGTCGGGCGCTGGCGCAAGTTTTACCTTGCGGTGGCGAGGGGTGGAGTGGGCGAGGGTGAGCTGGAGCCAGCCCGGTATATACAACGCCCGCAACGCCGCCATGGCCGCGACCGCCGCGCAGCTGGCTTTGCTGCCCGCCGCGCCGTGGGGCAGCACACTCGAGCCGGTCGCGCTGCCGCCGGAAAACGGGCGGCTGAGCCTCGCTCCGTTGAGCCGGTTTCGCGGAGTGAAGAAGCGGCAGGAAATATTGAGTCAGACGGAGCGGCTCACGGTGATTGAGGATTTCGGGCATCATCCGACGGCCGTGGCGGAGACCCTCGGGTCGTTTCGCGCGCGTTTTCCCGGGGCGTTGCTCACGGCGGTGTTTGAGCCGAGGAGCAACACGGCGCGAACGCGCACGCTGCAGGCCGGTTTCATGCGGGCGCTGGCGCTGGCCGACGAAGTATATTTGGGCGCCGTAAATCGGGCGGATAAACTCGCACCACAGGATCGTTTCGATGCCGAGGCGGTCGTGCAGCACCTGGAGCTGGTGGGAGTGGCTGCGTATACCGCAGAAACGAACCTGAAGCTCCTCGAGGAGTTGCGGGCGAATACCGTGAACCCGCCGACCGGCGAGCGTCCGCGGGTGGTGGCGTTCTTTTCGAACGGATCGTTCGATGGGATTATTCCGCGTTACCTGGCCGCGGTGGCGGCTAAATAGGCGCTGTATATAGTAGCTATATACGCGGGCCGTTCCGAGCCGCGCGCGCGAACCGGCCTCGCCGCTCCGAGCAACGCCCTCACTATATATCGCCCCCGCCGCTCCGCGGTCGTCACTTAAAAGTTAGAAGTTAAATGTTAAAAGTTAAACGTTCCGAATATTATCCCCGAGCCCGGCGTTTCCCTTCAGCGTCCGCGCCACGGCAGGTGTCTGATATACAGATATATATAGGATGCGGCCGTGATATCGGACCTGACGGCAAATTCCCGTGCCCGCTCGGCCGTCCCGCCGTCCCGCCGTCGCCGGCGGCGCTTACTGCGCCTGCCGCGCAAACCGTCGCACCGTCGGCTGCTCTCCGAGCGGCAGCGCGAGCAGGTCGTAGTCCTGGCTGCCCGTGATCGCGACATCCACAAAGTCTCCGACTGGCAGCTCGCGCGGCACATAGACGCGACCGTCGATATCCGGCGCGTCCGCCTCGCCGCGGGCCACACCCGGCTCCTCGACCAGCACGCGCAGGGTCCGCCCCACAAATTCCCGGCTCACGCCGGCCGCCACCTCGCGCTGCAGCGCCATCAACCGGTGCCAGCGCTCTTCCTTGATCTTCGCGGGAATCTGCCCGTCCATCTTCGCCCCGCGCGTTCCCTCCTCCTGCGAATAACGAAACACGCCGAGCCGCTCGAAACGCGTCTCGCGGATGAACTCCATCAGCTCAACCACGTCCGCCTCGGTCTCACCCGGAAAACCCACGATGAAGGTCGTGCGGATCGCGATCCCCGGGATGCCAGCGCGGATGCGCCGGATCAGGTCGCGTATATAGTCGCCGCTCGTCTCGCGCTGCATGCGCTCGAGCATCGGCCCGCTGATGTGCTGCAGCGGAATGTCTATATAGCGCGCGACCTTCGGACACTCCGCAATCGTGCGGATCAGCTCGTCACTCCAATGCGCCGGGTGTGTATAGAGCAGCCGGATCCAGAAATCTCCCTCGATGGCATTCAGCTCGCGCAACAGCGTCGTCAACGCCGTGCCCCGCGCGGAATCCACTGGCGTCCGCGGATTCGGACGCTGCTCCCACGTGTCCATCCCGAAGAACGTCGTGTCCTGCGAGATGAGATTGATCTCACGCACGCCCTCGCGCACGAGCTGGCGCACCTCCGCCACCACGCTCGCCACCGTGCGGCTGCGGTGACGTCCCCGGATCTGCGGGATAATACAGAAGGTACACGGGTGGTTGCATCCTTCCGCGATCTTCACATAGGCGAAGTGCTTCGGCGTCAGCCGGAAGCGCGGCGTGTCGTAATCCGGTATATATGTCGACCGTGGCGTGACAAAACTCTCCGGCGCCACACTCGTCCCCGCCGCCTTCGCGAACAGGCCCTCGATGATCGGCGCGACTTTGGTCACCTGGTCCAGACCGATAAACGCGTCCACTTCGTCGTTCAGCGACGAGGACAGGTCCTTCGAAAAACGCTGCGACATGCAACCCGCGACAATCAGCTTTTGATCGCGCCGGCGCTTGGTCATGCCGCGGTTCTGGTGAACCTGCAGGATATGTCCGATCGATTCTTCCTTGGACGAATCGATGAACGAGCACGTGTTGACGATCACCACGTCGGCTTTCTCGGCCTCGGGGATGACCTTCATGCCGGCGGCGTGCAGGTGCCCCACCATGATCTCGCTGTCCACGAGGTTCTTGGCGCAACCGAGGGAAATCAGGCTGACCTTGATCATGCTATATAGAAACTGCGGGCCGGCCCGGCAAAAAAAAACGGCGGTCGGAAATGACCCCCGCAGGCAGCCCGGCGCGGACGCGTTACTTCTTCTTCGCGGCGGCTTTGTCCCGCACCTTGCGACGCTTCAAATAAGCGGCGCGGCGTTTCCGTTTGATATACTTGTTGAGTTGTTGGCCCATGGTTTGGTCGGAAGTGAGGGTTCAATAACTCACGCCGGCCCGGGCGAGTCAAGCCCCGCGCGCTCACCCTCTGCCGGCGCGCTGCCAGCGGGTCCGCCCTCGGAGGGTTCCCCAGTGCCGGCGCCCCGCTCCGGCTCCCCGGCCGGCACTCCCGTGGCAACCTTTTGCCCCGTGCGCGTCCAGCGATATACCAGCGGCGCCGTCGTGCGCTCCAATTTTTTATATAGCGCCGGGTCGGACCGCTTGGGCAGCTCCAGGGTATGCAGGCCCGTCTCGTCGCAATTTAACCAGCGCGCCTGCGGCTTGAAGAACTCCGGCCGGCCGATGATGCGGCTGAGGGTTGTATCCAAAACCTGAATACACGGATCCCGGCTCAGCGCGATGAACGAGTACGGCAGACTGCGCAGGTCAATCCCGGCGCGGTGGCCGAATCGAACCCACCCGGAATCCGCGAAGATCTCCGACGGAGGCGGAGCGAAAAAATGGCACCAGTGCCGCTCGTTTTCTGGCGCGAACATTGGGCACCCCAACGGGTGCGTGCACGGCGCGATCACGGTGAAGTCCGCGCGCAACTCGTCGCGCAACCGGCCGAGCTCGCGGCTGACAGCGTGCTGGCCGTTCTCGACCCAGATCACCTCGGCCGCCTGCGAAATCATCGAGCGCAGCTCCGCGAGCGCGGGCGCCGGCAGCTCGTTTAATACATGGCTGATGATCAACAGCGTGTCGGTCGCGTCTGTGGCGGCCGATGATGCCGACGCCGTAACGGACAGCCCGGGGAATTCCGCGCGGACGCGATCCGCCGCAAACGAAGCAGCAACGGGCGCGTGATCATGCAGTGTGACGCCTGCTATATTATCTGCACCGAGCCAGCGGATCACCCGGCGCGCGGCGATGCCGCTGCCGCAACCCCAGTCGAAAATCTTGCGCGCGCGTGGCCGCCAGCCCCGGAGATCCAACTCGCGCAGCACGTGATCCCATTTCCAGCCAATGCGTTCGCCATAGGTCTGGTCATAATGCGACAAGTCTATCGCGGATTTCCAATAGGGTCCGTGCGTGAGGTCGCCGCGCAGGAAGCCCGCGCGCAACCGGTCCAATACCTCCCAATCCAGTTCCTCGAAATTCACGAATCTATATATCGGCTATATGGCTTCGGGCGACACCGTCGGCCCCACGTTCTCCGTCAGATCAAACCCGAGCCGACTCGCAAGATGCTGGTGGCGGATGCCGTAGAATTTTGCGAGAGCGCGGATGCCGCTCGCGATCGCGGGGTCGCCCGCCTCGCGCGTCTTCACGGCTGCGATCATCAGATTTTTTGCTGTATGTTCGGTCGATATAAACTCGAACACCTTTGTGCGAAACCCGCACCACTCGAGCAACTGCGCCCGGAGCGCATCCGTCACGAATTCCGCCTGCCGCTCCTGGAATATTCCGTGGCGCAGCGCCGGTGCCAGCACGGGCGGTGCACTCAGCTGCGGCCGCAATTCCTTCTGACAGCACGGCGAGACGACGAGCAGCTTCGCACCCGCCGCAATGCCGCGCGCGAGGGCATCATCGGTCGCGGTGTCGCACGCGTGTAATGCCATCAGGACGTCCGCCGGCGCGGCGGCCGCGTCCGCTATATCACCTGCCTCGAAATGCAGCCGCGACGCCAGACCTATCTCCGCCGCCACGCGGTTGCCGAGGTCGACGAGTTCCCGACGCGCCTCGATCCCACGCACGTTCCCCCGCGCTCCGAGCAAATCCGCGAGGGCGAACGTCAGATATCCTTTTCCGCTGCCCATGTCCTCTATATGAAGTGTGGCGTCGCGCGGAAATGTTTCATCTAGCAATCCATCGAGCAACTCGGCGAATTTCTGGATCTGCCGGTACTTCGGGGCCATGCCCTCGCGCGGGCGACCCTGCTCGTTCGTCACCCCCAACGCGCGCAGCCACGGGCGATCGGCCGGAATGATATAGCTTTTCTTGCGGTCGTGCGAGACGGCGGCGCCATCCGGCTCGCTCGACGAGAGCGCGTCCGGCGGACGCGTCATGACCTTGAGTGCGCCGCCCGTTTCGTTCCCGGTATATTGCGCGTTGGTCTCTCCGGCGAAGAGATGGGCATCAAAAAAATCTGCATCCAGCGCCAGCTCCACTATATGAAGGGCCTCGGGCGGCTCGTGATTTTTCGTTATATCATTCGTCGCGTTTCGCCAGACGAGCGACAACATCGGGCGTCCGCGCACGGTGACGGGACGGACCAGCAGTTTCCGGCGCGCGGAGGCCGGATCGCGCGGTTTGCCCAGCGTGATTTTCTCCAGGCGTCCGGACGCGACGGCGAGCCGGGCTAGCTCGAAGAAACGCCCGCGATGATCGGATTGCGACGCCACCTAGTGCAGGAACTCCGTCGTGATGGCCTGCTCCGCGGTGATTTTCCCCGGGGCGAGGATCCCGAGCGACTCCAGTTGCCGGATCTGCTCACGATAACGGGCCGGGTCGAGGTCCGCGATTTTCGCATCCCCCGAGCCCGCGTCGCGGCCCGTCACCAGTTTTTCGTCCCGAATCATATTTCTCGAATATTGCATGAACTCATCCGTGTTCTCCGAATTCGCCAGCTTCAACGCGCGATGGCCCGGGGTCGGGTCGCCCTCGAGATAATCCTGCCAGCCCCGCCGATAGGCGCGAACGAAGGCTCGCAGCGCGTCCGGGTGTTCACGGGCGAACTTGCGGCTGGTCACGAGCACGGCGTACGCGCGGAAGCCTGCGTCCCAAGTGGACAAGAACCGCGGCATTTTCCCGCCCGCTTTCATTATATGAAACGGCTCCGCTATATAGTAGCCCTGCTGGATGGTCTCCCGGTTGGTAAGGAACGCCGCCACGGAGAAGTTCTGCGGGACCACGTTGAACGTGAGGTGCTTTGTCTTCTCCAGATATTTGAGGAACGCCCACTCGGGCCGCGCGGTGATCGTCTTCCCCTGCAGGTCCGCGAACGTTTGCACGGAGCTGCCGGCGCTGACGAGCAGGCCGGAGGGGTCGTCCTGGAACACCGCCGCGAATTGCACCACCGGCAGTCCCTCCGCCTGCTGCAGCAGCGTGCTCGTGCTGTCGGCCTGCCCGATATCGGCTTGTCCGGTCGAGACGCGTGGCATCACAAAGGAATTCGGGCCGCCGGGCACCAGGGTGACGTCGAGTCCTTCGGCCGCGAAAAATCCGCGAGCCTTCGCTTGATATAGCCCGCCATGCTCCGGTTCGGCGACCCAGTCGAGCTGGACCGTGAGTTTCGTCAGCATGGGTCGGTCCGCACCGCGGACCGCGGCGGCGAGGACGAACAGGAGGAACACGGCGGATCTGAGTTTCATATAATCGAGGTGGGCGATGAGTATATAGCGGTCACGCGGCGCCGCTGGAGAACGAGTCGTGCCAGTGGCGCAGCGCCAGCCAGTTTAGCCCGAGCACGGCGGCCGTGAAGGCAAAACCGAGCAGGCAGGTGCTCGCGGCCGTCGCAAACAGCGCGGGATACATCGCGCGGCTGGAATACATAATCGTGCGAAAACCCAGCCCGCCGCCATCCCCGGCGGAGCTTCCTGCTGTATAGTCGCCCACCAGCGCGCCAATCGGCGCCAGCGTCGCGGCGATGCGCAAGCCCGTAAAGAAATAGGGCAGCGCCGCCGGCACGCGCAGCTGCCAGAGCTGCTGCCAACGGGTCGCCCGCCACATCCGAAACAACTCGAGAAGCCGCGCATCGGTCGAGACCAGGCCTTGCGTGGTGTTCACCACCAGCGGGAAAAAGCATATAAGAAACGTGATGATCACGACGCTCTTCAGGCCGGCCCCCACCCAGAGCACGAGGATCGGCGCAAACACGATCACCGGCGTCATCTGCAGCACCATCAAATAAGGATAGAGCGCAATCCGGACGAGCCCCGACGCCGACAGCAACAGTGCCAACCCAGCGCTGATCGCGATGGCGCAGGCGAACCCCAAGGCCGCGCCAATGCCGGTGTTGACCGCGGCATGCAGCAGCGTCGCGCGTTCGTCGCGAAACGCCCCCAGCACCTGGCCAGGTGACGGCAGGAAAAAACGCATGTCCTCGGACAGCAGGGCGCGCACTATATACCAGCACGCGAGCACCGCCGCTCCCGTGGCGGCCGGCAACAGCACGGCAGGGATGAATCGCGGCATCTGCGGTTTCGGCTGTGGCGGCATGTCAATATATAGCCGCTATATCAAGCGGCCGCCGCCACTTCGCTGCGGAGCACGCGGGAAATCTCCGCGACGACTTCCATATAAGCCGGCGACGAGCGCGTGCTCGCCGTCCGCGGGTAGGGCAGCGTCACCGGAAATTCCCGGCGGATCGTGCCCGGCGCGCGCGAGAGCAATACCACCCGGTTGGAGAGAAACACCGCCTCGGCGACCGAGTGCGTGACGAAAAACGCGGTGAACGATTTTTGCTCGCGAATGAGCAGCAGCTCCTCGTTCAAAATTTCGCGCGTCAATTCATCGAGCGCGCCGAACGGCTCGTCGAGCAGGAGAATTTCCGGATCGAGCGAAAACGCGCGGGCCAGCGACACGCGCATCTTTTGCCCGCCGGAAAGTTGCGCCGGATAAGCCGCGGATTTTTCCGGCAGGCGCACCAGTTCGAGCAGATGGCGGCACGTCCTCGCGCGCTCCGCGGCCGGGACGCCGCGCAGCTTCTGGCCGAGCTGGACGTTGCGCGCCACATTCAACCACGGCAGCAGCGTCGGTTCCTGAAATACAAACGCGAGTTCGACCGTCGTCGCACCGCGCTGCGAGCGGTCGATTAATATATCTCCCTCGCTCGGCGGAGTCAGTCCCGCGATGAGGCGGAGCAGGGTCGACTTCCCACAGCCGCTCGGACCGATCAGGCTCACGAAATCCCCGGCTGCGGTGGTGAGGGTCACAGGTCCCAGCGCCAGCCCGCCTTGCGCAAAGCGCTTCGTGACGGATTGTAGCGAGACGATGGGCTGGGCCATGCCCCGCCAAGAGAACGTACTCGTGCGCGGACGCAAGCGCCGCTGCGAACGCGGCTTACTTCACCCGGCCGAGTCCCTCGAGCGCGGACCGATTCTGCGGATCCAGTTTCAACGCGCTCTCATAGGCCGCGCGCGCGTCGTCGCGGTGGCCCATCTTTTCCTGCACGTTGCCGATGCGCATCCAGACATTCGTGTGCGGCGCCGCGGCCGGGCTGGGCGTCGGCAGCGTCAGGCACTTCTGCAGGCACGCGAGTCCCCGCTCGAGGTGCTCGCCCGAGATCGCCGCCGTGCGACCATATTGGAAAAGCCCTGTATAGTCGTCGGGGTGCTTGGCCAGCACCTCATCGCACAGCCGAAACGCCGCCGCATAATCCTTCGCCGTGGTCCTCGCCTGCACCATCAGCGCGGTGCCGCGTATATAGTCCCGCTTCCGGATCTCCTCGATCTGCGTTTGTGCCTTCGAGCTGCTCCCGATCGGCCACGGCGCCTCTGTATAGAACTGCATCAGCCCCTCGCGGGCATCGAGATTGTTGGGATCGAGCGCGATCGCCTTTTCCATCGCTTCGCGGCCGCGCATGGCATCGCTATAGGAACGCGTCTTGCCCGCCAGCTGCAGCGAGTCGCCCCCGAGCGTGCCTTCATATTTCGAGTTGCGCGGGTCCAGCTGGATCGCGCGCGAAATCCATTTCACGGCCGACTCAAACGCCGCCGCGTCCGCCGGCTGCGCCGCGATCAACGCCATATAATAACACGCCTCCGCGTTGTTCGGCTGCGCCGCGATCACCTGCTCGAGCATCGCCCGCGCCTGCGTGTATTCACTTTTCTGATACAGCGCGATCGCGTCCTCGAGCGACGGGGCCGCGCGGCCCGCGGTAACCAGGCCGCAGACGAGGAGAAATAATATAAACGCGCGGGGCATCGCCAGACCGTGGCCGCTTCCCGCCGGATTTTCAACCCGGCGCTTCCAACCCACGGGCAACGATCGCTTATTCGTAGCGGAGGGCGTCGATCGGATCGAGCTGCGCCGCTTTTCGCGCAGGATAATATCCGAAGAACATCCCGACCGCGGCGCTGAAGACGAACGCCACGACGACCGACGTCGTCGAGACCAGCACCGGCCAGCCGTTGACGATGGACACGATTTGCGAGGAGCCGACGCCCAATATGATTCCCAAAATGCCGCCGAGTGAACTGAGAATGACCGCCTCGATCAGAAATTGCAGCAATACATCCGCCCCATGCGCGCCCACCGCCATGCGGATGCCGATCTCGCGCGTGCGCTCCGTCACGCTCACGAGCATGATATTCATAATGCCAATGCCGCCGACCACGAGCGAAACGCCCGCGATCGCCGCCAGCAACAGCGTCAACGTCTGCGAGGTCGCTGTCGCGGCCGCGGCGATCTCTTCCTGGTTGCGCACGGTGAAGTCGTCTGTCTGCTCCGTCGTGCGGTGCCGCTGGCGGATCAACGCCGTGATATCGGCCTCGACGCTGCCAATTGCCTCAGGGCTTGACGCCTGGACATTGATCGAGCGAAGCATCGATTGGCGGACGACGCGCTTCATCGCGCTGGTATATGGAACGATGACAACGTCGTCCTGATCGGAGCCCTGCACGGAAAGTCCCTTGGCCTCGAGCACGCCGACAACGCGGAAAGGCTGGTTGCGGATCCGCAGTGTCTGGCCCAACGGGTCGGAATCCGGGTAAAGTTGTTTTGCGATCGTCTCGCCGATGATGGCGACCTTGCCGACGCTGCGCACGTCCTGGTCACTGAACATCGCGCCGGAGCTCAGCGGCCACTGCCGGATTGCAAGGTAATCGGCGCTCTCGCCGAATATAGTCGTCGACCAGTTCAGGCCATTGGCGAGCACCTGCGCGTTGGTGCGGACTTCCGGACTGACTGCCGCGACGTTGTTGACCTCGCGCGTGATGGATTCCGCGTCGTCGGCCGTGAGCGTGCCCGCGCCGAATGCCCCAGTCCGGGCGCCGCCCTGGTTCAGACTGCCGGGAAAAATCAGCAATACATTTTGCCCGAGGCTCGCGATCTGTGCTTCGACGGTCGACTTAGCGCCGTTGCCGATGCTGACCATCGCGATAACAGCGCCGACGCCAATGATGATGCCGAGGGCGGTCAGAATCGACCGCATGGTGTTCCGGCGCAGTGCCCGCAGTGAGACAGTGATCGTGGATCCGATGCGCATGTTTACTATTTAATAATTATTAATCGGTCCCGGTGAGCTTCGCGCGCGCCTCGGCGTCGGCCAGCTTCTTCAACTCGTGCTCGGCAATGGATCGATCCTCGACGGCGATGTCGTTGACGACCTTGCCGTCGCGCACGATGAGGTTCCGCCGGCAGTAGTGAGCGATGTCCAGCTCGTGCGTGACCATCACGATGGTGATTCCCTGGTTGTTCAGCTTTTGGAAAACGCCCATGACTTCCACCGACGTCTTGCTGTCGAGATTGCCCGTCGGCTCGTCTGCGAGCAGCACCTGCGGCTCGTTAACGAGGGCACGTGCGATGGCCACGCGTTGCTGCTGTCCGCCGGAGAGCTGGCTCGGGAAATGGTCGGCGCGGGCCGAGAGGCCGACTATATCCAGACAATACATCGCGCGCTCGCGCAGCTCGGAATTGCTGCCGCGATGCTTTCCATACAGCATCGGCAGCTCGACGTTTTCGAGTGCGGTCGTGCGGGCGAGCAGGTTGAAGCCTTGGAAGACAAACCCGAGCTTCTCGTTCCGCAGGTCGGCCAGTTCGTTCCGATCCAGTTTTGATATATCAATCCCGTCGAGCAGGTAGGTGCCGCGGGTCGGCCGATCGAGGCAGCCGAGCGTGTTCATCAGGGTGGATTTGCCGGAACCGCTCGCGCCCATGATCGCCATGAACTCGCCTTTCTGCAATTCGAGCGAGATGCCGCGGACCGCGTGCACCTGCACCTCTCCCGAATCATATATCTTGTGGATATCGTGAAGCTCGACAACAGCAGCCATGGTCGCGGGGTGGGTGGCTTAGAAGCCGCGACGCGGTCCCTGTCCGCCTCCGCCAAATGGATTCGATGATGCCGGCGCGGCGCCCTTCGAGCCGGCAACATATATCCCGGTGACGATCTGGTCCTTTTCCGTCAGTCCGCTGACGACTTCCGTCGTGATGCCGTCGGTGATGCCGAGCTTGACCGAGACCGCCTGCAGCTGCGGGCTTTTCGGATCGCTGGTGGGGGCAAGAGTATATAGCGTGCGAGTGACGGGGCCATTGCTCGCGTTGTTGCGATCGCGACCGCCGCGGCCGCCGAAGCCCGCGAGCTCGATCCCACGTTCTTTCGCGAGCTGCGCCATCTTCGTGCGAACCTCGGGGCTCGGCGGACCCGACGCGGGCGAATAACCGGCGTCGGCCATGAGCTGCTGCATTTGCTTGCGGCGCTCATCGTCGGTGAGCGGCTTCGCGGCGACCTCGGTCGTCTTCGCTTCGCCGACCGGCGGCAGTGCCGTGACGCCATCGGGCAGCCGGACGCGTAGTGCGCTGTTGGGAACGCGGAGTACATTCTGCCGGCTCGCGACGACGATCGAGGCGTTGGCCGTCATACCCGGCCGCAACTTCAGATCATCGTTCCGCACGTCGATCATCGTGTCATATATTACCACGTTTTGCGCGGTCTTGGGCGAATTTCGTACCATCTGAACGACCCCGTGGAACTGCCGGTTGGGGTAGGCATCGACGGTGAAGTTCACGGCTTGATTCGGCTCGACGGTGCCGATGTCCGCCTCGGAAACGGCCGCGTCGATCTGCATGCTGCGAAGATCGTTCGCGATTATAAAGAGCGTCGGGGCGCTGAGACTGGCGGCGACGGTATTACCGACGTCGACCTGGCGTGAAATCACGGTGCCGTCGATCGGAGAGTATATAGTGCAGCGCGAGAGATTCACCTCGGCCGTTTCGTTCGCCGCGGTCTGGATCTTCACCTGCGCGTCGGCTTGCGCGAGCTGAGCCTCGGCGGTGTCGAGGTCGCTTTGGGCCACGAGCTTTTCCTGGAAGAGCTGCCGCTCGCGCTTCGCATTTGCGAGCATGAGTGTATAATTCGCCTTCGCATTCTCGAGGCTGCCCTGCGCCTGCAGCAGCGCCGTTTTATAACTCGACGGATCGAGCTCGGCGAGGATCTGGTTCTGCTTCACCGGCGAGTTCCAGTCTACATAGAGCTTGAGAATATTGCCAGAGATCTGGCTGCTGACGCTCACGTTCAGCACAGGTGCGAGGTCGCCGGTGGCGGTCACGACCTGCGTGATGGTGCCGCGGCCAACGGGCGCCGTTGTATATTCAGGCGGCTTCGCCGCATTGGCGCGCCAATAATACCAAGCGCCGCCACCGGCCAGGACGAGAACGATGAGCCCGGTGATCAGGCCGCCATAGCTGCGCGATTTAGCCATAGATATATCTTGAATATAGACTTCGAGAAAGAGAGGTGGTCATGCAACCGCGGGTCAGGACGGCCCTGCTAACCTCGTGCCAAGACGAATCCGCGATTGAAAGGTCACGGAAAATAACCCGCGCCTGGTGGCGCGATCGCGCGCGATCAACGTCCTGAAGGCGGCTGCGGATACGCGTCGCGCAACGCCGCGGCCACATTCGCCGGCACGAAGTGATCGACCACGCCGCCGAATTTCGCGACCTGTTTCACGAGCGAGGAACTCGTATAGCTGAACAACTCGTTCGGCATCACGAAAATTGTTTCAATCTGCGGCTGCAGGTGCCGGTTCATCAGCGCCATATTAAATTCGAACTCGAAATCCGACAGCGCGCGCAACCCGCGAATGATCGCGTCGGCCCGGTTCGCGAGCGCGAATTCCACGAGCAATCCGCCGAAGCTCGTCACCGTGACGTTCGGCAAATTGGTCACACTCGCGGAAATCATCGCGACGCGTTGCTCCGTGGAGAACAGCGGGCCTTTCCCGGCGTTCTGCGCCACCGCGACCGTCACCTGGTCGAAAAGCTTCGCCGCGCGCGCCAGCACATCGAGGTGTCCATACGTGATCGGGTCGAACGTTCCGGGATAGATGCAGTGGCGCATGCGGTGAAAGTGGATGCTAGGAACAACGCGCGTCGACGCGATGCGTTTCTGGAATTATCGCCGATGCCGGAATATTCAGTGGCATCCGCTCTTGCGTTCGGCCGAGGGGGGCGTGTGTTGTCGCTGCTGCGTCCCGCGGATGAACCTGCCCAACATAATCACCCTCTCGCGGATTCCCCTGATGTTCGTGATTGTGGCGCTGATGTATTGCAGTTGGACAGGAGCGCCCTCGCTCGCGTTTTGGCTCTTTATACTCGCAGCGGTCGGTGACTGGTTCGACGGCTATCTCGCCCGCAAACGCCGGCTCGTCTCCACGTTCGGGAAACTGATGGATGCCCTCACCGACAAAATCATGGTGCTCGGCTTGGTCATGGCGTTCGTTCAAAAAAACGAAATTCCGGTGAGCCTCGCCCTGCTGACGCTGTGCCGGGAATTTTTGATCACGGGCATGCGCATGGTCGCCTCCGCCCGCGGTGTCGTCGTGCCCGCCGACAGCGGGGGCAAAGCGAAGACGATGACACAACTCATCGCCCTCGGCTTTCTGCTGGGCGAGCCGATGGTGCGCCGAGATTGGTCGCGACTCGTGCCGTGGAACCTCGATCCGTTCGCCAGCGTTGTATATAAAATCGGTTTTGTGGGCTTCGTGCTCGGTACGGCGCTCGCCGTCTGGTCGGGGTGGAGATACGTGCGGAATAACCGCGCGATCGTATTCAGCGAACTCGACTGATGAGCGTGTCGCATCCGACGTGGCTCCGGCGCTGGCCGGGAGGGCTCGTCGTGGCGCTCGCCACCCTCGGCCCCATCGGGCAACGCCTGGCCGCACCCGGGACGTGGGGCTCGCTCGTCGGCGTCGGGTATTTCTGGCTCGTGTTTCTCCGCACCGGGCCGGCCGCCAATATACTTCTTAATATAGCGGGATTCTTCGCTGCCGTGGTGATTTGCGACGAGGCCGAGCGCCGCCTCGGGAAATCAGACCCGGGCGAGGTCATCCTCGATGAGTTCGTCGCGATGCCGCTTTGCTATATCGGTTGGGGCACGCTGCTGCGCGCGGCGCCGGTCTGGGTGCTGCTCGCCGGCGGCTTCGTTCTCTTCCGGTTTTTCGATATATTAAAACCCCTCGGCATCTCCCGCCTGCAGCGGCTG
Organism: uncultured Verrucomicrobiae bacterium; assembly: GCA_963800005.1. Lineage (GTDB taxonomy): Bacteria > Verrucomicrobiota > Verrucomicrobiia > Opitutales > Opitutaceae > CAWCZH01. Next base: position 192,316 of record CAWCZH010000004.1, read on the forward strand.
CCCGGCGGCTGGGGCGTGGTCGTCGATGACACCGTCGCCGCGCTGGCGGCCTGCCTCACGCTTCACCTTGCTGCCTGGGGCTGGCTGCACCGATGAGGGAATTCCTCGGCTGGATTTCCTATCACGCGGGTGAAATATTCTTTCCCGAGCGCACTCCCGACTCGCGCGCCACGCTCTTCGGCCGCGCCGTCGTGCTCATCGCGATCGCGGCCTACGGCTGGTGGTTCCACTTCGCCTCGATGCTCGAACTCGGCGACACCCCGAAATTTATCCACGGGATAAATCTTATATTTCACGAGGCCGGGCACGTCATCTTCAGCTGGTTCGGCGAATTCATGCACGTTGCCGGTGGCACGCTCGGTCAACTGCTGATGCCCGCCGTCCTCGTCGTGGCGTTCCGGCGCCAGGGCGACGCGTTCGGCGCGGCGCTCGCGTTGTGGTGGTTCGGGCAAAGCCTCGTGGACTGCGCTCCATATATTAACGACGCCCGCTCGCTGAGCCTGCAACTGCTCGGCGGCGGCACCGGCCGCGAGGTCGAGGGACATGATTGGGAATATCTCCTCGGCCGCCTCGATTTGATGCGGCGCGATGTATATATCTCGCGGGCCGTCCTTCGCGTGGGTCGCTGGATCATGGCCGGTGCGCTTGTCTGGGCCGCCGCCGTGCTGGCCGTGCACTGGCGCCGCTTGCGGACCCCGGCCGCAGAGTAAACACCCGGCGCGTCGGCGGCGTGAGAAGTGTATAGCGGCGTCGCGTTTTTTCTTGGCCGGGCGACGTTCCCGCGTTGTTAATGCCGCAATCCATGGAAGATCCCGAGGTTCCCACCGAACACCTGCACGAGGCCATCAATCATCACGCCGGGCATTCCCGTTCTCGCTGGACGCTGGGCGTCGCCCTGAGTTCGGCTCTGCTGGCAGGTTTGGCGGCGATCTGCTCGCTCCTCGCCGGACATCATTCGAACGAGGCGATGATCGAGCAGATTCAGAGCTCAGATCAATGGGCCTATTATCAGGCCAAAGGAATCAAGGCGTCGGTGCTCGCGTCGAAGGTGGAACTCCTCGAGGGCGAGGGCCGTCAGGTGTCCGCGCAGGACCGCGAAAAGCTCGGACAATATAAGAAGGACCAGGAAGAGATCCAGACTCTCGCAAAGGAAAAACAGGAAGCGTCCGAGGCGCATCTGCGCCGGCATGTGACTTTCGCGACTGGCGTGACGCTCTTCCAGATCGCCATCGCGATCGGCGCCATCGCCGTGCTCGTGAATCGCCGGGAATTCTGGTTCGGCAGCCTGGCGCTCGGCGTCGGCGGGCTTTATTTCCTCTTGCAGGGCCTGCTGCGCTGATTCACCGGCGGCCGGGGCGCAGTATATAGCGAAGCTCTGTATACAAGCGGCGCGCACCACGGACGCTCTATCCAGGTGCACCGTCGGGACGCCGCTCGATACCCGCTCCGTCTCAGGTTCCGCGTCCCGATTGTGGGAGCGAAGTATATAACCGGCGGTCGGCGCGGCGGCTCGGCTATATCGGTTGCCGTGCCGGCTTCGAATTGCTCGCGGATCGATCAAGCCGTCGCAGTGGAACGCGTCAGGGCAGGGGATACAGGTCGCCCGAAGGCACCTCAATCAACAATCCCTGTTGCAACACATCGACTGCGACGACGATTCCCCGCGGCTGCGAAGCATCGTCTACGAGGCCTTCGACGCCCCGCAGCGGACCGGCTACGATTCGAACGCGGCGTCCCCGGGCGAGCAGCGGCCGCACCGTGAGTTCATATCCGCCTTCCACGATGCGCCGCACATCGGTGAGCTGCTTGAGGAATGCCGTTTCGTCGGCGACCGCAATGAGCCGCGCCACGAGGTCCTGTTGATATAGCCGCGCACGGTGACGGCCGGGCACCTGGGCAAATACATAGCCGGGAAACAAGGGCTTCGTGAAACGCTTCGTGCGGTTTCCATAGCGGCGCACGCTCTCCATCAGCGGGAGATAATACGGCAGGCCCTCTGCAATCAGCAGCGCCGCGAACTTTTTCTCTGCCCGCGGCTTCGTGTGGCACACCAGCCAGCCCGCCCGCTCCGTCTCGAACACCGCCGCTTCGTCGCCCGTCACGGGGGTTTCCGCGAACCGGGGCTCCATTTACTTGATCAGGAAACGCACCGCCGCCGCGTAGCCTTCGAGGCCAAGGCCGCTGATCACGGCGACGCACACCGGGGCGGTGAGGGACCGGTGACGGAATTCCTCGCGACGGTATATATTGGAGATATGTACTTCGACGGCCGGGATGCGCGAACCGGACAGCGCATCGCGCAGCGCCACGCTCGTGTGCGTCAGCGCGCCCGCGTTGAGCACGAGGCCCTCGCAGCGCGCATCCGTCAGCGCGGCGATGCGATCGATCAGCGCTCCCTCATGGTTTGACTGGAAGAATTCCAGCGCCGCGCGCCCCTCGAATTCCCGCGCGAGCATCTGCTCGAGTTCCGGCAACGACGTGTGGCCGTATACTTCGGGTTCCCGCTTTCCGAGGCGGTCAAGATTGGGTCCGTTGAGGACGGCGATTTTCTTCATCGGCCTCCCGAAGCTGCCCAATTTTGCGGACGCGAGAAAGCGAAATCGGCGGCCCGAGCGTCAGACACGCTGTTGCTACAGCGGATTTTCCGTCGCGATGAACTCCCACGGCACTCTGAACTTCCGAGAGAGTTCCGCCGCGAGCGCCTGCACCCCGTGCACCTCTGTCGCGTAATGCCCGCAGATATATAGATTCAGCCGTTGCTCCTGCGCCACGTTGAACCATTCCTCGCGCAGCTCGCCCGTCACCAGCGTGTCCACCCGTGCGTCGCGCAGCGCCGGCACCGCGCTGTTGCCGCTGCCACTGCAGAACGCGATCGCGGCCGGCGCCGCCGACCCGAACTCCAGCGCAATCACGCGAGTATATAACTTTGTTAGCTGCGAGTGCAGCGACTGGCGCGATTTACGCGTGGCGGCGATCCAGCCGACCGCCTCGCCGTCCCGCACGAGAAACGGCCGCGTCGGGTTGAGCCCAAGCTGACCCGCCAGCAGTGCGTTATTGCCGAGAACGGGGTGCGCGTCGAGAGGCAGGTGACTCGAGTATAAAGCGCAGTTCCCGCGGAGGAGTGTGACCGTACGATCATATACCGGCCCGGTGATGGGGCGGGGCATGTCCCAGTACATACCGTGATGCACGACCAAGAAATCGACGCCCGCCGCGATGGCGCGCTGAAACGGGACGAGTCCGGCATCGACCGCCGCGCCGATTTTGGTGACGCGCCCGTCGTTCGCAACCTGGAGCCCGTTGTGTGCCCCGGGTGCGTCCGTGAACGCGCTGCGCCGCAGGCGGCGGTCACAATAATCGACAAGCTTTTTAAGGGTGACCGGCATGAGAAGAGCCGCGAGCCAACCGAATACGCGCGGGCAAAACGAGCCCGAAGTTCCGTCAATCGCCGGCACCCCCGGCGTGAAGCGTAATATGAAATAATATAGATACCACGGCCACGCACCGTGGGCTGGTATATTCATCGCGGCCGTTTTTCCGCGTATATATTCCGGTTCACGCCCGGTGTCTATACAGCGCGATCTACCCGCTCGGCCCCGGCCAAGCGCGTCTTTCAGCACTTAAGAGTAAGCGTGAGACTTTAATCGTTAACGGTTTCCGAAAGATCGATTCCCTGCAGCTTCTTGGCTCCGCTCAGGTCCCGTCGGCGCCGATGCGGCACGTATGCGCGCTAAACCCCGCGCCAAAACTCACGAGCCAGAAGTCTCCCGACGCATCCGGTCTCGCCGTGCGCAGCGTTTCCTCGAGCACGAACAGCACCGACGGACTGCTCATATTGCCGTAGTCACGCAGGATCGTCGCGCTCGCATCGAGGTGGTGCGGCGCGACCACCGGGAGCAGCGCCTCGATCACGTCTCGGCCGCCCGAGTGCGCGACCACACGCGACACCGGCCGTTCGCTGCGCTCCGCCCATAATTTCCCGACCGCAGTCGCAGCCAGCTCGGGCACGGTGCGATGAAGCATATTGCGGAGTTTTCCGTCGCGCATCTCGAAGCGCAGCTTGTCGCGCTCTTCCGGCACATGGAGCGTGCGAAAATCAAACGCCCGCAGCCCCGTCGGCCCCGGTATATTGCGCCAGATGGTGGCCGCCGCGCCGTCGCTGAATAAACACGCGCTGATGATCACGCCCGGATCATCATCGAGAAAAAAAGCGGCGGAACAGAGCTCGACCGCCACGCACGCGACAGTCGCGTTCGGCTGCGCCGCGAGCACGTGGCTCACCGCCCGCAACGTCGGGATCGCCGCGCCGCAGCCCAAGCCGACGAGATCCTGCAATATTATATTATTCCGCAGCCCGAGAATCTCCGCGACGTAGCTGCTAAGCCCCGGACAAAGATATCCCGTGCAGGTGCAGATCAGCAGCGCGTCGAGATTTTCCACACCGACGCCCGCCTGGGCGAGCGCCTTGCGCAACGCGTCGCACGCCAGCGCTGGTCCGGCCTCGCGAAACGCCGCGTTCAGTTCATCCGGTGTGAGGTCGAACACGCGCTCGATCTGCGGCAATGCGAAGCGACGCGTCGCGACCCCATGATTCCCGCGCAGGATCGTATGTAGAATCAGCATCGAGCGCTTCTTCAATCGCTGGCGCACGGACGATCGCTGCGCGATTTCCCAGCATTCCGCCTGGGTGAACGTGGCCGCGGGGGCGGCAGTGGCGAGGGCGTGCAGATACATGGGGTTAATGAAGGACTGTATATAGCGGCCGCAGCGGCACCAGCCGGGCGCGGGCCAGCTGGGCCAACCAGCCCTGGCGTGAAGGCCGCCAAAAGAACGGATGCAACACCGCAGCGCAAGCGAGTCGCACGCGAAAGCGCCGGGCCGCAGCGCCTTGGATGCGCACCACCGCCTCCGCCCAGCCCAGTTCGCCCCGACTATATAGCAGCAGCGGACCCACCGCCATCTCCGCACTCTGCCACGCCATGGCCATCCCATTCCCCGTGAACGGCGGAATCACCGCGGACGCATCTCCCAGCTCCAGCCGCTCGCCCGGCGCGACCCGCGCATCAAACGCCACTCCCGCAACCGCGCAGCACGATTCCGGATCCGGGTCCGCCGCCGCCAGCCGCGACGCCAGTCCCGCGAGTCCCGTCGCCCGCAAATACGCGAGCAACAGCGCTGGACCTTTTTCCTGGATCGCCCGCCGACGGAACAATCCACATATATTAACCCGCCCGTTCTCGACCGGCGACATCCCCACGTACGCCTCGTCCGCGAGATGCAACTCGAGATCCTGCCCGAGCGAAAGTTTGCGCGCGTGAAATTTCAGGCCAATCCACGAGGAATCGGACACGCGACGTCCAATGGTGAAAACGCGTCCGGCTGCTGCTGTTTTGTCCGTCACGCGCGAACGTGTATGAAGCACGCCGCCCGATTGTATATAGGCCGCCGCGAGTCGCGCGTCGAGCGCATGACGGCTCAGACCGAGAGCCGGGTGGGGCAAGCGCTGCCGTCGCGTCTCCACTTCGCCATGATGCCACAAAAGATCGCGCAACTGCAGCGCATCGTGCAGCACCGGCCCGAGGTCGAGCGCTGCAATGGTGCGCTCCGACAACCCCGTTATAAACTCCCCGCACACGCGGTGCCGCGGATAATCGCCGCTTTCATATAGCGTCACCGGCACTTCCGAGCGCCGCAACGCGCGGCCCAGCGCGAGCCCGGCCAGGCCGCCGCCCACGATCTCGATCGGACGCAGCGGGTTCATCCGCGCCGAATCGCGATCATATGGTATGCACCCAGCGCCGTCGTTTCACATCGCCACCGCCAATCCGTTGCGGGCAATCCCAGCGCGTGTGGCAACTCGTCGCCAAGAAATCCCGCCGCGATGCTCACGTGGCCGTCGTGCAGCGTGACGGGATGCGCCACGAGCAGCCGGCCCATCGCCTGGAAAACAATTTGCGACCGACGCCACCGGGCCGGCTCGCAGGCAATTAATATATGGGCCCGCCCTCGCAGTGCGCTCCCGAGCGTCGCGAGCTCATCACCCGAAAATTGATGAAATATCAAATTTCCGAAAATCAGCGGGTACTCATCGAACCGGGCGAATGTCTTTAGATCATGCGAAAACCACGCCCGCTCCCGCGGCCAGTCATCTGGCCTCGGCCAAAGATCCAGCCCGTCAACGGCCGTCCCGCGAGCGATCAGCGCACGTCCGAATTCGCCGTCGCCGGCGCCGAGCTCGAGCGCCTTCGCGCCAGCCGGCAGGTGCTGCCGGATTTTCTGCGCGAGCCACCGGTGATTTCCCATGACCTTGTTCGTCCACCGGAGGTCGCGACGATTGTGCAACGCGACCGGATCCTGCGGCGAAAGAGTATCGAGCAGCTCCGGCTGAAGTTGGCGCGCCATCATTTCGCTCGAAGGTTGCCGCCCGCCCCGAACCTGTCCAGATTCGCCCGCCGATTCATGGATAAGCCACCCAGCCCTGTTGACCTCATCTCCGACGCCGCGGAAAGTTTTCCTTACCGCCCCAGCTGGGATGAATATTTCATGGCCACCGCTGTATTGATGTCGACCCGCTCGAATTGCGAACGACTGCACGTCGGGTGCGTCATCGTGACCGGCGGACCCCGCAAAAACCGCCTCGTGGCAGCGGGTTATAATGGCTTTCTGCCGGGCACGCCACACCAATCGCGCGTCCGCGACGGCCACGAGCAGGCCACGGTCCACGCCGAGCAGAACGCCGTGGCCGACGCCGCCCGCCGCGGCAGCGCCGTCGAGGGCTGCGTCGCTTATATAACACATTTCCCCTGTGTCAGCTGCGCCAAAATTCTCGCCGCCGCCGGAATTTCGGAAATAAAATACCGTCAGGATTACGCCAATGACGCCCTCGTCGAATCGTTGCTGTCCGAGGCGGGTATCAAAATCCTGAAACTCTGACCGAGCCCGCTGCCCACCATGCGCGAACGCCGAAAACGGATTGCTGGGGAAACGCTCGCGGGTTCCCTGCTGGTCGCCCATCCCGTGCTGCGCGATCCCAATTTCCGCCGCAGCGTGGTGCTCATGTCCGTTCATAACAGCGAGGGCGCCATGGGCGTCGTTCTCAACCGGCCCGTCGATCGCCGCCTCGGTGAGCTCAACGGCGATTTCGCCCTCGGCCCACTCGCCGGCGTGCCGCTCTTCAAGGGCGGTCCCGTTCACCCGGAACAACTCATCCTCGCCGCCTGGCAGGCTCACGAAGACGGTTTTCGCCTTCACTTCGGCGTCGAGCCCGAGAAGGCAATCGAGTTGTTGAGCGAGAAAAATGCGCAGGTCCGCGCGTTCCTGGGATATAGCGGCTGGACTGCCGGCCAGCTGGAAAACGAGATGAAACAAAACACGTGGGTCGTCGCCACCGTCCCCGAGGATCTCCTCACGCAACCGCAGACCGACGCCCTCTGGCGCACCGTCCTCGGCCGCGAAGGCGCCGAGTGGCGGCTCCTCGCCGAGGAGCCCGACGATCCCGCGGACAACTGAGGCGCGGCGTTCCCGCGCACGGGACGGCCCTTCGATATATCGTTGTCCGCCCGCGACGGTATATACTTGCGCCGCCTGGCTGATATATACAGCGTCCGGTCCGGTTTCCCGTCCCGTCGTTGGGCCGCTTTTTCCACGCAACCAACTGGCTTTTCAGCGGATTTGTATTTCGTTTGACAGGCCCCGCGCGGTACTCTGTTTTCTTCTCTTTTATGAAAGTCGTCTCCTCCATTAAATCGGCGAAGAAGCGCCACCCGGCCTGCCAAGTCGTGCGTCGTCGTGGCAAAATCTACGTCATCAATAAGGTCGAGCCGCGTTACAAAGCGCGTCAGGGCTAACCTATTCTCCCCGTGAAATCTGAAGGACATCCCACTCTCAACAACGTCTGCTTCCTCGACGTTGCCACCGGCAAGCGCTTCCTCACCCGCTCGACCATGAAGTCGGCGCGCAAGGAAACAATCGATGGCGTCGAATATAATATCGTCATCCGCGACGTCACGATGGACTCGCATCCCGCCTACACCGGCGAGAAGCGCCTCGTCGACACCGCTGGTCGCGTCGAGAAGTTCACCTCGAAGTTCAAGCGCGGCGCCGCCCGCAAGTAATATACTCGCCACTGCGCGAGCCCGAACCCGCCGTTTCCGGCGGGTTTTTTATTGTCCGGATTCGGCCCGGCGTCTTGTAAATTCCGGTCGGCACCGTTGCTTGCACGAGTGCCTGAATCCCCGACGATCGTTTGGTTCCGCCAGGATCTGCGCCTCCGCGATAATCCCGCACTCGCCGAGGCCATCGCCCGCGGCCGGCCCATCCTGCCGCTCTATATACTCGACCCGGCCGGCGAGGGCGACTGGCCGCCCGGCGGCGCTTCCCGCTGGTGGCTGCATCGTTCCCTCGCGTCCTTGGATCTAGCACTGCGCGAACGCGACTCGCGGCTGCTGCTTGCCGGGGGCGACTCCGGCGACGTCCTTCGCGCCTGGCTGCGCGAGCGAAAGCCCGGCGCTATATACTGGAACCGCCGCTACGAACCCGCTGCGATCCGACGCGACGCGCAGCTTCTGCGCGAGTTCACCGACGCCGGCATCGAGGTGAAAACGTTCAACAGCGCGCTGCTTCATGAACCGACCGAGATCGCGAATCGCGAGGGACGTCCCTTTCGCGTCTTCACGCCCTACTGGCGCACGTGCCTCGCGTTGCCTGTCGTGCCTCCGCTGCAAATTTCCGCCGGCCCGTTTCCCCGTCCCGCGACGTGGCCGTCCTCGCTTCCGCTGGAATCACTCGCGTTGAAACCGCGGATTCCTTGGGATGCGGGTCTCGTCGCCGCGTGGCAACCCGGCGAGGAGGGTGGGGCGAAACAGCTCAAGAAATTCGTCCGCAGTGGCATCGAGGGCTACGAATCCGAGCGCAATCGTCCGGACCGTGCCGGCACGTCTTTGCTGTCGCCGTGGCTTCACTTCGGCGAGGTCGGGCCGCGCCAGGTCTGGGCCGCCGTGCACGCGCTCGGACGATCCTCCGGCGTATTTCCCACGAGCAAGGGGGCCGGCGTTTTCCTGAGCGAGATCGGCTGGCGCGAATTCGCGTATCATCTGCTATATTATTTTCCCGAGACGGCACACGCGCCGCTGCGCCCCGAGTTCGCCGCCTTTCCGTGGGCCGAGGATCCCGGCAATATACATCTGCGCGCCTGGCAGCGCGGGCAAACCGGTTATCCCATCGTCGATGCAGGGCTGCGGGAGCTCTGGCACACCGGCTGGATGCATAACCGCGTGCGCATGATCGCGGCGTCGTTTCTCGTGAAACACCTTCGATTGCCGTGGCAAAAAGGTGCCGCGTGGTTTTGGGATACGCTCGTGGATGCCGATCTCGCGAGCAACACGCTCGGCTGGCAATGGACCGCCGGCTCTGGCGCCGATGCCGCTCCCTATTTTCGGATTTTCGCGCCCGTCCTACAGGGCCGCAAATTCGATCCCGACGGGATTTATGTGCGCCGCTGGGTGCCGGAATTAGCCCGGCTGCCCGACGCCTATATACACGCGCCCTGGGAGGCGCCGGCTGATGTCCTCGTCGCCGCCGGCATCACGCTCGGCTCGAACTACCCGCGGCCGCTGGTTGACCACGCCGCCGCGCGCACCGCGGCGCTCGACGCCTTTCGCAGTCTTCGCGGGTCTAAAGACGAGTCGGCTGGACGGCCGGCCGCGCGAGCCGGTGGCGCGCAGGCGGAGTTTGATATTTCATAATTATTAAATAGGCCCCATGGAGGACACCGTTTTCGAGCGCTCGACCCCACTGGCCTGCCCGGCCGCGGTCGCGTTCGCCTGGCACGAGCGGCCGGGCGCCTTCGCACGGCTCGGGCCGCCGTGGCAGCGCTTGGAAATTCTCGAGCAATCCGGCGGCATCCGTGAGGGCGCGCGCTTGAAAATGCGCGCGTGGCTCGGGCCGTTCTCGTCCACGTGGGATCTCGTCCATCGCGACTACGTGCCGGGCGTGCAGTTCCGCGATGTGCTCGTCCACGGCCCGTTTCCGAAATGGGAACAGCTCCACGCGATCAGCCCCGACGGCCCGGATCGCTGTATATTGCGCGATGTGCTCCAGTTTCGATTCCCACTCGGCGCGCTCGGAGCGGCCGCGGGCGGAAAAATTGCGAAACGCGAACTCAACCGGCTGTTCGATTGGCGCCACGCCATCACGCGCGACGACCTCGCCTGCCTGCAACGCTACCGCGGTAGCGGCGAGTCCCTCCGCATCGTCCTCGCAGGCGGGTCAGGCCTGATCGGCCGCGCGCTCGAGCCGTTTCTTAATACACAGGGACACGAGGTGATCCGCCTGGTCCGCCGCGAACCCCGCAGCCCGGGCGAGGTGCGCTGGGATCCGGCGCGTCGCACGATTGACGCGAAAGCCCTCGGCCGCATCGATGCGATCATAAATCTCTCCGGTGAAAACGTTGCCGGCGGACGCTGGACGGCGGCGCGGCGCGAGCGGATTCTGCGGAGTCGCGTCGACGCCACGGCGACTCTCGTCGGCTTGCTCGACCGCTTGCCAGCGTTGCCGTCCGCTTGGGTCAACGCGTCGGCGATCGGCTATTACGGATCGCGTGGCGACGAAATCCTGACCGAGGACTCGGGGCTGGGCACGGGATTTTTGGCCGAGGCGTGCCTCGCTTGGGAAACGCACGCGGATGTCGCCGCGCGTCGCGGGGTGCGCACCGCTATATTGCGCTTCGGCGTCGTGTTGAGCCCCGGTGGCGGCGCGCTCGCGAAAATGCTTCCGCCATATCGCGTCGGTCTCGGCGGGCCGCTCGGTCGCAAGGAGAATTGGATCAGCTGGATCGCCCTCGATGATGCCCTCGGAGCTATATATCATGCGCTGCGCACGCCGGACTGTCGCGGTATATTAAACGCAGTCAGCCCTCGGCCAGCGACGAACCGCGAGTTGGCGAGTGCGATCGGGGCAACGCTGCACCGGCCCGCCGCGTTGAATATACCCGGCGGGCTGTTGCGCGCGGTGTTCGGCGACATGGCGAAAGAGACCATCCTGGGCAGCACGCGCGTCCTGCCGGAGCGGCTGCTCGCGGGCGGATATATATTTCGATATCCGGAGCTCCGGCCCGCGCTCGCGCATCTGCTCGGCGCGCGGCGAGCGGGTGGGGCGGAGGCGGCCGGGTAGCCGGCTCGGCTTCTTTCGGGCGCTGCGTTTCCCAAGTTGCCGGCCGGCGAGCGCGGAGTCCGGGGTCAGATCGGCGGTTTAAATCTAGGCTTTCCAAGCTGGGCGCGCAGCGCTTGGATGGACGAGTATGCAGAAAACTCTCGTCATTCTTAAACCTGATTGCATGGAACAACGCCATGCCGGCACCGTGATCGACCGCTTCGAGAAGGCGGGCTTCACGATCGTTGGCTGCAAGATGATGCGGCTGACGCCGGCGGTGTTGCGGGAGCATTACGCGCACGTCGCGTCGAAGCCGTTTTATCCGGAGATCGAGCAGTTCATGAGTTCGCGTCCGGTGATCGTGCTGGCGCTTTCCGGTGAGAATATAGTGGCCGTGGTGCGCGAGCTCCTCGGGCCGACGGACTCGCGCAAAGCCGCGAAGGGAACGATCCGCGGCGATTTCGGCACGGAGATGATGCGCAACGTGGTGCACGCGTCCGACAGCGACGAAAACGCGCAAGCCGAGCTGAAGCGTTTCTTCCGTCCTGAGGAGATCTTCGCCTAAGAGGCGACGGTAACCGGGGTATATATCTCGCGAAACGATATATACTCCTCAGTACGCCGTTGACGGCCCGTTTTTTTGACCACGGACGGCATCGAGCCACGGAAGATTTCACTCGAGCCTTCGGAGGGTCCTATATACTCCGCCCTCCGCCTCCTAACTTAGGCGATAAACGTTAACCCGTTAATATTAAGCGTTTCCGACGGTCATCACTCCGATACGCCGCGCAATTATTTATTGCTATATACCAACCGTCGCTTTTCCGATCCCTTCCGGTGCGATCCGAGGTTTGAGTGAGATCTTCCGTGGCTTGATGCGATCCGTGGTCAAAAAATCGACCGATCATCCACCGGTCCCGAACCGCCCTTCGCCTTCGCCGCTGCGTCCAGCCGCGTAATATATAGCTTCTCGACCCGTTTCCGCGCCCACGGGTTTTTCCGCAAAAACACCAGGCTAGATTTCACACTCGCGTCGAAGCGAAAGCACCGGATCGGAACGCGATTCCATAATTCGGGCCAGCCTAGCTCCTCCGAGAGCGTCGTGACGATCGCCTCGAGCGTGATTCCGTGGAGCGGGTCGCGAGGATGGGCCGAGTTCACCGTCGCGATCGCAGCACATTTTCTCCGCTGCGTCCCGCTGATTCCATGAGCCGCCGCCTTCCTTTACTCATTCTTTCATTTCGCGCTCACTCGTAACGGATCTCAACGACGGTCAGCTCCGACACCCCGCGCGGCGTTTTCAGCTGTATGACCTGCCCGACGCGCGCATTCATCAGCGCCTCGGCCAATGGTGAACGCCAGCTGATGCGTCCTTGCTCCGGCGCCGTTTCGTCCACGCCCACCAATTGATATAGCGACAGCTCCCCGCGCGCATCGCGCACCTGCACCGTCGCGCCAAACCGCACCACGCCCGGGTTCTCCACCGGCGCTTCCACCACCTCCGCGGTCCGCAGGCTGTCCTGCCCACGTCGAATCTGCTGGTCCAGCAGCGCCAGCCGTCGCCGCGCCTCGGGATCCGCATCGCCCGCGACCGGCACCCGCGCGTCCAATAACGACTGTACTTTCGTCCGCAACGCCCTCGCGCCGGCCGCCGTCATCAGATTCTTCACTCCCGGCGGCAGGATCGTCACCGGCTGCGGCGTCACCTCGTCCTCGGGCACCGTGTCCTCGCGAAAAAAGGCCTTGCTCATATATATAAGCTAGCTGCCCTGTGCGCTCGTGCAAATCGAACGGCCTTCGCGCCCCGGTTTGCAGAATGCCTCGCCGGCCGACAGTCCCGGCCCGTCCCGCGGGCGGAAAAAAATCTGCTATATCAAATTGCTGAGGACGTTATCCGCCGGCCCGCCACAACGGCACCCGGTGAGCTACCGCGCAGCCATGAATTCACCCCTTCCCATTTCAGAACAAACGGCCCTTGTCACCGGCTCCTCGAGCGGCATCGGTCTCAATCTCGCTCGCGAATTCGCCCGCCACGGCCACCCCGTCGTCCTCGTCGCGCCAATCGAGGAGGAGATCGAGGCGATTGCCGACCAGCTGAGCAGCGAGTTCGGCGTTCCCGTGAAAGCCATCGCCGCCGATCTCACCGACGAACTCTCGATCGACGATATATTAAGCGAACTCGAGGACGACGGCACGGATATCGAAATTCTTTGCAACAACGCCGGGCTCGGCCATCGCGGAAAATTCTGGGAGGTTCCGCTCGAGGACCAGATCGAGATCATCCGGCTTAATATAGAGGCGGTCACGCGCCTGACCCATGCCTTCCTGCCGCGCATGATCGAACGCGGCCACGGCCGCATTCTCAACACCGCCTCGATCGCTGGATTCGAGCCCGGCCCGCTCATGGCGGTATATCATGCGAGCAAGGCCTATGTACTTTCGCTTTCCGAGGCGCTCGCCACCGAGTTGAAGGACACGGGCGTCACGCTTACCGCCCTCTGCCCGGGTCCGGTCGACACGGACTTTTTCCCGAAGGCCGAGATGCTCGACAGCAACGCGTTTCAGAAAGGGAACGTCATGGCCCCGCAAGAGATCGCCGAAGCCGCCTATCCGGCGGTCATGAGCGGCGAGCGGGTGATCGTACCGGGCGGCATTAACAAGGCGCTGGTGTTCAGCCGGCGGTTCATGTCCGAGTCCATGCAGGCTCGGATGAACGAAAAGTTATACGAGACAAATGACGGCGAGCGCAAACGTGAGCGCGGCGACGTCGAGGCGGCGAAGGCCAGCCCCGAGGATTAACCGACGCTTGCTTTGAGGAGTTCCGGCTCCGACGCGATTTCCGGCATTGCCGCTTCGCGATCGGAGTAGTGGAATCCTTGGTCGTCTTCAAAGCCGACCGGCGCGCGCCGCGTGGCGACGACGACGACCACGGCGCCGAGAGCATAGAGGCTTCCGGCGAGGAGGAGGGCGGCGGTGAAGAAGTGTTGCATGGGCTGAGTGTGCCGGAAACCGGGCGAAGGCACCATCCGGGCACCCCCGCATATCGGCACGTATGTTCCCGTACTGGACGGGGAAGCGTGGCTGGGGATTACTTTTCGCAGCCTTTTTGCAAGCTCTGTATATACTCCGGCGCGCGATCGGCAGGCCGGCAATTCCCGTGAAACCTTCAGACGCGCGATGCGATCCGTGGTCAAAAGATCTCCGATTCACCCGCCGCCGAAGTCTCGCCCTATATACTGCGCTCCGTCTCTGGACGTGAGCCCAATACTTAACCTTCAATGGTTAAGCGTTTCCGACAATTACCGCTCACATGCGCAGAGGAATATATATATCGCGGTATACTTCACCCCGCGTATTCCGTTCCGCCCGTGAAATCTCCCGAGTTCGATGAGACCGGGGTTACAAATCTCCGGTCCACCCTCGGCCCCAGTCTCGCCCTATATACTTCACTGGTCGCCTCCGAACTTAAGCTTAAGCGTAACGTTGTTAGTCAAGCGTTTCGAACAGTTACCGTTCCCCAGCGCGGAGCAGTGATATATCGCTATATACTTTTTCCCGCGGATTCCGTTCGGTTCGTTTCCGGTCGTTTCCGTTCCGGCCATTCCGGGCGATCCGATGCGTCAGGGTACGAGCGAGGGCACCGGCGTCAGCCAGCCATTCAAGGTCAATGACAGGTCTTTCAGTCGCACCGGCTTCGTGAGATAATCGTCCATTCCGCAGTCGAGGCATTTCTCGCGGTCACCCTGCGCCGCGTTCGCCGTCATCGCAATGATCGGCGTATGACGGCCGGACTTTCCCTCGCGTTTGCGGAGCTCGAGCGTCGCCGCGTAGCCGTCGAGCACCGGCATCTGGCAATCCATCAGCACCAAGTCATAGCGCGCCCGCGACATCGCATCGAGCGCCTCTTGGCCGTTGGCCACCATATGTACATGGTGCCCCAACTTCTCGATCATTCGCCGCGCGAGCGTCTGGTTGGTCGGGTTGTCCTCGACGACCAATATTTGCGCCGCGTGCGCCGAGGGTGCGATCACCAGCTCCGGCTTTACCTGCGGCGTCGGCGTCGCCGCCGCCTGTCCCCACAGCGTCTGGATCGCGCGAAGTAGGTTCGCCTGACGCATCGGTTTTTGGAAAACTCCCTGCATCTTCAGACGCTCCCCTTCGCGGCGCTGGTCGTGCGACAGCGACGAGCTCAATAATACAAGTGGCAGATCCTTCCACGTCGCATCGCTGCGGATTTTTGCCGCCAGCTCGATCCCGTCCATGCCCGGCATGTTGAAATCTAATATAGCCAGATCGAACGCAGGCGCCGCCGCTTCGTCCATCAGCTTCTTCCACGCAATCTCCGCATTGTTCGCCGTCTCCACCATCGCACCCCAGCGCGCGAGCAGGCGTTCCAACACGCGGCGGTTCGTCGCGTTGTCGTCGACCACGAGTATTCTTTTTTCGCGCATGCTCGACGGCGCAGCCGGGTGGGGCTTTAAGAGCGGATCCGCCACGCCGAGCGCCGCCTCGAACCAAAAGGTCGATCCGCGCCCCGGCTCGCTGTCCACGCCGATTTTCCCGCCCATCGCTTGGACCAGCTCCTTCGAAATCGCCAGCCCCAGGCCCGTGCCGCCATAGCGGCGCGTCGTCGATCCGTCGACTTGCGTGAACTTTTCGAACAGGCGCCCGCACGCCTCCTTCGTCATCCCGATCCCGGTGTCACGAATCTCCACGCGCAACAACGTTCCCTCCGGCGCGGGCGTCGCACTCATGCTCACGAAAACCTCGCCGCGCTCGGTGAACTTGATGGCGTTTCCAATCAGGTTCATCAGCACCTGCCGGAAGCGGCCTGGATCACCGATAATCTCCTCCGGCACCGCCTCGTCGGCCCAGCACGCCAGCTCTAGACCGCGCTGCTGGCCCGCATCCGCGAGCAGCTCGAGCACGTCCTCCACCGCGATACGCGGGTTGAACGCCAGTTTTTCCAGTTCCAGTTTGCCGGCCTCGATTTTTGAGAAGTCCAATATATCATTGATGATCCCGAGCAGCGCCTCGCCGGACTTCCGGATCGTCTCTGTATATTCCTGCTGCTCGAGGTCCAGCCGCGTGTCTAGCAACAAACCGGTCATTCCAATCACGCCGTTCATCGGCGTCCGGATTTCATGACTCATGTTCGCGAGAAAGCTGCTCTTCGCCTTCACCGCCGCCTCCGCATCATTCTTCGCCTGCAGCAGCTCGCGCGTGCGCTCCGCGATCCGTTTTTCCAAAATGTCGTTCTGCTCGCGCAGCTTCGCGGTCCGCCTTCTATATAGCAGGGCGGCCAGCACCACCACCGCACCCGCCACGGCAATATAAAACCACCACGTTTGATATAGCCACGGCCGCTGCACGAGCGTGAGCGCCGCCGGCGCCTCCGTCCACACGCCATCCTCGTTGCTCGCACTGATGCGAAACTGGTACGTCCCCGGCGGCAGATTAGTATAAAACGCCGTGCGCCGGCCGCCCGCCTGCGTCCACCCCGGGTCGTGGCCCACCAATTGATAACGGAACGAGATCGCACTCGGCTCGACCAGGCCCACCGCTGTATATTCGATCTGCACGCTGCGCGTCCCGGGCGGCAGCGTCACCGGCCCCGTCACCGCTGCCGCCTCGTCGTCCAGGAAAACCCGCTCGATATGCACCAGCGGCGGCACGCGATTCGTGATGATCGCCTTCGGGTCCGCCTCGACGATCCCGCCGCGCGTCGCGAAGAGCACCGTCGATCCCACTTTCCAAGAGATCGGCTGGCTCCCGTAACCCACCGCTCCGCCATGCACGCCCTCGGCCGCGCCGAGCAGGCGAAACTTCCCACCGCCCGACTCGCCGCGCGCCAGGCTTAATATATCTTTTTTGGGCGCCCACATCACGCCTTTCGGCGTGCCCAGCCAGAGGTTGCCCGCGTCGTCCTCAGAAATCTCGGACACAAAATCGTTGAAGGGCTCGCGAAAGCCCGGCGGATTCCACCAGCGCCCGCCGGAAAAAAGCACGAGACCCGCGCGTTTGGTGCCAATCCATATATCTCCCGAGCGGTCCGGATGAATCGAGCGCACCGTCAAATCCGGAATCTCACCCCCCGCGTGGGTCGTGACGGTCTTCCCCGTCTTCGCATTATAGCGAATCAGGCTGTCGTTCGTCCCCACCCAAACGCCATCCACGTCGTCCGCAAAGGCCATGGCCATCGTCTCGCTCGTGCCCACCGTTCCCGCCATCGCGATAAACGCGCCGTCCCGATAACACGATATACCGCCGACCTCCGAGCCAAACCACATCGTGCCGCCTCGGTCTTCAAAGATCACGCGCGTCTGCACATGGCCTGGAAAATTCTCGAGGGCACCCTCGCGCCAGCGCAACAGCTCCCCGCGCGTCCCGATCCACAGCGCCCCGTCCTGCGCTGCATATACTGTCCAGACCTCCGCGTTCCGCCCGGTGCCAGTATATATCGAGGTGGTCTCCCCCGTGGGCGTGATCCGCGCCAGGCCTTGGCCGGGCAGCGCCGTCCAGAGATTGCCCGCAGCATCCTTCGTCAACGCCCGCACGCCATCGTTCAAGTTCTTCGCGCCCGACGGTATATTGCGAAACGCCGATTTGCGCATCCGTACCAAGCCGGTGCCGGAGGTCCCCAGCCAGTACGTTCCTTCGCGATCCTGGATGATCGAACGCACGTTCTCCGCCGCCGGCACCTCGACGGCCCGGAACGACTCCGCCGTTGCATCCGTCGCTATATATAGTCCCCGCGCGACGATCCACATCAACCCCTCGGCATCTTTATATATGCCGGTGACAGACTCGTTCGTCAGCCCGTCGGCCTTTCCGAATGTCCGCAGCACGCCGTCGCGATAACGCAGCAATCCATGGGAGGTGCCGAACCAAAGCGTGCCCTTCGGATATTCGAAAAACCGGTTGACCTCGCCGGCCGACGCCGGGATCTGCGGAAATTCACCCAAGTAAGCGCCGCTCGAAATCGCGACCGAGTTGCCGCGATACGCGAGCCACCACTGGCCAGCGGAGTCGCAGAACACGCGGCTGATCGTTTTCCCATTCGGAAGTGCATCGGGCCACACCGGCGCAAGCTTCCCGTAGTTCAGGCGATAAACCGGGAAACCGTCCGTCGCGATCAACAGGCCGCCCTTGGCATCCGAAACGATGTTCCAAACCGGATGATCCAGCCCCACCGCCCGCTGGATCCGGCCGTCCTTGTAATAGGATAGGCCGGCCTGCGTGCCGATCCAGAGCGTGCCCTGGTCATCCTCGTAGAGCGCGCGGATGAGATTGTGGCCGAGCTCGGGTGTGGTTGCGACGCGATAGGTGAGAAACCGCGCGCCATCAAACCGCAGCAGACCGCCTTCGGTGCCGATCCAAAGGTAGCCGTCGCGCGTCTGGAGGACGTTTTGTGCGACGTCGCTCGGGAGGCCGGCGTCGATCGCGAAGCTGGTGAACGCGTAGTTTTGGCGCTCGGTCGTGGCGGCGAGCGCGGGCGCGCCGGTGATGATTAGGAGAGCCGCGACCCGAACGACCCATCCGCGAACGCCAGGCGTAAAAAGGGTAGGGGGAAACGTCTTCGGGCGGGAGAGCACGCGAGTAGGTTATCGGCGCCGCCCCTGCAAAGTTGAGACGTTTGCAGGCGCGAGCCACTTGTGCCGGCACCCGTTAAAATTTTGTCACGACCGCGAATGGTCATGGGCAATAACGACCGCGGGCACGGCCGCTATCCGATCTTATTTTCGCCCGTTTCCGTCCGTGAAATCTTCCGCCGTTTGATGAAATACGTGGTGGAAAAATCTCTCCAGCCGCATGGCCGAGTACGCCTTACCCGGCTATATATATATATATATCGATATATAGTACTATACCCGCAGCCGCGCCGCAAACGCCTGCGTCAGCCGCGAGAGTTCCGCTCGCTCCGCCGCGAAACGCGCCTCTTCCGCCACGTTGGTCATCTCCAGCGGATCCGCCACCGTGTCGAAGAGCATCGCCCCGTTGGCGCCCTTCGGTCCGAACTCCGCATAACGCCACCGTTCGGTGCGCACCGCCACGCCGTGCAGCGTTTTACCATCCTCGCTCCAGACACTATATGCCGGGCGCGTCGACGCTGCCCCGGGATCCCGCAGCAGCGGCACCAGGCTCGTCGATTCTATATACGACGGCAGCGGCAGCCCGCACAGCTCGGCCAGCGTGGGATATAGGTCGATCGACTCCACCACGCGCTGACAATCCCGACCCGCCGCCGCCCAGCGGGGGGGCGCGATGACCAGCGGCACCTGCGTTCCCATTTCGAACAGCGAGCCCGCCTTCGACCATTTTCCTTTCTCACCCAGCTGATACCCGTGATCGACAATTAGCACGACGATCGTGTTGTCCCGCAATCCCTGCTGGTCCAGCGCCGCCATCACTCGCCCGAGGTTCCAATCCGTCCACGAGATCGAGGCCAGATACGCGCGAATCACCTGCCGCGCCTCCGCCTCGCTCGCACTCCGCCCAATGAACAGGTCGGCGTTGCGCTTGCGAATCGCCGCCGAGGGAAACCCTGGCGGCACCGTCGGCCACGCCGCGAAATCCGGCGTGAGCTGGATCTTCGCCGCATCATATAAGTCGAGGAATTTCTGCGGCGCACACGGCGGGCTGTGCGGCTTGACGAAACCGCACCCGATGAAAAACGGCTGGTCGTGCCGCCGCTTGATATACTCGATCGCGAGGTCCGCCGTTTTATAATCCGGATGCCCCTCGCCGTTGCCGTCCAGCACCACAATCCGGTCCGAATGCGCGGCTTGCGATATATCCTGCGGCAGCGGCGCCACAATGTTCGCCGGTGCCGGCGGCCCATCGCCCCGCGGAATAACCAGCGTGTGCCCGCCGGCACCACCATCCGTCTCCGGCGCGCCGCCACCTTCGCTCCACGCTTTCGGATCATCCAGCCCGCCGTGAAATATTTTCCCCGTCCGCAACGCACTATATCCATTCTCCCGGAATAGTTGCGGCAAACTGACCGCATCCGGATGCAGATCCCGGAAATGGGTGCGGTTGCCCAATACCCCCGTCGACGTCGGATAACGCCCCGTCAAGAGCGACGCGCGAGACGGATTACAGAGCGGGAATTGGCAGTAGTTGCGCGCGAACCGCACGCCCGTCTTCGCCAACGCATCTATATTGGGAGTCAACGCGCCGAACCGGCTCTGATAACAGCCCAGTTCGACGCGCATGTCGTCGACGAAAAAGAGCAGAACATTCGGCCTGCTCTCGGGCTTGGCGGTGGACGCCGGCGCGGCGCCTTGCGCGAGCAAATGCGGCGCGAGCGCGGCCGTGGCCGCCGCCCCGGCAACTTGCCCAAGAAAATTCCGTCGGGATAAATCGTTCATATATTGCGAGCTGTGACTTCGGATGGAGTGGGGGTCGCGCGAACGGGAATGCCAGCGGAACGCCCCGGGGCCGCGTCAGTCTGTCGACGCGGTGTTGGTGATATAACCGGGAGAGAAATTTTTATGGCGACAACGACTGCAGCGGACGTCCTCGTGCAAACTCTGGAGAACTGGGGGGTGACCGTGATATTCGGTCTGCCCGGCGACGGCATCAATGGTATAATGGAATCCCTGCGCGTTGCGAAGGATCGCATCCGCTTCATCCAGGTCCGCCACGAGGAGGCCGCCGCCTTCATGGCCTGCGCCTACGCGAAATATACTGGCAAGCTCGGCGTGTGCATCGCCACGTCCGGCCCCGGCGGCGTTCACCTGCTCAACGGCTTATATGATGCCAAGTTCGACGGCGCCCCGGTCCTCGCGATCACCGGACATCATTTCCACGATCTCATCGACACGCATTCCCAGCAGGATCTCGACCTCGACCGCCTGTATATGGACGTCGCTGTATATAATACGCGAGTCATGGGACCCGAGCACGTCGAGGGCGTCTCCAACCTCGCGTGCCGCATGGCCCTGAGCCGGCGCGGTGTCGCGCACATCAACTTCCCGACGGACACGCAATCGATGCCGGTCAAGGACCGCACGCGATCCGACCGCAATATACCCGGGCACTCCGAAACCAGCGTCATGGGCCATCGCTTTGGCATTCCGGCGCCGGCAGAATTACATCGTGCCGCCGATGTATTAAATGCCGGCAGCAAGGTCGCCATCCTCGCCGGACAGGGCGCCCTTCACGCGGGCGAGGAGCTCGAGGCCCTCGCGGAAAAACTCGGCGCGCCGATCATCAAGGCCCTCATGGGCAAGGCCTGTGTTCCCGACGATTCCCCGTATACAACCGGCGGCATCGGCCTGCTCGGCACCAAACCATCCGAGGAGGTCATGGGCGATTGCGACACCCTGTTCCTCATCGGAACCTCATTTCCGTATATTGAATATTATCCGAAGCCCGGTCAGGCGCGAGGCGTGCAACTCGACCGCGATCCCGGCCGGATCGGCTTGCGGTATCCGGTGGAAGTCGGGCTCGTCGGCGACGCGCGGGCGACGTTACAAGTCTTACTGCCATTACTGCAAAACAAGACCAATCAGAAATTTCTGAAGAAAGCGCAGGATGGGATGCAAGACTGGCGGAAACTCATGCGCGAACGCGGCCTTCGCCGGGACACCCCGATGAAACCGCAGGTCGTCGCCTGGGAGCTCAACCAGCGGCTCACCGACGATGCGATCGTGAGCTGCGACAGCGGCACGATCACCACTTGGTTCGCCCGCCAGATCTCCGCGCGGAAGAATCAAATGTTCTCCCTCTCCGGGACGCTTGCGACGATGGCCTGCGGTCTGCCCTACGCCATCGCTTCACAGATCGCTTACCCCAACCGCCTCTGCGTCGCATTTGTCGGCGACGGCGGCTTCACGATGCTCATGGGCGAGTTCGCCACGGCCGTGAAATATAAACTCCCGATCAAGGTGATCGTCATGAAGAACAACTCGCTCGGCCAGATTCGCTGGGAGCAGATGGTCTTCCTCGGCAATCCCGAATATGAATGCGACCTCCATCCGATCGACTTCGCTGCGTTCGCGCGCGCGTGCGGCGGGCAGGGCTTCACGGTCTCCGATCCGGAAAAATGCGGGGACGTCATCGCTCAGGCTCTCGCGACTCCCGGGCCTGTCGTGATCGAAGCGATCATTGACCACAACGAGCCGCCGATGCCTGGCAAGATCACCGCCAAGCAGGCGCTCCACTTCGCCGAGGCCCTCGCCCGCGGAACCCCCGAGCGCATGAAGATCGTCGCCACCGTCACGGAGGACAAGATCCGGGAAATGGTCTGAAATATATAGCTCCGGTCTGCCGCGATTCCGATGTCCCGGCATTCAGGTCTGCCATTCAGCTATATACCGGATAATATTCTGGTATATCTTTGACGTTACAAGGGACGGCGCCGACCCGCGTTATACAGAACGGCGAAACGAACTCAGCGGCTTTCGCGAAATTAGCGTCCGCACCTGCCCGCGCTCCACCCGCCGGAACCTTCCGCTACCTCTCGGATTTCTCACGCGGATCCCTTCAGGCCGCGGCACATCGACCTGGCGCATCGCCCGGAAGAAACTGTCACCTCGCGGTGCGGCGGCGTGACCGCGTTGCGCGTTTTTTTTCGCCAAGGCGAACCCGGCGTTTCCCGAGGGTTGATTTTTCCGCGCCATCACCTCAAGTCGTTGCCGTGACGACTCACGCGCGCGGCATCCTGATCGTGGAGGACGATGCCCCGATCGCGGAGACCATTATATATGCGCTCGAAACGGAAGGCTTTGTTCCCGTCTGGACGTCCACGCTGACGGAAGCGCGAGCAGCCTTTGGGCGGCAGGAGATCTCGCTCGTGATCCTCGACGTCGGGCTGCCCGACGGCAACGGGCTCGACCTCTGTCGCGAAATCCGCGCGGTTCGCCCTGTGCCGATCATATTTCTTACAGCCCGCAGCGGCGAGGTTGACCGCATCGTCGGGCTCGAGCTCGGCGCCGACGACTATATAGCGAAACCGTTTAGTCCGCGCGAACTCACCGCTCGGGTCCGCGCCGTCCTGCGTCGCAGCACCGCCCCTACTGCAACTCCGCATTCGGTCGCGTCGCCGGCACCGCCGCCGGAATGGCAGCATGATGCTTCTCGTTGCCAGATTCGTTTTCGCGGACGCGCGCTCGAGCTGACGCGCAACGAATATCGGCTCCTGCAAGTGCTGCTCCAGCAACCCGGGCGCGTGCTTTCGCGCGAGCAATTGCTCGCCGCTGCGTGGGAGGATCCTACGGCCGCGCTCGATCGCACGGTCGACGCTCATATCAAGACGGTCCGCGCGAAATTGAAACTCGCCGCACCCGCCGCCGATCCCATCGCAACGCACCGCGGCCTCGGCTACTCGCTGCGCGAGGCGTCATGACGCTCCGCGGCCGCCTGCTGGTTCTCCTCCTCGCCATCTATATACTCGGTGGTCTCGTGCTCGGCCGCTGGATCGTGCGCCAGGTCCGGCCGCGTTACCTCGAATCCGTCGAGCAAACTCTCGTCGACAGCTCCGTCCTCCTCGCGACGTCTCTGGAATCGCAGCTGACGGATGGCCGGCTCGACCCCGCGGTTCTCGATCGCGCGCTATCGCCGGCGCAGCGTCGGCATTTCACCGCGCGTATTTTCTCGCTCGAGAAAACCGCGGTCGACCTGCGCGTGTATATAACGGATGCCTCGGGCCGGGTCGTATATGATTCGACCGGGAAGAACGTTGGGCGCGATTATTCGGCGTGGAAGGACGTCGCCCGCACGCTGCGCGGCGAATATGGAGCGCGCTCGAGCCGCGACCGCCCCGGTGACGACGACACGCAGGTGATATATGTCGCCGCGCCTATTTTATATAACGAGCGGATCATCGGCGTGCTCGCGCTCGGCGAGCAGACCGCGGGCGTCAATCAGCTCGTCAACGTCGCGCAAAGCAAGCTGCGCGCGGGACTCGCGATTGGCGGACTTTGTATATTAGCCGCCCTCGTGCTCGTGGGTGCGTGGGTGATCGCGCCGCTGGAGCGGCTCACGCAATATGCGCGCGCGATCCGCGACCGCCGCGCGGCCACGTTGCCGCCCATGCCCGGGCGGACATTGCGCGAGCTCGGGACGGCGTTCGAGGAAATGCGCGACGCACTCGAGGGGCGTCAGCACGTGGAGCGCTATACGCAGGCGATGGCGCACGAGATCAAGGCGCCGCTCGCTGCGATCCGCGGCGCCGCGGAGTTGCTCGAGGAGAACCCGCCGCCGGAAAAGCGAGGTCTATTTCTCGGCAATATACTTCGCGAGTCCGCGCGGATTCACCAGAGCGTGGACCGGTTGCTCGAATTGTCATCGCTCGAGGCCCGCAAGGCGCTGCGCCAAACCGAGACGATCTCCGTCGCGCAGCTGTTGGAAGAAGCCGCCGCGGCGTTGCAGCCGGCGTTCGCGGTTGGTGGCATTACGCTGGAGGTCGCGCGGGCTGAGGCGACGCTGCACGTGCGCGGCGAACGCGTGCTGCTGCGCGAGGCCATCGTGAATCTCCTGCAGAACGCGCTCGATTTCACGCTTCGCGGCGGGAAGGTGGCCCTTGCTGCCGAGTATAAAGCCGGCCGCGTGGTGGTGAGCGTTGAGGATAGCGGAGCCGGCGTGCCGGAGTATGCGTTGGAGCGCGCGTTCGAGAAATTCTATTCGTTGCCGCGACCGTCGTCCGGACGCAAGAGCACGGGCCTGGGCCTGAGCTTGGTAAGGGAAATCGCGCACCTGCACGGCGGCGAGGCGAGCCTGAGCAACCGCTCCGTCGGCGGCGCCCGAGCCGAACTGACGCTCCCCGCCGAGGCACCCGGCCGGTGAAATGGCTTCAGCATATATCGACTGAGATCAATATATAGACCGGAGGGCGACTGCCTTCGATCGGCCGGGGCCGACCGCGGGCGGCGGGCGCCGAGGGATATTGCATGGTGGGTAGCAAGGTGCGGTAATGCGGCCTGCGACTGAGGCATTTGCGACGTTCGCGCTTTAGGCGGTGTCCGCGCACGCGCGAAGCGGGTTGATTCGCGAATGAAATTTTGCGTTGGATTCCTCATGAATACGACCGCGAGCGGCCCGAGTGCACCCACCATTGGATTCGTCGGCGTCGGACGCATGGGCGCGAACATGGCGCGCCGGCTTCACGACCGCGGCCGAACGATCGCTGCGCTGTATGATGTGCACGCGAAGAGCGCCACGGACCTTGCCGCCGAGTTGAAAACATTCGCCGCACCGACGCTCGGCGCGGTGACGGAGCGCGCCGACCTGATTTTCACGGTGGTCACCGATGATGCTGCCCAGCTCGCTATATATTCGGAGTCGGGCGACTCGCTCCTGCGCGGCGCCGCGGGAAAATGTTTTATCAACTGTGCCACGCTTACTCCGGCTGTGCACGTCGAGGCTCAACGCCGTGCGATCCGCGCCGGGGCGACCTCACTCGAGGCGTGCATGGCTTCTTCCATCCCGCAGGCGCGGGACGGTACACTATTTTTGATGTGCGGCGGGGAGCGGGCGAGTTTCGACGCGGCCCGGTCGGTGCTGGCGGATCTGAGTCCCGAGCCGCGTTATATCGGTGCGGCCGGGCAGGCGGCGCAGGTAAAGGCGCTCGTCAATATGGTGATGAATATAAACACGGCCGGCCTCGCGGAGGGCCTGGGTCTCGCGTCGGCGCTGGGACTCGACCTGAACCTGGTGCGGGAGGTGTTCGCGCAGACCGGGGCGAATTCGCAGGTGTTGAAGACGGATGGCGAGGACATGCAGAATCGGGCGCACGACTGTTATTTCTCCGGCGCGCATGCGGCGAAGGACAGCGGGATAGCCTGGACGCTCGCCGCGGAGAAGGGTGTGAACGCCCCGTTGGCGGCGGCGACGAAGCTGCAATATGAACGCCTGGTGGCGATCGGGCAGGGGCACCTGGACAAGAGCGGAATCGCCGAGCTGACCTTCAAGGACCGCCGCGGCTGACCGGACTATATACATCACTATATCGCGACCCAGAGTTTCTCATTCCAAGGGTCAGGACTCACCTCGCACCTGAGCCGCCGTACGGTCAAGGCGTTGCAGGCCAGGCCTCGAGGTTCAACTTCTGTAGACGTCACTCTCAGCCCTACCAACCAATCTATATAGCGTGGATGCGCGGTATCTGCCCGCGCTCCCTTCGCTCAAGAAACCACCGTTCCGACTCGAGCTGCCGTCACCTGCGGCTCCGCGCGCCTCTTGCGGAGCACGAGCAAGGCGCCGAATACGACTGCCAACGTCAGCGGAAGCGCGGCCAGTTTCCCGAGCGCTTCGAGTCCCGCGGCCGCTTGTATATTCAGCGGCGCCGTCGCCGCATCGGCCCCGGCCGGCAGACGCTCGACGATGCCCCGGTCATAAAACCGCCCGACGAGGGGGAGTATAAAGCTCGCGCTCAGCATGCCCGCGCCGCCCATGATCGCGAGGCCGAGCGCGCCCGTGCTGGGAAAATTCTCACTCACGAAACCCAGCATCGTCGGCCAAAAGAAACAGACACCGAACGCGAACACGGTGGCCGCTCCGAAAAGCATATAGCCGCTGGCGTGGCTCATCGCATAGAGTCCGAGTGCGCTCAGGATCGCACCCGCCGTGAGCATTCCCATGGACGACAACCGGTGCACGAACGCGCCGGCAAACTGCCGGCCGAGCGCCATCAGCCCGGTGATCCACACGAGGACAAGAATGCCCGACACGCCCGCGTTCGTCATGATATTGGGAATCCATCCTTGCGCGCCGAACTCGGTCGCAGCCGTCAACAGCATGCAGGCCACCATGAGAATGAAGAGTGGCCGAAAGCACGCGGCGAACATCGATGCTGTCGAGACGCCGCGCTGCACCCGCTCCGTTTGCGGGAACACCTCACCTCGAAACATCACGCCATAGCACGCGAGCGGGAGCAGCATACAGGCGAATTGGACGCGCCACGCCACGCCCCACCCGCCAAGTGCATAGGCCAGCAACCCGCCGATCACGAGGCCGCCCGGAAACCACGCGTGAAAACGATTCAGCTTCGTCGTCTTGTCGGCGGGAAATAAGGTGGTGATCAGCGGATTGCACGCGGCCTCCACCGCGCCGTTCGCGATTCCGAAAATGAGTGTCGCTATATAGAGCGATGTATAGTTCCACGCAACGATCGTGAGGATGATGCCGGCGAGGTGTCCGACAAATGCGAACCAGACAATGCGCTTCATGCCGATAGCATCGCACAACGGGCCACCGATCATCATCGCCAGCGTGAAGCCCCAGAACGCAGCGCCGTTGATCCAGCCCACCTGCTCGTTCGAGAGTTGAAACTCGCTGCTCCAGGCTCCGACGAACGCGGTGCGCAGCGCAAAGCTCATGGAGGTGACAATTAAGGCGACGCAGCTGGCCGTGAATAATCGGGATGGTTTCATATAGCCAAATCGGACGACGAGCCGGGGGAGGGGTGACAACGAGACGAATCGGTATTCGTCGGTGGAAACGGAAAGCGGGGAGGGCGACGTTTCCTATTACGTTTTGGACGCGTGCAGGCGATGAGAATTTTTTGTCCGACAAATAAGTCGATCAAAACCTGCGCGCCGGAAGGCGTTTTTTGCTTGGTATTGAACGCCCGGTGCCTCGCTCGGTGAATCGGTTTCGCCGCCCTTGGAAAGCGCGGATTTACCTCGTGGGGACACGGGACCGACGCTCCTGTCCGGTTTGCTACGAGCCGAGATGGCCGGCGTCGTGGTCTCGAGCGGCGGAAAACGATAGGCCTTCATTCTTCCGCTTGCCGCCGCTCCTCGGATTCGATTCTTTGCCAGAACCCGCAGCGACCGCGCTGTATTCACGATCACCCTCGCGATTTCAAACAATCGCGCGACAACCCTCCTCGTTCTCCGCGTCCGAATATATATATATCGTTATATAGATAAGATATATCTGTTTCCTTTGGCTTTCCTGACTGCACGTGAGCGGGGGCCAGCCGAAGCGGCTTCGATTACAAATCTCAATTCCCACATGCCGTTCATTCCTGCCAGCCAAGCCAAGGAAATGTATGATGTCATCGTGGTCGGATCCGGGGCGGCGGGCGGGCAGGTGGCCTATACATTGACGATGGACGGCGCGAAGGTGCTGATGCTCGAAGCCGGCCGGAATTATGATCCCGCGGCCGAGACCCCGATGTTTCAGGATAACTCTTCGGCGCCGTTGCGCGGCCAAGCCACGACCGACAAGCCGTTTGGCTTTTATGATTCCACGATCGACGGCGGCTGGAACGTGCCGGGCGAACCCTATACAAATCTCTCGGACGATCCGCACCAGAAATTTCGCTGGTGGCGATCGCGCATGGTCGGCGGCCGCACGAACCATTGGGGACGGCACGCCTTGCGCAACGGTCCGTATGATTTCAAGCCATACCGTCGTGATGGCCTGGGCTTCGATTGGCCAATCTCCTATGAGGATGTCGCTCCCTATTACGACAAAGTCGAAAGATTGATTGGTGTATATGGAAACAACGATGGCTATGAAAACACGCCCGATTCCCCGCCCGGCGTGCTGCTCCCGCCGCCGGCGCCCCGCGCCGGTGAACTGTTGGCGAAAAAACACGCGCAGACCCTCGGAATACCGATCATCGCGATTCATCGCGCGGTCCTCAGCACCCGGCTCGATTCCGCCAATATACCGCAAAAACTACATCCCAACAACCCCCGCGCCCAACGGATCCTGAAACAGGAAATGGAAAGCCGTTCCGCATGTTTCTGGGCCACGGACTGCGGACGCGGCTGTAGCATCCGGGCGAACTATCAATCGACGACAGTGCATTTGCCGCCGGCCCTCGCGACCGGAAATCTCGACGTCGTCACGGACGCGATGGTGCGCGAGGTTCTGCTGAACGACCACAACCGCGCGGAGGGTGTTGTCTATATCGACCGCAAGACCCGCACGGAGCATCGCGTCAAGGCACGCGTGGTGGTGCTCGCAGCGGGAGCATGCGAGTCCGTGCGGATACTTCTCAACTCGAACGACCGGCATCCCGAGGGCCTGGCGAACCGTTCGGGCAAAGTGGGGAAGTATATAATGGACACGGTCGGCGCGAGTTTCTCCGGCCAGGTGCCGGCGCTGGAAAATCTCGAGCCGCACAACGAGGATGGCGCGGGCGGGCTGCATGTCTATGCGCCGTGGTGGCTATATCAAAACAAGCAGCTCGGCTTCGCGCGTGGATATCATATTGAGTTCGGCACCGGACGGAAGATGCCCGGTCCGAAAACATTCGCCGGGATGGACTGGATCACCGGCGGCAGTTACGGCGCGCAGTTCAAGAGCGATGCCCGACGCTATTATGGTTCGTTCGTCGGATTCACGGGACGGGGCGAGATGATTCCGAATGAGGATTCCTATTGTCAGCTGGACCCCGAGGTGAAGGACAAGTGGGGCATTCCCGTGCTGCGATTTGCGTGGAAGTGGTCCCAGCACGAATTGCGTCAGGCGGCGCATATGCAAAGCACGTTTGCCAATATCATCTCGGCGATGGGCGGTCGATTCAAGACCTCGCCGGACCCGACGGGCGTGAAGGCGATCGAGCCCGGTGGGTCGATCATCCATGAGGTCGGCGGAGCGATCATGGGTGAGCGCGCGACGGACTCGGTGACGAACCGGTGGGGGCAGACCTGGGATATCGGGAATCTGTTTATTGTCGATGGCGCGACGTTTTGCTCGAACGCGGACAAAAACCCGACGCTCACGATCATGGCGCTGGCGTGGCGCACGGGGGACTATATACTCGACGCCATGAAACGGGGGGACGTCTGATGCACTCGCCCGAGCAACCCATGAATTCCCGGATGGATCGTCGTCGCGCGATCAAGTGGATGCTGACGGTGGCGAGCGGGATCGCTCTGCCGTTTCGAGAGGAGCTCGACGCGCAACCGGCGGCCGCGAGTGCACCGGATCTGCCGGAGCGGCTGCCGGGGATCGAGCCCGTGCTGCCGGTCGACGATTCGCTGGAGAGCGGTGGTTACGGCACGGATCCCGACCTCCAGAAGATATATAAAACCGGCGAACTGTGGCCGCTGACGTTCACGGAGCCCGAGCGGCGCACGGCTGGAGTTCTGGCGGATATTATAATCCCGGCCGACGCGGTTTCGCCGAAGGCGACGGAGGTGGGCGTGTTGGATTTTTTGGATGAGTGGGTGAGCGCGCCGTATCGTTCGCATCGCCGGGATCGGAAGATTATCCGCGCCGGTCTCGCGTGGCTCGATGAGGAGGCGACGCTGCGTTTCGCGAACAACTTTGCGGACATCACGCCGGAGCAGCAAATCGCCATCTGCGATGATATATGCTCCGTCGCCCGTGCCAGCGCCTCGCACCTGACCGCGGCGCGTTTCTTCGGACTTTTTCGCGATCTGGTCTCCGGCGGTTTTTACACGACGAAGATCGGGTGGGCGGATGTAAAGTACGTCGGAAATGTTGCCTCCGTTTCGTTTGCCGGGCCGCCCGACTCGGTGCTCAAGAAGCTGGGAATCATATAGCGAATATACTGATAATATATGTATCGTTCTGCTCCCTCGACGATCCGGGCGTCTGCTCGCCAGCCCGGTTTGTGTTCTGTTTTGCTTCGCCGCTGCAGTGCTCGCGATCTCGTCGATCGCGGCTGAGGCAGCGGATCCGTCGGGTTGGCGGTCGCTATTTGACGGCCACTCGTTGGCGGGCTGGCGAAGTTTGAAGTCGACCGCGCCGGGATCCGGCTGGAAGGCGGTCGACGGCGAAATCAGGCGCGTCGCGAAAAGTGGAGATTTGCTGACGGTCGATGAGTTCGGGGATTTCGAGCTGGAGTTGGAATGGAAGATCGAGCGGGCCGGAAACAGCGGAGTTATATATCGGGTGGGACTGGGAGAGTCGACGACGTATCGCACGGGTCCGGAATATCAACTTTTGGACAATGCGGCCGCCAGCGACAATAAAGACCCGAAGCACCTGGCGGGTAGTATCTATGATCTCGTTGCGCCGGCTACGGATGCGACCAAGCCGGTCGGCGAGTGGAACCAGACGCGCATCCGGGTCGTGGGCTGGAAGATCGAGCATTGGCTGAATGGGAAGAAGGTGGCCGAAGCCGACTTCGGCACCGCGGCTGGACACGAACTGATCCTGCACAGCAAGTTCAAGGAGATGCCGCATTTTGCCTCGTTGCGGCGCGGCCGCATCGCGCTGCAGGATCATGACGGCGATATATCATTTCGGAACATTCGGCTTCGCGGGGTCGGTGCTCCGTCTCTCTCACCATGAAAATTCGGATTCTGCTTTATAGTTTTGCGGCGTGGCTGTCGGTCGGATGCGTGATGGCTGCCGGCGGGGCGTCGCTCGGCGTGCAGCTCTATAGTGTGCGGGACCAGGCGAAGACGAATCCCGACCAGGCGTTGGCGACCGTGGAAAGTTGGGGGGTGACCGACGTCGAAACGGCGGGTTTGTCGGGAACCGCGGCGGATTTCGCGGCGAAACTCTCGGCGCACCAACTCCGCGCCGTGAGCGCGCACTATCCCTTTGAGCGGTTGGATAAGGATATGGATGCGGTGATCGCGGAGGCGCGAACGCTCGGCGTGCAGTATGTAATCTGCCCTTCGCTTGCGCATGGTGCGGCGGGGTTTGGTGTCCGAGATGCGACGAGAGTGGCGGAAGCGTTCAACCGGTTCGGGCTCAAGCTGCGGTCGGCCGGAATCAAGTTCGGTTATCATACGCACGGGTTCGAGTTCACGCCGGAAGCGGGGGAGACTCCGATGGATATATTAATTCGGAACACGGATCCGTCGCTGGTGTGTTTCGAGATGGATGTGTTTTGGGTGTGGTCCGCGGGCGAGGATCCGCAGGCCTGGCTGCGACGGTATCCGAATCGCTGGGCGTTGGTGCATCTGAAGGATATGCGGGTCGGTGCGCCGCGAACGATGCACGGTAGCGCAACGGCTGCGGACAATGTGGCGGTGGGCGCCGGGCAGATTCCGTGGCCGCAACTGATCCCCGCGTTCAAGGCGCATGGGGTGCGGTATTTCTTCATCGAGGACGAGACGTCCGACCCGTTGAAAAACGTGCCCGCGAGTCTGGCGTACCTGAAGCAGCTCGGCGGTATATAGCGGCGGGCATATAGCGCGAACCGTATCCAGCGAGGCGCGGTATATAGCGCGTCAAGCCGATTTCCGTTGCGACCACCGGCTCGAATGCCGCGCCACGAGCATGAAGCGGCCCCGAATGATATATCTTCGACGTGGGCAAGACACTCGTCCGGGTTCAGACGCCATGCCGGGGACACTCTGCTGGACGTCTATGAAGTCGCATGGACTCTCCGACAGCGGATCGTGCGGCGGCGACCCGTATGTTACTTATCGCGGAACTCCGTGCGATCCTCACACTCCGCCTGATGTTGTCGCGCCCGGTACTTGTCCTGCTGACCTATATTGGAGGCGCGTATCTGCTGCTAGTGATCGCGGTCGCGCTGCTCCAGCGTCGGCTGCTTTATCTGCCAACGCATGACAGCTCGACCAGGGGGACATATATCGCGGGGTGGGCTCCCTGGATGGTAGGCGGCGAGTATTATGGCTTTTGCCGCCAAGTGCCCGCGCCGAAGACCGTCTGGTTCATGATGCACGGCAACGGTGGCGAAGCTGCAGATCGCGCCTATATACTGCGGCTGCTGGATCCAGGCGACGCGTTATATGCATTGGAATATCCTGGCTACGGAAGTCGCGCGGGAAGGCCGTCCCGCACCTCGATCGATGCGGCGGCACTGGCCGGCTATAGGGCACTCGTTGCCGCGTTCCCGGACCGGCCGATCTGCCTGATTGGCGAGTCCCTCGGCAGCGGACCGGCGTGTGTATTGGCGTCGCAGATCCCGCTTCCGGCGAAAATCGTGCTGGCGGTCCCGTTCGATACGCTCACGAGCGTCGCGGCCGAGCAGATGCCCTGGGTGCCTGCGCGACTGCTGCTCCTGGACCGCTGGAACAACCTCGACGCGCTGTGGGGGTACCGCGGCAAACTCGAGATCTACGGCGCGATCGACGACCGTATCATTCCCTATGAACACGCCAAAAAACTCGCCGCGGCCTTTCCGTCGGCGACGTTCACGGCCCTGAGCGGCGGTCATAACGACTGGGCCGGCCACCGGGCCGTGCAGATTCGGAACTGATGGCGGTAGGATCCACGCGCCGTCGGGGACGGGGGGGCTCCGGTCGCGCAATGCTTCGATATTCTCAGGGCGGTCGGCTATACAGGGCAACAAGCAGAGTATATATTCGCACAAGCTGATGCGCTAAAATATATATATGCCGATGGTAAGACGCTCGATTTCGGCGCTCGTGCAACGGGGGCTATCGCTATCAGGACTGGGTTGCCAAGAAGCCCTGTACGATCGCATCCGCCAGTTCGAATGGGGTTCGGGGCAAGCCTTTGTTCAGCACCAAACTCACGGTGAACGGACGGCCCGACAGCTTCGGGTAGTGTCGCACGTAGGTTGTATATCCAGGGCCACACCCACCATGCCCATACGACGCGCCCAGCGGATCGTTGCGGCCATGCATCAAACCCAAGCCGTAAGATGGGACGATCGCTCCCGGTATTGGGCCGGGCAGGTGCACCGTAGTCGTCATTTTTAGCAACGAATCGGCGCTGATGATCCGTCCGGCGAAGAGCGCGTCGAAAAATCGAGCGACGTCCGCTGCGGTCGAAATCAAGCACCCGGGCAGGATCCAGCCTGGAGCATATAGCGGGCGGAAATCTCCCGACATTGCCGGCTCGTCGCCCTCGAGCAGGTCGAAACCCGCGTCAGGCGCCACGAAGCCTCGCGTTTCAGCCAAGCCGTGAGGACGGAATATATATCGCTCCAGGAATTCGAAATAGCCCATGCCTGAGAGATTCTCGATCAGCTCCTTGAGCAGCGCATAGCCGGGATTGGAGTAGGACCAACTCGCGCCCGGCGGGAAGCGCGGCGTTCTCCGCAATGCCACTTCCATCAGCCTGGCGTAAGTCCACGGATGGTCGGGAGCGGTCTGCACCGCCTCGCGATACTCAGGCGTCGAATAATAATCGGAAAGTCCCGCTGTATGATTGAGCAGCTGGCGGACCGTTGCGGTAGCCGGGACGTTGGAAACGGAAATAAATTTGTCGAACGGCTGATCCAAAAAATCGCTGTGCTGTTCACACAACATTAATATAGCGGTAGCCGTGTAGCTCTTCGTGATACTATAGATATAGTATGGGCGGTGACGCTCGGCAGCGGAGATCGAGCCGGCTGAAAACGCTTCGATCCGACCATTGTCAGATATCGCGCAGATCGCGCCACGACAGTTCAAAGCCCCCAGCGAGTCCTGTAAAACGGGAGTAGGATCGAACATCGTGTCTGCGACGCGGGTTACGCGCAGGGGAGCAGATTATCTCGGCGGACGCGCACTATATTAAGATCGCTCCTGTTGACCGAGGCTATATCATTGACTGCCGTGCGAAATCGAGGAGAGGCCGCCCGCGTTCTCGATGTCGAAGCGGACGACTTGGCCGGTTTGCACTAGGAAAACGTGGCGGACGTGCTCGTCGAGCAGGAGTTTCCCGTCGAGGTCGTGCACGACCTGGTGGACCTCGACGGTGACGGATCCATCATCCGCCTCGGTGACCTGCGTCGGATTCACGTGCGGATCGATGGCGGCCCACTGTTGCGTCCAATAGGCGCGTACGGCGTCGCAACCGCGAAAATGGCCGCCGTCCATGCCATTGGCCCACGCGACGTCCGGAGACAGCGACGCGAGCACCGCGTTGATCTCCCGCGCGTTGAAGTCCCGGTAAAGCTGGCGAACGAGTTCCTCGTTGTTGGTCATATTTGATTTGTATATAGTGGGCGCGTGTCGGTGGAGAAACTATATCCAACGGGGACGCCCGTGCAAACGCTGCGCCCGGTAAGAGCGCCGCGGGACAAATGCCCGTCATGCGGGTTCACCTACCGCGTCATCGCGTACACGTACAGGTTCACGATCATTTTCATACAGCCTGGCATCCGGTCCGGGGTCTGCGGCCAGCCGCACTCCAGGCCACTCGTGTTGATCACCGCGATCAGTCGGTTGCCTTGATATACCCCCACCAGGTCGATCGTCGACCGCTTCACGCGACCCTTTTCCCACATCTGCTGTGTGAACAGATCAGCTGCCGTCACCGTAAAGTAACACCGGAACAACGGGTCCGAGTCCGGGATCGGCCGCAGCTCGCTGCCGGGAATCATACTCGCGAACACCCGCCGGTGCTCCTCGAGAAACCGCGCGGGACTCCACCGGCTCACCGCCATGCACGGGTCGATGCACAAAAAGCCGCCGCGCATTATATACTCCGCGAGATTGGAGAGCTCCGAGCGCGTCAGCCCTCCAGTCAAGTCCTTCGCATATATAAATGGGTAAGAACAGAGGCGATCCAGGTCCCCCGGCGGCACATTATACCAGATCGGGTCAATATTGAGCGTCGTTTGCTGACGAATGAACAGCGCGAGCTTCGGATCCTGATCGCTGTGGATTCCCCACTGGGTGCTCGGCGTGATCAGCCGGGCCCACGCGACTCTGCCGCCGCGCGACGCCGGCGCGGCCGCGGATGGGTCACCGCGCAGGACCGCCACCGAGAGCGTCACGTGCAAAAGAACCAGCAATGCCGCAAGCAGCCGTTTCATTTGGAAACCGCGTTGTCGCCGGTGCCCCGGGTCATGGCATACACATATATATTCGCGATCATCCGCATGCCCCGGTTTCGTCGGGTGGGAGTGTTCGGCCAGCCGCATTGGTAGTTCGCGAGACTCAGGAGCATCACCATGCGGCCGCCGTCGAAAACTCCATAAATCCCGCTATGGGTACCCGGAATCGGCACGGGGTTGGACAGCTCGTCGAAATAGCAGCGAAAGATCGCGTCGTCGTCGGTCAGCAATCGCACTTCCGAGCCGGGCAGCAGGCGCTGGAACAGCGCGATGTGACGGCGATAAAACTCCTCCTGCTCCAGCGAGAAACTCAAGTTCACACACCGATCAATATAGATGAAGCCGCCGCGCCGGAGATATTCCCGTATATTATCGAGCCGCGCTGCCGAACGCACGTCCGTCAGGTTGTTCGTGAAGATAAAAGGATATTCGCACAGTGCCTCGAGACTGGCGGAGTTTGCCGGGTGAACCGCGGAATCGAGGTTCAAGCTGGTTTGCTGGCGAATGAAATCGGCGAGAGCCGGATCGTTCGCCTCGTGCACGATCCAGGCGTTGCTCTCGGTGACGAGCCTTCCCCAGCTGACGCGCCCGCCGCGCGCCCCAGACGGATCGGCGATCATGGCTGGCGCATACGATAGCGCGCCGATCAACAGCAAGCGCCTCATCATTGCCAGTATATAGCGGCAGAAGTGGGATTGGCATTTTCCGCCGCAATACAATAACTTCTGTCGTTGCCGGGGGCCCGGAAGCGATTTGTCGACGAGAGTATATACCAGGACTATATTTTTCAGAGCCAGTGGCAGGAGAATATCATCAAGGCGCAGGAATATTTGATTGCGGGGAGTCAGCGACCTTTTGCCGTGGTCGGTTCTTCCCTTTCGGCACGAATGACGGAGCACCTCCTTGGCGACGAATTCCAAAACCTGGCGTTCTCCGGAGGGGCTCGTTGACCGGTTTGGAGTTGATCTGCCGGAGCTCGGGGAGACCGAATATTGTTTTTATTGAATCGAACGAAATCCAACGTGAGGTGGACGATGCGCTAATTGGGAATGCATATCGACCGGTATTTTCCACGTTGCGTTCATGGGTACCCGCCTTGCGTGAGCGTTGTGAGCCAGGAAACCTGGTGGCGGGATTGGCTGGATATAAGGTTTTATTGACGAGCTTTAGGCTTTTAGAGTCAAAGGCGGCCGCACTGCCCACGTCCTCCGATACCTCCGACTCTAAGGCAGCTCAGGAGAGATTGTTCGCCCTCGCGCTCGCTGAGCAGCAGGTCACCTTTAACGTGGCGCCCTCGGCCGAAACGCTGCGTAGACATGTTGTCGCGCTTCAGGGACTCATTGAATCCTTACGAGCTCGTGGAACCCGCTGCATATCTGTGGAAATGCCAGTAGACGCATCATTGGCGGGGCGCCCATTTGCGACCTCCATCCGATCAGCGTTGCTGGAAGCATTTCTCAAGTCGAAACGCCTGGGTGTTTCCTGAGTCGGCGCGCAAATATGAAACCGTCGACGGGCTGCACCTAACGGGGGACGAGGCGAGAAGCTTTGCGGGACGAAGTCGTTGCGATCGCTCATCGGCTTTGAGCTCGTCTGAACGAATGATGAAGGGAACCTCGAGATCTGCGGTCGAGTTGGTTCTCGCGCAAGGTCTTGCGACGTCGCTAGGGCGGCCAGCGGTCGCTCGCGCCCGGCGGGTTTTATTACCGGCCGCGGGCGGCGCTCTGAAAAGAGGCATGACCCGTGTCGGTGATATAAAATTTTCTTGGTAACGGCTAAGGAGACGAGTGGAACAATTCTCTCAATCGGAATCAAATATGGCGGGAACCACGTTCCGACCGTTATAATCCGAAGGAATCCGCGTCATCGAAATTGCTGGCTGGGTGGGGCCCATTATTGAGTTCTTTAATTCGGCGCAGTGCAGACGTTGTCACGCAAATGGCCCAGCGACCGAAACTTCGCGACGAACATCGATATATACGTGTGCCTCATGATGTCGTGTGAGAGCGGGAACCGCTTTCGCCACCCCCGCGGCTCGGAGGCGTTGGAGATTTGGCGGTATAATCGGAAACCGGTCGAGTGGATACCGGTTCAGCCAAGCGGCCAAATTCGCCTGGATTGCGATTTCACGCGGACTCACGGACCTTCGAGACTTCAGCGTCTATATGAATCACTCCAGGTATCCGAGTGAACATGTATAGGTTTTAGCCGCGAGATTTCACCGGTCTGTATGCAGGGCCGAATGCCCGCGAAGAGACAGAGGACAAAGTAGGGAATCGCGGCTGGGCATGAGGTCTCAATAAAAGCGGGAGTTCTGTGACTTGCTGCACCGAGAACGTCGTCGCGCCGCTACGCCTCCGCGGTATTCGACGCGCCGATATATTGGCCAACGGATTTGAGATATATAATCCCGCTGTGTCGCGTAGGTGAGGAACGTCGACACCAGGCCGCGCCGGTTGTTATAGGTTTTGGCGCCGTGACTCGCAGTACTCCGCGAGCCTCGGGCCACTGAGTGCCGCGATCGTTTCTCCTGCGAAATATTTTCCGAGCCGCGCCAGCTCCCGTCGCGTGATCCTCACATGCGGCGAGGATATAAGGTCCTCCCGGAGTTCGACCTCCTTCACCGCTATATACTCTGAGATCCCCTCCGAAAGAGGTTTGCAGCAGGCTGCTCCCGGTATTTCGCGACCGCGAAGTCGGGGGTAGAAGGTGAGCAACCGCGGAACGGCTTTCAGGCGTCGGAACGCCGTCGCCGCCTCTGTCGACTGATCCTGCTTGAGAAACGTTGCCACCGCGCGAAACCCGCCGGCCGCCTGCGCGCGTGAACTTCTTGCGCGGCGCGTTCGGCTGTGGCGGTTTCCGGACCTTTAAAATTACGCCGAATTCTGACGCCGGTGAGTTGGCCGTTGACGCCGAACGAGATAAGTCCGCTGACGGTTTTGAAGCGACTGACTGAGAAGGAATGTGGGTGGCCCATGTCAAAGTTGCCACGCAAATCTGGCAACTTTGCTTCACGATTTGGCCTCTCCGAGGAGAAATGTGGCGGAGAGGGAGGGATTCGAACCCTCGGTACAGTGTAACCCGTACAACGCTTTAGCAAAGCGTCGCTTTCGACCACTCAGCCACCTCTCCCCGACAAGTCCGCCGAGGCAATCCTCACGCGGCAAAAGTGCAAGGCGGATTTCTCTCCGCCTATCGCCCAGACAATTACGATTCTTCCTCAGTCGGGCGCTTCAGCTCGTCACGACATTCGTTGATCACACGCAGCCAGATTTCCCGCAGATCAAACAATCGCGGCAACGCATCACCCCGAAATCCCGTCAGCGCCCGATTCGACGTCGCCACCGATCCATTCAGCAACGAGAGCGAATGGTTCAACGAGCCCAAAGCGCGCTTGAACAAACTCATCGCCATCGCGTAGTCGCCGAAATCCAGCGCGTGAATCGCCTGCACGGCATGCTCCTCGCCGCGGTGCAGCGAACTCTGCAACGCCAGTGCGAGGGGCTGCGGCACCTTGTCCGGCTGCGTGGCGATCGCCAGCCAGCGTCGCTCAAGGCTCAGACAGATGCCCTTCGTCGCGATGAAAATCGGATTCTTGTGGAGCGTATATACTTCGTCGTCGTCCTCGTCGAACTCCCCCGATTCCTCGACGTCGTCATCTTCTTCGGACGTCTCCTCGCGGCTTTCGTCGTCGGTCCAATCACCGTCGCCCCAACCCATCAGCTCGGCGGCTTCGTCGATGCGATCATCGCCGACCAGGGCATCGTAGAAACCCATGTAGCGCGTAACTGACTCATCCTGTTCGCGCAGATAGCGTTCCCAATCGAATTCGTTCCATGCCAATTCGCCCCGATCTTCCCATTCGTTTTCCGATGCGCCGTCAGAGTCGAAATTGCCCATGGATCATGCGCAACTGACTCTGCCTGCGCGGAAAATGCAAATCAAAACCGGTGCGGACTTTTGCGCATTGAAGCAGCCACCGGATGGAGCGTAGGTTGTCATTTCTTTCATGTCAGAGATATATCATGAGACCGTCTGGTTCACGGGCCACGTGCAGGGAGTGGGCTTTCGCTATAGCACGATGCAACTTGCGAAGGAATTTGAGGTTGCCGGCGACGTGAAGAACCTGCCGGACGGGCGCGTCGAGCTGCGGGCTGAAGGCCAACGCTCCGAAGTGAACGCGTTCGTCGACGCCGTCGCGGAGCGGATGCACGGCTTTATCCGCAAGATCGAGCGTTCGCCGGGAGCGCCTACGGGACAGTTTTCGGGCTTCCAAATTTGCTAGAGTGCCGGCGCAGCGCGGCTGGCGACCAACGCGACGGCGAAGAGGATCGCGTAGAGCGCGAGGAACTTACCGGTGTCACCGAGCAGCGCGATGAGTTCGCCGGCATTTTGCGCGGTGCGCAGCCGCCGAATATGTGCCAACGCCAAGGGCACGAGTACGAGCGGCAGCGCGACCCAAGCGCCAAAGCCGCGAATGAAAAGCACCACCGGCAAAGCAAACGCCACGACCAACGCCGTCGCGAATTGCGCTCGCGCATAGCCTCGGCCCCACCGCACGACGAGCGTCCGCTTGCCGGCGGCGGCATCGGTGGCCACATCGCGATAGTTATTGACCATAAGTATATTCGCGGCGAGTCCCCCGATCGCCGCGGCGAGGAGCAGGGCGTCGAGCGTCAGCGCGCGCGTCTGGACGAAGTACGTGGTGCCGACGGCGACGAGACCGAAGAATATAAAGACGAAGACATCGCCGAGGCCGTGATAACCGAGCGGCCAGGGCCCGCCGGTATAGGCAATGCCGCAGATGATACTCGCGATGCCCACAAGCAGCAGCCACGGGCCGCCCCAGTGGATGAGCGAGAGTCCGCTGACGAACGCGACTGCGAACACTATATACATGACGGCCCGCATCCGCGCCGGCGTCACGAGTCCGGCGGCGACGGCGCGGCGCGGGCCGACGCGCGCGGCCGTGTCGGCGCCGTTCACGAAATCATAATAGTCATTCGCGAAATTCGTGCCGATCTGCACGAGCAGCGCGAACCAGAGGCACAGCGCGGCGGCGAGCCACTGAACGTGGCCGTCGTGCCAGGCGAGAGCCGTGCCGGCGATTACCGGCGCGACGGCGGCCGGCAGAGTGCGGGGCCGCGCCGCCGCGATCCAGACTTTCAGCGACGCGGCGATACCACGATGCACCGCGCCAAAGGGCGAGCGAAGTCGCCGTGGTGGAGTGCTGCGCCTTCGTTCACGAGTTCAATATTACGCCGGCCCGCATCGCCCGAAAGTAAACCGGCCGAGTATATAGCGAATATATATCAGAACGGCGGGCGGCGCGCAGCGGCGGTCTTGGCGGCTCAGACGTGCGCCGCGAGTTTCGCCTTGAGGGCGGCTTTCGGCAGCATGCCGACGAGGGTGTCGGCGAGCTTGCCGTTGCGGAACAGGAGCATCGTCGGGATGGCGCGGATTCCATATTCCGCGGATATATCCTCGTTCTCGTCGACGTTGACCTTGGCGATTTTGATCTTCCCGTCATATTCGACGGCGAGTTCCTCGAGGACGGGGGCGATGGCCTTGCAGGGTCCGCACCATGG
Organism: uncultured Verrucomicrobiae bacterium; assembly: GCA_963800005.1. GTDB lineage: Bacteria > Verrucomicrobiota > Verrucomicrobiia > Opitutales > Opitutaceae > CAWCZH01. The sequence goes on from CAWCZH010000004.1 coordinate 233,701, forward strand.
CGCCCAAAAATCGACCAGCACAGGCGTCGACGAGGAGGCAACGGTTTCCCGGAAAGAGGCGGTGTTTAAATGCTCAATTTTTTCGGACATATATAGGTTGATGTGGAAAGACTATACTCGGATGAGCCGGAGAAGCAAACGGCGCGCCGGAGCTCAGCCTGGCGCCGCTTTATGTATGATATCGGCGAGCTCGGCGGGCTCGACCTGGTTGATCTTTTTCCCGCGGCTCTTGAGTTCCTCAAAAGTCTTAAGTGCGGTCTCAGTCAATTTCTCGTGCGTCTCCGCGGAGCCGCCGACGATCGCGAACTGTTCGCCCTTGGTGATCCGCTTATGGCCGTCGGCATTATCCAGACCGACCCCGAGCAGGCCCTCGATCCGCGGAGATGGCTTCGGTTTTTTGCTCACCCGCCCAACGTGCTGGCCTCCGCCGCGGTTTCAAGCGGGTTTTCCGCGAGGCTCTCGATTTGTATATCGGCGAACGCCTCGACCTGGCTGAGTCGGAGCTGCTTCAGGCGCGTCAATTCCAGCACGGCGAGAAACGTGGCGACGAGACGACGCAGGGTGACAGGCCCGGTGAATAATTGGGAAAATATAAAGGAGCGCTCGACGCGGATGCGGTCGAGGAGCCAGGACATCTGGTCGGCAACGGTGACCTGTTCATCGTGGATTTCGCCGACAACGAGTTTTTCCGCGAGGCGGCGCAGGACAAAATTAAAGGCGTCCCAGAGCTCGATCCGGCCGACCGCCTTGAGCGGGCGATCCAGGGAATTGGTGTCACGGGCGGAGACGAGTCGGTCGAGGAGATTCTGGCGATCGGTTGCCATCGAGCCGAGGGCTGCGGCGGCCTCCTTGAATTTTTTATATTGCAGGAGCTGGTGCACGAGCTCCCAGCGCGGATCCATCTCGTCCTCTTCGGCGTTCGGGTCGATTGCGTGCTGACCCTTCGGCAGGAGCAGCCGGCTTTTGATTTCCATCAAGGTCGCGGCCATCACAAAAAACTCCCCGGCGACATCGAGGTCGAGCTGCTGCATCGCCCGGAGCGCGTCTATATACTGCCGCGTGACGGACTCGATCGGTATATCATATATATCGAGCTCGTTTTTCCGGATGAGGAACAGGAGCAGGTCGAGCGGGCCTTCGAAGACCGGGAGCTTGATGCGATAATCAGAGTCGGGAACCACGGATAAAGCGTTCAGTGCGGGGCAGCCATCGCAAGGGAAAAGTCCGGGCCGCGGCGGGCCATCGTCGCGACAAAAAAGCCGTCGCCGTCCTGGGCGGCCGGCAGGAGTGAGAGACCTATCGTGCGGGCCGTGCCGCCGAAGTCGCGCGTGGGAGCGACTGGGGTGAATTCACTATAGTTTGCCAGGAAAGCGGCGACGACCTCCTCGTTCTCGACGCGGCTGAGTGAGCACGTTGCATATACGAGGCGGCCGCCGGGGCGCACGCGGACAGCGGCGTCGTTGAGCAAACGGAGCTGCTGGTCCGCGGCGGCGGAAACCTGGCCGGGAGTGGTCGTCCATTTCAGATGCGGCGCACGGCGCCACGTGCCGGAGCCGGTGCAGGGCGCGTCCACGAGGACGCCATCATATATCTCCGCGGGCGGTGCGGCGAGCCGTTGTATATTGCCGAGACCGGCGCGGCGGGCGCGCACTTCGAGCTCCGCGAGCGCGGCCGGTCTTATATCAAATGCGTCGACGCGTCCGCGCGGCCCGACCCGACTGGCGAGCTGCAACGTTTTTCCGCCGGCGCCGGCGCAGGCATCGAGCCAGGTTTCGTCGCGACCGATCGCGACGGTTTCCAATATGATTTGGGAATTGATGTCCTGAACCTCGATATATCCGGCGGCGAACGCGTTCGTTTTGGTGACGTCGGCTTCGGCGAGGACCTCGATCGCGCCGGCGAGCGCGGGGGAACGTCGCCATTTCCAGCCGCGCTCCGCGAATTCCGCCTGCCAGCGATCTTCGCTTTCGGTGCGGAGCCGCAGCCACAGGGGCGCGCGTTGGTGCAGGGCGTCGAGATTGGGCGGGAGCGCGGCCTCGGGGCAGTGGCGGGCGATCCACGGCGGGAGGACGGAGAGCGGGTCCTCGCCGAGTTGCGCGGCTTTGCCGGCGACGGTGGACGGCAGAGGTGGAAGACCGGCGGCGATTTCCGCGCGGTAGGCGTGGGTCGCGGGCAGATCGGCGGCGAGCCAGGCGACGCGACGCGCGGCTTCGTCCGGGTCGGATTGCAGCCGGGGCTCGATCCACGGCAGGTAGCGCAGCGTTATATATATCAGCTCGCGATAGAGCCGGCGGTCGCGCGAGCCGAAGGAACGCTGGGCTGCGAACAACGCGTTGATGCGTGCGGGCAGATTCTGGTCGCGCTTCCAGAACGGCTGGAGCGCGGCTGCCAGACGGAGAAAAATTTTGCGCTGGCTGCTGGCGAGGCTCATCCGCCTCAGAAGCTGATCACGTCGACCTTGATGCCGAAACCGAAGCGACTCTCGCGCTGCCGGCCGGAATATAGAGTGACTACATACGAGAGCAGCCAGGTGTTCCCGAGATTTTGCGCGATGCCGTAGGACTGTTCGTTGAACCGGTGCTTGCGGGCATCATATTGCAGGCGGGCGAGGGCTTGGTAGCGCTCGTTGAGCCGCCATTTTCCGTCGACGAGATAGTCCTGGATCTGGTGGCGCAGGTAATTATTGGCGAAGCGGACCGACCAATCGGATCCGTCGTTCAATATCATCGCGGTGTTCAGTTCCTGTTGGGTGAAGGTTTGCGGCAGGAACCGCTCAAATATATCAAACTGCAGCCAGTGCGCAGGCGTGAGTGAAATCTCACTTTGTATATCCGAGAGCTGGGGATCGCCCGGCGCGCGGTGGATGCGGAAGTCACTCGCGACGTTAAATACCAGGAGGTCGCGCGAACCATATTGCGGGTCGCGCGTCTGGATGGTGTTGTTGATGCCGAGGCGGAGGGTGTTGGTGGGCGCGAGGTCGTCTATATTGCGGACGTCGCCGAGATCGAGTGTCGGCAGGTAGGTCGAGAATTCCTGGCGCCGGTCGATCAGCGGAATTTTCGACTGATCGCGATCCGCGCCCGGTATATAGCGATAGCTCAGCATCGGCGTGAGCAGGTGGCGGAGGCCGTCTATATTCCAGACGGGATTCTGATAATCGAAAACGGCGCTGGAGCGGAGTGCGGCGTCGAAGCCGACCTCGCCGAGCACGCGGGTCGCGCCGCCCGGCTCGGCGGCGCCGAGGGTGTTCGAGTAATTGGTGATGCGCGCCCCGGCCACAGGGGTGAAATCCATCCAGTTCGCCGGGGCGAAGGGCCGGCTCAAACCATAGAACGCGTCGAGTCGATCGCTGCGGAGTTCGGCCGCGCCCAGCGGATCCGTTTCCTCGAGGCGAACGGCGCTGGCCTCGGCGCGTTCGTAGAACCCGCCGCCGAGGGCGGTGGGCATGAGGTCGAAGCGCACCTCGGGCAGGCGCTGCTGGACGACCTCGAAGGAATTCGGGCGGAAGCGCGCGAAGGCGGAGATGAAATAATTCTTCCCTGTATATACCGACTCGAGAAACGTGTCCGGCTCCTGCACGTTGAAAAAATTCTCGGGTCGGAAATCGCGGAGGACGGCCGAGTCCTTCCAATAGTTCAACTGGCCGACGAGGGTGAGGTCGTCCGTTATATGTTCCTGGTGCTGCCACTCGACATAGGAGCGGTCGGACGGGATCGGGCGGCCAAGGACGTCCGTGAGCTTGTTACCGTGATCGTTGATATATCCGGAACGCAGGTAGCCGTCGTAGGTCGCGCCATCGTCAGCGCTGATATAGCGCCCGGCGGGGCCGGCCATGACGCCGCGCGCGGTATAGACACCGATGTCGCCCCCGACGCGGATGCCAGGCGCCACGGGCAGGCGCAGGCCGACGTTGAGGATCGCGCCGAGCGAGCCGCGGAAACCGCCGCCGAGCGCTATATACTGCGCCTCGGGCTCGTTGAGGTCCTCCTGAAAATGAAAAAACGGGAGCGGCCGAGTTGGCCCGACGCCCGCATAGGCGGTTTCGGCGCGGACGCGCTGGCCGGGGACGTAGACCAGGCGGTCGGCCGTGACGGAGGGCTGCCACATCCCGGGCTCGCGATAATATAGTGTGACATGGCTGAGGTCGACCTCGTTCAGGCTGCCCGAGGCGGAGAGCGCCTGTATATAGTACGGGTATTGGCCGAGCCGCAGGTTTTCCGCAGTGAAGGTCCGGTCGGTGCGCCGGAAGACCAATTCGTCGGCGAGCACGCGATCGTTCTGGCGCGTGAGCGTGACGTGTCCGATCGCGGTGACGACGCCGGTCTGGTCGTAGCGCATCTCGTCAGCGGTGAGTAGGATATCGCCGTCGCGCAGCCGCACGTTGCCGTGGACGATCGTGCCGGAAGCGGTGACTTCCTGGGCGCCGCTCCACGTGAGCATATTGGCGGGATTGGCCACGTTCGGGAGCATGGACTGGCCCGCGGCAACCGTGGCAGTCACGAGGGCGAGAAAAAGGGGACGCAAACCGCGATTCACGCCGCGCAGCAAACGGGTCGGTGCGCGGCCAAGCAAGCTCTGGTGCCGTCAACACTTCACGAATTTTCATAGCATTTGCGCCGTAAATTTGCTTGGGCCGCGTGGGCGAGCAGGCTCATGTTCATATTTCCCATGGCGCGCCCTCCAATCAATCCCAGCTCGGCGGTCGATGAGTTGTCGGAACTCAGCACAGAAATTCGCGGGCTGGGCGAGGCGCTCGGTCGGGTGATCTCGCGTCTCGAGGGCACCGAGACGTTCGCGCTGGTGGAAAAATTCCGGCTGCTCGCGAAGGCGCGGCGCAAGGGTGATGCGGCGGCGGGTCGCAAGCTCGCGCGGCTCGCCGCGAGCCTGAGCGCGGCCGATGCCTATAACCAGGCAATGGCGTTCACTCTATATTTCGAACTTGTGAACCTCGCCGAGGAAAATTTCCGAATTCGCCTGTTGCGGCATCGGCGGGCGGCGGAGTTGAACGGCGAACCGGTGGAGGGGCGTCCGATGCGCGAGACCATTGCGGCCGCCGTGCGTGAGCTGAAGGAGCGCGGGTTGGACGCGATGAAAATGCAACAGCTCGTGGACCGGCTCGCGATCGAGTTGGTGTTTACGGCGCATCCCACGGAGTCCAAGCGACGCACGCTGCTGACGAAATTAAAGCGCCTCGGCGAAATTTTGCGGGCGCGCTCGAGCGCGGCGGTGACGAGTGATGCGGCGGCGCTGGATCCGCTTGTCGTGGAGCGCGAGATCGCATCGTTGTGGCTGACCGACCGGAGCAGGACGGAGCGTCCGGAGGTCGCGGATGAAGCGCGCACGGGGCTGTGGTATTTTGATACAACGCTTTTCGCCACGATGCCGCGGTTGCAGGCGGATCTCGAGCGGGCGCTGGCTATATACTTTCCCGGCGTGAAATGTCCGCAGCGGTGGCTGACGTTTGGCTCGTGGATCGGTGGAGACCGCGATGGGAATCCGAATGTGACAGCGGCAGTGACGAGCGAAGTGTTGATATTGCACCGACGTCTCGCGATCGAGAAGGCGCGGCTCGCGGCGCGGGAGCTGGCGCGCTCGCTGACGGTGAGTGATCGGCGGGATGCGGTGATGCCGGCGCTCCGAAGCGAGGTGCGGGACGAGCTTCAGGTGTCCGCCTATATAGAGGCGCTGAAGAAGCGGTATCCGCATGAACCTTATAGACTGCTACTGGGAGTGCTGCGGGAGAGGTTGACGCAGGCGGTGGCGGAGATCCGGGATGACGCGGTGCTCGGGCCGGGCGAGCCGCCGGCGCGGTTGCTCGAACGGAAGACGGTCACCGATACGTTGGACACGATCCGGGCGAGTTTGCTGGCCGGGCGGGGGGCAATTCTTGCGGGGGGCGACTTGCAGACACTGCAGGAGCAAATGGAAATATTCGGACTACATACCGCGCGGCTGGATTTGCGGCAGCATTCGTCGCTGCATGAGGCGGCGGTCGCGGAGATCCTCGGCCAGCCGGACTATATAAAATTCGACGAGGCCCGGAAGCGCGAAGTGTTGCTTGCGGCATTGGCGCAGGCGCGTCCGCTGGAGCCGGCGGTGATCGAGAAATTTTCGGAGGCGACGCGTCACGTGGTGGAGCCGATCGCGCTCGCGGCTCGGGCGGTGGAGCGTTTCGGCCCGGCGGCGCTCGGTATATATATCATCAGCATGACGGACGGCGTGTCCGATATATTAGAGGCGGAATTTCTCGGGCGCTGCGGGGGTGCGGCGCTGCCGGTGGCGCCGCTGTTTGAAACGTTGGACGATCTCGATCGCGCGCCCAATATACTCGAGGAATTTTTCGCGCTGCCCGGGCGGGAGCGACCGGAGCACCAGCATGTGATGTTGGGATATTCGGACAGCAACAAGGACTGCGGTTACCTCACGGCGAACTGGGCGTTGTTCAAGGCGCAGGAAACGTTGGGGCGCGTGTGCCAGAAGCACGGTGTGCGGATGACGTTGTTTCATGGGCGTGGCGGGAGTATTGCGCGCGGGGGCGGGCCGGCGGCGAAGGCGATTCTGGCGCAACCGGCGGGGCTGCGCGATGGCGGGATTCGGGTGACCGAGCAGGGGGAAGTATTATCGACGCGTTACCATGATCCGGATTTGGCGCACCGCGTTTTGGAGCAGATGACTTATGGCGTGATGCTGGGGATGGAGGCGGCAAGGCACGACGCGAAGGTGCCGGCGGCGTGGCGCGAGGCGATGGAGACGATGAGTGCGGCGGGCGTCGCAGCGTATCAGGCGGTGGTGCGTGACGATCCGGAATTCCTGGCGTTTTGGAAACAGGCCACGCCCATCGATGAGATCAGCAATTTAAAGTTCGGATCACGTCCGACGTTCCGGCGGGCGACGACGAGCGTCGATGATTTGCGCGCGATCCCGTGGGTATTTTCGTGGATGCAAAGTCGCTTTAATTTTTCCGGCTGGTTCGGACTCGGGACGGCGCTGCAGAGCCTGCTGTCGCGCGGGCCGGCGGGGGTGCGGCTGCTGCGGCGGATGCATCGCGAGTGGCCGTTTTTCCAGACGTTGATTGATAACGCGCAACTCACGATGCGGAAGGCCGACATGGGCATTGCGGAGTTATATGCTGGGCTGGTGGCAGATGCGAAAGTGCGTCGAAGGGTGGGGCGTCTGTTGCGCGCCGAATTTGCGCGGACGGAGGCGGCGATTTTGGCGGTGACCGGGGAGAGGCGTTTGCTCGCGCGCGAGCCGGTGCTGCGAAGGTCGGTGGAGCTGCGGAACCCCTATATAGATCCGTTGAATTTCCTGCAGGTGGAAATGATCCGCCGGTTGCGCGCGCCGGGACTGGAGGCGGGGGAAGCTGAGGCGATCCGAGCGGTGGTCGAGCTGACGATCAATGGTATTTCGGGCGGGCTGAAGAACACGGGGTGAGTTTGGCGGTCAGAATTTGAGTGTTTTGTACGTCCTTCATGTGGACCGGGGTTACGGCTAACCCTGACCTGCGGGACGGCACGAACCCCCGGGTAATGCAGCTAGACTGTTAGGTTTCGCTGCGCATGCTCCGACTGTCCTACTCCCCACTGTGATTCTTTCCCAGAGTGATCTTGATTCGTTGTTAAACGCGGAGCATGCCCTGCCGCACGACGTGCTGGGCATGCACCCTTTGGTGCGAAATCGGACGCGCGGACTGCTCGTCCGGGCGTTTATTCGTGGGGCGGAGAGTTGTGCTGTCGTCGAGCTGGCGACCGGAACTCTGTTCCCCATGGAGCAACTCGCGAGTGCTGGCCTATTTGAGATTTTTCTACCGGATCGTCCGGAGGTGTTTCGCTATCAATTGCGAATCACGCATCGGGGCGAGATCCGGCAGTTTTCCGATCCCTATTCGTTTTTGCCCACGCTGGGGGAGCAGGACCTATATCTTTTCAACGAGGGCAACGAGCATCGGATATATGAAAAGCTCGGCGCTCATATTCGCGAAATCGATGGTGTGGCGGGAGTTTCGTTTGCGGTGTGGGCCCCGTCTGCGGCCCGCGTGTCGGTCGTGGGCAACTTTAATTCGTGGGACGGACGCTTCCATCCGATGCGGTCGCTCGGCGCGTCGGGCGTGTGGGAGCTGTTCATTCCGGGCCTTTCCGAAGGCGAACTATATAAGTTCGAGCTGCGGGACCAGGCCGGACGGTTGCGGTTGAAGACGGATCCGTATGGCACGTATTTCGAGCCGCCGCCGAATAACGCGGCGATCGTGTTCGATCCGCGAAAACATCAGTGGGGTGACGCGGAGTGGATCGCGCGCCGTACCGCGGCGGCCGGGCAGCGCGACCAGCCGATGTCGATATATGAAGTACATTTGTCGTCGTGGAAGCGGGACGTCGAGGATGGCAACCGGCCGCTGACGTATCGGGAGTTGGCGCCGGCCCTGGCGGAGTATGTGAAGGAAATGCACTTCACGCACATCGAGGTGATGCCGATTGCGGAGCATCCGTTTTCCGGATCGTGGGGCTATCAGGTGACAGGGTTTTTCGCGCCGACGCACCGTTTCGGTACGCCGGATGATTTTGCGTGGTTTGTGGATTATCTGCACCAGCAGGGCATCGGCGTGATTTTGGACTGGGTGCCGGCGCATTTTCCGCGGGACAGCTTCGCGCTCGCCGAATTTGACGGCTCGCATTTATATGAACACGCGGACCCGCGGCAGGGTGCGCACATGGATTGGGGAACGTTGATCTTTAATTACGGGCGCAACGAGGTGCGGTGTTTCCTGATCGCAAACGCGCTCGCGTGGATGGATCGGTATCATCTGGACGGCTTGCGCGTCGATGCGGTGGCCTCGATGCTATATCTCGACTACTCGAGGAAGTCGGGGGAGTGGATTCCGAACCAATATGGTGGTCGCGAAAATCTGGAGGCGATCTCGTTCCTGAAGCAGGCGAACGACCTGGTGCATCAGTATTATCCGGGCGTTTTCATGGCGGCGGAGGAGAGTACGTCTTTTCCGGGCGTGACGCGGCCGACGCGCGACGGCGGGCTTGGCTTCGACTATAAATGGAACATGGGATGGATGCATGATACGCTTCGCTATTTCGCGAAGGAGCCGTCGCATCGCCAGTGGCATCACCACGACCTGACGTTCGGGATGCTCTATCAATATTCGGAAAACTTCATACAGGTGCTTTCGCACGATGAGGTGGTGCACGGCAAGGGATCGTTGCTGATGAAGATGGGGGCGTGGCCGATTTCCGAGCGGGCCGCGAACCTGCGCGCGTTTTATGCGCACATGTGGGGCTGGCCGGGGAAGAAGCTTTTGTTCATGGGCTCGGAGTTTGCCCAGGCGCAGGAATGGCGCTTCGACCAGAGCCTCGACTGGCATCTGCGGGAGTATATAGACCATGAGGGCGTCCGGCTGCTCGTGCGTGACCTGAACGAATGGTATGCGACGGAGCCGGTGATGAGCCGGAACGATTTCAACCCGCAGGGATTCCGCTGGCTGTCATGTCAGGACGGCGGGGCGAACGTTCTCGCGTTCCTCCGGCACGACGTGTTCGAGATGACGATGTTTGCGATCGTGGGACATTTCTCGGGCTCGACGCGGCAATATAGACTCGGCGTGCCGCGCAACGGTCTCTGGAAGGAGCTGATCAATACGAACAGCCTGCACTACGGTGGCACCGGCATGGGAAATTTCGGCGGCGTGCAGGCAGAGGCGGTGCCGTGGGATGGTTACAGTCACTCGCTGAACCTGGTGCTGCCAGCGCTGACGACCTTCGTGTTCAAATGGACCGCTGAGCCCGAGGCGCACCCTGTCGTGCCCAGCCTGCCGGCGGCCCCGGTCGCGCCGAGTATATAGGCTTAATGATATAGCAGCGGGGTATATCGCCCAGGAGCGCAGCGGTCGCACCCAATACAGGTTCGGCTTGGGATTTCAGCCGCGCGCCCGCGTCAGGCTGTAGTGCTTTTCTGGATACACAGTGTCGCGCGCAGAAGCGCGGCAACGACCAGGCGGTACCGCCAAACGCGGACGGTCGCCTAGGCTTTCCCGCGGACGAGCCGATACGCTAACATCTGCCCTCGGTTTTTCAGCTCCAGATGGCCGCGCGGCTCGATCTCGAAGAGCGGGCCGAGTTGGTCGGCGGTGGCTTGCGAAAGCTGGATCATCCCGGGCTCGCCATGCGACTCGAGGCGACTCGCTATATTAACGGTGTCGCCCCACAGGTCATACGCGAATTTCTTGGAGCCGATGATGCCGGCGACGAGCGGGCCGGTGTGCATGCCGACGCGAATGTCCCACGTGAGCTGGTGGCGCTCGTTGAACTTCGCGATCGCGCCGATCATATCGAGAGCCATCGCCGCACAACGCAGCGCGTGATCCGGCACGGCGACGGGAATGCCGCCGACCACCATATAGGAATCGCCGACCGTCTTGATTTTTTCGACTCCGTGTTTTTCGACGAGGAGGTCAAACTCGGAGAATATATCATTGAGCCACGCGACGGTCTGCGCCGGAGGCAGCCCGGCGGCGATACCGGTAAAGTTTACTATATCGGCAAATAATACAGTGGCGTCCGGCACGGCGTCGACGATCGGGTTCTCGCCGGCCATCAGCCGGTCGCCGATCGCTTTCGGCAGCACGTTGAGCAGGAGGCGTTCGGATTTCGCGCGCTCGGCCTGGATCTCCGCGAGGTAGGCACGCTCCTGGTCGCGCAGTCGCTTTTTTTCCAGCGAGGCGTTGATGCGGGCGCGAAGGATGACGGGGTTGAACGGCTTCGGCACGTAATCCTCGGCGCCGATCTCTATACAACGCACCGTGCTCGCGACCTCATCGAGCGCGGTGAGCATGATGACGGGCAAATGATGCTGCGCGGGATCCGCCTTCAGTCGCTCGAGGGTCTGGAAACCGTCGAGCACCGGCATTAATATATCGAGAAGGACGAGATCGAACGATTCGCGCTTCACGGCCTCGAGCGCGACGAGACCGTTTTCCGCACCACTCGCGGTGAAGCCCATGCGCTTGAGCCGTCGCAGGAGCATCTCGCGATTCAGCGGCTCGTCGTCGACGACCAGCAGGTGTCCGGCAACCGGTGCGGCGAGATCGGCGGAGAGAGGTGCTTTATGCGAACCGGTCACCGGCATCGGGGGCGTCGAGCCTCCGCTGTTGAACGGTGAGCTCAGGTGGTAGCGTTCCGCGAACGATTCCTGATCGAGCAACTTGCGCAATGTGCGCGAACCGAAGGCAATTTTCTCGAGATCCGCGACCGTTTCGCCAAGGGCATGGGCGCGGGCGGTCTCCTCGCAGAGATCGCGATAACCGAGTACGCCATTGAGCGGGCCGAGGAGGCTGCGGCGCAACCCGATGAGATCGACCTTGCCGGACTCGACCTTCCATTGCGCGAGGGCCTCGTTTAATATAACGAGAATCTGGCTGCTGGCCGCGTGCATGCGCTGAAGGTCGTCCATCAGCGACGGAGGCGTATCCGGGCCGGCCGTCTCGATCAGCATCTCTGTATATCCAATAATCTGGTTCAACGGCGTGCGCAGCTCGTGACGCAGACGTGTGAGCGCAACCTCGTCGATGGGGGTGAGCTCAAATGGCGACGTGGTCATCGCGGTGGCCGGCCTCGGCTTCGGAGTGTTGCCGGCGCTGGTCTCGCTCATGTCTTGGGCTTCGCCGCGAGTATATTGATCTTCTCGAGAAGGCTGCTCAGCTCCACCGGCTTCGTTTCATATTCATCGCACCCGGCGGCCAACGCGCGATCGCGATCCTCCGCCATGGCATGCGCAGTCAGCGCGATGATCGGTATATGAGCGGTGGCGTTGTCTGATTTCAGCTGGCGGCTCGCCTGCCAGCCATCGAGGCCCGGGAGGCTCATGTCCATTAATATAATATCGGGCTTCTCGCGTTGTGCGGTTGCGATGCCCGACAGGCCGTCGATCGCGACGATCATTTCATAACCGCGTTTTTCCAAACGACGGAACAACATATCGCGATTCATCTCGTTGTCTTCGATGAGGAGAATTTTGGTCATACGGTCGCAGGTTCAATACGTTGTGAGAAAATAAAGTTCGGAGAGCGACTACGGATTCGCCGGGAAGGGTGAATTGCTCTTTACGCGCCGCCGCATGAATTCGTTCACGGAGTCCCGCACTTCCTTCATCAACTCGTCGCGATTATAGCGGCCCTTCTGCAGGACGCGGTCGGCCTGCTGCTCGAGAAAGCGGCGGACCTCCGCGGTGAGATCGAGCGAGGTGAGCACCACCACCGGTATATCACGCCAGAGGGGATTCGCGCGCATTTCTCGCAGGACCGAGAAACCATCGAGCTGCGGCATGAGCAAATCGAGCAGCACGACCGACGGTATATTATCCCGCAGCAGGTCGAGCGCGACCTGGCCGTTTTCCGCCTCGAGGGACGTCCAGCCCTCGCGTTGCAGGAGGCGCACAATCATCTCCCGGGTTCCGGCGTCGTCTTCGACCACGAGGATCGGCGTGGACGTCCGGACCGCGTTTAGCTTTTGGAGAATAGCAAGCAGATTGGGCCCCTCGAGCGGGGTCGCCACATAGTCGGCGGCGCTGAGGGCAAATCCCATTTCGCCATGCGGATCGAGCGAGAGCAGGATGATCGGCGTGTTGGCCAAGTCGGGGCTCGCCTTCAGCAGGGGGAGATTCGGCTGGCCGGAGACGTCGGGCAACAAGATATCAAGTATAACTACATGGGGGCGGAACGTCTTCGCGGCCTCCAGTGCCTCGGCAACCTGATGCACCGATTTCACTATATAGTTCTCGGGCGAGAGTGACGCCTCGACGGACGAATGGATTTTTTCGTTGTCGCCGATGATCAACACGCGGCCGCGACGCTGCGCTGCGGTTGGCGGAGTCGTGCCGCGATTGATCGCGCGTGGTGGCGGCTCCGCCGCGACGGGTGCCGCCGCTGGGGCGTCGGGCGCCGGCGTGGGGCCCGGGGAACGTTCCCACGTCACGCGCGATGGCATCGTCAACGTGAACGTGGACCCACTGCCGAGCTTGCTCTCGACTAATATATCGCCGCCCATGAGCAGCGCGAACTGGCGCGAGATCGCGAGGCCGAGACCTGTGCCTCCATATTTCGCGGAGGTGCTTTGTTCCGCCTGCATGAACGCCTGGAACAGCTTGCTCATCTGGTCGGGAGTCATGCCGATGCCGCTGTCCTTGACGCTAATCGCGAGGATCTCCTGCAAGCCGTCGGACTGCTTGGAAACCTTGATGCGGATTTCACCGTGATCGGTGAATTTCGACGCGTTGCTCAGCAGGTTCAGCAGGATCTGGCGGAGCTTGGTCGCATCGGCGTGGACGTCGCCGATTTCGCTGGGGCAATCTATAACGACGCGGTTCTCGTTGCGATCGATCAACGGCTGCGCCGTGCTCACGATCTCCTCGACGAGCCGACGGAAATCGAAGGTCTCGAGATATAGATCCATCTTGCCCGCCTCGATCTTCGAGAGGTCGAGCACGTCATTGATCAAGCCGAGCAGGTGCAGCGCGGCGCTGAGAATTTTTTTCAGGTCGGACACTGCGCTCGTGTCGCCGCGATCCGTCGCGTCCTCGACGAGAATTTCCGAATACCCGATGATGGCGTTCATCGGTGTCCGGAGTTCGTGGCTCATCTTGGCGAGAAACGCGCTCTTCGCCTGGTTCGCCTCGCGGGCGGCGTTGGTGGCTTTCTGCAGGTCGATCGTCCGCTCGTTTACTTTCGTCTCGAGAGTGCGATTCGATTCCTCGAGCATATGATTGCTCTCAGCCAGGCGAACGCTCGCCAATTGTGCAGCGTCGCGCGCGCTCACGAGATCCGCGTCCCGCTGCTGTATAGTCGACAACATCGAGTTAAACGCATGCGCGAGCGTGGCGGTCTCGCCGCCGCCCTCGATTTTCGCTCGGGCGCCGTAGTCATTGTCGCGGGCGACTTTATGGGCGAGCTCCGAAAGCTCGACGATCGGATCCGAGATGCCGCGCTGTAGGAAACGCGAAATGACGACGGAGCCGAGAACCGAGAGCAGCAGCAATGCCGCCATGCCGCGGAGCGGTGCGACAAGTCGTGCGCGGGCCTCGGAGCCCGCCTCAGCCTTTAGATAGAACGTGCCGAGATTTTGGGTCCCGCGGCCGATCGAGTGGAAGCCGACCACCTCGTCGGCGCTGAAATTCGTGACGAACGAGCGGGGGCGGGGGATGAACTCGTTGATCTCGCCGCGCCGTATATACTTGTCGAGGATGCGCACGTCCGGGGAGAATACGGCCGCCGCGACGACATCCTTTTCGAGCCGGAGATTTTTCAGGCCGAAATCGGTGGCCTTTGGATCTCGCTCCAGGAGCGCCGTGGCGCGGTCGACATATTCGTGCAGGAGCGCCTGCGAGTTCCGGTCGACGTCGTCGTGCAGCCGCAATATATCGAGGACTATATACCCCGCGAACGCCGCGCAGAGCGTCAGCGATGAAATCAGCGTGATGAGCAGCGTGAGCCGCCACCGCAGCGGGAGGCGGTTCAAAGCGGGCGTCTCCATATAAGCCCGAAGGCGGCCCTTGCGGTTGTCGTAAACAAACCGGGCGAATGGAATACGAGAGACGCTCGGGGGAAAAACGGCACGTGGACGGAATAAGATTCGGTAGGGAAGGCCGCACCCAAGTCAACCCTCGCGCACGGCGGAGAAGCGGGCGGTTCCGTCATTTACAGGGTGTCGCGCCGAGGTGTTTCCCTAGCCGGGAGTGTGGGCTGCGCGCTATGTGACGCGCAAAGCTGGGTGGTCGCCGGGATTTATTCGCAAATTTTTCAGAGATCGCGATGCACCGCTCCATGCGGCGGACGGGCGATTGCGAGGAAACCATTGAACCCGCCCGGGTTCGTCGTTTCGGTGCACGCTGTGCCTGATATACGACTGATCTGTTTTGATTGTGACAGCACGCTCTCCGCGATTGAGGGCGTGGACGAACTGGCGCGGGCGGAGGGTCCCGCGACGTTCGCACTCGTGGAGGCGATGACAAACGAGGCGATGGGCGGCACGCTTCCGGTCGAGGCGGTGTTCGCGCGGCGGCTCGAGATCATTCGGCCCAACCGGTCAAACGTCGAGCATGTGGGCCGCCGCTATATAGAGACGATCGAGCCGACGGCGCTCCAGACGGTGCGCGGGCTCGCGGCCCGTGGATGGACACCGGTGATCGTCAGCGGTGGATTTCGGCAGGTGATCCGGCCGCTCGCGGATGCGCTTGGTATCGCGCGGGTGGAGGCGGTAGATTTATACTTTAACGAAGACGGTACCTATCGCGGTTTTGATGACAGCTTCCCGACCACCCGATCGGGTGGAAAACCCGAAATCCTGAAATCGCTCCTAGCGCAATATAGTGCAACGGAGGCGGTGATGGTGGGCGATGGCGTGAGCGATCTGGAGACGAAATCCGTCGCGACGCGTTTCATCGGCTTTGGACGCTATATAGTGCGTCCCGCGGTGCGCGCGGGCGCGGCGGAGTTCATTCATTCCCTCGACGAGCTGCTCACGCGGCTCTAGCGACGCCTGCCTCTGTATCCAAAGAATGGATACAGAAGTTTTAATAGAACATCTGGCGATCGAGGCTGCGGTATTGGATCGCCTCGAGAAGATGGGTGGGCTCGATGTGGTCGGCGGCGGCGAGGTCCGCGATGGTGCGGGCGACCTTGAGGATGCGGTCGTAGGCGCGGGCGGAGAGGTGCAGTTGTTCCATCGCCTGCTGGAGGAGATCGCCGGAGGCGGCGTCGATCGCGGCATGTTTGCGGATCTGGGCGTGGGACATCCGCGAATTGGCGGAGGTTCGGCTGCCGGTGAATCGCAGATGCTGCCGGGCGCGGGCGGTTTCGATGCGACTGCGCACGAGGGCGGACGATTCACCGGGAGTTTCCGAGCGCAGCTCGCCGAGCGAAAGCGCAGGCGCCTCTATATGAAGGTCGATGCGGTCGAGGAGGGGACCGCTGATTCGAGCGCGGTACCGCTGGATTTGCGAAGGCGAGCAGCGGCACTCGTGGCGGGCATCGCCGAGATAACCGCAAGGGCAGGGATTCATCGCAGCCACGAGCATGAATGCGCAAGGCAGGGTGATCTTGCCGGCGCTGCGGGAAATGGTGACCTCGCCGTCCTCGATCGGCTGGCGCAAGACCTCGAGCGCGGAGCGTTTGAATTCCGGGAGCTCGTCGAGAAATAATACACCGTGGTGAGCGAGTGAAATTTCGCCGGGGCCGGGGATGCTGCCGCCGCCGAGGAGGGCGACGTCGGACACTGTATGATGCGGGGTGCGGAACGGGCGGCCGCTCCAGTTCATATCGCCACTGATCGTTCGGCCGGCCGCGGAGTGAATACCGAGAATTTCCAGATGTTCCTCGAGCGTGGGCGCGGGCATGATGCTCGGCACCCGTTTTGCGACCATCGATTTGCCGGAGCCGGGCGGTCCGATCATAAGTATATTGTGCGACCCGGCGACGGCGACCTCGATCGCGCGCCGCAGCGCGTGCTGACCTTTGATCTCGGAAAAATCAACGCTGGTGTCCGCCGGCGCCATCCGCGTGGTCGCCGGTGTGAAACCCGCGGGCAGTGGCGAGCTTTTATATTCGCCGGTGAAGAAGCGGACGGCTGTATCCAAAGTTTCAATACGGTGAACTTCAATGCCCTCGACGAGGGCGGCTTCCTCGGCGGAAATCGCTGGAAGAAGCACACCGCGTTTTCCGAGGGTCCGGGCGAGGCGAGCCATGGCGAGCGCGCCGCGGACGGGGCGGGTTGCGCCGGAAAGACTGAGTTCGCCGGCGATCAACCAATCTTCGAAGCCCGTGGCGTGGAGTTGCAGGGTGGCGACGAGGATTCCGAGCGCGATGGGCAGATCATAGAACGGGCCCTCCTTCCGCAGGTTGCCCGGGGCGAGATTTATAGTCGTGCGGGTGCGTGGCGTGGTATATCCACTGTTGCTGAGCGCTGAAAAAACGCGGTCGTCGGATTCCTTGACCGCGGCATCCGGGAGTCCGACGAGGATGAGCTTGGGCTCGCCGACCTCGCCGGCGTTGACCTCGACGTGAACCAGCTCCGCGTCGATTCCGTGCAGCGCCGCGGACGCGATGATGGAGAGCATGCGCCCTCAGCCGTGAGCCGCCGCGGCGAGCACGGGATCGGCCGCGAGGCGGCGACGGATTTCCGCTATATTGCGCTCCACTGCAGATATATACTCGTTGGCGCCGCCGACGAGGGGCCGATTGAGAAAACGATAGACGCCCTGGAAATCGACCTCGAGCCGGCGGCGCACGAAGACCTCCCAGAACATCGGCGTGCGCTCGATCAGCTGCGCGGCTGAGACGTAGTTGCGCCGAGCCGCCGGTATATGAACGAACTCGTCCGACTCGCAGAACTCGCTATATAGAATCTCGAGCTCGTCCGGATATTCCGGGGCGGCCATCTGCCCGAGAAAATCCGCGGTCCCGAGCGCGCAGCCGATGAGCCGTGCGCAGGCCTCGCGAAAGTATAAACGATTCGTTTCGGTGGCCGGTCCGGTATAGTTGATCGCCCCGAGCACGTCCTCGATCTCATCTTTCGTGAGCCCGAATTTCGGCAGGTAGGCCGCCGCGAACGCGCAGCTGCGAAGCACGTGGCAGAAAGTATATTTCGCGCCGGTCCCCCCGGTGTCCGAGCGCAGTTTCAGATAACCCGTGTCGTGGAGCAGCGCCGCGGCGACCGCGAGTTGATATTGCCGCGGGCCGAATGCCGGGGTTTCCCCTGAGGCGTGTCGGCCCTCGAGGAGGTGCACGAGGCATACCGTCGCCTGGAGCGTGTGCTCAAAGTCGTGATACTGTAGGTCGATCGCTGCATAACCGGGGTTTTTCCCTGTGAAGAGCGACTCCATATCCCGCAGGACCTCACTACACCAATTCGATTCTGCGTCCGGGAACATGGACTCGAACTTGGTGACAACGAAGGCGCCAACCGCTGCCGCGCTCTTGGTGTCAACGAGAGTGAACATGGGTGTGCAGTGTAAGTATGGGGTGCTCAGGAGTTAAAGGCGCCAGTTTGATAATTTAAATAATTTGCGAAAAAGCCGTGCAAGCATAATTGTGGCGTGGTTGACATGAGGTTACGATGATTTTGGGGCTAACTGGTGGCTTGGGTTGCGGCAAAACCGCTGCGGCTCGTGGTTTCGAAAAAGAGGGCTTCCGCCGGATCGACAGCGATGCGATCGTGCGGGAACAGGTGCTCGTGCGCGCAGACGTCCAGGCTTCGTTGCGCGATACATTCGGCGACGCCGTTTTTTCCGCGGATGGCACGGTAAATCGCGTTGCGCTGGGCGCGCGCGTTTTCGCAGACGATCTCGAGCGGACGTGGCTCGAGCATCTCCTGCATCCGCATGTATTCGAGGCGTGGCGGCAGGCGTTAGCGTCCGATCCGGGCGGCCGCTGGGCCGTCGAGGCGCCGCTGCTCTTCGAGGGTCAGCTCGAAAATTGGTTTGATTTCACGATCTGCGTCGCCTGTGCTCCGGAGCAGCAACTTACCCGACTGGAACAGCGCGGCATGCCGCGGTCTCTCGCCGGGGTGCGGATTTCCAAGCAGCTACCGCTCGCACGGAAAATCGAGTTGGCCGATTTTGTCCTGTGGAACGACGGAGTACCCGAGTTCCTGCACGCAGAAATCCGGAACTTGATCGCTTCGATCCCGCCGAGCTGCTGACCCGCCGACGAAGCGCGGTGCACCTTACCCCTTCTATATACTCTCCACATGGAACTTCCTCCGAAAAACGACGACTCGGGCTCTTCCGACGACTCCGATTCCCGCGCCGCTGCGCCGAAAAAAAAGCGCCGCCCTGCCGCGAGCACGACGACGACGCGCGCGCCCCGTAAGGCCCGCAGCGCGAAATCCGCCGCCGCTGAAAGCACTGCGGAATTACCTCTCGCCCGCGAAACTCCCGCGCCACGCGAAACTCCCGCTCCTCGGGAAAATCCAGTTGAACGTGAAGCGCCCGCAGCGCCGGCCCGGGAAAATCGCGAGCCCGCCGCACCGCGCGAAGAATCCCCGCAGCCCTCAGCCGCTCCGACTCGCGACGATGGCAGCTCCCGGCGCGAAGCTCCCGCTGACTCTGCGCAATCTTCACCCGAACGCCCCGCGTTCGTGCCGTCGTCTCGCCAGGATAGCGATCGCAACGACGACGCCCGCGGACAGCAAGCGGTCGCGTCAGCGCAGTCTGACGGTGATAGCCCGAGCCCTTCAGACTCGAGTGGGCAGGGTGGGCAGGGTGGGCAGGCCAGCGCCGATCAGCGCGACGAGCGTGAGGGGTCGAGATCTTCAGGCGGCGTCGACGGCAACTATACAGGCGGTGCGCCGTCCCACCAAGGCGGCCAGGGTAATCAAGGCGGCTGGCAGGACCGCGGTGGTGGTGGACGCGATTTTTGGAAACGCAACAAGCGGGGCAAGCGCGGTCGCGCCGGTGGGCCGTGGCAACCCGGCGGGCCAGGTGGTGGTGGTGGCGGCGGCGGCAATTTTCAACCGCGCGAACAACACCCTCCGCAGCCGCCTCCGCCGAGCACCGCGCCGGTATATGGAGAGCTGCCGAATCCCTCACGGTTCAATGACGTCGCCGCGCTCGACGCGACCGCGCAGGAAATTTCCGCGGGCGGCGGCGATCCGCTGCAGATCGATTTGGTATATACAATGCCACTCGCCGAGCTGACGGCGTTCACCCGTTCCGCGGACGTTCCGTTCGAGGGCATCCCGACGCGCAAGCAACTGCTTGCACTCCTATTCGCCGCAGCCGCCGAGCGCAAGTGTCCGATCACCGACCGAGGATATATAGATGTCACCGACCGTGGCGCGTTCATCGTGCACGACAGCGGTAATTACCGGCTATATCCAGAGAATGCCTATCTGCCCGACAGCCTGATCAAGCGCTTTGGCTTGAAGCGTGGACACCAAGTCGAGGTCCTCCTGCAGGCACCGCTGCCCGGTGAACGTTGCCCGTCCGTTGTGCGCGTGGACAGCGTCATGGGCGCTGATCCCGCCGCTATATCAAACGTCACGCCTTTCGAGGAACTCGTGCCGTATTATCCGTTGCAGCGCATTCTGCTGGAGTCAGAGGCGACGCAGAAGGACGTGTCGATGCGAGCGGTCGATATATTAACTCCGATCGGATTCGGCCAGCGCGCGTTGATCGTCGCTCCGCCGCGCACCGGCAAGACGGTGTTGCTGCAGAATATAGCAAACTCGATCACGGCGAACAGCCCGCAGGCCAAGTTGATCCTGCTCCTCATTGACGAACGGCCCGAAGAGGTGACGGATTTCAAACGGCACACCCAGGGCGAGGTGGTATCGTCGACCTTCGACGAGACGCCGGAGAGCCATGTACATTGCGCGGAGATGGTGATTGAGAAGGCGCGCCGGCTCGTCGAACAGGGCGAGCACGTCGTGATCCTGCTCGATTCCATCACGCGTCTGGCGCGCGCCTATAATGCGCTCACGGGAAATTCTGGAAAAATCATGTCCGGCGGCATGGAGGCGACTGCCCTGCAAAAGCCGAAGCGCTTCTTCGGTTCCGCCCGCAATATAGAAGGCGGCGGGAGCATCACTATCATTGCGAGTGCGCTGATTGATACAGGCAGCCGGATGGACGAGGTGATCTTCGAGGAGTTCAAGGGCACCGGCAACTGCGAGCTTCACCTCGACCGCGGGCTCGTCGAGCGCCGGATTTTCCCGGCGATTAATATAGACCGCTCCGGCACACGGAAGGAAGAGTTGATCTATCATCCCGAGGAGCTGCAGCGCATCTATGGATTGCGCCGCGCGATGCAGGGTCTCGGTCCGATCGAGTCGATGGAGATGCTCATCACGCGTCTCAAGAAGACAAAATCGAACGCGGAATTTCTGCTGAGCCTCGCGCGTTGATCGCGCGCCGGCGCTCCGCAGCGTCGAATCGGGCGGCGGCGAGCGGCAGTATTAATACGCACCGCGGCGGAGTCGGTGCGTCCGCGTTTTACATTTCGCCCCTCGACGGAGCGAAATCTAGCGATTCCTTTACGCTCTTTTGCGGCGATTCGGGGCCTGGCGCGGGACGCCGCGATTGACGCCGCCGCCGGCAGGGGGCACGCTCGTTTGGAATATATTGTTGCCGTGGGCGTTGGTGCGCCGGTTGCGCTGGCCCCACGCTCCGAAAAACTCCGCTTCCGCCTCCTCTTTACGCCTATGAGTTATGACATGAACGATCTGCTCGAACTCGTCGTCGAGCAAAACGCTTCGGATCTTCATATACAAGTGGGGCAGGCGCCGACGCTGCGACTCAGCGGGAGCATGACGCCGATCGATGGCCCGGTGCTCACGCCCGCGGACACCGAGAAGCTGATGCTCGCGATCACGCCCGATAATCATATAAGCAGTGTGAAGCTGAACGGCGGCGCGGACTTCGGATTCGCGTTTGGCGAGGCGGCGCGCTTCCGCGTGTCGGTGATGAAGGCGAAATCCAACTACGGGTTGGTTTTGCGGCAGATCCCGTATAAAATGTTCAGTCTGCGCGATATTGGGCTGCCGGACAAAATCCGGGAGCTGCTGTATCGTCCTCGCGGCTTGATCCTCGTCACCGGGCCGACCGGCTCCGGCAAATCCACGACGCTGGCGTCGATGGTGAACTATATAAACGAGAATCGCGACGGGCATATCATCACGATCGAGGACCCGATCGAATATTATCACGGGCACAAGCGCTGTGTGATCACGCAGCGCGAGGTGCATGTGGACGTTCCCAGTTTTTCTGAGGCGATCCGCCGCGCGCTGCGGCAGGATCCTGACATTATTCTCGTCGGTGAAATGCGCGACCTCGAGACGATCGAGGCGGCGATCAGCGCTGCGGAAACGGGACATCTCGTGTTCGGCACACTGCATACCAACGGCGCGGCGAAGACGGTTGACCGTATCGTCGACGCGTTTCCGGCGAATATGAAGGACATGATCCGGACGCAGCTCGCGTCGTCACTCGTGGCGGTCATCTCCCAAGTGCTCTGCAAGCGCATCGGCGGCGGCCGCATGGCTGCGTATGAGATCATGGTGAACACGACCTCGATCGCGTCGCTGATCCGCGAAAACAAAACCTTCCGCATCAACTCCGATATCCAGACTGGTGCGAATCTGGGCATGATCACGATGGATACCCATCTGATGAGCCTGGTGAATCGCGAGCTCGTGTCGCCCGACGAGGCGCTCGAGAAAGCGCAGGATCCGCTGCTGATGAAAGAGAAGCTGCTCTCCCTTGGGGCGCAGCTACGGGCCGTTTGATATAACGCTGCGGCACTATATAGCGCCGGCGCTTGCGATTACGCGAGTTCGGCTCAGGAGCGCATCATCGTGAATCCCGGAGGCGGGTGCCAGGCCGTGCGTTTGCTATAACGATACCGGGACAGCGGTCGCTAATATCACGCGAGCGTCGAGCTGATGTCGCGCATGCCCCGTCGATCGTAGTCGTCCGAGGCGCGAGTATATCGATTTATAAAACGTATAAAAGCGTTCCGAGGCCACGAGCGGCGGCCGCATCATTCCCGAGTGCCGCGTTAATATAACTCAAGGCTCGGCGAATCCCGCGCGGCGGGGCGACAGCGATACCCAGCCGTCCCCGTGGGCGCGGCGAGGTGCCTTTACTCGAGCGGGAGCTCGGGCGCGGGCGGCAGTCGCGTGAGAAGCTGCGCACTGAGGCCGGGCAGTCGTTCGGAAAAATCGCCGCCGCCGTCCGCCTGCCGCATCGCCCGCTGGACCATGCCCATCTTGGCGTCGAGGTTGTCGATCATCGAGACGAACACGGCCTCGGGCGTCGCTGCATATACAGCTGCGCCCCATTCCGGCTCACCCTGGTGGCTTAATATAATATGTTCCAGCCGCTCGAGGCGCTCGGCGTCGAGCCGCGCCTTCATACCCGCCTTGCGCGCGAGTTGATAGCCGAGCACGACGTGGCCTTGGAGCAAGCCGCGGCGACTGCGGCGCGTGGTGAGCGTGCCTTCATATTCGATCGCCTTGCCGGTGTCGTGCAGGAGCGTCCCCGCCATGGCGAGGTCGCGATCGACCTCGGGATAAAGCGGCAGCAGTGCGCGGCAGGCCCGGGCCATATGTACTGTGTGCTCGAGCAGGCCGTGTCGGTACGCATGGTGCATCGCGACCGCAGCCGGCGCCCAGCGGAAGGTATCGCCGATCTCGTCAAACACGGCCCGTACGGTGGCTTTCAGTTCGGTGTGACCAATTGATTCTATAAAGGCGTTGCACTCCGTCCAGAGGCCGTCCCCGGGTTCCGGCGCGAGTTCGACCAGGTTGTCGAGCATGCCGGGCGAGCCGAGTTCGGCTTCTGTGAGTGGGGCAATGCGCGTTAATTTTGGCGCGAGCCGTCCCTGGAAATAGTCGAGCTTGCCTTCGATGCGAAGCACGGATCCCTCGCCGGCGAGCCGGATCGCCTCGAACAGAGGACTGTCACTGAATATGGTACAACCGAACGAACCCGTGCGATCGCCGAGGTCGAGGCTGAAGAACGGATTCCCGTTGGACGCGGTCTTGGCAGTGAGTTTTTTCACCACGACGAGCGCGGAAAAGGCGCGACCATTCGCGGATTCGAGCGCCTTTAATTCGCGCACGGAAGCGAGGGGTGGGATTTCGTCAGCCATATTTTTTCACGAGCTCAGTATACATCTTGAAAGAGGGATGATCTGCTCCCCGCACAATCGAATAAAAAACCGTTTCCGCCGACAGCACGGGTACGCCCGACGCCCGCAACGTCGCGACGCACGCGTCCGCATCGCTCGGCCGTCGTGCTCCGATTGCGTCGCTCAGCAGCGTCACCTGCCACCCCGCGGCCCGCGCGTCGATCGCCGTTTGATATATACAGATGGGCGTTTCGAGTCCGCAGAGGATGACGTGCTCGATGTTATATTGATCTGCCAGGGCGCGGCGGATCACCTCGTCCCCGAGAGCGGAAAACGCGAGCTTCGCGAACACTTCCGCGTCGGGCGCGAGTGCGCGAAGCGTGGGCTCCGTGCCGCCGAGCTTGTGCGGCACCTGTTCAGTGAATATAACGGGCAGGTTCAGACCGACCGCAGCGGCGACCGCGAAGCGGCAGCGCTGCAGCACCGCATCCGCGTTTCCGATCGCGCGCAAAAACAGCGGCTGCACATCCAGGCAGAGCAGGGCGGTCCCGTCCAGGGTCGGCTCAAAAGCGGATTCAGCCATCAGCGCAATTCCCGCATCACGCGCCCGGCCACCGCGGCGCCTTCACTGCATCGCCTATATAGCCGCAGTTTCATGGCCAATATTTCTGCCGGGCGCGCACCTGAACGAATCGTTTCTCGGGCAACAAATAGGCCGTCAGGTGGCCGCCCTTGACGCATCCGGTGTCAATGCCGACCGACCACTTGAGTTTATATATCTCGGGCCGGGGCGTGTGACCATAGACGACAAACGGGGGCCCGCACCACAGCTCCGACCAGGCGACCGCGTCCGGGGCGTCGGCGCGTTTGCGGGGCTTGCCGTCGCGGTCGATCACCTGGATGCGCGTGACTATATTGGCGGGCTGCTTCCGCCAGGGTTCGTTGGGAAGAAAGCCGCCGTGTACAAAAACCGTGTCGAGTTCGAATTCCTCATAGGTGACGAGCATCGAGTGCAGAAACTCCCAGTCGCTGGGGCGAAATTTCTGCGCGGTTTCGAGATCACCGTGTTTGAGCAGCTTCTCATCCTGCGTGCGATGGTAGTTGATCAGGCGGAGTTCGTGGTTGCCGAGGAGCGGGATCGTGGCGTGTTCGCGCGCGAGATCGATGACCTTATTGCTGTCCGGGCCGCGATTGACGAGATCGCCCAGCAGGAGCACGCGATCGTCCGGCGCGAGCTCGAGTTTCGCCAGCAGATCAGCGAACTCGTGGTAGCACCCGTGAATGTCGCCGATGGCGATGAGGCGTCCGTTCATGCGGTGGAAAAGTGCTAGCGTCCGTCGCGTTCGAGAGTAAACAAGAAATCCATGGAGATGATTCTGCAACCCCGTGCTCCCGCCTGCGCGGTGTCCGGCGCAAGCTTCGCCGAGGGCGTTCGCGTGGCCAGCTATCTGGTGCGCTCGGCCAATGGCGAGGTGATTCGCTATGATGTGCTTGAAGAACACGCGCCGGAATTTACCACCACGGGATTTATCGCGTGCCGCTGGGTACAGATTTTCAAGGCGCGCGCGGGCCAGGAGAATTCGGATAGGAGTCTAAAGCTGAACGCCGAATCGCTGTTTCTCACCCTGGCCGATCCTCTCACCGAGTCGTCCCCGGAAAACGTCCGCCTGATCCAGTTTCTCGCGCTGATGCTGGAGCGGAAAAAGCTGCTGCGGCCGAAGGGTCAAAGTCCGGATGGCGAAAAGAGTCTATACGAGCACGCCAAGACGAAGCAGATATATGAAGTGCCCGCGGGCGAACTGACCAACGAGTTTTTCATCGCCGTGCAGGAGCAGCTGAGTGTGCTCGTGGGATCGCCAAAAGCGCGGCCCCCGGCGGCAGCCGCCCCGCGTGAACCCGGCGCGCCGACCGCGACACCGGCGACGGTGCCTGCCGACTAGCACGCGCGGACGGAGCGGTATTTCAGGCGCCGATCCGCAGCTATATATGCGGGCAATGGGCCCGTCCAAGAAAGGGAGAATCGATCCACGGCGCCGGACCTATCGGATCCGGGACGCATATAGCGAGCGACGTATATATCCCTGGAACGGGAGGACGCCACGCGCCTGGCGGGGTACGAGCGCGCGACGACCGCTGCAGGCAGCCGTGCACGTTCATTGAAACGCCTATATACCGGCAACGATCGAGCCAAGCGTTGGCAGGTGACCCGCCCGTGCCCGCATGGGGAAACGGCCAACGACAAGTTTTTATATATGAACCGAGCCGCCGGTGCCACCTGAAGCCGCGCCGGACCCCCAATGACGGCGCTACGCGAGGGCGGCCGAGACTTAGCGCCGCACGGGCACGCCGTGCGCCGCGAGATACGTTTTTACCTCGGGGATCGTCAGCGTGCCAAAGTGAAAAAGACTTGCCGCGAGGACCGCGCTGGCGTGTCCCTCTTCGATCGCCGCCGCAAAATGCGCCAGCTCGCCGGCGCCGCCGCTCGCGATTACCGGGATGCTCACAGCATCACTCACGACCCGCGTGAGCGCGCAATCGTAGCCCGCCTTCGTGCCATCCGCGTCCATGCTCGTTAACAATATTTCTCCAGCGCCGAGTTCGGTCGCCTGCTGCGCCCAGCTGACTGCGTCCAGTGTCGTCGGGTTGCGCCCGCCGTGAGTATATACGCGCCACGACCGGCCGTCCGGCTCGCGCTTCGCGTCGATCGCGAGGACAATACATTGCGCGCCGAAGCGATCGGACGCGCGACGGATCAGGCTGGGATCGAGAATGGCCGCTGTATTAAGCGAGACCTTGTCCGCGCCAGCCTGCAGCATCGCCTCTATATCAACGAGCGTACGGAGTCCGCCGCCGACCGTCAGCGGCATGAAGCACTGCTCCGCGGTCGCGGCCACCACATCGCGCATGATCCCGCGCTGGTCGCTCGACGCGGTGATATCGAGAAAGACCAACTCGTCCGCGCCCTGCGCGTCGTACGCTTTCGCGCTCTGGACCGGATCGCCGGCGTCGCGCAGTTCCTGAAACCGGATGCCCTTGACCACGCGCCCCGCGTTGACGTCGAGGCACGGGATGATGCGGCGCGAGAGCATGGCGTTGACGAAATATATTTCTCCGAATGCGAACCCGCCGCGGCGCGCACCGGAAAAGTCCGCAGGAAAAGCGGAATCCCGCTGGTGCGATCGCCGCGCGGGTCGGCGATCGAGAGATGCGTGACGTCCGGCTCGAAGTTCACGATGAGCCGATAGACGTTGCCGGGGCGCATGATCAGCGGATGATCGCGCACGAGCGTACTGCAGATAGTGGATTTTGCCGTAGTTGGTCCGGTACGCGGGGTCGGCGCGTGACGATTTCGGTTTCCTGCCATGAGGCCTGGAAATCGTCCTTCACAACGCTGCAGCGATGGCCGAGCGGGCCGAGCGCGAGCGCGCCGGTCACATGATATTTCGAATGCGGCGCCGCGATCGCGAGGGCATAGCGGAATTTGTCGAGCGTGACCTGCTGCTTGACGGTGTAGGCGAACTCGCAACCGATCTTATTGCCCGCGAACGTCCACTGGACCTTCACGCTGCCAAGGCCCTTGACCAGCTCCTCCTTTGTGTTGATCAGCTCGGGCTGTTCGTAGCGGAAATAGAAACTGTTCCGCAGGCCGAGGCCGGTGACGCAGTTCTTCCCGTAGAACGCCGGGAGCGTGACCTGGTTCGCCGAAGGTCAGCTCGGGAAGCATGATCGGCAGATATACGTTGTTCGGCCAGTCGAAGATGCCCGGGCAGTGCGGGAACGTCAGCGCGTCGCTCGAGAGGTTGCCGCCGCAGCTGATGAGCGGCATCTGCAGGTGCAGGCCGGTCTCGGCGTCGCGATACAGGAACAGGCCCTGTTCCTTGCGGTTGCTCTTGTCGAAATATGACAAAGCGACCGCTCGTGCGCGGCGGCTCGATCTTGGGATTGCCCGCCGGGAGCTGCACGGTCTTGGCGAGACGCGACCACTGGCAGAGGTAGCGCGCGGCGTCGAAGTTCGCCATGCGCGTCGTGTGGTGCGAATAGGCGGTGCGCTCGTCATCGCGCAGGTCGAGGAAGCCGTGCTCCTGGTCCAGGTAGGTCTGGTAGAAGAAGAGGAACAGCCGGCGCAGGATATCGAAATATTTGGCCTTCTGGTCGTCGGGGATCCAGCCGTCGCGCAGTCCCTGCAGGATCAGGCTGATGCAGTGCATCTGGCCGTAGGCGCCGGCGGCGCGGCCGAACGCCCAGCCGAGCCCGTCCGCGCGGACGAGGTCGGGCATCATCCGGATGTACTTCTCGGCGTAGGTGCGGAGGGTCGGGAGCTTGCGGTCGCGCACGCCGCTGTTGGCGTGCAGCTGCAGCGCGGAGCGGGTGAAGACGAACGCCAGCACGCCGTAGAGGTTGAAATTGCCGCCGAAGCCGCTGGTCGCGTCGTCGAAGAATCCGGCCGAGCTGGTCTGGTTGATGCGGTCGACCATCCGCTCGATCAGACGCGAGGTCTCGTCCTTCTTGGACAAGCCCGAAGCTGAAGCGGGCGACCGCCTTCGCGATATTGAATGCCTGCCAGTGATTGTCGTAGTCGCTGCGGTGGAGCAGCTGCTTGTCGATGCGCTGCTGGGTCTCCTCGACCAGGCGTTCCCAGACGGGATTGCGTTCCTTCGACGGCCCGAAGCAGAGGAGTCCGAGGGCGGCGTAGGCCAGGCCATTTTCGGCCGGCGGCTCCGTGAACATCTGCGCGGTGACGCAGCGGGCGGCCAGGTCGATGAGGTCGTAGCCCTTGAGGGTCGTCTCGCCGGTGGCGCGGTAATATTCGCCGAGGGCGTACGCGACGTGGCCGGGCTCGTCCGGCCGCGGCTGTTCGCCCGGCGCGGGCAGGACGGTGCCGTCGGGCTGGATGGATTCCAGGTTGTGGCCCAACATTGAGCGGGCCATATCGAGACATTGCTCGGAAAAACTATGCATGCTTGCTTGGCTAAAGACTGAGGAACGGTGAGCTTTCGGAAGAAGGCCCGGTGGAGCAAGTCGGAACTTCTAGCGGGCGATAAGTTTAAGAAACTCGTCGTTGGTCTTCGTCTTCGACAGGCGGGCGATCATGGTCTCGGTGGCTTCCTCGATCTTCTGCTGCACCAGGGCGCGGCGGAAGAAGTGGATGCCCTCCAAGCGTCTTGGCATCGATCAGGAGTTCCTCTTTGCGGGTGCCCGAAGCGGCGATATTGATCGCCGGCCAGAGGCGCATCTCGGCGCACTTGCGGTCGAGGACCAGCTCCATGTTGCCGGTGCCCTTGAATTCCTGGAAGATGACGTCGTCCATCCGGCTGCCGGTCTCGACCAGCACGGAGGCGATGATGGTCAGGGAGCCGGCTTCCTCGGTCTTGCGCGCCGAGGCGAAGAGCTGGCGGGGCTTTTCCAGGGCGCGCACGTCCAGGCCGCCGGAGCCGGTCCGGCCGCTGTTGCGCAGCGTGTTGTGGGCGCGGGAAAGGCGGGTGATCGAATCGACGAAGAGCACCACGTCCTGGCCGACTTCGACCAGGCGCTTGGCGCGCTCGATGCAGAGGTCGGCGATGCGGATATGATTCTCGATCTGCTCGTCGTTGGACGAGGCCCAGATCTCGGCCGGGAACGCTGCGCTTGAAATCGGTGACTTCCTCGGGCCGCTCGTCGACCAGCAGAATCATGACATGGCACTCGGGATTGTTCTCGAGGACGCCGAGGGCCATGTCCCGCAGGAGGGTGGTCTTGCCGGTGCGGGGCGGGGCGACGATCAGCCGCGGGTGCCTTTGCCGATCGGGCAGAAGAGGTCGACCGCGCGGGTGGTCAGACGGCCGTCCTTCATCTCCATCTTCAGATGCTGTTCGGGGGAAACGGTCGTGAGCGACGTGAAATCCCAGCGTTGGCGCGGCGCTCCTCGAGGGGCATTCCGTCGACCGTCTCGATGAAGCGCATCTTCGGGTTGGGGAAGCGGCCTCCGGGCGGGAAGGCCGTGCCGCCAATCATCATGCCGGGCTTCAGCTTGAAGCGGCGGATCAGCTCCTTCGGCACGAACGTGTCGGTCGGCCGGCGCTTGCCGCTCTTCGGCCATGTCGAGAAGCTGGCCGTTGCCGCCCTTGGTGATGTCGATGTCGAGGATGCCCTCGACGCGAATTGTGTTGTCGGGCGGGGGGGCGGCGGGCGCCGCGGGTGCGGCAAAATCCGTCGCGGCGGGACGGGAGCCGGAGCCACGGGGGCTTCGGCAGCGGGAGCATCCGCCGGGGCGGACAGGGATTTTTTTTCCATACAGAGAGAAGGCCATCAGCTCCCGCGCTTGACGCTTGAAACTCATCGCGGGATAAAAGACGCGTCTGTCGACGCGTCCATAACCCCACAATCCGCCACATCGTGACCGATCAGACGATTACCTCAGTTTCCCGGGAACACCGGTTATTCAGGCCTTCGGCCGAGTTCAAAGCCCAAGCCAATCTTGGGAGCGATGCACTATATAAGAGGCTGTATGCCGAGTCTGTCAACACTCCAGAAAAATTCTGGGGACGCCAGGCCAAGGAGCTCCTGACCTGGCGTAAGCCGTTCAAGCCGGTGCTCCAATGGAAGCTGCCGCATGCTAAGTGGTTCGCTGACGGCCAGCTGAATGTTGCGGAAAACTGCCTCGACCGCCACGTGAACGGACGAGCCGGGCCAACAAGGCGGCGATTATATTCGAGGGCGAGCCGGGCGACGTCCGCACCATCACCTACCGGCAGCTGCACCAGCGAGGTCTGCCGCTGCGCCAACGCGCTCGACCGGCCTCGGGCTGAAGAAGGGCGACCGCGTTGCCATCTACCTGCCGATGGTGCCCGAGGCCGCCGTCGCGATGCTGGCCTGCGCCCGACTCGGCGTCATCCACACCGTGATTTTCGGCGGCTTCTCCAGCGAGGCGATCAAGGACCGCGTCAACGACTGCCAGGCGAAGGTCGATCATCACGGCCGACGGCGGCTGGCGCCGCGGCAAGGTCGTCGAGCTGAAGACGAACGTCGACCGCGCCCTCGCTGGCACGCCCACGCGTGCGAAAACGTCGTCGTCCTGAAGCGCACCGGCCAGGAGCTCCCGTTGTCATGACCGAGGGGCGCGATGTCTGGTGGCACGACGCGTTTCATCGCCGGCAACCCGAGGACGCACCGCGCCCGCGCGTTCGCGGCCGAGAACCCGCTTTTCATTCTCTATACCAGCGGCTCGACCGGGAAACCGAAGGGCGTGCTGCACACCAGCGCCGGGCTACCTGCTCGGGACCACGATCACCACGAAGTACATATTCGATCTCAAGGAGACCGACGTATACTTCTGCACGGCGGACGTCGGCTGGATCACCGGGCACAGTTATGTGGTATACGGTCCGCTGTCGTGCGGTGCCACCGTCCTGATGTATGAAGGAGCGCCGAATCATCCGGAGCCCGACCGCTTCTGGGACATGATCGACCGCCATCAGGTCACGATCTTCTATACTGCGCCGACCGCGATCCGCGCGTTCATGCGCTGGGGCGACGACTATATAAAAAAGCACAGCCTAGCGTCGCTGCGGCTGCTCGGCTCGGTGGGCGAGCCGATCAACCCGGAGGCGTGGATGTGGTATCACACGCTGATCGGGAAGAAGCGCTGCCCCATCGTGGACACCTGGTGGCAGACCGAAACCGGCGCGATCATGGTCTCGCCACTGCCGGGGATCACCGCCACGAAACCGGGCTCTTGCACGCGGCCGTTCTTCGGCGTCGTCCCCAAGATTCTCGACGAGCAGGGGCGCGAAGTTCCGAAGCGGCGGCGGCGGCCGGCTCTTCCTGCAGAACCCGTGGCCGTCGATGCTGCGCACGCTCTGGGGCGACGACGAGCGTTTCAAGAAACAATATTGGACGGAGCTGCCCGGATATTATTTCGCGGGCGACGGGGCGCGGTTCGACGAGGATGGATATCTTTGGGTCGTGGGACGGATCGACGATGTATTAAACGTCTCCGGACACCGCATCGGCACCGCGGAGGTCGAAAGCGCGCTCGTGTCACACGCGTCGGTCGCTGAGGCCGCGGTCGTGGGCCGGCCCGATGAACTCAAGGGCCAGGCGCTCGTGTGTTTTGTGACGCTCAAAGGTACGGCCACTGCTTCGCCGGAGCTGAAGGAAATCCTGCGCGCACACGTGGCGCGCGAGATCGGGTCGCTGGCCCGGCCGGATGATGTGCGTTTCGCGGCCGCGCTGCCGAAGACGCGCAGCGGAAAAATCATGCGGCGCATCCTCAAGGAAATCGCCGCGGGTGGCACCGTGAAGGGCGACACCACGACCCTCGAGGATTTCAACGTCGTCGCCGCGCTGCAGGCCGAGGAGTGAGCCCCGCGCTGGCGGCTGCACACCGCTGACGCGCGACCGGCCGTCGCTCCCGCGGCGCCGCCGGTATATAGTATATAATATAGGACCACATCTATGAATTCATCCCCGCCGGTGGCGCCGGGTTCTGGCCAGCTCGAAAACGCGCGCCAGTTCCTGCGTGGCATCGCTTATCGCGCCATGGTGGATCGTGGCCTCGAGCCGGATTTCTCGCCGGCGGCGCTCGCCGAGCTCGCAGCCATCACCGGCCCGGCGCCGCTCGGGCAGGGTGCGCGCGACCTGCGTTCGCTGCTCTGGTGCTCGATCGACAACGACGACTCACGCGATCTCGACCAGCTCTCCGTGGCGGAGGCGCTGCCAAACGGCGCCACGAAGGTCCTCGTCGCCATCGCCGACGTCGCCGGGCTCGTGCCCGCCCGCTCCGCGCTCGACGCACACGCGCAGCGCAATACCACGTCAGTATATACCGCCGCGGAAATTTTCCCGATGCTGCCGGAGAAGCTCTCGACGAACCTGACGTCGCTAGCCTTTGGGGCGGAACGTCGCGCGATCATCCTCGAGATGAGCTTCACGGCCGATGGCAGCATGACGGGTTCCGCTGTATATACTGCGCTCGTCCTGAACCGCGCGAAACTTGCCTATAATCGCGTCGCGGCGTGGCTCGAGCAGGGCGAGGTGGTGCCACCTGACGTCGCCGCGGTCCCGGGGCTCGCGGATAATATACAGATGCAGCACCGGCTCGCTCAGACGTTGCGGGCGCGGCGGCATATGCGAGGGGCGTTGTCGCTGCAGACCATCCAGGCGCGCCCGGTTTTCGAGGGCGATCACCTGCGCGATTTGAAGCCGGACGAAAGCAACGCGGCAAAAAATCTCATTGAGGAACTGATGGTCGCGGGCAACGGCGTGACGGCAGATTATCTCTCTTCGAAGAATTTCCCTTCGATCCGCCGCGTCGTCCGCACGCCGCTGCACTGGGATCGCATCGTCGAGCTCGCCGCCTCGCACGGAACGACGCTGCCGCCGCAGCCGGACGGGCCGGCGCTCGAAAGTTTTCTCCTCGCTCGCCGCGACGCGTCCCCGGAGGATTTCCCCGACGTTTCTCTGCTGGTCATCAAATTGCTCGGAGCGGGTGAGTATGTAATGGCGCCGCCGCATGGCGAAGTGCCGGGGCATTTCGGGCTCGCGGTCAGCCACTATGCGCACTCGACCGCGCCGAACCGCCGTTATCCCGATTTGTTGATTCAGCGTTTGTTAAAAGCCGCCCTGGAAAATCAACCCGCGCCCTATCGCAATGACGAGTTGGCGGACCTGGCGAAGCATTGCACTGAGCGCGAGGACGACGCGAAAAAGATCGAGCGACAAGTGTCAAAGTCCGCTGCGGCGATGCTGCTTTCGTCCCGCATCGGAGATATATTCGACGCGATCGTCACCGGCAATTCGGACAAAGGCGTTTGGGTGCGACTCGCGCGGCAGCCCATCGAGGGAAAACTCGTTGGAGGTTTTCAGCAGGAGCGCGTCGCTGATCGTATCCAAGTCCGGCTTGTACATACCGACGCGGCGCGGGGATTTATAGACTTTGTCCGCGTCGGCGCTCCGGTGGCGGCGCCGTCATCTGCAGCGTCTCACACTCCGCCCGCGCGCGACCCGCAATCCGGCGGCGCCGCCCGCGCTGGGCGTCACTAGAAAACCAACCGCTGGCCCGCGTGTCGGAAGATTCGAATGGACTATATATCATTGATCGACCGGAGCCGGACGCGCGGCCGCCGTTCTGACGTCACCCCGATTTTTGCCGTGCCGGCCGCGTTCGCTGCGATGGTCGAGGATCTCGCCGCGCCCTTTCACGAGGAGCAGATCGCGCAGGTGGCGGGTTTGGATGCGCTCGGTTTCGTCATCGGCACGGCGCTCGCACTGCGTCTCGGGGCGGGTTTCGTTCCCATCCGCAAGGGCGGCAAGCTCCCCGTGGACTGCGACCAGGAAATAGTCACTGATTATTCCGGCGCGGAAAAGCTTCTCGAGTTGCGGCGTGCGCCGTTTCCGGTCGGCGCGCGGGTGCTGATTGCTGACGAGTGGATCGAGACTGGCGCGCAGGTGCGCGCAGCGATCGCGCTGCTGCAGCGGGCCGGCGGTGAGATTGCGGGAATTGCCTCGGTGGGCTTTCGGCGCAACGAGAAAACCGAAGCGCTTTTTTCGAAGTATCATTGTCACGGCCTCTGGCCACTTGCGACGGAGCCGAAGCCGTAGACTGCGCCGTGGCGCACGTATCCGGAAAATGGATACGGGATCATTAACGGCTCAGCGAGCGGACGGCCAGACTGCGGATGGCACGAGGGGTGGGGTTTAATAAGCTAGCCACGAACTGTGGACTATCCGCGAAGCGCGCGGTGCAGGGATATATAAACGATATACATTCCGAGGGAGAATCTGTGCATCGATATAAATCGGCATAGGATCGTCACTATATAACTCGTACGCGGCTCCGCCGGACCCGGCCCGTTATGTCAAGCGAGGTGCCCGCTCTCGCGCAGCACGCGCAGCAGCACCGCGAGGGACGCTTCGCCCGCTGACTTCACAAAGGTTTCGTTTGGCCCGTGCGTGAGCCGCGGCGGAGTGGCCTCGCGCTGGGAACGCGAACCGGGTCCGTAGACCAGCGGTACCAGGGTGGCACGAAATTCCCGCGGCATCGCCGACGTGATAATCGTCGCGTCCGACGAACCTGGGTTGCGTTCGAATTCGACTAGACCGGCCTTCGCGGCCGTCGTAAACGCACGTCCCACGGCGCTCTCCGCTAGCCGCGTGGTGGCATCAAAACCCGCCGACTGCGCGAGAGGCTTCACGGCTTCATATTGCAGTGGGGCAAGCTCAGCCTCGGTTTCGGCCAACGCAAAATTTCCGCGCTTGGTCAGTGTCAGCCGATGCCGCGTCTCGATTGTGCCCGCGGCGCGACCCACCAACGCCGGCACCGTGCCGTGCGACCGCTCGTCACCAGCTCGTATATACTCGCGGGCACCCGCTTCGCGTAACACCGCGAGCAGCGGATTTCTTTCGGGCGGCGCGGTGCACACGTGGCCCAGGGGCGTGTATTCAGTCCATGAATACACGACTTCCGGCGGCTCGGGTGCCACCGGGAGGATCGCTACGGGCCGCCAGAGCGGAAGGCGTCGGAGCAAGTCCTGCAGGTCCGGAAGGGAACCCTCCACGCGGATCGTGAAACTACTCGCCTCCGCGGGATAGAGGAGCGGCAGCCCCCGTTGTATATTCACGGTGTTTTCCAACACCAGCAGGGTGCTGCCGGGCAATGGCGCTGGAATGCTGCGCCCGAGCGCCCCGCCCAGCTCGGTGCCCGTTTTTGGACCCGAGCCTTCTTCCTTAAAGGTCAGCAGAAAAATCACATTCCGCAGCGCGCCGCCCGTTCGGCCAAACATCTCAGCCAGCCAAAGCTGCGTCGCCGCGCCCGCCTTGCAGTCGTTCACCCCCTGGCCGACGAGCTGCTCCTCATCCTCCCAGCCGGGCCGCGCCGTAAACGGCGGAGTCCACGCCGCGGGATCTGTCGGCACCGTGTCAACATGGGCACTGAGATAGAGCAATGGCCCCATCACAGGCTCACGCGGAACACATACGAGATTGCCGGCCCCATCACGTTCGCACCGGTAATTTGGCAGGAAATCCGACATCCGGTTCTTCACCCGGCCCATCAGAAGGCCGACGAGTTGCGGCTCGGTGAACGACGACGGCTCGGCGACCAGCCAACGCAGGTGCGCTAGATAACGATCGAAGCCCGGCAGCGCGGATACACCGGCCTCTGCGTTCATCGCAGGTTGCGCCCGGTGGAGGTTATTCGTGTCACGCCGAGAGGGTCCCGCTCAACGCACGACCCGTCAACGTCGCTGTTAAACCACGGGGCCGGTGATCACGCCCGCGAATGAAACTCGCCGCCGCGGCTATATGATCGAGTATATAACAGCCCGCAGTCGATGGGCCGCGCTATATACTCGCGATGCCTACGACGCCTTGGCGAGCGGCACGGACGTATGCAGAAGGCCGCCAACCTGGTCGAGCAGTTGGCTCGGCGAGAAAGGCTTCGACAGGAACGATCCCGCTTGGGGAATCAGCGGCGTGTTCTCGTCATCAAACGGCAGTCCGCCCGAAATGATCATGCTCGGGATTTCGTGCGGTCCCGCCCGCATCCGCTTAATCAGATCCACGCCGGTTAAACGCGGCATATTGTGGTCCGTGATCAACAAATCATAGGATCCCCCGCAAAGGGCGGACCACGCCTGCTCACCGTCAGTCGCTACGTCCACGACGAGGCCGGTCGCCCGCAGGATTCGCGCGGTGATATCCAGAACGTCCGCATCATCGTCGACGAGCAGCACATGCCCGGTAAACGTCCGTTTCATTCGCGTGTGCGACAGTATCACAGTTGCGTCGTCCGCCTCCAACCCGTTCGTCTGTTCAAGCTCGTGCATCAGGAGTGATATTCGCGCGCACAGACCAGATCCGGCAATGCGCGTTCCGGCTCCCGGGCGTTGTCCTGCAAAATCGTTGTATATACCTACCGTAGTAATACGTAAACCACAGTAGGAGAGATACCAACGACAGTCGTAAAAAACCTGCGAGCTTTCACGCTCCTCTGTTCCGAGCGGCGCGGGCAACTCCTCCGCCGATAAAACGCCGCCCAGCGACCCGCAAGCCCCTCAGTTCCCGACAGTTGTCGGGTTCGCCTGCGACGGGTTGCGCATTCTCCCTCGCATGCTATGCTCGCGCGATGGAAAAGCCGAAAAAAAGGAACGGGGGCGAAAAGGGCGGTCGGCGTGACGATAATGATCCGGTCGAGCCCGTGGGAGAAGCTCCGGTCAGTGCGGATGATATACAGCATTTGTCGGCGTTGCAGCTCTGTGACCTGATCACAATGCGACTCCGCCAGCTGGGGACCTTCTCTTGGGACGTGGGATTGTTGCGGGACCGCGTCTCGCAAATGGAAGAGCTGCAGGACGAGGCGCGTTCTGCGGTGGAGCAACTTACGACCGCGGTGGAAAAGTTGCGCGCTCCGGCACTGCGCATCGGGACGCTGATCCACCGCATCGGCGAGGATCGCGCACTCATCTGCGTTAACGGCACCGACTATGTATGCAATGTTGATCCGGCGCTTCCGGAAGCGGTTCTCGAGCCTGGGATGCGCGTGCTGTTGAACGAGGCCTTTGCCGCCACGGATTCCTTCGGTCTCGATAAGAGCGGTCCCGTCGTGAAAATCAGCGAGGTGCTGAGTGAGGGTCGCCTGCGCGTGAGTCAGGAGATTGGCGGCACAGATAATATAGTGGTTCGCTCGAGCTTGATTGGGAAGGAAAAGCTGAAGCCCGGCCTCGAGGTTCGCCTCGACGCGAACCAGCGCGTGGCGGTCGAGATCATCGGCACCGGCAAACGCCTCGACCGCGCTCTCGCTACGGTGGAGCCGCTTCCGTGGAGTGCGATCGGCGGACAGGATGAGGCCGTGCGCGCCATCCGCGATTCGATCGAGCTGCCGTTGCTGCACCCCGAACTTTTCCATCGATTCAAGCACGCGGTGCCAAAGGGCTTTTTGCTCTATGGTCCGCCCGGTTGCGGCAAAACGCTGCTCGGCAAGGCGACTGCGCATAACCTCCGCCAGCAAATCCGGGAATCGACGGGCATCGATCGTCCGGAGTTTTTCCTCAGCGTGAAGGGTCCGGAGATTCTGAACATGTGGCTCGGCGAGTCCGAGCGGCAGGTGCGCGACCTGTTTGCGCAGTGCCGCGAAAAAGCCGCCGAAGGCCAGCTCGCGTTTCTCTTTATCGATGAGGCTGAGTCCGTGCTCGGCACCCGCCACGCCCCGCGCGGCGGATCCAATATACTTTCCACGCTCGTGCCGATGTTCTGCACCGAGATGGATGGACTCGAGGCATTGCAGAACGTGGTCGTCATCCTGGCGTCCAACCGCGCCGACTTGATCGATCCTGCCATCCTGCGGCCCGGCCGCATCGACCGGAAAATCCGCGTGCGCCGACCGGACGAGGCAGCCGCCCGGGTGATATATGGTATATATCTCACGGACGACCTGCCGTTGGCCGAGCCGCGCGAAACGCTTATCGACGTCGTGACCACCGCGCACTACGCGAAGACTGACGCCAATCGTTTCCTCGAGGTCAGCTACCGCAGTGGACGCCGGGAGCATCTCTACCGCGGCGATCTCGCGAGTGGCGCGATTATCGCGGCGATCGTGGAGCGCGCGAAGGAGTACGCGATCGTGCGCTCCATCGCGGAGAAGAACGAATCGCCGATCACCCGCGCCGACCTGTTGCGCGCGCTGGAGCAGGAATATCGGGAGAACGATCTTTTCCCGCCGAATGATATAACGGAAGACTGGCTCAAGCTCACGGACTTCGACCCGAACAACGTCGTGCGCCTGACTCCGGCGCGCTCCGTCAAGGCTACGGAGCGACCACCGGGGGTGGCCGTCTGATCACAGTGCCTGCCGCCGCGGCGTTGCGCTTCGCGACTGACGGAGGGCACTTATATCAACCGCAATATATCGGCGAGGATCCCCCGAATATTCGGAGCCACGGCGGCCCGGCGCGCGCGTCCCACCGAGCGGGGAGCGCGTTCGAACTGCGCGTTACGGTGAGTATATAGGCCCGGGATGGTATAGATATAGGGATAGAGTTAAAGACATATATAGTAGCCAATATAGACCATGGACATCCAGTTCGGCCTCGAAACAGAAATCGGAATCACGCGGGAAAACGCGACCGACCTGGACGTCGTGGCGGAATCGATCGCCCTCGTTCGCAGCGCAACCGTCCCCGGAGTGCGCACGAAATGGGATTACCGCCAAGAGGACCCGCATCAGGATGCGCGTGGTTTTCGCGTGAGCGAGCTCCGGCAGGACACCGATGAGGCGAACTATTTTGCGCAGGATGCGAGTCGCCCGTTAAGCTTCGCGGAGATCAAGAGCGACCTCGTCCTGCGCAACGGCGCCCGCTTCTATAACGATCACGCGCACCCGGAATATTGCACTCCGGAGTGCAGCACGCTCCTCGAGCTCCTCCAGCAGGATTGCGCGGGCGACGCACTCCTGACCGCCTGCGCGACCGCGGCGGCCGCGGGTTCGGACAACCCGATATATCTATATAAGAACAATACAGACTTCCGGGGGCACAGTTATGGATGTCACGAGAATTATCTCATCTCCCGCTCGCTCCCGTGGTCGTCGCTGGCCGAGGGCATCCAGGCGTTTTTTGTCACGCGGCAGATTTTCTGCGGCGCGGGGAAATATGGTTGGGAGGATGAGGATCGCTTTCTCGGCCCGGGTTTCCAGATCGCGCAGCGGAGCGATTTTTTTACCGAGCTTCAGAGCGTCGACACGATGCAACGTCGTCCGATCGTTAATACGCGCGACGAACCGCACGCCGATCCGCGCCGGTACCGGCGGTTTCATGTAATCATCGGTGACGCGAACCTTTCGCCATTTTCGACCTACCTGAAAGTCGGCACGACCGCGCTGGTGCTGCAGGCGTTGACCAATGGAATCCCGCCGGAACGCATCCCGCGCCTGGCTGATCCACTTGCTGCGCTGGTTAATATATCTCGGGACGAGTCCTGGCGCTGGCGCACGAAAACCGCCGGTGGACGTGAGACGAGCGCGATCGAAATCCAACGCGCCTACCTCGGGCTCGTGCGGGAGTTTGTGAATCCGACAGCTCCGGAATGGAGTGCGGTGCTCACCGAATGGAGTGCGGTCCTCGATGATTTGGAGCGCGATCCGTTGTCGACCTCGGACCGTCTCGATTGGTCGGCGAAATATCGCCTTATCGAGCAGTTTCGCGACGCAGAAAAGATCGCTCCTGATGATCCGTGGCTGCGCAGCCTCGATCTATCGTATCATCAATTGGATCCTGTAAACGGATTATTCTACGGGCTGCTCGATGCCGGGGCGATTCGGTTGCCGTTTCCGCGGGAAGTGATTGCGGGAAATGGGTTGCGAGCGCCGGCGACGACGCGGGCGGCGCTGCGGGGTGGGTCGATCGAAAAATTCGGACCCTTGGTCGAGTCGGCGCAATGGGATGGTGTCGTCTTGCGCGGAACGGATAGTCGCGTAGAATTGGATCTGCGCAGCGTTTTTTCGCCGGATCAGGTGCGCCAGGGGCTCGCCGTTTTGGAGACGGCGACGCGGCCGGAAGATTTATTGGCCCTCCCATTTGCAAAGCGGATTTAGTGATTCAATCTCAAACCACGGAGAAATATATATGCCCGAACAAATCCAAAAGCCACGTCCCGCCAATCCCGCGCCGGGTGGCGGCGGGGGTGACGGTCCCAAGCAGCCGCAGGTTGACAAGCCGAACACCGAGGAATTGCTGAAGCGGATGCGCAAGGTGGATCCCGACCAGGCGCGGCGTTATCGCCAGCGAACCGGCGAATGAACGGCGACTTCCTCGCCCTGCTGCCGAAAAATCCTTTCTCATCGGCGACCGCAGCTGCGGAAAAACCGGACGGCCTCGTGGCCACGACGGTTTTCGCGTTTCACTGCGCGGCCGGAGTGATCGTTGCTGGAGACCATCGCGCTACCGCGGGTAACGTCGTTTTTTCGGATCGCACGGAAAAGATACTCGAGCTCGACAGCCACTCGTTGATGGCGATCGCCGGGAGCCCGGCGGTGGCATTCGAAATGGCGCGTACGCTCGAGATGACTTTTGAATATTATCGTCGCAGCCAGCTGCAGCCCATGAGTCTCGCCGCGAAACTCCGGGTGCTGTCGCGTTTATTGCGCGAGAATCTGCCGGCCACGCTGCAGGGCTTCGGCTTGGTCGCGCCGATTTTTGCCGGCGTCGATGCGCAGACAGGAAAACCCGAAATATACTTTTATGATCCGCTCGGGGCGCAGTTCGATGCGGCCGCGTACGCGGGCTCCGGCTCTGGCTCGGGAAGTATAAAGAGCGTGCTGCATTTTCTCGAGCAGTGGGGTCATCCGAAGCCCGCGCAAATGTCGCTTTCGCAGGCCGTGAACCTGGCCAACCGGTTGCTGATCACCGCCGCAGAATTTGATACAGCGACGGGTGGTGTCGATCCCGAGCGCGGCGACTTCGCCACTATAAAGCTCCTCGACGCCTCGGGCGTGCGGTCGTTGTCGACCGCGGAGCAGGGCGGATTCTGGAAGGAGCAGGCGTCATGACCGACGAACCGTATCGTTGGCTCGAGGCCGTCGCGAATCGCCGCGAGTATATACAGGACCAGCTCAAGACCGCCACTCCCGTCTTCGCGTTCTCCCGGCCCGAGGGCGTGCTGCTCGTTGGCGTCGGCACCGGCCAGTCTAAGGTCTTCGAGATATATGATCGACACGGCCTCGCCGCCCTCGGCAATCCGGTTGATATAGAGAAGGTACGCCAGGCAGCGATCGAGGCCGCGCACGTCGAGGGATTCTCCCGCGCGCCCGCCGATGTCACGGCGAGACGCGTTTTGAACTTCGCGCTGAGTCCGCTGCTGAAGACGAGCTTCGAGCAAATCTTCGCGTCACCGCTGATCATCGAGATGATCTTCGCCGAAGTGGGCGAGGCGCCCGCATCTGACGTGCTCGCACGCGTGAATTATGACGGGGCGAATCGCTTTCAATCGGGCGGCCTGATGGTGGCGCACACGAACGCGGCCGCGGAGATAGCGGCCACAGCGTGGCTCAACCAGAACGTCGCGGCGGATGCTGGGCTCGGCGCCGTCGTGCGGGCGGCGCTGGCGGCTTGGGGTGCGCTGACGGCCGGTGGTGAATTTGCGGCTCCCGCGGTGGATGCGGGCGCGGCGATTGCGGTGCCGGATCGCGTTGTCGAGGTCGGTCTGCTCGCGCGGGCCGGTGCGCGCCGCGCGCGGTATCAGGTTTTGGATACAACGAAACTCCCGTGAGTGCGAAGGCCCGGCGGCCGCGGCGGATCACCGGCCTGGAAACAGAATATGGTTGCCTCGTGGCGACGCCGGGCGAAGGCCCGCGGCTCACGCACATGGTGCGGGACTGGATCTTCGAGAACCAGCGGTATGGTCTCGTGGACCTGCATGACCGCGGGTGGGACGAGGCGCCGGGCAATGGTGGGTTTTTGTTCAATGGAGGGCGGGCCTACCTCGACATGGGCCATATGGAATATTGCACCCCGGAGTGTGCCACGACGGGGGATGTCGTGCGCTACGACCGCGCCGGTGATTTGATATTGCTCGAGGCCATCGCGGCCCTCGGGCTCGGCGACCGCGTCAGCTTTATCCGAAATAATATAGATCATCATTCGGGTGCCACCTTCGGATGCCACGAAAACTTCTCGCTGCGGCGGGATGCGCCGTTGACGGAGAAAAACGTCCTCAGCCTCCTTACATTCCTGACGCTACGCCTGCTGTTTACGGGCACTGGGCGCGTGGGTGGGGCGGCGTTGCGAGACCTCGATGGCTCGCTGCTGGCGGAGCGGGTGCCGTTCCAGATCAGCCAGCGGGCGGACTATATACAGAACGACTTTTACGAATGGGTGCAGCAGAATCGCGCCATTATAAACACGCGCGACGAGCCGCTGGCGGACCCGAAGAACTATCGCCGCCTGCACCTGATCCACGGCGACACGAATGTATTGCCGTCCGCTTTATATTTAAAGATCGGGTCGACGCGGCTGATCCTCGACCTGCTCGAGGTGGACGATCTTCCGGAGATCATATTGGCCGATGCGGTGCGGACGTTGCGGGAAGTGTCGCGCCAGCCCAACCCGCCGTGGCAGGTGCCGCTGGCGGATGGCACGCGGATGGATGCCCGAGATATATTGTCGCGTTTCCGCGAGCACGCGGCGCGGCGCTTCGGCGGCCGGGATGCGGAGACCGATGCGATCCTGGCGCTCTGGGGCCGCGTGGAACTGGGTCTCGCGGGCAATATAGATTCGCTGGTGGGCGTCGTGGACTGGGTGACGAAGCGGCACCTGCTCGAGGCGTTTCGGGCGGCGGAAAAACTTTCGTGGAACGACCTGTGGCTCGAGGCGCAGGACTTGGAATATCACCAGATCGACCCGGCGCGAAGCCTGGGTCTCGCGCTCGCGGATATGAACGGCCCTTGGGCGGACGGGTGGGGACGGCCCGATGAGTTGAGCACGCCCCCGGCTGACACCCGGGCTGGTCCGCGAAGCCAGTGGATGCGGCAGATCGCGCGCGGGAACAAGGCGTACGAAGTCGACTGGGACACCGTCCAGCTCGACGGACACGCGCCGATCCTGCTGCCCGACCCGTTCGGCCTCACGCTTCCGAAAGCATAAAGGGTTTGGGAAGAGATATGCGCGTCGGCGCATATATATATATATCGGCTGCGTCGATTCGCGCACGCCGTCCGGCGTCGCATGCTTCTGATGGTCGTGCTGAACCCTGAGGCAGCCGGAAAATCTGTGCCTGCCTCGACGCTCAGTGCCGGAACAGCAGCGGGGTGAAGAGGAGGAGGTCCTCCCGCCACACCGGCCAGTTGTGGATTCCCGGGGTTTCCACTGCGACCGGATGCGCTCCC
This sequence comes from uncultured Verrucomicrobiae bacterium, assembly GCA_963800005.1. Classification (GTDB taxonomy): domain Bacteria; phylum Verrucomicrobiota; class Verrucomicrobiia; order Opitutales; family Opitutaceae; genus CAWCZH01. The sequence continues at coordinate 277,176 of CAWCZH010000004.1, forward strand.
TGCTGCTTCAGCCACGACACAAACGCACGGTTCGGCGCTAACAACTCCTCCTCTGTGCCGCAGGCGATCCAGAGCAGTCGCGGCGCTTGCACGGACAGTTTCGCGATCGCCGGATAAACTGGCGCGGGATCCTTATAGTGCACCGAGGCGCTGAATCCGCCGATCCAGGCGAACAGCTCCGGATGATTCAGCCCGATCTCGAGGCTCTCGCCGCCACCCATCGAGAGACCCGCGATCGCACGATCCTCGCGCCGCCGCGACACCCGGTAAGCGGCCTCGACCTGCGGAATGATCTCCTCCCGCAGCGCGCGGCTGAAGCCGTCCGCATTGTGCCTTATATTCTTTTCATCCTTCCACTGGTCCATCCCGCCGGTCACGAAACGCAGATCACCGTAGCCGAGCGGCATCACGACGACCATCGGCACGATTTTTCCCTCCGCGAGGAGATGGTCGAGGATCCGGTCCGCCTGCCCATTGGTGATCCACGCTCCCGCCAGGCTGGACCAGCCGTGCAACAAATAGAGCACGGGGTAGGGCGTCGCTCGCGTGCTCGTATATCCGGGCGGCGTATATATATAATAATCCTCGGTGCCGTCCGGCAGCGCCTCGATGATCCTCGATGTATATATATGATGATGCACGACGCCGTGCGGGATCGCGGCGATGTGCCACGGCTGGGGCGGCCCGGGAACGTGCACCGAGTTTTCCTTATAGAACAGGTTGGCGTCGACGTCCGGGTTGTAAGGATCAAACAGCCCGACTCCGTCCACCGTGAACGAATAGAAATGAAGCTCGGGTGCGAGCGGTGCCGTGGTCAGCGACCAGATTCCGCCTGAGCCCAGGACGAGGGGCATCGGTGTGGTTGAATAATCCAAGTACGCCGTCACCTCCTTCGCCCCTGGCGCATAAAAGCGCAGCGTCAGGGTGTGGTCCGCGTTGACCTCGTGGGACGCGAGCGGCGGCTGCGCGGCGGCGGCTCGCGTCGCAGCGAGGAGCGCGACGAGGGCGCCCGACATCAAAGCGCGAAGAGCGATCGATCGAGTTGGCATACGGCGATTTAAGCCTCCGTCATGCCAAGTTCTAGCGCATTCAGCAAGACGCCCGCGGCAGCCGATGCTGCGCGCGGGCGGTCGAAACGGCGGGATCGATAACGGTATATATCTATATATACACCAGACCGGCCCCAATGGGAAAAAAGTCCCCTCAGCTCACGCGGACGAAACTGGATTTCCGCCGACGGAGTGCGGCGATGCCCGCGAGCATGGCGGTTCCTGCGAATGCATAGCTCGAGGGCTCCGGGACGGCCACGAGGCCGGTGATCGGCGCGGCGGAGGCGGTCACGCCGGCGGGCGCGGTGCTGGCATAGGTTGAGACGTTCGCGATCGTGTTTGCCGCGCCGAGGTTGAGGGTCACGAGCGAAACCGTGTCCGGCGCATTCGTTCCGATCTGTGGATTGCCGAGCTCGCTATCGAGGATCGCGGTGGTGAATTCGTCCGGGATCGCGCCGCCCGCGAGCTGCGAGACGGAGACGTTGAACTGTATATTCGTCGTGCCGGCGGAGAACCCCTGGAAGAACTCGTTGAACGGACTCGCACTCGTGTCGGTGAGCGTCACCGAGGTTCCGAGGCTGCCGATGGCGTTGCCGAAGAGCGAGGGGGAGCCGGTGGCGCTGCCGCCGGTGAATGTGAAGTTTGTCAGTGTGACCGCGTTGCTGAGGAGGCCGGAGCCCTGGTTCAGCTGGAAGTCGAGAAAGAAGGGCGCGTTGGCGGCACCGCTCAAAGCGGCCGTGTTGAGATTTATATGAAAGTTAAACTGCGCCCGCAGGGCGGGGGCGGCCAATGAGGCGAGAGCGAGGGCGAGGGCGGCAAGGCGATGCTTCATGAGGATTGGAATGCGAATTTGGTATATAAACAACGCCCGCAGGATGCCCGGTCTAAATGACGACTCCGTGACCGGGATTCGACAAATGCGTGACAACCGCCGATCTCGCGAAAATCCGCGCTGCTTTTCACGCCGCGAACCCCCGGCAGCAGCAGGGGGCTGGCCCAATATGAACCGGCCCAGGAGGCGAGTCGGCGCGGCGTTCATCGGAGCCGGGCCGCTGCTGCCGCTCGGAACGCGCGGAATATAGAGTGAGTCGACGGGCGAGCCGCCTCACGGTGGGATGGAAGGAGATTTCGGGGCGGTCATCGCGCGAAGTATATAGAAATGAGTCGATCGGGCGGTGGCGAGATCGTGCCACGCCCTGCCAATATATTGCAATATATACGGCCGGCGGGGCGCAGGCTTGATCGGATTTATCGAACGACGGGCGTTGTCACGCATTTGTGGCACGGGCGTCGTACGCGTGTCACCTGCGCGGGGCATGATCGCGGCGCCTGCTGGCGGGGGCTGCCGGGCGACTTCGTTCACGCGAGTTGCCCGTGGTTTCCGCCTCCTCGCAGGCACCCACCCGTAGTTGCGAGAACATGGAAACAAAATATATCAAATCATCCCTCCCCGGATCGCTCCGCAAATTCCTCCTGGCCGGCGCCTGCGCCACCGGCCTGACCCTCACCGCGCACGCCCAGCAGGTTGGCACGGTCTTCTATATACTTTTGGAAAACCGCAATTTCACCGCGGGCACCGACACGACGGGTGGCGCGGTGCTCGTCGGCAACTCGGCGGCGCCGTACCTGAACAGCCTCATCACGCCCGGCAGCCCAACCGCCACGCAGGTCTCCTACGCGACGGCCTACCACAACGTCCTGGCGACGCCCTCCGGCGCCAACCCGAGCATCCATCCGTCAGAGCCGAATTACCTCTGGATGGAATCCGCCAACAACTTCGGTATAGCAAATGACAACGATCCTTACGGGTCGACGAAGCAGGTGCAGGTGATCTCCAATTACCTGGCCGCGAATCCCAGCGTCTCCGGCCAGCATCTCACCGGACTCCTCCAATCCGCCGGCATCACCTGGCGTTCTTACCAGGAGGGCATCGACCACCAGAACACGACCGGTGGCAACGCCAACAACGGCGGCACGCTCACCTCGACCGTGCTCCCGCAGTCCCAGTGGACCGTGCCGCTCGTCAGCTTCAGCGGGACCAACGCCACGTATACCAATCCATATAACGGCAGCCACCAGTGGAACTTCGCCTGCAAACACAATGGCTCGCTGTTTTATACGGACACGAATGGCTCGACGGTGACGACGGCGGACCTCACGCCTTCAAATCCTGTCGCGCAGAACTACGCCCCGCTGGAGCAGTTCGCGACCGACCTCGCGAACAACACCCTTGCTCAATATAACGTCATCACGCCCGACCAATATAACGACATGCACACCGCGCTCACCGGTGGCTTCACCTATAACGGCACGCACTATACAGGAGATTTGGCGCAGATCGCGCAGGGCGATAATTTCCTGTCGATCATCGTCCCGCAGATCATGGCTTCCCAGGCCTATAAGAACAATGGCGTGATCGTCATCTGGACCGACGAGACCGAAGGCACGAACCAGAACGATTTCTTCCACACGCTCGAGGAAATCGTTATCTCGCCGCTTGCGAAGGGCAACGCCTACAACAGCACCCTGAACTATACCCACTCGACCGATGTCAACACGTTCCAGAAGATATATCATGTCACGGCGAACACCGCGACCGGGTTCCTGAACGACGCGGCCAATCCGTCGAACAGCTCCGGCGCGCTCACAGGCGTTGGTTTCGGCACGGGCACGGCGCTCGACTTCTCGGATATGTTCGTGCCCGGCGTGATTCCGGCCGACGTCCCGCATATGAAGGTCACGCCGAGCGGCTACGTGGTGAACCACCGGACCAACACCGTCACGCAGACGGTTACGGTGACCAACCTGCTGTCCACGCCGATGTATAATCCGGTATACCTTGCGCTCGATGGCCTCTCGTCGAACACCTCGCTGATGAACAGCGTGGGCCATATCCAGAACAACGCGCCGAATGGGAGCCCGTATGTGTTCGTCTCCTCGTCTGGCCTCGCCGGTGGTGCGTCGGCTACGGCGACGCTGCAGTTCACGGTGCCGGCTTCCGGAAGCATATCCGACTCGATGCGCGTGATCTCGGTGAATGGACAGCCATAAGCCTTTGGATTCCATTTTGTGAATCCAGTAGAAGTATAGATCGTTGAGGTTCGTTTAGAAAAAAAGGTTCGCCCTGCGGAGATCCTTCCTCGCCGCGTCGCGGTGCGGGAGTCTCCGCAGGGTCGTACTTCTGAATTTTGTTTTATGATGAAGAGATACTTGATGGCAGCCGGCGCTCTCTCCGCGTTGGCGAGTGTTGGGGCGGCGGAGAATTGCTATATCCAGACCAACCTGGTCGCGAATCGCGCGGTATATCATCCGCAGCTGCTCGATGAGCAAATGCTGAACGCGTGGGGTCTCGCGCTACGCCCACCGGGCGCCGGCGGACACATTTGGATTTCGAATGCGAAAACCGGCACGTCCTCCGAGTATATTGGTGACGTCGCCGGCGCGCCGTTGCACCAGGATGGCCTGAAGATCGTGCCACTGACCGAGCCGGCCTTCACCGATCACGGGTACGCGTTTGTGACCGGGCAGGCCTATAATGCCGCGAGCGACATCCCGGGCCAGCCGGAGGAATTTCATATTGCCGGGCCGGCGCAGGATCTGCGCGGGAAGCAGCCGGCGTCACTCGCAGCGGGATTTTCAGGACCGGCGAAATTCGTCTTCGCCACCGAAGACGGCTGTATCAATGCGTGGAGCGCGAGCACCGCGGTCGCGATGACGAAGGCGCCGCTCGTGGTGGATTATTCCAAGCGCGCGGATGTCCTGCCGTATCCGGTGAACTGTGTATATACGGGCGTCGCGCTGACATGCCGTGCGTATAATTCCGACGAGTTTCGAAAACTGGGCGGTAATCACCTGTTCGCGGCCGACATTCGCAACAATGTGATTGAGGTGTTTGATAACCAGTGGAAGGACGTGACCAAGTCCTGGCATTTTCAAGTGCCCGCGAGCGTGGGCGATCTGCATCCATTCAATATAGTGGATCTCGACGGGCATCTCTTCGTGGCGTATGCCAAATTTGATCCGGCGAGCGATGAGGGTCAGGAGCAGATCACGGGACCTGGGCTGGGGCACGTCGTGGAATATAATGAAGACGGAACACTCGTGCGGGACTTCCCGGCGGGACGCTCGCTCGATGCGCCGTGGGGGCTCGCGATCGCGCCGGCGGGATTTGGGGCGTTCGCGGGCGACCTGCTCGTGGCGAATTTCGGCGACGGCACGATTGCCGCATATGATCTTCAGAGCGGCGCGTTTCGTGGATATATGCAGGACGCGTCCGGCCAGCAGGTCGTGATCGATGGCATCTGGGCGCTCGCCTTCGGTAATGGTGTCAGCTTGGGCGACGCGCACGCGCTCTATTTCACGGCCGGTCCGAATCGCGAGCAGGATGGTTTGTTCGGGCGACTGAACGCAGCTCCCACTACCCGCACCGCTGTAAACTCCTCACGCTAGCTGGCTTGTCAGCGCCGAGACGCCCCCGCGTTGTATATAACGAAGCCTTCGGGACCGGGCCGACGGCTTCAGTTTTGACGGTCCGCATGTCAGCGGTGCAAGCAGGCGCACGCTGGCAGGCGACCTGCTGGAGGCTGCGCCTGCGTTCCCCATCACCATGGCTGCTCCCCAAAATTATATAGACGCGTCCACTCCGATGGGCGCTACGACGGTGATTGGCGGGACGACCTTCCGCGTCTGGGCTCCCGACGCGCTTGCCGTCTATGTCGTCACGCACGACTTTGATATAGCGGCTGCTGGGGGTTGGAGCAAAAATCCCGGCGACCTGCTGGTGGAGGACGGCCAGGGCAACTGGGCGGGATACTTCGCCGGGATCGGAGCCGGCGCGGAATATCGCTTCTGGATCGTGGGCACGGGCGGCGAAGGATATAAGCGCGATCCGTACGCGCGGGAACTCGCGATGAATGGTTGGCCGAATGTGAACTGCCTCGTCTGCGGCCCGAACTCGTATCCCTGGCACGACAGCGGCTTCACGCCGGCGCCGCGCTCGCACCTGATCATATATCAATTTCATCTTGGCGTTTTCTACGCGCGCGATGCGGGCGGGAACGACCTTCGGGCGCAGCGCGTTTCGAAGTACCTCGATGCCGCGGATCGCATCCCGTACCTTGCAGACTTGGGTGTCAACGCGGTGATGCCGCTGCCCTTTGCGGAGTTCCCGGGCGAGAACAGCCTGGGATATAACGGCACCGATATGTACTCGCCGGAGATGGATTATGCCGTGAGCGGCGCCGATCTGCCGTCGTACCTCGCCAAGGTGAACATACTCCTGGCGGCAAAAGGGGCCCCGCCGCTCGCGCTGGCCGATCTCGTCGGACAGACGAACCAGCTGAAGGCGTTTGTCGACCTCTGCCACTTATATGGAATGAACGTGATCGCCGACGTGGTATATAATCACGCCGGGCCCGGGTTCGATCCGCAAAGCATGCGTTATTTCAATCTGCCGGCGGACCTCTCCAACGATCGCTATTTTGTCGAGGTGGACCATGCGGGCGGGCGCGTTTTCCGTTTTGGCGATCCGAACGTGCGGCAGTTCCTGATCGATAATGCGAAGATGTGGCTCGTCGATTATCATGTCGATGGACTGCGCTATGACCAGGTCACGGTCATGGAGCAGAATGGCGGCTGGTTTTTCTGCCAGGATTTGGCCAGCACCGTTCGCTATATCAAGAGCACGAGTGTACAGATCGCGGAGTACTGGGGCGACCAGCGGTGGCGCGGGGTGGGAGCGCCGCCGGACGGCATGGGCTTCGACGTGGGCTACGAGGACCGCCTGCGGGGCACGGTGCGCACGCTGATCAGCGCAGCGACGGGTGGCGCGGGTGCGGCAGTCAGTTGGGACGCGGTCGCGGCGGCGCTGAATCCGGATCCGAATTATCCACCTCCCGGCCAGGCGTTCCAGAATATCGAGAACCATGACCTCGAATATTATCCGCACACGGGCGACGACCGGCAGCCGCGACTCCCTGTATTATCCGACGCCGGCGACACGCGCTCGTGGTATGCGCGGAGTCGCGCGCGCGTCGGCGCGGGATTGCTCCTGACGGCGCCCGGCGTGCCCATGCTTTTCATGGGCCAGGAATTTTTGGAGGATAAATATTGGGACGACTATTTTCCACGGCCGTTTACCTTGATCTGGTGGGAAGGACTCGAGGGCGCAGACCCTCACATGGCCAATCATCATCGTTGTACTCGCGACCTGGTCTGGCTTCGGCGAAATCAGCCGGCGTTGTGCGCGGAGGGGCTGCGGGTGACACATATAAACAACGCGGCGCGGATCATGGTGGTGCAGCGCTGGGTCCCGGGCGTCGGGCAGGATGTTGTGATTGTATATAGCCTGAACGAGTCGACTTTCTATAACCACGAATATCAAATCGGCTTTCCTTCGCCGGGGCCGTGGAACGAGGTTTTCAACAGCGATATATACGACAACTGGTTCAATCCCCAGGCGCAGGGAAACTACGGCGGGGTCGTCGCGGGTGGCGCGCCGCAGGATGGCCTGCCCTGCTCGGCGGGCATCACGATCCCCGCTAACAGTATGCTGGTCTTCGCGCGGGGATAATACATACCGGTTACCGCATGAGCGATAATACCGTCAGCCCTTCGGTGGTGTTACCGAACCTGGCGGTGCTCCTCTTCGTCGCGATCGGACTTCTGAGCAACTCCGCGCCGCTCGTTTCGCAACGGCCGGTGCGCGCGACGCCTGCTGAACCGCGGCCCGCAGTCGCGCGGCTCTGGCAGGATCCGCTCGCGGTAAAGCCGCCGACTCCTCGCACATCGGCGTCTGCCGCAACCGCACCCGGGACGCCCTGGCTGCTCGCCAGCGCAGAGCAGGGCATCCGCGAGAAACTCGAGGGTTGGCAACAGCGCGAACGCCGCGTCCCCGCGCCCGCGACATTTCGCGCGCTGCTGCTGCCGGTGCTGGTCAACGGCGACAGTTATCCGGAGTCCGTCGAGGCGCGGCTGCGCACGCGCTACGCTGTACTGTCGGCGCTCGGTCGCGCGCAATATGTTCCGCTAAAACCCGACCAGCTTCTCTTCGCCTCGATGCCGGCACTCGCCCCGGCGTCCGCCGTCCCCGGCGCGACATCTCCCAGTGGGCGCAGCGACCCGGCGCGCATTCCCTATGAGGAGTTCGGCATTCGCTATCTCGTGGCGGACAACGTCGAGATGCAGGGCAGTCCGGCGAATTCACGCAATGACGCCGACTTCATACAGCACGCGGACGCGTCGCAACGCGTCCTGATCGCCAATCCGTATGATCGCGTGGTCGTGGTCTGGTTGAATGAAAACCAGATTTTTCGGTTGCGTGACCGGCGCGCGGAAAACGACGCAGCGGCGGTGAACGCAAATCTCAATACGATCGTCAATACACTCATCGGCGATAGCACCGACCGGCAATATACTATTTCATCCGGCGGTGGCGGGTTCTCAGCGGTGTCCGCGGGCGGGGCCGCTGTGGCCGCATCAGGCGACACCGTGCGCCTCGCCTGGGACGTGGCGGTGCTCGGGCCGAGCGATTCGGACCGGCTGGCTTCGCTGCTCGTGCCGGCTGACGAACAGAAGAAAGCGCCGAACGCGAGGCCCCTGACGCTATATAGTCCGCGGGCCACGGCGTCCGAGGAGGTCCTCCAGATCTCGGCCACGCGCGCGAACGATTTCAAAATCCGGGTGGTGCCCGCCTATAGCAACTGGACGCTGCGGCGCACGATCGCGCCGGATGACCTGCTGGTGGACCAGGTCATGGCGGAGTTGAAGCTGCGCAACGCCGACCCGGGCGGCGATCGACACCTCGTGCTCGTGGGAGAATGGGATACCCTATATAGTCGCGGACTCGGCCGTACTTTTGCCGCGAAGATCAATGGAGGCGGCTCGATCGCCCGCGCCGATCGCGCCGCGTGGGCGCGCAACCCAGACGTCCTGCACGAGTTTTCCTATTTGCGCGGGCTGGACGGCGAGATCGGTGACATCGCCGGCGCGGCCAACGCGAGCTCCGGATCATCGAGCGACACGACGGACGCAAAGTCGGGCGATGATGACACGGACAACCCGATCGGGCTGAAGATCAAGAGTGCGAGTTCCGCGGCCGAGCCGGCGGCGGGTCAAACGCAGCTGGATTATTTGCGTCGGTTGCAGGGCGAACTCGTAACGCTGCAAAACGGGCTGCAGCGCGGCAACGGCGGCGCGGGCATCGCGGCCATCGGCGTCATCGGCAGCGATGTCTACGACAAACTACTCGTGCTCCGGGCGCTGCGGGCGAATTTTCCGCGGACGCTGTTTTTCACGACAGACTTTGACGCTATATATCTGGATCATACAGATGGCCCGTGGACGAACAACCTGCTCGTTTTCACGCCGTTCGGATTGAAGACGTCTGCCACGCTGCAGGGCCGGATTCCGCCATTTCGAGATAGTTACCAGACGGCGTTGTTCCTCACCGTGCTGAAGGCTGTCGGCGTGACGGACGTCGGTGCGCAACCGTTTCAACTCGAGGAGCGAGTCATCGAGCCGCGTGTATATGAAATCGGGCGCGTCGGATATATGAATCTCTCGCATCCTGAGGCGTCGGGTCACGCCGCGTTGCAGGAAAGGATCGAGCGCGCGCACCTTCCGGGCTCGCGCCACTGGCTGCCGGCGCTCGGGTTGGGCGTGGCGCTGGTGTTCGCGCTCGGCCTCTGGATCTCGGTCCTCGGGCCGGTCGACCAGGTGGAGAACACCCAAATTTTTTATGGGATTCTCTGGCTGATTTCCGTGATCGGCCTGACGACGGGATTTACGGCGGGCGGGTTCGCGGCCTTCAGTCTGCCCTGGATCGCCATGGTCGGAACGCTGCTGCTATTTCTCGGGTGGCTTTTTTATATGAACATGACGGCGCGGGTCATGTTTGTTCCGCGCCGGGATCTGAATCGGAAGAATCCCGAGGTCGGCGCGGCCATCCTCTCCTTTGCGGTGGCCGGACTCGCGCTGGTTTTGCTGCGTCGGTGTCTCGGCGAAATCGCCAGCAGTGCGGATGAGGAGCCGTTCGCATGGTTTGATGGGGTGAGCATCTGGCCGACGGAGATCGTGCGGTTTATAGCGGGTGCGACGGCGATATATGGAATTGCCCACAGTCAGTCCCGGATCCGCGCGGTGATGGTCGAGCTCTCGCATCGCTTTGAGTTGGCGCCGCTGGATGCGGCGGCGGCGCAACCGAAATATCAATGGCCGCGATTGTGGTGGCGCGGCCTCGCGCATTCGATCCTGGAGAAGTCGCCGTGGATGAAAAGTAAAACGGGGAACGCGCACCCCGAGCCTAATTGGTCCGAGCATGTCTGGCTCGCGCGCACTCCCGGCGGCAATGGATATATCCATGAGGCCGCGGCGTGGGTGAACTTCTGTCGTGTCAGCGCGCCGCAAGTCCGCTTCTTCCGGCTGTCGCTCTATGGAGCGATATATATTCTACTTTCCGCCTGCCTGACCGGGTTGACCGGCCTGCCCTTCGTTCCGGCGCGCGGCTCCTGGAGCCACTTCCTCGACAACGGGGTGATGGTCGGCAGCCTGATGACTTACTATTATCTATTGATGTATGTTTTCGATGCGACGGTATTGACGGCCGAGTTTATCGGCCGGCTCGAACCGTATATAGGACGCGAGACGAAGCTGCCGGATGCAGCGACCATCAACCTGATTGATCGCCTTTGTGAAGTGGTATCCGGGCTGATTTACCTGCCGTTCTCCGTTTTGTTCATGCTCATCGCTTCGCGCAATGCGCTCTTCGACTCGTGGGACTGGCCGGCGGGGCTGTTGTCGTCGTTTGGACTGGGCTTGCTGTTGATCGTTGCGTCAGCGCTCCTGCTGCAGAACCGGGCTCGGGCGGCCAAGCGGCGCGCGCTCTCGGCGCTGGACGAGGAGATCGCGGCGAGTCTCGAGGGAACGAAGAGGTCGACGTCAGCGACGGAGGCGAAGGCGCGTCCGCCGGAGGCGTGGCTGCGCGAGATGCGCGCGCAGACCGCGGCGATCGAGGGCGTGGCGTTCCAGAGTTGGTATAATAATCCGATTTTTCGCGCCATCCTGATTCCCATCGGAGGCGTTGGATCACTCCAGCTCCTCGAGCGCTTCAGCAGCCTGTTTTAACGGCAGCACGCGAGCCACGCGACGAAAGCGGCATCGATCAGATGAGAACATATATACAGCGATGATATTTATTAGTATACACTTGCGAAACCTGCCGGGGAAACAAGTTGTACGCGGGTGCCAGAAACTATTCGCGTTTCGTCGGCCACCCGCGCTGACTGGCCGGGCGTCCGCCATTAGCATTCTCGAATGAATATAAAAGCGAGCAGCGCCCCGGAATCGACGATCAAAAAAATCGTGGTCGCGGTGCATGGCATCGGCGACCAGCTGCGCAACGAGACGATCCTCGCTACGGCGGTGCGGTTTTGCGATTACTTCGGATACCCGGGCATGGTGCCGCTGGGCGCGTTTTCCGGTGTCTTACAGACGGGCGCAGATGGAAAACGCATGCCGGCGTATGCGGTGGAGACGCCTCCCACGTGCGGCGGCCTCGCGGGCGAGATCGGTTTTGCTGAAGTATATTGGGCCGACGTCGCGCGTCGCGAGGATACGGATGGATATAACCTCCAGGAGACGAAAGCGTGGGCGAAGTCGGTGGTGAACCGGGTGCGCGTGCTGGCGACGGAAAAAGATCCGGCGAACGCCGACCTGGATTTTCCCCGAATCCGCCTCGTGCTCGAGGAGATGATCGAGGCGATCTCGGTTTTCGAGTCACTGCTGTTCCTGAGCCAGAAGGCGGGCGTGTTCGATTTCAACCTGAAGAAAATGCTCGATGCCTTTCTGGGCGACGTGCAGCAGGTCGCCGATTTTCCGCCGATCCGCGCGGCGATCCTGGCGAAATTCCACGAGGCGCTGGATGCCATCGGGGAACTCTATCCCGGCGCGGAGATATATATCGTTTCACATAGCGAGGGCACCGTCGTGGCGTGGCTTGGGCTGCTCGAGGCTTGCGATGCGCCGGCCGCGCACAGCTGGATCAACCGGGTGCGCGGTTTCATGACGCTCGGGTCGCCGATCGACAAGCACCTCATCCTCTGGCCGGGATTGTTCGAGAAATTCAAAGGGCCGCCGGTGCGTCCGGGCGCGGGTTTTCCGTTCGGCGACGATGGTGCGCGTGACGGAGAGTATATAGCTCCGGCCCCCGAGGCGAACGGCTGGGTCACCACGAACGCGCGGGCCGTGCTGCGGTCCGCGGGCGCGCGGCAGGAGCCGTGGATTCGGTGGGTGAACTATGTCGACTACGCCGATCCGGTCGGGTTCAACCTCGACACGGCGCGTCGCTGGCTGCAGGCCCGCGGGTACGACCAGGTTTTTCGTTTCCACGACGCGGACGATTTTTCATTCCGGCGTTACCCGGTGCCGGGCGAAGCGCACGTGGAATATTGGAACGACGCCGAGGTGTTCGGCCACTTCATCCGGACGGTCGTCGCTCCGCCGCCGCATCCCGTGCCAGCGGCCGAACTCGCCGAGCTGGCGCTGGGCCCGCCGTCGATCAAATGGGTGCCGCTCGTCAGCTACGGCGTCGCCTATATGATCCCCGTCGCATTCGTGCTCCTGGGCGTCTATATACTCGCGAAGGGCGTGGACGGCTTTCTCGACGGGGATGCGAAGGTGCATCATTCGGTGCTGCCGATCCGGATCGTGGGCCTGAGCGCGCTGGTGCTCGGGACGACGGTGTGGTTGCGCATCGTGCGCCTGACGCGGACGTGGGGCTGGTTCGCGCTCGGGATGCTGTTGTATATAGCGGGGGCGGGTCTCTTTTTTTGGTCGGCGCAGCACTTTGCCGGCCGGCCGGGTCCGGACGAGCTCACGTGGTTCGAGGCGCCGCTGGGCGGAACCGTGGCGATGCCGGGGGTCGCCGGCGCCGGGGCGAGCGGGGCGTTTATATTGTTGATCCTGGCCATCAATACACGAATCGGGCGCCGACGCGTCTCGGGCGTCGTGCCGAACACGGAATCGGACACCCTCGGCGAACTGGCCGCTAATCCCGTCGCGCAAATCCCGTTGTCACGTCGGTCGCACCCGCGAGCCGCGAAGCGTCCACTCCGGCAAATGATCTGGATCGCCGGGGCGGGGCTGGTGACCCTTGCACTGTTGAACGTGCGGCACGCGACCGACGCCAATGGGCCGCTCTGGAAGGTGCTCGTGGCGATCGTGGCGTTCCTTTATCTCTGGTGGCTGGCCGCGCTGGTCTTCGACCTCGTTTTCATCTGGCACCGCTATATACAATCCGACGGCGCCCTCCGGTTCTTGCGGGATAAAGTGCAGCGCTCGGACCTGAGCCCGAGCGGCGATCGCGATCACCGGCGCCGGATGGCGACGGCGTCTCCTAGTCCGGCGGATGCAAACGAGCCCGTGCCGGAAGAGAATCCCTGACTGTCAGCCTCAGAGCGGATCGGGCGCGTATCCGATTCGTGGATACGCGCAAGGCGCGTGCCCGTCAGAGCCGGTCAGTGCCGGGCGGCGTAGACCCACTCGTTGGCCTGCAGCCAGGCGAGCGTGCGGCGGATGCCCTGCTCAATCGTCAACTTCGGCTTCCAACCCGTCGCGCGGATTTTTGTGGTATCGAGATATATGAACGGGTTGTCGCCGATCCAGCCGCGGGCCCCGCCGGTATATTCACGGGTGGGCGTCAATCCGAGCGAGTCGCAGATATAGCCAATGCTGTCGTTGACCTGCACGAACTCCGGCGTGCCGAGATTATATATTTGCGTGCGGTGCTTCGCGTTTGACGCGGTGCCGAGCTTGGTGACGTGGAGCATCGCATCGATGCAGTCCTGAATATAGAGATAGCTTTTCCGCTGGGAGCCATCGCCGAGGACCTTGAGCCGGTCCGGGTGCTCGCGCAGCTGTTGATAGAAGTCGTAGATGTGCCCGTGTGTATAGCGCTCGCCGAGGATCGAGACGAACCGGAATATATACGCCTCGAACCCGAAGCCCTCGGCGTACGCGCTGATCATGCCCTCGCCGGCGACTTTCGACGCACCATATAGGGAGGTCTGGACGGGAAAAGCGGCGGTTTCCGGAGTGGGGCGGTCCGGCGTGACGAGGGCTTCGCCATAGGTCGAACCGGTCGAGGAAAACGCGATGCGCTTGATATTCTGCGCCCGCATGGCCTCGAGCACGTTGAACGTCGCAATCGTATTCTGCTCGAGGTCCTTGCGCGGATGATCGGTGCCGAAACGCACGTCGGCGTTGGCGGCGAGATGGAAAACGAAATCGCAGCCGGCCATCGCGGCGGTCAGGGCGGGGACGTCGAGATTGTCTCCGCGCACGAGGGAAAACGCCGGGATCTTCTTGGCGCCGTCGAGAAAGCGTTCCTGTCCCGTGGAAAAATTATCCCAGCCGACGACGGCGAGGCCGTCTGCGAGCAGGCGATCGACGAGGGATGATCCGATGAAACCGGCGGCGCCGGTGACGAACACTTTTTTCATGAAAGAACGGAGTCCGCTCCGGGCAGCGGCGCGGAGCGTGGCTGCAGCTCGAGACCAATGCACAGATTGCAAAATACCAGCGGCAGGAAAGGCAGCGGAAAAAATTTACGGGCGCGGATCGTGAAATACGGCGCCAGTTCCGCGAGGATCTCGGGCGGAAGATTTATATGCTCCCGTTTATAGAACCACGAGTAGTCCCCGCCTATATTCTTCTTATATACTCGCTCTGCGGAGATCTTGCGCGCGAGGGTATAGGCAGGGCTGCCTTCCGTCGGAATGACGACGAGGAAGCGGCCGTTGGATTTGTTCACGAGGCGGTAGGCCTCGCGAATGCACGCGGGAAGGTTGGGCAGATGTTCGAGGACGTGGACGGCGATGACGCGGTCAAAGAAGCCATCGTCGAACGCCATGCGTTGCTGGCAGTCTCCGACGACGGTGTTGACGTTGGGAAAACGTCTCCGGATTTCCGCGGCCATGTTTTCGCGGAACTCGTTGCAATAGTAACCGCGTTCCTGCTCGGGCGTGAGTTTCTCGTACGCCAGGTGTTCGCCGAGGCCGGCCCCGATTTCGAGTGTGGTGCGAAAGCCGGGCGGGGAGTGTCGGACGGGAAAGTTGTGATTGAACGTCTCAACGATGCCGAAGCGCTGTGGCAGCACCTCGTGCCAGAGCTTCATGAATTCGTCGCTCAGCTTGCGCTGCTCGGCGGTGAGTGGTGGAAGCACCTTGGGCCATTTGACGGATGCCGGCATGAACGGAGGACTGAACGAAAAAAAGGGCCGAAGGAAAAGACCAATCTCGTTCGTCGCGAGTTGTCGGCGGGCTGGCTGCGGGAGCCGGCGGCGCGTCGAATGTATTGTGGAGTGTATTACTCGACAGCGCGGGCCGCCGGGCTTTAGGTGAGCGAACCATGGCGACCACGTACGAGCAGCTGCGAGCGGATATTATTACTGCGATGAAAGCGCGTGACAGCGCGACGGCTCTCGCCCTGCGCACGGCCGATGCGGGCATTCAGCGCGCTGCCATGGACACGAACCAGGAAATCAGCGACGCGCTGGTCGGCACCGTGCTGCGCAAATCGGTCAAGAACCTGACCGATGCGAATACGGAATTCGCGAAGGGCGGACGCACCGACCTGATCGCGGCGAACGAGGCGGAGATTCGCATTCTCGAGAAATATCTTCCCAAGGGCCTCGATCCCGCACAGTTGGAAACGGTCGTGAACGACACGATCAAGGAGACGGGAGCGCAGACCAAAAAGGAAATGGGACGGGTGATCGGTGCGCTGAAGAAGCGTCCGGACGCGCAGCTCATCGATTTCGCCGTCGCGAGCCGGATGATCCAGGCGAAGCTGCCCTGAGCGGGCGGCCGCGGCGGCGGGGTGCGCCGCCCGAACGCCGCGGGCGTGCGGACCGACTGGATCTATATCATCGGGGCCGGTCCGATAAAGTCGAAGATATAGGGCGAGCGCGCGCCCTCATGCCTGTATATAGCTATTATAACTAATATACGCCTCGAGTATATGCGGTCAAAATCCGGAAGCGCCGCGTGAACCGTTCCTCGGAATCCAGCGTGAGCCCAGCGAGTACCCGAATTAGCTCGCTTCGGTCGCGCGCGGGAGGCGGGGGCCGGCCGGGTTGGGAAGCGCGACGCCCGCGGTGAAAAACCGGTTGCGCCGGTTTTTGCTGTGACCCTCGAACGGTTTGCGGTCCTCGGGCGCCTGATACGGATGCCGGCGGTAACCGGGAATCGCGGGGTCGGTGGCGCAGCGAATCTGAAAATCCTGCATGCGCCGAAAAAGCGCGAGCAGCTGCGTCGGCTGAGTATATACGTCCAGCCCGCGGTCCGCGAGGGCGAGAAGGACCTCGTGCGTCGCCTCGAGGGTGGAGAGGCATTCGGGCTGCGGTTGCTGCTTGATGATATAACGGCTCGGCGCGGTGGCGGTGAACATGATGCGCGGGAGCGTTTGCAGCGACGGGCTGAGGCGCAGCATCTTGCGCGCGCAGCTCCAGGTGCCGTCGAGTATAAACACCAGCAGTTCGCGTCCGGGTGGCAACGCCGGGAGCGTGTCGCCCCGGGACAGGTTAACGGCGCCGGGGCCGGGATATAGCATGTGGCAGGCGTAGCGCGAGTCGTGCAGGAGTGACTGGACGCCGTCGTGGCGATCGAATTCGACGCCGACCTGGATTTCGCTGTTTGGCAGGCACAGATGGGTCAGCCGGCCGGTTGCCGCCTTTTCCTGTTTATATTCCTTCGGATGCATCAGGAACACGAAACGCGTGCGGGTTGGCATCGGCTCCAGCGACGAGCACCAGCAAAGCGCTGCCGGCCAGAAGCAACGATAACACGTGACGCGACCCATGAGGGAAACGCTGCGGGGCGAGCGGAAGGCATCGAGCTTTTTTTCAGCGGCGGGAGCTCGGCGATGTGTAATTGGGCCGGAGGATCTCCCCGCGATATATAGTGGTCGCCGACGCCCCAAGCCGACGCGGCCACGGCGAGCTCGAAGCGAATATATAGCGAACCACACGACACGGCTTGCCAAGTGCGCGGCGACGGGCCGACATCAGGCGAGTTCGCATGAATGCGCCGATGTCAGACCAACAGGCGGTGGAGTCGCGTCGCGGCGAGACCGCGATGCACCGCGAGCTGAAGCGGCTGGCGGTGGCGTGGGCGCTCGAGCATCGGCTGGTGTTGTGCGGTGAGGAAGTGCGGCTGCCGAGGAGCAATTATCGCGCGGATGTGGCGGCCGCGACCCCGCGAGCCGCTTCCACAGCGGGCTGCACGGCGGTCTTCGAGTGCAAGGCGAGCCGGGCCGATTTTCGGCGCGATGCCGCGGATGAGGCGACGGTCGACGCGACGGTGCGGGAGCTTCGCGCGCGCGTCCACGCGTTGCGGGTGGCCATCGGGGAGCATCGGCCGAGCCTGCGACGCGGCGACGAATTATTCCCGATGTTCGAGGCGGTGGATTTGCGCGGGGTGCGGCATGAGACGCATGACCGGCTGACGCGGGAGTTGCGGGCGGCCGAGCGGTTTGCCGTGGAGAACACGAAGTTCTGTCGACTCCGGCGGTGGCGGGCGGCATCGCTGCTGTATATAGTGACAGATGAGGATATAGCGGCGCCGGCCGAGGTGCCGGACGGGTGGGGGTGGCTCGAGCGCGCGGGTGCGGGGCTCGTGTTGCGGGCGAAACCCTGCCTCCACGAGACGACCGCCGCTGAGCGGGTCGCGCTGGTGGAGCGCATCGCTGCGACCGCATGCGGCCGGTTGCGTCGCGAGTATGGGCTGGCTTGGGCGGAGCGGCGCGGGCCGGGAGATTGAGCCGGAATGAGCCGAATCGGCAGCCGGGCGGGGACTGGATCGTCGCGACGTGCGGTTCCGTGGACGGTTCGTGAGACGCTGGGCTGGCGGGATTTGGCACGTCGCACGCGGGTTGGGGTCTATGTCGTGGCCATCTCGATTATTATATAAGTTTCCCTTCCTCCATGCTTCACAGAATCAAAGAACTTCGCGGCAAGCGTCTCCACGCCTCAGATGGCGATATCGGCCATGTCACCGATGTATACTTCGACGACCACACGTGGGCGGTGCGCTATCTGGTGGTGAACACCGGTTCGTGGCTGGCCGAGCGGCTCGTGCTGCTGGCGCCGCGCGCGCTCGGGACGCTACAGGACGATGGACTCCGGGTGAATCTCACGCGCGCGCAGATCGAAAAAAGCCCGCCGGTCGACACGCACAAGCCGGTGTCGCGGCAATATGAAATCGAGTATTATCAATATTACGGCTGGCCAATATATTGGGAAGGCGGGCCCGTCGCGGCGATGACCGGGTACCCGGTGGTGGCCCCGGCGCCGGTGGAGCAGTTGCAGGAGGAGAAAACGCCCGGGGGCCACCATCGGCGGCTCGATCATCACCTGCAGAGCGCGCAGGCGGTGCACGGTTACCAGATTGATGCGAAGGATGGAACGCTCGGGCACGCCGCGGATTTTTTGGTCGATCTGCATGCCTGGGAGATTCGCGATTTGCTGGTGGCGAGCGGCACCTGGTTCGGGGGCCGCGAGATGGTGATACCGATCAAGCATGTGGAGAGCCTCAGCTATGAAGGCGCGAAGGTGACGGTATCGCTGACGAAGGCGGCGATTCTCGCTGCGCCGGAGTTTCACGAGCGGAAATCTTGACAGGTCGGTTATTGCAGAGCCGATTTTCGCGATGGAACTGCACGGCATTCATCACCTGACGGCCATCACCGCCGACGCGCTCGGCAACTTCGCGTTCTATACACAAGTGCTCGGGCTGCGGCTCGTGAAAAAAACCGTCAACCAGGATGATGTTTCCGCATATCATTTATTCTACGCCGACGGCAAGGCGTCCCCGGGAACCGATGTGACGTTCTTCGACTGGCCCGCGCCGCGCGAGACGCGTGGGACCCGCAGCGTCGTGCGGACGGGAATGCGCGTCGCGAATGCGCCGACGCTGCTTTGGTGGGCGGAGCGTTTGCGCGAGCGCGGAGTGAAATCCGGGGACGTGCATGAGGCAGACGGTCGGGGCACGCTCGAGTTCGAGGATCCCGAGGGCCAGCGGCTCGCGTTGATCGTCGACGGACAGGTCGGGCCGGCGAACCCGTGGGAGAAAAGCCCGGTGCCGCCCGAGCACCAGATTCTGGGGCTGGGCCCGATCTCTCTGAGCGTGCCGCGCTTCGAGCCGACCGATCGCGTGCTGCGAGGCGTGCTGAATTTCCGTCACACCCGCACGTATCCAAGAACTGGATACCCCGGTGACGAGGTGCGCGTATATACCATGGGTGCCGGCGGAGCAGCGGCGGAGGTGCACCTCATGGAGGAGCCCAACCTGCGGCCGGCGCGACAGGGGGCTGGCGCGGTGCATCATGTGGCGTTCCGGTGCCAGGATGCGGATTACGAGGACTGGGCGCAGCATCTGGACCAGACGGGCACGGCGACGAGCGGGCCGGTGGACCGCTATTATTTTCGCAGTCTCTATTTCCGCGAGCCGGGCGGTATATTATTCGAGATCGCGACGGATGGTCCGGGATTCGCCGTTGACGAGCCGCTGGAACAACTGGGCGACAAGCTGGCGCTGCCACCGTTCCTGGAGGGACGCCGCCCGGAAATCGAGGCGGGCCTGAAGCCGCTCGCCACCGCTGCCAGCAAGACCGCAGGCGCTTAGGCTGCGGGGTGGGTCGGATCTACTTTCATATATCTGACGCAGCTGTCCGGACCCATCTAACCAATATACCGGCCACCCTGCGGCGGTATACAAATCCGTGAACCAACCTGTCTATATATCGCTATATAGATAGAAGCCTTCAGGGTTACATTCCCGGGAAGCCGCCCTTGCCGCGCATCGCTTCCATCTGGCGCATCATTTTCTTCGCGCCGCCGCCCTTCATCATCTGCATCATTTTCTGCATCTGCTGAAACTGTTTTAGCAGCTGGTTGACGTCCACGATTTTGACGCCGGCGCCGGACGCGATGCGCTTGCGGCGATTGCCGTTCAGCACCTCGGGCTTGCGCCGTTCCTGAACGGTCATCGACTTTATAATGGCCTCGGTCCGCTGCATTTGCTTCTCGGCGTCGTCGCCGATTTCGACGCCGCTCATGCCGGGCATCATGCCGATGATGCTCTGCATCGAGCCGAGTTTTTTCACCTGCTGCAGCTGGCTCAGGAAATCCTCGAGGTTGAAGTCGGCCTTGCGGAGTTTTTCCGCCATGCGCTCGGCTTCCTTTTGATCTATATTCTCCTGCGCCTTCTCGACGAGAGAGACGACGTCACCCATGCCGAGGATACGGGACGCGAGGCGGTCGGGATAAAACGTATCGAAGTCCGACGTCTTTTCGCCGGTGCCGACGAATTTTATGGGGACGCCCGTGATGGACTTGATGGACAAGGCCGCACCGCCGCGCGCATCGCCGTCGAGTTTGGTGAGGATGAGCCCGGTGAGCTGGAGCGCGTCGTTGAAAGTCTTGGCAACATTCACGGCCTCCTGGCCGAGGGCGGCGTCGACGACGAGGAGCACCTCTTCCGGCTGCACGCGCGCGCGCAGCTGGCGCACTTCCTCGACGAGGTCGGCGTCGATCTGGAGCCGGCCGGCCGTGTCGAATATAATACAGTCGCAACCCGCCTTGGAAGCGGCTTCCAGAGCCGCTTGGCCGATCGCGGGCACGTCGCGGGAATTGCGATCGGCGTAAAACGCGAGCTCCTCCTGGCGGGCGAGGATCTCGAGTTGGTCGATGGCGGCGGGACGATATATATCGCACGCGGCGACGAGTGGGCGATAGCCGCGCTTCTTGAGGAGCTTGCCGAGCTTCGCGCTCGAGGTCGTTTTGCCGGAGCCGTGCAAGCCGACCATCAGGATCTTGAGGGGCCGCGCGCCGCTGAGCGTAGTGGAACCCTCGCCGAGGAGGCGGACGAGTTCGTCGTTGATGATCTTGACGATCTGTTGGCCGGGGGCGACGCCTTTGAGGACGGCTTGGCCGACGCACTGGGCCTGGACGCGTTCAACGAATTCGCGGGCGACCTTGAAATGGACATCGGCGGCGAGGAGGGCGGTGCGCACCTCGCGCAGGGCTTCGGCCATATTTTCCTCGGACAGCTGCCCGACGCCGCGAAGGTTGCGGAGTGCGTTGCCGAGTTTCTCGGTGAGTGATTCAAACATGGGAAAGGGACGGTTGCCGCAATTCGTCGAGCGATGCAACTCCGCGCGACAGCCATCGGTGACAACATGCGAAGTTTATAGCGGAGAGCCGACACAGTGCCCCGTCGGCCGCTGACACTGCTGCGGCGCGAAGCTGATTTCCTGCTCGTCAATGGCGGCGAGGTCCCGGATGCTCGTCGCCCCTATGAACCCTGTTCTCAAGCTTTTGCTCGACGGTGTCAGTCTCACGAATGCGCAAATGGCGCAAGTCGCGGGCCTGACAGAGGCCGAGGTGCAACAGCATCTGGAGCAGTTGCAGAAAGATAAAATCTTCCTCGGCTGGCGCCCGGTGCTCGATCTCTCGCGCGAGGCCGCCGCCGCTGCCGCGGTGCGCGCTGTGATTGAAGTGAAGGTGACGCCGGAGCGCGGCGGCGGGTTCAACCGTTTCGCGGAACGCATCGCGCGCTTCGACGAGGTCGAGTCCTGCTATCTGATGTCGGGCGGCTATGATCTGCTCGTCTTCGTGAAAGGGCCGTCTCTCCAGAAAGTCGCTTCCTTCGTGTCGGAAAAATTATCGACCATCGAAGGTGTCGTTTCGACGTCCACGCATTTCATGCTTCGCAGCTATAAAGAGCAGGGCTTCCTGCTCGAGGCCGGCGATGCGCCGAGTGCGCGGCTCAACGTTGCTCCCTGACCCGGGCCATGAGCAACGATTCCAAACGCTGGGTGGCGGGCCATGTGGCCGCGCTGCCCAAGAGCGGCATCCGCGATTTCTTCGAGCTGGTCGCGAAACTCAAGGGACAGGACGTGATTTCGCTCGGCGTGGGCGAGCCGGATTTCGTCACGCCGTGGCATATCCGCGAGGCCGCGATCTTCGCGCTCGAGCGCGGGAAGACATACTATACATCGAATCTCGGACTGATCGAGCTGCGCCGGGCCATCTCTATATATGTGGCCGAGCATTTCTCGGTTTCATATCGGCCGGAGGACCAGGTGATCGTGACGGTCGGCGTCTCGGAGGCGCTGGACCTGGCTTGTCGCGCGTTCGTGAACCCCGGCGACAAGGTGATGTTTCACCAGCCATGCTATGTATCCTATCATCCGAGCGTCGCGCTTGTGCACGGCGAGGCGATCGCCGTCCCGACATATGCGAAGGATAATTTCGCGCTGACGGCGGAGGCGTTGCGCGCCGCCTGGCAGCCGGGCGCGAAGATGCTGATGCTGAACCTGCCGTGCAATCCGACGGGTGGGACGTGCACGCGCGAGCAGTTGGAAAAAATCGCCGCGTTTTGTCGCGAGAAAGACCTGCTCGTGCTGACCGACGAAATATACTCGGAGCTCACGTTCGATGGAACGCACACGAGCATCGCCAGCCTTCCGGGCATGGCGGAGCGCACTATATTTCTCCACGGCTTCTCGAAGGCATTCGCGATGACGGGCTGGCGCATCGGGTATGCGTGTGGCCCGGCGCCGTTGATCGACGCGATGATGAAGGTGCATCAATATTCGATGCTGTGCGCGTCGATCATCGCCCAGGAAGCGGCTCTGGAAGCCTTGCAGCGGGGATGGGACGGCGTGCTCCGCATGCGCGAGCAATATCATCGGCGGCGCGATCTCGTGGTGCGTCGCCTCAACGAGACCGGGTTGAAATGCCATTCGCCGCGCGGCAGTTTTTATGCGTTTCCC
This sequence comes from uncultured Verrucomicrobiae bacterium, assembly GCA_963800005.1. Lineage (GTDB taxonomy): Bacteria > Verrucomicrobiota > Verrucomicrobiia > Opitutales > Opitutaceae > CAWCZH01. The sequence goes on from CAWCZH010000004.1 coordinate 300,056, forward strand.
TCGGTGGCTGCGACCGGGTTGAACGAGAAGGACTTCGCTGTGCGCCTGCTCGAAAAACAGAAGGTGGCCGTCGTGCCCGGACTCGCTTTCGGCGAGAATGGTCGCGGACATGTGCGGGCGTGTTTCGCCACGAGCTACGAACAACTCATCGAGGCGTGCGATCGGATCGAGCGTTTCGTCCAAGGCGAGAAGTCGTAAGCCGCGCCGTCTCGCTCCCGTGCATTGCGCCCGGACGCGAGACGTGCTGGTATATCATTCGTCATGAATCGCACCGTTGCCATTGTCGGCCGACCGAACGTCGGCAAGAGCCGTCTCTTCAACCGCCTGGCGCGCAAGCGGATTTCCATCGTGCACGACCAGCCGGGCGTGACGCGTGACGTGATCGCGGCGGAGATCACTGAGGGCAACTATACACTCCTTGATACAGGTGGCATTGGATATAAGGGCGAGGACACGCCGGCCGCTCTGACGGCGGCATCGGAGGAGCAGGTGAGTTTCGCGATTAATACAGCGTCGCTCATCCTATTCGTGATCGATGGGTTGGAGGGACTCACGTCGCTCGACGAAAAAATTGCAGCGCGGCTGCGGCGCAGTGGAAAAGCGGTGCGGCTCGTGATTAATAAAGCCGATTTCGACGACGAGAAATTGCAGCTCGAGGATGCATATAGACTCGGCCTCGGGGAGCCGTTGCGCGTGTCGGCGGAGCATGGCCGCGGTGAGGCGGAGTTGCGCGATGCGATTATCGAGGCCCTTGGGCCGATGGATGAAGGGGAGAGCATTCGCGACCCGGCACAGGCGCTCAGTGTGTGCTTTATCGGACGTCCGAACGTCGGCAAATCCTCGCTCAGCAACCGGCTGCTCAACAGTGATCGGCTGATTGTCAGTGACGTGCCGGGGACGACGCGCGATTCCGTCGAGTTAGCGTTCGAGTTCAAGGGGCGCGATGGCGAGATGCATCCCTTTCGTCTGATCGACACGGCGGGAATCAAGGCGGCGACCAAACTGGCGTCGCCGGTGGAATATTTTTCGCGGCTTCGGTCGCTCGATGCGATCAAACAGACCGATGTCGTTTTTCTCGTGCTCGATTCGCTGGACGGCGTGACGCAGCAGGACAAGGCGATCGCGGGCGAGGCGATCAAGGAGCACAAGCCGATCGTCATCGTGGTGAATAAGTGGGACCTGGTGAAGGAAGCGTTCAAGTCGCAGGGCGGATTCGCTCCCTATAAGAGCGAGCGGGATTATCGGGAGAAATATGAACACGCGCTGTTCGAGCGTTTATATTTCACGCCGGGTGCGCCGGTGATCTTCGTCTCGGCGGTGAGTGGATATGAAGTCGACCGGATGTTGAACTCGGCGGTGAAGCTCAACCGGCAGCTCGATACCAAGCTGTCCACGGCGAAGTTGAACAAAATCATCGGTTATCTCTCCGAGAAAACGCCGCCGCCTTCGGTGGGCGGGAAGCGGTTCCGAGTATATTATGCGACGCAGACCGGGACCCGGCCGTTTCGCATCAAGCTGTTTTGCAACCGCGAGGAGAAGCTGACGGAGCAATATCGCCGCTACCTCGAGGCAGGCTTGGTGAAGGAGTTCGGGTTGAACGGCTGTCCTATATACTTCGACCTGGTCGGCAAGGAGAAGCAGGACCCGGGCATGTCGTTCTCGGCGATTCGCGAGGCGCAGGAGCGCGCGCGGCAGACGCCGCATGTTCCGAAGTGGAAGGCGAGCGAGGAGCAGGACGACGTGGACGAGCCGGGAACGCTCGAGGATTGATCTACAACTCGCCGGCCGGACGCCGGCGCGTGTATTCAGAAAACGGATACGACTCTATATCGCGTGACTCCGAACCCGTCGTCAGCCCCGTTACGCGTGGTTTTTCTCGGATCGGATGCGATTGCGCTGCCGCTGCTGGAGTCGGTCGCGTCGCTTCCAGAGTTGGCGGTCATTTTGGGCGTCTTCACGCAACCCGACCGGCCGGCCGGGCGCGGGCAGCAGACGCTGCCGAACGCGATCAAGCAGTGGGCGATCGCGCGCGGGCTGCCGGTGCTGCAGCCGGCCAAACTGGGCGCGGATAGCGAGGAGGCGCTGCGCGCGCTGGCGCCGGATTTGTGCGTCGTAATGGCATACGGTCAGATCCTGCGGGACAGCTTCATCGCGATCCCTCGGCTCGGGACGGTGAACTTTCATACATCGATCCTGCCGAAATATCGAGGAGCGTCGCCGATTCAAACGGCCGTCGCGAGTGGCGAGATCGAGACGGGGGTGAGTCTGATGCGGATCGTGCGCGAGTTGGATGCGGGGCCGGTCGCGGCGGTGAGCCGCGTGCCGATTGGTCCGCTCGACACGGCGCTCGAGGTCGAGGCGCGGCTCGCGCTCGCGAGTGCAGATGTATTCAGAAAAGCACTACCGGCGCTGGCGAACGGCACTCTGGCATTCGTGGCTCAGGACGCGGCGGCGGCGACATTTTGCCGGCGATTGGAAAAGGCGGATGGCGGTCTCGACTTTCATATAGCGGCGCGGGTGCTTGCGGCACGAATCCGCGGCCTGTTTCCGTGGCCGGCGTGCACGATCACGGTTGGTGGACAGCCGTTGAAGATCGGCCTCGCCGAGGCGACTGGCGCGGGACCCATGGGTGCGGCGCCGGGCGTGGTCGCCCGTGCGGGGACGGACGGAATTGAGATTGCGACACCCGATGGCGTGCTGCGGCTGTTGCGATTGCAGCGGGCGGGCGGGCGCATGCTGCCCGCGGGGGATTTTCTGCGCGGTTTCCCGATTCCCGAGGGAACGGTGCTGAAATCAGAACCGATGCCGCCCCTCCTGCGAGCGGCGAAATAGAGCCGCACCTGACGGTCGCCGCGGCGCGCTGTATCTGAGCGTGCAGCCATATGAGCCATACACATATATAGATCTATGTAGCGTTCAGCGGTGAATTGGTCGGACCTGCGGAACGACGATGATCCACGCAGCGCGCTCCGCACCGGGGCGCTAGAAAATAGTATATATAAACGGTGCGGCCCCGGTGGCGCCGAGGATCAGCAACGTGCCGAAGAGGGCGAGAAGCACGAGGATCGGCAGGATCCACCATTTCTTGTTCTGCTTCAGGAACACCCAGAATTCCGCGAATATACTCGGCCGAGCCTTCGCCGCCTCGGTTTCGAATTCGGAGTTCATGTTTCAGGATTGGCGAAAATAGCTGGCCGGCGGGCGCGCTGCCACCGGTCGCCAATGGGATTGGTTCCTGCGTCGACGCAATGCGAGCGCGTCGCGACCGATGAGACGGAAAAACCAGCCAACGGGCGTCAGGACGATATAGTAAACGAACGCGAGCGCCGTGAAATTCACGACAACCGCGAGCGGGAACGTGGCCACCGTCAGTCCAACATATACCCAACGGATCAGTCGGGGTGCAACGAGGCCGAGAGCGGCGATGAGAAAGCCGGCGATGAGAAAATAGACGGCGGGAAGCGACAGTGGCGCGGGGCGTCGCTCGAGGACGATCAGCCACGCGCCGGATATGACGCCAGTGATCGCGGCAAATTCCCGTAATTTCCGGGACGGGGGATGAAAGTCTACATCGCGCCAGTGCATCGGTCAGTCGAGTTGATATTGCGCGAGGTAGGCCTCGGTCTGCGCCGCGTCGGGCGCGGGACCCTGCGCGGCTTTCAGCAGTATATAGCGACCAATGACGAGTGCGTCCATGCCCGTAGCCATGAAGCAGCGGTAGGCCTCGGTCGGGGTGCAGACCACCGGCTCGCCGCGGACGTTGAAGCTGGTGTTGATCACCATCGGACAGCCGGTGATGCGTTCGAACTCGACGACGAGTGCGTGAAAGAGCGGGTGATGGGCGGGGTCGAGGGTTTGGAGCCGGGCGGAATAATCAACGTGGGTGATCGCGGGCACAACCGACCGCGGGAATTCCAGCTGCTCCAGCCAGCGCTCGCCCTCCATATAGTCCGGCGCGGGCCGCCTCTGCTCGCCGCGAACGTCCGCGACCAAGAGCATATAGGGACTTTCCGTGCCGGGCTCGATTTCGAAATATTCCGCGGCTCGCTCCGCGAGGACGGCCGGTGCGAACGGCCGAAACGATTCCCGGAATTTTATCTTCAGGTTCATCGTCTTCTGCATCGCGGGGCTGCGCGCATCGCCCAATATACTCCGCGATCCGAGCGCGCGCGGCCCGAACTCCATGCGTCCCTGGAACCAGGCGACGACCTTGCCCTCGGCCAGCAGTTCGGCCGTATGTTGGCACAGCGCAGCATCGGATTCGCAAAGCGCGAACGCGGCACCTTCCGACCGCAGTGTCTCACCGATCTCGGCGTCTGTATATTCCGGCCCGAGAAGACTGCCGTCCTGCGCATCCGCCGCCCACGCCACCCGCGGCGTGCCCGCGAGTTGATGAGCTACCAGCAAAGCGGCTCCCAGAGCCCCTCCGGCGTCACCGGCGGCCGGCTGAATCCAGAGCCGGCGAAAGATACCCGCGCGGAGGAGCTTGCCGTTGGCGACGCAGTTGAGCGCGACGCCGCCCGCCAGCACGAGATTTTCCTCTCCGGTGATTTGCTGCGCGTGCCGCGCCATCCGCAGGACAATCTCCTCGGTCACGGCCTGCACGCTCGCGGCGAGGTCCATGCTGAACTGGTCGAGCAGGCTTTCCGGTGCGCGTGGTCCGCGACCGAAGAGCCGGTGGAAGCGCTCGTTCGTCATCGTCAGGCCGTGGCAATAATCAAAGTAACGCAGGTCGAGTTGGAACGAGCCATCGGGTTCGAGGTGGACGAGGTGCTCGAATATCAAATCGACGAACCGGGGCCGGCCGTAGGGGGCGAGGCCCATGACTTTATATTCGCCGCTGTTGACCTTGAAGCCGGCGTAATAGGTAAATGCGGAATAGAGTAAACCGAGCGAGTGGGGGAAGCGCTGCTCCTGAAGCAGCTCGATGCGTTGTCCATGGCCCCGGCCGATCGTGGAGGTCGCCCATTCACCGACGCCGTCGATCGTGAGGATGGCGGCGCGCTCGAAGGGGCTGGGAAAAAACGCGCTGGCGGCGTGCGACTCGTGGTGCTCGCAGAATATATAGCGCTTCTTATATTCGCCGCCGAGCCCGCGGTCCATCGCGGTGGGGAGCCGCAGCTTCTGTTTCAGCCACGACGGCATCGCGAGCGAGAAGCTGCGAAAGCCCGCGGGCGCGAACGCCACGTACGTCTCCAGGAGGCGTTCGAATTTCAGCAGCGGCTTTTCATAAAAGGCCACATGATCCAGATCCGACGCTCGAATGCCGCCGGCCCGCAGGCAATATTCGACCGCATGCTGCGGGAATGACTCGTCATGTTTGACCCGGGTGAAACGCTCCTCCTGCGCGGCGGCAACGATCCGTCCGTCCTGCACCAGCGCCGCGGCGGAATCGTGGAAAAACGCTGAGATGCCGAGTATATTCACGGCAGCGCTGCCACGGTCGCGCCGGGCGGCAAATATTGATGGGCCCCGAGATACCGGGCGAGGCTCGTGGCGAGCGCGTGGTTTCCCGCCGGGTTGAAATGGCCGCGGCCCATCGGATGTATATCAACCCCGGATTTCACCTCGGCCCGGAGGTCGTCCTCCGCGCTATAGTAAGGGATGCCGGCGCGGGCACAAACGTCCGCACTCCACTCATCCCAGTGCAGTCGCTCCGGGAAGATCGGCTCGGCCGGGTGCGGTATATAGAGAAAGAGCGACTTCGCCCCGAGCGCGTGAATCGAGCGGTCGATTTCCTGCAGGAGCAATATAGTCAACGCGTGGTCGGCGTCATTGTCGCGCTGCGCATTCTTTCGCGCGTAGGCGATGCGCGCGAGATCCCAGAGTTTCAGGTGCCACTTTTCCGCGGAGAGAAGCGCGAGGGGCGTCGGCACCGGTATATTATCCCAATGCAGCACGCCTTTCGTGAACTCCGCCCTCGGCTTCGCCGAGAACTTGAAATTTTTTCCGTTCCGCTCGATGTCCGTGTTGGTATATCCCAATATCACGAGATCGGGCTGCAGCTTTTTTCCCTCGTCGTTGAGCAGAAGCAGCATCTGGTCGTGGCCGTAACCGGGGACGCCGGCGTTGACGATCTCGACGCTCGGGAGCAGCTGCTGCAGGTACGCGCCGAACGTTTCGCTGTCGCCCACCTCATCACCAAAAGTGAACGAGTCCCCGATGAGCAAAATGCGATAACGCTGCTTCGTCGCGGGGATTTCGGCGCTGCCGCGGAAGCCAAGCGAGTTGGTGGTGATGCCAGGGCGATGTGCCGCCGGGTCCGACTCCAAGTGCGCTTTCGTCATCCAGCCGCGCACCGGATGATAACGATGTATATGTTCGCCATCATGGTTGACGTCCGCGGCGGTCAGCTGATCGCGTGAGCCTTGCTCCCGGTTGATGAGCACCCAGCGGATGCGGTTCGACGTCTCATCATAATCGAGGAATCGCCCTGCCCAGCTCAGCCGCGAAAAAACGACGCGCGTTGCGAGTTCAGCGCTCGCAAGCAGCATCAGGGCGAGGACGGCGCTGAACAGCGCGGACTTCTTCCAATTCATCGAGGACCGGCGCAGGAAATGGGAGGACAACGCATCCGTTTCGAATCGGTCTTTTCTGTCGTGAGTTAAGGCGGGCGTCGACTTCATTGTGGACGCCATGCCAAGTTCGCGGCGGTATCGGTGCGGCGGCGCGAAACGGCGCGTCGTCTTCACTTGTTTTTGATCTTCATTTACCCAAACTTCGCAGAATGTTGAAACGTGTCTTGCTGTTGTGTGTGGCCGCGGCGCTGGGCACGCCGCTCCTCGCCCAGGTCGAACTGGCGAATCTGCGGGAGGATGTTCGGGGATTATCCCAACGCGTCGCCGAGCTCTCCCTGCGGGTCGAACAGCTCGAGCGACAGAACAACGACCTGTCCGCGCGGGCAGGCACGGCCGACCGGGCGTATGTGACGCTGACGCAGCTGAACCAGTCGCTTTCGGACGTGAACCGCAATATACAGGTGGCCGTGAACGTGTCGCGGAGCGAGACGATGCAGCAGGTGGCGCAGCAGATGGAGAAGCTCGCGAAGCAAACGAACGCGGCGATCGAGGCGCTCTCGAAAAACGGCGGCGCGCATCCGGCGGCCGGCGCGGCTGGCCCGACGAATTTTTCCGAGGACTATCCCAAGGAGGGCGTGAGCTATATAGTCCAGAAGGGCGACTCGCTCGCACTCATTGCGAAGAAGACCGGCGCGAAGTCGGCCGATATAATAAACGCGAACAAGATCAGCGACCCCAGTCGCATCGTCGCGGGACAGACGCTTTTCATCCCCGGCGGGAAATAATATATATACATGGCGACGCCTCCCAAATCCCGGCTCGGCCGCGGACTCGTCGGATTGATTTCCGCTTCCAAGCCGCCGGCCGAGACGCCCCACGCGAATGTCGCTCCCGTCGACGCGGCCCATCCGGCTCCGATTCCCGCCCCTCCGGCTCCCGCCGACGGTGTGCCTGGCTATCAGGAAATCGCGGTCGATCATATAGAGCCGAGCCCTTACCAGGCGCGGCGCGATATACCGCCGGACCAGCTTCAGGAGCTCGCGGACAGCATTCGCTCCGAGGGTTTGTTGCAGCCGATCGTGGTTCGAAAAACGGGACAGAAATTTCAGCTGATCGCGGGCGAGCGACGCTGGCGGGCGTTTCAACTCCTAAAAATTCGGACGATCCCGGCGCGGATCGTCGAGGCGAGCAATGCCTCGTCGGCGGCCTTGGGACTAATCGAAAACCTGCAGCGCGAGGGACTGAACCCGATCGAGGAGGCACACGGATATGCAAGCCTCATCCGCGATTTCGACCTGACGCAGGAAAGCGCGGGGGACCGTGTCGGCAAGGGTCGCGCAAGTGTGGCGAATTCACTGCGGCTCCTTTCGCTCGATGGAGAGACTCAAGGATATATAGCGAAAGGCCTGTTGAGCGTCGGGCATGCGAAGGTGCTCCTTGGCATCACGGACGCCGCCCAACGGTCGATCTTTGCCCGCCGCGTCATCGAGGAGGGCCTGAGTGTGCGGGCAACGGAGAAAATCGTGCAGGCGGGAAAAGCGAACGGGACGTCGCCCTCGCCAAAGCCGAGTCCGGCGCGCGGAGGATCGGCGAAAGATGCTGCGACCGTGGCGGGAATCGAACGCAAGCTGACGTCACACCTGGGGGCGCGAGTCGCAGTGCTGCATGGGGCAAAGAAGGGCCGGATCGTGATTGAATATAGAGGAAACGAAGATCTGCAGCGCGTCCTCGAGAAGCTCGGCATCGAGGCCTGAGCGAGAGCCTCATCTGAGCCGCCCCGTCGCGACCGACAGGAATGGCGTGCGAGGGACCGGTCCAGCCGGTCGCACGTGGGTGAGGGCGTGGAATCCCGGGCTAATCGCACGATTGACAATCGCGGGGGTGAAATGCTTTTTTGACCCTTCACATGAGTATATTGAGTATCTTTCTGGGCATCGGCACGTTCCTGCTGATTGTCACTTCACTTTTCATGGTGCTGGTCGTGCTGGCCCAAAAAGCCAAGTCGGATGGCGGGATGGGTTCAGCAATGGGCGGCGGCATGGCCGAGGCGGCTTTTGGCGCGGACACCGGCAACGTGCTGAGCAAATTGACGATATATTCTTCCGTCGCATTTTTCGTGCTGACGTTCGCGCTCTATCTCGGGCGTATATATGAACGGAAGCACGCGGCAATCGTTGCCGGCAACGCGCTGCCCACGATCGCCGTTCCCGCCGCTCCGAAAGCTTCTGCGCCGGTGATGCCGCTCGCGCCGCCGGCTTCCCTCGCGGCCCCATCGCCGACGCCTGCGACGGCTGCACCGGCGACCGCGACGCCTTCCGCGAATCCGCCCTCGGCCGCAAGTGCGCCTGCGCCCAAGTCCCCTTGATATATTTGTTGGAGAAGCGCGGAACGGTTTCGCGACGCTCGGCTATATTATATTTGGCGGGCGCGATGCTCGCTGCTCCGGCTTTCGCCGCGCCCGGCGCAGGCCAGCAGGCGCCAGAGCTTTCCGTCGGCAAACTCGATCAGGCAGAAGGGCGCAGGCTCGTACAGGAGTTCCGCGAGGCTGGGCTGCCGGGTTCCTATTACTTTGAAATCGAGCTTCATATATTGCCGCGGCGCGGTGAGGAGAAAATCCTGCGCGGCCGGATGTGGGGCGCGCGAAACGAGCAGGGGCCGGTGACGCGGATCGAAGTCGCCGACGAGGCCGGGAGACCGCGTCGCTTCCTATTGCAGAATGGCGCCAACCCCGGCACCTGGCGCTTCGCCGATGGCCGAGTGGCGCAACTGCCGGTCGCAGAACTTTTTTCCCCGCTTGTAGCCGGCGTCGAGCTGACGCCGTTCGATGTCGAGCTGCCGTTTTTATATTGGCCGGATTTCACGTTCGAAAGTCTCGCACGGGTGGCCGGTCGGCCCACGCGTGTTTTTCTTTTTCGTCCACCGTCCGCCTTCGCCTCGCAGTTCCCACAGCTCAGCGGCGTGCGCGCGTACTTCGACACGCAATATAATGCGCCGGTGCAGACGGAGCTGCTGGGTCGCGACGGACGCCCAATGAAAACGATCTCACTCGTCGACGCCAAGCGCGTGGGCGAGCAGTGGCTGCTCAAGACCATCGATGCGCGAAATGAAGTCACGCGCGACAAGACGCGGCTCCAATTGACGGGAGCGGCGCTGCGGCTGGATTTTTCGTCGGCACTGTTTCAGCCCGCGACGCTGGCGGATGATATAAAGCCGCCGGCCGCGGACCGGATCGAGCACCTCGGGCCATGAAGCGCGCCGGTCCGCCCCGCGCCATCGTCTTCGATTTTGACGGCACGCTGCTCGACAGCCTGCCGGTGGTGCTGCGCGCGTTTTCGCATGCGCTCCAGCCGTTCTCTTCGGAGTTCACGATGGATATATTAACTACGCTCGGGGGTCCGCCCGAGCGTACGTTGCCGGAATTGCTGGGCGGCAGAAAAAATCTCGCGGAGGCGCTGCGACGCCTCGCGGCGTTTAACCGCGAGCACCATCATCTGATCCAGCCGTTTCCCGGATTAAGGGCGGTGCTCCAACAGTTGCGGGAGCAGAAAATTGCGCTGGCGATCTGGACGGGACGGGATCGCGCGAGCACCGAGGAGTTGCTGGCGTCGCACCGGCTGAAAAAGTTTTTTGCCACGATGGTCTGCGGGGACGACCTGCCGACGCACAAGCCCGATGGAGGCGGACTGCGCGAAATTCTCCAACAGCTCGAGGTCGCAAGTACGGATGCGATTATGGTCGGGGATTCGATTGTCGACGTCCTCGGAGCCCATGAATGTGGAGTGGACGCGCTACTGATCACGCACGGTCGCGACTTCAAGCCAGCGATCGTCTCGAAGTGCCGGCAGATGGTCGCATCGCCGCTTTCCGCGTACCAGTTGTTGTTGAGCGGTGGCCCTCCGCCGCGAGTCAGTCGGGCCCGCGCGAAAAGCTGAATTCCGGCCGGCCGCGCGAGCCAGGAAAACGCGTCGCCCTGGAACTGGCTTCTGAAGCCCGCTGCAGGAGCGACGTTGTTGTATTCAGATTTTGGATACAGGACGGGGCCTCGGTGGCACGGGTGGCGTCCATGACATCAATTCTTTGGAACCTTTTGCAAAATAGCGTTGCCGCCTGCGGCTGACGCGTGCCTTCTCGCCGAAGTCGCAGATCAACCTCCCGCACTCGCATGGCCACCCAATCACGCAAAAACACCGCCCCGCTGACGTTCGATCTTCCCCTCGCGCTTATTGCCAAGATTGACGCCTGCCGCCGCGGTCACGCGGTGGGCAGTGCGAGCCAGGTGGTGCGTCTCGCCATCGGAGGTTTCGACTTTGAAACGTGTGACTCCACGTCGAATTCCCACCGGCAGATTTCCGTGCGCGTGTCGCTGGACGACCGGGCGACTCTGAAGCGTTTTGCGAAAAAGAAGAATACGAGTGTGGGCGAGTTGCTGCGTTACGCCCTCGAAGCGATGCCGACGAAGCCGGGCGTCGTGGATTTGAAGCGGAAGAAAATATAATACGAGCTGGGTCGCGGCTCGATGCGGTGGCGCGTCGAAAAATCCGCGACGCGTGTGGAGCGGATGCCGGGCTTGCCTTTGGTCACGCCGTTTCTTTTTACTGGAGGGCCGTACCCATGCCTTCGCCGCTTCCGCTTTCCACCTGGGCCCGCAACGTCACTCCGTCGCCGACACTCGTCGTCGATGGCAAAGCCAAGGCGATGCAAGCCGCGGGAGAGGACGTGTGTGGCTTTGCCGCCGGTGAACCGGACTTTGATACACCGGCGCATATCAAGGACGCATGCATCGCGGCGATCCAATCGGGCAAAACGAAATATGGTCCGACGCCTGGGATCGAGCCGCTGCGTCAGGCGATCGCGGCCCGCTATGGGTCCGATTATGGATTGAAGGTCGCACCCGGGCAGGTGGTCGTCTCGCCGGGCGGAAAATTTTCCTGTTACCTCGGCGTGCTCGCTACGTGCTCGCCGGGTGACGAGGTGATCGTGCCCGCGCCGTTCTGGGTCAGTTATCCGGAGATGGTGAAACTCGCCGGCGCCGTCCCGCGCCTCGTGCTCGCGGACGATCGCACCCATTTCAAGCTCACTCCGGAATTGTTGTTGGCGGCGATCACGCCGAAGACGCGCCTGCTGATCCTCAACTCCCCGTCGAACCCGACCGGCGCAGTATATACGCGCGCGGAGCTCGCGGCGCTCGTCGACATCGCGGTGCAGCACAACCTCTATATATTGTCGGACGAGATGTATGAACACCTCGTATATGATGGCGCGAAGCCGACCTGCCTGGCCACGCTCAGCCCGGAGGCGGAGGCACGGACGATCGTGGTGGCAGGTTTTTCGAAGACGTATGCCATGACGGGCTGGCGTATCGGGACGCTCGTGGCGCCGCCGCCGATCGTGAAGGCAGTTTCCGAGTTTCAGAGCCAGATGTCTTCGAACGTGGCGACCTTTGCGCAATATGGAGCGCTTGCTGCATTGCAGGAAAAGGAAAAGACGCGGGCGGCTCTCGCCGAGATGCTCGCGGCGTTCGATCGTCGCCGGAAATTCCTGCATGGCGAGTTGAGCAAAATCCCCGGGATTTCCTGCCTGCTGGCGCAGGGCGCGTTTTATCTTTTCCCCAATATATCGAAGTTCGGCCTCAGCTCGATGGAGTTCTGTGACCGATTGCTCGAAAAGGAAAAAGTCGCCGCGGTGCCCGGAAGCGCTTTTGGCGCCGAGGGATACCTCCGCCTCAGCTATGCGACCGGCGACGCGGTGATCGCGAAAGGCGTCACCCGGCTCGCCCGCTTCTGTCAATCGCTCTAACTTTCTCTCATGGCCTATCAAGACGTCACCCCTCCCGCCGGCGGTAAGATCACGATCGCTAACGGCAAACTCAATGTGCCCGATCACCCGGTGCTCCCGTTCATTCGCGGTGATGGGACCGGTCCCGACATCTGGGCCGCGTCCGTCCGCGTATTCGACGCCGCCGTCGAGAAGGCGTATGGCGGCAAGCGCCGCATTTCCTGGTTCGAGGTATTCGCGGGCGAGGAGAGTTTCAAGCGCTTCAACAACTGGCTGCCCGATGATACCGTTAATGCATTTAAAGAATATCTCGTTGGTATCAAAGGCCCGCTGACGACGCCCACGGGTGGCGGCATCCGCTCGCTGAACGTTGCCCTGCGGCAGATGCTCGACCTCTACGTTTGCCTGCGACCGGTGCAGTGGTTCACAGGAGTACCGTCGCCCGTGAAGCATCCGGAAAAGGTGAATATGGTCATCTTCCGCGAGAACACCGAGGATATATACGCGGGCATCGACTTCGAGGCGGGCAAGGAGCCGGCGATGAAGCTGATCGCATTCCTGAAGGAGCATTTCCCGAAGGAGTTTAAGAAAATCCGTTTTGGCGAATCGCCCGAGCTCGTGGGCATCGGCATCAAGCCGGTCTCCAAGCCCGGCACCGAGCGCCTCGTGCGCTCCGCCATCGAGTACGCGATCGCGCAGGGGAAAAAGTCCGTCACCTTCGTGCACAAGGGCAATATCATGAAATATACCGAGGGCGCGTTCGCGTTCTGGGGCTATGATCTGGCCAAGCGCGAATTTGGAGCTGAGCTCATCGACGGCGGACCGTGGTGCAAAATTCCCACCGGAAAACGCGGCGCCGGAATCGTGTTCAAGGATTCCATCGCGGATATCACGCTGCAGCAGGTGCTGACGCGCCCGACCGATTTCGAGGTGATCGCCACGCTGAATCTCAACGGTGATTATCTGTCCGACGCGCTCGCGGCACAGGTCGGGGGCATCGGCATCGCGCCGGGCGGCAATATCAACAACCTCAGTGGTCACGCGATTTTCGAGGCGACCCACGGGACGGCTCCGAAATATGCGAACAAGGACGTCGTCAACCCCGGCTCCGTCGTGCTCTCCGGCGAAATGATGTTCCGCTATATGGGTTGGAACGAGGCGGCCGACCTGATCATCCGCGGCCTGAACAATGCGATCGGCGCAAAGAAGGTCACCTACGATTTCGCGCGCCAGATGGAAGGCGCCACGGAGATCAAGTGCTCGGCGTTTGGTGACGCCATCATCGCCGGCATGTAGTTGATTTTGGATACAGCCGGTTGAACGACCAAGGCGCGGACATGATCCGCGCCTTTTCGTTTATATAGCTATATACTTCAGGCTGATATATGAACTATCCCGGCTGAGCTTTCGCCGGCGCGGGCGAGGCGGGAGATGGGTCCGCCGCTGCGGGCGCTCAGGCCGGCGTCTCCGGTGGCGTCGCGGCCGTGATAAAGCGGAACACCCAATAAGTCGCGACGGTCGCGCCGACGTTGCGCATCCCATGGCGGTCGTCGGACGCGAAGAAGAACACGGAACCGGCACCGGCGCGTTCGGTGCGGTCGTTGATCAGGACTTCGACGGTGCCTTCCTTGACGATAACCATCTCCTCGTCGGGGTGTTGGTGCGGCGGATGCGGCGCCTCGCCGGGTTTCAGCGTCGTCACGTGGCCCTCGAAATTCGAGAATGTGGCCGTCGGACCGTCGAACAATTCTCGACGCTCGCCGGTCTTGGTCGTGAGGACCGCGAGTTTTTCCCAATCGAGCACGAGCGATCCGAACGGCTTCTTCGAGTTTTCCATGATCAGATTTTCGACGAAGCCGGCCATGGAAGACAAGGGGCGATCACGACGCTGGAAATGCGCTCACCGCAAAATTGCCGCGCGGCCGATTCGGCATCGTCACCGAAATCAAAACGGCCAAGCTTGCCGCATGAGTTTGTTTCATGGGCGGCGCCTCGGGCAGGCCGGCCGGGCGCGCACGGCCGTCGTGGGATCGTTATATGAATATATAGCGCCGGACAATGTATTGGGGAGCGAACGACGGGGGCGCCGCGGATGAATCCGGCGGACCTCCTGGACCTCGCGGATTTCGAGCGCGCCGCGCAGAGCGTGTTGCCGGCGATGTCGTGGGACTATATAGCGGGCGCCGCGGCGGACGAGCATACATTGCGCTGGAACCAGGAGGCGTTCGCGAAAATCCGGCTGAGCCCGCGTGTCCTCGTGGACGTCTCGACGCTGGATACCCGCGTGAAGCTGCTCGGCCGTGAGCTGGCGTTCCCCATTCTGCTGGCGCCGACCGCTTATCAGCAGCTCTCGCATCCGGAGGGCGAACGGGCGACCGCCCGCGGTGCCGAGGCCGCGGGCGCGACGATGGTGCTGAGTATGTTCTCCACGGTAACGCTCGAGGAGGTTGCAGCGGCCACGAAGGCGCCGCTCTGGTTTCAGCTCTATGTACAACGCGACCGGAGCTTTACGCGCGACGTGATCGCCCGGGTGGAATCGGCGGGTTACCAGGCGCTCGTCGTGACGGTCGATACGCCGGTGCTCGGGCCGCGGTATCGCGAGCTGCGGGCCGGGTTCAAGCTGCCGGCCGGCTTGGAGCGCGCCAACCTCCGCGGCCTCGACATCGCCGGCGGAGCCCAGCGGCCAAACGAGTCCACCATATATAGCGCCACGCTAGATCCGCGAATGACCTGGCGGGACCTGGACTGGATCCGCTCAATCACGCGTCTGCCGATTCTGCTCAAGGGCATCCAGCACCCCGACGATGCGGCGCTCGCGGTGCGCAGCGGCGTCGCCGGGATCATCGTTTCCAATCACGGAGCGCGGAATCTCGACACGGGTCCGGCCACGATCGACGCGCTGCCCGCCGTGGTGGCGCGGGTCGGGGGGCAAATTCCGGTGCTGGTCGACGGTGGTATTCGTCGTGGCACAGATATATTAAAAGCGCTGGGGCTGGGCGCGACGGCCGTGCTGATCGGCCGGCCCTATGTACACGGTCTGGCCGTGGACGGCGCGAATGGCGTGACGCGGGTCGTCAATATACTTCGCCGGGAGCTGGAAAGCGCGATGGCCCTGTGCGGCCGGCCGACGATCGCGAGCATCGACGCGTCGGTGATCTGGCGCGGTTAGTTCGGCACCGTGGCCCAGGGACGGCTTCGAATCGGCCACCTATATATCAGCGTATATGCTGACTTGATATAAATACATTTATCCCGCCGACGTATCTGGAATGCCGATACGTTTTAGGTGAAGAACCCGAGGTCGGGCGTGGCGAAGCGGCCGATGTTGGGCAGCACAGTCGGCAGGTCCGTCGCGCTTACCCCGAACCAGGTGGCCAGCGTAGCCGCATATTCATCGACACTCGTGCTCGGGATCCAGCGGCCGCGTCCCGTATCGTCCGGGCCGTTTACGCTCAGATCGGGAAACTTTCCATATATCTCGCCGCCCTTGACTGCCCCGCCGACGATGAGGTGATGGCTGCCCCAGCCGTGGTCGGAACCGTCGCCATTTGTTGTATACGTGCGGCCGAAATCCGAGGCGGTGAAGGTCGTCACCTGGTCGCTCAATTCGAGTTCGTCGGTGGCGCGTTGAAACGCCGCGAGGCTCTGGCTGACATCGCCGAGCAGTTTCGCGTGTGCGGTGATCTGGCCGTCGTGCAGGTCCCAGCCGCCGATGCGCGCGAAGAAGATCTGGCGTCGCAGCCCGAGGTCGGGCGCCGCCGCGATCAGCCGCGCGATCATCCGCAATTGCGCGCCGAGGTTACTCTTGGGAAATTCGGTTTTGAACGGCGCATCCTTGCCGAGCATCGACGCGAGCAGCGCGCTGTCCGATATGGCATCGCTGGTCAGCCCCGCGAACGCGCTCGCGAACAGGTTCTCGTCTTCGCCCGTCAGGAGCTGGCGCTGCGCTTTATAGCGGAGCGAACCCACGGGGCCGTTCGTATTATTCGGCTGCACGACGCCGTTGGGGCTGACGGAATATTGAGCGACCGCCTTGCCAACCTGAAACGCGTTTTGGCCCGCGAGGCTGATCGACATCGATATAGTATTATTCTCGTTGAATGTATTGGTGAGGTCCGCGAGGCGGCCGCCCCATCCCGAAACAAAATTGCGATCGGGCAGGCTGCTCTGCCACTGCACCTGCTGGTCGTTATGTGAAAAAAGCTGCCCTGGCAGCGGCACGGAGCGCGCCGCGAATTGCGCCTTGTTCGTGGGAACGGCGAGCGTTCCCACGTTGGCCACGAAGGCGAGTCGACCCTGGCCAAACAACTCCTGCAAATCGGGCATCGAGGGATGCAACGCGAAACGGCGACCATCGCTCGAGCGCGGAGCGATCGGCAGCAGGCCGTCCCGTCCGACCGCCAGCGTGCTGCGCGCCTTCGCGTACGCCGCGTACCCGGCATCGTCGTTCGGTATAATAAGGTTGTTGGCGTCGTTGCCTCCCGCGAGGAACAGACAAACCAACGCTTTATAGTCTGCCCGGGCCGCGGGCTTCGCGGCACTGGTGGCATCGGAGGGGTTAGGCGAGCTCGCGCCGGCGACGGCTCCGATTAAACGGAGCTGGCTCAAAGCGGAGAGCATGCCGGTGCTGCCCACCGCGGCGCAGCAGGCTCCGACGAAACGGCGACGCGACAGATCGGGAGGAGAAATTGGGTTCATGGTTTCAGCGTTGAATGGCGCAATCGGTCGAGGTGACGACCAGCTGCAACGCGGTGCGCGCGCGTTCCAGATCGCCGGTCGTGGGCGGAATGTCCGCGAGGACTTTATATATACTTTCGCGCGTGCGAGCGGAGAGTGCACCGCCGCAGAGGTTGAGGTTCAGGTAATCGAGGAGTCCGTCCGGGTTGCGGGCGAGCGCGAGGAGCGGATCGAGCTTCAGCGTGAGCGTGCCATCGGACGGTTGCGCCCCGGTATATATATAGGACTGGAGGTGATTCGGCACCGTGATCGCGGTGGTCGCCGTGAAGATTTGGTATTCGGGCGCATGCAGCCCCGCGGCGGCCAGCGTCCCCGGGAGTACATAGTCCGGCTCGAAGAAGTTGAAAACCGTCGTGGAGCGCAGCGCCGCCTCGCCGAGCGGGCCCTCCGGATTCGGTATATAATATCGGCCGTTCTTCGCCGAGCCATCGAACGCGCGCAACAACGCGGTGACGCGCAGCAGCGGCTCCTTCAATTTCCCATAGCCAAAATTCGCCGTCACGGCCGGCGACCGGGCCTCATAATCGAGCAGGATTGCGCGAACCACCGCGCCGAGGTCGCCGCGTTCGCCCGCGGCGTTCCGCGCAAACACCTGCGAGACGCGATATACATAGCCGGGACTCGGGTTGCTCGTCACCAGCCGCTGGATCAGCTGCCGGCAGATAAACGGCGCGAGATTCGCATGGTGATATAGAGTGTCCAGGGTGAGCTTGAGATCGGCGGCGGCACCCTCGTTGGCCGGCACCTTGACGCCACCGACGATCACCTTGGCGCCGTCGTCATGGAAATCTGGATACAGCATCATCGGCGCGAAATAATTCTGGCGCGCGCCGCGAAAATTGGGCTTCGGCTCCGCCGAATAAAATCCCAGCCCGGTGAACACGCGCGCAGTGGCCACAATCGTATCCTGGTCGTACGTCGGAATGGGCAACCCGTTCCGATCGAGGCGCAGCGTTCCGTCGGGCTGCAGTTCATTCAGCCCGATCGTGAAAAGCTGCATCACCTCGCGGGCGTAATTTTCGTCCGGACTGATGCCACGCACGGGATCCGCCTTGGCGTTTTTCAGATGGCTCAAGTAACTGCCCATGATCGGGCTGAATGTCACATCATTGAGCAGGTCGCGGAAATTACCGAACGCGTCACGCGATAATATATCATAATAGTTCGCGAGCGCCTCAGGGTTGCCCGCCAATATATCGTTCACGTCGGAGACCACGAAGATCTCGCTCAGCGCAAATGCGACGCGCTGCCGCAGTTGATCAGGCGCCGTCAACGCGATTTTCCACCAGGCCGCCTGCCGATTATTATTTCCCACCTTCGGCTTCGACGTGGTGCGCGGAAATTGCTGGTAATCCAAGCGCGTGAGCGCCAGGTGCGACGACGCCGGCTGCGCCATCTGCTCGGCGATCCACTGGTTCAGGTTTTTATGCGTGAGGTCGTCGATCTCCGTTTTCGTCGGCCCGAAGGTCGCCTGGATCAGAAAACGCGCGGCATCGGTCGGCGTTGGTGGACCGCCCGGCAGGCCGGGTGGAGCCGGCGGTGGTGTAAATCTCGTGGAGCCGGTGGAACGGATGAACTGTCCGCGCAGCTCGCCGGTGGGATAATGTTTCGTGTCGATCGCGACATAGATCAAGCCGGCTTCCAGAGCCTTCTGCAGGTCATCCTCACTCAGGTCGCCGGTAGCGTGCAGGTCCCATTCAAAATTGATCGGCTGCTGGTCGCCGTAGAAGTTTATTATGTAGCGTCCGTCTGTGGCGGGTTCGCCGAGCTTGAGGTGCGAGCTCACTTTCGTGGACGTGAGGTTCGAGTAGCTCACGGCGACCTTCGCGGACGCACCGTTTTCCGCGAGGAGCAGGGTGGCTGTGCCATAGGCGGTGGAATCCGTGGCGGTTTTGGTCGGCCGCAGCGCCGCGACGAACAGCACCGGGCCGGCGCGGGCGATCTCTATATTGGCGATGCCGGACGGACCCACTATATATCCCGGACCCGCGACGACCTTCACCGCGATCGTTTTCGCAGTCTCGCCGGAGGCGTTTTTCGTGACCGGGATTGGCAGGTCGACGGATTTGGCGCCGGGCGGCAGGGTGACCGTTTTAGTCACCGCCGGATAATCAACGCCATATATAGCCGAGCCCAGGAACGATATATTAACAACCAAGGTCCCGGACGCGTCGCCCGTGCGCGAGAGCTGCAAAAGCGCGGGGGTCTTGGGACTGGCGGTCGAGATTTTCGTGGCGATCGTCACGCTCGCCGGAGCCTGCGCGGGTATGGCTGAAGGCACCGGCGAGCCCGTCAAGCCCGGAGCTGTCATCGCGCCAGGCGGCGCGGCGGGCGTGGGTGTGGCGGCCGGCGTCGGTACCGCCGCGGAGGTTGGACTCGGCGTGGGCGCGGGTGCGGCCTGAGCCCCGAGAATCGCAGCGAATATTAAGAGTGAATGGCGGAACATGGGCGTCGGCGGCGCGGTGGACCCGGGCTCGACTATATAAGGAAGACGCCTCCAGCCCGCGCTGGCTACAGAAAGTTTCCGAAGGTCCGGGCCGCGCGTCCGTCTGCGCTTGTCCGCTTGCACTGCCGCAAAATTTTGTGCTCATGCTGTCCCCGTCATGGCGCTTTTTATCGGTATCGATTCGGGAACGCAGAGCGTAAAAGCCGTGGTGCTCGACCTCGAGGCTCGCACCATCATCGCGGAGGCCCGCGCGCCGCATCACCTCATCGAGGGTTTGCCGGTCGGGCACATGGAGCAAAATCCGACCGACTGGACGACTGCGCTTGATCATGTGCTGCGCGAGGTCGCCGGGAAAATTCCTGGCGGGGCGGTGGCGGCGATCGGCGTGTCGGGACAGCAGCACGGCTTCGTGCCGCTCGATGAGGACGGCGAAGTCATCCGGCCGGCAAAGCTTTGGTGTGACACGAGCACCGAGGCGGAATGCGCGTTGCTCACCAAAAAACTTGGCGGCCCGCGCGGTGCCATTCGCGAGACGGGTAATCTGATCCTGCCGGGCTTCACCGCTCCGAAAATTCTCTGGTTAAAGCGCAACGAGCCCGAGAACTTCCGGCGGCTCCGGCACGTGCTTTTGCCGCACGACTATATAAACTATTATCTCACCGGTGATTATTTCATGGAGTACGGCGACGCCTCGGGCACCGCGCTCATGGATATAAGAAAGCGGGTGTGGTCGAAGGCAGCGGTGGCGGCGGTGGATCGGAACCTCGGGAAATTTTTGCCGGCGCTCTCGCCGTCCGACCAACCGGCCGGCCGGCTGCGGCCTACGCTCGCGGAGCGCTATGGATTTCCGGCGGATACGATCGTGAGCGCGGGCGGGGGCGACAATATGATGGGTGCGATCGGCACGGGCAATGTGGAGCCCGGCGCGGTCAGCGCGAGCTTCGGCACGAGCGGGACTATATATGCCCATGCGAAGAAACCGGTGGTGGATCCGAGCGGTGAGATCGCGGCCTTTTGCTCGTCGACCGGCGGATGGCTGCCGCTGTTGTGCACAATGAACGTGACGACGGTGACCGAGCATATGCGCGCGCTGCTCGGATATGATCACGCCACGATGGACGCAGCCGCCTCGATGGAAAAGCCGGGAGCGGCTGGGTTGCTATTGCTGCCGTATTTTGTCGGCGAGCGAACACCGAATGTCCCCGATGGCACGGGCGTATTGCTCGGCGTGAACGGGAATACTTTACGCGCCGCGCCGCTGGCCCGCGCGGCGATGGAAGGCGTGACGCTCGGGATGAACTTCGGCCTGCGACGACTTCGTGAACTCGGGGTGCGCCCCCGCGAAATACGGGTGACTGGCGGAGGCGCGCGTTCACCGCTCTGGCGCCAGATCATGGCCGATATATTCGGGGTTCCTATAGTGGCCATGGCGAACGACGAGGGCGCCGCCCTGGGAGCCGCTCTGCAAGCGGCTTGGTGCGCCGCCAAGGCCGGTGGGCGTCCGGTGCGCCTCACCGAGCTCACCTCGCGCGTGGTGGCCGTGGACGAGCAGACGCGTTGCGTGCCCGAGCCGGCGAACGTGCGACGCTACCGCGAGTTGCAGGATCTGCAGGACGAACTGGGCCTCGCCGTACGCAAGGTGTTCACACGGCATCGGCGCCTGCTCGCGAAGTGAGCGGCGGGGGCGGCACTGGCGGGACGGCCCGGCTGCGGAAGTATATAGGACGGCGCTTCGGAAGTATATAGCAGGTAGCATCCCGCGCTTCGCGCACGGATATAGATAGGCCCTGAGACTGCCCAGTATATAGCGTCAGCGTCCGTCGACGCGGC
This sequence comes from uncultured Verrucomicrobiae bacterium, assembly GCA_963800005.1. Classification (GTDB taxonomy): domain Bacteria; phylum Verrucomicrobiota; class Verrucomicrobiia; order Opitutales; family Opitutaceae; genus CAWCZH01. The sequence goes on from CAWCZH010000004.1 coordinate 321,362, forward strand.
GGCCCAGGATGACGAGATCGCGTTCGACGCTGTCAAGCACTGCCACCCGCGGCAAGTGACCCCAGCGCGAGAAACCCTCGGAGGCGAACAACTCCAAGCTGGGAGTGTTGTGAGCCCAGATCAGGCCGACGAGCGTGGACAAGCCCAGCGCCGGCGCCCGCGTCACGGCCTCGCGCAGCAGCCAGCGGCCGAGCCCGCGGCGGCGCTGCGCCTCGGCGACATATATACTGATCTCCGCCGTTGGCTGGTAGGCGGGACGCTCGTGAAACGAATTGAAACTGAGCCACGCCGCGAGCTCCGCGCCCGCAGTCGCGACCCAGAGAGGCCGGGTCGCTGGGTTATGCGCATGAAACCAAGCGACGCGACTTGCGACCGGGATCGGCACGAGGTCGGCGGTCACCATGCGCCCGGGGATCGTGGCGTTGTATATAGCGACGATCCCGGGCAGATCGTCGAGCGTGGCCGGCCGTAGCGTGAACCCGTCCGGCGCCGTCATCGGTGCCCTCCGGGAACCAACGCCGGCGCCGGTTCGAAATCGAACGCGATCGTGCCGACGGTGGAGTGACCATAGAGCTTCGTGAGCCGGCCGTCCGCGGTGGCGAACGTGAAGTATAGATCGAAAACGTCCTCGCCCGGCACCGCGGGTGCCTGGCCGAAGCGATAATGAATCTCGCGCGCGTCCTCGAGGTGGCGCTCGCTCGTGGGCTCGCCGAGGAGGCTGGCGACCGCCTCGGGCGTTGGAAGCAGTTCGGACTGCCCCGGCGCGACCAGGACGCGGGCCTCGGCGCGGCGTTTCAATTTATTGATCGAGGCGGACCCGAGGCTGCGAAGCAGAGCAACGTAAAAAGGCTTGGGGATTTGGGAGAAATATTTTCGATCCACGCTGAGCCGCGTGAATTTTTGTCCGCTGAAGACGAGCTTGAGTTCGATATCGTGGTGCTCGTCTTCGGGAATTGCTGACGGCATTTGTTTCACCCAGCGGACCGTCCAGAACTCATCGGATCCGACGTGCTCGACGGTTTCGGGCCGCACGCCCAGCCAGCGGAGATCGTCCGCCAGCAGCACCGGCCGCTGGCAGATGAAGCCGAGCCCCGAGCCGGTTTCGACCGAGAAATTTTTATCGAACGAGCCGAGCTGCTGCTTGAATTGCCAGAGACGGAGGTAAACGCACCCGCCGAGAAGGAGCGGTGCCGCGAGGAGCAGGACCGCGAGGATGCGCGACGACCTGGGTCGTCGCTCCCGGTTCATTTTGCGGCCGTCGGGCTTGGCGGACGCGGGAACTGCAGGCGTGCGACGACATCGTTCAGCTTTTGCCGCAGAATCTCGTCCTCCTCGTCTGTCGTCTTCTTATAGGCCCGGCCCTCGATCACGCGTTCCGCGAGTTCGATGCTGATCACGTAAATCCGCTCATTCTTGACAAACAAAAGGTTGCCGCGCTTTGCGACCGGTGGCTTTTCGTCGGATCCCATGGACGGGACTTTGCCCGCAAACATCGTGCCGCCCGGCAGAAGTATATAGGTGATCAGCGCGCCGCCCATTGTGGCGGGAAGAAACTTGGCGCTCTGGATCTGGACGCCGGGAAATGTCTGCTTGAAATCCGTCAGGACGAAGTTGCTGAAAAAGTATATAAGATAATCCTTCAGGCCGCGCGACGAGAGTTCCCAGCGCTGTGTCGCGTCCTGCGCGAACGCCGCGATGCTGATATGCGTGCTGAAGTCGTCTTGGAAAGTGACGACGTTGTCAGTGTCCGTGACGCTGCCGCCGAGCTCGGGAAGGACTGGGATGGTGACGCGATACGCGCCGGATGGCGCGATATATGATTGGCCCTCGATGCGGCCGATCAGAGCGGGCGGGGGCGGGGCTTCGCCTTGGGCGAGAGCGGAAACGGTGGCCACGACGAACAGAAACGCGGGGAGGAGGCGGGACATGGAAGAGTCTGAACTAATGAAGGGCGGGAGGTATTCAAGCCAACGCTGGCAGCAGAGTGGCAAGACGCTGCCACCACGAGACAGGTAGGGCTTCCGGCCGCAACTCCGGTGAGAGCCCCGCGTCACGAAGAAGTTCCCGCCACGAGGCCTCGGGGCCCGTCCAATGGGTGCGCAGCAACGCGCCGATCTGCTTCCTTCGCTGCTGGAAACAGAGACGGACCAGCTTTTTGAATTCCGCCGTAAAAATCACGGGCTCGGGCCGCCGTTCGAGATTGAGCAAGTACGACTCAATGTCGGGCCGGGGATAAAAACAGCTGGCGGAAACGCGGTGGCCGGGGCGCATCACATACGCGGATTGCAAGAAAACCGAGATGGCGCCGAAGGACTTCGTGCCAGGCGTCGCCGCGTAACGTTGGGCGGCCTCCTCCTGAAGCATGAGCACCATGCGAACGGGCAGCGGGCCCGACAAGACGCCGTCGAGCCAAGGCGTGGCGATGGCGTAAGGCAGGTTCGCGACCACCTTGAAAGCGGCGGCACGATCCGAGGGCAATTCCGCGATCGGCTGTTCCACGGCGTCGCCCTCCATCAGATGCAGCGCGTGAGCATATAGCGGGACGAGCGTCTCGGCAAGGTGCGCGGCGAGCACCCGGTCCTTCTCGACCGCCCATACCTCCGCCCCGGCAGCGAGCAGCGCCTCCGTTAACGTGCCTAGACCCGGCCCGATTTCCACCACCGCATCTCCCGCAGCGACCCCTGCCAGCTCGAGCGATTTGCGGACTATATTGCCGTCGACCAGAAAATTCTGCCCGAGAAACCGCTTCGGCTCATGGCCGAGCCGGGAAAGGAGCGCCCTGGTGTCAGACGGGGACAGTGGCACGGCTCAAGCCCCGACGTGACGGGAATGTCTATATGCCTGGCTCCGCCGCGGCGTTTCAAACTTCATGGGCGAAGCGGAGGCAGCCCGCGGGCGCGATCGCGTGGTATATACAAGCTGGACACTCCCGGGTTATATAGAAACGTTATATACACATCTATATAGGTCGGCTATTTTTCCGCGCGGAACTCCGCGATCAGGGCCGCGGGTGAGGCGGACCGCATCAGCGCTTCGCCGACCAACACCGCGTGGGCGCCCGCGCGGCGGACGCGATGCGCATCCTCCGCGGTGTGGATGCCGCTTTCGCTGACCGCGATCGCGTCCTTCGCGATCAAAGGCAAAAGGCGTTCGCTCAATGCGAGGTCCGTCTTGAACGTGGCGAGGTCGCGGTTGTTCACCCCGATGATTTTCGCCTGGTGTCGGACTGCGCGGGCGACGTCCGCCTCGTCATGCACCTCGAACAGCGCATCAATTCCCGCGGCCCGTGCGGCGAACTGCAGCGCGGCAATCTCTTCGTCCTCGAGTGCGCGCACGATGATGAGGATCGCGCTGGCGCCGGCGGCGCGGGCCTCGAGCACCTGCACCGGGTGCACCATGAAATCCTTTCGTAGACAGGGCAGCGCCGGACCGTCATTGCGAAACGCGGTCGTTACCGCGCGCAGATCCTCGAGCGTGCCGCCGAAATATTTTTCGTCGGTCAGCACCGAGAGCGCGTTGGCGCCGGCGGCGCGGTATCCCGCGGCCCGGTCGGCCGCTCGCGCGTCCTTCGCGATCTCACCGGCGGAGGGTGATCTCCGCTTGATTTCAGCGATCACCGCCAGCGGCCGGCCCGGGCCTCCGAGAGCGGCCAGGAAGGACGGCGGCTTGGGCAGATCATCATGCAGCGCGATCAGTTCGCGATCCGTGACCGGACGAATGCGCGCGGAAATCTCCTGCCGTTTCCACGCCATGATTTCCGAAAGTTTATCCGACATTCGCATATACGGAACACGGCTGGCCGACGAAACACAAAGCCGAAAAATTTCCGTGTCTTCAGCGCGACGCCACCTCACGTTTCCCCGATGAGCGCTCTCGAGGATTTGCGGAAAACGGTGGCGATGCTGCGCGGCCCGGGCGGCTGCCCGTGGGACCAGGAACAAACCCATGCGACGCTCGTGCGGTGCCTGATCGACGAGGTCAGCGAGCTGATCGAGACGATCGACGATATAGACTTTCCCCACATGCGGGAGGAGCTGGGCGACGTTTTGCTCCAAGTAGTGTTTCACTCGCAGCTCGCCGAGGAGAGTGGTCAGTTTGATCTCGAGGATGTCGCGCGCGAGGTGAACGAGAAATTGATCCGTCGACATCCACATGTCTTCGGGGAGAACCGCCTGGAAACATCGGCGCAGGTGCTGGAGCAGTGGGACCAGATCAAAGCGCGGGAAAAAACGGCGGCGCCTGCGCGAAGTATATTCAAGAAATCGCCGCCGCGTTTGCCGGCGCTGATGTTCGCCGAGGCGGTGGCGAAGCAAGTATATAAGAAGGACCTGGCCTGGCCCGCCGGCGTGGACCGGACGCGCGTCGAGGATCTCGCGGCAAACCTCGATGCGGAAGCACTCGGGCGGCGACTCTTCGAGCTGGCGGCGGCAGCGCATAAGGCGGGCCTTGATTCCGAGGGCGCGCTGCGGGGATTTACTGGAAAATTCGTCGCACAAGCCGAGGCGGCGGCCGCCGGCGAAGTGGGCTCCGCCCGCTGAATGATGCGCGCGACGCCCCAGCGCGTGCTAGCGCCTGAGGTGGAGGCGAAGTGGTGGACGCCCTTCGCGAACTTCCTCGAGAAGGAGCGTCGCTACTCGATATATACTCTACGGAATTATCGACAGGCGTTCGCGGATTTTTTCTTCTGGTTGCATGATCGCGGCGGAGAAAGCGGGGATCTCGCCGAGGTGGACCCGCGCGTTGTCCGCGACTTCGTGATCGAGGCGCAGCGCCGCTTCGATCGACCCACGCTGCACAACCACGTCTCGGGACTCCGTACGCTATATAAATATTGGCAAAAGCAGGGCGCGGTCCGGCGCAATCCTTTCGCGGCCGTCGCACTTCCGCGGCTCGAAAAACGCCTGCCGGAGTTTCTCACCGAGGCGCAAATGGTGCAGCTGCTGGCCGGTCCAACGCGGCTGCTCGAGAACGGCACGGTCGGCGCATTCGAGGCCGCGCGCGACCGGCTAATCATGGAATTGTTATATGGAGCGGGACTGCGCGTCAGTGAGCTGGTCGGGCTCGAGCACGGCGCGATTGACCTCCGAGCGGGCGTGGCGCGCGTGCGCGGGAAAGGCGGAAAAGAACGACTCTGCCCACTCGGACGTGTCGCGCTCGCCGCGCTCGAAAAGTTTCGCGCGGATTTCCAACCGCCCGTGGGCGCGGCGGACCCGGTGATCATAAATCCCAATCACGCGCGCGTGACGATTCGCTCGGTCCAGCTCATGCTCAAGCGGTACCTCGCGCTCGCGGGGCTGCCGGCGAATCTCACGCCGCACAAGCTGCGTCATTCCTACGCCACGCATCTGCTCAACGCCGGAGCCGACCTGCGTCTCGTGCAGGAACTGCTCGGCCACGCCCAGCTCACGACGACGCAAGTATATACGCACGTCAGCATCGCCCGCCTGCAGGAAGTATATTCGAAGGCCCACCCGCGCGCGTAGGCGGGCGCGATTGTTTATTTCTCGGCGAGAGGCAGACGGCGCGTCGCGCCATTCCCGGCTGCATCGTAGAGCGTGACTTCGACGGAAGTCGCCCCTGCGGCGCGATCCACCGGCAGATCGAGCGCGAACGTTTCCTCACGGCTGTCCCGAATTCCATCAACGGGCTGCTCAACCGTCTCGTGCACTCCGTTGTTAAATATAAGATCGATGCCATCGAGCAGAGACAGCGCGTCGCGCCCATGTACCTCGACGTGGACGGCGCCGCCGCGGCGCGTCAACGTGGCGTCGAGAATCTCGGGCGGTGTATGATCCACCAGCAGATCGTCGGTCTCGAAACGCGCCGTGAGCCGTTCGGACGGCGGGCGGGGTGCCGCCTCGGTGACGACGAGTCGCGTGAAATAGAGTCCGTCCGGCAGGTGCGATGTATCAAATTGTACATAGCTCTCGCGCGTTCCGACGACCATGTCCGTCCAGTTGGTCTCGCCCGCGCGTCGCAACGAAAACGTGGATTCGAGCGTGTCCCCGTCCGGGTCATTCACGGTCCAGAGGATCACCTGCATCCCGGGTGCCGGTACGACCTGGCTGCTCAATAGATTATTTTTCTTCGGACGTGCGTCGTCGTCGTGGCTGCCGTTTTGCAGCAGTTGGCTGAGCGGGACGATGCCCGACGAGACAGATTCCGGCTGGACGACGAGCTGGTAGTTCGGCGCGAACACGCGAAAATCCTGCAGCGAGGGACGGCGGTCCTGCGGCAAAGTATATAGCGATGCCTTGTCGAGCTCAAAGCTGGGAGTGGCGTCGGCCAAGCGCAGGCGTAATTTTATATAGCGGCCGCGTAGATTTGGCGCGGACCAGCCGCCCTCGTGTTCGATCAGCGGCGTCCAGGGGGTCCAGCCCTCGAGGTCGTCGGTGCCGACGCTCGTCTTGACCTCGAGGCCGATCTGGGCCGCCGCGATTTCCCGTTCGCGGTTGAAACGCAATGCCCCGAGGAGGCCCGGAGAGCCGAGATCGATGCGGCGCGTTTCCATTTCGCGCTGCGCCGCCGGGGTGGAATCCAGAACGGCGAGACCGGGCGCGTTGTTGCGCAACAGTATATACTTTCCCGACGCGCCGGGAATCGGCAGCAGCCCGTTGATCTGCGCCGACGCGCTGCCGGCGAATGTGAGGGAGAGGCGTTGCGACAGGTCATATCCCAAGAGTTCGCCCTGCTCGCCGCCAGCCATGAGCAGCAACCCGTCCTGCCGAACGATGCGATAAAACGCGGTGCCCGGACGCGCAGTGAGCGTTTCTGGAAAACCGCCGGCGGGGAAATATATTAAGCTGCTCCGGCCTTGGAATCGTTCGGCCGTGCTGGATCCCAGCTCGGGCGTGTCTTTCGCGTCCTTCGGGTTCTTGACCAGAGGGCCGGGCGCAGTGACGCGCGCCTCTCCCGTGCCGCCGGAGAAAACAACCGTTGCATATAAGTCACCGTTGGCCTGTGGCAGCAGATCGGTCACCTCGCCATCGCGATTCTCCTGAAGATATACCGGGGCGCCGCCGCCCGCAGGAAAAGTATATATATTACCGCGCGGGGCCGAGCCGGCGACGATTGTATTATTCGGGAGCCGCACGATCCGCCGCACATTGCGATCCCGGATCTCGCCGAAAGTCGTGATGCCATGATCGCCGAGGGTTTTGGCGTCGGAGATTTTTGACGCGACGATTCCGCCCGAGCTGAACCGCGCGAGATCCACGCGATATATCTTTCCCGGATTTCCGGTGGCCACGAGCGCGGTGGCAGCGTCGAGCGGCAGTATATCAAATACGGAATCGGCGGGCAGCCCGAGGCGGGCGACCACCTTGCCGCCGCGGATCAACGCGAGACCGCCCTGTGGCGACGTCCCCGCGAGGAGAGCGCCATCGGGAAGCGCGGCGAGGGCGAAGACGTGTGAATCGTCGAGGCGGCAAACCTCGCGCATCGCCGCGGTGCTATTCGCGAGATCAATCGTCGCGTCAAAAATTCTGCCCTCCGGCCCTGTCCCGATCCACCAATGTCCGGCCGGACCGGCAGCAAGGCTCCACAGCAAGTCCGCCGGCGCCGTTGCCTTCAAATCCGAGACGCTGGGGCCGGCGACGATGCGGCCGTCGGAGCGCGTCGCGAGCGCGTGCAGGTTCCGACTGGGAACGTCGCGGAAAAAATCGAGATCGATTTTTTTGGAGAGCGGATCCGCCGTAATACAGACCGTGCCGGCGAGGGCAAAAAGGATTCCGAGCAGAAGCGAACGCGAGGAGAAACTATACATTAAAGCGGCACCGATTATTGTTCGAGCACGTTGAGCGTGCGACGGGCAACCGTGGTCATGATTTTGCCCGGGAGAATTTGCTGCTGCCAGAGGGGCAGCCAGGCCTCGCGTTCGTGGAAGCGCGCCTCATCGGCACGTCGCGCGATCCGCATCATCGAGGCGGGCATCTGGGGGGTCGCGGCACTCTGGTCAGTAAAGAATGAGGAGCGTTCGCCGACACATATAAACAATGCGTCCGCCGGCCGCTCGTCCCGCATCGCATCGAGATACGCGTCGAAGCTGCGCAACTGCGAAGCCGCCAGAACGCGTGGGCGGCCCGTGAGCTCGTCGAGCGCGGGGCCCGAGGCAAATATGATCTCAAGTTTTTTACCCGCCCAGCCCGCGTCGACGGGGACGTCGACGACTTCGCGATGGGACTCCCCCTGGAAATCGCGCCACCCGATCGTAGCCTGTATAATATCGCCGCCGCGCACGGTGTCGCGAGAGAGCTGGAATGAGTCGAGAGTGATCGCCGGATTTTCGGGCAGCGGCTCGACCGTGAAGCGGACGTTTTTCGGGAACGTCTTTTCATACGGATTCTGCAGGTCCATGCTGAGGTCCTTCACAAATTCACCGAGGCCCTGCGCGAAACCCTGTGGACCTGAATATAGACTTTGCGTCGAGACGATCTGCGATGGGGTAAAGGTGACGTTGCTGGTCAGACGAAATCCCTGGCTAAAGCCAACCTCGTTCGAACCGAGGATCGCCTGCGTCACTCCGGTGGCGACGAGCACGGGCGTGAGTTGCTCTTGCCGTGCGACTGAAAAGTGGAGCGTCCGTGCCGTCTTGCCGGCGGAGTGCAGGACGACGTCCACGTCGGTCATTTCTGGACCTGGGCCGAGCGAGCCCGCGACGCCCGAGAGCCGGTCCTGGGTGATGGTCCCAATCACGCGGCCGGTGTTCGCGACCTTCATTGAAGAGGCCATGGACGGCAGTACCGCGATGATCTCCGCCGCGCACATGGGAAATGCCACATCGCCCAAGCCCACCATGGGATGACCGAATGCGGTGACGCGATTGCCGTCGACGCGAGAAACCGTTCCGGTGCCCGCCAATGATATATCTCCTGTCGTCAACGCGACGGCGACCGCGGAGCCACCGACGAGATTGGAAGCTTCCGCCGGAAGTTTTTCCATCGCGCCGCCCTGGCTGCCGCCGAGCGCGCCGAGATCCAGGCCGAGCGCGGAGAGTTGCGGGCCCATGAGATTTAGAACGACGGGGCTGAGTCCGCTGACGGTGAAGGCGGGTTGAACTGCGCGGTAGGTGCCATTGGGAATGGCGGTGACGCTGGAGGCCGGAATGACAGGCGGTTCGGTGTGGGGCAGGTTGAGGCCCGGCGCGTCGGTGGCACGGTCACTGACTTCCGCGAGGTCGGCGGCGGGCGTGAACCCGGCGAAGTGAACGGTCTCGAAGCGCTGAATCTGGTAGCTGAGTGCGCCCGCGAATTTTCCGTTTATATAGAGCGGGCTGCCGCTCATCCCGGCAACTGCGCCCATGTCATGAACGCGCGGATCCGTGAGCTGGCAAAGAATGAGCGATTTTCCCGGGCCGATCGCATTGCGGACGACGCCCGTCACCTCGACCTCGAACGGCTCCACCGTGGAACCTTGGAAAACGGTCCAGACCTCGCCGCGCTGGCCCCGCTTCAATTCGTCGACGGAAATCGTGCCAACCACCTCGGGCCGGGGCTGGATTGGACCCGCCCACGCACTCAGAGCCGAAGCAAGGAACAGCGCCGCAAGAATTTTCTTCATCAGGAATCAGTGATCGCTGGGCAGTTTATCGCACCTGTATATTAAAGTATATATCAAAAATATATCATAAACGCCCGATGGCGCGGGTCACGGCCTCGCACGCGCGCTCGATCGCGGTGCCGGTGTGCGCGGTGCTGAGGAATCCAGCTTCGTAGGCGCTCGGCGCGAAATACACTCCCTGGTCGAGACAGAGGTGAAAAAATTTCGCGAAGCGAGGCGCGTCACTGCGCAGGGCGGAGGCGTAGTCACGCACGGGTTGTTCGTTGAAAAAGATACTGAACATCGAGCCACATTGCGGGACCTGTACGGGAATGCCCCGGGACCGCGCGGCGGAAGAGACTGCTGAGGTGAGAGCACGCGCGAGCCGGTCAAGTTCCGCGTAGGGATTCAATTCATCCAAGAGCCGCAGACTCGCGATGCCGGCCGCGAGCGCGAGAGGATTGCCGCTGAGCGTCCCTGCCTGGTAAACCGGCCCGAGCGGTGCGAGGAGATTCATGATCTCGGCGCGACCGCCGAACGCGCCGACCGGAAGGCCGCCTCCGATGATTTTCCCGAGGCACGTCAGGTCCGGGTGAATTTTTTCGCGCTCCTGCACACCGCCCGGCGCGATGCGAAACCCCGTCATCACCTCGTCAAAGATCAACACCGCGCCGTGCTTCGTACACGCCGCGCGGACCGCGGCCAGGTACCCCGGGTCCGGCATGATAAAGCCGACATTACCGCAATAGGGCTCGATGATCACCGCTGCAACCGCCCCGCGATGGGCTTCCAGAGCGGCTTGCAGGGCGGGGGCGTCGTTGAACGGGAGCACGATGGTCTCGTGCGCGAACGCCGCGGGAATGCCGGCGCTGTCGGGATGGCCGTGGGTGAGCGCGCCCGATCCGGCCTTGATCAGCAGCGAGTCCGAATGCCCGTGATAGCAGCCGGAAAACTTTATAATCTTGTCCCGACCGGTGAAGCCGCGCGCCAGCCGCACCGCCGACATCGTGGCTTCCGTTCCGCTGCTCGTCAGACGCACTTTCTCGATCGACGGCACGAAGCGCACCAGCAGTTCCGCCATCTCGACTTCATACGGGTTCGGCGTGCCGAAGGAAGTCCCGTGCGCCAGCGCTTTCGCGATCGCCTCACGAATGCGAGGATGGTTGTGGCCGTGGATCGCGGGGCCCCAGGTGCCGACGAAGTCGATCAGCTCGCGGTCATCTGACGTGGTCAGGAATGCGCCATTCGCCGACTTCACGAAAAACGGAGCGCCGCCGACGGAACGAAAGGCGCGGACGGGCGAATTCACGCCGCCGGGGATGAGACGCTGGGCGCGGGAAAAAAGGCTGGCGGAATCGGTCATCGCGGCGCGTTGGCTGCTATATACTCAGTTAACGTATTTCTGCACAATGGGGATGCGCCGGCCCACGCCGAACGCGAGTGGCGTGATCTTCAGGCCGGGCGCGGCCTGCTTTCTCTTATATTCGTTCAGGTCGACCTTGCGCACTATATCATTCACGATCGTCTCGTTGAATCCCTGGCTGACGAGGTCGCGGCGGGACAAACCCTGCTCGACATAGCCGCGGAGGATGGCATCGAGAACCTCATAGGGCGGCAGTGTGTCCTGGTCCACCTGGTCGGGGCGTAGCTCCGCGCTCGGTGGCTTGTCGATGGTGTTGCGAGGGATGATCTCGCGCTCGCGGTTCATCCACCGGGCAAGTTCATATACCTGCGTCTTGAATACATCGGAAATGACCGCGAGACCGCCGCACATGTCTCCATATAGCGTGCAATATCCCACCGCCATCTCGCTCTTGTTGCCGGTCGTGAGCAGGAGCGAGCCGAATTTGTTGGAGAGCGCCATCATCAGCACCCCGCGCACGCGCGCCTGTATATTCTCTTCAGCGACGTCCCGGGCGCGGCCCACAAACAGCGGCGCAAGCGCGTGCTCGTTTGCCGCCACGACGTCGGCTATCCCAATCGTTTCAAAACGGATGCCCAGCGCTTGGGCCAGCGCGGCGGCGTCGCCTTTCGAGTGGCCGGAAGAGATGGCCGACGGCAACGACACGCCGGTGATGTTTTCCTTCCCCAGTGCGGCCGCCGCGAGCACCGCGACGACGGCAGAGTCGATGCCACCGCTCAGGGCAACGAGGGCCGTCTTGAAGCCGCTCTTGTGCGCGTAGTCGCGAAGCCCGAGCACGAGACCGTCGTGGATGTCGGCCATCTCGCTCTGCGCAAACGTCGCGCTCAGCGCGGGAGCGGCGGCGGCGCGCGGGTCGTTGTATATAGCATCGTTATATACAGCGTCGGCGGGACCGCCTGCCGGTGGCGGCAGCGCACCGGTGCGCCGGCATTTGACTTCGACGGTCCGCAGCTCCTCGGCAAACGCGGAAAAACCCGCGACGACGTGACCGAGACCGTCGGCCACCACGCTGCGCCCGTCGAAGATCAGCTCATCATTGCCGCCGACCGCATTGACATAAGCGACCGGGCAATCGAGCGCGCGGGCGACTTCGGTGACAAGGGCGGCGCGAACGCTGCCTTTTTCCGAGTGCCACGGACTCGCAGAGAGGTTGACCATCACGTCGCATTTCTGCGCCACGAGCTGGCGCACCGGGCTGACGCCATGATATAGCTTCCTCGTGGTGATCGAGGGCTGGGTCCATATATCTTCGCAGATCGTCACCGCGATCCTATATCCTTGATGCTCGACCACCGTGGGATGCGAACCCGGTTCGAAATAGCGATCCTCGTCGAAAACGTCGTAGGTCGGCAGCAGGCATTTGCGCGCGACGGCGGCGATCGCCCCGTCGCGACAGAACGCCGCGGCGTTGAAGAAGGGACGCCCTTCGCCGGTCGGGTTGGCCTCGACCGTTCCGACGAGCGCCGGCACCGATCCGATGCGGGCGGCGATCTGTTGGAGGGAATCCGCGACATCGAGGACGAAGCGTCGTTTGAAAAGAAGATCGCGCGGCGGATATCCGCATACGATCAGCTCGGGAAAAAGGACGAGCTCCGCGCCTTGATCGCGCAGCGTGTCGTAAGCCGAAAGAATGAGCCGGCGGTTGCCAGCGAGGTCTCCGACAGTGGGATTGATTTGAGCGAGACCGATGCGCATGAGGCGAGGGAAACTAAATGTGGATGGGTTTATCGAGCCTGACAACTCCCTAGGCTTGCCCTTACCGGACGGCGCACGATTTGCTTCAGGGCTTTATGGCTTCAATTCGCCCTCTGGCGTTTTCCTTCCTTCTCTCACTGGCCGCCGCCTCTGCCCAAGTTCCCCCGAGCTCCGCTCTCACGCTCCAGAGCGCGCTCAATCTGGCCGAGATGATGAATCTCGATGTGCGGATCAGTCGTGAAAATGTTAACCAAGCCACTGAGTTTGCGAACCAGACGCGCGTCGGCCTCCTGCCGAACATCAGCGCCAGTGCCCAGCAGACGCGCACCGATGCGGTTAATATAACGGGTAACGTCGTCACCGACTCGCCGCTCACGAACCGCTTTGACGCACGCCTGTCCGGCAGCGCCGCTATATTAAACCCGAACACGATCGCCGCGTATCAGTTCGCCCGTGCCGGCATCACGGTGGCGCAGGCGGATTTGCTCGCCACGCTGCAAGCGTCGCTCGCGACCGTGGCACAGACGTATTTCGCGCAATTGCACGATGTTCGGCGGATCGCAGTTCTCGATGATAATACAACGCGGGCCCGTGCTCTGCTGGAACTCGCGCAAAACCAGATGACCGCGGGCATCGCGACGCGCATCGATGTTACTCGCGCGCAATCGCAGCTCGCGATCGCACAGCAGGCGCGACTCCAGCAGGACACCGTGGTATATCAAAGCGCGCTTCAGCTGCAGAGATTGCTCAGCATCGATCCGTCGCAGCCGCTCCACCTCGCGGATTTCAATGTACAACGCCAGGACGCGGGCATGCCCGCGGGAATCGAGCGCACGATTTTTGAGCGGCGGCCGGATTGGCTCCGCGCCGAGAAAGCCGTGGAACAGGCCAAGCTGGACGTCCGCACCGCGCGCTCCGAACGACTGCCGGCCCTCGGAGTCGCCGGGCAATATGGTTATGCGGCGCCTAATATATCTGATAGCAACCAGAAGGAGGAATGGTTTGCGGGAGCGACGCTGAGCGTGCCGGTGTTTGATGGACTGCGCAGCAGCGCTGATCGCCGCGCCGCTCTCTCGCGTCAGCGCCAGCAGGAATTCCGGCTGCAAAATCTCGAGGTGCAAATCGGCGCGGAGGTGCGCCTCGCCGCGCAGGACGCGGCCTCGCGGTACCGTCAGATCGCGGTCGCCGAAACGAACCTGCGACTTGCGCAGGAGCAATTGGAACTCGCTCGCGAGCGTTATCAAAAAGGCGTCGCGGATAATCAAGAGGTGGTCGACGCGCAGAACAATCTCGCGATCGCGAGCGACGGAATGAACGACGCTATATATCAATATAACGTGAGCCGCGTGGAACTCGCGCGCTCACGCGGCGACGTTCGGTCGGTGTTGACCGAACAGGCGCCGTGACCGGCGGCGCTCCGCCGCCCTCGCAGAGACTGATCCTCGCCTCGGCTTCGCCGCGTCGCCGCGAGCTGCTCGCCAGCTTGGGGATTCCATTCGAGGTCCGGGTAGCGGACGTGGTTGAACACGAGGATCCGGCCACGGATCCGCGCTTGATGGTCGCTCATAATGCGGCGCTCAAAGCCGACTGGGTCGCCAGCCGCGAGCCGGGCGCGTGTATCCTTGGAGCGGATACAACGGTTTTCCTCGACGGCACCGCGATCAACAAGCCGCGCGATCTCGCCGATGCGCGTGCGATGCTTCACCGGCTGTCCGGCCGAACCCACACTGTTTTCACCGGGCTCGCGTTTCGTGGACCGGCGTTTGGAAACGGTATCGATGAAGGGGTTGCGACAGAGGTGACCTTCCTGCCGTTCGACGATGCCGTGATCACGGAGTATATATCGAAGGTGAATCCGCTCGACAAAGCCGGCGCGTACGGGATTCAGGAAGCGCGGGAGATGATCGTCGCGAGCTGGCGCGGGTCGTTCACCAACATCATGGGCCTGCCGCTCGAAACGACGAAACAAATTTTGACGAGGTGCGGTCTCCTGCCTTAGTTCGATCTGATTGGCATGACTTCTTCCGTCCTCCCACCGCCCGTCGCGAGCCCTAAAAAGCGGCGAGCGCTCCCACGTTTGTCGGAAGACCCGGAGACGCGCTCGATCCAGATCGGCGTTCTAGGCACGCTGCTGGTGCATCTGCTACTGTTTCTGTTAGCGCCACTTCTGTTTCGCGGAACGACGGGTGGGGTAGTGAGAAAGCCGAAGCCAAGGCCTTTCAGCATCGAGCTGGCGAAGGACGCGTTCGTGAAAAAGCCGCCGACCCCGACGCCGAACAAGTTCGTCGAAACGAATCCGGATGCGCCCGATAATATACCGGACAAGACGACCAATTTTGCGGCGCGCAACCAGCAGGTCGCCCAGGAAAAGCCGACTCCGAATGGGAAAAACGATGCCCCGGCCATGGACGGGAAAAAGGATATGGCGGTGACGCAGATCGTCACGGGCAAGTTGGAGAAGCCCGTGGATACACCGCCGGATCCGCCGAAAGTGGAGACACCGCCAAGCGACCACAACGTGGCTGCCCAGCGCGCGGAGGAGAATCCGCTTTCCGGAGTGGAGAAAAAAGAAGGCACGAACCCGAACGGATTCGGCACTAATATAGCGAAATATAACGAGAACTCGAAGCCGATTCCGAACCGCATCGAAGGAGCTAAGGACGTGCCGATTATACAAGGCCAGACCGCCGTGCAGCCGTCGATCGACCCGCAACATCCGCGCGCGCGGCCCACGATTGTGAAACAGCAGCAGGTGCGTCCCGCTATATTCGCGGAGAATAAATTTGGTACGTCGAACCTTGGCCCCATCGCGATCGATGCCAAATGGAGCAACTATGGCGCCTACCTGCAGCGCATGATTGAGACCGTCCAGCTCGAGTGGGATCATATACTGGAGGAGAGCAAAGTATATCCCACGCCCGGCAGCACCGTGGAGGTGAAGTTCGTTATGAACTCCGATGGCGGAATCACGCGGATAGTTAACGTCGAGAGCACGGCAACCGACTTCGGCTCGCGCGCGTGCATGAGTGCGATCACGGAGCGGGCGCCCTACGGAAAATGGACGGATGACATGATCGCCATCCTCGGCACGGAGCAGGAGATGACCTTCAAGTTTCTCTATCAGTGACGCGCCCCGGAGAGCAGCCCACGAGTGCTCTCCCGCTGGGGAACGGAGTCCAGGTGGTTCGGAAGGACGGGAATGGGTTGGTAGCGCTCGCGAAACCCGCGGGCGTGCTGTCGCATCCGAACAAAGTGGGCGAGGAGCCGCGCTCATTGCTAACCGCGCGATATGATCTCCCCGGTGAATACTATATATGGGATTCGCCGGCGGGAACGTCGAGCCGCCTGTGGCTGCTGAACCGGTTGGATTCCGCGACGTCTGGCCTGATCCTCGCGGCTGAAGTGGAGGAGCTAGCGCTTGAGGTGCGCCGGCAATTCCTGCGGAAACACGTCCGGAAGATATATGTTGCGCTCGTCTTTGGCGCGCCGCGTCAGCGCACCGAGCTATGGCGCGATTTTCTCGCGGTGGAAAAACAGGGCGCGCGCATCCGGACCACTGCGCATGCGGGCAATATACCCGCGGAAAGCCGGATGACCGTCGTGAGCCGCGTCGCCGGGCCGCTGCCGGTCGCACTTCTTCAGCTTGAGCCGCAAACGGGACGCAGCCACCAGCTGCGCGTCCAATGCGCGAAACGCCACCTGCCGATCGTCGGCGATCAGACGTACGGCGACTTCGCGCGCAACCGCGCATTCGTCAAGGCGGGCGGCGACAAGCGGCTCTTCCTGCATTCACTGGAATCCTCCTTCGACTATGAATATCGCGGGCGGCAATATACTTTCGCCGCGCAGGCGCCGCTGCCACGGGAGTTCGACGTGACCCGCTGAGAGCCGGCAGCGACGAAACTGGGTCTCTTTATAGAGCGGATTGCGGGCCCGCCCTATATACAACGGGCAGCCCCGACGTCCTCGACGGCCCCTTCGTATCCGTTATTCGGATACGCTGCGTCGGCGGAACTCGGTCGCATAGAGCAGGAGCGCGCCGCCGCTGAAGGCGAGTCCTGCCTCGCTCACGGCGGGCCAGCCGCCGCGGGCGTAGGCCCAGCCGGCGAGCGCAGAACCGGCGGCTCCGCCGAGAAAAAAGATCGCCAGGAAAAGCCCGTTGAGCCGGCTCCGGATTTCCGCAGCCAGCGTGAAGATCGCGCGCTGGCCGAGGATGAGATTCGCGGTTACGCCCAGATCCACGATGATCGCTGCTGCGGCCAGCGTCAGCACGGAGCCCCGCACCGCGCCGAGCCAGCCCAGCGAAAACCCGCCGGCGACGAGCGCCATGCCGATCCCGGAACCGGCGCGGATCCAACCTCGATCAGCCATGCGCCCCGCAATGGGCGCGATCACCGCACCGGCGGCGCCCGCCAGTGCGAACAATCCGATGCCCCGTTGCCCGAGCTGAAATTTTGCGCCACCCAGCACGAGCGGAACCGCCGTCCAGAATAAACTGAAGGAGCCGAATAACGCTGCTTGATATAGCGCCCGCCGCTGCAGCACAGGAGTATTTAGCAAGAGATCCCAAAGCGAGCGCAGAATCCCGCCGTAGGTCAGCCCTGTGGCCGGCTGACGCCTCGGCAGCACCCGCGCGAGCGTCGCGGCGAGCACGAGCGTCGACACCGCCGTCAACCCAAACACCGCGCGCCAGCCAAACAGGTCCGCGAGGAGGCTGGCCAGCGGGCGCGCCAGGAGAATGCCGGCCATGAGGCCGCTCATGACATTCCCGACGACGCGGCCGCGCGTGGCGTCCGGCGCGAGCTGCGCGGCGAAAGGCACCAGCATCTGCGCTGCGACTGAGCAGAGCCCGATCAGAAAGGCGCCGCTGAAAAAGAGCGTCGGCGCATTCGCCAAGGCCATCGCGACCGCGCCCACTGCGGCGCCGATCAACGTGGTGGATATAAGCCGGCGATTTTCGCGCAAATCACCCAAGGGAACGAGGAGCAAAAGGCCCGCGGCGTAACCGAGCTGCGTCACCGTGACGATGACGCCGAGCGAGCCCTCGCGAAGCTGGAGCGCGCGACCGATTGGCGCGGTGAGCGGCTGCGCGAGATATATATTCGCGACGATCAGCCCGCAGGCGGTGGCGAAGACCACGGTACGGCCCGTGGTCATTTCGGCGTGGGTAGATGCGGTCGAGGTCAAGCGGTCTAGCGACCGCGCGGCCGCGCTTCGGTGCAAGGCGGAAATCCCCGCCGAGAAGGGCGGGTCCGATCAACGCAGCCGCCGCGCGCCACGAACCACGACGGCGACCGGGAATCTCAGCGTCGGCTGACGCGGTCGCGAAACGCCCGCGCAGAGTATATACCGCCACCGCCGAATGCTTCCTGGAGAATCTTTTCCGCAATTTCCCTCAACGTCAGTCGTGGGAAAATCGCGCGCGGATTCCAAAGCGCGATCACATCGGCGCTGGTTTCCTGGAGCACGGCGGCGGACCACTGGCGACAGCGAACGAGGCGCTGGTCGGGAATGTGGAACGCGCGGTCGCTGAGCATCAGGACGTTTCGCGGCTGTCCGACGACGCGGCCATAGGAAGAACCATATATCGCGCCGGGTGATCCCTCGGAAATTTTCTCCATCGCCCAACGGGCGCTGTCCACGCCGGTGGCCCTGGATTCAATAATCGCGGCCGGGCCATGTTCCGCCTTGGGCCAGCTCGATTGGGCGAGCCAGCGATGAACGATGATCAGGCCGCCGGTTTGTTTTTTTTCTGCGGGCATTGTCTGGATTGGTCGTGTCAACAGAGCAGCGAATTTCACCGCCGCTGCGAAGCGTGAATCATAACGCTAATGATTGAAGCTGTGGAGCCAGCGTTTTTATACAGTCGTTTTACGCGGTCAGAAGTATATATGCCGCGGGGTCATTCGCCGGAATGATATATATTCCGCGAAGCCGGGCCGGACCGTTCGTATTTCTACGGACCAGAGCAACCTCCGGATGGCTTTTTCGGATGCAATTCTCGGCTTTTTGCGGTAGGGTCGGGGTTTATGATCATACCCAAGTCGCCGCGACTCACTACTGGCCAGGTCGCCGAAGTGACGGAAATCGTCACCTCGTTTGGCTGCCAGGTGCAGCCGATCATTGGCGCCATGCGGACGATCTACGCCATCGTCGGGGACGAGCGGGACGACCTGATGATCAACCGCCTCGAAGGCCTCGACTATATAGATCGAATTGATCGCATCCAGTCGCCCTTCAAGTTAATGGACAAGCGCTCAGACCTCGCGAGTCATCGGATCTCGCTCGGTGGAGTGACACTCGGCGAGGAGCTGCTGGTGATCGCGGGCGCCTGCACGATCGACCCGAAAAATCCCAACTACTTTTATGAAACGGCGCAGGCAGTGAAGGAGGCCGGCGCGCACGCGCTTCGCGGCGGCGTGTGGAAGCCGCGCACGAATCCCTATTCATTTCAAGGAGATGTGAAATCCCTGGATATATTGATGGAGGCGTCCCGCCGCACCGGCCTGCCGGTCGACACCGAGGTGATGGAGGAGGCGCATATTAAACTCGCGCTCGACGCCGGTGTACACTCGCTACAGGTCGGCGCGCGCAACGCGCTGAATTACTCGCTGCTCCGCTCGATTGGTCGCGCCATCGCAGAGCGTGACACGGTGGTGCTGCTCAAACGCAGCATCCACATGGGCCCGCTCAACGAGTTTATATCGGCCGCTGAGTATATAGCGGCTTTCGGAAACCCGAATGTGATTCTCTGCCCGCGTGGAACGACGCCCACGCTCGATGGTTACCGCAACCACCCCGACGAGAGCATCACGCCATTGCTCAAGGAAAAGACGTGGGCGCCTGTGGTGATCGATCCCTCCCACTCTGTGGGCAAGGCGACCTACGTTCCGGCCTGTGCCTTGGCTGCGGTGGCATATGGCGCCGATGGCCTTTGCATCGAGGCGCACGTCAGCCCGAGTCACGGCATCGGCGACGATCCCAAGCAGGCGTTGCTCCCCGAGGTTCTGGCCGACACCATTTCGCAGGCGAAACAACTCTGGGCAATCCGCCGTTCGCCACGACTGGCGGCACGCTGAAGTCGCGGAGCCAGCCAATCACAAGAGCGACAGCTGGCGTTCGTCGTCGGGCGCGACCGTGACTTTTTTCTTGGGCCGCGGCTCGGAGGGCGTCCGCGCGCTCTCGACGGCCACTTCCGCATCGTCGCTCTCGAGTTTCGCCAGAAGCGTTTTCGCCCGCTCGATGACGCTGAGCGGCAGCCCCGCGAGGCGTGCGACCTGAATGCCATAGCTGCGATCGGCGGCGCCGGGCACCACGCGTCGGACAAATACGATTTCGTCGTTCCACTCCTTCACCGCGACGGAGAAATTTCGGAGGCGTGGTAGATGCTGCGCGAGCTGGGTAAGTTCTTGATAATGCGTAGCGAACAACGTGCGTGGGCCCGCCAGCGGATCGCGTTGCAGGTGCTCGACGACGGCCCACGCGATCGCGAGCCCGTCGTAGGTCGAGGTGCCGCGGCCGATCTCGTCCAGGATGACGAGCGACCGGGCTGTCGCGTGATTTAATATATTAGCCGTCTCATTCATTTCGACCATGAACGTGGAGTTTCCACGCGCGAGATCGTCGCTCGCGCCGATGCGGGAAAAAATGCGGTCGACCATCCCAACGCGGCACGACCGCGCGGGCACCCAGCAGCCGACCTGCGCGAGCAGCGTGATCAAAGCGACTTGTCGTATATACGTGGACTTGCCCGCCATATTAGGGCCCGTGAGCAACGCGATCTGCGCTCCACTCGAGCTCAACGATGTATCATTCGGCACGAACGACGGGCGCGCGCCGGACGCCGCCATCTCCGGCGAACGCAACATCTGTTCCACCACCGGGTGACGTCCATCGATAATCTCGAGAGCGTCCTCCGAATCCAGCGCTGGCTGGCAATAGTCCCACTCGCGCGCGAGCGACGCCCACCCGGCGAGGACGTCCAGCTCGGCCAACGCTTCCGCCGTATCGTGTAATGCGATCGATTCATCCAGCACCGCGGCGACGAGCTCCGCGAAGATCACCTGCTCCCGAGCCAGCATGTTTTCCTCGGCGTGAAAGATTTCCTTTTCCTTCTCCTTGAGCGCGGCCGTGATATATCGTTCGCCACCCACGGTCGTCTGGCGGCGTATATAGTCGGCGGGGACGTGCGCGAGGTTCGCCTTTGTCACCTCTATATAGTATCCAAAGTGGTTCGTGAACCGAACCTTGAGACTGCGGATGCCTGTGCGTTCCTGTTCGGCGCGCTCGAGCTCCGAGAGCCACGTCTTGTTGCCGGACGCGAGCGCCCGGAGCCGATCGAGTTCCGCGTCGTGTCCGGGCCGGATGGTGTTGCCGTCCGCGAGATCAGCCGGGATTTCGTCCGCCAGGGCCGCTTGCAATAAAGCGCGCAGCCGCGGCAGCTCCTGGACTCGTGCCCGCATGACCTCCAGGCGGACCGCCCCAGAGAAGGCTTCCAGAGCCGCTTGTAGGGCGGGTAGCTGTGCGAGCGTGTCGCGGATGCCGCCGAGTTCGCGCGGGTGACGAACACGGTTTTGCAGCCGGCCAAGGATGCGGGGCACGTCGCGAATTGCAGCGAGCAGAGATCGCATCGTGGCCAGCGGTCCGGGGTGGGCGAGGAGCTCGCCGACGGTTTGCTGCCGCCGCTGCACGGCCGCTAGATCAAGCGTGGGGGCGGCGAGCCACCGTTCGAGCAGCCGGGCGCCCGCTGCGGTTTCGGTGCGATCGATCGCCGCAACCAACGAACCACTGCGCTCGCCGCGACTCGACGAGAATATTTCGAGGTTTCGTTGGGTCGCCGGGTCGAGGAGCAGCGATGCGCCGCTTTTATATTCCTGCAGGCTTCGCAGATTCTCCGGCTTGGCGCATAAGTTTTCTGTCGCGTAATGCACGAGCGCACCGGCCGCACCAAGCGCGGGATGATCGGCGCGCAAACCGAAGCCGTCGAGGTTCAGGACGCCGAGCGCCGCGAGGATCGGGCGCGCGCCGCCTTCGTTTTCGAAATGATAAGGCGCGAGCTCCGTGACGAGGCGCCCGCGGCAGAAAGTATATAGCGCGTGACGGTCGGCGTCGGCGTGAGGCGCATGTTCCCACGCGGGCATTTCCCCTTCGCTCACGAGAACCTCCGCGGGAGCAATCGCGGTAAGCACCGGCAGCAGTTCGGCTGCGCCGCGCGCAGTGGCGAGACGAAATTCGCCAGTCGAAAGATCCAGCCAGGCCGCGTTCAACCGTGTATCATCCCAGACCAGCGCACACAGATAATGATTGTGCTGCGCCTCCAACTGGTTCGATGCCAGCGCCGTGCCGGGAGAGAGGATGCGCGTAAGTTGACGGCGCACCAGCTTGCCCGGGCTGGCCGGCTCGGCTTGCTCGCAGATCGCGACTTTTTTTCCCGCCGCGAGCAGTTTGCCGATATATGATTCCGCCGCATGATACGGCAAACCCGCCATCGGCTGGTCCTGACGCTTGGTCAACGTTAACCCGAGCAGGCGTGACGCGACCACCGCGTCATCGAAGAACAATTCATAAAAGTCCCCCAGTCGAAAAAGCAGCAATACATCCTTCGGCAGCCCATGCTTCACCTCGAAATACTGCTGCATCATCGGTGTGGCTTTCGCTTCGGGCATGTCACCGAAAACTAGCGGGAAGACGCGTCGAGGTAGCGAGTCGGAAATGCGATTTTGCCGCCCGCCGATTTCCCCTCGCCATCGCCCCGGCCGTTTCCCGTAATTTTGAGATGCTGCTTTTTCATCGCGACCTCGGCGGCGCCGGGCTTCCCCCGCTCGTGATTCTGCATGGGCTGCTCGGATCGTCGCGCAATTGGCAAACCGTCGGCCGCGAGTTGTCCGCGCAGTATCACGTCTTCGCGCTCGACCTGCGCAACCACGGCTCATCACCGCACGCGGAGCCGATGACGTATGCGACGATGGCCGACGATGTGGTCGCGTGGCTCGACGCGCAGAGCCTGTCGCGCATCACTCTGTTGGGTCACAGTCTCGGTGGGAAAACAGCGATGGTAATCGCGTGTCGCCATCCCGACCGCATCGAGCGCCTCATCGTCGTTGATATAGCGCCCAAGGTGTACCGCGGCAGCGCGCATCAGGATGAATTCGCGGCGATGCAATCGCTCGATCTGTCCCGTCTCGAATCCCGCGCCGCCGCTGAGGCGCAGATGGAATCGCTCGTGCCGGATTGGGCGATGCGGAAATTTCTTCTCACCAACCTCGAGCGCGCCACGCCGGCTGAGGGGTGGAAATGGGCCGCTAATCTGCCCGCGCTCACGGCGGCGCTGCCCGATATATTAAGCAACCCGCTGACGGATGACGACCACTTCAAGGGTCCGGTGCGGTTTATACTCGGCGGCAAATCGAGATATGTTTCCGACGCGGACTGGCCCGCGATTCTCGCTCATTTCCCGACCGCGGATCGCATCGTCATCGCGGGGGCGGGGCATAACCCGCACATCGACGCCCGTGCGGAATTCGTCGCGGCGGTGCTGCGCGCCGCCTGACCCGCTATATTGTCTTGGCCGGTTTGTAAGAAGGCGCCGGGCACTGGCTCGGTGCCATCGGCGAACCCGCATCCTGCATTCGAGATGCCCTGTATCCGGCGGATGGATCCGCCCGGCCCGCGCCGTGGAAGTATCCGTTTTGTGGATACACATTCCCCAGTCACAGCCCGCCGTATCCGATCCTTGGATACGCGGCGCCGAAGTATATAAACGGCCGACGGCGCCCGCTAGCGGCGTGACCAGATCCGCAGCGACGCGAGCAGGAAATTCTCGAGCGCGGTCGACTCGTTCATATTCAGCCGGAGTAGACCGGCAGAGCGCTCGAGCTTCGCGATCGCCTCAACCAGCGCCCGGCGGGTGGTCTCGTCGCCGGCTTCGAGCCGTGGCAGCGCCTGCGCCCGCGTGGCCTGTTCGATTTCGGCGAACATCCGCGCCCGAAGCCCGTTCGCGAGGCCGGTCTCCATCGCAACCTCCTCGTCCTCGGCGAGATTCGCAGGCAGATGCTCCTTTTCTTTTTTCCACGCTGCAGACGCGGCGGCGTCGAGCACGGCGGCGAATCGCGCGATCAATCCATATGCCGAAAAAATCGCCTCGGCCGGCGATTGCTTTTCAAGCGTCGGATCCGCAAGTCGCAGCAGCCACGCCTGATAATCCTCGAGCCACGGCGACCAACCGTCCGCGGCGAGCGGAACCGTCGGAGAGGGAAAACGAAAATGCAGCGCGCGGCTCCGGATCGTGGCGAGCAACGCGTACGGCCGCGTCGTGAGCAGCAGCAGCATCGTATTCGGCGGCGGCTCCTCGAGCGTCTTGAGAAATATATTGGCCGCGGCTGCGTTCATTCGGTCGGCCTCCATCACGATGGCAACCTTGCGCGCGGAGACCGCGGCGGACACCTGGATGGCGCTGATCAAATCGCGCGTGGCATCGGCACTGATCGCACGCGTCTTCCCAGCGGGCCGAAGTATAAAGCAATCCGGATGCTCCGGCGGCGGAAAATGCGGCCGGTCCGGCGCGCCCGTGAGCAAACGGTCCGCGAGTGCATACGCCACGGCCGTGAGCGTTTCAAGGTCGTCGCCGTGCAGCAGCAGGCTATGCGACAAGCGGCCCCGCGCGACCGCGCGCTCGAGCACCGCAATCGCGGGGCTGCCCGCCAAGGCTTCCGGCCAAGGAGTGAGTCCGGTGGTGACCATGAGACGTTCGCGTCGGACGCGCGTCCGGATAGCAACGCGTCCTACTCGACGCGGGCCCTCACCTCGGCCCAGATTTTTTTCTCAATGACGTCCTCCGGCTTCGTGCCGTCGACGACGACAAAGCGCTCGGGAAGCCCCTTGGCGAGGACCAGATAGCCCTCGCGGACCTTCTTATAGAAATCGAGATTCTCGCGTTCCATGCGATCGGGCAGGTCGGACGCGCGTTGCTTGAGCCGGTTGAGACTAACCTCGAGGGGCACGTCGATCACGATCGTGAGATCGGGCATGACATTGCCAACGGCAAAGCGATTGATCTGGTTGACCGGATCGGCGGCGAGGTTGCGGCCGATGCCTTGATATACCGTTGAGGAGTCCAGGTAACGATCGCTGAGGACGATTTTCCCCTCGACGAGACTGGGGGCGATGACTTCGCGGACGAGCTGGGCGCGGGCGGCGGTGAAGAGCAGCAGCTCCGTCTCGGCGCACATTTCGTCGCCCTTGGAATTATGAACAATGATATTGCGAATCTGCTCGCCGATTTCCGTGCCGCCCGGTTCGCGGGTGCTGACGACCTCGCGTCCGGCTTTTTGCAGATGTGCGGCCAGCCGCGCGATCTGGGTGGATTTGCCACTACCTTCGGAACCTTCGAAGGAGATGAGTTTGCCGGGAGGCTTTTGTTTCAAAGGCATGGAAGGGGACGCGCCCCATTCAACACCAGTTGGCAAGGAAGGTTGCAAGCTCGTCCAAACTTGGGCTGATGCCGGTGCGGACATAGGAACCGCTCGTCGCGAGGGCCAGCGCGAGGCAATGCTCCGCGTCGAGCCCGAGCAGCCGGCCGTTGCAGAACCCCGCATTAAAGTGATCGCCCGCCCCGGTCGTGAGGAGCGGCTCGCTCGTATATGGTCCCGGGCGCCAGAACGTGGCGGTCGCCGTGGCGCACGCGGCGCAATCGCGCGGATGCACCGCAAGCATGGTCACCCCAAGTGCAGCGCGCAATTCTGTCGCGGCGTCACGCAGGCTTGCCTCATCGAGACCCGGCATCGCAGTCCCAAGTACCGCCGCGACCTGCTGTGCTTCCTTCAGATTCAATCCGAGAATCACGGGCCCGAACTGGGTGAACCTGCAGATCGCTTCCAGAGCCTCACGCAGGTCAGCTGCCGATCGTTTCTCGGGATCGGCAAGATCGAAGAAAAATTCGCGCGGCGCCAGGGGCAGCGAGGGTAGCAATCGGTCGGTGAGCTCCCGAAAGATCGCCGTCATGTTCGGGATCATGGTCCAGTTTACGAGGGCGATCAGACCTGCGGCAGAAAACTCGGCCCGAAGCTGGTCCTCGCCGACGACGCGTTGCATTTGCGCGATCGTGATGTCGTCGAGGCTGCGCATCTGGCCGAGCATCAACTTTCCGTCCTGGAACTCGACGGCCGTCGTGTGCGCCGGCACGGCGATCGAATATACTTTCGCGAGGCGGCCGAGCTCCTCGAAAACCGGGTGCAGATTCGGTCGGCCGAGCGCGCCTATATAGGTGACGGGCGTTCCGCCCGCCGCGAGCGCCTGCGCCATGATGGGACCATTGCCGCCGAGTTTATCCTGCAGTGGAAAAAATTCGAGGTTGGTGCTTTTTCCTGCCGCGCGGAGCACGCGTTCGCCGAATTCCGTGATCGTCGGGATCGCGGAGAAATTCGCGCCCGGGCCGTGCCGCGTCCCAACCGCGCGGACAATCGTGTCGACGAAACCATCCAGGCCCACGAGCGCCCGGGGACGCGGGCCGTCGTGACGGCATTTCTGAAGCTGCTCGAGCGCGAGTTGGCGAAACATGGGATGGCGGGGCCAGACAAAATCGGGATCGCTCGCACGCCAATAGAATTGCAGCGCGGTGTGAGTATATTCTCGGGAATTTCCGTTGAAGGCACCCGTTAAAACCGCCAACTCTCAGCGCTACGTCATGGTTCTGTCTCTCTTCTCCCCAGGATTTATTGCCACCGCCAATCTGATCGAGGTTTTTGCCCGCTGCGACGGTGCCGGCCAGGTGATTACGGTGGGCCTCGCAGTTTTTAGTATTATTGCGTGGACGATTATGTTCCAGAAGCACTTCGAGTTGAAGCGCCTCCGTTCCTATAATCACGCGTTCGAGGCGCATCTCCGCGACCAGAAGGCGCTCCTCGATCTGCCCGAATCATATAGGAGCAAGCGCGCGATTCCCTACGCGGACCTTTTCACGGATGCGATGGAGGCCTACTGGCGCGCCGCGGCGATCGAGAAGGAGAAAGGCTCCGAAAACGCGCGGTCCCGCCTCGAGCATACCGAGAACGCCCTGCAGCGCGCGCTCTCGCGCCAGACGCTGCGTTATGAATCGAGTATGATATTTCTCGCGACGATCGTCACGGGCGCGCCGTTCCTCGGGATGCTTGGGACCGTGTGGGGCGTGATGGTGGCTTTCAGCGACGTCGCCGCGCAGGATTCGGCCAGTATCAAGACGCTCGCTCCCGGTGTCTCGGCGGCGCTGCTCACGACGATCGCGGGCCTGGTGGTCGCGATCCCGTCGGTGTTTGGATATAATTATCTGCTCGGCAAATCGAAGCAGTTGGTGACCGAGCTGGAAAATTACGCGAGTTCGCTCGCGGACCGCCTCGAGCTCGAGTCCGACTGAGGCGTGGCAATATAGCGATATATACTATATATGGCCAGGACCTTCCGCCGGCAGCGCACCCAGCATCCGATCTCGGAGCTGAACGTGACCAACCTCATCGACCTGGGGTTCACGCTGCTGATCATCTTTATGATCGCGACGCCGCTGATCACGCAGGAGCAGACGATCCCGCTGAACCTTCCGTCGCAGTCAAAAGTGAACCAGACGCGACCGGATTCCTCGGACAAGTTCGAGACGGTGACGGTGCGCGCGAACGGCACGTATCTATTGCGGGCTCAACCCTTGAGCCTGGCGGAGCTCGCGCGCGAGCTCGACCGCATGGCCGCGCTGCCGAAGCCGCCGGTATTGCGGATCCGCGTCGAAGCTTCGGCGACGGCGCAGCAATGGGTGTCCGTCATGGACGAACTGCAGAAGCATAATTTGACGCGGATCAGTATAGACACGAAGATCGCCGGGTAGCTCGGCGGAAGCCGGGTCGTTGTATATAGGAACGCACATGACCGCCACCAGCCGTTATCCGGGCGCGTTTTTCATTTCGCTGCTGCTGCATTCGCTGGCTCTCGGGCTGATTTTCTTTTTCGTCTATATAGTTCACGACCAGCTGCCGCCCGCGAAAGTCTTCGAGGTTGTCGCCGGGCCCGGGGATAATTTTGCCGCAACCGCAGCTCCGGCGCTCGGCGGACCGGATGCGATCAAGGTCGAGGTCCCCGCGGCGCCGCCAGCGCCGATCGTCGCGCCACCTGAGCCGCAGCCGATCGTGACGCCGCCCGTTGCCGTCGCCGAGCCGGTGCCTTCGTATACGCCGCCGGTCGCCCAGGTTCCCGTTCCTGTCCCCGTGACACCGACACCAAAGCCGGTCGATATATCAAAGATGATAAAGCGAAAGGTGGTTGTTGCCGATGTCCGCGCGAAAAAAGAAGTCGAGAAAGAGAAAGCCGCGGAGAGAAAGCGGATGAGCATCGAAGAATTCAAGAAGGAGCACCCCACGACGACGAAGACCGGCACGGCGCAAGTGGCGAAACTGGATCCAGAAGGAATCAAGAACGGCGTCGTCGGCGGATCGCACGAAAACAAAATCGGGGGAGCGGGTGGAAAGGCGCTGACCCGCGACGACGGCCCGGTGATGGACGCGTATTTCGCAATGCTACAGAGCCGGCTGCGCACCGCTCTGGAAAAGCCACCGGGCCTTAGTGACACGCTGGTCACGGTGGTCGAGGTCCGAGTCGGTGCGGACGGCACGCTCTCGGGGGCGCATATTAGCAAGAGCTCTGGCAACGATGAATTCGATCGAGCCTCGCTTGCCGCGGTGGCAGCCGTTCACATGCCGGTGCGGCCGGATGGGAAGAGTGACTTGGTGAGCATACCGTTCCGGATGAAGGAGCAGGACCAAGGTTGAGAAATTCCTTGCCTTCCGCGTCGGAAAAATGATTTTTCTCACCTCTCGCGCGAGCGAATGGGCTCTTAGCTCAGTTGGTAGAGCGCCTCAATGGCATTGAGGAGGTCAGCGGTTCGAACCCGCTAGGGTCCACCATTTTCCCGCGTTTCCAGCCGTTATTTGGTATATACGGCGACGAGCGTCCGACGGAGCGACGGGTGCGTCGTGTCGGCGATCCAGCTATATAGGTTGTCCTTCGGATTGTTGAACCGGTAGAGCCCGCGTCGCTCGGACAGCACTTTCTTCAGCCCGGCCGAGGCCAGTGCGCCTTCCAGTTCGGACAATGTGTATTCGCGGATATGTCCCATGTTCCGGCGGTCGTCCTTCAATGGCTCGAAAGGATTTTTCCCGTAGGCCAGCTTGAGCCGGTTCTTCAGCCAAGCGGCGTTCGGGGTCGTGACGACCAACAGGCCGGAGTCACGCAGATGCGAGGCGAGGTGACGCAGGATGGTCACGGGCGATATATACAGGTGTTCGAGCACCTCCATGAACACGATCAGATCGTAGCCATCCGACGCAGCAGCCGGGCCCGCCAGCGCGGCTTCGTTCAGGTCGGCGTTGTGGAATGTATACGGCGGCGCCGGTATATAGCGCTCGTCCTCGTAAACGCCGAGGCAGTCGACCCGGCTCGCGGGATACATTTTCCGAAGCAGCAGCGTCTGGAAGCCCATGCCCACGTCGAGGATGCGCGGAAAGCCAGCGGGCCGATCGAGGCGACCGAGCAGCTCCATCATATAGCGAAAACGCGGCTGGTGGCAGCGCCAGTAATATACTGCCTCAGGCGTCAACTTCGCGCTGGCCGCGGCGAGCTCGCGATCGATCTCCTCGAAACGGCGGTTCACCGTCACGCGGGATAATCGATCGGGGAGTCGGCGCGGGCGGGGACGTTCACAGGAGGCGACCGCATCGAAAAGGAGAACGCATTTCAATTCATAAAACCAACCCCGGCCCGACCGGTCGGCGGAACGGAGCGCTGACGGAAATGAACTTGCGTCGGCGGATCGATCCCGGTGCTTCCTAGCGGTTGCCGCTCTTGAAAACGTTCCTGACGAAACATCCGAACACCTTTCGTTGGGCGACGCTGGGCGCCGCGGTCGCGATGTTCGTCTGGATCGCCGCGCAGTTCTATCTTCCGGGCCAAGGGTTCACGTACCTGATCATGTTCGGCGGCCGGCAGAGCCAGCATTACCTGCCTGAGCTGCGCGCGCTGAATCATTATGAGCCGGCGGATTCTTTTGGCTACGATGCCCAGTTTTATGCGCAGATCGCGATGCACCCGCACCTGCGCGACCCGGCGCTGCGCGCAGCGGTGGACAGCCTGCCGTACCGCGCGCGGCGCATCCTGTTTTGCTGGACGGCCTATATACTTTCCGGCGGCAATCCCGCGCGGGCGCTGCAGATATATGCCGTGCAGAATATAGTGGCGTGGCTGCTGCTCGCGGTGCTGCTGCTGCGCTGGCTGCCGCCGGCAACGTGGGGCAATGTAGGCCGCTGGCTGCTGACTCTTTTTTCATACGGATTCTGCCTTAGCATCCGGGGCGCTCTGGTTGATGGACCGAGTCTCCTGTTGATCGCGGGGGCGCTCGCGCTCGCGGAGACCGGCCGCGGGATAACGGCGTCGGTCGTGCTCGGGCTGGGCGGGCTCGGCAAGGAGACGAACCTCCTCGCGGTGATCGCGTTGCCCTGGCCGCGCGGGTGGAATTTTCGCGAATGGCTCGGCTGGTGCGCCCGATGCACGATCGCGGTGCTTCCACTCGCGTTGTGGCTTCTGTGTCTTCGCGTGTGGCTCGGTGAAGGTGGCGACCTCGGCGCCCGCAATTTCGCCGCACCGTTTTTCGGGTATATACATCAGTGGCGCGCGATCGCGCTGCAGTGGCATCGCCAGGGCCTCGTGTCATTGGCGACGGGCGGCGCGCTCATGCTCGTCGCGTTGCTGGCGCAGTGGCTTTTCTTTATATTGCGACCGCAGTGGCGGAATTCCTGGTGGCGGCTCGGCGTCGCATATGCATTGCTGATGTCGGTGCTCGGCGATGCCGTTTGGGAAGGATATCCGGGCGCGGCCGTTCGGGTGCTGCTGCCGATGACCCTCGCGTTCAACCTGCTGGTCCCGCGGGGACGCCGGTGGATCGCGCTGCTGGTGTTGGGAAATCTGCCGATTTTATTGTCGGCTGATGCGCTGAAGCCGCCCGGCCGCGAGAGCGCGCGGGTCGAGGGCCCCCGCGAATGGCGCATCCTGGAGCCCAGCGGACAAACCGTCGACGCGACGTTTGCCGACGGGGAATGGGATATACCGGAGCGCTCGTTTTTTGATTATTGGCGATGGAGCTTCGGTCCCGCTGATGTGAGTTTCCAAAACCCAAACGCGTTCGCGCTGCGGGCAGATATATATTTCAATATCAAGAGCGACGACCGACGCGAAGTGACGCTGCGCTCGGGATCCATGGTGCTCTGGCACGGCAACACATCACCAAAGCTCACAGCGGTGCTCGTGCGAAGCGTCCGACTCGAACCAGGCGAGACCCGATGGCATTTCGAGACCGACCGGCCACCTGCGCAACTCGCGGGCACGCCGCGGGCGTTCAGCGTGCGCAGTTTGCGCGTGGTGCTGAGAGGCCGCGCGGAAGCCCCGACTGCGCCCTGAAGCAGCCGTCCGCCGCCGGTGTTCGATCCGACTATATATTCGTATATAGCCGGTGTTCGCCTCGCCATCGGGCGCAGCGGTCAGCCGTCGTCGGAGAGGGAGTGTGGATTTTTCGCTCGCGGATTCGCCCGAAAAACGGCGTTCATGATCCGCCCCGTTCGCGTCGTCCCCGAGCCATCCCCGAAAGTTATATATATGCGACACTCTTGCCCTTCCGCTCTCCGCGCCGCCGCGCTCGTGCTGCTTGGAGGTTTCCTATTGCAGTCTTCCGTGGTCAGAGCCGCCTCGGACGGCGCAACCACCCGCGAGCGGATTCTCTTCGACGATGGGTGGCGCTTTATGAAAAGCGCGAACGACGGCCAGACCGGCCAGCTCGACTATACAGTGCTCCGCGACTGGCTGTTGCCCGCGGCACAGGAATTCCGGAGTCCGTCGGAACCGCGGCTTAGCCGACCCGCGGGCGAGTTTCCGTCGGTGCGCCAGGCGTTGCCAGGGACGGACGATCACGCGTGGCGCGTCTTGGATCTGCCTCACGACTGGGGCGTCGAGGGCGGCTTTCACCAGGAGCTCGACGGCTCGACGGGCAAGCTGCCTTGGGCTGGCATCGGCTGGTACCGTAAACATTTCAACGTGCCTGCGACCGATGCCGGCCGCCGCATCTCGCTCGAGATCGATGGGGCGATGTCGTACGCGACGGTCTGGCTCAATGGCGAACTCGTCGGCGGCTGGCCGTACGGCTACGCGTCATTCGCGCTCGACCTGACGCGCTATATAAAGCCTGGTGCGGACAATATACTCGCCATCCGACTCGACAACCTCCCGGAATCGTCGCGCTGGTATCCCGGCGGCGGACTTTATCGCAATGTGTGGCTGGTGAAGACTGCGCCCGTCCACCTCGCGCACTGGGGCACGACAGTCGCGACGCCCCAGGTTTCGGCTGACGCTGCAACAGTTACGATCACGAGCCTGGTGCGCAACGAAACGACGGCGCCCGTGAACGTGCGCGTCATCACCGCGCTATATGAAATGACGGACGCCGGTGGTCGCGGTGCCGAGGTGCCCGGCGCTCGCGCGACGAACGACCTGCGCATCCTCGCGGAACGGGAGGCCAACACGTCCCAAACCGTCGCGGTGCCGCATCCAAAGCGGTGGAGCATCCAGCATCCGCAACGCTATATAGCGGCCACCTCGGTTGAGCAGGATGGCAGGGCGATTGATAATTATGAAACGCCGTTCGGCATCCGCACGGCGCGATTCGACGCAGCGCGTGGTTTCCTGCTCAACGATGAGGTCGTGCCGATCCAAGGCGTCTGCGACCACCACGATCTGGGCGCGCTCGGCAGCGCGATCAACGTGAGCGCGCTGCAGCGTCAGCTGGAAATATTGCGCGCCATGGGCTGCAACGCGATTCGCACGAGCCACAACCCGCCCGCACCGGAGCTGCTCGAACTCTGTGACCGACTCGGCTTTGTCGTGATGGACGAGGCCTTTGATTGCTGGTCGCATGGCAAAAATCGCAACGACTATAATGTCCTGTTCGCCGACTGGCACGAGGCCGACCTGCGCGCGCTCGTACGGCGGGACCACAATCATCCTTCCGTCGTTTGCTGGAGCATCGGCAACGAGGTGCTCGAGCAAGGCGGTGACGATGCGTCGGAGGGTTGGAAGATGGCCGCGCACCTCGGCGCGATTGTGCGCGAGGAGGACCGCACGCGTCCGGTCGTCGCGGCGTTCAATGTCGCGACCAGCGGCTTCAATGGTTTCGAACTGGCGGTCGATGTGATGTCCTATAACTACCGCATCGCCGAGTATATGAAGTTTCATCTCGCGAACCCGACGATCCCGCTGTTCGGCAGCGAGACGTCGTCGTGCGTGAGCTCGCGCGGTGAATATTATTTCCCGGTGACGAACGACAAAGCGGGCGGGCAGGCGAATTTCCAGGTGAGCTCCTATGACTTGTCCGCACCGCCTTGGGCGACGACGCCCGACGACCAGTTTCGCGCGGCGGACGCGGTGCCCGGCTTTGCGGGCGAGTTCGTGTGGACGGGTTTTGATTATCTTGGCGAACCGACGCCGTATGGATCCGATGCGACGTCGGCGTTGAATTTCTCCGACCCGGAGGCGCAGGCCGCCGCGTTGAAGGAATTGCAGGCCACGGGGAAAATCCCGGTGCCCTCGCGCAGTTCTTATTTCGGGATCATCGACCTCGCGGGCTTCCCGAAGGATCGTTATTACTTATATCAATCGCGCTGGCGGCCTGATCTGCCGATGGCGCACCTGCTGCCGCACTGGACGTGGCCGGACCGGGTGGGGCAGGTGACGCCCGTGCACGTATATACATCCGGGGACGAGGCCGAGCTGTTTCTCAACGGCCGTTCCCTCGGTCGCAAGCAACGGGGGCCCGGTATATATCGTCTGCGGTGGGATGATGTGCGGTATGAGCCGGGCGAGCTGCGCGTAGTTGCGTACCGCCACGGCGCGCGCTGGGCGGAGGACGTCGTCCGCACGGCGGGGCCCGCAGCGGCGGTGCAGCTGACGGTGGACCGGTCGCGCGTGGCGGCCGATGGCGCGGAACTCGCGTTTGTCACGGCGAGGATCGTCGACGCTCAGGGCGTGCTGGTGCCGCGCGCGAACCAGCGGCTGCGTTTTCAGGTGACGGATGGCGGCGACATCGTGGCGACGGACAACGGCGACGCGACGGATCACGATGCGTTTGCTTTGCCGGAGCGCCGCGCGTTCAACGGCCTGGCGCTCGCGATCGTGCGGGCGAAAAAGGGCGCGAGCGGCACGATCACGCTGCGGGCCGAGGGCAGTGGTCTCGCGACCGCCGAAGTAAAAATCGAAGCCGGCCGCTGAACGGCCAATATACTTAAGTATATAGTCGATCAGGACGCCGGCCGGCTATATTATCAATGATATATCGCGGCCGCGCCGTCCGCTCAATGCGGGGCGTTGGGGTCGTTCCAGCCGCCGCCGAGCGCCTTGATCAGGAGAACCGTCGAGGCCAACCGCTGATTTTCCGCGTCCGCCGCAGAGAGCTCGTTGGTGAGGAGCGTCTGATTGGCGTCGATCACCTGCAGATAACCGGTCAGGCCCTGTCTATATTGCAGTTCGGTCAGGCGCGAATATTCGCGCGCGGAGACGATGGTTTGTTCGAGCGACGCGGCTTTGTCGGCGAGCAGGTGCAAGTCGGAGAGCTCATCCTCGACATCGCGAAATGCGCCGATGACCGATGTATGATAATTCGCGAGGAGTTCACGATATCGCGCGCGATTTTGTTCATACGCGGCCCGGAGGGCGCCGCCGTGGAAAATTGGCAAGGTCGCGGCCGGTGTCAGCGTCCAGAATCGGCTCTCCCAATCGAGGAGCCGGCTGCCGCTATTGCTTTCGAAGCCAGCGGAGCCGCCAATGCTGAACGACGGCAGGAAATTCGCGACGGCCACGCCGATCTCGGCGTTTGCGGCCACGAGCTTCCGCTCGTTTTCCGCGACGTCTGGGCGCCGGTTCAGCAGGTTCATCGGAATTCCGGCGGGGAGCACGGGGATGATCGTGTCCGCCGGGTGTTGTCCGAGCTCAAAATCGGAGGGTGTACGTCCGAGGAGCAGTGCGATCGCGTGTTCCTGCTTGATCCGCGAGCGACGCACTTCGATGAGTTGGTTCGTCGCCGTGTTCACCTCGGTCTTCGCCTGGAGCAGGTCGGTCGGCAGCGCGAGGCCGGCTGTATACTTCGTGTTCGTCAGGTCGAGCTGCTTGCGGAAGAGCTCGAGCGCCTGTTGATATATCTTTATTTCCCGATCGTAGAACTGGAGGTTGAAGTACGCCTCGGCCATCGCCGCGGCGGCGGTTTGCTGGACGAGCACCAGGTCATCGGCGGACGCGGCCTCGGACGCTTTATAGTATTCATATTGCCGCCGGAGCCGACCCCAGATGTCGGCCTCATAGCTCGCGGAGAGCGGGACAGAATAGAGTGTGCTGGTGCCGAAGGCGGTCCCGCTGCGCCGGGCGGAGGCGCCGAGGTCGAGAGTAGGAAAAAACGCGGCGCGGGCTTGCTTGGTCGCGGCGCGAGCCTCGTCAACGCGCGCGATGGCGGCGCGGATGTCGAAGTTCGACTTGATTGTATCCTCGACGAGCTGGGTGAGGGCGTCGTCGTGAAAAAGCAGCCACCATTGCTGGTCGGCGATGACCGGGGCCTTTTCGGCGGCGTTGGCCGATTTATACTCGGCGGGGACCGCAAGGTCAGGCCGGTGGTAATTCGGCCCGACGGCACAGCCCGCAAAGGCGAAAGCGAGGGAAGCCGCGAGGGGCCAGGGAAGTTGAGAGTCCGGACGACGAATCCACTTTATCATGACAAAATCGGTTCGCCGCCGTGGGCCGGAGTCGGGGCCCCGCGACGGGCCGCCAGCCACACCCGGAGGCGGTCGAAATAAAGGTATACCACCGGGGTTGTATATAGCGTGAGCGCCTGGCTGAAGAGCAGCCCGCCCACGATCGCGATGCCAAGCGGGCGCCGCAACTCTGCGCCCTCACCGACGCCGAGCGCGAGCGGGAGCGCGCCGAGCATGGCGGCGAGGGTCGTCATCATGATCGGACGGAAGCGCAGCAGGCAGGCTTGGAAAATCGCGTCGCGCGGGCTCAGGCCTTGGGCACGCTCCGTGGTGAGCGCGAAATCGATCATCATGATCGCGTTCTTCTTCACGATGCCGATGAGCAGGAGCACCCCGATCAGCGCGATGATGCTAAATTCCGTCCCGCAGATCAGCAACGCGAGCAGCGCGCCGACCCCGGCGGACGGCAGCGTCGAAAGAATCGTGATCGGGTGGATATAGCTTTCATATAATATCCCGAGAACGATATATACAGTGATGAGTGCGGCCAGGATCAGGAATGGCTGGTTGTCGAGCGCCTGCTGGAAGAGCTTCGCGTTGCCCTGGAAGCTGCCGTGAATCGTCGTCGGCACACCGAGCGTCGCCATGATATTGTCGATGGCGATGGTGGCTTGGCCGAGGGAAACGCCATCCGCGAGATTGAAGGAAACTGTGCTCGCGACGAACTGGCCTTGGTGGTTGACGGACAGGGCCGTGTTCGCGGCCTCGTAATGCGAAAACGTCGAGAGCGGCACCTGCGCCCCGGCCGGCGTAATGACATATACATTGTCGAGCGCGTTCGGACCCTGCCAGAACTCGGGCGCGACCTCCATCACCACATGGTATTGGTTGAGCGCCTTGAACAGCGTCGAAACCTGCCGCTGCCCGAACGCATCATAGAGCGCCGCGTCCACCTGCGTGATTGTGAGGCCGAGCCGGTTGATCATATCGCGATCATAAACCAGCGTCGTCTGCAGCCCCTTCGTTTGTGAATCCGTGTTCACGTCCGTCAGGATCGGCAGGTTGGAAAACGCGTTGCGGATTTTCGGCTCCCAAGCGCGCAGGACATCCAGATCGTCCGCCTGCAGTGTATATTGATAGGAGGCGGAGCTTTGGCGGCCGCCCGCGCGTATGTCCTGGTTCGAGTTAAGGAACAACGTCGCCCCCGTCACGCTCGCCGCCGTCTCGATACGGAGCCGGTTGATGATCGTGTCTGCGGAGACCTTGCGTTCCCGCAGGGGCTTGAGCGAAACGAACATCGACCCGCTGGCGCCGCCACCACCGGGGCCGCCGCCGCCGACGGACGCGCTGACGGTCGCCACGCCGGGGTCGTTCTGCACGATCTGCGCAAACTTCTCCACCTTTGGTTTTAGGGCCTGGAAGGAAATGCTTTGGTCGGCCTGGATGAAGCCACCGAGCATCCCGGTATCCTGCTGCGGGAAAAAACTCTTCGGGATGATAATATAGAGGTATATATTCACCAGCACCGTCCCGATCAGAATCAGGATCATGATGAAGCTGTGCCGGAGCGACCAGGCCAGCGTTTTTTCATATATCGAGATGACCCATTTGAAGACGCCCGTTTCCGAGCCGGGCGGCCTCGCCGAGTGCGGCTTTACGCGAAGGAGCCGCGCACACATCATCGGCGTCGTGGTCAACGAGATCACCAGCGAGACGAGAATCGCGACCGAAAGCGTGATCGCGAACTCGCGAAACAGCCGGCCCACGATGCCGCTCATGAGCAGAATCGGTATAAACACGGCGATGAGGGAAAGGCTCATCGACATCACGGTGAAACCAACCTCCCGCGCGCCGAGCACCGACGCCTCGAAGCGCGATTTTCCCTCCTCCATGTGCCGCGTTATATTCTCGAGCACAACGATGGCATCATCGACGACGAAGCCCGTGGCGATCGTCAGGGCCATCAGCGAAAGATTATTCAAGCTAAACCCCGCAAGATACATCAGCGCGAATGTGCCAATGAGCGACACGGGGACGGCGATCGTTGGAATCAGAGTCGAACGTACATCCCGCAGGAAAACGAAAACCACCAGTGTCACGAGCGCCACTGAGAGAATGAGACTGAACTCGACGTCGTGCAGCGACGCGCGAATCGTCACCGAGCGATCCGACGCGACGATCATCTTCATCTCGGGCGGGATCGAAGCCTGCAGCACCGGGAGCATCGCCTTGATGCGATCGATCGTCTCGATAATATTGGCGTCCGGCTGACGCGTGATCTGGATCAGAACCGCGGGCAGCCCATTTGATACAGCGGATGTGCGCACGTTCTCAACGGAATCGAGGACCTCGGCGACATCCGTCAGCCGCACGGGCGCTCCGTCGTGATATGTAATAATGAGCGGCAGGTAGTCGGATGCCTTCAGCGCCTGGTCATTCGCTGCGACCTGCCAGCGGACGTCGCCTTTTTCCACGAAGCCCTTTGCCTGGTTCGCGTTGGTATTCGCGACGACGTTCCGCACGGTCTCCAGTGAAATGCCGCGTTTGTTCAGCTGCGTCGGATTCAACTCGACGCGCACGGCCGGCAGCGCGCCGCCACCGACGGTGACGTCGCCGACGCCGCCGATCTGGGCAATTTTTTGCGCGAGGATGGTGGAAGCGGCATCATACATCTCGCCGCGCGAATATCGATCGGAGGTGAGCGTGAGAATAACGACCGGCTGCTCGGACGGGTTGATTTTCCTATAAGTCGGATTGCTCGTGAGGCTCGTTGGCAGCAGGCTGCGTGCGGCGTTGATGGCGGCTTGGACGTCACGTGCGGCGCCGTTGATATCGCGAGAAAGTTCGAACTGGAGCGTGACGCGCGACGAGCCGAGCGTGCTCGACGACGTCATTTCCGTAATGCCTGCGATGCGACCGAGCGCGCGCTCCAGCGGCGTGGCGACGGTGGCGGCCATGGTTTCGGCGCTCGCGCCGGCGACGCTCGCGCTCACCGAGATGGTGGGATAATCCACCTGCGGCAACGGCGAGACGGGCAGCAGGCGAAACGCGATCCCGCCGGCCAGCGCCACGGCGAGCGTCAGCAGCGTCGTCGCGATCGGGCGACGAATGAATAGTTCGACGAAGCTCAAGACTCTTGGGGCTGCGCGTGCAGCGTGCCGGTGGCGGACTCCGGCAGCTCAGCCGCGTCCGGATTCCGACGGAAGCGCCGCACCACTTGGTCGAAGGCGAGATATATGATCGGCGTGGTGAAGAGCGTCAGCACTTGGCTGAAGATCAATCCGCCAACCATCGTGAGACCGAGCGGTTGGCGCAGCTCCGCGCCCATGCCGTGGCCGAGCATCAGGGGCAGGGCACCGAGGAGTGCCGCCATCGTCGTCATGAGAATCGGACGGAAGCGCAGCAGGCACGCTTGATATATCGCCTCGCGCGGGGGGAGCCCCTGCGTGCGTTCGGCGTCGAGCGCGAAGTCGATCATCATGATCGCGTTCTTCTTCACAATGCCGATCAGCAGGATGATGCCGATGATGCCGATGACGTTCAAATCCTCACGCGCAATGAAGAGCGCCAGCAGGGCGCCGACCCCGGCCGAGGGCAGGGTGGAGAGAATCGTGATCGGGTGGATATAGCTTTCATATAGGACCCCGAGCACTATATACATCGTGGCGATGGCGGCCGCGATGAGCCAAAGCTCATTCTGGAGCGCGGTCTGAAACGCGCGGGCCGAGCCTTCGAACGAGGTTTGGATCGAAATCGGCATCCCGATCTCCTGCTCGACCTTTTTGATCGCGTCGACCGCTTCGCCCAGCGCGTGGCCGGGTGCGAGGTTGAAGGATATGCGCGCGGCGGGAAACTGGCTCGAGCGCGAGATCGCGAGGAGTCCCGGCTGCTCCGTGATCTTGGCGAAATTCGACAAGCGCACCGCATTGCCGGCGGGCGATTTAATATAGAGGCCATCCAGCGAAAGCGGTCCATCCCGGAACTCCGGCTTCACCTCCAAAACGACGCGGTACTGATTCGACTGCGTGAAGATCGTCGAGATCAGGCGCTGGCCGAACGCATCATAGAGCGCGTTGCTGACGTCGGTGGTGCTGATTCCGTAGCGACTCGCAGCCACGCGGTCGATCTGGACATAGACCTGCCGGCCCTGTGTCTGAAGGTCGCTCGCGAGGTCCTGGATCTGGGGCAACTGGCGCAGCTTCGCGAGCAGCGCGGGCACCCACGTGGTCAGGTCGCTGATTGCCGAGCTCTGCAGCACGAACTGAAATTGGGTCCGACTCACCGTGGTATCGATCGTTATATCCTGCACCGGCTGCATATAGAGCTGGATCCCGTGAACCTGGCTCACCGACTCCTGCAGGCGCCGCATGATCTCCGGCGCTCGGTCCTTCCGCTCGTCAAGCGGCTTCAAGTTGATCGAGAGACGGCCGCTGTTCAGAGTGGAATTGATACCGTCGACGCCGATGAACGACGAGACAGTGTCGACGTCCGGATCCTTCAGGATGACGTCCACCAATGCCTGCTGCCGCTGCCCCATGGCCGCAAATGATATATCCTGGGACGCATCCGTGATGCCCTGGATCACGCCGGTGTCCTGGCTCGGGAAAAAACCTTTCGGTATATAAATATATAGCACTCCCGTCAGCACGACCGTGCAGGCCGCCACCAGCAGCGTGAGCTTGGCGCGGTCAAGCACCCACCGAAGGCAGGTCGCGTAGCCGGCGATGATCCGATCCACAAAGCGGCCGCTGGCATGATAGAACCAGCCCTGCTTGTCCTCCGGCACATGCCGCAGGAGCTTCGCGCACATCATTGGGGTGAGCGTGAGCGAGATGCCGGCTGATATAAGAATCGCCACCGCAAGCGTGATCGCGAACTCGCGGAACAGACGCCCGATCACATCCGCCATGAACAGGAGCGGAATCAATACAGCGATCAGAGAGAACGTCAGCGAGATGATCGTGAACCCGATCTGCGCCGAGCCCTTCATCGCTGCTTCGAGCGGACCGTCACCCTCCTCGAGATAGCGCGATATATTCTCAATCATCACGATGGCGTCATCGACGACGAAACCGGTCGCGATCGTCAGCGCCATCAGCGTGAGATTGTTGATGGAGAAATTGGCGAGATACATCACGCCGAATGTGCCGATCAAGGAGAGCGGCACCGCGACGCCCGGGATGATCGTGGCGGGAACGCTGCGCAGGAAAACGAATATAACGGCGACGACGAGCGCGATGGCCAGGAGGAGCTCAAACTCGACGTCCTCCACCGACGCGCGAATCGTCGTGGTACGATCCGTCAGGACGGAGACATCGACTGCTCCGGGCAGCGACGATTGCATCTGGGGCAATAGTGCCTTAATGCGGTCGACGACCTGGATGACGTTGGCGCCGGGCTGGCGCTGTATATTTAATATAACTCCGGGCGCACGGTTCGCCCAGGCGGCGAGATACATGTTCTCGGCGCCGTCGACCGTATCGGCGACATCCGAGAGCCGGATGGGCGCGCCGTTCTTATAGGCAATGATCACATTCCTATATTCATCCGCCGACTTGAGCTGATCGTTGGCATCGATCGTTGAGGCCTGCATCGGACCATCGAAGCTTCCCTTCGCCGCGTTCGAGTTCGAATTCGCGATGGCGGTGCGCACCTGCTCGAGGTCGAGTCCATACGCCGCCAGCACTCCCGGGTTTACTTGAATCCGCACCGCGGGGCGCTGCCCGCCGGATATACTCACGAGACCGACGCCCGTGACCTGCGAAATTTTTTGCGCCAGCCGCGTATCCACGAGGTCCTCAATCTTTGGCAACGGCAGCGATTCCGAGGTGATCGCCAGCGTCATGATCGGCGTGTCGGCCGGGTTGACTTTGCTATAGGTCGGAGGGTTCGGCAGATCCTTCGGCAGAAACGTTGTGCCGGCGTTGATCGCGGCCTGCACTTCCTGCTCCGCCACGTCGAGCGCGACTTCGAGGCTGAATTGCAGCGTGATCACCGAAGCGCCACCGGAACTGGTCGACGTCATTTCTGCCAGGCCAGACATCTGTCCGAACTGCCGCTCGAGAGGGGCAGTCACCGCCGATGCCATCACTTCCGGGCTCGCGCCTGGATACAGTGACGTCACCTGAATAG
Source organism: uncultured Verrucomicrobiae bacterium (assembly GCA_963800005.1). Taxonomy (GTDB): domain Bacteria; phylum Verrucomicrobiota; class Verrucomicrobiia; order Opitutales; family Opitutaceae; genus CAWCZH01. Next base: position 362,936 of record CAWCZH010000004.1, read on the forward strand.
TGGGATAATCCACCTCGGGCAGCGCCGATATAGACAATACTCTATAGGCGACGATGCCGGAGAGCAGGAGCGCCACCATCAGCAGCGAAGTCGCTACTGGGCGCTCGATAAACGGGCGCGAAATGTTCATGGAGTCTTCGGCGCACCACCACCACCCGAGTTGTCGCCGCCACTGCGAGCGCCGCCGTCGCCGCCCCCGCTGCCGCCGCCACCGCCCGGACCGCCCGCGCCACCCCGGCCACCGCGATGACGGCGCTCGCCTGGAGGCGGAATGCGCGGGGCCGCGGAAACCGCAGCGGCCGCGTCCTCCGAGCGGGCGACCACCTTGGCGCCATCCTGAAGACGATCCAGTCCCTCGGTCGCTACGGTCTCGCCGACCTGCAAGCCACTCAGAACTTTTGTTTTATCATCTTCGGAATCGCCCAGAGTGACGGCGCGTCGCTCGACGGTGCTGTCCGCCTTGACTACATATACGAAACGGGCCTGCGCGTTCAGCTGGACCGCCGCGGTCGGAACGAGCGTGGCGTCCGGGTCGACCTCCACCAACATCTTTATATTTACGAATTGATTCGGAAACAGGGAATAGTCGTCGTTCTTGAACAACGCCCGCATCCGCACGGTGCCCGTCGCAGGATCGATCTGGTTGTCCATGGCGGAGACCTCGCCGACGGAAAGCATCGTCTTCATTGCGCGATCATAGGCGGAAACATCCAATGTCTTCTGGTTCAATCGCGCCTTCCGCACGCGTTGGACGTCGTCCTCCGGAATGCTGAAGATCACGGCCATGGGCTGCTCCTGAGTGATCACGACGATACCCGTCGCATCGCTCGCCTTGATCAGGTTGCCCTCGTCGACGAGACGCAGGCCGACGCGCCCGGTGATCGGCGCGATGATCCGGCAGTAACTTAGTTGTAATTTATAATTATCGACCGAACCCTGATCCGTCTGCACGGCGCCGCGAAATTCCTCCACGGTCGCCTGGGCTGTGTCGACCTGTTGCTGGGTTACAGCTTCGCGGGCGTTCTTATAGCGCTCGAGGTCGTGGTTCGCGTTGTCGAGCTGCGCCTTGTCGCGCATGAGCTGGCCCTCGGCCTGTTCGAGCGACACCTGGTAGGCCCGCGGGTCGATCTCGGCGAGGAGATCGCCCTGTTTAACGATCTGGTCTTCGGTAAAATATATCTTCATCAGCTGCCCGTCCGCCCGGCTGCGGACGGTCGTTGTGCTGATCGGCGTGACGTTGCCGAGGGCGGTGAGATATATCTTCAGCTCTCCTTTCACGACTTTGCCGAGGGTCACCGGCGTCGATCGCGAGAAATTGCGCATGTTCATCGCCATCCCGGGGGGCGGCAGCGTCCTCGCATGCATCACAAAGTATATACCGACGCCGATCACGAGGACGACGGCCAGGAGCTGCAGAAGCAAGCGACCGCGACGGCGGGGCTTGGCAACTGGCTGGATATTGTGGAGGCGGGCTGGAGGAGGAGGATGCAAGGCAGCTTGGGAACGATCAGACGGATTCATACAGAGGCTTGGTCAAACGAAAATAGGCCGTTGTTTTCCGGCCAGACGCTTTACGCGGGAGAATGATCCAAAATTTCCCCATCACGTGAAACTTCGCTGCGAAACAATAGCGTTTTTCACGCCGATCCGCGAAAAATATCGCGTGGGCCTGCGAAAATCTTGCGGGGAAATGGGCCAGCGCCAGAAACTTAACCGGACAGAAAGGACGACCCGCTGCGCCCGCTCTCGTGCTCGGCTGGCGGAAGCACCGGGGGCTCATCCGCCCACGTCCACGCGAGAGACTCGCGCCGCACGACCGCACGATACTCCGTTTCCCCGGCAGAAAAGATAAATGCGAACAGGATCGCCGTGAGCGGCCGGTGGAAATATAGCAAGGCCACCGCGCCCGCCACCACGGCGAGAACCTTTCCAACGTTCGCCGCCCAGTAGGTTGCCCGTACGTAGGGGAGCCGCGTCGCGAGCAGCGCTCGCAATATCCGACCGCCATCCATCGGGAAAACGGGAAGCAGGTTGAACAGCCCCATTAATAAATTCCAGCTCAGCAGGAGCTGCAGAAACCCTTCGGCGTTCGCCGCGAAATCATAATCGCCCCACGGCCAGCCATCGGGCACGCCAACCGCCACTATAAGTATGCCTGCGATCACAAAATTCACCGCCGGCCCGGCCAGCGTCATCAGCAACTCGCGCCGCGGCTCGCGCGGAATCGACTCGAACTCCGCCATGCCCCCGATCGGCATCAGCAGAATTCGCCGCACGCGAATTCCGAAATGCATCGCGGTGAACGAGTGACCCAACTCGTGCAGCACCACACAGGTGAAGAACGCAAAAAGAGTACCGACCCCCCACCATAATCCCGGCCAGCCGCCTTCATTCCACCCTATATAGGCAACATACGCGAGTAGCAGGAAGAAGCTCGCGTGCACCGCCAGTCGAATGCCGCGGATCCGGAACAAGTTGATTGACCAACCAAGCATGAGAGAAGTAATCGAATCCGAGCTTTGCCAAATCGCCAGTCTGCGTGTGTGATTGGCACATTCCATGCCCGAACCTTCCGCTAAACCGCCCGTCATCCTCGTGATCGATGACGATGCTGAGATTCGCTATTCCCTTTCCCGCGTCCTCTCTTCACGTCAATATCAGGTGACTGAAGCCGCCAGCGGTGAGCAAGGCATCGCGATGGTGAAAAAAGGTCCGGCGCCCGACCTGATCTTTCTTGATGTTCGCATGAGCGGCATGAGCGGGATCGAGGCCCTGCAACATTTGCGCTCCGTGAATCCGCGCCAGCTCGTGATTCTAATGACTGCGTTCGGCACCGGCCAAACCGCGATCGAGGCGATGAAATATGGAGCCTTCGATTATGTGATGAAGCCATTCGACCCGGAGAAGGTTCTCTCGCTCGCCGAGAAAGCACTCCAGGCCTACGCGGATCTGCGCGCCGTCGGAGACTATAAACCGACCATCAACGCCGACGACTACCGCGAGGGAATCGTCGGCAGCTCCGCGGTCATGCAGGATGTATTCAAGATCATCGGGCAGGTGACGGCCAGCGATGTCACCGTCATGATCACCGGCGAAAGCGGCTCGGGCAAGGAACTCGTTGCGCGCTCGATCTGGAAGCACAGCCATCGCGCAGCGAAGCCATTCATCGCGGTGAACTGCGCGGCGATTCCCGACAACCTCATCGAGAGCGAACTCTTTGGCCATGAGAAGGGGTCGTTCACCGGCGCCACCAGTCAACGCCTCGGCAAATTCGAGCTCTGCGATGGCGGAACTATATTTCTCGACGAGATCGGTGACATGGCGCTCGCGACGCAGACGAAGATCCTGCGCGTGCTCCAGGCCGGGGAAATCCAGCGCGTCGGCGCGACCGAGACGATTCGGGTAGACGTCCGCATCGTTGCTGCGACCAACAAGGATCTCGAGGAAATGGTGAAGGCGAAAACTTTCCGCGAGGACTTATATTATCGCCTGAATGTCGTCCGGATCCGCATGCCCCCGCTGCGCGACCGGGCCGAGGATATACCGCAGATCGTGGATTTCTGCGTGCAGAATCTATTCAAGGGCCGGAAAGCCCGCGTCTCGAAGGTATCGCCCGAGGCCATGGCGGTGCTGACGCGCCACCGCTGGCCCGGCAACGTGCGCGAGCTGGAAAACGTTATATATCGAAGCGCCGTGGTGGCTCAGGGTGATGCGATCCTCGTGAAGGATCTGCCGGCCGAAATCCTCGCGGCCAATCCGCCCGTCGGGAGCATGGCGCCGTTTCCGTTTATCGAGCCGGCCACCCCCGCGGCCGCGCCTGCCGCACCGACGGCACCAGAGATCAGCGTCGAACGCGCACTCGATATTATTTTCGAACGCCTTCCAGCCCCAGAAGGCGAGCTGCTTGAAAGGGTGGAGCACGAGATGATCGCGCGCGCCGTGAAAGCCGAGGGCGGCGATCTCGTGCGCGCGGCGAAACGGCTCGGCCTTTCCCGCGTTTCCCTCCAGAAGAGACTCAAGGAGACCTGACCCTCCCGCCCCGGCGGCGCCCACCGGCCGCCGCCGTCACCGCCCGATATATATTATATAGCTAGAGAGTTTGCCCCGCCCCATGAAATTCATTCCCCGCTCCCTCGTTGTTCTCGCAGCTCTCGGCTGCGCCCTTGCCCCCGCGGTCCGCGCCGACGCCCCGCCGGCTCCCAAGAAAATCCTGTTCTTCTCGAAATCGTCGGGCTTCGAACACGAGGCGATCAAGCTGAAGCTGAAGGACGGCCGGCCGGGCTACGCGTTCGCTGTGCTCCGGAAAATCGGCGACGAGCAGAATATCATATTCACGTTTTCCAAGGACGGCAGCCTGTTCACGCCGGGGTACCTCGCGCAGTTCGACGCGTTTTTCTTTTATACAACGGGTGACCTGACACTCGCGCGCAACGACGACAAACTAGGCGACGGCAACCCTCCGATGACAGCCGCCGGCAAGGCCGCGCTGCTCGCCGCGGTGAAGGGCGGCAAGGGGTTCATTGGCACCCACAGCGCGACCGATACATTTCACTCGCCCGGCAACAAGGACCACGGCCCCGCGCGCAACCAGCCGGACGGCGACCGCACGGATCCCTACGCGAAAATGCTCGGCGCCGAATTCATCCAGCACAACTCGCAGCAGGCAGCGCGGCAGATCGTGATCGATCGCAAGTTCCCTGGCATGTCGCAGGTGCCCGATGACTTCGGCCCGCTCGAGGAATGGTATTCACTGAAGGATTTCGCGCCGGACATCCACGTTCTCCTCGTGCAGGACACCACGAAGATGAAGGACCCCTCGTATGCACGCCCGCCGTATCCGTCAACCTGGGCGCGCATGGACGGCAAGGGTCGCGTTTTCTACACGAGCATGGGACACCGCGAGGATATATGGAATAGCCCTGTATTTCAGGCCGTGCTCGTCGGCGGGATCAACTGGTCGCTCGGCCGCGTCAATGCCGACATCACGCCGAATATAAAGACGGCCGCGCCCGGCGCCTACCAGCTGCCCGTGTACATCGAGCCCCCGCCGCCGAAGCCCGCGAAGCCGGTTGCGGCAACCGCCCCGTGAGGCTGCGCGCGCCGGCGCGAATCCGGCTGTATTCATCTTTCGGATACATGTATTCAGATTCTGAATACATGAACCGGAGCGGGCGGCGCGGGCGAATGCGCGCTCCGCCCTCGGCCCGGGCGCTATATCAATGCCCGCCGAAACCCTGCGGGTGGCTGGAATGCCATTTCCACGCCGTGGCGACGATCGAGTCTATATCGCCGAACTTCGGCTTCCAGCCGAGTTCGTGCATCGCCTTTTCGGAATTTGCATATAACGCGGGCGGATCTCCCGCGCGGCGCGGCGCGACTTTCGTCGGGACCTTTTTCCCGGTCGCTTTCTCCACGGCACGCACCACCTCGTGCACGGACGTCGGCCGTCCGGTGCCGAGATTATAGAAGAGTGCGGCGCCCGGCTTTTCCAATTGCTGGAAGACCGCAATATGCGCGCGGCTCAGGTCGTCGACGTGTACATAGTCACGGAGACACGTCCCATCCGGGGTGGGGTAATCCGTGCCGAAAATCTGCAGCGCCGGACGTTTTCCAACCGCCGCGTCGATCGCGAGCGGGATGAGGTGCGTTTCCGGCGAATGATCCTCGCCAATCGATCCATCCTCAGCCGCGCCCGCCGCATTGAAATAGCGGAACGCCGCGAAGCTCAGCCCGTGCGCATGCGCGATTGCCTTTAACGCATTCTCCACATCGAGCTTCGTCTGCCCATATGGATTGATCGGCGCCTGCGGCATCGACTCCACGATCGGCACTTTTTCCGGGACGCCATACGTCGCGCAGGTGGACGAGAACACGAACTTCTTCACGCCCTGCGCCAGCATCGCACGGAGCAGATGCAGCGCGCCGACCGAATTGTTGAAATAATATTTCAGCGGGTCCGTCACCGATTCGCCCACGTACGCGAACGCCGCGAAATGCATCACGACGTCGATCTTCTCATCGGCGAGAATTTTTTTGACGGCTGGCTCGTCGGCCATGTCCGCCTCGTAAAGCTTCACGCCAGACGCGACGGCGGCGCGGTGCCCGAAGACCAGGTTGTCCATCACCACGGGACGATGCCCGGCGGCGGCTAGCTGGCGCACGCAGTGACTTCCGATATAACCCGCACCACCGACGACGAGAACGTTCATAAGCGCGAGCCTTGTATTGCTTTCGTACCGGGCTTGGCTAGCGATTTCCGTTCCCAATTAATGAAGTCTTCGCGCATCGTCATCACCGGTGTCGGTCTGACCGCACCCAACGGCAATTCGCTCCCGGAATTTCGAAAAAATCTGCTCGACGGGGTCGCAGGCATCGAGCGCATCGACGTTCGCTACATGGGCTCGTGCCTCGCCGGCGTGTGCCACTACGACCCGCTGAAGTACCAGAAGAAAAAAGAGGTGCGCGTCGGCACCCGGGCCGGGTCCATCTCAATCTATTGCGCGCGCGAGGCACTCGCAGACAGCCAGGTGGACTTTGCCGCGATGCCGAAGGACCGCGTCGGTATATATCTCGGTTGCACGGAGCACGGCAATGTGGAGACCGAGAATGAAATATATAACGTTTCGAAGTTCGGCTACGACACGAAATTCTGGTCGCATTATCACAACCCTCGCACCGTTGCGAACAACCCCGCGGGCGAGACCTCCCTCCATCTCGGCGTCACGGGCCCGGCGTATACCATCGGCGCCGCCTGCGCCGCGGGGAACATGGGCCTCATCCACGCGAGCCAGATGCTGCGGCTCGGCGAGGTCGACTTCGCCCTCTGCGGCGGCGTGAGCGAAAGTATCCATACGTTCGGAATCTTCGCCGGCTTCAAGTCGCAGGGCGCACTCGCCACCCACGAGAATCCGCACCAGGCCTCCCGGCCGTTCGACCTCGCCCGCAACGGCATCGTCGTCTCAGAGGGCGGGGGCGTTTTCACGCTCGAGCGCCTCGACGACGCCCTGGCGCGCGGCGCGAAGATATATGCAGAGATCGCCGGGTATCATGTGAACTCGGACGCGAGCGACTACGTCCTGCCGAATCCCGTCCGCCAGGCCGAGTGCGTGCAGGCGGCGATCCGCCGCGCCGGCCTCGTCCCGTCCGGTATCCATATCGTGAATACCCACGCCACGGCGACGCCGCTCGGGGATATCCAGGAGTGCGAGGCCATCCGCGCGGTGTTCGGCGAGGGCTGCCCCGACACCTATATCAACAACACCAAGAGCTACATCGGTCACTGCATGGGAGCCGCCGGCGCGCTCGAGCTCGCAGGGAATCTGCCCTCCTTCGACGACCTCATCGTCCATCCGACGATCAACGTCGACCAACTCGACCCCCGCTGCGCGCTCCCCAGCCTCGTGCTCAATCGGCCGCAGCGCATCGCTCAAGTGGACACCATTTTAAACAATTCTTTCGGCATGCTCGGTATAAATTCCACGTTGATTGTCCGGCGGTTTGTGGCATAATCCCCAACTCGCCCACCACATGACCAAAGCTGAATGCCAACAGGCGGTCCTCGATATCATCGCGGACATCGCGCCTGATGAGGATCTCTCGCAAGTGAAACCGGATGTTCGCCTGCGCGACCAACTGGAGCTCGATAGCATGGACTTCCTGGACATCGTGATGGAGCTGCGCAAACGGCACGGCATCGAGGTGCCCGAGGCGGACTATATACAGCTCGCGTCGCTGGACAGCTCGGCGGAATATCTTCTGCCGAAGTTCAACGCGCTCGCGTCCAAGGGCTGACCGATGTCTGTCGGCCGCCGCCGGGGCCGCGCCGACTCACTCCGCCGCTCCGACGGCCCACGCCAGCTCGCCGCCCTCAACGCGAGGGGCGTCGACGCCAGAGTTCCGACCACGCGTTTCCCCGCCGCTTGAACTCCCGTTCGCATTATGATGTCGCGATCATCGGGGCCGGCATGTCCGGTCTCGCAGCGGGAATCCGCCTCGCGCACTTCGGGAAACGCGTTTGTATATTCGAGCGACACAATGCCGTCGGCGGCCTGAACGGCTTCTATAGTCTCGGCGGCCGGAAGTTCGACGTCGGTCTCCACGCGATGACCAACTTTGTGCCGCCCGGCGTGAAGGGAACGCCGCTCGGTAAATTGCTCCGGCAACTGCGCATCGATCGCGACGAATTCGCGCTCTGTGAACAAAAGCAATCGCGCATCGCCTTCGGGCCCCAGGGGGAACACGTCCTGCGCTTCACCAACCGCTTTGAGGTCCTCGACGCCAGCGTCGCGGAAAAATTTCCCGCGCAGGCCGATGGCTTCCGGCGGCTCGTCGAGTATATACGCGCATTCGACGACGTGGCCCTCGACCGCGCGCCGGTCCCCGCCCGCGCCGTGTTTCGTCAATATATCAACGATCCGCTGCTTGAGGATATGTTATTCTGCCCGCTGATGTATTATGGTAGCGCGCAGGAGCACGACATGGAATTCAGCCAGGCCGTCATCATGTTCAAGGCGCTCTTCCTCGAGGGTTTTGCGCGGCCGTTCGAGGGCGTACGTGTCATCCTGCGCGTGCTCCTCGAGAAATACCGCGCTGCTGGCGGCGAACGCCGCATGAAATGTGGCGTCACCGAAATCGTTTCCCGCGAGGGCCGGGCCGCTGCGCTACGCCTCGAGGACGGCACTGAGGTCACCGCCGACCAGGTGATCTCCTCGATCGGTGCACCGGAAACGCAGCGGCTCGTCGACGCCGGGCGCGGCGGGGCGACGACCGCCGAACCGCCGGATGCCGGCCGGTTGTCGTTCGTCGAAACGATGACTATATACAACCGCCCAACCGCTGCGCTCGGGTGGGGTGATGACACCATTATATTCTTCAACGACTCGGAGCGTTTCACCTATGCCGAGCCAGAGACGTCCGTCGATGTGCGCAGCGGCGTGATTTGTTTCCCGAATAATTTCCAATATGAATCCGGTGCCGTGATGCACGAGGGCATTCTGAGGGTCACCTGCCTCGCGCGGCCCGCCGCTTGGGAGCTGCCGGAAGCACAATATAGAGCGCAGAAGGAAACCACGCTTCGCCGCGGTCCAGCGCAGCGCCGCGCGCTTCATTCCACCGGTGCGGGACAATATACTTTGCGAGGCGACGGTGGCGACCGACATGTTTACACCGCGGACAATCACGCGATTCACGGGCCATCTGCGCGGGGCAATCTATGGTTCGCCGGTGAAGCACCGCGACGGCCGCACGGAGCTCGCGAATCTATACCTCTGCGGGACTGACCAAGGGTTTCTTGGGATCGTCGGCGCGATGCTGAGCGGCATCTCGATGGCCAATTATCATATCCTGACGAAATCCTGAGAATGGGCGGCGGTCGCGATCGCCGCGCCCCAAAACTCGGGGTTGCGCTTTCGGCGGCCGAGGGCTCACTCTCGAACCCTTTCATGGCTTACGATTGGCTCAAAGGAGTGGCCGACGAGTACGATGTGATCGTCATCGGCAGTGGGTTGGGTGGCCTCACCGGCGCCAACGTGCTGGCGAAGGCGGGGCACCGCGTCCTGCTGCTCGAGCACCATTATCAATTCGGCGGGCTGGCCACGTGGTTCACGCGCAAGGGCGGCCATATTTTCGATATATCATTGCACGGCTTTCCCGTGGGAATGATCAAGTCGTGCCGCAAATATTGGACGCGGGAGATCGCCGACTCGATCGTGCAGCTGCGGGATATCCGCTTTGTGAACCCGCAGATGGACGTGTGGACCACCTTCACGCGCGAGGATTATACTCGCGTCCTGGTCGAGCAATTCGGCCTCGCGCGCGAGCACGTCGAGCGGTTCTACGATTATCTGCGGGGCATGAATTTCTACGATAACAACCCCGAGACGACCGGGGAGATGCTCGAGCGGTTTTTCCCGGGGCGCAGCGACGTCAAGCGGCTGCTGATGGAGCCGATCGCCTACGCCAACGGCTCCACGCTCGACGACCCCGCGATCACCTTCGGCATCGTCTTCTCGAACTTCATGGGTTCGGGCGTATACACTTTCCGCGGCGGCTCCGATTTGCTGGTCGAGAAGATGGTCGCGGAGCTCCGGCGCAACGGCGTCGAGCTCCGCAAGAAGGTCCTCGTGGAGCGCATTCTGGTCGAGGAGCGCGACGGTCGAAAAGTCGCCGCCGGCATCGTGGCCTCGAGCGGCCGCGTCATCCGCGCGAAGGCGGTGCTCTCGAACGCCAATATCAAAACACGATCTTCCGGCTGGCAGGCGAGGAGAACTTTCCGGCCGACTATATCACTGCTGCCCGGGCCGTGCGCGATCAACTCCAGTTCCTGCCAGGTCTATTTCGGGATCCGTCGAGGGCGAAACCATTCCGCATATCGGCGACCTCATCTTCACATCGGCCGCGCCGCAGTTCAGCAGCGCGGAACTGACCGACGTTCCAGACCAGCAGCCGCACGTTTTCAGTCTATTATCCGGACACGCGCCCCGGCTCCGATCGCTATACCGTCGTCGCCTCGATCAATGGCGAGTATATAGACTGGAAGAATCTGCCGGAGGCGGAATATGAAACCCAGAAGGCGCGGCTCATCGAGGAATCGCTCGTCGCCCTCGAGAAATATATCCCCGGACATCCGTGCGAAGGTCGACTGGCAGGAGGCGGCCACGCCTCGGACGATCGAGCGCTATACCACCCACCCGGGCGGCACGTCGTTCGGCACCAAGTTCGAGGGCTTGAAGGTCTCGATGGATCTGCCGGAGAAACTTCCCGGATTGTTCCACGCCGGCTCGGTCGGCATCATCATGTCCGGCTGGCTCGGCACCATCAATTACGGCGTGATCACCGCCAACAAGATCGACAAGTTGCTCTTCGAAAAAAAATCCCCCCTACCGCCCGCCCTCACGCCGGTCCAATCCCCATGAGCGAAATCACCGACCTCATTCCCCACCGCCCACCGTTCCTTTTCGTCGACGAGATCGTCGCGGAAACCGCCGACACGCTGACGGCCAAACGCACGTTCCGGCCTGACGAGGATTTCTATAAAGGACATTATCCCGGCGCGCCGATCACGCCCGGTGTATTGCTGTGCGAGGCAGTCTTCCAGACGGGTGCGCTATATCTTGCCCGAAGCCTCGGCGGCTCGGCCACCAAATCCGGCCTGCCGCTGCTCGCAAAAATCAACGAGGTGCGTTTCCGCAATCCTGTTTACCCCGGCGAGACGATCACCATCGAGGTTCGAAAAAAGGAGATGATGGGCGGCTTTTATCTCATGTCCGGCTCGGTGCGCAGCGGCGACAAACGCGTGCTCAATGTCGAGTTCGCCGTCGCGTGGAAAATGCCCGAGGGTGTCGGCGCCGCGCTCGCCTGATCCGCGGCAGCTCCGCCCGATGCCCGATTTTCTCCAGCTCACCGGCAAACGTTTCCTCGTCTTCGGCGTCGCCAACCGGAAGAGCGTCGCCTGGGCCGTCGGCAAATCCCTCGAGGAACAGGGCGCTTCCGTTATATATAGCGTCCGCTCGGACGCGCGAAAGCAATCGCTCGCCTCACTGCTCAGCGGCCGCGAGGTCCACGTTTGCGACGTCGAGCAACCGGGCGCCCTCGAGGCGCTCGCGGCCGCCTGTATGAAGGAGGGAGCGGCGCGTCTCGATGGCATCGTTCACTCAATTGCGTTCGCGAACTACGCGACGGGACTCCAGCCGTTTTATGAAACGTCGCGCGCGGATTTTCTCCAGGCCACCGCGATCTCGGCTTTTTCACTCGTGGAAATCGCACGGGCTTTTCGCCCGCACCTCCAGCCCGACGCCTCGGTGGTGGCCATCGGTATATCATCTCTTCAGGTCACGCCCGACAACTATGGATATATGGGGCCGATCAAGGCCGCGCTCGAGTCCGCGTCGCGCTTCCTCGCAAAATCCTTCAGCGCGCACAGCCGCATCCGGTTTAATATAGTCGGCTCGGGGCCGCTCAAGACCAGCGCGTCGGCAGGGATTCCGGGTTATGTAGAGAGCTATCTATATGCAGAGAAGTTGACCCTCCGGAAAAAGAACCTCGAGGTTCAGGAGGTCGCGAACACTGTATTGTTTCTATTGAGCGACCGCAGCAGTGGAATCAACGCGAGCACCGTCGTGGTCGACGCCGGTCTCGGTGGAAACTTTTTCGATCAGGAAATCATCCGCCTCGCGATGCGACCCACGTGAGCCCGCGCGCATGAAGTTCGCCCATGCCTGTCTGGAGTCGATCGCGACGGTTTTTCCCGAGGAGATCCTGACGTCGGCGGAAATCGAGGAGCGTCTCCGTCCGCTATATGAAAGGCTGCGTCTGCCGGTCGGCCGGCTCGAGCTGATGTCTGGCATCCGCGAGCGCCGCATCTGGCCGGCAGGCATGCGACCCTCCGAGGCGAGTGCGGCCGCGGGCCGCGCGGTTCTCGCGAAGTCCGCCATCCGCGCCGAGCAGGTGGAACTCTTTATACATGCCGCGGTAAGCCGCGATATGCTCGAACCGGCGACAGCGTCCTTCGCGCATCGCCTGATTGGACTACCCGCGAGTGCACAAATTTTCGACGTGTCCAACGCGTGCCTGGGCTTTCTGAATGCGCTGACCTTGGCCGCCGCGATGATCGATGCGGGGCAGATTCGCTGCGCGCTCGTGGTCGCCGGCGAGAACAGCCGCCCGCTCGTCGAGCAAACGATCGCCACGCTGAACGAACGGCCGCTCTCGCGAAACGAGATCAAACCCTACTTCGCGAATTTGACGATTGGCTCGGGCGCCGTCGCGGCCGTCGTCTGCCACGAATCTATGGTCACCGCGAAGCCGCATCGATTGCTTGGCGGCGTGGCGCGGGCGGCCACGGCTCACAGCGAGCTTTGCCAAGGGGACACCTATGGCGCGGAGGCGCTCGCGATGCAGACGGATTCCGAGGAGCTGCTCAACGCGGGGCTGACGCTGGCGCGCGAAACGTGGGGCGAGTTCAAGCGCGAGGGCGGCTGGGATGAAACCTCGTTTCAGCGCTATATATGTCACCAGGTCGGCAGCGTGCACCGGCGGCGGCTATATGAAACACTGGGATTGGACCTCGGGCGGGATTACTCGACTTTCGAAAATTTCGGCAACACCGGCTCGGTCGCGCTGCCGGCGACGCTCGCTGCTGCGATCGGCGCAGGTGCGATTGTGGAGGGGACCAGGATTGCGTTGCTCGGCATCGGGAGTGGTCTGAACTGCCTGATGCTCGCGCTGGAATGGTGACACCCGGCACGATTCCGGAGTGGCTGGCGGGGCTATATCCTTTTGCCCCGCGCTCGTTCCGCACGCCCGGAGGGGCGCAGATGAGTTACCTCGACGAGGGTCCGCGCAGCGACGAGGCCGTGCTGATGGTGCACGGCAACCCCACGTGGTCGCTCTATTATCGCAACCTCGTGCGTGCGCTCGCGCCGGACCTGCGGTGCATCGTGCCCGATCATGTCGGCATGGGCCTGTCGGAGAAACCCGCTTCATATAGCTATATGCTGGCGTCGCGCATCGCCGACGTCGAGGCGCTCGTCGACTCGCTGCAGCTCCGTCGCATCCACCTCGTCGTGCACGATTGGGGCGGCGCCATTGGCTTCGGCTTCGCGGCGCGACGCCCCTCAGCGATCGGCCGCATCGTGATCCTGAACACGGCAGCTTTTCTCTCGAGCGATATTCCGGTGCGTATTTCTCTCTGTCGCGCGCCGCTGCTGGGCCCGCTGCTGGTTCGCGGAGCGAATGGTTTCGCCTGGCCCGCGACTCGGATGGCCATGCATCGCCGCGCGCTCACCGCGCTCGAGAAACGCGCCTACCTGTTTCCATATAACTCGTGGGCAGCCCGGGTGGGCGTCGACGCGTTCGTGCGCGACATCCCGCTCGCGCCCGCGCATCCGAGCTGGCCGGCGCTGGCGGAGACGGCGATGGGCCTGCGGGAATTCCGCAGCCACCCGACGCGCATTATCTGGGGCGGCGCGGATTTTTGCTTTAACGACCGTTTCCTGGCCCGATGGAAGAATATATTGCCCGGCGCCGAGGTGCACCGGATCGCCGACGCCGGCCACTATATATTGGAGGACGCCGCCGAGGCCGCGCCGCTCGCGGAGTCGTTCCTGCGGGGTCGCTGACGCGCGTGAGCGTCGGGGGTGGACGGTCCAGCTCACCCCATACGCGATTTCAGGCGTCGGTCATCGAACCGACGAGTCCATCTCTGTTTATATAGAACGCTATATTCCTATATAGGCCGATAAATGAATCCAGGTATATATCGGCCCATCGACTCAGGTGGTTCAGCGCCGGGCCGCGCCGCGATCGAACAGCTCCGCAAGTTCGCCGAGGTAGCGCGCGGAGTTCTGCCGCAGCTGCTGCAGCCGCTCGGTTCGATAGCGCCAACCCCAGTTGCCCTGCGGCCGGCCGGGTGTGTTGAATCGGGCGTCCGATCCCAAATCGAACAGGTCCTGCAGTGGAATCACCGCGAGATTGCAGACCGATTCGTACGACGCGCGCACGAAGTCCCAGCTGACCTCGTTGCCACTGACGCGGAGATACCGGCGCACGTGATCCCGCGTCTTCTCATCCGTTGTCGCGTACCAGCCGCGCGTCGTGTCGTTGTCGTGGGTGCCGGGATATATCACCGCGTTCGCTTTATGATTGTGCGGGAGATATAGATTTTTCGCATCGCCCCCAAAAGCGAACTGCAGCACCGCCATGCCCGGGAGGCCGCTGCCTTCCCGCAACGCAACGACGGAATCGGCCGGCTCGCCCAGATCCTCGGCGATGATCTTCGCGTCCGGGATCGCCGCCTTGACGGCCGCGAAAAATTCGAGCCCCGGCCCGTGTTCCCAGTGTCCGTTGCGAGCTGTCGGCGAGCCGGCGGGGATCGACCAATAGGTATCAAACCCGCGGAAGTGATCCAGCCGCACAACATCAGCCAGCTCGAAGTTTATACGAAGGCGGTCGAGCCACCACGCATAGCGCTCCGCCGCGTGCGCGCGCCAAGCATAGAGCGGATTGCCCCAATGCTGGCCATCCGCCGAAAAATAATCCGGCGGAACGCCGGCAACCGCGAGCGGCCGGTTGGTCTCCGGATCGAGCTGGAAAAGCTCTGGATTCGCCCACACATCGGCGCTGTCCAGCGCCGTGAAAATCGGCGCATCGCCGATGATCGAGATCCCGAGCTGCGACGCACGCGCGCGCACGCGGGCCCATTGGCCGAAAAATATATATTGCAGGAACGCGTACGCATCGGCGCGTTCGGCCACCTGCTCGCGCAGCGGCGACGTTTGAGCCGCTTCCCACGTGCGGACCTCAGCCGGCCATTCCCACCATGGCTTTGAGTCGAAGTGATCCCGCAGAGCCGAGAAAAGAGCGTAGCCGTCAAGCCATGCCGCATGGGTGCGCTTGAACGCGACGAATTCACCGTAAGGCAGGGGTGCACCGCCCAGTCGACGCCACGCGGCGTGGGCGCCAAACAGCAGCGGCATTTTCAACCGATGCAGCGCCGGGAAATCCACGCGGTCGGGATTCAGCCCGCGCAATGACTGAAGCGCATCCGCCGGGATCAGCCCCGCCCTCGCGAGCGGCTCGGGGTCGATCATATAAGGATTCCCCGCGAACACCGAGAAACATTGATATGGAGAATCTCCGTAGCCTGTCGGCCCGAGCGGGCAGATCTGCCAGTATTTCATGCGCGACTCCGCGAGAAATTCGAGAAAGTCATCGGCCGCGCCATCGAAGGCGCCGACGCCGAACGCGCTGGGCAGGGACGTGGGGTGCATCAGCACGCCGGCCGCGCGTTCGGTCATCCAGTTAAAAAGACCCGGGGATATATTCACAGGATTCGGAATCAGGCGAGTTGCCGTTTATATTCGGAGGAGGGACGTGAGAGAAATAGACTCCACCGGAATTTGGAAAGGAGCCGACCGAACACCACCGCAAAAGGAAGCGGCCCGCTCGCGACAATCGAATTTTCCGCCCGAGCCCGCCATTAAACCACGAATCCAAAGCGCCTTGCAAAAGAAAACCAGGCTCGAGCTCGTCAAAGCTGTATGAAAATTGTCCGATTCGCGAAAAATCTGACATAGCACCCAAATAAAATTAACCGCTTCCGTAATGTGCCGTCACAAGGCACAATGTCCAACGTCCTGCGATTTGTACCACGGGTAGGCCTCTGCCTGGGATTACTGTTCGCCTCCGCCGGACTCCAGGGCTCCCCGGTGATCACGGAATTGATGGCATCGAACACGGTCACGCTCACCGACCAAGATGGCGATTACGCAGCGTGGCTGGAATTATATAATCCGGATTCGGCCCCGGCGGACCTCACGGGATGGTATCTTAGCAACAAGGCGAGCAACCCGACGAAGTGGAAGTTTCCCGCGTTTACTGTGCCCGCGGGCGCGTCGGTCGTCATTTTCTGCTCCGGGAAAAACTATATAAATCCCACCGCACCGCTCGCGACGAATTTCAGCCTGGCCAACGCCGGCGGTTACGTGGGTCTGACTGCCAGCGACGGTACGACGGTGATCTCGAGCTATAATTTTCCCGTCCAAAACGCCGATATATCCTACGGCATCACGCAGCCGACGGATCCGAAGGAAACGGTTGCGACCGGCTATTTTGCGACCCCGACGCCCGGCAAGATGAACGGCGGCGCGGCCGGTCTGCTTCTCGCGGACCGGGTCGTCGTCGGCACGCCTCCCGGAATTTTCGCGGAGTCCACGAGCGTCGTGCTCTCGGGAGCGTCGCCGACGGAGCAGATCCGCTACAACCTCATCACCGCCTCTTCCACGGGAGATGCGGGCGGGTGCCCAACCTCGACCTCGATGCTATATAGCGGACCGGTCACGATCACCTCGACGTGCCTGGTGCGCGCCGCGGTGTTTTCTGCTGATGGCACGCGACGCGGGTTGCCGAGTTCGGCCATGTATATTCAGGTCGATGACTCGAGCCCGAACCGCCTCGACAATTTCTCGAGCCCGCTGCCGATGATCGTGTTCGACAACAACGGGCTCGGGGCGCTGACGAAGGACGATCTTTATCATTCCGCCTGGATCGGCGCGTTTAATATAACCAGCACGGGCAGCTCGACGCTGATGCAGAAACCGGATTTCTTTTCGCCGGACGGCATGAAGTTGCACGGCTTCAGCTCGGCCACCTGGCCGAAGCAGAGCTATGACGTGGACCTCAGCGACGATCTCGGCAACAGCGCCACGCAGGCGTTCCTCGGGCTCGACGTGAGCAAGAGCTGGGTGACGGTTGCCCCTTGGGACTACGACCGGACTTATATTCACAACGGCTTTGTCTATTCGCTGTATCGCGGGATGGGCTACTGGGCCCCGACCTCGCGTCCCGTCGAGATGTTCATTCACTCGGGCGGCGGGCCGCTCGACTTCACCTCCTATGCCGGCCTCACCGCGCTGACCGACCGGCTGAAGATCGCCGCCACCCGCATCAATATATATTCCCTCGCCGTCACCGACATTACCGCGCCGAACGTCACCGGTGGATATATCCTCAAGATCGATCATCCCGACGATGATTCCTATTCATGGACCACGACCGGCGGTGCCACGGTCCTGCTGGACACGCCCAAGCTCGACGTCCTGGTGCCGGCGCAGCGGGACTATATATCGGGATATGTACAGCAGATGGAGAACGCGCTCGTTGCGGACGCCGGCAGCGGCTATGCGACTCGCAACTACCTCGGCTATATTGATCGTCCGTCATGGATCGATTATCATCTGCTCAATGTCTTCGTCGAAAATGACGACGCCTTTCAGTTCAGCGAATATTTCACGAAGGACGTCAACGGCCCGATCAAGGCCGGCCCCACTTGGGATTACGATCGCGCGATGGGGTCGGTGGATGGCCGCGATGCGAACCCGGAGCAATGGACTCCCGACCAGGTGCCTGACCTCTGGAATATAGGATGGTGGACCTACCTGACGCACGATCCCGATTTCATGCAGGCGTGGATCGACCGCTGGCAGACGCTCCGGCAGTCGCTGCTCGCCACGCCGAACCTCACGACGCTCGCCGACACGCTCGCTGCGCAGGTCGGCCCGGCGGCCGCGGCACGGGACTCCGCGCGCTGGAATGATGACCAGAGCCGCTTTGTCAACGGCTGGCAGGGCGAGGTCGACAATATGAAATCCTGGCTCACGCGCCGCGCGGCCTGGATCGATCTTCAGTTCGCGCCAGTGCCAAGCGTGGTCGCCGCGGGCTCGTCCGTGACTCTGGCACCGCCGCCCGGCCTGGAATTGATATATACTCTCGACGGCTCTGATCCGCGCTTGTCTGGCGGCGGCGTGGCCCCGGCGGCCTTCATTTCCTCGGCACCCGTTGCGTTGAGCGCCACACAAGGTTTCTCCGCGCGTTCCTATAATCCGGCGATGGCCACGGTATTTCCGGGCAGCCCTTGGAGTTCTCCGGTCACAGTGATCGGCTCTTCGACTGCGAGCGTCGGACGTTTCTCCGCGATCGCCTGCCGCACCCAGGTGGGCACGGGTGACAATATACTCATCGCCGGCTTCGTCGTGAGCGGCGCGCCGGGCGTGATCCAGCAGGTCCTGATTCGCGGAGTTGGTCCCGGCCTCGGCGGATTGGGCGTCACGGGGTTTCTCGCTGCGCCGTCACTCGCGGTATATGATTCCAACCAGGTATTGGTCGCAACCAACACGGGGTGGGGCAGTAATCCGAATGCCGCCGCGGTAGCGACCGCGACCGCCACGGTCGGCGACTTCGCGCTGGCGCCGGGCAGCGCGGACTCGGCTCTTCTCGTTTCCCTCGCACCGGGTGCATATACCGTCCAACTCACCGGCGTGAACGCTGCGACCGGAAACGGCATGGTCGAGATATATCAAGTCGGACAAACGGCCGCGTCGGTCGTCGACGTCGCCAGCCGCGCCGTCGTGAGTCCCGCCAGTGGTCCGCTAATCGCGGGGTTGGTGATCACGGGCGGTACCGCCCAGGTCCTGGTCCGTGGTGACGGTCCCGCCTTGGCCCAATATGGTGTCTCCGATCCTCTCGCGAAGCCGATCCTGCAGGTCTACGACGCTTCCGGTCGTTTGCTGGCCAGCAACACTGGGTGGGGAACGAATTCGAATTCGGCCCAGATCGCGACGGCCGCCGCCGGAGTCGGCGCGTTTCCGCTCACCGCCGGCAGCGCCGACTCAGCCCTTCTGCTCACGCTTCCGCCAGGTGATTATACAATGCAGGTATCCACGGCCGGCAGCGCTAGTGGCAATGCACTTGCAGAATGCTATCTGGTTCCGTAGGCTCTTTTTCCCCCCGGCTGCCGACCCGGCCGCGAACGAGCGCACGATGCTACCTCTTACCTCGAGAATATTGAACTGTCTGGCGGCCGGCCTGCTCGCCCTCGGCCTCCAGACCAAACTGTGCGCCGTTCCATTCATCGCCGAGTTGATGGCATCCAACTCGAGCACCATTGCCGACCAGGACGGTGGCTACTCGTCGTGGGTCGAGATATATAATCCCGACACCACCTCGGACACGCTGACCGGCTGGTACCTGACGAACAGCGCGACGTCGCCGACGAAATGGAAATTTCCAGTGCTGACGCTCCCGCCCGGCGCCCGCGTCATCATTTTCTGCTCGGCGAAGAACTACGTCGACGCGACCCAGCCGCTCGCGACCAACTTCCAGCTTTCGTCAGGCGGAGGGTATATTGGCCTCGTCCAGAGCGATGCCGCCACCGTCGCCAGCTCGCTCGTTTACCCGGCGCAATATCCTGATATATCCTACGGCGTCTCCCAGCCAACCGCCGCCGGCGAGCAGCAGCAGGTCGGGTATTTTGCCAACGCGACCCCGGGGACGGCGAACGGCAACTACACCAATATACTTCTCGCGGACCAAGTGACGATCTCGGCCGCAGCCGGGCTTTTCACCGGCACCAAGACGGTCAACCTCAGCGGCGGCTCCGGCACCGAGCATATTCGCTATATACTCATCAGCCCCTCCGCCAACGGCGACGCCTCGACCGTCCCGACGGCGTCCTCGCCGCTTTATACTTCGGCGATTTCGATCTCGACGTCCCAGTTGCTGCGGGCCGCGGTGTTTTCGGCGGATGACACGCAGCGTGGCCTGCCGACTACGGCGATGTATATAGCGGTCGACAACAGCACCTCGAATCGCGTCGACACGTTCAGCAGCATTTTGCCGCTGGTGGTGTTCGACGACAACGGCCGCGGGCCTCTGCCCAACAATCGCGTCTTTTACCCCGCGTGGCTCGGCGCGTTCACCCCGGCGGCGAAGGGCACCGCCGCCGTTACCCAGACGCCCGACTTCTTCACTCCGACCACGATGAAGGTGCATGGCTTCAGCTCCGCCACCTGGCCGAAGCAGAGCTACGAGTCCGCCCTCGCCAACGACCTCGGCGCCAACGCCCCGCGCTCGTTCTTCTCCATGTCGTCGGACAAGAGCTGGGATAATATATCCTGCTGGAGCATCGACCTGACCTATATTCACAATTCGTTCGTCTACTCGCTGGCCCGCGGCATGGGCTACTGGGCGCCGCAAACCCGCCTCGCGGAAATGTTCATCCATTCGCAGGGCGGGCCGCTCGATTATACATCGTACGCGGGCATCACGAATATGAGCGAGCGCATCAAGGTCGAGGCGAACCGCGTCAATATATACTCGATCCAACCCTCGGACGTGACCGCACCAAACGTCACCGGCGGGTACGTGCTGAAGTTCGACCACCCGGAGGACACCGTGAACTACTATAACTTCACGACCACGCGTGGCACCCTCGTGATGGTCGAGAACCCCGGGAAAACTTCGATGGTGAAGGCGCAGTCCGATTATATATCTGGCTATGTCCAGCAGATGGAAAACGCGATGGCGGCCGACCAGGCCAATGGCTACACGACGCGCAATTACCTGAACTACCTCGATCGCGCCTCATGGGTGGACTACCATTTGTTGAATGTATTCACCAAGAACGACGATGCGTTTATATTCAGCGAATATTTCAACAAGGATGTAAACGGCCTCCTCAAGGCCGGCCCGGTGTGGGATTACGACCGCGCGCTCGGCGGCGCGGATGGACGAGACCTGGATCCCACGCAGTGGAATCCGGTCAACGTCGGAGACTATTGGAACATCAGCTGGTGGACCTATGTGACGCACGACCCGGATTTCATGCAGGCCTGGGTTGATCGCTGGCAGTCGTTGCGGCAATCGCTGTTCTCGACTTCCAATCTCCTCGCTCAGATCGACGGGTTCGCTGCGCAAATCGGCCCCGCGGCCGCAGCTCGCGACGAGGCGCGCTGGCCCGCCAACACCAGCCGGTTCGCCGGTGGCTACGCCGGCGAAGTCGCCAACATGAAATCGTGGGTCTCGACGCGCGCCCAATGGATCGACGCGCAGTTCGTTGCCGCACCAAACATGGTCGCGACCGCCTCCACGTTTGCCCTCACTCCCGCGGCCGGCACCAAGATTGCATACACCACCGATGGCTCCGACCCGCGTCTCTCGGGCGGTGCCATTTCGCCGCTCGCGACGCTGACGTCGAATCCCGTCTCGCTCACGACCGCGCAAAGTTTCACGGCGCGCAGTTATAATATAGCAATGTTGAAGTCGTATCCGGGCAGCCCGTGGAGTTCGCCGATCACGGAGATCAGCTCCACCACGGGGTTGACCGGCCAGATCGCGGATGTCTCCTGCCGCACGCTTGTCGGCACCGGCGCGAATATATTGATCGCAGGCTTTGTCATCACCGGCCCGGCCGGCGTGCCGAAGGAAGTTCTCATTCGTGGCGTCGGTCCCGGCATCGCGCAGTTTGGTGTCACCGGCGTGCTCGCTCAGCCGGTGCTCTCGGTCTGGGACAAGAACGGCAATATGATCTCGTCCAATACGGGCTGGGGCAACAATGCCAACGCCGCGGTGCTCGCCGCCATCACGCCCGCTGTCGGCACGTTTTCCCTGGGCAACGGCAGCGCGGATTCCGCCCTGCTTGTCTCGCTCACGCCCGATGCCTATACGGTGCATGTCTCCGGCGTCGCGCAGTCCACGGGAAATGCGCTCGTGGAGATATATCAAGTGGCCCAAAACGGGGCGGCGATCGTCGATGTATCAAGCCGCGCGCTCGTCAATGCCGCGAGTGGGCCGCTGATCACGGGGTTCGTCACGGTCGGCGGAACCTCACAAATGCTCGTGCGCGGCGACGGTCCGGGTCTCTTGAAATACGGCGTGACCAGTGTGCTCGCCCAGCCGGTCCTGCAGGTCTTCGACGCCAACGGCAAGCTGATCGCGAGCAACACGGGCTGGGGGACTAACAGCAACACCGCCCAGATCGCCGCGGCCGCTGCCTCCGTGGGCGCCTTTCCACTCGCTGATAACAGCGCCGATTCCGCCCTGCTGCTCACGCTGCCCGCGGGGGCGTATACGGTTCAGGTCTCCGGCGCAGCCGGCAGCTCCGGCGACACGCTGGCAGAATGCTACCTGGTGCCGGCGCACTAAGCCGGCGTCCGAGGCTGCCGGACGGATCGTTGGCCAGCCGCGCCATATTATCGCGCCACCCGGCGTCTGATCGAGCGTATCAATTGCAGTATATATAGTCTTCGCCCGTTAGAACTGCGATGACGAACGCGGACGGATGTCGTTGACCGTTGGGCCGCCCCGGTCCAGCACAGTTCATGATAAAGCGCTCGCGAAGCTGGGCCGCCATCCTCGTCACGTCAGGACTTCTCGCCTCGGCGGAAACGACCGAAACCGCCCCGCCAAGCCAAATATTCATGCAGGAGATGAATGCCGCGATGGCGAAGATGGACCGCGAAATCTCGGCGGCGCCGATGAACGCCAACATCGACCACGACTTCGTCACAATGATGCTCCCGCATCATCAGGGCGCGATCGACATGGCGAAGAGTGAATTGAGCTACGGGAGCGACCCAATCATGCGCCGGCTGGCCCAGGAGATTATCGTGGATCAACAATCGGAAATCGACGCGATGAAGCTGTGGCTCGCAAAGCACGGTGGCGAGCAGAGGCAAAAATAGAAATATACTTTGATGAACATTTCCCGCGCTTCGTGTATAATTGCCGGCTTTTCACTCGCACTGTCCGGCCGCGCCGGTGACCGGGTATATACTGCGGAACAGACCTCAAACACCGTTTCCGTCATCGATCCCGCCACGAACAAATATATTGGTTCGATCTTTCTGGGCGAGGACGTCCCCGCCGCGCTCAGCCCGCTGTATCGCGGGCAACTGCTCGTTCACGGATTGGGATTTTCTCCGGACCATAAAACGCTCGATGTCATTTCGATCGGCTCGAACTCTGTCACACTGATCGATACGGAAACAAATAAAGTCCGGGGAACCGTTTACGTGGGCCGATCGCCGCACGAGGGTTTCTTCACCCCCGATGGCCGGGAGCTTTGGGTCGCCGTGCGCGGTGAAAACTATATCAGCGTGATCGACCCGACGGAGCCAAAGGAAACGCGTCGGATCGTGACCGCGAACGGGCCAGGAATGGTGCTGTTCCGTCCCGACGGGAAATATGCTTTCGTGCCCTCGAGCTTCACTCCCGAAATGGACGTGATCGACGTGGCCACGCACCAGGTGATCGCTCGCGTCCCGCAAGCTAGTCCCTTCTCGCCGAATCTCGCGGTCGATCAACACGAGGTCTGGTTCACCCTGAAAGATACCGGGCGGACCCAAGTGGTCAGCGCGGATCCGCCGTTCGCCGTTCTCGCAACACTCGAGACCGGCCCCATCACGAATCACGTCGCGTTTGTCGACACGTCCCGCGGGCACTTCGCGTATATTACAGTCGGCGGAAGCGACGTGGTACTGGTATATACTCGCGATGCCGGCGCGGCGACCCGGCGCGTGGCCACGATCAAGACCGGTGAACTGCCGCATGGCATCTGGGGTTCGGCTGACGGCCGAAGAGTATATATCGGCCTGGAGAATGGCGACGCCGTGCAGGCGATCGATACGGACTCGCAGGCGATCATCGCGACGATTCCGGTGGGCCAGCTGCCGCAGGCGCTCGTGTATATATCGAACGCGACCCGTTCCGACCAGGGCAACGCCAACCTGAAGCCGCTGCGAACGGAGGCGGCGCGACACGTGGAATTGGTCTCGGCGGGCGCCTCCGCCGCGGACGCGCATGCCAGCGTTGTCATCAACTCGCTCGGGCTGATCGACCATTTGCAGATCGCTGCGACCGGCCTGACTCCCGGGACGAAGTATCGGCTGCGGTTGATCACCGGAGCTGAGAGCCAGGACCTGGTCGCTTTCGCCGCCGGCATCGGCGGCGTCGCCATCGCCCAAACCCTCGGGCCGCTCAAGCAGGTCGTTCAGGGATCAACGATCGCTCCGTCGACGCGCCTCGAGTTACGCTCCGGCGACAGCGGCGAGGGCACGCTTATATTAAAACAATCCGCCGCCACTCCCGCCATTTCGCCGTGAGTCGACGCCGGAATTCGTCGATGCAATATACAAGGATTTCATCATGACGGCGCGTCCCTGGTTCTGTTTCGC
This sequence comes from uncultured Verrucomicrobiae bacterium, assembly GCA_963800005.1. Lineage (GTDB taxonomy): Bacteria > Verrucomicrobiota > Verrucomicrobiia > Opitutales > Opitutaceae > CAWCZH01. Next base: position 387,442 of record CAWCZH010000004.1, read on the forward strand.
TGTTGGGCTGGCTGTCTCACTGAGCGCGGCGTTGTCGGTGCGGGGCGAGGCCATTCGCGCCGCACTGCGCGTCAGCGAGAATCACCACTATGTCGTCAACGCGGACACCGGCGCACCGGTGTTTCTCCTCGCCGACACGGCGTGGAATCTCGGCGCGCTCAGGCTGGATGAAGTGGATCTTTATATCCGCAGCCGCGAAAAAGCCGGCTTCAACGTGGTGATGTTCGCCTTGAACTTCTCTCCGCAGGCGGAGGAGAAGAACGCCGAGGGACAGGCCGCATATATTGGCGCGGACCATTCGGAGCTGAACGCGGCATATTTCAGCTATTGCGACGAAGTCGTCCATCGCTGCGCCGACCGTGGCCTATATGTCATGATATATACGATGTGGGCGGGTCGGACGTCCGGCACCATGAACCAATATACAGCGGCGCAGCTCGAGCGGCTCGGCCAGGCGATCGGCCGCCACTTTGCTGGAGTGAAAAGCGTAATCTTGTGCGTCGGCGGCGAGTCGACGCCTCACTATATAGACGCGGAACACGGCGACGCCCTCGGACGCGGCCTGAAAGCAGGCTGCGCCGGGCGCAATCTCGTGACGGTCCACCCGGTTGGAGGCACCTCGGCCTCGCGGACGTTCGCCGCGGCACCGTGGCTCGACTTCTTTCTTTGCCAGGCCAAGTCCGGCACCGGCGCGCAGAACGCCGCCTACGATGCTGCCGCGCTCGTCGCCGCGGATTTCGCCCGCGTTCCCGCGAAGCCGACGATGATGGGCGAACACCGGTATGAAACCGGCGTGGACGAGGATCCGATCATCCAGCGGCGCAGCCTATATCAATGTGTTTTCGCCGGCGCCTTCGGGCACGCGTATGGGCACGACGCGCTCTGGCAGATGACACCGCACACAGCTCAGCCCTGGATGCTCAAGGGTTGGAATCCCGGCGTAAAGGACTGGAAGGACGCACTCGCCACCCCGGCCGTCAGGCAGCTTCGCTATATAGTTCCCTTGCTGATGGCGCATCCCTACCTCGAGCGCATTCCCGATCAGGAGCTCGTGCTGAGCGGGCAGGGCGCGGACGTGGCCACGCGCGTGCAGGCGACGCGCGACGGGACCGCGGGGCGCAAGGACGCGAGCTATATATTTGCGTATATAAGTTCGCCGCAGCCAGTGACGCTCGACACGAGCGTGATCGGCGCGCGCACGCTGGATGGATATTGGTTCGATCCCGCGACCGGCCGCAACGAGTCGATGGGCTCCGAATGGAATAACATCGGCAGCGTCGCGCTCTCGAAACGCGCGGCGGGCGCGGATTGGGTCGCGGTGATCGAAAATGCGGACCGCCATTATGCGCGCCCGCAATGACCGCGCAGCCGTCCGGCGGGAACGCATCACTGGCAGCACAGAATACACCAGCTGCAGAGCATCCGCAGCGCGATAAGTCACGCATTCAAGCCGATTAGCTCAACGCATTTCCACTACCGCCGCGGCGGCGCGCCGAGGATCCATGCGCCGCAAACGCGATAACATTGTCAATTGCCGGCCACCATATATGAACCACGGAAAATGAGGAGCCCAACTTGAGACCCTTCGAACCCGCCGCGCTCGATGAACGTGAACGTGAGCTCGTCGCCCTGCGCCCGCTTGCGACGCGATTTCCAAACGTCGACGCCGCCATGGCGGAAATCGCGCGGCTCTCCGCCGTGCTCACATTGCCGAAGGGCACGATCCACGTCCTCAGCGATATACACGGCGAGGACAAGAAACTGAGGCACGTCATCAGCAACGCCTCCGGTTCGCTGCGGCCGCTCGTCGAGGGACTGTTCGCAAAGCAGATGACGGCCTCGCAGCTGCAGGAATTCATCACTCTAATTTTTTATCCGAACGAGATGATCGAGCGCCTGCGGCATCAGCCCCGGGCGGGTGACGAACTCGAGCTATTTGCGTTCAGCACGCTGAACTCGCTTTTCGAATTGGTCCGAATCCTCGCGGCTCGATATAGCCTGAAGCGGGCGATGGAGGTTTTCCCCGCGGAATATAGAGATCTCCTTGCCGAACTGCTGCACGAGCCGACGACGGACCGCGGCCGCGAGTTTGTGACCGCGATCGTGGCGGAGATGGTCCGACGAGACCGCATCTGGAACCTGATCCACGTCACCGTGCGTCTCGTGCGCAATCTCGCGATCTATGAACTGATCATCGGCGGCGATTGCTGGGACCGCGGCCCGCGGGGTGACAACGTCGTCGATTACCTCCGCCAGCAGCCGAACGTTTCCTTCGTGTGGGGCAACCACGACGTCGCGTGGCTCGGCGCGAGCCTCGGCCACGACGCGCTGATCTGTCACGTGCTGAGAGTGTCGTTGCGCTATAGACATCTTGGGCAGATCGACGAGGGATATAGCATTCCGTGGACCCCGCTGGAGAATCTCGCGCAGACTATATACGGGAACGACCCCGCCGAGCACTTCATGCCCAAGGCGGGTGGCACGCGCTCGAAGCTGCTGGTGGCGCGGATGCAAAAGGCGATTGCGATCATGCAGTTCAAGCTGGAAGGCCAGATGATCGCGCGGCACCCCGAGTGGGAGATGGAGCATCGGCGCTTGCTGCACCGCATTGACCTGAAAGAGAAGACGATCACGGTCGACGGCGTGGTGCATCCGCTGCGCGACACCCTCCTGCCGACGATCGACCCGGCGGATCCCTATACACTTTCAGCCGAGGAGAAAAAGTGCCTTCGGTTCCTGCATAATTCGTTTCTCTGCAGCCAGAAGTTGACGGACCAGATGCGGTGGCTCGTCAGCCGCGGCGCGATGTATCTGCGTCGCGATGACAACCTGATTTTCCATGGGTGCGTTCCGGTCGACGCCGCTGGAGAATTTCTTCCGATGGTCGTCGATGGAAAGAAGTATATAGGCCGGCCGCTCTTCGACGCAGTGGAGCGGCTGATCGCCCGGACTCAGGAGCAGCCGACGCAGAATGATCTCGATTGTCTGTGGTATCTCTGGAGCGGCCCGCGCTCGCCGCTTTTCGGCAAGGACCGCATCACCACGTTCGAGCGCGACTTTATCGCGGACAAGCATTCGCACGAGGAAACGAAGAATCCTTATTTCTCGCTGATCCACGAGGCGGCGTTCTGCGATAAGATATTGAGCGAGTTCGGCGTAAATCCGGAACGCGGCCTGATCGTGAACGGCCATGTGCCGGTGAAGATTGAAAAAGGGGAGTCGCCGATGAAGAAGAGCGGCAAGGCGATCACGATAGATGGCGCGTTCTCGGAGGCGTACGGCGACCACGGATATACACTGGTGCTTGAAGCGGACCGCACGTTTCTCGCCACGCACCATCATTTCCAATCCGTCGACGCGGCGATCCGAGACGGCGTGGATATCATCCCGAGCATCTCAGTAGTTCGGTCCTGGCCGGAGACGCGGCGCATGGGGGACACCGAGCGGGGCGCGCAATTCCGGTGCGAGATCGAATTATTGGAACGCCTGATCGAAGCCTACCGCCAAAACCGTCTCCGCTCGGCCCCGGCCCGCTGAACGAGGGAGTATATAACGCGCGGAGTGCGAGAGCACGCTGTGCGTTATTCGGAAGACTTTTTTGCCACGACCTTAATCAAACCGTCGCGGATTACTCCAATCCAACAAATATATAGATCGGGCCTGCGCAATGTATTCTGCTTCTTCCGAGTAATCCGAGTCGGATTAATAAAATCCGTGGTAGAAAAAACCGTTCACCCCCGCAATATATAATAATCCGATTATATGTATTCTGCTTGTGCTGAGTAATCCGCATCGGATTGATGCAATCCGTGGTGAAAAAACCGGTCGATTACCGCAATATATAATACGCTTTAATACGCTATAACACGCCGCCACGTCCTCTACGTCACCGGCCCCGGGTTGAAGAGCGTCAGCGCGTTTTGTATACCCCAGCGGTCGGCCCACGTCTTGGTGCGGCCACTCGCCACCTCCAGAATGAGACGAAAGAGCTCCCAGCCCACCTCCTCGATCGTGGCGCTGCCAGTAGCAATGCTCCCGGCGTCCAGATCCATCAGATCATTCCATTGCTCCGCGAGAGCGCTGCGCGTGGCCACCTTGATCACCGGCGCCATCGCGAGATTATAGGGCGTGCCGCGGCCGGTCGTGAACACCTCTATATTCATCCCGGAAGCCAGCTGTAGCGTCCCGCAAACGAAATCGCTCGCGGGCGTCGCAGCATAGATCAACCCCTTCCGCGTTGCGCGCTGCCCCGGCCCCAGCACCTGCACGATCGGAGTCGTGCCGGATTTCGCGATCGAGCCGAGCGCTTTCTCGACGACGTTCGAAAGTCCGCCGCGCTTGTTGCCGGGGGAAGGGTTGTCGCTGCGATCGGCTCCGCCCGCCGCGAGGTATTTATCATACCAATCCATTTCGCGAATGAGGTCGCGAGCCACGTCCTCGCTTACCGCGCGCGGCGTGAGCAGATGAATCGCATCACGCACCTCGGTCACTTCCGAGAACATCACCGTCGCACCCGCCCGCACGAGCAGGTCGGCTGCGAAACCCAAGGCCGGATTCGCCGTCACGCCAGAAAACGCATCCGAGCCGCCGCACTGTAAGCCGACCACGAGGTCCGCCGCCGGACGCGTGACGCGCTGACGCTTGTTCAGTTCCACGAGGCGCCTCTCGGCCATTTCCATGATCGAGGAGATCATGGCCGCGAAGCCCCGGTTGCCCTCGTCCTGCAATCGCACGATGCTGGAATCCGCGAAACTGATGGCGCGTCCCTTCGCGGGCACGAGCAGTTCCGGCTGCAGTTTCTCGCAACCCAACGCGACCACCATGGGCGCGCCGCCGAGATTCGGATTCAACGCGAGATTCTGCAGCGTGCGAATCGGGATCGACGCGTTCGGCGCGTTGATGGCCACGCCGCAACCATACGCGTGATTGAGCGGCACTATATCATCGACGTTGGGAAACCGCGGGAGCAGCTCCTCTTTGATGCGCTTCACTGCATATTCGGTCACGCCAGCCACACATTGCACGGAGGTGCTGATCCCCAATATATTCTTCGTGCCGACTGATCCGTCGCCGTTCAGGTAACCCTCGAATGTATATCCCTCAAGCGGGGCGAGCGGGGGCGACTTCAGCGTGGCGAGGGGCAGGCTCGCGAAATCGGGCGCTCGCGGCAGGTGCAACATCGTCTCGTTCACCCAGCGCCCCTGCGCAATTGCATCGATCGCATACCCGATGACCTGCCCATAGCGCCGCACCGGCGCGTCGGCCGCTATATCAACGAGCGCAATCTTGTGCGCCTGCGGTATATAGTCCCGCGACGTCAGCCCACCGGGGAACGTCGTCCCCGCCGGCAGTCCGCCCGCGTTCGCAACGATGGCGACGTTGTCGTCCTGATGGACGCGTATATAGTGCGGTTGCTCGTTCATGACACTGGCCGAAGTTCCACGCGTTTGATTTCACCCACGATCACCAGGTAACTCAATAAAGCGAGCAGCGCATTCGCGCCGACGAAAACCAGCGCCCAGCGAAAGGAGCCGGTGCCTTTTACGATGTGACCGATGAGGATGGGCGTGGTGATCGCGGCGATGCTGCCGATGAAGTTGAACAACCCGTTCGCCAGTCCGACCGCCTCGCGCGGCGAGGTGTCCGCCACGACCGCCCAGCCGAGCGCCCCGAAGCCCTTGCCGAAATACGCGAGCGCCATGAAGCCGATCACGAGCCATTCCTTTTCGAGGTAGTTGCAGCAGATCATCGTCATGGCGAGGAGCATGCCAATGACGAGCGGCGCTTTCCGCGCGAAGGTCAGGCTAAAGCCGCGCCGCAGCAGGCGATCGGAAACCACGCCTCCGAGGATGCCGCCGCTGAAACCACAGATCGCTGGAATCACCGCCACGAATCCAGCCTTCATGATCGACATCCCGCGGACCTGCACGAGATAGAGCGGAAACCAGGTCACGAAAAAATACGTGACCGCGTTAAGGCCGAACTGGCCGAGATATATACCGATGAGCATTCGGTTGGACAACAGCTGGCCGAGGTAACGCCACGACGACGGTCCTTTCCGCGCGGCGCCCTGATCCATGCTGACGAGGCCGCCGCCGGTTTCAATGAGCGCGAGTTCCGCCGGTGTGGTCCACGGGTGCTGCCGCGGTGGATATAGCAACTTGGAAAAAACGCCGGCCATGGCGACGACCGCGACGCCCACTGCGAGAAACATCCAGTGCCATCCGAAGCGATGCACAATCCATCCCATCACCGGTGCAAAAATAACGATCGAGAAATATTGTCCGGCGTTGAAAACCGCCGACGCCGTGCCGCGTTCGCGGGCCGGAAACCAGGCGGCGACGATACGGCTATTGGCCGGGAAACACGGCGCCTCGGCAATGCCCACGAGAAAGCGAAGCGCAAACAAAGCGGACACTCCGGCCACGGCGCCGAGCATCCACACGCCGCCCTGCAAGCTCGTGCACGCGGCCCAGAGGAGCATTGAGATGATATATACTTTTCGGGAGCCGAACCGGTCGAGCAGCCAGCCACTCGGCAGTTGCGCGATCACATAGGCCCAGCCGAATGCCGAGAGAAGATTTCCCATCGCGATGGCATCGAGGTGAAAGTCCCGCGCAATCACCGGCCCCGCAATGGCGAGGGAATTCCGGTCCGCGTAGTTCAGCGTCGTCGCGACAAATATAAGCAGAAGAATGCCATGCCGGACATGACCGCGGAGCTTCCCGGGGGTGGTTGACGGGTCCATTGTATATAGCTGCCCGGCCGGGCGGGCGTGAGGGGTTCGATCCGACGGTGGTCGGGAGTCGGCGCCGCATCGACGTAATTCGGTGGCAAACCGGGCTCCCCTGGCGTTCAGGCATCGCGAAACCGGCGCGCGGCGGAAAGCGCCGAGTATATAGCAGTTCCTGCGACGCGAGCCGCGCGGGCGAGCGCGTCAAGCCGGCGAGGGCGCGCGCTCCGAGCGGATCGTGACTGCACTCACAAGCACGGCGCCGGTAACATAGCAGCCGGCCAGAAAAAGCAGACAAGCACCCTGGGTGCCCCCGTGGCCGAGGATCCAGCCGGTCGCAAAGTTCCCCAGAAAGCCGGCCAGGTTGGCTCCCATATTGATCGAGCCGATCGCGACCGCCGCGGCAGTGGCGGGCAACGTGAGCGTGGGCAGCGTCCAAAACGGACACGCCCAAAACGACGCGCTCAGCCCCACCGCACACAGCCACCACATCTGCGCGGCGAACGACTGGCCTGACATCGCGCTGCCGGCGAGGAACAGCCCGGTCGCCGCCATGCCGCCGACGCACCGCCATTTATAGTCGCTCGCCCGCCCGGCCGCGCGGCCCGAAACATACACGCTGACCAGCCCGCAACTATAGAAGAGACAACTATATAGTAACGCGACGCGGTCGGAGCCATGCGAGAATGTCTTGATCGTAGTCGGAATCCAGAACGCGAGTGCGTACCCGCCACTATTGGCCGTCATGATGCCCAGGAGCAGCAACCAGACATTGCGCTGCAGGAGCGTCCGCCAGAGCGATGCGCCGCCGTTGCCGGCCTTCACCCGCTCCTCCGCTGCGAGACTCCGCTCGAGATGATCGCGCTCGGCCGGCGTCAGCCACTTCGCGTCTCGCGGCCGGTCCGCCAGATAGAAAAACACAACCACGCCCATCGCCAGGGCCGGGAGGCCCTCGAGCAGGAAGAGCCACTGCCAGCCCGCGAATCCCCACCAATGCACGTCGAGCAAAAGCGCGGAGACCGGAGCCCCAAGCGCGAGGCTCAGCGGCACGGCCATCAACATCCCGGAAAACGCGCGTGCGCGGTCGCGCTGCACGAACCAGTGCGTGAAATATACAATGATCCCCGGAAAATAACCCGCCTCAGCCACGCCGAGCAGGAAACGCACTGTATAGAATTGGGCGGGCGTTCGGACGAATGCCATGCCCGCCGAGATGATGCCCCAGGTGATGAGGATGCGGGTGAACCAGAGCCGCGCACTGCGGTGCTCGACGATCAGGGCGCCGGGGATTTCGAGGAAAAGGTAGCCGATGAAAAAGATCCCGATCCCCAGTCCAAAAACCTCCTCGGAGAACCGGAGGTCCGTTGCCATGCGGAGCTTGGCAAATGCTATATTGGCACGGTCGAGATAGGAAATGATATAGAGCAGGAAGACGAGCGGCAGCAGCCGCCACGCTACCTTTCGCCGCAGCGCCGCGGGGTCGATGGCCGGATCGGGGGTCAAGACGCGATATGAATTTGACGCGGACGTTTTGGCAAGGCCCGGAATTCGGCCGAGAAGGCGGGGAGCCAGCGGCCGCGCGCGGGCTTGCGGTGCGGCGTGCCGTCCTCTTTATATTCGTGGCCGCCCGGTTCCGAAGCCCCAATCCCGTCCCCATGAAGCTCAACGTGAATGGCGTCGTCCACCCGCTCGAGATCGATGGCGATCCGCCGCTGCTCTCGGTGCTGCGCGACGAGCTCGGTCTCACCGGGACGAAATTCGGCTGCGGCGAAGGCCAGTGCGGCGCATGCACCGTGCATATCGACGGCGTGCCCGTGCGCTCCTGCCTCACACCCGTCGGCACAGTGGGTCCGCAAAAAATCAGTACGATCGAGGGCCTCGCGCACGATGGGCATTTGCATCCGTTGCAACAGGCATTCCTCGAAATCGGCGCCATGCAGTGCGCGTACTGCACCTCCGGCATGATCATGACGAGCTTCGTGCTGCTGGCCAAAAATCCCCATCCGACCGACGAGGAGATCACGCGCTTCATGGACGGCAATATATGTCGCTGCGGTGTCTATCCGCGCATCCTTGCCGCGATCAAACGTGCATCCGTTCTGATGGAAGGAGGCGGCGCGTGAACCTCGAGTATATAGCGGGACCGGGCCGTCACCCGGAGCAATATGAACTCGACGACTGCGAGCCGCTCGCGCGCGACGCGGAACCAGGACTTCTGCATCGACGCGATTTTCTCAAGGTGCTTGGCACCGGTCTCGTTGTGCTTTCGTTCGGTGGCGCGCTGCGCGGCCAAGGCGAGTCCGGCGGCGGCGCGCGCGCCGGCGGACGCAACGCTCGTCCGACCCGCCTCGACGCGTGGCTGCGCATCGGCGACGATGGCCATGTTATATTCTATACCGGGAAGACCGAGGTCGGGCAGAATATACGCACTTCTCTGACGCAGGCAATCGCCGAGGAGCTGCCGTTGCGGCTCGATTGGATCGAGGCAGTGATGGCCGACACGGACCTGACGCCCTATGATATGGGCACGTTCGGCAGCCGCTCCACGCCGGACATGGGTACGCAGCTGCGTCGCGTCGCGGCGACCGCGCGCGAAGCACTCCTGGATCTGGCGGCCGCGGAGTGGTCTGTGAATCGTGCGACCCTGCGCGTCGACGACGGTAAGATATATCATTCCCCGAGCGGGCGTGCGGCCTCGTACGGCGAATTGACCCGCGGGAAAAAACTCGTCCGCGAAATCTCCAGCACAACCGCCCTCAAACCGGCCACCGAGTGGCGCGTTGCGGGCACCGCCGTGCCGAAAGTGAACGGACGTGATTTCGTCACGGGCAGCCATCGGTATGCGGCGGATATCGTACGGCCCAATATGCTTTTTGGCCGCGTGCTTCGCGCGCCCGCGTACGGGGCGGAACTCGCGACATTCGATGGATCGGCCGCGGAAGCGATGCCCGGAGTTCGCGTTGTCCGCGACGGCGATTTCGTCGGCATCGTCGCGCGATCGAGTCACTTGGCCGCGCAAGGATTGCAGGCGTTGCGCGCGACTTGGAAAACCACGCCGCAGATCTCCGAGGCTGAGTTTTTCGCGCAGATGCGCGGCGGAGCCGCAAACCCAACTCCGGAGCTCACGCGCAGCGCCGACGGCGCGCTCGTGCTGCGTCAATCATATAGCGTCGCTTTCATCGCGCACGTGCCGCTGGAGCCGCGCGCAGCGGTGGCCGAGTGGACGGGCCCGAAGCTCACGGTTTGGACGGGCTCGCAGCGGCCTTTTGGCATTCGTGATTCCGAACTCGCCCGCGCCTTCAATCTCGGCCCGGAGTATATACGTGTCATCGTGCCGGACACGGGATCGGGTTACGGCGGCAAGCACACCGGGCAGGCCGCGGTCGAGGCGGCGCGATTGGCGCGAGCGGCAGCGCAACCGGTCAAGCTGATCTGGACGCGCGAGGAGGAATTTACCTGGGCATATTTCCGGCCCGCGGGCGTGATCGATATAGCAAGTGGCGTCACCGCCGCGGGTGTTCTGACCGATTGGGAATTTCTTAATTATAACTCGGGCGATGCGGGGATCGCGCCGCCGTATGTAATCACGCGCGCCAAGACTGCTTTTCATCGAGCGACTTCGCCGCTGCCACAGGGCTCGTACCGTTCGCTCGCTGCCGCCGCGAATCACTTCGCCCGAGAGTCGCACATCGACGAACTCGCGCTCGCCCTGAAAATGGATCCGCTCGAATTCCGCCGGAAGAATATAGCCGATGAACGGCTGCTCGCCGTGATCGCTGCGGGCGCGAAGGCTTTTCGCTGGGGCTCGGGAACGGGGAGTGGGACGGGGCACGGAATCGCCGTGGGCATTGACAAGGGTGGTCATATAGCGACGTTCGCCGAAGTCGTCGTGGAACCGAGCGGGCGCGTCCGGGCCACGCGGGTGGTCCAGGCGTTCGAGTGCGGTGCCGTCGTGAATCCCGATCACCTGAAGCTGCAACTCGAGGGCGCGATCGTGCAGGGGCTCGGCGGGGCTTTGTTCGAAGCAATTCATTTCGAGAACGGAAAAATATCGAACCCGCACCTCGCAGCGTATCGCGTTCCTCGCTTCACCGACTCGCCCCGCGTTGAAGTGATTCTGGTCGACCGCAAGGACCTGCCTTCGGCCGGCGCCGGGGAGACCGGCATCGTCGGCATCGCGCCGGCGCTCGGAAACGCCCTGGCCAACGCCACGGGCGTCCGCCTCCGCTCGCTGCCTCTCGCGCCGAACGGCGTCAAGGTCGCCTAGTATATAGCACTTGAAGCCCGCGAAGTATATATAGCCGCGGGCGGAGCCGCCGGCGGAGGACTGGGTGGCGCCGCGCGGCCGCAGTGCACCTCAACCCGAGGGCTGGGCGCTCTGACACTGCAGTTGATATATACCCTCGAGCACTCCGTTCTCGACCAACTCGCCCACGCGAAGCGTACCGATGCATTCGAGCGGAATATCCATCTCCGGCTTCACGCCGCGGCCGGTCATCTTCACATCGACCCACTCGTTCGGCGACGGCGGCACGCCGTAGCAACAGAGCTGGTGATTGCGCAGCAGCAGAAATTCCGTGACCAGGCCGTCCTCGAGGTGAATCGGCAGCAAAAATCCTGACAGGCGGACGCGCCGGCCGTTGAGCGCCTGGACGCGCGCGGGTATCCGAATCTTGAATACATCCGCGGAGCCGACGGGGGAGGGCGCCGGGACGCCGGGCGAAGCGGCGGATGACGCGTCCGCGGGAGCCGCAGGAAGATCGATGGCAAACGACGCGAGATGTTGAAAGCTCACGTTCCAATATCCGGCCGCGTCCTGCACCAACCCCGGAAACGTTTCGTCGACGGTGCGTTTCAAGTCGCCGCGCGGCCGTTCATAGAGTGTGGCCTCCGGATTCCCGGCGAGGGAGGTGCCGGCGTCGCCCGCGCCTGCGCCGGCGGGAATATGCTTCGGCGCCGCGACCGCGAGCGCGCCCGCAGCTATATACAACGAAGCCAGTCGAAATATATACCCGGCTGCGGCATTTCTGCGACGTGCCAGAGACAAGCCGTTGGCCTCGCGCGGCGATGCAGGAGCCGTGTCAGCGTCGGCCGCGCCACCGTCGACAGCACCGCCGGCGAGTGCCGGCGGCTGGCGAGCGCAACCCCTGGCCGCATTCATATAACCGGCAGCGACTTCAGTATCGAGTCGCACGATGGGCTAGGGCTCGTCCTTGTCGTTTCCTTTGGGGAAATTGAACTTCACGTCCGTGAACGTGGTGCCGCGGACCGTGATGCTCTTGAGAACGCCATCGAAATCCCCCGTCGTTTTCAGCCAGTCGGCCTGCGTTTCATACAGCGAAGTGTCCCCGAGCGTTTCGCCCGTCGCGGGATTCGGCACCGGATGCAGCTTGAGCGGCCGCACCTGCCCGCCAACCGTCGCATCGATTTCCAACGCAGGCACGGCGGAGCGAACAAAGTTCTCCAGCTCGCCGTCGAAGATATAGGCTTGTAATATACCGGCGTCCGCATTGCGCACGAGTTCCACATGATAGACCTCGTTGCCCAGCACGACCGGCGTCCCGCCGTGCGGCGGTATATGTTCGTGCTTCGGTGGGGTCGGCGGCGCAGCCGCGGGCGCAGGCGCTTTTCCACAGGACGTGACCAGCAGGGTGAGACCGAGCGAGAATGCGACAAAACCCGGCGAGGAGAAAATTTTCATGAGAGGACTGCGACGTGATCGATGACTGGCATGAGGCCAACTATAGAGATATATACTCAGAAAGCGCGACCGCCACGGCCACGCGACGCATGGGCTGACCGGCCTTTATGAAATCGGCGAGAGGTTCTCGGCGATGTCGGTGCGATAGGCTTTCCAAGCGGGGAGGATGCCGCACAGCGCGCAGAGCACGATGGTGCCGATCGGAGCCCAGAGCATGATCGGGCTGTAGCGGAATGTCTCCAGCAACACGCCCGTCTGCTCGCGAATGACCGCGGCGACCACGGAAACGATCCCTATATACACCGCGAACGACAGCACCATGCCGATCGTCCCAATCGCCGCCGCCTCGAGCACGACCGCCTCAAAAAGCGTCCAGCGGCCCGCGCCCAGCGAGCGCAGGATCGCGAGATCGCGGCGCCGGGCGGTCATCGAATTGTATATAGCCACGAGCACACCCGCCGCAGAGACGATGACCACGAGGTACGCGATGAGACTGAGGACCTGGTCGAACCAGCCGATCTTGCTGAAGAGTTCCGCCATGATCGCGCCGATCGGATACGCGAACGTCAAACGGTTCCCCTGCTTATTATATAGCAGGTCGAGCATGAAACCGCTCGCCGGCGAGCGCAGCTGGATCAGCACGGCGCTGACGTCGGTCGCGGCGCGCGCGTCGTGCCCGGTCAGCGTCTGCAGGCCATGCAGCGGAATCCAGATCACCTTGTCAGCGGGAGTATTCGATGGCGCGAGAACGCCCGCCACGGTATATGTTTCCGGATGCTCGTTGTTCGCGCTGAAAATCAGGCCGTGGAACGGATGAAATGTGTCCCCAACTTTGAGCCCGAGCTTCCGCGCGGCGAATGAGCCGACCACCGCCTGTTTCGCGTTCGGGTCGAAGAGTGCGCCGTCCTGCAGGGCGAATTTCTTGCCGGGAGCATATTCCACATTCTGGAACAGTTCCGGAATGGTGCCGACGATCCGGAATCCATGGAGATTGTCACCGACGGCGATCGGGATCGCGAGCTTCACCGCGGGGTGTCGCCGGATCATTTCATAATCCGCGGCCGAGACGTTTCCGGGCGACGCTTCGAGATGAAAAATCGCGTTCAGCACCAACTGCAGTTTCGAGCCGCGTGCGCCGAGGACGGCATCGAACCCGGTGTTCACCTGGGTGAACGTGGTTTGCGACTGCTGTTTGACGACCCACACCGACATCAGCAGGCCACCCGCGAGTGCGATGGAGAGCGCGGTGATCACGGTGGACAGCGCGTGTTGGCGGAGACTACGGCGGACGAGAAGGGGAACGATCATGATGCCACCTCCTGCACGGCGCGATTCAGCGCCGCGAATGACTGGACAGCTTCGAATTGGGCCAACACCTCCTCGTCGTGACTGACGAGTAGCAGCGCCGCGCCGCAGGCGGTGCACGTTGACCTGATCAGGGAGAGGGCCTCGCGACTGTTTTTATGGTCGAGGTTGCCCGTGGGTTCATCGGCGAGGACGAGCGCGGGGTTGTTGACGAGGGCACGGGCGACGGCGACGCGCTGTTGCTGCCCGGTGGAAAGTTGGCGGGGGTAATGATCCAAGCGATGCTCGAGGCCAACACGTTTTAATATATCGGCGGCGGCATTGCGATTGGGGGCGCGCGTGAACGCCATGCCGAGGACGACGTTTTCGAGACAGGTGTATCCTTGGAGCAAGTTGAACGTCTGAAATATATAGCCGATTTTCCCCGCGCGCAGGCGATCCCGCTGGTGCTCGGAGCGGCCCGTCATTTCGACGTCGGCAATGCGGATGGTTCCTGAATCGGCCGCGAGGATGCCGGCGATCAGGTGCAGGAACGTGGTTTTTCCGGAGCCGCTTTCGCCGCGCAATGCCCGCTGCTCGCCAGCGGCGAGGGAAAACGAGGGCACGTCAACGATGAGCTTTTTTTCCCCGTCGGGGGAACGAAACGATTTCTGTAACGAGGAGATGGAGAGAATGGACATGATCGAAAGAATTCGCGCTGCCGACATAGTCGCGCGCAGGAAGGAACGCACCCGCAAATTTTCCGCGGTCCGCGGAACGGTGAAGGACAACCAGGCTGATGCAGCCCGGGAAGCTCAGCTCGCCAGCGGCGGCCCGCACGACGGCGGAGAGTGGAACGGTACACGCGGAATCGGCGAGAGGCAGGCCTCCCTCTCGATTACGCCCAGCTTCATCAACTCCGGACGAAGCACAACGAGCGGGGCGAGAAAAAATCCTTCACCGGCCGCGAAATCCGTGATCACGCACTCGTGATCCGCGTCGGCCTCAGCATTATGAAAAAAACCATGCGCCTGCGGGCTGACCGAGAGGGCGGCCAGGGCGATGACGAGGGCGACGCAGAGGCAGGCAACGACGTTCTCCCAGGGAGAAAGCCCGTCACGCTTACGTCTGGGACGCCGTTTGATCATCGGAAACATCTGGCCAGCGCTGCACTCGTCGTCGGATTAGAGGTAAGCTGGGGTGTTAGGCAAATGGATTTGCGGAGGCGGCTGGCGCGCAGTCAGCACATCGCGCGCCAGCCGCGGCCAGCACGGGTCACACGCCGTCGCAGGATATATGT
This sequence comes from uncultured Verrucomicrobiae bacterium, assembly GCA_963800005.1. Classification (GTDB taxonomy): domain Bacteria; phylum Verrucomicrobiota; class Verrucomicrobiia; order Opitutales; family Opitutaceae; genus CAWCZH01. The sequence goes on from CAWCZH010000004.1 coordinate 402,460, forward strand.
GTATATAGCACTATATGGACATCACTGGTTCAAAGGCGGCGAGGGCCGGGCGCGCTCAGCGACCCCTCGACCACCGCGGCGGAAGGGTAGCTGCCGCGGAGCTCCGGCGGGCACTGCCAGGGTGGGGCGGATGGCGAAAACGTTTTTCGTCTAACTGCAGTTTCCGCTTGCCCGCAATTCATCCCGTAGTGCTCAAATGAGCACGTGCAGTTCATCAAGGTCACGATCCGAAAAAAGACCATCTGGATCAACCCCGCCCTAGTCACCTTCATCGAGCGCGGCGAACTTGGTGGAGTACATATCCATTTCCGGGGCGACCTCAGCCCGATCATCCCGCGTCTCGTCATTGACCGCATGGACACCGGCGCGCTGGAGTTCATCGAGGAACTCGAGCGCGCCCTCGTCGGACGGGATCTGCGGTAAGGTGGTCGCGCCCAGAACGATCGCCAAAAGACGAATTGCATGAGCGCCGGGGATCGCTGGGCGCGCTCACGTGCGTTGCTGCTTGCTGCTGAACCAACGAGGCCTCCGCGCGATACGTATTTGCCACCTCTTGGCAGCATCGACAACCCCGCCTCGTAGTTTCATATATCCCCGCCGATGACTACGGATTCAAAAGCGCCCTTTTTGACCGACGTTTCGTTCGAAGGCCGTCACTTCACGATTGCCACACTGCGCCGTCGCCTGGACCCGGAGCAATTCGCATCCGTCTGCGCACGCTGGTCTGGTGCTCACGACGCCATCGTGAAACCGAACGAGGCTCTCTTCGTGAACCTCTGCCGCGGACTCGACCGCATTTGGCCCGACGACGGCCCGGCGCCGTTTTCCGTCATGCGCCCACGCGACGATTTCGGAGAATGGTTTGAAGCCTTTGAAATTCATTCGCGATCGCGCGAGGAGCGTCGGCAATATACTTACGCGCTTTGACTGCGGGGCGACCCTGGTCGCCGTGGATTTCACGTAGGTTAAATCCCTACACGTTCGGCGGTTTTACGTTTCTTAAACAGCAAACGGTTCGACTGCAGACGGGAGCACCCTTGCGCTTCGTCCGTGCAGTTTTTCACGTTGGATGCCGCAGCGAACTTGAGCGAAGGCGCTCTGCGTCAGCTTGCTGGATTGAACGGAACGATTCGCCGGATCGGACATAATACGCTGATGGTCGAGTATGCCGACGAGGTCGGCGGGTCCGTATTTTGTATACTGGAGGCGGAGCAGTGGTCGCGCCGGGACGACAAGCCGGCCGCCGTCGCGCTCGCCGCCGCGCTCGCCCAGATGCGCGCCGCGAGTCAGCAAATGAATTTCCGCGCGCCCGCTTCACGCCCGCCCGGCCCGCCCGCGGCCTAGGCGCAATCCATCGAACCGCGCCCGACCTGAGATCGGACGCCTCCGCCATCCGGATGTAGCGGTCGGTCCGCACGCGCAGCTGCGTTTCCGCTCGGGTGTATATATCACGACGATATACATATTCGCTGGACATATATAATACGTCCGCCCAGCGACCTGGATTCGTCCAATTGGCTCCCTTGATATTATATGACCGTAACGGCCCGCTTCGATGGCGGGCGAATTAGTTATATAGTCGGTCCGTCGCCTACTTGTTTATATCCTCGCCGCGCTTGAGCCGCTCGAGGTTGGTCTTGATTGCCGCCGCATTCTGCGTGTCGCCGGTCGGCACCGTCTTCTGTGCTTCCAGCAGCGCTGCCAAGGCGCTCTTATAATCGCCCGTCGCCGAATAGCCCCGCGCCAGCCCATAGTCGACCGGCCAGACATGCGGGTGCAGCCGCGCATTCAGCTGAAACGTCGCGAGCGCCTGCTTCGCCTCGCCCTGTGCCAGCAGCGCCCGGGCATATTGATGTATATCAAGTACAGTTCCGAGCGGCAGCGCCGTCTCCATGACGACCCGGCTCTCGTCGTGCCGCCCGAGTTTATCCAACACCCGCGCCTTCAGCGACAGCGTCACGAAGTTTTTCTCACCCGAAAACGAATCGGAAATCGCCTTCTCCGCCCACGCGAGCGCCAGCGGCAGCTCTATATTATTTTCCAGCAGGTAGCCCGCTCCCTCCACCCACGCTTGATAGCGAAAGCCATTCGAGTTCCGCAGCTCGTTCTTCAACGACGCCACCACGTTCGCATTCGTGTCCGTCTTGATCGGAATCGGAATCCGCTTCTTCTCCCAAAACAGCCCGAGCACCGCGGAGTCCCTCGTCACCTCGGAAAAATCATACGTCAGCTGCTCATGATACGGGGCGTCGTCCCACTTTACATCCGCGCGCAACGCGTCATTCGCCGGATCATAAAAGAAACTGCCCCACAATGCCGTGTCGTGGGAAAAGATCAGCGTGACGGTCCCATCCGCCGCCACCGCCATCGAGAGCCCATAGGCACCAGCCTTCAGCGGGTGTCCGGCGATGGATACATCGTGTTGAAACGTGATCACCGTGTTTTCATCGGCGCCCGCCCGCCATGGCGCCGCCTTCGACGTGCCAAAGCCGAGGTCATTATATCCATACGGCACCAGCTTTCCCCAAACCTCCCGATGGTTCACGCTGGGTCGATGATACGAGACGCTGACGTCCGTGATTCCTATGACCTGGCTCACCCGCGCCGCCGGGCTCGGCTCCGGGAGTGTGACCGCCTGCTCCGAAGCAAGGACGAACGATACCAGCGCGAGAAAGCATACCACGGCGCCAAGAGTTTTATTCATCAGGCTCTAATAACGGCTGCGCCGTACATTGCACGCATACAACAAGTGGCGCCGCGGCCGCATCGGCGCGGTGGCGGTGACACCGGGCGGCCGGGCAGGCACGCCCCGCGGCCCATCGCCGGCCCGTCCGGCCGGCCTGACGGATTAAAATATCTGCGTCCACGTGAATATATATAATATATATAGATCAAAGGGAGGCGCAGGTATCTGATCGAGACTGCGCCACGGTTGTAGATTATAAAACCCAGTGCAATCGGGCTCCGCATCTCTCATTATCCACGCATCGATGATCGTTTAATCTGCTTCATAAACTGCTCGGGTGTTCGTTCTATATTGGTCGAGAATTTCGCCCTGTGTGCCGGCAGATGATAATCCTGACATATATTACGGTTCTCGAGCGGGAGCATTGGTTGCGCGAACGTAATTGTCGGGGCTTGGTTGCTCTGCCGGTGCGCTGTCACTCTCATTCATGACTCCGCGGCGCGTGGTCGAGTGCCTGGCGGGAGCGCGGTTGCCTGCGGCCTCCTGAAATCTTGACACTTCGGGCGGCGCCAATCGGGCTCTCGTCGCGGTTCCGTTCGACGCACCTCCTCGAATCATGCCTATTCTCAATACAATCGCTCATCTGAATTATCTCGCCGTGCTGGTGACGACCATCGCCGGTTTTCTCGTCGGTTGGCTTTGGTACTCCCCGATTCTGTTCGCCAAGCCGTGGCAGCGGGAAATGAAAATCACTCCCGAATTCATCCAGGCGACGATGCAAAAAGGTATGGCAAAATTTTTCATCAAGAGCCTTCTCTATACATTAGTCGGCACCTTTGGTCTTGCGGTGATGGTGCGCAGCCATGGTTCGCTGTCTCCGGTCAAAGGCGCTGAGCTGGGCGCCTTCATCGGCCTGATTATCGTGGGCGCTCGCATGCTAAACACGAGTGTCTGGGAGAACCGCTCGGCCACGCTGCTCGCGATCAATCTCGGCCACGAGGCGGCGCTCTTCGCCATTCAGGGAGCAATTCTCGCGGCGTGGAGATAAACGTGTTGAATCGGCCACGGCACCCGCCGCCGAACCTCTGCTGCGCTGCTGCGTTCACAGCGCGAGCACGTAACCAGCCGCGTTCAATGATCGTCAACCCTTCGATGTCGCACCCTATATACAAGACGTTGCCCCGGGCAGCTCTCCTCTGCTTCGCGCTTGCCGGTTCCGCCTCTGGGCGGGCCGCCGAACCGTATCAACTCGGCCAGCCGGAATTGGTGACTCTCACGGAGAAATCCGCGAAGGCGCTACAGGAGCCGATTGCGACGGTGGTCGATAAACCGCAAGCCTCGCCGACCGGCGACGCCCACGACTATGTGAGTTTCGCGCGTTATTATTGGCCGGACCCCGCCAAGCCGGACGGGCTGCCCTATATAAGTCACGATGGACGTCACAACCTCGCGCAGGTCGCGCGCGGGGATCACGAGCGACTTTGGGGTTTCGCCGACAACGTCGAGGCGCTCGCAGCCGGGTGGCGGATAAACCACGACCAGGCCGATGCCGCGCGGGCAGGGGAGTGGTTGCGCGCCTGGTTTGTGACCCCTGCGACGCGGATGAACCCGAGCCTCGAGTTCGCCCAGGTGCGGCTGGGTCACGACAACAACCACGGCAGCTACTCCGGAGTGCTCGACGCCCGCTGTCTCGCGCAAGTGATCGACGCGCTGCGGATGCTCGACGATTCCCCCGCGCTGAGTGCCGCGGACCAGAAGGCGATCCACGAGTGGTTCACCAAATATCTCGACTGGCTGATGACCGCGAAGAATGCGCGCTCGGAGCACGCGACGAAAAATAATCACGGCTCCTGGTTTTTGGCGCAGGCGATTCCGATCGCGCTATATTGTGGCCGTGAGGACCTGGCGCGGCAGCTGTGCGAGGAGGACAAGGCGAGGATTGCGAGCCAGATCCGCCCGGACGGGAGCCAGCCGCTGGAGATTGCGCGGGTGGATGGTCTGGGATATAGTGAGTTCAACCTGGAGGCGCAGTTTCATATAGCGCGCCTGGCTGCGGGCCTGGGGATCGACCTGTGGCACTATACTGCGCCAGACGGGGCAAGCCTGGCGAAGGCGCTGGAGTATCTGGCACCATATAACCAGCACCCCGGCACGTGGCCAGCGACGCAAAACGCGAAGCTGTCTCCGGGTTTCCTGGACCCGTTGTTGAAGAACAACGGGCTGAAATTATAGAGACGTTTGCGGGATCTGAGGCTCCCGCATACGCTCGTTTTAGCCGGATGCGTCGGATCGCCCTATACACTCCGCAATCCGCCGCCGGGCTCGATGCGATCCGTGGTAAAAAAACGCTTCGTCGACGCCCCGCGCCCGATCTGCCCTATATACTCCGCAGTCCGCCCGCCGGGAGCCCTAAAAGTTAAACGTTACAAAGTTAAAAGTTAAACGTTCCGACCATCGTCTGGTTTTCCGTCTCCGAATCCGGGTGAAATCTTCACCGGCTTGATGCGATCCGTGGTAAGAAAACGCTGCGCCGACGCCCCGCGCCCAATCCGCCCTATATACTCCGCAGTCCGCCCGCCGGGAGCCTTAAAAGTTAAACGTTACAAAGTTAAAAGTTAAACGTTCCGACCATCGTCTGGTTTTCCGTCTCCGAATCCGGGTGAAATCTTCAGCGGCTTTATGCGATCCGTGGTAAGAAAACGCTGCGTCCACTCACCGCCCGCGTCTCGCCCTATACACTCCGCCCGTCCGCCCGTCCGCCCGTCTGTGCGTCCGGCCGTCGCTCGTGCTGCATCGATTTAGCTTTTCATCGATTCCGACTTCCGCTTTGGCTGGCTGCGTGGCGTCAACGGTGGCGTCCCTGTCCCCAAACCCCCCTCGTTTCGTATATGAACCCTTATCTGGCGGAAGTGGTCGGCACTGCCTTGCTTGTTCTCTTCGGCGACGGCGTCTGCGCGTGTGTCGCTCTGCAAAAAAGTTACGGCCAGCAAAGCGGCTGGCTGGTCATCACCACCGGCTGGGGCCTCGCCGTGATGATCGGCGCCTACGCCGCCGCACCCTATAGTGGCGCACACCTCAATCCGGCCGTCACCGTCGCTCTCGCCAGCATCGGCATGTTCGAGTGGGCCCGCGTTCCCGGCTATATACTCGCGCAGGTCGGCGGCGCGATGATCGGCGCGTTTCTGGTCTACCTCACCTATTTCGCGCATTGGCGCGAAACGGCCAGCGCGGACACCAAGCTCGGCGTCTTCTGCACGGGACCCGCCATTCCGAATCGCTGGGCGAATTTCACGACCGAATTCATGGGCAGCTTCGCCCTGATCTACGCCATCCTCGCCGTTCCCTCCGCGAAAAATCTCGTGATCGGCACCGGCGCCACCGCGCAGTCCGCCGGGTTCTTCGGCATCTTTCTCATCGCGCTCATCGTCGTCGCGATCGGCCTCTCGTTCGGCGGCTCCACCGGATACGCCGTGAACCCCGCGCGTGATTTCGGCCCGCGCCTGATGCATGCGCTCTTGCCCATCCCCGGCAAGCGCGATTCAAATTGGCGCTACGCCCCGATCCCGATCATCGCCCCGATCGTCGGCGGAATCGCCGGTGCCGTCGTGCACCGCGCCCTGACTGGCTGAGTTTTCCCCCCACGCCCAAACCCCATGCCCACCCCGCGCTATATACTCGCCCTCGACCAGGGAACCACCAGCTCGCGTTCCATCGTTTTCGATCACGCGGGCCGAATCGTCAGCGTTGCCCAAAAGGAATTCACGCAGCTCTACCCGAAACCCGGCTGGGTCGAACACGACCCGCTCGAGATCTGGTCCAGCCAGAACGGCACCATCGCCGAGGCCATGGCCAAGGCCAACCTCTCATCGCAGGATATCGCCGCGATCGGAATCACGAACCAGCGGGAAACGACGGTCGTGTGGGACGCCGACACCGGGAAGCCAGTATATAACGCGATCGTCTGGCAGGACCGGCGCACCGCCGATTTTTGCGGACAGCTCAAGCAGCAGGGCGTGGAGCCCACCGTCGCGCAGAAAACCGGACTGCGCCTCGATCCGTATTTCTCTGGCACGAAGATCCGTTGGATTCTCGACAACGTCGCCGGCGCCCGCGCGCGCGCCGATGCCGGGAAGCTGCGCTTTGGCACGGTCGATTCGTGGATTCTCTACCAGCTTACCGAGCGCCGCGTGCACGCGACCGACCCGAGCAATGCGTCGCGGACATTGTTATATAATATACATACCGGCGACTGGGACGACGAGCTCCTGAAAATTCTCGGCGTGCCGCACTCGATGCTGCCCGTGGTTCGCTCGAGTTCGGAGGTATATGGAGAGGTCGACCGCGGACTATATCCAGGGGGCGTGCGCATCGCGGGAATCGCGGGCGACCAGCAATCCGCGCTCTTCGGCCAGGCATGTTTCACGCCCGGCATGGCGAAGAATACATATGGCACCGGCTGTTTTCTGCTCATGCAGACGGGAACGAAGGCCACGCTCTCGCGCAACAACCTGCTCACCACGGTCGCGTGGCGCGTGAACGGCGTCACCGAGTACGCGCTCGAGGGTTCCGTGTTTATCGGCGGTGCGGTGGTGCAGTGGCTGCGGGACGAGTTGCAGCTGGTGCGGGATGTCGACGAGTTGAACGTGCTCGCGAATTCCGTGAAGGACGCGGGCGGACTTTTCCTGGTGCCGGCGTTTGCGGGGCTGGGTGCGCCGCATTGGGATCCTTACGCGCGGGGTACGCTCGTGGGCATCACGCGCGGGGCGAATCGCGCGCATTTGTGTCGGGCGGCGCTGGAGTCGATCGCGTTCCAAAGCGCCGATCTCATCACGTGTATGGAAAAGGATTCTGGTTTGCCGTTGAAGGAGCTGCGGGTGGACGGCGGGGCGTCGCGGAGCCAGGCGCTCATGCAGTTCCAGGCCGACCTGCTCGGCACGACTGTCGTGCGTCCGAGCACGATCGAGACGACTGCCCTCGGCGCCGCGTATTTGGCGGGCTTGGCGGTGGGCTTCTGGTCCACGCGGGAAGATATAGCAAGGCAATGGGCGGTGGGAGCGTCGTTCACGCCGAGCCGCGATCGGGCCGAGATGACCGCGATCCGGTCGCAGTGGGACCGCGCCCTGGAGCGGGCGAAGAGCTGGGAAAAACCGGCGTAGCGGCGGGAATCCGGGGCGTGCGGCCTGCGTTGGAGTATATAATCTCCTGGGGAGCGCCCCGCGCTTCGCGCCGGAACCGGACGCCGCCCAAGTCAAGGTGAAAGGCGAGGCCTGGCCCCTGGAATTGGCGGACAAGATGACAGAGTAGGGGACCGATCCAGCGACACCAGTTCGGGGTATCATATAATGCGGGCAGCTGGGCAGGTCGCGGGTGGTTCATCTTGGCTGAAGGGTCGATTCGGCCTGAGGAGCAGGTGGCCGACACTCGATGCGCCGGCATTCCGCGTCACACCCGGAGAATAGACTACTCAATCGGGAGAGGCCGGCTGCCGGCGTTCTCTGTTCCTCTTAGGCAGCGACTTCCGAAGGTCGGACCCGCGGCGGCGGTCGCGGTATAAAGTGGAAACTTGTCACCAGGCAGAAAGTATAAAGAAACGTCGAGTGTGCCGGCCTCGGGGAGAGCGACGTCATGCCGGTCACATCCACAACGATGACCGCGGACAGGAAAATAATATAGTCTAAACCGCGGGGCCAGATCGATTCGGTAAAGATCAACGAACTCCGGACGCACCGGCGAGCGGCAGTATAATATGGGGCACCGGACGCCAACTGTCATCCGGCGGTACGCTGAATATTGAGATCCGAAGAAGGTCCTGAATCCAGATGATATAACTGAACAGGAGCGCCCACGTCAGCGAACACAATGTCCGCTGCGCGATCGTTGGTTTCTCGAAGATTATACGATTTGGCTTTTTTCAGGTGCCTTGCCTCAACCTCGCCAACCCGAAGGCACGGCGACGGTAAGAGCGATTACGACAACCGAGCCGGGCATGATAAATAAACGGGAGTGGCTTTCATGCGGACCTTGGGCCCGATCAGTCCAGTGTCGCTTTTTGAACTCTTTCTGCTAGCAAACGCGTGACGCCGAAATATCCGGCTCGCACGTGATTCGCTGATTATATCCGCACGCTCCGCCGCCTGAGACGATGAACACGCCCACTCGCGCCACGCTGTTGCTCCTCGGACTTGGAATCGCCGGATGGGGATTTCACTTTTATTCTTTGGGTCGCGCTCACGCGGCGGAACTGCAAACCGCGAAAGGCGAGCTACAATCGTCCACCGACGAGCAGGCCGATTTGACCGCTCGCTTGGCCCGCCTCGAAAACGCACGCTCGGCCCTTGCGTCGTCCGCAGCCGCGCTCGCGTCGACAGCGAAAGCCCCCGCGGCCGAGCTTCCGAAGGCGCGGCCGTCACCGCACCGGGATCCGAAGGCGGACGGCCAGGAATTCCTCGCGGCTTTTCCTGAGCAGCGGATCGCGCTCATCGAGATCGGAAAGGTGCAGATTCATCGCGGCTACGGGGCGTTTTACCGCCAGGCCGGACTCACCACGGAACAGATCGCCGGGTTCGAAACCATTATTTCAGGCTCTTGGGCGGACAATGCCCAGCTCAGCCCGAACGGTATATATCCCGACGGCAGTCATGTCCCGCTCGACCAGTTGAAGGAGGTCCTGGGAGACAAGGCCTTCGGTCTCTACCAATCTTATCGGCAGGCGGAGCCGGCCTACAATATAGCGCTGCAGCTGGCGACCGCCGCAACGAACGCCGGGGCCCCGGCCGTCTCGGCGGAACAGGCCGACCAGCTCGCGCAGGTTATATTGAGCAGCGACCCGGGGTTCCAAAGTGGCCGCCGCCTGAATCCCGATGCGACGAACTGGGATAACGTCATGTCGCGAGCGGCGACTATATTATCGCCCGCCCAGCTTCAGGTGGCGCAGGCTTTATTGCTAAACCAGAATTATCGCACCGCGCTGGCCAATGCCATGAGAGCGGCAACGCTCACCGGAGCGCCCGCCCCCAAGCCGGAATGAATCGGTCGCTATATACATGGCTCGTGGCTGCGATCCTCGTCGGCGGTGTCGGGTTTCTTATATATAGCTTCCGCCAGTCCCAAAGTATCGCGCATGAGCTCGAGCAGGCGAGGGCGCAGGCCGTGGCAACCCAGCAGGGCCTGGCCGCGCTGCGCGAGAATATTGCCGAGGCCGGGCGGAAACGAGCCGCGGCTGCCGCCCAGGTCGCCGCGTTGCAGGCGTCTCGCGCCGCCAGCGTCGCTGCGACCGACGTCAAACGCGCGGGCCCGAGCCAACCGACCGAGGCTTCCCTTTTACAGAAGAACCCGGAACTTCGAGAGCTGGCCGCCAAAGCGTTTCGGGCGGGCCTCGCCCAGCGCTACGGCCTAATCAATGCCCGTCTCGGTTTATCACCCGACAAAATCGAGAAGCTCAACGATCTGTTTACCGTGGAAAACACCGAGCAGAACGAGTTGCTCGCGGCCGCCGCCGCCGAGGGCGTCGGCCGCAACGATCCCGCGGTCCAATCGTTGGTCGAGGAGCTGCAGGCCAAATATTGGACGAGCACGGCGGGCATCATCGGCAAGGATGCCGCCGAACAATATAAGGATTTTGTCCGACTCACTCCCGTTGTCGGAGTCGTCAATGATGCCGCCGGATATCTCGCCTTGGGGCCGAACGCCATGACCCCCGAGCAGGAGTTTCAGCTGGTCCAGATCGTCGGGAATTCAACCGTTCCGAACCCCGTCAACGGTCGGGCGGACCCGGCAACAATCGATTGGCCGACGGTGCTTCGGCAAGCGGAGGGCGTCCTCTCCCCGGCGCAACTGGCGATTTTCAAGACCGAGTCCCAACTCTACAGCGTCGGGAAAGCCAGCAATCAGTTTTATCAAGCCCGTAGGTAAAGGGGAGGTCCATGTCGTACAGGCGGTGCGCTCCATCCTCAGAGGTCAATTCACGGGGTCAGTCCTTACTTCTAACCCACGGCGCGGTGGTGCGTTCCTGCTTTGCGACTTGCCCACCTCGCGGCCTCTCAGCCGGGTCCAAATGAATGGCCCGGTGCTGGCCCAGAACAACCTGTCCATGCTCTCCGCGGAAGCGGCTGAACCGGGTCGAGAGGTGGACTGCAACCACTGCATCCCCCGCGAAAGGTTCGCTGCGGGAGTCTCCAGCGCCAGGTGGTAATAATTACCCATGACAACCCAGGCGTGGACCAGCCACTGAAACCGAGTGGCGGCCTCGGCCAAGGCCAGGGTGAAGGCCGTCCGCGCCCCTCCGTCTCGAAAATAAAGCTGCGGTAGCTACCGCGGTTGATCACATGGTAACAAGCACCGGGATATTCGAGCCGAGAGTGGCGAGCCACAGGAGCGACTTAGCTCCCAACGCAAGACGGCATCAAGGTAAGAAGTAAGGGCTGACCCCGGGATTGGGTGACCCCCTGGATTGGGTGACCCTCGATTGGGCGCCACGGGCTCAGCGTGAACGCGGCCGGTGCTCGGGACTATTTCGACTGCGTGATCTGCTGCTCCCTCGCTCGCAACTGCGCCGCGTCCAGGACCGGGATCGCCAGTTTCTCACCGCACAACGCCGCGATCTTCTTCTCGAACGCATAGTCGTTCTTCGAACGCGTCGTGCGGCGGCGCGGTTCATACTCCAGACAGAGCTGCCGGATCATCTCATCGTGAACAATCACCTGCCGCAACGCCTCCACGCACTCCCGACGCCGGTCCACGCCCGTGGGAAGCATCCGCGTCTCCTTGTTATATTTATCATCATATTGCCCGCCGCTCGCATAAAACGCGAGCGCGGCCTGCAGGAACGCAATGTCGCGCTCCACGAGCTCCTGGTGAATGACGGCACTCGCCACGATGTCCTGTATATACGGTGCGTTCGCCGGCGCCGCAGCACGCGCCCGCTGAATCGACGCGATCGCACCGGTTGCCCGCTCGCGCATCAAGGCGATCACATCCAAAGGCGTTTTCTTCCCGGGCACCACTTTACCCGCGACAAAATCCTTCAGGCTGATCGTGTCCTGACGCACCCATTCCATTCCGGGGGGCGCGTCGGGATTATCCATCAGCATCCAGAACCGCAGCGTCTGCAGGCCGCCCGGCGTCAGGCCGTCGCCCTGCCAAAACCAGGCGGGGCACAGCTTGATCATATATTCCTGGGCAACCGAAACGTCGTGCAGGCTGGCGAGAAGGTCAGCGGCGCCGTTTCCATACATCGGCCGGAGGAACTCGGTGGCATCCGCCTCGGTGAACGCGCGGTGCTGCAGCGCGGCGCCCACGGTTCGCTCGGTCAGCAGGCGGATCGGGTTGAAGGGCGAGTCCTCGCCCTTAACGGTGAAATCCTGATACATCACGCCGGAGAACTTGGCGGACTCGATATTTTTGAATATAGAGAAGATTATATCGCGATCATACCAATAAAGCGGGCTCGGGTGCTCCGCATCGAAGACGAGCATGTCGAGGATGACGCTGTAACCCGCATTGAGGAGGTCCTTGCCCCAGGGCGGGTAGGCAACCAGCGGTTGGTCGAAGCCGGCGTATTTGGCGGAGATCACGAGTTTCTCGCGCGGCATCTGCAGCCGCTGCAGCACCTCCGGCTTCACATACCAATCCCGGAGACCGAAGAACAAACGGTCTCCGCGCTTCTGCTCGAGCAGTTTATATAAAGTGTTCGCGTAGTCCACGAAGTTGTCATCAGTCGCGGGATAGTTGACGGCCGCCTTCCAATCGTTGCCGTCGTTCGTCTTCAGCTTGTCCAAGTCATAGGTCCAGGCGGCCTCCGCATAGGCGTTGAGGAAGCCGTCGAGCTCTGGCAACGCGTCCAGCATCAAGGCGGTGGACTCGAGGAAAAAGTTGCGGAAAACCGGATTGGTCCATTGCTGCTGCGGGACGATATTGTCGGTGCCCTTCAGCGACTTCAGGTACATCTCGTTCTGGTGCGCGTGCTCGAGTATATTGGTGAAAATCCCGCCGGGGTTGAGCTCCTCGCGGTGGGCCTTCCAGAAGTTATAGGGAGCGTAGTGCGAATAGGAACGGGAGACGAACAGGGTGATGCCGCGTGACTTCGCGAGCTGGATATTGTGGCGCAGCGTGGAGACGTTCTGCGCGATTTTCTCGGGAGTGCGCTCCTGGGCCTCAGGATATTTCGTGTGACTGAAATCAACGAACTCCATCGGCATGAAACGATAGGTGCCGATCGAAATGCCGTTGAATCCGGCGGCGACGATCCGGTCGATTTCCTGTGCGACCGCGGCGGTTTCCTGCGGATTGATCCACTGGTTGTCGTTCACGGTGGCGAAACGGAAACGCATCGGTGCAGGAGCGCTGGTCGCCGGTGCCGAGGCGCGCGCGCCGTCGGGCGCCCGCCCCACCGCCGGACTATATACGCCAGCAGCCTCGGACGGGGCTGCGGCGGCGCGCGTGATGATCGGAGCGAGGGGCAGGAGCAGCAGCAGGAGCAGGCCGGATTTCATGGCGAGGAGAGGTCGGAGTTTTCCAAAAGCGTGGCGGGGGCGCCGGGCTGCGAGCTGCCGCCGGAGAGTTTGCCGAGGGTGAGCTGGCGGTTTTGGTCCGTATATAGCAGGTAACGCAAGGGCGGCGTCGCGGCGCCGGTGGCCGCAGGCCATTGAACGTGCACGTTGTCGACGGCCAGGCCGTGTATATAGTCGGCGATGATCGCGGCGGGTCGGCTCGCGTAGTCGGGCGCATCGTCGGCTGAGCCATGGGCGCCGCCGCGCATTTTCTTGGCGGCCTTGATCTCCTCGTAGCCGGTGACGCGGATGGATATATCCTCGAACCGGATGTTCTCGAGCGGGCGCGAGGGATGGCCGGAAATCATGATGCGGCCCTTTGTATAGATCGCGACGTGGGAAAACGATACGTCCGCGATGGAGCCCAGTCGGGATTCTGCCGTGCGTTTCTCGAGATCGACCACAATCGGCCACTCCAGGCCCTGGCCCCATTTCGGCGCGGTCGTCATGGTGATATTGGAGAAATGCACATCCTGCATCGTGCCGCCGTCCTTGGCGAGCAGGGCGATGCCGGTGCGGGACTCGCGGATGATACAGTTGGAAAATATACAGTGCCGGAAATCGCCATGGCTTTCGGTGCCCAGCTTCAATGCGGAAGCCGCGCTGGTCAGCACGCAGTTGTTCACCACGACATTTTCCACGGGCGCCACCGCCGTCGCGGGCCCGCCCTCGCGGGCAGTGGTTTTCAGCACGATGCAATCGTCGCCGGCCTCGATGCGGCAGTCGGCGATGACTACATTGCGATCCGAGTCTATATCGATGCCATCGGTATTTACGGCCCGCAGATTGTTGATGAGGGAAATGCCGAGGATCTTCACGTCGTCACAATTCCGCGGATGCAACGTCCAGCCCGGCGCGTGGAAAATCCGTATATTCTCGAGCCGTACACCGCGGCAGTTTTCCAAGTCGATCAAGGGACTCGGGCGGGGCAGCGGGTTCATGGCGGCATCGAAGAATGCGTCGCCCTGGCCATCGATAGTGCCGGCGCCTTCAATGATCACGTCATCGGCGCCACGCGCGACCACCAGGTGTTTCTCGCGATAATCGGCGAGACGCGTGCTCGCGAGGAGAACGGCGCCGGGATCGAGATGGAGCGCAATGCGGCTTTTCAGCTCGATGGTGCCCGAGAGAAAGCGGCCGGTCGGAACGCGCACGACCCCGCCACCGGCAGCCTCGCAGGCGTCGATCGCGCGCTGGATGGCGTCGGTATCGAGAGTCTTGCCGTCGCCGATGGCTCCGAAATCCGTGACGACCCAGTCGCCGGGCGGATGTATATTTGCCGCTGGGGCAGACGCAGCCAGGGTGAGCGATAATATAGCGAGGATATAACGCATGGCGTCAGTTCGACTTGTTCTTCGCGTTCGCGCGCATCTGCTCGTTGAACATCCTCGCGTTGAAATTAAAATCATCCGCGATGAGGTGTCCGTCGCGCTGGTTGACGATCGCGACGAGGCGCTCGATGAAGGAGCGATATTCCGAACTGAACGGATTCACGCCCGTGCTATGAGCTTTGATAAATGCCTCCACCTGAGCGCGGTAGTTTTCCGAGGGACCCGGAAACGAGACGTCGTCCGGAATTTCGGAAACGATCTGGACCTGGTGGGCGAGAACGCGCGCCTGGAAACTGGCGTCGCGGTGAACGGCGGACCGGCCGTCGTCGCTGAGCTTGGGCTCGCTGATGGCGTTTCCTTTCGGTTCCGCGGGAGCGACCGAATATAGAGTGAGCGTGGCGTCGGGCAGGCCCGGCGACGAGGCCGTTACCTGGATCTCGCCCGGCGTTGCCGTCGAGCGCACGAGATTCGCGACGGGCGCGTCTATATACATCGTTCCGTCCATCGCCTCGTGCTTGGCGGTGTCGCTGACATATCGGGCCGGGCCGACGAGGTGGGCGGGGCCGCGCACGCTCCAGGTCAGCGGCGGATGCGCATCGTAGACGTGGTTGCCCCGGGCGTCGACGAGATCGAGGGCGACAATCGCGATGCCGGAGCGATCCGCGGGAATTTGTTTTTGCGAGGTGGTGAGAACCAGCCGAGCCGGAGGGCCGGCCATCGCGAGGGTTTGCGAGGCCGGCTGGCCGTGCAGCGTGCCCGAGGCGACAAGCACGCCGTCGCCGACGGGAACGTTTTCGAACAACACGCTGTGCGCGTTGGCGTTCGTGGGCTCCCGTTTGCCGAGGGAGCGACCGTCGAGGGTGAGCTCCACGGATTCGCAGTTGGAGTCGACGCGGATTGACTCGGTCCGGCCTTTATATTGCGGGCGCCAGTAGGTCGGGTGGATATATACAATGGGAATCTGAGTGTAGTTGGCCTCCCACAAATAGTAGGTGAGCTTGGGGAAGCGGTAGGCGTCGACCCAGCCCTTGGGATTGATATTGAGAACGGGCGAGCCGAGGTAGTGCCGGTCGGCGCCGTGGTCGGCATATAGCCACACGACGACGTTGCCGGTGAGGAGCCGGTCGCTTTCACGATTTTTCTGCGCCTGCCATTCCTCGGTGCCGGTGACCTGCGAACTCGCGGGGTGGCCGGTGGGCTCGCGGAAATCGTGGTCATCCTCGTCGAGCCAACCGCGCACGGTGCAGCGCAGGAGATTTTCGATGGGGAGATTTTTGTCGGTGAGCTGAACGAAGTTGCCGCCGTTGTCGCTGCGGCGGAGATATATGATCCGGGAGGGATCCTCGGCGGCGGCCCAGGCGGAGTCGGCGGGCTGGTTGGTCTCGTTGCCCATGCTCCAGATGAGTATGCTCGGGTGGTTGCGGTCGCGGCGGATCATCTCCCGCATCTGCTGCTCCTGGATGCCGCGGCCGAAGGCTATATCTTTGATATTGGGCGATTCCTCGATGAGCATGAATCCGAGCTGGTCGCAAAGTGTATAGACGAGCGGATCGTTCGGGTAATGGACGGTGCGCTGGAAGTTCAAGCCGAGGTGGTGCCGCATGTCGTCCAGATCGTGCTCGTGGATCCATTTCGGCATGGCGTCGCCGAGCCACGGAAATTCCTGGTGCCGGTTCATCCCGCGCAAGAGGACTTCGTGGCCGTTGAGAATCATGCGGTTCGATTTATAGTCCCACTGGTACGAGCGAATCCCGAGGGGTGACTCGAACGTATCTGCGAGCCGCGCGCCGTCATGGACCTCCGTGTCGACGCGATATAGATAAGGCGTGTCAGGCGACCAGAGGTGCGGCGTGGTGATCGCGCCGAGGTCCTGGTCGAACTCGCTGGTTGCTCCAGCGGCGATCGCAATTGTGCTCGTCGCCTTCGCCACGACCTTATTGTCGTGGTCGCGAACGAGCGTGACGATGGTGGTGCTTTTCTCGCTCGGGAAATCGTTTTTCACCCAGGTGCGCACGCGCACCGTGGCGTTTTCCGGCGTGATGCGCGGCGTGGTGACGAAGGTGCCGCCCTCATGCTCCGCCGAGCCTTGGAACGGCACGTGCAGGGGATCGGTGAGGACGAGGCGGACGTCGCGATAGATGCCGCCATATACATCGAAATTTCCCGCGGTCGCCGGCGGAATGGTCCCGAACGGGTCGTCCCGGCGATTGGAAACCTGAACCGCGAGGACGTTATCGCCGGTGCGATCTATATACGGGGTGAGGTCCAGGCTGAAGCTGGTATATCCACCCTTGTGTTCGCCGACGAAATGCCCGTTGAGGTAAAACCTGGAATACTTCTGGACGCCGTCGCATTCGAGGAACACCTGCTTGCCGGCGGCCTCGGCGGCGAGGCGGAAGTGTTTCCTATACCAGCCCCAGCCGTACCACCAATAGGTGTCGTCGCGCTCCGTGGCGCTGCGGATGAACGGATGCAAATCGCCGGTGGTTTCGTAGGTGCTCCACGTATGAGGGACCGCGACGGCCTGCCAGTGGCGGTCGTCGTAGGATATAGCGGAGCAGGCGGGATCGGGTGTCTCGGCGGGGAAATAGGCAAAGGTCCAATCGCGATTGATGGTGGCCACGACCCGCGTTGGGGCGCCCGAGACGACAGCCGTGAAGAGCGTGACGCCAAGCGCGGTCAGCAGAAGAGATTTATACATGGGGTGGGAACGGCGGTAGAATCAGGTAAGGGGTGGCCGAGAATACATTGGGGAAATTTTCCGCGTCACCGGAGGCGGCCTGGATTTCCACATGATACATCAGGCCCTCCGGAGTGAGCGGCACAGTGGCGGTATATACAGCGTCGCCATCTGCGGTCATGGGCATGGATTCCCACGCGAGCTGGCTGGGGAGCGCTTTATACCAGAGCACCGCGTGTGCGACCCCGCCGGGCGCGTGGGCTTCGCAATGGATCACCGCATGGAGCCGATCCGCGGCAGGCTCGGCCTGCAGGCGTGCCACCTGGAGCCCGGCCGGAGCGCCGGAATCGTGCGGGGTGATTTGCAGCGGAGCCGCTATATGATCCGGGTGGCGCGCGGCCCAGAGGCCGGGAGCGGTGGCGTCGACGCGTTCGAGTCCGGGCAATTCGTGCGCCCATTGAAATTTTAGCTGCCGTCGCAAGGGGTTGCTCAGCGGACCGTAGATGGCATCCGCCGTCTCGGCGAGCCGCGACCAATCTGCGCGCGAGGCGGCCAGGCCCGCGATTCCGGCTTCATATTCCGCGGTGGTGCCGGTCCTCAAAGCGTAGCCCAGATGGACGAGCCCGGTGATTCGGTCGGCATAGTAACTGCCGAGGTAGCTCGCGCTCAGAAGGTCGGCGCGGAGGAGGCGCCACTCGCCCGCGCCGAGAGCATTCGCTGCGTTGGCGTCCACTTGGCCGACGAGGCGGCGCGTTTCGCTCGCGGCGTCGGCGAGGCGGCGGGCGACGGCGAGCGGGCCGACGCGGCCATCGGCACGACCGGCGAGTTTATTGTCCACAAAGGTACCGATGCTGGCGAAGGAGCGTTCGTCCTCGGGATGGTTGTCGATGAACTGCAGGAGCAGCGGAATTTCCTGCTGGTGTTTCGCTGACAGATTGCCGGTTTCGGTCTCCGGGGAAAAGTCGCGGTGGTCCGGGCCAGGGAAGCGGTAGGCGAGTGAGAGGGGGACGATGACAGCCGCGAACTGCTGGGCGGCGTAGATGGACTGCGCGTTCTCACGGCCGAAGTGATCTTCATACAGCGAGAGGAGAAAATGGTCGTCGAGGTCCGGACGATATGAAATGCGGCCCCAGGCGGCGTACCAGGCCCAGGACTTCTGCCATATATAGGTATATACCTGGCGGTCGGCCGGGTCCCGGTAACGCGTCGCCGGATCCGTGCTGAAATAGGAAGTCGGGGGCTCGAGGGTGAAGCCGCGGGCGTTTCCGAGGGTGAACGTCTGCACCGCGCGGCGGATGAAGTCGGTGTTCTCCCACGTCCAGAAGCGATGTGTGCCATTGGCGCGGACCTGCCACAGGATGCGATAGCCGGCGGGGACGTCGAGGTAGGTCTCGTAGCTATAGGTTCCGAATTTCGTCTGCAGTGCCTGGTAGGGCAGGCCGAGCTGCTCGCCATTATATTTTACCTCTATATCAAATCCCGAGGGTGCGATCGCCGCAATGGGGAGCAGCTGCTGTTTCGTGGTCTGCCAGCTTCGCGTATATAGCCTCAGGTCCGGGCGGTGGGCGTCGCGGACGCCCTTGATATACGATTCCTCGAAGAATGCGGCGTCGCGGCCGGATTCTCCCACGCGGAAGCCGAGCATGGAAAGTTCCGGGAGTGCCTGGATCAGGAGCGTGACCGCCTTAGATGTATAGTCGGCGAGTTTTTCCGGCGGGATGCCGGTGATGGAGGGGGCGTTTTTCTCCACGCCGGCCCGTCCGTCGTTCGCGCTATAATTCATAAAGGCGACGTCGATCCCGCGCGCCTTGGCGTGGGCGATGAGGTCGCGGAACGCGGCGAGATTTTTCGCCTGCGCGGCGGGGTCGCCGATGTTGGGATATTCCGGAACGTGGACGAGCAGTGGATAGAGGTTCGGGAAGCTGGTGGACTCGAGGTCGTACGACCCGTGGAGGTCGAGGACGTTGAAGCGATTGCGTGCGAGCATGTCGATATAGGCATGCCATTGCGCGGTGTCAGTGAGGTCGAGCGGGTAGACGTGGACGAAGGCGTTGTCCGCGCGCACCTCGAGAAACGGCGATTCGCTGACCGGCCGGAGGGATGCGGCGAACGCGGCCCACGACGCGACCGTGGGTGCGTGGCGGAGTTGTTCGGCGAGTTCGAGCAAACCATACATCGCGCCGACGGCGCCGCCGCCCGAGAGGCGCACGCGGTCGCCGGCGGTTGTAATCGAGAAGGATTGTGCGGCCGAGCTGGTCCCGCTGGCGCTGCCAATCGAGACCTCGACGCGAGCGTCGGAGACGGCGAGGTGGTGGTCCGCGAGCGCGGCGCCGAGGTCCGCCGCCGCCCACGAGACATTTTCGGGGCAGCCTGGCGGCAATGATATATCTCCCCGGGCCGCTGCGCCGAACGCGAGGAGGGGAGCGGCGATGACAGCGAGTGCGCGGCGGGTTATAAGATTAACGGGGTGCATGCGGCAGCGCGCGAGCGAGCAGGTTGAGGACAAACTGTTCCGCCGCGGGATCGTCGCGGATTCCATATAGCCCTGGCTCGGCGGCGCCGCGTCGCAGTCTCCCGGCCGTCAGCAGTTGAGAAAGGATCACGCGCCCCTTGCCGGGGCCAAATGCGATTTCGACCACGGGGGTTCGCGTGAGATTTTTTCCGCAAGACGCGAGGCCGGCGAGTTTCTCCGCGGCGCCGCCGGCGAGGCTTGCTTGATATTCCGCGGCGAGGTCGATCTCGCGGATGGGGGCGGCTGGATTGATTCGGTCCTGCAGCGCTGGCGCGTCCGCGGCGAGCAACTGTACTTTCTGGCGCAGCGCCGCGGGTGCGTCGCGATCGCCCGCGCGCGCCGAAAAGGCATAGTAACCGGCGAGTTCAAACGCCTTATATACTTTCCCGGACAGCGCGCTCCGGTCTGCACCGCGGCTTTCCCAGAGGGCCAGGAACGCGGGTGCGTTCAGCCCGAGGACTTCCATATCCGCGGCTGGAGCAACGAGCCCGCCGCGGAGTCCGTTCCACAGCCATGTCGACTCGCGAGGCAGACCGCTCCAGAGCGAATCGTCCTCGGCCGCTGGATGAAAATGGCTTTCAGGCTCGGCCATCTCCGTGAACCGCACCGTGGTCCCGAGAATAAATTTCTGCTCGGTTCGCTTTGGCTCGGTGACGCGTGGCGCGCCATCGAGCGGACCCAACTCGCCGGATTTATATCCCTGCCCGAGATCGCGCGGGCCGACATCGAGCAATATAATCGAGACGCCGCGATTCACGCTCGCCGCCAGCGCCTCTGACGCAGCCGTGTTTTTCGCACCGAGGCCGTCCCAAGTGGCGCGGGAGCCTAATATGATTTGGGCGCGGGCGTCGGTGGCGTCGACGACCGGAATGTGATTCGCGACCAGGAAGTCGCGCAGCTCCGCCTCGGCGGGGCCGACGCCGACGACGGGTGGTGCAAGGGCTCCACCGCTATATGATTTAGTCCAGGCGGGCAGCAGCGTGCGGCAGGAGCAGGCCGAGATGACTGGTGTGCCGACGAGTTGCGCCTCGAGTTTCCATTCGCCGAGTTCGGTGGGGAAGGTGACGGCGGTTCGAACAATCGTCCGACCGTGGGCGGGGACGTCAGCGGCGACCTGTTGCCGACGGCTGCCGACGCGCACCTCGGCGGTGAGATGGGCGGCGGTGCCGGTGTCGTTGAAAAAGTATATAGGCACCTGGACGGTTTGGCCGGGCAGAAAGTTTCGGTCCCAGATTTCGAGACTGACGCTTTGCTGGGCCCACGCGGCGCCCATGGCGGCCCAGACGGGTTTCGGGTGGCCGTCGGCGAGCGCGCCGAGGAACCAGTCGTTGCCGTCCTCCGGGCTGCTCAGCGCGCAGAACGGGGCGAACCCGGCCGCGCCGAGGCGCCGCCAATATTCGGCGACCTTCGCGTTGGCCTCGGCCTCGAACTCGAGGCGACGCGCCGGTGTCGGGTTCCGTCCGAGGAAGCGCAAGAAGGTCTCGCGGACGGCCGGATATTTTCCCGGGTTGCCGTCGCGGTCTATATAGTTGCCGCCGAACTCATCGACCATGATGGGCAGCGGAAACTGCGAGGGGGAATCGTAATAGAGTCCGAGATTCTCGAACAGGCTCCACCAATATTTATGAACGTGAAGGACGTCCCGGTGGGCCACGACCATCGGGGGAAATTCCTTCAACACCGTGTTCATCGCGTCCCACGCGAGATCGAGCTCGCGTCCTTCGGTCTCGTTCCACGGGTGGACGAGGACCACGGACGGATGCCGCATGGCGACGTCGAGCCATGAGCGCCATTGCGCGATCATGCTTGCGCGGGCGGCTTTCACACCGTGGAAAAAGGGCCATTCCATCTGCACCATGAGTCCGCGGCGATCGCACAGATCCAGGAGATCCTCGGGTGGGAGACCGAGATGAAACCGCAGCGTGTTCGCGCCGGCGGACTTGAGGCGATCGACTATATTGCGTTGAAACCAACCGGGGTCGAACGCGAGCTCGTGGGCCGCGGGATCGCGGAGCCAGCGATGCCAGACGACGGAGGCGCCGCGCAGCTCGATGGGAGCGTTGTTCAATTCGAAATGCAGCTCACGCGTGCGGAAATCGCGCAATCCCCAGTTGATCTCGCGCGAATCCGCAAGCTGCCCATCGGGGCCGCGCAACTCCAGGCGGAGGCGATATATAGTCGGAGAATCCGGGCTCCACGGCGCTATATTCGAGCCCAGCGCTATATCCGCGCGACCGGGCTCGTTCTTCGCGACGGTGTGTCCCTGCAGGTCGAGGAGACTCGCGGACAGCACGCAGCCCGCGGGCACGGGTCCCTCGAGCACCAGGCGTCGGCCGGCGAAGTCGGTGCGGGGATTCACCCGGCCCAGCGTCTCGCGGGAAAAATGCAGGCGGACGTGATCCCAGATTTCCGAGGAGACATCGGACCGCCACCGATCTGCGGCCGGGACGGACGAGGCGTCGCCGGGGTCGAGGTCGGCGAGCGACTGCAGTGCGATCTCCAATATAATCGTGGCTCCGGGCGCCACGGCGGGCGAGGCAAGCTCGAGGGAGATCGGCGCCATGCCGCCGCCCGTGCGGGCGACCTCGGTGCCGTTCACATATATAGTCGGCGCGAAACGCGCGCCACCGAGCTCGAGCGTCGCGTGCTTCCACCCACTTGCCGGCAGCGTGACCGACCGGCGATACCAGAGGGTGCCGGTGGGAATGCGCGTCGGATCGTTGGCGAGCCCGGGGACGGTAGCGTGGCCGCTATATTGTCGCGCGACTCCCGTTTCCCAGCGGCCGTCGAGGGAGAGATCCGCGACCTGGGCGCGGCCAACGGCGGAGGCGAGGAGAGCGGCCATGAATGCGAGGCCCACCGAAACTTGGGAGAATCGCTGCCACATTAGTGCGTCAACTGGTACGATATATTGAACGTGCGCAGGTCGCCGACGCCCCGCGAGTACGTCACGTACGGATGGTTCGCCACGTTCCCGATGTTGAACTGGATGGTATGCACCCATTTCGCGCCCATGAGGTTCCAGACATAGGAATAGGAAGTGCCGATATTGAGGACCTGGGACGGGGGCAGGATGATTTCGCGCAGCCCGTTGTTGCTCCCCACGGGAGTTATATTGGTGCCGGACGGCGTGATATTTCCGCGCTCCTCAGCGTGGGCCTTGCCCGTATAGGTATAGTTCGCGAATATACTCAGCCCGTGGAGCGAGCCGGTGAAACTGTATTTGGCGGTGGCCGTGACGATGTCGTCCGGGACGTCGGCGCGGGGCCGGCCGGACATGTCGAGGTCGTTGCCGGTGTCCTGCCAGCGCGCGTCGGTATAGTAATAGGCCGCGTTCAACGCCAGCTGTGACGTCACGAAGTAATTGGCGGAGACATCCGCGCCGCGGCTGACGACGGAGCCGACGGCCTGCTTGATGGCGAGGCCGTTGGCGTCGTTCGCGGTGACGGAGACGTGTTCCTGCATGATATAGAATCCGCCGGTGGTGAAGGTCAGCCGGTTGTTGAGCAGGGATCCCTTGAAGCCGTAGTCGTAGCCCTGCGCGGTTTCGTTGGGCAGCAGGTAAGCGCCCGTGGTCGATCCGGTGACCGGCTGGGACGACGGGTTGAAGGAAGTGCTATAGTTCGCGTAGGCGGAGACTCCGAACGGCAGGGCGTAGCTGGTGCCGCCGCTGCCGGAGAACGAGTCGGCGTGCGAGTGGACGATCGAGCCTTGGTAGCCGGGATGCGCGCCGCCGTCGCCCGGGTAAGCGGTCGCGACGTAGCTCGCGAGCGTCGGGTAGGTCGCGAGTGAAAAATTTGGGTACTGTTTCACGAATACATTGTACGTGACATTATCGAAGCGGATGTCGCCGAAGAGATGGAGGCGGTCCCAGACTGTCGCTTGGTCGCGGAACATGACGCCGAAGGTGTTCTGGCGCGTCTTCTGCCACGACTTGATCGCGTAGAGCCCGCTGTTG
Source organism: uncultured Verrucomicrobiae bacterium (assembly GCA_963800005.1). Classification (GTDB taxonomy): domain Bacteria; phylum Verrucomicrobiota; class Verrucomicrobiia; order Opitutales; family Opitutaceae; genus CAWCZH01. The sequence continues at coordinate 426,174 of CAWCZH010000004.1, forward strand.
ATATTGGGTATATTATATATATCGACGGGCAGCCCCGAGGTCGGATCGATATAATTGGTGGGGCCGAGGGGATTGATGACCGGCAGCCAGTAGTTGTTGGGATCGGCGGCGGTCGGGAGCGGGGGGATCAGCGCGGGGTCGTCGGCGTTGTTGACGGACGGGGCGCCGGCGGAGCTCAGCGTGGGGAGGCCGTTCGAGCCGGTCTTCACGGACTGCGGCATGCCGACCTTGAGTATATACTGGTAATATTGATGATACTCGAGGGTGAGCAGCGAGCGGTTCTCGACGGCCTTGTTGAAGAGGAAATAGTGGGCGAGCAGGTCGGCGGTGTAGCCGGCGCCGTCCTGGTTGTTGCGCTGGTAGCTCGGGGCGCTGAAGCTGCTCGAGACGCTGCGCAGGCGGGTCAGCCCGTAGAAGGGCGTGCTGAACAGATTGGCGCCGGCGTGCGTGGGGTCCGGGTCGTAGGAGGTGGTGTCGGTGACGTTGAACGAGCGGTTGTTATCCGCATAGGCGAGGGCGCCGAGCCGCAGCGAGAAGATGTCGGTCAGGCGCCTATCATATACCGCGAAGACGCTTTCGTTGTCGGTGTTCTTATAGCTGCTGGGGCCGACGCCGCTGGTGTTCAGCAGCGGGTACGCGATGCCGTAATATTGGCTGGTGACCGAATTGAAATAGTAAGGGACGCGGTTGTTCGGCGACTTGTTGCGCACGAGCGAGCCGACGAGGTCGACGCGGAGATTTCCACCGTCGTCGAAGCGATGCAGGATGCTGCCCTCGTAGCTCTTCGACCGGTTCTCGTGCCAGCGCTGGCTGAAGGAGCGCTGATAGTCGTCGAAGGCGAAGAGGTACGCGGTATTCGAGGTGAGGGGACCGGTCGCCTCGACGCGGCCGTCGAACAAATTGTAGCTGCCCGCCGTCGTCCGAATCATATAGTACGGCTGAAACTTCGGGCGGATCGGCACGATGTTGATCATCCCGCCGGGCTCGGTTTGTCCATAGACGCCGGCGGACGGGCCGTTTAATATTTCGGTGCGGTCGCGAAACGCGGCGGGAATCGGCGTTCCGGCGGGCATCCAGAATCCATCGTAGAGCTGTCCGGAGGCCGTGATGCCGCGGACGGTGTAGCTCGCGCCGGCATCGGAGTCCTGGGTGATCATGCCACCCTGGAGGGTTCGACTATAGTCGAATATAAGGAAGTCGTTGGTGAAATCGCTCGTGATCATGTCCACGGCGAACGGCAGGTCCTTGATCGAAGTGGGAATGCGGGAACCGGATTCCGATTCGGAGGCGGTGTAGCCGGTCTGCGTGTCAGCGAAGACGCTGAAGTCGGAGAGCCGGACGATTTCACCGGAGTCGCTGCCCGGATGGGAAGCGGCAGTTTGGGCCCGGGTGGGGCAGGATATAAAAAGGCTGCCGATCAGGGCGGCCGGATACAACGGGAGCAGGCGGGCGAGCGGGGAGGTACGCATGGGTGTGGGCGGCGAGAGCCGACGACTGGGGTTGACTCAAGCCCTACACGTGTTAGGTAAACCGGGGCAAGCGAATTTTTTTGCCGAAGTTTCGGACGCCGCTTTGCTGCCACTTCTGCGCACCTCCATCCATTCCACTGCCGAACTCGCGAAGCACCTCGGGCTCTCGCGCTGGTCGGTCTCGCGCGCTCTCAACGGCGGCGGCGGCGTGAGCGCCGAGACGGTCGCGCGCGTCCAGGCCGCCATGGCGGAGCTCCGTTTCACCCCGAGCCCACACGCGCGCGCGCTCGTGGGGCGGCGCACCGGCACGATAGGAATATCATTTCGCGCGCTCGATACCGCGGTGAACATCGTGAAGCTCGCCGCGCTGCAACGCCACCTGGGCGACGCCGGTTTTCGTCCGCTCTTCGAGGTGATCGAGCTCGACCAGCGCCGCGGCGACGATGTGATCGGGCACTTTATATCCATGCGCGTGGAAGCGGCGCTGCTGATTGATATTCGACCCGGGCCGGACGCGCTCAACTGGCGGACGCAGCTGCGCCGGGCGAAGATTCCCGCTGTATACTTCGAGCCGCTCGGCGATCTCGCGGACAACACCGTACAACTCGATCGCACCGCCGGGATGGAAGCGGTCACCAATATATTTCTCGCGAAGGAGCATCGGCGCTTTGCGCTGCTCGGGATCGACCCGACCGCGGGCATGGGACGTCCCCGATATGCGGGAATCGCGCGCGCTTTAAAGCAGCATGGGCTTAACCCGAACACCTGCTGCCAGATCATAAATCTCCCGCACGGGCGGCCGGCTGGATTGCGCTACGGCCAGCGGTTGGGGGAGGCGTTGCTCGCGCTGCCGGGGCCGCGTCCCACCGCCGTCCTCGCGGTCAACGACGAAGTCGCCGCGGGCGCGCTCTGGGCGCTGCAGCGCGCGGGAGTGCGGTTTCCCGATGAGATGTCGATCTGCGGCTTCGACAACTCCGCGCTGACCGAACAGACCTCGCCCGGGTTGAGCAGTGTGGATCACCGCGTGGAAACCTGCGCGGCGGCGGCCGTGAAGATGCTCCTGACCGCCATCGAGCGCGGCCCCGCGGCACGGATCGCGAATGTGAAGATTTCTCCCGAACTCGTCACCCGGCCGTCGATCGGCCCGGCCCCGTCGCGCCGGCATCCGCCGGGCTGATTGCGCGGCGCTTGGGGCGATATATTGTCCCGTATATAGCCCAGGCCTCGGAGCTTGGTGGGCGTTCGGTTTCGGCCCGTGATGGCATTGCATGATTACCGCAGGAACTCTGGGGCTCCGTTCGCGCGGCCGGCGCCAGCCGATGCCAAATATAAATCGCCGGGGATCGGGTAATCCGTGGCGGATTGGTGAAATCCGTGGTTAATAAAAGGCCACGCACGCGGCGCTATATAGCTTCTCCATTGCTCGCCCGCCCCTCAACTCACGACATGTCCCAGACCGTCAAACCCGCCAGCGGACGCGGGTGGCGGTCGGGGAGGCACAGGCTCGCGATATATCCGATGACCATACAACTCGCGATCGCCACGAAGCTGTGCAGATATACATTCGTGTCCGTATAGGTTTGCACCCAGAACGTGATCGCGATGCTCGCACACGCCCCGATCGTCACCCCCTTCGAGCTCGCGCGCCTCGTCAGCAGCCCCAGGCCGAACACCCCGGGAAACCCGCCGCCAAACAGCGCGATCAACTTCAAAAACTGATCCCACAGCGACGTGATCCCGAGGCTCGCCAAATATAGGGCCATCCCCGTTGCTATCGCCCCCGCCACGATCGTCAGGTAACGCGCCATTGCCACGCGGCGGCGGTCATCGCTGGCCGGACGCCATTGTATATAAAAGTCCTTCACCAGAATCGCAGCCGTCGAATTCAACGCGCTGCTGAGCGCTCCCATCGCCGCCGCAAAGAGACCGGCGACGATCAGCCCGATCACGCCGTGCGGGAGCTCGTTGACAATAAAGTAGGGAAATATCGCGTCCGTCGCCAGGCCCCGCACGAGGCGATCCGGGTGCTCTTGATAAAAAACCGCAAGCGCCGTGCCCACGAAATAGAAAATCACCGTGCTCGGAAATCCCACAGCCGAGCCGAGCAAGACCGTCGCCCGCGCCGACTTCACATCGGGCGTGGAGAACACGCGTTGCATCAAGGGCTGATCCGCGAGCTGCGTGAAAATCGAGCCGAGAAACATTCCCACGAAAACGAATATAGAGGGCTCCCGCAGGCTGGCCCAGCCCGCCCACCAGTCGAATTTTCCGTGGGACGTTGCCTGCTGTATGATTCCCCCAAAGCCGTGCGGCACGCCATGGCCGAGATAGATCAATGCCACCGTCACGCCCGCCGTCATGATTCCCACCTGCATGATATCCGTCCAGATCACCGCCGCGAACCCGCCCTCCACGGCGTACGCGGTCGTCACTGCGCCCATGATCAGGATGCTCGCGTACATATTGAGCCCGGTGACGGTCGAGAGCGCGAGTGATGGCAGGAGCATCACGACGCTCATGCGTCCGAAGATCTTCAGGATGACCGCGAGGACCGCGCCGAGCACGCGCACGGATCGGCTGAAACGTCGCTCGAGATATTCGAATATAGTCGTGATGCTGAGCCGGCGCAGGATGCCAGCGAAGACGATGCCGAGGACAAAGCCCGCGAGCGTCTGCGCGGGGCCCGAGGCGAACGTTTGCCAGTTCGAGGAAAAACTCCGCGCCGGCAGCGCCATGAACGTGATGCTGCTCGTGCCAGTCGCGAAGAAGCTGATGCCGGCTGCCCACCACGAAATCTTGCCGCCGCCGAGGAAGAAATCCCCGGTGGTCTGGCGGCGTCGCGACCACCAGTGGCCGATGCCGAGGTTGATCGCGAAATAGACCAGCAGCGCTATATAGTCGAGCGGCCCAAGCCTCCCGACCGCGAGCGGCGCGGTCACGTCGGACCGCCGCCGGGGCGTCGCCGCTCGAAGTATATAGAGGGACGGGCGGCGGCGTCCGCCGGCCCGTCCCGCGATCCGCGTTTCGTCACCGCAGGAAGACCATGCTGCCGGGGGGGACGTCCGTCAGGACGACGGCGCCACCGGAGGGAGTATATACCGTTCCCGACTTGATGTCGGTCAGGCTGGTGGCCGAGGTGATGGACGCGTTGGAGGCTGCGCCGCCGACGTTCACGAGGATATAGAACGAGCTGCCGTCCGACTTCGTCACGTGATAGGCGTGGCAGGTGCCGCCGACATTCGAGACGGTGGAGAACCTGAGGGTGTCATTCTTGGTCGTGGTCCCGGTTGGATAGATCGAGGGATAGAGCACGGCGAGAAACGAGCTGCCCGTGGGGGCGTCCGCTTTGATGACTCTCGCGGAGCTGGTGCTATAGTTATCGCTCGTGAAGGTTTCAGGGTCCGTCGTGAGCGTGGTGCTGTCGAAGGTCGCCGGCTGCAGGAACTTGATCTGCAGCGAGGTCTGGTAGCTGTTATCGTAGGGCGGGTAGGCTGGGACGGTGATGTTCTTCGCGACGGTATCGATCATTGGCGAGCTCGTGGCGTAGGTGTGGAGGTGGAAACGCGCGGGGTAGGTGCACGCGCTGTCGACGTTGTCCCAGACTATATACGCTTCGAAGCCGCGGAGGTAGGCAATGTGTCTTGTATAGGCGGTGTCCGCGAGCGTGACCTTGATGGTGTTCGCCGGGTTCGACGGGTCGGGGATCCTCGTCGTCGCGTTGGGTACGCTGATCGTAATGTAGTCGATCGGATGGCTCGCGTTGGCCTGGAACCACTCGCTCACGGATGAATAGGTCGGTCCGTTCACCCAGGTCGGCGTTCCGGCCTGCGGGGTATAGTTGAAGGCGATGACGTTGTGCGACGTGGTCGCCTGGAAGTAAGCCGGCGTGCCGTCTTTATATCCGCCGGTTCCGCTGTCGATGATGAGCGGGGTGCGAAAGGCGAAGAGGAGAAACGTGGATTCGTCGTAGTCCTGGTGATGCCGGAAGTCGTCGAAGATGGAGCTCTTGGCGACGAGGAAACTCTCGTTTTGCTGATCATACAGGCTCGAGTTGCGCATGACCCAGAGGCCGGGGTTCGCGTATTTCACCGAGGGAACGCCGTTGTAGAGCCCACTGCTCGAGTAGCCGCAGGCGTACGAATCGATATCTCCGTCGACGTCACTGGTGGAGCTCGGCGGGTTGGTGCTCGGCAGGGTGGTGTCGAAAAAGAGGAACGACATCAGCGGGTAGTTGATATTGTCGATATAGGAACCGCTGCGCGCCCACGTCTTCTGGAGATATTGAGACAAGTTGGAATCCGACTGCTCCGTGCGTGAATAGAAATATGCACCCATTCCCGGAATTCGTATCGTCGTCTCGAAGCGCGTGGACTGCCCGATTTCCGGATAGCCGGAAACGTTGCGATAGAGCGAATTATTGTTGGTCGCGTCGGGCGGGAGCTGAACCCGGTAGAGGAACCTGAACATATTCTGCACGGCAGCGGTGGAGAATAGGTTGGTCCCGTCGAAGAGCTGCAGCATCCGCGCGAAGGGGATCAGGTGATTCATCACGGAGCCGTGGTAGCGAATCGTCTCGGGCCAGCCACCGTTGGTGCTGATCACACTGTTGGCCGGATCCAGGACCCAGTTGATCTCGCCCTTTGCGATACTGATGTATCCGGGCGCGTCGGCTGTATCCAGCGAACGTGGATCCTCGGGGAATGTGATCGCGTACGCACCGAGGCCGCAGCTGCGGTCCATGTTGAAGTTGAAGCGCTTGTTGACTGTATACTGATCGACCGGGGATGTCGGCGCAGCGGTGGGATAATATAGGTGACTCGAATTCAGGCTGTCCTCGTTCGCCAGGATGCTGGCAGTCGCGGCCAGTTTCGTTCGGATCTGGCGATCCTCGTCCGGCGAGATGACGCCGGAGTCCTTGATCTGGTCGTAGACGAAGGCGGCGCCCATGATCGCGCGGCCAATATGAACGGCCTCGTAGGTATCGTCGCGATCGAGTCCGTTCGATAACATGCCCGTGTCATCCGTCTGTTTCGGCCGGATCCAGTTCAGCCCTTCGACCATGTCCTCGGCGGCATAGAGCAGCAGCTGTTTCGCCACGGCGGCGTAGCCGAGGGCGGTGCGGCCGTTATACATCGTGCCGGCAGGATCGGCCTTGTGGAGCAGGTATATATTCGCGGCGTCGAGCGCGGTGGTGAACACGCTCGTGCGGAGCGTGGGCGTATAACGATTCCAGACCTTGTCCTCCAACTCCGCCGTCGGGAGGTCGCTGGTGTCGGGCGTGTCGACGGTGCCGGCGATCTCGTTACCCGATCCGTCGATATATGAAATGTGATACGAAAGATATCCGCCGATCGCCGCAGCGGTGCTGGCCGGATTCAGGCCGGGGAGGCTGACGTCCACATAGCCAATATACTGCTGCCCGATGTCCACCCTGAGGTCCTGGCTCAGGGTGATGGTATTGCCCGACGGATTGCTCAGGTGCAGCGCGTAGGTTCCTGGCGTTTCGCCTGGCACCTGGGTGAGCGTGCCGCTGCCGGCGGAGGGCGTCCACGCGAAGCCCGCTCCCGGAGCCGTCTCAAAACCGGCATTCGGAAAATCGGTGGCGTTATAGTTGCCTTTCCCGACCTCGAGCAGCTTCGCGTTATCAATGGTGATCTCGTCCCGCTGGTTGGGCGTGGTCGAACCGACGAGGACAAGCGTGAACCGGATCTTCGCCGCGTTGGAAGGCGCGGCGGTCGTGCTCGAAGAGCTGTACGTGCGCCACGGGTAGATCCCAGCGATGGCGGCATTCGAGGCTACTTGGGCGTCTGTATACTTGGAGGCGCCGTTGAGTTGCGCGGTATATTCGGGCGCAAATCTCGTGTCCGTCGTCATCGCGGCGCGCGTCTTCGCAGCCGCGAAGTCCGTCGAATTGAAAAGTTTATAGTCGTCGGAAAACGTGAGCACGAGCTGCGGCGCAATATGTCCGGCGAGGGTATCCTCCTTCGAGCTGAACGCGTAGGTATATGAATCCGCCGTGCCGGTCTTCGTCACGACGAGCGTGACGGCGCGGTTGGGATTGGCATAGAGCGCGGCGTTTACATAGGCGGTGACGTCGGCCTCGATTTGACGACCGGTGAGCGCGTGGAAACCGACGGTGGCCGGACAAGCGTTGCTCGGCAGCTGCGGCGTCGTGCCGGTCCCGGAGATGGTGGCCTCGTCCCAGCTGTTGTTATCCGAGACGGTCACCGACACCGCGCCTGCGATGGTGGCGGGATCGGAGTTGTCGGCACCGCCAGCCGGAGCATAGAGCTGGAGCTTGGCGGAGACGAGGTGGGCGGCGGTATAGGGAAGCGTCGGCCAGAATTGTATATACGTGACCCGCGAGGGATTCGCGGTCACCTCGAGGTTTACATTGGTGCCGTATTGAGTCGCGGAGCCCATTTTGACGAAGGCGTCCTGATGCGGCGTGAAGTTGACAGTGACCGGGTCGGCGCGACCGAGCGCGACGGTGAATATACTGGCGAGGCAGAGCACGGCCGTGCGAACGCGGCGGGCGGGGAAAATCGCATTCATGGGGAATATATAGTGGATTGGGGGAACAAGCGATCACGCCCGGCAGCGCGCGAATCACGCGAGGGGCTGGAGCCGATCATATAGCGGGTGGGTCGAAGCGAGCGGAAGAGTGGCGGGCTGCGCGCTGCGGGCGGACGCGTAACAGGCGGTCACGCACTCGAGGGCGCGACGCGCATCATGGAGCGTGACCGGCGGCGGTGCGCCGGCGACGAGCGCCTCGTAGTAGGCGAGAAATTGTCCCTCATACCGCTCGTGTGTATAGGAAAAATCTGCGAGGGCGGCGGTGATGGCGTGCCCGGCCTCCCGGTTGCTGCCGACGAAGTTCCAGGGATCGAACGAGTGACGATACGGCGCGAGGTTGCTGGTGGCGGTCAGGCCGCTGAAACAGAAGCGATGTCGGGAGATCTGTTCGCAGGAACCGAGCGTGACGGCCACGCTCGCCAGCGCGCCGCAGCGCAGCTTGATGGCGGCGGTGACGCAGTCCTCGACCTCGATCGGGTTTACGCGCGTGGCGGCGAAACTATACAGGCTCTCGGGCTCGCCGAGTATATAGGTGATCATGTCGATCGCGTGGATCGCATGGCTCAGGAGCGTGCCGCCGAGCTCGGTGGTCCACTTGCCGCGCCACGGGACGGAATAATAAGCGGCGTCGCGCAACCACGCGGTTTCCGAGGTGACGAGGTACGGCGTGCCGGCGATGCCGAGGTCGACGAGGCGCTTCAGTTTCTGGAAGCCGCGACCGTAGCGATATTGAAAGATCGGCATGACGTGGCGTCCGGTGGCCGTCTCGGCTTCGAGGAGCGCGTCGATTTGGGCGAGGGAGCCGGCGATCGGCTTTTCGCAGACGACGTGTTTGCCCGCCTCGAGTGCCTGGATGATTTGCCGGAAATGCAAATGCGGCGGCGTGCAGATGCTGATGATGTCGATTTCTGGGTCCGCACACAGGTCGCGGAAATCGCGCGGGGCCGATGGGAGTTGGCAGGCGAGTGCAACGGCGCGGGCACGCCCGGGATCGACATCGCAGATCGCGGCGACCTCGAAGCGGGGCGCGAGTTGTTGGAAGGCCTCGACGTGTTCTTGGCCGACACCGGCGCCGGCCACGGCGACGACGAATCTCTGGGGAGGGGTTGACACAACAAAGGGAACGAGCGCGCGGGGGCGGGCGCGTCGGGCAGCGTGAGCCGGGAGATTGCTTGCGCAACGCTTCGGGCCCGTTAACTGTAACGGGATGCCAGGCCCACGAACGACGCTGAAGGAGATCGCGGAAAAAGCGGGCGTCAGCACGATGACGGTGTCGCGGGCGTTGCGGGATCATCCCGAAGTGGGGCGCCGGACGCGGGAGCGGATCCGCGCGATTGCGGCGGCGATGGATTACCGGCCGGACCCGGCGCTCGCGGCGCTGGCGTCGTATCGCAAGAACCTGACGACCATGCGCGATTACGGGACGATCGCGTTCGTGACGGACTTCGAAACCGCGGTGGCGTGGCGCGACACGTGGACGTTTGCGGAGTATTTCGCCGGGGCGGGCGAGCGGGCGACGGCGCTGGGATATAAACTCGAGCCCTTCTGGATCAACTCGCGCCGGCTGGATTGGCGGCGGGCGAGCGACGTGCTATATCATCGGGGCATTCGCGGGCTGCTGATCGCGCCGCTGCCAAACGGCCAGGGCACGCTCAAGCTGAAATGGGAATTGTTCTCGGCCGTGGCGCTGGGCCGGAGCTTGGTCGAGCCGCTGCTTCATACCGTGTCGCCGAACCAGCCGCAAACGGTCGCGCTCGCGTGTGCGGAGCTGCGGCGCCGCGGCTATACACGCGTCGGGCTTGCCATCACGCAGAGCGACGATGACCGCACGGATCACAGTTATGTGGCGTATTATCTGCGCGAGCAGAACCAGGCGCTGATCGCGAATCTGCCGGTTCATATAACGGACGCGTGGGACCCGGCGAAGCTCCAGCGGTGGATCAAGGAATACCGGCTCGATGCGATTATCGCGCCCGATCCGGAGCTATATAATATATTGGTCGGCCGGCTGAAGCTGCGCGTGCCCGGGAGCCTTGGGTTCGCGGCGTTGAACGCGCCGCCCGACGGAAAACTCACCGGGTCCGAGCAGGGCCTGCGGCAGGTCGGCGCCGGTGGCATCGACCTGCTCAATCTCAAGATGCAGCGCAATGAGGCGGGAGTGCCGGTGCGGCGCGAATCGCTGCTGATCGAGAGCGTCTGGCACGAGGGCCGAACTGCGAAGCCGGACACCTCGAGCCGGCCCGCCCGAGGCACCTCCGCTTAGAATTCGCCGCGGATCCCGCAGGTCCAGAGCGGCTGGAACCGCTCGAGCTCGTTGTTCTTTGCGACGGCCGGGGTCGTTGGACTATATACTTGCTGGATATATTTGTAGCCGTTGACGTCGCGGCCGTTGATAAAGAGCGAGAAGTGGCGCGTCAGCCGGAAGCTGGCATCGACATCGACGCGGACGGCCGACTCCGCGTACGCATAGGTATCCGGGTCCACGCTGGTGACGGCGGCGGGGTCGGAGTAGGCGAGGCGCTGCTTGGAGGTCCATTTGCTATTCACGGCGAGGCTCAGCCGGTTGTGTACATAGGAAACGCCGAGGCCGGCGGTATATGGAACGAGATAGAGGCTCTGCGCCCCGAACGCCGAGGCGGACGTGCCGCCGCCCGTGAGCGTGCTGCGGGTGGCGCTATATTTCACCTGGAAGCCGGCGAGCCACGACGGCAACAACGCGTCGAGACTATAGCGTCCGCTGAGCTCGAGGCCGGAGGTGACGATCGTGCCGGGAATGGTTTGCAGCACGGAGACGTAAGCGCCCGGGTAGTCGTTCGGGTTCACATCATACAGGTTCAGGTAATAGGAAGCGCGGTCGGGGGTCAGGATCTGGTTCACATAGGCGTCCGCGACGAAGCGGCGGTAGGCGCGGAGGGTGACGTCGCCGAGATTCGGCGAATAATATTCGAGCGAGAGCGCGACGTTGCGCGAGGTCCACGGCTTGAGGCCGGGATCGTTCACCTTGATATAGGTATTGGTGTTGGTGGCGGTGGCCGCGGCGGATTCGTCGGGCAGCGTGATGCCGGGCGCTATATTGAGGAGGTCGGGGCGGCCGATCGTTTCCGAGTAGGCGGCGCGGGCGACGATGCGGTTGGTGACGTCGTAGTTGAAGTTCACGCTCGGGAAATAATTCCCGTAGGATTTCTTGGCCTTGGCGGCGCGCTCGAACCACGTGGCCTGGATGGCGGCGAGAGAGTTGTTGGTATAGATCAACGCCGGCGTGACGCCGGGGGCGACGACGGCGCCGCTGCTGTTGATAAACTGGCCGTCGGAGTTGCGGCGGTAATTTCCGGTGGGGTCATTATAGGGACCCTGGCCGGAGTCGGTGGTCTCCTCATAGCGGAGGCCGTAGACGACCTTGAGGCGGTCGTGGAAAAAATTCTGGTCGAGGCGGAAATATCCGGCGGCGATGATCTCCTTTTCAAACTTCGAGTTGCTGATGGCGGTTTGGCGATCCGCGCCGGGCGCGACCTCGAGGAAGCTGGAGCGATGCGCGAAATAGAAATCGGCGAGGGCGCGGTCATCGAGGCTGTCGGCCACGCCGAAGCCGCCGGGCAGGGAGCGATTGTAGGAGTGGTTGAGGAACTGGGTGACGGGAACGTCGGTGCCGTTATATACAAAGCCGCTGCCGTTGGTGCCGAGGTTGGGGTCGAGGTGGGTGTCGCGGCGGTAGTCGGTGACGTTGAAGCCGACCTGCAGCTTGGTGGGAACCCAGAACGGAATGGTGCGGCCGATGCTGCCGAACGCCTGTTCGCGCTGGTCGGTCGAGTAGACGGGCTTGAAACGGAGTGGCGGGAGTGACGAGGTGATGCTTTGGGACGGGCTCACGCCGGCGAGCGAAGTGGTGAAATTGCCCGCGTTGGCGAAGCTGGAGAGGCTGAGCGGGTTGACCGGGATGCCGTTGCGCGAGGCGGAGAGCTGTGTGGGCGCCCAGCCGGTGATGCCCGAGAGCGTGAGATCGACGGGGCGGAAATTATATAGCGACGAGAACGCGAAGCCGGTATCAGCGTCCATGTTCTGGCGCCGCGCGTTGCCATAGCTGAGGCCGAGGTCGGCTTTCCAGGCGCCGACGTTGTGGATATAGTGGAGGGTGAACTGCCGGTTGGAGTCGACCGTATCGATATAGTAAGTGTTGTTGAGGACGGAGTCGTTGGTGGTGGACGGGCTGACGGAGGTGGTGGAGGTCAGCGTGGATTTATTGAGGTCGTAGCCGGCCGGGCCGGAGAAACCCCAGCGGACCTGGCGCTGGCCCCAGTCGAGGAAGTTATAGCTTTGGGTGAACGAGGCGGTGAGCGAGCCGCCTTCATATAGGCGATAGTCGGCGGTGAGGTTGAGGCTCTTGCGCGTGTAGGTCGCGAGCATGTCGTCCAGCTCGAATTGATATAGGTTATAATGATCCGGGTTGAGCGGCGTGTTGGCGTAGGTGTGGGTCGCGTTGAGGTAGTTGGCGTTCCAGAGGAGAAAGGTCTGGTTGAACGCGTTGGGCGTGACGCTCGAGTTCAGCGTGACGGTGAAGCCGAAGCGGCGGGAGACGGGCACGAGGGCCTGGAAGTCGCCGCCGGGATAGATCTGGAGGGTGCGGTCGGTCTGCGGGCCGGCGGACTTGTTGAACGTGAGTTTGTTTTGCAGGGCGTCCGAGAAGAAATCGAAAGTATATACGGGCTTCGCGAACTCGAACGCGGTCTTCGGGACGAAGTTGACGGAGCCGGCCATGGCGCTGCCGGGCATGTCCGGCGTGACGGAGCGGTTGATCTCGATGCGCGATATATTGGTGAGCGACAGCTGCATGAGCTGGACGGTGCGCTGTTTGCCGGCCTGGTTGGCGGGGTTTTCCGCGGAGGTGGTGACGTCGAAGCCGGCGTTGGTGACGGGGACGTTGGCGCTGGGGGCGCCGGAGAGCGTGATGCCGTTCGGGTAGCCGCTGTTGTCGATTTCGAGGTCGACGCCGGGGACAAATTTCAGGGCGTTCGCGACGCTGCCGTCGCCGATGAAGCCGAGTTCGTTGACGGCGATGACGCTCTTCACATTGGCGGAATAGCGCTGGTTGTTGACGGCGAGGGCGGAGGCGCTGAGTTCGTCGGCGGCGACGGTGAATGCGCCGAGGGTGAGGACGGCGTCCTTGCCGGCGGGGGCGGCGGTCAATGATATATCGGCGACGACGCGTTTCCCCGGCGTGACGACGACCACGGCGCGGCCGGGCGGGAGGCCGGTATAGTTTACGTCGATGCGAGCGGGGCCGGCGGGGAGATTGTCGAATTCATAATACCCCTGGTTGTCGGTGAAGGTGTCCGGGATCGCCGCGGCGGGGGTGGGCGAGGTGCCGAGCGCGACGGCGCTGACGCGGGCGTTATATATATATTGGGCGCTCTCGGGGTTGAGGACGCGTCCGCGCACGCCACCGGTGGTGGGTTCGGCGGGGAACGCGGACGTGGCGAGGACGAGGAAGGCGATGACGCCGGCGGCCAGGGTGGAGCGAAACGGGCAAGGTATTCTCATGGTGAAGCTCGGGGAACGGGACCCGGGAGTGGATCCCGCAGGGGCAATGCGGCGGAGGATGCGCGGCGAAACGGGTCGCGCGAGGGGCGCGTTCCGTTAACAGTAACGGCAGCGATAAATCGCCGTTATCGTTAACGGTGGAAATCAGCGGCCGGCATTGATTCCCCGGCGGAATTTGTGTTGGAATGGGTTTCCCCGATGGTTGCCCGCCCCAGCCCCTTGCCGCCGAAATCACTCGATTCGTTTTCGCCGCTGCGTCGGCAGGATGCGGTCGGTGGATTGCGCCGAGAGCGCGACGCGCGGCGTGCCGGCGCGACGACGTGGGTGGGGCGGTTCAGCCGGTCGAGCCGGAGCCTGGGCGCTGTGCTACTCTATATTGCGGCGGCTGCGTGGTCGGCGGCGACGGGTTCCAACTTCGTGCCGTCGGCGGAGGCGAGCCGCCTGCTCGAGGGGAAGTGGAAGGAGATTCGCACGCCGGCGCACGACCAGGAGATTCGGGAGGTGTTCAACTTTGTATTGAATGCGGCGGCGCAGGGTTGGCCGGAGGAGCCGATGCTCGGGGCGCTCGCGATCACGAACAAGATGCGCGAGAGCAATCCCACCAGCCGCCTCTATGGAAACTATCGGTGGCAGTGGGGCGATGCGGCGGCGGACGACACCAATGCGGTCGAGTTCTCGATGCAATATGCGAGCCTGGCGTGGGCGCTTTACCGGGACCGGCTGCCGCCCCGCGTGCGCGAGGCGCTGCGCAGCGAGCTCGTGTTCGCAAGCGAGGGCATCCGGCGGCAGACGGTGGCGGTTTCCTATACGAATATATTCATCATGAGGGCCGCCAACAATATCATGCTGGGGGAAAACCTCGATGACCGGGCGCAGGCGCAGCGGGGATATGATGATTTCGCGGAGTGGTTTCAATATACGAAGGCGAACGGGATTCACGAGTTCGACAGTCCCACGTATTATGGCGTCGACCTCGGCACGCTGGGGATTCTGGCGAACCACGCGCGTTCGCCGGTGGTGCGGGCGCAGGCGGAGGCGGCGCTGCGGTTGTTCTGGGCGGAGATCGGGGCGCGGTGGTTTCCGCCGTTCCTGGGGATCGTGGGGCCGCACAGCCGCGATTATAATTTCCTCACCGGGCACGGTTACCTCGATCGCTATATCGAGCAGGAGGGCTGGATGCCGGCGGCGCGCCCGGAGGGGCACACGGCGATATATCATCTCGCGCATTGGAGCCCGCCGCCGGGGACGCGGGAGTTGAGCCAGCAGGTGCCGCGAACCGTGGAGCAGCGCTGGGGCGCGCACCCTTGGGAACAGGCGACGGTATATATTGGGCGGCACTTCGCGCTGGGATCGGCCGGTGCGGGTTACGGGGAGCAGGACAAGACGATCTGCCTGAATTTCGCGGGCGGACCGAAGCAATCGCGCGTGAATTATCTGATGGAGGCGGTCGGTGATCCCTATGGTGACAACAAGCTCGTGACGGGCGGCGGGCACCTCAAGCCGGTGCATCGCGTGCCGTTCCTGATGAGCGTGCAGCGGGGTCCGGAGGTGCTGTTTATAGCCTCACAGAAGATGGCGAAACTGAAGCCCGCGGAGAAGCCGTTGCGTTCCCATTTCTTTTTCCCGCTGGCGGCGCGGTTGTATATAGGGAACGAGGAAATAAAATTTGCACACGGAGGGACGCCACGGTCGGTGCCGGTGGGGTCGACCGTGTTTCTGCGGTTTGAAGATGTCGCGCTCGCGTTGCGCGTCCTCTGCGCGGAAGGCGTCGGCGACGCGGCGCCCGCGATCGAGCTATCGAACGATGGCGAAGCCGGCGGCGTGGGACGTCTCTCAATCATTCATGCGCCGCGGCTGCCGGCGACCGGCCGTGCAGTGGCGGCGTTCTGGTTGCGAGCGCAGGAGGGCTTGGACGAGCGCGGGTTCGAGCGTTTCATGAAGGAGTGCCTCAGCAAGAAGACGAAGGTCGATTCGCGCGGGAACGAGTTGACGGTGCAAGCTGGCCAGCTCGCGTTGGGCGCGGATCTCCTGAAGGAGGAGCGGCTCTCGATATCGGGAGCGGATGTGCGCGGGCCGGAGATCCTGAGTGTCGATGGCAGGGACCTCGGCACGCCGGCGCTGGTGCTGCAGCAGTGAGGCGAAGGCGCATCCGGACCGGGGCGGCCATTGATATAATGATCCAGGCGACAGATATCGCTTATAGATATATGTATAATATAAATCTCGGGCCTGCATACGACTTTATGAAAGCATCTTCATCAATATATGTTCCTCGATGGACCATCGTGGGTGCGCTGGCGCTTGTTGCGATTTCGCTCGGTGCGGTGGCGTCGGCTCGGGCGGCGACGCCCTTTGCGGCCGAGGTGTTGCGGGCCGAGATGACGTTTGCCGACCGTTATTGGGACGAGTCGGTGGCGATGTTGGCGTCGCCGCCGGAGGGCGGCGAGGGCTCGGGTGAGAAGCGGCACTCGGTGCGCGAGACGGGCTGGTATGCGGTGGGTTTGCTCGAGCGCAACGAAGGCACGGACCGTGCGCGGGCGCTGCGCGCGATCGAGGCCGTGCTGAAGCAACAAATTAACGAGCCGGGTGCGAAATGGGACGGGACGTTTTATCGGGCGCCCGAGGAGGAGCGGCTGGTGTTTCAGGCGGAAAAGCCGGCGGCTTACCGGCAGTTCAAGGAATATGATCCGAACTGGCGGCAGTTCATCGGGACGACCCTGCTGCTGATTTTGGAAAAGTTTCCGACGCAGATCCCGAGCGAGCTGGCGGACCGGATGATCGCGTCGGCCGCGCATGCCGCGGCGAGCGAGCAGCATGATGGCCGGCTGCATCCGAACTATACTAACATCGCGCTGATGCATGCGGTGTTGTGCAGTTACCTCGGGGAGAAGCGGCACGACGCGGCCCTCAGCCGCGTCGGCGTCGAATATATGGAGGAGGTCTATCGTGGATATAAGGCGCACGAGAGTTTTGCGGAGTTCAACTCGCCGACATATTACGGGGTGGATCTATATGGTCTGGCGTTGTGGCGCGAGTTGGGCGTCACGCCGCGGATGCGCGCTCTCGGAGCGGAGCTGGAGGGCGACCTCTGGCGGGACACGGCGTCGCTCTATAATGCGAACCTGCGCAATATCTGCGGGCCGTTTGATCGCTCGTATGGAATGGACATGCGGCGGTATGCCGCGTTGACGGGACTGTGGCTGCGGTTGGTGTTGCCGGAGGAGGTGGCGCCGTTTCCGCCGCTGGCGGGGCCGAAGGATCATATCCATGATTTCCTGTTTGCGCCGATGGCGATTGCGCTGGGGCCGAAGGTCCCGGCTGAGGTGATGGGTGAGTTCGAAAAGTTTTCCGGTGATCGACTGGTCAAGAAAACGCTGCCGGACAATCGCGTGGCGACGGCGTGGTTGGGGACGCAGGTGATGATGGGGGCGGAGTCCGCGGGGCTCGCGCGGTCGGTGGAGAACGAGAGCACGCAATATCATCCGATCACGGTGCATTGGAAAACGCCGGCGGGTGGCATTGGGTGGATTCGGCTGGTGCACGCGCCGCGAATGGACGCCACCGCCGAGCGGGGGCAGCTTAGCATCCAGGGGTCGGGTGAATATATCTTTCGGGTGCATCTGCCGGAGGAGTCCGGCGAGATAGCAGCGGGGCTTTGGAAATTCCCTGGGTTGGAGCTGACGGTCGAGACCGACGGGAAATTGGAGTCAAGCCGGCCGGTCGTGGGCGCGAAGGACGAGCGGGATGTGCGCTATATGGGCGCGAGCCGGTTTATATTGAAAATGGCGGAGCGCTGACCGGCCGGTGGCTGATGCGCCGTGCCTCTCGCGGGGCCGTGCGCGGTTGATTAAAGCCGTCGATAATTATGTATTGAGCGTCGGCAGCATATGGCGTCAAAAGTATATAGCGATGGCAGTATAGTTCACTGCATATAGCGTTGCGGAGCCGGATCCGCAGTGAGGTATCGCTACATACATAGCGCGCGCGATATTGGCGGCCCGCCGATCGCGAGACGGCGACGCGGTGGGTCAGCGGGACTTTGGCATTTCGTCGACCACGGCGTGCAGCACGCGGACGGCGATGGCGGAGACGCCGAGTTCGTTGTTGTCGATGGGATTTTTGCCGGGCTGTCCGCCGGCGAGGTCGCTGAGGCCGCGGATGACGAGGAGGGGGGTGTGGCTGGCCCAGCAAACCTGGGCGTACGCGGTGGACTCCATATCGGCGCAGCGGGCCTGCCAGCTTTGGAAGACCCATTCGCGGTACTTGGCGTTGTCGAGGAAAACGGTGCCGCTCACGCCGGTGCCGCCGACGGAGATAGAGATGACGCGGTCGAGTTTGCGCATTGGCGGAACTTTTGGAACGGCGAGGCGCGCGAGCCGGAGGAGTTCCGGGTCGACGGGGAACGCGTTCATATTCTGACGGCCGGCGTCGCCGTCGCGCACGGCGCGGACGCCGTCGGGAAATATCATTCCGAAGTTTTTCCCCACGGGGTGCAGGTAATCGGGAATAATATAGCCGCCGTGTCCGTCCTCGTTGAGATACGCCGCCTCGCTATGATAAGCCCACCGCTCGGGGATGACGACATCGCCGACGTGGAGCGAGGGGTCGATGCCACCGGCGACGCCGGCGAAGAGCACGTGGGTGATGGGAAAGTGATCGAGGGCGAACTGGAGCTGGTAGGCGGCGTTGACGAGGCTGGCGCCGGCCTGGAATATGATGACGTCGTGTCCGTCAACGACGCCCCGGTCGAAGCGGATGCCGTGGAGGGTGGTGTGGGTGAATTTGGCGGCGGGTTGGTCCACGCCGAATTCCTCGCGGAGGGCGACGAGTTCCGGCGGGTAGGCGCCCATCACGGCGACGAGGGGGGCG
Source organism: uncultured Verrucomicrobiae bacterium (assembly GCA_963800005.1). GTDB lineage: Bacteria > Verrucomicrobiota > Verrucomicrobiia > Opitutales > Opitutaceae > CAWCZH01. The sequence goes on from CAWCZH010000004.1 coordinate 444,623, forward strand.
TCGGCCGCGAGGCATTTCGTGGCGAGGACGACGAAGGCGCAGGTGAGGACGAGGGTGCGGGCAAGGGAGCGAGCTGTGGAACGCGTAGGGGGCATGAATGATATAGCGCAAGGCGCGTGCCATGCGGGCGGATCAAGCAGGGAAGCGTCGGGCGCGGTTTGGGCGGCCCTGTGGCTGGCGGGCGCCATGGCGAGGAGCGAGAGAAGGCAAAAACCCACGCTTGACGACCCCGTGGAAATCAGGACCGTCTTCCGCTCTCCAGTCGCCCTCATCGTCTATCGGTTAGGACAGGGGATTCTCAATCCTCAAAGCGGGGTTCAACTCCCCGTGAGGGCACCATTTATAGAGGTGAAGTAATTTTAGGGGACAGATAGGGGACAAGGGTGCGCACAATCGATCGGTATCTTCTATGAGCGGTAGCAGAAACTTAGTGCTGTTCGGGCATGTGAAGGATGGTGAACGAAAATTCGATTATTTTGTCTCCGGTCTGACTGGAACCCTATTTGCTTACGTCGCTCAGACCTATAGGCCTCGGACACTGGGTTTAGCCCCGTCGAGTTTTGAGCCGCTCGCCCTAGCTTTTCTCGTGATTTCTCTATATCTCGGACTGAAGCGGATCGAGTTTACGAACTCGATTCTCTACCGTAACTTCCAGCTCTCGGAATGTGGCGAAACAGCTGAGAAGCTTACTCGCGCCCTCCGGGTCGCGCCTCACACGAGCACGGTTTCTACCACAGGTGAACCCATCTCCGCACAAGAATTATTCAGGCAACTCAACGTCGTGTCGACGAATGCTGCACTAGAAAAAGGGGCGATAAGCCGGGAGCGCATAAAGGCCGAGCGATACTACAGGTACAGGAATAATTTTCTGTTCTTAGGATTCGGATGCCTCTTGTTAGCCAAGATTCTTAGCCCCTCTCTAGCGATGTAGATGGCGGCTACCGATACGCCTCGCTCCGCTTCACAAAAGCTACGAAAATTACGCGGCGGTTGTCTTGATCTACCCTATAAAGTATACGGTAATCCCGGACCCGGTATCTTAGGCAATCGTCTCCCCGCAGTTTCCTAAATCCGACGAGATACGGATTCGCTTTAATATCCCCCACCGCTCGCCAAACTGCCTCTAGAATATGGCGCGGGAGGGCCTTCAATTCTTTCTCCGCAGAGTGTCCGACCTCTCCGCGGTAGGATTCCACTTACTTGAATCCTAACTCTGAGAACAGGTCATCGATATTTCGAGTGGTTTCATTTGAGCGCAGTTCGAAAATTAGGACGTCCTCTCTGTTTTCCGCGTAAGATTTTTCCATGTCGATCGGTGCAAGCTCGACCTTCTTAAACTCCGCAAAGGAGGAGCTTTGGTGATAGGTTTCTTCGGACCGATCCGAAGAGGAGGTAAATTTTATGAGAGGGCTGTTCATTGGGAAAGAGTTAGCGCGCTTGAGCGACAGACATTGTTCGATCTAAAACAAGTTCGTCGTTGGCACGGAACTCTAATGCATATTCTCCTGGCTCGACAAATGTGAGGTTGTGCAGAACGAACGCGAGCTCTAACACCTGCGTAGGGCCGTCAAATTTCAAGTGTCCGTCGATCTTGAATACTTGGACTCCGTCCGGTCGGGTAAGGCTTAGTCGCACGTCGCTTTCCCCGTTGCCGTTTGTGAGCGCGACAAAGACGCAAAACGAAGGGTGCTGCGCAGGGAAATTTAAGGCCGTGATCTGATTAAAAGTCCCTACCAGCGTCTTGTTCTTCGTCACCTCTTCCGTAATGATTTTTTCGCAAATCATTAGTGCGAGGCCGATTGGCTTCTCGGCGGGGGCCATCTCGCCTAAATAGGCCCGGCTTGCGCGGTGACGCAAGCGTGAACATCGCTCAAAGGTACGGCCGACGCCGCGCCGCATGGTCTGGGTGTCTCACGGCGGTTTCTGCGTGCGGTCAATTTCAGCTTGCAGGCAACGTTCCGCCTAGTGCTCATCTGAGCACGTGCACTTCCTAAAGCTCACGATCCGCAAGCGGACCATCTGGATAAACCCGGCCCTCGTCACCTTGATCGAGCGGGACGAGATCGGCGGGGTTAATATACATTTCCGCGAGCTTACGGCCGACTCGCAGATGTTCGGCTCGCCCAACCAAGTAGCGTTCCAAGCTCTGGGTGGGTAGTTACGATCGGGATGCAAAACGGCTCAGGCCCATCGTCTGGCCACGTTCGGTTCAGATTCCCGCAAAGGTTGACGAACAGGGCGTCGGTTCGGCACGCGAAACTCTGATGAGCTGGCGTCCATCGTACCGCCGCGAGCAATACCTCACCCGCCGTCATTCTCCGGTCCCAGCTGGCGAAAACGAAACTCAACCCATCAAGGATGGTAGATGTCGTAAAGATCTCCCGGTGCCGCCTGTCCATGAGTTCTTGTGTATTATTTACATCGAGGACTTCTGGCTCCGCCTAAGCCCGGGCGGCGCAACTCCCGTTTCTTAAAGACACTAAATTTCTGTATCGGTTTATAGCTTCGTGAACAGCCAGTAAGGCTCTGCAGGCGGATTCACCCCGCTAGCAGGTCAACGGCGCCCAATCCTTGCCTCGCCGTGCCTTTTCGCGTGCGCGTCAGAGTCTGCGCCCTCTTCACCGCCCGGAGCGAGTATTTCGACTACCGCGCGGGCTGATAGGGTGTCCAAATTCCCAACACCATGGGAACCGGGATCGGCTCGAGACCGGCGTCGGGCCACGTTCGCTCGCGGCTGTCACAAAGATTCACATACAACGCGTAGAACGGCGGGCACCTTTCTTTGTTCGCGGCGACCCAGCGCCACGCGGCTTGGATGCTCTCGGATCGCGTGAGCCCTCGATCTTTTGTCTCAAAAATGAAATAATGACCTTCGAAATGGACCCGGGTCATATATGCTTTCGGCTCCTCGGGCATCGGATCGTCCAAATCGACAGTTCGGGGGTATCCTGGTTCGAGGGGCGCTAGGGTGACAAAGCGCGCGGCCGAAGCAGATAGCCCGCAATGAGGTTGACGTTTGCTCAGGCCTGACTTGCCTCGCGCCGTGAGCGAAGCGGTTATTGGCGAGTATTTTACCGGACCCGATGGCATGCGATATCCGTGGGAATGGCCTACTTCATATTGCACCGGATCCATGGAAGACGGCATGTTCGTTTTGACCTTTACGGACGCGGACCATGGAAAGTGGGGCTTCCGCGGCGAGGCTGCTCCAGCAGAGAAAAGCCAATGGGAATTGCTGGGCAAATCAGGAAACGCCCTTGATGGAAAACGCGGGGCTCAATCCGCGTTCGGGACATAGACGACGTTGCCGCGCGCGTGCCGCGGGAGGCTATCGGCATAAAAAAGGCCGCCGTTTCGGGCGGGCTCGTGAACCTTCTATCCTTAGCCGAGGCTTAGGAGAAACGGCCACCCGACAAAATGATCGTCAGGTTTCGAGCGCCATAGAACGCGCTCGGCTTGGCCATTGCCTCACCGGTGGGCCGTTTAACGCTGCTTTCGCTCACTCTCTCGGATTTCGTAATCTCCGCGCCCTGCTTCGCAGGGGGAGTGCGGTTCTTTTGATCTTTCATATATAGATCAGTTTATAGCGTCGAAGCCGCGCCGTTTGCGCGTAGGCCTGACCTGATGATGTGACGGAAAATCTCTGCCTGGTCGTATATAGTCATTCGGACCGAGATTATATCAATGATCTCCGCGGCCGGCACTTGAAGAATCGCATCGGTCGCCATCGCCCTCAGCTGCGCCCGTGCATCCTGTTTGGATTTATCCGCAACAGCTTTCCAGAGCATATCCTTGACGAAGCGTTCCGGGGGAAGCTGCGCCTTCGCGCAGAGCGCCGCAAATTCTTCACACATTCCGCCATGTATATTGAGGGTCAGGTTTGCGCTCTCTAGGAGGGTCTTGAGGCGCGAGCTGTCCTCGTCCGGTCGCCCGTGCGCCTTGTCGACGATCTTTTCGAGGTTCCGTTTTCCGATTGGCTTTTTCATATGTTTTCCGCTGGAGGAGGGACGGCGCCTACTAGCGCGCGGTGAAAACGGAGCACAGGATGCCCCACGCACGTTTTCAGCGCCGCCCCAATTCTGTCCTGGTTGGTTCATTGTATATAACCTTCTAACGGAGTTTTCACGCCCCGGTGAACCGTCTGGCTCACGTCGAAGGTTGTGCGGGGCTGCATCGGCGCGGCGCAAAACAAATCCAGTGCGCGACGTTTTGCTAAAAGTGGAACAGAACAGACAAAACTGGAGCGCTCTTCTCTGAAATGTTGGACCTTTTTAGGGTCAAACCGACACAGTAACGGGGCATCTTTTACCCGGTTTTAGCCACTCGTGTTCGCTTATATACATATATCAAACGCGAGGAGTTTTTATACTCGTGTTTAAGACTACCAAAATCTGGCAACTCCCGCAGCGCCACCTCGACAGACTTCCGCTTATCGGCGTTGCCGGGTTCAGTGTCACCCGCTAAGCCAATCTCATGACCACCACCTTCCGCGAACCCTTCGAGCAACCTCTCCTCGCCAAAATATTTCAAGTGACCGGGATACTGACGGTAGTCGCCGGCGCCCTTCTCATATATGAAATAAGTAAGCAGGGCGCTGGCGCTCTGGCAGCGGGTATGCTCTACACCTTCCCCGGAATCGTACTGGGCTCTCTTTCGCAATTCGCTCTGGCGCAGATTATACAGCACCTCGCTGAAATCGCCCACAACACCCGCCCACCCCAGGCGCAAATAAACTGACGGCGGCGTAAAGAATCGGATGCCTTGAGCGGTTTACCGGACTATATCCCGAACAAGTGCCGGTTTTTCTGCATCACGTTAATTATATACGCGTCGCCGTCTGAATCGCGGACCGCCTTTTTAACATCATCGATGCCGAAATGCGCGTGAAACGATACGTTGCGCTGCGGCTGTGCGTTTTGGGTTCCGCCCGCCTGAGATGCGCCGGATTGCGTTGATATACCGCCTGTCCGAACACCTCCATTGCTGCCGAAGGCGAGCGCTGAGAGTCGGCTCAGGCCGATGTCACGCACGCGATTAGCCGGCACGACGAACTCGCCCGCGTGCACGTAGCCTGCGATCTGATCCACGGCGCCGTCGCCTGTATATCCACCCGCCTGAAAAAGAGAGAGCGCTTTGGTTGCGACGACAGCCCCCTCGACTTCAGCCGGGGCGGCCAGGGCGGCCTCTCCGAAACTCATCGTGGTAGCGAGCGCGGCTGGCGCTGCATATAGCGCAGAGAGGGCCTCAGCCGTTGCCGCGCCCTGTATGATGGCCTGCGTCTGGGCAATCTTTGACTCGGTTTCCCCGACAGTGTGAACTAACAACTGCCGAACACCGACGTTCACTAAGCCCTGAATTATACTCTGCAGCACGCTGCTGCCGATTTGCGCCAAGGATTGCGCCCAACTTTTGGTGCCCGTGATCCAACCATACCTGCGCCCTCGCTGACCACGAGAGCCCGACGCAATGAGCGGGCCTGCTGAGAACTCGATAGTGCTCAAGCGAGCACTATGCCTAGGCGCGCACACCGAGTCGGGCCGTGACGAATTTCGAGGACCCGCGGATACGTCTTGCTTCAAGCGATTACTTGCTTAGGATTCTGGCAACGCTCCGGTCGAATTGTCACCGTATGGTGTGCGTTCCCTCACGGGATAGACCGGAGCTTTTCTTTTGGCCAGAATTGTACGACCATCTCGCGTGGCCGTATCCATTTTCGGTACACGTCCGCATCCTTCTTCGTGGTCATCGACCGGTGGATAGCGCCGCAGATCATGTCTGCAAGTTGAAGCAGATTGTTGCTGTGCGACTTTTCGGTTCTAAGCGTACGAATTTTTATGAAAGGGGCCTCGGGATCATTGATTTGACGTTTCAAGTAGCTCGATAGACTGCGGCGAAAGTGCTTATCTCCGCAACTGTCCAGCACTACAGTTGCCTCGTGAAGCACAGCTTGGGCGTTACTCAACACGAGCCGGCAAGCATACTTGTAGAATGACTCTTTATCCCAAAATCCTGGGCCCGTTAAAGCGGCTTTGTTTATAACCACCGCGTAATAGCTGAAGTCCAGTCCGTTGACCTCTTTCATAAAGCTGATCCGCCAATCGTGTTTAGTCTTTGAGAAGTGAAATTCGAAGTGCGACGGAGCCTTAATCTTTCGCTTGAGGTTTTCTATTGTCCGAGCAACGCCGTCAGCGGACTCGGCACTTTGGAACGCGATGAGTCCGACCACGAAAAAATCGCTCGAGCCTGCGGCTAGCTTCATTCCTGGATCGCCTGATTCGTCGATATAAATGATAGTCACACGAAGCCGGTAATGTGGCGGGCATACTAGATCCCGGAGGAACTCGCGACGGTTATCTCCCAGAAAGCAGGTTTTCCGGTGACGCACCGCGCCAGGAATGCGGACTCACTACTTTCGAAGCAGGCTGTTTATTCGTCGCGGTTGTATATACTGGATATTCTTTCGCGTGATCCTTCTCTCACGCTTGGAAAAGATGCAGAAGGTCCTGGAAGAAACTTCGGCGCGGCTCGTGACCGTCGAACGGGCAGGGTGTCGCCAGCTGCCAGCTCCCGCGAAAATGGGAACCGCAGCCAAGTATAAATGCCCGGCATTTCATCGGACCGGGGGCATAGAATTCAGCCCGTTAGCCTCGATTCCGGCCCGCGCCGGCGCGACCGCCCCAAGTTATGGTTGTTCCCGATTCATACTCATGCTCAACAAGTGCCCGCTGAGCCGAACGCGATGCCGGCTTACCGACTCTCGTTCGTTGCCCTCTGCGCGGCTACGCTGTCCCGGCGGGCGGTTCCCCGGCTCACGTTGTCTCCGTCGTGCGGACGCAGCTGGCGGAACACCCACGTCGACAACACCGTCAACGCCCCCAACACCAAAAACGACCGCCGGATCGCCGTCACCATCAACTCCGGCCCGGGCTGCATCTGACCCTCCGTGAACAGTGCCGTCGTCAGCGACGCCACCGCGATGCCGAAGCTGATCGACATCTGCTGGCCCGTGCTCGCAATGCTACTCGCCATGCTCGTGTCCGCGTTTGATACATCGGCATACACGAGGGAGTTCATACAAGTATATTGCAGCGACGAGATAAACCCAAAGCAGAACATCTGCACCAAGATCAGCCAGATCGGCGTCTGCCGCGAGACCGTGGAGAACAGCATGATCAGCAGTCCGATCACGACCGTGTTCGACAGAAGTATAAAGCGATAGCCGAGCCGCGCCATAATCCGCGTGATCACGAGCTTGAGCAACATCGCCGCGAGCGGCTGCGGCATGATCAGCAGGCCGGCCTGCACGGGAGTATAGCCGAGTCCGATTTGATATAGGAGCGGCAGCAGGAAGGGCATGCCGCCGATGCCGAGACGCGTCACAAACCCGCCCACCACGGCGGCTCGAAACGTGCGGATCCGAAAGAGCTCGAGCCGCAGGAGCGGACGCTCAATTTCTGCGCCGTGTCGGACATAGGCGACGAGCAGCCCCACGGAAACGACGAAGAGGGAAATGATCGCGCCCGCACCGAGGCTGTGTTCCCCGAAGACCTCGAGTACATAGGACAGCAGCCCGACGCCCGACCCGAAGAGCACGAGGCCCACGAAATCAAGCGGGTCGCTGCGTTCCCCCCGGTAGTCGGGAAGGTTGCGCCACACCAAATAGAGTCCGAGCAAGCCGATCGGTATATTAACGAAGAATATAACGCGCCAGTGGAAATAGCCGACGATGAGGCCGCCGACGAGCGGGCCCAGCAGCGGGCCAATGAGGCCGGGAATCACGACGAAGCTCATCGCGCGGACGAGTTCCGAGCGGGCGAACGTTCGCACCATCGTGATGCGTCCGACCGGCATCATCATCGCGCCGCCGCCGCCCTGTAATATACGGGCGAGGACGAGCATCGGCATGCTGGTCGTGAGGCCGCAGAAAAGGGAGCCGGCGGTGAATATACCGATGGCGGTCGCGAAGACGCGGCGCGTGCCGAAGCGGTCGGCCACCCAGCCGCTCACGGGTATGAACACGGCGAGGCTGAGTGTATAGCTCGTCAACGCGGCCTTCATGCTCAGCGCGCCGACCTTGAGCGCGGCGGCGATCGTCGGGACGGCGGTGTTGAGGATGGTCGCGTCGAGCGACTCCATGAAAAACGCGACGGCGACCACCCAGGGCAGGATGCGTTTGACGGAGTCGGAGGGAGCGGCCGGGTCGAGTGGAGCGGCCGCGGTGGTCGCCGCGTTCATGGAAGATGCTGACCGATTGCGGGAGATTTCGTTGCGGAGTTCACGCGAGTGCAGGCATGGAGGCGTCGCGAGCGAGCATCGAACTGTTTTTCGCGGGGCGAACGGGCGCGCGCAGTTTTTCGATCTTGCTGCGCCGCAACCGGCGGGCAACAACCGGCGGCGATGAAGAGATTTGCCCTGTTATCGGTGAGCGACAAGCGCGGCCTCGTCGAATTCGCGCGTGCCCTCGTGGAGAAATATGATTTCATATTACTGTCCACGGGTGGCACGGCGAAGCTGCTTGCGGACAACGGTCTGCCGGTGACGGAGGTGAGCCGGCACACGGGTTTCCCGGAAATGATGGATGGGCGCGTGAAGACGTTGCACCCGAAAATCCACGGCGGGCTGCTCGCGCGGCGCGATGATCCGGCGCACCTGTCGGCGGCGGCGGAGCATGGGATCGACCTGATCGAGCTCGTGGTCGTGAACCTATATCCTTTTGAGGAAACGGTGGCGAAGCCGGGCGCCACGTGGGCGCACGCGATCGAGAATATAGACATTGGCGGGCCGTCGATGCTGCGGAGCGCGGCAAAGAACCACGAGAGCGTGACGGTGATCTGCGATCCAGCGGACTATATACCGACGCTGGCGGCGCTGGCGGAACCGGCGCAGCTGCGGGAATTGCGGCGTCGGCTTGCGCTGAAGGTTTTTCAGCGCACCGCGCGCTATGATGCCGCGATCGCGGAATATCTCGCGGCGAATGCGACGGAGCCGGATATGGGCAGCCTGAGCGGTTTCCCCGAGCAGCTCACGCTGTCGTGGAAAAAGGCGCAGGCGCTGCGCTATGGAGAAAACCCGCACCAACAGGCAGCGCTATATGGAACGTTCCACGAGCATTTCCAGCAGCTGCAGGGCAAGGAGCTGAGTTATAATAATATATTGGACGTCAGCTCGGCGGCGTACCTCATCGGCGAATTCGAGCGTCCGACCGTCGCGATCCTGAAGCACACGAACCCGTGCGGTTTGGGGAGTGCGGACAACCTGATGGCGGCGTGGGAAAAGGCGTACGCGACGGACCGGCAGGCGCCGTTCGGCGGGATTATTATAGTCAACCAGACGCTCGAGGCGGATCTCGCTCAGGCAATCGCGGAAATTTTCACCGAGGTGATCATTGCGCCGCGGTTCACGCCGGAGGCCCTCGCGATTTTCGCCAAAAAGAAAAATTTGCGTCTGCTGGTCGCGACGGCGGGCCCGGGCATGGATGCGTTGCGCGAGTTGCGGTCCGTGATCGGCGGGGTGCTCGTGCAGGATCGCGATCGCATCCTTGGGCGTCAGATGGATTTCAAGGTCGTGACGAAGCGCCAGCCGAGTGCGGAGGAGTGGGCGGCGCTGATGTTCGCGTGGAAGGTGGTGAAGCACGTGAAGTCGAACGCGATTGTATATTGCAGCGGCGAGCAGACGCTCGGCGTGGGCGCGGGGCAGATGGCGCGGGTCGATAGCTCGCGCATCGCCATCTGGAAAGCGAGCGAGGCCGGGCTCGACCTGCACGGCTCGGTTGTGGCGAGCGAAGCGCTGTTTCCGTTTGCCGATGGCTTGATCGCCGCGGCGGACGCTGGAGCGACGGCGGCGATCCAGCCGGGCGGGTCCGTGCGGGACGCGGAGGTGATCGCGGCGGCCGACGAGCGCGGAATGACCATGGTGTTCACGAGCATCCGGCACTTCCGGCATTGATGAGGCTTATGCCCGATCGGGAGAGACCGCAGAGACGGAACGCTTAACATTTAACTTTAACGCGTAACTCCCAAGGTCGGAACGGGAAACGGGATGCTCGCGGCAAATGTATATAGGCATCGGTTTGCCGTATAATATACTGCGATTTCCGTGGCGATAACGCAACGCTTGGAGCTGTATATATAGCCCAGCGGGGGACGCCTTCCAGATCAGGAAAATCCGGTCGGGGGTGGTGATGGCGGCGCGGGCGTCGACGTGGCTTCACCGCCAACGAACTCGTTCTTGCGACGCGCGAACAGCTTCTTGAAGAACCCGATGATCGCGACGATACCGATCAATATAAATTTCTTCAACGCAAGGAGCAGCACCCACAGGCCTTTGAAGAGTCCGACTTTGGCGGCGATGCCACCGGCGACGAGGGCGGCGATGCCGTACGTCGCCACCTTGTCGGTACTCTGCGTGAAGTCTGTATAGCGATGTCCGTCCTGGAAGTTGACCATGGATATAATGGTTGGGGCGGCGGCCTTGACGTCGGCGAGTTGCTGTATGGACGCGACAACGTTGACCACGAGGACGCCGCGGCGTCCGAGCATGCGAATATCATAATTGAGCTCGTGGTCGCCTTGGCCGAAGATGAGGTCCTTCGCCCAATAGAGTTTATGGCTGGCTGCATCGTAGCGCGGTGGCTCGGCCCAGCCGGCAAGGGCGATGCGAGCGAAACCTTGCTGCTCGCGCGTTTTGCTGGCTTCGGCGGTCGCCGCCTGCATGTCGTGGAGCAGCGATGTATAGTCGATCTTCGCGGCGTCGTCGTCCTTTACATAGCCGTCCTCGACGAACGAGATCACCGAGGCCCAGCCGCCGGGCCGGAGCGGGTCAAAGCCGGCTGGCACGATCATCCCGAGGGTGCCGCCGGCGCTGGGGTTGTTCCACAGCTTGGTGAGGATGGTGGCGGAGTCGGCGGGGTTAATATAGCTGAATTTTGCGGGGACGGAGACCTTCGCCACGCCGCCGCGGAGGACGACGTCGCCGTGTATATACTTGATGCCATCCGCCAGCCGGTGGGCGGCCGCGAGGCGCGCGGCGGGATCCGGCGTTGGTGCCGGGGCCGGATCCGCGGCATGCATCCAGGCGGCGGAGAACAGCAGCAACAGGGCGGCGAGGAGGCAGCGGATGAGTTTCATGGATCAGGCGTAGTTGATTTCCGGATACAAGGCGCGGGCAGCGAGGAGTAGCAGCGAGGGAAACAGCGGGCTTAGCAGGCGCGACGCAGCGAAGAGCCCGATATAGCGGAGGGCCGGGGCGCGAAGGGCGGCAGTATATTGCGCGGCCCACGCCGACGGGAGGGCGAGCACGAGGGCCGCGCTGCCGTCGAGGGGCGGCAGGGGCACGAGGTTGAATATACAGAGCAGGAGGTTGAGGGCGAGGGTGACGCTGAGGAGGGTGGCCAAAAGCTCGCCCGTGGCGCCGGGGGTGACGGCGGCGGTGAGCGAGGCGGCGCCGAGGGCGGCGGGCGCGGTGAAGAATTGCCATTCGAGCCCGACGCGGATCGCGAGGGCGGCGGCGAGCGCGAGGCCGAGGTTGGCGAGGGGGCCGGCGAGCGCCATCAACGCGGCGCGCCGGGGCCACGCGCGCGCCCAAGCGACGTTATAGGGAGCGCTGGCCCAGCCGATCATCCAGCCGAGGCTGAACCATGAGAGCAGGGGAACGACCACCATGCCGATCGGCTCGCGACGGATGTGCGGCCAGGGATTAAGCGAGCGTTGTCCGCCCCGCGCAGCGGTGTCGTCGCCGAGCCGCGCCGCGGCCCAGGCGTGGGCGGCCTCGTGGCAGGTGGTGGACAATATAAAGACAGCGAACCAAACGAGTCCGCGGATGACGCTGGAAGGCATCGAGAAACGATTAACCAATCGGCGCCGGACGGGCGAGATATAACGAAATCGGATGTATGAGCAGCGGCGGTCGTGGCGGGCTCGTTACGGGTCGCCGCGAACGGTGGCTGTATCCATTGTCTGGATACGTGAGGTCGTCTTGCGTTGTGGTCCGTGCGGATCGCCGCCGCGGGTCGCATCCGACGTCGGCGATGCAGAGATTGAGCGAGAGACGGCACGGCGTCCGGTGCCCGGCGGCGTGGACTTGCGCGGCGGCGGCGCCCGCGAGCTGAACTTACGAGGCGTTGCACGTTTCTCGTTGTCGCGGGGTCTGGTCGCGGGTCAGCGTGGGGGATGTTCGATCCCGTCGAAAAGTTACAGGAATTCATCCGTTTTCCGAGTGTCTCGGCCGACTCGAAATTTGCCGCGGGCATGCAGGGCGCACAGGCGTTTGTCGCCGAGTTGCTGGGCTCGATGGGCTTCAGCGTCGAGGTGGCGAAGACGGAGCTGCATCCGTTAATCGTGGCGCAGCGCGGCGGCGACGCCTCGTGGCCGCACGTGGTGATATATGGTCACTATGATGTGCAGCCCGCGGATCCGTTGAACTTGTGGCAGACGCCGCCGTTCGAGCCGACGATCCGGGGACGTCGGATATATGGTCGCGGTGCGGCAGATAATAAAGGGCCGCTGATGGCGAATATAGCGGCGGTCGCGGAGTTGCTGGAGGCGCGGCCGGACGTGCCGTTGCGGATCACGTTTTTGATCGAGGGCGAGGAGGAGATGGGCAGTCCGAGTTTCCCGGAATTTCTGACGCGATATCGGGACAAGCTGGGCAAGGCGGACTTTGTATATCTCTGCGACACGGCGCTGCCGTCGCCGGACCAGGTCGTCATCACGTGTGGATTGCGCGGGCTCACGTTGTTCGACCTGCATGTGACGACGGCGAAGGGCGATTTGCACTCGGGTCTGCACGGAGGCGTGTTACATAACCCGATCCAGGCGTTGGCGGAGATTATAGCGACGCTGCACGATGCCGACGGACGCGTGAACGTGCCCGGCTTTTATGATGACGTGCTGGACGTCGAGCCGTGGGAGCGCGAGGAGCTGCGGAAATTCGGCGGTGATGCGAAAGCATATAAGGAATTTCTCGGCATCGAGGACTTTCATATACCGCCGGGCTTCACGCCGTTCGAGGCGGTGCGTTTCCAGCCGACGCTGGAGTTCAACGGGATTGGAGGGGGGTATCAGGGCGAGGGAACGAAGACGGTGATCCCGAGCACGGCGTTCGTGAAGATCAGCTGCCGGCTGGTGCCGAACCAGAAGCCGGATCATATTCGCGGTCTGGTGATGGCGGCGATCCAGGCGCGGGCGCCGCGGGGCGTGCGGATCCATTTTGTGGAGCAGCATAAAGGGGAGCCGTATGTCGTGGTGCCACCGGGGCGCTCGAATACACCGCCGAGTCAGTCGCCGGTGCTCGCGCGCGCTTTCCGCGCGGCGGACGCGGCGGTCACGAAGATCTGGGGGCGTCCACCGCTGTATCTTCGCGAGGGCGGCAGCGTGCCGATCATTGCGGAGATCAAGCGGGTGCTCGGGCTGGATTCGGTGATGATCGGGCTGTTCCTGCCGGAGGATAACCTGCATGCGCCGAACGAGAGCTTCAACCTGGACGTGATGAAGAAGGGGATCGCGACGACGCGGGAGATCCTCGCGGGCGTCGCGGCGAAATAATATAGCGCTGGACGTCGGCGGTTTCATATAGCGCGCGACGGCGCGCAGGCAGCATTGTATCCGATGGATGGATACATCCGATCCCGGCGGGCGCGGTGCGGCGCGTATCCAGTTTTCGAATACAGCGGAACGGAGCGGCTGGGCACAAAAAAAGCGCCTCGGGTGAGGCGCTTTTGGGAGCGGGTCAGGCGGTCACTTCGCCTTCACGATCACGAGTTCGACGCGGCGGTCTTTCGCGGCGGCGGCATCGTCGCCCTTGACGGCTTCGAGGCTGCCCTTGGAGATCGTCTCGAGGCGGTCGGCGGCGGCGCCGATGGTGATCAGATATTTCTTGGCGGCGTTGGCACGGCGATCGCCGAGGGCCAGATTATATTCCGCGGTGCCGCGCCAATCGCAGTGACCCTCGAGCACCAGGCGTTGGCCGGGGTTTTTCTCGAGGTAGTCCTTCGCCGCGGCGAGCTTCGTGCGCTCGGCGGGTTTAATATTGGACTGGTTAAAATCGAAATATACAGACTCGAGCTTGCCTCGCAGCTGGCCGTTCATGTCGAAATCACCGTTGCGGTCGGTCAGGCCGGCAGGATTGTCGCCCGCCGGGTTCAATGTCTCTGGGCTGACGGCGCCGGCGCCGCCGCCGTTCGGGCCGAGCACCGTCTGATTCGGAGAAGGGCGCGTCGGCTTTTTGCTGCAACCTGCGAGGACGAGCACGAGGCTGGCTGCGACGAGGCTTAATTTCTTCGAGACGATGTTCATGAATTAAAGAGTGTGGGAGGTGTCGAAAATTTACTGGGCACGTGCTAGCGCTGCCGCAAGGTTTTTACGGCGCTTTCTTCGGCTCAATGAGACCGACCTCAAGGGCGTAGCGCGTGAGGCTGGCGACGTCGTGGAGATTCAGCTTCCGCATGAGATTGGTGCGGTGATTGTCCACGGTCTTCACACTGATTTCCAGCTTCGCCGCAATCTTCTTGGTACTATGGCTTTCCGCGACGAGTTGGAGAATTTCGCGTTCACGGTCTGTCAATAAATCGCCCGAACTTTGAGCCGTGGGATTCGCGATCACATTGCGGAGAAGCGCAGCGACCGCTGGTCCAAAATACGTGCCACCTTGCGCAATCGTCTCAAGACCCTTTTTGAATTCGATGAGCCCGGCGGTTTTTTCGACGAAACCGTGCGCGCCGGCCGCGAGCATCTCGCGAACGAGGACTGGGTTTTCGTGACCAGAAAAAATCATGACGCGCAGTCCCGGCAGCTTGCGCGTGATCCGGCGCAATATATCAACGCCGTTCAGCCCGGGAAGTTTGGCGTCGAGCACGGCGAGGTCCGGCTTCACCTCGAGGCACATCGCGACGGCCTGTTGTCCATCGCCGGCTTGGCCGACGAGTTCATAATTCGAATCCAAGCGAAGTATTTCCACCAGCATTTCGCGGATGGCCGTTTGGTCTTCGATGATTACCAGGCGTTTCATGCAGGCGGAGTTGAAGCAGGGATGGTGGGCCGGCCGGGATTCGAACCCGGAACCAATTGCTTAAAAGGCAACTGCTCTACCATTGAGCTACCAGCCCCCGTCCTGAAGAGGAGGGTGGAAAATGGGTTTTCACGGCCGGAGTTTGCAAGAAATTTCGCGCCGGGCCGCACCCGGAACATTGACCATCGCCGCGGCGTAGCTTAATACGAGGGCTGTCATTAACATCTTGGGAACAATTCAAAAATACACCCATCAGACGGTGGAAGATCGCATGTCCACCAAAGCTCAAGAAGTTGCCTTGGATCGAATTTTGGTCGACCGCTTCAAAAGCGGTGACCAATCGGCCTTCGATGAGATGGTGAGCCGATACTGGGACCGAATCTTTTCGATGGTGCACCAGTTACTCCGAAACCAGCAGGACGCGGAGGAGGTCACTCAGGACGCCTTTATCCGAGCGCACCGTGGACTGGTGAATTTCCGGGGTGAGTCGGCGTTTTCGACCTGGCTATATCAAATCGCCACGAACCTCGCGAGGAACCGCTACTGGTACTGGTGGCGCCGGAAGCGGGACAAGTCCGTGTCGTTCGATGCACCGATCAGCTCGGAAAACGACCTGACGCTCGCGGATGTGATACCCGCGGAGATGGAGACGCCGGGGGACATCACGGTGACTCAAGAATTTGTAAAACGAATCAGCGCGGGGATGGACCGCCTCAGCGCCAAGCACCGCGAGATTCTCATCTTGCGAAACATCAAGAACCTGTCCTACGAAGAAATCGCCGCTATATTGGCGATCTCCGTCGGAACCGTAAAAAGCCGAATTGCGCGAGCGCGGGAAAGCCTGCGTTCGAAGCTCGGTGAAGACTTCAAATGAACGACCCCGAGTTCCTCGAACTGCTCAACCTTTACCTCGACCACGAAATTTCGCCCGCGGACGCGGCGAAACTCGAAGCCGAGGTGCAGCGCAGTCCCGCCCGCCGCGATATATATCAAGAGTATTGTCGCATGCAGAAGGCCTGCAGTATGCTCGCCTCGGATTTCGTCGAGCAAACCACTGCTGGCGACACGCGCAATATATCAGGCTTCATTCCCGATCGCCCGCGCTGGTGGTCTTCTTCGTACGCTGCCGCGGGACTCGTTACGATGGCAGCCTGCGTTGCCTTTCTGCTCGTGACGCGTCGGGCAGAACCGGTCCGCGCCCAGTCCGGTGGCGTGGCTCCAGGTCAAGTCATTGCCGCCGATCGCTTGCAGGGCGCGGCGGTTGCCGTATCGACGCCGCTGCATGCCGTCACGATGCCGGCGCGTCGCAGTGATTTTCAACCGGTGATCGCTCCATACAGCGGGCGTGACCCGAGTTCCACGCCGGGCGACGTCGCGGCGGACTCTCGTCTCAACTGGCTGAAGAATGTGCAGCTGGTCTCGTTGCCTGCGCCCGATTCGGATCCTCTTCGTTTCGACAACAAGGCGCTGCCGGCGAATAATACAACGCCGCGGACGTTCGGGCCACTCCAAGGGCCGACTGAGAGCAACGCGCTGCAATTCCAGCGCTGATCAGGCGAGCGATTTTTTGATCAGGGCCTCGGTCGAAGCATTGGGACCGAGAGCGAGACCGGCGCGACGCACCGCTTCATCGGCGTCGCCTGGTTTATATCCGAGAGCAATGAGTGCCGAGACCGCGTCGCGGTGAGCGTGCGGCGCGCTCGGGGCTTTTTCACCCTCGCCGAGGGCGACAGACGTACTGCGGTCGGCGCCGAGTTTGGCGCGCAATTCGACGACGAGACGCTCGGCGGTTTTTTTGCCGATGCCCGGGACTTTCGCGAGCGAGCCAATGTCACCCGCGCGGATCGCGCCCTCGAGCGACGCGAGCGAGAGGCGGCTCATGATGCCGAGTGCGCCCTTCGGTCCGACGCCAGTGACGTTCTCGATCAGCAGTCGGAAAAAATCGCGCTCCGCCGGCGTGGCAAAACCATATAGCGTCTGCGCGTCCTCGCGATATATAACGAGCGTGTGCAGCTTCACATTCGCGCCGGGCGCCGGAAGTTTTTCCGAGGTCGTCAGCGGTATATGAACTTCATAGCCGAAGCCGTTGAGCTCGACGACCGCGTGCAGCGGCGTCGCCGACGCGAGGGTTCCCTGGATGGACGTGATCATCAACGCAGGCCCAGCACGTCCTGCATATCATATACGCCCGCGGGCTGGCCGACGAGCCAGCTGGCCGCGCGGAGGGCGCCGCGCGCAAAGATCGCGCGATCGCTCGCCTTGTGGGTGAGTTCCACGCGTTCGCCGAGGCCGGCGAAAATCACTGTATGATCACCGATGACATCGCCTCCGCGAAGGGCGTGCATGCCAACTTCGGTCGCGGAGCGCTCGCCGGTGATGCCTTCGCGTCCGTGGCGGAGGGAGGTGGCGTCGAGTTTCCGTTCCTCTAGTATGATCTCGAGCAGGCGCGCGGCGGTGCCGCTGGGGGCGTCCTTCTTATATCGATGGTGCATCTCGATGACCTCGGCATCATATTCCGCCCCGAGCACGCTCGTGGCGCGGCGGACGAGTGCGAACAGCAGGTTCACGCCGACAGAAAAATTTCCCGCCCAGACGCACGGGATTTTTTTTGCGAGCGCGAGGAGTTCCGCTTTTTCGGTCGCGGCGTGGCCGGTCGTGCCGATGACGACTGGGCGCGCAGCGGCGACTGCGGCCTCGAGCACCGATCGGGTGGCACGGTGCGAGCTGAAGTCTATAGCGACATCGCAGCCTGGCAGCGCGGACGCTATATCATCGCCCGCGTCGAGCGCGGCGCTGATGACGACGGCGCCGGGCATTGTTGCTGCAGCGTCGAGCAGGGCGTGGCCCATGCGGCCGCGGGCACCGTTGATCAGGAGACGGAGCGGCATGGCTATATATTGCCTTGATATTTCTCGAGCGTGGCCGTGAGCACGGCGGCGGTGGTTTCGGTGAGAGCGGAGAGCGGCAGGCGCACCTCGGGCGAGGTGATAAGGCCGGCCCGGGCCATCGCGAATTTCACCGGCACGGGATTCGGCTCGAGGAACAGCGCCTTCCAGACAGGATATAGCTTCCGGTGCAGTCGCGCCGCCTTGATATAGTCGGCGGCGAGCGCCAGGCTCACCAGCTTCGCCATCTCGCGGGGAAACAGGTTGGAGGCGACGCTGATGACGCCTTCGGCGCCGACCGACATGAAGGGCAGCGTGAGCGCGTCGTCGCCGCTCAACACGGTGAGATCGGCTCCCAGAGCCTGCTTCAGGAGGTCGACGCGATCGACGCTGCCGCCGGATTCCTTGATCCAACGGACGTGACTATATTTCGAGCGGAGGCGCTCGACAACACTGACGCCAATTTCCACGCCGCAGCGGGACGGAATGGAATATAATATAATGGGCTTGTCAGTGGCCTCGGCGAGAGCAGAGAAATGTTGGAGCAGACCCTCCTGGCTTGGCTTATTATAATAAGGCGCGACGAGCAGCATCGCGTCGGCGCCGGCCTCGTGGGCGGCGCGCGTGAGCTCGATCGCTTCACGAGTGGAATTCGAACCGGTTCCCGCGATTACGGGCACGCGACCGCGGGCCGCGGCGATGACTGCGCGAATGACCTCGAGATGCTCTTCTGTATCAAGCGTGGGCGACTCGCCGGTGGTCCCGACGGGCACGATTCCGTTGATACCACTTTTTATCTGAAAATTAACGAGCTTGGTGAGGTCGTCATAGGCGACCTCCTGCTGGCGAAAGGGTGTGATCAGCGCAGTTATGGCGCCGGTGAGCGGTCGGAGTTTCATGGCTGGGCAAAGTTGCCTTGCTGTACACAGCAGGGCGATTTACACATACCGCAACAGTAATTTGCCCATGGAAGTCGAGCTCACTCCCCATACAGAACTCATCAACGACCTGCTGCGCCTGGCCGTGGAAAGCGGCGTCAGTGACGTCATCGTCAAGTCCAACAAACCGGGGTACGTGCGTATATCAGGTCGCTTGAAGCCGGTCGATATGGATCCGATCACGTGTCCCGATGCGCAGGCCTTTGTCGACGAACACGTGCCGCGAATTTTCAAGGATAAATGGGATCGCGAGGGGCAGATCGATTTTGCCTATGCCGCGGATGGCATCGGGCGTTTTCGTGTGAACGCGTTTCACCAGCGCGGACTCGTCAGCATTGTGCTTCGCCATGTGAAGAGTCGCGTGCCGAGCTTCGAGGACCTCGGATTAATTCCCGAGCCGTTGCTAAAACTTGCTCAGGCGAAGGATGGCATCCTGCTGATTTGTGGAGCGACCGGCTCGGGCAAGAGCTCGACGATGGCGGCGATGTTGAACTGGGTGAACCAGAATATGGATCGTCATATAGTGACGATCGAGGATCCAATCGAGTTCACATTTCAGGATGAGAAGTCGCTTTTTCAGCAACGGGAGATCGGTCTCGATGTAGAGAGTTTCGAAATGGCGATCCGCGCGGTACTGCGGCAGAATCCGGACATTATATTGATCGGCGAGATGCGCGATCGCGAAACTTTCGAGACCGCGATCTCCGCGGCCGAGACAGGCCATTTGGTTTTCTCAACGATGCACGCGGCGACGGTGTCGCAGTCGTTGACGCGCTTGTTCGAATTTTTTCCGCCGGAGGAGCAGGTGCAGGCGCGGCGCGCGATCGCCGGTTCGCTGCGGGGCTTCATCTGCCAAAAGCTCATCCCGGCGCTCGAAGGCGGCGGGCGGGTGCCGTCGAACGAAATTCTCAATGCAGATGCGACGATCAAGAATTTGATTCTCGAGGGGCAGTTCGAAAAAATTCAGGGTCTGCTCGAGGGCAGCGGCGATTCGTCGAGTTTTTCATTTAATAAAGATCTCTATCGCCTGATCAAGGCGGGGAAAATCAGCAAGGCCGATGGCCTGCGTTTTTCGCCGAACCCGCAGGCGCTCGAGATGAATCTGAAGGGGATCTTCGTTAAGTCCTGACGCATCCGATGCGCTGGCTGCCCGTTTCGTTGCTGCTGCTCGGTTCAGCACTGCGAGCGTCGGAGCCGGCACCGACGCCTGCGCCGCCGACGGACTCTATTGCGGAAACGCGGCGGGATTTTGAAGCGATCCGCGCGACGGCCGCGGGCATGCCCGAGGCACGGGCGGATGCGCCTCATATAGAGACGCCGGAGATGCTCGCGCTCGAGGGAGTTAACGGCGGGCGGGCGTCGCTGCCCCGATCGGGTCCGGTGCCATCGCCGCTGCCGGATGGAAATTGGCTGGTGGACGCGATGGCGCAGTCGCGTCAAGCCCCGGGTGCGTCGGCCGGAGCGCGGCCCGGCGGCTCGAAGTATATAGCGGAAAATCCCGCGGGCGGACGGCTCACGGGCGCGCAATCGGCTCTGGAAGCGGGCTCGCAGGCGGCGGCCACGGGAGGCCAGGTTGCCTCGCAACGCGCCGATAATATAGCGCAAATGCAAGGCGGCCGGTCTAATATACACCGCGACGGAACGGGGTTGCTGCCCGGGAACGGCGAGGCGGGCGCCGCCGGCGCGGTGGTGAATCCACTTTCTGGATACATGGCAGGTTGGATGACCCCGCGGGATTTCGCGTTGCTCAAGCCGAACGACCGCGGCAGCGCGATCGACGCGACGCGCGATATATTGCGCGAAAGCGCGACGCTTGACGGGCGGGCGAGCGCGGCGACGGCAGGTACGAATAGTTTTCTGGCTGGGACAACGAATGGAAACTCGCCGGGGTGGATGGCGAGGGGTGGGGCGACGCCGGAGCAAAATCCCTATGTACAGGACTTCGCCGCGGTTCCGGCGTGGTCGGCGCCCCCGATCTCGACGCCGGCGAAGGCACCGGCGACCTCCGGCGGTCTGGGGGTTATATTATCTGCGCCGGGTCCCCGTCAGGACGTGCCGGCGACGCGCTCGACGATCCCCGATTTTGCGAAACCAACGGATGATTCAAAGTACTTCCAAGGGCTGAAGCGTTTTTAGGGCTTGGTTTCCGCGGGGCCGGGCGATTGGCTATTCGGTTTCAAGCATGGCATTGGCACTTTTATTCGCTGGGCAGGGAGCACAAAAAGTTGGAATGGGGAAGTCGCTCTTCGAAAATTCCCCGGCGGCGCGTGCTCTATATATCGAAGCCGGGGAAATCCTTGGGTGGGATTTGGCGGCGGTTTCCTTCGAGGGACCCGAGACCGAGCTGACCCTGACGAAGATATGTCAGCCGGCGCTGTTCGTGCATGGCCTCGCATTGCAAGCGGCGTTGGCCGAGGCGGGGAAGCTCCCGGAAGTAAGCGCGGCGCTCGGGCTGAGCCTCGGTGAGATCACTGCATATACCGCGGCGGGTGTTTTTGATTTTGCGACGGGTCTGCGGGTGGTCGCAGAGCGCGGCCGGTTGATGCAGGATGCGTGTGAGCAAACGACCGGCGCGATGGCCGCGATCATTGGCGAGGAGCGCGAGAAAGTTGCGGCGCTTTGTGCAGAGTTCGAAATCGAGGCCGCGAATTTTAATGCGCCAGGGCAGATCATTGTGTCCGGCGAAAAAGCGCGCGTGGGCGCGGCGGTTGTGGGCGCGAAGGAGCGTGGGATGAAAAAAGTGATCCCGCTAAATGTCGCCGGAGCCTATCATTCGCGACTGATGGAACCGGCACGGGTGGCGTTTGCGCGCTATCTGGATACGGTGACGTTTGCGCCTCCTCGTTTCGCGGTTTTCACGAATACGACGGGCGGCGCGATTTCCGCACCCGATGACCTCAAGGCCGCTCTCGTTACGCAAGTTGTCTCCTCCGTTCGCTGGGAAGAATGCATGCGCTCGGCCGCCGCGGCTGGGGCGACGCAGTTCTTCGAACTTGGGCCGGGAGCGGTGCTCGCCGGGCTGGCGCGTCGCATCGACAAGACTTGGAATGTGAAAACCTTCGCGGAGTTTTCCGACGTAACCGCCTGACTGATGTCCGATATCCTGACTCGAAATTTCTGTATTATTGCTCACGTCGACCACGGGAAGACCACGTTGTCCGACCGGCTGCTCGAGCACACGAACACGGTGGCGATGCGCTCGATGACGGCGCAGCACCTGGACTCAATGGATCTGGAAAAGGAGCGGGGGATCACGATCAAGTCGCACCCCGTGACGATGACCTACAAGGCGAAGAACGGGATTTCATATAAGCTGAACCTGATGGATACGCCGGGTCACGTGGACTTTTCTTATGAAGTTTCGCGGAGCCTCGCGGCGTGCGAGGGTGCGGTGCTGCTCATCGATGCGGCGCAGGGCGTCGAGGCGCAGACCGTGGCGAACGCGCACCTGGCGTTCGGGCAGAAGCTGAAGGTGATCCCGGTGATCAACAAAATCGATTTGCCGAGTGCGAACCTCGAATTATGCACGCGTCAGCTCGAGGATATATTAACTATTCCCGCGGAGGAGGCGATCCTCGCGAGTGGAAAATCTGGCATCGGCATCGTTGATATATTGGAGGCCGTGGTGGAGCGCGTGCCGCCGCCGCGCTGGACGGAATACCAGCAGACGCGAATCTTGGTGTTCGACTCCCTATATGATGCGTATCGCGGCTGTATCGCGTATGTCCGCGTTTTTTCGGGGACGATCAAGGCGAATGACATGATGCAGCTGATGAGCACCGGCCAGAAGGCAGAGGTGAAGGAGGTCGGCGTCTTCACGCCGAAGATGGAAAAGATCGCGCAGCTCGGGCCTGGGGATGTCGGCTATATAGTTTCCAGCATCAAGACGCCCGCGGATGTGAAAACGGGCGACACGATCACGCTGGCGGCGCGGCCCGCGACGGAGATGCTGCCTGGATATAAAGAAGTCCGCCCGATGGTCTTCTGCGGGCTGTATCCACTCGAGAGCGACGATTATGAAAAGCTGAAGGCGGGGCTGGGGCGGCTGCAGCTGAACGATGCGGCATTTGTTTACGCGTCGGAGAGCTCACTCGCGCTCGGTTTCGGATTTCGCTGCGGGTTTCTGGGATTGCTGCACATGGAGATCATCCAGGAGCGGATCCGCCGGGAGCACGATGTGGAGATCATCTCCACGTACCCGAGCGTTATATATCATATAGTGAAACAGGGCGGCGAGGAGATCGACGTGGATAATCCGGTCAACATGCCGGATCCGGGCACGATTTTGGAAATCCGCGAGCCGACGATTCGCGCGTCCATTATCATTCCGAATGATTCCATGGGCGATATGTTATCCCTGGTGATGGAGAAGCGTGGCGTGTGCGAGCATACGGACACGCTCGATATGAATCGCGTGATGCTCCGTTGTGTATTGCCGCTCAACGAGATTCTCGTGGATTTCAACGACCGGTTGAAGAGCCTGACTCATGGGTATGGTTCGATGGATTATGAACTGGGCGACAATATAGCTTCGGACCTGGTGAAGATGGATATCATGATCAATGGTGATCCGGTGGATGCGTTTGCGTGCATCGTGCACCGGGACAAGGCAGAGGCGCGCGGCCGGCAGCTGTGTGAGAAGCTGGCGGAGATCATTCCGCCGCAGATGTTCCGCGTGGCGATACAGGCGGCGATTGGCGGAAAGATTATAGCGCGCGATAACGTGCGCGAGATGCGGAAGGACGTAACCGCGAAATGTTATGGCGGCGACATCAGTCGGAAGCGCAAGCTGCTGGACAAGCAGAAGGAAGGGAAAAAGAAGATGAAACAAATCGGCAAGGTCTCGATCCCACCGGACGCGTTTATCAAAGTGCTCCAGAACAACTGATGACGGCCGTGGCGACGAAGTCCTCTTATATGGCGAAGGCCGGCGGCAGATTATTGGGCTGGTTCGGGCTGGGGGGCGCCGCGCAGAAGATGCGGGAGAACGCGGCGAACTGGATCGAGCTCTCGGACAAAGTGTGGCATTTCCGGCGCGATGTGCTTCCGGCGGCGATTGGCACGGAGTTGCGCACGCGGACGGCCGCGTTGCGCGAGTTGCTGCAGGCCGGGGCGGGTCCGGACCGGCTGCGCACGGGCATCGAGGCGCTCGAGCCCGTGCTGCGGAAAAACGGCGGCGCTATATATCCCAAGAGCGCGCTGGTGGAGAACGTGGAATTTTTCCTGGTAGCGGCGATCGTGATCATCGGGATCCGCACCTATTTCGTGCAGCCGTTCAAGATTCCGACGAACTCGATGTGGCCGAGTTATTATGGAATGACCGCGGAAGTATATCCGAAGCACGCGGAGGAGCCGAATGTGTTCGCGGAGGCGGGGCGCCTCGTCGCGTTCGGTGCGTGGCCGCATCGGTTGGATGCACCCGGAGACGGCGAAGTGCTCGTGCCGATCTTAGGCGACAATTCGAGCGGTGCGATCCATTGCCGCGTGGTCGCTGGGCATTCGTGGCTGGTCCTTCCGGCGCAGGTGAAGGAATATACATTGCTGGTGGACGATCTGCCGGTGCGGGTCCGCGTGCCGCTGGATTTCGATTTCGATTGGGCGATGTCGCAGCGGTTTTTCCCGGTCCAAGGACCGTTTAGCCCGAGCAAATTTTATTCCGAGATCGCGCGCCGCGTGACGCAGGGGGATTTTGTCGTGCGGCAAGTGGACGGCCAAACGCTCCGTTGTCTGCGCACGGGTGTGCAGGTGAAGAAAGGCGAGCGGGTACTCGCGTTCGACGAGATGACGGGGGACCAGTTGTTCGTCGATCGATTCAGCTATAATTTCGTGAGCCCCAGCGTCGGCAGTGGTTTCGTTTTCCGGACCCTCAATATACCTGATGTGATGCGGGATCACGGCGACCAATACTATATCAAGCGGCTGGTCGGCTTGCCCGGCGATCGCCTCGAGATCAAGGGAACGACGCTATATAGAAACCGCGAGCCGATTACCGGCGCGGCATCGTTTCAGCAGGAGTCGTTGCGGTCGGGAGATTATCCGGGCTACGAAGCGGCGGGTTCACTTGAGCCCGGGCACAGCGTCACAGTGAAACCAGGCGGCTATTTTGCGATGGGAGATAATTCGCCGAATAGCGCCGACGCGCGGTTTTGGGGATTCGTGCCGGAGAAGGACGTCGTGGGACGGCCGCTGTGGGTATATTATCCGTTCACCAGACGCTGGGGCCCGGCGCGTTGATGGGACCCGTGAACCGAAGCGGAATTCCTGAACACGCCACCGAACGTGGCGCGAAGGCCCGGTGATCCTTACTGACGGACTTCGTCGGTTGTAACAGCCAGCGCCCTCTCACCGGGCACACGCCAATATCGCACAATAGATAAGACGTAAAAAGGTACGTGAAATGCACCTTTCAGCATACAAGCCGCGTCGCGAATCGCCCATGAGGTGCAAAAAGACATATTCTCGAACCTTGGTCAAGCTTTCCGTGTCCGTCGCGGCCGCCTACCTTTTTTCCATATGCCGATTACAACCAAAAAGCACAAACTGATCGTCTCAATTGACGACGATGTAGAAACCCGCCTCGAAAACATCGGGGAACGGTACGGAATGACCAAAAATACGATCGTCGCCGCCGCCGCCTATGAGCTTTCCCGGGTTTCTCCCGAAATGCTCTGGCAAGCGCTTTCTCGAATCTCCGGAGAGGAAGCCGCAAAGGCGCGGATTCCCGGGAAAATGCGCGAGTTATCGCCGGCTTAATCCGCCGTGCAAAAAATTAAACTGACGGTCGTTCTCGACCAGGATGTCTGCGACCGGCTCGACATTTCCGCCGGCCGCTACTCCCTCACGAAAAACAACATCATTGCGGCCGCCGCCTGCGAACTCTCGCACGTCGAACCGGAACGCCTTTGGTACGTCATTTCCTCGTTCGCTCCGGATAAGGGACAGCCGGCAGTGAGGATTCCAGGCGCCAAGCGAAAACCGCGAACCAAGCCGGACGCCGCCGGCCGCTAACTCTGCCACTTCAGCGACAGGAGCCGCTGAAGGTCTGACCAGGCGAACCGGTGATTAACTATTCCGTACTTTCGCCGAAACACTTCGAGGCCGCCGGCGTGCTTCAAATAGCAGTTGAGCGCCTTCAGACTCGGGATCGTCAGGGCGCCGCGTGAGCCCGCGAGACCGTAAATCGTTTCGCTACTCTTCCCCATGCTGTGAAGTTGCCTGAGGAGCCGGCCGGAGTGGTTATGCTCAATCGCCGCGAGTTTGCGCGGGGTCCCGTGAATCAGGATCACGGGGGGAATCTTAAAATATAGCTCGAAGCTGTCCGAGGTCGTTTGCGTTGGTTGCGGCATTTCTCAGCGGAAATATAAGCGCCACTAAAAGCAACCGCTTTGCGTAAGTATTAACGCTTACGCCGCATCATTTTGACGCGCCGCCGCGCCGGACGCACTCGGAGTCTCCAGCCAGCCAGCCAGGAGCCGCCACCCTTGCGCGGCCGCGAACTCGACAGCGGAATCCGTCACGTTCCCGGTCGTCGGGAGCGCCTGCAGCGCAAGCGACACTTTGAACCCCGCGAACAGGTCCGAGAGCGACGATTGCCCGCCGCTCGTCGGGATTGCTATAGCAATCCACAATTGCGAACCATCCGGCGCCGTAACGACGACGTGAGGCTGAAGCGTCGTCACCAGGGACGAGACTTCAGGGAGGAACTGGGCGGCAATTTCGGAGATTTCGCTCATGCGGGAGTTGCTATGATTTTCGCGCGGAGCGCCGTTATATCGCCGCTCATAGCGGCCGCGGCGGCCGGGTGCTTCGATTTAATGAAGTACCAGGCGGCCACGAGGCCGCCAGAAAGCGCAACGCACGCGACCAGGGCGCGAACCGCCCACTCGCTGGAAAGAAGCACAGCGAGGCCAGGAACAGCGACAGCGCCGATTCCTGCGACGAGTGCCGCTTTCGCGTGCTCCAGGTAGAGCATTGCGACCGCCGCGACCGCCAGGGCGCCGCCGATATAGTAAAACAATTGGATTCCCTTCCCCTTCGCGATTTCCGAGGGACTAGGCGGCGCGGGTGGAGTGAATGACTTCGGCGCGGTGGCCTGCTCTCGCGTGCTCGTAATTTGAGCGACTGTCGGAGCCGTCAAGGACACGTCCACTCGCGCCGGACTCGTCGCCGTCGCCGCGGTGATCGCAACCGCGGAATTCGCCGGCAAAGGGAGCGTCAGTGTGTCTTTTGCACTAGAGACCGTCGCCGGCACCGCGGCCGCGCCGGATTGCTCCAGGTGCGCGCCGCTCGGCGTCGTGATCGCGGTACGCGCGGGAATAGTCCATGCGTGACAGCCGGAAACGAAAACGAGCACCAGGAGCAAAATTTGCTCAGTGGCCGTCTGGGTGGATTTTATATTCCTGTAGGAAGCGTTCATCTTCTTTTGTGAGCAAAAGCTGCATCGCGAGCATTCGCGTTTCGTCGTCCGTCAGCCGAGCGCGAATCTCGAGAAGGCTCGTCCCTTGGTTTTGGATTCGCTCCTCGAGCCGGGTAAAATTTTTCCCTTGGCTGATATTCTCCATGAGCGCCCAGCCGGAAATCGCCATGACGATGGCAATCAAAAGCGAGTTCACATTCAGCGCCCAGTAACCAGGCGGGATCTTTTCCGGTTCAGTCACCGCCGCTCCTTTTCATATATCCCAAAGAGCTTAATCGCGACAAAGATTAATATAACGGCCGGGATGCCGTACTTCGCCAGGTTCAGCGCGTTGATGACGCCATTGCCGACCGACGCGACCGCGCCGCCGACTCGAAGCGCTTGATTCTCGAACTCGTCGCCGAAAACAGCGAGGTCCGAGGCGAACGAATTGTCATCGAGCGGAGAGTCCACTTTTGCCGCCACGGCCGCCGCGTTCGTTTCGTCAGTCGCCGAAAAGAGCCCCGGATTTTGCTGTATATAGGCCGCCAGCGCCTTGTTATATGAAACGCGCTGGTCATACGTCCAGTCGCTTGGCTGAATCGCGGAAAGACCAAGCTGGCCCTTCACTTGATCGACCGCGGCCGCGCGGTTCGCTGAAATTTCGTCGGCGGTCATATATTAATTTACCAAGGTGCGGTTCCAGGTGTTGCGGTAAACCACCTGCAACGTGTGCGACGAGTCCTTAGTTTGCGGCGAGGTGAATTTCAGCGACCAGCCGCGCTGCGAGTTGGCATCATACATGCCGACGCCATAGAAATTTCCAGCCATCAGCGCCGCGCCCACCGGGTAGGTATAGGTGCGGGTGCGTGTGAAGGTCCCGCTCGAATACCCTACTTGCGCAAGCGCTATATTATCCTGATATGAGGTCAGCGCGGCGCCGGTCGTCGTCATATTCTGCTGAGTCCAGGTCGCATTGAAACAGACTTGCTGAACACCGACGGACGGCTCAGCCGGGCATTGCGTCGCAGCGCCGGACGCGCCCGCGCTGTTCACAGTGGCCATCACATAAGCCGATTCCAGGCAGGCCGTGCCCGCGGTCACGAACCCGTTATTTCCTACATCAGAAACCGCGGTCGGAGTGTACGGCGAGAGCGCAACCGAGAGCTGAACAATGACTTTATATTGTTGGCCCGCGACCAGGGTATCGCCGGCGCCCGCTATAGTATCGAGGCCGAAAACGCTCGTCGCGGCCCAGCCCCAGCCTATTTCGGTATATGTAACTGTGCCGACTTCGGCCGCAAAAATAAACGTGCGCTGGTGGAGCCAGGTGCCGGTCGCGCCGGTGAAGGTTGAGCCGCAGTCGCCCGCGCTCGTGCTGTACGTGCTCGTGTTCTTGGTCTGCGTCACCAGGCCGGTTAAGTTCACGTACCAGACCGTTCCGCTATTCGCGGCCACGGTCACAGCCGGGGAAACCGTCACGTGTGAGGCATCAGTATATGCGGTGATCGTCGCTTCGGTAAAAGGACCGTCGTTGAATTTGATTTTTCGGCCAACGTCGCCGGAGACGAAAAACCCGGCCGATGCGACAACGGCGCCGGCGGTCGTCGTAAACGTGATTCCGCCCGAGTCGCGCCGCGTGACCAGGGCGCCGGTCCCGATCATCGCATATTCGAAGCTTTTCACCCAGGCCATCGCCGCCACGTTGTCTAGCCCTTGGTTTAATATAAGGTTTTTCTTCCAAGGGAATTCCCTATGCACAGAGCCATCCGCGTTTAATATAAAACGCTTATAATTGACCGAGGCGGCCGCGTAGTTTTCTGCAATCATTAGACGTAGTTGGCTGAGTCCAGCGCAGTTTTATTCGTGCCTGCGTCGATGTGCGCGGCGCCGTTCACGATCACTAGCGGGTATGCGGCCGAGTCCAGGCTTATTGTCCCCTTCGCCGCGTCGACGCGCGTTGCGCCGGGGAAAATCGGATTGATATAGGAAGCCGACGCCAGCGCCGTCACGTTCGTGCCCTTGTCGGCGTGAAGCGCGCCGACGACGATTGCCAAAAAGTAATTCGCCGAGTCCAGGCTTCCCGTGTTGCTCCCCGCCGCCGTCCGCGTCGCGCCGTTGTAAACCCCCAATATATAACTCGCCGAGTCCAGGGAGACCAGGCCGGCCGCGTTCGGGTGCCACGTGTTGACCGTGAACCCGCCCAGCACATACATTTGCGGAGTGGGAAAGCATTGGATTTGCCCGAGTCCTCGGGACCCGTTCATAGCTTAGAAGCCGCTGAGGACGTACCAAGTTTCCGAAATGTCGCATGACACCGCGGCGCCGGCCGGGTTATAGACCGAGAGCGCGCCGGAATCATATATGATTGCCGTAGTGCCCGCCCGAACACCGATCACGTTGCCGTTTGCCGAGTCGCAAATATAGAGCGGAACAGACGCGTCATAGTTCGTCACTTGCAGGCTTTTCCGCTGGAACTGGCCAACCGCCGCGTTGCCTACGCCCGTATAGCTGAGGCGCGTAGCGGCCGCGATTGTCGCGATTCCGCGGGCAAAGCTCTTCGTCTTGGAATCATAGACCGCCAGGAACGAGCCGGCGCGGCCGGCGACGACATTTAACCGGTGATCTATATAAGAGCCCCAGCCAACGAAT
Source organism: uncultured Verrucomicrobiae bacterium (assembly GCA_963800005.1). Classification (GTDB taxonomy): domain Bacteria; phylum Verrucomicrobiota; class Verrucomicrobiia; order Opitutales; family Opitutaceae; genus CAWCZH01. Next base: position 474,496 of record CAWCZH010000004.1, read on the forward strand.
ATAACCAATATTATATCGGTCGCGGTCGGGTTCCGGACTTCGAGCCGGTTAAATGCCTGCGTGTCGTCGAAGGTACTTGCCCGTGCCAACGGTATATAGTTCCTCGCTGGTCTGGTCGGTCTTGATATAGACCGCCAACGATGAATTTGCGTCAACAACGTAAAAGGAGGTGCCCGGCCGCTCAATCGCATACATCGTGCCCGCCACGACGGTGATCGTTTGCTGTCCGGAAGTTTTAATCGGATTGCTCATGCGGATTTCTTGCTGAAAAAGCTCCGAAGCGAGGCCGCCACGCCGATGACGGTCGCCGCGATGGACGAGATATTTAATTATATTGTCCACCTGCGAACTGGGCGCAATGCCGGCATTGTCCGCGAGCTTCTGGTGCTGAAACTGTCGTTCGTGTATTGTACCAGGCAGTTTATGTCGTGCCCTGCTCGTTCTTCGCGAAATCGAGCGCCGCGTTCGTGCTGTCGGTCGCGAAATTGAGCGAGTCCGAGACATACCCGCGGCCGGCCGCGACCGTCGACGTTGCCAGGCCGGTCAAGTTATCGTTCGCGTTGCTGACGACGCCGAGCGCCGCGTTCGTCACGTCGCCCGCGAAATTAAGCGAGTCGTTCACGGCCGCCAGGTTCCCACTGATCGCGGACTGCGCGGATTGCTGCGAGCTATAGGCCGAGTCAGACGCCGCCTTGCTCGCGGCCGCGCTGGAGCTACTCGCGGACTGCGCGGCATCGTAGGCGGATTGCTCGGCCGCTTGGCTCGCCGCCGCGCTCGAACTACTCGCGGGCTGTGCGGCATCATACGCTGCCTGCTCGGCCGCTTTCGAGGCCGCTTGGCTCGAATTGGTGGCGGAATGGCTCTCATCATACGCCGCGTTCTCGGCCGCGCTGGAAACCGCCTTAACGGACGCCGCCGACGTGTCCGCGGCGCCTTGCGCGATTGCGGAGAGCGCCGCGTCATTCGCCGCAATCACGTCGCCGGAAAGGTCGTTGTTAACCGTCGTCGTGTTGACGGTGGCGCCGTTCGTCGCCGCGATGCTTCCTTCGCTCGCGATGGCGCGACTATCCGTAACCGAATTATTCGTGTTCGGATTGCTCTGCGTCGAAGAGTCGCCTTTGCAGAAGAACGCCAGGCGGCCGCTTGGACCGAAGAGCCCCGGGAAATAGACCGGACCGGAAAAAGAAAATTCGTTCATATATGCTTTCGGAGCGTGATCTCGGCGACGTGCCAGCCCGCCTTTGATAGATTCAGCAACAAGCCCGTGCCTTGCCGTATGCATTCGGACGGATCGACAGCGTTCCCGCCGAGCGAGAACGAGAGAGGAAATCGTCCAGCGCAAAGCGCAGTCCGGCACTTTTTCCGCAATGCGTCGCGAGTGAAACAAGCTCGCGCCAGTCGCCCAACTTCCGTCGACGCGATAAACCGTGAAGCCGACGCGCGCGCCGGCATCGTCCAGGATTTCAAGAAGCGTCGCATCCCCGCTCTTAAGTTCTGCGGAAATGCGATGCCCCAAAACGCGCCGTTCGGGTCATCGTTGGGGATCTTTCGGAGAGCAATCTCGGCCGCAGTGAGGTCATGACTGATTCGTAGCGCTATATTATCGAGCGCGACGGGCATATATAGAAAGCGCCATGAGCCCGAGAAATCCGAAAATGGCCGTCTGTATGATGGCAGGACTGAGACCCCCGATGCCGCTACTCGAATCCGGAGCCGTGCCATTGCTCGCCGGCGCAACATTCTGCGTCGCGCCGCCGGAGCCGCCAAGAATCACCTCGCCGTTATATTGAACGGGAGACGTAAAGCCGGCCGATGCGTCCCCGGACTTCGAGGAAACATCGGTTGAGGTGTTGGCTGAAAGGCCGAGCGGCATCAGTTGGGAATCAGCTTCAGAATTTCCGCGTCCGGCAGGCGCACGGCGCCAACCATCGCGCGGCGGTCGTTCGCGTCGTCAATGCGCTTGCGCAAAGCCGGCGTGATCGTCGGCGCGACGATTTTCTTTTTCGGGGCGAGCTTCGCCGCCAGGGCCTTGAGTTTTTTCATGAGCATGGTTCAGCGGAGCGCGACGAGCGCCACCAGGCCGGCCGCGGCAACTGCGGCAATTATCAAAATCGTGTTCGTCGACGTAGCCGGCTTCGCGGCGGCCGCCGCCGTGAGCGCTGCGGGGTTCGTCTGCCCGGTCGGGAAAATCGCGCCGACGAGCTTCTGTGCGCCCGCTTGCGCCACGATGCCCGCTATATCAAGTGCCGTGTCCGTCGCTTTGGAGAGCGTGCCGTTCGAGGTCGTTACCGGAGTGGCGGAACCGAGGTCCGGCAAACCACTGTCGCCCTCGTCGTCGCTATAGTCTGTGTCATCGTCCATATATTAAAAACCTCTTACCCAAAAACCCCGCACCAGCCGGAGCCAGTGCGGGGAACCATGAGCCTACAAACCACCCCGTCGCGGGGAATTAATAGAAGCCAGGCGAGCGAAGCTCGGCCACCGCCGTGATCGTTCCAGCCGCGGAACAAACCGGCTGAAAATTCACGTTGTTATTCTGCGGCAGGAGCGCGTCCGAGATCTGCTGCGTATAATCGAATATCGCAGAAATCGCGTAGGCTGACTGGATCACTTTATAGTCCTTATATAGTGCCGTCAGTTGAGCGGTCAGCCCCTCCATGACCTTCGCGCCGTTGTTGGTAACGATGATCGAGGAAATGGAGCCGCTCGAAACGCGGAAGTGCACGCGCTGAATCGGGAATTGCGTGGGCAACGTGCCGATGTCGGTCGCGCCCACCAGGCTTGCGAGCGAATAGCGAAGTTGCTTCACAATATTGTTCAGCGGGTTCCCGTTCTGGTCGACGTTGCGGCCATAGTCGAAGGTCGCAACTGCCGCGACCGCCAGATTTGTGATCGGATAAGAGCCGGTCACAGAAACTGAATTGAACGTGATTTCCAGGGTGCACTTTTTCTGCAGTGCCAAATCCCAGGAGGTCACCTCTTCGCCAATGACGCTCGCGCGCCACGGCTCGGAGAAATAGAACGGAAGCTCGCCGTTCGACGCCTGCGCCGTGATGTTGTTCAGCGCCGCGATATTGATAATATCGGCCGGCAGGAGGTCACGAATGAGCGTGCCGTTCACCAGGAGCCGAGCGCTCGTGATGAGTTCAACCGGATTGGTCGAAGCCGCGGAATTGAACGTGCCCGAGACGAAAATCTTCAGAGCGTGATAGCGGCGAGCAACAGGAATATCGAGGGTCGCGACGTTGCCGGCGCCGACGCCTTGAATACCCGTGAGAAAATTGGTAATGCGCATTATGTTGAGTCTTGGTGTTTCACTCGCAAAGCGCGGATCACCCTATGCGGATTTTCGGAATCTTATTTATGCCGGGCACCGTGTCCAAAACGCGGGACAGCGAGTAGCCGGCTAAGATTCCGATCACCACCAGGGAAACCGGGTGCTTCAGAATGTTCATTGGTGATGAGGGTGCGTCTGAATTACCCGAGGACCGGGAGTTTATTCAGAAGCGGCACCTTCGCTATATACTTCTGGGCAACGTAGCCGAGGACTACGCCAGCCAGAGCAGTGAGGATGAGCTTTTTGTTCATTTGTCGGCGCCGGGCCTATTGCCACCGTTTTGCGCCGTCCATATTAATCCGTACGAATACGGACGAAAGCTCAGGGGTTTCCCTGACTATTTTATGCGGTAACGCGCCGATTGCCAGCGACTTGCGACAACCCGGCCGAATTCTCGAATAATGTTTCGCACGCTGCGCGTCGCGAAAAAGTTAATACATCTTTCTATACCGTCCCAAGCCCGCTCCACCGCCCGGCCGACTATATAGACCGGCAGCACCGGCAAGAAACATATATAGTCCAGCAGAGTGGGAGGGGGCGCCTTCATAGAACGTTGCCGGCTATATCACGGGGCGGGACATAGACGACGGACAAGACTTTGTGACGCCGCTTGCTGTCGTTTAGCTCGAACTGGAAAATGGCGTCCTCCGCCGATGGAGCAAAAAAAAGCCATTCGGTTTCCATTTCAGTCAGCTTATCCTCAGCGCAGACCCGCCAAATCGGCATTTTGATATAGGCAATAACGTCTTTCATCAGTTGGCACCAGGCGCACCGTCAGCCGGCACCGGATGGCCATCGGCCGGCGCCTCATTATATCCGAAGTTTATTTCACAGGTGCCGCAGCGAAAGCAGACGCGGACGCACGCGAATTTCTGGCGCCGGACTTGGAGCTTGTCCGCGAACGCGGGATGCGGGTGCGGCTCGGGGTCGCCGAGGTCGCCCAATATATAGTGCGGGCCTTTCCAGTCATGATTGCAAACCGGCGCCTCGTCGACGATCGCGGCCGGTTTCTTCTTAAACAGGGAGCGCAAGCGCATCCCGAGGCTCGGCTTTTTTGCCGGAGCCGGTCCGGTTTCTATAGGTGCAACGTTCATATATCGGAAATTCAAGGGGTCACGCCCGCGCGGAGTTCGTCCAGGGTGGGGCGCAGAATGATCGTTTTTCGGTACGACCTCTTATGCAAAAATTCATATTGGTTTAGCTCTTTCGCTTCCTTCACGTCGGCATCCGTGAACAGCCGCGCCCACTTGTCCGCGTCGTCGGGGTCAGCCCGCGCCAAATATAAATCCGTCAGACTCCCGCGCATCGTCGAAAGCATTGCGGCATATTGGTGCCCGAGGAAAAAAAAGGCCGGGTGTTTGTGCCGGATCGCGGTGAAAAAATCCAGGTTCTCGCGGTCGCGGCCGCCGGTCGTTGTGCCCTCGTCCCAAAACACCGCGCAATTTTTCACACTGAAAACGACGCGGCGGAAGTCGTCGAAGTCAGTCGTTACCCATGCCTGTTTTCCCCACATATGCGGGTATTCCTTCAGCCAGGGAAAGAACACCAGGGAGCGGAGTTTATAGCGGCGGTATAACGCCAGGGAAAAGGACGAGGCGAGCGACGTTTTGCCGCATTCACTGCCCCCCATGATCGCGCCGCGAATCTTCTCTTTCATATAATTTCAAACAGCAACTGTCCGCCAGGATAAGCCGAAACGATGGCGAAGTTTGTCGGCACGTGCCCCGGCTCTTTCGCGTAAAAAATGATCTCACGCGCGTCGTGCTTCGAGATTTCGCGGTGATCGCGCCGGAGCAGGTCGACGCGGACAACCTGACGCAGCGAAGTCGCTTCGTTAATCAGAGCATATAGCCCAAACTTGGAAACCTGCTCGAAGCCCCGGCTCGCGATGAGTTCAGCGAGTTTCATATAGGCCGCGCGGCCGGCACCTCACGCCGCATCTCGGCCGCCAGCGCGGCGCCCTTCCGGCGGAAGAAAAAGTTAATGAACCAGAGCCGCACCTTCGCGAACCAAGTCGCGGTTTTCGGCTTGCCCAGGCGCGCTATGATAAGCCCGCCGACGGCCATCGCCAAATCAATCTCGGACGGCATGACGTTCGCGCCGACGTTATATTTATCGAGGACGCGCTTCAGCGGAATGCGCACCAGATTTTTTTCACTCTCACTCAAAATGCCCTCGTCCTCGCCAATCAATATGAGGCAAGTTTGGATCATTCCTATAACGCTCTCGGCCGTGTTGTTGGTCGGGACGTTCGGCGCCGGCGTCGGCTCCCCGCCCGCGTCCTCGTCCGCGTCGACCGCAGCAAGCGCCGCCTTCACGTCGTCGAAACTCGGCGCCGGTTCACTACTCGGCGAAGTACCAGGAGGAATCGCGGCACCTTTCGGTTTGCGGCCGCCGCGCGGCATCAGATTGCCGTATTTGTTGAGTTTCGGCGTGCCATCTGCGTTCGCAAGATGACGAGCCGGGTCGAAAGTTTGGGCTCCACCTTTGGCGGTCGGCCGAGCCGCGGCAGACGATACAGCCAGCGGATTTCGGCCGGCGTCAGGTCCGGCGGCAGCGTCACGAGTTTCATTTTCGCGACTGTCGGTATTTCCAGGCTCGGTTTGAGCCTCGGGGTTTTTTTCGTTTTCATAGTTCATATTTCGGAAAAAGGTCCCGCGCCGAAATGGGCATTCGGCGCGGGATGTATTATTCGGCCGGAGCGGCAACCAATGGGCGTCGGTGCTCCTCTAAGCCCCGGTCCGAAAGTGTTTCGAGCGCGTCCAGCGAAAGCAGTTGGCGCCGGTCGAATGAGGTGCCCGGCCGAAAGGCAGCGTCGTTTTCGATCTCGACCCGCTCGGACCCCGCGAGCGTTTTCCAAACGCGCCGGATGAGCACAGCGCGGACGCCGAGCCGCGGCCGGCAGAGCATGAGCAAAGCAACGTCGCCGGGTTTCATACAGGCCGTTTCCTTTCCTCAATCAAAAGCCGAAACCCGTTGGGAGCCGTTGGGAGCGTCTCGCGTGTGAACGCCACTAGGTCGAAGTCGTCAGCCCATTCTCCCTCATAGCGAACGATGCCCCAGCCCGCGCTTCCGTCTAATTCGTAAATATGCGGGTGTCTCGACCGCTCCAGCGTAGTCAGCCAGATACGGCATACGCGCTCCGGAGCAAAAACGGCAATACTATATCGTTTCATATAACGTGCATTAATGTTTTTACGAATGCGCGCGGCCGGTAGTTGTTCGCCACGCGGCGCCGGGCAATCGCCAGCAGATGCGAAGTATATTTGCTTTCACTCCGGCCGTTCAGAATCGCCTTCAGCGTTTCGACGGTCCCGCGCCGCTTTATCCGTGTATCGAAAGCGGATTTCGCGCGGATTCGGCTCGACGCGTGCGCCTCGCAAAAATCGCGGTACCAGCGCGCGTTCCGCTCGACGACGCACCGAACCATACCGCCTTCGTTCGTCCAGGTGCGTTGCGGCACCAGGGCAACGACGAGGCGGAAGGATTCCAACTCGCCGAGCATAAGTTCCACCTCGCGGGATAATTCCGTGTGCAGGATCATAGCGAAAAACCTCCTTTTTCGGCGCCCGTGAGCGCCATTCGCGGCGGTTCGAGCGCCGGCATGAAACCGAACTCGTGTTCGCTCAAAGCAGTTGGTGTGCAGGTGTGAACCCTAATGGCCAAACCTGCCCGAAATTCGTCCTCAGTGGCGCGGATGAGCCGCTTGACCTGCGCGTGCTCACGAACGCCCGCCTCGTCGAAATTTAGGGCCATCACGACGACGCGGGGTTCAGCGACGCCCGCCGGTCCGAAGCCCGGCAGGAGCCGCGACACGACGCGCTGTGCGGCCGCCTTCTCGGCGCGCGCGAGTTTCGCCGCGGCCGCTTGGTTTTTCTCCTGCTCGGTCTGCCGGCCGTGCTTGTTCCAATCCTTAACCTCGCGATGCACGGGACCGTCCGGCGTCGAATCTTTCACCAGGCGGTTTCCCGCCAATTTCCGCGCCTTTATTTCCGTCGCGAGCGCGCCCATTGGTTGCGCCAGCTTCAGCCGCGAGAGTTGCGCCTGTAGCGCCACCAAATCGCCGCCGGAGAGCTTTAGCATCTCGCCCGGCTTCGTTATATACTTACAACATTCGCGCGGGTTCGCGATTAAACCGGAGCGCGTTTCCGAGCCGTCTTTCCACCAGAATTTCCAAAATTTACCGACGCTCTTAAGCACCGAATCCCAGGCTTTCGGCGGCAAAAAGCGGGAAGGGGAAACGACAACGTGCGCATGAACGTGAAAGTATATGCGGCCGCTTTCGTCCGTTTCGATCTCGCCTCCGTTGGCTAGTTTGTCGCCGCGCTCGTTTATCTCCGGCGTTCCGAGTTCGGTTGAACGGAATATGATTTCGAGCCCAGCGCGCCGCATGAAAGCCTGTGCATTGAGGTCGGACAGCTTCCGGTGAAGCCATTCGCAACGGCGCCGGAGATGCGGCTCCTCTGGCCCTAGAACATCCGGCGCCAGGCGCCGCAATGGCGTGCGCTGGCCCGTCGTAAACGTCCACATCCGCGCGTAGGGCGCCGATTCCAAATGCGCCTCCAACGCGGTCACGAGCGGCGCCCGCACGCTCTGCGCGAGGTGGGGAATGAATATAACGCGCCGAAAAGAGGGAAGCTTTTCGACGTGCCGGGAGTGCACGTAATAGCGGTAAAGCCCGTACGGCGTTTTCCTATAGCAATCGAAGCCAGCGCCGCCCATTTTCTCCGCTATAGCGTGCGATTGCTGGAGTAGGCGCGCGGATTCCTTCCGTTTCTCCAGCAGTGAATCCGGCGGCATACTCATGCCGGTTTTCGCTTTCGAGAGCGCCAAATATGAACCTTCCGCAGAGTAAGCAAATCGCCTGTCCTCCTCGGTGATCTCCGCGGCCGCCTCGGGAGCACCGTAGAAACCTTGGTCATTGTACCAACGCATTTCCGTTTCGCGATTGTCCGCGAGCGGCACGCTTTCCGCCGCCTTCTCAGTGAAAGCGGCAACCATTCGACGCGACCAGGCAGCGCGCGCCGCGCTCCGGTCATCCCGGGATATATCGTCTTCGATGCGGTCCCGAAGACACGTCATGAACCGTCCTCTTGGATTGGGTCGGTTCCCGACGCGGAATCACTCGTGACCGCCGCCGCGCCGCCGTCGGCGCCGTAGGACACTTCAACATATTCTGAATGGGCGCCGCTCTCCCGAAGGTCTTCGAGTAGGTTAAGAAACCAGGCGCGCCGAGCGTTCAGCGAGTTGGATTCTCTCCATCCTTCTTTCGAGCCATCAGGGCCAATGAAAAAAGAAAAGTAGCCGTTCGTGACCGGCCCGATGACTCCCGAAACCTGCGACGTGAAAAGATCCTTCGCTAACTTGTGGGCTTTCGCTGCGTCAGTGTAATTCCCGAACGTTACAACGATCGCATGATGCCGTATGGTTCCCATGGCTCAGGAGGTGCGAGCCACGCGACGCGCGACGGGAAGGCCAGAGCTGAAGTTCCTACTGCATGCCGGGCAAATCCCGTGGTTCGTTTCCAGGCCGAGCACGTGAAAGCGTTCCGTCGCTTCCTTGTCCGGATCACACCAGGCGCAAGTCCGCGCGCACCCTTCCGCCGTGTAACCGAGGAACGCGGCCGACGACTCGGCGCGCAACCGAGCGCGAGTCACGAACCGTGCCAAGTCGGCAGATATGCCGTGAGCAGGGTTTTTTACTACATCGGCGGCAGGGAGAGCCGAAGGGGTCGCGCGACAGTTTTGCAGTGCGTAAGCCATTGGTTAGCAAGGGCCCTTCGCACAATAGATATTATGTTAAGTCTGGTATTCAGCCGATCTACCCTCCGGGAAAGCATCCCGTGATTCGTTGCTAAGTCCCGTTGTCGGCTCGCGGTGCATTGTGGTCCCCGGCTTCGGTCTAGAGTGCTGCGCGAGTGATCGAGCAACCGAGTTTTGCTTAAGAGATATCGTTCGGCCCTACACCCCGCAGAAACCCGCCGCGCTTGTTCCGCCACCCGGCATTGGTCGCCGGCCGCGGGCGCGGGCTTCCCGACAATCCCCTGCTGCGGGACCATATAGCGGTCGAATATATAGCGTCCGAACAGCCGCTCGGGTCGAAAGGTCCGCAGTTCGTGGTTCACACGACAAGCTTCGCGGTCACCGACCGTCGTTGACAACCGCCCGAGAGCTTGCCCGTTTCTGCCACGGGACCGCTCCGACCGGTCCGCTCGAGTTTCGGAAGCGGAAATCGGTTTTCGGGGCGCCCAACGCCTTCGCAAGCCGCCCCACCCGCGGCGACGTCGGCCCTGGCGCCCGGGCCCTTTTCCGCGGCAGCGAGCGGGCTCGGCAGGAGCGACCCACGCGTTACGCGCCTTCCGCCACGCAACAAATTTGATGGCGCGAGTCAAAGTATATACGGCGTATATACTCGTTGAGGTCGCGTCCCTCACGCCACCCTCGCGAACGGTCGGTGCGGCCGCGAAATGTCGACACGGCCCTTCGGCGCCCGGCAGCCTGGAGGCAGACCGCGGCGCCACGGGACGGCGACGTATATAGCGGGTGATTGCGCCGAGCGTTTATATATAGACGTGGATACACGTCGATCGATAGATCCAGGGCGGTTGCAGCGGCCATGAACCAGCACCTCCTTTAGGCCGCACACCGGATCCGCTGCCTCCGCTTCGGAGCAGCGCCGAGGGGCGTGCAACGACAGCTCAACCGCGTCGCATCCCGGGCGCGCAAATTTTGCGCAGGCTATCCGAACATTGCGCAAAAATTGCGCGTCGATTTGCGCATAAATAATTATCGTGACGTGACTTATCCATTGGCATCCGCATTGCTTATGTCCGGCAGACACTATTATCCCATGAACTCTTTCTTTTCCCACATGACCCCGCGCGCTCGTGCTCGAACCGTGCGTGGTGCGTTCGCGGCGGTCGTTTTGCTCAGCGGGTTTGGTGCGGCACGGGGCCTGGCTCAGGCGCCAGATGCGCCAGCGGATCCCGGCGCCGCACCCGCAGCGCCCGGAGCGGACGGTGCGGGCGGTAACCGCCGTCAGCAGCGCCAAGCGCAGAATTTCGATCGCGCAGATGCACAGGCGCGCATGCTCACTGCGTTGCGTAAACAGTTCGACGTAACGGATGACGCTGAGTGGGCAGTGATTGCGGAGCGCATCGGCAAGGTGAACGAGTTGCGTCGCGCCACGGCCGGCGCGGCGTTCGGCGGTTTTCAGCGCGGCGGCAACGGACCGAATCGCGCATCGCATCCGGAGCAGGATGCTCTGGTCGCGGCGGTGAAGGACAATCTGCCCGACGCTGAAATCAAATCGCGCCTCGAACGTCTGCGCTCTGCGCGCAAGCAGGCAGAGGCGAGCTTGGACGAGGCGCGTGAATCCTTGCGCTCGGTGCTGACGGTTCGCCAGGAAGCGGTTGCGGTGCTCGCCGGGCTGCTCCCATGAAACCTTCTCTTCCAGACACTGCTCCGGCGGAGAATACAGCTCCGGCGTTTCCTGAGCTGATCGAGGCGATGATCGCCGCGCGGCAACTCACCGTGACGGATGCGCAGCTTTTTTTGGCGAAGCAGACGGCCAACGAGGCGATCACCGAGGAGCGCGTGCTCCGCTGGGTCGCCGCGGAATATGGTGTCGGCTTCGCCGAGCTCGACGTCCTCGAGCCCGACAAGCAGGTGCTCTCGCTTTTTCCCGCGCGACTCTTGTTGCGCGACGAGTTGCTGCCGCTGCGTCGCGTGGACAATCAGATTGAAATTGCCACGAGCCGGCTGTTTGCGACACAGGGCTTGGACGGTTTGAAGACGCTGACGGGCCTGCGCCTGCGGCCAGTGCTCGCTCCGACGGAGGCGATCCAGCGTGAGATGAAAAAACGCCTGGGCGTCGGCGCGGATACGATTGATACATTGGACGAGGAGAGCGGCGTCCAGGTCGTCGACGATTCTGGTGGTGGAACCGATAATAATCTCGATGAGGCGGCGGAGGACGCGTCGATCATCCGGTTTGTAAATCAGATCTTGCGCGACGCCATCGAGCTCCGCGCGTCGGACGTGCACCTCGAGCCGTTCGAGGATGAATTTCGTGTGCGCTATCGGGTGGACGGCGTGTTGCAGGATATACCGGTGCCGGCGCAAGTGAAGCGTTTCCAGCCGGCGATCGGCGCGCGCATCAAGATCCTGAGCCATCTTAATATAGCGGAAAAGCGCCTGCCGCAGGACGGCCGCATCAAGGTGCGCATCGAATCCGCGGAAGTGGATATACGTGTATCGATTATTCCGATGCTACACGGCGAGGCGGTCGTGATGCGTTTGCTGCGCCAGGACAAATCGCTGCTGGGCGCGTCGCAACTCGGCATGGCCGATCGCGAGCTGTCCTGCCTGCATCGCGTGCTTCAGCTGCCGCACGGCATCGTGCTCGTGACGGGCCCGACCGGCAGTGGCAAGACGTCGACGCTATATACTGCGCTCCATGAGATCAACGATTCGGAGCGGAAGATCATAACGATCGAGGACCCGATCGAATATCAATTGAAGGGTGTGAACCAGATCCAGGTCTCCGAGAAATCCGGACTGACCTTCGCGCGTGGGCTCAGGTCGATATTGCGGCACGACCCGGATGTCATTCTCATTGGTGAAATTCGCGACCAGGAGACGGCGCAGATTGCGGTGCAGGCGTCGCTGACGGGCCACTTGGTTTTCTCGACGCTGCACACGAATGATGCGGCGGGCGCGGTGACGCGCCTCGTGGACATGGGCGTGGAGCCGTACCTGGTGGCGTCGTCGCTGGAATCGGTGCTGGCGCAGCGGCTCGTGCGGCGGCTGTGTCCGCACTGCAAGGCGGTCGATAAATCCGAGACGGCGAGAGTATATAAGGCGCGGCTCGGGATCGATCCGGCGACGGAACTATATAGGGCGGTGGGATGCCGCGAGTGCCGTCACACGGGTTATCACGGGCGGCGCGCGATCTTCGAGTGGATGGATGCGAATGCGGAGATCCGTGAGCTCGTGTTGAAGAACGCGTCGACGGACCAGATTCGCAATGCGGCGTGCCGGGCGGGCATGCGGACCCTAGCGGACGATGGTTGCCGGCTGGTGCAGGCCGGGGTGACGACGATCGAGGAAGTTTTGAGCGTGACCACAATTCACGAGGTGATCTCGCCGCCGGCCCCGGCGGCGGCGAAAGCCTGAGCGGGTTGTATATAGGAAACGTATTCAATGCCGCAGTTTTCATATCGCGCCATGCAGGCGGACGGGGTTCTGACGGATGGCCTGCTCGATGCGGCGAATCGCCAGGAGGCGATGCGCCAGGTGGAGAGTCGGGGCCTGAAGCCGGTGCGCCTGGCGGAGTCCGTTGATATAGCGGGAAAGCGCGCGGGTGCCGACGCGAAGAAGAACGGGGCCGCGAAAGCGACCACGTCGGCCGGCGACCCCGCCCCCGCGAAGGCGTCCGGGTTTCAGCTAACTCTTGGGCGCAAGGGAAAGATCAACGCACGGACGCTCGAAAATTTTACGCGCCTGCTGTCGAGCCTGCTCGCGGCGGGCGTGCCGTTCAGCCGCGCGCTCGTTATATTACATCGGGAAGCGTCGTCGCCGGTGGCGAAGGCGAAATGGAAGGAGATCCACGATCTCGTGGTCGATGGCGTGTCGCTCTCGAACGCGATGGCGCGGTCGCCCGAGACTTTTCCGCGAGTATATATCGCGATGGTCGAGGCTGGTGAGACGGGTGGCTTTCTCGATGTGGTGCTGGCGCAGATCGCTGATTTTCAGGCGCGCGAAAAAGATATACAATCGAAGGTCGTCACCGCGTTGATGTATCCGGTGATCCTGCTCGTGCTGGCGTTGGGCGTGTTGATATTCCTGCTGGTATTTTTCATCCCGCGTTTCCAGCTGGTGTTCCAGGGGTTCAACGCGGAACTGCCGTTGCTCACGCAGATGATCGTGGGCACGAGCCAGATCGTGCGGGGTTACGGACCGTATGTAGCGGTGGTGATCGCGATCTCTATATTCGCACTGCGGAAATGGTTTAACTCGCCGAAGGGCCGGCGGGCGTGGGAAGGCCTCGTGCTGCGGCTGCCGGTTATCGGTCCGCTGTTGGCGCAATTCGCGATGGCGCGTTTCACGCGCATGCTCGGCACGCTGCTCGGAGCCGGCGTGCCGTTGATCAACGCGCTCAACGTGGCACGGCGCTCGATCGGCAATCAAATTCTCGTCGACGCGGTTTCGGAATCGATCGATCGCGTGAAGGAGGGCAAGCCGCTCGGGACGAGTCTCGCGAAAAACCGGGCGCTGTTTCCCGGTGCGATTGTCGAGATGATTTCCGTCGCGGAAGAAAGCGGCAAGCTCGACCACGAGCTGCTGCGCATCGCGAATGTTACCGAAGGCGATCTGGATCGTCAATTGAAGAGCGCCGTGGCGCTGGCGGAGCCGCTGATGCTGTTCTTCATCGCGGCGTTCATCGGCACGATTTTTATCGGCATGGTATATCCCATTTTCTCACTGCAAGATCATATCAAATAATATAATCCCCTATATGAAAACGAACTTTTACCGTCCGCGCCGGGCCTCGGCTGCGCGCGGTTTCACCCTGGTGGAGCTGCTGCTCGTACTGGTGATCCTCGGGATCCTGGCGGCGCTGGTGCTCCCGAAGTTCACCGGCCGCACCGAGCAGGCGCGCGTCACAGCGAGCCAGACGCAAATCGCGACGTTCGGAACGGCGCTCGATGCGTTCGAGGTCGACACCGGAAGTTATCCGCGCGGGCAGGACGGGTTGTCGCAACTGATCTCGCCCCCGAGCGATGTCGCCGGCTGGCGCGGGCCTTATCTCAAGAGCGATATCCCCGCGGATCCGTGGGGACATCCCTATGCGTATGAATATCCCGGGAAATATAATCCCAGTGGATATGATCTGCGGTCGGCCGGCCCCGACGGGCAATTCGGCACGGCGGACGATATAGTAAATGCGACGATTTCTTCCAGGTAGTCGGGACGGGCGCGGCGCGCGCGGGTTCACGTTGATCGAGCTGATCTTCGTGATGGTGCTGCTCGCGATTGGGATCGCGTTTGTGGCGCCGTTCATCACGTCGTTTTTTCGCGGACGGGTTTTGAACTCCGAGGCGCGGCGCATGCTGGCGTTGATCCATTATGGACAGAGCCGCGCGGTGGCGGAAGGCATGCCCGTGCTGATGTGGGTGAATGCGCACGACGGAACGTATGGGTTGTCTATTCAGACGGGATTTGTGGACGTCGATGAGAAGTCCTCGAGCTTCACGGTGAACCCGGCTTTGACGCTCGAGGCCCCGGCGGCGAATCCCGAGCCGGTGTCCGAGTTGCAGGATGAGAAGCTGGGCATTCCAGACAACCTGGCGGTGCTCCGATTTTTGCCGGACGGATTTTGTGATGAAGGCAGTGCGCCGAAGATCGTGATCCATCAGGGAACGGAAGGTGCGCTCGAGATCGTGCGCACGGAGAACCGCCTCGGGTATGAGATCCTGCCCTATATAGCGCCGAGCTGATATATATATGGTCGCGCGAAATAATGGTTTCACATTAGTGGAGGTGCTCGCCGCGCTTCTGATGATGGCGATTGTGATCCCGGTCGCGATGCAGGGCATGAGTGTGGCCAGTCGCGCGGGGAATCTCGGGCTGCGGAAGGCTGCCGCGATGCGCATCGCGGACCGAGTGATGGACGAGCTCGTTGCGACGAACCAGATTTCGCAGAGTTCCGCGAGTGGCACGCAGACCGACGGTGACACGACCTATAACTGGACGATGCAGACGACGACGTGGCCGCTGGACTCGATGACGCAGATGACCGTGCAGGTGACGTTCACGCTGCAAGGGACCAACTATCAGGTAAGCGCGGATACCTTGTTCGACCCGGCCGTTGCGGCTGCGGCCGCTGCTGCGCAATGACTGGACGCGCTATATACTTTCGCGGACGACGGGAAGGATTCACGCTGCTCGAGCTGCTGGTCGCGACGGCCGTCGGGGCCATCGTGCTGCTGGTGATCAACGCGACCTTCTTCGGGGCGCTGCGGCTGCATAATACAACGCATGAGAGGGTCGACCGCGACCTGGTCCTGCAGCGCACGATCAATATCGTGCGGCAGGATATAGCGGGGCTGCTTTATCCGGGCGGTGCCCTCACCGGCCAATTGCAATCCCTGCCGGACAACCCGATCACGCAGGACGCGCCCGGCGAGCGGATCAGCCCGGACTTTTATACAACGACCGGCCGCATCGATGGCTGGAGCACGTTTTCCGAGGCGCAGGTGGTCGCCTATTATTTGAAGCCGGATCCGAACGGCAACAATACGAAGAGCCTGGTGCGCGTGGTCACGCGCAATCTATTGCCGGTGCAAAACGCGGTGTCGGAGGAACAGACGCTTCTGACGGGACTGCAGGATGCGAGCGTGGCGTTTTATGATGGGACGAACTGGGACGACACCTGGGATTCGACGACCACCCCACCCTTGCCGGCGGCGATCAAGTTCCGGTTGACATCCGCGCCGGTGAACCCCGGCGAACCGGCCGCGGCCCCGGTGGAAGTGGTGGTTGCGTTGCGCGTGGCGAATCCCACGACGACGACGAGTACGACGGGAACAGGAGCGACAGGATGAGCAGATATAGCAAATATATATATTTATATACCGCGAATGGCCGTGCGCGGGCGGCGGAGCGCGGTTCGGTGCTGATCATCGTGATGGTGATCTGTCTTGGGTTGGTGGCGCTGACTTTATATTTCGCGAACTCGATGAGTTCCGAGCTGCGCGCGGCCGACAACAGCGCGTTGAGCGTGTCCGCACGGCAGGCGGCGGCGGGAGGCATGCGTTATGCGGCGTACCTCCTCACGACCTATGGGCTGAGCGGCGCGGTGCCGGACCCGACGACGCAATATCAACCCGATACGCTGCAGGTGGGCGATGGCACGTTCTGGTTCATCGGGCGGGATCCGAATAATATACCGACGACGCAGCCGGTCTTCGGCCTGGTGGACGAGGCGTCGAAGCTCAACCTCAACACGGCGACCCCGGCGATGCTGATGGCGTTGCCCGGAATGACCACGGACCTGGCGCAAGCCATCATCGATTGGCGCGGGCCGAATGCCGCGAATCGGCTCGCCGCCGGAACGACGGTGAGCACGGCGGGCACCGGAAGCACGGCGGACAGCACCTATGCCGCATTCGATCCGCCGCGCCTGAACAAGAATGCGCCGTTTGAAACGGCCGATGAGCTTCGCCTGGTCAACGGCGCGACGCTCGACCTCGTGCTCGGTGAGGACACGAACCGCAATGGCGCGCTCGATCCCAACGAGGACGACAGCGACCAGTCGCCGCCGCACGACAACCAGGACGGCGTGCTGCAGCCCGGTTTTCTCGAATATATAACTGTATATAGCCGGCAACCCAACACGCGCACGAGCGGGGCGGCCCGGATTGATATACGGACCCCGGCGTCGCGGACGGCGCTGGCCGCATTGCTGACGCGTCGGACCAACGCCGGCCGTTCCGCGATCATCATGAACAATATAGGGTCCAACAATTTCAACAGCGTGGCCGAGTTCATGGTGGCGAGCCAGATGACGGCGACGGAGTTCGCGCAGATTCATACAGATATCACGGCCTCAACGGGCCGATACGTTCCCGGGCTCGTGAACGTGAACACCGCGAGCGCGACGGTGCTCTCGTGCATTCCCGGAATCGGCCCCAATAACGCGGCCGCGATCGTGGCGTATCGGCTGGCCAACGTGGGCACCCCGCTGACTTCGTTCGGCTGGCTGCCGCAGGTGATGTCGCGCGCGGATATCATACGGGCCGGCCCGTATATAACCGATCAATCGTACCAGTTCACGGCGGACGTTGCCGCGGTGGGCCGGCTTGGGCGCGGATATTGTCGGGAGAGAACTGTTTTCGAGACGACGAGCGGCACGCCTCGAATTATATATCACCAGGACCTCAGCCAATATGGTTGGGCCCTCGGCTCGCAGGTCCGCCAGAATTTGAAGCAACCCAGCTCCACCTGATGACGAAACGTTCCAAGAAATCGCCCCAGTCCGTAATCGGCCTGAATTTGTCCGAGGGCCAGCTGCGGGCTTTTGCCATGACCCGCGCCAAGGGCTCGGTTGCCGTCGACAAGATTGCCAACACGGCGCTTGTGCTCGACCTGCAGCATCCTGAGGCGGAACTCGTCGGAAGGGAGATTCGCAATCACCTCGACGCGGCCAATATAAAGGACCGCGACTGCGTGGTGGCGCTGCCGGAGAAGTGGATCATGACGCAAACGACGCGCGTGCCTGAGCTCTCGGCGGACGACCTCAA
This sequence comes from uncultured Verrucomicrobiae bacterium, assembly GCA_963800005.1. GTDB lineage: Bacteria > Verrucomicrobiota > Verrucomicrobiia > Opitutales > Opitutaceae > CAWCZH01. The sequence goes on from CAWCZH010000004.1 coordinate 492,138, forward strand.
TGGGTTTCTCGAGATTGAGGCGGAGAAGGGATTTCCGTGCGATCTCGCCCAGCTGCAGATTGCGCGGTCGTTCTGTCGCAGCGGTACGGCGACCTTCGTGACGCAGTTTGCCGTTCGCAAAGAAAACCTGGAGCATCTCGCGCAGATCATGCGCAGCGCCGGGCTGCGGCCGGTGAGTTTCACTCTGGGATTGGCGGCGTTGCCGGGCGTTGCGGCGCCGGCCGGACAAGGCGGCGTTTCGGTCGTGATTGAAGCGACCGGTGCCGCGGTTGCTATATCGGCCGGCGGTGGCATCGCGGCCGTGCGCACCGGCGATGCGACGGTCGGATCTGAGCTGGGCGAAACGGTGATCAACGGAAGTGCGGTGACGCGTGAAGTGCGGATCACCGTCGAGCAAGTGCCGGCGGAACTTCGCTCTGAGTTGCGCGAGGTCACGCTATATGGAGAGGAGCCGATGGTCACGCAGCTGCGCGAAGCGCTCGCCGACTGGACCAAAGCAGCCGGATTTAAGTTGTCGGTGCGTGACGGTAACGAGCAGCCTGTTGCGGAGCAGATCGCGCGGGAGCTCGCCGTGTCATGGCTCGAGGGCCGCGGGAATGGACTCGAGTTTCTACCGCCGCGGCCGACACGATGGAATATACTGATGGCGCGCTATAGTTCGAAGCGGCTGGCCGCGGCGGGCTTCGCGGCGGCTGCGGTGGCGGTGATCGTTATATTGGCGTTTGGCTGGCAGGAATATCGCCGCTGGTCGTTGCAGTCGCGGTGGCATGCGATGGAAGGTCAGGTCACCGACCTACAAGCGGTGCAGGCGCGCGTCCGCGAATATCGCCCCTGGAATGATATATCATTTCACGATTTGAAAATCATACAGCGGGTCACCGAATGCTTTCCGGACAACGGCAGCGTGACGGCCAAGTCGGTCGAGATCCAAGGGGCGTCGACCGTCACGATCACCGGCACGGCCCGCGACAACACCGCTTTGCTCCGTACGCTGGACCAGTTGCGCAAGGCGAAGGAAATTCGCGCGCTTAAAGTGGAGCAAATCCGCGGCCAGACCCCGGAGCAGTTCACCTGTAGTTTTCGGTGGGATAACGGAGGGAGCACATGATCTCGCAACTCTCCGGACGCCAGAAATGGCTGTTTATTATAGCGTGCTCGGGCATCGGGCTCCTGCTGCTTGATCGCGTCGTCTTCACGCCGCTGACAAATCTCTGGCAGGCGCACGCGACGGAAATCAATGCACTCCAAAAATCCGTCGCGAATGGCAGCAGCCTGATCGATCGCGCGGCGCAATTGCATGCGACGTGGAACGAGCTGCAGGCGCGCACGCTCCCGAAGGAGCCCGCCCAGTCGGAGCAGGATTTGATTTCGGCCTTCGACCGGTGGGGTCACGCGAGTGGTGTCGAGCTCGGGTCCATCAAGCCGCAATGGAAACGCGGCGGAACGGATCGTTATTCATTGCTGGAATGCCGCGTCGACGCGACGGGGACGTTCACGACGCTGGCTCGTTTCCTATATGAAGTGGAACGCGCTCCCCTCGCCCTGCGGCTGGAGTCGGTCGAGCTGAGCTCGCGCGAGGACACCGGACAAAAAATCACCTTGGCGCTGGTGGTCACCGGTCTGCGGCTCAGCCCGCTCGAGGGAAAGCCATGAGTCGCTTCGCTGCTATATCTAACATGGATTCCGCTGCTATATCAAATGTCCGCCGGGGCCCGGCATTGCTGCTTGTGCTCGCGTTGGCGGCGCGGCTCGCGTTTGCCGCGGACCCGAAGGTAATCTCGACGACGGCAGCGGCCCCGACCCCGGCGCCGGCGGCGGTCGCACCCGCGGTCGCGCCGAAGCCGGTCGCGGCGCGGTCGGGACCGCCCGCGACGACATTCGAGACATTCCGCATTCTCGCGGAGCGCAATATATTCGACCCGAATCGCGTGGGCCGGACTCGTGCCGTGGGGCCGGAGGCGCCGCGGGGCGACGTGCTCATGCTGGTCGGCTCAATGAATTCGCCGCGCGGGCTATATGCTTTCTTCGACGGCTCGAAAATGGATTATCGCCGAGCCCTCCACGAGGGCGAGTCGGTCGCGGAATATACTGTGAATCATATATCGAGTGACGCGGTCGAGCTCAGCCGGGCGGGCAAGCCGCTCACGCTGAAAATCGGCCAGGGCCTGCGCCGTCCCGAGGGCGGCGACTGGTCGGTGATTTCCGGGGATGCGGCACGACTCGCCGGCGGACCCGATGTGACTGCGGCCGGCGCGACTGCGCCGACAACGCCGGCGATACCGGCGGACGCCTCGGATGCCTTGAAACGTTTGATGGAGCAGCGGCAAAAACAATTGAAGCAATGATCAAGAACCTGTTCACCTCCGGCTTAATATTACTCGGCCTTGGCGGCTTGGCGGCCAGTCTCCCCGCCCAAGAAGTCCTGTCGCTCTCGCCCCGTGAGCGGGCGCCCGATCCCAACGTGGCCGACGCGTCACGCACCAACGCGGCCGATCCCGGCCTGCGTTTTAATTTCCGCGGCGCACCGCTGGAAACCGTCCTCGACTATATGAGCCAGGCCGCGGGCTTTATCATCGTGCTCGAGACTCCCATCAAGGGCACCGTCGATATGTGGAGCGACCAACCGGTGTCGCGCGACGAGGCCGTGCAACTGCTCAACGTTGCGCTAAATAAAAACGGCTACGCCGCCACGCTGCAAGGGCGCAGCCTGATCGTCACCTCGAAGGACGACGCGAAGAAACGCAATATACCGATTCATACAGGGAGCGATCCCGCGGAGATTCCGCCGACCGCGGAAATGGTGATGCAGATCATCCCGCTGCGGCATGTCGACGCGACCCAGGCGTCGCGCGATCTCGCGACGCTGCTGCCCGCGTCGGCGACGCTGACGGCGAATGCGGACAGCAATTCGCTCATCGTGACGGACACGCAGATGAACGTCCGGCACATCGTGGAGATTGTGTCCGCGCTGGATAAATCGAGCGACACCGTTTCGACGATTCGCGTGTTCAAGCTGAACAACGCGGACCCGGTGGAAATGTCTCAGCTGCTCACGAATCTTTTCGCGGCGCCTGTGCAATCGACCGCGGGTCGTGGCGGGGCGGCTGGCGGAGCGGGTGGGTTCGCCGGTTTTGGTCGGGGCGGTTTCGGCGGCGGTGGCGGCTTCCCGGGCGGCGGCGCCGCGGGCGGTGCAGGTGGTGGCGGCGGCGGCGGTGGTGGTGGTGGCCGCGGTGCGGCGACGTCGACGAGCGGCCGGAACACGCCAGTCGTCGCGGTGCCGGATCCGCGGACCTATTCGGTCGTCGTGACTGCGTCCAAAGACCAGATGCCGGATATTGCGGAGATGATCGCGCATCTCGATTCGAGTTCCGCGCGGAAGCAGAAGGTCTTTGTATATACGATGGAGAACGCGGACGTGCACCAGGTGGAGACGATCCTCAAGAATCTATTCCAGAGCAGCAATTCGCGCAGCACGGCCAGCTCGACGCAGGCCGACCCGCTCGGCAGCCGGGCGACGACGAATGCGCAGAGCACGACCTCCAGCACTAGCTCGCTCAACCTCAACGGCAGCGGGGCGTCGTCACGGTGACGGCAGCCCCTGCAATATAGCTCTATATACTTTTCCATTTCCACTATTTGTATGAAGCACTTTATCCAGCAGTCGTTCTCCATTCTCCTGGCGGCAAGCGCACTGCTCCTCGCGCCCGGGCTGCGCGCCCAGGGCCTCGGCCAGGGCCAGGCCCGGCCGACGACGGGCGGTGGCGGCATTGCGGGTGGCGGTGGTGGCGGGGGCGGCGGAGCCTCCGGCGCATCCTCCACGCGGCAATATAACAACACGACCGTCGTGGGTGATGCCATGATCACGAGCGATATGGACACCCGCCGGCTGATCGTCGTCGCCGATGAGGACACGAACGCGAATATACGAAGCATCATCGCGGGCCTCGACAAACCGAAGCCGCAGGTGCTGATCAACGTCGTGTTCCTGCAAGTCGAGCACGACAAGGACCTCGATCTCGGAGCGCAGGCCACCTATACGGGAAAAGTTGCCGTCGATACTAACCCCACGGGCTACGCGACAACCAACTTCGGCATTCCCACGCCGAACGTCGGCGACCCGACCACCTATGGCGGCTTTTATAGTATATTAGGCAAGGATGTGACTGCGACCATTCGCGCGCTGTCGACGACCAACAAAACGGAAGTCCTCTCGCGTCCCTCGATTCTCACCCGCAGCAACCAGCAGGCGACGATCATGGTCGGCCAATCGATCCCGATCGTGACCAACTCGCAGGTGAGCTCGATCACCAACGCGATCACCAACACTGTGACGTATCAGGATATTGGAATCATTCTAAAAGTGACGCCCTTCATCACGGAGGATGGCTCGGTGGAAATGATCGTGTCGCCGCAAATCTCGTCGTTGAGCGCGACCACGATTCCGATTTCGACGGGCGTGAACTCGCCGGTCATCGACAAGCGCTCGGCCGATACGGTCGTCGTCACGCCCAGCGATCACACCGTCGTGATCGGCGGTTTGATCTCCACTCAGAAAACCGAATCGGAAAACAAAGTGCCGGTCCTGGGCGACATCCCGCTGCTGGGTTACGCCTTCAAACATAAAGTCACGAGTCACACGAAGACCGAGCTATTGATATTTCTCACCCCGCACGTCGTGCTGAACCCGGACGATCTCTCGCACCTCGCGGAGGACGCGAAGGCGAAGCTCGAGCTCGCGCCCAAGGACGAGGTGAATAAATATCTCGGCGTTCACTGACCGAGTGGTTGCGGGCGAACCTGCTCCCTGTATATTCGTGGGCCACGCGTTCCCCTTTTCACGTGCGCCGGCTTGGATCCAAAAGAAATCTCGCAGTATATAGTGCCCTGGTCGGTCTCGGCCTGGGCATTTGCGCGTGGCAGGTGGAAGAGCACCTGAGGTTCAATCGCGCGGAGGCGGCCGCGCTCGTGAATCGCGGACGTGACGTGACTTCAACCCTGGGCGTCGTCGTGCGCTCGCAGCGTCGCTTTGGCATGGTCGTGTCGCGCGAGCGTCTGCAGTCCGCGCTGCAGGACCTCGTTCGCCCGGACGAGCTGGTGGGCATCGCGATCCTGGGTGCGACGGGCGAAACCATTGCGAGCGCGGGGCAGACGGCCGAGTTGACGCCGGAGATGCTGCGGGCCCGCGGTATATACTGGAGCAACAACGAGCTCACGATCATGAATATCATGGATCTGGGCACCAGTTCGGTTCCGGATGGTGGCGCGACGTCCGCGACAATCGTCGTGTCCGACGGCAGCCTGCCGCGCAACTTTCGGGGGCGACCGCGTCCTCCGCCCGAGTCAGATTCGGGCCGGCCATCCGAGAGCAATGGTGCGGCGAGAGACGCGGTGCCCGCGGCTAGCACACCGAGCGCGACGAGCACGGCCAGTTCCACGAGTGGCAGCAACGCGCCGGCCACGCCGAGCGTGGCAAACCCGACGGGCCCGCGGGGCCGACCTCCCTTTGGACGGCCTTCGTGGATGTCCGAGGACGAATATGAATCGGTGATCCGCAAACAGGGTGTACATAGCCTCGTTATATCAATTGCCACGGCGGAGATGCGGCGGCGGGAAACGGCGGATTTACTATTGCGATCGCTCGTGAGTCTGCTCGCGCTCGGCGCGGCGGCCGTGTCCGCGTTTGCATGGCGCAACGTGGCGAAGAGCGCGGACCTCCAAATCCGGCTCGCGCGCGCGGGCGAAATCAATGCGCATTTGAAGGAGCGAAATCTCGCCGCGGCCGGGCTCGCTCACGAGACGCGCAATCCGCTCAACCTTATCCGCGGACTGGCGCAGATGATCACGATGCAGACGGAAGCGATCCCGAAGCTACGGGAGCACTCGATGCAGATTATCGAGGAGGCCGATCGGGTGACCGGGCAGCTCAATGAGTTCATCAATTACTCGAAGCCGCGCGACGCTCAGCTGGCGCCGGTGGATATACAGCGCGTCATCGGCGATGTATTAAGGGCGCTGTTGCCGGATCTCGAGGAGAAACAAATTGAGGTGACGCCACCCACGACCGCATTACGCATCGAGGCGGACGAGCAGCTTCTGCGGCAGATGCTTTTCAATGTGTTATTAAACGCCGTGCAGGCGCTGTCGCCCGCCGGAAAGATTGATATACGCCTCCAGCAGGTGTCGGTGCGTTCGGCGGTGCTTGATATAGCGGACAACGGCCCCGGCGTGGTGCCGTCGGCTCGACTTAATATATTCAAGCCGTACTTCACGATGCGGCCGAAGGGCGTCGGACTCGGGCTCGCGATTGTGCAGCAGATCGCGACCGCCCACGGTTGGGAGGTGCTTTGCCTTGCGAACGAGCCGCGCGGGGCGATCTTCCGGTTTCGGAATCTCGTCATCGCCCCGCCTGCTTTGTAATGTCTCCTACCGCGTCCGCTCCAAAAATCCTTATCGTCGACGACGACCGCAGCCAGCGCAGCCTGTTGGAAACGTTCCTGCGGGGCCAGGGCTACGCAACGCGCACCGCGGAATCCGGCGAGGCCGCTCTCGCGATGCTGGGCAGTGAGGCGTTCGCAATGATGATCAGCGACGTCCGGATGCCGGGGATGTCGGGCATCGAGACGCTGCGTCGCGTGCGGCAAACGCATCCGACGTTATCCGTGCTGCTCGTTACTGCGTTCGCCGATATCCGAGGGGCGGTCGCTGCGATGCGGGATGGCGCGGTGAATTATCTCACGAAGCCCATCGACCTTGAGGAACTCATCGCGACCGTGCGACTCGCGACAGGCCCGCGTGGGGCGACGAAGTCAGCGGTGGACGTGCAGGAGAAAATTCCGGCGGGCGTGATCAGCGAAAGTCCGTTGATGAAAGCGGTGCTGCGTGATGCCGCGGTGATTGCGCCTTCGGATTCCCGGGTGTTGATCACCGGCGAAAGTGGTGTGGGCAAAGAGGTCATCGCAGATCTGATTCACGCCTGGAGCCGTCGAGCGAAGGGCGCGCTCGTGAAGGTGAATTGTGCGGCGATTCCGGAGAATCTCCTCGAGAGCGAATTGTTCGGTCACGAAAAAGGTGCGTTCACCGGGGCGGCTCAGATGCGGGTCGGGCGGTTCGAGGAGGCGGACGGCGGGACTATATTTCTCGACGAGATCGGTGACCTGCCACTGCCATTGCAGGCGAAGATATTGCGGGTGTTGCAGGATGGCTCGTTTCGCCGATTGGGCGCGGCGCGTGATTCCGAGACGAACGCGCGCGTGCTCGCGGCAACGAATCGCGATCTCGAGGAACAGATTACAGCGGGCACCTTTCGCGAGGACCTCTTTTATCGGCTCAACGTGATGGAGCTGCACCTGCCGCCGTTGCGCGATCGGCCCGAGGATATAATTCCGCTCGCGACACACTTCATCGAGCAATTCTCCCAGCAGAAATCCCGATTCTCCGCCGCCGCGACGGCATGTCTGCTCGCGTATCGCTGGCCCGGGAACGTGCGCGAGTTGCGCAACGCGATCGAGCGCGCGGCACTGCTGTCGCGCGGCGAAATCATATTGCCGGAGCATCTGCCGTCGCGGGTGACGACGAATGCGCCGAGCGGACTCTCCACGGAAACGCCCGACGCGCAGCGGCTCGATCAGATAGAGCGCGAGGCCATTCTCCGGACGCTGCAGAAAAACAATTATAATCGCACGGAAACGGCGAAGGACCTGGCCATCAGTCGCCGCGCACTCACCTACAAGCTTCAGCGCCTGCGCATCGAGGGCGTGGCGGTGGACCCGGCTTAGCGAGACCGAACGCGTTTCGGGCGACCGCCGATTCTATATTTCATAGTTATTAAAAGCTATTAAATATAGTCGCGCCGACTCGGCCGTCTGACGCCTGTCGGTTCGCCCACGCAGCCCGGACCAACGGCGCACGCGTTCGAGGCGGCGCCACCGGTTTACTTCTTCTTCGGTGCCGCCGGCGCGATGGGTGCGACGAGCTGCCCTTCGACCATCGCGTCACTGGGCGTTGCGACCATTCGGTCACCGTCGTTGAGGCCAGACGCAATTTCGACCTGCGCTCCAAAATCGCGGCCGAGTTTTACCTTCTGCCAGTGGATCTGGTTCTTGGAATTTATCACAGCGACCTGCGCGCCCTCGGAACCGATCTGTAGCGCAGCCGATGGCACGACGATGGCGGGGACCGACTGCATCAGTTTGAAGCGCACCTCGACGAACATTCCGGCAAAGAGCTCGCCCTGCGGATTTGGGATCTGCACTTCCGTGAGCATCGTGCGCGTTCTGGGATCCAACGCCCCCGCCGCCCGCGCGACCTTCCCGGGAAATGCTCGATCGGGAAACTCCGTCAACAACACGTCGGCCACCATCCCGGGCTGAATCGCGCGGATGTGACTCTGCGGCACGCCGACGTCCACGCGTAGCGGGTCCGTTTGCGCTATATGAAAAAGCTCACGGCCGCCGCCGGGCGTCACGAGCATGCCTACATCCGTGTTGCGCGCGGTGATCACTCCATCGAAAGGCGCGGTGATGCTTTGGTAACTCTTCAATTGACCCAGGCGCGAAACCTCAGCGTCCGCCGCCTGCACGTCCGCCTCGCGAGCAGCGAGCGCGCCTTCTTTCTCGTCAACCTCCTGCTTGGCCACCGCGTTCTGCCGGCTGAGATCTTCCCAGCGCACCGCGCTGCTTTTCGCCAGCTCCAGGTTCGCCCGCGCCTGCGCCAGCTTCGCCCGCGCTGAGTTTAATTCCTGGTCGAGCTCCGGCGCGTCGATCACCGCAAGCAGTTGCCCGGCCTTCACGTGATCGCCGAGGTCAGCCGTCCACCGCGCCAGATAACCGCCGGTGCGCGCATATATACCGGTGTCCTGAAACGCCTCGAGCGTCGCAGGCAGCGTGAGCTCGCGGCTGGGCGATCCGCGCCGCGCCACGGACACTGTGACCGGGATGCCGCCCTCCGGCGCTGCGAGCCCAGCCTCCTCGTCGGCCCGCGCGATGAAGCCACTGCCCGCGAGGGCGAGCACAGCCAGCGGGAACAGGAATGACCGGAGCGGGATCATATATTTCACAAGTATATAGCTAATATAGTATCAGGCATGCGGCGCATGCGCCTCCTCGAGTTCCTCGGCGATGACCTCCTCGGGCCGGTGCGCCGCCTTCCGGCGAAACGTTGCATATACCACCGGGACGAGCAGGAGGGTCGCGAACGTCGCGACCAGCAGTCCGCCGATGACCGCCCGGCCCAGCGGCGCGTTCTGCTCGCCGCCCTCACCCTGCCCCAGCGCCGTCGGCAGCATGCCGATGATCATCGCGAGCGCGGTCATCAACACGGGGCGGAGTCGCGTGAAACCCGCTTCATAGGCGGCCTGGCGGGCATCTCGACCGATCTTCCGCTGGTCATTCGCAAACGTCACGACGAGGATCGCATTCGCCGTTGCCACGCCCATGCACATGATCGAGCCCATCAGCGCGGGCACGCTCAACGTCGTGCGCGTGGCGAGCAGCATCCAGACAATTCCACACAGGCCGCCCGGCAGCGCGGTTACTATAATCAGCGGGTCCAGCCATGACTGGAAATTAATCACGAGCAGACAATATACGAGAATCATCGCGGCGACGAGTCCGAGGCCCAGACTGATAAACGAGGCGTCCATCGTCTCCGCCTGGCCGCGGACCGATATAAAGTTTCCGCGCGACATCCTCGGGGTGAACTCTCGCACGAGCCGGCGCACGGGCGTGGCCACGGAGCCGAGATCGCGACCATCGACGTTCGCATATACATCGATGACCGGCTGCACATCGTAATGATTTATAACTGACGGGGTCACGACGCGCTCGATCGTCGATATATTTCCCAGCATCTGCGAACCGCCCGTCACGGACGACCCGCTCACGGGTGTATCCTGAAGTGCGCTGACCGAATTCAGGCGATACGGCGCGGTTTGCGTGCTCACGAGATATTGCACGCCATTCGCGGGGTTGAGCCAATAGTTCGGAGCGGATTGCGTCGTGCCGCTCAACGAGGTTAATACATTGTTCGCGACATCGCGCTGGGTCATGCCGAGCTCGGCGGCGCGCGATCGATCCACGTTGATCTTCAGCGTGGGCGCATTGAGCACCTGGTGCACGTGCACGTCGACCGCGCCGGGAATTTTTCGAACGCGAGCGGCGAACTCCTGGGCGAGTTTATAGTTACCGTTGCGATCGCGACCGGCGAACTGGACGTCGATGGGCGACGGCAGGCCGAAGTTCAGCACCTGACTTACTATATCGGAATCCTGCGAAAAGAACGTGCAGTCGGGAAAATCGTGCGTCGCACGGGCTCGGATGCGTCGAACATATTCCGCGGTCGAGAGGTGCTTTTTCGGATTCAGCGAGACCATGATCTCCGCGTCGGCCGGGCCGATCGTGGCGCCGTCCCCGTTCGCGAGGTTGGTCGGGCTGTTTTGCAATCCGATGAGATCCAGAATGGCGAGGAGATCGCCGGGCGGTATCACCTCGCGCATCATCGCTTCGACCTGCCCGGTGATCCGCTCGGTTTCCTCGATGCGGGTGCCCGCGCGGGCGCGCACGTGGAATCGGAACTGCGCGGCATCGACGAGCGGGAAATAATCCCGGCCAAGCCTCGGCACGAGCAGAGCGCTGAGGGCGAAAAGCCCGCTCGCGATCAGCGCCATCGCCAAGCGGTGATCGAGCGCCCACGCGAGCACGCGGCCGTAACCCGCGCGGAAGCGCTCAAATTTTCGATTGAAACGCACGTGCACGCGCCACGCCGCGTCCCCCACGTTCAGCGCCCGCTCCGATCCGTCGTCATGCAGCACCGGGTGATGCTGCAATAGGAAATGCACCATCGTCGGCACGACCGTTCGTGACAACAAATAGGAAGCGAGCATCGCGAATATAACGGCCAGCGCGAGCGGGCTGAACAGATAACGGGCGGTGCCCTCGAGGAAAAAAATCGGCAGGAATACTATACATATACACAGCGTCGACACGAACGCGGGCATCGCGATCTGCCGCGCACCGTCGAGAATCGCGTCGATCAACGGCTTGTGCTGCGCCAGGTTCCGGTCGATGTTCTCGATCTCCACCGTGGCGTCGTCGACGAGAATGCCGACCGCCAGCGCGAGGCCGCCGAGCGTCATCATATTGATCGTCTGCCCCAGGGCCGCGAGCGCGAGAATCGAGCAGAAGATCGAGAGCGGAATCGAGAGCGCGACGACGAGTGTATTTCTCCACGAGCCGAGAAATAGCAAAAGCATCAGAGCCGTGAGCCCGCCTGCGAGGATGCCCTCGTGCAGCACGCCGTCGAGCGCTGCGCGCACGAAGCGCGACTGGTCGAACAACAGATGCAGCTCGAGCTCCGGCGGCAGCGTGCTCATCACGCGCGGCAGGATCGCCTTGATGTCCTCGATCACCTTGATCGTCGAGGCATTGCCGGTCTTCATCACGCTCAACAGCGTGCCGCGCGTTCCGTTCTGACGGACTATATTGGTCTGCACCGCGTTGCCGTCCCGCACCAGGGCGACGTCGCGAACATATAACATCGTCCCGTTCACCGTCTTGATCGGCATCTGCGCGAGCTCGGCCACCGCGTCCGGGCTGCTGTTCAACGCGACATTATATTCCGTTTCACCGATCTTCGTCGTGCCTGCGGGCAGCGTCAGGTTTTGCGCAGCGAGGGCGTTGGTGACGTCATTGGGTGTCAAGCCCTGCGCCCTGAGCGCGACCGGGTCTATATCAACGATGACCTGCCGCACCTTGCCGCCGGCGGGATTGGGGATCGACGATCCGCGCACCGCGGCGAGCGGAATGCGAAGCGAGTTCAGTGCGAGATCATATAGCGTTTGCTCGGGGAGCGTCTTGCTGCCGACGCCGATCTGCATGATGGGGACGTTCGACGCCCGATAACGGATGATGAGCGGCGGCGAGGCGCCTTGGGGCGCGTCGCGGAGCGAGCGGCTGGTCGTGGCGGTCGCTTGGGCCATGGCGGCGTCCGCGCTGCCTTCGGGCTGCAGGAAAATCTTGATGACGCCGACGCCGGCGACGCATTGCGACTCGATGTGCTCGATGTCGTTGACCTGCTGGCCAAGGGTGCGCTCGGAGCTCGTCACGATCCGCTTTTCCATCTCGTCGGCGGACAGCCCGTTGTAGGTCCAGACCACCGCGATCACCGGCACGTCGACGGCGGGAAATATATCCTTCGGCATGCGCAGCATGGCGACGAGGCCGGCGAGGATGATGAGCAGCCCGACCACGGTGAACGTATAGGGGCGGCGGAGGGCGAGACGGACGATCCACATGAACGATGAAGACGAGAATTAAATGAAAACGAGCCGCGCTGTCGTCCTAAATCGGGGGCCGAGCCCGGATAGTTGCGGGAATCGGCGTGATATTAGGAGGGGCGATGGCGGGCGCACGCATGGCGGCGGCGACCTCGAGGAGGCCGCGCGACGGAATCAAGCAAGGAGCCGGCCAACGACGCCGCCGAAATTCGAACTGCGGATGAGCGCCGCTATATATCCGGGAATGCCGGAGCCGCCCCGGTGACGCTTCGATCGATCCCGGCGCCGGCGATACTGAATTCGCGGCCCGCGCCACGCTGATTCTCGGCGCGCGGGTCGGCCGCTAGTACGGGAACGCCTGGATGTCGTGCGCGTTTATAAAGCCGTCCTTCATTATGAACATCGTGATCACCGCGAAGGCGAGCAATATGAACGCTATATCAATCGCCACCTGGCCGCCCGGCCGGCTCGGCGTTTCCCCGGATTTTCGCCCGGATTCGCCCGGTCGTCGCACCCATTCCCACAATTTCATCCGGGATTTTTTTTGGACGAGTCCTCGGGTGTCAATCTCGGCGTCAACCCAGCCAGCTCTGCGGAAGTGCGTCGCGCGAGCAGCTTCGGGAGGCGTATTTGATCGCCCTGTGGATCGCCGAGTATATATATAGGAGATCACTCCCCCTCGCGCCATCATCGCCGCGGTAATTCTCCCGCAGTTCGAGCTCCTGGACTTATATGGTCCGCTCGAGTGGTTCGCGTTTTGCGAGACGCGGCCGTGACCGCCCGTTCGACGAAACCGGGATCGGCAATTCGCGTCGTGACGGGGCAAAAGCCGCGAGAACGCGCGCCGATGACGGACATCGTGCTACGTCGCCTCGGGCCGGGGGACGTGGCGGGCTACCGGCGCCTGCGGCTCCTGGGCCTGCGCGAAAGCTCGTCGGCCTTTGGTAGCTCGTACGCGGAGGAGCGCCGGCGTCCGACGACGGATTTCCTGCGTCGCCTCCAGCCATCGCCGGGCAACTGGACATTCGCCGCGTTCCGGGGCAGTCGCATGGTCGGGGTCGTTTCATTCGTGCGTCAGGAGCGCCGAAAGCAGCAACACAAGGCGGCGATCTACGGCTTCTATATAATGAAACAATATAGAGGCCGGAGAATCGGACGTCTCCTGCTCGATGAAGTGCTGGCGACCGCCCGGGCGATGCGCGGACTGCGGCAGGTGCAGCTGGCCGTCGTGGAATCGAACGGCGTCGCCGTGCGTTTTTATCAGAGCGCCGGCTTCCGCGTATATGGACGCGAGGAAGCCGCCCTGCGCATCGGCGACAAATACTATACAGAGCTTTTCATGGACCTTGTCCTCCGCCCGCGCGGGCGGACGAAGCGCGCTATATAAAGCTCCGCGCCGCGAGAGGCGGTTCACACCAGCCGCGCTGCGCATCGCGCTCCGTGCGCGTCGATGAGGCAAAGCGTCGAGCTGCTCCTCTGCCGTGAATGGGAAAACGTTCGGGGCGCGGAGGCGTCGTTCGATCAGCACGCCGCCCACCGAACCTCGCGATTGCGTTCAGCCGCGTGGACCGGCGGCAAAGCGATATCTTTCATGAAAGATAACGGAACCGGTCCGGCCGGGCCACGTCCATCTGTCGCCAACATGCCGACGCACCACTCACCCACCCGCCTCCTGTCAATTCTCGGCCTCGCGGCCTTATCTACCTTCACCGGCACGCGATTGAATGCCCAGTCGTCATTCGGAGCCGCGGTCACCGATTATTTCGAGCATTGGCAGGATCGTGTCGAAGCGGCGCAGGCTTCCCAGCCGAAATGGATCACGCCGCTCGCCACGACGACGCCGCGTCTCGAGCAGGAATTTCGGTATGACCAAAACCGGCAGACGCTGAAGAACGGCAGCACGGTCGATATATACGACAGCGGCAAAGGGCTCGAACTCATTCCGACCTCGAACACGGAGGTCATCATATACGTCCCGCCTTATCAGGTGCGACGCGGCACCGCCCCGGCTTCGGCGTTTGGCGACTGGCCGGGCTTTCTTGTGAAGTACCGGCTGCTGAGCTCGCCGGAGAATGCCGGAAATTATGTGGTGACGGTGTTCGCGCAATATAGTCTGCCGACCGGCGCGCTGGTATATACCAGTCGGAACCATGTCTTCACGCCGACGATTGCGGCCGGCAAGGGATTTGGGGACTTCGACGTGCAGGCGACGCTGGGGGAAAGCATTCCCACCCGCGACAACACGCGGGCCGGCCACGCGATCCTCAGTAATATCACGCTGCAATATCATTTCGCCCGAGTGCTGTGGCCCGAGCTCGAGGTGAACCGCACGGATTGGACCGGCGGCTCGCGGGACCAGCGCAACCAGACCTATCTCACGCCAGGCGTCGTCTTCGGCCGTTTCGTGATCGCGGGTCGGTCCAAGTTTATCATCGGCGTCGGCTATCAGACGTCGCTCTCGCAAAAATACCCGAAGGCACCGACGACGCCCGCCTTCAATCATAACTGGATCCTGTCGGCTCGGACGACCTTCTGAGCCTCAGGCGCAGATTGCTCGAGAGAATCCCGTTTGCTCCTACTGCCGGGGGTGGCACTTTGTTCCCGCGAAGATGACAACTGTCATCGCAACTCTGCGCCCGCACGCGAGATATATTCTAGTTTCCTGATGTTTCGGGGAATCGATACTGGCTGCCAAAGGGATGCGTCACTTGCCGTTCGGAACCGGGGCGGCGTTGGGATGACGGTGCAGCTGCCATATATGAATCGTATCCTCTTCCCCAATATGAACGTCGTTTCGTCCCGTTTGGTTCAATTCGCCGCCCACGCGCGGGTCGGTCTCGTCGGCGCCGTGTGCGCCTTCGCTCTCTGCCTCACCACCCCGCACGCCCAGGCCACGCCGAAGGCGGCGAACGTCAGCGGCAACGTGACCACCACGATCACGAACCTTGTATATAACGCGGATGGAACCCTTTCGATCACTGCGACGCAGTCGGGTCACCTGACGACGTTCGGAAATTTCACGGGCACGTTCTCGTATGTGGCGACCCCGTTTTCGGACGGCTATGTTCTGCGCGGGACCGCCGTGCTGATCAACAATGCCGGCGACAGGCTCAATATAGTCGCAACGATGGTCGATGTCGGAACGGATTACCCACTGAGCCTTGGCGGTGAGTTGCATGTCACCGGCGGCACGGGGCGCTATGTCGGAGCCGGCGGCCTGATTGCGATTTCGGGCACGGACGGGGCGAGCCTCACGGACACCTTCCGGCTGGATGGGGTGTTGACCACGCCGTAACCGGCGGTCAAGCGACCCGACCGGCGGGACGGATGATATAGCGTCGATCGAGACCCCCGATCAGTTGCTATATACCCTGCCCGCCGGAGCGGCGACGCGCCATTGAGCGGCGTCGGATTGAATGAGGCGAGAGTCGCTTAGCGACGCTCTGAAAACAGTGAGGACGGCTCGGCGGGACCGACGCCGTAGACCGAAAGTTTATAGTCAACACCGGGATCCGGCGGGAGCACTTGGAGTTTATAGTCGAGGAGCGGGTCCGGTCGATACATCGGCATCGCGTCCAAATAACTCGAGAGCGCCTCGAGCGGGGTGATCCGGTGATGCGAATGCTTCGGCGTGAGCGCAGGAGCGAACCGCGGGAGTGACGGTGCGAAGGTCTGCGGTCCTGCCAGGTCGGGGCCCGAGAGAGAGAGTGACGGTAGCTGGACCTTTTCCTGGAATGAAGGAAGTGGTATCTCTGCAGCGCGAGCGGCACCAGCGAGAAGGACCACGGAGAACATCGGGTACAGCAGGTGCAGTTTCATAGGCAGAAGGAGATCCCAACCGAGCCAAGATAGCGCGCCGGCGGGTTGAGTCGAGCGGGATTCGGGTGGCGGACGGGCCGGTCGTGCACGCGGCGGATGGCGAACGGGTTGGGCGGCAGGCGGTCTGGGGAAATATGAAACGCGGCTCACCGGCCCCGGCGGTCAGCTTCACGAGCGTGGAGAAAGTGTATTTCCCCAGTGGATACACGAAGGGCGCAATGCTGCAGTACTATATAGCGATTGCGCCGACGCTGTTGCCGCACCTGCGGGACCGGCCGATCACGCTTATCCGTTTTCCCGAGGGCGTGAAGGGAGAAAGTTTTTATGAGAAAAACGCCCCGGGATTTGCGCCGCCCTGGATCCGGACGTTCGCCGTGCCGCGGCGGGTGCACGAGGGCGACATCAACTATATGCTCGTCAACGATGCCAACACCCTGGCGTGGTGCGCGAATCTGGGCGCGATCGAGTTTCATCCCTTCCTGCATCGCGTGCCGCAACTCGACCGGCCGACGTCGGTCGCCTTTGACCTCGATCCCGGCGAAGGCACGGACGTGCTGACCTGCGCGCAAGTGGCGTTTTTGCTGAAGGAAGTTTTCGATGGGTTGAAGCTGCAATCGTTTCCCAAGGTTTCCGGATCGAAGGGAATTCAAGTATATATACCGCTGAACAGCGAGGTGACGTATGGCGCGACGCAGCCATTTGCAAAGTCGGTGGCGGAACTACTCGCGCGCCAATATCCGGAGCTGATCGTGAGCGAGATGTCGAAGCTGCTGAGGCGTGGACGCGTGATGATCGACTGGTCGCAAAATTCCGAGGCGAAAACGACGGTGGCAGTATATTCGATGCGGGGAAAACGTGACGCGCCCTTCGTCTCGATGCCGGTATCATGGAGCGAGCTGGCCCGCGCCCGGAAGCGGAAGGATGCCGCCTCCCTCTCCTTCACGCCGGAAGCGGCGCTGCAACGGGTGGCAAAGCTCGGCGATTTATTTGCGCCGGTGCTCACGCTGTCGCAGCGCCTGCCGGATGCGTTTATGAAGCTGCCGCCGCTGCCGCCGAGCCGGAGCCTCGAGCGTTATGCGTCGAAGCGAGACTTTGATATAACGCGGGAGCCGGGTCCCGCTCTCCCTCGCCGCAGTCACCAAGGCAGCACCCGGCGTTTCGTCATTCAAAAACATGCGGCGAGCCACCTGCATTATGATTTCCGGCTGGAAATGAACAATGTATTAAAATCGTGGGCGGTGCCGAAAGGGCTGCCGTATGAACTCGGCGTCAAACGCTCCGCATTTCAAACGGAAGATCACCCTCTCGCCTACCTCGATTTTGAGGGCACGATCCCGGAAGGACAATATGGAGGCGGGACGGTGATGGTCTGGGATATAGGAACGTACGACGTGATCGGCGGGGATTATTTTCGCGGTGATTTGAAGCTCTGGCTCACCGGCAAGAAACTAAAAGGCGAATGGCATATATTCCGGATCAAGAGCGAGGACGAGAAACCGGTGTGGCTGGTGCAGAAAGCCGGGGAACCCATGAAACCCTTGACCGCGCGACAGGAGGACATGTCTGTTTTGACGCGACGCACGATGGATACGATCGCGCGAGAGAACACTGCGCAGTGGCAAAGCAACCGCTGATGCAATATAAAGACAAAAGCGCCGGCCGCGTGGATGGAAAGATCCGGTGGGGATCACACGGCGGTCCAGCGACTTCCGTGTTTTCAACTCTTGACCCTGCGAAATGACTCGGGGTTTTCCTGATGAACGGACTGCGGACGGAAGCGAATTGCGCGAGGAACAAATGGAATGTAGAACACACACTCTCCCGTTCCATGCGCATCCCCTTCACGACGACTTTGATATACCCAAATCGCAGCTCGTGGTATGGAGCTTCCAAGATATATGATCTGTCGGGAAGCGACTTTTCGAGCGCGTTTTGTGGTCGGCGCTGCGCGGCACTATGAGCAGCCACGAGATTGAACCGAGCAGCGCGGGAATTCTGTGCGCGCTGTCTTGCCCGGAATGTGGCGGCTCGCTTTGGGAGATGCGGCTCGAGGGACTGCGCGAGTTTCGGTGTCATGTGGGTCACGTCTATTCCTCGCGCTCGCTCGATGCGGCGCAGCACGGGGCTTTGGAGCGGGCGTTGTGGGAGGCGGTGCGAATCGCGAAGGACAATGCGGCGCTGGCGGAGCATCTTTCGGACGACGCGGTGACGCACAAGTTCGCGAGTGAGGCCCTCGCCTATTCGCGCAACGCGAGCGAGAAGCGATCCCGCGCGCGGAGCCTGGTGGAATTTTTGGCGAAACTGGACAGCTCGGGTCAGTCGCATGCCGCAACGGTGATCCCCGCAACCGCGGAGCCGGCAAACCTGCCAGCGCCGATGCCGGAGCCCTCGCGCGCGACATCGGCACCGCTGCACGCGGTGGCCGGCTGGTTCCGTCGGCGCTAGGGTTTTCACGCTATATATCGGAGTCCACCGGGACGGATCGGATTATATACCACGTCCGCAAATCGCGCCAAGCCGAGGCGAGTCGCAGGTTATCCGAGCGCGCGAACGTGGAGCGCGGGACGCCTGCCGCCAACTTTAACGTCGGTTCACATTATT
Source organism: uncultured Verrucomicrobiae bacterium (assembly GCA_963800005.1). Taxonomy (GTDB): domain Bacteria; phylum Verrucomicrobiota; class Verrucomicrobiia; order Opitutales; family Opitutaceae; genus CAWCZH01. The sequence continues at coordinate 510,829 of CAWCZH010000004.1, forward strand.
TATATAGATATAATCGTATATGTTATATCTATAGATCAGACGTTGAATCTATTTCCCAGGAATGACCGGAGCGGACGGTGACGCCGTCCCGGTCGATCCAGCGGTCGAGTTCGCGGGGCCGGGGCTTGCCACGAGGTGGAACCAGGCCTCGGCGTAGCGTCGGCCAAACTCGTGCAGCGAGTGGGTGTCGAAATGGAGCTTGTCGCCTTTATCGGTCAGCCCTTCCGCGGACACGAAAGCACAGCGTGGGATGGTGGTGGGGAGTTGGGCGAGGACGGCATTGATCGCCGAGCCGTCGGCGCGGAAACGGCCGGTTTCGCCCACGATCAGGGGGACGTTTTCCGCGCCGAGTTCCTGGCGCATCGCCGCGATCATCGTGGCGAAACGCGCCGCGTACGTGGCCGCGTGATCCGGCGAGCTGTCGGCCTCGCCTTGATGCCAGAGGATGCCGGCGAGCTTCCCGCGTTGTTGCGCAATCTTCGCGCGGCGGATCGCCTCGGTATATAGCGGACCGCCCACGCGCCATTCGTCGAGCGAGGTGCCGCCGACGGCAGCGGGGATCAGGCCGATGGTGGTGTCGGGCTCGGCGGCGGCGACGACGCGCGCGAAAGTCGAGGCGAGGCCGACGCCTGCGATGGGCTTGTCGAAATGCACGGGATCGATCGCGGGTTGCCACTGCAGGTCCTTCGTCAGCATCAGCACCCGCGGATGCGGCACGAGATCCGCGGCCTCGATGGGCCCGCGGCCCGCCATGTTCGACTGACCCACGAGGAGAAATAATTGCAGCCCGGCCGGATCGCCGCGCAGAAGTACATTCGAGAAGAGTAATAGGACAAGCGTCAGCGCGTTTCGGCGGAGCATGGTCGGTGGGGTTCGCGGGCCGGGAGACTCAGCCAGATGCGGTCGTGCCGCGAGCGCGAAATCAGGCGCGGGGCGTGGCAGAACGGCGCGGCCCGCTGATCTCGATCCTGTATTCAAATCATGGATACACGCGGGGGCGTCCACGGTCGCGCCGAGGCTGAAAGCGCTGGACCTCCGGTATCTCTGCTGGTTAAAAACTCGGACCCGTTGCCACCGCCGGGGCGATCCGCCTAGCCGGTGCTTCCCTATATGAACACAACCAACCCGGTCCTGATGCGTTCACGCCGCCTAATCCTCGCCGGCTATATACTCGCGCTCGCGGTCAGCGCCGCGGGTGCCGCCGATGAGGTCCTGCGTGCGGCAGTGATCGTGAGCCGGCATGGTGTCCGTTCGCCGCTCTTCACGCCCGAGCAACTCGCCGAGTACTCGGCCGAGCCGTGGCCGAAGTGGGACGTGCCGGCGGGGTATCTGACCGCCCACGGCAAGCACCTCGCCGAGCTGATGGGCCAATATTATCGCCAGCGATATATGTCGCTCGGACTTCTGACGGGGCGCGCGGAGGCGGACCGCCAGGTTATATTCTTTCGCACAAACAATATACAGCGGACGCAGGAGACGGGGCGCGGCCTGGCGCAGGGATTGATCGGCGAGCCGCAGCCGGACCTGCACCTCGCGCCGGCAAACACGACCGACCAACTGTTCACCCCGGGACGCACACGTCTCGGCAACCCGGATGTCCCACTGGCGATGGCGGCCGAGCGCGCGCGCATGGGCCCGGACCCGGATACCTTTGTGCGTGCTTACCACGCGCAACTGGTCGACATGGATCGCATTTTATTCGGCGACAATCACGAGCCGCTGCCGCCGGGGAAAGTTTCCCTGCTTGCTCTGCCGGTCACCATTGAGCCCGGCAAAGCGAACGATCTCGTCACGACCGGCGGCGCGCTCAGTCGCGCGATGACGCTCACGGAAAATTTCGCACTCGAATATGAAGATGGTCGGCCGGCCTCCGAGGTGGGTTGGGGTCGCGTCACGCGGGAAACGCTCGGCGAACTCTTCCAGCTCCACGCGCTTAACTTCGACCTCGCACAACGCACCCTTTATCCGGCGCAGGTCGAGAGCTCGAATTTAGCGAGCCACGTCCTGCACACGCTCGAGCAGGCCATGCGCGGCGCACCCGTGGCGGGCGCGACGGGCACGCCGCAGGACAAGATCACGATCTTCGTCGGGCACGACACCAATATAGCAAATCTCAGCGGCATGATGGGTGCGACGTGGAGCGTGGACGGGCTCCCGCAAACCCCGACGCTGCCGGCCGGCGCCCTCGTGTTCGAGCTATGGGAACGCGACCATCAATTCTATATTCGCACTTATTATATATCGCAGACGCTCGACCAGATGCGCACGGGGGAGTCACTCGTCGGCGGCCACCCGCCCGCGATTGCCGCGGTGTTTATTCCCGGCTCCAGCACGGCGAGCCACGATTATGAGTCGCCGTGGGATCGTTTCGCCGCGCACTGGCAGCAGGTGATCGACCCGCGCTACGTCACGCCGTAGCTGGCGTGGGTATATACGCCGGAAGATAGATGTGAATATATTCCGGAACGTGTGGGCCGGTTGTAAATTCCGACCGGACAGCCCGGCACCGCGCCCACGCGGACACTGCGGCGCGCCGGAGGTGGAACGCACGCAACCCTGATCGCTGACGTTTGCACACGGAGTTGTAGATCGCGCGGGCAACCGGCATTCCACCCCGACCGGGCCACCGTCACGACTGAATGGCGCATGATAAAGGCCGCCAAAAAAAAGCGCCGTATCCACAGAATGGATACAGCGCGTGATCGGCCGATCGACGCGTCGCGGTAAACGCCACGCTCGATCCGGAGCGTCGGTCAGCGCGAGCGGAAGCCGCCCGCGCTGGCCGCGCAAGTTAACGGGCCGGAGCCGCCGTGGTAGATCCGAAGAACAAACTGTTGAAGAACAGCTTGAACGTCGAATGAGGCGTGCCGCGGAAGGTTGGTTCGAAGGCGAGCAACACGACCTTGCCCGCGCCGATGTCGCTCTCGGTCGCGACCTGTCCGCCATCGAGATAGGCCTGGCCCCACGCCCAGCCACTATATAGCGGCGTCTTGCTGTTGAACCAGGTGATCGGGACCGTGTGGGGGCTCGAGTTTTCCGCGATCTGGAGAACCGGGTTGTTGTCGAAGAACACAAAGCCGTCCGCGGGCATGCCGTACGCAACGGGGTTGGTGTTGTCGAAACGCGCGTGCAGGACCGAGCCGGGTACATAGTATTTCTCGCGCGCGACCGGCACCTCCTTGCCATTCACGGTTTCCATGAGGTGATTTTTCACCGGGATCCCGAGGGCCTGGCCGATGCGGGAGGACGAGCCGACTGCGATGATCGTGCCACCCTCCTCGACAAATGTTTTCAGCGGCGGAACGCTCTTAGTGTTCGTGACGGTGCCGAGCATCGAGCGGAATTCTTCCGGCACTTGCGACGCGGGCGGATTATATTGCATGGCACCGGTCCCGGACATGGCCGTGCCAGCGTTGAAGGTCAGGAAGCGCTCGATGGCTGCGGCGCTGGCGAGATTTCGGCCACCCTCGCCGTAGGTGTCGCTCGGGAAAACGATCACGTCGAAATTTTTCCGCAAGTCGCCAGCGTCGAGGATCGGGGGAAACACGACCTCGAAGGGGAATTCATATTGCTCGAGCATCCAACGCAGCCAGCCCGAGGGCATCGAGCCACCGTAGACGTCGAGCAAGCCGATGCGAACGGGCTTGAGTTTCATCATGTCGCCGGCGGGCTTTTGCGCGACGGCGTAGGCGGGAACGCCGAGTTCGGCCGCAGCGCGCGCGATGATCGGCGTCGCTTTCGGGTTCGCCGGAATCCAGAGCGTCCCGGTCCCGAGATCGCGTCCGTTTTCGGTCTGCGCATCCTTGATCCAATCCACCTCGCAGCCCGCCTTCAGCAGCCGGTTCGTGAGAATGAACGAGTCGTTCATTTTGTGACTGACCATATAGCCGGCGGGATTCGCCGGGCCGGCCACCGTGGCGGGCGCTGGCTTTTCCAATTCGAAGCTGAGCGTGGTAAACGGACCATCGAAGCCCTCCTGCAGGCGGTCGAACTTCACGCCCATCTGCACGGCAGGCGTCCAGCCCGTGATATCATACGGAGGCCGCGGCGGGCCGCCGGGGAACAGGAAATCGTTTGGGTGATCCTGTGGCTCGAACATATCCATGACCTCCGCGCGGAAGGCCTGCGCGGCCTTCACGACATAGGAACCGGAGGGATAGTTTTTCCCGGCGACGGCAAACGCGGCGGTGGCCTTCTGGACCGTGACGCCCTGCTTGAGGAGCACGTTGACGAACTTAACCGCGGTCGGGAAATCGTCCTGGTCCGCGGAAATGATATAGCCGCGGGCGTCGCGCTGGTCCGGCGCGTGGAGCACCTTTTCATATAGCTCCGTGGGCACGGCATGGCTCTCGAAGAACGACGCGAGCGAATCGCTGGCCGACGGCTCCTTCATATTGGCGGCTGCATATAGCGCGGTGATGCGCTTGGGGGTGATCGTCCACGAGTCGCGGTTGCCGCGGTCGATGGCGTTCTTGCCCATGCGATACATATTGAAGAGGAGCGTCTCGCGGTTGCGCGAGGCATAGTCGAGGGCGGCCCAGTTCACTTCGACGTCGTAGCTGATCGACTGGCGGTAATGCCAGACCTGCGGAGCGATCGGCATCGGCCAGTCACCCGTGGGCAACTGTTTCGAGGGGACGAGTGTGATATTGGAAGGCGTCGGGCTGCCGATCACCTCGGAGAGAATTCCGATCTGGTTGTGAAAGTATACAGCGGTGCGCATGCCGCCGTTCCACCAGGTGGAATACGGCGCCGCCGAGCGCATCGCAGAACCGCCCATGCCGTGGGCGACGAGACGCGCGTGCATGGCGATGCCGACCTCCTCGACGCCGAGCGGCACGAGCGGGTCGAAATTATAATTAAACGGATCGCGGAACGGCGCGATGAAGATCACCTGGCCCTCGGGCCCCGGCTGGTGGTGATTATACATGATCTGCGGGATCCAGTCGATGAACAGCACCCGGTTTTGGTTCGTCGTCTCGGGCATGTTGTTCATGATCGAGTCGCGATTATTATCATGCCCGACGTACTTGTTATATAGCTGCGGCACGCCCGCGAACGTGCGCTGTTTTTCGTCCGGCAGATGCATATACCAGTTCGCCATGATCTCGACGCCGTCGGGATTCGCGACGGGGGCGAGCAGGATCACGTCGTTGAGAAAACGCAGGGCCTCGTCGTCGTTGCGCGAGAGGTATTCATATACCGTTTGGATCAGCTGCTGGGAGTTGACGCTCTCTGACGAGTGAAGCCCGCCATCGATCCAGACGACCGCCTTGCCCTCTTTGGCGAGGCGATGGGCGTCTTCCTCGCTGAGCCCGTCTGCGTGCGCGAGCTTCAGGGAGATTTGGCGGAAGTGCTCGAGGTTCTTTAGATTCTCGGGCGAGCTGATGATCGCCATGAGCTGCGGCCGGCCCTCGGCGGTCGTGCCGATGCTGACGACCTTCATCCGGTTGGATTCGGTTTCCCACTTTTTCCACAGCGCGGTCAGCTGTGTATAGTTCGCCATATGATAATCGTCGCCGATGGCGAAACCGATGATGTCCTTGGATGGCGTGATCCGCGGCGCGGGTGGCTGGGCGCAGGCGAGACCGACGCTCAGGAGCAGGCCAGCGAACAGGCGGATTCGTGAAACAACGACAGAACGCATAATATATAGGGCTATATGGACAGGGGTTTTGCAGTCGCGCTGGAGGCGCACCCAGTACGCGAAAGGACCCACTGCCCGCGGTCAACGCGTCCGCAGCGCGATCCGTTGGTAGAAGGATTGCTTCTCGCCGGCAAAATTCCTGCCAAAGCGCGAAGCTGCGGCAGTCGGCGTGGCAATCGGTTCGCGCTCTAAGCCGCGGGCAACTGACTGGTCTCCGAGACTGGGAGCGAGACGGCCGACACGGCCTCACGGACGCGCAACGGCTTGGCGTGGCAGTGCGGAAAACCGGTGCACGCCCACTGACGGCCTTCCGGCGAATCTTTTTGCACCATCTTCTGACTGCACTGCGGGCAAGTCGGAGTGCGATAGTCGCCGCGCGTCGCCTCCGCCACCATCGTCTCCTGGTCGGCAATCGGGATCATGGCGAAGAGCTCTCGAAAGCGGGGGCCATCAATCAGCTGGATCTTTTTTCCTATCGCGAACGTGCGCGCATCGGGCGTGAAACCGTTGGGCGTCACGATTGCCCCCTCACCAATTCCGTCCGCGGTCATGATCGAGAAGAGTGATCCCAGCATCGCCGCGTCGACGTCCCGGTCGACCCACGCCTTACACTGCACGAGCGAGTAAGGCCGGTGTTCTCCCGTGCGGTAAAGTCGGAGGTCCACGCCGCCGTTCGCGCCTGCGCGGGTCAGCTCGGGGCGCGCGCCGATCACTCTATAATAACCGCAGACGAGTTCCTCGAAGCGTCGCCACTCGATCTCGGCGAGGAGCGTCGGCGTCAGTTTACTCTTCGCGAGCGCGGCCGCGACGGCGGGCGAAATCGGTGGCGCGACGGGCGCGACCGGCGCACGCATCGAGAGGACAACTGTGTTCTCCTCAGCGACGCGATCGGCGACGGTGGGGACGGCTCTCGGAAGGTTGACGGTCGCGCGCTCCGCGGGCGCCGGTGCCGCCTTGGGTTTGGGCGACGTTTTATGTCCGTTCCGCCGGGACAGCATCGTGAGGACGATCGCGAAAACCGAGATTCCGGAGAGTGCGGCGATGACCCACTTATAGCGCAGAATCTGGCTGGAGCTTTCGACCGGGATTTCCGGCGCGGGCGCGGGTGTCGGGACGAGCGTGAATCTTAGTTTTTCGATCTCTTCGGCGCGGATTGCGACTGAACGGGCCTCGCGCGCCTGGGCGGCGGCTTTTTCCGCGAGGACGGCGGCGTCGTCGGGCTTTGGGTATGGCAGCGTGATCTGGGTGGCAATGCCGCCCTCGAGCACAGCGCGGCCATTCGAGTATATTAAAATTTCCTTGCCGCCGACCTTCATCAAACTGCTCGGCGGGCCGTAATACGCAATTACCGCAGCGCGAGTCGCGCCTACCAGACCCACGGCTCCGGACCGTGCAACGGGGCCGAGTGCGAGGACGACGCACCAGGCGATACGGGCGGCGAACGCACGCGTGATCCGAGGCATAAAGGCCTTCAATCGGCCGGGCCCGACTCAACTTTGCAACATTTGGGACGGCCGGGGTGGAATTATTACAAGTCTCTCAAAATTGGAGGGTTGGAAATGGAAGGTCTCACCCCGCGACCCCGCGTTAGGCGAACCCCCGCCGAAAATCTCTTCGCCTGACGCTCGTTTCTAGGGTATATACTTCAGGCTCCTGTACATGAATTCCCTATATACTCGTCGCGACTTCTTGCGCTCGGCCGGTGGCGTGACGTTCCTCGCGCTGATTCCTGCGGGCCGCGGGCTGTTCGCGGCGCGCTCCCCCATCCCACCCCTCTCGATCCCGACGTTCACCGCTCTGCCTTATATTCAACCGGGCCCCGAGGGGAAACTCGTGCCTGGGGCGGAAGTCTCGCGGGTGGCGTGGCAGACACTCCAAGTCGAAGCGAAGTTCACTGCGGAGTTCGGCCGCGACGAGGACTATGGGAACGCCGGCGCGATCGCTCGCACCACCCGCCTCTACCCCGGGAAGGGCGAGAAGGACGGACGCTTTAACTATATTGCGACGTTCCCAGGGCTCGAACTCGGCACCGAATATAGATACCGCGTCCGCTGCAACGGCGAGACGATCGTCGAGGGATATTTCACCACGCGCCAGCCGCGCGGCCGCCGGGTGCGCTTCGTCGCCTTTGGCGATAACTCGTTTGGCGAGATCAGCGACCGGGCGATCGCGTACCAGGCCTATCGCGCCCACCCGGACTTCATCATGAACACGGGTGACAACGTATATGAAGGCGGACTCGACAGCGAATACGGCCGCCATTTTTTTCCTGTCTATAATGCCGACGTTGCCGGCCCGCGGCTCGGGGCTCCGCTGCTGCGCTCGGTTCCGTTCTATACAGTGCTCGCGAACCATGACGTGCACGGGACGCTCGACGGCGGGACCGGCGCCTGCGCGAATTTCGAGACGGATCCCGACTCGCTCGCCTATTATACCAACTTTCATTTTCCGCTGAATGGCCCGCCCCCGGCGCATCCGACGGCTCTCCGGGGCCCGGCGGCTGCGTTGGACGGCTTTAAAGCCAGCGCGGGCGCCCGGTTCCCCACCATGGCGAATTATAGCTATGACTTCGGCGACGCGCATTTCCTCTGCCTGGACTCGAATATATATGTCGACCCGACCGCCGATGCGCTGCAGCGCTGGATCGAGGCGGACCTCGCGGCGACTGACGCGCGCTGGCGATTCGTGGTCTATCATCACCCTGCGTTCAACGTCGGCGCGCATCACTTCAAGGAACAGCAGATGCGCGTGCTCTGCCCATTGTTCGAGAAATATCATGTCGACTTCGTGTTGAGTGGACACGAACACAACTATCAGCGGACGCTGCCGCTGCGGTTTGCGCCGCGGTCCGACGCGAAGGCGCGGGCGGTGCAGACGAAGGATCGGGTGGTGCCGGGCGAATTCACGCTGGACCAGAAATTTGACGGCACGCAGAACGTGCGCGCCGCCGGCGCGATTCATATTACAACCGGGGCTGGCGGGAAATACCTTTACGATGCGGAATATAATAACCGTCCGGAAAAATGGACACTCGAGGGCGATGGCGGCGTGCCATTCGTGGCGCAAATGGTGAGCGATCGACACTCGCTGACCGTTTTCGACCTCGACGGACCGGAACTCGTGATGCGCCAGGTCGACGAGCGCGGGAATGAGATCGATCGAGTCCGGATTTCCAAAGCCTGAGCGGTGCGCGGGCTTCCCGCGTCATTATACATTTCGGAGTGGACCGCCACCCGGACGGACGGTGTCTTCCGGCGGAGATTGTTTGCCGTGACGGCGGCGCGGGCCAAGGTCGGGCCATGTCCAAACTTCCGCGCCTGGGCCGCCTGGCCGTTTTCTTATGCCTGATCATCGCCGCCGCGGCCGGCCAGCCATTGGCGCCGACAAAGTTACTCCGTTTTCCGGCGACCAATGGGAAGCAGGTGGTTTTCACTTATGCGGGGCAGCTATATACTGTGGGGATGACGGGCGGCGTGGCGCGTCGCCTGACCAGTGCACCGGGTTATGTGGATTTCCCCCGGTTCTCGGCCGACGGCGCGCAACTGGCGTTCACTGCGCAATATGACGGCAACACGGAGGTCTATGTGATGCCGGCGGAGGGAGGCGCACCGAAGCGCCTGACCTATACAGCGACGCTGGGCCGCGATGATATATCGGACCGAATGGGCCCGAACAACCTGGTGATGGCCTGGAGGAACACGAAGCCGGAGATCGCGTTCCGCTCGCGCATGCGCTCGTTCAACGACTTCATCGGGGCGCTTTATACAGTCGGGTTGAACGCCGAGCTGCCGGAGCAGCTGCCGGTGCCGCGTGGCGGATTTGTCTCGTTTTCACCGGACGACTCCAAGATCGCGTATAATCGGGTGTTCCGGGAATTCCGCACTTGGAAGCAGTATCGGGGCGGGCAGGCGGACGATATTTGGATTCTCGATCTGAAAACGGGGGCGCTCGAGAACATCACTCAGAATCCCGCCCAGGACATCATTCCGATGTGGGGGCCCAACGATCGAATATACTTTTTATCCGACCGCGACGGCCGGATGAATCTCTATAGCTACGACTTGCGGACGAAACAGACGACGCAGCACACGACGTTTCGGGCATTTGATATCAAGTTTCCCTCGCTGGGTGGCGGCAAAATCGTGTTCGAGGAGGCCGGTGAAATCTGGCTGTTTGACCTCGCGAGCGGGCAGTCCCAGCGGCTGCCGATCACGGTGAGCGAGGATTTCGCGGCGGCCCGGGGCGGCGTCGTGAACGTGACGCGCTTTATCGGTTCCGTGAGCCCAGCACCAGATGGCAAACGCGTTGTCGTCGACGCCCGGGGTGAAGTCCTGTCGGTTCCCGCCAAGGATGGTGCAATTCGCCTCGTGAGCGGCAGCCCGGGCGTGCACGAGCGAAACGCCGTCTGGTCACCGGATGGCAAATGGGTCGCCTATATTGGGGACGCGAGCGGAGAGAACGAATTATATATCTGCGCGCAGGACGGCCGGAGCGCGGCCGTGCAGCTCACGACGCAGGCAGACACTTATTATTATCGTGCCGTCTGGTCGCCGGACAGCCACAAGCTGCTTTGGTCCGACCGATTGCAGCGCCTGCGCTGGGTGGACGTCGACACGAAAGTGGTCACACAGGTCGACCGCTCCGCCCGGACCGAGATCCGCCAATATGCTTGGTCGCCGGACAGCAAATGGATTTCCTACGGCAAGAGTGAGGACGACTCGCTCGAAAAGATTTATCTATATTCAGTGGAGAATCACCGGGCTTCGGCCGTCACGGACGGCTGGTATCAATCCAATTCGCCCAGCTTCAGCGACGACGGGAAGTTTCTCTACTTCGCGTCCGGCCGGGACTTCAAGCCGCTCTATAGCGAGATCGAGTTCGAGCACGTGTATATAGACACCGAGCGAGTCTATGCCGCGGTCCTAGCCAAAGGTACGGCGTCCCCGCTTCAGCCGCGAAGCGATGAGGTGGAAATCGCGGGCGATACGTCGGCACGCGCTGACAAGAAGGATGAAAAGACGGACGGGAAGGATGCCAAAGCGGGGAAGCCCGCCCTGGTGGTCAAGGTGGATGAGGATGGCCTCAGGGACCGGGTTATCGGGCTGCCAATTCCAGCCGCGAATTATTCGAGCATCCAGAGTGCGGGCGACAAGGTGTTCTACCTGCGTTCGCACAGCGAGCCGGCCGGCGAGGAGGAGGGCGCAGATTCCGGACTCACCCTCGCGGTGTTCGATTTCAAAACCCGCAAGGAGACGGACCTCGGGAAGGTCGCGCAATATGAACTGACCTTTGACCGGAAGAAGATGCTGGTAAAATCCGGCAAGGATTTTGCCCTGCTCGACCTGCCGGACAAGAAGATCGAGATCAAGGACAAGCTCGACTTGTCGAGCCTTGAGGTGAACCTCGACCGACACGCCGAGTGGCGGCAGATTTTCCAGGAATCGTGGCGGCAGATGCGGGACTTCTTCTACGCGCCCAATATGAACGGCGTCGACTGGCCGGGCATGCGGGACAAGTATGCGACGCTGCTGCCGTATGTGGAGAACCGGAACGATCTCACGTATATCATCGGTGAGATGATCGGCGAGCTGCACAACGGTCACGCGTACGTCGGCGGCGGTGACCGGCGCGAGGCCCCACGCATCCGGATGGGACTGCTCGGCGCCGAGCTCGTCCGTGACCCGGCGTCGCGCGCGTATCGGATCACCCGGATCCTGCCGGGCGAAAACTGGGGCACGACGCGCTCTCCGCTGACGGAGATCGGCGTCGACGTGCACGTGGGCGCCTATATACTGGCGGTGAACGGGCATCCGGTTTCCGGTCTCGCGAACTTCTACCAGGCGTTGGTGGACACCGTGGACAAGCCGGTCGTGCTGCGGGTGAACGCGAATGCGACGGACGCGGGCGCGCGGGAGGTGACGGTGCTCCCGATTGGCGACGAGGGGCCGCTATATTATTACGACTGGGTCCGGCACAACACCGAACACGTGTCGGAGAAGACCGGCGGAAAAGTTGGATATATACATATTCCCGACATGGGCGCGAAGGGGCTCAACGAGTTCGTGAAGCATTTCTATCCGCAGCTGAGCAAACAGGCGTTGATCATCGATGATCGCGGCAATGGCGGCGGCAACGTTTCGCCGATGATCATCGAGCGGTTGCGCCGGGAGTTGGTCATGGTCGAACTCGCGCGCAACGGCACCCCGCAAACGAATCCCGGCTTTATGCAGCTCGGACCGAAGGTGATGCTGGTCGACGAGTTTTCCGCGTCTGATGGAGATATATTTCCGTTTCGTTTCAAGGAGCTCGGCATGGGCAAAGTGATCGGGAAACGCACCTGGGGTGGCGTCGTGGGCATCCGCGGCACGCTGCCGTTCACCGATGGCGGATTCCTGAATCGACCGGAGTTCGCACCGTATTCGAAGGACGGCAAGAGCTGGGTGATTGAGAGTCACGGCGTCGATCCGGACATCGTGGTCGACAACGATCCGACCCGGGAATTTCACGGCGAGGACCAACAGCTCGACCGCGCAATCCAGGAAGCGCTCGCCGCGCTGCAGGGGCCGCATCCTACCCTGCCCCCGCCGCCGCCGTACCCGGACCGGCATTGAGCGGTTCCGAGAATTCGCGGCGAAAATCATCGACGCAGTCGCCCGCGCCGAACCATATATCGGCCCGGTGAAAAATCCGCGGCCGTGAGGCGTTCGCTTCCTTATATACTCGCGGGCCTCGCGCTCGCGGCCGGGGCGCTGCCGCTTCCGAAAGCCTGCGGGGCCGTGCCGTCGCTGGAACGCATTGGCCAGCTGCTGAGTGAACCCTCGCCCGCCGACTGGCGGAAACTCTCGCGTTTCGATGGCACCGTGACGCGAACGGAATTCGAGACGCGGCTCGCGCGAATCTTCGATCCCGGCGGCGGCCTGAAGCCGTTCCTGCGGATCAACGACACGGAGATGGTCGCGTTTGCCGACGAGCATCGAATCGGCGAGCCGCTCGTCACCGTGCACTTTATACAGGACGGTGAACCACCGCGGCCGCCGCCGGTGACGTTTCGGACGATCGCAGCTTTTCGCCGTGGAGCAGGCGCGACGACCGTGTTGCCGCTCCGGGGCCTGCGCATCGTGATCGAGCCGGCAGACATCGGTGGCGCGTGGGCGAAGGCGGAGGACCGCTCGGTGGACTTCGCAGGCTTCGGCCGCATCAGCGAGGGCGATATAAATCTCACTGTGGCGCGATTGCTCGATGAGCGCCTGACGCGTCTGGGCGCGATTATATTTCTCGTGCGCGATCGCACCGAGCCCGTACTGGGCATCACGTTTCACGAGCTTCCCATCGTGGTGCGTGCGATCATCGACCAAAAGCCCGACTGGATCACTCCCCCGCTGCGTCACCGCGCGGAGTCACTCACCAAGGATCCGACACGTCAGCTTCAGATCGCGGGCGAGCTGCTGCTAACGAAAACCGCGGAGACGCGGGCGCGAGTCGATTATGTGCGGCGCTCGTTCACACCCGATCTCACGATCGTCCTGCAGCACAACGCCACCGCCGACAGCGGCGAGGGCAAGATCACGGCGCAGAACCGCAATATATTCTTTGTGTCCGGAGCATATACTGCCGCAGAGCTGGCCGAGACGCCGGCGCGATTTCGGTTGCTGACGAAGGTGTTCGAAAACGTCAGTCCGATTGAAATCCCAGTGGCGGCCGCGATTGCCGCTCATTTCCAGTCCTCGACCGGTTATGCCCCAGTGCGCTATGGCAACTCCGCGACGACCCGGATCGTGCTCCCGCACAACGACTATGTAGTCGCGCGGAACCTCGCGTTCAATCGCGAGCACGACGGCCCCGTCGTCGTGACCGAGCCGTATTTCATGAACCAGCCCGAGACGCTCGCGCGCCTGCTCGCCGGCGACTTCGCGGGTGAGCGCCTGCTCGCAGGCAAGATGCGCGTCAGTATATATCGCGAATATGCCGACAGCGTCGCCGCCGGGCTGATCGAGGCCTACCAGGGAGCGCAAGCCTCGAAATAACAGAAACAGCGCGGGCCACGTATCCAACTATTGGATACGCGGCCAGGCAGTCGGCCGGATGGCCCACTCGCTGCGATCAGCCCTCGGCGCGAGCTTTCGCGTCGGTCTCGATCAACCCGCTGAGTTGGTCGAGCGTCGCGCGGACCTGAGCTTTCACCGCGGGCAGGTCGGCCGCGCTTTTCACGGCTGCGTTGCCGAAAAGATAGAATTTCATCTTGGGCTCGGTGCCACTCCCGCGGGCCGCGTAGCTATATCCATTGGACAGCGTGACGAAATAAAGATCCTGCTTGGGGATGAGTTCTCCGTCCGCATCCCGAATATCCTCGCGACCGAAATCCTCAAACTTCGTCACCTGCACATCACCAAACTTAACCGGCGGTTTGGCACGATAGGAGTCGAGGATGCGCTTGATCTTGGCCGTGCCGCTCGCGCCTTCGTAGTATATATTGATGACGCCCTCGAGATAGAACCCGTAGCGCAGGAAAACCTCATCGAGGTATTCCGGCACCGTCAGCCCGCGGCTCTTCACCACTGCCGCGAGCTCGGCGAACATCAGGCACGCGGCGTTGCCATCCTTGTCGCGGACGTAATCGTTTGGCAGGTACCCGTAGCTCTCCTCGCAGCCGAACGCATAAAACGTACTATATTGCTGGAGCAGTTTCACGCGCTCGGGAAACGGCGTCGTCTCATAGTTGAAGCCCGGGCCTTTCGCCGCCCGCAGCTTCTCTTCATACATCCGCAGGCGCGCCGCGATCCACTTGAAACCGGTCAGCGTGTTGATGACCTTCACGCCCTGGCCGCGTCCCACGGCATCCTGCAGCTGCGTCGTGACAAAGGTCTTGATAATGGCCACGGACGGAGAGCCGGCCTTGGGAATCCAGCCGAGCTCTTTATACTTCGAGAGTCTATATTCCGCGAGCAGCGCGCCGATCTGGTTGCCGGTGAGCAGCTCCATTTTGCCGGCGCGATTGCGTACGGCACAGGCCATGCGGTCGCAATCAGGATCCGTCGCGAGCACGAGGTCCGAACCCTCGCGGTCCGCGAGCGCCACCGCGAGCGAGAGCGCCTCGGCGTTTTCCGGATTCGGCGATTTCACCGTGGGAAAACGCGGATCAAACGCGAGCTGCTCGGGCACATCGCGGACCTCGCAACCCGCCTCACGCAGCAGCGGAATTGAGTGCACGGCACCCGTGCCGTGTATATTGGTATATACAACCTTCAACCGGCTCGCCTTGACTGCGGCGGGATCGATGATCGCCCGCGCCGCGACCGCACGATACTCGCGATCCGCGTCGGGCCCTAGCGTCGTCACCCCACCCAGCTGTACATTGAGATACGCGCCAATATCCGCGAGCGGCACCGCGTTGACCTCGGCGACAATGCCGACGTCGTGGGGGGCGACAACTTGGCCGCCATCTTCGAAGTACGCCTTAAAGCCATTGTCGAACGGCGGATTATGGCTCGCCGTAATCACGACGCCCGCGTGCGCCTTCAGCCAGCGCACCGAAAAGCTCAGCTGGGGCGTGGGACGTGGGCCGTCGAATATATAGGCTTCTCCCCCGAGGCGCGTCCAGGTGGACGCCGCCAGTTCGCAGAAGTGGCGGGAAAAATACCGCACATCATACGCGATGACGAGGCGCGGTTTCATATTGCGCTGTGCGCCCGCGAGATATTTCGCCGTATATCTATATAGTCCGACAACCGCGCGGATGAGCGTGAAATCGTTGAGCAGGTTGCTTCCGATCGCGGCGTGTGCCGGGGCGCCCCGCGAGTCTGGCTGCCCGGTCTCGCCTGCCGCGGTCACGCGGCCAATCGTGCGGCCCCGCATGCCGCCGGTGCCGAACTCGAGAAAGCGATAAAAGCGATCGTTGAGCTCGCCCCACTGCTGGCGGGACACGAGCTCCTCGATGCTCTGCTGCGCCCACGCGGGGAGCTTGGCGGCCAGAAACGCCTGCACGTTTTCGAGAGTGCCCGGCATGAGCGCACCCGCAGGTGCGGCGCGGAGGGATTCGGAAGTCGTCATTGAAGAATCAGCTCAGATACAGCCCATCGGCGACCGCGGGCTTCGGCTGCAACCGCGCCCAAGACTCGGCGAAGGAACGGTCATCGTATCCAAAAAGTGGAGACACCTCGAGGGCAAACGGCGGGAGGCCCGTGGGATCCGTCGGCACCGCAACGCTCTCCTTCTTGAACCAGCGCGCGAATTGGCGGACCTGGTCGTCGCGACACGTCTGCGGCGAGTCCACGCCTTCCGCATTTTTCACGGGTGAAAAATCGTCCTGCCGAAGCGTCTCGATGACCACGGGATTACGGGCGAACGGCAGAGCGTCGAAAACGAACATCTCGAATTTTACTCCATTCGGTTTGTCTGGCTTCACGGGATTTCCCGCGGCATCGACCGCCGGGATTTTCTTATCGGCGCGATGGAACGGCAACGCGCCGTGTTCGCCCGCACCGGCCCGGGCGAGTCGGCGGATGAACTCGCGATCCAATATATGAATCGCAATGCTGCCCGCGAGGTAGCGCAGGTTGCCCGACGCATCCTTCTCCTGCTGGAGCGACGCGGGAAGATCTGAATATTCCACAACGATCAGCTTGCCGTGCTGGCGGCAGAAGTGGCCGACCTTTTCCCCGGCATAAGCCTTGATCACCATCTTGCTCGACATCTCGGACTGGCGCGTGAGATGCCAGCCGATAAAGGCTGGGTCGATGCAATGCACGAGGGGATTGTCGACCTGGAAATAGCTCAATGTATCAATGCCCTCACGCGCCATGAGATCGAGCGTGCCGCTGCGATCGAGAGCGCGCAGCGAGCCGCCATGCCCGTCGGGCGAGAGCGCGATCGAGCTCTTCGTCTCGAGTAATATCTTCCCGTTGAAATCGACGGCCGGCATGCGACCCTGGCGGAAGAAATGTATATAGCGCGACTCGAGGCCGAAATATACATTCTCCTGGAAAAACGTCTCCGTCGCCGCGTGGTTCTGATGGCTCGTCATAATGAACCAATGCAGCGGCCGGCCGTAGCGCTCGCCGGACGCGCGGATCTTTTCCGCGAAGACTTGGAAGAGCGTTTTCTTTTTGATCGGCGTGACGGGAAACGTGCCTTTCGGTCCGGCGTATCCCAACCGGGTACCCTGCCCTCCGGCGACCGTAAACGCCGCCACGCGACCAGCGCGCAAGGCGGCCTCGCCCGCGGCCTGCGCAGTGGTCCACGCCCCCGCGTCGCCACCGTGTTCCGGCCGGCGCTCGTACGGAGCGGGCTCGAGCCCATCGAGGTTCACACCGCCACCGCCGCCGGGGGCGAGGAGCGTGCGCGTCAGATGCGCGATTTCATCCAGGTCAATTTCGGCCGCTTCGAGCAGAAGCTGTTCCTGCTCCGGCGCCGGCAGCTGGTCGAAAAAAGCGAAAACCTGGCCTTGGCCGGCTTGTTGGAACTTGTCGATGAGAGGATTATTCACACTTGGCGCAGGTTAGACCCGGGAAAAAGCGGTGGTTCGGTTCAGTTTTCGAAACGAAATATAAACTCGTCGCGACGCGCCCAGCCGAGACGCAGGCGAATCACTTTCTCGACGTAGGTCGGATCCGTGCGCAGGCGCTCAAGGATTACTTCCTGCTCGTGCAAGCGCGCCTGGACGTCCGCGAGCCGGCGCTGGTTCACGAGCTCCGTCTGCCGCAGCCGATTATATTCCCCCTGCGCCTCGAAGAACAGCACCGCCGCGACAACGCCCAGCCCGGCGAGGAGGACGAGGTACAGGCTGGCGATGAGGCGATTGAGATTCACAGCGGCGCCCAAAATGAACGGCGGGGCCTCCGCGCGAGTAAAGGAGATTTAAAGACGCTGCCCGGAACAGGGTAAAACACCTATTTGGCGTGCGTTCCAGAAAGCCGAACTCCAGCGTGGAAGGGCGCATGTATTTGAGCTTTTACGGTTTTAAGGAGAAGCCGTTTAATATAACCCCTGATCCGAAGTTCCTCTACCTGAGCCCAACGCATCAGGAAGCGCTGCAACATCTCAAGTTCGGCGTCACAGAACGAAAGGGCTTCATCGTGCTCGTGGGCGAAGTGGGCTGTGGTAAGACCACACTCTGCCGGCGCTTCCTCAACGAGCTCGATCCCAATCGCTTCGACACTGCGCTCGTGCTGAATCCGCGCGTGACGGAAACGCAAATGCTCAAGGCAATCCTCACGGAGCTCGGCGAAACGAAGATGGCTCGGAGCCAGACGGACCTCGTGGCGCAGGTAAACGCAGTGCTGCTCGAGCGGATCGCCCGCGGACGCGACATCGTCCTGATTATTGACGAGGCCCAGAATCTCTCCTTCGAGGTGCTCGAGCAGATCCGATTGCTTTCAAACCTCGAGACCGACGAGCAAAAACTTCTCCAGATTGTCCTCATGGGTCAGCCGGAGTTGAAGACCCTGCTCGCGCGAGACGAGCTAAGGCAGCTTCGGCAACGCATTCTGGTCCACTATGAGCTTCACCCGCTGTCGTTCCGCGACGTGCAGCACTATATACAACATCGACTCAGCCTCGCCGGCGGCCACGGCCGGCCCGCATTCACGGCCTGGGCCCTCCGCGCGCTCCACCGCGGCAGCAAGGGAATTCCCCGCGTCCTCAATAACCTCTGCGATAAAGCATTGCTTTCGGCCTTTATTCGGGAGTCCGATGAAATAACCTACTGGGACGCCCGGCGGGCCATCCGCGACGTCGCCAACCTGACGGAATGATATATCTCCCGAACCTTCCCACCCTCGCCCGCGCCGCCCGCCGCTTCGCGAATCTCATTTTGGATAGTGTATTTGGTACACTAACGTCAGCGGCACAACCCGTTCCGGTGGAGCGCGGCGAATTTCCAACCCGGCCGTCGCCCGCGACCGAGGAAGGTTCCGAATGAGCCTGATCAACGACGCCCTCAAAAAAGCGCAACGGCAACGTGCGGATCCGATGGGTGCCTCGACGCCTCCGATGCCCGGTGGCGGCACCCGGACGCGCGTGCAAAAACGCGGTGAGCCCATGCGAGCCCAGACGATCCTGGTCCTCGGCGGCATGGCCGTCGGTGGCGTCGTGGTTGTTATATTATTGGTGATATTCATCATTCGCGCGAACACCCGGGGCCACGCCACCGCGCAAGCGGCCAATGCGGCCGCCAGCGGAATCGCCGCGCCGCACCCCACGCCGCCTGCCGCCGTCGCTGTCGCGCCGGCACCCATCATCGCCGCTCCGACACCCATCGCGGTGGCCGCGGCCCCGGCACCCCGTCCCGTCGTGACCCGGCCCGCCGTTGCCGCGACCGGCAATCCGGCCGTCACCTCGAAGCCTCCGGCCCCGACCCGCCCAACCGCTGGCGTCGCCACGAGCGCGCCCGCCCCGATCATCGTCGGCCCAGTTGTCACAACTCCTGCCGCACAGGAACCCGCCTCTGGGCCTTACGCGAGCCCAGCCCCGCCGCCCGTTTCCGCGGGCCTGGTCCAGACGGATCCCCGCGTGTATTCATTTTTGGATACAATTCATGTCACCGGTATCCGCTCCTCGGGTAACGAAAGCCGCGTGCTGATGAGCGAACACGTTTACCGCGTGGGCGATGTCGTCGATCACCTGCTCGGGATCAAGCTCGTGAAAGTCGGAGTAAACACCCTCACCTTCACGGACGCCGCCGGCGCGGTTTACGTGAAAAACTTCTAGAGCGACGCGGCGCTGCTCGGCGCGTCCAGATCACCCTGTGTTCACGCATCTGCAACGCGCGCGGACTCGGGTTTTTCAGCTCTCCGACGGAGCGCTTTTCTGCACCTCGTTGGTCGCAGGATATTTTTTGCGGGCCAGTTTTCCGTGGCTCGAACTCCACGCACTCGAGCCGATCGAGGGATATCTTTGGCTTCTACCTGTGGTCTTTATACTCGGGCCGGGCATGCTGGCGCTTCAGGGCTTCTACGCGCCCACGCGCTCCGGCCCGCGACGCTCCCGGTGGCTCATTATATTTCGGAGCTGCACCGTCACGGTCGTCGCGCTGATCCTGTTTCTGTTTTTTCTCCGCCTGCAACTCGCGCGCAGCGTGGTCGTCATGGTCGGCCTGCTCGGAGGCACGCTTGTATACTTGCGAGACGCAGCCGTGCGTTGGGCGGACGCACGGGACTTCGTGCAAGCGCAGCTGCGGCGTCGCGCCCTCTGGGTGGGAGTGCCCACACAGAACGATCGGCTGCGCTCCGCGCTCACGCCTGATGAGACCGCCGCGATGGAGAGCGTCGGGGAATTCGACCCGGCCTCGCAAACGATCGGCCATTTCGTCGGGCTGCTGCACCAGCACGCGGTTAATATAGTCATTCTGAACCTCGCCGGAATCGGACCGGAGCGCACGCGCGCGTTGCTCGATGCCTGCGGCCGAGAGGGCATCGAGGTGTTGATCCGCCCGGGCCTCGGGCCGCTCGCCGCCCCGCGGCTCGCCCTTGATCACTTCGGAGGCGAGGCCGTTTTCTATTATCACGCCCAGGGACCGAATCGCGGGCAGGTCGCGCTCAAACAGGTGTTCGACTATACAGCGGCCGCCGCGCTCCTTATATTATTGTCGCCGTTTCTCGTACTCGTCGCCACCGTGATCCGGCTGACGTCGCCCGGTCCGATCCTATATCGACAGCTGCGCTCCGGGCTGAATGGCAGCACGTTCGTGCTTCTGAAGTTTCGCTCCATGACGGTCGACGCCGACGCGCGCAAATCCGACCTCGAGTCTCAAAACGAGATGCGCGGACCGGTTTTCAAGATGAGCGCGGACCCGCGCGTGACGCCCATCGGGAAAATGCTGCGGCGCCATAGCATCGATGAACTCCCCCAGCTCTGGAATATATTGCGCGGCGAGATGAGCCTCGTCGGGCCGCGCCCGCTGCCCGTCGAGGAGGTGCGTCGTTTCGACGACAACACCCACCGTCGACGCCTCAGCGTGAAGCCCGGCCTCACGTGCCTGTGGCAGACGCAGGGGCGAAATGATATACCGGATTTCGCCGACTGGGTGCGGCTCGACCTCGAGTATATAGACCGTTGGTCGCTCTGGCTGGACTGCAAGATCCTGCTCGCGACGATCCCCGTCGCCTTCCTCGGCCGCGGCGCGCGCTGAACTTCCCGCGCCGCCACGGTGCGCCTGTATCCTGTATCCGTTAATGGATACGCGACGCGCCAGGGCCCCTGTCGCACCGGGCCCCCCGCTGTGGCGTTTCGGCTTCGACGCGTGCTCTCGACCTGAGGGCGTATCCATAGGTTTGATACAGACGCGCGCCACCGGTTCCTCGGGCCGTGTATCCACTTCGCGAATACGCCACAGGAGGACGCACGCAATCGCCCCACCCTCAGCCGCGCCGGCGAGCGAGCAGCCGCGTCGCCTCCGCCAGCGGATATGTGTTCACAATGTGACTTCGTGTCAGCCAACCCTTCCGGGCCGCATTGATGCCAGCTTCGACGTGGGCCAGTCCCGCGACGTCGTGCGCGTCCGGGTTGATTGAGCACAGCAACCCGCGATCCGCCGCGCGCCGCCAATGCCGCCAGTCCAACTCGAGCCGCCACGGACTCGCGTTGAGCTCGATCGCCACTTGGTTCGCGATCGCGGCGTCGACAATTTTTGTCACGTCCACGCGATAGCCTTCGCGTCGGAGGAGCAGGCGTCCTGTGAGATGTCCGAGCATTGTGGTGCGCGGATTCTCGATCGCCCGGATAATGCGCGCCGTCATCGTCGCCTCATCCTGCGTGAAAACGCTATGTATCGAGGCAACGATATAGTCGAGTTGCGCGAGCACACTCTCCTCGAAGTCGAGACGGCCGTCCGGCAATATATCGCATTCCACGCCGGTGAACAGGTGAATCGGAAAGCGCTTTGACGCGTTGAGCTCGCGAATCGCCGCCACCTGTGCGAGCAACCGTTCCTCGCTCAACCCATTCGCCTGCACACTCGATTTCGAGTGATCCGCCAGTCCGAGATATTCCCAGCCGAGCGCCGCCGCGGCCGCAGCCATTTCCGGAAGTGTATTGCGGCCGTCCGAGGCGTTCGTGTGATTATGAAACGCGCCGCGCAGGTCGACCGCGTCAACCAGCTCGGGCAACTGGCCCGCTTCCGCGGCCTCGATCTCGCCGAGCCCTTCGCGTAATTCCGGCGCAATGAACGGCAGCCCGAGCGCCGCGAACAGATCCCTTTCGTTTGCCGCCGGTGTGCGCAACGCGTGATTCTCCGCCTTTTCCTTCGCGGTGCCCTCGCCCTCCGCCGGCACCAGCCCCCACTCACTCAGACTCAGCCCGCGACCGAGCGCGCGCTGACGCATTTGTACATTATGATCTTTCGATCCCGTGAAATGATGCAGCGCAAATACAAATTGGTCCTCCGGCACGATTCGCAAATCCGCCTGCAGCCCGCTCGCAAAACGCACGCTCGTTTTCGTCGGCCCTTCGGCGGTGACCTCTGTAACGCCCTCGCGCGTCCGAAACCACTCCATCACCGGTGCGACCTCGCTCGCTGCCACGAGAAAATCCAAATCACCCACCGTCTCCATGCCGCGACGCAAGCTGCCGGCCGATTCCGCGCGTTGCACCTGCGGCAGCGCACGCAGACCGGCGAGAATCGGTGCGGCGATCGCGGCTGCGTCCCACCACAAATGGCGTTTACCATACGCCTCGCGATTGCGGATGCCCGCGAGAATTTTCTCCTGCGTCTTCTCGCCAAAGCCCGCGAGCTCCGCGACGCGCCCGTCCTGGCAAGCCGCCGTCAACGAGGCGAGATCGGCAATCCCGAGCTGGGTATGCAACGCGCGGATTTTTTTTGGGCCAAGTCCCGGCACCTGCAGCATCTCGACGAGCCCAGGCGCGATGGACGCCTTCAGGTTTATATGAAACTCGAGACGCCCGTTTGTATATAAGTCCGTGATTTTCTGCACGAGCGCCTCGCCGAAGCCTTTCACTGTATGAAGTTCCTCCGCCGCGAGCAGCCGTCCCAGCTCGGCATCGTCCATCGCTTCCAATGCGCGGGCGCCGCTCTGGTACGCGCGAACCTTGAACGGGTTCTCGCCCTTTAATTCCAGCAACAAGCCGATTTCAGAAAGGATGTCGGCGATTTCCTGTTTCGTCATGGAGCGAGCACGTTAACCGACGCGCCCCGCGAATAAACACGAATTGCAGATTTATCCCGCGCTGGCTCCGACGCGAAACTCTGTTACGGCTCCCGGATGTCTTCTTTCTCGCATGCGCGCACGATCCGCTTCCCCGACACGGACGCGGCGGGCGTCGTCTATTTCGCCAACTATCTCTCGATCTGCCACGAGGCCTATGAGGAATCGCTCGCGCAAGCCGGGCTGCCACTCGCGACGTTCTTCTCCGACAACGGCATCTCGTTGCCGATCTCAGAGAGCGAGGCGAAATACCTCCGACCGCTCACCTGCGGCGATCGCATCCGCATTTCCGTTCAGCCGCGCGCCCTGACGGATGACTCCTTCGAGGTGCTATATGAAATGTCCCGGGAGCTCCCCGCTCCGAAGATCGTCGCCCGCGTGCGCACGGTGCATGTTGCAATATCTCCGACGAAGCGCGAACGCGTTCCCCTGCCGGAAGCGCTACGGAATTGGATTCGCGGCGACGTCCACGGCCGCTGAGCGCGCGAGCACGGAACGGTCGAGCTTGCCCTGCGCATTCCGCGGCCAATCCGCGACCGCGATATATCTTTTCGGACGCTCGGGGCCCGTCAGGTCCGCCCCCGCGCGCACCAAATCCGGCTGCCCGTTCCCTGCGGGATAACACGCCACGACGGCCTGCCCCCACTTCGGATGCGGCACGCCCAATATAGCGACGTCAGCGAACTCACCCGTCGCCAGCAACGTCGCCTCGACCGCCGTGGGATTCACCTTTTCACCTCCGGTGATGATGACCGCATCGCGCCGACCGAGTATATAGAGCTCGCCCGCCGCATCGAGCCGCCCCAGATCCTCCGTGAGAAACGGCTCGTCCGCTCGCCGGTCCGGGAAATATCCCCGGAACACCGACGCCCCCGCGAGGCGCACGCGGCCGTCCACATCCAATGATATACGAACATGCGGCAGCGCGACGCCGCTGCTCCGGGAGCCACCTGCGAAATCACCCGGCCGACCCGCGACTGCCATCGCCGCTGTTTCCGTCATCCCGTAGGACAATATAATGGGCAACCGGGCCCGCGCAGCCTCCTCGGCCAGCGCCGGCCAGACCGGACCACCGCCGATATATATGAGGTGAAGCAACCGCAGCCAGTCTACCGCGCCGGGCAGGCTGAGCAGGCGCTGCAGTTGCGTGGGTACGAGCGAGATCACCGCCGGTATATCACCACCCAGCTTCGGCCAATTCCCGCTCGCTAGGTCCTTCCAGCTCCACGGCAAATGCCGACCGCCTCCGGCGGCGCAACGCACGCGAGCCATGAGCCCGCTCACGTGATGCGGCGGCAGCACGTCGATCGCCTCTATATTGCCGAGCTGGAAATGCGCGCGAAATCCCGCGACCGCCGCCCCGAGTGTTTGCTCGTCATGACGCGCAAACTTGATCGCACCACTCGTCCCGCCCGTCGGAATACACAGCCAACCACCATCGCCGGGCGTCGCCGGATTTTCCGCCGCCGTGGCAAAAACAGTTTTTTCGAGAAGCTCGCGGCGTGCTGCCGACCACGCCGGGTCGATCAGGAATATATAGCCACCGCGCTCGACGGCCATGCCGGTCGCTCGGACGAGCGCGATCAGTTCGTCGCGTTCCATATATCGTTTACATCGATGCCTTCCACGTCTTCCGCGCGCAGGAACGGCGCGAGCCGCGGGCCATCCGCCCGCGCATCAACAAACAGCGGCCACACGCCGAAACCCAATGCCCGGGGCGCTCCGCGAAAAGCAAACGCCACCCGCAGCGCCGCACGCGCCCCGATCGCGGTCTCCAACGCTGACGAAAAAACGACCGACGCCTGAGCGGCTTCCAGAGCCTCACACACGGCGATCACATTTCCAAGGAGCGATGGCTTGATAATAAACACACCGCGCCAACCCTCGCCAAGCCACCGCTCGACGTCCCCTTCGCTTTGCACCGATTCATCGAGCGCAATCGGCGTGGGATAATCCTCGCTCAATCCGAGCAGCAGGTCCTTCGCGCCCGCCGCGTCGGCCGCGATCGGCTGCTCCACAAATTCGACGGGGCGCTCCGCACAACGCTCGAGCCAGCGTTCCGCGCGGCGCCGGTCCCAAGCACCATTCGCGTCCAGCCGCAGCTTCGCTCCTTCCGGCAGTGCTGCACATAAATCGTCCAGTAGCGAAAGTTCATCCGCGACGTCGGCGACGCCGACTTTCCATTTGAAAGAACGGAATCCCACCTCCGCGTGTTCCGCGGCCAATCGAAGCGCACCGCGCCCGGCGGGCAAAAGTGCAGCCACGCCCAAGTGCGAACGGGCAGCCGGACGCGGCGTCGCATCGCGCGCGGCCCGGAATGCGGATTTCATACAGGGAAAATCGGATGATATAGCGTCAAGCTGTTCGTCGTTGACCGTTTCGCCGAGCGCGCGGCCGAGGTCCTCGGCCGCATCGACGGTTTCCGTGCCAAACCACGGGATCACCGACGCTTCGCCCAACCGCGCTGTGCCATCCTCGTCCGTGAGCCGCACATATATACCGTCCCGCTCCGCCCAGACGCCATGCGCGGTCCGCACGGGGTTACGGAAGGCGAGACGATAGCGGCGAAATGCGAACAGATAATTCACCGCACCACGTCAGCGCCAAGCACCGCAACGCGCAACCTGACTTTCTGTTTGCGGTTCACCGCGCTCGCCTTACTCCGTTCGTGGCAACCCATGATGAAGGTTGCCGCCAGTTCTCCCGCCGATGCCGACGCTGAGTTTTACCTGCCAGCCGACGCGTTTTTCCGAGCCGCCCTGCCCGCTGCGCTGACGTTCGACGACGTCTCGCTCGCGACTCTATATTCCGAGGTCCTGCCGAAGCAGACCGACACGTCGACCTCGTTGTCGGATTCCGTCTCGCTGCAGATCCCCGTGATTTCCGCCGATATGGATACCGTGACGGAGTCGCGCATGGCCATCGCGATGGCGCTGAATGGCGGGCTCGGACTCATTCACTATAATATGCCGCCGAAGGATCAGGTGAAGGAAGTCGCCCGCGTGAAGCGACATATACACGGTCTCATCCAGGATCCGATCACGGTCACGCCAGACCTCCTCATTGGCGACGTGCTCGCGATGATTGAGGCGCGGCGTTTCTCATTCTCTACATTTCCCGTCGTCGACGCCGCGGGAAAACTCGCCGGCCTGCTCTCAGGCAACGTCGTGAAGGATAGATATAAATCGAAACGCGTCGCCGAGGTCATGACACCCCGCGCGCAACTGCTCACCGAAACTGAGAGTGCTGCGGCCAAAGATCCCATTGTCGCCGCCGATCGTTTTTTCACGGGTAATATAGGCGTGAACAAGATGCTCGTCGTGGATCGCGAGGACCGGTTGCGCGGACTCATTACGGCGTCCGATGTCGAGCGGATCACCTCGGAGACGAAAGCGCGGCGCAAACCCGCGCGCGATTCGTCGTTCCGCCTCCTCGTGGGCGCCGCGCTCTCGCCAATGCGGAATGCCGCGGGAGAACTCGATCGCGAAAAAATCATCAGCCACGTCGGGCATCTCGTCGAGGAGCACGTCGACGCCATCGCTGTATCCACTGCCCACGGCCATACGACGGGCGTGGGCGACGTCGTTCGTCTCGTGCGTGAGACTTTCCCCGCGCTTACTATAATTGCGGGAAATGTCACGAGCGCTGCCGGCACGCGTTTTCTCGCCGGGTGCGGTGCGAACGCGGTGAAGATCGGCCAGGGCCCCGGCTCTATATGCACGACGCGCATGGTCGCAGGCGTCGGCATCCCGCAGCTCACCGCGCTATACGTTTCCAGCACGGCGGCGAAGGAACTCGGTGTGAAGTTGATCGCGGACGGTGGCATCGCGAAATCCGGTGATATGGTAAAGGCGCTCACCCTCGCGGACGCCGTGATTTGCGGCGGCCTGCTCGCGGGCTGTCGCGAAGCCCCCGGCGAGATCATGGAGATCAGCGGCAAAGTATATAAGCAATATAGAGGCATGGGCAGCCTCGCTGCGATGAAGGCCGGAAGCGCCGCGCGTTACGGGCACGATCGAAACGACTCGACGCGAAAAATCGCCGCCGAGGGAATCGAAGCTTTGAAGGAAGTCAGCGGCTCGCTCGACGATACGCTCGACGGCCTCATCGGGGGCGTGCAAAGCGGCATGGGCTATCTCGGGGCAAAGAACCTCGCGGAGCTGCGCGCCCGGGCCCGCTATATACGGGTGAGCGCCGCAGGACAGAAGGAAGCGGCGCCGCACGACGTGATCGAAGTATCGACGCGAAAGAACTGACGCGCCCGACTTCGGGCGCGCGGACCCAGTTGGTCGAGTTTGGGGCTAGTTTCCGGTCAGAATAGGTTTGCCCTCCCGCGGTCGGTTGCGTTTTGACTTTTCGGCAACAGGGGGCCCGGACTCGGTTGCAAACCATCCATGTCGCTTCCTGCTTTTTCCAGCCAGCTTATCGCCGATGTCGGCATCTCCCTCGGAGATGAAGGCAAGGGTCGCCTGATCCCGGAGGTCGCGAACGAGCTTCGCGGCACCGCCAGCGCGGTCACCGTGGTGCTGAAGGTCAACGGCGGCGCGAACTCCGGCCACACCGCTGGCGGCATCAAGCTGAATCTATTGCCCGCGGGCGTCGTGGTACGCGACGCCGCCCACTTATGTATAGGCTCCGGCGTCGTCGCCGATCCGCGGAAAATCTGGTGGGAAACGAAGCCCCTCGAATTAAAGGGCCACGCCATATTGTCCCGCCTGCTGATCGATGAGCGAACGATGATCACGGACGTCACCCATCGGCTGCTCGATCTCGCATGGGAAGACTATAGATCGACCGTCCTCGAGGAGGAGCCGCGCGGCTCGACGGGGCGCGGGATTACGCCGGCTTATGCAGACGAGATCGGACAATGGCAGATGACGTTTTCCGATTTTCAGGCGGGCCCGAATTTCTTCGCGCGCAAGCTCGCGCAGCGCGCCGATCGTGCGTTGCGCGTAATCCAGCACGTCTGCCGCGTGTCGCCGGAAAAATTTTCGAGCTTCTTCGACAAACTCACCTCCGCCGAGCAGCGCGCCAATGCCGAGGCGATCGATCTCGGCATTTTTACAGCTGACGAATTCGACTTCACCCGTTTCCGCGGTCCAAAGCCGTTCACGCTTAACCTCGCGGCGCTGACGGAAGTATATTGGCAGGCGGGCACGGGGCTCGCGAAGAATATAGGCGAGGTGCGCGAATTGATCCTGCGCGAACTCCACGCGGGGCACACGATCATCGGCGAATTTGGCCAGGCCTATTGGCTGGATAAACGTCACGGCTTCTCGCCGAACGTCACCGCCTCGCACACGTATACCCCGGAGTTTTTCGAGAGCGCGGGCATTCCCGTGCAACGGATCCACACGTTTGGAGTGGCCAAGGCGTACGACACCAAGGTGGGGACGCATACGTTCATTACGGAAATGGAAGACGCGCACCCCCTGGCGCTGAAGCTGAAGCAAATCGAGTTCGGCACCAGCACGGGGCGTCAGCGCATGGTCGGCTGGTATGATGCCGTGGAAAAGGGCGACGCGCTGCGCTATGGCGGGTTTCAGGATGTGATGATCAACAAGCTCGACGCGCTTTCGCACTCGGCGGGCTGGCAGGGCGAGCTCTTGATTTGCGTGGCTTACGAGTCGCCCGACGGCCGCCGCTATATACACGTGCCGCGCAACGAGGCCGTGCGTCGGACCCTGCGCGCCGTATATACTCGCCACGCCGGCTGGGGCGAGGAGCTTTCGCACGTGCGTCATTTCGCCGAGCTGCCGCGGGCGGCCCAGCTCTATGTCGCCGCGATGCTGCGCAGCCTCTTCGAGGTCGCGTACGCCGGTGCGACCTGGCCCGCGCCGGAAAAATTGCCGAACCTGCGTTACCTCGGAGTCGGGCCCGAGCCATCTCAGATTATTAAGGACGTGCCTCCGGCCGCCGAGTTGATCGCGATGCTGGAATAGCATCACGACGCCCCTTCACGGACCCGAAAAGCATCACGCCGTTTCCGTGCGGCGCCAGGAGGACTGCGCCTTGCGGGCTCGCAGCGCGATCAGCGATCCCAACAACGCCACCGCTGCGAAACCGTAGGTCGATGACTCGGGCACGGACGCAAGCGTCACGGGCGTGAGCGTGCCTCGCGCCACGAACAGCGCCGAATCCAGATCGCTGTCACCCCGGTCCGCGACCGCGATCGTCAGTGTGTTCGTGACGCCACCCATCACGAGACCCGACGCGAAAAGATAACTCCCAGGATTCCGTCCCACGAGCCCGTCGAGTTGCGTGTCGAGTCCGCCGCCGGTGTTGTCGTAATAATATTGGGGATTCTGGTTCGCGTTGACGGAGTCGATCGCGACGGCGGTGCTCGTGCCCGGCAGGAGCGCGGTATTCACGCCGTTCAGGAAAAACGCGAAGGGGTCATTATATTCCGTGTCGACGTACTCCGGATATTCCTCGGAGCCGAATATATATTGCAGACTGAGCAGGCCGGTCGTGTTCGGGGTGAAGGTGATCGTCAGCACCGCAGCATCGAACGTCCCGCCACCGACCATGGCGTCGAGCGGCGCGTATCCCGGTTGGGCGTCGAAGCCAGAGAAAGATGTGGAGTTGTTCGGCCCGATCACACCCGTGGCGATCCCGGAAGTGATCACGAGTCCGCTGCCGACCGGGAGCACGCCCTCACTCGTGCCTCCGCCGAAGAATCCCACCGCGACCGGCGCACCGTTATATAGTGCCGAGTTGATCGTCACTCCCGGAAATGCCAGTACCGCCGACGCGAGCCCCACCGCGTCGGTATAGGGAGTCACGGTCAGCTGCGCGCGGCCGGGAGCGACGAATCCAATCCACGCGAGCACGAGCGCGGCGCCGCGCAGCGCGCAGCATTTCAACTGAAGGGTTCGCGTTCGCGGAAAATGCTGTCTCAAGGACGGTAACACTATTGCAGAGGGATTGCGGTACAATGCAAAACGCCGCGACAGTCGTCACTAACGCTCGGCCTGGCGGGCGTAGGTGCATATATCTCCCTAATTCTTATATCCAGATTCTGTTATATATTCATAACTCTATCGATAGATGGATACACTCCGCCACAGCCTGTTCCGCCCGGAGGCGCGTGTCTGGATATACGATCCCGAGCGAGCGGACGGATCAGAAATCCTGCAAACGTCCCTCGCCTGCTCCGCGCTCTGGCGCCAGGCGCGCCATGACTTCGCCGAGGAGATAAATCGATCCCGTGACGACGACCATCTCATCGGGCCGGCCGGCGGTGCAGCGATTGCGATCCGGGAAAAGTTCGCCCACCGAACTCTTGTACACCGGGCCCTTAAACTCGGGCGGAATCAGCGCGGCGAGTTCTTCCTGCGACGATGCTCGCGCCTGCTGCGGCACGACGAGATATATAGCCGCGGCGTGACGCGCGATGGTTTGGAGCAACGGCCGCGCGCGGGCGACGCCGAGCACGCCGGTGATGATCACCGGACGCTGGGAGGTCGTGGCGACGAGGCGCGTCAAATTGGTCTCCAACACCGAGGCGCCTTCCGGGTTGTGGGACGCGTCGAGAATCACCTGGCGTCCGCCGATTCGAATGCGTTGCCAGCGTCCGGGCCAGTCGACGCGGCTGAGTCCGCCGGCGATGGCGGCATCGCCGAGACGCCAGCGTGCGGGGAGCAGTTGCGCGACGAGCCGGGCGGTGGCAGCGTTCCAACGCTGGTAATCGCCCTCGAGGTTCGTCGCGGGATAACTTGATATATCTTCGCCGAATTCCTGCGCGACCGAGATGAGCCGGGACCCGCGCTCCTGTGCCACCGCGCGGATTTTCGCCTCGGCCTCGCGAGGCATGCGTCCCATGACAACCGGCCGGCCCGGCTTTATAATCCCGGCTTTTTCCCAGGCGATTTTCTCGAGGTCGTCGCCGAGGTATTCGCAGTGATCCATCCCGATCGAGGTGATCGCGCTCACCTCGGGCTGAACGACATTGGTGGCATCGAGGCGGCCGCCGAGTCCCACCTCGATGATTGCTATATCGCACTTGCGCCGGGCGAATTGCAGGAACGCCATCGCGGTCATGAACTCGAAAAAACTCGGCTCGTTGTCGGGATCGATGGCGACGAGCCGTTCCGCGACAGGGCGCAGTTCCTGGGTATATGAAACGATTTCGGCCTCGCTGAGGATCTCGCGGTTCACCTGCACGCGCTCGCCGAGTTTCACGAGATGCGGCGAAGTATATAGGCCTGTGCGCCAGCCGGCGGCGCGAAAAACCGCTTCGAGCATGGCAGAGACCGACCCCTTGCCGTTGGTCCCCGCCACATGCACCACGGGCACGGCTAGCTCCGGATGTCCCAGCGCCTCAGCGAACACTGCCATGCGCTCCAGCCCCAGCTTCGGCCCGCGGGCCTTGAGGCTCACAAGATATTCGGCGGTGGCCTCGTAAATCCCGGGCGCAGGCGCGACGTTCATCCGAGGCGGGTTCCCGATATATATTATAGCCAGCCGCGGCGAGCCGCGGCCGGGCGCTTAACCCCGGGTCATCCCGTTGGAGTGGCCGTTCGGCTTTTTCTTTATATATAACGCCTGCAGCAGCCCGTGCAGACGCTCGCGCAACTCCAGCCGCGGCACGATCTGGTCGATAAGACCATGCTTCAGCAGAAATTCCGCCGTCTGAAATCCCGGCGGCAGCGTTTGCTTCGTCGTATCCTTGATCACCCGCGCCCCGGCGAATCCGATCAGCGCGCCCGGCTCTGCTAGGATGACGTCTCCTAAAGTTGCGAAACTGGCGGTCACGCCGCCCATGGTCGGGTGCGTCAGCACCGATATAAACGGCAGGCCCGCGGCTGCGAGGCGACCCAGCGCGCAGCTGGTTTTCGCCATTTGCATCAGGGAGAATATACCCTCCTGCATGCGCGCCCCGCCCGAGGCGCTAAATATAATACACGGGATTTTCTTGTGGACGGCGACCTCGATAGCCCGCGTGATTTTTTCACCCGCCGCGGCGCCCATGGCGCCGCCACAGAATCGGAAGTCCATCACGGCCACGGACGCACTGATCCCCATGATCTCGCCGCGACCGCAAATCACCGCCTCCGGCAGACCGCTGTCTTTTTCATAGCGCTTGATCCGACTCGGATACGTTTGCGAATCCACAAACTTCAGCGGATCGCTCGAGCGGATCGCGCGGTCCGCCTCGACGAATGTCCCTTCATCGAACAGGTGCGCAATCCGGGCCCGCGCCCCGATCGGAAAATGGTGGCCGCTCTTCGGGACGACCATCTGGTTGTCCTCGATTTCCTTGTTGAACAGGATTTCTCCCGTGACGGGGTCCTTTGTATATAGACCCTTGGGGATATCCTTCTTGCGCAGCTTGCGAACCGTATAGGTGGGTTTGTCGAAATGCATGGAATCAGCCGTGCCCGAACGTCACTACGTCGAGATTCAAGAAACCCGCGCGGCGGAGTACGACCGCGCAGCTATTGAGGGTGGCACCCGTGGTGAAGACGTCGTCAACGAGGATGTAATGACATCCGGAACTTACCGCAGCGCCCGGAGCAAGTGCAAAGGCATTTTTCAGGTTGCGGCGCCGGCTCCTCCGGTCGAAAGCGGTTTGCGTCTGCGTGTCCGTAAGCCGCTGCAGCAAAGTGCATACCCGCGTCCCGCTGCCCGCCTCCTGCGCCAGGCACTCGGCCAACAGCTCACTTTGATTATATCCACGCTCGCGTCGCTTCCGCGGATGCAGCGGCACCGGTATCAATATAGCGCCACGCACGCGTGCGAGCAGATCCGGCACCAGACGGAAAATTCGCTGCATGTCGCTGAGCACCTGCAGGCCGCGATGATATTTCAATTCCAGGACCATCGATCGCGCCGGCCCTTTCAGCAACACCGCTGTGCAACCCGAGCGAAACGCCGGGTGCATTCCCTCACAATGAGGACACGACCGCTCGCCTTCCACGAGGCCATAAAACGGATGTCCACAGGTGTCGCAATGCGGCGGCCGCACCACATCCAGCCGCGAGGCACAACGCGCGCAAAGCTGCGCGAAGGGACTGTCGCTTCCCACGGCCGTGCGACAATGCACGCACACCGGCGGGAAAAATACGGAGCCGAGCCCGCGCAGCGCGACGCCCGCCATGCTCCTCATCTATAGAGCACTTTTTCGAGAAACAACCCGTGCGGCGGCGCCGTCAGCACGCGCTCGGTCCGCTCGCGGGACGCCAGGATTTTCCGCACGTCCTCCGCCGCAAGCTTCCCTTCGCCCACGCTCACGAGCACGCCGACGATGCTGCGCGCCATTTTATATAGGAAACCCTCGCCCTCGATGGTAACCTTCCACCGCGCCCCACGCCGGGTCACGTCGATGCGACGCACGTCACGGACCGTGTCCTCGCGGTCGGCGCCGTTCAAGGCCGTGAACGCGCGAAAATCGTGTCGCCCCCGCAGCACCGCCGCGGCGGCCCGCATCGCGTGGAGATCGAGCGGCCGGAAGACGGACCACATATAATAATTATGAAATGGATCAGCGGCGCCCGCATGAATTTGATATATATAGATCTTCCCGGAGGCATCGAGCCGAGCGTGAAACTGCCCGCTCACCCGCCGTACCGAGCGGACTTGGATCGCCGGCGGCAGACCGACACGAAACGCCGCAATCAATTTTTCCGGACTGTGACGCCACGCCGCATCAAAATGAAACACCTGCCCTCGCGCGTGCACACCCGCGTCCGTGCGGCCGCTGCCGAAAATCCGAATATCGCGACCGAGAATTTCCGCGAGCCGCCGCTCGATCACGTCTTGAATCGCGTTGCCACCCGCCTGGCTTTGCCAGCCCGCGAATGCGGTCCCATCATAGGCACACACCGCCTTCCAGCGAAATACCTCGGGCTCAGCGGCTGCGATCGGCGACGACATCTCGGATCATTCTGGAGCGTATATACGACGCTTTAGGATTCCACCAGCCCCGGCTCCGGCGGAAACCGCTCGTTCAAGAAATCCTGCAATATAATCGTTGCCGCCCGCGAATCGACAATGCCTCCCGCCCGCAGCTCGCGCCGCCGCGATTTCGGAATCGTGCTCTCCGCCTCGTAACTCGTGAGACGCTCGTCCACGAGGTGCACCGGCAATCCAAATTCCGCCCGCAACCGCGCAGCAAACGCGTCCACTTCCTTCGCCTTGAACCCCACCGTGCCGTCCATATTGAGCGGTTGCCCCAATACGAAATCCGTCACCCGCCGCGCGCTGACGAGTTCCTGGAGTTTGCCCCACCGCGCGCTCTCGTCCGCATCCGTCAACGCCGGCAGCGGCGTGGCGACGCCGAGCTCGTCGCCGTAGCTCAGGCCCACGCGGCGCGTGCCATAGTCGATGCCGAGAAAACGCATTTCCCAAGTTTCGCCGGGTAGCCCACCGTGGCGCAAATTCATTTGCGACTGCAACGGTCCGGCACTCACTTCGCCGGGATGCCCGACGCCCGCCCTTTGTCACCCCCCGAGCTGGCCCGCTATAGCCGCCAGATCATACTCGAGGAACTCGGGGTCGACGGCCAACGGCGGCTCGCCAACGCGCGTGTGCTGGTCATCGGAGCCGGCGGCCTCGGCAGCCCCGCCTCACTCTACCTCGCCGCCGCCGGCGCGGGCACCCTCGGGATCGCGGATCACGATACCGTGGCGCTGCATAATCTTCAGCGCCAGCTGCTGCACGACGACGCGTCCATCGGCGAGCCCAAGACGTCCTCCGCCGCCCGCCGGCTGCACGCGACGAATCCCTATATCAAAGTCGTTCCCCACCCGGAAATCACGGCCGCCAACGCATCGGAGATATTCGCGCAATATGAAGTGATTGTCGACGGCACGGATAATTTTTCCGCGCGCTACCTCAACAACGACGCCGCATTTTTCGCGCATCGCCCGCTCGTATACGGAAGTGTATATAAGTTTTCCGGCCAGGTGTCGGTCTTTGACCCTGCCCGCGAGGGTCCCTGCTACCGCTGCCTTTTCCCGGAGCCTCCGGCCGCGGGCAGCGTGCCGAGTTGCGGCGAGGCCGGCGTGCTTGGCGCCCTTTGCGGCGTCATCGGCAGCTTGCAGGCCCTCGAGGCCATCAAGCTGCTCACCGGCATCGGCGAGCCCCTCCGCGGGCGCCTGCTCACGTACGATGCCCTGCCACAGCAGTTCCAGATCCTCACGCTGCCGCGCGATCCGTCGTGTCCCCTCTGCGGCGCCACGCCGCGTATCCACAATTTGAATACGTCTAACTCCACCCCTGCAGCTGGCGATCCCGACGCCACTCCGCCCCGTCTCGCCGCCACTCCGCCGGAGGGCGTCCCGCTCGAGATCTCCATCACCGAGGCGCGGGAACTATATAACTCGAACCCCGAGGGCACCGCGTGGATCGACGTGCGCGAGCCGTTCGAATGGGAAATCTGCCGCGTCCCCAACGCCCAACTCGTCCCGCTCGGCACGATTCCCGCCAGCGCGGCCAGCCTCGATCGCTCGAAGCATCTGCTCATCTATTGTCACCACGGCGGCCGCAGCCTGCGAGCGACGCAGTACCTCCGCGCCCACGGATTCCCTCGCGTCACCAATGTTGCAGGCGGAATCGACGCTTGGGCCCGGGAGATCGACCCGGCGATGCCGCGCTACTGAGCGCGCTCGCGCTGGTACCCGTATATATATACTGAGGCAGACGTCGCTCGATAACGGAATGCAGCGGTATATAGTCACGATATATTCGCCACCAATAAAGGGTGTTTATAGCGTCCATGCCGCGTGCTCCGACGCGTAGGCGCGCGCATATTCCGCGAACGCCGCCTTGAGCCGGCGACAGGCGGAGGCTTGGCCCACCTGGAAACGCTGCTCGTCGATGTTGAGGACCGGGGCGATGTCGCGCGTCGTTGAGAGCAGGCAGCACTCGCTGAGTGCGGAGAACTCCTCCGGCCGCACGGTTTCCTCGCGGATCTCGAGGCCGGCCATGGCGGAGACGTGATCGAATATGATTCCGCGAGTGACGCCGGCGAGAATCCCGGCGCTCAGCGGAGGCGTGACCAGCGCATTATCGCGGATGAATGCGACATTGCATACGGCGGACTCGGTCACTTCGCCGGCCTGATTGAGAATAATGACCTCGTCGGCACCGCGCATCCGCGCCTCGCGCAGACACAACATATTGTTGAGATAATTGCCGGTCTTCCAGGCGGGATTCAGGCACTCCGCCGGATTGCGGCGCAGGCCGCGCGCGACCGAAAGCCGGAGTCCGGATGCTAGTTTCTCGGCCGACAGTTCCGGACAGCGTTGCACCAGCAGGACGAAACCGGGTTTTTCCGCGAGCCCCGGATCGAGGCCGATGGCGCCCTCGCCGCGAAAGATCTGAAGTCGTATATAGAGTTCGCCGACGGCATCGCCGCTCTGGCGAAACGCGGTGGTGGTGCGCTGGATTTCCGCGAGCATTTGTGCCTGGTCCCATGGCAGCTCAAAGTGCAACGCGGCCGCGGATTCGCGGAGGCGGGTCCAATGTTCATCCCATGCGAACAGCACGTGATGGTACGTGCGCCAGACTTCATAGATTGCGTCACCATATAGGAACCCGCGGTTCAGCGGGGCCAGCGAGGGCTCGTCGGCCGGGTGCAGTCGGCCGTTGGTGTTGGCTTGGATGAAGGAAGGCATGGGCCCACCAACGTGCAGCAGCGCGCGCGACAGGCACGAAAAAAAAGCCCCCGATTCCGGGGGCTGGGGAACAACGCGGGGCGAATCAGCGCACCCGGATGAGCCCGAGGGCCTTCTTGATATTATATACGCTGGGCAGCGAGATCCCCAAAGTCTTCGCAATTTCCTCACCGGTCTTCCCCGCTTTCACCATCTTCTTCAACTCGGCGCGCGTCGCGCTGGTGATTACTGCGCGTTGGCGGGGTTTCCCTGCGGCGGTCAATGCCACGGACGATGTTGCAACGGGCGCTGCGGCGGCGACTGCGGCCGGATTTTTCGGCGGGCGACCCCGGCGTTTTTTCGCGACTTGTCCTGCGGCGAGGACTGCTTCCGAAAACGACTGAACGTTTTCGAAACCATACTTGCTCGGCAGCCGCGAGAATTCTTTTTTCATCTGCGCCGCGATAGATTTGGCCAAGCGAGCCACTTTGCGCTTCGTCGCCTGGAGTTGCTTCAATTTGTCGATGACCATGCGCCGTTGATAATGGCGCAGAGGATGAATGCAAGCCGACCGATTGATAAATGTCTCATTTTTTTATCATTCCAAAGCACCTCTTATTTTATGATTCAGCGATTTTATTAATTAAAAATGACCATAGATTCACGAAAAGCCGGAGCACCGCGCAACTCACATGATGTCCATTATCTCTACGGCTACTACCCGTGGCTGGATGCTAAATATATTGAAATCATCAATCCGCACTCGACCCCTCGCATGAGCGGAATTGCGCGAGACTCGACGCCATCTCTATCTAAACACGACAATTACTGACCGCGTTTTTAGTGAGTCGTCCGGCCGGTATAGTGTATATATTAAGCAATGCCTGCGGTTTCCGCTTCGCCGCGGCGGCCCCCGATCGGCCGCCGGCCCGCCGCCGAACCGGGGACGCGGTCGCTTCGCGCGCGGGCTTCGGGGATGCGCGGCAGCAGCAACGCGCGAGGGTCTATATCATATATAGCGTTCGGAGCGCGGCCGCGGACCGACGCCAGGTCGCCCGGCTCCCCCTCCGCGGGGTCGCCTAAAGGCGGCTGCAAAAAAACGGGCATTCCGCTTGCGGCGGTTCTGCTGAGACAATCTATTGCCGGACCATGGCGCGCATACCCCTTGAGGATAATTTCGACGATGTCATCAACAAGGCTCAACGCGGCCTGAAGATCCCGGATGCGGAACTCGCGCAGCGCGCCGGGGTTTCGGACGCGGATCTGGCTGGCGTCAAGCAGGGCCGCCCCAACGAGGCGGTGATCCGGCGCGTCGCCCGGCACCTCGGGCTCTCGCCGGACGCGCTCGAGGCTCTGGCGGGCAAAAAGTGGTACCCCCAGCAGGCGAACTTCCCGACGGGTTTCGTCGCTTTCAACTCCGCGTTCGGCGGCATGCGCGTGAACAGTTATCTGGTCTGGGACGGCCGCACGAAGCAGGCGGCCGCGTTTGATACAGCGGCGGGTCCGGACATGCTGGACCTGCTCCATGCCGAGGGACTGACGCTGCGCTATATATTCCTGACCCATACGCACGACGATCATATGGCGGGGCTGGCCAACCTGACGGGCGCGACCAGCGCGGAGGTCTGGCTGAGTGACCTTGAGCCCGCACTGGATTCGCGGCCGCACACCTTTCAGGAGAACGCGCACTTCCATGTCGGCTCGCTGGCGATCAAGACGCTGCTGACCTCGGGGCATTCGCCGGGCCAGACGACGTTTTATATAACGGGGCTGAGCTGGCCGCTGGCCATCGCGGGCGACGCGATCTTCGCGAGTTCCATCGGCGGCAGCGCGGACCATTTTGCGGAGCAGCTGAAGAACGACCGCCAGAAAATCCTTTCACTGCCGAACGACACCGTGCTCGCCTGCGGACACGGCCCGATCTCGACGGTAGCCCAGGAAAAGCAGCACAACCCGTTTTTCGCGCGCTAGCCGCCGAGCGGCCGTTCGGGGTCGCGTATCCGAACGTCGGATACGCGGTCTGTATCGGGTGTTTGGATACACGAAATATCGGCCGACGCGCCTCGCTCCCGCGGTTGCCGGCAGCCGTCCCGCACGCCCGGGACGCAGGTATATCGGCGCATGTATATAGCGCGGCAGCTACAAAATCCGAAGTGTCTTCCGCGTGGGGCGACCGCAGAACGCGGCGGCGCGAAGCTGAAGCGGATCCTGCGGGATGTAGTCGCATTCGGTTGGCCGGAGCTCGGGATGGAGGCCGCAGTTCCGCCGAAGATTTCTTCTTGCCGTTCCTCGCAAGGCGGACGTAGTACGTGGCGGTCTGTCCATGCCGAGGCTGATTCGGCATGATTCTCCTCTGGGACAAGGCGCGGTAGCCAAGTGGTAAGGCCGAGCTCTGCAAAAGCTCTATGCGCCGGTTCAATTCCGGCCCGCGCCTCCAGGGAGACAACCCACTGGTTGGCATGGTCGAGCGCGTGAGCCTTTGAAACGAGGCCGCTGAAGTTTCGCGAAGCATATTCGACCACTCGCCCGCGTCTCGAACCCTGGGCTTTGGATCGGAGCTGGACAGTCGGAGTTGCTCATCGAGGAAAATGATCAGGACGCCCGGCCGATCAATCGGCGGTGGCTCTTGCCTGATCGAACTGACCTTCCGGCTCCCCACTCGTCGTGTTCGCCGGAGGAGATAGCGACGGGGTCAGACCCTCGCCGGCCGAGTATATAGCCCGGTCCACGTGGGAAATCAGCCTCGGAATCGCACGCGCGTCGCGCGATCCGCTGCATCTAGTCCTATATCAACTCAGGCCGGGGGCGTCGCTCCCGGGGCCGGCGACTCGTTGAGCAGCATCCAATAAAATCCTATATCGCGCACCGCCTCCGCGAAACGCTCGAAGTTCACCGGCTTCACTATATAACTATTCACGCCGAGGTGATAGCTCTCCACCACGTCCCGCTGCTCGCGCGACGACGTCAGCACCACCACCGGGATCATCCGCGTCCGCGGGTCGCCCTTCACGCGCTTCAGAACCTCGAGTCCGTCGACCTTCGGCAATTTCAGATCCAATAAAATGACGCGCGGGCCGTTCTCGATTTTGCGCTGAACATGCGCACCCTGGCAGAATATGAAGTCCAGGGCTTCGGCGCCATCCCGCGCCACCTCGACCTGGTTTAATACATTTGCCTTGCGCAAGGCTCTGACAGCCATTTCCAGGTCATGGGGGTCATCCTCAACCAACAAAATTTCCACTTTGCCGCTCGAACTCATCGGGTTCGTCTTACCGTAGGTTGAAGTAGAACGTAGCGCCGCGGCCCGGAATCGCGTCGGCCCATACGCGACCGCCGTGGCGCTCGACGATACGCTCGACGATCGCCAGCCCTACCCCGGTGCCTTCATATTCCTCGGCGCGATGCAGCCGCTGGAAGACTCCGAAGAGCTTGTGCGCATATTGCATGTCGAAGCCAGCCCCGTTGTCCTGCACGTAATATTCCGTGCCGTCGTCCCGCGGCCGCGCCCCGATCTCGACCCGCGCCTCTGCACGTTTCGTTGTATACTTGAAGGCATTCGAGATCAGATTCTGCCATACCTGCCGCAAGAGGCTCGGATCTCCGTTCGCCGGCGGCAGCGCACCGACCGCTATATGAACGTCACGACCCGGATATTCCGCGGCCACGGCTTCGAGCGTCGTCTTGACCATCTCTTCCATATTGACGGATTGCGTCAGGAGTGGCTGCCGGCTCAAGCGCGAAAACGTCAGAAGGTCATCAATCAGGTCTCCCATCCGCTGCGCGCTCTCCCGAATGGTTTGCAACTGGCGCTGGCCCTCGGCGGGCAGCAGCGGACCGAAATCCTCGACGACCGCCTGCGAGAAACCGTCGACGGCCCGCAGCGGCGCCCGCAAATCGTGCGAAACCGAATATGAAAACGCCTCGAGCTCCTTGTTCGCCGCCTCGAGGTGGGTCTGCGTTTCGCGAATCGCCAGCTCCGCCTGTTTCCGTTCGCTATAGTCAACGATCGTCGTGCGGCTGTGCAGAAAATTCCCGTGCTCGTCGACCGCACTGGTGGCGCTCAATAATACGGGGAGAATCGTTCCGTTGCGCCGAATCAGCTCGAACTCGACATTCTCGACCCGACCCGCCACAACAAATTTCGGGAATACATCGTTAAAAACCTCGACGCTCGCCGGGGTGAAGAGATCCGAGACGCGTTTTTTTCCGACGAGTTCATCCCGGGTATAGCCGAGCCACCGGAGCGCGGTGTCGTTGATGCGCAGGAACATTCCATTCTCATCGACCGAATGATAGCCGCACGGCGCGTTGTTATATAGATCGTCCAACTCGGCGGTGCGCTCGAGCACGCGCTGCTCGAGCCCGGCGTTCAGCACGCGCACGGCCTCCTCCGCGAGCTTGCGCGCGTTTATATTCATGACGGCGCCGTGGAAAAAAGCCGGCTTGCCCGATGGGCCCGCCTCAACCCGCCCACGGGCATGAATCCAACATGGTCCGCCGTCCGGCCGCAGCACGCGATATTCAATATCATACATCCCGCACGCGTCGATCGCCTTGCCCAATCCCGAGGACACGGCCGGCTGGTCCTCCGGAAGGACCGCGCGCAAATAGTCATTCACCGGCAGGCCGTCCGCAGCCGCGACCGGGTCGAGGCCGAATATCCGCGCAGTAAACTCATCCGCCTGCAACCGATCCGTCCCGAGCTCCCACGTCCACGTGCCGATCGAACCCGCAGAAAGCGTCGACTGCAGCCGGTTCCGCGTCGCTCGCAGCGATTCCTCGACGCGTTTCAATTCGTCGACATCCGTGTTCGTTCCAAACCAGCGGATGACTGTGCCATCGGCGTTCCTGATCGGCTGCACGCGCGTGAGGAACACCCGAAACTTTCCCTCGGCGGAGCGCAACGGGAACTCCATCTCGAACGGTTGGCCCACGTCGATCGCCGCCTGCCATTTCGTCATGACCTCGGGCAAAACGAGCGGATCGTGGACACTTTTCCAGCCCCATCCCTCCATCTGCTGCGGCGTCGTTCCGGTATATGAAAACCACCGCTGATTATACCAAAGTATATAGCCATCCGCCCCGGCGATCCACGCGAGCTGCGGCATGGAATCCGCCATGGTGCGGAAGCGTTCCTCGCTCAAACGCAACTCGGCCTCCGCCGCGCGACGCTCCGTGATATCGCGCGCGATTTTCGACGCGCCGATGACCTGACCCGTCGCATCCCGGATCGGCGAGGTGCTGATCGACACCTCGACGATCGATCCATCCTTCCGGACTCGCACGGTGTCGAGCGAAAGTGTGCGTTCACCGCGACGGACCCGCGCCAGGATTTCCGCTTCCTCGTGTCGTCGATCCGCGGGGATCAGACGCAGGATGGACTGCCCGATCATTTCCGCGGCATCGTAGCCGAAGATCTTCCGCGCGCCTTCGTTCCAGCTGGTCACGACGCCATCCAAATTCTTGCCGATGATCGCATCGTTTGATGATTGCACGATGGCCGACAGTCGCGCCGCGTCGCGCTCCATCCGCTGGCGCTCCGTGACGTCGCGCATCACGCTCAATATACAACGCTGCGCCTGAAAATTGATGAGTCGGGACGATATATCAAACGCGCGTTCACGGCCGTCGGCGAGCCGGAGCAACGATACCCAGTTCAGGCACTCGCCTTGATCCGATAGTTTCTGCCAGAACTCCTGCCGCGAACCCTCACTGACCCACGTCACGAAATCCGTCGTCACCTTGTCGATCACCTCCTCGGGCCGCCGCCCCCACATCTCGCAGAGAGTGTCGTTGGCGCGGATTACTCGCCGGTCGGACATCCGCACGATCGCCACGCAATCCGGGCTGAGGCGAAACGCCTTCAGGAAAAGATCCTCCTGCTCGCGCACACTTTCGCTCTGCGCGCGAACGCGCGCACGCAGGCGCTCGAACGCGCGTGCGACCCGTCCGACGTCGCCCGGGGCATCGGTCGGCAGGAGTGCAGATGATCCCGGCTCGGCGTCATCCGCGGCGCGAGCGAGCCGCGCGAGTGGCGCCAACGCGCGCCGCGCCACGAGGCAGGAGATGCCAAAACCGAGGGCGGCGAGAAGCCCGGCCGTGGCGATGCGTGCGGCGACGCCGAACGTCCCAAGCGGGACACCGGCAGTGAATATATATATCAACACGGCGGCGAACGCGACCTGACCGGCGGCCGCAGCGGCGGCAAAAAGGATCAGCCTGGTTTTCGATTGCATGTCAGCGCCGCGGGTCGAGGCCCGGTCAGGCGGCGGGAAAGGCGGAAGATATAGACGCGTGGCAGGAGCGACTTATATAAATGAAAGTGTATGAACTCAGGCCGCGATCGGCCGGCGTTCGATGAAAAGCGGTTCCACCAGGCCGGTGGAGGCGGCGTAATTCTTCAATTTTTGGAGGAGCGTCTCAGTGATGCTATATCCCGACGATACGAGCATCACGCCATCCACGGTTACTATATCTTTCGCGAGCGTCTGGCCGACGCGCAGGTCGGCGAGCAGGACGGGCTCGCCGGACGCGTCGGCGGCTCCGGCGGGGGCCTCGGGGGCCCGGAGGGCTTGGAGCAGTTTGGGATCATAGCGCCCGGTTTTGGAGCCGAGCGCATCCAAGGCTGCTCCCGGAGCCGCGCCGGCTGCCTCAAGTCGCAGCAGCTCGGCGACGATCGCGAGCAATCGTGCGCCCATGGGAATCAGCTCGCCCCGTATATTATCCTTCGGAAAGCCCGTGCCATCGAAATTCTTGTCCTGATAGAGTATGATTCGTGCCACGCCCTCGAGGCGCGGGATCCGCGTCACGAGCGTGCTGCCGATTTCGGGAATGCGCTGTATCATCTGCTGCTCGGACGCGGTAAGCGCGAGTCCGCGACGGCTCTTTAATACAATCTCGTGTGGAATCGTCATCGAGCCGATCGTGCGCAACATCGCGGCGATCTCGATTTCCCACGCATTCTCGAGCCGGAGGTGACGCGCCAGGCTCGCGGCCCGCTCGCGCAATTTCTGCGCCCGCACCATCAGCGCGGGCTCCGCCATGGCGAGCATCTCGCTCAATATTTGCACGCTGCCGTTGAGCGTTTTTTCCAGCAGCTCCCGTTCCGCCACCTGCAGTTCATATTGCCGGATGCCGGCGGCCACCGCCTCCAGCAACGCGTCCGGCGAGCACGGCTTGTTGAGAAAGCGAAATACATTGCCCTGATGGAGCGCGGCCACCGCGGTCGCCTGGTCACGGTTCCCGGTGAGCATGATGCGAACGGTGTCCGGCCAGCGCGCGCGCACCTGCGCGAGAAAAGCCGCCCCGCTTACCCGCGGCATGTTCATATCCGAGAGGACGACCGCGTAGGAATTACCCGCCTCGAACTTCGCGAGCCCGGCGGCCGCGTCCAGCGCGGTGTCCGCTATATATTGGGTGGAACAAACCAGCGCATAGGTATCGAGTAGGATCTGCTCGTCGTCCACGATCAACACAG
Source organism: uncultured Verrucomicrobiae bacterium (assembly GCA_963800005.1). Lineage (GTDB taxonomy): Bacteria > Verrucomicrobiota > Verrucomicrobiia > Opitutales > Opitutaceae > CAWCZH01. Next base: position 554,710 of record CAWCZH010000004.1, read on the forward strand.
ATTTCATATAGCAAGGGGTCGGAAGCAGGCGGGTGAGCGGGCTGGCCGGAGGGTAACGAAAAGCCAGTTGGGGTGATCAGGCCCCCGGCGTCAAACGACTAGGGCCCGGCTGACCTCCTCGACCAGCTCGTTCGGCGCGATCGGTTTGGCAAGCAATCGCGTGACGCCGATGCGAGCGAGCTCGGCCGCGTTCTGCCCCAGGCCCAGGCCGCTCAATACTAGAATGGGCACGGACGAGGAGAGCGCACGCACCGCGTGGATCATCGCAAGTCCGCCCATGCCGCGCATCATGACATCCGCAATGATCAACCGGAGCTCCCCCTGGTTGGCGACGAACAGCTTGATGCCCTCCTCACCGGAGCTGGCGGTGACCACTTTATATCCCCGCAATTTCAGGAAATCGCGCGTGGGCTCCAATATCATCGTCTCGTCATCAACGATGAGAATCAGTTCGCCGTGACCCATCGGAGGCTCCTCCTCTGATTGGCCGGGGCCGGTCCCGGATTGCCGAGGCGACGCCGGAATATATATCTCGAAAGTGGACCCCTGGCAGGGCTGGCTGAGGACTCGCAAAGCGCCCTCGTAATTCCGGACAATGCCAAGGACCGTCGAGAGCCCGAGCCCGGTGCCTTTTCCTATTTCCTTCGTGGTGAAAAACGGCTCGAAGATTCGATCGATGACATCCGGCGGAATCCCATGCCCGGTGTCCTTCACCTTCAACAATACATATTTTCCCGGCTTCAAATCATTGACCGGCGGCTCGCCGGACAGCAGATCGAAGTTATTCGCCGCGACCGTCAGCGTGCCGCCGTCTGGCATCGCGTCCCGGGCGTTCACACAGAGATTCATGATGATCTGGTGGATTTGAGTGGCGTCCGCCTCGATCGTCCAGAGGTCGTTCCCGATGATTTCTTCAACCGTTATATTACGCGGGAACGTCTGACGCATGATCTGCATCATATCGCGGACGAGGTGCTTCGGCTGAAGCGTGATGCGCTCACCGGGGGCGCCGCGGCTGAACGTGAGGAGTTGCCGGATAATATCCGCACCCCGCGTTCCGCTTCGCTCCATCAGCCCGAGCATCTCGCGCTCCTTGGCGGTCGCCGCGGTTCGCTTCAGCAGGCCCGAAACCATCAGGATCGGCGCCAGTATATTATTAAGGTCGTGCGCGACGCCACTCGCCAGGGCGCCGATCGCCTCCATGCGTTGCGCATGCAAGAACTGCTGCTCGAGCTTTTTCTGGTCTGTGATGTCGTCCGCTATCCCGACGATGCGTCGCACGCTGCCGTCCGGCTCGGTGACAGGAAATGCGCGGCCGCGGAGCCAGCGGACGTCGCCGTCGGGCCGGGCGAGTCGGAAAGTCTCGTCGAATGTGCCGGTGACGGCCCGACGCGCCACCGCTTCCTGCACACGCCGGCGGTCCTCGACCTGAATATATTGGAGCCAGGAATCCGGAGAGTTATAGAGTTCCTCCCGGGAACGTCCGGAGATCTGCTCGTAGCCGGGGCTGATATATATAATGCGGCCCTCGGCGAGGTCGATGAGCCAGAAGACCTCGCGGATATTTTCAACGACCTGGCGGAATCGCTCCTCGCTTTCGCGCAGGTGCTGGCCGGAACGTTTCTCGTCCTCGAGCACGCTGAGCAGGGCGCGACGCGATTTGTGGGCGAGCTCGAGCAGCCGGTTCGTCTCGCGCTGGCTGGCCGAGAGCTGTTCATATTTCTCGCGCAGCTCCGCCTCGACCTTCTCGCGCGCGACCACTTCCTCGATGAGGCCGCGGGTCTGGCGCTTGAGTTCGAGTTGCGCGACCACGTGGCGACTCAACGCCTGGAGCGTGGCCACCTGCTCGGGGTTGAGCTTGCGGGGATTGCGATCCATCACGCAGAGCGCCCCGAGCGCATGGCCATCGGGTGCGACCAGCGGCGCACCGGCGTAGAAACGGATCTGCGACCCGGAGGTGACGAGCGGATTCTCGCAGAAGCGTGGATCGGCCTTCGCATCGCGGACCTCCATCACCTGGTCGACATGTAGAATCGTGTGCGCGCAGAATGCTATATCTCGCGGCGTTTCCGTGGCCTCGGAGCCAATGCGCGACTTGAACCACTGGCGGTCAGCATCGACGAGGGAGATCTGCGCGAAGGGGGTCTGGCAAATCTGGCTCGCGAGCAGCGAGAGATCGTCGAACTCCTGTTCCGGCGGCGTATCGAGAATTTGGTAACGATGAAGAACCTTGAGTCGTTCCTCCTCGTTGGCAGGCAGGGGAGCTTTCATATATTATCCGTGGCCAAAGTATATCGTGGCGGTTTCTTGCTCAGCGCCAGGGCCTCGTTCACCTCAGCCTTGAGCGACTGCACACGTTCTTCGCGCTCGATGGTGACATCCTGCCAGCGCTGGAGCTCGTCCATCTGCGCGGCAAGTTCCTGATCGGCGCGTTTTCTTTCAGTGATATCGAGCGAAAGTATAAAGATCCCCTCCGGCACGGGCTGGATCACCAGCTGGAACCAAGTCGAGGTCCCATCATCAAAGATGTAATGATTCTCGAGGTGGCGTGGACGCGAATCCGCCATGCACGCATGAAACGCGGTGAACAACGGCGAATCGGCGAGCGCCGGATGAAGATCCAGCAGCGATTTTCCGAGGAGTTCCGCGACCGTGCTCCGGCTGTGCCGCGCCCCTACCTCGTTGATATATAGAATCGTCCAGTCGGGAGCGAGAATATGGCATCCCTCAATCAACCGCTCGAGGGTGGTTCGAAAACGCTGCTCGCTGGCCCGGAGCGCGCGTTCGTTTTCCTGACGCTGGGAAATGTCGCGGATGCCCGCGACTATATAGTCGCGGTCAACGCGCGCCCACCGGGCGTTCATTTCGACGGGGACCAGGGTGCCGTCCTTGCGGCGGTGACTGCCGACCCGTCCGAGCACTCCACTGTGTTGAACCGCGGCGCGCAGCGCGGACCACATCTCGGGCGTGATGCCGGGATCCAAATCGAAAATCTGCAGCGCAAGGAACTCCTCGCGGGAGTAGCCCAGGTCGGAGAGGCCCTTCTGGTTGATGTCGAGGAACTGACCGGATTCCGGATCGATCACCACGAAGGTGTCGTTGGATTGGTCGACCAACAGGCGAAAGAGACGCAGGTCAGCGGAGACTTTCGCGCGTTCACGGCGCAGTCGTCCCGCTTCGAGAGCCCGCTCCACGGCCGGCCCGAGCCGCGCCATTCGGTCCTTGAGCAGGTAGTCGGTGGCCCCGAACCGCATCGCGTCCACGGCGGTATCCTCGCCGATCGTACCGGAGACGATGATAAACGGAATTTCGAATCCCCGCTCGAGGAGCAATTCCAGGGCGCGCACCCCGTTGAAGCCCGGCAGGTGAAAGTCAGAAAGGACGAGATCGAGATCGTCCGTCAGTTCGCGTATATAGTCCTCCTCGGTTTGCACGCAGTGGCTCTCCGGATCGTACCCAGCCTGGCGCAATTGGAGCAGCAGAAGATCCACGTCGGCCGGGTTGTCCTCAACGATGAGGACTTTGACAGGTTGGCCAAAGGGCATCAGGCGGAGCCTCGCAGATTTGTCCCGCGCCCGCCCACGGGCGCCGCGTGGTCATCACCTGAACACCCCAGTCGCTTCCAGCCGGAAGAAGCAGCTATATACTCCATCAACTTATGTTCGTCACCGAATATACTTCGTTAAGAGGAATCTCGGTGCGGCCCAAAGAGGAATCGCCCCACGGCCCGCGACCGAATCGCAACTTGCTATATATCAGAAGGAAGTGCCTTGTGGTTGGCCAAGAGTCCGTGCTGGCACAGGACGGGATGCATTATATAAGTGACAAAACAGCCCGGTCGCGCCGCACGAGGGCGGCTCCCGGCTTCTTCCGTGATTTCGGGCCGGGGCGCGCGCCTGCGAAACGCGAGAGTATATTGTGAGATATCCTCCGCTGTATCTGCCAGAAACGCCGCTTGCGCACGATCACGAGGACCCTGTCTCGCTCTCGACAACTCTTTTGTCCGCCGCCGGCGCGGGTCGCGGCTGGGGCTGCGAACTCGCACGAGCCTCTCGGGGCCTGTCCCGCGATCATATATCGCCCAAGGCCCGGCCCGGCGGTCGGTTTCGTTTTACGAATGGACGGCCGTGGTACCCGCACGGGCGCTCACGTCGGCGTGCACCGCATCGACCTTATAGCCGAGACGGCCCGCCAGGCTGGACACCACGAGGGCCGCCCGGGCCGAGCTGGCGCAACGCGCCGTCGCGGTGCCGATCGCGGGATTATATAGCGCGATGCAACCGGCGGACGGCCGGAAAAAAATGAAGGCGATTCTTTTTCCGCCGCTCTCGACGATAAACCGCTCGCCGCCATCCGCGAGCAGCCGGGCGGCCGCATCGATTTCGCCGGGGCGTTCTGCGTCTGCCAGCTGCCGACGCACGAGATTCGCGTCCACGGCACCCGACTTCACCTGGGCCCGTGTATATTTCTCGACAACCAGCGAGGCCCGCTTCTGGAGCTCTTCCGTGCCCCGGCACTCGCTCGCGCGGCAACCCAGCGCAAACACGCCGAAATATTCGTCACGCACCCACCAGGAACCCTCCCAGGTCACCAGCGCGATCGTATGCGCCATCTCGTAGTTGCGGGGGTGAACCTCCAGCGGCATGCCCTCCTCGGCCGGAAATTCCGCATGGAAACGCGCGAGATAAACCGTGGCCGATATATAGCAGCCGTTCATCACGTGAACCGCATCCGCGAAAGCGGGCGGAGCGCTCGGGGCGGTCGTGGCGGAACTGCGGGCAAGAACCAGGAAGGTGAACATGAGAAGCGCGAAGGCGCGGCGCAGGAGTGAGGAGCGGGCATTGTTCGTGGGCATGGGCGCTCCACGCCGGCCCCCGGTCGGTTCTTACAAAAATATTTGTTTTCTCCGCGGCGCCTTCCTGCACTCTCCGCGCGACAGCGCTGCTGCCGCCCATGAGTTCCGAACGCCACCACCCAGGGACGTCGCTGCTGACGCGTCCCTCGCTGATCTTCCGCGTGCGCGAATGGCAGGATGCCGCCAGCTGGAACGAGTTTCACCGGCTCTATCGCCGGCTCGTTTACGGTCGGGCTCGGCGTTCCGGCCTGGGCCATAGCGACGCCGAAGATGTCGCACAGGACGTTTTCAAGCGCGTCGCGGAAACAATCCGCGACTTCGATCTCGACCCGAATCGCGGCTCGTTTCGCGGCTGGCTGATGAAACTGACGCACTGGCGAATCGCCGACCAGTTCGAGCGCCGCCAAAAAATTCCGCCACAATCCCCCGGCCGCGGAGCGGAGACGATGTCGGGCACCGGAACCATGGAACGCGTGCCTTCGCCGCCGGACGACGAGGACGAATGGGATCGCGAGTGGCAGGTGCATCTTCTCGCGGCGGCCGGCGAGCGCGTGGCCCGGCAGGTGAAGCCGCGCCATTATCAGGTGTTCGAGCTCTATATGAAACAGAACTGGCCCGTGCTGCGCGTTTCCAAGGAGCTCGGGATCAATCCCGCCTCGGTCTATGTGATCGGCCACCGCCTGACGAAGTTGCTGAAGGCCGAGGTCGAGAAGCTGCAGAAGCAGCTGGGCTGACTCGCACTCCGCGAGGTGACGTCCGGCCGATTGGCGATTCCGCCCACGCGGCGTCGCGCCCCGGGTTTCCGCTGTATATATCCTTATCCATATATACGGACACCCGGGACATACCCTATATCCAAACCCGGCTATATACAGGAAGGCGCCGGCTCCGCAGCTGTGGGCCGGGCGCAAAAAAAGCCGGCCGCGCGCGTGCGCAGCCGGCTGAACCGAACCAACCAGTCTAGTGGCCGCGACGCGGCGCCGGCGCTGCCTTTGGCAGTGAGCGGATCAATGAACCGGTCACGGTAAAGTTTTCGAGGACCACGGTGTCCTCCTTCGCAGTCTGGTTCGTGACGATCACCTTCGTGGGTTGAACCGCAACGTTACCGCGGCCGGTAACCATGGGCTTGGTGGGATCGACGGCGGCCATCGCAACCGTGGTGGCGAGGCTGGCGGTGAGGAGAACGAGTATATATTTCATATTTTCTGTTTTAGCGGACGTGATCTGTCAGTGGACGGAGAGAAGTTTGATTTTTTCGCGGTTGGGGTAATCGGCGATGTCGATATATTCAGCGCTCTGGACCTCGATGATCCACGGGCCTTCGTCCGTGAGTACGAACGCGACACAGTGATCCTCGCGGGTCGCGTCGAGCCCGCCGAAGGGCTGGTCTTGTTTCACAATCACGATGGCCACAGCCGGCGTGTGCGCGTGCGCCACCATCGCCGAGATCGTGAGCATGAGCTTTCCGACTGCGGCGAACCCGCTGCAATTGGCGGCGTAGTTGTCCTTGGGAAGGCCACGATGCCAGAGCTCGATCATCTGCGCCCGCAGGGCCGGCAGGAAGGACTGGCGCATCCAGCGGGCCGAAATCACCTCGTAATCGCTGCTCTCGAGCGGCGCGACCCACACGCCCGGCGGCAGCGAGGCGTCGAACTTCTCCCAGAGGTGCTCCGCCGTGATCGTCTGGCCGATCGGCATATTGGTCGGCGTTGAAACTGAAATCCCGCCGCAAGAGGTCGCCACGGCGACGACGACACCCAGCACCCACCCGGCGACGCCTCCCCGACAGCCGCGATATATAGAGGCGAGGTTCACGTCACCGATCCCTCGACCCATACTGAGCGGCAGAAAACGCATGCGCACGCTGGTGCTTTCAGCGACCCGCCGCCGCGCCGCAAGCGGCCCGGCGGCAGCGGCACCCTGCCGGCGTCAACGACTCACCGGGCTTTCTGTCGTATATACATAATGCATCTGGAGGGAAACACGTTGTAGACGCCCCGACGTCCGGTCGCGAAGGCATCTGATATATTCATGTATATAGGGCCAGTGCCGCGACCGGGATCGCGGGGGATTGTCCGCGTCTAGATGAGTCGCGACTTGATCTGCCGGTAATGCGTGCGGCCGACCGGAAGTCGCATGCCGTTTTTGAATTCGGCGAAGTAGCGACTGCCCTTAAAAACGCGGAGCCGCGCCACCATCGCGAACCGCACCAGGTAGGACTTGTGGATCCGCACGAACGCTGCTGCCAGAACCGCCTCCATCCGGCCAAGGCTCTGGTCGTGGAAATTTCGGCGACCGTTGGCGAGGACGAGTTCGGAATATTTATCGGCGCCCGCTACATAAAGCAGATCATCCAGCGGAATCAGCTCGATCCGGCCGAGTCGGCGCACGGCAATAAAGCGATCGGACCGCGCGACGGCCGCATTCGGAACGCGAACGCGCCCAAGGGCGAGCGCCAGACGTTCCCGCGCCATCGGCTTCGGCACGAAGTCCAACACACCACAGGCGAACGCGCGGATCGCGAGCTCCGGGTGCGCGGAGATCACCACTATATCAAAAGGGAATTCGCGCGCCCGCGCCAGCCGCTCAACGTCGTCGCGTCCCGGCACCGGTTCCACCAGGACGACGTCGAAGCGCTCCTCCGCGATTCGCTCGAGGGCGGCCGAAATGGAAACGACGGCCTCGAATCGACTCACATTTCCGGCGAGAATGGCGCGGCATTCGCGCTCGAGATTCGCAGGCGCGTCGGTTCCCACGGTGAGGGCGAGTATATTCATGACACCCTCCCGGAGCGGTCGACGCGAAGCGCTTCCTTCTGGCGAGTTATATATATCATGAGCACTCCACCCGCTCGGAACGCCGGTTCTTTCAAAATCCTGGAAATATCTTTCAGGGCGACTTCCGCGAATGTACCCCACCGCGCGATGCCCGGAATGCCGCGCCTCGTTACTGGGCCCCGGCAACACTCCAAAACCGCGCGTCCGCGAGTTGTTGGCGCTTTTCGACTGGCTGATTTCCCGCTGATCGTCTGGATGCGCAGGATGTCCCGCGAACCCGGCGATCTTCCCACCGCCGTGGAAATTCCGCAGATCCCTGACTTCGAATTATTGCGGGTGATTGGACGCGGGAGTTACGGCGACGTCTGGCTCGCACGCAGTGTCACCGGCTTGTGGCGCGCGATTAAAGTCGTCTGGCGCGATCGCTTTATCAATGCAGGTCCGTTCGAACGAGAGTTTAAAGGACTGAAGGAGTTCGCCGCTATATCGCTCGGCGAATCGGTGCAGATGGCGTTGCTGCACGTTGGCCGCAACGAGGCGGCGGGCTTCTTTTATTATGTGATGGAGTTGGCGGATGACGTGAAGAACGGCCGACAAATCGAGCCGTCATCCTATGTCCCGCTCACCCTTGCCCACACCGGCACGCCCACGGAAACTCGTCCGGCCGCGGAGTGTATACAGCGCGGTTTGGAGGTCGCGCGCGCCCTCGCCGGGTTGCACGCCCACGGTCTCGTCCACCGGGATATAAAGCCGTCGAATATAATTATCGTCATCGGCGTCGCGAAGCTCGCGGACATCGGCCTCGTCTCGGCGGTCACGGACGCGCGCACCTTTGTCGGCACCGACGGTTACGTCCCGCCCGAAGGACCGGGCTCCCCCGCGGCCGATATATACGCCCTCGGGAAAGTGCTTTTTGAGCTGGTGACGGGATTGGACCGTCAGGATTTTCCCCAGCTTCCCGCCGGGTTGAGCCGCCGTCCAGACCGACGCCTGGTCATGGAGCTGAACGAGATCATATTGCGGGCGTGTGATTCCCGGCCGGAAAAACGCTATAGAGACGGCGGGGCGCTGCTGTTGGATCTGCAAACACTGCAGTCCGGCCGATCGCTGCAGGCGCGCCTGCGCTGGCGCAGGGTCGCACGCGCGTCGGCCGTCGCGGCGCTGGCAGGTTTAGGCGCGTTCGTTTTCCTGCGCTGGTCGAATCTACGGCGAACCATACCGGCGACCGGCGCGCCGGAAATGATCGCGCCGGTAACCGCGGCCGGACGGTCCATTGTCGTGTTGCCATTTGCGAATCTCAGTCCGGAAAAGGATAGCGAATTTTTCGCGGACGGCATTTGCGAAAACGTGCTGACCGGACTGACCGGAATTCGCACGCTCCGCGTGGTGTCGCGAACGTCGGCCCTGCAATATCGCGACACGAAAAAGCCCATCCCGCAGATCGCGCGGGAGCTGGGCGTCACGTATATAGTCGAGGGCAGCGTGCAGCGGCAGGGAGACAAGGTGCGGGTGACGACCGAGTTGATTCGCGCGGGTTCGGACGAGCAGGTCTGGGCGCATATATACGACGGGGAGCTGCGCGATATATTCACCGTGCAAACGGCGATCGCCCAGGAGATCGCCGCGGCCCTTCAGACGGCCATTTCCCCGAACGAGAAGGCAACGCTCGAGCGGCGCCCGACCGAAAACCTGGCCGCCTACGATTTATATCTCGAAGCGCGCGCGCTCTTGGAAAGACCGTTTCTCGGTGAGGCGCTATATAAAGTGGAAGCCAAGCTGCGTCAGTGCCTGGCGCTGGATCCGAACTTCGCGGCGGCCTGGGCGGAGTTGGGAGACTGCGACGCGCATCTCTATTTCTACGAGGACGACCGCACGCCGGAGCGGCTCCGGAGCGCGACGGAGGCAATCGAGACGGCAGTGCGGCTCGCGCCCGAGGACCCGGTGGTCATCGCGCGGCTCGGCAGTTACTATTTCCACGCCCACCGCGACTATATACGGGCGGCGGAGCAGGTCGTGCGGCTGGCCCGGTTGCGTCCCAACGACCCCGAGTTGCCGAGTCAGCTCGCGAACATCCAGTCTCATCAGGGTCGATGGGGGGACGCCATTATACAGCAGCGGCGGGCACTCGAGCTCGACCCAGGAAACCTAACCGTGGCGGGTCAAATGGTGGAGATGTTGAATTATGTGCGCCGCTACGATGAGGCCGAAACGATCGCCCGTCGGTTCACGCGAGAGTTTCCGCTCGAAGAGCAATTCTGGGCGCAGCTCGCAATTATTACCTTTAATGCGCACGGCTCGATCGCGGACATGCAGGAATTCGACCGGCACGCGTTCGAACCTGAGCGCATGGACCACGTTCTCTACCTGCGCAAAAGGCTCGCGCGAATGCGGGGCGATTTCGCGATGGCGACTCGCCTCGATGTTCAACAGCCGATCGCCTCGCACGGGAGCGCCGGGTGGCAGCAACGCATGGTGGCCGCGGTGACCCTGGAAAACTCCGGCCACGTCGTGGCTGCGCGAGCCCGCGTGAAAGAAGTCATCGGCGAAATAACCGACAGAGCTGCGCGCCAGCCGACGAACTCTTGGCTGCAGGCGTGGCTGGGCCAGGCGCACGCGATTCTCGGCGAGCGCCAGCTCGCGCTTGAGGCGGCGCAGCGCGGAATCGACCTCATGCCGGAAGCATCAGACGCCGTCTTCGGGCCGACGAGTTCCACGATGGCCGTGTCGGTCTGGGCGCGATTCGGAGACACGGACCGGGCGCTCGCGGAGTTCGCACGCTTGCTGCGTACGCCGGCCGGACCGCACGTGGCGTCCGCGCGTTTCGGCGTCGGCGATGGCCCGACCGAGGTCTCGTGGGGCCCACTGGTCAAAGACCCGCGTTTCCAAGCGCTGCTAATGGACCCGAAAAACAACGCGCCGCTACTCTAGCCCAGAAAGCAGAAGCGCGCACAGCGCATCCAGGTACGATATACTGCTATATATTTCACAATCTATCTACAGCCTGATTTCGCGCGGCCCGCGGAGATCCCTGCCCGCCGCGACTCGCGGCAATTGGAGACCACGACCTCGTAGCCGACCGGATTGGGCCAGAACTTTTCCACCTAGTAGCACATACAACGCGGCTTTATTGGATGACTCAATAATATCGTGCCATCGAGCCCAATATATAGGCCCATATTAAAAGTATACAAGGGATCCAACGACTCCAGAGCATAAGTCGCCACCGATTCCCGCGCTCGGCTGCGACCGACGACGCAGCTGCGACTTTCTACGACGAGGTGCTCAGCTTGCTATTAAACGGGAGCGACGAGTCGCGCTTGTCATAATTGGCGAGAACCGAAAAATGAAACGTCGAGCCTTCGTTGAGGCGACTCTCCACTCGGATGCCGCCGCCCATCAGCCCGCAGAGCCGCTTCGAGATTGCGAGGCCCAAGCCCGTCCCACCGCGACGCCGGCGCGAGGATGAATCGACCTGGCTGAAGGGCTTGAAGAGTTCGTTGATCTTGTTCGCTGGAATACCGATGCCCGTGTCACTCACTGTAAAAAGCAGTCGTATATTGCGATTCACACCGTCCGGCAACGAGTCGCCTTTCACACAGCTCACGTGCACCTCCACGCCACCGCGCTCCGTGAACTTGAATGCATTTCCGATCAAGTTCGTCAGCACCTGGCGAAGCCGCGCTGCGTCTCCGTTAATAATCACCGGCACACCCGGGTCGATCTTCACATCGAGCGTGAGACCAGCGGCCCGCGCCTGCTGCTGGAAAAACGCACACGCCTCCTCCACCTCGCGGTGAAAGCCGAACGGCGTGTGCTCGATCTCGATTTTTCCCGCCTCGATTTTCGAGAGATCGAGGATGTCCGAGATCAACTTCTCCAACGCCAGCCCGCTGGTATGTATCATCGCCACCTGCTCGCGCTGGTCTCGCGTCAGCGTCGTCTCGTCCAGCATCTTCGCGAAACCGATCACGCCGTTGATCGGCGTCCGGATCTCGTGACTCACGACCGCCAAAAATTCACTCTTCGCGCGGTCCGCCGCCTCGGCCGCCTCCTTGGCTCGCAGCAGGGCCGCCTCGGCTTCCTTGCGCGCAGTCACGTCGTGACCCACGCCTTGATATTCCAATAGATTGCCATCGTTATCGCGGATCGCGCGCTGCGTCCAAGTCACCCACCGCTTCTGCCCATCGGGCATCCCGATCTCGCGCTCGAATGTATAGGGATCAGCGCCCGCCGATTCCGCCGGCGAAAAAAACGAAAACGGTTGCCCAATCAATTCGACGCGCTTGCGTCCAAACGCGCGTTCATACGCACCGTTCACGAACGACAGCGCGCCGCCAGTGCCGTACCGGCAGATCAGGTCCGCCTGGTCCTCGACAATCCCGCGATAACTCGCCTCCACCTTCTGGAGCGTCTGCGCCATGCGCTCTATATTGCGCGCGAGCCCGATGATTTCGTCGTGATCCGGCGCCGCGCCGTTCGACGCCTCAAGCGGCAGCGAGTGCGCGGTGGCGTTGAGCGACTTCAGCCGTTTCTGCAATGTCAGGTCGAACGCATATCCCGAAAGCACGATCAGCACACACGCGATGATCACCATGGCAATCAGCCAATATGAATTGCCCAGGCGCTCCCGGAGATCCTCGTCCATGATCACGGCGATTAGAGCCGTCACCAGCGCCATCGCCAATGCGAGGATGAAGACCGTTTTTCGCTGCATCGAATCCATCCGAGCCGTCCTTGATGTCAGGCAGCCGCTATAAAGTCTAATAGAAAATGTCCGGCTCACGCCTATAAGCGCATGATCGGCAGAATTTTCCCAGCATCGACCCGCCTCGGGCGACCCAGACGCTATAGAGTATCCACAAAATCTACAGCGAGCGTGACGCCAGGTTAGCCGCCCTTGAAATATCGACCGGCCCGCCCTCCGAAGATCGGATCACACCGCCATGCCGGCGATATAGAGCGGAATATCCTCCTAACGCGTCCCCTTTTACACTCACGGGCCGGCTGGCGGGAGGCAACCGTCGACATCTCTCGAAGTCGCCCCATCATTTACCGGCTGCCGTCGCTGCGCCGAACGCACGAATAGTATATCGATTATGGGGTCGCCATCTTCGGCCCGGTGCCTGCGCCGGACTTGACGGCCATGCGCCGCAACTCGCTGGCGGCGAGTAGATAACCTCCGACGCCGTAATTGTAGCTGGCCGACGGAGTATATAACGCTGGCTCCGCGCCCGTCTGCTGGATGCAGCCGAGCCGGCCCGACGCGTACACATGGCGCAGCGTTCCGGCCCAGGCCTTCGCCACGACCGGGTAATATTCCGCCCGGGGCAGCACGCCTTCGTTGATTCCCCACGCGAGCGCGTAAATGAACAGCGTACTGCCCGAAAGCTCCGGCAATGGATAGCTCTCCGGATCCAGCAGGTCGGAGTGCCAGAGGCCATCGGAGTCCGGCAGTTCCTTGATTCGCCGCGCCATCTCCTGAAGTTGAGTTATATAGAAGGGCCGCGTCTCCCACGTCGGCGGCAGATACGCGACGGTCCGCGCGATGCCGGCCATGACCCAGCCTTCGCCGCGGGACCAGAAGATCTTTTTGCCAGTTTTGCCGCGGCGCGATATATACGTGGCGTCCCGCGCATAAAGATGCTCCGCCGGATCATACAGCAGCTTCGACGTCTGCTGCCATTGGCGGTCGATATATTCGAGATACTGCTTGCCGCCGGTCGCTGCATACAGGCGGGCCCATGCCGGCGGTGCCATGAACAACGCGTCACACCACCACCACGGAATGCGGGCGTCACCCTGCCGCAGCGTCGGTAACGCGATCACCGCGTCGAGCCCGCGTCGCGAGCCCGCGAGCATCGCCGGATCCTTCCCGGCCCGCAGCGCCAGCTCTATATACGTCTGCGCGATACTCTGGTCGTCCGCGTTCGGAAGGGCGCTCCTCAGCTCCCATTTATACTTCTCCGACATTCGCGTCATCGCATCGCGATACTTTGCATCACTCGTGGCCTCGCTTGCCGCCATGAACCCGCTATAGAGAACGCTCCAAGTCCAGATGCGGTCGAAATATGGCTCCGCGCGGGCCAGTTCCCAATCTGCGACCTTCCGGATGGCTCGGTCCAACGCCGCCGTGGTCAGCTCTGGCGACAGATCGGTCGCGAGCGGTCCCGGGTCGGCCACCGCATCACCGAAATGACGCGACGTATCCTTGTCGATCCCCTTCTGCTGCTCAGCCGTCGGACTCGGATAATTCTGAGCCTGCGCTGGAACAGCGACGATCAACAGAAGAGCGGCGAAGCTATATAGTTTGAGACCCATCGCGCGAGCTTGCACGAAGTTCCGGGCCGGGAAAGCTGATTTGCATCGGGCCGCGTGTCATTTCGGAACCCACGGCAGTTGCTGGCATGCAGAAATATACAAGAGCGCACCGGGCCTTCCCGCCTCGCAAATGGTGCTGCTTATTGTCATCATTCACCGCAAATGGGTCGAACCAGCGCACGTCCGGGTGGTGCTCGCGGCCGGTCCTGATCCCCGCTCCGAGCAACGGTGGACACGCAAGCGGCGCGTCATCGCGCTCGCCTCCGCCGCGGCTGCGGGCCAAAACCCAACCCGATGACCGCCCCCCGTCACCGCCTCGCCGGATTACTATTATTCTTGCTCCTGCTCTCGCCGCTCGCTGCCGAGAGCGACCTCACGCTGTGGTACCGGGCGCCCGGCGCGACTTGGAACGAGGGCCTTCCCATCGGCAACGGCCGGCTCGGAGCGATGGAACTCGGCGGCACCGACCACACGCGCATCCCGCTCAACGAGGGCACCCTCACCTCCGGCGAGCCCGCATCCGACCTGCGCTCGATTAACCTCCGCCCCGACCGCGAGTACGTCTCCGGACTGATCGCCGCCGGCCATTACGCCGAGGCCGACGAGTATATAGCAGCGCACTGGCTGGGCCGCGCCCAGCAGTGCTACCAACCACTCGGTGATCTATATATCGAGATGGATCACGCGGCGCCGGTTTCGGATTACCGACGCTCCCTCGACCTAAACAGCGCGACGGCCCTGACTACGTGGACGGCGGACGGGGTTGTATATACGCGGGAACTCTTCGCCAGTTTCCCCGACCAGGTGATCGTCATCCGCCTCACCGCCAGCCGGCCCGGCGCCCTCGCGTTCACGGCACACCTCGGCTCCGTGCACCCGACCGCGCGCTTTCATCGCGCCGATTCCAGCACCGGGGAAATGTCCGGACAGCTGCCCGGTTTCGTCCTCCGTCGCACCCTCGAGCTTGTCGAACAGCGGCACCAGCAATCGCGCTATCCCGAACTCTGGGACGCCTCCGGCCAGCGGCGTCCGGGAGCGGCCCCCGTGCTCTATGGTCGAGCGATCGATGGAAACGGTATGTACTTCGACGCGCGCTTTGTCACGCGGACTGTCGGCGGCTCCGCGGTGGTATCCGAAAACGGCGAGTGTCACGTGACGGGTGCGACCGAGGCTGTGATGCTACTGGACGCCGGCAGCAGCTTCAACGGTTACGACCGCAGTCCGAGCCACGATGGCATCGACCCGCGCCAAGCGCCGGCCGCACATCTGCACGCGGCGATTGGCCGATCCTTCCAAGACCTTCGCGATCGTCACGAGCAGGATTATCAGAAGCTGTTTCAACGCGTGGCGCTCACTCTGGAATCGCCGGCGTCCGTGCGCGCACTACCGACCGACGAACGCCTCGCGCGATTCGCGGCCCTGGGAGATCCCGGGCTTGCCGCGATGCTCTTCCAATTCGGCCGGTATTTGCTGATCGCGGGATCCCGGCCGGGTGGCCAGCCGACCAATCTACAAGGCTTGTGGAACGACCGCGTCGTTCCACCGTGGGCCGCTTCATATACCGTGAATATAAACACGGAGATGAACTACTGGCCCGCCGAGGTCACCCAGCTCGGTGAGTTGACCGACCCGCTCTTCCGGCTCATCCGCGAAACCGCGCAGACGGGCGCGGGCGCCGCGAAAAACATGTATGGAAACCGCGGCTGGGTTTCCCACCACAATATAACTCTCTGGCGCGACGCCTACCCGGTCGACGGCAACACCAACGCGGCGTTTTGGAATATGTCGAGCGGCTGGCTCTGCTCGCACCTGTGGGAACACTATCTATATACTGGGGACCGACACTTCCTGGAAACCCAAGCCTACCCGCTCATGAAGGGTGCGGCGGAATTTTATGCGGACTGGCTCGTGCCGGCGGAGGACGGCACCCTCGTGACGCCGTTCAGCACGTCACCCGAAAACTCGTTTCGCGAGTCCGACGGTAAACCCGCTGCGACCAGCCGCGGCTCGACCATGGATCTCAGCATCATCCGTGAACTGTTCACCCGCACCATCGAAGCCGAGCGTCTGCTTAATCGCGACCCTGAGCTGCAAGACGAGCTGAAACAAAAACTCGCGCGGCTCCCGGGGTTTCAGGTCGGGCGCCGCGGGCAGCTGCAGGAATGGCGCGAGGACTTCCTGGAGGTCGACCCGCGGCACCGTCACCTGTCGCACTTATATGGTCTATATCCCGGCAACCAGATCAACGCCGACGCCACGCCCGCGCTCTATGCCGCCGCGCGAAAGTCCTTGGAAATTCGCGGGGACGAGGCCACGGGCTGGGCGATGACCTGGCGGATGGCTCTCTGGGCGCGGTTGCTCGACGGTGACCACGCCTATCGCGTCATGCAAAATTTCCTGCGCATCGTGCGCGCAACTGGCGAGGCCGACACCGGAGGCGGCCTATATCCAAGCCTGCTTGACGCCTGCCCGCCATTTCAGATCGACGGCAACTATGGATATACCGCGGCAGTCGCCGAGATGCTGGTGCAGAGCCACGCCGGCTATATACAGCTGCTGCCTGCGCTGCCGAGCGCGTGGCCCAACGGAAAAATTTCCGGGCTGCGCACGCGCGGCGGTTTCGAGGTGTCACTCGAATGGCACGAAGGTCACCTCACCGCGGCTTCGATCCAATCCACGCTCGGGGGCGTGTGTCGGATCCGCACGGCCGATACATTCTCGCTCGCGGGGGCCACTTCGACCGCCGCAACGGGAGCGAATCCCAATCCACTCTTCGGCACCGTCGCGGCCGGACCGCTTCCGGGTGGCGCGACCGTCACGCTCGACAGCGCACCCGCCCCCACTTGGCACGATATCGATATAGAAACTAAACCCGGGCAGACGTTCACGCTGGCCGCGCCGCATGGAGCCGCCGCGGGAGCGCCCGTGCCGCGCTGAACTACAGCAAGGATCCCTTCTTCGCTTCTATATTCCGCTATATAGTGGGATGTCCGGCACGGCCGAGGCTCCGAATGCACCTTCGGCGATATCTATATTGAGCGGGCTAGCGCGTCGTGACCGCCGCCGGGCCGTCGCTGCGAAACGGCCGCGCCGGCAGGCCAGCACCGTTATATAGATTCGGTTGCGCGGCTTCATCCCAACCAAAACGGACCGCCGTCGGATGCGCGACGAGCGGGCTGCTCACGCGCACGTGGTCGCCCTCAATTTCGGCGCGCGCCGGATGAAAGACCCCGTCCGCGCCTGCAATGATAAACCAGTTCAACGGTTTTTTGTCGCGCGCCACCAAGCCACCCGTCGCATGCTCAAACGTGACGATGGCCTCGGCATCACGCACCGACATCCCTTGGTAAACGGGACCCCATGGCTCGATCTCCGTGTGCCCGTAGTCGCGGTTCAGCGCCCAGCGCGCGAGGCGTTCGCCGACGTCCTTCTTGTTGCGCGGATGTATGTCCGTGAGGTCATCCACGAGATCGGTCGTGATCACCATTCCAGTTCGGGGCAATCGCAGGCATGCGGCCTGCGCCTCCCAGAACCGCGGCTCCGCCTCGGGGGAAACGACGAGGTGGCTGCGCGTGACATGATAAAGCAGCGGCGCGACCTGGACGTAATAAAACGGCAGCTCGCTGTGCCACACCGTGCGCCAGCCGTTGATCAGCGCGGCCATCTTGTCGGTATATATTGCCTCGTCGCCCGCGTATATATTCGACTCGCCCTGGTACCAGAGCACGCCGCGCAACGCGAACGGAACCATCGGCGCGATCATGCCATTATACATCGTGCAGATATCGAGGGGCGTCGCGACCACGCCCTGGTAGCTGTTCACCTTCGCACCCGGATGTTGCGCCGCCTGCGCGAAGACCGCTAGCGAGGGCTCGGAGGCGAACGCCCCGGCCGGAATCCACGGCTCGATCGGCGAGCCGCCAAAGCTCGAATCGATCACGCCGATGGGGACGTGCATTTCCTCGAAAACGCGGCGCGCGAAGAAGTATCCCACCGCGGAGAACTTGATTTCATCGAGCGAGGTGGGGCTGCAGGGCGTCCAGCTGCCCTTGAAATCACGCGCCGGATTTGCCGTGCGCGCACGCGCGACCTTGAGCATCCGGATCTGCGGATAATTCGCGGCTTTGAGTTCTGCCTCGAAGTTGAACGTCGGGTGTTGCCCGCGCTGATCGCTGAGCGGCTTCTCCATATTGGATTGCCCGGAGCACAGCCAGACCTCGCCCACTAATACATCGTCCAATATAATTTGGCGCGAACCGGTGATCGTCAGTTGCGCCGGCTGCGCGGACACACTCAGGGGGTCGAGCCGGACCTCCCAGCGTCCGTCGCTGCCGGCCACCGCTGGCTTAGTCTGGCCCGCGAAGCTCACCGAGACTTTTTCGCCAGGGTCGCCCCACCCCCACACCGGCGCCGGCACCCCGGCCTGCAACACCATATGGTCCCCGAGGACCGCCGGGACCGTCAACGCCCGCGCGAGCGCGACTCCGTGAAAAAGGGCAATCGCAAGGGTAAGGCGCAAGCGCATCGGTTCATTCAAGAGAGCAAGCGCATGAGGTCGAGCGTGAGTTGCAGCCCCGGATCACCCACGTTGCCGCCGGGCTTCGCTGAACGGACCTATATTCCTATATGGCAGCTATACACTTTTCGTCAGTGGACGGGCCTATATAGAAAGCTGCGATGTGTTTCGATCAAGGATGCCCGCCCGCGGGCGCAGCCGCGGCATCGCGAACCGCCTCTTCCAGGATCGGCTGAGCCTCGGCTTTCCGACCGAGTGCCTGCAGCGCCCACGCCCAGTGAAATTCCGCGTTCGCAAAACCCGCCCGCAGTTTTGACGCCGCCTGGAACTGTACAATTGACGGCTCGTAGTCGTGCTTCAGCGCGAGGACGAGCCCGAGATTATAGTGCGCGTCCGCCATCATCGGGTCGACCCGGATGGCTGCCTCGAATTCCGGGATGGCCTCCTCGAAGCGGCCGAGAGAGCCGAGCACGGCGCCGAGATTACAACGCGCATCCGCCGACGTCGGACTCAGGGCGATCGCTTTATGATAATGGACGATCGCCTCGTCCGGGCGGTGATCATTGGCGAGGGCGAGCCCGAGGCAGTTTTCGGCATTCGCGTTATCCGGCTTGAGCTGCAGCGCGCGTTCGTAGTTCACCGCGGATTCGTGGAAGCGCTGCAGGCGAAAATAGGCGACGCCGAGATTGAGCGGCGCATCTATATAGGCCGGATCGAGCCGCGCGGCCGTTTCATATTGCGCGACGGCCTCAGCGACGTGCCCCTGCTGCGCGAGCGCGACGCCCACGTCATTGTATATAACCGCGTTCTCCGGCTCCAACCGTAACGCGACCGCATAATGGCTGATCGCATCGTCAAGCCGCCCGGTCTTCGACAACGCCACGCCGAGGTTGCTCTGGGCTTTGGCATAAGAAGGCCGGGCGCGCACCACCGCTTCATATAGGTCGATCGCCCCGGGGAGATTTCCCTCTTCTTCGAGCGCGATACCGAGGTTGTTTTGCGCCATCCAGGCCGCGGGGTTGCGCGCCAGAATGGATGTATAAAACGTCTTTATATCACGAAACTTCCCTGCCTCCCGCCAGCTCAGCGCCGCGAGTACGACAACGAGAGCCGCCGTACCCGCAACCCAAACCAATCGGGCCGGCCGGGCCGCGCCGGCGGTGCCGCGCGCGATCCCGGCCGCAGCCAACGCGAGCACGGCAATGCTCGCCAGGTACTGCCAATGGTCCGCGACATACGAGAAGACGAACGCATATATATTAAAGAAGCCGAGTGTCGGGAACAGCGAGCCCACGAAGATCAACCAGGCGGCGAGCGGGGCGCGCGTGCGTCGACGCAGCTTCCAGAGCACGGCGGTCGCGGCCAGTGTCGCTATGATCGCGACGACGCCAGCGATGCGCCCGGCCGCCAGGTCCCAATGTGGATAGATAAAGTTGAGTCCGGCCGGCCAGACCAACTTTCCGAGGTAAAACCAGATCGCCCGCCCGGCCACCATGGCGCGCTCCCCCGCCGTGAGGGCGAAATCGCTGCCGCGCGCGCCGATATACGTCCGCTCGACCCAGCCCGAAAACAGTCCGCTCGCCGCACCGATACCCAACCACGGCAGCAACGGCCAGACGTCACGCCGCCCGTTCAAACGTCCGCGCCGCCACCAGAATATAACGAGAATCGCGGCCGGCAGCGTCGCCGTGACGCTCTTCGCCAGCAGCGCTCCGATGAACACCGCGAGTCCCAATATATAGTCCGTCCGGCGGCGCCGCGCGTCGAACTCCAGGTAGAACCACGCCGCCACCAGGTATAGCAACGTAGACAATGTATTCTTTTGCTCGGAGATCCACGCGACGGATTCCACGCAGACGGGATGGGCGACGAAGAAGAGAGCCGCCAGCCACGCGCCCGGTATGTCCAGCCGGCGCAGGATCCGCCAGACCAGCAACGCCGACGCCACGTGGAAGCCAAGGTTGACCAGATGATATCCGAGTGGGTGGTCACCCCAGAGCCGGTGTTCAACCCAGAAGGCGCCGTGCAACAGAGGATAATATTGCTCGGTCGCGCCCAGTTCGGTCCAGATGCGCCAGAGACCATGAACCGACCGCAGCGCTGGCTTCGTTACATAATCAAGATCGTTCCAGACGAAGCCGCCGCGCAAGGCGGGGAAGTATATAACCAAAGCGACGACCACCAGCGCGAGGACCTTCGCGGCAATATACTGCTCGGATCCGCTCTGCGCTGAGGCGTTGACCGGTGCCGCAGCCACCGGCGACGGCGCGGTCGCACCTGATGTCCTGCGTCGACTCACGGATGAGGAGCCGCGGTGGCAGCCGCCGCTGGCGATTCTGGAGGCAGCGAGATCGCGGTGGCCGTTGGGAAATCCGGTGGCACATCTGTCTCGACTGCGCGGCCAGCCAGCCAGCGCAGCGCGCGCACGAGGATGGTTTGAAACGCGACGCATCGAAACGCGGGCGGGTCGATATCGCCCTGCCAGAGGTGCCCGAGCGAAGAACTATATACGCGGCCCTTGCCGTAATGCACCACCCACTCCACCGGGAATCCCAGGTTATATTTGTTGTCCCGCGAGTACGTAAGAACCTCCACGTTCTCCGCCGGTCCGCGAACGTAGGTATATACTTCCGTGTCCGCCGCGCGCCAGGCGGCCGGCAACCCGCGGTGAATGGGATCATCACCGAGCCGCTGGACGAGTGCATCGACGCGCTTGCCGTGGCTGGTCTTCTCACCCTGGCCGGCCGGGATGCGAATGACATGGGCGGACTCGTCGACCTCGAGCGCCGGTCCGAAATCCTTGCTGCGCCAACCGAGCCCGATCATGCGATTATATTCGGGCCAGTGCTCGAAGGAATTGTTCGCCGAATGCAGTGCATATAGGCCGCCCCCGCCCGCGACGAAGGCTTCCAGAGCGCGTTGCACGGACGCAGACCAATGCACCGGGTGGCCGAGGTCGTTGCAGTTCATGAGAACCACATCGACATGTTCGAGCGGCGGGGACCATGCCGCGATCGCTTCCGGTGACGCGGTCCAGCCCGGAGACGTGCTGACCGCGGTCTCGAATCCGCCGTCCCGCTGAAGAATCTCCTTCACGCGCTCGGTCGTCGTCTTCCAGTCATGGTTGCTGAAGCCGTCGATGATCAGAACGCGAACGGGCGCCGATCCGGCTGGAGCCGCCGCGATCGCGCGACCAGCCACTCCCGCCAACGTCAACCCGCCGAGCAAACAGCATCGAAGCAGCAAGGAAGTATATAGATGTTTCATATAGCAGGAAGATCTCCTAGCGACGGGCGGGTGATGGCAGATAATAGAAGAATCCGTCCTCGGCGCCGAAGAGCAGGTCGCCGTATTTCGAGCCCGACCAATGCACAATCGTCGGCGCGGTGGAGTGCCCGGCGAGCACGAGCGGATCCACCGGGCCCATGTCCTTGAACGTGAAATTGCCGGCGGCATCGCCGCCCAGGCCACGGAAGAAGTTTATATTGGGTATACTATTGACCAGCAGGTCAGGCGTGCCGTCGCCGTCCCAGTCGACCACGCAATAGGTCCGCCGCCCGCTGCCACCCACGGCGGTGGCGTTCATTCGCAGCAAACCGGACTCGTGATTGAGCGGATCGCTATGCTGGCCGTACGACGAAGAACCTTCCGCGCGGAAAATCCGCCTTCCCGGCAGGAGCAGCAGGCGCCCATCGCGGTCCCGCTTTCGTTCGAAGAACGCGAGGTAGCCCTCGTGATCCACCATGACGAGGTCCATCAGGCCGTCGTGGTTCCAATCGACCGCATACGGCGTGCAGCGCCATTCCACCACGAGTTCGCGGCTCTGGGGAGTCCACCAGTTCCACGCGGGCTTGGGCGTCGCGCCGGGCCACGCTACCTCGATCGGCTCTGCCGCAGCGAAGCGCGGAGCCGTCCGGCTGCCGACGTTGCGATACCAATATACTTTGCCCCAGACGTCGCTGGCCAATATATCAAGCAGGCCGTCGCCGTCCCAGTCCGCAACGCTTACATTGGTATACCCCCATTTGCGTTCGCTCGGCCCCTGCGGGGATCCGTTCGGGCCGGCCTGGCTCCGGATCGTGCGTCCCGCCGCCTCTATATACACCGGCGCTGCCCAGCGCGGGGGATTGCCGCCGAGGTTGCGGATCAATCCTATATATCCCGCCGCGTTGCCGACCACGAGATCGTCTCGGCCGGTGTCGAACAAATCGGCCGCGGCGGGCGCGGAGAGCGCGCCGAATTTCACTTCGTCCGCCTCCTGCTTGAAATAGCGCGGCGGCAAAAACTGCGGCATTTCGTCCACGACAGCACCGGTGTTTTCCAGGATTGCGACGCGTCCATCCTCGTCACCGACCACGAGGTCGCTCCGGCCCGTGCCGCGAAAATCGCACGCGAAGGGGTTGATCATCGCCGTCACCATCGTCAGCGGCACACCCGCCGCCGTGAGCGGCCGACCGGCGGCGTAGCGCGGCTCGGTCCGGGTGCCGATGTTTTCGAAATAGGTAAACCCATCGACGAACTCGCCGCAGATCAGGTCGAGCTTCCCGGTGCCGCGAAAATCCGCGAAGCTCGGTGACGGCATCCCGTAGACGTCGATCGGCTTCCCGCCGGCCATGAGCTGCTCCGGAGGCGCATAGACCGGCGCCGCTTCGGTGCCGATGTTCCGCAGCAAATATATATATCCATGCAGCGGCCCGGCCCGCCACTTGCCGTCTGAATCATACGCGTACTGCTGACCCCGGAAGGAACTTTCCCAATCGTAGTCGCCCCAATAATCAATCCCCACCACGAGGTCCGTGCGGCCATCGCCGTCGTAATCTATATAGCGCCACTGGTTCGCTCGAACGCTGTTCGGCCACGTCGGATTCTTCACCGGTGACTTCCCGGGATATATATTGTCGGGGGCGGGTATATTGACCGGATGGTCGAAGCCGGAATGCAGGAAATCCGGGTACACCAGGCCCGCGCTCGTGACCACCGGAGAACCCGCAATATAGGAGATCTGCGGCGACGTGACCTTCGACGCGCCGAGCTTCACCGGCTTCTTGAAGATCGGCAGCCCCGTGGTCGGATCGGTCAACCCGGAGTTCTCGAAGAAATAGGCGCCGTTGGCCGGGATGCGTGGACACACCACGACGAGATCGATCAGGCCGTCATGATTGTAATCCATTGGCAGCGGCGTGCCCCATAACCCCTCGCCCACGTCCACGAGCAGGCCGGGATTATTATATTTCAGCCGGGTCAGCCGCGTGGCCGCTCCAGGCTCAGCACTGCGCAACGTCGCCGCTGCCAGCAGTGCCGCAATCATAAACCGGGCGAGATCCAGCTGCCGCTTCATTTCTCGGTATAGGTCAGAGTATATATGGGATTGGGCGCGGCGGCCAGCTCGGTCGACGTCATCGCTTCTACGGCTCCGTTCTAAACGGTCGAGGCCGAGCCATCGCCCGCCGTCCGGTCATCGCCCATCAGCGCGCGCAGCGCCTGGATTTCGGAGGTGATGAGATCGCGCGTCGCAATGATGTCGGAGCTGTGAATCATGAAATTCGCGCCGGCGCGGCACCACGTCGCCTCGCGCGCGGCGGGCATCCACGAGTGAATGCCCGCACCGACGCCGGCCGCTTGCGCGCGGCGAAAGATATCGAGCACGGCGGCTTCGAATTCCGGAGCTTCATATTGCTCCGGCAGGCCCAGGCTGCAGGAGAGGTCGTGCGGGCCGATGAGCACGGCATCGAGGCCGTCGACCGCGAGGATTTCATCGAGTACCGCGATGGCCGGCAGACTCTCAATATTGGCAATGACCACGCGGCCGTCGTTGTGGCCGTCCATATAGTGCTGCAGCCGCGGCTCGAACGGCGCGTCGCCGGACAACCCCGCGGCAAGTTTTTGACCCTTGAGCGGGCGGCGCTTGACCGCGCCGACGAGGGCGCGGACCTCCGCCGCCGTTTCTATATAAGGCGCGATGATGCCGCACGCGCCGCCGTCGACCACCTGGGTCGCTATATACGGGTCGGGCGATGGAATGCGCACGATGGCCGGGAGCCCGCCGTTGGTATAGGCGTGGCACATCCACGATAGTTTTTCCCGATCGATCGCAATATGCTCGGTGTCGATGAAGACAAAATCGAGGGGCATGCGCATCAGCAGCGGCACCCAGCGGGGCGACGTGGACGCGACGAGCGTTCCATAAAGTCGCCGAGGAGAACGCAGCGCACGGGCAAAATCTCGAGGGGTCATGGGGCGAACGACGAGCAAGAACAGCCCGGCGGGATATTTCAATCCGGCAGCGAGCGGCCGAGGGGCTGCTCGCTCGCGATGTAATGCACCCGGGAAACGGCCAGCGCTCAGCACGGGAGCGGCCCGCGCCCGCAGCGATCCAATTACGAATCGAACCGCACTGGCGCGAGCCGTGGTGTCAGCACCTGCACGACGCCGAGCACAACAATATAGAGGGCGCCGGCGGCGAAAAACATATAAGAATACCCGGCCAGTCCGGCGGCCATCAGGGCACGACCCAGGAAAACGTTCGCCGCGACGCCCGCGAGCGCACCCGCCATTCCGCCTACGCCGACCACGGACGCCACCGCGCGTTTCGGAAATACATCCGACACCAGCGTGAAGATCGTGGCCGACCACCCCTGGTGCGCGGCGGCAGCGAGTGCGATCAGGGCCACGGCGATCCAATAATAACGGTTACTCCTCGCCGACCGCAGCAAAACGGCCTCGACCGGCGCGCGGGCCGTCGCACCAATCGCGACATCGACCGCCGCGAGAAACTGTCGGGCCGATGCGAAGCTCCGGCCCTCCAGCGCGTTCAATGGAATATATTGACCGTCGATGCTGAGCGCCCGGGCTGGCAGAGCCGGAAGCCGCGCTCTCTCGAATTGGAAGCGCGTATCCAAATGCGTTGATAATCCGACTGGCAAAGCCGCCAGCGCGCACAGCAAGAGCGTGGTCTTGCGGGCGCGATTCACGCTCCAGCCGCGCTGAATCAGATGCGATGAGAGCCAACCGCCGGCGATGCTGCCGGCGTCGGCCGCGATATATATAATCAGCAGCGGAAGCGCCAGGCCCTTGAGGCTGAGTCCGAACTGGTCGTAGAAAAACTTGCCGATCCAGAAAGTATAAAACCACCAGGCCACATCGGTCAGCTTCGCCGCGGCGAACGCCCACGTCTCTCGCTGGCGCACGATCCGGGTCCAGGGGACGCGCGCCGTGCCGGGCGGCTCCGCGACGGCATCGCTTTCTATATACGCGCGCTCCGCCGCGCTCAGCTTGGGCTGCGCCTCCGGCCGGCGATATGTGTTCCACCACAGGACCGCACAGCCCACGCTCAGCAGGCCCGTCGTGAGAAACGCGAACTGCCACCGCGCGCCATCCGCCGGCGCCACGACGAGGGCGACAAACCACGGCGCGAGGATGGCGCCCATGTTCGAGCCGGCGTTGAAGATGCCGGTTGCGAGCGCGCGCTCACGTCGGGGGAACCATTCCGCGACCGCCTTGACCGCGGCGGGATACGTTCCCGCCTGCCCGAAGCCGAACCCAAAACGCACGATCGGAAATCCCACCGCAGCGAACGCGGGTCGGATTGCCGCATGCAGTAGATCAAAGAACGCCCAGGTGACGATCGAAAGTGTATATCCCCGGCGCGTGCCAAGCCGGTCCAGTACCAGGCCCATGGCCAACAGCCCGATCGCGTACGCCAGCTGGAATGCGATCGTGATCGATGCGTAATCAGAATCCCTCCAGTGAAACACGCGATATTGGAGCGTGGGAGCCAGCACGGTCAGCACCGTGCGATCCATATAGTTGATGGTCGTGGCGAAGAAGACCAACGCGAGCATATACCACCGGAAATTGCCCGCTGGCAAAAGCGATTTCATATAGCGGGCTTCGCCGGCGAGCGCGCGTCAGGACGCCAGCGCTGGCGGCAATGCGAGGCCCAGCTTCGTGATCCACGGCTGCAGCGCGGGTATGATGCTCGGGTAAAGCTCGACGCCGTTTTGCAGCTGGTCGTGGCGACGGCGGATTCCGCTTTCGCCAGGCAGCCGCACGCGCTCAAAACCGGGCCGCGGCGGCGTGGCCCGGCAGGTCTCGGCGAGGCAGCTCATCTGGCGATCGAAATTTTCCGAGCCACCATATAGCGCGGGATCGAAGATTTGTATATATGTGGTCGCAGTCCACCCTTCCTTCGGATCCGCGCGACCGTGCCCCGCGAGACCACCGGTCAGAGCCTCCACCATCAAACCAAGCGCATAGCCCTTGTGTCCGTGATCGGTGCCGCCCGTCGGCAAAAACGCGCCGGGAGGCTTTGCGTCCATCACGGCCGGATCATCCGAAGGGTTGCCCTCGCCGTCGATGACCCACATTCCCGGGAAACGTTTGCCCTCGGCGCGCAGGCGGCGCGTCATGATATTGGTCGTGATAGATTGGCAGACGTCGAACATCACGGGATCGGTTTGCGTCGGCCAGCCGGCGGCGAGGGGGTTCGGCGTGAACACGCCAACGCGGCCGCCGTGGGGCGCAACAGCGGTGCCGGCGGGATCCGAGCACGTGAGCAATATCATCAGTCCCTCTTCGGCGACCCGCTGCAAATACGCGGCGAGGCACGCTATATGATGGCTCCGCCGGATCACCACGGTGCACGTGCCGAGTTTCCGAGCGCGGTCCGAGGCGAGTTGAATCCCCTGCAACGTGAGCCAGGGCCCGGGGAGGCGCATGCCATCCCACGTGACGGCCGCCGGAAAATCGGCGACCACCCGCGGCTCGCCCGAACGCGTCATGCGGCCGCCTTCGATTTCCGCGAGGTAAAGCGGCAGCAGTTGCAGGCCGTGGGTGGTGTGTCCGAGCAGGTCGCCTTCGACGAGAATCTCTGCGACGGCCTGTGCCTTCGCCGCCTCGATGTCGACGGCCCGCAAGCAGGCGAATGCAAACTCAACCAAGGCGGCGGAATCGAAACGTGGGTTCATATATTAAAAATGGATTGGATAAATTTATATACATACGTCCCGCTCTGCCCACCCGTATCATTCGACCGCTGTATATACTGCGCACCACTGTATAGACTCAGCCGTTCCATCCGATCGGCTCGATGCCATCCGTGGTAAAAAAATTTCCCGCATACCTCTCGCTGTCGACATCACTTCTCACCGCCGCGCTTCCGGCTAATCCGGCCGCAGCGACACCTTCATCGAGCGTCGGCGATCCGCCGCAACAGCGAACGCTTCCTGCACATCCGCGAACGCGAACTCGGCTGTCAGCATCGGTGTCACGTCGATCCGGCCGCTGGCCAGCATCGTCACGGCGCGAGCGTATTCGCGGTCGAAGCGAAATGTGCCCACGAGGCGGAGTTCCTTCGCGACGAGCGCGTTCAACGGTGCGGCGGTGAGACCGCGTGGCAGCATCCCGACTTGTACGATGGTCGCGGCCGGTGCGGCAACCTGCATCGCGTTGAGCAGGCCCGTGGGATGACCCGAGGCCTCGAAGGACACGGCGAAGGTGCCGCGCCCGGCCGTGAGTGCGGCCAGCCGCTCCGGCTCGTTTGTTATATTAATCGTTTCCGTCGCGCCCATGGCCCGCGCGATTGCGAGTGGTTCGTCGACGAGGTCCGTCACGCAAATCCGCGCAGCGCCCGCCGCGCGTGCTGCCGCGGCGACCAGCACGCCGATCGGGCCCGCGCCCGCGATGAATATATCGCGGCCCAGTACAGGGCCCGCCTGCTCGACGGCATGCAAAGCCACCGCGAGCGGCTCGGCGCAAGCGGCGGCGCGAAACGAGACATCCGCGGGGATCGGGAAGCAATTCTCTTCCGCGGCCACTATATACTCGGCAAATGCGCCCTGCACGTGCGGAAACCGGGCGGCGCTACCGAAAAAGCGGACGTCGGAGCAGAGGTGACGCAGCCCGGCACGACATTGCGCGCACACGCCGCACGGATGATTGGGGTTCACGGCCACACGCTCGCCCCGGGCCACCCGATGCACCTCGCTGCCGATGCCTATAATTGTCCCGGCGATCTCATGTCCAAGCACGAGCGGCTCGCGCAGCCGGAAATCGCCCACGCCGCCCTCGGCGAAATAATGCAGGTCAGAGCCGCAGATCCCGCCGGCTCCGAGTCGCACCAGGACTTCGCGCGGACCCGGGGTGGGATCCGGACGTTCACAAACGGCGAGATCGCGAGCAGCGCGAAGGACACAGGCATTCATCGATGAGGGGCAGACGTTGAAAGTATATAAAGAGCGAGGCGGCGAACCACGGGACACAGAGTGTTCGTGAGTCGGGGTGTGTATACGCGGTGGGAACGCGATTCGGCTATCAAACGCCCTCCTCGCGACTCGTGCGACCACGATTTTATTGGACGTTGAATTCCAGCGGCGGCTCGCGAGTCTGAAACACCATGAGCATCCGCCAAATTGCCCGGCTCGCGGGGGTCTCGCCCTCGACGGTTTCGCTCGCCTTGCAGCACAGCCCGCGGCTCGCGACCGAGACGCGACGGCGGATTGTCGCGATTGGGAAGAAACTGGGGTACCGGCCGGACCCCAAGGTCACCGCGTTGATGGCGCAGTTGCGCGCGAGCCGGGTGGCACCGGCGATGGCGTGTCTCGGCGTTGTTTCCCTCTATGATACGGAACGCCCGTGGGAAATCCGGCCGCACTTTCGTCGGATATATGAAGCAATGGAGCGCCGCGCCCGCGAGCTGGGCTACCGCCTCGAGCCTATCTGGCTGCGTGCCCCGGGGATGACGCCACGACGCGCGCGCTCTATATTACTGGCCCGCGGAATTCAGGGACTGGTCTCGTTCGGCGGCCCGGATGTCGACGAGCCGTTTCCGCGCGAGCTTGATGAATTTGCGATCGTGACGCTCGGGCAAAGTCTCCGCACGCACTTGCATCGGGTCGCGAGCAACTTTTTCCGCGATATGTGGAACACCCTCGAGCGCGTGAATGCGCTGGGTTATCGGCGTCCCGGGCTGGTGTTGGGGAAATATGATGACGCGCGCAGTGGGCATGCCTGTGCCGGAGCGTATCTGGGCTGGTGCGAGCACGACCCGCGCCATGCGCCCGCGCTGCAGATCCTGCGAATGGACCAGGTCGAATCGGAGGCGATTGCCCGTTGGTTGAGCGAGCAGAAACCCGACGTGATCGTGTTTGCGCATTTGTCGGATCGCGTGGGCGAGCTCGCGTCGGTGCTCGCCGCGAATCGGATCCGGGTGCCGCGCGACTTGGGAGTGGCGGTGGTCACGCAGAACATAGAGGGCACGCGGTTTTCGGGCATGCAGCAGAGTCAG
Organism: uncultured Verrucomicrobiae bacterium; assembly: GCA_963800005.1. Lineage (GTDB taxonomy): Bacteria > Verrucomicrobiota > Verrucomicrobiia > Opitutales > Opitutaceae > CAWCZH01. The sequence goes on from CAWCZH010000004.1 coordinate 584,460, forward strand.
CTGCTGATGGGCACCCGCGCGGTGGAACTCGTGGTGAGCCGGATCATCAGCCAGGATTTCACGATCCCCGTTCACCCGCGGATCGAGTTGGTCGAGAGCGAATGGGTCGAGGGCAAGTCGCTGCGCAAGCGGGGCCGCCGGGCTCGCGCGTAACCCGCGAAATCACGCTATATCCTTCCGACTCTATATACATAGGGCAATATACTCGCGGTCCAGAGCTCCGGAGAGTTGCGAGCGATCCGGCGAAGGCCTTCCGCGGCCCGCGGGTCGGAGTTCGGCCAGGGGTGCGCGATGGACCCGGCGCGACGCCCAAAAAATCAAACTGACGCGGCGCTTGCGGACCGGGGCACTTCGACCTTACCCATTCCTGCGCATGCCCACCACTGTGTTCACCATCGCCAACCAGAAGGGCGGTGTCGGAAAAACCACGACAGCCGTCAACCTGGCCGCCGCGCTCGCGGAGAAAAAGATTCCGACGCTGCTCATTGACCTCGATCCGCAGGCCAATGCGACGAGCGCCGTGGGCGTGGAAAAGCAGGCCGGGCGCAGCCTATATGGACCACTCCGCGGCGAGGGTCTCGCGGCGGAGATGGTTGTCGCGACGCAATATGAAAACCTCTCGCTGATCCCGAGCGAGGAGGACCTCGCGGCGGCAGAGATCGAACTCGCCGGGATGGACAACCACCTGCAGAAATTGCGCTCCGTCCTCGATCCGATCCGGAGTTCGAACGCCTATCGGGCGATCATCATCGATTGCCCGCCCGCGCTCGGCATGCTGTCCATGAACAGCCTGGTCATGGCCGATTATCTTCTGATCGCGTTGCAGTGCGAATATCTCGCCCTCGAGGGCCTTGGCCAGATCCTGCGGAATGTAGAACGTCTGAAATCCTCGGAGCACAACGCCTCCCTTCAACTCGGTGGCGTGGTCATGACGATGTTCGACCTGCGCACGAATCTGTCGCGTCAGGTCGTCGACGAGGTGAAGAAGCATTTGCCCGAGCAGATTTTTGCGACAGTGATTCCGCGCACCGTGCGCCTGAGCGAGGCGCCGAGCTTTGGAAAAACGATCTTCGCATATGACCCGTTGAATCCGGGTTCGACGGCGTATCGCAACCTGGCGAAGGAAGTGATCGCGCGCTTTGCGCTAGTATAAATCTCCGGGTTGCCGCCTTCCCGGGAGAATCCGCTGCGATGCTATCGACGATCAATAAATATAGACATGCCTTCCTGATCGGGCTGCAGAGCAACCTGGTATATAGGTTGAACTTCGCGGTACGCGGGTTCTTTTCTCTATTCCATCTCGGGGTCGTTTTCATCCTCTGGGGCGCCGCGTACGCCGGCACGCCGCAGATCGGCGGTTTCGCGCTCGCGCAGACGATCACCTATTTCGTCATGCTGATCGTGCTCGAGTTTTTCATCGGCGCGTTCAACGAGGATTATCAAATCAGCGAGGAGATCCGCAACGGGCTCATCAACCAGTTCCTGCTCAAGCCGATCAACTATTTCGGCTATCGCTTCAGTATATACGCAGCGGCGCGGCTCGTTTCCGGCGCGCTGATCGTGGTGCCGCTGCTGATCGCGATGCCGCTGATCCGCGGATACCTCACGTTTCCACATGAATGGTGGCGGCTCGGCGTGGGCCTCGTCGCAACGGCCATGTCGGGAATCATACAGTTCAGCATTGCGTACGCGTTTGGCCTGCTGACGTTCTGGTTCCTGGAGATCCAGGGCTTCGTGATTCTCTCGATGGCGATCGAATCCGTGCTGGGCGGCCAGATGTTCCCGCTGGACCTGCTGCCGCCGTGGGTTTTCCACATCGCGCAACTGTTGCCGTTCTATTATCAAACCTATTTCCCCGCCGCGATTTTCACCGGGCGCCTCGACTGGCACGGGGCGATGTCCGGGCTGGTCATCGAGGCCGGTTGGGTGGCGTTTGTACTATGCGCGAATAATGTTTTGTGGCGCCGTGGCCTGCGCCGGCACACGGCGGTCGGCGGGTAGGACCGCGGTTGCTATATAGAATATAATATATCATGGCCCATTATTTCCGCATCTGGCTGGCCAGCGCCCGGTACTCGATCGTGCGAACGATGATGTTCCGCTTCGACTTTTTCCTCTGGGCAATGGTCGAGCTATTCTGGATGTCGGTCAACCTGCTCCTCGTTTCGGTGATATACGAGCACACCGACTCGATCGCCGGCTGGACGAAATATGAAATGATGCTCCTCGTCGGCACGGCGATGCTGATCCAGCGGTTCCTCATGGGCTTTTTTTGGAGCAGCATCTTTGAGATGAGCCGGAATATCCGGAGCGGCAACTTCGACTTCTTCCTCGCCCAGCCGGGCAACCTCATGTTCATGGCGACGACCCGCAAGCTCGACCTTGACGGGCTCGCGAACTCGTTCATCGCCGCGGGCGTCGTTATATACTCCGCGCACCGGCTGCACCTGCACCCGACCGCGGGCGGTCTGGCGGGATATGCACTCATGGTGTTTTGCGGGCTCGTGATTCACTATAGCATTCTTGTCATGTCGATGTCGCTGGCGTTCTGGATCACGAGCGCGCAGGGCGTGGAGGGCAGCTATTTCACGCTGACGGAGTTCTCTCGGTTGCCGCGTGAGGCGTTTCGCGGGTTTGCGAGTCTGCTGTTTGTCTGGCTGCTGCCCGTGGTGGTCGTCAGCAACGCGCCCGCCCGGATGTTGCTCCGTGGCTTCGAGCCGCGGTGGATGCTCGGGCTCGTGGCGGCGACGGTGGTGTGGTTCGCGGCGGCGGTTTTCGTATTCCATCGAGGCCTGCGCCGTTACTCGAGCGCCAGCTCATGAACAGCGGCCTTCAGGCGCTGCAGGACCGGCTTGGCTATATATTTCGCGATCCCGCGCTGCTCGAGCGAGCATTGACCCACTCGTCGTTTCTCACGGAGCCGGAGGCGCGCGGGACGAGCAACGAGCGGCTCGAATTTCTCGGCGACGCCGTCCTGCAACTCGCGCTGACCGAGGCGCTCTACAGTATATATCCGGAAGAACCGGAAGGCGTGCTGACGGGACGGCGCGCAGAACTCGCGCGCGGGCGGTCGCTCGTGCAACTCGCGGTTGAGCTCGAGCTCGGTCCGCTATTGCGACTCGGCGCATCGGAAGCGGCGAGCGGCGGGCGCGAGCGGGCATCGACGCTCGAAGATGCGCTCGAGGCGTTGCTGGGAGCGGTTTTTCTCGAGGGAGGTTTTGCTATAGCGCGGGATCTGGTTCTACGGCTATATGGTCCCCTGCCCGACCGGCTGGCCGCTCCCGGCACGCCGGCGAATCCGAAAGGCCAGCTGCAGGAACGCGTGCAGCCGCTCCACGGCAACAACGCCCTCCGATATGAAGTCGTCGCCACCGCAGGCAAGGACCACGCGCGTTCCTATGAGGTCGCGGTGTTTCTCTTTGATCGTCAGCTCGCAACCGGGCGCGGGCAGTCGAAAAAAACCGCGGAAGAGGCGGCCGCACTGGCGGCGCTCCCCGTGATTTCCGATTTACTATAGCAGGACGGTGCCAGCCCGGCACGGACGGTTGCGCTTCGGCGTTTTTTGCGTTCTTCCTTTAGATTCCCATGCCTGCTGTCGCCGCGTCCACGCGCCAAAAAATCACGGGCATCTGCCCGCCCGCGCGCGGCGCCGTGCTCGCGGACCTGATCCAACGCCAAGCCGCGCCGGTCTGGCTCGTCGTGAGCGCCGATTTGAAAGCGGCGGAGACGCTCGCCGAAGACCTGGAATTTTTCCAGCGCAGCACGCCCGGCGGCCGCGCGCAGACGACGCTGGTGTTTCCCGAAGCGCTCACGGACAACCGCGACATGCGCGAGGCGTTCGCGGCTTCGAACGATCGCGTGACCGTGCTCTCGCGCCTGCGCGCCACGCGAGCGCTGACGTCGACCCCGGATACGCTCGTCGTGGTGACGACTCCCGGCGCGCTGCTCCAGCCCGTGCCGGCGTTCGAGGCATTCGCGGCGCGGGAGATTACTATATCAAGAGGCGCGGCGGTGACGTTTTCCGGGCTGCTCGAGCAACTGCAGAAACTCGATTATGACTCGGAGGCCGTCTGCGAGGCGCCCGGACACTACGCGATCCGCGGCGGGATCATTGATATATATCCGGTGACGGCCAATGCGCCGGTGCGGCTCGATTTCTTCGGAGATGAGATCGAGGAGATTCGCAGCTTCGATCCTGTCACGCAGCGCTCGGGCGACCGCGTGGAGAACGTGACGATCTCGGCGACGCCCCGCGTTACCTTGGAGTCGTCGACGACGGGACTGGCCGCATATATATCGGCGCAGGCGCAGATCGCGTTCATCGAACCGGCGTCGCTCGAGCGCGATTTCAGCGCGTCCGCCCGAGAGGGAAATAATACATTAGCGCCGCTACTTGCGCGCTGCGCGGGAGCATGGGGGCTGAGTGATCTCGACGAGGCGAGCGCGTTGTTCGATGAGGGCGCGGGTGAGTATACATGGGACACGGAGAGCCTGTCGCACCACCGGCAATATCCCGATGATGCACTCGTCGCGCAGGAGCGACTGGTGGTCGAGGAGGAGGCGCGGGCGAAGTTTCTGCGGCAGGTCGTCGCGTGGAAAAAGGCGCGCTATACAATTTTATTTGTCGTCTCGAAATCGGGCGAGGAACAGCGCACGCGGGAGATTCTCGAGAGTGATTCAGCGACGCGCTCGCTGGCGCCGCGTTTTCTGCTCGGGGGGTTGAACGAGGGATTTCGCATCACCTATCGCGAGGGCAATGCGCCGCTCGCGCTGGCGCCGGAGGCGGTGGGCGTCGTGGTCGTCACGGAGACGGAGATCTTCGGACGCCAGCGAGCGCGCCGCGCGACGGGCACATCGCGGGCGGTCGCGTCGCGGGCGCAAATTGACCAGCTCCTGGATTTCGCGGAGCTGGTCGAGGGGGACTTCGTCGTGCACCTGCAGCACGGCATCGCGCTATATCGTGGTATCACAAAACTGGATACAGCGCAGGGCCAGCGCGAGGTGATCTCGCTCGAGTTTGATGATGGTGTGACGCTGCACGTGCCGCTGCAGGAATCGCATCTGCTCAGCCGGTATGTTGGCCTGAGCAAGACGAAACCGCAGCTCGGGCGCATCGGCTCGGGGCGTTGGGAAAAAGCGCGGCAGGCGGCGGAGCGTGCGACGCTCGATCTCGCGGCGGAGTTGCTACGCATTCATGCCGCTCGCGAGGCGCAGCCGGGTTTCGCGTTTCCGCCGGATAATACATGGCAGAAGGAGTTCGAGGCGTCGTTTCCATATACCGAAACCCGCGACCAGTTGCGCGCGATCACCGAGGCGAAGGCGGATATGGAGAAGACTCGTCCCATGGATCGGCTGATCTGCGGAGACGTCGGCTTCGGCAAAACCGAGGTGGCGATTCGCGCCGCATTCAAGGCGGTGCAGGGCGGGCGCCAGGTCGCGGTGCTGGTGCCGACGACGGTGCTCGCGCAGCAACATCTGAATACATTTCGCGAGCGCATGGCGGGCTATCCGGTCGCCGTGGAAATGGTGAGCCGGTTCCGCACGCGGCAGGAGCAGAAAAAAATTCTGGAGGCGGTGACGGCGGGCCAGGTTGATATATTAATCGGAACGCACCGGCTGCTGCAGCACGACGTTATATTCAAGGACCTCGGCCTGGTCGTGATTGACGAGGAGCAGCGCTTCGGAGTGAAGCACAAGGAAGTGTTCAAGCGTATGCGCGAGACGGTCGACGTGCTCTCGATGAGTGCCACGCCGATTCCGCGGACTCTATATCTGGCGCTGACGGGGGCGCGGGACCTGAGTGTGATCGAGACGGCGCCGACGAACCGGCACCCAATCCAGACAGTCGTTAAGACATACGATGAGAAGGTGGTGGTCGAGGCGGTGAATTATGAACTGCGCCGCGGCGGCCAGGTCTTTTATCTTCATAATCGCGTGCAAACGATCGAGCACGTGGCGGCGCGACTACGCGAGCTGCTGCCGGGCGTGACCGTGGGCGTGGGTCATGGCCAGATGGAGTCGGCGGAGCTGGAGCGGGTGATGACGGAGTTTGTCGCGGGGCGATACCAAATCCTCGTTTGCACGACCATTATAGAGAGCGGACTTGATATACCGAACTGCAACACGATTATCATAGAGGGCGCGGACCGCTTCGGGTTGTCGCAGCTATATCAACTGCGCGGGCGGGTTGGCCGGTTCAAGCACCAGGCGTATGCCTACTTGCTATTGCACCGGCAGACGCGGCTGCTCGAGATCGCGCGGCAGCGGCTGTCGGCGATGCGGACGCATAATCAATTGGGCGCGGGATTTAGGATTGCGATGCGCGACCTCGAGCTGCGCGGCGCGGGCAACCTGTTGGGCGCCGAGCAGAGCGGGCATATCGTGGGCGTGGGGTTCGAACTCTATTGCCAATTGTTGCGGCAGTCGGTCGCGAGATTGCGGGGCGAGAAGACGGCGGCGCTCGTACGCGCGAGTGTGAAACTCGATTTCGTCTCGGTGGGTGAGGCCGAGCCGAAGAGGGCGGCGGTGGCCGAGGAAGGGCGCGGCCGGCACGTCGATGGATATACCGCGATTCGCGATGCCGAAGAGGATGCGAGCGGCGGCGTGACCGTCACTCCGATTCGTGCGCGCATCCCCCCAAGTTATTTGGGAGAGACGCGGCTGCGGATCGATTTCTACCGGCAGCTAGCGTTGGCGGATAATCCGGAACGACTCCGGCAGATCGAGTCCGATCTGCGGGATCGTTTCGGAAAATTCGGCGACGAAATTCGTGCGTTGCTGCTGGTCACGGAGATCCGTATCCGCGCGGAACAAAAAGGGATCCTTTCCGTCGAAACCGACGGCAACCGCCTGAAGTGTATGCGCAACAGCGGCCGACGTGATGACTGGGTCCAAGTGGGGACCCGGTTTCCAAGGTTGACCGCAGCGAAGGCGCTTCTACGGTTGAAGGAAATTCTCATTTTTCTGAATAATCTGCCGACCCCATGACGCTCCGTAATTTCGTCCTCCCTGCCCTGTGTTTTGCACTTGGGTCCAGCTGGGTGGCGGCCCAAGGCGTCAGCCCCAACGACGGTCTCAACCTGCGCTTCGCGAACGGCATCGCCGCCATCGCCGAGGACAAGGTGATCACGGTCGACGACGTCCGCCGCGAAATCAGCCAGTATATACCGCAGCTACAGAAGGACGCGCGCAACGAGAAGGAATTCAACGAGAAGCTCGAGTCGCTGCAGGACAGCGTAATCCAGGACCTCATTGACCGCGTCCTCATCATCAAGGAGTTTTATAAAGAGAAGGACGGAAAGGAAGCGCGCCATATCCCGGACAGCTTCGTTGATAACCGCATCGCGGATATCCAGGCCGAGCAGTTCGACAACGACCGTTCGAAGTTCCTGGCCTATCTGCATGGCCGGGGCACGACGCTGCGGGAGTACCGCAAAGAAGTGGAGGATGATATCATATTCCACTATATGCAGAGCCAGCAGCGGAAGTCGCAGAGCATGGTCAGCCCGACTCGCGTGGAGACGTTTTATCGCGAGAACCGCGACCGGTTTTATCAAGAGGACAAGGTGCATCTGCGTTTGATACAGCTGACGCGCGCGAACGGTGAGACGGACGACGAGCTGCGGACGCAGGCGGAGAACATCGTTGCGCAGATGCGGAGCGGTGCGAAGTTCGAGGACCTCGCGAAGGAATTCAGCCGCGACGCGCGGCGGGGCAAGGGTGGAGACTGGGGCTGGCTGCAGCGGTCGGACTTCCGCAAGGAGTTTAGCGACGTAGCATTTTCGCTCAAAAAGGGCGAGGTCTCAGCCCCGACGGTTTTGCCGGAAGGCTGTTTTCTGCTGTTTGCCGAGGACCGCAAGTATTCCGGAATTCAGCCGCTCGAGGAAGTGCACGATCAGATCGAGCGCATCCTGCAGACGCAGATGGCCCGGACCAGTCAGGAGCGCTGGCTCGAGCGCCTGCGTCGCAACGGCTACGTGAAGCATTATTAAGTTCGGCTGAAATTCCCCCGGACGGAATCGGGGTTCGAGGGTCGGCATTAGCAGCCGACCCTCTTTATATAGCGTCGATACGTTACCGATCTGACGGGCTCCGCCCGCGGAGTATATAGCGATAAGGCTGGCGTCGGCGGGCGCGCACGATTGTTTGGCCGCGTGTCCGACAGCGAAAAACCGAGCTACCCGTCAGCCAACCGTTTACGAACGACGGCGCTCGCGGAGCGTCCGCAGGAGCGGATGGCGCGCCATGGTGCGCCGGCACTGAGCGACACCGAGCTGCTCGCGATGTTATTGCGGAGCGGCACCCAGGGGCAGGATGTATTGACGCTTTCCGCGCGGATGATCGCGGAGGCGGGCTCGTTGGGCGGCCTCATTACGTGGGGCGAAAAGGATTTTCGAAAGCTCAAGGGCATCGGGCGCGTGAAGGCGCTGCAGCTTCTCGCGGTGATGGAAATCGCGCGGCGCGTGATCGGGCACAGTTCGGATCAACCGATATTGAATCGCGCGGACCTCGTACTGGCTCATTTCCAGCCGCTCACCGCGGGGTTGGAAGTCGAAAAGTTTTGGGTGCTGTGTCTCAACCGGAAGAATCGGTTGTTGAAGCGCGTTGAGATCACGTCGGGCACGGCGACGTCCGCCCTCGCCCACCCGCGCGAGGTGTTTCGCGAGGCGATCCGCGAATCAGCGGCGGCGGTGATCTGCGTGCACAATCACCCGTCCGGCGACCCGGCGCCGAGTTCGGCGGATTTGCAGGTGACCCGCCAGCTGCGGGACGCGGCGAAGGCAATTGATATAGCGCTGCTCGACCACGTGATCGTGGGCCGGGCGGGCGCCGATCCGCTGCGCCGCGGTTACTACAGCTTCCGCGAAGCCGGTTTAATATAGCGGCTCAGACGACGTGTCGGCGACAGAGGAGCAAAAGCTTGCTGCGGCCGGCTTCGAGATTTTCCGCGCGTTCCCAATCATACGCGTCCATCGCGATCTCGGTCGTGATCGCCCCCGGTTTGGTGCTCAAGCGACGCAGCAAATCCTCGATATCCTTGGGAAAAGGGTGCCGTCCATGCGAGAGCATGTCCGTGATCGGGTGATGGCCCGGTTTGACCTTTTCCATGTCCGATTTGCAACGTGGATTCGCCGACGCGGCAAGTGCGGCTACTACGTAGCCGGCCCGAATCGCACTGCACAGGCAGGTGTCAGGGCAGCTGGTGAGCGCCCGCGGGCACGAGCGGGCGGTCGCCCTCCGCTACACCGGCCCGGCGCCGGCGCATCCGCACCGTGAGCCGCTCAAGGTAGATATAAAACACGGGGGTTATATACAGCGTGAGCAACTGCGACACGACGAGCCCGCCGACCACCGCGAGTCCCAGGGAGCGTCGGGATTGCGCGCCTGCTCCGATCCCGAGCGCGATTGGCAAAGTACCGGCGAGCGCCGCCATGGTCGTCATCATGATCGGGCGGAACCGGACCACGCAGGCTTCATATATCGCCTCCTCGGCGGAACGGCCGCGCTTCCGTTCCTCGAGCGCGAAGTCGATCATCATGATCGCGTTTTTCTTCACGATGCCGATCAGCATGATCATGCCCACATACCCATATATATTCAGCTCCTCGTGAAACAGGATCAGTGTGAGCAGCGCGCCGAAGCTCGCGGCCGGGAGGCCGGACAGGATCGTGATCGGATGGATGAAATCCTCATAGAGGATTCCCAACACTATATAGATCACGAGGACGGCTGCGCCGAGCAGGAATCCGAGGCCATCGAGTGAGCTCGTGAACGCGGCCGCGGTGCCTTGGAAGGCAGTGCTGATTCCGGCCGGCAGCTCACGGCTGGCCAACTGCTCGATGCGCGCGGTCGCATCGCTGAGCGACACGCCCGGGGCGAGGTTGAAGGAAAGGGTGACGGCGGGAAGCTGGCCGAGATGCGTCACGCTCAACGGCCCGATCTTCCGCTGAAGCGTCGCGACCGCGTTCAGCGGCACGAGCTTCCCGGTTTTCGGCGAGCGAACATAGAGCAGCGAGAGCGCCCCGGGGTCCTTTTGGAACGCAGGGTCGACCTCGAGGATCACAGAATATTGCGTGTTATCGGTATATATTGTCGAGACCTCGCGAGAACCGAAGGCATTGAACAACGTGTCCTCGATCTGCTGCGCGGAGATCCCGAGCGTCGCGGCCTTGTCTCGGTTGATGTCGACGAGCACTTGGGGACTGTTCACCTGCAAGTCGGAGCTGACGTCCTGCAAGCCCGGCACCCCGCGCATCTTCTGGGCGAAATCTGCCGCGGCAGCATAGAGTTTCTTCAGATCCGTGCTATAGAGTGTATATTGATATAGCGCAGCCGAGCGGAGGCCGCCGAGATTGATCGACGGCGGCACGGAAAATACGACGCGTACGCCGGCGACGCCCGCCGTGAGCGCGCGGAGCTCCTGCGCCACTTTGTCGGCGGGCGCCCGCAGCTTCCGGTTGATCAGGTGGAGCGTCATGCGGCCCTTGTTGATCGCGCCGTCGCCCGTAAACATGGAAAAATTTTCCACTGCCGGGTGTCGCGCCACGATGGCAGCGACGGCGCGTTGATGCCGAAACATTGCGTCGTACGATATATCCTCGGACGCCTCTATATTGGCCCGCACCAGGTTCTGGTCATCGGTCGGGATAAAACCCTTCGGAATAATAACAATAAACCACGCGGTCAGCACCACCATCAGCCCGGCGATCACTAGCACCGACACACGGTGACGCAGCGAGGCCTGTAATGTTTGTTCATAGAAGCCGACCATCCATTGAAACGCCGCCTCGGTCGTTCTATAAAAGCGGCCATGCGCCCGATCGTGTCGGAGCGGCCGCAGGAAGCGGCTGCAGAGCATGGGCGTGAGGCTCAGTGAGACGAAGCCGGACACCAGGATCGCGACGCTGATCGTGATCGCGAATTCGTGCAGCAACCGGCCCAACACCCCGCCCATGAAGAGCACTGGTATGAACACCGCGACGAGCGAGAACGTCATCGACAGAATGGTGAACCCGATCTCGCGCGAGCCGCGCAGGGACGCCTCCATCACGGGCTCGCCCATCTCGATATGTCGCACGACGTTTTCGAGCATGACGATGGCATCGTCGACGACGAAGCCCACCGAGAGCGTCAGCGCGAGCAACGAGAGGTTGTCGACGCTGAAGCCATAGAAATACATCATGGCAAACGTGCCGACGACGGCGATCGGCATGGCCACGCTGGGAATCAGCGTGCCGGAAAACGTCCGCAGAAATACAAAGATCACGAGCACGACGAGGGCGATCGCGAGGATCAGGGTGAATTTCACGTCGTCGACGGACTCGCGAATCGCGGTGGTTTTATCCGTGATGATTTCGAGATTTATAGAGTCCGGCAGCTGGCTGCGAATGCTCGGAAGCAGGGCCTTAACGCCATCGGCGACCTCGATTGTATTCGTACCCGGTTGCCGCTGCACCTGCAGCAGGATGGATCGCGCATCGTTGAACCAGCCGGCAGTTCGTGTATTTAACACACTATCAACGACGTTCCCGAGATCACCCAGGCGCACCGCGGAACCGTTGCGATACGCGACGATGAGATCGCGATAGGCCGATGCGGTCTGAAGCTGTCCGGACGCCTGCAACGTGAGCGCCTGCTCGTTGCCGTTCAGCGTCCCGGTGGGGAGATTCACATTGCCCGCGTTGAGTGCGGCTCGAACCTCGTCGAGCCCGATGCCATGCGCTGCAAGGGCTTTCGGACTCAGTTGCGCGCGCACTGCATATTTCTGGCCACCGCCGACCGTGACCTGCGCCACACCGGCGACGGTGGAAAGCCGCTGGGCCACCATCGTCTCGGCGAATTCATTGACTGTCGCCAGATCCAGCGTCGGCGAATTCAACGACAGATTTAATATAGAGTCGTCAGCCGGGTTCACTTTCCGGAAGGACGGTGGGCTCGGCATGTCCTGCGGAAGGCGGCGCGCGACCGCGGAGATCGCGGCTTGTACATCCTGCGCGGCGCCGTCGATCGAGCGGTCGAGCGTGAATTGTATAGTGACCTGGGTCTGGCCGAGCACGCTGAGCGAGCTCATGGAATCGATGCCGGCGATACTGGAGAATTGCTGCTCGAGCGGCGTGGCCACGGACGACGCCATCGTCTCCGGATTCGCGCCTGGGAGAGAGGCCGTGACGCTGATGGTCGGAAAGTCGACATTGGGTAGATCGTTCACCGGCAGCGACCGATAAGCCACGAGCCCGAATATAGTAATGGCCGCGGTGACGAGCGTCGTCATCACCGGACGCTTGATGAAGAATTCCGGGATGCTCACGGCTGTGCTTTCGGAGCGGGCAATGTGTTTTCGGAAACGTTCATCGAATTCGCGGGGACGCCGGACAGACGGAGTGAGGGGACGTCCTCGATCGGCTTCTTCACCTCCACTGAAGAATCCGGCCGCAGGCGGATCTGTCCGTCCACCACGACGCGTTCACCGGGTTTGATGCCCTTTAATATAACGGTCGTATCGCCAACGGTGCGGCCGGTGGTGACGCGGCGCAGTTCCGCTGTATTATTCTCGCGCACGACGAAAACCTGGAAGCCGTTGGGGCCGGTCTGCAGGGCGCTCGACGGCACGACAGTGAGATCCGGTTCAAGTGCAAGCGTCGAGCGGACATCTACATATTGGCCAGGCCAGAGTCCGTGGTCGGCGTTGTCGAAGGTCGCTTTCAGTCGGATCGTGACGGTGGCGGCATCGACGGCGCTGTCGACGAACGTCATCTCGCCGCGTTCCTTGCGCGCGTCTGGGTCGGCGATGCAGGTGATTTTTCCCGCTGCGAGGAAATGTTGCACGGCCGCGAGGTTTTCTTGTGGCACGGAGAAGCTGACGTAAATCGGGCTGAGCTGGGTGATGGTGACCAGGAAAACGGTGGCGTCGCTTGCCCGCACGAGGTCGCCTTCGTGAGCGCCGAGGCTGCCGGTGCGGCCGGCGATCGGCGCGCGGATGGAACAATATTCAAGCTGCAGCCGGGCGTTGGCGAGGGCCGCCTGGCTGGATTGCAGCTGCGCCTTAAGCGTGCGTTCCGCGTTCTCTATATTCTTATACTGTTCCTGTGACACCATGCCGTGGGGAAGCAGGCTGGCGTAACGGGCGAGCTGATCCTCCGCGGTTTCCAGCTGGACGGTGAATTTCTGCACGTCCGCTTCGGCGAGGTTGACGGCGATCTGGAACGGACGCGGGTCGATTTCGAATAGGAGATCGCCCTGCTTCACCTCCTGCCCTTCGCCGAAATCCACTTTCATGAGCAGGCCGGTCACCAGCGATTTGATCGCAATGGAGTGCACCGGCTCGACCACGCCGATGGCGTCGAGGTTGAGCGGCACCGCGCTCTTTTTGGCCGGTTCAACCACCACCGGGATCGGCGCCGCCGACTTCGCCGCAGCAACCTTTTTGCCGGAGCCGCAGCCGGCGAACAGGACGAGCGAGGCGAGGGAAAGGGCGGCCAGCGCGCCCGGACGGGAAACAGGAGACATGGACAATGATATAACGCTATATATTAAACTATATGCTACCGGACAAAAGCCGGCGGCCCGGCCCCGTTGGGAGCCGCCGGGCCGCCGGATAGTTGCTACTCGAGCGAGGTCGCCGAGCCGTAATAGAGTCCGTTGAAGAGCAGCTTGAACGTGGCGTGCGGGGTGCCGCGGAATGTGGCTTCGAGCCCGATCACGACGATCTTCCCCTTCCCCACGCTGGCCTCAGTCGCGAGTTCCCCGCCATCGAGGTACTGCTGACCCACCGCCCAGCCACTATATAGCGGCTCCTTGCCATCGAACCAGACCACGCGATTGGCCGCGACCTTGGAGGTCTCGTCGCGCTCGAACACCGGACTGCTGTCGAAGAATACATAGCCGTGGGGCGACATCCCGTAGGCGAGAGGATTCTTAATATCATATTCGGCGCGCAGCACCGAACCGGGTATATAGAACTTCTCCGGCGCGATCGGACGCACGACACCCTTCGCGTCTTTTTCGACGAGGTGGTTCTTGATCGGCAGACCCATCGCCTGGCCGATGGTGGCGGAGGAACCGATGGCGAGCAGCGTCCCGCCGTCCTCGACGAACTTATTGAGCGCCGGCACAGACTTCGAGTCGCTGACGGAGCCGAGCATCGAGCGGAATTCCTCGGGAATCGTATCCGCGGAGGGCCCGGGCATCCGGAACCCGCGCGCGCCCGCCGTGGCGGCGACGTACGTGTCGCTGGGGAATACAATCACATCAAAGCTGTTCTTCAGTTCACCAGCGTCGAGCACCTGCGGGAATACCACCTCGAACGGGAATTCATATTGCTCGAACAGCCAGCGGAGCCAGCCACTCGGCATATTGCCGCCGTAGAGATCGACCAGGCCGATGCGAATCGGCTTCAGCTTGAGCATCGCCCCGGCGGGCTTCTGCGCGACGGCGTAAGCGGGGACGCCAAGATCGCGGGCGGCTGTATCGAGGATGCCTTTGACCGCTGGAGAGGCGGGGACCCAGATCGTGCCGGTGCCGAGGCCGCGACCGTTTTGGACCACCTCATCTTTGACCCAGTCGACCTCTGCGTTGGCTTTGAGGAGCCGGTTGATCACGATGAACGCATCGTTGATCTTGTGGCTGATGAGATAGCCGGCGGGCGTGGCGACACCTGCGACCGTGGCCGGCCGGGGTTTTTCCAAATCGTACCCGATCTTCACGAAAGGCCCCGTGAACGGCTCGATATAGCGGTCGAACTCGACGCCCATCTGCTTCACCGGCGTCCAACCCGTTATATCATACGGGCGCTTCGGCGGGCCGCCCGGATAGGCGAAATCCATCGGGTGATCCTGCGGCTCGAACATGTCGAGCACCTCGGGGCGAAACGCCTGCGCGGTCATCACGATATAGGAACCGGCAGGATAATTTTTGCCATTTACGGTGAACGCACTGGTGGCCTTCTGCACATCTACGCCCTGCTTCTGGAGGACGTTGATGAACTTCACGGCCGTGCCGAAATCGTCCTGATCGGACGAAATGATATATCCACGCGCATCGCGAAATGCGGGGTCATGCAGGACCTCATCATATAGCTTCGCCGGCACGGGCGCGGTGGCGTAGCCGAGGGCGATCATCATGCGCGTCATCTCGTCGATGTTGGCGGCGTCCTTCGAGGCGTCGGCGGCGGCCTTCAGGGCGGCGATGCGCTTCGGCGTGACCGTCCAGTTGTCGTGGCTGCCCCGCTCGATCGAGCGTTTGCCCATGCCGTATATATTATACAGCAATTTCTCCCGATTGCGGGACGCGTAGTCGACGACCGCGCGCTCGACCTCGATCATATAGTCAATCGACTGCCGATAATGCCAGACCTGCGGCCGGATCGGCAGTGGCCAGTCACCCTGCGGCAACTGCTGGTCGGGCAGCAGCGGGATCGCGCTCGGCGTGGGGCCGCCGATGATCTCGGTCAGGAGGCCGATCTGGTTATGAAAATAAGTCGCGGTGCGCATGCCGCCATTCCACCAGGTGGAATACGGAGCATCCGACCGCATCGCGGAACCGCCCATGCCGCGCGAGATCAACCGCTCGTGCATGAACGTGCCGACCTGCTCAATGCCGATCGGGATCAGCGCGTCGAATTCGTAATTAAAGGGATCGCGAAATGGCGGGATGAAAATGACGGCACCAGCCGGTCCGGTCTGGTGGACGTTGTGCATGATCTGCGGAATCCAATCGATAAACAGCACGCGATTCTGGTTAATCGTCTCCGGCATGTTGTTCATGATCGAGTCACGGTTGTTGTCGTGGCCGACGTACTTATGATATAGCCGCGGCAGCGTGAACAGGGAGCGCTGCGTGGGATCCTCGTTGCGCATATACCAATTGGCCACGAGCTCGACGCCGTCGGGATTGGGTACTGGCATCAACAGGATGACGTCGTCGAGGAACCGCATGGTCTCGTCATCGGTGCGGCTGACCATTTGATATACCATTTCGGCGAGACTCTGGGAATTCACGGTCTCCGTGGCGTGCAGGCCCCCGTCAATCCAAACGACGGCCTTGCCGGTGCGCGCGAGATCGTGCGCCTGTTCGTCGGACAAGCCCTCGGCTCGCGCGAGTTTCTGGCTGATGCTGCGGTACTTCTCGAGCTGCTGCTGATTCGCCGGCGATGTGATGATCGCCATATATTGAGGGCGGCCTTCGGCGGTGTTGCCGATGCTCACGACCTTCATGCGATCCGACTCCGTGGCCCATTTCTTCAGCATCGCGGAGATCTGAGTATAATTCGCCATATGATAATCGTCGCCGATCGTGAAGCCGATCTGCTCTTTTTCACTGGTGATGTGGGGAGCGGGGGCGCCCGCCGAATGGCTGGCCAAGGCCGCCAAGGCGAGGCCGGCGCCGAGGGCGCGAGCGTGGGAAACGAATGAATTCATATAGGGATGGGACGAAGCAGGAACGAGGAGCGATCGGAAACGGGGAGCAGAAAGAAATGCGGAGACGCAGGCGGGGGTGCGCCGCAGTCAAACGAAAGGAAGCCGGACAGATTCCAAAACCGGGTTAGCAGGGGTTATGCCTTACCGAGGTGAACTGAAGAATACATAAAAGGACAAGGCCGAAGCGATTCGAAGGGGCGAGTCCGCGCGAATGCGACAAAAAAAGCCCGGCTTCTTACGAAGCCGGGCTCGAAAGCGAAAAGGCGGAGATTACTGGATCTGTCCTTCAGTCGCAGAGCCGAAATATAAACCGTTGAAGAACAGTTTAAAGTTCGCGTGCGGCGTCGCGCGGAAGGTCGTCTCCAGCGCGATCAGCACGAGCTTGCCCTTGCCGACGCTCGCTTCAGTCGCGAGCTCGCCACCATCGAGATACTCCTGGCCCACGGCCCAGCCGCTATATAGAGGCGTCTTCCCGGAGAACCAGGCCACGCGATTGGCGTGGACGGCGGTTCCGGTCGGAGGATCGAAGGTTGGGCTGTCGTCGTAGAATGCAAAGCCGTGTTCCGGCATGCCATAGGCGAGCGGATCCTTGTTGTCGAAGTTCGCGTGCAAGACGGAACCGGGAACGTAGAACTTGTCCGGCGGCAGGTGGTGCTCCGTGCCGTCCGGGCCCTTTTCAACGAGGTGATCCTTGACCGGCAGTCCCATCGCCTGACCGATCGTCGCGGAGGAGCCGATCGCCATGACCGTGCCACCCTCTTCAACAAACGTTTTCAGCGGCGGAACGCTCTTCGAAGCGGTCACTGAGCCCAGCATCGAGCGAAACTCCTCCGGTATATCATCCGGCGAAGGACCGGCGCGACCCGGGAAACCACCCGGCCGGCCACCGCGGCCTTCGGCGTACGTGCCGCTGGCGAATACGATCACGTCGAAATTCGCGCGGAGGTTGCCAGCGTCCAGCACCTGCGGGAACACGACCTCGAAGGGGAATTCATATTGCTCGAGAATCCAACGGAGCCAGCCCGAAGGCATCGAACCGCCATAGACGTCGACGAGACCAATGCGGATTGGCTTCATCTTCATCGCATCTCCGGACGGCTTTTGCGCGACCGCGTAGGACGCGATACCAAGTTCCTGAGCTCCGCGCTGGAGAATCGGCAGCACCTGCGGGGCGGCCTTCACGAAGATGGTGCCGGTTCCCAAGCCCTTGCCGTTCACGGTCTGCTCGTCCTTCAGCCAATATACATCGGCGTTGGCCTTGAGCAGGCGGTTCATGAGAATGAACGAGTCATTCTCCTTGTGGCTGATCAGATAACCCGCCGGTGTGCCGGAGATGGTGGCAACCGCGACGGGCATCGGCTTCTGCATGTCGAAGCCGAGGCGCTCGAACGGACCCGTGAAACCGTCGTATACACGGTCGAACTTCACGCCCATCTGAACGGCGAGCGTCCAACCCGTGATATCATACGGGCGTAGCGGCGGCCCGCCGGGATAGGCGAAGTCCATCGGGTGCACCTGCGGTTCGAAGGAATCGAGGACGGCCGGGCGATATGCCTGGGCCGCCATGACAACATAGGATCCGGCGGGATAGGATTTGCCGGCAACCTGGAATGCAGCCGTGGCTTTCTCGACCGTCACGCCGCCCTTGAGCAGCACGTTGACGAATTTGACCGCCGTCGGGAAATCGTCCTGGTCCGTCGTGATAATATAGCCACGCGCATCGCGGGCGGCCGGATCGTGCAGTACCTTATCATACAGAGCGGTCGGGAGCGGCGTGGCGAATTGTCCACCGCCGACTACCGCGGCGCCATCGCCACCGGCGGCGGCGCCACCGCCGCCACGACCACCACGGCCGCGACCGAGCATATCGGCACCCGTGAGGGACTTGGCGGCCTCCGCCACCGCGGCGATTCGGGCCGGGGTAATTGTCCAGTTATCGTGGCTGCCGCGCTCGATGGAGCGACGCCCCATGAGATATATATTCATGAGCAGCGGCTCGCGATTGCGCGAAGCGTAATCGACGACGGCGCGCTCGACCTCGACCATATAGTCAATCGACTGACGATAGTGCCAGACCTGCGGCGCGATGGGCAGCGGCCAGTCGCCACGGGGCAGTTGCTTGTCGAGGATAAAGGGGATGGCGGACGGCGTCGGGCCGCCGATGATTTCCGTGAGGAGTCCGATCTGATTGCGGAAATAATTCGCCGTGCGCATGCCGCCGTTCCACCAGGTGGAGTACGGGGCGGCGGTGCGGGTAGCCGAGCCGCCCATGCCCTTGCCGACGAGGCGGGCCTGCATCGCGACGCCGAGCTGCTCGATTCCGATCGGAATCATCGCGTCGACATCATAATTGAACGGATCGCGGAATGGCGGGATGAAAATGACCGAACCGGGAGGACCGGATTGATGCACGTTGTGCATGATCTGCGGGTTCCAATCGACGAAGAGGACGCGGTTCTGGTTGATCGTCTCCTTCATATTCATCGTGATCGAGTCACGATTGTTGTCGTGGCCTATATACTTGTTATATAGCCGCGGCAGGGTGGCGAAGGTTCGCTTCGTCTCATCGGGCTCGCGCATATACCAATTGGCGACGAGCTCGACGCCGTCCGGGTTCGGCACGGGCATGAGCAGCACGACATCGTCGAGGAAACGCATCGTCTCCTCGTCGGTGCGGCTCACCATTTGATAAATCATCTCCGCGAGGCTCTGGGAGTTCACGGTCTCGGTGGCGTGCAAGCCACCGTCGATCCAGACCACCGCCTTGCCCTCCTTCGCGAACTGCGCGGCTTCCGCTGGGGAAATCTCGGCGTGCGCCATCTTTTGCGAAATCTCTTTATAGTGGGCGAGCTTGGCCTGGTTCGCCGGTGAGGTGATGATCGCCATATATTGCGGGCGACCCTCCTCCGTGTTGCCGATGCTGACGACCTTGAGCCGATCCGACTCGGTCGCCCATTTCAGCATCAACGCCGAAATCTGGGTGTAGTTCGCCATGTGGTAGTCGTCTCCAATGGTGAACCCAATCAACTCCTTCTCAGTGGTGATCTTGGGGGCATCCGCCGCTGAAAGCATCGGAGCACCTGCCGTCAGGAGACCGAGCCCGGCGACAGTCGTAACATTAATATATTTCCGAATTCGTTTTATCATTATGCGCGCATTATGTGGTTAAAGCTAAGGGGAACTCTTCTGCAGCAAACGTGCCCTGTATGACGAGCGCGATGCGATCGGGGGAAGCCCCACCTTCTATTCACAACGCTTATCGCGTGCATTCGCTGGACGCGATCCCGCAAGTTTCTCTGCGGCGAATCCATACGGAGCGCGCGGATTCCGATTGTGGCATCGCGATTGCTTGGCACGACTCCGGGATTTGCGGAACGTTGCGTTTTCTAATGCGTCAGCCTTGGAGATTCCCTCCTCATCGCAATCCTTTCCGGCTCCAGCGTCCCTTCTTCAATCTTCACATTCATCTATGATTACCGGTCCCGTGTGGGCACAGAAACTCCGAACAGAAATCGCCAAGGTCGTCCTCGGACAGGAACAAACCGTCGAGCGGCTTCTGATCGCGCTGCTCGCGAACGGCCATATCCTCCTCGAAGGAATGCCCGGCCTAGCGAAGACCCTTCTGATCCGGACCTTGGGAAGCGCGCTCGGAGTCGAATGCGACCGTATCCAATTCACGCCGGACCTTCTGCCAAGTGACGTGGTCGGGACGATGATCTTCTCGCCGAAAACCGGCGAGTTCACCGCGCACCACGGTCCTATTTTCGCGAATCTCGTGCTGGCTGACGAAATCAATCGCGCTCCTGCGAAAGTGCAGAGCGCGCTCCTCGAGGCCATGCAGGAGAAGCAGGTCACGATTGGAGGCCACACGCACGCCCTCCCGCGCCCGTTCTTCGTCATGGCTACGCAAAATCCCGTCGAGCAGGAAGGAACGTATTCGCTGCCCGAGGCGCAGATGGACCGCTTCCTCTTCAAACTCACGGTCGATTACCCGTCCGCAGAAGATGAAACGAAGCTGATGGACCTGTGGGGTCAGGTGACGAAGCAGCCCGTCGCGGAAGCGGTTTCGAGCGGACCTGAGCTCCTCGAACTGCGCAAGGAGGTCGACCGCATCCACGTTTCCCCTCATATCAAGGCCTATATACTAGCGCTGGTGCGCGCCACGCGCGAGCTCGCGGTCCGCAAGCCGGATTCGCCGCATTATTTGAACTGGGGTGGCTCACCGCGCGCATGTCTCGCGCTATATCAAGCCACCCGCGCGTTGGCGTGGCTGCGCGGGCAGGACTTCGTCTCGCCGGAATTGGTGCAGGATGTATTCGGTGACGCGCTGCGTCATCGCATTGGTCTGACCTACGAGGCGGAAGCAGAGGGTTTCACCTCCGAGAAACTTTTGGCGCAAGTTCTGGAAAGAACGACGATGCCGGAAGCGACGATCAAAGCGGCGTGATGCGGTTTGATTTCCTGTTAGCTGTTTTGCGGCGCGACCTTTCGCGCCGCCCTTCCTTCGTTTTCACGTGAGCAATTCTTCTCCAGGCAAATCCGGCAAGCCCATCGCGGGGAGCAATACACTCGCGGGTGCGACCGCTCTCCTGCGCCAGCTCGAATGGAAGGCGCACCACCCCGTCGAGAATATACTTATCGGCGATTATCGGTCTATCTTCCGCGGCCGCGGAATGGAGTTCGACCAGGTCGTGCGCTATGAATTCGGCGACGACATCCGTGATATAGATTGGAACGTCACCGCCCGGCTCGGCGAACCGTATCGCAAGAAATTCATCGAGGAACGCGAGTTGATGCTCGTGATCCTTTTCGAGGATTCCCTCTCGCTTCAGTTCGGATCGGGTGGACGCACGAAACGCGACGCGCTCCTCGAACTCGTCGGGTTGATCATGCTGCTCGCGGCGCTGAATCGGGATCGCGTCGCAGTCATTCACTCGAAACCCGGCGGTCACACGTTTTATGAACCGATGCGCGGCAAGGGCGAAATCCTGCACGCTTCCGCGAAATTGATCGGACAGCCGGCGCCGGCACTCACGGATTCGCGTCCAATCGGAACACCTTGGCGCTTCATTTCATACGCCGCCCCGAGGCATAGTGTATTTCTCTGGCTGGGCGATTTCGCTCCCGCGCCTCAGCCTGACGCTTGGGCGATCACGCGGCAGCGGTATCAACCCGTCGGCTTCCGAGCGGAGGATTTGTGGGAACGCCGGCTGCCGGAAGGTCCCTCGATCACTGCGTATGACCCGACGCATCAACGTCTCGTCGTGCTCGATCCGAAATCACGGGTGCATCGCGCCGCGCAGGAAAACTGGGTGGCTGATCGCAACGCCAAGTTTGCGAAATTATTTCCAGATGCGTTGAGCCGACTGGTCGTGACGCCTGACGAATCGATGACGGACGCCCTCGTCCGGTTTTTCCACGGCCACATGCGACTCCGCACCCGCTGAGCATGATAGATTTTTTCTTCAAGAATCCGTGGTGGCTGCTGGCGCTCGCGCTCGTGCCTCTGCTCACGTGGCTGCGCTGGCGCCGGGGCATCCCGGCTTTGCTCGTTCCTTTCGCCGCTGACTGGTGGCGGCCGGAACTTGTCCCCGCCACGCGCGTTCCCGCTATATTAATGAGCCTCGGCCTGCTGCTGCTCGTGGCCGCGGTCGCGCGCCCGCAACGCACCGAGATCTTGAGCGAGGTGCGCCAGGAGGGTTATGATATAATGCTCGTGATCGATTTGTCGGGATCGATGCTGGCCGAGGATTATGAGAAGGACGGCGTGCGGCTCAACCGCCTGCAAGCCATCAAGCCGGTCATTCGCGCCTTTATAAACAATCGCCCGAACGATCGCATCGGAATTGTTCTGTTCGCAGGCAAAGCCTATACACTCGCGCCGCTCACGTTCGACCATGCCTGGCTCGCGCGCCAAACAGAGCGAATTAAAATCGGCATGATGGAAGATGGCACGGCCATTGGAGACGGCTTGGGCGTCGCGCTCACACGGCTCGAACATCCGACCGGGCGCAAATCCGCGAAACGCCAGAGCTCATTTATTATATTATTGACCGATGGTTCGAATAATAAAGGCACTCTAAAGCCGGCTCAGGCCACTGAAATAGCAAAAGCCCGCGGCGTTGTAGTTAATACTATCGCGGCCGGTCGCGCGGGCTCTGCACCCTTCCCCATCTTCGACGAGTCCGGCAAGGTGATGGGCTACCGCCGCATTCTGACGGATATTGATGAGGACGCCCTGAAAGATATAGCAAAACAGACGGGCGGCCAGTATTTCCGAGCGGAAAATACCAATACAATTGAGGCCGCGTTCAAGGCTGCCAGCGGCGGGGAAAAGATTCGCTTCGAAACGAAAATCACGCGCCCCCACGAGATGTTCCCGTGGCTCGCTGCGCCGGCTCTCGCCCTGCTCCTGACGGGAGGCCTGATCGCTTTCACCCCGTGGAAGCAGGAGGAGACAACATGATACATTTCAAACAGCTCGGCCTAGGCTCGCCGTGGTACCTCTTGCTACTGCTTCCGTTGGCCGCGCTCACCTACCTCGACGCACACCGCCAGGTTTTCGTGGGGCTGCGCTGGCCGAAGATTTTTCGTCTCTGGGCCGCCCGTCACGAGCTAGATCTCACCACCCCAATTCCCACGCCGCATGTGCGCTGGCGGTTTTGGACGGGCATGACATTTCTGACAATCGCACTCGCGCAGCCGCGGTTGGGCTATCTCGAAGTGCCGCTGCAGGACGCGCCGAAGGAGATCGTCGTCGCGCTCGACCTGTCGCGCAGCATGCTGGCGCGGGACGTGAAGCCGTCGCGCTTGGAACATGCCAAATTGCTCGTCCAGGCGTTCCTTGATAAACTGGCCGGCGATCGGGTCGCTCTAGTATTATTCTCCGGCACGGCGTATCTGCAGCTCCCGCTCAGCACCGATTATGAAATCATGGCCGGCTTCCTGCCGAACCTCAGCCCTGATTACTTCCCACAAGCCGGCACGAATTTCGAGGCAATGATTTCCACGAGCCTCGAGGCGTTTACCTCCGACCCGGGTGTGGAACGTTTCCTCGTCGTTCTCAGCGACGGCGAAGTCTTCGATGATAAATGGCACCCGCTCGTTGACCAGCTCTCCCGCCGAGGCGTTCACGTGCTGACGCTCGGCGTCGGCACGACTGGCGGCGGTGTTATGCCGCTGAGTGAAGGCGGCCTGGTCAAGGACTCCGCCGGCAATGAAGCGATCACGCGTTTGAATCCTGCGACACTCCAGGACCTGGCGAAAGCCACGGGCGGTACATATACTCCCGCCGAGTCGTGGGTGAACGTTGCTGACGTACTCAGCCACGCCGCGACTGCTGGTGAGAAAAAACTGGGTATGAAAACAGACAATACACGGCTCGCCGAACGCTTCCAATGGTTCCTGGTGCCGGCGATACTTTTCCTCGGTCTCAGCTTTTGGCGGGAGCTTCCCGTTCGCCCGCGCGCACGTGATATAAAAATTCCGCCGCCGCCGCCCACGCCTCCGAAGAGCCCCCGGCACTCGGCCGCCGCCGTTCCAGCAGGGGTCGCGCTTATATTATTGGCACTCATTCTGACAATCACCTCCGCCCGCGCCCAGGATATGGGTGACCTCGAGGAGAATAACGCCGCGAACGCGCGTCTTCCGATGAACTCCCTGGCGAATCTCGTCAGCATTCGCATTCAGGATATACTCACGAAGAAGGATGCCGGCGCGAATGACTATGTATCCCTGGTGATCGACAGCGTTGCATATATGGAAACGATGCTGAAATCGCGCACGCGTTTCCCACTGTCGGTGATCGACGATTGCTATATGGCGATCTCCGTCGGCGAAAAACTCGACAAGGAGGGCGGCGACTGGCCGAAGCTCCGCGACGATCTGGTTCGGTTGCGGCAAGCGGATACAGAGCCGTGGAAAACTGCGGCGCCGGACGCGGCCGGCAAGGCCGACGTCTCGACGAGCTTCGATCCGGATCACGATATGAAGGCGGGCCAGAAATCGCCGGGCAACCCGAGTCAGCAATATGATTCTGGAATGCAGAGCACGGATTCCACGGTGAAGAAGAAAACCATTGCCGGGAGCGCGTTTGGCGAAATGACCGATGAGAAGCCCCAGGTCGCCCAGTCTATATCGGTACCGGTCCCCCCGGGATCGCAGGTGGTCGGCGGACAAAAGGATGATCTCGACGAAGAGCGCGAGGAGCATCCTGAGCTAGCGCTCCCGCTCCAGAAGCTGGAGCACGTGCGCAATCAGGACTCCCCCGCGAAACTTTTTCAGATGCTGGAAGGCAACAAAAACTATCTCGTGCCTCAAGGTCCGGACTGGTGAACATGCGCAATAAAATCCTGCTATATACTTTTCTCGGCCTGGGCATGGCGGCGACCGCGCTGCTTGGCCAAATTCCCGCCGCGCCGGCCGCAGGCGCCACGATGGTCGGGGACACCCCCTTGGACGACGTTGCATTCTCTACCATTCAAGCCTCCGGCGAAAAATTCTGGGTCGGCGAGGTGTTTACACTGACGCACAAAGTGTCCGCGGCGCGTCGCGTTTTTCAGACGCTCGGCGAGGGCTTCGATTGGAATACTCCGGGTCTGAACGTCGAGGATTGGACCCCGCTCGTCCCGTCGGACTCGCGCGTGAACGGAGAACCGTGGGTCACATATACACAGACCTCGAAAGCATATTCGCGCACCGCGGGCCGGATGGTTCTGCCCACCGCCGCTCAACCGATTGTATTGATCACCGGGACGACGCGTTCGGATCTGACGACTCAAACCGCGAGCGATACGTTTTCTCTTAAAACGAAAACGCCATCCCTCGAATTCCGGCCTCTGCCCACGCCGGCGCCGATGACTTTCTACGGCGCCGTGGGTGATTTCAATCTGACGTCGCGCGTCGCCTCCAATAACGTCGCGGTCGGTGAATCTATTACCTGGACGCTCGAACTGACGGGCACCGGTAGCTGGCCGGAGATCCACGGGCTGCCGGGCCGCGCGGTCTCGAAGGACTTTACTATAGTAAAGCCGGTGTCGAAGCTGACCTTGAATAATGGTACATTATTCGCAGGTACCCTCACCGAGGACGTACTGCTCGTGCCGACGAAGGCGGGCACTTATCAACTGGGCCCGATGCGTTATACATACTTTGATACCAAGCTGGGGAAGTATCAAATGATTACAACGGAGACTATAATGGTGACCGTGGGTGGCTCGACGACTCCCGGCGCGCCTGCGACTCCCGTCGCGGAGGGCCAGGCGAAATCCGACTCAGGCCTGGTCGCGGAACGTACACCGGTCGCGGAGTCGCCTGCCGCATTGCCCCTCGACCCGCTGCCGGGCTCGAGCAACGGCATGGTGCCGTTCACGTGGAAGCACGTTCGTAATATAGCGATTCTCCCCATCGTCCTGCTCGCTGCATTTTGGCTGAAGCTCTCTGCCGACCGCCGGCGGCTCACGGACCCCATGCGTTCACGCCGCGAGGCGCGCGCCGCCATCGCACGGACCTTGCAGAAACTGGATCCTGCGGGCGAAGAGAAGCCGAAACCGGAAGTCGTCCGCGAGCAGATATATCGTTGGCAACAGGCGACCGCTCGCTACTGGGCTCTCAGCCATCCGGTGCCCCAACCCAACGATTTGGCGGAAGCCGTCGCGCGGCTGGGCTCGCCCTCTGAAGCCCCGGCGTGGCTCGAACTCTGGCGGGAATCTAATATAACGCTTCACGGCAAAACCGCTGCTCTCGTCGGCGGGTGGACCGCCCGCGCCCGCAAGGCTCTGCAAGCTGCTCCGCTGGCCGAGCCGCCGTTGCACGCGGTGTTCCTAGCGCGCAATCTCCTGCCGTTCGCGTCGATCCTCTTTTTTGCGCTGATGCTCGCACCTGCGGTTCACGCCGATCCTGCAAACGATGCCTATGGGAAGGGCGATTTCGCTACGGCGGAAAAACTCTGGCTCGCGGCGGTCAAGGAATCGCCGCGCGACCCGATCGCACGTTATAATCTCGCGCTCGCCGAAGCGCAGCAGGACCGGTGGTCTGAGGCCACCGCTCAATCCCTCGCCGCGTTCTGCCTCGATCCAGGCAACAAGGCGATCCGCTCGCAATTCAAGCTCGCGCTCGAGCGTTCCGGAATCGATCACCCGCTGGTCACGGCGCTCGCGAATCGCGAATCGTTCTTCAAGATCGCGGGTGTTTTTTCCCCGGCGCAATGGGACCTGATCCTCATATTCTCCTCGGTGATTGCGGCGCTCGCGATCGGCTTTATACTTTGGACCGCCTACTCGGAGAGTTCGCATGGCGCTCGGTGGCCGGCATTAGTCGTCGCCGCGCTTGCGGTTCTCGCAGCGGTCACCGCTGAGCTGAGTATAAAGCGCTACGGATTGCTCGCAGATCGTTCCATCGCGGTGGTCGCGAAAGCGACGTTGCTCCGCTCGGTGCCGACGGAACTTGGAACGAATCAGAAAATGGCCCCGCTACCCGCCGGTTCCATGGGTGCAGTCGATCGCGTGTTTCTCGGGTGGAGCCGCATGGTTTTCCCGAATGGCCAGACCGGCTGGGTACGCTCCGATTCCGTCGTTCATCTGTACGAGTAATCGCGGACGGACCCCTCCGGCGCGCAAATCCGAGCGGAGAATGCCGGTTCGACTGGCGCGCGGGGCCCGCCGTGTTTAATTTACACGGTGAGATTCGACATCGCCTCACGGAACGTGCTGCTTAGAGGTAATCAATGCGGGGATATTTCTTTCGACGACTTCTTTTACTACCGCCCACGCTTATCGGTATCACGCTGATTGTGTTCTTTATAACGCGCTGCGTGCCGGGCGGCCCGCTCGAGCAGGCATTGATGCGAGGCCGCATGGTCTCCGGCGAGCGCGGCGGCGGGCGGCCGGGCCAGAATGCGGCGCTGTCGCAGGAACAGATCGACCAGCTGAAACAATATTACGGCTTCGACCGGCCGTGGTACCTGGCCTACCTCAGCTGGCTCGGCAAAATCGCGACCGGCGACCTCGGCACCTCGTACCGCTATAATGAACCGGTCTGGGACCTGATGAAGGAGCGGTTTCCCATCTCGCTGTTCTACGGCATTATCGTCCTGATTGTAACTTATTCCGTCTGCGTACCCTTGGGCGTGCTCAAGGCGATCCGCCATAATTCGTGGATGGATACAGTGTCCTCTATATTAATTTTTATTGGCTATGCCGTGCCGGGCTATGTACTTGCCGCCCTGCTCCTGGTTTTCTTTGCGGCGCGGCTCCGCTGGTTTCCGATGGGCGGATTCGTCGGCGAGAATTTTTCCTCGCTGACGCCGCTCGGAAAAGCCGGCGATCTGCTTCAGCACGCGGCGCTGCCTTTGTTCTGTTACCTCGTGGGCAGTTTCGCCCTCGTCACGCTGCTGATGAAAAACCAGCTCCTCGACAATCTCTCGTCCGACTATATGCGAACCGCCGTGGCCAAGGGGCTGCCGTACCGCCGGGCCGTCATTCGTCACGCCTTGCGCAACTCACTCATCCCCCTGGCCACCCATGTCGGCCAGAATATAGCGCTGCTGGTTTTCGGTTCATTCCTCATTGAGAAGATCTTCGATATCGATGGCTTCGGGCTGCTCGGATATACATCCATCCTCGATCGCGACTACCCGGTGGTAATGGGCGTCTTGCTGCTGACCTCTGCCCTGCTCCTGATCGGCAATATACTTTCGGATGTGCTGGTTGCGGTCGTGGATCCACGCGTGAAATTCACCTGAGATGACCTGGCGGTTAAATCCTCTCACGCGAAAAAAGCTGCAGCGCTTCCGCGCGCTGCGGCGGGGCTATTATTCCTTTATAGTGCTCGCCGGGCTCCTCGTCCTGTCCGCCGGCGCCGAGCTGCTGGTCAGCAGCCGCGCGCTCATCGTTCATTATCAAGGACGCACATTTTTTCCGACCTATACGCGCTTCCACGCCGGCACTGATTTTGGACAGCCGTATTCCTATGAGGCGAACTACCGGGAACTCGCGCGCACCTTCGCGGCGCAACCGAGCGGCAACTGGGTGCTGCTGCCGCCCATTCCATATAACCCGTTCGAAAACTCGTTTCAATCGAACCAGTTTCCACCCACCCCGCCGTCGATCGCCGACCGCCATTTTCTCGGCACCGACACCACGGGCCGCGACGTTTTCGCCCGCTTATTCTACGGCTTCCGCATCGCGATGATATTTTCGCTGCTTTTCCTGGCGCTGGTTTACCTCGTCGGCATTGCGATCGGCTCGATTATGGGCTATTTCGGAGGAGCCGTGGATCTGGTGGGCCAGCGCGTCGTGGAAATCTGGTCGAACGTCCCGTTCCTCTATGTAGTAATTATCATAGCGTCAATCGTGACGCCGAACCTGTGGCTCCTGCTGGGCATCGTCGTCCTGTTCTCGTGGACCGATATGACGTATTATGTTCGCACCGCGACGTATAAACAAAAATCCCGCGATTATGTTTCAGCCGCGCTCGTCCTCGGAGCCAGCCCGGCGCGCGTCATCTTCCGCCATATACTTCCGAATGTATTCTCCACTATCGTCACCTTCGTCCCCTTTACCGTCGCCGCAGCCCTGACTCTCCTCACCGCTCTCGACTTCCTCGGCTTCGGGCTGCCTCCGCCAACCCCTAGTTGGGGCCAGCTTCTCGAGCAGGGCACGACGAATCTGAACGCCCCCTGGATCGTCGGCTCCGCGTTCGGCGCGCTCGTCCTTGTGCTCAGCCTAGTGACCTTCATCGGCGAGGCGGTACGCGAGGCCTTCGACCCCAAACTTTTCAGCATCTATCAATGAGACCCACCCCTTGCTCCTGGTATATTAACCTTCTGGCGTGCCTCGTATTGCTCCTCACCGGGACGAGCTGTGCAAAAAAGGCCGCCACTGAGAGCCGTGATGTCGGCCCGCTCGCGGTCGCTTATTATAAAGCCCATCCGGAGTTTTTCCATGAGGCCACTCCGGCGGATCTGCCGAAAGATCTCGTCTGGGAAGACGGTCACGACGTCGCGGAGTTTTCCGCGCCCGAGGCGAAACGCGGCGGCACCTTTCATTTCTGGATCGACGATTTTCCGCGGACGCTTCGCCCCGTGGGCGACGATGCCAACGGCAGCTTTCGCTCCTTCTTCCTCGACGACAATTTACTGACCCTGATCCAGCGTCAGCCGAACACCGGGCAATATTATCCCGGCCTCGCCAAATCCTGGGCGCGCAGCAAGGACGGCAAGACAATGTATTTTCGGCTCGATCCGGCGGCGCGCTATAGTGATGGACAACCGATCCGGATGAGCGATTTCTTCTTCGCGTTCTATTTCTTCCGTTCACCGTGGATCAACGATCCGTGGACCAATAATTACTATAACGAGAAATTCACCGGTATCACCCGCTACGACGACCAGACGCTCGGCATCACTTCGGCTGATGCGAAACCGGACCTCGAGGACCGACTCGGCAGCGTCTATCCGCTGCCGGAGCACTTCTATAAGGACTTCGGACCCGATTATCAACAGCGGTACCAGTGGACCATGGAGCCGACGACCGGACCTTATATAGTCAATCCGGCGGACATCCGAAAGGGTGCCTCGATCGACCTGACCCGCGTGCCGAACTGGTGGGCTAGCGACCTGCGGTTCTACCGTCACCGCTTCAACTTCGACCGGCTTCATTTTGAGGTGATCCGTGACACGGACAAGGCGTTCGAGACGTTCCGGCGCGGGGACCTCGACCAGTTTTCAATCTCCCTGCCACCGTTCTGGTATGACAAGCTGCCCGACTCCGCTCCCGAGGTGACGAAGGGATATATAGAAAAGGCCGTTTTCTATAATCAAATTCCACGCCCAACCTACGGACTCTATATCAACCAGGATATGCCGGTCCTCGGCAATCATGACATCCGCGAGGGGATCGCCTATGCGGCGAACTTCGACCTGGTCGACGCGAAATACTTCCGCGGCGACTATGTGCGCATGCAGACCGATGCCGATGGATATAGCGAGGTCCCGTTTCCCGACATCCATCCCCGGCCGTTTTCCACGGAGAAGGCCCTCGCGCATTTCGCAGCTGCCGGATTCACCCAGCGCGGAGCCGACGGTATATTAATCAACGCGCAGGGCCAGAGATTATCATTCACGGTCTCCACAGGTTACGACCGGATGAAGGACGTCCTCACCATCCTGCGCGAGGAGGCCGCGAAGGCCGGGCTCGAACTCAACCTCGAGATTCTCGACGGTACGACGGACTGGAAAAAGACTCAGGAGAAACATCACCAGATCGCGTTCGAGGCGCTGAACGTCAGCGTCGAGAAATATCCTCGTTACTGGGAGATGTATCATTCGGTCAACGCCCATAAGCCGCAGACGAATAATCTTACCAACACTGCCGATCCTGAAATGGACCGGCTGATCACGGAATATGATCACGCCCAAAGCATGGATGATATACGGCGGATCGCGCACGAGATGGAGGTTCGCATTCGCGACAACGCCGCCTTCATTCCCGCTTTCGAGTTGCCGTTCTATCGCGTCGGCTACTGGCGCTGGATCCGCTGGCCTGCAGATTTCAATGTGCGAACCAGCCAGAACTCGCTGCAATATAGTCTCGCCTGGGTCGATGAAGATATAAAGCGCGAGACATTGGCCGGGCGTGCCGAGGGGAAGAGCTTCCCCTCGGAGTCCCGCGTCTACGACAAGAACAAGTGATATCGCCCGCTGATCCCGCTTCGCCTCCGGATTCCGCCGCTCCGCTGCTCTCCGTCCGCGACCTCTCCGTCGGCTTCGCCGGTGAGCAGGACGTTCTCCAGGCAGTCGATACCGTCAGTTTCGACGTGAGAGCGGGCCGCACGCTGGGGATCGTCGGTGAATCCGGCTGCGGCAAAAGCGTCACCGCACTCACGCTGCTCCGGCTTCTGCCGTATCCCGCGGGCCGCGTTCTCGGCGGACAGGTTATATTTGAAGGCCGCGATCTATTATCACTGCCCCTCTCGGAAATGCAAAAAATCCGGGGCGGCCGTATCGGCATGATATTTCAGGAGCCGATGAGCGCGCTGAATCCGGTCATGACGATCGGACGCCAGCTCGGAGAAGTGTTCCGGCTTCACCTGGATATATCTCCGGACGAAGCCCGGCGCCGCAGCATCAGCCTGCTCGGCAAGGTCGGCATTCCCTCCCCCGAAATTCGGCTCCACGAATATCCCCATCAACTTTCCGGCGGGATGCGGCAGCGCGTCGTGATCGCGATGGCTCTCGCGTGCGAACCCGCGCTGCTCATCGCGGACGAGCCGACGACCGCGCTCGACGTCACGATTCAGGCGCAAATTCTAGAACTGATCGCGAGCCTCCAGCGGGAAATGGGACTCGCCGTTATATTAATCACGCACGATCTCGGGGTGATCGCTGAAACCTGCGATGACGTTATAGTAATGTACGCGGGACGAGTCGCGGAAGTGGGCCCCATCGATGCGCTGTTCGCGTATCCAAAACATCCCTACACGCGGGGATTGCTCGCCTCGATTCCGCGGCTCACGACGGAGGCGAAAAGCCGGCTTCCCGTGATCGAAGGCATGGTGCCCACACTGCGCGACCTGCCCCACGGTTGCCGCTTCGCGAATCGCTGCCCGCACGCGCGGCCGCGCTGCACCGTCGCTCCACCCCCGCTGGAATTCGTCGACCCAAAACACTCCGTCGCCTGCATCCGCTGGCGCGAGATCGAGTGATATTCCTGCGATGAGTGCCCCCGGCAATCTGCTCGAGGTCCGCGACCTCAAGACCTATTTCCCCGTGCGCGGCGGCGTTTTCCGTCGCGCCGTGGAAACCTGCAAGGCCGTCGATGGCGTGAGTTTTCATATTAAAGCGGGAGAAACGCTCGGGCTCGTCGGCGAATCCGGCTGCGGAAAATCCACGCTCGGCAAGACCATCGTGCGCCTGCTCGAGCCCACGGCGGGAAATATATACTTCGAGGGACGCGACCTCGCGCCGCTCAGCCGTCGCGAACTCCGGCCCCTGCGGCGGCATCTGCAGATGGTGTTCCAAGACCCGGTGGAATCGCTCAACAGCCGTCATACCGTCGGGCAGATCCTCGAGGAGCCTTTGTTAATACACGGGCAGGGCGAGGCCCCAGAGCGCCGTCGCATCGTGTCCGAGCTGCTCGGTCAGGTTGGACTCGCCCCGGATGCAGCGAATCGGTACCCATTCGAATTCTCCGGCGGCCAGCGGCAACGTGTCGGGATTGCCCGGGCGCTCGCGCTCAGCCCGCGATTGATCATATGCGACGAGCCCGTCTCCGCGCTCGACGTCTCCATCCAGAGCCAGGTCCTCAATTTATTTCTCGACCTCCAGCGTGCGCTCGGACTCTCGTACCTTTTCATCGCGCACAACCTCGCGGTGGTGAAACATATATCAGATCGCATCGCGGTGATGTATCTCGGCCGGATCGTGGAGCTGACCTCGAGCGAGGAGCTCTACCGCCGCCCGCGCCATCCGTACACACAGGCCCTGATCGCGGCGATTCCCCTGCCCGAGCCACGACATGGCCGCTCGCGCGTACTGCTCAGCGGCGATATTCCGTCACCGATTTACCCGCCGTCCGGCTGCCCGTTTCACCCGCGCTGCCCGCACGCCACCGAGCGCTGCCGGATCGAAACGCCTCTCCTGCGAGACACACCCGAGTCCGCCGCCGGCTCCCATATTGTCGCCTGCCACTACGATCTGTAGAATACATAGCGGTAGAGGTACAGAGGCTATATCCTATATATGCGGGAATCCGCCGGAGCTCAAGAAAGCGGACGGGCAGCCGCGCACAATCCATACAGCCGCTGGACTTGACTTGCGCTGCGCCGATATTTTCCGGGCTCGCACGCCAGCACGACGATATATATCGGTCGCTATAGCAACGGCGCGAGCAGCCGGCTGAGGTCCTCGGCGAGGTTTCCCAGAATGCGGACTTTTTGCGTTCGCTCCGCCTTCGGCTCCCGGCAATGCGTCGCGAGCTGGAGCGCCCACGCCTTCATCGCGAGTGCGTCCGCCGCCGTGTGCACGACCACACCAATCTCAAAATTCACAAAAAGGCTGCGTAGGTCGAAGTTTGCGGAGCCGACCAAGCCGACGCGATCGTCCACAATCACGGCCTTGCTGTGCATCATGCCGGGGCCGAAGAGCAGCACCCGAACGCCCGCCTTCCGCAACTGCCGCACGTAATGTCGACTCGCGAGGTCTGTCACCGGGTGATTCGACCTCGCCGGCAGGATGAGGGTCACCTCCTTGCCCGCCCGCGCCTTCACGATCAAGGAGCGCAGCAGCACGTCGTCCGGGATGAAATACGGAGTGACCACCCAGATGCTATGGTCCGCCTCCTGGATCATGGAAACGATGCCTTCATATAGCGGATCGCCGGGAACATCGGGCCCGCTCGCCACGACCTGCAGTTCGCTATTTCCCTTGGACTGCACGATCGAATCGGGGATTTCCGCGTGCAATACACCGGGCGCCTGCCGCGTCGCGAAACACCAGTCTGCGATAAACACCTCGTTTAATAAAGCGGCCGCGGGGCCCTCAACGTGAGCCCCGAAATCATGCCAGCGCTTCCGATATTTCGTCGGGCCCATATATTCATAGGCGAGATTATGTCCGCCAATGATTGCGCGGGTGTGATCGAAGATCGCAATCTTTCGGTGGCTGCGCAGGTTGGCCGATCCCCGCGAGGTGAACGGCAGCACTGGCATGAACTTGCCGACTTCTCCGCCAGCACGGCGAATCGGGTCGACGAACGATCCGCTCGAAAAGAGGCAACCCACCGCGTCTAAAAGAAGCCGCACCTTGATGCCGGCTTGGGCGCGTTCTGCCAGTAACGCGACCAGGCGCCGCCCGGTGTCGTCGCGGCCAAGGATGAATGTCGTTATATGAATTGTCTCCTTCGCCTCCCGGATTTCCTTCTCCAACGCGAGGTAGGTAGCCTCGCCGGTCGTGAGAAAGCGGATGTTATTGCC
This sequence comes from uncultured Verrucomicrobiae bacterium, assembly GCA_963800005.1. Classification (GTDB taxonomy): domain Bacteria; phylum Verrucomicrobiota; class Verrucomicrobiia; order Opitutales; family Opitutaceae; genus CAWCZH01. Next base: position 618,845 of record CAWCZH010000004.1, read on the forward strand.
CGCGACGGGGGCCCCACCCCCGGCGGAAACAATCGTATGCGCAATCGGCGCGTCTAAAAACACGGATTTTCGCGTCGCTCCGCCGCGCAGCGTGGGCTGCACGCGGGACTTTCGGCCAGCGAGCGCGCGGAGTTTTCGACCGCCAAACAGCAGGTACAACGGCACTCCGACATACGGGATGAGAGCGATCACGAGCAGCCAGGCGAAGGTGTTTGCCGGCGCCTTCTTTTCGCTCATGAGACGCGCGATCAGGAGCATCGCGAACAGGAAACCGGCCACCGAGAAGATCTCCGCCACCAAGCCGTGGGCACCGAATCGTTGTAGGATATCTCGCAAGACTGCTGGCATTTCCGGGCTCAGAAAAGAGCTTGGCACCGGTGAGGCAACACTCAGCGAAAAAAACCTTGCCGTCACGGAACGGAGTCGAGAAGGTCCGCCCTCCTGCGCGGTAGGATACTCAAGTGGCCAACGAGGGCAGACTGTAAATCTGCTGGCTTACGCCTTCCCTGGTTCGAATCCAGGTCCTACCACCATTCCCCTGAGGACACCTGCTGCGAGAGGTTCCCACCGGTTGATCGCAATAGGCCGCCTCGGCGCTCCGGCCAAGCCAAGGACCGCCGCCCCGCCCGCAACGCAGATTCGATGGCAGATGCTGTCGCCCGTTTCCGCAAATCCATGCATAACGCTCCGGGCTGCGACGCCGGCCGACGCGAACTTCTGCGACATTGGGACGCGCGAACGCACGTGGCCGCGGCGGACCCGCGTGGCTAATGGGCTTGGGAAATCGAGTTGAGCGGCATCCTCCGGGACGAGAACTGCTGATCGCGGAATGCGGAGCCCGCGCGATCGCGTTTGTCCACAACATCGGCCCCGCCGTGGAGGAGAGCGGCTACTGGGCGAGACCGGAACCGGCTTGCGCGCGATCGACCTCTGCATCGGCGACAACGGATTGGGGCCAGGGCTATGGGACGGAAATCATGCGGCCAGTCCTGCAGCGGTGGTTTCATGATCCGAGCGTCTCACAATATTGCTCGATCCGCTGAGAGTAATCCCCGGGCCCGTCGCCTCTCTGAGCGACTTGGGTTCGAGTTCGGCGAGCGCCGTCAATTTGGAACTGACGATTGCGCCGTCTATACACTGAACCGGAGCGGCTTTCACTCCATATAGGCGGCGGGCTTCCGCTGCTCTATATACTGAGCGACATCGGACGATTGAACCGCGCATAAGCGCCGTCGATCATCCCTCGTGGCGTAATGCTGTATGGAGTGCTGACTCCGGTCTGGAACCGACGCCCGTGAAGATCGAACCGGGTCATCCGTTTCGCTCTCTCGGCCGCCAGACGAGGTCTGGTGTACTGGTCCAATGTTACAATATATCCGACCGTATATATCCGCCTATATATATAATACGCCGGCCGCACCACCGGCATCAGCCGTTCGATTCCGACTTATTACGCGACCTGCCGCGCCTCTTTTCCGGATTCGAGTTTCAGGAGAAACGCCTTCGTTTCCAAGCCGCCCGCAAAGCCGGTGAGAGCGCCGTTCGAGCCGATCACCCGGTGACACGGAACCACGATCGAAAGCGGGTTCCTGGCATTGGCTGCTCCAACCGCGCGAACCGCCAGCGGACGGCCAATCTGCTTGGCGAGCTCAGCGTAGCTGCGCGTTTCTCCAAACGGAATCGTCGTCAGCGCCGTCCAGACTTCCTTCTGAAACTGAGTGCCAGTGAAGGAGAAATTCAGCGTGAACGTCTGGGATTCGCCCGCGAAGTACTTCTCCAACTGACGCTCGGCTTCCACGAGCAGCGGATGGTCTGGATTTTCCTCAAGCGCTTCGAAGGGCACGCGCTTCGGATTGTCGTTCTCCCAGAGAATCGCCGCTAACCCGGCGTCATTCGCAATCAGCCTCAACGCTCCGACCGGTGTGGGAACCGTTTTATAATAGGATTTCATATTGGAAGTGTGGGGGGAGCGGTGGGCTGGATCCCGCGGATCGCCGACGTGCCCCATCACCGACACTATGCCGGATCCCGTCGCATCGCGCTGGCCATTTTCGGTCATCGCGACAAAATTATTTTCATGTCCGAAAACGGCCAGCGGTTTCGGTTCGAAAGATATAGAGTGCGCCTAATGTTCGGCAAACCCCCGTCGTGACGATCGCCCCGCCCGCCGCCTACCGCGCCCTCACCTCGCGGGATCCCCGCTTCGACGGAATCTTTTTCGTCGGGGTGACCTCCACCGGAATATACTGCCGGCCGATTTGCCCGGTGAAAACACCTCAGCAGAAAAACTGCCGATTCTTCCCCAGCGCCGAAGCCGCGGAGAAAGCCCGATTTCGTCCGTGCCTGCGCTGCCGCCCGGAGCTCGCGCCGGGCAACGCGCCGGTGGACCACGCTCACCGCATCGCGGATTTGCTGCTGCACCGCGTAGACGAGGGCCTCGCGGCGGACGGCGTTGGGCTCGAGGAGATCGCGGCGCAATTCGAGCTCAGCTCGCGCCAGTTGCGTCGCATTATACAGCAGGAACTCGGCGTTTCTCCGATTGAGCTTTTGCAGACGCGACGCCTGCTCCTGGCGAAGCAACTTCTCACGGAAACCAAACTTGCCGTTACCGAGATCGCATTCGCGAGCGGCTTCTCGAGCCTGCGCCGCTTCAACGCTGCGTTCAGCTCGCAATATAGAATGCCACCGACGCGCCTGCGCCAGTGCGCCGGGGAGGCGCTGCCCGCTCTCGAGGACGCGCGCACCTCGACGCTGCAACTGGCCTACCGGCCGCCGTACGATTGGGCGCGGATGCTCGCGTTCCTCGAAGCCCGCACGATTCGGGACGTCGAGTATATATCGGACGGCGCCTATCTCCGCACCGTCCGCTTGGGAAAGTATATAGGCTGGATCCGCGTAACCCACGAGCGGGCGAAACGGGCGCTTCTGGTCGAGTTCTCGCATTCGTTGATGCCCGCGTTGCCGGCGCTGCTGGGACGGCTGCGCAATCTTTTTGATCTCTCCGCTCGTCCAGATATCATCGCGGCCCACCTTGCCAAGGATCCCCGGTTGAGAAATTCGGTGAAGGCGAACCCCGGGTTGCGGGTGCCGGGCGCGTTCGACGCATTCGAAATGACGGTGCGCGCGATTCTCGGACAGCAAATCACGGTGAAGGCCGCCACGACGATCGCCGGCCGTTTCGCCGAAGCGTTTGGACGCCGCGTTGAAACGCCCTTTCCACAACTCTCGCGCCTCTCGCCACTCGCGGAGCGCGTTTCCCAGGCGCGCGTGGGCGACGTTGCGCAGCTTGGAATCGTCGGCGCGCGATCCCGGACGATCATTGCCCTGGCAACCGCATTTCACTCGGGCGCGTTGCGCCTGGAAGCCGGCGCAGACTCCGCGAAGACCATCGCACAGCTCACCGCGTTCGCCGGCATCGGCCCGTGGACGGCCCACTATCTGGCGATGCGCGGCCTGCGGTGCCCCGATGCTTTTCCCAAGGAAGATATAGCAATTCGCGGACGGCTCGGGGGCGTCAGCTCGAAGCGAGCGGGCGAAATATCCGAGTCTTGGCGCCCGTGGCGGAGCTACGCTGTAATGCATCTTTGGAGCGCGCCCAATCCGCTCGCTCCTCCCTAGCTGGACGGCGGATTACAGCGCTCCTTCCTTTTTTTCGCGGAGCGACCGCACGCGGCTACGCGCGTCCGCCGGCCGCGCTTTCGGAAGTATATACCTCCGCCGTGTCGTCGCGGGTCACCGCGCTTCCTTGCTTGTGGAACCGAGGGGGGTGAGTTTTCATTCCGCGTGCTTACGTCGCCGCTCTATCGCAATAACGTCCACTTCTCCGGCCGAGGCACCCAGCCGATGATGTTCGCGCACGGGTTCGGCTGTGATCAGAATATGTGGCGATTTGTGACCGGCGCTTTTGAGGACCGTTATCGCCTCGTGCTTTTCGATTACGTGGGCTGCGGCCAGTCCGACCGCGCGTCCTACAACGCAAACCGCTACGAGACGCTGCTTGGCTATGCGCGGGACATCGTGGAAATTGCCGAAGCCGCCGACCTCCGCGATATCATATTTGTCGGCCACTCCGTCAGCAGCATGATCGGAGTGCTCGCTGCGAAACTCGCGCCCGAACGCTTTGCCAAGCTCGTCCTCCTCGTTCCCTCGGCCTGCTATATCAATGAGGTGCCCCATTATATAGGCGGATTCGCTCGGGCCGATCTGGAGGGGTTGCTCGACCTCATGCAGAAGAACACCCTCGGCTGGGCGACGTTTCTCGCGCCGCTGGTGATGAAGAATCCCGAACGCCCCGAGCTCCAACAAGAGCTGGCCGGAAGCTTTTGCGCGGCCGATCCCGAGATCATCCGTAAATTCGCCGCTGTAACGTTCCTCTCGGACAATCGAAGCGACCTCGCTGGCGTGGACCTGCCAGTATTGATCCTGGAGTGCTCCGAGGACGACATCGCCCCGCCGAGCGCCACGCGTTTTGTCCACGAGCAACTCCGCGGGAGCACCCTATATACACTGAACGCGACAGGGCATTGCCCACATATGAGTCACCCGCAGGAAACGATCGCCGCAATCAATATATATCTGAACCGCGCCGGCCACCATGGAGCGACCGCCGGGTAGCGCGCGCACTCCCGGTTCGCCGGTGCTGCCGCCGGAGAGTCCGGCGGGAATTTTCCGATTTGACCACAACGGGTATATAACGGGCACAAATCGCAAGGTCACGGAATGGCTCGGATATGGAAACTCCGAGCTGACGGGCCGGAAGTTCGATGAACTGCTCGACGGGGCCGGGCGCTTTTTTCACCAAACGCAAATCGAGCCGATGCTGAGTTTACAAGGCGAGATTGAGGAGGTCTACCTGTCGCTGCGGGACAAATCCGGCAACGCGGTTCCTGTTTTATTAAATGCTCTTCGGACGAGGCAGGGCGACGCTGTCGTGACCGAATACATCATCTTCCGCATGGCCCGCCGTGCTCGACTCGAGGACGAACTCCTCCACGCAAAAAAATTGGCCGAGCAGGCGAGCGACGCGAAAACAAAATTTCTCGGCATGATGTCTCACGAGCTCCGGACGCCGCTGCAAATGATTTCACTCGGAAATCAGCTGCTCATATCCGGAGAACCGGGGCCGATCACCGAATCGCAAAAGGAGCTTCTCGACGCCAGCGAGGCGGCCACGCAGTCGGTGACGACTCTCATCGAAGATATATTGGAATTTGCACAGATGCAGGCGGGCCCGATGAAGTTCGCCCAAGAGGACGTCCCCGTTGGTCGCGCCATCACGCGGGCGGAGAGGCTCATTCTTCCGCGGATCGAGCAGGCGCATTTGATATATCGTCGTGGCGAGATCGACGAGGACCTGAACGTGCGGTGCGATCCCAAGCGCCTGCAACAGATCCTCCTGAACTTTCTCAACAACGCCCTGAAGTTCACCCCAGCGGGCGGATCGATCACGGTCTCCGCGCGCAGCTCGGAAGTATATACAGTCATCGAGGTGACGGATTCCGGATGCGGGATAGCGCCGGACCAGATGCAGCGCGTGTTCGAGCCCTTCGTACAGCTCTCGGCACCATTGGCGGCCTCGACCAAGGCAGGCGTGGGGCTCGGACTTGCGATCTGCCGCGACTTGGCCCGGGCGATGGGAGGCGATGTTTTTGTCAAAAGCACGATCAACGTGGGCTCGACGTTCGGGGTCGCCCTGCCCGCGCGCTAGCCACGGATATCGTGAGCCGCCGCCCGACCACGCAGTGCAGTGCGGGCCCATTACCCGGGGCCGCGAAAATGTTTTTGTATATGTGCTCCTGAGACCCGCCGGGGTAATATATACTGCTGAAGACAGTCGCCCGATCGGGGCCGCGATATACATCAGAGGTCACTATATACATGATGCCGGATGTTTTTGCGTCGAGGGGCTCGAGCCCTCAGCTCGTGCACAGCAACCAGCCACTGCTCAAGACGCGCCCCACAGCCGCAGCCCAACAAGCGCTCCCTCAGGTCCCTCGCGAGCTCGGCGGGACCTGCCGGTCCGGCGGCTCGGAATTCGGAGACTACCTCGGCTAGGGTTTCACTTTCCGCGACCGCCTAAACGCGACTCCGTCGCACCCTTGGCGGGTCTCATGCGTCGTGCTCGTAGCGGGGGCGGCCGGATGGACGCGACACGCTGTGTATAATTGCCCGCTCTGCCGACAACCGATTGAATTTCCGATTGTTCTCTGCTTAAATGCAGGAACTCCGCCCACCCCGCGCCCTTACCTCTCGATCATGGTTTCACGGTTAAGATATTTCTTTCGGCTGCCGCAAGTTATGATGGAGGTATCTCGCAGGTTCTTCGCTTTCGCCGCATTCGGAGCGATCGGCCTGGGCGCGGTTGCTTCCGGCGCAAAGGCAGACCAGCCCAATCAAGGCGTTGTCCGATTTCATAGTCAGGTCGAACCGTTGCTCGAGAAATATTGTTACGACTGCCACGGCGACGGCGCGAGCAAGGGAAATCTCGCGCTGGATGATCTCAACAGCGACTCCGCGATTCTGTCCGCGTCCGATATATGGTTCAAGGTCCTCAAGAACGTGCGGGCCGGGCTGATGCCGAAGGGCGACGATCCACGTCCGACGTCCGCAGAAATCTCCGTGCTGGAAAACTGGATCAAGTTTCAGGCGTTTGGCATTGATCCGAAGAATCCAGATCCGGGCCTCCTGACCATCCGCCGGCTCAATCGCGTCGAGTACCGCAACACCATCCGCGATCTGATGGGCATCGATTTCAACAGCGAGGTGGAATTTCCGCCCGATGACACCGGTCATGGTTTTGATAATCTGGGCGAGGTGCTCACGGTCTCGCCGCTGCTGCTGGAGAAATATCTCGCGGCCGCCGAAGAGGTTGTCGAGCAGGCCGTGCCACGCGTTGCGAAGGTGCCGGCGAAACTCGCTCTCAAGCCGCGCGATTTCGTGCGGGACGCGCCGAACGAAACCATCGCCGCGGATGAGAAGCCCGGCGCGCGCGTGGGCTCGTTGAATGCGCGCACCGGGGGACGTCTCTCGCAAAGCTTTATCTTGCGGACCGCGGGGACATATAAACTTTCCTTGGAGGCGACGATCGCGAGCACGTTCGATTTCGACCGCAGTCGCGCCACCCTTACGCTCTCGATCGACGGCCAGGAGCAGAAGCGCGCGGAGGTCGCATGGGGCGGCCAGAATATACATTACGACGACGAGCGAGCCTGGACCGCGGGTGAGCACCGCGTCACCATCGAGTTGACCCCGCTGGTCCCCGCCGAGGCACCGGCGCCGCAGCAGGTAAAAATACCGGAGCCGTCCGCAACGAGCGCGACCACGGTCGTCGTGAGCGGAAAGCTGGACGCCCCTGCAACCAGCGCCAACGCAGTCGAGCCACCGCCGAAGACATCGGTCGTGCTCCGCGTCGTCAGCACGCAGTTGGTGGGACCGATGGAGCCGGCGAAATGGATCGCGCCGGAGAACTATACACGGTTTTTCCCACGAGCGCAGCCACCAGTCGGGCTGGCGGAACGTGATGCGTATGCCCGCGAGGTACTGCGGAATTTTGTCGCGCGGGCGTTTCGCCGCCCGGTGGAAGACGCGAAGATCGAGCAGTTGGTCGGCCTGGCCCGCAGTGTATATAGCGGCAGCGACGGGCGGTTCGAGGACGGTGTGGCTCGTGCGTTCATGGCGATTCTGGCGTCGCCACGTTTTATATTTCGCCTTGAGGCCCCGCAGCCGGCTGACGCCGGCGCGCGATTCCCTGATGTGGATGAATATGCACTCGCGTCGCGCCTTTCATATTTCCTGTGGTCGAGCATGCCGGACGCGGAATTGTTTGATCTCGCAGGTCGTCACGAGCTTCGGCAGCACCTTCCCGCGCAGATCACGCGCATGCTGAACAGCGAGAAAGCGGCGGGCCTCGTGCATAACTTCACGGGCCAGTGGCTGCAGGCGCGGGATATAGAGAGTGTCCCGATCAACGGCCGCGCGGTGCTCGGCATTCACGGGCGCGGCTCCAACCTCGCGAACAAGGCCGATTTTGATGGCACGCTGCGGAAGGCGATGCACAGCGAGACCGAAATGGTGTTCGACTATATCATGCGTGAGGATCGCAGCGTGCTGGAGTTCATCGATTCGGACTATACATTCCTGAACGCGCGGCTCGCGAAACATTACGGACTGCCGCCGGTGCAGGGCGAAGCGCTGCGGCTCGTCAAGCTTCCGCCCGACAGCACTCGTGGTGGTTTCCTGACCGAAGGCACGGTGCTGGCGGTGACCTCGAATCCAACGCGCACGTCTCCGGTCAAGCGCGGGTTATTTATACTTGATAACTTTCTCGGCACGCCCCCGCCCCCACCGCCGCCCAATATACCAGCGCTCGAGGACTCGCTGCATGGCGCCGGCGGCAAGGAGCTGCCCTTGCGCGAGGCGCTCGCGGCGCACCGTGATCATCCGCTCTGCGCCTCGTGTCACGCGCGCATGGACCCCCTCGGGTTTGCCCTCGAGAATTTCAATGCAATGGGCAACTGGCGCGAACTCGATGCGGAGGAGCCGATCAATGCCGCCGGGCAACTGGTGACGGGTGAAAGCTTCCATGACATTCGCGACCTGAAACACATCATGACTCACGAGCGTCGCCTCGATTATTATCGATGCCTCACCGAAAAGATGATGACCTACGCGCTCGGGCGCGGGCTCGAATATTATGATGTGGAAACGGTCGACCAGATCGTCGCGGGCCTCGAGGCAAACGGAGGCAAGTTTTCCGTCCTGCTGACGGGCATCATCAATTCCGCGCCGTTTCAGAAAATCCGCAACCCCGCCCCGGCGAACGCGTCTCACCCTTCGTCGCCCCTCGTTTCATCCCTCAGTCCCGTTCGCCCATGAATCATATACCGCGCGCACCCCGGCCTTCGATCGCTCCCGACCGTCAGTTGGCTCTCAGTCGGCGGAATTTCCTGCGAGGTCTTGGCGTATGCATGGCGTTGCCGGTGTTCGAGTCAGCGCTTGGGCCGGCACTGCGCGCCGCGACCGTCGCGGCCGACGCCACCGGCGGGCCGCTCGGCGTGACGGCCACGGGTGCGCCGCTGCGCATGGCGTTTGTATATTTCCCGAACGGGGCGCACCAAAAGAACTGGTGGCCCACGGGCACGGGCTCGGATTTTCAGCTCGGGCCGACGATGCAGCCCCTGGCGGCGCTGCGAAATTCATTTCAGGTCGTTGGCGGGCTTGATCATAAAAACGCGAACCCGGGCGACGATGGCGCCGGCGACCATGCGCGTGCGAATGCCACGTTTCTCACGGGTGTACGCGCTCGGAAGACCGATAGCGCGGACATCCACGCCGGAGTTTCCGTGGACCAGTTCGCTGCCCAGCAGATGGGTCACCTCACGCGTTTTTCGTCGCTCGAGCTCTCGTGCGATAACGTGCGGAAGTCGGGGACGTGCGACAGTGGTTATTCGTGCGCGTATCTATATAATTTATCCTGGCGGTCGGCGTCGACGCCGATGACACCCGAGCCCAACCCGCGCCTCGTGTTCGAGCGCCTGTTTGGTGGCGGGGCGCCGGCGGAGCGGCAGAGGAATTATATGATGCGGCAGCAGACGCAGAAGTCTCTGCTGGATTTCGTGCTCGATGATACACGGGCGCTGCAGGGCCAGCTCGGGGCGCACGACCGCGACAAGCTCGACGAGTATCTCACGGGGGTGCGCACGATCGAGCAACGCATCCAACGTTCCGAGAAATTCGGCCCGCTGCCGGATCCTCACGCGGATGCTCCCGCGGGCATCCCGGCCGAGTTCGGCGATCATATGGATATCATGTATGATCTCCTCGCGATGGCTTTCCAGACGGACTCGACGCGGATCGCGACCCTTCTCCTCGCGGGCGATGGCAGCAACCGGGCGTTTACGGAGATCGGGATTCCGGAGGGACATCACTATTGCTCCCACCATCATCACAACGCGGCGCTGATGGACAAGGTCGCGCAGATCGACCTGCACTATATGAAGCACTTTGCCCGGTTTCTGGACAAGCTCGACCGGACGAAGGATATAGACGGCAAGTCTCTGCTGCACAACTCGATGATCGTATATGGCTGCGGCAATTCCGACGGCAACGAGCACACGCACACTAACCTGCCGGTGGTGCTGGCGGGGTCGGGTGGCGGCACTCTGACGCCCGGCCGTTACTCGCAGTTCAACTCGCAGCCGATGTCGAATCTGTTCCTCAGCATGAACGACCGTCTCGGCGTTCGGGGCCTCGATCGCATCGGAGATTCGAGCGGGCGACTTGTTGGGGTCTGAGCCCCGCGGCCAATCGGCAGCTCGCAATAGCTAGCGTAGCGGAGTCTCGGCCGCACGGGAGGCGTGGCGTGGCTTGAACAAGGTGCCCCGGGATCTCGGGACTTCTTATATACGTAAATAAATGAGGTTGCCTGGATATATATTCGCCGAGCGGTTGGAGTCGCTTGATATCCCGCCAGTCGATCACTCGCCGGGCATCGCGCTCGCCATCAAATGCAGCTCAGCGCGAAACCCGACGATCAGGGCGGCTCCCGTTCCGCGCTGGCCCGTGTGGCCGCAACATCCGCCTCGGGGAATATGCAGACCGACCTTGCCGGAGATTGGGGCGGAGTTCGCGGTCAGTTGATATAACGAATTCCTGCGCCTGCGGGAGCGTCGGATCGGGATGCTATCGTCGTATATATTCCGGGATATACCCACCGGATCCGTCCGCAAGCCTGCCCATCCGACGGCTCGGAGCAAAAAAAAGGCGCGCGAGAAAATCGCGCGCCGAAGGTCAATATATCAACCGCTCGTTTAGGCGGCCGCGCCGGCGAGTTCGAGGAGGTCCAGCGCGCGGCTGACTTCGCGACGAATCTCCGCGAGGGCTTCGCGAGCATGGGTGAGCTGCAGGTCCGTGCGCTCCGCATATTCAGCGCGCAGGGCAGTCCATTGCTCGCCGAGATGATGCAGCTTCGTGCGCGAACTCTGCAGGAGGGTGCGCAGCCGACTCGGGAGCGGGCGCTCCTGGCAGGCGAGACGCAGCTCCAGGCGACGTCGCGCCTCTTCCAATTGCGAGAGCAGGACGCGTTCCTCAGGAACGCGACGGAGACCGTTGACCATGCGAAGTTTTTCCAAAATCCAAATGCTCCATTTGGTCGGATCCCACTGCCACCACTTCACGCCATTGCGGTAGTCATGCTGAAACTCGTGGTGATAGTTATGGTAGCCCTCGCCGAAGGTGAAGATCGCCATCAGCCAGCTGTCGCGCGCGCTGCACTTGTCAGAGTACGGCTGACGTCCAATTGTGTGGCAGAGCGAGTTAATGAAGAATGTCATGTGCTGCACCACCGTGATACGGGCAACGCCGGCGAGCAGAAAGGCACCAAGGGCGCCGATCGGGCCTGCGTGCCAATAGCCGAGAGCGGCGGGAAGCAGGAAACCCGACAGCAGCGCCAGCGGCACGTAGAATTGCGATTGCCAGACGATCAGGCGGTCCTTGCGGAGGTCGGCGACGTTGTCGAGGGGCGGCTCGGGATCGAGTTTAAAGAGAATCCAGCCGATATGCGCGTACCAAAAGCCCTGCGAAATGTCATAGGGATCTTCCTCGCCATCAACGTGTTTATGGTGGCGGCGATGATCTGACACCCAATTGAGGGCGGCGTTCTCGAAGGCGGCCGCGCCGAAAAACAGCGTGAGAAATTTCACCGGCCACAGCGCCCGAAACGCGAGGTGCGCGAAGAGCCGATGGTAGCCGAGCGTAATGCTCAGGCCGGTCGCGATGCAGAAGCCTGCGAAGAGGAAGAATTGAAAACGGTCGAGGCCGAAGTTCCAGAGATAGACCGGAACGGCCGTGACGGTAAGGACAGCGGTGCCGATGAGGAACGCGCTGTTGGTCCAGTTGATTCGAGCAGCGGGAAGACGAAATGGCACGATCGTTCCTTTATGAAGTTTATCCGATCGAGAGCGAGCCGAATCGCGGTTTTCCTGACGAAAACGGGGTCGAAAAGCCGCAAAAAATTGTAATTCACTTTTCTGCGAATGCCATTCCTTCCGGAGTAAGGCGCGAACGGCCGAACGAACAACCTGCCGAGACCCGGGGCCGAAGGGTGGCGATATACACCAGCTTCGGCGACCGGCCTCACGCCGGCAGACTCAGCTTATATTCAACAGATTCGCGCAACGCTTCCCAGCTCGCGTCGACTATATTCTCGCTGACGCCCACCGTGCCCCAGATGCGCTGGTTATCGCCGCTCTCGATGAGCACGCGAGTGCGCGAGCTGGCGCTCTCATTCCCGTCCAGGATCCGCACTTTATAGTCTCGAAGCTTCATCGTGCTGAGCTGCGGATATTTCTTCTCGAGGGCGCGTCGCAGCGCCTGGTCGAGCGCGCCGATCGGGCCACTATCCTCCGCAACGGTGTGCACCACCTCTTCTCCGATTTTCACCTTCACCGTCGCCTCCGCCCACAGCTGCGAACCGTGCCGCTCGATGATGACCCGGTAGCTCTCCACTTCGAAATAGCTTTTCTTCTGGCCCAGCCATTTCGCCACGAGCAGCCGGAACGACGCGTCCGCGGCTTCATATTCGTAGCCACGAAACTCGCGCTCCTTCAGCTCCTCGATGAGACCTTTCATCTCGGGACGTTTCTCATCCAGATCGAGCCCGAGCTCGCGGGCCTTCAACGCGAGGCTGCTGCGTCCGGCCATGTCCGACACGAGGACGCGCGTCCGATTACCGACGAGCGCGGGGTCGATATGTTCGTAGCTGCGAGCCACTTTTTGCGCGGCGTTCGCATGCAGGCCGCCCTTGTGGGCGAATGCAGACTGGCCCACGAACGGCGCCTTCGGATCCGGACGCAGGTTCGCGAGTTCGTCGAAGAACAACGATAGGTCGCGCAACTGGCCAAGTTGAGGCGCGCAAAACGCGGTGCGCTTCATCTTCAGCAGGAGGTTGGGCAATATAGTAACGAGGTTGGCATTCCCCACCCGCTCGCCGTAGCCGTTGATCGTTCCCTGCACGAGCGACGCGCCCGACTCGACGCCGGCGAGCGATAGGGCCACGCCGAGGCCGCTGTCGTTGTGGCAATGTACTCCCACGCGGTCGGCGCCGAAGCGCGCGACGATTTCCGCCGTGATCCGCGAAAACTCCGGGACGAGGCGGCCGCCGTTCGTCTCACACAACGTCAGGTTTGACGCCCCACCCCGCGCCGCCGCGTCTAGCGTGCGGAGCGCGTAGTCGGGGTTGTCGAGATAGCCATCAAAGAAATGCTCGGCATCATATATCACCTCGCGACCCGCGGAGACGAGGTGGCGCACAGAGTCCTCGATCATCGCGAGATTTTCCTCGGGCGTGGTGCGCAGGATCTCGGTGACGTGCAACAACCAGCTTTTGCCGACGATCGTGAGGACCGGCATTTCGCTTTCGAGCAGCGTTCGCAGCTGGGGATCCTGCGCCGGATTTTCGCCCGCGCGACGCGTGGAGCCGAACGCGGCGAGCCGGGCGTGCTTCAAACGGAGTCGCTTCGCCTCCGTGAAAAACGCGATGTCCCTCGGGTTCGATCCCGGGAAGCCGCCCTCGATATAGTCGACCCCAAACTGATCGAGTTTCTCCGCAATCAGCAATTTATCCGCGACTGAGAAGCTGATGCCTTCACCCTGCGTGCCATCACGGAGGGTGGTGTCGTAGATCTTTAGCGCGGTGCTCATGGCGAACCCAAAGTAATCGCAAAAATGTGCCGCCAAAGGAAGCCCAGAATTGGGCTCCGCCGCTATGCAACCGCGTGCGCCGCGATGAAATCCCGGATCGCGGCCGGCTGCGCCTTCAACGCGTGTTTCACCGGCGGCAATTCCTTGAGCGCCTCGAGCCGCGGATCCGTTGGCGTCACGCCGATCGCAGCCTGGATCGTCTCGGGAAACTTCGCCGGGCTCGCCGTGGCCAGCACTATATTAACCCGGTCCGGGCTCAGCTCGTGGAAGGCGCACGCCGTATGCGGATCGATGACGTATCCAAATTCCTCGATACACGCGGCGGATCACCCCCGGGATTTCCGCGTCGGTGCAGCGCGACGAGCGAAACAGGCCCGCATCGAAGTTCTCGATTCGGAAAGCGCCGGTCCGCCGCAGCGTGTCCATCGTCGCGCGCACCCGCGCCGGGTCGCGATTCTCGGCATAGTATATAAAGCGTTCGAAGTTCGACGCGAGCTGGATGTCCATCGACGGCGCGAGACTCGGCTCCACGCGCGCCGAACGATATTCGCCCGTCGTGAAAAGCCGGTGCAGGATGTCGTTCGATTCGTCGCAACCCGATAGCTGCGGATCGGGACACCCATTTTCTGCAGCATCCAGCCGGCGAGCACGTTTCCAAAATTTCCCGTCGGCACCACGAACTCCACATTGTCGCGCTGCGCCGCCGGCAGCCGCAGCCAGGCATGTAGATAATATACGCATTGGGCGAGGATCCGCGCCAGGTTGATGGAGTTCACGGCCGACAGGCGGTAATGCGAACGAAAGGCCTGGTCCCCGAAAACCTCCTTCATCGCCGTCTGCGCGTCGTCAAATGTGCCATCGCACGCGAGCGCATATACATTCGAGGCCCCGGTGCACGCCATCTGCCGCTCCTGCAGCGGAGACACCCGGCCGTCCGGATATAATATAAAGATCGCCGTGCCCGGCTGCCCGCGCAGCCCGTGAATCGCCGCAGCCCCGGTATCGCCGGACGTCGCACCCAGTACGTTGATCGTCTCGTTTCGCACCCGGCACTGCCGTGCATATAACCCGCCGAGCAGCTGCAGGGCGAAATCCTTGAATGCGAGCGTCGGGCCGTGAAACAGCTCGAGTACATAGAGATTCTCCTTCAGCTGGCGGAGCGGAGCGATCTCGGGGACGTCGAAACGCGTGTACGCGTCGGCGCAAATCGTGCGGAGCGTGCTCGATGATATATCGGTCGCGAAGCGCCCCAGAAACTCGAACGCGAGCTCCGGATACGAGAGCGTCTCAAAACGCGCGAGGTCGCCGCGAAGATCAGGCAGCGCCTCCGGCAGGAACAACCCGCCGTCGGGCGCAAGCCCGGTCGCCACGGCGTCGGAAAAACCGAGCGCCGGAGTCTCGCCGCGGGTGGAAATAAAACGCATGAGGAGACGGGGATCAGAGACCGGAGGCGCGGGGAATCATCCCCGTCCCCGCGGTTTCATCTACCCGTATATACCGGTATATATCCGCTCAGATCTGGTCGAGTTGGAAGGCGGCGTGCGCCACGCGGGCGGCCTCGTCGGCGCGGTCCTGGTCGATGACGACGGAAATCTTGATCTCCGAGGTGCTGATCAGCTCGATATTGATGTTCGCATCGGCCAGCGCCTGGAAGAGCGTCGCGGCGACGCCGCTGTGGGTCTTCATGCCGACGCCGACGACGGAGAGTTTCGCGATATGCTCGTGCACGGCCACCTGGCCGCCGCCGATTTCGTCGAGCACGGGCTCGAGCGCCTTGACCGCCTCGCGTGCGTGTCGGTCTGCGGCACGGTGAAGGTCAGGTTGGCGATGCCGTGGCGGCCGACGTTCTGGACGATCATGTCGACGATGATCGTTGGCGTCGGCCAGCGCGCGGAAGACCTTCGCGGCGGAACCCGGCTTGTCCAGGATGTTGCTGACGATGACCTTGGCCTGGTCCTTGTCGACGGCGACGCCGCGGACGACGACCTTTTCCATATAGGCGACTTCTTCTTTCACGATGGTTCCTGGATTGTGGTTGAACGATGAGCGGACTTCAAAGACGACGCCGTACTTCTTGGCGAATTCCACCGAGCGGGACTGCATGACCTTGCGAGCCCGGCGGAGGCAAGCTCGAGCATCTCGTCATAGGAGATCTCCGGCAGCTTGCGCGCGTTCTTCACGACCCGCGGGATCGGCGGTGTAGACTCCGTCGACGTCGGTGTAGATCTCGCAGCGGTCGGCCTTGATCGCCGCCGCGAGCGCGATGGCGGTCAGGTCGGAGCCGCCGCGGCCGAGCGTCGTGATCTGGCCCTCTTCGTTGATGCCCTTGGAAGCCGGCGACGATGACGACGCGTGCCCGCCTTCAGATCCTTTTCGATCGGCTTCGGGTTGATCGTCTTGATCTTCGCTTTGGTATGTACTTTGTCGGTGAATATACCGGCCTGGGCTCCGGTATAGCTCACTGCGTCCACGCCGATGCCGTGCAGCGCCATCGCCGTGAGGGCGATCGTCTCCTGCTCGCCGATCGAGAGCAGCTGGTCGAGTTCGCGCTCGCGGCGGATCCGCGCTGAGCAGGCTTGGCCCGCGCGATCAGCTCGTTGGTCACGCCGGCGCGCGCCGACACGACGACGACGACCTCATTGCCTTCGTCGCGAGTGCCTTTGATGCGCTCGGCGACTTTCTTGATGCGTTCGACGTCTCCGACCGAGGTGCCGCCGTATTTTTGGACAATGCGAGCCATGGTCAGGATTTATTCAGAAAAATCACCGATGCGTAATAGCAAGGGCACATCGAGGAGACTGGGCAATCGGCGCAGTTCCTTGAGCGTCTCGCCAATCGCGCGCTCGTTGCTCTCGTGCGTGGTGAGCACGAGCGACGCCGCTCCGGGCGTTTCAGCTGGGCTCTGCAGCACGCTGGCGATGCTCACCCGATGTCGAGCCATCACCGAAGCCACGCGGGCGAGCACGCCCGGCCGATCCTGCACCGTGAGGCGAAGATAATAACGGCTATGTATATTCTGCGGCCGGATGCGTCGCGTCGCCGGCCGGAGCACGGGGCGTTCCTCGCCGATCAGATGAGCGCCCTTGCCGTGCTTGAGCAGCGCGACGGCGTCGGCGATATCGCTGATCACCGCACTGGCCGTGGCGTCCTGGCCGGCGCCGCGTCCATATATAGTGTCGTGCCGACGACATCGCCCGTGACGGAGATGGCGTTGAATACGCCGCTGACATTTGCGATGACATTGCCCGCCGGCAGCAGCGTCGGATGCACGCGCACGCAAATCTCATTGGTCGAAAAATCGCGCGTGATGACGGCGAGCAGCTTGATCCCGAAGCCGAGCGTCGAGGCGTTCTTGAAGTCGACCGGCGCGATCCGGGCGATGCCCTCGATGATCATTTCGTCGGTCTTCACCCAGACGCCGTGCGCGAGCCACGCGAGGACCGCCGCCTTGTGGGCGGTGTCCCAGCCATCGACATCGAGCGACTCATCCGCTTCGGCATAACCCAGCCGTTTCGCATCAGCGAGCACCTGCGCGTACGGCGCGTCCTGCTCCTCCATCTGGGTGAGTATATAGTTGCAGGTGCCGTTTAATATACCGTAGATGCGGGGGAAACGGTTGGCGACGAGGCCCTCGCGCAGCGCCTTGATGATCGGAATGCCGCCCGCGACCGATGCCTCGAAGAAAAAGTGTCCGCCGTGTTTTTGCGCGGTCGCGAAAATCTCCGCGCCATGCTCGCAGATGAGCGCCTTGTTCGCCGAGATGACGACCTTGCCGAGACGCAGCGCGGCGAGCGTCACCTGGCGGGCGAGTCGCGTGCCGCCCATCAATTCGCAAATGATCGGGATGTCCGGATCGCGCGCCAGGCCGAGCGCGTCCGTCGTGAGCAACGCGGCAGGGATCGGTACCACGCGGGATTTGGCGAGGTCCTGCACGGCGGCGCGCGCGAGCTCGAGTTTCACGCCGAGGCGCGATTCGAGTTCCGCGCGATTCGCGGACAAGTGTTTCCATACCCCCTGTCCGACGGTGCCGAAGCCACAGAGGCCGATGCGAAAAACGGGAGTGGACGTCGCCATTTATTTCGACCGCGAGAAGCGGCTCTCCGTGCCACTGAGCAGGCGCTCTATATTGGCGCGATGACGTATGATAACGAAGAACGCCACGAGCGACGCGAGCACGACGAGCGGCACGGATCCGTGCAGTCCGAGCGCGGCGATCGGCAGCGTGAGCGCAGCGAAGATCGAGGCGAGGGATACATAGCGGCTGGAGAAATAGGTAACGGTCCAGACGATGACCGCCGCGATCGCGCCCAGCGGCATGAGCACGAGCATTCCGCCACTCGCGGTCGCGACGCCCTTGCCGCCGCGAAAATGCGTGAAGCAGGAAAAACTGTGACCGAGCAACGCGGAGGCGAGACCGGCGAGTTCGAGAAACTCACGCACGCTCGAGTGCCCCGCCGCCGCATCGTTCCAATTCGCGACGCGATTGGGAAGAAACAGCAAGGCCAGCCACGGCCAACCGGTTGCGATCGCACCTTTTAGCGCGTCGATGGCGAAGACAGTTTTGCCCGCCTTCGGACCGAGCACGCGCCCGACGTTGGTCGCACCCGGATTTTTGCTGCCGACCTCGAATATATTAACTCCGTGCGCCCGCGCATATAGGTAACCCACCGGGATTGCTCCCAGGAGGTAACCCACCACGACGGCAATGGCGACGGATCCGAGCATCGGCTATAATTGCACGAACTTCGCCAGCTTGATGGCCGCGTGGCCCTTGATGATGCGGCGCGCGGATTCGCTCGGCTCGGTGTCGACGCGCACGACCATATAGGCGGTGCTGCCGGGGGTGAGGCGGCTGAGGGACATATCCGCTATATTAACACCATCGCGCCCGAGTATCGTGCCGACCTCGCCGACCATGCCGGGCTGGTCGAGATTTTCGAGGACGAGCAATTTCCCTTCCGCCGCGACCTCGACCTCACGGTCGTTGATGCTGACGATGCGCGGCTGGTTGCCCTTCCCGGTGAGCGTGCCGGCGGCCGAGTATATAGTGCCGTCGGGCGCGGCGACGACGACCTGGATAAGTTCTGTATAGCCGGAATCGCTGTTCGATTTCGTGACCTCGACCTGGATGCCAAGTCGCTCGAGCACGATCGGCGCGTTCACGAAGTTTACGTTTTCACCGCTGATACGGCGGAGAAACCCGCGCTCGATTGCCCGCGTCACCGGGTTCGCGTCCAGTTCCACGAGTCTTGCCCCAATAGGTGATCTGCAAACGCGCCAGCTGTGGCGGTGCGATTTGCTGCACGAGCGTTCCGAGCTTCGCGCCGAGATCGAGGTACGGCCCGAGGACTCTTCAACGCGGCGGCGTCGATCGACGGCATGTTGACCGCGTTGCGGATGACACCGCCGCCGAGGACGTCTGAGATTTGTTCGGCGATTTCGATGCCGACCGATTCCTGGGCCTCGGCGGTCGAGGCGCCGAGGTGAGGCGTCAGCACGACGTTGGGCAGCTTCCGAAGTTCGCTGTCGGCAGCGAGCGGCTCCTCTTCGTATACGTCGAGACCGGCGGCGGCGACGCGACCCGATTTCAGAGCGGCGACGAGCGCGCTCTCCTTGATAATACCGCCGCGGGCGCAGTTGAATATACGCACGCCCTTGCGGCATTTCTCGAACGCGGCCTCGTCGATCATGTAGTGCGTGTCGTCGGTCAGCGGCATGTGCACCGTGATATAGTCGGACTGCGCGAGGAGCTCGTCCAGCGTCACGGCCTCGACCTGCATGGCCTTGGCGCGGCTCGGGGCGAGATACGGGTCGTACGCAAGCACGCGCATGCCGAACGCCTGCGCGCGTTTCGCGACCTCGCGACCGATGCGGCCGAGCCCGACGATGCCAAGCGTTTTGCGAAACAGCTCGATGCCTGAGAACGATTTCCGGTCCCACTGCCCCGCCTTCATCGAAGCGGCAGCCTGGGGCACGGGGCGGGCGCCGCAGAGCAGATGCGTGAACGTGAGTTCAGCGGTCGCGATGGTGTTTCCCTCGGGCGTGTTCATCACGATCACGCCTCGCTCAGTGGCGGCGTCCACGTCGACGTTGTCCACGCCGACGCCCGCCCGACCGACTACCTTTAATAGAGGGGCCGCTGCGAAAACCGCAGCGGTGATCTTCGTTTCCGAGCGAACGACGATCGCGTGGACGTCCTTCGCGAGCTCCAGGATTTTCTCGGGCGAGGACCCATAGGCTTCGACCACTTCAAAGCCCGGCTGCTGGCGCAGGTAGGCAACTCCCTTGGGTGATATCTTATCGGCGACGAGGACTTTCATGGAGACAAAATGGTTACGAGGGAAATCCGGAGCGGACGTGCTAGCAAGGAAAACGTGCAAGCCTCGGTGCGACCGCCTGGACAACGCACGAAACAGGGGAGTGTCCCGAGGCCCGGCTATCTATATGTAGAACGTTTCGCCGAACGGCGGTGGCGCTCCGACTCGGGGGCTGGCTCGGGCTGATTTACCTCGGGTCTTGACTCGGCGAGACGCGACAAATGCGCGACCGTGCGGGCGACCTCGAGGAAGCTGCGAACCACCGGCGAGAGCTCGTCTTTGCGCCAAACCAGAGCCAATTCGATCTCATCGGCGTCGGCCGTCGGCAGCTCGCGATATATAACGCCGGGCCGTTGCCAGTGCTGCAGTGACGACGGCACCATCGCGATGCCCAGGCCGGCGGCGACCAACGCGAGAGTCGTTTGCATGCTGTTGCCATCCTGCGCGATCCGCGGTTCGAAACCCGCCCGCGCACACGCGGCGAAAATCGCATCATAGATCGCCTGTCCCTGCAGCCGGCCAAAAAGTATAAAGCGATCTCCCGAAAAATCCCGCAATCGAATCCTCGCCTGCGCCGCACGCGCGTGGTCCGTCGGTAACGCGAGGATCAGCCGCTCCCGGGAGAGCGTTTCCCAATGGAGCGTGGGATCGCCAAGACGCGTCCGATTAAACCCGACTTGGATGCGCCGTTCCTGCAGGGCGATTTTCTGCTCCGGTGAATTCATCTCAAAACAGCGGATGCTCACGCCGTCGCGCCCACGGGTGAACTCCCGCAAGATCTTGGGCAACAAAGTATATACCGCGGACGTCACAAACCCGATGCCGATCTCACCGGCGTCGCCGCGACGCGCCGAGATCATCGTTTGCCGAGCCTGCTCGGCCTGCGCGAGCACGAGTCTCGCCTGCTCGAGGAAGATTCGGCCGGCCTCCGACAATTCCACCTTCCGGCTTGTCCGCACGAAAAGAGGCAACCCCAGTTCTCCCTCCAAGGCACGGATTTGCTGGCTCAAGGGCGGCTGCGCGATATGCAGCCGCCGCGCGGCCCGGCTGAAATGCAGCTCCTCCGCGACCGCGACGAAATATTTGAGATGTCTCAACTCCATTCTATCGATATACCAGAAGTCTTGATCTTTACCAAACTAGTCTTGGAAGTCTGATCGTATTGGCGCGACCCTAGCTGGTTCTCAGCGTCTTATCTCTCCGTTATGTGGATCGTCCGACTCGCTCTTCGCCGCCCTTACACCTTCACCGTGATGGCGCTCCTCATCATGATCATGGGGATCGTTTCGCTCATGCGCATGGCGAAGGATATATTCCCGTCGATCGATATCCCGGTTGTAACGGTTCTCTGGGTTTACGCCGGGCTCCCGCCCGAGGAAATGGAAAAGCGCATCGTCACCATCAGCGAGCGCGCGATGACGACGACAGTTAATGATATAGAGCACATCGAATCGCAATCGTTGCCGGGTGCCGGCGTGATCAAGGTTTTCTTCCAGCCCGGCGCGAGCATCGATGCCGCCGTCTCGCAGGTGACCGCGATCAATCAGACGATCCTGCGCATCCTGCCGATCGGCGCGACGCCGCCGCTCGTCATCCGCTTCAGTGCCTCGAACGTTCCGATCCTGCAACTCGGCCTCGGCAGCAAGTCGATGAGCGAGCAACAGATATATGATCTCGGCCTCAACTTTCTCCGCGTTCAGCTCGCCACCGTCCAAGGAGCCTCGGTCCCGCTGCCGACCGGCGGCAAGGTCCGCCAAGTCCAGGTCGACATCGACCCGCAGGCACTCGCCGCCCAGGGGCTGACGCCCAGTGACGTCAGCAACGCGATCAACGCGCAGAACCTCACCCTGCCCTCCGGCACCGCGAAGATCGGCGATCGCGAATATAGTGTGCTGATCAACAGCAGCACTGACACGGTTGCCGCGCTGAACGATCTCCCCATCAAGATGGTCAACGGGAGGACTATATATATCCGCGACGTTGCCCAGGTCCGCGATGGCAACGCGCCGCAAAATAATATAGTGCGCCAGAACGGCGCCCGCGGCGCTCTCCTGCCGATCCTGAAAAGCGGCAACGCCTCCACGCTTTCTATCATCCAACGGGTCCGCGCCGTCCTGCCGCGCATCCGGCAGACCGTCCCGCCGGAGTTTGATATAGCGCCGCTGTTCGACCAGTCGGTCTTCGTGCGTGCCTCGCTCGTGGGGGTCATTCGCGAGGGTATCCTCGCCGCCACGCTCACAGCGCTCATGATCCTGCTTTTTCTTGGGACGCTGCGGAGCACGTTCGTCGTGGTCGTCTCCATCCCGCTCTCGATCTTCTGCTCGATCATCGTCCTTAATATATTCGGCCAGACGATCAACGCGATGACCCTCGGCGGGCTCGCGCTGGCGGTCGGCATCCTCGTCGACGACGCGACCGTCGAAATCGAGAATATAGATCGAAACCTCGCGATGCATAAGCCGCTCGTTCAGGCGATCCTCGACGGCGCCCAGCAGATCGCGGTGCCCGCCTTCGTCTCCACCCTCTGCATCTGCATAGTATTCGTCCCGATCTTTTTCCTCGAGGGCACCGCGAAGTATCTCTTCGGCCCGCTCGCGATGGCCGTCATCTTCGCGATGCTCGCTTCCTATTTCCTGTCGCGAACTGTCGTTCCCACGATGATGAATTACCTGCTGCACGGGCAGCCGGTGAAGCACGACGACGGAATCGACCGGCCCAATGCACCAAAGGGCGATATCATCTGGCGGGTCCACGTCCGCTTCAACCGCCACTTCGAGCGGTTCCGGGCGAAATATACTCGCGCGCTGGACTGGAGCCTCAGTCATCGCTCAGTCGTCGTCGTGGGCACCATCGTGTTCGTCATGGTTACCGCGGTGCTGGCCCCGTTCCTGGGCCGGGATTTCTTCCCCATTGTCGACGCCGGCCAGTTCCGCCTGCACATGCGGGCGCCGGCGGGGACGCGGATCGAGGAGACCGAGCGCGATTTCACCCTCGTGGAGAATGTGATCCGGCAGGTGATCCCACCGGACGAGCTGGTGACTATATTGGATAATATAGGCGTTCCGGCCGGTAGCACCGCGCTCGCCTTCAGTGATTCGGTGACCATCGGTTCGGCCGACGGCGAAATTCTCGTGTCGCTCAATCCGGAGAAGCACGGTCCCACGTGGAAGTATGTTCGCGAATTGCGGGCGCGGTTGAACCACGATTTTCCGAACTTCACGTTCTTCACGCAGCCCTCCGATATCGTCGGACAAATTCTCAACTTCGGCCTTCCGGCCCCGATCGACGTGCAGTTCGCTGGTCGCGACCGCGAAGCCAACTATGCCCTCGCTCAGAAATTCGCCGCGCGTGTTGCGAAAATTCCTGGCGCGGTGGATGTCCACGTGCATCAAATCGTGAACGGCCCCGCCCTCAAGGTGGACGTCGATCGCGATCGCGCCGGACAGGTGGGACTCACGCAGCGGGATGTGGCGAACAATGTGCTCGTGGCGTTGAGCGGATCGGCGCAGGCCGCGCCGAACTACTGGCTCAACCCTCAGAATGGCGTCCAATATACAGTCGCGACGCAGGCACCGCAGTTCATGATCGATTCGCTCGGCGCAATGCAGCGGATCCCGATCTCGTCCGCCGGCGGACCGAGCGGGCCGCAGATTCTCGGCAACGTTGCGCGCATCGGCCGCACGACGACGAACCTCGTGGTGGGGCACTATAATGTGCAACCCGTGTTCGATGTATACGCGAACGTCGATGGGCGTGATCTGGGCGGCGTCGCCTCGGATGTGCGCAAGGTGCTGAAGGAATATGAAAAGAACCTGCCGCGCGGCACGTTCGTTTCGTTGCGCGGCCAGGTCGAGAGCATGGACTCGTCGTTCCTCGGACTCGGGGTCGGGGTGCTCTTCGCCATCATCCTTGTATACTTATTGATGGTCGTGAACTTCCAGTCGTGGCTGGACCCCTTCATCATCATCATGGCACTGAGCGGTTCGTTGAGTGGCAATATCTGGGCGCTATATCTAACTCATACGACGCTCAGCGTGCCATCGCTGATGGGATCCATCATGAGCGTCGGCGTGGCCACGGCGAACGCCATCCTGCTCGTCACGTTTGCGAATGACCAGCGGCACGCCGGCATGGATGCGCGCGCCGCGGCGCTCTCGGCCGGCAACACGCGGCTGCGTCCTGTATTGATGACCGCGCTCGCCATGATCATTGGCATGCTCCCCATGTCGTTTGGACTGGGTGAAGGCGGCGAGCAGAACGCGCCGCTCGGCCGCGCGGTGATCGGCGGGTTGCTGCTGGCGACTGTCGCCACGCTGTTCCTCGTGCCGATCGTATATGCAACGCTGCGCCGGAAGGCCGCCCACACGCCGGAAGAAACCCTGGCCGAGGAGCTGCACGAAGTCCCGGTTCACTAAACGATTTTGCCAATGAAGCTCGTGACTCGTCTCGTTGTTATTTTGATTATCATAGCAGGCGCTATATACTTCTTCGGGATTCGTCCCCGAATGGAAGCGACCGCGGCCCTCGCCGATCGCGCCGTCAAGGCGGGCATCCCCGCCGTCGGCGTGGTCGTGGCGGCCCGTTCCTCGGCGCCCGGCGACCTGCTGCTGCCCGCCAGCTTGCAGGCGTTCGAGGAGGCGCCGATCTACGCGCGCACGAATGGGTATCTTTCAAAATGGCTCGTTGATATAGGCGACGAGGTGAAGACGGGCCAGGTGCTCGCGATCATCGAGGGTCCCGAGGTGGATCAGGAATTGAACCAGGCTCGCGCTGCCCTCGATCAGGCGAAGGCGAATCTCGCGCTCGCGGCCAGCAGCGCCACGCGGTGGAAGGACCTCGGCACCCAGAACGCCGTGGCTCAACAGGAGGTCGACGAAAAGCAGGCCGACCTGCTCGCGCGCGGCGCGGACGTGCATGCGGCCGAGGCGAACGTCTCGCGGCTGACACAGCTGAAGCAATATCAAACGATCACCGCGCCGTTCGACGGCGTGATCTCCGCGCGCAATGTCGATATAGGTGCCCTCGTGACCGCCGGTGGTGGAGGCCGCGAGCTATTCCGACTCGCTCAAACCAAAGTATTGCGTGTATATGCAAGTGTCCCGCAGACGAACTCGCGCGCGATCAAGCCGGGCCTCGACGCCGAGGTGCTGGTGAACGAATTTCCCGGACGCGTTTTCAAGGGCAAGGTGGTCCGCATCGCGGGCGCGCTCGATCCGAATTCGCGCACACTCGAGACGGAGGTGCAGATCCCGAACGAGAACGGCGAGTTGTTCGCCGGCATGTTCGGGCAGGTGCGCTTCCGGCTCACGCCGACCGAGCCCGCCATCCTCATCCCCTCCGGGTCGGTCATCATCCTGGCCAACGGCGCGCAGGTGTTGACCGTGACGCCGAACCCGCACGTCATCCGCACAATGCCGATCAAACTGGGGCGTGATTTCGGAACGCAAATCGAGGTGCTGAGCGGACTGCCGGCGGGAACGCTGGTCGTGTCCACTCCGAACGACGGCCTGGTGGACGGCATGACGGTCGACCCGGTGCTTCCCGTGCCCGCGAAGAAAGCCTGAACATGCACCGATCCCTTGTCGGCGGCGGGGCCATACTATATATCACTATATTGGCCGGGTGCGCGGTGGGCCCGGACTATAAACGCCCCGAGTCACCGGTGCCGGAGACATTCTCGGAGAACGGCCCGTGGAAAGCGGCCGCCCCGAAGGATGCGACCCCGAAGGGCGCCTGGTGGAGTATATTCCAGGACCCGGCGCTGGACCACCTTGAGCAGCAGGCCACCGCCGCAAGCCCAACGGTGCAGGCTGCGGTCGCGCGGCGCGACCAAGCCCGCGCCATCGCGCAGGTGTATATAGCGGATTACTTCCCCACGGTGACCGCCGATCCGAGCGCCAACCGCTCGCGGTATTCGGGCGGACGCCAGGTGCAAACACCATCCACGCGCGCTGCATATACCGCGAACTCCATCAACCTGCCGCTGGATCTTAGCTATGAAGTGGATCTTTGGGGCCGCGTCCGCCGGACAGCCGAGAGCGCGCGAGATCTCGCGGATGCCAGCGACGCGACCTATCAATCCATTCTCCTCGGCGTGCAATCCGAGGTGGCGCAGGATTATTTCAGCCTGCTCTCGCTCACGGCTGAGCGAGGCCTCGTGGTCCGCAGTATCGAGACGCGCCGCCAGGCGCTCGACCTCGTGCAGAAACGATATGCCGGCGGCGCGAGTGGAGAACTCGATGTATATAGAGCCGAGGCTGAGCTGGCGACGGCCGAGAGCGACACGCTCTCGCTCGACCAACGCCGCGCGTCGTTGCGTCACGCGCTCGCGATCCTCTGCGGACAGATGCCGGAAAAATTCACGGTCGACGAAAGCATCGTGCTGCCCGTGAACGCCCCGGCAGTGCCCATCGGCCTGCCTTCAGATGTTCTCGAGCGCCGCCCCGACGTCGCCGCGGCCGAACGCAATCTCGCGGCGATCAATGCCCAGATCGGAATCGCGAAAGCCGCGTTCTTCCCGGTGATTCGCCTCATCGGCTCGGCCGGTTTCAACAGCGAGGAGCTCGACTCAATCTTCGGCTGGAACAACCGCCAGTGGTCATTGGGGCCGTCCATTTCGCTGCCGCTGTTCGAAGGCGGACGCCTCCGCGCGAACTATAAACGTTCACTCGCCGCGTATGACGAGGCGATCGCGAATTATCGGCAGAGCGTGCTGGTCGCGTTTCAGGAAGTGGAAGACGGCCTGAGCAACCTGCATTATCTCGAGGACCAAAAGAATGTCATCGCCCGCGCCGTCGTTGCCTCGCGCAAGGCGGCCGATCTTTCGACCGTTCGATACAAGGCCGGCCTCGTGAGTTTTCTCGAGGTGGTCGACGCCGAGCGTACGGCACTCGAGAACGAGCGTGTCGCGACGCAACTGAATTCCCAGCGCTTCCTCGCGAGCACCCAGTTGGTGCGAGCCCTCGGCGGCGGCTGGTAATCCGACGCGCGCGCCGTGCGCCGGTTACGACGCATCATACCGGCGCGTGTATCCACTGACTGGATACGCCGCTGACCAGCTTCCACAGCCCGCCGTAAGCCGGTCCCGTCTTGGGCGCGCCCGAACGCTTTACGCCGCGGTGTATCCGAATTTTGAATACGGGGATCCGCGGCCGCCGGCTGCCGGCTCAGCGGACATCCATACCCAGAAAGTGCGCGGCGAACGCGAACTTGTCCGCAATCTCATCGATGACCTTGGCCGTGGGCTTCCCGGCGCCGTGGCCCGCGCGCGTTTCAATCCGGATCAGCACCGGACCCGCGTCTGAACGCTCAGCGACGGCGGCCTGGAGTGCCGCTGTATATTTGAACGAATGCGCCGGAAACACGCGGTCATCGTGGTCCGCGGTCGTGACGAGCACCGCCGGATATTTCGCCCCGGCCTTGATCGTATGCAGCGGGGAGTACGCCGAGAGGTATTTGAAGCCTTCGGGGTCGTCGCTCGATCCGTAGTCGCTGACCCACGCGTACCCGACGGTGAATTTCTGAAAGCGCAGCATGTCCATGACGCCCACCGCCGGCCACGCGACGCGGCAGAGGTCCGGGCGCTGGTTCAGCACGGCGCCCACGAGCAACCCGCCATTCGAACCGCCGCTGAGCACGAGGTGCGCAGGCGACGTATATTGATTCGCAAACAGCCACTCCGCTGCCGCTATATAGTCGTTGAAGACGTTCTGCTTTCGCTCCTTCGTGCCCGCATCGTGCCATTCGCGGCCGTACTCGCCGCCGCCGCGCAGGTTCGGAACGGCATAGATCCCGCCTTGCTCAAGCCAGGCCAGAGTCGAGATGGAGAACCCCGGCGTCAGCGATATATCAAACCCGCCGTACGCGTAGAGAATCGCCGGAGTGGCCGGGTCCGGCTTCACCCCGCGCCGATGGGTGATGAACATCGGGACCCGCGTTCCATCCTTCGAGTTATAGAATATTTCCTCCGTGATATAGCGGGAAAGGTCCGCCTCGATCTGCGGCGCGCGGAAAACCTCGCTCCGGCCGGTCCCCAGGTCCTGACGAAAGATCGTCGATGGAACAGTGTATGAAGTGAAGCCGTAGAACAGCTCCGGCTCGTCCTGTTTCCCCGATATATCAAAAACCGTGCCGAGGCCCGGCAGCGGAATCTCCCCGCCCGGCTTGCCTTCGAGAGAGAAACTCAGGAGCCGGCTCGACGCATCGTGCATGGTCACCACGATGAATTTTCCACCCACCACGCCGGCGGAGCCGATCACATCGGCACCCTCGGGAACCAGCGTGCGCCAGTTCGCGGGTGACGGCGACCGGGCGTCGACCGCCACGATGCGCCGGCGCGGCGCGTCTTGGGTCGTCAGCATATATATAATCGGTCCGGAGTTGCCGATAATTTGATATTCCGCCTGCCACTGATCGACCAGCGGGATCGCTGGCCCATCGAGCTGCGGCGCCAGCGGATTCTGGAGATCGACGACTCGCAGCAGGTTAAAGCGTGAATCTCCCCGCCTCGTCGAGAGCACGAGGTAGCGGCCGTCCTCCGTCGTCCCGCCGCCAACCAGCCATTTCGGTTGATCCGCGACCTCGAAGACGAGTCGATCCGCCGCCTGTTCCGTCCCGAGCCGGTGGTAATATACTCGCTGGTGCTCCAGCGCATCAAATGTCTTTTCGCCGCCGCCCTCGCTCGCGGGAAAACGCGAATAGAAAAAGCCCCGGCTATCGCGCGTCCACGAGAGCCCCGAGAATTTCACCCATTTGATTATATCGCCTGTGTCCTGCCCCGTCGCGGTGGAGCGTATATGAAACTCGTTCCAGTCCGAGCCCGCCGCGGCGGTTCCGTATGCCAGCCATTGCCCGTCGTGCGAAGCCTCGTTCGCCGTCAGGGCGACGGTGCCGTCGGCGGAAAGCAGGTTGGGATCGAGCAGGACGCGGGGGCTGCCGTGAAGGCCATCCTGGATATATAAAACCGCCTGGTTCTGCAGGCCGTCATTCTTGCTGAAAAAATAATGTCCGGCCTCGCGATACGGCAGCCCATACCGCGGGAAGTCCCACAGTTTCGTGAGGCGTGCCTTGAACTTTTCTCGCTCAGGGAGCTTCTCGAGAAAGCCAAACGTCAGCGCGTTCTCGGCGTCGACCCACGCGCGTGTCTCTGGCGAGTCCAGATCCTCGAGCCAGCGGTAGGGGTCGTGGACTTTCGTGCCATGGTAGTCGTCGACCACGTTTCCTGGCGGAGCGATTGGATATTTCACAGGTGCAGTTTGGGCCAGCAGGGTGGAACCCAGCGCCGCAAAGGCGATGAGGTAACGCATCACGCGAGCCCATGCGCGTGTCGCAGGGAACGCAAGTTCGCGTTGCCGCGGACGTACCCGATGTGTTTCTTTCGGACATGCACCTCCGTGCCCTGTTCTCGAAGCTGCGCTTATCCCGCGTTCTCCTGGTCGCCGTTGCCACGGTGTCGGGAGTCGCCGCGGCGCCGCTGCTCTGGCGTCCTGCGATCGACGCGTTCACGCGAGCCGACGCTGCCCATCCGCCGGCCGCGGGCTCGGTGGTTTTCGTGGGGAGCTCGTCGATTTTAAAATGGGTCACGCTCGCGCAGGACTTTCCGGATATATCAACTTTGAATCGCGGCTTCGGCGGCTCCGAGCTCGCGGACAGTGTATACTACGCGGACCGCATCGTCATTCCCTACCATCCGCGAATGGTTGTGGTTTATGCGGGTGAGAATGACCTCCAGGCCGGGAAGACACCGGAGCAGGTTTTCGCCGACTGGCAGGCCTTCCGGCAAAAGGTCCACGCTGCGCTTCCCACCGTTCCGATCCTGTTTCTCTCGATCAAGGAGAGCCCGTCGCGCGAAAAAATCCGAGCCGCTGTATTAAAAACGAACGCGCTCATCCGCGCCGACTGCGCCGCCGCGCCGCACTGCCGCTATATAGACGTGGCCACGCCGATGCTCGACCCGCAGGGGCATACCCGGCCCGAACTCTTCCAGGACGACATGCTGCATATGAAGCCGGCCGGCTACGCTATATGGACGCGCGTCCTGGCACCCGAACTCGCCCACCCATGAGTCGCGCTTCGAGGCGCGTGGGTTTGCGGAAGTATATAGCGTCGATGTAGCGGACATAGCGTTGTTATGGCCGACGCTTGCGTCGCGGCCGCGGAGACCCACCCTTCGCCCATGACCGAGGCAGCGAGCCGCCTGGCGCGGCAGGTGGAATTCATTGTTGAGACCGACCGGCTGAAGGAGATTTTCCGCCAAACGGTCAATACGCGGAGTCGTCGCGCGGAGAACGACGCCGAGCACTCGTGGCATCTGTGCCTGTGCGTCCTCGTGCTCGCGGAGCACGCGAGCGCTCCCTCGCTGAATATATTGCGCGTGCTGCAGATGCTGGTCGTGCACGACCTGGTCGAGATCGATGCCGGCGACACGTTCGCCTACGATACGGCGCGCATGGCGGATCAACATGCCCGCGAGGCGATCGCGGCCGACCGGATCTTCGGCTTGCTGCCTTCGGATCAGGCGCAGCGCTTCCGCGCCTGGTGGGACGAATTTGAGGCGAAGGAAACACCCGAGGCGCGTTTCGCCACTGCCGTCGACCGGTTCCAGCCAATGCTGCTGAACTGCCGCACGCAAGGCGCCGCGTGGCAGCGGCATGGCATCACCCAGGATCGCGTTCTCGCCCGCAACGCGAGCGTCGCCGATGGGAGCGTCGTGCTCTGGGAATATGTAGTCGCCATGGTGCAGGACGCTGTGAACGCAGGACACCTCGCGCCGCCTCCGAAGCAGGCCCGCACGCTTCCGCAGTAGAGAAAAATTTCGGTGCCGAACGTAAATTTGGTATGGACACCGCGAGGCGCGCGGACTGTCCGTTGTTGCGGCGCGCACCGACTGGCCCGGTGTTACGTCTCAGCCCCCACCCCATGGCCCCTCGCTTTAGACCCATCTGCTGGCTATATATTGCCGGCCTGACACTCGCGTTCGGCGCCCTGCGCGCCGCTGACGCCCCGGCCGAGCCGCTTCGTTCAGATTGGATTGATCCCGACACGGGACATCGCGTGATCCGGCTTTCACCTAACAGCGGTGGTGCGAGCCTATATTTTCACCAGCACACCTACACACCGGAAGGCGACAAGTTGATCATCCACACCCGCGAGGGCGTGACCACGGTTGACCTGACCACGCTGGGCGTTTCGCCGCCCAAGCGGGAACTGATCGCGCGCGACGCGCATGCCATCGCGACGGCGTGGCGGACGCGTGAAGCGTATATACGGAAAGGCGATGATATCGTCGCGGTGCATCTCGACACCAAGGCCGAGCGCCTCGTTTTGAAGCTCCCGGCGGTCGCGCTCGGTCGCGGCGGGCAGTTCGCCATCAATTGTGACGAGACGCTGCTGGTCGGCATCGCACCCGACCCGGACGGCAAAACGATTCCGCGGTCACCGCCGCCCGGAGGCATGGGTGGGACGTTGGAACCGAACTGGGCCGCCGGCACGCCGAAGATGATATATACAGTGGGAATCAAGACCGGGGAATTCAAGGTGGTCCATCGCGAGAACGACTGGACGAATCACCTGCAGTGCTCACCGACGGATCCTCTGCAGATTCTCTTCTGTCACGAGGGGCCCTGGCATTTCAATGATCGCACGTGGACCGTGCGCGCGGACGGCACGCCCGCGAGGCTGTTGCACGAGCGAACGATGAATATGGAAATCGAAGGGCACGAGTTCTTCAGCCCGGATGGCAAGATGGTCTGGTATGATTTACAGACGCCGCGCAGCACGGTGTTCTGGCTCGGGGGCGTCAACCTGGAGACGGGCCATCGCACTTGGTATAACCTGCAGCGCGCCGAGTGGTCGGTACATTATAACTCCTCGCCCGATGGCAAACTTTTCGCGGGCGACGGCGGGGGCCCGGGGAGCGTGGCCACGCGTTCACCGGACGGCGAACTCCTCAATCCACCCGGCAACGGCCAGTGGATATATCTTTTCCGTCCGGCGCTCGTCCACGGCAGCTCGTTTCGGGACAAGAAGGACCTGATTGATATAGGCGTTTTCAAGTCCGAACGGCTCGTGAACATGAGCCATCACAGCTATAGCAAGGAGACCGGCGTCGAGCCGAACCTGACGTTCACTCCGAACGGCAAATGGATTATCTTCAGTGGCAATTTCGACAGCAACCCCGGACACGGAAAAGCCACGACCCACACCTACGCCGTGGAAATCGCCCGGCCGGCGCGGACCTGATTTTATATAGACATCAACCCATCATTCAACCTGTGCATTTTACCACCCGCTTCCCCATCTCGTTTATCCTTGGCTCCCTCGCTCTGGTTACCGCATTGCGCGCCCAGGAGCCGCCGCTCGAGTATATAGACAAGGATACTGGCCACCGTGTCGTCCGGCTGTCCCGCGAACCCGGCACCGCGAGTCTATATTTCAACCAGAACGCCTATACGCCGGACGGCCGGAAACTCGTCGTCACGTCGCCCAGCGGGATCTCGACGATCGACCTCGCAACGCGCGAAGTCACCCTGGTCGTTCCCGGCGAGGTGCGCGTCATCATGGCGGGCCACAAAACCGGGGACGTTTACTATACGAAGCGCGAGGGCGAGGTCAGCCATGTTTACGCGACAAATCTGACGACGAAGGCGACGCGTGACGTGGCCAAGCTGCCGCGCGGTGGCGTCGCCTCGATCAACGCGAATGAGACGCTGATGCTGGGAGTATATACGGAGGGCGACCAGCGCCCGCCGCCGGACGGCGGACGGGGACGTCGCGGGGACCAGGCACCCGCGCCTGAAGCGGCCGCGGCGGCGACCGGGCCCATGTCGAACACGGCAGCGAGCCAGCCGAACAACGGCGGCACGAATCCCACCTTTCAGGCTGCATATAGCGCCAAATGGCCGGACGGCACCCCAATGGCATACGCGGATGCGAAGGACCTCGCGTTGCACAATCGTCTGATGGCGATCCGGCGCGGCCCTCCGCAGGTGATATTCACGGTCAATATACAGACGGGCGAAATCCGGGAAGTATTGAAGGAGCGCGAATGGATCGGGCACCTGCAGTTTTCGCCGACGGATCCGCAGCAGATCATGTTCTGCCATGAAGGGACGTGGCACGAGGTCGACCGGGTGTGGTTGATCCGCACCGACGGGACGGGGCTGACAAAGGCGCACACCCGCACGCTCAATATGGAAATCGCCGGCCACGAGTTCTTCAACGCGGATGGCTCGAAGATCTGGTATGATTTGCAGACGCCGCGCGGTGAGGACTTCTGGCTCGCCGGCTATGAACTCGCGACGAAGAAGCGGACCTGGTACCATCTGCAGCGCGACGAGTGGTCCGTGCACTATAATGTCTCGCAGGATGGAACGCTTTTCAGTGGCGACGGTGGCGACAACGAAATGGTCGCCCACGCGACGAACGGAAAGTGGCTATATCTTTTCCGGCCGCGTCCGATTCCGGATGTCGCCGGGGTGAAGAATCCGAACTCGGAAAATCTCATCGCGACTGGCGCGTTCGAGGCCGAGCGGCTGGTCAACCTCGCGAATCACAAATATCAACTCGAGCCCAACGCGTCGTTCACGCCGGATATGAAATGGCTGGTGTTCCGCTCGAATCTGTTTGGCCCGGTGCACACCTATGCCGTGGAGATTGCCCGCGCGAAATAATATATCTCTTATATGAAATATCCCGCCCCGCGTTTGGTTCGTCTGCTCGCCCTCTGTTCCGGGCTGTTCCTGTCCGCCCTGTCCGCCGCTCCGAGCTCCGCTCCCGTGCTGCCGCTCTGGCCGGCAGGCGCGCCGGGCTTCGAGACGAAGAAGGATATGCCGGAAAAACGCGTGGGCTCGAATGTCTCTGGGATCAACAATCCGACCCTGACCGTATATCTTCCCGCGGCCGGACAGGCGACCGGTGCGGCCGTCATCGTGGCGCCGGGCGGCGGGCACTCGCGCCTCGCGATCGAGCATGAAGGATATAACGTCGGCCAATGGCTCGCGGATAATGGCGTCGCGGCTTTCGTTTTGAAATACCGCCTCGCGAAAGACGACGCCGTGCCCGAGGGCAAATCACCCTATACGGTTGACCGCGACGCCCTGGCGGATGCGCAGCGCGCGATCCGGCTGGTGCGCTCGCGGGCGAAGGAATGGTCGATCAACCCGAAGGCGGTTGGCATTATCGGGTTCTCCGCAGGCGGCGAAGTCGCGTTGCTCGCCGCGGCGCGGCCCGTCGGCGAAATGGCTACGGCGAAGGACCCGATCGACCGGCTGGATGCGCGGCCGGATTTCTTCGGCCTGCTTTATCCCGGTGGCCTGCCACGCACGGAAACGGAGATCCCCGTCACGAAGGCACTGCCCCCGGTGTTTCTCGCGTGCGGGGCCGAGGACCGGCAGAATATATCCGAGGGCCTCGCCGAGTTTTATCTCAAATGCAAACGCGCCGGCGTGAGCGCGGAACTGCATATCTACGCGGGTGCCGGGCACGGGTTCGGGCTCAGGGACACGAACAAATCGCCGTCCGGCGAGTGGCCCGCGCGTTTCCGCGAATGGCTCGCGGAAAAGAAATATATTCCCCGCGCTTGAGCGGCGCTTGCGCCGGCTGAGTCGCAGCCGTATTCGAAAACTGGATACGACCAGCCCGACCGAGGCAGCTATATACTTTCGCGCCGCGGGCCGCGAACGCCGAAGCCGCGCGATCAACTCAGGTCGCGGATGCTGCCAAACTCCGGGTCGAAGAGACGGCGATACGTGCGAACGATCATGCCGTCCGTGAGGCCGGCTAGCCAGTCACAGATGCGCCGCGCCTTGGCCGCTTCGGTGGGAGCCTCGTCCACGAGCTTGCCCACCTGCGGCGGCAGGATGTGGATGACGCGTCCGCGTTTCTCGACGTAGTTTCTCCAGCACGAATCCCACAGGTCGAACAGCACGCGGCGCGCTTTATGTTCCATCTGCTGCAGCTGCGGGCTTTCGAATATAATATCGTTGGCCATCTTCTTGAAGAACGCGGCCTCGCGCTCCGCCTCGGCGCCGACCACGAGTTCATAGCGGTAGCGATTGGTTTTTGCCGCCATGAAATTCTGCCGCTCGCGCAACCGGCACGCGGTGATGAACGCCCCGATTTTTTGCGCGAAAACATTCTCGAGCCGATCGCCGCGCAGGGCGTTGAACAGTGCGTCGAGGTACGCCTGTCGCTCGGCATCAATCGGCTCACCCGCCGCCCAGCGCTCGATGCGCTCCATGGTCAGGAAGCCCGCTTTCACCCCGTCCACTATATCATTTAGCGAATAGGCGGCGTCGTCGGCCCAGTCCATGATCTGGCATTCGACGCTCTTGAAGCCATTCAGCCGGTCGTCCGCAAGCAGCGGCGCCGGGATCGCTGCGCCGCCGAAGACAAAATTCCGCACCTCCGCCTGCGGATCATATAGGAAATGGTTCTGCGGCGCGGCGGGAAACTCCTGAAAAAGCTTTTTATATTTCAACACCCCATCGAGCAGCGCCCGCGTCGGCTGCATCCCGCGCACCCCCGACTCGTTCTGGTACATCGTTTCCGTCAGCAGATGCAGCGTCTGCGCATTCCCCTCGAAGCCGCCCCAAGGCGTCATCAACTCCTGCAATGTGCGCTCGCCCGAGTGGCCGAACGGCGGATGCCCCAGGTCATGCGCAAGGCAGACGGCCTCAACCAAGTCGCTGTCTATATGAAAATCCTCCGCGAGCGGGCCCTGGCGCGTTTGCAAAAAATGACAGATCGAGCGGCCGATCTGCGCCACCTCCATCGAGTGGGTCAGGCGCGTACGATAGAAATCATATTCCCCCGAGAGGAAAACCTGGGTTTTCGACTGCAGCTTGCGAAAGGCCTGCGCGTGGATGATCCGGTCGCGGTCCATCTGGAAAGCGCTGCGGTAATCCGATTTTCGGATCGAGCCGTAGTTCTCACTGTCGAATTCCGCGTAGAAACGATTGGCCATTGCTCCGCAGACGACAGTCAACGCGACCTCGAGGCAAACCCATATGCCTCGAAGCACCGTGCCCAAAGCGCTCGACGCGCCGGCGATGCCCGGCCAGTTTATTCTCTCGAACTTTTCCGCTCCGTTCCCGCTCTCGAATGAAATTACTCTCCGTTCCCCTGCTTGCTGGCGTGGTCCTGGGCATCACTGCCCTCGCCGCGAGCGCCGATACGACTGCGCCGGCGCCCACGCCTCCGTCGCCCGTGAGCGCGCCGCCACCAGCGCCGGCAGCGGCCGCGGCGACGACGACAGCAAACACCGCGGTCGGCCCAGTGTCGCCGACGTCCAGCGCAGGGGCCGCTTCTCC
This sequence comes from uncultured Verrucomicrobiae bacterium, assembly GCA_963800005.1. Classification (GTDB taxonomy): domain Bacteria; phylum Verrucomicrobiota; class Verrucomicrobiia; order Opitutales; family Opitutaceae; genus CAWCZH01. The sequence goes on from CAWCZH010000004.1 coordinate 655,170, forward strand.
GGATGCGCCCAATATGAAGGACCAGTTGAAGGCACTGCTGCGGGCGGATGCGAAAAATCAGGGCGCAAAACCCGCCGCGGCGACGCCGCCCGTTGGTCTCACGTCGTCACCCGGCGACGCGACCACTGCGATCCTGGCCGGTCCGACGGCGGCCACGGATAATAATGCACCCGCGACGACGCCGACGCCGGCGCAGGTGGCGCAGGAGCCCGCGGTGACGCTGCCGAAGGTCGAGGTCAACCGGAGCAAAATCACGGAGCTCAACCAGCAGTTGCACGAGGAGGACAAACTGATCGCCCGCGAGGCGAAGAATACGAAGTCGACGGAGACGGACACTGCGTTGAACAACTCGAAGGTCAGCGTCGCGATTCTTGGTGGCGAATCCACGGACGTCCGCAAGCGCCTCGCCAGCGAAAGAGTCGAACTCCTGGAATTTGAAAAGTCGCTGCTCGAGGCGATCAACCGCGCCAAAACGCAGGCCGAGAAAGACGAGCTGAAGAAGCAACTCGCCGACGTGAAGGACATGCGGCGAAACCTGGAGACGCCGCGCTGAGCCCGCCGCATACGCGTCTATATCCAGCGATGCCTGTATATATAGGCATGAATGCAAATATCGGCATGCACGTATATAGCGAGTACCGGTCCCCTGGCTGGCTCTGACTCATGCCACGTTTCCGTTTCGCGACCACGTTGGGTTTCTGCAGCGTCTCGTGGACGGAGCGTGGTGTATCCAAATTTTCACTACCGCCGGCCGCCGCGGTCGACGGTGACGCAGCCGACGCGCCACCGGAGATTGCCCGGATCATCGCGCGCGTGCAGGCGCATCTCGCGGGCGAGCCTCAGGATTTTTCGGACGCGACCTTCGACTATACAGCGCTGCCGGATTTCGCCTGCGAAGTATATAGGCGGACGCTGCGGATCGGTCCCGGGCGCACCGCGACCTACGGAGACATTGCGCGGGACCTCGGCCTGCCGCCGGGCGCGAGCAGGGCCGTCGGCTCGGCCCTCGGCGCAAACCCGATTCCGCTGCTGATCCCGTGCCATCGGGTCATCGCCGCGTCGGGCAAAATGACGGGGTTTTCCGGTCCGGGCGGCGTGGCGACAAAGATCCGCCTTTTGGCTCTCGAGAACGCCGAGTTGCCGCTGGGCTGAGCACGCCGGGGTCGACGATCTGGGCTTAGGAGTTGTTTCGCCGGGCGGGTGCCATACCGTTCGCCGTTCTATGGCCGACCGAATGATGCGTGCGATTGCGAAGCTGCAAGCCGGACCCGGGCTGAGCCTGGTCGAGGTCCCGGTGCCGGTTCCCGGAATCAACGACGTTCTGATCAAGGTGAAGAAAACTTCGATCTGCGGCACGGATATACATATATATAATTGGGACGCCTGGGCCGCAAAAACCATCCGCGCTCCGATGGTGATCGGGCATGAATTTGTGGGCGTGATCGAGGCGGTCGGCGAGAACGTCCAAGGCTTCGAGCCGGGCGATCTCGTGGACGGCGAAGGGCACATCGTCTGTGGCCAATGCCGCAACTGCCTCGCGGGACGCCGGCACCTTTGCAAGGACACGAAGGGAGTGGGCGTGAACCGTGATGGCGCGTTCGCCGATTATTTATGCATCCCGGCGAGCAACGCGGTGCACGTTGACCCGACGATCCCGCTGGAAGTGCTCTCGTGTTTCGACCCGCTCGGCAACGCGACGCACACCGCGCTGCAGTTCGACCTGGTCGGTGAGGACGTGCTGATCACCGGGGCCGGCCCGATTGGCTGCATGGCCACTGCGATTGCGCTGCAGGCGGGCGCCCGCAAGGTGGTGGTCACGGACGTGAACCCTGACCGGCTCGCCCTCGCGAAAAAGATGGGAGCGACGCGCATCGTGGATGTTTCGCGGGAAAAGCTCAGCGATGTGCAGCGGGAAATCGGGATGAAGGAAGGCTTCGATGTTGGGTTGGAGATGTCGGGAAATCCGCAGGCGTTGAACGACATGATCGACAATATGACGCATGGCGGCCGCATCGCTCTCCTCGGAATTATGCCGGGCGCGGCCGCGGTCGATTGGAACAAGGTGGTTTTCAATATGCTGACGATTCGCGGTATATACGGACGGGAGATGTATGAAACCTGGTACAAGATGACGGCGTTGATCCAGAAGGGACTTGATATAACGCCGGTGATCACGCACCGGTTCGAGGCCGCGGATTTTCAGGAGGGATTCGACCTTATGCGCTCAGGACGCAGCGGGAAAATCGTCCTGAACTGGAGTTGAGCCATGCCAAACGCCGTCCCTGATTTTCTGGGCCACGTGGCGCGCACCCTCAGCGAAATCGAGGCGTCGGGACTATATAAGCGCGAACGCGTTCTTACCACGCCGCAAAACGCGGAGGTGGGAATCGCCCCGGGCCGGCGCGTGCTGAACTTTTGCGCGAACAATTATCTCGGTTTGTCCGATCATCCGGAGCTGGTCCAGGCAGCGCACGCGGCGCTTGATCGCTGGGGCTATGGGTTGTCGTCCGTGCGTTTCATCTGCGGTACGCAGGAAATTCACCAGGAGCTCGAGCATCGCCTCAGCGAATTTCTTTGGACGGAGGAGACAATATTATATTCCTCGTGCTTCGATGCGAACGGCGGCGTGTTCGAGGCGCTGCTCGGGGCGGAGGATGCGGTGATCAGTGACGAGTTGAACCACGCCTCGATCATCGACGGCATCCGGCTCTGCAAAGCCCGGCGATTTCGATATAAGAACTGTGACCTGGCGGACCTTGAGGCCAAGCTCGCCGAGGCGACCGCGGGCGGGGCGCGTTTCAAGATGATTGTGACGGATGGTGTTTTCTCGATGGACGGCTATATAGCGCCATTGAAGGATATACGGGAAATCGCGGAGCGGCACGGGGCGTTGCTGATGGTCGACGACAGTCACGCGGTGGGCTTCTTGGGCCGAACCGGCCGCGGCACGCCGGAGCACTGCGGCGTTCACGGCAAAATTGATATCATATCCGGTACACTGGGCAAGGCCCTCGGTGGCGCCAGCGGTGGATATATCAGCGGTCGCAAAGGTATCATCGATCTGCTGCGCCAGCGTTCACGTCCGTATTTGTTTTCCAATACACTCGCTCCCGTGATCGCCGCGGCCAGTCTCGCGGCGCTCGACCTCGTCACGCAGTCGACGGCGCTGCGGGATCGCCTCGAGGAGAACGCGCGATTTTTCCGGGAAGGCTTGGTCGCCGCGGGTCTGAGTCTGCGACCGGGAATGCACCCGATCATCCCGGTGATGCTGGGGGATGCTACGCTCGCCCAGCTCTTCGCGCAGCGCATGCTCGAAAAAGATATATATGTGGTCGGATTCTTTTATCCGGTCGTTCCCGCGGGAGCGGCGCGGATTCGCACGCAAGTCAGCGCGGCGCACACCCGGCCCGAGTTGGAGCGCGCGATCCAGGCATTCGCGGAAACAAAGAGGGAACTTGGAATCTGATCGCGGTCACGGGGAGATTTTGTTTCGAGTCGGTGGTGCCTGATCCTCGTCCCCTGAAGCCGGAAGTGCGCCGGCGGCTCTGCGCCCAAGCACGTCGGGTGTGCCGTCATTCCTACTCGCCGTATTCGAAATTTCCCGTCGGCGCCGCGGTGCTGATGTCCTCCGGGAAGATATATACCGGCACGAACGTGGAGAACGCTTCGTTCGGACTCTGCAATTGCGCGGAGCGATCGGCAATTTTCACTGCGGTTTCAGCCGGCGAGACGTCGCTGAGCGCAGTCGCAGTATATACTCCGACGGCGTCGCCGACCGCGCCCTGCGGGGCGTGTCGCCAGGTGATCAACGAATTCGGTCCGGATGCGCTCGTTGTCTCCGTCTGCGACGGTGCGGAAACAACGAGTTACTCGATTGCTGATCTGCTGCCCGCGGCGTTCGGCCCCCGCAATCTCGAGTCAGCGACGCGCGGTCCCGGCGCTCAGGAGAAGAAATCGCGGACGCTGCCGAGGACCTGATCGCGGGGGATTTCGTGTTCGGTTCGCGCGGTGAGATCGCGAATCTTCACGACGCCTTTCGCGAGTTCCTCGCTGCCGTAGATCAGCGCGATTTTCGCGTTGGAGTCGGCGGCCGCCTTGAATTGCTTCCCGAAGCCCAGCTCCTTCATCGGATAATCGACACGATAACCGGAGGCGCGCAGCGCATAGATATCCGCAAATGCCGCCGCGCGCTCGGCCGGGCCCCCGATGACTATATATATATCGGTCGAGACCACGATCGGCGGGATCAGTCCGCGCTGCTCGAGCAGCAGTGAAAAAGTCATGTCACCAATCGCGAAGCCCACCGCCGGCAAATCGGGGCCGCCGAGTTTTTTCACGAGGTCATTATAACGTCCGCCGCCGGCGAGGGCCCGAAGCTCCCCCTTGCGATCGAAGGCCTCGAACACGAAACCAGTATAGTAAGCGAGCCCCCGCACGACCCCGAGGTTCACCTCGACAAACGCACCGAGGCCCATCGCGCCGAGGCCATCGAGCAAGGTCTTCCAATCCGCGAGCCGCGCCGCGAGCGCCGCGCTGGGATAGGCTTCCAGAGCCTGCTGCAGGGCGCCCAGACTTTTTATATTGAGGAACCCCAGAATTTTTTCCCGAAGAGACGCATCGAGCGGTCCAAACTCGGTTTCATAAGGCGTGAAGGCCTCGGGTCCGATCTTCTCATAGCGATCGACGGCGCTGAGGACGGCAGCGATGCGCGGGGCATCGAGACCGAGGGCCTCGAGATAGAAATACCAGAGGTTGCGATCGCTGAGGCGAACCGAGAAGTCGTCGGGTTGCAGCCCGAAGGCGGAGAAGCATTGGATTAATAAAGAGATCAGCTCGATCTCGGCCTCGACGCCCGCCTCGCCAAAAATATCGGCGTTGAATTGCGAGAAGCAGCGTCCCCGCCCCTTCTGCATGCGCTCGTAGCGGTAGAATTCGGCGAGGCTGAACCACTTGATCGGGCGGCGCAGGGCATTCGCCCGGGCCCCGACCATGCGGCAAACGGTAGGAGTCATCTCGGGCCGGAGTGCAACGGCCCGACCGCCCTTGTCGACGAAGCTGAAAACCTGCGCCTCAATTTCGTCGCCCGATTTCGCTTTATATAATTCCAGCGGCTCGAGAACGGGAGCGTCGTACTCCTGAAAGCCGAAATTGGCGGCGGTCTGGCGCCAGAGTCGGAAAACGTGCGACCGCGCCGAGAAATCTTCGGGGTAGAAGTCGCGAAAGCCGGGCAAGGATTGGAACGAGGGCATTCAGCCGCAACGTTGCGAAACGCCCCACCGCAGGGCGAATCCAAAATCCGGCCCCGGCGGCGCCGGCAGGAGTCCGGCGCCCCGTCGATTCACCAGCGGCTCAGGCCGCCTGAATCTTCGCGAGATCGATCTTCTTCAGCTGCTGCTTCAGGATCTTCCCGGATTTGAACTTTACGACCGCCCGACGAGGAATCACGACCTCGGCTTCTGGCTTGTTCGGATTGCGGCCGATGCGTTGTTTCCGGACTTGGACTTCCAAGACTCCGAAGTTTCGCAGTTCGACATTGCGTCCTTCAGCCAACGCTTTCTGGACGATGTCCAGTGTTTGCTGGACGGTATCGACGATTTGTTTTTGCGGAAACCCCGTTTTCCGATATATCTCGAGCACGATTTCGCGTTTTGTAAGATTTGTCATGGCAGGCGTTTCCAAGGCATTGGAGGTGTTGTCCATAGTAGAGATTTTTTGCCCTATTTGCGTCAAACGTTATAACCCATTAACTTGGTACTGCCAGTGACACCGCGCGTGCGGTTCGGTTCATGCCTGATTCAATCCTTGTCAACTCGCTTTTCTCCCGAATCGCCCATCGCTACGATCTCGCGAATAGGCTGTTGAGCGGCGGGACCGACCGCTGGTGGCGACGACGGCTCGTGGATGCTGTGGCTCGCGCAGCGCCGCGCGACGTCCTAGACCTAGCCACGGGAAGCGGCGACGTGGCGTTCGCGCTTAGCCGGAAATTGCCACGAAAGACGACAATTGTCGGCGCCGACTTTTGTCGCCCGATGCTGGACGAGGCTGAACGGAAGCAAGCGCAAGGGTTGGACGGCTATTCCAACGTTCGGTTTCAAATCGGCGACGCGCTGAACCTGCCATTCGCTGACGAACATTTTGATGCCGTAACTATCTCGTTTGGGCTGAGGAACATGGAGAATCGCGAGACCGCCCTCCGTGAGATGCGGCGCGTCCTTCGAGAAAACGGCCGACTCTATATACTCGAATTCTCCCAGCCTCAGGCGTGGTTCCGGCCTTGGTATTTCCTATATCTCCGGCACGTGCTGCCGCGCGTCGCCGGGTGGGTTACGGGCGAGCGTTCCGCCTATATTTACCTGAACGAAACGATCGAAAAATTTCCGAACCGGGCCGCACTCTCTGACGAAATTTCAGCGGCCGGATTCGCGGTGGTCGACTCGGAGCCGATGACTTTCGGAATCGTCGCCCTGCATATCGCGCGGAAATAAACACCTTTTGCAGCCTACAAAAATAATAGTATACAGGGGGATTCTATTATATATCGATCGGGGTCGGCCGCCCGGATCCCTGTTATTATGAAGCCGCCGCTGAAATGACGCTGGTTTAGTTGAACGATTTTCCGCAACCGCAGGTGCTTTGCGCGTTGGGATTTTTTATTTCAAATCCTTTGCCATGCAGACCGTCGTCGAAATCCACCGAAGAGCCATCCAGATAGGCGAGGCTGGCGGGATCAAGGACGATCGGCACGCCTTCGCTTTCGAATTCGGCGTCCCCATCCTTCCGTTCGTCGAATGACATTCCATATTGGAAACCGGAGCAACCGCCGGATTCGACGAGGAGGCGGAGCCGCTTTCCGGTCCCAGCATTTTCATATTGCAACGTCCGCACCTGTTGCGCGGCTCTCGGGGTCAACGTGATCACAGCCAAAATTACTTGGGCGTATCGGAACTGTCAACGACCTGAAGCAAGTCCTGCGCCGAATCCGATTTGAGTTCTTGCCAGCGACCCCGAGCGCTCCTTTTCTGGGGCAGTGGCGTCCATAAAACATGTCTTCAACGAGATTCACTATGAGATGACTCGTAAGGTCGCCGAGGGCGGAATGGGTGTGGTATATGAAGCGGTTCAACTCGGCGCAGGAAATTTCCGCAAAGTTGTAGCAGTAAAGCTAATAAGAGAGGAATACTCCGCGATCGAGGAGTTCCAGAACAACTTCATCGGCGAGGCGCGGTTGGTCGCGGATCTGATTCATACCAGCATCGTCCAGACCTACCATTTGGGTCAGGTCGGTGGCCAATATTTCATGGTGATGGAATTTGTGGGGGGAGTGAACCTGGAGCAGTTCCTCGAGAAGCATCGCCAGACCGGCCGCATGGTACCGACGGATCTCGCCGCCTTTATTATATCCCGCGTCGCTCGCGGGCTGACCTATGCGCACCAGAAAAAGGATCGCGAAGGCCGCCCCCTTAGCATCGTTCACCGCGACATCGGTCCGAAGAATGTAATGATCGCGTATGAAGGCGATGTGAAGCTTACCGACTTCGGAATCGCGAAGGCTCTGGACCTCATGTATAATGAGGAAGGTAAAGTGATCGCGGGCAAAGATGAGTATCTTTCGCCCGAACAGGCCACGTACGCGGTGACAGACGCCCGCGCTGACTTATTTCCGCTCGGGATCGTGCTCACGGAGCTGCTCCTCGGGAAGAATATATTCCGCTCGTCGGATCGCGCCCAGTCGCGGCGCAATATCCTGACCATGCCCATCCCACTTTTTGCGAAGCTGCGGGCCGATATCGATCCGAAGCTGGAGAGTATCATCCAGCGCGCGCTCCAGCGCGACCGTACGGAACGTTATCAATCGGCCTCGGAAATGCTCACCGACCTCGAAGTATATTTATACAGCGATCATTACGGTCCGACGAATGAAAAGCTGGGAGTATATATGAAGGAACTCTTTGGCCTGGCCGAACCGCCGACCGCTGCCGCCGTCCCCGCCGCCCCCGTCTCTACCCCGCAATCCTTCTGAGATGAACCATCATCGAATTCATCCAGCATATGAGCGGGCCCGGATTTAGCCAAGAGCTCCGCCAGCGACAGACGCAGTCGCTGGTCCTCGCGCCGCAGCTCCGTCAATCCCTGAAGATTCTTCAGGTGGCGGCGCTCGACCTGCGCTCCACCATCCAGGAGGAGCTGCAAAGCAATCCCACGCTCGAGGAACTCCCGATGGAGGGCGAGAGCCTCGACAAGTCCTCCGAAGACAACTCCCGTGAGGGCGAGGGAAACAGTGAATCCGATCGCGACTCACCCGAGCCGACTCCGGCACCGGACAGCGACTTGGAACGCAAACGCGAGGAGCTGGATTTCTCGAAGGAATTCGAAATCCTTGGCAAGCTCGATGACGACTGGCGTGACCATATGGCGAGCGTTGGTGGTGCGCAGCCATTTACGTCGGAAGACGCCGAACGTCGCCAGCACTTCTTCGACTCGCTGGTGAGCGAAACGTCGCTCCAGGAGCACCTGATGCAGCAGGCGGAGCTCGCCGACCTCACGGCCCCTGTTTTGGCCGCAATGCGGCATTTGGTGGGCAGCTTGAACGATCGTGGCTTTCTCACGCAGTCCCCGGGCGATGTGGCGTTGCAGACGGGTTTACCGCTCGAGGCAGTGCAGATGGCGATCAAGAACCTGAAGACTTTTGATCCGCCCGGGATTGGAGCGCAAAATTTGCCGGAGTGTCTGCTGGCCCAGCTCAATGCGAAGGGCCGGTCGGATTCACTCGCCGCCCGGATGATCCGCGATCATTTTGATCTGCTCACCCGGAGACGGATTCCGGAGCTCGCGCGTAAATTGATGGCGCAGCCGGATGACGTGCAGGCGGCCATCGAGGAGATTGGGAAGCTCGACCCGGCTCCGGGGCGACGTTTCGCGGAGGATAATAATCGAGTGGTCGTGCCGGATGTCACCGTGGATTTCGACGGCGACGAGTGGAAAATCCACCTCAACAGCGACTATATACCGCGGTTGCGCATCTCGAATACATACCGGGAGCTCATCGCCAAGGGAACGCTCTCCAAGCAGGAACGCGATTACCTCCGGGAGCGCATGCGGTCGGGTAAATTCCTGATCGACTCCATCGAGCAGCGGCAGCGCACGATCGAACGCATCACCCGCGAGATCATCAAGGCGCAGACGCCGTTCTTCGAAAAAGGAGTGGCTCACTTGAAGCCGCTCACCATGACGCAGATCGCCGATGTCGTCGGGGTGCACGAAACCACGGTGAGCCGCGCGATCGCGAACAAGTTCATCAAAACCCCGCACGGCGTTTTCGAGTTCAAGTATTTCTTCACCCCGGGATACCAGAGCGACAGCGGCGCCTCCATGTCCAACACGAGCGTGAAGGAAATGATCGCCGATCTGGTTGCCGGCGAGGACAAGGGCGCGCCGCTCAGCGATCAGGAAATCGTCGCGAAGCTGCAGGCGAAAGGCATCACGATCGCCCGGCGGACAGTTGCCAAATATCGCGAGGAGCTCGGTATATTGCCGAGCAATCTCCGTCGCGATTATAAATAGCCTCGGCGTGCCAGGATGGCACCGGCGCCACGCGGCCGCGCCCGCGAGCCGAGTGTATTCGCTTTCTGAATACAGGGACCGGTCAACTCAGCGATGGCGCACTCCGTGTCGTGTATCCGTTTTGTGGATACGGGCGAACGCCGATCGACTCGATGTTTCCCGAGACCATCAAGTCGGCATCCGGTGTATCCGTTTTTCGGATACGGGTCGTCGAGGTCAGGCGAGTTCGAGGGCCGGTTCGATGGTGAGCGCGCCAGGGGCACCTCCACGGGCGGCCTGGGGATCGGTCCACGCGGCGAACGCGATCATACCGGCGTTGTCGCCTGAATGCCGCGGCTCCGCCGCGAGAAATTCGACGCGCGCACGGCTCGCCTCGCGGGCAATCGCGGCCCGCAGACCCCGGTTGTTCGCCACGCCCCCGGAAAGTCCGACGCTTTTATATATACTCTGGCGCAGCGCAGCGCGCGTCTTGCGGGCGAGAGCATCGAGGACAGCCTGCTGATAACTGGCAGCCAGATCAGCTCGGCGTGCCTCGATTTCCGCGGGTGACATTTTTTCCAAAAGATATCGCAGACTGGTCTTCAGCCCCGAGAAACTGAAATCCAGTTCCTCGCGCTGCCCGATCCCACGCGGAAAGTCGAAGGCGTCCGGCCGCCCGCCGGCCGCGACTTTTTCGACAAGCGGACCCCCGGGATAACCCAGCCCGAGCAACTTCGCGCCTTTGTCGAGCGCCTCCCCGGCGGCGTCGTCGCGTGTCGACGACAGCACGCGAATCGTTCGCCCAACGTCGATCGCGCAGAGAAGTGTATTTCCGCCCGACACGATCAACGCGAGATGCGGCAGCAGGCCGTCCAAGGCAGCGGGGAATCCGGCCGGCGCCACCCGGTGCTTCTCTATAAACGATGACCACGCATGCGCCCGAAGATGGTTCACCCCGACGACGGGGCGGTTCCACGCGAGGGAGAGTGCATTCGCCGCCGCGAGGCCCATCGCGAGACACGCCGCCAGACCCGGGCCGCGCGTCACCGCAATTTGATCGATCCCGGAAAATCCTACCTCATCACGGACGCGCTCGAGCAACGGTCCCAGATTTCGCAGGTGCTCACGCGTCGCCAGATCCGGCACGACGCCACCATATTTCTCATGCAGCGCGATTTGACTGTGAATCCACTCGCCTACGATCCCGACGTTGGGATCGAAAACCGCCACGGCAGTTTCATCGCAGGAACTTTCCAGCGCGAGGATCATCGCCGCGACGCTACGCCTCGCTCAGTATATATTGCGCGGGCGCGCCGCGTTCGCCGTCGCGGCGTGATCAATTTCCGTCCCCTCCCCCGACGCTCAGGATCTCGATGCCCTTTAATACATCGACCGCCACGTCGAGCTGCCGGTCCTCGATCGGCGCAAAGCCGAAGCGCGCGGCAAATTCCTTGGGATCCACGATATCGGCCCGGTCTCTCTGACGCGCGAGTTTATTATCCTCCTCGGGCGTCATCACGACCTCGACGTTCGGCGTGATGCCTTTCTCGTGAATGCTTACGCCGCTCGGTGTATAGTATTTTGCGGTCGTGAGCCGCAGGCCCTCGCCTTTCTTGAGCTTGAAAATCGACTGAACGGAGCCCTTTCCAAACGACCGCTCGCCGACCACCACCGCGCGGCCCATGTCCTTCAATGCGCCCGTGACGACCTCGGCCGCGCTGGCGCTGCCAGCATTGATCAGGATTGCGACCGGCAGGTTTAGCGGCGGCTGGTCCGATTCTGCTTTATAGTCATCGCGATCCGAGGGCTTCCGGCCCTGCGTATATACAATGAGTTCGCCTTTTTTGAAAAACGGTTCCGCTACGTCGACGGCCGCATCGAGCAGTCCGCCCGGATTATTCCGCAGGTCGAGGATGAGGCTGGTGATCCCCTGCCCCAGCAACTTGTTCAGGCCCTGGGTGAACTGCTCCCCGGTGTGCTCCGAAAATTCGGTCAATTGTATATATCCCACGCCGTCGGAAACCACGTGCACATCGCGAACACTATCGATGCGAATGAGCTCGCGGAAAAGAGTCAGGTCGAAGTGCTTCCCGGTGTCCGGACGATAGAGTCCGACGACCACCTTCGTCTTCGGCTTTCCCCGCAGGCGGCCGACCACATCTTCCTGGCCCGTCTCCCCCTGCACGGCCTTGCCGTCGATGCTGATCAACTCGTCGCCGCGCTGGATACCCGCGCGTTCGCCGGGCGTACCCGCCATGGGGGCGATGACGATGACGTGGCCCTTGCGGCTCTCGACTTGGATTCCGATGCCGCCGAATTCGCCGCTGAGGTCCTCTTCCAACTCGGCGTTGTCCTTCAATTCGAGGAATTCGGAATGCGGGTCGAGTGTCTCGACCATGCCGTGGATGGCGGACTTTGTGAGGTGGTCGTATTCGGAGCTTTTGCCGTCGACGTAATTGTCGTGAACGATCTGCGCCACCTCGCGAAAATAGTCGCTCGCGTGGTTGAGGTCGCGATTCGGCCAGAGGTTGAAGGCAAAGGCCACGCGACCGGCGACGACAGCCAGACCCAGTCCGAGCAGAACACCCGAGCCGAGAATGAGAATCCGTTTGAACATCGGGATGACTGTGCTCATCGGATTCCATTTGTAAATGGGTTCATCGGCTCCTGCGTCAACGTCCGGCATTCCGCCGGAATTCCTCGCCGCCTTTCGGGCCCGCGCCGGGGACCGGCCGATCTCGTTCGCGGCTTTCGTCGAGCTCGCGCTATATCATCCCGAAGCCGGATACTATATAAAAAAACGCGCCCGCATCGGCACCGGGCCGGGCACGGATTTTTTCACGGCGACGTCGACGGGCCCGGTGTTTGCGGAGTTGGTGATCGCGAGTTGCGTGGAACTTCTCGGCGGGGAACGCCGGGCGGCGGAATATACGTTCGTCGAGATCGGGGCCGAGGGCGGGAACGGTATATTAAAAGGCCGCGCACATCCATTCCGGGCCTGTCGAGTAATCCCGGTCGGCGACGCCCTGCGACTCGAAGGCTCCTGCATCGTGTTCTCCAACGAGCTGTTCGATGCGCAACCGTTTCGGAGATTCCGGTTTCGCGACGGCGCCTGGCGCGAACTCGGCGTCGCCAATGTAGGAAACGCGCTCCAGGAAATCGAGATCCCTGCTGAGCCACTGCCGGCCGAGCTTCCGGCCGAAGCACTCGAAGGGTATATAGTCGATTTTCCCGGCCCCGCTAAACGCCTGCTCGAGGAGATCGTTGCGCAGGCCTGGTCGGGGCTTTTCCTCGCTTTCGATTATGGGAAGACATGGCAGGAAATCATCGAGGCCTGCCCTGAGGGAACGGCGCGTATATATCATCGGCACCGGCAGGGAAACGATCTGCTGGCGCAACCGGGCGAGCAGGACATCACGTGTCACGTTTGCTGGGATTGGCTCGAGCAGGTGCTGGCGCACAGTAACTTCGTGTCTCCCGCGGTGGTATCGCAGGAGTCCTTTTTGATGCATCACGCCGGCGACGCGATCGCCAATATACTTCAGTCGGAAGCGGCTCGGGTGAGTCCAAGAAAGCTCGCCTTGATGCAATTGCTACATCCGGCGAATCTCGGGCAGAAATTCCAGGTGCTGCACGCGATTCGTCCTGAGAAATACCTTGCCTCGACGGGTTCGGAAAACATAGTCTGACCCTTTAACCAACTCGAAACCATCATGGCCAGAATCTGTGCAATCACCGGTCGCCGCCCCGTCAAGGGCTCGATCATCAACCGCAAGGGGCAATCCAAGAAGAGCGGAGGCATCGGCACGCACGTGACGAGCATCACGAAACGGAAATTTCGCCCGAACCTGCAGAAGATCCGCATCAAGACCGCGAACGGCGGCACCAAGCGCGTCTGGGTTTCGGTAAAAGCAATTAAGGCCGGCCTCGTCCAAAAGGCCTAAGTCAGGTCCGCTTCGAAAACCCGCGGCTCCGGTCGCGGGTTTTTTTTGTGCCCGTCGCCCGCGGGCCGACACCGATTAACTCCGCGGACGGCGACCCCACTCAGAGCTTCGAAAAAATGATCGACGCGTTCTGGCCGCCGAACCCGAGATTATTGCTGAGCACGTGCCGCACAGGAGACGCGCGCGCGAGATTGGGAACGTAGTCCAAATCACATTCAGGGTCCGGCTCCTCGAGATTGATCGTCGGCGCGATCATGCCCGTCTGGATCGTCTTCGCCGAAATGACGGATTCGATGCCACCCGCCGCCCCGAGGAGGTGGCCGGTCATCGATTTCGTCGAGCTCACCGCGAGTTTTTTCGCATGCTCGCCGAACACCTTCCGGATCGCGAGCGTTTCATATTTGTCGTTATAGGGAGTGCTCGTGCCGTGCGCGTTTATATAGTCGATGTCGCCGGGCTGCAGCCCGGCGCTCGTGAGCGCGCGCCGCATGGCCATCGACAGGCCCTTGCCCTCAGGGTCCGGCGACGTTATATGATATGCGTCGCACGTCGCCGCATAGCCGGCCAGCTCGCAGTATATACGCGCGCCGCGCGCCGTGGCGTGCTCGAGCGACTCGAGCACGACGACGCCCGCGCCCTCGCCCATGATAAAGCCGTCGCGGTTGCGATCGAACGGCCGGCACGCTGTTTCGGGCGACTCGTTGCGCGTGCTCATGGCCTTCATCGAGCAAAAGCTGGCGTAGGCGAATGGCGTGATCGCAGCCTCGCTACCACCTGCGATCATCACCTGGGCGTCTCCGCGGCGGATCGCATGGGCCGCCTCACCGAGCGCGTGAGTGCCCGTGGCGCAGGCCGACACGACGCCGAAATTCGGACCGCGCGCGCCGAGCTCGATCGCCACCAGACCGGAACACATATTGCCGATGAGCGACGGTATAGTAAAAGGGGAAACTTTGCGCGGGCCGCGCTCAGCCATCACCTTGAGCTGCGACTCATAAGTATACATCCCGCCGATGCCGGAGCCAATGATCACGCCCACCCGATCGGGATCCTCGTGCGCCATCTGCAGCCCCGCGTCGGCGACGGCCTGCCGCGCAGCGACAAATCCGAAATGTGTATAGCGATCGTTGCGCCGCGCCTCCTTCGGGTCCATATGCTGCGCCGCGTCCCAGTTCCGGACCTCAGCGCCGATCTGACAGGCAAACTCCGATGGGTCGAATAACGAAACGCGCCGGATGCCCGAGCGGCCGGCAACGAGGCTCGACCAGAACGAATCGACGTCATGCCCGACCGACGTCACGACACCGAGACCGGTGATGACGACGCGGGGGTGGTTGGAAGGGGCTTCCATCGCGACAATAAACCGCCCGTGTTCTCCTAAAACAGAAACAGCGTTCTGCCGTTTTTCCTCGAGGGAAAAGGCAGAACGCCGAATGGATCTACGCTCAAATCAGGCTGCGCCAGCCGCCTTGGCTTTGATATAGTCGGTCACTTGACCGACGGTCTGCAGCTTCTCGGCATCAGACTCCGGGATCTCACCCTTGATTTCGTCCTTAAATTCTTCTTCGAACGCCATGATGAGCTCGACGGTATCGAGCGAATCTGCGCCCAGATCATCCAGAAAAGAGGCCGTCGGCGTGATTTGCTCCTCGTTGACGTTGAGCTGATTCACGATGATCTCTTTGACGCGCTGTTCGATAGTTTTTTGTTCAGCCATTTTCGGGGAAGTGCGAGTAGTCGGAGAGTTCACATCGCCATGCCGCCGTCAACGGCAAAAACTTGCCCGGTGACGTAGCCGGCTTCCTCGGAGCAGAGAAATGCCGTCGCATGAGCGATGTCTGCAGCTTCGCCGAATCTTTTCAGCGGAACCGCCTCCAAAATCTTTCCGGACATCTCGGGGTTGTTCACGAACTCGGCGGTCATGTCCGTCTTGATGAAGCCGGGGGCCACCGCATTTACCGTGACATTTCGCCCGGCGAACTCGCGGGCGAGGGTCTTCGTGAGGCCGATCATACCCGCCTTCGCCGCAGCATAGTTCGCCTGCCCCGCGTTTCCGAGAATGCCGCTGACCGAAGTTATATTAACGATGCGTCCCCAGCGGGCCCGCGTCATCGGACGTGCGAGGTATTTTGACCAATGAAAACAGCTCGAAAGATTTGTCGCGATTACGTCGTTCCAATCCGCATCGCTCATGCGGAAGAGCAACCCGTCGCGCGTGATACCCGCGTTGTTGATTAATATATCAATCTTCGGGAATTCCGCGAGCAACGCCTCGGAAGCCGCCGCGATCGCCGCACCGTCCGCAACATCCACGGCGTACGCCTTGGCCTTGCCGCCGGCTGCGACGATCGCTGCCGCGACGGCGCCGCAGGATTCCGCGGATTTGGAAACGCAGATCACCGTGACGCCCGCGCGGGCGAGGTTTTCTGCGATGGCTTTGCCGATGCCGCGGCCGGCCCCGGTGACCAGCGCAGTTCGATTTGTAAACGTCAACATAGGGGACGAAAGCTGGAAACAGCCGCGCAGCTGTTGCGAGGACAAATTTTCTTTCGCGCCACATGGCCGCGCTCACTCTCCGCGCCGGAGACCCGCGACTTAATATACGTCCCGCTGGTAACGCTTGTCCTTCTTGAGCTGCTTTATATAGTCGACGGCCGCGGCAGGGGTCATTCCGCCCTGCTCTGCGACGATTTCGTGCAACGTGACGTCTACGTCCTTGGCCATGCGCTTCGCGTCGCCACAGACGTAGAAATAGGCGCCATTGGCGATCCAGGACCAGAGTTCCGCCGCGTTCTCCCGCATGCGATCCTGAACATATATCTTTTGCAACTGGTCCCGTGACCACGCGAGATCGAGCCGTGTGACGGTCTTTTTCTCGAGGTGCTCGTGCCATTCCTCTCCATATAGGAAATCTGTCGCGTGCCGCTGGTCGCCGAAGAAAACCCAGTTGCGCCCCGTGGCTCCCGCCGCGGCACGCTCCTGAACAAAGGCGCGAAATGGCGCGATGCCCGTGCCCGGCCCCACCATGATGGCGTCCTTCGCATGATCCTCCGGCGGCCCGAAGTGAGAATGCGACACGAACACTGGCGTCGGCGTCGAGCCGACCACGGCACGATCTGCGAGGAACGTGGAACACACGCCCACGCGATCGCGGTGATTGGTTTCATACCGCACGACGGCGACCGTCAGATGGATCTCTGTCGGATATATACGCGGCGACGAGGCGATTGAATAGAGTCGCGGCATCAGCTTGCGCAGGTGATCGACGAATTCCTGCGGGGTGAGCTTCGCACTCGGGAATTCCGCCAGCAGGTCTATATACTCGCGCTGGTCGAGGAACATGGTCAGGACCTCCTTCGATTCCGGCAGCAGGAGTCCGAGCAATTTCGCCTTTTCGTCGGCATCGGTCGCCTTCGCGGCGAGCGTCCCGATGATCTTCTGAGTGGGGCTCGCGAGGGTGAGGCGTTCCGTGAGAGCCTCCCGCAGCGGAATCGGCGCAGGCAACTTGAGCATCGCGGGCGAAACCAATTCCTCGCCAGCCGCACCGAGCCGTTTCAACAACTCGTCGACTTCTGACGGCCGATTCGACGGAAATACGCCGAGCGAATCGCCCGCTTTATAGTGGAGGCCGCTGCCGGCGAGACTCACAACGAAATGCCGCGTCTCCTTGGCCGAGCCCGGCTTCGTGAGCATCCGATTTTCCAGGATTCGCGCTGGGAAGGGATGGTCCTTCGAATAAATGGAACTCTCCGCGTGGGCAGACATACTGCACTAGAAATACTCCTGCTCTCCGCTGGCAAGCCGCTTCGATTTCACCCGTAGGCTTGCACGGTCATAATATTTTGCGCCCACTGGTTTGACCCATGTCGCATCCCGAGCCCGTCCGTTTGCAAAAATACCTCGCCGACGCCGGCATCTGCTCCCGGCGCTCCGCCGAGGCGATGATCGCGCAGGGAGAGGTCTGGGTGAATGGCGCGGTCGCCAAGCTCGGGCAAAAAATCATTCCGGGCGAAGACCGCGTGACGACCAACGGAAAATCCGTGCGCACCACCCCGCAGCCCCGGATCACCCTGGCGATGCACAAGCCCCGCGGCCTCGTGTGTTCGAACGACGACGCGCACAACCCGGAGACTATATTCACCGTGCTGCCTCGCGAATTCGCGAAGCTCCGTTTTTTCTGCGCGGGTCGGCTCGACAAGGACAGCGAGGGCCTGGTCATTCTGACGACGGACGGCGACCTCGCGCATCGCTTGATGCATCCCTCGAACGTCGTTGTGAAACGTTACCACGTTATATTAGAAAAACCTTTTCCTGCCCGCCGGCTGCCACTGCTGATCAAGGGCATCGTCTTCGAGGGTGAACGCCTGAAGGTGGAACGAGCCTCGCTCATCAGCCCCACGGCCGCCCATGAGTCGACCAACTTGGATGTACATATGCATCACGGGAAAAAGCGAGAGATCCGACTGCTCTTCACGACGCTCGGCTACGACGTCAAGCGGCTGCGTCGCTATCAAATCGGCGGGTTTCGCCTGAAGGGAATTCCGCTGCGCGCGATGAAAAAGCTTTCCCCGGGTGAGATCGAAATGCTTTTTCAAAACCCGGTCACTCCACACGCTCACGTCGAAGCCACCACTGAATCCGTCGCCGCTGCCCGCGCGCTCGCGCAATCGCGGGCGGCGGCCGCTGCTCCCGCCAACCCTGAAAAAAACTCTCATGAAGCAGATTAAATTCGCCGTCGCTGTCGCCTCAGTCCTCGCCCTCGCCGCCGCCGGCTTCGGCGCCAGCGTCGCGTCCACCACGGCAGTCCATACCCAGCCGAACGAAAGCTCGCCGACCATTTCCTTCCTCAACGCCGGCGCGACGCTCACCCCGGGCACATCGTCAAAGCCACTGCCGGCCGGATGGGTTGCCGTCGATCTGCCCGGGCCGCACGAGGCCTATGTACAAAACAAGGATCTCGCCAAGAGCCTCGATGTCGTCGCAGGCGCCTCTATATATCTCGCACCCAAGCTGGACGGCGGTGTCCTCGCGATCGCCCAGCCCGGCGACAAGACCACCATCACCGGCCTCCACGGAAAATGGACGCAGATCAGCCTCGAAAAAACGCTCGTCGGGTATGTGAACGTCAACGCCGGCCCTGCCGCCAGCACTTCGAGCGCCTCAAAAAACACCACGAATCCATCGCCCGCGCCAAGCACTCCGCGCGACGTGACCGCGACCATGCCCGAGCCCGTTGCTCCGCCGAACGTCGAACCCGGTCACGCCGCACCGACCACGAGTCTCGCCGGCTCCAGCGCCTCCCTGCCCCGCCAGTTTCAAGGCGTCTTCGTCTCAACGCGGAGCCTGCTCAAACCGCGTCGCCCGTATGATTGGGCGTTAAATGACGATGCCGGAAAACGTTTCGCGTATCTCGACGTGAGTAAACTTCTCCAGACCGAGATGATCGAGAAATATACCGGGCTGCGCGTCGTTGTATATGGTCCGGTCCAGCCCGCGGGCGACGGCCGCGATATCGTAATCGTGGTGCAGAGCCTGCAGCTCCGCTGAAGCGCGGCCTCGCGGGAATTCGCTATATGGAATTGATCGACGGCAATCGCGTCGCGGCGCAAATCGTCGCGGAATTGAAAAGCGAAATTGCTGGTCTCACCGGGAGGCGCCCGTGCCTCGCGCTGGTCCGCGTCGGCGAGGATCCCGCATCGGTCTCGTACGTGCGCAAAAAGGAAATGACGTCGGCGGAGATCGGATTAGAAAGCCGCATGGTGCTGCCGCCGGTCTCGGTCACGCGCGCGGAGATGTTCGAGATCATCGATATATTAAATGACGATCCGCTCGTGGACGGCATTCTCGTGCAATCCCCGCTGCCAGCCCACCTCGACGAGCGCGAGATTTTCCGGCGCGTTTCTCCACTCAAGGACGTGGATGGATTTCACCCGTTAAATATCGGCAAGCTCGCGCAGGAGGACGAATCCGGGTTCGTCGCGTGCACCCCTGCGGGCATCATGGAATTGCTGGACCGCAGTGGCGTTTCCCTCGCGGGCAAACACGTGGTCGTTCTCGGTCGGTCGCTGATCGTGGGGAAACCGATCGCGCTCCTCGCAATGCAACGCAATCCGCGCGCCAATGCCACGGTGACGGTCTGCCATTCGGGAACCGCGAATCTCGCCGACTATACACTTCGCGCGGACGTCCTCGTTGTTGCGATGGGTCGGGCCGAGCGCATCACCGGCAATATGATCAAGCCGGGCGCGACGGTGATCGATGTCGGCATCAACCGCGTGCCTGACTCAACCAAACGCAGCGGCTACCGCCTGACCGGTGACGTTCATTTTGAATCGGCCGCGGCGGTCGCGGGCAAAATCACTCCGGTGCCTGGGGGCGTTGGCCCGATGACCGTGGCGATGCTCATGCGCAATACGGTAAAGGCATTTCGCCTGCGGATCCCGCGCTAGCTTGCGCCCCCGCACCCGGCGCTTCTTGCTCTGCTTTATATGGCGACCCCTTGTATTCTCGTCGTTGATGACCAGCCGATCAACGTCCAGTTGCTAAAGCGAAAGCTGGAGCGCGAAAATATCCGCGTAATCGCTGCATATAACGGACTCGAGGCCCTGGCCGCCGTCGCCGAGGAAAAACCGGACCTGATTCTCCTCGATGTCATGATGCCGGATATGGACGGCATCGAGGTCTGCCAGCGGCTCCAGGCCAGCGAGGAAACGCGTTCCATTCCGATTATATTCATCACGGCACGCACCAATAAAGAGAGCAAGCTCGAGGGATTGTCGGTCGGCGCTGTAGACTATATAACGAAGCCGATCGACCTCGACGAGACGATGGCCCGGGTTCAGACGCAGCTGCGTTTCGTCACCGTCAACCGCCAGATGGTTGACCTGCAAAGGCGTCTGGAAGAGGCACGCAGGGCGGCGACCATCGGGGCGGTCACGCAAGGCATCGCGCACAACCTCAATAATCTGCTCGGCGTCGTCATCGGTTATCTCGACCTGATCAAAGCGTACCATGATCGCCCCGATCTCGTCCGGAAAAACGCTCAGAATGTCGAGGACGCGGTGCAGCGGATTGTCTCGATTATAAAGCAGCTCGGCTCACTCGTAGTAAAGTCCCGGCCGCCACTGGTGAAGGCGAGTCTACAACACCAGCTCGATGGCGGCATCGCTCGGTTCCGATCCGACTATAAAATCAGTGCGCCAATCACCGTGGAAAACCCGCTCGGCGATATGATGATTGATACCAACTCCGAGGTTTTCGAGGAAGTGCTCGCCAAAATATTAATCAACGCGTGGGAGTCCTACGATGCGAAAGCGGAATCGAAGCCGATCCTCATTCGCACGCGCTTGATCGAAAAACCCGATGAGGTGAAATTTGTTGAGATCAGCGTGATCGATCGAGGACGTGGAATTTCGGAGGCGATCCGCGACAAAATTTTCGAGCCGTTCGTGAGTTCAAAATTGACGGTCGGCGTCGGCATGGGCCTGACCGTCGCCCGGCATGCGCTTCGCGGGCTCGGCGGCGAGGTGATGATGAAGGACGCGCCCGCACAGGGTGCGATTGCGGTCCTCACCCACCCCGTGGAACGAAAAGCGCGGAAGAGCGTGGCGGAGTGAACGCGATGGTCGCTCCCGCCTGCCCGCTGCCGCGAAACGGCAATCGCGTGGCGGCCGTTTTATCTATGGCGAAATTGAATGCGCGCGCACCGTCGACAAACATATATCGAATTTGCCCTGCTGATATCTCCAATGATGAGCACCCTCCCGTTCAGGCGGCAACACTTCATATAGCGTCGGAGCTCGCGGTGCACGTTCTCGCCACTCTGTCATGGGCCTGAGGCCAATTGCATTCGTCGGCGCGGGAAATATGGCGGGGGCCATGGTCGATGGCTTGTTGCGCCGCGACGCCTCGTCGGCAGCACAACTGCGCTGCCTCGGGGGCGGTGGCGCCAGCGCGACCGCACTGGCCGCGCGGACCGGCATTGCCCGGGCGGCGTCGTATGATGAACTCCTCGGAGGCGCTGACACCGTGGTGCTCGCGTTCAAGCCCCAGCACCTCGCGTCAGCGGATTCCCGGCTTCGCGAGCTGGCGGCCGGGAAGTTAATTATATCGGTGCTCGCCGGCAAACGACTGGCCCGGCTCGCCGGAATATTTCCGAACGCGAGAAATATAGTCCGGGTGATGCCGAACACACCATCGCGAATCGGGGCGGGAATGTCCGGATGGTCTGTGCAGTCGCCGCTTTCCGTCGACGATCGCGCGATGCTGATGGAGATTCTCGAGGCACTCGGTGACTCGATCGAAATTGACGAGGCGCAGATGGACGCGTTGACGGCAGTGAGTGGCAGCGGCCCGGCTTTCGTTTTCGAGTTTGCGGCTGCTCTGCGCGACGCGGGCGTTGCGGCCGGCCTGGATGTCGGCGTCGCAGAAAAGTTAAGCGTCGCCACGGTGCGCGGTGCCGGCCTGCTGATGGGGGAAAGCAAGGCCGATCCGGAGACGCTGCGAAAGCAGGTCACCTCTCCCAACGGCACGACGTTCGCCGGGCTGCGCTGCCTGGAGAACGGCGGCTTTCGATCGTTGATCCGTGAAACGGTGCTGGCGGCAAAAGCCCGTTCGGAGGAACTTTCCCGCGACGCATGAGCGCACTCGACGGCAAGATCTTGGTGACCGGTGGAGCAGGCTTTATCGGCAGCGCGCTGGTGTGGGCGCTGAATCAGCGCGGTCACGATGATATAGTAATCGCGGACTTCCTCGGCAGCGACGAAAAGTGGCGCAACCTGGCGCCCCTGAAGTTTTCGGACTATATAGAAGCCGACGTGCTGCGCGCTGCGATTGCGGGCAAAGCGGGTGCACTGGGGAATTTTCGTACCGTGCTGCACCTCGGCGCGTGCTCTTCGACGACCGAGAAGAACGCGGCCTACCTGGCCGATAACAATTATAATTATACGAAGGAGATCGCGGCGTGGTCCCTCGCCCAAGGGGCTCGTTTTATATATGCATCATCTGCGGCAACGTATGGCGACGGAGCCGCAGGCATGGATGATCGCGATCCCGATCTCGATCGGTTGCGGCCCTTGAACATGTACGGCTATTCGAAGCAGCTGTTTGACCGGTTTGCGTGGAAGCAGGGCTGGCTGGAACGGATTGTCGGGGTGAAATATTTCAATGTATATGGTCCGAACGAGGCGCACAAAGGCGACATGCGTTCGCTGGTGAGCAAGGCGTACGAACAGATTTCGGGCACGGGTCGCGTGCAGCTGTTCAAAAGCCACAAGCCGGAATTCCGCGATGGTGAGCAGATGCGCGATTTCCTATATGTAAAGGACGCCATCGAGATGACGCTACATTTCGCTGAAGGCGGCGTCGGGTCGGGCGGTCTGTTCAATTTGGGCAGCGGTGAGGCGAACACCTGGTTGACGCTGACGCGAGCCATCTTCGCCGCTGTCGGGCGTCCGCCGGAGATCGAGTTCGTCGACATGCCGGAAGTGTTGCGCGGGAAATATCAATACTATACCTGTGCGGACATCGGGAAGCTTCGTGCGACCGGGTATGCGCGGCCAATGACGCCGCTTGCGTCAGCCGTGGACGATTACGTGCGCAACTACCTCGCGCCGGGACGTCGGCTCGGAGAGTGAGCGTATAGCGGGAATAGCGGAACCCGGCACGCCGAGCGTGCCCCCGGGATCGCCGTGCCTTTGGGCTCGAAACGCTGACCGAAAGGCCGCACCGGTTCCGCTATATGCCCGCGGGTCTGGACCACGGGACCGCGCCGCGGAGGCCCCGACATATACCCGACTCGTGATATATACCCAAGACACGCATCAAGAATATATATAAGTAAATATCCATATACTGGTGATCCGGTCGCGCGACGCCCGGCTGGATTCATCCAGACCGGCCTCCCGCCCTGCCGGAAAGTCCACGAAACGAAGGCGGCGCTCGAGGGCCGCCAACCCGCTCGCCTTACGGGATCTTGACCAACTCGTCGGCAGTCCACTCCGGGCGGTCGCCCACTTGGCTGTGGATTTCCGCGACCTTCTCTGGCGTGACGGGCGGGGCGTTGTTGCCCCATTCCTGCCGAACGTAAGTAATCACGTCCGCGATCTTCTCGTCAGTCCAATTGTATCCTGTTCCCTTGCGGAAGACCGGCATCGCAGCGGCGTTAAAGTCGGTTCCTTTCACGTGGATCGGGCCCTTCAATCCATACAGCACGATCCGTATGATGCGATCCTCCGGTCCCAACACCCATTCCGAGCCCGCCAGCGGCGGGTAGACTCCGGGCTGGCCCAAGCCGGTCGGCTGGTGGCAGGTGGCGCACACGAGAGTGAAGTTGGCCTTACCGACGACGAGAGGGTCGACCTTGGCGATGACGGGGCCGCCCAAGGCGGGTTTGGCGTTCTCGTTGAAGATCTCCGGGTCGAAGTGCCCTGAGTACCGATTCAGGTACGTTCCCGCCCAGAAGATCAATCCGCTGAAGAGGAATAGCAGCCCCAAGGGCAGCAAACGGTAATGAGCGCGTTCATCCGGTTGCCGTCCGAGCAATTTTTCGTGAGCCGCCTGCAGCGTCTCATCGCTCACGGCCGCCGGTTCAAGGCGCGGGTCGTTCTCGGACGATGTCATGGATGAGAGGGAGAGGGCGTCGGATCACCGCTGGTGGTCGGGCCAGGCGCGGCCGCGGGGCCCGGTTTTGCTGCGATGGGCGAAGGCACGCCTCCCGCAGGCGGTGGCAAGTTGACCGGGCCGGATTTCACCCCGGTCTTGTTCGCACTTTCGCCCTCGTTCGTGGGCGCCGGCACGTTAATCGACGATTCTTCCGGATAGTTATAGCTTTGATTCAGGCTGAGGAGATATGCCACCAGTGTTCTGGCGCGCTCCGTCGGAACGATTTCGAAACCGGGCTTGCTCGCGTTTGCGCCGGTTAACTTCAGAGCCGAGACCGAACGTTCACCAATGATATTGCGATTCTCGAAAAGGAAACGATAGGACGGGTGGTCGGGTGTTCCGACATAGAGCAATTTCATCAGATCCTCTGCGTCGTACGGCGGCTTGCGGGCTGCGAGGTCGCCCAGGTCGGGACCCACCCGCATCTGGCCGAGCTGAACTTCAGATTCGCCTATATAGTCACGGGCGTAGCTCTGGCGGTCGCCCCAGCCGCGAGCGACATCGGCGCCGAAATCCGAGCGGCGTACCTGCTGGGTGTGGCAGCTCGCGCAGCCCAGGTCCGCATAGACGAGTGCGCCGCGTGCCGCGACACCGGAGGGTCGTTCGGGATAAGACTTGCCCTCATTCTCATCCGCGTGAGGACGAAGCGAGCCGAGTTGGGCATTGGAGCCGAGAACAATGCCGGACCACGAGAGAGCCAGCACGGCAAACAGGCCGAGGAAAAAAACCGCACCGTTCTTCATGAGGCGTAAACTTCCTCTTTCGCCGGGGAGCGGACCCAAGCGGATTCAACGGCTTTCGGGCCGGAGAATAGTGTACCAACAAAATTCGCGGCCAGCGCCGCCCAGCTGACGAGCAGCAACACCCGGGCGACCGTCGCGAAAACCAAATAGGTATGGGTATCCGCGGCTATTTGGAGAAACGAGATTTTCGGATCATTCAAATCCAAACCTTGCACCAGCCCCGCAGCGGCCAGATTCCCGACCAGCAGAAGCGTCCCGACGATCATGAGTATAAAGTGAACCCAGATCAAACCAGTCGAGGCCCACATGCGGCCGAGAACCCGTGGAAGCATGAAGTATATAGCGCCGGAAAAAATCGTCGTGACCACGCCGAACAGGCCCAGTTCAGAACCCGCCTGGTCGAAATAGGTGAATTGAACCACCTTCGCGACGGAGCGGATCGACGTGATCGCGTCCACAACGCCGCCGAGTATATAGGCCGCGAGGCCGACGGCCATGAAACCCAGGACCAGGCTCCCGCGGAACAACGCTCCACGGAGATTCAGGCCAACCACAAAGTAGTGAAATAAAAGGAGGGAGCACGCGACAATCGCGATGCTGGAAATCCACGCCGGCACCGGACCACCGATGAGGTGGCGACCCCCGGTCCAACCACCAAAAATCAAAAGCGTCCAGAAACCGAGAGTCGAAAATTCATAGCTCGGCAGCATGCGGCCGCTCACCTTGGGCACTATATAGTATGCGGCCGAGAGCATCAGCGGAAACAGCCAGAGCGTCCAGACGCCCTGCTGAAACCAGCCTGCGACGATCGCCTGCATCACGCCACGGACGGGAGCCCACAACAACATTACCTGTGCCACGGAAAACAGCCACGGGAACAAGAAGAGCGAGGCCACCCCGTACCACTGGGCGGCGTAGGTGCCCGCGCGATCGCGGCCGGTCCAGGCCAAGACACCCGCGACCGCGAGCGCCCCATAGGAGACGAGCAGCAACGGCTGTATATAACTGGGCAGCTGCAGCAGTGGAATCGACGTTTGTTGACCGAACGCGATTCCGATCAGCCCGATCGCAACGCCCGTGTTCCAAAAGAGCGTTCCGACCAACACCCAATTCGCGGCGCGCAAGGGAGCGCCACCAAGGCGGCCCAGGATCCAGAGCACAAGGGCCCAGCCTGCATTCGCCGCCCATCCGTAAACGAATGCCGATTCCGCCAGAGCCGTCGCTCGGCCGTGCGTCAGGTAAGGTATATTATCGAGGAACGCGGGAGCGTGGAGCTGGATCGAGGGCACCAGCGCGAGAAGTCCGCCGATTAGGAGCCACGCCAAGCCGGATGCCAGCAGGAGCAGCAGCGGGAAGCGAGCCGTGCGATCGATCGCGGTTACCTCGGTACTCTCAGGAGTCGACGTCGCCGCCGGGCTGGACACAGTCGTCATCGCGTAGAAGTGGGATTGGCTGGCGCTTGGCCGTAGCGTTGAACGGTCAGTTCCATGGCGCGGTCGAGGGGAAGTTGAACGACGCCCGTTTTTTGATCCACCCAAGCGTAGGAAGTCGCCTGCTTTGTCTGCTTCGCGCGGAGTTCCGAGAGATTGGCGCGCCGCTGCTCCGGTGTATGAAGACCATCGTCAGTATATACACCCGTGCGCTTCGGCAGATAGGCGAGATATAGAATCAAAAGGAACAGGGCGAACGTGCCCATGACCGCGAAAATCGTGACGATCGAAACCGGCCGCGGGGTGATATTGCGAAGATCACTCATGGTAGGTCAGGCTCTCGGCGACGCGCGGGTCGCGAATCGGGATTAATTTCGTCGTCGGGAAACTGCGCAGGTACGCCCAGATGCAGACGCCACCCACCCCGATCACCGACGTGATCACCCACAAGAGATTGATTGAAAGGAACGGGCGCGAATCGCCATGCACGTCTTTCAGCGCAGGGAGTATATTATAGCACATGTCGATGAGGATCGTGACCAGTATACAAATCATGATCCCGCGAATCTGCGAGTGAACGACCTTGTGCTTATATGAAAGCAGATAGAAAAACGGCAGGAAGAAGTGCCCGAACAACAGAACGAGACCGACATACCACCACTGGTTGGTGGAGCCGTCATGGTTCAGCTCGCGGAGATTGTACCAGAATGTTTCTTCCGGCACGTTGGCATTCCAGATCAGGAAATACTGTGAGAATGTCACATAGGCCCAGAACACCGTGAAGGCGAAGGACAGCATTCCGATGCTATAGAAATGGTTCGTGTTGAGGACTCCCTTGAAGTCGCCGCGATTCCACAGCCACACCATCTGCAACACGCCGACGGCGAGTGCTCCGCGCAGGCAGTTGGCAAAAAACCAGACACCATACATCGTCGAGAACCAATGATATTCGAGGCTCTTCACCCAGTATATAGCAGCGAAGGTCAGCGTCAGCGCCCCGATCGGCAACCCGAAGGCCGCGGTCTTGCGATTCATGAACGTCCAGCGCGGGTTGCCGTCAATGTCCTGGGTAAATGAGGCCCGACGCACGCGGTAAGAAAGCCAGATCCAGCAGGCAAAGAAAACCGCCGTCATCACCGTGAACATCCGTAGATTCAGGAACGCTGCCTTCTTTTGATATAGCGGATCCGTGGCGACGGTGTGACCTCCGTGAATCTCATGGCTCAGGTCCATCCAGGTCCACGTGAATCCCGGCTTTGCCCAAGCGAGAATCAGCAACGGCAAGAAAAGGACGGCGAGCCACTTGAATGCCGCGAGGCTATGCTCGAACTGGCGCCGGATCACCACGGACCACGCCGCATCGGTGATGTGATGTATGAATATATACATCAGCATGCCGATCGTGATCGCCGTGCAATAGGTGAACCCGACGAGGTACGACATTACCACGCCCTGATGGTCCGGCGAGAGGACCGCAGCGATGGCTGTGAGCGCCAGCGCGGCGAGGCCAAACATGAGCGCCCGGGAACCGGTCGCAGCGGTGGTTCGAGTCTCGGGGAGCGCCGACGGTATGGTGGCAGCGTGAGTGCTCATGGGAGGCCAAGCTCGGCTTTATGCGCCGCCGGGACGTCGGCCGCGGTGCCCGTTTGCGCGCGTTGCAGCGCACGGACGTAGGAAATCACCGCCCAGCGATCCTCCGGCAGCAGCTTGTCGGCATAGGGCATCATATTGTTTTTGCCGTTGGTGATCGTGTTGAAAATTTCCCCCTCCGCCATCTGCCGGAGACGGTCATCGTGATACGAGGGCGTCGCACCCATTCCATATTGCTTCGTGATGCCGTTGCCATCGCCGACCGCTCCGTGGCAGGGCGAACAGTATATAGTATAACGATCGCGTCCTCGCTCTATAAAGCGCATGTCCACCGTCAATGCCGCCGGGAAACCGCGAGCGAATGAACCGTCCGCCATTTTGCCGTAATAGAGGTGATCATCATTGCGCACGGGTTGGTCCGCGCGGACCACGCCCGCTGGGGGCATGCGATCAGCGCGGCCGTCCGCGAAAAAGTCGCTCGCCGACTGCGGCCGGAATTTCGGCTGCTTGCGCATCGCGGGGAAAGCCCACTCCGGGAAAACATCCATGGGAGGCGCCGTGAAGCGACGGCCGCGAAAGCCCAGG
Organism: uncultured Verrucomicrobiae bacterium; assembly: GCA_963800005.1. Taxonomy (GTDB): domain Bacteria; phylum Verrucomicrobiota; class Verrucomicrobiia; order Opitutales; family Opitutaceae; genus CAWCZH01. Next base: position 683,664 of record CAWCZH010000004.1, read on the forward strand.
ATGGAAACCGTGAGCACGACCACGAATAGCGTTACTAGGTAAACGTACCGCATGGTCAGGCCTCGAGCTCCCGCACGTCTTCACCGCCCGCCTGCCGAAGCAAGGCCGCAGTATTATTCAGGTCGAAGCGCGGATCACGGGCCTCGATTACTATAAAGAACGTGTCGTCCATCCCCCGCTTGATATGTTCATATTTCAGCACTGGGTGATAATGCATCGGCAATCCGTTGACGAAAAACATGCCCCCAATCGTGGCGAAGGCGGTGAACAGAATCGTAAGCTCGTAAGAAACCGGAAACGCGAACATCGGGCTGAACAGCGGCTTGCCGCCGACGATCAGCGGGTAGTCATAACCGTTCGTCCACCAGATCATCGACATGCCGGTGCAGAAACCGGTGATGCCGCCCGCGAGGGAAATGCGCGGGACGATCGAGCGTCCGCAGCGCCCATGGCCTTGTCGAGTCCGTGGATCGGGAACGGCGTGATGCAGTCCCAACTGCGATAGCCGGCGTCGCGCACCTGCATCGCCGCTTGATAGAGCGCCGGGGGTCGTGCGAAATGTCGGCGATGAGTCCGTAGGCGGGAGCAGCCATGTTCGAGATTAGTGGGTTCCCGGCATCGCCAGGTCGGAGGGTCCGCCCAGACCTTCATGGGTGGCGCCCTCGTGAATTTCTTCGTGGTGCGCGTGCGGGTCGGCTTGCGGCGTCACGGCTTTGATCTCGGCCATCGCCATGATGGGCAGGAAGCGGATGAAGAGGAGGAAGAGCACCGAGAAAACGCCGAACGTCCCGAAGAACGTGAAGATCTCGACGATCGAAGGGCTATAGTAACCCCAGCTCGAAGGCAGGAAGTCGCGGGCGAGCGAGGTGACGATGATCACGAAGCGCTCGAACCACATGCCGACGTTGACGAAGAGCGAGAGGATCCAGACCAGCGTGGTGTTGTTGCGCACCGCCTTGAACCAGAAGAACTGCGGCGTGATCACGTTGCACGAGATCATGATCCAGTAGGACCAGGCAATAGGGACCGAAGGCGCGGTTGATGAAGGTGAAGCCCTCGTACGGATTCGCGCCGTACCAGGCGATGAAGAACTCCATCGCGTACGCGTAGCCGACCATCGTCCCGGTCGCCAAGATGATCTTACACATGCAGTCGATGTGGTACTGCGTGATCAGGTCCTCGAGGTGGTAGATCGCCCGCAGCGGCAGCATCAGGGTCAGCACCATGCCGAAGCCGGAGAAGATGGCGCCCGCCACGAAGTACGGCGGGAAGATGGTCGTGTGCCAGCCGGGGAGCAGCGAGACCGCGAAGTCGAACGACACGATCGTGTGCACCGAGAGCACGAGCGGGGTCGAAATGCCGGCCAGGATCAGGTAGGCCATCTCGTAATTGCTCCAGTGCCGGCTCGAACCCCGCCAGCCCATGGCGAAGAGACCGTAGAGCGTCGCCCGCAAGCGTGTTGCCCGCGGCGTCGAAACGGTCGCGCAGCACCGCAAGGTCCGGGAATCATGCCGACGTACCAGAAGAGTACCGAGACCGTGCCGTAGGTCGAAACCGCGAACACGTCCCACTCGAGCGGCGAACGGAAGTTCTGCCAGATGTAGTTCGAGTTCGGGAGCGGGAACAGGAACCAGGCGTACCAGACGCGGCCGACGTGGAAGACCGGGAAAATGCCGGCGCAGACGACCGCGAAGATAGTCATGGCCTCGGCCGCGCGATTGATCGAGGTGCGCCATTTCTGGCGCAGAAGGCAGAGGATGGCCGAGATCAGCGTGCCGGCGTGGCCGATACCGATCCAGAAGACGAAGTTGACGATGTCCCAGGCCCAGTTGACCGGATTCGCGATGGCCCCACACGCCGACGCCTGTCGCGACGAGGTAGGTGATGCCCATCACGGTGAACGAAGCGATGAAGCACGCCAGAATGAAGCACCACCACCACCACACCGGGGTTTTTCCCTCGATGATCCCGCAGATCTTATCGGTGATCCACGAGAAGCTCCGGTTATTCTGAACTAGAATGGCCCGTGGTATATAAGCCGGCTCCACCTCGCTGAGGATCGCCGGCGCCGTCGCGTCTTCTGAGTGAGCCATTAGCTAGATCCTCCCATGGAACTCGCGATCTTTAGCATCGCGGTCTTTTTCGGTGTCTCGGCACCCGGTTCAGGATGCCCCTCAGGCGTCTGGTGGGGCGCATGTTGGGCGCCGCCGTGCTCGACGTGCCCGTTCTTCTTATTCGCTTCAACGCGACTGAGCGGCAACGACTGATAATCGGGCATCTTCGGATTCGGGTTCCGCAGCTTCCCCAAATAGGTCGTCCGCGGGCGTGTATTAAGGTAGCCGAGCAGCTCGTAATCCTGACCCCGGGCCTTCGCTTTGGAAACGGCGCTCTCCGGATCGAGTATATTGCCGAACACGATCGCATCGACCGGGCAGGTCTGCTGACAGGCCGTCTTGATAACGCCATCCGGCACCGCCATTGTATCGAGCTTCGCCGGCCGACCCTGCGCGTCACCCATGCCAGCGACGTCAGGCGCGAATCCGTTTTGCGCGAGCTGCACCTTGTGGCGGATTTTTCCGTTCTCGATGCGCTGCACGCAATACGTGCACTTCTCCATGACGCCACGCATGCGGACCGTCACCTCGGGGTTCTTCACCATCTTCACCAACTCCGGCATCCCCTTTGGTCCCAGCTGACTGAGATATAGACTGTCAAGATGGCGCAGGTTGAAATCGAAGAAATTGAACCGGCGAACTTTATACGGGCAATTGTTTGCGCAATAGCGCGTACCGATACAGCGATTATACGCCATCACGTTGAGACCTTCGTTGTCGTGCACGGTGGCATTCACCGGGCAGACCGTCTCACATGGTGCGAGCTCGCAATGGACACATGCCATCGGCTGCAGGGAAACCTGCGGATCCTCCGGAATTTCGCGATTGCCCTCGCCGCCAAACGCGCCCGCATCGGCCTGTCCGTCGGAATAATAACGGTCCAGCCGCAGCCAGTGCATTTCGCGGCCGCGCAACACCTGGTCCTTACCGACGATCGGCACGTTGTTCTCAGCCTGGCACGCGACGACGCACGAGTTGCAGCCGATACAAGTATTAAGGTCGATCGACATGCCCCACTGGTGGAGCGGCTTGTAATCAAAATCCGGCGTTTTATATAGCGAACCACCGCGTGGGATTTCCGTCGAGCGCTGTGCCAGGGATTCCTTTTCCCCAGTCTCACCGAGAATGGAGGGGCTATGCGCCTCAAGACCGATCTCCCGCACGTACGTCGGGTTCTCATTATATTCCTCGAGATTCGCTTCGCGGACGAGGTCGCGGCCTTCCATCGACCAGTGCTCCTGTGTATTCGCGAGCAGCGCGCGATCCTTGGTCACGGTGAGCGTCGCGCCCGTCGCAACGTGCATCGTCGCAACCGTCCGTAACGGATATGCGTCGTAACCTGCACCACGGCCGACATGCCCGGTCGCCGTCCGTCCATAGCCCAGCGGCAATACTATAGTATAATTCGCGAGGCCGGGCTGTATATGAATGGGCCCGCGAATGGAGCGGCCACCGACTGTAACGATGCCGACGAACGCGTTCTCCTTGCCGATGGTAAACGAATTCTCCTCTTTGCGCGCGACCTGCAGCTTCGCGCCGGCGGGATCGATTTTTAGTTCCTTGGCCAGACGCGGGCTGACCTGGATCGCGTTGTCCCAGGAAATCTTCGTGATCGGATCGGGGCACTCCTGCAGCCAGCCATTGTTGGCGAATCGGCCGTCGTCCATTTTATAATCATTAAGAAAACGGACTTCGAGATTCCCCCGCGAGAATGTCTGCGTCTTCGGCGCGTCACCAGCGACCAGCGTCCGCATCGCAGCCGCATTAAAGTTGGGCTTGATGACCGGATAAGCGGAGCCCTCCAGCACGCCATCGTGCAGAAATTTCCGAAGGGTCTGCTCCCCGTTCCCACCCGCGAGCGCGATGATCGTGTCGTGGACGAGTGTATAAGGATCCGGATTCGGCAGGCCGGCGATTCGCGCCAGGACCTCTATATCCGTGAGCCCGCCGAAGAGCGGAAGAATCATCGGCTGGATCGGAACAATCGTCCCGTCGATCGCGCGGGCATCGCCCCACGACTCCAGATAATGCGCGGCAGCCAGGTGAGTCGTGGCGGCCGGATTTAATATAGCGGTCTCGTCGGCAAAATAGCTGAACCGGATCACCTGCGGCACCATCTTCTGAACGGCGGCCCATTCGAGATCAGCTGGCGCGTTATATACAGGATTGCCACCGAGAATTACCAGCGCGCGCACGGCGCCTCCGCGGACCGCGGTGACCAGATCCGAAATCGACGCGGCCGCCCGTGCGGGAAGGGTCACGAAATCTATAGTCTGGCCGAGATTACCGAGAAACGCGTTAATCGCGTAGCCGATCGCATGCGCCTGCGGGGGAAGATGTGCGCCGACGATCACGAGCGACTCACCTCGATGGTCGAGCAGATCCGCCGCGACTTCGTCAACCCACTTCGGGGAAACCGTCAGGCCTTCAGCGAGCGGCTGCAATTCCGTCGCACCCGTGATCCGGGCACCGAGAGCTGCGATGAGTGCGAGCATATTACTCGTCTCCAACCGTTGCCGGTGGTCCGCCATGCTGCCGGTGAGCGTGAACGCACTCTCCGCTACATAGAGGCGATTCATCGGATCCTCCGGCTTCGTCACGCGACGGCCGTTCGAGAAACTCCGAGCATAATAGAGACTACCGGACTCGACGTGCAGAAAATCCGCGTCGATCGAGACAATGCGCTTCGCCTTCGCAAAACGATATAGCGGCTTCACGTCCGCACCGAAGACCGCGCGAGCAACTTGCGCCGGCGCCTCATCGACCACGGGTTCATATTCCGCCCAAACTGCAGCCGGAAATTTCGCGCGCAGCGCCGTTACGAGGCGGGCGCGGGTTGGCGACGCGGATTCCTCGGCGAGAAACGCGAGCCCAGCGCCACCGTTCGCCGCATTGGCGGTACCCAAGGACGCGAGAAGGTCGTTGACCTCGGCCGCAGAAAGCACGGTGCCCGCGCGCATATGCGCGGTCGCGCGATCCGGATCATATAAGTCCAGGATCGAAGCCTGGCCCGTGAGCGAGTTCGAACCACCGTGGAGCGCGTAGCTCGGATTGCCCTCGAGCTTCGTCGGCCGTCCCTGATGCGTCTCGGCAATCAGCGGAATGGCCGTGCGCCGCACCGGCATGGACGTCGCATAATATTGCGGCAGCCCCGGAATAATTCCTTCAACGGACTTTCCGAACGGAAGTATATTCTGCTCCGGGCGGCGGCAGCCAGCCAGGCCGATGCCACCGAGGGCAAACGACGCGGCCATGATCTTGAGGAAATGGCGGCGATCCGTTCCGTCCAGCTCAGCAGCACCCTGCGGGAATTCCCGGCGCAGTTGCTCGATAAACCCCGGAGACTCGGCCAGCTCATCGAGGCTGCGCCAGTAGCGGGGACCGTTGAGCGCGCGCTCAGAGGGCGCGGGATGATCGATTTTGCGTTTCATCGGTGGCAACCAGAGCAGCTCTGCGGGGGCCGGATATCCCAGTCATGCACGAACTTCGCGCCGGCCTCCACGCCCGATTTTTCCGCAATGGTCTTCGAGTCCAAATTGAATACATCACCCGGCTCACGCACGTGGCGCGCAGGATCGCGGTGGCAATCGAGACAGAAGCCCATGCTCAGCGGCTTCATATGCGTGACGGCGTCCATCTCATTGATCTTCCCGTGACACTCCACGCAGCTCACACCGCGGTTCACGTGGGCAGAGTGATTGAAATACACGTAGTCTGGCGTCTGGTGAATCCACACCCATGGCACCGGATTGCCCGTTTCATAGCTCTCACGAATCGGCGCCAGGAGCGGACTGTCCTTCTTCACCTGGTTGTGACAGTTCATACACGTCTGCGAGGTCGGGACGTTTGAATGCGCCGACTTGTCCACGTTCGAGTGACAGTAGCGGCAATCAAGCCCGAGCTGGTCCGCATGCAGTGCATGGCTGAACGGCACGGGCTGGACCGGTGTATATCCGACGCGCGTATATTTCGGCGTCATATAGTACGTCACGCCCGCCGTGGCGATCCCAGCGAGCACGCACAAATATATAATAATCTGGAGCGGAAGCTTGTTGGCCGACTTCGGGAAAATATTCGACATGGGTCGGGAAAGTTCCGTTCGCGCTTAAATCGAGTCGACCCGGCGGGCCACGGCGCGTTGGTCAGCCACAATTTTCCAAGGCTTCGAATCCGGGACTACCGTCCGCGCCGCCCCAGCGCCGGGCGTCGCTGAGCGACCGCGCCACGCCAAACCGACCAAGGCCAGGAGGCCGGCGAGTTGGCCGAGGAATTTTTTTCGCGTGGGTTCGTGGATCACGAGGTGTTGGGCGATGCTTGGAATCGCTGCCGAAAGAAGGGTGCGCCCTTTCGGATGTAAACTAAAAATTCCCGGGCGCTTTTTTTTCTCTGAACCAATAAGCAGGCACGGCTCGGCAAAATGGCCGGCCTAATTGTTGCGCATGACACGAATGGGTTCGGCGCACGACGCTATATTTCTCAAAAAACCGTCAGCCACTCGGGAAACAGCCAGCCCAACGCGGAATTGCGGCGGCTTTTTACAGCGGACTTGCGACCTAGACGAACAAACCGTCGCGCATCGGCCGCGTGAAATCGCAACGCGAGGCGATCTCCGGGTTATGCGTCACGAGCACGACAGCCTGGCCATTTTCCTTCGCCAGTCGCGTTAGTAAATCGAAGACCATCGCGGAGTTCTTCACGTCGAGGTTTCCCGTTGGCTCATCGGCCAATATAATCGAGGGCTGGTTCGCGAGGGCGCGCGCAATCGCCACGCGCTGCTGTTCCCCACCCGACAGCTGCGTGCCGAGGCGATGGGTTTTTTCTCCCAAGCCCACCGAGGACAGCAGGCTATGCGCGCGATCAGCCATCGCTTCAGCACTCAAATTCCCCAGCTTCCGCATCGGCATCATCACGTTATCGAGTGCGGTGAACTCAAGCATCAAAAAGTGAAACTGAAACACGAAGCCGATATGCGTGCCGCGCGCCGCCGTCCGGACAGCGTCGTCCGTATTCGACATGATTTCACCGTCGATCGAAATCTCGCCGGCGTCCGGGATATCGAGCAGCCCCAGTAAATATAGCAGCGTGGACTTGCCGCAGCCGGACGGTCCGACGATCGCGTAAACGTCGCCGCGCCTGGCTTCGAAAGAAACACCTTTTAATACATGCACGCGGCCTTCACCCACCCCGAGATAACGGTGGAGCCCAGAACATTCCAACGCGATGGCTTTGCTATTGGCACTCATGCTATTGAGCTGTGCCGCGGACGATATCGCCCGGCTCCAGACGCGCCGCGCGCCGCGCCGGAATGAGACTAGCGATCATCACCGTGATCACAGCCGTGATCACCGCCTCGAGGTAATGCCACGGGGATATTTCCACCAAATAATGTTTCGTCGCGAATATACCGGTCAGCTCGAGCGGCATCTTGGAAACGGCAACCGTCGCGCCAAATCCGAACGCGGAACCGAGGATCGTGCCGATTAATAATACAATGCCCGCCTGCCACAGAAAAATCTGTGTCACGTCCGCGCGTTCATATCCCATCGAGCGCAATATAGCAATGTCCTTGGTCTTCTCGAGGACGATGAGCGAAAGTGTATTAAACATGGCCAGCCCGGCGATCAGCGTGAAAACCGAGACGGTGATAGCCGATGATATCCGCAGAGCGCTGAAGGCCGACAGCCACGATTTTTCGCGGATCTGCCACGGGTTCGCACTGTGACTCAGCACATTCTCAATCTGCCGAGCATCCGCCGGAGCCCGATCGCGATCCGTGAGATTCAGCTGGATGAAAGACACACCTGTCGGTTTCTGCAGCAACGAACGCGCCTCGCTGAGGTTGAGATATATCCTCACCTTGTCGACCGCGCTCACGCCTGTTTGATATATCGCGGATACATAATAGCGGTGCACCTGGGTTTTCTCCGCGTTATGCGCCTCGATCAGGAAAGAATCTCCCAGCGATAACTGCAGCCGGTCCGCCAGCTCCCGCCCGATCACGGCACCTGACTGCGGCTTATCACGAAAGGCCTCCAACGACCCCGCCGTGATCTGGCTGGCCAGCTCCGAAACACGAAGGTGATCGTCGAGTATAATTCCAAAAACCTGGGCGGTGTCGTCCTTGAATGAACTCCGGACAATCACGCTGCCGCGGAGCACGGCCGAGATGCCCGACACGTTCGGAAATGCCTGCAGCGCCTCAACCAAAAGCTTCGGCTCCTCAATTCCTTCTATATACTTCCGGCCCTCCCTGGAGCGCATCTGAAAATCGGAGCCACCCCCCGCGTCCAAAAATCCCAATGTATTCTGGATCCGATCCTCGATGCGCATGGCACCGTCGGTTCCGATGATCGTTTTGATGAAGAATTTTTCGAAGCCGCTCGTGGTCGCCTGCGTCACCACGAAGAGGCCCACCCCCAGAATCGTGCACGACAGGCTCATGAGCATGGCACGCTTTTTCGCCGTGAGAAAGCGAAACGCGATCAGCAGATTGGGAGACATCGCCAGCTATATTGTCTGTATATAAGGCCGGGTATATTATTTCACGAGTTCCGTTTTGACACGGTCGCCGTCGTGAAATTGGTCGAGTTCATCGACAATCACCTGGTCCCCACCCTTCAGCCCGGTCGCCACTTCCGCGAGGTTCATGCTCGTATATCCGAGCGTCACCTTTCGGCGTTGCACGCGGCCGTTCTCGACCACGAGCACATAGCCATCGGCAAAGGCGCGGCGCGGGATTTGCGTCTGCGTCTCGCGCTCCGCGACGATGATCTGAACTTCGCCCGTGAGATCGGGCAGTAATTTTTCCGGCGGAATTTTCACGTCGAGGTAAGCGACATAGCGCTGGGTCCCGACCTCTGCGGTCGGCAGCTTTTTGATCACGGTGGCGTCGTAGCGATCGTCACCATACGTGAGAAAACGCACGACGGCGCGCTGCCCGATTTGGACGAGCGCAAAATTCTCCTCGCTGATCTTCGCCTCTACATTGCGGGTTGTCGTGATCAGCGTCGCGATTGTGGCGTTCGGCCCCAGAAAATCATCCTTGTGCGCAAAGACCGCGGCAACGACGCCATCGAACGGCGCAGTGATCGTCATCTTCTCACGCTGACGCTGTTTCACTTTCAACAGATTTTTGAGCGTCGCGTTCGTCTGCTCATTGGTAACGTCCTCGAGTTCGAGCTTTTGTTTCGAAGCCGCCACCGCTCGTTCCTTGAGCTTGAAATCGAGATCGGAAATCGCGCCCCGGTCGTGCTGGCGCTGTGCAGTCACCAGGTTTTCCTTCGCAGTTTCATATTCGAACTGGCCCGCGGATCCCGTCTTCACCTTCTTTTCGCCCGCGGTGATATCGTTCTGGATTTTCTCTATATCAAGGTCGATGTCGCCCGGATCAATCACTACGAGCACGTCCCCCTCGTGCACGATCTTGCCGGGATCCAGGTCGTTCTTGATGATCCGCCCGCCGATTTCGCTCGTGAGTTGCGCGATGCGCGTGGCGGCGACGACGACGCTGCCCGGAACCGAGTTGACCGCCTTGCCGTGGCCCACGACGACGACGTGCGCGACGGGGCGAAGGCTGCTGGCGACGAAAAACGCCACGACCGCGAGTACGATCGCGGTCAGCAGCAGTTTCAGGCCAAAGTTATTTTTCTTTCGGGAGCGTGCGGCCATAGTGAGCGGGTAGAAATTGAAGCGCGGGATCCGTGCCCACGAGGGAAACAAACTCAGTCCAGTGCTGCAGGAAATCAGCGCGCGCGCCGAGCGAGTTCGCCTGCTCGACATAGAGCGTCGCAGTCGCGCTCTCGACGTCTGCCTTCGTGCTCTGGCCCAGTTTCAGATTCTCGTTCGCACCGGCGACCGCACCCTGGGCCATGCCGAGCCGCTGCTCCGCCAGCGCCAAAGCGCGGGCGGCGAAGTCGAGCTGTTGATACATGCTTTGCACCTGGTCGATCGTCGTGTCGGCGTAATATTTCACCTGCCGCTCACTGGCGCGCTTCGCGGCCAGGGCGGCGATCTTCGCACCCTTCGTCGCAAAGCCGTCGAAGATGGGCCAGTTCGCCGCGAGGCCGAAGTTATATGAAGTGACGAAGCTTTGGGTCACGTCGCCGCCGACCACTGAGTTGTTGTTGTTGAGCGAATAATTGCCCGAGAGGGAAAATTTGGGCAGGAGATTAGTGCGAACGATCTTATAATTCAAATCGGCCGACTGGACGGCCATGAGATATATCATCCCTTGGTTGGTGACGCCAGGACCGGCGCGCATGAAATTCCTCAGGAGGTCGGCGGCCACCGCCGGCGAATATTTCGGGAGCGGTATATCAATCGGGACGTCGGCGTCGGGCACCTCGTCGATCCCGATCGTGCGCGCGAGTTGCTTCCGGCTGAACGCGTAATCCGCGTTCACCCGGTCGAGCGCCAGCTGCGAGGTATTCACGCTCATCTGGGGCAGCACGAGCTCGGACGGCGCCACCGTCCCGTCTTTCAGCGCGGCTTGATAATTCGCAAGGACCCGCTCCGCAATGCGCTGCTGGTTCACTATATTGCGAATTCCGATTTTTTTCTGGATCAGAGCGAGATATTGCTCGCGGAGGTTGTTCGCCAGCATCCGATAGGCGTCTGTATATTGCCGCTCGGCCACCTTGATCCCGATCTTCCCGATCGTGGACCGATTCTTCAGGGCTCCCCACTGGAAAATCGGCTGGTTGAGCGAAACACCATAGGAGAAACCGCGGTTGCTTGACGTCGGCGCATTCGTGCCGGAAGTCGCGAAGTTCTCGCCGTAATTGCCGTTCGCGTTCAGCCCAGGATACAGGCCCGAGTTGTCTATATAGCGCGTGGCCTCCGCCGAGACCAGCGTCAGCTGCTGGTCGATCATTTTCGGCGAATGCGCCAGCGCAGTCCGCAATATATCGCGCAACGCGGGCAGCAGCTCCTCCGGCATCCCGATCGGAGCCTGCGCCTCCTGAGCCGAGGCGGACAAAGCCCCCGCGATCCCCAGAAGAACGAGACCCCAGCGGGCACGCCATGGGGACGAACGAGAAAGGTTCAGCATGATCAGTTGAAAGAGGGAGAATGACCGCGGGGCAATCCAGCGTGGATTGCAACCCAGAAAACCCCCGGTCTCCTGCGACTCACATTTGGCCGCCTTGTTCAAAAAAGCTCCGGGCGGCCTTTCTGCTAAAACGCGACGTAAATGAACGGCCGGCTGGGCAATCCCATTCGATACAGTAAATAATGCAGCAACACCGCCGCCGCCATCCCGATCACCACCGAGAGCGTCGCAGCCGCCAGCCTCTGGGCCGCCGCCGGCCAGCGCTCAATCCACTTCGGGGGCTTCTGGGGAGAGATCATTTCAGGTAACCTAGTTTTTGCGAAAGCTGGACCACTTCCGGTGCCACCGCCGCGGCGAGCTTTTCCCCGCCGCTGGGCGACAGGTGGCTGCGGTCTCCGTAATCACGCTCACCAAAACCGCGGCCGTAATCCATCGCAGCGTAACCGTTCGCGCGGAGCAATCGAACGCCATCCGCGATTGACTGTTCATCGCGCGCCAGTTCCGCCGGCGAAAACTGGCTTCGGAAAAAACTGGCATCGCGGCCCACGAGAATTAGCGTTCGCGACCGCAGCGACGGCGGCATCGCGCTGTTGAATCGCTGGTCGAGAACGGATTCGACTTTCGGCAGCAGGCGCCAGGTGCCGTCCGGCCGGAGCTCATAAAACGACTCGCTCGCGGCGCGGATGATTTTCATCTCCGTCGCACGGCCCGCCTCCGGATACCGCTGCTCGAGCGTCGTGTCCGATCCGTCCGGCTCCGAATCCTGAAACATCGACCGCGGACTAAACATCCCGGGAGGCGCTGGTGTATAGAGCGACGGTATCGTGTTAATGGATACGAACGCCGTCCGCGTCCAAAAATTATTGAAATGCAGCCACCGATCCAGCCACGCCGCGCCGACGACGCCCAGCGTTGACCACCGATTGCCCCAGGTTAGGAAATATTTCCGGACTGCCGCGTCACGGGGCCCGTACGACAGGAGGTACCCGCCGAAATAGGCCTGCCAGAAAATCGGCCTATATACTTCGTTACCCAAAGGATATAGCCCGTTCATCGCCCGCTCATTCGCTATATAGATCAGGTGCGGAAATTCCCGGCGCAACGCCTCCGCCACGACCGCCCCGCCGTCCGTGGGCATCGCGCCGCGCAGGGCGAGATTGATGACGCAGTACTTATCGCCGAGGTCCGCCTGCAGGTGTCGCGTCCACATTTTGTCCGCCGGCTGCCAGACGCCCTGTAGTACCGAATTGCCGCCCACGAGCACCAGTACTTGGTCGGGCCGACAGCGTGCGCGCACGATGGCGCTCATCTCATCAACGGTCGGAAAATAATTTCCCTCGGGTGAGATCGGCGGAAAGAAACGCGTGAACTCGGGGTGGAAGTCCGTCTGCCCTGCGCGACGTCCAAGCACGGACATCACGATCAGCCCCAGGACGAATCCCACAAGAAACCAGCTGGGCCGCAGGAACCAGGGCGGCGGGCGGGCCAGCGGCGTCGTCGGTGCGCTCATGATATAAACAAGGCGCGGCCCATGCGCACGGCTTCCGGTAGTGGATAAAAGAATATCAGCCAGCCAATCCATACATAGAGCTGGGTCACCGCCCACGCCACGAACGGTTCCTTTTCAAACAGTCGCCCCATTGCCCGGCCCATGCCCGGAACTTTGCGGTACGTCGCACAGATTCCCAAGCCGACTCCGTGGAAAATGCCCCACACGACGAAGTGCCACGCCGCTCCGTGCCACAGCCCGCAGAGCGCGAAGGCCACGAGCGCGTTGCCGGCCCGGCGGAGGGGACCACGACGGCTGCCGCCGAGCGGGATATATATATAGTCGCGGATCCAGGAGCTAAGGGAGATATGCCAGCGTTGCCAGAAGTCCTGCAGGTTCCGCGCTATATACGGCCAGTTAAAATTCTCTGGCAGGCGAATGCCGAGCATTTCGGCGCAGCCGATCGCGATGTCACTATAGCCCGAGAAATCGAAGAGAATTCGTGCGGCGATCGCGGCGAGCAGGAGCCACCGCTCCACGAGCCCATTCTGCAGGAAATGCGGCTGCGTCGCATCAATATAGAGCGTCAGGTTGTCCGCCACGATCACTTTTTTAAAGAAGCCGAGCGCCATGCGACGCGCACCCTCGGCGAGCAGCAGCGCCGGCGCACGCTCCTGCAACGCCTCGTCGAGCGCCGGGAGAAACTGTGTATACCGCTTGATCGGGCCCGCGACCAGCGAGGGAAAGAATATAGCGAAAACGGTAAACCGCAGCGGCCGGTCGATCGGTTCACCTCCCCGCCTGACTTCATATAAATAGTGTACAAATTCGAAGACGAAAAAACTCACCGCGAGCGGCGGCGCGCCGGGCATGAGCGCCCGCGTGTCGTGGCTGAGCAGCGCGGCGAACCCGGCGTGCCACGGCCCGATCAAAGTGCCGATCAGGAACAGGGCGTATTTATAAAAGCACAGTGCCGCGACACATACCACCATGCCCGCCGTGCACGCCCAGCGCTTCCGCGAACGCCCCGCGAAAAACGTGAGCAGCATCAGCACAACAATCGGGAGCACGCCGGCCGGACCAGCGAAGTAGGCGTGAAAAATAACGCACGCGACGACCAGCCACCGCAACCGCCAGACCGGAGGCCGCAGCAGCCAAAAGCCCCCGATCGCCAGGAAGGCGAAAAACAGGAACCAATGGGTCGTAAAAATCATTCGGGGTTCGGAGAGCGCGCCACCGCCGATTCAGAAATGGAGCGTGAACGTCGAGCAAAGTATAAAGCGCCATGGAATCAACTCACTTCCTCGCCGCGGCGCTGCGGAAGTTACGGTAAGTCAACGCTCCGCAACTCAACGGCGCTTTTCCGTTTGGGCACGATGCAGCGCAACCACGAACGCCTTGAGCTTCTCCTGGTCCTTCACGCCGGGTGCCGACTCCACCCCGCTGTTGACGTCCACGAACTTCGCCCCGGTGCGCGCGACTGCCTCGCCGACGTTCCCCGCATTGAGCCCGCCAGAGAGAATCCAGTGCGCCTGGGGATGAGCCAGCCGGTGCCGTTCGAACTTCGGCCAGTCTCCCGTCACACCTGTCCCGCCAAATTTCTCCGCGTGAAATGTGTCGAGAAGAAAATACTGCGCCAACGGCACCCACTCGGGTTCCACATTTATATTATTCGGCAATTTCGGGGCGAGCCAGAGGCGATCCGGCCCGGCGATTTCGCTCCACTCGCGGATGCGACCAGGATCTGTCTCCGTTCGGAAATGAACCTGGAAAAAATCAAAATCCGCCGCCGTCAAAGCCCGCAACTCCGCGGCACTCGGCTCGACCACCACCGCCACCCGCCGGCGCGCCGGCAGCCGTGATTCCATCGCTGTATATTGCGCGAGCAGCAGCGCGCGCGGCGACTGCGGCGCGAATATAAAACCGAGATAATCCGCCCCGCACCGGTCCGCGAATTCCGCGTCCACCAGCGAGGTCAGCCCACACACCTTGAAGCGAACGCCGTCGATCATGAGCGCGGCACAAACGCGTTCACGCTGGCGATGACGTGATCGACCTGGCCATCGGTCAGTTCCGGGAAAATCGGGAGGCTCACACAAGTCGTCGCCACCTGCTCCGCGACGGGGAACGATCCGTTGCCGTGCCCGAGATACGCATAACAACGCTGAAGGTGCAGCGGGACGGGATATATTAAATCGGTCCCCACGTCGCAAGCCGCCAGATGCGCGCGGAGTGCATCGCGCCGGGGATGCCGCACCGTGAATTGATGGAAGACCGAGCGTCCGTAGGCTGGCTGCTCCGGCAGCACGAGATCCTCCAGCCTGATCTGGTCTATATAGCGTTGCGCGATCGCGCGGCGTCGCGCCGTCCAGGCCGCGAGGTGCGGGAGCTTTATATTAAGCAGGGCGCCCTGGAAACCATCCATGCGGAAATTCCCGCCGATGATATCGTGATAATACCGCCGATCGGAGCCGTGCACGCGGATGTGCCGCGCTCGGGTATATATCGCCTCGTCGCGCGCCACGAACGCACCGCCCTCGCCGCAGCCGCCGAGATTCTTCGTCGGATAAAAGCTGAACGTGCCGACGTCGCCGATGGTTCCCACCGGCTGGTCGCGGTACTCGGCGCCGACCGCCTGCGCACAATCCTCGATGACGAAGAGATTATATTTCTTCGCCACCGCCATGATCTCGTCCATGCGCGCCGGTTGCCCGAAGAGGTGAACGACAATGATGCCCTTGGTCCGCGGGGTCACCGCCGCCTCCAGTTTCGCGGGATCCAGGTTAAATGTCCCCGCTTCGATATCGGCGAATACCGGCGTCGCTCCGACGTAGTTTATACCCCAGGCCGATGAGATGAACGTGAACGGCGGAGTGATCACTTCATCCCCGGGACCAAAACCCGCGATCATACAGGCGACGTGCAGCGGCGCCGTGCCGCTATTCATCCCCAGCGCCCGTGGGTAATGCAGCGTCGCAGCAAACGCCTTTTCAAAATCCTCGACGTCCCGTCCCAGGCAAAAGCGCGTGGCATCATACGTCGCCGCGAGGGCCGCGAGGGCCGGCGCGCGCAAAGCCTGATGCTGCAGGCTCAAGTCAAGGAAGGGAACTTTCATGGAAAATTATATATATGTGTATATAGTACCTCTGCCTCCAGCCGGACGGCCGAAGCCCGCGGGCCGACTCACGCGGGCGGCAGGCGTTTCACCAGCGCAGCGACGAGCGCGTCGAGCGTGGGCGTCTTCGCCTCGAAGTCGACCGGGATGCCGGCCTTTTTCATCGTATCCGAAGTTTGGATACCGATGCTGCCCGCCAGCGGCCGCTTGGCGCCGTGCTCCAGCTGGAGCGACGCCGCCTGGTCGACGAATGACTGCGCGGCCGAGGAACTCGCAAACAGAATGGCATCGGCTCCGCGACTCCGGAAATCCGCCGCGGCCGCATCCTTGCTCAAATCCGTTTTCTCGGTGCGGTACACCTGCAGTTGATCGACGATCGCGCGAGCGGCCTCGAGCTTCGTGACCAACACCTCGCGATTCAGATTGCCCGTGATCACCAGCAGCCGCGCGCTATCCAGGCTGCCCGTCTCGATCAGCGCGTCAGCTAGCGCCTCGGCGCTCGCTTCCGGCGGCTGGCATTCCACGCGCAGGTGAAAACCGCGGATGGCGGCTGCGGTCGCTTCCCCGATACACGCAAATCGCAGGAGCCCTAGAGCGCGAATATCATCAAAGAGCCGAAAAAACTCCTCGAAGAAAAACCGAACTCCGTTCGCGCTCGTGAATATAATCCAATCGTAGCCACCAAGCTCCAGCATCACATCCGCCAGGGTGCTTTTCTCTATGTACTTCGAGACACGGATCAGCGGCAGCTCGATGACCTCGGCGCCGAGTGCAGCCACCTTGGCCGAGAGATCGGACGCTTGTTCGCGGGCCCGCGTCACCACGACGCGACGGCCAGACAAGGAGGAATTTTCAAGGGTGGCACTCATGGGACAGAATCAACAGCGCCGAGATTGAGGCTGCGGAGGACGCGCCGCGACGTCGCCGCCGGCGACGCGTAATCAGCCGCGTCGAGCGGGAACGTGCGCAGCCCGCAGGCCTCGTGAAAGAAATATAAAGTGTCGCCCGCGGCATGCGCTGCAAAGGCCGTGTGGCAACCCGCCCCCAAAGCTGCCTGCAGAGCCCTTTCCAAGGCCATGGAGCGCGCCGTCGCGGCGTCAAAGCCGCCAGTATATAGCGCGAGGTCCGCCGCGCGGCATTGAATCGCGATCGCGGCCTGGCCCACCGCGGGCACCATCTGGTCGACGCTCAATGGATGAAACTCGAGGCCCGGCCAGCCGGCGATGCCGAGCCGCTGAAGCCCGGCGGCGGCGAGGAGCGTGCCATCCGCGACGTGCTGTTCCGCAATTTTCCGGAGGCGCGTGTCGACATTCCCCCGAATCTCCGTGAACGCGACTTCAGGAAATATATAGGCCGCCTGCAGACGCCGCCGCGCGCTGCCCGTCGCGAGCGTTTGCGGCGCCTCGATGCCGACGCGAAGCACGAGCACATCCCGCGGATCGGCCCGCGGGAGATATCCCGCAATGGCAAGATCGGCCGCCATATCGCCGGGCAAGTCCTTCGTGCTGTGCACCGCGAGATCGGCGGTGCCTCGTGAAACGGCGGCCTCCAGCTCACTCGTGAAAAGTCCCTTCCCACCCTTGGCCTCGAGGGACCAATCGGTTTGCCGGTCTCCCGTCGTCGTGATCGGAAGCAGCTCCGGTTCGAGACCCAAGGCCGCCTGCAAGTGCGCAGCCACGAGGCGCGCCTGGACGAGAGCGAGCGGGCTTTTGCGAGTGGCTATAACGACTTTGGCCATGGGGCAGAAATAAGGCGCAGAGAAATTTCTCTGCGCCTCGTCGGTTCCGCGTAATTAGGAGCGGATCAGGCGTACGAGGCTTGTACGCCCTTGATATTCTTTTTCGTCATCCAAGGCATCATGCTGCGGAGATACGCGCCGGTCTTTTCGATCGGGTGCTTCTCTCCCGCCTTCAGCAGGGCATTATATTTCTTCAGGCCGCCTTTATACTCCTTGACCCATTCCTTCGTGAACGCGCCCGTTTGGATTTCCTTCAGGATTTTTTTCATCTCCTTCTTCGTCGCGGAATTCACGACGCGCGGGCCGCGGGTGATGTCACCATATTTCGCCGTCTCCGATATGGAGAAACGCATACCGGCGATGCCACTTTCATACATCAGATCACAGATGAGCTTAAGCTCGTGCAAGCATTCGAAATAGGCCATCTCGGGCTGATATCCCGCTTCCACCAGGGTTTCGAAACCGGCTTGAACGAGTGCGCTCGCGCCGCCGCAGAGCACAGCCTGCTCGCCGAAAAGATCGGTCTCGGTTTCTTCCTTGAAGCTGGTCTGGAGAACGCCGGCACGCGTCGAGCCAATGCCCTTCGCCCAAGCCAGCGCGGTTTTTTTCGCCTTCTTCGATTTGTCCTGCGCCACCGCAATCAGCGCCGGCATGCCCTTGCCCTCAACATATAGCCGACGGACCATATGGCCCGGGCCTTTCGGCGCGACCATGATGACGTCTATATCCGGGTGCAGTTTGATCAGGCCAAAATGAACGGAGAGTCCGTGCGAAAAGAGGAGCGTTTTGCCCTTCTTGAGATTCGGCAGGATATCCGTTTGATATACGTCCGCCTGGCGCATGTCGGGCAATCCGACCATGATGACATCGGCGCGGCGAACCGCCTCGGCGGTGTCGACGACCTCGAAGCCGTGCTCCTGCGCGACGGCGCGTGATTTGGATTCCGGATAGAGGCCGATGATGACCTTGCAGCCGCTTTCCTTCAGGTTGAGCGCGTGGGCGTGCCCTTGCGATCCGTAGCCGAGGACGGCGAGCGTTTTATTTTGAAAGACGCCAAGGTCGGCATCTTTGTCGGTATAGACTTTGGCGGGCATGAGAGGGAAAAATGCGCAGATCGCGTCGAAGCGCCAGCTCAGCGCTTGAGAGCGAGTCGACCAGAACGCGCGAGTTCGAGAATACCAAACGGTTCCAGCAGGCCGAGGAATGCGTTCACTTTATCGTCCTCACCGGTGCATTCGATGATGAGCGACTCGTGGGTGAGATTTATAATCTTCGCGCGAAATATATCATTGATCTGCAGCAGTTCCGAGCGGGTCTTCGAATCGGCTCGGACCTTGACGAGGATGAGTTCGCGCGCGACCGCCTGGCCATCGCTGAAATCGATCACCTCGACTACGTTCACCAGCTTGCGCAGCTGCTTGATACAGAGATCGAGCGACGCGTCGTCGCCCTTCAAAACCGCAGTGATGCGGGAGAGCGACGCGTCGTGTGTCGGAGCGACATTGAGCGAGTCGATGTTGAAGCCGCGACCCGAGAACATCCCGGAGACGCGCGCGAGGACACCGAACTTGTTCTCAACGAGGACCGAGATTGTGTGACGCATGTGTATATAGATGGTGGACGCCAAGGGACTCGAACCCCTGACCCTCTCGGTGTAAACGAGATGCTCTAACCAACTGAGCTAGGCGTCCAAGCCGAGGGTGAATCAAAGCGCCTCGGGAGCGCTGCTGACAAGAATTATTCAGGGGTGGGTCCAATACAGCGCCGCCCACTCCGGGCAATGCATTGAACCGGCGCCCCGGGTACTCTCAGCGGTGGGCAAGCAAAGTCTTGGGCTTGAGCCAGCCCTCCCGGATCATCAACTCCGCGTTCTGCAGCGCGTTCAGTGCAGCGCCCTTCCAGAGGTTGTCGCCGGTGACCCAGAACGCCAGGCCGTTGTCCAACGCGCTATCGATGCGGATGCGGCCCACGCCACATTTTACTACGCTTGAAAATTCGAGGGGCGTCGGATACCGGCCGTGCGCCGGGTCATCCACCAGCTGCGCTCCCGGGAATGCCGCCACAGCCGCGCGCGCTGCCTCTACGCTTACCGGACGCTCGAACTCGGCGTGAATTGCCATCGAGTGTGCGCGGACGACCGGGACGCGCACACACGTTGCCGAAACCTTCAGCGAAGCGAGCCCCATGATTTTCCGGCTCTCCTGGCGCATCTTCGTCTCTTCGCCGGTATATGAATCCGCCCCGAAGCTGTCGACCTGCGGCAGCACGTTGAACGCGATCTGCTGTGGATATATCTTCCGCGGCATCTCCCCACCCTTCACGTGCGCCTGCACCTGGGCCTCGAGCTCCTGCACCGCCTCGGTGCCTGTGCCGGAGACCGACTGGTACGTTGCCGCTATATACTTCTTCAATCCGAATTGCTGGTGCAGCGGCCAGAGCCCCATCAACGCCACGGCCGTCGAGCAATTGGGATTCGCGATGATGCCGCGGTGCGAACGAAGTTCATCGGGGTTGATCTCCGGAATGACGAGGGGAACCGTCGGATCCATCCGGAACGCCGAGCTCTTGTCTATCACGAGGCATCCGGCGCGCACGGCATCCGGCGCCAGTTCGCGGGTGATGGCTCCGTCGGTCGCGAAAAACGCCAGGTCGACGTCGGTGAAAATCCCCGGCCGCGCTTCCTCGACTATATAGGAGTTGCCGCCCGCGGTCACCGTTTTGCCGACCGAGCGAGCCGAGGCGAACAGCCGCAGCGAGCCCAGCGGGAATTTCCGCTGCAGCAAAAGTCCGAGCAACTCTTGACCGACCGCGCCGGTCGCGCCGACGATGGCGACTGTGAAGGAAGGCGTATTATCCATAGGGTCTCCGTTTGAACCCGTTAATAAAACGCGGGAACGGCTCGGCATCAAGCCCACACCGCGCTTGCTGCTCGTGCACATCGGCGCGTCGACCCTGCAATATTATCGGGGCGAAACCCTGGTGAAAAGCTATGTGATCGCTACCTCGAAACGGCCGCCATCCAATGTGAAACACTCACTCGGCACGCCGCGGGGCCTGCACGAAATCGCCGAGCGCATCGGCGCCGGCCAGCCCGTCGGCATGGTCTTCCGCTCCCGCATTCCCACAGGCCGGCATTTTCGGGAACTGCCGGACGGCGACGCCGACGAGACGAACCTCATCACCACGCGGATCCTGTGGCTCCGCGGATTGGAGCGAGGCGTCAATCGCGGCGATGACGTCGATACCTTCGAGCGCTATGTATATATTCACGGCACCAACCGCGAAGACCAGCTCGGTGGCCGCGCCAGCGCGGGCTGCGTGCTGATGGGAAACCTGGATATCATCGAGCTGTTCGAGCAGGTGCGCGCCGGCGACCAGGTGTATATAGCCGATTAAACTAGGGCGTCCCGTTTGTATCCAAACGTTGGATACGCCCGACGGGCGACGCTGCACGTCGGAGTCACGGCTTCCACGCGGTACCCGGCGCAATCGATCCGGACTCGTAAATTCATTTGCGCACGGGCGCACGGGCGCGTTGCTTGACCGATTCCCTGCTAATATGATCGGGCTACGCGACGACACCGAGTCAGCACCCACGCGAGCCGAGAGCCGCGCGGTTGAACTCGCGACGAAAATCTTCGCCGCGGATGGCCTGCTGGCCGCGACCCTAAATCTGGCGCATCGGCCGCAGCAGGACCAGATGGCGCGCACGGTCGCGGCCGCGATGCAGGACGATGTGTCCTTGTTGTTCGAGGCGGGCACGGGCGTCGGAAAATCACTCGCATACCTCGTCCCCGGGATCATCCACGCCGTCGACCAATCGCGGCAGCTGATCGTCTCGACGCATACCATTTCGCTGCAGGAGCAGATCGAGAAAAAAGATCTGCCCCTGTGCCGCCGCCTTTTTCGGGAATCGAAGCCGCTCGAGCGCTACGCGGATTTCAAGGCCGCCGTCCTCGTGGGAAAATCGAATTATCTTTGTACCACGCGCTTGGGCAACGCCATGGCCGATCGCGCGTCGCTTTTTGCCGACGCGGATTTCGACGAGCTCAAGCGAATCGCCGACTGGGCCCGCACCTCGGAAAACGGGCTGCGCCATGAGCTGCGGCCGCCGCCACGAGCAGAGGTTTGGGACGCCGTCAACGCCGACTCGGCCGCGTGCTCGCGCAAACATTGCGACGGCAAAAAATGTTTTTATCAACGCGCCCGGGCCCGCATGCGCGCGGCGAATGTCGTCATCGTAAATCACGCGTTGCTATTCGCCCTGATCAGCGCCGGCGGCGCGCAGGCGCAAGGCGGGGCAGCGGACGCGCGCGGTGTCTTGTTTCCAGACGACTTCCTGGTGCTCGACGAGGCGCACACGGTGCCGGAGGTCGCGACCGAAAACTTCGGCCTTTCGCTGAGTAGCTATAGCGTGGACCGCGCGTTGAAGTTTCTGCACAACCCGCGCACGCAACGCGGAGCACTGAAGAAACTCGGCGGTGGCTCCGAGGCACTCCAGCTCGTCGAAGATGCGCTGGACGCGTCGCGCCTGTTTTTCGATTTTCTCGCGTCGACGCTCCTCGCGAATCGCCCCGTCGTGCGCGTGCGCGACAAGGATATTGCCGAGCCGGTGCTCGATCCGCCGCTCGAGGCGCTATATCAAACACTATCCCGTCTCGCCGACAAAATGCCGGAGGGTCGCGCGCGGGATGAATTGCTCGAGCAGAAACTCAAGGTCAAGGGCCTGCAGGGCAGCCTCACCGAGTGGCTGACGCTGGGTGACCCGGGACATGTATATTGGGCGGAACGCGCAGGAAAAAAGCAGAATATAGTCACGCTCCGCAGCGCGCCGATCGACGTCGCTCCCGAGTTGCGACGACACCTCTTCGGATGCGGCACGAGTGTGGTCTGCACGAGCGCGACGCTGGCGCAGGCCGGCGACATCCTGCCATTCGCCGCGAAAATCGGCGCGACCGACGCGCGCGCGGTCGTCGTGCAGTCCCCGTTCGATTTCGAGCGCGTGATGAAAGTATATATCGCGGCGGACGTCCCGCTCCCGTCGCCACAGGAGGCGAAGCTCTCGCTGGCGGTGCTCGCCGACTATATAGGGTTCTGCGTCGAACGCGTGCGCGGAGGCACGCTCGTCCTCTTCACCAGTTATAATGATATGCGGGCCGTCGCCGCGGAGCTCGAGCCGAAGTTCGTCGCCGCCGGACGGCCCTTCCTGATCCAGGGACTCGACATGTCCCGCACCGAACTGGCGGACGAAATGCGCGCGCTGGGGAACGCGGTGCTGTTCGGCACGGATAGTTTTTGGACGGGAGTGGATGTCCCCGGAGATGCGCTCGCGCAGGTGATCATCACACGACTGCCGTTCGATCCGCCGACGCACCCGATCACCGAGGCGCGTTGCGAGTATATACGCGAGAATGGCGGCAGCCCGTTCAACGAACTCACGCTACCGGATGCGCTGATAAAATTCCGCCAAGGTGTTGGCCGTCTGATCCGGACGCACGCGGACCGGGGCACGGTCGTCATCTTGGATTCGAGGACACTCGCCAAAAGCTATGGAAGACTATTCATATCTTCATTGCCCCACCACGAATTCACGCGGCTGACGCGCGGGACGAGAGAAACCGAATTTCGTCCTTTCGCATGACGCAGCCAACTGATAGCTTTATTGCAATCTCTATGCCTTTGCTCCGCGCCGCGGCGCTGACCGACATCGGTCGCGTACGTCGAAAAAACGAAGACCGTTATCTGCTGAGTCTCGGCGACAATTTGTTTGGCGTCGCGGATGGCGTGGGCGGGCTGCCCCATGGCGCCGAGGCGGCGCAGGCCGCGGCCGACGCGGTGGCTCTCGCTTTTCGGGAAATGGGAACCGCCACGCCGGACCTCACCGCGATCGTGCATCGCGTGAATGAGCACGTACTTACGTTGGGCCGCGAACTCAGCCCGAGCATTGGAATTGGGACGACGCTGACGTTTGGATATATCGCGAACGGCTCGATTCATATAGCGCACGTCGGCGATTCGCGGGCCTACCTTTGGCAGGCCGATGCGTTCACGCGGCTCACCGAAGATCATTCCGTCGAGAATGAGGCGCGACTGCGGCGGGCGCGCGGCGAAGTGATATATTATCACGAGGCTAATCGAAATGCGCTCACGCGGTGCATCGGGCAGCCGACGCCGCCGGACGTTGACATAATAACGCACAAACTCTCTCCGCACGATCGATATCTATTTTGCAGCGATGGCGTTACCCGTTTGGTGCGCGACGGCGAGCTGCAGGAAATTCTCGGCCAGGACTCGAGCCCGGAGGAGGCGCTACGCGAGATCGTAACGCTGGCGATCCGACGCGGCGGACCGGACAACGCCACAGGCGTTCTCGTCGACATCGACGAAGTATAATCGTGAGTTCGCGTGTGGTGCAGTTCGAAGCAGCGGTCGCTCGCGAGCCGCAGAACGAGCTCTTTCATTTCAGCCTTGCGCAAGCCTTGGCGACGGCCGGGCGCGTTGACGAGGCGGTCCCGCATTGGAAATTTTGCATCGCCCGGCGCCCGGATTGGATGCTGCCTCATATAGCATTGGGAAAATATTATTTTTCGAACGGAGAGTTTTCCGTCGCGCGGCCTTTTCTGGAGCAGGCGTTGCAACTCGCGGTAGACCAGAAGCATGACGATCCGGCGGCCGAAGTCCGGGGATTGTTGGCGTCGCTGCCGCGCTCACCGTAATGTCCGGGTGGCTGCTCCTTTTTGAGGTTGGGGGAAAAATTCTCGCCGTCGCCGGATGGCTTTGCGGAGCGCCGGTCTGGCTCTGCCTCGCGGGAATCTTCATCCCGGACTTCGTCCTGTTATATCAAATGTTCGCGCCCTCGGCGCAATCGCTTTGCCCGGTGGTGACGCATTTTCAGACGGTGGAGCGCGAGGTGTGGCTGACGATCGACGATGGTCCGGACCCGGTTGATACACCGAGAATTCTCGCGGCGCTCTCACAGCGCGGCGCGAAGGCCACATTTTTTCTAATCGGAAAACGGGTCGAAATGTTTCCGGACCTCGCCCGGCAAATCGTCGCGGCGGGCCACGAGATCGGGCATCATACTTATAGTCATCCGACGCGAACGTTTTGGTTGGCTGGGGCCGCCCGCGTCGCTCGCGAACTCGACCACGCGCTCACTGCCTTTCACGCAGTCGGGGTGACACCCCGGTGGTTTCGGCCTCCGGTCGGAATTAAGAACTTTTTCCTCGCCGAAGCTTTGAAACGCCGCGGCCTCACGTGCATCGGTTGGAGCTTGCGCAGCTTCGATTCGGTGAGCCGCGATCCCGCGGAGGTGGCGTCGCGCATCCGAACTCGCGTGCAGCCGGGCGCACTTTTGCTACTGCATGAAGGCGAACGGCTGGCGAGAAATGTTCGCGGCGCCGCGATCGAGCAGGTCCTCGCGGAGCTCGCGGGTGCCGGCTATCGTTGCGTGCTGCCGTCACCGGCGAGCCTGCGCGAGAGGCGCGGGAATACTGCTTGAACCAGCCGGACGCCGGCGCTTTTTTTCGCCTCCCCGCCTTGATCGAAACGACCAAAACGATTTCACCAGCGACCATCGAGCGCCTCGAATTTTCCTTCGGCGCCACCGCGGCCGGGCTTCAGGCCAGCTCGGCCGGGACGACGCTCGCCCTGCCCCTGCCCCGGCTCTCCGGAGATATATCAGAAAATATATTCAGTCCGGTCCGGCCGCTCACGACCTGCGAGGGCTGGTCACTCTGGGAGAACGACGACGTCCTCGTCGGCTGCCGCACCGCGGCCGTGCGCGGGCCGATTGCCGAAACGACGGAATCTATATACACCAGCCTGCTGCGCGCGAGTTCGGGGCGTTCGCTATATAGAATCTGGAACTATGTGCCCGCGATCAATGCCCACGTCGGGGGCGAGGAGAACTATCGGGCGTTTTGCGCCGGACGCGCCCAAGCGTTCGAATCCGCCTTCGGGCCCTCATTCTCCGCCATGCTCCCCGCCGCGTCGGCGGTGGGCTGCACCGGTGATTCGCTCTGCGCAATCTTCGTGGCGGGTCGCCTGCCCGGACGGCGTTTGGAAAACGTCGAGCAGATTCCCGCGTATCTATATCCCCCGGAACACGGCCGGCGCTCCCCGAGTTTCTCCAGGGCCATGGCGGTCCCGGACGCGGCGCGGCCGCTGGTTTTTGTATCTGGCACGGCGGCGATCAAGGGGCACGAAACGGTCGCGCCCGGTGATCTCAGCGCCCAACTGGATTGCACGCTCGACAACCTGCGCCTGATTTCGCGGGCAAGCGGACTCGGGGATAATTTTTCTCCGCCCGGAGGTGCCGCGGTCGAAAGACATTTCAAGATCTACCTGCGCCATCGCGGGGATCTCGCCGCGGCCCGCGCGCGGCTCGGGCAAACGCTGCTGCGGGCCGGTGACCATTTCATATATCTCCACTCGGATATCTGCCGCAGCGAGCTTCTCGTCGAAATTGAGGCCACGATTATCGGCGGCCGCGGCTAGGGGCGTATCCATTCTTCAACTACAACGCGACGAGCGCGGCGAGGCGGACGGCGTCCGTTTTGCCCCGGGAAGTCTGCGGCAGCTGCGGAAGGGTAAGGATTTTGCGCGGTATTTTCCAGGCTGCCAAGATCTCGCGCAGTTCGCGGCGAATGTCTCCTGCGGGGCGGAGGCTGGCGACCGCGGCCTGCAAAGCACCCTCGCGGTCGGGTGCGGGTTGCACCCACGCATCGGTTACGCCCGAAACGTTGCGCAACGCCCGCTCAACCTCGCCGAGTTCGAGACGTCGCCCGGCCAGCTTCACGGTCCGGCCGAGCCGTCCCTCGAGGCGCAAACACCCACCCTCGATTGCACCGCGATCCGCCGGGCGAAACGCGCCGAGCGCTCCCTCCCGTCGCCGGTTTCCGATTGTATATACCGCCGCGCTCGCCACGCAGAACCGGCCGCCCGCAGCGGGGATTATATGAACTCCCGGGAGCGGCCGGCCCACGCTGTCGCGAGCGTCGCCCTTGCGATCGAACGCGATGCCGCCGGTCTCACTCGAGCCATAGAAATTATGGATTCGTCGCCCGAACTTAGCTTCGAAGTTTGCCGCGAGCTGCCCCGGCAGCGGCGCGCCCGCGGAGATGATCGTGCGGAGGCTGGACAACGCCGCCGGCGGTATCGCGGATTCGGCGAGAGCGCGCAGGAGGGTCGGCACCGCCGGGAAAACGGTGGGCCGGAAACGCGCGATCTCCTCTGCGACCACGTGCGGCCACGGCGATGATCCGCACACGATCGCCATACCGTGCGTGAGCAGCGGCACGACCAGATTTCCCAAACCGTAGGAATGGCCAAACGGCACGAGGCCAAAGTTTATATCTTTCCCGCGCAGACGCATCCCGGCCATCACCTGCCGACCATCGGCCAACATCTGCGCGTCCGTAAAAGCGAGCGCCCGCGGCACGCCCGTCGAGCCCGATGTCAGCTTGATCAGGCAACGACCATCGCGGCGCGCCGGCTCGCGGTGCGCGACCGCAGTGAGCACGGCACCATCCCATAGCCACGCCGCACCGAGGCGCCGCGCTATATACTCCCGGTGGGCGACCGGCTCGCCCGGGTCGAGCGGGACCGCTATGTAGTCCGACTTCAGGATCCCGAGAAAGAGCGTCAGCCAGTCAATGCCATTGGAGAGCGAATATATAACGGTGCGGCGAGGTTGCGCAAGTTGTGCCCGGTGCGCCTCGACCCAACCGGACGCTCGCTGATCGATCTCCTGTCGCGTCCATTGCCGGCCGGAAGCTGCGTCGACGAGAGCAATCGCGGATGGAGCACGCACGACAGTGCGTTCCCAACAATGCCGCAACGAGAGGCTCACGAAGCGCCCTTCCGAGCCAGCGGCTCCAGTTCGACGACCGTCAACGCGACCAGCACGATCAGCGCGACCGTCAGGCCGAGAGCATGAATGACGGGAATATGACTGCAGGCGAGGACGCCGAACGAGGCCGCGGTGCAGAGCGCGGATAGCCGAATGGACGTCGGCGGCACCTGCGCGCCGCCGGCCGCGGCATGCCCCGAGAAGATTGCATAATTATGCGAGAGACAGACGCCGAGAAATGCGCCGAGCAGGTGAAATAGATTGAGCGTCTGTCCGCAGAGGCCGAGCACGCCGAGGACGAAAAAGCAGGAGCCGGCGGGGATCAGCGCGATCCGCACTGCCGCGCGGCCGCGATATATAGCGAAGACGCTTGCTATAACGAGCGTGAGTCCCGCAAGGCTCAGGTGCAGGGCGGACCAGCGGTAGCGCGTAAAAAGCCCATTCAACGACTCGAGTTGATTGAGTGCGATCGTGTCGAGCTCCGGCGGCGGCACCCACTCCTCGCGCTGATCGACGATGGTGAGAAACCAACACAGATTGCCCTCCGCGCGATAAAGCATGCCAAGTGGGCCGGTGAGATGCGGGGCCATGGCCTTATATAGATCTTCATATTGGCCCCGCGGCGGCGCCGTCCGCATTGCATCCCACTCGCGGAAAAAATCCGCAAAACCATCCGCCTCGAAGCCGTGTTGATCGAGGGCCGCCTGCAGCTCGCGCGAGAAATTTGGGAGACGCGCCAGACGCGCCGGCAGCTTTTCCCAATTCTCCTTCGTCGGGAACACCAGGCCGAGAGTGGCGAAGTTCGCACCCTTCGCGTCCCGCGCGAGCGCCTGAAGAAATATATCCAGGTGATCCCGCGCCTCCGCGACATCGCGGCCGTGGGTCAAGTAAGCCGTCCGGTCATCGGAATCGCCAAACAGCTTCCGCAGAGCCGCATCGTTCCGCGTGAGTTCGGGTGAGGCAATTTCCAGTTCACGCACGTCGTCGCGCCAGCGCAGCCGCCACGGCGCGATCAGCGCGATCACGAGCGCCAGGGCAGCGAGGGCTTGCACGGCGGGTCGCCAGGAGGCGCGGCGCGACCGCCGCGGCAGCAAATCATATTCCCTCGTTTCCAGCTGCGGATTTTTCAGCTGCGCGAAATAAAGCATCGCCGCGCCGAGCGCGCAGAGCAGGCCGGCCCCAACGAACAATCCGACCTGCCGCAGCAAAGGCAGGTCGGAAAACAACAGGAGCGAAAAGCCGATCACCGTCGTGAGACAACTCGCGAGCAACGGCTTCAGCAGCCGCCGGAGCTTTTGTATATAGGGCTCATCGGGCGCGAGGCGCGGCTGCAGATATATATAAAACCCGTAATCGATCGCGACGCCGCTGAGGAGCGAGCCAATGATAAAGACGAGCACGTGGATGCGTGGGAACACTGCCGTCGCGACCGTCCAGGCGCCGAGCAGCGAGAGCAGGATCACGGGGACAAGATGCGCAATTTTCCAGAGCCTCCGGACGAACAGGCAGCCAACGGCGAGCACGGCGAGCACCGAGAATATATTCAACACGCCGAACTCTCGTTCGATGCGGCGCCGGCTCTCGGCCGCAAACCGGTTCACGCCTGTCCAGCGAAGTTCGACGCCGGGAAAATCCTTTTGTATACTTTGTAATGCCCGATCGATCGCGGCGAACACAGGGGCCTGGCCGGATTCGGACAGAGGCGAATCCTTGATTCTCGCCCAGACGAGCGCGCTGCCCGGGCTGCTCGAGGTGGATGGCGCAAGCCCCTGCGCGGATTTGATCAGCCGCGGCACGAGCAGCAACGGATCGTGCGTCACCAACTCTTGCAGTGCCACCGCCTCCGGCTGCGCCAAAAAATCCTGCAGCGCCACCGCCACCCGATCCGCGAGCCACGGCGAAAAGCCCGCGGGATTCAGCCCGGTGGCCGCAAACTCCCGCTCCTGTTGAGCAAGCCACGTCGGCAGCAACAGGGAAAATCGCTGGTCGAAAATCGCCTTGCCGAGTTCGTCCTGCGCGGCGGTGTCACCGGAAACCACCGCCTCGGCAAATGTCGGTTCGCGCACCAGCGCCGCAGCAAACTCCGCCGCCGCCCGGCTCGGCGCCTCGGTCGGGTTCGTGCGATCTTTCAATGCGAATAGCATCACCCGAGCCTCGGTGTCGGACGCGAGGCTGCGCAACACACCCGCCTCGGGCGACTGCTCGGCGGTCGGAATCAGGTCGAGTACATCCGTCGAGATGCGCTGCCGATAATCGATGCGCGCCAGTTGATATATACAGGCAATCGCGAACAGCACCAATCCCACCCGAGCAGCGATTCTCAGCTGGCGCGCCTCCACGATCAGCGGAAATACCGACGCAGGACCTCTTCAGGAAACACGACATCCTCCTGCGTCGCGCTGATCAAAATCTCGACCCGTTCGTGCCCACCGGCATCGATCTCGATCCGCTGCAAATGAGATCCGGTGCCCTGGACTTCCAGCGCGCTCACGCTCCGCGCAACCGCGGCATCGTGTGGTTTTAACACTAAGGTCCAGGCCTCACCCTGACGGACACCGTGGAGTTCGAACGTTTTCTCGAGCTCCGGCAGGTTGAAACGCATGACATCCACCAGCGCACCGGTCGCAGCGCGGGCACGACGGTCATCGGGCGGCGCGCGATCGTGTCCGTCGCGGTCGCGGAGCAACATTCCTTTCCCGTCAAAGATCAGCGTCTGCGGATCGGGAGTTATATACTGCAGACTCAGGCCCCGTCCCGGCAGCAGGCGCGAGATGCCGGTGAGCACGATGGGCTGTTTTCGAAATGGAAAATACCGGCGCTCCTCGAAATGCGACTCGCGCGCTTTATTAAGCCCGAGTTCCGCAAACAGTGCGCTCCACGCCGGGTCCTGCTCGGCATTCGTGATCCGCGGAAGCTCGGCCGGACGCGCCAGCGTCCCGAGCCCGCAGAAAACCAGAGCGACTAATATACTCCGCTTCATGAGATCACGGCGCGACGCAGCCGGCGCACCTGGGACCACCGCCCCGCCGCGAGCAGAGCGAGCAGCCGCAGGTGCAGCCAGACCATCTTCGCGTTGTCCCTTATATATTTGTAATGTGAAACTCCACCCTCGCCCCGCGAGAAATAGCGGCACGGCGCGGGCAGATTGATCGTCGGAACGCCGGCCCAAAACATCCGCACCGCCACCTCGGGATCGAAATCGAAACCCCGGGCCGCGCGCGTCGACGCCAGCGCATCCCGCAACGCCGCTGCTGGATATACACGAAATCCGAAAAGCGGATCGTCAATGCCGTCGCCGAGAATCTCAAAACGCGCAAACGCGACGCTGACCTTGCGCCCATGCAATCGCTCGATCGGAACCTCCGGCCCGAATATCGGCCGCCCCAACACCAGTGCGGCGGGCTGCGCCTGCGACGCCGCCATGAATTCCGCCACATGCCCCGCCGGGTGCTGGCCGTCAGCATCCATCGTGAGGACGTGCGTGAAACCGGCTGTCAGAGCGGCTTCCACGCCGGTTGCTACCGCGGCTCCTTTGCCGCCGTTGTTCGCCCGGAGGATCACGCGCAGCCGAGGATCATTCGCGGCCATCGCCTCGACGGCCGCGGCGCTTCCGTCCGTGCTTCCATCGATCACGACCCAGACCGGGCTCCAATGGGCGAGCGCCTCAGCTACCGTCGAGGCCAGTCGGGGACCAGTGTTATATGAAGGAATGAGCAGCAGGTGCGTACGGGAAGGAATCATCTCAGGCGGAAACAGAGGCACGGACGGGGTTGAGCGCGGAGGCAAGACGGCTTTGGACAGTGCCGAGCACCTGACGTGCGCCGTCAGATTCGAATGGCGGGATACGTACGTCGGCCTCGACGTTGATGAGCACTGGGAAGTGTGGCGGACGCCACCAGGGACGTCCTCGCGGCAACAGGTCGCGATTGGCATGAATCACGACCACCTGGACGGGCACGCCGGCGTGCGCAGCAATGAGAGCGAAACCGGGTTTCAACGGATTCAGATCGCGGGTCGGATCCGTTCGAGTGCCCTCCGGGAATACGATGAGCACGCGTCCCTGAGTGAGTTTTCGCACGGCGTCGCGCACAAACATGGGGCTCAGGTCTCCCGGTGTAAACTCGGCCAGTACCGCCGCAGGCGCGAAAAATGGATTTCCGAGGACGGCCGGTTTGAATATACAAAACGCGTCCGGTAGCAGGGCGATGAGAAACGTAGAGTCGATCAGGCCCGGATGATTTGCGACCCACACGGCTGGCTCGCGCAACGGAATCCCCGCGAAGCCGTGCCACCGTACTTTCACGATGCCGCACCAGCGCGTCCATGTCAGCCACGCGCGAAAAAAATAATGGAGTGTCCTTCGCGCAAACATTCCGCAGGGCGCGCGCTGTGATCTCGGCAGCAGGAGCAGCACCGCGCAGAGGCCATTGAAGACCATCGCGCACACCGCGAAGATCAGCCAGGAAAAAGCATATACCGCGGTCAGGATGCCTTGGCTTAGCATGACTGGGCGACGGAACGGTCGGCCGACTGCAGCGCCGGCTCCGGCTCGACGGCGCGCGGGTTCATCGGGGTGAAATTAAACCAGATCCACGGATTTTCCCGCAACAGCCCGGCGACGACGTCCAGGAAATCCTGAAAATGGCGGCGCGCGCGCGCGAGGTTCTCTGCCTTGTCGGCCCCATCGACCCTATATATCGGAGAACTATATAGCAGCGAGGAGCCGCCGGGTCCGGGCGTGCTGGTGCAAAACACCACCGGCAGCCGGAAGACGAGCGCGAGATGATATATCGTAAAGGGAAACCAACGCCGCTCCCCCAGAAAATCGAAGGCCTCGCGCCGCGCACTATAATCCGGCCGATCGCATTTCAACGCGATCGTGCCGCCGGACTGCGCGGCGTTCTTCAGCGCGAACAGCAGGTTCTCCGTCTCGTTCACCCATATATACGTAACCCACTCCCCGAATTGCTCGACGAGGCGGGCGGTGTCCGCGGAGTTGCCCACGCGCAGCCGGATCATATGAACCCGGCGTTTATAGTGTCCGAGCTGGAAGCCGAGCAGGTCAGAGTTGCCGATATGAAATGTTCCCAGAAGCGCCGGCTCGCCCGAGGCCATCAACGCCTCGAAGTCCTCGCAGCCCGGCTGAGGCACGCAACCGTGCGGTTCGCCCTCCGCCACTCGGAGGCGCAGCATGAACATTTCGGTGAACGCGAAGAAGTGCCGGTATATATCGCGCCACGTCGGCGCCCGGTCCAATATGATTTCCAGATATTCGCGCGAATATCGTCTCTCTTCGGGCATCGTCGCGACCGCGAACCACGTCCCCGCCTGCAATAGCGGTCGCAGGACGAATCCCGGCAGCCAGCGATTCGCCCGACACAGAAAATCAAAGCCCCACTGCGGTCCCGCATTGCGACGGGCCAGGGGCACCGCTGGAGAAGGCTGGGAATTTAGCGGCATTCGAGACTCAGCAGGATGCCCGGCGCGGCGACGGTCTGCAACGTGCGAGAAGCCTGGAGCGCCGAAAAAAATTCCTGCAGCGAAAGCTCGCCGGTCTGCCCGGGAGCCTGCTCCAGCCGCAACACGCCGCGCGCGTTTTCCTGGGACGTCGTCAGCAGCATCGCGAACGCGAAAGTCGTGTCGCTCGCGACCTGTTGCTCGCGCAACCAGCTCCCCCGCTCCTCGCCTCCACATAATATAACTCGGGGAGCCCGCGCCAGCAGCGCACTCTGCACCGCCTGCGCCGGGAGGTGGACACCTCCGGTATGCGGCCAGAATTCCCGGACCGGCTGCGGCCGTGCAATCAGCGCCTGCTGCACCGCGCTGGGGTGAATGGACGTCTGGAAAAGGGTCGGACTGGGCGTCGGAAAACTCGCCAGATACTCCTCGAGCGCGTGGCTCTCTCCATATTTCGATGCATATACCAATGTATCATCGACGCCCACGGCAGTGTCCCGCAGCACGCTCCCAAGGAGCAGCCCGAGTTGCGTCATGCGGCGCGACACGCCGCGAGGATATAGCTCGCGCAACCGTTCGCGTGTCGCGGCGGGGGTTTCCTCTCCGGGCGACTCGATCCGCACGGACTGTATATAGCGTTCAAGCATGGGTGACGAGGCACGCCGCGTGCGCGCCGCCGAATGCATTGCTCGTGAGGAGAACGGCATCGTACTCCGACGCGGAGAACGGATCCGGCGCGACGTTCCCGGCGAAAAACGGCGCACTGCCTCCGACGGTGCCCGGCACGCGCGTTCGTTGCATGGACTCGATCGCAATCGCGAGTTCCACGAGCCCGCAGCTGCCGAGCGTGTGACCGATGCTGCCCTTCCACGAAACGAGCGGAGCCTGCGGAAAAAGCCGCGCCAGAGTTTCCGCCTCCAGCCGCCCCGCCTCGATGGTGCCTGTGCCGTGCCCTTTCACCCAGAGCCGGCGGCCGCGCGCGGCCTCTACTTGCGGGGCGAGACACGCGTCAAAGCCGCTCCCATCGGGACGGTTCGCCGTGAAGTGCTGCATCTCGTTATATAGTGTCTGGGCGACGATCGAAAAATCGCCGCGGTCGCGCGTGAGCACCGCAAAGGCCGCGCCATCCCCCAACCCGATCGATCCGCTTTCCCGCGCACTATAGGGAGCCGGCATTCCGGCGTTTAATATTTTTAGCGCGTGAAATCCACCCGTCACAAACGGACTCAGAAAATCGAACGTGAAAACGAGCGCGCGCTCCGCGAGCCCGGCCTCCAGAACGCGCGTCGCCGCCAGCAAGCCGAGATGCGCCGAGACGCACGCATGCGAAAATACCGAGACATTCGCACCCCAGCCAAGCGTCGCGCGCAATTGGTCGACCGACGCTCCCGGCGTGCACGCCGCGAGAAATTTCTTTTCCTGCGTGCGCGAGAAACTATATAGGCTGCCAACGCCGAAATTGCTGCTCGTGACGAACACCGGCGAGCGTTCCCCGCCCCAGTCCCCCGCGGGAATGTCCGCGCCCAACGCCGCAATCGCCCGCAGCCAATTCGGCGGCGCCGTTTCCGAGAGCCCGCGCTCGGGTAGCAACGCGAGCGGCACGGCATCCCCACCCTCGTCGCCGAGCACCGGCGAGAAACGCAGGGCGGATTTACCCTCGAGCAGTCCCGCCTGCGTGGCGGCCGCGTCGCCGAGCGCGGTGCGGCAACCGCAAGCCAAGATGCGGACGGGCGCTACGTCGGCCGGCGGCATTGCGAAGTATACAGGAAGCGACGGGTCAAGCCGGCACCCGGCCGGGCGGAGCGTGCGCGCGGATGAAATCAGCGAGATGCGCCACGCTCGCAAGCGCCGTGCGGGATTCCTCGCTGCTGCTGATCTTGATCCCAAATTCCTTCTCGAGCTTCACAACGAGTTCGAGCGCATCAATCGAATCGAGGCTCAACCCCGCCCCAATCAAGGGCTCGTCGTCAGGAATCGAGTCGGGTGTGACGTCGTCCAGCTTAAGCGTTTCGACGATCAGGTGTTTCAGGCGGGAGCGCAGGGCGTCAGACATGGGCGGGAACAACGATGGGTTCGAAAGTATATAGCACGATATTTCGGCCGGGGTAGACGGCTACCGACTCGCGGATGACGCCGGGGTTCAAGGCTTCGTCGCTGTATACTCGCTGAAGAGCCCGAGCATTCCCGTTCTTTTCACGTCGGCCAGCCCCGCCTGCCGGAGCGCCGCGAGCACCGCCGCGGGCGGTACACACGCATCCATTGTCTCAAAGAAATAGAGCATCATCTCGCGCGCCGCCCGGCTGCGCGTGAACAGTTGCGTCAGGGCTGGATATATCCGTCCGAAATAGAGTCGAAACGCGCCCGCCCCCATGCGTCCCGCCGGCTTGGTCACCTCGAGGATCAAGAGGCGGCCGCCCGGCTTGAGCACGCGCCGATATTCCTGAAACGCCTCGTCGAGCGTGGTCACGTGCCGCAACGCGTAACCCATCGTCAGGAAATCAAATGTATTATCCGGGAACGGCAGCCGTTCCGCTCGGCCCACGACGAAATTTGCTGCCAGTTTTTTTCGCGCCACCGCGAGCATGCCCTCGCTGGGATCGAGGCAGGTGATCGCGCTGGCATCACCGAGGATCTGCAGGGCGGCCGTGGCGACTAGGCCCGTACCGCAGGCAACGTCGAGCAATTGATGTCCCGGACGGAGCCCGACGCGACGTAGGGCCCATTTGCGATACGCGTTACCGGTGCGCAGAAATCCCCAATCAACGATGGCGTCGTAGTGGGGGGCGCCGGCGTTGAAGAGCTGGTTAACAAAGGCCGGCTTTTCTTCCGTGCTCGCGTAGTGGGTCGCCAACGGGGGATGCGGGAGCATAGGTTTTTCCATGGGAGACGATGGCGCGCTTGGCCAGCTGAATTCCAGAACGTTTCCTCTGCCGCCTGCGGCAGAGCGGCCCCTCACTCGACCCGGCCGTAGGCGAAGCTCACCAGAGCGGGCGCGCCGCGGAGCATATATACAGAGACAAGGGCCCAAAGGATATAGCGAACAATCAGCAATATCGGCAGGCCGCCACCGACCAGCAAAAACAAATCTCCCAGGAGATAGAGCAGGCTGAGAAGCCCGATCACGCGCACCGCCACCGCGAAGAGTTGAGGAGGGGTAATGGAATTCATGATTATACGGTACTTGCAAAAGGACACGGCAAACCGGCCGCGGTGCGTGACGCCGCGCGATTTTCACGCCGAAAGTTCCCCATCTGCCTATTCTAGAACTCCGCCCCTCGTCGCGTCGCGTGCCGATCGTGTTTGCCAAACGACGCGCGACTTTCCATATGAAAATCGTTTCGCTTTCAGTCCTGTTCACCGCTGCTTATGACCGACCCGCTCCCACCACCTCTGCCGCCGAAACCCCCGAAGCCGCCCGAGGTGATCGAGGCCGACAACAAGCTTCGCGCCATTTATATAAACTTCCTCGCCGACGAGGGCTACCGGCCGAAGGAGGATAGCGACGGCGATGTCCAGTTTATGAAGGAGGGGAAAACGTATTATATAATAATCGACGGCCGCGACCCGCAGTTTTTTCGAATATCATTTCCGAATTTCTGGCCGATCGAGTCCGAGGAAGAGCGCCGGCGCGCGTACGAATCCATCAATCATGCCAATCGTTTCACCAAGGTCGCGAAGTTTGTGATCGGCGGGAATAATAATGTCTCCGCCTCGGCCGAGCTGCTGGTCGCCGATCCCGCCGCATCCAAGCTAATCTTCAACCGCGCCATGGGCGTGCTCACCTACGGCTTCAATGTATTCGCGGAAAAAATGAAAGCGCTCGCACCACCCCCGGTCACCGCCCCGACAGTATGAACGAGGACAGCCATCATCAGACGCCACGGACCCGCGCCGGCATCGCCGGCAGCGTCGCGGGAGTGAGTGGCACGCTGCTGACGGCCCTCGTCGAATCCATGCCGGACTCGGTCCGGTCGAAAAATTTTCTCCTGCTGTCGGTGCCCACGGTCACGCTGCTGATCGGCACCGCTTATTTCTTTTGCTATAAACAGGCGCTCACCCTCTGGCTCGAACGCCAGGAACGACGTGCCGTCGAGCGAGCGGCGCGGATCGCGCGCGAAGCGCTCAACGACGAGTGGATCAGCGAGTCCGACAAGGCGCAGATCAAACAAAAAATGGGCGCCGTCCACATCGCCCAATTAAACGCCGAGATCGAAAAGCAAAAGGGGTTTCAGGACGACCAGAAGCACCTGAATCACCTCGAGCAGAAAATCGCCTGAAGCGGCGTCGCGGCGTCGTCGGCAATCCGCCGAGTATTCAGGTCCGCAGGGTGGCAAACGCTTCCCGCCAGGAAGCGCGCGTGGACAATTCAAACGCCGCATGGCGACCGAATATATAACGGTTCACCGCGAGTGCGAAGCCCACGCATGCCCAAACGGTGATTGCCATCAGGTGCAGGAAATGCGGCGGACTCGGCCACGACGGATGCGTGAGCCGCAGCGCCGGCCAGCCGAAGACGAAAGATGCATAGAGGCACGACCCGAATATAATCGTCGCGATCACCGCCCGCGCATCAACGTTGCGAAACAGCAGCCCGGTGATGAACGCGGCCAGGATCGGCATGCTGAACAGCCCGATCAACTGCTGGATCAGTTGTATGATGCTGACCGCGTGCATATAGGCGGGCACCAGCGCGACCGAGATCGCCGCAAATATAATCTGCAGGCCGGTGCTGAAACGCCGGATCTTGTCCGTCGGGTCGAAGTAGGCCTGATGGATGTCACAAACATAAAGCGTCGCCGAAGAATTCAACGTCGCTGTATAGCTCGAGACCACCGCCCCAAACATGGCGGCGGCAAAGGTGCCGAGCAACCACGCCGGCATGAGCTCGTGCACGATGTGTCCATACGTCGCATCACCCAGCTTCCCATAAAGTTTATAGGCGCAGATGCCGGGCAGCGCGATCACCGGCGGAATGATGATCAGCCGGATCAAGCCAGCGGCATAGACACCCTTCTTCGCCTCGCGGATGGACGGCGCCGCGAGCGCGCGCTGCGTGATCGTCTGGTTCGTGCTCCAATAATATAGCTGGCTGAAGATCATTCCCGTCAGCAGCGCCGGCCATGGCAGCAGTGAATCCGGCCCGCCGATCATCGTGAGCCGATCGTGCGGCACGCCACTGAAGTTCCAATGCACCGCGTTGAGCGACAGCACCGTCACGAGAATCGCCATTCCGAGGACAATCACCCCGTTATAGGTATCGCAGAACGCCACCGCGCGCAGGCCGCCCAGGATCGCATACGACGACGCCACCGTGGCGGTAAACACCGCAATCGCCACCAGCGGAACCTCGAAGCCGAACATCGTCCGAATCAGCAGCGAACTTGTATACAGCATGATCGGCAGGAAAATGAGCACATCTCCCAGCAGAAAAATCGTCGCGACCGTCGCGCGGATCGCCTTGCTCTGGTACCGTCGCTCGAGGAGCTCGGTCACCGTCGTGCACTTATATTTATAATATATAGGGACAAATATTTTCGCGAGGATCAGGAGGCCCACCACCGCGCTCAATTCCCACCAGGTGATCAAAAGCATCTGGTTGCCATTCCACCCAACCATCGTGTCGGTGTTTATATTCGTCAGCGTAATCGAGCCAGCGATGAGCATCCAATTGAGTCCGCTGTTCGCCAAAAAATATTCCTTCACGTCACTCCGGCTGTGCCTGGCGTCACGACAATGCCGCCAAGTCAGAACGGCCACGAGGCCCATCAGGAAGAAAAAGACGCCGACTTGGACCAGGGTTGAGGACAGCATGGGGATTCAGCACGAAAGCGCGCGAGCGGCGCCGGCGGGCGCAACCGCGAAATGGAGGGTGGCAGCCACGTTGCCAAGGCTCTCTCCGGGCGCCGCTTCGGTGGCAAGCTCGTTCGCTCTCG
Organism: uncultured Verrucomicrobiae bacterium; assembly: GCA_963800005.1. Taxonomy (GTDB): domain Bacteria; phylum Verrucomicrobiota; class Verrucomicrobiia; order Opitutales; family Opitutaceae; genus CAWCZH01. The sequence continues at coordinate 722,412 of CAWCZH010000004.1, forward strand.
CGCAACAAAAAATGTGTCGGGCCCTTCGCGCCGACCTATATATATTCCCCGCTCTCCCTGCTGCGCGGACCGGTCCAAGGAGTCCCCGCTGCCGTTCGGATGCCCGGTCATATAGCGATCGCGCAATGACCGCCGCGCAACCATCCCGCGGCTTCCGCTGTATCCAGCAATCGGATACGCCTGAAGCCGGCTCCTGAAGCCGGCTGGCGGCCGTCCCTCAACCGCTAGTCCTTCACCCGCGCGTTCGACTCGTCCTCTTGCAGAATGTCTTCCGGCTTCCGGTTGGAGGGTGGCGCGGCGGGCGGATTGGGCTCGGCGAGCATTTCCGACGTGCTGCCCGCATTGGATTTGGGACGCGTGGGCTTCGAGGCGAACGCGAACGAGGGCAACTGGCGCAAGTCCCAGCCGCCGCCCAAATCCTTCACGAGTCCGACGCTCGCGACCAGTGCCCGGAGCTGCACCTGAAGCTCGGCCTCGCGGCTGGTGAGAAATGCATTCTGCGCCGTAATCACGTTCACATAGCTGTCCAACCCGTTCTGATAACGCGCCACCGAAAGCTTCACCGCCTGCAAAGAGGCACCCACCGCCGTGTGCTGCTGCCCGCCCTCGATGCGCAGGATGCGCAGCGTGCTCAGGCTGTCCTCGACCGACTGCAAGGCCCCGAGCACCGTCTGCCGATAATTCGCGACCGTCTGATCATATAACGCCCGCGCCCGCTGGCTCGCCGCCCGCCGCACGCCATTATCAAAAACGGTTTCCGCCAACTCCGGGCCGATCGACCAAAAGCGATTCGGCCACTCAAACCAGTGCGCCAGACTCGTCGACTCGAACCCCGCACTCGCGCTCAACGTGAGCGACGGGAAATACGCGGCGCGCGCCACACCGATGCCCGCATTGGCGGACGCGACCTGGCGCTCCGCAGACGCCACATCGGGACGCCGTTCGAGCAATTCAGAAGGGAAAGCCAACGGGATGGGCGGAAGCGCGGAAACAAAGTCCTTCGGCCGAAGGGCGAACCGCGACGGCGGAATGCCGACGAGAACCGCAACCGCATGTTCATATTGCGCGCGGGCGACGCCAAGATCCGTCTCCTGCGCTTCAGCGCTGGCGAACTGTGCGTTCGCCTGCGCGAGATCCGCATCCGAAGCCATGCCCGCGTGGAACAGCGTGACGACCAAGTTCAGGCTCGCCTGAAAATCCTGCAATGTACCGCGGAGAATCCGGCGTTCCTCATCGAGCGCGCGCACTTGGAAATAATCCTGCGCCAGTTCCGCCTGCGTGCTTAATAATACATTGGCATAATCCGCCGCGCTCGCCTGCGCCGAATAGGCATTCTGCGCGATCGTGTTCCGCACCCGTCCCCACAGGTCGATTTCATATGAGGCGTCGACCGGGGCAGTATAGATCGTGCGCGTCACCGGCGAGGTCGTGCTTCGCGTCGAACTCGTGGTCGTGGTCCCGCTGGAAGTTCCGGACGCATCGGTACCCGCGGTCGTCGTCGTGGTCGTGCCACCCGTTGTGGTCGTGGAACCGGAAACGCTACTCGAGCGAGACCGGGTCACGGACGGGCTGACGCTGACCGTCGGCAGCAGCGCGCTTCGGGCCGAGAGCACCAGCGAGCGCGCCTGGCGGAACGATGCTTCGGCGGCGAGTACGCTCTGGTTCGCGGTCTCCACTTTTTCCTCCAGCCCGTTCAGGTCGCTGTCCTTATATATCTCCCACCAGCGGCCGCGCTCGACGGTGTCGCCGGGCTGAGCGACCTTCCAGCCCGCGTCGGGCGTGGCGTCCGCCGGCACGGCCTCCTTGAAACCGGAGCCAACTGCGGTGGCGGGTGGAGTATATTGCGGAGCGAAGTTGCAACCCGCCAGTACGAGGGCCGCGAGCCCGGCAGCGAAAAATTTGCCTTCGGTGGACATGGTCAGGCGGGCGCCGGTGCACCGGTGGTGGGAGCCGGCTCGGGACCAGGCGGCGCGGGAACGTGTTTCCCGGTCCAGCCCTGGACCCGGAGCCGCGCCCGGTCCATGAAATAATATATCACCGGCGTTGTATATAGCGTGAGCACCTGGCTCACGATCAGGCCGCCCACGATCGCGATGCCCAGCGGCCGTCGCAGCTCGGCGCCCGGTCCCGTCCCCACCGCCAGCGGCACCGCCCCCAGCAGCGCCGCCATCGTCGTCATGATGATCGGACGGAACCGCAGCAGCGACGCCTCGTACGCCGCATCGCGGGAGGACTTCCCGCCCACCCGCTCGAGCGAGATCGCGAAATCCACCATCATGATCGCGTTCTTCTTCACGATCCCGACCAGCAGCAGAATCCCGATCAGCGCGATCAGCGTCAGGTCCGTGCCGGTAAGATACAGCGCCAGCAACGCCCCCAAGCCCGCGGATGGCAATGTCGACAGGATCGTCAGCGGGTGAACATAGCTTTCATATAATATACCAAGGACAGTATACATCGCCCCGATCGCGGCGAGGATCAGGATGCCCTCGGATGACTCCGAGGATTGGAACGCCTGCGCCGTTCCCGCGAAACTGGTTTGGACCGCGGCGGGCATTTTCAGCCGCGTCTGCGCCTGGGTGATCTCCTTCACCGCCTGGCCCAGCGAAACTCCAGGGGCGAGATTGAAGGAAATCGTCGCCGCGGGAAACTGGCCCTGGTGGTTGACTGCGAGCGGCGCGAATGCCGAGGAATACCGCACGAACGCCGAGAGCGGGACGCGGCTCCCAGTGCTCGATTTCAGGTATATATTATCGAGGCCCTGCGGGCTTTGCCAATATTGCGGCGCGACCTCCATGACGGTATGATATTGGTTGAGCGACGTGTAACGCGTCGCGACCTGGCGCTGTCCGAACGCATCATAAAGCGTGTTGTCGATCTGCTCCGCCGTCAGGCCAAAGCGCGCCGCCGTGGGCCGGTCGATGTCGAGCGTCGCCTCCAGCCCGCCGTTTTGCTGATCGCTGCTCACGTCGGTCAACCCCGGCAGCTTGCGCATCTCCGCCATCAGTAACGGCGACCAGTGGTTCACGTCCGTCGTGTTGTCGGCCTGCAATGTATATTGATATTCCGCGTTCGAACGGCGACCGCCGACGCGCACGTCCTGCACCGCCTGCAGGAAAAGCGTCGCCCCCGGCACCTGCGCCAGCTTCGGCCGCAAACGCCCGATCACCTCAGTCGGCGAAACGTTCTTCCGCTCCTTGAGGGATTTCAACGAGATGAAAAAACGCGCGGTGTTCGTCGTTGTCCCACCGCCGCCTCCGGTGAACCCGATCACCTCAGACACGGCCGGATCGGCCATCACGATCTTCATCAGCTGGCCCAGTTTCTTTTCCATCGATTGAAAAGATATATCCTGCTCGCCCTGCACGGAGCCCTGGATCGAACCCGTGTCCGACTCCGGGAAAAAGCCCTTCGGCACCACTACAAACAGCGCCACGGTCAGCCCGACCGTGCCAAGGAATATAAAGATGACCAAGGCCGCATGATCGAGCGTCCAACCCAGGCTTCGTTTATATCCCGAGTGCAATCGATCGAAGAACCGTTCGCTGATTTCATAAAACTTTCCGTGCGGCTTTCGATCCGGCAACCGCGCGGCCATCATGGGCGTCGTCGTGAGCGAGACGCCCAGCGAGATCAGGATCGTCACCGACAACGTCACCGCGAACTCACGGAACAGCAGGCCGGCGAGACCGCCCATCAGCAGGATCGGTATAAACACCGCGATAAGCGAGAGGCTCATGGATAATACGGTGAACCCAATCTCCGCCGCGCCGCGCAGCGCCGCATCCTGCGCCGACATACCCTCCTCGCGATAGCGCGTTATATTCTCCAGCACGACAATCGCATCGTCCACCACGAACCCCGTGGATATAGTCAGCGCCATCAGCGAGAAATTATCTATATTATATCCGTTCAGATACATGATGCCGAACGTCCCGATCAGCGACACCGGCACCGCCACTGTCGGAATCAGCGTCGCACGAACGTCGCGCAGGAAGAAAAACACCACGAGCACCACGAGGATGACGGAGATCACGAGGGTGCGCTCGACGTCCCGGACCGACGCGCGGATCGTCGTGCTCTGGTCCATGACGACAGCTATATTAATCGACGGATCGATGGCGGCCTTGAGCGCCGGCAGCGACGCGCGGATCGCATCCACCGTGGAAATGATATTGGCGCCCGGTTGCCTGAAAATAATCAGCACCGCGGAAGGCTTTCCATTGGTAAGGCCGATGGAGCGCGCGTCTTCCACCGCCGTGGACACCGTTGCGATGTCGCTGAGTTTTACGGCGCCGCCGTTGCGATAAGCCACCACGAGCGGTTCATATTCCGGCGCCGTCAGCAGCTGGTCGTTTGCATATATCGACCACGAATCGTGTCCGTTGGAAAACGTCCCCTTCGGCCGGTTTTGCGTCTGCGCGGCAATCACCTTTCGCACGTCCTCGAGTTCCAGCCCGAGCGCGCTGACTTTGGTCGGGTTGACGTCGATCCGCACGGCCGGCAGGGAACTTCCGCCGACGATCACCTGCCCCACGCCGCTCAGCTGCGAGAGTTTCTGCATCAGCACCGTCGAACCGGCATCATATAACCCTCCGGGCGGAATACGATCGGACGTCAGCGACACGATCATGATTGGCGCCGCGGCCGGGTTGACTTTGCGATAGTTCGGATTGCCGGGCAGATTTGCCGGCAGGTAGCCGCGCGCAGCGTTGATTGCGGCCTGCACGTCGCGGGCGGCTCCGTCTATATTGCGGGCGAGGTCGAACTGCAGGCTGATGCTGGTCTGGCCGAGCGTGCTGATCGAGGTCATCTCGGTGATGCCTGCGATGCGGCCGAACTGGCGCTCGAGCGGCGTAGCCACGGACGATGCCATGATTTCCGGACTCGCTCCCGGAAGGCCCGCGTTCACCGAGATTGCCGGAAAATCCACCGGCGGCAGCGGCGAGACGGGGAGCAGGTCGAACGCGATGCTGCCCGCGAGCGCGACCGCGATCGTGATCAATGTCGTCGCCACGGGCCGACGAATGAAAGGCGCCGACAGGTTCATGGCGCAGCGGGCGCTGGTGCCGGCCCGGCGGCCTCAGCCGGGGGCGGTTGCGCGGGTTTGCCGGAGTGGCGATGACGGTAAGCGGCGAAGCGCTGAGCCAGCCCGTCGAACGCAATATAAATCACCGGCGTTGTATATAGCGTGAGCAGCTGGCTCACGAGCAGCCCGCCGATGATCGAGATGCCCAGCGGCCGGCGAAGCTCGGCGCCAATGCCGGTGCCAAACGCCAGCGGCACCGCCCCGAGTAATGCGGCCATCGTCGTCATCATGATCGGGCGGAACCGAAGCAGCGCAGCGGCATGGATCGAGTCAGTCGCACTGCGGTGCTGGTCCCGCTCCGCCGCGAGCGCGAAGTCGATCATCATGATCGCGTTCTTCTTCACGATCCCGATGAGCAGCACGATGCCGATGATCGCCACCACCGTCAGCTCCGAGCCGCACACCAGCAGCGCGAGCAGCGCGCCAACCCCGGCTGACGGCAACGTCGACAGGATCGTGACCGGGTGGATATAGCTTTCATATAGAACGCCGAGGACGATATAGACGGTGACGACCGCCGCCAGGATCAGGAGCGGCTCATTGGTGAGCGAGCTGACGAACGCGGCCGCCGTGCCTTGAAAGCCCGCCACGGCCGCCGCCGGCGGTGGCAATCGCTTCTCGATCCGCTGGATCGCCTTGACCGCCGCGCCGAGCGAGACTCCAGGGGCCAGATTGAACGAAAACGTGGTCGCGGGGAACTGGCCTTGATGCGTCAGCACGAGCGATTGCGTGCGATCCTCATAGCGCGTGAAGGCACTGAGCGGCACCTGTCCGCCGTCGCTCGAGGTGAGATATATATTCTGGAGCTGCGTGGGATTGCTGCGAAACGAGGGCGGCACCTCCAGAATGACGTGATATTGGTTCAATTGCGTGAACAGCGTCGAAACCTGCCGCTGGCCGAAGGCATCATATAGCGCCGCATCGATCGCAGCGGTGGTGATGCCGAAGCGCGCCGCGGTCGTGCGATCCACCGTCAGCGCCGCTTGCAGCCCACTCTCCTGCAAGTCGCTCGCCGCATCCGCAAGCTCGGGCGCCTTCCGCATCTCCGCCAGAAAGCGATTCGCATACGCATGCATCTCGTCGGAGTTGGGATCCTCCACAGTATATTGAAACTGCGTGCGCGCCACGCGGTCCTCCACCGTCAGGTCCTGAATGGGTTGAAGATATAGAGTGATGCCCGAGAGCTTCGCCAACTCGGGTTGGAGGCGCTGTATGATTTCCTCGGCGCCACCTTTCCGCTGCGACAGCGGCTTCAGGTCGATCTGGATCCGCCCGCTGTTCAGCGTCGAATTGGTCCCGTCCACCCCGATGAATGAGGTAATATCCGCCACCGCCGGATCCTTCAGCAGGATCGCCGCAACTTGCTGCTGACGACGCGACATCTCAGGAAACGACACGCCCTGGTCGGCCTCCGTGATGCCCTGCAGGATACCCGTGTCCTGAATCGGGAAGAAGCCTTTCGGGATCACTATATATAGGACCACCGTGAGCACGAGCGTTGCGACCGCGACGAGCAGCGTCAGTGGCTGATGCTTTAGCACCCACCCGAGACTCTGTTTATAAAACTCGGCTGCGCGATTGAATACATTCTCGGACCATTGGGCGATTCGCCCCTGCTTCGCTTCGTCCCGCGGCTTCAGCAAATACGTGCAGAGCATCGGCGTCAGCGTCAGCGAAACAAAAGCCGAGATCAGGATCGTCACTGCGAGGGTCACCGCGAATTCGCGAAACAGCCGGCCGGTGATATCGCCCATGAACAGCAGCGGAATTAAAACCGCGATGAGCGAAACCGTTAGGGAAACAATCGTGAAGCCGATCTGCTCCGAGCCCTTGAGCGCAGCCTCTTTCGGCTGTTCGCCCTCCTCTATATAGCGCGTTATATTCTCGATCATCACGATCGCGTCATCGACCACGAATCCGGTCGAAATCGTCAGCGCCATCAACGTCAGGTTGTTCAGACTATATCCACACAGGGACATCACCGCGAACGTGCCCACGAGGGAAACCGGAACCGCTACGCTGGGGATGATCGTCGCGGCTACGCTGCGCAAAAATAGGAAGATCACCAACACGACCAGCAGCACGCAGATCACCAACTCGAACTCGACGTCGGACACCGAGGAGCGAACCGTGATCGTGCGATCCGTCACGACCCGCACCTCAATAGACGAGGGCAGCGTAGCTTGCAGACGCGGGAGCAGCGCCTTCACGCGGTCCACCACTTGTATAATGTTGGCGCCGGGCTGCCGTCGGACGTTCAGCACGACCGACGGCGTATCATTGATCCACGCGGCCTGCTGCTCGTTCTCCGCGCCGTCGATGATCGTGGCGACGTCACCCAGCATGACCGCAGCCCCGTTCCTATAAGCAACGACGACTTTCTTATAGTCCGCACCTGAGACAAGCTGGTCGTTGGCCGCGATCTGGTACGATTGCGCAGGGCCGTCGAAGCTGCCCTTTGCCGCGTCGAGACTGGTGGCGGACAATGCTGTATGAATATCCTCGAGCGTCAGCCCGCGCGAAGCGAGCTGCGCGGGATTCGCCTGGATGCGGACGGCCGGCTTTTGCCCGCCGCTGATGCTGACGAGTCCAACGCCGGAGATCTGTGAAATTTTCTGGACGAGCCGCGTGTCGGCGAAGTCCTCCACCTTCTCGAGCGGCAGGGATTTGGATGTGAGCGAGAGCGTGAGGATCGGCGCATCCGCGGGGTTGCTTTTGCTATATACAGGCGGCGCGGGCAGGTCCGCTGGCAGGTAGGTTTGGGCGGCGTTGATTGCCGCCTGCACCTCCTGCTCCGCCACGTCTATATCAAGCGCGAGATCAAATTGCAGCGTGATCGCCGAGAGGCCCTGTGAGCTCGTCGACGTCATTTGCTTCAGGCCCGGCACCTGTCCGAACTGACGCTCGAGGGGCGCAGTCACCGCGGAGCCCATGATATCTGGGCTCGCTCCTGGATAGAAGGTGGACACCACCATCGTTGGGTAGTCTACCTCGGGCAGCGCGGAAACCGGGAGTTGCTCGAACGATATCCAACCGGCGAGAACGATTGCTATAATTACCAGCGACGTGGCAACCGGCCGCAATATAAACGGGCGCGACGGGTTCATTGACTACTGGTACTTTTGCTATTGGCCGAACCCGACCGCTGCGCCCCGGGCGCGTTGCCATTTTTTCCTGCCGGCGCCTTACCGGCGTCAGAGCCGTCGGAGGCGGAGCCCGCCGCGTTATCGTCGCCGCGGCCTTGGGCCGCATCCATGCCGGTCTTTACCTCCACCTGGCTGCCGGCTTGCAGTTTATCAAAACCATCGGTCACGATCGTATCGCCGGGATTCACTCCTGTGACAGCTGATATATCTCCATCGGTGGTCACCACCTGGATGTCGTGGCTTTGTACTTTCCGATCTTGGCCGACCGAAAAAACAAAGGCCTTTTGATTCGCCCGCTGTATTGCGACGACAGGGATGAGGTTCGCGTCGTGAATCGTTTTCACCAGGAGCCGCGCGTTGACGAACTGGTTGGGAAACAGCTCGTTTTTTTCGTTCGGGAACAGCGCCTTCAATTTCACCGTCCCGGTGGCCACATCCACTTCGTTGTCGAGCGTGAGGAGTTTTCCCACAGCGATTTTGGTCTGCTGGTCGCGATTCCAAGCTTCAACCGGCATGTCATGGCCCTGGCGCAATTCCCCCGCGACCTCGCCGACCTGATCCTCGGGTATATTAAATACTATAGTAATCGGCTGCAACTGTGTGATCACGACGATGCCGGTCGTGTCGGCGGCATGGACCATATTGCCGACGTCGACGAGCCGGAGCCCGACCCTTCCGTCGAGCGGCGAGCGAATCGAGGTATATGATAATTGCGCGCGGGCATTATCGAGCGATCCCTCGTCCAGTTTCACGGTGCCCTCATCCTGTTCCACGAGCGCCTCCTGCGTCGCGACCTGCTGTTCCGAAATCGCGTGCTGCTTGAAAACATTCTGGAAACGCTCGAGATCGATCCGGGCGTTCTTCAGTTGCGCCTGGTCGCGGGCCAGTTGTCCCTCGGACTGCTTCACGGCTGCGAGGTACGGCGCCGGGTCGATCAACGCGATCAGATCGCCCTTCTTTACGGTCTGACCCTCCTTGAAGGGGAGCTGGACGAGCTGCCCGTCGATGCGGGTTTTCACGACCACATTCTGCTCCGGGGTGACCGTGCCGAGCGCGACCAGATGCACGCCAATGTCACCGCGCTGAACGGCCGCGACTGAAACGGGAATGGGCGCGATCTTCCGGTTTTTGGCCGCGTCCGCCTTCTTCTTCGCTTCCACATGGCGAACGACCATGAGCGCGAGCACGAGGGCAATAAGAAGAATGCCCACAATCCACCACCAGCGGCCCTTGTGCACGGAAGAGCGCGCGGTTTTTCCCGGTGCGGGCAACGCTTTATGTTCTTCCGCCGGCGGTAACGCTTTCATCAGGAGGGTTGGACTAACGCCCGGGCTGCCGGTTCACGCGAAGTGCGCGGGGCGCAAAACTAAACCCGCCGCCGCCGCGGAACTTTTCGCGCGTCCGTTCGTCGCCGGATCCCCTTAGTATAACGCCGCCTCGAACGCGTGGAGCCGGGCGAACGAGTGTTATATACTATTCCCCGCCACCGATATCTTTGATTATACTCTCTGACCTGGCCGGGGCAGCAGCCCGGTTGGGAACGGCGCGATTAATTGTAATAGCCGTCGGGCCATCAGCTTGGATATATTCCGCGGCGTCCCTCACTTCACCCTATATGATCTCCCTCCATCCTTCCATCCTGGCCCTTTCCGAGGGCCTCAGCGCGTTCGGCTCGGCCGTCCTCCAAGTAGCGTCTGGACTGTCATTGGCTCCCTGCTCCTCGTGGCAGCCATGAAGTTAATCGACGCCCTGACGCCCGGCCGGCTCCAAGATCACGTCTTCAAGGACGGCAACGTCGCCGCTGCAGTCGTGTACGGGGCCGCGTTTATCGGCATCGCAATCGTCATCGCCAGCGCGATGCATTGAGATGAAGCGTTCAGAGAAAATCTTCCTGCTGCTTTCCGGCGCTCTCGCCACGGGCTTTGGAGCCGGCTGCTCCCGGCCGCCACCGCCGCCGAATTGGGGTGCCGTTTCCGAGGCGGACAAGAATCGCGACCAGCAAAACGACTCTTATATACAAGGCATCGGTTATTATCATAGTCCGTATCACGCCTGGTATCCCTATCGCTTTAATTTCTTCGATCCGTTGCGCGGATATTATTACGGAGGCGGCTGGCACCCCGGGGCATTCAGCGGCATCGTACCGCTGTTCAGCCGCCCTTCGCCGTGGGGTCTTGGGTCGCGCCCAGGTATATCATCCTGGTTCGGCTCATCATATAGTCACAGATTCGGTTCTTATTCGCCGATCTACCACGGAACCTCCACCGGTTCCGGAGGCTCGTCGTCGGGCTCGGTCTCCCGCGGTGGTTTTGGCTCGAGCGCCGCGCACGCCTCGGGCAGCGGATCATGAGACGCCTGCCGAGCGCGCCCCGGCCGGACTGGCCGGCCCGCGTCGAGAACGTCGGCCTGACCTATCACACGCACGAGTCGGCCGACGGCCCTCGACCTTATTGGGATGAGTCGGCGTGTTATGAATTCTCCGCGGCCGAAGTGGACCGGCTGGAGAAGGTCATTCACGAGTTGCATCACCTGCTGATCGACGTGGCGGATGATATAGTGACCCGCGGAAACTGGGCGCAACTCGGACTGCCCGCGTCTGCCGTGCCCCTGATCGAGCGCTCCTGGGCGGACGATGACTTTAGCATATATGGACGTTTCGATTTCGCCTGGATGCCCGGCGGTGCGCCCAAGCTGCTGGAATATAATGCGGACACGCCGACCGCGCTCATCGAGGCCTCGGTCGCGCAGTGGCACTGGTTGCAGGACGTGAAACCCGGCATGGACCAGTTCAACTCGCTCCACGAGCGGCTCATCGCCGCCTGGAAACGCTACGGCGAGACGACCGGGGCCGCGGGCATGATCGATTTCACGAGCGTCCCGGACAACCTCGAGGACGAGCAAACGATTTCATATATGATGGACACCGCGCTGCAGGCCGGCTTCCAGAGCCGCTTCACGGCCATCGACCAGCTCGGGTACGATTCCGGTCGCCGGTGTTTCGTTCCCGGGGACGCTGCGTCGGGACCCGATCGGATCACGAATTGCTTCAAACTCTACCCCTGGGAGTGGCTGCTGCGGGAGCAATTCGGGGCGTTTTTGCCGACGGCAAAGACGCGCTGGATCGAACCGATCTGGAAGGCGCTGCTCAGCAACAAGGCGATCCTCGCGCTCGCGTGGGAGAAAAACCCGAACCACCCCAACCTGCTGCCCGCATTTTTCAGCGGGGAAAAACTCGGAAGCAGCTATATTAAAAAACCGAAGCTCAGCCGCGAAGGTGCGAACGTCACGCTCGTTCGCAATGGCGCGACTGTGCTGGCGACCGAGGGCAGCTACGGCTCCGAAGGGTATATCTATCAGGCGATCGCCGAGATTCCGGAGTTTGATGGCAACCATCCGGTCGTCGGCGGCTGGGTGGTGGACCACGAGCCGGCCGGCATGGGCATTCGCGAATCGACCTCGTTGATCACCGACAATCTCAGCCGGTTCGTGCCGCACTTCTTTTCGGCGTAAGTCGACGGGCGATGCCCGGTCGCTCTCCCCAGGGCGGCGGAGCTTTGGGTTTCCGAAACGTATATATCGGTCACTTCCTATATATCGTTTCAGGCGACAATCGCCATATCCCCTGCGTGCACCGGCGAAACGCCCGCCTGAGCCGGAGGTTGTTAGAGATCGAGCACCCCGGCGCAGGTCGCGATCAGGAACGAGATGATCAGGCTCAGGCCGACCACGATCAGGTACTCGTTCAAATGAACCGGCCCGATCCGCCACGCGAGCGCGCTCGCCAGACACGTGAAAGATATAAGAAACGCCGCCACATATCGGCCCAGGCCGAAGGGGCGCCCGCGTTTCTCCGGCGCCGCGGGCGAAGGCGTCGCCGTCGCGGATATAAAGGCCATCGCCCGAGTATATTCCTCCTTGGGCACGTCGACCTTCACCCCGCCGATCGCATTCGAGAGCGCCCAGTCGGTCGTGATCGTCTGGTCATCGCGCACGATCGCCGGAATGCCGCTTCCCTCCAGATGTGAACGCAAAAGGTACGCGTGGTCCGGCTGCGCAAACGTGGCAACGGTTCGCATTTCCATCGAGACACCATGGCACAGGCCGTCGAAATAATCGAGAAGCGTCACAGGCGCTCGCGCAGCCGCTCCGGCGAACGCACGGCTAATATAAATTTACGACGCTGCCATTTCGCCTTTCTCGTTGTGCTTTGCCGGTATCGGAGCACCTTGCGCCGGATGGAGCCATCCTCGCCTATATACAAGACCGGCGGAGCGGCGCCCATCGCGGCCCAGGACCGCGTCACCGTTCGCGTCGGCTGCAGCCTGGCCTACGAATGCTCCGGACGTGCCTCCGTGCTGTTGAACTTGCAGCCGCGCGCGGATCGCAATCACTCGGTGATCTTCGAGGCACTGAGCATCGGAAACGACCTTCCGGCGAAGCCGTTCACCGACAGCCATGGCAATCATTGCTGGCAGGTGACGCTTGCTCCCGGCGTGAATTGCATCCGCCACGACTCGATTGTGAGCGTTTCCGCGCTGCCCGACAACGCCGCGCTCGGCGCAGCGACGGCCCTCGCACCCGACGAGCTGCCGCCGGAGATTCTGCGCTATACATTGCCCAGCCGGTATTGCGACTCGGACAAGCTGACGAATTTCGCCTGGGAAAAATTCGGCCAGGTGGAGCACGGCCTGCCACGAGTGAACGCAATCAGCCACTGGCTGCATCACAATATAGAGTACCGCTACAGCTCGGGCCGCCCGGACTTGTCGGCTTGGGATATATTGCAGCGCGGCTTCGGCGTGTGTCGCGACTTCGCGCATCTCGCGACGGCCCTGAACCGCACGTTTAACATACCGACCCGGTATGTGACGGGACATCTGCCGGACATCGCGTTTCCCGATCCGAACAACCATATGGACTTCCACGCCTATGCGGAGGTCTATCTCGGCGGCGAGTGGTTCACCACCGATGCGCGTTTCCATGTGCCCCGGATCGGCCGCATCAAGATTTCCTGCGGGCAGGATGCCGTGGATGGAGCTTTCTCGACTATATACGGCGGAGCTTCGATGACCTACTTTCAAGTTTGGGCCTACCAAGTGGCCCGCGGAAAAGTGAATGTGGGAGATCCGCTCGACTTCACGCAGCGGCTCGACAATCGCTGGGATATTATCACCGACGCCGCTCACGCCGCGGCGAATTGATATAGGGTCATGGCTCGGACCAAGTGAGCGCCAGCACACAGGCGCCTAGTCGGAGGTTAGGCACGCGAGGCTCGGAACTGTGGCGAGTCCCGTTGGACTATAAACTTACCGCATTCACCCCGAAGCGGCATCCCCTCCAACTCACTCCCATGCCCGGCCTCAACTCTCTCAACGACCTCCTGATCGACGAACTGAAGGACCTCCACAGCGCCGAGCGTCAGCTCGTCGCCGCGCTGCCAAAAATGGCCGCGGCCGCCAGCAATCGGGCATTAAAAAAAGCTTTTCGATCCCACCTCGCGGAAACGAAGACACACGTCCGCCGCGTCGAAAAATCTCTCAAGCTCCTGCGCGCGTCCGCCAAGCCGAAAACGTGTCACGCGATGCAGGGACTCGTGCGCGAGGGAGCCGAGGCGATCTCAACTCCCGCGCCGGCCGCCGTGCGCGACGCCAACCTCATCGGGGCAGCGCAACGTGTCGAGCACTACGAAATGGCCGCTTACGGCTGCGCGCGAGCATTCGCCGTCAAGCTCGCACGGGATGATATAGCGGAACTGCTGCAGCTCACGCTCGACCAGGAAGGCGCCGCGAATAAACAACTCACGGAGCTCGCCACGATCGTCAACGACGACGCGTTCAGCGTCACCAACAGCCGGCCGGAAATTATGCCTTCGTCCGTGCTGCCGATGACGCTCTGACCGGCCGCTGCGGCCCGCGAGCCTGCGCTCCACGGCAACAGCGCGGAAGCATATAATCATTGTATATAGCACGGTCCCGATGCGGTCTCGGTATCCAACTTTTGAATACGCCGGCAAGCCGGACGGACGCGACGGCGGGCCCGGGCCGGATTCGCGTTATGCCTGAGATCGGGAAGGGACTCGTGGTTCTCGGCCTGGTGATCGCGGCTTTGGGCGTAATTCTCTGGATGGGCGCCGGCCGCTGGATCGGGCGTCTGCCTGGAGATATCCATTACGAGCGCGGAAATTTCTCGGTGCAATTTCCGATCGTGACCTGCGTGCTCCTCAGCCTCGGCATCTCGCTCCTGCTCTGGCTTTTTCGCCGCTGAAAAAGCAGGCGCCCGCCCGACGGCTCGTCGACGCCGGCAAACAGACGGAACCGCTTGAGCGCCGGAACGGTCAGGGCCATTTCCGGCTGCGACTCGGTTCCGTCACCTCGAAATTCAGCGCTTCCCGAATATGAAAACCGCGAGCAAATCCATCCCGAACGCACCGGATCTCACGAAGCAGCCCGCCCGCAGCCCGCGTCTGCGCCTCGGCGGTTTCGTCATCATGGCCCGCATGATCGATAAGGGCCGCGCCACGATCAACGGCACCGCGGGCGAATATCATTTCAACTGTCCGCTGGACAATATGCTTTTCGGCTTCAAAGGCGTGGACGGCGAGGACGTCCGACAGGTCCTCGAGTCCGGCGCGTCCGACGCCGAAGTCGCCGCCTGGATCACGGACCATGGCGAACGCAAATCGCCAGCCGAGATTAAGACGTGGTCCGACGCGACAGAGCGCGCGTCGCCTCACGGCGATCCGGAGAAGCGCGAGTGGTTCGATGCGGAATGCGCCCGACTCGGTCTCGATCCCGCCAAGAGCACACTCTTTGATTATCTCGACGCCGACGACCGAGCGAGCTTCCGGGCGACTTAAGGGCGCGGCCGATGACCGGCGACGGCAATGCTCGAGAGCTATATAGCTCTATAGAGCCAGATGCCGGCCGACCGGCTCCCGTCGACATAAGCCCCGGGAAGATCGCAACGGCAACGGTCGTCGCCTATTTCATAGTTATGAAATAGGTTCGCGCCGCCCGCCAGCGGCGGCGGCTCACGGCGGCGGCTCGTTCAACACCGCCCAAAAGACGCCCACCTGCTTGATGGCGGCGACGAAATCCTGGAAATCGACCGGCTTCACTACGTAGGCGTTCGCTCCGAGTGCATAACTCGCCGCGAGATCCGGCTCCTCCTTCGACGATGTGAGCATCACTACGGGGAGCGTTCGGAGCATGGGATCCAGTTTCAACCGACGCAGCACCTCGAGGCCGCCGACGCGCGGCATTTTCAAATCGAGCAACACGACCGCCGGCAGTCCCGGCTTGCGTTCCGCGAATTTGCCGCGGACGTGCAGATAATCGAGTGCCTCGGCTCCGTCTCGCGCGACGTCGACTTTATCCGCCAGCTGATGTTCCTCGAGCGCGGCCAGCGTGAGGTCGATGTCGCGGAGGCTGTCTTCCACGAGGAGAATGCGGGAGGTTCCGTTCTTCATACAGGGAGGCATGTAGCTTTCGGCAGAGAGAAAAAGAAAGTAGCTCCGACTTGGGGTTTTCCCTCGGCCCAGGTGCGCCCACCGTGCCGCTGAATGATCCGTCGCACATTCGCGAGCCCGATGCCTGTGCCTTCAAACTCCTCGGCGCGGTGCAGGCGCTGGAAGACTCCGAAGAGCTTGTCCGCATATTCCATCTCGAATCCCACTCCGTTGTCGCGAATATATATCACGATCTCGGTATTGGTATCCTGCGCGCGGCCGACGGCAATTTCTGCTTTGTCCCGGGGACGAGTATATTTCACCGCGTTGCCGAGCAAGTTGGCAAACACCTGCCGCAACATGGGGCCGTCGGCGCGGACCGTCGGCAGCGAGCCCGTGAGCCAGTTCACCACGCGACCTTGCGCCTCGGTTGTGAATGATTTGATCACCTCGTTGGCGAGCGCCTGCAGGTCCACGAGCGTGAAGGCCATCGCGTTGCGTCCCATGCGCGAGAAGACGAGCAGGTCATCGATAAGGGTTCCCATTTGTTTCGCAGAATCGGCAATATGTCCGAGGTGGCTCCGTCCGCGCTCGGAGATCGCGTTGAAATCCGATTTGATCAGCAGCTCGGCAAAGCCATCAATATGGCGAACCGGCGCGCGCAGGTCGTGGGAAACGGAATAGCAAAACGACTCGAGCTCATCATTCGCCGCGCGCAGCTGCTGGTTGATCGCCTGAACCTCGAGGCCGCTGCGGAAAACCTCCGCGGCCAGCCGGTCCGGAGCCGCGCCCCCATCCCTCGGACCAGCGCGCACGAAATCCGTGACGTCCTCCACCCGATGAATTATATACTCGAGCTGCCGCTGCGCTCCAAGCACAGGGGTATTGATCGGGCTCCAAAATCGCTCCTCGAAATTGCCGTCAGCGCCGCGGACATCATATTTCTGGACCGCCATGGTATCCGTTTTACCGCTGTCTCGGACGCGCTCCAGCGAGGCACGCAGGTTCGTCGTGCCGGACGCCTGGGGATCATCGGGATTATCAGGGAACGCCTCGAAGATTGACCGGCCCAGCAGCTTTTCGCGGCTCACCATCGTGGCGTGGAGATACGCATCGCTCGCCGCCACTATATTAAAGTCGGGCGTGAGGACAACATATAGTCCGGGCAGCGATTCAAACAACGCGCGAAACTCGACGTGCATTTCGTCGAGCGCGCGCTGGTTCGTCACATCCTGAATTCCTAATAGTATAAGATCCGCCTGCCCCGGGGAACGATCGAGTTTGCGCGCGTTCACCAATAGGAATCTTTCCCCTACGCCGAATCGCGCCGAGATCGGGAAGTCCTCGATCACGAGTTCGCGCGTGGCGACGGAGCGCAGCTGGGTGAGAAGAGCCGATATATTCCACGCGCCGCGATCGAGCTCCACGAGTGGCCGTCCCTCGATCGCGATGGGTGTCGCGTGAAACAAACGGTGAAACGCGCGGTTGCCGTGGACGACGTGCAGGTCCGCGGTGAGCACGAGCAAGGGCTCACGCACAGATTCGACGATGCTTTCGGAATGACGTCGTGCCTCCTGCTGCTGGCGAATCGCGGCTTGTTGCGCCGCGCGTTCACGTCGGGAGCTGAGCGCGATCGCGCAGAGCAGCGCGAAGTCGAGCGTCAACCCGGCGCCGAGCGCGATGACCGTCCACCCCGCGTTGCGCCGCTCGGATTCCATTTCGCGCTGCAACCCCGCGCGCAATTCACCCTGTAGTTGCGCGGTCTGCGTGCGAACCGGATCTCCCGGCGGCTGCGCGCGAATCGCGTCCTTGACCGAGGGGGACAGGCCGGACGATTCAGCGAGTAATATAATCTGTTGGACGGACTCGACCCGTTGCATGACGAGGTCGGAGAGGCGGTTCACGCGCGGCTCGAGCGCGGGATTGCCGGCCGCCAGCTCGCGGAGCTGGTGCAACTCGGGCCCGACGCGCGACAATTCCTGGTCGAGCGGTGCGCGAAAATGCGCGTCCGCGGTGAGTATATAGTCTCGCGAGTGGTTCCGCACGTCCTGCATCGTCGCCCACGTCGAGCTGAGCGCCGCGATGAGATCCTGCGTGTGGGCGACGCGACCGCTGGCGGTTTGGAATGCATGCACGGCGAATGCGGCGCCGGCCGCCATGGCCGCCAGGAGAGCCATCGCGCACGCGAACGCGGCATTCATTCTCCCGGGTGGTGGAATGAGGGACATTGAGCGGAGTGCAGGTCCACGTTGAATATAACGGCGGCTCGCTCAAGAACCAACTGCCGCCGCGCGGGCCCCACCGTTGTATAAATTGTATGAACTTCCCAAGTGGCTGTAACCCAAAAATTTATTGCTATAGACATAACTATATATCGATTGCTCCATAAAAGTGTCGGAGTTGCGTGGATTTTCGCGTGACAAACCCGCGTCACCGGCCGAACATCACGCGTCAACCTCGGGTCCGGCGCTTCGTCCACCGCGCTGCTCGTGTCGTTGTCGGCGCCTATCTATATGTTTCCGGAATCGGATCGGAAAGCCCCTTCGTCCACTGCCATTCAGGTCCTGCATCTCGAGGATGACGTCCGCGACCGCGAGCTGGTGCGCATGATGCTCGAGGGTTCCGAAGTACGGTGCGCATTCACCTACGCCGCGAACGCGAGTGAATTTGAGCAGGCGCTGTCGGCCCGGCCGTTTGATCTCATCCTCTCGGATTTCACGCTTCCTGCGTATAGTGGCACGAGAGCCCTCGCGCACGCGCAGGCGAAATATCCCGACATACCCTATGTATTCGTTTCGGGCACGATCGGCGAGGAGCGCGCGATCGAGAGCCTGAAGAACGGCGCGACCGACTATGTATTGAAGCATCGGCTCGAGCGCCTGCTGCCCGCGATGCAGCGCGCCCTCGGCCAGGGCCGCGAACGCGCCCGCCGGCGCGAAGCCGAGGCCGCATTGCGGGCGAGCGAGCAGCGGTTCCGCGAAATGGCGGAGAATATCGGCGAGATCTTCTGGATCGCCACGCCCCACGCCGAACGCTGGCTCTATCTCAGCAGCGCCGCGGAACTCATCTGGGGACGGCCCCTCACCGAACTATATAGTCGCCACGCGCTGTGGCGCGAGGCGATGGACCTCGAGGATCGGCGGCGCCTCGAGGCCGCCGTCGCCAGTCTCGCCGAGTCGAGCGAGTACCGCCTCGAATATAGAATCCGCCGGCCCGATGGCACGCTCCGCTGGCTCGAGGATCGCGGCTACCCGATCCGCGGCGCGAGCGGCGAGATCGAGCGCATCGTCGGCGTCGCCACCGACATCACCGAACGCAAAAGCCTCGAGGTGCAGTTGCACCAGTCGCAAAAAATGGAGGCGATCGGCCAGCTGGCCGGTGGCATCGCGCACGATTTTAATAATCTTCTCACCGTCATCAACGGCCGCGCCGCGCTCGCGCTCAGCTCGACCGGTCTCTCCGCCGAGACGCGCGACGACCTCGCGCAAATCGCACAGGCCGGGGAACGCGCCGCCGGACTCACCCGCCAGCTGCTGCTGTTCAGCCGCAAGCAGACGATGGTGCGCCGGCCGCTCGACCTGAACCGCGTCATCGGTGAAAGCACGCGCCTCTTCGCGCGACTCATCGGAGAACATATAACGGTCGAGATGCAACTCGAGCCGCAGCTGCCCGTGATCTCGGCGGACTCGACCATGATCGAACAGATCGTGATGAACCTCGCGATCAACGCGCGCGACGCGATGCCCAAGGGCGGACGCCTCATCCTCAGCACCTCCACCCTGACGCTGTCGGATTCCCACCGGCCGCATCCACTCGAGGCTCGCGCGGGCCGCTATGTGAAATTCAGCGTCCGCGACTCGGGCTGCGGCATCCCCGAGGAAATTCTCCCTCGAATTTTCGAGCCATTTTTCACCACGAAGGAAGTTGGCAAGGGCACCGGCCTCGGGCTCGCCACCGTCTTCGGCATCGCGCGGCAGCACGACGGCTGGGTGGATGTGCAAAGTACCGTCGGCTCAGGCAGCGAATTCGATGTATACTTTCCTGCCACCCAGGGATCCGAGGGTCTGGCCGAGATTCCGGCGGCCGCAAACACAACCGAGCGCGGCTCTGAGACGATCCTACTCGTCGAGGACGAAAAAGCCGTGCGTGAGTTCGCCGCACTCGTGCTGACGCGTCGCGGATATAAAGTCCTCGAGGCCACCTCGAGCGTGGACGCGCTCGAAACGTGGTCGACTCATGCGGACCACGTTTCGCTCATCCTTACCGATATAGTAATGCCCGACGGCGTCTCCGGTCTCGACCTCGCCGCGAAACTCCAGGCGGAAAAACCTGGCCTGCGCGTGATTTGCACGAGCGGTTATAGCAGCGAGATGCTGCGGCAGTTTTCGCTGCTGCCGGGATTTCATTTCATTCACAAACCCTACTCCCCGCCAGCACTCCTCGCTATCGTACGCGAGGTCCTCGACAAATAATATTGCGCGGCTTTTCTCGCGCGAGCTCCCGAGAGGCCGGCTCTTTGTTGACTGGGAGCGATTTATATAACGTTTCCGCACTCAGAGCGGCGAAACGTCCAGTCCTCAGGCGCGGGAATAATTCATCCCGCGCGATCGGCTGTGCACGGAAACTGCGCACGTTTCGCAAATGCGACGCTTTTGCACGAGCTCGTAAACAAATCATAAAAGTTCCCTTCGCCCGACCCTTTAATTTCGAAGGAAAACATTTGGGTGAACTCCGGATTTCATATTTCATAATTATGAAATCCCCAGCGGGAGCAGATTTTGCGCCGTGAGCCCGCGATGAAGCCGGGCCACGAAAAAGCCGGACCGAATTGCGGCGGGACTGCGCGCCGCATGCCGCCCTAACGGGTTGACAACAAATTTCGACGGGGCCCTAAGAAAAACCCGCGCAGATACAAACGGTAAAACTACGCATCTCGAGCCGACCGTCCGTCCTTTTTTTCGCCCTGTGGCAAACCACCTCGCCATTCATTCGCTGTGTCAGTCGCTGGTGGATTTTTTGGCGCAGAGCTACGCGACCTATACACCACCACCCGGCGGACTCCCGCTCCCGGCGGCAAAATTCGAGGTGCTCAGCTCGTCGAAGTTCAGCTCCACGACCGCAATCGATGACGACACCGTCAGCCTGTTTCTCCACCGCATCAGCATCGACAATCACCTGCGCAATACGCGGACCGCTCCCTCCGTCGGATTGCTCGGCCTCGATCTTCATCTGCTGCTGACGGTCTGGGCCGCCGATCCCGCGAACGAACATATATTGCTCGGCTGGGCCATGGAGCAGTTTCATTTCCACGCCTTCCTGGACCGCAGCTCGCTGAGCGACGCCGACTGGGACGTCGCCGAGCAAATCAGCCTCGTGCCCACCGAGCTCAACCCGGAGGAGATGGCTCGCGTCTGGGAAGCATCCAACCGCGGCTACCGCCTCAGCTTTCCGTATATAGCGCGCATCATCCGCATCGGGCCGCGCGCCACCCCAGGCAACGCGCCGGTCGTCGCCACGCGTTTCTCCTTCGTCGATAATATAACGACCACGACGCCATGATCGAGCGCGACGACAACCGGGTGCTGGGGGCGATCCGCTGGGTCGATGCCGTCACCTCGACTGTCGTCAACCTCCCGCTCACCGTCACCTGCCCGAACGCGCGCTTCGTCCGCAATCTCGCCGGGCTCTCCGTCATCACTTCCGCAGCGGGCTTGGAAAAAAAAGTCGCGGCGTTCGACTCGTCCTCCCTCGCGCCGGCCGACGTCGTACCGGTACAGTCTCTCACGTTCAACGCGCAGGTCGCGGATGTCACCGGCACGTACCTGCCGCGTGTATTCACTTTTCAACTACCACGCGACGAAGCGCCGGCACCGCTCGCGACCGGCGGCTGGTCCGCGACGTCGTTGTTCACGCCAATGGACGTCGCCCTCCTACCCGCCCCCGCCGCGCGCATGGCGCCGGGCTGGGCGCAGGTGCGCGTCGCTATATCAAATGCAGCCGGCGCGCCGCTGCCCAATGCACTCGTGCGCGTCGTCGCCAGCGCAGATGGCACGGTGCTCGGCCGCGGAATGTCCGACGCCCGCGGCGAGGCCCTGGTACCCGTGCCCGCGCTGAAACTTTTCGCGCCGGGCCTCACGCCCACGCAGGTCGTCACCAGCGAGACAGCCGCTAAGCTGCAAATCATATTGCCCGGGCCGGGCGCCACCGTGGTCGACTGGACGCTCCTCGACGCACAGCCCGTCGACCCGGCCAATATAGATCCGAAACCTCTTTCGCTGCGCGCAGGCCAGACCTATTCGCGCGTATTCCCTTTTCCGGCCTGAGCGCAACGCCCGGCCGCCTCTGTTCGTAACCGTCAACCCGTATCCAAAATGCCAGAATATCTCGCGCCAGGAGTCTTCGTGGAAGAGACCAGCTTCCGCAGTAAATCGATCGAGGGCGTCAGCACCAGCACCACGGCATTTGTCGGACCGACCCGCAGCGGACCCGTTGGCGACACCCCGGAATTGTTGACGAGCTTCTCCGACTTCGAGGCAATATATGGAGGCCTCGGCGATCTCGGTTTCGCGCCATCCACCAACTTCATCGCGCACTCCGTCGCCGCGTATTTCAATGAGGGCGGTGCCCGCTTATATGTAGCGCGCGTCGCGCCGGCTGCGTCGGCGTTCGCGGTCGGAAAAGATATATTGGCCGCCAAGGGTTCCCATTTTGTCGCGCGCTTTCCCGGTGCCTGCGGCAATGGCACGGTTTCAATCCGCGAAGATGCCGCCCCGACCAATCCCGCCAATGCCGCGAGCAAGCTGCTCGACGGCAGCCTTGTCCGCCTCAACACAGCCGCGCCCGCATTTTTCGTTTTGCAATCCGGCGTGTGGCACGCGGCGGACGGCACCGATGCGACCGCCGCGATTTCCGGCGCGGCCGCGCCGCTCCAGGTGCTCACGTATACAGTCGTTACCGTCGACGCCGATGGACATAGCATCACCTACGACGGGCTTGGGCTCGATCCCGAGCACCGTCGCTATATAGGTAATATACTCAGCCCGAACCCGCCCAAGCGCACGGATCAGCTCACTCAGGCGTTCGGGTTCGTCGCCGCAGGCAACCTGGGCGCCATCGAGCTGCGCAACGCGATTGATGCCCTCACAGCCAACGCAAGTGGCTTCCGCGCGATGACCCTCGCGGGCGGAACCGACGTCGTTCCCACCGAGGGTGACTATACACCGGCGCTCGAGTTGCTGCTCGGCCTCGATGACGTATCCATCGTCGCCGCTCCCGGTTCCAGTCACTCCGATTTCGCCGCGCCCTTCGGTCAGGCGGTCGCGAACCAGCTAGTGATTCACGCCGAGTCGCGCCGCGCATATCGTATCGCGGTTTTGGATACACCGGACGGCCTCGATCCCACCGAGGCGGCAGCATACAAGGCGGTCATCGATTCGGAGTACGCCGCGCTTTATTATCCGTGGGTCGTCGCGCCAAACCCGGATTTCGATCCGAACGACCCGCGCACCCAGGCGGAGCTCACGCTGCCGCCGTCCGGCTTCATCTGCGGTATATACGCCCGCAGCGATGACGCCCGCGGCGTCTTTAAGGCGCCCGCCAACGAGGTCGTGCGCTCCGCGCTGCGCTTCGAGCGAGTCATCAACACCGGCCAGCAGGAGCTCCTGAATCCGCTCGGCGTGAACTGCCTCCGCTACTTCGCCGGCCGCGGGAATCTCGTCTGGGGCGCACGCACGACCTCTTCGGATCCCGAATGGAAATATGTTAATATAAGGAGATACTTCCTCTACCTCGAGCAATCGATCGACAACGGCACGCAATGGGCCGTGTTCGAGCCGAACGGCGAGCGGCTGTGGGCGAACGTCACCGACACGATCACCGCGTTTTTATATAACGAATGGGTGAGCGGCGCGCTGCTCGGCGACAAACCGGAGCAGGCCTACTTCGTGAAATGCGACCGCAGCACCATCACGCAGAACGACCTCGATAACGGCCGCATGATCTGCCTCGTCGGCGTCGCCGCCATCAAGCCCGCCGAATTCGTCATCTTCCGCATCGGCCAGAAAACCGCGGACGCCCGCACCTAACCTCAACTCGAATATATATCCGCCATGGCCAGAAATACTCCATACGGTGCGTTCAACTTCGCCGTGAATCTCAACACGCCCGGCGTCGATCCCGACTCCGAGCTCGGCGGCTTCTCCGACGTCTCCGGCCTCACCAATGAGATGACCGTCGCGGAATACCGCGTCGGCAACTCCAAGGAATTCCACGTGCGCAAGGTCCCGCTCCTCCATAAAGTCGGCGACGTCACCCTGAAACGCGGCGTCATCGACTCCAACGAGTTCTTCCTCTGGATCAAACAGGCCCGCGAATCCGGCTTCGACGCGAAGCGCAATGTCATCATCACGCTGCGCGATGAAACCGGCGCCCAGGTCCGCAAGTGGACGCTCACCGCCGTGATCCCGTTGAAGTATACAGGACCGACGCTCGCCGGCAAAGGCGGCGACGTCGCAATGGAAGAGATCGTCCTCTCGTCCGAAGGAATAGACGTCGAGTAGTTCCACCTCGAGCAGCGCGTCGGTCCGCATCGTCGCGCTGCTCTATATACTCATGCCCGGGCTGCTCTTTCAGGACGCCGCACCAGCGCCCGTCACGTCGCCGAACCGCGCGGACGTCGCCTGCTTTATCGGCTTCGTCGCGCGCCGCCGCACCCCCGTGCCCGCGCCCGTGACCACGTGGCTGCAAAACGCCGGCTGGCCCAACCTGCCCGGCCCGCTCCTCGACAACGCCCAGCTCGTGCCGTCGAACGCGTCCGCGGACGTCCGCAGCTGGCTGCTCGCGAACGGCTGGCCGGAACCAAGCGCGTCTAGTATCCAAAAACTGAATACAGCCACCGACGCGTTGTCGGTCGCTGTGCGCACCTGGCTGCAAACGCAGAGCTGGCCGAATCCGCCCGCCGGATTGCTCGCGAACGCGCAACTCGACTCTACGCCCGTAAGCGACACGGTACGCACTTGGCTGCTGGCGCACGACTGGCCGCAGCTGCAGCTGTATATAGAGAGCGATCTCGCGTTGCTGACCCCTGTGCCCGAGGACGCAGCGGCGTGGCTGACGGCGCAGGGTTGGCCGGCGCTGTCGGCGACGACGCGCTCGGACGCGAACCTCGAATTCACCGCGGTGCCGCCGGCCGCGCGGACGTGGCTGCTCGAGCACGACTGGCCCGACCTCAATATACTTCCCGATACTACAGGTTTTTCGTTGCGCGAAACGCTGCCCGGGTCGGTGAAAGATTGGCTGCTGGAGCAGGGCTGGCCGGAAATTTCGGACGCCGTGCAGAACGATGCTTCTCTCAGCACGACTCCCGTGTCGCCGAGCGTGAAGAGCTGGCTGCTCGAGCACGACGCGTGGCCCGATCCCGATATAGTGTTATTGGGCGCGGACCTGAGCGTGGCGACGCCGCTCGCGGCGGAACAGAAAACGTGGCTGCAGACGTGGGGCTGGCGGCCGGCGGACGGCGACGTGCGCGACGACGATCCCCTGCTTCATATACCGATCGCGGTGGAAAGTTTCGATGCGTTCGACCGGCTGTTCGGTTGGGAAACGCGTCCGGCGAACGCCACGGGCGCCGCGCCCTCGACGTGGATCGGCGCTGCCGTGCGATCCTTTTTTGCCCAGGGCGGCGCGCGCTGTTTCATCGTCCGGACGGGAAATCCCTGGGCCTATACGCCACCCGATCCGAATGCGGACGCCGCGGCCCTGGCCGCTGCCGCCGCGGAGCAGGCGTTCCGCCTCAATATACTTTTCCCCGGACTGCACGGCGGAGCGCGTCCGTCCACCGCTGACCGCTCGAGCTGGCAGGGACTCGGCGTTATATTGGGATTGAGCGAAGCCGCATTCGCCGCGCTGCCAGATCTGCCGGAAATCGTCGCCGACGTCGTCGAGGACCAACCCGGCCTCCCACCGCCGCCGCCGGAGCCGGAAATATTCGAGCCCTACTCGCCCGAGGTCGGCGTGCCGGATAATATAGTGAAAATCCCCTCGGTGCCGGCCTGCACGGCGGAGGGCTATATCGACTGGTATCATATTGCGAGTTTCGCCACCGGCCTCGTGCGCGACTTTCGCCGCGACCTCACGCTGATCCTCGCGCTGCCGCTGCCGGCGCCGGGCACGCTGTTCGACGGCGATCTCCTGCGGTTTCTGGACGACACCACGGACGCGAACGGACTCGGCGCATCGTCCGATGGCAACCCGATCGGAATCGCAAGCGCATTCCTCCAGCTCGCGTTTCCGTGGGTGTCGACTGCCGGCTCGGCCACGCTCCCCGGCGGCTGGGAAACGCCCGACGGTGTCGCCGCTGGCGTCATCACGCGCACGGTCGCCCAGCTCGGCGTATATCAAAGTGCCGGACGTCAGCCGGCGTACGGCGTCCAGGATTTTTTTCCGGCGCTCTCGTCCCGCGAATTCCAACTCGCGACTGCGCCCGGCGCACGGCCCGCGCTTGTATATAGAGTGTCGCTCCTCGGCCCCACGCCTGACGGACCGCAGCTCGTCTCGGATGTCACCACGAGCCTCGATCCGTCGTTTCGCCCGGCATCCGTCGGAAGATTGACGGCCGCGATTCTCCGGACGGCGAGTGGTCTGGGCGACGTGACGACCTTCGAGCCGTCGGGACCAGCGCTCTGGCGCAAGCTGCAGGGACGGCTCGATCGGCTGCTCGGAAATTTCTTCGCCGCCGGCGCGCTGCTCGGGGCCACGCGGCAGGATGCCTATAGCGTCGCGTGCGATGCGACGACGATGACGCAGCAGGATATAGACAACGGCCGCGTGATCGCGCAGGTCACGTTCGCCCCGGCGTTTCCCGTGGGGCTCATCACGGTCGTGCTCGCACTGCGCGAGAGCGGACTGTCGGCGCAGGGAGGCGCAGCCTAAACCGTCATGGCACCCGATGATATACCGGAGGGAAATTTTTCCTTCACGCTGTCGTTCACCGAAAATCGCCTCTCCGGCGATTCCGGCTCCGGGCCCGCGGAAATCGCAGCGGGCTCCTTCGCCGAATGCAGCGGACTCGAGGCCACGATGGAACCGAAGCTGATCCGCGAAGGTGGCTTGAATTACGGCGCTCACCTGCGAGCCGGCACGGTGAGTTTCGCAACCGTCATCCTGCGGCGCGGCATGACGGGCAATATAGATTTATGGAATTGGTTTCAACTCACGACGCAGGGTGGCGCGTTCACCTATCGCATGGATGTGGAGATCACTCATCTCGACTTCGAGGGAAACCCGCTTCGCCGCTGGCAGCTCGACCGCGCCTTTCCCGTAAAATTCAAGGCGAGCGATCTCAACGCGCGCAGCGGTGAGGTCGCGATCGAGGAACTCCACCTCGCGCACGAAGGGCTGAACCTCGTTTCGTGAAATGTTCGGTATATACAACGCTATATAACACCTGACCATGGTTGTCCCCTCCAAGGCGAATCGCGCGTACTTCACGACGGATGCCGATCCGACGCCGATTCCCGTCTGCTTCAATCCGGCGACCCTCGAATACTCTATTTCTGTCAACGCCCAACCCGCCGGCGGCAAGGCAGACCAGACGACCGGCGCGAATAGCGCGAAGCTCAGCCTTGAGCTGATTTTTGATACAACGGACACGGGCAGCGACGTCCGCAAGTTGACGCGTCCTGTGGAGCAGCTCGCGCTCGCGACGCCGAGCACGGACCCGAATGCGCCTCCGGCGGTGACGCCCAACGTGACGTTCACCTGGGGCGTTTTCACGTTTTCTGGGATTATCGACTCGTTCAAGCAGACGATGGATTTCTTCTCGGGCGACGGCGTTCCGCTGCGCGCGGCGATCTCGCTGACGATCTCGCAGCCGAAGTATATATTTCCGCAGGATACATCGAGTGGAACTGATGGCTCCTCGACCGCGATCGCTGCGGCCGGCAGTGCGAGCAGCCTGGCGTTGCTCGGCGGCGATCCTCTCGCGGCCCGCTCGATCGCGACGCTCAACGGACTCGCGAGCCTGCGCGTCTCGGCGGGCGGCGGCGTAGCACTCGGCGGAGCTGTCACGATCGGAGCCGCCGCTGGATTTTCGGCGAGTGCCGGGGCGGGAATTGGCTTCGGCGCCAGTGCGGGCGCTGGGCTAAATCTTTCCGTCGGCGCGAGCGCCGGATTTTCCGCCGGCGCCAACGCGGGGTTCTCCGGTGGCGTCGCAGGCTCCGTCGGCGGCTCGGCCTCAGCGGGCGTCTCAGCGACGAACGGCGCGTTCGCTGGCCTGCGCACCGATATATCATCGACGAGCGGCAAATATTTCAACCCCGCCAAGGCGATCGCGAATGTATCAGCTCCGGCCGCATCAAGCGACGCGGTCTTTGATGTGACCGGACGCGCCCTCGCGCCGGGCCCCTCGAGTTTCTCCGCCGACGTCGGCGCTTCCGGAACACTCCGCTTCGACGGATCCTGACCCACACTCTCCCCACCATGCCAGTTATTATAGACGAATTCTCAGTGGACGTGCAGCCGTCCACGCCGAAGCCCGCCGTCACCAGCACGGCCGCGCCCACGAAAACGCCCGTCGACCCACAGGAACTCGCCAAAGCCCTCTCGCTGCAGGCGGAGCGATCGGCGCGGCTTTTCGCCGACTGAACCGGGCGGCCACGTTATATACTCTATATGTTGCAATATACGCTGGTAAATAGCTCCCGCACTCGATCGATCTCATCCGTCGTTTAACGCGAGCATCCCCGCCACCCATGCCCGATACGGTCACTTCCTATATCGCGACGCCGACGATCCGGCTGAACGGCCAGCCGAACGATAGGCTCGCGACGCTCATCACGCATTTCGCAATGAGCGAGCAGGCGGGTGGATTATCGTCGATGGAGTTGCGCCTCAGTAACAGCGCCTCAATCGACACCGGGGGTGCGGAATATGCCTTCGACTCGGATGGCGACGTGCAACTCGGGGCCGAGGTCGTCATCGGCGCAGGTGATGCATCGGCACCGGTGGAAATTTTTCGCGGCTATATTACGGGTCTCGAGGGCTCATTCGAATCCGACGGGCCGCCGACGTTTGTGATCCTCGCGGAGGACGCGCTGCAGAAGGCGCGCTTTGAGCGACGCACGCAGGTATATGAAAGCAGCTCGCTCGGCGACATCGTCACCACGATCGCGAGCGGACTCGGCCTCACGCCGCAGGTGACCGACCTCGACCAGAATTTCGGCACCCAGGTGCAGATGAACGAGACGGATCTCGGCTTTCTGCGGCGGCTGCTCGCGCGCGTGGACGCCGATGTCCAGGTCGTGGGCAAGGAACTGCACGCATCGCCGCGAAAAGATATATCTCGCAGCACTCTGACGTTGACCCTCGGCAACGAGCTGCAGTCGGCGCGCATCACTGCCGACCTCGCCCACCAGATTACGCAGTCCACGGTCAAGGGTTGGGACGTGCAGGCAGGAACTTCACTCGACGGGGACGGCCAGGAAAACGCACTTGGCCCTGGTAAGGGCACCAAAGGCGGCGACGTCATGACGCAAAAATTCGCGGCGCGGAAACATCATAGCTGTCACTTCGCGACGTACAACCAGGCGGAGGTGACCGCGATCGCCGACAGTGTGCGCAACGCGCGGGCCCGGCGGTTCGTGCGCGTCCGCGGCGTCGCCAACGGAAATCCAGCCCTGCGCGTCGGCTCAAACGTGACCCTCAGCGGCGTCAGCAACTGGTTCTCGAACACGTTCTATATAGTGAGCGCGCGCCACCTTTATGACCAGCAGAACGGCTACCGCACGGAATTCGAGGGGGAGTGCGCGTTCCTGGGGCCGGCCACCTGATCTGCCGCTATATACTTGCTGCTATAGATTCCTATATGTCCATCGACTCTCATCTCGACGCCCTCGGCCAGTGCCACCTGGCGCGCGTGGTGTCGGTCTCCGACCCGGACCAGCTCGCCCGCGTGAAGATCCAGATGCTCACGCTCGATGGGGATGGCACCGCGGAAATCTGGGCACGAGTCGCGGTGGCGTTTGCCGGGGGGAACCGAGGCGCCTTGTTTATACCGGACATCGACGATGAGGTGCTCGTCTCGTTCGTCGCAGGCGATCCGCGTTTTCCTATAGTGATCGGCGGTCTCTGGAACGGCGGCGCGAAACCGCCGGAACAATTCGGCGGCGACAGCGTGGATCGCTGGACCATCACAGGCAAAGCCGGCACGCGAATCGCGATCGTCGAGGCGTCGTCCGGGAGCGAAACGATCGAATTCAAAACGCCGTCGGGGGTCAGCGGCACGCTGACCGACGAGGGCGGCGGCAGTATCAAGTTTGCGGATAAAGCGGGAAATTCCATCGCGATCGATTCGTCCGGCATCACGCTCCAGGCCTCCGGCACGGTGACGGTACAGGCGAGCGAGGTGCAGGTCACCGCGGGAACCGTCAGTGTAAACTCCGCGGTCGCGCAGTTCTCAGGAATTGTACAGTGCAACACGCTGATTGCGACGGCCGTCGTCTCGACCAGCTATACGCCCGGCGCGGGCAATGTATGGTAGCCGTCGCTCCTATCGTCGAAGCCGAGCACGACGTCCTCCTGCAGGGCGCGTTCCCCGTCGATGCCGGCACGGGGCCGTCGATCATACAGCGCACCGACCAGGATTTCATTAAGGCCACCCTCGCCGAACTCGCGGGGCCGACGGCGTCGAGCGTGGTTGCGAATCATCCGCCCGCGTCGGCCGCGAATGCGCTGAAGCTCTTCCAGCCGATGCATCGCACGTTCAACCTCGCACTGCTGGAGGCGCACTGCGACACGTTCATGTCGCCGCGGCTCGATCCGCGAAAAATCGATTCCGCCGGACTGGTGATCCGTCGCGTCACACCGTCGGGCTATACATATCAATATGAAGGCTGGTGCACGGCGAATGGCGTGATCCAAGGCTGGACGCCCCTGCCCGCGGGTGATGCGCAGGATCGCGACCCGGATCCGGCGCGCCGCGCGGCGACGCGTCTCACGGCGGATCCGACCTTCGATCTGGCGTTTCGCGGTGCGCCCGATCCGACCGCGGAAACCTATTCCGCGCTCTTCGTGGCGCCGCCGGCCACGGCCACAGCGACTTCGCGGACGATTATATATGGTGTGATCCCGGTGACCAGCAGCGACCGCGCGGGCGCGGTGGCGCAGAGCGAGACGCCGCCGGACCAGGCAACGTGGTCGCAGCATCTGCGCTGGCCGCTGAAGGCGTCGACCGCGGCGCGTGACCTCGGACTGCCGGCGGGCACGCTAGCGACCAACGATGCGGCGAACTATATAAGTGCCGACTTTATATTACTCGTGCTGCAGCTGCGTCAGGAGTTCGGCCTGTTCCGCGACGACGCGCCGGCGCGCGCAGCGCAGGTGCTCGCCCTGCTGGATGGGTTGACGCTGACGTTGTCCGACGGTTCGACGCAGACCGCCGGTATATATCTAGCGACCGCGGCGAAGGTGCTCATCGACCGCGACGCGAGCATCTCGGTCGCACGGCCAACGTCCTGGCCGGCGGTGGGCGACGCGCTGGCGAATCAGCTATATAGCGTTCTGCGCCCGCTGGCGGACGACGTGCGTCTCGCGCTCGTGGCGCCGAACGGAAGCGCGGGGCGGTTCGACGACCAGACATCGCTGTATATGGTCCGCGCGTTCATCCGCGTAAAGCGCGCGAACGGTTGCCCACCGCGGCTGGTGTGGAGTGACTATAGTCGGCCGTTTACGATTGCGGCGTGGTATGAAGGCGGACCCGCGGCGCCGGTGCAGATCGCGCTGCCGGATCCGTTCGACCCGGCGTTTCTCAAGAGCGTGAAGCCGGGCATCGCGTTCGCGGTGCCGGCGAAGCTGGCGAATTTTCTCAACACCGATGGCAAGACGCTGCTGAACGGCGGCCAAGGGAGCGGGCTCACCCTCGATTGGATCTGCGGCTTTAGCATCCCGATCATCACGATCTGTGCGTTCATCGTGCTCAGCCTGTTCTTGAGTCTCTTCAACCTGATCTTCTTCTGGCTGCCGTTTGTGAAGATCTGCATCCCGTTCCCCCGGAAAAAATGACGCCTGCGCTCCTCATTGGCTGGCCCTTGCTGCCGCTGCCCGACGCAACCGGTTCGCTCGACTGGCCCACGCTCGAGCTCAGCGTCGCGCAACAGATCCGCGTGATCCTGCAGACACGGCCCGGCGAACAACTGATGCGGCCGCAGTGGGGCGCGGGCCTCGAGAATTTTCTCCAGCAGCCCAATACACTCGCGACTCAGAAAAGTATACAGGACACCATAACCACGTCCCTCGCGCTCTGGGAAAAGCGCATCGTGGTCGACGATGTCGCGGTCGCGACCGTCCCCGCGGATCCGACGCAGGTGCGCGTTCAGATTTCCTACCGCATCCGGCTGACCGGTGTTTCACAAAGCCTCGGATTAACCATCGACCTCGGAGCCTGATCGCGATGCCCGTTCCCATTCCCAATCTCGACGATCGTTCCTTCGCCGACCTCGGCGCCGAAGCGGTCGCGCGCATCCCAGCGCATTCGCCCGAATATACTAATCCGCAGCCCGGCGATCCCGGCCGCACGCTCATCGACCTGTTTGCGTGGCTGACCGACACGCTGCTCTATAGAGTCAACCTCATCCCTGAGCGGCAGCGCCTCGCGTTTCTGCGCCTGCTCGGGGTCGGCATGAATCCGGCCGTCGCCGCCCGCGCGCTGCTCTCCATCAACTTCGACGCCCCCGATAATATAAGCCCGCAGCTGCTGCCCGCCCTCACCCCCGTCAAGGGCCCGGTGCCGTTCGAAACGCTCAGTGAACTCGTCGTGCTGCCCGTCACCGCCGAGACTTACTATAAACGCCAGCTCACGAGCGACGAACAGAAATCGATGGCGCCAAAAATCGCCGAGCTCTCCCGCCTCTATCCCGTCACCCAAGGCGCGTTGCCCTATGTAACGACGCCGATTTTCGCCGGTAGCAAGGCGGAGGCAGACGGCTTCGATCTCGTTCAGGCCTCCGTCGACCAAGCGCTGTGGTTTGCACTGCTGGCCGCCAAGCCCGACCCCGGGATTCTCGACGGGGTCACCACCACGCTCGGAAAGTCCAGCTCCGGCGGCGCGCAGATCCTCAGTATCGGAATTTCGCCGCAGGTCGGGATGATCGAGTGGGACGACGCCGTCGGGGAGAATCCACCCATTCCCTATATATGGGAACTCAGCACGGCGAATCCGTCGGACCCGAACGGCGTTTCCTATATACCGTTGACGGTGGTGGACGACACCACCGGTGGCCTGCGCACGAACGGCATCATTCGGCTGTCGCTCCCGGGCAAGCAGTCGTTCTTCGCGCCGAGCAATGATGTTCGCACGGATGTCGATGCAGGCACCGGGCCGAAGCCGCCGCGGCTCGATGACCCGACGCGGTCGGCGCGGCTGATCGCGTGGCTGCGGCTGCGGCCGACGTCCAATATAGAATCGCTCCCGCTGAGCTGGGCGGGAATCAACGCCGTGGAGATCGACCAGCGGCTGACCGCGCGCGGCACGGTGGTGGGACAAAGCAACGGCCAGCCCGACCAGAACATATCTCTGCCGAACGGCAATATAGAGCCGTCCACCTTTCAACTGCAGATCGAAGAGGCGGGGCGCGGATTTCTAGCGTGGACTTTGATTGACGATCTCGCGGTCGCCGGGCCGCAGGATTCGGTATATGAACTCGACCCGGAGGCGGGCACGCTCGTGTTTGGCGATGGCGTGCGCGGGCGCGTGCCTCCGCTTGGGGCGCGCGTTCGCGTGGCGTTGATGCGGATCGGCGGCGGCCTCGCGGGGAACGTTCCCGCCGGCACCCTCACGCAACCCCAGCCCACCCTGCCGCCCGTCGCGAAACTCAAGGCGTGGCAGCCGCAGGACGCCACCGGTGGAGATGACGCCGAGACACTCGCGGAAGCCGAGAAACGCATCCCGGCACTGTTCCGCCATCGTGACCGCGCCGTTACCGCGGATGACTATAAACAAATCGCGCTCACCACGCCCGGCGCGCTCGTGGGGCGGGCCGAAGTGCTTCCCGGATTTAAGCCGCTCGAGCGTCGTTCCAGCGTACCGGGCGTGGTTTCCGTCATGGTATTGCCGACGCGTGACACGCCCGAAGCGCCCTACCCGCGAGTCGACCGTCCCTTTATCGAGACCATATATACCAACCTCTCGGCTCGGATTCCGCTCGGCACCGAGCTCTATGTGATCGGCTGCGAGTATATACCGGTCGCGATCGCGGTCGGCATCGACAACCCCAGCGGGAACGAGTCCGTGAACACCGCAGTGAAACTCGCGTTGCAGAATTTTCTGTTCTCGCTCGCGCCGGGCGGCATGCAAGGCGCCGGCTGGCCCCTCGGCCGCTCCGTGCGGCAACGCGAACTCGAAGTCGTGGTGTCGCGCGTCGACGGCGTCGATGGCGTTGACGGACTGAATCTGTTCCAGCCCGCGGCCGACGGCTCGTGGACTCTCGTCAGCAACGCTGGCGACAACGCCGAGATCATATTGCAGGCGTGGCAGCTGCCCGAGCTCATCGGCGTGATCGTCGCGGACGGCGATGCACCGACGGAATTTCAACCCACCACGCCGACCGGCGCGCAGGACGGGCTCGCGATCCCGGTCGTCCCGGAAGTTTGCTGATGGACGCAAACGGCCAACGCTTCTGGATGGCGCGCGGCGGGCTCGACTGGGCTCCGGCCCCGCTGGTGGATTTGCAACCGGAGTGCCTGCGGCTCGCGAGCGAGTCCAACCTCGCTATATATCCGGAAGTGCCAGCCGACGCCGAAGCGCGGCTCGCGCTCGTGCCGCAGGCGGCGGACCCGTTTGGCTGTCGCGCGTTTTATGATTCCGCGTCGCAAACGATCCAGAGCACCGGCGCGTTTCCCGATGCGGTCGTCATCGCGGCCGTGCCGGCCGGCGCCACGGATCTCGCGACCGGCTTCGATGGGTGTCTCTATATAGCCACCGGCGGCGGCGTCCTCGCACACGACCTCAGTATCCGTTTTGTGGATACAACGGTGACCCTGCCCGGGTTTGCCGCATGGCGGATCGCCGCGGATCCGGCCGGTGGCGCCTGGGTGCTCGATCGCAAGGGGCGGCAGCTGGCGCGGGTCACGGGACAACTCTGGCCCGCGCAGCCCGATATAGATACGCCGGACGTCTTTCGGCCGGCGGTGCCCAATCCGCAACCGCTCCGGCTGGCGCTCGTGACGAAGCCCTGGCTGGCGGCCGACGAGGATCCGGTTGCTCTCGCCTGCAGTCCCGGCGGCCGCGCGATCATGCTGACGTGGACGGTTGCCGGCGCGCGACTGCGCCTGCTGAGTGCGTCCGGCCCGCTCGGCGTCGCTCTCACGCTCCAGAAAATCACGCGTCCGTTTTCGGTGGCGTGGATTTCAGAGACGCGCGTCGCCGTGCTCGCCGCCGGCGTGCGCGAGGCGATAGTATATACGGTGCCAGCAGATCTCGCGACGGCGACGCAGGATGCCTGGCCGGTGGGCGATATATATCCGCTGCGCGACCACGACGGAAGCGCGCTGCTGCACGGCATCTCCTGGCCCGTCGAGTATATAGCAGTCACCACGAAGTCCGGACAGCCGCCGCAAACGCTCACGCGTCCGCTGGTGGCGGCCTCGCTGCCGTCGTTCGCGGCCAGCGGCACGACGGGACTCGTCGCACCGTTCGACAGCGGCGCCGACGGCACGGCGTGGCACCGGCTTTATATAGAGGCGGAGATTCCGGCCCAGACAAGTTTCACGCTCCGACTCGCCGCGTCGGATAATATAAGTGATCCCGCGCAGATCACCGATCCCGCCGACTGGCATGCGCATCACTTCGGCAATGCGCCCGCCATCGCGCCCGGCGAGCCAGTTGCGGCGTGGTGCTCCGAGGCATCCGAACTGCCGTTTCAAGCCGGCTTCCTGGATGTCGAACGCGTGCCGCAGCGCGCGGGTCTTTTCACCGTGCTGATCCAGCGGCCGAACCGCCCAGTGCGTACGCTGCGAGGCCGCGTCCTTCATATACGGATCGAGCTCCGCGCAACGTTGCGGGCCACGCCGGCGATCTTCGCCCTCCGCGCCTACGGCCCGCGTTTCTCCTATCAGGATCAATATCTCCCCGCACTATATAGGGAAACGCTGTCGGGCTCGGATGCCAATGATGTGGCCGCGGGCTCGCCCTCGACGCGCGCGGATTTTCTTGGACGCTTCCTCGCGAATTTCGAGGGTGTGCTCACGCCGCTTGAGGATAAAATCGCGAGCGCGTGGCTGTTGACCGATGCGCGGACCACCCCCGACGAGACACTTCCCTGGCTCGGGTCGTGGATCGGCGTCGCGTTCGCACCGTGGTATCCGGCGGCGCAGCGCCGCTCGCATTTGCGCAACGCCCCGGAACTTTTTCGCACGCGCGGAACCATGAAGGGCCTCAAACTCGCACTTGATATAGTGACGGGCGGCGGCGTGGGCCAGGGACGCATCGTCGTGCTCGAGGATTATTGGTTTCGCCGATCGCTGCAGACCATTCTCGGCCTCGATCTCGACGAGGCGGACGACCCGCTTTTCGGCGGCCCCGTGATCAGCGGAAATTCGATTGTCGGCGACACCCTCTTTCTGAGCGAGCAGGGCCTCGAGGAGAAGTTTCTCGCGCTGTTCAACGCGTCCGCGCAGCTCAGCACGGCGGACCAGCAAACCATCGACGACTATTTCTCGTCGCTCGCGTTCCGTGCCACGGTGGTCGTTCACGACCAGACTTCTCCGCAGGAAATGACCCTGATCTCCCGCGTCACGGCGCTGGAGTCGCCGGCACATGTGTCCGTGCAGGTGCGCAATGCGACGGAGGATTTTCTCGTGGGCCTCGCGGCGCTGATTGGCGCCGACACCTATATACGCGGAACGCCGGTGCCGCCGCCCGTGCAACTGGACACTTCACAACTCGGAGACGGCTCGCGCCTGATCCGTCCGCCGAGCCTCGATCCCCGTTTGGAAAACGCTCCCTCATGAATCCCATCGCCCTGCCGTTTCCGCCGGATCCGCAACGCCCGAGCTATCGCGACGGCATGCTCCTCGACTCGTCCGATTTCCAGGACGAACAAGGCTACCACCGCGGCCAGCTCGCGCGGGCGCTGCAACGGCTGCACGGCTACGGCACCGCGGCCGGGCTCCAGATGATATATTATCCGAAAGGTTCCGTGCGCGCAGAGGATAACACGGTGCGCACCGAGGAGGAGATCGGTGTCGGCGCCGGGATCGCGGTCGATCGGCTCGGCCGCTTTATAGAAGTGACGCAGCCGCAATATCTCCGACTCGGCCGCTGGTTCACTTTTCAGACGAGTCAACATCCGGAAAAAATTGTGCCGTTCCGCGACGGTGCGGGGCAGAGGTTCCTCGTGGCGGACGCGTTCATCGCGTTTCTCGAGGCGGACCAGGGACTGCGTCCCTCATTTCCGGATGCAGCCGTCGAGGCGTCCGACGCGGTGGTGCCGTCCCGCACGCTCGACACCTTTGAACTCGTACTCGAGCCGCGTCGCTGTGATCCGGCCACGAGCCTCCCACCTGTCCCCGCGAAGCGGTTCGCCGCGCCGCCGACCACGCGTCAGCAGCTGCTCGATGCTGTATACTCTGCGTATCAACCGCCGGCCCCCATCGAATATCCACCGCAGTTCGGCGATGATCCGGCCGACACCACCGCTGTATTCATTTCCCGGATACAGATCCGGCTGCTCGATGATCCCGACACGTCACTGACTCGCAACGCGAGCCTCGCCGTCACCATTGACGACTCGGCGCGGCCACTGATTCCCGCGGCGGACGCGCTGCTCGCGCTCGTTCCGACCACCTGAGCCCACCACCGCAGCACGCAGCCGTCCGCAAACTCGTCCCTCCCATGGCCACTGATCCCCTTGATTTTTCCGACGCGCGCGCCGCCTCCAGCGTCATCTCCGACAGCCGCCGCACTCGCCCGCGCTTTTTCGACGGCAAGTTTCTCACCGCGGCGGATCTCACCCTGGAGCAGTCGTATATACTCACGCGACAGGCGGACGTCGCGAAGACGCTCGGCTTCGGCGTGGTCGATGGGTTGCATGTCACGGTGGCTGCAACGTCGGCCGCGGGCGTCGCCAACCCGGCGGCGTCGGTCAGCATTTCCGCGGGCCACGGCCTCGTGCCCGCGGGCGAATCGGTGTTTCTCGCGAGCGACCAGATCGTTGACCTGAATAATATACCGCAGCTGCTCACACTGAACGCGTCGTTCGGCCTATCTCGCACGCCGCAACCGGCCTTCTATAATTTGAGCGGGCTTTTCATATTGGGCCTGCGTGCGGTCGAGTATACGGCTAATCCCACGCCGGTATATCCACCGAGCGTCGACAGCGGGAACGCGTTGCGCGATGGCGAGGTGATCGAGGCGACGGCGGTCACGCTCGTTCCCTATGAAAGTGAGGCATCGCAACTCGACCCGGTCCATGCGAGGTCGCGGGCGGCGCGCGAGATTTTCCTAAATCAGACGCCGCCGAAGCTTCCCGCTGGCGTGCTGCCGCTCGCGATGATATATCTCAAGAACGGCGTGCTGCAGTGGGTCGACGAGTGGCTCGTGCGCCGCGAGGCCGGCGATGATGACCGCTTCGGATTCGGCTTCGCGCCGCGTGCGTTGTCCGAGGCGCATTTCTCGCAATATAGTGCGTTGCTCCCGGACTTCCCGACAGCCGGCGGCGACGGTCGGGTGGCGGCGAGTAGTATATTCGAGATCCTGCCGCCGGGTGGGCCGCTGCCTCCAGGCGTGATCGACAAGGCCGATTTCACGCAGGCGTTTTTTCCGTCGTCGGCCAACGTGCAGCTCGCCCTCGTGCCGCAGGACGAGCTCGCGAGCCTCATGGACGACAGCCTCGACCTCCCGCCGATCGATCTCTCACTCGCGCCGGAGGACAACGACGCGCTCGCTATATTAATCCTCGCGCCGGTGCCCCGCGCTATATACGGCGACACCTGGGCGATCCTGCAGCAACTGCGCCCGCTGCAGAACACGGTGGTGCCGCTGCTCGCGCAGCAAAAGCCGCTCACGTCGCTACTCCGGCTCAACGATTTGCTTGCGTCGCGCCTGCGCATGGAGGCCGGAAATCCCACCCCGGCCGCGGGAACTTCCGGCAACGACGTCGAGGGAAGTCTCGCGGATGCGAAATGGGCGGAAGTTCTCGGCAACGCGTCGCAACTATATTATATCCGGCGCCGCAACTTGCCGGATACCTCAGGTCTCGCGGGCACGCCGATCGCGGTGACGCCGGTCACTCCACCGACGCCCGCGCCGGCACCAGCACCCGCGCCCGATCCAATACCAGCTCCCGATCCCGCGCCCGCTCCTGCGCCTGCTCCGGAGCCAGCGCCCACGCCGGATCCGGCACCCGTGCCCGATCCCGCACCTGTCCCTGCACCTACACCCGACCCCGCCCCGGCACCCACACCCACGCCGCA
The DNA here is from genome assembly GCA_963800005.1 of uncultured Verrucomicrobiae bacterium. Taxonomy (GTDB): domain Bacteria; phylum Verrucomicrobiota; class Verrucomicrobiia; order Opitutales; family Opitutaceae; genus CAWCZH01. The sequence continues at coordinate 761,557 of CAWCZH010000004.1, forward strand.
ACCCACGCCGACACCAACTCCGACTCCGGCGCCGACTCCGGCGCCGACTCCGCAGCCGACCCCAACTCCGGTCCCGGTTCCGCACCCCACGCCGACACCCGTTCCCATCCCGCATCCGGTCCCAACGCCGCTGCCGGTCAATCCCGTGCACCCGATCGTCACGCCGATTGTGACACCGATCGTCAAGCCCATCGTGCACCCGTTGGTCACGCCGACCGACGCGCCCGGCCGACAGCTCGCCTCCGTTGGAAAAGGCGAAGAGCAAGCCGTCGTGAAAACCGCCGCGGAATCCGGGCTCTGGGGACGTTACGCTTACCTTCGCTCGATCGCCGACGCGAACACGCACGCGCATCTCGTCAAGCTGATGAGCGCGCCGGTCGTTGCGCACAACCCGATCCTGCAGCACGGCATCGTGAGTTATATAGAGCACGCCCTGCAGCTCACGGGCACGCCGCTCGAAAATTTCGCGCAGAGCCAGAAGGATCCCGAGGCGCACGCGCTCGCGGAGCCTGTTGTAGATGAAGCGTCCCGCAAGTTCGCGCAGGGAAAACTGCTCGACGGGCTGAATCATATATTCAAGGCGAACGAAAAAATCCTGCACGACAAACGCGCGCTCACGACCCTCGGACATTCCGGCCAAATCGAAAACCTCGGCCTGCTCGGGCTGAAGGCACCCGAGCATCCGGAACTTCCGAAGCTCGCCGGGCGCGTGGAGAAATTTGCGTCGACCGGACGTGACACGAGCGTTCGCGACACGGTGGCCCGCACCCTGAAAAAAATCCCGCTATGAAAATCTCGGGCATCCCCGACGCGTTCGCCGGCGAGAAACTCGCCGCTGTATTTCCGCCGCTCGCTCCGTATATAGCGGATCCGGCGCGGCCCGCCCGGCTGAACTATTTTCCCGGACGCAACCTCACGGCCGAGGCGCTGCAGCGCGAGCAGGCGATTCGCGTGCAGATGATGCAGCTCCGAGGGCAGGCCGTCAGCCCGGGCGTGGTCGACGGGCTCGAAGTCGCGCTGCTCGGCAACTCCGCGTTGCAAATCTCGGCCGGCCGCGCGCTCGCCGCCGACGGTACAGATATCGTGGTCGACCATACCGTGACGGTACAGTTCGGCGACCTGAAGCTATATGAACCGCCCGAGGATGCGCCGGATCCGACGTTCGATCCGAATGTGCCGGCGATCTCTGAGTTCCTCTCCCAAATCGAGGCGCCGGCGGCGGCCGAGTTCATCACGGTGCTCGTGCTCCAGCCGGGCTATATACTCGACGCGATCGAGCCCCAGTCGGAGGCGGAGGACGATGGCGAGTTTCATCCCTATATAGTCGACCGCGAGAACCAGCCGTTCGAGAAACAGGAAACGACCGACTCGGTGCGCGCGCTGCTCTGCCACTGGCGCAAGGCTCCCGCCATCTCAGCGACCTGGCGAAGCGCAACGGCGTGGGCGATTTTCGATGCCGAGCGCGCGGGTACCACGCTCCCGTGGGTCGCGTTGGGCGTGCCGCTCGCGGTTGTTGCGCTCGACGTCAATCGCCGGCCGCTCTGGCTCGATCGCTATTCCGTCGTCCGCGAGGGCGGACATCCGCGCCAGCGTATCCTCTTTTCGGATACAGGCGAGGCACGGCTCTGGCAGTCGCAATTCGATCAGTTCTCGAATCAACTCGGCGACGTCGCCTCGCTCGATCCCGCCGCGACAAATTTTGTCGCCCTACCCCCGGTGGGCATCCTGCCCAAAGTTTTCGTCGACCTCGTCACGAGCCCGGGCCCACCGCTCGCATGGACCGCCACGCAGCGCTTTTTTCCGCCGGGATATATGATCGATATCACGGTGGCGCCACTTGAGGAGCTCGACACCGTGATCGCGGATCGCCGTTCGCTGGCGCCGTATCGGCTCGATCAGCCGGATGCGGTCAACCTATTGCTGCCGGTGCCCACGCAATGGTACGACCCGCGCCTGCTCGAGATCGAGGTGCCCGCTCCGGATTTCCAGACGACCATCGATTCGCTCTCGGTGCGCCGTGCCGACAAACTCGCTGCGCGACTCGACCTGCGCGGTCGTGCGTCCGCGATCAACGTGGCGTTGACGGGCCAGCCGCTGAGTTTCCCGAACCCCGATCCCGCGCAACTCGAGCCGAACGAGGCGATCAGCGCGCCGCCGCAGCCCGACGCGCAATATGGAACGACGCGCAACGGCGAGGACTTCGCCAATGTTGTATATACGGTCGACGCCTACCAGCAGTTCCAGACTGATGCGGCCGCCGCGCTGAAGACGTTCACGCCCGCGGACGAGGCCGAGTTCGCGACGCTGCAAGCCGACCCCACGCTCGCTGCCGCCGACCTCGCGGAGCTGAACGCGTATATAGCGGCCCAACAAACGGTCCAGGCCGACGAGACTGCGAAGCTCCAAAAACTCGGGCTCGCCGATTTCATCAATTATCTCACCGCGAAGGCGGACGCCGCGGACGAGCTGATCGACAGCGGTTTCCTGAAGGTGCGCACGGATGTATATAGGCTGAGTCAGCTGCTTACCAACAACTCGTTTGCTACACAATTCGTCGCCTCACCGACGCTGGCCAATATCATACAGCGCCGCTCGGTGCTGACCGACCCGGCCGCGGTCAACCAATATGCGAGCCAGCTCCTCGCCAACTTCGCGCCGTCCCCGCTCCAGACCACGAGCACCACGACGACGACGCCCGCCGCGCCTTCGAACAATATATCTGAAAACGTCGCCCGCCGCGGTGCCGTGACCCGCCCCGTGGTCTCCCCGGTTTTCAGTCCGGTCACGCCGGTCATTACTCCGGTCAATCCAGTATTCAATCCCGTGACTCCGGTGGCTCCCGTCAACCCGGTGTTCAACCCAGTCACGCCCGTGGAAAATCCGGTCAACCCGGTGTTCAATCCCATCATCTCGCCCGTCGCGCGCGCGAGCACGATCGGAACGTTTGTGAAATATGATCCCACGGGGGGCGTGCTGGGCACGGTCGTTAGCGCGGGAACGATTGCGACGACCGACAAGGCGAATCTCGACGCGGTACAAAGCGTGATCGCGAGTTCGAATCTGAGCGACGCGCAGAAAAAAGCATTTACCGATCTGCGCAACCAGGCGGATACACTCGGCTCGCCGGCCGGCCAGGCCGGGCTCGCTGAAATCGGCGCGATTGGAAATTTCGCCAGCAGCTACGTCCCGAACTACGACAATCTGTCACAGAAACAGATCCGCACAATTCCACTCGATCGCCTTCAACCGGCGCTCGCACCGCAAGCGCGCCAGGAGATCCACCAAGGCCGGCTTGATATATTCGAGCGGCTCGCCCGACTTAATATATCTCTCGCGGATCTCACGTCGGATTTCGTCGACAGCCTTCCGGCCCCGGCGCCCGCCACGCCGACGGCCCCGGTGCCAACGCCCGTCCCGACGCGTTTCACGTTCCAGCGGCTGATCATGCAACGGCAGTTCGAGACGATTTCCACCGTCGACGCGTCGACCAACACCGTGATCGACGCGGACGAATCGAAAAACTTTTCGTCGGCCGTGGAATATTCCGACATGTCCGTCGCCGCCCTGCGGGCCGTCGAGGCGCGCGTGACAGACTATAGGAATCTCATTGCCGAGGCGCAGGCGGTCCTCGCGAGTATCCAGAATTCGAATACAGCGCTCACCGGCGCGGCGAACCAGGTCGCCGACGACCTCGACGAGGCGCGGCACGATGTTGCCGTCGCCGAGGCGCTCCTGCAAGAGGAGCAACTGCGCCTCGCCGCAATCAACTCGCAGCGCGCGCAGATCCTGAATCAGCACGTTAAATTTGTCGTATATGGTCGGCCGCGGGCGGTGTCGTTTCGCCAGGATGCCCCGATCCGCGTCGTCGAGCCGGCGCTCGCGGGGAGCCCGATCCCGGATTGCCTGCAGGAGGACCTCGTGCTGCCGCCGGACCTCGCGACGTTGCGGGAAACATTCCGCGGCTCGCCGTCGAACTGGTTCAAACTCACTCCCACGTGGCTCGGCACAATCGATCGCCTCGACCAGATGCAGGGAATGCTGGGCCGCGTGGTATCTCGCTTTGGCGCGACCGCGGCCACGCTCGACCCGGCGCCCGTGGCCACCTCCGGACGATATACTGCGGCGCTGAGTCATGTATTCGATTCCCGGATACAAATCTCGCAGACCTATACATCGGCGGCGTCAGACCTCGCAGCGGTCGACTTCACGCGCTATAGCTGGTCGGACCTTCAGCAGATGGCGCGGCAGAAACTCACGCTTGGTCACCTGATCGACGCGGGCTCGGCCACGGTGTCATCCTCGGCCGCGACGGAGCTCACCAATATATTCAAGGTGGCCGCGTGCCTGCATCGCGATTTCTGCTCCGTCCCGCCGCTCGTCCGCCTCGTCTGGGCGGAAGCCTATAGTCAGTTCGACGGCCCGGCCGATTTCCGTGACCTGAGTACATTGCCCAAATGGGCGACGCTCGATTTCACGCTGCGGCGCGAAATGCAATTGGACACGGACTGGCTGTTTGGCCAGATCGACGCGACGCAGCAAGGTGCGCTGGATATGATGAACGACCTCATTCGCGTCTGCCTGCTCCTGTCCGCACACGCTCCCGTCGACCAGCTCATTCTCGGCACCGTCGTCGAGCCGGTCACACCCTCGCTCGGAGGGCTGCTGCGGCTACAGATCGATCCGGCGCGGGTTCATATCGGCATGGAAGCCGTATATGATTTCGGAGCCGCCGGCTTGGTGAAGGCTCGCGTCGAGGATATATCGTCTGGCTTGGCCGTGGCGCGCGTGACCACGACCGCGTCGGGCGTAACTCTACTCGCCAGCACCTCGATGCGACTGCAGGAGGCGGGAGGCCTCATGTCTTGACAACGCGCCGCACCCCACCGCCCGCCTTCAGCGGTGGCCATCCGGGCACGCGAACTCGGTTGAGTGGCAATATATAACGCTATATATCGATGAACGCCCGACTTCGCCAGGTTCGCCGCCTCCGTGTGCACGCGGTGCGCGAGGACGATGGCCGGAAGGGCCGTACGTTGGTGGAGGACGCGCTGCACACCGCGAGCCTCGGTGACGAACGCCGGCTGATCGTGGTGCGCCGGCTGCACCTCGGCTCGCTTTCCGTCGGCGCCGGGGCGACCGCGTGGAGTCGGCGGCTCGAGCATCAGATGCAGGCAACGCGCGCGGAGGCCGTCGCCGCGCATGACCCGAACGCTGCATCGAGCGCGGTAGTATATTTCTCGGACGTACTGGAGCCGTGGTATCAACTCGCCAGCCTCGCCTCGCGCGGTGCCGCTCCGACGGCGTGGTTTTGGCGTTCCGCGCTGCCCGGCTGGAATCCGGGACTCCCGCCGCCGGCCGCGCTCGCGCTGGCGTTCCAGAAAATCGCCGCCAACGGCCTGCGCTCGACCCACGTCCTCGTGCGTCGGCTCCGGAGCACGGGCGATCTCTCGGCGTTGTTGCGCGTGCTGCAAGCCAGGGACGTCGCCGCCTTTTTTCCCAGCGTGGGATATATGAAGTCGGCCGCCGCGGACCGTCGCGACGCGGCCAGTGGGGACGTTCCCGAGGTTGAGCGGCTCCGCGATTTCCTGGCGCAAGAAACGATCGCGATTCCCCCTGCGTGGACGAGGGCCGATCCGCGCAGTTGGTGGCTGACGGGTGCGTTGCTGGCGGCGCGGGACGAAACTTTGGTCGTCAGCCTGCCGGTGTTGCGGGAGCTCGCTGCCCGACTGGTGGACAATATACAAAGCGGCCTGCCGGCGGACGACTCGCGAGGGCAGCGGCCGCCGACCGTCCCTGAATCATCGAAGCCGCGCTCCGGCGAAGTATATACCCGAAAATTTGCGACGGCGGGAGGCGGATTGTTTTTTCTCGTGCCGGTGCTTCGTCGTCTGATCGCAGCGCGCGGCGGTGACTTCGGACCGCCACTCGCCTGGCGCGTGCTTCGACTCGCTCTCGAGCATGCCCGGCTTGACGAAGCGGATGAGTTCGCCGCGGCGCTGCCGGTTTCAGTGTTCCCACCGGCCCGCGGGGTCCCCTGGAAAATGCTGCTCGAGGCCGATCGGTGGGTTCGCCACCGCACCGGGCTCACCGCTCGCGAACTCGTCCGCCGCCGCGCCGAAGTCGCGATCTCGGAAACTCACGTCGACGTCTTCCTGCGCCTGAGCGTCGCGGATGTCCGCATCCGCCGCGCCGGGCTCGACGTGGATCCGGGTTGGGTGCCATGGCTTCAGCGCGTGGTGACATTTCACTACGGGTCGGAGGGTGGATAACGTCCGGAATGATATTTCATAAGTATTAAATAGTATTTTGTTATGGCTGATCCCACGCTCGCCCTTCCGCTGCTCGACCTCGCGCTCGCCGCGGTGGGTGCGCGCGTGCAGGCCGATCCGGCGCTGGGACCGGAGGCGGCGTTTCTCGACAGCAAGCTCAAGGCGTTGTCCGCGGGCGCGGCCTCGCTGGCGGGTGCGATCGCCGAGGCGCTGGCGCATCCACGCCCTGCTGACGAACGCCTCGTGCATCTGGCGCATATCTGGGGATTCAGCCCCGCGGAAGTTCTCGCCGTCTCCCTCGCGGCGGGAGTGGATCGTGACGTGATGACCGGGCGCGCGATCGCGTTCGCTCAGGCGCCGCTCGCGGGCTCGCGTCCGACGCTCGGGCTGCTTGCGGAATCATTTCGCGATTTCGAAATGCGGGACGCGACCGGGGCAGCGTTCCTCGGCAACGGGCCCGCAGTGCAGACCGGCCTGCTCACATTATTAAACGAGGGCGCACCGTATCCCGAGCGGCCGGTCGCGGTACCGCTGCCACTCGCGCTGGCGCTGGCCGGCGAGGAAGCGCCATGGCCGGGCGGCGCGATCGGTGGAATGGAAGGCTATATACTTTTGCCGGCGGGAATCACCGCTGCGTGCCGGCGGCAGGCCGAGGCGCTGCGGGCTGAGGACAGTCCCGTGCTCGTGATCCGTGCCGCCGCCTGGAGTGAGAATCGCGCCGCGGCTGCGGCCGTCGCGGATGCGCTCGGCCTGCGACCTTATTACGCGGAAAATCCGACGCTGCCCGGGCTGACAGCGTGGCTGCTCCTGCGCAATCTGCTCCCGGTTTTTCTGGCCGACCCGGGTCCCGGTGAAACAAAATCCATTTCGCCGCCGCCGTATTATCGCGGACCCGCGCTGGTCATTGCGGGCATGGATGGCTCGATTGAATATAGCGAACGTGAGGTCGTAAACTGGCCGCTGCCATTTCCCTCGCTCGAGGAACGCGAGACGCTTTGGAAAAGCGCGCTGCCGAATGTCCCGGGGGTGACCTCGCTGGCACTCGGACACCGCCAGAGCGCGGCACGAATCGCGCAACTCGGACGCCTCGCGACGCATCGGGCGCGCTTCGAGGGTCGCACCTCGCCGGAGGTCACGACGGTGCGGGAGGTCGCGCGCTCGGGCGAGGGCTCCGGATTGGACTCGCTCGCGCAGCCGCTTCCAGAGCGGGTTGCAGACGATGCCCTCGTCCTCAGCGCCGAGCTTCGCCTCGAACTCGAAGCCCTGCTCGCGCGGTGCCGTCAGCGCGACGGTCTGCCGAGTGGCCTCGGAGCCGCCGCGGTGGCGCGCTATACATCGGGCGTGAAGGCCTTGTTTTCCGGACCCTCGGGAACGGGGAAAACGCTCGCGGCGTGCTGGCTGGCGACGCGCCTCGGGCTGCCGCTCTTTCGCGTCGACCTGGCGTCGGTGACCAGCAAGTATATAGGCGAGACGGAGAAAAATCTCGCGCGCCTGCTCGCACGGGCGGAGCGCACGGAGGTTATATTATTGTTCGACGAGGCCGATTCGCTGTTCGGAAAGCGGACGGACGTTCGCGACGCCAACGATCGTTTCGCGAACGCGCAGACGAATTACCTGCTGCAGCGCATCGAGACCTTCGATGGGATCGCGTTGCTCACGAGCAACAGCCGCGGGAATTTCGACTCGGCGTTTTCGCGGCGGCTCGACGTAATTATAGAGTTTCCGGTGCCGAGCGCGACCGAGCGTCGCGCGTTGTGGCAGGCGCACCTCGGACCCGAATCGCGCCTCTCGGACCAGGAGTTGAACCTCCTGGCCGGGCAGTGTGATTTCGCGGGTGGACAGATTCGCAATATAGTCCTCGCGGGCGCCGTCGACGCGCGCGAAGTTTCCGGTCCGCTGGATTTCCCCAAGATTCTTCGCGCGCTCGTGGCGGAATATAAAAAGGGCAGCCGCTCGGTGCCGCCAGGCCTGCTCGCCGCGAAGGCGCACCTGGGCGTCAACGGCACTCACCCATGAGCCGTGCATCGTTTGCGCCACTCGTCGCCCGACGCGGCGCCGCCGGTGCGCGGCCCGCGACCAAGCCAGCCGTGGGACGCGGCGGGGGCGGCACCAAGGCGGGCTCGCCGCGTTTCATGGCGTCGCCCAGCGCAACGCCGGCGGCCGCGAAAAGTGGAAATAATATAAGTCAGCGGCACGATCGCTGGGAGGGAGAAGCACACCGCGCCTCGCGCGCGGCTATACACTCCGCACCCATTGCGTCCGTCGCGGCCCCGAAAAACTCCGCCCCCGCGGCGGTAAAGAGGACGGAAGCCGCGCACGGCCCGCCCGTTCGCGCCCGCGTGGTGGACGCCGCGCCTCCGGTGGCGTCGGCCGGACCGGGCCGTCCCCTTTCGCCGGCGTTGCGGCGGCGGCTCGAGGCGGCGTTTCATACCGACCTGTCATCGGTGCGAGTACATACGGGGCCCGGCGCGGAAAAGGCTGCGGCCGGCGTACAGGCCCGGGCGTTCGCGCAGCACAATCATATATATCTCGGGGCCGGCGAAAGCCCGGATGACCTGCCGCTGATTGCGCACGAGACAGCGCACGCGATTCAGCAGACCGCGACCCTCAATGCCGCTTGGCCGCAGGGCCCGCCGGTGGGCGGGAGCGACTTAACTTTTTCCCGGGCCGAACCCGGGATGATACAACGTTTGGATTTTGACCCGCTGGGCGCGGCGAGTGGAGCTTTGAATACACTCGAGGACACCGCAGCGGCGGGAGTGCACGCGGTGGCGGATTTGGCCGGCGAGGCATTTTGGGCGGCGGTGGATACACTCGCGCCCGCGATCGCGCCGTTGCTGCACGAAATACATAACTCAGAAGGCGGCTTCTTCGGGTTTATTCGCGGAAAAATTTCCGGCGCTTTCGATGCGGTTTTTGCGCGACTGAAAAACGACGGCGGCACCGTGGGTAAACTGGCGGTGCTCTTCGAGGGCCTGCTGGCCCAGGGGAAGACTATAGCAAGTGCCCTCGCAGCGGGTGATTGCGAGCCGCTGTTTCACGCCGTGCGCAGCCTCGGCGCGCTGCTCTCGAAAATGGCCGGCGACGCCTGGAACAAGATCGTCGATTTTCTCGCGCCCATCGGGCACTGGCTCGCCGATATATGGAACAAGTTCGGCGCGCCCGTCGTGGATTTCCTGAAGGAGTTCGCCGCGGATGCGTGGGATTTCATCACCGGCATCGGCAAAAAAATCTGGGACTTCACCAAGCCGGTGCGCGATTCCTACGCGAACGCCTGGTCCGAAATCAAGAAGCTCCTCGGTTTCGACGACAGCGGCGGCGATGACAGCTCGTCCGGCCTGATCGGCTGGATCAAGGATACCGCCGGCAAGGTTTGGGAAAGTATAAAGGAGGAGCTCAAGCCGGTCATTGAGCCGATCAAGCAGACCGCCGAGGCCATCGAGGCGCTCATCCCAATCGACGCGATCCTACATCTCCGCGACAAGATCGACGAGTGGTTGGATAAAGCGACGGCGATGGCCGACAATATGGACCAGCCCGGGGACGTCGCCGAAAACCGCGATCTCCTGAAAACCGCCATCCTGCCCGGCGTGAAGCGCGCGATTGAGGGCGTGCGGACCCGGGTCGCGAGCGCCTCGCAATGGGCGACCGGCGCCGTCACGGGCCTCGTTGGAAAAGTAAACGGGTTCTTCGGCTCGCTCGCGGGCAACAAATGGCTGAGCCCGTTCCGCGGCGCGATTCAGTGGGTCGAGGAGGAGGTCACCGCGCTCGGCGATTGGGTGACGCTCAAAGTCGGCGGCGTCTTCGATACGGTTGATCACGCGCTCGTCACGCTCGAGGCGTGGGTCGAGCCCGTGCTGCTGATGTTGAAGAAACTCGTCGATGCCCTCGGGAACCTGATGGGACGTCTGGGCGACCTCGTGCTCGGGCCGCTGATGCTGGTGCCGAAGTGTATACGGGATCCCATCAAGGACTTTATCTTAAAGCAGATCCTCGGGCGCATCCCGATCTTCAAGCAGATCGTGGAGCTGCCGGAGCTGTGGGTGAAGGCGCAGAAAGTATTTCGCACGATCGTCGTGCAGATCTTCGCGGACGGCGACCTCCTCGGGGCGGCGTGGACGTTCTTCAAGGCCATATGTGAACTCTTCAACCTGCCGCCGAAGCTGATCACCGACCTGATTCGGAACGCCGCGAAAGCGTTCAAGGATATCCTACATGACCCGCTCGGTTTCCTGATCAACTGTATCAAGGCGGCAACGAAGGGCCTCCGACAGTTCATTGATAATATATGGCCGCACCTGCTGCAGGGACTGGCGGACTGGCTGTTTGGTCAGCTCAAGGACGTGGCGATCAAAGTGCCGAAGCAATTCAGCCTCGGCGGCGTATTTGATATCGTGGCCCAGATCCTCGGACTGAGCATGGATCATATATTAACCCTGATTGAAAAGAAGAAGGGCAAGGTGGTGGCCGACGCCGTGCGCAAGGCGATCGCGGTCGGCGCTTTCGTCGTCAAATGGCTCAAGGTGCTGATCGACAAGGGACCGATGGGCTTCTGGGAAGAGATCAAGAACAACCTGAGCGATCTCTGGGACACCGTCATCGACAAGGTCCAGAGCTTCGTCATGGAAAAAGTCGTGCAGGCGGCCACGCGCTGGCTGCTCGGTTTCCTGGACGTCTCAGGCATCACGCCCGCGATCAACACGGTGATCGCTATATACAACGCGATCGAGTCGTTCGTCGCCTACCTGAAGGAGATCCTCGAAATCGTGAACTCGGTGTTCCTGGGCGTCAGCGATATAGCAAAAGGCGCGCTCGACCGTGCGGCCAACTTTGTCGAGAACGCGGCGGTGCGGGTGCTGCCGATCGCGATCGGCTTCCTCGCGAACCAGCTCGGCCTGGGGAAAATCGGGTTGAAGGTGAAGGAGGTCGTTGGCGATATCCGGAAGAAAGTGGACGATGCGATCGAGAAGCTGATCGAAATGGCGGGGAACGTCTGGGATTCCGCGAAGGATGCGGCGAAGCGCGGGGTGGCCGCTATATTCAATTGGTGGAAGGCGCGGGAAACGGCAAAGACGGAGAGCGGCGAGGAGCACGCGGTATATTTGGAGGGCGAGCCGGGCAGCACGAAGCTCATGGTCGCGAGCGCGCCGATTGACGCCGACGAGGCGATCGCGCGCATCGCCGATTCCGATCTCACGCCGCCCAAGAAAGCGGCCGCGAAATCCGAGGCGCTGGGATATAAAGCGACGATCGATGCGAGTGTGAAAGTGTTGGTCTCGCTCAACAACGCCGGTGCGACGCCTGGTAATAAAGCGCAGGACGACGACCGCATCACAGCGGAAAATAAAAAGATGCGCGCGGCCATGAGGTCGCTGGTGGTCTTGCTCGCGGATTCGGTTTTTGGCAGCGGCAAATGGGACGACCTCGATGATACGGTCGTGAGTTATAGCAACAGTGCGAAGGCGAGCACGGCCGAGGCGACGAAGCTGACTGCGAAACGGAATATGGGCAGTCCGCCTTCAGTGAATCCACCCGGCTGGGATTTCATTGTGCAGAAGAAGCTCACCGACAACGCGCCGAATTATGTGCGGCTCCATTTGATCAATGAGAACTTCGAAGGCTCCGGTGCGGATCGCGGCAACCTCGTGCCGGGTTCGAAGCAGAATAATGGCGATCATCTCCGGTCGGTGGAGAATCCGTTGAAGGACCTCGTCGGTGCGCAGCCGAAGGACAAATCAAAAAAGGCGGAGGTCTGGTACACCGCGAATGTCCATTACTACGCGAAGGGCAAGGAATCGACGTGGGACCCGGTGGTGAAGAACGCCGGCGTGACCTCGAACGATTTCGCCGAATCGATCGATTTCCGCTGGGGATTATATAAGCGGAAGTCGAGCGGCTGGACCAAGGACGCCGCGCCGATCGGGAATTTCAAGCTGGGACCGATCCCGCTACCAGACCTACGCTAAGGAGAGACACTGGCGGTCGGGGCGGCGTTGTGGGAAATGGGAGGCGGAGTTCCGGCGAGAGATTCGGAACGTTTAACTTTTAACTCTCAACGGCTAACGCTTAAGTATCTAGAGCGCGCTGGAGCGCGCGGTCTTCGATTGGTCCGAATATACATTGTCCAACGTCTTCCTTATGTAGTCGGGCTGGCCCTTTGAATCCCGACCAATAACGGAGTGGATGCGCGTACGCTATATGATCCCCTATATACGCCGATGGGATGGCCGGGCTACTGGTCTCGCGTGATCGAAAATACAATCGGGATTTGGAGGTGTACGGCCACGGGGCGCCCGGATTTCATGCCGGGCTGGAACTTCCATTTCGAGACCGCCTGCACCGCCGCCGACTCGAAGCCCGTGGCACTTGGCGGCACGGCCCGCGCTCCATATACCGTCCCACTCGCATCGACTATAAAGTCCACCAGCACGGATCCCTCCAACCCGCGGCGACGCTCGTCAAAAGGATATACGGGATTGGCCCGGGAGCGGGCCACCGGAGCGTGATCGAGCAACGCCGGCTCGAAGACCGCCGGCTTCAGCGAGTCGCCGATTGGCCCGATCGGCCCCGGCGGGTCAATAATATAATCTGCGGTCACCACCGCCGGGCGGCCCGGCTCCAAGGGAATGCTGAGCGCGTCCGGTCGCGGCGGCTGGGGCACGTCAGGCTGCGCTGGAGCGTTCACCGCAATATGATCCGCGGCCGCCGGCGACGGCTCCTCTACTGGGTCCGGGAACGTCTCGTACGGTATCATGTTCACCGTGGGTGGCGAATCGGGCACAGCTCGCACGACGGTGGGGCGAGCGGTACTCCAGCGAGAAAGCCCGAAATGCAGCAGGGCGGAAATCGCCGCGGCCACGAGTAGGTCGCGACGGCCAGTCAGGAGTGAGTTCATACTCCAGACACGCGCGAACCTCTCGTTTATTAGAGACCTGGGTGTTTTTCCGCTATATTAATCTGCTCCGCCGGGTTCACATGCCTCACGGATGGGCAGCTCGCCATCGGCGGTCGGCAGCAGCGCCGCGGTACGACGGACCGGTAAATAGAGGACGAAGTCCTTCGCGAAAAACAGATCGAGAATCCACTCGAGGCCGACGCGCATCTTCTTCTCGAAGCCCGGCAGCTTGCTGAGATATATCGAGCGCCAGAGCCACCACGCGATGAAGCCGGAAAAGTTCATGCCTAGAATGCGCGCGACGCCCGTGCGGTGGCCGATCGACGCGAGCAGGCCGAGGGTCTTGAAGCGAAACGGCACCAGCGCGTCGCCGCGACTGGCGGAAACTATATTGCGCGCCAGCACCACGCCTTCGCGCGACGCGTGCTGTGCCGTCGGCGGATAGAATCCGCCCGGGTTTTCCGGATCCGGAATCGACGCACAATCCCCTAGGGCCCAGACGCCCGCATGGCCAGGAACGGCAAGGGTCGGATCCACCCGGATGCGTCCGCGCTCCTTCGGCACATCGACTATATTAAGTGCCGGGCTTGGTGACGTGCCCGCGGTCCAGATCAACGTGAACGTCGTCACGCGGGTCCCATCCGTCAGCACGACCTCGCGGGGTGTCACGGAGGCGACCTTCGCATTCGCGTGAATCTCCACGCCGCGTGCGGCGAGCTGCTCGGCGGCGTACCGCCCGAGCTTCGGCCCAAGCTCCGGCAATATGAAATCACCGGGATGTACCAGGACGAGCCGGATCATCCGCTTTTGCAGATTCGGATAGAAGGGCAAAGCCTCGTGCAGGAAGTCACCGACGCTGCCAATCGTTTCCACGCCGGCGAATCCGCCGCCGGCGACGACGAACGTGAGGAGCGGCTCGCGATCCTGCTTCGCGCACTCGGTATCCGCCTCCTCGAGATGGGCGATCAGCCGGCTCCGCAGCTCGACGGCATCGCGGAGCGTTTTCATACAGAGCGCCTGCGCGGCTAATCCGGGAATATTAAAGAAATTTGTCACGGAGCCCAGACCGAGCACGAGGTGATCATAGTCCAGGACGTGGGCATGCCGGGTGAAACCGTGCGCGACCGTTACGCGCTTGCCGGGCAAATCCACCGCGAGCACCTCGCCGACAAATATATGAACATGGCGCAGCAGCTTGCGCAGAGGGCTGACTATATTGGTGAGGTCGAGATCACTCGCGGCCACCTCGTGCAGCATCGGCGTGAACAGGAAAAAGTTCTCCTGCGTGACGAGCGTGACCTCGAGGCCGGCCGCGCGCTGGCGCTCAAGCGCGAGCGCCGCATAGAATCCCCCGAAGCCACCTCCGAGGATGAGGACGCGGGTTTTCACGCTGACGCGGGTTGCGTTCATTGGAGGTTGTACGCGGATGACGAACCCCCGCCCGTCGGCGTCGCAACTTCGCGGCCCGCCTCCCGCTGCCCGGGTTGCCAGAAGTGTATATCATCGGCCACGCGTAGGAGAGACGCGGCCGGGACGCTTTATTCCAACATTATTGCCGATTTCACGAAGCACTCAGTCCGTGGCGACGCCTGCGACGGCAAATTCACCGCCGAGGCGACCGTGTAGTGCTTTTCTGGATACAGCGGCCGCGCAATCTCCCTCCGCTGCGGGGCCGTAGCTGGCAGCGCGACTATTTCCCGCGCAGCGTGGCGAGCACTTGCTGGCAACCCGCGCGCACGAGGGCGCCGTCGGAGCCGTGCGCCACGAACGTGAAGCCGAGCTCGCGGGCGCGCGCGACGAGCGCGGCGCTGTGCACGAGAATCCCCGCCGCCTTGCCGCGATTCTTCGCGGCGGCCACAACTTTTTTCTGCGCGGCCAGGAAGTCGGGGTGATCAAACTGGTCACGGATCCCCATGGTATAACTGAGATCCGTCGGCCCCACGAAAATGACGTCCACACCATCCACCGCGGCTATATCATCACACGCCGCGACGGCCGCGGGGGTTTCCAGCTGGATGACATTCACGAGCCATTCGTGCGCGTGTATATAGTATTCCTCAAAATCTCCGCCGAAGCCTGCCGCTCGAATGATCTTCGCCACGCCGCGCGAGCCATGCGGCGGATAGCGAAACGCCGCGACGGCCGCCTCTGCCTCGGCGAGCGAATTCACATACGGCACCATCGTGCCATGCGCGCCGACATCCAGGGCGCGTTTGAATCGCACTGGCGCGTTCTCCGCGAGCCGCACGATGGGCGCGGCCGTGCCCGAGCCACACGCGAGCAGCTGGTGTAGCATCGTCTCGTCGCTGCCGGGGCCGTGCTCGTGATCGATGAGGACCCAGTCGAAACCGGCGTTGGCGGCGATCTCGGCGGTGACGGCCGAGCCGAGGTTTAAAAAACAACCTGCGACCCATTCGCGGGCGAGTACACGTTGGCGAAATACACCGGAGAGTTTCATAAATATAGAGGCATCCGCGGGGTGCGGGCCTGCAAGAGGTGGCGCGAGGCAGCCGGGCGGACAAGAGCGAATTTTCCCACGGCCGGCGCCGCGATCGCGTCATGCCCGCACAACAAGCTTGAGCCGGTCGCCCCGCCGGAATTCCCTCGCCTCCCCCACCCATGCTGAAAACCGGCATCCTCAACCCGCACGTGCTCTCGTTGGTCGCGCGTATCCGTCACACGAATACACTCGTGATCGCCGACCGCGGCTTCCCGTTCTGGCCGGAACTGGAAACCGTTGACCTTTCACTCGTCGATGGCGTCCCGACCGTGGGGCAAGTGCTCGATGCCTTACTGGGAAACTTTATTGTCGGCCGCGCTTTTGCCGCCGAGGAATTTAAAACGACCAACGCCGCGGCAGTCTCGGGCGAACTGACGCGCCGTCTCGGCTCCACGCCGCTGGTGCTCGAACCACACGTCCAATTCAAGCTACGGGTGCCGCGCGCGATCGGGCTTATCCGAACCGGCGACACCATCCCCTACGCGAACCTGATTTTGGAGTCGGCGTGAGAATTGATGCGCACCAACACTTCTGGCGCTTCACGGCGGCGGAATATGATTGGATCGCGGACGACGCCACCGTGCTGCGGCGCGATTTTGATCCGGCAGATATATTAAATACAATCGAGCCGCTAGGCATTGACGCGACCGTCGCGGTGCAGGCGCGGCAATCCCTCGAGGAAACCGCGGCGCTGCTGCAGTATGCGGCGCAATATGATTTCATCCGCGGCGTCGTCGGCTGGGTCCCCCTCGCTGATCGCGCGATTGGCGACGTGCTCGATCGCCTCGCATCGGATCGCAAGCTAAAGGGCGTGCGGCATGTGGTGCAGGGCGAGCCGGACCCTGCGTTTCTCGAAGGCGCCGCGTTCAACGCGGGCATCGCCGCGCTCACCGAGCGCGGTCTCACCTATGACCTGCTGGTGAAGGCGGGACAATTGCCCGCGACGATCGCCTTCGTCGACCGGCATCCGGCACAGAAATTTGTCCTCGATCATATAGCGAAACCGGTCGTCGCCGGCGCGCCGCCCGCGGATTGGAAGCGCGACCTCAAGCGCCTCGCCGAGCGGCCCAACGTGTTGTGCAAATTTTCCGGCGTGGTCACGGAGGTGCCGGAGTATATTTGGAGCGGCGATCTACTCGAACCGTATTTTGATATTACGCTCGAGGCGTTTGGCGCGAGCCGGTTGATGTTCGGGAGCGACTGGCCAGTCTGCCTGCTCGCCTCGAGTTATGCGCGGTGGCTCGATTTCGTCGCGGCGTGCGCGGCGCGGCTCTCAACGACGGAGCGCGCGGCGCTTTTTGGGGGCAACGCGATCGCGTTTTATGAACTCGCGGACGCCGCGTGACCGGACGCCGAACGCCGGCCGGATTCGCTATATACTTCAGACCGCCTCATGAAAACTCGACCGCTTGGGCGCACGGGACTGCATGTGCCCATCCTCAGTTTCGGCGCCTCCTCGCTCGGGGGCGTGTTCCGGCAGACGGATGACTCCGAGGCGATCCGGGCCGTGCACGTCGCCGTGGATCTCGGGATGAACTTTATCGACGTCTCGCCTCATTACGGAGCGACGCGCGCGGAGTCGGTGCTGGGCCGGGCATTGCGGGACGTGCGGCGGGAACGCTATATACTCGCCACCAAAATCGGTCAATATGGACCGGGCGAGTTCGACTTCTCGGCCGCCCGGGTGGCCCGCAGCTTCGATGAGAGCTGTGCGCGGCTCGGCGTCGATTATATAGACCTGCTCCAATGCCATGACATCGAGTTCGCGGATCTGAACCAGATCATAGATGAAACATTCCCTGCGCTCCTGCAGCTGAAGGAGGCCGGGCGCATCGGGCATATTGGCATCACGGGTTTGCCGCTGAAGATTTTCCCCGCCGTGGTGGACCGCGTGCCCGAGGGCGTGGTGGAAACGATTCTATCGTTTTGCCGCTACGAGCTGAACGATACCGCCCTGGCTGATCTGCTGCCCTATTTCGCATCCCACGGCGTCGGCGTGATCAATGCCTCCCCAACCGGCATGGGCCTCCTGACGGAACGCGGCCCACCCTCCTGGCACCCGGCCACCCCCGCGATTGTCGCCGGCACTCGCCGCGCGGTCGAATATTGCCGGTCCGTCGGTGTGGATATAGTAAAGCTCGCCGTGCAGTTTTGTGTCGCCCACCCGGGCATCGCGACGACGCTGGTCGGCAGCGCCAGTCCGGAAAACATCCGCAAGAACGCCGGCTATATTGAGGAGCCTATCGACGAGGCCCTGCTCCGCACGGTGCTGCAGTTGCTCGGGCCTATTCATAATCATAATTTCATGCGCGGCCGTCCGGAAAATCGTGACGTCACCATCCCGTAGTCCGTCTTCCCCACCATGCTCCAGATCACGTTGGAAAAGCCCGGCCAGTTCGCGGCCTCGGATGTCGCCGAGCCCAATATACAACGCGGCGAGGCGCTCGTGCGCGTGCACCGCATGGGCGTGTGCGGCACGGACCTGCACGCGTTTGCGGGCAAGCAGCCATTTTTTAGTTATCCCCGCGTGCTCGGCCACGAGCTGGGCGTCGAGGTGCTCGATGCCGGTGACGAGCCCGGCGACCTGCGCGTAGGCGATCGCTGCTCGGTCGAGCCCTATATAAACTGCGGCACCTGCATCGCGTGCCGCCGCGGCAAGCCTAATTGCTGCACGCAGTTAAAGGTGCTCGGGGTTCACGTCGATGGTGGCATGCGTCCGATCATCGCGGTGCCCTCGCGCAAGCTGCACCGCTCGGCCAAGCTCGATTATGAACAACTCGCGCTGGTGGAAACGCTGGGCATCGGCGCCCACGCTGTCGAACGCGCGTCCATCACTGCCGGCGACTATATACTTGTCATCGGCGCCGGTCCGATCGGGCTCAGCGTGATCCAGTTCGCATTGCTCGCCGACGCGAAGCTGGTCGTCGCGGACGTGAGTGAAACGCGGCTCGCGTTCTGCCGTGAAAAACTCGGCGTGAAGCATACAGTCTTGGCCGGACCGGAGTTGGCGGCCCAGGTCACGGCGATCGGAGACGGCGACCTGCCGACGCTCGTGATCGACGCCACGGGAAATCCGAAGTCGATGGCGGGTACGTTCGAGCTCGCCGCGCATGGAGGACGCATTGTTTTCGTCGGTCTATTCCAGGGCGACCTCACTTTCAACGATCCTAATTTTCATCGGCGGGAGCTCACGGTGTCGGGCAGCCGCAATGCCCTCTCGGACACGTTTCGCGATATCATCGGGCTCGTGGAGAGCGGACGCGTCGACACGCGGCCCTGGGTCACGCATCGATTCAACCTCGATCAAACCCCGACCTATTTTCCGAAGGAGATCGCCGGGAATCCCGCCGTGCTGAAGGCGATGATCGCCGTCTCGTAGCGAACCGGAAGCGGTTTGGCGACAATCGGTTCAGGCGAGCCGTCGGCGCGGGGATGCGCGCGCCAACTCATTCTTATATAGCGCATTTGGCCGCGGCGTGAATCGCGGCGTGACATATTTTGCGTGGACAAAAACCGCTGCGCGCTTCTGCTTGGCGGGATGACGCCGCCCGAACAAAAGCACACCACGCCGCTCAGCCTGATCATTGATGGCGTGCTGATCATCGCCTTTTTTCTTTTTATATATACCCTCGTTTCCCCGCACGTCCCGTCGAATGATCCGTTCTGGATTTTGCTGTGGGGCGGCCTGACCGCAGCCTGCATGACCGGCGTGTTCTGGTTGTGCATCCAGATGTTTCGGGTGGTCCTCAAGAACCAGCGGGCGAGCTCAAAGCGCTGAGCTGCAGCTGCTCCGGTAAAGGCGGAGCGTCTTCGGACGCGCCTTTTTTGTGTCCGGTTAACGTTGCGGAGAGCAAGGATTCTGTCAGAATTCCGGCCCGTTGTCGGGCTTTTCGGATATATGATTTCACCTCCTGCCGCGCCGGCGCGCCTCGTTCCGCTGCTCGAATATCTCGACGGGCTCATGGAGCGCGCATCGATTGAGCGCGTTCGCTCCCTTCTCGAAGAGAGCCAGGTCACGCAGGAGGACCTCGCCGACTTCGTTCGCTTCGATGAGCAACACTATCGGCGGAACCTTGTGAGCATCGGACCGTGGTATGAAATTCTGGTCATTTGCTGGCTAAGCGGGCAGCGCAGTCCAATTCACGATCACGCGGAATCGACTTGCGGGCTTAAAGTGCTCAGCGGCGTGTGTACGGAGACGTTGTTCGAGCATTCGCCGTGTGGCCAGGTCGTCGCGACCCGCAGCAGCCGCATGCGGACCGGGCAGATTTGTGCGTCGCAGGACGCGGACACCCATCAGGTGTCGAATGTCGAGGGCGTGGGCGAGAATCTCGTGACGTTGCATATATACTCACCGCCGCTGCGCGCGATGAAGAAGTTCTCGATCGTGAGCGCGCAGACGGAGGCCTGGCGCCCGCCGATTTCAGAGTTTGCGCAGGGCGGCGGGATCTAACCAAAGCGACGGCTGCCCAGCTTCGGCGGCATCCGAGCGGATCGACGCTGGCGGGTGGCGCAAAAAATTTGCGCGGTTGGCCCGGCAAACCTAGACAACGCCCCGCGCGAGGACCAGCGTGTGCGCATGCCCCCGGAACGCCGCGTCGTTACGAGCTCGCCTGAAAACAGCGAAACGCCCCTTGATATAGTGGGGACGTGGGTGACGCCGACGGATTTGTTCTTCGTGCGAAATCATTTCGAAGTGCCAGCGGTGGCAAACCGTTCGAGTTGGGAGCTTTCGCTCGACGGTCTGGTGACGCACACGCGGCGGTGGAGCTTCGCGGATCTCGCCGCGATGCCACAGCACACGGTATATGCAACGGTGGAGTGCGCGGGAAATGGTCGCGGCTTTCTCCGCGAAAAAGCCGCAGGCGTGCAGTGGGGCGCGGGCGCGATCGGACATGCCGCCTGGTCCGGCGTACGCTTGCGGGATTTGCTATATACTGCGGGGGTGAACGCCGGCGCGCTCGAGGTCGTCTTCGAGGCGGCGGACTGCGGAATGGAGGCCGGCCAGCGCATGCATTTCTCGCGCAGCCTGCCACTCGGAAAGGCGCTCGATGCCGACACAATCATCGCGCTGCGCATGAACGGCGAATGGCTGGAACCGAATCATGGGGCGCCGCTGCGGCTCTTCGTCCCGGGATGGTACGGCGTGGCATCGGTGAAGTGGCTGCACCGGATGTGCGTCATCGACCACGCCTATGAAGGCTATTTCCAGACGGTGAAATATTCGATCGAGCGCGCGAGCGCCGGCTGCAAACGGCGGCTTCCCATCGGGCCGGCGGCCGTCAAAAGCGAAATATTATTTCCCAAGGTGGACGAAGTACTCGGCGTCGGTACCAACCGCGTCGCAGGAATCGCCTGGGCCGGCGAGGAGCGCGTCGCCCGCGTCGATGTGAGCACCGACGATGGCCGCACGTGGCACGCGACGCACCTCCGCGGCGCGCAGCAGCCCTACTCGTGGTGCCAGTGGGAAACGCTTTGGACCGCGGGAGCGGCGGGTGTATATACCATTCTCGCCCGCGCGCATACGGAGTGCGGCCAGAGCCAGCCGCTCGAATATAATCCGGACAACCTCGGCTATATCATCAACCTCGCGCGGCCGCGGACGGTGCGCGTGACTGACGCGCATCAGGCGCGGGCCGAGTTCTCCGATGCGGGGCTCTGGGAGCAGACGATGTCCGGCTTTGCCGAGGACAACCAAAGCCGCCGGCTCGACGTGGAGCTGTCATTCACCGCAGGTGATGGCATATAGTCGCCCGCCTCTAGATAGTTGCGGCGCGGTTTGTTCCGCGGCCTGGTATAAGTCAAAGACGATATATAGCGGGCGAAACATCCGCCGCGCCGGATCCAGCAGCCGGCCCGCCCCCGCGCGACGCTCTTCAGCGCGCCGGAGTTTTCTTCGCGGCGTCGTCGATTTGCTTGAGATACTTCGCCGGCGCTTTCGCGAAATCCTCGGTGCAATCCGCACAGCAGAATCGGACGAGGCGGTCCGGCTTGCCCGCCTGCCGATAAATAAAATCCTGCGGCTTGCCCATCGCGCCGCTGTCGAGCTCGTCGCCCGTGACGGCGCAGGTTTTCAAGGGATATGCCGCCTGCGCCTTCGCCAGCCAAGTCGCGTCCGTTTGGGCGGTCACCCGCACGAGCTGGCCCTTGCCTGCCTGGATCACGGCGGGCCGGTTCACCGGCGTTCCACCAGCCCACGCCGGTGTGGCGGCGAAAATTCCGGCAAGGGCAACGAGAGCGGCGAGATGGCGGGAATATTGCATGATCGTTGCTCAACCGAAGCACGGCCCCGAGTCCCGCGCAAGACTAGGTGCAGCGTCGCCCTCGAGTGCCGGCGCGGAGTATATAACGCGAAATGAGCCGGCGCGTGCCTCCCGGCCCGGCAAGAAAGCGCGTCAGATGTCCCGAGTATATACTAAGGCCTCGAGCATCCCCGCGGCGTATCCAGGAACCGGATACGCCCGGGCTAACGAAGCCGCGGCGGCGCGGTGGGGGCGTTGAACAGCACGAGCCCGACGCCTGCCAGCACCAGCGCGCTCGCAATATAGAACGTGGCCGGCGGGACCTCGCCGAAAAAGAAATAAGCCATGATGGCGGCGAAGATGAACTGCCCGACATTCGCGAGGCTGACGATTTGCCCGCGAAAATGCCGGATGGCGTAATTCAGGAGCGAATGCCCGAGAATCGTTGGCCCAACCGTGAGACCGGCGATGAGCAGCCATTCGCGCGTGGACCCGACCGCGAAGGTCCGCCACCACGGAATCGCGGCGATTGCGGAGAAGACGCCCGCGAAAGCATATACCGGGACAACATAGAGCCAGAGCGAGGGGAAATCCCGGTTGCGCCGGCCGAGCGCCAGATACCACGCGAAAAAGAGCATGGCGACGAAACACGCGAGGTTGCCCGTGAACTGGCCCGTGCCACGCCAGACATCGCGGATCGAGACGACCACGAGCCCCGTCAGCGCCAAAGTCGTGCCAAGAATTTCGAGCCGGTTGATCCGCTCGCCGACGAGGGCGTGCAGGAAAAAAGGAATCGCGACGGGCACGAGGTTGACGATGAGGCTCGCCTGGGCTGACAGCGTGAGTCGCGCGCCGGTGGCCCAAGAGATGAAATGGGCCGAAAGCACGGCGGCCGGAAGTATACAGCGCCGCAGGTGGGCGGAAGTATATAGGCCGCGGGCCCGGCGGGCGTCGCGGATGGCGAGGGGCGAAAGCAGGATCGACGCAAGGATGAGCCGCACCGCCGCGACGACGGCGGGGTGCGTGTGGCTCGCCTTGAGGAGGATGGCCGCGGTGGAGCAGGCGAAAACGCCAACCAGCAGGAGGAGAGCGCGAGCGGACATTAAATGCGCACTTCGCCGCAGCCCCGCTCGAAAGTCGAGCGGCTAACCGACCCCAGAGTCGCGTCGGTAAAACGGAGTCTCCGCGAACGTGGGAGAGGCGTTGACACTCCCCTCACCTCAACTATGCCATCTTCCTTTGCGCGCGGGCGCCGACCGATTTTTTTTCAACTCCGATAACCTCTCCACATGGCCGTTAAATCCAAAGCGAAACCGAAAGCTGCCGCGAAGAAATCCGCCGCCGCGATGCCGAAAAAAACCGCTGCTGCCAAAGCGCCCAAATACGTATATACGTGGGGTGCGGCCAAGGCCGATGGCAACGGCGGAATGAAGAACCTCCTCGGCGGCAAGGGCGCGAATCTCGCCGAGATGACCCGCATCGGGCTGCCCGTGCCCCCCGGCTTCACGATCACCACCGAGGTCTGCACTTATTTCTACGCCAACAAGCGGACCTACCCGACGTCGCTGCAGGCGCAGATGGAAGCCGGCGTGCCGCAACATGGAAAAGATCATGGGTACAAGTTCGGTGACGCGACCGGGTTTCCCGCTGCTCGTCGCCGTGCGCTCCGGCGCCCGCGATTCGATGCCGGGCATGATGGACACGATCCTGAACCTCGGCCTGAACGACCAGACCGTCCTCTCGCTCGGCAGCGGCCACCAAGAACGAGCGCTTCGCCTGGGATTGCTACCGCCGCTTCATCCAGATGTATGGCGACGTCGTGCTCGGCGTGCAGAAACGCGAAGGCGAGGACCACGAGCCGTTCGAGACGGTGATCGAGGAATTCAAGCACGAGAAATATCACGACGACATCGAGGACTCGAAGCTCACCGCCGAGGACCAGAAGGAACTGGTCAAGCGCTTCAAGGCGCTCGTCAAGGAGCGCACCGGCAAGGCATTCCCGAACGATCCGTGGGAACAGCTGCGCGGCGCCGCCGGCGCGGTGTTCGGCTCCTGGATGAACGACCGCGCGATCGTCTATCGCCGCGAAATACAACATCCCCACCGAATGGGGCACGGCCGTCAACGTGCAGGCGATGGTCTTCGGCAACACCGGCGAGACCTCCGGTTCCGGCGTCGCGTTCACCCGCAACCCGGCCAACGGCACCAACGAATTCTACGGCGAGTTCCTCATCAACGCCCAGGGCGAAGACGTCGTCGCCGGCGTGCGCACGCCCGAGCCCGTCCTCAAGCTGAAGGACCAGATGCCGAAGTCCTACGCGGAACTGCTCAAGGTCCGCGCCATCCTGGAAAAGCATTTCAAGGACGTGCAGGACATCGAGTTCACGATCCAGGACGGCAAGCTGTTCATGCTCCAGACCCGCAACGGCAAGCGCACCGCGATGGCGGCGCTGAAGTTCTCCATCGATATGGTGAAGGAGAAGCTCATCGACTGGAAGACCGCCGATCCTGCGCAACCCGGCCGACCAGCTCGAGCAGGTGCTCGCCCCGATCTTCGATCTGGCCGAGGTCAAGAAGGCCAAAGTCGATCGCCACCGGCCTGCCCGCCGGTCCCGGCGCCGCCACCGGCAAGATCTATTTCAACGCCGACCGCGCCGTCGCCGCCGAGGAAAAGGGCGAAAAGGTCCTGCTCGTCCGCGTCGAAACCTCGCCCGAGGATCTGCGCGGCATGATCGCCGCCGAGGGCATTCTCACCGCACGCGGCGGCGTGTCCTCGCACGCCGCGCTCGTCGCCCGCCAGATGGGCAAGGTCTGCGTCTGCGGCGCGGCCGCGCTCGCAGGTCGATTACGACAAGAAGACCGTCACGGTCGCCGGCCAGACCTTCAACGAAGGCGATTTCCTCTCGATCGACGGCACCACCGGCACCGTCTACGCCGGCGCAGATCAAGACCGCTCCGTCGGAAATCATCGCGGGCCTGATCCACGGCGACAAGGCCGCGCAGGGCGACCGAGAAGTTCAAGAATTACATCCAGCTGATGAAGTGGTGCGCGCCAGGCCACCAAGCTGCTCGGTCCGCACGAATGCGGACACGCCGGAGCAGACCGCAGAACGCGATCGCGTTCGGCGCCGTCGGCATCGGCCTCACCCGCACCGAGCACATGTTCTTCGAGGGCGACCGCATCGACGCGATGCGCGAGATGATCCTCGCCGACAACCTCGCCGGACCGCGAAGCAGCGCTCGCGAAGCTCCTGCCCTATCAGCGCGAGGATTTCTTCGGCATCTTCAAGGCGCTGAAGGGCTTCCCGGCCACGATCCGCTTCCTCGATCCGCCGCTGCACGAGTTCCTGCCGAACTCGACGGAGTCGCAGGCCGACCTCGCGAAGAAGCTCGAGCATCGACGCCGGAGAAGATCACACAGCGCGTCCACGAGCTGCATGAGTTCAACCCGATGCTCGGCTTCCGCGGCTGCCGCCTCGGCATCAAGTATCCGGAAATCACCGCCATGCAGGCGCGCGCCATCTTCGAGGCCGCCGCCGATGCGCAACAAGGCCGGCATCAAGGCCAAGCCCGGAAATCATGATCCCGCTCGTCGGCTTCAAGAAGGAACTCGATCTGCAGGTCGCGATCGTCCACGAAGTCGCCAAGGCCGTGCAGGCCGAGAAGAAGGTCGAAGATCACCTACTCCGTCGGCACGATGATCGAAATCCCGCGCGGTGCGCTCACCGCCGACGAGATCGCGCAGACGGCCGAGTTCTTCAGCTTCGGCACCAACGACCTCACGCAGACCAGCCTCGGCATGAGCCGCGACGACTCGGGCTCGTTCCTCGGCGCCTACCAGGAGGCCGAGATCATGAAGAAGAACCCGTTCGCCACGATCGACCAGACCGGCGTCGGCCAGCTGATGAAGATCGCGGTCGAGAAGGGCCGGCAGACCCGCCCGGACATCAAGCTCGGCATCTGCGGCGAACACGGCGGCGATCCGGACTCGGTGAAGTTCTGCCACAAGCTCGGCCTGACCTACGTCTCCTGCTCGCCCGTACCGCGTGCCCGTCGCCCGCCTCGCCGCCGCCCAGGCGGCCGTCGCCGAAGCGCAGGCTGCGACCAAATAAGCGGTCCGGCGTCCCCGGGAAGTGTATATCGCGGAATCGCGCTATAGGAATCCGGAGACGCCGCGGCAGGCCTTCACTCGAAGGCTATATTAAAAGCATGCTTTTGATATAGCCTGTTCGGGTCACGCGCTGTCGGGGTCAATCACCGTCCACGCCTTCCATTCACCGGGCCCGTTATTGGGCCCGGTGTTTTATTGGGTGGCACTCACGTCGCGTCGCGCAGGTACCAAGGCGCGGTGAGCACGAGCACGTCCGGTCCGCCGCGCAACAGCAGCAGGCCTTTCAGCAGCGTGACGCGATGGCGGAGGATGAAGTGATACCATTTCCGCTCGACGAGTTCGGGGATCATGATCGCGATGCGCCGACCCTGCTCCTCGCGCGCGGCGCGCTTTATATATTGCAGCAGCGGCTCGAAAAATTCGCGATAGGCCGAGGGGACGATCACGAGCCGCGGCGGCCGCAAGCCCGCCGCGCGCGCCGGCGCCTCCACCAGTTCCGGCCATTGCTTGGTCAAGTCCTCGGTCTTCAATTCCTCCGCGAGGATCTGCACAACGCGAATCTCGCCCGAGAGCGACATCGCCACGCGTAACGCTTTCCGCGCGACGCGGTCCAGCCGTTTCATCGGGACGACAATCAAGGGCTCGCCGCTGCGCTCGAGTTGGAGCGGGCCTTCCGCCGCGATTTTTCGCTCGACGCGTATATGATAAGCCCGAATCCAGCGGAAGAGCAGCATCAGCCCTGGCACGACCAAGACAGTCAGCCACGCGCCTTCACGAAATTTCGAAACCGCGACTATAATAAGTGTCGCAGAAGTCGCCACCGCGCCAATGGCATTGATCACGAGTGAGTGCCGCCAGCCCGGTCCGCGTTGCCGCCACCAATGCGCCACCATCCCCGATTGCGAGAATGTAAACGCGAGCAGTGCTCCGATCGCAAAAAGCGGAATCAGCCGGTCCGTGATCCCGCCGAAGGCGATGAGGAGCGCCGCCGCGAGCACTGTCAGTACGAGCACTCCGGAAGTATATACGAGCCGCCGGCCGCGATGCGCGAATTCAGCGGGCAAAAAGTCGTCGAGCGCGAGCACGCGGCACACGCGGGGGAAGCCGGCGAAGCTCGTGTTCGCCGACAGTGCGAGCACGCAGAGGACGGACGCCATCGTTACTTTATAGAACCAGCCCTGCCCCATGACCGCCGCAACCATCTGCGAAAGCACGCTTTGATAGCCGTCCTGTCCGGGCGGCGTCGCCGCTATATGGTAGGCGCGAACAACCAGCGCGATGCCGATCAACAGTCCGGCGAGAATGACGATAATGAGGGTGAGCGTCATGGTCGCGCGTTTCACGGCGGGCTCGCGAAACATAGGCACGGCGTTGCTCACTGCCTCGACACCCGTCAGAGCCGTGCAACCACTCGCGAACGCGCGTAATAGCAACGCGCCACTCGCAACGGAAATCGTGACCGGCATGGTCGGCGGCGGCGTGACCGGCACGGGCGCGCCGCCCACGAGAGCCGCGCGGGCGAGACTGATCACGATCGTGATCCCGAGCGTTCCCACGAATAGGTATGTAGGCAGGACGAAAATCAGCCCGCCTCACGGACGCCACGTAGATTTATAATCGCGAGCAGCGTCAGGATCGCGAGACAGAGCGAAAGTGTATAGGGCAGCAGGGCCGGTGCCGCGGAAACGAGCGCGCCCACTCCGGCCGAGATCGCCACCGCCACGTTCAATATATAGTCAATCAGCAGCGCGCTGGCCGCGAGCAGCCCGGCGCTGATGCCAAGGTTTTCCTTCGCCACCACGAAAGAGCCGCCGCCGTTCGGATACGCTGGGAGCGTCTGTCGGTAGGAAAAAAAAACTGCGAGCAACACGAGGAGGATCGCGCTGCTGATCCCGACTATATAGTGCGACGCGACCGCGCCGAGACCGAGCAGGATCGTGAGCGCGGCTTCGGGGCCGTAGGCCGCGGACGCCAGCGCATCGAGTCCGAGCACGGGCAGGCCCGATAATACATCGATCTGCTCGGCCTGCTCATCGTCACTGCGGAGCGGCCGCCCGAAAAGGCGTTCCGTGATTTTCATAACGCTACTTTTTCGTCGGGTCGCCCGGCTCGGTTTCCCCGGGTTCCGGCCCGGCGCCGTCACCGGCGGCGGATTCTTTTTGAAACGCGTCGATTTGCTCGAGCACGCGCTCCGGTTGCACCTCGCGGCTCAATTCGTCGAGCAGCGGATGTTCGGCCGTGTTCACGCCGAGCGTTTTTGCCATCTCCTTGGTAATCGTGATCAGCTGCGTGATTTCATATTCCGCGAGCAGGCTGATCTGTAGAGTCAGGTCGGCGCGACGGTCGTCCTCTGCTTCCATCCCGCGTTGCACAATGAGGATAAAGGTGGAGAGAAATATGGCCTCGATCGACGCGAACGCCGCGAGGTATACGAGCGTCGGATCGAGGCGCGGCAGGCCTCGAATCCACCCGCGGCTGAGCGTGACCCACGAGGCGAAGAGCAACGCGTGCACGGCGACGGAAGTCACGCTGCCCGCAAACGCCGCAATGCGCGCCGCCGAGCGCTGGACCACCGTCTGCCGCGCCCGCTCTTGTCGCCGACGTTCGAGGAGCGCGCGTATATTCCGATCGACGATGGGGATCGTGGTCTCACTCGCGGCGGTTCGAGGCGGGGTCGGCTCAGGCGGTTCCATATATCAGGTGATCAGAGTACCCGTGGACCCCGCGAATAATCCGCCGTGTCGTGGCGGGCGCGGGATCGCAAAAATATTGCCATCCCCCATGTCGCCCGCGAGTTCCCCGCCGACTATATATGTGACGAGCGGCGGCCGGGAACACTCCTATATGCTCGTGCCCGTAGCAACTTGCATGCGGCCGGCCGGGCCAGAACGCGCGGCCACCGCTGCGGACGCTCGGCGAGGATTGACCGGGCTGCATTGGCGGGCATCGTCAGCGCACCCCCATGCCCCTGCCCCGTTGGTCGATTGCGCTTTTTTTGTTTGTCGCGGCGCTGGCGCACGCCGCGCCGCCTGCCCCCGCTGCGCGCGTTGTGCTCTGGAACGGCCACGACCTCTCGGGCTGGGAACTCTATTTGTCCGACACGTCGGTGCCGCCGGCGAGTGTGTGGTCGGCCACCACGGAGGGGCTCCGCTTCGACACGAAGGTCAGCGGCTACCTCAAGACGGAAAAAACGTTCTCGAATTATCGGCTGCACGTCGAGTGGCGCTGGCCGAAGGATGCCGCGGCCAATAGCAACAGCGGCGTGCTCGTGCACGTGCACGGTCCGGACGCAATCTGGCCGCTCTGCTTCGAATGCCAGCTCAAGGCCGGCAACGCTGGCCAGGTCATCGGCACGGGACTTGATATACCGGACGCCCCCTTGGTTAACAAACGCAAGCGCGCGCCCAAGCTGGCCGAGAGTTCGGAGAAGCCGTTCGGCGAGTGGAATATATATGAAATCACCTGCCGGGCCGACACGATCGAGGCGTTCGTGAACGGGGTGCGCCAGAATTTCGTCCAAAAACTTCCGGCGCAATCCGGACGCATCGCGCTGCAACTCGAGGGTTACCCAGTCGAGTTCCGCAACCTCTGGCTCGAGCCGCTCTGATATATGAACTGTTATATGAAACCGTTGCGCCTCGCTCTCATCCTCGCCGCTTTCTCCACCATGCTTTCCGCCCAAAATTCCGAGTCTGCCAAACCGGCGGACAAAATGCCGTCGACCGTCCTTCCGTGGACCTCGCTCGTGCCGAACACGCCAACGAAAAACGGCTCACGCCGCGCGGTGTTCGAGCAGCCGACCGCCACGCTCGACAAGTTTCACCTCCACGTTTCACAGCTGAACCCCGGCGAAAACACCGGAGCGCTCCACCGGCACCCGCAGGAGGAGGTTATCGTCGTGAAGGAGGGCACGCTCGAGGTGAATATCGACGGCGCGAAGCACACCGCCGGACCTGGTGCCATGATATTCTTCTCGGCGAACGAGAACGAAAACATGACCAATATCGGCAGCGTCCCCGCCGTATATTACGTGTTCCAGTTCTTCACTGCCCTCACCCCGAAATCCTGAGCTCCCGGGCGGCAGCCGCGGGTTGTATCCAGAGACTGAATACAGCCGCGACCCGGCCGATCGACCCCCGCGACGGCGCACTCAGCCGACCGGCGACGGATTGCGATCCGCAAACTGCGCTTGGTGCCAGTAAGGATATGCGAGCGGAACGCGGCTCGCATCATCGAGGCGCTTGATCTGGGCCGGCGTGAGTTGCCAGCCGAGCGCGCCGAGATTCTGCCGGAACTGAGCCTCGTCCCGTGCGCCCACGATGATCGTGGAAACGGTCGGTCGCTGCATCAGCCAGTTCAACGCGAGTTGCGGGATCGTCTTGCCGGTTTCGCGCACCAGTTCATCGAGGACGTCGACCACGCGATATATATACTCCGGGTCGACGGGTGGCCCGATGTCGACCGTGGCGCGGTCGTTGAGGCGGCTGTTCGCCGGCAGCGGCTGACCGCGCCGCACCTTGCCGGTGAGCCGACCCCAGCCAAGGGGGCTCCACACGACAGCGCCGACGCCCTGCTCGATGCCGAGCGGCATCAGCTCCCATTCATAATCGCGGCCAATGAGCGAGTAATATGCCTGGTGCGCGACGTAGCGGGCGCGCCCGTAGCGCTCGGACACCGCCAGCGACTTCATCAGGTGCCAGCCCGAGAAATTCGAGCAGCCAATATATCGAATTTTCCCGGCGCGGACCAGGTCGTCGAGCGTGCCAAGCACCTCCTCGACGGGCGTCATCGCGTCGTACCCATGAAGCTGATACAGGTCTATATAGTCCGTCCCGAGACGCCGGAGGCTCGCCTCGCACGCGGCGATCAGGTGGTGGCGAGACGAGCCGACCTCGTTCACTCCCGGTCCCATGCGGAAGGTGCCCTTCGTCGAAATGAGCACCTGGTCGCGCCGCCCGCGGATCGCCTGGCCGAGAATCTC
The DNA here is from genome assembly GCA_963800005.1 of uncultured Verrucomicrobiae bacterium. Classification (GTDB taxonomy): domain Bacteria; phylum Verrucomicrobiota; class Verrucomicrobiia; order Opitutales; family Opitutaceae; genus CAWCZH01. The sequence goes on from CAWCZH010000004.1 coordinate 792,555, forward strand.
CTCGGCCTTGCCCCACGAATATATATCGGCGGAATCGAACATGTTCACGCCCGCCTCGAGCGCGATGTCGACCAGCCGCGTCGCCTCCTTCACATCGCTTGCGCCCCATGCCTCGAAATCGCGGACGCCGCCAAATGTGGCGGTGCCGAGGCTGAGCACGGGGACCTTGAGACCGGAACGACCGAGGAGACGAAATTCCATAAGGGTGATGGACGGGGGTTGCCGGTGAAGGTTGCCCCGCCGGCGACGAAATTGTACAGCGAAATTTCAGCGGAAGGAACCGGCCGTCCCTGCGCGCGAGACACTTACGCCACCGGTGGAGCGGGATGATCCTTCAACCAATCCTTATAGTCATGTCGCGGCATCTGGAAAAACGCGTCCCGCGTGCGGACATACGCCCCGCGGCCGTTCATGCGCCCGATCGCGTGCAGTTGCTCGGACTTGATATAAGGACCCGCGGGATCGACGAATTCATCGCGAATATACATCGCCACGACCTGCCCCAGAATCACCCGCGAGCGGCCGATCTCCAGTGTGGTGATCTCGCGACACTCCAGCGCGGCTGGTGCCTCCTGTATCCGCGGAACGGATACAACGCGCGAGGGCGCCGGGTGCAGTCCCGCCTGTTTCAGCTCGTCTACACCCGGTGGAAAATCCACTGCACATATGTTCATCGCCTGCGCGAGCGTCTCGTCGACCACGTTGATGACAAACTCGCGCGTCTTACGGATGTTTTGCGCCGTGTCCTTGCCGACCACGCCGGGCCCGGGCCGGTTGCCGACGCCGACGGCCACGATCGGCGGGTCGACGCCCATATAGTTGAACGCGCTGAACGGCGCCGCGTTCAGCCGGCCCTCGAGATCTTGGCTCGTGATCCATGCGATCGGCCGCGGGGCGACGAGGCCGATGAGCAGGTTATATATATGGTGCGGCGAGGTCTGCGCGAGGTCGAAGTCCATGGCCGCACGTAACCCAACCCCCGCGCCGGCCGCCAGCGGGAACCGTTTATTTCACGCCGGCTGCCGCGCGGCTTCCAGAGCCTCCCAGCGGGCGAACGCCTCCGCGTGCTCGCGCTCGAGCGTTTCCAGCCGCGTCTTCGCCACCTGAAAAGCCGCCGCTTCGCGCTTATAGAAAGCCGGATCCGCCAGCTTCGTCGTGAGCTCCGCCTGCTCCGCCTCGAGGGCCTCGATCCGGGCGGGCAACGTGGCCAGTTCCCGCTGCTCCTTCGCGTTCAAAGGCCGGCTCTTCGCCGCCGCCCGCGGCGCGCCGCCATTGCGCGCGGGAGCAGGCGCGGGAGCCGCGACCGAGGCCGCGCGTAACTTCTGCGCCGCCTCGCGCTTCGCCATCTCGTTCACCCAGTCCTGATAACCGCCTGTATAGTCGCCGATGCGCCCCTCGCCTTCGAACACGAGCGTACTCGTGACCACGTTGTCCAGAAATTCGCGGTCGTGGCTCACGAGCAGAAGCGTTCCTTGATATTCGACGAGCAGGTCCTCGAGCAGCTCGAGCGTCTCGGCGTCGAGATCGTTGGTGGGCTCGTCCATCACGAGGACGTTGGCCGGCTTCGTGAACAGCCGAGCGAGGAGGAGCCGGTTGCGTTCGCCGCCCGAGAGCACGCGGGCGGGGGTCCGAGCGCGATCCGGCGCAAAGAGAAAATCCTGCAGGTAACTGATCACATGCCGCGAACGGCCATCGATCGTGACCGTGGTGTTCCCGTTCGCTATATTATCCGCGACCGTCTTGTTGTCATCGATCTGGTCCCGCATCTGGTCGAAGTATATAACTTCCAGGTTCGTGCCGAGAGTCAGCGTGCCTCCGGTGGGCGCGAGTTGCCCGAGAAGCACTTTGATCAGCGTGGTTTTTCCCGCGCCGTTCGGGCCAATCAGGCCGATCTTGTCTCCGCGAATGATCGTCGTCGTGAAATCGCGAAACAGCACGCGACCGTCCGGATACGCGAACTCGAGATTTTCCGCCTCGATGACTTTCACGCCGGACCGCTCAGCCTCGGCGAGCTTCAGGGTGACGTTCCCGGTGCGGTCGCGACGGGCGCGGCGCTCGGCGCGCATTTGCATCAGCTGGTTGATCCGAGCGGTGGCCCGGGACCGCTGCGCGCGCACTCCCCGGCGAATCCATTCTTCCTCCTGCGCCAGCTTTTTATCGAAGAGCATCTGGTTGCGCTCCTCGGCCTCGAGCACCTCCTGCTTGCGCACGAGGTAAGTGTCGTAATCACACGCCCAGCTCACGAGGCGCCCGCGATCGAGCTCGACGATTCGCGTGGCCAGTTTTTTCAAAAACGCGCGATCGTGCGTGACGAAAAACAGCGGCAGCTTTTCGGAGAGGAGAAATTCCTCCATCCAGAGGATCGACTCTATATCGAGGTGATTCGTCGGCTCATCGAGCAGAAGCAGGTCGGGCTGACCGGCGAGGGCGCGCGCGAGCAGCGTTCGCCGTTTTAATCCGCCCGAGAGCGCGGAAAAATCCGCCGCCGGCGGCAGCTGCAGTCGCTCGAGGAGATTTTCCACGCGGACGTCGCGCTCCCAGTCCTCCTCATGATCGTGCGGCGGCCGCAGCCCGGCGAACACGAGGTCGTGCACGGTGCCCGTTATATCATTCGGGATTTCCTGGGTCAGCCGCGTATATACTGCACCCGCGGGCCGCGAAACGACGCCGGTATCGGGGGCCATCTCGCCGGCGATGACGCGCATGAGCGTGGACTTGCCCGCGCCGTTGCGTCCGACCAGGCAAACGCGTTCGCCCGGATCGATTTGGAAATTCACCTTTTCCAGGATCGCGGGACCACCGAAGCTGAGGCTGACGTCGAGAAGATTGAGGAGGGCCATTGAAAGTATATAGAGTGCGCGTCTGCCGGAATTCGGCAACGTGCCGAAGCTCGGTCCGGGTCACCCGCGGCGACAGCGCGGCGGGCCGCGTTGGCTTCCCGCAGGTTGCGCAAACGAGGTTGGTGCTCGGGACAGGACTCGAACCTGCACGCCTTACGGCACACGCCCCTCAAACGTGTGTGTCTACCAATTCCACCACCCGAGCAGTGACCTCCGAGAGGAACGCGGAATAGAAGGAATCCGTTTCGCGATGTAAAGCCCGGAAAGTTCAACCGGAAAAATTGGGCTTTGACCGCCTCTGGCCAGTGGCGAAATGTCGCCGACCCTTCGACTCTTCCGCATGAACCTCGATGCCATCAAGGCCGCATTACTCGCCTCCTATGAGGCCGATGGCGGCATCAACCAGAGCGACGGCGTCAATTTGCCGGACCAGGAATCGGTCAACATCCTCGCGCGGGATCTGATGCATCTGCTCTTCCCGGGATATTTCGAAAGCGCGGGCTTGGCGAAGGATCGCGTGCCTGCGCTGGTCGCGCGTCTCCTCCTCGAGATCGAAGAGCGGCTCTGCTCCGAAATCGAAAAAAGCCTGCGCTTTTCGCGACACGCCGACCCGGCCGGCCGCGCCCAACAAATCACGGCCTCGATCCTCGAGCAGCTGCCCGCGGTCAGGAAGATCCTGCAGACCGACGTCGCCGCGGCCTACCAAGGCGACCCGTCGGCGCGCAGCATCGAGGAGATCATCCTCGCCTACCCGTGCGTGCTCGTCATCTCGCTCCAGCGCGTCGCGCACCTGCTATATAAAGCCACGGTTCCCCTGCTGCCCCGCATGCTCACAGAGTACGCCCATGAACGCACCGGGACCGACATCCACCCGGGCGCGCGCATCGGCACGCATTTTTTCGTGGACCACGGCACCGGAGTCGTCATCGGCGAAACCGTCCGCATCGGCGACCACGTCAAACTATATCAAGGCGTCACCCTCGGCGCCAAGTCGTTCGAGGTCGATGAAGCCGGGCACCCGGTCAAGGGAGTGAAACGGCACCCGGATATCGGCGACCGCGTGACTATATACGCCCACGCCACGATCCTCGGCGGCGACACGCGGATCGGCAGCGACTCCGTCATCGGCGGCAACGTGTGGCTGCTCGAAAGCGTGCCGAACAACAGCATCGCCTACTATAAAGGCGACGACCTCGTGATCCGCACCCGCAAGAAGGAAGAGGACCTCGTCGGCGAGGCCGGTGACTGGAGTATATAGCGGCTGATCGCCGCGGGAGCCGTGTATATAAAGCAGTCGCCAACCGGTGACTGATCGCGAGATTATATAAGTATATAACGGCGGCGCGCAGCGCTCCCGCCGGACAACGGCACGACCGGGGCGGCGGCGCGGGCGTGCGGCGCGTCTAGCGGCGCTGGCGATCGCGCAGCGCATGCGCGAGCGTGCGCGCGAAAAACGGCCCGGCATAGATCATTCCAGTATATACTTGGACGAGCGCGGCGCCGGCATCGAGTTTCTCGGCCGCGCTGACCGCGTCGCTGATGCCACCGACCCCGATGATCGGAAGGCGCCCCGCGGTCACTCGCGATATATAGTTGATGATCGCGGTCGCGCGATGACGCAGCGGCGCGCCACTGAGGCCGCCCGCCTCGCCAACGTTCGCGAAAAAGCCGGGACGCTCGAGCGTCGTATTGGTCGCGATCACCCCGGAAAATCCGAAGTCGGCGATCGCCTGCAACACCGCATCGATTTGCGGAAACGACAGGTCCGGCGCGATCTTCAACAACAGCGGCACTGGGCGCGGTGCGAGTTCTCGGTTCGCACGCGCGACGGCGGCGAGGAGCTCCCGCACGCGACCCTCGTCCTGCAACTGACGCAAGCCGGGCGTGTTCGGGCTCGAGACATTTAAAACTATATAGTCCGCATGCGGCGCGAGCCGCGCGAAGCTGGCAAGGTAGTCACCGGTCGCGTCCTCGAGGGCCGTCACCTTGGATTTTCCCAAATTGATGCCGAGCGGAATGCGGCGGCGGCCGCGTGGCGGCAATGATGCGAGACGCCGGGCGACGCGCTCCGCGCCCTCGTTGTTGAAACCCATGCGATTGATCACCGCCTGCTGCGCCGGATAGCGAAACATGCGGGGACGTGGATTTCCCGGCTGCGCGAGGGCAGTCACCGTTCCGATTTCAACGTGACCGAAACCCAGGGCGGCGGCGCCAGGCCAGGCGCGTCCGTTTTTGTCGAAGCCCGCAGCGAGCCCGACGGCGTTGGGAAATTTTAAGCCGAAGAGTTCGATCGGGCGAAAAGCCGCTGCAGGCAATGCCGCCTCTCGCTCGAGCCAGGCGCGGAGCGGGAACCCGCGGCCCAGCATCGCCATGGCACTCACGCCCAACTCGTGGGCCCGCTCGGAATCGAGTCGAAATAATCCGGGACGGATCAGGCGCTCATAATAGAAACCCATGCACGGCAGGGTGAAAACGGTCCGCCCGAACGCAAGATGCGCCGGATGACCGAAATTAAGATTCTTTTTTTCCCGTTGAAATTCGAGAACAGCATCGGCGAAAGGGTCCGCTGTTTTGTGCTTGTTTTTTCGACTTCCCCTCGCACGCTGCGAAAAAATCTCAATTTCCCATGGCCAAAGCTACTTCAACTCTCGACTGGTGCGTGGTGCGCCTCGGCGAAGACCACAACTGGTGGGTCGCGGAAACGAGCGATCCTGTCCGCTGGGACGTCGACGGACTCAGTATCGTCGATCCCCGCCAAGTGGCTCACCTGATCGAGCTCGTCGAAGCGCTCCGCGATTACGGTTTCAACCAGGACATGTTTGAAGCCGCGTTCATCCGGTTCCGAATCGATAAGGACCTCGGCAACGGCAAGGTCCGCCTGAAACGCGTGAAGGAGTCGCTGTTCGATTCCGAGGACAAGCTCTTCGCGCTCGCAGATATACTCGACGAGGAAAACGGGCCCTACGCGGACCTCCTCGATCACCTCACGCGCTGCCGCGTGAAAATGCTCAACGATCTTTTCGCATTCGAGTCCAAGCTCTCCGTCGACGAGGTCGAGGACGAGATTCGCGAGGATCAGAACAGCCACTTTATAGAGGGAAAAGCGGTTCATACATTCGAGGAGCTCACCGCGATCCTCGACTATATGCCGGCCGGATATGATACCGATGAAGAGGCCCCCGCCAAGGGGATCGAGGACGAGGAGGACGATGACCTGCCCGAGCTCGACGCCGCCGAGGAAGAGAAACTCAAGAACGACGACTCGTTGAAATGGGATGAGGACGAGGAGGGCGAGGACGAGGACGACGAAAAGAAAAAAGACGGCGACGACGACGACGAGGATGCCGACGAGGACGGCGACAAAAAGAAGTCGGACGACGACGAGCGTCCCGCGGGCGAAGACGACGACGACGACAAGCCGAAGAAAAAAGCGAAGTCGAAACGCTGAGCCAGTCGTATATATATAAATCTGAGCGGCGGTCTTCCGACCGCCGCTTTTTTTTGCCCGCCGCGAGTGCAGCGTTGCCTTTTTTTCCGCCGCCGGCATCTCGATCTGCCTATGCTATATTCGCTTCGGCTGGCGGTGCTGTGCGCGATCGCAGTGTTTTTGGCGAGCTGCGCCACGGAGCCGGCCGGCGGTGTTAACCCCACAATCCCCGCCGCGGAGTCCACCGCTCAGCTCCGGCCGGGCGACAGTCTGACCATTGCCCTGCAAGGCGTGCCCGATCCCTCTTCTAATACGGTCCAAATCGACGAGAAAGGGCTCATCAGCCTGCCCTTCATCGGGGCCCTCTCCGCCGGCGGCCTCAGCACCGCGCAACTCTCGCAGCGCATCCGGGAAACTTATCTCGCGAAGAATATATATACCACGGTCGACGTCTCCGTCAGCGTGACCGAACGCTATATATACGTCGGCGGCGAGGTCGCGCATCCCGGGCGGATCGTCTGGACGCCCGATCTGACCGTCACGAAGGCGGTCCAAGCCGCCGGTGGCTTCACACTCTACGCGCGCCAGAGCAACGTCAGCCTGGTCCGCGAACAAAAGACTTACGAACTTGACCTGAAGCTCGCGCAGAAAACGCCGGCTCAGGATCCGCGGCTCATGCCCGGAGACTCGTTGCAAATCGGCCGCACGGCCTTTTGAGGTCGAGCCCGCAGCGTCGCGGGCAAGGATTTGTATTCAGATTCTGAATACACGCACCGCCGCCCGGTGCCGCTCTCTATATCCTTTCGCGGAGCCGATTCGCGCGGCGCGGGTGATCGTCAGGTGGAGCGCAACTCCGTCGCCACCGCTTTGGCGAAATACGTCAATATCATATCCGCTCCGGCGCGCTTGATCGCGAGCAGCGACTCGCGGCGACATTTTGCGAGGTCAAGCCAGCCGAGCTGCGCCGCGGCCTGGATCTGCGCATATTCGCCGGAGATTTGATACGCCGCCACCGGCTTGCGCGTGGCCTCACGGACGTCGCGGATTATATCCAGGTAAAGCCCCGCGGGTTTCACCATGAGTATATCCGCGCCCTCCGCCTCATCGAGCAGCGCCTCGGTCAACGCCTCGCGCCGGTTCGCCGGGTCGAGCTGATAGGTCGACTTGCCCAGCAGACGCGTCCCGGCCGCGCTCGCACTGCCCACCGCATCGCGAAACGGCCCGTAATAGGCAGATGCAAATTTCGCCGAGTAGGCCATGATCCCGGTGTTGCTATATCCCGCCGCGTCGAGCGCGGTGCGAATCGCCCCCACCCGGCCATCCATCATATCGCTCGGCGCCACCAAGTCCACGCCAGCAGCCGCGTGCAGCAGCGCCATTTTCTGCAATATATATACAGTGCGGTCATTCTCGACGTCATCACCCGCCGCCGTGAGCACACCGTCGTGCCCATGCGATGTATAGGGGTCGAGCGCGAGATCGGTCATGACCGTGATGCCTGGCACCGCTTCCTTCACGGCCCGCACCGCGCGCAATACGAGGCCGTCCTCGTCGAGCGCCGCCGTGCCTTCCGGATTTTTTAGCGCAGAGTCGAGCTTCGGAAATAGCGCGACGGCCGGCACACCGAGCTCCAGCAGCTCACGGCATTCCCGAACGAGGTGCTGTATACTCAGCCGGGACACGCCGGGCATGCTCGCGATCGGCTCGGGCGGGGTTTCACCCTCGATGACGAATAGCGGCGCAATAAAATCCGCGGCCGTCAGGGCCGTTTCTGAAACGAGTGAACGCAGCGACGCGGTCCGCCGCAGGCGTCGCGGCCGGTGGGTCAGGTTGAGCGCGAATTTTTCCGACATGCCCGCCAATTGAAGCGAACTCAGCCCGGCCTCGCGAACTGTTTCTGCGTCCCGCCAATGATGCAGTTCGCACTGGCGTGCGCCGACGACGTCACGCCGTATCCTGACATAGCGCCGTCGGCCGGCGATTGCCCCACTTGCACAGCCGCGGTTCCTGCTTGAATTTGGGTGCCGTATCCACGTTGTTCGACACCCACCGCATGTTCACCGCCATTCGCATCGACCTGACGTTACCCTGCTCTTCGGCGCGAACCACGGAATGCGGCGGTTGATTCGCCGCCGCGCGCGTTACCGCCGCTGAACTTCGGCGTTCCGCTCCTGCGGAATTTGCGGTATCACGTTCCCCCCGGAAACCGGCCATGCCCATCCAGCTTTTCGACTCACTCACCCGTCAGCTTCGTCCGCTGCAACCGTCCCATCCGGACGGCGTTTTCCGCTTTTATAATTGCGGGCCGACGGTCTACGCCCCGGCACATATAGGAAACTTTCGGACGTTCGTGATCAACGACGTGCTGCGGCGCATGCTCGAGCTACAATTTGGAGCGGCGCGGGTGCAGCACGCGCGGAATCTCACGGACGTCGATGACAAGACGATCCGCCGGGCGCGCGAGGAAAACCGGTCGCTCGCCGAAGTGACGAAACAGTGGACGGACAAATTTCACGCGGATTGCGCCGCGCTGAATTGCCTGCCGCCAACCTTCGAGCCCACCGCGACGGGATATATACGGGAGCAGGTGGCAATGATCGACACGCTCCTGCGGCGTGGGAATGCCTATGTAGCGGCGGATGGCTCTGTATACTTCAAGGTCGCCTCGTTTCCGCAATATGGAGCGCTCTCCCGCGTGCACGAACGGGAGCTGCAGCCCGGCAGTGCGCTGGCGGAGACGCCGGTCGATGCCGACGAGAAGCAGGACGCGAGCGACTTCGCCCTGTGGAAGGCGCGCAAGCCCGAGGACGGCGATAATGTTTGGGACAGCCCGTGGGGCCTTGGCCGACCGGGCTGGCATATCGAGTGCAGCGCGATGACGAAAGCGCTGCTCGGCACGACGATCGACCTGCATACCGGCGGGGTGGACTTGCTATTTCCTCACCACGAGAACGAGATCGCGCAAAGCCAGTGCTGCAACGGCGAGGTCTTCTCGCATCATTGGTATCACAGCGAGCATCTGCTCGTCGACGGCACGACGATGAGCAAGAGCAAGGGGAATTACTATACACTCGGCGACCTGGTCGAGAAGGGCTACTCCGCGATGGCGGTGCGCTATGCACTTTTGTCGGGCCACCCGCGCAAGCAGCTCAACTTCACTCTCGATTCGCTGCACGCTGCGCAAAGCGCGCTCGCCACCCTGCATGCGTATCGCGCTTCCCTGCCCTCCGCAGGAATCACGCATGATGCCTTCGGCGCGGTGTTCACCGCGCTTGAGGATGACCTTAATACACCAGCCGCTCTCGGCGCGCTTTTCTCGGTCGTCAATCGTCGCTCCGGCGAGGTGGACGTCGCATCGCTCGATCGCGCACTTTTCGCGCTCGGCCTGGATCTGGAACGTCACCTCGCGCCCGCCGCGGCGATCCCGGCCGACGTTGCCGCCCTCGCGGAAAAACGCTGGGCCGCGCGGCTCGCGCGGGACTTCGCCGCGGCCGACGCGCTGCGTCGCGAACTCGCCGCCGCCGGCTGGTCGATGCTGGACGCAAAAACGTCCTATAAACTCGAACGGCTCAAGGGCTAGGGCCGCCATTGTTCGCCAATACACTTTCGTATATCGCCTGTATATAGCGCTCCACCCGTCCTTTCCCGCTCATGTCCATGACTCCCCTCGAAGAGCTCCGCCACTCTGCCTCCCATATCATGGCGGCGGCCATCCTGCGCATTTTTCCCGACGCCAAGCTGGATATTGGGCCGCCGACGGACTCGGGCTTCTATTACGATATCGATCTCGACCACAAACTGACGGCGGAGGATCTCACGCGCATCGAGGCGGAGATGAAAAAAATCGTTGACGAGAACCAGCCGTTTATTCGCACGGAAGTTTCGCGTGAGGACGCGATTGCGTTGATCCGGGCGCGCGGCCAGGAACGCTATAAACTCGGCCGCCTTGATGATATACCGGCGGGCGAAAAAATTTCCTTTTATCAAAACGGAGACTTTCTCGACCTCTGCGCCGGCACACACGTCCGCTATTCGTCCAAGTTGAAGGCGTTCAAGCTGCTGTCGATTGCCGGCGCGTACCATCGCGGTGACGAGAAAAACGCGCAGCTGCAGCGTATATACGGCACGGCTTTTCCTTCCAAAGAGGAGCTCGCGCAGCACCTCGAGCGCCTCGAGCAGGCCAAGGCGCGCGACCACCGCAAGCTCGGACGCGACCTAAAACTTTTCGTGATTGATGAGGACGTCGGCCAGGGCCTCATCCTGTGGACGCCGAATGGCGCGATTCTGCGCCAGGAGCTGCAGAATTTCATCAGCGAGGAGTTGCGCAAGCAGGGCTATTCGCAGGTGTTCACGCCGCACATCGGCAAGCTGGAATTATATAAGACGTCGGGCCATTTTCCTTACTATAAGGAATCGCAGTTCACGCCCGTCGTGGAAAACGAGTCGCTCGCGCAGGTGCTGCACGAAGGGTGCAGTTGCTCCGAGATGATGGTGCGGCTCGAGGCCGTCTCGGCACGGCTGGCCCAGCAGATCAACCAGCGCACAGGGCGCGAGACGATTACGCCGGACCGCGTGCTGCCCGACGAGCGCCTGCTCGAGGGCTTCATGCTGAAGCCGATGAACTGCCCGCATCATATAAAGATTTTTGCGTCGCAGCCGCACTCGTACCGCGACCTGCCGGTGCGCCTCGCGGAGTTCGGCACGGTTTACCGCTGGGAGCAATCGGGCGAACTCAACGGGATGACCCGCGTCCGCGGTTTCACCCAGGACGACGCGCATCTCTTCTGCACGGAGGATCAGGTCGCGGCCGAGTTGATCGGGTGTCTCGCGCTCGTGAAAACGGTGCTGACGACGCTCGGCATGCAGGACTACCGCGTGCGCGTCGGGCTGCGCGATCCGGATTCGAACAAGTATACAGGCGATGCGGCGAACTGGGACAAGGCGGAGGCGGCGTGCCGCGAGGCCGCGAAGACCCTCGGCGTCTCGTTCACGGAGGAGCCGGGCGAGGCCGCGTTTTATGGGCCGAAGATCGACTTCGTGATCAAGGACGTGATCGGCCGCGAGTGGCAGCTGGGAACGGTGCAGGTGGACTACAATCTCCCGGTGCGGTTCGACCTTTCATATATCGGCGCGGACAACCAGGCGCACCGGCCCGTGATGATTCATCGCGCGCCGTTCGGCTCGATGGAGCGTTTTTGCGGCGTGTTGATCGAGCATTTCGGCGGCGACTTCCCCGTGTGGCTCGCGCCCGAGCAGGTGCGGCTTGTCCCCATCAGCGACAAGAACAACGCCTATGGTGAGTCGCTGCTCGCGCAGCTGCGCGCCGCCGGCGTGCGCGCGACGCTCGATTCACATAGCGACAAACTCGGCGCGAAGATCCGTCGCTCGGAGCTGGACAAAGTCCCCTATACACTCGTGCTGGGCGGGAAGGAAGCGGAGACGATGTCCGCCAGCGTTCGCAGCCGCGCCCGCGGCGACGAGGGCGTACAACCGTTTTCCGAATATCTCGCGCGGCTCCAGCAGGAAATCGCCACGCGCGCCCTGCCGCAGAAGCGTCCGCACTGAGAGGGCGGGCCTGGCGCCCGGATATAATGTCTTTATATACCGTGGCGGCGGCCGAAGTATATAGCTGGGCCGCCGGAAGCGGTGGGACGCCTCAGATCGCGGTCTCGCCGCGCTCTTCCGTGCGGATCCGGATGACCTCCTCGAGGGGCATCACGAAAACTTTGCCGTCGCCGATCTTTCCGGTCTTGGCGGATTTCACGATCGCAGCCACGGCCTTGCTGGCGACCTCATCGGTCACGCCGACCTCAATTTTCACCTTTGGGAGAAAATCGACGGTATATTCACTGCCGCGGTAAATCTCGGTGTGGCCCTTCTGGCGGCCGAAGCCCTTGACCTCGGTGACGGTCATGCCCTCCACCCCCACCTCCGCAAGAGCCGTCTTTACCTCTTCAAGCTTGAAGGGCTTTATAATCGCTATAATAAGTTTCATATTGGTCGGAAGTTCGAAGGAGAGAGGCGGGGCCGGGACGCCGGAGCGTCCGAAACGCCTGACGGAATCTCACTCCACCCGGAATGCAATCTCCACGCAAGGCGGGGCCAAGGATGTTTTGGGGATGCGGCCTGAAGCGCCGTCCGACCTTTGACGTTGCATACCCGATTGCCAAAGCACGGGGTATGCCAAGGGGGTCTGCGGAGCCTCCTTCGCGAGGCTCCAGCCCGTGCTGCAAACGAAACCGCCGGCATGGCGCTGACGCCCGGCGATGTACCTGCCGCCCGAGAGCCGGTTCAGATGGCGGCTTCGCCGCGCTCGTCGGTCCGAATGCGGACCGCGTCGCTCAGCGGCACCACAAAGACTTTGCCGTCACCGATCTTCCCGGTCTTGGCCGCCTTCACGATGGCATCGACCACGGCGCCCACGATCTCGTCGCCCACGACAACCTCGATTTTCACCTTCGGCAGGAAATCCACTGTATACTCGCTGCCGCGGTAAACCTCCGTGTGCCCCTTCTGCCGGCCGAAGCCTTTCACCTCGGTCACGGTCATTCCCTCGATCCCGACGGCCGTGATCGCTTCCTTAACTTCCTCGAGCTTGAACGGCTTGATGACGGCAATAATCAGCTTCATAAGTAGATTCGGTCCACCGCAATCGTGGCAGGAGCCGTCAGCGCTCCGCAAGCCATCTTTGCATTCCCTGCTTCTCGCCGGAACTTTCGGCCCGGGGCATCGAGAAAAACGGATGCCGCAGTCGCGTGACTTTTGCGTGACGCCCCAACTCAGCAGCCTCCGCTGCCGCGGCCAAGGTGGCAGGGAACCCGAACACGGTCCCCCCACGGAATTTCACTCATCGCCGCGCGTCCGCACGAGGGCTCACGAACGCCGCTTTCGCGGTCGCCCCTAACTGTATATACGAGATTTATGGGCGAGGCAGCCAGGCCCGAAGCCCCACCGCTCAGGATTTCAGCTCGAGTATATATCCCTCTTCGCCGTGATCGCTGAGGTCGAGGCCTTCGGACTCCTCGTCCGGCGTCGGTCGCAGCCCGAGGGTGACCTTCACTATATAGCCGATGATCGTCGTGGCCACGATGGCGAACGCGAGGGTCACGCCGATCGCCTTCAACTGTTCCAAGACGAGCGGTTGAAACAGCGTGTCCGTCACCTGCGACTTGAGGTTCGTCGGCAGGTTGGCGTTGGCGCTGTTGCGCGCGAGAAATCCCGTGAGCAGCGCGCCCATCGTGCCGCCGACCGCATGAACACCGAAGGTGTCGAGCGCGTCGTCGTAACCGAACCAGCCCTTCACCTTGAAACAGAAGAACCACGGCACCACGCCTGCGGCCACGCCGATCGCGACGGCCCCGCCGCTCGTAACGAAACCACACGCCGGCGTGATGACCACAAGACCGGCGACCGCCCCCGAACAGAAGCCAAGCACACTGGGCTTACCGCGCGCCATCCACTCGAGCATCGGCCACACAAACGATGCCACTGCGGTCGCCAACGTTGTCGTGGTGAACGCGTTCGCCGCGATCCCATCCGCCGCGACCGCGCTGCCCGCGTTGAATCCATACCAGCCGACCCAGAGCATGCCCGTGCCAACCATACAGAGCACGAGGCTGTGCGGGGGCATTGGCGTCTTGCCGAAACCGAGACGCGGCCCGAGAATCAAACAGAGAATCAGCGCCGACCAGCCCGATGTCATATGTACAACGGTGCCGCCCGCGAAATCGATGGCCTTGATCCCGGCCGCCGCGTTCCACACCCCGTTCATCCAGCCGTCGATGCCCCAGACCATATGGGCGATGGGAAAGTATACAGCGAACATCCAGATCGTCACGAAAAGGAACAGCGCCGAAAATTTCAGCCGCTCGGCGATCGCGCCGACGATCAGCGCCGGCGTGATGATCGCGAACATCAATTGATACATCGCATATACATTCTGCGAAACCCAATATGAATAGTCGCCGTTGGGCGCCGAGGTCACGTCCTTGAAGAGCGCGAAGCCGAGCCCGCCGAGAAACGCGTTCCCACTGTGGAACACGAGGCTATATCCACAGAGCCACCAGAGAATCGTGACCCAGCCGCTGATCAGGAGACATTGCGCCATCACGGACAACACGTTCTTGCGCCGTACAAGCCCGCCATAAAATAGCGCCAGGCCGGGCAGCGTCATGAAGAGCACCAGCGCGGCCGAGGTCATCTGCCACGCATTGTGGCCGGGACCCGAGACGCCCACCGAGGGCGTCGTCAGACCGGCGGGTATCGTCGGATTCCCGTCCTTGCCCTTGGGGCCCGTTTTCAAAATCGCCGTGGGATCGCCGTTCGTCAGGTAGGCTTCGAGCCCAGCGACGCGTTGTTCGAGCGTCGGCGTGGGCGGAGCAGCCGGGGTCGCCGGAGTCGTGGCCTGCGCGAAGATCGCGGCATGGCCGAGTATACATAACGCGAGCCCCACCGCGGCGCGACGCCATTGCCGACGAAATGTGTGCATCATCATAAAAAACAAATTCACGGGCCGGGTCTGGCTCGTGTTCCCCGCGAAGTTTAGCAGGCTGAATGCCAAGTGCGCTGGAGAGTTGCGCTCGCCGCGAACTCACCGCAACCAGATGCTCGCGAGAATCCGTCCATGCCGAGCGCCGCCCCCACTCTCCCCGAAGTGCCGCCGTGGCTCCTCGCGCCGTTCGCGCTCCTGCTCATCCTCATCGCGATCATGCCGCTCATCTCGCGCGGCACCCGCGTCTGGTGGGAAAAACATCACCCAATCGTCTCTCTCGGCCTCGCGGTCGGGGTGCTGGGCTTTTATTGCCTCGCCCGCCCCGGCGGCCCCGCCCGATCCGCCGCCACGCTCCACGAGTATATATCGTTTATTGTTCTGATCGGCAGCCTGTTCGTCGTCGCCAGCGGCATCCGGCTCGACTTCCACGCCGCAGGGAGGCCCGCGTGGAACGTGCTCTTCCTCTTCGTCGGCGCTGTGCTCGCGAACCTCATCGGCACCACCGGCGCGTCGATCGTGCTCATCCGCCCGTTCATCCGAATGAACAAAATCCGGGCCGGCTCGCACCATATCGTGTTCTTTATATTCATCGTCTCCAACGTCGGCGGCGCGCTCACGCCCATCGGCGACCCTCCCCTTTTCCTCGGGTACCTGCACGGCGTGCCGTTCTTCTGGCTCCTGCAGCACGTGCTCCCCGCCTGGCTCTGCGCCGTCGGCCTGCTCCTCGGCATTTTCTATATAGTCGACCGGCGCTCCTACCGACACGCACCACCCGAAATCCGCGAGCAGGCCGCGGCCGGCGTTGAAGCCTGGCACCTCGGCGGCGCGCGCAATCTCGTTTTCCTCGCGCTGATCCTCGGCGCCGTCTTCGTCACACCCCGCTATTTCGCGCGCGAAACTCTAATGCTCGCGGCCGGCCTCGCGTCCTACCTGACGACACCGCCCGCCGTGCACGCGGCCAACCATTTCAACTTCGGACCGATTCGGGAGGTCGCAATTCTCTTCGCCGGGATCTTCGCCACCATGATGCCCGCTCTCGATTACCTCGAAATCCACGGCGACCATATACCCGCGACTCGACCCATTCACTATTATTACGCGACCGGCGGCCTCTCCGCCGTGCTCGACAACGCCCCGACTTATATGAATTTTTTGACGCTGGCCGAGGTCCGCGTCGCGGGCCGCGGCCACGGAACGACCGCAGCGAACACGTCCGCGCAGGCTCCAGGCCACGAAGGCGCATTGGTCGCCCAACTCGTCGACCAGCATCCCGCACATCTCCTCGCGATCACGCTCGGCGCGGTGTTCTTCGGGGCGATGACGTATATAGGAAACGGCCCGAACTTCCTCGTGCGCTCGATCGCGTCGGCCGCCGGTGTGCGCACGCCGAACTTCCTGAACTATATACTTCGATATAGCCTTCCGCTGCTCCTGCCCGTTCTCATCCTCGTTGGCTGGCTGTTCCTCTAGCGAACGTATAGCAAATCCCAGGCGAAACCCTCGGTCTCACCCGCCATCGGTTGCGCCTATGCCGGCGTGACCGTCTGCAAATGTAGTTCCTTGAGCTGCTTCGGCGTCACCGTCGTCGGGCTCTGCGCCATCAGGTCCTGGCCCTTTTGCGTCTTCGGAAATGCGATCACATCCCGGATGCTCGTCGTCCCGCACAGCAGCGCGACAATCCGGTCGAGCCCGAACGCGATGCCGCCATGCGGAGGCGCACCATAGGTAAACGCCTTGAGCATATATCCAAAGCGACTCTCAACGACGTCTGCCGGGATCTTCAGCACGTCCTCGAAAACTTTTTTCTGCAGCGCCGGCTGATGAATGCGGATCGACCCGCCGCCGAGTTCCATGCCGTTCAACACCACGTCATAATGCTGCCCACGCACCTTTTTCGGATTCGTTTCCAACAGCGCGGTATCCGCCGCTACCGGCGCGGTGAACGGATGATGCGTCGCTACATAGCGATCCTGCTCCGCGTCGTACGTCATCAGCGGAAAATCAATCACCCAGAGAAAATTCCACTGGTTCGCCGGGATTGATAGCTTGCCGCGTTTCTGCAGCAGCGCCGCCGCTTCCAGCCGGATGCGTCCTAATATAGCGCACGCCTTTTCCCATGGCGCCGCCGCGAAGAAGATTATGTCTCCCTCGCCCACGCCCAACCGCCGCGTGATTTCCTGGCGCTCCGCATCGGTGAAGAACTTCACGATCGGCGATTTCCACTCGCCGCCTTCGACCTTGATATAGGCCAGCCCTTTCGCCCCGAGCGACTTCGCCACTTCCTCGAGATTCTTCAGCTCTCCCTGCGTCAGGTCCGCGAGGCCGGTCGCGTTCAACGCCTTGATCGAGCCACCACCCGCAACCGTCGCTTGGAAAACCTTGAAGCTCGAGGCTCACGAAACACGTCGCTCAAATCCACTAGCTCGAGCCCGAAACGCATGTCGGGCTTGTCCACTCCATAGCGATTCATCGCCTCGTCATACGGCATGCGCGGGAACGGCGTTGGCAGGTCGATCCCGAGCACCTCGCTCCACACGGCCTTCAGCATGCCCTCGAACAGACGTATATATCCCCTCGCGGTCGACGAACGACACCTCGACGTCCACCTGCGTGAATTCCATCTGCCGGTCCGCCCGCAGATCCTCGTCGCGGAAACACCGCGCGATCTGAAAATACTTCTCCACGCCCGCCACCATCAGGATCTGCTTGAACTGCTGCGGCGATTGCGAGAGCGCGTAGAATTGCCCCGGATGGATGCGCGACGGCACGAGGTACTCGCGCGCTCCCTCCGGCGTGCTCTTGAACAGCGCCGGCGTCTCCACCTCAATAAATTCCTGCGAATCGAAATAATCGCGGATCGCCTTCGTCGCGCGATGACGCACCTGCAGGTTCTTGCGCATCTTCGGACGCCGCAGATCGAGATAACGGTAAGTCAACCGGAGATCCTCGTTCACCTTGTCGCCACCCGCGTCATCGAGCGGAAACGGCGGCGTCTCCGACACGTTATGTATAGTCAACGCGTTCGCCTCGATCTCGATCGCACCGGTCGGCAGCGCCGGATTGATGGTGCCCTCGGGACGCGCCGCGACGACGCCCGAGATTCCGATCACGGATTCCGGACGCAAGTGCGCCGCCTCGGCCGCGAGTGCCGGCTGCGCCTGCGGATCAAACTTGATCTGCGTGAGTCCTCGCCGGTCGCGCAAGTCGACGAACAGGATGCCGCCATGATCGCGGATCGAATCCACCCAACCGATTAGCGAAACGTTCGCGCCGAGATCAGGCAGTCCGAGTTGAGCACAGTGGTGAGTCCGCATCATGGGCATGTTGGCAGGGATGGAACGGTCATCTAAGCGCACCCGAACCGCCACCCGCAAACCAAAACGCAACGCGTCGCCGACGCGCCCCGCGAAACCCGGCCCAGCCAACGCGGATTCGGCGCGTATCCAAACCACGGATACCCGCGGAAAACGCTCTATCTTCGTATATAGAGGCGATCCGTCCCGCCGCCCGGCCGGTGGCCCCGCCAGGCCCTATATACTATTTCAGGATCAGGCTTTCGCCGGTCATCTCGGCCGGCTTCGGCAGGCCCATCAGCGCAAGCACCGTCGGCGCGATATCCGCGAGCCGTCCACCGCTTCGCATCCGCGTCTGCCCCGCCACCAAACCGTCGCCGACGACAAACACCTCCACGAGATTCAGCGTATGCGACGTGTGCGGCGCATTGTGAACAGGATCCCACATCTGCTCGGCATTGCCATGATCCGCGAGCACGACCGCGCGACCATGCTTCGAACGCAGCGCCTCGAGCAACTCGCCAAGTCCGCGATCCGTTGTCTCCACGGCGACGATCGCCGCCGGCAGCGAACCCGTGTGCCCGACCATGTCCGGGTTGGCATAGTTTACGACGATGAATCCATATTTGCCGGACAGAATCGCCTCGCGCGCCAACCGCGTGACCTCCGCCGCGGACATCTCCGGCTTCATATCATAGGTCGCCACTTTCGGACTGGGCGGACACGCGCGATCCTCGCCCGGAAACGGCTGCGCGCGGTAGTTGTTAAAGAAAAACGTCACGTGCGGATTCTTCTCCGTCTCCGCACAGCGGAACTGCGCAATGCCCGCCGCGCTCACGACCTCCCCCAATATATGCTTCAGCGGCGCGGGCTTCGGCGAGACCACGTGCACCGGCAGGCCCGCTTCATATTCGGTCATCGTCGCGTAATATACATCGAGCTTCGGGCCGCGGTCGAAGCCCGTGAAATCGTCGAGCACGAAGGCCTTCGTGAGCTCCCGCGGGCGGTCGCCGCGATAATTATAAAAGAAAATCGTGTCGCCATTCTCCACCACCGCGAGCGGCCGGCCATCCGGGCCCGTCACAGCCGTCGGCGTCACGAACTCATCGCCGTTCTGCGTCGCACTCAGCGGATGATCGTAATAATATTCGATCGCGGCCGTAGCACTCGGTGCCGTCGCCGCGAATTTGCGCCCCGTCAGCAAATCATAAGCCTGCTGCACACGCTCCCAGCGGTTGTCCCGGTCCATCGCCCAGAACCGCCCGCAGACGCTCGCAATCTGCCCCAACCCGATCTCGCGACAGTGGTCCTCGACCGCCTTGATATAGCCAAGGCCGCTCCGCTGGGGCGTGTCCCGGCCATCCGTGAAGCCATGGATATATACATGCTGGATCCCGTCCGCCTTCGCCTGCCGCAGGATTCCATATAGGTGTTCGAGCATGCCATGCACGCCGGCATCGCTCATGATCCCGAACAGATGTAGTTTCGCGGTCGGCCGCACTCGCAGCCGCGCAACGATGTCCCGCCAGGCCGGATTTCCCGCGAGCTGCTGCTCGGAGAAAAGTTTGTTCAACCGCAAAAGTTCCTGCTCCACGATGCGGCCCGCACCGATGTTTTCATGGCCCACCTCGCTGTTGCCCATGATGCCATCCGGCAGCCCAACATCATGACCGCTCGCCGCGACCAGCGTAACCGGCGAATGCGCGTGCAGCGCGTCGTCGCACGGCTTCTTTGCGAGGAACACAGCGTTGTATGAATTCTGTTCCGGATGGGGATTGCTGCCCCAGCCATCGCGGATGACAAGCAGGACGGGCGGACGCGGTTCGGTCATATGCCCAGATAGCACAGGAAAATAAAAGTTGAAACAAGCCTGCCCGCGACGAGGCGATTTGAAAAAAAATTCGCAGGAATATTGCTTTTCGCGGGGAGTTTGGCAGCGGTGCTGCTAACCAAAAAACGTGGGAATGGTTGTCCTCATCCGAGATCAACTGGCGAATCCGCCGACGTGGTTCGCCTCCTTTCGAGACCTGACGTTGTATTGCAGCCTGTTCCTGCGATCGGACGTGGTGATCGAATCCGAGGATCCCGATCCTTATTACCGCTGGTTGCGCAGCCGTGGGGGCATGGATTTCGTCGAGGACTTCGTGCGGCCCGGCTCAGAGGATGGAGTGCACGTCGACATCGCTCCCAATTTTCCGCGTTCCGTGCTCACCGACCGCATCGCGCCGGAAAACATTCACGAGCTGATCCGCCGCATCAAGCTGTGCCAGCGACTTCCCTGAGTATATAGCAGGCGACGCCGGTGGGAGTGCATAGTATATAGCATGAGAAGAACGCGGCTTCTGTCCGGGGCGGAGATCGCCAGCCCGTTCCGCCTACGTACGTTGCCCGTTTGACTTCGAGGCCGTCCGCGGCCACCTCGTGAGCCACATGCGGAAACGCGCGGTCCTCCTCGTCAACCTCGGCTCCCCCGATTCCACGTCGATCCCCGACGTCCGACGCTATCTCCGGGAATTTCTCGGAGACGAACGCGTCCTCGACCTGCCCGCGCCCGCCCGCTGGCTCCTCCTCGAGGGGCTGATCCTGCGGACGCGTCCGAAAAAATCCGCGCATGCTTATAGCACCATCTGGCGCCCGGGCGGTTCTCCACTCGTGCTCACGTCGCAAGACGTCGCCAAGCAGCTTGGTTCACGCCTGGGAGCTGACACGCCCGTCCACCTCGCAATGCGCTACGGCCGACCCTCGGTGCACGATGTCGTCGCGGATCTCGCCCGCGCGGGTATCGAGGAGCTCCTGCTCTTTCCGCAATATCCTCATTACGCCATGTCCTCGTGGGAGACTGTCGTGGCCAATGTGTTCGCGGAAGTCGGGCGCCAGGCGCCGCAGATCCGGGTGACGTGCGTTCAGCCGTTCTTCGCCGAGGCGGACTATATAGAGGCGCTATATACTTCGGTCGCGCCGTGGTTCGCGCGGCCCCACGACTATATACTTTTCAGCTATCATGGGATTCCCGAGCGGCACCTGCGCAAGGCGGACTCGTCGCGCGCGCACTGCCTGCGAGTCGCGGATTGCTGTAACGTCACGTCGCCGGCCCATGCGACCTGTTACCGCGCGCAGGTGATGAAGACCACACAGGCGCTCGTGCGCCGGGCGCAGCTCGCTCCCACGGAATATTCCGTCTCGTTCCAGTCGCGCTTAGCCGGCGAGCCGTGGCTCACGCCGTTCACGGATTTCGAGCTCGCGCGACTTCCGAAAGCCGGAGTGAAAAACCTCCTGGTGCTCTGCCCGGCGTTCGTCGCGGACTGCCTCGAAACCCTCGAGGAAATAGCCGGCCAGGGCCGCGAGACCTTTCTGTCCGCCGGTGGGGAAACGTTCCAGCAGATCCCCTGCCTCAATGATCATCCGGCCTATATAGATTTTCTCGCCAAGCGGGTGGAAGACTGGTTAGGTTGTATAACCACTTGAAAAAGCCCACGCTTTCACGGTCGCCGTTTGCCCTTTCCGCCGAGGTGGCGGCGAGGCCGCTTTCGCCCGAACCGTGTGCCGTGCTGCTCCTCGACTCCACCGGGCGCGTCACCGCCGCGAACGCCGCAGCCCGTATATTATGGCAGACCGGCGAGGGCGAAATCGTCGGAGAACATTTCGCCGCACTCATTCAGTTCGACTTCGTCTCCGACGACCCGGATTGGCTCAGCTCGCAATGGGAAGTCCTCCTCGTCAATACACTTGATAAATCGGCCGCGCTCACCGCGCTGCCCCGCGAGGGCGCGCCCCGCGACGTCCTCGTCCGCCTCGAACGCGGCTCGCAGCCCGTGGGCGGCTATATAGCAACGGTGCAACCACCGCCCGCCGCCGCGGGTGCCCTGGCCGGATCCGCCGCGGCGAGCGCCGCCGCTGCGCTCGACCTGCTTTCCGAACGCGGCATCGCCGGCATTTTCGATCTCCATCTCAAAGCGCAACGCGTCAATTTTTCCCCCGGTTGGAAAAAAATCCTCGGCTATTCCGCCGGAGAGTTGCCCGACACACTCGACACGTGGCACGAGCTGATTCACCCGGACGACTCCGCCGCCGCCCCCGATAAGATTGGAAAAAAACTCACCGTCGGCACGCGCCCGTTCAATGTCGAATTCCGCATGCGTCATCGTCAGGGACGCTGGGTGTGGGTTCAATGCGTCGGGCTCCAAATGCTCAGCGCGTCGGGCGAACTCGAGCGCGTCATCGGCCTTCACCTCGATGTCACGGAGCGCAAGGAAATCGAGGAGGCCAGCCTCGCGAACGATGCGCGCATGCAGGAACTCAGCGGACGCAGCGGGCCCCTCGGTTCTTTCGAGCTCGATTTCACCGGACAAATTTTTTGGCTCTCCGCGGCATGGAAAAAAACCCTCGGCTACGCGGAGCTCGATCTCGACGATGATATAGAGAGCTTCGCCACGTGTCTGCCGGACGAGCAGGTCGCGGGAGGCGTGGTGCCCTGGATCGCCAGCTTCGCGCCCGGCCAGGGAGAATTTCTCCTGCCCACCGTGTTGCGCGGCAAGGACGGCGCCCAAGTCTCCGTCCTACTCGGCGCCCATCGAACCTATAACCGTCGCAAAGAAATTTCCCGCGTCGTTGGGTTTATCTGCGAGCTGCCCGTGCCCAGCGCGCCCCCCGAGGTGCTGCCCGCCACGCTCGCCGCCGAGGCGTTTGATACATTAGGCGAGGCGGTCGTAATGACCGACGTCAGCGGGAAGATTATATTTCTCAACGCCGCTGCCCTCACGCTGCTGGATTTCGGCCGCGAGTTTATGCTCGGGCGCCCTCTCGGCGACGTTCTGCGACTCGTCAATCGCGAGACCGGCCGAGCCACCGAGGACCCGGTCGCGCGGGCGCTCGCAGCGCACCAGCCGCTACCGTTATTCAGCGACGATTCACTTCGCCGCGGACCCGGGGTCATGACCGAGGGAATTCGCCCGGATGCGGAATCCACACCCGATCCCGACGCACCCGCTTCGCTGCCGATTGTATGGACCGCGCGCGCGGCTTTCTCCGCCGACGGAAAAGCGCGCGGTGTCATTCTCGTTTTTCGCGATCCGCAGTCCATGACGCTGACGCCCGACGAGCTTGTGCGCGCGAATCGCTTCGAATCGCTCGGCCACCTCGCGGGGGGAATTGCTCATGACTTTAATAATCTGCTGACGACCGTCCTGGGAGGCATTTCCCTTGCGCGCGATACACGCGATCTCGACGCGTTGCTAGACAGCGAGAAGGCGTGTCTCGCGGCGAAAGCGCTCTCGCGGCAGCTGCTGACGTTCGCCAAGGGCGGGACGGGCCTCCTGGCCCTGGTGAGTCCGCGCGAGTTGCTCGAGGAGACCTCGAAGATCGCATCGGCCGGATCCGCGAGCGTGATTGCAATTGATATAGCGCCGGATGTCGCGCCCGTGCGCGTGGAGCGCGCGGAAATGCTCCAGGTTTTTCAAAACCTTATAGTAAATGCGCTGCAGGCGATGCCTCCGCCGCCGCACGGCGCGCGCGTCGAGTTACGAGCGAGCAACCTCACCGTTTCCGAAGGGCAGGTTCCCGGGCTGCCCGCGGGCGACTATGTAGAGTTCGAGGTGCGCGACAATGGCTCCGGGATTCCGCCCGAGCACCTGCCGCGAATTTTCGATCCGTTTTTCTCGACCAAGAAACACGGCACCGGACTCGGCCTCGCCACTGTACTATCCCTCGTGCGCAAGCATGGCGGCCAGATCGGAATTGATACAGCGCTCAGCGTGGGCACCGCGTTCACGGTGTTTCTGCCGCAGGCCGAAGGTGCCGCGGAAATGCCCGCGTTGCGCGCGCCATCGCTGCGCTTCGGCACCGGCCGCGTGCTCATGATGGACGACGATTCGAAGATTCTGAACCTGACCGCCGGGATGCTCGAGTCGCTGGACTATAAATACGACCTTGCGAAAAACGGCGAGGAGGCGATCTCGCTGTATCAACGCTATCTTAATATAGGCCGGCCCTATGACGCCGTGATCATGGACATCACGGTGATCGGCGGCATGGGTGGCGAGGAGGCGTTCAAGATCCTGCGCCAGCTCGACCCCGAGGTCCGCGCCATCGTGTCGAGTGGCTATGATAACGACGACATGGCCCAAAAGTTCCTCGAACTCGGTTTCTGCGGATATCTGACCAAGCCGTACCGCCTGACCGACCTCGGGAAGATTCTCAAAACCGTGCTCGGCTGAGGCCGTGTATCCAGTTGTCGGGCACTGCCGGACGCGTATCCAAATCCCGGATACGCGTATCCGGATTGTGAATACAACTTGGCCGGGGCGGATTCAGGCCGAAGTCGCGCGCCAGGTAAACGCATGGCACAACGCCACGCCTGCCGCATCCGCCTCATCCGCCGCCAGTGCGCGGCCGTGGCCGAGCAGCGCCATGACGGTCCGCGCCATCTGTTCCTTGCTGGCCCGGCCCACGCCCACGACGGCCTGCTTCACGCGCAACGGCGGATATTCATATACCGGTCGCTCCCGCAGCGCGCACGCGGAAATGGCCGCACCACGCGCCGCCCCGAGGATCTGCGCCGTCTGGAAGTTCTGTACATAGATCGTTTGCTCGACCGCGACATGGCGCACGTCCGCATCGGCGAGAAAAGCTGCGACGCCCCGGTGAATTTCCCCCAGCGCAAACGCCATGGGCTGCCGCGCGGCCACCTCGATCGTCCGGCAACGCAGTAGAACAGGTGTTCGCCCTGCCGTGAACTCGAGCAACGCCAGGCCGGTGCCGCGCAGCGAGGGATCAATCCCGAGGACCACGCCGACGAAGGCCGGGCGGCTCAGCGTAGGGGCGAGCGCGAGTCCCACCACCGACGCTCGCGAGGGCGGCAGCGTCCCGCCCATGATTTTCACCTTCCACATTTCTCGCGCAGTCAGCCGGGCCATGCGTCAACGCATTAACGGCACCGCGCCCCCGAGCACAGCGAAAACTCGCAGCCCAGCCATTTATCGGCGCCGCCGCCCCCGCCGCTCAGGGCCGAATATACTTGGGGCCACGCCGCGATCTGCAGCGCTCGACCTATATATCCGAATATAGCAGGTCCACCCGCTATATACACGTCCGCTCGCGCGCCCGCCGCCGCGCTCGCACATCGTTTCGCAGCGCGACTCAACTCAGCGCAATCCTAGAAAAACAGCCGGAGCCCAGCGAGGCCCGACAGGCCAAGCGCCACGTTTTCGAACAGTCGCTGATTCATCTTCAGAAGCAGGATCCGACCCAGCCATGCTCCAAAAAAGACCGCCGGCGCGAGCCACAGGTTCAACCCAAAACTCGCAGAGTTGATCAGCCCGAGGTTCACCATGAACGGCACCTTGAACAAATTCAGGATGAGAAAAAACACCGCACCGGTGCCGACGTATTCCATCTTCGGCAGACGCATCGCCAAAAGATATATCACCATCAGCGGACCCGCCGCATTCGCCACCAACGTCGTGAAACCAGCCAGAACCCCGAGCAGCGGCGGAAACCACCAGCTATGCTCCGCCTCCGCCGCCACTCCAGCAGCCGGTCCGCGCGCCCGCCTCAGCAGATGCAGCCCGATGAGCACGAGTATAATACTGCCGATCAGCCAGCGCGTCTGGTGATCGCTGATTCGCCCGAGCGCGAAATATCCCGCGATCACGCCGAGCGCCGCCCACGGAAATAGTTTCACCACATGCGGCCAGCGCGCGTGCTTGCGATAGTATATAGCGGCCACGATGTCCCCGCAGCATAGTAACGGCAGCACAATGCCCGTCGCCTGCCGCGCCGGCATGATCTGCGCAAACAACACCACAAATAACATGCCGAGACCGGACACTCCCGTTTTCGAGACACCCACCAGCACCGCTCCCGTCACCGCAATCGCCCACTGCCAGGGTTCGAGATGTATCATCAACTTGCCGGCGTCACGACCACGCTCCGCTCCGCAAACGTGCCATCGTCGACGTCGAAAATTTGCCACGTGCCCAGCTCCGCATCGGGCAAACGCGTCCCCGTCGCAATCACCTGCGAATCGGGCGCCACCGCCAGCCAAAACGCGCGACGACGCACCGGGTCCAACTCCCCGAGCACGTCATCTGCCAGCAGCAACGGCCGCACGCCGCTCTTCTCCTCATACCACGCCGCCTGCGCCAGCCGCAGCGCCAGCACCACGGAGCGTTGCTGTCCTTCCGACGCAAAGTCACGCGCGAGCGTGCCGCGCACGCGGAACTGAAAATCATCCCGGTGCGGGCCCACCAGCGTCGTCCGGAATTGCGCATCGCGACCCCGCCCGCTCTCGAGCCGCGCCAGCAACGCCTCCGCCGACGGCTCGCTGAAATTCGGCTGATAACTCAGGCTCATCTCCTCCCGCTCCGAGGTGAGACGCGAGTATATAGCGCGAACGGCACCCGCGAGCTGCTTTAACCCCGTGGCGCGACGTGCAATCAACTCCGCCGCGGCCGGCGCCAGCGTTTGCTCAAATGCCCCAAGTTGGCCGTCATCCCCTGCAGCCCGCTTCAGGAGCGCATTGCGGCCCGCCAGCGCGCGCGTGTAGGTTTGCAGCGCCTGCAAGTATATAGGGTCCATGGCCGCGAGCGTCAGGTCCAGCCAGCGTCGACGCAGTGCCGGCGAGCCGCGCACCAGCAGCATGTCCTGAGACGAAAACACCACCGTCGGAAACTGGCCGAGATAATCCGCGAATCGCGTCACACGCGTCTGGTCGCACCACAGTTCCTTGCTGCCCCGATGCAGCTTGATCGTCACGCGCGTCTCGCCCTGCTTCTCATGTTCCACCGCGGCGACGATCGCCGCCGTGGATTCGCCGTGGCGGATGAGGAGCTGGCTGTCCGTCGCGCGAAACGAGCGCAGTGCCGTTATATAGCCCGCCGCCTCGAGCAGGTTTGTTTTCCCCTGCCCGTTCGCCCCGAGAAAAAACTGCTGGCGTCCCGTGAACTCGAGCGCGGCGAAGCCTATATTGCGAAATTGCCGCAGGGTGAGTTTGCGCAGGCGCATCGGTTCGGGGAACAGCCGTTGATGAAGCCGCGCCGCGCCCCGCGCCAACAATTTCTTTCCCTTGAAGCGGGTCTCGGGTAATTCCACTCAGACAAACGCATGACTTTCGAAGCCTCGCTTGCCGCCACCGTCAGCACATTCCAATCGCTCTCCACCATTCGCGCGGAAATCGACCGCGCCGGCGACATGATCATCAATACACTTTCCGCCGGCGGGAAACTGCTGATCGGAGGCAACGGTGGCAGCGCCGCGGAAGCCGCGCATTTCTCCACGGAGCTCGTCGGTCGCTATATGAAAAACCGTCGCCCGCTGCCGGCCATCGCGCTCTCGGCGGACGGCTCACTCCTCACGTGCGTGGGCAACGATTTCGGCTACGACTCGACCTTTGCGCGACAAGTCACGGCGTTCGCCAAGCCCGGCGATCTTCTCGTCGTGCTGTCGAGCAGCGGAAACTCCCCCAACCTCCTCGCCGCCCTCGCCGAGGCCAAGCGCCTCGGACTCGCGAGCCTCGCCCTGCTCGGACGCTCCGGCGGACGTGCCCGGGGGCTCGCCACCTGCGAGGTGATCGTCCCCGGACCCAGCGGCGCCGCCGCGCAGGAGGCGCACCTCTTTCTCATCCACCACTTCTGCGAGCGCATCGACGAGAAGTTCACGGACTGACGGCGGCGGGCGTATTCGAGATCCGGATACATGAGGACTCCGTAGCGTATTCGAGATCCGGATACACCGGGAGACCGCGGATTTCGGGACGCGACGTCAGCGGAGAGCGATGACCCGCAGACGGCGCGGCCTTCGAGGTATATATATTCCACATATAGCGCCATTTCGCTATATACCCCACGGACGCGCCTGCGCTCGCCAACCGGCTCGTCACGAGCCGGCGCCCGTCAGCCGCATCACCGTGCCGGGCTGGCGTCGGCGCCGGTCGCAGGATCGAGGCCGCTCGCATCGAGGCGTTCAAGTTGCTTTTTCGCCTCCGCCTTCACCTGCGCCGGAGCGTCCGACTCCCGGACCTCGTTTAGGATTTTCCGCGCCTCGGCCCAGCGGCGCTCCTGCAGAGCGGCGCGCGCTCCGTCCATTTTGCGTAACGCGACGGCTTGAACGCGGAGGCTCACGAAATATCTGCGCTGACTCGCCGCCATCGGCGTCGCCAGCTGCTGGTCCACCAAGGTGACGACCTCCGCGAATTTTCTCCCGTCAAAGAGCCCCTGCAGTTGCTCGGAAACCTCATTTTGCGCCCATTCGGACTCGATTCGTTGCGCATAATCCACGACGTGCCTCGGCTGGCGCGACGCGGGATCGAGCACGTCAGTCAGCAGGCTGCGCGCTTTATCGTCGTCCTTTGATTTTCGTGCGACCACGGCCAAGCCGATTCGGATCATCCCGTCGGCAGGATATATCTTTTCACCATACTCGAGAAACCGGTGGTCGTCCTTGCCGAGCTCGGGGAGCAAGTCGAGGATCCCCGCGAGATTCTGGTACGCCGGCAGAAAGTGCGGGTTCAGGTTGATCACACGTTCATATAAGCTCGCGATGTGTCGCGCCTGTCCGGCGTCGAGATTCAGCGAGCTATCCCAGCTCTTGCCCGACGAAAACTCCGCGAATGCCACGGCGAAATAAGGGCGAAAGTCCCGCGAGCCCTTCGCAATCGCAGTCCTATATGCAGCGAGCGCGTTTTCTTCTTCGTGATTTGCTGAGTATATTTCGCCCAAGAGCGTCTCACCCTTCGGGTCTTCCGCATTCAGCGCGGCCGACTTCCCGGCATGCGCCTGCGCGTCCGCGAGGCGGCCGGCCGCGAGATCCAAGCGACCCAGCGCGTCCTCCACCTCGGCCGGCGTGGCGGGACGCGGGGTGACCGGCGGGAGCGTCAACCGCGGCTGCTTGTGTATATAGTATTTTCCGCCGTTCAGATATGCCGCCAGTTTCTTGTCCAGCGCCCGATAATCTTGCCCGAACGCCGCCCGGAACGCCTCGTCGCGACTGGGCGCCGTCCGCAACAGTTTCATATACTCGGCGAGCCCGGTCTGAGGGACGTCCCGCCGGCCGAATACGAGGTAATGCACGAAGGCCCACGACTCCGCGTATATAAGACCCGTGCGCGAATCGCCCTCGGACCCGCCGTGAAACAGGTCGTCCGGCGTCATCCCGAGAAGTTGCTGCAAGGGAATCTGGTCCCCCTGCGCCAACAAGATCACGTGCTGCGGGATCGCCTGGCCCCACGAGACCGTCTTGTCCTCGACCTTGAAGGTGGAAAAAGTTTCGGCGATCCCTTCCTCGATCCACATCGGGTTCGGATATTCAAAACCGCTTAGAAACCAATGCGTGCCCTCGTGGAAAAACGTTTCCTTTGAATTCGCGTTCAGCTCGTTCTCCGCGAGTCCCGCCACCGCCCACGATTCATGCCGCGAGAAAAAGCCCGCGACTTCCTTCGGCTTCCCCGCCGCATCCAACGGCCGGAAACGCGCAAACTCGTCCTCGTCCGCAAACACCACCACCGTCAGCTGCGGCAGCTTCGATTTATCCACCGTGATGAACTCATCGAGCGCGCCGACGAACTGTGAGAAATCATCCGCCCAGCTGATCGCACGCTTCGCATCCAGCGTCGTGATCAACGTAAAGCTCGGCGCTTTCACATAGAGCCATTTGTCCGTGCGCGCCGACGCCGCCGCTGCGCCCACGATGAACGCGAGCACGCTCAGGATCCACCGGTGCCTCTTCGCCATATATATGAGGCCAACGATTTAAGGGAAACGGCTCAATTCCATTCTGCTTCAACCTCGTCCGCGATCGCGAGTTACCGCGAGCGCCGGTTACCTCAAGGCTTGACTCACCGCACCCATCCCGCCTCCGGCCGCGGCGCACGGCGCTCATACGGCGCCGCCCTTGCGGAGCTCCCGGAGTATATTGCCTGCGTTGTCCCCGTAAGTCAGCGCTGCCCTGCACGCCCCTCTGGGGGCGGGCTGCAGGGCTATGTGCTTTCTGGTTCCCGAGCCACCATCGATCTGACTTGCGGAATTGCCCGCCGCGGCGTTGGTTGAGCCCTTCTCATGAGCACACCCACCCCGGCAGAAAACGCCCTGATCGAAACCACCTACGGGAATATGACGCTGAGCTTCTGGCCAGACGTCGCCCCCAAGACGGTCGAGAACTTCAAGAAGCTCGTCCGCTCGGGCTTCTACGATGGCACCGCGTTCCATCGCATCATCAAGGGCTTCATGATCCAGGGCGGATGCCCCAACACGAAGGACGGCTCGACCGACCAGCCCGGCACCGGCGGCCCGGGATACAAGATCAAGGCCGAGTTCAACTAAGAAGTCCCACCACCGCGGCGTTATCTCGATGGCCCGCTCTTCGCATCCCGGACTCCGCCGGCAGCCAGTTCTTCATCTGCCACGGCGCCGCCACGTTTCTCGACGGACAATATACTGCGTTCGGTGAGCTGGTGAAGGGTGATGACGTCCTCGAACGCATCGCCACCGTGCCCACCTCCGCCAGCGGCGGCGGCGAAAAGAGCACCCCGGCCGACCGCGTCGAGATCAAGAAAATCACGCTCGTTCCGGCAGGCGCCTAACGGCTCCCCGCCGACGTCTGTTTCGCCGGTCCTCCGCGCTCGCGAGGCGGACCGGCTTAATCCCCGCGATCGCTCTGCCGACCGCGCCTGCTTTAGCGCATCGTCGCGGTCTCGATTTCTGCCGCGACGGCAGAGGCATTTTCCGGCACCGCACGCGACGTCGCCCGCGGCGGCGTTTCAGAAAATACCCGCGCGAGAAATGTATCGCCGTATATACCGGCACGACGCTGCCGCGCGAAATACTTCTTCGCGATCATCGCGAAAATCCAGATCCCGGTGAGGCCCGCCATCAGGGCGGCACAGACGATTGCTTCGACCATACCAGTCAAAGCAAAACAATGCGCCGTCAGTTCGCAAAGCCTAACGCCTGAGCCACTGCGTCATTAGTAATCCGACCTGATTGTGTGTTAACTCCTTTTGCCAACCCGCGGTGCTCCGCGAGGGCCTTCGACACACCTTTCTGCACGAGCATCGCCACATAGGGCTCGGTTGCCTGCGTCAGTCCGAGCGTCGAGGTGCGCCCAACCAGCGCCGGCATATTCGGCACCGCATAATGGATCACGCCGTGTTTCTTATATACTGGCTGCTCGTGCGAGGTGGGGTGTATACTCTCTATACAGCCGCCCTGGTCGATCGCTATATCCACGATCACGCTGCCCGGCCGCATCTGCGCGACGGTTTTCTCGGTCACCACAATCGGCGCCTTCGCCGCGGGGATCAACACTGCGCCAATCAGCAAATCCGCGTCGGCCACCGCGTGCTCTATATTGGCCGGATTGGACAGCAGCGTCACCACCCGTCCGCGATATTCCGTATCGAGCGCCTCCAGCTTCCTCGTATCCAAGTCGAGCACCGTCACCCGCGCCCCCATGCCCACCGCCATCTGCACCGCGTGCGCTCCCGAGTTTCCTGCACCGACCACCACGACGTGCCCCGGCATCGTTCCCGGAATGCCGCCGAGCAACACGCCCGAACCTCCATGCTGCGATTGCAAAAAGTACGCGCCCACCTGCGTCGAAAGCCGCCCGGCGATCTGCGACATCGGCTTCAGCAACGGAAAACTTCCATCGCTGCCCTCGACCGTTTCATACGCGATTCCCAGGATCCGTTTTTTCAACAAGACGCGCGCCAGCTCCGGACCGGCCGCCAGATGGAGATACGTGAAAATCACCTGATCAAATCTCAGCCTTCCATATTCCGCCTCGAGCGGCTCCTTTACCTTCAGGATCACATCCGCATCGCCCCAGACCTTTTTCACCGACGACGTCAGCGTCGCCCCAGCCGCGCGATACTCGGCATCCGTGAACCCCGCCACGATGCCCGCCGATTCCTCGATGACCACCGTGCCCCCAAGCGCCACACAACGACGACATAGATTCGGCGTCATCGATACCCGCGTTTCCCCGATCTTGATTTCCTTCGGAACGCCAATCGTCATACCGCGACATCACCGCGATCAGGGATTTAACGCAACGCGGAACCCCCGCCCACCAGTCGGAAATCGCGTAATATCAAACCCGCCCGGTGGCCCCGGCCGCGCTCCATCTTGTTTGCCATGGCGCGATTCCACGTCTCCTTGGTAGCCCCTCACGCTCCACGCGCCATGCCCTCGCCCAAGCTCCTTCACCTTCAAGTCGCCTGCGCCGAAAATCGCGTGATCGGCCGCGATGGAAAACTCCCGTGGCGAATTCCCGAGGATTTAAAATTTTTCCATGATCAGACCGCTGGCCAGATCGTCGTGCTCGGCCGCATCTGCTATCAAACGTGGCCGCGCGTGCTGCTCGACGGCCGGCGCCCGGTCGTGATCACGAGCAACGCACAGCTCGCGAAACCCGGCGTCGAAGTCGCCGCCAGCCTCGGCGAAGCGCTCCGCATCGCCGACACGCTGCCGGGCGATATTCATATATGCGGCGGAGAGCGGATCTACGCGGAGACGCTCGCGCTCGAGCGGCCCATGCGCCTGCACCTCACGCTCGTGCACGCCGACGTACCTGGCGACACATTCTTCCCGGAGTGGCGTCACCTGCCTTGGCGCGAGCTCGACCGCCGGGAGAGCGCAGACGCCAATTTCCGCTATACATTCTATACGCTGGAAAAGTAGCAAGGCCGCCTCCGCCCGCGGCTACGGTCGATCGCTGCGCGTGCTTCGGGCCGTCGGCGCTATATACAGATAGATATATCTCTGGCGATACTGGCATCAGCCGCCTGCCCGCGTCGCGACGGGGCGACCCGGAAGATACCACGCGTCTTCCCGAACACATCGGGCGGACGCACGGTTGTATACTCAGCCATATTCGATGATATAGGAACTCATCAGAACCCACGCCGTTATAGACGAACGGCATCCCCCAGCAGCCGGCGCCCGCTCTATGTAACCCGGACCGATTCAATCATATCCTCGAGGGCCCGCAGAACAATCGGCTTCGTCAGGTGACCCGCGAAGCCCGCGGCGCGGCTCCTTTCCACATCGGCTTTCATGCCAAATCCTGAAACCGCGATGCCTTTCAGCTGGTGGGTCTCCCGCAATTTTTTCATCAGCGCGTACCCGTCGCCGTCCGGCAATCCTATATCAGAGATCACCAAATCGAACTTCTCGCGCGCGGCGGAGCGCAGCGCCGTCTGCACGCAATCCGCGCCCACAACTATATATCCCCGGCTCGACAGCAGGCGGGCCAGCGTCGCGAGCGTTTCCGGATGATCCTCCACCACCAGAATGCGCCCTCCTCGCGCGACCGGGCTCGGCGGATTCGCCGGCGGCTCGGGCTCCGGCGTCAGCGCAGGCGCCACCCGCTCCTCGACGGGGGGCAACGGCAGGACAATCGTAAACGTCGCACCGCGACCCGGCCCGGCGCTCTCCGCCTTCAGCGTCCCATGATGCAGCTCGAGTATAGAGCGCGCAATGGTCAGCCCCAGCCCCAACCCGCCGAACCGATGCGTGTGCGAAACGCCGCCGTTCGAACCCTGCACGAACGGCTCAAATATATGATCAAGCTCCTCGGGCGACATCCCCACGCCTTCATCGCGAATCAGCACCGAAACGCCGCCCTGGTCGCGGTCGAATTTCGCCACCACGTCGATCCGCCCACCGGTTGGGCTGAACTTCGCCGCGTTGCCCAATATATTCCAAAACGCCTGCTGCAGACGCGACGCGTCACCCCGCAGCGGGAATGACGTCCCTTCGATCGTAAACTGCATGCGCAGATTTTTCTCTGCGACCACCGCCCGAATTTTTTCCATGGCGTCCGCGACGATCGGCTGCAGTTCCACGCGCTTGAACGTCATGGAAATTTTCCCGCTGCGCACGCGAGTGAGATCCAGAAGATCATCAATGAGCCGCGCCTCCTGCTCGACGTGCTTCACAATGGTCTCGAAATCCTTGCGCATTTCCGCCGTGTTCGCCGGATCCTCGGCGCCCGCCGCCGCCAGCAGCAGCACCGGGCTCAGCGGCGTTCTCAACTCGTGCGACAGCACGGCTAGGAAATTATCCTTCGCCTGCGCCGCCGCGAGCGCCTCATCCCGAGCCTCCACGAGCGCACGCTGCGCCCGCCGCCGCTCGCCCGCATCGTGAAACACCAAAATCACCCCGCTGATCTTCCCCTCGAAATCCAGGATCGGCGCGGCCGAATCCTCAATCATCCACTCCACCCCAGCCTTTGATATCAGTACTGTATGATTCGCGAGGCCCACCACGCGCCGCTCCCGGAAAACGCGCTCCACCGGATCGTCCACGGAATTCCGGGTGTGCTCGTTTATAATTCGAAATATAGAATGAAGCGGCTTCCCCTGCGCATCCGTCAGCGTCCAACCCGTCATGCGCTCCGCCTCGCTATTCAGAAAATTTACGTCGCCGTTCCGATCCGTCGCGATCACCGCATCGCCGATGCTCGCCAACGTCACGCGAAAGCCCTCCCGCTGCAGCTCCGTCTGCCGCAGCGACTCGGTGAACGTCTCCGTCAAATGTCGCATCCGTGAACGCGTCCACAGCAGCGTTGCTATTGCGAGCGCCAGCAAAATTGAAAAGAGCAACACCGCACTCGCGCGCGCCGGCTCCACGGAACGGCTTCGGTCCTCCAGGAGCCGGCGCTCCTCGCCGATAAACGTCGCGAGGTCCTGCCGCAGGTGATCCATCAGCAGCCGGCCCGATCGCTGGAACTCCAACGACCGATCCGCCGGCGCGATTCCGTTGCGGATGGATTGTCGCGCAAACAGATCCCAAGCTTCATAACTCCGCATTGCCGTCTGCAACCGCAGCGTCTGCGAGGGATTATCGGTCACCAGTTCCGCGAGATGCGCAAACTCCCGCAGCACGAGTGGGCCGGCGCGGAGATACGGCTGCAGAAATCCTTGCTCCCCGGTCAGTTCATATCCGCGAATCCCCGTCTCTAGATCGATGACCGATTTCTGCAGGTCCTGGGCGGAACTCAACACCTCGACGGAATGCTCATTCCAGTGAATCACCGACGACAACCGCCCAAACAGCAGAAACCCCGCAACCGCGCAGACCAGAAAAAGCACGAGCGGCAGCAAGATTGCCCGACGCAAATGAACATCGAAGGTCACCTGGGGTTCGATCGCGGAATTCGTCGTCATCTTCGTTCTACCAAATTCGCCTATATACTTCCGTGTCCGGGCCGCGCCCGGCCGGCCGGACGCCCCTTGGTATATCAGAAACCCGTCCGATCATACGTTGCGCGAGCACATAATGTATACTCGCCCACATGACCCCGCCACGATTTCGATTCGGCTGCCCGCGCGCTTCATAATACACGGCCGAAACCTCTGCGGCGCCGGCCCTCGCAAACGCACGTGGCGCCGGATTCGACCGAAACGTTCTGCGGCGGGGCCGACCCGCCGCCTAGTTCGCCAGCGCCTGCGGTGCGGCCGCTGAAGTCAGCTGTCTCTGCTTGAGCCATCGCTGCTGTTTAGTTAACCGCAAGGGCCAACGCAACGGCATTATTATAGCTGCCGCAACGGTTAACGGCAATGTCACGCGTCAGTCGTCGCGCAGGTGCGAGCGGGCGGCCGCCCCGATCTGGCAAGTTGTTCCTTTATATATACCTATATACTACTAGGCCGGCCCACGCCCGGCCTGCCCGAGCGCGAGGCTCGCAACGGAAGCACGGTCATCCACTTCATCCACGCTGGTGGGCAACGCCTCAAGTATACCGGAAGACCTGCGCGCCCGCTTCCAGAGCCTGCCGCGGCGTGCGGACCACCTGTCGTGCGCGCACCGCGCACCGGCCCTCCCCCTGCATTCCTGATCGGCTTTGCTATATACTTCCACAACAATCATCCCGGCTCCGCGCAGCACCGGACGCCTGCCTCTGGGAGAACCGCAAGACCGCCCGTCGGTCCACGTCGCATGGCCGCATCGCGGGCACTTCTTATCGTCGACGTTCAACGGGCATTCCAGCCTCCCGCGCCGCTCGTTGAGAAAATCGCGAAATATTCGCGATGCTACCCGCAGCGTGTCTTCACCCGCTATGTGAACCCAGAGTCATCCGTGTTTCGCCGCCTGCTGAAGCTGACCGCCTGCCCACCCGGCTCTCCCGACCTCGAGCTGCTAATCCCGCCCCGACCCGGCGATCTCGTTCTCACGAAAATCGCCAAATATGGTCTCTCAATGCCGCAGATCCGCCGGCTCAAGGAACGCAATATATCCCGCGTCACCGTCTGCGGCCTCGACACCGATGCCTGCGTCATGGCCGTGATGTTCTCGCTCTTCGACGCTGGCATCGAATGTCATTTGAAGGAGGACTTGTGCTGGAGCTCATCCGGACTTCACGACGCAGCGATGTCCATCATCCGGGAGCAATTCCCCGCCCCGCACTGAGCCCTGTCCAGCGCATACGGTCGATCCGCGTATAAGGTCGAATATACTTCCACGACTCCTCTTCGGGCCGGTGCGCGTAAAGCCAGTATACAGCGCAATATATCCTTCGAGTCCCTTAGCGAGCACCACGCGGTCAGCGGCTCCCAGGAACGCTTTCCAGCGGTGCCCCCGGCGCCGGCCGGGTCGGGTGGTCCAAGAGATACTCGTTCATCGCAAACGCCGCCTCCGCGCCCTCGGCCGCCGCCATGATCGCGAGATGCACGCCGCCGCGCACGTTGCCCGCCACAAACAAACCAGGCACTCCCGTCGCGGCGTGCTCCTGACATACCACCGAACCTTCCTCATCAAACTCGCACCCAAGTCCCTCCGGCAATTCGGACTTCTGTATACAGTCCGAGCAAAAGAAGAGAGCGGAACACCGCCTCGTCTCACCGCTCGCGAAATCGATCGCCGCCAGAGTTCCGTCCGGCCCCGCCCGCAATGCCCGGATCGGAGCCGTCACGACCCGCCAGCCACCCGCGCGCACCGGCTCCTCCGGTTCTTCGCCGCCCGTGCATATATACAAGTCATCGCTCCACGTGCGCAGCAGCTCCGCGATCCCGGCCGCCGACTCACCCCGACCATATATCGCCAGCGGCTGCCCGCGGTGCTCCCAGCCATCGCAATAGGGACAATGATATACGCCCCGTCCATAAAAGTCGCGCAACCCCGGCGCGTCCGGCACCGAATCCCGCCGACCCGTCGCCAGCAGTAGCGTCCGCGCCCGCGCCGGGCCCCCGCTCGTCGTGATCACAAACTCGTCGTCCCGCCGCACCGCGCTCTCGACGCGCGTATCACGCACCTCGACATGATTATATTGCGCAATTTCCACCCTCGCCAACCGGAGCAGCTCCCGAGGCGGAATCCCATCCCGTGTTAGAAATCCCCGGATCCCGATCGCCGCCGCGTTGCGCGGACGCCCGTCATCGTAGACCAGCGTCTTGCGTCCGCAGCGTCCCAGCCACAACGCGGCACTCAACCCCGCCGGACCGGCGCCGATAACAATCGCGTCCCACTCGGCGACGCCATCGGCCTTCATATTGCGACCTCCCAGTCGGGCGAGAATCCGACCTGCCCGTCACAAGTTCCTGCAATTGATCTTACAGGCGTTGCGGGCGACGCGCTCCGCGGCCCCAGGTCCCAGCCCGGGCGCAGCGGGGTAATATACCGTGTACTCGCTATATACAGAGGCATCTCCATCCGCCGCGCCGCCGCGGCGACCCGACCGTCAACTCAGATCGCGCCGAGTTCCGCCGTCGCGGTGCAAATTTGGTCGCGCTTGCCATTCCCGCGACGCCGAAGCCGACCGGCAGACGATCGCACGCCATTGGGAACGTCCTTCGCACCGCGCGGCCGCGCGCGTTGAAGTCTCCTTCTGTATTCGCCGGCCGAGCCGGGGCCCATGCCTCATCGAAATGATATAAACATCTTCGTCCGAGCGCGTTGATATACGGCGCCCGTTTCCCGCCGCCCTTACTGCCAACCGCCGAGTGCCGACTTTTGTTAGCTTGGCATCCTCGCCGCGCGCCGGAGTGTTCCGCGTCTCAAATCTTCGGCGCAGGCAGGTCGAAAGTATATTCGCCGCTTGGAAGAACCATCGGCTGCCCATTCGCAAACGAGCCGCTGGCGAGCGGCTTGCCATCGAGGTGGACGTCCTTGAAGTCCGCGGCCGGAAGCGAGATCTCCGCATCCGTATTCGTCGGAATCCGCACCGTGAGATGCATGCGCCCCCCCGCGATTTCCCACCGCGACCCCGCAACTCCCTGCGGCGTCTGCACCGTCGCCGCCGCTGAGGTCAACCCGCCGCCTGGAATCGGTGCGATGCGGAAGCGCTTCCACCCCGGCGATTCCGGCAGCGGCGCCAGCCCCGCGATGGTATTATAAAACCACTCCACCACCGATCCGTATGCGTAGTGATTGAAGGAGTTCATCCCGTCTTTATTAAATCCACCCTCGGGCGTCCAACTATCCCAGCGCTCCCACACCGTCGTCGCGCCGTTCTTCACACTGAACAGCCAGCCCGGATATGTTTTCTGCTCGAGCACCGTATACGCCAGATCCGCGCGTCCGTTCGCGGTCAACACCGGCGTGAGCAGCGGCGTCCCGAGAAAGCCCGTCGACAAATGATTGTCCGCGTCCGCCAGCTTTCCAACGAGACGCCGGACCATCGCCTCGCGCAACGACGCTGGCGTCAAATCGTATCCCAGCGCCAGCAGATAGGACGTCTGCACATCGCTCGCGACGCGTCCATCCGCGTCTATATAGTTCTTTTGAAACGCTTGCGTCGCCCTGGCCTGAAGCGCGCGATTCGTGGCTTCCAGATCCTTGCGTCCCAGCGCCGCCGCGATGCGCGCGGCCAAGTCGGCGCTATGCGCCATATAGGCAGTCGCGATCAGGTCGTAATCCGGCGGCGCCTTCCCGGGCGCAAATCCTGGCGCGAGCCAATCGCCGTAGGAGGGCCTCGCGTGGCGGATTCCGTCCGGTGACTGCGCCGACATCGTCTCCATGAAATGCTGGATCGAGGGCACGCTCTCCTCGAGCACGCGACGATCGCCCGTGTGCAGCCAAACCATATAGGGAATAATCACGCCCGCGTCACCCCATCCCGCACTCCCGAATGTGAAGCCCGTAGACGGGGCCGTATCCGGAAAGCCGCCATCCGGGCCGTCGCGATAGCCGTCCCGCAACGACGACAACCACTGCCGATAGAACGTCCCCACGTTCATATTATAGAGCGCGGTGTTGCTGAAAATCTGCGCGTCGCCCGTCCAGCCGAGCCGCTCGTCGCGCTGGGGACAATCCGTCGGGATTTCCAGAAAATTTCCGCGCTGACCCCAGAGCGTGTTTTCATACATCTGGTTGAGCCACGTATCCGAGCAGGTGAACGTGCCCGTCTGCGCCGCGTCGGTATATACAACCACCCCGGCAATGGCATCGTCGGCCGGATGCTCGACCCCGCTGAGTTCTATATAACGAAACCCGAAATACGTGAAGCTTGGCTCCCACGTCTCGTCCGCACCCCCGCGCGCAATATAGTGCGCCGTCCCCGTGGCCGAGCGGAGGTTAGCGGTATATACTTGACCGGAGGGATCGAGCATCTCCGCGAAACGGATCATGACGTCCTGCCCCGCGGCGGCATGCACCTTCAGGCGCGCCCAGCCGACGATGTTCTGCCCCAAATCATAGACGAACACCCCCGGCCGCACCTCTTTCCGCGACACGGGCGTCATCACCTGGTGCCGCCGCACCGGCGGCGACACGCGCGCCGTGTAGCTTTGGTAAACCCGCGCCACGCTGCGCACACTCACGTCCCGCCACTCCCAATCCGTCGATGCGGCCGTGCACCAGTCGTTGCGCTCCTTCCGCGCATCATATACCTCACCTTTGTATATAGAGTTCAGGAGAATCGGCCCGTCCGCCCATTTCCAGTTCTTCCCCGTGCGAATCGTGGTCACCTTGCCCGTCTCGTCGGTCAGGTCCAGAAATGCCGAGAACATCGGCTCCGTTCCATATTGGTGATTGGGCAGGATCGTCCCGCTATACCAGCCATCGCCAAGCACCGCTCCCCACGCGTTGGCACCCGCGTTGACCAGATCGGTCACGTCGTATGCGGTGTAATATACTCGCTGCCGGTAATCCGGCCACCCCGGCATGAAGAGGTCCTGCGTCACCGCACGTCCATTGATCTGTGGCGCGGCGAGCCCAAGCGCGCTGAAATACAGCCGGGCGCGCACTGGCTTCTTGGCGACGTTGAACGTGCCGCGAAGATAGCGCGCCGGCATGGTCTGGTTGAGCGCCACGTTGCGCCCGTCACCAATCCAGTCCGCGACCCACTTGCTCCCGATCAGCCCCGTGCCGAATATACTAGGCGCGCTCCATGCGCTGGCGCCGCCTTGATTATCCCAGACTCGAACCTGCCAGGAATAGACACGTCGTGGCTGCGCCGTGAAGTTCGGGATCTCGCGCCACTGCGATTCGTCGGATTCGATGCGCCCGGAATCCACGGCAGCGGTCGCGTCCGCCGGAGCCGGTCCATCGCCCTCATACACTCGGAGTTCATACGCGGCCTGGCGAAGGGCACGCGCGGTGCCATCGAGCCGCCACGAAAAACGCGGGTGCGCGGTGTCGATCTGCTGGCTGGTCGCGAGGCCCTCGCAGCGAAAATCAGCCAGCGGCACTTCCGCCGCGAGCACCGGAGTGGCAAACCCGCCCAAGCTGAAAACCGCCGCCGCTGTATATAGGAGTGACCCCAGGAATTTCGTCATGACTCACTTGAAACCCAATCCTCACGCGGGATCGAGACCGGATACTAAAAATCGTGCACGATCCACGCTCCCAACGCATTCGCTCTTATATAGTTCAGCCGCATGGTCGCGCCTCCAGGTGTCGGCCGAACGAGGCCGGCGCCGGCGAAACAGCGGGCGTCCCGGGATCATATAGACCTTTATACTCCGCGGCGCCTCACGACGGAACCTCCTGCCAGTATATAACAGCAGGCAGACTCCAATGGTCTCGCCGGCGCGATCCAGATGCGAAAACCGAACGTCCCGTCAATCCGCTCGCCAGCTAACGCGTACTCTCTGAATTCAGACCCCGTGCGCCGCCTAAGCCAGATGAACCGTCAACGGCTTTCCCAGAAACTCCCGAGCACAAAGTGCTCTGAGCCAGCGGCTTACAAGATGGTGGACCTTACTGGACTCGAACCAGTGACCTTTTCCATGTCAAGGAAACGCTCTAACCAACTGAGCTAAAGGTCCGCAATCTGCGGTCGGAAATTAACGCGCCGGACGTTTCGGAGCGCAAGAAAAAATGCGACCCCACCACCGCCGCCGCTCGCACTTCACGTCGCACAGTCCGTACTACACGCTCCCGCCGAAAAATGCCGCCGCCGCATCACGGTCGGCCGCGATCTGCTGCCGCAACTCCGCAAGACCCGCGAACTTCTTTTCCGGACGCAAAAATTTCAGCCACTCCACCCGGATCTCATCGCCGGCATCATACGCCGTCGGCCCCAATATATGCGTCTCCAGCCGCGGTTCCGACGCGCTCTCCACCGTCGGACGCAGCCCGTAGTTCGCCACGCCATTTTCCGGAGAAGCGTTCTTTTTGCCGATGACCCGCACGGCATATACACCGAACCGCGGCCGCAGCTCCGGCGTCCACGCTATATTAAGCGTCGGAAACCCGAGAGTGCGTCCCAACTGCTTGCCCGCTGTCACGGTGCCCGGCGAGAAATAAGTATATCCCAAAAGTGTATTGGCCGCCGCGATCTCGCCCGCTTCCAACAAGCCACGGATTCGCGTGCTGCTGATTGGCTCCCCATCCAGGCTCACGCGCGGCGCACTAAAAACCGTCAACCCCTCGCGTCGCCCCGCCGCCGTCAGCAGCGCCACATCGCCCAGCCGCGCCCGGCCGAAACGGAAATTCTCGCCAATATATATCCCAGCGAGGCGCGCCAGCCCGCGCCGCAGCCACGGCAGAAATTCCTCCGCGGCCAGCGCCGCGAGCTCGGTGGTGAATGGCTGCGTGATCATCACCTCGACACCCAACTCCGCGGCGACGAGGCTCTTCAACGACGTCGGCTGTATCAAACGCGTCGGCTGGTCCGGTCGAAACAGCACGCTCGGATGCGGCCAGAACGTCAGCATCGCCGCCAGCCCGCCCGATCTCCGCGCCGATTGTACCGCCGCATCCAGCACCGCGCGATGCCCGAGGTGCAGCCCATCGAACATTCCCAACGCGAGATGAATCGGCCGCGGTGGCAGATGCGCCGCGGCCTCGATTCCGTCGAGCTGCAGCAACGCGCTCACAGCGCCACGCTCGGCACGGCCTGGTGCACCGGAATCAGTCTCCGCTCAATCTCCGGCAGACTCAACG
Source organism: uncultured Verrucomicrobiae bacterium (assembly GCA_963800005.1). Lineage (GTDB taxonomy): Bacteria > Verrucomicrobiota > Verrucomicrobiia > Opitutales > Opitutaceae > CAWCZH01. The sequence goes on from CAWCZH010000004.1 coordinate 834,926, forward strand.
CCTGGATCTCGTCGAGGGTCAGCGCCTGCGTTATATTAAACTTGTCCGTCGCCGTGCGCCGCAGTGCCGCGAGGTGCGCGCCGCAGCCGAGCTTGTTGCCGAGGTCATGCGCCAGCGTGCGCACATAGGTGCCCTTCGTGCAGCGCAGACGAAAATCGAACTGCGGCAGCGCCACCCGCAAAACGTCCCAGCTCATCACGCGCACAAACCGCGGCTCACGCTCCACCTCCACGCCCTGCCGCGCACTCTTATATAGCGGCACGCCGTCGATCTTGATCGCGGAATACATCGGCGGAGTTTGATATTGGTCGCCCAGAAATCCGTGCACCGCGGACTTTATATCCGCGTCCGACAACTCCGGAACCGGCCGCGTCTCCATCACCTCGCCGTCCGCATCCTGCGAGTCGGTCACCTTCCCCAGCTCGACCGTCCCTTCATATTCCTTGTCGAGGGAAATAAGATATTGCGACACCCGCGTCGCCTTCCCCACCAATATGATCAGCAGCCCCGTGGCCATCGGGTCGAGCGTGCCCGCATGCCCGATCCGCCGGATCTTCAACTTGCCCCGTAGCCGCGCGACGACGTCGTGCGATGTATGATCCCGCGGTTTGTCAACCAGCAGCACGCCTTCCATCTCTCGCGGGGGTTGCAGCATATATTAAACCGCCTTGCCGTCCGCCACGGCGTGCACCCGGCGGCACAGCGCCGCAACGAGCCGCGGATAAAATCCCTCGGCACCCGATTTCAAATTCAGCCCCGCCGCACACGCGTGCCCGCCGCCGTTGAATTCCGCCGCCACCAGATCGACCCGGTACGCCGGATCCTTGCCGCGCAAACTCGCCTTCACCGAACCGTCCGCCCGCTGCTCGATCAACGCCCCGACTTCCACGCCCTCGATACTGCGCGCATAATCCACGAGGCCTTCCGTGTCCTCGGCGTTCGTTTGCGTCTCCGCGAAAATTCCCGGCTCGAGCACCCCCACGCATACGCGGCCGTCACACTCGAGCCGCAGCGACGCGAGGAAGCGCTGGAGCAGTTTCATTTTCCCGACCGTCTCGTTTTCATATAGCTGATTGCCCGCCACCGCCGGGTCCGCCCCGCAGGCGACCAGCTCACCCGCCAGCACGAAGCTGCGACGCGAGGTCGCACTGAAGCGGAACTGCCCCGTGTCCGTCAATATACCTGTATATAGCGCCTGGGCCGTCCGCGCATCGACCGGCAGCCCGAGATCAAAGAAAATTCCGGCCAGGATCTCGCAGGTCGCCGCCGACCCCGTGTCCACTATATTAACATCCGCGAAGCCGACATTAGACAGGTGATGATCAATCACCAAAGCCGGTCGCGGAAAACGCATCTTCAGCCGCTCGCCCGCACGCGCGTGGTCCGCACAATCGACAAATATAGCGCGGCGGTCATTCGGCATCTGCAACAGTGCATCCGTGCGAACGAACTCCTGGCCCTCCGCGAGAAACTGCAGGCGTCGGGGCACCGGGTCCGCATTCACGCATATAACGTCCTGGCCCATCGAACGCAGCACGCGCGCGACTGCGATCTCTGATCCTATACAATCACCATCCGGCCGGGCATGCCCGACGACCGCCACCTTTTGTCCACGCAACGCGTTCACCACGCCGGTGAACGCCGCCGCGAGCTCGGGATAGAATTTTTCGGCAATCAAGAGGAAGCAGGACCGGCGTTGTCAGGAGCGCTCGGCGGCGAGCCGACGATCTCGTCGAGTAGTTCCTGCACCCGCAGGTTCCGGCCGGTGGATTCGTCGACTCGATATTCCAGCTTCGGTAGAAATTTCAGCACGATGCGCCGGCCCAGCTCCTGCCGGATCGCAGGCGCGACGCTTCGCAGCCAACGCAGCTTCTGCGTCACCGTCTCCTCGTCCCCCACGATCGAGACATCCACCCGGCCATCGTGCAGGTCGGGCGAGATGCGCACCTGGCTGATCGTGATCGCGACGGCCTCGCTCTGGTAATTCTTGCGCAGGATCAGGCCGAGCTCGCGCTGCACGAGCTCGTTGACGCGGATGGTTCGGTTGGTCATCGCGGTTCAGGGGTTATATGGAGCTATATAGCGCAATATATAGCGCGCGCCGCGGCCCGCCCGCGCGGACCAACCGCGGCTCCCGCTCAGAGCGAGGCCCGCACTTTCTGAACCTCGTAGCACTCGATGACATCTCCTGTTTGGTAACCGTTAAAGTCATCCAGTTTCACACCGCACTCCAATCCGGCGCGAACTTCATTCGCGTCGTCCTTGAAGCGGCGCAGCGTATCCACCTTGCCCTCGTGCACGATCTCCCGCCCACGCCGCAGACGCGCCGAGGCATTGCGGGTGATCTTGCCCTCGGTGACGAGACAGCCGGCCACAAAGCCCTTGGCCTGCGGGAACACCTGCCGAATTTCGGCCGCGCCCGTCTTGGTCTCCTTGAGATCCGGATCGAGCATGTCCGCCATCATATCGCGGACCCGATCCGCGAGTTCATATATGATGTCGTACGTCTCGACGCGAACGCTATGATGCTTCGCGAGCGGCATGACGCCGTTCTCGAGCTTCGTGTGGAATCCGATGATCACGGAGCCCGCCGCACTCGCCATCAGCACGTCGTTTTTCGTGACGAGGCCGACGTCGATGCTGACGATTTCCAGCGAGACCTTCGTGCTCTTTATATTTTCGAGCACGGAGCGGATGGCCTCCGCCGACCCAAAGACGTCCGTCTTTATAATCAGCTTCAGCACCTTCGCCGTGGTCGCCGCGATATTGGCGAACAGCTGCTCGACGGAAACCTCCTTCGGCGTCGCCGCCGCCGTGGTGACCACCTGCTTGAGGCGGAATTGCTCCTCCTCCGCCAGCTTCTCAGCCTCGCGCGCATTCTTCACGACGCGGAACGTCGCTCCGGAATCCGGCGTGCCGGACCAGCCGATCACGCGCACGGGCGTGGACGGCGGCGCTTCCTTCAGCGTCGCGCCCTTGTCGTCGAACATCGCGCGGACCTTGGCAAATTGTGGTCCGCACACGATGGCATCGCCGACGCGCAATGTACCACGTTGCACGATTACGGTCGCGAGCGGGCCGCGGCCGAAGTCTATTTGCGGATTCGACAATAACGCCGCTCGCCTCCGCCTTCGCGTTGGCCTTCAGCTCGAGCACGTCCGCCTGCAGCAGTATCATTTCGAGCAGGCTGTCGATGCCCTGGTTCTTCGTCGCCGACACCGGCACGGTGATCGTCTCACCACCCCAGTCTTCCGGCGCTATATTACGCTGCTGCATCTGCGCCTTCACCTGGTCGAGGTTCGCGCCCTTCACGTCCATCTTGTTGACGGCAACAATCAACGCGACTTTCGCGTTTTGCGCATGGCTCAACGCCTCGTCCGTCTGCGGCATGAAGCCGTCATCGGCCGCCACGACGAGCACCGCTATATCAGTGACGTTCGCGCCGCGCGCCCGCATCTTCGAGAATGCCGCGTGACCGGGTGTATCAAGAAACGTGACTTTGCGTCCGTTAAATTCGATCTGGTACGCGCCGATATGTTGTGTGATCCCACCCGCCTCGCCCGCCGCGACATTCGCATTGCGGATCGCGTCAAGCAGGGAGGTTTTGCCATGGTCGACGTGACCTAATATAACGACGACCGGCGGACGTGGCGTGAGGCTCTCCGCCTCGTCAACGACCGGCGGCTTCTTTTCCTTCCGCTCTTTCTGCGCAGCCTGCACCGCTGCGACGTCGCCGCGATGCTTGATCTCGAGGACGAAACCATACTTCTCCGCGACCTTCGCCGCGACGGCCTCGTCGATGTTTGAATTCATCGACGCAAAACCCACGAGCTGGTTGAGCTCGGAGATGAACTTGAAGGGCTTCAGTCCGAGCGCGACGGCGAAGTCACGCACGACGATCGGCGGCTTCAGATGTATCGTCTTTATATTGCCGTCTGTCGTGATCACCGGCGCCGCAGCTGGCGCCGGCGTCGTCCCGGGAACCGGGGGCAATTTCGGTGCCATCGTTCCCAAGCGCGGCGGGAGCGGGGGCGGAGCGGTGGGCGCCTTGGCCGCGGGAATCGCGACCGGCGGTGGCCCTGATGCGGCCGTCGGAGGCGTCGAGCCCGTCGGCGCGACCGGCGCCGGAGCAGCCGCGGCAACCGCCGGGGCTGGAGCTGGAGCGGGTACGGGACGCGGCAGCACCGGCGGAGGCGTCGGCGAACTGGCGCGCGGCGCCGCAACCGGCGGCGATACGAAACGCGGAGATGAAGGCGGAGCCGAGACGGGCCGCGGAGGCAGTGGCGCGGGTGAAGTCGCCGCGGTAACCGGCCGCGGGGGAACGGGTGGATTGCTCGTCGAAGTCGTGGGCCGCGCGACAGCTGCCGCGCGCGCCGCGAGGATCGCTTCCTTCTCGCGATCCACGTCCTGCTTCGACTTCACAAATACACTCGATGGAATCACGACCTTCGGAGCCATGGCGCTTTCCGCACTCGCGGAACTGGAGCTCGCGGAAGCGGGCTCCGACTTGCTCTCCGCGGGCGCCGGCACATCTGCCGGGGGCGGGGGCGCCACTGCAACCGAACTCTTCGAGGCAAATTCTTCGCGCAGCACCTGCGCGTTGATATTGTCGACCGTGCTCGAAACCGACTTCACATCCGCGGCCACGATTTTGCGCTCCTTCAGCAGCGCCATCAGGTCCTTGTTATCCAGGCCGAGTTCCTCGGCGAGTTTGTGGATGCGAATACTCATGCAGTCTTAAAATAGTATATTACACTCAATGGCTCACGCGGGCAATGATGTCGCTCGCTTCTTCCGGTGAAAAACCGGCTTCAACTAAGTCGTCCGAACTGACGCCTTCAAACGCCGCCGGAGAATTGATTCCCATGTCGACAAGGCGGCCGGCAATGGCCGCATCGAGCGAGAAAGTCTTGACAAGCGTCGCGACGGCGTTGCCGCGCGGGTCGTCTCCGACCGCCTTGAATTCTTCGATGTCGAGCCGCCAGCCGATCAGGCGCGAGGTCAGGCGGGCGTTCTGGCCCTTGCGTCCGATCGCGATCGCGAGGTCGTCGGTCGCCACCTTCAGCAGGATGCGGTGCGTACTTCTCGTCGATGATGATTTCGCGCGGCACCGCGGGCTTCAGCGCCTCGATGACCATCTCCCGCGGGTCGGCAAAGTACTTGATGATGTCGATCTTCTCGCCGCCCAGTTCGCGGACGATCGTCTTGACGCGCGCGCCGCGGGCGCCGACGCAGGCGCCGACCGGGTCGACCTTCGGATCGCTGTCGATGACACGGCGATCTTCGTGCGGTAGCCGGGCTCGCGCGCGAAGGCCTCGATCTTGACCGTGCCGTCGGCGATCTCGGTGACTTCGAGCTCGAAGAGGCGGCGGACGAACTTCGCGGCTCGCGCGGGTCAGGATGATCTCCGGGCCGCGCGGCGTGTTCTCGATCTCGAGCAGCAGGCAGCGGATGCGGTCGCCCGGCTGGTATTCCTCGCCGGGACCTGCTCCTTGGCCGGCATGACCGCCTCGGCCTTGCCGATGTCGACGTAGATATCGTTGCGTTCGCGGCGGCGCACGGTGCCGGTGACGATATTGCCAACCTGGTCCTTGAAGTCGTCGTAGATCCGGTCCTTCTCGAACTGGCGCAGCCGCTGCATGACCGCCTGGCGGGCCGTCTGCGCGGCGATGCGGCCGAGCGTCGAGGGATCGATTTCCTTTTCGATCAACTCGCCAATGAGAGCACCTGGCTTCACCGCCTGCGCCTTCTCGACATGAATCTCCGTCTTCGGGATTGCTGACCGAATCCACCACCTTCATCACCGCCCAAGCATGCAGCTGGCCGTTCTTAGGGTTGATATCGATCTTCAGTTCCTGCCCGGAATTCACCCCTTTCTGCGCCGCGGTTTTCAGCGCATTCGTAATCGTCGCAATCATGTCCGCGCGCGGAATGCCTTTCTCCTTCTCCATGTACTCAAGTACGGAAAGAATTTCGCTGCTCATAGGTTGATTAAATGGGAAAAAAAAAGCGGGCCGCAGGGCCCACTTTTTGGAAAGTGAGGTGGATTGAGTTGGTAAACTTACCGGGCGGACAGAAATTTTGTCAAGCCCAGCGCCCCCCCGCGTCCGCCCACGCCTTCCCAGACCACTCCCACGGCCGAAAACCCGGCCGCGGAATGATGAGTATACTCAACCGGCGGCATTCCTCAAACGTCCGAATCTGCCCGATATCTGCCCCAACGCGGAGTTCACCCACCGAATCGCCCCGCTGCTTGCCGGCTCGGTGCTCGCCTATGTCCGTCACGCGCTATATCCTCCCTATCTTATATACCCTATATACCCGCCCCACCGGTCGACGCGACCGGCACCGCTTCCCGCGCCAACAGCCAGCCGAGCAGCCCTTGAGCGAGCCCGTGCGACGCTGGTTGCGCCGCTCCTCGAAAAACCTCCAGCCGCCGCAGCGTCGCCGCCAGCATGGGCGGCAGGTCTCCTATATACCAGTGACTCCACACGGCCCGCGCCGCCTCGCCGCCGCCCTGTGTCGCCAACAACGGCAGCCACGCATCGCAAATCAACGAGTCCAGCCGCGTCCCACCCACCGCCTCACCCGCCACCCGCGCGGCAGACGCGCGCAGCTCCGGAAAGCGTCTGCGGCTCCGCTCCACTCGCGTTTCACCGGTATATACTAGCGCCGGCAGCGCCGCACCCCAGCCGACCAGGTCGTCCGGCCAGCGCGGCCGCTGCCGACACCACAGTATATATTGCTGCAACCGCCTCAGTGGGTGATTCGCCGGCCGCACGCCCGACAGTCCCCAGCGACCGCGCTGCGTTTCGTATATACTTTTGGCCTGGCTTGATATATCTCCGGCCGCGTTCGGGTTCGCGTCCGCGTTCGCACTCCAGCTCGCCAGCGGAAACTCCCCCGCGATCCGCAGCATCGGCGCACGGTTGAACCGATACCCGAGCACCTCGAGCGCCGCGTGGTGACACGCTCCTTCCCAACCCAGCTTCTCGAAACGCTGCCGCGCAAACGCCACCTTCGACGCCCATCGCGCCTCCCGCTGCTCATTTAATATAGCGAGCAACGCTGGCGGCTCCATGGTCGCAAGCTCCTCCGGCACGCGCGCCTCCGCCTGCCCGGATAATATTTCCACCGCCTCGTCCGCCGCGAACTCCTCGAGGTCGTGATGCAACAGCGGCAACAACGCCAGCATCGGGATCACGCCACCGTCCGCGCCGATCGTGCCGGGCCCACCCTCCGGTTCAAACAACACCACATGCAGGATCACTCTATTATATGCCGCATCCCCCGCATGCCCATGCGTCGCCCAATCCCGCGCATGCAAATGCAATTCCACGTCCCCCGTCTGCTCCGCCCCGCCTTCGATGCGCAGGCGCGCCCCGCGAAAATCCGGACCGGCCAATAGGTTCCAGCGTCCGGGATGTATAATCTCCACCGCCCGCCCATCGCGCAGTCGCGCCCGCGACCGGTCGAAATCCCCGCGCCACCAGATTTTCTGCAACAACTTCTCCGCAAATGAAAACGGTCCATACATCCCCTGCATCTCCGCCAACCCCGCACTGGCCTCACCCGCTAACGCCGGCGCCATTTTTTGTCCGCGGCCCGCGCGAGTTCCTGCACCACCGCACTCTGCCGGCGCTCCACCCGCTCAAGCCATGCCGCCAGCTCACCCGTCGAAATCGTCACCGCCCCCAACGCCATCACCGTCTCGCAAATCCCCCGGTCCCCACTCGCCACCATACAGCTGCCCGCATCCCCCGCCTGCGCCACCAGCCGCTCGATCACATCATCAGCCGTCAGCGAATCCGGAGTATATAGCACCGAGAACGTCGTCTCCACCCCCGGCCGCTCAATCCGCAGCTCGGGCCCGCGACCGTCAAACACCACAGTCACCCGCATCAATTCGAGATCGTGAATCGGACGCAACGCCGCCGCAAACCGCGTGCGCGCCTCCTCGCGATCCCGCCGGAAAATCTCGCGCCACACCGGCTGCGCCTGCAACGCATTCGCGCCATCGACCAAGAGATGTTTCTCGAAAGCCACGCGGGACATTATTCCTTCCAGCGCCACCCGGCAACGCGAATGCGCAACCTCCCGGTACCCGATGCCGCGCCGCGGCCCCGTCCAAGAAAGCTCGACAACCCGCGCGAATCGGAAACCGTTTTTGCGACTCGTGCGGGAGAGGTGGCAGAGTGGTCTATCGCGATGGTCTTGAAAACCATTGGGCCGCAAGGTCCCGGGGGTTCGAATCCCTCCCTCTCCGCCACGCCGCCCCAATCGCGCCGGCGTCGCTGCACCAGCGCCTGCGCTCCGACGTCGAACGGCACCGCCGCTCGCGTCCGCGCCCACGCCCACACCCCCGCTTAACGCCTCCCCACACCGCCGCCCACCTGCGCCCGCGGCGGCCTGCCAGCTCCCTTTCGTTTTTAATAAGTATGAAATATACACAATATACACGCGCGTCCACCTGCCGAAACCGGCCCGCGCGGTTGGTTGAGGACGGGATATATAAGTATGGCGTTGGGCGGGGCGAAAACGGGCGGGCAGAACCCTTTGGGGAAATTGGTTGGAATTTCGAAAGCCGCCCGCGCAAACTCGCCCGCCTCGCCGAGACACCCCGATGACCCCACCCGCCGAAAACCCGCCACCACCGCGCCGCTCCAAGGATCGGCTCCGCAACCTGCTTCAGAAGCCGGTTCGCGGGGTGCGCACCAACCCGGAAATCCTCAGCTTCATCGACCTCTACCGCCGCGAATCGCGCCGCCTGGACGGCAACCGCGACACCACCCATCACGTCCCCGCCCTGCGCAACGAGCCCGAGTTCCGCACCGGCCCCGCCGCCGAGCCGGCGATCTCGTTCACGCCGCACGACCGCCTCGGACTCGCCCTCTCCGGCGGCGGCATCCGCAGCGCCACCTTCAACCTCGGCGTCCTCCAGACTCTCGCCCGTCTTCAAATTCTCCCGCACGTCGATTACCTCGCGACCGTTTCCGGCGGCGGATATATAGGAGGCTTCTGGACCGCCTGGCTCCGCCGCAACGGCAACGCCGAGGCCGCCCATTTCCCCGTCACCGAAAACGTCGGCGACGGCGAACGCCCCGAAATCCGCCACCTTCGCGAATTCAGCCGCTTCCTGCTGCCGCGCATGGGCGTCAGCCAAACCGAATTTTGGGCCATCGCGATGACCGTTCTCGGCGGCATGCTCCCGTCGTTCCTCGCCGCCCTGTCCGTTCTCACCCTCGGCTGGTACCTCTGGATCTTCGGCCTGATCGCGCTCACCCTGCCCGGACTGCGCGGCCAATCCGTCTCCAGCCTCGCGTTCCTGCTCTACCTCGCCGTCTCGGAAATCCTCTGGAGAAACGCCGGCCGCGCCGAAAAAAATCCTCGCGAAACCCGCAGCTACGCCATCGCCGGGCTCGCCGCCGCCGCATTCCTCTTCTGGCGCGTATATACTAATATATACTTTCCGGACCTGCAGTCGTGGACGTCCTTCGCCGACCCCGAAACCGCGACCGCCATCCCGCGCGCCCTCCTGCTCACGACCCTCGTCCTGCTCTTCATCCGCGTCATGGCCGCACGATTCTTCCGCTCGTCCGGCTGGATTCCTGCGCTCGTGGGCGTTGAGCGCTGCCTCATTCGCATGATCGGCCTCACCTGCGCGATGTTCGTGGTCGCCGGACTCTGGCTCCTCAGCAGCCACCTCGCCCAAGCCGGCCACACCCTCGAATTAAAACTGACCGCCGGTGGCGCCGCCGTCTCGGCCGGAATCTTCGCGTGGGCCAAAAAATTTCTCACCGAACCCGTCCAGGAAACCCGCGGCGGAACTTTCCTCGACTTCCTGCGCTCGTGGATCAAACGCGCCGCCCCCAAGGCCCTCGCCTCTCTCGTCTGGCTGCTGCTCTTTATACTCGTCGGCGCCGCCGTCCACCGCTGGGGCGCCATGACCGTGAGTATATTGCTCCTGGCCTTCTGGAAACCGTGCCTGCTCGCGATCATGGTCCTCGTCGTGGTCGCCTGGACGTTCGACCCCGCCCGCGTCGGCATGCACGAGTTCTACCGCTCCCGCATTTCGCGCTGCTACCTCGGCGCTTCCAATATACCGCGCAACCCCGCCGCCGCCCAGTATATAGCGGGCTCACCCTATATATCGTCCGGCTCCGCCTCGCCGTATACGGCGCCCGCTGCCGCGACTCCGGCTTCGACGTCCAACCCCGCCGCTTCTACAGCGCCTGCGTCTGCCGCCACTGCGTCGCCGACTACTGCAGCAAGTACCGCGCCCGTTGCAGCCTCGGCAAAGTCGAGCGTGAGCACCGCCCCGCGCACGGATGCACGTCACGCGACCGCCGCCCGCTCCTCTGAGGACCTCCGCGCAGCCGGCAACCGCCAGATTGCCGAACGCCCGGGCGACGACCTCCGTCTCGGCGAACTTCGCGACATCCCCCGCCCCATCCTGCTCGTCTGCGTCGCCGCAAACGACATGTCCGGCGATCCGCTCGGCAATCTATATAGAGGCGCCCGCAGCGCCGTGCTCTCCGGCGAGGGCATCACGCTCGGCAATCAAACTGCCCCGATCGACGACCTCCGCCTCTCGTCCGCGCTGACCGCCTCCGCCGCCGCATTCAATTCCCAGATGGGCCGCGTCTCCATGGACCTCGGCCCCGCCGTCGGCTTCCTCATGAGCGCACTCAACCTGCGCCTCGGCCTCTGGGTCCCACACCCGAGCAACCGCTACCGCGGCGACTATATCATGCCCGGCCGTTTCTTCCTCGCGGAACTTCTCGGCTTCTCCCGCACCGACTGGAGCAACCTCCACCTCTCCGACGGCAACCACTTCGAGAACTTCGGCCTATATGAACTCGTCCGCCGCCACTGCCGCTATATCATCGCCTCCGACTGCGGGTCCGATCGCGAGGGCGCCTTCGACGACCTCGCCAACGTCCTCCGCCGCGTGCGCGAGGACTTCGGCGTCGAGATCGAACTTGATATAGCAGCCCTCCGCTCCGACGGCACCGTCCGCGCCCAGCAACACGCCGTCATCGGCACCATCCACTACGATGGCCTCGGTGGCGTCGACAAGGGCACGCTCCTCTTTATCAAGCCGACGCTCACCGGCGACGAGCCGCCGGACGTCCTTCAATACGCGACGCGCAACCGCGAGTTTCCCCAGGAGTCCACCGGTAACCAGTTCTACCACGAGGCCCAATGGGAATCGTACCGCCGCCTCGGCGAACACGCCGCCGATTCCGTCCTCGGCTTCTTCGAGCCACCCGCCGCCGCCGAGGTTAATATACCAGATCGCCTCTTCCGCGACGCGCGCTCCCGCTGGCAGGCCGCGCCGGCGAACCAGCAGATCAACTTCCTCGACGTCAACGACCGCTGCTCCTCACTCGAGCAGGACCTGATGAGCGAAGGGCCGGAGCACCTGCGCGCCGAGTTCTTCGCCGAGGCCACCGCGCTCGCTGAACTTTCCGGCACCGCTGACTCTGCCGCCCGCGCCGAAGCCAGCGCACTGCCCGACCTTCCGAGCGAACTGAAGACGCTCGGGTATCTCGTTCGCGTCGGCCAGATCATGGAGGACATGTGGGTCGGCGCCGAGCTCGACCGCTATTGGGCGCATCCGCTATATGAAGGCTGGATGAACTATTTCCGGCGCTGGGCCGCGACGCCGTCCTTCCGCCGCTGGTGGCCCGTGATCGCGTCACTATATAGTCTCGGCCTGCGCGAGTTCGTCCGCGAACGCTTCCACGTCGGCGCCGCCGACCCGGACTCCACGCGCTCCAGCCGCTCGCCGGAAAACCTCGCGCGCCTGCGCCTGCGCGAGGTCACGGACGCGGCCGCGTTTTTCCGCGAGAGTTTTGTCGCCGGTCAATTTCTCCAAAGCCGCTCCGTGCCGCCACTCGAGAATCGACGCGTCTTCGCCTACGACCTCGACCTTCTCAATTATGAAGGCGTCCTCGCCGGCCAACCGCTTCCGGTCGGCTTCGCTGTGATCGCCGAGGAGTTGATCGATCCCGCCGCGAAAAATCCCGCGTGGGTCGCCACGTGGGAAGTCGACGAACTCTTCGTGCCGGACCCGCTCTATGGAGCAGGTTTCGTCTCAAAGCTCCTCGATGCCGTGCTGCGGTTTTATCGTTCGGCCGCATCGAATCCTGGCCGGAAATTCCAGGAGGTGCGCGTCAACTTTTCCGGCGCGGAGGCGAGTATGATGGGAAAACTGGCGACGCCTGCGAAGGGCCCGAACCGTGCGGCCCGCGAGGAGCGGGTGCGCGAGATCGAATTCTATAAAAGCCGAGGCTTCGCGCACCTGAACCCCGAGCAGGACCGAGCCGGAGCAATGCGCCTGCGTGCGATGCTATAGCTCCGTGCGCGGGAAAGTCCGTCCGTGATCGCGCGGTTTTTTAACCACGGATCGCATCAACCCTTCTCGGATCACACCAGACAGCCAGAGGTTCAGAAACGATCTATATTGTCTTGGATTGAAGATCGAGTAATCCGCGCGGGATTGATGCGATCCGTGGTAAAAAGAAATATACAAATCTAGCGCCAGCCTCGATTGCACGCTCCTGCCGCTGCCGTGCAATCGGTCTTCGGCTTGATGCAATCCGTGGGGAAAATCCGGTCGCATCGCGTCAGACATTATATATACCTATATAACTTTCACCGCCGGATCACGCTGCGGGTGCGCGGCGGTGCCGGTCAGCCCGGACGTGTCAAGCCCTGCCACCCGCTCGGCCTCGAGCGCATAGCTAAACCCTTCGGGCACGTTCTTGCCCCAGGTCACGTGACAGTTCTTGAACGTCACGCCCTCCGCGTCTCGGACCGAGAACGCCGGCGTGCCATGCGGCTCGAGCCCTACCATCGCCGAGGTCGGCCGGTTATCCCACACGCCGCCACTATATTTCGTCCACCGGTCGAGCATCAGATCCACATTCTCGAACCGCACATCCCGCACCTTGCTCTCCGACGAGCCACTCACCCGAACGCTGTTTTCCGCGCGACCACTCACGTTCACCACCCGCACGTCACTCAACGTGCCCACCTTCGCCCCCGCCGTCCGCGGTATCGCCGTGAACGAGATCGCCTCGCCCCGTCCCCACCACGGCGACGAAAAATTCTGAGCGACAAAGCGTATATCCCGAAATTCCACGTTTGATATATTGCCTTCATCCCGCAGCTGGATGCACAGCCCGCGACACGATTGACGGATCTCGCAGCGCTCGAACCGCACATCCGATATATCCTGCACCGTCTCCGTCCCGATCTTCAACCCGGCATCCTGAGTCTCGAGTATACAGTCACTCACGCGAATCCGCGACGACGGCCCATGCGCCACTCCCTGTCGCGTGGTCTTGATCACGATCGCGTCGTCGCCACAGACAATGTGGCAACGCTTGATCTCCAGATCGCGACAATGGTCGGGATCGATGCCATCACAGTTCGGCACCTGCAGTTGATTCCGTATATTAATCCCGTCCACCAGCACGCGCTCGCATCCGAGGAGATGCAGCGTCCAGCTCGGCGCGTCCTTGAACGTCACGCCCGATACTTCGAGGTCCTTGCAGCCGGTCAAAATGGCGAGGCGTGGCCGGAAGCCTTTCGGACGCCACCACTCGTCCGCCTCATCGTAGTGGTCCATAAACGCCGCCGACCGCCCGTTGATCGTGCCGGTCCCGGTGATCCGCAGCCCCTGCGCGCCGTCCGCGTTTAGCGCGGCGCGTCCCGCGAAATCTTCCGGACGTGTCGCGACGACAAGTTCTGCGTCATCTGCGAGGTGAAACTCGATGCCGCCCTTGAGTGTGAGGGCGCCGATCATATAGCGTTTGCCGCCGCGGAGGAGAACCTGGGCGTTGCCGCCGGCCGCCGCGGCTTCGTCGAGAGCGCGTTGGATGGCCGCGGTGTCGGGGGTGGTGCCGTCGCCGACCGCGCCGTAATCGCGTACATCAAAAACCCGGCGCGCCGCCTGCGCCCGCACGCGTACCGGCCAAGCCGCCGCCACGGCGACCGCCGCTGTATAGGTGAAGCTGCGTTTTAGAAAATCGCGACGGGTGAGGGGTATCATGTGGCGAAGTTAACGATCACCGAGCTCGCGCCAATCCAAAGAATCCGGCCGACGTCCGTCGCCGTCCGCGTTCCGCGTCCCGACGCTCAGGTGAGATCTTCGGCGGCTCGATGACATCCATGGTTAAAAAAAGGCCCGTAGACTCATCACCAGCGTATCGCCCTCCGACGCTGGAGTGAAATCTTCAGCGGCTCGATGACATCCGTGGTAAAAAAACGGTCCGTCCACCCACAGCATATATCGCCATAGATACTCGCGAAGCGAGCCACCCAGCGCGCCGCAGGGCGCTGACTATATACTTAAGCGTTAGGCGTTAAAAGTTAAGCGTTAAACGTTTCCGACACGACGAACGCACCCCGCCACTATATACTATATAGCCTTACCGCCCCTAGCCGCAGCGCCTTAAATAATGGTTGTCCCTACCCGCAGCAACATATCGCCGTATATACTCGCGAAGCGAGCCACCCCGCGCGCCGCAGGGCGCTGACTATATACTTAAGCGTTAAGCGTTAAAAGTTAAGAGTTAAACGTTTCCGACACGACGAACGCACCCCGCCAACTATATACTATATAGCCGCACCGCCCCTAGCCGCAGCGCCTCCGTCGCTTCCGCCTTCCTTCCGTTCCGTCGTCCGTCTGCATCCGATTCCGTGTTCATCGCTCGAGTGATATCTTCCGTGGCTCGATGAAATCCGTGGTAAAAAAATGGTGCGCCTACCCATCACAATATATCGCCCTATGTACTTTTTCCCCCGCTCATGTTTCATACAGCGCCGACAGCGCCGCCGCCGTGCGGCGCACGTTTTCCCGCAGCGTCGCCGGCGCGAGCACTTCCGCCGCCGGGCCCCAGCCAAGCACCCATTGCTCCACCTCCGTCAGCGACCCCAGATGCAGCCGCAGCTCCAGCGCCCCTTCCGCGAGCTCACGCATCTCCTGCGACTCATGCCACTCGCGCTCCCGCACGCGATCGGCCACGCGGGCCGCGAACCGCACCACCACCTTGTGATTTCCCTCGCCTCCCATGACGCCCAGCGCGTTGGCGAAAAACTTCTCAGGTGAAAAATCCGCCGGACGCGAAAAGTGCCCGCGCGTCATCTCCACCGCGCCGATGCGCGGCAGTGCGAAGGTCCGCAACGCCTGCCGCTCCAAATCATGCGCGATCAGATACCAGGAGTTCTCGCGGTTCGCCAAATGATACGGCCACGCGCGCCGCACCGACTTCTTCGCGTCGCCCGGCTTTCTATATTCGAACGTCACCTCGACCTGCCGCAGCACCGCCGCGCTCAGAGCGTTGAAAACTACGAGGTCCGTCTTGCCTAGACCGATGTTCTTAAAAGATACGGCGCGCAGCTCGTCCGCCGGAGAAAACGAAATACGATCCCGCAACCCGCCCGCCAGTTTTTCGAACGCGACCTCCAGCTGACGGTGGAACGGCGTGCCTCTATATTGCTCGAGCGCGCGCTGCGCCACGAGCAATGCCAGCAGTTCGCCTTCGGTCACATGCACCGTGGGGAATGCGTTCACCGGATGTGTATAGCGATACGCCTGGATCTGCGCGTCGAATTCGATCGGCAGGTCGAGCCGGTCACGCATGAACGCGATGTCCCGCACGACCGTCTTCCGCGATACCTCGAGCGTGCGCGCCAAGGTCGTGCAGTTGACGAGCGACGCGCGCCGCAGCGCATCGTGGATGCGAAGCATGCGTTCCAGTGGCGGACGTGACAGCTGCCCGCGCGGCGCGTCGGATTTTTTGTCCATTTTTCGAGGGTGGGTCAGGCAATGTCCCACCCTCTCCGGTACCGTGCAATGCATGAAACCTATCCGCCGCAAAAAAAAGTGCTTCGTTCCCCTCGCCTTGGGCTGGTCCCACTGCGGGGTATCCTACCGTGTCACCGCTTGGCCCGAAGTGCGCTTCGAGCAACTGTACGGCGAGGAGTGGATCGCCATCGATTCCGTCGGCGAGGCGTTTGCCTCCGCGGCGCAGGGCTTGGGCCCGCGCGAGTGGCAGCCATACCTCGAGTTCGTGCCCGCCGCCGTGCGCGCCTTCATCAACGGCTTCGCCGCTTCGCGGATGGAGGCCCTCGAGGTGGCCGCGCGGTGTCCGGCGCTGCTGGTGGAGTTGGCGGAGACGCCTGCGCTCGCGTCGTTCTTGTCGAGCCATGTGGCGCTGCGTGGCGCCGCGTCGCCGCGTTGGGCGGAGGTGAATGCGGTGTGGGAGCGCAGTGGTATATACGGAGTGATGGAGTGGTTGGGGCTGCCGGCGTCGCGGCAGACGCTGGAGATTCTGCGCCATGTGGTGGAGCCGAACCTGCCGAAGCGTTTCCTCGAGCCGTTGCGTTCGATGTTGTGGGAGCCGCGTGCGATCTTTGCGCTGCAGCGGAATCCCGCGATCACGGACCGAGAGCTGGCCAACTATTGCCACGCCCTGGCCGCGTAGAGGCAAGGGGCAGCGCGAGACCGCTGCGCGTGTCCGTCCCCGTGAAACCTTCAGCGACTCGATGAAATCCGTGGTAAGAAAACGGTCCGCATACTACGAATCTACGCATCGCTCTATATACAACTTCTATATATAATCGCAAAGCGAGCCAACCCGCGCGGAGGCGCTGACTATATACTTAGGCGTTAGGAGTTAAAAGTTAAACGTTAAGCGTTTCCGACAGACCGCACCCACCACCCCAGCTATATATACTATATCACCCACCGCTGACACCCCGCGGCGCCTCCGTTCCGACTCCGTCTCCGTTCCGACCCGTTCCGCTTCCGATTCCGACGCTCCGGTGAAATCTTCAGCGGCTCGATGCAATCCGGGGTAAAAGTCGTCTGCTTGCTCACACCGATATATCGCGCGATATCGATCCGCAACGCTTTGACCTTGTGACAACTTCAGCGATGCGATATATATCGCCCGTGATCCTGTCACGGATGTGGTCCTCCGTCATCGCGTTGGCGCTCGCCTTTCCGGGCTTCGCGGCCGCGCAGGTCTACGCCCCCGTTCAGCTCGCCTCGAGCGCAGCTTTCCCCGCGCGCCGTACTTCCGACACTGCCGGCAATACGTATAGCATCAGCGGTCTCAATCTCATCAAGACCAGCTCGACGGGCGTCAGCCAAACCATCGCCAACGCCGCCCCGCCTGGGGCCATGTATGCCGCCGTGTATACATTCACCGACATCTTTATCGACGCCTCCGATAATGTCTATGCTGTCAAATCCCCTGGCGAGGCATTCTTTCCGTTGTTTTCCGAAGTCATCCTCAAGTTTTCGCCATCCGGCTCGCTGACTACCTATACGGTCGCGGCGGATATTGCTATCGGCCCCCGTGACCCCAACAGCTGCTGCGTCGCCGTCGATCGCAATGGCAATATATACACTATCGGCATGGACGGCGCGATCTACCTCGTTTCCGCGAGTGGCACCCAAGTAATTATTCCCTACTCCTGGTTCCGGGACGACGCCAGTATTTATCTCAAATCGCCGTCGGGGCTCGCGGTGGACGACGCCGACAACCTTTATGCCAACGTTCAAGTGATAAATGGCTTTCCCGCGGACGGCCCCATCGAATTCGTCGTCGTAGGTCAGACACCTGTAATCTCACGCCAGCCGCAGAGCGTCAGTGGTCCCTACGCCACCGGCGTCACTCTGCAAATCTGGGCCGCGAGCACGATTCCGACATCGTTCCAATGGCTGCTAAACGGCCAGCCGATCGCGGGCGCCCAAGGCCTACTCGCACCAACAACCGATAACCTGCAATCCGCGAACTTCGGGTTGATCCAACCGGGAAACTATTCCGTTATATTATCCAACGCCTCCGGCACAGTCACGAGCGCCGTGGCGACGGTCGTCGGCCTCCTGCCCGACGGCACCCCGGTCACCGCCGTTCCGAAGATCACCACGCAGCCGAAAGGCGCGGCGATCGTCTTCGGCACGAATGTGAGCCTCGTCGCGGGAGCCGGTAGCACGGATTCCCTCATATATCAATGGTACCTCAACGGCGTTCCACTCCCGGGCGCGACCGGAGCGACGACCCTGAAATCCGATGGCACCCAACCGGCAACCTATGTGGCCGCTATATCGGGATCATATAGCGTGACATTCACCGGCCCAGCCGGATCGATCACGAGCACCCCCGCCGTAATTTCCACCGTCACGGCTTCCGGCATTCCTGTCGTCGCCATCCCGAAGATCACGACGCAGCCGAAAAGCGCCACAATCGTTTTCGGCGCCAACGTCGGCTTGGTCGCCCTCGCCGCCAGCTCGGACCCGCTGATATATCAATGGTACGCCAACGGCGTTCCAATCCCGAGCGCGACGGGAGCGACGATCGCGAACGCGGACG
Source organism: uncultured Verrucomicrobiae bacterium (assembly GCA_963800005.1). Taxonomy (GTDB): domain Bacteria; phylum Verrucomicrobiota; class Verrucomicrobiia; order Opitutales; family Opitutaceae; genus CAWCZH01. Next base: position 853,321 of record CAWCZH010000004.1, read on the forward strand.
GCACGCAAACAGCAACCTTTACCACCCCTCTGTCGGGATCATATAGCGTGACATTCACCGGGCCCGCTGGCTCGATCACCAGCACAGCTGCGATAGTCCAGACCGTCACGGCATCCGGCATCCCGGTCTTCCCTGTACCCACGCTCGTCACGGCGCCGGCGAGCACCACCTTCGCCTACGGCGACACGAGCACGCTGACCGCGTCTGCGGTCTCCACCCTGTCGATTTCGTACCAGTGGCAGAAAAACGGTGTGAACGTGCCCGGCGCCACCGCGTTGTCCCTTACCGTCGCGAGTCCCGGAGTATATACCGTGATCGCCACCACATCCGCCGGCAGCACCTCTTCGAGCGCCACCATTTCCCTGGCCAACCGTGTCGCGGACATCGCTGCACGCGCCGCCGTGGGTACCGGCGACAATATCGAGATCGCCGGCTTTAATATCGCGAGCTACAGCGGCGCCCCCAAACGCGTGTTGATTCGCGCCGTGGGACCGGGCCTGACTTCCCTTGGCGTCGGCGGCGTCCTCGCCCGCCCAGTGCTGTCACTATATAATGCGGCCGGTCAACTGGTCGCCAGCAACTCCGGCTGGAACAACGCGCCGGCCATCGCAGCCGCTGCCAGCGCGGTCGGCGACTTCGCCCTGCAGCCGGGCAGCGCCGACGCCGCACTCCTGCTCGACCTCGCTCCGGGCGCGTATACCGCGCAGGTCGCCGGGCTTTCAGCCACGACGGGTGTCGCGCTAGTCGAGGTATATGAATTCCAGCCTGACGACGGCCATTTCATCGGCCTCGCCACGCGCGCCGCGGTGGGCACTGCCGGCAATATATTGATCGGCGGCTTTGTGGTGGGCGGCACGCAATCCGCCCAGCTGCTGCTGCGCGCTTCCGGCCCCGCGCTCGCGCAGTTCGGCGTGCCCGGGGTCCTTGCCCAGCCGGTGCTCACATTATATAACGCGGCCGGCCAAATCATCGCGATCAATGTCGGCTGGGGCACGAGTGCCGATGCCGTGAAGATCGCGACTGCCACGGCGACGGTGGGCTTGGTGCCGTTCCAACCGAGCAACGCGGACTCGGCGATCCTGCTCACCCTGCCGCCCGGAGCGTACACCGCCCAGGTGAGCGGCTACGCGAACAGCACGGGCAACGCGCTGCTGGAGATCTACCAGGTCCCAAACACGCATTGAGCAGCGAGTGCGCGCACCCGCGTCGCCTCCGACTCCGAGACTCAGGTGAAATCTTCAGCGGCTTGATGAAATCCGCGGTTAAAAAAGAGGTTGGTACAGTCATCACCAGCGCAATCGCTATATACTCGCGAAGCGAGGCACCCCGCCGCGGCCGCTGACTATATACTTAAGCGTTTTAGGAGTTAAAAGTTAACGTTAAACGTTTCCGACAGACCGCACTAAAGCCGAGCACTATATAGCATATCACACCACCACCCCACCCCGCAGCGCGTCATTCTCCGTCTCCGTTCTGATCCGACTCCGTTCCGATCCGTTTCCGTGTCCGACGCTCCGGGTGAAATCTTCAGCGGCTCGATTCGATCCGTGGTAAAAAAAGGTGCGCCCAGTCCAGGGCACCGCGCACTCCCGTCAGAGCTTCGGCGCAAGAACCACTCGAAATCCGACATCGCTGACTCGCATGCCTGGCAGGCTCGCCGTTCGCGACGCCGCCCGACACTCCCCGGCCGCGCCGTAGCTATAACTGCCTCCGCGCCACACGCGAGCAGTGCCGCTAGCGGCACCGGACGGATCCGTCCGCTCCCCGCCAGGATACACCGAATACCAGTCCGCGCACCACTCCCAAACATTGCCGAGCATATCATATAGGCCCCACGCATTCGGCGCCTTCGAAGCCACCGCGCGCTGCGCCGCGATACCACCTGGATATTGTTTCGCCGCCCATCTGGACGTGTCGCGACCCGCACCAGTATATCCAACACTGCTGTTCCCTCCGTACCACGCGATCGTGTCCAACAAGGGCGCGTTGTGCTCCCCGAGAATTGCGATGTCTCCTTTATAGGTCGACGTCGCCGTCCCCGCGCGACACGCGTACTCCCATTCCGCCTCCGTCGGCAGCCGGAACTCATAACCCTCCGGAGCCGCCCACCTGTCCCGCGGACGCGCATTCAGGCGGTGGCAGAACTCGACCGCCTCGTCCCAGCTTACGAAATAGACTGGCGCATTCCCGTCTGTATTGAACTTCATCTCACTCGAGCCGTCGGTCTGCCGATGGTAATAGTCGCGCAACGTCTCCGGCTTTGGTGTGCCCAATAGATAGAGCGTGTCGTCGGCCATCGTCCGGTCGGTCTGATCCGATATATCACGTCCCATCACCGCTCGCCATTGGTCCTGCGTGACCTCGGTCCGGCCCATCCAAAACGTCCTGGAGATCGTGACGCTCGTCTGCGGCCCTTCATTGGGCGCCCGACCTGCCTCGCCCTCCGCGCTGCCCATCAGAAAGTTTCCCGCCGGGATTGGCACCAGAGTCAGATGCAGATCCTGAAGGACAACCGCTGCGGGACTGACGCTCCCGGCTCGAGCCGCGCCCGACGCAGTCGATGCAAAAAACAAGCCGCAAAGAACGAAGGCTCCCCTGCATGCTATATTCAGAAAGCTCGGGTTGTTCATATGGACTCGGAACAACCATAGCCCGACGCCGTCCGGGCACCAAGCATATATAATTTAGAGCCCCAAATTTCGGCGGCGGAGCGTTCCACCCGTTCCGCTCCGCCTCCGGGCCTCGGGTGCAATCTTCCGTGGCTCGATGCCATCCGTGGCAAAAAAGTGGTCCGCATCCTCACAAGCCACGGATCGCACTATATACTCCGTATCGACCTATATACTAGCGAAGCGAGCCATTCCGCGCGCCGCAGGGCGCTGACTATATACTTAAGCGTTGAGTGCTAAAACTTGAGCGTTAACCGTTTCTGACAGGACGCGCCCAGACGTCGCTCTATATACTCCATCACCCACCGCCCCCATCGCGCAGCGCTTCCGTTCCGTCCCGACTCCGTCTCCGTCTCCGTTCCGACTCCGTCTCCGTCTCCGTTCCGATCCGAGTGCAATCTTCAGCGGCTCGCTGCCATCCGTGGTAAAAAAACGGTCCGCATCCTCACAAGCCACGGATCGCCCTATATATTTCGTATCGGCTTATATACTCGCGAAGCGAGCCACCCCGCGCGCCGCAGGGCGCTGACTATATACTTGAGCGTTGAGCGTTAAAAGTTTAGCGTTAAACGTTTCTGACAGGACGCACCCAGACCTCGCTCTACATACTCCATCACCCACCGCCCCCATCGCGCAGCGCTTCCGTTCCGTCCCGACTCCGTCTCCGTTCCGATCCGAGTGCAATCTTCAGCGGCTCGATGCCATCCGTGGTAAAAAAACGGTCCGCATCCTCACAAGCCACGGATCGCCCTATATATTTCGTATCGGCTTATATACTCGCGAAGCGAGTCACCCCGCGCGCCGCAGGGCGCTGACTATATACTTGAGCGTTGAGCGTTAAAAGTTTAGCGTTAAACGTTTCTGACAGGACGCACCCAGACCTCGCTCTACATACTCCATCACCCACCGCCCCCATCGCGCAGCGCTTCCGTTCCGTCCCGACTCCGTCTCCGTTCCGATCCGAGTGCAATCTTCAGCGGCTCGATGCCATCCGTGGTAAAAAAACGGTCCGCCTACCTCGCCTCGCCTCGCCCACCGCCCCTACGCGTCGTTCCCCGTTTCGTGCATCTTGCCGGAGAGATAGCTATCATACGCCGCGAGGTCCAAAAGGCCGTTGCCGCTCAGATTAAACACAATCACCTGCTTTCGTCCTTCGACCCGACACCGGTTAGCCTCGTCAATCACCGCCGAAATCGCATGCGCCGATTCCGGCGCGGGCACGATTCCTTCCGTTCGCGCAAACTGCACCGCCGCCCGGAATACACTCAGCTGCGGCGCCGCCTGCGCCTCGATCAAACCCAGCTTCTTGCAGTGACTCACCATCGGCGCCATCCCGTGATACCGCAGCCCTCCCGCATGTATACTCGGCGGCATGAACGTGTGCCCGAGCGTATGCATCATGATCAGCGGCGTCATCCCCGCCGTGTCCCCGAAATCATACCGCAACTCGCCCTGCGTCAGCGATGGACACGACGCCGGCTCCACCGCGACGACCCGATACTTTTTCCCCGCCTTTAACTTCCGCTCAATAAAGGGAAACGCCAGCCCCGCAAAATTACTCCCTCCACCCGCACAACCCACAATAATATCCGGCTCCTCACCCGCCATCTCCATCTGCCGGATCGTCTCCTGGCCAATGATCGATTGATGCAGGCACACGTGATTCAATACGCTGCCCAAAGAATATTTCGTCCCGGGATTCGTCACCGTGTCCTCGACCGCCTCGGATATAGCAATACCGAGGCTGCCGCTGCTCTCCGGATCGTCCGCGAGCACCTTGCGCCCAAACTCCGTCTTGTCACTCGGGCTCGCATGCACCGTTGCCCCATAAGTCTGCATCAGCAGCTTGCGATACGGCTTCTGGTGAAAACTCACCTTCACCATATATATATTGCACTCCAGCCCGAAAACGCTGCACGCAAACGCCAGCGACGATCCCCACTGCCCCGCCCCGGTTTCCGTCGCCAGCCGCTTCGTGCCCGCCACCTTGTTATAATACGCCTGCGGGATCGCCGTGTTCGGCTTGTGACTCCCCGCCGGGCTCACCCCCTCGTATTTATAGTATATATGCGCCGGCGTCTGCAACGCCCGCTCCAGCCGCACCGCGCGCAACAGCGGCGTCGGACGATATAACGCATACACATCCCGCACCTCCGCCGGGATCTCGATCGTGCGCTCCTGGGTCATCTCCTGCTGCACCAGACTCTCCGGAAACAACGCGAGCATCATGTCCGGCGACACCGGCTGACGCGTCCCGGGATGCAGCGGCGGCGGCAACGGCTCCGGGAAATCCGCCTGCAGGTTGTACCAATGGGTCGGCATTTCCCCGGCCCGAAGCAGATATTGAATTTGATCGCTCATGAATTCATCGCGCCGCGCGCATCCGGAACGCCCGGCGCCCGGACCGCGCTTTCATACACCGACGCGCCCGCCCCGCGAGTCCAAACCGTCGCACACCTCCAGCTGCCCACGCATCGCCGCCCGCGCCGCACCGCGGCAAGTCCCGGCGAAACCCCCAACCCGGCTCACGTGGGCGCCGTGTTGTTGTTCCATATATCCCGAAAGATCAGCCACTCCCCATTCTTCTGCCGTTTATAAACCAGGATCCCCTTGCAGTTCCAATGGATCGGCTTCCCGCCATCCCGCGGCTTGTCCACCGCCGTGTCGATGCCCTCGTCGAAACCATATTCACCCATCACGAAATTGCTCAACGGCACCTTCGTCCAATGTGTATTATATTGCTTGAAGTAGTCCGCAACCCACTTGCGGATCTGCCGACGCCCCTCGACGATCGGCCCGTCCGGCTGCAGGATCTTCGCCCCCGCATCATACATCGCCATCACGCGATCCGTGTCATTCGAGTTGATCGCCGCCTCATACGCCCGGTGCGCGCGCAGCAGGCCGGGATCCAGTGTCGTCGTGGCCAGGGCCGGAGATTTTTTCTTCATATGATATTGTGAGGACTCAGTAAGCATCCGGGCATCGGCTCCGACGCCGGGGAACCGCGCTCCGACGCTCGCGCGTCCCGCGCCGCAGTCAATCCCGCTTTGATACTTTTTGATATATACAACCGCCGCTCCATTGGTCCGAATGCGTCGCCTCAGCCGCTCCAAGTCAGGCCGCTCGACGACCCCGCGATCGCAGCACCGCCGACGTTTGATATATCATCTTCATCCATTCGCCTCGTCTCAGCCACCCGCCGGAGCGCCCAGTCCGTCGAGCAAAGCCCGCGCCTCCACGAGATCCGGCGTGTCCGACCCTTCCGTGAACCAACTATATACCGGCTCGAGGAGCTCCCGCGCCGTCGCGTGTTCCCCGCGCCGGGCGAGCAGGGCCGCGAGAGCGGTCGCACCGCGCAACTCCCACGACCGCGCTTCCTGCTGCCGCGCACACGCGATCGCCGCCCGCAACTGCGTTTCCGCCTCCGCCTCGCGACCCAGCCGCAGCAGGATCAGCCCCTTGCAGCGCAACACCTCCGCCAGCCACAGCCGCTCCTGCCCGGATGGTCGCTCGATCTGCGCGACGCACTCGTCGATCAACTCGAGGGCCCGCGCCGCGTCGCCTTCCTGCGCGACCGCCTGCGCCAGCACCGACTTCACCAACGGCACCCGCACGTGTCCGCCCGTCTTCGTCCAACGCTCGATCCCCAGCCGCAGGAGCGACGACGCCTCACGCATCCGGCCCTGCTGAAACTCCGCGATGCCCTGCGCCTGCGGCACCGACACTTCATATATAAAGGTCATTCCCTGCTCGCGCGCGAGCCTCTCCACCGCCGCCACGCGTTCCATCAGCCGCCCGGGTTCGCGACTGTACGCAAAAACATAGGCACTAAATGTCATCGCCCACAGCAGATTGAACGCATGCCCGTCCGCATGCGCATGCGCCACAATCTCATCACTGAACCGCCGCGCCTCATCCGGGAATCCCTGGATCCAGATCAGCTGGCACGTATATACTTCGACAAACGTCCGCAGGTTGTGGCCCGTCAGCCCGATCCAGCGCTCGCCCCGCGCCGGATCATATAACGCCAGAGCGCGGTTTGCGTGGTGACGCGACTCCGCCAGCTCCCCGCTGAGAAAATGCTGCACCATGGCCAGCGCATGCCCAAACGTCCGCAGGTCCGGGTCGTCCGCGGTCGCCGCCGCCGCCACGAGCCGCTGCACCCACGGCAGCGATTCCGCAATCCGGCCCTGCGTAATCGTGCTGCTCCACACCCACCACGTCGCCAACAACTGGCTCTGCGCATTGCCCTGGCTCTCCGCCAGCCGCAGCGTCGCCGCCGCATTCACGCTCACCTCCGGCGCCGCCCAGCCGCGCAGGCCCGTAAACGCCGCGTTGAGCGGCTCACGGATTGTCAGCTCCTCAGCGTCCCGTTCGCGCGACGCCGGCAATTGCTCGACCAGCCCGAGCCCTTTTTGGAAATGCGCCACCGCTTCCTTCAACGCCACGCGCGCCACCGCGAGGATACCCGCCTTCCGCCACAGCGGAATCGCCTGCGCGAGCTGGCCCGCTTGCGTCAGATGATGCGCCAGCCACTCCGGCGCGGTCGCCACGCGCTCACTAAAATCTCTCGCCAACACCTGCGCGATCCGCGCGTGCAGCTCGCTTCGCCGCGTCTTCAGCAGCGAATCATACGCCGCATCCTGCACCAACGCATGCTTGAAAGTATATACTGCCGCCGGCGGCACATCGCGCCGCGTCACCAGACCCGCCTCCAGGAGCCCTTCCAGAGCCGTTTCCAGGGCCGGCGCCCCCGGTTGCGTCACGCGTTCCAATAGGTCGAACGAAAATTCACGCCCAATACAGGCCCCCACCTGCGCAAACTCCTTGCCCGGTCCGAGCCGATCCAGGCGCGCCATCAACGAATCGCGCAACGACGCCGGGATCGCCAGCGCCGCCATCGATCCCTGCAATATATATTGCCCACCCTCCTCGCGCAGCTGCCCCGACTCGAGCACGGAACGCGTCAGCTCCTCCACAAACAACGGCACACCATCCGTGCGCGCGAGAATTTCATCCAGCACTTCCGGCGGCAGCCCACGCCCTTTCGTCACGGTATCGACCAGTCGCGCGCCTTGACGTCGATCCAGCCGGTTCAACGTGATCGTCGTCACGCCCGGCTCGCTCACCCACGCCGGTATATACTCGAGTCTATACGTCAGCACCAGCAGTACCGGCCACGCGCGAACCCGCGGCACGAGCAATTCGAGCAGCTCCTGGCTCGTCGGGTCGACCCAATGTATATCTTCGACCACCATCAACACCGGTGCCCGCCGCGCCATCGCCTCCACCCGCGCGATCATCGCCTCGAGCGTCTGTTCTTTTTGTTTCTGCGGTGACAGCGGACGCGCCGGATACCGCGCCACTGGCAGCGAATGCAACGCGGCAAACAGCGGCGCGACCGATTGTATATAGGCCGCATCGCCGCCCAGCGCCCGCTCCAGCTTGTCCAGCCGCTGCTCCGGCGTGTCCTCGCGCAAAAACCCCGCCGCCAGTTCCAGCTGCTCGATGAACGGATGCAGCGGGGAATTCCGGTGATACGGCGAACATTGATAATGCAGCATCGTGTGCCGCTCGCGCCGGCTCCCGCGCAATTCCTGCGTCAGCCGCGATTTTCCAATCCCCGCCTGCCCGCCAATCAAGACCACCTGTCCCTCGCCTTCCTTGATATATCTCCAGCGGCTCGCGAGCAGCGAACTCTCCTCGTCGCGCCCGATCAGCGGCGCAATCTGGCTGCCCGCGTGCGCCGCCTGGAAACGCCCCGCACCGCGATGCGCCTCGTCCACCCGCCAGAGCGTCACCGGTTGCGCGACGCCTTTTAATATATGATTTCCAAGATCCGTCAGCGAGAATATATCTCCGAGCAACCGCCGCGTCGCCGGCGCGATCACCACTTCTCCGGAACCCGCCAGCGCCTGCAACCGCGCCGCCAGGTTCGGCGTCTCCCCCACCGCGAGGCCGCCCTCGCTGTTCGCATCGGGCGACGTTTCCCCCACCACGACCGGGCCCGTCGCCAGCCCCACCCGGATGGCCAGCGGTGGCGTCGCCGCGATCGCCTTCACCGCCTCGACCATCTCCAGTGCCGCTCGCACGCCGCGCTCGGCATCGTCCTCGTGCGCCACCGGCCAGCCGAAATATATCATCAACCCATCCCCAAGATATTGCGCGACGTGGCCTTCATACCTCGCGGCAACGTCTCCACACGCCTTCCGATAGGATTGGATGAGCGCCCGCAGTTCCTCGGGATCGAGCCGGCCCGCCAATGCAGTCGATCCCACCAGGTCGCAAAACATCACCGTCAATTGCCGCCGCTCACCCGGTGCCCCGCTGCCGGCCGACTCCCGGCCACTCCGCCGCGGCGTGGCGGATTTCTTATATTCCGCGATCGCGTTCAGGATGCGCTTCCGCGGCCCGAACGACAGTCCGAGTTCCTTCAGGTCCGCGTCCGTCAAGACCTCGAGCGTCTTTATATCCACTTCGTTTTGCTCGAGGAGTCCGGCGAATTCCACCAGGTCATTCGCCTGCAGCCACTCGGCGAGCGTCGGAATCATATAGCGCGCCTCTCCATTCCGACCGCCGCCGCTGGCTGGCGCGGCCCGTCGGCCACCAGCACGCCCCTCGCGACCAGCCACTGCGCCATCGCGAGCGCTCGCTCCCGTGGCAACGTTGAACCCCACGAATATATAACGTCGAGGAGCGTCATGCCAGGTCGCACCCCCCGCAGCAGCGGCACGAGTTCGCAATTACCCAAGAACGCCACCGGATTACCCAGCGCCGGCGCACACACCGCCGCCCGCGTTTCTATATAGCGATCCACCACGCAGGGCAGCTCAACCACCGTCACATCCGAAGCCACGCTCACCGGCGTCGCACCCCACGCTGCATAACCCGCCACCTTGACCGGAGGCGGCATCTCCACCACGGCCGCGACCGCCCCCGCCGCGCGCTCGCGCCAGAAGCGCGCCGGCCGCAGCGCCGCCACCTCGGAATAATGCCGGCGCGTCCAGTCGAGATGCCTCGTCGAGGTCTCCGCTATATTATTTCGATAAAACTGCCGCGCCAGCTCGGCCGCCTCCGGACGCTGCAGCAATGTATTCACGACCACCGCGCCCGCGAGCGCCGACTGGATCGCCTTCTGCACGCCGCTCGAAGAGATCGGGTCCAGCGCCACCGCCGCGTCGCCCACCTTGATCGCGTCCGCCGTCACGCAACCGCCATCGATATATGAAGTGGCATCGCACGCCTGCACCACTCCCATGCGCTCCGGCGCCACACCCGCGGGCAGCAGCGACGAGGCAGCGAGCAGCCCGAGAAACTTCTCGCGCAGGGATCCCCGGCGCTCGCGCAGCTCACGCGCATCGACGAACGCGAGGGTGTTATATACTCCGTCGGGCAACGGCACGCCCCAGTACCACGCGTCCGCCCCCGCCTCGATCCGCGGATGCTCCGGCAACCCGGCGCCCGTCCAGTACGCGTGCAGCGCGACGGTGCGCGGCGCCGTGGGCGTGCGCCGCATCTGCCGCACGCCCGTCCGGCCCGAGGCATCCGCCAGAAATCGCGCGCGCATCTCGAGATTTTTTCCACCCGCCATCAGCGCGATGTTCCAGCCGCCCGCATTCTGCTGCATGCGATATATATTGCCCGGCTGGATGATATATACTCCAGCCGCGCGCGCGTGCTCGAGCAGCAACTGGTCGAAAATCCCGCGATCCACCAGCATCCCCTGCCCGCTCGGATCCAGCCGCTCGCGTTCCGCTTCCCAGCGCACACTCACCTTGCGCACCCGGGAAAAGCCCGCGCGCTCAATCGCGGGCGAGGCCCCGATGCTCGCCAACAACGGCAGCACCCCCGGGCTCAACGACTCCCCCAGATGCCGCCGCGGAAATTCCACCTTCTCCACCAGGCACACCTTCAGCCCGAACTGCGCCAACCGCGTGCCCAGCACACAGCCCGCCGGCCCGCCCCCGACAATACATATGTCCGTCTCCATCCGCATGACTCCACGCCCCAGTCAGGCCGACTCCGCCGCTATATACTTGCCCGCCGACAGCCGCAGATGCGCCTCCAGGCAATAGTGCAGCCAGCCGCGTATATAGTGGCAGGCGGGCCGGCCGCGCCTGATCACCTCGTGGTGACATCCCCCGCCGCATAGATAACGCGCCCAACAGCTCCGGCACGGCTCCTGCCGATGCACGTGACGCTCTGCCAGCCACGCCCCGCGCCGCGTCCGATCCACCCCGTCCTGCAACGAACCCATCGCGCCATCCTCGTCGCCGACGAAACGATGGCACGCCGCTAGGTCGCCATCCGCCGACACGCCCAGATAACCCGCGCCCGCGCCGCATGGATAGGGACGATGCGTGCCCTTCCCGATTTCGCGCATCGCGTTGACCATATTGGAAAAGTTATATCGTTCGCCCGCCACCAGGCGCCGCTCGTACTCGCGGCCGCAATCAATCATTCCCGCGAGCATCACCTCGAGGTCCGCCGCCTCCATCTCGCCCGTGCCGCTCGGCGCGCGCAACAGCGGCGAAAATCCCACGCTGTGAAAACCCGCTCCGAGAAAATCATCCAGCGTGCGCCGCAATTCGAGATTGGCTGGCGTCACCGTCACCCGCGCCGCGACCTGCATGCGCCGCTGACGCGCGAGCAGCGGCTGCACCTGCCGCATGATCCGATCGAAGCTTCCGCGGCCATTCTTGAACGGACGCAAGGCGTCGTGCTCCTCGCGGCCGCCATCCAAACTCACAGTCACCGCGAAACTATATTCCTCAAAAAAGTCCGCGTCGCCCGCCGTGAGCAGCGTGCCGTTGGTCGTGATCGAAAACGTCAGCCGAAACCCGCGCTCCGCCGCGAGCGCCGCCGCCCGTCGCGTCGTCGCCTGCAACACCGCCCGATTCACGAGCGGCTCGCCGCCGAGAAACGCCAGGTTCAACCGCGCTCCCGGTTCTATATTGGCCAATAACAAATCAACGGCCCGGTCGGCCACGTCCTGCGTCATGTTCTTCGCCGCCGCCCCGAAATCGCCCTGCTGCGCGTAGCAATACGTGCAGCCGAGATTACATTTCTGCGCGATGGCCAGCGACAGCGCATGGATCGCCGGATCCTCCAGCGCTATATCATTCACCCGCGGTGCTTCCGCCAACCCGAGCCGCTCGAAAATCGCCTCGAGCAAAACGGGATCCTCCGCCGCGCGGTCCACCTCAGCGAACAGCTCCGGCTCCACGCCGAACAACCGGCTGCCATCCGGCACAAATATATAGCCGCCATCCGCGGCTCCGACGAGGTGCACCCTCGGAGTCCGCGGTCCGGAGTCCTGTATATAGCGCCGCGCCTCCGTCTCCGCCCGCTCCCGCGACGGCAACGCACCCACCGCAACGACACGCGCATCCGTCATGACTTTTTGGCCACTGCCGGAATCGGCGCCGGCGCCGAAGCCGTGGCGTCCCGGCCGCCCACCTGGAAACGCAGGTACGCCTCCCAGTGCTTGAACAGGTCATCATAGAGCACCAGCCGCGAATCCACGTAATCATCAGGCACATAATCGCCCGTGCGTTTTTTCTGCAGCCAGTTGTCCCCCGCGCTACGGCCATCCGCCCCAGGCTCCACATTGACAAAATCCGGACGCGCCGACGCCCAATAATAACATGAGCATTCGCGATAGTCATTCTGCCACGGCGAACAAAGCCCCTGCGTCAACTCGCCCGGTTCCGCAAGAGTCTCCGCCACCACCGCCGTACCCGGCTCGAACACTTCCCGCATTTTCAGCTTCAGCGTAATATAGTCCTCCTTCTCGCCCGTCCACGGCTGCTGGTGCAGCCACACGGGACGCGCCGTGAAATCGCACGTGACCTCCTGGTTCTTGCACTCATGCAATATACCGGCGAGCGCGTTCGACCATTCCAGCGGCGCGACGCCCGCCGGATTATCATCCGTCGCCAGCACCACGCTCTGGTTTGCCGGGTCCGCGGGCGACGGCCCGATGATGGTCGTGATCATCGGGACTTCATTGACGCGCAACAACCGATGCCCCGCGAGATCCGGCAGCCCTGGCACATGTATATTCGGGTCCATCGCCACCACGAGATTGTCCCATTCGCGCAGCACGATGCCCTCGAACAACCGCCGCCACACCGCGCGGAAATCCACCTCGAGGCCGGGCGTGCAGTTGCCGATCGACGTGACCGGACGCGAACACACAGGGTTGCCGGCCGCTATATAGTGGAGCTGTGCGGTGAGGTTGCGCGGCGTGAGCTTGTCTGTGCGCGCGGCTTTGGCGCGCACCGGTTTATTCGTCCCCGGCGCGGTCGGCGCCGCGCCCGCCGCTCGCACGATAGCGTTGATCTGCCGGTGCGTCAGCGCGAGATAACTGCCATCGGCACCGCACATCATCGCCGGCATCTTGCGGCGGCCATGATCCGTGAAATCCGCCACATGCCGCGGATCGCGCAGCACATGCGCAAACCACGGCGCGGCGCCCGCGCGCAACGCGGTATATACTTGCTGGTGCAGCGCGAGGATCGCGAGCGTGTCGGCCGTCTTCTCCGGCACGATCGGCCGCATCAGCCGCTGTATATCAAACGCCTCCTCCGCCGGCATTGTGTCGATCGTCAGCGGATCGCGCCCCTTGAATGGGTTCCCATTCATCACCGCCACATTCAAAAACCGCACGGTCTCGAACGCCCGATGTATAATCTCGAGCGCCCGAGCCTGCGTCTCCTCGGCCGTCTCATCCTTCGGCACGCCGGGCCCGTGTATGATCTGGTCGAGTTCATCCCCCAGCGTCCGAATGAACAGGGAATCCGGCACCACCGCCGGGGGCGCCGCGCAAAACCGTGCCATCGCCTCGAGCGGCTCGCTGCCCTTCCGCTCCAACCGCACCCGCACCACGCCATCACACGCGTCATCAAGGTAACCCCGGCTCTTCGCAAAATTGCCGTGCAGCCAGCACGGAGCGGGCGGGTCGATCGCGAACAGCGACGAGGGATACGTCTCGTCGTAAAATTTCCCTTTATACTTCGGGTCCGCGTTGTCGATGCCCAGCGGCACGGTGAACCCCACCCAACCCTTCGTCACATCATATATCGCCCGATCCCTCGGCACGACGAACAGTCCGTCTTTTTTCTTCCCCGGCGTCTTTCCGTTCTTCTGACTCGGACCATATATGAGGCCCGCCGCCGGCGTGAAGCGCAGCCGGATTTCCGGGAAGCGCGCGTTCGGCTTGATATATTGAACGTGACCGAACTCGAGCACCTTGCCGCGAACGAAGTTCTGACAGCGTCCCTTCAGCTTTTCGCGCCGGTGATGCTTGAACCACCCGGTTTTCGCCTCGACGCGATCCGCCGGATGATTCGTCCGCCGCTCCACCTTGCGATTGCCCGCTGTCACCTGCCACGAGAGATCCGCCAGGCTCAGCCCAGCCGCGCGCAACAGCTGCGTTGTGAGCGGCACCAGCTTGCCGCCGTCGATCACCGCAAACACCTCGAGAAAAGGCGCCACCGGACGAATGCGGCCGTTCTGCTTGAATATAATCCGGTCCGCGACGCGCGTCCCGGTGATCTCCCCCGTGGCTTCATTCACCACCAACGTTTCCGTCGGCTGGATGTGCCGAAACTCGAGCGGCTGATCTGGATTCTCCTCGAGTATATAGTTATCCATCGGCTCGTCCGCCGAGCCCAGCCGCCCGATCGCGAGCGGCGGCAGGATGCGAAGCTCCCGGATCGTCACGGGGACGTCCTCCCGCTTTGCTGCAGGCTCTCGAGCACCTTGCCCAGCCACTTCTGCGCCTGCGCATCCAGGTTCTGGAGCGATTTGATATATTCCAGGCCGCCGGACGGCGCCTGCGCTATATACTGCGGCTCGAGCAGCACCGCGCAGAGATCCTGCGAGCTCCGCAGGTTGTCCTGGTGCAGCCGCCACCGGTCCGTCTCGATCAGCGGCAGGTCCAGCGAATAAGGCATCTGGAATGGCGGCCCCGCCCGCTCCGGCTTCTTCGGGTTGCCCAAAGGCATCCGCACGAGGATGCCCGCGATCGCCTTTATATTATACATCTCGCCATATATACGGTGCATCACCGCCGCGCGAAGATCGCTCGACGCCGGATCGGAGCCGCGCGCCAGCCGATAGGTGTGCGACAGATACGTGAGCAGGATCCGGTAACGCAGGTTGAACAGACTCGCCCAGATTCGCGACGCCACATTCGTGATCGGCGTCTCCGAATAGCGGCAGAACTGCCGCTTCATCGTCGTCGGATTCACCGGCACCCGCCGCGCCGGCTTCCAGGTTTTCACCGCGGACAACTCAACGAAGATCCGCGCAAACCGCTCGAAGTGCGAGAGCCCCGCGGTCGTCTGCGAACTGTCATCGTGGTCGGGGTCTTCTCGCTGCTCCTTCGGCGTCGAGAACTGCGGCGCCTCACCCTGCCCTGCAATCGCCTTCAACCCCTCGAGCGCTTCCGTCCGCGTCCCCATTCGCGCAATGATAATATGGCTCGTATGCGCCGCGCCCTTGGGCGTGCTGCCATCGGGCTGCGCCGGTGGCGCCTGGTACCCGCGGCCCCAATCGTCCCACGACGCCTGAAACGGGAAACTCTCGGTGCGAAACTCCGTGTCGGGAATCAGCTTCTCGTTCCCCACGAGTTCGATGATGCGTTCATATATCTCCCCCACCGGATGCGATTGCCGCCCGTGAATGCGCCGCACGACCGCGTCCCGCACCGCGTTCACCTCCGCCTCGAAGGTCGCCTGCAGCTTCGCCGCGGCGCTCTTCGACATCTTCCCCGAGCGCTGCTTCACCTGATGTAAAATCTCCGCGTACGGCGGCATCTCCGCATATACATAGCACGCCAGCGAATCGAGCGAGAGCGGCTCGAGCTTGAAGGGAAAAGGATAGAACGGACTGTCCCACGGAAAGTCGTCGCGATTGAACGACACCGGCCCGCCAAAGAGACAGAGTACATTCTGCACCGTGAGCAAATGCCCCATCTCCTCGCGCGCCACGGAGAGAATGATATCCCGCCACCGCCGCACCGTGTTCTCATGCTTCGCCGGCACCCGCTCCCCACCGAGCGAATACCCCGCATAAAGATACTCCACCATCAAAGCATGCTCGAGCTCCGCCGCTATATGAAGCAGCAGCACGAGGTAATCGCGCCACGTCATCTCCGCCGGCTTCGGCGGCAGCGGACGCGTCCCCGGCGACGCATTCCGCGGCAACGTCAATTCTATATGTCGATACGACTTGGACCAGTGACCAGCGGGCTTTTTCATATTTGCGTCGCCGGCTCCTTCGGCCGGCCAATATATATATCGGGCCGCCGGGTGACGTCGGGACAACGGAGCATGAGCTGCGAAATGGTGGTCGCTCCCATTCCGGACGATCCGCACCGCGCGGACCATGGCGTCGGAGGAACTAGCCGCGCACTAGAGGCTCCGCTTAATCTTGCGGCAAGCATTTTATGTTCATGATGAAAGCGGGGCGCGCTTCTATATACTATCGAGAACCCATCCCGCACCGTCGAACCCCCACCGCCCCGCCGGCCGCAGCTCTCACCCCGCGACGCCGGATCCTTCGGCTCTCCAGGGCCGCCCGCCCCGGTGTTCGCCGCGATCGACCGGCCTCCCGATGGGCGCGCTGCCGGAGACGTCGGCCAGACGGGGCTTGAGCTTTTTACCGGGTGAGACACAACGCAGCGAATTCCTGATGGCCGACGCACCCGACCAAATGCTCGCGCAGCTTTTCCCCGGGCTCACCGCGGCGGCGCGCGTCAGCCTTCTCCAGCAGGCCCGCCTCTCCAACTATCCGGCGGAAATCACCCTCTGCCACGAAGGCGAAATCGAGGACAATTTTTATCTTATCCTCGCCGGGCGCGTCGAAGTATATAAGATTCTCGAGGGCCAGCGGATGATTATAAACCAGCTCGCGCCCGGCGCCCACTTCGGCGACCTCGCCCTGCTCCTCGACGTCCCCCGCACCGCCACCATCATCACCGCCGAGCCCTCCCGCCTCCTCGAAATCGACCGCGAGATTTTTAATAATCTTCTACGCACCCACCCCGAAATCGCCGTCGAACTCTCCCGCCTCGCCGTCCGCCGACTCCTTCAACAAGAGGAGAAACGAATGATGGAGATCGCGCTGCTCAAAAAACGCGACGTCCCCCCAGGCCGCGTGTTCGTCAGCTATACCCGCACCGACAAGGAATTCGTCGCGCGCCTCGCCAACGATCTCCTGAAACAACACGTCGACGTCTGGCTCGATATGTATCGCATCGAACCCGGCCGCAGCTGGGCCCGCCAGGTCGGAGAAGCCCTCGACACCTGCCAGTCCATGCTCGTCGTTCTCACACCCGCCAGCGTCGCCTCCGACAACGTGGACGACGAATGGAATTATTATCTCGATCAGAAAAAACCGATCGTCGCCGTGCTCCGCGAGCCCTGCAAAATTCCGTACCGCCTCGCGAAGCTGCAGCATATTGACTTCAACGTGATCCCCTACGAGCAGGCGCTCTCCCGTCTCGTGGCCTCGCTCGTGGTGGGCGTAGGCGTCGGCCTCGGCGTCGCAAATTAATCGCGCTGCGCGCGACATTATATTGCGAGCAACGGCTTGCGGCTGATTCGAGCTCTCGCGCCGCCAATCTCTTGCGCCCGGAACCGCCGACGCCCCCATCGGTCGAGGTACCCCATCCCCTTTATGAAAGCCATCCTGCTGCGGAATTTCGGCGACGCCAACGCTCTCGAGTATACAGACGTCCCCACGCCCGCCCCTGGTCCCGGCGAAACCCTGATCCGAGTCGCCGCCGCCAGCGTCAATCCCGTCGATTATAAAATCCGCAACGGTGGATATAAAAAGGCCAATATAAAACTCCCGCTCATCCTCGGCCGCGACGTCTCCGGAGTCGTCGCCGCGGTCGGCACCGGCGTAACCCACGTGAAGGTCGGTGACGAGGTATATGCTTTTCTCGGCTCGAAGAGCGGCGGCTACGCTGAGTTCGCCGTCGCCGCTCCCAACGAGGTCGCAAAAAAGCCCACCACCGTGGGCCACATACACGCCGCCGCGGTGCCTCTCGCCGCGACCACCGCCTGGCAGGCGCTCTTCGACCAGGGGGAATTCCAGCCGGGACAACGCGTCCTGATCCACGGCGCCAGCGGCGGCGTCGGGCATTTCGCCGTCCAGTTCGCCAAGGTCCACAACGCGATCGTCATCGCCACCGCGTCGAATGCGAACACCGCTTTCGTGAAAAGCCTCGGGGCCGACGAGGTGATCGAATATCAAAGAGAACATTTCGAGCAACGCGTCTCGAACGTCGACCTCGTCATCGATCTCGTCGGCGGCGACACGCAGGCGAAATCCTGGCGCGTGCTGCGCAAAGGCGGCACGCTCGTGTCGACCCTCGGCGCACCTCCGGCCGACGACGCTGCCGCACACCAGGTGAAGGCAAAGGGGTTTATGGCGGAGCCAAAAGCCGAGGAGCTCACCGAGTTCGCGCGCCTGATCGACGCTGGCAAGGTCCACATCCGGATTTTCCAAACGTTCCCGCTCGCCGAAACGCGGCGCGCACACGAGGCGCTCGAGTCCGAGCACCCCATCGGCAAGATCGTGCTGACGGTCCCGTAATCGGCTCCGCGGCTGTGGCGGTTCTATATAGCGCTATATTCTTCTTCCTCGACCCGCTCGGGGACGTGCCGGGCCGGCGGCCATCGTGTCACTGATCCGTCGATCCACCGGCCGGCGGCGCAATCGGCCGCACGAAACGCGCTATAGCTATATACTTTTGCGGAGCAGGATCTGGCCAGTTTTCCATCGTCGGCTGGACCAAGGCGATTCTCCCGCCGCTATATACTGGGCGGTCTCTGTATATATCCCGAGGGCAGCCAGCACTTCGGAGCGGTTTCTCGCGCCGGAGACCGCGATGGGCTACGCCCGCCCGAACCGCAGGGTGCCGCGCGAGAGCACGCCATAGGAAGTCTGGCCACCGTCAAGGCACGCGGACCGCTGTTTCATGCGCGGCCCATCGAGGCTCAGCGTGTGTCCCACAATCTGCGGCAGTGGCGTGGCCGCGTCGTCGAACTCGATGGACCAATCGAGCCACGTGATCCCACCAATATCTTCTTCGCCGCCGCGGCAACGTCCCGGCAATAGCAGCCCGTTCGAGGGACCCCGCAGGCCACGCAGCGCCGCCGCACAGCGGTCTTCGAGAGTTCGCAGCGACGCCGCGACGGTGGCGCCGCGCGGCCAGTGGAGCGCCGCGACGCCTGCGTGGGATATAAGATGTCCCTGGACGGCCACGAAAAGCCGCGTGCGCATCCAGAATTCCACGGGCAGGCCCTTGGCGACCTTCTTCGCCGCAGCGTGTGAGTACGCGGAGCCGCATTGATATTTCAGCGAATGCGGCATGCGGCGGTGATCGCAGAAGCGTTTCGCCTCGAGATATTGCACGTCGTGGTTGCCGAGCAGAAACGTCACGCGATCCCCGAACTGCCGACGCACCCCGAGGAGAAATTGGCAGGTGTCGCCGATGGACGCCCGCCCGGGTTGGCGGGAGTCGAAATAGTCTCCAAGAAAGATGACCCGATCCCATTGGGCTTCAGCCGCGAACACCCGCCGTACCCAGGCTATATCCTGGTGCACATCCGGTATGATCAGAACCGTCCCCGCATCGGATACTGGGTGAGACATTCGCCGGAAAATCTAAAGAATTCGGCCGGACCGCCAATCGGGATTAATGCGTATACGGCAACTACTAACAGCGCCCGCCTCGGCCCAACCGGGGCCATGATCTGCCGCTGAAGTTTGCGCCCGATTTCGCACCTGCACGCGCCAAGAAGGTGAACATTTAACGCTCAACTCGTAAAGCTGAACGCACAGAAAGGGAGTCCGCACCAACCGGTCCACCGCGTGCGCAACGGGTTTCCCGTGATCGACTCCGTCGCAGTAGATAGCGCATAAACACTCTGTTCCGATATACAATCGCTATATAATAGAGCCCCACCGAGCCCAGGCCGACGAGCTCGCGCAGCCGCATTCACGATATATGCAAAATCGATACCCCGTGCGGCTCGATGCCTTGTGGTAAAAAAAAGATAAAACTCGCGCCATCAATATAAAAGGACCCACCCCCGCGCCTGCGCTCCTCAGGTGCAATCTTCAGCGGTTCGATGCATCCGTGGTAAAAAAACGGTCCGCCCGCGCGCCACGATCGATCGCACCTGAAACATCGGCGCCATCGTATGCTATATACTCGCGAAGCGAGTCACCCCAGGGAGATGACTATATACTTAAGCGTTAAGAGTTTTAAGCGTTAGACGTTCCGAAGATCGACTCCGCGTCATTGTGTCTCCGGCGCCTGAGCCGCCGCGGGCTTCATCGCCGGCGCCGGTGCGGGTGCCGAACCGCGCGCGCCGCCGCGTGCCGGCCCGCCGACCGCCGATGAGCGCGGCGTCGGCATGGTCGCCGGAAACTCCGCCGGCAGCCGGTCGCCGATCATCCCGAGCATCGCAATCGTCTCGAGCCCGTTCTGCGCCGCGCCATTCGTGCCACCCAACCCTTCATCCACCGGCGTCAGCGTCTCCGCTCCCGACACATGACGCACCGCGCGCGCACCCTGCGGGCTCTTGCCCCGCGTCAGCAACACGTTGATGCCTTCCTTCAGGAACGCCTCGTTCTTCGTCTCGTGATATACATACGACGCCAACCGCCCGTCGCGCACGAACCGCGCGTCGCCGCCTTCGGTCCCGGTCGTCATGTCGCGCGTGATCACTTCCTTCGGCGCACTATATAGCCGACAATATTGCAGCCACAGTTTCTTCCAGTGGGCATCATCAAGCATCTGGTTCAACTCGAACACCACCTCCGCGCCACCCATGATCGTCGCGAGGTTATATACTCCCGCCGCATCGCTCAGCTGCGAGAGCCGGCCCGTCGCGGGATCATATCCAAATACCAGGCTCTTCCCGCTGCGCAGACCCAGCGGCATCGCGTTCAGGCTCTCCACGCCCACAAGAATCTTGTCGCGCCACTTCGTGTCGCCCGTCCGCTCCCACTCCGTCATCCAGTTTCCGAGGAACGCAAACCAGTCCGGCCCCAGCCGCACGCGCGTCGGCGCAATCTTCTTCTCCGCCTCCGTGATCGGCTGCGCCAGGCGCATCGGATCAAAATCCACCGTTTTATAGTCGGCATTCAACATCTCCCGCATGACGTCACCCACCCGCTCGTCCGTGGACAGATAATAATAGAACCGCCGATACGCCGCCTGGCTAATCCGCGCTTCCTTCGCGCCGCAGCCCCAGTGACGCACATTGTGACGCGACCCGAGGCCCGCAAACGGCCCAATATGATAACAGCTCACCTCGCCCGTCTGCCGCGTCATCGCCTCCGCCATCCTATATACATCCGCGCGTCCGGTCCGCAGGAAACTATACCAGAGCCACATGTCCGTCCCGAGCTCCGAGTTGTCCCACGCCATCCCGCCGAGATCATAGCGCCACTTGTGACGCTCGTCATCGTACGAGTGCATCACGTCACCGAAATCCCAGAAGCCATACCAGTTGTGCTCGTCCGGCTGCTTGATATAAAAATTAAGTGTATTCGCCAGCTTCTCCTCGATGGCCGCCTTGACGGGCGTCGACCGGTCCTCGAGTCCCCACAACCCGCCAAACGCCTCCGCCTGGTGCAAATATACCGGCGTACATACCAGCACTGGCGGCGCCGCGCCTTCGGCTGCCATCGCCACCGTCGCCGCCTTCGCGGGCACACTCGCCGAAGGATAAAGTGTCAACTCGCTCGTCCGCGCCACACCATGCGCCGTGCTGAACCCCGGCTGCACGTCTTCATATACCGCCTCGAGCCCGTGCGCCCGGGTATCATAATGCCGCATGTCCATCGTCGGCGCATCCGGCGACCACAACCACACTGTCAACTCCGCCGCCCCGCCACTCGCATGCCGCACCTCGAGGCCCGACGGATAGGATTGCCAGAAATTCTTCAGGCTCACGCCCAACCCGCCACTCACGTCGCCCGCAAACACTAAACCCGACGCACGTTTCCCCGCGCCGGCCGGCAGCCATACGCTCTGCGGATTCGTCCGCTTCTGAATCGTGAAACCATCCGCGTTCGGCTGCGAGAGTTTGAAATCGTCCCACACCGCCCAGTCCGCGAGTAAACTCTGTCCGTGCGCATTCACCTGCTCGCGATTCGAAACGCGTTTGCCCTCGATCTGCAGTGGATATTCGTCGCTGCCTTGCACCGGATCTTCGACGAACCGGCCGCCGCGTCCGATCATCGGCTGGATCGGCTCCGCCCACAGCCCGCCATCCTCGCCCGAGAAACGCACGTGACGATTCTGCACCTGCTCGCGCATCGGCACATCGAAGACGACGCCGAGGCCATGTATATAGTCTTTGCTCTCGTCGCCATCATATACGATCGAGTGCACCATCCGCACGGACTCCTGCCCCGCATAGAAATAGAGTCGCACCACAAACGGCAGCCAATCGCGACTGCTCTTCAGCCCGTGATGCTGCCCCTCGATTTTCACGACTGCGCGGACGGGGCCGGATTGCTCGATGGTCACGGTATTCACCTTCGTGCCGTAGCGCTCGCGTGACGGCGACTCGTCCGCGTTCCCGTCTGGGGTATCCTGCAATATACAAATGAGCCGGCCGTTGCGCGCGATTTCGTGGCCGTTCATCTCGATCGAGTCGATCAGCTGCGAGCCCCACTTGGGAATGCGCACGCGCACCTTCCCTGTATCAATCTCATAAGTCGTATCGCTATGCCGCACCGCGACCACGGGCCCGGTCGGCGCGCCCGCCGTTCCCACCGCGAGGTGCAACTCGCCCTTCACGTCCGGGCCGGCGACGGTGGCGACGCCGCTCCATTTCAACGTGCCATCCGGCCAATAGGCGAGCGGCCACGTTTGCACGGGCAACGCTTTGCCGTCGGCCGTTGTGAGAGTGAGCGTGGCGGCCTTGGGCGTTGCGCCGCGGGGCCAGGGCACGCCGAAGCTCACGCCGGCCGAGGTTGCCGCCGGGGTGTCACCGAGCCAGTGCACCGGGACGCTAGACTCCGCCGCCGAAACCCATGCGCGCAGGAGGCTGAGCCCGCCCGCCGCAACGAGGACAACACGAAGGGACTTGCTGATCGGAAGAATCATATATCAAGGGATACGGGGTTTGACTGAGGCAGAGGGGAGAGAAGCACGCCGGACGTAAGGCGGGCCGGAGATAACAAGTGATGCGGAGCGAGGCCGTCCGCCGGGCGCCGCGAATGGCGAGGCGCGGCCGGCCCGAGTGAGTCGGGCCAGCCAAGCTCGTCGATCGAAAGCAGGAGTAACTGCCGAGTTATATATAGGAAAGGCAATGCGCCTGTGGGCCGCCATTTCCAAACCCGCCGCCGTCGGCCAGTCCGATGGCCAAGCATCCGCCTCCCCGGAGAAATCTTCAGCGGCTTGATGCCATTCTGGATAAAATCCGTGATTCGCGCAGATAATATATTGTACTATATACTTAGCATAATCATATGAGCATCGAGTGAAACCTTGTGCCCGATGCGGTCCGTGGTAAAAACACTCGCGAAGCGAGCCGCCCCCGCGCGCCGCAGGGCGCTGACTATATACTTAAGCGTTAAGCGTTAAAAGTTAAGAGTTAAACGTTTCCGACAGACCGCACTCCCGCCGAGCGCTATATATAATACCTCCTCGACCTCCTCACAGCGCAGCGCCTCCGTTCCGCTTTCCGTCTCCGTTCCGTTCCGCCTTCCGACTCCGAGTAAACCTTATGCCTGATGCAATCGGCAATAAAAACACTCGCGAAGCGAGCCGCCCCGCGCGCCGCAGGGCGCTGACTATATACTTAAGCGTTAAGCGTTAAAAGTTAAGAGTTAAACGTTTCCGACAGATCGCACTCGGCCGAGCGCTATATATAATACCTCCTCGACCTCCTCACAGCGCAGCGCCTCCCTTCCGTTTATTTCCGTTCCGTCTCCGTTCCGTTCCGCCTTCCGACTCCGAGTAAACCTTATGCCTGATGCAATCGGCAATGAAAACACTCGCGAAGTGAGCCGCCCCGCGCGCCGCAGGGCGCTGACTATATACTTAAGCGTTAAGCGTTAAAAGTTAAGCGTTAAACGTTTCCGACAGACCGCACTCCCGCCGAGCGCTATATATAATACCTCCTCGACCTCCTCACAGCGCAGCGCCTCCCTTCCGTTTATCTCCGTTCCGTCTCCGTTCCGTTCCGCCTTCCGACTCCGAGTAAAACCTTCCGATGCCTGATGCAATCGGCAATTAAAACACTCGCGAAGTGAGCCGCCCCGCGCGCCGCAGGGCGCTGACTATATACTTAAGCGTTAAGCGTTAAAGTTAAGAGTTAAACGTTTCCGACAGACCGCACTCCCGCCGAGCGCTATATATAATACCTCCTCGACCTCCTCACAGCGCAGCGCCTCCTTCCGTTTATCTCCGCCCCGCTCCCTCGCCCCCGCTCCCTCGCCCCCGCGCCGCCTACCGCACCAGCCGCGATCGTTCGGCATCGACCAGCAGCGGCTCGGCCACGCCCGACGACGCCGCAAAATTGTGCAGCCGCTCCAGCAGCGCTTCCGTCACGACATAGCCCGCCGACATCAGCACGACACCTTGCTGGTTTAATATATTTCCCGCCAGCCGGTCGCCCGCGCGCAGCTCCTTGAGCATTACCGATGCTGTCGGCCGCGCCGGCTGCGACGCCGAGTCATTCGCCGCGACTGCTGTGAGCAGCGCCGGATCATACCACCCGGTTCGATCGCCCAGCTCCTTTCGAATCGACTCCGTCGACGTGCCCTTCATCTCGAGCACGATCCAATCATAGAGGATTTTCAAAAGCCTGGCGCCGCGCGGAATTGCCTCTCCCGCCACTGCGTCTTTCGGAGAACCGGAACCGTCGAAATGCTTGGCTTGATATAGGACGATTCGCGCCACGCCCTGCAGCCGCGGCACGCGCGCGAGGAGCGCGCTCCCAATTTCCGGCACCCGCAACAACATCTGCTGCTCCGCCACGGTCAGCGCATCGCCGCGCCGGCCCTTGCGGACCACCTCCGTCGGAATCGTCATCGCCCCGATCTCGCGCAACGACGCTGCGATCTCGATCTCCCACGCATTGTCCCACTTCAACGCCTTCGCCACCGCACTCACCCGCGCCCGCAATTTTTGCGAGCGCAACATCTGCGAGGTGCCCGCCACCGACAGGATTTCCGTCAGGATCTCGATGCTCCCCGTCAGCGTTTGTTCCAACACCTCGCGCTCCGCCATGATCAACTCGTGCTGACGCACCCCGTCATTCACCATCTGCAGCAGCTCCGTCAGCTGGCACGGCTTGTTCATAAAGCGAAAAACGTGCCCCTCGTTCAACGCGCGAACCGCCGTCCCCTGCTCGCGATTGCCCGTGAGCATGATGCGCACGACATCCGGCCACTGCCGCTGCACGCTCGCCAGAAGCTCCGTCCCACTCATCACCGGCATCACCGAATCCGTGACGATCACCGCATACGGTCCGCCCGCCTGAAGTTTGGCCAGCGCCTCGGCCCCGCTCAGCGCCGTGTCCACTGTATATTCCAGTCCACAAAACAACGCGTAGCCCTCGAGTAGCAGCTTGTCATCGTCCACCAACAGAATCCGTTTCATTATATTAAAATATTATAGAGCATTATATTCCTTGCCGCAGGCTTCGCGCCCTTGGCCTCGCGCCAACCGCGAAACCCACCACTGGCCGACCTCGTCCCGCCGCGCCGGTTCACGCCCCGCCGAGAACCGGAAGTATATATAGCACGCCCTGCGCCGCCGGGCAACTCGCCGGAACGCCGCGCCCGGCGTTTCCCTCGACGATCCGGCTCAACCGCCGCGACCCGCCATCAAAACGGATTGTCCGAACCATATACGCGTCGTCGCTGGCGCCCGGGAGAAAGGGCCGCCTGCACCGCACCACCGAGCGTATGCATCGTGAAGGGCTTCAGCAAAAGCTGGTTCAGTCCGGCTTCGTGCACCGACTCCGTCGTCAGCGATTGGCTATATCCCGTCGTCAATATAATCGGCAGCCCCGGCCGGATTTCCCGCAGCAACCGCGCCAGCGTCATACCCGTCATGCGCGGCATGGTATGGTCCGTGATCACCACCGCATAACGATCCGGGGCGGCCTCCACCATTGCCAGCGCCTCCGCCGCCAGCGTCGTGCTTTCCACCTCGTAACCCAGCGCCGACAGCGTCTTGCGCCCCAGACGCACCAACAACTCTTCGTCATCCACAAACAGGATTTTTTCGCCGCTGCCCGTCGGCGGCGGTCCACTCTCCGCCGCGAGCGGCACGGCTTCCGTCTCGTGCGCCGGGAAATAGAGTCGGAAAACCGTTCCCTCGCCCGGCTGACTATATACTGTCACCGCACCGTCATGGCTGTCCATGATCCCGTGAACCACCGCGAGGCCAAGCCCGGTGCCCTCGCCCGGCCCCTTCGTCGTGAAAAACGGCTCGAAAATCCGTCGCCGCGTCGCCTCATCCATCCCCATGCCCGTGTCACTCACCGATAGCCGCGCATATACTCCTGGATGTAAACGCGACTGCGCCGACGCATGCACCTCGTCCACCACCCATCGCTCGAGCGAAACCGTCAGACGCCCCGGGTGATCCTTCATCGCATGCCACGCATTCGTCCCCAGATTCATCAACAGCTGGTGAACCTGCGTCGCATCCGCCAGCACCGTCGGCGCGTCCGGCGTCAACGAAGTGGAAAACTCTATAGTCGACGGAATCGTCGAACGCAAAAGCATCAGGCTCTCCGCCACCACTGAGAGCAACTTCATCGGACGTCTCTCCAGCTTTTGTTGACGGCTGAAGGTCAGGATCTGCCGCACCAGATCCGCCGCCCGCCCCGATGCCTGGAGCACCGCGTCGAGATGCGACCGCACCTCGGGGTTGTTTCTCGACAACATCCGGGACAACTCCGCGTAGCCGTTGATCGCCGCGAGTATATTGTTGAAATCATGCGCGATGCCGCCGGCCAGCGTGCCGATCGCCTCCATTTTCTGGGCCTGCCGAAACTGGTCCTCCAGCCGTTTGCGCGCGGTGATATCCTGCGAAATCGCGAGTGTATAGTCGGGGGCCTCGCCGGGCGACCACATCGCCGAAACCGTCACCTCCACCCACAGTTCGGAGCCGTCCTTTTTAATATAGCGTTTCTCGCCGCTGAACTCCCGGGTCTCGCCGGACTCCAGTTGCCGCATTCGCTCGCGGTCCTCCGCTATATCCTCCGGATGCGTGACCGCGGTAATCGCCAGCGCTCGCAACTCCTCCGCCGTGCGCCCCAGCATTTCACAGAAACGCTGGTTCGCGTGTATGAAACGGCCCGTCGTCGCATCGCACTGCGTCACGCCCACCGCCGCCTGCTCGAAC
Organism: uncultured Verrucomicrobiae bacterium; assembly: GCA_963800005.1. Classification (GTDB taxonomy): domain Bacteria; phylum Verrucomicrobiota; class Verrucomicrobiia; order Opitutales; family Opitutaceae; genus CAWCZH01. Next base: position 880,399 of record CAWCZH010000004.1, read on the forward strand.
AACGCCTTGAAGCGCTTCTCGCTCAGCCGCAGCGCGTCGGTCGCGATCTTCCGCTCCGTAATATCCTGGCAGGTGCCACGCACCCGAACGGTCGTGCCGGACTCGCCGAACAGCGCCCGCCACCGCACCTCGACATATTTCACCTTCCCGCTCGGAGTCACAATCCGGTGCTCGCAGCCATGCGCAGACGGATTCCCGTGCGAATCGAAAAACCTCTCGTTCACCATGGGACGATCTTCCACGTGCACCAGCTCGAGAAACGCCGCATACGTCAACGGAAACGCCGCCCGCTCCACCTCGAAGACACTATACATCCCATCCGACCAGACGAGCGCCAGCGAGCGCGCGTCGACCTCCCAGTTGCCGAGCTTCGCGACTTCCTGCGCCTCCACCAAACGCTCGTGCTCCTCCTGCAGTTGCGTGGCCAACGCGCGCTGCTCCCGCTCGCTCCGCGCCAAATCCTCCTCCGTCTTCCGGCGCTCCGTTATATCATGCGCCGTCCCCACCACCCGCAGCGGCCGCCCCGTCACGTCATCATAAAACACCTGCGCCCGCTCGCTGACGATCCGCACACTGCCGTCCGGCCGGACCACGCGATGCACGATTGTATATAGCTTCCCGTCCCGGATGGCGACGGCGATCGCCACGCGAATGGCCGCGTGCTCCTCGACGGGCACACAATTGAAAAACAACTCGTTGGTCACCGGCACGGAGTTGGGCTCCAGCCCCACAATGCGAAACATCTCGTCCGACCAACGCAGTATATTCGAATCCACATCCGCCGGGTCCGCGAGCTCGATCTCCCAACTCGCGAAATGCGCAATCTGCTGCGCCGCCGCCATCGTCGCCTCGCTCGCCCGCAACGCCGCCTCATGCCGCTTCCGCTCCGTGACGTTACGCGTGGCACCCACCACGAACTCGACCGTGCGATCCGCAGCGAGGATCGGGGAATATATATACTCGAAGTAGCCCGCGACATTTCCCACCTGGACCCACGGCGTCTCGCCTATCACGCGTTCGCCCGTGGCGAAGACGCGCTGGACCCCGCCCAGCAGCCGCGCCGCGATTTCCGGCTGGTAACCACGGTCGGAAAAGCTCGTGCCCATCAACTCCTCGAGCGTGCAGTCGAACGCACTCAGCAACGACCGGTTCGCAAACACCAGCCGGCCCTCGCGATCGAAAATCTGCGAGAAATCGCTGATCGACGACAGCGCGGTGCTCAGCATCCGCTCGCGCTGCTCCGTCCGCTCCGACAACGCCCGAAACTCCGCCTCCGCCTCCCGCCGCGCCGTGATGTCCTGGATTTGCGAGACGAGGTACCGCGGAACACCCGTCCGGGAGCGCACCACCGCGACACTGAGCAGCACGGTGACGAAATGCCCGCGGCGGTGTATATACTGTTTCTCTATTTCATAATTATTAATCCGGCCAGCGACGATCTCGGCCAGATACCGGTGCGAGGCCTCGCGATCAGCCGGCGCGGTCAGGCCGCTGAATGAACGCCCCAACAGCTCCTCCTCCGAATAGCCCACCATGGCGCAGAAAGCGCGGTTGACCTGCACCCACCGGCCTTCCGGCGTCGCCAGCGTCACCCCGATCGGGGCGTGCTGGAACGCGATCGCGAAGCGCTCCTCGCTCTCGCGGATCGCCTCGTCCATTCTATATTGCTCGCTGATGTCCGTCACCGTCCCCCCCAGGCGAATCACCTCGCCCGCCGGGTTTTTCACCTGGAAGCCGCGCACCAGCACCCAGCGGATTTCCCCATTCGCCCGCACAATGCGATATTGTATACTAATGCGCGGCGTGTCCGTCCGCAGCCCGGCAAACGCCGCCTGCACGGCCGGGCGGTCGGCTGGATAGATCGCCTCGCGCCACGAGTGTGGGTTTCGATATAGAGTCTCCATCGGACGTCCCCAGATTTTCTCGAACGCCGGACTCACATACTCGAGCCGGTTCATATCCGCCGAGCGAATCCAGAAAACATCCGACGCCACCGCCGCCAGCTGCTGGAACCGCTCGTCACTCTCGCGCACCGCCTGCTCGCTGCGATTGCGCTCGGTGACGTCCCGCGCGACACGGGCGACGTTGACGATCCGGCCATTCGAATCGCGCACCGCCGATATCGTCAACGACACCTCGATCGTGCGCGCGTCCTTCGTCCGCCAGCGCGTCTCGTAACGATCCACACTCTGGCCCGCCAGCACGTTTTCGAAAATATGCTTTTCCGCCGCCTGCAATTCCGGCGGCACGAGGTCGAAATAGGAAGACCCGATGATTTCGTCCGCCCGATATCCCAGCGTCCGCTCTGCTCCCCGATTCCAACTCGTGACCAGTCCCGCTATATCATTCGCGAAAATGGCGTCGTCCGATGTCTCGACAATTCCCGCGAGCCGCCGGAGCGCGGCCTCCGCTTCCCGTCGCTCCGTTATATTAACGTGCATGACCACGGCGCCGCGCGGAGCGACGCCGGCCAGCGGCGTGGCGAGCAGTAGATACCACCGCGCGCCCGAGCGGGAATGGCACGAATACTCGATCGTGAAACTCTCACTTCGGCCCGCGATGACCTCGCGAACACCTTCGCTCGCCAGCGCCGCCTCCGCCGCGTTGACGCACCTCGCGTGGACGCAGGAATCGGGGTAACGTTCCCCTATATAGTAATTCTGGCACTGGGCGCCCGATCCGCCGACGAACTCCCGCCAGGCGCGGTTGACGGAAACGATGACGCCGCGCGCATCGAGCAACACCACCTCCGCCGGCAGTGCGTCCAGGATCGCGGACTGCTTGAGCGCCTCCGCCTCCCGCATCTGCTCCTGCGCGCTTCGCAGCAAAAAAACTTGGCCATCCTCGTCGGTGACCGACTGCGCCTCGCCGCGCGTCAGTTCGACGAGACGGCGTTCGGTCGCGAACAGAGTTTTAACCAGCCGGTTAATTTCGTCGTTGGAATCCAATCGGGCATCGCGCGACGATTTCATGCCACGCGGAACCCGGCTCCCGCCTCGCCCGGGAGCACATGGATGCCGCGAACGACACCGATCATATTGCGGGACTGTGCAGGCGCAGCTTGGACGTGCCCTGCTATAGACGCCACGAGTTCGATTCTCATCAGGCGGGGTTTCGCGCAGGGGAACATCGCAGAGGAGCGGCCGTCAGCCGGCGCGCGCTCTTCCGAGTTTTCGATCCCGCAGCGATGATCGCGCGGAGGGTTTCATAAATGGACACTGTTGATATATCTGGAGTAACAAACCAAATGTCGTGCAAGCAATTTCCGGGAATCGCTCGCGCCAATTCAGCGCGCGATCGCGCGCCGCCACCCGATTTAAGCTATAATGAACTATCTATAGGCGATTAATGGTATAAATATTCCGACCACCGGCTCCGGCTCGCGCCAACTGTTTACACGTTTTTCGCAGCCTCGCGCGTGCAGCCGGCGAGTCAGTCGGCCTTGCCAGGATGACTCCGCAGTTTCCGGGATTTTTTTCCTGGAGCGAGGGCGGACATTACTCATCTGCGCCCGAGACGTCGGACCTCAGATCAACCAAACCCCGGCCGCGCGCCATGCACTCGGTGTCCGCTCACCACCGCAGCGTAAAATCCCACCTTTCGCTCTGGGCTCGCGCCTCACACCGAAAACGCGCATCGTTCCGCCCAGCCATGTCGACAATGCGCTATATAGCAGCCCGATGCGCAGTCGTCGCGGTGATCCTCTCGATGACGTCTCCCACGAGCAGCTCCGCCAAACCCCCGGGGGACGCGCAGGCCCGGCTCGACGCCTATATACAGGACAAACCCGGCGGTCTCGCGATGGCGTGGGTCGACGCCGACGGCGTAGCGTTTTTCACGGCGGGGAAAATGTCGGCCGAAAACCCCGCGCCGATCACTCCGGATACTATATTCGAAATCGGCTCCGTGACGAAAGTCTTCACTTCGCTGCTGCTCGCCGAAAGCGAGCGCGCTGGCAAGGTCGCACGGTTCGACTCCGCGGCTAAATATCTTCTGCCCGCCGACGACCCCGACCAGGCCGCGCTTGCGAAGATTACATTGGTGTCCCTCGCGACGCATACCTCCGGCCTCCCGCGGTTGCCGTTTAATATCGGGCCGGCGCCCGATGCGAGTGCGGACCCGTACGCGCTATATGATCGCGCTGCGCTCGTCACCGCCTTGCGCCGGCACGGTGCCGTCGCGCCGACGGGCGGAGCTGTCGCCTACTCGAACTTCGGAGCCGGCGTCCTCGGCGAGGCGCTCGGCGCCGCCTGGGGCACTTCATATGAAGCCGCGCTGCAGCAGCACGTGCTCGACCCGCTCGGACTCACGCACACCACGCTCGAGATGGCCGGCCGCCCCGCGACCGCGGGACTCGCGCCCGGACACGCCGGCGGCAAGCCAACGTCGTCCTGGACCTGGCAGGCGCTGGCTCCGGCCGGCGCGCTACTATCGAACGCGCGCGACCTCAGCCGCTTTCTGCAAGCCGCGCTCGGCGGCGCGTCGGCTCCGCTGCACGAGGCGTTCGCGGCAACGATTACGCCTCTGCGCCCAGCGCCCGATGTTGGCGGCCAGATCGGCCTCGCGTGGTTTACCACCGGCGAAACCGAGAGCCCGATGATCTGGCACAACGGGGCGACGCGCGGCTATCACAGCTTCGTGGGTATATCTCCTGCGAACCACACCGGGATCGTGTTGCTCGCGAATAGCGACGCCAACATCGACTGGCTCGCGATCCAGCTGCTCGGGAAGCCGCTTCCCAAGCCGGTTTCAAGCGCGGTGGCGAACGCGGCCGAGTATATAGGCCGGTATCCGCTGAACCCCACTTTTGCGATTGATATAACGGAGGTGAACGGCGCGTTGTTCGCGCAAGCAACGCGGCAGCCCCGCCTCTCGCTGAGGGAAATCGCAAGCGACCGGTTCACGATCGTTGGCGTTCCGGCGGAAATTTCGTTCACGCGAGACGCATCCGGGAAAGTCACGACGCTAACGCTGCACCAGAACGGCCGCGACCAACCCGCGCCGCGTACGGCCCTGCCCCCGCCGCCCGCCGAGGTGGCGCTGCCGGCCGAGACGCTGCAGGAGTATGTAGGCGTATATACATTGACCCCGACGTTCCGTTTAACAGTGACCGTCGACCGCGGGGCGTTATATGTGCAGGCAACGGGCCAGAGCCGATTGCCGCTGTATGCGTCGGCGAAGGACGACTTTTTTATGAAGGTGGTGGACGCGAGAATCGCCTTCGAGAGAAACCCCGCCGGAGAGGTGATCGCAGCAAACCTGACGCAGTCCGGGCAAACAAGAACGGCAGCAAGGGAGCCCTGAGAACGAGACTCCTTCAACAAACCTCCGTCTCCGTGCGTTGGCGTTTAGAGTTTAGAGTTTAGAGTGTTTCCAACAAAACGAAATCCCGTTCCGTATATATAGTATATAACCCAAAACCCTCGAGGCGCGGCGCCCCGTCTTCTGCATTCTCCGAGTGCCGAGTGAAATCTTCAGGGGTTTGATGAGATCAGTAGTAAAAAACGCCACGCCTACTCACAATAATATACCGCGCCATATACCCCGTCTACTTCTCCGTTCTCCCATTCTGAGGCTCGAGTGAAATCTTCCGAGGCTTGATGCAATCTGTGGTAAAAGAAACGGGCCGCCAACTCACAACATAATATACTCCCTAACACCCCCACCCATGAAAGACTCCGAGTTCTTCGCCCGTGCCATCAGCGACGTCACATTTCGCCGCGCCAAGCTGAAAGAGTTTTCCTACATGAAGCGGGCCTCTGCGATCTTAGCGGTTTGCTGGGCCGTCTTCGCCCTGGGGATTTGGCTATATTACGGCATCGCGGCCGACAAATGGACGATGGGATGCCGACCGTTGATCACGACCGCGGTCTGTGTCTGCGGCTATTTGACCTACGGCACGCGAGTCGCGGCGCTCCAGGCTCTGGAGTCACAGCAGCCGACAAGCACCGCGTCCGCCTAGCTCACTCTCCGCCCCGGCCGCTGCGAACTCAGGAGTTTAGGGTTTAATGTTACGCGTTTGGGCTTTCCGACAGCTATCACCCAGAGATGCGACCTCTATGATCTATACGGCTGACCGCCTCGAAACGCACAGCTGCGTCTCCCGTTCTCCGGTTCCGAGCCTCGAGTGAAGTCTTCCAATGTCTGATGCCATCCTTGGTAAAAAAACGGTCCGCCTACTCATGGTACCATATATCACGCCATATCAGAGCAATCAGCTACCTCCGGCTCTGCTCGCCCGATCCAGACTCCGAGGTTCGGGTGAAATCTGCCGTGGCTTGATGCCATCCGTGGTAAAATTCGATCGCGCGCATCCGCTTTCTCTTGTTCGGCGCTTCACAATCCCCTCGCCCAACGCCGCGGGACAGCTATGGTTCGGCAAGCTACTGCACCCATGAACTCCCCAGAACATATATTGCAGCTTCAGCGCTCGCTGGCCAGCGCGAGCGGAAGCAGAAAGATCGCGCTCGGCATCATGATCGCCGCCGGCGTCGCGTGCATCGCGCAACTCGTCACGGATCGCAGCAGCACGGTGTTGGGGACAGTGACCACCTGGACGCTCACTATCGCCGTGATGGCCTACCAAGAGGCGGCATGTCGCCGCAGAGTCCGCGAGCTCGACGCCCAGCTTCGAGAGAAGTAACTGGATTCTCCGGCCGATTGCAGCCATATAGTTATTAATATATCTCGATTTCAGGAATAGTGGGACCGCCGGAGCATCTCACGATCACGCGTCGGCCCACACTATGTATAAAATATTCGGCGTCTTAACGATATTCGCGTTGGCCTCGGTGGCGGCGGCGCAGGACTCGTCGAGAATTTCGAACCTTGAGAGACAAGTTTCGAGCCTCGAGACCCGAGTCTCAGCGAACGAGAGCAGAGCAACGCAAACGACCGAGACATCCGCCTGTGCAGTTATCTTTGGCGCCTTCTGCGCGCTATGGGCGCAGAACACCGGAAGGAACGCCTGGCTATGGTTCTTCCTTGGACTCGTTTTCAGCGTCATCACGGTCCTCGTCCTGCTGTATAAGAATTCGAACGGCCCCAAAAATGGCCCGGGGATCGGGCGGAAACCTTTCGATCTGCAGCACTTTCGACAGCAGTGAGGAACGGCGCCCGCTCAGCGGCTCGGCACGCCCGTTTGGCCAAGACCCATGTCACCAATCCGAAACAATCACTATGTACTCGCAGTTCACGACGTACGTAAATCGGCGGCCTTCTATACTGAGATGCTCGGATTCGAGATTGCTGCGGAGCCGTCGGGTTGGATCTTCGTGAAGAAAGATCGCTGTATGATCATGCTGGGCGAATGCCCGGACGACCTGCCGGCGAGCGCACTCGGCTGTCATAGCTATTTCGCGTATCTCCAAGTCGAGGACGCCGACTCCTATTTCCAGCACCTCAAGTCCAAGGGGGCCGATCTGATTTCTAATCTATCCGACAAACCCTGGCAGATGCGGGAATTCGGCCTGCGAACCCCCGACGGCCACCGGATCATGATCGGGCATTCGTTGGCTGCCTAAAAGCCAGGGCGGGAACAATCCACACCCTCGGTCCATGGCTCCCTATATAGTCCGCCCGAATCTGTGAACGCGGTTCGTCGGTATATTGCTGTGATGTGCATGCTCCTTTCCGTTGCCTGCGGACAGGTCGGCAATGAGCCGCACGACGACGTCATTATACTTCCGAAGTACACAGTGGTCGGAAAACTTTTGGTCTTCCGACTCGACTGGCGTTGCGAGCGGCGAACCGCCGGAGATCGGAAAGCATTCTGCGATGCACCCTTGGAGCATTTAAGGAAACATGCGCCGCCAAAATGCGGCAGCAGCTAAATGTCCATGGATCGTATACAGTATTCGTCGAACAAGTATGGCTCGATTCATCCACCTCACTGATGAGCGGCTCTTAGGGCGTCTCAAGAAATCTGGGATCAGCATGACTCGTGGGAGAGCCAGGATTCGCTGCGTTTATGCGACGCCAGTATTGCCCGATTTTCAGGTGTCTCATCAGTGGCTCCGAGAGCTGAAGAGCCGCGGCATTCGCACGATCGGAGCACTGCAGTTCAAAATTCCGGACGACGAAGAAGTCCTGGTCGGACGGTTTAGCGAGCAGCCGGTCGCCGTCAGTGCATCGCGCGCCGCGAAGATTTTTCGGGAGCACGCAACCGGTCTTGGACTTCAGGTTTTGATTCTACGCAGAATCGAAGCAAAAGAGATTACTCGCAGCTATCTTCCGACCCAAATGGTCGGATGGCGTTATTTTCCCGAGGCCCACGGTAAACCACCGTTTTGCGGCTGCGAGTACTGTCAGCGAGGGCTTATTAAAAATCGGAAAATTCGGGAGAAGTATAAAGCCCAGCAAAAAACCGCCTAACCACGGGCCAGAGCCAACGCGGACAAGCGGCATGGCTCACGTGTACCTTCGGAAGAATTCTTCTATAAATCCGTTATGCACCACGCAGACGCCAAGATCCGGCGTAAGATTCGAACGTCGGTTAGTATTTCTCGGCGTGCGGGTCGCTGGCGGCCAGCGCGCTCATGTTCTCCAAGACCCGGTTCAACGGCGGCGCGTTGGCGCTCGCGCTTGCCGCGCTATTCATCCTTTCTCTGTCCACGCAGGGCTATTCTCTGATGTGACACTTCAGGAAATCGCCCGCTGGACAGCCGAATTCATGTTGAGTTTGATGAGCCCGGCGTCAGGCCCACCTGGGACCCTGAAACGACGAGCGGTTTGTGGGCTGCGTTCACCAACGTGATCGGCCTCAAAGGCGGCCTTTTGCTTTACGAAAACCCGGATGCTTACAGCTGGCTGGCTCCGCGAGTTTAGGGTGCCCACGCCCCACTCGCAGATTTTCCAGGGTCGCATGTGAACAATATGAGAAGAGAGCTTGACCGGTAGCCTCAGCGGGTCCGAGTCAGCGTCAGTTTCTTTTCAATCTCGCCTTTTGCATCGCTCTGCCTAGGTGTTCGGAGGTGATGGTACCGAGCCGCTGGCACTTGCATTGATGGCCGCGCGAAACGATGAGGGCTCTCATAATATCATTCGCGTTCGTCGTCATCATCACCAGTGCTATTGGCGACGAGACTGCGTATAACAAAGCTCGTCTAAAGGAATTGCGGGGCATTAAGATTGAGACCGTCGCTAGCGTCGCCGTCGCTCGGCTGTCTCAATCGAATAAACCAACTTCGGGAGGCAACGATTCCCATTTCCACGGCTATGAGGTGTCTACCAAATGGAAGCTTCTCGGGGCAAAAGAAGCGGCTGGTGTCGTGGCAATTCTCCGAGACACGATTGACCCGCTGATAGCGGCCTACGCGAGTGCCGGGAGCGACAGCTTGGTCGAACTAAGCTCACTGTGTTTGCCGCATCCGGGCTACGCTGTCCATGTGGTGACTGAGAACGGCTTCCGCGACTTTGCTATATGCCTGGAATGCGGCGAGGCGTATGTCTTTGCGGGCACTCACAAGGCGATTAAGCTTCACTTCAGCGACGCTAATAACGCCGCGTTACGAGCGTGCTATACAGCCGAGTTATAATGGTGACCCTTTTCTGGACCTGCCCGCACCGCGATCCGCTCCGATGTCAAATATGCTACCAGACGCGGGAGCGCATGCTGCAGATGAAGCTCCCACATAAATGAACCAATATATTGTGCTGGTTCACGGGAATCAAAAGACAAAGGCTGGCGACGAAGAATGGAAAGTCTTCTTAGAGTGCGCTCGGAACAGCGGAATGTTTCGCGGTGGCAGCATTTTGGGAAACCGAGATATTGTCGGCGAGAAAGTCATGGCCTATGATATGGTCGGATATATGCGCTTCGATGCTTCGGATTAAAGCAAAGCTCAATGCGTTGTTGAAGACTCATCCAACGGTGGTCCACGGCGGATCCGTGGAGCTGTGCGAACTACCGAGCTCTTAAGCGGGACGAAACGCCAGAGTCGACGACCGCTGTGACGCAGTCCGTGAAGGTGGTCAAATCAGACGATCCCACGAAGGAGAAGACCTACGAACACGCGTGCCTCAACACGGTGAAGAAATGGAATATGAAGCCGGAGAATCGAGGGAAAAGAATGCAGGTCCCGATTGTATTTCAAGGCGGCGTGCTGCCCGTCCCAAAGTCCAGCGCCAGGGCCGGCGGACACGGGGCCGACATCGGTTCATAACTAATATCATGCCAACAAGATCAGCGCCTACGATCGGCGCGCGCCGCAGCGGGTGCTTACCAACCGGCATGTATATCGACTCCGCTTTTCTCATTGCTCGCCCTAATAAAGAGCCGACTTAAACGTTTGCGATGTATGCGCAAAGTATTCGTCTCTGCATTCCTGATGCTATCGCTGTCTTCCGCTGCTCAGGAACCAAAAAAAGGCACTCCCGGAATCGCTGAAGTGAAGAGCGACTCGTCTGTAACGAAGGCCAAGCTCGAGCTGGAGGCGATGATGGAAACCGACCAATCTCTCAGGTTAAAAATTACGGAACTCGAAAAAACACAGAGGAACGATTCACCGGAGATCAGTGAAGCCTGGAGCCGACAAAGCGCGATTGATGCACAAAATCTCAGACGTCTGGACGAAATTGTGTCTCAGTTTGGCTGGCCGGAAATTTCGACGTTCGGCAGCAAGGCGGCGACGACTGCCTTCCTCATAGTACAGCACTCGGAGCTCGACAATCAGAAGAAGTATTTCCCGTTAATTAAAGCAGCTGCCGCGAAGGGCGAAGCCAAACGGTCGAGTCTCGCGCTTCTCGAGGACCGAATGCGACTGAGAGAGGGTCTGAAGCGGATTTACGGTAGCCAAGTCCATCGTAATGACCTGGGGGAGTGGGAGCCTCTCCCTCTCGAAGACGCCGAGCATGTCGACGCGTTGCGGGCAACCGTGGGACTGGCGCCCATTGCGGCATATCTGAAGGGGTTCGCCGAGCGGGGCGGCGGCAAAGTGAATCCCAAGTGGGTTCCTGCGGAGCTTAAGAAAGATGCCGACGATACGCCTGCCCGGACGTCGCCAATGGGCTCGGCTCAACCCGAAACTCAGGCGAAGCGCTGAAGGATCTCCGCCGCCTTTGCCGGCGCGTCGGCCTGGCCGCACAAGCCGGCTAGACGGCGGGCGCCAAATATAAAGCGGCGCAGCTCGAACAGGCGGTGTCGCAGCGGCATTTGGCCTCGTCTATATAAGAGCGAAGCCCGCGCGAGGCTTCACGCGATCCGGTCCGATCCCAAGCGGTCGTGCCCACAGACGGATGCGTGAGCGAGGGCGTCGCGCGCAAGTTGGGAAAGCAATCTTGCGGGAAGCCCGTGCCGTCCCTAGCTCTTCGTTGCCAGGCACTCCTCGCCCTTCCCACGCCTGCGGGGGCGGAGGTGGTCTGTATATAACAACCGGCGCACTTGGTCATGTATATCGACAAAATCCCCTTTGGCACGACGGACTGGTCGGGCGTGAGCTCTGAACGAAAGAAAGGCGAGACCGGCTGGGCGGATTGGAAGGTGCGCCAATTCGGCGACGTTCGCGTGCGGATGCTCGAATACTCGCCCGGCTATAAAGCGGATCACTGGTGCACCAAGGGCCACATCCTGCTGTGCCTCGACGGAGAGCTGGTCACCGAGCTGCAGGACGGCAGAACGTTCGTGCTGCGTCCCGGCATGAGCTACCAAGTGGCCGACGGCGCCGAACCCCACCGCTCCTATACGGTAGGTGGAGCGAAGTTGTTCGTGGTGGACTAATCGGTCGGGACTCAGGCGATTACGAGGACACGCAACGGCCGCTCGCCAGGGTGAGTTGGCCGTGTCGGCCATTAACCGCTCGCCGAGACCCGCGCGGCGGCTACACTCCGACCGCCCGGTGTCCTTCACCACGATGCCCGCCACCGGAAGTATATAGCGTCATCCGCTTCATCTAAGGAAAAGCATCGCCATGAAATCTATTACGCTGTTCGCGTGGTTCGCCCTGATGCCGCTGGTGGTCCACGCCGAGACGAAATCCATCGAGACTGAGATCAACGCGATCTTTCCGGAGTTGCGGGCGCTCAAGCCGATGAAGTCCGGCGAGCAGTATACACTGTCCGCCCATGGCGATAATGTGACCGGGATCGGCGACGATTTCCTGCGTCGCCGCACGGCCGCGGAAGTCGAGAAAAGCGGGTTGAGCTGCGGTTGCGGCGATTACGCGGCCGTCTTCATCAACCGCATCGAGCCACGCGGATTCGATACTCTTCTCGTCGACTCCGCCCAGATTTCTCTCACATCGCTCGAAGGCCACGACTCCGGGCACGTCGTGGTCGCGGTTCGACCCAAAGGACATGCCGACGCTTCGTGGTGGCTCGTCGATTCCACTGCGCGCAATATTCTGTCACGCGATTGGTCGCCCGACTCCAAAACCTTTACGGCGTCCGGTTACGTATATTGGATCGGCTACTGCGGACCGCTCGATCAATATCCGGTGCACAACCACGAGGAACTCAAACGCTTCTATACCCGCGTGCTGGCCGCGGTGCCAACCGAGTTTTTTAACCGCACGTTATATCATTTCACCTTCACCATCGATGCATCGCTCGACGACGGCCATGGCGGGTATATGAACCCACGCGTCACCCGCCTGAGCGCCCGCCAGGACGCGATTCTCGCGCGAAACAATATCAAGCCCGAGCGAGACATCGCAATTCTGCTGGCGCGGGGCGCCGAGGACGCCTCGGGCACGCTGAATCAGATACACGACCGCTGGGTGGCGCGCGTGGGCCTGAAGTCTGCCTGTAGCTTGAGTTTTCTGACGTATTTCGAACAAAGAGTTCGCAAGTCTGAAAAGCAGTCGTGAGAGGGGCCGAGAAATTCAACCATGCAATCGAAAGTCACGACCATCTCCGAGTATATGAAATCACTGCCTGCGGCAGAGCGCAGCGTGATTGCGAGGCTCGACGCCCTGGTTCGCGAGATTCTGCCCGAGGCGCAGGCTTCCATGAAATATGGAATGCCCACATACCAGTACGGCGAGCACGTCGCAGCGTTGAACTCGCAAAAGCAATATTTCTCGTTCTATCTAGCGCCGGCTCTGCTCGACCCTCATCGCGCCAAGCTCAAGGCCTGGAACGTCGGCAAGAGCTGCGTCCGCTTCGCCTCGATCGAAAAAGCACCGATGGATATATTCAAAACGGTGTTGAAGTCATACCGCGAGTGAGCGGCTATATCGTTCTAAGCCCGATTCTCCCGCAGCCCAATGCGGGCGCTTAGATATATATCGCGGGTTTCAATGCCCGAAGAAGACGCTCCGATCCAGCTTATGGACCACCATCCTCACTGGGCAGCGATATATAACTTACCGCGGTCATAGATGACACCGACCGTCGCGAAGAGAAGATATCGGATCGCGCTCAGCGCGTTCATCGTCGGATTGATCCTGAGTGGCATCACCGCCTTCCCTCTTCTGGCGGAAGTGCAGCTGCTCGCTTCCTGGTTGGGCGTCGGCGGAGCCACGTCGGCCACGGGCTACGCTGGCTCGGAATTCTGGATTCTGACGGTCGAGTACGGGCTGCGCGATATGTACTCGCGTTATCCGTGGATCGCGTACGGTACGGACTGGGATCGCTAAAACCCAGCAAACATGAAAGATCACCTGATCGGGCGTCGGCAATTGCCCCTCATTACGCCATCGGCTCGCCCCGAGCTTTCGTACACCGATATTTCATGAATAAACCGCTCTCGTTCATATTGGGTCTGGCTGTCGGGGTTTTGATCGGAGGCGGCCCGACGATTTTGTCCTTCCTGCGTTGGGGCGTCACGAAATCGGAACCACGCCCGGCCGCGCCATTCGCAAACGCGGCGCTCGCCCAACTCCCGTTTCGCGGTGAGTGGCTCGTCTCGTCAGGAGGCGAAAACAGGACCGACAATCAACACTACGGTATACCGCCGCAGGATCTAGCGCTCGACATTCGCAAGATCGTCCCGGGCACGAGACAGACCATCGTTGGTGACCCACAACGGAACGAGAGCTACGGCTGTTGGTCGCAACCCATCTACTCTCCCGTTGCCGGGCTCGTCGCGGTGTCAGTCGATGGCATCCCCGATAATATACCGGGAGAGCTGAACCGGGAGATGAAGCTTGGAAACTTCACTATAATAACGGCCGATGAAGGTTTTTCCGTGGTATTGTGCCATTTCCGGAATGGATCGGTCGCGGCGAAACGCGGATCTCGGGTAGCCGCAGGCGACCTGATCGGCCTCTGCGGAAATTCCGGTCAGTCGACCGAGCCGCATCTGCACATCCACGCGCAGTCCCAAGCCGAGCTGGGAAAGAGCGTGGCGTTGAGGCCGGTTTTTCGGGAGCTGTCAGTCGGCGGGATTCCGAGGACCGAATATTCTCCCAAAAAGGGAGATATTATTTCGGATCGAGATGCGCCGCCGAAGCAGGACCGGTGACGAATCGCTAGCTTGGGCGTGACTGGGGTGCCTTATGTTCGCTCCGGCCGCGATCGAGGAAAGCTAAAGGTCTATACATGACATCCTTGTAACGCTTGTAATATAGTATATAAAGTTCAGGTTCACACCGCCGGGGTACTCGTCGCAGCTTCAATCTCAGCCTGTACCAATTACGCGCTCATGAGCAGATATCCTATAGCGATCGAGCGCCCGGACGTAATGCCCGGCGGTATCCGAGGACGCGGCCATGGGGCGTGAGATCGATGAGCTGAATGAGGCAATGAAGGCGGCGGGGTTCGTCCTTCCGCGGACGCCCTTCAACCCGCGACGGGTGCGAAATTCTCGCCGAGCAGCGCACGACAGGATCTCGGTCGCCGATGGCCCTTACCTGCCGACGACCGAGCACGTCGGCGCTCCGGTCGGGGTCCTCGCGTTTCACTCGCCAACACCCTGGGCGACCGGTGAAGTGCGCTCAGAGATATAGACGCAAGAATCAAGTCATAAACGCGAACCCTCACCCAGGGTACGTGTCCGCTCCGCCGCAATTTTACGGCGAGAATCCCGCCTATTATATTAGCCACTTGTAATCTCGGAACGATAAACCGGTAGTAATAGTGGTCGCCCGCGGACCGTATATATTTCAAACCATGAAACTCAGGTTCTTTTTGATCTCGCTGGCCATGCTCGCGGCGGCCTCGCGTGGGTTCTCCGACCTGGAGGTGGGCGGCGCGGGCGGCCAGAGTGAACTCGTCGCTCTGGATGACGCCTGGATCGACGCCGAGGTGCGCCACGACTCGGCGGCTCTGGAAAAGATCCTGGACGACGGGTTTCTCGCTACTTTTGCGTCGGGCAAAACCCTCGACCGAACCGCGTTCCTCGCCTGGATCACGCAGGCGCAGATCGCGCCCTTTTCAGTCGTGCACGACGAAATTCGAGTGCATGGCGACACAGCCGTCGTCGTGGACAGCACGGCCGATGGGGAAAACAAGTTCGTCTGGATCGCGATCAAGCGGGACCGCCAGTGGCGGGTGATCGCCGAAACGTTTGCCCACGTCACGGTGACAAAATAGCGGCGGGCGCGAGCGCGCTTGATCCGTCCGGCTGGTTCAGGTTGGATTGCTTGATATAAGCTCGCGGTTCGACAGCGTCGAGTGCCGCGGGCCGCCCTTGCCCGGAGCTTCATATATCTCTATATTGCACCATGCCCGTTAAATCATCCGCGATCCTGAGTGCGCTGGTTCTCCTGGCGGTTCCCGTTGGCCGTACGATCGCACAGGATCGCACGCCGGCCGCGGACGCGAAGGCACCGGCGAAAACGGCGGCCACGGGCGATGCGCCGAGGGCCGGCCCGGGCACCTCAGGCTCTATGGATAATACATCGACGACAGCGATCAAACGTGTGACGGGCATCGGCGGAGTGTTTATCAAGGCGAAGGATCCGGCGAAGCTGCGCGCGTGGTATAAGACACATCTCGGCATCGACGTGCAGGCATGGGGCGGCACCGCGTTCTCGTGGGTGGATGCGTCGGGCACACCGGTGAAGGGCAAGACGGCATGGATGGTGGGCGACGGCTCAAATTTCGCGCCCAGCGACGCCCCGTATATGATCAACTACCGGGTGGCGGATCTCACGGCGCTGATGAAGCTGTTGCGTGAGGAAGGATGCAATATAGTCGATAAAGTGGAGCAGTCGGACTTCGGAAGCTTCGGCTGGGTCATGGATCCGGAAGGCAACAAAGTGGAACTCTGGCAGCCGCCCGCGGGGCAGTAGCGCCGGCAGGAGAAGACGACACGAATGGGCAAATCTCCGATGGCTTTGGCTCCTGCTCAGTTGGCCGAGTCTCTCCGGGCGACCGGAACCTTCTTGGAAAAACGACGGCCTCCGCTTGAGGCTCGTGACCAGCTCGACTTCCGCGCTGATATTACGGGCGCGGACGTATTTATAATCGAGGAGAGATCTTCGTACCGGGAGCCGGGAAAAAAGCTGGAGCGCCCGATCGCGAAGGCAAGTTGGGTCACAGCGAGGAGTCGCTGGCGTCTATATTGGATGCGCCCCAATCTGAAATGGGAAAGCTACGCTCCCCTGCCCGATGCCGCTACGCTCGACGAGCTCTTGGAAGAGGTGCACCGCGATCCGCTCGGCTGCTTTTTCGGATGACGCGCGTCGCCCTTCGTGAGCAGAAGCCATCAGGCGAGTTGTGGGCGGTCGTCCGCTGCGGCGCGGGCTCAAAACGCCGATGTGGCAGCGCGGCCTCGCCGGGTTTTCGGAGCCGGTTTTTCACCACGGATCTCATCAAGCCCGGATGATTTCACCCCGATCAACGGAGATCGGAATCGGAGTCGGAGGGAGTTCGTAGCGTAGATTTATTGCGGGATCTTGTTATATACTGCCCAGCCGGTGTGATACGCGTCGGAAACGTTAAATGATTAACACTAAACTCTTGACTCTTAGCTTTGGAGCTCGGGCCCGGACGAGGGATCATATACGGGCCGGTTCCTTCACTGGACATCGTATATTCTCCTGCCTTGCGCGTCGGAATACATGCCGATAGGTTCGCGCGATGCCGGCCACGTCCACTCGATTTCAGCAGCGGGTTCGACGGCTTCGGTCGTTGTTCTCGTTTTCGCTGATCGCGGCGGTCCAGCTGATGATTCCGTCGGCCGCGGCGGATCCCGCGTGCAAGATCGACCCTCCGGGCTGGTCACATCAACACTCGCAGCAAGAAGTGCAGAGCTACGCGGGTCTCTCCCCCGAAATCATGCCCGAGCAGCGCCGCTCGGCGAAATTGAGCGAAATCAAACTGCGCCGGCAATTGAAACTGCGCTCGGCCGCCGAGCGCTAGTATATAGTGGCTGTGGAGACGTTTACATTGAGCGCCGGAAGAGGCCGGTCTGATCCGACGGCCGCCTGAGTGAGTATGCCCTGGAGAGCATGCCGCCGCGTTCCTTCCTCGATCATTATACAATGACAGCAGAAGAGTTCCGCACGATGGCCCTCGAGATTTCCGGTTCGGTGGAATC
The DNA here is from genome assembly GCA_963800005.1 of uncultured Verrucomicrobiae bacterium. Taxonomy (GTDB): domain Bacteria; phylum Verrucomicrobiota; class Verrucomicrobiia; order Opitutales; family Opitutaceae; genus CAWCZH01. Next base: position 897,821 of record CAWCZH010000004.1, read on the forward strand.
GTCGCATATGGAGCATCCCGATTTTCGTTTGGGCGGGAAGGTCTTCGCCTCCCTCGGGTATCCGGACGAGGCGCACGGGATGGTGAAATTAAATCCCGAGTTGCAGGCCTCTATATTAAAGAGCGCGCCGACCGCTTTTGCGCCGGCGGCCGGGGCTTGGGGACGCCAGGGCTCGACGATCGTGAACCTCGCTTGCTCGTCCGAGCGGATCGTGCGCGCGGCGCTGGCGGCTGCGGCACATAACGCTGCGTCGAAACCCGGTAAGCGATAGTCAGCGAAGCCCACAATCCGCTCGCCGATTTCGGATACTCGCGCTCTGATCGGGTACGATGAAAGCGCTCGTCGCGGCCATCGCCGTTTGCCTCTTGCCGGTGGCTACGCAGGCGATGGTCTTCGCCGATACCCGAGTCCTTTGTCTCGCGGAGTTCGAAGCGCGCGGGATTTCGATCGAGGCGGCGCCGGCGCTCGGACAAACCGATATATATTTCGTGCGCATCACGATTCGAGGTGGCGACCCGGACGTCGTCTTCCAGTCGATGGAGATGGATGTCGCCGAGCGAAACATCGACTCCGATTTTACCAGCACCGACGTCAAGAAAACGGGGATACGAGACTCCAAGCGATGGGCGAAGATTGTGCGGAATCTCTCGACCCGAACGAATTCGATGTCCTTCTCGATCGCCCGGGACGAAGTGCCCCGATCGTATATTAAATTCAATTATCATCTTCCTGATCGGGATGGCATCGCTGTGTTCGGTTGGTTTTATTGTCTCCTCAGCGACGTGATCCATAACGCTGAGCAATCTCCGCAAACGCGGTCTGAAGGAAGTATAACTCAACCGTAGCAGCCGATATACAATCATGTTCAACCCACGCAAAGACTTCTATGCGTTCCCGTTGGCGGATGCACCGACGGTTTTGAAAATCCAATCCTCGACTGCTCCGGCGGGGTGCTCGCTCACCGTTGCCCGGGCGGCGATTGGGGTGGCAGACTATATCGATGGGTCGGGCGGCCCGATTCATGTGGCGGTGCGGGTCGCCCCGAACAAGCGCGGCGGCGGAGTCGAGGTTTCCGACGCGACGCGATTCGGGGCCGTTCCAGCGCGGGCGGCCGCGCTCGCCCTGCAGCGGATTCAGGATGGACTCGTCAACGGCTCGCTCGCTGGCGAGCCGATGGGGGATGTCGTGGTTTGTCTCATCGGCAGTTCGCTATATGATTCGTCCCCCACTCCGGCGGCCTTCGCCAACGCCGCTTTCCATGCCGCCCGGCACGCGGTGCGGCGCGCGGGTGTCGTTGCTTCGTGAGCCACGGGCTGAGCGGACGTTTTTCTACCACGGGTTTCATCAAGCCGGCGCGGATTGCAGGAAGACGATTGAGCGGGGAATGCTGGGAGGCGGGGCGCTTGCTATAGCGAAATTAACCCGCGAGCTGGTTTTCCGTTCCGCGAGAGGAACATGTAGAATCAGCGTGGGACACAGCACGATGAAATCTCGCGTTCTCTGCTTTATCCTCGGCGCGATGGGATTATCGTTCGCCGGTTGTGCCACGTATATAACGCCGGGCGCGAAGGCGGACCTGCAGACGTTCAGTTCCGCGGGTATCCAGGAGGGATTCGCGGCGCAGCCGACGAGTCCGTTTCCGGCGAGCATCGCAGCGGTGCGCGTGCAGGGGCCGGCCTACTCGAATTATAATTTGAGCCAGAACGGCAGGCCGGTCGGTTCCGGGCGATACTCGGTGATCACGACGCGAGAGGTGGAAGATCCGGCGCAGCTCGAACGAGTGATGTCGCTGCCGCAGGTCTCGGGGGTCGTCGCTTTGAACCGGATGCTTCTGCCAGAGGACCTGAGATCCGATCGCGAAGTGCGCGAGGCGGCGGCGCGGCTGCATGCGGACCTGGTTTTCCTATATACTTTCGACACGGCGTTCTTCGATACCGACGCGGCCAAGCCCCTGACGGTGATCACGCTCGGGCTGTCGCCCACGCGAAAGATTTCGGCAGTGACGACGGTGTCCGCGCTCCTGATGGATACGCGCACGGGCTATGTTTACTCGGCGTATGAAACCACGGAGAAGGCGGCAACGCTCTCGAGCTCGTGGGGTTCGCGTGATACCGCGGACGAGGCGCGTCGGACGACCGAAAAGCGGGCGTTTGGAAAACTCGTGGACGAGTTCGTGAAATCCTGGCCCGGTCTGCTGGCGAGGTATCAGACGAAGGCGTAAAGGCCGGTGCGAGCGGCGCTGGCTGCTGCGGCAGAGAGCGCCGGGTCGGGGCGGCGTAGCGCATTAATCGTGTTTTTAACGACGGATTTCATCAATCCACGAACCGATTTCACGACCGAAGGAAGCTACGAATTTATCCTCTGTTCTGGTGCGATCAGGATGGTTTCATGCGATCCGTGGTCAACCGGCTCTGCGTGCCGCGTCCGGTGGGCTTTAGGATTGCCCGGGTTTCGGCTTTGTATATAAGGGCGAACGGTTAAGTCGTGGAGAATTGCGGAGGCCTATATACTCCGGGTTCGAAACCGGCCCGGCCTGCATATATGAATGATACCCCTTCCCTCGTGACGATTCACATGGCGGCGAGCCTGGATGGCTTTATTGCGCGCAAGGACGGGCGGGTGGATTGGATGGAGACCGCGGATGTGTTTGCCGGCGGCGAGACGATGGACCCGGAGGTCGCGGCGGCCTTTCTCAAGTCGATCGATTGTTATGTGATGGGATCGAGGACCTATGAGACGGCGCTGAGCTTCGAGGACAAAGGGTTTGGTTGGGCGTACGGCGACAAGCCAGTGTTTGTGCTGACAACGCGGGCGCTGCGGCGGACGCGCGCGACGGTAGAGTTCCGTTCGGGCGATCTCGGCGAATTAGTGACTGGGCGGCTTCGGCCGGCGTTTCGAAACATCTGGTTCGTCGGGGGCGGCGTGGTCGCCGGCGAATGTATGCGTCGCGGGCTGGCGGACGAACTCCGTTACTCGATCCTGCCGGTGCTGATCGGTGAGGGCCTTTCTTTTTTCGAGCGGCTCGACCGCGATGTCGCGCTGCATTTGGTCGAGGTGAAAGCATATAAAAACGGCGTCACCGCGCTGCGGTATGAAGTGCGACGTGAGCCCGCGGATCGGGCGTGAGGTGTGTATAATGTATAGGTGGGTGCGTGCGACACGCATGGGGTGAACGAGCCATTTTTTACTGCGGATTGCATTAACCCTTTGAAGATTTCACCCGAACAAAAGGCAGAATACGATATACGACGGGAGTCGGAGTCGGAGAGCTGCGGTGTCGGGAGCCGTCGGTAGATTTAACCATATATACGTGGCCGGAGTGAGAACCGTCGGAAACGCTCAACTCTTAACGCTAAACTCTAAACGCATAAGTATATAGTCAGCGCCCTGCGGCGCGCGGGGTGGCTCGCTTCGCGAGTGTATCGCCGGCGATGCGACGCGAGGTATATGCGATTCTTTTTCGTGGTCCGATGTTTTCTTACCATGGATTTCATCGGGCCTCGGAAGATATCACCGCGATCGTATCGTGAACGGGGACGGAGCTCGGGAGCCGCGCGGTTCCGTTCATATAGCTCGGATGTAAATCGGTTGACCTGCACCCGCGTCATTGGCACGTTCCGCCGATGCATGGGCACTCGGACGGCGGCGCATGAAACGTCTCTGGACCATCATCGGCGTGGTGGACGTCGCACGGAGCTTTCGCTGGTACCAAAATCTCCTCGGCTTGCCGGAGACGCCGCCGGCACATTCCTATTTCGGCCAGCTCGTTGACGAGGACGGAATGGTGTTGCTGTGCCTGCACGAATGGGGCGCGCACGGGCATCCGCCGCTGCTCGCACCGGCGGAATCCGCTTCGGGGAACGGGCTGCTGCTCTTTTTTCGCGTCGACGATTTCGATCAGGCGCTCGCGCGGATCCGCGCGCTCGGGGCCCATTTGGAAGAAGAGCCGCATGTGAACCCGAATACTCAGACGATGGAATTTTCGCTCCGGGATCCGGATCGATATTTCGTCACGATCAGCGCCCTCATCGCGCAGTAGACGCTCATCTCATTAGCGGCGCACCCTCCCGCCGTATATACACGGGGCTTGGCAGTATACTTCCGAGTCGAGGCAGAGCCTCGTCGTCGGAAAACGGGCAATCGTCCACCTCGTTCGCCTTGGGCGCGCTGACGCCCGGGGCGAACATTATAATACATACACTCAGTAAACGTTTGACTCCGACGTGATCTACCACCTACAGAACGCGCCGCAAGTTGATGAAAACCGTCGTTCTCAACGTCATTGCCGTTCTCGCCGGCTTGGTGCTCGGCGGGATGGTCAACATGGCACTCGTGCTGGCCGGCCCTCACCTTATTCCGCCGCCGGCGGGCGTGAACATGGCGGATGCGAAGAGTATCGCGGCAGGCATCCATCTCCTGGAGCCGCGCCACTTCCTGTTCCCTTTTCTCGCGCACGCGATCGGCACACTTACCGGCGCGCTGACGGCACACCTCATCGGCGCGACGCACCGCGCTGCGCTTGCCTATGTTGTGGGCGGCCTGTTCCTCGCCGGCGGCATCTCGGCGGCCTGTATGATTCCCGCTCCCGCGTGGTTCATCGTTCTGGACCTGGTGGTCGCGTATATTCCGATGGCCTGGTTAGGCGCGCGGCTGGGGCGTCGTCTTCGCCCCTGACGCCTGATGTCTGGTCGCTGCGGCGTGGGCCGGCGTCCGTCAGAACGAGAGTTTCAGCTCCGCCAGAAACGTGCGCTGCGGGAATGGGTGGAAGAGGAAGTATTTTCGGTCGAGCGCGTTGTCCACGCCACCGGCCAGCGACCAGTGCCGCCGGAAGTTCCAGTTGAAACGGGCGTCGAGGACAAAGAACTCGTCGAAGCCTCCATATACATCCGGGTTCACATCCACGTTATCGACGGTGGAATATTGTTGCCCGCTATATCGACCCGCCACGGTCAGCGCGAGGTGCTCGCTCGGGCTGTAAGTGGCGACCAAAGTCCCCCGCCACGTCGGTACATAGGGCGCTTTCCGTCCCACGGCTGAGCGGAACTGCCCCTGGCCCTGGTCGGCGAGAATGCGCGAATCCACATAGGTGACACTGCCCGAGAGTTCCAGTCCAGGAATTCCGACCTGCGCCTGCTCGACGGACACTTCTACGCCGCGGTTCCGGATCCGGTCCACGTTCATGATATATTGATATTGCGTGGAGGAGCCAGGCACGAGCGGACTATATTGCGAAATGAGCGCGTTTCGGGTGTCCTCCTGGAAAAGCGAAACGCGCGCGCTGCCCTGGTGAAGTTTATATTCGGCGCGGAGTTCCTCGGACCAGACCTTCTCTGGCGCGAGGTCCGGATTGGGCGAGGTGAACGTACTGCCGGTCGAGACGAGTTGATATAACTCGCCGGCGGTCGGATAACGGGAGGCGTTTCCCACGGAGGCCGTGATTTTCCAGGCGGGCGTGAGCGTCGACGAGAGGGTCGCTTTCGGCGAAAAATTCGACGCAGACTCGGTGGGTTGGATCACCGTGGTGCCGCCGCTTATATTAAGCCCGTCGAAGGCCCGCCAATCCTCGGCGCGTCCCCCGATGGTCGCCACGAATGCCGGCGCGAACTGCCACGCGTCCTGCAGCCAGAGGGCCTTGGTTTCCGTCTTTCCGTCGCCGGCCGTCGAGAGCGAACTGAAGGTCCGGCCGGACTGCCAATCGGGTGTGTTATAGGTCGGGTTGACGAGAGTATATACGTCGTCGTGCGCGCCGAAGCTGATCTCCTGGCCCGATTCGCGACCGCCGGGATGCCACGCAGCCTTGAGGTCAAGGGTGTCCCAGCCGGTGCCGCCGAGGAGGGCGACCTTGCCAGTGGTGCTCAGCGCGAGGCCCGTGGTCGCAGCGCTGCCGGGACTTTTTTGGGTGTCCTTGTCGAAATCATATAGGCTGCCCACGAGCTGCCAGTCCCAGTTGCCGGCACCGCTCGATTTGACCGCCAGGCTGTGCATCGTGTGTTCCTCGACGAGGTTGTAATAACCGCTCGCGAATCCGGCGACGCCCGCGTAGGTCGGCTGGCCGGTGGCGTCACGAAGGTAAGTCTGGATCGCGGAGCTGGTATGATTCGTCCAGACGCCGAACGAGTATGTCGCGCGGAGCGTCGGCGAGAAATCATATGCGAGTTTGAGCTTCGCATTAATATAGTCCGCGTCGAGCAGGCCGGTGGCCCCGAGGACGTCCGCGGGTTGTCCGAGTTTATTCCAAGCTATATAGCCACCGGTCGTGCCGGTCGGCAGGGTTGCGGCGGTGACAAACAGGAGAGGCTGCGTGTGGCTATCCTCGTAGTTCGCGCTGACCCAGAACGACCACTGGCCGCTGCGGTTGCCGGCGGTGAGGCTGGTCTGGTTCAGTATATAGGTGTTCCGCGTGGAATATTTGGAGAACGTCTGGGCGGCCTCGTCTTGGGTGAGCGAGGCCTCGAGGCGGTCGGGCATGCGCGTGGTGATCTCGACGACGGCGCCAATGGAGTTGCCTGGGTAGGCGGCGGCGAATGGGCCGGTGAGGACATCAATATGTTCAATCTCCTCGGGAGCGACCATGCCCCAGCGCGGGGCGCCGATGGTATTATTATTGGCGATGAGCGCCGAGAGGAGGACGCCGTCGGTATATACCAGGCTGCGGGCACTGGAATTGACGCCCCACGTGCGCGTGGCGAGGACGGCCTGGTTGTCCCCGTAGTTTCGTTTCCGAAGGAAAAGACTCGGTATATACTTGATGGCGTCCTCGACATCGACGGCGTTGACGGTGTTCTGGATCTGCGTGGCGTTGATGGTTTGAACCGTTTGCGGCAGCTGGTAGTTGTCCGGAGCTGGCGTGCTCGTGACGGTATAGGAAGGAAGCTCCTCGACGGGTCCGTCCGCCGAACTGACCGCGGAGTACGCGGAGCTGCAGGCGAGGCGGAGAAAGAGTAAGACTGCGAGCGCAGGCGGCAGGCAGCGTGGAAACGAAAAGGACATGACAAGTATATAACGCTTGGGCGGGAACGCAGGGCACGGCCCTGATCTATACACAACCAACGCGGGCCACAGGCCCACGGCGCGACACGGTTGAGCGCGGTCGGCGTTGACTCCAGCGGCGGGGGCGAACTATATAGTCGCCCGCGGGGTGCGCGAGGGCACCGCGACGGCGGGAGATCCGGCGAACGGAAGAGCGCTCAGTCGGCCGCGGCGCGGGGCGGCGGCACGGGCGGCATGGGGCGTCCCTGCGAATCCACGAGCAGGCGCATCGAAACGAGCCCCGTTGCGCCCGGTGGGGCGATCACGATGGCGGGGGCGGGCTGGAAATATAAAAGCGGCCGGGCCTCGAGTTTGAGGGCGAGGAGTGGCGCGGGGGATTTGTCGTCCTGATGGGCCTTCGTGACGATGCGGCAGAGGTCGCACATCTCGCCGCTGAAGGTATCGGAGATGGCCGCGGCGAGGGATTCGGTGCGCGCGGCCTGCGTGATCATGCGGCCCCAGGCAAACGCCTGCAGGGCATCCCATTGAACTCCCGAGGAGAGAGAACACAGGACCAGCACGAAGATGAGTCGAAGGCGCGACGGCACTTGGGTGGATGTAGACCCGCGATTTCGATGAATGGCAAGCGACGGACACAAATCAGTGCGGAAACAGCGCAGGATGGCGGGGCGGAGCCAGCGGCGCGGCGGGACGGGACGGGACGGCACACGGCACACGGCACACGGCACAGCGCGGAAGGGACGAAAGTAAAGCAATGGACGGAACGCTTAACTTTTAACTCTATAACTTTTAACTTTTATGCCTGCCGCGGGACGCGGCGGGCGGAGGCAGAAGACTCCGGCGCGCCTGGATCTGGAGACGCGCTGACGTATATACTGTGGCGAGCGATGCCTCCGAGTGAGCTATATATCGTATGAAGACTGGCCGAAGTTAAGGCCACAGGCGGAACGTTTAACTTTTAACTTGGTAACGTTTAACGCCTATGGGTGCCGCGGGACGCGGCTGTATATACCTCTTGGGCTCTGCTGCCGTGATTCACCTCGCGGATCTGGTTGGAACTGTCCTTCATTGGGGCATGCCGCGTATTGAGATTGTCACGCAGATCCGCGCTCCAGTCACCGTCGTCTTTGATTTGGCGCGGAGCATCGACGCGCATCAGGCGAGTCAGAGCCGGCACCACGAACGCGCGGTGGCGGGTCGCACTTCCGGGCTGATCGAGGCGGACGAAACCGTGACTTGGGAGGCTGTCCACTTCGGGGTCCGCCAGCGCCTCAGCAGTCGGATCGCCGCTCTGGAACGCCCCCGTTTTTTTCGCGATTCCATGATCAAGGGAGCGTTTGCGCGGATCGATCACGATCATTTCTTCGAGGCGACCAATCGAGGCACGTTGATGAAAGACGTGTTCGACTATACAGCGCCGCTCGGCTGGCTGGGACGCATTGCCGATGCGCTCTTCCTGAAACGTTATATGAAAAGCCTGCTCGAGGAGAGAAACTTGGCGATCAAGCGGATCGCCGAGTCGGGTGATTTTGCAAAGTATATTTCTGGCGCGGAGCGCGCTCACGGAAATCGATGACGCGATTGCCGCTTCGGATCTGATCGCTTTCTTCCCAGCTTTCGATAGCAGTGCGTCCCAAACGCAGGTCCGCTTTATCCTACTGATATGAACACCGCGACGGACGGGCCACCATTGCTGCCTTCGACGCAACGCGCGGACTCGGAGCACCTCAAGCTCCTGGTGATCTTTCACTTCATCGTGGCGGGACTCGGCGTGCTCGGGCTTTTCTTCCTGTTCGCGCACTATATGTTGTTTCACTTTATATCCGACAATCCAGAGATTTGGAAGCATCCGGCAAACGGTTCTGGTCCCACGCTCCAGATTTTCCTGATCTTCCGCTGGTTTTATGTCTTCATCGCCACCATTCTCGTCGCGGGCGTGGCCGCCAATGTCGCATCGGCCATATACATCCGGCAGCGACGAAACCGCCTGTTCTCGCTCGTGATCGCAGCACTCAATTTGTTTCACTTACCATTCGGTACCGCGCTGGGACTTTTTACATTGGTCGTGCTCTCCCGTGACTCGGTGCGAAGCATATACCACGAATAGCACTGCTTTGGACGGCGCCATGATCGCAGGCGGAGGCAACCGGCGGAACGTTTAACTTTTAACTTTGTAATTTTTACGCTCATGGCTGCCGCGCCACGCGGCGGAAGCCATGGCAGCACCGAACCGGGATGACCGGGTGTCACGTCCTTCTGCGTGCTTCAGGCCGCTATATATTCCGCGCCGGACAATTCAGGTTTGAACTCCGCGGCCCTCCTCTGGTGAAATCCGGACGGCTTGATGCCCTCCGTGGTCAAAAAAACTCTCCAGTATATAACACCGGGTGACGGCAGCGCCGCGAAGGCTCTCTCGGGTGGGTGCTTGTGCGGTGACGTTCAATATACCGTCGCGGATGCCTTCCGCTATGCCCTCAACTGCCATTGCTCGGATTGCCGCCGCGCGACGGGCTCCGCGTTCAAGCCGTTCGCCGGCATCGAACGCGCCCGCCTCCAACTGACGCATGGCGCCGACCAGGTTCTTATATACGGCGACGTCACCGCGGGGCATGACGTCCACTGCCGGCGGTGCGGCTCCCTCCTCTACTCCGTGGTCAACGAGGCGAAATTCGTGCACGTCACGCTGGGCACGCTCGCCGACGCCCCGACGATCCGCCCGAACGCGCACATCTTCGTCGGCGACAAGGCGCCCTGGTTCGAGATCACGGACGATCTCCCGCAATATGAAGGGCATCGCGTCGCCGCCCCGGCCAAGCCACCCATCCTGCGCGAGGCGGCTCGGATAAGGCGTAGAAGTTTCCGATGAATCCCGTGGTCATTTGCCATGGCTTGGCGGCGTTGATCGCGGGTGTGGCCGCCGTGCCGCTCATCCTCGGGAAAGTGAAACGGAATCCCTGGTACGGCGTGCGCATCCCGGCGGCTTTCGAGTCGGAGGAGCGTTGGCTCGAGATCAACCGCCATGGAGGCAAGCTGCTGCTCCGCTGGGCAATCGTCATCGCGGCGACGGCACTCGTGGGCGCGTTTCTCAGCCGACCTTACTGGGTGATATACGACTGGACCGCGCTGGTGATCGTGCTCGGCGGACTGGCTGTCGTGATCCGGCTTATATACTCGCACGCCGCGCGATCGAGGCCGCCGGCGCAATGATATCTATCGTATATATTGAACCCCGCATGGGTCAGTTACGCTGGGCACTCGGCACGCTAACACGCCAACGCGAATACCCTGCAGCCACCGCTCTCATCGCCTGTATATATCGCGCGCCGCACGTTCTACGACGCATGTCATGACAGCGCCAAAGCCGGCATTGCCATCGCGACCGGTGACCCGACGCGCGTCCCCGTCCGCCCATTCCGGTCCGTCCTTAAATGTTGAGAGTTAAGCGTTAAAAGTTAGGCGTTGGTATTTCAGCCTGCCTTAATAATTTTTTTGTGTGTCCGGGGTTGCCTTGATCCGATGACGTGCTCACATGAGCACTATGGCTGAAATCCTGACCCGTCGACAGCAGCAGGTGCTTGATTTTGTGCATGCGTATCAGCGGCAGCACGGGCTGGCGCCTTCGCTGCGCGAGATCCAGGCGCATTTCAAACTGGCCAGCTCCTTCGGCGTGAAACGTCACCTCGATGCACTCACCCGAAAAGGCGCGCTGCAACGCCTCGCGGGACGCGCTCGCGCCCTCCTGCCGCCGGTGTCCGCGCGACGCGTGATCGCGGATATTCCCCTCTATGGAACGATCCCCGCAGGCTCGCCCACCGCGGCCGAGCAGGAGCCGGACAGCTTTGTTTCCTTCGATCGCGCCAGCCTCGGGGTGCGTCCGAAAACGCCCCTCTTCGCCTTGCGCGTGCGAGGCGAGTCGATGATCGGGGCGAGCATTCTCGACGGTGACGTCGTTTTCCTAACCGTCCGCGAGCCACGTCCGCGCGACATCGTGGCGGCGCTGATCGATGGTGAATCCACGTTGAAACGATTTCTGCTCAATCGGGGACGTCCCTTTCTCCGGGCGGAAAACCCGCGTTATCCCGACCTGATCCCGGCGACGGAGCTGGTGATCCAAGGCGTGATGGTGGGTTTGCTGCGCACGGTTGCCGCTTGAATATAAAACTTTTTTCGCTGCGTTTCCATGTCTGCTTCGGGTGCCCAGATTGCTGCGCTGCGTCATCTTCTCGCCGAGCGTTTTCCCATGGCGCAGCGGGTGGTTGGGCGGGCGTTGCAGTTGGAGCAACCGGGCTGGGCTGAGGAGACGCGCGCGATTCCGCTCGGGGCGGTGACGGAGCTGGTGTGTACGGCGCCGAGCTGCGGCAGCCAGTTGTGGCTGGAACAACTGCTGCTGAGCACACGGCAAGCGGGACAGCGCGCGGCGTTAATCGATGCGGGCGATGGCTTTGATCCGGAGTCGTTTCCGCCGGAGCTGCTGGAGCATCTCGTCTGGGTGCGGTGTCCCTCGCTGCCGATCGCGCTGCAGGTGACCGACCTGCTGGCGCACGATGCGAACCTCTCGCTGCTCGTGCTCGACCTGCGCCATAGCGCGGAAACGGAACTGCGCCGCACGCCCGCGCGCACGTGGTACCGGCTGCAGCGCGCTGCGGAGCCGGCGGACCTCGCGCTCGTGGTGACGACCTCCCGCGTGGTGGTGCCGAGCGCGCAACTCCGGCTGCAGCTCGAACGGTCGCACGCGTTGGACGCACTCCAAGCCGAGCGACCCGAGCTCATCGCTCAACTCCAGCCCCAGGTGCAACGCCAGCGTGTGGCTCAACGCCTCGCCGTTTGAGGCGCCGGTATCCGTTATATTTCATAACTATTAAATATGAACCTCACGAACGCGTTACCTATCCGCGCACGGTGCACTGGCCACGACTCCCGAGCGGACACCATCCCACTCCGGATGACGGCGGCTTGAGAATTCTCCTATGTACGCGGTGTTGCATGTGTCCGATTTTTCCCTGCAGGCCGTGCTGCGGAATGAGCAGGGCATGGGCGCGCGGCAGGTGGCATTGCTGCGGACCGAGCGGCGCCAGGCGATCGTCATCGCGGCAACGCCCGCAGCGCGCGCGGCAGGCATCGAGGATGGACTGACGTCGGCGCAGGCCCTCGCACGTTGTGCATCGCTCCTTTTCCGCTCGCCGCAACCGGGCGCCGAAGCGGAGGCGCGCGCGGCGCTGCTGGCAGTGGGGCTGACGCTTTCGCCGACGATTGAGGATACCGCGCCGGGGATTTGCACGGCGGACCTGCAGGGCCTGCCGCCCGAAAATATTCCACGCGTGGCCCGCGCGGCGCTCCAGCAGCTGGATGCGCTCGGGTTACCTGCGACGGTGGGCGTCGGCGCCACTCCCCTGCTCGCGCTGTATGCGGCGCGCGCGGCGGGCGACCGCGACACTGCGCCCAACGACGATGTCACCACTCTCACTCCCATGAACGCGTCATCTCGCGTCGCGGAAGCAGGTGGGCGGGTGGAGGACGATTCATTATATAGATCGGAATTATATAGCGATGCGCCCGATAACTCTGCATCATATAACGCGGCTTCCGATAACGCGAAACCCGATGGCGCCGCTTCATATAGTGAACCTGCGACTGACGGACGCATCTATATCATTCGCGAATCGACGGAGTTTTTGCATCGCCTGCCACTCGAGGCGGCGAATCCCACGGGCGAGTTGCCGGCGATTCTCGGCAGCTGGGGATTGCGAACGCTGGGGGATCTGACGGCGTTGCCGCGGGAAGACGTGGTGCGCCGGCTCGGCGCGGAAGGACTGGCGTTATGGCATCGTGCGGCGGGCGGATTTCCACGTCCCCTGCATGCGTTCACCTCGACGCCGATCTTTTCCGCGGCGATGGAATTTGAGGAGGCGTTGGAGACGCTGGAGCCGTTGTTGTTTATATTGCGGCGGTTCATCGATCGCCTGGCGCTCGAATTGGGAGCGGCGGGTTTTGTGGCGGATGAGCTGACGTTGACGCTGCAATTTGCGGACGAGGCAGAACAGGTGCGCGCGTTCCGGCTGCCGGAGCCGACGGGCGATGCGGAGATCATATATCGCGCGCTTCATACTTATCTGGAATCGTTGCGCACGGCGGAGGCGATCACGGGGCTGGGTTTGCGCATGACTCCAGTGCGGCCACTCGTGCGGCAGACGGGCTTGTTTGAGACGGGGTTGCGGGACCCGCATGGGTTTGCGGATACCCTTGCACGGATCGCGGTGCTGGTGGGCGCGGATCGCGTGGGCACGCCGCAGCTCGCGGACACGCATCGGCCGGATGCGGCGACGCTGGTAGCGCCGCCGCCGGTCGTGCCGCCAGTGGGACCGCCGGCAACGTGGCCGGCGATCGGGTTGCCGCTGCGACGTTTCCGTCCGCCGTTGCCGGCCAAGCTCGAGCTGACGTCGGGCGTGCCCACGTATATATGGACGTCGCGGTTCGAGGGTGCGGTGGCGGGGATTCGCGGGCCGTGGTGCGGGAGTGGCGAGTGGTGGGAATCCGGCCGCGCGTGGCAGCACACGGAGTGGGACATCGCCCTGGCGCAGGGCGGGCTTTACCGTCTGCGGCACGCGCAGCAGGCCTATGTGATCGAGGGCGAATATGATTAGGCCGGGGCGGCTTCCGTTATATAACTGTATATGTCGCAGGAAATTTTCCATGACTTCAGATTCTCGATATAACGTTATATCTTCTGTCGCCGGATCCGGATATATGACGGCGCGGTTGAGCTGGCGCGGCGTGGCGTGGCGCGCGCTGGGCCACGCCGCAGCGACGGGCGCGGCGAGGCGGGTTGAGTTTTTTGGGAGACGGCCATGAGCGAGTATATTGAGCTGCACGCGCGGAGTGCGTTTAGTTTTCTGCGGGGGGCGTCACAGCCGGAGCAGCTGGTGCGTCGCGCGGTGGAGCTGGAATTGCCGGCGGTGGCGTTGCTGGATCGCGACGGAGTGTTTGGTGCGCCGCGGTTGTTCGGGCCGGCGCGCGAGCATGGCGTGCGGGCGCGCGTCGGCGCGGAAATCACGATGGAGGATGGCAGCATCGTCCCGCTGCTGGCGGCGTCGCGCACGGGATATCAAAACCTGTGCCGGTTGATCACGGATGCGAAGCTGACGGAGCGGCCGGCGACGATTGCCCCCGCGCCGCTGGATCCCGAGGTGGATCCGTGGGAACGGAAGCGCCCCTGCTTCGCCACGTGGGCGGAATTGGCGCGGCATGCGGAAGGCTTGATCGCGTTGACGGGTGACGAGGAAGGGCCGGTGCGGCGCGCGTGGCGGACGCGCGGGGCGGCGGCGGCGGGGGTGGCGTTACAGCAGCTCGAGGGAATTTTCGGCCCAGGGAAACTCTATATGGAATTGCAGCGTCATCGCCGGCGGGGCGAGGAGCGCGAGCTGGCGTTTTTGCGCGACCTCGGCGCGGCGCGGAATATCCCGCTGCTCGCGACGGGCGGCGTGAATTATGCGACGCCGGAAGTACGCGCGACGGCGGATGTATTCACGTGCCTGCGGCTGCACACGACGCTGGACGGCGCGGGACGTCGGCTGGAGCCGAACGCGGGACGTCACCTGAAATCCGCGCGTGAGATGGATGAATTATTTCGCGACTGTCCGGAGGCGTTGGAGAATACGCGTCGCGTCGAGGAGCGGTTGGAGTTCACGCTGGAGAACCTGGGATATCGTTTCCCGGATTTTCCGGTGGGTCCCGGGGAGACAATGGCGGGCGTGTTGCGCGAGCAGACGTTTGCGGCGGCGCGGCGGCGGTTTGGCCAAGTCGATATATACTTGAAGGCGCTTTTGGAAAAGGAGATCGCGCTGATCACGAAGCTGGGTTTCTGCGGCTATTTCCTGATCGTGTGGGACATTTGCCGCTGGGCGCGGGAGCGCGGGATTCTCGTGCAGGGCCGCGGCAGTGCGGCGAACAGCGCGGTTTGCTATTGTCTCGGCATCACGGCGGTGGACCCGATGCGGCATCGGCTGTTGTTCGAGCGGTTTTTGAGCGAGGGGCGCGTGGGGGCGAACGGCCGGCCCTCGTGGCCGGACATCGACCTGGATTTCCCGAGTGGCGACCTGCGCGAGCAGGTGATCCAGGAAGTATATAGGAGATATGGAGCGCGCGGGGCGGCGATGACGGCGAACGTGATTACCTATCGCGGCCGCAGCACGGTGCGCGAGATCGGGAAGGTGCTCGGGTTTGGCGATGATGCGCTCGAGCGTTTTTCGAGTTTATATGCGAACGGCGATTTTCCGCAGACCCTCGAGTTGCAGCAGCAGCTCGCGATGGCGGGGATCGCGGCGGGCCATCCGCGCGCTCCGGCACTCGTGCGGCTATATCAACAGATCCACGGTCTGCCGCGTCACCTCGGGCAGCACTCGGGCGGCATGATCATCTGCCAGGGCGAGCTCGATGGCGTGGTGCCGTTGGAAAATGCGACGATGCCCGGGCGCGTGGTGGCGCAGTGGGACAAGGATGACTGCGAGGACCTCGGGATTGTGAAGGTGGATTTTCTCGGCCTCGGCATGATGGCGGTGCTGCAGGATTGCCTGCGGTTGTGTGCGGCGCAGGGCGGGCCGGCGGAGTTGCATGATATACCGACGGATGACGCGTTGACCTTCGAGCGGATCCGGGCGGCGGACACGGTGGGCGTTTTCCAGATCGAGAGCCGTGCGCAGATGTCGACGCTGCCGCGTTTCAAGCCGCGGACGCTATATGATCTGGCGATGCAGGTGGCGATCATTCGGCCGGGGCCGATCACGGGCAACCTGGTGCATCCGCTGATCCGCCGGCGCGATGGCGTCGAGCCGGCGGACTATATAGACCCGAGCATCGAGCCGATCGTGAAGCCGATCCTCGAGCGCACGATGGGCGTGATTTTATTCCAGGAGCAGATGCTGGAGCTCGCGATGAAGCTGGCGGATTTCACGGGTGGTGAGGCCGAGGAGCTGCGTCGCGCGATGGGTTTCACGAAAGGCACGGAGCGGCTGGAGCGCGCGCGCACGAAGCTCACGGCGGCGTTGCGGCGCGTGGGCCACAATGAAACGGTCGTGCAGCGCGTGACGGAATCGGCGAGTTCGTTCGCGGCGTATGGTTTTCCCGAGTCGCATGCGATCAGCTTTGCGTTGCTGGCCTATACCAGCACGTGGCTGAAGGTGCATCGTCCGGCGGAGTTTTATGCGAGCCTGCTGAACAACCAGCCGATGGGATTTTATTCGCCGGCGACGCTGCTGCAGGATGCGAGGCGTCATGGCCTGAAGGCGCACCCGGTGTGTGTGATCGAATCGGACTGGCCCTGCACGGTGGTGAGCCGGGACTATATAAGGATCGGGTTGCGCTATGTGAAAGGGGTGCGCGAGGCGGCGGTGCAGGCGATGCTGGCGGAGCGGCGGCGCGCGGCGTTTTCGAGCCTGGAGGATTTTTTGCGTCGGACGTCGTTCAACGCGCGGGAGCGCCGGGCGTTGTCGGCGGTGGGGGCGTTGAATCATTTCACGACGCATCGTCGCGCGGCGTTGTGGCAGGTAGAGGCGGCGTGGTCGGAGGACGAAAGTTTATTCCAGCAATATGAAGTGGCGGGCCCGGCGCCGGTGCCGCTCGTGCCGATGTCGCTGGGCGAGCGGCGGCGGGCGGATTTCGCGGGGCTGCAGCTCACGGTGGGGTTGCATCCGATGGCGGGGTTGCGCGCGCGTTTGCCGGAGGCAATTCCGGCGTCGCGGCTGCGGGAAATTCCGAATGGCCAGCGGGTGGAGATCGCGGGGGCGGTGATCTGTCGGCAGCGGCCGGGCACGGCGAAGGGTTTTGTGTTTATCAGCCTCGAGGATGAGACCGGTATAGCAAATGCGGTGGTATTGCCGGCGCTGTTTGAAAAGCACCGGTTGATGATCACGCAGGAGGCGGCGTTGCGGATCCAGGGACGGCTCCAGAACGTGGCGAATGTGATCCATGTGAAAGCCGAGCAAATCACGCCCCTGCGCGAAGCGGACCTGCCGCAGCAGGCTTCGCATGACTTCCGCTGAGGGGCTTGGGTGCGATATATAGTTGAGGGTGCGCCACCGCTTTTTTACCACGGATGGCATCAAACCGCGGAAGATTTCACCCGACCTGGATCGAATCGGGATTTATTGCGATATGTACTTTGAGGTAGGCCACCGCTTTTTTTACCGCGGATGGCATCGATCCGGCGCGGATTGTACCAGACAGCCAAATAGGTCGAAAGGCCTAGGCCGGGGTTGTTGTATATTATATGCGTATTTTTCTTTTGTTTGAAGTAATCCGGTCGGTTTGATGCCATCCGTGGTATAAAAACGGTGCGTACACCCTATCATCCCTTAAACCCCGTGCCGGCCGGCCTCAGCGCCACTCGTGGCGGGGGTATTTTCTCGAGAGCTCCGGCTTGATCTTTGGATATATATCGCGCCAGAAGGTCGTCAGGTCATCCGTCACCTGCAACGGCCGCTGGTTCGGCGCCAGCACCTCGATCTTCACCGGCACCCGCCCATGCCCCAGCGTAAACTTCCCCTCCACGCCAAACAACTCCTGGATCCGCGCACTTAATATAGGCGGACCCGACACCGCATAGGTGATCCGCGAACGCCGACCGTTCGCCATCGTCAGCCGCTCCGGCAAATAATCATCCAACACCGCCAGCTGCTCCGCCGTCAGCCAATCGCGCAGGACCGGCATCACCGGCTTGTCCTTCAAATCACGATAGCCGAGCTCCCCATAGCAAATCTGCTCGATCAGCGTACGCCGGTCCGCGTCCGTCAACGGATTCACCTCGAGCTCGGGAAACCATTCCGCCAACCGGTTCACGCGAATGATCCACTGCTCCACGTCGTCGTCCCACGCGTTCAACTTGAGCCGACCGGCGAGCACCTCCTCCGTGAGCAACGCCGCCGCTTGATCAAGCGGCGCCTCGTCACTGCTGCTGCGCGACTCCAGCACGAGATCACGGAAACGCCGCTCGCGTCGCGTCACCACGCGTTTCGCCTCGGCATCATACGTCACCGCGCGCACCTCGTGATAATCCTCGGGAAACAACTCGGCCAGCCACGGCTCCTCGATGGCGGTGGCGAGCGAGAGCAAGACCTGCACCTCGCCGCCGCGTCCACCGATCTCGCTGATCTCGGCGGCGATAAATGTATTCGATTTTTGGATACAGCTCTCGCGGGCGAGCATGCCCTTGCGCCGGTGCACCAACTCACAGCGGAGTGTGCCGGCGTCGAGACGTTTCGCGAGCTGGTCTGAAAAACCCGCGAGTATACATTTCCGCACGGCGACGCTGTCGATGCGCTGTTCCGCTATATCAAGTCCCTCGTCCGCCGCGATCCCGAGAAACTGCTGGAACAGCGGCCCGACCTGCCGCGCGCCCTGCGCGTGGATACCGAGACGGCGACACGCCTCGACCGAGCCGCCCGCCTGCTCGGCGAAACGCCACGCGCGCATCAGTAGAAAAAAATCGCTCTCGTGCTCTTCACCGAGCGTGTCCTCGCGCGCGGTTTCCACGGCTTTCGGCACACCGCGCAATAGGAAATTCCGCCCCTGCGTCAGCGCGGCCATGAGCGCCACCGGACGCACACAGCCGCGTTCCTGCGCGGCGAGCAACATGCGCGCATAACGCGGGTGCACCGGGAAACGCAGCATGCGTCGGCCCAGCTCAACGATCCCATGCGGCGCAGCGCCGCCGAGCGCACCGAGGTCCACGAGCAGCGCCTCCGCGCGCTCGAGCGCCCGCGGCTCCGGTGGCTCGAGCCAGGGAAAATGCGCGACGTCGTCGATGGCACTCGCCTTCAGCGTCAGCACGACTTCCGCGAGGTCGAGGCGTTTCACCTCGGGCAATTCGCGTAGTGGACGTTGACTATGTTCGCGCTCCGTCCAGAGCCGCACGCAGACTCCCGGCGCGGTGCGCCCGGCGCGGCCCGCGCGCTGGTCGGCGCTGGCGACGGAAATCTTCTCTACAAGCAATGTATTAATTCCCCGGTGCGGGTCGAAGCGCGCCATGCGCGCGAGGCCGCTGTCGATCACGACGGTGATGCCCTCGATGGTGAGCGAGGTTTCGGCGACGTTGGTGGAGACTATAATCTTGCGCGAGGGCGCGCGCGCGACCGCACGGTCCTGCTGCTCGGGAGGCAGTTCGCCGTGCAGGGGAAACGCGACGAAATCACGCAACGCGCGGCTGCCCTGAATCGCCTGGAGCGTGCGGCTGATTTCATACGCGCCCGGCATGAAGACGAGAAAATCGCCGCTGGTGGCGTCGGCCACGCGTTCACATTCGCGAGCGGCGACGTCCCACACGGGCTCCGCCTCAAAATCGACGGCCTTCGGTATATACTCGATGCGCACCGGGAAGCTGCGGCCCTGCGATACGAGCGTCTCGCAGGGGGCGAGGTAGTTTTGCAGCGTGGCGGTGTCGAGCGTGGCCGACATCACGATCAGTTTCAGGTCGGGCCGCGTGGATTCCTGCAGCTGCCGCGCGCGGGCCAATGATATATCTCCATATAGGTGCCGCTCGTGAAACTCGTCGAAGACGATGGCGGCGACGCCGCGGAGCTGCGGATCGAAGGACATCTGGCGCAGGAGAATTCCCTCGGTAACGAAGCGGATGCGGGTGCGTTCGCTGACGCGGGACTCGAGGCGGATTTGATATCCGACGACGTCTCCGAGGCTGGTGCCGACCTCGTGGGCGACGCGTTGCGCGAGCATGCGGGCGGCGAGGCGGCGCGGCTGAAGGACGACAATTTCACCGCGGTCGCCGAGCAGACCGTGCTGCAGGAGCATCTGTGGGATCTGCGTGGATTTGCCGGAGCCGGTGGCGGCCTGGACGATGAGCCGGCCGGAGGTGCGCAGCGTGGCGACGACGTCGTTCTCGAGCTCGTAGATGGGCAGTTCGCGCGGAGTCATTCAGCGGCGCAGCGAACGGCACGAATGGCGGATTGGCAACGAGGCAGATTTAGGCGCATAGGGCGATGCGGGTGAAGTGAGTGGGCGGACCCTTTTTTTAACCACGGATTTCATCAAGCCTCGGAAGATTTCGCCAAACACTCGGAGCAACTGAATAAAAATATATATATATATATATATATATATATATATATATATCGCAGGGCGATGCGGGGGGTGTGGGTATGCGGGAATTTTTTTACCACGGATGGCATCAATCCCCGGAAGATTTCACGAAAGGCAAAAAAGAGCTGGGCTTTGGGTCTGGTGCAATCCGAGCGGCTTGATGAAATCCGCGGTAAAAAACGGTCGTGCACGGCTATATATCAATATATATACACCACACGTTTCATCGCCGGCGAGAGGGGAAAGGTCGGGGTTTTCCGGGATTGATATTCCTTCGCGGACGCGGAAGGCTGGGTTCCCCCACCCCATGAAAACTTTGCTCTGCGCTCTTTCGCTCTCCGTTCTCCTCGTGTCGGCCGCGGCTGCAGCTGACGCTCCCACCCCGATTCCTCTTTGGCCTGAAGGCGCGCCGGGTGCGCTTGGGACGGCCCCCGCGGACAAGCCTTCGCTGACCGCCTACCTGCCCGACCCGGCG
The DNA here is from genome assembly GCA_963800005.1 of uncultured Verrucomicrobiae bacterium. GTDB lineage: Bacteria > Verrucomicrobiota > Verrucomicrobiia > Opitutales > Opitutaceae > CAWCZH01. Next base: position 918,369 of record CAWCZH010000004.1, read on the forward strand.
AAACGAAACGGCGCCACCATGCTCGTACTACCCGGCGGCGGCTATACCCACCTCGCTGAGCACGAAGGCCAGGGCTACGCGGTGTGGCTCGCCGACCACGGCATCACGGCCTATGTACTTCAATATAGACTCGGCCCGGCGTATCATCATCCCGCAATGTGGAACGATGTCTCACGCGCGATGCGGCTCGTTCGCTCATGGGCGAAGCGCGATGGGCTCGATCCGAAACGCGTGGGCGTCATGGGTTCGTCCGCCGGCGGACATCTCGCGGCGACGATCCTGACGCATTTCGACGCGGGCAACGCGTCTGCGACCGACCCGGTGGAGCGCGAGAGTTCGCGGCCGGATTTGGGCGTGCTTTGCTACGCGGTGATCACGATGGGCGAGTTCGCCCACAATGGTTCGAAGGTCGCGCTCCTGGGAAAAAATCCGGCGCCGGAACTCGTCGAGGATATGTCGGCGGAGAAGCGCGTGACGCCTCAGACGCCGCCGTGTTTCATCTGGGCTACCGACGAGGACAAAACCGTTCCCGTGGAAAACTCCCTCATGTTTGCGAGTGCGTTGCGCCGGGCGGGCGTGCCGTTCTCGTTGCATATATATGAACAGGGACCGCACGGACTCGGCTTGGGACGTCCCGGACACCCCGCGCCGCCGTGGGCCGACCAGTTGCTCTACTGGCTCGGGGAGCGGAAATTCCTACGCTGAAGCGCGGCGTCGGCGTGGGTAGCCACGCAAGCGCCTTCAAACGCCCTCGCGCTATATGATTAACGCGAACCGCGCTGTTATAATATATATAGGCAGGATGCGGCGCAGTCGGCCTATACCGATATGGCTATAGTTTGCGCGGCTCTGGTATGGGCCGCGCCGAACAAACAAATCGGCGCCGGCATGCCGCGTCGGCTGGAAATACTTCAAGGCCGAATCGGCGGCTGGCAGCGGGGACGCCGCTCGAACTCGATTAGGAAACCTCGACCTCGTCGCCGTCGTCACCGTTCGAGCGCATCATCACGAGCCCGGCGAAGAGGCCGACAAGAAGACCAGCGGTCACCGCGCGATACGGATTTTCGCGAACGAGGGTGTCGGCGCGAACGGCGACTTTTGTGACTTTGCGCGACGCGGTGGTATAGAGTTCGTTGAGGCGTTCGCGGGCCCCATCCAATCGTTCTTGCAACGCTTCGAGCGCCTCGCCCGAGGTTTGGGAAGCGGTGTCGCCGATCATCGTCTGCGCTTCAGACGCCATTTGCTTGAGCTCGACCAAGAGTTCACTGGGAGAGAGGGCAATCTTTTTTGCGTGTTTCATGGTTGAATAATAGGAACATAGACCGCCCTGCCGCCGCTTGGTTCAAGAGGATGCGAAAAATCCCCAAAGCTCGGCGGACGCGATTACACCTCGGAGCATCGTCAAACGCGGCCCGCCCGATTTGCGCGCATAGAGCGGTCGATCCGGCAACGCCTATAAATATGTATAGGCCTGGCTATATACAGATATATATGCGCGTCCCCGACCGTCCCAGGCCGGCGAGCTTTCATTCACGGGCGAATCAGGATTGATCTCTTTTTGCATGGTCCCATCATTCACGCGATGTGCTCGTTGCGCTCGGGGTTGGCACTGTTGGCGGGGTTCGCATTCGTGACTGGTGTACCGGCGCAGGAAAATGCCGTCGCCGTTCCCTCGGTTTTCCGGACGGGCACGCTGCCGAACGGCGTTCGGTATGCGGTGCTGGAGCACGCGTCTCCGAAAGGAGACATCGGCCTACGATTGGTGGTGCAGACGGGTTCGCTCGACGAACGTGACGATGAGCGCGGATTCGCCCACTTCGTCGAACACCTCGCGTTTGACGGAACGGCTCATCATCCGCCGGGGACCATTCGCGCGCTTTTCCAAAACCTCGGGCTCACCTTCGGACCCGATCTGAACGCCGTCACTAGCTATACACACACCGACTATATAATCGACCTGCCTGAGGGCAGGACGGATCACCTTGATGAAACGCTTGGCGTGCTGCGCGATGACGCGGACGGATTGCTCTTCCTGCCGGCCGAGGTGAAACGAGAGTCCGCGGTTGTCCTCAGCGAGCTCGGGGCCGGGGACAGCGAAAGACGTCGGGCGGGGGCGCAGCTTACGCAAGTGCTGTTCGCGGGCACCCGTGTGCCGGATCGCGATGCGATCGGGCTGCCAGCGCTGATCAAAGGCGCGACCGCCGATCAGCTTCGGGCATTCTATCAACGAAATTACCGGGCCGATCGAATGACCGTCGTGCTCGTGGGCCCAGTTGATCCAACGCTCGCTATACAAAAAATAACGGACGCATTTTCCAGCATGGCGCCAGCCGGAACGCCACCACCAGAATCTACCGCGCCGACCCCCGCTCCGCCCGTCGGCGTGAAGCCGGATGTGCTGGTGATTCCCACGAGCAAGGGCACTGATGTCGAGCTAGCGTCGCTCGGTCCGAGGCCCCGGGACACGGCGGCGGGACGGCGTGAGGAACTCATCGAGCGGATTGCCACGGCCGCGTTATATACTCGAGTTCACGACCGTCTCGCAGGTGAGGAGCTCGCGCGTTTTGGAGCTCCGACCGTGACGTATACGCCGATACCGTTCGCGCCGTTGGTGCAACATACCGTGCAGCTACCCGCGACGGCGGACGGGTGGACCGATGGCATCCGGATTCTCGAAACCGAGCTGCGTCGTGCCCAGACGCTCGGCTTCACGGCGGCCGAAATCCAGGAAGCGGCCAACGGACAGCGCAACGCCGCGCGGAATCGCCGCCGGTTACTGCCGACACTTCCGGCGGCGCGCGTCGCAGCTGATATTGCGAGGGAAGTCGCGGATCATCGCACCTGGCTGACGCCGGAAGCGCAACTTGCGGAAACTAATATTAGTATAAAGGAAATCGATCCGGCGGACGTGACGCGCGCGGTGGGCGTGCTTTTTCCGCCGGACGCGCTGCATCTCATCCTGACGATCGCGCCTGACAATCCCATCAAGCCGGATCGCCTGCTCGCGACCTATCGCCGTAGTGCGGGGCGGACGCTGGCCGCTAAGGCGGACGGAGCGGACCAGGCCAAGTTTCATTATAGTGATTTTGGCACGCCCGGGGTCGTGGCTCAGCAGTCCCGGGTGGAGGATCTCGACCTGACTCTCCTGAAATTCGCGAATGGCGTCGAAGTAAACGCCCGCCCATCGCGTTTCGAGCCCGGTCGTTTTCGAGGGCGAATTATATTTCATGCCAACTATTCGTCGATCCCGGACGGGCGAGGCGGAATGGCGGACCTGGCCGGATATATGTTGCTCAACGCGGACCTCCGCCAGCAACCGCTGCCTGAGCTCACGCGCCTGCTGAAGGCGCACGGCGTCGCGGCGCAGGTCACAGTATATAGTGGAACGCCGGTGCTTTCGCTGTCGGGTCCGGTGAACAACCTGCCCTTCGCGCTGAACTATTTGACTGCGCTCCTGACGGACTACTCGTTTGACCTCGAGCACTTCCGCCTCGCGCTTTCGAATTATAGTTCGGAGCACCACAACGTCGTCGTGACGCCCGGTCCGCTGGCGTTTCGCGCGGCGCTTCGAGCCTATACGAATAATAATGTACGGGTGACGCTAAGCTCACCGGAGATTTTTGCCGCGGAGCGGCCGGCCGAGGACGCGGAGGCATGGCTGCGCGACTATATATTAAAGGCGCCGCTGGAAATCGGCCTCATCGGCGATTTCACGCCAGAACAGGTCGTCACGGCGGCCGCCGCGAGCGTCGGGACGCTGCCGACGCGGCGCGCGCCCCGCGCGGGCGAGCCGATCACCGCACCGAAGAAAATGATCCGGCAGGAGGGTCGCTTGGACGTGCCGGCCAGCGTCTCAGCGTCGTGCGTGCTGTGGCCCGTTAACCTTCCGGACAACGTGCGGCAAAATGCGGCGCTGTCGTTTGCCGCGGACGTCCTTCGTGATCGGCTCCTGATTGTATTGCGTGACGCGATGGGCGCGACTTATTCGCCAGAAGCGTGGGTTTTCCGGGATGCCTGGCAGCGCAATTTTGCGTATGTGGGCATGATCAACACGTTCGTGCCTGCCGATGCGGAAAGGCTCACGCTGAGCGGATTGTCGATTGGTGCGACGCTCGCCGAAAAAGGCGTGTTCCCGGAGGAGTTCAGGCGGCTGCGCGAACCGGCGCGAACTCGGCGTGAGCAGGATCTTCGCAACAACCTATGGTGGGTTGCGCAGCTGGCGAGTGCTCAGAGCCGGCCCGAGGTGCTGGAGGAGCTGCGGCATCACGCCGATATCATCGACGCGTTGACGCCGGAGGATATAAATACCGCGGCCCAGGTATTTAAGCCGGACCGGTTTGTCTCCTTTGTGCTCCATCCATCATCGGCGAACGTGCCACTTCCGAGCGCGGCCGCGAAAAAGAAATAGCCACCTCCCGCGGCCATCATCATGAAATGCCGCCCAAGCGCGGATCACCGGGTGTGCTTTCCGCCGGCGGCGCGGAATACCGGCGAGTGCGTTATATAGTCTATATCTTTTATCATTGGCGCCAGAATGATGTCTGCGCCCGAGTCTGCGATATTCCTGTATGAGGTAATTCTTCCTCTCACCAAGCCGGTGAACATCGGTGAAATGACCCATGTATCATAGTATATACTCGACGGCTCGCCCGAATGCGGGTTGGCGGCGGACTTCAAGTGCCGGCCGCTGACCCGATTGTTTTTGGCGCTCCGTGGTTCCGATTAGCGATGCGGGTTGCCGGCACAAGCAGGATCCGTTTGGGTCCTATACGGTTTGCCCGATACCCCGAGAGTGTGCTCTCGATCGAAATGGAGCGCAGCCCGGCGGTGGGCGGCGCTGGGAGGGGCGTCGCTGATCGCGGCCCTCGCGGTGTCGGGTGTTCGCGCAGAGCCGGAGGCGCCCATGCACGCGGAGATCACCTCGCTGTTGCCGAAATATGATCCCGGCTACGTCGCTCCGCCGGCAGACTCAAGGAAACCCGCCGCGGTAATTCGAAAGTCTCATCCGCCCGATACGGTTCACGCGAGCGCGCCCGCGGCCAAAGGCGCGGCAGAACCCGCGGTTGTGCTGCCCGAGATTATTGTGCATGCGCCGGCGATGCCGAAGGGTGACGTCGTACGATTGCCCCGCGTGCAGACCGCGCCTCCGGGCAAGGACCTGCCGCCGCAGCCATTCGAATCGGCAGCGGCGAAAGATGCCCGCCTGCAGAAGAAACATCTGTCGGTCTTCGACCGCACGTTCCTGAATCGGCTGACGTTGCCGCTATTTGGGGTATCAAAATCAGCCCGCGCGGCGCACGATGAGGCGATCGAAAACGGCGTGACCCAACTGAACGAGCTCGCGGATCAGATCGAGCTCGCGGCGCAAACGGGCGCGGACGCGAAGGAGCAGCGGGCGCTCAAGGAACTCTATTACGAGGCGATGCTGGTGCGTCCGAAATAACGCGTTGGTCGAACGAGAGCGAAGTCCGGCACCGTCCCCGGTGCGCCGGAGGCCCTCAGGAGCACCCCCGATTCATCGGCGGAGTCCCCGCCAGAATTATATATGTATGCGTGCACATATATACTATCCACGATTCCCGCGGCGGCGCCGCTCGCAACTCTTCGTCAGCTTAGCGCGCCGGCGGAGGCTCGAATCGCAGACCGAGGCGTTGGAAGCGGGAGCTCGCCTCCGTATATAGTTTGGCCTGCTGGTCCGGCGCGAGGTGGGATCCAATGCGCAAGACCATCTCGTTCAATATTGCCTGCAGTTTCGCCACGGAATCACCGCGTAGCTGCTTCAATTCGCTGATGCTCGTCGCGACTTCGGCATCGACGGCGACCGCTTGCGCCGGCGCAAGCGAGAGCGTGCCCCGCAATTCCTTCTCGAGGCGCCGGGCCGCGCGGTCGATGGGCGCTGTCGCACCGGGAACGGGCGCCAAGGCCTGCCGCACGACATGCAACGCGAAGCCCGCGACGACCGCCGCGCCGACGGCTCCGCCCGCAACAAATATCAACCCGGCCGCGAACCAAGCTTTATACTTTTTCATATATCGGCAAGGACGGCCCGGGCGATCTCGCCCAGCGGCGCGATCTCGACCCACACTTTGATCTCCCACTGCGCCACCGCAACCGCCGCGATCGCCGCCACGGCGCAGGCGACCAGCATTCTTTGGCCGGCAAAGAGTCCCGCGAAATCGTCCCAAATACTGTCAGCAGTTTCCGGTGGGATCGAGCTCGCGGCGCGGCGTGCGATTTTTTCGCTGTCGAGAGAAGGCGGAAGATCTTCCCGCGCTTGGGCGACCAAGGCGGACCATCTCAGCTCCAGTGGCGTGGGCTTATCTTTATATACTTTCATGCAGAAGTTTTTTCAAACGGCGACGCGCTCGGAACGCTCGAAGCTTGGTCACCGGTGCTGTCCACCCCAGCAGCGCACCGGCGGCGGCGAAATCCAGTCCTTCGAGGTAATGCAGCGTCAGCAGCGCACAATCATCCGGGGGCAACTGGACGAGAATTCCGATGACCTCATCGGCAGCGGCGCGTGCCGCGGGATCGAGTTGCGGATCCGGCGCATTAGCCACAAGCGCGGCCTCGTCACCGGCCGTCACCCGATGCCGGCCGGCGGTGGCTCGTCGCCGGCAGAAATCGCGTCCGACATTAATTGTGATCCGCCGAAGCCAGTGCAGAAATGGCTGCTGCGGCCGCCATCGAGGCAGGGCTTGGACCACCCGCAGGAACACCTCCTGAGTGCAATCTTCCAGATCCGCGCGCTGTCGGACGAAACGCCAGAGCAGGCGACTGACTTCCGGTTGATGTCGTACGACGAGCATGGTCAAAGCGTGACGATCTCCAATTTGATATTGCCCGACTAATTCAGAATCGGTGGGCTCCGGGCCGGGCAAGTCGCTCACGCAGTCACTGTGTGCTGGCGCAACTCGCCGATGCAAATGGGAGCGGCTGGCCTCGAAAGATTTACGATTTTGGAGGGAGTGGCACGGTCACCGATCCCGTGTTGCCCTTGAAGCCCGTCGCGGAAGCGTCCACTGAAGTCCCATTTGATGTGGATTGCACCGAGGCGGATTGGCCCTGTGCATTCGTGACGCTCGCGGAGCTTTGCCGACCGGTAGCGGTGGTTTCAGTTTTTCCGGCGAACGTTCCACCTCTTCCGGCCGACGTGGCGTAGCTGCCGTTCACTTGAGCGGAACCGGTGCCCGTTTTTGTCGCGGTCGCGTTCACCGTCGCCGAGCGGCCGCGCACCCCCGTGGCGATCGAGTTGACGGTGGCTGAGCCTTTCACGGGATTGACGGTCACGCTCGAGGCGGCCGAGGCTGTCTTGCCTGACGGTGTCGTCACGGTGGTGGTGGCCTCGCCAGTGTTGCCCTTGGTGGCGGTTTCGCGGTCCACGTCGCCCTCGCCGCGCGCCGCGCGGGAGACGCCAGGCATCGCGAATGCCAACGCGGCCAGGGCGATCATACGACTGCAGTGTGAAGAGGTAAGAAATGGTTTCATCGGTGTTGAGAGTTCTTGGTTCGTTCATCAAACGCGCGACCCGCCTAAAGGTTTCACGGCCCGTTAAATAATATTCCGGGAGGCAAAAGTCGTGACAGGATTCGCCGCCGGAAAAAGGGTCGGTCCGGCAAGAAATCTAATGCCCAGATGCGCGAAGTATATATGGGATCGCAGGCATGTATATATTCGCGTTCGGCCTGGTCATCGACTTCGCGGTCCGCGTGGTGCCCAGGTGCCCGCGTGCCATGGTCCACCCCGACCGGCGAGCGCTTTGTGACTCTATATAACTAATTTTATATATTATTATAAACCGAACACGGCCGACGCGTGCTCGAGCGGGGCCGCTTCCGCCGGTTGAGCTCGCGTCAGCTCGATGCGGTCGATCGCGGCCTGCCAGTTTGCGCGCGAGCTAAGCCGCGCTGCGCAGCCCACCTTTGGCGCACTTTCGTGCGTCCGATGGTGCGCTGCTTTTGACTCGCGCGAAAACCGTAACCTATTTCAGCGATGCGAGGAACCCTGGTTTCGAACGCGGCTACGCCAACCTGCGATCCCGACCTCCGGCGCCCGCACAACGCGCCAAGGCCCGAGCAGCGTCTCGCCGCCCGCGAGAGCCCGGCCACCCGGCCGATTGGCCGTCAGCGTTGGCGCGATCTCTTGTTCCTGCATTGGAAGGTTCCGGCTCCAGACATCCAAGCCTCGCTGCCGCGGGGCCTCTCGGTGGATACCTATAACGGAGACGCCTACCTCGGCGTCGTGCCGTTTTTTATGGAGGGAGTTCGCTTTGGCCCGCTGCCGGCGGTGCCTGGCATCTCGAACTTTCTGGAGCTCAATGTGCGCACGTATGTTCACGACGCGGATGGCACGCCGGGCGTTTGGTTCTACTCGCTCGATTGCAACCAGCCGCTCGCGGTCTGGGTGGCACGTCGCTTTTTTCATCTGCCTTATTTCCACGCGAGAATGTCCGCGCGGCGCCACCGCAATAGCATCGCATATGAAAGCCAGCGGCGCGGCGGGGCGGACGCGCGGGATGCGTTTACGTGGGAGGCGCCAGATCGCACGGCGCCGGCGACGCCCGGCTCCCTGGAATTTTTCCTCGTTGAACGCTATATACTTTTCAGCATCAACCGTTCCGCACGCCTGCGGCGCGGACGTGTGCAGCACGCGCCGTACGAAATCGCGGTCCCTCGCGTCTCACAATTTTCCGTAGCGGTCGCCCGGCTCGCGGGCTTCGAACTCGCGGGGCCGCCCGACTCCGCACTCGCGGCCCGCCGGGTCGACGTCGGCATTCACCCGCTCGAGCGTGCCGCCATCTGAGCGCCCGCTCACCCGCCTTGTCTCGCTCTGACGCGCGGCTCCGTCTGTTCACAAGGTGCTGAAGAGCGAGGGCCCTTCGCCCCGATCATTCGTCGCGGTTCGAGGTTTCTTCCAGATAGACAAACATATATAATATTATACCGGGTCCGCGGGGTGAGCACACCGTTCGCGGCGTGATCGCGGTAAAAAGTGCCCGTCCCCACGTTGACGCAGCGATTTATCCAAGCGCGCGGATTGCGGGGCGGCGGCGCCGGAACCGGCCCCGCCGGTCTCGGTCCGCGGTGCGAAGATCCCTGCTTCCCGCGCGCGTCTCACCGGCTCGCGGGAGACTCGTTAATATATATTATATACTGTTCCCGATATGAACTCACTCGAATCCATTTCCCGCCGCGAACTCATTGGCAAACTCGGCACCGGGCTCGCGGTTGCGGCCGCAGCCCCAGCCTTCGGCCAGAGCGGCGGCGGGTCGACCTCACAGAGCAACCCGAACGGCGGGACAGCGACGCCGGTGCAGGATCCCACGACCAAATATCCCAAGCCGCCGTTCGCGGAGCAAAAGCAGCCGTGGCCCGGCCTGGCCAGCAAGATGAACCCGCGCCCTGACCACGGTGAGACTTCATACAAGGGTTCCGGCCGTCTCGCCGGCCGCAAGGCGCTCATCACCGGGGGCGACTCGGGCATGGGCCGCGCCGCTGCCATCGCGTTTGCGCGCGAGGGCGCCGACGTCGCGATCAATTATTATCCCACCGAGGAGCCCGATGCGCGCGAGGTCGTGCAGCTGATCCGCGCCGAAGGCCGCACATGCATTCCGATCCCGGGCGACCTGCGCGACGAGAATTTTTGCAAGCAACTCGTCGACCAAGCCGTACAAGGCCTCGGCGGCCTCAACGTCGTGATCAGCAACGCGGGGCGTCAGCAAAGTAAGACCTCCATCCTCGACATCTCGACGGAGGATTTCGATTCGACGATGAAGACGAATATATACGCGCCGTTCTGGATCATCAAGGCCGCGCTGCCCCACCTGCAGCCGGGCTCGGTGATCATCGGCACGACCTCCGAGCAGGCGTATGATCCCTCGCCGGACTTGTATGATTACGCGCAGACGAAGGCGGCGACGATGAACTATATCAAGTCGCTGGGAAAGCAGCTCGCGAAGAAAGGCATCCGCGTCAACGGCGTGGCACCGGGACCGATTTGGACGCCCCTGCAGATCAGCGGCGGGGCGCAACCGGAAAAGCAAAAGCAATTCGGCGCGACGGCACCGCTCGGGCGCCCCGGCCAGCCGGCCGAGCTGGCCTCGATCTATGTGCAGCTCGCGTCGGGCGATGCGAGCTACACCACCGGCAATATATACGGTGCGGGCGGTGGCCAGGGGCAACCCTGAGCAGCGGTCGAACCGGAGCTCAGCCGATAACGAGCATTTATATATCCGGTCGGGGTGTATGCGAAAGCTCTCGAGGCGTAGGCCGTCGTTGCTGTAGGCGGGATGGCTTGGTGGCTGCCACGACGCCCACCTAACCGATCGCTATATACCGCCGGCCGCCAAGGCCGCTTGGGCGTCGGCTGCACCACCGGCCGCGAACCCGGCCAATCACCGCGAGTCTGCGTCTTTGAGGCTGTTGAGATGCTCCATCAGCCGTTCATCATCGCCTTATATATAGCGGCTGGCGCGGCGCTCGCCTACTCTGTGTTGTCGACCTGGGCGGCTCTGCAGGGTCGCGAACGGTTTCGGCCACTTGGCCGCGCACGGTCGCGCGCGAGAGCCGAGCCGGGGGTCACCATCCTGAAGCCCCTCTGCGGCGACGAGCCGGGGCTATATGAAAACCTGCGCAGCTTCTGCGTGCAGGCATATCCGGATTTCCAAATCATATTCGGTTTGCGCGAAGCGGATGATCCGGCGCGGCCGGTGGTGTCGCGCCTCCTGCAGGAATTTCCTCAGTTGGACCTCTCGCTCGTTGTGGAGGCCTCGATCCACGGGCAAAACCTGAAGATCAGCAATCTCATCAATATGATGCCGGCGGCGCGGCACGATGTCCTGGTGCTCGCCGACAGCGACATCGCGGTGGGTGCCGACTATCTGCGACGACTGGTGGCGCCGCTGCGGTCCTCGGGCGTGGGGTTGGTGACGTGTTTATATAGCGGCTGCCCGCGCTCGAACTTCTGGTCCGAGCTCGGCAGCATGTTTATCGACGACTGGTTTGCGCCCTCGGCGCGCGTGTCACGGATGCTGGGATCGACCCGGTTTTCCTTTGGATCCACCATCGCACTGCGGCGAGAAGTGCTGGCAGCGGCGGGCGGGTTCGAGGCGTTGCGCAATATACTCGCAGACGACTATTGGCTGGGCGAATTCACCCGGCAACTGGGGCTGCGCACGGTGCTTTCCGACGTGGTGGTGACAACTGACGTGACGGAGGCCAGGCTCGCCGAACTGTGGCGGCATGAGCTGCGCTGGTTGCGCACGGTGCGGTCCGTGGAGCCACTCGGCTACGCCTTCCTGCCGGTGACGTTCACGATGCCGGTGCTCGCGTTCTGTGGTGTATTGCATCCTTCGGCCGCGATGCTCGGGCTCGCTGGGCTCGGCGTCGGGATGCGCGTGGCAGGGTGTCTGCTCCACCGCCGACACCAAGCGAGGCGCGCCCCGCTCTGGCGCATGATATATCTTCCGTGGCGAGAGTGGCTGCTGGCCATCGAATGGGCCGCGTCCTTTTTTGGCTCGAAAGTATATTGGCGTAACCGGACGTATGACGCCAGCCGGGCGCGGCGCCGCGCGGTGCATGTGCAATATACAGGGCCGAGCGGCGTGATTATAAACGCGGACGATTTCGGGTTGCATCCGGCGGTGAATGCCGCGGTCGAGCTCGCGCACACCGGCGGCGTGCTGCGTTCCGCGAGCCTGATGGTCGCGGCTCCAGCGGCGGCAGATGCGATCAACCGTGCCCGGAGACTACCAGAGCTGCGCGTGGGCCTGCACCTCGTACTGACCGATGGCCGGTCGACGTTGCCCGCCGCACGGGTGCGCTCGCTGGTCGACGCAGCCGGAGAGTTCCGGCGCAATATGATCTGGCAAAGCGTCCGGCTGTTTTTCAGTCCGCGGATGCGACGGGAGTTGCGCGCGGAAGTGCGGGCGCAGTTCGAGGCGTTCGTCGCAGCGGGCCTGCAGCTCGACCATGTGAATTCGCACAAGCATTTTCACCTGCACCCCACTATATTATCGGCAATCCTCGAGGTCGGCCGCGACTACGGCGTGCCGGCGATTCGGCTTCCACTCGAGCGAGCCGCGCCATTCTGGCTGCGTCCCTGGATCGGCCTCGTGCAGGCGCGACTGTGGCTCGCGGGAATTCGCTATAATGACTGGGTCGTGGGAATCGTGGACACCGGAAATCTCGACCAGCAGAAGCTCGTGGCTGCGCTCCGGAAATTGTCGCCGGGGGTCACCGAACTCTATTTCCATCCGGCCACGCTTTCGGGGGGCGTGATCGCACCGTCGATGTCCGGTTATCACCACGCGGACGAACTTGCCGCGCTCGTCTCACCGCAGGTGCAGCAACTGGTCTCAGGCCTGAAGACGATCGTGGGTGGCTATCGGGACGTCTTTCCAGAGGTCGGATGAGGCGCGGCGGGATATAGTAAGCGCGCACCGCGGCACTCCCCCGCTCTATATAGCGGAATTTTTGCCTCCGCAGTGTTTTATATAACACCGGGCCGCGGCTGGCGCTGGCGTCCGGGGCTTGGCAGGGAGCCGGGCTGCGCGGCTGCGCGTTCCTCGATCTGCCACGCGACGAGTCCCGGGAGAAACACGAGCAGATCGCGAACGCGGCGAGCGCCGGCCAGCGCGAGGCACGCGGGCGGGTCGAGTCCGAGGGCACCGCCGATGACGACAAGGCCCGCCTCCTGGATGCCGAGTCCGGCCGGCACGAAAAAAGCGACGCTGGTGAGCGCTTCGATCAGCGCCTGGAGCGCGATCGCGTCGGCCACGCTGATATCTATATGCATGAACCGCAGTGCGAGCCAGAACTCCACCGACACCGCGAGGGCCTGGAGGGGCTGCCAGAGAAATATGAAACGGAGGACTATGCCGCGTTGGGACCAGATGTCGCGGAGTGCGGCCTCGAGTTCGCAGAGGTTTTCCACGAGTTCGGCGAGCCGATGTCCGGAGAGGCGTTGCAGCAGCCGGCTGGTTCGCTCGAAGGGCCGCGCATTTTGAATGGAGGCGAAGGCGAGCGCGACCGGGATCAGGATCGCGATTCCCCACGCGAGCGAGCCGGCGAGCCGCAGCGTTTGGAAGCCGGAGTGGCCGAATAATATACCGACGCCGACGCAGATGAACAGGATCTGGCTGAGGAGAGCGAGCTGCATGTCGCCGACGAGGCTGGCGGCGGCCACGGGGGCCTGGACACCGCGGCGGCGCAGGAATCGAAACGACACCAATTCGCCGCCGATGCGGGCGACCGGAAGCAGTCCGTTCACGGCTTCGCGAACCCAGACGATGTGCAGCATCGCGAGGATGCCGGGTCGCGGCCTCGGCAGGATGAGCGTTTCCCAGCAATACGCGTTGACGAACATCGGCACGACATGGACGAGCGCGGCGATGGCGAGGCCGAATCCGCCGACGCGCAGGAGTGCGAGCACCGACGCGGGATGTTCCCTCGAGATCAGCCAGACGGCGGCGACGAGACCGACGAATGCCGCCACCCGGCCCAGGCTTTTCATATATCTAGTATATAGACGCCGCGACGGAGCAACGGTGACGGCTCGGACCCGCCAGCGTGATATATCGGGACCCGGTCGTCGGACATTCCACCCGGAAGCCGCGGCTGCCTGCCGACCCGGTGGTGGACGCGGAGAAGAGCGTTGCGCGCACTTTCCTGGATTTTATATATCCGACGCTCGAGGTGGGCGATGCGCGCCGGCTAAATCTGTCGCGTGTGCAGGAACCGGAAAAACTCGGCGCCCTCGCGGAGACGCCGTCGCATCATCTCCCAGCTGACGAGCATCTCGCGGACGATTTCCCAGATCTTGGAAGGGCGGAAATAAAACTTCTTATAGAAGACTTCGAGCTGGTGGTGAATTTCCTCGCGGGTGAGGTGTGAGTAGCCGATCGCGGCGAGTTGCACGCCCTCCTTGCTGACGAGGTTGACTGATTTGTTTTCTTCGAGCCACCCGCGCTCGATGGCTTGGCGGTAGAGCTCAGTGCCGGGATAAGGGGCGGCGAGGGAGACCTGAATCGTGTGCGGGTTGATCTCCTGCGCATATTGGATGGATTTCTCGATCGTCTCCCGCGTTTCGCCGGGCAGGCCGAGGATAAAGGTGCCGTGGACTTTGATATTGAGCTTACGGCAATCCTCGCTGAATCGGCGGGCCATATCGGTTCGCAGTCCCTTCTTTATATTGAGCAGGATCTGGTCGTCGCCGGATTCATAGCCGACGAGCAGGAGGCGGAGTCCGTTCTCCTTCATGATTTTCAGCGTGGAGAACGGGACGTTGGCGCGGGCGTTGCAGGACCACGTGACGCCGAGCTGGCCGAGTCCTCGGGCGATCTCCTCCACGCGCGGCTTGAAGTCCGTGAACGTGTCGTCGTCGAACATGATCTCCTTCACCTCGGGCAGGTTGTCGCGGATCCATTTCACCTCCTCGAGGACATGGCTGACGCTGCGGGTGCGATAGCGATGTCCGCCGACCGTCTGCGGCCACAGGCAGAACGTGCAGCGCGAGCGGCAGCCCCGGCCAGTATATATGGAAACATACGGATGTTTCAGATAGCCGATGAAATAATTCTCAATCCGCAGGTCGCGTTTGTATATAGGGGCGACGAATGGAAGTGCGTCCATGTCCTCGAGCGTGGCGCGTGGCGCGTTATGTATAATGGAGCCGGCGTCGTCCCGGTAGCTAAGGCCGGTGATCTCATTCCACGGGCGGTCCTCGGCGAGTTCCTTGCAGGTGAAATCAAATTCCTCGCGGCAGACGAAATCGAGAGCGCTCGTCGCGGCGAGCGAGCCCGCGGGGTCGACGGCGACCTTGGCGCCGACCATTCCGAGGCGGATCGCGGGCTTCCGCTTTTTCAAATCCTCTGCGAACAGTGCGTCGGTGGGGAACGACGGCGTGCTCGTATGGATGATCACGAGTTCATATTGTTCAGCGATGGCCAGGGACGTCTCGACGGAAAGGCCTTCGGCCGGCGCGTCGACGAGGCGGCTGCCTGGTACGAGTGCGGCGGGTTGCGCGAGCCACGTCGGATACCAGAACGAGCGAATTTCCCGCTTCGCCTGGTAGCGGGAGCCCGCGCCGCCGTCGAAGCCGTCATAGGACGGAGCCTGCAAGAAGAGCGTTTTCATCCACGAAGAAAGACAGCGAAAATCGGTGGGCGAACGCGGGCTCGGGCTGAACTCCGGTCATGTTGAGCGGAAGTGAGCCGACGATAACGCGTTTCAAAAAATTCGGTCGGAGGGCGATCGGCGGCCCCGCCCAGCTCCTGTGCTGGCAAGTATATAGCGATTTCCACTATATACAATACCGAGACCACTGCCGCCCCCATAAGTTTTTCTGAAGCGGCCGCCCGCCTGGATAAGTTTTTCGAAACAGTTCCGGATGACACGCTCGCCGAAACCGGTGGCATTGCGGTTGCTAAGCTGGAACCGCTTCCAACTACGAAGCTTATATAGTCTGCGTCGGGGCAGATGTGACCTGCTCCAATTTCCTATTGGGCCGCCGTGACTGGCGGCTCCTGAACGTCCGCGCCCCTCAACCAACCGTCGGGAACACCTCCATTGTGAACTACCGCCCATCGCACACGCGTCGGGTCTGGCCGCTGCTGGCCACACCCTTTCTTCTAGCCGCCAGTCTATTGGCCCAAGCGCCCGCGCCCTCGGGCGCTGACGGCCTCGAAGCCAAGTCGGATGCCGAGCAAAAAGTAATCGAGCTCGAGCCCGTCTCCGTGACGGGCACGAATATAAAACGATTGGACGTCGAGAAGGTGTTGCCCGTCACGCTGCTCAATCAAGAGGCAATGGAGGCCCGCAACGCGATCACCCCCGCCGACCTGCTGACCGCTTTGCCGCAAGTGACGAATCTTCCAATCAACGAAACCACGCAAGGAAGCGCCGGAGCCCGCGGTGACATCGCGGCGATCAATCTTCGCGGCATCGGTGCCAGCAACTCCCTCGTGCTCCTCGACGGTCGACGGCTCGTGGCGCACCCGACGAGCGGCGGGCTCAATTATTCCACGAATATAAACCAGCTCCCCACGCAGGGCATCGCGCAGATCGAAATCCTGCGCGACAGCGCGTCGTCTGTGTACGGTTCCGACGCCGTCGCGGGGGTGGTCAACTATATCATGCGCCGCGATTTTCGCGGGACCGAGCTTCGTGTTCGCTTCGGCGCGCCCGAGCAGGGCGAAGGCCAAAGCATCCAGACGACCCTCGGTTACGGCATGGACTTCGCCGGCGGCAAGGGCCGGATTTTCGCGACCATCGATTATCTATACCGGGACGCGATCTATCTCTCGGACCGCGACTTCACCAAGAGCGCCAATCATATAGCGCAGGCGCCGGCGCCGTTCAACGTGCCGGGCAGCGGCTTCGACGGTCGCGCAGTGGTAGGCATCTACCCGACCTTCCTCATCGCCGGCAGCGCCACCACCAATTATTTCCGGCCGGTGAACGGTGCGCTGACGCTGACGAGCGCGGCCCCCACCCGCGCGGCCAATCCTGAATTTTATACGGACCTGAACACCTATTTCATCGGCCAGCCGCGATCGAACCGCACGAATGTATATAGCTCGGCCGAATATGACATCAAGCCGCAGATCACCGCGTTTGGCGACGTGCTGTATTATAATGCCCATTCCATGACGCAGCGTCAGCCGATCAGCATCACGGCGCCCACGGTCGACATGCTTGCTCCGCTCTCGGTAGACAATCCCTATAACCCGTACGGCTCGCGTTTCTACGATCCCGCGGGTGCACCAAACCCCGATGGCACGCCACGACTGGTCGGCACGCCCAAGCAAATCAGCCTCGCCTCGGAGTATATCAAGGGCAATCCCCCGGACAAGACGCTCGTCGATGCCGACACCTATCGCATCGTCGCCGGGCTTCGCGGGAAGTTTTTTAGCACGTGGACGTGGGAGATCGGGTCGCTGTTCAGCCGTTCCTCGGTCGTGGACCGCTCACCGTATTATGTGCGCGAGAGTCTCCTGCAAAAGGCGTTGATGCGAACCGATGCGTCCGCGTTCAATCCGTTTGGATATACGTTCAAGGTGGTCAACGGCGCGGTCGTGCCCGACCAAGTATATAACAACCCGCAGTCGGTGCTGAATACATTTGACCAAGGCTTCCGCCGCGACGGTCGAAGCGAGCTTCGCAGCGCCGACGGACGGGCGTCCGGTCAGATTTTCGATTTATGGAGCGGCCCCGTTTCCCTCGCCGTAGGCGCTGAGGGTCGGCGCGAATCGTTCAGCGATCTGCGGCCGCCGTATGTGAGCGTGAACCCGCCGAACTCAGGCCTCGATCCCACGGACAACGACTTCCTACAATTCCCGCCGGCGCCGGACAGCAATGGACATCGCACGGTCGCGAGCGCGTACGCGGAGACGGTGATTCCGTTGAGCGAGGCGAAGAATCACGTGCCGTTGGTCCAGCAGTTCGAGGTGACGGGCTCCGCGCGTTATGAGCACTTCAGTGATTTCGGCAGCACGACCAAGCCGAAGGTTGGTGTGAACTGGCGGCCAGCCTCATTCGTAATGTTGCGCGCTTCGTATAGCGAGGGCTTCACCGCGCCCAGCCTTCCGCTGCTATATCAACCGGCGCAATATAATACCAGCGGCGGCACCGGCACGATCGATCCCTATAGGAATCCAGTCACCAATGAGGGCGGGTATGCGACGCGAACGATCTCGTCGGGCAACCGCCAGCTGAAGGCGGCGGACTCGATCGGCCGCAGCATCGGCGCGGTCGTCGACGTCCCCATGGTTAAGGGACTGAGTTTCTCAGCGGACTATTGGGAAATCAGCCGAACGAATGTCATCAGCTCGCGTTCGACGACCGAGATTCTCAACACCGACGCGAATCTCCTGCGCGCCGCGACGGTGTCGGCGCTCTCGAGCGGCACGCCGATCGGCTCGATCAACCTCGGCAGTGGCACGTCTGCATATAAAGGCGACCCGGCCGTCGTCCGCTATGCCGTGAGCCCCGCGGACATCGCAGCGTTTGCGAACAGCACGAACGCGGCGGTGGTTGGCCAAATTCTCTCGATTTCCACGCCGTTTCTGAACCTCGCGGAGGATTTCGCTTCGGGCTGGGATCTCAGTCTGAATTATGTCTCGCGGGCTTTCTCGTTCGGCCGTTTCACGCTGAACTCGGACTGGGCGTATCTGCGGAGATCATATACGATTCAGGCGCCGCCTAACGCCACCCCGGTCGTCACGGATCGTATCAATATAAACGGCGCATCAAGGTGGCACAACGCGTCGACGATTGCCTGGCGCATGAAGAACTGGTCGGCGGGTTGGAGTGCATATTATACAGGATCGTTCGGTGACACGGGAGCGACCACGACGCAGGCGCTCTGGGATTCGCTCGGGCATCCCACCTATATAACGAAGCAGTTCACCGCGGGCTCGTATTCCTATTACTACCGGATCCACGACAGCCTGACCTATAACGCGACGGTCGCGTACCACTTCGGAAGCTCCGCCCCCAGCTGGTTGCACGCAACGTCACTGCGACTTGGCATCATCAACGTGTTCGACAAGGCGCCGCCGCTCGCGTCGGGTGCCACGGGCTACTCGACCGGCGTATATCAAAACCTGCTCGCCGGCCGCACGTGGACGTTCGAGGTGACCAAGCAATTCTGAGCCAACCACCCATGAATATATACCCGTATATACTACCAGCGTTGCACCACCGGGCGAGGCGCGCGTGGGTCGCGACTTGGCTGGCGACCGGTTTGGCCGCGCTCCCGGCGCTGGCCCAGACGTATGCGCCCGGCGAGGAAGGGACGTTCTCGATCATCGGGCGCGATCCGGCGACCGGCGAACTCGGCGTGGCCGTGCAATCCCATACGATCGCGGTCGGCGCGCGTGTGCGCGGCGGCAAAGGCGGGGTGGCGGTCTTCGCGCACCAGGCGAGCTCGGATCCGATGTATAGTGACGTCGGCGTGAAGTTGATCGAGTCGGGCATGAGCCCGCAACAGGCGCTGGACTATATGTTGCGCGCCGACGAAGGCCGAAACCAGCGGCAGGTTGCGATCCTGGATATACAGGGGCGGGTCGCCGCGTGGACGAGCCCGACCATCAGCGACTGGAAAGGCCACAAGACGGGCGTGAACTATTCCGCGCAGGGCAACACGCTCATGGGACCCGAGACGGTGGATGCGATGGCGAAAACGTTCGAGTCGTCTTCGGGGCCGCTCGCGGAGCGCCTGCTCAACGCCTTGGAAGCGGGGCAAAAAGCCGGAGGCGACAAGCGCGGCATGGAGTCCGCGGGGCTCATGATCCTCAAGCCGCTTTCGGTGGCGGGTTATGGCGATCGCGTGATCGATCTGCGCGTCGACGAGAGCCGCGACCCGTACGCCGAGATGCACCGGTTGTTAAACGCGGTGCGGTCGGGCGAGATTCGCGCGCAGGCGGCGAAACTGCTGGCGGCGAATGATCTCACGCAGGCGTTGCCGCTCGCGCAAGCCGCGTGTGACAAGTCGCCGGAAATCGATGGCAACTGGATCACCCTCGCTGAGGTGCAGCTGCAGGCCAAGCATCCTGCGGAAGCGATCGCCTCGCTCGCGAAAGCCGTGGCGATCAACCCCGCGAACCGCCGGCAACTCCCGCTCAATAAATCATTTCACGAGCTCGCCGCCAATCCCGAGTTCTCCAAGGTGATCGCGAGCCCCTGACGCCGCCCGGCCTGACCCACCCTTCCTCCATATAACGCTATATACATTGCGCCGCTGAACCTTGACATGAAAAACAAAGCCATGCACCGCCGCCGGTTTTTAAGCACGTTCGCCAAACTCGGACTGGGTGGCACGCTGCTCCCGGGCGTCGTCTGGGCGAAGATGGACGAAACCGGTTCGCCCGTGATCACCCGCGACATCCTGCAATCCGCCGCGAAGGTGGCGGGGCTCACGTTCGCCGATGCCGACCTCGACGCGTTGCTCGTTTCCGTCAACCAGAACCTCGAGCGTTTCGACCTGCTGCGAAAGACCAATATACCGAATAATATAGCGCCGCCGCTCTATTTCAACCCGCTGGTCCCGGGCATGAAGGTCGAGCATACGCGCACGCCGATCAAGTGGAGTGCGCCACCGAAAGTGAAACGCCCGGCCAACCTCGAGGACGTCGCCTTCTGGCCGATCACGAGTTTGGCGGAATTGATCCGGACGCGTGCGGTGACGTCGACCGAGCTGACGCAAATGTATTTAGGCCGGCTGAAGCGGCTGAACCCGAAGTTGAATTGTGTGGTGACGTTTCTCGACGACGTAGCGAAGGAGCAGTCCGCGCGGGCCGATCGCGAAATTGCGGCGGGGAAATATAAAGGCCCGCTGCACGGCATCCCGTGGGGAGCGAAGGATATTATAGCGGTGAAAGGATATAAGACGACCTGGGGCTCGGGTGCTTATAAGGACCAGATGATCGATGAGGATGCGAGCGTCATTGAAATTCTGCGCGAGGCCGGTGCCGTGTTGATCGCGAAAGTGGCGACGGGCGAACTCGCGGGTGGAGATGTATGGTTTGGCGGCCGCACGAACAACCCGTGGAAACTCGACCAGGGCTCGAGTGGGTCGTCGGCCGGGCCGGCGTCGGCCGTAACCGCGGGTTGCATTGCGTTTGGCGTGGGCTCGGAAACGAGTGGCTCGATCCTCGGGCCATCGTCGCGCTGCGGTGCCACGGGGCTGCGTCCGACATTCGGGCGCAGCAGTCGTTATGGAGTGATGGTGTTGTCGTGGTCGCAGGATCGCCTGGGGCCGCTCTGTCGCGCGGTCGAGGATTGTGCGATCGTGCTGGCGGCGATGGCGCGTCCGGATGGCCGGGACCTCAGCGTGATGGAGATGCCGTTCAACTATAATGCGAAGCTTGATATAAAGAAATTGCGCGTTGGCTACCTGCAGGCGGCGTTCGCGGAAACGAAGGATCGCAATCCGGACTGGGTCGAGGCGGACCGGCGCACGATTGCGAAGCTGGGCGAGATGGGGTTGAAACTCATCCCGATTTCCACGCCGGACAATATGGGAGATATATTAACCATCGGCGAAACGCGCGTGGAGGCGGCGACGTTTTTCGACGACTTGATTCGTTCGGGTCGCAGCAAGTTGCTGACGGGAAAATCGCGCACGGTGCAATTCGGGGCGGCGCGGTTCACGCCGGCGGTGGAGTTTCTGCAGTCGCAGCGGGCGCGCACGATGATGATGATGGACCTCGCCAAGGCGACGGCGGACGTGGATGTATATATTGCGCCGTCGACGGGCGGGAGTGCGCGCGAGGGCGCGGCCGGGGCTGGCGGGGCGGGCGCAGGTGGGCCGGGAGCGGCGGCGACGGGTGGCGTGGCGCCGCCGAACCAACCGCAGTCATTGGCGCAGCATCATTTCAAGATGGCGAACCTGGCGTGTTATCCCGCGGTGGCGTTGCCGAATGGTTTCGCCGCGAATGGAACGCCGACGAGCATCACGTTCATGGCGCAGCCGTTTCGCGAAGCGGAGATGCTGGCCTTGGCGAAGGCGTACCAGGACGCGACGGATTACCACCTGAAGCACCCGGAGCTCGGGTGACGGTCACAGCCCGCGCGAAGGCCGCGAGTGACATCTGGCGGTTCGAGGCGGCGGGCGCCGCCGGGTGGCGTCGGGGCCACGGCGGGCAAGGTTATCGCGGGAGTATATAGTGCGGATCCGGCCGTCGCTGGTCTATATACTCCCGAGATTATCGCGCCGCGCCGGTGGCGTCCGGCAGCGGAAAGAATCGCTCGCAGAACGGCGCCCGGACTTGGATTGGAGTTCCCACCGCCTGCAGCGTTCCCGCCGCCGCGTTCACGCGGAAGACCGTGGCAGCGTTGCTCGGCGGCTGGGTGCAGACGAGCCAACGGCCGCTCGGATCAAACGCGAAATTTCGCGGACGCATCCCTCCGCTCGCGATGGAGGAGTGGTAAGTGAGTCGCCCGCTTTCGCCATCGATCGAGAACGTAACGAGGCGATCGTCGCCGCGGTTGCAAACATACAGGAAACGCCCATTCGCCGCGACTTCTATCTCCGCGCCGGCGCTGGGCTTGGTTGCGTCGGACGGGAGCGCCGAGACGGTCTGCCCGGGTTGCAGCGAGCCACGAAGCTCATCCCAGACAAAAAGTGTAATCGTGTTGTCGAGCTCGGTGTTGATATAGACCCAGCGGCCATTCGGATGGAAACGCAGGTGCCGCGGGCCTGAGCCCGGTGCGGTCGCGACCCGGTCGTGAGGTGCAATCGTTCCGTTGCGGTCGTCGAACCTGTAAATATATATCTGGTCCAGGCCCAAATCGGCGGCCAGCGCGAACCGGTTCTTGGGCGAGGCGACAAAGGAATGTGCATACGGGTGCGATTGACGCTCGGGGTTGACGCTTCGGCCCATGTGCTGATCGAAAGCGGTGCGTTCTCCGATGCGACCGTCCGGCTGCAACGCGAACACGGCCACGCTCCCACCCTGATAATTCGCGGCCAGCAAATATCTTCCGGTGCGGTCGAAGCTGATGAAGCACGTGTCCCCTCCCCCGGCCGGCTTTGTATTGAGCCACGTGAGATTCCCTGTGGTCGGATCGATTCGATAAGCGCTCACGCCGCCGGTCTCGTCGGAGTTGGCCGCGTACAGCACGGGACGCTCGGGATGGATGGCGAAAAACCCCGGCGACCGCGCTTCGAGCAGGAACCGGACCTCTTCCATTTTTCCGGCTTCCGAGTCGAAGCGCGCGCAGGAAAAGCCGCAGCCCGGCCCGGTGTCATGTGAGCCGATATAAATCCACGAGCGCGCCGCCGCGGCCGGTGGCACGGTCACGAGAAAGCCGGCCACGGCCGCTGCTGTCAGCTTCAGCCGCGCCGCATATTTCATCTCCTGGCCGAGGTCGCTAACGAGAGTCGAGCTACCGATATTAACGTCTGCCTAGACGTCGATCGCGAGCGCGCTGTGGATCTGCAAGCCGTATATACTCACGACCAGCTCGCCGTTGCTCCAGTCCCATTGGCTCTTGGTGCTGTCCGCTGGGATCAGAGTCACCGCCGAGGGGCGCTTGGCGGTCTTCACGCGCACGACCATCCGGCTGATCGGCGGCAGGTGTTCCACATGGCGGCGTACGTCCCGCTCGCGCTGCGTCGTAATGGTGCGGTTGAGCAGATGCACCACGAGTCGCGATCCCTTCCGACGCACGGTGATCGAGGCCAATCCGTCGTCGACCGCTTCCACGCGCACCAGCGGATCGGGCCAGAGCTCGAGGAAGAGATCCCGTAAAGCCGCCCCCAGCGGCGGACTGCGGTCGCGACTATATGCAGCGAACACTCGTCCTGGAATGAGCGCAACGCGTCCGGCGTTGCCCAGCTTTCGCACGGTTATGGCCGGGCAGCCGACCAGATCTATATTGGTTTCCGGCGTGGACAGCAGCGGCGTCCACTCCTTTGCCTCGGTTACTTTTACGGGCTGCCAAGGCCCTTCGATCTGGGCGGCCTGGTGCCCGCCCCGGATGAAATAATAACCCTGCAACGGAGCCCCCGCGGGCGCGACGCCCGCGAATTGCGCGAGCCCGGGATCATCTGCGACAAAGGCGCCGCTCATCACCACGCGGCCGCCGCCCTCCACATATTTCTCCAACGCGCGCTGTATATTGTCGGGAATGGGATTCGATTCGCCGATCACCACCAAACCATATTCGCCCAGACGCGCGAGCAGGCCGGCCTCGTTCTGTATATCCACCCCGTACCCGGCATCGAGCAGCGCGTGAACGGCGCCAGCGAGCGCACCCAGCTCCTCCTCGAGTCCACTCCAGTTCCACATCTTGGTGGCCTTCGCATAGGCGTGGGCGCGGCTGTTTAATACAACGGCCTGCGCCACGCCTTTCGCATCCTGGCTGATCTCGCGACGTGCCCGGCAAAATTCGGCGACCTTCGCCAACTCATCGTGCTCCCAGCTCACGAGGCGGCCCGCCATCGTCGGACGCGCGAACACAATCGCCCCGCCGCCCGTCGAGAGCGCTTCGGCCGCCCCCTGGCAAATCTCGGAGAGCGCGCGGAATTGGCCCGTCGCTGCGCTCTTGTTCAGCCCGCCGGTATTTTCGTGCGGCGGCGCGATGAAACCCCAGGTCATGCAGTTCCACGGCTTGCCGCGGCTGTCCCAGAAGCGGGTTTCCAGCGTGATCTGATCGTCGCCGACGGCGTCACCACTCAGCAGGTCCACGCCGATCGAAATCTGGTCGGGGTCGGCTATACTATATAGCCAGTTTATACACATGATACAGTCCGGCCGCTTGGCGTGGACGGCATCGACATACGCCTTGGCATAGTCGAGATAGGATTGGCGGTGAAAGGCGAGCCAGGCCTGCCAGTTGGGATCCGTCGTCACGAGCGGCGGATCGCTGATGCCCGCCTGCGCCTCGAATGCCTCGCGGCACCGGCGACAATAACACGGGACCATCGCCCACGCGTCACCATCAACCCAGAAGCCGTCCACTTCGTATTGGACGGCGACCTCGAGCATTTGCGGAATCAGCAATTCACGCAGATAGGGGCTGCGCACGCACATCTTGCCGTTGTCCGCCATGCCGGACGCATCTCGGCGCGTCCAATCACGATGATGGCTGCTCGCGGCCAAATCCCAGATACCAACGAAATGAACCATCAGCGGCAGGTTCAACTCGCGCGTCACCTGACGGTGGATACGGAGCGGATCATTCTGCAGGCCCGGCTTCGGATAACCGACCTTTGTCGGGTAAGTCGCGAGACCCGCGCTCCCCTTGCAATCGCATTGGATCCAGTCGGGACGGATTTTAGTCCAGGCATCCCGGAGCATATCCGCAGTGACGTCCTTGTCCCAGAGCGGGTCCGCGGAGTCAGGCTGCAGATCGTAGTGTATACCGAAGCAACCGGCGCGGCTAAACTGGGCTGGATCGGCGGCCTTGAACATCGTGGCCACGGGCGTCGTGCCACTCTGGCCCAGGAGCTTGGCGCCCAATATACTGCCGGCCGCAGCGGAGATTACCCGAACGGTGAACTGGCGTCGCGAGAGAGTATGGGACTCGAGCATGGGGGGAAGGGTTCTGCGTCGGACCTAAAGGCGCACCTTCAGGGTGACGAGGACGCGGCGCGGCCACGACATCGAATCCTGAGAGGGATAGTCGAGGTGATTGCTGAGATTCTGGCCGTTGATCCGAAGCGAGTAAGGCGTCTTGTGCCACTTCCAATCATACCCGGCGGCGGCGTTGAATTCCATATAGGCCGGCAGCCAGAAATATTTCGTCGATGGTGAGCCATAATATTTGCTCCAGTATTTATAGCCGCCACCAATCCAGAAGTGACCGAATGTATAGCGGGTCCAGAGATTGCTCGTATAGCGCGAGTCATTATAAGGACCCTGGTTCAGGAAATATTCATAACCGTTCGGCTCGGAAATGTTTCGCGCGTTCATATCTGTCGCGTTGAACACGATCTGCAAGCGGTCGGTCGGCGAATAGGTGATCTCGAACTCGAGGCCATCCTCGCGCTGGACCGTGCCCTGGAACGAGGGACTCACCGAGGCGGAGATTCCGGTCGGACCGGTGACCGTTTGCGTGATCGATTCAAACACATTGCTCTGGGTGATCTGATTGACGGAGATCGTCGCGGCCACACGCCCGTCGAGGAAATTTGTTTTGATACCGACCTCCGCACCCTCGCCGATGACCGGCTTGGCCCCGTTGCCGACGACCGTAACCGGGACGCCGAGCGAGTTGTAGCCTACGTTGCTCGTCGTGGCAGACGGCGGGAGCGTATATGAAGTGGAAAAGGAACCGTAGACCATAAAGGCCGGGTTGAACTTATAGCCGACGCCGATCTGCGGTGTAGTATAATGCGCTCTGAGGCCGCGGCCGTAGAGGCTGGCGGCGGATGTGGCCAGGTAGTTTTCCCCCGCGGTACTCGAATCATTATAGCGAGCACCACCCATGATCATGACGTGATCATTGAACAAGTTTCCGTTGATCGCCAGATAAGCGGATTTCGTACTGTCGAAGGAGACCGAGTTCGCAGTCATCGGCGTGACGGTCGCGCCGGGCTTGGTGTTCCCGCGGTTGACGTAATAGGTCGGACTCAACGGATCGACATCCCATGTCTGTCCATAGGGAGCGGCCACCGTTCCGGACGAGCGGTAGGTTTGGCCGTTCACCGATTCGCGGTTATAATATAGCCCGAGGAGCGGTTTGATCGTGCCCCAGCTGAAATGGTAAATGCCCGCGGCCTCGGTCTGGATTGTATAGTTGTCCGCCCACGTCCCGATGAGTTGGGCGCGCTGCGGAATGACCAGCGGCGGCGCCGCGCCGTTTTGCGTCTGACCGAGGGCGGATCCGGGATGATTCACAAAATTCGTGACCCAGTTGGCTGTGTATTGCAGCTGCTGGGCGGGGCTGAGCGCGGCGAACGTCGGGGCGACGGACCACGCGCCGTTCGAGAACGTCAGTGTATCTGCCGGGGCGAGAAAAACGTCGCTGATGCCGGTCTGGAAAAATCCGATCTCGCTCTTGTTATAGAAAAAATCAGCCCGGGTATTCCAGTGTTCGCCGGCAGCGAGGGTCGCCTCGGTCTGCACCGAGCGAATCACCGTCGTGCGATAGTCGTTGTTGCTGGAATAGTTAAACGTCTTCGGGAACAGGTACGTGCCATTCACCTCGACAGTGGAGCCGTCGCCGCTCAACCCTTGGTCGACCGCCGGGTCTCCGTAGGGCGACAGCGAGGTGCCGATTTTCCCGGACACAGCGTCGGACAGGCCGGGATAGCCGAGCGCTTGGTTGAAGCTATTGCCGACGCTCTGCGGCGTGGCGACCTGCAGATACGGCAGTTGCGTCTGCTGCGGCGTCTCGTGGCGATCGAACGACGAACTATTGATGCGCAACGAGAGAACGGGGGTCACGTTCCAAGTGAGCGTCGGGATGATGACGGTGGTCTGCGACTTGCCGACGTCTTCATATTGCAGCATGTTTTCCCAAGAGGCATTCAACCGGAACAGCAGCTTTCCCGGGATCAGAGGCTGATTATAATCGAGCGTCGGCTTGAAGTAATTATAGCTGCCGCCGGTCAGCGATAGTATAGTAAATGGCGTTGGTTGCGCCTGCTTCGTTATAAAGTTTACGGTGCCGCCGGGGGACACGATTCCATAGAGCAGCGAGGAGGGGCCCTTAACCACCTCGACGCGGTCGATTCCGATCGGGTCGACCTGTAGACTTCCCTGCGTTCCCTCATAAACGCCATCGTGCTCGGGATATTGATAGAATCCCCGCACCAGCATTCGCTCGGTGCCGGCTTGGAAATCCGCTGCGGCGTTTTTAACACCGGGCGCCATCTCGGCGACGTCCGCGAGATCCATCGCCCCGGTGTCCTCGATGAACTGCTGGTTGAAGGCGGTGACCGAGAACGGCAGATCCATGATTTTCACATTGATGCCAGTGGCGGACACGGAGTTGCTCGCGCGATAGCCTTTGTCTTCCGTGTTGACCACGGAGAAGGAAGGCAGCTGCACCACGTCACTGTTCGGCGATGCAGCTGCGATCGCGGCTTGGGCGCAGACTCGCGTCGGGATGACGCGAGGGCGCCGACGATAATGGATAAGCAGGGGATCGATTTGTTCATTCGGCAGGTCGGGGTGGCTGACAACTCGCTCGGTGGGGCTCGAAGGGGTCGAGGAGCGATGC
Source organism: uncultured Verrucomicrobiae bacterium (assembly GCA_963800005.1). Classification (GTDB taxonomy): domain Bacteria; phylum Verrucomicrobiota; class Verrucomicrobiia; order Opitutales; family Opitutaceae; genus CAWCZH01. The sequence continues at coordinate 946,043 of CAWCZH010000004.1, forward strand.
GAAAATGCACCTCACGCGGGAGGTGAAGCCAAGGTAAGAGGGTTATAGATATTCACGTGGGCGTTACACATTTTGTGCATCGCGCCCAAGCGACGGCTAATCCCACAGGAGCTTTTCACCGTGCAGCCCCTGCAAGAGATCGTCGACCGAGCCTTCGCCGAGCAGGCCCGCCTTGCGCTGCGCCAGCTCATCGCGAATTTTTTCGCCGCTCAGTTGGCTCGGCAGACAATTCTCCGCGGCCGCCATCGCCGCGGCAAGACCGGCCGCCTGACCGGTGCCCATGCAGATGCCCGTGACCCGATAGGAAGCGTGCGCCTCGTGGCTGCCGGATATACAGCGACCCGCAACCAGCAGCCCCTCGATGCCTCGGGGCAAAATCGCGCGATATGGAATTTCATACGGACGGGTCGCGTGAATCCGCGATGAGCGACTGGGCTCGGCAGGATTCACCTCGTGAACATCCAGCGGAAACGTCCCGAAGGTGATCGCGTCGGTAAAACGCCGGCCCACGGCTATATCATCGCTCGAGAGACGATAATGTCCACAGATCCGGCGGGCCTCGCGCACGCCGATCGCCGGTGCGGTCTGCGTGAGGCGCACGTCGCGCAGCGTCGGAATTTCCCGCAGCAAGCGCACGAGCTCGTGAGCTTGGCGCCGCGCCTCGACGGTGGCCCGCGTGAGATCGCGAGTGTTGAGCGCGTCGACCCGATATACATGCGTTGCCTGGACGCTCGCTATATTGGACCGCGCGTTATGTATAATCCACGGGACGTTCTTCGCGCGCACGAAAGGCAACTCGATATTGCCGGCTCGTTGCATCGCCTCCAGGATCTGATCATATAGCTCCCCCGCGTTCCGTTGCTCGGGGTAGTTTTCCGCGCCATCGATTTCGAACATCAGCGTCATCGGCTGGCAGAGCCCATCCTGGGACCGGCCCAATTCATAGGGCACGCCTGCGCGCGCGGCGGCGTCGCCATCACCGCTCGCATCGATCACGACTTTCGCGAGGATCGCCTCGCGACCGGATTTCCCCTCGACAATCACCCCGCGCACCCGGCCGTCCTCCACTATAGTATCCGCGACATAGCTATAGTACCACCACTCCATTCCGGCTTCCTGCGCCATTTCTTCGAGGACCAGCTTCATCGTCTCCACGTCGAAAGTATGCGTCCACTTCCACTGCTTCCACGCGCCTTTCGCCATCAGACGGCTGATCATCTCGGTCACGAGCCAGCCCTTCCCTTGCGTGTCGAACAAAGGATTCAGCAAACCGGCAGTCCACACGCCACCCAGCATGCCGTGTCGCTCTATACAAAGCGTGCGGGCGCCGCAGCGAGCGGCGGCAAGCGCCGCGGAAAAGCCGGCCGGGCCGCCGCCGACGACGAGGACGTCGATGTCGGAAACCACGCGGGTCCGCCGCGGAGATTCTTCGACAAACCCCTCGTGGGGCTCGAGGCGCATCGGATGGCTCGACTGGCGGAAACAGGGGTCAGGCGAATTTTGGGGTAGCGACGTCATAAGATCGAACGGCCACGGGCCGGCGGGCGAAACTCCAGATGAGGGCGAATGCCAGCGGGTGCAGCAGCACCATGGCGTAAAAGCAATAGGCGTATGAATAATGGGTGATGGCCCACGCGACGCCCTGGTTCATTAATATACCGCCGAGGGAACTGCCCGCGGATATAAAGCCGAACACGGTGGAAAAAAGTCCGCGTGGGACGAGGTCCAGCACGTAAGTCGCGTTGCACGTGAGCCAGGCGGTGTGTGCGAGGGCAACGCACATCGCCACCAGAAAGAGCATCGGCGTCGAGCGGAGCGCGGGGATGAACGGCGCCGTGAGCGGAATTACTATAGCGGCGATCGCCATGATGCGACGGCGCGCCTCCGGGGACGAATATCCACGCCGCACCAGCCAGTCGGAAATCAGGCCACCGCCAATAAATCCCGCGTCGGCCGCGAGAAAAATCAGCCACAAACTGGACAGCTCGGCCTGGCTGAAGCCGCGGTCGGTATGAAGATATTTCGGCAGCCAGAACTGGAAGAAATACCAGACCGGATCGGTCAGCATGCGCGCCACCATCAACGCCCAGATCGCAGGCGACGCGAAGATCGCGCGCCACCGTTCTCGCTCGCTGACTTTCGCCTCGACGGGCTCAGATGCCTGCGACTGGCCTTCCACGATATATACTCGCTCCTCGTCGCGCAGCCAGGGGTGCGCGACGAGTGGACGAAATAGGAAAATCCATGGCACCGCGAGCGCGAGTCCGAATAGTCCCGTGATGCAGAACGTGGCGCGCCAGCCGTAGCGTCCCGCGAGCCAGATGGTCAGGACGGGAGCAAGCGTTGCCCCGACAGATGCGCCCATTGCATATAGGCTCACGGCGGTGCCGCGCTCGCGGTCGGGGAACCATTCCGAAACCACCTTGGGCGACGCCGTGTAGCCACCGGCTTCGCCCAACCCGAGCAGGCCGCGCCAAAAACTCACGGAGACGAACGAGCGCGCCCAGCCGGTCATCGCGCTCGCGATCGACCAGACCACGAGAAAAAGCCCGAGCCCGGTTCTCGCACCGATGGCGTCCACCAGACGACCTGACAGCAGATACGCGATTGTATAGGCGGCGAGGAAAAAGCTGATGACCTTTCCATATTGCGCGTCGCTCATGTGCAGGTCCGCCTGGATCGTCGGGGCCAGGAGGGAGAACATCTGGCGGTCGACGTAGTTCTTGATGGAGATCATTAAGAGCAGTCCGACGATCCACCAGCGGAGGTTTCGCAGCTTCATTGTTCGAGTGGGATTTTCAGAGTGGGGTCCGGCGGCTCAAAACCAAAGAGCTATACATTTTACGTTTCGCGTTATAGTTTTTCTGCATGCCCCCCGCCGCGCCGGTTCGCGTCGCCCCGCACATTCGCTTCCTCGATTGGGCCAGTCTCCAGACGACGCTCATCTGGATATATGACGGCCTCGTCGCTCCGGAGGGGCGGACGATCACACGCAAGGAGAGGTCGGTTTCGACGAATTGCTGGCTGGTGCGTCGGGGCACGGCGCGCGTGGTGTCGGCGGGCTCGTCGGCCACGGCGCATGCCGGGCAGTGGATGCTCGTCACGGCGGAGCCGCGCACGTGGTACTTCACGGATGATGCGCATATATTATCCGTGCATTTCCAGGCGACGTGGCCGGGCGGCGAGTCGATTTTTCCGCGCAAGAAGACGCTGGTGTTTGACGCCGATCAATTTCCGAATCTGGAGCGCAAGGCACTGCCGCTGTTGCGACTTGTAAAGCGCTATTTCCCAAAAGCGCGCGACTATTTGCCGCACATCCAATGCCCGATGGATGTATACTTTGAGTTCCAGCGTCGGCTGCCGCCGTTTTTGCTCGAGTATATAGACACGATGCTGGCGCTGGGCCACAAGCCGCAGCGGCTCTTCGGGCTCGATGAGCGGGTGTTGAAAACCGTGATGGATACAGACCGGTTTCCATTGAACCAGCGGTTTTCGGACCGCGAGCTGGCGAAGAGCGTGGGGCTGAGCACCGCGCAGCTCACGCGTTTATTTGTCGATGCGTTCGACCTGACGCCGCGGCGCTATTTTCAGCGACGGAGGCTTGAGAGTGCGTGCCAGGCGCTGGCGCATACGGATTCGAGCGTGAAGGAAATCGCATTTGGGCTGGGCTTTGAATACGTCCCGCACTTCTGCAACTGGTTTCACCGTCTGAAGGGTTGCTCGCCGACGCAGTTCCGCACCGGCGAAAGCGGCGGCTGAGGCCCGACGAGCGGTGCCGCGGTGGCGGCCGAAAGAACGGTATTCTTTATTCGCGCCGCTTCGACCGCACCGAAAAACGGGATCGATCACACCGACTAGGATTACAGCGCCGCGAGCGCTCGCGCGCTATGCTTAACTGCCCTAGGGAATATAGTGGATTACTATATATAGGAACGCCGCGAACAAGGCGGCTCCCAGAAATATACACACGGGCAGCGTCAGCACCCAGGCGAGCAGCAGGTTGCGCAGCGTTTTCGTCTGCAGCCCGGACCGATTCGCGAACATCGCGCCCGCCACGCCCGACGACAGCACGTGGGTTGTGCTGGCGGGAAGGCCGAAACGGTCCGCGGCTTCAATCGTGCACATCGTCACCAATTCAGCACACGCCCCCTGCGCATACGTCAGATGCGACTTGCCGATTTTTTCGCCCACGGTGATCACAATCCGCTTCCAGCCGACCATCGTGCCCAGGCCGAGCGCGACCGCCACGGCCATCTTCACCCATACGGGTATATACTTCGTCAGCTTGGACAGCGAGCCCTGATAGTCGCTATATACATGCATGGCTGCGGGATCGCTGACCCGCTTCGTCTTCACGATCTTGGTGAGGCCCTCCGTCTCGAGATAGATTTCGTTGCGCAGCTTCTGACGATCGGCTGAGGCCAGGCTGCCAAAGCTCTGGACGCCGTTAAGCCGCGCGTCGATTTGCTCATTTATCCGCGCCAGAGCCGCAAAGGGAACCGGACCCTGCTTCGACGCCTCTTCCTTCAGAAATCCCGTGACTTCGGCTTCGGGCTGGTTCGACGGAGGGCCCCCGCGCGCGTCCTGTTGGAGGCGGAGTGTGACGGCTGATCCCCTCGCCCTGAGCTCCTGGAGCGCGTTTGCGTCGGTGTCCATCTTCAGCGCGAAAGCTCCCGGCACGACGCCGATCAATATCAACATGAACAAGCCCATGCCTTTCTGTCCGTCGTTGGAGCCGTGGGCAAAGCTCACGCCGGTGCAGGTGAAGACCAACAGGCTGCGGATCCAGAGGGGCGGTGCTTTGTCCTTTTCCGGCGTTTCATATAACTCCGGCTGCTTGATCAACGCCTTAGCCAAGAGGAGCAGCAGCGCGGCGGCGACAAAGCCGATCAACGGCGAAACAATCAGCGATAGTCCCACGTTTCTCGCCTGGCCCCAGTTCACTCCCTCGCCAAAGCGCAGGCCGGGCGTCATCAGCGAGTGAGCCAGTCCTACCCCGATAATGGCCCCGATCAGCGTGTGGGAACTGGAGCACGGCAGGCCGAAGTACCATGTGCCGAGATTCCAGATGATGGCGGAAATGAGGAGCGCGAACACCATCGCGAAACCCGCGTGCGAGCCTATATTAATGACGAGGTCGATCGGAAGCAGCGCGACGATGCTATAGGCCACGGCGCCGGTCGAGGTCAGGACGCCCAGGAAGTTCCAGATGCCCGACCAGACGACCGCGACATTGGGCTTCAGGCTGTGGGTATATATGACGGTGGCGACCGCGTTGGCGGTGTCGTGGAAGCCGTTGACCGCCTCGAACCCGAGTGCAAAGGCGAGCGCCAGAAACAAGAACGCTGCGGCGCCGCCCGTGATTACTTCTCCCCAGAGGTGCATCATTCAAAGACGGGCTTTCGGCCCGCGGACTGGCAAGTTTCGCATCGTAACGTTCGCGTTACGGCGCCTCCCCCGACTGTACGACCGCAGCGGCACCACGACCTCCGCCGGTTGCCCCGAGTCGCCAGGCCCGGCTGATGCCGAAGAGACTCTTCGCGATCTCCTCTCGAACCGGCCCGCTGAGTCTATATTAGCCGCGACGATCTTCCACCGACCAGGTGATGAACAGTCACCTCACCGATCCAGCCCCATCCACTATATAATGCACGACCGTCTGGATTTTATATATATGCATTCCGGATCAGCAGCGTCACCGCACAACCTAATGCACGATCGGAATTTCAGCTCGTAGGCGATTCCATTTCCTGAGACTGAGAGATGCCTGACCTATATAGACCGCCATCAATATGTCGGAGTATTCCGCGCAGATCCGTGCCATCATCCGTGGCTGAACTGGTGTAGTGTTACCGTCCGGCGGGATGGTTTGCTCATGGCTGTCTCAATCAATCGTCCCCAATGTGCAGCCTTTTGCGCCGAAAGCGTTTACCGGCGCCCGGTCCGCGCTCGCCGATTCCTGGCGGAAGGACGAAATGGCTGCCCGGGCTGGGATCGAACCAGCGACCAAGTGATTAACAGTCACCTGCTCTGCCACTGAGCTACCAGGCAATCTCGCGGGCACCGCGGCCAACCGCTTCTCCTCCCGCCAAGCACCCCCAAATCCGCGGAAATCGCGGATCACCGACAGGGTTGCCTGACAAGGAACGAACGGACAGACCAACTGTGCTACCGACAGAACGGACATCTTTACCGACCCGCAGCAAGGCCCGGCAAGCAAAAACCTCGGCCGCGTCCGCCCGCCCAGCACCCTCATCGCCGCCCCAGAGGAGAATCGGGCCGCGCCGTGAGTTGGACTCGACGCCCGCCGGCGCTGCTGGCACCACTGAGGGAACTGCCTGTGAGCCTAGCACCCGTCATCTATATCTTCTTCAACCGCCCCGCCGCGATGCGCCGCTCCCTCGCGGCCATCCGCGCCGCCCGCCCTCCCCGCCTCCACCTCATCGCCGACGGCCCCCGCACCCACAAACCCAACGAAGCCCAGCTCTGCACCGAAGCCCGCGCCCTCGTCGAAAACGCCATCGACTGGCCCTGCGAGGTCTCGCGCGATTATTCCGACGTCAACCTCGGCTGCGGACGACGCGTCAGCTCCGGCCTCACCCGCGCATTCGCCCTCCTCGGCGAAGCCATGGTCATCGAGGACGACACCGCACCCCACGCGGACTTTTTCCCGTTCTGCACCGCCCAACTCGCCGCCTTCCGCCACGATCCCGGCGTCCACGCCGTCTGCGGCTTCAACCCGCTCAACCGCTACCAGCCCGGCCGCGGACCGGCCGTCTGCTCGCTATATAATAACATCTGGGGCTGGGCCTCGTGGCAACGCAGCTGGGGCGACTATACATACGACGTCTCCGAGTGGTCCGACCCCGCCGTCCAGCGCGCCGCCCGCGAATTCCTCGACAACGATCTCCTATATGAATTCTACCGCCAGGGCCTCGACCAGACCGTCGCGGGACACGTCGACTCCTGGGATTTCCAGTGGTCGTATACACTTCTGAAACACCGCCGCCGCGTGGTGATGACGACCGTCAACTTCATCGAAAATCTCGGCTTCGGCGCCGATGCCACCCACACGCACGCGCGTCCCGCGTGGGTCGACGGCGTGAAAACCAGCGCGGCCATTGCCGCCCCGCAACGCCACGATCTTTCAAAACCCGACCGCCGCCACGACCGGCTCTACGCGTTCGTGATGTCGAGCGATCGCCCGGCCAAGGTCGCGGCCGCCCGCGTGCTCGCCCGCTCGCCGCTCCTCTCTCGCTGGTTCGGCCCGTGACGCGCCCGTGAACCGCTCGCCCACCCACCACCCGTGTCCGTCGTCGTGCCTGCCCCCGCGGTGAACGCCCCGGCGCCGCGGCGCAAATGCCTGCTTTATTATGGCCACGCCCCGCTCGAGGGCGCCGGCAGCGCGATTATTATATTGCGCCATCTCCAGCGTTTTCGTGACGACGGCTGGGACATCCGCATCGTGCCCGACTGGGGTCAGGACCTCGCATTGTGCGCCGCCGCCGGCTGGCCCGCGCAGCAGCTCGTGCAACGCCGCCCGTGGTGGCCGCCCCTCCGCCTCGACAATATACTTTCGCGACGGCTCAGTGCCTGGCTCTGGGCGGGCGAGACGAGACGGTGGCTCGCCGGCACGCAGCGTCGACGCTATATTAACGTACCTGTCCGCCTTCAGCGACACGCTCTCAATCGCCGCCGTCGGCTTTGCCGGCCGATATCATATACCGCTCGCGACCCTCGTGCACGACGACTGCCGCTGCTTCACCCCCGATCCCGACGAGGCGGCGCGCGCCCATCGTCGCCGCCAATGGATCGTCGAGCACTCCACGAAAGCCTGGTTCGCGTCGCCCGAACTCGCCGCCTGCTATATACTCCCGCCCGAGCGGATTGGCCTCCTGCCGCCGATCCCCGAAGGCGGGCCGGCACTCGGGGCCGCCGCCTCGCGGCCGACGGGCGCCGCTCCGTTGCTCGTCTACGCAGGCAACTACTGGCAACCCCAGTTGCCCGTGCTCGCCGCGATCAGCGCCGCGGCCCGGTCCGCCGACGGGCGACTGCTGGCCGTGCTCAAGGAAAACGCCGCGGATGTCACCTGGCTCCGCACTCACGGCGTCGAATGGCGCGCGCCCTGGCCGCGCAACCGCGACGCGCTTATATATTATCGCGAAAACGCCACCGCCCTCGTCGTGAGCTATAGCGCAACCAGCGACGAGATGCCATGGATCCGGTCGAGCTTTCCCAGCAAGCTGATTGAATATTGCCACCTCGGACTGCCGATCATGATCGTGGCGCCGCCCGACGCCGCCGTTTCACATTGGGCGCGCGACCGGAAATTTCCCGACGCGTTTGCGCCCGGCGATACCGCTGGGATCAGCGAGTATATAAAGCTCCTGCGCGACCCGGCGTTCGTCGCTGATCGTGCCGCGCTCAGCCGGTCCTTTGCCGAGGGCGAATTCAACCCGGCAACGATTCACCGGCAACTCACTGACAGCTTGAGCTGACGGCCCCTGGCGGAGGCGGGTCGCAGTGGGCGACTCCGCGGCAAAGTATATAACGCGAAGGCGATCTATCGCGGGAGTATAGACGTGTCGCGTCCGACGTCCGCCAGCCGCACTCGCGAGGATGTCGGTGCCGGCCCGGCGGCAATATATAACGGGCGAGCTGGCCAATGCGACCTCGCTGCGCGTAACGAGCGCCTGCAGACATGTTCGCTGACACGCATGCGTTCGCCGAGCCATGCGCTCGCCCCGGTGCAGTTATATACACGCGCTTCTGCGTCCGCGCAAAATTGCGTTCGCCCCACCATGGGGGCCCGGCGCGTCGTCCCGCCATCCAGGCTCGCATTTCCGCACCGATTGGTTCGAATGTTCCGCCCCCGATGCCTTCCTTGCCACCCCCTGGTCCGGTCCGGATTCACCCGCCCGCCCGCGATGCGGGACCGGTGGTTTTCGATTCGCCTCACAGCGGCTTCGCGCTGCCCGCTGACTTTGACACAATCGCGCCCGAGGCCGCTCTCCGCTCGACGTGCGACGCGTATGTCGACGGACTCTGGTCAGGCGTCACCGCTTATGGAGCCACGCTTCTCGCCGCCACTTTCCCGCGCTGCTATATAGACGCCAACCGCGCGGCCGGCGACATCGACCCCGAGCTGCTCGCCACGCCATGGCCTCAGCCACTCCAGTTGACGGACTATACACGCCGCGGCATGGGCCTGATCCGCCGATTCGCCCTGCCCGGGATTCCGATGTATGAAAAACGCCTCTCGGTCGAGGACGTCCAGCATCGTATAGACACCTATTATACTCCCTACCGCACCGCGCTCCGCGGCACGCTGGAATCGGCGGTCGTGCGCCACGGCCTCGTGTGGCACTTCAACTGCCACTCGATGAAGTCCAGGGGCAACGCCATGAACGTCGACGCCGGCGCGAGGCGTCCCGACTTCGTCATCAGCGACCGCGACGGCACGAGCGCGGTGCCGGGCGTCACACGTTGGACGGCCGAGTTTTTCCGCGGCTTGGGATATAGCGTGCAGGTCAATGATCCCTATCACGGCGGTGATATAGTCCGCTCGTTCGGCGCGCCGGATCGGCACCGCTCCAGCATCCAGATCGAGATCAGCCGCGGACTCTATATGAACGAGGCCGATTTCGCGAGGAACGCCGGCTTCGAAAAGCTGCGCGACCATCTCACCGCCTTCGCGGCTGCGGCGTGTGCACGCGTTGCGACTCTCGGAGCGGACGGTCTCGGTTGAGTTCCTGCTCGATGTTTGCGGCGACTCCCACAAATCTGCGCGGATCATGCTTCCCAACGCGCCAGCGCACCCTCACCCGCGCGAAACGCCGGGCCCGCACGTCAGCATCGGCGCCTTCCCTCGCGGCCGCACGCTCGATCCCGTCCTGATGATGCTGGCCGCTCTCGCGGTCGCCGTCCTCATGACTTGGTTGATTCCTTCCGGCGTTTTTCAACGCACGGCCAAGGGCCTGGTCAAACCGGGAACCTATAGCGTCGTGCCGAAATCCACCGCACCCAGCGCGCTCCTACCGCACGAGCCCGCGAAGGGCGTGACCGTTCCCGCCAGCCCGGTCGCGATCGTCACCTCCATTCCGAACGGCATGGTCAAAGCGGCCAGCCTGATCTTCATGATCACTGCGCTCGGCGGGATGTTCGGCGTGCTCCGCGCCACCGGAACGCTCGAAGTCGCGATTGACCGCCTCGTCGCGGTCACCGGCGGCAAGGTCGCTATATTAACCGTGGTCCTGATGGTCGCGATCTCCGCCGGGAGCAGCTTCCTCGGCCTGATTTCGGAATACTTATTAATTATACCTATCTTTCTCGCGCTCGCGAAACGCCTGGGGCTCGCGCCGATGTTCGGCTTCGCGGTCGTCACCGTCGCGGCAAAGATCGGCTATATAGCGTCGGTCTCGAATCCCGTCATCCTGATGGTCGCCCAGCCGATCGCGGGCGTGCCGGTGTTCAGTGGCGTGGCGTTCCGGCTCGCATTATGGATCGTTTTCCTGGCCGTCGGTATATACTACGTGCTGCGCCTCGCCCGCCAGCCGGTCGAGGTCGCCCCGGCCAGTGCCGTGCAACGCCAGCCGCTCGCCGGCCGCCACCGCGCCGTGGTCGCCCTGCTCGTCGCCTCGGTGGCGCTTTTGATTTATGGTGCGAGCGAGCGCGAGTGGCACGATTATGAATTCGCCGCTTACTATTTGTTCATGGCTGCAGTCATAGCCGCCGTCGCTGGCCTCAGCCCCGTGCGCGCGGTTCATGCCCTCGTGGATGGCATGAAATCAATGGTGCTCGCCGGCTTGCTCGTCGGCATGGCCAAGGCCGTCGAAGTCATCCTGCAGGACGCTCTCATCCTCGACACAATCGTCAACGTTCTCGCGAGTTGGGCGTCCCACCTGCCGCGTGTCCTCGTCGGAATCGCGCTCGTAATGATCGAGATGTTCCTCGGCCTGCTCATCCCGTCCGGCTCCGCGAAGGCAGCCGTGAGCATGCCGATCCTCGTGCCCATCGCGCAGATCTCCGGCGTGGGCGGCCAGGCTGCCGTTCTCGCGTATCTTCTCGGCAACGGGCTGATCAATATGTTCGCGCCCACCTCGGGCATGCTCCTCGCCTACCTCGCCACCGCCGAGATTTCATACGGTCGCTGGTTCCGCTTCGTCCTGCCGCTGTTCCTCTGGTTGACCGCCCTCGCGTTTGTCGCGGTGGCCGTTGCCGTGCTGGTCTGACGCCGAGCCCGGCGCGCGCGCCCGAATGTGGGCTCGCCGCGCCCTCGGGTCTATATGCTATAGGCCAGGCACGATTGCCGTTGCGATGAGTATATAATCCCGCCTGTCTAATAAACAGACGCCTGCGTCGTCTGAAGACTGTGCGCCGAAACTTCTTCATCTTTGGACTGACCATCCTTTTCGCTGCGTTCGCAGCCTGGGAGGCAGCGAGGTTTCGGAACGCCGCCCGAGGCGAGGCCATCGCCGCCGCCGCCCGCGCCGAAGTCATCGCGAGGTCCCGCCTGCCGGCCTCGCTCTTCGCCGGCATGGTGCTCGACGCGGATCTCGCCGTGATCGAAAACGGCTCCGGCCCCGGCCACGCCGTGGTGCGGATCACGGACGCTGCCTGGTTATCGAGCCTCAGCGCACTACTCAGCCGGACCACCTACGACGACGTTCCTCCGGGCGGGCTGTGGGTCGCTCATCCGGGGATCCGATTATATCACGGTGACGAGGAGCTCGGCCAGATTTCCGCGAATGGCGGCATCCTGCGCGTCATTCCGACCCACGCCACGCCGCGCCCGCAGCCCATGGGAGTGTTCGACTATAAAGTCGGCGCTGAGACGACCGCCGCGCTGGATCAACTCGTCGCCCAGAAGGCACCGGGTATATACTAGGCGCTATATATAGGCTCGCGCATCCCGGCCGGGCAACCCCGGCCACGGGCAAACCGCGCGTTTCGAAATGATGACCCCGCTATGTCTCTGCAGTATATCGGGCGAGCATCGTCGGATATATACTGAAGTCACCATCAGATGGCCCCGCTTATATACTCCGGCAATACCAACCGCGTCCCGGCGGCTCCCGTTTTGCATTGAAACTCGCGGGCGAATCGCTCGCAGTGCGCGGCGGTGAGTCACGAGCCTTCCATCCTCCGCGGCGCGGATATTCTCGTGCTCGAGGATGATGCCGTCCTGAGCCGGCGGCTCGTGGCTTATCTGCGAGGTGCCGGGGCGGACGTCTCCGTTGCCGCCCGCCTCGACGAAGCGCGGCGCCTCGCGGCCGAGACCCGCTTCGATTTCGCCCTGCTCGATCTCCACCTGCCGGACGGCGAGGCGCTCGCGCTGTTGCGCGACAATATATTCTCGGAGAACACCGGCGTCGTCGTCATGACCGCGTTCGGGGGCGTCAAAGCCGCTGTGGAAGCCATGCGCCGGGGTGCCGGCGATTATCTCGCCAAGCCGTTCGAACTCGACGAACTGCCGCTCGCGTTTCAGCGCTGCCGCCTGGAGCGGCGCGACAGCCGCCGCGAGCAGATTCGTAACGCGCAAGCCGCGGGTGCGAGCCGCGACTTCTTCTTCGGCGAGAGCCTGCACGACGTTCGCGCGCAGCTCGAGCAGGTGCTCGCTGCAGAGCGCGAGCTCGCGCATCACCTGCCGCCGCTTCTCGTGGAGGGCGAAACCGGCACCGGCAAAAGTATATTGGCCCGCTGGGTGCACGCATGCGGCGCCCGCGCGGCCGCTCCGTTCCTCGTCGTGAATTGCTCGACCCTCCCGGAAACACTCGCGGATTCCGAGCTGTTCGGAAATGAGCGCGGCGCGTTCACCGACGCGAAGCAGGCGCGGCTCGGGATATTCGAGGCAGCAGATGGCGGGACGCTATTTCTCGACGAGATCGGGTCGCTTTCGGCGGCTGCGCAGGCGAAACTCTTGCTCGCCGTCGAGGAGCATGTGATCCGACGCGTGGGCGCGACCAAATCCATTCCGGTTGATGTGCGCATCGTCGCCGCGACCAACCGCCCGCTCGCCGAACTCGTCCGGGCCGGCGCATTCCGCGAGGACTTATATCATCGCCTAAATCTCGTGCGCGTGGAACTGCCACCGCTGCGTCGTTGGCAACAGGATCTCGGCGCACTCGCGGATCATCTGCTCGCGGGCCTGCGTGCCCGCTACCGCCGTCCGCAACTCGAACTTTCCCCGAAGGCACACGAACGTCTGCGCAATTACGCGTGGCCCGGAAATATCCGCGAACTCGCGCACGAACTGGAACGCGCCGTTATATTCTCCGGCGCGAGCGATCACATCGAGCTCGCACATTTGGAAGTCGCGCCCTCGATGCCGAAGTCCGGCTGGCGCAATCCCGACTGGCGATTGCCCGAATCTGGTTTCTCGCTGGAATCTGTGGAAGCGGAACTCGTTGCCGAGGCCATGCGCGCCACCGATCAAAACGTCTCCGCCGCCGCACGGCGCCTCGGCGTCACCCGCGAATTTCTTCGCTATCGCCTCGGCGAAAAAACGCGTGCGGAGTAAACGATCCATTGGGGGCCCACCCCCAATGCCAGCGCCGCCCACCGTCATTTTGGGTATATACCACCAAAGCGGTCGACCACCTCTATACTAGACGCTGGCACGATACGCCACTAGTTTCTGGCGTGACGCGACTTACGTGTCGGCCAGCCGAGCTGGCACGCTTCTGGCAAAGTATTGGGTCATTCTAACATCACGGCACCCCCTATCCCCTCGAATATATAGCTGGATTGCCACCCATATAACAACGCAACCGATATAGCCTATATATAGTCCAGGCCATCCCGCCCCTTTTCCCATGAAAATGCGCCTCCTCGTCCCCTGCTTCGTCCTCGCGCTCTGCGGCCTGCTCGCCGGGTGCTTCAGTGCCTCCCGGCTCAACGAAATCAAGATCGGCATGTCGAAGGATCAGGTCGTCACGATCCTCGGCAAGCCCGACAGCACGAGCGCGCAGGGCAATATAGAATACCTCACATATTACCTCGCGGCCGACACCGAGCGCGCGGGTGACCAGCCGTACTCCGTGCGCCTCGTCAACGGCCAGGTCGAGTCGTTCGGCCGGTTCACGCAGCTTTTCGATATATACAACCGCCCCGTCAACGGCGGCCCCTCGCCGACGTTGAGCCCCACGCCCGCGCCGAACACGTCCAGCCTCGCGATGGAATTGCAGCGCCTGAAGGTGCTGCACGACCAAGGCGTGTTGAACGACGAGGAATTCCAACGGGCGAAAACCAAGCTCCTCAGCCAGTAAACGCGCACCCTCCCGGCGTCACTGCCGGTAATATATATGATGCGCGCGTTCGCCCCTCTCGGCGCCGCGGCCGCCCTGCTCCTCGGCGGCGCCACCCTCGCCTTGGCGGCCCCGATGTTTCCGACGGCTCGCGACGCGTTCGGAGCCGCGTACTCCGTCCAGCTCGCGACCCGCGGTCCGTTCCTGCAGGCCTATATATGGTCGCGCAGCCCGTACCTGCTGAACGGCTCGCTCAGTCGCACCGACCCGGCCGGTCTCCTCGTGGCGTTTCCCGCGGATCCGCCCGTCCTCGATTCGCCTCTCGCCGCCCCGGCCGCCGTCGCGGCCACGCCGACCCCCGGCGCTGGCGACAAAGCGACCGCCAAAGGAACGAACGCCGCCGCCCAAGCCAGCAACGCGGGCCGCGTCCCGCCGGAGTATATAGGATATAGCAACGAGATCTTTTATCCGGCCCTCACGTTCCGACTCGCCAGCGGGTTGCCAGCGCTGCAGCCGACGCCCGAGGAAAAAGCCGAGCTGACACTATATAAAGAAAACAAGCTGGCCCTCCGCGCCGAACTCGTCGCCGAAATCGACAGCCTGCGCCCCGCGACCGCCGCCGCGCGCGCCGACGCCTTGCGCAAATTCGCCGGAGAGCAGACGTCCCGCGTTGCCCGCCTTGAGACGACCGCGCAGGACCTGCGCAGCCGGTTGGTGCCCCGGGAAATATACTTCTATATACAACCCGATGCGCTGATGCCCCCGCTGCTCGGCGCGTGGCCGGTGACGGCGCTCCGGTCCGCGGCCTATTTTGGGAAAAGACTTTCCGTCGAGCAACGCGACCTGTTGCGCGAAATCGCGCTCGAAACCATCACGCGCCAGGCCGGCAGCCCCGCCGGCGCGCCGGCGATTCTGGTCTTCTCTCCTGGCACGGCCCGCGTTGTTGTTCCGGCACACGCACCGGCCGAGCTGCTCGACGCGCTGCAGAAGTTTTCCAAGCTGCGAAGCAACCTCCAGGAAGAGCTCGCACTCACGCTGGGCGTGACCGAGCCCGCCACGCGCAATGGCGGCCTCGCCGCGCTCTCGGTGAAGCAGGCCCCGCAGTTCGTCGCTCTCGATAACGCCGCGGAGGAGGTGCGTCGGATATGGGCGACGGTGAGCGATCCCGCGCAGCCACCCGAACTTCCCCACGTCCCCGCGGAACTGCAGGCGCGCATCGCGCTATATCAAAACGAAAAACTTCAGCTGCAACGCGCGCTCCTCGCCCGCGTTCACGAGATCCCTGCCGTCGGGCAGCCCGGCGCGCCTTCCGCCGACGACGAGCAGGAAACCATCCGCCGCGCCGTCGCCGATTTCACCCGCGAGAACTCCGCGCAGTATATAGCGTTGAATCGCGAAAAGGAGGCAATCCGCGCCGCGCTTGGGCAGCTCGCCGTTCCCACCGCGAATGCGACGGGGCCGGCGGCCGATGAGCTGCTCCAGCGTTTTTCGGCGGCGCTCCAGCAGCGCGACATCTGGCGGGCTTATTTTTACTATAGGATCGCGGTGCTTCAGCCCGGACTTTCGCCGCCGCAGCGCCGGCTGCTTTTTGACTTTGCGCTAGAACAACTTTTGCTACCGGTGCCTGAAGCCGCCCCGCCGAGCCCCTAGCGAACCCGCCGCGGCATGAACTCGCGGTACCCGCGCCTCGCGCTCATCTCGCTCGCGGGCGGCGTTATATTAATCGCAATTTTCGCCGGGATGCTCCTGCAGTTCCGCGCGGAATTGCGCGATGATATACATCGAAAGATTATAGAGCGCGCCGCCGCCAACCTCCGCCCCGAGGCCAACCAGCAACTCGTCGACGCCGAAGCCGCGAACCCGCCCGGCACCAGCGCCGCGGCCCTGCTGCCCGCGGTGCTCAAAACCGCCGCGCAGGAAGGCATGCTCGCCGTCACCGTCTTCGACGCCGAAGGCACCACCGTGCAGGCGTTGCCCGCCTCGCTTCTCCTCGCGGAACTTCCCGCGGAGGATTTTTCCCGGCTCCTCGGTGGCGAATCCATCAGCCGATATCGTCCCGACTTCCCCGCGGAACTCTATTTCGCCGGCCTCGGGGGTCGTCCCGAGGAGCGCCGTATTCCTGTCCTCGAGATTCTCCTGCCGCTGCACGGTCGCGACGCCGTGAAACGCCTCGGCTTCGTGCAATATTATCTCGATGCCCGCGCCCTCGCGCGCGAGCTCGCCGCGATCGACGCGCGCGTCAGCCGCCAGACCTTCGGCACCCTCGCGCTCGGTTCCGCTCTCATCGCGGCCGTCGTGCTGGGCGCCTATATAGCCTTGCGCCGGGCCCAGGTCATCATCGCGGAACGCAACCGCCGGCTGATCGACGCGAACCTCGAGCTCACGCTTTCCGCCAAGGCGTCCGCGCTCGGACAGATTACGTCGAATCTCATCCATGGCCTGCAAGGCTCCGTGGCCGGGCTGCGCGCGGTGGTCGCGGAACAGCGCGCTGAACGTTCGACGACGCTCCCGGCGTGGGAAAACGCGGGAGTATATACCGAACGCCTGCAGGGGCTGATCGAGTCGACCGTCGCGATGCTCGGCGAGGCTCGCACGCACACGCTATATGATCTCGACGGCCGCGCCCTCGCGGAATCCATCGAGCGCCGCAGCTCCGAGATCGCCCGCTCGAAAGGCACGCTGCTGGAGGTGCGCGCCGATCCGTTGCTACATCTCGACAGCCACCGCGGCTCGCTGGTGTGTCTGATTATAGCAACCTCGTCGACAACGCCCTCGCCGCCACCGCCGCCGGCGGCACGGTTGCGGTCGTCCTCCGCCAGCAACGCGATCAGGTGATCGTCGAGGTGACCGACCAGGGCGGTGGCATTCCCGATGAGATCCAAGCGCGGCTTTTCCAACCTGGCGTTTCCACGCGCGCGGGTGGCAGCGGCGTGGGGCTTGCGATCAGCCAATTGCTGGCGCGCCAGATCGAGGCCGTGCTCGCGGTGACCGAAACCGGTCCGCACGGCACCACGTTCGCTCTCACGCTGCCACAAACCCCGCTCACCTCGCCGCCTGCAAAGAGCCCGGGCGGCTGAATTCGCGTTCGGGACGCCGGCGCGCGTATATAGCACGCGCACGGCCCCCGCCGATTCCATTTGACGCAGCCCGCGGCTTTGTGTGCGCTGAACACTAAGATGAACATGATCCCGGTTGACCGGTACCGCGGCTCCCCCCTGCTGACGGACCTATATCAACTCACGATGGCGTATGGGTATTGGAAAACCGGGACGCATGAGAAGCAGGCCGTGTTTCATGTCTTCTTTCGCAAGGCGCCGTTCAAGAGCGGCTATGCGATCGCCGCCGGGCTCGCCGACGCGATCGCCTACCTGCAGAGCCTGCGCTTCAGCACCGATGATTTGCTATATCTCGGGGCCCTCACCGGCGCCGATGACCAGCCCTTGTTCGAGTCGGGCTTCCTGGAATATCTGCGGACGTTCTCATTTTCGTGCGATGTGGACGCGATGCCCGAGGGGACCGCCGTTTTCGCGAACGAACCGCTGCTCCGCGTCAGCGGACCGATTCTGCAGGGTCAGCTCGTCGAGACGGCGCTGCTCAACTTTATTAATTTCCAAACGTTGATCGCGACGAAGGCCTCGCGCATCTGCCACGCTGCGCAAGGCGATCCCGTGCTCGAATTCGGCCTGCGCCGGGCGCAGGGCATCGACGGCGCGCTCGCTGCTAGCCGCGCCGCTTACCTGGGAGGATGTGCGGCGACGTCCAACGTGCTCGCTGGCCAGATGTTCGGCATCCCCGTCCGCGGCACGCATGCGCACAGCTGGGTGATGTCGTTCGACGACGAGTTAGAATCGTTTCGCGCTTATGCAGATGCGATTCCGAACAACTGTATATTTCTCGTCGACACCTACGACACGCTCCAGGGGGTGCATCACGCCGTCGAAATCGGCCGCATCCTCCGCGAGCGTGGACGCGAGCTGCTGGGCATCCGCCTCGATTCCGGCGACCTCGCGTATCTCAGCATTGCGGCACGGAAGATTCTCGACGACGCCGGTTTCCCGAACGCCGCGATCGTCGCGAGCAACGACCTCGATGAGCATATCATTGCGAGCCTGAAGCAGCAGGGTGCGCGCATCAACTCATGGGGTGTCGGCACGAAGCTGGTCACCGCCTTCGACCAGCCGGCGCTGGGAGGAGTATATAAGCTCGCCGCGGTGCGGGACTCGGCCCGCGAGCCCTGGCAATATAAGGTGAAGTTGTCGGAGCAGGCCGTGAAGGTCTCGACGCCCGGCATCCTGCAGGTGCGCCGTTTCCAGCGCGGTGGGGAGTTCGTCGCGGACATGATATATAACGAGGAGATGCCCCCCGCCGGGCCGCGGGTGATCGTGGATCCGGTGGACCTCACGAGGCGGAAGGCCATCCCCGCAGACGCCAGCGCGGAAGACCTGCTGGTCCCGGTGTTCCGCCGTGGCGAGCTGGTGTATACAGCGCCGTCGTTGAACGAGACGAAGCGCCGGGCCGAGGGCCAGTTGGCGCGACTATATACGGGAACAAGGCGGTTGTTGAACCCACACGAGTATCCGGTGGGTCTGGAGCCAGCCCTCTTCAACCTGAAAACGCAGCTGATCTTCCAAAACCGCCCAGTGGCCGCGTAAAAGTTTTCGCCTCATGAAATCTTCTACGGCTTGCTCCCATCCGTGGTAAGGAACCGCCCTTCTACCTCGCAACCTCCGTCTCGCCCTATATACTCCGCCATTCCTGTCACTTAAAAGCTAAGTGTTACAAAGTTAAAAGTTAAACGTTCCTAATATATATCCTATATACTCCGACTCCGATTGAAATCTTCCGCGGCTTGGTGCGATCCGTGGCAAAAAACCGCCCTCCTACCTCGCAACCTCGGTCTCCGCCCTAATATACTCCGCCCTTCAGTCACTTAAGGGCAGTTTGAAAAATCAATCTTCTATATAACGGCTAAGCACAAGACCTGCTCTATATAGCAATGGACCAATACCAACCGAGTTTCTTCGATGAAGCGGAGCGCCTGGAGACCCTGACGAAGCTGAAGGATCCACTGGTAGATTTGAAGCGGCTGGTGGACTTCGAAATCTTCCGCCCGCAGCTGGCGGCAGTGTTCACGCGGGAGCGGACCTCGTCGGCGGGCCGGAAGGCGTTCGATGTCGTGTTCATGTTCAAGATCCTCGTCCTGCAGCGGCTGTATAATCTGTCGGATGAGCAGCTGGAGTATCACATCAACGACCGGCATTCGTTCCAGCGTTTCCTCGGCTTGCGGTTGGGTAGTCGGGTGCCGGATTTTTCGACCGTGTGGCGGTTCCGCGAAGCGCTGACCCAGGCCGAGGCGGTGCCAGTTTTGTTTGCGAAGTTTACCGAGGTCCTCGCGAAGCGGGGAATCATCACAAAGGTGGGTACGATCGTCGACGCGAGCTTCGTCGAGGTCCCCCGCCAGCGGAATACGCGCGAGGAGAATGCGTTGATCAAAGAAGGCGAAGTCCCTGCCGACTGGAAAAAGCAGCCGCACAAAGTCGCCCAAAAAGATGTCGACGCGCGCTGGACTAGGAAGGGGCAGACCACGGTATATGGTTACAAAAACCATGTGAAGGCCGATGCGGCCTCGGTCGTGATCACTGGCTATCGAGTCACCCACGCCGCCGCCCATGACGCGAGCGTCTTGCCGGAGCTGCTCGCCGACTCCGCTGGCGAGAATCTCTTCGCGGACGGCGCCTATCCCAGTGCCAAGACGGCCGAACTCCTGGGTGATTTAGGGATCACGAATAATATCCACGAAAAGGGCTGCCGGCACC
Source organism: uncultured Verrucomicrobiae bacterium (assembly GCA_963800005.1). Taxonomy (GTDB): domain Bacteria; phylum Verrucomicrobiota; class Verrucomicrobiia; order Opitutales; family Opitutaceae; genus CAWCZH01. The sequence continues at coordinate 966,105 of CAWCZH010000004.1, forward strand.
GGCCGCTCGATGACCTGCACCTGCATCTCAATCACTTGAAATCCAAGATCCGCTGCCGAGTGGAGCACATCTTCGGGTGCATTGAGAACAGCATGGGCGGCTCGAGCCTCGAGTATATAGGCCTGAAACGAAACACCACCGGGATCGGGCTCAGCAACCTGACCTACAACCTGCTGCAATATGTGCGGCTGGTCCGGCTCAAGCGCGTGCGCGGCGTCGCCTGAGCCACTAAACCGAGTCCCGCAACGACGAGGAACCGCCCAACGGGAGTTTATATAACTATATTATCGGAGCGAATGGCGGCTCGCCACCCGCTCGCCATATATCGAGGCCGCCGCATCTCAGCGGCTTGCGCCCTTCGCTCCAGAAACGTCATTGTTCAAAGTGCCCTTAAAAGTTAAACCTTACAAAGTTAAACGTTAAACGTTCCGAATATATATGGCATATACTCCGCCTCTGAGTGAAATCTTCCGCGGATCGATGCCATTCTTGGTTAATAAAACCTTCCCCCCCCACGCCCACGCCCCCGCCCACCTCACTCCCACCCCAAAAATCATTCATGTCTTATAGCTATAAGTATCCTCATCCTGCCGTCACGGTCGATGCCGTCGTGTTCGGCTATGACGCCGCCGATCTCAAGGTTCTGCTCATTCAACGCGACGGCGCGCCTCACCGCGGCAAATGGGCGCTTCCCGGAGGCTTCGTCACGATGGATGAAACGCTCGACGAGGCCGCGCGGCGCGAACTGCAGGAGGAGACCGGGCTGACCGAGTTATATCTCGAGCAGTTGTTCACGTTCGGTGCGCCGCGGCGCGATCCGCGGGAACGCGTGATCAGCGTCGCGTATTATGCGCTGGTGAAGATGAGCGATCATATACTGCAGGGCGGCAGCGACGCCCGTCAGGCCGGGTGGTTCGCCGTCGCAAAGCTCCCACCGCTGGCGTTCGATCACGACGAGATCCTCGCGGCCGCGCGGGCGCGCCTGAAGGCTAAGATCCGCTACGAACCCGTCGGCTTCGAGCTGTTGCCGCGGCGTTTCCCGCTGTCCGACCTCCAGCGACTATATGAAACGATCCTGGCTCAGTCGCTGGACAAACGAAATTTCCGGAAAAAGATTCTCAGCATGGGATTGTTGGAGGACACCGGGGAGATCCAGCAGGACGTGGCGCACCGCGCCGCGCGTCTCTACCGCTTCGACCAGCCGACGTATCGCCGCCTGAAAAAGGCCGGGCTCAATTTCCAACTGTAGACATATAGCATCATATATCGTTATATCAATGAATGCGCTCCTCCTCGTTGACCTGCAGAATGATTTCCTGCCCGGCGGGGCGCTGGCCGTGCCGGAAGGCGACCTGGTCATCCCGGTGGCGAACCGGCTGGCGGCGGAGTTTCCGCTGGTAATCGCGACGCAGGACTGGCACCCGGCGGATCACGGGAGTTTCGCGGCGAACCACCCCGGACGCCGGCCTGGGGATTCCGTGGCGCTGGGTGGCGTGGTTCAGGTGCTTTGGCCGACGCACTGCGTGCAGGACACGTGGGGAGCGGATTTTCCGGACAACCTGGACACCGGGTGGATTCGGCACGTGGTCGTGAAGGGCACAGACCCCATGATTGATAGCTATAGCGGTTTTTTTGACAACGGGCACCGCCGCGCAACCGACCTCGGCGATTTTCTCGAGGGAAACGATGTGGAGACGCTTTATATACTCGGCCTCGCGACGGATTATTGCGTCAAAGCGACGGCGCTTGATGCGCGTGGGCTGGGGTTCGAGACGTATCTGATCACGGACGGCTGCCGTGGCGTGAATTTGCGTCCGGACGACAGCGACCGCGCGTTGGATGAGATGCGGCGGCATCAGGTCAACCTGATCGAGAGCACCGATATATAATTAAAACAGCGAGGCGAAGCGTCGGCCATGGGCGCGCGAGCGAACGGAATGGCCGCGGGCGGGTCTGGAGGCGAGCGGCAATGAAACTGGTCCTGACGCGAGATGATATAACGCGGATGCGCGTCGATGCGATCGTCAACGCGGCGAACGCGTCACTCCTCGGTGGTGGCGGCGTGGATGGGGCAATTCACCGTGCGGCGGGTCCGGAGTTGTTGGCGGCGTGCCGGCAGCTGCACGGCTGCCGGACGGGCGAGGCGAAGATCACGCCGGGTTTCCGGCTCCCGGCGAAGTGGGTGATACATACCGTGGGCCCCGTGTGGCAGGGCGGCCAGGGTCACGAGGCGGAGCTGCTGGCGTCGTGCTATATGAATTCGGTCGCGCTCGCGATCGAGAAGGGTTGCCGGACGCTGGCGTTTCCGGCGATCAGTTGTGGCGTTTACGGTTATCCGGTGGAGCCCGCCGCCGACGTCGCGGTCGCAACGGTGCGCCAATATGAAAGCACCCCCGGTGCACCCGAAGCGGTGTCCTTCAGCTGCTTCAACGAGGACGTCTGGGAAGCGTACCAGGCACTGCTAAACACCTGAAGCGTGCAAACGCACCGAGAGGCCGAGATCAGGATCGAACCGCGCGATCGGCGTCAATAATCTAGGCTCGCAACCTAAACTCGGAGAACAGCCCTTCGCGCTATATCGCCGCGCAACACTCTATATAGTGATATATAGCCTATATGATAGAATACACCTATGTATTTTCGCAGCCGCTGCTTTCGAACTCGAATTGGGAGACGCCGAGCAGTTGACGGAATACATTCGGGCCCGATGAAGGCGAATCTCCGGAAAAGAGCGGATCCTGTCCGCGTGCCTTCTGCCCTCGGCTCTGGTTCCGGTAGGTGTGGACTATTGCATCAGCATCCCGCGCCACGGCACGTGGGGCGGTATATACATTTGCCGCGGTCGCACGAGTGGTGAGCCTCATCGCCTTGCAGCTGCGCCCCTCCCGTCGTCGCTGAGTTTTGACGATTCCGGGAAGCACTTGGCTAACGCGGGACGACCACCGTTGGCCAAAAGTCCGGCATCAACGGAACCGGCGTAGGGCGCGGACCGCCGTTCGGCCAAGCTCGCTCGCGATTGCCGCAAAGGTTGATGTACAGCGCGCTTTGGGGCGGACACAATTCCTCATGTGCGGTAAGCCAACGTGTTGCGGCTTGCACACTCTCGGATCCCGTCAGCCTTCGGTCGCTCGTGGCGAAAATAAAGTGCAGACCCTCATGCTGAATCCTCGTCATGTATACTGTGGGGTCGTCGTACATCCGAGGATTAATGCATCCAAATGGACCCAGTGCGCGTGGGCCGGTTCAGGCTGCCGTCGGTCGCAACCCCTTGACGACTTTGATATGATTCGCGAATGCCCGACGAGAACCCCGTCCCGAAACCAATTCCGCGGCACTATATAGGACCGGACGGCTTGAGCTACCCGTGGGTTTTTCCGGCGACGCATTGTCGCTTGGAGCGGACCGGCGCCGTCGTGACGCTTACGTTCACCGATGCGGATAAGCGATCGTGGGCGCATCGCGGCCTGATCGCCCCGAGCAGCGCTTCCGATTGGCTGCGGTTGCCGTAGTTTCCCCGAGCTCCCTCGATATCCGCTTCGCTGGCCGCGCGCCACCTCGCCTGCGGCCGGGATCAGAACGGCTCGTAAGTAGCGGGCGCGTCGCAAATTGCTGACCGACGCCTCTCCGCTTGATGGCTGAAACCAGATGGAGTGTTTTGCCAACGTGGCCGCGGGTGGAAATTGCTTGTCTCTTGAGACGCAGAAACCGTAATGCCAAGTTTCCAAGTGTCGCCAGAGTAGCTCAGTGGTAGAGCAGAGGACTCATAAGCCTTTGGTCGCCGGTTCAATCCCGGCCTCTGGCACCATCGCTTTCGCCCCGGTCAGGAATGCCTCCTGCGCATTGCGCTTCGAACTTGACCGTCCCGCGCGCGACGAATCGCCGCTCTGGCCGTTCGAATCCAGGTTTTGGCAAAAAGTCCGGAACCGCGTTCCGAGCCACGGCTCCTCTGAGCGCCCCTCGCGATCGCGCGGCAGCGGTATATAGGGCGTTATGGCAGCCCAGAGACGCGCGACGGCTTAGACGCGCCGCGCTGCCAAACTACATCGAGTTCGACGGGAGCGCGATCAGATCCTTTGCGAGGCATTAGTCGCGCCGTGACGCGGCATCGCATTGTGTCTATATCATGGTCGCTCCGGCATCATACCCGCTACGACCCCCGCTTCATTCGTCTTCCGGAGCAATTTAATATATGAGAGACAGCATTGCCCACCTGAACTATATACACGTCATCGTCGTCTCGATCGCTGGCTTTATCCTTGGGTGCTTGTGGTCGCACGGGCCGCTTTTCGGCACGGCCTGGATGAAGGAGATGCGGTTCACGCCGGAGTCCATGGAGTCGTCGATGCGGAGCCAGGGCTTGGTGACGTTTCTCCTCAAAGGCCTGCTCTTCGCCCTTCTCGCCACGTTCGGCCTCGCGGTTCTCATCGCAGCCCACGGCTCTCGAAACTGGAAACACGGCGCGGCCTTCGGCGCCTTCGTCGGGCTCTTCGGCCCAGGCGTGCGGATGCTCAACGAGGCTTCGTGGGAGAACAAATCGCTCAAGCTCCAGGCGATCAACCTCAGTCACGAGGTCGTCGTATATGCATTCCAAGGGGCGATCCTCGGCGCCTGGCATTAAGTGCCGCCTCCACCATATACGTCCCGCTAGCCACGAGAAAGGCACCGATGACCGTTACCGGCATAGCCTCGTATAGCGAAGCTCAATGGGAGCACCTGCGTCGAATCTCCACCGACAAGGTCGAGCAAACTTGGAACAGTGGGCGAAACCGCTAAGCGCACAATCGCCACAATCCAGGCGACTGGCCACGATGCTGAAATGGTGCCGGTCAACGTCTCCGAGCTTCAGTTGTGGTGCCGCTCAAACGGAAAACCCTGCGACAGCGCTGCACGCTCTTTATACATACTACTCAAAATGCGGCGCCATGGACATTAACTCGTGGCGGCGGACCCGCGCCGTAGGCGACGCTCTGGGTTTCGCCATTTTTAAATGATACTGCGCGCCTGGTTCCTGCCGCAGATCGGCACCGGAGATCTGTGGCAGTCGCTTAAAGATAATGCGCCGCTTGGGACGTGGCCGCTCTTGCCTGTCAAGACAGCCAGGGGAGACGTTGTATATAGCTGCTGGCAGGAATTTCGCATCCCGGACGGAAGCGTATATATCGTCAAAGCCCGCTGCCGAAGAATCAGACGACCCTGGCCGTGAGTCTGACCGTTCTTTCGGCTGAAAACGCGCCGCTCCTCAAGCTCGACCCCGCTCAACAAATCCACGCGCATATGGCCCGGGGAAAATCGGGTTTCCTACGGCTGCAAACTATTCCGGTAGCAAGCGATCCATCGGAACAGCAGGGAACGTCGTCTCGGGCCGAGTAGAGTGCGAGTGGCGCGACCCGCGGCTCAAAGCCGAGGAGCGTGAGACTTCGCACGCCACGCGGATCCGGACTATATACTACGCGATAAGAAGCTTTATATACGGCTGACACGCCCCCGCCTTGGCGTGCCACCCTCGCCCGGCCCTCAGGCCTCGCGTTGCGGGATCACGAACGGGGCCGTCGAGAACAGGTCCGGGTTTGCGGCGCGGAGCTCCCAGATCGTCCGGTTGACCGCAGCAGCCGCTCCGGGGTCGCCAGATAAAAGGCCCTCCGCGGACTGCAACAAACACAGCACACTTCCCGCAACCTCGCGCGGAAACGAAAGCCGGACCCGCCAGCCATCCACCCGCTCCACCGAGACGCCCAGCCCCCGCAGATTGCGCACCGAACGCACCTGCAGCGCCACCAAGCTGTCGATCGTGAACTCCTGCACGCCCCTGTTATGACAGAAGTCGACACGATTGCGAATCATTTTGTTACGAAGATTTTACAATTGAGCCGACGCGCTTCCACGTCCCGCCAAATGAAGGGGCCGCCCGAGCGATGGGTGCCCCCCGGGACCACGTCCGCCGCGCCCCCGCGCCATCACTCCGCCGCCCATACGTCCCCGTCCCGTTTCCAACGGACCGCGCTATATAGTTAAGATCCGCCCCTCGTCTCCAGCCGCCAGCCAACTCCGGCCCAACCTCAACCGCGCTCGGCCCGATATATCCTCGCTATATTGCCTGTATATAACCCCGCATCCCTTGCGTCCGCGGCTGACGCACGCCTTGACAGCGCCCGCTTTATCGAAACGGTGACGCGCTTGAGCCTTCCACGGTACCGGCACTGGGCCGAGGCGATGCGACGCTACTGCGGCATCGCCTGCGCCGCCGTCGTTTTCGCTCTCGGCGTGTTTGCCTCCAGCCCGGTGCTGCACGACCAGCTCCATCACCACGACGCGGGGACGGGCGACGATGGTTGCGTCATTATACTTTTCGCCCAAGGCATCGTCAGCCCGCTCGCCGTCGCCTCCGTCCCACCCCCGACCGACACCTGGGAACGTGAGCGCGCGATGCGCCTCGTCGAGATTTTCGTCAGTTCACCGCGCTATCGCTGGCAACCCGAACGCGGGCCGCCGGTCGTCGGCTGATTTGCCTCGACCGCCCAGGTGCGCGGGGAAACTCCCGGCCCTGGCTCTGCGATAGTATATAGCCGTTTCGCTATATATTCCGTGCCGGCTCGAACCGCCGGCTTCATCCCGATTGGGATCCGTGAACTGTATGAAATGCAAGGTTAACACGATTGGTTGGACGATCCTCTGCGCGACGCTCTTCGCCGCCATCGCCCGCGCGCAAGACCCCAGCCGCCCCGCGCGACCCGGCGAGCCGCTGCCGACGCGGGTCACTCGCGCCGACGCAGTGCACGAGGCGCTCGCACACAATCCCGCGATCACCGCTGCGCGCGAGCAGGTCGAGGAAGCCAAGGCCGGCATCGCTATCGCCACCGCCTGGACCGATCCCGCACTGGTCACCGAACTCGATCAGCTGAAAAACTTCGTCAGCCCGCGCAGCGCCCAAGAGCACGATATTGGACTTCAATTCGTCGTGCCCAACCCGTCGCGGAATCGCCTCAACGGAAAAATCGCGCGCGCCACCTGGCAGCAAATGCAGCTCGCCCTCACACAACTCCAACAACAAACCGCCGCGCAAACGGCCCAGGCCTACGACGCTATCCTCGTTGCGCTCCGCCATCGCGACGACCTGAAACAAAGCCAGGAAATGTCGCGGCAGTTTCTTGAAAAGACCGAAGCGCGCTTCAAGGCCGGCACGGCCGCGAAACTCGACGTCCTCAAGGCCCGCGTCGATTTCTCGAAAACGCAAAACGACCTGATCGCGAACGACCACTCACTCGCCGCTGCGCGCGCCGGCCTGGCGAAACTTCTTGGCCGGCCCCTCGGGTCGACGATCGAGCCGACCGACAGCCTGGAAATGATTCCGGCCCTCCCCGACCTCTCACAACTGCGCCAGCTCGCGCTCGATTCACGGCCGGAGCTGCGGAGCATGACGGTTCAACAGCGCGCCGCCCGCGACTCCACCACACTCGCCAAACAATATTGGCTGCCCGACCTGAACCTCACGCTGTGGCGCAGCTATATAGAGGGCGCGCCCGATTCATATAAGTTCGACGGCGGCATCTCGCTGCCCCTCCTCTTCTGGCAGCACGAGAAAGGCGCGATCGCGCAGGCCCGCCACCACGAGCGCGAACTCCAGGCCACCGGTGCCGACCTGGTCGGGCAGATCATGCTCGACCTCCAGAATTCATACTCCTCCGCCGCGACCGCGTGGCGCCAGGCCGCCTATATGCACGACGAACTTCAACCCGAAGCCGAGGCCGCCTATAAAGCCGCTTTCGCCAGCTACAGCCTCGGAGGCTCGTCCGCCGTCGACCTGCTCGACGCCAAGGCGACCCTCCTCGATGTCCAGAGCCAATATACAGATGCCCTCGGCGCCGTGAACAGCGCGCGCTCCGACCTGGAGCGCGCCGTCGGCGCGCCCCTGCCCGCCGCCGCCAGCACGCCTCCCCATGAGCAATAGTATATACATGTTTTCCAGCCGTGCCCGCGCCGCGCTCGCGACGCTCACGGTGCTCGCCCTCGCCGCGTGCTCGCCCCGCGAGGCGGCGAAGCCCGACGCCAGCTCCGGACCGCACGAGGCGACCGTCACGCCCGCGCAGCGCGCCCGACTGCGGTTTCTCGTGATTCGCCCGTCGCAGTTTCATAAAACGATCGAGACCACCGGCACCGTGGGATTTGATAACGACCGCGCCACCACCGTGATCGCCGCGATCTCCGGCCCCGTTTCGCGCATCGTCGTCGCGCTCGGCAGCCACGTTCAGGCCGGCGATCCCCTCGCCTATATAGATTCCCCCGATTACGCCTCTGCAATCAGCGGCTATAGGAAGGCAGTCGTCACCGCCAAGAACCTCGCCCGCATCGCGGACCTTGATAAGCAACTCTTCGACGCCGATGCCATCGCGCGCCGTGACGTCGAACAGGCGCAGACCGATTCGGTCAACGCCGCCGCCGACCGCGACGCCGCCCTGCAGCAACTGCGCTCGATCGGCGTGCCCGAGGAGGCGATCAAGGATATACAGGAGGATCGTCCCATCACCGGCGTCGCCGGCATCATTCGCGCCCCGCTCAGCGGGACGGTGGTGGAAAAATTGATCACGCCACGCCAGTTGATACAAGCAGGCACGACGCCCTGCTTCACCGTCGCGGACCTCAGCCAGATGTGGGTCGAAGCGGATATATTCGAGGCGCAACTCGCCTCCGTCACGCTCGGTGACGCCGCCGAGGTCGTGACCAGCGCGAGCACGGACAGCTTCCCGGGAGTGGTCGATAATATATCGGCGATCATCGACCCAAATACACGATCGATCGCGATCCGCGTCGTCGCAAAAAATCCCGGCGAGGTCCTGAAGAAACAAATGTATGTTCGCGTGTTGATCCACTCGAAGAAAGAGAGCACCGGTCTGCTCGCCCCGGTCTCTGCCATTCTGCGCGACGACCAGAATCTGCCCTTTGTATATAAGACCCAGCCCGGTGGCACGTTTGCCCGCCGGCCCGTGACGCTCGGCAGCCGCGTGGGTGACGCCTATGAAATCACCGCGGGGCTCAACGAAGGCGACGAGATCGTCGTCGATGGCGGACTCTTCGTGCAGTTCCAGGAAAACCAATGAAGGCGGACGAACCCCAGTTTGATCCGCCGCCGCCCACGCCCGGCGCGCGCACCGCCTCGATTATAAATCGCATCGTCTCGTCCGCGCTGCGCCAGCGGTTTGTTGTCGTGCTCGTCACGCTTCTGCTCGTCGGCGTCGGTATATGGTCGATGAACCGGTTGCCGGTGGACGCATACCCGGACCTGTCGCCGCCCCGCGTGGAGATCATCACGCAATGGCCCGACCACGCGGCCGAGGAGGTCGAGCGCCTGATCACGGTGCCGTCCGAAATCGCGATGAACGGAATCCCGCGCCTCACGGTGTCGCGCTCGATCTCGCTATATGGCTTGTCGGATCTCATCCTCACGTTTCGCGACGGGACCGATGATTATTTCGCGCGTCAGCAGGTCTTCCAGCGGATCAGCGATATCACGCTGCCCACCGGCGTGACGCCCTCCGTGGCACCGCTCTTTTCACCGTCGGGGTTGATCTATCGCTATGTAGTTCAAAGCCCGGACCGTTCGCCGATGGAGCTGAAGACGATCGATGACTGGGTCATCTCGCGGCAATATAAAGCGGTGCCGGGCGTGGCCGACGATTCCGGCCTCGGCGGCGAGACGATGCAATATCAAGTACTGCTCGACCCGGGAAAGATCGCCGGCACGGGCCTCTCGGTCCCGGTGGTCGTCGCCGCCCTCGGTTCGAACAACGGCAACGCGGGGGGCGGCTTCTATGCGCAAGGCGGCCAGTTTTATTATGTGCGCGGCCTCGGTCGCCTGGAGACCATCGAGGATATAGGAAATGTCGTTCTCGCGGTCCATAACGGCACGCCGGTCCTCGTGAAGGATGTTGGCCGGGTCGTGATCGGCCACGCCCCGCGGCTGGGGCAGTTCGGCTATATGAAACAGGACGACGCGGTCGAGGGCGTCATCCTGATGCTCACCGGAGCGAAGACGCAGAATGTACTCGAAGGCGTCGAGGCGAAGACCGTTGAGCTCAACGAGAAAATCCTGCCGAAGGACGTGAAGGTGCAGCCGTATTACGATCGGCGCGAGCTGATCAACCTCACGACGTCGGTGGTGAAGGACAACCTATTGCGGGGCATGCTGCTGGTCGTGGTCATCCTCGTGTTCTTCCTCTATGATTTGCGCGCGGGTTTGATCGTGGCGACAGCGATCCCCCTGGCACTGCTGTTCGCGTTCATCTGCCTCGATGTGCAGAACGTGTCGGCGAACCTGCTTTCGATCGGGGCGATCGACTTCGGCATCCTTGTCGACGGAGCGGTGGTGATGGTGGAGAATATATTTCGCCGTGTGGCTGGGCGCCGCGGCCAGCCATTGAATATAGGCGGCGTCATCATCGAGGCGGCAGCGGAGGTGGACCGCCCCATCTTTTACGCGGCGGCCGTGATCGTCGCGGGCTTCCTGCCGATCTATGTATTATCGGGCCCGTCGGGCAAATTGTTCAAACCCATGGCGGACACCATGATCTTCGCGCTGGTCGGCTCGCTTCTCGTGACGCTCCTGCTCCTGCCGGTGCTCTGCTCTTGGGCGCTGCGGAAGGGCGTGACCGAGCGGCGCAATGCTGTCTTCGAGTGGATCAAGTCCGTCTATATTAAAGGCCTCGATGCGGCGCTCGCGTATCGGTGGGCGACGACGGGCATTTCCGCGTTACTGCTCGTCGGCTCGCTGCTGCTGATCCCGCGGGTCGGTGCCGAGTTCATGCCGCACCTCGACGAAGGGGCGCTCTGGGTGCGGGCGACCATGCCCTATACAATCTCGTTCGAGGAATCGAAGAAGATCGCCCCGGAGGTCCGCGATATATTGCGCTCGTTTCCCGAGGTTACGATCGTCGCCTCCGAGCACGGACGGCCCGACGACGGCACCGACCCCACCGGATTTTTCAACGTGGAGTTTTATGTGGGCCTCAAGCCGTATTCGCAATGGAAGGGTTCATATAGGAGCAAGGCCGGCTTGACCGCGGCGATCGACCAGCGGCTGAAGGCGTTCCCGGGAATCATATTCAACTATACACAACCAGCGGAGGACGCCGTCGACGAGGCGGAGACGGGGCTCAAGAGTTCACTCGCCGTGAAGATATTCGGGTCCGATCTGCCGACGCTCGAGAACAACGGCAAGCGGATCAAGCACGTCCTCGAGAACGTGCGCGGCATCCGCGAAGTCACCCTGGTGCAGGAGCTCGGACAGCCCAGCCTCGCGATAAAAATTCGGCGCGAGAAAATCGCGCGATATGGGTTAAACGTCGCCGACATCAACGCGCTACTCGGCGCGGCTGTCGGCGGCGGTGTCGCCACGCAGGTCGTGCAAGGCGAAGAGCAATTCGATCTCGTGGTCCGCCTTGAGGATCGCTTCCGCAGCACGCCCGAGGAGATTGGTAATATACTCGTGTCCACGTCTGACGGCCACCAGATCCCGCTGCGGGAATTTGCGGACATCGAGGTCGCGACCGGCGCCTCGTTCATCTATCGTGAGAACAACTCGCGCTATATTGGGGTGCAGTTCTCGGTGGAAGGACGTGACCTCGCCGGGGCGGTCGAGGACGCCCGCCGCCAGGTAGAGGCGCAGGTGCATCTGCCGGAGGGCTATCGGATGGATTGGGGCGGTGAATATAAGGAATATACTGCCTCGCGCGACCAACTCCGCATCGTGCTGCCGCTGACGCTTCTGCTGATTTTCCTGCTGCTCTTCGCGCTTTATAGTAACCTGAAGTTCCCGCTCATCACCGTGCTGGGCGTCCTGCTCTCCGCGCCGGTCGGCGGAATCATAGCGCTCTGGCTGACGAACACTCCGTTCTCAGTGTCGTCCGGCATCGGCTTCCTCGCGCTCTTCGGGGTCTCGGTGCAAACTGCCATTGTATATATTTCGTATGTGAACGAGCTGCGGGCCGAGGGCCGCGCGACGGGCGAGGCGATTCGCGAGGCGGCCATCCTGCGGCTGCGGCCGATCCTGATGACGGCGCTCGTCGCCGCTTTCGGCCTGCTACCGGCGGCGATCGCCACGGGGGTCGGCACAGATTCGCAGCGGCCGTTCGCCCTCGTGATCGTGAGCGGTCTTTTCACCCGCATCTTGATCAGCGTTTTCCTCATGCCGGTGCTGTATGCGCTGGTCGCGCGCCCGGACGACCGCCTCGAAGTCTGAGCGCAGTCGAGCTCCCTTGCCGGAGCCTATATGGAGTAGCGGATTACTGTATACTGCAGCGCAGCGGCACCTTCCATTGCGAACGCTCGACGATTACGCCGCCATACGCAGCGACGCGATTCGCGCGGCCTCGTTAATATATATATACCGTATGCGCCCCTTCCCGACCGCCGGGAACCCGCGGGAGCCCGTCCGGTCGGTCCCGGGGAGTTCGGAGGCTTGGAATATCCTCCGCACGCGCCCGGCGCCGGACCCCCATGGCCTCCATCCCCCTCAGAAAATTCGGTTCGTCCGACGCACAGATTTCCATCATCGGGCTCGGCGGCCACCATCTCGGCGACGCGAAGGATGAGACGACCGCGATCCAGATTGTGCACGAGGCGGTGGACGGCGGCATCACGTTCTTCGACAACTGCTGGGAATATAATCGCGGGAAGTCGGAGAACTGGATGGGCAAGGGGCTCAAGGGCCGGCGCGATCGCGTTTTCCTCATGACCAAAGTCTGCACCCATGGCCGCGACGGCGAACTCGCCATGCAGATGCTCGAGGAATCGCTGCGCCGGCTGCAGACCGACCATCTCGATCTTTGGCAGATCCACGGCGTCTCGTTTGATAATGATCCCGAATCTGTTCATCCGGCCGCGAGGCGCTGCTGAAGCGCTTTCCAAGGCGAAGCAGCAGGGCAAGGTGCGCTTCGTCGGATTCACCGGGCATAAATCGCCGGAGATACATCTGAAGATGCTCGCGACGGGTTTCCCGTTCGATTCCGTGCAGATGCCGCTCAACGTTTTCGATTCCACGTTCCACAGTTTCGAGCAGAAGGTCCTGCCGGAATTGAAGCGTCGCAATATAGCGGCGCTCGGCATGAAGCCGTTCAACGGCAAAGGCGCCGCATTGAAGTCGAACCTCAGCGAACTCGTCGGCCGCGGGGTTGTCACGCCCGAGGAGGCGCTGCGTTACGCGATGAGCCTGCCCGTCACCACGACGATCACCGGCATGGACAAAATCAACGTCCTCCACCAGAACCTCGAAATCGCGCAAAACTTTCAGCCGATGTCGGAAGCGGAAATGGACGCCCTGCGCCAGCGCTGCCGGACCCTCGCCGCCGACGGGCGTTACGAACACTATAAGGTTTCGCTGCAATATGATAATCCGGAGGCGCGCTGGGCGCACGGTTTCCCCATCGATCCGAACGAAGCCGAGGTAAAGGAAATGTTGAAGGAATCGGAAAACACGGGCCGCCCGTTCCCGGAGGTAAAATCATGAGCTCCGCTGCTGAAAGTACATTGCCCGCCGAGTCGATGGAGCGGCGCGATTTCGTCAAAGGCGCTATATTATCCGCCGCCGCCGCGGTGATCGGCACGGAGCGCGCCCGCGGCGCCGCGGCCCCCACGCCGACTCCTGCGACCACCACCGGCCAGGTTCCCCGCAAGGCGCTCGGCAAAACCGGTCTACAGGTCTCCGCGTTGGGCGTGGGCGGTTTTCATCTCGGCACGGCCAAGGACCAGGCGGAGGCCACCGAGATCGTTTCGCGCGCCCTCGATGCGGGCGTGAATTTTTTCGACAACGCCTGGGAATATCACGATGGCGAAAGCGAGACGCGCCTCGGCAAGGCGCTGGAGGGCCGGCGCGACCAGGTTATATTAATGACGAAGGTCTGCACGCACGGCCGCGGCAAGGACGTCGGCATGCGCATGCTCGAGGATTCGCTACGTCGGCTGAAAACCGATCACCTCGACGTTTGGCAGATTCACGAGGTCGTTTACTACAACGATCCCGATCTCATTTTTGCGCCGGGCGGCGTGGTCGAGGCGCTGACGCAGGCGAAGCAGCAGGGCAAGGTGCGGTTCGTCGGCTTCACCGGGCACAAGGATCCGGCGATTCACCTGCGGATGCTTTCGCACGATTTTCCGTTCGACACCGTGCAGATGCCGCTCAATCTGTTTCGATGCGACGTTTCGCAGCTTCGAGACGCAGGTGCTGCCCGAGGCGCAACGACGCGGGATCGCGGTGCTCGGGATGAAGAGCCTCGGCGGCAGCGGCGAGATGGTAACCAGCGGGCGCGATCACACCCGAGGAAGGCCTGCGCTATGCAATGAGCCTGCCAGTCGCGACGACGATCAGCGGCATGGATTCGCTGACGGTGTGTGAGCAGAACCTCGCGATCGCACGAAATTTCCAACCGATGTCGCCGGCAGAGATGGACGCGTTGCGTCAACGATGCCGCGTTTTTGCGTCCGATGGTCGGATGGAAAAGTTCAAGACCACAGTATATTACGAGGCAGAGGTGGGGCGTCATCAGCACGGGTTTCCGTCGCCGAAGGAATTGCCGCTCTGAACGGGCGTGGGCGTTGGCGGGTTGCAGCTGCGCTCGCGTCTCACGGCAGGTATATAGTTCACCGGCTCCGGTGGCGTCGGCAGCTTCGCTCACAAGCCCGTCGCGAATTACCGTGGGTTCCCGGGAACACGCGGAACAGCCGTATATACGGAGATGCCAAATTGCTATATGCAGGTGGCGGCGACGCCGATTCGAGGCGAGAGGGATCGGGGCGCTATACAGCCAGATAGAGGCGTTCGGTAGCAGCGGTGGCGCGACTATTTCGCCGACGCGCCGAGGATCGCGTGAGCCAGGCAAGCGGCGCCGAAGCCGTTGTCTATATTGACCACGCCGATGTTCGGCGAACAGGCGTTCAGCATTCCCAGCAACGCCGCGATACCGCCGAATGACGCGCCGTAACCGACGCTCGTAGGCACAGCGATGACAGGCGCCCGGACGAGTCCGGCCACGACGCTGGGCAACGCGCCTTCCATGCCGGCGCACACGATGATGACGCGGGCGTCGCCGAGAATCGCGTGGTGGGCGAGCAGGCGATGGAGCCCGGCGACGCCGACATCATATAGTCGGGTGACGGCGTGGCCGAGGCTGAGCGCGGTGACACTCGCCTCCTCCGCGACCGGCAAGTCGCTCGTGCCCGCGCAGAGCACGGCAATGTTCGCGATGACCACGGCTGCGCGCCGCTGTGTAAGCGTAACGGTCCGCGCGATCGTGTTATATACAGCAGTGGGGTGTCGCGCCACGACGGCGGCGGCCGCGGAGGGCTGGACGCGGGTGGCGAGAACGTTGCCGCCCTCGGCCACCATGCGATCGAAGATTTCAACGACCTGTTGATCGGTTTTGCCAGCGGCGTATATAGCTTCGGGAACGCCGGTACGGAGTTCGCGGTGCAGGTCGATCTTCGCGTGGCCCATCTCCGCATAGGGCTGGCTCGAAAGCTGTGCCATGGCCTCGTCCGGGCTGACTGCACCTTCCCGGATTCGGACCAGCAATTCGCGGAGTGACTCGGCGTTTATAGTCGCTCCTTTCGATACTCGTGCAGCGCGGCCTCGAGCACGCGTTTCACCGGGACCTGCCGCGCCTCGGCGAGCGCTCGGCAATCCTCGAATTCCGGCGCCGCATTATATTCGCGACCGTTGCGATGGCCGATTTTGATGCGGACGTCGCCCCACTCCGTTTTCACGTTGGTATATTCACGCGAAAGGCAGACCCGACGCTCCTCGTGCATGCGCAGGCCAAGGGTGCTCGTCTCGGTTAATATAAGCTCCTCGAGCGCCTTCGCGTGAGCGCGGTCCGCGAGCATCGTGAGCAACGTGCCAGGCCGGCCCTTTTTCATATATACCGGCGTGCACATCACATCGAGTGCGCCGGCCTTCAGCGCGCGCTCGGTGACATAGGCGAGTACCTGCGGGTTCAGGTCATCGACGGCCGCTTCCAGCACGAGAACGGTGTCATCCGCCGCTATATTGTCATCGACGAGATCGCCGATGCTGAGGCGGAGGACGTTGGCGAAGCCGGACGGGTTGCGCGTGCCGGCGCCGTAGCCGATGTCGCGCACCCGTAAATGGGGCGCGGAGCCGAAGGCGCACGGAAAGGCGCGCACGAGCGCCGCGCCGGTGGGCGTGACGAGCTCCATCTGTATACCCGAGGAATAGGTCGGCACTCCACGCAGTAACTCGGCCACGGCGGGCGCGGGCACGGGGAAGCGTCCATGGGCGCACTGCACGGAGCCGCCGCCGACATTCAACGGTGAGCAATACCACGCCTCAATCGCGAGCGCATCTGCGGCTGCGGCCGCCAATACTATATCGGCGATCGCATCGACCGCGCCCACTTCGTGGAAATGTATTTTCTCCACCGGGACGCGATGCACTTTGGACTCGGCCGCCGCGAGCAGGTCGAAAGTTTCGAGTGCGAGCTTAGCCACGCGGGCCGGGAGTTTCGCGGCGGCAATAATTGCCTGGATATCGCCGAGCGTGCGCTCCGGCTCAGCGGCCCGGCCGTGGGAATGCGTCGGCTCGCTCGCCCCGCGCTGTATATAGGCTGACTCACGTGCGGGCTCGTGTGTATGGGCGTGGGTATGTTCGTGCGCGTGTGCGTGCGAGTGAGCATGTCCGTGCTCGTGATCGGGACTGTGATGATGGTCGTGATCGTGACCGTCGTCACCAGCGGCAGCGCCGTTGGCGTGACTCTGGCCGCCGGCGTTGTCTCCGGCTATATAGTCCGCTCCGGCCGAGCGCCGGCCCGCGATCTCGGCCGGCACATCACCCACGAGTATATTGGCCTTGATCGCCGAGATGCCGCTGCGGTCGGTCTCTTCATATTGCAGTGTGGCCCCGAGGCTGAGCCGACGAAGCGTATCGCGAAGAACATCGACCGGCGCACCCGCCTGGATGAACGCGCCGAGCAGCATGTCGCCACTCACTCCGGCAAACGCGTCAATATAGGCGATCCTCATGCGACGCGTTTCAAGCTGCGGCCGCTGGCGGACGCGCGGGATTCATCGAGCCGGAGCGGAAGCCCTGGCAGTCGAGCGTCACATAGGTAAACCCGAGCGCGCGGAACTTTTCCGACACGCCGACGAGAAACTCCGGGGCGAGAGCGGCCGACATTTCATCGCGGCCGATCTCGATGCGCGCGAGCCCCGCGTGATCGCGCACGCGCAGCTGGCGAAACCCGAGGGATGCGAGATGCGCCTCCGCCTGCTCGATGCGATCGAGCACCGCGGTGGTGACGGGATTGCCATGCGCGATGCGTGACGAGAGGCACGCTGAGGCGGGCTTGTCCCAGACCCGCAGGCCGGCCTGCTGCGCGAGAGTGCGAATCTCCGCTTTTGTCAGACCCGCCTCCACGAGCGGCGCGACGACGGAATGTTGCGCTGCGGCCTTTTGGCCCGGACGAAAATCGACGCGGTCGTCGACATTCATTCCATAGGCGAGGTGGCGAAACCCGAGCCGCTGGTTGGCGGTTTCCATCTGCTGGAACAACTCGTTCTTGCAGTGGTAGCAACGCAGGGTGTCGTTTTTTATATACTCCGGGTTGTCCATCTCCGCCGTGCGAATCACCTCGAGCGGCATTCCGTGCTCCTCCGCGAACGCGACCGCGTCGCGAAAATGCGCCCGCGCCAACGACGGCGAATCCGCGAGCACCGCCAGCATGCGGTCACCGAGGGCGCGGTGCGCGGACCATGCCAGCACCGCCGAATCCACGCCGCCCGAATACGCCACAAGCACGCTCTCGAGGCTGGCCAGGCAACGCTGCAACTTCTCCTGCTTTTCGCCGAGTGACATCATATATTCCGCGTTTGATATACCCATTTTCTGCGGTATATAGCCATCGGTCTCAGCCGAGGTACTCCGGGTGACTCTTCGTCGAGTCGAAATGATCGGTGGTCTTGTACTTCTCGAACTCGCCTTGGCTTGCGGCGACTTCCGTCTTGGCGAGCATGGCGGTGAGCTCAGGCTCGGTGAGCGGCCGGAACGCGCGCGCCACCGCCAGGCCCTGCTTTAATATATCGAGCGAGTCGCAGCCCGTGATACAGACACTGACGGGCAGGTTCATCGTGAACTGGAGGCACTCGGCCGCCGTGACCGTCTTGCTATGCAATATAAAAGGATCGCCCAACGGCTTCATCCCGAGCACGCCGATATCCTTGCGCCGGGCCACCGGGAGCACGCGCTGGCTGAAGCTGTTGAAGTGCGCGTCCATCACGTTCAGCGGCATCTGCACCGAGTCGAAAAGGAAGCGATGCTTGTCCGCCAGCTCGAGCATATGGAGATGAATATCCGGGCTCTTGTGGCCGGTGAAACCTATATAGCGAATCTTGCCGGCGTCGCGCGCCTGCAGCAGCGCCTCGATCGCGCCGCCTGCACCGAACACGCGGTCCGGGTCCTCCATCCGAATCACCTCGTGAATCTGCAAGAGGTCGATGTGATCCGTCTGCAAGCGCCGCAAGGACTCCTCCAGTTGACGCGTCGCTTCGACTGCGGTGCGGCCGTCGATTTTCGTCATCACGAAAGCCTTGCCGCGATATCCATCCCGCAACGCCTTGCCGACGCGAATCTCGCTCTCGCCTTTATTATAGTCCCAGCAGTTGTCCAAAAAGTTGACGCCGCTGTCGAGGGCGGTGCGGACGATCTTGATCGCGGTCGACTCGGTGACGGTGAACTTGCCGAGGTGGTAGCCCCCGATGCCGAGAAGCGAAACGCGTTCGCCGGTGTGGCCGAGCGTGCGGTATGGAATCTCGCCCGCTCCCGCGGCAAACGAAAATCCGCGACCCATGGCCATGATTGCCGCCGCAGCCGCCGTGCTTTTGATAAACTCTTTTCGGTTCATGGAATGCTAGGGGTTGGTGGAGGCCCGCCGGCCGGCGGTTATATAGATGGAAAGGCGAAAAGCGGGTTCGATGCGAAGCGGAGATACGGGGTGGCGCGTGTTCGGGGGAGGCTCACCTTGATATATATCCGGTTATATAAAACGCGGCCGGCCTTCAGCTTCGTTCGCGCGCCTAGGGCTGACCATTGCCGTGAATCGTGGTTCCCGGCCTGCGTTCAGCGCCAAGTCGTCGGTGTCGCGCGGCTGATCTGACCGATCGGTCGCGGTCCCTCGACGTGGCGCAGTGGAGATGCCACCGGGCATTGGGGCCCAGCTATTTGTATATTCGGATATATACAAAAGCAGCTGGCTCGATATGCGCTACCGTCCTCGCGCAAGCTCCGCACCGGGGTCCGCGAAAACGCGGAGGCCTGTCAGTGAGAAAATTTTGCCGCCACCGTTACCTCAGTGAGCCAGCCCGGAGGCTCTGCGGTGCTGCAATATAATGATATACGTATCTTACTATCCTTAAGCCGCTAACGAGAGATCGTGCAAGTGTGGCACATCGCACGCTCAAGCGATGCCATCAACTCACCGGACGCTTCGCCCGCGCGATGCCGTTCACCAACACGTCCCTCCAACTCACGTCTCCATGTCGACCTCCAGCATCACCGGCTCGTCCGCGTTTTCCGCCAGCGACGCCGCCAGTTTCGGCCAGATGAAAAAAGATTTCCAATCGCTCACGTCGGACGTCCAATCCGGCAATCTCTCGGGTGCGCAGGCGGACTTCGCGACGCTCCTGCAGGACGCGCCGCAGTTGCAGACCGCAGCGGCTTCGTCATCGAGCCCGCTGGCGAGCGCGTTTTCGTCGCTCTCGTCCGCGTTACAGTCCGGCGACATCACCGGGGCGCAGAGTGCGTTGTCGACGCTCCAGCAGTCCGCCGCGGCCGCGCCGCATCACGGGCATCATCATCACGGGCAATCGCAGGCGCCAGCGACGGACCCGACGACCGACGCCTCGGGCTTCCAAGTCCCGAGCGCGCTGCCGGGCGTGACCAGCCCGAGTTCGGTTATATAAAAGAGCCCTCGCGCCGCTCGAGAAATCCCCTGATCCAAGGAGCCCGGCCTGCTATCTAGTAACAGGAACATCGCAGTTCTCGAACGCCCAAGCATTATATAAACGATCAGCCTTTATATAGGAGCATCTGCCGGCGTATAATCCGTCAGCGAGAAATAATCGAAGTCGGCCGCCCTCCGCGTGGCGTTCAGGTCCTGCGCGCACAACCCGACAAACGCGCCCGTGAAATGCAGGCCGGCGCCGTAGTCGTCCGACAGCTTCGTCGCATCGAGCACGGGACCTATATTATTCCAGTTTCCGCCGTCGCGCGACGCGCCAAACTGCAACGACTCCCCGGCGAATGTCGCCCGCAGGTAACAGCGCGGCCAATCGTTCACCGGTTGCTGCGTCTCGGCCAATATATCAAATCGGCCCTCATCGGTCTGGATCAGGCCGAGCACCCGTCCGCGGACTTCATCGTGCGTGATTCGCAAATAGAAATGCGTGTCCGTGTCGTACCAGCAGATCAGCCCCGCCATTTGTGTATAGTGCGTGGGGACAAATTCGACGCACGTCTCGGCGACGCTGTAGATCGACGTCAGCCGCTGCGCGACGAGGCTCTGGGAAAACCGCGAGTGCAGTGATTCGCGTCCGCGCAGCCGTAACCAGCCAGGCCGCTCGGAGAGCGAGAGCCAGCTCGCGTCGATCGGCACACGCAATGCGTTCCACTCGGGCCCGAGTCGCGCTATATTAAACTCGTCGCGAGCGGGCGCGGGCGGCCACTCCGTCTGCGGCGGCGCGTCCCGCGGAATGGGAACGCGCAACTGCGGCAAGACGCCTCCCGCGTCAAGGCGGAGCCAGCCGTCGTCGGACCAGCGTACCTTTTGAATCGCAGTTTCGCGCCCGAGTATACAGCGCCGATGCGGGCCGACGGGCCGGCTGCAGAGGTGCGCGAGGTACCATTCGCCAGCCGCCGTTTCGACGAGTTCGCCGTGGCCAGCTTTCTGCAACGGGTAGCCTGGGTGGTGACGCGTCGTGAGCAGCGCAGGCTCGGGGTCGTGTTCATATGGGCCCGTGATCGAGCGGGACCGCGCCTGCGAGATGCCGTGATTCCAACTCGTGCCGCC
This sequence comes from uncultured Verrucomicrobiae bacterium, assembly GCA_963800005.1. Classification (GTDB taxonomy): domain Bacteria; phylum Verrucomicrobiota; class Verrucomicrobiia; order Opitutales; family Opitutaceae; genus CAWCZH01. The sequence continues at coordinate 987,167 of CAWCZH010000004.1, forward strand.
CTCTGCCATGAGCAGGTGATAGCCATTGCCGCGTCGATATAGATTCGGGCCCTCCACGAGCACGTCCTTTTCCACGATTGTTGTCATGGGCCCCACGAGCTGCCGGAGGCGCGGATCATATTCCTGCACGACAATGCCAGCGAAGCAGCCGAGGCCGCTCTGACGAAAATCCCAGCGCATATTGACCAGCCATTTTCGGCCATCGCTGTCGTGGAAGAGCGAGGGATCAAAACCGATGGCATTGAGCGTGACCGGCTCGGACCACGGCCCGGAGATGCCGGGGGCCGTCGCCAAGTATATACCGATATCCTTGAATGGGCGGTCGAGCGCGGCGGTCCGGATCGTTGTATAGATCAGCCAGAACTGTCCATCGGCGAAACTCAGCGACGGCGCCCAGACGCCGCACGAATCGGCGATGCCGCGCAGGCTGAGCTGGGAGGTGCGGGTCAGTGCCGCGCCGACCAGCCGCCAGTGGGCGAGATCGCGGGAATGATATAGATTCACGCCGGGGAACCACTCAAAGCTGCTGGTCGCGATATAGTAATCGGCTCCGACGCGCAGGAACGAGGGATCGGGGTTGAAGCCGCGCAGCACCGGGTTTTCTAGCGTGGGTTCAGGCATGGGCGACTTATATGAAACGCGTGGCGCAGGAGCCACGAAAACCACAGCCGGCGGGGACGCGCAAAAGGTTCTAACGTTTACAGTAAACGAGACGCGCCCCATCGGGGGCGGGCGTGAAACCGAGGGAAGATGGTGCGGTGGAGGTGACTCGAACACCCGACCGGCGGTTTAGAAAACCGCTGCTCTATCCAGCTGAGCTACCACCGCACGAGGGGACGTCGGAGGTAACGGATTGGGCAGAACGGCGACAAGGGGAAAACCGCTCTTGACTTGCCCTCCCCCGATTCTAGGTTCCGCCTTCTTTCCCCACACGGGGTGGTAGCTCAGCTGGTTAGAGCGTCTGCCTGTCACGCAGAAGGTCGCGGGTTCGAGTCCCGTCCATCCCGCCATTTTAGTCGTTTTGTCAGAGCGACTTAAAAGATGCGGGCGAGAGATTGGTTGGTGGATACCCGGCCTCGGGCTGTCGCAAGAATTCGAGTCGGGGGGCTCCGAAAAGCTCTAGAGAGATCATGGCGTACCGCGTCGAGTGGACTCTCGACCGCCCATTCAGCCCTACCCGACCGCCATACTATATAAGCCGTACGATGGAAGCGCGCGCGCGGCTGGCCGATGGACGCGATGGCGCCCTTGCCGGAAACGCCCGATGACCTACAAATGACATAGATGCCTGCCATCCTCACGGTGCGCCTCACCACGGATGAGCAACGAATCCTCGCCAAGCGATACAAGCGGGCGGGGATGAAGAAGGCGACGTTCGTGCGGAAATTGATTCGGGACGAGGAGATCGTCACCGGGGCTGACGCCCTGGCCTGGAGCGAGCGGCATGGGGGCGATTCGTCGTTCCGGATCAAACGCATCGAGTGATGCGCTGCCTGCTCGATTCCTCCTTTGTCATCGATTTCCTGAACGAGATTGCCGCCCGCAAACGCGGATCCGCGCACGCTGGGCCCCTCGAATATATCGCTATATCCGGCGATCCCACCACGGATGGCATCAAGCCCCGGAAGATTTCACCCGAACTTCTGGAGTATATAGCTACTCGCGACGCGCGGCCCGCGGTCGTCGTTTGATCACCGTTCTCGCCTGGCAAAACGCTGGCGGGCGATCGCGAACGGCCTGAAATACAGGCCTGAATATATACCGTTATATACGCGAGCGGGGATTCGCGAATCGTGCTCCCCGCTCGCGTCCGTCCCTTCGGACGGCGATCAATTGCGATACGTGAGCGGGGGCTTGCGGTTGCCGACGAGCGGCAGGTAGACGAAGTCCGAACCGCGGCGCTGGACCATTTCTGATTTCGCTTTTTCCAGGGTTTCGGGCTGCTGGAAAAGATCCATCGCCGTCAGGGCGAGCGTCTTGGCCGCGACCATCATGCCCTTGAGGCCGATCGTCGTGCCCGTGCAGGCGGTCGCCTGCCAGCTGTGCAACGGCACGCCAGGAGCCACCACCGCGGCCATGCAGCCGGCGGTCGGCACATTCCAACTCACGTCGCCCACATCGGTCGAAGCCTGGGTGATCGGGGGATTCGTTTGATACGGCTGGATCATTTCCGCCAGTTCCACCGCCCCACCCCGCGCGCCCGGCAACGTGTGCCCGAGTTTCTCCGCGAATTCCTTTTCCTCGGGAGTATATTTGTAGCCGCCGACCTTCACCATGTTCGCATACATCACGCGCGCCAGGGTGTCGTTCGGCAGAATCTCGAAGTTACCATGTATAATTTCGAATTCCATCTTCGTGCCGGTCCCGATCGCGGCGCCTTCCGCGGCTTTCTGCAGGATCAAGAACGCCTCCTGCGCGAGAAGCCGGCTGTGATTCCGCGCATAATAAAAGCTTTCGCTGAACATCGTCGGCACATTCGGCGCCGAACCACCGTGCTCGATCGCATATTGAATCACGCAGTCCGGCGGCATCTGGTCGCGCATCAACGCCACCATCACGTCCATCGCCTCGAGACTCTTGATCGCATTGCGGGGCTGGGCCGCGACCGCACCGGCCACGGAACCGTGAAAACGAAACTTCGCCGATTTGTTCGCCAGGTTGCTCGCCGGGCTGGCGGAGTTGAAATCAGACGGATGCCAGTGCAGCACCGCGTCGACGTCCTTGAACAACCCATCGCGCACCATATATACTTTGCCAGAGCCGCCCTCCTCGGCCGGGCAACCATATACACGGAGCGTTCCCTTCTGGCCCGTCGCCGACATCCACGCCTTCACACTCGACGCAGCCGCCGCGGCGCCCGTGCCGATCAGATTGTGCCCGCAACCATGCCCGGCTTTCGCGCCCGCGACCGGCTTATAGGTCGGAGACCACGCCTCCTGCTCCAGTTCGGGGAGCGCATCGAATTCCGCGAGAATCGCGATGATCGGGTGCCCGCTGCCATAGGAGGCCACGAACGACGTCGGCTCATCCGCGAAAATATTTTTCACCTCGAAGCCTTCCTTCTGCAATTGCTGCTGCAACAGACTGGAGCTCTTTGTCTCCTGATAGCCCACTTCGGCGTAGGACCAGATTTTCAGGGCGATATCATCATAGGTGGCCTCGGCTTCATTCATCCGGGAAATCACGTCCTTCGGGGACGTCTGCGCTTGCGCTCCGAGCGTTGCGAAAACCAACAAACTGGGAATCAGGAGATATTTCATCAGGGTCATCAGGTTAGAAGAAGCAGGTGGAATGCCCGGACGAGAGGCGGAGCCGGGGGAGGCCGTGCCCGCTCCATCGCGAGCGATCCCCGCGACTAAGGAGGATCGATGAATATTGGCGAGCCGGAACCGTATCGAAAGATCGGCGGGCCGGCCACGTATCCAGTTTTCGAATACGCAAGCCGGTCCGCGAACAACGCGACCTCGCTCGATGGGACGATCCGCGAAGGCAACGGCGCGCGGCCGATATATATGTATATATACCCGTTCGAGCTAGGGCTTCGATGCCTGAGTCGCACCGTGTCGATGCGGGAGGAGAAATGCCTTGAAATATTTCGCCCCGGCCGGGCTTTGGTCCACGAGTTCCTTTCGATCACCGACACGGAAAATGGCCTCACCACACGAGAAACATAAGAGAGCCTGCGCGAGAATCGCGCCGTGCGCCCGCCACTCGATCACGAAGTCCGGATGGAAGCCCCCACAAAACTTCACGCCGCTCCAAGGATTGAAGTTCGACTTCGTTTTCATCACGGCATCGCCGATTTCGCCCAGCTCAGCCGCGGTCAACGTCACCGGCAGCGCGTAAAACGCGTATCCGCCAATCTCGAGCGAGATCTTGTCCACGAAATTGATTTCTCCCGGCGGAGTCGGAGAAGGCTTGGGCGCATCGGCGCCGCGCGCGACCTTCGGCGCTGCGCGGGGCATGCCTTCGAAAACCCGGACCTCATCGGCTCCGCTCGCCGCCTGAACCACATCGGCATAATGAAGCCCATCCGCGTCGGGCCGGAATTCCCCAGCCGCCCGAGTATATACTGGCGCAAGTACCACGAGCACCACCACGATGGAGAAAGCCTTCATCGCGAAGTGAACCGGAGAGTCGTTCCATATAGCCAAAACGCGTGGCCGCGGACCGGACTTCATGGTCAATTTTGGTATATACTTCAGACCCTGCCGGTGTGCCCCGCGACGAGGCCTCGACAGGGTCGCTGGCCTTGCGACCGATCAATTCGTTATATCAAATGTCGTGCTCTCGTCGCGGATGGGCAGATAGGTTTCGTACCACTGCTTTTGCGCCGGGCTGTCCGTATATGCTTTCAACGCAGCCTCGTCGGCAAACTCCATGACGAACGCGTTGGCTTTTCCGCCCTGCACTTTGATCGACCGCGTCCAAACGTGCACGATTCCAGGATAGTTCGCCGGCAACGCCTTCACTCCAGCGAGCGCGGCGGCGATCTTTTCGGGCGAGGTGCCTTCCTTCCATTTTACCGTGACAACGTGCAACACCGTGTGCGGCGTCGTCTCGCCGAACGTCGCGACGGCCGACAATAAAAGAAGAGCGATAACCGTGCAGACAGAGGGAATTTTCATAAGGGGTCCGAGCATTTGATATAGCGCCGCACCCGGAAGACAACGCCCGAATCGACGCGCCCGACGCAGCTGCGCGCCACTAGCGCACCTCAAAACCGTCAATGCTTCGCGCGGCGCTTGGGGTTCGCGCGACTCGGTCGACTCGGTCGAGCCGGGCGCGCCGTCTTTGCTTGGACGAGCACATCGATGCGGCGGAAATACGCGCGGGCCTCCCCTTTCGTTTTGATCGCGGAAATCTCGGCGAGAACCTTGCTCTTTGGGACGCGACCCAACCGGTGATGCAAGCTGCCCGCGATCCGCAGGCCCGAGATCTCCGCGTGCTCCAGCGGCTCCGCATCATCACTCACTACCAGCTGCGGCTCCGGCGCGTTCACGCGCAATCCGACCGACGGCAGCGCAGTGGGCGTCAGCGACGCTGCAGGACCGGAGAACAACGGCGCGAGCGAAGCCGCCATGCGGTCACGCATCGTGAACGGCCCGAGTTGTCCGAGCTGCGGGAATATATCCCGCAGCGTCGCGAGGATGCTCGTGTGATCATATACCGTATGATCGACGAGATTCCGGCGCACCAGCAGCGGCGAGATGATCACCGCGGGAACGCGCACGCCGAGCTGCGTAAAATGGAAATCATATACATCGTGCGCGTCACCCGGCGCCACTGCCTTCGGTGGCACCTTGTGGTCGAAGAACCCGCCGTGCTCGTCATAGGTAATGATAAACAGGCTGTTCGGCCAGCAGGCGGAACCGCTGATGCCGTCGTATATATCCTTGATCAACTGGTCGCCAGCGCGGACGTTCCCGCGGGGATGCTGCGAATTGCCGCTTTGATAGCCGTCGAAAACGCCATAGCTCGGCTCGATAAAAACAAAGGCGGGCAGGTTCGCAGCGTTGCAGTCGGCCGCAAAACGCGCGCGATCGAACGGCACCGTATCGTGTATATAGTCGACGCCGTCGATCAATTCCGAGAACGGCAGCGAGTCTCCCCGATAGATGCGAAGGGTGAGCTTCGTCCGCTCCTTGATGCGTTTGAATATATTGCCGTTCGGGAAGGAAAATTTGTCCAGGAACTCACCGCCAAGCATCCGCAGGTCAGGCGGGGTTTTGGGATTTCCAAGGCTCGAGCCGGCAATCAGGAAGAACCGGTTCGGCACGGTGGGACCGGGCAGTGACGAATACCAGTTGTCACAAACGCAGTATTCCTTCGCCAGCTGCGCGAGATAGGGAATGTCGGCGGCGGTAAACGAGGACACGATGGCGCCCAGGGGATTCGGACCGGCCTGCGCGTAGCTCTTGATGAATCCGCTATTGCTGATGGGAGTGACATTGTAGTTGAACGGCGGATCGGTCTTCCCGCCGAGCAACTGGAGCACGACATCATCATATTCGTGCGGCGGATCCACCGGCATCACCGCGGGAGCGGGCACGCTGTTGCTATACACGGTGCCGTGATCGTCCTGGTTGGAAAACGCCCCGGCCCCGATCCCCTCGGCGGCGGTGGGTGCGCCGACGAGGTCGACGCCCGGCAACGGGATCGCGCCGAGCATGTGGTCGAACGACCGGTTCTCCAGCATCAGGACAAAGACGTGCTTGATGTCGCTCAGCATGAAAGAAGTCCGACGACTCGCGGGCAGCTGACGACGCAAAGCACGCGACAAAACCTTGATAAGCCTTCATAGTGCGCACGGCCGATGTATATATGCGCAAGCATACTTATATACTATTTTCGCCGCGCGCGTCGGCGGTTGGGCGCAACCCGCCATGCTCGGGCCACCAGAGGCGTGGCACCTCGTAAACGCCCGCACCGCACGTCGCTGCCGTGGAGCCACTCATCCCCGGACGCGCCGTCGCGGAGCCGGGGGACCCGGAATCGGGCTATATAGAATGCCGTCACGCCGCCTGTTTGACCCGGCGGTGACGCGTCCCAGTGGCAGCTCGGGTAGTTCGGGTGCGTTCCTTGCGGGCGCCGCCCTTCGAGGCGTCGGCGAGGCTTTGCTGCAGGACCGAAACGAGATCGATGACATTCGTCGCGGCTGGCGCGTTGCGCTTCTGCGTCGGCAGTTCGCGACCACCGGCGGCGATCTTCTGGTTGATCAGCTTCATCATGGCCTCCGCATATTCGTCTTTATATTTCTCGGGCTCCCAGCGTCCCGACATATGTTCGACCAGCGTCTTGGCCATGGTGAGCTCACGTTCACCCTGCTTGATGTCCGGGATCTTTATATCTTCCGCCGGCGCAATCTCCTCGGCGAAGTGCATGAGTTCGAGGACGAGGAGGTTGCCGTTCGCCTTCAGCGCCGCGAGGTGCTGCTTGCCGCGCATCGCAACATTGGCGATGCCGACTTTGCCGGTCTCGGAGAGTGCGTCGCGCAGAAGTGTATAGGCGTTGGCGCCGCCCTTGAGCGGCTCGATGAAATAGGGTTTGTCGAAAAACATCGGGTCGATCGTGCCAAGGTCGACGAATTCCTGAATCGCGATCGAGTCCACCGAGGCCAGCTCGACCTTGTCGAAGTCCGCCTCCTCCATCGCCACGAACTTTCCCTTTTCATATTCGTAGCCTTTCACGATCTGGTCCCAGGGCACTTCCTTGCCGTCGACCTCCGCGACCCGTTTATACTTGATCGGGCTTAGATCATCCCGCCGCAGCATCTTGAAGGAGATCTTCTCCTTCGCAGTCGTCGCCGGAACGACCTGCACGGGAATGGTGACGAGTCCGAAACTGATCGAGCCTTTCCAGATAGGTCTTGCCATAATGACGCCCAGACCCCCCGACCGCGCAAAGGATCACCATTGTGAATAACTTGTGGGCCGATTGCGGTGGGTAAGCCGGTATATACGTGCAGATAACGGGATGCCGCGGCTGAGCGGTCGCGCGCTCGAGTATATAGGCCCGCCTACCGGTGGGCGCGGTGCGGCATCCACACCCTCGTGGAGCTCCCGGAGCCCGACCCTAGCGGGCTGCCGGTGTTATGTATGTCTCTGTATAAACGGTCTTTCGGAACATTCTGGACTGCGGGAAACACCGGACGGCGTTCACGGGCCCGTCCGCATAGCCAGCTATTCGCAAATCGGTTACTTTATATGCAATGATAACGGTCCCTGCCTGCTCCCTGCGTGCCCCGCCCTCCCGCTGCACCTGGTCGCAGCTGCGGCTTTCCGCGCGGCGCTCGCGCGCGGGGTTCTCCGTGATCGCAGCGCTCATAGTTGGGAGCGGCTCATTGGTGGCTCAGGATGCCGGAGTCGCGGTCCCGGTGACCGACGCCTCTAATATATATAACGTCGCCCAAACTCCGGCGAGCAGCGTGGCACAGACCTACTTCGGTAATTTCCAATCCGGCGCGCTGTTCGCGGTATATATCGGGCCTGGCGGCCGCGGCACCATGCTCGGCGCGCTGCCTGATGGCACCGGCGGGTTCGTGGTGGATATATCTTTGGACGCGTTGGGGAATTTCACCGCGCAAGCTTCGGGCAAACCCGTCCTTTGGGCGGGCGCGGCCGACAGCGCCGGGCCGGGCGACGACGTGCGCTGGAGCTTCACCGGCCAGGTGAGTGGCGGTGTATTAAATGCGCAAGTCGACACGACCGGGGAAAATTTCGCCGCTCCCCTCACCTCTCCGACTTCGGGCACCACCATCGCGGGATATTTCGCGGCGCCGCTGCTGAATTCGAGTGACGGCGGTATACATACGATTTTCGGCGCCGATGGCGAAGCGCTCTCCGTGCTTTCCCTGGCGACGGCCTCAGAAACGGCGACAGGCAATATAGGCACCGATGGAAAATTCGCGCTCGTCGCTCCCTCCGGTGCGACGCTCACCGGCGCCATTGATCGCAACGCATCGGTCCTTCAGGCGACGTTGACCGACAACGAAGGCGCCACGCAGGCAGTCGTTGGGGCCATCGCGGATACGCGGGCCGCTGATCGCGTCGCCGCGGTTTCGGGTCGCGGCGCGCTCGGCACGTTGGTGATTTCCGGCTTCGCGATCACGGGCTCCGCTCCGTTGCCGGTCGTGCTGCGCGCGATCGGGCCCGGTCTTGGCGCGCTCGGAGTTGCCAACGCGGCCCAGCACCCACACCTGCGCCTCTTTGACAGTGCGGGAAATTTACTCGCCGAGAACTCACGCTGGGATTCAACCAATCCGGCGCTCGCGATCGCCTTCGAGCAGACCGGTGCCTTTCCCCTCGCCGCGGGCAGCTCCGACGCGGCGGTGCTCGCCGTGCTGCCCCCGGGTTCATATACCGTGCAGGCGGAGGACGACGACGCTGGTGGCATTGTCCTCAACGAAATATATAGCGCCGGAGCGCCCACCGCGAGCGACGTGACCGCGCCCCGGCTCACGGCGGTTTCCACGCGAGGCGTGACCAGTGCGGATGACAACGTCGTCATCGGCGGTTTTGTCGTCGGCGGTCCGGTGGCTCAGACGGTGCTCGTGCGCGGACTCGGTCCGATGCTCGGGCAATCGGGGACGTCGACCACCTTGTCCGACCCGGTTCTCCGCGTATATGATTCGCACGGACAACTGATCGCGGTGAACGATCACTGGGAGACGCCTCAGTCCGTCTGCCCAGGCCAGATCGTCGCCACGGCTGCGGAGCTCACGAGCGCAGCGGCCAATTCCGGTGCGTCACCCCTCGATCACGGCAGTGCGGATGCAGCCGTCCTTTTGAATCTCGCGCCGGGAGCATATACGGCCGAGGTCGTGAGCGCGAGCGGCCAAACGGGGGAGGCGATGGTGGAATTCTATACGGTCGCGCACTAGAACGCGTTCGCAGCGTGCTCAGTCGCGCCGCTGAGCGTCGCTATATATTAGTCCGAGCGCCGCGACAATCAGGCGGAGTCGTTGGCTACGCGACCGATACCTCTATGCATGAGCATATAGCCTATACGATTGCCGGCGCCGGGAGATCCGCGGGCGTTTGAGCGAGCTGTGGCTGTATATCGGGCAAAGAGCCAAGGATGTCCCGCGCTCTCGGCGTCACGGCGATTTCGGCTCCACCGAGCCCGCTGCCGAGCCTTCGGGCAAGTCGGAGGTTTTCTCGCGCGATTGACGCCTGGCGGCGACCTCGGCGTCGGTGAGCCGCGCATCGTATATAGAACGGGGGTTGATGGTTCGGGCGACGAGCGTGGCAGTGGTGACCGCGACAAGGAGCGGCGCGATAAAAGAGCGGTCACGGCCCGTGAGTTCCATGAGCAGGACGACCGTCGAGATGGGTCCCTGCGTGGTGGCGGCAAGCATCGCCGCTCCTCCGAGCAAGGCGCACAAGCCGCCCGGCAGTCCGGGCCAGAGCGCGGACCAGCCGACGCCGAGGAGTCCACCCAGCATGGCGCCGACGGTGAGTGAGGGCGTGAAGAGGCCGCCGGGCGCGCCGCATCGCAGGCAAAGCATAATACAGCCGGCTTTAAGCAGGAACACGCACAAGAGAAGGTGCGGCGCGACTTCATTGGAAAATGCGCGCTGCGAAATTTCCTTTCCGTTGCCGAGCACCTCGGGAAACCAAAGCGAGAGGACACCGAGCGCGCCCAAGCCCAGGACTGGCGCGAGAAAACGCCGCCAGCCTTCCGCCTTCGAGGCTTCCGCCCAGCTGACGCCCTTCACATAAAGTACCGAAACGAGTCCGGCGATCGGGCCCGCGACGCATGCCCAGAGGATTGCCGCCAGCGAATTTGTATATGCCGGAATCATATAGGTCGGCGCGTCCGGCAGCGCGGTCCAGGAGATGACGGTGGCAACCACGGCGATGAGCAGCGCGGGAAGTACATAGCGCAGCGCGAGCACGCCCCGCATTACCTCGAGCGCGAAGAGAGCCCCGCCGAGCGGCACTCCATAGGCCGCCGCCATTCCAGCGCCGGCGCCGCACGCGACGAGGAGGCGGCGCTGCTCCTCGGTCAGCCGCGCGCGATCCGAGAAAAAATTGGCCATCACGCCACCCACCTGCTTCGGCGCGCCTTCGCGTCCGAGCGAGGCTCCCAGCGCCACGATCACGACCGAAAGCACTGCGCTTCCGATCGTGCGCAGCGCCGGCAAACGACCGCCGTGGAACCAGATCGCCGCCGATATATCGATTCCGTTCCCGCTGGAAAGTCGCCGGAGCACGAGCTGGCCCACCGCGGTCAGAAGGCCTGCCGCCACGAGGACATATACATGGCGCAACGCGCTGGCGCGCGCGGCTGCGTCGAGCAGGTCGAGATTGCCGGCATTCCAGGCGAAACGCTGGACGATCCCGAGCAGCAGCGTGAGGAACACGGCGCCCGCTCCGGTGGCAACTCCGGTGAGTAAGGCCGCTAGCCAGAACGAACCCGCGCGCGGTTGGGCCAGCGTCGCCGGAACCCGTTTTCCGGGATCGCCAGAACCCGCGGGATTCGCGTTATATACAGCGTGGTCCGGCATCGACAATCCAAAGGCACTGCTCACGGGCCATATATATCCGGACCACGAGAGAACTGGATCGGGCGCGCATGGACCTCGCGCAACGCAGCCTGCTCAACGGTTTTGACGCAATATGAAAGCGTCCGGAGCCGCCGTCGCCGCAGCCGACATTCACAGGTCGTTGCCTCTGCGAGCTCCACCAACGACCCGGCTCGAGGCGCGCACTTCGCGCGCACAGGTCGCGATTGTGGCCCTGATCCCGCCGATCGGCGCTAGGGCCAATAGAGCGTCGGGCCAGCGGCCTGATTTTTTCCATGTCGATCGGTGTCGGCCCTGCATCGTAGGGGTTTCGAAGCCGGGTTTCGAATGAATATTGCCAACGGCCGGCGATATATATGGCGACTGACACGGCTGCGGCGCCTCACCAAATTATTTTCAGCGCCGACAATTCTCCGCGAAATCCGGGAGCGACGCGGGCGTGAGAATTGCGGTCGAAGTTCCCGTCCCCGGCAGCCCGATTTCGCTTGTAGTCAAGCATTGAGGTATCGCTCTGAAACGAGTAGGCAAAAGCAGCCGTGGCAGCGACCGGCCACCTCGGTATATAGACTACCCGGCGATAGGGAAATGCCCTCATTTCGCTTCGGCGCGGACGGGCCTATGGTGCTCGATGAACGAACGACAAATTGCGCGTGGATTGGGTTGGTTCAGCATCGGCTTGGGGCTGGCGGAATTGCTGGCGCCTCGGAAAGTTGAGAAAACAGTCGGCGTCCGCGGGCACCGACTCCTCACGTCAACCGTCGGCATGCGAGAGCTGGCGAGTGGGATCGGCTTGTTGAGCTCTGATGATCCGCAACCGTGGCTCTGGTCGCGCGTGGGGGGCGACGTGATGGATCTGGGGCTGCTCGCCGCTGCACTGTCGTCCGGGAAAAATGATCGTCGCCGCGTTTCCGTGGCGCTCGCGACCATCGTGGGCATCACCGCGCTCGACGTGGTGGCCAGCGTGCAAAACTCGCGTCAACGCAATGGCAACGGCCAAGCAGACGGCGCCGAGGATAAGGACACCGAGGTCTGCAGCGTCACCCTCAACCGGCCGCGGCAGGAAGTATATACGTTCTGGCGCAACCTGGAAAACCTTCCCCGCTTCATGCCGCAGTTGCAGTCCGTCACAGATCTTGGCAACGGCCGCTCGCATTGGGTGGCCGAGGGACCTGCGGGAGCAGATATAGAGTGGGAGGCCGAGACCACCGAGGATCGCCCGGGCGAGAAGCTCTCGTGGAAATCCGTCGGCGAATCGCAGCTCGACAACGAGGGCACGGTGGAATTCCGCGACGCTCCCGGTGGCCGGGGGACGATTGTCCGCGTCGAGTTCAAGTATAAAGCTCCGGGCGGCATGATTGGAAAGGCGGTGGCGAAGGTCGTCGGTACGCCGCGGACGCGCCTCGAGATGGCGCTCGGTCGTTTCAAGCAGCTGCTCGAAACCGGCGAGCTCGCCCGCACGGCCGGCCAGCCCACCGGTCGCGCCAACAGTCTCTCTCCGAAATTTGATTTCGCCCGCAGCGTCTGATCCCTCTCCGCAACCCTTAACCCCCTTATATACTCTTTTATGAAAGCAAACTGCTGGTATGGAAAGCGCGACATGCGTGTCGTCGAGGTACCCGACCCAAAAATCCTGAACCCGCGCGATGCGATCGTCCGGATCACGAGCACGGCCATCTGCGGGTCGGACCTTCATTTATATAACGGCTTCATCCCGACGATGGAGAAAGGCGATATCGTCGGCCACGAGTTCATGGGCGAGGTGGTCGAGGTTGGCTCCGGAGTGAAGAACCTGCAGATCGGCGACCGGATCGTCGTGCCGTTTCCCATCTCGTGTGGCTCGTGCTTCTTTTGTCAGACGTCTCTCTTTTCGCTCTGCGAGAATTCGAACCCGAACGCTCCGATCGCCCGCAAACTCTGGGGCACCTCGCCCGCGGGTATATACGGTTACTCGCATCTGCTCGGCGGATATTCTGGCGGCCAGGCGCAATACGCCCGCGTGCCGTATGCGGACGTCGACCACATTAAGATCCCGGAAGAATTGACGGACGAGCAGGTGCTGTTCCTGTCGGATATTTTCCCGACGGGGTATATGGCGGCGGAAAATTGCAATATACAACCGGGTGACACAGTGGCAGTCTGGGGCTGCGGGCCCGTTGGGCAGTTCGCGATGAAAAGCGCGTTCATGCTCGGGGCGGAACGCGTCATCGGCATCGACCGGTTTCCGGAACGGCTGCGGATGGCGGAAGAGAAGGTCGGCGCCGAGACCATCAACTACGAAGAGATGGATACCTACGACGCGTTGATGGAGAAGACGGGCGGACGTGGTCCGGATGCGTGTATTGATGCGGTCGGCATGGAGGCGCATAGCTCGTCGACGCTGGAGTATGCATACGACCGGACGAAGCAGGCGCTGATGATGGAGAGCGAGAGACCAATCGTGGTGCGCGAAGCCATCCGCGTGTGTCGCAACGGCGGCACGATTTCGCTCGCGGGTGTGTATGGCGGATTCTCCGACAAGATCCCGATGGGCGCTCTAATGAATAAGGCTCTGACGGTGAAGACCGGCCAGACGCATGTGCAGCGCTATATGAAACCTCTGCTCGAACGCGTGAAGGCGGGCGACATCGACCCCAGCTTTGTGATCACGCACAAGCTGCCGCTGGAAGACGCACCCAAGGCGTATGATATGTTCGTGAACAAAGAAGACGGGTGCATCAAAGTCGTACTTAAACCGTAGGAGCGGGAGGGAAGTCCGCCGCCGCGAGGCGCGTGGGCGATGGCCGTGCGGGTATATAGAGTTCGATGGACGGTTTTCGGAAACTGCAAACGATTACCACTTAACTCTTAAGTCGGAATAGGTGGTCGGGGCGGCGGCCGTATAGCTCGGTTAGTTTTGCACATTATCCGAGCTATATACAATCGCAGATCACTCCCTTGGCGAGGACTTACGCGACCGCTATCCGTGGCTGTATATAGCGGTCGAGCTATGTATTGTCGTCGGTGTCTGCCTCACGCCTCCAGCGCACGCATCGCCCGGCGCACCTCGGCCATTTCTCCGGGGAGCGCGTGGATCTCCAGCTGCCGCTCGATCTCTTCCAGCGTCGGTTCTTCCACCTCGTGGCCGGGATCACCGGGTAGATCGGGACGTGCCGCTCGCGCAATCGCCCAACAGGCCCACGCCCGCCAGCGGCGTTGCTCGCGACGCGGCTCGTTCATCCGGCCCGCGTAGTGCTGGAAATGCACCCGCGGATTTCCCATGAATATATTGTCCGGTGTGTGACGCAGCATCCACGCAGTCGCCACATACGGCATCGGCCACTCGCGCAGGATCGGCTCGCCACCGTCCAGGTCGGCGCCGAACGCGCGGTCCAGACAGAGCAACGCGCGGGCAGCATATCCGCGCTGCCACAGGTGATGTCCATATTCGAGGCAGCCGTAAAAGAAATCGGCGCCGCGCTCGCGGTCGCGGTACGCGTGCAACGCCCGCCAATCCAAGCCGGGGCGAGGCACCGGGAGATCGGGACATGGCGGAAGGGCCGGCGGCTCCATCGCCTCAGCGGGATCCGCTGTCGAGCACGCGGCCGGGCGACGCGTCGTTTGTATATAGTCCGGCCGGTCCGGCGTAACCATATAGCGTGGACGCGGGCAGCTGATTATATATCGGGCTCACGAGCCGGCATGAGGAGCGAGCCGCGGCGAATCCGGGCGAATCGATGGTGAAGAAAACAGTCACAGGACTGAAGGTAGCGGAATGTTCGGTCAGGGTGCACGGGGATTTATCAAGGATGACACGCGGGCGCCGCACGGCGGCTTGCTGCTGCCCCCCGCGCTTGCCCGCGCGGCAGGGCGCGGCCGGCGTGCCTGCGTTGAAGACGTCGCATTGAACGAGCTTGGCGCGATCGGGCAATTGGCGGAGAACAAAGGCGATGCCTGCACCCGTCCCGGATCGCGCGATTTATGGAGTGACCGGCTGGCGGCGCCTCGTGCTCTGGCCGCTGGCCTTGCTGCTGCGCGCGTGGGGACGGACGTTGCGTTTCGAAATGGACGCCGAGTCGGCGGCGGCGGTCCGCAAAAGTGACGAACCCCTCGCCGTGGTGCTCTGGCACAACCGGCTGTTTGTGACGTTCGAGATCCAGCGGCGATACCGCGCGAGCCGACCCAATCACGCGCTGGTCAGCGCGAGCCGCGATGGCGCGTGGCTGGCTGCGTTTCTCTCGCTGGTCGGCATGCAGACGGTGCGCGGGTCGACCAGCCGCTTCGCGCGCGAGGCAGCGGGAGAGCTCGTGGAAACGATGCGCGCGGGGCATGACATCGGGATCACGCCCGACGGCCCGCGCGGCCCTTGCTATAGCCTGCGGCCCGGCGCTCTGACGGTCGCGCGGAGTGCGCATGCCCGGCTGTTGCTGATCGGCGCCGAATATGATTCGGCGTGGCGCACGCGCAGCTGGGATCGGTTCTACCTGCCGAAGCCTTTTTCGCGCGTTCGCCTCCATTGCCGTATCCGAAGTTTGGATACAGATGTGGACCGGGACACGGCGGCCGCGGAAGTCCGCGCCGAGCTGCTCGAGCTCAGCCCGGACGCAAACTAGCCATTTTCGGCCAAGGGCCTCCCGACCGCGCACAATCTATATATATAGATTGCGGCGGCGAAGCGTGTGAAGAAACCGCCCTTACCCCGGGCGGCGGCTCAGAAAACCGGTGTGATCGTGATGCTGGTGCCCGGGGCGACTGTATAGTCCTCGCCCAGATTCCACTCGCGATCATTCAGCAGGAACTTGCAGACGATCGGATGCGCGGATTCCGGCAGCGTGATCTTCCACTTGTTGTCGTCCACGCATTCGAGGAGAAGTCCCTGGTCCCAGCTCAGGCCGGGGCCTTCGCCGCGTATATAGAGTGCGTTGCCGAAACCCACATCGATCAGTGCCGTCACGGTGGTGACGAGGCGTTTGGGCGCGACCGCCTTGATGGGGGCCTGGGCCGGCGGTTTGGAAATCGCGGGCGCGGGCGCCGGAGCCGCGGCTTCCGGAGCAGGCTTCGCGGGCGCAACCGCCGGCTCGGATATGGACGCCACCTTGGCGGGGGCGATCTTCGGTGCTGGTTTGGCCGGACGCGTGGTAGCGTCCGGTGCGGCGGCAGACGGCGCGGGGGCGGGCGCCGGGCTAACGGTCTTGGATTTAGTCGGTTTCTTCATGTCTAGTGTATAATTCGGGCAGTGAGATCTGGCCCCTATGAAGCCGAGCTTAGCAAATGAGAGGCCAACGCGCCAGCCCTGCGAAAATTTTCATCGCGCCGTTCCCGGGTGAACGTCGCCAATGGAAACTGAAGGGTACCTGCGTTCGTGTATACACTAACAAGATGCTAATGCACGCAGACTTATTTCGTCATCGTTACTTGCAAGCGTATGGCACTAGCTGCCGGCATCAATAAACCCGACGCCCCGCCAATGTAATTCCCCGGGCCCACAGCGCCGCCGAATGGACCCTGCCAGCTGCCTTCCCGCCGACACAGCGCCCCGACGGCGATTCCAACCAGGCAAGGTGGTGCGAACCGCGCCGAGCCGAGAGCCGCGGACCGCGGCCGCGTCACCCTGTGCAAGAAGATCCGCGACTCGGCTGGCTCCGCTGCTGATGGAGGCGCGTGAAGCGCCGTTGGACTGGCCAAGCGACGGCGGCGCCGTCTGTTCGCCCGAGCGGACCGACAGCGCTCGGTGTATATAGCCTATATATCGATATATAGAGTGTCGGTCGATCCCATCCCACTCGCGTCGGGCAGAGCGGCCGAATGCATCTGCCAGGAACCGGGCCACCTCCCGCCAGCGGGCTCGAGCGTTGCGCGGCGACCGCCCACAGAACGACCGATCGCAACAATGTTTTCCGGGTGGACTCGACGAACTCCGCGGCGAGACTGCCGTTTCCCTCTGGGCCGTGGCTGTATCTGCCGCGTCCGGGAGTTCGTCCGCTTTCATATACCCGCCCCACCCCGCTGCCTTCCATGCGCCATCCGACCGTCTCCGTGACCCCTTCCCGCGCCCTCTGCGCACTTCTCTGCGCCGTCGCCGCGCTGCCACTGACCGCGCAAACGTCCGCCGCGCCGACCACGCCTGCAACGCCCGCGGCGGCCGCGCGTCCCGTGGACCTCGCCCACGACAAGAACCTCTATATAGTCGGCTACGCCCACCTCGACACGCAGTGGCGCTGGGCCTACCCGGAAGTGATCCGCGACTTCATCCGCAACACGATGGAGCTGAATTTTCCGCTGCTGGAGAAGTATCCGGACTATATATTCAACTTCACCGGTTCGCGGCGCTATGAATTCATGCGCGAATATTATCCCGAGGAATACGCGCGGGTGAAACAATATATCCAGGCCGGCCGCTGGTTCCCCGCCGGCTCGTCCGTTGATGAATGCGACGCCAACGTCCCCTCGCTCGAGTCGTTCGCCCGTCAGTTCCTCTATGGAAACCATTTCTTCCAGCACGAATTCGGAGTGCAAAGCGACGAGTTCATGCTGCCGGATTGCTTCGGTTTTCCCGCGTCGTTGCCGACCGTTCTCGCGCATGGGGGAATCAAGGGCTTCTCCACGCAGAAGCTGACGTGGGGCTCGGCCGTCGGGATTCCATTTAATATAGGGACGTGGAGCGGCCCCGACGGGTCGACGATCGTCGCCGCGCTCAATCCGCTCTCCTATGGCGGCTCGATCACGGCAGACCTCAGCAAAAGCGAACTGTGGCGCAATCGCATCGAGGCGACGGGCGCCACATCGGGCGTGTTCGCCGATTATCATTATTATGGCACGGGAGATCGCGGCGGTGCGCCGTCCGAGGGTTCCGCGCAATGGGCCGAACGCAGCGTCGGCGGCACGGGACCGGTGCGCGTGATCTCGTCGCGCTCGGATCAGATGTTTCGCGACATTACACCGGAGATGGCGGCACGGCTGCCGAATTATCGCGGCGAGCTCGAACTCACCAATCACTCCGCCGGTTCGCTCAGCTCCGAGGCGTATATGAAACGCTGGAACCGGAAGAACGAGCAGCTCGCCAACGCCGCGGAGAGCGCGTCCACGGCGGCATGGTGGTTCGGCGCGTTCCCCTACCCGGCGAATTCGCTGTATCAAGCGTGGGACCTCGTGCTCGGCTCGCAGATGCACGACATCCTGCCGGGCACCAGCATCCCGAAGGCATATGAATATTCGTGGAACGACGAGGTGCTCGCGCTCAATCAGTTCGCGGCCATCACCGAACGTGCGGCCGCCGGCGTGCTCTCCGCGCTCGACACTCAGGCCCGCGGCACGCCCGTCGCGGTATATAACCCGCTCGCGGTGGATCGCGAGGATCCGGTCGAGGCGTTCGTGCCGATGTCCGGCGCGATACCGGCCGCCGTCACCGCGTATGGTCCGGATGGTGAACCTGTGCCAACGCAAATTCTCGCCCGCGAAACCGGCGGCGTGCGGGTGCTGTTTCTCGCGCACGCACCTTCTGTCGGTTATGCGATATATGATATTCGCGCCGAGCAACCACCCGTGCCTGCGGCGACTCATCTCAGCGTGAGCGCGCACGCGCTGGAGAACGACCGGTATCGCGTCACCGTCAACGATGCGGGCGACATCGCTTCCATATACGACAAAACGCTGCAGCGCGAAATGCTCTCGGCCCCGGCGCGGCTTTCGATTCATACAGAGAATCCCACCCACTACCCCGCGTGGAATATGGACTGGTCCGATCGTGAGCTGCCGACGCGGAGCTTCGTGGGCGGCCCGGCGACGATTCGCATCGTGGAGTCGGGCCCCACGCGGGTCGCCCTCGAAATCGAGCGCCAGACCGAGGATTCCGTTTTCATACAGACACTCCGGCTTGCGGCCGGCAGCGCGGGCGAACGTCTCGAGGTGCTCAACCGCATCGACTGGCGCACGCGCGAGGCGAGCCTGCGCGCCGATTTCCCGCTCGCAGTTGCGAATGAGGAAGCCGCCTACGACGACAAGGTGGGCGTGGTGCGACGCACCACGAACAACCCGAAGCGCTTCGAGATGGCGCTTCAGCAATGGATGGACCTGACGGATCACGCCGGCGCCGCGGGAGTATCTATATTAAACGACAGCAAGTTTGGCGCGGACAAGCCGGACGACCATACGCTGCGGCTGACGCTGCTATATACTCCCGGTGTTCGCGGCGGCGTGCCTGATCAGGGCACGCAGGATCAGGGACGTCATGATATCCTATATGCTTTCGTGAGCCATCGCGACAGCTGGATCGAAGCCGGCACGCCGTGGCAAGCCGCTCGGCTCAACCAGCCGCTGCGCGCGTTCTTGCCGGAGGCGCACACGGGAAGTCTGGGGCGCACGTTCTCGTTGTTATCGTTGAGCAGTGCGCAGGCGCAGGTCGTCGCGATCAAGAAAGCGGAGGATTCCAACGAGGTGGTTGTGCGCGTGAAAGAACTGCACGGCCGGCCCGCCGCCGCTATATCCATGCACTTTCCGTCTGCAGTCGCGGCGGCGCGCGAGGTCGATGCGCAGGAGCGCCCGATCGGAGACCTCACGGTGAACGGTGGAGACCTGAGTTTCGATCTGCGCGGATTCGGCGTGCGCGCGTTTGCCGTCAAGCTGGCTGCACCTCCGGCGTCCGTGCCCGCGATCACGAGCGAAAGCGTGTCGCTGCCGTTTGATATAGACGTCGTCGCCTCCCGCGCGCACCGCACGGATGGAGCGATGGACGCGACCGGCGGGAGCTATCCGGCGGAGCTTTTCCCCGCGCAACTGCAGCGCGAGGGCGTGGCGTTTCAACTTGGGCCGGTCGGTAATGGCGCGAAGAACGCCCTCACGGCGCAAGGGCAGAAAATCGGTTTGCCCGCGGGGAATTTCAACCGCGTCCATTTGCTCGTCGCCGCCGCGGGCGACACTGCCGGGTCGCTGTCGGTCGGGCGCGTTGTATATAACCTGGAGACTCCGAATTGGACCGGCTTTGTCGGACAATGGGACAACCGCGTCTGGGATGATGCGACGCATGTCATCGGGCTCACGCCCGGCTTCACGAAACGCACGCCCGTGGCGTGGTTCGCCACGCACCACAACGCGCCGGCGGGCGATTCGTTTTATGATTTTTCATATATCTTCCAGGCCAGCTTCAACCTGCCCGCGGGCACCTCGGAGTTGACGCTGCCCGATAACCCGAAGCTCCGCATTTTCGCCGTCAGCGTGAGCCACGAGCCCGCCGCCACGCCCGCGGCCGCCCCCCTATATGATACGCTGGCAGATCACGCGTGGGGCGGCGGCCCCGCGGTGGCTCAGGCCGGCCGGACGTTTTCCGATGCGACCGAGGTCACGTTGCTGCCGCCGCTCTATCATCAGCCGAAAGACGTCCACTATACAGTCGACGGCCGCGAGCCCACCGCCAGCTCGCCGGTATATACTCGGCCGTTTTTCGTGTCCGCGACCACGCGGGTGTCGGCGCGCCAGATCCGGCCCGATGGTGGACTCGGCCCGGTGACGGAAGGCGTGGTGACGGTCGACGACCACACGCCGCCGCGGCTGCTCGATCTGCGGGCGTCGTCGTCGGAGAACGCGCTGCAGCTCCGGTTTTCGGAGCCGGTGACGGCCGCGACCGCGGCGGACGCCAGCAACTATAGTGTGACCCCGGCGCTCGCGATCTCGCGGGCGGTCCCGTCGGAGGATGGCACGGGTGTCACGCTCACGCTGACGCAGCCGTTGGACTCCGACGTGAGTT
This sequence comes from uncultured Verrucomicrobiae bacterium, assembly GCA_963800005.1. Classification (GTDB taxonomy): domain Bacteria; phylum Verrucomicrobiota; class Verrucomicrobiia; order Opitutales; family Opitutaceae; genus CAWCZH01. The sequence continues at coordinate 1,007,911 of CAWCZH010000004.1, forward strand.
ATACACTCTCGGTCCGCGGAGTGCGGGATCGGTCGCCGCAGGCCAACCTGATCGTCGCGGCGGCGCAGCCCTTCAATGCGGGCAATATCATATATCGTTTGCCGGAGGCGACGCTCCCGGCGGGCGCGGTGGAGGCGAGACCGGCCGGATTGCCGATCAACCCGGCGGACGGCTGGACAATGAATATATTGGTCCGGGCCGAGGCGAAGCCGAAGGGCAAGCTCCTGCTCGCTGGGTTTGGGCAGACGGCGGCAGACGGGGAATCGGCGGGGGCGAGCCGTTACTTCGCGGTTTTTCCCGATGGCATTCGGTTTTGGTACGAGGGCGGAGACTTCCGCACGAACTCGCCGCTGGATCTCGGTCGGTGGCAGATGTTGACGGCGACGTATGACGGGCAGCGGCTGACGCTATATAAAGATGCCGCGCCGATTGCGCAGCGTGAGCAGACGTTCAACGCGCAGGCGGAAGCGCTCGTGAGCGTGGGTGCGAACGACCCGTGGGATCATCGCCGGCGTTTTGCCGGTGCGGTGCGGAGCTTTACCGTTCGTCGGGGCGCGCTGTCCGCGGCTGAGGTGAAGGCGTTGTTCGAGGCGACGGCGCGGACCCCATGATGGGTTGGCGATGCTCGACCGCACTCGTGTTGCTGGCGCTGGCCGGTTGGATTTCGCCGGCGTGGGCCCACCCAACGGAGATCACGACGCTCGAGATCAAGGTTGAGAGTGACGGTCGCTTCAGTGCCCGGCTCAACGTGGACCTGCTCGCGTATGCGCTGGGGAAAACCTCGGCGGATGCGACTAACGAGGAGTTGGAGGCCCTGTTGGACGAACCGCGCCCGCAGCTCGCACGGAGGCTCGTGGATGCTGGAGAGCGTTTCCGACGCGAGGTCGTGATCCAGACAAATCTCGGAGATGTGTCGGTGACGTCGTGGGCGTTGCCGACGATCGTAGAAGTGGACGCGGCGGAAGCGGGGCACGTGCGACCGCGCATCACGATTGGGAGCACGGTGACGTTTTCCGGCAGCCTGCCCGCCGGAACGACGACGCTCGCCATCCGGCTGCCGTATATACTCGGCGACACGCTGCAGGCGTATGAGCTGCCGCGGGGCCGCAGCGTCGTCGAGACCGTGTTGGCGGGCGAGTATGGCAAGGAAGTCACGGTCACGGCCCCCGCTGCGAAGTCGCCGTGAGGATATAACTCGGAATCCGCGGCTGCTTTTGGGGGCGTCAACGCGCGGAGGCGGTCGGCATGAATCGCCGGCGGTGCGGCCCGGATCGAGTCGCGGGCCAGGTGCGGGATCGCGCGCGGCGCCGATGAATCGGTGCCACGTCGTATATACTTCAGTACATCTATACACTCAATCATATATCGGCATTCCGCTATATTCACGAACGTGGCGATATATCGTCGATCAACGCCGCGTTCCAATTTCGGCGGTGCTGCCGGCCGGAGGGCCGGGAGTCCGCGGGTTCCCTTGGCGGAGCCGCCGGTGACGGGGTCGTGTATACCGCTCGTGAACGAACCGTTGCGGCTCACCGCTTGCCCGGCCACAGCGGCGCAGCTGAAGTGCCAAGCGCGCTCGCGCGGCGGTGCTGGGAGACGAAAGCGGCTTAGGCTTTGACTCTGGCGCGAATCAGCTTCGCGTTGCGGGCGATGAAAATCGGAATCCTCGGTTCGGGCGACGTTGCGCAAACGCTGGCGAGTGGCTTTTTAAAGCACCGTCACGCGGTAATGCTGGGGACGCGCGACCCTGCGAAGCTGGCCGAGTGGAAGACGGCGAATCCGACCGCTCAGACGGGGAGCTTCGCGGAGGCGGCCGATTTCGGTGAAGTGCTGGTCCTCGCGGTGAAGGGCACCGTGGCTTCCGACGTGTTGAAAATGGTGGGAGCCGAGAATCTCGGGAGCAAGCTGTTGATGGACGCGACGAATCCGATCGCCGACGCACCGCCCGTGAACGGTGTATTTACGCTGTCCACGAAGGCCAACGAATCCCAGATGGAGCGGCTGCAGCGCGAGTTCCCGACCGTGCGGTTCGTGAAGGTCTTCAACTCGGTGGGGTCGGCGCTGATGGTGAATCCGGAGTTCAAGGACGGGACACCGACAATGTTTATTTGCGGCAACGACGATTCTGCGAAGCGAACCGTTACGGGCATTCTGGACCAGTTCGGATGGGAAACCGCGGATATGGGCAAAGTGGAATCCGCGCGGGCAATCGAGGCGCTGTGCGTCCTCTGGTGTTTGCCCGGTCTTCTGAGGAACGAGTGGTCCCACGCGTTCAAGCTGCTGAAGTCGACCTGACGGCGCAGCGGGGCGGCAGCGAGGGTCGATCACGGTCGATTAGTATATCTGCCTCTGTATATAGGGGTTCCCTCCCGGTCATGCAGTCGAATACATTCAAAATACTGGATGCATCCAAGATATATGCCGCGAGGATTCAGCGGCTTAGGTTGAAACGACGAGGGGAACGCGCAGCCCTGATGAACACGGGAGTTGCTCGCCGATACCAGTGCGGGCGAGAGTGGGTGGCGGTCGGGTATATAGTACATATATAGAGCCGATCGACGCGAGCTCCCGGATTTCTCTCCTTTCAAGCGGAACGCGGGGCTGCATCCGCAGACAGTTGCCTGATGGAACCGATGAAACCCATGTCCGGGATGAAACCGATGGCACCCATGGCACCGATGAAGAAGCCGGAACGCTGGTGGCCCGAATCGCTGGGCGATGACCCGGATTCGTCCGGCGGCCAGAATAAGATGCGCTACGCTTTCTTCGCCGGGAAAAAGCGCCTCGCCCTCGACTCAGGGGACGGCAAGGTCCGCGTCTACGACACCGGCGATCACCGCATCTCGGGCGCGCAACAACACCAAAGCGGCCACGGCGGAAAAGTCACCTTCACGAGCCAGCACGGCGAAGTGGATCTCGAGCAACTGCGGCCGGCCTGACGCCCCCGGCCCGTCCTCGGGCCATGATTGCGGCGCGAGCCGGTCGGCGTCGCCGCTCCCGGTTTCCGGCGTATTCGAAATTTGGATACCTCTCTGATGCCGCCTGCCGACACCGGCGAAACGCGGCGCGCGTCACCGCGGCATCGTGGCGGGACGGACGGCACACGGCTGGCGCTGCGCCACCCGAACGTGACCGCGCTCGTCGTCGTGGGCGGACAGCTATCATCGACACGCTATATAGGTCTACATAGCGGTATATAGGCCCGCGGGGTCGCGGGAGGGCGGCATTGTTTTTCGCGCATGGCGGCGAACGCCCACGGAGCTCAAACGTCGTCCTCCGGAGAAGCGCGGAACAATAAAGCGACGCTGACGAAAGAAATTTTCGCATCGCGTGTAATTTCGGGGGACGCGTTCCGGAAACCGTTGGCAACGCTCTCCATGAACACGTTCTCGCTTCCTATTTCGTTACTCACCTCCAACTTCACGGCCTTCCGAAGGGCCGTGAACTTTTTCGCCCGGCGCAGCCGGTCGTGGCTCCTCTGCACCCTCGCCCTGCTCATCCCGCTCTCCGGGTTCGCCGGCGTCGTCCCGTTCTCCTGGGGCAACAACACCTACGGCTCGCTCGGCAACGGCAACACCGTCGGCAGCTCCGTGCCGACAACTGTCGTCACCACGGGCGCCCTCGCTGGCAAAACGGTGATCGCAGTCTCCACCGGCAACTATCACTCCATCGCGCTGGCCTCGGACGGCACCGTATATACATGGGGCGACAATTCGAAAGGCCAGCTCGGCAATGGCGCTTCGACATCCTTCACCTCCGCCGTGCCCGTGGCTGTCGACATGACCGGCGTCCTCGCCGGCAAGACCGTCACGCAAATCGCCGCGGGAGATTTCTTTAATATTGTCCTGACGGCCGACGGAAAGCTATTCAGCTGGGGTTATAACGGGCTCGGCGACCTCGGAAATAATTCCGGCTACTACGCGGTCTCCCTCGTGCCCGTCGCAGTGGATATGACCGGCGTGCTCGCCGGAAAAACCGTCACCAAGATCGCCGCGGGTGGCGTGGCCGGAAGCGGTTTCGCACTCGCCGTCACGTCTGACGGAAAAGTTTTCGGCTGGGGCTCGGACGGCAATGGTGAGTTGGGCAACGGCGGATCGGTGACCACCGTTCCTACTGCAGTCGACATGACGGGTGCCCTGGCGGGAAAAACCGCCGTATCCGTGGCGGCCGGCGGCGGCGGGCAGGTCGCCCTGCTCTGCTCGGACGGGGCAGTATATGCTTGGGGAAACAATAATTTCGGCCAGCTCGGCCGGGGTACCAGCGGCGGCGGCTCAGCAGTCCCGGCAGCGGTCGACACGACGGGTGTCCTCGCGGGCAAGACGATCACCGCCGTGGCCGCCGGCGCCTATTTCTCCCTGGCGCTCGCGTCCGACGGAACAGTATATGGTTGGGGAGCGGACGACCAGGGCCAGCTCGGCAACAGCGGAACCGGAACGTACTCGACCCCAGTTGCAGTGACGACTTCCGGCGCGCTCGCCGGCATCACGATCTCGAAAATCGGCACCGCGTACTCAACCTCCTTCGGCCTCTCGTCCACCGGAAAAGTATATTCATGGGGCAGCAACGGCAGCGGTGAACTTGGCACGGGCGGCTCCAGCTATAGCGCCATACCCGTTCCCGTCGACACGAGCGTCGCCCTCAGCGGCGTCGTCGTAACCGACCTCGCCAACTCCGGCGGCAGCGCGAACCGCACGGTCGTGATCGGCCTTGCCACCGGCCCCGTGATCAACACGCAACCCGCGAATCAAACGGTCACCGTCGGCGCAGCCGCGAGCTTCACCGTCGGCGCGACCGGAACCTCAATCACATATCAATGGGCGAAAAACGGCACGCCGATCGCCGGCGCGACCTCCGCTACCTATAGCATCGGCGCCACCGCGCTCACCGATGCCGGTTCATATAGCGTCAGTATCTCGAACACCGGCGGCACCGCGGTCAGCAATTCCGCGACGCTCACCGTCAACCTCGTCGCTCCCACGATCACCGGCCAACCCGCGAACCAGTCCGTCGCCGTCGGCGCAGGCGCCAGCTTCACCGTGAGCACCACCGGTGCATCGCTCAGCTATCAATGGTCGAAGAACGGCACGCCCATCAGCGGCGCCACGGCGGCCTCCTACTCGATCGTGAGCACCGCCCTCACCGACGCCGGTTCATATAGTGTGTCGGTCTCGAACACGGGCGGCACCGTCGTCAGCAATTCCGCCACGCTCACCGTCAACCTGGCCGCGCCGGTCATCACAACGCAGCCGGCTTCGCAGGCCGTAACCGTCGGCGGCGGCGTCACCTTCAACGTGAGCGCCTCGGGCACCGCGCTCGGTTATCAGTGGAAAAAAGCCGGAACGCCGATCGCCGGCGCCACCTCGACCAGCTTTAATATAGCGAGCACCGCGCTCACCGACGCGGGTTCATATACCGTCACCGTGACGAACACGGGCGGCAGCGTTACGAGCAACGCCGCAATCCTCACCATCAACACGCTCGCCGGCAGCCAGAGCATTACGTTCGGCGCGATCCCGAGCCACGGGTACGGCGACGTCTTCTCGCTCTCCGCGACCGCAACCTCAGGCCTGCCCGTGACCTATATAGTCACGAGCGGACCAGCGACGGTTTCCGGTTCGACGGTGACGATCACCGGCCAGGGCACCGTGTCCATCCAGGCGACGCAGGCGGGCAACGGCTCGTTCACCGCCGCCGCACCGGTCACGCAATCGTTCGCGGTTGGCCAGGGCACGGCGAGCGTCACGTTCTCGACGCTCACGTTCACGTTCGATGGCTCGCCGAAGCCGACCTCCGTCACGACAAGCCCGGCGAATCTCAACACGTCGATTCTATATAACGGATCCGGGTCCGCCCCGAGCGCCGTAGGCAGCTACTCGGTGACGGCGATCGTGAACGACACGAACTATAACGGCTCGACCACCTCCACGCTGACTATATTAAGCGCCCCGCCGGTGATCACGCAGCAGCCGGCCAGCCAGAGCGTATTCTCGGGCACGAATGCGACGTTCTCGGTCACGGTGACAAGCAATCCGGCGGCCACTTTCCAGTGGACGTTGAATGGCACGGCGATCACGGGTGCGACCTCGGCGACGCTCACACTCACCAATATATCGGCCCAGCAGGCCGGCTCGTACCGCGTCATCGCCACGAACCCGGGCGGCAGCGTCACGAGTAACGTGGCAACGCTCTCGGTGAACGCCGACCAGCGGCTGATCAGCCTCGCGGCGCGCTCGCTCGTGACGGGCGGCGACAACGTGGCGATCGCGGGCTTCGTGATCGACGGCAAGGATCCCCGCCCGATCCTGATTCGTGCCGCCGGCCCGGCGCTCACGGACCTCGGCCTCAACGGGGTGCTACCCCGCACCACGCTGACGCTATATCAAGGCAGCACCCCGCTGGCCACGAACACGGGCTGGAGCACCGCCACGAACGCCGCGGATATTGCGACGACGGCGACCAACCTCGGCGCGTTCACCTTCAAGGCCGGCTCCGCCGATTCCGCGATCCTCACCACGCTCGCGCCCGGTGCATATACCGCGGTCGTCAACGGCGCGAACGCCGCGTCGGGAATCGCGCTCGTCGAGATATATGATAGTGCGCGGACCGCTCCGGGCCTGATCGATCTCGCAGCCCGCGGCGTCGTCGCGAGTGGCGAAAACCAGGTGTTCATAGCGGGCTTCACGCTCAGCGGCGGAAATCCGAAGAAGCTGCTGATCCGCGCGGTGGGACCCACGCTCTCGAGCCTGGGCGTGAGCGGAGCGATGTCCGACCCGATGCTCCAACTCTATAGCGGTTCGACCGTGATCGCCTCGAATGATAACTGGGGCACCGACCCCGCACTCATGGCCATGAGCGACTCGACGGGATCCTTCCCCTCGACCGGAGCGTTCCCGCTCGCCGCGACGAGCAAGGATGCCGCACTGGTCACGACGCTTGGGCCCGGTGGATATACCGTCGTCGTGAGCGGCGTGGCCGGCTCAACCGGCGTGGTGCTCGTAGAGGTTTACGTCCTTCCGTGATGCCGCGAAGCTAACGGGATATATAGCAGGTAAAAGCAACAACGGGTCCGGGGTCACACGGGTGGCCCCGGACTTTTTTTGTCGGAAAATCTCGCGCCGCCCACGCACGTCGGCTTGGGATGCGACGAGCGAAAGTGACGAGGGGCGTCGGGCGGTCCGAGGCCGATGTTGGATGCTGGTGCAGCGTCGGTTAGCGCTGGGCGTCGCTATATTCTCCCTTGACCTCTGACACTAGAGGCAAGCTTATTGCAGGAGCCGGCGGCATGTCGGCTTTTTTTGTCCATGGCCGAAAACGGATCTCCAGCCGGTGCAGCGGCGACCGCGCACGCGGCGTTCTCACCCACGCCGTGGAGCGTTGTTTTGGAAGCGCGGCGGGATTCGACGCAGCGCCGGGCGGCCTTGGAGCAACTGTGCACGGCATACTGGCTTCCCATCTACGGTTATCTGCGGCGGCGCAACCATGGACCCGCCGACGCAGAAGATCTGACGCAGGCGTTTTTCGCGCATTTATTGGAGGGGGATTTTCTCGAGCGCACTGATCCTGCGAAGGGCCGGTTTCGCGGGTACCTGGTGGGTGCGCTGCGGCACTTTCTCGGGCATCATTTTGAGAAGGAGAACGCGCGGAAGCGCGGCGGCGGCGCGATTCATATAGACTGGGCCCACCTCGATGCCGAAAAAGAGTTCGCGGCGCTCGATCAACCGCAACTCGACCCGAGCGAGGCGTATGAAGCGACGTGGGCGTTGACGTTGCTGGCGCGGGCGTTGCGGCGTCTCGAGGAGGAGCAGATCGCGTCGGGCCGCGCGAAACAGTTCGCCGTGTTGAAGATATTTCTGAGCACCACTCCGAGCCGCGGTGATTACGACGAGGCGGCGAAGCGGCTCGAGACGACTCGAACAAACGTGGCCGTCTGGGTGCACCGGCTGAATCATCGCTACGGGGAAGTCGTGAAATTGGAGGTCGCGGCCACGGTGCAGGACCCGGCGGAGATCAAGAATGAGATGCAGCATCTTTTCCAGGCGATCCGCCGCTGAGAAAAGGTGAATTATTTCCTGAAATTTTCGACGGCGGCTCCGGCTATACGATAGGAAATGACTCCGTTATCGCCACCGCTGCGCGAACGCTCCGACTGCCCCAAGTGCGGGGTCATCTCGCAATCGACGGGCTCCCTCTCGGGCGTATGCCTGCGCTGCGCCGGGCAGCGCGTGCTCGCGATGATTTCGGGTGAATATAGCGAGGCGGATCCATCGTTCGACCACGAGGAGATCAAACGCATCGTCAATGCAGACCTGCCGGCCGACACCCCTCGTCGCATCGGCCCATATGAAATCATCGAGGAGATCGGCCGCGGCGGGATGGGCCGCGTTTTTGCGGCGCGCCAGATCGACCTCGGACGCATCGTGGCGCTGAAGGTCATTGCCGAGAACCCCGCGACGGACGGACTCGAAATGAGATTTTTGCGCGAGGTGCAGACCGTCGCACAACTGCGCCATCCGGGCATCGTGGCGGTGCACGACACGGGACGCGGCCAGGGCTTTGTATATTTCTCGATGGACTATATAGTGGGCGGCGATCTCGCGCAGGAGTTGCGCAAGCGCCGCTACGTGCCGCGCGAGGCCGCGGTCCTGGTCCGAAAAATCTCCGTGGCCCTCGAGCACGCGCATCGCGCCGGCGTGCTGCATCGGGACCTCAAGCCGTCCAATATACTTCTCGACGGCGAGGAGCCGCAGCTCGCGGACTTCGGGCTCGCGGCGCAGCTCGAGCCGGGCGGCGATCTCACCGCGCAGAGCGGAGTGCTGGGCACGCCGCACTACCTGGCACCCGAGGCCCTGCTTCGCGGCAGCGCCGCCCTCGGGGTCGCGGGGGATATATACGCGGTGGGAGTTATATTATATGAACTCCTCGCGGGCCGCACGCCGTTCGCCGGGGCCGGCCCGGCGGAGCTGACAACGCTGCTATATAATGCCGAGCCGCCCCCACCCCGCCTGCTTAACCCGGCCGTGCCGCGCGACCTCGAGACGATCTGCCTGAAGTGTCTCGAGCGCGACCCCGGTCGACGCTACTCGACGGCTGGCGCGCTGGAGGCGGATCTCGGACACTACCTCGCGGGCGAGCCGATCAAGGCGCAGCCACCGAGCGCGTGGTACCTATTTCAAAAATTCGCGCGGCGGCACCGCGTGTGGTTCACAGCGGCTGCTGCCGTCGGCGTGACGCTCATCGCCGCGACGGCGATCAGTGCGAGCCTCGCGATTCGCGCCCGACAGGCGGAACGAGCAGCAGCTGGCGAGGCGGCAACCGTGCGGGCCATCAACGAATTTTTGCAGAACGATCTATTATCGCAGGCGTCCCCGAATTCGGAACCGAACCGGGACCTGAAGCTGCGCACCGTCGTCGATCGCGCGGCGCAAAAGGTCGAGGGACGTTTCCCCGATCAACCCTTGGTGGAGGCAGAATTACAGACCACCGTCGGCAATATATACGGAGACCTCGGAGACCACGCGAGCGAGCGGAAGCATTATGAAAAGGCGCTCGCGCTGTTTCGCTCAACCGTGGGCGAAACCGACCGCCGCAGCCTGCGCGTGGCCTCGCACCTCGCCGCCAGCCTCGCGGAACTCACGCAGATCAAGGAAGGCCTCGCACTCGGTGAACGCACCCTCGCGCTCGAGGAGAAAACCCTCGGGCCCGAGCATCCCGATACCATTCGCACCCTCCTCGACCTCGCGACGATCACGCAGGCGGGAGGCGATTTCGCCGCCGCCGAAAAGTACGCGAACCGCGCGTTGGCGTCCGCGCGAAAAGTCGAGGGCCCCGATCACAATGATACCCGGCAGGCCCTGCTGTTTCTCGCGTCCGTGCTGTGGTCGCAGGACAAACTCGCCGAGGCCGAGCGACTTAATATAGAGGCCGTGGACGCCGAGCGCCGCGCCCTCGGCGTGGAGCATCCCGACACGCTCACGGCGATGCACAACCTGGCCTCTGTATATTGGGCCGAGAACAAGATGGCGGAATCCGAGAAGCTCGGCCTCGAAACGCTCGAGATCCGCCGGCGGGTGCTGGGCCCGGAACACCCGGAGTTTCTGCGCACGCAAAACAACCTGGCGACTACCTATACCGACGAGGGGAAATATGCGGAGGCGATCGCGCTGCACGAGCACACGCTCGAGGTGCGGCGCCGCCTGCTGGGGCCGGAACATACCGATACGATCACCGCGATGTTGAACCTCGCGATGGCGCACTCGAAGGCCGACGAGCTCGAACCGGCCGCCGCGTTACTCACTCCTGCCGTCGAGGTGTGCCGCCGTATTCTCGGCCCGGATCATCCCTATACACTCGTCGGCAGCTTCAATCTTTCGGACGTCTGGCTGCGCCAGAACCGGCTCCCGGAAGCGCAGCAGCTCGCCGAGACCGTGGTGGCCGCACGGCTCCGGATCAGCGGGCAGGAGAATGCCTACACCCTCGCCGCGCAGGAAGGCCTGGCGAATATATATATGGCCGAGGGAAAGTTCACCGAAGCCGAGGCGATCTTCCGGAATACATTCGCCGTCCGCAATAATAAGGCGCCCGGCGGCTGGCGCGCGGCGACAGCCCGCGCGAAGCTCGGCCTGGCGCTGCTGCGCGAAAACCGCCTCGCGGAAGCCGAGCCCATGCTCGTGGAAAGCGCGACCGTCATCGCCGCCGCCCGCGCCCAGATTCCCATTCCGTCGCGCCGTCTGATCACCGAGGCCGCCACGCACGTCGTGGAGCTGTATACAGCCTTGGGACAACCGGAGAAGGCGAAGGCGTGGGAGACAGCCGCGGCCGCGCCGGCCCGCTGATTTCGCTCGGTCGGGGATGACAGGACAGGGCGTTGCTTATGCACAATGTATAGCTGTCGCGCCGAGATGCTCTATATGTTCCGTGCTCGGCCGGGACCCGCCGATGAGCGCTCGGGTGCTCGCGCTTTATCTAGTTCAATATATAATTATATATATATAGATATACATTAAAGACTCGGGGCCCGGCGAGTTGCCCGATCCGCGGAACTGAACCTGCCGCTGCGAGCGCGGCAGGGCGACGGTTTGCCGTTTCCGCCGCGGTGAGCCGTCAGCCCACCGGAGTATATTGCATCCGATCCAGATCCTCGATCAGCCCCGGACCGGTCGGACGCCAGCCGAGACGCTGTTGCGTGAGTGCGCTCGACGCAGGCATGTCATGTCCAACAAACATCGCGAGCCACCCAAAATGCGCTGCGGCCGACTCCTGCGGCAGCGACACTGCTGGGATCTTCAACCCGCGGGCAATCGCCTCCGCGATTTGACGCATGGAAACGCCCTCTTCCCCGACTGCATTATAGCGCGCACCGGGAATGCCGTTTTCCAGCGCGAGCCTATATAGCCGAGCAGCGTCCATCCGGTGCACCGCCGCCCAGCGATTGCTGCCATCGTCTATATAGGCCGAGACGCCCTTCTCCCGCGCATGGGCGACGAGATAGGTGATCAGGCCTTGCTTCACGGGATCGTGCACCTGCGGCAGGCGCACCGATATAACGGTCCCGCCGCGCGCAGCGACGACAGCGGCCGCCTGCTCCGAGGCGACACGAGGCATCGGCGAATTCGGCGCGTCGTCCTCGCTGGTCAAGCGCCCAGGCGTCGCCGCCACGCCTGTCCCCGAAGTAATCACCAACCGTCGGTCCGAGCCGGCGATCTCGGCTCCCATCGCCTCGATCGCACGTCGATCGATTTCGCAGTTCTCCTGAAACTTAGAAAACTCGTGGATGAACGCGGTGTGCACGACACCGTCACATGCGGCCGCTCCTCGCCGTAGACTCGCCACGTCCTCGACGGCCCCGCGATGGACGTCCGCGCCAGCTGCCAAAACTGAGCTCGCGCCCACGTCGGTGCGGGCGAGCCCGAGCACCTGGTGTCCGGCCGAGATCAATTCCTGCAAGACGACTGACCCGATGAAACCCGTCGCTCCGGTGAGAAATATACGCATGATGAGAAATGTTGAGGTTGCGGTTTGAGCCGAAGGGCCATTGTGCCATGGATTCTATATTATAACAGTAGTGATCTTATCGTGGTATAATAACTAACCGGACCCGCATGCCTGCCAGCGAAGACAACCAGCTCGGGATATATCTGCGGGAGCGGCGTGCGCGGCTCGATCCGGTGGCGCTCGGTTTTCCGGTCACGCGCCGGCGCACGCCCGGGCTGCGCCGCGAGGAGGTGGCCCAACGCGCGAATGTCAGCGCCACCTGGTATACCTGGCTCGAGCAGGGCCGCGGCGGCGCGCCTTCGCCGGACGTGCTCGATCGCCTCGCCCGCGGGCTCATGCTGACGGAGCTCGAGCGTGAACACCTTTTTCTCCTCGCGCTCGGCCATCCGCCTGAAGTGCGGTATCAAGCCCGGGCCGGAGTCTCGCCGCAGTTGCAACACGTGCTCGACGCCCTCGAGTTCAGCCCGGCCTTCGTGAAAAACGTCACGTGGGACCTCGTCGCATGGAATCGCGCCGCCGCCGCGATCTTCCGCTACGACGAATTGCAGCCGGAGAAGCGCAATATACTCCGCCGGATTTTCCTCGACCCGAACTCGCGCGCCGCGCAGGTCGACTGGCCGGCAGTGGCGCGATTTGCGGTGGCCACGTTCCGCGCGGACACGGCGCGTGTCGGCGCGTCGGCGGAGGCGAAGGCGCTCGTTGCGGAACTCTGCGGGCTGAGCTCGGAATTCGCCGCGATCTGGCGCGAGCAGGAAGTGGGTTCGCATCGCGAAGGGACGAAGCACCTGCGTCATCCGGACGGCGACACGGTGTCGCTGGAGTATTCCACCTTCTGGGTCGACGGACGGCCCGACCTCAGCCTCGTTGTATATAACCCAGTGACGCGCAAGGACGCAGACCGCATCCGCGCCCTCGTGAAATCAAGCACCAAGGGAAAACGAATTCGGGCAGTCGCCTGAGCGCGACGCGTCACCCCGGGTCGTCCCCTCCAAGCCAGCTTCGGCCGGTGGAGTTGGAACTATATACGTGCGGCCGGCGGCCAGGTTATATATACCGGCAGCTCTGCGATTTGCGAAGCCCGGCGCGGGCCTTGGCAGGAGCGCAAATGCGGCGGTCCTGACCGCGTAACCGGCCTGCGTGATCGATGCTTAATATTGCGACATCAGGAACTCGCGCGTCGACTCCCGGGTCTACGCTGGTGCAAACAGGTAAACTCAGGAAACTTGTATAAATAAGGTCCAATATGAAATCGAGCACACAAGACAAAGTTGAAGGCACGGCGAAGACGGCGGCGGGCAAGGTCAAGGAAGGCGCAGGAAAATTGACCAAGAACCCGAACCTGGAGGCCGAAGGCCAAGCCGACCAAGCTAAGGGCAAAGTGCAAAAAAAGGTCGGGGACGTGAAAAAGGTTTTCGACAAATAGCGTCGACGCCGCCGCTCGTTACGGGCGGCGTTGAGTATATAGCGGCCGCGGCTGGTGAAAAAAGTGTCGCCGCGGCCGTGTCCGGACACGACCGGCAACCCTGGCATTCGACCGTGCCGCCGTCGGTGTTCAAGACCGGCCGTAAAGGCCGTTGCCGGAAAGGCGCCGATCACACGATCGCCGCCGCGTATATCGCCACGCAGCTTATATACGAGGGCGGCGGGATACCTCGACCGCGGGCCCCGGGTTTCGGGAGATATATAAAGTGACGCGTGGCGCGCGACCCCACGCTTTGCTCGGAAGTCGGGCCTCGGAGCTCACTCGCCCGCTGGGCTGACGCCCTATGTGACAGCGTAACCCTCTTCCGCGGCCGGGTGACTTCGCTGCCGCGGCGCCGGCGCGCCGCGATTACTTCGCTCGAATTGCGCTGACATCGGCAACGAACCGTTTCTTTCATCGCGGGACGCTTTCCCCGTCCGTTTGCCGGTTGGACTGCGTCGCAATATACTCCCGATGAACACCATTCGATCGATTGCCGCGCTGATTATATTGGCGCCGTTCTGGGTTGCATCAGCCGCCGCTCAACCCGCAGGGCTCGCTCGTCTCGCTGCGAGCAGCCCGCGCGACACTATTCTCTTCGATCGCGATTGGCGCTTTCACCAGGGCGAAGCGCCCGGGGCCGATCAGCCGGCGTTTTCCGACGCGTCGTGGCGCATCCTCGACCTGCCGCACGATTGGATGATCGAAGGTGTCACGGGACCGGACCCGTCGACGATGGACGGACCATTCGACAGCAAATCGCCCGCCGGAGACGGTGGCGGGTACCTCAACGGGGGCGTTGGCTGGTATCGAAAGACGTTCACCCTCCCCGCTTCTTTCCGCGGGCGCCGAGTCGCGATTCTGTTCGATGGCGCCTATATGGACTCGGACGTGACGTGCAACGGACAGAAACTCGGAAACCATCCCTATGGCTTCACGAGTTTTTCCTACGACCTCACCCCGGTCCTGAAATATGGTGCGGAAAAAAATGTTGTTTCGGTTCGACTGAATGTGATCCAGCCGTCGTGCCGCTGGTACTCCGGCGCCGGCCTATATCGGCATGTCTGGCTCCTCGTCACTGAGCCGGTTCACGTGGCGCTGTGGGGCACGGCTATATCAACGCCGAAGGCGACGGAAAAAGATTCGGAGGTCAGCGTCGTCACCGAGGTCGTGGCCGAACCTGGCACGAACGCGTCCACCGCCACGCTCACCACGATCCTGCTCGACCCGGCCGGCAAGGAGGTGGCGCGGGAGCAGGCGATGCAGGACCTGACGCCGGGACAAACGGTCGCGGTGCACCAATTCTTTTCGCTGCGCGCGGCGCAGCTGTGGTCCACGGACAGACCCGCCTTGTATAAAGCGGTCAGCGAGGTGCGAATCCAGGGCGCACTGGTTGATTCATATAGCACGCCGTTCGGCATCCGCGATATAGAGTTCAGGAAGGACGAGGGCTTTTTCCTCAATGGGAAGCGCGTCCCGCTCAACGGCGTATGTGATCACCACGATCTTGGCTGCCTCGGCTCCGCCGCCTATGAGCGCGGCTTCGAGCGGCAGCTGCGCATCCTGAAAGCGATGGGCTGCAATGCACTTCGCACCAGTCATAACCCGCCTTCCCCGCAGCTCCTGGACTTATGCGATCAGCTGGGAATTCTCGTGATGGACGAGTGCTTCGACGAGTGGAAGCTCGACAAAACGAAATATGGCTATGGTCGGTTCTTCGACCAGTGGGCCGAGCGGGACCTGACAAGTATGATCCACCGCGATCGCAATCATCCGAGCATTATACTCTGGAGCATCGGCAACGAGGTCACCGAGGGCTTCCGGCCCGGCGGTGATAAGGTCGCAACGATGCTGCAGGACATCGTCCATCGGGAGGATCCCACGCGACGCGTCACGTCCGCCGCGCAGCAGCCATATAACGCGGTGAAGTATGGCTTTGACCGGGCGCTCGATATCTTCGGGGTGAATTATACTTCCTCGATATATCAAAACCCCGACGTCCGCGCGCGCGACACGATGATCGGCAGCGAGACGGCGTCGACAGTGGACAGCCGCGGCGAATACGGTCTGCAGCTCGGGCCCGACGGGCATGTGGTCGTGAACCCGAGGCCGGCGCCGAATCAGGTTTCCTCGTACGATCGCTTTCTGCCGCCATGGGCCACGAACACCGAGCAGGAGGAGATCGCCTTGCAGCAGGCGCCGTGGATGGCGGGTGAGTTCGTCTGGACCGGGTTTGACTATATTGGAGAGCCCACGCCCTATAAATGGCCGTCCCGAAGTTCCTATTTCGGCTTTATTGATACGTGTGGCTTTCCCAAGGATAGATACTACCTCTATAAAAGCATCTGGAGCGCTCAGCCCGTTGTTCATATTCTGCCGTCGTCCTGGAACTGGGCGGCGTTGGCAGGAAAAGATATACCGGTCTGGATTTATACCAACGCGGATTCCGTCGAACTTTTCCTCAATGGCCGTTCGCTCGGGACGAAAAACTTTCCCGGCGACGTCGAGACGGTGGATATTCCCTCCACGAAGGGGACCGGGGGCTCGCCGCCATCTTCGGATCGCCGGGGCCCCAGCCTGCATCTGGCGTGGAATGTTCAATACACACCCGGAGTGCTCAAAGCCGTCGCGCGGAAAAATGGCGCGATTGTCGCCAGCGAAGAAATCGCGACCGCTGGTGCACCCGCGAAAATCATGCTGGAGTCCGACCGCAGCCGGATCGAGGGAACGGGCCAGGACCTCGCCTTTATCAAAGTGACCGTTCTGGACCGGGAAGGCCGCGTGTGCCCCGATGCGGACAACGAAATCACATTTAGCATCCGCGGCACCGCCGCCGGCCTGGCCGGCGTGGACAACGGCGATCCCACCAATCATGAGTCGTTTCAGGGGAGCCGCCACAAAGCGTTCCACGGGCTGGCGCTCGCCGTGCTGAGGTCGCGCCGCGACGCGACCGGCACGGTGACGTTGAACGCCTCGGCGCCCGGGCTGCCCGCGGCGAAACTCACGCTGCAGGTCACGACTGCACCCGCCGGAGTCCCGAGTATATAGCGCATCGAGCCGATCAAACGTACCGCTAAATCGATACTCGTATCGGGTTGATTACATCGCTTATATATAAACCGAGTCCAGAAACCGATCGCAGAACTGATCTTACTTTGAATTCCATTCCCAAGCCCTCACGACGCGAATTTCTTTCCGGAGCTGCGTTGCTCGGCGCCGCATCGCTCGTGCGCGGGACAACAGAGCCGAGCCCGGCGCCAGCAGCCTCGACGAACCCGGCTTCGGCTGAGACGGCAACCTCCCGGCCGGATGCCACGAAGCGTCTGGTCGACTATTTCGGTCAAACGGTGCCGCAGCTCCTGCGGCCCGCCGAGGGAATTCTCCAGCACCCCAGCATCGCGCCCAGTCTGCCGGGAAAACAATACTCCACCAGCCTGTGGGATTGGGACACGTATTGGACCGCGCGCGGGCTTTTTCGGTTCGCGACTATATCAAACGACCCCGCGTTTCGGAGCAGAGTCGGCGAGCATGCGATTGGAAGCTTTCTCAATTTCTTCGATCACCAGTCGGATGAGGGCCGTGTCTCAATCATGCTGGACGTCAAGAATCCCGATCCATTTGGGACGTTGAGACCGGATCGCCCCAAATCGCAAAACCAGGCCAAACCGGTTTTCGGCCAACTCGCGCTGCTGATCGCTGACGAAATCGGAGCCGTCGACTGGCTCGCGCCGCACTTCGACAAGCTCCTGCGTTTTTATGCCTCGTGGACTTCGAGTAATCAAAGTGCGATTGGACTCCTCGTCTGGGGCAACGACGTCGCCATCGGCAACGACAACGATCCGACGACTTTCGGGCGGCCGTTTTTCTCGTCCGCGAACCTGCTGCTGAACTGTCTCTTTTATGAAGACCTGAAATCCGCGGCGGCATTAGCTGGAAAGCTCAATCGGCCCGAGGACCAGCAGCGATTGAGCGCGCAAGCCCGCACCCTCGCTGAAAACATTCAGACCTATTGCTGGGATCCGCGCGATTCCTATTACTATACAGTCGACGTGCAATGTGTAGATCGGCGCCGGGAGTTGATCCCGAACGTGAAGCCGGGGATGGATATGTCCTGGCAATGTCTGCCACTTCGAGTGCAGACGTTCACCGGATTCCTGCCGCTGTGGTGCGGGTTGGCGAAGCCCGACAACGCGCGGCAGCTCGTGCAGACAAACTATTTGGCGGACGATCGATTGCGGGGCAACTGGGGCGTCCGATCCCTGTCGGCGCGCGAATCCATGTATTGTATGAACTTCAGCTCAAACCCCAGCAACTGGCTGGGACCCGTCTGGATCATCGTAAACTATATGGTGTGGAAAGGTCTGAAAAACTTCGGCTTCGATCCCGAGGCCGCAGACCTGGCCGACAAAACGCTCCGGCTCTTATCCGCCGACTTGGCGAAGAACGGTTCGTTGAATGAGTATTACCACCCGGACACTGGGGCGGCACTCAGCCACAAGGGCTTTATGGACTGGAATATATTGGTGCTGGAAATGATATAGCAGCGCGCCGCTCGGAGGTCAGGTTCCTCGGGCCGGGAGGTATATATTCCTGATTGGCGTCAGGCAGGAACCGCCGCCGCGGCCGGTTTACCAAGCAGCACATGGTGCACGCCGGGCCAGATGCGATCGTCCCGATCAAGCTTCCCGGAATCATATTAGGCATCGGTCTCGGTGGGTTCTTCGATGGGATTTTTCTGCACCAGGTATTCCAGTGGCACCATATGTTCAGCGACTTATATCCGGTGGACACCATTCCGGGCCTCCGTATGAACACCCTCGGGGATGGCTTTTTTCATACAGTGACCTGGCTCGCAGTGCTGATCGGGCTCGGCATTTTATATTCGCGGGTCACGCATGCGCGCAGCGAACTGTGGAAATCGGGAGTGTTGTGGTCGTGGATCTTGTGCGGGTGGGGCTGGTTCAATCTCGTGGAGGGCCTCATCGATCACCAAATCCTCGGCATCCACCACGTGCACTACGGGCCTCATCAGCTCGCGTACGACCTCGCCTTTCTCGCGTCCGGGGTAGTCTTCATCGCGGTCGGCTGGCTCTGCGCGCGTCGCGGCGTAGCCGTCGCGATCGGTCCGCGTGAAACTGTCGCGTGACGTTTGCGGCGCTTTCGACGGACCAGACGCGCCGTGGATGTGGGCGGCGGCGACGCTCCCGCTCGCGGCCGCCATTGTATATAGCGCACTGGTCGCACGACAACACTACCGCGGCCGCGCCTGGAGCGGCTGGCGCACGGCGCTTTTCCTGAGCGGAAGCGCTGGCCTCCTGCTCGGAGTTTCGCCGCGCCTGCTGCCATTTCCACCCGGCGATTTTCGCCAGCACATGGTGGCGCACCTTCTCGTTGCGATGCTCGCGCCGCTCGGGCTCGTGCTTGGCGCGCCTCTCACCCTGCTGCTCCGCAATATACCGGCGAACTTAGCGCGCGCTTTAACCGCCCTCCTCCGAATGTCCGGGACGAGGCTGCTCACCCACCCCGCAGTGGCGCTCGCGCTGAATCTCGGCGGGATGGCCGCCCTCTATTTCACCCCACTATATAACGCCATGATGGTTCGCCCGGCGCTGCAGGGTCTCGTGCACGCGCATTTCATCGCGGCGGGATGCTTATATACTTGGGTGATCGCGGGACCCGATCCCGCGCCACGTCGCCCTTCGGTGCCCGCCCGGCTCGTCGTGCTGGGACTCGCAATTGTCGCGCACTCGGTCTTCGCGCAACTCCTCTACGCCGGATGGCATGTGGCGGCCACGATCCCCGCCGCACAGCGCGAGCGCGGCGCGGAGATGATGTATTACGGCGGCGATGTGACGGAGCTCCTCCTCGCGTTCGCGCTCGTGTCCACGTGGCGCCCCGCCCGCCTGCGAGCGGCCCGACCTGTCGACGCCGTCGCGCATCCCCTTCGGCCGTGACAATGCTGCGGTGTGGCCACGGTGGAGGCATATATCTTCTTTCGGGGAACGCGTGCTCCCCAGGGGGCGATCTCTTGTAGAGCCCGGTGAGTGCGCAACGCCACGCCGCTTCATTGCGCTTTCCATATACTGCATGCCGCCCAGCAAGCCGTCCTTGATCTATGTTCTATCTGGGCACGATGCCCACCGCAGGTCCATGCGCAGTCCCGCGTGGCGCGGGGGCGCGATACGAATCATAGTTATATGAATCCTGACGATCTATATTGGCTGCCGGATGCCGTTCGGGACGCGCCGCGATTGACACGCCATGATCAGGCGCGTCGCATCGACCCGCTGAGGTCTGCCGGGGCTGGCTTCGTTCGTCGCGAGTAAGCAATCGTGACGGACGCCAGAAGTAACAGGATCGTGCCGCCGATAAACGTTGCGGCGACCGATATATGATCGAGCAAAAGCCCGCCGAGAGCCGCGCCCGCCATGATCTCGAGCTGGATCGCAGCGATCAGCAAACCCCCACCCGCTTCCGGCGCATCGCGAATCACCCGCGCCAACCACGTGGACCACGTCACCGGAATCGCCGAATTGATCGTGCCCCACAACACCATCATCACCCCGACGCCCCATAGCGAATGCCCGAGCGCCAGCAGACCCAGATTCACGATTCCCAACGCGATCGGCAGCCCGACGAGCGGTGCCCAAAGATTCCGCCGCACCAACGCCGTGCCTATATACGTCCCGAGGAATCCCGCCAAGCCCAGGCCCAGCAACAGTGTCGAGAGCTGCGGTACGCTGACGCCCGTCACGCCCTCGAGAAACGGCCGCAGATAGGTAAACACGGCGAACGCTCCGCCAAACGTGCCCATCACGCCGACGATTCCATATATCACATCGCGCCGACGCAACAGGCCGAAAAGGGCCGCCACCGGAATCGCGCCGCGCGGCGCGAGCGGCGGCAGGCTTTTCCATTGCCAGGCAAGATTACATATTACGAACGGTGTGAGGCCCCAGAACACACCGCGCCAGCCAATGATATTTCCGAGGAAGCTGCCCAGCGGCGCAGCGAAGGCGGTCGCAACCGCGTTGCCAGTATATAGCAACCCGAGCGCTTTCGGCACCGCGGACTCCGGAACGATCCGCATGATCGTCGCCGTCGACAGCGCCCAGAATCCCCCAATCGTCACCCCGAGGCACGCGCGGCCCAGCATCAACACGACGAAGTTCGGCGCCTCGGCGATTAATATAAGCGACGCCAGCATGAAAGCCGTCAGCGTCACCAGGATCCGTTTCCCGTCGTACCGGCCGGCCACGTTTGCGATTAGCAGGCTCGTCACCACCGCGAAGAATCCGGAGATCGAGATCGCCTGGCCCGCCATCCCCTCCGTCGCCCGCAGGTCCGCCGCGATCGGTGTGAGCAGGCTGACCGGCATGAACTCCGAGGCGATCAACAGTGCCACGCACAACGTCATCGACCCCACCGCGCCCCAAGTCCCGGCCGGAAGCATTCCACCCTCTGGTGTATGTTTATCTATATTAATCTTCATGAGCCACGGTACGACCTCCTGGTGTCTCTTTCGCGCGCATCGTTGCTCCGCCTGTCGTCTCCTTGCGCAATCCTGCGCGTTAACCCCGCCCCACCCGTTAGCCCTCGCCGTGGCCGGCTCCCGGCCGGCCCGACCCGGACGCATCGCGCCTCAGCCAAGCCCACGGGTTGGTGCGGCTATTGACAATATACTTGCAGGCGCGACGCTCGCGGCGGCTCTGGTTCTGCAACGAATGTCAAATGCGTGAATGACTTGATATAACGATCCTGCGATGCGGCTAAATCTCGATGTGCCATGGCATGCTGCTCAGGAACGCCCGACAGCCACCGTGGTCCGCAACGTGATATGCTCCGACGTCCTCGGCGCGCGGTCCCGGCCGCGACGAACCCCGAGCGATCGAATATATACCTAATATAATTATATGGAAAACTTCGAGGACTTCGAAATCGACCGCGGGGACGGCGAGTTGTCGCGTCGCGAGTTCCTGCTCGCCAGCAGCGCCGCGGCCGCGCTCGCCCTGCTCCCCCGCGGAAACGCCGCAACCGCGACCGCAGTCGCGGCGCCGAACGCGGCGCCGGCACTCATGAAAGTCGCGTTTAATATAAACGGAAAACCTCGGGAGCTCGAACTCGATCCGCGGACCACCTTGCTTGATGCGCTGCGGGAACACCTTCAACTCACCGGCAGCAAGAAAGGCTGCGACCACGGCCAGTGCGGGGCGTGCACCGTGATCGTGAACGGCCGGCGCATCGTTTCCTGCCTCACGCTCGCGGCGATGCAGCAGGGCGCCAACGTCACGACGATCGAGGGATTGGGCGGCCCCGGAAATCTGCATCCGATGCAGGCAGCATTTGTGAAATGCGATGGCTATCAATGTGGCTATTGCACCTCCGGCCAAATCTGCTCCGCCGTCGCGGTTCTCGGTGAGATCAAGGCCGGTATTCCCAGCCACGTGACCGCCGATCTCACGGCGGCCCCGACCGTCACCGAAGCCGAGGTCCGCGAGCGCATGAGCGGCAATATATGCCGCTGCGGCGCGTACTCAAATATATATGAAGCGATCCACGAGGTCGCAGGGAGGCCCTCACGAGACCGTTCACCTTCGAGCGTCCGCGCACCGCCGAGGAAGCCGCCTCCGCCGCGGCCCGCCAGCCCGGCGCGAAATTTGTCGCCGGCGGCACCAACCTCCTCGACTTGATGAAGCTCGAGATCGAGACGCCACCGCACCTGATCGACGTCAACGGCCTCGGCTTCGATCGCATCGAGCCCACGCCGGACGGCGGCTTGCGCATCGGCGCCCTCGTTCGCAACACCGACCTCGCCGCCGACGCGCGCGTGCGTCGCGACTACGGCGTGCTCTCTCGCGCGCTCGTCGCCGGCGCCTCCGGCCAGCTGCGCAATATGGCGACCACCGCGGGCAATATATTGCAGCGCACACGCTGCCCGTACTTTTATGATACCAACCTGCCGTGCAATAAACGCGCGCCGGGCAGCGGATGCGGCGCCATTGGCGGCTTCACGCGCCAGCATGCAGTGATCGGCGTAAGCGACGCGTGTATAGCAACGCATCCCAGCGACATGGCCGTCGCGCTGCGCGTGCTCGATGCGACGGTCGAGACAATCCAGCCTGGTGGCGCGAGACGCAATATACCGATCGCCGAGTTTCATCGCCTGCCGGGAGACCAGCCCCAGTTCGACACCGTCTTGAAACCGGGCGAACTGATCACCGCAGTCACGCTGCCGAAGCCGATCGGCGGCACCCAGCTATATTATAAAGTGCGCGACCGCGCCTCGTTTGCCTTTGCGCTCGTTTCCGTCGCGGCGATCGTGCAGCGCGACGGCACCGGTCGCGTGGCGTTGGGCGGGGTGGCGCACAAGCCTTGGCGCGTGGAGGCGGCGGATGCCGAGCTGCCAAACGGCGCCCAAGCGACCGCGGCGCGCCTGCTCGCGGGCGCGAAGCCGACCGAGGAAAATGCGTTCAAGCTGAAGCTCGTTGAACGGCTTCTGGCCGAGGTGCTGGCGGATGCAAAAGGAGCACGAGTATGAAATTTGATACACCGGCCACGTCCAACCCGATCGACCAGCTAAAGGTCATCGGCCAGCCCGTTGATCGCATCGACGGTCCCGCGAAGACCACGGGCACGGCGCGTTACGCGTATGAACACCATGATATAGCGCCGGATATCGTCTACGGCTATATAGTCGGAGCCGCCATCGCGAAAGGCCGGATCACCGCGATCGATACGCTCACGGCCAAGCGCGCGCCCGGCGTGCTTGGAGTTGTCACGGCCGAGAACGCGGGGACGCTCACGAAGGGAAATTTCAACACGGTGAAGCTGCTCGCCGGCCCGGATGTGGATCATTATCACCAAGCCGTCGCCGTGGTGGTGGCCGGGACCTTCGAGCAGGCGCGCGCTGCGGCGGCACTGTTGCGGATCAGATATGAAAGCACCCCGGGTCGATTCGATCTGGAGGCGGAGAAGGCCTCGGCCGGAACGCCCAAGCCGGGCTTCGGCGGCCCCCCGGATTCTGCGGTCGGCGATTTCGCCGGCGCGTTTGCCGCGGCTCCGGTGCAGCTCGATCAGGTATATACAACGCCCGACCAGTCGCACGCGATGATGGAGCCGCACGCGTCGATTGCGAAATGGGACGGGGATAAACTGACGCTCTGGACGTCCAACCAGATGATCGCGTGGGGCGTGGGCGATGTCGCAAAGACCCTCGGGATTCCGAAGGAGAACGTGCGCCTCATCTCTCCCTATATAGGCGGTGGTTTCGGCGGTAAGCTATTTCTCCGGGCCGATGCGGTGCTGGCCGCGCTGGCGGCGCGCCAAGTTAACCGTCCGGTTAAGATCGCGTTGCAGCGGCCGTTGATCATGAACAACACAACGCACCGTCCCGCGACGATCCAGCGCATCCGGATCGGCGCGACGCCCGACGGCAAGATCACGGCGATCGGACACGAGAGCTGGTCCGGCGATCAGCCAGGCGGGCAGCCCGAGACGGCAGTGAGCCAGACGCGGTTGTTATATGCAGGCGAAAATCGGATGACGGCGCTGCGGCTCGCGGTACTCGACTTGCCCGAAGGCAACGCGATGCGCGCGCCCGGCGAGGCGCCCGGACTGATGGCGTTGGAAATAGCGATGGATGAAATGGCGGAGAAACTCCGGCTTGATCCGATCGAGTTTCGAATTCGCAACGACACGCAGGTCGCGCCGGACACTCCCGCGAAGCCCAACGCGACCGATCCGCAATCGAAAGCGCCGCAGGAGAAACATAATCCGCACCCGCCGTTTTCCCAACGGCAGCTCGTGGAGTGCCTGCGTCTCGGGGCGGAACGCTTTGGTTGGAAGGACCGCAACAGCCGACCCGGGCAGAGCCGCGACGGCGTGTGGTTGCGCGGCCTCGGAATGGCGGCGGCGTTTCGAAATAATATAGTGATGAAGTCCGCCGCGCGCGTGCGCCTCGATGACCGCGGCATCGTCACCGTCGAGACCGACATGACGGATATAGGAACCGGGAGTTATACGATCATCGCGCAAACCGCGGCCGAGATGATGGGCGTGCCGATCGATCACGTGGTCGTGAAGTTGGGCGATTCCAGTTTCCCTATATCATGCGGGTCGGGCGGACAATTCGGCGGCAACAACTCGACGGCAGGAGTATATGCGGCGTGTATCAAGCTGCGTGAGGCGGTGGCGCAAAAGCTCGGCTTCGACACCGAGGGGGCAGCCTTCGCGAATGGCCATGTGACGTCCAACGGACGCAGCGCCCCGCTCGCCCAAGCGGCCGGTGCAGCGGGACTCGCAGGCGAGGACAGCATCGAATATGGTACGCTCGACAAGCAGTACCAGCAGTCGACGTTCGGCGGGCATTTTGTGGAAGTTGGCGTGAATGCGGTGACCGGCGAAACTCGGGTGCGGCGCATGCTCGCGGTGTGCGCGGCCGGGCGGATTCTGAATCCGAAGACGGCGCGGAGCCAGGTGATCGGCGCAATGACGATGGGGGTGGGTGCGGCGTTGATGGAGGAGCTCGTCGTGGACAAGCGGATGGGACTGTTTGTGAACCACGATCTGGCTGGATATGAAGTGCCGGTGCATGCGGATATACCGCACCAGGAAGTGATTTTCCTGGACGAAACAGATCCGATCTCCTCGCCGATGAAGGCGAAGGGTGTGGGCGAGCTGGGGATTTGTGGAGTGGCCGCGGCGGTGGCGAATGCGATATATAATGCCACGGGAGTGCGCGTCCGCGATTATCCGATCACGCTCGACAAGCTCCTCGACCACCTGCCCCCGGTGGCCTAACGTCGCGAACTGCGGACCGCGGCAAGTTCCGTCGGCCGGAAGCCGCGGCCCGGAGCCCTCATGGGATGGTGAGATGTCGCCTGTAGCCTTCGCAACGCGCCGCGGCTCGCCTAACGCGCTGCCGAGCTCCGGCGATGTGCCGTATATATAGCTATATATTTGGCATATCCGAGGCAGACGCGCCATTGCGAATTGCTGCTGCGACGGCATCTCTGATGCGAGCTGGAAAAACGTACGCCGCGCCCTGACGAACGACGTTGGCGACACTCCGATACGGCGGCGGTGACTTTGCCCGATAGGGGCAGACACGCGCGTATTGTAGTTTGCTATATACCCCGGCGTCGCCGCCGGCCTCCGACTGACGTCGGCACCACCTTCGTTTCCCCAGCGGGACCTATATATCATGCCCTTCCATCCCATTTTCGTTCACTTTCCCATCGCGTTCATTTTACTCGGGTACCTCGCGGATTGGCGGGGATTTTTCGGCAAACCGTCTGCGTTGGTCGTCGGCTGGACGTGTATACTCGCCGCACTGCTCACGACATTGATCAGCATCATGACGGGCGTGGGAGGTCTCAACTCCGCACATCTCGACCAGCATACGGCGCGACTTGTGTTTATACACATGCGCATCGGTGTCGTGCTCGGGTTGCTGCTCTTCGGGCTCACGATCTGGCGGGCGTGGCTCGCGAAAGTAGCCGGGCGCGGCGCGCTGGGGTTCATGATTTGCTATACCGTTCTCCTCGGCCTCCTCGGCTTCCAAGGCTGGTACGGCGGCGAACTGGCGTATTCCCACGGCGTTGGCGTGGCGGCTGCGAACCGCGGCATGGTCTCGCCCGCGCGCGCTGAGGCGCGGCTGGATGCCGTTGCCGGCGTCCTGGAAAAAATCCCCGGCTTCCAAGTGCAATACAAGGAGTTCACCTCGCCGAACCGGCAGACGGAAGTCGCCCGCTGATCCAGCAGCGTTCCACGTCACGTAACCTCAGGTCTTGACCCTCACGTCTTGACTCAGGTGCGGCAACGGAGGACACCGCCGTTGTTGCGCCGCGCGCCACCGCACGCCGCTAAGATAACCTCGTGTTTCAGCATTGGCGATGGAACCTGCAGGCACTGCGGAAAAACCCCCAGTGCCACGGGCGCGTTCACCCAATGGATGCACGGGGCGCCAGTCCCTATAGGAAGAGCAGCGACTCGGACGTATAGTGACGCGTTCGGTCAACGCCGCTTCGACCGGACAACAAATATTAAACCCTCGTCATCATGTTTTATCACGATCGAAAACTTCAATATAACGTCCGCGTCGACACTCCCAATCCTCACTTTGCCAAGATGCTCCAGCAGGCCATCGGCGGCATCGAGGGTGAGATCCGGGTCTGTTTACAATATCTTTTTCAAGCCTGGGGCGCCCGCGGCCCCACCGAAATACCGCGACATGCTGCTGCAAACCGGGACCGAGGAAATTGGCCATATCGAGATGCTCGCGACCGCGGTGGCGTTGAATCTCGAGAAGGCGCTCCAGCCGAGACGAAAGCCAACGCCGCCCTCCACCCGATCGTCGAAATGCGCCCGTTCTCGGCGGGATGGATCCACGCCATATACTGTCCACGGGCTTGGCGGCGATGGCTGCCGACTCCAACGGTGTTCCGTTCGACGTGTCGCGGGTCGTATGCGAGCGGCAATCTGGCGGCGGATATGTACTGCAACGTGATGGCTGAATCGACGGGGCGCGTCCTGGCCATGCGGCTATACAAATGACGGACGATCTCCGGCATGAAGGACATGCTCTCGTTCCTGATCGCGCGCGACACGATGCATCAGAACCAGTGGCTCGCGGTGCTGGAGGATCTCGGTGGGCTGCGGCAGATTCATCCGATTCCAAATTCCTTCCCGCAATCGCAGGAGAACCAGGATTTCAATTACGCGTTCGTCTCCACCCAGCGGGATCCGGCGGAGAATCCGATGCAGCGCTGGACGACGGGCGAGTCGGTCGACGGCCATGGCATGTTCACGTTCCAAAAAGCGCGGCCGCTCGGTGGCGAGCCGATGCTCGGGCCGCCGGAGCCGAAAGGCCATGCGCAGACGGAGCAGATGGTGGGAGCAGACGGCGACTCCGATGAGCTCGCCGGAACGAGCGACAGCCGTCGGCGTGGAAGCGTCTGACCGACCGCCGCAGCCGGCAGGCCCGGCTGCGGCGTTTAGGTTCAAAGTAAGGGCTGGCCCTCTGGAAGTGAAGATTTAGGCTTTTTACCCGACGCCACGATCGCGGGAGAACGCTGCTACGGGCGATTATGTATATTGCGCAGCGCTGTCGCATATATATAAACGGCTCCTCTCGATCCAAGGCTCTCGATGCAAGGGGTCGGCCCTTACTATGAACCCACGCCGGTCCAAGTCGGGCGCCCGGCTACGTTTGCCTCCGGCGCTGACTGTGAACCACCCGATTCGTAAGCGGTAACGACTGACGTTCTGGATCGAGAGATCCCTGAATACGACGCCGCTATATCAACCCGGTTTTAAATTCAGCGGAGTCAGTCTTTACTTCTTGCCTGGCTTCGGCCCGTTGCGCAGCGGCGTCGCGCTCGCAGCGCTTCAGCGGTGCCCGGCGCCCTTCACCTCAATGCTCCGCGCACACACGGCTGATCACGAAACGACTTTTCGGAATCGCTGGCATGCGGCTCAAACGTATATACAGATCCTGCGGCGGCACCTGATAGCTCATCTCCTTGGTGAGAAGAAGCACCGCCGTCTTCATCAGTTCGATCACGACCCACTCGCCCGGACAACGATGACCACGCGCCGGATCGCCACCGCCCTGAGGGATAAATCTCCGATACATCCTCCATCCTCGTGCCATCCGGCCGTTCTCGGGCGCGGCTTCGTTTCCCTATATTAACGCGTCCAAATCACCGGATGCCACCGAGCGTCCGTATATCTCTTGGACCGAGGTTACCCAGCTGTCTGGCACGCGCGAAGTTCGCGGACTGTCCGTCAGCAGGGTCGCTTGGCGCGTGTAGAGTCGGGACGCACGCTGCGCTCATGAAGGCGCCACCCCTCTCCGTTTGCGCGTTCCTCGCGTCCACGTGTATATACGGCGCCGAGCCATCCTCGCCCGCCCCCACCGTGCGCATGGCCCCGGCATCGGCAGGTCTGCCGCCGCTTCCCGCGGTTGTCCGCGACGAATCGCCGGAGCAGACGGCGGCGCGGCTCAACTGGTTTCGCGAGGCCCGCTTCGGCCTGTTTATCCACTGGGGCGTGTACGCCGTGCCCGCCGGTTTCTGGCAGGGCAAGCCCGCGGCCGCCGAATGGATCATGAACCGCGGCAAGATCCCGGTCGCCGCATTACAAGGCCCTCGCCAAGCGATTTCACCGCGTCAAAATACGATCCTCAAGCCTGGGCGCAGCTCGCTCAGGACGCCGGCGTGCGTTACATCGTCATCACCGCGAAACACCACGACGGCTTCGCGCTATTCGATTCGGCATACTCCGATTGGAACGCCGTCAAAGCGTCCGGCGCGCACCGCGACCTGATCCAGCCGCTCGCCGACGCCGTGCGCGGCCGCGGGGATTGAAATTCGGCACTTATTATTCGCAGTCGCAGGACTGGACCAATCCCGGCGGCGGCAAGGGCAACACGCCGCCTTGGGACGAGCCACAGAAGCAGGGCTCTTTGACGAGTATCTCCAAAAAATCTCACTGCCGCAGGTCCGCGAACTCGTGGAAAAGTTTCATCCGGACATCCTGTGGTGGGACACGGAATACTCGATGACCCCCGAGCGCGCGCGACCTTTCTTCGACCTCGTGGTGGCGCATCCCAATATAATACATAACAGCCGGCTCGGCGGCGGGGTGCTCGGCGACTTCCGGACCTCTGAGCAGCGCATCCCGCCCAGCGCCATGCAGGGGCGCGTGCTCGAGGTCAACATGACCATCAACAACTCCTGGGGCTACCGCTCCGACGACCTGAATTGGAAATCGGCGCAGCAGCTGATTCGCAACCTGTCCGACATCGCCAGCAAGGATGGCAACTACCTGCTCAATATTGGCCCGACCGCCGAGGGCGTGATTCCGCAGCCGGAGGTGGAGCGCCTGCTCGCGATCGGCCGGTGGATGAAGGTGAACGGCGAGGCAATATATAAAACGCGCGGCGCCATTTTATGCAGCCGCTGCCGTGGGGCCGCACGACGCAAAGAATATATCCCGGTGCCGGCGCCACGCTCTACCTTCACGTCTGGAACTGGCCCGCCGACGGCAAACTCGTTCTGCCCGGTGTGAAGCAAGCGCCACGTTCCGGCCGCGTGCTGGCAACCGGTGCCTCGGTCACGGCCGCCGTTAGCACGGACGGCCTCGTCGTGTCGCTGCCCGGCGCAGCGCCCGACCCGGATGTTTCCGTCGTCGCGCTCGAATTTGCCCAGCCCGTGACCGTGCGCGACGCCGGCCGCGTGCCCACCGACACCGGCGCGTCCGGTACTCTCGCGGACCCCAGCAAATCGCCGCCGACGAAATGACCCGGCCGCGACGGAGCGCCCGGGCGCGCGACGAACCTGGACCTGGATTTCATATTTCTCTATCTACAGGTGCTCCGCGATATGCGGACGCCGCCCTCCCTATGAAATCCCACCCCTGGATGCGGCTCGATCTTCGCAGTCGCGCGCTGCCGGCCCTTTTTGCGAGCGCGTTTGCTATATCTTCCGCGCAACCGCGCCCCGAGGATAAAGCGTTGCCCCCTGCCCCGCCGGTCCGCGTCGACTTGAAATACGACTTCGGACCGGGCCGCGCGGCCGACGGATATACTCACGTCGAGGCCGGAGATATATATACGAGCCAGAGAGGCTACGGCTTCGATTTCAGCTCGGTGCCGACGGGGGTCGACCGCGGGGGCGATGACCCGCGCCGCGACGGCTTCGTGACGGCCGACAAGCCGCCGTTTCTCTTTTCCGTAAAGGTGCCCGAGGGAAACTACCGCGTGACCGTCACGCTCGGCGATCCGCGCGGCGACTCAAACACCACGATCCGCACCGAGGCGGGCCACATCATGGCGGCGGATATCGTGACAAAGCGGAGGCGGCATGGTGACGCGCACATTTTATGCAAACGTCCGGCGCCCCGAGATCCAACCGCCACCTCCGCCGAATGCACCGGGCGGCACGACTGTACATATGTTTCTCGCCGGCGAGGCCGAGTCGCGCGCGTGGGACGAGAAACTCACGGTCGAGTTCAACGGCACTCGGCCGTGCCTCGCGACCATGGAGGTCGTGAAGGATGATTCGGTGCCGACAATTTTCGTCGCTGGCGATTCGACCGTGGGCGATCCGCGTCACGGCCCGGGGGGAACTGGCCGACGCAGATGTGTCAGTGGTTCAAGCCGGAGGTGGCGGTGTGCAACAGCGCGGAGGGCGGCGAGACGAGCAAGAGTTTCATCACGGGCCAGCGGCTCGACAAGGTTCTGAGCCAGATGAAGCCCGGCGACTTTTTCCTGGTGCAGTTCGCGCACAACGATTCGAAGCCGCAGTGGCCGCAGACCTATACAGAGCCGGAGACGACATTTAAGGCCTACCTCGGTGTATATTTGGCGGAGACAACGCGGCACGGCGGCACGCTGGTGTTGGTGACGCCGATGGAGCGGCGCAATAACGGGGACACGGTGGGACCCTGGGCCCGTGCGATGCGGGAGTTCGCCACCGAGCACCACGTCGCCTTGATCGACCAGTGGGCGATGAGCAAGCAGCTCTGGACGGCGCTGGGCCCGAACGTCGGGCCCGCGCCTTTTCCGACCAGACGCATCTCAGCGGGCTACGGCGGCTACCTGCTCTCGAAACTTATCATAGCCGGAATCAAGAGCGGCGTGCCGGGGCTGGCGAAATTTGTGGTCGGATGATTTCCGGGACATGGACCCATCGCACCCGAGCCCGCGCCTGCCTACCTGCAGCAATCGCCCGGCCCCGGCATCCCCATCCGCCGCGCCGCCGCCGCAGCAGCAGCGCGGCCGTGACCTCTATATAGAGTTATATTTGTATATTCGCCGCGAGGGGCGACTTCGGTGCGTTTTTTACCACGGACTTCATCAAGCCGATTACGGATGCACGGCTGAAAAAACCGTTCAAAGAGATCGGGTCTGCTTTCGGTGTAATCCCGATGGCTTGATGCCATCCCCCGTGCCGGAAATCGGCAGTCGCTCCTCCTCTCGGCGTCGACGGACAATGCGTGTAAGATTGCATTAGGCAATTACCTGCGGCACAACAGCGGCTCAGCCAGCTATATATACAAATACCCATGCGCGCAAAACTTTCCCTCGCGATCGTTCTGTTCTTCGCCGGCCTGGCGAACGCCCTAGTCGCCCAAAGCTACGTGCCGGTCATGGTCAGCGCCGGCACGCCCGTGCCCGTCAATCTGGTCACCGACAGCGGAGGTAACATATATAGTTTCACGGACTACACGCTCGTGAAAACCTCCTCGAGCAGCACGGCCACGGTGATCGCGAACGCTCAGACCACCGGGGCCACGCAGGATTATACTTTCACGGGCGTGACGGTCGATAGCTTCGGGGAACATATACGCGGCGGAAACCCGCGACTTCACATCGACGCCGCATACGGAGCTGGTCATCAAAGTGGCGCCGGGCGGGTCGGTTTACCCATGAGTGGCGACGATCACCACCGGCACCTTCGCCGGATCGAGCCTCAATGTGAACGCGTCCACGCTGACAGCGACCTCAGGCGGCACGATCTATACAGCGGGCTGGGA
>CAWCZH010000005.1:0-724562 GCA_963800005.1 uncultured Verrucomicrobiae bacterium
CCAGGGTCGGGCCTGATCCAGTTCGCTCGGGATTCTGTCGCGTTTGTCCCAGGCGACCAGGAACGTCTCGGCCAGACAGTCGGCGGCGTCCTCCGGAGTCTCCGTACGGCGCAGAAGGAAGGCAAGGAGGTCAGAGCGGCCGTCGCGTCATACAGGGCATCGAAGCCGCATGAGGACTCCCGAGAACTGCCGGCCTCGTTGAGGCTGGTGATCAGGACCAATCCGCCGCCGACAGCGCGGAAGATCATGCGCTCTCGCTGCACAGAATTGGTTCGCGGCGCTGGTTGCTTTCCTCCGGCGGGCAGGTCCGTGTTCCGAATCGACCGCTGCTCGGTCGAGCCACACGGTCACTGATCCGCTACCGCTGTTGTCCTGGAGCAGATCGCCCGTCTGTGGATCGATGATCAGGGTCGCCCGGTGGCTATCTCCGGCATAGATGCCGCTCGCAAACGGTTGGCCGGCGTATTCCAAAACTTCGGGACCGAAATGCGAACGCAGGAACGCGGCCACACTCACGTCCGCTCCGCGCCGCCTCGGCAGCAACGCGAATTCCGTGAGAATCCGGAGCTTCGCCTTCGTGGAGAACAGAGAGGAACCCCAAAGTTTTCCTGGCGTCGACGGCAGGGCCTCGAGCTTCCCTCTCCGCACTATATATCTATTCCGCGCGGCCGGCGACGCCTGGATGGTCGATTCCGATAATCCGAGTTCCGCCAGAAGCGCGGCGGCCTCGCGTGTATTCGGCTGAAAGGAATTTGGACCGCTCTCGATGAGCCAGCCGTCCGTGCGCTCGGTCCGAATCACGCCACCAAGTCGAGGCCCCTGCTCGAACAGGCGCACGCGATGGCCCTGTGCAGAAAGCCGGAACGCCGCCGTCAGGCCCGTGATTCCGCCGCCGAGCACGGCGATGCTTTTAGGATCGCGAGTTCCGGCCGACGCTGGCGAAGAGCGACCTGCGTTCATGAGCCGATCGCCGCAGCAACCGTGGTAGCATTCTCTATAGTATCTATATTAGCCGTCGCCCGGGCGGGCCAGAGAACAACTGTATCAACCAAAGCCTGCATACACTCGAGCCGCGCCTGCGGCTGTATACCGTGGCCGAGATTGAAGACGTGGCCTCTGGTGCCGTCCATCGATTGCAGCAGGCGAGTTGCCTCGCGCTGCACGATCTCGGGAGTTGTATTAAGGAGGACCGGATCGAGGTTGCCCTGCACCGCGACATTTGCCGGGAGCGCCCGTCGCACCGTCGCGAGATCATTCGTCCAATCGACGCTGATCACCCGCGCGCCCGATGCCGCCTGATCAGCCAGCTGTGGCGCGGTGCCCTTGGCATATAGTATTATCGGAAAATCCGCGGGCAACGCGCCGATGATTCGCCGGATCCATCGCAGCGACGCCGCTTCATAATCGGCTCCGGCGATGATTCCGCCCCACGAGTCGAAAATCTGGATGGCATCCACACCGGCTCGGATCTGCATCTGGAAGTATTCGATCAGAGCCGACGTGACCTTGTCGAGCAGCGCGTCGAACGTCCCACGATCGGTATAGAATAAAAGTTTCACCCGCTCGAAGTCGTCGGAGCTGCCGCCCTCGACCATATAGGTGGCAAGGGTCCACGGGGAGCCTCCGAAGCCGAGCAGGGCTTTTTCACCCGCAAGCTCCCGCTTCAGCAGCACGAGCGCGTCAGTAACATAGGATAATTTCTCGACGATCGCGTCGCCTCCGGCGAGCCCTTCGATTTGCGCGCGAGTTTCCAATCGGTAATCCATCGCGATGCCGCCTCCGTCGCGGAATGCGTACGGCTGACCCAATGCCTCTGGAATCACGAGGATGTCGGAAAACAAAATCGCCGCATCGAGCGCATACCGGCGGAGCGGTTGCATCGTGACCTCCATCGCGAGCGTGGGCGTGCGTACCATTTCGAGAAATGACGATTTAGCCTTCAGCGCGCGATATTCCGGGAGATAGCGTCCCGCCTGCCGCATTATCCAGATTGGGGGCCGACTCAGAGGCTGCCCCGCGCACGCCGCGAGGAAACGTTCGCGGGAATTCATGCCGCGTTCGAACTGACGTGAACTGCCGATTCCGCGGCGGTTCCGGACAGCGCGAGCCAGTCGCGGCGGCGCAAAAACTTTTCAGGAAACTCAGCCTCGCGGCTCCCGGGCTCCGCTTCATATTGATAATCCCAGCGGACGAGGGGCGGAAGACTCATAAGAATGGATTCGGTGCGTCCGCCGCTCTGCAGGCCAAAGAGCGTTCCGCGGTCCCAGACGAGATTGAATTCCACATAGCGCCCGCGACGATACAGCTGAAACTGCCGTTCGCGCTCGCTATATGAAGTGTCGCGCCGCGCCGCCAGGATGGGCAGGTAGGCAGGGGCAAACGCGTCGCCCACCGCGCGCATCATCGCGAAGCTCTGCTCGAATCCGAGTTCGTGAAAATCATCGAAAAAAATTCCGCCAATTCCGCGCGCTTCCTGCCGGTGCTTTAGGAAAAAGTAATCGTCACAGGCGGTTTTGAACCGAGTATATAGCCCGCCCCCGAATGGCGCGAGGGCGGCGTGCGCCGTGCGATGCCAGTGCACCGCGTCTTCGACGAAACCATAATAGGGAGTGAGGTCGAACCCGCCGCCGAACCACCACACCGGCTCCGCGCCCTCGGCCGTCGCCAGGAAAAACCGCACGTTGGCGTGGGCGGTCGGTATATAGGGATTGCGCGGATGGAGCACGACCGAGACCCCGAGCGCCTCCCATCGGCGGCCCGCGAGTCCCGGGCGTTGCGCGGATGCAGCGGGGGGCAGGGCAGCCCCGCGCACATGCGAGAAAGCAACGCCCGCTTTTTCGAATATATTGCCCTCCGCGAGAATCCGCGTCTGGCCGCCGCCGCCCTCGAGACGCTGCCAGTCGTCGATTCGAAATGATCCGCCACCGTCGACCTGTTCGAGCGACCGACACAGCCCCACCTGTAATTCCAATAGATAGGCCTTCACGGCCGTCAGATCGGGGGTCATGCAGCCGGAAGTATGAACAGAACGAAGGCGAAAGGAAAAACTATTCCGCGGCAACGGCTGCCGATTTTTCGGACTCGAATCGACACGGCCGATCCAGTTGATCTTGACTCGGCGGAATCAGATGTTCCGCGCGTCATCGTATCCGCGACCCGATCCGTCAGTGCTTCGGCATCGCGAACTTGATCGCAGGCGGCGCGTCGCCGGCGGGCGGAGGCGCGGGACTTTGCACGGGCAGCGGCGCCGGCGAGATGGGCGACGGCTCCGTCGCGGCCGGGACAATTGGCGCCGGTGGACCGGGTGGGAGCGCGGCGAAACCACGCTCGATCAACTCGGTTACTTTTAAATCCCGCGCTTGGATGCTCGGACTTCCCATCAAGACCACGATTACGCGACGCCCGCCCCGCTCGGCCGTCGCGGCGAGGCAATAACCGGCGCCCACTGTATATCCGGTCTTGAGCCCGTCGACGCCCGCGACATGGCCGAGCAAATGGTTATGCGTGTCCATCTTGACGGCGGTCGCCCGGACCGGCGGCCCGAAGAGGCGCGTCGGGACGGAAGTATATTTCAGCACCCCGGTGTGTAATATATCATATCGGCTGAGAATGGCGAAATCGCGGGGCGTGGTGAGGTCGCCGTCCGGAATCTTTCGGCTCGCGGGGGGCAGTCCATGCGGGCTTCGGAATGTAGAGTGAACCATCCCGAGTTCCTTCGCCTTGGCATTCATTTGCTCCACGAACGCGTCGACACTGCCGGCCGAGGTGCGCGCGAGGGCATAGGCGGCGTCGTTGGCCGACTGTATCATCATCGCATATATCAATTCCTCGACTGGAAAAACTTCCTTTTCCTTCAGCCACACTTGGGTGCCGCCGATTTTTGAGTCCGCAGCCGTGACGGTCACGGGGGTCTCGAGCGTCAAGCCGCCGCCATTGATGCGGTCGCGGAGCACGGCGTAGGTCATGAGCTTCGTCATGCTCGCGGGTGGGCTCACCTCGTCGGCGTGATCCTCGAAAAGTACATTGCCGGTGGCGGCATCGGTCACGATCGCCCCCTTATATGCACCGGTCGCCGCGGTGCCGGTCGGGCGGGCGGGCTTGGTTTTCGTCGCGGCGAAATCAGCCGGCGAGAGCACGAGGTACAGAAAACTCGCGAGCACGCTCGCGGACAGGCGGACGAAATTCATCTGTGGCCAAGGAGAAAATTTTTTCCCCGCGGCGCGAGCAGAAATATTTTATATTCCAGTGCCCGCAGCAGCCACGGCACGCCGCAGCGCGGCAACACGGACCTCGATCGCAAGCGCCGATGGCGTTTCCAATGTGTAGCCGAGCTTCGTGTGATGCGCGTGAAGGTAAATCGCCTCCGCCCACAGCTCCCGTTCGAGCGGATCTCCGTGCGGCCGGATGATGCCAGGCGCATCGATCTCGCGTCCGTCAATCACCGTCGCCGGCTCGAGCGGACAACCGGTGATCACCGCGGCGATCATGCGATCTGCGAGCGTCGGGCGCCCCGCGCGATTCAATTCATATAGATAGAAGCCCGTGCTTTCCCAGTCCTCATGCAGGCAGAGCGTCAGATCGAAGTTCGGCTGGCGGCGCAGCCATAATATATGTGCGCGGGTCTCTGCGGCTCTGGGCTCGCGGTAATCGCGATTCAGATCCACGCCGTCGATATTTTCACGCGTGCCGCGCACCAGTCCGGTTGGATTCAGCAGAGGGCAGAGGAACCAGTTGGCTCGGTCGTCAAAGTAACCGGCCGCGATCAGTTCGAGCAGGGCGAGGGGACCGGCGGGTTCATCGCCGTGGATTCCGGCCGAAAGATATATCTTCGGACGCATTCCCGGCCGACGTCTCGTGAGCGCGAACAGTGGGCACCCCTCCATTTCGCCGAACGGTTCCACCCGGAAGCCCGCCGCCTGCGCCGCCGTGACGAGTTGCTGGGCGACGGCGATGGGATCGAACGGGGACTTTTTGACAGGAGCGAGTGAATCCATGGGAATCGGTTGGGCGCAGTCCGGCAACCATGCTGAACGGCGCCGCGTTGT
Source organism: uncultured Verrucomicrobiae bacterium (assembly GCA_963800005.1). Taxonomy (GTDB): domain Bacteria; phylum Verrucomicrobiota; class Verrucomicrobiia; order Opitutales; family Opitutaceae; genus CAWCZH01. Next base: position 5,046 of record CAWCZH010000005.1, read on the forward strand.
CCTCTTAAATCTTTATGTCCCAAGTCCGCGTTCGATTCGCTCCCAGCCCCACCGGCTATTTTCATATAGGCAGTGCGCGCACCGCCCTGTTCAACTGGTTGTATGCGCGGCACACCGGCGGCGTGTTTGTGCTGCGGATCGAGGACACAGACCAGGCGCGCAACGATGAGAAGTTCCTCGAGTTGATTTATGAATCCCTGCGGTGGCTGGGACTCGACTGGGACGAGGGCCCCCACGCTGGCGGCACGATGGGGCCGTACCGACAGAGTGAGCGCGGCGCTATATATCGGGAGTACCTCGAGAAGCTGCGTGCCTCCGGGCATGCGTACGAGAAAGACGGCGCCGTATATTTCCGCCTCGAAGGCGCGCGCACCGAGGTATTCGACGATCATCGCCAGAAGACGGTCACGAAGGTGGCGCGGCCGCCGACGGTGATCGAGGACCGAATCCGCGGACGCGTGGAGCGGCTCGAGGACGAGGACTTTGTCATCGTGCGCTCCGACGGGCAGCCCGTGTTTCATTTTGTGAACGTGGTGGACGACATCACGATGGGCATCACGCATGTGATTCGCGGCGAGGATCATCTCTCGAACGCGAGCAAGCACGTGGAGCTTTTCCGCGCGTTCGGTGCGCCGGTGCCGGAGTACGCGCACATCCCGCTGATTCTGAAGCAGAATGGGCCCGGCAAAATGTCGAAGCGCGACCAGGGCGCCCTCGTTGAGGAATATCAAGCGCGCGGCTATATACCGGCGGCGGTCGTGAATTTTCTCTGCCTGCTCGGCTGGAATCCCGGCGGCGATCGCGAAAAAATGCCGATCTCCGAGATTATCGAGCGGTTCGACCTCGCGGGCATTAACCAGAGCAATGCGCGCTTCGATGATCGCAAGCTCGCGCACATGAATATGCTCTATATGCAGGAGCTCGCGCCGACCGCGTTCGTCTCCCGGGCCCGCGAGTATATAGCGTCGCGCCCCGCTGACGCGATCAGCCAGGCCGCGCTCGCGGCTGATCCGGATTATTTCGCCGCGGTGGCTTTGCTGGCGCAGCCTAAAATCAAGGGCTTGGACGAACTCCCGCTATATACCGCGTATTTTTTTACCGACCAATTCACCCGCGATCCGAAGGTCCGGGACAAAGTGTTCGGCAAAGGGGAGCCGCACGCGCGACTCGCCGAGCTTGGTGAGTTTCTCCAGACGGCGGATTTCTCGAGCGACGCGGCCATCGAGGAGGGATTGAAGGCTCTCGCCGCGCGTCATGGTCTCGGGTTCGGCGACTACCAGGCCGTCGCTCGCTTCGCGCTGTCCGGCACCAATGTGGGCCCGAGCATCACCAGTATGCTGCGGGTGCTGGGTCGCGAGACCGCGCTGCGCCGCTTGGCTGCTACTCGGACCGCTTCGGCCTAGGGCCGAGCCCAGCTGTCCTTCAGCGAGATCGTGCGATTATATATCGTTTTTCCCTCGTTCGCCTCTTTCGGGTCGAGGGAGAAATATCCGAGCCGTTCGAATTGATAATGCGCAGCGACGGTGGCGTCCGCGAGCGACGGCTCGAGGCGGCCCGTGACCTGCTCGAGCGACTTCGGGTTCACGTGACCGAGGAAATTGCCATCCGCATCCGGCTCGGCGACGGTGAATAGTCGATCATATAGCCGCACCTCCGCGGCGATGGAACGCGGCGCGCTCACCCAATGGATCGTGCCCTTCACCTTGCGATCTACCTGGGAGCCGCCAGCCCGCGTGGCGAGATCCGCAGTGCAATGCACTTCGGTCACGTGACCGGCTTCATCCTTCACGAGGGTGTCACAACGGATGATACAAGCGTATTTCAACCGCACCTCGCCGCCGGGCTTGAGACGGAAGAACTTGGGCGGCGGTACCTCGGCGAAATCGTCCTGTTCGATATATACTTCGCGCGTCAGCGGGATCGGCCGCGTGGTCGGCGTTTCGTCCTGCGGGTTGTCGGTCGCGTCGCAGGCGATCGTCTCCTCGGCGGCGATGTTGGTGAGGACGATTTTGAGTGGACGCAGCACGGCGAGGCGGCGAAGCGCGGACCGGTTTAAATCTTCACGGATCGCGTGCTCGAAAAGTGCGACGTCGGTGAGGGCGTCGAACTTGGTCACTCCCGTGCTCATGACGAAATTGCGGATGGCCCGCGCCGGAATCCCGCGGCGGCGAAGTCCCGAGAGCGTCGGCATGCGGGGGTCGTCCCAGCCGCTGACGATTTTTTCCGCGACGAGGGTGAGCAGCTTGCGCTTGCTCACGATCATATAGCCGGGAATCAGCTTCGCGAATTCATATTGGTGCGGCAGCGGCCGGGGCAGGCCGAGCGAGTCGAGGATCCAATCATATAGCGCGCGGTGGTCGACGAACTCGAGCGTGCAGATGCTGTGCGTGACGCCCTCGAGGTAATCGCTCAGGCAATGCGCGAAATCATACAGAGGATAGATGCACCACTTGTCGCCGGTGTGGTGATGGGATGCGTGACGGATGCGGTAGAGCAGGGGATCGCGCAGCCACATGTTGGGCGAGGCCATGTCGATTTTCGCCCGCAGGCTGCGGGCGGCGTCAGGAAATTCGCCGGCCTTCATGCGGGCGAACAGGTCGAGATTTTCCGCCACGGAACGGTTGCGATAGGGGCTGTCGCGTCCAGCCCGGTCCGGAGCTCCCCGGTATTCCTCGGTTTCCTTCGGGGTGAGATCGCAGACGTACGCTTTGCCCGAGCGAATTAATCCGCAGGCGTAATCGTGCAACTGATCGAAGTAGTCCGATGCAAAGAAGGGTTCGGTGTCGGGACTTCCGGGAGGGGCTGCGCCGAGGAAATAGTCCGGAACGCCCGTGCGGGTGTCGGCGGCAGGGGTGGCGCCCTTCGGCTTCAGTCCCAGATGCTGATCGGCCCAGCCGGCGATGAGCCATTTTACGTCGGCGGTGATCGCGTCGACGTACTCGACCTCTTCCTTGGTGGGATTGGTATCGTCCATCCGTAGGTTGCAGATCCCGTTCTGCTCGCGAGCGATGCCGAAGTTGAGGCAGATGGATTTCGCGTGGCCGAGATGCAGGTAGCCGTTCGGCTCGGGCGGGAACCGCGTGATGATTTTGGGAAATCGTTTCTCCGCGACATCGCGTGCGACAATATCGCGAATGAAATCGGTGGGAGCGGAGGGCGCGCTCTCCGGCTTGTCAGCGGTCATAAAGGAAGAGCGTGGGCCAAACTATTCGGCAGGCAACGCCGCAGTTTCGCTGATCGCATTCGCTGCGTGCGCGGGCCCGGAAATTCTGGTGCGGGCGCCGGGAGTCGAACCCGCCTAGGTTTTCCCGGATCAATCGCAACTCTGCCTTAATCTGCCACTTGCTGCGCGACGCCAGAAACGCATCACGCATAAAAAGGCATTTTGAAGAAATTCTAGTGTCGGGATTTGGCGGGAAAGTTGACGAGCTAAATCGAATTATTGCCGCCGAGGCAGAGTCGAGCTTCGATTGGGCAAATGGAAATTAAGGAGTTCACGTTTCGGTTAATGCTTTTGGGTATTCCGGGTATTTGCTCTTATTTTCTGCTGAAGAAATCGGTCGGGAGAATCGGAGACGGAACAGTGGAGTCAGTACTTTCGATTTTTGTCCTGTCGCTATTTTGCTACGTCGGGAGTGACTGTCTGCTTTGGGTGCTTTACGAGGTGTCGTTTCATCACCTCTGGAGGTCAGGGGCAGAATTTGGGATTATGCGTGGACTACTCGGGGCTACGCCGAAAATCAATGACCTCGCAATTGCGTGCAGCACGATGGTGTCCGTTCCGGTTGCCGCAGCTGTCTCATTTGCTTATCGCAAAAAATATTGGAATAAACTGTGTCAAAAAATCGGCGTGTCACAAAAATATGGCGATGAAGACGTCTTCAACTTCCTATTGGATTCAGGTGGGCCCGGCAGATCATCCGCTTGGTACGTCGTTCGCGATCATAAGCAAAACTTGGTTTATTATGGAGCAATAACCACTTGGTCCGATCACGGGGCCGACAGAGAGTTAATATTGTCCGATGTGGATGTACATTCCAACGTGGGCGCTGCCTCTTTGCTTTACTCCTGCCGAAGCCTTTACATCTGCAGAAATCGCGACGATCTTTCTATCGAGCTGCCATCCGCTTCACAAAACACCACATGAGCAACCAAAAACCCACTATCGACCGCTACAACGGAATGGGCGTTATTGAAGGAACCGAGGTCCGGGGAGGGACTGCCTCTCTTCCTGCAGCCCCGAAGCCCGTAATTTCTTTAGTTGCCCAAATTTCCACTCAAACGGTCAAGGTCTCGTCGAATAAGACCGCCAAAAAGTAAGTCATTTACTTATCGACGTCGGAACAGAAGACCCTCAGTTCCGGCCTGAAATCTAGGGAACGAGGGCCGAAATGAGCTTTCGGACATCTATCGCGGTATGAACTCCGTACGAAGCTTTTTGTTCGTCGCAGCGCTTACGTCTGGGGCGGCCTTCGCAGACCCCGAGATTAGGCCTGGGATATTTGCTCCAGAGAAGCAGGAATCACGTAATTCGCCAACCCCGGTTGATGGTGCGTCGTCACATTCCGGCGACGCCGATGAGTCGCTGGTTCATCGTGCCGTGAGAGACTCTATTCGTTACGAGGCGCCACGGGCGGCCGTGCCGGAGGTAACCGAGTCAAGCAACTCCGCCGTTGCTGCGTCCTCGCCAATACTCATGGCGCCCCTGATTGTTCGAGGCGTTCACGCTCCGGATCTTTCTCTTCGCCGGGAAAACGATGTAGACAAGTTCTTCCGGACCGGGACGTTTTTTCGGATAGACGGGAAAGATATTTCGACAGAGCTGTGGGCAAAGGGTGATCGAGGCGTTATGCTCAGCTTCATGTGGTAGCGCGGCGAGCAGAGACGCCCAAGCTTCTGGGTCTCCGCTTTGGCTAGTGCTCAGCGAGCAGGTGCAGTTCCTGAAGCTCACGATCCGCAAAAGGACGATCTGGATAAACCCGGCCCTCGTCACCTTGATCGAGCGGGACGAGATCGGCGGGGTTAATATACATTTCCGCGAGCTTACGGCCGACTCGCAGATGTTCGGCTCGCCCAACCAAGTAGCGTTCCAAGCTCTGGGTGGGTAGTTACGATCGGGATGCAAAACGGCGCAGGCCCATCGTCCGGCCACCTCCGGTTTAGATTTCCGCACAGGTTGACGAAAAGAGCGTCGGTTCGGCGCGCCAAATTCTGATGAGCTAGCGTCCATCGCATCGCCGCGAGCCATACCTCACTGGGTGTCATTCTACGTTCCCAAGTGGCGAAAACGAAGCTCAGCCCATCGAGGGTGGTAGACGTCGTATAAATCTCCCGGTGACGCCCGTTCATGAAGTTCGTGTATACTATTATTGCTGGTGTCTTCCATCGAGTCCGTTGGGCGAGCAATTCCACTATCGAGCAGACTGCGCCGAGGGCCACAAGTCCGGCATCGAGGGAACACAGATCGGCCGCGGGCCACTGTCAGGCCATGCCCTATCGCGATTGCCGCAAAGGTTTACATACAGCGCGCTCTCGGGCGGACAGATTTCTTTGTGCGCGGCGAGCCATCGCTTTGCGGCTTGGATGCCCTCGGATCCCGTGAGTCTTCGCTCTTTCGTCGCGAAAATGAAATGATGACCCTCGAGCCGGATCCGGGTCATATAGACTGTCGGGTCTTCGTGCATCAGGTAGCCACTGCATCCTAACCGACCCCCCGAGCGTACACGGGTTCAAAATCAGTTGCATCGCCTTTGGCGCAATGCTGCCTATCATCGACAAATGTCCGACCCCAACCCGACCCCGAACCCACTGCCTCGGCATTACATAGGCCCGGACGGCCTAAGTTACCCTTGGGTGTTTCCGGCCCGGCACTGCAAGCTTGAGCGGGAGGGCGACGTCGTAACCCTCACGTTTACCGATGCAGATAAACGAACGTGGGCGCATCGCGGCCTGATCGCCCCGAGCCGCGCTTCGGATTGGTTGGGGCTGCCGTAGGTCCCTCGAGCGCCCTCTATTCTCTTCAGTGGCCGGCCGCCTCACCGTCGAGGGCCCGGCTTACCATCGGCGAGGAATGGCATCTGGTAAGACTCGTCCTAGACGAACGGGACCGCAAACGGCTCTGGGCCGCCATCGCGCCAAGTGCGATCCACGTTTTCTCCCAACGTCACAAAAAGTGCTTCTCCGGCGGGCGCGATTGCTTCGTGCGCTGCGAGCCATCGTTTGGGCAGACTCTCACATTCTCCAGCGGTCAGTTCACGACCTCGGACCAGAAAGATAAAGTCCCGCCCTTCGAACAAGAGGGGGATAATATGCGTCGAAAGCTTGTTAGAACCGCGGCGGGTTGTTCGACCGCTCTTCGATATCCTTAAATCAGAGCTATTTTTTGGCGCGCTTTCCATCGCCCCGACCTTTTGACGCGTGAGGTTCTTTGCGAGGACGGGGACTACGTAGGTCGGGAAATCTCGGAACGTGAAGGTCTAGGTTCTCGGGAGCAACCCTGTGCAGGTCACCGGCCAAACCTTGACGACTTTGATATATTAAGGGGATTTCAGAAACGAACAGCGCCTATACTAAGAATGTCCCGTACCCCCTTTGAACGCCTGCGCGACGCGCTGCACGATGAACTCGCCCTCGCTCCACCTTCTGAACAAGAGTTCTCACAGGCGCTAATGCGCGCCCGGATACACGCGGACCTGCGAACGGCAGTAATCAGCCCGGCGCAGGTGATAATGCTGAAAGAGGTTTATGCGCTCGTCGCCGAAAAGGAAAGAGGGCTGAAACGGGGTCACGAACGGCCGTCTAGGTAAGCCAATAAAAAGCCCGCCGTTTCGGGCGGGCTCGTGATGAGAGGTCCGGAGAGGTTTACTCCGGCGTGTTACTCGCTCGATTCCTCCCGGCGTGTCTTCTCCGCGAGTACCAGACGGCACACGAGCTCAGACACGCTTAACCCGCACTTTCGTGCGCCTGCCTCGACGATTGGCATATCGGGGCCTGACATCGTATATCGTCCGGCACCTAGGTGCACGACGTGAATCCTCAGCTTTTTTGATTTCATATTATAACGCCGGAGCCGGCGCGTTGAACAACCGGTATTTCTGTGCGGAAACGTCGTACTCTATATCATAGCCGAGCTGGCCGAGGAACGCGATATCCCGCACGATCGTCTTGCGGCAACATGCGAAGTTGTCCGCGATTTCTGCGCAGGTGAACTCGCGATTCGTGCGGAGCATGAACGCGATTGTTTTTAGCCGAACGAGCGGTGGCCGGCTTAATATAAGGCCGTTCACGAGAGCACTACTCCTTTCGCTTGCGGGAGGAGCTTCTCGACGAGCGCCGCATCGCTGTCGATCGCGACGAGCAGCTCTTCATAATATGCTCTATTGTGCTCCGGAGTTTTCGAGAGACCGTCCTTTACATAGCTACCCCGTTCCTTCTTCCATCTTTTGATGAGGCGGGCCGGCTTCAAATCCTGAGCGCCAAGCATTGCCCCGGACACGGTGTCCGAGAACGTATATATAATTCGATCGAGGTCGCTGGCCGTGAGCGTCACCGGAATCTCGTCCTTACCCGACTTTTCCTTTTCCGCATACTCAAGCCCGCGCTGCGCGAGGTGACGAAGCAAGTCGGCGGACCCGTGACCTAATCTGGAATACCGTTCCGCCAGGTCGAGGATTTCACTGACAGGATAATTGCGGATCGATTCGAGCGTGACTGCCCGAAGCTCGGCAATCGCCCGGCCCCTGTTTTTCTGGGTGACGTAATCCTTGATCATGCTGTCGACGACTGCGTCAGGGGCTTCGCCGGCTCCCGCGCACGCAGCGGCAAACTCATCTGAGTTCCCGCGAACTAAAACCATTGTCCCCGCGGACGTTTGCTTAACCCATTTGTCGGCGGCCCGGGCTGGCTTCCAGTTCCCGTAGGCGGCGTTTTGATACAACTTGTACAATGCCCTGCGGCTGATTCCTTTTTTCATATAGCTGACTCCAAACAAGAGGAGCCGCACCTACTAGCGGGCTTAGAATTGGGCACAGAGTACCCTCCCGCTTTCGATGCGGCTCCAATTTTCTGGCTCTGGTGGTTCGGGTTCTAAGGCCCGATGAACTTACCAAGTTCACGCGGTCACCCTGCACGATGGCCTATTTCGGGCAAGCGGGAAAAGTACCTAGGTCAAATGTTCATATGAACGGCGGTCATCGATATTTATAGCCGCGCCGCGACTAGAACTTAGCTGCAGTGAGCGGAATACGGTTGCGGCAATGATCTTCGCAGCAGAAAACGAAGGCCTAATCCACCTGTGATCAAGCGGCGAACACTACCCTGGACATGGAACCTGTAACCGTCGGCTCGCTTATCGCGGGCGCGTTAAGTTTGGTCGATAAGACTTCTGCGCATGCCGCGCTTCGCGAGAGGTTGGAGTTCGCGAGCCAGACTGCGGCTTTTATCGACCGTAAGAATCACGATTTGGCCACCGAGCTCGCGGAGCTGAAGGTCGAGCGCAGAATCCTCGAGCAAAGCAACGCAGGCCTTCGGAAGGAGCTTCGCGATCTACAGGAATTGCACGCTGAAGAAGTTATCGTTTCTGACGGCATTGAATTCCGTCGTGGTAAGCGGACGCAGGGCGTTTGGATGTCTTTTTGCCCGGTGTGCCATATTCCTACAAAAGCTAGATGGATAGGCGGCGAGCATAATTTTGTAGCCTGCTCCCAGCACAGCTGCGGCTGGATCTCAGATATTAAGACTCAGGATCTAGATTCCGTTATAGACAAGTTACCCTCGAGAGCCTGATTTGCTCATCACACCTTTGGAAAGACGGCGGGTTTGCGGCGATGTCGGTATTAGTAACATTTGCGCGGTGGCCGGGCCGCATCCGAGTTCGCCGATCGGTTTACCGGACTATATCCCGAACAAGTGCCGGTTTTTCTGCATCACGTTAATTATATACGCGTCGCCGTCTGAATCGCGGACCGCCTTCTTAACATCATCGATGCCGAAATGCGCGTGAAACGAGACGTTGCGCTGCGGCTGTGCGTTTTGGGTTCCGCCCGCCTGAGATGCGCCGGATTGCGTTGATATACCGCCTGTCCGAACCCCTCCATTACTGCCGAAGGCGAGCGCGGAGAGTCGGCTCAGGCCGATGTCACGCACGCGGTTGGCCGGAACTACAAATTCCCCCGCGTGCACGTAGCCCGCGATCTGATCCACGGCGCCGTCGCCTGTATATCCACCTGTCTGGAAAAGAGAGAGAGCCTTGGTCGCGATCACTGCACCTTCGACTTCAGCCGGGGCGGCCAGGGCGGCCCCGCCGAAAGTCATCGTGGTAGCGAGCGCGGCTGGCGCCGCATATAGCGCAGATAGGGCCTCGGCCGTTGCCGCGCCCTGTATGATGGCCTGCGTCTGGGCAATCTTTGACTCGGTTTCCCCGACAGTGTGAACTAACAACTGCCGAACGCCGACGTTCACCAAGCCCTGGATGATGCTCTGCAGCACGCTGCTGCCGATTTGCGCCAAGGATTGCGCCCAACTCTTGGTGCCCGTGATCCAGCCATATATTCCGGAGCTGATTCCTTGAACGGCCGAACCTATAGTGGTTCGGATGGTGTTGCCCACATTCTGCATCGCCGTCCCAAGCTGGTTTTCTATTTGGACGATGCTCGTCACGAGCGTTTGCCCGAAAGTCTGCGGATCTAGATTCTCCTTCTCGGCCGGGATTTTCTTGCCCCGGGCTTCGAGGGTGTCGGCTTCGCGTAGCAGAGAGTTTTTTGCCGCTTCGCTATCGGTGACTGCCGCCTTCGCTCGGAGGGCAGTGACGGTGTCTTGTATCGCGGTCGTCTCCTTATTTAGGAGGTCAACGAGCGCAGACTGCTTCTGCTCCTCGTTTATATATTGGTCGGCTTTGATCTGCGCCCGCTGGGCCTCGATGTCGGAGAGACGCGACTTCGCCTGCTCGATGACGAGCCGTGCGCTTTCCGCCTCCGTGCCCGAAAAGAACTTGGTAAGCGCGGCGTTCACCGCCTTCGCCTGCTTGTCGGCTTCGTCTGAAATCTGCTTCTCTAGCGTCAGGATCTGCTGCAGCAGAGGAATAAGGGCCTCCTTGCGCTGCAACTCGATAAGCGCCTGTTGATTCGGCCCCGTCGCCGTCTTGAGCTTGGCATCATATTCGGCGTCCGTCTCCGTGACGATCTGCCGCAATATATCAAGTCGCTGCTGACCTTCGGCGCCGAACAGCCGCTCGGCTTCGGTTTCCTTCGCGATCTTCGCCGCGTTTTTGTCGAGCAGTTCGCCGGCCTGCTCCTCTGCGTTCCGTCGCGTTGCCGCGGCTTGCGCGAGAGTGTTTTGCTCAGCAAGTCCCTGATTGGCTTTTACTATAGCGTCACCCTGCTCCTTCGCACGCGCAACAATTAGGGAATATTGCCGGGCAATCGTCTCAAGGCGGGTCTTCTCTTCGTCATCATATGGACTAACGTCCGCGGCCTTCTGTGCGGTGCTACGCGAACGCCTGCCCGCCTCGTCCTGGATGCGCTGAACCAATGCGGGGTCGCTAGCGTGGCTCAGGGCATCGCTCAGCGCCTTAACCCGTGCATCCTCCGCGTCCTCGTTAGCCTTTATGATCTGACGCTGATTCTCGGCGGCGGTCGAATAGAGCCTTATATTAAGGGCCGCGAGCGAGGCAGCAGTGGCGATCAGGCCGACCGCCGCTTGCACCGAGGTGAGTCCGGTACTGAGTGCAACGAGTGCCTTCGAAAGCGTCGGCGCATCGGAGCCGCCCAGCTTCTGCATGATGACTGATATTCCCTTGAACGCCGCGAGGCCCACCGCAGCCGAGGTAGCAACGTCACCGGCAATTTGCGAATTACCCGGCGCCGCCGCCGCACTGGCGATTGAATTGACGCCATTGACGCCCGACTTCGCGACGCCGGCGAGCGACGACAAAATGCTTTGAACCTGCGGCGAATTGGCGAGCTGTATTAAGGTCTTGAGGAGCTCCTTATATGCTTCCGTGAGCTCGTTCGTGTTGTCCGCCGCTATATTGGCGAGGGTGTTTGTGAGCCGGTTCTGCAGGCCGGCAACGGAGTTCGCCGCCGCATCGTTGGCTTCCGCGAATCCCTCCAGCTTTTGGGATAGGTAGGCGTATAGGTCCCCCTGCTGCTTCGCCTGTGAGATACCTTCATTCGTGATCCCGAGCGCCCGCGCCGCCACGATGCGATTGGCCTGGCCGTTGAATATATCCGCTATATCTCGAGCCGCTCGCTGCCCCGTGACGCCTAGGCCCGTAAACGCCCGCTGCAGCGTAACCACGAGGTCAATTTGCTTCTGAGTATCATAGATCCCCGCCTTGAACATCGTCCCGACCGTCGCTTGGTACGTGTGCGCGATGTCCGCAAATGAGAGACCATATTGCACCGACTTCTGTCGAAGCTCGTCGATAACATCGCCGGATCCCTTAAGCGCCGCGTTAAAGTCTTTGAACTTCTCCGGGTAGAACTCACGGAGCGCGCCCGCTATACTAATCTGAGCCGCCTCCATCGCGGTGTTTAGTTCGACGCCGCTTTCGATGAGGTTCTTCATCGCCCCGACCGTCTCGGAGATCGTCGACTCTATAAGCTGTAGAGTGCCCAGCGCGCCGCCTATGCCGAGTCCCTGCGCGAAGCCTTGGCCTATCGAGCTGACGCCTTCGGCCGCGGACTTCCCTGCTTCGCCGAGGTCGAGGAGTGCCTTATTTGCGGCCTTTACCTCGTCGAGCTTGGCTTTCAGTTCGAGGACAAGGCCCACTGTTGCGGTTTGGTCACTCATGGCGTTTCAAAATTCGGGTTATTATATTGCTCTTCCGCAGAACGCGGGCGAACCCGCGGCGGATTTTCTTTAAATCGGATATATGCTCGCGTACGCCTGCGGCCTTCAGCCGGGCGATTTCACGATCACACGTATCTATACAGTCGATGGCTAATGCGCGATGCGTCGCGCTCTCGACTCTGGCTTCAAGTATAGTTTTCAAAAGAGAAAAGGGGCCGCCCGCGGAATTGCTGACGGCCCCAGTTTTTCCATGCGACTAACCAAGTATTCTTCTGACGTGGTGAGGCCGCCCCTATCCCATCGGCACACGGGACAGGGGCAGTTTTTCACCAACCAGGCAAAACCGCGCCCCCAATATGAAAAGGAACGCGGAAAGTTATTAGGCGGAGGTGATGAGCTGGGCGCGCTTGATGTCACCCACAGCAACGCCCGACATGAGAGCCACGCGAAAGCGACTGGCGCCGGCATCGTGGTTAACATACTGGGTCAGCATGATCGAAAGGCCCGTGTCGGGGTCGGTCACCTGCGAGACGGCCCCGTAGTTTGAACCAAGCTGCGCGTCTACATAGTCGTAGGGCAGACGGGTCGCAATCACGAGGGCTTCCTTCGTGGCGAAATATCCCGCGAGGTTGCCAGTAGTCGGGAGGTCCACATAGCCGACGACGCGGAACCCGCCGACATTCGGGAGGACGTAATCCGTGATGATTTCCGGCTTCTGAAACGTCGCCAGAGAAACAATCGTCGGGTCGACGGACAGAGCGCCGAAGTAATCCTCGTTTAGTATAGCGACCGTGCCTTTGGTCGGCACCTTGCGCTTGCGCAGAGCAACCCGCTGGGCGATGACGGAGGCGCGATTAAAGGAACCGATGGCCACAACCGAAGCGCCGCCGGACGTGGAGAAGTTGCCCACCGTGACGAGTGCGAGGACGGAATCCACGACATCCTTAGCAAGCCCGTATATAGCGCCTTCTGCCTGCTCGCCGAAAAGGTTCCGGCTCGTGCTAGCGAGTTCATTCGCGTTGTAGTCAAACTGGACGTAGCGATGCGCGCTGATCGTGAGAGGGACATCGACGTCGGTCACATCGGATTTCACATAGCCGGCGCTCGTGCTATAGCTCTGCACAGATGGTACCGTGCGAACCCGTGAAAGAATTTGCTGATTTAGCTTGGCCGCGGTGTTGCTGAAATCATTGCTGAAAACGTTGAGCGCCGGCAGGTCGGCCTTCAGGAGCGAGAGGCTCTGCTGGGCAATCAAAGAGCCGCTGAGAGTCCCGAGAGAGTTCGCGGCCTGCACCTTGATGGGACCGGTCGCCGTCTTCGCCGAGATTCTGCTGATATCGCTGGAACGTTTCTCCGCGAGGGAGACGAGATCATATAGGCTATGGCGTTTCGCATAACGAGCAAGGTGCTTCGCCCAGATTGACGCCCGTTCACTCGCGAGCTCGGCGCGCGCGTAGGCGTTCTTTTCATCGGCGGGGAGTTGCGCCGGATCCTTCGCATTATATGCGGCGAGGATGTCGACAATATCGTTGTCGATCACTTCCACGGAAGGAGGGACAATCAGAGAAATGGCCGCCTGAATCTTTTCCAGGGTGGCCGTGTTGTTCGTTACTGCTGTTTCTAAGTTCATATTACGCTATATGGTTGGTGGTGGGTGCTTTCGCGCGGCAGAGGATTTCTGCGTGAGCGCGATCAAAGAGCGGAATCTGCCCGAAAGGGCTTTCGAGAACCGCGTCTGCCGAGATCCCGCTTTCGCGGATACGGGCGCGCATTTGGCGCTCGTTGCAGCTTGCCTTCATGGCTAGCTGCGAGGTCGTAACATATCGATTTTCGGTTCCGTCCATACTACGGCGGACCGATCAACTTCTAAGCTCTATATATCCCGATTCTTCCTGCGGAAAACGCTGATTTCTCGTACAACTTTCGATACTCGCTGCTGACTCACGCCGAGGCGCTTTGCTAAATCTTTTTGGTCCCTAAGCTCAGGCATCGCACCGGCGAGCCAAGCAATAGTAACAAGGCGCCGGCCAATAGATTTGCAGTCCCGCGCGCCATCGATGGCGAGTAGCATCAAGGCGCGCGTCTCATCCGCCCCGAAGGGAGCCGGCCGCACCGCCGGTTCGTCATCCGGGAACGGGTCGTCGAACTCGACCGCAATGACCGGCTCGACACCGTCGTATGATATGCCGGGAGGCTTCAGCGGCAGCGGCGTTTGCAGAGCTGACGCATCAACTCGCGGTCGAGGTCATCCCATATATGAGCGAGAGCCGCGCGCTTGGCCTCTGGCAACGCGTCACGCCACGCTCTCATTGCATGGGCCACGTCGCAATCGAGCCGGCTATTCTTAGGGCAAAACGCTTCGCCCCATTTGCGCGCGATCCAGTTTCGGCTGCGAAGTTCAATCTTACTTGGTTTTCTTTTTTCGTTTTTCATTTGTAGTCTTTTTGGTTTTTACGGGGTTAATAATTGCGGCAGTTGCGGCGTTAGTATGAGCCTCCGCCGCTTTCATATGCGGCATGCCCAGTTCCCGAAACGCATTCCAGAAGTCATCGAGAACGGAGCGCAAAACGTGACGGCAGGCGGGAACATCGCCCCCGGCCGCGGCGAGCTTCATGGGTTCGGTCGATATAACGTTATTTATTAATGTCTTTAGGCCGCCGCCTATACGCTGAATCGCTGCGACGAAAACAGCCCGGTCGACGAGATCGCCGCGTTCCTTCGCGGTTCGAACTTCGAGCCCAATCGCTTGGGCGCGCTTGAATCGTTGGTGCCAGTCGGTGCCGGCCTCGTCGTTCGCGGTATCATTGAACAGCCAGCGAAGGAGCGGGCCGAGATGGACGCGCCCCGCCTGGTCGAATGCCTTGCACCCCGCTCGCTTGGCCGCACGGAGCACCGAGAGGGGGATGCCCGTCGCGCCGGCACACGCTGCCATCGATGGAAAGGAGGGGAGGGAAGTCATAATCGTGTGTGAAAAAAGTTTGGACGTTGTCTTAGGCGAGGGGTGGGCTGGTTCGGCCCCTGCAGGTGACGGCTCAGGATAGAGGGTCCCCAAACCAAAGGGTAGGCGAGGGCCCTACCGGGGTGCCCTACCTTCTCAGGCCGCGACGAGCGCGCCCGCAGTGACGTTTATATTATACTTCTTTGCCACGACTGTGCTGCGCTGTATCTCTTGCTCACAGCGGCCGATCGATTCCAGCAGCGACGCCGCCGCAGACTTCATAGCATCTGCCGACGAGCTCGCCTCTATATAATCGCATCCTGACGATATCGGCAGGCGTGCGCACTGTTCGGCTTTGAACACAGGCGCCTGCCGAGGACTGACTGCACCCTTGAGCGCAGAGCCGGCGTCATCCAGGATTCTCTGAATGATCGCAGCATCGATCGCTCCCCAAAGGGCCGACGCCTGGTTCCAGACCGTGCCGAGGTGACGGGCGGCAATATGGTACGCCGTCAGCAGTTCGGTCTTTCGACGCTTCTTGACGATTTCAAATATTGGGAAGCCGGCGTTTACTGCTGCAGCTCGTGCGAGGAGTTTTAGATCAAGCGTACCGTTTGACTCATCGGCGAACGCTTGCCGTTGAGCTTCGAGGCTAGCGATTGAGCCTTCGACGGTCTTTAGGTTTTGATCGGCCACGATGAGCGCCGAGACGGTTGGATGTGTGTTCATATTACTAGTTTAGTTGGTGGTTTACGGTGCCGCGCGTGGTGCGCGGAAAATTGGTTCAGAACTACCGCCATAACTCCGCCAGCGGCGAAGGCTCGGTGACACCCACAGCCAACCGCCATAATCTTTAGATATGGCGGTGGCGGTGGTGGCCTACCGCCGGATTCAATTACGGCGATTATGGCGATTACGGCGGTCATGCGGCTTTCCGCCTGTATAGAATGCCGATTTGCTCGACCTTCCCGGCGTCAATGAGCGCGTCGCGTTTGCGCCTAAACGTGGTGTCCGAAAGATTCGTGGCGGACTTCCACTGCGAGTAGGTCAGCAACTCGGTTCCCAGCTTTTCGAAGGCGTCCGATTCCGTGTGTTTTACCTTTGGGCCCGAACGGCTTTTCAAATCCTTCGGATTCAAACGGTCATCACGCGCCCAGATCGGATGCTCACAGCGGATGACAAATTCATCCACCGGAGGAAATTCGCGAAGCGCTAGGTTAACGGTCATCGCATCGGATTCCGCATGCTCGGAAAGCGACATGAAAACATCGGGCAAGCGGGCGAAGACTCCGGCGCCGCTGGCGCGATCTATAAAGTTCTTTGCTGCAGCATCTCCTTTTGCGAAGTGATGGCCTATAACCAAAGCGGCGCCTGCGGCATGCGCGGCTGCTTCTAGCTCCATTAGGAGCGACGCCTGTTGATCGTTGGAGTTTTCCTCAGCGCCAGAACGCGCGTTGATACGATACCACGGATCTACAATCACGAGCGACATGCCCGCGCACCGAGCGCGAATTTCTTGGGCTATCGTTAGGGCGTCGATTGATTTTCCGCGCAGGTTCCAAAGGAGAACATCGGGCCCAGGCTTAATGCCCAGCGCAGCCGCAATCCTATGTAGTCGGCGGTAAAGTTCAAAGTCGGCGAGCTCCAGATTTATATACATCGCGCGCCCTTTCCTGACCTTGAAGCCCAGCCAATCGAGACCGTTCGCGACGCAGAGAAGGAGATAAAGGAACGTATACGTTTTGCGCGCCTTGGACGGACCACAAAGCAACATCGTGCGACATCGATTTAGAACGTCCTCGATCAATACCTCTGGATCTTGAGGTGGGTTCGCGGCGAACGCGTCCCATGCGACCGGGCCCTTCGATCTTACGTTCGACTCGATTTTCTCAAGCAGCGCCAGCGCCGGCGCGCCTTTACGTGAATAATACTCAGCTAGGATTGCCCGGCGATCTAGCAAATACGATTCGCCGATTGTGGGGTCGGAAAAAAACTTCGCTCCGGCGAGTGCCGCCGCCTCGTAATCGGCAGCCCCGACAATATCCCGCCAAACTTCTCGGATCTCGAAATCCTCAAAAACCTCTGGCGGCAGTTCGCGACAATCTCGCCACCGGTCACCGGTGTCGTCCTTAACGATGGCCGCAATAAATCTTCCCTGCACCTCACGGGAAGCGCTCATCGCAGGCCCTTCGCGATGCGTTTATGGTCCGCGGCCGCCTGACGGAACCGAGCGAGCGCGGCGTCCGCTAAATCGGGCGACCGCTTCTCAGCGAAGAGAAATCCCAAAGCAGCATTGTGCATCGCGTCCTTCGCGGCGCGAGCCTCAGCGACACGCTTCGATATTTGGAGAGAGTCAAGTTTCATACAGCTCAACTTTCTTTCCACGGTAACGACGGCGCCGTGTGCTGCGGTCAAAGTAACCACGAAGCATTTTTGAAAAACCTGTCCCGCTGACTCCGCGCGGCCGGCTAATTTTCCGAAGTGATTGTTTCATATATCGGAATCCGTATACGGCAGACGGGGCTTCACCGCCGCGACCGGCGCCTTAGGAAAAGTTTTGGTCCTGCGACGCTGCCCAAGCTGGGCGCACGCGAGGGCGAACGTTTTCGCAGCGCCGGAATCGACGAGCGATTGAGCGCGGGCGAAGATAGAGGGACGGCCGGGAGGTTTGCTCACAGGGCGCCTACCGTTTCGCCACGGGCTGCAACGCGGTGATTACGCGTAAGAGCCGCATCCGTTTCGGAGGGCGAGAAGCGAATCAAGCGGCCGGAAACTTGAATCCAAGGGATCATCTTCCCTCGCATCCAGTTTTGGATCGTTCGTTCAGACACGCTATAGCGTGCCGCAATTTGGCGCCGTGTTATGAGACGGCCCTGCTCGGTTTGTGGAATATCTTCCATGTGTACGTAGAGTTGAGTTTCTACGTACAGCATCCGGCAGCGACCGGAACCCGCAATATGTAACTAGCTAACGAGCAACGGTTTATTCGACCTAAGTCTTATGTCGAATTCCCGCTCATCCATCCGCGCGCCATTTCCTCCTGGGCGATTATCTCCTCGGCGGCCTTTGCCAAACACCATCGGGTATAGATTTTGGGAGTCAGCCTTTTCGGATGAGTCCAATATTTTTTGCCCGCTATCTTTTTCTGGGTGACCTGAGATTGCGCGTTTCCGGGAGTGCGCTTGAACCGCTCCACCGCCGCGTCGATCTCTTCATTCGGAATACTGAGCGGGCGATGAGACCCCGTGCCCGTTTGAATATTTCGCGCGAACAGTCGCCCGGCCTGAATCCCTGCAATATATGCGCGAATTATATTCGTTTGTCCTTCCGGCGAGGACATTTCGATTCGGCTGAGCAACTCGCCGTAGTTTTCTCTGACCTTCACCATATAGTATTCCTTCGGGAATTTTTTTTGCCCGTCCTCCGCAAGCGAAACTCCTTTTTTGATCCACTCGCCGTCACTATATTTACAACCTAGCCCCACCAAAGCGGCAATATGTTGGAGCCGTTTCTCGCGTGTGAATTGACCTCTCAAGAACTTTAAGAACCAGCTTCGGGCGATCTCGTCGTTTTTCGCTGCGTTATCGAACCACTGCTGGAATGCGTCTTTCATAAGAGAGGTGGGGGCTCAATGCCCCAAAATTCTTTTGCGACCGCTTCGGTCGCCACGCCCCGGTAATTCGCGAACACCATTGCCGGCGAATTTCCCATTTCGAGGGCGACCTGATTTTCGCTCTTTATAGTCGCGATCCGATAGGTTGCGAAGCTGTGGCGGAGCGCGTTGCGTTTCCAATCGAGTAGCTTCACGTCGCCTGCTTCCCCGCGCCCCTCGACCTCACGCTGTACCGCGAACTGAGTTCTTATATACGGACAGACGCTGCCGGTTTTCCCCCTGTAGGGATCGAGCCACTTGGCGAGATTCGGCAGGATCGGGACGAGACGACGGGTGCGGGTCTTTGCCTTCCGCTTGGTGATCTCGATGTGTCCTTGACCCAAATCCACTTCAGCCCAATCGAGGCGCTGAATTTCTGCCGTTCGGAGCCCGGCAAACGCGCCGATCGCGACGAAGGGAACGAGCTCTGGTCGTTTCGATTGTAGACGTTCAAGGATAGCGCGCACTTCGGCGGGAGAGTAAATCACGACGTCCTCGCCGTCGTCCTCAGCGTCTTCTTTTTTGGTCAGGCCCTCGCCCGCGCTCGGCCGGCCGGACGGCAGATACTTAACCTCTTCGCTTTTCGCCCAGCGGAAGAGTGACGTGATCGCGCCGGCGAAATTGCGACGGGAACGCGCCCCCACGTCCATCGCGAGAAGCCATTTTTTAATCTGGCCTTTAGTGACCTCTGCAATCGGACCGGGAAACTCCTTCGCAAAATTGTCCAACCTGTAACCAATGTCAGAGAGGTGAACCCTCGACTTCTTTAGCCGGGTTTTCTCGGCGACGAACTCCGCGACCGTTTCCGGAACTGTTTTCGGAATCACCTCGGAAGCGCCGCTCGCCACGAAATAGCGGACTGCCTCAATCAGAGACACTTTGGGGCCCAGGATCTCGACGCAGGCTCGATATTCCCTCGCGGCAGGTAGCAATGACGCCCCGACCGCCTTAAGCTCGTCCACGGCCATCGCATAGGCCTCTGCGTCGGCGTTCGTGAGTGTTAGCGCTCGCGTGGCTCCGTTAGCCATTGCGAGCAGCACACGCTCGGCCTCGGCCTTAGCTTCTTTCTCGTCGGCGAAGTACCGACGCACGCGATTACCTCCTTCGTGATAAACGAGAGTGTTCTCCGTATATCGCGTCCCGTTCTTCTCCCGGTCACGTGAATAAATCTTCACGGACGCAGACCCATGCGTCACCAGAAGGTGGCCTTTAGCGCTGGTTGTTACCTTCACTTACCGGCAGTGTCGGGAAACTGGCGGTAAACTCAAGATTATTCGGGCCTTCAGTGGTGCGGGCGCCGGGAGTCGAACCCGGATCAATGGCTTCGGAGGCCACTACACTATCCATTGTGCTACGCCCGCAAGGATGCCGAGATGTAGGCCCGGCGACATTCTCCCGTCAAGCTCGCGCCCCGCAGAATCGCGGGGCCGGACGGCGTCCGACGTCACGAATTTACGCTCACGAGCGCACTTCAGCGCGGCGGGTGAAGCGGAAGACGAAGAAATAATATATAGCGCCGAGGACGACGAGGGCGCCGACCACCCAGAGGACGATGCGATGCAGCTCGCCGTTCATCAGTGCCTCATCGCGCCCGGCCTGCACGCCCACCCAGCAGAGCACGGCGCACCAGATCGCCGCGCCGAGCACGGTGAAAATCGAGAACTTCACATAGTTCAGGCGCACGATTCCGGCGGGAATTCCGATCAAGTGCCGGACGACCGGCACGAGCCGCGACGCGAATATACCGAAGCCGCCGAAGCGCGACGACCAGAGTTCGGCCTGCTCCACCTTTGCCGCCGGGATAAATATATACTTTCCGTAGCGCATCACCAGCGGGCGGCCCGCCCAGCGTGACGCCCAATACATGATGCTCGCGCCGAGCCAGGACCCAAACGTGCCGGCGAGCACGATGCCGGTGATTGTCATGTTGCCCGACCGCTGGGCGAATATCACCGCCGGCGGGATCACCATTTCCGCTGGCAGCGGCAGAAACGAACTCTCGACCGCCATTAGCAGTATGATCAGCGAGTATCCTCCGTGCGCGAGCGAGGCACGGTACCAGTCGAGCAGCCCGGCGAGGAGATTATGCATTAGGAGAAATCAGCCGACAAAAAAGGCAGGCAGCGGTTCGGCTGCCTGCCAAAAATGGGGGAACGTTTAGACTTAGACGTCCGGCTTGGTCTTGCGCAGGCCCTGCACGCGATCGCCCGCTTTCCAATGACCGCGTTTCTTCAGGAGGTCCACGCGTTCGAAGCGCTTCAGCACATTGCGCTTGATGACCAGACCGGACGAACCTTGGAGGCTTTTGTGTTGTGACATGGCGGGTGAATTAAAAGGGTTGGAACGAAGTGAGCGTTCAAGTTCCCATCCCCGGCCGGCTTTGACAAGGATTTTTGCGCGGCCCCGAGACGAAGCTGTTTTGCGAAAACGGGCTCGGCCTTTTATCGGGCTGCCGCGGGCGATTGACCTTGACGGTCTCAGAGGTACCCGCTGTGTTCTTCCTTCACTCGGTTCACACAAATTCGACCTATGCGCGACGACTATATCAAGGAAGCACTTAAACTCATCTCCGACCCGAACGTATTGGTGAACGTCATCTCGCGGCGCGTGAAGCAATTGAAGCGTGGTAACCGCCCGCTGGTGGAGTCGCTGGAAAAGCTCTCGCCCGAGGACACCGCCCTACGTGAAGTGATCGAGGGCAAGATCAGTTACGAGCTCGGCGTCGCCTGACGCTCGGTTCGATTTGCAACTTTAGGCGGCTCCCGCGAGAATCGGGGCCGCCTTTTTCGTGTCGGAAAGGGCAGGTTTCCCCAAAAATTTCGATGGCCTCCAAGAAAGACGCTCCTCGATATACCGAGATTCGCAATGCCAAGGCTTTGCGGGACTACTTCATCGACGAACGTTTTGAGGCGGGCATCGCGCTGAAGGGCACGGAGGTGAAATCGATTCGCGCGGGAAAGGCGCAGATTTCAGACGCGTTTGGGCGGGTGGAAAACGGCGAGGCCTGGCTGCACGGAGCCTATATAGAGCACTACGAGTTCGGAAACCTGAACAACCACGATGCGAGGCGCACCCGCAAACTCCTGCTGCACCGGCATCATATACGGAAGATCCAGCTGGCGCTCGAGACCGGAGGACGCGCCCTGGTGCCGCTGCGAATGTATTTCAAGGGCGCGTTGGTGAAGGTGGAGGTCGCACTCGCCACCGGAAAAAAGCTCTTCGATAAACGAGAGACGTTGAAACTGAACGCCGAGAAACGTGATCTCGCGAAGACGCTGAAGTCCTACCGGCGTTAAGTTTATCTTCGCTTTACCTCGACGTGGGGGGCGCCGCTGTTTTTGTTGGAAGCAACGTCGTCTCGACAGCCCTCATGTCCCAAGCCCCGTGCGCAGCTGTCACCGTCAAGATCCCCGGGAGCACGTCGAATTGCGGCGCTGGTTTCGACACTCTGGGGCTGGCCCTCTCGCTATATAATTACGTGGCGGTCGCGCGGGTCGAGGGCATCGAGCCGATGCCCGTCGACGCCGGCGATTTTCGCGCAGCCAAGATGGTTGCCGAAGTGGCGACGCTCTTTTTCGACGAGACCGAAGTCGAACCGGCGGGATTCAGCTTTCATATAACCGGCGACGTGCCGGCGGCGAGGGGCCTGGGGTCCAGTGTGACCGTGATCGCCGGGGTTCTCGCGGGGCTGAATGCCGTTCACGCGGCCGGCCTCAGCGCCCGCGATCTCGTGGCGCTGGCCACGAAGCTCGAGGGTCACCCCGACAATGCCAGTGCGGGCGTGCTCGGGGGCTTTTGCGTTTCGCGGTGCGACCCCGTGACGGGCGCGTACGTGGACACGGTACGCGTGATCGTTCCGGCGGAGCTGGCTTTTGTCGTGGTCTCGCCCGAGGTGGAAATGCTCACGAAGGAAGCGCGGGGCGTGTTGCCGGCGACGATACTTTATTTCGACGCAGTGCGGAGCATTAACAGCGCGACGTATCT
This sequence comes from uncultured Verrucomicrobiae bacterium, assembly GCA_963800005.1. Lineage (GTDB taxonomy): Bacteria > Verrucomicrobiota > Verrucomicrobiia > Opitutales > Opitutaceae > CAWCZH01. The sequence continues at coordinate 27,410 of CAWCZH010000005.1, forward strand.
CACGGCCGCATTTGCGACCGGCGATTTTGAAAAACTCAGGCATGCCGTCGGCGATTTCATGCATGAGCCTTATCGGCTACCGCGGATTCCCGGCGCTCGTAATGCCCTCGATGCCGGCGTCGCCGCCGGTGCGTACACCGGTTGGCTCAGTGGCAGCGGCTCGAGTGTCCTTTGTGTCAGCCCTCACGGCAATGCTCCCGCAGTTGTTGCCGCCATGACCGCGGCGTTCCGGGAAAAATCCATCGCGTGCGAGGCGAAAATCCTGACCGCCGATAACACCGGGCTGCAGGTTCTCGCCAGCTGAGAGCTGCGCAGTATATAGTCATATATAGCGGCTAGAGCAAGGAGCCCGCGGGTGGCTTGAGCGTGGGTATGTCTGTGGCATCCGGCCACACCCGGAGAATCTCCTCGGCGAGGTGACGCCACCGCAACGGTTTATATAGAATCGTTTTTACCGCCGAGATTTGTGCGAATTCTTCCTCGGGCAAACCCACTGTGTGCCCGGTGATCACGATAAAAGGTGTGAGCGGCAGGAGCAGGCGCGCCTGCTTGACGAATTCCAACCCGTTCAGCTTGGGCATGGAGTAGTCGGTCACCACGACGCCGACGTCGATTTCTGGGATTTTCGCGAGCGCATCGATCGCACTGGTGAAAGCGAGCACCTGGCAATCGAGGTTTTCGAGCAGGAGCTCGGCGATCAATTCGGTATATGATTTCTCGTCGTCGACCAGGACGATCACTTTGCGCGGGGTCACGGCGTGGAAAAGAAGGAACCGTCGAGCCTTCCGAAGCGTCGATCTGAACGCAATCGATCCGGATGCTTGCTCAGTAAAGATACTTACGAAACATGAGAGCGATGCTGCACATCGTGCTCTTTCAGCCGGAGATCGCCCCTAACACCGGCAATATTGGTCGCATGTGCGCGCTGACCGGCTCGCGGCTGCACCTGATCCACCCGCTCGGCTTCGAGATTTCCGACCGCAATCTGCGCCGCGCCGGCATGGATTACTGGCGTTCGCTCGACGTCCATGAACACGCCGACTGGTCCGCTTTTCGCCGGAGCGCCGTCGGGCCGCGCCGGTTGTGGCTGTTCACCACCAAGACGCAGCAAAGTTTCTGGAACGTCCGCTATGCCGATGGCGACGGGTTGGTATTCGGCAACGAGGGGTCGGGTGCGCCGGAATGGTTGCACGCCGAACTCGGGGAGGCGGCGCGCGTCACCATTCCGCACGCGAACGCCACCCTGCGTTCGCTGAATCTGAGCACCGCCGCCGGCATCGCGTGTTACGAGGCATTGCGCCAACTCAATCCGGACGGCGCCAGCGGAGGCTTGAAATAAAGGCCGCCCGGCCCCTGGCCGGATCGCGCGATGCCGACGGGCAACCGACTCGATGATATTTAATAACTATTAAATATGAAACGACTATATAACAGGTTTTCCGGCGGGACGCGCCGAGACGCCCCCCGCCGCGGTTAAATTTCGTCGAGCCGGATGCACGCCGCCTCGCGAGCCGGACCCGCGGCGATGAGCGGCGGCACGATTTCGCGGCATTTCTCGGCGGCATACGGGCACCTCGGGTGAAACGCGCACCCGGACGGCGGATTGATGGGCGAGGGCGGATCGCCGGCGAGAACGATGCGCTGCCGGCCACGTTCCACATCCGGGTTCGGCGTCGGAATCGCGCTGACGAGCGCGCGGGTGTAGGGATGCCGCGGGCGCTCGATCACATCCTCGGCCGGTCCGAGCTCCACGATTTTTCCGAGATACATCACCGCCACGCGATCCGATATATGTTTCACGACGGAGAGGTCGTGAGCGATGAAGATGAGCGTCAGGTTCATCTTCCGACCGAGTTGCGCGAGCAGGTTGAGGATCTGCGCCTGGATGGAAACATCGAGCGCGGACACGGGCTCGTCCGCGATGATGACCTTAGGCTGAAGCGCGAGAGCGCGCGCGATCGCGATGCGTTGCCGTTGCCCGCCGGAAAATTCATGCGGATATTTTTGCATGAACCGCGGCGCCAGGCCGACGGTGCTCATGAGTTCCGCCACGCGGGCGTTCACCTCGGAACGTCCGCAGACCCGGTGCACCAGCAACGGCTCCGCGAGCGTGGCGAAAACCGTCATGCGCGGATTGAGCGACGCATACGGATCCTGAAATATCATCTGCAGGTCGCGGCGGACGTCCTGCAGTTCGGCTGCCGTCCCGTTCGTCAGGTTTTTTCCCTCGAGGACGACGGTCCCGGCGGACGTCGGCACCAGTTGCATGATGGTGCGAGCGAGCGTGGACTTGCCGCAGCCCGACTCGCCGACCAGGCCCAGCACTTCTCCGGGAAGGATCCGCAACGACACGCCGTCCACCGCCTTCACGGTGCCGACCTGCCGCTTCACGAGAAAGCCGCGGTGGATCGGAAAGTGGGTCTTTACGTCGCGGAGTTCGAGGATCGCATCAGGCATGGTGGGTGACGCCGGGGTGGAGTTTTCGCTATATGCGCTATATAGGAGCTATATAGAATCGGGCGGAGTCGATATAAACGTTGATACTAGATTTCGCCCGCCTGCACTCGCAGGCACGCGTGCAGGTGCCCCGGCTTCCACTCGGCGAGCGGCGGGTCGCGACTGATGCAGAGATCCGTGGCGAATTCGCACCGAGGAGTGAACGGACAACCCACGATGGGCTTCGAGAGGTCCGGCGGCATGCCGCGGATTGTATATAGTTCCGATCCCTTCGGCTGCAGCGACGGGATTGAGCGATGCAGCGCGCGGGTATAGGGATGCTTCGGTTGATAAAACAGCGAGCGCGTGTCGGCCGTTTCAACGATGCGCCCGGCATACATCACCTGCACGCGATCGCAGAGACCGGAGACCACGCCGAGATCATGCGTGATGAATATAACCGCCATCCCCAACTCGCGCTGCATATTCTTGATCAGCTCCAAAATTTGCGCCTGCACCGTGACGTCCAGAGCTGTCGTCGGCTCATCAGCGATCAGCAACTCGGGCTTCGTGATGAGGGCCATCGCAATCATCACGCGCTGCCTCATGCCTCCGGAAAATTCGTGCGGGTAATAGTGTATCCGTTTTGACGCGTCGTTGATTCCCACCGCCTCGAGTGTCTCCAATCCTCGACGCAACGCATCCCGCCGAGATATTTTTTCGTGGATCAGCAGAGGCTCGATCAACTGGTCGGAAATCCGCAGGTACGGATTCAGCGACGTCATGGGATCCTGAAAAATCATGGCGACCCGTTTCCCGCGGATTTGCCGGGACTCTCGCGGCGTGCAGTGCAGCAGATCGACGCCGTCGAAGATCGCAGTGCCGCTTTCGATTTTGCCAGGAGGCTGGGGGATGAGGCCCATGATCGAATAACACGTCACCGATTTTCCCGAGCCGGATTCACCCACGATCCCGAGCGTTTCCCCGCGTTGCACCGAAAAGCTGATGCCGTCGACCGCGCGGTATACTCCGTTGCGAGTATGAAAGTAGGTGCGAAGATCGGTGACGGACAGGAGCGGCATCAGGACGTCGGAAACTACAGGGATGAGAGGGTACCCGCGCGGTGCAAGCTAAACGGGGAACCCGCCCTTCGAGAGCACTTGGCGGACCGATTCGGCGACCGTCTCAACGCGCAGATCCTCGAGCCGACCACCGCCACGGGAATCGCAGTTTGGAGGCTGCAGGATTTGTATCCAAGTTTTGAATACAGGGCCGGTTCGGACGGGGTTAGTGGGTCCGAACAGTCCGATGAGTGGCACGCCCAGCGCGTTGGCGAGGTGCATCCCGCCGGTGTCGTTCGTCACGAGCAACCGGCAGGCCGCGAGTTCCCGCGCGAAACTTAATATATCGGTTTGGCCCGCGCGGTTCTGCACGCGGGTGACGTCGAAACCGGCGGCGATCTGCTGCGCCAGCGGCAGGTCGCCAGCGGTGCCGAATATGATAAAGCGCTGGTCCGGCAGGAGCTCGATCAGCGATCGCCAGTACGCGACGGGCCAGCGTTTTTCCGGGGAGTTTTCCGATCCCGGAATAAGCCCGATCGCGGAAGATATATTGATGCTGCCGTCACGGGTCGCAATCGGCTCGCGGCTGATCTCCGCCTGCAATCCGAAGGCCCGAAGAAAATTCTCCCAGAGCTCGATTTGGTGGTGGTCGGCCTCGGCGAACTCGGGTGGCACCCGGTAGGAATGCGAGAGCAGGGGACGCGGCCGGCCGGGCCGCACGATGCCGAAACGTTGTGGAGCGCCGGCCAGGCGTGCCTCGAGGTCGCCGCGAAACGAGTTGGTGAACAGCAACCATATATCGGGAAACGCATCCCGCAGCTTCCAAAACTCCGCGAAATATTTTGGCCCGCGCGGCGGGAGAGGAATCACCCGCTCCGCGAGACCGATCGATTCCAGCCACGGCGCAAAAGCGGGCCGCACGACCAGCACCAGTTCCGCATCGGGCCGGCCCACGCGAAGCGCGCGCAGGAGCGGGAGAGCCATGACCACGTCCCCGAGCCAGTTCGGCATCCGTATATATATTCGCGTTCGCCTCGGCAGCGACGTCCAGTGTCGGGCGACCATTTCCGCACTGAGGAGGTCGCGTTTGGCCTCGAGGCGAAAACGCTTGGACGGAATGTCCTGGTTGCGCCATCGATCGTGCAGCCAGAGCCAGGACGCGCAGACATTATCGTCGCTGCTCAGCTTTCGCTCGAGCCAGCGGTTCATCGCGATCGTGATGTCCGCCGATTCCGGCCCGGCCGGCAACTCGGCGAGGCTGAGATCCACCCTCCAGAAGCTGATTCTCCTCGGGTACATCACGACGACGCGCGAATTGAATTTCTCCCCGAGGATGCCGGGCAGCTCGGTCGTGGAGCACACGCGGCCGAGAAATGTCGTCAACGCGCCCTGCATCCCGGCGTTCTGGTCAAAAAGAATTCCCACATAGCCGCCGCGGCGCAGGATTTTCAGCGCGTCGGCGAAGCCCTGCTTGCGCGAGAGCAGTTTCATGCCGAACCGCTCGCGCGTTTTCTTTATATACTCGTCCGCGCCGGGGTGATCGAGTGGCCGGAAAATGATTCCGAATTCCGGCATCTCCTGCGGAATGACGAGGGGAAACGCCGTTTCCAGCTCCCAATATGCGAGGTGGGGCGAGAGAAATACATTCGACCTTCCCGCCGCCAGTACGTCGGCGATCACGGGCAGGACCTCCGAGGACGGATGTATCATCCAGTATATACGTTCCTGGGAGAAATATGGGATCGCGAGGGAAAGCAGGCCCGTCTCCACCAGTCGCACGCAGCTCTCGCGGCCGATCTTGCGATGCCACTCCGGGGGACGTTCCGGAAACGCGTGATGGAGATTCGAGAGGATGAGTCGGCGTCGCGATCGCAGGGCGACGAACATGAGATTCCCCGTGACCACGGAGGCGATCCGAAGGATCGATTCGGGCGTGCGGGCCGCCACAAGGCCCGCTCCCTTAAGAGCCAGCGTCAGCACGCGAACGGGATTTGGCTTTGATTTTCACAGGGAAAAGCCATCAAACGTAACGCTCACGCGGTTAAAAGCAGATTCGTTCTGCACGAGCCGATGTCCATGACGGAACTTCTAATCATCAAACCCTCGTCGCTTGGCGACATTGTACACGGGCTGCAGGTCGCTGCCTCACTCAAGGCGCAATGTGAGAAGCTGCGCATTTCGTGGGTCGTACGGGAAATTTTTGCGCCGATCGTCCGCGCCTGCGAGGCCGTCGATCACATCTATATATTCGAGCGCGGCGGCGGCGCCAAGGCGTTCCTGAAACTCATCCGCGAGATCCGTAAGACGGAATTTGACTATGTATTCGATTTCCAAGGGCTGCTGCGCACCGGGCTGATGACGTCTCGCGCGAAAGCGAAGAAAAAGGTCGGACGGATCGACGCGCGGGAAATGGCCGGCGTGTTCTACGACGAGAAAGTGCCGCTCCCGCCGGGTGGCAAACGCAGCCACGCGTTGGACGTCCTCCTGCAGTTCTGCCCGGTGATCGGAGCGAAGCCAGAGTTGCGGGGGCAGCTGAAATTTCGCGATGTGGAAAACCTCAGCCTGCGCTTCGCCGACAGTCGAGGTGGGGGCAAGCCGTGGCTGCTTTTCCCGGACAGCCGTCGCGTCGAGAAACGCTGGGGCGGTTTCAAGCAGCTCACCGAAATGCTTCTGCGTGAGGACAAAGCGCGCAAGGTAATCTGGGCGGGCAGCAATTATGTTCCGGATCGAGGCGCGTTTTCGGCGCCGCAATTCCTGAACCTCACGGGCAACACGAGTTTGGTCTCGCTCCCGGCGTTGATCCGACGCGCGGAGTGGGTGGTCTCGAATGACAGCGGCCCGATGCACCTCGCTGCGGCGCTGGGCGTTCGCGTAATGGGAATTTTCGGCCCGACGGATCCACGGCTGTTCGGCCCTTATCCCCTGAATGCGCCGACGAACTTTGTCGTGCAGGCGCCGGTCGGCGACCTCCGCCTGCTGTCTGCCAAGGATGTATACTCGCGGCTGCAACGCGCGCGCTCGCGATTCCGTTAACTCTATATATCCCGATATATCTCATGCTCGATCCCAAAATCATCCGCGAATCGCCCGAACGCGTTCGCGCCGCCATCGCGAAAAAGCATCTCGCCGTCGACCTGGACGCCGTGCTCGCGATCGACGCCTCGTGGCGGGCGCAGCTGCAGGAGGTCGAGGGCCTGCGCGCCGCCCAGAAATCAGCCAATGCCGCGATGGCCGCGCTGCCGAAGGGTACGCCTGAGTTTATAGCGAAGCTCGCGGAGATGAAGCAGCTTTCTTCCCAAGTGAAGGAGCGCGACGCCGCGCTGAACGACACGGCCGAACGTTTTCGCACCGCCATGCTCTCGGTGCCGAACCTGCCGCACGAAAGCGTGCCCGACGGTCGGGGAGCGGAGGACAATATAGTGTTCGCATTGCACGGCGCTCACGACGAGTCGCGTCCTCACGCCCGTCCGCACTGGGAAATCCCCGGTTTCGAGCGCCTGTTCGACTTCGCGCGTGGCGCGAAAGTCACCGGGGCCGGATTTCCATTTTATATAGGAGACGGCGCGCGGCTGGTCCGCGCGTTGCTCCAGTTCTTCCTCGATGAAAATGTGAAGGCGGGCTACGCGGAAGTCAGCCCGCCCATCCTCGTGAACGCCGCCAGCGCGACGGCGACCGGGCAGCTGCCCGACAAGGAGGGGCAGATGTATGAAACGACCGTGGACCACTTATATGCAGTCCCAACGGCCGAGGTGCCGCTCACGAATTTTTTCCGCGAGGAAATTGTCGAGGAGTCGGATCTGCCGATCAACCGCTGCGCGTATACACCGTGTTTCCGCCGGGAGGCGGGGAGCTATGGCAAGGACGTTCGTGGGCTCAACCGGCTGCACCAGTTTGATAAAGTGGAATTATTGAAATGGGTTCATCCGTCGACGAGCTACGACGAACTCGAGCGACTGCGTGGTGATGCCGAGCGATTGCTCCAGAAACTCGAACTGCCCTATCGCGTGCTGCTGATGTGCGGCGGAGAAGTCGGATTTGCCCAGGCAAAGAAATATGATCTCGAGGTCTGGGCTGCAGGGCAGAAACGGTGGCTCGAGGTGTCGAGTTGCTCGAACTTCGAATCGTTTCAGGCGCGCCGGGCGCAGATTCGTTTCCGGTCGAAGGACTCGTCGAAGCCCGAGCTCGTTCATACGTTGAACGGCTCCTGCCTCGCGGTGCCCCGGGTCCTCGCGGCGCTGCTCGAAAACAATCTTCAGCCAGATGGTCGGGTGAAAATCCCCGAGGCGCTGTTGAACTATTTTGGCAAGGAGTTCCTCACGTTCGCCTGAGCCCGTGCGCAATGCGCCGCGGCGCCCGGCCGCGGCCACGCGAAAAAAACGACCAGGGCGGGCCACGGGCCGGAAAAGTCAAGCCCTGAGGTATCCGCCGGCGAGCGCGTGGGCCGATTTGGCGGCGAAGCTTGGCGAGGCGTTCCCCCGCGCGGCGCTGCACCCGGCGGTTCTCCGTTGGGCGGAAGCGTCGTCGCGTCGCGCATCCTGGTCCGTCGCGTTTTCCGGCGGCGCCGATTCACTTCTACTGCTGCTGCTCCTCTGGGTGCACTGGCCGGAGCGGCGCTCACGAGTCGTGGCACTGCATTTCAATCATCGGCTGCGCGGGGCGGAGGCGGACGCCGACGAACGGTTCTGCGCAGCGGTTTGCGCGGAACTCAATATAGTATATAAAAGCGACAGCTGGAGTGAGGCCTCACCGGCCGCGAGTGAGGCCGCGGCGCGCGCGGCGCGTCACGAATTTTTTCGCCGGCACGGACGCGCGCTCTGGTTCGGGCACCAGCAGGATGATATAGCGGAAACGATGCTCATGCGGCTGGCACGGGGCAGCGGTTCCGGTGGCCTCGCAGCGCCTCGGCCGGTCCAGCCGATGCCTGGGAGGCGCGTGCATTTGCGCCCGCTGCTTACATTAAAAAAATCCGCGATCGCAGACGAACTGCGGCGGGCCGGGGCGACGTGGCGCGAGGACGCGACCAATGCCGCCCCGGATTTTTTCCGCAATCGCGTGCGGCACGCCGTCGTGCCGGCGTGGACCGAGGCAGCCCGACGGGACGCGGTGGCCGGTGCGGCACTCTCGCGCGGCCTGCTCGAGGAGGACGACTTGGCACTGGAGGATTGGGCCGCGCGCAGCGGATGCATTGAGCCGGACCGCCGGATCAATGTATCCAAATTCTCAATACACCCGCGCGCGGTGCGGCGACGCATCCTATATCAATGGTTCGCGGCGCAGCGTGTGCGCCTGCATATATCCCGCCAAGCTTTCGAGGCTTTGTTGATCGCGGTGGAGCGTGGCGTGGCGACTCGGCAGAGCTTGGGTGACGGCCGATTCGCCGTGCTGGCGAAGGGCCACTTGGCACTCGTCGCCGCTCCGAATATTTACCGGAAATTCCCCGGGTAGCCCAATTGACTATTCACCCGGGAACATCCACGTTTCTGCTCTACTCCCACACAGAATGCCCGAAACCGACAACAAAAAGCCGCGACGCTCGCTCAAAAACCTCCCCCCTGACCGGTTTCAGCCGAAAATGTTGCTTTTCTGGCTGGCCTTGGCGGGAGCCGTACTCGCGCTGCTTTGTTTTTCTCCCGGCGGTTTTAATTCCCCGACCGAGTCGCTGACAATCCAGGACGTCGTCGAGCGAGCTGAAGCCGGCAATATAAACAACAGCCACGAATCCGGTCGTTCGGCCGCGATCCGCCCCGACGGCGCGAACGGTCGCGACTACGTTGACATCACCGGCGAGAGCCGGAAGGACGTGAATTCACCCTGGCGGAAATTTCACGCGGCGGGTCGGCTCACCGATAATAATATGGAGCGGCTGCAGAAATCGAAGCTCTTCGTTGAGCAGCCGAACACGACGCTTCTCACCACGATCGTCGGCAATCTCATCCCGATCCTGATCGTCATCGGCCTTGTATACTTTCTCTTCGTGCGCCAGCTCCGCCAGGCGGGGCGCGGCGCGCTCAGTTTTGGCAAAAGCCGAGCCAAGCTCCTCACTCGCGATCGCGATAAGATCACGTTCGCGGACGTCGCGGGTTGCGACGAGGCCAAGGAAGAAGTTTCCGAAGTGGTCGAGTTTCTCAAGGACCCGAAAAAGTTCACCAAGATGGGCGGACGCATCCCGCGCGGCATCTTGCTCGTCGGCCCTCCCGGCACCGGCAAGACGCTCCTCGCCAAGGCAGTCGCCGGCGAAGCGGATGTCCCTTTCTTCAGCATCTCTGGTTCTGACTTCGTCGAAATGTTCGTGGGCGTCGGCGCGAGCCGCGTTCGCGATATGTTCGAACAGGGCCGCAAGAGCGCGCCTTGCCTGATCTTCATCGACGAAATCGATGCGGTCGGCCGGCAGCGTGGCGCAGGCGTCGGCGGCGGCAACGATGAGCGCGAGCAGACGTTGAACTCGTTGCTGGTCGAGATGGATGGCTTTGACACCACCGAGGGGGTCATTATCATCGCGGCCACGAACCGTCCGGATGTGCTTGACAGCGCGCTGTTACGCCCTGGTCGCTTCGACCGTCAGATCTATGTGGATCTGCCCGACCTCGTCGGTCGCGAACAGATCCTCCGCGTTCACGCCAAGAAGATCAGCCTTTCCGAGAACGTCGATCTGTCGGTGATTGCGCGCGGCACGCCGGGGCTTTCCGGAGCCGAGCTCGCGAATCTTTTGAACGAGGCAGCCTTGCTGGCGGCTCGCCGGAGCAAAAAGCGCGTCGAGATGATCGACGTCGACGATGCCCGTGAGAAGGTGCAATTCGGGCGCGAGCGCCGTCGGTTGATGGATGATGAGGAAAAGAAGCTTACGGCCTACCACGAGGCCGGCCATGCCCTCGTGCAGGCTCTCTTGGATGACGGCCACATGCCGGTGCATAAAGTGACCATCATCCCCCGCGGGCGCTCGCTCGGGAGCACGATGTTCATCCCGAAAAAAGATATATTAACGCATGCGATGAAGCGCATGCTGAACCAGATCGCCATGGGCTTGGGCGGCCGGATCGCCGAGGAACTCGTCCTCGGAGATATATCAAGCGGCGCCGCGGGTGACATCAAACAGGTCACCAAAATCGCACGCCACATGGTCTGCGATTGGGGCATGAGCCCCCTTGGTCCGATCGCCTACGGCGACAATCATGACACGGTTTTTCTGGGTCGCGAAATCACTCGGAACGAGAACGTCTCGGAAGAGACCGCCCGCCGAATCGATGTCGAAATCCACCGCATCATCGACGAGCAATATCAACGCGCCCGCGAGCTGATCTCGTCGCACCTTCAGGCTCTGCAGAAAATCGCCGATGCGCTGATCGAGCACGAGACTCTGGATGGCAAGCACGTCTTGGAGATCATCGAGTTTGGCGAGATACGCTCTCCGATCATCACCGTGATTACGAACAAGCCCGAGCCGCGCGCGCCGGAGAAAAAAGCTCCGGAGAAGAACCCGGCGATCGAACCGATCGGTCCCGGCGGTCATACCCCGGCTCCTCATCCCGCCTGAGCGGAGTTAGCCAAAAAAATCCAGCGCCGACGCCCGTCGGCGCTTTTTTTGTGCCAAACCCGCCGGAATCGGTCCTGAACCGTCCGAAGGTGCCCCGGTCGAAGCATTTTCTGGCTCCGGTGGAAATCGCCTTGGATTTCTCGGCGTACCACTTAATCGTCATCACTCCTTATGAAAATCTGCTGCATCGGGGCCGGCTACGTCGGCGGCCCAACCATGGCCATGATCGCCTTGAAAGCTCCGCAAATCGAAGTGCGGGTTGTGGACATGAACGCGGCGCGGATCGCGGCGTGGAATTCCGATACGCTTCCGATCTATGAGCCGGGCCTGGATGACGTGGTACGGCAGACTCGGGGCAAGAACCTCATTTTCTCCACCGACGTGGCGGGCGCGATCAAGGCGGCCGACATCATCTTTGTTGCCGTTAACACACCGACGAAAACGTACGGCGTGGGCGCGGGCCGCGCGGCGGATTTGCGGTTCATCGAGTCGGTCGCTCGCACGATCGCGGAGCAGGCGAACGGCCCGAAGATCATCGTCGAGAAATCGACGATCCCGGTGAAGACGGCAGAGACCATCAAGGATATATTATCCGCCAATTCCCGGGGATATAAGTTCGAGGTGCTGTCGAATCCCGAGTTCCTCGCGGAGGGCACGGCGATCGCGGATCTCCAGCAGCCGGACCGCGTGCTGATCGGCGGCGAGCGGACGCCCGGCGGTGAAAAGGCAATCCAGACCTTGGTCGATGTCTATGCGCACTGGGTCGCCCGCGACCGGATCATCACCACAAACCTTTGGTCGTCCGAGCTCTCGAAACTCGTGGCGAACGCATTTCTCGCCCAGCGCATTTCGTCGATCAACTCCATCTCCGCGCTATGCGAGGCGACCGGCGCCGACGTGGACGAGGTCGCGAACGCGATCGGCAAGGACTCGCGCATCGGGGCGAAATTCCTGAAGGCCTCCGTCGGCTTCGGCGGATCCTGCTTCCAAAAAGATATATTAAACCTGGTATATCTCTGCGAGCATTTCGGCCTGCCTGAGGTGTCTTCATATTGGGACGCCGTCGTGAAGATGAACGACTGGCAGAAGCATCGCTTCGCCAACCGCATTGTGCGGGCATTGTTTAATTCCGTCGCGGACAAGAAAATTGCCGTGCTCGGCTTCGCCTTCAAGAAAGACACCAACGACACCCGCGAATCGGCGGCGATTTCCGTCTGTCGTGATCTCCTCGCCGAACAGGCGCGCGTCGTGGTATATGATCCCAAGGTGCCGGCCGACGAGATCCGGGTCGACGTGCTCGGCAAGGGTCGCGAGGACTCGCGCCTGACGATTGCGACGAGCGCGTATCAGGCGACCGAGGGTGCGCACGCCGTCGCGATCGTGACGGAATGGGACGAGTTCAAAACGCTCGATTACGGGAAGATCTTCGCAGGCATGCAGAAGCCTGCCTTTATATTCGACGGCCGCAATATACTCGACCTCGCCAAGCTGCGCGGCATCGGCTTCCGCAGTCACGGCATCGGCAAATGCGCCGAGTGACCGCGTGTCGGAGCTGAACGCACTTTCAGCTCCGCAGTACCGGAAGCGTTTTAAACTTCTCGCCCAGCACAAGCTCGGCGGGGCTGCCCAGCCACTGGTCGAGCATCGTCGCGTAGACTTGGCGAAAATCTGTTGTATATAGCAGATCCTCGTTGTGCGCGAGGTTCAGTGCCGGAGGCGTGCCATGCAGCCCCGGGTTCACTTTCGAGCCCATGATAAAGAGCGGCGCGGCGGTACCGTGGTCCGTGCCGCGACTTTCGTTTTCGCTCGGCCGGCGCCCGAACTCGGAAAAGGTCATGGTCGTGACCTGGGTGTCGAGCTGGTGCGCCTCGAGGTCCTTCTGAAAAGCCGCCAAGCCATCGGACAGCTGCGTCAATAGATTCGCCTGCTGCACGAGCTGGTTGCTGTGCGTGTCGAATCCGCTGAGCGACACAAAGTATATACGCGTCGGTAGCCCGGAGGCGATCAGCGCGGCGACGTTCCGCAACGAGTTCGCGAACGGCGCAGCAGGGTAGGCGGCACTCGGACGATAATCGGCGAGGATCTTCTGGACCTTCTTCTCGGTGACGAGCGCGTCCATCAGTGTATGTTTTAGGAACGTCGCATTCGGATTTTCGGCGCCTTCACCTGGCGCACTGACCAAAGATTCGAGGAGCCGGCGATTCTCTTCGTTCTCGCGGCGATTGCCGCCACTCGGCGAGAGGCCGAAAGTCGGATGCTCGTGCGCTCCGAGGAACGATTGCGGCAGACCATTCGTTATATGAACACCCACCGGGTCGTGATCCGCGACCGGGGCGCCGGCACACGCGTTGTCGAGGTAACGGCCGACCCAGCCCGTCGCGAGAAATTGCTCACTCGCGCTCGCGGTCTCCCAGATTTCCGCCGAGCGGAAATGACTCCGATTCGGATTCGGATAGCCCACGTTCTGCACGATCGCGAGTTTCCCGGCGTCCACCAAGCGATGCATTGCGGCGCAAGACGGATGCAGGCCCATCGTGTCGCTGACGCGAAGGACTTTATCTTTAGCGATTCCAAGCGTTGGCCGAAGTCTATAGTAATTGTCGTCCTCGTAGGGAACGACTGTATTCAATCCATCATTGCCGCCCGCGAGCTGCACGAGCACGAGGATGCTGCGGTCCTTCTCGGGGGCCGGTGCCGCTGCGAGTGTGGATTGGACGAGGAACGACGGCGCAAACCGGCTGAACGCGAGCAGGCCGATGCCCTGGCCGCTGCGGCGCAGGAATTCGCGACGCGTGCTGGGCAGGAAGGAACCTGATATATTATAGGACATCGCGGGAAATATTTAGCAAAGTTGGTATTCCGGGGATTGGAGCAGCGTCACCGCCGCCCGCTCCAGGCGCTTGGTCCGTTCGGGATCCGCGGTGGGAGCAGCCGCTATAAACTTCGCGAGCCGCGTCGAGAAGTCCTCGGTAACACGCACCGGGAGAAAGCGCTCGATCATCTCGCTTGTCGCCGCGCCGGGGTCGCGGGTGGACGCGATCGAAAAGCGCGGATGTGCGGCCGCCGTGAAACGCGTGGCTCCATTCGTGCGCGCGGCCACGATCTCGATCAGCTCGTCGGCATTCAACGCGTTCTCATCAAGCGGAGCGAAGAGCATTTCCACGAGTTGCCGGCGCGCGGCCAGCGTTCCGGAATTGATCCACGATCGGCCGCCGACCCAGCCGCGGACATTCGGCGGAGCATATAGCTGCTGTCCCATTTGGCGCAGCGGTGTGAGCGAGTAGCGGGCGAGGGGAGCGACGTCCAATTCCAAGTCCTGAATTACTCCGAGGTAAAACTGCACCGGACTCTTTATATAGTTTCCGCGAAATGCCTCTGCGAAAAAAAGCCGGCTTCCAAAAAACCGCCGGGCCAACCCGCGCAGACTATATCCATCCGCCGCCCAGACCGAGCCAATAGCATCGAGGTACTCGGGATCGAGCGGCTCGTCGCTGAGATAAAATGTCACGAGCTCGTGCGGCAGGAAGCGACCCGCGGTTTTTTGTTTATATACGAGATCGATCACCTCGTCGCCGGTGAAGTTCGCCGTCTCGCCAAAAATGGTCTTCGGCTCCTCATCGTGCAGCCGAGGGAAATATCGGAAGCCGGCTTCATCGGCTTGCGCACGATAACCGGTGAACGCTCGCGCTGCTTCCTTGATGTCCCGCTCTGTATAATTCCCTTCGCCCAAGAGGAAAAGTTCGAAGAGTTCGCGTGCGAAATTTTCGTTGGGGGCGCTCTTCTGGCTTTGATTGAGATCGAGATATACCAGCATCGCGGGCGAGCGGGACACCGCTTTCGCGAGCTCGGGCGCCGGTCCCAGCGCGTGCCGCGCCAGTATATCAAAGTGTTGATATATGAATCCAGGATTCCGGACCTTGTCGGTTGAGACGACATACACATCGCTCAGGAACAGCACCCACTTGGCGAACGCGGAATTTTCAGGCACGGCCGCGGATTCAAGCCACTTTATACTCAGGTCCTGCACGGCCTTCTGCGCGCGTTCGCGTTCGTCACGTTGTACGGCGCGACGCTCATCGCCGGTAGCCGAGCGAATTTTCAAAGCATATTGCGGGGCCTCCGCTCTCGCCCGGGTCACGAGCGCCGGGCGGGGAAGCAATATAGGCGAAGTCGGAAATAGCCGGTCTAATGTGGCCGAGAGACCGTCGCGCACAGCGCGGGCCACGTCGTCCGGCCGCGCCGTCCAGCCGGCCCGCCGCAAAAGATGTCGGGCCGCGCCGGCGTCGAATTCCACGAATGGGAGCGGCTCCCAGGCTTCCGACGGCGAAAGGGGAAGCTTGATCATAGTAAGAAGACGACCGCGGCGCCCGGCGGTTTCGTCTCCGAGGGAATCACGTTCCCAGAATCGTCTTATATAGACGCGGCACCCGCTTGGTTACCGAGCAAAGCGTCTCCCACGGAATCGTATCCGCCCAGCGGCTGAACTCTGCGATCGAGATTTCTGCACCGTCCTGACGTCCCACGAGGACTACGGGATCGCCGCAAACCACTCCCGGCACATCGGTTACGTCGATGATCGTCTGGTCCATCGTAATGCGGCCCAGGACCGGGCAGCGGGTGCCGTGCACGAGGACCTCGGCGCGGTTGCTCGCAGCGCGCGGCAATCCGTCTCCATACCCGGCGCATAGTACCGCGATCGTGGTTGGGCGGCGAAGTGTATACGTGCGCCCATAGGAAATATCGGTTCCCGCGGGAAGTTTCTTCACGAGTCCAACTCGAGTATGAAAACTGAAAACGGCCTCGGGGCTCACCTGCGAGAGCAAAGAGTTCGGCCGCGGAACGATTCCGAATTGCAGCAGCCCGATGCGCACGGCGTTGAACGGGCTCGATCCCGGCAGTGTTTCGATGCCCGAACTGTTGTCCGCGTGCACCAGAATATCGTCGAGCCGCAACCCCTCGCAGCGGTCGAGCGCCGCGAGAAACCGGGCGCGTTGCACCTGCGTGAATTCCGGGTCCTCGTCAGACGACGCGAAATGGGTGAACACCCCCGCGAGACGCAGCGATTTCTCGCCCGCGATCCGACTATATGGTCCCGCGGCCTCCTCGTGCCACACTCCGAGCCGGCCCATGCCGGTGTCGATTTTCAAGTGCACCGGCAACGCGATGGCCGCGTCCGCCGCCACGCGCGCGAAGCGCTCGACCTCCTCGATGGATGATATAGTCGGCGCGAGCGAATGCTCGACCAGCAGCGCATCCTCCTCCGGGAGCACCGGGCTCAGGACCAGAATCGGCCATCCTGGCCCAAGCTCGCGGAGCGCCGCCGCCTCCGCCACGTTGGCCACGGCAAACAGGTCCGTGCCCGCATGCATCAACTGGGCGGCTACCTGGTGCAATCCGTGGCCATAGGCATCCGCCTTCACCACGGCTACATAGCGCATATGCGCCGGCAGTGCGGAGCGGATCAGCTTCAGGTTCCGCGCGAGCGCGGCGAGATCGATCTCCGCCCAGCAGCGATGCGCGCGTTCGGCAGTGATGCGGCTCATCGGGCTTGATGCACGCGCGGCGTCCACGTGGCATACGCCGGATCCTCGTGCAGGAACGCATCGGGATATATACTTTCGCTGAAGAGGTCGGCGTCCATCACCCGGGGCAATATATCGGCAACGCTATATGAAACGCGCCGCGTCCCGGCGGGCAGTTCCGCCCAGTTCCGGAAATTATCCGGCGTGGCAAGCTCGCCGCCCAGCTCGCCGGACGCTACGCGCTGGAGCGTGCCCCCGGCGCGAAAGGCGTGCCACGCCTGGCGCCGCGCGTCCGCTATATACGTCACCTCGGGGCGCTGCTCGGCGGCCGCGAGGAGCGCGAGACTTTGATAGGAAAAAATCGGCCGCGGCTCCAATATACTCCAGGTGCGCAACGCCATCGCCGCGGTGCGGATCCCAAGAACCGAGCCGGGTCCCTCGCAATATACAAAGGCCCGGAGCGTGGAGAGCTCGAGTCCGAGCGATGCCACGGCGGAGAATATTCCCATGCCGGCCTCGCCCTCGGTCGAAGCGCTGCGCGGCGCCTCGTCCCTCGCGAGCAACGCCACCTGAATGCGCGGCGAGGCCGAGTCGATCAGCAGCGCCGGCGAGGCATGGGCGAGCAGGGCTCGAAGACTGGACATCCCCCAGAGTGAAACGAGGGCGCGATCCCAGGCGCAAGCATCGAGAATCCGTCATTGACCGGCGAGCGCCCCGGCCTAGCGTTGACAATTCCCCGGCCGCCGATGGCCAACCTATACTTCTGTGAACATCCAACTCAATCACGTCTCCGACACGCGCAAAAGCCTGGTCGTCTCGCTCGATGCGAGCGAAGTCAAGGCGGAGCACGACGCAGTGGTCGCCGAATTCACCAAGCAGGCTCGCATTCCCGGCTTTCGTCCGGGCCGCGCGCCCGCCGCCATGGTCGCCAAACGCTTTGGCAAGGAAGTGAACGAGGAGTTCAAGCAGAAGGTCGTCGCGAAAGCATATAGAAGCGCTCTCGAGAAGGAAAAGCTGCAGGTCCTGAACGTCGTGAACGTTGAGGAAGGCGCAATCGCGCCGGACGCGCCCGCGACCGTGACCGTCTCCCTGGACGTTCGTCCCGAGTTCACCCTGCCGGAGTATACAGGCTTGCCGACCACCGTGGAGCCGACGGACCCCTCCGGCGCCGAGGTCGCAAACGTCATCGAGTCGATGCGCGCGGAGCGGGCCGAATTCAAGGTGGCCGAACGCCCCGCCCAGAAGAGCGACTATGTGAAACTCGCCTACGAGGGGAAAATCGACGGAACGCCGATCGAGACACTGGTCCCCGAGAAGCAACTTTACGGTAAGGTCCCGCAGACTTGGGAAGAGGTCGAGGGCGCAAACGACGGTGTGATCCCGGGTCTCGGAAAGCAGCTCGCCGGCGTCACCGTCGGCGAAAAGCGCGACGTCACGGTCACGTTCCCCGCGGAGTTTCCGGCCGCTCCCGCGCTCGCGGGCAAGACGGCTATATATACTGTCGACGTGCAGGAGATCCGGGAGCGCGTGCTGCCACCGCTGGATGAGGCGTTTTTCAAGAGTAACCAAGTAGACAATCTGGAGGCGCTGCAGACGCAGGTCCGCGCGAACTTAAAGGCGCAGAAGGAGTTCCAGAATCGCGCTGCGCAGCGGCGTCAAGTGACCGAGGCGTTAGTCGAGAAGGTGGAGTTCACAGTGCCGGAATCGCTGGTCGAGTCGGAGACCCAGACCGTGCTGCGCCAATTTATCGAGGAGAACATGCGCCGCGGCGTCGCCGAGGAGCAGTTCGAGAAGGATAAAAACGAGTTATATGCAGGCGCCCGCCGGACGGCGAGTAATCGAGTGAAGATGCAGCTGATCCTCGCGAAAATAGCCGAGGCTGAGAAGATCGAAGTCGCGGAGGGCGACATCGATGCGTTCATTTATCGCGAGGCCCGTCGCACGCAGCAGAAGCCCGAGAAACTCGTGAAAGTCCTCACGAGCGATCGCGACCAGTTGCGCAGTGTTCAGCAGTCGATCATTTTCGACAAGGCGGTTGATTTCCTAGTGTCAAAAGCTACGGTTACGGTTGCGGCCGCGCCGGCTGTGTGACACTATAAAATCCCGTGAGCTACTACGTTCCCAATCCGACAATCTATGACAGCAACGGCCGTGAGACGCGTCCCATGGACATGTTTTCCCGGCTCCTGAAGGACCGCATCATATTCATCGGAACACCGATCGATGATAACGTGGCCAATATGGTCATCGCCCAGCTTTTATATTTGCAAATGGAGGAGTCGAAGAAGGATATCCATTTGTATATCAACTCCCCGGGCGGCATCGTGACCGGAGGCATGGCCATTTATGATACGATGAATTTCCTGCAGTGTGATATTGTCACCTACTGTATCGGCATGGCGGCCAGCATGAGCACGGTGCTGCTTGCGGCCGGCACGCGCGGCAAGCGCTTCGCGTTGCCGAACAGCCGGATGATGATACACCAACCGTCCGGCGGAGCCGGCGGCCAGGCCGCCGATATAGCGATTGCGGCCAAGGAAATTCTGCGCTGGCGCCAGACGTTGAACGATATTCTGGCCCGCCACACCGGTCGTACGCACGAGCAGATCGAGCGTGATTCGGACCGCGATTATTATTTGAGCGCTCACGAAGCGAAGGAATACGGGATTGTCGACCACGTGGTGGAATCCACCCGCGAGGTCCAAAAGCTCGGAGTTCCTGCCGCGGCCTGACCCGTCGCACGCATCGGGAAACGCCACTCGCTATAGGCTTTAGGAAAGTCCGGGCAACCTTGGCTTGCTCCGGACAACCTCTTCCATCAGGTTGATTTATGGCTAAATCGTCGCGGATGACTCTCTGCTCGTTCTGTGGCAAGTCCCAGGCCGAGGTTAAGAAAATCATCGCCGGCCCAGGGGTGTATATCTGCGACTCGTGCGTGAACGTCTGCAAGACGATCATCGACCGCGAGGTCAAGGCGCCCGTCCTTGAGGCCAAGCCCGCCATCCGGCTCGTTAAGCCGATGGAAATCAAGAGCACGCTCGATGATTACGTCATCGGCCAGGACCACGCGAAGAAGGTCCTCTCGGTCGCCGTGTACAATCATTACAAGCGGCTGATGTTCGACTCCGGCCAGTCCTCCAAGGAACCCGGCGCGATTTCTCCCGAGTTTAATGACGTCGAAGTCGAGAAGAGTAATATCCTTCTCGCGGGGCCAACCGGTTCCGGCAAGACGCTGCTCGCCCGCACATTGGCCAAGATTCTCGATGTCCCGTTCGCGATCTCCGATGCCACCACATTGACCGAGGCCGGCTACGTCGGCGAAGACGTCGAGAACGTGGTGCTCCGGCTGCTGCAGGCCGCCAACTATGATGTTAAGAGAGCGGAGTGCGGGATTATATATATTGATGAAATAGACAAGATTGGCCGCAAGACCGAGAATGTCTCCATCACCCGCGATGTCTCCGGCGAGGGCGTCCAACAGGCTTTATTGAAGATTCTGGAGGGCACGACGTGTAATGTGCCACCGCAGGGGGGACGCAAGCACCCGAACCAAGAGTATATTCAGATCAATACATCGAATATACTGTTCATTTGCGGCGGCGCCTTCGTGGGCCTCGATAATATTGTCCAGCGCCGACTCGGTCAGCGCAGCCTCGGCTTCGGCTCGATCCGCGCCCAGCAGGAGCAGGCCGTCAACCCGGAGCTGATGATGAAGTCGCTCGCCCCGGAAGACTTGGTGCGCTTCGGCATGATCCCGGAATTTATCGGACGCCTCCCGGTCGTCTCGGTCTTGGACCAGCTGAAGGTTGCCGACCTCGAGAAGATCCTGCTGCGCACGAAGAGCGCGCTGGTGAAGCAATACTCCAAGTTGTTTGCGATGGACGGCGTACGCCTGCGGTTCACGCCCGACGCGGTCCGCGCCATCGCGGCCAAGGCGATCGAGCTCAAAACCGGTGCCCGCGCCCTCCGCGCCATCATGGAAAATATCATGCTCGAGGTGATGTATGATCTTCCCCAGCGCGACGATGTCACGGAAGTCGTGATTGATTCCGCCGCTGTCGCCGGCACGCGCCGGCCGACTCTCCGGCGCGCCGGCAAGGCCGAGGACAAGCAGGACGCCGCCTAAGGCCGTCGCATCCTCAGTACGCTTACCCGCACCCTCACCGGTGCGGGTTTTTCGTGGCCCTCGACAGGAGTGTATACGCCGTTCCTGTACCGGCTTACGTATATATTAGTATATATACAGCTGGCGCTGTATACTTACCAATGGGCGTATTCGCCGGCCGGCAGCGCCTGCGCGAACTCGACCAGCAGCTGGACGCAGCGCTCCACATCCGCCAAGTCCACGATCTCGCTGGGCGTGTGCATATAGCGCAACGGTATACTGACTAATCCGGTCGCCACGCCAGCGCGGCCCAGCTGCAGCGCCCGGGCGTCCGTGCCGGTCGGACGCGGATCGGCTTCGACTTGATACGGGATTTTCAGCTTCTTCGCCGCCTGTACCAGGCGCTCGAAAATGATCGGGTTGATATTCGCACCCCGACAGAGGATCGGGCCGCCCGAGAGCTTGGTCTCGCCATACTTCCGGTTGTCAGAGTCGGGATGATCGGTCGCATGGCCGACGTCCACCGCCACTGCGAGGTGTGGGTTCACCGCGTAGCCGGCGGTGGTGGCCCCTCGCACGCCGATTTCTTCCTGTGCCGTGGCAACGCTCACGATCCGCGCGGCGGGCCGCTTGGGCGCGCGCGCGAGGCGGATCAGGGTCTCGCCAACAATATATGCTCCCACTTTATTATCAAAGGCCCGAGCCGCGCCGATCGTGCCGTGCAGGATTTCAAACTCATGGTCATATGTGGCCACGTCCCCGATGGCGACGCGCTGCAGTGCTTCCTTTTTCGTCGTAACCCCTATATCAATCCAGATCTCGTGCTTCTTCGGCACGCGTTTCCGATCTTCCTCGTCCATCAGGTGGATGGCGCGTTTGCCGGTAACGCCTTTGACGATGCCATCCGCCGTCTGGATCACCACACGGCGTCCGGAAATGACACTCAGGTCGTGGCCGCCGATCGTGTCGAAGTATATAAATCCGTCCTTGTTGATATACGTGATGATCAATCCGAGCTCGTCCATGTGCCCGGCCAGCAGCAGGGTGGGATCCCCTGCGGTGTTGAACGTCGCGATACGGTTGCCCATCGAGTCACCGCGGTATTCCTCGGCGGCGGGTTTAACATAGCGATCGAAGACAGCCTGCGCCTCGGTTTCATAACCGGAAGGGGAGCGGGCATGGAGCAGGTCGACCAGGAATGGAGGAGCTTCGTACGTGGCCATCGGGAGATAGTTGGGCAAAGGTGACCGCTCGCAAAGATTTTTTCATCGACCGGTCCGACCAACTTGCAGGCGTGGCGCGCCTCACAAATTTCGCTGGCCGCGCCCGCCGTGGCGCCCAAGCATACTCGAATCCATGACGATTTATCCCGCGATCGATATCAAGGGTGGCCGCTGTGTGCGGCTGCTCCAAGGTCGCGCCGACCAGGAAACCGTTTACGGCGATGATCCCGTCGAGGTGGCCCGCGAATTCCAGCGCGCGGGAACCGCTTGGGTGCACGTCGTCGACCTCGACGGCGCCTTTCGCGGTCAGCCGGCAAATCTCCCGATCGTCGAGAAAATAGCGCGACTCGGCCTCCGCGTTCAACTCGGCGGCGGGTTGCGCACGCGCGAGAATGTCGCCGCCGCCCTCGAGGCCGGCGCCGCGCGCATCGTCCTCGGCACCCGCGCCACCGAAAGTGAGGCCTTCGTGGGCGAACTCGTCGCGGCGTTCGGGGACCGGATCGCCGTGGGGATTGACGCCCGCAACGGGCAAGTCGCGGTGAAGGGCTGGGTCGAAGAGACTAAACTGACCGCCACGGCGCTCGCGCGGCGGATGGATGCGCTCGGCATCGCCACGCTGATCCATACCGATATAGGAACCGATGGCATGCTGACCGGCCCGAATTTTGCCGCTCAGTCCGCCATGCTCGCCGTGGGGAAATTCCGCGTCATCGCCAGCGGCGGTGTGAGCACGCGCGAGGACGTCGAGAAACTGGCCGCGCTCGCCGCCCGCGAGCCGCGGCTCGACGGGGTGATCGTCGGCAAGGCGCTCTATGAAAAGCGAGTCGAGCTCGGTGACCTGCTCCGCCTCGCCGCCGCCGGTTCCTAAACCGGCTGGCCTGTATACAGCGTATATATCTGCGGGGTGGCCAAGCGCCCGAACGGGCGGGCGGGTCGGTTCGCCGAATATATCAAGAAGTATATTTCTGGACCTATATAGCGGCTCGGAAAGTATATTGCCGCTAGCCGTTTATCTTCTCGGCAATCTCCTCCAGCGGGTAGGTGAGGATCTCCGCCAGTGTCGGATGATACCATGGCGCTCGCAAGAGGTCGAAAACGGTCGCGCGCATCGCGAGCGGCGCCGAGAAGCAATGGATCAGGTCGCTGGCATGCGGGCCGACGATTTCCGCGCCGAGGATCCGTCCGGTCTTGGGTTCTGCCAGCACTTTCACAAATCCGCACAGCTCCTCCATCAGGATGGACTTGCCGTGATCGTCGAACGGATAGCTTGCGCTGAGGAACCGTTTGCGGGCGGCCTCGAGCTCGCGGGCCGTCGCGCCGATCGTCGCTATTGTTGGCGCGGTGAAAACGACATTGAGCAGCAGCTTCGGGTCGATCGGCCGATTCGGCCGGATGCGTGCGGCGTGACGCGCCGCGATTTCGCCCTGCTGCACCGCCAGGTGGACGATCTCATGCGGGCCGCAACAGTCACCCGCTGCATATATATGCGGCACGCTGGTCTGCTGCCAACGGTTCGTGACGATCTGGCCGTCCGGGCGCGTCTTCACGCCGGCAGCGCCCAGATTCAACCCGAGTGTATTGGGGCGGCGTCCCAAGGCGTTGAACAAGTGGTCGGCTGAGCGCGTGACTCGCTTCCCATTGTGGTGAAAAACGACGCGCACCTTTTTCGCGGTGCTCGAGACCGAAATGATTTCGGTGTTCGTGAGGACCTCGATGCCCTCGTGACGGAAGCTCTGCGCGACCGTTTCCGCAGCTTCAGCGGAATGCTCGCTCAAGAGCTGCCGGCTGCGCTGGATCAGCGTCACGCGTGTACCGATTCGCGAGAGAAATTGCGCGAGCTCGCATCCGACGATGCCCCCGCCCAGCACCAGCACGCTCTTCGGGACGAAGTCCAGGTCAAGGACCTCGTCGCTCGTCCACTGGCGCGTGGCGGCGAGTCCCGGGATGGGCGGCGAGTTGATATAGGAACCCGTGCCGACGAGTATATAGCGGGCGGAGATTTTCCCGCCGTCCGCGAGTTCAAGGGTGTGCGCGTCGAGGAACCGCGCGTTGGTGCGCACGAGATCGAATTTTCCCGACTCGAGCGCCTCACGCCGATGCGCGGCGAACTGCCCGATGATCTCCACCT
Organism: uncultured Verrucomicrobiae bacterium; assembly: GCA_963800005.1. GTDB lineage: Bacteria > Verrucomicrobiota > Verrucomicrobiia > Opitutales > Opitutaceae > CAWCZH01. The sequence goes on from CAWCZH010000005.1 coordinate 51,416, forward strand.
TGCGCTGGTGCATCGCCCGCATGTCGGGCTTCGCGGTCGGAATTTTCAGGCCAAACGTCGACCCGGACTGCGCCAGGTGCAGGACATCTGTCATATATAGAAGTGCCTTCGACGGCATGCAGCCGCGAAGTATACAGAGGCCGCCGAGGTCCTTGGCGCCGTCCACGATGGCGGTGCGAAACCCGTACGCCGCCGCGATTTTGGCGGCGTTGAAGCCGGCGCTGCCACTGCCGATCGAGACGAAGTCGTAGTGCTTCATGAGGCGACCGGGGTTGAAAAGACGAAGAATGGAGCCATGGAAGGATTTCGGCCGCGCTCAGCGGCCTTTCCCGAACAACATGATGTGAATTGTCTTCAGCACAATCGACGCATCGAGAACGAACGAGAAATGACGGATATAATATAAATCATATTCCAGCTTGCGGACCGTGTCCTCCAGGTTGGCCCCGTACGGATAATTCACCTGCGCCCAGCCCGTGATCCCGGGTTTCACGAGGTGACGGAAGTGATAGCAGGGAATCTGCTGCTCGTAATTCTGCACGAGGCGGTCCCATTCCGGCCGGGGGCCGATCAGGCTCATTTTCCCGTTGACCACGCTCCACAGCTGCGGGAATTCGTCGATGCGCGTCATCCGCAGGAACCGACCCACGCGCGTGATGCGCGGATCGCCGGGCCGTGTATATAGCTCGCCGGCGTCCGCCCCGCCGCGCATGGTTCGCAGCTTCACGAGCGGAAACGGCTCGTCGTTTCGGCCGATGCGCGTCTGAATATAGAACACCGGGCCGTGGTCCTCGATCCACACGGCGAGTGCGGCGAGCGCCACCACCGGTGCCGAGAGGATGAGCCCGAGGCCCGCGAGCGTGAGATCGCTGATCCGCTTCGCGCGCTCGAACACCGGCTCGCGCGCGATCTGAAACCCTTCCTGAAACAGCCACGTCTGGTTGAGCCGGTAGAGGGGAATCTTTTGCCAATATACTTGATAGAAAAGCTCGAGTGTATACGTCGGCACTCCGCGGAAATACAGGCTGACGAGCCGCTGCGAAACCTCCGCCGCGAGCTCGCGGCTCGACTCGCGCAGCACGATCGCCTCCGCCTCGATCGACCCGTTGTGAATCGCCTCGAGCACGCCGCCGAAGGGACGAGCCGTGTCGGGCCCCGTTCGAAGGTCCGCCGAGGGCAACGACGACGCGAAGATCAACGGCTGTCGCATCTCGTGGCGTTCACATTCCTCGCGGAACACCCGCGCGCTCGACGCGTCGCCGATGAAAACCAGACTGCGCTCGAGGTGCCGCTCGTGGCGCCGAAGATAGAGCGTGCGGCGATAGGAGAGCGTGGCCGGCACGAGCAGCGCAAAGCTGAGAAATATCAACAGCCGGCTCGACTGCAGTGTAAAGCCGCCCGAAATGATCGCATACGAAAACAGCAGCGTCGCCAGCATCGCGCCCGCCATCGCGATCACGTGCTGGCTTGTATAGTCCACACTGATCAGGTCCGTCCGTGCGCGATAACCATCGATCAGGTAGATCGCACCCGCGATCGCTACGGCCGGCACCAGCAACGGCAGCACGATCATCTCGCCGCCGGACCGCATACCTTTCATATAGGCAATCGCGTTGAAGACGACGAAGACCGCCGCCAGGTCGAGGAGCAGAAACAGGATCGACGTTTTCCGGCTGCTGTTCACGGGAGGAGGGCCTTCCGGGCGACTTCCGGATGTCTTATATATGTGCCCACCGGTTCACGCAGCAGCTCCTCCCACGCGTCCACCGCCGCGCTGGCGCCGCCCGACGCACGGGAAAAGCGGAGCGCCGCCTTGGCGAAGTTCGCGACGGCGCGCTCGCTGCCGCGGAGCATCCGGAGCGTCAGCAGGATCGAAGCCGTCTCAGTATATTCGAAGGAGCACCCCAATCCTTGGTCCTCGATCAGTCGAGCGATCGCCGACTCGCGGGGACCGATGAATATAATGGGGCGTCCAACCGCGGCGACGCCATAGAGCTTGCTCGGGAAAACCAGATTCTCGCAGCCGCCGCGCAGGGTGACGAGGTGGACATCCGCGACGCGCAACGCCGGCCCGAGCGATTCGCGCGGCTGCGCCGGTCGGAACTGCACATTTGTCAGGCCGAGCCGCGCCACGCCTGCGAGCAGCCCGGCGCGCTGGGCGCCGTCGCCGATGAATATAAAAGTATATTCCGGCTCATCTCGCAGCTCTGCGGCGATCGCGAGGAGCGGCGCGAACTCATGCACGCGCCCCAGGTTGCCCGAATATATAATCGCGAACCTCCCGTTCAGGCCCCACTCGCGTCGCAACTCCGCCCGCTTTTCATCCTCGTCCGGCAGCTCGTTGCGAGCATCCGCGCTCAGACGCGCGGGAGCCCAGTTCGGCACCACCGTGATTCGCGCCGGCGGGACGCCGCCGCGGTGCACCTCCATGCCAAGGTCGTGCCCAATCACCACGCAGCAATCGGCAGCCCGCCACGACAGGTTGCGGAGGGGAACGAGCGCCCGGATCGCCCGCGGCCCGCCCAGCGCGACCGCGAGCTCGGGATATATATCCTGCACCCAATGATATAGCCGTGCGCCATGCCAGGCCGCCACCCACCACGCGCCAACTCCGAGCAGCGGCGGATCCGTCAGCGCCACGATCGTGGCCTTTCGTTCCGCCACGAACAGCAGGCGCAGCAGGGCGCCGGCAAGAAATAGTATATAGTCAAACGCCTTGCCCGCCAGACCAAGGTGTCCGGATCTCCAGGAGGGCACGCGCAAAACGGTCACCCCGTTCCGCAGCTCGCGGCGAGGGGCGTCCGGTGCACTGCGGCCGGCGATCACGGTCACGTGGTGTCCGCGCGCGGCGAGACCCTCCGCCAGATCGGTGAGCAGCTGCGCTGTCGCCGCCTCCTCCGGCCAATATACTCGATTGATAAAGAAGATCGGGGCCAGCTGCAGTTGAGACGCGGAACCAGTCGCAGTTCGCGTTGACATCAGGCGCGGGCGCATCGGCCGGGGCGGGCCGTGGGCGCGGAGAGGTGAAATCGAGCGGTGAGGGCGGACGCAGAGCGCATCAAGGTGCCCGCGCGAAATCGCGGGCCGACCGGCTGGAGTTGAGTCGGACCAATTGCACTGCCGCAAAGAAGCAGGTCCACCAGAGGAGCACAACCGCGGCGTTACCGAACGGAAATTCGATCATCGCGTAAAGCACGACCGCCGTGCAGCCGGCTCCCAGAGCCACCTGCAGGGCACCCCAGCGGCGGCTCACGCCCCACACCCGACGGAGCGGCTCCAGCACTGTGAGTGCGAGCAGAATCGCGCCGACCGCGCCGGTCTCATCCAATACCTGCAGCCAGTCCGAGTGCGCGTTGGCATACGTGCTTTCATATTGCCGGTTGGGCGCGAGCGGCCGCGGCTGCGCCAGCAGGTACGCTTTGCCGAAATTTCCCCAGCCCCAGCCCGCCCACGGGTGCTGTATATAAATTCGCCAACAGTCGCGGTACAGCTCGCGGCGGCCGGCGAAAAAGTTGCCGTGCCATTGCTCCTGCGTGTCGCGCCACCGCTGAGCAACGACGTCCCTCGCCATCCAGGTCGCGCTCGCCGCGAGAAGTAATATCAGGCCAATCACCGGCAGCACCGCCCCGCGGGAACGCGTCCCCAAGCCCTGTCGCTGGGCCCGCGACCAGCGCAGCGCAGCAAATCCGAGGAGCGCGACAACCAATATGATTCCTGCCCGCGAGCCGCTGACGAAGGGCGTCAGTGCCATTGCGCCGATCGCGACGAGGAGCAGCCCGACGGGGGAGGTTCGCCTGTCCTCGGAGTCCGGCGCCACGAGCGCGGTCTCGAGCAGCCCGACCGTGACGGCGAGCGCGAGCGCGACGTACGCCGACCAGTGGTTGCCATATATGAACGTTGCGAAGAAGCGCGGATTCGGCGAGGCGACCGCGCCGAAGTATATACCGTCCGAGACGAGCCGCTGGAACGTTCCGAAGACGGCGAGTAGCGCGGTGTTCGCTACGGCGAACGCGAGGAGCCGGCGCAGGGTGCGACGGTGTTCGACGCCGATGACGAGGTTGAAGGCGGAGAGGTAGGCCACGTCGAAGGTCGCGAGCTGTCGCCAGGTCGTGCCGGCGTGAATCGTGGAAGGGAGCCAGGAACGCGTGGCGCCGGTTTGCGCGAGCCTGCGCACGCCTTCATATAGCTTTTCCGAGAAACTCGGATTGAGGCAACTCGCGATCACCCATGCATTGAGCAACGCCCAGGGCCAGAGCCAAAGCGCAGGATGCCCTTTTCCCGCTGAAGCCGCCGGCCGTGCAATATGAAGCGTTAGGAGCGGCAACGCGAAACTCCCGGCGATCCAAATCGCGAGTTCCGCGGACCGCGACCCGCCACCGAGATACCACGAACTCAAGCCGACCATCAGGCCCACGTGCGCGGCGGTCAGGGTCTCCGCCCAGCGCGGCGTGGAACGGGTTCCGGAGTGCTGTATATAGGAATCCTGACGAGCGGCGGAGTTCATCGGGCGCCCCCGCCGCGGAGGGATGTATAGAAGTCGGCGAGGGTGCGCGCGCAGCGGTCCCACGAATATTCGCGCAGCACCCATTCGCGCGCGCGTGCTCCCCGCGCGCGGAGCGCTGGCGCGCCTTCCGCGAGCGCGACGGCGAGGGTGGAAGTATATTGCTCCCACGGCACGCACCACCCGCGAGCGTCGTCGTTCAGCGCGGACCACGGGGTCGTGTCCGTAACCAGCGCCGGCACGCCGGCCGCCATCGCCTCGGCCACAACCAGGCCGAAATTTTCGTGATGCGACGGCAGAAGAAATAGCGAGGCGATCGCATAGGGCGATGGCCGATCCAACCCCGAAAAGACCCGCACGCGGGCGGCGCCGCCGCGCTGCGCGACTTCGGCCGAGAGCGTCGCCGGTTCATATTCCTCGGGAATTCCCACGAGGAGCAGCAGCCATTCCGGCGGCGCGACCCTCAACCATATATCAATCAATTCGAGCACGCGTTTCTTGCGGTGAAATCTCGAGTGAAAAAGAGCGACCGGCCTTCCGCTCGCCTCCGGGCAAAGTTCTCGCCAGGTAACAGCGGCAGCCGCCTCGGACGCGTTGGTAGGCCGATGCACGCCATTGGGCGCAACGCAGATCGGCTGGGCAAAACCGAGGGCGCGCAAGTCGTCCGCCTCCTCCGCGCTCGTCGCATGCCAGCCAGCGACCGCCGCGAACGCGCCCGGATGGATCCACGCCTGCGCGAATTTTTTCCGCAGCCGGTGATGCGCCCACGCCCACGGGCTGGCCATGCCCCGTGGCGACAATACCAGCGGCGCGCCACTCGCGCGAGCGGCCTCGTGCGCGTAATGCAGCGTGCGCAACCACAAGCCGTGGTGGTGAACGACGTCCCAGCGGGTCTGCAACAACCGCGACCGCAACGCCCGCGAGCCGCCCAGTCGCGACGGCCACGTCCGCGCGAACTTTTCGACCCGCACGGCGCCGTCGGTCTCGAACGCCGTCTCGCCCGTCTGTAACGACAGCAGTGTGACTTGTTCGCGCGCCGCGAGCGACTCGCTCAACCACCGCACGGAGCGCGTGGGTCCGCCATGACGGGCATCGAGGCTCGCGACGAGTTGCGCAATCTTCATTGCGATTGCTCCGACTCGACGGGCGCTTGTAGTTGTTTTCTGGATACACACTGCCGCTTCGGGAAGAAGCGCGCGGCGACGGCTTCGAACGGGAAACTCATGGCTGGGCTCCCTGCGCCGCCGGCCGTTGCAGCGCAATATACTCCAGCGCGCGCTCGAGGCCGGCGGTGGTTTGCGCGTATGTATATTGCGCGATGCGGGCCAGGACGGCCGCTCGGACGCGCGCCCGCGAGGCGGGCGCCGCCAATGTTTCAAGCGCGACGAGCAACTGCCGGCCGAGCGAGCCGGGATCGTCCCAGGAAAAAACCCAGCCCGTCTCGCCCTCAGTCACGAGATCCTGCTGGCAGCCAACGCGGTCGCTCACCAGCGCGGGAACGCCGAGGTGCATCGCCTCGTTCACTGCGAGTCCCCACGTTTCATATAGCCCGGACGAGGGTAATACAAACAGGTCCGCGGCCGCGTAACAGACGGGCATTTCCGACTGGTTGGCGAAGGGCAGAAAGTATATAGTACCTGGCATCGCGCCCTCGGCGCGGGCGCGGAGCGCGGTCTCCTCGGTCCCGGAGCCCACGAAGAGTAGAACCGCGCCCGGTCGGCGCATCCCGAGGAACGCCTCGAGCAGCGCCAGGGGTTCCTTCGCCCGGGAAAATTTGCCCGCGAACAGGACCACCTGCGCCTCGCGCGGAATCCCGAGGCGGGCGCGGATCTCCCGTGCGGCCGACTGCGTCGCGGGCTCCGTGGGATCAAATCGCGTGGCGTCCACTGCGTGGGGCGCGAGAAACATTCGGTCGTCGCCCGCGCCGAGTGCGTGGAAGTAGGCAACGTTGGCGACGCCGACCGGCAGGAATGCGGCGAATTGCCTGTATAGGAACGTGAGCGGCCACCGCACGCGCCACGATATATATTTCCGGCCCAGCAGATGCGAGTCTCCGCGGAAAAGGAGCGGCCAGCCATGCCAGCGAGACCACGCCACCAGCGCGAGGTTCGATATATACGCGTAGCCGAAGAGCAGGACGGCGTGCGGCCTCCAGGCGGCCAGGCGTCGGCCGAGCGACGGATTGATGAGTCCGAAGAAATGATCCGAACCCGCCCGGCGCGCGACGTTTGGGACGAACTCGTGATTATATCCGGAGAGGAGATCGATGTCCCACGCGATTTCGCGCTGAAACTCGGGATCGTTCCGCGACCCGGCGCCGGCTTGCCAAAGATAATATACTCGAAGGTCGATCCCGGTATGCGTTGCGAGCGATCGAAACCATGGACTATAATATTGGATCGGATGCGAAACGACGATCGCGAGTCGCACCGGCGATGGGGTAAACACGTTCGTCATTCGGCGGAAAACGTCCGGACGAACATCGAGATTCCGAGCACCGCGACCACCGCCTGCAGCAGCGAGCCCAACCAGATGCTGAGGGTGAACTCGGTCTGAAACGACCAAGCCATAAGCACGACGGTGAGCAGTCCGCCGTACGTGAGCAGCGAGTTGCCAGCGGCCTTGGTTTCCACGATCCGAGCTAGCGCCCCGAAACAGATACCGAGTACCGCCAGTCCGGCGTATCCGAAATTTGAATACGCCTCGGTCAGCAGACCGAACCCGATGGTCGTGCCGCGAGTATCCTCCTCCGTCTGCAGCCCGTAATATACTGCGAGCCGATAAGTGCTGACGTGCGCGAGCGGCTTGTCCGGCCAGAGAAACCGCGGCACGAGCTGCCCGGGAACGTCACGGTACGTCTCGCCCCACAGGTACGGCTGGCGGTCCGGCGTGATGGAAACGACCAGGCACATGAGGTGAAACAGCGAGGAGCGTTCGAGCAGTCGATTGCTTTCGGGCCGCACCTCGTCCGGCTGGGGGGACAATCCCGCCGCTACCCATTCCGAAAAAAACGCCGGCGCTTGGGCGAGCGATGGCGCGGGTTTTTCCTCATCCCAATATTTGTGCCGCATGCTGCTCTTGCCGTTGTGCAATATACTCAGCAGCGGGATCAGCAGTAGCACCAGCACCACCGGGATTTTCTTGCCGCCGGAGATATAGCCGAGCAGCCCGAGCACAATGATCGATATGCCGCCTACGAGTAGCAGCGAGAGCCAGCTGAAGAGCACCTGGACCGTGAGCATCACCGCGAACGTGAATTTCTCGGCGGGCGTCAGGCTGCCCTCGCCCCAGCGACGGGCTTGGATGAACGTGGCAATGATGCCGATCCCATACGCCACCGCGCGCACCACGCTCTCGAGACGCGCGGGAATCCACGCGGTCGTCGCGGCGATCACCGTATATAGAGTCGTGAGCAGCATGCCATAGCCAAGCACGCGGGAAAGGTTTTGTGTGACGATTTCCCGGCGCCAGAAAGCGCGGCGGCCCGGTGTGACGCGCCAAGCGGCGAAAGCGAGAATGGCTGCGAGTTGAAATAGGATCACACCGGTCGCGGCGCTCACGATCACGGCGCGATCAAAACGGGCGAGCGCCTCATGCCCGGTGAGCAGTGGCAACGCATAGGACGTCAGTCCGGTGAGCATAAACGCCGCGAAGAGCGGCAGCCCGAATTGCGCACGTCGCGCCCAGAGCAGGCTGGGCCAGATCGAAAGCGCCAGCATCGCGCAGCCCAGCAGCACCGGTGCGTGCAGCTCGAAACCGTCACGCGCCAGAAAGTATATAACGCCGGCCGCCAACGCCCACGCGCCCGCTCGAAAAAGCAGCGAGCTGCGACGCCGATCCTCAATCGAGGCGGCCGTCGCTACGTGCTGTTCGGAGGCGTTCATTGGGCGTTGGGACGCGCGGCGATCGCGCGGTCAAAAAGCGCCGCCTGTTGCACGGTTAATTTCTCCGCGAGATAATATTGGTCGAAATATACTCGGTTGCGGGCCGGCAGCGAGCCCGCCGGAAAACCCTGCAGCGCCAGCTCGAAAAACGCCTCGAGAGCCGCGTGCGCCTCAGTCTTCGGGTCGTCGCGACGATACCGCACGAGGTGCGCACATGAAAGCTCGTCGAGCAAATGCTCCATCACGCTGTCGCGGAGGACGAGACCGAGAATGGGACGATCACTGAGGAAATAAGGATATATCTTCGACGGCGAATAGGCGAGGTCGCTCGAGCCGGGCAGGAGCAATATATCGGCGCGTTGCTGCCAGCGCAGCGCGGCGAGGTGTCCGATCCGATGAGGAATCTCCTCAACTTGATCCGCCACCCCGCAGCTCGCGGCAACGGGCATTACCGAGCTGCGGGCGAGTGCGCGCGGGGCGTAGCTCGTTCCGACGAAATGAAACCGCAGCCGGCGCGCGCGCGTCGGGTGCTTTTCTCGATATATACGGACGCTGTCGAAAAGCACCGTGAGCGAATCCGGCATCACCGGTCCGGAGGCGCCGGTATATAGCAAATGGATCTGTCCCTCCGAGCGGTCAAAATGCGGGCCGTCCTCGGGCGCCGCCGCGGCATAGGCGAGGTCCGCCGCGCTTGCGCCAAAGCGAATTACCGCGGAGGGCAGCGCCCGGACCGAGGGATAGCGCGCGCGCAGTTGCTGCAAATAGGAAGGCGATACGCTCATCAGAGCGCTCGCCTGCTTGACCGCGAAGCCTTCGAGTGCCCAGGCTTGCAGGCGGGCGAATTGATATTTCCAGCCGCCGGGCGGCGGACGCGATCCCGGGCGCTCATAGTAATCGGTCCGCCACGGATCCTGGAAGTCGAGTATATAGGGCACTCCGCTGGCCCGCTTCCAGAGCGGCCCCAGGGTAAATATAATAAACTGCGTGGTGGAAAAGAACACCAGGTCGAAGCGTTCGCTCGCGAGCAGTTGCGCGCCGTGCCAGAGCAGGGATGCCCAGCTGCGCAGACCAATGTTGCCGACGCCCAGCGCCCGGCTCAACGCCCGCGGCAGTGGCGCCACGCGGATGACGCGAACTTCCGGCGGCAGCGTCGTGAGCAGGTCCGGCTCCATCATCCCTTCAGCGGCGTCCGGCCGCACCGCGAGCACCACGGGCTCCCAGCCGTTCGCGCGGTAGTACGGCAGGCTGAGGCGCACGCGCTGCAGATCGGGCGCGTTCATCGGCGGGAAATACGGACTGATGATCAGGACCTTTTTCCGCGGACGCGCCGCGGCGGCGTGTATCGAAAAACCGGATACAACGGTGGCGTCATCGGAAGATCTCTGGGGAAGCTCGTCTCCGAGCGCTGTCATGGCGCAGCGGCCAGCGACGCTGGCATCGGGCTTTTGACTTCGGTCGCGCCAGGGACGGGTCGGCAGAAATAATATTCATTCCGCCGCAGGCAGACTGCGGTCAGCGCAGCGGGCAGAACGGGTGCCGTCCACGGAGCGGTCGGGCGGGTTTGCGAGCGATGGCAGGCGAGGGCGCGGGCTCGGCGCTCCGCAAACGGAGCCATCGGGAGGCGGAGATTTTGCGCGGACCGATGGAGACGTTCTGTCAGGCGCGAGGCCCGCCACCAGGCCCAGACCGGATATTCATAGAGCAAACCGCCGCCCGTAGCCGCAAGGGCGCGGCGGACGAGCGCGCTCGCCGCGGCGTGTTCGGTGCTACCGTCATTTATATACGGGCTGAACACTGCGAGCGGCCGCAGGCGCATTATCTTCTCTGCGATGGCAGCCTCCGCCGCGCTCGCGGCGCTTTCGCTGAGGCGGTCGAGCTCGCCGTCGGGCAAATGCAGGAAATATACATTCTCCGCGGTGGCGGTGAGGCCGAGGGCCGCGAGCGACGCCACGGCTTCGTCGCGCCGGCAGGCTTCCAGTTGCGCGCGGCTAAGAGTGGGATGGCCCAGGTGCGAGGCGCCGCCATCGCTCATATATAGGATAGATACGGGATAGCCGGCCTCCAGCTGCGTGCAGATCGCGCCCGCACATCCGAGGACTTCGTCATCAGGATGCGGTGCGATGACCAGGATCGGGCCTTGGACCGGTATATACTTCCAGCTGTGCAAGTGCAGCGCCGAGGCGAACACTCTGGCAGCGGACCGACGCAATATCTCCCGCAGGAAATGGTTCATCCGGTGGTGGGCGTCATCTCTTGATATAGCTCGAGGTATTGGGCAGCACAGACGGGGGCGCTGAAGCGCCGTTCGGCCGCGGCCCGGCACTCCCGCCGATCGATCTCGTGGAGACGTCGCACGGCCGCCACGCCGTCCTCGGTTGTCTCGATAAAGAAACCCGTGCGGCCGGCTTCGATAATTTCCGGCAGAGCGCCGCGAGCACAGGTGATCACCGGCGTGCCGCTGGCGAGGGCCTCCGCGAAGACGATGCCAAAGGGCTCGTCCCAGCGAATCGGCACGATCAGCGCCGCCGCCTTTCCGAGCAGCTCGCGTTTTTGCGCGTCGTTCACCTCGCCTATATACTCGATGCGATTGCGGCCGAGGTGCGGCGCGATCTCCGTTTCCCAATATCGTGCCTCCGCGCCCTCGCTTGCGTGATTGCCCGCGATGATCAGTTGCCGGTCGCTCGCCCTCGCGATCGCGACGGCGCGGTCGGCTCCTTTGATCGATTCCACCCGGCTCAGGAAAACGAGCGGGGCATCCGGTGCGACCGCCGGTTGAAACGACGACCGGTCGAGATCGGTGAAGTTATAGATTGTGCGCCAGACGCCGCCGCCTCCCCGGCCCTGGCTAGATATAAATTCGCTGCAGCCGGTGAACCGCAGCGTTCGGCCGGCCGCGGCGGCGCAGATTCCGAGCGCGCGGCCACCGGTGTGACGCTGGTACGACATCACCTTGGCCACAGGCCAGCGCAGGATGCCGGCGAGGTAGGCCAGACGGGCGAAGCTCTGCACAACGTCGGGCCGAAAATCCCGCACGGCGCGACGCACCGCGTGCAGATTGTGCCAGGTGTCCCGGCGTCCGCGCACGGCCGATCCCGGCCAAGTATATAGCTTTTCGACTGCACAGTTGGAATCCGGATGGGCAATCAGGGCGACCGAGTGACCGGCGGCGCGAAAGTGCGCGATGAGGTCGGCGGCGATCCGCTCGATGCCCCCGTAACCCGGCGGAGGCACGGGCAGCACCGGGTCGCACAGGACAAGCACGCGCAGGCTCATCGGGTTGAGAGGAGAGGGGCCCCATCGCTGCCGCGCACCCTAGTGACGCTCGGCTGCGCATTGTATCCATTTGGTGAATACGTCGTCCGCATGGGATTCAACGCGGCCGCGCCGCCACGCCGACGCGTCGCAGCGAGTCCAGGAAGGCGGATTTTTCCGTGTCCCAATTATATACTTTATGTCCGAGCGACCAGCTCGCCGCGCGGGCGCGGTCGACTCGGCCCGGGTCCGCGAAGAATATATCGAGCATGCGAGCCGTTCCTTCCGCATCGGAGGTGGGCGCGAGCAGCGCGGCATCCCGGAGCGCGGGGGCGAGCTCCCGCTGCGCCTGGGTCGGGCTCAGGAGCTGCGGAATCCCGGCAAGTATATACGTGAATACTTTATTGGTGAGGCAGAGATCGCGGTTTCGGGGCGTGGCTTCCTCGAGCGACAACCCTAGGTGGAAACCGGCGGCGAGCCGAACCATATCCCCCGGCACCGCGGGCTCCAACCAGTGAAGCGCGGACTCGACGCCGAGTCGCGTCGCACGTTGGCGCAGCGACTGCCGGTATTCGTCCGACGAAAAACCGCGCAGATGCAACTCTGCCGGCGTCTTCATATAGGAAATCACCTGCAGCATGGTCTCGAGTCCGCGGCCAGCACCGATCGTCTGCGAAAACCAATAGAGTTTCGCCGGATGCTGTGCGTCGATCACGCTCACCGGTACCGGCAACGCGGGCGCGAGCGCGAGCGGGAAGACGTTGCGCACGCTCGTGGGGTGGACCCCGTAGCGATCCTGATAGGCGGCTGCGATCAGCGGTGAGGCGGCGGTCAAATGCCGGCAGCCGGGCAGGAGCTTTTGCTCGAGCGTGCGAATGATTGTGCGTTCCGCCGGGTTGTATATAGCGTGCGGGGTTTCCTCGGCGTGAAAATCCTCGGCGTCGAAGCCGTATGCGGTTTCGGTCGCCTGCGCCGCTGCTGCTGCGGCTGCGAGTCCGGGCAAGCCGTGCCCGAGAAAAAAATCGGCGCCGCTCGCGACCGCGGCTGCGCTCAATTCGCGCACGCCGCCCGAGAGCGCGCGCGTGGCGATCGCCACTCCGCCCGAGGGATTCTCGGTGAGGAGCAGACGCGCGGCGGTTCGAAAAACTTTTCGCGCCAGCCGTCCGCGCGATTGATTCAGCTCGACCCGCGTTGAACGCCACGGAGCGCCAGCGCGGATTTGCGTGTCGGCGGAATCCAACGGCGCAAAGTGACCGCCGGAAATCACGTGCACATCATATCCGTCACCGACCAGCGCATCGGCCTCCTTCAAAACCCGCGGAGCGGACGCGAGGTGTCCGGGAGTGATGAGGCAGATGAGCGGTCGCGTCGCCATATCAGGTGCCGAACAGGCCCGCCTCCCGCAGTGCGGCAGCGAGCGCGAGTCTATAGTCGCTCCATTGCCAGCGCTCGGCCGTGGCGCGGGCGGCCGGGCGCATGGCGTGCAATTCCGAGCGGTGCTCGAGACACCACTGGATTGCCGCGATAATTTCGGCGCTGTTTCCGGCCTCGATGAGGAGGCCGTTTTCCTCCGGACGGAGAAAATCCGCGGCTCCTGCCTGGCGGGTCGTGATGACCGGCAGGCCGCGCGACCAAGCCTCGCTGGCGACCATTCCAAAGCCGTCGCACAGAGTCGGAAAAAGCAGCGCATCACTCTCCTCATAATGCGCCCAGAGTTCGCTGCGCGGGACTGGTCCGTGAAAGTGAATGCCGTCCGGTAAATGCGACCCGAGCGATTCCGGCAGGAGCATCGCCCCGTATATATCGAGCCGCGCGTGCCGGCCGAGGGCCCCGTCGCGCCAGGCCTGAAGTATATAGTGCGCACCCTTGCGAAATCCGAACGATCCCGCCCAGAGCAGCCGCAGCGCCCCGCGAGCCGCGGATCCACCGGAGACCGCCCGCTCTGGCGCGACCGGCGCGGGTGCTCCGAGCGGGATGACGCGGACCTTGCCGACGCCGCCCTCCACCTTACTATAACTGTCGCGAGTGAATTTGGACGCGGCGATGACGACATCCGCGAGTTGCCACTCGGCGCGGCGACGGGCGAGCCGGGCGGCCTCGCGGGGCCGAGTATATTCCTCGTACCGCGTGCGGAGCTCGGGATGCCGCTGCATTTCACGCTCGAGAATTTGCTTCACGGCGGCCGAGTCCGGCGCCGGCACTTCATACGCGATGCGGACGCCGAGTTCGCTCGCCCGTTCGAACGTCCGCAGCGAACTCGTCTCGAAACCATATACGCCGGTGTGCCGTGCGGTGACGCGGCGGGCGACAAGCCGGTCGAAACTATATTCCGTTCTCTCCCACATGAAATCGTTGGCGCGCTCGTCGCGCGCGACCCGAGCGACAGCGAGGCGGAGCAACTCGCGCGCGGGATGTGATTCCACTTTTTCCAAAGGCACGCCGGTCACGCTGCGGCGCGCGAACTCCCGTCGAAGATTCAAACCGGCGGCCCGGCCGCCGATGTGCATCAGGCGCTGCGACCAACTCGTCGGATCGGCCCGGACGCCCGTGACGAAGCGATCGAGCTGTCCCGCCTCGTGCACCGCGCGTGCCGCCTCCTGCACGTGGGGCGCCACCATGGTGTGGAACACGAGCACGCTCAACGAGCCACGTCCTTCCCGGACCTCGTTGTGTATCCGTCAAACGGATACGCGCTCGCGCAGTATATACGGATACTATATCGATACAGGCTCAAGCGACGGCGGCAGACGTCCATCGGCACGCGGGATCGAGCGGGCCGATTTGATGGAGCGGCGGGCGGTTCGGGTAATGCCGCGGTGAGACGTAGGGGAACGAGACCGCCTCGACCTTCGAATCATATTGCTGGGAGGCGTCGCCGAGCGTTGCCGAAAGCATATAGCTGGCGGAGTGCAACGGGAGGTTGGGAACCACGAGGGTGCAGACGCCACTGCGCGCGGCCGGGGCGTCGTCGACGGGGTGCATCCGCATGTTCGAGCCGAAGAGTGGGCGGCCATCCGCATTCGCCAGAACGATTCCGGCCAGGGCCGGGTTGAGCGGGAAGGGAGAATTATAGTGTACCTCGACGTGCAGTTCGCCGCGATGCAGCTGGTGCGCGTCGACCGCGACCTTCGTGATGGAGGGGCGCGTTTCGACCGGCGCGAAAATGGCCTCGAGTTCGGAGTGAGTGCGTTGATATTGCCCGACGACTTCCTGGATTGGGCCGCTAGCCTTGATGCGTCCCTCTTCGAGTAGCAGCCCCGACTGGCAGATCGAGCGCAGCGCTTCGAGGTTATGGCTGACGAACAGGACGGTGCGGCCGGACTGCGAAACGGCGTCGAGGCGTCCGAGGCATTTTTTTTGGAACGCAAGATCGCCGACTGCGAGGACCTCGTCGACGATTAATATATCGGGTTCGAGGTGCGCGGCGACGGCGAATGCGAGGCGAACATACATGCCGCTGGAATAATGTTTCACCGGCGTGTCGAGAAACCGCTCGACCTCGGAGAACGCGACAATGGCGTCCAGCTTGCCGCGAATTTCCACGCGCGTCATGCCGAGGATCGCGCCGTTGAGAAATATATTCTCGCGTCCCGTGAGTTCCGGGTGAAACCCGGTTCCGACCTCGAGCAGCGACGCGACGCGTCCGCGCACGGTGACGCGTCCGAGGGTGGGCTCCGTGATCCGCGAGAGCACCTTGAGCAGCGTGGATTTTCCAGCACCATTGCGGCCGAGGATGCCGAGCACTTCGCCGGGGCGCACCGAGAAGTTGACGTCGCGCAGCGCCCAGAACTCCTCGCGGTCAGGCGTCGGCGCGCTGCCCCGCAGCAGGCGGGCGGGAGCGCGCACGAGCTGGGCGAGCCGGTCGCGCAGGTAGCGCGGCCCCCCGTCGTGGCGGAGTGTATAGCGTTTGCCGAGACCGGTGACCTCGATCGCAGGTTTATCGGCCATGCGAAAAACGCCGGTGCGTCGGCGTATCCACGGCTTGGATACGCACCGATTGCGTGCGACACCTGGCAAGGTTATATAACATCGGCGAAAGAGCGCTCGGTCGCGCGGAAATAGGAAATGCCGCCGGCGAGCAGGATGAAGGTGAATACGGCGGAGCAGGCGAGGGCGGTCCAGTCGACCGGCACGCGGCCCGCGAGCAGCGACCAGCGGAAGCCGTCGATCACGCCGACCATGGGGTTAAGCGAGTAGAGCAGCCGCCACCGGGCCGGCACGACGTCGCTGGAGAACGCCACGGGCGAAACATAGAGCCCGAATTGGATCACGAACGGGAGCACGAAGCGGAAGTCCCGATACTTCACATTGAGGGCGGTGAGCCACAAACCGGCTCCCAGAGCCGCTCCGAAGGCGAGCAGGATAAACGCGGGCAGAAAGAAAATGCGCCAGTCCGGGGCGAGTTGATAGAACAGCAGCAGGACAACGAGCAGCGACGCGGCGACGAAGAAGTCGACCAGGCTCACGGCGATGGCGCTCAGCGGCACGAGCAGACGCGGGAAATATACTTTCGAGATGAGGTGGGCGTTGCTGACGAGGCTGCTGCTCGCGCCGGAGAGGGACGCAGAGAAAAACTGCCAGGGCAGCTGGGCGGCAAATATCAACACGGGACGCGGCAGCCCGGAGGTCGGGAGGTGAATCAGCGCGCCGAAAACACAGAACACCGCGGTGGTCAGCGCGGGCTGCACAACGGCCCATGCGACGCCGATCAGGGTTTGTTTATAGCGAATGAGCAGATCGCGCCAGGCCAGAAAGTAGAAGAGTTCGCGGTAGCGCCAGAGGTCCCGCCAATAATGCGCGTTGGCGCGGCCGGCCTCGAGCACCAGCTCGATCGACTCCTCGTTGGTCGCGACGTTTTCCCCGATCATATATTGAGGGCAGCCGCGAACCGGCTGCAGAAACGGTCGAAAGAAAACTCGCGCGCGTGCGCCAGGATTTGTTCTTCGTCCCATTCGCGTTCGAGCGCGGCGATAATGGCCTGCGCGACTGTCTGTATATTATCGGAGGCGGCCAGGATTCCGGTTTCCAGGGAGACCACCTCCGGAACGCCGCCGGCCTGCAGCCCAACGCACGGCCGGCCGCGGGCCATCGCCTCGAGATAGACGAGACCAAAGCCCTCCTCGGAACTCGGCAGCGCGAAGAGACGGCACGAGGCAAACTCTGCGTCCAACGCTCTATTATCGAGGCGTCCAGTGAAATGCACCTGGGTCGAGAGGTTGAGTCCGGCTGAAATTCCGCGCAAGCGATCAAGATCGTCGCCGCTGCCGACCACGCGCAATTGTATATTGGGAATTTTCGCGAGGACCGTGGGCATGGCGCTGATCAGTGTGTCGATGCCTTTGTAGCGATCAGCCAAAGTGAGCCGGGATACCGTCAATATAGTTTGGGGGCCCGCGCCGCGCGGC
Source organism: uncultured Verrucomicrobiae bacterium (assembly GCA_963800005.1). Lineage (GTDB taxonomy): Bacteria > Verrucomicrobiota > Verrucomicrobiia > Opitutales > Opitutaceae > CAWCZH01. The sequence goes on from CAWCZH010000005.1 coordinate 68,458, forward strand.
GTGCCCGGGCGAACGCTCGTGTGCGGCGCGAGGGAATTCGGCAGGACGATCGCGTGGTCGGCCACGGCAGGACAGAAGGTGAGAAGTCGCTGCCGGGTGAACTCGCTCACGCAAAAAATTTTTTCCGCGCCGCGGAGGGCGAGGCGCTCGAGCAGCGAAAACGGACGCCACACCTCGATCCCGTGCGCCACCAGGAAATATCGAAGTCCCGGCCGCGAACGTTGCGCGAGCCACGCGACCGGAAGTTGCGCCACGTGCCCGCACAGCAGGAGGTCGTCTTCGCGGCTCTCCTGCAGTGCCCGGCGCACGAACTCGGATTTGCGTCGCGCGCACGCCCGCAGCCGGACCGGCGGACGGTCGGGTTCGAACTGCAGGCGGTCCGCGGGCATGGGGGCGTCATTTAGTGCCACGAGTCGAACGGGCGCGTCCGCCGGCGAGAGCCGCACGAGCGCGTGTATATAATTCTGGAGCACGCGGGGGATGCCGCCGTCGCTGGAAAAAACCTCCGGCGCGAGCACGATCGAGTTATATACAGGGGAAGTCACGGTTGCCCGCGCTGAAGATATATTATCGGGAGCCGCCTTCATACCAGTGAGCCGGTGGTCGCCACTGAAATCCGGTTGGTGCCTTCGCGACGTGAAGGGACTTTTCTATTCGAGAACGCGATGAGCATCGCGAGGCTCCAGACGCGCGACCACTCGCGCGAATCGGCTCCGTGAAGAAAGCCGTTCCACCGGGCCTGAACGGCGGCGGGGGCAAACAGCGCCGTCCGCGAAACGCTGGCGGTTGAAAACGTCTCCTCGAGAAACGGCCGAAGTTCGCGCCGCATCCATTGCGCGAATGGCAGTGTGAAGCCGCGTTTCGGCCGCCGCTGAAGACCCGGCGGCAGCAGGTCACGGAGTGCGTCGAACAGCGCCTGCTTCGGCGCATGGTTCCGACGAAACGCGGCCGGCTGGCCCCAGAGCCATTCGATGAGCGGGCGATCGACGAATGGCACACGCAACTCGAGCGAATGCCGCATGCTCATGACATCGGAATCGCGCAGCAGGACGTCCGTCATATAGGTGCGCAGTTCCCACGCGCTGATCTGGGACGCGGGCGCCGCGCCGGCGACTTCAGCGGCGAGCGCGTCGCGCCGGGGGTGAAAGGGTGAACGCGTTCCACTATATACTTCGGCGCCCGCGGCGAGGATTTCTCGACACGCCTCCGTCGAGAATAGCCGGCGGTGCAGCGCGGAGACATCGGATAAGTCCCGCGCGTGCTCCAGCAGGTCAGCTAATTTTTGAGACCGGGTGTCTCCGCGGCGCAGGCGACCGATGATATATCTTCGCGCCGCTGACGGCAGCACCCCCCAAGCCCGCAGGAGCTTCACATAACGTGGAACGTGGCGGAACGAGGGATACCCGCCAAAAAGCTCGTCACCGCCAACACCCGAGAGCGCGACCGTGACGCCGCCGGCGCGCGCGGCTTGGCTCGCATAATATGTATTAATGCCGTCGCCGCTCGGCTGGTCGAAGGCGTCGAGCAACGCTGGCAGGTCGGACGCGACTTGCGCTCCCGTGAGGATGAACTCGTGATGCTCCGTCCCGAGGTGCCGCGCCGTCTCGGCTGCGTATCCAGATTCTGAATACGCCGGCTCCTCGAAGCCGACCGAGAACGTGCGCAGCCGCCCCGGGGCTAGTCGCGTCATCAGCGCCACGACCGCCGCCGAGTCGAGTCCGCCCGAGAGGAACGCCCCCACGGGGACGTCGGCGATCAGGTGGGCCCGCGTGGTCTCCTCGAGCCGTGACCGGAGCTCGTATATGAATTCACCCTCGGAGCTGCCACGCGGCACGGCCACCGTCGCACGCGGAAAATTCCAGGTGTCTTGAAGCGTCAGCGTGCCCTTGGAAAACGTCGCGCTTTGCCCGGGGAGCAGCGCGTGCACGCCGCGGAAAACCGTGCGCGGCGCCGGCACGGCCGACCACGCGAGGAACTCGTGCGCCGCGACGGAATCGATCTCGCCGCTCGTCAGTCCAGCGGCATGCAGCGCGCGGACCTCCGACGCGAAGGCCAGCGTCGGTCCTTCCTGTATATAATATAGCGGTTTGATCCCGAATGGGTCCCGCGCCAGATGCAGGCGTCGGCTGGACGCGTCCCAGACCGCGAAGGCAAACATCCCGCGCAGCCGCGCGACGCAGGCCAGGTCCCAATGATGAAACGCGGCGAGCAGCACCTCCGTGTCGCATTCCGTGTGGAATGTATATCCGTGCTCCCGCAGCTCGGCGCGAAGTTCGCGGAAGTTATATATTGCTCCGTTGAAGACGACTGTGAGCCGGCGGTCGGGCGTCTGCATCGGCTGGTGCCCGTGCGCGGGATCGAAGATTGCGAGCCGTCGCATCCCGAGCGCAGCGCCGGGATAATCCACTTGGCCGCCATCGTCCGGTCCGCGATGCCACATCGCGTCGCACATTCGGCCCACGCGATCGTGGGCGTCCTGCGGCGCACGCGCCGGATCGATTACTCCGGCAATGCCGCACATGATATAGAGTATATATCCAGCACGCCCCTCATCGGGAGCGGTTGACTGCTGGGATTGGCCCGAGCTTTGCCCCGTCGCTTCCCGGGGGAGCAACCAAGGCCGTCCCGGTGGGCGGAAGATATATCGACGAACAAAAGCAGGGGCACGCGCCGCGAGGCCGGCGGGGAAGCGCGATGCCATGTGGGGGGCAGCGAGGACCTCGGCACGGGAGCCGCGCGTGAGCGGGGAAGGGAGGTCCGCCGCAGGCGCCGCGGCGTTGAGCCGAACGCATGCGCGAACCCTTGGCAATCCTGTTGGTTATAAACGGTCTCAGGCAGCAATTGCTTGAGCAATTTCGCGCGCTTTCGCGGCCGAGAATAATACCTCGACCAGGCGCAATCCGAAGTCCAAAGCGGTGCCGGCACCCCGGGACGTCACAAGATGCCCGTCGAGCACGACCCGTTGATCCGCCAGGATCTCGTGCAACTCGCCGGCGGTGGAAAAATGCGCTGTATATTTCTTCCCGGCGAGCACGCCGGCGTCGTGAAGCACGAGCGGTGCCGCGCAGATCGCTGCGAGCCAGCGGGGACTCGCGGCCTGCCGTAGCACGAGGGCGAGTACCCGCGGATCGGCGCGCAGACCATGAGTGCCGGGGCCGCCGGGCAGAAAGACGCAATCATACGCGGCCGTTGCGGGGTCGATCGCGCCGAGGAGGATGTCCGCCTGCAGGACGACCCCGCTGCGGCCTCGCACGCCGATTACCGGGCCGACGGCGGCGATCGTGACCTCGGCACCGGCGCGTCGCAGCAGGTCGATGGGGGTGATGGCCTCGATCTCCTCGAATCCGGCGGCAAGGATTGCCAGAATGGTGGGCATGGTTGTCAGTGGAGCACGCATGGCCGCGCCCGCCGATTCAAAAACCACAGGGAAACATTTGGTGATCCTCGGTTGTGGCTATATAGGCACGGCCGTCGCGTTGGCGGCGCTGGGTCGTAGTTGGAAAGTGACCGCGCTCACGCGCAACCTGCTCGGGGCCGCGGCGCTGGCGGATGCGGGTGCGCAGACCGTCGTGGCCGACTTGGCCGAAAACGGCTGGCATGCAAAAATCAGCGGGCCGGTTACCGCGGTACTCGACTGTGTTGGTTCGGGCGGGAACGACGCGGCGGCTTACCGGCACAGTTATTTTGACGGGATGGAGTCCCTGCTGGCGTGGGTGCGGCGTATCCGTGGAGTGGATACAGTGATATATACGAGCAGCACGTCAGTATATGCACAGGGCGACGGGGCGGTCGTCGACGAGACGTTCCCCGTGACGCCCGCCAACGAGCGCGCGGGTGTCCTCGTGGCGACGGAGGAGTTGCTGCGGGACAGCGCCACGGGGCGCGCGGACCCGGGGGCCGCGGAGCCGATGTTGCCGGGGGCGGGCGAGGCGGGGGATTTTTCGCGGTGGTTTATATTGCGGCTCGCCGGTATATATGGGCCGGAGCGCGAGCACCTGGCGACGCAGGTGACGCGGGGCAGCGTCGCGGGGCGGGGTGATCATCATCTGAACCTCGTGCACCGCGATGATGTGGTGGGCGCGGTGCTCGCGGGGATCGACGCGCCTGAGTATATAGCGAACGAGATTTTCAACGTAGTCGATGATGCGCCGGCTTTGAAGCGGGACGTCGTGAGCTGGCTGGCGCAGCGGGAGAACCTGCCGATGCCGGTGTTCACGGGGACGGCGGCGCCCGGGCGCAGCGCGGTGGTGCCGGACCGGATTATCAGCAATATGAAATTAAAGCGTGTGCTCGGCTGGTCGCCGCGGTACCCGTCGTTTCGCGAAGGATATTCCGCCGAAAAATAATGATCGCGTTGCGCGGTCACGGCGCGCTCAACTTTCCCTTCAACTCAACCCTCAATCCCTCCCTTCTATGGCCGGCGTCGGTACCCTTCTCAAACAAGCCCAGAAAATGCAGCGTGGCATCGAGGCGCTCCAGGCGCAGCTCGAGGCCAAGGAGATCGAAGTCACGAGCGGTGGTGGGGCCGTGAAGATCAAGGTCAATGGCGCGGGCAAATTTCTCGCGCTGACGCTCGATCCGGAATTCTTGAAGGAGGACGCGAAGCTCGTGTCGGACACTTTGCTCGCGGCGGTCCAGGATGCGGCGAAGCAGGCGAAGGCGTTCAATGATGCCGAGATGGAAAAGGTGACGTCGGGGTTCAAGATGCCCGGCGGTTTCTAGAGGTTCGCGTCGATGACGCCGGCCTTTGAGAAACTGCAGAAGCATCTGAAGCAACTGCCCGGCTTGGGCTATCGCTCGGCGGAGCGGATCGCGCTGCATTTATTGGTGGAGAAGCCGGCGCAGCTGCCGGCGTTGATCGAAGCTTTACACGAAGCGGCTGCGGTGGTGCGGCGTTGCACGCGCTGCGGCAATCTCGCCGAGGGTGAGCTCTGCGAAATCTGTGCGGATGAGCGGCGCGATCGCGGGGTCGTCTGCGTGGTGGAACACGTTCCCGACCTCGTGGCGCTGGAGCGAAGTGGGGCGTATCGCGGTACGTATCACGTTTTGCACGGGAAGCTCTCCCCGATTCACGGCATCGGGCCGGCGGACCTGAACTTTGCGTCGCTCGACGCGCGGGTGTCCGGTGGCGAGGTGAGGGAATTAATCCTGGCGCTTTCGAACGACGTCGAGGGTGAGGCGACCTGCCATTATCTGACCGAGCACCTGCCAAAATCAGCGAGTTCCGAGGTGCGGGTGACGCGCATCGGCTTTGGCCTGCCGAGTGGCGGTGGCGTATTATATGCGGATTCGGTGACGCTGAAGAGTGCGTTGGACGGCCGGCGAAATTATTCGTGATTGCGGGCGGGCGCCGGAGGCTTTTTGTTGCGGGCGGTTCTTTGTTGCGGGCGTAGTATAACGGCTATCACGTGAGCTTCCCAAGCTTGAAATCGGGGTTCGATTCCCCGCGCCCGCACCAGTTTTGATCCAGAAATATATAGCTGGGCACGTGAGCGGGCGATGCCCGGGCGCCCCGGCAGCTGGCCGCGGTGAGGTAAACCTGGAAAACGTTTGATATATCAGCGACTTGGGGCGTTTTATCGAACCCCGGGGCGAGACCGGTGACTGGTCGCGCGGGATATTGAACATCCTATATCGGATCGCGCCCGTTCGGGCGGAACCTTACCGGGGTTCGGGATACCATTCGAGGGTTCGCGGGGGCTGGGCTCGCTCGGGTGTTTTGCTGTCATCCGGCGGTGCGCCGGGCCAGCGCAGACATCTGTGCAAATATATAATATATAACCATGAAGCGCTGGTGGGATATTTTTGTGCGTGCGGGCAAGGCGTGGGTGGAGGATAACGCGTTCCAACATTCGGCGGCCGTCAGCTTCTGCACCCTGTTTTCGCTCGCCCCGATCTCGATCATCGCCCTCGCCGTGGCAGGACTCTTCTTCGGCAAGGAAGCCGCGCAGCATCAGTTTACAGCGCAGATCACACAGCTCGTCGGGAAACAGGGTGCGCAAGCCATTCAAGATTCCGTGGCGGCGAGCCAGCTTCAGAGCAATGGCTGGCTCGCGACCACCGTCGGCGTGGTGATCATGATCATCGGGGCGACCACGGTATTCGGGCAGCTGCAGGACTCGTTGAACACCCTCTGGAGCGTGACGTCGGCGCCCCGGCGCAGCGGACTGGTCGTAATGCTGGTCCAGCGGCTCATCTCGTTTGCGATGGTGCTGACGGTCGGATTCCTGCTGCTGGTGTCGCTCGTGCTCACCACAACGCTGACGGCGCTCGTCAAGTTCTTGGGAAACGAGGCAACGGGCGTCCTGCTGCAGACGGCGGATTTCATCGGCGCGCTGGTGGTGACGACGCTGCTCTTTGCCATGATTTTCAAGATCCTGCCGGACGTGGAGCTGAAATGGAGGGATGTCTGGCGTGGTGCGCTGGTGACCTCGATCCTGTTTGATATAGGCCGGGTGCTGATCGCTTTATATCTTGGGCACTCGACAGTGGCGTCCGCGTACGGCGCGGCTGGTTCGCTCGTTGCCCTGCTCGTGTGGATATATTATTCGTGTGCGATCCTGTTCTTCGGTGTTGAGTTCACCCGGGCGACGGTGACGCAGGGCGGACGACGGATTCACCCCAAGAAAACGGCGGTCTTGGTGAAGCGGGAGCTTGTACATTAGGAGCGGGCGCCGGCGCACGAGGACCGGGGTGGTCCCGGGCCGCTCCTTCGGGGCGTCTCCGGCTATATTTTGCCTATATCAAACGCGATCCAGGGAGGGGGCGGGAACTGGCCACTTTGGCACTTGACGATGCTAGTGCCATGACCATCGCCCTGATTATTATCGCTGTCATTGTCGTCGCGCTGGTGGTCCTGATTGCCTGCGCCGGTCCCATCGCGACTTGGTATATCAATCGGAGGTTGCGTGACCTGCCTGGATATACCGGAAGGGTGGAGCGAATCACGCTCTCGGCGTTCGCCGGCAAGGGCGTGATGAAGGGATTCGTTTTTAGAGAGCGCGGTTCGTCTGCGAAGCTGCCGTTGGCGGACGTCCGCTCGGCGGATATCGATATTTCATATAGGAAGTTGTGGCGCGGCCGGCTCAGCGTCGCGGCCCGCGTGAGTGAGGCGCATGTACATATGCTGGCCAAGCCGCCGGAAGCGGCGCCGACGCCGGCTCCGGCCGCCGAGAAGACGGACAAGAAGGAGGCCGCGGCGAAGGCGTTGCAGAAAACGCAGCGCTGGCAGGATGCGTTGCGGCAGGTGTTTCCGATGGAGATCCGGGAATTCCGGATCACGAAATCGAGCGCGGAATATCTAGACGAGATGAAGCGTCCGCCGGTCCGGATTGCGTTAGACGACATCGAGGTGGAGGCGACCGGGCTGACGAATCAGGCGCCTCCTTTCTCGGATGAATTTTCGGCGCGGGTCGCGGTGAGCGGCACGTTGACGGGCCATGGCAAGTTGCGGGTGTTGGTGCACGCGAATCCGATGGCGAGCCAGCCGCGTTTTCGCTGTGCCATGAAGCTTGAGCAGCTCAGCCTGCCGGCGTGGAACGCGCTGCTGAAGGACGTGGCGAAAATTGATATAGCGGGTGGGACGTTTGGGTGCGCGGCGGAGATTGATGCCGCGCATGGATACTACCGTGGCTATATCAAACCGGTTTTCGCCGACCTCGATTTTACCACACCGCCCACGGCGAAAGTCGGGTTCCTGCAACGGGCAGCGAAGACGGTGATGGGTTGGGCGGTGGCGTTGCTGGAAAATCGCGAGGGCAAGATAGCCGCGCGGATCCCGTTCGACGGAAATTTCATGGAAAACGACGTCGATGTGTGGAGCGCTGTAGGTACCCTTTTGCGCAACGCGTTTGTGCGCGGGCTGCGAGAAGGCTTGGAGAGCTCCTTCCGGGTCCATCGCGTCGCACCGCGGCCGGCCCGGGTGGCGAGCGCGATGTAGTAACTTTTGCGCACTGGCACAAGCCGCGGCTACCGCCTCCCGGCGAGCTGTGCCCGGCCGGTTGTATATACCCGTATATACCCACCAAAATAGGGTATATAGTGCACGTGGGTCCCAGCCAGGACGCGAACGACGCCCCGCCCGCCCGAATCGCTCACGAACGCCCAAGCGGGATATACCGCTAGATCAACTTGTCGGGCGTGATCGGCAGGTTTCGGACGCGTTTGCCGGTCGCATGATATACCGCGTTCGCGATCGCCGCCGTGATCCCGGTGATCCCGATCTCGCCAATACCGCGGCAACCAATCGAGTTGATATAGGGGTCGGGGTGGTCGAGTAGGATCACGTTGATATCAGGCACGTCCGCGTTCACCGGCACATGATAATCCGCGAGGTTACGGGTGACGATTCGCCCGCGGGGGTGATCGAACTCCGTGGATTCCATGAGCGCGGCACCGATGCCAAACACGACGCCGCCGAGCGCTTGGCTGCGGGCGGTTTTAGCGTTGAGCACGCGCCCGACGTCTAACGCGGTCACGATGCGGCGCACCCGAATTTCCAGCGTGTCGGGATCAACCTGAACCTCGGCAAATTGCGCACCGAAAGAATGGAACGAGTGCTTCGTCGCATCGGCGCCTGTATCCGGATGCAGTACGCGAGTGCCGGGACTCGAGGTCTGACTGCCGCCCGGCTTGTCACCTTGCGACTCACTTTTCCCGGTCTCCTGGGCCATGGTGAGCGCTGCGTCCTGCGCCACGACGCTGGGCAGCCCATTGCGGCGCATGATCTCCATATAGCTATCATGGGCCGAGCCGCCGGTCATAAACAGTCGGCCGCCATCGGACACGAGCTTCTCGCCGTCGGCTTGATGCAGAGGTGATTGCGGATCACGCACGGCGAGGTCGATCAGAATGCGCCTCACGTGATCCGCGGCGTCGCGCACCGCCGGACCCACCGATGCAGCGGTTCTCGACCCTCCTGAGCCCGGCGCGCGGGGAAGCGCGGAATTGCCGATGCGCACCTCCACCTGGCCGACGGGAACACCGAGCGCCTCGGCAGCGATTTGCGTCAATATAGTATACGTTCCCGTTCCTATATCCTGGGTCGCGGTGGAGACGATCACATGACCTTGGGCGTCCATCTGCACGCGCGCGGTCGCGCCGCCCCGATTAGCGGGATACGTGGCAGTGGCCATCCCATATCCGATCATATAGCGGCCATCCCGCATCGACCGCGGGGTCGGCTGGCGTTTATTCCAGCCGAAGGCCTCGGCGCCCTTAGTATAGCATTCGCGCAAGTGCTTGCTCGACCACGGGAGATATTCCTGCGGATTCTGCTCGGCGTAATTCACGAGCCGCAGCTGCAGAGGGTCCAGATTTACCGCATAGGCCAGCTCGTCCATCGCCGCTTCGATCGCGTATGTGCCCGGCGCCTCGCCAGGGGCACGGGTTGGCGTCGGCGTCGGAACATTAATGCGCGCGACCCGATGAGTTATATCGGCATTCGGGGCGGCATATAGCATCGACGACGCCAGCCCGCAGGATTCGACGAACTCGCCAACGCGAGACGTATGCGCGGTGCTCGCGTGACGCAGCACACTGAGTTTCCCGTCGCGAGTGGCCGCGAGCGTGATCTTCTGAATGGTACGGCTGCGGTGGCCGTTGCACGTAAACATTTGCTGCCGCGTATGCACGAGTTTCGCGGGCCGGCTCACCGCGCGCGCGGCGATGGCGGCGAGGTAATGATGCGGCCAGATAAAGCCCTTGCTGCCAAAGCCGCCGCCGACAAACGGCGAAATAACCTGCACCTGGTCCTCCTTCAGCCCGAGGACATCGGCGACCAATTCGTGGCAACCCACCACCGACTGGGTCGAAGTATATATGGTCAGCCTCTCGCCCTTCCACTCGGCAATCGTGGCGTGCGGCTCCATCGGATTATGGTGTTGCACGGGCGTCTCGTACGTCTGGTCGACCACCACAAGCCCGCCCGTTTGCATCGCTGCCTGGGAGTCCCCGCGATGCATCTGCATCTTCTGCGTGGGCGACTGGGTTTTCGCGTCCGATATATCAGTCGCCTCCTCGATCGTCACCTCGTGCTTCGCGGACGTATATACAGGCTGGACGAGTTCTGCGGCATCGCGGGCCTGTTCAAACGTCTCCGCCACGATCATGCCGATGATCTGCCCGTCGTATGATATATCTTCCGATTGCAACGGAAGCTTCTGCTCGCCGGGGCGAGCGTCGGGATTTTTGTTGGGCTCGTGCAGACGCGGAACGTTGGCCGAAGTGATGACGGCCAGCACGCCCGGTGCACGGAGGGCGCCCGACGTATCCATTTTGTGGATACTGCCGCTTGCGACCGTGCTGAGTAGGAGGAAAACGTGCGCGACGTTTTCGACCGGGAAGTCGGCCGCGTAACGAGCGGCGCCCATGACCTTGGCGCGTCCATCGACGCGATCGATCGGTTGGCCAATAACGGGATTCAGCGGTTCGGCGTTCATATAGCGACTCCCGACTTGCGTGCGACCTCGGTCAGGCCGAGGACGATCGTCCGTTTGGCGAGCTCGATCTTATAGGCGTTATATTCATGCGGCTCTGCGCCGGCCATGGCGGTCTCCGCGGCCTGACGGAAATTGTCGACGTTCGCGGGTTTGCCAATGAGCGCGGCCTCCGCTTCGTGGGACCGCCACGGTTTGGTGCCGACGCCGCCGAGAGCCAGACGGGCCTGGCGGATTGTGCCACCCCCGACCTCGAGCGCCGCGCCGACGGACACCAAGGCGAACTCATACGAGGCGCGCTCGCGAACTTTTATATAATGGGAATTCGTCGCGAACGGCAGCGACGGGAGATCGACTGCAGTGATCAGTTCTCCGCCATTGAGAACGCATTCGATCTGCGGCGTCGACCCGGGCACGCGGTGAAAGTCGACGAATGGAATACTGCGGCTTCCGGACGGGCCCTCGACCTGAACGACGGCGTCGAGCGCGGCGAGGGCGACGCACATGTCCGACGGGTGGCTCGCAATACATTGCGGGCTGCAACCGAGCACGGCGTGAATCCGATTATATCCATCGATCGCGGAGCAACCCGAGCCGGGCGCGCGTTTGTTGCACGGGAAGGTGACATCGCGGAAATAGTAACAGCGCGTCCGCTGTAGTATATTGCCGCCGACCGTGGCCGCGTTGCGCAGCTGCGGGGACGCGCCCGACAGGAGCGCCTCGGCGAGTACGGGATAGCGGCGCTGGACGAGCGGGTGGTATGCGACAGCAGTGTTGGTGGCGAGGGCGCCGAGGCGGAGTCCACCATTGAGTTCAGAAATTTCGGCGAGTGGCAGCCGGCGGATGTCGACAAGTGTATGAGGACGGAGGCTGCCCTCCTTCATATAGTCGATGAGATTGGTTCCGCCCGCGAGGAACGCGGCGTCTGGGTCGCGTGCGGTCGCGGCGATGGCGGCACCGGGGCTGTCGGCGCGCACGTAGGAAAATGAATTCATCGGGAGGATTATTCCGAGCGGGCGGACTGGTGATTCCGGACCTCGCTGACGGCTGCGACTATATTAGTATAAGCGCCGCACCGACATATATTGCCGCTCATCTGCTCGCGGATTTCCGCGTCGGAGTGAGCGTTGCCTTCCTGAAGCAGGCCGACGGCCGAGCAAAGCTGGCCCGGTGTACAATAGCCGCATTGGAAGGCGTCGTGTTTGAGAAAAGCCGCCTGGATCGGATGCAGTTCCTGGCCTTTGGCGAGTCCCTCGACGGTGGTGACGGACGAGCCGTCGTAGGACACCGCGAGGGCGAGGCAGGAGTTGATGCGACGCCCGTCGACGAGAACCGTGCACGCGCCGCACTGGCCGTGATCGCAGCCTTTCTTCGTGCCGGGCAGGGCGAGTCGTTCGCGCAGTGCGTCGAGGAGTGTGACCTTGGGATCGATTTCCAGAATGCGTTCCTGGCCGTTCACCTGAAGGCGCACGTGGACACGTTGCGCAGCATTGGTGTCGGTGGATTGAAGTGCCTCGGCGAGAGCAGGCGGCACAAAGCCCGCCAGCCCGACGACCGCGCCGGCCGCGGCCGTGGTCCGCACGAATTCGCGGCGGGTGAGTTCGATCGCAAATTCGTCCAGCGGCAAATCTCGGGTCGTTTCCATATAGCGGGGCGGGCGGTAACTGAGTATATACAGCCACCGGCTCCATCGGCCTGGGCGCTATATGCTATAGGATGGACGTGCGGGCGGGCGGTTGGTTCACAAAAAAAATTCTCGAATTTTTTTCGGGCGGCATTCCCCGGCGTGGGAGGGTGGATGTTGGAAATCGTCACAGATCAACGGCGGAACCGATCGCGCGGGGGCCGGGTCGATGCGGAAACCGGCGCGGCTGTCGAGCCGTGAGCGGCGATGGAGCGCCGGCTGCACAGAAAACCTCGGTCAATTCATATAACTATGAGCACGAATGATAAAACGGTGAGTCGCACCCGCAAACCTTCCTCCTCGAGCCGTTCGAAAACGAAAAAGAGCGAGAACCGTGACCCGATCACGGGCGAGCCGGGATCGCATCCGGTTGGAACGGCGGTGGGAGCCGTGGCGGGCGGCGCAGCCGCAGGCGCGGCTGTCGGAACAGTGGCTGGCCCGGTCGGCACAATCGCCGGCGCCGCAGTGGGGGCCGTGATCGGCGGACTCGCGGGAAAAGGAGTCGCGGAAGCGATCGATCCCACGGCGGAGGACGCGTACTGGCGCGAGCACCACGGCCAACAGAGTTACGCGGCCGACCGCCGCTATGAAGATTATCAACCGGCGTATCGCGCTGGATATGAAGGCTACGCAGAGTGGGGCACCTCCGGCAAATCGTTCGACGAAAGAGAGTCAGACATCCGCAGCCGGTATGAAACTTCCGGCGCGTCGCTCGATTGGGAAACCGCGCGTCCGGCTTCCCGCGCGGCTTGGGATCGCCTCGAGAACACGCGAGGACGCCATAACGGTTCCGACGACGTCCGTGGCTCTGGCGGCGGAAGTATGATGGATCGCAAGGACCCTGTAGGCGCGTCGCAGGACAGCGTGGTTTCGGCGAACGGAAACCCGAACCCGCCGATGTAGTAAGCCGGCGCTCAGAGCGCACTTATATGATATACAACGCCGCCCGCCGGGCGGCGTTTTTTTTGAGCACAGGCCGGGTACAATGCGTCACGGGCGGTCCCTCGTCGAACGACACTATATCATATTATATATGACTGAGGCGCAGCTAGATATATGTTATGCAGCGCCGGTGGTCCCCAGCCCGGGCACAAAAAAAGCGGCGCCAAATGGCGCCGCCGGGGAAGTCTGATCAGTCGATCAGGCGCTCTTCAGGCTGTTGTTGAGGTCCTGCGCCTTCTGCAGGTGCATCTGCAGTTTGGGCAGGTACTTCTCGGCGAATGCGCGCACATCCGGGTCCTGGCCATTTTGCGCTTCTTTTTGGAATAGTTTCACCACCTCTTCGTGGTCGGAAACCATCTGCTTCATATAGTCCTTGTCGAAGCTCTTGGCGCTTTTCTTGGACCATTTGGTGTCGCTCTTGTCCTTGTCAGTGGCGAGGGCAACGCCCTTCGTGCCGGCGATCGACATCAGCTCCGTATTAGCCGTGGTGTGGTCGGATACCATCATCGCGGCGAAGTCTTTCACCTGCGGATCGGTGGCGCGATCTTGCGCGACCCGGGAAATATCAACTTCTTTCATTCCCGAAGCGGCCGCGTGTTTGATAAAAGCGGTGTCCTTCTTGGACTCGCTGCTGTTCATATTGGAGTCGCTACTGCCGCTCATCGAGGAGGACTGGCCGGAGGAGCCCGAGCTGGAGGAGGTGTTCTGGGCGAAAAGCGTCGCCGATACGGTCGCGGCGAGACAGATCGCGGCGACGCGAAGGGGAGGATAACGTAGGGAGTTCATACGCGCTATCGTTGCGATTGGGCGGAAGAGGTTCCCGAAACCCCGCGGAAATTGTCCCGGCGGCGGGCTGGCCTACGGCAAAGCCGGCCGGGTTTAGCCTCGAAACAAGCTCGCGGCACGAGGAGCCATGGCGTTGGCTGGCCAACGCTATTCGGCCGTGGCCGAATATATCATTGTCCCTCGTTTATATATACAAATGAGCCGTTCCTTACAAAAATTAGCCGCGATTCGTGAACTGTTATGTGCACTGCAGGCGAGCATCCGTGACTCGGTGGTGCGAGCCCGGGAACGCGACGCGCGGAAATTCGCGGCGATCGCCGGTGTCACGGCGGCAGACACGATATATCAAGTCGACCGGATCAGCGAGGCGGCCATCATGGCGTGGTTTGAGGCGCACTGGCCGAAAGCGTGGCCCGTGCAGCTGGTGATGGAGGGCATCGAGGAGGGTGAGGCGGTGACGTTCCCGCGCGGACTGGCGCCGGCTCGCACGCTATTCAAATGTATTATCGACCCGATCGATGGGACGCGAAACTTCATGTATGATAAGCGGAGTGCCTGGATTCTGGCTGCGGTGGCGCCGCAGCGGGGCGTGCGCACGAACCTCCGCGACATTGTGGTCGCGGCGATGACCGAGTTGCCGGTATCGAAGCAGTCCGTCTCCGACCAGGTGAGCGGCGTTCGCGGTCGGGGGCGCCGCGGACTCGTGGCGGAGCGCATGGACCTGCGCAGCGGACGGGCGCGTCCGCTCGTGCTGCGGCCCTCGACAGCGCGGGATTTCCAGCATGGGTTCGCGTCGCTCGCGCGGTTTTTCCCCGAGGGGAAAACGTTGCTGGCGCGACTCGAGGAGGACCTTTGGGCCGAACTATATAGCAGCTCGGGAGTCGCGCCGGTGATTTTCGACGATCAATATATCAGCACGGGCGGCCAGCTTTATGAGTTGCTGTCGGGTCGCGACCGGATGATCGGGGACCTGCGCCCGGCGGCCTTTATGAAGTTGGGCCTGAGCTCGGCGCTAGTGTGTCATCCGTATGATATATGCACGGCGTTTTTGCTCGAGGAGGCGGGGGGTGTGATCGAGCAGCCGGAGGGGCGGGCGCTGGCGGCCCCGCTGGACACGGTTTCGCCGGTGGCGTGGATCGGCTATGCGAACCCGGTGCTCGCGCGCCGGATGCGGCCGGTGCTGCGGCGCCTCATGCGCCGTCATTTCGAGTGACGCGGTCGGCCGGGCCGCGGGGCGACCTGACTATATACTCGAGCCAGTATACTTCGCGCTATATACTTATAAACTGCCCGTTACGACGCGGGCGCGAGGATGGCGTCAATGGCCGAGAGTTCGTCGGCGGAGAACTCGGTGTTGGAGAGGGCGGCGAGGTTGTCCTCGATCTGGCTGACCTTGCTGGCGCCGATGAGGGCGCTGGTGACGACGGAGTCGCGCAGCACCCAGGCGAGGGCCATTTGTGCGAGTTTCTGTCCGCGGTTTTTCGCAATGGCGTCGAGTTTCCGCACCTTGTCGATGACCTCGGGCTTGATCTGGTCGGCCTTGAGGAAGCTGTGGGCCTTGGCGGCTCGGGCGTCGGCGGGGATGCCCGCTATATATCGATCCGTGAGCAATCCCTGGGCGAGTGGGCAGAACGGGATGCAGCCGATGCCCTCTTCGGCGAGGACCTTGGTAAGGCCGTGTTCGATCCAGCGTTCGAACATATGATATTTCGGCTGGTGAATGAGGCACGGGGTGCCGAGTTCGCGCAGCATCTTGGCGGCAGCGGCGGTGCGCTCTGGAGGATAGTTGGAGAGGCCAACATATAACGCTTTGCCAGAGCGGACGGCGTGGGCGAGGGCGCCCATGGTTTCCTCGAGCGGTGTTTTCGGATCCGGCCGGTGCGAATAGAATATATCCACGTATTCGAGCCCGAGGCGGCGCAGGCTCTGATCGAGTGACGTGAGCATATATTTCCGGGAGCCCCAGTCGCCGTAGGGTCCCGGCCACATCGTATATCCCGCCTTCGAGGAGATGATGAGCTCATCGCGGTGCGCGCCGAAATCTGCGCGGAGAATTTTTCCGAAATTCTCCTCGGCTGAGCCCGGGGGCGGCCCGTAATTGTTGGCCAGGTCGAAGTGGGTGATGCCAAGGTCGAAGGCGCGGCGCACCATGGCGCGGCCGTTTTCATATACGTCGACGCCGCCGAAATTGTGCCACAGACCGAGTGAGATGGCCGGCAGCCTCAGGCCGCTGCGTCCGCAATTTCTATATAGCGCGGGTTGATCATAGCGGGTGGCGGCGGGCTGATAGGACATTGCGCCGAAAATCCCTGAGCGGATGACCCCGGTCAAGGGCCGTTCGGTCGGGCACAAAAAAGCCCGCCTCGGCCGAGGCGGGCAAGACACGATGCTTCGCCGCGGGCTAAAGGGCGTTCGGTAATTCTACGGCGAGATCGGCGCCGACGTCGGCGGCGCGGGCATGATTTCGGGTCGAGCGCAGGAGCAGGTGCCGGCGGCTGAGCATGCGGTCGAGTTTGTCGACGAGGAGGGCGACGGCTTTGTGGCACTCGTCTGATTCTACGCAGGCGTTCATCTCGGGGCCGTTCACGACGATGTGTCCCTTTGCTTTAAAACGCGTGCTGACAGCTTGTTTCGGATCACATTCCAATTCCACCCGAAGTCGAACGATGCGGTCTTCATGACGAAACAGACGCTCTGACTTTTCCCGTACAAATGTTTTGAGCGACGAGGTCAGCTCGAGATGAATGCCGGAGACGATGATTTCGCGATGGTTTTGGCTGTTCATGTTTTCTGCGGATGTTTTTGGTGAACCCGGAGCCAGGACGGCCGGCCCGGAAAAATCGTCGACCCATGTCCTCATCCCACACCGCCTTGGCGGAATTCTCGTCCGTCGTCGTAACCGGCGGATCTTCCGGCTTGGGAAAATCGTTCATCGAGCTGGCGGCAAAAATGCGGCCCGAGTTGCGCGTTTGCAACCTCTCTCGCCGTGCACCGAACATAAACCTACCGGAGCTTAACCTGCGCCATTTTTCGTGCGATCTCGCGGATCGTGAACGAATCGGCCCCGTCATCTCTGAGGTAGAGTCCTGGCTCCGTCGCGATGTTCCAACCGGACGCATTTTATTGATCAACAATAGTGGCTTCGGCACCTACGGCCTATTCCCTGAACCAAATCTCCAACAAAGTTTGGAGATGCTCGACGTTAATATTCGCGCCCTGGTGGAAGTTACAGGTCGTTTACTTCCGCTGCTGCGGGAGCGAGGCGGTGCCGTGATGAATATAGCGTCGACCGCTGCGTTCCAGCCCACTCCCTATATGGCGGCGTATGGCGCCTCCAAGGCCTATGTATTACATTGGACGCTCGCCCTTAATGAAGAGCTTCGCGGAACTTCCGTCCGCGCGATCGCCGTTTGCCCGGGACCGACGGCGACGGAATTTTTCCGTCGCGCGGGACTACAGCAGGGCAGTGTGGCGGACCATTTGAGCATGACTGCCGAGGAAGTGGTGTCGGCTTCGTTTCGCGCGCTCGCCGCGGGCCGTGCTCAAGTGGTGACTGGCTGGAAAAACAAAGTGGGCGCATTTTTCTCCTCGAAATTGCCGAAACCGTTGATTGCTCGGATGGCAGCGGTGGTACTGGCCCGCTTCCGGCTGAACCAGGTAAAGCGATGAGTGACGCGACGTCCGAGCCGGAGAAAACGCCTGCGGATTTTTTCGCCGGCTCGCGCCGCGCGTGTGGATGGCCGCGGCGGACGCGCCAAGGTCCGGTCAGACTCCTAACTCCCGAGGAATTCAGCAGTTGGATTATATATGAAGATCGGAAGCTGTTGGTCGTCGCGAAGTCCGGCGATGCGATCTGTCACCCATCGAAGGCCGGGCCGTGGTCCAGCCTGGTCGGCGCGGCGCGCGAGTATACAGGGCTGGAGACGATGCACCTGATATTTCGGCTCGATCGCGAGACGAGCGGGATCGTGATTTTCGCGAAGGACGCGGTGAGCGCGAGCGCTTTGCAGACGGCGATGATGGACCGGCAGGTGAAGAAAGAATATATAGCGATCCTGACCGGCGAAATGCGCGAGGCCGTGACAGTGGATCAGCCGCTGGGCGACGACCTGGCGAGCCCGGTGTTTGTGAAGTCCGCGGTAGTGCCGGACGGCAAGGCGTCCGTTTCCCACTTCACGCCGTTGGGTGCGGCCGGTGGTTTCACGCTCGCGCGCGTGGTCACTGAAAGCGGCCGCAAGCACCAGATCCGCGCGCATGCCCAATGGCTCAAGTTCCCGATCGTCGGCGACAAGATATATGGTCCCGACGACCGGCTATATCTCGAGTTTATCGACACCGGCTGGACGGACGCGCTGGCCGCCAAGCTCCTGTTACCGCGGCAGGCACTTCATTGTTCGGTGATCGATTTGCGTCCGACCGGCTGGGATCACGTGTTCCGGGCGCCGCCCCCGCCGGACCTGCAAGACTTCTGCGCGCAGGTCGGGCTGTCGATGTCTCTATAGTCCGTCGAGTGCAAGTATATAGCCGCTCTTTATCTAGTCGATGGAGTGATCCGACGGGAAAACTATATACGGGGTATATTGGCTGAATGAAGGTGCCACGCGGGCGCAGCGGCTAGCCGGCGGCGACAGCCGCGGTAGCGCCGGGCGCGGTCGATTGTTCGAGCGGCAGATCGTGCAGGCGTATTTCGGGATTCTTCTCGACGAAATAGCGCATGGTCCACTCGTTCGGGAACAAGGCGACGGGCTGGTCGAGCTTGTCGGTGCCGAACGCCACGCCGCTTGCTATAATGAGACGCGCGAGATCGGGGAGCTTCGCGGCCGGATCGGCCGGCGCCAGCCACTTCATAATGGTCCACGGGCACGCATCGAGTCGCGACGCGGCTCCATATTCGCTCTGCAATCTATATTGCACGACCTCGAACTGCAGCGGGCCAACGGCGGCGAGGAGCGTCGAAGTGGTCATGCCCGCGCGCAGGTTGATCGACTGCATGACGCCCTCCTGCAGCAGTTGCTCGAGGCCCGCGCGGAATTTTTTCGCGTCGGCGGAACTCGGATTTGTGATGAACGTGAAGACCTCCGGCGGAAAACGCGGGATCTCGTTATAAACTATATTGCGATCCTCGGTCAGCGTGTCGCCGATGCCGAATTCGCTGTGGCCGATCAGCCCGATGACATCGCCCGGCCAGGCTTCGTCGACGGTTTCACGATCCTGGCCGAAAAGTTTGTGCGACGACGACAGGCGCATGGTCTTGCCGGTACGCGGATGATATACGGTCATGTCGCGGGTGAACTTGCCCGAGCAGATCCGCACGAACGCGATACGGTCGCGGTGCTTCGGGTCCATATTGGCCTGAATCTTGAAAACAAAGGCCGAAAATTTCTCATATGTGACCGGGATCGTGACCGGCGGGCTCGGGTTGCCGGGCGGGCCGACGCTGACGTGCGGCGCGGGCGGCACCGAGTCGTGAAGAAATCCGTCGAGCAGGAGCTGAATGCCGAAGTTGTTGACCGCGCTCCCGAAGTATACAGGCGTCTGCCGGCCGGCGCGCACCGCGGCGAGATCGAAGGGATGGCCGGCGCCATCGAGCATCGCGAGCTGCTCGGTGACCTCGTTATATGTATAGTCGTCGAGCTTGTCGCGAACGGTCGCGTCCTCGATCGAGCTCACGGTGACGGGCGCCTGGAATTTTCCGCCGGGCACGCGCTCGAACAAATGCACCTGGCGCGTGCGGCGGTCGAAGACGCCGCGGAAGGACGGGCCGTTGCCGAGCGGCCAGATGACGGGCGAAGATTGTAAGCCGAGGACGCCCTCCAATTCATCGAGCAGCGCGAACGCGTTGAGCGTCGGACGGTCGCACTTGTTCATAAACGTGAAGATCGGCACGCCACGGCGACGGCAGACCTCGAAGAGTTTGCGCGTCTGCGCCTCGATGCCCTTCGCGGCATCGATCACCATGACGACGGCATCGACGGCGGTGAGCACGCGATAGGTATCCTCCGAGAAATCCTTGTGGCCGGGCGTATCCAGCAGATTCACCGCGTAGCCGTCGTAGTCGAACTGGAGGACGGTCGAGCTGATTGATATGCCGCGTTGCTTCTCGAGTTCCATCCAGTCGGACGCGGTGGCGCGCTGATTTTTTCGCGCGGTGACGGTGCCGGCGAGGTGGATGGCGTTGCCGTAGAGAAGGAATTTCTCCGTCAGCGTCGTCTTGCCGGCGTCCGGGTGCGAGATGATCGCGAACGTGCGGCGGCGGGCGATTTCAGCGGCGGGTAGCATGGAGAAGGTGCAAACGAAAAACGGGAACGGCGGATTGTTGATACAAGCGAGAAAAGCCCGGCGCCGAAAGAATTTTCGGAGGCGCTGCGTGCGAATCCTCGCGGGGCCGAATACGGCCAATGGAGTTGAAGGGGAATGTAGCCTTAAGGTTGCCGTGGAGCGAGTGGACCTGCTTGATTGCGGGATGCCTGTGCCGACTTTGAAGCTTAAACCGAATGCGAAGCCGCGTGTCCTCGCCGGACACCCCTGGGTTTTTGCGAATGAGGTGGAGAGCCTGTTGCCGGCGGAGCATGACGGCGACGTTGTCGAGTGTCGCGACCGGGCGGATCGCTTCCTGGGCAGCGGAGTATATAACTCAAAATCGCAGATTATCTGGCGGCGCTTCAGCCGCGAGCGCGCGGCGCTTGATGCGGGGTTTTTGCGGGGCGCGCTGCAGCGGGCGATTGCGCGGCGCGACGCGGATCTCACGCTGGGGAACAGTTCATTTGCGCCGAATTGCCGGCGGCTGGTATGGTCGGAATCGGATGATTTGCCCGGGCTGGTGGTCGACCAGTTTGCGGACGCGCTCGTGGTCCAGGTGCAGTCGGCGGCGATGGAGAAACGCCGCGTGCTCGTCGGGGATCTATTGTCCGAACTGACGCAGTCGGCCGAGATTATATATCGAAACGATGCCCCGATCCGCCGGCTCGAAGGATTGCCGCTCGAAGTATATACGAGATCGGGCGCGGCGTGGGCGCCGCGCTGGGTCAATATTGACGGCTTCGATTACTGGCTGGATTTGCAGGGCGGGCAGAAGACGGGATTTTATCTCGATCAGCGTCCGCAGCATCGGGCCGTCTCGAAATATTGTCGGGGAGCCCGCGTGCTCGACGCGTTTTGCAACCAGGGCGCTTTCGCGTTGCATGCGGCTCGGGCCGGGGCGCTGGCGGTGCGTGGGCTCGACAGTGCGGAGGACGCGATTGCGGCGGCGCGGCGGAATGCGGAGCGCGGGCAGGTGAATGTGGATTTCGAAGTCGCGAATGTATTCGACTGGTTCAATGACCCGGTGCGCGCGGGTGAGCCGCAGTGGGACGTGATTATATTGGACCCGCCGCCGTTCGCGAAATCGAAGAGTGCGCTTGAGGGGGCGCTGCGTGGATATAAGGAAATCAACCTGCGCGCGATGCAGCGGCTCGCGCCGGGTGGCGTGCTGGCCACCTATAGTTGCTCACATCATATGCAGGACGCCGAGCTGCGGGGCGTGCTGGCGGCGGCGGCGGCGGATGCGAAGCGTCGCATCCGCGTGCTGGAGTGGAGTCACCAGCCGAACGACCATCCCGTGCTGCTGACGATGATGGAAAGCGAATACCTGCGCGGCTATATACTCCGGCTCGAGTGATGCGAGCCGGCGCCAAGCCGGAAGTATATAGCTGGTATAGAGCGAAGGGCCGCAGGGGCGGCCCTTCGCATCACCTCACATCTTGCCGCCGTAAATCGCGCTCGCCCCAAGTTCCTCTTCGATGCGGAGGAGCTGATTGTATTTCGCCACGCGGTCGGTGCGGCAGAGAGAGCCGGTCTTGATCTGGCCCGCGTTGGTGGCTACCGCGATGTCGGCGATGGTGACGTCCTCGGTTTCGCCCGAGCGGTGGGAGATGACCGCTGTATAGTCGGCCTCCTTCGCCATCTCGACGGCGTCGAGGGTTTCGGTGAGCGAGCCGATCTGGTTGACCTTGACGAGGATTGAGTTGGCGGTGCCGCTGTCGATGCCGCGCTTGAGGAACTCGGTGTTGGTGACGAAGAGATCGTCGCCGACGAGCTGGACCGTCGCCGAGGGCGTCGGTGAGTTTTTTCCAGGTGTCCCAGTCGTTTTCGGCGCAGCCGTCCTCGATCGAGATGATCGGGATATTTCGCGACGAGTGCCTGGTAGAACGCGACCATCTCGTCGCCGCTGAGGACCTGGCCCGTCGGACTTCTTGAAGACGTAGCTCTTCTTCTCCTTCACGTATAGAACTCGGAGGCGGCGACGTCGAGGGCGAGCGCTGATGTCCTTGCCGAGCTTGTAGCCGGCGCTCTTCACGGCGACGGCGATGGTGTCGAGCGCGGCCTCGGCGGACTCGAGCTTCGGGGCGAAGCCGCCCTCGTCGCCGACCGCGGTGGCGAGGCCCTTGTCCTTCAGGACTTTCTTCAGCGCGTGGAAAACTTCGCAGCCCATGCGCAGGCCCTCGGCGAAGGATGTCGGCGCCGATCGGCATGATCATGAATTCCTGGAAATCGATCGGGGCGTCGGAGTGGGCGCCGCCGTTCATGATGTTCATCATCGGCACCGGCAGCACCTTCGCGTTCGGTCCGCCGAGGTACTTGTACAGTGGCTGGTTCAGTGCCGCGGCGGCGGCTTTGGCGGTGGCGAGGGAGACGCCGAGGATCGCGTTGGCGCCGAGCTGCGATTTGGTTTTGGTGCCGTCGAGCTTGAGCATGGCGCGGTCGACGCCGACCTGGTCGCAGGCATCGAATCCGATGAGGGCGGACGACATCTTGGTTTTCACGTTGGCGACGGCGTTCAGGACGCCCTTCCCGCCGAATCGGGCTTCTTGTCGCCGTCGCGCAACTCGAGCGCTTCGTGTTCGCCGGTGGAGGCGCCGGAGGGTACCGCGGCGCGGCCGAGGTGCGCCGGAGGCGAGGCGGACGTCGACTTCGACGGTCGGATTGCCGCGGGAATCGATAATTTCGCGGGCGGTGATGGCGGTGATCGTGGTGTTCATGCTTGGAGAGAGTGAGTCGCCTGGGACTGAAGCAGGCGCACCTGCCAGGAGAAAGCCAAAACGGCGAAAGGGTGGTCGGAGCTGAATCCGCGGCGCTGCCGCGGGGGCTTCAGCGCTATATATTTACGGGCGGCTGCCCGCGCCGGCGAGCCGGGGCAGGGAGCGCCGAACGAAGGCG
This sequence comes from uncultured Verrucomicrobiae bacterium, assembly GCA_963800005.1. Classification (GTDB taxonomy): domain Bacteria; phylum Verrucomicrobiota; class Verrucomicrobiia; order Opitutales; family Opitutaceae; genus CAWCZH01. Next base: position 91,501 of record CAWCZH010000005.1, read on the forward strand.
CCAATATAAAGTCGCGAAAGCTGGCTTCCCCGTATCCAGATTTTGGATACGCAGCCGTTTCAGAATGGCGTGCGGGTGCCGCCGAGTTTGCGGAAAAAACGCTGGAGGGATCCGGCGGCCGGGCGGGCCGCGGCGGGGATTTGGTTTTCGTGGCCGCGGTCGACGGCGGTTTGGGCGACGGTCAGGCCTTCATAATTGCGCGTCGCCACATGTGCTGCCGTGAGGATGCCGGGCGGGATTTGGTCGAGGTGTCCCTCGTAGGCGGCGGCGTGCAGGGGAGTATCCCCATTATCGTTTCTCGTGAGGAGAAGTTCGGCGGTGAGTTCGCCGACCGGGATTTTATGAAGCTGCCCGGTTTCGGCGGCGGCGTGGATGGCCGTGAAGCCGGATTTGCTGGCGGTGACGAGGTGACGGCGGTTGAGAAATGCCGGCGGTATATGTTCGAGGTGGCCGGCGATCGCGGCGGCGTGTATAACCGTGTCGCCGGCGGTCGTGGTCTGGAGAAGCACGGCGGAGTTCAGTCGGTCGACGGGGATTTGCGGCAGGTTGCCGTTGAAGGCGGCGACATGATATACCGATTCTCCGCCGAGATTTTTCTGGGAAAAATTTTCGGTGGTCTGAAATTCCTGCGGGAAGCGATCGAGCGTGCCGTGTTCCGCGGCCTCGTGCAGGAGTGTATTGCCGAGGTCGGTTTTTAGGGCGACCGTATCGGCGTTCATCATGCTGGCCGGAAGTTGTCGCAGCGCGCCGCTGGCGGCGGCAACGTGGAACACGGTGAACCCGGCGTTGCTGCGGACTTCGAGAAGTTCGCGCGTGAGCAGTGCAGCGGGAACTTGGTCGAGGTGGCTGCCGAGGGCGGCGTGATGCAGCGGTGTATATCCGGCATCGTTTTTGAGTGTGAAGGTTTCCCGCGTGATGACATCCGGCGGGACATCCGGGATGCGACCATATTTGGCCGCGAGGTGCAGGGGCGTGTTGCCGGAAGCGTTCGGTGCGGTGAGGCGCGCAACCGTGAGGACGTCGGGCGGCAACTGCGCGAGCGCGCCCTGGCGGGCTGCGCTATGAAGGTCGAAGGATTCCATCGCAGAATACACATTTACACAAAATTGCGGAGGGCTCTGCGAGGTAAAAGGCGAAATCGGCGCCGGTCCGGCACCTTGATTAGTTTTGCCACTGCAGGTGCAAAAACCACGCTGAGAGGCGATGAACTCGACGGACACCAAGCCCGCCCATGGCCTTCCCACCAAGAAGGGCGCGGTGCTATTGGTCGACGATGAACGTCCGCTGCAGGAGGTTTTTGCGATGGCGCTCGCACCCTCGTTCGAGGTGATGATGGCGGCCAATTCGCGCGAGGCCGATTTCATGCTGCAGAAGAATATATTCAAGGTGGTGATCGCGGATCACCTGATGCCCGGGGGCAACGGCATGAACTTTCTCGTGCGCGCCCGCGAGGAGTTTCCCCGCATGCAACGCATTCTTGTCACCGGCTATATGAAACCGGAGATGCTGCTGCGCAGTGTGAACGAGGCGGCGCTGTTCCGGTACCTGTTGAAGCCGGTCGCGATCAACGAGCTCGTGAAAGTCGTGCAGGACGCGGCCCGCGCGTACGACCTAAGCGTGAGCGCGGCGTAATATTTTTTGGATACAATGACCGCTGCTGATCCTGTTTCCGCCTCCACCCAACCGGCGCGTCCGCGCCTGCTGCTGATCGATGACGAACGGCCGTATCTCGAGGTGCTGCACGAATGCCTGAAGGATGAGTTCGACGTGGAGATCGCCGAGAACACCGAGGAGGCCGGTGCCTTGATCAAAAAGTGCCCCTTCGACGTCGTTGTGTGCGACCATATGATGCCCGGCGAGCAGGGGCTGACGTTCCTCATGCGCACGTGCGAGGAATATCCCAAGATGCGCCGCATCATGATGACCGGCTATATGAACCCGGAATTGCTTTCCCGCAGCGTGCCGCTCGCCCAGCTGTCGTCGCTCGTGCTGAAGCCCGTGGGTGCGGTTGAGCTGTCTCGCGTGATCCGCGCAGCGCTGGCGAAGGGCTAGGTCGCGGCAGCGCGCATTTTCGCGCGAAGATACGGTGCGGTCGGGCTAGCCTTGACCTTCAGCAGGCCCTTGAGCTCCCCTTGATATAGCAGTTCTCCGCCGTCCGGTCCGCCGACCGGGCCGAGCTCGAGTATATAGTCCGCCTCGAGCAGAAGGTCGAGGTGATGCTCGATCACGATCACGGTATGCCCTTGGTCAACGAGCGCGTGGAGGACGCCGATGAGCTTTTCACAATCGGACAAGTGGAGGCCGATGGTTGGCTCCTCCAAAAGATATAGATTGCGCGGCTGCAGTCCCCGGCTCCGCTCGCGATACGAGGCGAGGCCGCTCGCGAGTTCGGTCACGAGTTTCAGGCGCTGGGCCTCGCCACCCGAAAGCGTGGGCGAGCTTTGCCCGAGCGTCAGGTAACCGAGACCGCAGTCGATCATCAGCTGGCACACTTGAGAAAGCTGCGAATGGAAATCGAAAAATTTCGCGGCTTCCTCGAAGGTGAGCTGCAATACCTCACCGATTGACTTTCCCTTCCAGGTGATCTCGGCGAGCTCGTTGCTATAGCGTGAACCGCGGCAGTTGTCGCACGGCAGGTAGGTGTCCGGCATGAACGCCATTTCCAGCTTGATACGGCCACCGCCCTCGCACGCCGGGCAACGTCCGCCCGAGGTGTTGAAGGAAAAACGTGACGCTGTATATCCGCGGATTTTCGCTTCGGGTATTGAGGCGAAGAATTGGCGGATGAGATCGAAGATTCCGAGGTAGGTGGCGGGCGTGGAACGGGGCGTCTTGCCGATCGGCGATTGGTCGACCTCGATGATCGCCTTGAAACCTGCGACGCCGGCGAGCTCGGCGAACGGTCGCGCGTCGCTCGTTGTATCCAACAAAGCACTACAATCCCGGGCGAACTCCGGGCCGGTGATTTTCCGAGCGCGTTTTTTCAATGCGAGCGCGACAGCGGGCAGGAGTACGTCCCGGAAGAGCGTCGATTTTCCCGCGCCACTCGGACCCGCGGCCATGATCAGCCGACCAAGCGGCAGACGGAGATCGAAACCTTTGAGATTGCGAAAACGCGCGTCGCGCAGCGTCAGCCACTCCCCGGAATTCGCCGCCGGGAGCGGTCTATATTTCCCGCGCAGCGGATGCGCGATGCCGCGGCGGAGAAACAGCCCCGTGAGCGAGCGGTCGCTGCGCTTGATCTCCGCGGGCGTTCCCGCCGCCAGAATTTCGCCGCCGTGCACGCCGGCCGCGGGACCCAGATCCACTATATAGTCAGCGTGGTTCATCAACTCGTCGTCATGCTCGACGACCAGCAGGGTGTTGCCCTTGCTGCGCAGCGTTTCGAGAGTCGCGATGAGCCGGTCGTTGTCGCGGGCGTGCAACCCGATCGACGGCTCGTCCAATACATAGAGCACGCCCGAGAGATTGGAGCCGAGCTGTGCCGCGAGACGGATGCGCTGCGCCTCACCACCGGAAAGCGTTTCCGTCGGACGGTCGAGCGACAGGTAACCGAGGCCCACGTGGTCGAGGAAACGCAGACGTTCCTCGATTTGTGGCACGATGTCGGCGGTGATCAGACGTCCGCGGGTGTCCAGCTCGAGCGATCGCAAATGGGCGAGCAATTGCGCAGGCGTGGACTGCGTGAGCACGGGCAGCGAAAGGGGTGGCGCCTTTCCGCGGAAGTGAAGTTTCACCGCGCGGGAAATGCGGTTGAGGCGTTCGCCGTGGCATTCGGGACAGGGCGAACCCTGTTCCGCTATATCATCGGCCGACTCGACGCCGAACTCGCGGAGTCGCCGCGCGGTCTGCTCGCGATCATCGTCGTCTTCCGCGGGCTCGAGCATCCACGGGAAAACGCGGCCATGGCCGCGGCAAGCGGGGCACCAGCCGCGCGGCGAGTTGAACGAGAAGTCCTTCGGGTCGAGCTCGGGGAAACTTTCGCCACTCTCTATATCGGTGCGCGTGTTGGAAAACCACGAGAGCACCTCGCCGGTCGGAGTGAGCAGGAAGCACGAGCCTTTGCCGAGGCGCAGCGCTTCCGCGAGGACTATATTGGGCTTCGGGGCGCGGTGCAGATCCGCGACAACCACTTCGATGTCGTGCTCGCGATAGCGATCAAGTTTCTGAAATGCATCGACGCGCACGAGCTGTCCGTCCACGCGCATGAGCTCGAGGCCCTGGCGCTCGATCCACGTGGCGATCGGCTGGTGGTGTCCCTTGCGTCCACGGATCAACGGCGCGCACAAATATAGATGTCGCGCCTTCTTCGCCGCGGGTGTGTCGAGCACGCGGGCAAGTAATTTCTGCAACGCGCCGGCGGAGAGCGGACGCACGGCCGCGTCGGTGTCCGGGTGATGTTGCACGCCGAGGCGCGCGTAGAGGAGGCGAAGATATTGCGCGACCTCCGTGATGGTCGCGACGGTGGATTTGCGGGAGCCGCGCGTCACGCGTTGCTCGATCGCGACGGTGGGTGGGATGCCGGTAAGTCGGTCGACGTCGGGTCGCGGCATCTGCTCGACGAACTGCCGCGCGTAGGGCGACATCGATTCCATAAAGCGTCGCTGGCCCTCGCCGAACACTATATCAAATGCGAGCGTCGACTTGCCGGATCCCGAGACCCCGGTGACGACCGTCAGCTGGCGATGGGCGATCGAGAGCGATATATTCTTCAGGTTGTTTTCGCGCGCTCCATATATCTGCAGTGTGCCCGTGCCCGCGACCGCTGGCGCGTCTTCCGCGGCGCGCAGATCGGGGCGGTCCGGCGTTTCATATAGCGTGTGGTCGCCCACGAGGGCGTGCGCGAGGTAGGAAGTGGTGGCCGTCGGGACGCGCACGATCGCTTCCGGCGGTCCCGACGCGACGATCCGGCCGCCGCCCGCCCCGGCCTCCGGGCCAACCTCGAGAATCCAATCCGCGGATTTCAATACATCGAGGTTGTGCTCGATGACGACGACACTGTGGCCGCGGTCGACGAGCGCCTGCAGCACGCCGATCAAGCGCTTCACATCGTGGCGATGAAGACCGGTCGTGGGCTCATCGAGCAGGAGGAGGGCACCGGGGCCGGACGACGCGCCCGAGTAGCCGCTCAAATAGCTGACAAGCTTGAGGCGTTGGGATTCGCCGCCGCTGAGTGTATTGAGTGGCTGGCCGAGTGTGAGGTAGCCGAGACCGACCGAGTCGAGCGTGGCGAGACGCGAGCGAATGGCGGCGTGCTCGGAAAAAAGCGGGAGCGCATCGACTATACTGGTGGCGAGCAACTCTGCGACCGAGCGACCGTTCCATTGGATCTCAAGCACCTCCGGCTTGAAGCGTTTGCCCTCGCAGACGGGACATGGGACGAACACATCCGAGAGGAATTGCATTTCGACGCGTTCGTAGCCGAGGCCGAGGCAGTGCTCGCAGCGCCCGTCGCCGCTGTTGAACGAAAAACTCGAGGGACTGAAGCCCGCGTGTTGCGCTGCGGGAGTCTTCGCGTAGAGCTCGCGGATGAGGTCCCAGGCGTCGGTATAGAGAGCGGCGTTCGAGCGCGGTGTGCGCGAGAGCGGCGATTGGTCGACGAGGACGAGATCTGAGAACGGCAGATCGCTCGTGATCTGGGCGGTCGCGGCGGGATCGTCGGCCAGTTGCAGACGCTGCGTGAGCAGGCCTTGATATATAACGTTGTCGAGCAGCGTGGATTTTCCCGAGCCAGAAACGCCGCTGAGGCAGACCAGTCGTTGCAGCGGCAGCGAGAACGTGAGGTTCCTCAGGTTGTGCTTGCTGGCATTCTTGAAGTATACAGCGGGATGGTTGGCGGGGACGGGCCGGCGGTTGGCCGGCAGCGCGATCGATTCGCGGCCGGAAAGGTACGCTCCGGTGATGCTCGCGGGAGCGTCGAGCATGCCGGCCAGGTCGCCTTCATATATGATGCGACCACCGCGGCTGCCCGGCTCGGGGCCGACTTCGACGAGATGATCGGCGGCGCGGATCATGGCCTCGTCGTGCTCGACGACGACGACGGTATTTCCGGCGTTCGTCAGCGTTCGTATAATGGCGATCAGTCGGTCGATGTCGCGCGGGTGAAGACCCACGCTCGGTTCATCGAGGACAAAGAGAGTATCAACGAGGGAAGTGCCCAGGCAGCTCGTGAGGTTGACGCGCTGCACCTCGCCGCCGGAGAGCGTGCGTGAGGAGCGGTCGAGCGTGAGATAGCCGAGGCCCACCTGTTCGAGGTACCGGAGGCGGGTGACGATCGAATCATAGGCGATCTCGGACTGGTGTTCGGTCGCGGGCGGACGGGCGTCGCGCAGCAGCTGCAGGAGCTCGCTGACAGGCATTTGATATAAGTCTGGCAGCGTGCGGCCGCGCCACTTCCAGCAGAGCGCCTCGGGTTGGAGCCGGCTCCCGCCGCAATCCGGACAAAGATTATACGCGCGGTAGCGGGAGAGGAAAACCCGCACGTGCATCTTATAGGTGTTCTTCTCGAGCCAGCGAAAAAACCCCTTTACCCCGTACCAATATTGCGGCCACTCCCTGCCGTTCGTCGCCGTAGCCCGGCTCGCCCTCCAATATAAACTCGCGCTGCTCCGGCGTGAGCGCGGCGAAGGGGACGTCGGTCGGGATCCGGCGTTTTTTAGTCCAGACGAGTAGGTCCTTTTTTGATTCACCATATATCTCACTTTCCCAGCACTTGATCGCGCCATCGTCGATTGAGAGAGACTGGTCGGGCAGCGCGAGGCGGGTGTCTATATCAATCACGCGACCGAAGCCCCGGCAGCGCGGGCACGCACCGAGCGGCGAATTGAACGAGAATAGGGCCGGCGTCGCCGCGCGAAAGGTCCGGTCGGTCGCCGGCGAGTGAAGTCCCCGGGAGTAGTGTCCGGCGGCGGCGAGATTTTCCGCGGCGAAGAAATATACTTGTCCCTGTCCGAAGTGGAGTGCCGTCTCGACCGCCTCGAGAAACCGCGCGCGCGCCGAAGGCTCAATCGTCAGCCGGTCCTGCACGACGAAGATCGCGTCCATCCCGGCGAGTCGCGCGTCGAGATCCGCATCCGCCGCGCCGAGCAGCTCGTCGAGCTTATATACTTTGCCGTCGGCGAGAGCGCGGACATAGCCCTGATTTTTCAGGTTCGAAAAGATTTCGAGCCAGGTGAGGTTCGCGGGTTTGGTGACTTTGAACGCGGCCAGCAGGGCACGTCCCGCTTCGCGCGCCGCTGTTTTTTCCCAAATCGACTGCGGTGTGTCATCCTCCACCGCCTCGCCCGTGGCGGGATCGTAACACTTCGCGGCGTGGCTGAACCAGACTTTGAAGAAATCCGTGAGTTCGGTCATCGTGCCGACCGTCGAGCGGGAGGTCTTGACGGTATTCGTCTGCTCGATGGCGATTGACGGGCGTATATTCTCGATCGAATCGACCTTGGGTTTGTCGAGCAGGTCGAGGAACTGCCGCGTGTAGGCGCTGAACGTCTCAACATACCGTCGCTGTCCTTCCGCGTGCAATGTATCAAACACGAGCGAGGATTTGCCGGCGCCGCTGAGGCCGGTGACGACTATATACTTTCCGAGCGGAAGATCGAGGTCGAATCCCTTGAGATTATTCTGGCGGACGCCGCGCAGGCGGATGCATTCGGGGCGGGGCGATGGGTTGGAGACACGGGCTGGCTTCGGCACAGCGTCACCAAGGTCAGGCCGGGCGAAAACTCAAACGCGGTTAATCTTCTTTTGGGTCAGGGTTAGCGTGGCTCCGGCGACGTTGATCGCCCGGGCGACCGCCGCGGACGGACGCGTGTCGGTAACGATCGTAAACTTCGCCTGGAACGGCGTGGTGAGGCTGAGTGCCTTCCGTCCGAATTTAGAATTATCGAGCGCGAAGATAGTACGCTCGGCGGCGGCGATCATTTTCCGCTGGGCGGCGACGATGAGGGCGTTGTGGTTCCACACGCCGTTTTCGGTGATGCCGGCGCCGCCGAGAATCGCGAGGTCGGCGTGGACCTGCCCGAAGGATTCCTCGCACATCGGGCCGACAAGCACGCCGAGACGATTGTATATACTTCCGCCGGTGACGATCGTCTCCGCGCTGCCGACCTCGCTGAACAGGCTGGCGATCGGCAGCGAATTCGTGATCACCTGCAGACGTTTCTCGGCGAGCAGGCCGGCGACGGCGTACGTGGTGCTGCCGCCGTCGAGGATGACGGTCATGCCCGGGAGCACCTGTTCTGCCACGAGGCTGGCGATCGCAAATTTTTCGTCGGGGTGTCGCTCGTTGCGCGCGATGAAATCATATTCCTGCGCGACGGCATCGGTGTCCACGAGGGACGCGCCACCGTGGTGGCGGCGGACGATGCCCTTTTCCTCGAGGTGGTCGAGGGCGCGACGGACGGTCGAGAGCGAGCCGCCGAAGCGCGTTGCGAGCGTGCGCAGATCGGCGTATTTATGTTCGCGTATATAGCGTTCGATCGAGTCGGTGCGCTGCTTGTTGGTCATAGGGGTTCGCGGCCGACGAGTTTCACAAAGAGGTCGACGTAGGCGGACACCTGGCGTGCCGGGTCGAAGGCGACGCGGGCGAAGGCGCGCGCGCGTTCGCTCCGGGCCTGGCGAATTTTCGTCGGGTCGTTCATCAGCTGCAGCAGCTCGCGGCGGAAACCCTCCTGGTCGCCGGCGGGCAGAGCGAAGCCGGTGTCGTCCGGCAGGAAGCATTCCGTGATTCCCTGCGCGGCAAATGCGATCGCGGGCAGTCCGTGGGATTGGGCCTCGATTAAGAAATTCGAGAGCGACTCGCGGTCCGAGGTGTGGACGGCGAGATCGGCTGCTGTATATAGTGCGGTCGGATCGCGCTGGAAGCCGAGGAATCGCACGCGGTCGGCGAGACCGGAGGTCCGAGTATATTTCTCACAATCGGGGCGGGTCGGTCCGTCGCCCGCGAGCCAGAGCTGCCAGTTGGCCGAGGGCGGCAGGCCGCGGACGATCTCGATGAGGGTGCGCTGATGTTTTTCCGGACGAAACATGGCGACCGAAAGCAGCACGGTGGTTTCGGGGGTGGCGCCGTGCCGGGCGCGGAGCTCCGGGTCGCGCGCGGTCGCGGTGTTGGGAAACACGAGCGAGTTGTGGATGACGGAGATCCGCGTTTCCGGTATATTATATATATCGACGAGCGTTGATTTCGCGTCGTGGCTGTTTGCGACGACGGCGGCAACCTGGCGCAGCGAGCGGCGGAAAAGCCAGGGCAATTTTTTTCCGGTGCGCATGGTCGCAACGGCGGCGCCGGGCGGGCGCAGGTGCTCGAGGACGCCTTGGATCGAGCCGGCGTATATATTGGCCATCCGGCCGAGGCAGAGCGCGATCGCGGGGTGTTGCGCGCGGGTGAAGTCCAGAATGCCGGGCGCGAACCAATCGAGACCGGTGTCGTGGGACTGCAATGAGTGACGTTCGACCGACGGCGCGACCGTGGAGGCGAGGGCGCCACCCGGGCGGAACGTCAGCAGCGTCACGGAGTGCCCCCGCGCGGCGAATGCGTTGGCGAGGAGAATGGTCTGCCGCTCGGTCCCGCCGCTGCGGAGGTAATCCTGCACGAGGAGGATTTTCATTGCGGCAGGTCGGTGCGCGGCGGAGGGTGCGCGGTCATATGAATTCGTCGCTCACGCAAATGGTGGTGCGGTGGCTCGTGCTCGCGCTGGGTGTGATCATGGCCACGAAGATCGTGCCGGGAATTTCGTGTGCGGATGGAGAAACGTTATTGGTGGTGGTGGTGCTGCTCAGCTTTTTCAACGCGATCCTGAAGCCGATCCTGCTGCTGTTCACATTGCCGTTTATATTGCTCACACTGGGTCTCGGCGTGCTGGTGATCAATGCCTTGTTGTTCGCGATGGTGGGGAAGCTCGTCTCAGGTTTCCATGTTGCGGGATTCTGGTCGGCGATGGGCGGGGCAATTGTGGTGAGTCTCACGAATCTGGTGGTGAGTGCCGTGGTGGGCCCGACGCGGCGTTCCGGTGGGGGCGCCGTCGCGAAGCCGGCGAAGCGCGACGGGGCAATTGATATTTGAGGCGATTGCGTGGCGCGGCCGCGTTTCGATTTGACCCCGCTGGCGCCGTGGCGACGTTGAGCGCATGGCTGAAACTGTGGATTATGATTTGATTGTGATCGGCGGCGGGCCGGCGGGCTATGCAGGCGCGATTCGGGCCGGTCAATTGGGCAAGAAGGTGGCGTGCATCGAGCTGGAACGGGCCGGTGGCACCTGCCTCAACTGGGGATGCATTCCCACGAAGGCGTTGCTCAAGAGCGCTGAACTTTATCAGAAGATGAAGAAAGCTGAGACCTTCGGGTTGTCGGCGACGGGCGTGAGCTTCGATTTCGCGAAGGTGATGGATCGGTCCCGGGCCGTTTCGGGGCAGATGGCGAAAGGCGTCGAGTTCCTCTTCCGCAAGAACAAGGTCGATTACTATATAGGCCGCGCGTCGGTACCGGCGCCGGGCATGGTCGAAATCACCGAGGGCGAGCACAAGGGAAAGTTTTTCAAGACAAAAAACGTCTTGATCGCGACGGGCTGCAAGATGCGGCGACTCCCGGGTTTGGATGTCGATGGCATGCGCGTGATGACATCCCGCGAGGCTCTGGCCATCAAGCAGCTGCCGAAGTCGATCATTATAGTGGGCGCGGGCGCGATCGGCGTAGAGTTCGCGTATTTCTATAATGCGTTTGGCACGAAGGTGACGCTCGTGGAAATGCTGCCGCAGATTCTTCCGGTCGAGGATGAGGAGGTTTCGCGGACGTTGGCGCGGGCGTTTGAGAAGCAGGGCATTGCGCTGCATCTCGGGACGACGTGCGAAAATTTCCGCGTCGGTCCGACTTCGGTGAAGGTCGACCTCGTCAAGGATGGCAAGTCGCAGGAAGTCGAGGCGGAGAGCGTGCTTTCGGCGATCGGCGTGGTGGCCAATATAGAGGGCGTGCTGGGCCGCGGCGCCGGCGTGGAGTTGGACCGGAACTACGTGAAGGCGGGGGACGACTACCAGACTAATATAAAGGGAATATACGCGGCGGGTGACATCATCGGGCCGCCGTGGCTCGCGCACGTGGCCACGTTCGAGGCGGTGAGCGCGGTGAACGGTATATTTGGTCACGGCAAAGCGCACCGCGTCAAAAATTTCCCGGGCTGCACCTATTGCCAGCCGCAGGTAGCGAGCACGGGCCTGACGGAGCAGGCGGCGCGTGAGAAAAAGCTGAACTATAAAGTGGGAAAGTTTCCTTTCACGGCGTCGGGCAAGGCCGTCGCGTCGAACGAGAGCGAAGGCTTCGTGAAGGTCATCAGCGATGCCAAGACCGGCGAAATCCTTGGCGCGCATATCATTGGAGCGGAGGCGACTGAGCTGATCGCGGAGTATGGCATCGCGATCGAGCTGGAAGCGACGATCGAGGAGATTCACCAGACGATCCACGCGCACCCGACTCTGAGCGAAGCCGTGATGGAAGCTGCCGCCGCGACGACCGGCGAGGCGATCCATATATAATATATAGGCGTATATTGAGTCGCATCCAGCGCGAGCGCGGCGGCGCCCGCCGTGAGCGACACGCCGCGGTGTCGGCCGGCGGGGCGGGCGCAAGAACCGGCTCGCCTCCGCGATTCGACCGAGTATATAGAGCGGCATGGCACGATCATTCGCTGATGGGGTGTCTCCCGGAGCTCGCTTGAATTTCGCCCGTGCGCTGTCGGGAGGCCTTGCGTTGCTGGCGCTGGGCGACGTGCGGGCCCAGCCCGAGGCGACGTCCAAACCGGCGGTAGTCGAGCAGGCCCGGGCGACGGATCCGGTGCAGACGCTCGTGGCCCAGCTGGATCTAGAGAAATATAAAGCGACGATCAAGGCGCTGACGCAGTTCGGTGACCGGCGGCAGGGGACGGATCGTAACCGGGCGGCGATCGATTGGATCGAGGCGAAGCTGCGGAGCTATGGATATACGACGGAGCGCATCAAATATAATTATTTTCCCACCGATCCGCGGCGTCCGAGTGGGCCGGCGGTCGCCCCGGGTCGGGCTCAGGGTGGGGGACGAATTCGCGGTGACCGCCGGCCGACTGGCGTGAATGATGATCCGACGAAGCAACCCGATCCTGCGCTGCGCGCGCGGGACGCCGAGGCCACCGCGCCGGGGCCGCGCGAGGAAGTTTATTGCACGAAGGTCGGCACGACGCATCCGGAAGAAATGTATATTGTCGCGGCGCACATGGACGGCCACGGGTGGGGCGAGGCGGCGGACGATGACGGATCCGGGACGGCGCTGGTGATGGAGGTGGCGCGGATCCTGGCGTCGCCCGCGGTGAAGACGGAGCGCTCGATCCGTTTCGTGCTCTGGAATAACGAAGAGACGGGTTTGACTGGTGCGCGCGCGTACGTGGCGCAACGCGCCGGGCTTCAGGGGCGGGAAGAGCCGGCGGGGTCCGGTATATATCCCGAGCCGAAATGGCTTGGGGTGATCCAGCATGACATGATGCTATTTGATCATGGGATGCCTCGGGCGGATGGGACGATCAACCCGGAGCAACGGCCGGAGGCCGACGTTAATATAGAGTTTCAGTCGACGGCGAAGCTGGCCGCCGAGGCACAGAAGCTCGCGTGGTTCTTTGCGGATGCGAATGAGAAATATGCCACGGACTACCCGGCGGACGTGGGGCAGCACATGACGAACACCGACAGCGTGCCGTTCCAGGACCTCGTGGCCTCAATCAGCCTGCGCGAGTTGGACCGCGGCAGGGAAATTGGGGCGGGCTGGAATCCGCACTGGCACCAGCCGACCGATGTATATACCGCTTATTCGGACAAGGACTTCCGTCTCGGGCTGAACGCTGCGCAGACGACGCTCGGGGCGGTGGCGCAGCTGGCGGGCGCGACGCCGAAACAATAGATCGCGGCGAATTCAGCTCGCCTTGCGTTTCTTCGCGAACGGCACCGGTGTTGCGCCGGTGCGATACCCTTCCGCCTGCAGCTCCTTGAGGAGGCTCGTGAAGTAGGGAATGAGCTGCTTCTTCCGGCTGACGATTCCGGGCAGGTCAAAAATCTCGTCCTGCTCGACGTGCGCGTAGCCGATGCGCTGGATGAGGCCACTGTCCCCCTTCACTAACAGCAACGAATTCTGGGTGTTTATATCGGTGACGAGGAGCGCCGCGAAAAAGAGCGATTCTGATTCGCGCAGTTCCTCGAGAGCGGCGGCGATGGGTTTCGCGTGGTCCCAGAAATTTCGAAAACCCAGTTCCTCGACCTGGGATACGGCGAAGCGGACACCGTCCTCTTCATATATCTTATGGTCGGAGCGGACGATCTTGAAGGGCGTGTTTGCGAGGATGACGGAGCCGGAATTAAAAATTTCGTCGGCGAGTGTAGCCGGGTTGACGCCGGCGAGGTTCGACAGCCACGCGAGTATATTGGCGTCCTTCGGGGTCGTCGTCGGGCCTTGGAGGTTGAGCGTGTCCGAAATGAGACCGGACATCAGGATCCCGGCGATCCTCGCGGACGGGCGGAGGCCATCGCGGCGAAACAGATCGGCTACGATCGTGCTGGTGGAGCCGACCGGCTCATTGATAAAGAGGATGGGTTGCGCTGTATTAAACGCGCCGAGACGGTGATGATCTATCACCTCTGTGATGGTCACCTCTTCGGCGCCACTCACGGCCTGTGTCATCTCGTTGTGGTCGACGAGTACGAGCCGCGTTTGCACGGGTTTCAGGAGATCGCTTTTCGAGAGGACGCCCACCAGGGCGCCGTCGTCGTCGATCACCATCGCAGCGGGCGCGGCGAGATTGGAAAGTTTGCGGCGGGCGTCGGCGATGCGGGTGTCCGGATGAAACGACACGAAGTCGCGTTCGATGACGCGTTCGATCGTCGATGCAGTGCGGATTACCCAGGCAGTGGTGGCCGAGTCCCACGGGCTGCTGATGATGCTGACGTGCCGCTCGATCGCGGCGCTTAATATATCTTTTCCAATCGGCAGGCTGCCGGTTATGATAATTGCTCGGACGCCCAGTTCGAGTGCGCGGAGATGTATATCGTGGCGATCGCCGACGACGATGAGCGATTGCGAGGCAGGAATTTTTTCGCGTTCGGAGAATTTCCAGAACGAGGCCACATCCATGGCGCCGATGCGGACGAAGAGCTCCTCGATTTTCGGCTCGTCGACGAGGTGGAGGGCGTTGGCCTTGAGGGCGCGAATGATATTGGCGAGCGAGGTGGTGACCTGGCGCATGAGCCGGGGCTCGCTCATCCGCGGGATGAAGATGCCGCCCAAGTGGGGCAGGGAAAGTGTGCCGACGGGCTCGCCGCGGGCGGACGTGACGGGAAGAAAGCGAACATCGTGGCGGTCGATCGCTTCGAGGGCTTCGGCGCACGTCGCAGTTTCCGGCACGGCGACGACGTTGCGTGACATTAGGTCGCGGACGCGCGGGGCGACATCGCTCAGATAAAGCGGCAACGGTTGATCAAAGCGGGCGAGGATCGTATCGATGCGGGCGTTGCTATTGCCGCAGCGGGCGGCGACGAAGCCCGTTTCGCCGCGGGCTTCCTTATATGCAGCGTAACCGATCGCGGAGCAGATGGCATCGGCGTCCGGATTTTTGTGACCGACTATATAGGTGGGAGTGCTGGATGTGGATTGGGCGACAGGCATCATGTATCGGGCGGGTCAGGTTGACCCGGGGAATTGGTGGAAGGAAGCGGGAAATCCGATAGATGACACGCCGCCGGCTTTCGGTTCGGACCCGGCATGAAGCTGTCACCGAAAAGGCACAGGCGCACAGCGCGCGACGGGGTTGGGCGGAACAGCGGCCGATGCGTGGGCGAGGGCTGGACAAGCGTTTTCCCGGTCCGCTAGGGTGGGAGGATGAAGATCTATCTCGATGGCGCTTTCGTCGACGAAAGTGCGGCCAAGGTGTCCGTGTTTGACCACGGCCTGCTCTATGGAGACGGCGTTTTCGAGGGGATCCGGCTATATGGAGGCAATGTATTTCGCCTCGAGGAGCATTTGGAGCGACTCGAATATTCCGCGAAAGCGATCCTGCTGGACCTGCCGCTCGACCGGAAGCAGATGAGCTGGGCGGTGTGTGAGACGTGCCGGCAAAACGGCCTGAAGGATGCGTATATACGGCTGGTGGTCACGCGGGGTGTGGGCGACCTTGGGTTGGCGCCGTGGCTTTGTGCAAAGCCGTCGATGTTCATCATCGCGGGCCGGATCTCGATGTATCCAAAAGAGCACTACGAGAACGGGCTCGCGATCGTGACGGTCCCAACTCGGCGCATCAGCCCGGCGGCGCTGCCGCCGACGATCAAATCGTTAAATTATTTGAATAATATTCTCGGCAAGATCGAGGCGAAGCAATTTGGCGCGCTCGAGGCGATCATGCTAAACGACCAAGGCTTCGTCGCCGAATGCACGGCGGATAATATATTTATTGTGCATCGTGGCGAGATCATCACGCCGGCCGCCTCGCAGGGGGCGCTGAAAGGTGTGACGCGCAGCGCCGTGCTCGAGATCGCGCGCGATTTGGGAGTGCCGGTGCGCGAAGCAGATATGACGCGTTATGATGTCTGGTGTGCGGACGAGTGTTTCCTGACGGGCTCAGGGGCGGAAGTCATCCCAGTTTCGAAGCTCGACGGCCGGACAATCGGCAACGGGAAACCGGGAGAGATCACGCTGCGCGTACTCGGCGCTTTCCGAGATCGAGTTTTGGTTGATGGCACGCGGATTTGAGCTCGGCAGCCCCGACAGCGGCTTCGGCTTAAGTTTTGCGGGCGTGTCACGATTGCACCTGTGACGCACACGGTCGCGACGCACCGTCGCATCACGTGATTACGCGGTGCGGCTCTTGCCAGCGAGGGTGTGTATGGCATGGTGTGTGCACATACCAAAATACTTTCCATGGCTAATCCGCTAAAATGCGATCTCTGTTCGAAGCCAGCCACCGTTCACCTCACGCAAATCGTCCAAAATAAAGTCCAGAAGGTAGACCTCTGCGAGGAATGCGCGAAGGAGAAAGGCGTGACTGACCCGAGTGGGTTTTCCCTTGCCGATTTATTACTCAAAGCGTCGCTGAACCCGGAGTCCGGCGGTGCGTCCGGGCTGCGTTGTGAAAAATGCGGCCTGACGCAAAACGACTTTAAGAAGAGCGGCCGCTTTGGCTGCCCGACGTGCTACCAGACCTTCAAGTCCCTGGTGGAACCGATGCTGGATAATATGCATAAAGGGGTGACGCATACCGGCAAGGTGCCGGCGCGGGCGATGGAGAGAAAAAACCTTTATGATCGGCTGACAAAACTCGAAATCGCGCTCTCCGACGCTATAAAGTCCGAGCGCTACGAGGACGCCGCGCGAACCCGCGATGAAATCAATCAAGTCAAACAAACCGCCACGTTCTCCACGAAAGCCCCGCATTGACCCCATGACGATCGCGTCGCTCATCGATACTCCGTCAGAATTGACCGATTCCGCCAGCAGCAAGACGGCGATCGTGTTGATGACGCGGGTTCGTCTCGCGCGAAATTTGGCGGACACTCCGTTTCCCGGTTGGGCGAAGGCGGCGCAGCGCGAGCAGGTTTTCCAAACCTGCCGGGCCGCGCTCGGCACGACGACGCCGATGAAGCGCTCGCTCGATGTCGCGATCGGGGAACTCACCGAGCTCGAAAAACAGATTCTCGTTGAGCGTCACCTCATCAGTCGCGAATTGAGCGGCGCGAAGGCCGGCGCGGGCGTGGTGATCAGCCGTGACCAGACGGTCTCCGTCATGGTGAACGAGGAGGATCATCTCCGCATCCAAGTTTTGCGCTCCGGATTTCAGCTGAAGAAGGCGTGGAATGCGATCAACGATCTCGATACGTCCCTCGAGGAGCATCTCGATTTTGCGTACTCGCCGACGCTCGGTTATCTTACGGCGTGCCCGACCAATCTGGGCACCGCGATGAGGGCGTCCGCGATGATGCATCTCCCGGCGCTCGTGATCGGCAATCAAATGGAAAAGGTCGTTCGCGCCGTAAACCAGCTCGGCATGGTCGTGCGCGGACTTTTCGGTGAGGGCTCGGACGCGAGCGGAAGTATATTTCAAATATCAAACCAGACGACGCTAGGTGAGTCCGAAGAGGAAATCATCAAGCGCCTCGGCAGCGTGCTCAGCTCAATCATCGATCACGAACTCAACGCCCGGGAAAAGTTGCTCGAGGCGGATGCGGGGAAGCTCTTCGACAAGATCGGGCGCGCGTACGGTATATTGAAAAATTGTCATTTGCTGAACTCGAGCGAAGCGATGAATTTGCTTTCGTTGATTCGTCTCGGCATTGATCTTAGTATATTCCCGGACACGCATCGGTCGGTGATCGACCGCTTGCTGATCGAGGCGCAGCCGGGCCATCTGCAGCATTCCCAAAAGGGAGAATTCGATCCCGAGCAGCGGGATCTATTAAGGGCCGTCCGGCTCCGGTCGGAATTTGCCAACTTCGGACGCCCGGATTTCACTTTCACAACGAACGGAAAAAACTAACTCGCCCTCAGACTATATATCCATGTCCCAGGAACCGATGAATAATTTCACGCCGCGCGCGCAGCAGGTGCTCGCGTTGGCTCGCAAGGAGGCCGATCGCTTCCATCACAATTATGTGGGCACTGAGCACATTCTCCTGGGGCTGATCAAGCTCGGGCAGGGTGTCGCCGTCAGCGTGCTCCAAAAAATGGGTCTCGATCTTGAGACCGTCCGCTCAGCCGTCGAAAAACAGGTCGGCACCGGTCAGGAAACCAAAGCGCAGGGCAGCATTCCCTATACACCGCGGGTCAAGAAGGTCCTTGCCCTCGCTGGCAAGGAAGCGAAGACCCTCAATCATTCCTACGTCGGCACCGAGCATATATTGCTCGGATTGCTCCGCGAAGGCGAGGGCGTCGCCGCGCGTGTCCTGAAGTCCCTCGACATTGATATAGAGCGGACGCGAAACGAGATTCTCCGTGAGCTCGATCCGCAATTTTCAGGCAATCAAGGCACCGAAGGTGGCGGCGAGGAAGCCGCCGCTGGTGGCTCGCAGCGGCCCGGCGCGCAGACCGAGGACAAGAAAGAGGTCAAGACTCCGGCGCTGAAGGCGTTCGGTCGCGATCTCACCGACCTCGCGCGCAAGGGTGAAATGGATCCCGTCATCGGCCGGAAGAATGAAATCCGCCGCGTCATCCAGATCCTCTGCCGCCGCACGAAAAACAATCCCGTGCTGATCGGCGAAGCCGGTGTCGGCAAAACCGCTATCGTCGAGGGTCTCGCCCAGGAGATCGTGAACGGCCTCGTTCCCGAAATCCTCGCGGACAAAAAGGTCATCACACTCGATCTGGCCCTCATGGTCGCCGGCACGAAATACCGCGGCCAGTTCGAGGAGCGGATCAAGGCCGTGATGGATGAGATCAAGCGCGCGAAAAATATCATCCTCTTCATCGACGAGCTCCACACCATCGTTGGTGCGGGCGCCGCGGAGGGAGCGATGGACGCGTCGAATATATTCAAACCCGCGCTCTCGCGCGGCGAGATGCAGTGCGTCGGCGCCACGACCCTCAACGAATATAGAAAGTATATAGAGAAGGACTCGCGCGCTGGATCGCCGCTTCCAATCCGTGAAGGTCGAGGCCGCCTCGGTCGAGGACACCATCACTCATCCTGAAGGGCATTCGCTCGAAATATGAGGATCATCACAAGGCGATCTTCACCGACAAGTCGGTCGAGGCAGCCGCCAAGCTTTCGGATCGCTATATCACCGGCCGATTCCTGCCGGACAAGGCGATCGACGTCATGGACGAGGCCGGCTCCCGAGCCCGCATCGGCGCCCTGACACGTCCGCCGGACATCGAGGACCTCTCCAAGGAGATCGAGGAGGTCTGCGCGCAGAAGGAAAAAGCCATCAGCGAGCAGCACTTCGAGGAAGCGGCCAAGTTCCGCGACAAGGAGAAGCAGCTCCGCACGAAGCAGGAGCAGATCACCGAGCACTGGAAAAAAGGCCCGCGAGGAAAAGCGGGTTAATATAGACGAAGACCTCATGATGCAGGTCGTCGCCGACTGGACCGGGATTCCGCTGAATCGCATGGAGAAGAAGGAGAGCGAGAAATTGCTCTCTCTCGAATCCGAGCTGCAGAAGGCGGTCATCGGTCAGGATGTCGCGCAGCGCCTCAGTCGCACGAGCGCTTCGGCGTTCGCGTGCGGACCTCAAGGATCCGCGCCGGCCGATCGGCTCGTTCATGTTTGTCGGCCCAACGGGCGTCGGCAAAACGATGACTCGCGAAGCAACTCGCTGCGACAGATGTTCGGTAATCAGGACGCGCTCATCCAAATCGACATGAGCGAGTATATGGAGAAGTTCGCGGTCTCCCGCCTCGTCGGCTCGCCTCCGGGTTACGTCGGATACGAGGAGGGTGGCCAGCTGACCGAAGCCGTCCGGCGTCGGCCGTATTGCGTGATCCTGTTCGACGAGGTTGAGAAGGCTCACCCCGATGCGTTGCAGCTGCTGCTGCAAATCCTCGAGGACGGCCGGCTCACCGATTCGCTCGGTCGCGTCGTGGATTTTCGGAATACGATCATCATCATGACGAGCAACGTCGGTGCGGCTTTGCTGCAGCGGCAGACCTCGATGGGTTTCGGTGCTGCGGCTTCGAGCTTCAGCGACCACGAGAAAATGCGGGAAAAGGTGCTCGAGGAGGCCAAGCGCGTCTTCAAGCCCGAGTTCCTCAACCGTATCTCGGACATCATATTCTTCCGCCCGCTGGACAAGAGCGACCTCGTCAAGATCGTCGAACTTGAACTGGCGAATTTCGCCAAGCGCTTGGGCGATCGCAAGATCGCCTTGGAGTTCACGCCGGAATCGAAGCAGCTCCTCATCGAAAAGGGTTATGACGAGAAGTACGGCGCTCGCCCGTTGCGTCGTGCCGTGGAGCACTATCTCGAGGACCCGCTTGCCGAGGCCCTCTTGCGCGGTGAGGTCAAGGATGGTGAGCCGTGCCTCGTGGTGCGGGATGGCGACAAGTTGATCTTCAAACAGCAGACTCCCACTGCTGATACCGGGACCGGCGTCGCGCCGTAAGTATCACCCGTTTAAAAAATTGCGAAACCCCGGTTCTGCTCCGCAGGCCGGGGTTTTTCGTTTTCCAAGCCGGAGCAATCTTGGTGTGCTTTCGCCGTGCGCCTGAGCTCGCGAGTTCTCTGTTGTCTGACGATCACGCTCGCGTTCGCGTGCGTGAGTCCCGCGGCGGCATCGGAAGTCGCGGCCATACCGGTCGCACGACCGTCGACGCCGGCGCCCGCGCCGCTTGCGAGTGTTCCGCATGCGACGATCGCCGCTCCGATCACGATGACCGCTGAATCGGTGGATGATATACCGCGTGCGGAGGCACTCGTTTTGCCAACGTCGGCTCGACTCGCGTCGATCACTGCTAACGCCACGCTATATGGCTGGCGGTCGCAAAATCGCCTTCTGCGCGACGCCGCGTTCCGTGCGTATGAAGGCGGAAGTTTGTCGGCGGCCTCCGCGTGGTATAATATATATCAATGGGCGGCGTTGTTCGGGCAGCCCTATAACGAATTCGTGCGCGACTGGGTGCGCGACGTGCAGGCTGCGCACGTGAATCACTCGCGAATGCCACAGAGCTATCCGCTGCGGAAGACCACGCTGGGCGACAGCTTGGATCTGGCGACGCAAAGCTGGCTGCTCGGAAACGTCGCGTTTTCCGACGAGTTTTTCGCGGCGATCGATCGGGTCGACTTTCTCCCGCGCGTTTTCGAGATTCTCACCGAGTTGCGCCGCCGGGAGCCGCAGCGATTCGTTTCATATATGCACCTGGCGCTCGCAATCGCGGTGGTATATGATGTGCCACCGCCCGAGTATTGGCCTCATTCGCAGGTGATATTGGAGTCGCTGCCGCGTCAGCTGCCGCCGCCATTGGAAGCCTTTCGGTGGTGGACGCGGCAGGATGAGCAGGGGCGCACGTACCACAGGCTGAAACTTTTGCCGGCGAGCGAACTGAAATTTGTCGTTGATGCGACCGCGCCGTTCTCGGAACTGGAATGGGCGCAGCAGCAGGTCAACGTGCCGCTCGCGGGCCTCCCGGCAGCATACACCGCGATTCGCTACCGAACTGATCGCGTCGACAATGAGCAGGTCGTGTGGGGCGCCGGCCAATATACTTTGCCCGCGATTCTGGCCGCGGGAGGGATCTGCGTCGACCAGGCGTATTTTGCCACCCAAGTGGGCAAGGCGCGGGGCGTGCCGACGCTCTTCTTTTCCGGCACCGGATCCGACGGACGCCATGCGTGGTTCGGTTATCTGAACGCGAGCCACATCTGGAATATGGATGCGGGTCGCTATGCGTCGCAAAACTTCGTCACCGGATTCGTGGTTGATCCGCAGACTTGGGCACACCTTTCCGATCACGAGCTGAAATTCATCTCCGAGCATTTCCAGAGCAGCGCGGCGTTTCGCGAATCACGCGTCCACGCGATCATCGCCGGAGAATATCTGTCGGTGGCCCAGCCAGGCGCGGCGGTCGTGGCGGCGCAAAAGGCGGTCACGTTCGAGCCGCGAAACCGCGAGGGTTGGACGATGCTGTTGCAAGCACAGCAGGCGCTCGCGCCGGACGTCCAGCTATATGAAAAGACGCTGCGCGCCGCCGCGCTCGCGTTTCGCGCGTACCCGGATCTCGAGGCTTACTATATAAACCAGGTGGCGGAGAGCCTCCGGAACCGCGGGCAGAAAAGCGCGGCCGATGCCGAGATGCGTCGCATCGGCCAGAAGTATGCGGCCAGCCGTTCGGACCTCACGATCCAGGGAGCGAAGGAGCGGCTGGCCCGATCCTATTCGCAGCCGATCGCGGCACAGGTGGCTGTATATAACAGCGTGGTCGACAGCATGGGCGGGACCGCAGTGCTCGGATTTTTCGACGAGATCGTCTGGCCTTTCGTGAAACGGCTCGAGCGGTCGCGAAATCTGACCGAGGCGATCGACGCCGCGCAGCGGGCTCGCCGCATCATGACGGTCGCGCCGGGTGGGGAACTCGACCAGCAGTTCAACCGCCTCTTCAAGGATCTCGCCGCCGCGGTGCCTTGACCGGAGCCGCCGGTGCATCTGCGACCGCGAGAAACGCGGCCAGCGCGGGGTCGGGTTCCGGCGAGCGACGCCAGCCGAGTACGAGGCGGCTCTCCGGGGCTGGTCCGGCGAGGGCGCGAAATCGCACTTCGGCTGGCAGGTGTTGCGCTTCGGAGGGCGTTATAAACGTCGCGCCCAATCCAGCGCGTACGAGGCCGATCGCGTTCACGCGTGGCCAAACCTCCTCGGCGATTCGCGGAGCCACGCCTGCGGCCGCAAATGAGGCTAGGATGCGATCGTAGAAGCCTGGGTTGTGGAGGCGCGGAAAAAGCACGAACGGCATGTCCGCCAAATCGCGCAGCCGCAGGGGCGACTTGCCCGCAGCCGCATGACGGGCCGGCAGCAGCACGCCGTTTTTCTCGCGCAGCAATTCGCGCGTGTGCAGGTCCGGCGTTGGGGCATCGGGGTGGAAGAAACCGCAGGCACATTCACCGACGCGCAATGCCTCGAGCTGCGCCGAGGTCGGGGATTCGTTGAGCTCAAGTCGCACGCCGGGATGACGTTGGTGAAATTCCCGGAGAATCGCAGGCAGCACGGTGGCCATTGCCAATCCCGTGAACGCGACGCTGACCTGTCCGGTCTCGCCTTCTTTGAGCGCGTTCAACTCCCGGGGAAGTGCAACGAATGCTCGCAGCAGCGGCTCGATGCGCTCGTTCAATAACCGGCCCGCCGCCGTCAGCTCCACGCCGCGCCGCGTGCGCGTAAACAGCCGCGAGCCCACCGCCGTCTCAAGCTGCGCGACCGCGCGACTCACGGCCGGCTGGGCCACCGCGAGAACGAGGGCGGCCTTGCGAAAATGCAGCTGCTGCGAAACTTCCCGGAAATAAATGAGATGCCTGATTTCGAAATCGATCTGATACTCGCGCGGCATCACTGGCACAAAAACAAGTACTTTTCGGCATGGCAAGTTTCTGGTAAGATCTGGGCCTTATATCCCATGCCCAAATCCCTTTTCCAAAAAGTCTGGGACGCCCATACGGTGGGTACCCTCGCGAACGGCCAGACGCAGTTGCTGATCGGGACGCACCTGATCCATGAGGTGACGAGCCCGCAGGCGTTCGGCATGATGCGCGATCTCGGGCTGAAGGTCGCGATGCCGCATCGTACGTTCGCGACCGTCGATCATATAGTGCCGACCGATCAGTTTGCGGAGCCCTTCGCCGATCCGCTCGCCGACGCAATGATCAAGGAGCTGCGCACGGAACTGCGCCGAGACCGGCATCACGTTCTTCGATCGCTCCACGGGCAAGCAGGGCATCGTACATATCGTCGGGCCGGAGCAGGGCATCACGCAGCCGGGCACGACGATCGCCTGCGGCGACTCACATACGAGCACGCACGGCGCGTTCGGCGCCATCGCGTTCGGGATCGGCACGACCCAGATCCGCGACGTGCTCGCAACGCAAACGATGGCGCTCGGGAAGCTCAAGGTCCGCCGGATTAATGTCAACGGCCGGCTCCGGCCCGGCGTCTACGCCAAGGACGTCATCCTCCACATCATCCGCACGCTCGGGGTGAACGGCGGCACCGGCTTCGCCTACGAGTACGGCGGCGAGGTTTTCGACCGCTTCACGATGGAGGAGCGGATGACGGTCTGCAACATGTCGATCGAGGGCGGCGCGCGCGCCGGCTACGTGAACCCCGACGAGACCACCTTCGCGTACCTGAAGGGCCGTCCCTACTCGCCGAAGGGCGCGGCGTGGGACGCCGCCGTCGCACGCTGGAAGGACTTCGCGAGCGATCCCGGCTGCACATACGACGACGTGGTCACGATCCGCGCCGCCGACATCGCGCCGACCGTGACGTGGGGCATCAATCCCGGGCAGGGCATCTCGATCAACGAACGTATCCCGGATCCCGCCGCCGCGACGGCTGCCGACGAAAAGGCGCTCGATCGAGGAGGCGCTCGCCTACATGAAATTGCAGCCCGGCGCACCGATCAAGGGCACCAAGATCGACGTCGCGTTTCTCGGGCTCCTGCACCAACGGACGGCTGAGCGATTTCCAGGAGGTCGCGAAATACATCAAGGGCCGCCGCGTGGCGCCCGGGGTCAAGGCGATCGCCGTCCCCGGTTCGCAGGGCGTGGGCGTGCTCTGCGCGTCGCTCGGCCTCGACAAGATATTCCGCGACGCCGGCTTCGAGTGGCGCGAGGCCGGATGCTCGATGTGCCTCGCGATGAACCCGGACAAGCTGATCGGCGACCAGCTCTGCGCGCAGCTCGTCGAACCGCAACTTCAAGGGCCGCCAGGGCAGCCCGACCGGGCGCACCCTGCTGATGAGCCCGCTCATGGTTGCCGCCGCCGCCGTCTCTGGCAGCGTCGCCGACGCCCGCGAGGTCTTCGGTGTCTCGAACTGAACCGCGTTTGATATATAATATATAGCAACACTATACATCATCGATATAGCCTCGTTATCCCGAAGCTGAAGCTGCTCTACACCGTCCGAACCTATCTTCCATGGCTCTAGAAAAAATCCTGCAGGTGACCGGCCGCGCGGTCTGCGTGCCCGGCAATGACATCGACACGGATCGCATCATCCCGGCGCGATTTATGAAATGCATCACGTTCGATGGACTTGGTGAGTTCCTTTTCTACGACGTCCGCAAGAACGCCGATGGAAGCGACAAGCCGCATCCGCTGAATGATCCGCGCTTCAAGGGTGCGAGTATATTGCTCTCGGGCGCCAATTTCGGCTGCGGCTCCTCGCGCGAGCACGCGCCGCAGGCGCTGCAGAAATATGGTTTCCGGGCGGTGATCGCCGAAAGTTTCGCCGAAATATTCTTCGGCAACAGTGTGACGCTCGGGATGCCCTGCGCCGAAGCGGGCCGGGCGGACATCGCCGCGATTGCCGCAGCCGTCGAACAGAATCCCTCGCTCGAGGTTACCGTGGACGTTGACCGGCAGGAGGTGCGATTTGGTGATCGTCGGGTGCCGGTGCGCATTCGCGAGAGTGCCAGAAACGCGCTGATCAACGGGCGTTGGGACGCGATTGGCGAGTTGCTGGAGGGCCTGCCGGCGGTCGGTAAAATGGCGGCCCGGCTGCCGTATCTCGCCGCCTGAAGCTTGCCAGCGTCAGGCTTTGCCGCTGCGATGGATACGTGTGTCCAATCGGCGCGCGGGTAAATATTTCTGAACCTTTCCCCACGCGCCGCGTCACACCTCCGCATAAGTTTACGCCATGATTCTCGCCCTGACTGAGGTCCTTGAAGTGTCCAACGTGCTGCAAGGCGCCGGTGTTCTGAAATACCCGCTCGGCATTTGCTCAATCGCCGCCGTGTTCATCATCAGCGAACGATCGTTCGCTCTCCGCCGCGCCGCGGTGATGCCACAGGATCTCGTCGACGCGATTGTGAGCGGCAAAACGTTGACCGGCGGCAAACATACAGTGCTAGCCCGCATCGTCGAATTCGCCGGCGAACATCCGGAGGACCCGGAGGCCGTCAAAGCGTTTTGCCGGCTCGAGATCAATCGCATGGAACGTGGCATTCCCTACCTGGATATTATATACGCCGCGGCGCCGCTGATCGGCCTGACCGGAACGGTCACGGGCCTTCTGCAGGTGTTCTCGCAAATTGCGCCGGACACCGGTCTGCCCGATCCCGTGGCATTCACGAAGGGCGTCGCCCTCGCGCTTTCGGCGACCGTGATCGGTTTGTGTATAGCGATTCCTTCACTCGTGGGCAGCGGCTATCTTCAGCGTAAGGTCGAGAATTATGCGGCGCAACTTGATGTGCTCTTGGAGCGGATCTTGAGCCGCACCTCCAGCTCTACGCCCGTATGAGTCTGGCCCGGGTGCAACGCCGCCGCCGGCCCGAGCTCAACCTCGTGCCACTCATCGACGTCCTCGTGATGTTGATTTTTTTCGCGTTCGTCACGATGCAGTTCAAGTCGGCGACGACACTGAATATAAAGCTGCCCAAGGTCGAAACGGCGGGAAAAAACGATCTGAAAAAATCGATCGAGATCGAGATCGACGAAAAGGGAACGATCCTCCTGCAGGGCGTGAAGGTGACGGATAACCAGCTCTTGGCCGAACTGCAGGCACAGCGGGACCGCGATCGCACCATCTCGGTTCTGATCAAGGCGGACGAAAAATCGCTCCTCGGGAAACTCACGTTTGTGATCGATGCCTGCCGGAAAAACGGCCTCGACGATTTCAAACTGCAGAGTCGGAATTGAGATTGTGTAAGCGGTGATCGGGGTCGCGCGGAGTTGCGCGTCCGACGGTTCGGGATTTGCTGGCCCGATGAAAATCGTGATCACCGGGGTGACGCGGGGTCTCGGCCGCGCGCTTGTCGACGAGTTTATATCGTCTGGTCATACCGTCTACGGCTGCGGCCGGGGCGGGGAGGGGATTTTCGACCTCAGAATGAAGTACGCGGCGCCGCATGATTTCTCGGTCGTTGACGTCGCTCTCGATAATAAAGTCGCGCTCTGGTCCGCCCGCATTCTCGAAGGCGACGCCGCGCCAGATTTTCTGATTAATAATGCGGGTTTGATGAACCGGACGGCGCCGCTCTGGGAAATCGATGACCGGGAATTCTCGAAGGTGGTCGACGTCAATATACGAGGCGTTGCGAACGTGATTCGGCATTTTGCCCCAGCGATGGTGAAGCGCCGTCACGGCGTGATTGTGAATCTGAGCTCAGGGTGGGGGCGCAGCGTGTCCCCGGAAGTCGCACCCTATTGCGCGAGCAAATATGCGATCGAGGGACTCACGAAGGCGCTGGCCGCCGAGCTGCCCGCCGGGATGGCAGCGATCCCGCTCAACCCCGGCGTCATCGATACCGACATGCTGCGGTCCGCGTGGGCCGATGGGGCTTCCAGTTATCCGAAGGCCGCCGCTTGGGCCAAGCACGCCGCGCCCTATATACTCAAGCTCGGTGCCCGGCAGAATGGGCAGTCGCTCAGCGTCAGCGGCTACGAGGATTGATCGAGCGGTGCGGCTGCGGCCGTAGACTGGTTCGCTGAGGGGGCATCCACCACCAGCGTCACAGGGCCATCGTTGACGAGCGAGACCTGCATCTCGGCGCCGAACGCACCACGGCTGATCGCACGGCCGAAATTCACCTCGAGAGCGCGCAGGAAGTATTCATATAGCGGTTCGGCCAGGGCTGGAGCAGCGGCGCCGTGGAATGAGGGACGCGTGCCTTTGTGGACCGTCGCCAGCAGGGTGAACTGGCTGACGACCAATATACTTCGGGTGGGATCCGCGCCGATGGGTTGCGCGAACCCGCTCGAAGCATCAGGAAACAGGCGCAGCGCTATTATCTTCTTCGCGAGCCAATCCGCGTCTTCGCGCCGATCCAGCGCAGCGACGCCGAGGAGCACGAGCAACCCGGGCCCGATCTCCCCGACGACTTGTCCGGCAATCTTTACATCCGCGCGGGTGACTCGCTGTATGACGGCTCGCATGACGTTGATTTCCCCCAAGCTCCCCCGGCTTTTTTTCGGAGGCGATTATAATCCGGAGCAATGGCCGGAGTCCGTGTGGGCGGAAGACATGAAACTCATGCGGCAGGCGGGGGTGAACGTGGTGAGCGTCGCCATTTTCAGCTGGGGGCTGCTGCAAGATGCGGACGAGGTATATACATTCGAGTGGCTCGACCGCCTCATGGATCTGCTCGCGGCCAACGGCATCATGGCCTGCCTCGCCACGGCGACGGCGTCGCCGCCGCCGTGGCTTTCACGCAAGTATCCCGACGTGCTCGCGGTGGACGCACAGGGGCGCACCTTTTCGCCCGGTTCGCGCCAGCATTATTCGCCGTCCAGCCCGAGTTACCGTCGATACGCCGCCGCGCTCGTCCGGGAACTCGCGAAACGCTATATACATCATCCGGCGCTGCTGGCCTGGCATGTGAATAACGAATTTGGCTGCCATCTGAGCGAGTGTCACAGCGAGGCGAGCACGGCCGCTTTCCGGGCGTGGCTGCGGGTGCGCTACGAATCGCTCGAAGCGCTGAACGCGGCGTGGGGTACCGCGTTCTGGAGCCAGCATTATTATTCGTGGGACGAAATCCTCACGCCGCGGCACGCGCCGTATCACACGAATCCGACGCAGCAACTGGATTTCAAGCGCTTCATGAGCGAGGCATTCCGGGAGCTCTATATAGCGGAGCGGGACATCCTGCGCGCGGCCAACCCGGAGATCCCGATCACGACGAACTTCATGGGCGCGTTCAAGCCGCTCGATTATTGGCGATGGGCGCCGGACCTGGATTTTGCGGCGTGGGATTCGTATCCAGATCCGGATACGGGCCATCAGGCCGAGGCCACGGCCGCGCTGGGGCATGACCTCACGCGCTCGTTGCAGCCGAAGCGGCCGTGGGTGTTGATGGAGCAGGTCACCTCGCAGGTAAACTGGCGACCGGTGAACGTGCTGAAGCGCTCGGGCGCGATGCGGCTGTGGAGCTGGCAGGCGGTTGCCCGGGGCGCGGACGGCGCGATGTTTTTCCAATGGCGCGCCGCGCAGGGCGGCTCGGAAAAATATCACGGCGCGATGGTGCCGCATGTCGGTGTCGACGAGAGCCGGATTTTCCGGGAGGTCTGCACGCTCGGTGCCGAGATGGAAAAAGCCGCGGGCGTCGCCGGTTCGACGATGCGGGCTGCGGTCGCCATTATATTTGACTGGAACAACTGGTGGGCGGTCGAGCTGGACTCGCGACCCGCGCGGATCGATTACGCGGCGACGGTTGCGAAATTCCACCGTTACTTCTTCGAGCGCAATATAGCGGTGGATTTCGTCGCGCCCGGCGCACCCCTCGCCGCGTATCGCCTCGTGGCCGCGCCTGCTATATACTTGTTGACGAAGGCTGACGCGGAGAATCTCGAGCAATACGTCGCGGGCGGCGGCGTGTTGCTGGCGACGTATTTCTCGGGAATCGTCGACGAAAACGACCGGGTGGTCCTCGGTGGTTATCCGGGGTATCTTCGTCGAACGCTCGGGCTCTGGGTTGAGGAGTGGTCCCCGGCCGGCACGCAGGAAAAGGTGGTCAATATAGTCCGATGGCAGGGCGGAAAACAAAGCGTGCCCTGCGGACATTGGTGCGACGTCGTTCACCTCGAGGGTGCGGAGGCCTTGGCGACGTTCACGCGGGACTTCTTCGCCGGTCACGCCGCGTGGACCTCGCACGCGTTCGGCCGCGGCACGGCTTTCTATATAGCAACGGAGTTCGAGTCCCGCGAGCTAGCTCACATTCTCGATCACGCCTGCCGCTCCGCCGAGATCCAGACCCTGCTGAAAGCCCCGCGACACGTCGAGGTGACCGAGCGCTTCGCGGCCGGCGCGCGCTATATATTCATTCTGAACCACGGCGAAGCCAGTGCGCGCGTTCCGCTGGGGAACCGCGTCGGTCTCGACGTGTTGTCTGGCCGGCGCTGCGGCGGCTCGCTGACGGTGCCGCCCCGCGGCGTCGTGATCCTCCAGGTCGAGGAAACAGGAGAACCCGGGCGGACTCCGAGCCGCGTCGCAGCGGCTACTCCGGCATCGGAACGTGCGGCTCGGTCTCGGCCCCGTAGTTCACGCCGGGAAGGCCGAAGCCGAACAACTTGAGAAATTCCTCGCGGTAGCCCGCGATGTCCGTGGTGCCCGCGAGGTTTTCCGTCGTGACCGCGGGCCAGATGCCGTTCACGTCGCTTTGCACCTCCGGCCGCATTTCAAGGTCGTCGATCCGCACGCGGCCGCCGGCATCGAGCTGCAGCGGCTTGCCGCTATACATCCGCTTCGCGAACAGGCGATACATCTGCTCGATGCATCCCTCGTGCGTGCCCTTCGCCTTCATGATCTTATATAGTATCGATATGTAGAGCGGGACCACCGGGATCGCGGAGCTGGCCTGCGTGACCAGGGCCTTGTTGACCGAGATGAAGGCGCGTCCGCCGCCGTTCAGCTTGAGCAGCGAGTCGTTATTGCGGGCGGCGCGCTCGAGGTCGTCCTTCGCGCGCCCGATCGTGCCGTTTTTATATATCGCCCAGGTCACCTCCGGCCCGATATATGAGTACGCGACTGACTGTGCCCCGGGGGCCAGGAGCTTGGCGTCCGACAAAGCGTTCATCCACATCTCCCAATCCTCGCCGCCCATCACCGCGATCACATCGGCGATCTCGGCTTCCGAGGCAGGCTCGATCGTCACCTGGCTGACGATGCCCTTGTCCGTGTCGACGGTCTTGTTCGTATAGGAAGCGCCGATCGGCTTGATACAACTTTTGTGGACGACGCCCGTGAGCGGATGCGTGCGGCGGGGTGAGGCGAGAGAATATACCACCAGGTCCACCTGGCCGAAGTCGCGCTTTATGATTTCGAGCGCCTGCTGCTTGATGGCATCCGAGAACGCATCGCCGTTTATATTCTGCGCGTAGAGTCCGGCGGCGCGGGCGGAGCGGGTGAACGCGATGGAGTTATACCATCCGGGCGTCGCGGTCCGGCCCTCCTCGGATGGCCGCTCGTAGAAAATTCCCAGCGTCGCGGCGCCGGATCCAAACGCTGCGGTGACGCGGGAGGCGAGGCCGTAGCCGGTGGAGGCACCGATCACTAAAACTTTTTTCGGACCGCGGGCGATGGGACCTTGGGATTTGACGTAGTCAATCCACTCTTGGACGTGGGCGGCGCAGCCTTCGGGGTGGGCTGTGACGCAGACGAAGCCGCGAACCTTGGGTTTGATGATCATGCCCCGTCGAGGGTGGGGCTGCGGTCTCGGGCGTCGAGTCCGTTTTCCGGCCGAAACTTGCGCTTATTGCGAAGTGCTCATGACCACCTGGCCTTGCGGACCGCCGTGGGGCGGAGCGCCGCCTTTTCGCTCGCGGCTAATAGCAAACTGAGCCGGTCCGACGACCGGAGATTCCGGTTTGAACCGCAGCCGGCCGACACCGTCGGCGCTCACAGCGATCACGCCGGCGCTGACTGGCTTTGCGGGTTTCGGCCCGATGACCCAGAGTTCATAATCTTGATCGGGCCCGGGTGCCGGCATTTTCTCCACGGAGAATATACCTTCCTGCTGGGCGGGATCCCACACCGCGACGGCGACGGCCTGCGCGGAGTTTCCGAGCATCGAAGTGAGAGTAGAAATTTTCAGCTGCGCCAAGTCGCCCTGCGTTTTCAGCCGGTTGTTGAGATCGGCGACTTGCGCTTTCGCGTCGTTCAGCGCGCGCGTCGCAGCCGTGCTCTGCTGCTGGGCGGCCGCCAGTGATGTATTGGCGTCGGCGATCTGGCGTTCGAAATTCGCGAGGCGTTGGCGGGTGACAATGCGTTCCGCTTCGAGCTGATTTTCGGTGAGCTTGCGCGAGCTATCTGCGAGCGTCGCTGAGTCCTGCATCACCTTTTCGCGAACGCGGGCCGCGCGATAAAGCTGAGCCATCCAGACGGTCGCGACCGCGAAGCACGCCGCGACGGCCCACGACAGCCACGACGGGAAGGGGATCACCTGCGCCGTTTTCGCCTCGGGCGCGCGCGACGAAATTTCCGCGAGCAGGCGCGCGCGGAGTGCCGGCGGCGGCGCGACGTCGGTTGCCGTGTGGGCGAGTCGGCTCGAGGTCTCGCGCAATTCTGCGACGAGCGCGCGCAACGCCGGATCGCGTTCCAGCGTCGCCGAGAATTGTTCCTTCTCGGTACCTTCCAAAAGATCGAGCGCGTAGAGGGCGGCGAGCTCCTCCTGGTGTTCGTCGATCATAGGCGTCGCGGAAGGGCTTCCCGAAGTTTGAGCAACCCGCGGCGGATGCGGGCCTTCACCGTGCCGAGCGGCTCTCTCAGTCGATCAGCGATTTGCTGCTGGGTGAGACCCGCGAAGAAAGCCATTTCGACGGCGCGCTTTTGCTCGGCTGGCAGCGCGGCGACGGCAGAGCGAATCACCTTCGCCTCATCGCCGAGTGACGCGGTTTCGTCCGCGCCCGACATTCCGTCCGACTCTATATATCCCAAATCGGCCGGAGCTGATTCCGCGAGCAGGTCGGCGCGGCGGCGGCGCATGCGCACACGATCAATCGCGCGATTCCGAACGAGCGTCACTGCCCAGGCAAAGGCGCTGCCGCGCGTGACCTCGAAAGTGGAGGCCTTTTCCCACAACGTGATGAAGACGTCGTGCACCACGTCCTGCGCTTCCGCAGCATCGTTGACCACTCGAATCGCCGTGCTGTAGAGCGGGCGCGAGTAGCGATCATATATCGCTGCGAAGGCCGATTTGTCCCCTTGCGCCATGCGCCGCACGAGGCGGGCATCCTCTTCTTGGCGTTCGTCCGGGCGTAAAATCGACGCGGCCTCGCTCATCCTCGAAATACGATGCGGGATCCATCCTGCCGCGACATGCGCGAGAGCCCCGGGCGGGCCGCAGAGGATGAATGACATTTCCTAATCATACGCACAAAAGCTCCCGAGAGATGCTTCCCCGCCGGCGATTTTGCGAGGCAATTCCTAAAACATCCAGCAGCCGACGACGCCGAGCACAATCAGCAGGGCCAGCATCGCGAGAATCTTTTTTTCGAGCGAGGTGACGGCGAAGGGCATATATATTTATATATATCGATCCAATACTATAAACCGAGTGGACGCACGCGCGAAAAGAAGTCCCGGATGAACGGCTCGGACGCGACCGTTGACCATGGCGCGTTGCTCGAGATGCGCACAAACAACTGAGAACCGTCGTGCCGAAAACCGTATGTCACCGCGAGCCGCAGCAGCGCTGTTGGCGAATAGGGATCGTGGTAGGCGATCAGGCGCCCATCGAAAAAATGCCAGAACCACACGTGCTCGACCGTCGGGCCGAGCTGGTACGCCCGCGATTCGGCCGGGGGGAGCGAACGCCCGCTAATCCCAGCTACATCGCCCGCCGCCGCCGGGATCGATGCCCAGCCCGCGCCGGGCCAGCACGCATCGGGGGTATGCGAGGCCACGAGGCTGACGGGCGCCGCGCCTGGCTTCCAATATGCAATGTATATAGTGACGTCCACCGGCCCGCCCGGCGCTGGTTTCAGATACGCGCGCTGCGCGAGATTGGTCGTCTGCAGGATCCCAGAGAACTTATATATATCGGTGTTCGTGCGGATCTGCCAGCCGGCCGCGTGCTCCGGCAGCAGCTTCAGCAGGTCCGGCACGCGCCCGTTCCGCTCGGGCTCGGACCTCGTATTCGCGAAGAAAAATCCCAGCGAGACGAGGCCCACGATCGAGGCGACGCTTAGCATCAGTTGCGGCCCGCGAGCCCGCAGCTGCCAGGCCGTGGCGGAGAGCGACGGCAGCTCCCGCGTCGGTTCGCCGCGTTCCAGAACAAGCGCGATGCCGATCAGCACGACCGCCGTCGTCCCGAGGACCGCAAAACCGGTGCCGTCGTGCCAGCCGTTTGATATATCTTTTCCTGCGTTCGCGAGCAGCGTGAGAACGAGCGAGCGGATGAAGTTCATGCCGAGCGCGAGCGGTCCGGCGAGCGCGACGAGGAGCACCCGATGGCGCACGCGCCGGAGGACCGTGCCGCTGAGGAGCAGCGCGACGAAAAGACAGGAGATGAGACTGCGCACGCCACTGCAGGCCTCCTCGACGCCGACGGACCCGCGCGCGAGTTCGATTATATTGCCACTACGGTGCGCGGCGACGCCCACGACGTGCAGGGTTCGCAGGACACTTTCGGTGACGCCGAGCTGCAGCGCCGCGGTGATCCGGCTATAGGTGCCCCGGGGAATCGGCGCGCTCAGGATCCACAATCCGGCGGCGAGGAACGAGCTCCAGTTCAACGGAACGAGGAGGACGCGTACATCTGCGAACGCGATCACGCCGGCGCCGAGAAAACCCGCGAGGCTCACGCCGAGCAGCCATTCCACGAGCGCGTGCGTCCATCCCAGCGCCGCTGCATAGAGACCCGCCAGCGCTAGCGCGGTGAGACTTGCGAGTAACACGATACAGAGGCAGAATCCGAGCAGGGCGGGTGAATAGAACCATCGAAACGGCCCTTGGCGCCGGCTCGCGCGGATCAGTACAAAAAACACGAGCGGCATGAGCAGCCCGTGCGACAGGTCGGGATCATGCCGCCACTCGGGCCAGAGCATCGCCGAAAAACCCGCGGCGAACACGAGAAGTATAAATATAGTAAGCCGGGACGTCGAATCCAGTGCGTCCACGTTTCCGAGCGGCGGCAGCGGCGAATCGTCTATTGGCTCGAGGTCCATGGCCGGCCCGCTTCTGCGGGAGAGTACCTTTCATATAGCGCGTATGTCACCTCGATCGGCAGCGGCACGTAGGGCAGGATTCCGCCGAGGTTGCGCTCCGCGGCGGGGCCGCGGAACAGTTTCTCCAGCACTTGGAAAAGCGGGCCCGGAGATCCGCCGGAACCGCTGACAGTGCCCGCCCAAGCGGAAAATTGGGCGTAGTCGCCGACCGCGCCCGCCGCGCAAATCAAGCTGAACCAGATTCCCGCGGTGTCCGTGTTGCGCGGCGGCGGAGCGCGATCGACGCGCACCGCGAGCTGGTGAAACAGGCCGGGCTCGGGGTAGCGGATGAGATGCGCGCAGAGCACCTTTATGGTCGGCAGGTTCAGCGACGCATTGAGGAGCCCCGCTATATCCTGCTCGCGAAGGCGGCTCGCATTGCCTGCGGCCAGTGTATCCAGCCGAAGCGTCACGCGGGTCTCATCATCGATGCGGTTCGCGTTGCTCTCCAACAGGTCGATCGCCGCCGTCGTGTCGTGCATCTCGGCGAGCCGGCTGACCCGGTATACAATCGTATATAGTGGCGATTCCCGTGGCCAGGAGTTCTCGAGCGCGGAGCGGACCCGGGCGTCGGCACCGGCCCGATATATCAACTCGGTTTCGAAGAGACGATGCCAGGTGGCCGTCGCCGGATCGCTCGCGAGTGTGCGCAGGGAATCCTGCTCGTGCGTCTCCCGGCTCGCGAACAGCAGTGCCCTGATCCACGCCGGCGCGTGAGGGGAATCATATATCAACGCCTGCCGCGCGAGCGGCACGATTTGGGCGAAGTCCCCGCGCGCAAGCAGGGCGCGGAACCACTCCTGCGACGTAGCATCGCGGTGCGCGGGCTCGCTGCGGAGCAGTTGTTCGAAAATCTGGTCAGACCGGAGTGGCTCGCCGGCCTGATAATGTTTCGCGAGCGCGAGGCTCACGGCGTAATTTTGCGGCGCGAACTCGTGCGCGTTGGAAAGATATAGCAACCCCTCGGCGGCGCGTCCCGCCCGGAACGCGTTGTTCGATTTCGAGAGAAAATACGCGGCGCGCGCCTGCGGTATGTGGTACCATAGTCCGGGCCAGGTCACCTGCGCGAGGCTGACGGGGTACCCGACTCCGCGCAGCAGCGCGAACACGGAGACCGCGCCGAGAATATATAGCGATAAGCTGGCGCCGGCGTACCAACCGAGTGCGCGGCCCCAGAAAGGGCGCACTTGGTCGCGCGAGACGGAGCAGCGCAGGCCCGCCGGAGTCGCGACGAGCAGGGGACACACACGGCGAAAACGCTGCGGCTTCGACCAACCCAGACTCGCGTCGCAGTGCGTGACGAAAGCTTCGCCGGAATCGCTGGGGCTCTGACAGGGGCAACGCGACTGTCCCCCCCGGCGGATTTGAAACCACGATTTGCGCGCGTTCCAATAGAAGAGGCCCGTGCCAAAACGAAACATGTCAGCGATCCAGCCGGTCACGCCGCGAGCCTGCCCCCGGGGCGGCAACTCGCAAATGCATAACGTGTCGTAGGTAATTCCACCTGACCGACCGCACGGATTCGGCAAACTAGGACTGGCGCGGCGCTTTTTTCCGGCTAGGATTCCGCCTCTTCTGGAATATGAAAAATATATTTAAATCAGCTCTGTTCGCCGCGCTGGCGCTTGTTCTCTGGGCTGGCTCTGTCCGGGCCGCGCTGCAACCCGGCCAAGCTGCCCCCGATTTTTCATTCATCGACCTACAGGGACAATCCCATCGCCTGTCCGAGTACCGCGGAAAAACCGTCGTGCTCGAATGGGTCAATCCGGAGTGCCCGTTCGTCCGCAAACATTACGAAAGCGGCAACATGCCCGCCACCCAGCGCGCGGCGATCGCCGATGGTGTCGTGTGGATTTCGATCAACTCCGGCGCCGCGGGCGAGCAGGGTGCCTATGATATATCGCAAACACAGGCCTGGCTGAAGAAAGTCAACGCCGCTCCGACCGAGTATATACGCGACGGCAATGGGAAAATCGGCCGGCTCTATGCTGCGAAGACGACGCCCCACCTGTTCATTATCACGAAGGACGGCACGCTGGTATATGAAGGGGCAATCGACAGCATTCGCTCGGCCGATCGGGCCGACATCGCCCGAGCCACGAACTATGTGAACGCCGCGCTCGCCGCGATCAAGAGCGGGCGCCCGGTGGAGAAAAGCGCGACGCAGCCCTACGGCTGCTCCGTGAAATATTAAGTCGGCGAGCCGCCGGCCGGGTAATCGCCGCGCCGGCCGGCGGTGTATCCACTAAACGGATACGTCGAAAAGCTGCGGGTGCATGTCTCCGTCGGCGACCCGGTTGACCGTGCCCGTCATCTGGATCGCGAAGTCCGGCCCGATCTCGATGCCAATCGTGCCGCCCGGCATGTGAACGGTCACGGAGCGATCGATGAGTCCAAGCCGATGCGCAACGGCCGCCGCGGCGCTGGAGCTGCTGCCGGACGCGAGCGTATAGCCGGCGCCGCGCTCCCAGATTTCGAGGCGGATATTTTTGCGATCGAGCACGGCGAGAAACTGCACATTCGTCCGCCGCGGGAAGTTGGGGTGTTTCTCGATCACCGGCCCGTAGCGATGCGCGAGGTCGGGCGAGATCTCGGTGAGTGGAATAACGCAGTGTGGATTGCCGATGGTGGCCGCGCAGAATATAAACTCGCGGTCGAGAATTTGCATCCGCTCGTTGAGGACCTCGCGAGCCGGACCGGTGACTGGGATCGCGGTGCTGTCGAAACTCACGCGGCCCATCGCGACCGTGATTAGGCGGCCCGCGTCCTGGATTTCCACCGCGACGGTGCCACCGGGGGTCGCGACCGAAAACTTCGGTTGGCGGACACGCTGCTGATCCCAGAGATAGCGGGAAAATATCCGGAGGCCGTTGCCGGATTTTTCCGCTTCGGAGCCGTCGGGATTGAAAATGCGGAGGCCGAAATCCCCTTCGGACGAAGGTAGCGGCCCCCACAGTATGCCGTCCGAACCCACTCCGAAATTGCGGTGGCAGATCACGCGGACTTGCGCGATGGACGGGCCCTCGCGCCACTCGAGGAAGTCGGCGGGGTCGAGGACTATATAGTCGTTGCCGAGCGCGTGGTACTTGTGAAAACGCATGGGGCGAGAACGCTGCCGAGCCCCGGCGGAAAACACACGAAAAATTTCCTGCTCGGGAAGCGCGGCGCCGCGCCTGCTCAGATGCGTCAGGCGGCTGGCGCGGCAGCCGCGACCGGAGCCGGGCTATAGCCAAATAGCGAACGTCGCTTGATCGCCTCGGCCACCGGGGCGGGGACCATTTTTTCCCACGTGGGATCGTTCAACTTGATGCGACGGAGAACGTCGCGCGAGAAAATGCTGAGGATGGACGGGTCAAAGCCCACGATGCTGTCTATATAGTGATTCTCCAGCAGGTGATTATATAGATTGCGGAGGTGGTCGATGACCTGGACGTTCTTGGCGTTGATGAGGACGCTCGCGGCGAAGGAATGGAGGCCGGTCGCGCTTGCGGGCGGCGGCGCGGTTTCGTTCGTGGAAAGATAGCGGTCGTACGCCTCCTGGCGCATCGGATAGATATATAGTTTGACGGAATTCCGGAACAGCCGCCCGAACGATTCGAGAATCCCGCCCTCGAGGTTCTCGTAGTATTTCTCGTTGAAGATCTCGATGAGGTTGTTGATGCCCATCGCGACGCCGATCATTTCCTTGGTGTAGCGGCGGAAATAGGAAGTAAGCCGGTAGTACTCGGAGTAATTCGAGATCAGGACGTTGAAGCCGATGCTCGCCGAGCAGATCGACGCGGGCCAGAAAATCGTGGGCATCGATCTCGCCGGCGGCGAGGAGGTTATTCATCGTGATCTCCATCAGCACGACGACGTCCTTGCCCTTGACCGGCGCTTCTTGCACGAACTGCGCGGTCGCGCAGTTCAGCATGTCGACGTTCACGTGAGTCGGAGGCCGGAAGCTGCCGCGCTCGACGAGGATCGCCTTCTTGTATAGAATCTCCGAAGGCTGGAGCACTTCGCCGCTGGGCCCGAACATCACCGCGTTCGTGAGGCCGCCCTGAACGAGACCGAGGGAAATCAGCCGGTTGTCGACCTGCCGGAAAGCGGGGCCGTTAAACTTCAACATGTCGACCTCGATGCGGTCGGAGCTCAGGCTGTCGAGCAGCGACTCGATGAATTTGCGCGGGTCGTCCCGATAATAAAACGCCCCGTATATAAGGTTCGTGCCGACGATCCCGAGCGCCTGCTGTTGCAGGACGTTCTCCTTGTCCCACATGCGGACGTGCAGGACGATTTCGCTGGGGGCGCCGTTCGGCTCGCTTTGGAACCGCATGCCCATCCAGCCGTGGGCCTCGTTGGTGCCCTTGAAATTCTTGGCTGAAACGGTATCGGCGAAAACGAAGAACGTGGTGCGATCACCGCGCTGCGCGGCGAGGCGGTCGATCAGCAGCTGGTACTCGTGATCGAGCATCAGACCCAGTCGCTCCCGTGATACATACCGCGGCGCTTTGCCGTAGATCGCATCACTGAAAGTCATGTCGTACGCCGAGATAGTCTTCGCGACCGTCCCCGATGCGCCGCCGGCCTGAAAGAATACACGCGCGACCTCCTGACCGGCACCGATCTCCGCGAACGTGCCATATTTATGCTCATCGAGGTTAATCGTGAGCGCTTTCCGATTCGTCGTGAGGAGTTCCTTGAGTTCGCTCATGATGTCCCATCCTAGCCTTTCCCGCGCGGGTGACGCAACCAGAAGCAAACGATTCCAAAATTTTGCTTAAGTGCGGCTGAGAGCGGGCGCTTGCAACTTTCTCGTCAATTCCCGCGCGATCCCGTCGCGGTTTCGTTTCGACTGGAGGAACGGTGGATTCGAGGTAGAGTAGGGCTCTTCATGAAAAATTTCTTCACGTCGATGCTCGGGACGATTGTCGGCTTGTGCATCTTCTGCTTCGTGGCCGTATTGTTGTGTATAGGGCTGGTGGGCGCGTTCGCCGCGATTGGAAGCAACGCGAAGACGGCCGGACCCGTGCTGGAAAACGGCTCGTATATAGTGTTCGACCTCGACGCGAATCTCACCGATGCGCCCGCGCGATTCGAATTTGGCGAGCTTAGTGGCGGGAAGACCTCCACGCTGCAGCTGCGTGCGGTGACGCACGCCATTCGCGCCGCCGCGCACGATGACCGCGTCGCAGGCATGCTGATCAAGGGCGAGCTTTCGCCCGCGGGATATGGCACCGGTTACGCCGCGCTTCGGGAAGTCCGCAACGCGCTGCTCGCGTTCAAGAATGCCGGCAAGCCCGTGAAAGCATATCTCACGACCGCGACCACGAAGGATTATTATCTGGCGTCCGCGGCGGGTGAAGTCGCCCTCGATCCATACGGCGAAATCCTGATGCCCGGACTGGCGACCGAGGAGATGTTCTACGCGGGCGCGTTCGAGAAATATGGTATCAACGTCCAGGTGACGCGCGTCGGAAAGTATAAATCTTTTGTCGAACCCTATACGCGCCAGGACATGAGTCCGGAAAATCGCGAGGAAGTGCAGAAGCTGTTGAACGACGTCTGGGGCGGACTGCTCTCGGATATAGCAAGCAGCCGCTCGCTGACGCCGGCGAAGATCCAGGCGACGGTGGACGCACAGGGTTTAATCCGGGCCGACGCTGCGAAGGCCGCGAAACTGGTGGACCGCATCGCGTATCCGGACGAGATCATCGACGAGCTCAAGGCCGCTACGGGTCGCAAGGCCTCGAAGGAAAGCTTCAAGCAGGTGACGCTCGCGGACTATATTAAAACGACGCATGATATAGTGGACACTTCGCGCGGCTCCGGCGTGGTCGGCACGTCCACGGGCGGGCGCAACCGCATTGCCGTTATATACGCCGAGGGCGAGATCGTCGACGGCGAGGGCGATTTGAACGAGGTGGGCGGAGACCGGTTCGCGCGAGAAATCCGGGCCGTGCGGCAGGACGACGGCGTGCGCGCCATCGTTCTCCGCGTCAACAGCCCTGGTGGTAGCGTGTCGGCTTCGGAGGCGATTCAGCGCGAGGTCCGCCTCGCCGAGAAAACGAAACCCGTGATCATCTCGATGGGCAGCTATGCTGCTTCCGGCGGGTATTGGATCTCCACGTATGGCGATCGGATTTTCGCCGAGCCGACGACGATCACCGGATCCATCGGCGTATTTGGAATCCAGTTCGATCTGAAGAAATTGGCGAACAACCTGGGGTTCACGTTTGATACAGTAAAGACCGGCAAGTTTGCGGACTCGCTGACGATCACACGGCCGAAGACGCCCGAGGAGCTGGCCGTTGCGCAGAATATGGTCGATTGGATATATGGAGAGTTCGTGAGGAAGGTCGCGGAGTCACGGAAGCTGGAGGTTCCGTTCGTCGAGGAAATTGCCCAAGGCCGCGTGTGGTCCGGCACGGAGGCGAAGAAGCTGGGACTGGTCGACGAGATCGGCGGCCTTGACGCCGCACTCGCGTACGCCGCAAAAAAAGTGAACTTGGGAAATTATCGGATCACCGAATATCCGCGGCGCAAGGAGCTCGCGGAGGTCATCAAGGACATGCTGGGGCGCGTGCCCTCCATGAGTTCGCGGACGCCAGGAATTGCAGGGCAGGTGGCGGATCGTGTGCAGAGTGAACTGAAGTTCCTGCAGACCTTCACGGATCCGAACGGAATGTATGCCCGTCTGCCGATGCAGCTCTCGATCCGATGAATGATACTACTTCAACACTGACTGCGCCGGTGCGCGCGACCGCAATTCCCGCTGGCGACGTCACGGAGCTTCCGGCGGGCACGGACGTATATATCGTCCAGACGCTCGGCGGGAACGTCACGGTGCGGACGGATCGCGGGCTGTTCCGCATTGACCGCGCCGCCGCGGCCGCCATCTCTGGATATATATCAGGCGAGGAAGCCAGCGCCGGTGCCGGGGAGCCGTTCAGCGAGGAGGCGGTCTGGCAGGCATTGCGGACCTGCTTCGATCCCGAGATCCCGGTCAATATAGTCGATCTCGGACTCGTTTACGATCTCGCGGTCGAGACGCTGCCCGAGGGCCAGCACCGCGTGGACGTGAAGATGACCTTGACTGCGCCGGGCTGCGGGATGGGTCCAGTCATCGCGGAGGATGCGCGCCAGAAAATCGCGGCATTGCCGACCGTCGCCGCCGCCAAAGTATATATCGTCTGGGACCCTGTTTGGACGCCGCAGATGATCTCGGCCGAGGGCAGAAAAGTGCTCGGCCTGGAATAGGCTCTGGAAGCGGCTTCCAGCGCTGCGTCTAAGGCGGCGCGCGGGCTTGGTCAGGCCGTGACGGTTTCGAGGGAGCAGCCGTCCACGG
This sequence comes from uncultured Verrucomicrobiae bacterium, assembly GCA_963800005.1. Taxonomy (GTDB): domain Bacteria; phylum Verrucomicrobiota; class Verrucomicrobiia; order Opitutales; family Opitutaceae; genus CAWCZH01. The sequence continues at coordinate 133,159 of CAWCZH010000005.1, forward strand.
CCGCCTCGGGTGTTTCGCAATTCGGGCGGGCGATGACGCCGGGGTACGGCTCGGACGCGAACGGCGCGGTCGCATTCGCAAGCAGGTGCCGGTCGCAAACGTCGAACAGCTCGCGCTCGGTTTCGGTGCGTCGCATATCGTGGAGAAACGCCCCGGATGCGTCGACGCTTTGTCCCACGAAGTTCAGGTATTTCTTCATCTTGTTCACGTGGTAGCGCTCGAGCAGTCCGGGCTGCGCGGTTTCGCGGAACAGCAATTCTATATAGCCGCGGACGTCCCCGAGCGTGACCGTCGTGACTGTCTGGCCGGAGAAACGTTCCCGGCATTGGCGGAAGATCCACGGATTGCGAATCGCGTGGCGGCCGATCATCACGCCTGCCGCGCCGGTCTCGACGAGAATTTCGCCGGCGCGCACGGCCGATGTGACATTGCCGTTGGCGAGGACGGGGCAGGCGGAACGGCGGACCGCCGTCGCGATTTCATTATAGTGAACCTCGCTGCGATACATCTCCTTGACGGTGCGTCCGTGCACCGTGAGGAGGTCGACGCGGTGTTCGGCGACGAGTTCGAGTACGCGGGAAAAATGCCGGGTGTCCTCGAAGCCGATCCGCATTTTCACCGTGAACAGGCCAGGCACGGCGGCGCGCAACGTTGCGAGAATTTCGCCGATCCGCTCGGGATCGCGCAGCAACCCGCCGCCGACGTTTTTCTTATATACTTTCGGAGCCGGGCAGCCGAGGTTCAGGTCGAGGCCCGCGATCGGATGCTGCGCCAGCTCGCGCGCGGTGCGTGCGAGGTGTTCCAAGTCCTCGCCGATCAACTGCGCAAAAATCGGCCGGCCCGTCGCGTTCTCATCGATCGAGCGCAGTATATGCCTTTCCGGCCGAGACTGCGCGTGCACGCGGAGAAATTCCGTGAAGAAATAGTCAGGCGGTCCGAAACTCGCGATCACTCGCATGAACGCGAGGTCCGTCACGTCCTGCATCGGCGCCAGCGCTGTCAACGGCTGGCCGGGAATGATGCGTTCCGGCAACGGCGCACCGGAGAATCTCGTCGAAAATGGACCGGTCACTGCGACGTAAATCGTGCTCCGGCCGGCGCCGCGCAGTTTGCCGAATACGCTCGGCTCACTTGTCGTCGTCCTCGTCCGGCGACTCCGTTTCCTCGGCCTGCTGTTTCAGGACTTTTTCGAGGATCTCCGTCATGTCGTCCGCAGCGTCGAATACTTTCTGCGAGACGAAGATGGGCCGTTTCTGTTGCAGGGCGAGGACCATGGAGTCACTCGGCCGGGCGTCGATCTCTATAATCTTTTTCGCGAGTTCGTTTTCCATTCGCACGATCACGCGGGCGAAGAACGTCTTATCGCGGGCATCGTTGATCACTATATGATCTAGCCGGGCGCCGAGCCCGAGGAGGATGCTGCCGATCAGGTCGTGGGTGAGGGGGCGCTCGTGCTTCACGCCGTTCAACGTCATCTGGATCGCATTCCCCACCGAGTGATCGACGTATATAACGAAAGTTTTCGCGTCCGTGCCCAGAAAAACCGCGCAGCCATTGGCGGTCGGCATGACGCCCTTGATGGTGGCAACGAGAACATCGTTTTGCATGACGTAAAAACTGTGCGGCGCGCGGCGGGAAAGCGCAAGCGGCGGCGCATTCCGGAATCGGCTTTACGTATAGCCGAGAAGGGAGATTTCCCAAGCCTTGGCTTGGGCGAGCACGGCGGCGCGATTTAGGATAATGACCTTTCCAACCTCGAGTGCCGCCGCGCTGATGCCGGCCTCGCGCATCGTCTCGAGGGTGCGCTGCCCGAAGCAGGGGACATCGAAGCGAAAATCCTGGGCGGCTTTGACGGTTTTCACAAACAGCGATGAACCCGCCTTTAGCGCACCGGCGCGTCGCAGCATCTCGTCTGTGCCCTCGAACGCCTCGACGGCGAGGACGGTGCCGCGTCGCACCACGCAGCCTTGGCCAATATCAAGGCGGGCGGATTCTCGCGCGATCATGATGCCATGCGCTATATACTCCGGCTCGATCGGAAATCGCCGGACGGTCATGACGCCGGCCGTGGCGAGTTGGTCATCGAGCCACGACCGCGCATCGAGCAATTGCACGCCGATCAGCTCGATCTCACGCGCGATGGCGCCGAAGATGGTTTCGGCATTTTTCCGCTTGAGGGAAAAGAGGATGCGTGCGGCTTTTAGATCGGGACGCAGCCCATGGAATAAACGTCGCGGCGTGATTTGTCCGGCCATGAGCGCCGAGCCGGCGCCAAAATCTTGGAGGGCTTGGAGCATTTTTCCGAGCTGGCCGACGTGTATGATTCGTCGCTCGGCCGGGGAAAACGAGGCCACGAGATCGGGTGGCGTTTCATCTTCGAAACCGACGAGTCGCAACGGGATCCCGTGCGCGCGAATGGCAGCGGCGACGAGCGTGGGATATATACCCTGGCCGGCGATGAGGACGACCGGTCGCGTCGCGTTGAAATCGACGGGAAGAAAGGCCGAGCGTGAATTCATCAGGGATCAGGTCTGAGCCGGCGGCGACCGCCGGCCGCGGGGTTCGGGCTAGGTCTGCGCGCCGTAATATTTCTTATAACTCCGGTAGTAGCGGTAGTTCGAGTAATATTGAATGCGCCTCGGCGACAGCCCGTTCAGCACGATGCCGAGGACCTCGTTCTTGCCCTCGCGCAGGGCGCGAATATATAGCCGGATATGCTTTTTGTTCGCGCGGCTGAATCGGCAGACATAAAGCACCTCGTCGGTGCGGGCCGCGAGCAGGAGCGAGTCGGTGACGGCTCCGAGCGGCGGCGAGTCCACCACGACGAGATCATATTCCTGTTTTAGCTTTTCGAGCAGCTGCCCGAACATCGGGCTTTCGAGCAATTCCGTTGGACTTTTCGAGCGACCACCGGAACAGAGCAGGGAGAAGTTTTCGCCTATATTAACAATGCCCAGCCGCGGGTTGGTTGCGAGCTCGTCGGTGAGGTATGCGCCCTGCTCGTACCACGGGATCAGGCCAAGGTCGTTCTTTTGCTGGAAATGGCGGTGAAGCATCGGCCGACGCAGGTCGCAATCGACGAGCAGCGTGCGCTTGCCATGGCGCGCGAACGCCGCGGCGAGGTTGCAGGAGACGAGGGTCTTCCCTTCACCGGGAATCGTGCTCGTGACCAAGATCGATTTCGGGAAATCGAGCTTCGAGTGGATCTTCACCGAGCTATATACACTCAGGAACGCCTCAGCCGCGGGCGCCTCGTGGTGATCGAGCAGCAGGCGGTATTTCTCCTCGTCGCGAACGGACGAGAGGTCGGGAATGATGCCAAGCAGGTTGGTGCCGATATATGATTCGACGTCCCATGAGCTCTTGACCCGGTCGTCGAGAAAACTGAGGCCGATCGCGATGCCAAGGAAAACGGCCAGCCCAAGCACGGCGGCCGTGCGGAGGATCGAGGGTATATTAGGGGCGTAGGGCTCGTCCGGAACTTGGGCGTCGTCGAGTTTGTGCAGCGGGATTTTCTCGAGGTTCTGCGTGGTCGAAATCTCGTTGAGCCGGTTCAGGACCGCGAGGTAGTTGGAGCGCTTCGCGGTCGCCTGCGTCTGCAGGCTGTTATAGTCGACGCTCAGCTCGCGGAGGTTGAGGTTCTCCTTTTCGTGGCGAGTATATTCCGCCTCGAGCGACGTGACGCGTTGGCGGGCCTCGGCGAGACGCGTCTGCAAATCTGCGCGGGCGAGGTCCAGCGCGCGATCGAGTTGTTCCTGGGTGACTGCGATCTTGCTCTCGAGCTCGACCATCTTCGGGTGGCGCTCGAGGTAGCGCTCATTATATAACGTGCGAAGCTGCAGCAGGCCATCAAGCTGGGCCTTCAGCTGCGGCACGGAGCCGTGCGTCGCGAAGAACGCGATCTCGAGGACATTCTTGTGGCTCGCCGTATATACTTCGCTCTGCCGCGCCTGATTCTCGATTTCGAGCAGCGCGAGCCGCGCCTGCGTGAGATTGGTGCTCACCGTCGCGAGGTTTTGCGCGACCAGGTTCTGGCTGCTGTCGAGCGAGATCAGGTTGTGCTGTTTCATATACAGCTGCAGGGCCTGGTCGGCGGTTTCCGATTCGTGGCGCAGGCGCTCGATCTGCTCACGCAAATATAAAACGGCCTCCTCGTTTTTTCCACCGGCGTTCTCAAAGAGGTGATCCATGAACTGCTTCACATACCGGTTCGCAACCAGGGCTGCCGCCTCGGGGTCCTCGTGCTTCACCGTGACGCTGATCAAAAAACTGTTCCGAACGGCGAGAAAATCCACCACGCCGAGGGGAAGCCCCACCGGCTCCTCACTGTGCTTCGCCTGCAGCCGCTTTACCGCAGCCCGCTGGAGGATCTTTTGCTCAGCGGGCGTGAACGAGGCAAGCACCCGGCTGCGGAGCTTGTTGCTATATAGAACCTGGATATACGTGTTGAGGTCGATGTCGGAACGCACCGACTGGTCAACGACACCCTGAGTCGTGACAACCGTGTCGGGCTTCTCGAACTGCATCGTCGCCTGCGCGGCATACATCCGAATCTGCCGGCCCTGGAGATAGGCGTAGCCAATCGCGACGAGCAGCGCGAGCGGCAGCGCGATCCAGAAGCGTTCCCGCAGGATAATGAGGTAATCACGAATCGTGCGATGCTCGGACGCGTGCTCTTCCGGCACCAAACCGGGCGGAAGCTTGTTCGTATAATCGGGCATCGCGGGAATTATATAACGCGCTCCGGCACGAACACGAGGTCGTTCGCCTCGAGCGGGAACTCCGCGTCCGCCGCCTTCCCATGATCCTTGCCCTTCATGAGGCTGTCCACGTCCACCGTGAAGGTTTTGCGCGTGCCGTCCGGATATACTCGCGTGACTCGCACCTCCGTTCCCTTTGCGGTATCAGTGAAACCGCCAGCCATGCCGATGAGATCCACGAGTGACATCGCCGTCTCGACGGGCATCGAGTAGCGACTCGGCGATTTGATCTGACCGGTGATCGTGACCACGCGGGGGGCATAGTCCTCAATGGTGATCGTCACCTGTGGATTTCGGAGGTACCGGCCGTCGCGATACGCCGCCTCGATTGCTTTTTGCGCGGCGCTGACGGTGAGACCATATACATTCACCTCACCGAGGAGCTTCAGATTGATCGTGCCCTTCGCGTCGACGCGCGACACGACACTCAGGTCATCCTCACCGACGACGGAAATGCCGAGCTTGTCGGTCACCGCGATTTTATATGGCGCCGGCTGGTGGGATTTCGCGCTGTTGGTACTGGTTGTATTAACATTACTATTTGGCTCGACCGGAGCGGCGTGAGTGGCGAGGGGCCAGAACGCGAGAGCGACCGCAAGGCCGAGGCCGCGGATTAGAGAGAAGGAGGGTCGGGCGCGTTTCATGGGATCACCAGCGTCCGGTCAGGGCGAGAGACCAGCCTTGCCGGACGAAGTCCGCATAATGGAGGACCGACCAGTTTTCCATCCAAGAATAAGCCAGGGAAAGTTTATAGTGTTCGTGCCAGAGATACGCGATCCCGGCGCCGCCGTTCAGGAACGTGTCGCGGCGGTTCCGACCAGTCGCGGGATCGACCCCGGCGCGGCCGAGGAAGCGGATTCCACCCGTGCCGGCATTCGCGAACACCTCCCAGTGCGAGCTGAAGATATATTGAGTGTCGAGCGTCGCCGAGGTCGTGTCCGTCGATATATCATTCGGGCTATAGGAAAAATCCTTCGTCAGCTGCGCCGTGATGCTGAGCCGCTTGTTCACGGTCCGCGTCACCGCCGCCGTGCTCGTCCACGAGCTATAAACCGGGTCCGTGCCGCCGTGCGGTACCCGCACCTCGTAGCCGGCCCGCACGGAGCCCGTGAATCCGTCAATGATATGGCCGCTCACGCCCACGGTCGCCGCGTGATCGGTCGACGAGTGCCCAGCCGCCGTGTCGCTCTCCCGGATGCGATATCCAAGCAGCAGGTCGCGGTCGCTGCGCAGCTGATAAGCGAGGTCCGCGGCCGCGGTGTAGGCCCGCAGGTCTATATAGTCCGGATTGCCTATATAGTCGACCAGCGAGTAGCCGAGTGAGCCGGCGACGGAGTAGCGCTCGATCACCGGATATTTCGCCGCGACCGTTGCGCCGTAGTTCCAGGAGACGTCCCGCACGTTCACCGTGGGATCGGCGATGCTCACGCGTTCGACCGTCGCGAGCAGGCTGCCGGTGGTGCGTCCGCCCGCCTTCACGAGCTCGAGCCGCGCTTTCGGGTTGAGGTAATCCTCCTTCGAGTGTCGGGCAAAATGGCCGGCCTGCAGGCCGATCGTGCCGTTCACGGTGATCCAGCCAGCGCGACGATTATATTCCGTGAGCAGCCCGGCGGTATATAGAAAGTCGCCGATCTGCTGGTCGTTCGCGTATATATTCGAGTCATGGGCGACGCCGATCGTGCCGGTCACGAACACGTGATCGCGGCTGTCGTCGAACGAGACGAGGGCGCGGGCGATCGGGCCCGCCATCAGACTGGCGAGCAACGTGAGCAGCCAGCGCGATGGGCGCGCGCTGCTCATGTGCGTCGGGCAGTCGAGTCGGCGAAATCGAGCTGGCGATTCGCGTCAGTCCTCATCCAGCGTCGAGGGGCTGACCACGTTCGCGGGTGGGACGGTGAGCGGCACCGTGGCCTGCGGAGTGATCTGCGGGCCGGGCTCCCCGGTTTCGGACGTGCCCTCGGTGACGTCGAAAAATACGGTGCGCTTCGCCATGCAGGCGAATTCGACTTTTTCGCTCAATGGACCGATTTCTGCCTCGGTCATCTGATGAATCTCCATTGCGTTCGGCTGGCCGGCCGGGCCGGGTTGCAACACTGCTTGTTCACCGCGGTGAACGACGTGGCCGGACTGGTCGTTGTCGCCGGCGCGCACGGTGCTGTCACCCTCGATCATCGAGACGCGGGTCACCTGGTCGGTGGTCTCGATCACGAGCTTGCGGCCGCGAACGTTGATCGACCCGAGCGGCGTTTGATATATCATGATGCTCCCCGCCACCGAGCGGCTGGTGCAAAGGGCGACGATGCCGCGAGCGAGGTAGATCTGCGTTTTTGAAACGGACGGCTCGAGTTCGAGATCCGCGCGGTTCGGGGTAAACGGCTCCTGGGCAAAACGCCGGGTTTCGATGCGGGTGTCTGCATCGAGGTAGATCGCGCTGCCATTGGAAAATACCATGGCGTCCGAGGACTTCGCCTTCGTCTCGAAACTGGATCCCTCCGCTATATAGGAAGCTTTGGAATTCAACGGCTCGATTTTCGCCGCCTTTTCTACGACGGCCTCGCCGTCGATTTCCGCGACATATATCTTGCTGGCCGGCCCGTGTGCCACGGGTGATTGCGCGAGGAGGGAGTGTGCCGCGGCGCAGCCGATGGCGTAGAGCAGCGCCACGCCGGTTCCGCGGCGAAACGAAGGGGCGTGGAGAGGGGGGCGCAAAGGATCGAACGCGGGAACCGAATGAATCATCATACTAGGGTTAAGTCCCTAGTACGCGCAACTCTAGATATCGGCTACTTCGCGACGATATTTAGGATTTTTCCGGGGACGTATACCACGCGAACGATCTCGCGGCCCGCCAGCTGGGCGGCCACCCGCTCGTTGGCTTGGGCGCGACGCAACGCCTCCGGCTGGTCGAGGCCGACCGGCACGAGTTCGTCGCCGCGATGCTTTCCGTTCACCTGGAAAACCAGCTTCACCTCATGGCTCACGAGAAGGGCGGGGTCGAATTTCGGCCATGGCGCCGATAGAATCGACGGCTGCCCGCCAAGCCGCTCCCAGAGCTCCTCACCGAGGTGCGGCGCAAAAGGCGCCAACAACTGCAGGAAACCGCGGAGCGTGCCGCGATTGATCGACGGCTCGTCGTGGAGCGCGTTGGCGAACACCATCATTTGCGAAATGGCGGTGTTCAGCCGAAGCGCCTCTATATCATCGCCGACCTTCCGGATCGTTTCATGATATAGCTTCCGCAGCGCGGGTGAGTCCACCGCGTCCTCGGATATTTTCGCGCGCACCCCGCCATTTTCGTCGAGGCATTCGCGCCAGACCTTTTGCAGGAAACGATGCGGCCCCTCAATGCCTCGCGTATTCCAGGGTTTCATCGCCTCGAGCGGACCGAGGAACATCAAATAGAGACGCAGCGTGTCCGCGCCGTGCGAGGCGAGGATCGTGTCCGGACTGACCACGTTGCCGCGGCTCTTGGACATTTTCTCACCGTCCTCGCCCAATATAAGTCCCTGGTGAAACAGCCGCGGAAACGGCTCGGCCTGCGCGACGACTCCCAAGTCGAACAATACTTTGTGCCAGAAGCGTGCGTAGAGGAGATGTAGTACCGCGTGCTCCGCGCCGCCTATATACAAATCGGGTACGCCCCAATATTTGAGGGCGGCTGGCGACGCGAGCTCGGCCGCGTCGTGCGGATCAGTGAAGCGCAAATAGTACCAGCACGAGCCGGCCCACTGCGGCATCGTATTGGTCTCGCGCCGGGCTCGGATCCAGTTGTCGCCCGATGGCTGGGGCTCGGTGGCCGGCAGCGCCGCGCCTGTCGCCGCATCATACCAGATTTCCAGCCAGGACGTTTCCTGGGCGAGCGGGCTCTCGCCCGATCCGCTCGGCATATATGAAGCCACCGGCGGCAAATTCAGCGGCAACGCGTTCGCTGGGAGCGGCAGCGCATAATGCGTCACGCCGCCGCTGATAAATTTCACCGGCGAGTCCGGCACGCGAACGCCGGGCAGCCGCGAGACCCGCGCGTAATCCGCCTCGCCGATCCAGACGATCGGGAACGGTTCGCCCCAGTAACGCTGGCGCGAGAAGAGCCAGTCGCGGAGCTTGTAGTTGATTTTTGGATACGCGACGCCGCGGGCTGCGAGGTCGGCGGTCAGGCGTTTCTTGGCCACGGGCCAGTCGAGACCGGTATATCCATCCGAATGGATCAAGCGGCCGTCGCCTGTATACGGCAGCGGCACCGAGCCATCGCCGTTCGCGGAATGATCTGCAGGCTCGATGACCGGCACGATCGGCAAAGTATATTTCTGCGCGAACTCGAAATCACGCTCGTCATGCGCGGGCACCGCCATGATCGCCCCGGTGCCGTAACCCATGAGTACATAGTCCGCGATCCAGATCGGCACGCGGTTCCCGTTCACGGGATTGATCGCAAAGCTGCCGCTGAATATACCGGATTTATCCTTGGCGAGGTCCGTGCGTTCCAGGTCGCTTTTGGCCGCCGCTTTCCGGCGATATACCTCGAGCGCTTCGCGATTCGGTGCGGTCGTCAACGCATCCACGAGCGGGTGCTCCGGCGCCAGCACCATATAAGTGCAGCCGAAAAGCGTGTCGGGCCGCGTCGTGAATATACGCAACGAGCCGAGCGCCTCGCGCTCGAGCGCGAACAGAATTTCCGCGCCCTCGCTGCGGCCAATCCAAGCCTCCTGCATGCGCTTGGTCGAGTCCGGCCAATCGACGTCCTTCAAGTCCGCGAGCAAACGCTCGGCGTACGCGGTGATGCGCAGCACCCACTGCCGCAAATTGCGACGCTCGACCGGAAATTTTCCGACCTCGCTCCGGCCATCGATGACCTCTTCGTTGGCGAGGACGGTGCGCAAGTCGGGGCACCACCAGACAGGCCGCTCATCGACGTAGGCGAGACCGCGTTGGAACAGCTGCAGGAAAATCCACTGCGTCCATCGATAATATTTCGGATCGGTGGTATCGATCTCCCGGTCCCAGTCGTAGGAGAACCCGAGCGCCTTGATCTGCCGCCGAAAATTCGTGATGTTGTTCTGTGTATTGGTCGCCGGATGAGTGCCCGTTTTGACGGCATGCTGTTCGGCGGGCAGGCCAAACGCGTCCCAGCCGATGGGATGGAGCACGCTATATCCGGCCGCGCGGCGATAGCGGGCAACGATGTCACTGGCGGTATATCCTTCCGGGTGTCCAATATGCAGGCCCGCCCCCGAGGGGTAGGGGAACATGTCGAGCACATAGTATTTCGGCTTGCCCGGCACTTCGCTCGCGCGAAACGACTTGTTTTGCTCCCAGAAAGATTGCCAGTACGGCTCGATTTCGAGAAAGTTGTAGTCTTTGCAGTTCGTTGCCATTGCGTAGAACCCTTCACCGTGAACCAATCATCAGCCCGGTCAATCTTCGGGCTTTTTCTCGCCCTGCTCCTCAGTCATCCGGCCGGCGCCGCGATGTCCCACGGCTTCAACCAGCTGCTCGATGCGGTGGTTCGAATCGATGTTCGTGAGCTGGCCTTCGAGGATGGTGCGCGCAGATATTCCGCGAGCATCGGCTCCGGCGTGATCCTCTCCGCGGATGGTCTCATCCTGACGAACGCGCACGTCGCGAGCGCGCGCTCGGTGGAGTTGAATATAACTCTGGCCAACCTCGAACGCGTTGGCGCCACGCTCGTGGGCTGGGATCACTGGACAGACCTTGCCGTGCTGCGACTCGACTTGAATGAGGTGAAACGCCGCGGCTTGAAATTCACGCACGCCGAGTTGGGCGACAGCGATCACCTCTTCGTCGGCGAAACCGTTTATGCAGTCGGCACTCCCTTCGGTCTGACCCGCACCGCCACCAAGGGCATTATATCCAATAACAATCGCTATTTCGAAGACGATCGGGGCGTCAACGGCTACGAGACCGGCACGTTTAATACCTGGCTCCAGACGGATGCGGCGATCAATCCCGGGAATTCCGGCGGACCGCTGGTCACGGAGGATGGGAAAGTCGTCGGCATTTCGTCCCGCGGTTATCTCGGCGCCAACAATCTCGGGTTTGCGATTCCCTCGAGCACCGCGCGACGGATCGTGGAAATGCTGACGCGCGACGGCAGTATCACCCGCAGCTATATAGGAATCAAACCCGCGGCGCTGCAGGACTTGGAAAACTTTTATTCTCTCGCGCTCAACACCGGCACGCTGGTCAACAGCGTCGACCCCGGTTCACCCGCGGCGCGCTCGGGACTGCGCGGCGGCGATATATTATTGGCGATAAATAATATACGCGTCGACGGCCGTTTTCCCGAGCAGCTGCCGCCTATCCAGAATCTCATCGCGAGCCAGCCCGTCGGCTCCGTGCTGAAACTCACCGTCAAACGCGGCGGCGTGATCGGCGAATATAGTGTCGTGACGGAAAAATTGGAGAGCAGCGTGGGCGAGGAGGCCGTCCTCGATCGCTGGGGCATGAGTGTTCGCAAAGTCTCACGGGCGTTCGCCCGCGAAAATCAGCTCCCCGATGCCACCGGCGTCCTCGTGATCGGCGTGCAGCCTGGGTTTCCGGCCGATGCCGCGGGGATCTCCGCCGGGGATATTATAGCAAAGATCAATCAACAGCCGGTGATGTCCCTGGATGTGGTGCGCGCAGCGCAGTCGAAGTTTGAAAGCAAGCCGGAGCCGACGCTTTTCGAAATCCAGCGGAACCGTCGCGTGTCGCTCTCGATCATCAAGCCATGAGCCTGGTCGCCGTGGCTGCGCACCCGGCCACTCGCGGGCGTGGGCCGGACCGATCTGGCTCTTCCGCGGTCATTCAGCTCGCCGCCCATCGACAAATCTTTCCGTATTCAGGTTTTGGATACAAATCGACCTCATGAAATTTTCGCGTTTCTGGCTGCTCCTCTTTATATTGACCGGCTCGCGGCTTGCGGCGGCGGACCTGCCGGCGCTTTGGGCGGAACGCGTGAAGTCGGTCGTCGCCGTGGAGTACCTGATCGAGATGGAAACCGACCGTCATCCGGGGACGGCTTACGGAATCGTGGCGGATGACCGCGGCACGATAATCATTCCCGCGGGTGCGATTGATGCGCGCATTGCGCCGCGGCAGCTGCGGGATTTCAAAGTATATTTGCCAGGAAATCCGGAGGCGGTAACCGCGGAGTATCTTGGGCAGGACGGCTTCACCAGCTGGCACTTTTTGCGCGTCGAGGAAAAGTTGCGCAGCCAGCTGACGCCGATCACGCATTTCGCGGCGGCGGGCCAGAATCCGGTCCCGGCGCTGGCGGAGGACGTGTGGGGCATCGGGCTGCGCAATAAGGATGAGGATTTTCTGCCCTATATACTCACGAGCCACGTGGCCCTGATCCAGTCGTTGCCGCAGCTGACGGCAATCGCGCAGCAGGAAGTCGCCTCACCGGGCCTCCCGGTTTTCAATCGTGACGGCGCGTTCGTCGGCCTCGCGGCGGCTTCCTTCGGGCAGAGCTTCGTGCTCTTTTCACGCGCGGGTCATGACGGCGCACCGATTCTATTGATCAATGCGGAGGAGAGCAGCGCCTTTCAGCTGGCGGACGAGGTGCTGCCGTATCTCGGAAGGATTCCGAAGAGCGTTTCTGGGCGTCCGCTGCCGTGGCTGGGTGCGTTCGGACTGGAGCCGATGGAGCGCGACGTGGCCAAGTTTCTGAAGCTCGAATCGCAATCGGGCGCAGTGGTGAGTGAAGTGCTCGAGGGCAGTCCGGCGGAAAAAGCCGGTATGAAGAGCCGGGACATCATCCTCGCGATCAATGGAAAACCGCTGCCGCATTTCCGGCCCGAAAGCGTGGTGGTCGGTTTCGTGGAGCGGGAAATCGAGCGGGGCGCGCCGGGCGATGTGATGACGCTCACGGTGCTCCGCGGCAGCGATCGGGTGGAGTTGCGCGCGATTTTGGGCGACGAGCCGAAGCTGGTGCGCGAGGCCGATCGGAAATATTTCGACAAGCTGGGTTTCACGGCGCGGGAGTTTGTCTATGGGGACGCGGTCGTTCGGCAGGTCCCGACGCGCGATCTTCCCGGCGTCATCGCCGATTTCGTGCGGCCCAACAGCCCGGTGGCCATCGCGGGGCTGCGCAATGATGACTGGGTCAAGGAAATCGACGGGGTGGAGATGAAAAGTTTCGCGGCCGCGCGGGACAAGCTGGCTTCGATTGAAAAAGAAACGATGCGCACGGAGTTCGTCATGCTCGTGCTGCGCGGCGGCGAGACATCGGTGCTGCGGATCAAGCTCCGTTGACGGTTCGTCTTATATATAATTATATATAGACAGATATATAGAGCGACCGATATATGTTCACCGGAATCGTCGAGGAAACGGGAGAGGTGCTGGGATTTCACCGCGGGGAGCAGGCTTGGCGCCTCGAGGTGGGGGCGCGGCTCGCGTTGCGCGATGCCGCCCTGGGCGACAGCATTGCGGTGAACGGATGCTGCCTCACGATCGCAGCGTTCGATGCGCGTAGGCTGAGTTTCGATGTGCTCGAGGAAACGAAGCGGCTGACGAATTTTTCCGCGGTCGAGGTGGGTGGTCGGGTGAATCTCGAGCGCAGCGTTCGGCTCGGCGATAAAATGGGCGGTCATTTCATGACCGGTCACATCGACGGTTTGGGAAAAGTACATAGCCTCGAACGGCGGGGCCAGGACACGCGTTTGCAGGTGCATGTACCGGGCGGTTTCGAACGCTACCTAATATATAAAGGCAGCATCGCGATCAACGGCGTCTCACTCACGGTGGCGGAGGTTGTGGCGGACACGTTTACCGTGTGGCTGATTCCGACGACGCTCGCGGTGACGAACTTGGGTGAATTGGTGGCGGGCTCGGCGGTAAACTTGGAATTCGACCTGCTGGGCAAATATGTCGAGAAACTGCTTTCTGTGCGCCAATCCTAGCCACGATGGATCTTGCCCTCCACGCCTTGACCGAGGAGTTGCGTCGCCTGAAAGCGGCGGGCTGGAAGTCCGTCAATGTTTCCGAGTCGGCCCTCGTGCAGTTGCGGGCCGCATACGGATCGCGTTCGGTCGAGGTGAGTGCGCGGCGCGCACCGGCTGAGTCGAGGATCGAGCCGGCGCCCGCCGAAAATGTGGTCGCGCGCGAGGCGGAATCCGCGGTGCGGGAACGCGCCGCCGTGGTTCCGGGAGTTTCCATTCCGGTGCTGTCCAATCCGCCCGTCAATGCGGGCGCGGTGGTGCCGTCTCCGGTCGATGAGCTGCCGGCGCCACCCACAATCATACTTCCCGCCGGCGACAAGGCGACCCGGTGGGCGGCGTTGCGCCAGCGGGTTTTGGACGACCCGGTTTGCCGGCGATCGGTGCGCTCGGGCCGCAAGGTCGTTTTCGGGGTCGGTGATCTCGATGCGAAAATCATGTTCGTCGGCGAGGCACCCGGCGCGGAGGAGGAATTGCAGGGCGAACCCTTTGTTGGGCCGGCCGGCCAGCTGCTGACGAAAATGATCGTGGGCATGGGGCTGCAGCGGACGGGAGTATATATCAGCAATATCATGAGCTGGCGCCCTCAGATTCAGACGGCCGACGGTGTGGAGCAGGTGGGCAACCGGCCGCCGACGGATGCCGAGATGAATTACTGTCTCCCGTATCTCCGGAGCCAGATCGAGATTGTTGATCCGGACCTGATCGTGGCGCTCGGGTCGACTGCGGCACAGGGCCTGCTCGGCCGGGGAAGTTTCAAGGCCCTCGGTGATGTTCGAAGTCTCTGGCATGAATTTTCCGGCAAGCCGCTCATGGTGACCTATCACCCGAGCTATATACTGCGCAGCCAGTCGAATCGATCGAAGCGAATGATCTGGGAGGATCTGCTTCGCGTCATGGAGCGCGCGGCGCTGCCGATCTCCGAACGCCAACGGGGCTTCTTTCTCGATAAATGAAGCGGTTCATCCTCCCTCTCGCTCTATATAGTGCCGTGGCGCTGGCGGCCGCCAGCAACGTCGTCCGCGGGGCGGACGAACGTTTCGATTTCGAGGCATTGCGTTACCGCGCACGGCAGCTGGCGATGAAACCCTATTCGCGGCCGCCGGTGGTGCCGAGCGCGCTGTCGAAACTTACCTACGACGAATATCGGGAAATTGTTTTCAATCCCAAGCAGTCAATCTGGCGGCGCGAGGGGCTGCCTTTCCAGCTGCAGTTTTATCATCCGGGCTTTATATATAGCCGTTCGGTGCAGGTGTCCGAGGTCCATGACCAGGAAGTGACGCCCATCGCGTTTTCGAAAAAACTGTTTGAGTACCGGGCGGGCGATCCGCCGGGCGACGTGCCGGAGTCCGCGGGTTTCGCGGGCTTTCGGGTGATTGGGGCGCTGAATCATCCGGAGGACGAGATTATATCATTTCTGGGCGGGACCTATTTCCGCGCGCTTTGCCTGAAGGCGGTATATGGACTTTCGGCGCGCGGTCTGGCGGTTAATACAGCGGAACCCGGTGGCGAGGAGTTTCCCAATTTCGAGGAGTTCTGGGTTGAGCGTCCGACGATGGAGGCGCGGCAAATTGTGGTATATGCACTCCTCGACGGGCCGACGGCGGCGGGCGCGTATCGCTTTACGGTGATACCCGGTGCGGATACGGTGGTGCAGGTGCGGCTCGCGCTCTTCTGCCGGCAGAATCCCGCGGTGCTCGGACTAGCGCCGCTGACGAGTATGTTCTGGCACGGTGAGAATTCGCCGAGCCGCGAGGGTGACATTCGCCCGGAGGTGCACGACTCGGACGGGTTGCTGATTTCGTCGGGGGCTGGGGAATGGCTCTGGAGGCCGCTTGCGAACCCCTCGGCCGTAACCGTTGCAGCATTCTCGGATAATAATCCAAAGGGTTTTGGCCTGCTGCAGCGCGATCGCAAATTCGAATCCTACGAGGACCTCGAGGCGAATTATCATTTGCGGCCGAGTTCCTGGGTGGAGCCGGTCGGCGCGTGGGGCCGTGGCTCCGTGCGGCTGGTCGAGCTGCCGAGCGCCGACGAGACGAATGATAATATAGTGGCGTTCTGGGTGCCCGAGCACCTCCCGCCGGTGGGACAACCGATCGAGCTCGAATATAAACTGCACTGGTTCATGGACCAGATTCATCCGCCGGCGGGCTTCGCCGTCGCAACGCGCATTGGCGTCTCGAAAACGCACGAGCCGGATTTGCGCCGCGTCGTGGTCGATTTTGATGGCGGCTACTTGCGCCAGCAGAAGGCGGATCCCACGATCGAGGCGGTCGTGACGGCGGGGAAGGGTGGCACGGTACTATATCCGACCGCGGTGAAGAATATATATAATGGCACGTGGCGGGTCGCGTTTGCATTGAAGCCGGATGGCAGCGGGCAACCGGTGGAATTGCGCTGCTTTCTGCGCAAATCACCTCACGTCTTGACGGAAACATGGAGCTATCTCTGGAATCCCTGACGCCCTTCCGGCCTCGTACGGGGACGATGGAGGCGTGGAATCTCGCGTATGTACGCGTGGAGGATTATCTGCGCGCCCATCGCATTCATAATCGGCTGCACTCGAGTCGCATTATACAGGAGGTGCTCGAGGCGGCGGCGCGGCGGCACGCCTTGGATCCCACGCGTGAACCGACGACGCTGGCGGCAGAGGAGATCGAGGCATCGATGGACACCTGGTTTGCGCGCGTGCTGGAGCACGAGGGCCCGGCGCACGAGCGCACGGCGGTCGATGCGCGACTCGCGTTATTGCTTTGTGACGGGCCGGAGAAATGGCCGTATGCATTTCTCAACGCCGATCATATACCGGAGGATTTTGCGGCGGCGATGCGCGGCTCGACGATCCAGGCCGGACCCGACATGACGGTTTCCAGCATGGTGCCACGGCCGATTGAGCTCGGGACCATCACTGAAGCGGCAGGGGAAACGCTCGAGCGGTTCGAGAAATGGCCGGTGTTGCGAACACTTTTTCTCTGGCTGATTTTTGCCGGCGCGCTGGCGGGTATCTTTCGCGCGACACGGTAGGAAGCGTCGGCTGTCATGCGCGTTTTTCTGACCTCCCGGATGGATGCCAAGCGGTTGAACCGCCGCCGCTTTCTTTTCTTCTCCGCGATCTTCGTGCTCACGAGCATGGCGACGTGGTTCATGGCCGACCTGCTCTGGCGCGACGGCGTGACGGGCCTCGAGATCGCGCTGCTGATCCTGTTCGTTATATTATTCGCGCATATCGCGGCCGGGTTCTGCACGGCGCTCGTGGGGTTTTATGTAATAAATCGCGGGGGCGACAGTTCGCGCATCAGCACGACCGTGCTGCCCGATGAGGATCCGCCGCTTGCGGCCACGGCCATCATCATGCCGGTCTTCAACGAGGACGTCAGCCGCGTTTTCGAGGGCGTGCGGGTTATATACCGTTCGCTGCAGGAGACGAAGAAACTCGCGCATTTCGATTTCTTCATCCTCAGCGACTCGAACGAGCCGAACCAGTGGGTGCAGGAGGAGGTCGCCTGGACCGAGCTGTGCAAGCAGGTCGAGGGGTTCGGCAAAATTTTCTATAGAAAGCGCCGGCAATCGATCAATAAGAAGGCGGGAAACGTCGCCGACTTCCTGCGGCGCTGGGGCCGCCGGTATCGATATATGGTCGTGCTCGATGCCGACTCCATCATGACCGGGCGGGCGCTCGTCCAGTTGACGGCGATGATGGAAAAGAACCCGGGAGTCGGGATTATCCAGACCGCACCGCGCATCGTCGGCGGAGAAACCTTATATGCTCGGCTGCAGTCGTTCGCGAACCGACTATATAGTCCGCTTTTTCTGGCCGGAGTGAACTACTGGCAGCAGCACGATGGAAACTACTGGGGTCATAACGCGATCATCCGCGTGCAGCCTTTCATGGAGCATTGCTCGCTGCCCGAGTTGCCGGGAAGCGAGCCATTCGGCGGGCGCATTCTCTCGCACGATTTCGTGGAAGCCTCGCTGATGCGGCGCGCCGGCTGGGCGGTTTGGCTCGCGGGGGACCTCGAGGGCAGTTTCGAGGAGGGCCCGCCGACACTCATTGAAAGCGCGAAGCGAGACCGTCGCTGGTCGCAGGGTAATATGCAGCACACGTGGCTGCTCACGGCGCGCGGATTTCGCCTGGCGAATCGGTTTCATTTGTTCATGGGCGTCATGGGCTATGTATCGTCGCCGCTCTGGCTGCTCTATCTTATCCTGAGCACCGTGCACGTTTTCGCGATCATGACGGAGCCCTCGCTCGCGGGGAACCAGCACGACGACCTCACGTCATTTTTCGGCTGGAAATTCGAGGTACCCGAGTCGTTCACGCTGTTTATTTTCACGATGCTGCTGCTTTTCCTGCCCAAGCTCGTGAGCATTGTCGTGACGCTCGGGCGCAGCGACGAGGTCGCATTCTACGGCGGCCGTCTCCGACTTATATTAAGTGCGTTCCTCGAGATGGTGTTCTCGGCACTGCTTGCCCCGATCAATATGATCTTCAACTCGAAGTTCGTCGTCTTCACGCTCCTGGGGCAGGGCGTGTCGTGGGTGACGCAAAAGCGGGACAGCACCGACGACGGGAGCGACTGGCGCGAGGCGATCATCACACATGCGGGGCAGACGGCGTTCGGGCTCATCTGGGGCGTGTCGTGCTTTATACTTTGGCCGGTTTTCTTCTGGTGGCTGAGCCCGGTGGTGCTCGGACTCGTGCTCTCCATTCCCATGTCTATATTTCTCAGCCGCGCCGATCTGGGCCGGCGGGCCCGTGCGCTGGGAATTTTTCTGACGCCCGAGGAGACGCATCCGCCCTACGAGCTGAAGCGGCTGCAGCAAAATCTCAAGGAAGCCTACCGGC
Organism: uncultured Verrucomicrobiae bacterium; assembly: GCA_963800005.1. Classification (GTDB taxonomy): domain Bacteria; phylum Verrucomicrobiota; class Verrucomicrobiia; order Opitutales; family Opitutaceae; genus CAWCZH01. Next base: position 151,710 of record CAWCZH010000005.1, read on the forward strand.
ACCTGCCGCCGTTCGAACCCTTGCGTCAGGATTACGGCCTGCTCCAGGCGGTGCTGGATCCCTATGTAAACGCGATGCATGTGGCATTGCTGCGTCAGCGGAAGCCGAGCGCGGAGGCGCGGGAATGGTTCTCAATTTTGCGCGATCGCCTCCTCAAGGAAGGGCCGTCCAAATTTACGACCAAGGAGAAAATGGCGCTGCTGCTCGACGCCGATTCCATGATCTGGCTGCACCGAGAGCTGTGGAGCTGTCCTTCCGCCACGCTTCACGAGTGGTGGCGGCTGGCAATCAGACAATATAACGTGCTGACCGCGGTGCCGACGACCGCGCTGTATCGCTAAACGGGCGCCGCCGCTCAGGCCGACGCCGGGTGTACGAGGGCCGTCAAAGCCGTTTGCGCATCCGCAAATTCCACCTTCAGTTGCGCGGTTAAAGCGGCAGTTTCCCCGAGCCCAAACGTGCGTGCTTGATATTCGAGTCTTTCGGCGGCCTGGCGGACGCCCACGGCACCTAGATTGGCGGAGCTGCCCTTTATACTATGAGCGGCGCGGGTGAACGCCTCGATGTCACCCTTCGCGAAATTCTGGTCGAGCTCGGCGAGGCGCTGCGGTGTGTCCTCGAAGAAGATAGTGGTGATTTCGCGGAGGAACTCATCGCCGTCATCGGGATTGAGCTCCCGCAGCCCGGCGATGGCAACCGGGTCGATGATGATACGGTCAGAGGTGGGGGACGACGCGGGATTCATATAGCGGGAATGGGAAAGTTGATTAGTTCGGCGCTCCCGCCGAGAATGGCGCGGAAGTGCCGTCGCGGAACCGATGGAAATTGCGGGCTGGATCCGACGGGCCGTAGCAGAGATCGGTCGTGTGACGGAGCATTGAGCAGATTTCCGCGCGCGAGCTGAGCTTGCATATATAGTTGGCCGCGCCGGCCGCGAGGACCTCCTCCAGATATACTTCCGTCGAGTGCGAACTATATATCACGACGAGGCTGCGCGGATCGAGCGCGCGGAGGCGCGAGAGCGTTTCGAGTCCGTCCATCACCGGCATCGTGAGGTCGAGCAACACGAGGCCCGGCCGCTCGGCTTGATAAAACTCCAGTGCCTGCGCGCCATTCGCCGCCTCTAATATACGCTGGGCCCCGAGGCTCCGCACGATATCGCGAAGCGGCTTGCGGAGGCCAGGTTCGTCGTCGACGAGCAAAACGGTTTCCGGAAAGCTCATGAATTGAACGGGAGCGTGACACGAAATTCGCAGCCGCGCGTCGGCAGGTTTTCTGCGGTGACCTCGCCTTGGTGGGCCTGAACAATTTTCCGGCAGATCGCGAGGCCGAGGCCCGTGCTGGACTCGCCGGCGGTGGGGATGATCGAGAGGCGGCCGAAGTCCTTGAAAAGTTTGTGGCGCTCATTGTCCGGAATGCCCGGTCCCTGGTCGCGAACCGAGAAGCCGCACACGCCGCGACTGGAGTCGGCGCTCACCTGGACCGTGATGATGGAGCCGGGCGGCGAATATTTGACCGCGTTGCTCAATAGATTGTCGACCACCTGGCGCATCTTGGCGCTATCGATCAGCACAACCGGGTCGATGCCTTGGGAATCGAAGCCGACGCGCGTCTTCTTTTTGGCGGCCTCTATATTGGTCAACGAAACCGCTTTCTCTATAATCTCCCGGAGGTTGTGCGGAGCCGAGCGAAGCCGGAGCTCGCCGGACTCGATCGTCGCGACGTCGAGCAACTCGTTGACCATGTCGAGCATTGATTGGCTGGCGCCGTGAATTATATTAACCAACTCGGTTTGCTCATCAGTGAGTTTTCCGACGGACCCATCTGTGAGGAACTCCGCGAAGCCGCGGATCGAGCCGAGCGGGTTGCGCAGGTCGTGGGCGGCCATTCCAAGGAATCGGTTTTTCGCAGCGTTCGCCTTGCTCAGCTGGTCGGCGACCAGCTTGAGGTGGTTCGCCATCAGCTGATTTTGCAGGTGAGCGCGGATCCGCGCGATTACCTCTTTGGCCTTGAATGGCTTGGGAAGATAATCCGAGCCACCAGCGCTCAGGCCATCCACAATATCCTCCGAGTCGTTTTTCGCCGTGATGAATATAACCGGGGCGCAATCGTCGCCATAGGTCTGCCGCAGGGTGCGACACGTCTCAAGGCCGTCGATGCCCGGCAGCACGACGTCGAGCATCACCAGATCGGGCCCGAAAGCCGGGTAGGCGGCCAGGGCCTGTTCGCCGGAAGTCGCGCTCGCGATAATATATCCCTCACTGCGAAAAATGCCGCCGAGGATCCGAATGTTAAGACGATCGTCGTCGACGATCAGAATCTTGCATCCCTTCAGATTACCCGAGCGGTATTGTGGTACATCGACCATGAGGCGTGAGTGGAAAGAGGGCGGGAATCCGGGCGGCAGGATGTGCTTAGCCTCCGAAATTCAGCATGTTGAGGTAACGGCTCACCCTGCTAAAACCTGAACACATTTTGGGAACGCATCAGTAAATGCGCATACGTTGATATTTGCCCTTGCCAGAGGGGGTTCGTCTGCTTGTCTCGACGACTCCCATGGCCAAATCATTTGTTTTCTCCTCGGAATCCGTCGGCGAAGGTCACCCCGATAAAGTCGCGGATTTGATCTCGGATAGCGTGCTCGACGCCTGCCTGGCGCAGGATCGATTCAGCCGCGTCGCGTGCGAGACGATGGTGAAGTCCAACATGGTGATTCTCGCGGGCGAGATCACGACGAAGGCGAAGCTGGATTATGAGGCCGTGGTGCGTGCTGCGATCCGGGATATTGGCTATATAAACCGCGACGATGTTTTTCACGCGGACCAGGTCTTCATTAACAATTATCTCACCGAGCAGTCGCCGGATATATCGCAGGGCGTCGACGCGCGGAAGGTGAAGGGCAAGAAGAAGGCGGAGCAGGGTGCGGGCGACCAGGGCTTGATGTTCGGCTATGCCTGCAACGAAACGCCAGAGCTCATGCCCACTCCCGTGATGTTCGCGCACCGCCTCGGCCGCCTGCTGACGAAGATCCGCAAATCCGGAAAAGTGGCGTGGCTGCGTCCGGATGCGAAGTCGCAGGTCTCGGTGCGTTACGAGGACGGCAAACCCGTCGAGGTCGTCAATGTGGTTATATCCACGCAGCACACGGCAGACGTCGAGCACGCGGAGATCGAAGCGTACCTCATCGAAAACGTGATCCGAAAAGTCATCCCGAAGCGGATGCTCACGAAGAAAACGCAATTTCTCATTAACCCGACCGGCCGCTTTGTCGTTGGCGGACCGCAGGGCGATTCCGGTCTGACCGGACGCAAAATCATCGTCGATACATACGGTGGTTGGGGCCGGCACGGTGGCGGCGCGTTCTCGGGCAAGGATCCGTCAAAGGTCGATCGCTCGGCTGCATATATGTGCCGCTGGGTCGCGAAGAATATAGTGGCCGCCGGGCTCGCCGAGCTCGCTGAGCTGCAGGTCGCATACGCCATCGGTTATCCCGATCCGGTTAGCGTCTATGTAGACACGATGGGCACGGGCGTCGTGTCCGATGAGAAAATCGCGCGAGCCGTCACGCGGGTCTTCGGTTTCAAGCCGGCGGAAATCGTGCAGCAGCTGAACCTGCTGCGTCCCATTTACCGGCAGACGACCAATTACGGCCATTTCGGCAAGGCGGATCTCCCGTGGGAGCAAACCAACAAAGTGGCCGCCCTGCGCGCCGCGGCGGAGTAATTAATAATTATTAAATATAGAACAACATGAGCACTGTCAGCACCTCCCCGAAGTTTCAGGATTTTCATGTGCGCGATATCGCGCTGGCCGAGTGGGGCCGCAAAGAGATCTCCGTGGCGGAGCACGAGATGCCCGGCCTCATGTCCGTGCGCAAAAAATTCGGCGCAGCCAAACCGCTCGCCGGCGTGCGCATCACGGGTTCGTTGCACATGACGATCCAGACCGCGGTGCTGATCGAGACGCTGCGCGATCTCGGCGCCGACCTGCGTTGGGCGTCGTGCAATATATTCTCGACCCAGGATCACGCGGCGGCCGCCATCGCCAAGGCGGGCGTGCCGGTTTTCGCGTGGAAGGGTGAAACGCTCGAGGAATATTGGGACCTCACGCTCCGCGCCATTACGTTTCCGAACGGCAAGGGCCCGCAGCTCGTCGTGGACGACGGCGGCGACGTCACGCTGCTGATCCACAAGGGTTGTGAGCTCGAGGAGGGCAGCGACTGGGTGAACACGCCCTCCGCGTCCCATGAGGAGCAGGTGATCAAGAATATATTGAAGCGCGTCCATGCCGAGGACCCGCTGCGCTGGACCAGCATCGCGAAGGAATGGCGTGGCGTTTCCGAGGAAACCACGACTGGCGTGCACCGGCTATATCAAATGCTCGAGAAGGGAAAGCTGCGCGTTCCCGCGATCAATGTGAACGACTCGGTGACCAAGTCGAAATTCGACAATCTCTATGGTTGCCGTGAGTCGCTGGCCGACGGCCTGAAGCGTGCGACTGACGTCATGATCTCCGGCAAGGTCGCCTGCGTTTGCGGCTATGGCGATGTTGGCAAGGGCTGTTCGTTTTCCCTAAAGGGTTTTGGCGCCCGCGTGATTGTCACTGAGGTCGACCCGATCAACGCCCTGCAGGCCGCGATGGAAGGCTTCGAGGTCAACACCATCGAGAGCACCCTGGGCGTGGCGGATATATATGTCACCACGACAGGAAATCGCGACATCATCACGCTGGAGCACATGCGCCAGATGAAGGACCAGGCCATCGTCTGTAATATCGGCCACTTCGATAACGAAATCCAGGTCGACCGGCTGAACGCGTCTGACGCGAAGCGCACCAATATCAAGCCGCAGTACGACCTATATACTTTCCCGCACGGCCGAGGTATATATCTCTTGGCCGAGGGACGGCTGGTCAACCTGGGCTGCGCCACGGGGCATCCTTCGTTCGTCATGTCAGCGAGCTTCACGAACCAGACCCTCGCGCAAATCGACCTCTGGAAGAACAAGGACACCTACGCGGTGGGCGTTTACCGCCTGCCGAAGCACCTCGACGAGGAAGTCGCGCGGCTGCACCTCGATAAAATCGGGGCGAAGCTGACGAAGCTCACCAAGGATCAGGCTGCCTACCTCGGCGTGCCAGTCGAGGGTCCGTACAAGCCGGATCACTACCGCTACTGAGCGGGGGGAGTCTCCACTTCGACCGGGGCTGTATCCGTTCAGCGGGTCAGCCTTTGGCGCAGCACTCTGAACGCGGCGACAGGGCTCATATCTGAGGAGCCGGCGGGCGGATCAATCGACATGGATTTGTCAGTCCAGCATGAGCCTTGCTAGATGAGGCGCATGCAGTTCCGCCGAATCCGCGTTCTCATACATATAATTCTCGCCACGCTCGCTGCGGTCTTCGCCGAGGCCGCACCGCGGCGCAAGGTGATCATCGACCAGGACGCGTTCGGGCCCGGTGGCAGCAATATGCAGTCGATCCTGCTCGTGATCCAATCGCCGGATGTCGAGGTGCTGGGAATCACGATCGAGAGCGGCGACGGCTGGTGCGCGGAAAATGTCGCCCACACATTGCGCCTCCTCGAGATCATCGGACGCCCGGATATTCCTGTGCTCGCGGGGGCGACGTTCCCGCTGGTGAATACAGCGGAGGAGACGAGGCGATGGGAAGCCCGTTACGGGAAACTGGTATATAAAGGCGCCTGGATGGACGCGCCGCCGCCCGGGGGAAATGTGAAACGTCCTGCGCCGCATGCAGCCGCGGTCGTGCCTGCGCTGGAGGAGGGGGCGCCGCAACATGCCGAATCGCCGGAAGCCGCCGCGAATTTTCTCGTTCGGAAGGTTCGTGAATTTCCCGGCGAGGTCACGATCCTGGCCCTCGGGCCGATGACGAATCTCGCGCTCGCGGCCCGCCTGGATGATCAGTTCGCAGGCCTCGCGCGCGAGCTCGTGTTCATGGGTGGAAGCTACGATCCGCGTCCGGCGAACAACGAGTTCGCCCTCGAGTATATATACACGCCGCGCCTGGAATTCAATTTTCGCTGGGACCCTGAGGCCACGCGCGCGGTGCTGCGCTCCGCGTGGAAAAAGATTACGCAGGTGCCGGTCGACCCCACGACGAAAACGCTGTTCACGCCGGACCTGGCCAAGCGCGCGACGCGCGCCGGCACGCCGCTCACGAAGTATATAGCGCAATATGCCCAGGCGTTTCCGCTCTGGGACGAGCTCGCGGCCGCAGTCTGGCTCGAGCCGGGAATCGTGACGCGCCGCGATGCGCTCGCCGTCGATATAGACACGGACCCGGGCGCCGGCTACGGCAATACACTCTGCTGGCCTGTGGGCGGCGGGCCCGGACTCGGGGAACGCGAGGTCTCAGTCGTGCTCGAGGTCGACGTCGCGAAGCTGGAAAATCTCCTGATCGAGCGCTTCAACGCGCCCGTGCCGCCGCGTTGATCTGTTCGTCAACGCCGGCGTGTATCCAAAAAGCACTACCCGGAGCTGAGCCCGCCACTGGCGCGGCCGCCGTCCTTGATGGGAGTCGCGAATTTATAGTCTATATCCCACGGGAAGTGGATCCATTTGTTCTGTTTGAATTCCTTCACGCAGGTATCGACGATGGGGCGCCCCGCCGGCTTCGCGTAGAGCGTTGCGAAATATGCTTTCGGCAGCAGTTGCCGAACGAGGCGCGCCGTACCGCCGGTATCGACGAGGTCGTCGATCAGTAGGAAACCGTCACCGTCTCCCTCGATGCCCTTGAGAACTTGCACCGAGCCCTGTACGTGCGCGCTTTCACCGGCGGCAGCGGCGCCGTAGCTCGCGACGCATATAGTATCCACCAAGCGTATATCCAACTCTCGCGCGACCAGCGCCGCGGGCACGAGGCCTCCGCGTGTGATGGCGATGATGCCCTTCCAGGTGCCCATCGCGTGCAGTACCTCGGACAGGTAACGGGCATCCCGGTGGAGCTCGATCCACGAGATGATTATATCATCTTCATACGGCGAACGGGGCTTTATATTCATGAGAGGGGAGCCCGTCCACCGCGCGACCGTGGCGAAGCGCGGCCGCGGCGGCATAGAGTATATACTAGAGCAGGAGAAGTGACGGCTTTTCCAACAGCTCGCGCAGCGCACCGAGGTAGGTCGCGCCGAGGGCTCCGTCGACGACGCGATGGTCGACCGAGAGGGTCAGCGTCATCCGCTGGCCGATCACGATCTGATCGCCTTTCACCACCGGCTTTTTCACGGTCGCGCCTACCGCCAGAATTGCGGAATTAGGCGGGTTGATAATGGCGGAGAAACGCTCGATCCCCATCATCCCGAGATTGGAGACGCAGAAGGTGCCGCCCGTGAATTCCGCGGGGGCGAGTTTCTTTTCGCGAGCGCGTTTCGCCAGTGCCTTCGCCTCGGTGCTGATCGCGAATACACTTTTTGTTTGCGTGTCGCGAATGACCGGCGTGATCAAACCGTCATCGATTGCGACGGCGAACGAGACGTGAGCGGCGCCAAAATAGCGGATCTGCGTGCCTTCCCATGAGCAGTTGACTGCGGGTATCCGGCGCAGCGCCTCAGCGGACGCTTTGATCACGAAGTCGTTCACGGAAAGCTTCACGCCTTCCTTCTCGAGCGCTGTATTAAGCTGCGAGCGCAAGTCGAGCAGCGGGCCGGCATCGACTTCGACGTCGAGGTAGAAATGCGGGATGGTCGTTTTCGATTCCAGCAGACGCTTCGCGATAATTCCCCGAATATTTGAAACGGGAACGACGCGCTCTTCCTGGATCGGACCGGCTCGGCTCGCTCCGCCGGTGAACTTCGACGCGGCGGCGGCAGGTTTCGATGGGCCGTTTTTTTCTGCCGCGAGAACGTCAGCGCGAACGATGCGGCCGCCCGGGCCACTTCCTTGAATGGTTGCCGGATCAATTTTCTTTTCTTCCGCGAGCTTTCGGGCGAGCGGCGAGATCTTAACGCGCCCTTCAGTGCGAGGCGCCGGCGCCGGAGCAGCGGCCGACTCGGGCGGCGGTGGAGCGGAAGGCCGGGGCGCTGGCTTCTCGGGCGCAGGCGCAGGCGGGGCCGCGGCGGCGGGCGGCGTCGGTGCGGGCGCTGGCGCGGCCTCGCTCAGCGGAACGGGCGCGGTCGTCTGAGGTGACGGCTCCGGCACGACTTCTCCAGGTTTGCCGATGGCGCAGAGCGGTGCACCCAGAGGTACCTGCGAGCCAGCCTGCGCGAAAATTTTGAGCAGCGTGCCGTCGAAGAAGCACTCGAGCTCCATCGTCGCCTTGTCGGTTTCGACTTCAGCGAGCATAGCGCCGGATTTAACGACATCGCCTTCTTTTTTTAGCCACTTCACCAGCGTGCCCACCGTCATGGTGTCGCTGAGCTTGGGCATTTCGATGATATTGGCCATGGAGAGGGGTCGAGTTCCGGATCAATCGAGGGCACCGAGCGCGGCCTTGAGCACGCGCTGTGCATTGGGGAGTTGTTCCGTCTCGACGGGGGGACTATATATCGCGGGCGCATCGACGGTGGCGAGGCGGTGGATCGGCCCATCCAATTCATCGAACGCCTCGCGCTGAATCATATACGCGAGTTGCGACCCGACGCTCGCAAACGGCTTCTGCTCTTCGACGACGAGAACGCGATGCGTTTTCGCGACCGATGCCAGCACCGTTTCGATATCGAGCGGACGAATCGTTCGCAGGTCGACGACTTCCACGGACACATCGTGTTCCTTTTGCAATAGATCAGCCGCGGCGAGCGAGTGTGAAACCGAGCGCCCGTAGGTGACGATGGTCAGATCCGTGCCCAGCCGCTTCACATCAGCTTTGCCGAGGGGAATGAGATATTCGGCCTCGGGAACCTCGCCCTTGTCTCCATATAGCAATGTATTCTCGAGGAAGAAGACGGGATCGTTATCGCGGATCGCCGACTTCAACAGACCCTTCGCGTCGTAGGGCGTGGAGGGTACGACGACCTTTACGCCGGGGTGATTGGCCAGAACGTTTTCCGGGGTGTGCGAGTGCGTGGCGCCCACATTCGTCCCGCCGTTGGCCGGGCCGCGGATAACGATCGGGCAATTGATTTGTCCGCCGCTCATATAGCGAACGTTCGCGGCGTTGTTGAGGATCTGGTCGAATGCGACGGAATAGAAGGACCAGAACATCAGCTCCATGACGGGCCGCAGTCCGAGCATCGAGGCGCCGACGCCCATGCCGATGAATCCAGCCTCGCTGATCGGCGTGTCGACGATCCGCTTGGGGCCGAACTGGGCGAGCAGGCCCTCGGTGATTTTATATGCGCCGTTGAACTGCGCGACTTCCTCGCCGAGGACGACCACGTTGGGATCGCGGGCGAGTTCTTCCGCAAGGGCGAAGCGAATCGCTTCTCGATAGGTGATTTGAGGCATCGAAATATATTGGTATATACGTCTATATAGCGGCGGGAGCTGGCGGCCGATCAGTCGAAGAAGAGGCGGCCCTGGGATGTGCGCTTGGAGGGATTGTCCACCTCCCAATATACATCCTTCTGGATGTCGTCCGGGGTGGGGAAGGGGCTCGCCTCGGAGAAGTCCGCGGCCTGGTCCGCCTCGGCGCGTGCCTCGGCGTCGATTTTTTCAATCGCAGCCTGGTCGAGCACGGACTCGCCTAGCAGCAAGTTCTGGAAGACCTGGATTGGGTCCTTCGTGTTTCTATATTCCTCGATCTCCTGTTTGGTGCGGTAGGTGTTGTCCGGGTCAGCGACGGAATGGCCGCGGTAGCGATAGGTCCGAATTTCGACGACGGCGGGTTTCGACTGTTCGCGTGCGATTTTCAGGAATCGGTCCATCGTTTCCCGCACTTCATATACGTCGTGGCCGTCGCACACGCCCCAGGCCATATGATAAGCCTCGGCTCGTTTCGCGAGGTCGCCCGCGGACGAGCGCTCCTGGCTCGTGCCCATGGAGTATCCATTGTTCTCGATGACATATATCACCGGCAGCGACCAGAGCGCCGAAAGATTATACGCCTCGTGCACCGCACCTTGGTTCACGGCGCCGTCGCCCATGAAGGCCATCGCTGCGCCCTTTACGCCTTTATACTTCAGCGCATACGCGAGGCCGGCGCCGAGTGGGACCTGCCCGCCGACGATGCCGTGGCCGCCCCAATAATTGCGCGACGGGTCGAAGAAGTGCATCGAGCCGCCCTTGCCCTTGGAGCAACCGGTGATCTTCCCGTACAGTTCGGCCATTAGCGGCTTCGTATCCATACCGACGGCGATCGCGTGGCCGTGATCGCGGTACGCGGTGATGACGTGGTCATCCTTGCCCATCAATGAACAGCAGCCGACGGCAACGGCTTCCTGCCCTATATAGAGGTGCAGGAAACCGCCGATTTTTTTTGCCTGGTAGGCGCGGAGGCTGCGTTCCTCGAAGCGGCGGATGCGCACCATCGTGCGATAGAGTTCTATCTTCTTGTCCGCGGTCAGCTGCGCGTTGATCGGCGCCTTCGCGTGGTTGGAAGCTTTGGCCATGTCGCGCTGCGGCTCGTCGGTGGCGGTCGTTTTTTTGCTCACGGGAAAAGAGTCTATTCTGGTTAAAAACTAAGTGTTTGTCGCAACCGAGGGAAATCAAGCGTGGATTCGTCCCAGATTGTCGGTGACGGCGGGAATGATTTCTTCGACCTCGACGCGCGGCGGGTGCCCCGGGGCACAGTCTGCTTTCAGGGCAACAAAGCCGTCGCGGTATTTATCATAGATGGGCCAGAGGGCGCTGCGATCCGTTTCCGGTATAGTAAGTCCATCGATCGCGGCGCGCGAAAAAAAACCGAAGCGTCCCTCGCTGATGGCCGCCGGAATTTCGGTGACGAGGCGGCGACAGCGAAAAAGAAACATGAGCCAGTGCGATTGTCCCTCATACGCTTTCTCTGCGATCATGGCGAACAGGTGCAGTTCGTCGGGGAGAATGGTCAGTCCGACCTCCTCCTGCGTTTCGCGCACCGCACATTCGAAGGGCGATTCGCCGATGGAGGTCTCGAGTTTTCCGCCGATGGGACTCCAGCTGCCGAAGTTCGGCGCCTTGGCGCGGAGCAAGAGAAGCTGCTCGCCAGCGGCGTTTTCCAAGAAAACCAATACAGCGATTTTGTGCGAGAGATGGGTGGAACTCACGTGACGATAGGCGGAGGAGAAATAGGAACGGCAAAATTTTCGCGGCTGCAATCGTACAACGCGAACTTCCTTCGCTGCATTTCTCAGATCATATTGCGCCGCCGTAGAATTACGCACCGGCGCCTGCGTATTCTCCCCCGTTGCAGCACCGCCGCAGCCCGCCAGTTTCCCGCGCATGCGGATGACCAACTCGCCTCGGCGCCCCTCTCCAGAAAATGCGCCTCTCACCCTCGTACCCGCGATCCGCCGCGATGGGTTCGTCGATACATACGTCGAGGGACCTGACGGGGATCTATACTTCAAGACCCTCGCTCCAGATTCGCCGTGCCGCGAATATTGGGAGGGCGGAGATTTTGTGTTTGTTCTGACAACTCACGACCAACGTCGCTGGCAGGCCCGCTCCGTGACGCTGTCACCCACGCGTCAGGATTGGGTTGCCGTCGCCTGACCGCCTTGGCCACCCGGGATCGCCGATCCGGCAATCCCGCAAGACACTAGTATATAGTACGTTGAGATCGAGTATATAGGAAAGGGCCGGGTTTCGGGTTTCCAATCGGACGCGGCAAGAGATTTCCTACGGCGCCGAATTGTGACGATCGGGCGCCGTCGGCGTTGTATCGGGAACGAGCGGTTGGCCTTCATTGGCGCAGGTTTCGCGTTGCATGTCGCGCGCGGGCTGTGCTGAGGTGAGAGTCGCCCGCGACGATCGGGCAACATCGCCTCATGATCCCGTTGTTTTTCACCCTTCTGGTCAGCTTGGCCTGCACGGGATTCGCGTGGTGGCGGCTCGCGGCCATCATCCGCGAAAATCGCGTCCTGCAGGCCGCGCGGACTGCTGCCGACGACGCGCTCGCCAAGGAGCGCGAGCAGAACGAGATTGTCCGCGCCGAGCTCCGCGCGATCAACCGGAGAGCGCCGTCCCTTTCCCCGCTATATGTTTTGAGCGAGCAGCGATTCGCACACGGCAGTTTCCCCGGCCGCATTCCTCGGCAGCGCATTGAACGGACCAGCGATGATCGGAGACTTCTCTGCGCGGACAACGACGAGGTGACGCGCGATTGCCCGGCTGGCGAGATGATCGCCTTGCTCGTGGAGAACCAAGGACGCGAGGCGCATACAGTCACGATTGAAACGGAAGCGGCCACTGTGTCCCTGCTGCCGTTCGAAGCTGAGGGCACCCACGGTATATGGGCGATTGTATATCCATTCCAGCCGATCAAGTTCGGCGCGCGGCAGATGTTTCAAATCGGGTTCCTCTCACACGACGGTGTTCCGGACACGCATCGATATGAGTCGGTGCACGGCCAGCGGGTACTGCGCCGTGTCGAGCCAGGCTGAGTTCCGCGGTCAGGTTGACGTCGAGCGTTCGGGTTAGCTCACTGCTCGCATGGCGAAATGGCTTTTGATCGACGGATTCAATTTGGCGTACCGCTGTTTCTTCGCGATTCCGGAGCTGGCGCGAGCGGATGGTTTTCCCACGAACGCCCTGCACGGTTGGATCAAGTCGCTGTGGAAGTTGGACGATCAGGAGCGGCCGCACGCCACCCTGGTATTCTTCGATCTCGGCGGCGCGCACGACAAAATCGCGCTGCATCCGGAATATAAATCACAGCGGCCCGACATGCCCGAGGCGCTCGAACGCCAGCTCGAGCCGTTGAAAAAGCTCACGCGCGCGATGGGTCATATAGGAATCGAGCAGCACGGCGTGGAGAGTGATGACCTGCTGGCGTCGCAGGCGATCGCGCTCACGCAGGCGGGGCACGACGTTCTTATAGTAAGCAGCGACAAGGATTTCGCGCAGCTCGTCGGGGATCATATAAAGATCATGCTCCCGCCGCCCTCGGCCAATCCGAAGCTCGGCTGGCGGCTGCTCGACGCGGCGGGCGTGAAGGAAAAATTCGGCGTGCCGCCCGCACAAATTCCCGATTACCTCGCACTCGTCGGCGACACCTCGGATAATATAGACGGTATCGACGGCGTCGGTCCGAAAACGGCGGCGCGGTGGCTCGCGGACTGGAAAAATCTCGAAGGTGTCATCGCGCACGCAGCGGACTTGAATCCCGAGCGTTTTCGTTCTGCCGTCGCGGGGAACGCTGATCGGCTCCGTCGCAATCTTCGGCTGACGACTCTCGTCTTGACGCATCCGACCGTCGCGGCGGAGAAGACACCGCTGATGCTCGCGGAACTCCTCGAATTTTTGGAATTGATGGAAATGCGCAGCACCCTCGTCGAGGCGCAGACGCGTTACGGGCAGCCGGAGCTTTTCTAGCGCGCGCTACAAGCGAGTGGGCGAGAAGCATTCTTGCCAGCGATGGCCCGTGAGTTCATAAGCTTGAGGAACGTCACTCATGGATAAATCAAAAACGATGAAGGAAATCGCCGGGAAAGTTGGCCGGGAGAAGGCGATTGAAATGGTGATGCAGGCTTATAATACCGAGCTGATCACCACTTGGCTGAGCCGGCTCGAGGTCAACAAGCCGGGACTCGCTGGCGGCACGCCCCATGACCATCTGGGCGACGCGCTGGAGCGCGTGAAGGAAGTCTGCGACTTGGTCTGACCGCCCGGCCTCGCGGCGCGGCGCGGACGATGGTCGCGAATTAGCGGCCCTCGACGGAGATTCCGTTCGGGTCGAAGATATATCCTACGCCGTGCACGGTGCGGAAAGCGGCGACGCTCAGCCCGTGCTTTTCATATAGGTCGCGCACCTTCACTATATACTGGTCGAGCGAGCGGCTGCGGACGTCAGCGTGGATGCCCCAGACCGCGTGAATCAGGCCCTTGCGGGTGATCACGGTCCCTTGGTTGGCATTTAAAAATGCGAGAATGCCGAGTTCCTTTCGGCCGAGCTTGCTGACCGTGCCGTCCGGGAACGCGATCTCGAGGCGCACCGGCGTGATCTTCGCGCCGCAGAAGTCGAAAGGGGCATCGCTGGTCCGCACGTTTTTCGTCACGTGCAGATCGCTCTTCGCTTCCGCGCGCCGCAGGACCGCCCGGATGCGGGCGACCAGTTCTACATAGCTGAACGGCTTCGTTATATAGTCGTCGCCTCCCATGTCGAGGCCGCGCACCTTGGAAATCTCGTCAATATTGCCGGTCAGGAAGATCACCGGGACGGTCACATCCGCCGCCTTCAGCTGCTCGAGGAATGTGAAACCCGATTGGTCGGGCAGCGTTATATCGAGCAGCAGCAGATTGGCGAAATTGCGTTTGAGAAATTTAAAGGCGTGCTCGGCGCGCGTGCAGACCTGGGTGTGCATGCCGGCGGATTCGAGCTGCATCGCAATGAGGTTCGCGAGCTCAGCTTCGTCCTCGACGATTACAATAAGTGGCTTGGGTTCGGAACGGGGAGGCGGCGTTGTAGGCATTGTCCGAGGCAGCGACCGACACGGTCTGCGCTGTTGGATTTATGATCACCGCGCGGGTTGTCAATCTAGCGCTAGGGTGATGTCATCCAAATTTCACCTAGGCAAATTTGCTTGAAGCCCCCTGCTCGCGGGTCTCCCTTGGCGGCGTGTCTGCTCCCGCGCCACTGATCATGCTCGGGTTTCCCAAAGGAAGCCTCGAAGAATCCACGAAGTCGCTTTTCGCGAAGGCGGGTTGGAAAATCTCCACCAACGCCCGAAGCTATCGCCCGTCGATCGACGATCCCGAGCTCGATGGTCGATTCGTGCGCGCCCAAGAGGTGAGTCGCTATGTAGAGCACGGCTTTTTCGACTGCGGTCTCACGGGCCACGACTGGATTCTCGAAAATAATTCCGACGTCGTCGAAGTATGTGATTTGATTTATAGTCGGGCCTCGACGCAAAAATCCCGCTGGGTTCTCTGCGTGCCGGAAGCGTCTGCGATCAAAACGGCCGCGGACCTCGCGGGCAAACGTGTCGCGACGGAACTCGTCGCCACGACACGGCGTTATTTTGAGCGCAAGGGCGTGGCGGTCACGATCGAATTTTCCTGGGGCGCCACAGAGGTAAAAGTGCCGGATCTGGTGGATGCGATTGTCGACATTACCGAAACGGGCAGCTCGCTCCGCGCGAATAAACTTCGCATCGTGGACACGCTCCTCGAGACGAATACAAAGCTCATCGCGAATCGCGCGAGCTGGGCCAATCCGGCCAAGCGGAAAAAAATCGAGACGATCGCGTTGCTCCTGCGAGGGGCTCTGGAAGCCGAATCCAAGGTGGGTCTAAAAATGAACCTCCCGAAAGCGGCTCTGGAAGCCGTCGTCAAGGCGTTGCCCGCGCTGCGCAATCCGACAATCGCACAATTGAGTGCTCCGGATTGGATCGCGCTTGAGACAATCATCGATGAAAGCGTCGTGCGTGAAATTATTCCCCAGCTCAAGGCGCTCGGCGCGGAGGGCATCGTGGAATATCCGTTGAACAAGGTTGTATATTGAATGCGCCGCTCGCTTGACCCGCGCCGCGGGTTGCCGACGTTTCCTCCTGCCTCGCCATGAAAGTTACGCTCGGACTCCTGCAACACGCCTGTGACGCCAACCCGGCCGCGAACCTGAAAAAGGCGCTCGCGCTGACGGAGCAGGCTGCGCGCAAGGGCGCCAATATAATCTGCACCCAGGAATTGTTTCGCTCGCAATATTTCTGCCAAAGCGAAGATCACGCGAATTTCGCGCTCGCCGAAAAGATTCCCGGGCCGAGCACGCTCGCGTTCCAGAAGCTCGCGAAGAAGCACGGCGTCGTAATCATCGCGTCGCTGTTCGAAAAACGGTCCTCCGGTCTATATCATAATACAGCGGTAATCATCGACGCGGACGGTAAGCTTCTCGGCCGCTACCGGAAGATGCATATACCGGATGATCCGTTGTTCTATGAAAAATTCTATTTCACGCCCGGGGATGGTGGTTTCCGCGCTTGGGAAACGAAGTTCGGGCGCATCGGTGTTTTGATTTGCTGGGACCAGTGGTACCCTGAGGGCGCGCGGCTGACGGCGCTGCAGGGTGCGGAAATATTATTTTATCCAACGGCGATCGGCTGGCATCCGGGCGAGAAGGCGGAATATGGAGCCGACCAGCACGGAGCGTGGGAACTTATCCAGCGCAGCCATGCGGTGGCGAACGGTTGCTATGTTGCGTCGGTGAATCGAATCGGTTTGGAAAAACCGGTCGGCGGCCGTGGCTTGGAATTCTGGGGCCAGAGTTTTGTCAGTGGCACGAGCGGACAGCTGCTCGCGAAGGCGAGCGTGGATCGCGAGGAGATTCTCCTCGTGCCGATCGAACTCGGGAAGGTTGATATTACGCGGACGCACTGGCCGTTCCTGCGGGATCGCCGGATCGATGCGTATGGCGACCTCACGCGCCGTTTCATCGACTGATGGCGCGCGCTCCGCAGACGCCCGCCGCGCTCGGGTTCCGGATGCCGGCCGAGTGGGAGCCGCAGGTCGCCATCTGGCTCTCGTGGCCGCATAATTATAAAACGTGGCCGTCGCACTTTCGGCCGATCCCCGCAAAATTTGCGGAGATCGTTGCCGTGGTCAGTCGCTATGAAGAGGTGCGGATTAATATAGCGAAACCGCTGCAGGCGCGCGCTCGGCGGCTGATCACGAAGGCCGGCGCGGACCTGAAGCGGGTCATGTTCTATAATCATCCGACGAACGACTCGTGGTGCCGCGACCACGGGCCGATCTTTGTGCGCAACGATCGCACGGGTGAAGTCGCGGTGACGGATTGGGAATATAATGCGTGGGGCGGAAAATATCCACCATTTGATATAGATAATACAATTCCGCCACTCATCGCGGCCAGGCTCGGGCTCCGGCGGTTCGAGAAGGCGATGGTGCTCGAGGGCGGATCCATTGACGTCAATGGATCAGGCGCGGTGCTCACGACGGAATCGTGCCTCCTGAATCCGAATCGCAACCCGAAGCTGGGTCGCGCGGAAATCGAGCAGGTGCTGCGGGATTATCTTGGGGTGCGGCGCGTGCTGTGGCTGGGCGACGGGATCGTCGGCGACGACACCGATGGACATATCGATGACCTCAGCCGGTTTTTTTCAGCGGATGGAATTGTGACGGTTGTCGAAAAAAATCGGCGCGATGAAAATTATCGCATTCTGCGCGAGAACTCCGAGCGGCTCGCGTCACTGCGCACGGAGTCCGGGAAAAAGTTTGATATTAGAAACCTGCCGATGCCGGCTGCGCTCCATTGCGAGGGCCAGCGGCTGCCGGCGAGCTACGCGAATTTTCTTATATTAAATGGTGCGGTGCTCGTGCCGACGTTTCGGCAACCGCGGCGGGACGACGAGGCGCTCGCGGTGCTGGCGGATTGCTTTCCCGGCCGCGAAATTGTTGGAATCGATTGCGTGGAACTTGTTTGGGGACTTGGGACTCTCCATTGCATCTCCCAACAACAACCGGCCTAATATGAAACTACTCGTGATGGCGTTCGTGTGCGGGATGGTATTTCTCTCGTCGGGTTGCGATACGATTTCGGACGCGGGGCAAAGCGTGCGCGAAAGTTTCGGCAGCCCGGGCGAACCGCGCACGCGCGTGTTTCAAGCGGATATGCGGGCCACCTACGACGCGGCGCGGACGGCGATCGCGCAGATGAACTTTCGTTTTCTCAGCGGCGGACCCGCGCAGGGCAAAATCGAGGCGGTCAGCCCGGTCTCGACCAACGACAGCCTGAGGAGCAGCCAGCAATATGCTCTTTCGATTCGAATCAGCACGACTCTCGATGGCGGCTCCGAGGTCAGCCTGGTCGTGAAGGAGATCCTCGAGGCGGACTCGTCCTCGCGCGCTGGCCAGGCGACCTCGACGCCAATCCAGGACACGCCGCTATATGAAGTGTTTTTCCGGTCGGTGCAGGAAGCGTTGAACGCCCCGAAAAAGGGCTGATTGGGGCTCCCGTAGCCTCGGCGCCGAGGGGGACTTTTTCGTGGTGCTTTGCACTTGCACGCGGGGGGCCGAGGTGAGACGTTGATCGTTCGCGGCCGGAGTCATGAACAAGTCGGCGTTCCGCGATGCTCCCGCCGGCCTTCTGTTAGTTTAACCGTCAACCCTCGGCTTCACCTTCGGGTGGGGTCACCCCCGGTCGATCGGCATCTGTGGAGCAGGGTGCTCGGTCAACCGGTTTTCGCCTATGAGTTCCGTAATGCAAGACCTGCTCGCGCAGTCCTCCTTCGATAAACTGAAGGAAGGCGCCATCGTCCCGGGCACGATCACTGAAATCCGCCAGAACGAAGTCGTTGTCGACATCGGTGGCAAATCCGAGGGCGTCATCCCCGCCCATGAATTCCTCGACATCGGGGAGCTCCAGATCGGCTCCACGATCGATGTGCTCGTGGAAAAGCTCGAGGACAAGAGTGGGGCACCGCTCCTCTCGTTCGACCTCGCCGAGCAAAAGAAAAATTGGGATAATATACTCACCCGCTTTCCCGAAGGCTCGGTCGCTGCCGGCCGCGTCAAGGCCAAGGTCAAGGGCGGCCTGATCATCAGCATCGGCGTCGATGCGTTCATGCCGGCTTCCCATATCGATATACAGCCGCCCAAGAACCTCGACCAGTACGTCGGCCAGACCTACGACTTCAAGGTTCTCAAAATCAACGTCGAGCGGAAGAATATAGTTCTCTCACGCCGCGAGCTGATTGAAGAGCAACGCACGACCAAGCGCCGCAACCTGCTCGATAGCATTCAGCCCGGCCAGGTCCGCAAAGGCATCGTCAAAAACATCACCGACTTCGGCGCGTTCGTCGATCTCGACGGCATGGACGGCCTGCTTCATATAACTGACATGAGCTGGGGCCGGATCTCGCATCCGTCCGAGATGCTCAAGCAGGGTGAAGAGGTTCAGGTCATGATCATCGAGGTGAACCGCGAAAAAGAGCGGGTCTCACTCGGCCTCAAGCAGACCACGAAGAATCCGTGGGACGAAATCGACCGCAAGTTCCCGGTCGGCGCCAAGGTGCACGGCAAGGTCGTCAACCTGGTTCCCTACGGTGCGTTCGTCGAGATCGAGCCGGGCGTCGAGGGCCTCGTTCATATAACGGAGATGTCCTGGACCAAGCGCATCAGCAAGCCCTCCGAGCTGCTCAAAGTCGGGCAGGAGTTGGACGCGGTGGTGCTCGGCATTCAAAAGGAAGAGCAGAAAATCTCGCTCGGCCTTCGCCAGCTGGAGCCGAATCCGTGGGATATGGTCCGCCATAACTACCCGATCGGCGCCCGCGTTCGCGGCAAGGTTCGCAATATGACGACCTACGGTGCGTTCATCGAACTCGAAGAGGGCATCGACGGCATGGTGCACGTCTCCGACATGTCTTGGACGCGCAAAGTGAATCACCCGTCCGAAGTCTTGAAGAAGGGCGACGAGGTCGACGCGATCGTGCTCGATGTGGATCCGAACCAACAGCGGATCAGCCTCGGCATGAAGCAATTGGCCATCGACCCGTGGTCGGACATCGATTCGTTCTTCAAGATCGGCGATGTCGTGCAGGGCACGGTGACAAAGATCACCTCGTTCGGCGCCTTCGTCGAACTGAAGGACGGCATCGATGGCCTCGTTCATATATCGCAAATCAGCGAGGACCGCATCGACAAGATCAAGGACGTGCTCAAGCCCGGCCAGGTCGTGAACGCGCGGGTCATCAAAATTGACCGCGACGACCGTCGTCTCGGGCTCTCGATCAAGGCCGCGAACTACTCGTCGGAGCAGCTCGCCGCCGAGACCGCCAGCTACGAGGCGCTTAATCGCAGCGCCGGCAACGATATGATGAACCTCGGCGACATTCTCGACGAGGCCTCCAAGAAGGAATAACCCGGATCATATATCGGATATATCATATATCCGATTTCCAGCCGCTCCCTCGGGAGCGGCTTTTTTTTGGCCTCCAGTCACGGGCCAAAAAAAAGAGCCGGCGTTTCGGCCGGCTCTGCAAATCGCAGCTATATCGGTTGATTAGTTCCGTCCGACTTTTTCGGGCTTTTTGGATTTCTCCTCGATGAACTCGCGGATGACATTCATCCGCTGCCGTTGACGCTCCTCCTGCTCAATTTCGTCGAGCGTGCGGACTGCCTCATTCTTGGCCATCGCCTTCCGCATCTTGGAAAGCGCTATATACTCGAGCTGGCGAATGCGCTCCCGCGTGACGTGGAATTTCTTCCCGACCTCCTCAAGCGTGAGTTCATCCTTACCGTCGAGGCCGAACCGCAGCTTGATGATCTCGGCCTCACGTTGATCGAGTGAATCGACGAGCGTATGCAGGTCGCTGTTGAGGTTCTTCTCCCGCAGACCCTCGAAGGGGCTGACGGCAGCATCATCACCAACGATCTCGCCGAACGTGGCCGAATCGCCGTCCTCACCGATAGGTGCATCGAGTGACGCCGGGCGCACGCTGACCGATTTCAGATGCGCGACTTTTGACGTCGGAATCTGAAGCTCGATTGCCAACTCCTCGTCCGTGGGCTCGCGGCCAAGCTCCTCGGTGAGTTTCATCGCGGTGCGACGCATCTTGGAGATTTTATCCACGAGATGAACCGGCAGCCGGATGGTCTTGGATTGGTTGGCGAGTGCGCGCTTGATGGATTGTTTGATCCACCAGGCAGCGTACGTGGAGAGCTTGCCGCCTTTGCGGGGATCGAACCGCTCCACGGCTTTCACCAAGCCTATATTGCCCTCGCTGATTAGGTCGAGCAACGGCAGGCCAAAGTCCTTATAATCCATCGCGATTTTTACCACGAGGCGGAGATTGGCTGAGATCATATGATCGCGCGCAGCTTTGTCGCCGCGGCGAATCTTCCGCGCCAACGTCACCTCTTCGGCGATGGTCAGCAGCGGGGTTTTTCCGATCTCTTGAAGGTAAAGCTGTAGATTGCTCCGCTCGCCGTGCGCGATGGGCGCCTCGGCTGCGGAGGGCTCGGGTTTTTCCAGGAACGAAGGCGGCGCGTCCATCGCGACCGCATCGAGCACCGGAGCTTGATCCGGAGCCCGATCATCTGGCGTATCTGAGCGAACCGACTTTGTTTTCGTGGGCATTATGTGGTCCTGTTTAAAAGTTAGAGAGCCTTGAACTATTTCTGTTCCCCATATGTAGCTAATGCTGTTCCATATGAATCTACGCGCCGCTCCCTAGGTAGGACGCCAAAACTCGTCGCCGGTTGTGGGCATATTGTCGCGGACCGCGCCCAAAACGTGGGCACGCCGTCGCAGAAGGGCCCGCTTTTGGCGCTACTACACCGGTTTTTACCTCGGGAGGAGGCCAGAACCGCTAGCTGGGCCGAATTTAGCGCGTCGACCGTCTATTGTCTAGAATTGCAGCGCAATTTCCACGGCCTTCAGGAGCGCTGAAGCCTTGCTTATCGTCTCCGCATACTCAGCCGCGGGCACCGAGTCCGCCACAACGCCCGCGCCAGCCTGAAGATATATATTGCCGTCCTTCAGCAGCGACGTCCGCAGCATGATACACGTGTCCATATTCCCGTCATATGCGAAATATCCGAGGGCTCCGGCGTAGAAACCCCGCTGCGTCGGCTCCGCCTGCGCGATGATTTGCATGGCGCGGATCTTCGGCGCGCCGCTCACGGTGCCGGCCGGAAACGTCGCCCTCATCAGGTCATAAGCCGTCTTGCCGGACGCAATCGTCCCCTCCACCTGAGACACTATATGCATCACGTGCGAATACCGTTCGACGACCATGAATTCCGGCACGTTGATCGAACCATATTCGCAGACGCGGCCTATATCATTTCGGGCAAGGTCAACGAGCATCAGGTGCTCGGCGCGTTCCTTCGCGTCAGCGAGCAGCTCGATTTCCAATTCGTGATCCTGCGCGGGCGTGGCGCCCCGCGGCCGCGTGCCGGCGATCGGACGAATCTCGACGCGCTTTTCCGTGAGCCGCACGTGCACCTCGGGCGAGGCGCCGACGATCGCGAAATCACCCGTGTCCAATATGAACATATAGGGTGACGGATTCACCGTGCGCAGCGCGCGATAGAGGTCGAGCGGCGACTTGTTGAAGGGCCGTGAGAACCGCTGCGAGGGTACGAACTGGATGATGTCGCCCGCGCGAATATACTCCTGGCCCGCCGCGACGGCGCGTTCGAATTCCGCCGGGGTGAAGTTTCCCGAGGGCACGGTCAGCTTCCCCGGCTCCACCATCGGGGCCGGAGCGAGTTCGCGTGGCTGTCGCAGCAGCTCGAACAGAGCCGTGAGTTCTGCAACCGCGTGATCATAGGCCGCGCCAGCATCGCCGCTCGAGACGTGCGCATTCACACACAGTCGCAGCGTCTGCTTCGCCCGATCAAAAATCAGCAGCGAATCCGACAGCATGAAATAGAGCAGCGGCATCTTCAGCTCGTCTCTCGCCGCCGCCGGCACCGTGCGCTCGATTCGCGTCACGTATTCATATCCCACAAATCCCACCGCGCCTCCCGTGAAGGGGGGCATGCCCGGCAGTTTCACGGGGCGAAAGCCCGACATCTCGCGCTCGATCAAGACGAGCGGATCCGCCGGCGTCGGCACGATGGACGTCGCCTTGCCAGGAATTCGAACCTCGGTCGTTTCCGGCCCGCAGATAAAAATTTTCCGAGGGCGGCAACCGATGAAGCTATAGCGCGAAAGGCGTTCGCCGCCCTCGACGGACTCGAGCAGGTACGCGGGCCCGGCGTCCTTCAACTTCGCATACGCGGACACCGGCGTCTCGAAGTCCGCCATGAGGTCGGTATATACCGGAATGATATTCCCTTGCTCCGTCAGCCGGAGAAACGCCTCGCGCGTGGGGTGAATGGTCATGGCTGGTCTCTGTATATATGCCCCGAGGGCCTATTCGACGGTTACCGATTTCGCGAGATTCCTCGGTTTGTCCACGTCGCAGTGGCGCTCGACTGCTATATAGTAGCTCAGCAGCTGCACGGGAATGGCGGCGACGATCGGCAGCACCGCTTCGTGGCAATCCGGGATCGTGATGATTTCGTCAGCCAGGCCGGGCGGGAGCAGGCAGCCTTCGGTCACGATCGCGATGACCGGACCCTTCCGCGCCTTGATTTCCTGCATCGACGACACCACTTTGTTGAAGATCTCGCCCTTGGGCGCGAAAAACACGCTCGGGCATTTCTCGCTGATCAACGCGATCGGCCCGTGCTTCATCTCTGCGGCCGGGTAGCCCTCGGCGTGTATATATGAGATCTCCTTGAGCTTGAGCGCGCCCTCGAGTGCGAGGGGGAAAAGCGAGAGCCGGCCGAGAAATAAGAAGTCGGTGTGATGCGCGAAGCGCCGGGCAATCTCGCGGATGCGCGGTGCCATCTCGAGGACGCGCCGGACCAGGTCGGGGGCGCCCTTCAACGCGTTTACATACAGGACACCATCGCTGAAACTCATGTCGCGCAGCCGCGCTATATACAATGCCACCATCGCGCCGATCAGGAGCTGCGACGTGAACGCCTTCGTCGAGGCGACGCCGATCTCCGGACCAACGTGCTGGTAGATGCCACCATCAGCCTCACGGGCAATGGAGGAGCCGACCACATTATTGATCGCCAGCACGCGATAGCCCTTCCGCTTGGCCTCACGCAGCGCCGCGAGGGTGTCGATCGTTTCCCCAGACTGGCTCATCACGAAAAACAGCGTGTTCCGGTCGAGCGGCGAATTTCGGTAGCGGAATTCCGAGGCGTAATCCACTTCCACCGGCAGCCGCGCGAAGCGCTCGATGAGATGCTCGGTCACGAGGCAGGCGTGCCAGGCGGTGCCGCACGCACAAAGCATATAGCGATCGATCTTGCGGATTTCCGCGGCAGTCAGATTCAGCCCGCCGAAAATCGCCGTGCTGCCGTCCTCCGAGAGCCGCCCGCGCATGGAGTTTTCGAGCGCACTGGGCTGCTCGAATATTTCCTTCTCCATGAAGTGAGAGTACGTGCCCTTGTCCGAGTCCTTGATCGACCAAGTGATGCGATCCACCACCGGCGAGACATCCATCTGGTCGAGCGTCGTGATCGTGAAGCCCGACTGTGTTATATGAACCAGCTCCCCATCCTTTAGGTAAACGACGTTTTGCGTGCGGCTGATGAGTGCCGAGGCGTCCGATGCGAGTATATGTTCTGCATCGCCGACTCCGAGCAGGAGCGGCGACGCTTTGCGCGCCGCGACGATCTCGGCTGGATGGTCAACGCAAAGCACGGCGATGCCATACGTGCCCTCGACGTGCCGCAGTGCCTTGCGGACGCTTTCGAGAAAACGGCTCGTACCTGCGGGGGCCGAGGGTTCCTTGGCGTAGTGATAGGCAACCAGATTGCAGAGAACCTCAGTATCCGTCTCTGATATAGAGGTATATCCCTTGCTGAGCAGGAACGTTTGGATCGCCGAATAGTTCTCGATCACTCCGTTGTGAATGAGCGCGAATTTTCCGTCGCTGCTGACGTGTGGATGCGCGTTGGTGTCCGTGACGCCGCCGTGGGTGGCCCAGCGCGTGTGCCCGATTCCAGTCGTGCCGGAGAACCGGTGCTTCGCTACTTCCTGAACCAGGTTCTCAACGCGCCCCGCCTTTTTTGCGACATCCAGTTGGCCGCCTTGCAACACGCAGACTCCCGCCGAGTCATATCCTCTGTATTCCAGCCGCTTGAGGCCTTCGAGGATGATGGCTGCTGCTTTTTGCTTACCCACATAACCGACAATGCCGCACATATGGTAATAAATTGGTTTGGCCCCACTAAGCGGCTCGCACAAAGCTGGAGCAAGACTTTAGGTCCCGAACCAATTCGCGGGGTGCCGCGGAGTGCGTGGTGGCGCAGCGATCCAAATATACTGCGTGCGTCCGCCCCGGATGCCTCTCATATCGTGTGCCTTGGCGAAATTTTTTCGCGATTTGCTCGCGCTGCTGCGAGCCAGAGATTCTTCTGAACCCCAACCCCACCGAAGTATGACGACTCAAAAACGCGTTCTGGCAGTGATCATGGGCGGAGGCCGCGGCACCCGCCTGTCACCCCTTACGATGGAGCGCTGCAAGCCGGCGGTGCCGCTCGCGGGCAAGTATCGGCTGGTTGATATACCGATCAGCAATTGTATCAACTCCGACATCAACCGGATCTTCATCCTGACGCAGTTTCAAACGGCGTCGCTGCACCGGCACGTGGCGGGAACATATAACTTCGACCCGTTCGGCGGTGGCTTCGTTGATATATTGTCAGCTGAACAAACCGAGAAGAGCGCGGACTGGTACCAAGGCACGGCAGACGCTGTCCGGCGCAACCTCGTGCATTTCCGGGCTTTTGACCACGATCTCGTCCTGATCCTTTCCGGAGACCAGCTGTACCGGATGGACTATAGGAAAATCATCGAGGAGCATCTCGCCCACGGCGCGGATGTGACAGTCGCGGCGGTGCCGTTCGAGATTTCGCGTGTCGCGGGCCTGGGTCTTATGCAGGTCAACGATGACCATTCGATCGTGCGTTTCGTAGAGAAGCCGAAGGATCCCAAGATCATCGAGGGGCTCGCCATCAGTCCGGTGCTCGAAGCGGAGTTGAAGACCCCGTCGAACGAAAAGCGCTGTCTCGCGTCGATGGGTATATACGTTTTCAACCGCGCGGCGCTCGCCGAAGCGCTGGACAACACGGCGACAGATTTCGGCAAGGAGGTGATTCCGGCGCTGCTGGGTACGAAGAAGCTCCTCGCCCACATTTTCGAGGGGTATTGGGAAGACATCGGGACCGTGCACGCGTTTTTCGAGGCGAACCTCGCGCTGGCCCAACCGCTGCCTCCGTTCGATTTCTTCGACGCCACCGCACCGATATATACTCAGGACCGCTACCTGCCGGCATCGAAGCTGAACAAATGTGCGATCGATCACGTCGTGATTGGCGACGGCTCGATCCTGACGAATTCGGCCCTGAAACACTGCGTGCTTGGCGTGCGGTGCTTCATCGGCGAGGGTTCCTATTTGGAGGACGCCGTCGTGATGGGCGCGGACTTTTACGAGACGCCTGAGCAACTCGCCGAGAATACCGAGCGCGGTCGCCCGCGGCTCGGGGTGGGGCGCGGATGCCGGATCCTGCACGCGATCGTGGACAAGAATGCCCGCATCGGAGATGGCTGCGTCCTCGAAGGCGCCGGGAAGGCCGACGGCACCTATGCCAACGGGTCCGTCATCGTCCGCGACGGCGTGCTCGTCGTGCCGAAGGGCGCCACGCTTCCCGCCGGCACGGTGGTGTGAGGTCCTGCTATTTAATAATTATTAAATAGACTTTTGCGTAGCCGTCGCTGCTGCGCTCGCGCCCATCGGCGGTTCACCGGGCGTTCTGCGGTGGCCGGCTCCGGGCCATCGCGACCAGGAGAAGTCCTCCGGCCACGAGGAAAAGGGAATAGAAAGTACCGCGACTCAGCCCGAGGATCAGGCTCGCGTCCGGCTCGCGGAATAGCTCGCAGATCGCGCGCATCGCCGCGTATCCGAGCAGAAATTCGCCTGCGAGCCGCCCTGGCTGCCGCGCCACCACGGCGCTGCGCCAGAATCGCCATTGTATATAGGCAAACAGCACGGCGCCCTCGAGCGCCGCTTCATATAGCTGCGAGGGATGTCGCGGGACTCCGTGGCTTTCGGGACTGGTGAAGATCACCGCCCAGCGCACCAGCGTGGGCTTGCCCCACAGTTCCCCGTTGAGGAAGTTGGCGATGCGTCCGAGGAAAAGTCCCACCGGCGCCGTCGATGCGATCAGGTCGCCGAGGTGCAGAAACGAAATGTGACGCGTGCGCGCAAACCACGCGACGGCCAGCGTGACGCCAAGAAAACCGCCATGACTGGCCATGCCGCCTTCCCAGACGCGGAACAGCACGAGCGGATTCCCCGCCACGTCGCCCGGACGATAAAATATAAAGTAACCCAGCCGTCCGCCCAGCAATACACCGAGCACGATCGCGACCATGAAGTCGCTGACCTGACTTTCCGGCAGCCGCGAGCGACCCGCGCGTGCATAGCGGACCAAGAGCCAACCGGCCGCGAGGAAGCCGAGCAGATAGGATAAACCGTAATACCGGACGCCGAGGTTACCCCAATGAGGGCCGAGGAAGGGGGTGGCTTCGTGGATCCAGAATGCGAAAAAAACCCGCGTCATTGTCACGCACGATGCGCCTGCACCCCGCCGCGTCCATCCCGGAAACGCCGCCGCGCTGACTTGTGGCACACGGGAGCCACGCGCGATGCACGCCCCATAAGCGGCGCTCCATCGCTTTACGGTTTGGTGGGAAACGGTGTCGTCACCCCGCCCGCCATCTCGCCGCCTTTTCTGCCTCGGGCCTGCTTCAGCTGTTTCGCCCGGGCCAACTCGCGCATGTCCACGGCGACGTCGTCCTTCTCAAAAATTTCTCCACCGATCAGGTGCTCCATCACGTCCTCCATCGTCACCACCCCGGTCGTGGCGCCGAATTCATCGACCACGACCAGCAACTGCTGATGGGTTCGCAAAAATAACTGCAGCGCGTTGGCGGCCGTGACGGTCTCCGGAATGAAATGGACTTCGTGCATTACGGATTCCACGAGCGCCGCATCCTGGCCGTTCGCCTTGGCCTTGAGCAGGTCCCGGCGCCGGGCCAGGCCAACGACATCATCTATATTGCGACTATATACTGGCATGCGGCCGAACGGCAGGTTCGGGAACTCGCGAAACACGTCGCCGATCGTGGCGTTTTTCCGCAAGGCGGTGACGACGGTGCGGGGCGTCATGATCTCGCTGATTCGTATATCATCGAGCGACAGCGCATTCGTGATGATGCTCGATTCACTTTTGCTCAGCGTCCCCTTGCGCGCTCCATATTCCGCGAGCAGCCGGATCTCCTCGTCGGAGCGGTGCGGGGCCGACGATTGCCGCACGAACAATTTCACCGCGAGCCCACAAAAATAGGTGACCGGTGAAAGCACGCGGCGAATCGCCCAGAGTGGATAAACGACAAATGGCTGGAGCTGTCGGCGATATACTACGCCGATGTTTTTCGGCAGCACCTCGCCTCCAATCAGGAGCACGATGCCGAAGCCGACCGTGATCGCTGCGAAAACTTTGCCTGGAAAAAGACTGGCGCCGAGCGCCCCGATTACGACTGAGCCGAGCCCGTTCACAATTGTATTGAGAGTGAGAATCGCGGAAATCGTTTCTTCGAGTTCCTGTTTGATTTGCTCGAGCCGCAATCCGCGCCGCGGCCGGCTCTTCTTGAGCGCCTCAACCTCGGCCACGGTCGTGCTTAACACCAGCGCCTCGAACAGCGAGCACACGAACGAAATCCCCAGCGTGAGAGCGATCGCAACGATGAGCCAATGCATACTCGCCACTATATCCAGCGGCACGGGGATGCGAATCCAAACCGGCGTTTGCGCTGACCCGAAAACAGCCTTGCGAGCCCGCGGGACGCCTCGCCTAGTGACCGCATGCCCGATTTGAAGCGCACGCCTCTGCGCGATTTTCACGCCGCTCACGGCGCCCGCCTGGTCGATTTCGCCGGGTGGGAAATGCCGGTGCAGTACCGCAGCATCCTCGAGGAACATAAGGCGGTGCGAAAAACCGCCGGGCTTTTCGACGTCAGCCATATGGGCGAGGTCGACATCATTGGCACCGACGCCGCCAAGTTCCTCAACTACCTCGTGCCGAACGACGTCTCCCGGCTTTTCCCAGGTCGCGTGCTATATACAACGATGTGTTATCCGACCGGCGGCGTGGTCGACGACCTGTTGATATATCAACGCGACTTCGACGATTATTTCCTCTGCATCAACGCCGGCAACGTCGACAAGGACCTGGCTTGGATGCGCGAGCAGGCGGATGGCTTCGCAGTCACGATCGTCGATCGCTCGGCGGATTATGCATTGCTTGCCGTGCAGGGCCCCGCCGCCGCCGGGATTGTCCAACCGCTCGTCGACCAGCCCCTCGGGCCGGTGAAATATTACCACTTCGTGCTGGGCCAAATCGCCGGCGTTGACGCGCTCATCAGCCGCACCGGCTATACGGGCGAGGACGGTTTCGAGTTATATATTCCGGCCGCCGAGGCCGTGCGGGTTGCGGAAGTGCTGCTGCGCGAGGGCGCGGCAGCCGGACTGGAGCTCGCGGGCCTCGGCGCGCGAGACAGCCTGAGGCTTGAGGCGGGATACCCGCTATATGGTCACGAACTTGGGGCGGAAATTTCTCCGCTCGCAGCGGGGCTGGGCTGGACCGTCAAGCTGGAGAAGGGCGCCGATTTCGTGGGCCGCACGGCGTTGCTCCGCGAAAAGGCAGTTGGGCCTGCCAAAAAAGTTATATACTTCAAGACCGGCGATCGCCGCATCGTGCGCGCGGACACGCCCGTCGCGGCCGCGGACGGCGCCGTTGTCGGGAAGGTGATATCGGGAACGCTCTCGCCGATCCTCAACGAGGCGATTGGCTCGGCGCTCGTCGATTCTGCGGCGGCCGCACAGCCGCTCGCCGTCGATATCCGCGGCACAAAAATCAATTTGCAGCTCGTCAAACCGCCTTTCGTGACCTTGAAAAAACCATCATGAGCAACGTTCCCTCCGACCTGCGCTACGCCAAATCCCACGAATGGTTGAAAGTCGCCCCGGACGGCACCGGTTCCATCGGGATCACAGACTACGCCCAAAACTCGCTCGGCGACATCACCTACGTGCAGCTCCCGAAGCCGGGGGCGACGTTTGCCGCGGGCCAGACGTTCGGCGTGGTCGAATCGGTCAAGGCTGCGTCGGATCTCTATGCACCGGTGCCGTTCGAGGTGGTCGCGGCAAATGGTGCGCTCGACGCCGCGCCGGAAATATTAAATCGCGACCCGTACCAGGCGGGCTGGCTGCTGAAGGTCAAGCTGACGGATCCCGCGGCTTCGTCGTCACTGCTCGACGCGAAAGCATATAGCGAAATGGTCGGGCCGTAGCCGGCCCGCCGAGTGCGGCAGGAGGCCGCCGGTTCAGTGCGGGACGCAGCATCGCGGCGCGACTGATCCGTATGTACCGAGATGTATCGGTATATACCTCCAATGCGCGTCCGCCGCGATGCGGTATCCAGTATATAACTGAATACCGGGGCCAAGGATGCCGCGCTCGCGCAGCAGCCGGGCTGGGGGGACTTAGTCCGCCTTGCCGGAGCGCTCGTGCTTGCGGCGCTCGGTCTGGCTGAGGATCCGCTTGCGCAGGCGCAGGTTCTTCGGGGTCACCTCGACGAACTCGTCGGAGGCGATGTACTCGATCGCACGCTCCAGCGACAGCTTGGTCGCCGGCGTGAGGCCGGTGGCGACGCCAGAGCCCTGCGAGCGGAAATTGGTCAGCGCTTTCGCGCGGACCGCGTTGCACGAGATGTCCTCGTTGCGCGGATTCTCGCCGACGATCATGCCTTCGTATACCTCTTCGCCCGGACCGACGAAGAGCTTGCCGCGCTCCTGCACCATCTCGAGCGCGTAGCCGGTGGTGGTGCCCGCTTCGGTCGCGATGATCGTGCCGGTGATGCGGGTCAGCACTTCGCCGGCGTACGGGCCGTATTCCTTGAAGAGATGGCTCAAGACGCCGCGGCCGCTGGTGGCGTTGACCACGTCGATTTCCATGCCGATCAACCCGCGGGTCGTGATCGTGGCCTCGATCATCGTCGTGTGCGCGAGCTTCTCCATGTTGGTCAGACAAGCCCTTGCGGTTGGCCAGATTCGGCCATGATCGCGCCGACGCACTCGTCCGGCACTTCGATCCAGACGGTCTCGTACGGCTCGTGCCGCTGTCCGTCGACGACTCTTCTCGATCACGGTCGGGCGGGAGACCAGGAGCTCGAATCCTTCGCGGCGCATCGTCTCGACGAGGACGGCGATTTGCATCGCGCCGCGGGCCTTCACGTTGAAGACGCCGGCCTGCTCGGTGTCCTCGATCTTGATCGAGACGTTGGTCTTCAGCTCGCGGCAAGAGGCGCTCACGCAGCTGGCGGGAGGTGACGAGCTTGCCTTCCCGGCCGACGAGCGGGCCGTCGTTGACGCAGAACTGCATCTCGAGCGTCGGCGGGTCGATCTGGGTGAAGGGGAGGGCGTGGCCCAACTCGTCGGCGGTGATGGTGTCGCCGATGTCGATGTCTTCGAAGCCGGCGATGCCGACGATGTTGCCGGCGACGCCCTCGGCGCTCTCGGCCGTGCCGAGGCCGGTGAACTCGAAAATCTTGGTGATCTTGGCGCGCGTGCGTTTGCCGTCCGCGTTGCGGATGACGAAGACCGGGTCGCCGACCTTGGCGGTGCCGCCGAGGATTTTGCCGACCGCGATCCGGCCGACGTAGTCGCTCCAATCGATGTTGGAGACCAGCATATGGAAGGGCTCGTCGGGCTTGGCGAACGGCGGCGGGACGTGGTCGAGCACGGTCTGGAAGAGGGGGGACATGTCCTTCTTCTCCTCGCCGAGGTGGTACATCATGTAGCCGTCGCGGCCGGAACCGTAGACGACCGGGCGCGTCGAACTGCTCCTCGGTGGCATTGAGCTCCAGCAGGAGCTCGAGCACCTTGTCGTACATCTTCTTCGGCTCGGCGTTCTCGCGGTCGATCTTGTTGATGACGATCACGACCTTGAGGCCGTGGGCCAGCGCCTTGCGGAGCACGAAACGGGTCTGGGCCTGGGGGCCGTCATAGGCATCGACGAGCAGCAGCACGCCGTCGACCATGCGCAGGGCGCGCTCGACCTCGCCGCCGAAGTCGGCGTGGCCGGGGGTGTCGACGATGTTGATCGTCTTGTCCTGCCAGTGAACGGAGGTGTTCTTGGCCTTGATCGTGATGCCCTTCTCCTTTTCGAGGTCCATCGAATCCATGGCGCGCTCTTCGACTTGCTGGTTGGCGCGGTAGACGCCGCCCTCCTTGAGGAGCTTGTCGACGAGGGTGGTCTTCCCGTGGTCAACGTGGGCGATGATGGCGATGTTACGGATGTTCTGATTCATATTCTCGGACGCGTCTGCTCTGTGGAAAAGAGAAGAACATTAAGAAAAGAAGGTGCCTTGGCAAGGCCGAAGGACCGTTCGGCAGGCGAATGCCCGATTCGGCCGGAGTCCCGCCCGGCCGCCGTCCGGCACTAAGATATATAAGTTATATACTCGGCGCAGCTGGCCCGGAACGCGGGCTCCACGCGATGCCCACCAATAGCATTGTCCAGAGCAGAAGCGCGGGATCCTGCAGCGGGAAGTGGGAGAGCGCATGCAAACCCATCGCCACGAGCGCGAGAAGCAAGCCGGCCTCGCGCGACGGGTTGAGCGGATCCCGGCGTGCGGCTCGGATGAACCCGCCCGCCCAGAGCGCGCTCCACGCGAGCGCACCGAGGCCGCCCCATTCCGCCGCAGTCTGAAGCAGATCGTGATCGGAGAACTGCCGGTGTTCGTAGAACGTGTTCACGATCGTGTCGTTCGAGTATAATATAGCGCGCTTCGTCCAAGCTCCCGGCCCGAGTCCAACCAGCGGATAATCGCGAGTCATGCGCAGAGCGGTGATCCATG
This sequence comes from uncultured Verrucomicrobiae bacterium, assembly GCA_963800005.1. Lineage (GTDB taxonomy): Bacteria > Verrucomicrobiota > Verrucomicrobiia > Opitutales > Opitutaceae > CAWCZH01. The sequence goes on from CAWCZH010000005.1 coordinate 184,247, forward strand.
CGGCCGGCCGCGGTGGGGTAGACGAGGCGACGAAACGATCACCGCGCTTGTCCGCTGCCGCACGTAATAGGGCATCTCGTTCCGGCGCCGTACGCTGGGAATACTCCGCGCTGATCCAGCCATCGGCATGTTCCACCCCGAGGTGAGCCACCCGCACCCCCTGCCAAATGAATATAATGCCAAACAGCGCCGCTGCCGTCGCCAGCACCGTCTTGGGCCCGATGATCCAACCCAGCCTCGGCGCGAACTGCCATAATATACCGGCAGCGAGCAAACCGCTCGCAATGAACGGACCTAGCTCCGAATGCCAGAGCGGCAGCGCCGTCGCGATGATCGGAGCCACAATGAGCGCGATCAGTCCCTGCACCCAAGCAGGCGTTGGTCGGCCGTCCCGCCACTCCCGCCGAAACAGCAGTAGGGGCCAGGTGACGTCCACGCACGCCTGCGGCCCGCTATGGTGAAAGAACGTCACGTTATATTGTTCTGTATCCTGGCCGATCACATTCCACGGCGGCGTGGTCCAGTGGAGCCAGCGGATCCCGATTGCATATAGCGCGACGGCGACGCCGGACAGCCCGAGCACGACGCTGAGCTGCCGCCGGAAACGTTCACTACGTCCGAGATCAGCGGCGGCCAAAAAGCCCAGCAGCACTCCCGCAAAAAATTCCAGCCGCTCCGCCCGCGGCAGCTGCATCAGCGCGTCGGGAAATTTTCCCTCGAGAAATTGCCAGTGCTCCGCGGCGAACGCGGTGGCGAACCGCGGCTCAGGTTGCGTGGCCCACCACGCCACGCAGCCGAGCAGGAACACGACACACCAGCCGGTGCGTCCAATAAATCGCGGCCATTTCCCGCGGCGGGCATCGTCCACCACAATCGCCAGGAAGGCCGCCGCGAGCAGCCAGGCGAGGTTTCGCTCCGCGTTCACGAGAGTGGTGCGGGCTCCGGCCACCCAGGGCGCCAGCGCCGCCGCGCCGAGCACGCACGTCACTGCGAAGCGACGCGGCCATGAGAAGATTGTTGGTGAGCTGGAAACCGTCACGTTTCAATCGCGCGCCGGATCCGCGCCGAACAATACGCGGAATTTTTCCGCGGTCAGCGCGAGGCTCAGGCGGATGCCGTGACGCAGCAGATCGAGCCGTGCCGCCGGTCCGCGCACGAGCGGCGTGGCAATCGAGATATATAGCCTCGGATCGAGGAGCGACAGGGACCAGAGCTGGCCGACGACGCCGAGCCACGCGTTTTGGCGTTTCAAAATCGTGATCCGCCCGCCGGCGAAGCGGCGGTATTTCTGCGAGACTGCCGCGAACGTGCTCCGCCGCGGGTGCCACACGACGGCGTCCGCGCCGTAAGCGAGCTTCTCGCCGCCGCGCACGGCCCGCTGCGTCCATTCGCCATCGCCATTCGACTTGAGCCTCGCGTCGAACTCCCCGACGCGCGCAAATGCCGAACGCTCGACGAATAGGTTCCCCGTGCTCGCGACGCCGAGTTTTTTAATGAGAAACTCTATATTGGGCAACCGCGAGATCAGGATCTCGATCACCTCAGGGGAGTTCAGCGGGCGTTCCACCGGATTGAAGTGGTCCACGTTTCCGCCGATCACGGTCGCGCTTTTCTCGCTCAGCGCGGCGACTCCGCGCTCCAACCACGTGGGTTCCGGGACGCAGTCCGAGTCGGTGAACGCGATCACGTCGCCGGTTGCGTGCTGCAGGCCGGCATTCCGCGCCGAATACGAACCAGGCCCAGAGTCGGCGAGCCAGCGCACCTCCGGATATACGGAATGCAGCGTCGCGATGTCGTCCGTCGAACCGTTGTCGACGACGAGAATTTCATAATTATTAAAGGGGTACGTCTGCGTGCGAAGCGCGTCGAGGCAGCGCGCCAGCCCGCTCGTGTTGTTGCGAACCGGGATGATGATGGAGACGCGAGGGAGAACTGGCATCGGCGCGGCAGCGTGGCAGAAGATCGGCAAAGACCAAGACTCCGTTTATCATTGTGTTCCATTCGGCGCGCCCGCCGATCCGCGCGGGTCGACTCCGCGCCGCCGCTGTATCCGAAAGCCGGATACACGGGTCGCCAGGTCAACCGCGGCGCATTGCATATATGTGCCTATATTTATCGAGGGAATCGAGCCGCCGGTCCGGCGGCGTATCGCCAAGGCGCCGGCGGTGATTCGTCGGATTGTGGGCGACGCATGACTGGGCTGACGGCACCCGGTTCCCCTCGGCGGATCGCGAAGGAGCGCAGAATTTGGACCGGTGACGGGAGCTGCTCGATTTTTGAGGTTTCCAACGCGGGGCTCTGGACGTAGGTATGGAGTGATGTCTCTTACTGGTCGATGAACGCCGAGCTGCAACGGCTGGCGGAAGATACGCGCCGCGAAAAAAACTGGAAGCGTTGGGGCTCGTACCTGAGCGAGCGGGAGTGGGGGACGGTGCGCGAGGATTACTCGGCCACCGGCGAAAGCTGGGATTATTTTCCGCACGATCACGCGCGCAGCCGCGCCTATCGCTGGGGCGAGGACGGGCTCCTCGGAGTCACCGACCGGGAGTGCCGCCTGTGCTTTGCGCCCGCCTTGTGGAATGGCCGGGATCCCATTCTGAAGGAGCGGCTGTTCGGGTTAAGCGGGCCGGAGGGTAACCATGGCGAGGACGTGAAGGAATGTTATTTCTATACAGACGCGCTGCCCTCCCATGCCTGGATGCAGGCGCTGTATAAATACCCGCAGCGGGAGTTTCCGTATGCTGACCTCGTGACAGAGAACCGCCGGCGCGGCCGGATGGCCCCGGAATATGAATTGCTCGACACGGGAATTTTCGACGACAACCGGTACTTCGATATATTCGTGACGTATGCGAAGGCGGGGCCGAACGACCTTTGTATAGAGATCACCGCTGCGAACCGTGGGCCCGATCCGGCGGAGTTGGACGTGTTGCCGACGCTCTGGTTTCGTAACTCGTGGTCGTGGGGCTGCCGACACGAGGGCTGCGACGTGCGCCCCCGGCTGCGCCTGCTGACGGGAGGCCGCGTGCAATGTGAGCACACGACCCTCGAACGATTTTTCCTCGAAGCGGAACACGACGGGCCCGGGCAGCCGGAATGGTTGTTCACGGAAAACGAAACGAACGCGGAGCGAATTTTCGGGGCGAAGAACGCGTCGCCCTATGTGAAGGACGCGTTTCACGAATATATAGTGAACGGGAAACGCGACGCGGTGAATCCCGCGGCGAGCGGGACGAAATGCGCACTGCGCGTGCACGCGACCGTCGCTCCGGGTGCGGAAAAGAAAATCCGCCTGCGACTCTATGCCGAGGCGGAGCGACCGGCGCCGAGCTTTGGCGAGGCGTTCGAGTCGGTGCTCGCGCTGCGGCGGAAGGAAGCGGACGAGTTCTATACAATGCTTTTCTCGGGCCGCGATCGGTTCGAGACGACGGCCCCATTCGGCAAGGCCGCGGCGCCGGTCGCGTCGGTTCCCGGGCTGTTGGAGGAGCAGCGCCGCGTCGCGCGGCAAGCGTACGCTGGCCTGGTGTGGTCGAAGCAATACTACTCCTATATAGTCGCGGACTGGCTGGCCGGCGACCCGAACCAGCCACCGCCGCCGCCGGAGCGCCTGAAGGGACGAAACTCGGATTGGAAACACGTCTACGCCCGTGACGTGCTTTCGATGCCCGACAAATGGGAGTATCCCTGGTTCGCCGCGTGGGACCTGTCATTCCATATGGTGCCGTTCTGCCGGCTCGATCCGACGTTCGCGAAGGACCAGCTCAATTTGCTATTGCGCGAATGGTATATGCACCCGAACGGCCAGGTGCCGGCGTACGAGTGGGCGTTCTCGGATGTAAATCCGCCCGTGCACGCGTGGGCCTGCTGGCGTGTATATAAGATGACGGCGCCGCGGGGACGTCGCGACCGCGTCTGGCTCGGACGCGTTTTCCAAAAGCTATTGATCAACTTTACCTGGTGGGTGAACCGCAAGGACCCCGACGGGCGGCATCTTTTCAGCGGCGGTTTTCTGGGGTTGGACAACGTCGGCGTCTTTGATCGCTCAAAGCCGCTGCCGACGGGCGGCACGATGGAGCAGGCGGACGGCACGGCGTGGATGGCGTTTTATTGCGGCACCATGCTCTCGATGGCCCTCGAGCTGGCGGAGTCCGATCCGGCATATGAAGATATAGCATCGAAATTTTTTGAGCATTTCATCGCGATCGCGGATGCGATGAATCACCTCGGCGGGACCGGGCTGTGGCACGAGGAGGATGGGTTTTATTATGATCAGTTGATGTTCGATGGAGGCACGGTGCCGGTACGCCTGAGATCGACGGTGGGGCTCATTCCGCTCGTGGCGGTGGAGCTGATCGACGAGGAGCAGTTGAAGCGGTTGCCGGGATTCGCGAAGCGCACGCGGTGGTTTCTCGATAATCGAAAGGATCTCGCTAATCAGATTTCATATTTGGAGTCGGGCGGCGGCTCCGGGAAATACCTCCTGGCGATTCCGTCGCGCGAGCGGCTCGAACGCGTGCTGCGTTATGCTCTCGACGAAAGCGAGCTGCTGTCGCCGTACGGGCTGAGATCGTTGTCCAAGCAATATGAAAAGGAGCCGTATATACTGCGCGCCGAGGGCGGCGAGTGGCGCGTGAATTACGAGCCCGGCGAAAGCGAGAGCGGGCTCTTCGGTGGGAACTCGAATTGGCGTGGTCCGGTATGGTTTCCCATCAACTATCTGCTGATCGAGGCACTCGAGCGGTATCACCACTTTTACGGTGACGACTTCAAAATGGAGTTTCCAACCGGCAGCGGCCAGAAGATGAACCTGGCGGAAATCGCGCGCGAACTGGGTCGGCGACAGACCCAACTCTTTCTACCGGATTCTGCGGGATTCCGCCCCGCTTTTGGCGGCGATCCGCGGTTCGCCAAGGATCCACATTGGAAGAATCTCCTGTGGTATAACGAGTACTTTCACGGCGACACGGGCAAGGGTCTCGGCGCGAGTCACCAGACGGGTTGGACGGCGCTCGTTGCCCGAATGCTCACGCAGGAAGTCGTCGGAAAGCATCCATAGCGTTTTACGGAATGGAAAGGTTCCCGAAATCAAGGGGTTTATTTCGGCCCCCGATTGAACCTCGCCGTCCGCGTTCAGTCTACGGGGCGTGGATATGGTCTATGCCGGTCAACGTTGGTGCCGAAATGCTTTCGCCGGAATAGGCGCAAGCTTGCTTTTGCTTTGCGCGGCGCCCGCCCTCCACGCGGACGAGCGCTGGGATACGCTTGAGGCAATTCATTCAGTGGAAAACCCTTCCAACAGTTCCCGGCCGGGACCCTACGGCGAACTGGGAGCCTATCAGTTCCGTCAGAGCACGTGGCGGATGCATACGCGACTTCCGTTTTCCGCGGCCTTGGACCGCCAGACGTCCGACCAGATCGCCGTAAAGCACTACGAATGGCTGAAAGCGCGTCTCGCGGCCGCCGGCCGGAGTCCAACGCCTTACAATATAGCCTTGGCGTGGAATGCGGGGCCGACCGCTGTGATCCAAGGCAACGTTCCCCGGGCGGCCCGCAACTATGCGGCCCGCGTGAACAACCTCGCTGCCGAACTTCGCGCGCGCGAGGCTGCGGCGGAGAACGGGTCCCGCATGACGGTGGCGAACCAGTAACGGCTCGCGCCGGCAGGCCCGGCTGTATCCGTTTTTCGGATACCGCCCTATATATTGATATATCCGTCAGGACTCCTCGAGAAAGGAGGCCTGCTTCGGGGCGGGAGCGGCGCGGCGGGCGGCCAGTTCCTCGGGCGACAGGTTCAGATGCCGGGGCGGCCGGGGGGCTTTCTGCGCGACGGCAATCTCGCGGTCGGCCACGATGCGATCGCAAATCTGGTGCACGTGCATCCGGAGCCACTGCGCCGTGCTCGAGGTCGATATATAGTCGGCCGGGCCGTAATGGTCGATGCGGCCGACCTGGCGCAGCCGGTCGTTTTGCGCGAATTCCTCGGGCTTGTCGGGATTATATACCGCGTAGGCCTTGCCGCCATTGCCCTTCACGACCGAGAAACTGGGGACGTCACTCGGGCCGTCCGCGATATATATCATATTCTGGAATGGGATGCGTCGGTCCTCGGGGCGGAGGTTGGAGTTTACATCGATCGCGGGGTTCTTGTTGGTGCCCTTGTTGATCTCGAACAGCGCCCGCGTCTTCGTGGTATTGTCGATGACCATGCCGATCTGCGCGATCTCGGCCTCGGCGTTAAGCTCGAACTCCTTCTGTTTCAGGAAGCCGGGCTGCAGCGGATTCTCGATGAACTCACAGCCCCAGATGCCGGCCACGTCCTTGGCGATTTTGCTGCCTCGCACCATTTCCGCGAGGCCGGTGCTGACTACATAGTGTTCGAGTCGGATGTCGTGCTTGCGGTAGTCTGCTTTATCAAGAACCCAACTTTCCGCCGTGCGAAAGAATTCTGGCAGGCCGGGATAAAACGTGATGTCCGCGCCGCAGGCCCGGAGGATTTTGTTGTTCAGCCCCGCCATCGGTCCGGCGAGGACATACGTCAGCAGGTGATTGAGATAACTGATTTCGCCCGACAGGTGATACCCGCGACGATGATAGTGTTCGACCAACGCATTCGTCTCCGCCCAAAAAAGGGGCTCATCAATATTGTAGCGCCGGAAAAGCGGCGACTGCATGTACTCCGGGATTAAGGTCTTGTCGAAATCCCAGATGCAGGCGATGATGTTTTGAGTGAATAGCGTCGTGGCCATAGCTGATCAGCACCGGTAGGTGGAGCGGCGTGCCGCCGCGGTGGAGAAACATAGTTGCCTCCGGCTGCGGTCGGGGCAATTCGCAAATGCCGACGCGTTCCTTTCGTTTATTTTCATGGCAGAACTTCCCCCATTGGCTCCGTTCCTATTGCGCCGCGACGAGCTCGCAGCGCAAATGGCATCGCCCGCCTTCTACGGGAACCCGCGCCGGGCGGCGGACGTCACCCGCGAGCATCAAAAGTTGGGTGAGCTCGTTGAGGAATATACTGCGTACGAGCGGGTCCAGCGCGAGCTGCTGGATACTGAGGAGATGGCGCGCGATTCCTCGGCGGATCCCGCGATGCGCGAACTCGCCGCGTCAGAAGCGCCCGCTCTTCGCGAACGCGCGGCGGACTTGGAGCGACGGGTGCTGCTGGCCATGATCCCCCCGGAGCCGACCGATTCGCGCAACACGGTGATGGAAATTCGCGCGGGCACCGGAGGCGACGAGGCGAGCCTCTTCGCCGCGGATCTGTTTCGCGCGTACTCGCGTTACGCCGATGGGCGCGGCTGGAAAATCCAGCCGATCAGCAGCAGCCTTTCCGAGCGAGGCGGATTCAAGGAAATCATATTTCTCATCACTGGCACTGATGTATATAAGCAGTTGAAGTTCGAGAGTGGGGTGCATCGCGTGCAGCGCATTCCCGTCACGGAAGCGAATGGCCGGGTTCATACATCGACGGTCACGGTCGCGGTGCTGCCGGAAGCTGAGGAGGTCGATGTCCAGATCGATCCGCAGGATCTGGAAATCACCGTCCAGCGCGCGAGCGGTCCCGGTGGGCAGGGCGTGAACACCACGGACTCCGCTGTGCGCATTATACACAAGCCAACCGGGCTCATCGTGTTTTGCGCCGATGGACGGTCACAGCAGAAGAATAAAGCGAGCGCGATGGCGGTGCTGCGCTCCCGGCTGCTCAAGCTGCGCGAGGATGAGGAGCGGGCGAAATATGCAGCGGCGCGGAAAAACCAGATCGGCTCGGGCGACCGCAGCGAGCGGATCCGCACCTATAGTTTTCCGCAGAACCGCGTCACGGATCACCGGATTGGACTGACGCTATATAATCTGCCGCAGGTGCTTGAAGGCGCGCTCGACCCGGTCATTACAGGGCTGCAGAAGGCGGAATATGAAGAAAAGCTCGCCGCATTGACGGGGCAGGCATTCGTGCCGGTGCGGGCGGGTGGCGGCGACGAGGATTGATCGCATGCCGGCGCTGCTCGAGATCATCAAGAAGACGACGGAGTTCTTTGCGTCGAAGGGAATCGAGTCCCCGCGCCTGAACGCGGAATTGCTCATCGGTCACGCGCTCGGCCTGCCTCGCATGCAGTTGTATATACGCTTCGAGCAGGTGCTCGGCGAGGTCGAGCTGGAAAAGATCCGCCCGCTCGTGCGGCGGCGCGCTCAGCGCGAGCCGCTGCAGTATATATTGGGCGAGGCGGAATTCTCCGGGATGCGACTGAAGGTCGACAAACGCGCACTCATCCCGCGTCCAGAAACGGAGCTGCTCGTTGAACGTGTCGGTGCGTTTCTGGCGGATCGCCCTCCGGTGCGAGGTCTCGATCTAGGAACCGGCAGCGGTGCGATCGCGCTCGCGCTGGCGCGGCGGTTCGCGGATTCGCGCTGGGTGGCGGTGGACGTCAGCCCGGAAGCGTTGGTGCTCGCGCAGGAGAACGCGGCTACGCTCGGCCTGCCCGAGCGAATCGCCTATATACTTTCCGACTGGTTCACGGCTTTGCCCGCCGGCGAAAGTTTCGACGTGATTGTCGCCAATCCGCCCTATCTCTCGGGTCACGAAGTCGCGAGTGCCGAGCCGGAGGTTAAAAACTACGAGCCGGCTCCCGCGCTCACGCCGGGTGATGCCGATGGCTTCAGCGCCCTGCGAACGATCATCGCGGGCGCGCGGCCCTGGCTCAGCGCTGGCGGTTTGCTCGCGGTGGAAACCGGAATCGCCCAACGCGTGGCGCTTGAGGAAACCACTCGCGCCGCGGGCTTCACGCGGTGGGAAATTGGGACGGACCTAACCGGCCGCGAGCGATTCCTCTTCGCCTGGAACTGAACCGGCGATCGGCGAGCCGATCGATCGGATCGCTCTATACAGCTATATACTCGCCGGCCTGATGCGGCGCGATGCTATATAAGTTAGCATCTGCCTGAGGCGGCCTCGACCTACCGAGACAAGACGCGCGGTCGCCCTCAGCCCTTGCCCACGGCTGCGATCGGGGAATGCCCGGCGACGGCCGGGTCGTGGGGGACCTTGAGAATGATCGCGTCGTTGATCACACGAAGCGCCTCGCGGAGGTGAACATCGGCCTTCGCATACGACTCGTTGTCGTCGCTGCTGAGTTCCTCTTCATCGTCCTCGGCGGTCTTGTCGCCATCTTTCTTGACAGGCTTAATGCGCGGCGCGGGGGGCGGGCCGAGGCGGAATTCCTTGAACGTGAAATCGCTCTTCGCGATCTCGTCCTTCTCGCCCGTCATTTCTTTGCGGAACGCATCATCGGATGCTTTTTGCGCCTTCCGCTCTTCCAGGTTGAGCGATACTTGTTTTTGCGCCTGCCGGTCCTTGAACCAGTCGACGTTCTTTTTCAGATAGGCGAATTCAGGAAGTTCGGACTGCCGCTGTGCGCTGGCTTCGCGCAGGGGGGCGAGCGCCTTTGCATCGAGCGGTGCTCCGTCGAAAAAGCTGGTGGGGATTTTATCCCACACGAGCGCGTGGGGAAGGTCGGCCTCGCCGATCGGCAGGTAATCGTCGATCGAGGGCAGTATGATATCCGGAATTACGCCCTTGAGCTGGGTGGAATCACCGCTCGGCAAATAATATTTCTGGATGGTGAATTTTGCCGCGCCGGTTTTTGAGGGCGAGAAGGCCAGAGCGCGTGAAATTTGCTTCATCTCGACGACCTGCTGCACGGTCCCTTTCCCGTGCGTGGAACTGTCGCCGATGACGATCGCACGACCGTAATTCTGCAGCGCGCCGGTCACAATCTCCGATGCCGAGGCGCTGAACCGGTCGACCAGCACCGCGAGCGGGCCAGAGTAGGCGACGTGATCGTTCGTGTCGTTGTCGACTTGGATTTCGCCATTATAGTTTTTCACCTGGACCACGGGGCCCTGCTTTATAAAGAGGCCGGCGAGATCAATCGCCTCGGTCAAATAACCACCGCCGTTGTGGCGGAGGTCGAGTACCAGCCCCTTCATGCCTGCCGTCTGCAACTGTGCGATCAGCCGGGCGACGTCCTTCGACGCGCTGCTCTTGTCCGGGTCAGGCTCGTCGGTGTCGCCGGAGTTATAGAAAGCGGGCAATGATATAACCCCGAGCGGCTGGTTTTTTCCATCGGGTCCGGGTACCTGGAAAAGCGCGGCGTGAGCGCGGGCGGAATCGAGTTTCACGAGGTCTCGCGTGATCACGATTTCCTTGCGCACGGAGGAGTCGGTCGCCTCCGAGGGCTGCACCAGCAAATGTACATCCGTACCTTTGGGGCCGCGGATCATGTCGACGATCTTGCGCACCTTCATCCCGATGATTTCCACGGGTTCAGCCCCGGTCTGGGCGACGGAGATAATTTTGTCGTTGGGCTTGAGTTGGTGTCCGACGTCTGCCGGGCCGCCCGGAACAATCTCCTTCACCACGCATATATCATCCTCGACGCCGAGGAGCGCGCCGATGCCCACGAGCTGCAGCTTCATCTGGATACTGAAGTCCTCGAAGGTGTCGGCCGAAAAATAATTCGAATGCGGATCATATAGCTGCGCGATGGTCGTGAGATATATCTCCGCGAGGTCGCTACCGTCTATATCTCCGACGTTCTTGAGCATGCGTTCATAGCGCTTCTGCACGGTCGTGCGCGCCTCCTCGGGCGTTTTCTTGTTCAGTACCTCGGCCAGCAGTTCGAATTTCAGCCGCTTGTGCCAGAGGTCGTCGGCGGCGGCCGAGGTCGCGGGCCACGATGCCTTGGTGCGATCCGGCGCGTAGGTATCGTTGCCGGTGAGATCTATATCCTTCTTCAGCTCCGCGAGAATCCAGGTAATCCGCGATTCGGCGCGGGCCTCGTACGCGTTGAAAATCTCGTACGCGGCGTCCACGTTGCCGAGAAAAGCCGTGTTGTAATATACACTTTTGCCATATTTCTCCGCGAACGACGCCTTGTCCGTGGCGAGGAAGAACAGGTGTTGTCCGTCGAGCTGCGCCATATAGTCCGGCACGGCCTGTGCGAAATCGGTGCTCCGGACGCTGTCGCGATTGTAGTGCGCCTGTTCCAGGATTTGGACGAGGGTGCGGGCCTCAGTTGCAAGGACGGTCGATGTGGTGAATTTCCGATCTTTCGTTTCGGGCGCCGCGACCAACGTGACGGCAAGGCTGGCCAGGAGGAGAATCGGGCGGAACAAGCGAAAGGCGCGCATCATGGAAGAGTAAGAGTAGAAAAACCGTGGATTGTTTCTCCCGAATATGGACACCGCCCCCACCGATGGGGAGGGGCTAGCGCCGGCTCAACGTATCGCGAGCTTCGTCGAGCACGCGTTTTTCCTCGGGAGTCAGAGTGTTGAAGCCGTGGCTGTTGATCTTATCGAGAATGCGGTCGACCTCGGCCCGAAGGTCGGTTCGGGAAGGCACGTTGACCTGATAGGCCGGCGCGGCTGCGACGGCCGGCTTCCGCTTCACCCAGCGGGGAAGCTCAACGTCGGCCCGGCGCGAATTGACGGGCCACCGGAATCCGTGGAGGTAGCGGAAATAAAGCAAACCCGCCGCCATGCCGCCGAGATGAGCGGAGTGAGCCACGCTGAAATCGAAGGGCATCGCAGCGCCGCGCAATTCATATAGGAATAGGCCAATGGCGTCCAAACCCGCGAGAGCAAACGCTATATACTTCGGCTTCAGCGTGACCGGAAAAATGAACAGGAGCAGGAAATCCAGCCGCTGGTTCGGGTAAAGGCACGCAAACACGATCAGCAACGCTTCAACACCCGCCGTCGCGCCGTAATAAGCGCCGCCGATCCGCCAGTGGACGGCAGTCCAGACCAGTGCGCCAAGCAGAATGCCGCCCGCATAGAGTCCAACGAAGCGGCGGGAGCCGAGCACCGGAAGCAACTCGCGCCCGAGGAAATACAGTCCAAGCAGGTTGGCGCCTATATGGAAAAGGTAATGCGGATCATGCAGAAAACTATGCGAGAGCAGGATCCAAAGATGCCCTTGCTGCAGGCCTTTGATGGTGAGGACCAACTCGTTAGCGACTGGCCGGCCACCCGTTAGAAGCGTGCTCCCAACTACCAGCTGGAGAACGAACCCGGCAATGATGCTACAGATGAGCCAAGTCAGAACTGACGTTCTTTCGCGGGGGTAATCGTCGCGCATGTAGGGGCGATCAGCTAACATTGGGAAAACCGTAGTGCGGGTCCGGTTAAATACAAGTCGCCACCGTCGTCGAAAACGACGAAAAATTATAAAACTCGTTTGGAACGGTCGGCCGCCGCCGGGGTGCTCGCTTGACAGGCGGAAACCATGCTCTTTGTTCGCTGCACCTATGGCCAACAAAGCAGACAAGTGGGAGCCTAACGTCCCGGGTAAGTTTTACGTCGATCAACAATGCATCGACTGCGACTTGTGTCGCGAGACCGCCCCGTCGTTTTTCACGCGTCATGATGAAGGTGGCTATTCGTTCGTGCACAAGCAGCCCACGACCGAGGAGGAGGTGAGCCTCTGTATGGAAGCGCTCGAGGGCTGCCCCGTCGAGGCGATCGGGAACGACGGCGACGCCTGATCGAGATCCCGCTCCTGCACGGCGGTGCCCGGATCACCCCATCGCTCGTTGCGTTTGTTCGCCGAAGGTCCCGTCCGACTCAACCCGGCCGCCGGAAGTGCTCAGCCTTCCGTCGCGCGGTTCCACGGCGCTACGGCCGACGGTTTCATATTCCTTTTCTGACGGATTGCATATAGTCGGAGGCTCGGTGTCGCGAACTCGACCGGGCCGCTCCGCCTCGCGAAAGCACTCTGCAAAACCGCCTCGCGATCGCGCGGGTTGGGAAGATATAGCGGTATATATGAAGCGAATTCGATCCGGCTCTGATCGGTCGCAGCGCGATGCAGACGATAGAGTGCTCGATGCGATCGGGAATTGTTAGTTCAGGTCACAGGAAATGACTAACAGGAGGCTTGTTTTTCGAACGCGCGCTGTTACCGCTCGCTGTATGGTCCTCTCCTGGCGTGTCGTTCCGTTGCTTGGATTCGCGTCACTCCTGCATGCGCAGGGCGACGCCACCTCGCTGCCGCCGTGGACCGTATATTCGACCACCGTCGCGAACCAGACTCCGGTCGCGAGTTTTCCGATGCCGGTGTCCGCCTTGCGCTACGAGCCGGGCGTCGACCTTCAGGCGCGCAATCTCGCCGAGGCCCAGTCCGATATTACGATCGAGGGCGGCATCTTCGAAGGGACCGGCATACGCGTCGGAGCTAATTCCCTCGTTGACCCGCAAACCGCGCACTATGCCGCGGAGATCCCGGTGGCTCCGGCCATGCTGTCGACGCCGCGCATTTTCACTGGCGCCGACAACGCAGCCGCGGCTCTGAACGCAACCGCCGGCTCGATCGACTATACCTGGCGGCCGATCACGACCGGAGGATCCGCGACCCTCGGCGCCGGCTCGAATCGCTTCAGCGTCGAGGATATATACGCAGCGCAGTCGAACCCCGATGGCTATGGTGGGCATATCGCCAGCGATATAGATTATGCGAGCTCCCGGTCGGACGGAGCCGTGGCATTTGGCGATGATCATTTCACTCGTGTGAACGGCCGCGTGCAGGTTTCCGATGCGTCGTCCCAAACCGATTTTTTTGCCGGGTACCAGGCGAAGTTCTTCGGCTGGCCCAATCTATATACTCCGTTCAATTCCGACGAGACCGAGAACCTCGAGACGCTCCTGTTCCAGGTGAACTATCGCCGTGATCTCGGCAACGGCAGCTTCCTCGACGCGGGCTTCTTCGACCGGCGCAACAAGGACGACTACGCGTACGACCGGTTCGCGCCGCTCGGCCCGATCCATCCCTATCAGCACACCACGCGCTCGCGCGGCCTCGCACTCGACGGTATCCAAAATATGGATACGTGGGGCGTGGCGTACCGCGCCGAGGCGACGGGCGACAACCTGCAATCCACGTCGCTGATCTACGGGCATTATCATACCCGGACTCTCGCGAAGCTCTCACTCGTTCCGCAGTTCGCGTGGACGGGCGGGAACGACGCGCGGTGGCTGGCGCGCGCGGGGGTCACGTATGATGATTCGAACCGGACGGGCGGCTCCACGTCGCCGGTCGTGGCTCTGAGTCGGAATTCCGCCACGGGCCTGCTGCGGCAGATCGATCTCAGCTATGCACAGTCGACGCAGCTCCCCGACTATACAGCGCTGAACTCGAGCCCGACATCCGGCTTGTTTCGCGGGAACGCAAATCTCGGACGCGAGATCGCGCGCAATATAGAGCTCGGTGCGACGGTGATGGTGGCAGGATGGCAGCCGCGCGTCTCTATATTCTACCGCCGCGACGACTCCCTCGTGGATTGGACTTTTCTGCGGGGCGTGACGGCCCGCACCGCGAACGCGATGAATCTCGACACGACGGGCGTGAGTGCGGTGGTGCGGCGGTCATGGTCGAAATTCGACGTCGTGCTTGGATATAGCTGGCTCACCAAGGATGCCGACTATCGCGGCGCCCCGGTCGATGCCAGTTTCTACGCTTTGAATTATGCGCGCGACCGCCTGACCCTGGCGATCACGGCGCGCCTGGGCTCGGGTTGGGAGTTGCGCATGGACAACGAGGCACGGCTCCAAGCGGATAATTTCCTTCGTAATATAGGTGGCAACGAAGCGTTGCTCTCGTCGTTGGGGATTTTTTTCCGTCCACCCTCGGTGCGCGGGCTGCAATTTTCTGTGCAGGCGGACAATCTCTGGAACAGCGATTTTCAGGAGGTGCCGTCCGTGCCCGCCGCCCCGCGCCGGCTCGTCGCGGAAGTCGCGTATACATGGTGACGGCCGCGATTGCAGTTTGACAATATACGGCGGAGACCGGTTTTTGCGCGGATGAGCGACAATCCCTTCCTCGACGAATCGTTTGAAATTCACTGGTCCCGTCTCGTTCCCGAGGCCATCGCTCCCGCGATCGAGAGTGCGCTGACCGGCGCCGAGGCGGCGATTGCTGAGATTATAGCCGAGCCGCCGCGCCCCCTCACGTATGAGAATACATTTCTCGCCCTCGAGCGCGCGACGGACCACCTGACAGCGGCGTGGAGCAAGGTCACGCACCTGCAATCGGTCGCGGATAGTCCGGCGCTGCGTGACGCGCATAATGCGATGTTGCCGAAAGTATCTGCGTTCTACGCGCGCATTCCCTTGAACGCGCCGCTTTGGCATCGGCTGAAGGCGTTCGCGATGTCTCCCGCGGCGAAAGCGCTGACCGGAATTCATCGACGTTTCGTGGATGAAACCGTGGCTGATTTCGAGCAGGCGGGAGCAGATTTGCCGCCAGAGGCGCGCGCGCGGCTTGAGGCACTGCAGACCGAGCTTGCCCAGCTCACGCAGAAATACGCGGAGAACGTACTGGATTCGACAAACGCGGGTTCGATCGTGGTGACGGAAGAAACGCGACTCGCGGGTTTGCCGGAGCACGCGCGTCAGGCAGCCCGCCGGAACGCGGAGGGAAAGGGCATCGCAGGCTGGCGCTTCACCCTGCACCAGCCGTCAATCGAGCCCGTAATGACCTACGCGGAAGACGCGGCGCTTCGGCGCGAGGTATGGACCGCGTCAATCGGAGTGGGCGCGACGCCGCCGTATGATAACGCGCCTCTCATCGGACGCATTCTCCGACTCCGCGCGGAGAAGGCGGCGCTCCTCGGCAAATCACATTTCGCCGACCTGGTTCTTCAGCGGCGCATGGCGAAGTCTGGGGAACGCGCGCTCGGTTTCCTTGCCGATCTCAAGCGGCGCGCCCAAGAGCCATTCGCGCGCGAGTGCCGCGACCTCGAGGTGTTCAAAGCCGAGTCGGTCGTCGCTCCGCCCGCGCGCCTCGCGCCGTGGGAACTCGGATTTTGGGCGGAGAAACTCCGCCTCTCACGGTATCAATTCGACGAGGAATTGCTACGTCCGTATCTGCCGATGAACCGGGTAATCGATGGACTATTCGAACTCGCTCAGCGCGTTTTCGGTTTGCGCATCGTCGCGCGAGCGCCGGGTGAAGTTGAGGTGTGGCACCCCGATGTGAAGTTTTATGATTTGTTCGGCCCGTCGGGAATACTCCTCGGTTCCTTTTATGCGGACTGGC
This sequence comes from uncultured Verrucomicrobiae bacterium, assembly GCA_963800005.1. Taxonomy (GTDB): domain Bacteria; phylum Verrucomicrobiota; class Verrucomicrobiia; order Opitutales; family Opitutaceae; genus CAWCZH01. The sequence continues at coordinate 200,334 of CAWCZH010000005.1, forward strand.
ACCCGCGTGAATCCAAACAGGGCGGCGCTTGGATGAATTATTTGATCACGGGCGGCCCGGGCGCGAGCGGCGAACGGGCGCCTCACCTCGGGTTGATTTGCGGCAATATGACCCCGCCCGTCGGAGACCAGCCGGCGCTGCTGACGCACCGCGAGGTGGAAACTATATTTCACGAATTCGGCCACCTATTGCATCACCTGCTCGGCGAGGTGGAGATAAAGTCCCTGAACGGCGTGAACGTCGCGTGGGATTTCGTCGAGCTGCCGTCGCAGATCATGGAGAACTGGACGTGGCAGCGCGAGAGCCTCGACCTGTTTGCGAGACACTATATAACGGGCGAGCGCATCCCGGACGAGATGTTCACGAAGATGGTGGCGGCGCGAAATTTTCGTTCCGCGAGCGTGATGATGCGGCAGGTCGCCTTTGCCCGCCTCGACTTGATACTACATACGCGCACGGCGGAGTTTGCCCAGGAGACGGACGTGGAACCGAAGGCGCGCGCGGCGATCGCGGACTGCCTGATCCCTACCGAGCCGCCGGCGCCGACGCTCATCAAACGGTTTACGCATCTGTTCGCGTCGCCGGTCGGGTATGCGGCTGGCTACTATTCATATAAGTGGGCGGAAGTGCTGGATGCGGATGCGTTCACGCGTTTTCAAAACGAGGGCATATTCAACGCGACGGTGGGAGCCGAGTTCGTCGAAAAAATTCTCAGCCGCGGGAATTCCGAAGACCCGGCGGAACTGTTTCGCGCCTTCATGGGTCGTGAGCCGGATCTCAATGCCCTCTTGCGGCGCAGTGGTTTGCTCACGGCGGCGTGATCAGGACCTCGGCGCGGCAGGGCCGCGCGTGAGATATATACTTTTGCTGCATGCGTCGCTGGGTCCTTGTTGTCCTGTCGGTGGCCGCGGGCGCCGTGCTGGCGCTCGCCGCTTTGCCGTGGTGGATCACACCGGTCATTCGTCTCGTGGGTCGCCACTACGGCGCGACGTTCTCCCGCTATGAACGCGTCGGCTATTCCCGTTTCGCTATATATGATATAGCGGTCCGCCAGCCGGGCGTTCTCGTCACGGCTTCGCGAGCCGAGGCGGATACACCCGTTCTCTGGCTCGCGAAATTCGTTTCCCACCGTCCGCGCATCATCGACGTCGGCCGTTGGCGCGTGGACGCCGGCACACCCGCATCGCCACCTCCCAGCCCACGCGTCTCGACGAAGCCCGGTGGTGCCATGCCGCTCCGGGCGTTGCTCTTCCGATTGGTGAACGCGTTTCAGCGCTGGCTGCCGGACGCGAACATAGGGCCTGGTGTCGTGGCGTGGCCGGGCAGCGAGTTGGTGTTCAGCTCGGCGCGGCTCACCCCGCGTGCGCTCGATGTGCCTTCACTGCGCTACCGGACGTTCGCCGGGAATGTCGGCATCCGTTTTTCGAGCGACACGATCGACGTCGCGGTGCGCGGTATCGGACAACCGGCGTGGCACGCTGAGCTGCAGAGCGTGCGCGATCAAATATCCGGGAAGTTGTCCGTTTGGGACCAGCCGGCGACGCTCGCCGTGACGCTGCCCGCCACGGGATGGATGCCGGATATATTGACCTTGAATGCGCGAGAGTGGAACGTGCCGCCGAGCGGGATTCGCCTCGAAACGCTATATACAACAGTACGCGGCAGCGCGGAACTCGATTGGCGTCGTGGCGCTTTCAGTTTCGCCGCCTCGGTCGACGGCGATCCGGTGCGGCGGGGCAAGGCGCCGCCGCTCACGGCGAGGATTCGCGCGGGCGGGAATCTCGATCGCGTCGATGTCGACGAATTTCAGGTGCACGTGCCGGGTATAGATGCGCGCCTGAGCGCACCTTGGAGTATACAGCGCGGAGCGACCGGCGCACCGGCCGCGTCGCACCTCGCGATCGAAGCAGACCTCGCGAAGCAGACCTGGATCGCTGGACGCGGACGCGTGAGCGCGGACGCCACGCTTACGACGCGCGCGGGCGCCTGGCCGTTGGTCGCGGCGGCGGTCGAGGCACATCAGGTCTCCGTGCAGGGCTTCGCCTTGGAACAACTCCGCGCGGACTTCATATTGGACTGGCCGCGCCTTGAAGCCCGCCGCGCCTATATACAATTCCACGAGGGAGGCGACCTCAACGCGCAGGGCCAGTGGGATTTCTCGAGCCGCACGCTGACGGACGCGCACATGGATGGCGTCGTGCGGCCATCGCTCGTTTCTCCCTGGCTGCCAGCCGGAATAAGTTTCCAGGACGCGACCGTCAGCATTCGCGCGCACGGTCCGGCTGCGGCGCTCGAGCACGAGGGTTCGATTCATGTATCCAAAATTTCAATACACACTACCTCAGCCCTTGACACGACGTTGGCGTGGCTCGGTACCGGGACACATGTCGACGTAAAGGAGCTGACGGTCCGGGCGGGCGCGTCCCGAATCACGGCCGCGGGGACGGTCGACGACGCGGCGGCCCAGGTGAACCTCACCCAGCTCCAAATCTATACATCCGGCGCCCTGAGGCTGGGGTTGGAGCACCCGGTCTCGATGCATTGGCGGCCCGCCCTGCAATTGGACAGTCTCGCGCTGAGCGCCGGCACGTCGCGCCTCGCCGTCACACTTGCGGTCGGCCGCAGCGGATCCGTCACGGCGTCGGTGCAAAACTTTGCGTCGGCTTGGCTGCGCGATTTCATCGTGCTACCCGGCCCGGAGTGGAGCGTTTCGTCCCTCGATCTTCAGGGAAAATGGAATGACGGGCCGCTCGATTTCCGGTCTCAGGGAGCGGCGACGGTGGCGTTGGACACCTCGCGATCCGCGCAGGTGGCGCTCGAGGCGACCGGCGATGCCCGCGGTTTGAAAATCGCGACGCTGCGAGTGGCCGAGGCGGACCAACCGATTGTCGACGCGCACGGCGAGCTGCCGATCGTGTTTGATATACGAGGCACTCCCCGGATTGAGCTGAACGAAAAGGGCCCGCTCTCGCTCGAGGCGACGACGGAGCCGAACGCACAGTTCTGGCAGCGTTTCACGGAGGCCACCGGGGTGGAGTTAAAGTCGCCCGAGCTCACGGCATCGGTGAGCGGCACATTCCGCGAGCCCCGCGGATCCGTGCGAGTCAAAGCCGAACGCATCGCGGTTGATCCCGCGCGAATCAAGTTTCGCGTGCCGACCGTTACCGACCTCGATGCGCAGGCGACGGCAGACCACAGCGGCCTGCAAATCCCGGCGCTCTCCGTGCGGGTCGAGGGGCAGGCGGTCCGGCTGCAGGGAACGCTGCCGCTCACGGCGGACCATTGGGCGGAATTTCGGAAAGCTCCGGTGCAGTTCATTCGGGAGGGCGGCACGATGCAGCTCGAGATCGCGGATGCCGATGTCGCCGCGATCGCGAAATATTTTCCGCAGTATATAGCGCCGTCGGGTCGCCTGCATCTCGACGTGGCGGTGAAGGCGGGAGGGGACATGACCGGGAGTTTTCGCCTCGCCGGCGCGGCGATGCGCCCGCTCGGTCCGCTCGGCGTGCTGCAGGAAATCCAAGTCGATGCGCGTATCCAGGGTCGCAGCGTGGAAATAATAAAGGTCGCCGCGCAAATCGGCGGACAACCCCTCGCGCTCACGGGTAAAGTGGAAATGCCCGTCGGAGCTGCACCGCGATTTTTTCTCGCGCTCGATGGCAAGAATCTCCCGATCATTCGGCAAACGGGATTGCTGCTTCGCGCGGACGTTGGGTTGCGCTTGGAAACCGCCGCTGACGGAGTGCCGCGAGTGACTGGTGTCGTGGGCTTGCGCGACAGTGTATTTCTTTCCGACGTGCGTGCGTTTATACCGAGCGGCGGCGCGGGCGGGCCGATGCGGCGTCCACCATATTTCTCCGTCGACACGCCGCCGCTCGATCACTGGCGCCTGGGTGTTGATATACGCGGCGATCATTTCCTGCGTCTGCGCTCCACGGTATTTGTTGGCGTGGCGAGCGCGCGGTTTCGGCTCGACGGCACACTCGGCGAGCCACGAGCCACGGGCGATCTCTCGGTGGAATCCGGGCAGGTGTTGTTGCCGTTCGCGTCCTTCGACGTCACGCAGGGCTCGGTGCGATTGACCGAGGCGGATCCGAACAACCTGCTGTTATCATTGACCGGAACGGCGCGTCGCTACGGCTATGATCTGCGGCTCGACCTCGATGGGACGGTCGCAAAGCCCCAGGTGACGTTTACGTCGAGCCCGCCTCTCGAGGCACGGCAAGTTTTCCTGCTGGTCACGGCCGGGGAGACGCCGAACGATGAAATTAATTATGGCACGACGCAGCGTGCGACCCGCATCGGTACATATCTCGGGCAGACGCTCTTAAACAGTTTCGGCGGTGATGCCACGCAGCCGGATCGACTTAGTATAACGACCGGCGAGCGAGTATCGTTGCAGGGCCGCGAGACGTATGATGTCGAATATAGATTAACCAATCGGTTAACGCTCGTCGGCGAGTATGATGAATTTGATGACTATAATGCGGGTATAAAGTGGAAGCTGGAGGATCCGAAGAAGACGAAAAGTGCGGCGCCGCCGCCACCGCCGGCTCCGGATTTCGGAAAGGATGCGTCGAATGCACCGGCCCGGTAGCCGCGTCCGCTATATTGTTTTCGTGATGCTCGGCGCGAGCTGCTGGTTGGCGACTGCGCGTCCGGCCGCCGCTGCCGAGCCCAAGGCGACGTTGCGCATTGAGGGCCTCGGTTGGTGGCAGGATCGCCAGCTGCGTGTTTCGCTGGATCGCCTGCTGGGGCAGGAGCGCGGGCCGACGCTCGATGCCAACGCCATCGAGGACGCGGCGTTTCTGCTCGAGGGCTCCCTGGAACAGGATGGATTTCTGCACAACAGCGTGCAGATCCAGACAAAGACGCGCGACGGCGGCGTCCATATATATAAGTTCGACCCGACTCTCGCGTCGACCGTCCCGCGGGACATATCCGCCACCCGCGTGGTCTTCGAGGTGAACACCGGTGTGCGCTATGAAATCGCCGACGTGAAGATTGTCGGCCTGACGGTGCTCCCGGAAAAGCGGGTGCTCGCCTACTTCATTCCGTCGCGGGCGCTTTTTGGCAATGGCGCGGCCCGCGCGTATACACCGAGCCGGTTGAATCGCGCACTCGAGTCATTGCGCGAGGAACTGCAACAGCGCGGGTATGCCGATGCGATCGTATCCGCGGAACAACTACAACGCGATGACCGCACGGGCGGCGTCGTCTTCACATTGCGCGTCGAGGAGGGAGCTCGATGGATGGTACGGCACCTCGATGTCGCTGGTGCGGGAACGGAAAAGTTTCCGGCGGCGTCCGAGCGATCGACCGAGAACAAGCCATGGTCCGCTCTGTGGCAGCAGGACACGCGGGACAACGTGCGGCGATTTTTCCTGCAGGCGGGATTTCCGGACACGCGTGTTGCACTTGCGTATACTGCAGCGCCGGCCGTGGGTGGCGTGAAGGACGTCAATGTGGTCGCGACCGTAACCACAGGTCCGCAGGCGCGGGTGGGCCAGGTCCGTTTTGTGGGTGCGGAGCACACGAAGGACCGCGTGTTGCGCAGCCGCGTTTCGCTCGGGCCCGGTGACCCACTTAATATATTGGCGCTGGAGAGGTCGCGTTACCGGCTGGGCCGGCTGGGCGTTTTTAGTTCCGTGGATCTGCACTATGATCCGGCGACCGGCACGGTGCGCGATCCCATCTATATATTGAGGGAGGCGCCCCGGCGGGAGACGAGCCTGCTGCTCGGTTGGGGCAGCTATGAGGAGTTGAGGGCGGGCGTCGAGTGGCGGCAGTTGAACCTCTGGGGACTGGCGCACCAGAGCCAGCTCGAGTTCGTGCAGTCATTGAAGAGTTCGCGTGGCGAATATAATTATACAATCCCGGAGGTGTTCGGCGGCACGACCGACGCGACGATGAAGCTATTCGGACTTTTGCGCCAGGAACAATCGTTCCAACGCGAGGAGCTCGGTGCGACGTTCGCGTTGAAAACGCCGCTGCCCTGGGACAAAATCGAGGCGAGTGCTGGATATACATTCCAGAAACTTAAAAATTATAATGACGTCCTTAGTATAGCGAGCGTGGGCGCCTCGAACGCGGTGGTCTCCAGTATCGATCTCGGCCTCGATAGCGATCGCCGGGATAATCCGCTGCGGCCGCGCCGCGGGATTCGCTGGTACGGCAACGTCGAGGTCGCGGCGCGCCAGCTCGGTGGCCAAGCGGATTATCAGCGCTTCGAGGGAGGGATCGCTTATCATACGCCGTGGGGCGACGGTCGTTGGATTCACCTCGGGCTCACCCATGGGTTCGTGACGACCGAGGGCGCGGCCAACGACCGCGATCTGCCCGTGAATAAACTTTTTTTCCCGGGTGGTGATAATAGTATACGCGGATACCAGGAAGGGCAGGCCGCGCCCATCGGGCCGGACGGGCGCTTTCTCGGCGCAAAAAGTTATATGCTTTTGAACTCGGAGCTGGAACAGGCCGTCACGCCGAACTGGTCCGTGGTGGGATTCTTCGATGCGCTCGGCGTCACGCCAACGCTCGCCGGTTACCCGTTCAACCAACGACTCTATTCCGTCGGAATGGGCGTGCGGTATCAGACTTTGATCGGACCGATTCGCCTCGAATATGGACGGAATCTCAACCGGCGCCCGACCGACCCGATCGGCACGTTGAGTTTTTCGGTGGGATATCCGTTTTAAAGAACGGTCGGAATTTTGTCGCGCGAAAGCGCGGATCGGGCCAACTCGTCGCTGTATGATTATTGCTGATCTCGCTCAAATCCCCGGGCGGACGTTCCCGGCGCGCCGCTGGACCCGCGGGCTGGTTGGCCAGTCGCCCGCCCAGCCAATTCAGGCCCAGGGTTTTGCGATGGGTTATGTCGTGCTCGAGCCCAAGGGCGGGCAGGTGCCTTGGCACAATCAAGAGCAGGAAGAAGTATATATGGTACTGGAAGGGAACGGCGAGATCTGTGTCGGCGAGGAGCGCCGGGACATTTCGGCGGGCCAGGTGGTGTTTCTGCCGCCGACGGTTTTTCACCAGCTGACCAACACCGGGGACGTGCCGCTGCACATGATGTATATATATTGTCCGGGCGGCGACGTGGCCCACTGGCGTCAGGAGCTCGACGGCACACTGCCCGCGGCCGGAGTCGCGCCCACGCCTCCGTTGCCGGAGGGAGCGGCGCCACAACGGCGCTAGTGGTCTCAGCGCCGCAGCTTGCGGCGGCGCCACTCGCTCGGGGTCATTTGGGATTTTTCGCGGAACCAGCGGGTGAAATAGTTGGGGTCCTCGAAGCCGGCTGCGACCGCCGCGGCGGCCACCGAGGGCGCGGTGCGGAGCGCTGCCTCGGCTTTCTCCAGGCGGATGCGATCGCGCAACGCGCGGAGTCCCAGGCCGGCTTCGCGTTTCAGCTTCCGGTTCAAATAGTCCGGATTCAGGCCAAGCGCCGGCGCGACCCGGGGTTGCTCGGGCGAGCGAATCAATGCGTTGACCTTTTCATATAGCGTGGGTTCGGGCCGCGGCGCAGTTGCCCCCGCCCGCGGGTCGAGCAGGCGCGCGATCACGGCGAGGACGATGGGATAATGGGCCAGCGTGAGGCGGCCCTTCGTGGGTAGTTGCGCGAGCAGTCGATGCAATTCGTTGAGCGTTTCCGAATCCAGTCGTCGGTGAACAGCCCGTGAGCGCGGGCCGCCGCGATCTTGATAGTCGAGCACGAGGCAGAGCGGCCGGCTTTGTCCCGAGACGGCGAATCCATGGGCCAACCCGCGCGGAATAATAAACAAATCGCCGGCGCGAGCCGGGTGCCTCCGGCCGCGGAGCGACTGCACACCCTCGCCCGAAAGATATAGGATCAGCTGCGCGTACGGGTGCCGATGCAGCGAGATCTCCGCGACCCGATGCCGGTGCAGCTGGAGTTGACGCAACACGAAACCCAGCGCGTGGATCTCAATTTTTTGGATGAGGACGGGACTCCAGGCCAGCATGTCGGTTTCGTGCTAATAGAAGTCGGATGCGTCCTAACGCAATTCTGGAATACCGCCTAGACTGAGCTCACCCCCCAATCCCCGAATCCGCCATGACCACTCACAAAATCGGCATCATTATGAACGGCGTCACCGGACGCATGGGCACGAATCAGCACCTGTTGCGCTCGATCAAGGCGATCATTGATCAAGGCGGCGTGAAGCTCGGAGACGAGGAGACGATTATGCCGGACCCGATTCTGATCGGTCGCAGCGCGAGCAAACTCGCCGCGCTGGCGGCCCGGGCGGGCGTTACCCGATTCAGCACGAACCTCGACGCCGCGCTGGCCGACCCAGCGAATCAAATATACTTTGATGCCACGCTCACCGGACAGCGGCCGATCGGCGTACGCAAGGCGATCGCCGCGGGAAAACATATATACTGCGAGAAGCCGACCGCCACCACTTCCGCCGAAGCGCTCGCGCTCGCGAAAGAGGTGACTGCTGCCGGGCTGAAGAACGGTGTCGTGCAGGATAAGCTCTGGCTGCCGGGCCTGCTCAAATTGAAGTACCTGATCGACACGGGGTTCTTCGGGAAAATTCTCTCCGTGCGCGGCGAGTTCGGTTACTGGGTGTTCACCGGCGAGACCGAAAAGCTGCAACGCCCCTCGTGGAATTACCGGAAGGAAGATGACGGTGGCATCATCGTGGACATGCTGTGCCACTGGCAGTATGTGATCCAGAACCTCTTCGGCGAAGTGAAGTCGCTGACCTGTCTCGGCGCGACGCATATTCCGAAACGTTGGGATGAGTCGGGGAAGCCGTACACCTGCACTGCCGACGATTCCGCGTACGCGACGTTCGAGCTGAAGAACGGCGTGATCTGCAACTTCAACTCATCGTGGGTCGTGCGCGTGCGGCGCGATGACCTGTTGACCCTGCAAGTCGACGGCACGCACGGCACGGCGGTGGCGGGCCTCCGCAATTGTGTGATCCAGCACGGATCGATGACGCCACGCTGCATCTGGAATCCCGATATAGACAGTCCCATCAAGTTTTTCGACGGCTGGGTCACGCAGCCGACGAATGATTTTTACGACAACGCTTTCAAGGTGCAGTGGGAGCTTTTCCTGAAGCACGTGGTGAAGAACACGCCATTTCCATGGACGCTTCACGAAGGTGCGAAGGGCGTCCAACTGGCGGAACTCGGTCTGAAGTCCTGGGCAGAGCGGCGTTGGGTGGACGTTCCGCCGTTGGTTTAAAGAGGGCCGCCTCAGTTACGGCAGGCCGGCATTATCGTCGGTCGGCGCCTGCCGCTTTTGGAAAAAGCAATGTCGTTTCCAATGGCGAGAATCGATTGGCAAATTGCTGGTTTTGTATATTCTTTTCGAGATGCTTCACGCTGGTCCAGCCGGGCATTCTTGGAATTTTAAATACTTACTACAATGACTGAAACGTTGGCCTATTTTTATCTCCCGAGCGGCGTCTTTATGCTGCTCTTTATACCTGTCTTTGTATTTTCGCTTTATGCGCAAATCCGCGTCTCGAGCGCGTATAGCAAAAACGCGCAGATCCCGTCCCGCGGCGGCATCACGGGTCGCGAGGCGGCGGAAGCCGTCATGTCGCGCGCCGGGATCAATGACGTGGAAATCACAGAAATCGACGGGCACCTGACCGACCACTACGACCCGTTGGGTAAGAAGCTGGTGCTTTCGTCTGAGAACTACCGCGGCACGAGCCTGGCGGCGCTGGGCGTTGCCGCTCACGAGGCGGGGCATGCGATCCAGCACAAGCAGGGTTACGCGATGTTGCAGGCCCGCATGGCGCTGGTCCCCGCGACCCAGTTCGTGTCGCGGGTGCTGCCGTTCATCGTTCTCGGGAGCTTCTTTTTTATCCGCGGACTGACTGGTTTGGTGCTCGATCTCGCGATCATCTGTTACGCGGTGCTGACCGTTTTCCAGTTGATCACGCTACCCGTGGAGTTCGACGCCAGCCGCCGCGCGAAGGTGGAGCTGGTCGACCTCGGGATTCTCGATCGTCAGGAGATGGTCGGTGTCAACGAAACGCTGAACGCCGCCGCCCTGACGTACGTCGCCGCGTTCGTCGGTGCACTGCTCAACTTGCTTTATCTGCTGTCGCGGCGCAACTGAGCGGAGATCGGACCGGCCGTCGGCTCGTTCGCGTCGACCCTAGCGGCGTCTCGCATCAGCCCGATCGATTACGGCAAAGCGAAGTATATAACGATTTCCGGCCCGGGCCGGTCGTGTATTCAGAAAACGGATACACGACCGCGATCCGGGCCTTTTCGTTGTATCCGTTACCTGGACACAGGCCGCAGCGCCACGGGATGCGGCCGACTTCAGGCTTGGATCAGGCCCTTGCGAATACAGAAGCGGACGAGGTCCGTTTGCGTTTGCAGACCTAGTTTCCGCAGCAGATTGGTGCGGTGAGTCTCCGCGGTGCGCGGGCTGATGAAGAGCCGCTCCGCGATTTCCGGGTTGTTGTGTCCCTCGGCCGCGAGCTGCAGCACCATGCGCTCGCGTTGCGTGAGCGATTGCACCGGGTCGGCTTCGGCGGCCGGTTTGGTGACGAGCGCGTTGATGGCCCATTCGGAAAGCGGCGCGCTGAGAAAACGTCGGCCCGCGAGAACCTCCGTCATCGCTCGCGCAATTTCGACCGTCTCAGAACCCTTGAGTATATAAGCGCTCGCCCCGCCACGCAGGGCCTCGATGACATACGCCTCGTCGTTATGCATCGAGAGCACGAGAACGCGGGTCCGTGGGCTGCTGACTCGAACCTGCGCCAGCACTTCGACGCCGTGCAGCCGAGGCAGGTTCAGGTCGAGAAAGAGCAGGGTGGGGCGGTGCTTTTCGACGAGCTGTGCCGCCGTCAGCCCGTCAGACGCCTCCGCGACGATTTTGCAGAGGCCGCTTGCTTCGAGCACTCCGCGGATGCCGCGGCGTACAATCTCGTGGTCGTCAGCAATGATCGCCGTTGTCATGAAGGGATGAGCGCCGCCTCCGCTACGAGCGGGAATTCGGCGTGAATTCGAGTGCCTTGACCGGGACGGGAGAACAATTCGAACCGCCCACCGGCGAGCCCGACACGTTCGATCAGACCCGCCAAGCCGAGGGAATCGTTGCGCGCGAGTGCCGCGTCCGCGTCAAACCCACGGCCCCGATCAGCGATTTCGAGCTGCAGCGAGGTTTCGTCAGCCGTGACGGTGACGACCGCCGCCATGGCACCTGAATGTCGGGCGATGTTTGTAAGTGCTTCTTGTACGACGCGATAAACAGCGGTTTCCAAGGTGCGCGGCAGGCGTTCGGCGGGGAGCGACACCTCCAGCTCCACGGCGATACCCGTCTGCCGGCGAAAGTTTTTCGAGTGCCACTCGAGAGCCGGCTGCAGGCCGAGATCGTCGAGAACACGGGGACGCAGCTGAAGCGTGAGCGCGCGGACGCTACTGAGTAATTCGTCTGTCACGGCAATCGCCTCATCGAGCTCGGGCATCGGGCCTCGCGCTCTTGCTGCTTCGATCTGAAAGCGCTGGCCCGTCAGAAGCTGGCCAATCTGGTCGTGCAACTCTTGGGCGAGCGCGTAGCGTTCATCCTCTTGGACTCGCAGAATCCTCGTCGCAAGTGCCTGAGATCGAATCGCTTGCTCTGCGGCCCTTTTTTCCGCCTCTCGACGCACGACGACCTCTTGCTGTAGCTCGCTCGTTCGGGCGGCAACTTGCGCGGCGAGCGACTGGTTTAGGGTGGCGAGTTCGTCACTAAGCCGACGATTCAGCCGATCGGCGTCCCGTCGTTTCAACGCGTTGTTCAGCGAGAAAACGAGCTCGGTCAGCCAATCGCGATTCTGCAGCAGGTAGTCGCTCGCACCGAGCTTGAAGGCCGCGATCGCGGTTTCGCCGGTCTGATCGCCAGAGACCACGGCGACGGGCACCTCGTCCGCAAGTCCACGGAGGTGTCGGACGGCGTCCAGCATGGCGTTTGGCAGCAGACTCGGCCCGAGCACCACGGCATCGAATTTCAACTTTCCGGCCAGCACCGGCTCCAGCGCGTCGGGGCCGGCGGCATGGAGCTCCAGCCGCGGCGCGCTTGCCCTAAAGAAATCGCTGGTCTTGGTCCGCGTCTCGACGTCGGAATCGATGAAAAGAACCTGGTGAGCCGCGCCCGGGGCGACGGGCGCCACCGGGGCCGTCCGCCGCTGGCGGGCGAGCGTTTGCCGGACGAGATCCGGCAGCCGACGGAAATCGGGCGTGTTTTTGTCGACGCAATCGACGGCACCCGCGCGGAGCGCGCGGACTGCCAGCTGGTGCTGGCCGTGTCCGCTGACCATGATGACTGGCGTGGGGTCGCGCCGCGCTGTCAGCTCCCCGAGGACGTTGAGCCCGTCGAGGTCAGGCATCATGAGGTCGAGCAGGAGCAAGTCGTATTTCGACGCTGCCATGCTTGCGAGACACCCGCGACCAGACTCGACGACGCTCAGTTCGAAATCGTCGTAGCGTTGAAAGAAAAATCGGACGAGTTCGGCGATCTGTGGATCGTCCTCGGCGTAGAGCACGCGGGTCATGGAAAGCCCTTGGGGCCTGCAGCGAACATCGGCGCGGGACTCACGGCGCTGAAGTCGATTTTTGCGACCTGGCGCCATTCCTGAGGTTCAGATCGTCGACGGTTTCGGCGGGTCCATTTCGGATATCATCGCACGCGCGAATCGTGTCTTGAGGCGCCGAATTCGTCGCAAGCACACGTCAGTAAGTGCCTTTGGACCGAACGCGCAGCTGGCACTTCCGCCACAAAGGATGAAATACCCTATTTAAGGCGCAAGTTCGCGCAGGATTCGCCGATTACAAATCTGTTGCCCATGTGTGCGCACCCTTCGGCTCCAATTTGGACTCACCTCACGCCGGACGATATCGTTCGCGAGCTTAATCACTTACCGTCGGCTCCCAAAGTGCTCCCGCGGCTCAAGCAGCTCCTCAGCGACTGCAATTCCTCCATGCACGAGATCGTCGAGCTGATCCGGCTCGATCTCGGCATCGCGGCCCGCGTCCTCCAAGTCGGCAACAGCGCCTACTATAGCAAGGGCGTGCGCTGCGCCGTGGTTGACGAAGCCGTGCGGCGCGTCGGCTATGACCAGGTATATGAACTGGTCGCCTACGCTGTAGCGTCGCAAGTGCTGGCGCGTCCGGTGGATGCGTACGGACTTTCTGCCGAGGCGCTCTGGAAGATGTCGGTGGCCTGTGCTCTCGCGGCGGAGACCATTGCGACGGCTACCGAACAGGAGGCCAGTGTCGCTTATACCATCGGATTGCTGCATGGCCTCGGGATGGTTGCGATCGATGAATGGGCGATTCGCAACGCGCCGGACCTGCGGCTGAAGAACGCCGGCCTGCCTCTCGAGTGCACCGAAGCCGAGCGGAAGCTCTTCGGATTCACACAGGCTGAGGCGGCCGCGGCTCTGCTGCGCCAGTGGGGATTTCCGCCGACGATGTTTGAGCCCGTGCGCTGGCAGTATATGCCGAAGAACTCGTCCGCCCATATGAAGATGTCGTCGCTCTTGGTCGTCGCGAAATGGGTGCGCACCTCCATTTGCGGCAGCGCGGAGATCAAGCCACCGATTCCGGACGCGCTCGTGTTGAAGACGCTGAAGCTTGATGAACCCGCTTTGGAAAACATAATCGTCGATGTTCGCGCCCGGATGTCCGAGGTCGACGATCTGCTCGCGTCGGCCAACGAGGACGGCACCAGCCGCCGGCGCACGACGGCGCCTTGGGGCGACCAGGATTAATCGCGCTCGTGCATCGCCACCGCGCGACAGCCGAGCGGGTTTTGTATCCAGATAATGGATACTCATGGCTTGCGCGCCGACTGGCGACGAGGGCGGGTACTGTATCCATAACTTGGATACAAGGGAATCCCGCTCGGGACATTCAGCGGGAATTTTTTATCCGGATCGAGCGTACGGGACGCCGGCCCGGAGGGCGGCCGCACCTCGATTGTCGTATCCATAATTTGAATACGACGGTTTGCGGGGTTCCGCCGAGCGCCGGCTAGGTCCGGCGCGAATATATCTTCTGCAGCATGCCGCCCGAAGGCGCGGGCGGCGCGCCCGGTGGGCGCGGCGTCGATAGGCTGCAGTTCAGCAGGAGCTGCTCATTTTCGCGGTCGAGCTGGAGAATCTGCAGGATACGGGCGCGGGTTTTTTCGAGCTGCGCGCGCGTTTCGGCGTGACGCGCCGAGCCGGCTGGAATCGCTCGCAGGGCGACCAGGCTGGCGTCGAGACGCCCGAGCAGCTCGCGCTTCCGGTCCAGCAGCGCAGCGTCCGGTGCGCGCCGATGCTGCCGCAGGAAGCGGTTCTCATCCAAGGCACACTGGTGAATCTCATCGCAGAGATCCTGATGCAGGCGCAATTCAGGCGGGGGGTTCATCGCATGGACGCTGTGACCGGTCCCGGCGCCTTCTTGGTGGCTGCGGGGCTGTCAGGTGAGGGACTCGATTTGCTGAAAATGCCGGTCAGCTCGCGGTTGACGCCTTCGCGCCAGTCCAAGTTGGCTTCGCGCCAAGCTGCCATTCGCACGAGTTCCGCGAGATCCGGCATCGATTTGATATCAGGCGTGTTCAAAATGGTTTTATAGGCGGTACGGGCTTGGTCGGCGTCTCCCAGCCGTTCGCGGCAGAGGCCGATTTGATACGTCACCGGCACTTGCCACAAGGGGTCGTCCGACAACGCGGCGAGACCCGTGTAAATCGCCTCGGCGTGTTGAATGTCGCCCGATTCGAAAAAGTCGTTCGCCAACTGGTTCCCGGTTCGGCGCTGCCAGTAGGCCCACCTTTTGGGGTCGCTCTTCATCCGGCTCTTTGCCGTCTGAAGCAGAGCAAGCGTCGCGGCGAACGCTTCCTGAGGCCGCTTCAACTGTCGATAGCTGGTAGCCAGGAGGTAGCGCGCTTCAGGGACGTTTTCGTCGTCCGGCCATTGGTCCAAGTAGTCTCTCAAGCTCGCGATCGACGCTTCCATGTCTCCGAGCAAAATCAGCGAATTTGCTGCCTTGAAATGAGCCCGGGCCCTATCGGCCGGCGCGAGATCCAGCAGGCGCAATCTCGTGAAAAACTTGGCCGCCGACGCAAAATCGCCTGACTGGAAATGCGTCTCGGCGATCTCGAACTGCGCCGTTTTCGCTAGCAGCTGGTAATGCTCGAAGCCCTCGCCCGGGAGCTTCAACGTCGAGTTGATCACGTTATAAAAACTCGAGAGAGCGAGCTTCGTCGCGCCCATGTCCCGTAGCGTCCGCCCGAGCTCGAGCAATGCGTCGGGAGCGCGTTCATCCACAGGATAGTCCTTGAGGAACCGCTGGTAAACGGCGGCGGCCTTCGTCAACCCGCCCTGCTTGCGATACATCCGGGCGAGGCCAAGGAGCGCCGTTTTCAGGTCTGTCGGCTTCGCCGCCGGAGCTCGCAAAACTTGCCGAAAAGCGATCTCAGCCGCATCGTAATCCGAGCGGTCCGTCATCGAAACGCCGATCTTCAGCAAGCTGCGGATCTCCTCATCGGCTACCGTCGATTGAGAAATCACGTGCGCGATCGCGGGAACGGTCACGACGACCGGGGAGGTCGCCGGAGGTTTTGCGGGCGTTGTGATTGCGGTCGGCGCCGACGTGGGCTCCGCCTTGGAAGCGGCTTCCAGAGCCGGCTGGCCCGCATCGGAAGTGCCGACGACCTTCGCCTCCGAAACCTCCCGCTGCTCCGGCGTGGCCCCGCCTGGCTCGCCGCGAGCTTGAGCCGCCGCTAGCGCGAGGGCCAAGACCGAAAACGAGAACGCAGGGGAAACGGCACGCCGGGAGCGGACAGGAATCATCGGGGACTTTGAATATACGTCGCTGAACTTGGAGGTTGAGCCGGCGGAGCAGGAGGGGCCGGCGAAAGCGGCACGATCAGCGAGACGGATCCCGGCTGACGCGTACTTCCGGGCACCTGAAAGAAGGGAAGGAAATCTTCCGGTCTCACTTGAGGGTGGGCCTCATCGGGCAACAGCTCCGAGGTGTGCAACGACGCGGGCTGCGAAGGTGTTTTCACCGGCGCGGCCATTGACGAGTTGGAAGCAGCGGGCGTGACTGCCAGCTCGACGTCGGGAACGTCGGCCTTTGGCTCGTCCGGCTGCGATTTCGCCGCCGGATCGGGCGTCGAATCGGCCGTTGCGGGTAGGAGTGCAGCTACTGCGGAAATCTCCGGGGAAGGCGGCTCCGGGGCGAAGCGCATCGGCGGCGATCCCCCGGCCATGGTATACGGCAAACTGTCGACCCAAGTATAGCCGAGCACCGTGGGTGCCACCACCCGAAGTCGGGTGCCGGCGTGCGCGGCGCGCGCGTTGAGTTCGGCCAGCAACACGAGTGCGAGGCAATGCCCTGCTCGCACGACGCTGCGACGCGTCGGCGATGGTTCGCGATGGTTCATGTCGAATTGTTATACAATCCATGTTGATGGAGTGTCCGATTCTGCCCACTTTGGTATCGGCTTCGACCGCTCGAACCTGAGGGGAAAGCACGTGGTGCCGCCCCTCTCTACCGCTCTTTTTTTTACAGCGCCGGCTTCCGAGCTTCAGCTCGAAAACGCCGCCCCAACCCCCGTTTAGCGGGAAGCTGCGCCCGGGACTTTCCGGCTATCCAATAATTGCCGCAGATGTCTCGCCAGCACATCGAGCGCATACGGCTTCTGGATAAAATCGCGCTGGTTGAGATGCTCGAATTCGAGCTTCGCATCCGGGGTGATATGGCCACTGACGACCAAAACCTTCAGCTCCGGTCGGCAAAGTCGGATGACTTTCAGAACCTGCACACCCGTCGCTCCCGGCATGTTCAAGTCGAGCAAAACCGCATCAAACGGACGTGCCGTGTCGCTGATCAGATCGATCGCTTCCAGCCCCGTCGAGGCGGTGGTCGTTCGATACCCCTTGGCCGTAAACGCGCCGGCCAGCAAGTCCCGCAGCGATGTCTCGTCGTCGACGATCAACACCGATTCGCAACCCCCTGGAAACTCACCCGGGCTCGGGGCCGAGCCGCGCACGGCTTGGCCGGTCGCGAGCGGTAGGAACACGCGGAATGTGCTGCCGACTCCAGGCGTGCTGTCCACCTCGATAAACCCTTCATGGGCAACGACGATTCCGTATACCACCGCGAGGCCGAGTCCCGTTCCGTGGCTGCCTTGCTTAGTCGTAAAAAATGGCTCGAAAATATGCTGCCGCACCGCTGCGCTCATGCCCGTCCCCGTGTCGGAAACTTGGAGGCATGCGTACGCTCGGGCGACGTCGGCGCCATGGCGCCGCAACTCCGACCCCGCCTGAAGGCTGGTGGAGAGCGTGATCACCCCGCCGGACGGCATCGCGTCCCGCGCGTTCACACAAAAATTCAAAATGATCTGCTGAACCTGGTTCTGGTCTGCTAGCAGCGGAGGTAGCTGTTCCAACAGTTTGAGGCTGAACGTGATGGTGCGCGGAAATGTCTCGGACAAGAGCGTCACCAGGTCATGCGCGAGCTGGTTCAATCCGACCGGCGCAAACTTGATTTCCGCCTTGCGACTGAACGTCAGAATCTGCCGGACGAGGCCGCTCGCTCGCTGAGCGGCCCGATGAATCTCGCGCAGGCTCTTTTGCAGCATGGCCGTCTCAGGCGTCCCCTGCAGGCAGAACTCCGCGTAGCCGTTTATAATCGCCAAGAGATTATTGAAATCGTGGGCGATGCCACCGGCCAGCGTTCCGAGGCTGTCCATTTTATGCGCTTGGCGAAGCTCGTGCTCGAGCTTTTTGCGCTCCGTCACGTCCTCTCGCAGACACAGAAAATTGGTAATCTCGCCGGCCGGACTGCGTAGGCAGGAGACCTTGACCGACTCCCAAACCGTGTCTCGTTCGCGCCTCTGCGTCGCCAACTCGCCGCGCCATTCTTCGCCGGCATTTACAGTTTTCCAGAGTTCCTGAAACGACTCCTCGGTGGCATGGCCATCGCGGAGAACTTCCAAGTTTCCTTCCAAGATGTCCTCCAACGTGTTCCCGCTGACCTCGATAAACTTCGAGTTCACGTACTGCGCCCGCCCGTCCAGATCGGTGATTATAATCGACACTGGCGATTGTTCCACCGCGCGGGACAGCCGGTAAAATTGCTCTTCCGCGATTCGCTGCCGCGTGATGTCGCGACCCACCGCGCGAATCACTACGACGCGCCCGGTGGCGTCACAGAGCCCGGTTTTCTCCCATGAAAACCAGCGGATGCCCTGCGACGTTCTCCAGCGATGATCACTCGTAGCCCGATGCGGCGGACGGCTCACTTCGGCGACGCTCGCTTCCAACACCGCCACGTCATCCGCATGGACGAGTTCCGTCACGCGCACGCCTTCGAGCGATGCTGGGGTCCGGCCGAACTTTCGGGAGAACGCCTGGTTTACCGCGAGGAGGCGTCCGTCGAGATCGCGGCAGTAAGCTGGATCAGCGCTGGTCTCCCAGGCGCCCAGCCAGTTTTCGACGGGGTCGGCAGGGACGGGTGAAGGCAGATCGGTGGCGAAGGGCATGGCGGCGGCGCTTGTCGAATGCTCTTTCAGGCGCCCGACGGTCGCGCCGGGGAAATCGCCCAGAATGCCAGCAATGCACTCATAGGAGGCCTTGGAGGACCGTGGGGAGGCGCTGTAGGCAATTAGCCAAGGACGCGCGAGCGAGGCCGCTGGCGGCCTCACCAGCGCCGTACAGGATATTCCAGCCCGGAAGTGTCATCCAAGAATCCATGGCGATCGGATCCACCTCCTCAAAGCCGCCGGAGATTCCGCGATGGCGCACGAGGTAATCAGCGATCTGGACCGCCGCCGCGAAGATCGCGTGTCGCGGCGCTTGGTCCGGCTCGTTGTGGTAGAGCACGGCGGACGTTATTTCCTCGGAAAGTTGGTGCTTTGTGAGATAATGCGCGCCGATTTGGGCGTGGTCCCAGCCGATAAGATTGCGCTCGAGCTCGCACACTTCCGCCGGCGAGTGAGCCCGCGTCTTCATTAACTGTGCTAATTCGTGCGGGAACGCATAAGCCATCACGACCTTGCCGACGTTGTGGAGCAGCCCCACGAGATAATCGGTGTCGTCGTCCACGTGGATCTGGGTCGATTCAAGAATCTCGCGCGTGAGGATCGCCGTGCCGATGCTGTGGGTCCAAAGCTCCTTCCAAGGCAGCCCGGAAGTAGTGTTGCGCTGCAGGTGACCGAGGTCTTCGAGAACGGGCGTCGCGATCGAAAGCTCCCGGATCTGCCGCAGGCCAAGGAAGAACACCGCCTCCTCTATATTATTCACGCGGGCGGAGAGCCCGTAGTAAACCGAGTTGACCATGCGCAGCAGTCGCGCCGAAAGCGACGGGTCCCGGCGGATGATTTCAGCGATTTGGGAGCTGAGGCTCTGCTCGGAACGGATCAGATCGCTCAGAGCGCGGTTAATGCTCTGGAGCGACGCCAGCTTCGGACACGCATCGATGCGGCGTTTGATTTCCGCATCTGAATATGGCTTGGCCTCAAGGGCCGGCAGCGAAGAGGACTCCGTGAACATGTAGGAAAACCGGTGCGTGACGACACGACCGGACGTTGTCCAAGCATCGGCGCGGGGCGCTCTGGCTTGAGACGTTTCGGGGGGTGGGGAAGCGTGGCCGGGGCGAATGCGCTCAGGGCCTGATCTCATGACTCTCAGGGTTTTGCTTCAGGACGCTGGGCGGTGTGCCGATTACCCGCGTGCATGATCGCACCAACTGTTTCCAGGGAAGCTTTGCTGGAAGTCGTGCGAACCCTTCCGGCTGCCCCGCAAATTCTCGCCCAGCTCGGGCAGCTCTTGCTCGACCTGAATGCCGACCTGGGCGACGTCACGAACCTCCTGAAGCGCGACGCCGCGCTCACGGCGCGCATCATTCGCGTGAGCAACAGCCCACTATATAACACGGGCCGCCCGTTCTCCTCGATCGAGGAGTCGCTCGCACGCGTCGGTTTCACCGAAGTATATAGGCTGACCGGCTTCGCGGCCGCGGCACAGATCTCCGATCGCAAGCTGACTTTTTACGGAGTGAGCGGCGTGGAGTTGCGCGAAAACTCCGTGCTGACCGCGCTGATCATGGAGTCGCTCGCGCGTGCGGTGAACTGCGATCCGCAGCAGGCATATACTGCGGGGCTGTTGCGCTCGACGGGGAAAATCGCGCTCGATCGCCTCGCGAAGAACGCGTTTCCCAGCGGCGCATTTGCGCTGAGCGGATCCGCCGGCGTGGCGGATTGGGAGGCAAGTCATGCGGGCCTCACGAATTGCGAAGCGGCCGCAATCATCATGCTCGACTGGAGATTTCCGGAGGAGACCGCGCTCGCGATTCGGGAGCAATATCATCCGACCAGCGCAGGCCATCCGCTCGCGCACCTGTTGAATCTCGCGGCGGGTTCCGCCGAGCGTTGCGGTTTCGGCCTTGCAGGCGAAACTATATACTGGAACGACTCGCCCGCCATCCTGGCCGAGGCCGGCATTGACCAGGAAGCCATGCACGATGCCGTCGAGCACGCCTTCGAGGCGTTCAACGCCATTCGCGCTGCGGTGGGCTGAGCCCGCGCCGCCTGCTCGTCGGCCAACCTGAGCCGGTGTCGACCGCGAAATTCCAGCATTTCCTACAGGGCGGACTCGCGCATCACCGCGCGGGCCGTCTCGTCGAGGCCGACTCACTATATAGACAGGCGCGGCTGCTGTGTCCGCGGCATTTCGACGCGGTGCATCTGTCCGGACTCGTTGCCTTCCAGCTCGGCAAAATACCCGCCGCCCTCGAGTTGCTCGGTCGTGCGACCCAGATCGATCCACGCTCGGCCGTCGCGGCGATGCGTTACGCTCTCGCGCTGCTGGCCGCGCACAAAATCGCCGAGGGGGAAAAGCAGCTGCGCCGTTCGGTCCAGCTCGATCCGAAATTCCCCGAGGGCTGGGAAAACCTCGCATATTGTCTCAAGCTGCAGGACCGCTTGCCCGAGGCGATCATCTGCCATCAGAAAGTCGCCTCGCTGCAGCCGGAGTATGCGATGGGTTGGTATAACCAGGGGCTGACGCTCAGCGTCGCGGGCCGCATCAGCGAGGCTCTGGAATGTCACGAGCGTGCGCTCACCGCTGATCCGAATCTTGCTCTCGCGATATATGGGCGCGCGCAGGCATTGCATCAGGCGCACCGGATTCCCGAGGCCATCGCCGCCTATGATGAATTTCTGCGCCGCGAGCCGAAGCATCACGAGGCCCGCAGCTACCGGCTCTTCGCACTCCATTCACTGGAGACGATGCCGCGCGATATATTGTTTGCCGAACACGTGGCGTACGGTCGCGCGGTCGGGAACCCGGTTCATATAGCGTGGACCCAGCAGCCGGATCCGGCCCGCCGGCTGCGTGTCGGCATCCTGTCGCCCGACCTGCGCGCGCACTCCTGCGCATTTTTCCTGGAGCCGCTCCTGCAGCATCTCGACCGCGAGGTGTTCGAGGTCTATCTATATCATGATCATTTTCGCGAGGACGCGGTTTCGGCTCGGTTGCGCGAGGGCGCCGCACAATGGCGCACCGTCGTTGGCCAACCCGCACCCCTGCTCGAGTCCATCGTTCGCGGCGACGATCTAGATATATTGATCGACCTCGCCGGGCACACCGGCCTGACCAATCGGCTCCCGTCTTTCGCGAAGCGACTCGCCCCGGTTCAAATCACCTATCTCGGCTACCCCAATACGACCGGTGTCCCCGCGATGGACTTCCGGTTCACCGATGCGTTTGCCGATCCCGCGGGCGACTCGGACGCCTTTGCGACGGAAAAGCTCGTGCGCTTTTCGCCGTGCGCGTGGTCGTACGCTCCACCGCCCGAGGCACCGCTGCCACGCGCGACACCGCCCACCACGGAACGTGGAATCATATTTGGCTGCTTCAACAATCCCGCGAAAATCACCCCGACGTCCCTGCGGCTGTGGGCCCGCATTCTCGCGGAGTTGCCTGATTCGCGGCTGCAGCTCAAGGGCCAGGGACTCGGGAGCGAACAGCGCCGCGCCGAGTTCATATATCGGCTCGAACAGGCGGGCCTGCCCGTCGCCCGCGTTGATTTTCTCGAACGCACACCGGGAATCGCCGAACACCTCGAACTATATAACGATATAGATATAGCACTGGACACGTTTCCCTACCACGGCACCACGACGACGTGCGAGGCGCTGTGGATGGGCGTGCCGGTGGTCAGTCTCGTGGGCGATCCGCACATGTCCCGCGTCGGCGCCAGCCTGCTCGCCGCGGCCGGCCACCCGGAGTGGGCAACTCACGACGCCGACGGCTATGTCGCCGCCGCGCTCGCGCTGGCACATGCGCCGGAGGCTCGGCTCAACTGGCGGCGGGACGCCCGCGCTCAGCTCGCGCGCGGACCGTTGCTGGATCATATAGCGCAGGCCCGCCGCTTCGGCGCGGCGTTGCGCTCGTGCTGGGCCGAATGGTGCGCCGGGAAAGCGTCCGCCACGCGCGCGGCCTGAACCAGACGCCATGCCCGCACCGAATGATATATTGCTCGAGCAGGCACTCGTGCACCATCGGGCTGGCCGCCTCGCGGAGGCGGAGCGCAAATATGCCCAGGCGCGGCTGCGCACGCCGCGTTCGTTCGACGCGCTGCATCTTTCTGGGGTCCTCGCCTACCAACAAAAACGCTATATAGACGCCGTCTCGCTGCTCAGCCAGGCGCTGCGTCTTGATGCGAAATCGGCGCTGTGTTCGATGCGCCTCGGCCTGGCCAAGGCCGGGACGGGGGACGTGGTCGGCGCAGAAAAGCTTCTCCGCGCCGCAGTCGCGCTCGACGCGAAATTGCCGGACGGCTGGACGCGTCTCGCGCTCGCGCTGCGCGATCTGGGCCAGATGGAAAAGGCGCTCGCCGCCGCGGAGCAGGCGGTGCGGGTGGAACCGAATTCGATCGACGCGCAAGAGTGTTGTGCGGCGTTACGCGCGGCGACGCGTGGGATGACGGCGGCCCTGCCAAATTACCGGCAGGTCGCGGCGCTCGCGCCGGAACGCGCGCAATCCTGGTCGCAGCTCGGCGCCGCGCTTGCGCAATGCGGGCTGACCGACGAGAGCCTCGAATGCTTTTCGCGCGCTCTCTCGATCGATCCGTCCAGTGAACTGGCCCACCACGGTCGGGCCCTCGCCTGGCAGTCGCAGCATCGAATCGCCGAGGCCGTCGCGGAATATGAAGTGGTGCTCGCGCGCAATCCCGACAATCACGAGGCGCGCAGCTCGCGGCTCCTTTGTCTCCACTATATACATGGAGTCGCGCGCGAGACCATATTGGAGGAGCACGTCGCATTCGGTCGCCAGGTTGGCACGCCGCCGGCGCGGACATTTATCAACACGCGCGATCCTGATCGGAAACTCCGGGTCGCCTTCCTGTCGCCGGACCTGCGCGCGCATTCAGTCGCGTTCTTCCTCGAACCGCTCCTGGCTCACCTCGACCGCGACGCTTTTGAAGTCTGCCTATATCATGACCACCCGCACATGGACGCGACGTCCGAGCGGCTGCGTCTCGCGGCGAACTCGTGGACGCACCTCGCCGGCCAGCGCCCTGCGAGCGTCGAGGCGAAAATCCTCACAGATGCCCCCGATGTGTTGGTGGACCTCGCCGGCCACACGGGCCACAACCGCCTGCCGCTGCTCGCCCGACGCGTCGCCCCG
Organism: uncultured Verrucomicrobiae bacterium; assembly: GCA_963800005.1. Taxonomy (GTDB): domain Bacteria; phylum Verrucomicrobiota; class Verrucomicrobiia; order Opitutales; family Opitutaceae; genus CAWCZH01. The sequence goes on from CAWCZH010000005.1 coordinate 224,000, forward strand.
GTTCAGCTCACGTACCTTGGCTATCCCGACACGACCGGAGTCACCGCGATGGATGGCCGGCTCACCGATAATATAGCGGACCCCGCCGGCGACGCCGATGCGTTTTCCACCGAAAGGCTATATAGATTCGCGCCGACCGCGTGGTGCTATATACCGCCGGCTGGCGCGCCGCCGGTGGCGCCGCCACCGTCGTCACACCGCGGGTTCGTCACCTTCGGCTGCTTTAATAATTTCTCCAAGGCCAGCGACGCCACGCTGCTGGTCTGGGCCAGGCTGCTGCTCGCCGTGCGAGGCTCGCGGCTCCTGCTGAAATCCACCGGGCTGGACACACCGCTCGCCCGCGCTCAACTCGAGGCCCGTCTGGCGAAACTCGGCGTGGCGGAGGTCGCGACTCGCGTCGAGCTCGCCGGCCGTACCAACGACATTCCTTCCCACCTCGCGTGTTATGAACGGGTGGATATAGCGTTGGATACGTTTCCGTATCACGGCACGACGACGACCTGCGAGGCACTGTGGATGGGCCGGCCGGTCGTGACCCTCGCGGGCGATCGGCACGCGAGCCGGGTGGGGGCCAGCCTCCTCTCGGCGATCGGCCACGCTGAGTGGATCGCGACGGATCCCGAGAAGTATATAGACATCGCGCGTTCACTCGCTGGCGATTTGCTGCAGCGGGAAACGCTCGGGGCTTCGCTCCGCGACCAGCTTGGCCGGTCGCCACTGCTCGACCATTCCGGTCAGGCTTTGCGGTTCGGCGCCGCACTGCGCCAGGCTTGGGGCGATTTTTGCCGCGGTTCTGCGCTCGCGTGACCCGCATCGGTGCGCCGCGCACCGCGTGTTTGACCCGGGCGGGTTGGCTGGTCGAATTCAGGCGGGTCGATCGCGTCCGCCGCAGTTTGCCCGTGTATTCAAGAGTTGAATACGGCACCGTGTATAGAGTCGCAACGGTATATACTGATCTGGCGATGTGCACGTATATACTCTGTCCGCGGCATTTGATATTTCGTCCTCTCGCGATTCCGCCGGTTTAGCGGGAGCGAGGTCGCGGCTGGGATAATCGTCTGGACCAGTCCCCCGTTGTCCTGCTCCGGCCGGCGCGGCTTTCCATATACCCCGGGTAAATTTTTCCCGCCGCCGATGACCGGATCCAAAAATGGGCCGACAACGCTTCGTCGAGGATTTCATCTATTGTAAATAGTTAATCGACAAAAACTACTGTCATTGGTATTCTGCGCGGCTTCGAATCTGCTCTAAGGCACCAATGGACTCTACTTCCGTGCTTTCCGTCGCCGAATATACCAGCGTTTCCTTTTCAGGCGCGTCGGCTGCCGGTGGATCGGGTGAGACCCCCGTGCCGGATTTCGCGACGCCGCTGCGCCGAGCTCTCGCCGCGCTCGTGGCGGACCCGGCGAGCGAGGCCGCGTGGAAAGAACTTCGCGCCAGCCGTCGCTCGGCGGCGATCGCCCTGAGTCGTTTTCCGCGGAAGGACCCTCGCGCGCCGTACGTGGCCGACGCACTCCTTTTAATCCGAGAGGTCTCCGCGTCCGGCGTGCAGGATCGCGCCGTGCAGCCGGAAGATCTCGCGCTCGCCCGTTCCTTCGCGACGAAAAACTGGCCGGGCCTGCTCGGGGGCATGCTCCTCGTGCCCTCGTGGCAATGGCCGGACGGTCCTTCGCTCATCACCGCGCCGGACTGGATGCGTTCCGATTTCGTCGCGTGGCTCTTCGTTGGTCCGCAGGGATTTTCCGAAGTGGGTCACGCCGAGATTTTCGCCGCGCAAACCCTGCGGCGACTCGAGGAACTTGCCCGCTGGATCCATCGCTGCCCCGGCGCAAACGCCGAGGCGGACGTCCTCGCTGCGTACGTCGCCCACGCGGCCGTCATCCCACTCTATTTCACCACGGGCAATCTCCGGCGCCACGCCGAGCTGCGCGGTCAAATCCTGATGCGCGCCTCGGCTTTGCCCGGCCCCACCGACGCGCCTGATCCGCGGCCGCGCCTCGGACGTCCGCTTCGCATCGGATTTGTGAACCGTCATTTCGGATCGCAAACGGAAACATATACCACGCTGCCCACCTTCGAGCAGCTCGATCCGGCTCGTTTCGAATTACATCTTTTCTGCCATCGATTCTCCGGCGGCCCGCTCGAAACCCATTGCCGGAATCGCGCGGCTCATTTCTCCGTATTGCCCGAAGACCTGGCCGGGCAGCTGGACGTCCTTCGGGCTGCGGAACTCGACGTCCTCGTCTTCGGCACAAATGTCACCGCCGTCTGCAACGAGGTCACGCTTCTCGCACTCCACCGGATCGCGCCGCTGCAGGTCGTCAACAACTCGTCGTGCATCACGTCCGGACTGCCGGAAGCGGATCTCTATATATCCGGATCGCTGACCGAGACCGCCACCGCTGCGGCCGATTTCAGCGAACGCCTGGGCCTGCTGCCTGGTCCCGCGCATGCGTTCAACTATATAGCGGATCACCAGGAACCGCGGGTGCCGTGCACGCGCGCGGAGTTCAATATTCCGGAGGACGCGTTCGTCTTCGTTTCCGCCGCCAACTATTTCAAAATCATCCCCGAGATGCAGCACGCCTGGGCGCAGCTGCTCGCCGCAGTGCCGGGTTCCTACCTTTTGATACATCCCTTCAATCCGAACTGGGCCTCGTCGTACCCGATCCTCCGGTTCAAGGCTGAGTTCTCCGCCGTCCTCGCCGCTCACGGCGTTTCCGCCTCGCGTCTCATCATCTCGACGCTTCGTTTTCCTTCGCGCTCGGACGTGAAAACGCTCCTCGGGCTCGGCGATGTATATTTGGATACCTGTCCGTTCGGCGGCGTAAATTCGCTGATTGACCCGCTTGAACTCGGCTTGCCAGTCGTCGCGTGGGAAGGGCAGCCGTTTCGCTCCCGCATGGGCGCGGCGTTGCTTCGCTCCATCGAGCTGCCGCATCTCATCGCGCGCGACGCGCGCGAATATCATACGATCGCCGTCGGCCTCGCGCAGGACGTCGCGCGCCGTACCGAGCTCCGCGCTCGCATCGAGCAGCGCATGCAAAACGCCCCGGTGTTCCTCGACGTCCTGGCCGCGAGCGACGCGATGGGCGACCTGCTGGAAACCGCCTATGATGAACTGGTGCACGTCGGCCACGCCGCGTTCCGGGCTGATCGCACGCCGATCAGCGCGGCCGGCGCCGATACGAATAATATAAGCTGTTCGCGCGGTATATTGCGGGGCGATCCCGCGAACGCCGCGGCGCGCCACGAGTTTGGCAACGAGCTGGTCGCCGCCGGCCATCCGGGCCGCGCCACGCTCTATATACTTGCCGCCCTGAACCAGCGCGAAAACAGCGCGCGACGCTGGATCGACCTCGCGCGCGCATTTCGCGCCGATGGCCAGCAGGCTCAGGCCGTGCAGGCGGTCGAGGCCGGATTGCGCCTCGATGCCAAGGATATATCGGGGTGGCGGCTGCTCGCCGAACTCGCGACGCATTTCCAGGCCGCCGATCTCGCCCGTGAGGCCGAGGGCATGGTGCGCCAACTCGAGACCGCCGTCCCGGCGTCGGTTTGATTCGACCGCCCACCCGTGGGTCCTGTCTCCACGCCACCCGCGCCGACTCTCCAGCCTGCCGTATCCAAAAGCTGAATACGCGAAACGACGCGCCAGCCCACTATATACTTCACCCATGCCCACGCTAGCTCCTCCGCCGCCCGCCAAAAAGCGCGCGCAGTTCCCGGCCGATCCGACCGACCTCGGCGCGTTATTTTATCCCCAGTGCCTGATCCGCGATAACCGCTGGGAAATGTCCCAGGCCGAGCGGAGCCTGCTGCGCACCGTTCTCGAGCGCGTGCGGCCGTCCATCGCAATCGAGGTCGGCACATTTCGCGGCGGCACACTCTCGCTCATGAGCCAATATTGCGAGGCGGTGTTCTCGCTTGATATAGACCCGGAGCTCCCGGTTAAGCTCAGCCAGATTCGCAACGCGCAATTTATTATCGGCCCCTCCGCCAAGACGCTTCCGGAGCTGCTCGCCGGCCTCTCCGCCGCGCACATGGAGCCGGAGTTTATATTGATCGACGCCGACCACAGCGAGCAGGGCGTGCGCGGTGATATACAAACCGTCCTCGCCCGCGTGCCCAAGGTCCGGACGTTCGTCGCCATGCACGACAGCTTCAACCCGGGGTGTCGGCGCGGGATCGTCACCTCTGGCTGGGAGAATTGCCCCTATGTACATTCCGTGGAAGTGGATTTTGTCAGCGGCTCCGTGGTGAACCAGCCGGGATCGCCCGCGGACGGCCAGATGTGGGGCGGCCTGGGATTCGCCGTGCTCGACCCGAAGCCGCGGGTCGGCCCACTTACTATATCGGCCCTCGGCCAACGGACCTTCGAACGTTGCCTGAAATCGGCCTGACGCACCCGTGAGCCGGCACGTCGCGATATATACAGACGACCCCGACAAGGGCGGCGTTGCGAATTATAATCAGCAGATCGCGCTCGGGTTGCGCCGCGCCGGCTGGCAGGTCTCGATCGTGCAGTCCGCAAGCGCGATTCCCGCGATCCGCCAGCAGGCCGAGGCAGGCATCAATCACGAGTGGATCTCGTATGATACCGGCGTGGATTTCGTGCGAACGATCACGGATACCAAGGATGCCGAGCGCGCATTCGCCCAGCTGCGGCCGGATGTGATCCTGTTCTCCGATTGCTGCCCGGTTTCGAACTTGGCCGCCAAGCACGTTGCCATCCGTCAGCGGATTCCTTTTTTTATCGTCGTCCACTTCGTCGCGCAATATCTCGCCGACCGTTTCGCAACCTGCCTGCCCGTCCTCGCTCGACAATATATGCAGGCGCAGGGCGTTGCGGCCGTCTCCACGGAAAATCTCACGTTGCTGCGTCGGTCCTTTGGGCTGCCATCCACTCAGGGGATCGTGATGTTCAACGGCGTGGGTGAGGAATTTTTCACGTCGCGGAACGAGGCGCGGTCGGCGGAGTGGCGGAAGAAATATCATATACCGCCGGATGCGATCGTTAGCCTCACTGCCGCGCGACTGGCCGAGGTGAAGGGGCATGTGATCCAGTTGCACGCGCTCGAACTGCTGCGCGCCCGGGATCGGAAGAGCCGCCTTGTATGTGTCTGGGCAGGCGGGGGCGAGCTGCGCGAGGCGCTCGCGGCGGACATCGCGCGGAGAAATCTATCCGACTGTGTATATATGGTCGGCCAGCAGTCGGACATGGCGCCGTGGCTCGACGTCGCGGATATATTCACTCTGACTTCGATGATGGAAGGGATGCCAATCTCGATTATGGAGGCAATGGCGCGGGGACTTCCGGTCGCGGCAACTTCGATCAGCGGCATTCCCGAGGAACTCGGCGACACCGGAGCGCTGCTGCCGGATCCGCAGCGAGACGCCCCGGGCGCTGTCACGCAGTTGGCCAACACGTGGGCCGCCTGGTCGCGTTCGGCGGAGGTCCGCATGCAGGTCGGCGCTGCGGGTCGGTTGCGCGCCGCTCAGCATTTTCGCGCGGACTCGATGTTGCAGCGGGTGAGCGAAGTTCTGGAGCGCGCGATTCCGGCGCTGGCGGTTTCCGAACGAGCGGTCTGAGCGGCGCCTCGCGCCGCAGCGAGTCGGAGTGCTCTGCGTTCGCGCGGCGGCGCGGTTGCAAAAACACGGATTGCGTTTCGGTGCGGCGGCGAATCGTAATCAACCCCTGCCATGCCGCTGCCAGTGATCGCCCGCCCTTTCGTTGACACCCCGCCCTCGGTCGTAAACGCCGTCGAGATTTTCTCTGGAGAGTGGGCGTGTTCCTTTCCGCCCGGCTTTCCCGCGTTTCAAGGCGCCGGCACCGCGGCGGCGTTCGAGGACCCGCGCATCACCTGGGCCGAGGCCCGCCTGGCCAAACTCGGACACGGCTTCCGCAACGCGGACGTCCTTGAGTTGGGTCCGCTCGAGGCAGCGCATACCTATATGATGTCGCGCCTCGGCGCCCGGGAAATCATCTCCATCGAGAACAACGCGCGGGCATTTCTCAAATGCCTCGTCGTGAAGGAGGTCCTTGATATAGCGCGCACGCATTTCCTGCTCGGGGACGCGCTCGCCTATATTCGCGCCAACTCACGCCATTTTAATATAGGCGTCGCGAGCGCGTTCCTGAATCACCTCGTCAACCCCGTCGAGGTCATCCAGCAGTTCTCGCGCTTCTGCGATTCCATTTTCCTCTGGAACGTCGTCTACGACGAAAGTCTGTTCGTGAAGCAGCCCGGACTGCGGCCGACGTTCGGTCCGCCACAGCCGGCGAACGTCGGCGGGTTTTCGCATCAGCTGTATCCGCATGATTACGGCGACGTCGCCGATCACGCGCGTTTCTGGGGCGGCAGCCAGCCTTCGTGCTGCTGGATGACCTCGGCCGACATCCTGGCCGCGGTGAAATTCTTCGGTTTCACCCGCATTGAATCTAGCGAGGACGAGCACCCTTACGGGAAGTCGCTGATCGTCGCCGCCGCGAAATAAAGCCCGAGTGCGCCGCGGGTCGCTTTATCAGCTATATGAACCCCTATATAAAACAATTACTCCAATGATAAATCTACAGGGACACCGAATTTTTGTGGTTGGCGGCAGTCGCGGCATCGGCCGCGGCGCTGCGACGATGTGCGCCGAGGCCGGTGCGGATGTCGCGGTCGGATATGGGCGCGATCACGTCGCGGCCGGGGCCGTTGTCCGGCAGGTGGAGTCGCTCGGTCGCCGCGGGCTCGCGCTCGCGTGCGATGTCACGGATGAGGTGCAAACCACCTCGGCGATCGACGAGGCCGCGCGCGTGCTTGGCGGGCTCGATGGCCTCGTCGTTTCTGCCGGTATATTCGAGCGCGCGCCCATCTCCGAGATGACCCTCGAATTCTGGAACCGTACGCTGGCCGTGAATCTCACGGGCACGTTTCTCGCGATCAAAGCCGCGCTGCCTCATCTGCGCCGCAGCGCGCCGCGGGCCAGCATCGTGATATATACTTCGACCGCAGGGCAGGGCGGCAATCCAACCTATTCCGCCTACGCCGCCACCAAGGGCGGCCAGATCGTCCTCATGAAAAGCCTCGCCCGCGAATTGGCTGGCGAGCGGGTGCGCGTCAACTGTATAGCGCCGGCCTGGACCGATACCGACATGGCGAGAAACCACGTCGAGACGAACACCCGCGCGAAAGTCGACGCCGGGTTTCCGCTCGGGCGCATGGGACAGCCGTCCGATGTCGCCGGTGCGACGGTATATTTATTGTCGGACGCGGCCCAGTTCGTCACCGGCATCACCCTCACCGTGGATGGCGGCAAGGATATGCGCGGCTGAGCGCCGAAAGTTTATTGCCGCGCCTGCTGCACGGGACCGCGCAGCGCGTCGGCCCAGATCCTATATCCGGCCTCGCTGGGGTGTAGTAGGTCGGGCATGAGATCGGTGCGAATGGATTTGTCGGGGTACAGAAACTTCGCGCCTATATTAAGAAGCTCGATGGACTTCCCGTCCGCCAATCCCGCGAGTGCTTGATTCACCTCGCGGACTTGGTCGCGGACGGGATCCCCCTTCTCTCCGCGAGGCAGCAGCGCCATGAGTATAATCTTTGTGTGCGGCAGCTTGGCTTGGATGGCGCGGACCACGGCGGTAATCCCCTCGATTGCTTGAGCGGTCGTGTTGCGCCGCACGGTTGGGCGGTCGCGCTCGAAGCCTATATTATTCGTGCCGATCATCAGCACGACCACCCGCGGGGAAATGCCGTCGAGTTCGCCGTGCTCAATGCGCCAGAGCACGTGTTGCGTGCGGTCGGCGCCGATCCCGAAATTTGCGGCATGCAGTGGCGCCAGCGTTGCATCCCAAACCGCCTTGCCACCCTGCGCGGGATTCGCGCTGCGCCAGAAATCCGTGATGGAGTCGCCGATAAATAATATATCGATGTTTCCCTGCCGGGCGAGGTCGAGGAAGCTCTGGTGCCGCTCGAGCCAGTGCGGATCCTGCGGGACGGCATTGGGATCACGCGGCACGGGTGTTGTCGCAGTGTTCGTCTGCGCGCCGGCGGTCATGGCGGCGAGCGCGAGGACCACGGCGATGCCCGTCCCAGCGCGGACAATCGTCCGCCACGCTATATACAGGGAATGCTGGAAGGTCTTTCGCATGGGCGTTCTTCGGCGACGATGACGGCAGTGCTAATATATGCGCTATATACTGAGGAATCTCCGGAGCCGCGAGTTCCGTTTCCGTACTCGGCCGTGAACCGCCGCGCGATGTCCAACGCATAGCACGAACCAGTCGTGACCGCCTCTGCTACGTTTATTTATTTGCGGCCCGGCGGCTTCGGCACACCGGTGGAAAACTCGCCGATGAACTCGTTCATGATTTTTAATCCGACGCGCATCTTTTTCGGCGTCGACCAGGCGGTTCCGTTCGCCACCGCTGTCGCGCGGCTCGGCAAGCGCGCGCTCTTGCTGACGGGCGGCGGAACCGTGGAGCGTCTCGGAATCCAGAAGCAGGTCGTTGAAGCGCTCACCAGCGCGGGCGTGCAGCTGTCCTATTTCGCGGGCGTGGAGCCGAATCCTGAGGCGGCGACCGTCGATCGCGCCGCCACGGCATTCCTGTCGCACGGTGCGCAATTTGTCGTCGCCCTCGGCGGTGGTTCCGTGATCGACGCCGCGAAGGCGGTCGCAGCACTCGCGTTCGCCCAGGAGCCCCACATCTGGCCTTTCGTCGTCGGTGAGCCGCGGGCCTCGCAACTTAAGGGAGCCGTCCCAATCGTCGCCATCCCGACCACCGCGGCGACCGCTTCCGAGGTCACGCCTTATGCGATCATCTCGAACCGCCAGCTCCGGGGCAAATCCATCCTCTCCGCCGAGTTCCTGAAATGCTCCGTTTCGTGGCTGAACCCCGCGTTCACCGTCGGGCTCTCCGCCGTCACGACGCGCGATGGCGCAGCGGATATATTCAGCCACGTCGTTGAGAACTATATAGTCGGCGGCCCGTCGTCGCCGATGGCCGATCGCTACTCCGAGGGCGTCATGCTCACGGTCCTCGAGATGCTGCCGCTCGTGCTCGCCGCGCCCCACGACCTGAATCTCCGCGGCAACCTGCAATGGGCCGCGACGCTGGCGCTCAACGGCTACCAAAGCGCGGGGCGGCGTCGCGCGGACTTTGTCCTTCATTCCATGGAGCACGGTCTCAGCGCCTGGCGCCCCGAACTCGCGCATGGCCGGGGTCTCGCCACGCTTTACCCTGCGTATTTCCGCTGGCTCATCGCCCACGGTCGCGGGGTGGATCGTCTCGCCGAGCTGGGCCGCCGCCTCTTCGGCGCGTCCGGCGCCGAGGACAATTGTGCCCGCGTCTTCGTGGAGAAGTTTGAGCAGTGGCTGGCAGCCAACGACCTTCTCCAGTCGCTCGGAGAACTCGGTTTCGACGAGCGCGATTACCCGGCCATCGCTGCCTATTCCGCGCGCGTTTACGGCAACGGCACGGATCTCGATGCACTCGGGCCACTTCCGCAGGTCGAGATCGTGAATATATTCCGCGCAACCGAACAGCAGGCCGCCGCCCGCCGCCGCTCCGCTTAGCCGGCGCAGCGCGGGTGATTCTGGTGTTATATAGCCAATAGACAGCTATATACTAGTTCCGCACCGCCATGCAGCGCTTCGAAATCAAGTCGGGAAAGATCCAGGACGCGTTCCTGCAGCTGAAACGCGAACATCCCGGACACCTGGAGCAGCGGCTCAATTTATCGTGGAGCAATTGGGGTTTCGGGCTCGAATCCCTGGATGCCTCCGCGCGACGCCTCCGCGATCACGGGATCCGCTATATAGAACTGCACGGCAATCACTACGGCCCGGATCTGGGATACGAGCCGGCCGAGACGTCCCGCATCCTTGCCGATCACGGGATCGCGGTCGCCGGCATTTGCGGGATGTTCTCCCGCGACAACGACCTATCCAGCAACCGCCCCGTGCACCGCCAGGCTGCGCTCGATTATCTGAAACGGGAACTCGAGTTCGGTGCGCGCGTCGGCGGCCAATATATTCTCGTCGTTCCCGGCGCGGTCGGGCGGCCCGTTGCCTATGATGCGTCGGAATTTGCGCGCAGCACCGCCACGCTCCGGCTCGTGGGCGATCTCTTCGTCAGTCATCGGATCAGCGCCGCAATCGAACCCATCCGCGCCGCGGAGGTGAGTTTCGTGCGCACCATCGCCGAGGCGCAGGAGTATATACGGGCGGTCGCCCATCCTGGCATCACCGGGATCAATGGTGACGTTTATCACATGCAATCCGGCGAATCCCATATCGGCGAGGCGTTGCTCGCGGCCGGCGACCAGCTGGTGAACCTGCACCTCGCCGACAGCAACCGGGGCGCTTTGGGCGAGGGGTCGATGGACCTCGATACCATCATCATGGCTTTATATATCATCGGGTTCAACCGTGCCGGGCGTTACGTGACCCCGGAGCCACTCGGTCCGGGCGGCGATCCGTACCCCGCGATGAATGCCCAGCCCGACTCGGCGGCCCTCGACCGGCTCGTCGGTCACACCGCGGAATATTTTCGGAGCCGCGAGGAAGCGGTGCGCGCCCTCGCGGGGCCGGTCTGATCCTCTGACTTTACTGGATTCGCGCGTGCTCGAAGGTGGGGCGCGGCACCGTGCCGCGCCGGCGATACATATAGAAGAACGCGACGGCCACCGTCGCGGTCGCTGCGAGGGCCGCCTCTGCCAGCGACATTGGCAAATATAGAATCGTTACGCCGATGAAGATGACCGTCGAGGCGATGAGACGGTCGGATATATTGCGCTCGCGAAAAAAGAGCCATCCGCAGAGCACGGAAAGGATGATGCCGGCGCGCTTGATGCTGATGACGATGACGACGTCGATATAGGCATACGACGCGAACTGCAGCAGGATCGAAGCGCCGTCGAGGAGCCCCGCGGCCGCAATCCACGCCAATCCGCTGCGCAGGGCGGGCTGCAGCTTTTCGCGGCGCGCGCGCGACATCAGCACGAACCAGAAACACTGGCTGAAGCCGAAAATAATCCCCTGCGTATATATGTCCGTCATCACCGAGAGCTTTTTGTCGAGCGGCGAGAGGAACGCCAGGAACACGCAGGTATAAACCATATAGCGGCTGCCCTTGTCCCGGTAGATGGCCCGGATCGGCTCGAGCCAGCCAAACGCAAACTGTCGCCAGTGCATCATGACGCCGCCGCCCGTCGCCAGCACGACGCCGATGATCTTGGTTGATCCGGGCAGCTCACCGAGGAAAAGGAATCCCATCGGGATGAGCAGCACGCTCGAGAACGCGAGGAAGGGTATGGTCACGGACAACGCGCCCTCCTGTAGCGCCTTGAAAAACAGCCACGTCGCGAACCCGTGCACGCTCTGGTCGATGAATTGGTATATAATATATATGGCCAGGGGCGGCAGGTGCAGTCCCGTGATGCCGAAGAGATCCCCACCGCCGTGGACATAGAAGCCGTGCCCGAGGAGCCGGTTGACGCCCCATGCGCCGACGAAGATCACAGAATCGAACACGTGGCACCAAAAGAGGACCGGCAGGAGTTCGCGTCCGGCCACGGCTTTCTTGCGAGCCACCTCCATGATCACGGTGACGACAGACATGATCGTGGCGATCACCAGTCCGATACCGGCGGACGGAATGGCCAGGGCGGAAGAAGTCATGGGGGATCGGCCGGGCTGCGGGGTTGGGGTAGGAGTATCTAAACTATACAGCCGCCGTGCGCGTGTCCGCTCGCGGCCAGAGTGTATAGTTCGGGCTGCCCGACCGTGCGCCGCAACCATTAACTGTTAGCCGGGAAACTCAGCGTTCGTTCCTGCTAATCCCGCTCGCAAGGCGACGGGAAAATCGGCTCAGCCGAGATAGCAGAAGAGCGCAGCATCCGTTTCTGCTACTCGATGCTGATTGGAATTTGCAGCCACTGGCGCTCTTTCCGGGCCAGTTCCTGTCGGTCGCCGACCAAACCCCGCCTTCCCCTGCGTCGCTGTGTTTCGAAAACCTCCCGCGTCGAATCACCGTTTACTATATGAACTATACTTCGAGATCCCTGCAACGCGTCCTCCTGGGCGCCGCCTTCGCTGTCGTATTCTCGCTGAAAGCATATCCCCAGGCTGCAACGCCTGACGAAACCGTGGAGCTGCCACGATTCGATGTTTCCGCCCAGGCCGCGGATCGATACCGGCCGATCGAATCCCAATCCGTCATCCGGGTCGCCGGCAGTATTCTCGACTCGCCGTTTTCGGTCAACGTCGTCCCTCGCGAACTGCTGAACGATCTCGGTGCCAACGCCGCGTTCGACGTCACCCGGTATTTCCCCGGAGTCAGTCCCGGTCGCGGCACGGCCGCCGGCGGCATTCAGGATCGCCAGGATTTTCGAGGCTTCGAAAATCTCAGTCGTACCATCGATAATTTCTCCAGCTTTCTCCTTCCGACCGGCAGCGGTTTCCAAGCGACTTTCGATCCTGCGTTTATCGAGCGCATCGAGCTGGTCATGGGCCCGAACTCCGTGCTTTCGCCGACCGGTTCGCCCGGCGGTTCGACGAATATCATCACCAAATCCCCGCAGTTTAAGGAGGCCTCTGAGGTCAGCGTCATGCTGGGGAATTATAATGCGCAGAAGCTCACGGTCGACGCCACCGGTCCGTTCAGCCCGGGCAGCAAGTGGGCGTACCGAATCGTCGGCTCCGCCCAGGACACGAAAACCTATGTGCCTGGAAAACTGGAACAATATAACGGCAGCGGGATGCTCACGTACCAAATCGGGCCGAACGCAAAGCTGGAGCTGAAATATTTTGGCGAGCAATGGGGGCTATATGGTCCGATCGGCGCGACCAACGACAACGGCGAGATCGTCTATACACCCAACACGGTCGGCGGGGCGTTCCTCCAAAATGCGCCGCAGCCCGGGTTCAAATACGGCGGCTCAAATGCCGTGGCTGATTTCAGCACGCGCATCGACCGGGTTAATATAGGCGAAGCCACCTTCACGGCCGGACTTGGAAGCCATGTCAACATGCGCCTCGGAGCCGAGATCCTATACGATCGGGTCGGCCAGGTGTTCGCCTTTCCGCGCAGCGCGCCGGGTGAAACTTTCGATCCCGCCACCGGCCAAGCCATTGCGGTGGGCGCGTTCAATCCCGCGTCGATCACAGAGGTCGGGCAGATCTCGCACTCCCAGAACCGCCAGATCCAATTCCAAAACGACTACGTGGCGAATTTCCACGAGGGGCCGGTCACGATTCAGCCAGTTGTCGGATGGGCGAGCCAGGCGGGGCGCATCGGAAATAATTATACACTGGTGAACAACAATGCGGCCGACCTCCCCCCGGCCAACCTCCTCATCACCAATTCATATAGTCCTCCGCTCCCGGCGGTGACGCCGGCCGACTATACATTCTCGGCCAACCTGCCGGAGGTCGCGAGCCTGTTCCAGGTTTACGGGCTCGTGCGCGCCGGCTTTTTCAACGACCACGTTTTCCTCACGGGTGGCGCCTCGCGCATCTGGGCACGCGTCAATGACTATTCACTCAAGGGCGTGAATCTCCCCGGCGTAGGCCAGTTCGGGGCCGATCCGTCGAGCGCGGGGTACGTCAGCGATTTTACATTCAATAACACCGGCAACGCGCTCGCGCCGACGCAGTCGCGCACGCACGATACCTATCTCGGCGGCATACTGGTGAAGCCGATCCGCAGCCTCTCGATCTACGGTTCCGTCTCGACGAATGCCGGGATCGCGGCGAACAACCCCCTCTGGCAGGCTGGCAAGCAATATGAACTCGGCCTCAAGTCCGAGTTCTTCAACCAGCGCCTCCAGTTCACTGCGGCGCATTTCCAGATCACCCAGAGCAACGTCTCCACGCCGAACCCGCTGTTCAACACCGGCCAATCCAACGTCTCGTCCCTGCTCAGCAACCAGACCAACCACGGCGAGGAGTTCAGCGTGATCGGCGGCATCCTGCCGAATCTCTCCATCATCGGCAGCCTCACCGCGATGAAGTTGCGCGATCCTCTCGGTCGCCGCGTCCGGAATATACCGGATCATATAGCGAATGTGTTGCTGAATTACCGCATCACGTCCGGCCTCCTGCGGGACGTCGCCATCTTCGCGGGCGCCAATCACCTCGGTAGCGTTGCCGGTGAGACCGTCTCCGCGGTCACCGCGCTGGGCGTGCCGGAAGTACCGGGATTTTATCTCAAACCGTGGACCGTCATGAACGTGGGCGCGTCCTATTCATATAGCCGGTTCCGCTTCAACCTCGATGTCGAAAACGCGCTGAACGACCATTTCTGGTGGCAGCCAGCTAGCCGTATCTCGGTCAGCCCTTACCCGGGCACCACGGTACGCCTCACCACCACGACGCGTTTCTGAGCGGTGGAGGCAGCTGCCCCGAGCTGATAATATAGCCGATATATACCAACATATAGCGCGCCCCGGGGCCCTGCGGCCCGGGCGCGCGCAGGCGGATCTCGCGTCGACGTTCGGAGCCGTGCCCGGCGCCTGCCAATATACAAAAATGAACCCTCAAATTGGAGCAATCGCTTGAAGACATACGAAACCCGCGCCGTCGAAGTCCATGACTTCGTCAGAATTTGGGACCTGGATGAAATGAGGCGTCGGCTGCGCTTCATGGTCGCCAACGACATGAACGCAGTGATCCTGCACGAGCCGGGCATCGTCGACAAAATCGTGTTCCCCGCGCAGTTTCTCGGGGGAAAATCCGAGGGAGCCAATCTGTTCGAGCTCTATGAACAGATCGACGAGGATATCTATCGGTACGCCCTGCGCGAGAACCTCAATCCGTTTCGCCGCGATTACCTGCGGCAGTTGATCGCCGAGGCGGCGGAGGTCGGGGTAGACGTTTACCTCGAGGACAAGGAACTCTGGTTCAAGGACTTCATCCTTAAGAGTCATCCGGAGATTATCCAGGACGGCGTGTTTTGCCCGAGCAAGGAATTTTGGTGGAAGGAATTTCTGCCGGCGAAATATACTGAGTTGTTCATCATGCTGCCGCAGCTCGCCGGAGTCATGACTTCCTTCGGCACGGGCGAAAGCCGGCTCGCGATCAGCAATATGTTTAGTTGCCACTGCGACCAGTGCAAGACGCTCGATCCGGCTGAGTGGCACCGAAATATGGTGCTGGGGATGTATGAACCGTTCCGCAAGGCCGGGAAGAAGCTCATCATCCGCGATTTTATATATCAGAAGGAGGAGCAGGAGCAATTCGCCAAGGCGCTCGACCGGCTGCCAATCGAGATCGTGCTGTCCCTCAAGAACACGCCGCACGATTTCTATCCCACGTTCCCGGACAATCCGCTCATCGGCAAGGTGGGGGAGCGCGAGCAGTGGATCGAATATGATGTATATGGTCAGTACTTCGGCTACGGCCTGGCGCCGAGCATCATGACCGATGACCTGACGCAGCGGCTGAACTACGGTTTGGCGAATAACGTCCGCGGCTTCAGCATGCGCACGGATTGGGAAGGCGTGCAGGACTATTCGTGTTTCGACACGATCAATCTCATTAATCTATATGCTGCGGCGATCCTCGGGAAGAATCCCGGAGCCGACCGGCGCGAAATATACGCGCGTTGGCTGATCGGTGAACGGCTGCTCGCGGATCCGAATTCCCCGCGCGCGCTGAAGGATTGCATCGACTGGTCGATGCGGCTGCTGGAGCCCACGTGGGGAATCGTCCGCAGCATCGTGTTCGTCAACGGTACCGTCTTCTCCGACAACAGCGCGTTTCATGTTAATATAAAGCAGCCGACCTGGATCGCTGAAACTCACCACAGCCTGAAGAATTGGTTCTCCGGTGCGGAAGATGCATTGGGGATGCAGGACGAGAATGCCCGGAAAATTCTCGAGGAGAAGGACGAGGCCGTGCGCGGCGCTACGGATTTGCTGCGGGGCGCGCGTGAGGAAAATCCCGGGCTGACCCTCGAGGCTTATGCGGACGTGCTGCAACGTTTTGACTTCCTAAAAACATACGCGGAGGGATTCCGCCTCACCACGCGAGTGTATATCTTTGCGCGACTCCTGGAGGAGCGGGGGAACAAGCAGCCCGCTTTCCTGCCGCAGCCGCCGCGTGACCTGCTGGAGAAGACCGTGACCGACCTGGAGAGATATCGGGTGGCACTGGAGCGAACCGCCTTGGCGCGGTGGTATCCGGCTAATATATTACTCGGACTGGACCGGCTCGATTGCTTCCTCAAAGACGCGCACAGCAAGCTCAAAGCCCATGCCCAATGAGCCGGTGATTGCCCCCGTTCGCGGCGTGCGAATCGACCCGGTCGTCTACCGCGACAAGGTCCTCGGTTGCTGGCACGGAAAGAATATCGGTGGCACCTTGGGTGGTCCGCTCGAGGAGAAGTTCGGACGGGACGAGTTGTTCAACGTCAACTGGTATCCGGAGCTGCCGGAGGGCGGGATTCCCAATGATGATATAGAGCTGCAGTTGCTCTGGTTGCAGGCGATTCAGGACACCGGACCCGGCATTCGCGCGCGCGATCTCGCGGATTATTGGCTGGATTGCGTTCGCTATAACTTCGACGAGTACGGGCTGAGTAAGGCCAACCTGGTGCGTGGCTTGGTGCCGCCGGTTTCCGGGTGGCACAATAATTGGTTTCGCGATTGCATGGGCAGCCCGATCCGCTCGGAGATCTGGGCGTGTATTTCGCCGGGAGCCCCGGAAATCGCCGCCCGGTATGCATTCGAGGACGCGATCTGCGACCACGGCGGCGGTGAGTCGGTGTTCGGTGAAATTTTCAACGCGGTGATGGAGTCGTGCGCATTCGTCGAGTCCGACAAAGTGAAGCTCGTCCAGGCCGGTCTCGGCGCCATTCCGCCGGAATCGAAAACATACCGGGCCGTCGCGCGTGCGCTTGCGCTATATCATGAGGGCGTCGGCTGGGTGGACGCGCGCAATATCATCAAGAACGAATTCTTCCTCGCGCTCGCGCAATATTCGCCGATCAACCTCGGTTACCAGACCATTGGGTTTCTTTACGGTACCGATTTTGCTGATGCTATATGCAAAGCGGTGAATTGCGGGTGGGACACGGATTGCACCGGGGCAACGGTTGGTGCGACGCTCGGCATTATCCTCGGTGCAAAAAATCTGCCGCGGAAATGGGTTGAGCCGTTGCGCGATGAGATCAGCACGAATTTGCCGAATGGTGGCATCCGGAATCTGCGGGCCCCGACCGACGTCAATATATTAACCGACCAGGTGTGCGCCCTCGCTCCACGCGTGCTGCGGTATTGGAATTCGGATACCGTGATCGAGGCGCCAGTCGGCACTGCGACGCCGCCACGTTTCGAGTTGAGCCCGGTGTGGCTGAAACACTATTCGCCCAGCGCCATCACGACCGACCTGCAGACGCTCGAGTGCGCGATCGACTATATAGATCACGCGGCGATTTTTGGGGACGCGGAACGGCCGCTGCAGGTCGTGTTGCGCAACCCGCGCGCGGAGCCGCTCGCGGGGACGGTCTCGCTCACGATGCCATCGGGCTGGGCCGTTTCGCCCGCAGGCCCGCGCCAGCTCGAATTGCCGCCCGGTCATCAAACGGTTTTGCAATATATAGTGGTGGCGCCCTCGCATCTCATCGAGGACTCCAACCGCGGCCAGCTCAGCGTTATACTGCGGGAGCGGCCCGCCCTGCCGGACGTGCCCGTGGTTTTACTCGGGGGCTTTCGCTGGCTCGCGTCACCGCTGTTCCCCGGCGCGTCGACGGAGTCCGAAACAGGATTCGATGAGACCGCAATTTTGAACGCAGTGCCCTCGGGCTGGCGCGAGGTCTGGCGGCCCGGCAACGACTTGCGTCCGGACGAGCTCACGGGCGGGCAGTCCGGCATCATCTACCTGTTGCACTATATAAAGTCGGACGTCGACCAGGAGGTGATATTCGGTGTGTCCAATAATTCCCGGATGAAGCTCTGGCTCAACGGTGAGCTGATCCATCAAACGCGGGCGGTTACTGCGATCCGGCCCAATCAGGGCAACGGGGGCGGCGACGCCTCCAACTATAAAGAGTCCATGCTGCGCGAGGGCATGAACCAGGTGCTCATAAAGCTGGAGCGCGGGGATCGCCCGCTGGAGGCGCATTTCACTCTGGGACGGCCGGATCGGAAATATTTCAAGTGTCTCGGACATTCCGTTCTCGGATTGCAGCGAACGCGATTCCCTTGGGAAGCCGGGTCGAGATGACGCCGCCGCGGGCTCGGCTCAGCGCGGAAATGAACAGCCGAAGTCGCTGTATACTCAGGCGGTGCGGCGACCGATTTGACCGAATGGAGCGGATCGCGGTCTACGGGTGCGGAGGCCACCCTTCCTTCTGATGACTTGAGCAACGCGGGAAACGCTTCATTCTCCAACCATGGCGAAAATTACCCCGTTCGCACCGAATCGATGGATTGGCGGCCCGCCGAAAAATGGCAAACACGGTGGACCCTTGGTCCGAATCACGCGGCCGGTCCCGTGCGAATTGAGTTACCTCTCGTGGGGCCGACGTTATTATGGCGAGCCGGCGCTGAAGCCCACGGCCCACGAGGGCTGGCACTATTTTCTCGTTCTCGCGGGCAACCCGGCGCTCGTGATGGATGGGAAGGATGTCGTCACGCAACCGGGCTCTATTAATATAGGCCATCCCGACGCGTTGATCGGACACGCCGACGAGCCCGGTCACAGTTGCCAGATGCTGACGTGGATCTGGCGGACGCCTCCGGCGCATTCGGCGCTGCGGCCCGACGTGGGTGGACACATGTCACTGATGCTCGACGCCGAGCAGGTGCGCCGGCTGCAACAACTGCATTTGAAATGCCGCGACGCCGTCGCCGATTCGGATGAACGCAGCATGCTCCAACTGCGGTCGGCGCGGCTTCTGATTGATCTATGTTTATTGGAAGCGCAGGAGAATCGGCGGCAGGCGGATGCCGGCATGCGCATCGAACTCGCAATTCAATATTTGCGCTCGCACGTCGGCGAGAAGCAATCGGTGGCGGGACTCTGTGAATATCTCCAGGTTTCGAAGGCGTCGCTTTACCGGCTGTTCTTCGAATATACAGGGAAGGGGCCGCGCGCTTTTTCCCAGGACGTGCGGATGCAATGGGCGCGCGAGCAGCTTGAGGCCAAGCAGAAGTCGGCGAAGGCGGTGGCATACGCCTTGGGATATAGACACCCGCCGGATTTCAGCCGCGCCTTCAAGCATCACTTCGGGATCACCGCGAGTTGCGTCCTGCGCGACCAACTCACGCTGGATCACGTGGAGCGCGAGATCCGGCCTGCCTCGTAAGTCTCGCGGCAACCGGAGAAGCGCTCTATATAGCGGCGCAGGAATTACTCAATATATATATATCGTCGTGCCGCCTCCGCGGCTTTTATATAGCACGAGCTGACGGAGTGGAGCGGCGTTGTCATATATATGGAGCTTCGTGAGTACGCACGCCCGCGCCTCATCCACTGAGCGGGTCAGCTCCGGCGAATCCCTTGAACTAATCGTTCCCAATTCCCGTGGGCGAAGAGTTCCTTTTGCTCCGGGGTCAGCGGCGACTGTTCAATAAATAACCGGCCCGGCCGCCCCGGGCGGTACTGGAACGGGTAGTCCGTCGAGAACAGGATGCGTTCGGGTCCCACGAGTTCGAGCGTGCGTTGAAGATACGCCTGGCTCCACATCCCACTGCTCGTGACGAGGCAGTTTTGCCGTATATAGTCCGCGATGGGCCGCTGCAGCTGCACCACCCGTGACAGGGAGCTGAGTCGTTCCACATAAAAAAGGACCACCTCGCCCCAGTGGCCCAGAATGACCTGCAAATTCGGATATTTATCGAAAACACCGCCGAGGACGAGGCGCACGAATTGAATCCCGGCTTCATAATGCCAACCCAAGCCGAAGGCTGCGAACGCCGTGCTGGCTGGTTCGCCAAAACCGGAGTAATATACTTCCCGGACGGAGCGCTGGGGTATTTGAGGATGTATGAACACCGGCACGCGGAGCCTCGTAGCGGTCTCAAAAATCGGCGAGAAGTCCGGATGGTCCAGGTTCTTCTCGCGCGTCCTACCGCAGAGCATCGTCCCCACGAAACCAAGGCGACTGACGGCCCGCTCCAACTCGGCGGCGGCATCTTCCGGCGCGGCAGTCGGCAGCGTGGCAAACCCCTGAAAGCGGGCCGGATACTTCGCGACCGCTGCGGCAACCAAATCGTTGGTTCGACGGGCGAGCGTCACGCTCTCGGCGGGTTCGAGATTGTGCAGCGCCGGCGTGGTGACCGACAGCACCTGTATATCGACGCCGCTCTCATCCATCAGCCCCAAC
This sequence comes from uncultured Verrucomicrobiae bacterium, assembly GCA_963800005.1. GTDB lineage: Bacteria > Verrucomicrobiota > Verrucomicrobiia > Opitutales > Opitutaceae > CAWCZH01. The sequence continues at coordinate 244,317 of CAWCZH010000005.1, forward strand.
CGTTGCTCCCCCAGGTCATCCAGACGCTCCTCGATTTCACCGCGGTCGAATCCGCCGGTGCCCTCGAGCCCGATCGGAGATGCCGCCCATGCCGCACGAATGTCTGCCGTCGTGAAATGCTCCTCGATCCCAATCAGCTTCGTCATGCGGATATGTGTATGTATATATGATCGCTTCGCCGGCTTGAGGCACGATGGCACGGAGCGAGCCCACGGGCAACCGGCCACGACATCTCGACCTCATCTGGCAGATGATACTGGTTCAACGAGCCGAGAGGCAGACCGCGTTCTGAAGCCCGTCGGTTGCGCGGTATCGCGGTCGGCCGCGGGAATCGGACTAGCGCGTCACATCGGCACGCTGTAAACGCCGATGCCCGGCGATATATAGCGTTGACCCGAGTGTCTCGGACGCACGAGCGTCGCCGTTATATACGCATGCTCAGCACGAGTGCACGGTGGAGCGCAGCGGCTTCGTCCGTGAGTTTATGCAGCGCTTCAAGATCCGCAGCCGCGAGCGGCTGGCGAGACCGCGCGGAAACGCGTGAGAACTCATTCATCGCGCCCAGCTCCTCCCTTAATCCCGCGAGCCGCCCTGCGATTTCGGCGGGGTCGCGTCTCTGGTCCATGAACGCGCGGATCGCTGCCAGCTCGCGCCCGAAGCCCCCAAGCGAAAGCTGCAGGCCAGCCGGCGTGCCAGTCTCTTTGATGAAAATCGGACGGGTAAACTTCAGGTCCTCGGGCCAGACGCGCGGCAGATCCGATCGGAGGGCGTTGTCACCCGGACGCAGTACGCGAGGCGTTATATACACGAGCATATTGCTCCGTGAAGCCGTGTCGCTGTCCGATCGGAAAAGCCGGCCCGCCACGGGGATCGCGCTGAGAAACGGCACCTTGCTGGACACCCGGTTACTCGTGCTGGAGACCAGCCCTCCGATGGAGAGCGTCTGGCCCTCGGGGACCTCGGCGGAGAATTCAAACCGACGCCGCGCGGTCAACGGCGCGGGGTTTCCGCTGATCAGCGTTTCGCCAATCAGGGACGACACGACGAGCGAGACGTGGAGCCGGATGATACGCTCCCCGCGCTCGTTCTTCCGCACGATCGGATATATATTCACGATCGTGCCGACATCCAGATATTGCAGCGAGGTGCTGGTGGAGGCCGTGACGTTGCCGCCCGCGTTAAACGTGCTCTGCGCGACCGGGATCTGTCGCGTGGCGTCGAGTACCGTTTTTCTATTTGGCAATCCGACCACGGACGGATTTTGCACCACGGCGCTCTCGCTGTCCTGTGCCGTGAGCTTCAGGACCGCTGCGAGCTGATATTGCGTGAGGATGCTCGCGTGCGGGAGCGTCCAGTTGTTCAACTCCTGGTTGCTGCTGCCCGCGAGGGCGACGTTGACGGCGTTGCTCCAATCGAGTCCGAGTTCGCGCTGCGGGTCACGGGAGGTCTCGACGAAGTAGGCCGAAAACTCGATTTGCTCGAGCGGCTGGTCCACGTGGTCGAGATATTCGCGGACAAGGTCCTGATGATATTGGCTCGCGACGACCATCAGCTCATTCGTTTCCGGTATATACTTCACCTTACCGCTTGCGGCGCCTGCTGCGGCCTTGGTGGCCATTTCGCCATCCCCCGTCGGAGCGGGAATCGCGAGCAGGTCGTCGATGTCTTTCGTGAGCGCATCATAGCTCACCTTGAAGGATGCATTGCTGCTGGAACCGGCGGTCGATGAGCCACCGCCTGGGCTGCCGGTGCTGCCGTTCACGCCGCCGTTACTGCCGTAGCCGTTGTTATTGTTGTTGCCGATCGAGTTGATGACCGGGGACGTTATATCAACGTCCTCCCGGTTGTTGTTCCGGAGTATATACGTCTTCATGATGAGGGCGTCGGGCGTCGCCTTGGAAAAGCGCCAGATGTTCCGCTCATAAATCATGGCCATGCCGTAGTGGTCATGGAGCAGGTCCAGCAAATCGAGCAGGTTGTAGGTTCCGGAAATCGAGACGGGTGCGCCGAGCGCGTCGCCGGATGGCGCTATATAGCGCATCTGCGCGTGCTCGGCGAGCGCCCGCACGACGTCTCCCACCGCCGCGCCGCGAAACATCGCCTCGTAATCGCCGACCAGCCGGATGCGGGCTCGCTCGCGGGTCAGCGCGTCGACATCCGAAATCGGGGCGGGCTCCGGCGCCAGGCGCTCGATGACCGCGGAGGCCGCCGTCGTGGCGGGTACGGCCGCGAACGCCGATGGCTCCGCCGGGGCATGCGGCAATACTCCCGCCGTCACCGTTGGCAGCAGCGATCCGCCGGAAACCGCCGGTTGGCCCACGGCCGGTGCGAGAGTGTTGGCGGGCGATACATTGTCGGCCGACGTGGTCGCGGGGGCGCTATATATAGCTGCGCTGGCAGGGGCGGCGGCTGCATATAGCGGCGCGGACACCGCCATCGTGCCGATCTCCGGCGCCGCGCCGGCGGCGAGGACGTTCCCCATCAAAGCAATGCTGCACGTGCTGGCGAAAAGGAGAGAGAGCTTGGGCATGAGGGAGGGAGCGGTTGGAAGCAGATGAAGGCTGAAAGAGGTCGGTACGGGGACGTGGACGGGGCTAGCGTGTTTTCAGAACGTCGACGGATTCGGAACTCGTCGCGCTCGGGCTGAACCAGAGTTGCAGCCCCTCCGATGGCTCGGCGCGCGCGTGCAGCAGGCGCGAGTATATTCCCTGAACGACGTCGAAGGAGAGCGTGCCGGTTGCAGACAATGCGCTGTCATCCACCGCGTTCACTTCGAAATAATATTGGCCGACCGCCGTCACGACCACGGGATGCGAGGCGCGGAGGACGGGAGTGGGGCCGTTCACTCGCGACCAGACGGTCGCGAAGCCCGGGCCGACGAGGCGCCAGTCATAAAAAAGTATATTGCCACTGGTGGAGGCCGCCTCGACGTTGAGCGCCACCGTGTCCGCCGGGAAAATCGTGGCGAGGCTCGTCAGCGTGAGCGCGACCGTGGGCGCCGTCGCCCCGTTCGCTGCGTTGCCGGTCAGGTCGAAGGCGACAATCGGATTCGTCGCGTCCGTCGTCACCGCAATGATGCGCCCGGTGCGGGCGCCGGGCGTAGGTCCCTGCGGAGCAAACGCCACCGTCGTCACTATATTATTGCCCGCGGCGATGAACCCACCGGGCGCGTCGGAGCTGAAATCCGCGCCCCCGCTGACGACGGCAAAACTCCGCAACTCCAGCGGACTGTTCCCGAGGTTGCTGGTTACGGCGATCCGTTGCACCCGGTGATTCCCGGTGCTCGAGGGAATTCCCGCACTGCCGAAATCGATCGTGCCGCCGAGGGCAGCCTCACTCGTGGCGACGAACCGCGCGGTGACGCTCTGGCTGCCGCTCACGACGAGCGTGGCCGTGGCTCCGTACGCGTTGCTCAACGCACCCACGTCCGGCCCCGACCAGCCCGCGAATATATAGCCGCCGCCCGCGGACGCCTGCACCTGGACCGTGCTGCCGTCTGCATATAGCCCTCCGCCGGTCGCCGTGCCACCCGTCGTCGCCGTCACGCTCAGCACGTGCGCCGCCGTCACATTGACCGTCGCGGTCGCTATGTTTGACGCAGTGTAATTGGTGCCGGCGGGACTCTGGACGGTGACAGTATATATACCAGCGCTGGGAAAATTAACGCTGTTGGTGAGGCCGGAGCCGCCTGCGCCCGCGTTGCCGGCCCAGATATATCCGCCGAAGCCACCGGCCGCGGTGAACGTGATGGAAGTCCCCATCAGCGCGATCGCGGTCGCAGGAGCAACGCTCACGGTCTGTGCCGCCGGCGCAACTTGCAGCGAAACGGTACGCGCGACCGCGACGTAGTCCACGACATCGTTGGGAATGAAAGTGACGGTAAGCGATTGCGTGCCGGCTCCCGGCACGGCGCCGGCGGCGGGAGAATACGTGAACGTGCCCGGCACGCTCGCGGTCGCATTTAATTGTGCAGCGGATAACGGTGTGCCGTATACAATCGGAGCGGGCGGCGTCCAGCTGACGACGGGCACGGACGCTGCGACGGTGAACGCAACAGCGGCGTCCTCGTAGTTATAATACACGTCCACCACGCGAATGATATAGGTGTATATACCAGGGCCGGCCAGCGGAGTATATAGAATGGGCACATTCGCCCCGCTGCCATATTGGTTGCCGAGGGAAATGATGGAGTTGTTGGGCAGCACCAGGGAGTTCTCGATCCATGCAAGCCCGGCGGCCGCGGTGCCGTTCGGGATGAGCACCGTGCCTGCGCCGGGCGAGACGACGCTCGGAGTTGCCGACGGATTCGCGGTGAACGCCGGAGCGAGGACCTGAAGCGAGACGATCGCCGAGCCTGGGCCGGAAACATTCGTCGCGGTGACTTGAAAGGTATATTGGCCCGGCACGGTTGGCGTTAGCGTCAGGCGTCCCGTCGCGCTGTCGAAATTCGTGCTGCCTCCCGCGGCTCCCGACCAAGAGAAGCCGTAGGAAGTCGGTGAGTTGGCGGCGGTGATTTGATATATCGCCGTTTCGTTCGGATACGCCGTGAGCGTGAGCGCGCTGGTGATGACGGGAATCGTCGAGAGCTGATAGGCGCGAATGACGACGAGGCCGCCGCCGCCGGCCTGCGTGCTGCCGCCGCCGGTGGCCGCGCCGGATATATCTGGGTCACTGGAGTTCCCCGGTGCGGCGCCGTAGGCGTTGCTGATCGAAAGATTCGAAAACGCAGAATCGGCGCCGGAGGTGCCGCCGCCGCCTCCGCCCGGGTTTCCGCCGCCGCTGCCGCCCTGCCAGCCGCCCCCGCCGCCACCGCCGAGGGCGATTGCGCCGGCGGACCCGTTGCGGGAACCGCTGCTGCCGGCGGACCCAGGATTCGCTCCACCTCCGGCTTGGCCCGCACCGCCGCCGAACGGCATTTGTCCGAGAAAACCCTGCGCGTTCCAATCCGAGCCACCCCCACCACCGCCGGCAATAAGCGTCGCGCCGCCGGGCGCCTGCACAAGGGTATAGCCGCCGCCCTGGCCACCGCTGCCGGTGACCCACGACGGGCCGCCGCCGTTATAGGGAGCGTGGTCCCACGTATCCCCGCCGAAATAGGAACCATCGCCGCCGGGGTGCCCGCCTTCGCCGACGGATATAGAGAACGATTGGCCCGCGGCAATATTGAGTCGGCTCGTAATATATCCGCCGCCACCACCCACCGAGCCAAAGCCGCCCGCGCCGCCGGCACCCCAGGCCTTGAGAACTATATAGTCGGTGCCAGGTGGCGTGACGAACGACACCACTCCGCCCCGGGAAGTATAGTTATATAAGCCCAAGAGCGTGTCTCCCAAGAGAGCGGGGCCGATAAGCGCTGCCCCGATGAGCAGCGCAGCGATCCGGCATCCCACCCGAAGGCCTCGGCCACGGGGCTGGTCGATTCCAGTGCCAAGCGGCTGCCCCGGCCGGCTTTCGGCGTGACGTGCTGCGGAGTCCTCCGCGAAAATTGGGGTCGGCGCGAGGGAGCAGCGCATGCGTCGTGGAACGCTGAGGATCGGAGACAGAGCTTGGAGAGGGCGGCGACCGATATATTATTTCGGCGCGAGCGGCTTTCGCGAAGCGGCCGTCAGCGCGTCCTGAATTCGGTCGCTGATTGCCTTCGCATCCGGATTGGCCGCGAGCGCGGCATCCCGCAAGCGATTCAAGCTCGTTTGCAGCTTCTGCAGTTCCTGTACGTGCTGCATGATCCGGTCGTTCACTTCCTTGATGCCGGGGTCGCTGCGCAGCTGCTGCTGGAATGCGAGGTATTTCTGAAACTCCTCGGCGGTAACCACCCCCTGTAAATTTGCCGGAACGCCGCCGCCTCTCGCGGCCGCCGGCGCGGCTGCGGATGGACCTGTCGCCACATTGGGGGTCGGGTGATTCGACGCCGAATCGAATTTGATCGCCGCGGGAGTCGTGCCTGCGGCCGCTGGCGTTTGCGCTTCGGCGACGTTCGCGCCGAACGCGAGCGCGACGCCGTAGAGTATATAGCGATATTGGATGAGTTTCGGCATGGATGAATTCTGGTTGGGCCGGGGAGAGAATATATAGGTTCAACGAGCGAGCCCCCCTCGCAGTGCTTCGATCAGCAGGGAGAAGGTCGGCAATAATACAGCGGTCACGAGCAGGCCGATGACCACGGTCGCGATCACATTCACGGCCGGACCGATGAGCTTCGGCAGCGCCTCCACGCGTGCGTCTGCAATTTCCAGCATCGTCACCGAAGAGATGCGCAGCGACTCAGAGATCTCACCAGTCACGCTCGCCGCCTCCATCCGGGCGGCGAGATCGAATCCCTCTGGCCCAATGCGGTGTCTCTCGGCCAGAAAAGCGGAAAATGGCTTTCGCCCGCGGGCGATTTCCGCATACACCGCGAGGAAATAGTCGCGATATTCATATTGGCCGGCAACACTTGCCGCGAGTGAGTAGCATCGCTCCAACGGGACCGCCTCGGCGTTGAGCAGCGCGAGGGCATCGAGACTCCGCGCCATGATGACGAGCCGGTAAGCGCGCCCGACGAACGGCAGACGCACCATCGAGCGTTGAAATGGTGGCGACGAAAGTATATTTCTCCAGGAGAGCGCGATCGCGAGGACCACGCCGATCGGCACCGTCCAAAGCCAAGGGTTTTCCCGGACTGTGTCCGACGCGCCCACGACCAACCGCGTGGGCCACGGGAGCACGCCGGAGCCAATCCGGATCGCGCGGAAGTTTTTCTCGAGGTCGGGAAAAACTTGAAAATGCAGCGTAAGCACCGCGGCCAGCAAGAACGAGAGAGTGATCGCCGGCGTCACCATCGCGCTATAGAATTTCCGCATCAGGCTCCGTGCCGCTGCGGTGCGCTTCGCGAGGCGGGCGAACACCGCATCTTGTTTTCCGGATAGCTCGCCCGCTCGTACGAGGGCAACGGCGACCGGGTCAAACGCGGTCGGAAATGTAGACATCGCATCGCCGAGTTTCAGCCCGTGACGCTCCATCAGGTAGCGGAGTCCGGAAATCACCCCGCGGAAAAAGGGCGATTGGCATAGCGGCGTGACCAGTTTGAGCGAAACCGCCTCCGACAAACCGGCGCGGAGGCAACGTTCCATCTCTGTATAGAACTGGGTGAGCTCGCCACCGCTCGGACGCTTGCGGGCGAGCACCCGTGTCAGCCACGCGCTGCCGCGATCGAGCGGCTTCGGGATCGCGTCCTCGTCGGGTGCGGCTCCCGTTCCATGTATACTATATTCGGGGTAGGGCGCCAGAACGATGACGTCCCGGCTCTTGCTCCGATAACGCAATGAGAAGCGCACCGCCTGCCATTCCGTGATCGGTGGCAATGCGGCCTGTCTCGTCGCGGACGCCGGAAGAGGCAGCGCGGACTCGGGCGTCAGCGCGGCTATTCGCGACATATATAAAAGACTATATAACGTTCCATCAGTGGGCGTGGTCCGGGTCCCCGTTAATCCCAGCCGGCGTGCAGCTGAAGCGCTTGGGCGAGCGACGTGTCGCCGAGTGCGACCTTGAGCAATGCCTCCTGCTGCAGCGGCCTGAAGCCCAAGTCGCGGCAGAGTTGTTGCATTTCATATTCACCGGCCATGCGCGCGATGGCTTTGCGCACCTCCGGATTTATCTTCACGATCTCGAGCACGGGGATCCGTCCGCGCCAGCCGCCGTCACAGTGGGCACAACCCGCGATGCTCGGGTCGTGAATGACAGGCGGCACGGGTAAGTTTTCCTGGGTGAAACACCGCTGCTCCGCCGCGCTCGGGGCTCGTGGGATTTTACAGCTTGTACATAGGCGCGGCACCAACCGTTGCGCGATCACTGTCAGGAGCGTACCATCGAGATCGTATGGCGGGATCTTCATCCCGAGCAGGCGCGAGATGGTCTCCGCCGCGCCGTTGGTGTGCAGCGTTGAGAAAACGAGATGACCGGTTCGCGCCGCCTCGATCGCCGCCCGGGCGGTCTCCTCGTCGCGGATCTCGCCGACGAGAATCACATCAGGATCCTGTCGCAAAAACCGGCGGATCGCCTCGGCAAACGGAATCTGCCGCGAGACATTGATCTGCTGTACACCATCGATTGTATATTCCACCGGATCCTCAGCCGTAAGAATTTTCAGCGCGCCCTCTTCGCCGGGGCGGAGCCCGCGATTCAACTGCTGGATCATCGCATTCAGCGTTGTCGTCTTCCCGGACCCGGTCGGACCGGTGACGAGCACGATGCCGTGCGGTTTATCCAGCGTCTCCATTAGGACGGCGGTTTGCTCGTTCGCCAACTGCAGGTCCGACAGCAAGCGCACTCCGCCGTCCTTCGGAAGGAAACGAAGCACCGCGAAACCATGGCCGGTCGTAACCGAATCCGGCGAGGGCAATATACTCACGCGCACATCATAGAACTGCTCGTCGGAGCGCAGGGAAAACTTGCCGTCGACCGGAGCCAGGTCACCCCCGCTCGCGTCTATATTAATTCGCAGCAGCTGGAGAATCGGTGCGAGCCGCGACAGGCCGAAGCGGCCTCCACCGAGCGGGCGCATCAACCCGTCGCGTCTCACGCGCAGCCGGCCGGCTCCGCTCTCTATATCTATATGCAGATCGCTCGCGCCGGACTCGATCGCTCTATATAGAGCGAGACGCAGCAGCGTTCGGTCGTCGAGGTGGGGCGTCTCAAGCGTGACGCGCTCGAATTCTTTTTTCTGCAGCGTGAGCCGCGTCCGTATATTCGCCGTCGACGCGGCGGCGCGGTTCCCGCCCGTGCTGCCCCACGGGCTCGCCGTCGGCGTGGACTTCGATCGCGCCGCGATCCGTCGCTCTACATCTGCGCGGGAGTTGGCTGGACAAAGCACCAGCGCAAGCCGCAGCCCGCCGGCGCTCTCGTCGCGCGCGGCCTTCCACGAGCTGAGTATATAGTTGGCCCGCACGCCAGCCGGTGACGTTGGGCTCGCGACCACGAGGTTTGAGCCGTCGATCGCCACCGCGACGAGTTCATGTTCGCGCGCAAACGCTTCCGGCAAAAGCAAGGCGACCTCCGGGTGCGGTACGAATCCGGCGAGGTCGATCAGCGGCAACGCACCGGAAATTGCCAGTGCGGCTTCGCGCCAGCCCGGTGGCAGGCCCGTTAGCAGGTCGTCCTCACTGGAGGAATTTGCGAGTGCCGTCGCGACGCTCGCCGCGTCGCGCGCGGCCCCGGGGAAGTGAAGCATCTGCTCGATGGCTCCCCGCCGCGAATTCGGCGGTTGTGCGCAGGATTGCAAGAGGCCGGTGGTCGGGAACGGCGACTGCGAGTGATCGATATCTATATAGGCCTGGACCAGCGGTTGCAGCCGGCGATAGGTCAGGTTGGGAATTCGTGCCAGCCCAAACGCCCAGAGTGGCAGGCCTCCAGCGGACGCGAACTCTGGCTCAGGGTGGCCAAGGATGACGACCGGCCCGACGCGACCCACAGGAATCCAGCCGTTCTCGGTCCGCGCGGCGACGGGAAATTCCGCCGTCCAACTTCGAAACATTGCGAGCGCGTCGGGCGGGGGCGTGGCGAGATCGAGCGGGATCGGAACGATGCGCTCCGCCTGGCGAATGGATTTTTCGGCGACCCCGTTCATATCGTGGTTCCGATCTATCGCTGCCGAAACTCGAGCAGGCCGACCGGTACATTGAGTGGCGCCGTATTGGGATCAGCGATGTGGCTGACCCAAAGCGCGAGGGCCTGGCCTGTGACGCTTCTGAGGATCACTTTGTGTTCCGCCAGAAAAGGCAGGGTGCCGCGCGAATGGGCGTCCGTGACAGACAGTTCGTCGCCCTCGCGATATATATTGCCGCCCAATATGATCAGCCCGGGCCGGCGCGGGGTCGATGGTATGACGCCAGTCAGGCCGAGCTGGTGGAACTTTGCGAGGACTGCGGGGACGTTGGGTCCGGTGTTTTTCGGCGCTGCTCCTGCGGCCTGAGCGGCCCGCGCCTCGGGCTTGCGGAACGGGCTCAGCGCCGTGGGATCGAGCAGCACGACGCGACGATATTCGGGCTTCAGTGAAAACGGATCGAAGGGCCCCGGGATAGGTTTCGCCTCAGTCGCCGGCGCCGGGCTCACGAGCGTGAGAGTGTCCGCGGTGGCGTCGACTGCGCCGGCCGTGAGGACCACCAATATAGTATATAGCCGAAGGCGTTTCATTTCGTGGCCGCGTCGGTCAGGAAGGTGGGATATGATAAACGCACGAACAGCCGGAGTGATGTGCCGCGTTGCTCGAACGTAGCTTGTTCGAACCGCGCAATTGGCCAGGCGTGCTCGACTTCGCCGAGCCAGTTGATCAGGCGGTAATATTCACTCGAGACGCCTTCGCCCTCGGCTGACTGGACGTGGAGTGGCTTGCCTTTCCAAAAATATTCGACGGAGCCGGATTTTCGATTTTGCACCGAGACGGCCTGCTCGTTCCCAAACCGCGAAAAATCGGTGAGCATCGCATTGGCATCCCGCCCGGGCGCGAGCGCCGCATGCCAGTGCGTCATGAACGAATTGGCCGGGGCAGCGGACCCGCGCATATGAAGAAGTACATTCTTCTGCTGAACCGTGCGCGTGGACACCGCAGCCAATTCCGCGGTCCGCGCATCGAGCTCACGCTGCTCCACCGCAACGTTCCGGGCGGTGCGGTAGGCGAAGAGCCCGCCTATACATAGCGCCGCACTCAGAAACGCCGCAGGAACTATATAGTGGTGTTCCATATTCAGGAGCCGGCGTCGCGATTGAGCAGCGAGTAATCCCCCTTAAGCGGCAGCGCGACCGTGGTCATAAAGCGGCGGCCCTCGGGCGTGGGTTCATCCTTGTCGACGTTGATTCCGCGGAAACCGGCTTTTTCCAGCGCACTCTGTATGCTCGCGACCTGGCGGCTCGCGGCGTCATCACTCGGCGTGTTGATCTCCACGGTGATTTTGGCGGCCGGTTGGCCCGGCTCCATCTCGACCTGCAGGCGGCTGAAGGAGACATTGGGTTCCACTTCTTGGGTCAGCAGGAGGAGTAACGACTGCGTGGGCGGCGTGATCGCCAGCCATTCGGCAAGTTCCTTCGCGACGGCCGCGCGGCGCATGAGATCGCTGCCCTCGGAGATCAGGCCGGTGAGCTCTGCCTGGGCATCGCTGAGGGACGTTTCGGTCCTGCCTCTGGCGGCGGCGAGGTGCAGGTGCTGCGTGGTGGCCACGCCTATATATCCGACGAGCAGCAGCGCGACGAAATAGAAAAACGTGATCCCGTTCGCGCCGCCGGGCGGCAGCGACTTCGGGACTTCCGGCGGGTTCGGCTGTATATCAATCGCGACGCGCATGGTTTAGTTCATCGCGATCGCGGCAAAGGAGGGTGCCATCAGGCCGCCCGTGAGCGGCTTCGGAGAGAAACCCGCGAGCGAATGCAACAGGTCGCCCATTCCCGGCATGCCGGCGTCTATATAGGCGAGCTTGCCCCCGGCGGGAATCGCATTGCTCGCCGCGTGCAGCAACGCGCCAATGGCCTGCTCGTCGAGCGCCGGATCATACGTCACACTGGACCACCCGCTGTCGTCGAGTTGTATAAAAAGGAAACTCGTCGGCAGTGTGAGCAGCAAAGCGCGGATCTCGGGCGAAGACGCGACCTCGGAGTCGTATGCGAGCTCCAGCAGTTGCGCCTGCTCACAAACAATGCGGACGATCTGCAGGCCGGCGGCGTGGCACACCTCGCGCACCGAGGCGAGCTCTTGGGCGCGCAGGGTAAAACGCAGACACGAATTTTCCACGCGGGGATGGTGCACGAGCGCGTTTATATCCTGCGGATTTCCGCCTTCGCCCAACAGCCGCGGAGCGTCGGTGCGCAGGAGGCGCATCGTTTCTCGATCGGACATTCGCGGGACAGCGGACATGGCGGACACGACAAAGCCGTGGCCGATCCCGACCGCCACGTGGCTGATGCGATTCGTGAGAGCGATGGCCCGCAGCCAGGATGCGAGCGCGTCGCGGTTCGCAATCGAGGGCGACGTCAGCGTCGGTGAGAAAGACGGTTTTCCCTGACGATCGAACGTTGCCACAGTGGCGCGCCAGTGAACACGACCCGCGGAAACGATGATCAGCCGGTTGGCCGTGCGCCCGAACGGCGCGCTGCGGCGGAGCCGGAAACGACTCGCCAGTGTTTCCTCGACGTCGAGAAAATCGGGGCGGAACGCGCGATAGAACAACAGCGAGAAAAGTGTATTCACGATATATAGCTATATAGAATCACGCCGCCAGCATCCCGGCGGCCCGGCGCCCGTCGATGGATTGCGCGAACGTCTGCATTCCGTCCGGCTCGCCCGATTCCATGTCCTGGCCCAGTGAAAATATTTTGTCCCCGCGGATTTTCGAAACGACCGATGGATTGCGGGTTAATATTTCGTGGATCGGCACCAGGGGCGTCGCCGACCCCGAGCTCACCAACTTTTGCGCGACGCATACCTGAAAGGCCTGCGCGAGCGCGCCGACGCCGCTGGATCCGAAGTCACTGGCGAAATCCGCGAGGCGCTGCATCGCCTGCTCCACGTTCCCTCCGTGGATTGTCGTGATGACTTTATGTCCCGTCAAAGACGCTTCCAGAGCCATTTCTGCGGCTTCGGCGTCGCGAATCTCGCCGACGACAATAATATCGGGACGCATGCGCATGGCGTCGCGCAGCGCGGAAGCGAAGGTCTTCGCATGGGCGCCGAGCTCGCGAAAGGTGAACGTGCTGCCGTTCGGCAGGTCTTCGTGCAGGTACTCGATTGGGTCCTCTATAGTAATCACGCGCACCGCGCTTTTGCGGGAATTCTCGCCAACGAGGGCGGCGATCGAGGTGGATTTGCCGTGGCCGGTGCCTCCCGCGAAGACGACGAGTCCGTCAGGCAGATCGACCACGCGCCGCACCAAGTCGCGTGGCAGGAGGATCGAGGTTGGCGTCGGTACCCGGGTTGGAAGCACGCGGAGCGAAAATTCCTCGCCGCCGAGTTCTCGGACCCGGGACACGCGCAGGCGATGCGAGCCAATGCGGCATCCGCCCTCGCGGACGAATTCGCCTTCGCGCAGCGGCGGACATTCGGGATGGATGAGTCGGCAGAGCTCGAGCCAGCCCGCGTGAGAGAGGAGGTCGGAATGGATCCTCGGGATGCAATATACTCCGCGGACCTTCAGGCGGACGCGTCCGCGCGAGGCGATGCATATATCGGAACTGGCCGGGTGGGCGGCGAGAGCAGCCAACGCGGAAGCCCAAGACAGGTGCGCCGTGAAATCGAGATGGGATTCCGCCGCGGTCGACAGCGCTGATTCAACGAGCGAGTGAGACGCGACGGCCATGGTCAGGGAGCCAGCACGCTGACGATGACTCCGTTGCCGCCCGTGGGCGACGATCCGCCCAACGGCTCGTCTATATCATAACGTATAGTAACACCGGCGACGGCATCCGTGACGGAAACCAAGACCGCCGTGGCGGTGCCTCCGGGCGCACCGAACGCCGGAGGCGGCAGGGCGGTGGCTGAAGGGGCGAGAGTGAGAGCGAGCGGCGCTGCGGATATGTTATCGGACCCGGTGACCGCGATGGCCTGCAATGGGATCGTCGCGGACCAAGCGAAGAGGGGAACCTGGAACCCGCCCGTATATAGATGTGATGATGTGGTGGGCGTTGAGCCATCGTAAGTATAGTAAATGGCTGTCCCGGGCGGCGCGTTGCTAATCCCGAGAAGTATATTGTTGGTGCTGCCGGTCACCTCCGCATAGGTGAAGCTGGTCGAGAATCCGCCGGAGCTTCGGCTATAGTTGATGGCGAGACCCCGAGCCAGCGTGTCGCTGACGATCGAGCTCGGAAGCGAAGACGGGTCGGAGTTGAAAGCGGCGGCGCGCACCAATCCCGGAAGTGGCGCGGCCGGGAGCGAGCTGGCCGTGTTCCAAATCGGCGAGGCAGCTGTCGGCGTGCTGCCGTCGAGTGTATATCTATATACTGTACCCGGCGGATTCGCCGGGTTCGGCAGAATGAGGTTGGTCAGGCCTGGAGCGAATTCGCTTTCGGCGACCAAGCCTGACACCCGAAACGTGGGTGGCAGGAGGGGGCTGCCGGCGGGACCGATCACGGCGGTCCCGGTGGCCGCGATTCTATATCCCATCGACGCCGAGCGTCCGATGATGTCGGGCGCGGCGGAATATGCATCGACCTTGGCCGAGCCCGCTTGGTCACGACTCGCCGTGCTCACGAATGCGATCGTTGGCATAGGGGACGAGCCCGTCGTCGACCCCGCCAAGGGATTGAGAGACATGGCGGCTGGATTCGCGCCGGAGAGCGCGAGCTCGTGTTGAAACAGACGGTACGAATCCTCCTGTACCTTGGTGTCCAGCTCGCGTCGAAAATTTCCCACCGACGAGGAGTACTGTATGATTCCGGCGGTCGCGGCTCCGAGAAGGACGACGGCGATGATGACGGAAACGAGGCTGATGCCGCGGATTCTATGGCCCAGGCGGTTCATTGGATGCTCCCGCGGGTGGAGACCAGGAGGGCGTGCGGTACTATATTCGCTAAATCCAGCTTCGCTTGGTCGTCGGGGTAAGCCACGAGTGCCGGCGCAGCCCCGAGGCTTTGCGGATACGCGACAAATCCGTTGATCGCGAGGCTCGGCGCGACCGAGGAGTTCGGAAACAGGAGAACGCCGCCGCGAAAATTTAAGCCGATCGAGAGCGGAGTGATCGACGAATTCGGAGCGTAGAGAAGCACAGTGCGTGAGTTGTTGCCGGCCACCTCAATTATGGTCGGTGTTGCTGAAAAATTGCGCACAACGACGACGACGGGCGCACCGGTCGCGCTCGCTCCTCCGAGATGTATAATGGAGCCGCCGAGGGAATCCGCGAAGATAACTATATTCGCGCTCGTCGCATTCAGGTCGAGGGACGCCCGCGTGCCGTCCCAGGTCACTCCACTCGGCAGCTGCGCGGGGCTCGTGAAATCGAAAACGCTGGAGCCCGCGGCCGTGAGCAATATATTTTGATACGCGGTGCTGGTCCAGAACTCGAAGGCGTTCCAGGTGAGTGAGACCAAATCCCTATAGAAATACGGCAGCGCGGAACCGGTGCCGCTGAACATATTGGGAAACGTGCCTGCTTCTGCGCTATATGCGGTGACGAGGGGCGCGATGAGGTCGGCGCCACGAGTGAACGGAGGCGTGGCGGGTGGACCTGCTGAAACGCCGCCGGACTGACTGGGTCGACCGTACGCGATCCAGGTGAAGTTCGAAACCGGAACGGAAAAGAACCGGAGTGCGACCGAGTAGCTGGTGGCATCCGTGGGATATAGATTATTCGTTTCGGAGAACGTCAGTGTGCGCGTTCCAAGGTCTGCGATGCTCCCAGCGGATAACAGCACCTGGAGATTTCGTCCGATGCTGGATGCTATATTAAAGTCGGCAGGAGCGACTGCGACTGGCGCGGCGGCGGGCCATTGCGGATTGTCGGGAATGGAGACGAGCGCGTTGTTCGCGGAACTGGTGATTGAGATCCCGGTGGCGGCTGCGGCGATCGCGTTGACGCGTTGCGTGAGCTCGGCGGCGAGACCGCTCGTGGAGAGGGTAGGTGCCAATTCCGCCACGGACATCACGGCCTCCTTCGCCGCGATCGCGACCGAGCGAGCCTCGAGCTCCCGCTGCCGCCGCACATCCCAGGCGGAACTTGCGGTGGCCGCGGTAAGCGCGAGTCGCAGCGCAGCAGTGAGGAGCAGCATGGTCGTGACCAGCATTACCACTATATATACGGCAACGTCGCCGCGGGCGGATTGGGCGCGAATATACATCAGAACGCCGGGGAATTGGTGACAAAATAGGCGAACCGCGATTGCGAAAGGACGGTCGCGCCGGGAGTGGGCACGGCGAGGACGTATGGATCGGGGAACGCGACGCTGGAACCCACCGGTTCACTGCGATTCCACCACCCGCCCTCAGCACGGTACCATGAGTGGCGTGCACCCATCGGCACGGCCCAGCTGTCCTCAGCGGCCGGCGGCCAGAAACGATACGCGTATATCGTCCACGTCGCCGCGGGCGGGATCCGCGTCCGAAGGGTCGTTTCATATAGCGAGACCGCCGTGCCCTCGAAGGTGCTCTGATGCCGACGAACTTGTGCAATCGCGGTGATGTTCGCGACGCCTTGGAAGGAAACGAGGGTGAAGTCCGACGCGTCGAACGCGGTTTCATATTGCCCGGCCAGATCGGCGCTCGCGACCGACGCGATCTGTGGCGTCGTCTGCAGCAGCTGTGGTGATATATTGATTAGCGACGGCAGGACGGTCGCGTTGAATCCCAGCTGCAGCGGTGGCAGGGCCGACGGTGCGCCCACATCCGCATTCGAGCCGCCAAAAATCGCGATGAAATCCGCCGAGTTGAGTTGATTCCTCAGCGCAAGATGCAGGTCTAGGGCGTCGAACAAATCGGTCTTCGCCACCCCGTCTGGGTTGTCGCGGATGACGGGCGAAAGTGTATAGTTCGCGCCGTTGTAGGTGATAACCGGCCGTGTGACGGCGCGCGAAACGGCGCTGAAATAGGTGATCGCGCTCAGCGTGATGACGGCGGCGAGGAAGATCGTGACGATCAATTCCACCAACGTGTAGGCATCACGTGATGGAGTGCGTTTCATATTAGTAGGTGATCGAACCGCCGGGTCCGGAGACGGCCACGCGCGTGTCGAGCGACGTCCCGAGGCCGAGCGTATATCCCACGGGAACGAATTGGCTGAGCGTCTGGCTCTCGGCGTATGGAACGCGATCCCGGATCAAGAGGAAACGCGCGGAGTCATCCGAGGCGGCGGTCCAGTTGCTGGACGCGTTCGACACGCGCAATTCGTAGTTCTTCTTCGCCGCGTTCAGCGCGTTGGCGAGAGCGACCGCGTTGCGGTCGAGGCCGGTGGGGACGGCATCCCGGACGAGCGCGATCGACAGCCCGGCGAGCAAGCCCAAAAGGACCACGACACACGTCACCTCCGTTAGGGTAAACGCGCGCCGGCGGAAAAGTATATTCATCGGACGGGCGACGGGATCGTGCAGGCAAGGCGGTGGCATTCGTCGCCTGGGTGGGCGCCGTGAGGTTGGATGATTCGGCTGGCTTTACGGGACCGTTGCGCCGGCGACGACCGTGAAAACGGGCACGCCGTTGGTCCACGTGTACGTATATGAAGCCGCTGTGATCGCGCGGCCCAGGCCAGCAGTATTTCCGAAGGAGGTGATTCCAGCGCCGGCCAATTGATTGATAAAGGACGAGGTGTCTGCAGCCGTTGCGCTCGAGGGCAGAGAAACAGTCGCCGGCCCCGTGGTGGATCCGTTGGCCAAGGCATACGACGCCTGGGTCCAGGTTGTGCCCGCGGCGCGGAGATTATTTACCGCGTTGTTCAACTCCGATGCGTTTTTGGCCATGACGTTCGTGCGTCCGGTTGTGGCGGTATCGCGCATCAGCGCCACGCCGATGCTGCCGAGGAGGCCAATGAGGACGACGACGCAGATGATTTCAACGAGGGTGAAGCCTCGGGACCGCCGATGAGGGAGCTGATGTGTTTTCATAGTTGAAGCCTGGGACGCTGGACGGAGTATATAACTGCTGCAGAGAGAACGTTACGGAAGCGTGGCCCCGGAGACGACGGAGAAGACGGGGACTCCGTTGACCCAGGTGTACGTATATGAAGCCGAGGTGATCGACCGACCGAGGCCGGCGGTATTGCCGAACGAAGTGATTCCGGTTCCGGCGAGCTGCGTGAGAAAGCTGTCAACGTCCGTCGCGCTTGCCGAGGCGGGCAATGAGACGGCGGCGGACGAGGTGGCTGAGCCGTTGATCAACGCGTATGAAGCCTGGGTCCACGTCGTGCCCGCGGCGCGCAGATTGTTGATTGCATTATTCAACTCGGACGCGTTCTTCGCCATGACATTGATCCGGCCGGTGTTGGCCGTGTCGCGCATGAGTGCGACGCCGATGCTGCCGAGGAGCCCGATTAATACTACGACACAGATGATTTCGACCAGGGTGAAACCACGCTTCGATGCGCTGACGCGATTATAGTTTTTCATAGACGTGAGGTGCATGCCTGGATTATGGGGAGCCGCGGACCCATAATCGCGCGGAAGCAGGCTGGCTGCACCTCCACGCCGTCATGCAATTGCGCCGGCCAAAATTATCCTGCCGGCACAAGCGAGATTGGAGGCAAAATATTCGGCGTTAAAAAACTGACCTAGCAGTTGAAAAAGACTGGAGGAGCCCGGTTTAAGATATCTTTACAGACGCCGCGCAACTCTTTTCAACGCAAGCGCAGTGCGACCGTCGTCGGTATCCCATCGACTAACTCCTAGCGCGTGAGGCCTGCCGATGCATATTAATGTATATAACGTTCTGCCTCCAACAAAATGTTATATAATCGTGAGAAACACCGGACTCGAAAATGATATTATCAAAAGGCCAGAGGTATTATATCATGATGTATGATGCGCTTTATAAATATATAAGCCATTCCGTTCCTGAAACGACCGCTCTAGGAAGTCCGGCACGCTTGGGATGCTCAAATGCCCGGAAGCCGGCCTCCGAATCCGGGCTGGTCGGGGCTCGATTTTTTTTTTGTCATGACGCAAATCCGGCGCCTCTGAACGGCCAAAAATGGCCCTTCTGCTCCGCTCTCGAGTGCCCGAGCGCGCCGGCGTGGGCACGGGCCCGCGGTGATGAATGGACCGTCCTGATGCTGCGCGCCCCGGTGCTCCAGAAGATGGCGAGCTCTGAGGGACGTTCGATAGACCGGCACGGTGTTTAAGCCGTGTCATGCTAAACGCCGCTCGTGAACTCTGAGCTTAGTGGCTCAGGCACAGAACGTTGACTCATACGCCCTGCGGCGAGTACTCGGCAGATCTGCCGCCTCGGGGGTTGCGCCTCGGCCCGGCGTCGCTTGCGTGGATTGATGCCTCCGCTCCCGCTCATCGTGCACCTCGATGCGGACGCTTTCTTTGTGTCGTGCGAACTGGCTCTGAAGCCCGAGCTGCGCGGTACCAAGTGCGCCGTCGGCGGCACGCAACGCGGAATCATCTCATCCGCGAGCTACGAGGCGCGGGCCTGCGGCGTATATACTCCGATGCCCACCCAGCGGGCGCTCCGCGTCTGCCCCGACCTCATCCTCCTGCCGCACACCTCAGGACTATATAGTCGAGTGTCCCACGAGATGTTCGACCTCTGCGAAACCGTCACCCCGCTCGTTCAACGCAACTCGATCGACGAGGGCTACCTCGACCTCACCCCGTGCGGCTGCCGCGACTCCGCGGAAATCGCGGCCCGGATGCGGACCCTGCAGGAGAAATTGTGGACGCAGCTCCAGGTGCCCGCGTCATTCGGCATCGCGACGAATAAACTCGTCGCGCAAATCGCGTCCAAGCTGCGCAAGCCCCGCGGCTTCGTGCTCGTTCCACCGGGCACGGAAACCGAGTTTCTCGCGCCGCTCGGAATAGGACGACTGCCCGGCATCGGCGCGAAGACAGAGAAAGTTCTCACCGAGCGTCACGGGCTCCGGCTGATCAGCGACATCACCGGCGCGAGCGACAGCCGGTTGGAGTCGATCTTCGGCGACAGCTGGCGAAGTACGCTCGCCATGGCCCGCGGCGAGGATGATCGACCGGTCGCGACGGAGCACGAGGACGCCAAAAGCTATTCGCAGCAGGAGACGTTCAATCGTGATCTCGACTCCTTCGAGGATGTCGAGCGTGTCGCGAAGCGGATGGTTGACGAGCTGCTCCCGAAAATTCGGGCCGACGGAAAGCGGGTGCGGACGATGACGGTGAAGATCCGTTATGCGGATTTTTCGCAGGAATCGCACGGCCGTTCGCTCGCGGAGGCGACGGACCTCGAAGCGCCTTTTTATCCGCTCGTGCCCACGCTGCTCCGCGCGGCTTGGAAACTGAGACGGCCGTTGCGGCTCGTCAGCGTGCGTTTCTCTGGCGTGGACGACCGGCCGGTGCAGTTGGAGATGTTCGCGCAAAACCAGGAGAAACGGCGCCGGCTCGCCCGGGTGCTCGACCAGCTCAACGAAGGCAGTCGGGACGCCGTCGTTCGCCACGGCCACCAGCTCGGTGCGGATCCGGGCTGAGCGTCTCGGTATCATATACAGAGACCCTGTTATATATAAGGATGGATATGTATATGTGAAATTCCTGCGTTATGGAGGAGATCGCGCCAGCGGGAATCGCCCGATGGCCGCTCGCACAGGATGTAGCCGGCTTTGTCTATAATCGGCGACTGTCTTCGGATTCCGCGCATTTATAAAACGTCGCTTTGCCGCGCTGCTCCGGCGGTCATGATGGTTGGAACACCCGAAGGCCGGATTTATCCCTATATACAATGCAGTACAAGTCGCCGCTGCCGCCCGACGGCGCCGGGAGTCCGCGGAGGTCGTGCAGCGGCGGACCCCCGAGGCGCAGCGCCTTCACCAGGGTGGTGTTCCGGTCGCCGAGCTACATAAGCATCTATCTACGGCGCCGCCTAAGGCCCCTGGTCCGACTCCGTCCTATAGGATTTAGCGCCGGGCGAAGAGCCCGGCGCATTTGGCAGCTGGCTCCGCCGCGCGGTTATTTGGCGGCTTGAAGGTCCACCACGGCCTTTTCGATCCCGGCGCTGTCGATACCCTGGAATCCGATCTGCTGCCATAGCCCGCCGGAGCCCTCGAGGTGCACTCCGATATTCGCGTAGCGGCCGCGGAATCCGCGCCGCAGCAGCTCGGTGCCGAAGCGCGAGCCGAGCCCTGTCTTCACGTTCCAGCCTTCCGCCACGAGCACGAACGGCGCCGCCACGAGTCGCTGCATGCTGGCCTCGTCATACACGTTCAGCGTGGGCTTGTTGATCAATCCGACGTTGACGCCCCGCTCGCGCAGCTTCTCGACGGCATCGAGGGCGCGATATACAATCTCGCCGAACGAAACAATATAGCCGCCGCCGCGCGCCTCGCGAACTATATAGTCCACGCCCGGCTCGAACGGCTTGTTTTCATACAGCGGCTGGCCCCCCTCGTCGAGCAGGTCGGGCACCGCGGAACGCGTCGAGAACAGGAACCGCAGGCCATCGTCGTGAAATATCCGCCGCACGCACGCGCCGAACTGATGCTGGTCCGCCGGAAAATACAGTCGCGTCAGATCTTCGCCGTGGCCCGGCTTCACTCCGCCGTCGGCATACATCGAGTTGATCCCGAAGTGACACGTGTTGTCCGCCATGTCGTCCACGCCCGAATGCGAGAAATGGGCGAGGACATTGGCAAAGTTCAGCCGCGACATCGTGATCTCGCTTACGCACATCTCGAGAAATGCCGAGAACGTGGCGAAAATGCCCTGCTTCCCGCGCACGGCACCGAAACCCGCCGCCGCGGAGAAATTCCCGCGCTCCATGATGCCAGCCTCGATATATACTTCGGGGTGCTTTTTCCTTATATGATGCAGGCCGCATGAGCCCTCGAGGTCGTTGTCGAACACGCGGACCTGCGCGACCCGGTCCTCGGGCGAAAGCTGGTCGAGCATCGCGTTGATGTGCTTGCCGAAGTCGTCGCGATTTTTTCCCTGGCCCTTCGACCCACGGTAGGTGAGCGGGGACTTGTCCGGCTTCGCCGCCCGCAGCATCGCGATCGCCGCCTCGTGCCCGCCGCGTTTTTCCAGATAGCCGATCGCGGCATCGAGTTTTAATACTTCATGGGCGTGCGGCGATCCCTCCTCGCCCGGAATCCCCGGCGCCATCGGCCGCTTGATCACGAGGCTGTGCGGGCGGTCGTCGGAGAATACGCGCCCCAGCGCGGTGAAGAGCGCGTCGAGATCCTCTCCCATCACCGTGTCGGTCAGCAATCCGTAACCCGACAGCGTCCGCGTCAGATCATACCCAACCATATAATTCTGCGGGTGCCCCGAGATGGTAACATTGTTATCATCTATCAGTACTTTCACGGCGAGCTGCTTGCCCACGGCGAGGCGTGCGGCCTCGGCGTTGTCACCTTCCATTTGCGAGCCATCCGACCCGAGCATGATTATACTGTGACCGGGGTTCGCGAGAGCGACGCCGTTGCAGAAGGCCCACATATGTCCGAGGCGGCCGGATGAAAAATCGATGCCGGGCGTGAGCAGTTTCTCGGGATGCCCGGGCAGGCCCTCGTTATATTCTCTATAATGAAGCAGCTTTTCCGCGGGCAGGTGGCCGTTGAGCACGGCGAGGAGATATTGCGTCGCGACGCGATGGCCGGCTTCGTCATAGAACGTCGGCACGATCGGCGCTCCGCCCGCGATGAATGCGCGGATGATCATGACCTCCGGCACGGTGTCGTACGCGCCGCCGGTGTGGCCGGACAGCCCCTTCGCGCCGGCGAGTGCCGTGAAGAACACGATGGCATCGCGGCACAGCTGTATATTCTGCTGGAGGACGTTTTTCTGTTCCGGGGTGATGCTCGTGCTCTTTGGGCTGAGCTCGAGCGGCAGGAGTTTGCGCAGATCGATGGGGAAGGTTTCGGCCATGGTGGCCACACGATTGCGCGGCTGGGCGTGGCGGCAACTGCGGAGAACGATTCTTCCCGTTACGCCGTTCTGTCTGCCCTGTTGCCCCGCTTGGCGTTTGCGAATTTCCGGGCGACTGCTAGAAACAATTCATGCCGATTTACGAGTACTACTGCCCCGATAATCACACGATCTACCAGTTTTACGCGAAGACGTTGGCGCAAGGGCGAACCATCCCTCGGAACCCCGACAACCCGTCATTCCGGATGGAGAAAAAATTTTCGACGTTCGCCGTGACGCGCGGCGGCAATGTGTCGGATTCGAGTGACATTCCCGCGGCGCCTGCAAGTGCCGGTGCGGCGGACGATCCGAAGATGGAGGCGGCGATGCATGCGATGGAGAGGGAATTTTCCTCGGTGGACGAAAACGATCCGCGGGCAATGGGCCGGATGATGCGCCGCATGGCGGAACTTTCAGGCGAGAGAATCGGCGGCGAGATGGAGGAGGTCGTGCGAAAGCTCGAGGAGGGTGCCGATCCGGATTCCCTCGAGGAGCAATTGGGCGGCACCGATTTGCCGGGGGATGGCATGGACGATGCGGGCGCTGGACCGGCCGGCCTCGTTAATGCCACCGATGCGGCGAGCCCCGGGCGAGCGAAGTTTCGCGTTCGCCGGGACGCGCCCGTGCGCGACCCGAAGTTATATGATTACGAATAATATTGGGCGAGAGTGAGATGCGGTTGGAACGCGCCGTGACTGACAATATATCCACCGCAACGTTGCGCTTCCGGCGGGGACGGGTGTGACTGGGATGAACATGGCTTTTCCCCAAGAGACTCTCGATCGCGTGGTGGCGGCACAAAGCGCAGTGCTGGCTGAAACCGCTCTGATGCATCGCGAATTTGGCCGCGCCGAAAGCCAGTGGAAGAGCGATGGCACCCGCGTCACAGCGGTCGACCTCGCGATTTCCGCCAATATATTTGCGACGCTCTCGGCGAGTTTTCCTGACGACAATTTTTTCAGCGAGGAGCTGACGCAGGCCGATGGGCCGGTGCCGGTGACGAGCCGGTTCTCCTGGGTACTTGACCCTATAGATGGGACGAACAACTACGCTGCCGGCATCGCGCATTGTGCGATCTCGCTGGCACTGCTGGAGCACGGAACGCCGATTTATGGAGTGATATATGATCTCGCGCGGCGCGTCCTGATCCACGGCGGCCCGGGTTTTGGGTTGTGGGACGGGCAGCGCACACCGCACGTGCGTCCAGGCCCGCTAACAGACCAGAGCATGGTCGGCTTTCATAGTCCTTATGACAAGCGCTACGCCCGCGATGCGCAGACGCTCGTTGAGAATATAAAAATTCGGGGCCTCGGCAGCAGCACGTTGCATCTCGCGTATGTGGCCGTGGGGATTCTCGACGGCACGGTGGACCACAATGTGAAAGTCTGGGACATCGCAGCGGCGGTTCCGCTGTGCTGGGCGGGTGGGGGAGAAGTGCAGTTTCTCAGCGCGAACCCGTTCCCGATGCGCGAGTTCGACCTGAAGATGGGCCGGATTTTTTATGTGGCCGGCAACGCGGAGGTTTGCCGTGCGCTGCGTTCGCTGCTCACGCCGATATAGGTTTTCGCCCGCAGGGGAATCTCATGGCGACGGCGAACTGCGGAGGTAATATGTTACAGGAATGTAAACTCCGGGATTCGCGAAAATTTCTTCGCGACGATTGAACGAAATGAACGCGGCCTCGTCTCTCTCCTCGTAGTTCAACGGTTAGGTTGGTGTTGGTGCAAGGGCCGTCTAGGGGTAGACGGCCCTTCTTATTTTTCAGGTTCCATATAGCGTCCAGCGCCGGCGCCGAGCCCTTGAGAGATGATCCGGATAAGGCCTCTGGGAACACACGAGCTTCGCAGAATATACGACGACGCCGAGGCCCGCGGCTGGCGCCTGCGGACGACTTTGGATGCGGCGGCCGGGTTGGTTGCAAGGCGGGTCCGGACCAGCTCGACGGCCGGGGGCCGGACCGCGCCGAGCCGTGCGTGGACATATCCCTGTATATAGGGTATATACAGCGTGCGGGAAACGGCCTCGAGTGCGATCAGGCCGAGCGACGGCGCAGCTGTCGGATCGAAAGGACGTCGACAGGAGCGTCGACCGACAGAAAGAGGATGGCGATCACCTCGAGATTCGCCCCGAGGCCGAATACGGCGAGCACGCGGAACACCCAGGGCCCGGCGGAAAAACTCAGCACCAGCAGGAAAGCGGAAAAGAGCGCCAGGCCATAGATTTTTGCGGAATAGCAATGGGTCGCGGGCAGGACCCGGAATCGAAGCAGGCTCGTGACGATAACCAGCACCTCGGAACCGACGAGTAGCACGGCGGGGGCCGTGCTGGCCCGAAGCGTGTCGCGGGCCAGCAGCCAGGTTGCCCAGAGGATGAATAGATAATAGATCACATCCGCCGCACTGTCGAACCGCCGCAGCCACGGCGTCGCGACCCCCAAGCGTCGAGCAATCACCCCATCGTATATATCGCTGAGCAAACCGGCCAGAAGCAGCGGTCCGAACAGGATCCGCGGGAGGTGCCTTTCTGCAAAGAAGATGGCCAGCGGGCCGAGCAGGATCCGCAGCACCGTCAGCGAGACCGGCAAAAGCACGCGGGCTCGGTGGGCCCGGTCCTCGCGGTGCGGTGCGGTGTACATTGTTAGGCCATCGCGGGAACGAGCGAAGCGGACGCGCCCGGGCGACGGTTGCCGCGGATGCTGCGGTGTTACCAGGGTTCTGACAAACCAATCCGGCCAGCGAAGACGCAGTTTAGTATACCCGCCCGCGGATGTATATTGCTATATACCGCTCGCGAATCCAGTGGCTCGCGGTCCTTTAACCTGGGCGGCGCGCTCCGGAGGGTGTATATGAAGTCGGCCCGGCGCTGTCCGGCAGCTCGCGCCGCTTGCTATAGCGATCTCGCCGTGTCGCGGTTCATCCTGGCCAGTGCGGCTGGCCTCGAGCCTGGACGGGTTTGAAGGCGCGTCAGCCGGTAGAGGCTGGGGCGGCGGCTCGCGTGGCCCCACCTTGCTGCGCCGCGAGGATCGAGCGCGGATCACAGGCAGAAGCCCGCCCAGCCGCCAGCCAAGCGAAGCGACTGAGCAACGCCCCGATTAGGAAGCATCCCGCGGCGGCGGGGATAAAACCGAAGCCACGCAACACCAGCGCGAGGGGTCCCGCCAGGATCTCGGAGCTACGCAGCAGCCAGCCGGTTTTTCCGTGGTGAAGCGCAGCGTCCGCCAAGCCGTGCCGGCGCACCTCGAGCGACAAAAACAGGAGCGTTTCGCCGCCCGCGGCTATATAGCCAAGTATATTGAGGGGTGTGCCCCGATGTCCGAGCAGCTCCAGCATCCCGGCCGCCGAGCCAAGTGCCGCCAGCCCGAAGTGCACGGGCAGCTTCCCGTGGTGCAGGTTCCACGCGGGAATGGCTGAAACGCCCAGCAGCGCACCCGTATAGGTGGCGAGGAAAATTCCCAGCACGGCGCTTCCGATAATCGCTGCGATCGCGAGTCCGTGCACGAGAGCGTATATCGTCGTGCCCGGAGGGAGTCGCAGCTGCCACTCGACTAATATCAATGCGGGGATAGCCGCGGCCCCGAATCCGGAGAGAATCCATGAGCCAAGTGACATCGGCGACTGGATTTTAAAAACGCGCAGCATGTGTAGAAACAAGAGGGGACGTCCCAGATCCCAGATGAGCAATATAGGCGAGAGCACCGCCCCGGCGCCGGCGGACCAAAGCGCGTGTCGCGCGAGCGTCCAGTCGTGGCGGAGGAGGGCCGCCGCGGCGATGAGCGCAGACATTCCGGCGAGGCCTCCCACGAAAAAGTATACAGCAATCATCCATTTCCAGACGGGCGGTTTCAGCAGGGGAAGTCCGTAGTAATTCCCGCTTGGATTTATATCCGTCGCTCGCCCGCCGCCAGCGGGCGGCTGGACCGGGATGGGTCCGCCGCTCGGTCTGATGCCATCCGCCGTGACGACGCCCTTCGCGCGAGCTTCCTCGCGCAGTTCGTCGAGCCGGCGCTCGAAGTCAGCGGACGGGGGTTTGGGCGGGGTGGGCATGGTTTAGAGTTTATTGCACGAACCAAAACACCCCGGTCACGACTGCGGCCGCGAGCAGGGCCGTCGCGACCATCGCGGTATATGAAGCGCGCAGATATATAGTGGGAATCTCGGGATGGGGCGGGAGATTATAGGCCTCGGGTGCGCTCAGCAGCAGGAAGAAAGCGTGAATGCCCTTCACCGATGTATGTTTCGGATTATAAAGTTGTGCGTCGGGTTGGCCGGACTCACGGAGGTGCGCGACGCGTCGCGCCGCCTCGGCTTCGAGGTCCGCCAGCGGTCCGAAGCGGATCGATTCGGTGGGGCAGGATTTCGCGCACGCCGGAACGAGTCCGCTGATTTGGCGATCGTAACAGAAAGTACATTTGAACGCGCCGCCTTTATCGAGAGGCTCGTCCTCGCGTCGATCGATAACGCCGAACGGACAGGAAACGACGCAGTAGCCGCAACCGTTGCAGACGTCATTCTGTACGAACACGGCGGCGTTTTCAGTGCGGACGATTGCGCCCGTGGGGCAGGATTCAAGGCAGCCAGCAGCCTCGCAGTGTTTGCATACATCGGAGAGGAATTGCCAGCGAAACGGATCGGCGGCGCCCTGCATGTCCGAAGCGGAATTCGGGCCGGCGTGCGGTTTGTTTTCCTCGAGAAATAAAACGTGGCGCCACGTTGAGGCACCGAGGGCACGGGTGTTGTCGTATGAATGCCCCGTCCAGGTCGGGTGGTCGGCGGGGACGTGGTTCCACTCCTTGCAGGCGACTTCGCAGGCTTTGCAGCCGATGCAGACAGTCGGGTCCGTGAAGAAGCCGACGGTGACTCCCTCATCCACGTAGTGGTGAGGTCGCTGGTTAGTACTTTTGATGCCTTCGCCGATCATTGGCTGGATTTGCCGTGCTGGCCGTGGCCCGATTCGAGCCGTCCGCCGAGTGGCGAGCCGGGTGGCGGCTCCTCGGGGTGTCGATTCTGGCCGCGGTCAATCTGGGCTTTTTGTTGGAACCATTCCAGAAACGCAGGGCCGCGGGGCATGCGCTCGGGGATGATATTGCAAAGGCAGACCTTGCCCTCGTGAATTGATATATTCGGCTCCGCTGCGAGAGCCATGAGATCGTTGAAGCTCCCGCCGGTGAACGGGCCAGCCGAGCCCCAATGAAACGGGACGAACACCTGATGAATCGTGCGTCCGCCTATATCAAGTGGCCGAATGCGCCGGCTGACCATCGCGCGGGCCTCGATGCCGCCGCGCAGCGTCACGACAGTAATATAGTCTCCGTGACGAATCCCGAGCGCGGATGCGAGTTCGGGAGACAGCTCCGCGAAGAGCTCCGGCTGGAGTTCCGACAGATGCGAAAGCCAACGGCTCATGCCGCCGCCGGTATGATGCTCGGTCAGCCGGAAAGTACTTAATACATAGGGGAACCGCGGATCGCCGGGCGGAGCTTTCGGGTTCTCGGCGCGCGTGAACCATTTCACGGGCGGGTTCGTCTCCCGCGGATAGAGCGCGTTTTTCACCGGCGACTCGATTGGCTCGTAGTGCGTCGGGAGCGGGCCGTCCTGCAGACCTTCGGGAACATATATCCAGCCGAGGCCATCGTCATGCAATATAAAGGGGGCGTCTCCCGGCTGGCCTTCGACGCCGAGCGTTTCCGGCTTCGGCTGGTAGTCCGGTCGTTTATCCTTGGTGAAATCGGGTGAGTCGTGGCCGGTCCATTCCTGCTTCGCAGCGTCCCACCAGATGATTTTTTTGCGTTCGCTCCACGGCGCGCCATCCGGCTGGGCGCTGGCACGGTTATATAAAATGCGTCGGTCGCCGGGCCACGCGAACCCCCAGCCGTGGCTATAGCGTCCCTGCGGCTTGCGCTGATGCGCCTTGTTGATGCTCTTCGGGCCAAGTACTCCAGTATATATCCAGCAGCCCGACGCCGTTGATCCATCGTCCTTCAGCTCATCATATTTCTCGAGCTGCGGGCCATGATGCGGTTTTCCATCACGGTCGCGGCCGCCTTTATATACTCCCTCGGGGCCGGCGGCAGGGTCGGTTTTCCAGCCGTTGATTTCGGCGAGCACGCATTCGGTCTCGGGTTCACCGTCCTCGCTCTCGGGATACCACCAGTCGATGGCGCGCAACGGTTCGTCGAGTGGATCGCTCGAGGCTTTGGCGCGCGCGATCAGCCGCAGCGCGAGCTGATGTATGAACCAGCTTTCGCTGCGGCAATCGCCGGGAGGGCTCACGGCCTTTTCGCGAAACTGGAGCAGTCGCTGTGTATTGGTGAAGCAGCCGGCTTTTTCGGTGTGACCGGCAGCGGGCAGGAAAAACATCTCGGTCGCGATGTCCTCGGTCTTGAGTTCGCCCCGCTCGATTTCGGGAGACTGGTACCACCAGCAGGCGGACTCCACCTCGACGAGGTCGCGCACGACCATCCATTTGAGCTTGGATAGAGCCGTCCGTTCGAAGCGCGCGTGCTGCCCGCCGACGGCGGGGTTCTGGCCCATGAGGAAAAAGCCCTCGACTTTCCCATCATACATCTCGGCGAAATAGGCGAGGTGTGAATGGTCGCGCGTGATCCGCGGCATATAGCGCCAGCCCCAGTCGTTTTCCTTGGTGGCGCGGGCCCCGTAATATGCTTTCAGGAGGCTGATCGTATATTTCGGCATCCCGTGCCAGAGCCCCCGGGGATTTGTATATGTCTCGAGAAATTTCTGCAGCGTTTCCTCATTATGTTGCTTGGTGCCACGCGGCATCGGCAGGTACCCGGGCAACGCATCATATAGCGTCGGAATGTCCGTCGAGCCCTGGATCGAGGCGTGCCCCCGCAGTGCGAGAATGCCACCGCCCTGCCTTCCGATATTGCCCATTAGCAATTGGAGGATCGAGGCGGTCCTGATGATTTGCACTCCGACGGAATGTTGTGTCCAACCGACGGCGTAGCAGATGGCCGCTGTCTTTTCGCGTCCACTCGCGGCAGTGAACGTCTCCGCGACCTCGAGGAATTTCTCAATGGTGCAACCGGTCATTTCCGCGACTTTTTCCGGTGTATAGCGCGCGAAGTGCCGCCGGAGGATTTGGAAAACGCAGCGCGGGTGCTGCAGCGTCAGGTCGCGGTGCGGGCGCCCGACGTCCTCTCCTTCATATTGCCATGACTTCGGCTCGTAGGCCCGCTTCGACTCATCCCAGCCGGAGAAAAATCCAGCGCCCTCCTCTGAGTCCTGAAACTCCTCCTTTATTATACACGAGGCATTCGTATATGGGATCACATATTCCCGAAAATATTTTTCGTGGGTCAGGGCGTAGTTGATGAGTCCGCCGAGGAAAACGATATCCGTGCCGACGCGAATCGGCAGCCAGATGTCGGCCATCGCGCTCGTGCGTGAGTAGCGCGGATCGACGTGTATAATTTTTGCCCCGTTCTGTTTCGCCTTCATTACCCAGCGAAATCCGACGGGGTGGGCTTCGGCCATCGAGGAGCCCTCGATTAATATGCAATCGGCGTATTGCAGGTCATCTTGTGCGGTGGTTGCGCCGCCGCGGCCGAATGAGGTACCCAGACCGGGCACCGTGCTGGAGTGTCATATTCGAGCTTGATTCGAGACGGCGACCATCCCGAGTGCTCCGGCAAAGAATTTCTTGATCAGGTAATTCTCCTCGTTGTCGAGGGTGGCGCCGCCCAGATGCGCGATGGCGGTCGTCGCATTGACGTATGCTCCGTCTGGCGATCGCTCGATAAACGTCCGCTTGCGCGTTTCCCACACTCGATCGGCGATCATATCCATCGCCTTTTCGAGGCTGAGATCCTCCCAGGCTTTCCCGAAGGGCCGCCGATACTTGACCTTCAGTTCTCGACTGTCGTGTTCGAGCAATTGGCGGGAAGCCGCGCCTTTCGGACAGAGATTTCCCTGGCTAATGGGGCTCTCTGGATCGCCTTCGATCTGGATCACCTTCCCGTCGCGATGATATACGAGTTGCCCGCAGCCAACAGCGCAGTACGGACAGATCGACCGCGCAACTTGCGCGCCATCGATGTGAGCGTGCAGGGCGCGCGTCTTGGGCGACATGACCTCCATGCCCGTGCCGCGGATGCCGTATCGCAGCTGGCGCAACAGCGGCCACCGCCAGATGCCGGAGTCCTTGATATCGTGACGTTTCATATTACGCGGCGATCACGTCTCCAGTCTTTCACGGCCTCGCCGCGCCCCGAAAAGGATGGGCCCATGCGGAAACGTATGGCGCGGGGAAGCTCGGGTGCTTGGGTTCCATCTAGCTATATAGTCGCGGAGGGGGGTGGGCGGGGAAACAGCGGGCGTAGCGCTATCGTGGTATATACCTGGCGCGGCGCTCTCAGTGCGAGAGTCGATCGATCGGCGTACATGCCCGACAGGCTCTGCCGATCTAGGTTCGTGCGGCAGACCGGCTCGGGGTAAGCCTGATGGGCGCGTTAGTATATTTCCGGATATATAATGGAGCTGCGGAACGGGGCTTTGGGGGTCCGTGCTGCGATGGACCAGTTTGTTGCTGCCCACAGGTTTCCCGATCGGGTGCCGGTTCGGGCAAGAGGTCACGGAGAGTCATGGGTGCCTGGTGGCCCTCGCAGTCTTCAAAACTGTTGTCGGCTCATTCTTTGGGCTGAGGAATGTTCGATTCATTCCCTCTCCGCCATTTTGGAGCGTTAGTTATGAAACATAACGATCACGAGCACGCCGGCTCCTCGAACGCGCGGGCATCAAACCGCACCGGTGCCTTGCGGCTAACCGCGTTGTCCTCGTGCGCGGGTTGTGCGGCCAAACTCGGCCAAGAGGCGCTGGGAAAAGTGCTCGAACGTCTGCCGGCGATGCCAGCGGATCCGAATTTACTGGTCGGCGCCGGGACCGCTGACGACGCGGGCGTTTACCGCCTGAGCAATCGGCTCGCGCTCGTGCAGACGGTGGATTTTTTTACTCCCATCGTCGACGACCCTTTTTATTACGGTCAGATCGCTGCAACCAACGCCTTATCTGACGTTTACGCGATGGGCGGCCGACCCATTACCGCGCTGAATTTAATCGGAATTCCCGACGATGTACTCCCGGCCGAGGTCATCGCCGAGATCCTGCGCGGCGGTCTTCTTAAGGCCCACGAAGCGAACACCTGTATCGTCGGGGGACATACAATTCGCCTGCCAGAGCCCGTGTACGGGATGGCAATAACGGGGGTCATTTCTCCGCGCAGGATCATCGCCAACACTCAGGCGCGACCGGGCGATGTTCTCATCCTCACGAAGCCGCTCGGGACGGGCATCACCACCACGGGCATCAAGCGCGGCCTCGCGTCACGATCGCTGCAGCAAAAGGCGATTCGTTCCATGAGTACGCTCAACGTCGTCGGGGCGGAACTTGCCGAACTCGGGCTGGTGCGGGCCGGAACGGATGTCACCGGATTCGGGCTCCTCGGTCATCTGGCGAACATCTGCCGAGGCAGCTCCGTTGCCGCTGAAATCGACGCGCTTGCTGTGCCCGCGCTTAGCCCTGAGGTGCTCTCGTTAATCGATCAGGGCTGCATCCCCGGGGGCAGCCACCAAAATCTGAAGACCGCCAGCGGTATTACCGAATGGATTAATATTTCCCTGCGGTATAGGCACTTGCTAACGGACGCGCAAACCAGCGGTGGCCTCCTGCTCTGTGTACCTGCCCGAGCCGTTGATCGCGTCCAGCAGCTGCTGAAACGCCGGGGCACTCTCGCGGCAGCCACTATTGGGCGCTTGGTCGCAGGAACTCCGAGAATCCAGGTGACGCTGGCCACCGCAAAATCGCCGCGCGCGTCTCGCCCAAGAGCGGGTGTCGCCGCATGAGCCGTTTTGCGGTCGCAGCGGGCGCTAACGCTGGTTCCCGTCGCGGCATCCCGTCCGTCGAAAAGGTGCTCGTTGCTCTCGGCCAGACCGAGCTACCGCGCCCCTTGGTTCTAGCGGAGGTGCGAAGGGTTCTGGGCGCGATCCGACAGCAGGGTGGGGCTAATGGCTTGGATGACGTATTGCCGCTGGTGGAGACCGCGCTGGAAGCCCTTGCGCGCCAGCGGCTTCAGCCGGTCATCAACGCGACGGGTATCGTGTTGCACACGAACCTTGGTCGAGCTCCGCTCTCAGACCGCGCAATTGCCGCCGTTCAGGCGATTGCAGGCGGCTATTCCAATCTGGAGTTCGATCTGGCAACGGGTGGTCGAGGGGGTCGCGCCGCGTATTTGGACCGCGCCCTTGCTGTATTATGCGGGAGCGAGGCGGCAGCGGTGGTGAACAACTGCGCCGCCGCCCTCGTGTTGGTTCTCCACGGTCTGGCGAAGGAAGGCCGCCGCGAGGTGATCGTCTCCCGGGGCGAGCTCGTGCAGATCGGTGGCGGATTTCGTCTGCCCGAAATACTCGAGGCGAGCGGGGCGACGCTCCGCGAGGTCGGCACGACGAACCAGACCTCGATCGAGGACTATTCCGCGGCCGTGGGCACCCAGACGGCATTGCTCCTAAAGGTTCACCACAGCAATTTCTATATGGAAGGATTCGTTGCAGCGCCCGCCTCGAGCGAGTTGGCGGAGCTTGCCCAGTCGCGCTCAGTTCCATTCGTGGAGGATCTCGGTAGCGGCGCCATCGGGCCATCGGGAAGTCTGGTAGCTCCCGCTCACGAGCCTACGCCTGCAGAGGTGCTGCGATCCGGCGCAGATCTCGTGACGTTCAGCGGCGACAAACTCCTCGGCGGGCCTCAAGCGGGGATCCTTGCCGGCAAAGCCGAGCTCGTCGCCAAGCTCAAAAAGGACCCGCTATTCCGCGCCCTGCGCTGCGATAAAATGACGTGCGCGGCACTCGAAGCCACGGTTGACGCCTACCTCGGGGATCTTGCGAAGGCAGAACTTCCCGTCGCCGTTATGTTGCAGTATTCTGAGCCGCAACTCCTTGCCCGTGCGGAAGCTATCCGCGCGCGGCTGCCTGCTGACCGGGTTCAAGCGGAAGTCGTCATCACGACGGGACAAGTCGGGGGCGGTTGCTTGCCGAGATCGGAAGTCCCCTCGGTGGCCGTGCAAGTTCGGGTGGGGGGCGTCGCGGCGAATGAGTTGCAGGACCGGCTGGCCAGACAGAATCCGCCCGTGATCGCCACGGTGAGCCAGAACGCGGTCCGTCTGAATCTCCGTACCGTTTTTCCCCGACAGGACGATGCGTTGCTATCGGCTATTCTGCAATCGGTTGCGTCGAATCCGGATTCAAGTGCGAAGGAAAAATCGGCTCGTGGTGATTGAAGCGATTCATGGACGCGCGAGCCGCCGCTGCCGTATGCGATATGAAAGGTGCTGAGACCGCATCGGAAGCGTACATCGCGGCCGTCCGGGAAAGGATCGGACTTCGAGAGGGCGCGGCCAGTGGCCTGCTTACCCCGATACAGCGGTATTTCATCGTGGCCACTGCAGGCCACGTTGACCACGGGAAAAGCGCGCTCGTCCGCGCCCTTACGGGCAGCGAACCCGATCGGTTGCCCGAGGAAAAGGCTCGGGGTATCACGATTGATTTGGGCTTCGCTCATCTCGTGTTGCCTGGAGCCGACCCCACTTCTCCGACCTGCGAGGTTGGCATCGTCGACGTTCCGGGGCACGAAGACTTGGTTAAGAACATGGTTTCCGGGGTGGGGGCGATCGATCTGGCGCTTCTTGCTGTAGCAGCGGACGACGGTTGGATGCCTCAGACAGAGGAGCACTTGCAAATCCTGGAGTACGTCGCCGCCACGCATGCCGTCGTCGCACTGACGAAAATCGACCGAATCCGGCCGGAGGACGAGGCCGCTGCGATTGCGAGTGTGCGCGAGCGACTCAGCGGTTCGCCCTTCGCGGGCGCTCCGATCGTACCCACTTCGGTGACGACTGGACGCGGAATGGCGCAGCTGAGAACCGCGATCCGTCATCAGCTGCTTTCGTTGGCGCCACGCCCGTCGATCGGCCGTCCGCGTCTTTGGGTGGATCGCGCTTTCACGCTGCGAGGTGTCGGCGTCGTCGTAACTGGAACGCTGCGTGACGGGGATCTCGTGCCGGGACAGGACGTGTTCGTGAGCCCCCTCGGAACCCCGGCGCGAATCCGCGCGATCCACAGCCACAATCGCCCGCAGCCAATCGCGCGTCCGGGGACGCGAACGGCGCTCAACCTTACGGGCGTTTCCACCGCGTCC
Organism: uncultured Verrucomicrobiae bacterium; assembly: GCA_963800005.1. Lineage (GTDB taxonomy): Bacteria > Verrucomicrobiota > Verrucomicrobiia > Opitutales > Opitutaceae > CAWCZH01. Next base: position 279,050 of record CAWCZH010000005.1, read on the forward strand.
GGGGGAGAGCCCGTCCCTAGCAATGCGATTCGTCGTGGTTCGTTGGTGATTGGAAGCGAGCGACCTATGGCGGCGCGGAATTCGTGCGATGTGCTCCTGTTCCGGTCGGCTCGCCCTCCGGCCACAGCGTCTTCGGCGCATCCGATACCGCATGGCAGCCCGGCGCGACTACTGGTCGGAACGACCGCCGTTTGGTGTCGAATCGTGTTCGCGACAGGCGCCGAGTTGCCTCTGGGCGGCTCGGCCATCGCCCAGCTGCGCTTGGCTTCTCCACTGGCGCTCCTCTCCGGGGAACGTTTCGTCATTCGGGATGCCGCTGACAGAGCGACGCTGGCCGGCGGCGTGGTCTTGGATCCCGAGGGAGATCGCAAACGCTTTCGAAAGCCGGCCCAGCAGGCATTTCTTGAGGCGTTGGCCCGATCCGGTGGCGACGCGCGGGCATCATTCGCGGCTTGGGCACAAAGAGACGGGTTTCTGGAGCCGGCAGCGCTACTTCGGCGCTCGCGATTCGCGGCTGCGGACATCGACAACTCGATCGCGCGGCTCGTCGAGGGTGGTCTTCTGGTGAGTCTAAAATCCGGCGTGGTGCTGAAGTCGCGCTGGAGGCTGCTTATAGACGATGCCTGCGCTACCATCGATTCGCATCATCGGGCGCATCCAGCGCAAACGGGTCTGCCGCTCTCGCTGCTACGGTCCCAAGTAAGTCGACGACTGCCGCGGCTGGACTTGGTTGATGACCTGATCGCTGAGTTGGCAAACGGTGAATATGCCGTGTCGGGCAGCTCGATTCATGCCCGAGGGCACCGTCCCAAGCTGCCGCCAGCGCTCATGTCGTCCGCCGCGGCCCTTCGACTTCGCCTCGCGCGCCAGCCGCTCGATCCACCTAACCGCCGGGAGCTTACGCCGAGCCCGGCAAGCTCGGAGGCGCTGGGTTTTCTCGTCAAAACCGGCGAGGTGGTCGAATTGAGCCCAGAGATCGTCTTGGGAGCAGAGGCGTATGCCGAGGCCGTCGCTCGAGTCCGCGCCTTTCTAGCGGGCCGCAAAGGGGCCACCGTGAGCGAATTACGCCAAGCCGTGGGCGCCAGCCGTCGAATCGCCGTCCCCTTGCTCGAGCGTCTGGATCGGGAAGGAGTCACGCTCCGTCGGGAAGACCTCCGTTCCCTCCGCTCGCCTTGAAGCACCCCTGACGTCCCGCGCGGCGACTCGATGGCTGTTTTGGGCCCAACGACGTTCGATACACCCCCAGTTGGACCGGCGTTAGCGGCAAGACGATTCGAGTCAGGACGCGAGCGTTGTTCCCGCGGCAAACGGTCTTCTGTGCAAGCAAGGGGCGGAGTATGCCCGGGTGTATATAGCTGGTTGCCAGCGATATATTAGTCGCGTCGGTTTATATAACTGGGGGCCGATGCCGGCAGCTGGCGCATCGGCCGCACGCGCTATATACAAGCGTATATAGCTATATGTTGCGAGCCGAGGTGCGTCGGTTCGGTCCGCTTGTCGCCGCCGCGCGCGCGCCCATTCCGCATTTAGGCAACAGGAGTGTGACATAAATCCCGAAGGCTCGGGAATTTTGGCCGAATCGGGATCACGCAACGCCATCTGGGTACAATACGTAACTGTATGAAGCTTCTCCCCAGAATTGTAATTTTTGGCTTGTTGTTTTTAACAGCCAGCGCCGGCTTCGCGACGATCGACGTCGCTTTGCAGATGCAACTTGGCGATCCGACTGGGGCGACGGCAGACGGGTCCAACCACACCCATTACCTCATCCAGCGCCCGCAATACGCGCTGGATTATGACGACACCACCCACGAGCCCAACTGGGTCTCATGGGATCTCACGTCGGCGGACATCGGCTCAAGCGGTCGCTCAAACTTCATCGTCGATACCACCTTACCCGCAGGCTTTTATGAAGTCCTCACGACGGACTATTCGGGATCGGGCTATGACCGCGGTCATATGTGTCCGTCCGCCGACCGCACCATCACCACGGCGGATAACCAGCAATTGTTCTATATGTCGAATATGGTGCCGCAGTCGCCCGACAACAACCAGGGTGTCTGGGCGGATTTCGAGAGCTATTGCCGCTCCCTCGCCGCCGGCGGAAACGAAATCCTCATCACGTCGGGCCCGAGTGGTTTCAGCGGTTCGACGCTCGCGAGCGGCGTCGCGATTCCCGGATATACTTGGAAAATCGCTGTAGTCGTACCAGCCGGCTCGGGCACCGCTGCCAGCCGCATAACGACGACCACCCGCGTCATCGCCATCAAGATCCCCAACGTCGCCGGCGTCCGCGACGATCCTTGGGAAAGTCACGTCACCTCGGTGGCGCAAATCGAGTCCGACACCGGCTTCACCTTCTTCACGGCCTTATCGCCGTCAATCGCCTCGGCTCTGCGCACCGTCGTGGACGGACAATCCGCCGCCGGCGCACCAGTCATCACGCAAAATCCCACCGATCAAACGACGGTCGTTGGCGGCAGCGTGACGTTCACCGTCGCCGCCTCGGGCAACGCCCCGCTCACGTACCAGTGGCTGCAGGATGATATAGAGATCCCCGGTGCGACGAGCGCCACGCTCACACTCAGCAATATACAGTCGTCGAATATTGGAATGTATTATGCGATCGTCACGAATGGCATCGGTTCGGTCGCGAGCACCCCCGCCAACCTCGTGGTCACCGGCCTCGCTCCCTCCATCAACACGCCTCCGGCTTCCGAATCCGTGAACGCCGGCGCCAACGCCACGTTCGCCGTCACCGCGATTGGCTCTCCCACGCTCACCTATCAATGGCGCAAAGCCGGCGTCGCGATCAACGGCGCGACGTCCTCGTCACTCACGCTCGTGAATGTCCAAGCCGGCGACGCCTCGGTATATGATGTTGTCGTCACAAACGGCGTTGGCTCGGTGACTACCACCGCCGCGACGCTGAGCGTCAGCCCCGCGGCACCGACCATCGTTTCCCAGCCAGCAGCTCGAAATGCCAACCTCGCGGGCACGACGAGCTTTTTTGTCAACGCCACCGGGACGGCCCCGCTCAGTTATCAATGGCGCAAAAACGGCGTGAACCTCTCCGACGCGGGCGCCGTGTCCGGCTCCTCGACGAGTATATTGGTGCTCACGGGCGTCACCTCGGCGGATGCCGGGAATTATGATGTAGTCGTCACCAATATACAGGGCTCCGCGACCAGCACGGCCGCAGTGCTCACCGTGGCCGCGCCGCCGCCCGCCGCTATATACTGGAACTTCACCAGCGCATCGCCGACCTCGAACGGCACTACGGACGTCACCGCCTCGGACGTGACCCAGAATAATAATAATGGGACGACCATGATGCTTACTTCCGCATCCGTCTCCAGTGGATATACGGGTGTTTCGGCGGGCAACAACGCCGGCGCGGCCGCGCGGACCGGCACCCTCAACACCGCAGCTGGAGGTTCGGCCTACTTTGAGTTCGCGCTCACGCCCGCCACCGGAAAACGCCTCGCCCTGAACGCGCTGACGTTCGGCTCGCGCAGCACGAGCACAGGGCCGCAGCTGATCACTGTATACTCCAGTGTCGACAACTATACAACGCCCGTCGCAACCGTGACCACGTCCAACGGTGGCAACTGGGCGTTGCTCTCGCCGACGTTCACGACGGTCACCGGCACGGCCGATACCCCGGTCACGGTTCGCATCTTCGGATCCGCTGGGACCGGCACCGCGACCGCCAGCACCGCCAACTGGCGCATCGACGATCTTACCGTCACCGCCAGCACCGTTTATCCGCCGCCGGTCGCGCCATCGTTCGTCAGCGCCACCCCGGCGAACGCCGCCTCGGGGATCACTCCGCTTACGCCGATCACCGTCACATTCAACGAAGCGGTCACTTTCAGCGGCAATTGGTTCGTGATCTCGAGCACCAGCAACGGTGCCACCGCGGCGACCGTCACTGGCGGACCCATCACCTATACACTCACGCCGCCCTCTGCGTATTCATATAACGATACCATCTCCGTCTCGGTTAATCTCGCCCAGGTCGTGGATCTCGCGAGCGGCGCGCTTCATGGCACCGGCACGACGAGCTTTGCCTTTACGACCTCCAGCTACGTCGCACCGACGCCTCCCGTGGTCACAACGCAGCCCGTCAACCAAACGCTCGCCGCGGGATCCAGCGTCACTTTCACCGTGGCGGCCAGCGGCACCGCTCCGTTCAGCTACCAGTGGCGATATAACGGTGTTAATATAACGGGCAACGCCTCCGCGACGACCGCCACGCTGAGTCTCCCCGGCGTCGCGCTCGCCGCCACCGGCAGCTACGATTGCGTCGTGTCCAACTCGGCCGGCAGCGACGTCAGCCACGCTGCGACGCTCACCGTGAACGTCGTCGCCCCAACGATCGCCGCAGCCCCGGTCGGCGCGAACGCAGTTGTGGGCGGCACGGCAACGTTTTCCGTTACCAGCGCGGGAACGCCGCCGCTCACGTACCAATGGCTAAGAAACGGTACCCCGCTCTCCGCCAGCGCGTCGGCCTCGGGCGTCAACACGACCACCCTGACCCTCGCCGGGGTTTCATATACCGATTCCGGATCATATAGCGTGATCGTCGGAAACACCGGCGGCTCCGTCACGAGCGCCGCCGCGGTGCTGGCCGTCACGGCCGCGCCAACCTCGACTATATATTGGGACTTCAGCACCGCTGCGCCGCTCAGTGGATTGCCGGCCGGCGTGAGTGGGGGAACCGTCACGCAGGGCAATAATAATGGCACGACGACGCTGCTGAGTACGACGTCGGCTTCCGGCGGATATTCCGCGGCCTCGGGCGGAAACAATGCCGGTGCCGCCGCGAGGACGGGCCCGCTGAGCGAGACCACAGGTGGCTCCGCCTATTTTGAATTCACGCTGGCGCCGGCGGCTTCGGCGCAGTTGGCCGTTACCGGCATCAGCTTCGGCACGCGCAGTACCGGCACCGGCCCGCAGGTCCTGTCTATATACTCCAGCCTGGACAACTTCACGGCGCCGCTTTCGAGCGGGTCCATCGCCGCGGACGCCACCTGGCACTTATATACACCCGCATTTTCAGGCGCGATCGGCAACTCCGGGACCGCGGTTACGTTTCGCATATATGGTTCCGGTGGTGTCGGCTCGCCCGGCGCCAGCACCGCGAATTGGCGTATCGACGACCTGAGCGTCGCGGCCGGAATCCTCGCAACCGCGACGCCCAGCCCCACGCCAACACCGACGCCCACTCCGACACCCACACCGTCGCCCACGCCCACTCCGACACCGACGCCGACACCCACACCCACACCCACACCCACGCCGAGCCCCACGCCCACTCCGACGCCGAGCCCCACGCCGGTGCCGCTGAGCGCACCGCAGCTTTTCCTGCAGCCGGCATCTCAATCTGTGACAGTCGGCTCGACCGTGACGTTCAGCGCCGGTGCCACCGGCACGCCAGCTCCGTCCCTTCAGTGGCGTCGCAACGGCACCGCGCTCGCAGGCCAGACCAACGCCACCCTCCAGCTGCCCGCCGTTACCCTTGCCGACAGTGGTGCGATCTTTGACGCGGTCGCGACCAACAGCGTGGGCTCGGTGGTGAGTTCGCCGGCGACGCTGACCGTCACACCGGTGCCGGTGGCCGGCGCGTTCTTCGGAAATATTGGCGGGGACAGCGCGCTCGGCACTTTCGCTTTGTATATAGCGCCCGACCGCACCGGCACGTTTCTCGCCGTCCTCCGCACTGGCGGCGCACTCTATAGCATCGGCTTCACCGTGGACGCATTCGGGAACTTTAATATAAGCCTCGGTGGCCCGGGGGCGACCGCAACCGCGGCGACCGCAACCGCGACGAATGCGGCCGCTGCGACCGACGCTCCCTCGGCCGACTCCGTCCAGGCCGCCGCCACCGGCCTGGTTGGCAATATACACGGCGGGCAACTCGCGGCCACGTTGACCGGTGGCGCCGCGCTCACGGCCACCGCCGTGCCGGGAAGCGACAGCCCGACTGCGGCGGCAACCTATACCACGGCCGCGCTCGGCACGGCCGGAGGACATGTCTATATCATCACCGCGCCGGGCGGCCAGGCCTATATACTTGCGGCCACCGCCACGACTGCGACTGGCGGCCCCGCGATCGTGGATGCCGGCGGCCACGTCACCGCGACGCTCGCCGATGGCTCGACCGCCTCCCTGAATGTCAACCCGTCCAGCGGCCTCATCGCGGGTACGCTCACCAGTGCGGGCGGGATCTCCACCGGTGTGGCAGGCGGATCGGCTAATATAGTTTCCAACACGCGGCTCGCCGCGCTCTCAACCCGCGGACAAACCGGGTCGGGCGACGGCACCCTGATCAGCGGATTCGTCATCAGCGGCGCGCAGCCCAAGCGCGTGTTGATCCGCGTGGTCGGTCCGTCGCTCGCGTCTAGCGGCGTCACCGGGACCCTCGCCGATCCGAGCCTGGCTTTATATTCCGGCTCGAACCAGATCGCGGGCAACAACGACTGGCAGAGCGGCACCGATAATATAGCCGCGCTGATCGCCGCGTCCGGCGCGCAGCCGTTTCCCACGGCCAGCAAGGATGCCGCCCTCGTGGCGACCCTCGCACCCGGCAACTACACGGTGCTCGCGACCGGTGGCACGGGTGTTGTTCTCACGGAGGTATATGAACTTCTCGATTCCGACGAGACGCCGGGAGTGCGTCCATTGCGGGCGATCGCGACGCGCGGGCTGGCGGGGCAGGGTGACAATACATTGATCGCCGGTTTCGTGGTCAGCGGCAACCTGCCACAGCGCGTGCTGATTCGCGCCTCCGGTCCCGCGCTCGCAGCGCTGGGAGTGGCGAACACACTCGCGGATCCGCGCCTTCAGATATATCAAGGTGCCACGCTCCTGAAGGAAAACGATGACTGGGGCATCGACCCCGATGCCGCGCAAACGCTCGCCGCGGAGGCCGCGGTGGGAGTCACGGCCTTCCCCGCCGCCAGTCACGACGCTGCGACGGTCCTCTATCTCTCGCCTGGAGCCTATACTGTGCAGGTGCGCGGCGCCGGCACGTCGACGGGGATTGCCCTCGTCGAGATATATCAAGCGCCTTAGCGCCGCGCCACTGGCACCAGGGCCGGCGCGGAGGCGGCGACGCCCGGGTCCCGCGTCCGGCGTTTTCGGCCATTACCGCGCGGCCTATATACAACTATATACGCGCGGGACGGCTCGCGGGCGCGCTTCTTTTGTGCGCTCGGCACAGCAGCGACAAGGCCGCGTCGGGCGACCTTGGGTTCAACCCGGAGAGTCGTTGCGCGATGCGAAACTTCAGGCCGGGGGGATTGAATCGGCCTTGAAGAACTTCCGCCCCGAGGTCGTGGCTGTGGGGATAAACGTCCACGTCGAAGCCCAGCGGCTCGAGAATGCGGAGAAAAAACTCCGTCGTGACGCCCTCGCCCGCCTCGTGGTGGATCTCGCTCGCGAGTACCATCGTTTGCTCCTCGGTGGAGCGGTGAAACCCCTTCTTAAGCCACAGGTACGCCGTGAGCCGAAAATTCCAGAGCAGCTTTCCGGGACCGCGGAAATTCCACGCGCTGAATTGCGGATCATGATCCGTGACGATCAATCCACCGGGCCGGACGATCCGGGCCGCCTCCCGCACCACGCGATCCATATCGTCGCAGTGATGAATGGCGGCGTTGAGCACGACGAGATCCGCGAATCCGGACACAAGCGGGAGCTCCTGCGCGTCCGCGAGCATCGGTGTGTAGCCGACCGCGCGCGCCATTTCCAACGCGCCCGGCGAAACATCGATGCCGATTAAGACGCGGGGCTTTCCGCCGACCGTGGCAAAAACATTTCCCGGCCCACATCCTATATCCACCACCACCTTGTCGTCCCAGCTCCCGGCCGCGGCCTGCCAGCGAGACCGGAACGCCGGGCTGCGGTGGCAATATATAAAATAGTTCCGCGCCCACTCGGGATGGTTGAAATAGGCTGCATTCGCCTCGAGGCCCGGCGTGCGGTGGCGAATCGCGACGCTCGGCAGTGCCGGGTTGCTCCAGTCAACCGCGACGGCCGGGTCAATATAACGTTCCAGAATGGGACGCACCGAAACCGGTTCCGCGGAGGTGGCGGGAGCATCGCTTTTCATAGAGTGTGCAGCGGTCCTCTGCCGGGCAGGCCCGGCTCTGGTTTCATAAATACAATCACAGTGTCGCCGTTCCCAAAAAAATCCCCGGCCCCGCCGCTTGGCCGAGCGCCGCCAAATCGCGTCTTCCGGCCTCAATCATGGATGCGAACCCCTGGCCCGCAGCGTTGAAGCGAAGGTTTTGATAAAGCCACGGGCTTGATTGATATGAACCATGCACCCGGGCCGCAAGAACACAGCCGGGCGAAACGGCTGGATCGCGAATGGCAACGGAGCCGCCCGTGGCAATTCCCGACCGGGTCATAAACGAAACCCCACTGAACCCGTTCCGGGGAAACAGTTCCGCGCAAGTTCTCGGACTGGGTAGCCGCCTTAACGCGGCCCGGCCGTTCGCATCGGACATTATACGGCCAGGCCGATCGTACGGCCAGGCCGCAGCAGGCATCGGACGCGACCCTCGGGATTCCACCGGCAACGGAGTCACGCAACCTACAGGGTAGAGCGGCCGTCATTCGTCCGGAGACGATGTATATTAATAAACAATGCCCCGGTGTCGCTGCGCGCTCACGCAGGCGGATGTAACAAAAACGTGTAAAATATAAATGTTCAAACGGGCCGGGATGAGCATTGATCGGGTGATGATAACAGCCAGATGGACTTTGAGCATCGCCGCGATCGGCGCTCTCATCGCCGTCGAAGCCTGCTATTTTGCGCCGCCAGTTTCGTGGCTTCGGCACGCCGGGGGCGTGGTCTGGCTGGGATTGGCGGTCAGCATCCTCGCCTCGACCTGGATCCAAAGCGCGCTCATCCACCTTGACCGCTCGTTCTGGCAGCAGCGGCACCAGGGCTGGTATATATTGGGGCTCATCCTGCCGCCGCTGTTGATCTTCGTCGGCGCCGGCGGGGTGCGTCTGACCTCAATCGATGGCGAGGGCGTGCTCCAGACTGTCGCCGGGCTGCAGGCGCTGCGCGAGGATCCCGGCCTCGGAGTATACAACGTCGCCTACTATTACTATATCGCGCGGCAGTATGTGCTCGCCTGCCTTCCATCCTATATATTCGGACCAGGCCTGTGGACACTCCGGTTGGGCAATTCGTTGTTTTATCTCGGCAGTTACTATTTCTTCCTGGCCGCGCTCGTCCGCTATTTGCGCGAAAAACGCGTGGCCAGCCCGCTCCTGTTCGCAGCATGGTGCGGCCTGGTCATAACTCTCGGCGGGTACGCGCTGCAACTTTCACGGAAGTTCGAGCAGACGATGATGCCCAGCGGCGGGGCCATGCTCTGGCTCGCGTCGCTCCTGCTGTATCTGCTCCGTCCCTCGCCGCTGCGCCTGCTCTGGGTCACCTGGTCGTTTGGATTCCTCGCAGATGGCTATACACCCGCGCTCGCCATGTGGGCTCTCGCCGCTGTGGCGCTCGCGGGCCTGATCCTGCAGGGACGCCGCTCGCTCGCGGTTCCCCTGCTTTATGGAATCGTCACGCTCGTGGTCGCGAGCCTCATCCGCCACGCCAATCCAAACCTCAACCAGTTTCGACTTGGCACGCCCGAGCTGATCTGGAGCGACTGGGTGTTCCGTTACCTCCGCGGAATCCAGGCGATGTTCGGGCCGGAGCTCGCCGTCATTCCGCCGCCGCTTTTCTTTGGCGCGGCCGTGGCGTTGTATATAAGCTGGCGCACGCGCGAACGGAAATTTCCGATCGTCGTCCTCTGGTCGTTCGGCGTCGCCCTCGCCAGTCTCACTTTCATCGGTTCGAACTTGGGGTTCGCGTTTTTCGACGCCCATCGCGCCATGGTCGTGCTCGCACCGCTCGCCCTCGGGGCAGTGCTGACCGTGACCGCGCCCCGCGCATCCACGTTGTCGGTGACCGAGCCGTCGGTGCATTTATTCCTCAAGCTCGGCATTCTATATATGGTGGCAACGAGCGTGTTCGTGCCTTTTAGCATCCGGAATTTCATGAGCAACACCGTCCCAACAAACTTGGACGAATGTGTCTTTTCGATCATCGAGCTGCAGCGCGGCCCCGCCGCTGACCGGCCCCGCCTGGTGGCAATCGTTCCGCCGCTGGATCTTCCCGTCGACGCGTTCGTGTCCTATTTCGCGCCGGAAGCGCGGGTGATTCATACCGCCGTGCCACCGGAATCCCGCCAACGGGGAACCTACGCCATCTCACTCCGCTATGAAAAGCCGGACGAGCATTATCAAACCGAGATGATCCCCAGCCTGAATCCGCGCCCTTACCTCAAGGTGGAAAAGTGCTGGGAGTGAGGCTCGGTATGTAGTATTAGGTTGTATCCACCCGGGTCCGTTTCGCGCAGCCAGCGCGCGGAGTTTGCATTACCCGGAGCGGCGGTTAGGAGCGGAGCGGCCAACCATCGCGGCGAGACCGAGCCCGGCGAGTGTATAGCATATTACCGGCGCGCGGGTGCGGCAAACGCACGGCCCGATCGATCACCGTCCGACGGCAGCCGGATACACGGGCGCGCCGTTGCCGTAATATATATTCGGATCCGCATCCTGGCGCCGGACGGAAAAAGCCTGGCCCCTGCCAAGCATCTGCAACCACGCGGACCGCTCCACGAACGCGTCCGCGCCTTCGGCTCCCAGGGTCGCCTCGAGATCCGCCTTCGCTCGGGTTGCGAGAGCGGCGAGCCTGTGGCCGCGCTCCGGAGCACTGAGACTGCTGTCCGCGGTGATGGCCATGGATTGCGCGGAATAGGTTTCGCGGCTCGAGTATATAGCGTCGGCCGTGCCGGCCGGAAGCGAGAGTCGCGTTTCCAATGCCGAGAGCGTCTGGTAATCCGGATCGTTGGCGCGCTTCAACGATATATAGTTGTCATCACCAACCGCGGCCCGCACGTCCTCTTCGAGTTGCCGGCTGGCTGATTCCCGGCGGCGGAGAACGTCGGGTTCAGGCGCGCCCTCGGCGTATAGGTCGCGGGGAAATTCGGCGTCGAAGGCCTTTTGGAGTGAATATACTTTTATATAGTCCTCCTCGGTCTGGATCGCGTCGCCCCAGCTCCGACGCACCGCATCGGCCGTCGCCGAGGAGCGCAGCTCGAACGCCGCCCGCTCGTCGGCGCTCATCGCCGCGAGCACGTCACGCTGCTGCTCCTGCTCGAGCAGCTTCCGCTTGGCCTTGTCCGAGGCCAGCTCGACAGATTCCCCGAGCTGTGACCGCAGGTCGTCGTAGTCACTTTCTATCTGGAGAATGCGCTGTCGCGTGGACGCGGGCAGAAACGCATAACGCGGGGCCGAGGAAGCGCCAAACGCGTCATCGTCGCCAAACGCCTCCCGCATCGCCGCATTGAACTCGTCCTGCGCGTGTTTCAACGCGACCTCCCGCTCGCGCGTCCGCTTGATCGAATGAAGTGGATCACGCGGCGTGTTCCGCCAGTATCGGCCATCGGCCTGGGTGGCGGGCGAATCGTCACGATCGAGATTCTGCAGTTTTATATAGGCGCTGGCCGCCGCCAGCCGGCGCAGGACGTCATTCGGCACCCCCGCCGCCCGCATCGCGTCGAGGTTCCCACTTACGAGCGCTGCCATGAGCGCCTGCCGATCGCCGGCGCGCTTCGGATTTCCCGATCCGGCGACGTCGGCATGCTCTCGAGCGGCGGGTCTGGGGGCGCGCTGGTGGACGGCCACGACCACGAGGATGACGTTAAGTCCGACCGAGAAAGTAAGGAATGCAGAGGGTCTTTTCACCGCAGTGGAGTCGGTGACACCCTAAACCGCCGCAGGTGCCGGGCAAGAGCACTGTGGCGTGCGCCGAGCGGGCGGCGACGCGACGCAATCAAGTTAGATGCTTTAGAGATGGCGTGAGCGACTTATATATAACGGAATTCGGCGCCAAATCGCTGGCGACGAGGCGGGGTGGGGCGGGGTGCGCACGACCGTTGTGACCGAAACCGGATAGAACCAATCCGGCGTCGGGTCGTGGATCGCCTCAATATTGTAATATCTTTGGCCAAAGATTGTCAGACATCGATATATACTCATATATCGCGATATATACTGCCGCGGCTCTGCTGGCGGCGGCCGTTGCTCCTGGCACGCTCGCGGATGTCTATTTTGCGTCGAGCGAATCGAGGAGCTGGCGGGCTTGGGGATTTTGCGGGTCGAGCCGGAGATAGGCGTGGAGTTCGGCGCGGGCCTCGGATTCGTGGCCAGGACGCTTCAGCAGCGTGGCGGCGAGATTATAATGCTCCTCGGCGAAAGTCGGCTGCTCCGCGATCGCCAGCCGGTACTGTGCCACGGCGTCGTCCCAGCGCTCCGGCTGCGCCGCCCAGAGATTCGCGAGATTATTCCGGGCCTCGGCATACGTTGGCCGGTGGCGAATGGCCTCCTGAAATTGCGCGACCGCCTCGTCGCGGTGCTCGGGAAATGTCGAGAGTACCGTGCCGAGATTATAGTGCGCCTCCGCGTCCGCCGGATCGGCGATGAGCGCCGCGCGGAACTCCTCGATCGCCGCCGCCGCCCCGCTCGGGTTCGTAGTATATACCTTGCCGAGGTTATTGTGAGCCTCCGCGTAGTCGGGCCGAAGCTCCAGCGCCGCTTTATATTCTGCAACCGCGTCACGCTCGTGCCCCGCCGCGAGCGACCACGCATTGCCAAGATTGAAATGCGCCTCGGCGTAACCCGGATAAAGCCGGATCGCCTCGCGATACTGCGCAATGGCTTCGCCGAGCTCGGCCAGGAATTCCCAGCAACGCCGTGCCGAGGTTGTTATGCGCCTTGGGAAAATCCGGCCGCGCCTGCAGCGCAGCTTCATATTGCGCGATCACCTCGTCACGCTGACCGGGAATCTGCCGGAGATCGTTGGCGAGATTATAGTGCGCCTCGGCGTGCTCCGGGCGCAACGCGATGGCGGTTTTATATTCCGCGACGGCCTCCGTCATCCGCGCCGGGCAGTGCGTCGAGCTCGACTCCACGGTTATTGTGCGCCCACGGATTTCCCGGATCCGCCGCCACGGTGGCGGTCCAGAGCCGGAGAGCCGACTCATAGGACGCGTTCCGGGAAAACGTCAGGACCGCGAGGCCGCCCGCGAGCACGAGCGACACGCCGGGGGCGGCGCGAGGGAACCGACTATATAGCCCAACGACGAGGAGAACGATGACGGGAACGAGTGCGAGATACATTCGGTGCTCCGCGACGGTCTCGGTGATCACGGGAACGACGCTCGAGCTCGGGGCGAGCAGGAGAAAAAACGCGGCACCCAGAAATCCGAGCTTCGGCCGTCGTCGCAGCGCCCACAGCGTCCCGGCGAGCAGCACGAAAACGAGGAGGGCTTGAGGGATGACGCGGAGCGGCGCCGAAACAATATACGTGCCGTAATAAAAAATTAGCGGGTACGGCCAGAACACGAGGCGAATATAGTGTGCGATGGCCGGTGCCTGCGTCACCGCGTACCCCCAGGCCGACACACCCGCGCCAAAGCCCGCAGTTCCCCCGCGTCCATGGGTATTGAGAACAAGAATCGCCAACGGAACCCAACACGCGACCAGGCTGAGATAATACCGGCGGCGACGAAGCGCGGCGGCGAACGAGCCCGCCACAAACGTGCGATCATAGAGGCAGACCATCACCGGAGCGACCACCATGACCTCCTTGGTCGCCATGCCGAGAAAACAGCTGGCAATGCTGAGCACGCCAAAAAAGGTCCGATGACGTCCATCGTCGCTCACGAAGCGCATGAAACTATAGAGCGTCACCAGCAGAAAAAGCCCGGCGAGGGATTCCGCGCGTTGCACGGTGTAGGTAACGGCCGAGGTGACGAGCGGATGCACCGCCCAGAGGAGCGCGACGCTGCCCGCGATATAGGTTGCCGGCGCGGATGCTTCCGCGGCGGCACCGGGATCCGTCGGTGTCGCACGTCCCGCGACGGTGCGGCGGACGATTGTATATAGAAGCAACGCGTTCGCGAGGTGAATCAGGAGGTTGACCAGGTGGTAGCTCCAGACGCGACCGGCACTGATGATATAGTTCAGCGCAAACGAGAGATTCAGGACCGGGCGGCCGTGGGTCGAGGACGTCACGGGGGGCGTCAGAGCGGTGTCCCAACTCCGGATCGTCGGATTCCCCGCGATGGAAGGCAGATCATCCAGCACGAACGGCGCCTGGAATATATTGCAATACGCGAGCAGGACGGCCGCGACGATCAGAACGGGAAAGGTCCTGGCCAGAATATTCTTATCCACCGGTTTCGGCTATGCGTTTATATAGTCCGCGATTCCGGTCCGTCGGACGGTCCGGGTCCACGCTCCGGCACCAAGCGATGCGCAGGACGACGTGAGGTAACAGGCAGGCATTTCGCGATCGTGGATTTCTGCGGCAGGGTGACAAGCGTTCCCATCTGCGGGCGCGCCGGCATCGCGCTGCACTGGGAGGTGCGTGGCGACGGGCACGGGGTCGCGGCGTGCCCCGCGCTATCGGCTCCGGGGCATTGGCGCCCGACGCTCGCCGCGGTGACGTATATAGAGCAGGGAACGCGCGCCAACGCGCGCCGGCCGCGACGGGCACCTCCTTGGGCTCACGTCTCCTTGGAGCCGCTCAACCACCGGAGTTATATATACCGCGGCAGCGCTTGGCGGCAGCAGGAGTATCGAGTGTCCGCGTCAGGAATTCGCGACGGTGAAGAGGAGGCCGAGGATGGCCATGCCAGCCGTGAGCCAAGCGGCGTAGTCGCAGGCGCTGCCGCGATGAAGCGTCTGCAGGCCGGCGATCACCGGATGACTCATCCGCTCGGCGCCACGGGGCACGCGCGCTGGGAGCACCTGCGGGAAAAGCGCGATCGCGGCGAACGCGACCGCAATCACCGCGGCGGCGAGGCCCGAGAGCAACGGGCCGGCGTGGAACGTCTCCGCGAACTGCGGCTGCCGGGACAACGGCCCGCTCGTCACCGCGAACACCGCCGCGTTATAATCTTTTACGTCCAGAAACCGCTCCGCCGCGGCATGCGTCCACGCCGTGAGGCGGGGCCAGACGCCCAGCGCGAGCGAGAGGAAGATCAGGATCGTGGCCGTCGCGGTCATTGAAACGGATATATATCTTTGGCCCCCGCGCGTCTCCGGACGCTCCTGATTCGTCGGCGCGTTTTTGGTGCCTGCGTCGGCTTTGCCCCAGCCAAAGAAAACGATTCCGCTCGCACGCAGCACGGCGCCGCCGGTGATCCCGGCGGCAAGCAAGAGTATATACGTGACCGTGCTCTGGCCAGTTGCGTGCAGCCCGCTGTCGATCAGGGCCTTCGCGAGATACGTCCCAAAGGGCGGCAGGCCGGCAAGTCCGAACGCGCCAATGATAAAGAGCGCGGCGGTCCACGGCAGCTCGCGACCGCGGCCGCGCAGCGCTTGGACGTCCTCGGTATGAAACCGCGCCAGCACGATTCCCGTGCCGAGAAACAGCCCGCCCTTTACGAGCCCATGGCTGAATATATAGAGCAACGCGCCCCCGAGTTGCACGGGGTCGGCGGTCATCAGTCCGGTGAGCATGATGCCGGAGTGGCTGATCGTGGAAAACGCGAGGAGCCGCTTGAGGTGCCGTTGCGTAGCGCACATGACAGCCCCGATGATGGCAGTGATCACGCCGAGGGCGGCGAGCCCGACCCGCAGCCGGTCGAATGGAAAAACGTGCGCGTTGGCGAAGACCGTCCAATATACTCGGGCCACACCATAGAGTCCGAGTTCCACCATGATGCCGCTAAAGAGAAGGCACACGGGTGTCGGCGCGACGGCGTGGGCGTCGGCGAGCCAGAAATGAAATGGCGCGATGGCGGCTTTCACAAGAAAGCCGCAGGCGATGAGCGCAAACGCGAGCGCGGCGAGGCCCGTCCGCACGTGACTGCCGGCGAGGGCGAGGCCGAGTTGCGAGAGGTTGAGCGCGCCCAGCGTTCCATAGAGCAAAGCGATGCCCCAGAGCGTGAGAAATGCGCCGAGGCTGTTGATAATGCCAAAATTCAACGCGCCCTCGAGCGAGTCCGACTCGATCTTATGCGCCGTGAGCGCGAACGCACACGTGCCCATCAACTCGAAGAAAACGAACATCGTGAACAGATCGCCGCTGAGACAGAAGCCGGCCATGGCGCCGAGGAAGATCAGCATGAGCGAATGATATAGCGCCCCAGCGGATTCAAAATATTTCCACGAGAACGCCAGCGCTGCTGTCCCAAGAAATCCGATAAAGGTCACGAGCGAGCCGGCCACGGGATCGACGACGAATGCGATGCCGACGGACACGTCGCCCGGCCGCGGATGCCACCCGCCGAACCAATATACTTGCGTGCCCACCGTGGCCGCCGTCCGCGTGATATATACTCCGGCGATGGTGAGGGCGGCTGCGGTGAGGAGGGCGAGAAGATCCGCGAGCAGACGCGGAATAAACTTCGTGCACGCGGCGAGCAGCGCGGCCACGAGCAATGGGACGGCAACTGTGAGCGGGATGAGAGTCATGGGCGCGGTCAGCCGTGGAGCGGCCGCAGTTTTTCCGGATCGAGCGTGCGCTTGCGCTTTTCCACCTGCACGGCCATCGCGAGCAGCAGGGCGGTGACGGTTGCGCTGACAACAATATCCGTGAGCACGAGGGCGTGGCCGATCGAATCGACGCCACCCTGCCCAACTTTTTCCGGCGTGAAGATCGGTGCGATTCCACCGTGGCGATAGCCGATGGAAAGGATGAGCAGGTAGGTCGACGACTGGACGACGGAAAGGCAGACGATGAGGTGCACCATATGACGGCTGCTCACCACCCCGTATATACCGGCGAGGAGAAGCCACGCCGCGCACGCGTACGGAAAATAATTCATTTGGCCGGGGGTGGTGCGGGCTCCGCGGGGTCGTCGGACGGCGCCTCGCCCTCGGGCGAGCGGTGCATTTGTTTATAGAACTCGAGGAACAGGACAGTGAACCCAGAGCCGACCTCGAGGCCGACGCAGGCGTTGATGATCCAGATGGAACCGCCCGCGAAGAGGGACTGTTCATCGCCGAATGGCAGGAAATTCTGCAGGAAGTTGCCGCCCAGGAAAAGCGCTGCGAGGCCCGCGAGTATATAGCCCGCGCCGCCGCCCGCTTCGACGGCCTCGGCCACGGTTTGGCTGACGACCTTTCCGTAAGTGCGGTGGTTGGTGGCGAGGCAGACGAGAATCGACGCGGATCCGATGATCGCGCCCCCCTGAAAACCGCCACCCGGGGAAGGTTGCGGATGCGAGATGATATATAGCCCGAAGATCAGGATCGCGCCCATGACGGCGCGGCCGGTCCACTGCAGCGCCTCGCTCGGCCCGTAGCGTTGCCGTCCCGGAACGCCGCCCTCCTCAGTCAGCTCCTCCTCCTCGGGCGGTTGGTCGCGCAGCAGCAACGTGACCCCCGTGACCGCGGCGAACAATATAAACTCCTCGCCGAGGGTATCGAGGCCGCGGTAGTCGAAGTTGATCGCGGTGACGGCATTTGCGATATGTCGTTCGGCTCGGACCGCGCCGTTGATCACGTCGCCATAGGGACCCGGGTATTTTCCGAATCCCGGAAGCCCCGCGATTCCCGATGCCAGCATCGCGGCGAAGACGAGCGCGGAAATTATATACATCACCTGGCGGGCCCGGGAGCTCATGAGGTTGGAGGCGGCGGTTTTTCGGCTCGGGCCTGCTGGATCTTCGTAAGGGTCGCGAGCGTGATGAGGATCATCATCGGAAGCGCCGCGGTGCCGACCGCGATTTCGGAAAGTGCGACGTCGGGCGCCTGCAGGGCCATGAACAATACAGCCATGAGCATGCCATAGAAACTCAGCGTGAGCGCCTGCTTGGCGGGATCGCGTTCGAGCACCACGAGCGTGCCGGCAAGCGCGACCAGCCCAAAGACGACGGCAAGAAAGAGGGTCGCGTGATTCATCGCGGGGAGACGCGGCTGCGCTGGATTTCTTCCTCCGTCGACTCGGTGTTGCCCGTCTCTCGGACGCGGTGCGCGCGCGCGAGGGCGTGGCTCGTCACGGGCCCGGTGCAGATAAGCAGCAAGCCGAGCACGATCGCTTTCGCCGGGCCGGGCGACGAGGTGCCGCTCGCGAGCGTGGCGGCGATGATCAGCACGCCACCGAGGAAACTCGACGGGCCAAGATAATGCAGCCGACTATATACCGAACGTTCGCGGACCACGCCGAGGCAGCTCAGCCACTGGCAAAGTACCGTCGCGGCGAGCAACGCGCCCACGAGATATTCCTGCCAGGACGCCTTCATAGCCAGCGCTCGAAGAAGTGAGCGAAAAGCAGGCTCGCGATGAAAGAGAGCAGGACGAGCACGATTGCGAGATCCGCGAACCCCGGCTGGTCGGATGCGAGAGCGGTGCAGAAGAGGACGAGCGCGGTCAGCTGCCCGGCGAGCTGCACGCCCACGAAACGATCCATGACCTTGCCGCGAGCCACGACCCAGGCGCACGGGACGTAACCGGCGAGCAAGGCGAGGGCGGCGAGGGACCAGAGATGCGTCATGGCGGGGGTTCTATATATAAACTATATAGCAGGGCTATATATAGAATGGGAGATCAGCGCTCGGGTCGATGCGTTCAGAATGGCCAGACGCGGTCGCCTTTTCCGGGTGGCTGCCCTGTCCGCACGAGTTGATGGAGAAGCATCCGCTGCTTTCGAGGATCCACGGAGATGGCGACGCTGTTGGGGGCGAACGTGGCGCCGCAGATCGCCAGCGCCTGGTGTCCTGCCTTGGCGGCACCCGTTGGGCCGAAGTCCTTGTCGTAGGGCACGGCCCACACCTGGGCTCCGGCGCGGCTGGAGATGAGCCCGCCCAAGACGCGGAAGCTGTCGGCCAAGGCGCTGACCGGCAGCCGGCGCAGCAGGATGCCGTACCAGGACCAGCGCATGGCAAAATGCGCGCGGGAGGTGCGGCGCATTCTATATACCAGGTAGGCCGCCATCGCACCGCCGCCGGCCAGGACGAGGGCCTCCGGCCAGGACCAAGACGAGAGCTGCACGGCGTAGAAGGCGCCGAACCCGATCAGCTCTATTATATAAGCACGGCCGTTGGCGTTCATCTATATAACAGCGCGGAGGATATATAGGGCGTTTGGCCGACGGGGAACTGGGGTGGCGCGGGCGCGGAGTGAAACTCGGGAAGGGCCGGAAGAGGCACGCCGATGGTTCCCCGGGCCCGGGAAAGGTTCCGCGGGAACTTGCCGGCAAATGGCGCAACGAGCCGGTCCTGCACGTCCGCGTCGGGGAGGGCGGTCGTCTCGACAAAACCCGACGTCCCGGTAAGTTGTTGGATGACACTTCTCGAGTGGTCGGAGATTATTTTCTATGTGGTCGAAATCTTCGGCCTACCGTTTGCGATCTTCGTTTTCGTGCTGGATAAGCGGAAGGAGCGGCAGAATGAAGAGGAGGAGATTTTCCAGCGCTTGTCGGATGAGTACCGGGAGTTTCTTAAACTCGTGTTGGAGAACGCGGACCTGCAGTTGTTGCGGCGGGGTGGAGCGCGGCCGACGTTGGATGAGGAGCAGAAGGAGAAGCGGTTCGTGATTTTCGGGATTCTGGTGTCGCTCTTCGAGCGGGCGTATCTGCTGGTATATGAAGAGAAGATGGACAAGCAGACCCGGCGGCTCTGGCAGTCGTGGGAGGACTATATGCGCGAGTGGGTGCGCCGCGCGGACTTCCGCGATGCGTTGCCGGAACTCCTCGAGGGCGAGGATCCGGAGTTCACGCAATATATCCGAAACCTCGCGCAGGCCGAGGCGCGGCCGGCGGCCAAGTAGGCTCCGCACTCCATGCGGGCGGGTGGCGATCGATTAACGCCCAACTAAGTCTTGGTTGGAGTGG
This sequence comes from uncultured Verrucomicrobiae bacterium, assembly GCA_963800005.1. Lineage (GTDB taxonomy): Bacteria > Verrucomicrobiota > Verrucomicrobiia > Opitutales > Opitutaceae > CAWCZH01. Next base: position 298,974 of record CAWCZH010000005.1, read on the forward strand.
GGGAAGAGCCGCAATTTCAAAGCCATGGTCGACCCAAGCGGCCCCCGGAATCGGTTCGAGTATATACGACCGTTGGCCCGCGGACGATCTGACCGCGTGGTCATTTGGGAGCCGGGAGGTCCGTGGCTTCGCGCTTCGCGAACAGGAGCAACGCGTGCGAGCGGCCTTGGACCGGCAGGCTGTTGGCGAGAATGGCTCCGCCGTCGTTGATCACGCGAGCCTCCGCGAGAACCAACGGAGTGCCGCGCGGCACGCGAGTATTGAGGTCGATCATCTGACCGTTCTTGTAAAGGAATGCGTGCCGCACCGCGGATGCTGCCGTACCCGCGTTGGCGATTTCCGACGCGCCGACGATGACGCCTGTTTTACTTATACTAAATGCGAAGCTTTGCATGCCGCCGAGGGTACCGAGGTCTTTGTTGGCCGCGCCGTTTCCGCTATATACTGCGGCGTGGAGCTGGCCGTTTGCGAGCTCGGCAAACCCGGCGATTTCTCCGAATTGGTTCACCGCCATGGCGAAGCTATTTCTGCCTCCGAGCGTGCCCAGGTCGCGGTTGTCGGCCCCGGTTCCGCTGAATTTCGTGGCGTGCAGGCCGCGGTCTCCGGTCGTCATCGCTTCGCCAACGATCATGCCGGTGTCGCTGATGGCGCGCGCCTCGGCCCGGCTGCCGCCGAGGCCGCCGAGCTCGGTCACGCCGGCCCCATTGAGCTTATATAGAACGGCGCGGTCGCCGGCATGCCCGACGACTTGTCCGCCGCGGTTCACGCTCGAGGCTCCGCTCCCATTGGCCCAGCCGAGCAGGATCGAGGTAGAACCATCCAGATAGAACTGGGCCGCGCCTTCGCGGCGAGTTCCGACGACAACCCCGGAGTCGTTGATCGCTTCCGCAAAGCTGTCGCCAAACCCTCGCAAATCCGTCGTGACCTCTCCGTTGCGCGTGAACAGCACTGCGCGCAGGCCGCCCATCCCGGAAGTCGTACTCCCGACCACCTGACCGCGGTTGTTCAAGCCGCGGCCCTCGCCTACGCCGAGGTCGATCACAGTATATACATCGTCGGCCGTTTTTCCCGAAGCCGGGCCCTCCTTGGCTGAAGCATGTGCTGCGGCCGACGGGTTGTCGCCGGGTGAGATGGGCGTGAGCAAAAATACATGACCCTCTCCCTGCGGGGATTGTCCCGCGCACACGATTTGACCGGCGTCGTTGATCGCCGTCGCGGCCGCCAAGACGGTTCCACCCGCAGGTTCAGTCTGTTTATTCAGGTCGATGATCGCGCCGCTGATATATATACAGGCGTGCGGTGGCCCAGTCGGGCTGCCTGACAAGCCCACGATCACGCCCTGGTTATTGATGCCTCGCGCCGCGCTGAATATTCCGCCGAGGGTGCCGAGGTCTATATTTTGTATGCCTTCACGGTTATATAGTGTTGCATGGGTCACGCCCTTCGCCGTCGTGGACCACCCCACGACCTGGCCGGCGTCGTTGATCGCCGTCGCAATGCTCGAGGGGCCACCAAGGGTGCCGAGGTCCTGGTTTGGCTCGCCGTTTCGTCCGAAGAGCGTCGCGTGCTGCGTTGCATCGAATTCGGTCGCCGCGCTCCCGACAATCTGGCCCGAGGCATTGATCGCCCCCGCGCTGCTCGAGGTGCCACCCAGAGTTCCGAGGTCGAGGAAGTTTTGATTCGAAAGGTTGAACAGGTAGGCGTGAGGTTGGCCCGCTCCAGCGGATGTATACATGCCGACGACCTCCCCGCGGTCGTTGATTGCCATCGCACTGCTGTGGAGCACCGCCTTGGGCGCAAGAACGCGCGGCGGAAGGCCACGGCTGCCGAAGACCACGGCGACATTCCCGCTGGGCATCGGAACGGTGCCAACGATCTGTCCGGCGCGGTTGATTCCGGTCGCGTCCCCGGGCTGACCTCTCCCGAGTAGTGTTGAGAGCGCAGCGTCGGCGTTGAAAACGGCCACGTGACGTTGGTCGCCGACCCGCACACTGCCCACGATGCGCCCGAGTGGATCGATCGCACCCGTGTCGCCCGGACCGAGGTCCGTCACACGATACCGAGTCGCCGGCGAAATCCGAACGGGCGCTGCGGCCACGGCCCGGGGGGCGTTGGTCGCCGCGGGCGCGACGGGATCTGCCATCGCGGAGCCAAGGGCGCCGAACGCGATCGCGAGAAGGAGAGCCCGCTGACCGGGTGCCGCGGAGAGATTCATATAGGAGACGCTTGGGCAATCGGGGCGGGAATGCACGATCCCGTCAAAGCCAGAGTCCACCCGCAAAATCGCGGGTGAAGTTTTCATATAATATTCACTCTGGGAATCCGGAAAGGCATCGCGCTTCGGCGGACGCTTGATCATGTGGTGGCGTGATCCAAACTCGCGCGGATCGCTGCGCGGAACTTCGCCATCGTGTCCGCCGGCGCCAACGGTCGCCTCGTTTGTATATAATGAAACTATATCATATAACCTTACTCTCGATCCTGCTCGGAAGTTTTGTCATTGCGACCGCTGAAGCTGCGCTCGAAGTCCATGGCACGGTCACGCCAGCGGGGAAAACGACCTTCAAGCTGAGCGATCCTGCCACTGGCTTCGCCTCGGGCTGGCTCATGGTTGGGCAGAGTTTCCAAGGATATACTTTGGTCGCGTTCGATGGAGTCCAGAAGGTCGTGGTCGTGCGGAAGTCCGGCGCGACGCTGAAGCTCCCATTGAGGTCCACGCCTGGGGGCGGCGATGAGATCGCCCAAGCCGTGCTCAGCAACCTGCGACGGCTCTCGCTGGCCGCTGATCAATACTATATGGAGAAGGGGGTGGAGCGGGCTGTGGGGAAGGACGTCATTCGGGAAATGAATGTCACCGGGATCCGAAAAGTGGACGGCGAGGATTACGATTCCATGGTACTGCTTTATAACCAGCCGCTGAAGATCACGACGAAAAGCGGCGTGGAGGTCACCTATCAGGCCGCGCAGATGCCGTGACTTCGCCCGCGCGAGATTGGCCTGGCGACCTCGTGTATATATAAAATGCGTTATATATAAAGCCCGCGGGCGGCAAACGGAACGCTGCGGTGCAGATGATGCCGTCCGCAAGTTGCAGGCCGAGCCGCTGAAGGGCGAGGATGCGGAGTGCACGCTATATTGTCGGAACCTGGCGGAAGCCCAGGCGCGCCCGGCAAAGGTGAACTAGCACACGGCGATAGTCCTGCCGACGCCTAATGGGGGCGAACGAGTATATATATTACTCGACCACCGAGGATTCGTGGGGGACGCCGCGTCATATACTACTTGGCAGCGCTCGTCGCTTTATGCTCCGCCAAGAATCGCGTGAGTGTTTTTGATTCCTCTGCTGAGAGCAGTCCATGCAGCGACTCTGTGAGCCGCGATTCATCCAACGCCACCAACGCGCCGGGAGATAGAAGAGCGGCTGCCGCTGCGTCCTGATCGCTACTGGAACGGATGATCGAGCTGAACCACGCTGAGTTCAGGCTTTCCCTCGTTTCAGGGGACAGCGACCCGAACGCCTCCAGTTTGGCGGTGAGCACGGACAGCTCCGCGCGACCCGGTCCGTTCGATATATAGTTTAGGAGCTGCGCCTCCTGCTGTTCGCCGATCAAATCGCGAATGTCCGAAAAAATTGGCGCGCACGCACCGGCGAATGCGAGATCTCTCGCGGTTCCGCCCGGCCCTTTGTAGATCGATTGAAAATCGGCGACCGTCATGTTTAAGTCGGCCAGATGGTCGCGGAGCTTTTGCTCTCTCTCGGTTGGGAGTTGCAACTGGCCGAGCAGTTCTCGGTACGAGGTATCCTGTGAATCTCGCGCTAATTTCCACAGCGCAGACCGAGCCGTGGGATTCGTGAGCTGTTCACTCGTCGAAAGCCCGTCTCGCGACTTCCATTTCCCTGCCTGTGGATCAGGCCGATGTCTCTTTGGCGTCAGATCAATCTCGTCACTTTCAATTCCCGATTCCAATCGCTGGAGGACCTCTAGTTTGTGCAGCATCAAGCTGACGCGCGACTCGACGGCTGGGCTCGAATGCTGGTTATCGTCGCCGGACGCGGGCTGGGCCGGATGCCATTGGCGCAAGATCATATAGCACATCGTGCAGCATTGTAGCAACAAGGCCGCTATGAGCGCGGTGCACGGTGTGATTCGCTTCACGATTCAGAGCCGAGTGCGACCGGGTTTACCGGCGGGTCATTTTTATACAGGTTACCTACCTAATCGATAGACTTCATATGCGGAGCGCTGGCTGGCGATCTTCTGCTGCAAGTACGCTTGTATTAATGCAACCTGCGCGTCCGGCAGTACTCCGAGACACGTCTCTGCCACCGCGTTGGCAAGTTGAGTCTGGCTCAAATAAAACGCCTCCACGTCGCTCGGTGGACCAGACTTTGGTGGAAGATTCTCCGCGAGGCGACTCGACGTGAGCGCTTTAACCAGAAAATCGCTCTGCGGCTCGTCTACCGGATTGTCCTTCGAGTTAATGAAATCGTTGAGAAATGTTCTAGAAGGCAGCTCCAACTGAAATGATGTTAGTACGTCATATTGCGGGGGACCCAAAAGTTGGAGCAGGTCACTTTCTTTATAGAGGCTGATCGGGAATGACGCCGGAATGGTAATGACTTCCTTGTATTTGGCGGCCTCGTCCTTATCGATGGAAACAACCGACTCGAGATGGCGATAGGCAAGTAGGTGTCGGAGCTCACTCAGTTCATCCTCACGAAGATGGACCATTCTAAAAAAGCGCCGGTAATCCACGTCGACGCTATCCAGCTGCTGGGCGTAAACCTTTTTATAGAAATCGTTTTCGGCGAGCGCTTTTCTCATTTCTTCCTCTCCCCGAGAACGGATTAGCTCCAGTACGTTTCGCTGATGGGACTCCACGGCGTCCGCCAGTTCTTTGAATACGGCGCGATCAGGATCCGCTCTCGCGGAGCCGTTGCGCCCGACAGAAGAGATCGTGGGTATGCTCCCGTCAGCGAATGACGAGCGAAGTAGATAAAGATTGCCTACGAGCAGGAGCAGGTTGGCGATAACAAGTGCTATATACCGAGATCTCATATGAGATGCGCGGAGAAGACGATGAAACAAACGTGAAACGCCGTAAATGGGATTATGTCGTTTATTATATGTTAGTCCACGTCGTCTGGGAATGGCGCGCGGAGACGGTGAGCCAAGCGGCAGGCTGATCGGCTGACCGCGGGCAGTATAATCCGCCCCTTGATGAAAGGGAAAAGTTGCGTATTACGCGGGGCTGCTGGCGGGGATTCCGTCGCTTTTTTACGTGGGCGACGGAGAAGATCATTTCCCGAGCCTTGGAAGTGGCTCCAGCTCAGGAAGCTCGCCGAGAGGAAGCCGCTATAGTATTCCTTTTTGCAGCTCCTTGGCGGCGTGCTTGCACCTCGCCCTTCGGCGGTTATTAGGCGGGAATGCTTTTACCCCTCGGCAGAAACTACTTCTCGCACGATATATTAAAGATGATTTGCGCGGCGGGCATTCTCGTCACTGGGACGACTTCTCTGCACAGCGCCGGCCCACCGGCTCTTTCGCCGAGCCACTCCCAACCTGCAGTCACCGCCTGGGCCGACCCCGTCTACCCGTTCGGCGCTGTATACTTTCGAAAATCCAATCCCCCAGCCACGGACTGGGCCCGGGACCATGCCACTGCCGCCAGCCTCGGCATGAATCTGTTTCGCCACTGGTTCATGTGGGGCTCAATCGAAAACGCCCCCGGCCAATATGATTGGCGCGACTACGATCGCATGGTCGAGCTCGAGGGACAAAATCATATCAAAGTCATCATCGCCGAACTCGTCACCACCGCCCCCGAATGGATGTGGGATGTATATCCACACGCGCGCATCGTCGCGGCCGACGGCGCGGAAAGTTACCCCAGCTCGGCCACCGGCAGCGCCACCGGCAGCGCCGCACTTTGCCTCGACAACGACGACGTCCTCGCACAAGCAGGAAAATTTCTCACCGCGCTGACCGAGCACTACCGCGACAACCCCGCGGTCATGGGCTACGATCTATGGAACGAGAGTGGCGTGCAGGAATGTTTTTGCGAGGCGACCCAGAAGAAATTCCGCGAATGGTTGAAGGTGAAATACGGGACCATCGAAGCACTCTCGACCGCATGGCATCGCTACAGCCTCGGCGCCTGGGAACACGTGCACCCACCACGCAACAACGTCGGCTACCCCGAAAGCCTCGACTGGCTCGCGTTTCGCCGCGACGACGCCATGCGACTGCTGCGTTGGCGCATCGAACTCATTCGTCACTTGGATAAGAATAAAAAAATCACCGCGCACGGCACCGCGCAGATCACCGATCTGGAATGGAAAATTCCGCCGCTCGTCGAGACCTACGGCTATACCTGGGTCGCATCGCGGCACACGAATGAACCCTGGCAGCAATTCCACGCCGTCGATCTCGTTCGGGCCGGCTCTCGCGGCCGGCCCTTCTGGCACGCCGAGGCCACCGGCGGGCCATTGTGGATGCAACCGCAGGTCCTCAACCGCCCACTCGAAGACGGCCGCAGCTCGGATGAGAAAGACGTCCGGGTCTGGAGCCTGATCGACATGACTGCCGGAGCGAAGGGCATTTTGTTCACACGCTGGCGCCCGTTGCTGGACGGGCCGCTGTTCGGCGCGTTTGGGCCGATGGGCATGGATGGATCCGTGACGCCACGCGCGGAAATGGCGGGGACGCTGGCCCGGTGGGCGAACGAGCATGCGGATATATGGAAGTCGCGGCCCGTGCGCGGTGACATGGGAATCGCGGTCATACAGGAGGCCCTGGATTTTGCCTCGATTCAAGGCACCGGCGCCGCCGGGCGGAATGCCGGCGGCGAAGGCGCTGGGAATCCTTATATACAATCCGTCCAGGGAGCCTATCAGGCGTTTTTCGATTCCAATATACAGGCGGACTTTGTGAGCGTCGATGATCTCGCGGAGTACCCGATGATATATCTCGCCTACCCGGAAATGCTCACCCGGGCCACGGCCGACAAGTTGCGCGCCTATGTGGAGCAGGGCGGCATCCTGATCAGCGAGGGATGCCCGGCCTATTTCGGGGACCGCGGCACGGTCGGAATCGTTCAACCCAACCTGGGTTTGCGCGAAGTGTTTGGAGCCGAGGAAACCTATGTCCAGTTCACTCCCGATCTCCTCGCGAAATTGACTCTCAACGTGCATGGCCAGTCCATCGGCGGTCAATTTTTCCTGCAGGAATATAAACTCGCCGGAGGCACCGACGCCGGAAGATTTGCCAACGGTCAGATTGCGGCCGTTGAAAATAGCTTTGGTAAAGGGAGGACGCTGCTGATTGGCACCTTTCCCGGGGCGGCCTATTTTAGAAATCATAACGCGACCACGCGCGACTTCTTTGCGAGCCTGGTCTCGTGGGCGGGATTGCATCCGCTTCTCACGTGCAGTGATCGCGAGGTGATCGCTCGACTGCACGAGGGCGCGGGAGGCACCTACTTGTGGATCGTTAATCCCACGCGAACTTCCCGCACGGTGAAGATATCGCTACCCAAGCCATTTCAAGATGCGACGGAACTGTGGCAACAAACGACCGCCCCCGCGATCGCACAGTCAACGTTGACCGCTTCAGTCGGCGATCGGAACGCTGCGGTTATTCGGCTGCGATAGAGTCAGACTCGCCTGCCAAGGGTCGCGTCAGACTATATACCATCATGCGCTTGCAGATGGCCACACTATATAGTCGCGTAAATTTGCAATAGAGCCTGCGGCCAACTATATAACGTTCACCGCCGGCGGCGGGCGGTTGGGCGGGTGACGGCGTTTCGCGTTGGTTGCAGGGCGGACATCAGGAGTTGCCAGACGTTATTGAACGCGGTCTCAATCGACGGGTCCGTCCATTCGGCCGCGTGTGCCGGGTGGTGAAAGCGCGAAGTCGCGAATAACACCGAGCGCCCGGCGTCGATCGGGTCCACTTTCTTGAAGGTACCGGCAGCGACGCCGTCACGAATCATACCGGCGGTCAGCCGAACGAGTTCCTCGGTGTGAGCGACCACCGCAGACTGCGCGTCGGCTGCCAGCGCGCGATACGCGACGAACAACTCGGGATCCCGCCGCGCCCGGCTCCGTTTCGTCGCGATCAGATGGTCGAAAAACTGACGCAACCTCAACGGCGCCGGCTCGCGACCCGCGGCAATCGCGCGCAGCGGCGGCATCTTCGCGTCGATCCAACGCGCCACCACCAACGTTCTCAACTCCTCTTTGCTGGCGACATGTTTATATACCGCCGTGTGGCTGACGCCGAGCGCTCGAGCGACGTCGACCACGTTGGCTTTCGCGGGTCCGTAGCGGCGAATGACATCCTCGGCCGTGGCGAGGATGAGTTCGCGCGTCAGGGGCGGCCGCGCATGGGGCCGGGCGCCGGGTGGGATGGCAGCGCGCATTATATAGTCCTGTATAGAAGGCTCCGGTCGCTCGTCATCGGGCGAGCGAGGCGATCAGTGCGTCGCGCCCGGCACATATATACTATTCAGTTCGGTTAGAATTTCCGGCGAGAGTACGATCTGGTCGGCGGCGAGATTTTCACGCAAGTGGGCGAGTGATGACGTGCCCGGGATGAGCAATAGATTAGGCGACCGCTCCAACAGCCACGCGAGCGCGATCTGCATGGGCTGGACCCCCATTTTCTCCGCGACGGACGAAAGGGTCGACGATTGCAGTGGGGTAAATCCACCGAGAGGGAAGAAGGGCACGTAAGCAACACCGCGGCCCGCCAGGTCATCCACGAGTGCGTCGTCCTCGCGCCGCGCCAGATTATAATAGTTCTGGATACAGGCGAGTTGGGTGATGGACAGCGCTTCGGCCACTTGTGTGGGCGTGCCGTTGCTCAAGCCGACGTGCCGAATCAGGCCCGAGCGTTGCAGTTCAGCGAGGGCGGAAATCTGTTCCGCGACCGAGCCCTCTTGGGTTCCGTGACCGGAGCCCATCACGCGGTAGTTCACTATATCAAGGACGTCCAAACCCAGATTGCGCAGATTGTCGTGAACGGCCGAGACGAGTTCTGCGGGCGAGATTGCGGGCTGCCAGGAGCGGTCGGGCGGGCGGCGAGCGCCGACCTTGGTGACGATTACGAGGTTCGCGGGATAGGGATGGAGCGCGCGGCGAATGAGCCCGTTGGTCACGTACGGCCCGTAGTAATCGCTGGTGTCTATATGATTCACGCCCGCATCGACCGCGGCGCGGAGAACGGCGATGGCCTGAGCTTCATCCTTCGGCGGCCCCCAGACGCCCGGGCCCGCGAGTTGCATGGCACCATAGCCGATGCGGCGCACGGCGAGGGAGCTATTTGGGAAAGTGAACGTTCCGCCCAAGCCAGCGGTGCGATTGGTTTTTGTCATAGCGACCGAAGAACACACGTCGATGGTAACAAAAGTCAAATAATGAAACCTGTGACGATTGGCTATCGAGTATCGGCGTTTATATAGCCGTATCGGTCCGCATGACGGGATCCGGGCGCGAGCCCGACTTCGACCGACCGCTGGCGAACGCCGGCCGCCGGCATCGTTTCGGCCGGGTGCGCGGCTGGAGGGGGCGAGACGCTGGTGCCACTCGATTCGGCTGAAAGGGATACTTCGGACGGATGGATCGGCCGCGCGCGGACGACCGTTGGCCGAACGCGTCGATCTCGTGCCAACTCGCTTGAAAGCCGGCGGATTTTCGTGCCCTTATCGCGCATGCTGCAATCGCTCCGCATTCGCAATCTCGCCCTTCTCGATGAAGTCGCGCTGGAATTCGAACCGGGCTTCACGGCGGTCACCGGCGAAACCGGCGCAGGTAAAAGCATCCTGCTCGGCGCACTCAGCCTCCTCGCGGGGGAACGCGCCGAAAAGACGATCATCCGACAGGGCGCCGAGACCTGCGAGATCGAGGCGTCGCTTTTTTTTGCAGAGCCTGCGGCGATCGACGAGGTGCTGGCACGGCTAGAGTTGCCGAAATGCGAGGAGGGCGTGCTGCTGCTGCGGCGCTCTCTCTCACAAACCAAGCCGCCGCGGATCACGGTCAACGGTCGCCTTGCTACATTGGCGGCGCTGCACGAGCTCGGCGGACACTGGATCGATTTTCACGGGCCGAGTGAGCCGCGCCGACTGCTGAACGAGAACACGCAACTGGAGCTGCTCGACCTATATGCACGCGATGCGGCGGTGCTGGGGAAATATCAAGAAGCATATAGCGCGTGGCGGCAGTTGCATGACGAACGCGAGCAGCTGGCGCGCGAAACCCAGCTGTCACCGGCGCAGCTCGAGTTTCTGACGAACCAGCTGACAGAGCTCGATGCGCTCGAGTTGACGTCCGAGGCGATCGAGCAACTCGAGCGTGATTTCCAGCGCATGAGTGGTGGGCAGGAGCTCGCGGAGCTCGCGGCCACCCTGGCGACTGGCATTTCCGGCGAGGATGGTGTCGAGGCGCGTTTGGCTGGACTCGTGCGAGAGGCGCGGCATTTGGCCGACATTGACGCGGCGAGCCGGCCGCTGGCGGATCGGCTGTCGCAGGCAGCGGTCGAGCTCGCGGATTTGGGAACCGAATTTTCCGCGCTCGGGCAGCAGGTGCAATTTGAGCCGGAACAGGCAGAGGCGTTGACCGCGCGAATAAACACGTGGCTGGACGCGAAACGGAAGCACGGAGGTGACGTGGCGACCGTCGCGGCGGCGCGGGAAGCGCTGCGTCAGCGTCTCGACGCGCAGGGCGATCTGGAGGGTGCGATGTTGAAAATCGAACATCGGATCGGCGACGCGCTGAAGGCCGTGCGCGTGGCGGGACGGACGCTATATACCGAGCGCGAAAAGGCGGCGAAGGCTCTTTCGAAAATCGCGGCGCGGAGCATTGGCGAACTCGGTTTCAAAAAATCCGAGTTCGTCGTGCGCGTGATCCAGCTGAACGAGCCCGGCCCGCGGGGCGACTCGCATTGCGAATTTCTCTTTTCACCAAATGTCGGCGAAGAGCCGATGAAACTCAGCCGGATCGCGTCGAGCGGCGAACTCGCGCGCGTGATGCTCGCCCTGAAGGCCGTGCTCGCGGATCTTGATGGAGTGCCGCTGCTCGTGTTCGACGAGGTCGATGCGAACGTCGGCGGTGAAATCGGGCAGGTCGTCGGTGAGAAAATGGCCGCGATTGCGAAAAAGCACCAGGTGCTCTGCGTCACGCATTTGCCGCAAGTGGCGGCGCAGGCGACGGCACACGTCGTGGTGACGAAGGATCAATCCAGCGCGCGGGCCACAGTGCGGATCAGTCCGATTCACGAGAGTCGCAAGACGCGCGTGACCGAGCTGGCGCGCATGCTCGGGGACCGCAACGCGAAGAGCGCGCTGGCACACGCGGAAGAATTGCTCGGGACGCGCTAAGGTAAGGTGCGGGCGTGGGCGTTGGACGGGCGGTTTTTTTACGACGGATTGCATCAGACCTCAGGCAGATGGCACCGCAGAAAAGGCAGGCATCGAGTTCGAGCCTATATACTTGCCGTGATCGCGGTCATCGGCGCACGGTCTGTTCGCCGGGCGATGAGAAAGTATATAGCTGGCGAGCCGCTATATAGTAAGATATGGCAAATCAGAGACCCTGGGGCAGCGTCGACGCGCCCTAGGTCAGGCGACGTCGACTGACTGGCGGGCTCGCGGGGCGGGCGTGCTCGGGTTCGGGCGGAAGCTGCGCCATTTCTCGAGCGGGATATTTGCCAGGCCAATGATCACCAGCTGCGTGGCCACGAACGTCGAAAGAGACCAGAACGCCGCCTCGGTGAACCCGTAGCTATGAAGGCCGACGCCCAACATATTCGTTCCAAACCAGCTCCAGCTGGTGACTATATTACCGAAAACGGCGAGGCACATCAAACCGCGCTGCCGGACCAGGCCGCCCCACCGCGCGTGCAGGATGATCGCGTTCCATATAACGATGAGCACGGCGCCGTTCTCCTTGGGATCCCAGCCCCAGAAGCGGCCCCAGGATTGGTCGGCCCATATGCCGCCGAGGATCGTGCCCACGAAGCTGAAGAGCGTCGCGAAACAAACGATCCCGTAAACCATACGCCCGAGAGCGTCGGCGGTGGCCTTGTCGAGCGTGCGCGTGAACAGCCCGCGGAATATATAGATGAGAGCGAGAAAACCCGCGAGAAAGGTCGAGGCGTAGCCGAGCACCACGACAACCACGTGCGTGGCCAGCCAGAAATTCGAGTCGAGGACCGCCCGCATCATTTCGAGCGTGTCGCCGGAGAGCGCGAGGTGATGCGCAATGAAAAGCGTGCCGAAGCCGATGACGCCGGCGGCCACGCTACCGATTGCGTTTTTATATAGCAGCTCGAGAAATATACAGAGCGTCGTCGCACCCCAGCCGATGAACAGCGCCGACGAGTATAGATTTGTGACCGGCGGGCGGCCCTCGAGCCACATGCGCGCGATGATGCCGGAAGTAGTAATGGCCCAGGCGAGCAGGATCAGCCAGAACGCCGCGCGGCCGAGTGCTTCCGGCCATTTCAGCCAGGAGACGATCGCGAGCACGAACGCGTAGGCGAACAGCATCATGCTATTATAGAAGAGGTCAGCGTGATTGAACCGCTGCTCCGCCCGGCACTTCGCGAGCTCTGCGCTGAAATTCTTTTCGAGCGCCGCACGGAAACGCGTCACGAGCCCGTTGAACTGTTCCGGCTGGTGATTGCGCCACGCATGACCGAAGCCGGCGTACGAGAGCGCGGCCACGTTCACCTGACCCGTCTGAAAAGTTTCGAGTAGTGACTGGCCTATATTCTTCCAGCCGGTCCCGACTGGCATCGGTGCGGGTGGCGGGATCGCGAGTATATTGGACGCGTCCGCCATGAACAGATAACGCTGCCCGAGCTCGAGCATCATCTTGGCCGCAGCCTCGTCGTGTGGCGCGTTCGCTTCCTTCGCGCGGATCGCGGCGACTCCACTCCCGACGACTTTCTGAAAGTTGAGCAACTCACCGAGAAAATCGCCGTCGTCGGACGGGCCCACGGTATGTTTGAGCCCATGATATAGCAGGATTTTATTCCGCAGATCGACGACCGAGCGTTGAAACGGCGTGCGGACCTGCGCGTCCACCGCCGTGGCCAGCGTTGCTTGGCGATCAATTTCGGCGAGGTGCGGCTCGATCTCGGTGAACGGGAAACGCCGCTGGGTGGTCGGCAGAAAACCGACCATCGCGAGGATGCGCTGCGTTCCGGTTTTCAGCGGAATTTTGAGGGAATCCGGTTCGCGGCCGAGCAACGAAAGGAGCTCGAGGTTATCGATGACAAACGTCGGATAGGTATCGGCCACCTCCGCGCGGAAGAATACATCCATCAGCCACTCGTTCGGCGTGAGCTCGCTGCCGTCGGGCAGATATATCGTTTGCCGGGCCTGCAGTTCCAGCAGCGAGCTGCGAGCGAGGGTGTCCATCGGCTTGATGCGTCCGCCGGAGAGCACGGGCAACTGGCTGAACCCCACGAGATCGAATGCCCCGGGATTTTTCGCGGGGAGCAGGGCGCCGATGATGGAGCCGAGCGCGAGGACCAGGATGATCCAGGGGAAGAAGCGTTTCACGAGGAGGACGGGTGCAGGGCGGGCGACCCGTTGGCGGTCGGGACGGTGCGCCGGCGGCGCCCCATGAAGCCGACGAGGTGGAGCAGGAATTGCACGACGAGGCCGCCGGCAATCATGCTGCACGATATATAGGGGATGAGCCAGCTGGGGTTCCGCACGACCTGAAGGATGGTCGTTTTATTGTCATTATCAAAGCTCGCCTGATAAAACGTGAGGCCCGCGTAGCGCAGCGGGTTGTTCATATAGATGAGCACCTCTCGGTCCTCATGGGCGTCGGGGGTGGTGAGGCGCACCCGGCTCGAGTAGTTCTTCGGTATATTGGTGCCCGGATATATATCGTTGGAGAACTTCAGCAGCGTGAGAGAAAATGGAAAATAGCGCCGCACCGGGCGCAGGGCGATACGCCAGGAGTGGCCGCCGTAGTCGAAATGTTGTGAGCCGATCAGCCAGGTGGAAACCAGCCAGGTGCCGAGTGATCCCTCGGGGGCGACGAGCTCTATATAGGCGAGGGGAAAATTGCGATCGTCCTGCTTATATGAAATGGGCGCGGGGAACGCGACCATCGACGGACCGAGGCCGGTGGTGGCCAGCGACGGCGGCGCGTTCGGCACATCGGTGCGCATCTGTGGCCGCGACGCGTTTGGGTAATAGGCGCGCGGCACGACGCGAAACGGCAGGCGCGCGGACTGGATCGGCGTGCCCTTAGCCAGGAGATCGTCGGGAACTGCTACGACCTCGTCGAACTTCGGATTGGTCGTATCGACGATGGCGAGCTCGGTGTCGCGATAGCTCTCCGAATAATTCTTCGTTTCGCCCTGATCGATCCGCATTTCATATTCCTTTTGCATGAGCCCGGAGAACAGTTCGCCGAGCAGCAGGAGGATGAGGCCGGCGTGCGTGATGAGGATGCCGAGTTTTCGCCACGAGAGCTTGAAGCGATATATATGTGCAGCGAGGAGGTTGATCAGGAGTAGTCCGCCGACGAGATATCCGCCGGGGAAAACCGGCACGGGAATGTCGCCGAAGTGCGCGAGGACGAACAGCGACCGGAAATATTTCTCCTGCACGGCCCAGACGCCGAGGTTCACCTGGTCGAGGGTGGCGGCGAAGATCAGCACCATCGAGAGCACGAGCAGCGCGATCGTGAGTTTGAGCGACACGAAGAAGTCGCGGAATTCGCGGACGGTGTCGTTCATGGTGCCGAGGGGCCAGGCTGCACGCTCGCGAGAAATTCCTGGAAACGCGTCCGCTCGCCGGCGACGAGGGCGTCAGGACCGGTGAGCTTGAAAAACCACGTGCTGCCCGCATACGGCACGATCGCGCCCAGCAGGCGTTGCGGGGCCGCGCCCGCGGCGGCGTCGCCCACAAAATCAACCACGGCAAAATCGAGACCGTGCGTGCTCGTGCGCACGACGGCGGAGTTCATTTCCGTTTCCGAAAATGCCGGCAAATGCAACTGGCCGCGCCAGCGATTCAGGTTCGCGAACTCGCCGCCGGTGCTGTTGGGAAAGGCGGTGATTGAGAGCTCGGCGGCGCCGCCGGGGCCGGCGATTTTATATGTGGCTTTTCGCATCGGTGCCGCGGGCGCGAGCGTCCATGAGGCTGGGGCCGTCCACGTGAGCTGCGGGCCAGTGGCCACGGGCACGGTGGAATTCGCCATTGAGTCAGACGGTGCGACGGGCGCATTCGTCGAGGCGGGAGCGTTGGCCGGAGCGGTGGGAATCTCCGGTTCGATTTCCTTCGGCACGCGATACGAAACCACCTCCGGCCGGCTGCATCCGGCGAGCGCCAGGACTGCGAGCAGGTTCGGAAGGAGCATCCGGCGGACTTGCATGAGGACGACGTATTCGCGGTTTTAGGGCAAAACATCAAATCATTCTGCGTCGATATGAGCGCGCGACGGAGGGCCAATTAGGGAAATCGAGGCTTCCGCCCAGTGTACGTGGATGAAATTCCGCGGCTTCGGTGTATCGCGGGAGCCGGAGCCGCCCGAGATTTTGCTCCTCCTTTGCAGTCGGCGGCGCAAACTTGCCGCATGAAGTTCCACCCCCTGGGCGATCGCGCGGTCGTGGTCGATTTCGGCGAGGGGAAGTCCGGTTCCAAGCGCGCGCAGCATTTTTCCGCGCGGCTGGCCGCGAAAGCGCTGACGGGCATCGAGGATATAGTGACAGTATATAGCAGGGTGGCGGTGTTTTATGATATAGTGCGTTTTGCATCCGAGGGAAACCTGCCTCACGACAACGTGGGACGCGCGCTGCGGCAGGCGGCGAAGGTCCGGCCCACGCGTTCAACGCGTCCGGCGCGGCCGCGGGTGGTGCGGATCCCGGTATGTTTCGACGTTGGGCTCGGGCCGGATCTCGAGGCTTGGGCGGCGCATACGGGCCTGTCGCCGGCGAAGGCGTTGAAACTCTATTGCGCGTCGAAGTATATAGTGGCGGCCCTCGGCTTCGCGCCGGGTTTCCCGTATTTGACCGGCCTCCCGGCGAAGCTGGCGATGCCGCGCCGCGCGACGCCGCGGACGAGTGTGCCTGCGGGTTCGGTCGGCATTGGTGGCGAACAGACGGGTATATATCCTCTCGCGAGCCCGGGCGGGTGGAACCTGATCGGGCGCACGCCGATGTCGCTGTTCGATTTTTCGACGACTCCGGGGTCGCGGTTGCGGGTGGGGGATCGCGTGCAATTTCGTCGGATCACGGCAGCCGAATTCGCCGCATGGAAATAAAGGTGCATCGCGCGGGGACGCTGACGAGCGTCCAGGATTTGGGACGCAGTGGGTTTCGGGCAGTCGGTGTGCCGCTCGGCGGCGCGGTGGATTCGCTCGCATTGCGCGTGGCGAATCTCCTCGTGGGGAATGTGCCCGGGGCGGCGGCGCTCGAGTTCACATTGACCGGGCCGGAGTTGGAATTTTCCGCGGACGGGATCATCGCAGTCGCCGGCGCCGAATTTCCGGGCCTGCCCGGCTGGCGGCCGCAGGTTGTCCGGGCGGGCACGAAACTTAAGTTTGGGCCGGCGCAGAAAGGCTGTCGGGGGTATCTCGCGGTCGCGGGCGGATTCGATGTGCCGGAAGTTCTCGGCAGCCGCAGCACGTATATACGCGCGGGGGCCGGAGGATATATGGGCCGGGCGCTGCGGCCGGGGGATGTGATCAAGACTATCCCGACCACGCGAAAACTTCTGGCGCACTGGCGCATCGATGACCGTATATTACCTCGTTATTCGTCGAGCCCGATGCTCAGGGTCATCCCGGGCGCGCAGGCGGCGGAGTTTCGCGCCGGGCTCGAGGACCGTGAGTATATAGTCGGCGCACAATCCGATCGCATGGGCATCCGCCTCGAGGGAGCGGCGCTCGAGCGGAACGTCGCGACGGAGCTCGCGTCGGCGCCGGTGGCGCCCGGTACGGTGCAGGTGCCGAGCGACGGCCAGCCGATCGTGCTGCTGGCGGACGCGCAGACGATCGGTGGGTATCCGCAGGTCGCGCATGTCTGCACGGTGGATATATCGTTGGCGGCGCAACTGCGGGGCGGGGATCGCGTGCGGTTTGCGCCGACGACGCTGGCGGAAGCGCAACGGCACCTGCTCGAGCGCGAGCGGAGTCTCGCGTTGCTCGAGGAGGGACTGCGGCTGAAATTCCGATGAACGCGACGGCGGTGGTGGATATAAACTGCGACCTGGGTGAAGGAGCGGGGCACGATGACGAACTGCTCCCGCTGGTGACCTCGATCAACGTGGCGTGCGGCGCACACGCGGGCGACCAAGCAACCATGGAGCGACTCGCTGCGCGGGCGGGCGAACTCGGCATTTCCCTCGGCGCTCATCCCGGCTATCCGGACCGTGCGCATTTTGGGCGGCGTATTCAAAATTTGGATACGGAGACGGTGCGCGAGCTGGTGCGGAGCCAGATCCTCGCGTTGCAGGCGTGCGGTCGGGTGCGGCACGTGAAGCCGCACGGCGCGCTATATAATCAGGCGGGGCGGGACCGTGCGCTGGCGGACGCGATCGCGGCGGCGGTGGCGGACGTCGATCGCGCGCTCGTGCTCTATGGTGGGGCAGGGGGCGCGTTGCTCGATGCGGGCCGCGCGGCGGGGCTGCGGGTAGCGAGCGAGGTGTTCGCGGATCGGAGCTATCAGGCGGATGGGTCGCTTACGCCGCGGACTGAACCCGGGGCGATGATCGAGGATGAGGATATAGCGGTGGCTCAGGTGCGAGAAATGCTCCTGCAGGGCACGGTGCAATCGATCGACGGAACGCGGATTCCGGTCGTGGCGGACACGATTTGTGTGCACGGCGACCAGCCGCAGGCGGTGGGATTTTCGCGAAAGCTGCGCGCGGCGCTCGCGACCGCGGGCATCGCGGTAAGGCCATATATACCGGGATCCTATATACAATGATCAAGCTGGTCGGCATCGTGGTGATCGTGCTCGGGTTTTCGCTGCGGTGGAATACATTGCTCGTGGTGCTCGGTGCGGGTTTGGCCACCAGTCTCGCTGCTGGACTCTCGTGGTCCGACACGGTGGCGTTGCTGGGAAAATATTTCGTGGAGAACCGGTACCTGACGTTGCCGGTCATCATGATGCTGCCGGTGATTGGCGTGCTCGAGCGTCACGGTTTGCGCGCGGCGGCGGAGGCGTTGTTGCGGCGGAATCGCGCGGCGACGGCGGGTCGCGTCATCCTGCTCTATACATTGATCCGTCAGTCGCTGATCAGCGTGGGAGTTAATATAGGAGGTCATGCGGCCGCCGTTCGCCCGCTGGTTGCGCCGATGGCCGAGGGCGCGGCGCGCTCGCGGCATCCGCAGGTCTCGGGGGCGGCGCTGCAGCGCATCCGCGCGCTGGCGGCGGCGGGAGAGAATATAGGAAACTTTTTTGGCGAGGATATATTCGTGGCGGTCGGTGGCGTTCTTCTCATGAAAGGATTTTTCGAGGCGGAAGGCATCGCTGTGAGCGTCTGGTCCATCGCGCTGTGGGGCATACCGACGGCCATCATCGCGTTTCTCGCGCTGGTCTGGCGGAGTATCGTGCTTGACCGTTCGCTGGCGCGCGAATCGCGCGACGCGGCCGGTCGGCGCGACGCTATATCAAATGAGCCGGGTGCCGGGCACAACCACCCGTGACATTTCTCACGCTCGAGCATTTCTATTGGGTGGCGGGCGCGATGCTCGTGTCCGCGGCGGTGCGGTTGGTGGCGAGGCCGGGGCCGCGGTGGATCGCGGCGCTTTTCTGGGCGTTGCTCGGCGCGCTCTTTATATTGGGCCGCGTGGTCCCACCGGGCGTGGTCGGCTATATCGTCATCGGACTCGTCGGGCTCGCGGCGAGCGGGCGCGTGTCGCGTGGGACCGAGGCAGCGGTCGCGGCGGCAGCGACGGGCGAAATGCCGCCGGTTGCGCGGGCGGCGGGAAAGCCCATGGGATCTCGTATATTCTGGCCGGCTCTGCTGATCCCAGCAGTGGCGGTGCTCGGGCCGAAATTTTTTGGACTGTTTCACGGCGACGGGTGGCGGCTCATTGATGACAAACAGACCGCGCTCGTGGCGTTATGCGTAGGCACCTTGCTCGCTCTCCCGTTAACCAATTGGTTAACGGGAGCGAGCGCTCGGGAGCCGGTGCATGAGGGCGGACGGCTGCTCGATAGCGTCGGCTGGGCGCTGGTCCTCCCTCAGTTGCTCGCGGCGCTCGGCGGAATTTTCGCTGCATCGGGCGTCGGCGTCGTCATCGCGCAACTCGTCGAGCGCGCGTTGCCATCGCCCACGCCGTTCGTCGCGGTGTTCGCCTATTGTGTCGGGATGGCGGTTTTCACGATGTGCCTGGGAAACGCCTTCGCGGCTTTCGCGGTGATTACCGGGGGGATTGGTCTGCCGTTCGTGGTGAAGATGCATGGAGGCAATCCGGCGATCCTCGGCGCCATCGGAATGCTCTGCGGCTATTGCGGCACGCTCGTGACGCCCATGGCCGCGAATTTCAACCTCGTGCCGGCGCTGTTGCTCGAGCTGCCTGACCGGCACGCGGTGATCAAGGCGCAGGCGCCGCTCGCTGCCGTGATCTTCATCGCAAACGTGCTCCTCCTCTGGGCCACGGTCTATCGCTTCTAGCGTTCTTTCATATATCCCGCTACGTCATCCGATATATGAGTTATATTATACTTGGCCAAATTTAGAACTGTATGAAACCGACCCTCCGTCCACCCGCCCTGCCGCCCGTCCTGGTGACGGGCTTCGAGCCGTTCGCGGGTGACGCGCGTAATCCGTCGCAGGAGGTTGCCCAGGCGCTCGAGGGTGCCGAGGTGGCGGGGCACGTGGTACGGGGCGTCGTTCTGCCCTGTATATTCGGTCGTTCGCGGCGCGAGCTGGAGCGGGCGTTGCGCGTGCACCGGCCGGGGCTCGTGATCGGGCTGGGACTCGCGGGCGGACGCGCCGCGATCACGCCGGAGCGGGTGGCGATCAATGTCGACGACGCGCGGATTCCCGACAACGCGGGCCAGTCGCCGATCGATCGGCCGGTGGTGCGCGGCGGGCCGGCGGCGTATTGGTCGACGTTGCCGGTGAAGGCGATCGTCGCTGCGCTCCAGGATATACAGATCCCGGCGGCGGTGTCACAGACGGCGGGAACGTTCGTCTGCAACCATGTTTTCTACGGGCTGATGCACGCGCTTCGAACGACGCCTGCGACTCGCGGCGGGTTCATCCATCTGCCCTATATACTCGAGCAGGGCGTCGCCGGGCAGCCGGCCCTTTCCCTGGAGCAGGAGGTCGAGGCGGTGCGGCGGGCGATCGAGGTGTGCCTGGCAAGAAAACGCGATGTTCGCGCCGCAGGCGGGCAGACGGCGTGAGCGGATCAGCCCGGACGCGAGCGTGGATGCGGAATTCGAATACAGGCGGGGGACCGGATATTAATATATACCTATATATAGATAGATGGTCCGGCGCAGTCCGCGTGCGGCGCCGTCGGTGCCCGCGCTGGGTGCGCTGACGCTCAGCGGCCGGCGGGCACCGCGGGCGACGCCGAAGGGCGGCGTGAGCGCTGACGCCAGCCCAGCGCCAGAAGCGCGCAGGCGGTCAGGCAGGCGCCGTAGGTGCCGGGCTCGGGGACGTTCGGGCGGACCTGGTTGTCGTAGCTGGACCAGAGCGTCGCGTTACTGCTGAAGCCGGTGAACGTCACCTGGTTCTCTGGCGTGGTGCCGCTCGTGTTATATACTGCGCCGTTCCAGTTCTGTGCGTAGAAATAATCCGTCGACGAGGCCCAGTTGGTAATCGTGAGCTGGACGCCGGCGTCGATGATGAAGTTGGTGGCGTTCAGGGTCGTCGCAGTGGAGTTTCCGAAATCGAGGATGGAGTTTCCCGTAATATGAAGTGTGCCGACCGAGTTGATGCCATTCAGGGCGAGCGTGCCGCCGCTGAGCAGGAGAGTGCCGGTGAAGTTGATGCCGCTCGTGAACGTGAGTGAGCCCGAGCCGGCCTTCTCGAGCGTGCCGGCGCCGGTGACCGAGCCGCCGAAGACGGAGGTGCCAGAACTGCCGCCGAGCTTCAGGTAGCCCGAAGTGGCGAGATCGATGACGCCTGTGCCGGCAATCGTGTTGAACGCCTCGTGCTGGTTATTGAGGTTGAGGCGTCCGTTCGAGTTGATCGTGACCAGAGATGTATAGTCTGGGATCTGGTCGGACCCGAGGAGGGTGAGCTTCGCGGTGGTGGTGGCGCCTCCGCCCTCGCCGATGACGATCGGGCCGCCGCCGGTGGCATCCGCGCCGCCGCTCTTGTTGAGCTGCACGTTGGCGCCACCATATATCATCAGGGTGCCGGTAAAGGAATTGCTCGCGCTGCCGCCGAGGGTGAGGTTGCCGGTCTCGTGGGCGGAGAGGCCGCTTTGCGAGCCGTAAACCGAGCCGTTGAGATATATATTGCCGGCGCCGGTGGTCGTGAGCGTTTGCGATTTTCCGAGGTTGACGTCGCCGCTGAGCGTGAACCCGCCGGAGCTCGAGCCGACGGTAGCGTTGCCGGCGAGGAGAACGGCGCCCGAGAAGGAGTTGTCGCCGCTGATGTTGCGGAGCGCGCCGGTGCCATCGGGGCCGCTGCCGGCGATTGATATATTGCCCTCGACGACGGAGATGCCGCCTTGCAACTGCAGCGCAGCGCCGCTGGCCACGGAGTTGCCGTAGCCGGACGTGCCGAGCGCGGCGGAATTCTGGACGTTGAGTGCGCCCGCGAGCACGGTGACGGGGCCGTTGAAGGTGTTGGCGCCGCTCAACGTGAGCGTGCCCGAGCCCTGCTTAACGATGGTCCCGTAGCCGCCGCCGTCCGAGATGACGCCGGAAAACGTGGTGTTCGTCGTGTCCCCGACGGTGAACGAGTTGTTGCGTATATTAAGCGCGCCGCTGCCCGAGAGCGAACCGATAATGGCTGAGTTGCCGTAGCCGAGGTCGAGCGTGCCGGCGGCGCCGATGGTGAGGGCGGTCGCCACGGGCAGGGCATTGGCCGTGCTGAACTGCACGAGGCCGCCGTTGATCGCGGTCGGGCCGCTATATGAATTTGTATTATTTCCGAGGACGGACGTGCCGCTGCCGTTGAACGTGAGGCCGGCGCTCGTGCTGAGGAGTTGGACGTTGAACGTGGCGGTCGTGCCCGTGGCGGTGGTGATCGTCGGCGCGCGACTCACGAAGTTCAGCGAGCCAGAGCCGGCGAACGTGGGGTTGCCCTCTTCGATGCTGAGGTTGGAGACACTCGGTTTGCCGACGACGGTGACTGTATAGTTGCCGGTGCCGTTCGTGCCGGCGCTGAAAACGGCGTTGTCGCCTGAAACCCACGCGCTCGTGGCGACGCTCCCGGTCGCGTCCGTGGACCAATCGGCATCGGAGCCGGCGGACCATACGCCGCTCGGCGAGGTGCCGGTTCCCGGGACGGCACCGTTGACGTCCCAATATAAAGTAACCTGGCCGCGGGCAAACGTGGCGGCGAGCAGTGCGAGCAGCAGCAGAAACCCGCCCGCGTGGCGTCGCGCCGGCGCGGGGGTGCGCGCGGGCAGGGCGAGGTCGAGCGATGGGTGCGGCATTATCAAACCGCGACGCTAAGCGGCGGACTCCGGGGATGCCGCAAAATAACGCCGGTATTTATACGTAGGCCGGCGTTCCGACCGGCGGCAGGCGCGGTTGCTGCCGCGTTCGAAGGGGCCGCCGACGTATCCAAGAAACGGATACGGCGCGGATGGCTCGATATATACCGGCAGTATAGACCGTAAACGGCCCGGCCCCGAGCATTGGGCTGTTCGCATCCGGGAGATCCCGCCCGCGCCCGCGAACGACCTGGGACGTGCCGCTATATGGTATATATCCCGGGATATATGCGGCAGGCAGCCGGACCATCGCCGGCCGTTCCCCTTGCGGCGCTCGGACTAGTTGTTGAACCGGAAGAGGGCGACGTCGCCATCCGCGAAGACATACTCTTTTCCCTCGAGCCGGTATTTCCCGGCTTCCCGGGCAGCGGCGACGCTGCCGAGGGTGGTGAGGTCGCGGTAGGAAACGATTTCCGCTTTGATAAAGCCCTTTTCGAAATCGGTGTGAATGACGCCCGCGGCTTGCGGGGCCTTCCAGCCCTTCTTGATGGTCCAAGCGCGGACTTCTTTTTCGCCCGCGGTGAAGTACGTCATGAGGCCGAGCAGCGAGTAGGTGGCCTTGATCAGTGACGACACGCCGGAGTCATCGACGCCGAGATCCTTGAGGAATGCCTTGGCCTCGTCGGGTGGGAGATCGATGAGTTCCGCCTCGATCTTCGCACTGATCGGCACGTAAGCGGCGTCGTGGTGGGTCTGAACGTAGCCCGCGACTTTTTGGACGAAGGGATTTGATTCCGCGGTGGCCAGGTCGTTCTCGGCAACGTTGCAGGCGAAGAGGACGGGTTTCGCGGTGAGTAGTTGGAAAAGTTTCATCGCCGCTTTTTCGTCGTCGGTCGCGGGCATCGTATTCGCGGTTTTGCCGGAGTTCAGGTGGGGCACGAGTTTCTCGAGGAGGGCGAGTTCGGCGATGGCTTCCTTGTC
Organism: uncultured Verrucomicrobiae bacterium; assembly: GCA_963800005.1. Lineage (GTDB taxonomy): Bacteria > Verrucomicrobiota > Verrucomicrobiia > Opitutales > Opitutaceae > CAWCZH01. The sequence continues at coordinate 322,561 of CAWCZH010000005.1, forward strand.
GCCGGACTTCGCTTTTTTTTGCGTTTTATCGATGCGTTTTTCCACGGACTCGAGGTCAGCGAGGACGAGCTCCGTGGTGATCACCTCGATGTCGCGGACGGGATCGACGCTGCCCATGGTATGTATAATATCCGGGTCCTCGAAGCAGCGGACGACCTGGACGATGGCGTCGACTTCGCGGATGGTGGCAAGAAATTGGTTGCCGAGACCTTCGCCCTTGCTGGCTCCGGCGACGAGGCCGGCGATGTCGACGAACTCGATCGCGGCGGGGACGACGACATTGGTCTTCGCGATTTTCTGAAGTATATAGGCGCGTTCGTCGGGCACGACGACGACCCCGACGTTGGGGTCGATGGTGCAGAACGGGTAGTTGGCGGCCTCGGCCTTGCGGGAACGGGTGAGGGCGTTAAAGAGGGTGGACTTGCCCACGTTGGGGAGTCCGACGATGCCGGCTTTGAGCATAAGAGCGTTGAGGAGTGCGCCGGGAGTAGGGGCTTGACAAGCCGATTGTGGGTCCCTCTTGTCCTTAGCTTTTCCAAGCAAGAATAGCTCCGCAAAAACCCGTTCATGGCACTCAAAATCCGTCTTACCAAAGTAGGTTCCGTGCACCAGCCGCTTTATCGCGTCGTGGTGGCTGAAGCCCGTTCGCGCCGCGATGGCGATGCCGTGGAGAATCTCGGTACCTATACACCGAAGACCAAGGGCAACCCGATCAATTTGAAGCTGGACCGCGTTGACTACTGGCTGAGCAAAGGTGCGCTGCCCACCAACACGATGCATGCGATGATCAAGAAGGCGCGTCGCGCCGCGACGGCTCAGGTTGCGGCACCGGCCGCCGCGCCGGCGAGCTAAGCCGTTCGATTTGTTTTTTGAGATCGCCCAGCCTCGCGGCTCGGGCGATCTTTTTGTTTCCGGATTCTGCGATCATGGCGCTGCGCATCGATATACTCACGCTGTTTCCGCGGATGCTCGACGGCTTCCTGGCCGAAAGTATATTGGGCAAGGGGATCGCGAGCGGACGCTTGTCGGTGGCGGTGCACGATCTGCGACGCTGGACACTCGATAAGCATCGGACCGCCGACGACCGGCCGTTCGGCGGCGGCGCCGGGATGGTGATGAAGCCGGAGCCGGTTTTCGCGGCGATCGAGGCAGTTGCAGACGCCGCGGCTGCCGGCGGATATATCTCACGCCCGACGGCGCGCCCCTTTCTCCGGCGATCGCGCGCGAGTTGTCCGAGCAGGCCACCTGATATTGCTCAGCGGGCACTACGAAGGGATCGACCAGCGGATCCGCGACCGGGTGATCGATCAGGAGATCAGCATCGGGGACTATGTGCTCACGAACGGCACGCTGGCGGCGGCGGTGTTGATCGACGCGCTGAGCCGTTTTATTCCCGGCGTCTCGGGAGAGGAAAAGTCATTGACGCACGAATCTTTCAGCGGCAAGTTGCTCGACTTCCCTCAATACACGCGTCCCGCCGAATTTCGGGGCATGTCCGTGCCGGAGGTCCTCCTCTCCGGCAACCATGCCGAAATCGAAAAATGGCGGCCCGCGAAGTCCGGTGGAAAAGACCCGTCAAGTCCGTCCCGATTTAACTCATTAATAACTCTTAGCCATGAATCCGATCATCAAGGAAATCACCTCCTCCCAGGTGAAAACAGATATTCCGCCATTCAAAGTCGGCGACGGCGTGCGCGTGCACACCAAGGTCCGCGAGGGCGACAAGGAGCGGGTGCAGATCTTCTCGGGCATCGTCATCGCGCGCAAGGGTCACGGCATCCATGAGACCTTCACGGTCCGCCGCATCAGCTACGGCGAAGGCGTCGAGCGCGTGTTCCCGGTCAACTCCCCGAACATCGAGAAGATCGAGATCGAGCGCGAGTCCGAGCCGATGAAGGCCCGCCTCTACTACCTGCGCCGCCGCACCGGCAAGGCCGCGGTCGCGGTCAAGGAGAAGGAGAACCGCGTGGCCGCGGCCGCAGCGCCCGCTGCTCCGGCGGCTCCCGCCGAAGCCGCCCCCATCGCGGGTTGAGCTAACTTCAATCGCACCTTTCGAGGCGAGCCTGTCCGGGCTCGCCTTTTTTGTTCATTAACCTTTTCCCCGCACCTCCCGCGTGACTAGAATTTTCCGGATTTTTTTCGCATGACCTCTGCAAACGCCACTGCTCGCCAAAGCCGCCAATCAAGCCCGCGGACTCGCGATCGATGCCGTCCACGCCTGCTCCTCGGGGCACCTCGGCCTTCCGCTCGGCTGCGCCGAGATCGGCGCCGTCCTCTTCGGCCACGCGCTGATATACAATCCCGACGCGCCCGCGCTGGCTGAACCGCGACCGCTTCGTCCTCTCCGCCGGCCACGGCAGCATGTTCCTCTATGCGTGGCTGCATCTCGCGGGCTACGAACTTCCGATCGAGGAGATCAAGAAATTCCGCAGTCTGAACAGCCTGACGCCGGGCCATCCGGAGTTCCACGAGACGCCGGGCGTCGAGGCGACGACCGGCCCCTTGGGCCAGGGCGTGGGCAACGCGGTCGGCATGGCGGTCGCCGGCCAGATGGCCGAGGCGCGCTTCAACACACCGGAGCACACCGTTTTCGATTACCACGTCGTCTGCCTCGCGGGCGACGGCTGCATGCAGGAGGGCGTCGCAATGGAGGCGGTCGCGTTCGCGGGCCACCAGAAGCTGGACAACCTGATTCTCATCTACGATTCGAACGACGTGACGCTCGACGCGATGGCCGACGAAGACGCAGAGCGAGAATACGGCGCTGCGATTCAAGGCGATCGAGTGGGACGTGCAGACGGTCGACGGCCAGGACATGGCGGCGTTCCTGAAGGCGTTTAACCGCGCAAAAAAATCAAAGAGCGGGAAACCGCAGCTGATTATAGCGCGGACGATGATTGCGAAGGGCATTCCGGAAGTGCAGGGCACCGCGAAGGGCCACGGCGAGGGTGGAGCGAAATTTTCCGATTCGGCGCGAGCGGGGCTCGGGCTGCCGGCGGACCAGCACTTTTTTGTGAGTGAGGACGTGCGCGCCTATTTCGCGGGACACTCGAAGCGGCTGATCGGCCAGTGCAATAAATGGTACAAGACATATAAGGCCTGGCGCGAGCTGAACCCGGAGAAGGCGACGCTGATCGAGTCGGCGGAAGCGCCGGTCGATGCGGCGGCGCTGCTGGGGAAAATCCCGGTGTTCCCCACCGATGCGAAATTGGCGACCCGCGCGGCGGGCAAGGACGTCTTACAGCCGGTCGCGGCCGCGCTGCCGCTGCTCATGGGCGGGTCGGCGGACTTATATGGTTCCACGCTGAACTATATAGCGGCGGAAAAGGATTTCGACCCGACGGATCGCGGCGGCCGCAATATACGTTTCGGCATTCGCGAGCATGGCATGGCGGCGATCGCCAATGGCATCGCGTATGACGGCGTTTTCCGTCCGTCGATCGCGACATTCCTCGTCTTCGCGGATTATTCGCGGCCGTCGATGCGGCTCGCGGCGCTCTCGAAGCTGCCGGTTGTATATATATATACCCACGACTCGGTCGGGGTGGGCGAGGACGGGCCGACGCACCAGCCGATCGAAACGATTTCGTCGCTGCGGCTGATCCCGGGATTCGACCTCATTCGGCCGGCGGATCCCGAGGAGACCGCGGGTGCGTTTGCCGCTGCGTTTTCCCGCACCGATGGGCCTACACTTCTGGCGCTGTCCCGCCAGGCGGTCCCGAATCTCAATGATATAGCGCCGGACGTCCGGCGCGAGGGCGTGCTGCGCGGCGCGTATATAGTGGTGAAGGAAACAGCGCCGCTCAACGTGATCCTACTCGGCAGCGGCAGTGAATTGCAGTGGGCGATCGCGGCTGCGCGAGAGATCGGACCCGGAGCCCGCGTGGTCTCGGTGCCGTCGTTCGAGCGTTTCAACCGGGCCGGTCCTGAATATCGCGAATCCATTCTGCCGGCTTCCTGCCGTGCCCGGGTGGCGATTGAGGCCGGCGTGACCGCGCTCTGGCGTCAGTATATCGGGCTCGACGGCAAGGTGGTCGGCATCGATCGCTTCGGCCTGAGCGCGCCGGGACCGACCGCGATGACCGAGCTCGGCATCACGACGAGCGCCGTCGTCGCCGCGGCCCGCTCGTTACTCCCGGCCTGACGGGGTCGTTCCGGCTATATAGTTTTTCCGCGCGAAAAAAATATTTGGGGTTCACGCTTGTCTTAATGGTTAGGACCCTAACTATCAGGGTCCTCACGATCCTGCGCCTTCATGCCGTTTCTCCTGCTCAAAGATCTTCCTCGTTACGAATGCCTGCTGGAGAGCGCGAAGCTGTTTCCCGATATGGATCCTTCGGCGTGCGAGGCGATGTTGCATCTGCTGCGGGCGGGTGACGAGGTGGTGGAAATTTCGCAGGCGCACCTTGCGGAGCATCATGTTTCGCAGGGACGCTTTGGTGTATTGATGTTGCTCTGGGCCTCGTCGCACCGCGGTTCCGGCACCGCGGCGGCCTGCGCCGGCAAGGCGCTCCGCACGCCGGCGCAGCTCGCCGAGGCGGCGAGCGTGACTCGCGCGACCATGACCGGTCTGATCGATACCTTGGAGCGTGATGGCCTCGTGCGCCGCGAAAAGGATCCCGCTGACCGCCGCATGATGTCCGTTGTGTTGACTCCCGCGGGTCACAGTTTCCTGCGCGGCATACTGCCGGGACATTTTCGGCTCATGGCCCAGATGATGCGTGGACTCTCCGAAGCCGAACGAAAAACTTTGGTCCGCTTGCTGCATAAGATCCTGCAGCAGTCGGGGGAGATCGCTCGGAAACGTTCGCGTCACCCGACAAGTTCCGGCTCGTCACCCCGCTGAATCCAGTCCTTTTTGGCCCCCTGCGTTTACACTCACATGCTTAAGAAACTTCTGATCACACTGCTCATCCTCGCGGTGGTTTGCATCCCCGTTGGTCTCAAGGTGATGCAAATCAAGGCGTTAACCTCAGGTCCGCGACCCACGCTTCCTCCGGATACCGTCACCGCCACACCCGTCACGAGTACTGTTTGGGAGCAGTCTGTCGACGCGGTCGGCTCGCTCGTCGCGGTGCAGGGCGTTACGATCTCGGCGGAGACGCCGGGTAAAATCGTGAGCATCGACTTCACCTCGGGCTCCGACGTGAAGGCGGGCGACTTGCTGCTGCGGCAGGACACCACGGTGGAAACCGCGGAGCTCAATGCGGCAGAGGCCGCGGTGGAATTGGCGAAGAGCAATCTGGGCCGGTCCTCCGACCTCATGAAGAATGGCACGATTGCGAAATCGGAAATGGACGCAGCCGAGTCGGCGAGCAAGCAGGCCATCGGCGCGGCCGACAATATACGCGCGGTCATCAATAAGAAAACCATTCGCGCGCCGTTTGCGGGCCGCTTGGGAATCCGTCTCGTGAATCTTGGGCAGACCTTGAAGGAGGGCGATGCGATCGTCTCGCTGCAGTCGCTCGATCCTATATATGCTAATTTCAGCGTGCCGCAGCAGCAGCTCGCGCTGCTAAAACTCGATATGCCGGTGCGCGTCACGAGTGACGCGGAGCCGGGCGTCGGGATTCAGGGCAAAATCACCGCGATCAATCCGGATGTAGATAGCGTCACGCGCAATGTTCGCGTGCAGGCGACGCTCGCGAACAACGGCGACAAGATGCACCCCGGTATGTTTGCCAATGTCGCCGCCGTTCTGCCGGAAACCACGAAGGTTCTTATTATACCGGCGACCGCGGTGCTATATGCTCCCTATGGTGATTCGGTATATGTAGTCGATGACGACAAGGACGCCAAGGCGGCAAAGGGTGCGAAAGTTTCCCGCCAGCAATTCGTGCGGCTCGGGGCGCGGCGCGGCGATTTCGTCGCGGTCGTCTCCGGCCTGAAGCTCGGCGACAACGTCGTCACGTCCGGCGGATTCAAGCTCCGCAACGGTGGGAGTATCATTGTCGATAACCGCCTCGCGCCGGATGCGCAATTAAACCCGAAGCCAGTCGATTCCTGAGTTGGCTTCTCTGTTTCCCGTCTGATCGAGCGCCTCTCGCTAGAAATCATTCCGTCGATGAAATCATTTACCGATCTATTCATTCGCCGTCCCGTTCTCGCGTGGGTGGTGAGCTTCGTCATCATCATCGCCGGGGTGCAGGCCATCCGCACGCTCAACGTGAGGCAGTACCCGAAGAGCGACAACGCGACCATCACGATCGCGACTATATATGTCGGAGCCCCGGCCGAACTCGTCCGCGGGTTCATCACCACGCCGATCGAGCGCGCGGTCGCGGCGGCTGACGGCATTGACTATATACAATCGAGCAGCTCCCTCGGCATCTCGACGATCAGCGTGCGTCTGCGCCTGAATTACGATCCGCTGAAGGCACTCTCGGAAATCACGACGCGCGTCAACCAGGTGCGCAACGATCTGCCGCCTGAGGCGGAGTTGCCGACGATTTCCGTACAGTCGGCGGACAGCCAGTTCGCGGCGGCCTACCTTAGTTTTACCTCGAACGTCCTTCAACAGAACGAGATCACGGATTACCTCGTGCGCGTGGTGCAGCCGCGACTCACCGCTCTCGCTGGTGTGCAGCGGGCCGACATTCTGGGAGGGCGCACGTTCGCGATGCGCGTCTGGCTGAAGCCGGACCGGATGGCCGCCTTGAACATCAGTCCTGCGCAGGTGCGCACGGCGCTGGCGCAAAATAATTATCTCTCCGCGCTCGGACAGACCAAGGGTTCGCTGATCCAGGTGAACCTGACGGCCAACACCGATCTGCGCTCCGTCGCCGAGTTCAAGCGTCTCGTGATTCGCCAGCAAGGTGATGCGATTGTGCGGCTCGAAGATATAGCAGATCTTGTCCTCGGCGCCGAGGACTACGACTCCGAGGTGCGATTCTCCGGGCAGACCGCTGTTTTTATTGGTGTCTTCCCGCTCCCCAACGCGAACTCGATCGACGTCGTGAAACTGGTCCGCGAGGAAATGGACTCTATACAGAAGGGCTTGCCGACCGGGCTCGAGGCACGTCTCGCGTACGACAGCACGGCCTATATCAACAGTGCGATCAACGAGGTGATCAAGACCCTCGGCGACACGCTGCTGATCGTAGTCGTGGTGATCTTTCTTTTCCTCGGAAGTTTTCGTTCGGTCATCGTGCCGGTCGTTGCGATCCCGGTTTCGCTCGTGGGCGCGATGTTCCTCATGCAGGTGTTTGGTTTCACGATCAACCTGCTGACGCTGCTGGCGATCGTGCTCTCGGTCGGTCTCGTCGTCGACGATGCGATCGTCGTGGTTGAAAACGTCGAGCGGCATTTGCGCGAGGGACGCACGCCGTTCGACGCGGCGATCATTGGAGCGCGCGAACTCGTCGGACCGATCATTGCGATGACGATCACGCTTGCGGCGGTATATGCACCGATCGGTTTGCAGGGTGGGCTGACGGGAACATTGTTCCGTGAGTTCGCCTTCACGCTCGCGGGTGCGGTCGTAATTTCGGGTGTGGTCGCACTCACGTTGTCGCCGATGATGGCGTCAGTGCTGCTCAAGCGCGGCAGTGAGGAGCACGGTTTTTCCGGGCTGGTGAACCGGACGTTCGATCGCGTGCGCAACGGCTACGGCCGGCTGCTGGCGTCGACCCTTCGGGCCCGGCCGTTCGTATATACTATCTGGGTTGTCGTCTTCATCCTCGGATTCCTGATGATCGGGACGCCGCTGACGCCGAGCGAACTCGCGCCGACGGAGGACCAGGGCGTCATATTCGGCATCATCGACGGACCGGCGAACTCGACGATCGACCAGATCACGAAATTCACCTCCGCTATATACGACGAATATAAAAAGGTTCCGGAGACGGATTTCGTGTTCCAGATCACGCAGCCGAACTCCGGCATCGCAGGCTTGGTGACGAAGCCGTGGGAGCAGCGCAAACGCACTATATTCGAGATCCTGCCCGAGGTGCAGCAGCGCGTGGCTTCGATTCCCGGCGTGCGCACGCAGGAAGTATTATTTCCTTCCCTGCCCGGCGGCGGCACATTCCCCGTCGAGGTGGTGATTGCCTCGACTGGCGAGGAGAACGAACTCCTGCAGCTCGCGCAGCAGTTGCAGCAAAAGATGATGGCGAGCCATCAGTTCTTTTTCTCGCTGATCGACCTCAAGATCGACCAGCCGGAAATGGAATTCCAAATTGACCGCGACAAGGTCGCGTCCCTCGGCCTCAACCTGCAGCAGGTCGGAGCGGACATCGGGGCCGCGGTCGGCGGCAACTATGTGAACCGCTTTAATATAGAGGGCCGCAGCTATAAGGTCATCCCGCAGATCAAGCGCGCCGATCGCCTCAACGCGGCTCAGCTGGAAAAGATATATGTTACCGGTCCGAACGGCCAGTTGATCCCGTTCAGCACGATCGCGACGGTCGTGGAGAAAACCGTCCCGCGCTCGCTGAATCGTTTCCAGCAGCTGAACTCGGTGACGATCAGCGCGGTTTCAGCGCTGCCCCTCGACCAGGCGTTGAAGTTCATCGAGTCCGAGGGTGCCAAGATTCTGCCGCGCGGTGCGGTGATTGATTATACTGGCGAGTCGCGCCAGCTCCGCCGCGAGGGTGGCAGTGCGAAATTCTGGAGCACCATGGGACTCGCCGTCGTCCTGATTTTCCTCGTGCTCGCCGCGCAGTTCAACAGCTTCCGCGATCCGCTCGTGATCCTCCTCGGCTCCGTGCCGCTCGCGATGTTCGGCGCCGGTATATTCATGTTCCTGCGTTTCCCGAATGCGCAGGTGCATTATTGGACGGATAGTTTCACCACGACTTTTAATATATACTCGCAGGTCGGCCTGGTGACGCTCATCGGCCTGATCTCGAAGAACGGTATCCTGATCGTGGAATTCGCGAATCACCTCCAGGAGCAGGGCCGAGACAAGCTCACTGCGGTGCGCGAGGCGGCGATGACGCGGCTTCGCCCGGTATTAATGACCACCGTGGCGACGGTGGCCGGACACTTTCCACTCACGCTCGTCACCGGCGCGGGCGCCGCGGCGCGAAACTCGATCGGCCTCGTGCTCGTCGGCGGCATGACGATCGGCACGATCTTCACGCTCTTCGTGCTGCCGTCGCTCTATATGTTAATTGCCAAGGATCACTCGAAGGATCGCGCCCGCGAGTCGAATGAAGCCGAGGAAATGGCCCCGGCCGCCGTGCTCGCGAAATGATCTTTGCCATGAAGCTTGTCCGCTCCAACCTGCGCCCGTGGACCGTCGCGGTCCTCGGGGTCCTCACTGCTGTAGTTCTCCGGGCTGCGCCACCGCAGCCCACCATCCCCGATCAGCTCGATCTCAAAGCCGCGATTCAGTTCGCCTTGGAAAATAATTTTTCCATTCGCCAGGCGCGCGAGCGGATCAAGCAGCAGGAAGGCGTCATCATCGAGGTGAAGGCTCGGGAAATCCCGAACGTCAACGCCACCGGTGGTGCGCAGCGAAACCAAAAGGATATATCGGAAACGTTCCCGCAATCGGACCGCGCCTGGTCGATTCAGTTGACCGCCAGCCAGACGCTATATGCAGGCGGCGGCGTCCGCTCCGCTATACGCGGCGCAAAGCTCACGCGCGAGGCGGCGCTGCTCGACCTGCAGGCTGTCATTAACGATTCGCTCCTCAACGTTCGCACCTCGTTCTATAATGTATTGCTCACGCGGGAGCAGATCCGCGTCGAGGAATCCAACCTGGACCTGCTGCAACAGCAGCTGAAAACCGCCTCTGATCGCTACTCAGCCGGCACGGTTTCGAGCTTCGAAAAATTGCGCGCGGAGGTTGCCGTCGCCAACGCCAAGGTGCCCCTGATCACCGCGAAAAATAATTATCGCCTCGCGATCGAGACGTTGCGGCAGAACCTCGGCTTCTCCACCAACGACCCGAGTTCGATGCGGAAGACGCCCGAGATCATCGGCTCCCTCGATTACGTTCCGGCCCAGTTCGATTTGGAATCCGCGTTCGACGCCGCACATAATAATCGTCCCGATCTGCTGCGCCTTGCGAAACTCACGGACGCGCGGGATCAGGCGATCATTACCGCCAAAGCCGGCGCGCTGCCCAATGTCAGCGCGGTTGCCGGATGGGAGTTGTTCAAGGGCCTCACCAATAGCTTCGGGGATTCCAGCGACGGGTTTCTCGTCGGCGTGCAGGGTAGCTGGGCCATCTTCGACGGCCGCGCCACCCAAGGCCGCGTCGCTCAGGCGCGGTCACTTCGCCAGCAGAGCCTCCTGACATATATAGAGACGCAGCTGACGGTCGAGGTGGACGTTCGCCGCGCTTTCTCAACGTGGCAGGAATCGGTCGAGCTCGTCGACGCCTCGAAGGCGGTCGTCGGTCAGGCCGAGGAGTCGGTCCGCCTCGCCAACGCTCGCTATACCGCCGGCACGGGCACACAGCTCGATGTTCTCCAGGCCCAGGTCGATTTGACGACTGCCCAAACGAATCGCTTGCAGGCCTATTACCAGCATGCCGTCGCGCTCGCGACTCTGCGCCGCGCGATGGGCCAGTTGGATTCATTTACCACCAGCTGACGTCTTTATATATATAGCCGGGGTGTGCGGTCGAGCGCCGCGCATCACCGGATTGTGAAACCCCCGGTGACTTGTGGTGTCGTGACTCGCGCGTGAAAGCAGGCCGTTATCTCCTTGTTATATTGGCAATTGTCTTCGGCGTCTGCCTCATCGCAGTCGCCGTCGGACTAAATTCCGGATTTCAAACCTGGGCCGCGCGACGCGTCCTCGCGGGACATCCGGAATATCATGCCACGCTCGGCCGCCTCGCCGTCGGCCTCCAGCATGCCGAAGTTCGGGACGTGCGTGCCGAGGACGCCGGGGCGGTCGTCGTGCTGCCCGCGTTGGATATAGACATGCCACTCGTTTCGGCGGCGATGAAGCGGCAGGCCAATATAGTTCGCATTTCCGCGAAAGGTTGGACCATCGACCTGCAGGCCTCCCCGGCGGCCCCAATGGCGTCGACGACATCCGCCAACCCGAGCGCAAATTCTCCGACGAGCAATCCGTCGCCCACGCCGACGCCCGACAAAGCCGACCAGGACTCCTTGCTGAAAAATTTCCAGGGCGTTTTTTCCCGGCTCAAACTGCCGGTTGATTTCTCGCTCGCCGAATTCGATCTCGAAGGCGAAGTCATTCTTCCGGCCGCTGCAGGAACACCGTCGCCGCCTCATATAAAAATCGCGCTGCACGGAGGCGGTTTGGCCGTTGGGCACGATGGCAATTTCGCGTTCGACGTCAGCGGAGCCGGGCTCACCGGCAATGCGCCAGTCGGCGAGGTCGCGCTTCGCGGCACGTTTACCGCGGGCATGGATACACCGCGGACATTCAATCGCCTCGTGATTAAGGCGGACGCCAGCGCGACGGGCCCGCAGGTCTCCGGCCCGGTCCGCCTTCAGCTCAACGGCTCGGCATTGCGCAGCTCCACGGGCGAGGCTTATATACTTTCGGTCGCGGACGGAAAACCACTGCTTGACGTGCGCGCGGATTTTCCCGGCCGCGGGTCGAAGCTCACCGGCACGTGGAATATAGATCTTCATAATACGGATCTCGTCCCATTCGCGATGGGGATGCGCCTGCCGACGTTCGCGACGACGGGCTCGGGGAATTTTGAAACTGATTCCGCTGCGGGCGAGACTCATGTTGCGGGAAAACTTAATATAGACGCGTCACACTTGGAGCAATTCAACCCGCAGCTCTCGGCGGTGGGGGCGACGCATCTCGGGGCCAACTTCGATTTCTCCAACCGTGGATCCGCGCTGCGCGTGCAGCAACTTGATATAGAGCTCGCCGGCGCGCGGCCCGTGCTCTCGGTCCACGCGTTGCAGGCGTTCGAATTCGACCCGACCACGGGAGCGCTCAACGTCGCGGATGCGAGCCATGACCTGCTCGCGCTCGCCGTGCAGGGACTGCCGCTGGCTTGGGCGGCGCCGTTTTTGCCCGGCCTCAGCGTCACCGGGGATGATATACGCGGCGACTTTGTGGCGAAGGCCAGCAACGGCGGCGTCGCGTTCCGCTCCCGCACGCCACTCGTGCTCGCCAATGTCGCGGTCACTCGCGGCAGCTCGCCGCTCATCCGCGCACTGGACGCATCGACCACCTTCTCCGCTGACTATACACCGCAGGGCTGGCAGGCCGAGTTCGCACCGCTCACGCTAAAGAGCGGCACCGCGTCACTGCTGAGCGTCAATTTCAAGCTCGGCCAGCTCGTTGGAAAAAATCAGCCGGTGAAAGCAACCGGTCACGTTGACGCCGACTTGGCAGCGCTGCTGGCGCAACCCGTCCTCGCAGGGCAGTCCGCGTTGCGCCGTGGCACCGCCACCCTCGATTTCGTTGGCGCCGCGAGTACCGATAAACAGGAAATGCAAGCGAAACTGGTCGCGCAGAACCTCGCGGCCGACTCCAAAAACTCGAACGTGATTTTGCCCACGATCAGTGGGAACGTCAACGTCAGCCGGAGCAGCACGGGCCAGCTGAATTTTCAGGCGCCGCTCGTTTTTGATAGTGCGGGACACCGTTCGGATCTCCAACTCGCCGGTGTGCTCACGCCCCAGCCGAATGGGGCGCAATTCGATGCGCGCGTGACCAGCACGCTTTTGCAGGTCGACGAGCTGGCCACTTTGCAGGAACTCCTGCCTGCGCCGGTCGCGGCCGAAAAGCCGGGCGTGGCCGGCGCGTCGGAAAAGGCGGCGTCCGCGTCGGGCGCCACGCCAAGCCCGGCGCATGCACCGGATGCCGCGCCGCCGTGGGCAGGCCTGACGGGCCAGGTCGTCCTGGACCTGAAGCAGGTCCTATATACTTCGAATATGAAACTCACCTCGGTGGGCGGGACCTTGAAGATCCGCGCGAACCAGGTGGTGCTGGAAAATGTGCACTCGGGACTCGGTGATGGCAGCGACGTCAAGGCAAGCGGCACTGTTTCGTTCACCCCGAAGGTCGCGGAGCCCTATGCACTTTCGGCCGACCTCGCGTTGAATAATTTCGATACGGGTCCGGCCTTTCGTGCTCTGAATCCCGGGAAACCGCCGACGGTGGAAGGACGTTTCACCGTGACGGGTCAGGCGTCGGGAAGCGCGCCGACGCTCGGTGATTTCGCGGACCGGGTGCACGGAAAAATGCAGCTCTCGAGTCACGGGGGAATTTTTCGCGCGCTCTCGGCGGACGTCACCGAAAAGGTGCAGCGCGCGCAGGGCGCGATTTCGGCCATCGGGGGGTTGTTCGGCTCAAAGGTCGCCGATTATGCGAACCGGACGACGATCGTGAGCGACATCGCCGTCGCGTTGAAGGAAATCCATTACGACCAGTTGAGCGTGGCGGCGACGCGCGACGAGTCGCTGAATATAAATGTCGACGAGCTCAACCTGATCTCGCCGGAGATCCGCCTCGGCGGCACGGGGCGCGTTTCATATAAGGCCGGGACTCCTCTCGTCGCGCAGCCGCTCGAACTTACCCTTCAGCTCGGCGCGCGCGGAAAAACCGCGGATCTGATGAAACGGTCGGGCCTGCTCGCCACGACCCAGGATTCATTGGGATACGCGGCGTCGTCCTTCCCGATTCATATAGCGGGAACTTTGGAAAGCCCGGATACCTCGGATCTGCGCAACTCACTCCTGAAGGCCGCCGGCGGTTCCCTGCTCGAGAGCCTCATGGGTCGTTGAGCCGCAATATAGTTTCGGTCGCGGGCGGCGCGGTCGGGTTGAGGAAATAAGTTGAGTCTTTCAACGGCGGCGTTCGCATGGATGTGCGCGCATGCCCCGCTCCAGCAACACCCGGCGAACCTACGTTCCGTCTGCGCTCGAGGTCATCGCCATCGCCGTGGCGCGTTTGCTCTATCGAGTCCGTTCCTCCGGCACGCAAACGTTTCCGGCGACCGGCGGGGTGGTGCTCATTGCGAATCACCTCTCGTATGTCGACGTCGTCGTGCTGCAACTCGCGTGCCCGCGTCCGCTGCGATTCATCGGCTATCGCGGGCTGCAGGACAGCTGGTTTTTCGACTGGGTTTTCCGAATCACGGGCGTGATCGCGATCACCTCGCAATCGCCGACCGAGGCGATCCGGCGCGCGGTGAAGGCGCTCGAGGACGGCGAGGTCGTGTGCGTCTTTCCCGAGGGACATATATCGCGGACGGGCGAATTGATGGAAATCAAGAAGGGCTTCGAGGTGATGGCGCGCCGCGCGAAGGTCCCGGTCGTGCCCGCGTTTCACGACGGCCTGTGGGGCTCCATCTTTTCCTTCGCCGGCAATATATATATCTGGAAGCAGCCGCGCCTCCTGCCCACGCCTGTGTTCGTCGCCTTCGGTGCGCCGATCTTTCCGGAAGCGCTCGACGTCGTCGTGGCGCGTCGCGCCTTGCTCGATCTCGGCGAGGTCGCATTCGCGGCGCGGCCGGGTCTGCGTCGGCACGTCGGTCGCGAGGTCGTGCGCGCACTGGTGCGACGCCCTGGCCGGATCGCGGTCGTGGACCGCACGGCGGGCCGGCGTGAATTGAGCGCGGGCGCGCTGGTCGCGGCGTCGATGGTGCTGGGACGCCGGTTGCGTTCCACCGTGGCGTCGCGTCGCGTCGGTATCGTTCTGCCGCCGGGTGCGGGCGCGTTCATCGCGAACCTCGGAGTGATGTGCGCGGGAAAAATTCCCGTGAACCTGAATTTCACGGCGGGGCGCGCTTCGCTCGAGGCGAGCCTCGCTCGCGGTGAGATTGACGTTATATTATCGGCCGATGCCATGCGCGCGCGCCTGCCGGATTTTCCGTGGCCGGCGCGAACGCTCGACGTGCGCGCCGAGCTCGCGGCCGCCGGCGGGAAGCGCGCTATATTGCCTTGGCTCGTCGCCGCCTATATACTGCCGAATCAGTGGTTCGCGAACCTCGCGGGTTTGCCGAAAATCGGCGATGACGCCGAGGCCGGACTGCTCTTCACCAGCGGCAGCGCCGGTGAGCCCAAGGGAGTGCCGCTGACCCATCGCAATATACTCGCCAACTGCGCGCAGGTCTCGTCGCTCTCGATCCTGCCCACCACCGCGTCCCTGCTCGGTTGCCTCCCGATTTTTCACAGCTTCGGTTTCACGGTCACACTCTGGTATCCACTGCTGCGCGGGCTCAAGCTGGCGACGATTCCCAGCCCCCTGGATTCGCGGCAGATTCTCGACGCGCTGCGCGAGGAGCAACTCACGGTCCTCGTCGCCGCCCCCACGTTCGTGCGGCCAATGTTAAAAAAGGCGCGCCCGGGTGATCTGCGTTTTTTGGATATGATCGTGACCGGGGCGGAAAAATTGCCGCAGGACTTATATCAAACCTGCCTCGAACGTTTCCACCTGGACATTCTGCAGGGCTACGGGCTCACCGAGACCTCGCCCGTCGCCAGCGTGAATCAGCCCAATCCGCCGATCGTCACATTCACGGGGGAAGCGCAGCTCGGGAAGCGCGCCGGCTCGGTCGGACGCATTCTACCCGGTATGACCGCGCGCATCGTGCATCCGGACACCGGGGAGATGCTGCCGGAAACGTCGACCGGCATGCTCTGGTTTCGGGGACCCAATATATTCAGCGGGTATCTCGGCGACCCCGCGAAAACGGCGGCGGCGTTGCGCGACGGGTGGTTCGTGACGGGTGATCTCGCGCGTTTCGATGCCGATGGATTCCTCTATATAGAGGGACGCCTGTCGCGTTTTTCGAAGATTGGCGGCGAGATGGTGCCGCACGGCACGATCGAGCAAAAGCTCGTCGAGGCGTTCGCAATCGATCCGACGGAGGCGCCCGCCGTGGCGGTGGTCGGCGTGCCCGACGCCGCGAAGGGGGAATCGCTGGTGCTCATCACGCGGCTGCCGCTCACGGCGCGCGAGGTGCGGGACAAGCTCGACGCCGCGGGGTTGCCGGCGCTGTGGATTCCGCGGGAAATTCTCCGCGTGGAAAAGATTCCGATGCTCGGCACCGGGAAACTTGACCTCGCCGAGTGCCGGCGCCTCGCGCTCGCGGCGGCGTGACGGGCCTCGGGGCGTTGTCCCGATATATACTTCAACGCACCCGGTGGCCCGCCGCGTCGTCCCAATGGAGCGGATGGTCGCTTCGGGGCAGGGGAGAATCCGGTGTCTTCGAAATCTGGATACCATATTTCCAGTCGGGCGGGCAGATCGCAATATAGCGTGCGTAGCCGCCGGTGCCGCCCGCGAGCTTCGGGAACCCGATCGTGACAAGCGCGCCGGCCTCGGGCACTTGGTCGAGGTTGGCGACGCCCTCGGCCTGCGTATATCCATGGTGCATCAACCAAGACTCGCCCTCGAGCGTGGGCGTGCTGTCCGTGTCGAGCGGCTCATGGCCATGCATCAATATATGCCGCTGCTCGTGGAGGAATTGCAGTGCGGCGAGGCTCACGCCGGGAAACTTCGTTTCCTTGGCCAGCTCCGGGTCGGGCCAGCGCTTCGACCAATCGGAGCGCACGAACACGACCGATCCGCGCGGAATTGTCCCGTGAGCTTTTTCCCACGATAATATATCGGAGACCTGCAGCGCATAGTTCGGATCGCGCTTCAGCGCCTCCACGATCGAGATCACGACGAGTGGTCGCACGGCGAACGTGGCGGGCAGCTCGTCAATCGAGGGAAACTCCGGGGCCCAGTGCGCCGGTGGGTCCAGTTGGGTGCCGAGCTGGTCGGACGAAAACATATAGCCGGTCGCCTCGAACCCATCGCTCGCATACCGGTACGGCTGATGCGTGGCCGGATTGACGGTGCGAAATGAAGTGCTCGGTCCGAAACCCGACCAGACCGGAATCCCCGGCGCGATCGTGTGCGTCAAGTCTACATAGCGCGCCGTGCGCAGCGACTTTTCATATACATCCCACAGCGGGTGTGACTCGGCCGCGATCGTCGCGGCAGCGGTCCCGAGAGTGAGAAGGAGCGCGGACCAGGCCGCGGTGCGAGAGCGTGCGGGAGAACTCATGCCGCGATGATATGCAATCGGCCGCCTGCAGGACAGCCCGAAACCGAGGGGCGGCCGGGTGGCGGGCGCTACCGGGCCCGGACGCGCCCCAACCTCAGGATCGAACCGCGTCCGGCCGCCGGAAGCTGCAACCGGATCCTGGATATATAACACTATATAACAGTGGCGGCGGTGTGGGTATAGCTGACTATATACGTTCAGCGAACCGCGCCGGCGCCCGGCGCCGACGCGGCGGCGCGGGCAGCCGGCGATTCCGTCATCACCTCGGCAATCGCAGCATCTTCCGGCGTCGCGTTCAGGCTGTGCTCGGTGATCGCATCGTAACGGTCCTGCGTTACCTCGCAGGGGGTGGCCACGGCCGTCAGATAACTCTGGAGCAGGTCATCCTGCCAGACCTTCAACGCGCGAGTCGCGGCAGACCGCGCGTCGGTTCCACTGAGCGGAATTTTCTGGCGGATCGCGGTGGTCGCGAGCCGGCGGACGATCGCGTCGGCGGATTGATAATATATCTCGGCGATCCGCCGGTGTCCCTCCTCATGCGCTGCGACTTTCGCACCGCTGTCGGGGAGCGTCCAGATTGTGATATCGAGCCGGAGGGTGATGGTGGCCGACGAGATCGTGGCGCCGGCCTTCGGCCAGGTGACGACGGGAAACGCGGCCTCCACGTCTGAGTGGCACTGAAAAGTATATTCGCATAGGCCGGCTTCCGGGGGCTGGAGCTCAGGTTGCCCGGGCGCGGGGTGGGCGAGGTTGAACAGGCGGCGCTCGATGTGAGGCGGTGTTTTCTTCACCTGTATGTTTATATTTCGCGCCGGCTGCGGGGTGGCATCCAGGATGGGCACGACGAGAAACAGGAGGCCGGTAACGCGCAGCGTGCGGATGAACAGAAGCATGGGCTTTCAACATTTACCGACGGCGCGGATTGTCACGTGCGCGGCCCAAAATCCCGGCGCATCTTTCAACGCCGGTTAACTTGGGTGATTGTCGCCTCCGCAGTATATTGAGCTACCGCGGTTTGAGGGGGCGACGAGTATATAAGTCAATATTGAATCGGGCGGGCGAGGACCGTTTGCACGCTCGGCAAAAACGATCCGGGGCGCGGGCACCGCTGGGCGGTTGGCCGGTCCGTGCATCATACACGCCGGTCGCTCGGTAAAGCGAGGCGTACTCCATAACCCTCGGCAACTCTGATCACATATAAATGAATACCTCAAAAATGACACGAGCTTCTCTGCTGGGGGCGGTGGGCGCCATTGCCCTCTGCCTCAGCGTCGCAAGCTGCAAGACGAACTCCAGCGATTCCAGTAGTGGAAGCTCCGGAGGATCTGGATCGGCATCCGGCAGCTCGGGAAGTTCCGGAACCTACGGAAGCAACTCGGGTTCGGGATCCGGTGGCTCCGGCTCAAGCTCGAGTTCGGGAGGATCCGGCTCCGGCGGCTCTTCATATAGCTCGGGCGGCAGTGGCGGAAGCAGCAGTGGTGGCAGTGGCAGCGGCGGCTCCGGAAGCGCGATGTCCGGGTCACCCGGCAGCTACGGGTCCAGCTCCACCTCAGGCACCGGCGGAAGTGGTTCATATAACGGCTCCTCCTCTGGGTCATCCGGCTCGGGCTCCGGTTCGAGTGGCTCGGGCTCTTCCGGCTCGGGTGCATATAACAGCTCGGGCAGCAGCGGAACTTCCGGCAGCGGATCCTATGGGTCAGGTGGCTCGGGGACCGGTTCTGGTTCAGGATCATATAACAGCTCAGGCACAGGCGGGTCGTCCGGAAGTGGTTCATCCGGGTCTGGCGGCTCCAGCTCGGCTTCGACCTATAATCCGAGCGCCAGCGGCAACGGTAGTACCGGATATAATACAACCGCGGTAGGCACCCCAACCAGCTCGTCTGCAAGCGGCGATGGCAGCACAGGCATGGGTTCCACGAACACCGGCTCGGCGTACGGCAGCACCAATTCCGGCTCGAGCGGCAGCAACGGCTCCAGCGCGGCTTCCACGGGCCCGAACGC
The DNA here is from genome assembly GCA_963800005.1 of uncultured Verrucomicrobiae bacterium. Lineage (GTDB taxonomy): Bacteria > Verrucomicrobiota > Verrucomicrobiia > Opitutales > Opitutaceae > CAWCZH01. The sequence goes on from CAWCZH010000005.1 coordinate 341,519, forward strand.
CAACTCGAACACAAGCTCCGGCGGCTCCGGCGTCGGCAGCTCGAGCGGAAGCGGCTCATACGGCGGCTCGGGTTCGTCCGGCTCCGGCTCGAGTGGTGGAACCGGTTCCTCGGGTGCGAATGGCTACGGCACTTCGGGTTCGAGCGGTGGCACCGGCTCGAGTGGATATAACAACAGCAGCTCCACGGGCGGCGGCGGTTCGAGCGGCATGGGTTCCGGTTCCGGCACCGGCGCCATGGGCTCCAGCTCGGGCAGCGGTTCTTCCGGATACGGCAGCTCTGGATCGAGTTCCAGCAGCGGCTCCGGTTACGGTTCGAGCAGCTCGTCGAGCGGCAATATGCCGACGCCTACGCCCACGCCGACAGCGTCCCCCACACCGACTCGATAATATATCGACGCTATATAAACTTCGGCCGACCTCCGGGTCGGCGCGGACCACGAGCGCGGCTTTCCAGCCGCGCTTTTTTTTGCACCTTTCGAACCCGCGAACCGTCTTCCCCGGCGACAGCCGCTCCGATTGCGCGCGGGTTGAATCCAGATTCTGGTTACAGCGTGCGCCGCCGGTTTGGCCGTACCCCGTTGTCGCGCCGGGCCCGCGCTTTCACCTGCCTGCCGTTCCCCAAATCCCCCCAGCTATATGATTTGTTCCCGTCCCCGTCTCGCGTCCGCCGTGGCCTTCGCCCTGGCCGCTGCCCTTGCCGGCCCGCTCACCGCCCAGATCGGCACGCGTTTCCCCTCTGAAAAGAAGATCGTCGTCGACCCGGTCACCGGCGTCCCGCTCACATTCCTCACCAGCACGCCGGCGGGTGATTCGAAGATATATCAAACGCACCACCAGTGGACCTCCGATGGCAAGTGGCTGATCTTCCGCTCCGGGCGCGTCCCCGGCCAGGCGATGGCCGTCAACGAACAGACCGGAGACATGGTGCAGGTCACCGAGAACGGATACCTCGGCATGCTCTGTCTCGCGGACCACTCGATGAATCTATATTTCCTTCGGACAGTCGGAGGGAATGCGGCCCCGCGGCGTCCGACGCCCACCGCCGCTCCCGCGGCCGGCGCGGGTCAGACCGCAAACGCCACCACGCCGGCAGCCGCTGCCGGCCGCGGACGTGGCGGTCCGTCCGGCCCGTCGCAGATCATCCAGGTGAACCTCGCCAAACTCTTTGCTGACAGCGAAGCCGGTCATCTCTCCGGCCCGTCGGCGTATGAACGCGTTTGCGGCACAATTCCCCTCGAGATGGGTGCGGGCGGCGACATGGCCCTCGATCAGACCGAGAAATATGCTTACTTCCGCGTCGGCCGCGAAGAGGCGGCCCGGCATCTCGCGCCCGACGTCAAGCTCCAGCCCGCCTTCGGACCGCGTGACATGGGTGCCGGCCCGAGCGGACTCGCGCAAATGGACCTGAAAACGGGCGAGGTGAAGTATATAGTATCCGTTCCCTTCCAGATCGGCCACGTCCAAACCAATCCCTGGGTCCCGGGCGAAATTGTTTTCTGCTGGGAAACCGGTGGCAAGGCGCCGCAACGCACGTGGACCGTCCTCTCCGACGGCTCCGGGCTGCGTCCGCTTTATCCGGAAGCACCGTACGATTGGGTCACGCACGAGGCGGTCATCACGAAGGATGAGGTCGCGATCGCAATTCTGGGCCACCGCAAAATCGGCGTGAATGACGCCTGGGGAATTGCCGGCACGCGTGAACACGCCACCGGTCTCGCGATCGTGAACCTGCGGACTCGCGAAATGCGGATCGCCGGGCAGACGAAATCCGGCAGCGGCCTGTGGCACGTCAACGGTTCACCGGACGGACGCTGGGCCGTGGGTGACGACTTCTCCCGGAGTATATATCTCATCGACCGCCACAACGACGAGATGATGATGATCTCCACCGGCCACAAGCCGACAGCCGCGGATCACCCGCATCCGACGTTCAACGCGGACAGCAACCGGATCGAGATCCAGTCCGCGATGCTCTCGAGCGATGGACATGCGATGAATATATGCGTCATTCCCGTGCCCGACGCCTGGCTGAAGCGCACCTACGCCGCGCCGACAACGAACCCCGCCGGCCCGGGCAACGCGTCCCGCACCGATGCCACGGGTAACTGAGATTTATAATATATAATGTTATATGATCCGCCTCGGGGGCGGATCCAAAATCACCTCGGAGCCGATGCCGCGCTCCGGGGTGATTTTTTTTGTTTGATCGACTTGGCCAGCAGCGTCGTGAGCGGCGTCTTCTCCTGCTTGATCCGCGCCTGGAGAAATCCCAGGACGGCCGCCTCTTCCATACCGAGCTTCCAGCCCATGCGCGCGGAGACGCCGCCGAGCTTCGGGTGGAGCAGCTTCACCGTCTCTCCAACGAGGTAGCCGTCCATCACCGCCGGATGTATATAGCATTTCCGGCAGATTGCCGGCGTATTGCCCAGGTGCTTGGCGACCTCCTCGATGGCCATCACGAGATTTTTCTTCGTCGGCTTTTCCTTCGCCGTGGCAAAACCTTGCAGCGCGACCGCCGCGAGCACGGTGCCGGCCCATGTCCGAAAATCCTTCGCGGAAAATGCCTCGCCGACGATCTCACGCAAGTATGCGTTAACATCGTCCGAGCGGATCGGCTGGTGGTGGCCGTCCGCGTCTATATACTGAAAAAGTTCCTGCCCCGGAATTTCCTGTGAGTTGCGCACGATTTTCGCGAGTTGCGGGTCATGCAGGTCGATGTCGTGCACCTTGCCGCTCTTGCCCTTGAAATGAAAATGGATCGTGCCGTCCTTGATGCGGGCATGCCGGTCGCGCAACGTGGTGAGGCCGAACGAGTGGTTCTGTTGCGCATACGTTTCGTTGCCGACGCGGATATGCGTGGCCTCAAGCAGTCGGACGATCGCCGCGAGCACTTTTTCGCGCGGCAATCCAGGCATTTTGAGATCGCGCGCCACGCGCTGGCGGATTTTCGGCAACGCCTTGCCGAATGCGATCATCCGGTCGAATTTCGTCGCGTCGCGATTCGCACGCCAATCCGCGTGATAACGATATTGCTTCCGCCCGCGCGCATCGCGGCCGGTCGCCTGGATATGTCCATTCGCAGTCGGGCAGATCCACACCTTCGTCCACGCCGGCGGGATTGCGAGTTTCCGGATGCGCTCGAGCGTCGCAGCGTCCGAGATTTTTTTTCCATCCTTGCCGTAATATTCGAACTCCTTCCCGCGCAGGCGTCGTTCGATCCCGGGAGATTCGTCGGATACATAACGGAGACCCGCCTCCTTGGCCGCTTCCAGAGCCTGCGCCACGGCAGGAGCCAGTTCGTCGTGATTGGCATCGATCATCATTGGCTCTCAGACTCCGCGATTTTACCCGCGTTGCAATTCGCCTTCGCGCCGAATTCCTATTTCGACACCACGCGTCGCAACGCGCTGCCAGGCCGACCACCTGCCCAACGATTCAATGCGTCGGGGACGGCGATGGGGTGGGCGACGGTGAGGGTGACGGGCTCCGGCGATTTCCGATGGACGCCGCGGTGGTCGTCGCGACGGGAGGCGCGGTCGGCCTGTCCGGTTCGGCACTCGCGGTTGCGGGCGCGGGCGCGCTAGCCGGCGCCGCGGTCACACTCATATTGCGACCGCTTAGGGGCGCGCTCGTCCGCAGTCGCTGCGCGAACGGCGCGGGGACGAGCTTCAATGCTATAAACTGTGCTCGGCGATCCGCGATGACCAGTAGCCGGTCAGTCGCGGGATCATATGACTTCACCGCCACGTCGCGCAGTGTGCGCCCGTCGAGCAACTCCAACTCGGAAAAACGCAGCGGCAAATCCGCGGCCGACAACGTTGCGACGAAGAGCCCCAGGGACACCAAGCGCAGTCCGCCGAGGCGTATATACTTCGAAGAAAGCAAAAAAAGGGACACAGGAAACAAAATCGACTCGCCTCACCCTGCAGCGCGCGACGCGGGTTCGCAAGGTTTCGGGGGCGGAGCGCTCTGCTCTGCGAATCCGCGTCTCAGAGGTAAAACGGCGGCCGGGCACCGGTTCGGCCCGTTACGAATTTATAAAAATGCCCGGGGACCAAGCCGAGACCGTGGCGGGTGCGAAATCAGAAACTCGGCGAGGCAGCCGCGCTCGCGGTCGCCGCCGCTCGTGCGCTTGGCTGTATATAGCGGGATCGAGGCCCCGTGCGCGATGCGTTGATCGCCTGCATTGCTCTCGCGAGGGACGGCGGTATGCTCGGGGGATGTCCCAAAACCCCCACGATCATTTCGACCACACGGTGCTCGACCTGATCGAACACAGCCCCACCGGCGCCGTGCCGACGACCCCGGCCTACCAGGACGCGATCGGCCGGCTATATACTTCGCACCAGGCCTATCCGAGCGCGGATTTTGCGAACGGCCACGTCACCGCCCGTTCGCTCGCGAACCTGCCGGTGTTCGAGCCGAAAAACCTGGACGCGTTTCTCGCCGGAGAAATCGATGCTGCCGAGCTGGAGCCGAACCTCTCGATTTTTGATCGCTATATAGCGTCACTGCCCGCGGCGCAGCGGGCGCGGGCCGAATCATATAGGCTCAGCGTCGCAGGTCGGCGGGTGCACCATCGGCTGAAGACGGTGGGCGACGCCAAGGTTCCGGCGCAGCACGACCCGCTCCATACACTTTTTCTATTTCCCGGCGCGGGCCCGCATCCGGGTCTGCCCGGCAACTACCTGCATGGTGCAGTCGTACAGATTAACGCGGATGACACGGAGGCGGGTTGTTCGGTGCAGGTGCATGATTCCGACGATGGCGCGGCCGTTCTGGAGACGCCGAACCTTGCCGCGGCGTTTGCCGAAATGCGCGAGGTGGTTGGGAGCGCTCCGTTTCACCTGCAGGAGCTGGAGGCCCTTGGCTTCCATATGATATAGCACGGGATGTCGCTGGAAGATTTCGGCTGGGACGAGGCCTTCGCCCTCGAGTATATACCGCGCGACGTCGCCGGTCAGGAGCCCGCGCGTGTGGTATGCGAGTTGCGGCGGAATTTTTATGCGGTGCAGACGGCCGACGACGAGCTTCTCGCGGAGTGCGGCGGCGGCTTTTTTCATCACGCGCGCGTGGCGAATGATTTTCCCGCGATCGGCGACTGGGTGGTCGTGCGTCGGCGCCCGGGCGAGCCGCGCGCGGACATCATCGCCGTGCTGCCGCGGCGGACGAAGTTTTCGCGGCGGGCTGCGGGTTCCGAGGCGATTGAGCAGATCGTCGCAGCTAACGTGGATACTATATTTCTGGTGGGCGGTCTGGACCGCAATTTCAACCCGCAGCGCCTGCAGCGCTTTCTCGTCGCTGCGCGCGAAAGCGGCGCACAGCCCGCGATCCTCCTCAACAAAGCCGATGTCGCCACCGAGCCCGAGCGGCTGCGGGACGAGGTGGCGGCGGCCGCACCCGGCCTGGAAGTATATTTGACGAGCTCGGTGACGCGGCTCGGGCTGCGCCAGCTGGCGTCGCGCTATATGAAACGCGGGCGCACGGTCGCGTTTATCGGTTCATCCGGCGTCGGAAAATCGAGCCTCATCAACGCGCTCCTACGGGACGAGGCGATGCCGACGGCGGAGGTGCGCGCGAAGGACAGCAAGGGGCGGCATACGACGACGCGACGCGAACTGGTGGCCACTCCCGGCGGTGCGCTTCTCATCGATACACCAGGGCTGCGCGAGCTGCAATTCTGGCGGGTGGACGATGGCGTCGACCAGGCGTTTCCAGATATCCAAGCACTCGCGGTGAAATGCCGGTTTACCGATTGCCGTCATGGGAATGAGCCGGGTTGTGCGGTGCGGGCCGCGGTTGCCGCCGGCGAGCTGTCGGCCGAGCGATTTCATAATTATGAAAAGCTGCGGGCCGAGCAGGCATTGCGGCCTTCGCGGGAGAAGAAGCCGGCGGCGCTCGCGCATCGTCCCGGTTGGAAAAATCGCACGCAGGGCGACCAGCCGTTTCGGTTTCGGCAGCATCGCGACGAGTAGGGTCGGGAGGATCCCCGGCCGATTCCTGCGCCGCGGCGCAGGCATCGCTGGAAAACGCGTCAGGCGAACGTGTCGGGGCACGACGATACCTCCGACGGGAATCGTGGTCCAAACCGCATGGCCGTTATCTTTGGCTGCGGGAGCTGGGGCGACCCGGAATATGTCGGTGTGCTATATGAACCCGGCGTGCCGGCGGCGGGCCGGCTCGCTGCGTATGCGCGGAGGTTTCCCGTGGTGGAGGTGAACTCCACCTACTACGCCTCGCCCCGCGCGAAGGCGACGAGCGGGTGGGTGAAGGAAACGCCGCCCGGATTTCTCTTCAATATCAAGCTGCACCGAGCGTTCTCGCGGAGCGTTGAGAAAACCGCTCGCGATGGAAAGCTGCTCGGGTATCTGCGCGCCGGCGTGGCGCCGTTGGTGAAGGCGAACCGGCTCGGCGTGTTCCTGCTGGTGATGTCGGCCGACTTTGAACCGGAGCGGCACAAGCTCGCCGAGCTCATCCCGCTGGTCGAGGCACTGCGGCCGCACCTCCTGGCGGTGGAGTTGCGGCACGTGGCATGGGTGCGGGGGGCGCAGCGCGAGCGCACCCTCGAATTTTTTCGCGAGCAGAAGATCGTCTGGGTCGCCACCGACCTGCCTGCAATCGACGGTTCTGATCTGATGCCCCCAGTCGACGAAGTGACCCATCCCGCGTTGGCGTATATGAGATTGCATGGAAGAAATCCGCGGTATCTGGAGGCGAAATCCGCGGCGGAGGGTCACTCGTACCTATATAAAAAACGCGAGCTCGGGGATTTGCTCAAACGGATCGAGCGATTGGCGGCGGGCGCGTCGCAGGTCCACGTGTTCGCCAACAACCACGCCAGCGATTTCGCTCCGCGCACGGCGCTGGCGTTGCAGGAAGCGTGGAACCAGCGGTCCCCTGACGCGCCATCCCCGGGTGAGACCGGGGTTCGAAAGCGGGCGCAGCGAACGTCCGTGCGATGATATAGCAGCGGACTGGAGCGATCGGCCAATCGCAGTGTGGGTTTTATCGTTATATAAACAGATATGATGCTGATATATACTCCGAAGCCGAAAACATATATGTGGCGCGATGGCTGTCCTCGTCTCCAAGCGGGTGTTCGCGGCGGCCGGCACTGGAGCCTCGTGGAGCGTTGACAGGTTCGAGAGGCCGTCGCTCGACGGCCCTCGAGAACCGCCGCGAACCCAGAAAATTTAGGGGCGCACCGGTCGGCCGCCCCGCAGCGTCATGAGGGCGCCGGCTGGCGCGGCATTTCCCAGTTGGACGGGGCGTGATTTGTGACGATATGAAGGGATGTCCCGGACGTCCGACCACTCTCGATATCGTAGTTTCCGCAGCCCCGCGACGGGCCACCGCGTGCTGTACGCTCCGATATTGAGCGGGGCACGCTTCGCTTTCGCGCTAGGGGTTTCCGCGTTGCTTGGGCTCGGCTTCGCAGGGTGCAAGCCGAAGGTGACGAACGCGAGCATTGGCCTCGCGCATGTCCGCGTGGAAAACCTGTCCGATCGCGACTGGATGCTCATCGTGAGTCCGTTGCACTCGAGTCACGCGCCGGTCACGACGCGCCTGCGGGCCCATGACGTTTGCGTGATCGCGGTTCCCGGTGGCGACTATGCCGTCGACCAGCATCTGCTCGGAGCCGAGGGAGCTGCTGCGAGTCGACACTTTGAAACGCATCTGAATGCGAAAGAGGATTACCGGTGGTCGGTCGCGACGCTCCTCTCGCCCAAGTCGCCGGGGCAGGCGCCGCCGCTCGCTCCCCATTGAAATGAGGGCGCGTATGTTGTATTCAAAATCTGGATACGAGCGGAGATGTGGCGCGCGGACCGGCCGAACGGGCGGGCCAGGCGCTATATAAAGCATGTCGGACGCCGCGGAGAAAAATTGGGTCGCCGAGATTTCGCTCGCAGACGGCGCGGTGGCGCTGCCCAGGGTGGGAAATCGTGCCGTCCATCAATATTGGCGGCCAATGGCGCCGTTCTTCGGCGAGGTGCTGCTCGCGCCGCAATGGCGCTCCGACGGAATGGCCGTCAGTTGGAGTTGGCGCCCGGCCGCGGGAACGGAACGTCCGAACCGCGCGGAGCTCGCGGAATTTCGCTCCCGGCTCCGACAGGCGCGTGATCGGTTCACCGCCTCGCTCGTGGGCCCCGATGCCCAGCGCAGTGACGGCGTGCCGGCCGCTCTCGCGGCGCCGCTGACCGAAACCGTTTCGAAGCTCGTGGACCAACTCGCCGGGCTGAAGGACGCGGCGCTCGGTGGCTATATATGTCGCACGGAAGGCGGCTGGCGCGGACACAGCTGGGGCGCGCCGCAGCCCGCAACGCCACTCGCTCCAGGCGCACACGGTCATGAGGTGCGCGGCACGCTGCTCGTGGGTGACACTGGCGCGGCTGGCATCGACGTGGTGATGGAGAACCGGAAGGGCGTGATCGTGTCGCGCGTCCGCTCGGATGCCGCGGGCGAGTTTATATTTCCCAATGTGAACGCGGGAAACTATCGCGTGCGTGCTCTCTCCGAGACGAGCGATTTTCCGGTGAGCGGACTTGAGGTCGTGGTTGGAAATGAAGCGGTCTCCGGACTGAAACTCCGCAGTACGGTGCTCGCTGTCGGGCAGGAGAAAAACGCAGCGACGCGCGGCTCAGCCGTGGCGGGGCCGGTGGGCGCCGAGAGCTCGCGGCGTTCGGTGGTCGAGGTCGAGGAGACACCCGCACCGAACGCGCACAGTGCTCCGCAGCGGGGGCGTCGACGCATTGCGTTCGGCCTGGCCGCCGCAGTGGTTATTCTGGCCGCTCTCTGGTGGTGGCGAGAAAGTGCTGCGCCAGCAACTGCGGCAAATGATATAGCGCAATCCGCCACGGCGGCGCAGCGTCGCGGAACCGGTGTTGATATACGGGAAAACTCGCACGGCAATTTCCAGCCAGATATAAATCATACTCATGCGACGGCGGACTCCGGCGGGGTTTCCGCCGCCGCTTCCGCGGGCGGGAAAAATGCGGCGGCACCCTCCGGCGGCGCGGGCACGAATCATATAGCGTCGGGCGCCTCGACGGGAACTGCGGCCTCGTCGTCCTCGACGAAAGCCGGCGCGGGTGCCTCGTCAGGAGCCGCCGCGACAGCGGTAAATTCGACAGCCCCAACCGACTCGACGGAGAACGGGAAAATCGATCATATATCTCCGCTGCCCCCGCCGCGGGCCACTCGTGCGACGAAGGTCGCTGCAGGGGAATCGCCACTCGACGGGCAGGCTGACGCGGTCGCCGCATCAATTCCGAACGCGGAAGCGCCCGAAAATATAACGCCGCTGGCGGCAGCCGCACCCGCGCCAGTCGCCGGCGTTGACGCCGGACCGCGCGCGGCATCAGACAAAAATCATATAGCGGACAAAGGCGGCGCCGGGGCGGTCGCGGCCGACGTCGGTGTCGCACCGAGTGACGATGCCGTTGCGCCTCCGGATGACGTGCCGATTTCTGCAGACTTGAAACACGCGAACGCGAAGCCAGTGATTGCCAAATCACCATCGCCCTCCAGCCCGCCAGCAGAGCCGGTTGCAGAGTCATCGGGGCCCGAGGACTCATCGCGAGCGGCAGCGGCAGGCGGCAAACCGGCGGATGCGACAACGGATTCTCCGGATGCGTCACAATCGACCGCGAACGGTCGAGCAACGACCCTCGCCAAAAAGAAAACGCCCCAGGGAGGAGCTTCGAGTGAAAATGATATAACCTCCGCTGAACCGGGCGCCACCGGCGCGGAGGGTTCTGCCGAGGCGGCGGCACGCGCTTCGGCGGCTTCCGGGGCGCATGCCAAAGTGGGCGCGGTGACTGCGTCCGCGGAAGCCGGGAAATCGCCTGCGAGCGCGGCAGATGCGAAGTCCGCCGCGCCTGATAATATAACCTCAGCCGACGCGAGCTGGGCTGGCAACGGAGATGCGGGAAGCAATTCTCGCAAAAGAAAATCGGCAGGCGGAGCGCCTGCCGCAGCGAGTTCGACGGCAGAGGCGGATTCGAGTTCTGCTGCGGATGGCGCCGCGGCGCCGCGTGGCGGTGCGGGCGGAGCCAGCCGTGCGAGAGCCCCAAAGTCAATGGCCCGCGCGGAAGTATATAGCGCCGTCTCAACGCCAGCAGCCGACGACGCGCCGCCGGCCGAGTCCAGCCGGTGGGCGCATGTGGTCGAGATTTCCCGGCCCGCTTGGGAAACGCGTCTCTGGCGCGATGTCATTCTTCCCACTGTCGTCGTGTCGGCCGAAAGCGGAAGCAGCGCCTCACTCGCCGAACTTGAGGAAAAAACGTGGAAGGCAAAGCGCGCTGAAATTCCTGCGGCGTTTGTGGTGGGTCCGCGCGAGGGAATCCGACTCGACGTCGCCAATGTAGAGGTAGTGACAAATCCGATTACGTGGTCCGTCGTGAGCCGCGGGGCGCCACCGGCGGAGATCGCCGGCGGGTCGGAACTCACATTGCCCCGCACGCAGCCGGGTGACTCGGTTGAGCACACCTATACCTGTCGGGACGCGCATGGCGTGCTCCTCGGCAGCGTCCGGGGGACGGGCTCGCGCTATATTGTTTCGCTCGCGCAGGGAGTCTCCGCAGTATATTGGATCGACGCGCCGCGAGTATATACCGCCGGATCACACCCGGGTCCCAGCTCCGGGACCCGTTTCCACTGGAAATCGGGCGTAGAGCCGGATGCCGCGGGACCTGGCGGCTCGGCGTCGGGCGATGCTGCCGGAGCGCGTCATGAGTTCGCGCTCACGCCCGCGGCCGACGCGCGCAGTGAGACTCCCGTCGCATGGCAGGATTTCGTTTCCGGCTGGGAAATAGCAGCGCCGCTCCGGCTAGCGGGCGCGACGGGATCTGCCACCGCCGGCGGCCGGTCTGGCGATGCCGGTCGGTAGTATATACGACCTATGACGGCCGCGGGCTAAGGGCGATCGAGCGCCCGAGGCTGATATATGGCGTAATATATAGCCGACTCGCTGATACTCCTCGAACACGCCGTCCTTGGTCCCCCCATCACTGGATCTCGCTCGGCCGCGGCGGCGCGAGCCCTTTTTTGATTTGGAATGTGACGTGATCGAAGACGATTCCGTCGGTCTCCCGCATCTCGAAGGGATTGTCCGCGGCGATGCGCACATCGCGCAATATTACGTCGCGGACGGGGACATCGGGCAGGCCCGAAATCTTTCCGGCGTTCGTGCAGGCCTCGGCGGTCACGTGGTCGATGAGTATATTGTGGACCGACGGAATCTTGGTGGGATCGCCTTTGAAGTTCGGACGGTTGTTGTCGACGTAGTTCGAGTCGATCGTGATCGGGTTCGCGACGTTCCGCATGGTGATCTCGGTATAGCGAACGTTCTCCGTCTCGCCGCCCGCGCCGCGCATCGACTTGATCCGGATCCCGTTGTCGGCGCCATCGAAGCTACAGCGGCGCACGAGCATATTGTGAATTCCGACCGTGGTGCCCGAGCCGATCGAGATGCCGTGCCCGTGCTTGATGCGGCAATCCTCGATGAGGACGTTCGTGCCGCCGGACTTGATCACGATGTCGTCGTCGCCGGTGTCGACATCGCAATCATGTATCCACGCATTCACGACCGGACCCGGGTCGATCGCGTCGGTGTTGGGCGCGTTGAATGGAGCACGCACCTTCACGCGCTCGATGGTGAGGTCCTTGATATTCGCGGGCACGAGGTGAAACTTCGAGGAATTCGTCAGCGTGATGTCCGCTATATACAGCCGCTCGCAACCGTTGATGGCGACGAGGTGGGGACGTGGATACACCAAGCGGCCGTGGTGCGCGCGTTCAGCGCGTTCTGACCAGGCCCACCAATGCGCGCCGTTGCCATCGATCGTGCCCGGTCCGGTCAACGCTACGTCGTGCAGGTCCCGGCCCGTGATGAGCGGCTCGGGTACTTTAACGCGGGCGTCGACTTCCGCTTGCGACGTCAGGCTCTCGGGCTCGGGAATGCCCATCTCCGTAAATGTGGCTGGCGCCTCGATCACGGCGCCCGCGTCCAGATGCAGGTCGAGATTGGAACAGAGCACAAAGGGCAGCGTGCGATATATACCGCGCGGCACGACGAGCTTGCCGCCGCCGGCGTGATCGACGGCCGTGATGGCGCGCTGGAACGCGTCGGTGTTCAGCGTTTTTCCATCCGGCACGGCGCCGAAATCCGCGAGGGAGAACGTGCGATTCGGTATCTTCGGCCGAGCGGGCGCGAAGTGCGCGGGCAGCGTGATATGGACATCAGCCCGCGCCCGCGTTGGTCCGGCCGCGAGCAGCGCGAGGGTGATATATAAAAGGCGGGTGGCCGCAGTGGGGGTTTTGATCATGGCGTAATATATAGCGGAAAGCGGCGCGAAGCGTCTGAGCCATCTACTCATCCGAGGATCGAGTGAAAGCTTCCGTGGGTTGATGCGATTCGTGGTAAACAAACCATCCGCCAGTTTCCAATATAAAATGCGGCCGCCGTATCCAGAATTCAAATACGGCTGGGAATGGCTCTGGGAGCCGCGTGCACGGCTCGGACGGGTGGGGGAGCGAGGCGCGGCGGCCGCAGCACGCGATGGTTCACTGCGCGCTGCTGGTCCACGGTGAGCGGCGGTAACTCGGGCAGCGAGTCCACGCGCGTTTCATTCAGCCACTCCCGCGCGAGCGCGCGGAAATTGTCCCACCGCTCCGCGATGAAATGATCCCGTCCCGTCATCGGTGCGCCGTCCCCGAGCAACGGGCCCGCTGCGGCGGCCTGGCGGAGCAGGCTGCGCCAGTCGGTGAGCAGGCGATCGAGGTCGCCGCGTCCGGCCGTTTCGATCTCGTCGAGAATTTCGCGGCTCCGCGCTCCCTCGGCGACGATGGCGCGCACGGCATCCGCCGCGCCGAAACCATAATGCACCGGCACTCCCTCGTGGAGCCAGCCCTCTATAGACAATCGGCGATACGCGCGTGCGCTCGCAGCCGCCAGTCGCCCGAGCCAGCGCGGGTTCGTGCCCGCGAAGCGTTCTCCACCAAACAGGTCCGCGGCATCGAAGAGCAAATCATCGAGTGCATAGCGGCGATCCTCGAGCGCCGCGGCGAGCGCGAGTCCCTCGGGGCCAAGGAAAAACGAAACGATTTCCCCGCGCACTGTGAGACGCAGCTCGCGATCCAGCACGTCGACCCGCTGCCATTGCCACAGGAGCGTCGCCTGCGGGCTGAAGCTCAGGCATTCCGGGCGAAACTCGCAGGTAAGGCAGGGGAGAAATGGACGACGCTCGCGGCGCACGAGGCGGGCTCGGCCGGTGTCGGTGCGCTCGCGACACGGCAATTCCTCCGCGCTGCGTTGCGCTGTATAGTCGACGCCGAGCGGGACGCGGGCATCGCAAAAGAACCGATTCGCCTCGGTGCACGCCAGTTCGGTGGCGTCGCGGCCGGCGCGCAACTGTCGCAGGAAAAACGCCCACGGTAGCGCCGGCGCGCGTTTCAATCGCAGCGGCTCGGCGCGTCGCATCCGCGGCGTGCTGCTGCTGACAAGTACATATCCCACATCATCGAGTCCGCGGCGGCCGGCGCGGCCGATCATCTGGAGCAGGTCGTGCGGCGCGATTTCCCGCTCGATGCCGTTCATCCGATATATACTCGTCGTGATGAGGACCGAGCGCAGCGAAAAGTTTATACCGGCACTGAGCCCGAGCGTGGCGACGACGGCGCGGAGCTGTCCGGCCTTCGCGAGCGGCTCGATCACTCCGGCTCGTTGTGCATAGCTCAGGCCGCTATGATGAAACGCGACGCGCGCCTTTAGCATTTTCGCCAGGCGTGGACCGCAGATTTGTTCCTGCTCGGGCGTGAGCGTGAGCGCGTCGGAAAGGGGCAGCTCGCGCGCGAACTGCCGGGCGAGTCGTTCGGCGTCCTGCCGATGCGGCGCAAATACGAGCACGGGACCCAGGTCGTCGCGAAGTGCGCCGGCGACGCGTTTGGCCCAGAAGCTCTCTATACAACGCGGAAGGCCGTGGATGAGGTCATCGACCTCGACCTCCTCGAGTTGCACGGGCCGCTGGCGGTGCTGCACGACCGTTGCGGAGCGCCCGATTCGGCGGAGCCACGCGGCGACCTCATCGGGATTCGCGACCGCGCCCGACAGCAGCAGCAATTGCAACTCCTTCGGCGCGGCGAGCAAAACGCCCTCGTAGTGATTGCCGCGATGCGGATCGGCGAGCCAATGATATTCATCGACGACGAGCAGCTCGAACGGATGCTCCTGCGCCTCGCGCTCGCGGCTGCCGCGCGCCGAAGTGGGAGCGGTGCGGGCTGACGCCATGATTTGTCCCTGGACGGCCTCGAGCGTGCCGACGACGATCGGCGCGCTGGGGTTCACTGAGAGGTCTCCCGTGGTGATGCCGACATTCCAGCCGCGGGCGCGCCACTCCGCGAATTTATCATTGGCGAGAGCTCGGGTCGGAACGGTGAAGACGGCGCGTTTGGAAAAGTTGTTCTGCTCGGCCCAGCGTTCGAATACATACGTCTTCCCGGCGCCCGTGGGTGCGTCGACCACCACATCGTGCCCCGCGCGAAGACCGGCGAGCGCCTCGGCCTGCCACCGATCCGGCAGCTTCAATTTTTGCAATCCGGCAAGTACGTCGGAAAACACGTCTCCAACGTGCGCCGGTTTTTCCGCTGGTCAAACCTGACCGCGCCGGTTCGGAAGATATATTCTTTTTTTCCGCAGCGCTTACGCGAGTCGGCCGTGCGGTTGCGCGCTCGCCGTTTGGCGGAGCAGGCCGGCATCGCTCAGCGCGTGCCGCAATTTTTCGCGCGCGCCGGTCTCGATGGGTTCGCCGTGACCGACGATCATGCGATCGAAATCCCACGAAAGTACTTCGGCGATCGAGCTTTCAAATGCGTCGCGGTCCTTGATCGCGGCGCTGAGTGCCCGCGAGATGCCGGGGCGGTGCTCGCCGGTCACCGCAACTTTGAGCGCCAGCTTCTGCCAGATGGATGACTCGTGCGGAAAGTTCATCGCGAGATCAGCGACTATCAGCGTGCGGGAACTTCGATGAAAGAAAACCGTTTCGCGCATGCTCGGCAAACCGCCGAGTTGGACGACCTCGACCTCGCCTTGCCACTCGCTCGGAGGTGGCACGATTGGCCGGGTCGGAAAATTGTTGATCTCTTCGCTAAAGCCCGGCGGCGCGAGGTAGGGCACCGCCGGAAAAGCGCCGATTGCTTCCTGGGCAAATGTGTCGTGACGCAACATGGCGTCGACCAGCCACGCCGGCTGCCCGACCGCCTTTATATCAAGTACATCCTGCTCGCTGAACGGCGCGGTGGAATGTATAATCAAGCGCGCCGACGGCAAACGCATCACGGACACGTTCCGCATTAGGTTCATTCCGAGGACTTTATTGGGATAAGTCAGGAGCCAGAGATTTTCATCGAGTTGCTTCATGCCAGGTCCCACCGGGACGAATTTTCAGACCGCGTGGTATATCATCGGTTCGGCGGCCGGGGAAAAAGCCTGGGGCGTGGCGCGGATGTTATATCTTACCGGATATGAATCTCGTGGAATTGCTATATAGACATATATATGCACGTGTGACCGAAGCGGAACGGCCGCGCTGTGGCCGGGCGATCCGGGGCGAATAGTTGTGGGTTATTTGCCCTCGACGAGTGATTGCAGCCGACTGTAGGCGGCCACATTTTTACCGGCTTTCAGCTCGCCCAGCGCCTTTTTGATTCCGGTGATCAACACCGCGGCTGATGGGCCTGCAGCCGGCTCTGCAAGCCGCTTCGCAGGCACCTCCGCGCGCGGCCGGCTCGGGCTGGCGTGGCGGGCCGCCGTATCAGGCACCGCGGCGGCAGGCGCGGCAGACCGCCCGGGCCGCGGTTTGGCGGCCTTCCGCGTTGGTTTAGACGTCGGTTTCGGAGCCGCCGCGGGAATCGGCGGTGCGATGGGTTTCGCGACGCTCGGAGCCGGCGTCGGTGGCGGTGCGGGGTCGGCGGGCTTCGCCGCGGGCGCGACGACGGCCTTCGTTGCCCGCGCCTTCGCGGGCTGCGGACGCGCCCGGGGTCCGGGATCGGGCGCCAGCAAATCGTAGTCGATCGCGACAACCCGGCGGTCGGTGTAGGCGCGTAACGATTTCGGGAAGAGCAACACCTGCGAGTTGGCGTCCTTGAGCAGGCCGACGGTCGCATAATCTTTTTTCGAGCCGCGCAATTCCTGGTGCACCGTGAGCACGCGATGCTCCTTGATGGCGCGTTGCAGTCCGGCGTCGCGCTCCGGTGGCACCCACGACAGATGCAGCAACGGTGCACCGCATTTTTTGACCAACTCCTTGAAGCGGACTGTCTTCACGGCCCGACTGACCCGCGTCGGCCGAAGCAGTTGCCGCCGCCGGACAGCAGGCGCCAGGGACCGGTATCCGGTGCGTATCCAATCCGTGGATACGAACCACCCGAAGCGCTGGCTCGCTTTACGTCCTCCGTTCGCTGCTTGGTGCGTGAGGTTGGGCGACTCGAGTCGAGTATCCGATACATGTATATTCGCGCGGGTTTCGCTTGAGCCGCTCCGCAATATCCCCCACGACTGGGAATCCCGCTTTTAACTTATATGAAGTCTCCCGTTCGCATTCTTCTCCTCGCGCTCGCGTTTGCGACCCCGGCCCTGATGACCGAAGCGGCCACCGCTCCGGTCGTCGCGACCTCGCTCGCGAAGAAGCCGGCCAAGGTCGCCAAGAAGGCGCACAAGAAGCATCGGAAGAAAAAGCTCAAAAAGAAGAGCTGAACAGCGGGTGAACCGCGGTGGCTCGGCCGGAGCGAACTCCAACGTCGCGTTCCGCCACAGAGGTTAGAGACGCAGCCGCGGTCGTCGCTGCATTTCATATTGCGTAAGCGCCGGATTGCCAGTGGGTGAGGTTTTTGCAAAATCGCGCGGCATGGATCGACTGCGTCTGTGCGCTGATTATCTGCTTTGGCCACTCCTGGTCGCCGTACCGTGCGCCGGCCTCGCCTATGGCATGGCCCACGGACACGGCACGCTGGCGTTCAATATCACGTATCTCCTGCTCGCCGCGACGCTCTACTTTCTGGAAAAGGCCCGGCCGCATGAGGACGAATGGCTGGAGTCCGATGGCCAGGAGTTGCCGGACCTGGCGCACACCTTGTTTAACAAAGTGAGCGTTCAGGTACTCGTGGTCTCGCTGACGAACTTCGGGATCTCGAGCGAGTTCGGCGGGCGCGGCAGCAGCGGGCTCTGGCCGGCGCATTGGCCGTTGTTTTTCCAATTGGCGTTCGGCCTCATCGCGGCGGAGTTCGGACTCTATTGGGCGCATCGGATCGCACACGAGTGGGAGCCGCTCTGGCGGTATCACGCAGTGCACCACAGCGCGAAGCGCCTCTGGTTTTTCAACACCGGGCGTTTTCATTTCATCGACACGATCAAGAGCATGCTCTTCGCCGCGCCCGTACTCGTCGTCCTCGGCGCGCCCGGCCCGATCGTGATCTGGGGGAGCGCGATCACGGCCTATATGGGAATCCTGACGCACTGTAACGTCCGGATGCGCTTCGGCTGGCTGAACTATATATTCAACACCCCCGGCCTGCATCGCTGGCACCACAGCATGGACCTGCGCGAGGGAAACAAGAACTACGGCGAG
This sequence comes from uncultured Verrucomicrobiae bacterium, assembly GCA_963800005.1. Lineage (GTDB taxonomy): Bacteria > Verrucomicrobiota > Verrucomicrobiia > Opitutales > Opitutaceae > CAWCZH01. The sequence goes on from CAWCZH010000005.1 coordinate 359,141, forward strand.
AACCTCGTCCTGTGGGACCTCGCGTTCGGCACGTTCTTCGACGAGGCCAGCCGACGGCCGCCGGTCGAGATCGGAATTCGCGAGGCCATGCCCCGGACTTTCTTCGGCCAGTTGCACGCGCCGTTTGTCTGGAAGAGATTCCAGGCCGATTCCGCGCGTCACCCGGACTTGATGCGTCCCCGGAACGCCCCGCCGGCCGCCCCGCTATATACTTCGGCACCGGAGCTCCAGCGCGCGGAACCCGCCCGCGGCGCCGAATCCTGAGCTGGCCCAATTCCGCGTCTAACGGGGCGCCCCGGCGCGGCGTTTGCGCCGCCGCGATGTATCCTACTGCAGCAGCGTGAAACCGACGTAGATCACGTGCTGCGCGGCGACGCTCGGCGGCAGCCGGCCCTGCGCGAGCGTTATATAGATCGCGTGAACATATTTCCACCCGAGGTTCGACGTCTCATAACTGACGGTTTCCGCTGTATAGAAATTCTGCTGCAGTCCCAGCGTCTGCTGGGGCGTCGGCAGGTCGAACGATCGGAAATAGCGCACATCCGCATGGAGCCCGAGTGGCCGCAGTGCAGCGACGGTGGGGCCGACGCGCTCGAACGGCCGCCATTTCCAGGAGGCCGAGGCGTCCACGCGCCAGAAGTCCCGCTCGGGTATATTAAGCGAAGCCAGATAATCTGCCGTGATCGCGTGCACGCGCTGATAGGCGATATGTACCGAGGGCAACAGCGGCCACCAGCCGGAATTCTCGGTCTGCGTGAACGCCACTTGCGGACCGAACGTCACATCGTCGTTCTGAAACTTCTGGTCGGTCTCGAACGCCACCTTCAAATCCGTCGACACAAGAAAATCGTGCACGCCACTGCCGGTGGGGATGACGGGATTCGGGGCGTTGGGATCGATCGGCTGGTTGAGATCCAGATGCACGGTGCCGCCGAAGCGATGCGCGGCGCCGAGTCCCACCTCCGCGGTCATGTTTTCCGGGTTTGCCTCGGGGCGCCACGCGACGGTACCGATCGTGTCTGCGAATATATACTCAGACTCGGCGGTGCGGTCGAAATCGCGCCGCACGCCAAAGTCGAAACGCGCGCCCACCGTGTGCTCGGTGGGCGAATCCGAAGTCAGATACGCGGGCTTGAGCTCATGCGTATATGCCGGGTCCTCTCCCCGCGCTGTCAGTGCCGCGGCGACGAGCAGCGCCGGGCCAAATATATAACGGAATCGTTGTCGCATCGCGGAACTCACGAGGGGGAAATCTCCTTGGGAAAATGATATAAGTCGTCCACGGCCGACGCGAACGCGTGGAGCGCGGTGTCGCCGCTCGCGAGCGCGTCGGCGAGTCCCGAGCGGGCATCGTCGCGGCCGCCGGATTCATAGGTGGCGCCCGCGGCGTTCAGCGCATCGTCGAGGCCCATGGCGACGAGCTTGCACTTGTCGGAGAATATATCCGCCGACTCGTGTTCCTTGTTCCAATACATCAATTCGCGCAGGAGGATCGTGCCGCAGGCGTTGAATGACTGCTGCTGTTGGGAGGGATACATCTGCGCCGCCCGTATATATTGCCAGGTGGCGACGTGGGCCGGCGTGTTGACTGACCAGGCCGGCCCGAGCGCGCTCGCGAAGAACGCCACCGGCTGACCCGTGAGGGCGGTGGTGCCCGCGATCACCCACCCGGCGGGAATCCGCTGCACGTCCGTGCGATGCTGCGCCAGCCACGCGAGGTGGCGTTGTATATTGGGACGCGCCCCGGTGCCGTCCGCCGCCGGCATGCCCAGGTACGCAATGGGATTGGTCTGCGTGATCGCGTCGAACTGCGCCGGCGTGAAATTCGCCGAGAAATAATTCCAGAGATTGTCTTCGCGCACCTGTTGCCGGACGAGGAAGTAGTCGCTGCCAAATAATATACGCTGGCCGATCACCGGGTCGGCCAGCAGGTCCGTCATATGGCGGAAATAGTTTTTCTCCGCATCGCCGCCGGCCATCGGTCCCGTATGATACGCTATATCGGTATATACACCCGGAAACCGGCGCATCAGGTCGATGATCTGCGTGGTCCAGCTGCCGGCGACGATATCCGTCTCGAGCAGGTTTTCATAACCGCCGAAATGCGCGAAGCAGACGCGAAGCGTGGGATATTTCGCGAGGATCGCTCCCCACGGCGCGGGATCACAGAACGCGATATCAGACGCGTCGAAGAAAAAGCCGCCCTTGTTGCAGTGCATCAGCAACGGCGCGTCGTGGCTCACGCAATAGGAAAACACCTGGTCCATTTCGGGCGAATCCATGCCGTATCCAAGAGACGGATACAGCTTCACGCCGACGAACCCGCGCTGCGTGAACGCATAGTCGAGGTGCGAAAGATGGGTCGCGCGTCGCGTGTTGATCGCAACGAAGGGCAGCAGCCGGCCCGGGTAGGCGAGGGCGGCGTTGGACGTCGCCTCGAGCTGCGCGATATAGAGATCCTCGTCGTTCGCGCCGCCTTTCGTTATATCCATCATCAGCGCGACCACGATCACGTCGGGTCCGCTGCGCAGGAAAAGTTCATCGGCGACCTTGCCCACGGAGGGACGCAGCGCGACCACGACGAAATCTGCGAGGTCGTTCAGCGTCTGCGTGCGCGCATCGTTCGCGTCGGTGATCAGATTTTCGAACCGCGTGAGCTGCGCTTCGAGCGCGTCGATGGCGAGTCCCTCGAGGTTGCCATCCATGGTGATCTGCGCGGACGCCGGCAGCGCAGCGTTGGCAGCCGCGAGCGCGGACTGCAGTTCCGTCGAGAGCTTCAGCTCAGTGATGAGGCCCTGCAATATATGAACATCGTCGAGGTTCTCGCCGCTGAGCGCGCGCATGACGAGCTTGGTGACGGCATCGACCACGTTCTGCGGCCAGCCCTCGCGGCTGAGCCGGTTGATAAAGGTCTGGACCGTCTCGGCCGTGAAGACCGATTTCAGGTTGAAGATGTGCGTGTGGCAGTTGAAACGCATGAGCGCTCGCGCGATTTCCCGAGTCCCGCTGACGGACGCAGGAAGATTAATTCCCGCCGGGAACGCAACGACAACAACGGCTGCCGCTTATATTCACATAAAGGCGATTTGCGAAAACGGGAGTCCGATCGGAGGCGCGGGCCACCCGGTTTCCGTTGTCGCAGACGATACGGCGTTTATATTCTGTCGGCCGCCGCCGCCCGAAGTATATATCCGAAAACGGCCGCGCCGCTGCGGTCGAAATAACTCGAATTATCCAACCGCGCGGACGACGCGGACAATCGCCTCGATGCTCTTCGTCACATCGTCATCGGTCGTGCTCCAGTTCGAAACGCTGATGCGCATGGCGGTGCGCCCCTGCCAGACGGTGACACCGCACCAGCACGTGCCGTCGGCTTGGAGAGCGGCGATGACGCGCTTCGTGCGATCGGCGTCGCCGAAAGCGACGAGCACCTGGTTGAGCGGTATATCATTCAGAATTTCGCAGCCGGCGGCGGCGAGTTCCTGGGCGAAGCGCCGGGCTTGCGCGCAATTCCGCTCGATCATTTCGGCGATGCCGTCGCGACCCAGGGCGTGAAGCGCGGCCCAGACCTCGACGCCGCGAGCGCGACGCGACAGCTCTGGTGTATAGTCGGCGGGATTGCGCTGCGAACTTTCCGTGGGAAGATATTCCGCGGTGATCGACATGGCGGCCTGCAGTGCGTGCGAATCGCGCACAAACGCGAGGCCGCAATCATACGGGACGTTCAACCACTTATGGGCGTCGGTGGCCCACGAATCCGCGAGCTCGATGCCCGGGATCAGCGGGGCGCGCGACGGAGCGGCGTTGGCCCAGAGCCCGAAGGCGCCGTCGACATGCACCCACGCGCCCGCGTCGCGCGCAAGCTGGCAAATGGCCGGGAAGGGATCGCACGCACCCGTGTTCACATTGCCTGCCTGTGCGCATATAATTGTCGGACCCTCGAGCGTCGGAATGGCATCCGCGCGCATGCGCCCTTGGCTGTCGGCCGGGACGCGAACGACGCGGTTGCGACCGAGTCCGAGGATGCCGAGCGATTTCGTGACGGACGGATGCACTTCGGCCCCGACGATCACGGTGATCGGCGGCGCGCCGAAGAGGCCGTCGGCCTCCACGTTCCAACCCGCGCGCTGGAGCACCGCGTGCCGTGCGGCGGCGAGGGCGGTGAGATTTGCGACCGTCGCGCCCGTGACGAATGCGCCGGCCGAGGTCGCGGGCAACCGGAGCAGTTCCAGCAGCCAGCGCAGTGCGACCTGTTCCAGCAGCGCGACGGCTGGAGTCGGTCTATATAGACAGGCGTTTTGGTCCCACGCGCCCGCGAGCCAGTTCGCGGCGAGAGTGACGGGTAGCGCGCCGCCGATCACGAACCCGAAAAAGCGCGGGCCTGCCATCGCAGTCGTCGCCGGTGACGCGATCTCGTCCAAGAGCCGCAGGGTTTCCCGACCGTCGGTGGTGGCCGTCGGCAGCGGTAGATCGAGCCCGGCGAGCTGCTCGACGGCGTCGGGCGGTGGCGCCACGCTGCGCCCGGGCAGATTCTCGAGATAGCGGATCCCGCGCTGCGCGGCGTCACTGAGGAGTTCTTTCATTTAGCGCGATCGGTTGAAGGGGAAAGGATATATATGTTGATATGATATAGCGCGGCAGCCGCGTTGCGCGAACGAGAACTTGCGTTGAATGCGATTAGGGCCCGGGGCCGGCAGCGTCAACGGGGCCAGCCCGTGCCGCCGGTACAGTGGTCCACGGATTCGGCGGTGCGCAGGCTGGCGTGCGAGGCGCGCGGCTCATTCGCGTGAATCGAAATAACTCGAAATAAGCTCCGTCGTCGCCGGGCCTTCGCTATATACAGCTATATACCGGCGCCATTTGTGCGGTCGCAGGTCGCTCAGTGCTGGGCCGCGGGGGGCTGGGCCGCGATGATCGCCGCAAGTTCGGGATCATTGCGGAAGGGCGCCATACGCGGGTCGAAGCGCAGTGCGTTTGCCAGACTGGTGCGTCCAAGGGGAAAGCCGATGGAATCGTGAACGAAGGCCATTGCTTTCTCGTGATCGCCCAGCAGGAGATTGAAGCAGAGAGGGCAGAACCACCAGTTGGTGCCGAACTGCGGATCGAGCGGCCGGCGCAAACTCGCGAAGTCTGCGTTGTTTTTCCGCCTGGCCTCGTCGAGTTGCCCGACGCGCATCAATAACCAGGGGTCCAGCCATGCCGTGGAAAAGTTGCGATTGAAGTCGGGCTTGTGCCGCCCGTATTCCTCTCTCGCCTCGACGAATCGGGCGTGCGCCTCATCCGATTTTCCCTCGAGCAGGAGCAACTCGCCCTTCAGCAGCGCCGTCGGGCCGGTGTAGTCGAAATCGATCATCCAAGGTTCAGGCAGCCGCTGAAGGGCGTCGAGTCCGCGCTCCGGCCGGCTCGTCACCAGCGCATACGCGACCTCGCCAAACACGGCCCGCTGGGTGTCGCGGTAACGCTCAGGAATCCGGTCGAGCAGCTCGCGCATGGCAACGGGATCGGCGTTGATGAACACCTTCATGCTCGCGCGCGCGATGATCGCGTTGGTGACGAGCCCGAGCTTGATCGCGCGGTCGAAATATTTCTCCGTCTCCGCCAGCCGGCCCGCGTCCCGATAGTGCCGCCCCATTTCATATTGCACGAGCGGGTCGTTCGGAAACCGCTGCGCGGTCGCGAGCGCGGATTCGATCACGGCCGCTTCGGAATTCGCCGGGTCCGCCGAGAGTAAATTGTCGACCATCCGGTAATAAAACGGCTCATCCGGACGCAGCTCGATCGCCCGCCGCAGCAGCCCGACCGCCCGCGGGAACTCGATGCCGCTTCGATACATATATACAGCCGAGGAGGCGAGGGCGTCGGGATCGTCCGGCGCGAGCAGGAGCGCGCGGTTCGTATAATATTTGGCCGAGGCGAATCGCTCCGCGCTCCGGTCGAATCCGCGCAGGAGCAAATATACTTGGATGCGCGCCATCTCGATGGTTGCGGTGGCATCGGTGGGTCGCTCCACCAGCACGCTCTTCACGAGGTCCTCGGCGAGCGTCGCGTCTCCGACAATCACGTCCGGCGCCGCGAGCAAGACCCGCGCCCGCTCGATGCGGGGATCGCCGGCCGGGGCTTTTGGGTTCGGGGTCGCGTGCGCGGCGGTGGTCACCGCCGGGGCCGCAACCTCAGAGGCGGGCGCTCCCGTATCCAGTTTCTGAATACGCGGGCCGCGGTTCCAAAACAGCAGCGTGACGCATAATATAACGACCAGGCCGGCCGCGGCCGCGAGCCACGGGCCCCGGCGGCGCGGAGCTGGCGGCATCGGCGTGGCGGTGAGTGGACGCGACGCTGGCGCCGTGCGGCCGGTGGACTCTATATTGGCGTTAGGATCGAGCAGCCGCCGAACGCGCTCCACGAAAGCCGCCGGTGTTTTCCCAGCCGGCAGGTGCGTCCATTGAATCTCGCGGAATTTCGCCGGCACGCTGGCGGACGGAGTTGTATCATCGATGACGACGGGAAGAAGAAATGATTTATTCTCTGCCATGTCGTGCGTGCGTTCCGCGGCGAGTTTCCATTCCCGTCGGAAATAGCCTTCGAGGCGCGCCTCGGTGTGCGCGGAAATTACCGCGACAAAAAGCGCGCACGTCCGGATTTGGTCGCGGATTTTCGCGTCCCACGCGTCGCCGCCCACGAGCTCGTTTTCATCGAACCAGACCTGCACGCCGGCGGCGCGGAGTGCGTCCGCGATCTCGCGAGCGGGAGCAATATCCTCCGAGGCGTAGCTCAGGAAAACAGCTCGGTTCGAGGGCGGAGTCATCAGCGGCGCGGAGTACTGTGCAATTCCCCGCGGCGGAAACGAGCCCGCAATCGTAACAATTACGATTCGTGGGGTGACAGGGTTGCGGCGCGGCCGAGGCTCGCGCGGCTTCGCCGTTGACGCTCGCGCCGTCCATGCGTGCGATGAACGGACCGCATGCGCGAGTCTTCCCAGCTGCCGATCTTTCACGTCCTCGGTTTTTCCGGACATCGGCAGGTCCGGCTCCCTCGTGAAGCAGGGCTGGCGGTCCGCGCGGCGATCGAGTCGTTGCGCGCAGAGGGGCCCGGTGAATGGATTGCGCTTTCGTCGCTCGCGGTGGGTGGCGATACGCTCTTCGCGCGACAAGCCCTCGGGCTGGGGCTCGCATGGCACGCGATTTTGCCGCTGCCGCCGGCGGAATTCCGCGCAGATTTTACCGCGGAGGATTGGAAGGTCGTCGAGTCGCTGCTGCCCGAGGCAGAGCAGGTGCGCGTGATCTCGGAGAACGGTTCGCGTGAAGATGCCTATCTGGACTGCGGCATGGACACGGTGAACGATTGCGACGTCGTGCTGGCGTTCTGGGACGGTGAGGCGGCGCGCGGCAAGGGCGGCACAGCGGACGTCGTGACGTATGCGCGGGAGCTGGGGAAGCCGATCCTGCTGATCGACGCGACGACGCTGGAAATGCGGCGCGAGAATTTTGAGCACTTCAAGCCGCACGATCGCAACCTCGCGCATTTTAATGCGCTGAAGGAACCGCCGGACGCACGGGCGCCGGAGGAGAATGTATTTCACGCACTCGGGACTATATTTCGATTTCAACAAAAGGTCGATGCGGTCGCGAGCCGCGGCGCGCCGCAGTTTCGGCGCATGATTGCGGGCACGGTGTTGCTGCATGTTTTCGCCACGGTGATCGCGGCCGGCAGCCTGGCGTTCGGGCTGCACTATATAGTTCTGCCATGGTTGAAACTCATGTGCCTGGTGGGCGCCCTCGGCGTGGCGCTGGCGCTCCGCTCCGCGGGAGCGCATCACCATTGGGTGCGCGCTCGGCTCGCGGCCGAAATCGCGCGGTCGGCGCTGGCGACGTGGGGCCTCCCTCGGACGGCGCCGCTGCTGCAGGACCTCGACCTGGCGGAGTTCCGCCAGCTGATGCGTTCGCTTCACATCTTGCACCGGCGCGCGGCCGCGGCCAAGCCGATGCCGATGGAGGAATTTAAAAAGCTATATCTCGCGAAACGCGTCGACGACCAGCTGGGCTATTTTAGTCATCGGCTGGGGCGAGCGCTGCCGCACCTCGCGCGGCTGCGTCAGGGCTTCTGGATCATCACGGTGCTGGCGATCGTCTGCACCGCCGCGTACGCCCTGCAACACACGTTTCATATTGGCGAACTGCCGGCGCGGGCCGAGGAGCTGGTTTTCTATTTCCTGCCGATCTCGCTCCCGGTGATCGCCGCCGCGCTGATCTCACTGATCTCCGTGCACGATCTGCAGCGTCGCGTCGCGCGCTATCGCGAAATGCAGCACCTGCTGCGCGAGAGCCGAAAGCAGATCGCGTTCTGCCAGACGTGGAACAGCCTCGAGCGCATCGTGCAGCGCACGGAGCGGGCGCTGCTCCAGGAAGTGCTCGAGTGGCACTCGATCACGAGCTTCGCGGAGTCGCACTGACGCAAGACAACAGGGGTGCTATATACAACGCGCTATAGACAATGCGCGAGCGTTGGAGTGGGCGGACGTTTTCTTAACCACGGATCGCATCCAGCCGAATGCAGATTGCACGGAAGAGGAATGAGGCACTCGGATCCGATCTCTTGCTTGTCCGGATGCAATCCCCGGTTGATACATCTTCGACTACAAAGGCGGCCTCATCGCGAAGCGGGGCCCCGACTCTGGCCGGGGCCCCGCGACCCGGCTGTGCCGGGATGTTGTAGTGCTTTTTTGGATACGTCAGCGCACCACGCGCGCGCTGCCGCCCTTCATCAATTTCTCGACTTCCTTCTGCGTCGCCATCGAGGTGTCGCCCGGAGTCGTCGAGGCGAGAGCGCCGTGCGCGGCGCCGTAATCCACCGCGAGCTGCGCGTCGTTCTTCGATAGGAAACCGAACGTGAGGCCGCTCGCGAAGCTGTCGCCGCCGCCGACGCGGTCGAGGATCTCGAGGTCGGGATACTGACGGCTCTCGTAGAATTTGCCGTCGTGCCAGCAGGATCGCGCTCCAGTCGTTCACCGTCGCGGTGATGACCCGCCGCAGCGTCGTCGCGGCCACTTTGAAATTGGGGAATTCCCCGACCGCGGTGTCGATCATCGCCTTGAACGCGTCCGTCTCGATATGGCTGAGATGCTCATCCGCGCCCTTCACTTCGAAGCCGAGCGAGGCAGTGAAGTCCTCCTCGTTGCCGATCATCACATCGACATACTTGGCGATCTCGCGATTGACCTCCTGGGCCTTCTTCAGGCCACCGATCGTCTTCCAGAGCGACGGACGGTAGTTGAGATCGTAGCTGACACATCGTGCCGTGCTTGTTGGCGGCCTTGACGGCTTCGACGGTGAGGGCGGCGGTCGACGCGGAGAGCGCGGCGAAGATACCCCCGGTGTGAAACCAGCGCACGCCCAGCTTGCCGAAGATATCTTCCCAGTCGAAGTCGCCGGGCTTCAGCTGGGAGGCCGCGGTGTTGCCGCGGTCGGGCACGCCGACGGCTCCGCGGAGGCCGAAGCCGCGCTCGGTGAAGTTCAGGCCGTTGCGCACCGTGCGGCCGATGCCGTCATCCTCGCGCCATTTGATGAAGTCCGTGGCGACGCCGCCCTGCATGATGAAGTCCTCGATGAGGTGGCCGACCTCGTTGTCGACGAAGGCGGTGCAGACCGCGGTGCGCAGGCCGAAGCATTTCCGCAGGCCGCGGGAGGTGTTGTATTCGCCGCCGCCTTCCCAGGCCTTGAACTCGCGGGCGGTGCGGATGCGGCCCTCGCCGGGATCGAGGCGAAGCATGACTTCGCCGAGGGAAATCTGATCCCAGCGGCAGGCTGAGGCGGGTTTGATGTTGAGGCTCATAGATATATGGTCGGGGGAAAGGCTATATCAAACAGTATATTGCTGGAACGCGGTCAGCTGCCAGAGCGGCTGGCCGGACTCGGCGGCGAGTTCGTTGAACGCGTCGATCTCCGCCTTGCTGAAGAGCAGCCCACCCGCGGCGGCCGTGTGACGCGCCCACGTGGCCTCGAGCTGGCCGGGCAGCATCGACTTCTCGTTGCCGTGACCCAGCATGTCCTCGATCACCGCCTTCACGTTTTGTGTCTGGTCGCGACCGAGCGAGAACGCTCCCGCGCTGAGCGCCTCGGGGTGAATGACCTGGAAGAAAAACGCGCAGGTATGTTTTTCCTCGGGCTGTTGCGTCCAGCGGCTGCGCAGCGTCGGCAACGATCCGCCGATGAAACCCGCGACGATTTCGTTGATGAGCGAAAGTCCATAGCCCTTGTGCGCGCCGAACGGCAGGAGCGACACCGCCGACGCCGGATCGGTCGTGGGGTTGCCATCCTTGTCGACGGCGGCGTGCGGTGGCAGCGGCTTGCCCTCGCGCTTCAGCTGCTGCACGCGACCCATGGCGACGACCGACGTGGCCCAGTCGATCACGATGGGATAACCGACCGCCTCCGTCGTGGGAAAACCCCACGAGTGCGGATTCGTGCCGAGGGTGGGGAACTTGCCGCCGAAGGGAACGACCTCCGCGAGCGCGGCGGTGCAATTGGTGTAGGCGATATATCCGCGCTTGGCGGCATCCATCACATAGCCGCCGCCCCAAAGGTAATGGAACGCGTTGTCGACCGAGACAGTGCCGACTCCATATTGGTCGGCGAGCTGGATGGCGGCGTCCATGGCGCGATACGCGGTGGACTGGCCGAGCTTTTTATTGGCATTCCAAATTTTGGCAGACGCGAATCGCGACGGAATTTCCTCGATCTGCGCGCCCGGCACGCAGCCTTGCGAGCCCGAGCCGAACAGGTGGTCGAGGTGCAGGGCCTTGATGCCGTTATGGGTGCGGATGCCGTGACGCGAGGCCTCGGCGCAAAACCGCGCGCCCTCGGAAGCCTCGTCGGCATGGTAGCCGCGATGCCGGTAGGCGGCGGCGATCAGGGCGTTGTGCTGGGACTCCGGGACGACGTAAAACGTTTCGGGCATGAGGGAAAAACGGGCGGGTGGAGGGGTGAAAAGCGGGCGGAACAGATTTGCTGGGAAGTCGCGGGTCGGGACAGCGTTTGTATATAAGGCTGTATAATCTCTATATATGGCATCGGATCTGGATGGCGGAAGATTGCTCCGGCAACGCTCGAAACATATATATCAATGTCGGGTCTCTCGGGCCTATATACTCGGCGGCTCAGACTTTGTTCGCCTGCGCGATCGGCGGCTTGCCGGCGAGGAAGAGCGTGAGGTTTTCCACCGCGCACGTGGCCTGCCGCTGTACACTCTCGTTCGTGCGGGAGCCGATATGCGGGGTGATGATGACATTCGGCAGGCCGAGCAACGGGTGATTCGGCGGCGGCGGCTCCTGGTCCAAAACGTCGGCCGCATAGGCCTGGAGGCGTTTCGTTTTCAGGGCGTCCACCAGGGCCTCGAGTTCGACAATTTCGCCGCGCGCACAGTTCACGATGACGGCGGTGGGGCGCAGCAGGCCTATATTCTTCGCGTTGATCAGCCCCTTCGTTTCGGGCGTGAGCTTCGTATGTAATGAAACGATATCTGCGCGACGCAGGACGTCCTCGAAATTCTCCACGCGTTCCACGCCATACCACCGCGCGAAATCCTCGTCCCAATAATGTCCATATCCAATGATCTTCAGCCCGAATGCGGCCGCGCGCACGGCCACTTCTTTTCCGATGCGGCCGAAACCGACAATCGCGAGGGTCTTGCCGCAGAGTTCGCTTCCCGTGATGCGCGTCCAGCGTCCGGCCGCTGTATGATTCGCCTCGACGACGAGATTGCGAAAGGCCGCGAGCATGAGGCAGAACGTGTGCTCCGCGACCGTTGTATGATTCACGCCCGGCGTGAAGAGCACGGGCACTTTCAGATCAGTGGCGGCCTTGACGTCGATTTTGTCGAGGCCGATTCCATATTTGCTGATGACCTTCAGACGCGGGAGGGATTTCTGTATAACAGCGCGCGTCATGGCGTCGTCGCCGCACAGATACGCGTCGAACTGGCCCGCGAGTTCGAGCATCCGGCTTTCGGGTAAGGGCCCGCGCTCGCGGACAATTTCGAAACCCGCTTTATCAAGCAGCTCGTGGTGTACACCGGGAGTGTCTTGAAAAGAGGTGGTGGTCAGAAGGACGCGCGTCATTGGGGGGCGAAACATCGCACACGTGTCCGCAAGAGGGGAAGCGAAACTTTATCGGGGGTTCCCCGAGCCCCCCTTGCCATCGAGTACCGCCCTCGGTGATGTCTAGCAAGCGAGCGCGGCAGCGCCGTCTGCGTAATCGCGTTGCGGTCCGCGGGGCTGGCGCTTCGATTCGAGCATGAAATCGTTTGGCCGCGCCACGGCGGCATTGCGTTCCGCTCTCGGGTCAAGGGTTGTTCTCACCTCGGCACAGGCCTGTGCGGCTGCAGCTTACGACAGCCTGAAAATTCCGTTTCAGCCGGAGGCGGTCGTGCGTCCGCGCCACAACCGCGATATCGAAGAGGTCCTGATTCGGGCCAATCAGGACCGTGTTCCCGTCACAACCCGCGGCCGGGGCACGTCGCTGACGGGGTCGGCAGCGCCGCGTGGGGGTGGGTGGGTGCTGGACTTGCTGGCGTGGAATAATATAGCGATTGATATAGAGGCCGGCTTCGCGGATGTGCAGGCCGGTGCGAAGGTCGCGGATATACATCGCGCGGCGGAGGGGGCCGGATGGTTTTATCCACCGGATCCGTCGTCGCGCGAATATTGCACCATCGGTGGCAATATAGCGTGCAATGCCGGCGGCATGCATGGCGGGAAGTATGGAGTCACCCGCGACTTCGTGCTCGCGGTGGAGGGACATCTGCCGACGGGCGAGTTTGTGAAGTGGGGCACGCGCACGAAGAAATTTTCGGCGGGCTTCAACCTGCGGGATCTCTGGATCGGCAGTGAGGGGATGCTGGGGGTGGTCACCGCGGCGACGTTGAAGTTGATTCCGAATCCCGCGGAGCGGTGGACGCTCCTTGCCGCGTTTGCGGATGAACCGGCGGCGTTCGCGGCGGTGCGGGAACTTTTCCGCCTTCGGCTGCAGCCGGCGATCTGCGAGTTCCTCGATCGTTATTCCGTGCTCTGTGCCGAGCGGGCCACGAAGACGACGGTGTTCGCCGGGCAGCCGGGGAAGCCCGTAATATTACTCGAGCTCGCGGGCAGTGCGGCCGATGTGCGCGAGCAGAAAAAAATTGTGCTGGAGTGGGCGCGAAAAAGCGCGCGCGCCTTTCGCGCGGCGCGCACGCGGGTGGAGGCAGAGGCGCTGTGGGCGGTGCGGCGGCGCTGCTCGGGGGCGATGTTCGAGCTCGGCGACGCGAAGCTCAACGAGGATATCGTGGTCCCGCTGTCGCAGTATATAGCGTTCGCGGAATTCCTCGAGGAATTGCGGCGCGTCTCAGGGCTGCCGATCCCGACGTTCGGCCATCTGGGCGACGGCAACCTGCACGTGAATATCATGTATCATAAAGCGATTCCGGCGGAGCGCCGGGCCGCCGAGAAAGCCGTGCAGGCGCTCATGGAAAAAGTGGTGGCGCTGGGTGGCGCGATTTCCGGCGAGCATGGCATCGGGCTGGCGAAGACGCCGTTCCTGCGCCTGCAGCACACGCCGGCGCAGGTTCGCGCGATGCGAGCCGTAAAGCGCGCGCTCGACCCGCGGGGCATCCTCAACCCGGGAAAAATGTTTCAAGTCTTCGAAGTGTGGAAACACCCGCGGCTAGAGGTGCATCTCCCCTGGGATCATAAATGAGGTGAGGGCGAGTCGGAAGGGATAGGGCAGGCGGACCGTTTTTTTACCACGGATTTCATCAATCCTATACAGATTACACGAAATACCGGATCCCAGAGGTATGAGGTCTGGTGAAATCCGACTCCGGATTGATGTAATCCGTGGCAAAAAAATCTCCCGATCTAGGACGAATCGTATATACAACAATATATATACGTATATATCTTCGCCAGCTTACTTGTCGGAGAACATCTCGTCCCAGCGGGCGAGCTCACGGGAGATCGCTTCTGTGGCCGCGGCATGGATCTCCAGCGGCGGACGCCTCGCCAGGCCGAGTTGATGGAATAAAACCTGCCGTGCCACCGCATGCCCACCCGGCTCGCGCGGACTCGTCCAGTGCTGCTCGAGATAATGCCGGCCAACGTCCCGCTGCGCCAAGTGCACGAGCGTGTCGCGCCAGCGCTGCGTGAAGCGACGACTGTTCGCCTCGTCGCGGCGCTTGCGCCCGGGTGACGCGCTCACGTGGTGCTCGATCGCGCTGCGCAGCGCCACCGCGTTGATATAGCCGGCGGCCCGCGCCCGCAGGCACAGGTCGACGTCCTCCGAGCCGTTCATATATCCCTCGTCAAAGCCCTCGAGCTCGCGCCACACCGAGCGGCTCACGGCGAAGCAGGCGCCAGTCAATGCCGCGATCCGGCGCGCGCCGCCGCCGGGTAGCCAGCGCGTCCACGGGCGCGAACGCAGGTGCATCGCCTTGCCCTGGTGATTAAAGTATATACCGGCATGGTCGAGCGCGCCGCTCGCGGCGTCGAATTGTACATTGCCCACCAGCCCGGCGTGCGCGCCCAGCGATTCGTGCAGGTCGCGCAGCGGTTCCCACCAGCCACGGCGGAAGCGCACATCGTTGTTGAGAAACACGAGCAGAGGAGCGGACGCGAGTGCGGCGGCGCGATTGTTCGCCGCGGCGTATCCGAGGTTCTGCGGATTCAGCAGGACGCGAATCGGCGGCGCACAGGTCGCGAGCCACGCGCGGGTGCCGTCGGTGCTGCCGTCGTCCACGAGAATGATTTCATAGATCAAATCGCGGGGAAGCGAAGCGCGGAGCGTGCGGACACAGTGCTGGGTCAGCTCCAGGCAGTTGAAGAGCGGAATGATGAAGCTGGCCTGCACTGGGGACACGCTGCCGCCCGCCCGCGGCGGCGTAAAGGCCCGCCTGCGTTACAGCTTCTCGTCGAGCAGCCGGCGCAGATACGCGCCATAGCTGGATTTGCCGAGAACCCTGATATTGCGCTCGAGCTGCTCGCGGTTGATCCAGCCCTGGCGCCACGCGATCTCCTCGAGACAGGCGATCTTCAGGCCCTGCCGATTTTCGATGACGTGCACGAACTGGGCCGCATCGAGCAGCGAGTCGTGCGTCCCGGTGTCGAGCCACGCGGTGCCGCGCCCGAGAATCTCAACGTGTAGCGTGCCGGCCTCGAGGTAGAGGCGATTCAGGTCAGTGATCTCGAGTTCGCCGCGCGCGGAGGGCCGCAGCTGGCGCGCGAGGCCGACGACCTCGCGATCGTAGAAATAGAGTCCGGGGATCGCGTAGTTGGATCTTGGATACGCGGGTTTTTCCTCCAGCGAGAGCACGCGGCCGTCGGGGCCGAAGTCCACGACGCCGTAGCTTTTCGGATCCGCGACGTGATAACCGAAGATGGTCGCGCCCGTGGTGCGCGCGCTCGCGCTCGCAAGCGACCGCGGTATATCATGTCCGTAGAAAAGGTTGTCGCCGAGGATGAGTGCGGAGGGATGTTCGCCGACGTGGTCCGCGCCGATGAGAAACGCCTGGGCGAGGCCGTCCGGGCTCGGTTGCTCCGCGTAGGAGAGCTGCATGCCGAGATTCGCGCCGTCGCCGAGCAGCCGCCGGAAGAGCGGCAGGTCCGTGGGCGTCGAGATCACCAGCACCTCGCGGATGCCGGCGAGCATCAGCACCGAGAGCGGATAATATATCATCGGCTTATCATATACCGGCATCAGCTGCTTCGACACCGCGATGGTGAGCGGATAGAGGCGGGTGCCGGAGCCGCCGGCGAGGATGATGCCGCGGCGGGAAACGGAAGGAGGCACGGGACCGGTCGGGGGAAGCGTGGCCATGGGAATATATATCAACGGACGGCGCCGAGACGCTCGCGCGCGTAACGCGTGTTCGTGATGTCGGCCGCCCACGAGCGGTGTGCGAGGTACCAGTCGACCGTCTTCGCGATGCCGCTCTCGAAGCTTTCGCGCGGCGCCCAGCCGAGCTCGCGCTGCAATTTCGAGCAGTCGATCGCATAGCGCCGGTCGTGCCCCGGCCGGTCCGTGACATATTTGATCTGCGACGCGTACGGAACGCCGTCCGCGCGGGGCGACTTCCGGTCAAGCAGCGCGCACATCGTCTGAACGAGTTCTATATTAGGTTTTTCGTTCAGCCCACCGATATTATAGGTTTCCCCAACGCGGCCGCGCTGCAGCACGAGCCAGATCGCGGCGGCGTGGTCCTCAACATATAGCCAATCGCGAATCTGACGGCCGTCACCATAGATTGGCAGCGGCTTGCCCTCGAGGGCGTTCAGGATCACCAGCGGGATCAGCTTCTCCGGGAAATGATATGGCCCGTAATTGTTCGAGCAGTTGGTCGTGAGCGTCGGCAGGTGAAACGTGTGTTGGTACGAACGCACGAGATGATCGCTCGCCGCCTTCGACGCCGCATAAGGCGAGTTCGGTGCGAACGGCGTCTCCTCGGTGAACGCGGGATCGTCCGGGCCGAGCGTTCCATATACCTCGTCGGTCGAAACGTGGAGAAAACGCGACGCTGACTGCGCGAGGTCGCCCTGTTTCGCCCAGTGCTGGCGGACGGCGTTGAGCAGGCGCAGCGTGCCGACGACATTCGTCTGTATAAAGGGCTCCGGGGAATCGATCGAGCGGTCGACGTGCGATTCCGCCGCGAAGTTTACGACCGCATCAATCGAGTGCTCACGCAGCAGGTTCGCCACGAGGTCGGCGTCGCCGATGCTGCCGTGCGCGAATATATAGCGGGGATCTCCCGCGAGATCCGCGAGATTCGCGGGATTGCCCGCGTAGGTCAGCGCGTCGAGGTTGACCAGCCGGCGCAGCGGCGAGTTTTTTTCCTGGAGTCGCTGGCGGATGAAATTGGAGCCGATGAAACCACACCCACCCGTCACAAGGAGATTCATATATCAGGCCGCCGCTTTGTGCCAGTTGCGCAAATCGCGACGCACCGCCTCGTGCACCTCGGTCATTTGAATGCCGGCGGCAGCGAGCTTGGCGGAGGTCATGACGCAGTTCGACCGCGGGGTTTTCGCGGCCACGTGCATGAACTCGTCCTCGCTCTGGAAAAACGAAAACTCCTTCGTGCAGACGCCACTCTGCTTGATCATCTCGACGACCTCGCGCGTCGTGACGTGTCCGGGGTTGGTGACATTATAGGTCCCGAACGGAATGCGTTTTTCCCAGCACGCGAAGGTGGCGGCGACGAATTCCTCGAGTTGCGAAATGGAATTCTCCGCCTCGAGCAGGCGCGAGTAGCGCATGAGTTTGGTGAGGTAATTGCGCGGGCTCTCCTCGTGATTGAAGGGAATGCGCAGACGCCAGATATATAGTTGAGACTGGCCCTGCAGCACCTCTTCGCCGAGGGCCTTCGTGCCGCTATAGAAAGAGCAGTTGTTCTGGCGGAACGTGAAGTTCGGGGCGTCGGTTTCCGTGAAGCCGGTGCCATCGGGGCGTGAGCCGGTATATATACAACCGGAAGAGACGTGACCCCAGGGGATCCCGGCGTCGGCGCAGGCCTGGGCGATGACGCCCGGCAGGACGGCGTTTCCGTAAAGGCATTCCGCCTTGTGCAACTCGCAGGCGTCGACGTTTGGTTTGCCGGTATATCCTGCCGCGTTGATCAGAAAATCCGGGCGGTCGCGGAGCAGCGCGGCGCGCAGGATGGCGGGATTGGAATAATCGACGTCCGCCCGTCGCAGATTGACGAACGGAATTCCCTTCTTGCGCAAAAGCGCCTGGTAAGCGCCTCCCACGTAGCCGGAACCACCGAGCAAGTAGATCATGATGAGGGTCCAGAAAAGACTGGGAACGCACGAGGAACAAGGGGTATTTTCGCGCCCGCTTCGGACCAGCTCTTACCTGATGCCGGGGAAGGACTTGTCCATCCGGACGCCTCGCGCGTCCGCCGCTCCCACTCGCTCAATGCCCGGGCCAGATGTATATAAGAAAGCCGTCCACGTTCTCGGGCGGCAGGTAGTGGGTGAGCAGGAACTGGTGGAATTCCGGAAACGTCTGGGTGCCGGTGGTCTCGCGCGATTCATACATCTGGCTGCCCGGGCAGACCGCATCGACGACAAACGCCGGTGGATGGCGAACGAGGTCGCGCATGAAGCGTGCGCGATAGAATGGCTGCATGGGTGAGCCGTCGACTTCGTGGGCCGAGTGGCCCTCGCGATTGCCTTGCGGCAGGCTGGTCTCGGTGTTGAGCCGCGGCATCCAGCCCCAGACGATCAGCGCATCCCCGGGTTTCTTGAGCTCGTTCAAGCGGGCGGAAACGGGCAGTATATATTTCGCGCGCTCAGCCGCGAGCGTGCCGACCACCGGGGGCGGCTCGTGCATTCGAGTATATATCAGTCGGGGCACCGTGGCGCAGCAGAACACGGCGGCGATGCCGACCCGCACCGGCGTGCGCCACGCGTTGCCCACGGTGGCATCGCCGGCGCGCACCGCGGCGACCAGGGAAAGCCCGCCGAGCCAGCCAAGCGGAGCGAGGATCAACTGGAAGTAATGCGTGAACGCCCGGCCCGGGTACGTCGCCGCCCAGGCCGCGACGACGAGCATCACCCAAGCGAGCGCCAGCAGGCTGCGCGGCCGCAAGTGCACCACGCCGGCCCCGAGCGCCACTCCCGCAGCGACCGCCAGCGTTCCCCAATATAGAATGTCGAGCGCGGGAACCAGCGCGACGCACTGCTGCGCAAAACCATGGAAGAGCGTGCTGCGCGCCTCGTCCACGCCGGCAGTATAGAGTTGGTTGGATTCTATATAGGCGACCCGGAACTGTGCCCAGAGGCCATAGATGGTGAGGACACACGCGAACCCGAGGCTCGGAAGCAGGGCGCCGCCACCGAGAGAAGCCAGTTGGCGAACGCGTTCACGGCCGCGCGTCAGGTGCCAGATCGCCGCCAACCCGGCCAGACCGACGACCGCGCCGAGTGGCACGACCTGTGGCTTTCCCCACGGAATGCTGCCGAGCAATATACCCGCCAAGGCGAGGCGGCCGAGTCGCGATTTTTCCGGCAAGCCGTTGCGGCCGACGGCCGACGCAAGCAGCCAGACGGCGACGCTGAGGGCCGCGATGGAGAATTGCTCGCTCGAATATTGGACGAAATCCCAGAACGACGTGAACGCGAGATATGTAATCAGCGGCAGCGCCGCGAGCCGCGCGATGCCCTCGCTCGCGAACCGCCGAATCGCTCCATATACCGCGAGTGCGAGCAGCAGATGCAGCGCGAGCGCGGTGATGCGCAGGCTGCAGTAGTCCATGCGGCCGCGTAATATCAAGGCAGGCCAAAGTATATAGGCATTGAGCGGGCCGGAGGTGTGCATGTCCACGTCGCGCCACGGCACGGGATCGCGATACCAATAGGTCAGCGCGGCCGCCCCGAGTTGCGTCTCATCCGGATTTTGCATCCGGCCCTCGAAGCACACCGGCCAGCGGCAAAAGACCATCGCACCCGCCGCGATCACCACGAACCACCCCGGCCGCAGCACCCACCGCGGCACGCGCCAGTGTGGACGCGCCGGTTCGAACCAGTCATGCCAGAGCGCGGCACCGACCATCGCCGCGAGCGCGGTCCAGCCGAGCCACGCGGTGGATGTATATATCCAAGGATGGGCGTCGATCCACTCGAGCCACGCCGTCGGGATCAGCGCGAGGGGCGGGACAGCGGCGCCGCGCATCAGCCCGCGTTCAACTCATGCGCCGGTAATCGCCGCGACTGAAATATTTCTCCAGCCAGACATACGCGCAGATGAAGAAATAGCGGCTGCCCATTTCCTTGATCTTCAACTTTGCCACGCCGTGTTTTCGATTTTGCCACGAGATCGGTGTGATCGCGTAGTTATATCCACGCACGATGGCTTTCAACGGAATTTCCACTGTGAGGTTAAAATGCGGCGCGAGAAACGGACGACACCCATCAATCACGGTGCGCCGGTAGGCTTTGAACGCATTCGTGGTGTCATTGAGCGGTATATTAAATCCGAGCCGGACGAAAAAATTCGCGAGCCGGTTCACCAGCAGCTTCACCCGCGGGTAATCGATCACCTTCCCGCCCTTGACGAAGCGACTTCCAAAAGCGCAGTCACGTCCGGCGTTCAGCAACTGCCAATATTTAATCGCATCACTCGGCGCGTCCGAGGCGTCCGCCATCATAATAACGATCCCGTCGCCGCGGCTCTGGTCGAGGCCCCAGATCACCGCGCGGCCAAATCCGTGGAGGCCCGTGTTCTGCGTCGGCCGAAGCGTCGGGATCGTTTTCTGCAAATCCTGCAGCACCGACCAGGTCGAATCGCTGCTGCCATCGTCCACCACGACAATCTCATGCGGCACGCCGGCGGCAGTGAAGGCTTGATATATATCTCCAACGGTGGACGGCAGCGACTCCTCCTCGTCGCGGGCGGGAATGACGACGGAGAATAATTCGAGGGGTCGCTGGGCCGGAACGTTGATGACGGCGACGCCGAGACGGCTGGCGGTTTCCGGGGACGGAGGAACTGCGTTCATAAGCAGCGTGGGTTTATAATGGTGCGGACAGGTCGAGCCACTCCGGGTGAGCTTCGCCGTGCCGGGCGATTTCGTCGAGAACCGCTGGGGTCGCCGTTGCAGGCGACCATTTCCAAATTCGTTTTGCCTTCGCCGAGTCGAGTACGATCCACGGAATGTCAAACGGGCGGGGCGACGGTTCCCGTGCGACCGTGTGCTCGCCGAAGCGGGCGGCGCACCAGTCGCTGAGTTGGCGGAGGGACATAGCAGAGCTCGCGCCGCCGGAAAAGTTCGCGATGCGATCGTCGTGGGGTACGGCCGGCGCGGCAAATTGCTGGCGTAATACTGGAACGAGATCGCGC
The DNA here is from genome assembly GCA_963800005.1 of uncultured Verrucomicrobiae bacterium. Taxonomy (GTDB): domain Bacteria; phylum Verrucomicrobiota; class Verrucomicrobiia; order Opitutales; family Opitutaceae; genus CAWCZH01. The sequence continues at coordinate 379,999 of CAWCZH010000005.1, forward strand.
GGGTGTAGGCAGTCGCGCACCTGGAAACCTTCGCCGCCGAATCCTATATAGCGCAGTGGCCGGCGGCGGAGCCACGAGTTGATCCAATACGCAAAGATGCCCTGGTCGGGTCGGCCGAACTGGCCGGCGCCAGCGAGGACACCGCAGCGGTTTATATATACTGGAAGCTCAAACGTCGCGCCATATTCGAGTGCAAGGACTTCGCTCGCGAGCTTGGTCGCACCATACAGCGAAACCGGCGCCACCGTGGAAAAGGATTCGTTCACGCCCTCGGCGGTGAGGCCGGGCGGGAGACCGTGCGGGGCATGCGGGCGAAACGCGCCGCCGGACTCGATCACCGGCAGCGCGGCCAGGGGCGGGATGCTATATACTCGACTGGTGCTCAGGAGTATAAAGCCGGCGCGGTGGATTTTGCAGTACTCGAGAAGATTGATCGTGCCGCCGAGATTATGCTCGATGAGCTGGCGCGAACTCGTTTTCCCGTCGACGCCTGCGAGCACGCTCGGGTTGGCGGCGGCGTCGATCACCCAATTCGCGGCGGGCAGCGTCTCGAGGTCGCTCGTCGCGCGCAGGTCGCCGTGAAATAATTTGATGCCCAGCTTCTTGAGCGCGTCGCGATTGGTTTCGCTGCCGGGACGGATGAAGTTGTCGAATCCTATAATCTCGGTGGACGGCAGAGCTTCGACGAGGGCACGGGCGAGCGTGCTCCCGACGAATCCGCAGATTCCAGAGATGAGTATTCGCATCCACGCACCCTTGAGAAAAACGGGCGGCGCTGGAAGTGTGATTTTTCGGTCACACGAGCGCTCGGGAAAATCCCCGGGTGCCCCCCGGGATCAATACCGACGCAGCGAGCAGGTCAGTGCGCAGGCGCCGGCGTGGGCGATGCCGGAGCCAGGACTGGGGTGTAGGCTGTCCCGGCGGCGACGCCGGACGTGGTCCCAACACTAGCGGCACTTTTTTGCGCCTCCTCGTAGGCCTTCCTGTGCTGCATACCGATTTCGAGCATGTCGGAAACAAACATGCGCGCCTCCTCCTCCTGTTTCGCCTGCGGCGTTGTCGGGCGGTCCTTCGCCGTCTGCGGTGCGGGCGTTGCGGGGGCGTCGACGGCCGCCACCAGAGAAGTCACGTTGGCATTCGCGTTGCTTGAGGCTGCGGCGACGGCCGCGACCGACGAGCCGGTGCCGGCGACGGACGACTTCCGCATCGAAAGCATCTTCAGCTGTCCATATATACGCACGACCACCTGCTCCTTGTTGGCGTCGTAACTCAGCACCTCGGTGCCGTCCAATTTTCCGCCCACGTTGATCCAGCGACCCCGCTTCGTCGCGACATCATATAAGCTGATCATCGTCTGGTTATTGACGCTGCTGACGCCGGCGAACTCCACCGTGTCTGATGGCCCCGTGAGTGGACCGGCGCCCGCGGCGGGCAGGAAGGGCGAGGAGGACGCGACGCCCACGGCCTGCGCCTGCGCGAGAGCGGTGCCGGCCGCAAGGGCCAGAAGCGCGAAAGCCGGCAGGCGAGTGGGGCGATGCATATATGTCATACATTGAAGGATTCAGGCGTCGCCGTCAAATCCCCGCCGGGCCGGAAACGCGAATTGGGCTCCGGGCGGGCTACATTCGCGGCGCTTTTACCAACGCGTTTGGCCGGCCGCCACCGGTTGCCCGGGGGCAAGCGCCGCGCCGGCAAGTATATAGCCTATATACCCGATATATTGAGCGGATCGGTCGGACCGGAACGGCCGCCGATGCCCGCTCAGACTACTGCGGCGAGCACCTTCGGGCGCTGCTGCCAGGCGGCAACGATCTGGCGGATCGTCTCCTCGAGCGACTGCGTGATGTCCCAGGTCGGATAATGCGAGCGCATCTTCCGCAGGTCGGAATAGTAGCAAATGTGGTCCCCGATGCGGTTCTCGTCCAGGTAGGTATATACCTGTGCCTTGCCGGTGAACTTCTCGGTGATGGCGAACGCCTCGAGGATGGACGTGCTGTTGGCCTTGCCGCCGCCCAGGTTGTAGACTTCGCCCGCGCGCGGGGCGGCGACGAACGCGGCCATGAAGCGGGCGACGTCGAGCGAGTGGATGTTGTCGCGCACCTGTTTGCCCTTGTAGCCGAAAACCTTGTACTCGCGGCCCTCGAGGTTGCATTTCACCAGGTAGCTGAGGAAGCCGTGCAGCTCGACGCCGGAGTGGTTCGGGCCGGTCAGGCAGCCGCCGCGCAGGCAGCAGGTGGGCAGGCTGAAATAGCGGCCGTATTCCTGCACCATCACATCGGCCGCGACTTTCGACGCGCCGAAGAGCGAATGCTTGGACTGGTCGATGGTGAAGGTCTCCGCGATGCCGTTCGCGTATGGCCGGGTCGGCATAATCCCAGCGCGTCGCGAGTTCCATGCAGCGCGATGCGGTTCGGGCGCGTCGCCGTATACCTTGTTCGTGCTCATGTGCACGAACGGCGTCTCGGGGGCGGCCTGGCGAACGGCCTCGAGCAGGTTGAGCGTGCCGACGGCGTTGGTGTCGAAGTCGTCGAAGGGAATGGCGGCCGCACGGTCGTGGCTGGGCTGCGCGGCGGTGTGGACGACGACGTCGGGCGCGATGGACTTCACGAGCGCCGAGGACGCCGGCGCGGTCGCGGATATCGAGCTCGTGGTGGACGAAGCCCGGCAGTTCGCGGCGCAGAGGCGCTGCTGGTTCCAGCGGGTGTCGCCCTGCGGGCCGAAGAAGACGGCGCGCTGGTTGTTGTCGACGCCGTGCACGGTGTAACCGAGTTCACGCGCGAAATAGACGCAGACTTCGGAACCGATGAGGCCGGACGAACCGGTGACGAGGAGAGTTTTAGACACGGCGGGCTAGACCCTGCAACCAGCCATTTGGTTGCTCCACTCGCAAGCTCAAGGTTTTCGGGCCGGCGTGGTGAAGCTCCAGGCCGGAGGGTTCATTTCGACCTGCCGGGCCTCTCGGAGCCGGATTCGAGCGACGTGATTGGACTGCTTTATCCCGTCGACCGCAGCTTCGCGCGAGCGGCCGATGTGGGAAAAATGAAGCGGGGGCCAGCCAGGCGGAGAATGCGTGTCCGGGTCCGGCCACCAGCCCTGAGGAAGGGGCGAGGCAAACCAGACGAGACAAAATAGGACGCGAAACAATTAAACCTGTTGCCGCTCTGGGTGAAGTTCGGGGAGTGGGACCGGAGAGAATATGTATTTTCGGCAAGAGGAGGGCGGCCGATATATTATGCGCGGTGCGGCGGATCTTCGGACACGGCCGTTAGTATACTTGCAAAGACCCTTTGATCATATACGGCTCATTTGTAATGCTGCGTTGGAAAATTGACGAAGCGGCGGTGTACTTCGACCGCGTGCACCTGCGAGGTTGGTGCCATGTTGATGGGAGACGAATCCTGGAGGTACACGTGGCGTTCGATGGCGCTGGCGAGAAATTCCGGCTCCAAAGTTTTGGTTCACCCAGCGACGATGTTGCCGCGAGTCTGGGAATGCCCGCTCACAACGTGCGCTTTGACGAGTGGCTGGTGGTTCCGGTGCAATATCTGGGGCGCAATTTTCATTTGATATTGTCACTGGAGGGTGGGTTAGAAATGGAGGCGACCGACGGATTGACGAACGGTGCCCATGGAGATCCGTACTTTCAGATTTGGGAGAATTTTCTCCAACTGCTCGGGAGTTTTGAGTCGGGTTCGGTCTTGGAGATCGGCTCGCGAGCGAGGTCAGGAGTAATTCGGAAACACCGGATTCCAACCCACCTTAATTATATTGGTCTGGATATACTGGACGGCCCGAACGTCGATGTGGTCGGGGATGTTCATGAGCTGGCCCGGCTGTTTCCGAATACGAAGTTTGCCGCGATTTTCTCCGCGTCGGTGTTCGAACATCTCGCGATGCCCTGGAAGGTGGCCATTGAAGCAAACCGGGTTTTGGAACCGGGTGGCATTATATATACGGCGTCGCACCAAACCTGGCCGCTGCATGAGCAGCCGTGGGATTTTTGGCGATTCTCTTCCTATTCATGGAAGACGTTATTTAATTCGAGCACCGGCTTCGAGATTTTGGAAAGCGTGATGGGAGAACCGGCCCGCGTGCACGCCGTCAGGACCAATGGGGTGACGAAATCGCTGCCGGAGAGTGTGGCCTACCTGGGAAGCGCATCGATCGCGAAGAAGATCTCCGAGACGGTGTTAACCTGGGACGTACCGGTGGAAATCGCAGCCGGTGCGATGTATCCCACGGGTGAACTAAAAGAAGCGCCTGATGGGACAAAAACGTGATTGTATATAGCGGAGCCGGTCGGTGGCGGCTATACAGTCAATATCATATGACAGCATGCCACCGCTGTATGATTGTTCCTTGTCAGCTGGCGGTTGAGCTTCCTGGTTTTTGGGTGACACGCGCTCGGTGCCCGTAGGCGCGGAGCAGCCGTCCGATTGCCGCCTTGAGAAGTAAGCGTTCGCGGAACCAGCGGTTGTCCCATGGCCGCGATGTCTGGGCGCCGCGCGGAACCACCAGATTGGGCACTCCCTGCACGACCTGGTAGCTGACGGCGGAATCTTTGACCCGTAGCTTGCTCCCATTTTCGCCTTCCGGCGTGAGCGGCATCAGCGTTGCGGGGCACACGAGCGGTATATTGTTCCTGGTCCGCGAGTCTCCCGGCAGCATAAAAGTCTCGAGTTTCGCGGCGCGTTTGGTTCCGCGCTTTCTCAAAAGGACCCCGATGCCGTCGCCCCTCTCGGGCGGAAAACGCTCGGCGAGGTCGAGTTGGTCGAAAAGCGGCGCAAATCCGGCGACGAGGCCGACGCCGCCGATGTATACTTCGAAGGAGTCCGGAGTAAACGTATGGAAGTGAATGTCTACATCCTCGCCTGAGTGTATTCTCGAAACGTAAGTATCGAAATGGAGCTTTTTCTCGGCTGCGTGGCCCTCCACGGGTGAATTGGGCAGCAGCCTGTGCCAATCAATGCCAAAAACAAAATCGTGGACGTGGTCCGGAGTCGGTTCCGTAACTCCGGCCCGGAACTCGGTGATCAGGTGCTCGGCCGAGGTGGTCGCCCGCGCAACGTCGAACGTGAATCGTTTATCGGGAATGACCAAGTACAGCAATCCCCCGGGCCGGAGCACACGGTGCCACTCGAGCATTCCATACGTGGGATTGGGGAGATGCTCGATCACATGAGACGCACAGAGGTAATCGAGGGACGCTGTAGGGAATGGCAGCAGAAGTGCGTCCGCTTGAACGTTGATCGGCGAGATCAAACCCGCGTATTCCCGCACGCGATCCACGTAGAATGGGGTGATTTGCGGGACGGGAATCGCGTGTGCCCCGATTTCAACTCCGAGGGCTCGTTCTCCGGCGTCCGATTGAAGGCGGTTGAGTAGCCTGTTCAGAATTCTCGAATAGGCATCGTCTCGTGGAATGACAAGAGTCGACTCGTGTCTTTCCGCGGAGCGGCGCGATCGCAAGCCAGCCGGTGACTACCGGTCGGCCCGCTCACAGCTCAGGGCTTGGGCGCCACTGCTGCGACACCGTCGGTCTCGCGCGTATATCGGCCGTTTATATACAGAATTTTTCGGCGGTCGACGATTCAAAATGAAATAGAACACGACCCCTCGAGACTTGGTTAATCCAACGAAGGGGGCGCGGGAGCCGGGGCAAACTGCGCGCCGTTGGTCAATTCACGTGCTGCCCGCGGTCGGCTCCCTACTGATCGGCGCAAAAAGGGCGAGCAGCGGGATCGGCAGCAGCGAGAAGACGAGCAAAGCTCCGTTGGTGACGTCGATCGCGCCGAGAGTGAAGTCCGGGGCGCAGACCACGCCAATCAACCGGACACTGGCAGCTTCGAGCGCGGTGAGCACGAGTATATATTTCCAGCCTTGCCACGCGGGATCGACGGACGCCGCGGCGAAGACGATACAGACGATGGCGAGAGGCTCCAGGCAGTTGCGGCCGAGGCCATCGCTGCTATAGCCCCAGAAGAGCAGCATGAAGAGCAACGCTCCATATATAAAATGCCGTCGGAAGCCGCGGGGCCAGTGGCTGTCCCTTCGCACTGCCGCCCAAACGGCCACAGCATACCCCAGGAGGCCGAGGCCGCCGGGCAACGTCTTGGCGTAGCCGATCGCCCAACGCAGAGGCGGAGAGAGAATTCCCTCAATCCAGCTGCTCATATTGCTGGAGAGATAAAAGCCGAACGGAGTCACGGTGAGCCATAAATTGTCGAACCGACATTCCAGCCAGGACCGGAAGTTGGCCGCCGCGACGAAACCTCGGCCGTCGCCCCAAGGATATTTCAGAAATACATCCGGCTGTCCGACCCAGCGCTTGAACAGGAGCCACGGTGCGAGTAACAGCACCACTGCTGCCGTGTATTGTGCTCCTGCGAAAACGGATCGCACGACCCGCTTTTGCCATCGCCCTTTCGTCGCACCAGCCCGGTACATTATATATGCGGCCAGGAGTGGCAGAAAAAGTCCGCCGACCGGGTGACTATAGTACGCTCCGGCGGAAGCGAGGGCGCACCACAGATGGTTTCTGCGCTGCACAATAGCCAGAAGCGCGAGCGTGACGAAATAGCTGGCCAGAAGCTTTGGCCAGAGAAAGTCGGTGTTGATCCAAACCACGGGAGCCGCGCCGAGCCAGAGCGCTGCAGTGCGGTTCGCGCCTTTCAGGATCACACCGGCCAACGCGGCCCCCCCGAGAATCACCAGCGCGTTGGTCACGATTCCCACGATCCGGGCGATATATACACCGTCGTCGCTCGCCGGCCATCGGTCGAGCGTGAGTACCGGAGGATCCTTCCCGTGATCTCCGAACAGGGAGAAACCGGCGGTGATCATGAGCGGCGCGAGCGGACCTCGCGATGCGGCTGACCACGGCTCGCTGAAATATATGGTGGAGTCCGTCCGCCCGTTTTTGCCCCAATAGAAATATTTCGCAGTCCACGCCGGAATCAGATGATCGGGCGGCGACGCCACGAGCCGCGCCTGCGCCGTGGAGTGCTGGTTGAATTCCTGCGCAACCGAAAGGGGCAGCACGCCGAACGCCAGAGCGGCGGCGATCGCGGCCAGATAAACGGCCAACGGAAACGCCGCTTCAGTGTCGACGATCCGTTTTCCCTTTATACTCTGCCAAGCCAGATACGCGGCGAGGAGCGAATGTAGGAGTAGCCAACCAGCGGCAGCCCTGGCATTCACCACGTCGCCGAGCCGCCAGCGCGCCATCCCCGCCGCGCCGAGCAGGACCACGCCGAGGACGGGAGTGGCCGCGGGCGATATATAGAATCGGGAGGGTAGGGCCATCCGCAGAGTGATTCCCGGAAGAAAGACGAGGCCCAGGACGGAACCCGCAACGAGAAGAAACCATATATAGTTTCGGGGGGTATGATAGAGCCACGCCGGGCCCCGAAGGCTCGCAGCGCGCGGCCTTCCGACGCCGAGCCACCCGCTCATGCCGTCCAGCCCGTCCTCCAGCACGATCCGACCCCGCGCCCCGGGCCAGCGCGCCGTGTTCAGATTCCAGACGGAAGGAGCTTCGCGCGGATTTGGACCATTATATACTATACGCTCGGAGGGTTCTCCCCGATCGTCGAGAATTTCGAGAGTCAGCCGGTTGCCCGGTGACGACGGATAACCAATGATCGGGAGCTCGAGCGCCGTTTGCGGGACGGCGAACGTTTCACTGACGACGCGTCCGACGTAGCGATCGCCATCCACATAGGTGCCCCACCACTGCACAGGGGAATCCGACATCGCGAACACTGCGTGTCGAAATTTGTCGTCCACTGCGGTTTCGCCGAGTTCTCTAAAGCCGAATCTCGGGACGCCTTCTTCGGCGAACTCGCGGGTGGGGCTGCTGCCATGTGAAAGGCCGAACCAGCGCGCTGTTGCGGTGGCTAGCAGGGCGCCCGCGATGACGACGAGTGCACCGAGCTCGAACAACCTCGATAAGGAGCGGCGAGGGCTTTTAATATAGCGGGAGAGCGTGGGCTTCGGGCAATGTTGTCGAATCGCGTCGCCAGAAATAAGCGAAAGCCGCCGCGAGCGACAAGACTGCAAAGGCAGATGGTAGCAGATGCAGTTGGTCCGGCTCGCCCAACGCTCGCTTCGAACCCAGGTAAGCGGTCGCCAAGGTGATGCTCTGCAGGGCGGCGACGGGTAATATAAACCAGAAGGACGCAACCTCGAACCACGCCGAGAGCACGGCGAACGCCGCGATCATAATGGCATACGATCCCTGATGGACGATCGCCACCGATTCCCCTCCGAAGAGGAGCAGGCACCAGCAGGCGATCGAGGCCATGAGCCACGCCACGACTATGACATGCGAACGGCCGTGGTGCCGCAGCCGCTGCCGCGCGGAGCGCTGAGTGAGGGCCAGGAGCACCGCACCGGCACCGTATGCCCACCAACTCAGCGCGCCTGCAGTATAATAAAACTGCTCTCGGCGCCGTTCCTCGGCGAAACGAGAGCTAAAATTCCAAAGCGGCGACCACGGGTGAGGGAACTGTGTATAGAAATTGTATTTCTTGTTCGCAACAATTTCGGCTGAGCTGAGGCCACCATAATTTTTCTCGAGAGTTTCTATGAGGCCTTGGCTCGTGACCGGCACTTGTCCGGCGAGGTGCCACTTAAGCAGGCGGTCCCCGGGCGGGTCGACGACGCGCTGATATATAGACCACGGAAGCCAGAGTGCTGCGACAACCCCGGCGGCGGCTAGCCAAGGCCGCCATTCTCCGCGAACCATTTTCCATCCGATCCACGGCACGACGGGTAACAGGGAAAACGCGACACCCCCATGGCTCAACCAGGCTAGGCCGGCGAGAAACGCTCCGACTACAATCCGTACCAAACTATAAGGAGTTGCCCGGGGCGGCAAAACCCAGAGCGCAAATGCGCCGCAGGTAAACGCGCCGGCGGATAGCTTCGGCCAGATGAACGCGGTGTTGACGAGAAAAAATCCGGCGAGCGCCATGGCCAACGTCCAGAGAGCAGCGGATCGGGCCGCCACGCCAAGCTCGCACAGCAAGCCGAAAGCCGCCGAAACCCACGTCAGCTGCAGCCACATCCCCGCCGTGCCGCTCGTCGTTGTGGTCGAGAGCTTGAGCCAGTCAGCCACCGGCCAGGTGATGAGCTGCCATGCCGCTTCGAGTGGCGGGCGATCGCTCGCTCGCCAGTCGCCGACAAACGGTTGCAAGTTGGCATTTTCATATATACGCGCGGCCAGCTCATGGGGAAGCTCGTTGTCGCTCGGCAGGCCCGGTATGATGCGCGTCGACGTGACTGCATAAAAATCTCCCGGCGCTGTATATATAAAGATTGCGGCAATATACATTGCGCCGATTGCAGCTTGAAGTTTTGGCACCGTCCAGAACGCGGCCCGGCTGCTTCCAACGCCCTTAAGCGTCGACGCGGCCGCAGCCAAAAAGAGAAGGACGGTCGCTGCCTTGCCCGCGGCGGGCGAGAAATAATATACCCAGAACAGCGTGTACCCGATGAATGCCACGGCCGCGCTCGCGACGAGCGGCACCCAATGAGCCGGGATTGCCGGGTGGCGTTCCAACCTTGCCGCGATCGGCAGCCAAAACAGGAACAGCAACGATCCGGTGACGCAGAAATTCGCTAGCGTCTCGACGAACGTAATTTCCTCGGGCTCTGGACGCCACAACAGCAGCGTCAAAAGCGCCGCGAGGCCGATCGACAATATTGTCTTCACCGGCGGCGAGATTTTTCCCCACGCGAGATTGTCCTTTATACTACTCCAGCGAGTTCCGATCAGCGCGCCGCTTTTCGTCAGGCCGCCGCGGGCCGATCGAGGGTTGACCAATAGACCGAGCGCGAGCGCTGCGGCAATAATGCCTCCGCCCGTCATCAGGTTTCCGCTGTGTACGAAATCTGCGGTCACGCGCGCCAACGGGGTGTCTGTGACGGGGTTGGTAAAGAGGACCTCTCCGCCACCCGGGATCCTCACGCTCAGCTGATAATTTCCGGGCGTGATCGGAAAATTAATGCGGTGCCAATGCAGGTCATGCGGGAACTTTTCTTGTCGGGGCTCGACGATTTCACCGCGGGCACTGCGGAGACGGAGTTCAAGCGCGCCAGTATCCGGGCCCGCGGCTATATAGAGCGACAACCGGGAATGGCGCGCATAAAACAGCTCACTTTGAAATTCCGCAGGTTCTGCGGATTTGCCGACCCAGTACGGAAGGTCGAGCGGCGTCGGCCCGGGAATAGGCCCCGGCCGAAACCTTGTTTCTGCCCGGAACGACGTCGTTTGGCTGAGCGTTGCGGGCTGGAGCGGAATCGAGGGTCGGACCTCGGCGGGAAGCGACGCGCGGATCGCTGGGCGGTCGAGCAAATCAGCAAGCCGCGCGGCGGACGGGTAGGGAAGTTCGTCCCAGGGTATTTTATTAAAAAACTGCGCACCGTGCGTCGCGAGATACGCGCGGACCGTGGTCGCACGCGCCGATTGTATCGCAATCATCGGCTCGAGCGTCCCGTCCCGCACAGCGGTCGCTTCGCGGTGGAGGCCCGAGAGGGACGCGATGACCATCGTTGCGCAGCCGGCTCCCAGCGCCGCTCGCACGCGAGATGACTTTATACCAATCGCGAGATACGCTACTGCCAGCACGTTGATCAAGACGCCCAGCGCGAGATTGTCTGTATAGCGTGAAGAGTATCCGTGCTCGGCGCCGCCGCGCGCATAGGCGATTGCCATCGTCTGCATGACCACCCACGCGCAGGCGGCGAGGAGTACCAACGCTGCCGGGCCGTCGATTCGTCGGCGCAGGAACGCGACCAACATCGCGAGCGGTGGCAACAATCCGAGTGCCACCCAATAGGCGACTTGCGTGGTGATGGGCCAAGCGAGTTGATGGATCCAGGCGTCCAACCAGCCGCTCAAGCCTGCGGCCTTGAGAACCGCGTGATCGGGAACCTCTACCTTCAATAACCATCCCGCGACGACCAGCCCGACATTCGCAATCACTATATAGAGATCGTCCCGCGTGAATTTCCGATCGCGTGCAATCCGCAATCCCGTGATCGCGAGTATAGACAGCGCGGAGAGGAGGCCCGACGCCATGCAAAACAGCGTCGCTACTCCCGCAAAAGGCGCGAGCCACCACGCCCGGGATCTGGGCCGCGTTCCGAGCGTGCCCGCGAGATGGAGAACCGAAAAGAGCGCCAGAAAATAAAACTGCGATTGAAATCCCGAGAGGGTGTTTTCCCACGAGACGTTCGTGGAAAAGAACACCGTCGTGAGCGCCGCGAATCCTAAGAGCAACGCTGGCGGCAGCAGCCGGCTCGCGAACGCCAGCAGGACCAGCGCCAGCGATATATGAATTAGCGCATCGACCACTTGCTCGAGCAGCGGGTCCCACTCGCGGTCATCGAGGTCAAACAAGCCGAGCGCCAGGATCCTCGTGAAGACCGGACGATGCTCGTTGTGCGGACGGAAAAAGTTCTGCGCCGACAGTGTGCCCTCGGCCTGCGCTTGATATAGATTCTCGCCTTCCGCATCCCATTGGTCCCAATACGGCACGTCGCTGCCGTAGCGGTCGATCAGCCGGAGTTTCGCACCGAAAATCAGCGCAAATACCGCGACCAGGAGCGCCGTGTACGCGACGCGTTGACGTGACATTCGAATCACGCTCGCAAGCTTTCAGATCGCGCGACGAGCGCCACGAAAAACCTTCCGCTCCAAGCAGCAAAGGACCGCGCCTTCATGTGTCTCGGCCGGCCCGCGGTCAACGTGGATGCCGCCCGGGATGCCAGAAGCGGAATCCCGCGGGCAGGATATCCACCATCGTCGGCTGCCCGCGTTCGATCGATGCTGCATAGGTCTTCCAATGCTGCGGCGGCGCGGCGGGATATATGAATTCCGTAGCATTGCTCAGCAGGGCAAGCAGCAGCGCGGCCGCGAGGGCGAATCGAGGCCACCCTCTGTTCATCACCGCAAGCGCGCCGACCAACCAGATCGCGAGTAATTTCGGAATGAAGAAATATCTGTCCCCATTTGCGAGGTCGTCGTAGCTCCAGGTATCCGCGCGCGCCTTGCACGCGATGGCCGCCAGCACGATCAGCGCGAGCAGCAAAAGCTGTCCAGCCCCGCTGCGCCGTGGAAGCCGCTTCCAGAGCGCGATGCCGAGAAGGGCTGGCAATATAATCGCGAGCAATATACTTAAGCTGCTCGGCACCTGCATTCCACCTCCGAAGAGAACCACCCACCAGCGACGCCCCGCGACCGCGGCAAAATGGACGAGGTCCCAAGGTGGAGGTGACGGATTCACCGGGCGCGCAAGCAGGCTCGGTAGCTGCGCCGTGGCGCCGGCGATCGCGACCACGGCCAACACGAGGCTCCAGACCGTGCGCCGCTGCGCGAGCCGCCAAAGGAAAAATGGGAGCGCTAAGAGCACGAAAGGTCCCGTTAAACTCGTCGCGGTCAAAAGCAGGACGTCACCGAAACGTTCACCGGGCGTCGTGGCGTCGTCCATGATCGCAAGCGCGAATAACCCGATCGCCGCGATCCATTGGAAATTACATATCGTCAAATATACTTCTCCGGTGTGTGGGACGGCTCCGATCGCAATGGCCGCGATCCATCCGCCGGGCACCCGCAAGCGCGGTGATTGGATTATCCAAGCAACGAGCCCGGTTCCGAGCCACGCCGCGATCGTATAGAATGTCGGGACTACCAGCATCGGGAGACTAGCGCCGATCGCAGCGACCGTGCGTGGGATGAAATGTAGATAGCCCTCATACGGCTTGAAGAGGACGGACCATCCATGCAGTTCCGCCTCGATTAGAAACAGGCCCCCATCCTCGGCCCAGAGCTGCGGGTTTACAAAGCAGTCATGCTTGCGGATGGCGACCAACGCCATCGCTGCGAGGGCGATCAGCACGCGACGGGCGGTCGGAGATATATAGTCGTGCCGTTTCACGCGGAGTCGGACTCCTAGGACGCCGCCGGCTTCGTCGCTACCAGCATCGTCGTGCTGGCGATCTGGAAGTTCGCCTCCTCGGAGAGCTGCGTCACGAACGGCTTTTGCAGCAACGGCTCGGGGCCCGGCAGAAAATCCGCGATCCTCATCTCTGCGAACTTCGCACGCTCCTCGGCCGGCAGGCCCGCATGATATATCTGCAGAAACCACGAGAGCGTCCAAATCGGCGCACCACTCGCGAGCACCTTCTGCTCCTTGATTTCCAGCAGGTCGCCAAAGAGGTTCGCGAGCCCCTGGTGCGTCATATTATAGTAATGATGCGGGTACCCGTGATAATGCTGCAGGAACGGCACCGCCGCATACAGCGTGCCCCCAGGGCGCAGCACCCGCGCGAGTTCCCTCGCGCAACGGAACGGGTCGCGCACGTGCTCGAGCACGTTGAGCGTCAGGACCGCGTCGAACGCATTGTCGCGAAACGGCAACTCCTCGCCCACCGCCAGCACATCCGTCGACGCGTACGGCACAATCTCGAGGTTCACGACATTCGGGAGGTAATCCCCACGCCGGCCCGCACCCGCATCCAACACCATGCCGTCGGGAAATTTTGCGATCAGGTCCAGCGCGATGCCATCGTACGCGTTCGCGGATACCGCCGCCGTGTCCACTATATTATAATTCTCGCGCAGCTCCGCGCTCAGATAATCGTAATGATATAACTCGCGGTGCCCGACGGGGTCCGAGCGCAGCAGCGGGGCGATCCGGTCGAGCTTCCGCTGCTTCGCCGCAACATCCAGCGGATGCGGCACCGCGCGATTGAATATATGCTCCCGCCCGCCGACAGTGTATACGAGGGTGACCGCGTCGCCGGCGAGCAGTGCCGTCGGCAGGGTCTGCTCGAAACCGCGGACGTGCGCGTGCCGCGGATTCGCGGCGGCGGCGTCAAGGCGCTCGCGCCACGGGAAGGGATCACTTCGAGAGCCGTCGGGCCGCAGCAGCTGCACGGAGTGCAACCGGTCGGGGCTCGCGATCCAGCCCGACACCACCATGTCGCGGGTCGGCGGGAAAGTGGCTGGAGAATCGAGACAGAACAGCAGCTCGGCGGGGGCGGAATCCATGCGTCGGCCCGCCGCTATATGATCCGCGTCGGCAGCTTGCCGGACTTGATCGGGCAGTTCGAGCAGCCGGGCGCGCCGAGTGGGTCGAACATCGCGAGGCGCACGCGCTGAAAATTCTCGCCGAAGAAAATCTCGTCGAGCGTCTTGGTGCCATCGAGCGTGCCCATCTTCTCCTGGTGCCAGGGGCACGGATAAACATCGCGCTGCTGCTGGATCATCACCTCGGAAAACGGCCGTTCGCAAAACGTATGGGCCGCCTCGTGCCGGCGAGCCGGATCGGCGATCTCCGGGATGCGCGCGGGCGCGGTGTCGACCAGCGGATCCTCGCCGGCGGCACGCACGACTTCATAAAATTCGTCCAGCTCGCAGCGTGGATCGCCGGCCGGATCATATAGCGCCGCCGTGTCGAGCGCGGGCGGGATGAATATATCCATGTCGCACGCCTCCGCCGCGGCGATGATCCGAGCATAATAGTAATTATATTTCGCCCGATGATTCTCGAGCATCTCGTGCGCGATGTCAGCGGGATCGAGCATCGGGACGACGTGCCGGAAATCGATCGTGTCGCCGCCGAGACGCTTCGCCATCGCGACGAACTGCGGCGCCTCATGTATATTGCTCTCCATCATTACATAGTTGAACACGAAGCGCGGACGCGGACCTCCCGCCGCGGCGCGGGCGCGCTTCAGGTTCAATATATTCTTCACGATGCGCGCGAAGTCCGAGCCGACGCGAATGCGGTGCAGTGTCTCGCTCGTGACGCCGTCGAAGGAAAACATCATCAGGTAAACGCGCGCTGCGATGATCGCGGCGACGTTTTTCTCCGACAGCAGCATGCCGTTCGTGCAGAATATAATCCGCACCTCGGGCGCGTTCGCGGCCAGCCAGCGAATGATCGTCTCGAAATGCGGCGACATCAACGGCTCGTCACCGCACGACAGCACGACATCCCGCGTGATGGGCGCGAGCGGTTCGAACCACGCGGCGAACTGCTCCGGGGCGACGCGTTGCGCCGGGCGCTTCGAGATCGCGTCGTCCGAATAATAACACATCACACAGCGCAGGTTGCACTTGTTGATGAGGTCTAGCCGGAGGGTCAGGTGACGCTGCCGCGCGAGATCCGTGACGAGCCGGCTTTCGATCAGTGCTCCGAGCTCAGCCTTGGGCACCGCGGTAAACGGAGCGGCGTCCGCGAGGCGCGATTCGGTGCCGAGGGCAATGCGTTCGCGGTGGCCCGCGCGCGCCGGGAGCTCGAGTATATAGCTCGTGGGTTCGCCGTCATCGGGGGCGACGCGCACGACAAATTGCAGCGACTGCGGCGCCAACTGGAAGCGCGGCGGAATCAATATATTAAACCCGGCGAGGACATCGCCACCCGCGACCGCGCCGGCCTCGGGAGCATCGCCGCGGAAGAACGGGTAATGGCACGCGAGCACGGTGTCCGGGCCGACGCGCAGTCCGAGTTCCACGACTTCCCAGCCGGCTTCGGCGACGATCCAGCCCGTGACGCAACTGAGCGCAGTCGAGCCCACCTCACGCGACACGAGGCTCAGCTCGATATGTACAACCGGCGCCGTGGGCGCGGGCGGTGCCTCGAGGTGGGCGAGGGGAGCGGAGGTGGAAGTTGCGGGCATGGTGAACTCAGGGCAAGGCGTGACTACACCCTAGCGCGGATCGCCCGCCGGGAAAAGGGCAATCGAACGGATTCGCCCCACCGCGAAAGGGCCCCGCACCGGTGCTTATTCCGCCCAGTGACCGACCTCGCGTGGCGGGGTCGCCAGCGTGAAGTCGTTGATCGTGAGCGTCAGATTCGGGTTATATGCAGGATCGTTCAACAGGGCGTCGCCCCATTTCGCCTGTATATACTCGACCTCGCGGCGGAAGCGGTCGCGCTTCTCCAGCGTGTCCTCGGCGCCGCGGCTCGCGCTCTCGTGATGATATAACTCGGCGAAGGGCGTCCAGAAATTGCGGTAGCCCGCCGCGCGCACGCTCAGGCAGAAATCCACGTCGTTGAAGGCCACGCCGAGTTTTTCGTCGAAGCCGCCCACCTCGAGAAACACCTCGCGTCGCACGACGAGGCACGCCGCCGTGACGGCCGAGAGATTCTGTTGAAGGATCGCGCGGTGGGCCTGGCCGTGCGTGCCGCGCAGATGCGTTTGCCAGGCGTGGGCGGCGACGCCGCCGATGCCGAGAATGACGCCGGCGTGCTGGATGCGATCGGTCGGGTAATATAGTTTTGCGCCGACGCATCCGATCTCCCCGCGCAAAGCGTGGCTCACCATTTCGTCGAGCCAGTCATCGTGGATCACCTCGAGATCATTGTTGAGCAGGCCGACCACGGGAGCGTCCGTCTGGGAAACGCCGAAGTTATTGATCGCCGAATAATTGAACTCGCCCGGGTACCGCACCACGCGGACAGGCGCGCGCGGCCGCGGCGCGACTGTCGGTTCGGCGACGGCCGTGGTATCGGTGGTGCCTGAGGCGTGCTCAGCCGCGGCGGCCTGCGTCAGCGATACAGTCGAGGACGTTGCGGTGGCGGGCTGCTGGATTTCCGCGAGCCAGGCCAGCGTGGCGGGGTCGTCGGAATCGTTATCAATTATAAGTATCTCGAAGTGCGGGTACGCGGTTTTCGCGAGCAGGCTTTCGATGCCGGGCTTGAGAACGTTCAGCCGGTTGCGCGTCGGGATGATCAACGTCACCCGCGGCGCGGGGACCGGTAGCGGGAAATGAACGCGCCAGTAATGTCCCTTCGTCGGGGTGATGCGGGCCTGGACGCCAATGCGCTCGAAGTGCTCGGTGATCACTTTTTCCGCGGCGGTGACGGCGTAGCTCTTGGCGCTCATCAGCATCGCGGTCGAGCCGGGGACGGAACGCCAATGATAGAGTATTTTCGGTATATGGCGAATGCGCACGGGCTCGGTGCGCTCGACGACGCGCATCGCGAGGTCCCAGTCCTGCGAGCCTTCATATCCCACGCGAAACCCGCCGACCTCGCGCACGAGGAGCGTCCGATAGACACCGAGGTGGCTCACGAAATTCTGAACGAGAAACAGATCGGGATTCCAGTCCGGCTTGAAGTAGTGGTCGTAGCGGTGGCCGTTCTCGTCGATCTTGTCCTCGTCGCTATATACTAAATCCGCGTCGGGATGCCGGTCGAGCTCGAGGGCAACGCAGGCGAGCGCGTGCGGGCGGAGTTCGTCGTCGTGATCGAAGAGCGCAACGAAATCGCCGTGCGCGACCGCGAGCGCGGAGTTCGAGGCGGCGGAGATGTGACCGTTGGTTTCGCGGAAGACGACCTTGATGCGGCGGTCGGCCTTTTGAAAACGCTCGAGCACGCGGCGGACCTGCGGCTGGGTCGAGGCATCGTCGGCGATGCAAAGCTCCCAGTTTTCATATAGCTGCCGGCGGACGGACTCGATGGCGCGCACGAGCCATTTCTCCGGTGTATTATAGGTCGGCATCAGCACCGAGATCAGCGGCCGGCGCGTGAGCTTCGCGAGGCGCGCGCGTATATTATTGGCCACCTCGGGCGTGAGCGTGTCGTAGGCGGCCACCCAGGCTTCGTAGGAATTCGGCGGCGGCGGCGCGGCCTTGGCGGTGCGGCGCACCCGACGCGTGAAGAACGCGTGCCACGCCCCGGTGTCGTCCTGCACCTCGAGCACGAGCGGCTGCGCGAGCAGCGCAGGGACGTCCACCTTCACCACCCAGCCGCAGTTCTCCGCGTGCGGGTGCGTGCGGAAATGATCGAGCACGTCGAGCCGCTCCATTCCGAATTCGCCGGCAACGACGCGGCTTCCCAACCGCGCGCGCATCGCGGTGAGGGGACGCCCATCCTTGTGCAACGCCCAGCCGCGGAGGTTGAGCGTGGGCGCTATATGATTCCAGTTCGTGGGGTAATCTATATTGGCCTGGATGCGGTCCGACAGCGGCGGGGCGGGTCGGGGATCGAGCAGCGCGCGGCGCAGGGCCCGCAGCGGGCTCGTCGCGCGCCAGGAGAAACTGCGCTGCATCGCCCGGATCTTTTCGTCGCGGCGCTGGACGACGCCGTCACGGTCGCCGATCGTCGCCGTGAGGTGCGCGCACTGTGTATCCAGTTCCTGGATACGCTGGCGGAGTTCCTCGCGGGAGCGCTCAATATTGGCCAGGTGCTCGGCCGTGAGGCGGGCGGACTTCTCGTGCTCCGCTATATTAAGTTGAGCAGCGCCAAGCTGGCTGTCGAGGGCCTCGATCTGGCGGCGGGTGGACGCGAGGAATTTTTCGCTCGTGGCGTATTTCGCCTCGGCGGTTTTCAGGCGCGCGCGGGTATCGGTCAGCTCGCGGGTGAGGTTGTCCGCGTGGGTCTTGGTCTCGTTATATGATTTCTCGAAGCTCGCGAGGGTCTTTTCGCGGTTCTCCACGTGGTTGCGCGTGAGCTCGTAGTGCCGCCGCCAGTCATCGCGTTCCGCCTCGAGCCGCGCGCGCAGCGCCTCGAGCGGACCGGCCCCACCGATCGCGGCGACCTCGAGCTCACGCGTAAGTTGCGCGAGGTCCTCCGCGAGCGCGGCGGCGTCGGCGAGATCCGGCGCGGGCGCGGTCACCTGGCGCGCGAGCGTCCCCGCGAGAAGGGAAACATCCGCGGCGGCGGACCCGCCCAGCTGGTGCCAGTCCGTGCGCGCCGCGGTGCCGGAGATATGTATATAGAATTCGGCGAGTCCCTTCGCGTTCGCCTTCAGGTCGAAATGCGTGCGGGCGAAAGCGGCGCCGTTCTCGGCAAGAGTCTTCGCGAGCGTCGGGTTGGCGAGGACGCGTTCGCAGGCAGTGGCAATTTCCTCGGGCGAGCCGTTGTGCAGGAGGAGGGCGTCGACGCCATCGCGAAGCAGCCGCGCTATATTGGTCGCGGGCAGGACAACGGGGCGGCCGGCGGCGAGGAATTCGGGCACCTTCGACGGCAGGCGGTAATCGTTATAGGGACCGGCGCGGCCGGGCTGCACGAGGACGTCCGCGAGCGCGAGGAGCTTCGGCAGCTTGGCTTTCTCGACGAACCCGAGGGCGAGGCTCCAGTCGCGCCAGTCCGACGGGAGCTGTTGTTGAAACCGCGCGGGGTCGAACCCGGTGCGCACGAGGCGCACGGGCGTCCCGCGCTGCCGCAGGAGCTTCACCGCGATATAGAGTTCCCGCATCTCGGGCTCGTTCGCGAAGGTGTTGCTGCCCGTGAATACTATAACTTTCTCCTCGGAGCGCAGCCCGAGTTCCTGGCGCAGCGCGAGGTCGGGCGGCTGCGGATGATATAGCGCGGAATCGACGCCGGGCAGGAGCGGTGCCACCGGAACACCTGCGGGCACAAACTCGCGCAGCGCGTCTATAATAACCGTCACGCCGTCAGCGAGCCGCAGCAGGTTCCTATAGCGAACCGGGTGGGGCAGGCCGTCGACCAGCGCGTGCGGAAATGCCTCGTCCGAGAGCGTGCGGAGTTTCTCGATCGGCTCGCCCATCGCGGCAGCGACGAGGAATTCCTCGTTGTCCTCGAGATGGACGATCAGGCGCGTGGCGGGCGCGAGGCGCTGGTGGGCGAGGACGAATTTGCGGACGCCCTCGCGCGGCGTCCACGCGTGCAATATATCGGCGGTGCGGCCGTCCGGGAAAAGCGCGGGTCGCTCGAGCACCTCCGCGTAGGTCGCGGCGATGAAGAGCGGATCAGGAATTGCCTTGATCGTGTCGCGGCCGTCGGGCACGGCGACGACGCAGGCGTGGCCGCGCGCGGAGAGCTGGTTCGCGAAGCCCCCGATATGATTCAGGCTGTTGGTCGTGAAATCGCCGTAGTTGACGAAAAGTATATTCACGACGAGGCAGGCAGGGCGGGAAGCGGGCAGCGGCGGGGATTAATACGGCTTCTGCGTGCTCGCGGCTTCCTGCACGGACGACGAGAGTGGCGCGGCGAGGTTGGCGAAGCCGGGGGAGAATTTATCGACGACGGCATCATACGGTGCGGCGCCGCGGATCGAGCGGTTGGGCGTGAGGCTCCAGTCCATCATGGCCTGCGCGAGGAGGCTCGGGTCATGGAGAGGCAGGTTTGCGAACGTGCGCTCGTGCACGACGAGCGGCACCTCGCTGGAATCCATCGCGCCACGGAATTCCGCATATACAGCTGCGTCAGATGCGGCCGTGCCGCCGGTGCTGAAGGCGGCGACGGCCTTCGCCGCGGCGGCAGTGCGACCGGCGCGCGCGAGCAGCTCAATATACTTTAGCTCGATCGCCGCGCGATCTGCGGCTGAGATGTATCCAGATTTTGAATACGCCGGGATTTCGTCGAATTTCTCGAATGCCGCGAGGTATTCCACGTAGGCGAGGCGGGTCGCGTTGGACGCGGTGGGCGCGGGCTTTTCGCCGAGGGCGGCCCGATATCCTGCGAGCATGTCGTCTGCTTCGGCGTTGCCCGTGGGGAAGAAGCCATGAGCGGCTGCGACGACGTCGTCACGCACGGACGGATTCTTCAATATATCGCCCGCAAAGTATATCGTGTTCATCGGCAGCCGCAGGGCGGCGGTGCGGCGGATCTGGACTTCGCGGGTGATCATGCCACGCAGCGCCGCGAGGCGAACCTCCGGCGCGTTATCGGCCGCGATTAGCGAGGCGATTTGCGCTCGCGGCAATCCGCGAAGCGCCATGGCCTCAGCGAGGATCGCGTGGTATCGGGGAAGCTCGTCTTTGGGAGCAACGGCGAGCAGGTCTTTGACGAGGTCGGCTTGTTCGAAGCGCGCCGCGACCTCAAAGACCGTTTGCACCTTCAGCGGCCGGTACGATTCCTCTATATTATTAAACTGGAGCGCTTCGCTCCAGCGCTGCTGGCGGGCGAGAACCTCGATGATCCGAAGCGTGGCGGCGCGCCTGGTCGCGTCCCAAACGCTTCCCTTCACCTCGCCAAGGAAGATCGCGCAGTTGATCGCGTCCTTCGCCGCCACCTGCTTTTCCTCGACGCGGGCGAGTACGCGATCCTTGAAGTATGCGAGGGAGAACGGGCCCACCTTCAGCTCGGAGCTGCGCAGCGCGCGACCGACGGTGGTGTCCGGATAGACGCGGATGATGCGGTCAATATTGCTCTGCGCGCGTTTCCAGTAGAACTGCAGATAGGCGTAGGAATATTCGCCCTCGTGCACGGCCGAGACGTAGTCGTTGGCGCGTTCATAGAGGCGACTGGCCTCCGCCTCGCCGACGGGATCGGGGGCGGCGGCTCGGGCGGACAGCGCCAGGCCCGAGGCTATATACAGCAGGATCAATCCCCGGCGAAACCAAGAATACATACGAAGGCGGTTCCTTAAACTATACTGCAAGCTGGCGGGCACATCAGCCAGCCCGGCGCGCGGCAGGCGCGAATCGGTGACGGAACGGAAAGTCCGGCGCGCGACGCCCGAGGGCGCGGCGGGCGACGCTGTCCGGTGCATATATGCTATATACTCGCGGCCGATGAAAACTCGCGAATGCACGCCGTTCAAGATGCCTGCCGCCGCGCCCGGGCGGGTTTTAGAGTTTGAAGCCGGCGTCCGTCGAGTCCTTCAGGAACATCTTGACGGTATCGAGGGAGACGTCCGTCAGGTCGAGTCCGAGCATCTTCGACGCCTTTGCGAGGATGTCGTGCGGGACGGTGATGATCTTACAGCCGGTCTCTTCGGCTTGGAAGAGGTTGATGACCTCGCGCGTGCTCGCCCAAAGCAGCTCGGCCTTCGGCATGGACTCGAGGATCGCGGCGGAGGCGCGCATGATCGGCATCGGGTCAACGCCGGTGTCGGCGATGCGGCCGGCGAACACGGAGACGACCGACGGCACCGCGGGATTCAGCGTCTCGGCGACGCCGAGGACCTGCTTCAGGGTGAGCAACGCGGTGATATTGAGCTTCGTGCCCTCGGCCGCGAGCTCCTTGATCAACGGCAGCGCGGAATCGCCGCGGGAGTTCGTGATCGGAATTTTGACGTATACATTCGAGCCCCAGGATTTGATCTTGGCGGCTTGGCGGCGCATGTCGGCGAACTCGTCGGAGAATACCTCGAGCGAGATCGGCTTGTTCGTGACGCTCAGCAATATATCCTTCGCAAACGCCTCGTAGTCCTTGATTCCCACCTTCTTCATCAGGCTGGGATTCGTGGTCAACCCCTTGATATAGGGTTTGGCATAAAGATCGAGAATGCCGGCGCGATCGGCGCCATCGGCATAGATTTGAACCTTGAGGTCGTTAAGGGATTTCATGGGTGCTTTGGAAAGGAGTGAGATTTTCGGTTTACGTTTGGGCAAGGATAATTCCCACCGCGTCGGGGAAGGATCCGACAGTAAAGTCCGGCGCGGCCTGCAGTTCCTCGGAATAACCGAAATCGATAAATACAGTTCGCACGCCCGCGCGACGGCCGCAATCGATGTCCCGCCAGCGGTCGCCCACCATCCAGGACTGCGCGAGGTCAATCTGCAATTCCCGCGCGGCGTCGAGCAGCATGCCGGGCGACGGCTTGCGACGCGGGTCCGGGGGCGTCTCACCGCGCCCGGCGGCGTAACACGTCTCGATCCGAACGATTTCCGGAATCGCGTCGCGCAATATACTATGCATCGCCTCGACGACGGATCTATCCTGGTCGCCCCGACCGACGTCCGGCTGGTTGGTCGCGACGACAAGTATATATCCCGCTGCCGCCAGTCGCGCGCAGCCCTCGGGAACGCCGGGAAAAAGCGAAAACTCCGCGACGGTTTTCGGCGGATAGGGCTTGCCGTCGCGGACGACTTGCCGGTTCAGCGTGCCATCGCGATCGAGAAAGACCGCGCGCGGGTTAGGCGAATTCACGCGAGCGCCGCCGGGCGCTGGCGCTCGATTCGTGGGCGGCTGCCGGCGATCGCGACGCTGCGAGGCATCAGGGCTTCGTCACGCTTTCCCATTTCGTCTGGTTGATTTTCACGTCCGGGTGCGAAACCCAGAGGTGCCAGACGACGGCTTGGAAGGCTTCGCTGTGGGGCGTGACGTTGTTCGCGTTCACAGTCGGCACGATCACGCAGGCATCGGCGACTTTCGCGGTATACCCACCATCTTTGCCAACGATCCCGATGACGCGGGCGCCGACCTGTTTCGCGAGTTGGAGGGCCGAGACGAGATTCGGGGAAACATTTTTTTCCAGGTTACCGCCGCCAACCGAGAGGATGAGGAGCGCGTCCTTGCTATTGAGGCGCGAGCCGCGCAGCCACTCGACAAATACGCTCGCCCAACCGTCGTCGTTGGTGCGCGCGGTCAATTCGGAAACGTTGTCCGTCGGAGCATATACCTCGAGCCCGGCGATTTTCCGGAAATCGTTGACGGCGTGGGACGCGTTGGCCGCGCTGCCGCCGACGCCGAGGATAAAGAGCCGGCCGCCGCGGGCGCGCACGCCGACGAGTTCCTGGACGCATTTTTCGCAGTCCTCGGGGTTTATCTTCGAGACGATTTCAGCGGTCTCTTTCAGGTGTTGGATCGAATACGACATGGGGTTGTGGATGAGATGTACGGCGGAGCGTGGGGTGAAAAATGTCTGGAGGGCGAGCCGCCTTTTTGGGTCGGCCGAAAAAGTAACGCGAGCGGGTGCGGTCAGAGCGGGCTCGCCGAGCGCAGCAACGCATCGAGTTCATCGCGGCCGGCGTGCGAGCCGATTTCATAAAATCGCTGGGGAATTTCGAAGCCGGCGAGTTCGCGCTCGCGGACCAGCTGCTGGTAGACGTCGGCCAGATCGACGACCTCGCCGCGCGGCCAGCAGTCGAGGGCGCGGGCGTGCAGGAGCCCGAGGCCGTAGTCTATATAGTGCATCTCGGGCACCTTGTTTTTCTTGTCGTAGACCTTGATCTCGCCATCGGCGAACCAGACGTTGCTCGTGTCGTAGCGCTCGTGATTTTCATATACCGTCATCAGGCCGAGGCGGCGCGATTGAAAAAACGCGTCGGCGCACGCGGCGTAGTCGATCGGGAGATAGCTGTCGCCGTAAAGTATATAGAACGCGCCGCCGAGCTTCGGCAGTGCCTGGATGAGCGCGCCGCCCGTGCCCAGGAGTTTTGGGCCGTCGAATGAATATTGAATATCGACGCCCCAGGCGGAGCCGTCGCCGTAGAGCTCGACGATTTTTTCGCCGAGGTGGCCGACGCAGACGACGAGGCGGGTGAGGCCGGCGCGTTTCAAGAGCCGGATCTGGTGGGAGAAAAACGGCTCACCGGCGATGTCGACGAGAAGCTTCGGGACTTTTTCGGTGATGGGCCGGAGGCGCGTGGCGAGTCCGCCGGCAAGGATGGCAACGGGTAAGGTTTCAGGGGGCATGCGAGACACGAGGGGCGAGGAAGGACAGGCGGCGGCGAAAGATATATTCAACGAGGTGGTGCACCGCGTAGCTGAGTCCGAGAGTGAGCACGAGCGCGCCGCCGATGCCGACCGCCAGTTCCCACGTCGTCGGCGCGTCGATTCCGAACGTGCGGCTCCAGTATATATGGTTGAAATCGCGGATCAGCGGCTGGTGAAAAAGAAATATCTCGTAGGAATATACTCCGAGCCAGGCGAGGCAGCGCAGGAGAAAGCGTCCGTCGGGGTGCCGCACGAACGTGCGCCGCGCGACCGCTAGTGCGACGATGATGGACGGCGCGGCGAAAGCATAAAACGTGATCACGCCGCGCAGGAATCCGAGGTAGGTGAGGGCGAGCGCGCCCACGGCGAGCCAGCCGGTGATGCGCAGTTCGGAGGCTTCCGGGCGCGTGAGCTGTCCGGCGATCACGCCGAGGAAAAAGCTGGGGATGCGCACAGCGAGGTGAATGAGCCCGCCCTGATGATTCGCTTCGAGGTACGCCCAGCTGACGAGCGTCGTCAGCAGCAGACCGGTGGCGATCACGCGCGACAAGTCCGCGAGATGCTGGCGGACGCCGAGAAACGCTATATAGAGCAGGAGGATCAGAGAGACGAACCAGAACGAATCGTTCACTGCGGAGAAATACTCCCCGTGATTTAGGACGAACCCGTGCAGTCCGAGCACATGCGTGACGAGGTCACCCGTGGACAGGTGGGCGCCGAAATATACAGCGTCAAGATAGATGAAAAGAGCGAGAGCCACCCAGTAGGCGGGGAAGATGCGCACGAGACGTCGCCGCAGAAACGCACCCGCGGAAAGCTCGGCCGACGAGCGGGTGAGAGTAAAGCCGCTGATCAAAAGAAATATATCCACCCCGATTTCGCCATGGAGCGGGTTCGACCAGCCGAGAACGCCCCCGGCGTGGTATATAATTACGAGCACGATCGCCCAGCCCTTCAACTCGTCTAGGACCACGAGTCGTCCGCTCGGGATCGGCGTGGCGATCTGGCGGAAACGGAGCGGGAACATGGAACTCAGTTTTGCGCGACGACCTTGGTGCCCTCGAAGTCGAAACGAAAACGGACCTCCTGCAGGCCCTTCTCGCGCATGGCGTGACGGAGCCGCGCTTTCTCGCCGGCATAAAACATCAGGAAGCCGCCGCCGCCCGCGCCGATGAGTTTTCCACCGAGGGCGCCGTGGCTCATGGCGTAGTCGTACCACTCGTTAATATGATCATTGCTCATGCCGGTGGAGCGGGCTTTTTTCCGCTGCCAATGGACGTCCATAAGTCGGGCGAATTCCTCAAGGTTGCCGCTCTCGAGAGCCGCCAGCGATTTATATCCGAGCTCCTTCGTGAAATGCAGATTATCGAGCATCGCCGAATCGTTCTTTTTCGATTTCTCGTTTTGATCCTTGAGGATCACTGAGGCGCTGCGCGAGTAGCCGGTGAAGAAGAGGAGGAGATTATCCTCGAGGTTGAAGTGGGTCTCCTCGGAGATCTTGCAGGGTCTATATTCAACGCGGCCGTCTTTATGAAACGTGAAGGCAGTGATGCCGCCGACGGCGGCTATATATTGGTCCTGCTTGCCGATCGGTTCGCCGAGCTTGTCGATCTCGATGGCGCAGGCCTGCTCGGCAAGCTCGGCCGGCGAGATGAGGTTTTTCTTCGAGGTGTGCAACGCCTTCAGGAGCGCGGTGGTGAAGCTGCCAGACGAGCCGAGGCCGGTGCCGCCGGGTATGTCGGCCATCGAGGTCAACTCGAGGTGCGGCTCCGTGACATCGACGAGCTTCAGCGCTTCGCGGAAGATCGGATGCTCGATCTCTGCGACGCACGTGACGCGCTCGAGCTTCGAATATTTCACGATGATTTCCTGCGCGAAAGTGCGATGCTGCGTTATATATACATACTTGTCGATCGCCGCGGCGACGAGAAAGCCGCCGAATTCGCGATAATAGCTGGCGAGGTCCGTGCCGCCGCCTCCGAGGGAGACGCGCAAGGGGGAACGCGTTATGATCATCGTCGATTTAGATTTTGCTTTGCGAATTTGCGCAAGCTTGCGTTGCACGGGGTGTTTCGCGGATTCGCCCGCGGGAGCAACCGCGTCACCCGGCGCGGCGACGCCGACCCGCTATAAACCGGCTGTAGAGACCGGGTAGCCGCTGGACTCGTATATCTCCTCAACGATCTCGAGCGTGCGGATACCCTCGGCCAAGCCGGGCGATGGCGTGCGCTGCGTCCGTATATCCTCGATAAATGCTTTGTTCTCCAGCACCCAAGAATCGTCGCTGCCGGGGAATTCGAAGACACTCGTTTCCGGCGGGCCCATCTGCGGCAGCATCTTATAATAAGTCAGCCGCTCCACGCCGTAGCTGCCGCCGAGGCCGTCGATCGCGATCTTCGCATCGCGACCATATATCTCGAGCGAGAAAAGATTCTTCCATTCCGTGCAGCTCACATGCAGCCAGGCCGTCTGGCCCTGCTCGGTTCGCAGCGAAAGAAACGCGTTGTCGTCCACGGGCATGTCCCAGAAGGAGGTCGTCGCGTGTCCCGCCACCGTGGCAAAATCGCCGAGGATCCAGCCGGCGAGATCGATGAGGTGCACGCCCTGGTCGATGAGTTCGCCGCCGCCGGAGAGGGCGGGATTGGCGCGCCACTCGCGATCGTAGCCCTTCCGTCCGCCATGGCCGTAACGCCCGCGCAAAAACATGAGCGGCCCAAGCACACCGGAATCGAGAAGCTCGCGGGCCTTTTGCAAGGCGGGGTGGAAGCGATGATTATATCCAATGCGCACCGCGACGCCTTGGGCGTTGGCGACGGCTGCGATCGTACGCAATTGCGACGCGTTGAGGGCGCCGGGCTTTTCGACGAGGACATTCTTGCCGGCGCGGACGGCGGCGAGCGTGAGCGGCGCGAGTGCCGAGTTGAGCGTCGCCACGATAATCGCGTCGATCTTCGGATTCGCGAGGAGCTCGTCGAAGTTGGTCGTGAACGCGCAGCCGGGCGAGACGACGGCGAGTTCGGCCGCGCGAGTGGCGTCGAGATCGCAGACGGCAAGGAGTTGCGCGTTGGCGGTTTTTTGGAGTGCGAGCGCGCGTTTGCGACCGATCAGGCCGCAGCCGACGATCGCGAAGCCCACCGGGTTTTGGAACTTGTCAGCCATCGCGGCCGAGCGTCTGGTATCCGCTCCAATGATCAAGCCCGAGTTAATCTGGCGCGTCCTGCGCTTCGCGGTTGTCGGCGGCATTGTCATGTTGGTTTTCATGGGGTTGAACCGGCTGCTCGAGCCGCGTTTCGGCCGGGATCGCGCCTTCCTGATCGCGTATCCGCCGGCGCTCGCGCTGCATTTTTCGCTCAACAAGTGGTGGACGTTTGGCGAATCCACGCGCCGCGCGCGACGGCAGCTCGGCGAATATGCGGTGCTTGTGGTGGTGACGTTTTTCATCCAGCTCGCGGTCTTCAAGGTTCTCTCCGCGACCACCTCGCTGCCGGGCTGGCTTGACGCCGGCCTCGCGAATGCGGCGCAGGTCGCGATCACGTATATAGTCATGCAGCGGCGCATCTTCGCCCCGGTCCCGGCGAAATGAGCGGCGGCGCATGCGCGGGCAGCAGTTTCAGATATCGTCCGGTGGACCGGCGTCCCCAGCCGGCGCGATGAACGCTGCAGCGTCCGACTTTGCTCCGGCGCCGGCGCGCCCCTGGTGGGAGAGTCGCGGCGTCGCGCTCATCGCGCTGGCCATCGGTTGGTTCTATCTTTGGACCGCCACCTCGGGCTCCGAGCCGCTCGGCTTTCAACTGCACGGGCTCGATTACTATAATCTGCTCACCGATGGTTTTCTCGATGGGCAGCTCAGCCTGAAATATACCGGCACGCCCGGAATCGAACGCCTGGCCAACCCGTATGATCCCGAGCAGAACGCGCCGTACCGCGTGCTGGACATGAGTTACTACAAGGGGAAATATTATATATATTTCGGCCCGACGCCCGCGCTCGTGCTGCTGCTGCCGTGGCGCGTGCTGACGGGTTTTCACCTGCCATCGCACTTGGCCGTGGTGATCTTCTGCATCGGAGGCTACTGGCTTTCCATTGCGCTGCTGCTGCGCTGGCGCGACCGGTATTTTCCGGGGCTCCCCGTCGGGGCCGTGTGGCTCGCAGTCGCGCTGCTTGGCCTGGCGGACATGGCGCCGGCGCTGCTGCGGCGGCCGCTCGTATATGAAGTCGCGATCTCCTGCGGGTATTTTTTCATCATGCTCGCGCTGCTCGCGCTCGACCGCGCTGCGGTGGCGGCGCGCGGCCGCTGGCGCTGGCTCGCGGTGGCCAGCGCGGCCTACGGACTCGCGATCCTGGCGCGGCCGACGTGTATATACGGTGCGATCATTTTTCCGCTCGTCCTGCTCTGGTGGTGGCGCCGCGACCGGCGGGAGCGGCCCCCGCGTGGGATCGGCTGGCCCACGCTGGTCGCGGCGGCGGTGCCGTTAGGCGCCTGCTTCGGGCTGATGCTGCTATATAATTATTTGCGCTTCGGGCGTCCGCTGGAATTCGGCCAGATCTATCAACTGACCGGCCGCGACATGAGCCAGGTGAAGGGCTTCAGCTTGGGCTATTTCCGATTCGACGCGTGGCTGTACCTGCTGATGCCGGCGCAATATAGTTTCTATTTTCCGTTCTTCCTGAATGCCGTCCCGCCGCCGATGCCGCCGGGATATGATGGCCTCGACGACTTATATGGTCTGCTGCCGAATCTCCCGGTCGTGCTCCTCGCGGCTGGCGTGGTGTGGCCTGGGCCGCGGCTCATCGGGCGCGCGCGCACGGACTTTTTTGGGTGGTGCACGGTGCTGGCGGGCGCGGTCGTCGCCGTGTTCGGCGTTTTCCTTTTTTTCTCCGGCGCGACGATCCGCTATTACCTCGATTTTCTGCCGGCTTGGATTCTTCTCGCCTGCCTCGGCCTGTGGTCGATCGGCTCCTGGGCGATACGGCCGATCGCTCGCGGCGCGGTGTGGACTGTTCTCGTTGCCGTCGCTGTATATTCGATGGCGTTCGCGACGCTCGTGAGTTTTCAGCACGGCGGCTTGCTGCGGGCGGTGAATCGCGCGGCTTTCGATGGGCTGGCGATGGTGGCGAATCGCGTGCCCTGGCTATATGAACATGTCGCCGGCGTGAAATATGGTCCCGTTCGCGTGACCCTGAGGTTTCCCGCGAACGAGGCGGGCAAGTTCGAGCCGCTGCTCGTCTCCGGTGCGTTTCCAAACGTTGATTACCTCTGGGTCCTATATAAAGACGACCACCACCTGCAGCTGGGCTATGAGCATACGGGCGGCGGCGGGCCGGTGAGCCAGCCGATTCTCGTCGACTATACAGCGAGCCACGTTCTCGACGTGGATGCCGGGATTCTATATCCGCCGGAGGCACATCCCGATTTCGCGGGCCATCCGGGCGAGGCGCGCGAACGGTCGCGGCGACTGCTGGTCCGGCTCGATGGGGTGCCTTATCTCGACACGAGCGTTTCTCGCTACGACCCGGTTTCGCCCCGCGTGCATTTCGGGCGCAATGATATAACGGATACGTTCGGCCGTCGCTTCACGGGCAAGGTGGAACAAGTGCGGCGAGTCGCGCCGACGCCGACCGTGGACTATACACCGCACGCCGGCCCGGCGAAGTTGTCGGTGATCTGGCCCGAAGGTCGCGTCGGGCATCGCGAACCGCTGGTGGTGACGGGCAAAACGGGCCAAGGCGACCTGCTCTATGTAGAATACCTCCCCGGGAACCGCGCGCGTTTCGGGCTCGACCATTGGGGCGTGGGCGCCGTGATCAGCCCGCCCGTGCCCATACTTCCTGATACCATCCAGGTCCTCGACGTCGATCTCGGCAGCCTATATGGTCCGAACGCGTCCGCGCCGCGCCGGCTGGATGTGCGTCTTGATGGACAGACGGTGTTTGCGACCGAAACGGATTTTCATCCCGCAACGATCGCTTCGCAGACCTTTGCGGAAAACCTGATTGGTGGGTCGAGCTGCGAATCCACGTTCACCGGTAAGCTGGTCGGGCTGGTGCGCAACCCTCCATGAGTGCGTCTCCGACGACCCTGACTTCCGAGCCGTCGCTCGCCGCGGTGCCGTCGCGGCGCTGGGGGCCGAGCGCTCGCGGGTTGATCGGCCTGCTCGTGGCGGCGACGATCGCGTTCTATATATGGACGGCGCAGTCGCCGCTCACGCCCTTTTCCATCGGTCCGAACCAGAGCGGTTACTATAACCTGCTGGTCGACGGACTGCTCTCGGGGCATCTCTATATGAAGGTGCCGGCGGACCCGCGGCTGGCGACGTTGAAGGATCCGTATGATCCGGGTGATTCGCCGGAGGTGCCGCGGATCCACGATGCGAGTTACTATAAAGGAAGATATTATCTTTATTTCGGCGTGGCGCCCGCGGTCGGATGGTTTCTGCCGTGGCGGATCCTGACGGGACGTCCCATTTCGGAAAACCTTTCCGTGGCGATTTTTTGCTGTGCGGGATTCGCGATTTGGACGGCGCTGTTCCTGCGGCTGATTCGCCGGCATTTTCCGGGCGTGGGTGGCGGGATCGCGGGATGGATTGTCGGGCTCCTCGGCTTGGGCAACATGTGTGCAGTGATGCTGCGGCGGCCGGCGTTTTGGGAGGTGCCGATCGCGGGGGCGTTTCTGTGCAACGCGCTGTGTGCGTGGTTCCTGTGGCTGGCGCTCGTCACCCCCGCGCGGATTCACCGTTATCTGGCGCTGGCCAGTCTGGCGCTTGGTTTTTCAATCGGGTCGCGGCCCGGTGGTGTTTTCATGGCGGCGGGACTGGGGCTGCTGGCGCTCTGGCTCGCGCGGCCAGTCGGGGCCGGGCAGCGGTGGTTTTCGTGGCGCTCGCTGCGCTATATACCGGCGGCCGTGGGGCCGGTGTCGTTGTGCGTGCTCCTGGTCGTTCTATATAATTATGAGCGCTTCGGCAGCCTGACGGAGTTTGGCACGAGCTACCAGGTGGCGGGCCACAATATGCACACCTGGAAGATGCTCGATAGCGCAAACATCCCGATCAATATATACTTTTACTTCCTGAGCCCGCCGCAGCTCAGCGTCTATTTCCCGTTCTTTCAGGTGATCGCCAATCCGCCGTTCCCCGCGCCCAAGGGTTACTATGGCGTGGAGAACGTCTATGGGGTCTTCCCGAGTCTCCCCATCGTGCTCTTTGGCTTCGCCTCCGGAGCCGTGGCATTCTCGCGGCGCATTCGCGATGCGCACGCGCTGCGGATTTTCACGGTGGCGTTGTTCGTCGCGTTTCTCGGGGGGTTACCCGTGCTGCTGCGGTACGCGGCCTCCGCGAGCCGCTATATGGTCGACTTCGTGCCGTGGCTCGTGGCGCTGGCAGCAATCGGTATTCTCGCGGGCGAGGTGGCTTTCGCGGGACGGCGGATGCCGCGCCTCCTGTTCCGGCTGTTCTGGGGTGCGGCGGCGACCTGGACGATTCTCTTTAATATATTCGTGAGTTTCCAGCACAACGAGCTGCTGCGGATCCACAACCCGCCGGTATATACTTCGCTGAGCCGGGTGTTCAATCGCGTGTCGCCCGTGCTCGAGTGGTTCTCGGGACGCGACCACGGGCCGCTGGAGATCGATCTGCGTCTGCCGAAGGGCCGCAGCGGTACGCTCGACCCGTTGGTCGTCACCGGGGTTTCGTTTCTCGCGGACTATGTCTATTTATATTACACTGACGACCGCCACGTGCAGATCGGGTTTGAGCACACCGGCCACGGCGGGCAGGTCAGCCAGCCGATCGTGGTCGATTATGATGCCGTGCAACATATACGCATCGAACTCGGCTCGCTCTATCCGCCGGCGACGCACCCATATTTCGCCGGGCAGCCGGTCGCTCGCGTGCTCGACGCGAAATTCCGCGTGAAGCTCTGGGTCAACGGCGTACCGTATGTGGACGCTAATTCCGAGTTCAGTGAATCGTCGCCGAAGAACGTCGTCATCGGTCGTGATCGTCTTTTTGGCGCGTTCGGTCGCGATTTCCACGGGCAGATTCTCGCGGTCAAACGCGCCGTCGAGCCGAGTGGGGCGGGTTTTCGCACGGGTGCCGGACCGGTTCGAATGGCCGTGCGTTTTCCGAAAGAACGCATTGGGCAACGCGAGCCACTCGTCGTCACCGGTGTGACCGGCCGCGGCGACATTTGCTATATCAACTATATAGCACCGAATCGCGCGGTCTTCGCGATCGATCACTGGGGATTCGGTGAGGTGAAAAGCGCGCCGGTCGACGTCAATTTTGCGGAGATCCACGTTCTCGATATCGATCTCGGCTCGTTGCATTCCGCGCCGCCCGGGCCGGTATCGCCCGCGGGTTTCCCAGCGCCATATGAAATTCGGGTCGACGGCACAGTCGTGCTGCACGGCACGACGAATTTTCATCCGAGCACGCCGGACGAGATATATCGTTTGATGAATCCGATCGGTGGCTCGACGACAGGGCCCACCTTCACCGGCCAGATCATCGTGCCCTAAGGGCGCGCCTGCGCTATATTAACGGCGCTTGAGGCCGAGCACGCTGAGGAAGAAGCTGGCGAGGATCGTCTGGCTGCCGAGCACGAGCGAGAGCACGCTGGGGATGAAAAGACGCATCGTGCGCTGAGGGTCGAGCGCGCCGAAACGCGTCTCGCCCCACCAGGCGACGGCTCCGATCGTGCCGGCCACGCCCGCGACGATCAGCAGTGCGCCGATCACGAGTCCGACCTCCAGTGTTATATAGCGAAACGCGCGGCTGAGTGACGGGTCGGGCGGGAGCAGTCCCTCCGTGATCGCGAAGATCTTGGTGAAGCACGCAAACACCACTGCCTGGAATCCCACGATAATGAGGCCGGCGGCCAGGAGCAGCGTATGTATATCAAACGTGATGTGCCCAACCTGCCGCGGGCCGGGCAGCAGCCACACTCCGAGGACAAGGCCGAGTAATATTAAGCCAAGTCCGGGGACGAGGAACAGCCAGCGCGGACTATACATCAGCAGGAAGCGCAGGTGCCGCCAGCCGTCGCGCCAGCTGCGCAAATGCGGGGGGCGGCTCCGGCCGTCGGGCGAGAGCGTGGTTGGAACCTCGGTGATCCGGATTTTCGCGAGCGTGGCCTTCACGACCATCTCGCTGGCGAATTCCATCCCCGTCGTATGCAGGTCGAGCGCCAGGATCGTCGCGCGATCGAACCCGCGGAGCCCGCAGTGGAAGTCTCCGCACGGGGAACGAAAGAGCACGCGGCCGATGGCGGTGAGGACGGGATTGCCGAGATAATAATGCAGGGGCGGCATCGCGCCGGGCAGGATTCCGCCTTTGAAACGGTTGCCCATCACGAGTTGAAACCCGGCGCGCAGCTGCGTCAGAAATGGGCCGAGATTGGAAAAATCATAACTGTCGTCCGAATCCGCCATGATGATATAGCGACTCCGCGCTGACTGGATGCCGCCGAGGAGCGCGCTACCATAGCCCTTCGCCGCGATGGGCGCGACGCGCGCGCCTGCCGCCTCCGCGAGTGCCTGCGAGCCGTCGGTGCTGCCGTTGTCCGCCACGAGCACTTCGCCGGCGACATTATTCTCGCGCAACCAGCGCGCGGCTTTTTCCACGCAGATGACCACCGTTTCCGCCTCGTTGAGGCAGGGCATCAGGATGGTGAGTTCGAGATCGGGGGTCGACGCGACGGAAGCTGGGGGCATGGATCCGGGGAAAACAAACGGGCGGCGCTCGCGATGACGAGCCGCAATCGTCGGCAGGGCAGCAGTCAGCGCAGGCTTGTTCTCCGCGCCGTCCTGCCAAAAATCGACCGATGTCCTCGCTCCACCCGCTACCCGACCCACCGCGGGCCGGCCGCGCCTGGTGGGAAAGCGCGGCGACGGTGGCCGTCGTCGTGGCGATCGCGGCGCTATATCTTTGGACGGCGAGTTCCAGCTCGACGCCGTTCGGAGGGAGCGGGGAGCGCGAGGATTATTATAACCGGCTGAGCCACGGATTCCGGTCCGGGCATTTATATATGGAGGTCGCGCCGGTCCCGAACAGCGCGCCAGACGCCGCCGGGCCCGGTCTGGGACATCTTCCCTTCCTGCTCGATGCGAGTTTTTACCACGGGAAATATTATCTCTATTTCGGCCCGGCGCCGGTGGTCGTCGCCTTCCTGCCGTATCGGCTGCTGACGGGTGGCGACCTTAGCGACAACTTCGTCGCCGCGCTCTTCGCGGTTTTGGGCTATATACTTTCGGTGGTGCTCGTCGTCGCCGTCCGCCGCCGGTTTTTCCCGGCGGTCCCGGCGTGGACGGTGCCGGTCTTCGCGCTCGTGCTTGGCCTGGGCAACGTCTGCCCCGTGATGCTGCGGCATCCGATGTTTTATGAAGTGGCGATCGGCAGTGCCTATTGTTTTCTGATGCTTTGCTGCCTCGCGGTATATAGTGGCGTGACGACGACACGGCCGCGCCGGGCCTGGGCGTGGTTGAGCGCCGCCGGGCTGGCCTACGGGCTCGCGGTGGCGTCGCGCGCGGACTATGCGTTCGGCGCGCTCGCGCTGCTCGTGCCGTTCGCGTGGGTCTGGCGCGCCGGAGCCGGAGGCCGGCGTCGCGGCGCGCTCGACCTCGTTCGGGCGGGCGCGGTCGCTTTCGGGCCGCTGCTGCTCTGCGCGGCGGGGCTGCTGCTATATAATTACGAGCGGTTCGGAAACCTGCTGGAGTTCGGCGTTCGCTATCAGTTCACGTATCGGCCGGTCTTCAGCCCGCGATTCGCCTGGCACAACCTCAAGCTATATTATCTCTCGCTGCCGGAGCTCTCGTGGTATTTTCCCTTCACACTCCCGATCAACGAGGGTGTCCGGCCTGCCGGCTACGTGGGCTTTGAGCATATACACGGACAGGTCGCATCGCTGGGTCTCCTGCCCGCGCTCGCCGCGGGATTCGTGCTGCTCCGGCGACGCTGGCGTCTCGCCATGTGGCGTCCGCTCGCGGCGCTGCTCCTGTTCGCCGGGATCATATATCTCAACAACCTCGTGGTCCTGCTGTGCCTCGCTGGCCGCGCCAACCGCTATATGGTCGACTTCCAGCCGCTGTGGCTCATCGGCGGCATCGTTGGTTGCTGGCTCGCCTGGGAATGGTTCGCGCCTTCCTCGGCGCGCCGGCGAATTTTTGCCTCGGGCGTTCTCCTGGTCGTCACCGCTATCGCCGCGCAAAATATACTCTCCAGTTTTCAGTTATATGAATTGCTCCGCTGGGGCAACCCCCATGCCTACGCCCGCCTCGCCCACGCGCTGAACCTGCCTTCGGTGGCGGCCGAGCGGTGGCTTGAGCCGCGCGGCGGGGCGATCACGATGGACGTGCGTTTCCCGGCAGGCACGCCTGGGCGCCGCGAGCCGCTCGTCATCACCGGCTCCGCGGAATATAATGATTTTCTTGTCGTGCAATACCTCGAGGGCGAGCAGCTGCGCCTCGAGTTCCACCATTTCGGATACGCCGGCATTATGAGCGCGCCGATCACCGTGTCGCGCGACCGCGTCCACCAACTCGGCGTTGATCTCGGTTCGCTGTATCCGCCACTGGAGCATCCCTACTTCGACCGGCTGCCGCTCGGGGCCCGCCGGCTCATCAAACGTACGGTGCACGTCACGCTCGACGGCCAGGATATATTATTCGCCAGCCACGATCTCAACGACGCCTCGCCGGGCGGCGTATATATCGGCCGGAACCCTTTCGCGCCGCTCTATACAAAACCCGCGTTCGGCGGCGTGATCCGCGGGGTGCGACGCGCCGGGTGGGACGCTGCCGTCGCCGCGCATGAGTGGCCGGAATACGGCGCCGTGAGATTGCGCGTTCGTTTCCCGGCCGGGGCGGACCCTGGCCGACAGGATCCAGTCGTCGTCACAGGCGACTCAGGCCGCGCAGATGGCATTTTTGTGCGCTATGAAGATGCATCGCATATTCGCTTCGGGTGCGATCGCTTGGGCGCAGGAGCGACGCTGTCTGATCCGGTCGCCGTGGATTTTTCCGTGCCGCATGACCTGGTCGTCGCGATGGGCTCGCTCTATCCCGGCGCGGACGCCCTTCGTCAGGAGGGGCTTGCGCCGTTTGAGGTGAACCAACTCAAAACCGTCGCGCGCGTGCAGCTGGATGGCCATGAGGTCTTCCGCTCGTCGGGACCGTTTCACGACGCCGCACCGAAGAGCCTCGATGTGGGCGGCAATTTTTCCGGGCTGTCGAGCATGACCGGCGTGTTCACCGGCGATATATTAAACGTGAAGCGCGATCCGCTCCCGGTCGCGCATGATATAGCCGGGCCGGGAGCCGCCGGTCCGATTCGCATGCAGGTGATTTTTCCGCGTCACCGCACGGGCCATCGCGAGCCTCTCGTGAGCACCGGACGGACGGGCGCGGGGGACGTCCTCTCGGTTGAATATATCGACGACCAACGGCTCCGGTTTACGCTCGACCATTGGGGCACGGCGGCAACGTCGTCCGCGCCGGTGGTGACGGACTATTCCGTCGAGCATGTGCTCGAGATTTCGCTGGGATCACTCTATCCATCGGATGGCTTGGGAAAACTCTCGACGCTGGCGGTCGGGCGCGTCGCGGAGTGGCGCCGGCAGGTGAGCGTGCTGCTGGATGGCCGCGAGGTGTTGGCGCAACCGGCGGCATTCTATATATCGACACCCGCGGAGGTGGCGATCGGCACGAATGCCATTGGCGCGTCGTCCTGCGAGGCGGGTTTCACCGGGGGAATTACGGGCGTCGAGCGGCCGTTGATGGCCGCGGGGCAGGGCGCGGCGGCGGGCGCCAGCGACGCAGTGGTTCTGGAAATTTCGCTGCCGAAGAATCGGACCGGCGTGACCGAGCCGCTGCTGGTCACCGGGCGGGCTGGCGCGGCGGATGCGGTGCTGCTGACATATATAGACAGTGGGCACGTGGGGTTTTCGTGGGACCACTGGGGCTCCGAGGCGTCGGCGTCCGCGAGTATTCCCGTCGATTACAATATATTGCACCGGGTCGAGGTGAGTCTGGGATCGCTGAGCAGGGACACCGATGACAAACTTTCGCGCACAGGTGGATCAGCCGTCGCAGCATCCGCGACCCGGCACCTGCTGGTGCGGTTGGATGATAGAGTGGTCTTCGAGGCCGACGGCGACTTTTACCCCGCCGTCGCGGGCGACCCGAGGCTCGGGGAGAACACGGTGGGATTATCCACCGCGGAGCCCGCGTTTACCGGCGCGATCGAAGCGTGGCACGCGCCGGCGCCGGCCGGCCCCGCCAAGCCGCGCTGATTATTTCCAGTCGAGCCCGCGATCCTGCGGCGTGATGCGGCGCAGTTGATATATATCGTGGCCGGCCAGCTCCGCTGCGTGCTTTTGTAATGTATCCGGCCAAGGGTCCCACGGCGCGCTCAGGAGGCGTCCGCTGATGCCGTCACTCGCGGGCGAGAGCAGCCACTCGACGAGGTCGAGCGCGCGGTCCATCGAAGAGCCGCCGGTGACTTTTTGTTTTTTCGCGGCTTCATATTCCGCGCGGCCGACCGCTTCGGGACCAAGCGCGATGACCTCATCGGTGAGACGAGTATTAATCGCGCCGGGAGCGACGGCGTTGATGTCGAGCCGCGTCGATTTCATCTCCGCCGC
This sequence comes from uncultured Verrucomicrobiae bacterium, assembly GCA_963800005.1. Classification (GTDB taxonomy): domain Bacteria; phylum Verrucomicrobiota; class Verrucomicrobiia; order Opitutales; family Opitutaceae; genus CAWCZH01. The sequence continues at coordinate 418,002 of CAWCZH010000005.1, forward strand.
TATATTCTCGACGAGCCGGACGATCCCGGTTTTCGCGACGGCATAGGCGGAAAAGTTTTCGCGTGCCTTCGTCGCACCGCCGCCGGAAAAGCATATAAGTTTCGCGCGGCCAGCTGGCCGATGCACGAGCGGGAAAAACGCGCGCAAGGCGAAGTAGGTGCCGTCGAGATTCGCGCGGACAGTTTCGCTCCACGCGTGCGCATCGGCGGTGAGCGCCGGCCCGACCGCTCCTTGGAGGCCGGCGCAGGTGATGATCGCGTCGGCGGTCGTCCATGCACCGCGGACCTCATCGGCGACGGCCTGCAGGCGCGGCCAGTTTGCGACATCCGCGCGGCTCGCTCGGAAACGTCCGCCGTGCGCGGCGACGAAATCGCCCTGGTCGGAGCGGGCGAGGCCCCACACCTGATGCTCGTGGGCGAGCAAGCGTTCCGCGAGGGCGCGACCGATTCCCGAGCTGGTGCCTGTGACGATGATTTTCACCGTTTTAATCGTGTGGCACTCCGCGCCGGGGCGAAAGCCGAATCCCCGCGGAGTCTCGGAACGCGCCCAACGCCGCCGTGGCCGCACGGTTGGGCAAGTTTATATAGGGGACGCAGCCGATGAACGCGATCCGGCGCGGGCGCGTCGGGAGATATATTGTCTCCCGTCAGAGAATCCCGCTATATACACGAGAGCCACGGGCCGTTGCGGCCCACGATTTCAGCTCATTCAATTCCGCGCGGGCAGCGGGTTGATCGAGCCGTTGAATTTCGCAGACGCGAAACTGCCGCCAAAGGGATTTTCGCCGAGATGGACCGGCAGGTTGGCCATGTCGTGCGGTTGTGCGGCGACGTCGAGGAGAGGGGCGTCGCCGTTGAGGACGCGGACGCGGTGGTTGATGCGGTCGAGCACCACCGTGAGATCCATGGTGCGCGACGTCGGCCGGAAGAGATCGCCCTCGAGGATTTCTGAAGCGCCCCAAATATCGCAGCCTACGCGCCAGGCGCCGGTGCCGTCGGTGTTCAGGAAAACAATCGTGGCCGCTTGCGGATTTCCAATGGAAACCAAGGGCTCGGACCGCGCTGCGCCGTCGGGCGGGAGCGTGACCTGGAGGCGCTGTTCATATATATTGTCGCAGACGCCCGAGAGTTTCTGCCAGTGCCGGCCGTCGTACCAGATCATGCCGGCGGGATTGATTTTCTCGACGATCAGTCCGGCGCGCGGCGGGGGGACATCGTTCCAGTTGGCGACGACCACGCGAGGCAAGGGGAGTTGGAAAACGCGGGCGAGCCGGTCCTGCACGGCGGAGTCGATGCGCCGGCAGAATGCGGCGTAATCGCGGCGGATCGGATCGAGCGTGGGGAGGGTGACGCCGCGTTGGAATTGCAGGGAGATCGCGAAAAATTGCGCGATCGATATAACGACGAGTGCAGTCACGACGCCACGCGCAAAGCGCGGCCGCTCGCCCGGTCCGGTGAATGAGGACGGCCGCGCCCGAGATCGCGGTCAGTGCGAGGGCGGGCAGGAAATCGTGGAGGTAGCGCTCCGTGATGCAGGCGTATATACTCGTGAGATATATGGTCGCGAGGGTGCCGGCGCCGAGGGCGAGGAGAGGCGGGTCGCGTGCGAGACGCACGACTCCAATGACCGCGAGCACCGCCAGGCCGATATCGGTGGCGAGGAGTCCGGCCACGGGTTCCGAATAATCGAGCACCGGGCGTCCGGGATGCTCCGGCGAGAAATAGGTCGTGAAGAAATAGGGGAATTGTGCGCGCCACTCGCCTTGGGTCGGATTCAGGTAGGCCCGGAGGGTGGGTCCGAAGTTGGCGGGTTGAAAAAGGTGGCCGCCGTTCGTGCGCGCGAGGCGCTCCGGTGTATATAAAATGTGCAGCCGGTAAGGAGGGCTGAACTCGTCGAACCGCAAAAAGTTATATACCAGCGGCGCGAGGAGGCCGAAGAGGATGACCAACGCGAAGGCGACGTGGCGACGCGACCGGACTGAAGCGATGACGCTGCTGAGTCCCCTCCCGGACGTCCGGGCGTCGCGCGCGAGCGACACGGCCCAGAGCAGGGTGGTCCCGAGCAACGCACCATAGCCGATCGTGGGTCGCGTGAGCGCGGCGCCGGCGCCCGCAAGGGCGGCGGCCAGCAACCATATATACTTGCGCTCCCGTTCGTACCGCAAACCCCAGTCGAGCGCCAGCAGGGCGAGCGCGCTGGCCCAGAGGATCACTTCATGATATACATAGGGCCGTGCGATGAGAAATAGAGTCGTCGTTCCGAGCGCGAGGCCCGCGAGGCATACATCCTCGAACCAGCCGCCGTCGCGGGTGGGCGCGCCGGGCGTGAGGCGTTGGCGCAGCTCGCGGAACAGGCCGCAAACCGCTGCGAGGCTCACCAGCGCGGCCGCGAGGCAGGAGATTCGCGATAGATGACCCACCCAGGGGCCGCGTCCGAAAATGGCGAGTGGCAACCGCAGCAGCGCCGGGAACGGACCCCAGTAGCCGTACGTTTTGCCTTGATATAGGAAGGCTTCGTAACCGATCGATTCCGGCGGAACGTTCAGCCGTCCATGGCGAAACGCGAGAGCCTGGTAATCATAGAACGATCCGAATTGCTCCGGGCCGAAGAGATCCCACGTCCCCGCGGTGGCGAGCCAGATATAGACGATCGCGATGACCGCGAGCAGCAGGTGGCGTCGCCGGAAGGTGAGGATCCGCGGACGCAGTTTCACGAAATGCCGGTCTGGGGTGCGCGCCGACTATATAGTCGGCTGGGGCACGGCATAGCGCGGCAGGAAAGTCGGTGGACGCCCCTCGGACTCCGGCGTGTGGTCGAGCATATAGTAGACATCGAGCCGGGGATATTTGCGCAGGGCCTCCTCGTCGAAGAGCACCTCGAACGTGATGGACGTCCCCTGGCGGCCCTCGTCGCGGCGCACGGAGACGAGCTTGAAGCCCGCTCCGGGATGAACGATGTCGAGGAGGCGGATGCCGTTGACGGTCGTCCCTATGTACTTTTCGGCGACCTCGGTGGGCAGGCCCGGCACGGTCAGGTGAGAGCCGACGAGGGGCCAGTCTGTGTCGTGGTCGGCGATCTTGAAGATATAGCAATCCTGCTCGAAGAGATACTCGTGGTTGGGGAGGGCGCTATATTGGGGCAAGCCATTGACATAGCTGCTCTTGATGCTCGAGCGCTCGTGTTGGACAAACAGCACCACCAGCGCAAGGACGAGGGCGACCAGGAACCACTTCATGAGCGGAATACGAAACGGCGCTGGCGGTGGTTGGCGACCGTTTTCGGCGGCCTGCATTCCACGTTGCGTGTTGGAACGAGCGTGCGCTCAATTTCGGCTGGATGACTCGAGAAATATCAACGGCGGCATTTCCCGCGCAGGTACGCATGCGCCGCGACGCGGAGAAGGTGGCATGAGACAGCGCGGAACATGGGTGGCAGTGATCGTTGTGGCGCTTGGCGTCCTCTCGTATTTTTGGATCGCATTACGGCCACCGGGCCGGGCACTCACGCGTGAGCCCGACAGCTATTACGCGTACCTCGCTGCCGGGTTTCAGAGCGGACACCTCTATGCGTCGCTGGCGCCGCATCCCGCTTTGCTCGCGCTGCCGGACCCGTACGACCCGGTGGCGAATGCGCCGTACCGGGTGCACGACATGACGTTTTATCATGGGAAATATTATCTATATTTCGGCGCGACGCCCGCGGTGATTTTTTTCTGGCCGGTGTGGCTGCTGACGCACTGGCATGCGACGGATGCGTTCGCGGTGGCGGTGTTTGCGTCGGCGGCGCTGGCGCTCGGAGCGGGATTATTGGTGGCGATGTGGCGCCGTTATTTTCCGGAAGCTTCGCAGGTCGCGCTCACTCTGGCGGTTGCGTGCCTCGCGTGGGCGAGCCCCGTGATATTGCTCACGCAGGGCGCGCAATTTTATCAGGTGCCGATCGTCTGCGCGTATTTTCTCCAAATGGTCGTGCTCGTCGCGCTATATCGGGCGCTGCACGCCCGGGAGGCGTCGCGGTTGTGGTGGATGGCGTCAGCGAGCCTGGCCTATGGCCTCGCGGTCGGGTCGCGTCCGAACTATATATTAGGTGGTGCGGCGGTGCTTGTCGTCATGTTCTGGCTCTGGCGGGACACGGCTCGCACGACCGGCCGCGTGTTGTCAGCGGCCGTGGCGAAGCTGATGCTGGCCGCGCTGCTCCCGGCCGCGATCTGTGCGGCGGCGCTGCTGTGGTATAATGAGGCGCGGTTCGGTTCGCCGCTCGAGTTTGGCATGCGCTACCAGTTGGCTGGGGAGAAATTCCTCGCGCTGCAGCCGCTCGCGTTGCGCAATATACTTCCGCACCTGTGGGATTATCTGCTGGGGGATGCGAAGTGGAGTCCCTATTTCCCTTTCTTCGCGCCGCGCGGGACGGGGCTGCCCGGGATGTTTCGCTATACACCGTGGCTCTGGTTGGCCCTGGCCGCGTTGTGGCCGGCCGTGCGGTCGCGTCCGGGCCGGGGCACGGGGACACTCTATATATGGGCTGTTTTGGCGGCGTGGGCAGGCAATGTAGTCTTGCTTTCGGCGTTTTTCGGAATGACGGAGCGATACGCGCCCGACTTTATGGCATCGTTTCTCGTGCTCGCTGGCGTCGGTGCGTTCGCGCTCGCCGGCGCGGCCGCGTCGCGGCCTGCTGCGCGAAAATGGCTGGCGGCGTGCTTCGTGGGACTCGCGTTCTTTTCGGTCGCCCTCAATGGCTCGCTGCTTGTGCGCCGCTGGCCGCTGAGTGATGGCTGGCTCGCCTTCGCGCGGCTCGTGAGCGAGCCGCGCTATGTATGGGAGAGATTGAATCATCGGCAGTCCGGCGCGTTGCGATTGGACGTGGTGCTGCCGGAGCATCCGCCGCACTTTCTCGAGCCGCTGTTCCAGACGGGGACGGAGCCCGACCAGCGCGACTGGCTGCAGATCGAATATCTGGAGGGAAACCAGGCGCGGCTGGGATTTTTTCACGCGGGGCTCGGGCTTTTGCAGGGGGACGTGTTTAATATACCGGCCGACCGGCACCTCGTGATCGAGGCGCAGTGCGGCTCGCTGCTTCCGCCGTTCAGCTGGCCGATTTTCTCGGGTGTTTCTCGGGCGACATTCGATCGCACGATGCGGCGGCTGAGCGTCACGGTTAACGGAACCGAGCGTCTTCGCGGCACGCTCGAGTGCTATCCCTCGTCTCCGAAGGACCTCGTGATCGGCGGACTCGCGTGGCCGGGCTCGATTTCGTCGCTGCAGTTCGCCGGTCAAATTCGCGGGGTGGGGCGCGAACCGCTGGTGCTGGAAAACGTGGAGGCGGTTACCCTCCACGAGCGTCGGCCGGTGGAGTTGAAGATTCGTTTCCCGGCGGGGCGGCGCACCGGCATCGAGCCGATCCTCGTCACGGGCGAAGGGTCGCACAGCGATTTGCTCTATTGTATATATGCAGCCGAGGGACAGGTACGATTTGCTCTCGACCACTACGGGAACGGCGGGCCGGTCAGCGAAGCGGTGGCGTACGATCCGCTGCGCGAGCACTCGCTCAAAGTTTGGATGGGCTCCCTGGCGCCTGCCTCGGCGCCGGAAGGTGACGCGTTGCCGTGGTCGCATCGGCTCGTGGTCCTCCTCGATGACCGTGTGATCTTGAACACGGAGCAGATTTTCTACCCGGCGACTCCCGAGCAGACGGAGGTCGGCGTGAACACCTGGCACGCCTCGACAGCCGAGCCGCAGTTCACCGGGCAGATTGATATAGCGCGCACGCTGCCGTTCAGCGCGATGCCTGATTTCGTCCAGTCCGGCCGTTACGGTGCGGTGGCGATGACGGTGGTGTTCCCGCTGCAGTCACTCGGCAGCCACGACCCCATTGTCGTCACCGGCGTCACGGGCGCGGGCGATCTCATCTACGTTCACTATATAGATTCGCGTCATCTGGTCTTCGGTTTCGACCATTGGGGGGTGGGCGGCTTTATCGGGCAGCCGGTCGAGCTGGATTACGGGCAGCCGCATCACCTCGAAATCACCATGGGCTCGTTATATGGAGCGTCGCCGCCGGCCGGTTGGGCGGATCGGGTGCGCGTGCGGCTGGATGGCCGCACCGTGCTCTCGGGCAATTCCCCGACGCATCCATCGACCGCCGCCCAGGTGCGGCTCTTGGAGAATCCGATCGGTGGCTCGACCTGCGGGCCGGTGTTCCTCGGCCGGACGATCTCGATTGAACGACCTCCCGCGCCGATCCCTTAAGGGCGACGTGAGCCGACTGGATATATCGTCTGCAATGGATCGCCCGATATATATATATATATATATATATAGGTAGATGGTTTCCGGATATATCTCCGGATTATAGAGCGAGATATACCGGACCACGTCCCGCTAACGCGTGGACGAAACGGCCAAGCCGAGGCGGTTCTCGGCATGGATTTCGCCGGTGAACGCGACATCGCAATTCGAGCCGCCGATCCGGTTTTCCGCCGGGGTGATTTCGGCGGCCGTCGACGGATGCGCCGCAAATGCGCCGCTGACGACTATCTTGCCATCGAGGAGCACCTCCATCTGCTGCCGCAGTTGCCGTCGCCGCTCGGGTGGAACGGCTCCCCAGGCTTTGTCATTGATTTCTGGATACAGCGCGCTCGTGCGAATTTCGATCTCGTGGGGCACGGAATAATCGATTGCGACCGCGGGTCCCGTGGCTCCTCCGACTCCCCAATGGTCGAGCGCGAAGCGCACGTGAGTCGTATCTATATAGGTGACATACGCGAAATCCCCTGCGCCGTTGCGCCCGGTCGTCAGCAGCGGTTCCGGGCGGCCCGGCTTGTCTTTCGGAAACGTTACCACCAATCGCAATGGGCCGGTCGCGTCGGCGCCGGACTTCGCCTCGAGCGGGTTTACGATCGCGGCCGACAATTGCGGGCCGCTGAACCGACAATCGACGCCTGGAAGCGCTGTGTCGGAAATCCCCACGGCGATCGGCAGCGGACGCGCCAAGGGTACCAGCTCGGGTGGACCAAAAAGTTTTTGCTCGTCGAAGTATATAGAGAGAAGAACGTCTTCCGGGTGGCTGCCAGCGCCGAAGGAAAATTCGATCAGGTCCGGCGCCCGCGGCTTACGGCGCGCGACGCCCTCCGCGACAACCGAGCCACTCGCGTTTCGCTGAGTGAGCCGCACGAGTCCCTCGTCGAGATATTCAATGGTGCACGCGACCTGTGCCCCGTGGAGCCCGAACGATATTAGGTCCTCGGTGCGGCCCGTCGCATTTTTCGGACAGAGCAGTTTTACCTGCAGCCGGTCGCCGCCGGCAGCGACCACATTTTCCGGAAGCGGAAGGCGGTCCACGCCGACGATTTCACCCGTGAATGTCGGCTGCGTGAGCGAGCCGCCGATCAGCGTCCGTCCGATCGTCACCTGCTGCACGGTCGATTCATATGCGAGGCGGTGCTCGTGAAGCACGAGACGCCCGTTCAGTTCCACGCGGAAATCCTGCCGCAAACGCTCGCGCTGGACGGACGACAGCGCGCGGACTCGCGGGTGGTCGAGAGGATAGAGCGCACTCGAGTTCACCACGAGCTCCTGTTCCTGTGTATAGTCGACGCCGATCGGCTCGCTGGAATAGGCCGTTCCCCAGATGTCAGCTCCGACGCTCACGTGCCCGGGGTCTATATAGTTGATGAACACCGACGTGCCCGCGCCGGGTTTGCCCGTCACGACGATTGGCTGCGAACGGCCGATTTGGCGTGGAGGCATGATGAATTTCACCCGGATCGGGCCGACCGCGTGAACGTAAGTCTGTCCGGCCCACCACAACGACAGCGCGACCCCGCCGCCGACGAGAACAAGAATGGTTGCGAGTCTATATCTCCACAAGCCGCGCCGGACGCCGCGCGTTGCCACCCAAGTGCGCTGCAGGACGACCCTCGCTCGCGGCCGCGCCACGAAAGGAGATGCGAGCAGCCCGAGCCACGTCGCCGTACTTATATACAGTGCGATCCGGAGCAACAGGGGCCCGTCGTACCGCACCTCGACCGTGCTGTGTCCGGCCGGCAGGGCGACCATGAGCTCCCCGCTGGGCGACGCCACGGGACGCACGTGGTGACCGTTGACCAATACTATATAGCCCTTGAGCAGCCCGCGCGGGGTGACCAGGTTGCAGCCATTCTGTGGTGCGACCACTTCGCACCGGAGCGGCATCCACGACGTGACAAAAACGGGCAGCGACTTGAGATCCACCTCGCGGACGGTGAACGTCGCAATTGTCCCGCGGGCATCGGCGGGCCTGGGCCACGCGGTGCCGGCGAATCGCACGGCGACGGGCTCGGGAGTTTTTTGCGAGGTCCATATACTCACCGCGTGGCGGTGTTTGCCGCCGATCCCGAACCCTTCGACCTGCCCCGCGGAGGGGAGTGCATAGTGGCGGTTCAGCGTCGTCCCGAAAATCTCGAGGGTGCCCTCGAACGGGCCGGCCACAAAATCGAAGTCCACGAGGTAACGCTTGCCCGGTTGCAGCACGATCGCGTCGCCCTCAGTCGCGGTGACCACCGACGATTTCTGCAATATGATCGCGCCGTGCCCCACGACCGGCGCCGTGCGGAGGGCGCTCGTGAGCGGTGAATCAATTTCCTTGGCGTCGCTGTTGAGAATCGTGAACTCGAAGTTCGGATCCATCACGCCGTTCACAAACGTCGGCGGCAGCGGCAGGAATGCATACGATGTGACGGTGAGATCTATATTGGAGGGCGACGCGCTTCGCGCGGTGTCGTCAGCGGTCCAGCGCAGCGCAAGACCGCCGCGCGCGAATTGCGCGGCTTCCCACACCAGCCAGACGCAGCCGAAGAGCGCGCCAGCTATTGCGGCTTGCCGACGTCGCGTTGCGGTTGGCCACGACGACGGCAACCAGCGAGCCGAGAGGAAAACGAGCAGAGCCGTCGCGACCAGATAAAGCCGCTGCATCGGCCAGACCGAGGTCATCGATTGCAACGGCAGCGGGACGCTACTCCAGAGAAACTCGGTCAGCCCGGGGACTGGCAGCACGAGCGCGAGCGACACGGTAATTGCTATAAGAAGCCCCACGTCGGCGAGATGGCCGACGCGTGAGTTCCGATCACCGGGCGTGCGGTGTCGGCAGGCCGTCGCGATCACGCCGCCGGCGAGGAGGATCCATGCTATATAGCCGAATTGCAGGTCGCTGAGCGCGGTGGCGCGGGCGCTGACCGGGAGGATCGACGCGGGAAAAGACGCGCGCAGATTTTGGAGAATGCCGCGGAGAATATCGGCGCGCACCTCCGCTCCTTCGGGAAAATAGCCGAGGTCGGAACTCAGCGTCGCGACCGAGACAAAGACGCACGCTGCGGCCGCGAGGCCGATCACGCTGGCCGCGAACAAGCCCCAGCGGGCGCGCGCTGAGGGGTTTTCCCACAGTATATATAACCGGACGAGGCCCGCGGCGAGGGTGGTCCAGAGCGCGACGGGCGGATGGGCCAGCCAGGTGGCGGCGAGCGCGGCGCCGAGGATGACGTCATTGCGAAATATACTTTCGCGGGTCTGCCGCACGACCGCCCCGATCGCGATCGGTACAAAAACCGCGGCATGGATCGTCATGAACAGATTGATCGTGCCGGCGGCGAGGAGCGCGGGGCTGAGAGTATATAGCGCCGAGAGCCCGATGGCGACGGGTCGGGCACACGCGGTTGCCCATCGGAGGCTCGCGTAGCAGGTGAACGCCGTGGCCAGGAGACTGAACGCGAGCGAGAGGTTCTGCAGTTCCCAATAGGTGAGCCCGTGGAGCGTGAGCGCGTCGAGCACGCCACCGAGCCCGAACAGGTACGGCGCGTTCCGCAGCGGATGCACGCGACCGTTGAACGCGTACTCGGTTTGCCCGACGAGTGGGAGGTGGCCGGCGCGGAGTTGTTCGATCGCGTCAGCGAGGGCGAGCCGGTAATTCGCGGCCTCGCCCGTGCCGACGCCGTGGCTGGTCAGGAACGGCAGCGCGGCGAACAGCCCGATGCCCGTGAGCGCAAGGATCGTGAAAAGGGTAACGAGCGGCCGGGTCCGTTGCGCGGTACGCCGTTTCGCGAGAAACCACGCGACGATGGGCACCAGGGAAAGGATGAGGCCGAAACGAAACATTCGCGGCCGCAGGTTGCCGCGCCCGCCGGGCCGCCGTCAATGCGCGGTCACGCCCGGCCGCGCCGATTGGCGCGTCGGGCTTTTCGGGGTGGCGCCCCTGCGTATCCAGATTATGGATACGTTGCGCCGGCTGCTGCGTGGTCCTGCGGCGCCGATCGGTTCGCCCTCAAGCGGTTGCGAGATGCGTCCAGAGATAATCGTAGCTTTTCTTGAGCGACTCGAAGGGATCGCCGGGGCAGGTATCCTGCTCGACGATGAACCACTCACAGCCGCCAGATTCCGCCTCGGCGATGATTTCGGCGAAGGGCAGGGTACCCGAGCCGATCTCGCACCAGCCCGGTTTGTCCGCGGTGGTATATGTATAGTCCTTGAGGTGGATGAAGGGCAGGCGGCCCCGCAGCTTGCGACACCAGTCGACCGGGTTTCCGCCGCCGAGCTGGATCCAATAGGTGTCGAGCTCGGCGGCGAGATGCTCGGGGGCCGTTTTTTGATATATATAATTGAGCACTGTGCTGCCCTCGAATTTCACGAACTCGATCGCATGATTGTGATAGGCGAGCGTGAGGCCGGCGGCGCGGAACTTCGCTCCCGAGGCCTCGAGCTTGCGGACGAGCGTGCGCACTTCTTCGGGCTGCCCAAAATTGATATCCTTGGGGAATGGGTACGCCGTGTTCTTGCAACCGAGCGCCTGCAGCCGCGCGATTGCTTTTTCCGGCCGATCGAGAATGTCGTGCGATCCCTCGTGCGTGGCGCAGATCGTGAGGCCGAGGTCGCCCGTCATCGTGACGATTTCCGCCTCGGGAATGGGACCGAGCCCGCTGAGCTGGACCGCTTGGTAACCGATCTGCCGGATGCGGCGCAGGCTCGTGGCCAGGTCCGTGGCGGTCTGGCAATGCTCGCGGACAGTATATAGTTGGGCGGCGACTTGGCGGAGTTTCATGGAGGCGGAGAGGGGCGGCGGGATCGCCCCGGACGATATATACTCCAGCGGGAGCACCGGCGCGGGGTGACGGGGGCCGGTTCTGGTTGTGAGATTCAGGTGGCCTGAACGCAAAAGATTCATTATGCACCACGTTGCATGAAAACGCGCAGCGCTGTCTCGATGCGGGATCTCGCGGCCCTGGCGGGTGTTTCTCACGTCACCGTCTCGCGCGCGCTGCGGAACGACCCGCATATATCCCCCGAGACGTCGCGGCGGATCCACGAACTCGCGGCGGCCCAAGGGTATCGTCCGAATCCCCTCGTTTCCGCCCTGATGACGCAGCTCCGCAGCACGCAGCCGCGGATCTTTCGGCCGACGATCGCGTTTATCAACAGTTTCTGGCCGAAGCCCGCGTGGGAGGTGCACGAGACGTATATACAAATGTTCCGCGGGGCGCAGGAACGCGGCGCCGAGCTGGGATATAATGTCGAGCCCTTCTGGCTGAACGCTCCGGGCATGACCGCGGCCCGCCTTGGCCAGATTCTACATACGCGACGCATTCAAGGTGCCCTCGTTGGCCCACTGCCGGGCGCAGCGCGGTTTTCCGCGTTCCCGTGGTCGGAGTTCACCGTGGCCACCTTGGGATATAGCTTGCGAGACCCGGATATACCGCGGGCGTGTCACGCGCATTATCGCGCGGTGAACCGGGTGATGACCGAAGCGGTGGCGCACGGGTGCCGGCGGATCGCGTATATAACGTCCGCGGATATGGAGCATCGCGTGAACTCCCTCTGGGAGGCGGCCTTCCGTTGCCAGCAGGCACGGCTGCCGAAGCGCGACCGCATCGAGCCCCTGTTTTTCCAAGGAGAACCCGAGATTTCCCGCGTCGAGGCGTGGATTCGGAAATGCCGCCCGCACGTCGTGCTGACCGGGCTCGGCTTGGTGTCGGACTGGCTCGAGGCTGCGCGCCATTCTGAGTTCGCGGATGTGGGACTGGTTTCACTCAACGTGCTGCCCCGGGCAAAGCGCAGCGGCGTGAGTGGGATCGACCAAATCTCGGGCGTGGTCGGGGCATCGGCGATCGACCTCGTGATCAGCCAGCTGAATCTCAACGCGCGAGGCACGCCGCGTCACCCGATCACGCAGATCGTCGAGGGGAATTGGGTGCCAGGCCACACCTTGGTCCGACACCGCGCGTCCGTGGCGCGGGAATAATTCCGGCGACGCCGAGGCGGGGTGCGATGAGAGGGCGCGCGCGCGGCTGGGTCAGGCACTTTTCATGTAACGTGGTGCACAACTTTGCCGCCCGGGCGGGAGGGCGTTCCCCGGGGGCGGCGGCGCACACGTCGGGGCGCGGAGAACGCCGGCGGCACAGTGACGCTTGCGGTGTTCAAGCGGACCAGCGTATTTTTTCGGGCGACAGCACCGGAGGCGAGTGCGCGGCGGAATCCCCTTTCAGCCGCGTCCGACCTGCCCCGTTTCTCATGCCGACCTCAGCACCCCAGAATCACGAGACGCGTCCGGAGGATCGCGTGTCCCTTCGCGAGAAGATCGGCCTTGGCGCAGGGAAGATCGTGAGCGAGGGAACGCACGGCACGCTGCACGTGCTGGTCAGCCCGATATATAATATGACGCTCGGGCTGAACCCGGCGTTGATCAGCACGATCATCTTTATACAGCGGCTGTGGGATGCGATGCTGGATCCGCTCTGGGGGCAGTTCTCGGACAATTTTCGATCGCGGTGGGGGCGGCGCCGGCCGTTGCTCGCGAGTGCGGCGCTGCCGCTGGCCCTGCTGTTCGCAGCGCTCTGGTGGTTTCCGCGCGGGGCGACGGAGTCACGGCTGTTCTGGCACCTGCTGCTCGTCTCGCTGGTGTTTTATATAGCGCACTCGCTGTATTCGATGCCGCTGGGCGGCCTGATCCTGGAGGCGACGGATGATTATCACGAACGGACGCGCGTGGCGGCATTCACGCTCGCATGCGGTTTCGGGATTCAGGTTCTCAGCCAATGGCTGTTCCCGCTGACGCAACTGGCGATGTTTGGCGACGGCGTCGCGGGCGTGCGCTGGGTGACTCTCGGTTGCGCGGCGATCTTCCTGCTGGCCGGCCTGCTGCCGGTGTTCCTGTGTCGCGAGCGCCTCTACGCGCGGGTGTCCTCACACCAACCGCGCGTCTCGCTCGTGGCCGGCCTCCGGGTCGTGCGGGACAACCGGCCTTTTCTGCTCGTGCTCGGCACGCGCTTCGCGGCCAGCTTCGGATATAATCTCGTGGGCCTGCTCGGCCTATATATGAATTGCTATTTCGTTTTCCGCGGCGACCTGCGGGCGGCGTCACTCGTATATGGTTTTCTCGGTTCCTCGTTTCACGTGGCAGCGATCCTGAGCTCGATCTTCCTCTACCCACGGCTCGCCCGCTGGCTCGGGAAGCGGAAGACACTGCAGGTCGCGGCCGGCACGCTCATGCTGTGCTGCCTGTGCAAGCTCGTGGTCTACTATCCCGGCCACCCGTGGTGGCAGCTGATTGTATTCATGACCAACGGTGCCGCGTTCGCGGGGATGGCCGTAGTCGTGGCGGCCATGCTCGGCGATATCGCCGACTATGACGAGTGGCGTCACGGGCTCCGGCGCGAAGGCCTGTTTGTATCCCTGATGAGCTGGTCCGACAAAGCGGGAAACTCCCTCGGTTCGCTGCTGACAGGGTTCGTGCTCGTCTGGATCGGATTCGATGCAAAACTCGGACCTCAGTCGGTGCATACGCTGCAGCTGATGCGGGCCTGCTATGTGATTGCGCCGTTTGCAGGCGCCACGGTGGCGCTCCTGCTGATCCACGGCTACGGCCTCGACGAGGCGCAGATGTATACAATCAAGGCGGAGCTCGCGCAGCGTCGCGTCACCGCCGCCGCGCAGGCGCCGCTCGCCCAACCAGACGCGCTGCTCGGTCCGGCGGGATAGTCAGGGAGCGGGCGTGAGTTCGGAATTCTCCGATGCACCGGCGGGCTCGCGGGCTGGCCCATTCCTGGCGGCTTAGAGCAATATACAGCCGGATATGGCCTTTGCTATATATGTAGGAGTATATCAACGCGGACGCGGCTTTCGCATTCACGTGCAGCCTCCGGCGCCGGCGCGGCCCCGCGGCCTCCCGGCGCGCCGCTTCAGTAGTTCCGGTCCGTCAACCGCGCAATATACTTGAGCGCGTAGAGACGCACGCGTTCCTGCACGATGGCGGGGTCGCCGACCTCTCCGGGAAAACCGAGCTCCGAAATATCCGTAATCGGACTATATTCCGCCGAGTGCTGCGCGATCCACGTGAGGAGCTTGATCAGCGACTCCTTGGGCATCGTGGCTTGCAGTTGCGCGAGCACGACCAGTGGCACAAAGCGCTCCGCCGGCACTTGTTGTACGTCCACGACGGCCGGCACGCACAACAAATGATATATTGCGAGAACCGGATCCGCTTCGCGCCCAGGCGCCCAGCCCGGCAGCAACGCGCGGAGATTGTCCAGCTGCTGCGGCACCGGCCCCTCGGCGGACTCGCTGTCCGAGGCGATCGGCGAGACGACGCTCGCGTCGGGCGGCACACGAAAATCGAGCGCGGCCACGTCGGCGGCGCGCACCTCCGACCACGACTTAGGCGCGCCGGTGCGTCGCGAATCTGCAGCCGTCGTCTCGTAGCCGTTGGCGAGCGGCGCAACCGTTCCACGGACCTCGGCGAGCAAACCAACCGCGATCCACGCGGAGAGTATAGCAACCGCACCGGGGAGCGCGCTCGTGCGATCACGCCGCTGCGCATCCCAGCGGAAATATTTAGTGCCGACGAGAAAACCGACGAGTCCTTGCAGGCCGAGCGCGAGCACGAGAAATAGAGTCTCACCGGAATGAGTTCCACTCGCCGTTTCCTGCAGGAGGGCAACCGCATGACGACCGGGTAGGAACGCGGAGAAATGCTGCGTCCATGCCGGGAGGCTCTCGAGTGGCACGGCGACGCCACCGATGATGAGCATGGGCAGGAACAGACATTGCCCGAGCGCCTGGACCGCCGGCACGGTGTCCGCCAGCGTCGCGATCACGAGACCGAGGCCGATGAACGCCCACGCCACGACGGTGAACGCGCCGAGTAATAATATAAGGTGTGGTGGCCAGGTGCGGCTGACGATGCCGATCGCGATGAGCTGAAGCGCGACGGCGCTGAGCAGGAGTATATAGCGCGTCGTCACCGTGCTCGCGATCAGCACGGCCGCGGGGGTCGGCGTGGCGCGGAACCGCCGCCACACGCCGCGCTCGCGTTCGCTGACGAGGGACGTCGGCAGCCCGAAACAGGCGCCGCCGAGCGCGGTGATCGTCAACAGTTCGCCAAGGTGACGCACCAGCGGAATTCGCTCGTGCCTATATAATACGCCGAACGCCACCAGAAAAATCAGCGGGAAAGCGTATCCATAGATCAACGCGAGGGGGTTCCGGAATTGCAGCCGGAGGGAAAACGCGAGATGGGCGAAGAACGCCCTCATGATATATCCTTCCCCGCGTCGGCCTCGCCCTCGAGGAATGCGCTCTCGAGTGACGCGGGGCTGACGTGCAGTTCGCGGACGATCGCGCCGTGGGCCGCCAGCAACGCCGGCAGCGCGGCGATGAAGCCCGTCCGATCCGCGGTGGAGAACATGAGCGTGTCGCCGGACACTTCCACGCGGCAGCCGGCGAAAGCGGCAAACGTGGCGGCATCGAGCGACGGGTCGGTGCTCAGCGTGACGGTGTGTAGCGGGTGCCAGGCGGCCGTCACGGTCTGCGGCGGGCCGCACGCGACCAGTCGGCCGCGTCGCAGGATCCCAACGCGATCGCAGAGGTGCTGGGCCTCGCCGAGATCGTGGGTGGATATAAGAACAGTGCGGCCCTCGCTTCTGAGTTGTATGATCTCCGCCTGCAGTGCCCGTCGCGCCGCGGGATCGAGCCCGGCCGTGGGCTCATCGAGGATCAGCAACTCGGGCGCGTGGACCAGCGCGAGCGCGAGTCCCAGCCGCTGCTGCTGTCCGGCGGACAATGTATATACGCGGGAATCGGCGCGCTCGAGCAGCCCGAAGCGCCGGAGCAGCTGGTCGGGATCGACGCGGCACGTATATAGCGAAGCAAACAGCTGGAGCGCCTCGCGCGGGGTGGCCTGGTCCGGGAGCGCCGCGGCTTGCAACGCGATGCCAACGCCGGCCCGCGCCCGGCGCGATTCAGTACGCGCGTTGACGTCGCCGATATATATATCGCCGGCATCTGGCGTCCGCAGCCCCGCGATACATTCCAGTGTCGTGGTTTTGCCCGCGCCGTTGGCTCCGAGAAGCCCGAAAACCTCGCCGCGTGCGACGGTGAGACTCAGATCGCGGACTGCCTCGGTCGTCCCGTAGCGCTTCGTGAGTCCCTGCAATGTGAGCATCGGGGTCATGGACGGGCGTGAGAGCGTCCCGCGCGGTGTGAAGCGCCTCGCCGATGTATACTCCGAAGCGGCGTCGTTGCTGCTCCGATCCGGTATATGCTGGGTGCTGAGGACCGATGCACACCGGCACTCCGGCTGAGCCAATATATATTCGAGGTTAGGATGGGTCCGGCGTGCGGCCGACTATATAGCTGCGGTGGGTGAGCGACTCGCCACCGGAGCGCTTGCGCAATCGCGGACACCTCGCCGGCTGGCGAACTCACACGAATTTCAGCTTGCGCGCAGCGAAGCCCAGCATGCGCAACAGCAGCCATCCATGGCTCCAGCGCTGGATGTTGGTTTCGCCGTAGGTGCGGTCACGGTAACGGATGGGGATATCCGCGATTTTCAGGTTTTGTTTCGCCGCGCCAAACAGCAGGTCGAAATCACCGAATGGATCGAAGTCACCAAAATAGGCGCGTTGGGCGACGATCGTTTCATAATGCCGACGTGAGACGACCTTCGTGCCACACAGCGTGTCCTTCACCGGTTGGCCCAGAAGCCAGGTGAATATAATTCCGAAGGTCTTGTTCGCGCAGAGATTCAGAAAACGCATCGCGTGATCCTCCATCGGATATACGAGCCGAACCCCGTTCGCGAATTCTGCGCTGCCGCTCGCGAGCACTTCATAAAACTTCGGCAGCTCCTCGGGTGGCATCGTGAGGTCCGCGTCGAGGATCATTAATATATCTCCCGTCGCGACCGCGAACCCCGCGCGGACCGCGTCGCCTTTGCCGCGCCCGGTCTGCTGCAGGATCTTCAGCGGGAGATGTGGATTCTCCGCGGCGACCCGCTGGATCGTCGCCCACGTGTCGTCCTTGGAATGCCCCTCGACAAATATGATTTCCGTGCCCGCTCCCATCTGCGGGGTGCGCGCGATCGCGGCCGCTATATTGCCGGCTTCATTGCGCGCGGGGATCACGACGGAAACGGTCCGCGGCGCAGCGGTGGCGGGCTCCGGTCGGAGGCGCGCGACCATCATCACGGTGATTCCGAGCCACGGTATGAATGGAGCGACCCAGCGGTTGAGGACGCCTTCGACGCCGCCGAGCCGCACGGGCGCCAGCATGCGACCGTGGCGCGTGATGACCTCCCAGCCGGCGAGGTGAAGGAGATTGAGAACGTCTGCGGACGATAACCAGCTGTTCTCCGGCTGTGTCATTTTCAATCCGCACGCCGACGCGAGCGCGAGGACGGGGCGCCAGAGTGAATTCTGGAAATTCAATATCAAGCGCGTGTCGGCGTGAGCGACGCGGCGGACGCGCTCGAGCAGGCGCTGCACGTCGCCGGCGAGGTTCAGCGTGTCCGATATAATAATCACGTCGAAGCTGCCCGGTAGCTCGAGCGTCTCGCCCGCCTGGACGAGAAACGTGGCGCCGGGAACGCGACCGCGGGCCGCGGCGATTTGGTGGGCGGAGAGATCGATGCCGGTTTTTTCCGCGGCGCGGAGCAACGCGAGGAGTTCGCCGCTGCCGCAGCCGATTTCCAGGATGCGCGCCGACGCGGGAATCAGCAGATTATAGTAGTGCGCGAGAATCTCCCGATAGCAGCGTGCTCCCCATTTCTGCTCGGTGGGAGCGCGCTCGTAAAATTCGCGGACGCGGCCGAGGTGACTTTCGGTCAGGTCGATGACGCCGGCGGGAGTGGGCGCAAGGGTGGCGGGCATGGCACGTCAACGGCCGATCATATATCGCTGCGGGTATATAGGCCCGCTCGCGCCGAGGCGAGATTGGGAAATCGCATCACGTCGATCCTGCCCGGGCGACGGGGGCAGCACAAGCCCTCTCTGGCCGGGAGGTGGGTCGTGGTCAGGCTGGCAGCTCGGCGATACACCGACCCTCCCGGCGAGGCACGAATTGCGCCGTGGGCGAGGGCGTGAATTTTTGTTCGCCTGCGTGGCGGTGTCCCGGCACTCAGGGCGCAGCGCATGACCACCCCGCTTTCCCGACCGCATTCGCTTTCGGTGATCGTTCCCGTTTTCAATGAAATCGCGACGGTTCAGTCCGCCCTGGACGCAATCGTGGCGAAGCGCGTCACCGGGTGGGAGATCGAGGTGATCATTATAGAGAGTAACTCGCCGGACGGCAGTCGGGCGGTGGTCGAGTCCTTTCGGGGCCGCGACGGTGTGCGGGTGCTGCTCGAGGATGCGCCTCGCGGCAAGGGTCATGCGGTCCGCGCCGGCCTGGCGGTCGCGACCGGGGATGTTATATTAATCCAGGACGCGGATCTCGAATATGATCTCGACGATTATGAAATCCTGCTCGCGCCGCTCGCGACCGGGCGGCAGGCGTTTGTGCTGGGGTCGCGTCACGGCGAGGGTGGCTGGGCGATCCGGAAATTCGGCGATCAGCCGGTGCGTGCCTTTATATTAAATTCGGCGCATTGGGGTTTTACGCTCGCGATCAATGTCGTGCTCGGGGTCTGGCTGAAGGACCCGTTCACGATGTATAAAGTGTTTCGCCGGGACTGCATCGCGGGACTGGTCTTCGAGAGCAATCGGTTCGACTTCGACTGGGAATTGCTGATGAAACTGGTACGCCGTGGATATAAACCGATCGAGATTCCGATCAGCTATACATCGCGCTCGTTCGAGCAGGGAAAAAAGATCACGATGATCCGCGACCCGCTGACGTGGATGTGGGCGCTGTTGAAATACCGTTTTTGCCGGCTGCCGGGGCGGCCGGCGGTGGAGGAGGCGCGGGGCGTTCCGGCGATTTGACGCGGTCCTGCGCGAGAATCTCGCCCGTGAAATCCGGCTGGCACGTGCTGCTGCCCACGGGGTTTTGACCGATATATACTTGGTCCGGCCGGGCGGCATAATACGGGAGGGTTTCGTCCCAGACCACCTGTCCGTCGTAGCGGACGAGCAACGGGGCGCGGCCATCCGGCGCCCGTGCGTCGAGCGCGGCCGAGGTGACCTCGAGGACATGCGAGTCGCCGCGGGTGCCCGACAGCAGGGGCGAAGTCGGGCCTCCTAACGCCCAGTGATCGAGGCCGAGACGCACGTGGGTGGCGTCGGCATATATAATATATAGGCAGTCGGCGCGTCCTTCGCGTCCGGTCACCAGCAGCGGTTCGGCGCGGTGTCCGCTCCAGCGTGGCAGGTTGAAAACCAGCCGCAGGGAATCCCGGGTGGCCTTTTCCGCGGCGGTCCAGCGTGCCACGAAAATCGTGAGCGCAGCCACGCCGATCGTGACGGCCGTGATCGTGGCCCAGCGCCGGGCTCCGAGCGCTCGGGCTCCGGCGAAAAGGCTGATCGGCTGCGCGGCGCGATCGACGGCGCCGCGCGGGGCGGCGGATCCATATATACGTTGATATATATCGTTGCGCCACCTCGGTCGCGCGAACGCCAGGCCGCAGAACGAAAGCACTGCGAGCCACCACGCTGTGTTCAGCCCAGGGGGGCCGGGATAACTCACAGTGATGTCGGACGCACCGGCGGGCACAGGAACGGCGACGAGGCCCTCGAACGAATGCCGGACTGGGACGACGACGCCGTTGACCGTCGCTTTATATCCAGGAACGAAGACCTGGGGTGTCTCGAGATAGCCCGCGACGCTGGCGCGGACGGTGGCTTCATAGGGCATGAGCCCGCGCAACTGGATCGGCAGGGTGGTCGGCCGAAAGCGGATGGCCTTCACGGAGACTCCCGGGACCGTGGCGTGCACGCGGAGCGCCGATTCCGCTCCAGGGTCGGCTCGGAGGGTGACAGTTTTGGCTGCGAGTGGACCGCTGCCAAATGCGCGTGGCCCGCCGCTGCTCGGCAGTGTATAGGCGCGGACGGCGGCGCCGCGAAAGGAGACCTCTCCGACGGCGGCGGGTTGGGCGAATTGAAAAACGAGGAGCCACGGCTCGCTCCGGTCGAGGTCGAGCTCAGCATCGGGCGAGACGGGAATCGCCGGCAGGCTCGCCAGTTCCGGTGCGGCGGTAGCCAGCGCAGCGGCTTCGTTCGTCTCATGTATATTCAGTTCGGAATCGAGCAGCCGCGACGCAAATTCCGGGTCGACCCAGCCGTCGGAATAATTATCCGGCTGGCGATTGAACAGTATATAGGACGAGCGCGTGAGCGGCGCGTTCTCCGGGCGCAGCGAGTCGTTGCTCTCGATTGCGCGAATTTTGAGCTGGTCCGCGCGCTGGTGCAGCGTGCGCAGCTCGATAACGCTCCAGAGGCAGGCGACCGAAAGGAAAACGAGCACTCCGCGGCGGAAGCGCGCAGAGGCGAGGGCGCGATCGCGCAAGGCGAGCGCCGCGAGCACCAGCGTGGCCGCGGCAAGGATCGGGTAAAAGCGCTGCTCCGGCCATGCATTCGTTATATCAAGTAGGCGGGAGGGGACGAGCGACCAGAGCGCCGCACTGATTCGCGGGATCGGCAGGAGAAACAAAAGCAGGAGCAGCGTCCCCAGCAGGAGAAATATTCGCGCGACGGAGCGAGACCAGGCGACGGCGATGGCCGCGAGCAGGACGGCCCACCCGGACCAGCCGAGTTGGAGGAACGCGGCGGAATTTTTTGCGTCGAGCGGGCGCAGCGCGGTCGACCAGCTCGTTTTCAGGCTCGTGAGAATCGACTGCCGGACCTCCGCGGGAGCGCCGAGTGTATAGGCGAGTTTCAGCGAGAAAACGGAATAGAATATATAGCCGGTGAGGGCGGCGAAGAGCAGCACGCCGCCGATCTGCCGCAGCCAGGACGAGCGTCGGCCTCCGTATATAAAGACGCGCCAGAGCTGCACGGCGACGAGCGCGGGCGTGAGCCACGCGGCGGTCGGCGGATGGCAGTACCAGATCGCGGCGAGGGCGCCCACTGAGGTGAGCAACCCGGCGGTGTCGTCGACGAGTTCACACGACAGCACTAGGCCATAACCATATACCGGCAGCCAAGGCGCGGCCATGAACGTCGCATCCATATCGAGGCCGATGAGCGGACCGAGAATGGCGGGCGACGTTATATACGGGGCGCTCAGCGCGAGAGCGGCTGCGCGCCACGTGGGCGCGAGCAGCCGGACGACCGCGTAGGCGGCGAACGCGGCGCCCCAGCCGGTCGTGATGATGACGAAGTTTTTCAGCGCGAAGAACGGTAGGTCCCGCACCGTCACGAAATCCAGCACGGCCGAGAGCGCCGTGAAATAGGGAGCGGTGCGCACGGTCTGCACGTTGCCGTTGAAACCATATTGGCTTTGGCCGATGAGCACGGGCACGACGCCGTGCCGGAGCTGCGTCAGAAAATCCGCGATCTGCAGCGCGTAATGATAACTGTCGCCCGCGCCGATCATCCCGCCGAAAAAGAAAGGTCGCATGGCCCAGGCAGCCACGAGTCCGACGCCGGCGAGGAACGCCCACTCACGCCGCTTCTCCGTGGCGGTGAGCGCTAGCCGGCGCTGCAGCCAGCGGCCGCTGGCCCACCAGACCACGACCAGGAAGGCAGTGGCCAGGATTACGCCTAAATAGGAATGGGGTGTCATGCCGGCGGCTCTGGAAGCGGGATGGCGGGCGGCAGTCTGAGCCGCGGCCGCGTCAGGTCAGGCTATCGATCCGCCGGGCTGAAACCCTCCGCGCGGTCGACGATGAACTTCGGCCGGCTGCGCACCTCTTCATATATCCGGCCTATATACTCGCCGAGAATGCCGACGCTGATGAGCTGGATACCCCCCATGAAGAGAATGAGGATGACCATCGTCGGATTGCCCAGCGGGAAGGGGAATCCGCAAAGCTTCATCACGAGGTAGGTGAGGGCGATCAGAAACGAGGCTCCCGCGATCGCGAAGCCGAACTGCGTGCTCAACGTCAACGCGTAGGTGGAGAAACAGAATATACCGTTGAACCCGATGCGCAGTGATCCGAAGAAACGATTATAGTTCGTCTCACCGGCAAAGCGCGCCGGACGGTCGAAGGGAATCATCACCTGCTTGAAACCGACGACTGCGACCATGCCGCGCAGAAAGCCGTGGCTCTCCTTCAGCTTCACGACCTCGCGGACGACGCGACGCGACATCAGGCGGAAGTCGCCGGTGTTGCGCGGGATTTTCACGTCGGCGATTTTGTTGATCACTTTATATCCCGTGTTCGCGACCATCTTCTTGAGCCACGGTTCGCCGGTGCGCGCGCGGCGCTGGGGCAGCACGACATCGTAGCCCTCGCGCCACTTCGCCATCATCTCCACGAGGAGTTCGGGCGGGTCTTGCAGATCCACATCCATCACGACGACTGCGGCGCCTGAGGAATATTCCATCGCCGCGAGGGTTGCCATCGGTTGGCCGAAGCGGCGCGAAAACTTTAGCAGGCGGATGCGTTCGTCGCGCGCGCGTTCCTCGAGCACGACCTCCTCGGTGCGGTCGGGCGACGGATCCATCGAGAATATAATTTCATAATCCGAGGTTATTCCCTCCAGGATTGGCCGGATCCGGCGCAGGAATTCCGGTATATTCTTTTCCTCGCGGTAAACCGGGACGACGATGCTGAGGAGCATGGGCGGGTTTGGCGCGATTGTTACTGAAAGTCGATATTGACGATCCGGAACGATCGTTCGCGGGTGTCCGGCGCCGCGAGCGGGAAGCTGCGTTCGGCGGTGAGCGAGAGCCGGGTGTCCGCAGTCGCGGAGAGCGGGACCAGAATGCGCTCAGTCTGCTGCAGGCCGAGCACGCGCGTCGCTGGCGCGTTCGAGCCGATTTTCACCTCGAGCGGCAGGTCGGCCTTCGCCGGATAGCGCACGACTTCCACAATGGCTTCCTTGAAACGCGTCGTGGCCGGGAAACTGAAATCAATTTTCCGGTCCACCCAGCCATCGTCATCGGCGTGATCCAGCTTGAATAGATAACCGGAGCGATGCCATCCGCGTGCGAAGAGGTCCGTCGGGCTGAGGTTCTCGAATGATATATTCTTCACGAGGAACGACCGCTGGCGCGGGTCGCCCGGCAGCGGGAAGACTGCGCCCGCCTCCAGCGTGACCGCGTTGCGCGTTCCCGCAGCGAGTGGTATATATAGGCTCTGGTACGTGGCGCGGGGCACGGAGAGCTTGGCGAAATCGGCGCCGTTCAGCGTGACGGCGAGAGAGTTCTTGGCGGCCGGCGCCCAGCCGGGATTTTCCAAATCCATCTTCAGCACCTTGAAATCGGCGAATGCTGGCGCGTTGAACGAGGCCTTCTGACCGATCCAGCCGTCGTCATCGACGCCAGTGAGGTCGAACTTGTCACCCTGCTGGTTCGTCATGCGCTTGAAGGCCGCGAGGTCCGGAATGTCGCCGATCGAAATCTCGTGCACGAAAGCCGACATCTTCCGTTTGTCCTTCGTCCCATATACCTCGGAGTCGGAGAAGTGCAGCGAGATCGACGTCACGTCGGCGGCGTCCTTGATCAGACGCGTCAACGTGAATTCACCGGCGCGAAGGTTGACGATTTCGGTCGGTTTGTCGTTGAGCGAGATGGTGACGTCCACGCCCTGACGGCGGAATTTCTCGGTGTCGGGGATGAAGCCCTTGAAATATAAAACCTGGCCCGGGTGCGAGGCGCCGAGTCGGACGTAGGCATCGTCGCACACCCAGCCGTCTTCATATAGCCCGGAGTATTCAAGTCCTGGATACACGTACAGGTCGCGGGGGAACTCGCTGATCTTGGTCGGCCGCACCATCGCTTTATATTGCTCGTCCGTGATGAGCGACATGTCCCGCGTGAACCCGACGAGCCGGCGGTCATCGAGGTTATATTTCACGCCGTAGAGGCGCATGAGCCCGGTCTTTTCCTTCTCGATCGGAACGGCGACCTCGTTGAAATCGACGGTCAGGTACGCCTGCTTTTCAAAATATTCCGGGGTGAGAAGCTCGGTGACGATCCGCGCGGATCCATAGCCGACGAAGTGCAACGGATAATCTTCGCTCCCGATGATATAGGCGCTGGCGGGAAGTTTCTCGCGGCCGGCGCCGAGGGCGGTCCGGGAAAAGTCCATGATCATCCGGATTTTTGGCGACGGATTCACGATATTAAACAGTGTGAACCGGCCGGTGCCGTGGAAGTAGCTGCCGAACTCCGTGCCGTAGGGTTCCGGCTCGCGCTGGAAGAAGGCGGCCTTGGTGCGGGCGGACGAGTAATAATGTGGGCTGAGGAACGAGTGGATGAACACGAGGTGGTCCTTCACCTGGCTCTCGAGTTTATATTGATACATGTTCTGCGCCACCCAGCCGGTGTCCGGGTTCGCTTTATTGAAGTGATCCAGGTCCTTCCGCATCGAGACGAACAGCCGGTCTTTATAGTCGAGCTGCCGCGAGCCGGTCTCGGTCCAATCATTGGCGTGATCCTGGTCATTGGCCGTCTTCTTGATCGTGAGCACGCGGTAATCCGGGACGTCGCCCTTCATGATTTCCTTCGGCAACAAGAAACGCAGGAGCGCGAGTTTCTCGATGATGCGCGCCTGCGGGCCGAGGTCGGGATCGGGGGTGCGAAGGAATTTCAACACCGCGATGTTGGCGATGTTGTCCATATAGCTCCGGCTCAGGAAACGCGTGTCCCAGCCCTGAGTATATTGCGCGAGCATCTTGGCGCTGACGACGTTGTTGATGTCGCTCTCGATCGCGTCGTATTTCAGGTCCTTCGGCGGCGTGAACGCCACGCCGAGGCGCGAGGCCTGCACGACCTCGGTGAGGCCGCCGCCATAGGTGCCGAGCGATGCATATGAATAATAACTATGGGCCGGCACGGTCGCGACGAAGAAGACGGCGAGCGCGATCCGGGCGTATTTGCGCCGCCGGGCGGAGCCGGCGAACATGAGATAGGCGAAGCCCTGCGCAACGAAGAGCGTGATCACAGGCTGCGCGAACATCGCCAGCTTGAAGAGTCCGAAGTCCTGGCCCTTAAAGAAGAGATAGAACCCGAGCGGGAACATGATCGCGCCGAGGTAACCGGCCGGGGCATCGCGCCGGACGTTCCGCCAGGTGCGGTATATAGTATATCCGAGGAACAGGAAACCGATGACGATCAGGATCGAAATGCGCGGGTCGACGCCAACGACACCGAACGGGTGCAGCCCGAAGAGCATCGGGATGAACGACGGCACCAGCGTCCATGGGAAGAGCACGAGGCCACCGCTCTGGTCGTTGATCTCGGCCATGGCGCCGAGGCCCGCCGAGCCGACCGATTGCATCACCAGCGTGTTGATGAACTGGTAGGTGTTGGTGGCGATGAACAGGAACGTCAGCACGGCCACGCCGAGTATGAAAATCGCGTAGCGGTTGAAGAATGGCCGGTCTGTATAGCGCAGGCGTGCGGCGAAGAGTAATATACCAATCGCAATGAATGGCGCGACCTCGGGATAGAGGATCGCCAGGTTCGCGGTGATGAGGCCGCCAACGAGGGCCTTTCGCCAGTTCGTGGCGCGCCGGGTGAAGAGCACGCGACGAGCCGGCGAGCAGGATCGCGATGCCGCCCACCTGCGCGATCAATTGATATAGCGTTCCCAGCCCGAACAGCGGGCTCGTTGCGAAAAGGAAAAACGCCACGAGGGTGACTTTCCGATACCGTCCTCGATATATAGCGAGCGCCCCGAGAGCGAAGATCTGCATCATGCTGAGAACGAGAATCGTCGGCATGAAAACCTGGTGCGCCTTCAGGCGTGTCAGCGACGCGACCCAGGCAATCGTCAGCTCCGAGCCCGGGCGGATCTGCTGCAGGCCGTGCATGAACCAATAGTGCTGCGCGTAATCGCGTCCTTCCAAATCCGTCTGCAGCGGAAGTTCATAATACCCGTGCTCGAGGAAACGTTGAGCGGCGAGGACGTAGTTCGCCATGTCGTCGTTGCCGTAGGAAATCCAGTTGAACCCGAAGCGCAGGAGCGGCCAGCCTGTATATAGCAGATATACCAAGGTGATGGCGAAGAACGGCGCGAGTTGGCGCCAGGGCAGCTTGGGGCGACGCCAGACGAAAACCGCCACCGAGAAAAGGAATAGCCCGATCGTCAACCACGGACCCGCGATGCGAACCGGTATGCCCCAGACGTTTAGCCGCGTAATCAGGACTACGATCATCGAGAGCCCGACGGTGGGCGCGATGAACCAGCTCCAGAGCAATCCCAGGCGCGGCCGGAAAAGGCTCACGATGGCCTGGCCGATAAACGTGAGGTAAAGGAAGAGTCCGACGACGAGTAACAGAGCTGTCATGCTGGCGTAGAGGGTGAGCGTTTAAAAAAACGCCTCACAAAACAAGCCAACGTTTCGCGTTCCCGCGAGGCCGCTGGTCGCCGTTACCATCGGATGCCCAAGGCGAGGAGGCGGGCGTTCAACGCCCCGCGGAAGCGCGTGCGGCGCGCATGGGCGTTGATCGTCTCGAAATTGTCCTGCTTGTCGCCGTGAAAACGCGTGCGGATGCGTCGCATCTCGTCGGCGCCGGTCGTGTGGATGGCGTGGCTGGTTTTCTGATCCGCGTGCACGCGGAAACAGCCGAGAAAATAAGGGAGCCGCCGGATGCGACAGCCCGCCTGCGTGAACCGCGCCAGAAGATCCCAATCGAGCGCGAATTGAAAACTAGGGTCGATCCCGCCCGCCAGATCCCACGCGCTTTTCCGCCAGAAGAGTGTCTCCTGCGGCACATAGTCGATCCACTGCAGCGCCTCCGGATCGTGCCGCGGCATCACCCAGCGACCGACATCCTTGTCGTGCCCGTCGATGATGATGCGGTGTCCATATATAACGTCGACCTCCGGGTGCGTGGCAAAATATTCCGCGACAAACCGCAGTGAACGCGGCGCGAGCAGGTCATCCGAATTCAGCCAAGCCATGATATCATTCGCGGCGAGGTCTTCATATATATGCGAAAAGCCCCGGCGAATCGCGTCGGCCTGGCCCTGGTCCGGTGCCGATTCCCAGCGGCGCAGGCGCGCCGCATATTGCGCGATGACGTCGGAGCTGCCATCGCGCGACGCGCCGTCCTGCACGGTATATATTAATTTCGAATAATTTTGATTAAGCACGCTGAGCATCGTGCTGCCGATGAACTGCGCCTGGTTATAACTCGGCGTGACAATTCCGATTTGCGGCAGCTTCGACTCCGACAATTTCGGCTTGGGAAATTTGTCGAACACGAGCGGCCGCGGCTCGTAGTGACGCAGCACGCCGATCTGCATCCAGTAGTTTTCCACGGTCTGCCGGAACAGCCATGACTCGAGCGGGCGCCACCATTTTTCCCGGGCGTGCGCAGAACCGGCGACCCAGATCTTGCGGGCCTTCGAGGTGGGCTTCGTGACGTCGGCCACAAGCTGTTTGATCACGGCCTCACGTTCGAGGCAGGCGCGATGCAGCGTTTGGATCACGCCTTCCTTTTCGCTGAGGAGTTTCCCGTAATGCTTCGCCTGCTCGAGCGTGCCAAAGCCCGCGGCATAGTTGGCAATTGATTGCTCGCTCGCGGCCAGCGCGGCGCGGACTCGCGCGATCTCGGCGTCACGTTGCACGATCGAGGCGTCGAGATTCCTTATATGAACATCCTTCGCGAGCACCTGGTCGATCAGGCTCATCGAGTTGGGGATAAGTGCGAAACGTTCCTCGAGCCAGACCCGCCGCTGCTCGCTTTCCGCGAGTGCGGTCGTGGCGGTCTGGTGGGCGGCGTCCAGCTCGGTGCGGCGGCGGTCGAGCTCGGCGATCTGCGAATTCAGCACGCCGACAATCCGCTGGAATTCCTTCACGTGGCCGTCGAGGGTGAAGATCAACTGCTCGCGCTCGTTCGAGACGCGCTTCAAGGCGGCGATCTCGACGTCCTTGCCATCGGTTTCTTTTTTCAGCTCGGCGATCTCTATATCTTTTCCGGCGCACTCGGCCTCGAGCTCGGCCTTGATCGCTTCCATCTCGGTTTTCCGTTCCGTGGCGGCGCGCTTCAGGTCCGCGATTTCTATATCCTTCGAATTTGTCTCGGATTTCAGGTCCGAGATTTCGTCGTCCTTCGTATCCGTCTCCCGCTTGAGCGACGCGATTTCATCGTCCTTCAGGTCCGCCGCATTTTTGAGCGAACTTATTTCGACATCTTTCGAATCGGTCTCCCGCTTCAATTCCTCGATGCGATGCTGCCGGGCGATGCGGTCGCGCTGCAGCGCTATATAGCGGGGCACCTCGGCCTCGATGAGGCGCAGCGCTGCGGGCGGAAGATTCTCGGCGGTGATTACCTCGTCGAGTTCCCGCGAGCCGCCGGCCAGGAGCACGTCAACGCCGCGGCGCACATCGGCAACTCCGAGCGTTTTCACGCAAGGGGCATCGCCGAAATGGCAGTCCCAATTGCAGCCGAAACAAGGCAGCGGTTGTACGACCGAGACGGTCTGTCGGCCAATCGGGCGGAAGCGCGGCCAATGTCCGCCGCCGAAAATGCCGAGGGTGGGGCGCCCGGCCGCGGCCGACAGGTGCATCGCGCCGGTGTCGTGTCCGATATATACTTCGGCTTTCGCGAGCAGCGCGGCGAGCAGGTCGACCTGGCCATCTTCGCCACACCAGATCGGGATCGGCGCGCCGCCATCCGCCACGACGAGATCGCTGACGCGCTGGAGCAATTCGCGTTCGGTGCGATGCCCAAGCAGGAGCAGCGGGAGCGCGGGTCTCGATTGAAGCTCGATGACTAGCGATGCGAATTTCTCCGCGGGCCAGGCCTTGATCGGCACGTTGGCCAGTCCGGCGGGGAACACCGCGATCCAGCGGGAGCCCGCGAGGCTATATGAAGTGAGTATACTGTCCGCAGCGTCGGACGCGGCGGCGGGAATCGTAATGCGCGGAGCGCGGCGTGCGACGGGATGACCGACGAGTTGCTCGACGAGGCGGTGATTGTTTTCCCAGTCGCGGGCGCCCTCCTCGAGCCGCACGATCTCACCAAACGCATCAGTGGAATCGAGACCAAGCTCGAGCCGCGCGGCTCCCGCAAAGATCGGATCGACCGCTCGGTCGCCCAGCGCGACCCGACGCGCCTCCGGGAAATGCGCGGCGATCGCGAGTTCGAGCCAGGTGCGATTCACGGTCGCCGCGACGACTAAATCCGGTGCGCTAGCGTCGAGCGTGCTCAGCAGCCCCGTGAGTGCCGAGGCACATTGCGAAGGCTTGTCGACGAATGGATTCAGCGGAGCCACCTGCCAGTGCAGCGCCGGCGAGAAAAGCGGAGCGAGCGATTCATAGCCCGACCGAACCAATACTGTATGCCGCGCGTCCGGCCACGCCTCGAGCAAGGCGTCCAGCGCCGCGGAAAAGATCACCAAGTCACCGATCGTATCAGGGCGTAAGTAAAGGATCTGCTGGGGCGTCTCGCGCACGTAAACGATAAAAAAAAGGCCTCGCGCCCGATTTAGGCGAGTCCAAACGCAGCGCTCGCGGTGGGGCGCGTTTGCCGCGGACCGCCGGCAAGACACCGATCGGCATCCCCGGCCATGTATTCAAAAACTGGATACAGCGGACGCATCACTTCGTTTTCACCAGCACGGCCGCGCCCGTCACGTAATTGTGGTGCGGCGCGCTACGGAGATGCCATTCGCGATACGCCGGGATATCGGCGACGTTCCACGAGGGGACGCTGGTATTTCCGAACGCGGGGTGCTGCCAGATTTCGCGCTCGAATTCACTCATGGTGAGCGCGCGGCCGTTCCACTCGGGAAACGTCATCCCCATGGCCGGCTCGCAGATGTCGAATGAAATATACAGCGGCGCGCCGGGTTTCAGCACGCGGGCGATCTCCGCCATGGCGCGAGATTTATCGGGCTGGTGTTCGATCACGGAAAAGCTGGTGGCGGCGTCCATCGACGCGTCGGGGAACGGCAGAACCTCGGAGTTCACGAGGTGCCAGCGAACGTCGACGTTGAGTTTCGCCCGCAGCGCCTCCCAGATCGGCAGCCACTGTGGGTCGGTCTCGACGAGGGTGACGCGTGCCCCGCGCGTGGCGAGCAGCCACGGCATCGGAGAAATCTCGCTGCCGAAATCCACGAGTGATTTTCCGTTCCAATCGAATGCGGAAATTCCGTGCGCGTTGAGCCACGGATATTCCCACACTTTGCTCCAGTCGGTAAATTCGCGGAGGCCATTTTCTCGGGCGAATGCGTTGCACTCCGCCATGAATCCCCGGAACGGCGCGGATTCTAGCTCGGCCACCCGGCCGAGCTGCGGGCCGGCGGGGCGGACGCGAGGCTTGCGAAAAAGTTGGGCGAGCGAGGAAAAACCCATGGCGAGGTCAGCAGGATATATCGAGCGGGAGACGGGCGATCCCGTAAAAGGGCCACGTGTGGTCGTGTTCATAATGCACGATGAGCGGCCCGAGGCCCTCGTGCTTGTCCTGGAGAAATCCAAAATTCTGGCCCTCGGCGGAAGGCTCGCTCGCCTCGACGCTGAAAGTATATTCGCCCGGTTGTATATTGCAGGTGAGCCGGAAAGTGACGATTTTTTCCTCACCCGCGCGGAGTGGCGGGACGACAATCCCGAGCTGCCTCGTGCCGGCGGCGAACACGAGGTTCGTCATGCGATCATATAGGTTAAAGCCGATGGCGGGCTGCGCGATTGCTTCGTTGGCGCGGATGAGAAATCGGAATGTCGCCACGCGCGTCATCTCCACGCGGAGCGAGATCGCGCCGTGTTCGTTCTCGCAATCAAGCGCGACGATTTCGAGTTTGCGCGGGCCATGGCGCGAGCGCGCGGCCGGAAGTATATTGTGCGCCGCGAGTTCGAGTTTGCGCTCGGCGTCCACGCGCGCGGCCTCCGCGGCCGGACTGGCGTCAGCGCCGGACTTTCCCTCGGCGGCGTCGCTCGCGACGCGCGTGCCGAAGAGCGCGAAATAGCGACTGACGGCCTCATCGGGCGAGCCGAGAAAATTCATCCGTCCCTGATCGAGCAACACGACTTGTTCGCAGAGGTTGCGGACGGCCTCGGTATCGTGGGACACGAAGAGAAGCGTCGTCCCGCCTTCCAACATATCGTGCAGCTTGCGGAAGCACTTCTGCTGGAAAAACACGTCGCCGACGGAGAGGGCCTCGTCGATGATTAATATATCGGGTTGGACTGAGAAGCCGACGGCGAACGCGAGGCGCACCATCATGCCCGAGGAATAGGTTTTCACCGGCTGCTCGATAAAGGCGCCGATATCCGCGAACCCGGCGATCTCATCGAAGCGGCTCTCCATCGCCGCATGCGTGAGGCCGAAGATGGAGCCGTTGAGATATATATTCTCGCGTCCCGTGAAGTCGGGGTTGAAGCCGGACCCCAGCTCGAGCAACGCGGAGACTTTTCCCTGCACGGACAGCGAGCCGGTGGTCGGCGTGAGCGTGCCGGCGATCAGCTGGAGCAGCGTGCTTTTGCCGGAGCCGTTGCGTCCGATGATGCCCGTGGCTTCGCCGCGGCGCACCGTGAATGATATATCTTCCAGCGCGTAGAAATCGCGGTAGCCGCGGCGGGCGCGGGCGCGGAGCGCGCGCGAGGCTCCGGTCTTCGCGGGCAGGGAATTCGCGGCGGCTTCAAGAAGCGGACTACGCAGGCGCGCGGCGGGATTCTCCCAAATGCGGTAGGCCTTCGAGAGATTCTGGACGTGGATGATCGGTTCGCCGGGCATGCTGGGCGGTCGCGGGTGGGGCAGCGAAGCGGCGGGCGGCGCGGCTCGCAAGGCTCGATTCATCAGGCGGCACTGGGTGTCCGGAACGGGGGCTCGTCGGCGCGGCGCTGCTCAGAGTTTAATATTCTTTCAAGCCGACCTGGCTGCGGCGCGAATCTCGAGCGCGGCGGCGGGCGCTCGCGCAACTCCGAGCGCGAAAAGGCTCAGGTTATACCTGGTACGTTTGCAGAGGAACGGGATCGAGGACCTTAGAGGCGGGCGCTTTTTCCGCGAGCTGCTGGGCGAACCACGCGCGAGCCGCGGGATCGCCGTGCGTCAGGACGATGCTGCGGGCGCCCGTCTGTATAGCAAATTCCGCCAGCTCCTCGCGGTCGGCGTGGCCGCTGAGTTCGAAACGCTCGACGCGGGCCTTGATCTTCGCTTTCACGCCGACGGCTTCGAAGACAAACGTGTCGCCGTTTTTCGCGGCGAGAAGTTTGCCACCCGGGGTATCCGGGTCGCAATACCCCACGAACCCGATTGTATTGCGCGCGTTGCCCACGAGACCGGACGCGAGTGTATAGCTCGGCGTGCGCTCGACGAGCATGCCGGAACTGATTATATATAGCGCGTTCTGTCCGGGATCCTCGCCGGGTTTGATCGTCCGGGGGGTGGGCTTGATTTTGAGATCCTTGATGATCCCGCGATTGAAATTGAGGTGCCGCGTCTTGCGGGTGATCTCATCGAAATAATCCGCTATATCCATCCCGAGGCCCGACGCGAAAATCTGGCAATCGGCGATGCGGCCAAATTTGCGGGCGTCATGCAAAATCGAGAGCACCTCCTGCATGCGGCCGAGTGCGAAGACGGGGATCAGGAATGAGCCGCCGCGCTGGATCGTCTCGTTGATACTGGCGACGAGGCGGGCGACTTCGTGGACGCGTTCCTTGCCGACTGGGCGCTCCGTCGTACCCCGCGTGGTTTCGATGATGAGTGTGTCGAAATGCCCGGCGGGAAATTTCGCGCCAACCAAGGTGCGTTGATTCTCGAACAGCACATCGCCCGTGAAAAAAAGTTGCCGATGCTTGTGATGGATCTCGACGGCGGCTGCGCCGGCGACGTGCCCGGCCGGGTGGAAGATCAGTTCCACCTCGTCGGTGCTGCCGCGCAGTTTCTTCGCGTGCCCGAACGGGAGGCCGATCATCCGTTTGGCGCACCGGTCAATATCCTCATGGGTAAACAGGGGATAGTCCGGTATATTATTCTCCTCCTTCTGCCGCATCATGACGTTCGCGGAGTTGTGCAACATGCGCTCAATCAGCATGCGGCTTGAGGTCGTCATCAGCACGGGCGTGTTTGGGTGCTCGCGCATGACCACCGGAAGACTGCCGATATGATCGAGATGGCAGTGGGTGACAATGATGAAATCCAGCGTCACTCCCCGGAGTGGCTTCAGGTCCGGCGTGGCCGCGCGGCCGACCTTCTTCGGGTGCAGGCCGCAGTCGAGCAGCAGATTCAGATCGCCAAGTTGGATGAACAGCGAATTGGCGCCAATGCCGCCGTCGCGGTTCAGGTCGGTTAACTTCATTCAGCGCCCACCCAACAGGAGAACTGCGACGAGAACGAGAACCAATTTCGGTTGCCCGCTAGCGGGCTCCTGGAGCCTGTTGGCGGGGCACCGTCATCGCGAAGCCGGGCAGCAGCACGTGGATTTTGTTTCCGAGATCGTCGACGCCGTGGAAGCTGCCGTAGGCGCAGGCGTCCTGCCCGGCCACGTGGTAGCTGTTATAGGAAAACTGTTCGCCGGGTGCGAGCCGCGGCGTCTCCCCGACGATCTTGTCGCCCTCGATGACGAGGCGGTTGCCGTCGGCATGAACCACGACCCATTTGCGCCCCAGCAGAGTGACCGTGCGTTCGGACTCGTTGCGAATGGTGACGAAATAGACAAACGCGTGGGGTTTGTCCTCCGGCAGGCTTGCGCCGCCGTGGTGATAGCAGAGCTTGTCGAGCGTGGCGGTCAGCCCCGGTAGTTCTTGCGAGCCGTGCACATCACCAAGAGACGCGGGTTCACGCCGGCTGCAAGGCGGTTTTGCGACGAGTCGGCCCGGCGCCGCGTCATCCGCGCGAATATAGAGCGAGCGCTGGCTCGCGCGCCGGTCGGCTTCGCTCGCGGGCCAGCCCCGTTTCCAGTCGAGGGTGAACCGATATATAGCCGCGGACCGCGGCCTATATAGTTTTCGTCTATATACTCGTGGCGCCGGGCGGGTCAGGGGAAAAGTCCGCGGGCGGATTTGGCTTCCGCGACGCGCTGGATACCGAGCGTGAGGGCAGCCAGGCGGCGGCTGAATTTGAACTTCCGCTTCTGGGCCTCGACCGAGTCCTTCGCCTTGTCGAGAATGCCGAAAAGTTTCCGGATGACCTCGTCGCGATCCCAGTAGAAATTCTGCAGGTTCTGCAGCCATTCGAAATAGGAAACGATCACGCCGCCGGAGTTGCAGAGCACGTCGGGGATCAGCTCGATGTCGCCGCGTTCCTGGAGAACGCGATCGGCGGCGTTCGTGGTCGGGCCGTTGGCGGCCTCCGCGAGAACGCGGCATTGCAGCCGGCCCGCGTTTTGATCGGTGATCACGCGCTCCAGGGCCGCTGGCACGAGGACCGTGCATTTCAACTCGAGCAGCGCCTCGTTCGAGATGGGTTCCCCGCCGTCGAAGTCGCGCAGTGTTTTCTGGTACTGCACATAGGCCATGGCCTTCTGTATATTGATGCCCGCGGCGTTGTATATACCGCCTGTATAGTCGGAAATCGCGATGATTTTCGCTCCATATTGCTCGAGGGCGAGGGCGGCTTCGCCGCCGACGTTACCGAAACCCTGGATTGCGACCGTGCTTTCCTTGATCGGGATCTGGAGGTCCTCGAGATATTTTTTGATCAGGTAGGCCACGCCCGCGCCTGTCGCCTCACGCCGGCCCTGTGAGCCGCCGAGCGCGATCGGCTTCCCCGTTACGACCGCCGGCTCGTTGTGGCCGACGTGGTTGCAATAGGTGTCCATCATCCAGCCCATGATTTTCTCATTGGTGCCGACGTCCGGCGCCGCGACGTCGACATGCGGCCCGAGGAAACTCACCATCTCTTGCATATAGCGGCGCGAGAGACGCTCGATCTCGGCCGGACTGAGCTTATTTGGATCGACGCTCACGCCGCCCTTCGCGC
This sequence comes from uncultured Verrucomicrobiae bacterium, assembly GCA_963800005.1. GTDB lineage: Bacteria > Verrucomicrobiota > Verrucomicrobiia > Opitutales > Opitutaceae > CAWCZH01. The sequence goes on from CAWCZH010000005.1 coordinate 453,212, forward strand.
CGCCGTAGGGCAAACCGACCAGCGAGCATTTCCAACTCATCCACATCGAGAGCGCTGCGACCTCGCCGATCGTGACACTCTCATGGAAGCGAATTCCGCCCTTCGACGGACCCGTTGAGAGGTTGTGTTGAACCCGGTAGCCCTCGAAAACGGTGACGCTTCCGTCATCGCGTTTGATGGGCAGTGCGACGGCGAGGCAGCGACGCGGGTGTTTCGTGCGATCGCGAATGGCCTCGGGCAGGTTGATCGCGTCCGCCGCTTGATCGAATTGGCGGCACGCCATGCGGAAGACGTCGGAATCGTAGAGGGTGGAGATGATGACTTTGGACATGGCGGGAGTATATAGGCGCGGGCAGGGGCTGCGGCGCGCCATGGCAATTTTTTCGCAGCTTGGGAGGCACGGCGTTGGTTGGCAATTGGCATCCCATGAGCGGTTCGCGAATGACGTACGCTAATCGCACTCTTCCGGAAATTGCTAACGCCCGAGGCATCGGAAGCTGCGCGACTCGAACGACATCTGCTGATGGGTCGTGGAGGTTAACGGCTTTCGTTTTTTTCTCGGAGTTCTCGGGGGACGCCCAAAGATGGGGAGATGGACGAACCCAGGGTGGCAGCGATCTTCGATTGGGACGGCGTAATCATCGACTCCGGCGCCTATCACGAAAAGAGCTGGGAGCGACTCGCGGCCGAGGAACGGCGCGAGTTGCCTCAGGATCATTTCAAACTCGGATTCGGAAAGAAGAACGAGTGGATCATCCCGAACCTTTTGCGGTGGACGGAAGAATCCGCTGAGGTCCGCCGTCTCTCGCTGCGCAAGGAGGCGCTTTATCGCGACATCTTGCGCGAAGGTGGGCTCGGGCCACTGCCTGGCGTGGTGAATTTTCTAGACGCTCTGCGGGTGGCGGGCGTTCCGACGTGCATCGGCTCGTCGACGCATCGCGAGAATATAGTGACGATCCTGCACTTGCTTGGGCTGGAAAACGCGTTTGGCGGCATGGTGACCTCAGAGGATGTTTCCCACGGCAAGCCGCATCCGGAAGTGTTTCTCAAAGCGGCGGCGCGCACGCATTGTCCGCCGCTCCGCTGTGTGGTGTTCGAGGATGCGTTCGCTGGAATTGAGGCGGCTCGAGCGGGTGGGATGCGCGTTGTCGGAGTGGCAACGACGCATCCCGCAGAAGTTCTTCGGCCGCTTGTCGATCGCGTGGTCCATCGGCTCGATGAGCTGACGGTTGCGGATTTGCGCGCGCTGGTTTCCGATTAGGCGGATGGATTTCAAGCTCGCTTCTGAATATCAACCGACCGGCGACCAGCCGCAGGCGATCGAAAAGCTGGTGGCGTCGATCCGCGCGGGACATCGCCACCAGACGCTCCTTGGGGTGACGGGCTCGGGGAAGACGTTCACGATGGCAAACGTCATCGCGCAAACGCAGCGCCCCACGCTGATCATTTCGCATAATAAAACGCTCGCGGCGCAGCTCTACTCTGAGTTCAAGAATTTTTTCCCGGAGAACGCGGTCGAATATTTCGTCAGCTATTATGATTATTACCAGCCCGAGGCCTATGTACCCTCGAGCGACACTTTTATAGAAAAGGATTCCTCGATCAACGAGGAGATCGAGCGGCTGCGGATCGCGACAACGAGTTCGCTCGTCTCGCGGCGGGACGTGATCGTGATCGCGAGTGTCTCCTGTATATATGGTTTGGGCTCGCCGCAGGATTTTTCTGACATGCGCATCGCATTGCGGCGGGGCAGCCCGTTTGGACGCAATGTACTTCTTGGCCGGCTCGTCGAAAACTTATATGAACGCAACGATTACGAGCTGAAGCGCGGGACGTTTCGCGTCCGGGGCGATGTGGTAGATGTCATGCCGGCGTACCTCGAGCACGGGCTGCGCATCGAGTTTTTCGGTGAGGAGGTCGAAGCGATCAGCGAGTTTGAGCCGTTGACGGGCGATGTGATTCGCACGCTGGATCAATTCGATTTGTATCCAGCAAACCAATACGTGACCTCGCGTGGCAAGCTCGAGCCGGCGATTGTGGCGATCAAGGCGGAGCTCGAGGAGCGCGTCGCGTTTTTCGAAAAGGCCGGCCAGTACCTCGAGGCGCAGCGGATCCGCATGCGAGTGAATTATGATTTGGAGATGCTCCAGGAGATGGGCTTCTGCAACGGCATCGAAAACTATTCATTTCATCTCTCGGGCCGGCGAGTGGGCGAGCGGCCGTTTTGCCTCATCGATTTCTTCCCGAAAGATTTCCTGCTGATGGTGGACGAGAGCCATGCCACGATACCGCAGATCGGCGGAATGTATAATGGCGACCGCGCTCGCAAGACGACGCTGGTTAATTTCGGCTTTCGTCTGCCGTCCGCGCTGGAGAATCGGCCGCAAAGCTTCGAGGAATTCCAGCAGGTGACCGGGCAAACGCTATATGTTTCCGCCACGCCGGCGGAATATGAAATGAAACTGTCCGCGGTCGTGGCCGAGCAGCTGATTCGCCCGACCGGACTGATCGACCCGGAGATCACCCTGCATCCGACGAAGGGCCAGGTGGAGCATTTGATCGGGGAAATCCGACGGGCCGTGGAGGCCAAGGAACGCGTCCTGGTGACCACGCTGACGAAGCGTCTGTCAGAGGACCTGACGAGTCACCTGCGGGAGGCGAAAATTCGCGTGGAGTATCTACACTCGGATATCGATGCGATCGAACGCGTGGAGATATTGCGCAATCTGCGCCTCGGGAATTTCGATGTGCTGGTCGGCATCAACCTCCTGCGCGAGGGGCTCGATCTGCCCGAGGTGGCGCTTGTCGCGATTCTCGACGCGGACAAGGAGGGATTTCTGCGGAGTGAGACGTCGCTCATCCAAACCGCCGGTCGCGCCGCGCGCCACGAGCGTGGCCGCGTTATATTCTATGCCGATATAGTAACGAACTCGATTCGCGGGACGATGGAGGTCGTCAACTATCGGCGCGAAAAACAAAAAGCATATAACCTCGAGCACGGCATCACGCCCCGCAGCGTGAAGCGCTCGGCGCAAGCGAGCTTGCACACGTACGACGGCAGCGGCGTGCACGAGGAAGACGCGGTGGTTGCGGAAAATTCCGACGACGCGGCCGCGGTGATCGCCGAGCTGGAACTCGATATGCAGGACGCGTCCTCGAAACTGGAATTCGAAAAGGCGGCGCTTTTACGTGACCAGATCAATGCGCTGCGCTCGGGAGACTATAAGAAAGCCGCTCGAGTTGCCGCGGCGCCGTCGGAATATCCCTCGCGCAAGCGCGTCGGTGGCGGCGCCAAACGGAGACGCTGAACGCGGTATACAGCGCCGCACTTTCGGCCTCGCCGGGCGAGCGCCGCGCTGGCACGTTCGCAAGTCCATGCGCATTCGGCCACTGGGGAGAATCGGATTGCCTGGCATTCGTTATATATCTGCACGGCGGCGTCGCGCGCTGGCGGATGAAATATGTATTCGGTTGTCGTCCTGACGCTCAACGAGGAGGGCAACCTGCCCGCGTGTCTGGCGTCGGTCGCTGGCTGCGATGATGTGGTGGTGCTCGACTCCGGATCGACCGACCGGACGCACGAAGTCGCGCTCGCAGCGGGCGCGCGGGTGGTGACCAATCGCTTCACAGATTTTGCGCAGCAGCGGAATTTCGCGCATCGCGATATATCATTCCGCCACGCGTGGGTGTTCCACCTCGATGCGGACGAGCGGATGACGCCCGAGCTGGACGCAGAGTGCCGGCGGGTCGCGGAGGCCGACACGCGGCATGATGGATATTGGGCGGCGCCGAGGATGCTATTCGAGGGGAAATGGATTCGACGCAGCACGGACTTCCCGGCGTGGCAGGCGCGGTTCGCGCGCGTGCAGACGTTTCGATTTATACAAGTGGGCCACGGCCAGCGCGAGGACCCGTCGATGCGCATGGGATTTCTGCGTGGGAACTATATCCACGATATATTCTCCCATGGCGAGGCGGCGTGGATTCAGAAGCACCGCGGGTATGCGCGGGCCGAGGCGGTGGCAATCCGGGCCGCGGGCAACGGGTCGGGTCCCGGCTGGGCGGGAATGTTCGGATCCGATCCTCTCGAGCGCAGACGCGCGCTGAAACGACTGAGCTATGGCCTGCCGGGCCGGCCGGCGCTGCGATTCCTCTACCAGTATATATTGCGCGCCGGCTTTCTGGATGGCCGAGCCGGCCTGCGCTATTGCCGACTGCTCGCCCAATATGAAAAGTGGGCCACCGCCGAGCTAAGGCACCTGCGCCGCTGAGGCTGCACGGTTCGGCCCGGCGGCCGCGACCTATATAAATAATATATCTATATATATGTGTATGTGAATACATATATACAGCGGTCGCTTCCGCGGAGGGTCGGGATACGTGATCCCGAGTTGCTCGGCACCGGCGGGCGAGATCACGGGCGCGAGGCAGGCGAGCAGACCCGGCGCGGAGGCAATCGTCCCGAAGCCTCCCGGCAAGCTCCCGCCTGAAAATCAGTTATGCCCACTCGGGCGGATTCTGCAGTGCGGGCCGGAGCACGCCGATGCACGGCAGGTTCCGGTAGCGTTCCGCGAAGTCCAAGCCGTACCCGACGACAAATTTGTCCGGGATTTTGAAGCCGACAAAATCCGCTTCGAACGGCACCTCGCGCCGGCCTTTTTTGTCGAGCAGCACACAGACACGCAGGCTCGCGGGATTCAGTTTTTTGATGAGTCCACTGACGAGCGCGAGCGTCTTGCCGGTGTCGAGAATATCATCGATGAGCAGCACGGGCCGTTTCGCGATATCAAGCGTGAGGCTGTGCACGAGTTGGGGCGCACCGACGGACTGCGTGCGGTCGCCGTAGCTGGCGATGCGGATGCAGTCGACGCGGATGGGGTTATCGATTTCGCGCATCAGGTCGGCCGTGAACATCATGGCGCCATTGATGATGGATATAATCGTGAATTCGTTGTCGCCGTAGACCTCCTTCAGCTCGGAGCCGAGCGATTTCACCCGGCGTTTGATCTCCGCCTCGGTGAACAAAACGCTTTCGAGGTCCGGGTGCTGGGCGGCCGGGCGCGCGGCGCGGCGCGGCTTCCGGGTTTTCTTCGCGGTGGCCATGGAAAAAGCAGGCAGACAAAACGCGCCGCGAGAGGCAATCTGTTCCGCAGGGTGACGGAGCCTTTATTCTTTTGACTTGGGGTTGGCGCAATTCTTGCCTCGCGGGGCCCGCGCCCGGCATGATTTCCATTCGCATTCAGCATCTGACGAAACGGTTCGGTAACGTCACGGCGCTGGACAGCCTCGACCTGACGATCGGCCCTGGTGAGTTATTCTTCCTGCTCGGGCCAAGCGGTTGCGGCAAAACGACGCTGCTGCGGAGCCTCGCGGGCTTCTATATACCGGAGGAGGGGACAATCCATTTCGGCGACGAGGACGTGACGCGGCTGGCTCCCCACAAGCGGAACACGGGTATGATGTTCCAGAGTTATGCACTCTGGCCGCACCTGACGGTGGCGGAAAATGTGGCCTTTGGTCTCGAGGAGCGGCGCGTGCCGCGGGCGGAAATTACCCGGCGGGTGGGCGAGGCACTCGAGTCCGCGCGCATGGCGCAATATGCGCAGCGCAAGCCGAACCAGCTTTCGGGCGGTCAACAGCAACGGGTCGCTCTCGCGCGAGCGCTGGTCATCCGGCCGCGTTGTCTGCTGCTCGATGAGCCACTCTCGAATCTCGACGCGAAACTCCGGCTGGAAATGCGCTCGGAAATCCGGCGGGTCTGCAAGGAATTCCAGCTGACCACGGTATATGTAACGCACGACCAGAAGGAGGCGCTCTCTATATCCGATCGGATGGCTATTATGGAGAGCGGTCATATCCGGCAGGTCGGATCGCCGCGGGAAGTATATCGCCGGCCCGTTTGCCGGACCGTGGCAAATTTTATTGGCGAAACCGATTTCATTCCAGGGCGGATCGTGAGTGTCGCGGCTGGTAGTGCTTTTGTGGATACACCGATGGGTCGCTTCGAGGGCGTCCTCGGCGACCCCGCGGCCGTGCCCGCGGCGGGGCAGGAGGTCACAGTTTCAGTGCGTCCCGAATGCTGGCGGCTGGGGGAGGCGCCGCAGGGGCAGAACTCGGTGCGCGGCCGCATTGGCCAGGCGATGTATCTGGGCGAGGTGGCGCAATATGATTTCGTCGCGGGTGACCACGCTCTGAAGATATATGAACTGAATCCCCGTTTCATCGAGCATGCGAGCCGTGGGGATCTGTTTGCGACCGTGGAGCCGGGGGATGTCGTCATCCTGTCCCGCTGATCGGCGATGAAGCGGGCCATCATCATCCTCGCGTTGCTGGCGACGGTGGCGCTGCCCTTTATATTGCGCCCGAAGCGCGCGGCGACCGCGCGGGCCGACGTTACGCTCGTGCTCGTCACGCCGCACAACGAGGCAATCCGGCACGAGTTCGCGGCGGGGTTCGAGGAGTGGTACCACGCGCGGACCGGGAAGACGGTCGCGGTGGACTGGCGCGTGCTCGGCGGCACGACGGAGATCGCGCGACTGCTCGAGGGAGAGTATATAGCGTCGTTCCAGAATTATTGGGAGCACACGCTCGGAAAGCCCTGGAGCACGGAAATCCAGGCCGGCTTCCAGAACGGCCGTCTCCCAGCCGATGCGCCGGCGATCGTGCGCGAGGCGCGGGCGGCGTTTCTGGCGTCGGACGTGGGCTGCGGAATCGATATATTCTTCGGTGGTGGTCCGTATGATTTCGAGCGGCAGGCGCTGGCGGGCCGAATCGTCGCCACCGGCCTCTTGGAAAAGCATGCGGAGTGGTTTAATAATAATGTCATCCCGCAGACATACGCGGGAGAAACTTTCTGGGACAAAGACGGCCGCTGGTTCGGGTGTGTGCTGAGTTCCTATGGCATTGTATATAACCGCGACGGGCTGCGCCGGCTCGGCGTGCCAGAGCCGAAGCAATGGATCGACGTCACGGATCCGCGTTACTTCGGCCAGGTGGCGCTCTGCGATCCGACGAAGAGTGGTTCGATTGCCGTCGCGTTCGAATGCGTGATCCAGCAGCAGATGCAGCTGCGGTTGGCGCAGGCGCGAAGGGAAAACCCCACGGCAGCGGCTACGGTGCTCGAGCCTGCGGCAGTGCGCGATGGGTGGTTGGACGGGTTACGGCTGTTGCAGTTGGCGGGGGCCAATGCGCGCTATTTCACGGACACGTCGCAGAAGCCGCCGATTGACGTGGCGGCGGGAGATTGCGCGGTTGGGCTGTGTATTGATTTCTATGGCCGGCAGCAGGCGGAGGCGGTGCGGCGTCGCGATGGCTCGGACCGGATCGGGTATGTTTCGCCGGCTGGAGGCACGGTGAGTTCGGTGGATCCGATGGCCATGTTGCGAGGGGCGAAGAATCGCGAGGTCGGGTTACTGTTCATGGAGTATGTACTTTCGATGGAAGGGCAGAAGCTCTGGAATTTTCGGCCGGGAACGCCGGGCGGCCCGCAGAAGTTCGCGTTGCGCCGTCTGCCATTGCGCAAAGACTTTTATGCTCACGTCGATTGGAAGCCGCTGCGCAGCGACCCCGATACCGATCCGTTCATTCCGCACGACGCGCTGAACTACCGCGCAGATTGGACCGGCGGCATCTTTCGGGAGATGAGTTTTGTGATTCGCGTCATGTGCGAGGACACGCACGTCGAACTCGCGTCGGCCTGGCGCGCCATCATCAGCGCCCCGGAGCCGGCCCGAACGCGGGCGCTGGCGGAGTTGCAGGACCTCAGCGCGGTCACTTACGAGCGAGTGAACGGCGAAGTGCACCGAGAACTCGGGTCCAAAAGCAAGGCGGACGAGGTGCGGTTCGCGCGCGAGCTGGGGGAAAGTTTCCGGCGGCACTATGCGCGCGCGGAGGCGATCGCCCACGGGGCGCCTTGAGTCGGCCGGGACCGTCGCGGGAGATATATACTCGCGGTCCGGCTGCGCCGATATATGCTCGTATATACAGGCACCGTGATCGTGCGCGCAGCGCGCGCTCAGGCCACTCCCCCCGAAGCCGATGGCACCGGTGGCCGGCTGATCCGTTTTTCCATGTGTCGCGCGGGATCGGCCAGCGGAGTGAAGCCGGCCTCTGCATAGAGCCGGTGGGCGTCACGCGTCACAAGCGCGTAACGCCGGATCGTCGCCAACCGCGGGTGGGACATCACGAAGCGGAGCGCCGCGCGGGCCAGACCGCGTCCTCGGTGGGCCTCGAGTATATAGACGTCGCAGAGATAGGCGAAGGATGTATAGTCGGAGATCACGCGCATGAAGCCGACCCGGCCCGCTGCGGCGATATATATTCCGATGGCGAGCGAGTGCCGGATCGACTGCTCGACGGTCGAGCGGGCGATTCCCTCCGCCCAGTAGCTTCGGGTGAGGAACGCATGGATCGCGGCCACGTCGAGGCGCGCGGGATCATCTGAGATCTCGTACTCGAGATGGATCGCGGACTCCGGCATTGGATTCAGTGCGCGAACCGCGGGGAGCTAGAGTGCGGCGATGGTGGCGGCGAACTTGGCGCGATCGGGCGATTTGAAAAAAGACGTGCCAGCCACGAATAAATCGGCGCCGGCGGCGCGGCAGGCCCCGGCGTTGTCGAGGTCGATGCCGCCGTCGACCTGCAGGTGAAATTTCAACTGCCGCTCACTTCTCCACTCGGAAACGCGCGCAATCTTCGCGATAGTTTCAGAGCGGAACGACTGGCCACCGAAGCCAGGCTGGACGGTCATGACCAGCACGAGGTCGACTTGGCTGAGAAAAGGTTCGATTGCATCGACCGGCGTGCCCGGATTCAGGACGATCCCGCACGTGCAGCCGAGCGCACGGATTCGCGCCAAGGTCGCAGCGTGGTCGTATGCGGGCTCGATATGAATGCTGAGGTGATTGGCGCCCGCCTTCGCGAACGGCTCTATATATCGCTGCGGCTCATCGAGCATCAGGTGCGTGTCGAAAAAAAGCTGGGAGCCGTGACGTCGCAGCGCGGCGAGCATGTCCGGCCCGAACGACAGGTTGGGCACGAAGTGCCCGTCCATGATATCGAGGTGGATGCGTGGCAGTCCTGCGTCGGCTACTATTTTCGCGCTCGAAGCGAGGTCCGCGTGGTCGCCGGCGAGGATCGAGGGCGTGACCAGCGGTGGAAAGGGTGAGGCATGCACAGGCAAAAACGTCAGGCGACGCTCGCGAGAAGCAAGCGCAACTTCCAACCACTGCAAGCTCAGCGCGCAGCGCGCTACCAGACGTCGAGGACGGTGTGCGAGACCTTGTCCGCGAGGGCAGCGGCGAGCAGAGGCAGCGTTTGATATTCCGACTGCAGCTGGCCACCATCCGTAAATGCGTCGCGGTGAACGGAGACCCGCCGGTTCTCGAACAGCATTTTACCCTCGTGATTATCACGCAGCGTACAAAGCACGATCAGCGTGAGCGTGAATTTTCTCGCCAGGCCAGTATCGTCCTCGCGGACCGTGGCGACTTCGCGGTGGTAGTCGCTGATGACGACCTTGAGCGTGACGTCCGCAGCCTCGGGGGAATTGACCAGGGTGACACGGGAATCGCGCGAGAAAACTTCGCCGAGCTGCGTGCTCACGATGGCCTGTGCCTGGGGCAGCATCGACTTATTCGCGACCGGCTCGATATATATTGTCGAGAAAGTGAGCTTCCCCGTCGTGCCGAGATGGTAGTGCGCACAACCGCCCAGGCCCAAGGTAACGGCGAGCAAAAGCGTCCAAGCCATCGCCGCGAGGCTCCGCCGGAATACGAGTTTTTGCATTCCTAAGAAAAGCGCGCCGCGCGCCGCCTCGTCAATCTGCACGTCAGCGCTTTGCGACGTCACCCGCTGGAAACACCAGGAAAGGGTGCGTCCGCCACTGCCGGCGCTATATGAAACCGCGTCGCGGGACTTCAAAAAATTCCGAGGAATTTTTTCTTCGCGGGCGCGCTGACACCGTTGGCCGGGTGCGTGCTCGACACTTTCGCGTCGACCTCAGCGAGGCGTTTCTTCGCGCGGTTTGCCACGTCGGAATCCGGATACGCGGTGATCGCCTCGTTATAGAAAACGCGGGCGGCCGTGAAGTTGTCGCGTTTATAGAAATAGAAATCGCCGATCTTCATTTTGCTCTCGGCGAGCACCTTTTTCATGGCGTCGACGCCCTTTTCCGCGGCGGCGACTCCGGAATCGCTCGGGTAGAGGATCATGAAATCCTCATAATAGGTGATCGCTTCCTTGGTGGACGCCTGATCGTAGAACGGGCCTTCGACGAGGCCGGCGTGGGCTTGGGCGAGCTTCAGGTAGGCATCGGGAGTGAGCAGGCTCTGGCCGTATGTATTAATCATGCGGTCCAGCGCATCGATGGCTTCCTCGGTGTTTCCGAGCCGACGATGTCCGCGCGCTATATTCATGAGCGAGAGTGGGGCGTAATCGCTATACGGAGCGTTCACGAGAATGGTCTCGAAGAACTGGATGGCCTTTTCGCGATTGCGGAAGCCCGGCAGAAAACCCCACATGCGATTCCGCGCTCCATCGAGCAACGCGCTCGCGATTCGGTATTGTTCGCCAATGATTTCGTTGAAGCGCTTTGTATTGGGATAGCGGCTGAGGACCTGCTGGAAGGCATCGAATGCCTTGAGGTATTCCTTCCGGGCGAGGCGGATTTTCGCTGTATGATACCAAGCTTCGGGCGCGTAGACGGAGTTCGGGTATCTCTTCGAGACCTTGCCGTACGCGCTCAAGGCGGTGCCATTGCTACCGCGCTCCTCGGCCGCGCGGGCCTTGTTCATGAGATCGAGGGCGTTGCGGCCTTCGGCTCCAGTGAGGCCGGCCAGGGCGCCGCCTTCGACCCGCCAGCCGGTATCGGCGGACCAGACCAAGTCCGCCCGCGCCGTCGACGCCAGCGCGACGAAGATCGCCAGAAGGATATATAGCGCACCAGTGGCGCGGGCAAACGGTAGGGGCATGAGAAAAATTCTTACCAGCGAATCAGGGCACTTCCGTAGGTCAAGCCCGCCCCGAATGCGACCAGCAGCGTGAGGTCGCCGGGCTGGATACGCCCCGCCCGCCGTGCTTCGTCCAATGCAATCGGAACTGAGGCAGCTGACGTATTTCCGTAGCGGTCAACGTTAACGAAGAACCGCTCCATCGGAAGTTCGAGGTATTGGGCTATCGCCTCGATGATCCGGAGGTTGGCCTGATGAGGAATCACCAGCGAAATTGTGTCAGCGGTTAGTCCCGCTTGTTCCAAAATGTCGCGCGCCGCCTCTTCCATGCCGCGCACCGCAATTTTGAAGACTTCCTTCCCCTTCATCTTGATGAAGTGATCGCCCGCAGCGATCGACTCGGCGGTTGCCACGCCGCCGTCGCGGGGGCCCGGTATATTCAATAGCTCGGCGCTCTCGCCGAACGCGCCCAATCGGGTCGCGATCAAACCACGTCGGTCGTACGGAACCGCCGTGATCACCGCCGCACCCGCGCCGTCACCGAAGAGCACGCACGTGGTGCGATCGCGCCAGTCCACAATTGACGACATTTTTTCCACGCCGATGACGAGCGCGTTTCGGTAACGGCCGGACCCGAGCATCGCGCACGCGGTGTCGAGTGCATATATGAAACCCGAGCAGGCGGCGTTGAGATCGAAGCACGCGGCATGGCTCGGGATCCCGAGCTTATGTTGAATGAGGCATGCGACTGCCGGCAACGGAGTGTCGGGCGTAAACGTGGCGACGATCACGAGGTCGATCGCATCGGCGCTGATATTCGCATCTTCGAGCGCTTTTTGTCCGGCCTGCACTCCCATGTCGGACGTCGTTTCCTGAGGGCCGGCGATCCGGCGCTCGCGGATTCCGCTCCGCGTCACAATCCACTCGTCCGAGGTGTCGACCATATCCGACAGCTCGGCGTTGGTGAGGATGCGGTCGGGCGCATAAGCGCCGGTACCAATGATGATCGTGGAGAGTGCGGACATGCCTGGATCGGACTGGGAGAGAAACGCGATCAGGAGAGACCTGATTCCTTGTTGTTATTAATCGCGGTGTTGACCCGGGCGATGTCGGCTTCGATGTGATGATTCATATCTGCGCGAATAATCTGCCCCGCGGCGTGGATGGCGCTCTTGATCGCCTGACGCGTCGACGAGCCATGGGCCTTGAGAATATTGCCCTTCAATCCGAGGAGGGGAGCTCCGCCATACCGCTCCGGATTGATGCGCTCTTTCAAACCGCTGAACGCGCCTTTGGAAAGTAGAGCGCCGGTTGCGCGCATTGGATTCGCCCGCAACTCCTCGCGCAGTATACCCGAGAAAAAATTTACGAGGGATTCCCAGCTCTTGAGCATGATATTGCCGACGAAGCCATCGCACACGACGACATCCACGTGATCCGCAAATACCTGGAATCCTTCGATCGGCCCGGCGTAGTTTAATATATTGCCGGCGCGACGCAGCAGATCGTTGGTCTCGGTGATAAGTATATTACCTTTTCCGTCCTCGGTCCCGATTGTCATGAGGCCGACGCGCGGCACCTTCACGCCCAGCATGACACGACAGTAGTGGCTGCCGAGAATGGCGTTGTGCACGAGATGCTCGGGCTTCGCATCGGGATTGGCTCCGGCATCGATCAATATGAAATGTCCGCCTTGACGCGGCACGACAGCGGCGAGGGCGGGGCGCGCCACGCCTTCCATCGTGCGCAGGCGCAGGGTGCCGCCACCCATGAGTGCGCCGGTGTTGCCGCAACTGACGACCACGCTGGCCTCGCCATTTTTCACGAGGTCGATGGCGCGAAACATCGAGGAGTCTTTTTTGCGCTTTAGGGCCATCAGCGGCTTGTCGTCCATCGTGATCACCTCGGACGCATGCACGACTTCGAGACGATCGTTGTGCCGCAGCCCGGTGTGGTCGAGCAGCGGGCCGAGGACGGCCTCGTCACCGACGAGCGTGATTGGATTCAGCGCTGCATATTGGCGCAGCGCGAGTTTGACCGCAGCCACCACCTCGGCTGGCCCCAAATCGCCGCCCATGGCGTCGACGGCGATGCGCCCCGTGGCGCCGGATGCTGTGACCATCGCGCGGATGGCGGAGAACGGGATCCGCCGAAGCTGCTTAGACTTCGACGTTCAGGACCTGACGTCCACGATACATCCCATTCTTCGGATTCACGCGGTGCGGCCGGAACGCGCTGCCGTCCGTCGGATCGGTCGCTACTTGAGGAGCCTTGAAAGCGTTGGCGGCGCGGCGATTGGCGCTACGGCGTTTGGACTGCTTGCGTTTCGGATTAGCCATGGGATTAAAAAATGAAGAGTGAGTCGCCCGGGGGCTGGTGACCCGCGGAATTTGCGAAAGGGTCCGATTTAAAGGCCGACGTGCTAATCGTCAAGCGTCAACGTCCGCCGTACTAGAGGTAGAATACGGCGGCCAGCGCGACTGCGACGACGATCCGGTATATAGCGAAAATCCCGAGGCCATGCCGCGTTAACCAGGTGATGAGGAAGCGCACCGAAATCGCCGCGGTGATGGCAGCCACGATGCACCCGAGCAGGACGTGCGACCAACCGAAAACCTGCAGCATGGCGCTGCCGCTTTTGTAGCTCTTGAAAACGGTGGCCGCGGTCAGCGTCACGAAGCCAAGCAAGAAACTAAACTCGGCGGCGCGCCGGGGATTGAGGCCAGAGAAATAGCCTCCGACGATCGTCATCATCGAACGACTGGTGCCGGGCCACATCGCGAAACATTGGAGAAACCCGATGCCGAGCGATTGCTTGTGCGTGATTTCCGTCTTTTCCGAGGCTCCGCCGCGCTCCGCGATTTTGCGGCGGCGCCAAGCCTCTGCATAGAGCATCAGCCCTGCGCCCGCGAGTTGCGCGACGATGACCGCCGGGATTGAAAAAAGATGGGCGTCAATCCAGTCGTGTGCCGCGAGGCCGATGATGGCAGCCGGAAGGAATGCGATGAGTATATTGACCAGGAGGCGTGCCCCGGCGGGATCGCGCCCGAGCAATCCCATCACCATCGCCAGCAGCTGCCGCCAATAGAGCAACGCCACAGCCGCGATCGCGCCGAATTGAATCACTATATTAAACGTATCGGCGGCGAGCTTGAGCGTCAGGGGCTCGCCGACGGGATGCGTTTTCGAAGGGGCGCGATACCACAGCGGTTGACCGCTGCGCGACAGCAGCGGGGCTTCGCCTTCCAAGCCGAGGAAATGCGAAACGATGATCAGGTGGCCGGTCGACGAAATGGGTAGGAATTCCGTGACGCCCTCGACGACGCCGAGCAGGATCGCGTTGCCGGTGCTGAGTTCCGCTGCGGGCTCAGCGACTACCGCCGCGGCGTGGTTGGCCGTGACCGGCTGGGCCCGGGCTGAGACGAGCAAACCCGCAAGAAAGACGAGAATCGAAATGCGCACGGCGCGTTGGTTTCATCTTCGTGCGGGAGGAGCAATTTTATTTGCGACGATTGGGACCGGCGACTGACTGGGGCGACTCATGTCGCTGCTTGAAACGCTCGCTGCCCGACTCGGGCAAAATGTTGATTTGGAAGAAGGAGAGATCGCGTCAGTCGCCGCGCTGCTCGCCGCGCCCGGGGAGGACGTCGACTCCAAGGCAAATTTTTTGTCGGCGCTGGCTCGCAAGGGTGAGACCGCGGCCGAGCTGGCGGCATTCGCTCGAGAATTTCGGCGACGCGCGGTCGACCCGGGGGTGGGCGAGTGGTCTGCCGGCGCGATTGATATAGTGGGCACCGGCGGCGATCACGCTGGCGGATTTAATATATCGAGCGTTGTGGTCCTTGTGCTCGCGAGCGCGGGGATGATCGTGATGAAACATGGCAACCGTGGCATTACTTCGAAATGCGGCAGCGCCGACCTGATGGCCGCCTTCGGCGTGGATCTGCATGCCCCGCCGGAAAAGATGCGCCAGTCGCTGCGCGAGCTCGGCTATGTTTTCTTTTTCGCGCCCGATTATCATCCCGCCTTCCAATATATACAACCGGTGCGCCGCGCCCTGGCGGCGCGGGGCGAACGCTCGGTGTTTAACCTGCTGGGGCCGTTGATCAACCCGGGACGCCCCGCCTATGTACTTCTTGGCGTGCCGGCGCTGCGCTGGGTGGACGCGCTCGCGGACGCATCGACGCGACTCGGCAGCAAATCGGGACTTGTCGTCCACGGGGTGCTCGGGCCGAACCGAGGCATCGACGAATTCACGACCGCCAGCGCCAATCGCGTGCGTGGCATCGGCGCGCTGCGCGAACTCAGTGGTGACTGGAATGCAGAAACGTTTGGCCTCACGACCGGGCCGTTCGCCGAGCTGCAGGGCGGCGACCTGGCGGCGAATCTCGCGATCACTGACGCCTTGCTCGATGGACGCGGCCCGCCGGGATTGGCGGATACCGTTATATTAAATGCGGCGCTGGCTCTGTGGATCGCAGGCAAGATTGCGGAGGTGCGGGACGGACTGGAAATCGCGCGCCAACAGTTGTTGGGCGGCGGCGTGAAACGAAAGATCGCGGCGACGCGGGAGTTCTTCCGGGCATGACACGACAATATTTTGGTACCGACGGCGTGCGCGGCGTGTACGGCGGCAGTATTATCAACGAGGCGTTTGCGGCGAGGCTGGGCTGGGCGGCGGCCACGGCGGCGGCCGCCGGCGACGTGCTGCTCGGATTTGATACACGGGCATCCGGGCCGTCGCTCGCCGGGGCGGTGGCCCGCGGCGTCGCGGCGGCCGGCGGGCGCGTTATATCATTGGGCGTCGTGCCAACGCCGGCCGTGGCTCTGGCCACGCGTGCGGTCGGGACGACGTTGGGGGTGGTCATCACCGCTTCGCACAATCCTGCCGCTGATAATGGGATAAAGTTTTTCGGGCAGGGGGGACGCAAGTTGAGCGACGAAGCGGAAGCGCAGATCGAGTCGATGCTCACGAAGGCGCCGGCCACATTCCCCCCCGTAGTCGCCGCCACGCGCGACGGTGCCTCCGAGTATATAGCCGCTATGGGTCGCGTCCTGCCGCCGGGTTGCCTGGCGGGCTGGCGGATTGTCGTGGACACCGCGAATGGCGCGACCGTCGAGACCACACCCGCGGTGTTCCGCGGATTGGGCGCCGAGCTCATGCTGCTGGGCGCCACGCCGGATGGCCGGAATATAAACGCCGGTGTTGGGAGCGAGCACCCGGAGGCGCTGGCCGCTGCGGTGCTGGCGCGCGGAGCGCGTCTCGGCGTCGCGCACGACGGTGATGGCGATCGCTGTATACTTTGCGACGAGCGCGGGGAATTGCTCGACGGCGACGAGGTGCTCACGCTGCTCGCGTGCGACGCCTTGGCGCGCGGAGCGCTGCGGGAACGAACGCTCGTCGTCACGGTGCAGAGCAATTTGGGCGTCGATGCGGCGGTCGCCGCTGCTGGTGGACGCGTTTGCCGCACTCCTGTTGGCGACCGTTATGTGAGTGAGCGGATGCGGCTCGAAGGGGCCATTCTCGGCGGCGAGTCCTCCGGCCATATTATATTGTCCGAAATTTCGCCGGCGGGCGATGGCCTCGTTGCCGCACTCAAGGTCATCGACGTGATGCGGCGCACGGGTCGGCCGCTCTCGGAACTCCGGCGCGCGCTCAAAAAATTCCCCCAGGAATCCTCTGCGATCCCGGTGCGCGAAAAGAAACCGTTGGAAACATTACCGACCCTCCCTGGCGTGATCAGCGCACTCGAGCGCGAGCTCGGCGGCTCTGGACGCCTGCTCGTGCGCTATTCGGGAACGGAGCCGAAGCTGCGTCTCCTCGTCGAGGCACCGACCGCCGAGATCGCGCGGAACGCGCTCGAGCGCCTGATCGCGGCTGCGCGGGCCGACCTGGGTTGAGGTTGGCGGCACCGGCCACACGTTGGCGCGCAGGCCGGCGTTGACCGCGAATTTTCGGAAGGCATTCTCGATGTGAATCGAAACCCCCACGATCGGCCGCTCCTACAACCGGCACCCGTTCCTATTTAATAATTATGAAATATAGAATGTTGCTTTCGTTTTTGTTGGTTGTCGCCGCCGCGCGGGCGGGGCGGCAGAGCGGCACGCTCGACGTCATCTGGGTCGACTCGATGGGTGGCGGTTCTACGTTGATCGTCACCCCGGCCGGCGAATCGGTTTTGATCGACACGGGAAATCCGGGCGGGCGCGATCCGGGCCGGATCGTCGCCGCGGCGCGGGCGGAGGGATTGACGCGGATCGACCACGTGTTGATCACGCATTTTCATACGGATCATTTCGGAGGCGCGGCCGAGGTGGCGCAGCAGATTCCGATCGGGACGTTGCACGACAAAGGTATTCCGGACCATGATCCGGACGGCGCGGAGCACTCGCCGTTTTTGACGATGATCAAGCCGTACCGCGAGTTGTCGGCCGAGAAAAGGGAACCGCTCGCTGCGGGAGTGCTCATCGCGCTCAAGCAGGCGCCCGGCACCCCGGCCATCGAACTTCGGTGTTTGGGAGCGAACCAGAAATTCGTGGAGCCGACGGCAGCGCAGAAAGCGCATCCGAATCCGCTGACCGGCTCGGTGCCCGAGCGGCCGGTGGATACCTCAGACAATGCAAACAGCGCCGTTTTCCTGCTGCGCTTTGGTCCATTTCGCTTCTTTGACGGCGGCGACCTCACCTGGAACACGGAGGCGAAGCTTGTGACGCCGTATGATTTGGTTGGCCGCGTCGACGTCCTTCAGGTGGAGCATCACGGGCTTGACCTCAGCAACAACCCGCTGCTGCTGAGAACGGCCGCTCCGACGGTGGCGGTGATGGGCAATGGCCCGCGCAAGGGCGGCGAACCGGGAACGTTCGCGACGCTCCGCGCGTTGCCCAGCCTTCAGGCACTCTATCAACTGCACCGCAACGTGCGCGTCGGGCCCGAGGGCAACACTGCGCCAGAGTATATAGCGAATTCCGACGATCCCAAGCCGCCCGAGAAGGGCACGGGCAACGTCGTGCGCATGTCTGTCGCGCCCGATGCGCTTCACTATACAATCAGCATCCCGGCGACGAATTTCAGCCGCACGTACGCGACGAACGCCGGCCTAGGTTCCCACTAGACCTCGCGTCGGCGCCCGCCCTGGTGTTGGGTTGGGCGGCGGCGGCACGCTCGCGATATCCTGGGAGCGTCCGCCGATATAGACACCGAGGGCCATCAGCCCGCCGCCGACGAGCAGTCGTGGCACGTCCGCGTGCTCGCCGAAAACGATCAGCGAGCAGGCGATGCCGAGGGGAATTTTTATATTGTTCATGGCCGCGACCACTCCGGCGGAAACGCGCGTCGCGCCGACGTTCCACAGGAAAAATCCGGCGCCCGACGCGATCAGGCCGAGATAGAGCAGGATGAGCACGTTCGCCGGAGTGACCGGAAGGCTCGCGAAATGCGTGCGCGCGAGCGTGGCGGGAATCGTGACCACTATCCCGCCCGCATATAGCCAGGCGAAAACATCGCGGGCGCGGACGCTGCTGTGGCGGGCGTGCCAGCGACGGTAGCCGACCTGCCCGGCGGCGAACGCGAGGTTGGATAACTGCACCAACCCGATCCCGATGGCGGTGCTGTGCAGCGCATTCGCACGCGCCACAATCCAAAGGCCGCCCGCCACGGCGAGTGCCGCCGCCGCGAGCGCGCCCACGCGAAACCGGCGCTCCAATATATCATCGAGCAGCGTCACCAAAATCGGCGTGGTCAACGTGAACAACGCGATCTCGTAGCTCGGCAGGAAGCGGAAGCTTTCATTATAGGCGAGATACATGACCCCGAACTGCACGGAGCCGAGGCCCGCGAGAACGGCGAGGCTGCGCCCCGAGACCACGCGGCGCCGCAGAAAAGGCGCGAGCACCGCAAATGCGAGCGTGAGTCGAACCGCCGATATAAACGCCCCGTCAAGGCCCGTGAGCCGCTTGATCAACCCGAACGAGAACGCCCACAAGCACGAGACGAGGACGAGCTGCCACATCGTCAGAACGCGGACTCGAACCGCACAGCCCGTTGCGCGGAAACGATGTATCCAAATAGTGGATACAAGCGTTCGCCTGACTCACGTGCCCCCGTCGCACCGCGCTTTAACGATATATAGAACGAAGCGCTGCTCACGACTCCACGTGAAATGTCTGCGTGGCGATCGCAATGACAGGCCGGCCGTTGCGTCTCGGAGTTTCAAAACGCCATTGCCAGACGGCGCGTGACGTCGCTTCGGCGAGCTCGACGGAAGACGTTTCCAAGATCGTGGGCACGCGAGCGTGGCCGTCGACGTCGACGAAAAACTTCACCGTGACGAAGCCGCCGGCCAAGCGCTCCCGCGCGTCGTGGGCGACTGTTGGCATCGGCTGTTTCAGTATGCGCGGTGTCGCGTCGAGATCCTGAAACGACGGGAGCGAGACAGGCGCCGCGGCACCGGCCCCGCGGACGGGGTGGCCATCGGCAGCGGTCAGCACGGGCGTGACGATTACTCCCTGGACGCTGAACACGACTCGTGCGACGGGGACGAGCGGAGCGACTTCTCCGCCGGTCGCCGGCGGGGAAAATTTCCACTGATGGATCGCGCGCACAGCGGCGTCGCTGAATTGGCCATTGGTGGATTCCAGGACGAGAAGGTCGTTTGGGTGGCCGAAAGCGTCGCGTCCGATTGCGACGACCACGGATCCTTGAGTGACGCCGTTCGCGCGAAGCAGTGTTGGAAATTCCGGCAGGACGAATTTCTCGAGGTGCATGCGGTGCGCCGCTTGCTCGTTTGAAGGCGGAGCGGCCGCCGCGCTCGAGAGCCCGGCACCGAGCAGGGCGATATATACTATATAGCGGAAGGGCACGGGTGGCGTGGCGAAATTGTTAGCGGCTCGGGAACGGCATCGCAAGAGGATCATCTTGCGGCGAGACGGATTCGCGGGCTAAACGCGGAATATAGCACCCAGCTTCTTGCCGAGGAGGACACTCATTCCGACGATCGTGACTCCGAGAAAAGCCATGGCCCAAACGCCCAGCGCGCTGGCGATGAACTTGCCATCACCCAGCAATTGGAAGAGTTCCATGATCGCCTTCGTGATTGGGTAATAGAGTTGTTTCTGGGCGAGGATCAGCGAGTCGCTGACCTCGAGCATCGCGAATGCGAATGCCAGCAACCCGCCGGCGATGAGATTGGCGGCGATGAGTGGCAGCGTTACTTTGATCACCGCTTTCAGCGGCGGGCAGCCGAGATTTTGTGCCGCCTCCTCGAGCGTTTCGCTCGTTTGTTGAAAGCCCGCGGAGGCTGCTCGAACCACATACGGCAGGCGGCGGACCGAGTAGGCAACGACGAGCAGGATCGTGGGATTGCGGATCGGGTTGAGACTCGCGAAGAGTTTTCCATCCTGAGACATCGCGAGGTATCCGAAAGCGAGCACGAGCCCCGGCACGGCCAGCGGGAGCATCGAGAGAATATCTAGGACCTGTCGCCCAAAGAGTTTCGTGCGGACGACGACGTACGCGATCGCGATGCCCAGAAACACGTCGACCACCGTGGAGATGCTGGCGAACTTCAGGCTGTTCGCGATGGCTGGGACTGTGAGGTCGTGTCCGAGGGCGGCGCGGAAATTGTCGAGTGTATACCGATGCGGAAACACGGTTGCGTACCAGTCGCGTGACACGGAAACCAGCAGCACTCCGAGGTGAGGTAGCACGGCGAGAAACAGCACGAAGGAGAAGAGTGCGGTGCAAAGCCAGGCGCGGGCAGGCGTGAGAGATCGGGGTCCGCCGCTGCTCGTGGCTTTCGCCATCATTGCATAACCGGCGCGGCCGAAGAGGCCCTTGCCGACTGCATATAGTATAATTGAGGCGACGAGCATCACCGCCACAAGCGCGTAGGGAAACGGATTTCCGCCGATATCCTTGAGCCCATAATATATCTGTACGCTGGTGACCCGATCATAATCGAAGATCAACGGCGTCCCGAGCTCGGTGAATGCCCAGATGAAGACGATCGTGCCACCGGCGAACAACCCCGGTTTGATCAACGGCAGGGTGACTTTCCAAATGCGGGGCCAGCCGGTGCACCCGAGGTTCTCGGCCGCTTCTTCGAGTGCCGGATCTATATTCGCGAGCGCTGCGACGGCGTTGAGATATATAATTGGATAGAGCGCGAGCGCGTCGACGGCGGCGATGCCCCAGAATTGGTTGGCTGCGAACCAATCAAAAGCCCAGCCCACCGGCTTAAGGCCGAGCGTGATGATGAGCGCGTTGAGTGCTCCATATTGCCCGAAGATTTGCTTCAGACCGATCGCCCCGACAAACGGCGGCAATATCATCGGGATCAGCACGAGCGAGGTGAGGATTCCCTTGCCGGGAAAACGAAACCGGTCGGTGACAAACGCGAGCGGCAGCGCGAGCAAAAGAGCGAGGGCCGTCACTGCCATCGCGAGTAAAAACGAGTTGCGCAACCCGGTGAGATATACGGGATCGCTGAGCAGCGCGGTCAGATAGACGAGCGTCACGTGGCCGTCCGCATCGACGAATCCGCCCTGCAGGATTTGTCCGAGTGGCCAGAGAAAGAAGACGGCGAAAAATGCCGCGGTCACGCCGAAGACGATTCGCGCGAAAGTCAGGGACATTCCTGCCAGAGTGGGTGTCGGGTCGCAGCGGCAGCAAGGCGGAACTTACGCGCGACGTGGTTTCTCGGCGTGAATGGGTTCAACGTGGAAGTTGGCCGCCGCGAGCAAGCTAAGCGCGAGAGGCCGGCCGTGGGCCCGCTTGATGACCACGATTCCCGACGTGAGATCGCGACGCACGATCCGAACGTTGGCGCCTGGGAGCAGGCGGCGGCGCTCGGCGAAATTCAGAAATGCGGTGCTCTGATCTACCACGCGGCGAACGCGAAACCGGCCGGCGGTGGCGCAGGTTGCGAGTGTGGAATATACTTCGGAATCGATCCGGCCCGCCCGGCTTGGGATCGGATCGCCGTGCGGATCCGTCGTCGGAAAGCCCAACAGGGAATCGAGCCGGTCGAGGACGACATCAGAGATCGCGTGCTCGAGGCGGTCAGCCTCGGCCGGCACATCGGCCCAATCCATTTTTAATACATTGACGAGAAACGTCTCAAGCAGCCGGTGCTTGCGGAGAACGTCGAGCGCCGCCCGCCGGCCGGTCTCGGTCAAGCGGACGCCATGGCGCGGGCGATGTCTCACCAGCCCAGCGGACGCCAGGGCCTTGACCATCGTCGTGACCGTTCCCGGGACCACCGCAAGCGCCGTGGCCAGGTGGCCCATGGGCACAAGACCGTCGGCCTGTGCCTCCCCAAGCAACAGGATGTGCTTCAGGTAATTTTCAACCGTGCTGGAAGCCATTTGGCAATGGGAGGGCGTCCTGTGTTTGATGCAACGAAAGAAACATTTTGACTAGTCAAAATGTCCCCGCTTGCTGAGGGCATGTCCGAGCCCACCTCAGCCGAGCCGGCCGCGTCGGGCTGGCGGCAATCCGCGGCCAGTCCGAGTCTGGAGGAGTCGCATCGGACGATCGCGATTCCGGCCGGCGCGGGCTTTTGGCGGAAACTCCTGGCATTCTCCGGGCCGGGTTATCTCGTGGCGGTGGGATATATGGATCCCGGAAATTGGGCCACCGACCTGCAGGGCGGCTCACAGTTCGGATATACACTCCTGTGCGTCATCCTGCTCTCGAACTTCATCGCGATCCTGCTGCAATCGTTGAGCGCGAAACTGGGGATCGTCACCGGTCGCGACCTCGCGCAAGCTTGTCGGGATCACTATCCCAAGGGTGTTGCGGTGGTTCTTTGGGGACTCTGTGAAATCGCGATCGCCGCCTGCGACCTTGCGGAGGTGATCGGGACGGCCATTGCGCTGAACCTATTGTTTAAAATTCCTCTGCTGTGGGGCGTGTGCCTGACGGCTCTCGATGTGCTCGTCGTGTTGTGGCTGGCCCATCGCGGCTTTCGCTGGCTCGAAACGCTCGTGGTCGTGTTGGTCCTCAGCATCGGGCTGTGCTTCGGGCTCGAAACGTTTTTCGCTCGGCCCGATGGACACGCGATCCTCGCCGGGCTCGTGCCTTCGCTCGCGATCGTCCGCGATCCCGCAATGCTATATGTCGCGATCAGCATCCTTGGTGCGACGGTGATGCCGCATAATCTATATCTGCATTCGTCGATCGTGCAGACGCGCAAGTATGCGCAGCATGCCTCGGGCAAGCGCGAGGCGATCAAGTTCGCTACGATCGATTCCACCGTCGCGCTGACGTTTGCGCTGTTTATCAATGGCGCGATTTTGGTCGTCGCGGCGGCGACGTTTCATACGCATGGGCGACATGATGTGGCGGAAATCCAGGATGCCTATCAACTTTTGTCGCCGATGCTGGGCGTGGGCGTCGCGAGTATCCTGTTCGCCATCGCGTTGCTGGCGTCCGGACAGAATTCGACTCTGACGGGAACGTTGGCCGGGCAGATTGTGATGGAGGGTTTTCTTAATATACGGATGCGGCCGTGGCTGCGCCGCGTTCTGACGCGGGCGCTCGCGATCGTTCCGGCGGTGATCGTAACGAAGCTATATGGAGAGAGCGGTACGGCGCGATTGCTGGTGTTCAGCCAAGTGGTGCTCTGCGTGCAGTTGCCGTTCGCGGTATATCCTCTCGTAAAATTCACCGGCGATCGGAAAAAGATGGGCGAGTTCGCGAACGCCGGCTGGGTGAAAATCCTCGCGTGGGCGACAACCGCGCTCATTATAGTTCTCAACGCGAAGCTCGTGCTCGACAGCATCGGCGTCACCCGGCCTCCAGCGCCCTAGCGATGTATAAAAAAATTCTGGTGGCCTTGGAGAACGGGCCGGCGGATCAAACGCTCGTTCCTCATATTGCGCGTCTCGTGGCGGCGCTGGGCTCGGAGCTTCTGTTGGTGCATGTCGCGGACGGTTGGGCCGCGCGCAATTTCGATCAGCTGAAGCTGGCTGAGTCCTCCGAGATGAAGACGGACCGTTCTTACCTCGACGCCATTGCGGGCAAGTTCCGTGCGGGCGGTGCTGTCGTTTCGATCGAGCTCGCGCTGGGAAATCCGCCGACTGAAATCGTGAAGACCGCCCGCCTGCGCGGGTGTGATTTGATCGCGATGACCTCGCACGGCCACAAGCTGCTCGGAGATGTTTTCCTCGGGAGCACGATTGATAAAGTGCGACACAATACCGAGGCGACGCTGCTCATCGTGCGGGCGGGAGTCGAAGCGGCGGCGGTCCCGCGCGAATAGAGAGCGCGGGAAATTTCTTCGAGGCCGCGGGGTGGGCCGATGAAATTCCCGCGAACGTGGGCACAACGCTTGACGCGGAGCCGCGTCTTTACCTTGTGCGGTAGGGTCCGTTGCGCCGGGCCCGCGTGTCTCCATGATTTTTCCTGAATGAAGCTCGACCGGTTTCGCTCACTCTCCTCCGCCGCGCCATGCTGGCGTCAAAAACTTCTCTGGCTCGTTCTGGCTATATATAGCGTGTCGGTGCCGGCGTTCGCAGCCTCGGTCTGGGGCGACGCGGCGACGGATTACGAGCGTGGGAACTATGCCGGCGTGATCTCGCGGATTCGCGCGGCCATGTCTGATTCGCCGGGCGATGAGGATATGCAGGCGCTGCTGATTAAATCCTTGCTGGCTACGGGGCACAACACCGAGGCCCAGGCGGCGGTCGCGGTGGCGCTGGCTCGCAATCGAGAAAGCCTACCCCTGCATTGGCTTGCGCGCCAGGTCGCGCTTGCGAATGGCAAGACGGGGGAGGCCGCGCAACAAATCGAGGAGATTCGCCGGCTATATGCAGGGCGTCCTTGGGCGCATCGCTCGGCGCCGGACCTCGTCGTTTTCGGCCGGGCGGCCCTCGTGCTGGGCGCGGATCCCAAGGAGGTCCTCGACAAAGTATATGGAGTCGCGGCGAAGTTGGCGCCGAGCGATGTGCAAGTCTTTCTGGCCCGCGGCGATCTCGCGCTCGAGAAGCATGATTACGCGCTGGCGGCGAAAGCCTTTGGGGATGGTTTGAAAGTCGTTCCGGAGGATGCCGACTTGAATTATGGTTTGGCGCGCTCGTTGGCGGAGGGCGATCGGAAGCCCATGATGGACGCGGTTGAAGCGGCACTGAAAAGAAACCCACATCATGTCCCGACGCTGCTACTCATGGCCGAGCAGCGCATCGATGAGGAGAGTTATGATGATGCGGGCAAGGTGCTCGACGAAGTCTTGAAAGTGAATCCGACGAGCCCGGACGCCTGGGCGCTGCGCGCGGTGCTGGCGCATCTCCATGCGGATGCCTTAGGTGAGCAGGAAGCACGTGAACACGCTCTGGCCACGTGGGCGTCGAACCCGCGGGTGGATTATCTGATCGGAAAAAAGCTCGCGCAGAAATATAGATTCGCTCCGGCGGCGGCGGCGCAACGGTCGGCGTTGGCGTTTGCGCCGGACTACTTGCCGGCCAAGGACGAGCTGGCGAGTGACCTCCTGCGATTGGGCGACGAGACGGAGGGATGGAAACTCGCGGAAGCAGTGCACGAGAGCGATGGCTACGACGTGGAGGCGTTCAACCTTTCGACGTTGCACGAAACGATGGAGAAATATGCCACGCTCTCGAATGACGATTTCGTGCTGCGCCTGAGTGCTCCGCAGGCCGCTATATACGGGCAACGCGCGCTGGACCTGCTCGCCCGGGCGAAGGCCAAGCTCACGGCGAAATATGGAGTCGAGCTGGCGCGGCCGACGTACGTTGAAATTTTTGCTGACCCGAAGGATTTCGCGGTTCGCACATTCGGCATGCCGGACGTGAATGGCTTTCTCGGCGTGTGCTTCGGGCGCGTGGTGACGGCGAACGGACCTTCGACCAATGGACACGCGGCAAACTGGGAGGCCGTACTCTGGCACGAATTTTGCCACGTGGTGACGTTGCAGCTCACGGAAAACAAAATGCCCCGCTGGTTGAGCGAGGGAATATCGGTATATGAAGAGGAGCAGGCGGATCCTTCGTGGGGGCAGCATCTGACGCCTACATATAGGACCATGCTATTGGGCAAGGAGCTGACTCCGCTGAGTCATATGAGTGCGGCGTTCCTCGCACCGAAGTCCGGCTTGCACCTCCAGTTCGCTTATTATGAAGCATCCTTGATCGTGGAGTTTCTCGTGTCTCGAAACGGTGTGGAGAAACTGCGCGGTGTGCTGCAGCAGCTGCGCGCGGGAAACGATATCAACGTGGCGCTCGAGCGGGAGATCGCGCCGATGCCGGTGCTCGAAAAAGAGTTTACTACGTTTGCGCACAACCGCGCGAACCAGCTCGCCCCTGGGCTGGAGTTCGATGAACCGCCACCGGAAGCGCTACAGCCTGGCGGCGATGAAGCGCTCGACCGCTGGGCGGCAGCGCATCCGAAAAATTACTGGGCGTTGCTCGGGCGGTCGCGCTCCTTGACGCGGGAAAAAAAATGGCGCGAGGCGCAGGAGCCGCTGTCGGTTCTGCTCGCGAGTTATACGGAGCCGAGTGGGGATGACAGCCCGTTGCGGATGTTCGCGGCGACGCAGCGGGAACTGGGCGACACGGCGGGGGAGCGCGCCACACTGGAGAAATTTGCCGCAGCCGACGACACTGCGACGGATGCCTACCTTCGGCTGATGAACGTCGCGGCGGATTCGAAGGATTGGCCGACGGTGCAGAAAAATGCCGATCGTTTTCTGGCGGTGAATCCGCTGCTGCCGGCGCCATGGCGTTTTCTCGCGCGGGGTGCTGCGGGAGCGGGCGATGTTCCGGCTGCGATCGCGGCTGACCGCACGCTGTTGCGTCTCGATCCGCCGAACCCGTCCGAAATACATTTCGAGCTCGCGAACCTGCTTCATCAAACCGGTGGAAATGATGAGGCGCGGCGGCAGGTGCTCGTCGCACTCGAGGATGCGCCGCGGAATCGAGCCGCCCTGAAACTTTTGCTGGAACTCGAGCCACCCGCAGCTCCACTCACACCAAGATGAACGTTGGTTTTTTTCCAGACCGCCGGTCCATCGATTCCCCATGACCGGTCGGGCTATATACTTTTATATAGGATTGCTCGCGGTGATACAGTGCGCTCCACGGGCGCTTGCGCAGGACCCGCGCGGTTTTGAGACGTCGACGATTGTCCGGCTCGAGGGTGGGGATCTGTTGGATGAAGATCAGGTCCACACGGCGCGCGAGGCAGCGTCCCACAGCACCGGCACGCCGGTGTGGTCGAATCGGCCGGGTTTCGAAAAGGACGTGTTCACCTATGCGCGGATCGTGTTCAAATCGAGCCCGGGCGGCGGGTTTGGATTCGGCGAGGGCCAGCGCCGATCCGGCTGGAGGCTCGGTTGGTGGGTGGATTTCCCCGACGCGGATCTAAACTTCTCCTATCGGCTGCAACAGATGACGTCGATCCCTGCGGATCCCGACGGGCGCGTGCTGAAGCTGACGGATCCGCAGTTGCCGGATTTCCCGCTCATCATGATGGAGCACACGGGATATATACATTTGCACGAGCCGGAGATCGAGGCGCTGCGAAAATATCTGCTCAACGGAGGCGTTCTGGTCGTCGCCGATTTCTGGAGCACGCGCGAGTGGGAGGGATTTGAGGCTCAAATGAAGCAGGTGCTGCCTGGCCGATCCTGGACGGAGCTCGGGCTGGACCACCCTATATTTCATTCCGTGTTTAATATACGGGGAAAAATGAGCGACCTCCAGGTGCCCACGCTCCAGTTCTGGAATCGCAGCTTCAACCCCGCCGATCCGCATTCATCAATCACGGCGTTCCGCGGCGAGGGCTCCGAGAATATGCACGTGCGCGCGTGGAACGATGACCAGAATCATATAATGGTTCTCGCAATTCATAATAGCGACATCCCCGATGGCTGGGAACGCGAGGGCGAGGATGACGCGTACTTTCATACATTCTCCGAGAAGATCGCCTATCCGCTTGGAATAAACCTGATCGTTTACCTGATGACCCATTGATGAATACCGAGACTCCTGCCACCCTCGCGCCGACCACAGAATCTGAGCGCGCCTCGATCGAGCGATTGCTCGCCGGACGCGCTCAAATCGCGACGGAGCTCGGCAAGGTCATCGTTGGCCAAGACGCGATTATAGAGCAGATCCTGCTGGCGCTGCTCGCGGGCGGTCACTGTCTGATCACCGGGGCGCCAGGCTTGGCGAAGACGCTGCTGGTGAAATCGATCGCGCAAATTTTTCATCTCAAGTTCCAGCGCATCCAGTTTACCCCGGATCTGATGCCGGCGGATATTACGGGGACAGAAATTCTACAGCAGGGCGCCGATGGTCGATCGCTTCAGTTCGTCCATGGCCCGGTTTTCGCCAATATGATATTGGCCGATGAGATCAACCGCACGCCGCCGAAAACCCAGGCGGCGCTGCTCGAGGCAATGCAGGAGCACCAGGTGACTGCCGCCGGGTTCCGGCACCCGCTGCCCGAGCCGTTCTTCGTTCTCGCGACGCAAAATCCCATTGAGATGGAAGGGACCTATCCGCTGCCCGAGGCGCAGCTGGATCGTTTCATGTTCAACGTGGTGATGGACTATCTGCCGGAAGACGACGAGGTGCGCGTGGTCACTCAGACAACGGCCGGCGCGCCGGCGCGAATCGAGCCGCTGTTCACGAGTGACGACGTCCTGCAGTTTCATGCGCTGGTCCGCACCGTTCCCGTGGCGGAAGAGATGGTGCGCTACGCAGTTCAGCTGACCGCGTCGTCTCGGCCGCGCACCGCGGGTGTCCCGAGCTTCGTCAATGACTGGCTGAGTTGGGGCGCGGGCACACGCGCGGCCCAGTTTCTGATTCTCGGCGCGAAAGCCCGGGCCCTCTGGCAAGGGCGCAGTTTCGTTAATATAGAGGATATTCGCGCTCTGGCCGCACCGGTGCTTCGGCATCGGCTGCTCCTGAACTACCGCGCTGAAGCGGAGGGTATCAGCACTGAAGAAGTCATTCGGCGGCTTCTCGCGTCCTGTAAGGCACCCGTGCCCGCTTGATGGCCGCTGTTGCTACAACTGCAATCGAGTCTTCGGGGCTCATTCCGGCGGCCGCTCTCATGGCGCTGCGCAACTTGGAACTGCGCGCCCGCGCTGTCGTCGAGGGCGACTGGAGTGGTCGGCATCGCAGCCCGGCACAGGGGTTCTCGGTCGAGTTCACGGAATATCGCCAATATGCTCCCGGCG
Source organism: uncultured Verrucomicrobiae bacterium (assembly GCA_963800005.1). GTDB lineage: Bacteria > Verrucomicrobiota > Verrucomicrobiia > Opitutales > Opitutaceae > CAWCZH01. The sequence goes on from CAWCZH010000005.1 coordinate 482,361, forward strand.
ATGACCTCCGTTTTTTGGACTGGCGCGCGCTGGCCCGGAGCGATCGCTATTATCTGAAGAAGTTCGAAGACGAGACGAATGTGCGATGTCACTTCGTCGTTGATCAAAGCCGCTCAATGAACTTCGGCTCCGGCGCGTATTCAAAAAGTGGATACGCCGCAACGCTGGCAGCGACGCTCGCCTATTTCCTACACCGACAGGGTGACGCTGTCGGCTTGCTGACGTTCGACGAGCGCGTGCGCGAATATATGCCGGCGCGGCATCGCGTCGACCACTTGCGCCGGCTGATGCAGGCCCTTGAGGCTCCTGCGGGTGGCGCGGCGACCGACCTTTTTGCGCCGCTTGAGCGACTCGCCCAGCTGCTGAAAAAACGCGGGCTGGTTGTGTTCCTCTCGGATTTTTTGGCACCGCTGGATAACTTCGAGGCGCGCGCGGGCGCATTGACGGCAGCAGGGCACGAGCTCGCCGTGATTCAGGTGCTCGATCCAGCGGAGAAGAACCTGAGCTTTTCGCAAGCGACGCTGTTCCGGGACTCCGAAAACGATCGGGAAATTTTCGTCGATCCTGCCGCCATCCGGTCGGAGTATATAGCGCGGCTCGGAGAACATAATGCTGCGATTCAGGCGTCCTGCCAAAATCTAGGTGCGTCGTATCGCTTGGTCCTCACCGATCAGCCCTTGGAGCTGGAGCTCACGGATTTCGTCCGCCAGCGGAACCGCCGCAGCCTGCGCCGCGCGAAAACGCCGGCTGGATCATGAGTTTTCTCGCCCCACTTTTCCTGCTGGCCGGCCTCGCCGTCGCGGCGCCGGTGTGGTTCCACCTGATGCGGCGGACGACCCGCGAGCGGATGCGATTCAGTTCGCTTCTTTTTCTCCGAGCGACTCCGCGGCACCAAAAAGAGCGAAGCCGTCTGGAGAATTTCTTGCTGCTGATGCTGCGTTGCCTCGCGCTCATTCTTCTCGCGCTGGCTTTTTCCCGGCCGTTCCTGCGCGAACTCGCCGCCCCGGCTTCCGGTGGAGATTCGACTCGTATCGCCGTCCTCGTTGATACGAGTGCCAGCATGCGGCGAGCCGGCCTTTGGTCTGACGCGATGCGAGCGGCGGAGGAGGCCATCAGAAACGCCGGCCCCGCGGACGAGCTGAGCCTGCTTTCGTTCGGGCGGGCGACGCGAACGATTCTCTCCACGGCTGAGTGGAACGCCACCCCTCGCGAATCGCGCGTGGCGGTGGCGACGAGTCGCCTGCATACACTGGCTCCGACGTGGGAGGGAACGAACCTCGGCTCGGCCCTCGTGACCGCTGCGGACGCGCTCGCCGAGGCAGCGAGTCCGACCGCGACGCGGCGCCAAGTTATAGTAATCTCCGATTTGCAGGCGGGGAGCAATTTGCAGGCGCTCCAAGGCTACGAGTGGCCGAAGGGTGCTGCCGTGCGGCTCGTGAACCTGGCGAAGCCGCACGAGACGAATGCCGGGTTGCAACTGCTTGAAGCCAACGACGCCGATGACGCTGCTTCGATGGCTGTGCGCGTTCGCGTCTCGAATGCGGCGGATTCCACGCGCGAACAGTTCACGGTAGGGTGGGTGAGAGCACCCGGCGGTCCGTTCGTCGGCACTCCGATCGAGACCTATGTGCCTCCCGGCGGGACGCGCATCCTCAGTTTGCCGGCTTCCGGAGCGCAGGGCTCCCAAGCGATCGCGCTCAAAGGAGACGATGAGGATTTCGACAATATACTTTTTGCCATTCCTCCTGTGCAGCAGCGGGTCAGTATAAACTATATAGGAAGTGAGAGCGTCGAGGATTCACATCAGCCGCTTTTCTTCCTGCGGCGTGCGCTCGGCGAAACGCCACGGCTCGCGGTGGCGATCGCGAACCAGCCGCCCGCGAACACTCCGGCGCTCGCGTCGGGAATTGAGGGATTTTTCGTGGTCACCGAGGCGCTCCCCGCGCAATCACTCCGTCTCCTGCAAGAGCGAGTCGCGGCCGGGGCAACCGTTCTGTTGGCGCCCAAAACGGCGAGCGCGCTGGCTCAATTCGGCCCGGCGTTCGGAGCTTCGGAGTTATCGGTGCAGGAGGCTCACCCGGCCAACTACGCAATGCTGGCCGAGATCGATTTTCAGCATCCCCTCTTCGCGGTTTTTGCGGATCCTCGATATAGTGACTTTACGAAAATCCATTTCTGGAATTACCGACGCATTTCGGCGGCGGCTCTTCCCGGTGCTCGCGTGCTCGCCAAGTTTGACCAAGGCGATCCCGCCCTGCTCGAAGTCCCATCGGGGAAGGGCCGCTGGTATATATTAACGTCGGGCTGGAACCCGGCGGACAGCCAGCTCGGTGTCTCGTCGAAGTTTGTGCCGTGGCTATATGCGATGCTCGAAAGTAGCAGCGCCATCACGGTCCCGCGATCCCAACTTTTTGTGGGAGACGATCTGCCGCTTCCGGTCGGAGTCGAAGCGGCGGCGACAATAACATTGCCGGGCGGGTCCAACGTCACGGTGCCAGCGGGAACATCGAAATATAGTGCGACGGCCCAGCCCGGTATATATAGGGTAACCTCGGGATCGACGATGCAGAATTTCGTGGTGAATCTCGACCCGGCGGAAAGTCGCACAACGCCGCTCGCATCCGAAGAACTTGAGCGGTTGGGAGTGCCTCTGGCCGGCGCGAAACCCGCTGGCGCCGAGGTCCGCCCTTCCGGCCCCCCGGTCGCGAGCGTCGCCGCCGAGAGCGAACAAAAACTTTGGCGTTGGTTTATAGTCGGAGCGCTCGTGGTTCTCCTTGGCGAATCTCTCGTCGCCGGCTGGACCTCAAGGGCGCAGGCCGCAACGGGAGGAGCATCACCATGACTGAATTTCTTCGGAACGCGCTCTTGAGCGTCACCCGCCGGATCCAAAAGCTGCGGCTCGCCCGACAGCTGACCATCTGCTGGCTCGCCGCGGCGATCCTCGGCGGGGCGCTGCTATTGCTGCAACGGCTGACGGGATGGTCATCCCTCGCGGAGTATCCACTCGTTACGGCTCTCGCTGTTACGGCGTCGATTATATTATATTTCCGAAACGCTTCGCACATCCCGTCATCGCAGACTGTGGCGCGTGAGATTGAGGAAAAATATCCGGACCTGCGGGGTCTCCTCGTGACCGCTGTAGGGCTGCTTGAGGCGCCGGTCCCGGTTTCGGGGTATTTGTCAGAACGTGTTCTCGCGGACGCCGTGGCGCACGCGCAAAAGACGCAGCGCTGGCGGCTCTATGCGCCTCCGGAGCGGGTGCGTGGGGCGATGGGGTTCCAGTATATAGCGCTGGCGGTTTTCGCCTTTATATTATGGGAGGGACGGTCCCACGTGCGCGGCGGAGGAGCGGGCCATTGGACTTGGTCCTCAGCGGTTACCGTCACTCCAGGCGACGCCGCGGTCGAACGCGGTGAGTCGTTCGTCGTTCTCGGGCGCTTCGGGGGTGAATTGCCCCCGGGAGTCGATCTGGTCGTCAACGAAGGCGACGCGCCGGCGCGTCGGATCACGTTGGTGAAGAGCCTAGCAGATCCGGTGTTCGGGGGAAGCATCCCGGAGGTCACAAAGGACTTTGCTTATCACCTCGAATATGGTGCGACGCGCACAGCGAACTTTTCCGTGAAGGTGTTCGAGCATCCGCGTCTCGAGCGGGCTGACGCTGATCTCATATTCCCGAGTTATACGAAGCTTGGACCCAAGCGGATCGAGGACACACATCGCGTCAGTGCGGTGGAAGGCACGAAAGTATCGCTTACGTTGCAGCTGAACAAGCCAGTCGCAAAGGCAACCTTAGTGGCGCACGACGCGGCGCATACGGAAATTCCGTTGGAGGTGGCTTCTGATAAGAAGGCGACGGCGCGATTGCCCGTCCTCCCGTTCGCACATAGCGAGACTTACGACCTTAAATTGGTGGACACGGACAATCGGCCGAGTCGCGCGTCGGCTCCCTTTGTAATTCAAGTTTTGCCCAATCTTCCGCCGGAGATAAAGCTGATTGCTCCGCGGGGCGACTTGCGGCCGTCGCCGATTGAGGAGGTCGCTTTTTCCGGCACCGTGATCGACGATTTCGGGACGACTTCATATGGGCTGGGATATACAGTCGCGGGACAGCCCACACAGTATATAACTCTCGGCGCCGAAATTCCCGGACGGGAAAAGCGGGCGTTTGCGTCCACTCTGCGTCTAGAGGATCTCAACGTTAAACCAGACGATCTGGTCTCGTGGTTCGCGTGGGCTGACGATTTCGGGCCGGACGGCAAGGTCCGCCGCACGAGTACAGATTTATACTTCGGCGAAGTTAGGCCGTTCGATGAGATCTTCCGCGAGAGCCAATCGATGGGCTCGGACGATCAGGATCCAGCCGGTGGCGGAGCCGGCCAGCAGGCGCAGAAGCTGACCGAGTTGGAGAAGCAGATAATCAGTGCGACGTGGAAACTACAGAAGGAGAAAACGGGTGAGCCCTACGCAAAGGACGCTGCTGTCGTGCGCGAATCCCAGCAGCAGGCGTTGACGCAGGCGCAGAGCACTCAGGCCGAAGCCACGAGTCCGCGAGCCCAAGCCTTGTGGCAGGGCGCGACCAAAAAGATGGAGGACGCGGTGAATAAATTGATCGTCGCTGAAAGCGGCCCCGCTCAGCTACCTGCGGCGCTCGCGGCGGAGCAGGGCGCGTATCAAGCACTCCTGACACTTCAGGCGCGCGAGACAGAAGTAGGTCGTCGGAATCGAAATGGACGGCAGGGAGGCCAAGGCGGAAATCAACGCCAGATTGATCAGCTCGATCTCGCCGTCGCAGAAAATCGTTACGAAACGCAGACCCAGGCACGCGCGCCGCAGAGCCCGGAGAGACGTGAGCAAAATCAAGTGCTCAGCCGCCTGCAAGAACTCGCTCGGCGCCAGCAAGACGTTAATGATCGTTTGAAGGAGATGCAGACTGCGCTGCAGGCCGCTCAGACGGAGCCCGAGCGTGAGGAGGTGCGAAAGCAGTTGAAGCGGCTCGAGGAGGAACAGCGGCAGATGCTGGCCGACATGGACGAAGTGCAACAACGGATGCAACGACCTGAAAGCCAGACCAGTGCCCAGCAGCAATCGGAACTCGACCAGACGCGACAGGACCTTCAGCACGCCGCGGACGCGGCCGGACAGGGTTCCGTAGCTCAGGCGCTGGCGTCCGGCACGCGAGCTCAACGCCAGCTGCAACAGATGCGAGATGAAGTTCGGAAACAAAATTCCAGCGAGTTTTCCGAGGATCTTCGGCAGATGCGTTCCGACGCCCGGGATCTGGCTGGCGCGCAGGAGGATCTTTCTCGGAAACTCGCAGCGAAGTACGACACTTCGCACAAATCCTTAAGCGACGCTCCCGCGGGCGCGCCTGATCGCGATCAGCTCGAGCAGCAACGCAAACGGCTGGGCGATCTCGTCGATCGCGCGACTCAGCTCTCCGAGCAAGCCGAGAATTCCGAGCCCCTCCTCGCGCGACAGCTATATGATACCGTGCGTCAGCTGACGCAGGACGACACGAAGACTGTGAAGGATTTTCGCGAGCAGCTCCTCGAGCAGGGAATGTTGACGCGTGACTTGAATGATCACCTCGAGGAATCGACGAAGGACGAGTCGAAGGGAAAAACACTCGACCTCGCCTCCCAAATGCTCCGGCTCGGTTATCAATCACAGGCCGGGCAGGCGTTGACGCATGCGAGCGCTGGCGTGAACGAATTCAAACGCGGTGTCGAGCGCGCGGCGGAGACCGTGCTCGGGGATGATATAGCGGCTCTCAAGCTCGCTCAATCCGAACTCGATTCCGTGACGAATCAGCTGAAGAAGGAAATGAATGATGGCAGCAACCCCGGAAGTGGTGGGAAAGCGGACGAGAAAAATGCCGCGACCAAGTCCGGTCGCACCGCCGCGCAGGGAGATCCGTCGGCTCCGCAAACCGACTCGCAAAAAGTCGCGTCCGATTCCCAAGCGCAGGGAAACTCAACCACTCCGAGCGATGGCAGTCCGGGGCAAGCAGGAAACCAAGGGGCGAATAGGTCGCAGCAGGCGGATGGATCCGCCGGCTCGGACGGAGCGCGTGCTTCGGGTCTCGCGAATGATTCTAATCCGAGAGACGCAAACCGCACGGGAGATCGTCGGGCCGGAATCGCGAACGATCTAGACCTGAATGCAAACGGCCCCGGAAGTATATATGCTGGCCCGGACGCACTCGCGGGCTGGGGCGGCGGACCCTTGACGGGCGACGATTTCGGAGCATGGACCGATCGGCTGCGCGACATCGAGCAACTCGTGGATCAGCCGGCTTGGCGCGATGCGGTGGCGAACGCCCGCGAACGGGCGCGGCGCTTGCGCCAAAACTATACACGCGATCATCAGAAGCCGGATTGGGCGGTTGTGCGCACACAGATTATACAGCCGCTCGCCGAGGTTCAGAGCCGCATCGGCGAGGAGCTGGCGCGACGGGACTCTTCAGACTCGCTCGTGCCCATCGATCGCGATCCCGTGCCCAATCGTTACGCGGACTCGGTGCGGCGGTATTACGAGGAATTGGGAAAGGATAAATAGTTCATGGTATTGGCGGAACTGACGTTCGCGGGGGCGGGGTGGCTGGTGCCCGCCGCTATATTATGCGTGGTGGCGGCGATGATACTCCTCTGGAGCTATCGTGCCGCGCGTGGTGTGGGCGCGCTGCGTTGGCTGGCCCTCGCGTTGAAATCCGTCGCGATTCTCGCGCTTGCGTGGTGTCTCCTCGATCCACAATGGGTGTCCTCACGAGCGCGGCCCGGCGCGAACCTGTTCGCGGTCCTGGCGGACAACAGCCAGAGCATGCAGATCCGGGATCGCGGCGCGAGCCAGCCGCGCGGCGCGGAACTGAAGGCGCTCCTCGACCCTGCGCGTAGTGGTTTTTTGGATACACTGGCCGCGTCGTTCGACGTTCGACGCTATATATTTCAATCGCGATTGGAATCGTCGACGGATTTTCACGAGCTTGCGTTCGACGGCCGTGGCACAGCGTTGATGTCGTCGCTGCGCACTTTGCAGGAACGTTTCCAAGGTCGCCCCTTGGCGGGTATACTTCTCTTCACTGATGGAAACGCCACGGACGCGAACGGCGCGCTACCCTCGCTCGCCGGGCTCCCGCCTATATATCCGGTCGTCATCGGTGGTGCCGGCGCGCGCGACCTCGGTCTGCAGCGAGTCGATGTAAACTCAAGTGCTTTTGAGGACGCGCCAGTCGCCGTTCAGGCCAATGTACTTGCCACCGGGTTCAAAGGCGAGTCCGTGGTGGCCCGAGTGCTCGACTCGTCGAAGCATGTCGTCGCCGAGCAAACGCTCCCGGCGGAGCGCGATGAGGACACGCTCGCCTTTAGATTTCAGCTCAAGCCGGCGCACAAGGGCTTGTCCTTTTATCAAGTAACGGTCGCGCCATCCGTCGCGCCCGTGGCTGGTGCGGGCCAGGAGGAGGCCACGCTTGCGAACAACGACCGCGTCTTCGTCGTCGACCGCGGACAGGGACCATATAGGATACTATATGTCGCCGGACGTCCCAACTGGGAATTCAAGTTCCTCAATCGCGCAGTCGCTGCGGATGACCAGTTGCAATTGGTCGGCCTGATCCGTGTCGCGAAGCGGGAGCCGAAGTTCGAATTTCGCGGCCATGCCGGGGAGACCAGCAATCCGCTCTTCCGCGGATTTGGAAATCAATCGGCCGAGGACGTGCAACGCTATGATCAACCGGTGATGATCCGCCTCAATACGAAGGACGAGCTGGAGTTGCGCGCGGGTTTTCCGCGCACGCCGGAAGAGCTATATAGTTTCAACGCCGTTGTGGTCGACGATCTTGAAAGCGAATTCTTCGCACCCGAGGAGGCGCAGTTGCTGCAGAAATTTGTCGGCGAGCGAGGCGGTGGCTTCCTGATGCTCGGAGGCATGGAATCGTTCCAAGAGGGGAACTACGCGCGTACGCCCATCGGCGATCTGCTCCCTGTATATTTAGATCGTCCAACCGAAACCGCGGCCACCGGCCCGATGCACTTCAACCTCTCGCGGGAAGGCTGGCTGCAGGCTTGGGCCCGGCTTCGCGACAACGAGAATGATGAGCGCAGCCGGCTCGAAGGAATGCCCGGTTTCCAAGTTGTAAATCGCGTCCGCGCTCTGAAGCCCGGTGCGAGTGTCGTCGCCACCGTCAACGACGAGCACGGCACCGAAATTCCTGCGTTGGCGATCCAACGTTTCGGCCGCGGGCGCAGCGCGGCGCTGATGGTCGGCGATGTCTGGCGCTGGGGAATGAAGGACGCCGCAGCTCGCACCGACATGGAAAAGGCGTGGCGCCAACTGATGCGCTGGCTCGTTGCAGACGTGCCCAACCGAGTGGAATTCACGGTCGAGCCGCAGGTCGGTGATGCCAATGGAGCGGTCAACCTTCAGGTGCGTGCGCGCGATGCCAAGTTCCAAGCCCTCGATGATGCGACGGTGAATCTGGAAATTTCCCCGGTGGAGTTCGGTGCGGCGGATGCGCCCTCGAAACCGATCCATCTCCGCGCGGAGGCTTCAGCGCACGAGGCCGGCCTATATGAAGCCACGTTCGTGCCGCGGCAGAGCGGGGGATATCAAGCCGCTGCAGTCGTGACAAACGCGGCGGGAGCCGAAGTGGGTCGGGCGGAGGCGGGTTGGAGCGCGGACTTGGCGGCGGAGGAGTTTCGCTCGTTGAAGCCGAATGTGGCGCTGCTTGAGGCGATCGCCCGGCAGACGGGTGGCCAAATCGTCAAGGCGAGCGAGCTTTCCGCATTTGCGAAAACTCTGCCGCAGAAAAAGGCTCCGGTCATGGAGACGTGGCTGAATCCGATCTGGCACACGCCATGGATATTGCTGCTCGCGGTCGGCTGTCTGGCCGCCGAATGGGGACTTCGCCGCTGGAAGGGGCTCGCATGACGGATCGGGAATATATAGCTGGAATGAAGAAAGCCGAGTGTAGAGCGACCTGCGGCCCGGCACCCGATCACCGGCGACCCATGGTCGACGCGAGCGGCCGCCTCAGCGGCGTGCCCACCCGGCCCCTCGGCGTCCGTGGATTTATGACGGCGGCAGTTCTCTATTGCGCTATATACTTTGCGATGCGGTTGGATTCGAGGGCGGCTTCGGCTCCGGATGCAGCCGCCGACTCGGCGGCGCGCGTTCTCCTCGTGCTGGGTGCTGGCGGGACGCCGGAATATGAGGCGACCTTTCACGCGGAGTTGAAAGCCTGGCAGGAGGCGGCACGCGTGGCGCGGGCGAGCGTGGGCGTCGTGGGCGACGACGCGGCCGCTGCCGGCGCGAACGATCACGATCGGCTCCAGCAATTGCTGGCCGCGGAGCCGAAAGACGGGACGCGGGAGTTATGGCTCGTGCTCATCGGTCACGGTTCCTTTGACGGCCAGGAGGCGAAGTTCAATCTGCGCGGGCCAGACCTCTCTGCGAACGAGCTCGCCGCCTGGCTGAAGCCGTTTCACCGGCCGCTTGCTTTCATTAATACGGCGTCGGCCAGCGCGCCGTTCCTCGGGAAAATCTCAGCGCCGGGCCGCGTGATCGTCACGGCCACGCGCAGTGGCAACGAAACGAATTATACACGATTTGGTCAGTTTTTCGCAGCGGCTCTCACGGACCCGAAAAGTGATTTGGACCAGGATGGCCAGACCTCGCTGCTTGAGGCGTTCCTGTTCGCGGCGTCACGCGTGGCCGAGTTTTATACAGCGGAGGGACGGCTCGCCACTGAGCACGCCTTGATCGACGACAACGGCGACGGCCTGGGCACTCCGGCGGAATGGTTCCGCGGCACGCGCGCCACCAAGCGGGCGAAGGATGGCGCGGCGCTCGATGGAGCAAGAGCGCGCCAGTTCCACCTCGTGCGCAGCGCGGGCGACCTGCAACTTTCGCCGGCGCAGCGGGCCCGGCGCGATGACCTGGAAGTGGCTCTGGAAGCTTTGCGCGAGACAAAGGCGAAAACGCCGGAAGCGGAATATTATAGGAAGCTCGAGTCTTTGCTGCTCGAGCTCGCGCGGATATATGAATCGCCTCCGGCGGGTTGACCCCCGGCGCGCCGCGCAGAACGCTTTATACTTCGCTGGCGCATCGGCAAATGCCCCGGCACTCCACGTAGTTATTTTTTGGATACCCGACACCTGAGCCGCTCGGGGGCGCGCAGCCGCTTCGACACGCGATTTCGCGCGTGCTCGCGAAGTGACGCGGCGTACCGCGGGCTTGTGGGCTGGTCCGGCGGTTGCTTGTGTCTTTCATGCTCAATCGCTTTTCCGTGGCACCGTTGCAAACGATGACCCGCGACCTGGCCGCCGTCGCGATGGGCCGCCTCGCCCCTGACCTCGTAATCACTGGCGCCCGAGTGCTCTCGACCTATACAGAACGCATCCACCCGGATCGCGAGATCTGGATTCGCGGTGGACGCATCGCGGCGACCAAGCCAGCGGGCACATTCCCAAGGAAGCGGAGTTCAAGCGAAACTCTCCGGTATGATGCGCGGGGCGGGATCGTCGCGCCGGGGCTGGTCGATCCGCATCTTCATATAGAGAGCAGCATGATGACGGCCTGTGCGTACGCGGAAGCCGCGCTCCTCAACGGGACGACCACGATTTTTTGCGACAGCCACGAGATCGGAAATGTCTGCGATGTGGCCGGGATCGAGTGGATGCTGGCGGACGCGCGAAAGGCCCCGCTCTCTATATATCTCACCGTGCCGAGCACGATTCCCGCGACATCCCCGAAATTCGAGACGGCGGGAGGCGATCTGACTGCGCGAAAAATCGGGAAGATTTTCGACCGCTGGCCGGAGGCGGTCGCGTTGGGTGAAAAAATGGACTTCGTCCAGGTCGCGGAGGGTGATCCGAGAAGCCATGCGATTCTCGCCGAGGCGATCCGGCGCGGCCGACCGATTTCCGGTCATATATACGGACGTGAGTTTGTGACGGCTGGAGCGGCAAGCGGTATTTCCGATACGCACGAGGCGATTGATCGCGAGATTTCGAACGACTTCCTGGAAGCGGGTGTGTGGGTTTTTTTGCGCGGCGGTAATCCCAAAGACGCCTTGGCATTCGCTCCCACAGGCGATCAAGGCGATCACCGAATTGGGCGCCAACCCGAAGCGCGTCTGCGTCTGCACGGATGACCGCGATGCGGACGACCTTTTCCTTTTCGGCCTGGACTGGGTCACGCGCGAAGCCGTTCGCGCTGGCATTTCCCCCGTAACGGCCTGGAGCATGGGTTCGCTCCATCCCGCGACGCGTTACTCGATGGACGGGGAATTCGGAGGTCTCGGGCCGTCGCGTCGCGCGGATATAGTTTTATTAAACGACGCGCTGGAGGTCCAGAACACGTGGTATGGTGGCGAACTCGTTGTCGAGAACCGCCGCATCACTCAGGTGCTCGATCGCGCGCTGACGAAGCGCTATCGTTATCCCGCAGCGGCGTACCGTACGGTCAAAGTTCCTGCGCGCGTGAAGCTCGTTCCCGAGTTTCCGAATCGCCCCGTGAAGGCGAATGTGATTCGCACCGCGTTGCCGGGAATTATATTATTCCGGGACTCGGTCGAACTCAGCGGCCGAGAGGGCGTGACGAATTGGGGCGAAGCATTTGCGAAATTCGGACTGTGTTTCGTCACCGTCGTGGAACGCCATGGAAAAACGGGTGGCGTGGCGCACGGATTGTTGAAGGATTTTGGTTTGCGAACCGGTGCGGTCGGCAGCTCGGTCGGGCATGATGCACATAATATAATTATTGCCGGTACGAACGAGCCGGACATGCAGCTGGCGCTTACGGCGATCAAGCAGATGAAGGGCGGCGTCTGTGTGGTGGCGGACGGCCGCGTAGTCGCCCGGGTCGCGCTTCCGATCGCCGGGCTGCTGTCCGATCGTCGTGCTCCACAGGTGGCGAAAGAAACCTCGGTGCTCAAGCAGGCGTGGGCTGATGCCGGATGCGTGCTGCCGTACATGGGCTTCAACCTAATCCCATTGTCCGTTATTCCGGAGATTCGAATCACCGACCGCGGGCTGGTCACCGTTCCCCAAATGGAACAGCTGCCGCTCTTTGAGCCGATTTGAAATCACGTGCCACGGATGGCGGGCAACGTGCGCCGTCAGCGGCAGGTGGCATCCGCTTTGCTGAAGTGAGCTGACGCCGGCGCTTCGGTCCAGCGAAAGAAGCACCGCCAACAGTTCCGGCGCTATATACAATTCTATATATGGAAATCTCCTCACCGCCCACGTCCGTGCCGCCACCGCCGGTCGTCGTGTACGGACTGGAGGATCGGTTGCCGTTTGGCACGGCATTGCTCGTCGGTGCCCAACACGTATCGGCGATGGTCGTCGGCACGATTACGCCGCCACTCATTCTCGCGGGTATTCTGAAATTTTCGCAGGCGGACACGGCGTATCTCGTGAGCATCGCGCTGCTCGCGTCTGCGTTCGGGACCTGGTTGCAATGCCGGCAGAGGGGTTGGGTGGGCTCGGGGCTGTTGAGTGTGTCGGGGACGAGCTTCGCCTTCCTGCAGCCGCTCACGGCTGCGGGACAAGCCGGCGGACTCGCTTTGATGCTCGGACTTTCCTGTATCACGGCGCCGCTGCTGGTCGTCCTCGCGCCATTTCTCGGCAAGCTCCGTCGCGTTTTTCCGCCGCTCGTTTCTGGCATCGTGGTGCTTCTGATCGGCGCCTCGCTTATCCCCACGGCGTTTTTTAACCTTTCGTTTCCGGTATATACAGGCGCGCCGGCGTGGCTCGGCCTGCTCGTGGGTGGCGTGGTCGCCGGGGTCATTGTTATCGCCCAAGCGAGCGGATTCGCTTGGGCACGAATCGCGGGCGCCGCGTGCGCCGTGGTCACAGGCTGCGCGCTCTGCGCGAGTCTTGGAGCGCTGCATACGCCCGCACCAAGCGAGGGAGCGTGGATCACAATTCCCCGACTGCTCCCGCACGGCTTTGCCGCCAGCCCGAAGTTCGTCGCGCCATTTGCCTTCATATATCTCGTGTCGCTGCTCGAGGCGATGGGTGATATCACGGCGACGTCACAACTTTCGGGCCTGCCGACGACCGGGCCGGCACACTGGCGCCGACTCTCGGGCGGTGTCCTCGCCGATGGAATCACTAGCACCGTCGCCGCGCTGTTCGGCGGGTTTCCGAGCGCGACGTATGCGCAGAATAACGGCGTCATCCAGATCACCGGTGTCGCGAGCCGGCGCGTCGGTTATTATATGACGGCGATTCTCGCTCTGCTCGGGCTTTTTCCGGTGGTGGGCCGCTGGGTGACCGTCATGCCAGCAGCTGTTCTTGGTGGGCTGGCTTTGATGATGTTCGGCTTGGTGGCGGTCGCCGGTATTCGTCTGCTCATCGTGGCTGGGATCGGTCAACGCGAGGGAATCATCGTCGCGCTCGCGCTCGCCGTCGGGCTTGGATTGCCGAGCCAACCGACGCTTGTCGCCGGGTTGCCAGATTTCATGCGTTCACTCCTTGAGTCCGGAATCTCCGCTGGCGGGTTGACGGCGTTGATACTGAATCTCGCGTGGCCCGCGGCGCGCTCAACCTCGGAGTCATCTTCGCCGCTCGCCGCGTGAGCGCGGGCTTCGCTCGACTTTTCGAGGCTCAGGCCGGAAAGCTGGTCGCATGAGCACCCTGCTGGTCACGAATGCCCACGTGATCGTCACGATGGACGTGACCCGGCGCGAAATCCGCCGCGGCGCGATGTATATACGCGACGGCGTGATCGTCGCGGTGGGCGAGCGCGGGGAAATGCCAGAGACTGCCGACGAGATATTCGACGCCGCTGGTCACATTATATTGCCCGGCCTGGTCAACACGCATCATCACTTCTTCCAGAGCCTCACGCGGGCGATTCCCGCGGCGCAGAATTGCGATCTCTTCGCCTGGCTGCGAACATTATATCCGATCTGGTCGCGGCTGACGGGCGGAGCGATATATATCAGCGCGCAACTCGCGGCGGCTGAGCTGCTGCTGTCGGGGTGCACCACGTCGAGCGACCATCTATATATATTTCCGAACGATTGCAGCGTGGACCAGGAAATCGAGGCGCTGCGGGAAATTGGAATGCGATTCCACGCCTGCCGGGGCAGCATGAGCGTGGGAGAGAGCCAAGGCGGGCTGCCACCGGATTCGCTGGTCGAGACGGAACGCAAAATTCTAGACGACAGCCAGCGACTGATCACGGCCTATCACGACGATTCCCGCCATGCGATGACGCGCGTCGCGCTCGCGCCGTGTTCGCCGTTTTCTGTGTCCCGCGATTTGATGCGAGAGTCTGCGGCGCTCGCCCGGGCGCATCGTGGGGTGCGACTACATACGCATCTGGCGGAGAACCAGGCGGACGTTTCATATAGCCTCGCAAAGTTCGGGCTGACGCCGGGCGACTACGCGGAGTCGGTTGGCTGGCTCGGCGCTGATGTGTGGCACGCGCATTGCGTCCACCTGACGGACGACTCCATTGCCAAGTTTGCCCGCACTGGCACCGGCGTCGCGCACTGTCCGTGCAGCAATCTGCGGCTGGCCAGCGGCATCGCGCCGATCAGGAAAATGGTTTGTGCCGGCGTGCCGGTCGGTCTCGGCGTGGATGGGGCGGCGTCAAATGACGCGACGAATCTTCTGCACGAGGCGCGGCAGGCTTGCCTGCTCGCTCGAGTGAACGATCTCGATGCGAACGCGATGTCAGCCCGCGGGGCGCTGGAGCTCGCGACGCGGGGTGGCGCGCGCGTGCTCGGCCGTGATGATATTGGCAGCCTCGCCCCGGGGATGTCCGCGGACTTTATAGCGATTAATATAACTCGGGCCGCATACGCCGGCGCCCAGCATGACCTCGTCGGCGCGCTCGTGCTTTGCCAGACAGATCGCGTCGACTATAGCTTTGTAAACGGGAAGCGCATCGTCGACCAGGGCCGGCTCGTCACGGTCGACCTGCCGGTTCTTGTCGAAAAGGCGAACCGCCTCGCCGCGGATCTCGTCGGCGGCTGAAGCGACGGCGGCCGTTATATGAACAGGCCGTGAAATATATGAAGGAAGAAAAGGACAGCGAGCGCGTACGTGAACGCGGGCACGCTGCGGGTGCGGCCGGTGGCGAGCGCAAGCACCGCCAGCGCAATCACCCCGAGGCCCAGTCCTTCCGCAATGCTGAATGTGAGCGGAATACATAGCAGCGTGATGACCGCAGGCATCGTCTCCACGAAATTGTCCAATTTGATTTCAGCCACGGTCTGGAACATGAAAACCCCGACGACCACGAGCGCCGGCGCGGTCGCGGCACTCGGAATTATTAATATAAGTGGCGTCAGGAACAGCGCGAGCAGGAAGCATATAGCGGTGCTGACCGCGGTGAGCCCGGTGCGGCCGCCGGCCTCAACGCCGGAGGCGGACTCTATATAGCTCACGACTGTCGAGGTGCCGAGGAGCGCGCTGAGGATGGCCGCGATCGAATCGCTGACGAGTGCCCGGCCGGCTTTCGGCAGGGTGCCATCGGGACGCAGCAGCCCGGCGCGCTTGGTCACGCCGATCAGCGTTCCTATATTGTCGAACATATCGACGATCAGCAGCGTCAACATGATCGGCAGCGCCTTCGCGAAATGATGAAATAGGAAGTCGAGATCGAGTTTTCCCATCACCGGAGCGGGTGAACTCGGCGCCGAGAAAAGCTGCGTGGGCATCGCGGTGACGCGGCCACCCTTTCCGTCAGATATAAACAAACCTGCCACAGTCACGAGCAGGATTGAGATCACGATAGCTCCCGGCACGCGACGGGCGACGAGCACGGCAGTTAATATAATTCCAAAAAATGCGAGAGCGACCGCCGGGGAGCCGAAGTCCCCGGCGGTGACAAACGTGGCCTTGCTCGCCACCACGAGGCCAGCATTTTTCAGCCCGATGAAGGCGATGAAAAGACCGACGCCGCAAGTGATCGCAATCTTGAGGGAGTAGGGGATCGCGTTGACGATTTTCTCGCGGACGCCGGTCAGCGACAGCAGGAGAAACACCACGCCGTTCGCGAGAACGAGCCCGAGTGCGGATTGCCACGGAACGCCGGCACCGAGGACGACGCTATAGGTAAAGTAGGCGTTGATTCCCATACCCGGCGCGAGTGCGAGCGGAAAATTGGTCATGAATGCCATCAGCAGCGTGCTCATCGCCGCCGTGAGTGCGGTTACCGTTACAAGTGCGGCTTGCGGCATACCCGCGTCGCGCAGAATCAACGGGTTCACCGCGAGTATATAGGCCATCGCGGTGAACGTCGTCAGCCCGGCCTGAAGTTCACGGCCGACGGTGGTATGATGCTGGTCGAGTTTAAAGAGACGATTGAGCATGGGGTGGATTGGAGCGAAATCGGGCCTCGTTATTCGGAATTTTTTCGGTGTTGTCAGCGCCGTCTGTGCATTCCGAACTAAAGTCCCCCGGCACCGATGACTTTGCCTATGAGCACGATTGATGCCCACGTGCATCTTTATCCGCCGGAGGTGAACGCAGACCCCGCCGGGTGGGCTCGCACGGCGGATGAAAATCAATGGGCCGCCTTATCCTTGCGGGTGCGGCGCAACGGCACCCGCGTGCAATCCTTCCCGTCTGTGCAAACGCTGCTATGCGATATGGACGCGGGCGGCGTCGATCGGGCCGTCCTGCTCGGGTGGTATTGGGAACACCCCGCGACGGCGCGGCTGCAGAATCGGTTTTTCGCGGAATGCCTAGGAGAGCACCGTGACCGCTTCGCGGCTTTCGCGACGTTTCACCCGAGCGCGGGGCTCGAGGCGACGCGCGCAGAGATATATCGTTGTCGCGATGCTGGATTCTCGGGGCTCGGCGAGCTGTCTCCGCATGCACAGGGGTTCTCGTGCAGGGACGCCGGGTTTCTCGCGGCGTTGGAACTCGCCGCCGAACTGCGGTTGCCCGTCAATCTTCACGTCACCGACCCGGAGAGCGGAAATTATCCGGGGCGCGTTGAGACGCCGCTGCGCGACTTTCTGGAGCTCGCCCGTGCGTTTCCGAACGTGAATTTCATCCTCGCGCACTGGGGTGGACGGCTGCCGCTGCTGCATCCGGAGGCGCGCGAGTTGGGCAATATATACTACGACACCGCAGCGTCTCCGCTGCTATATGATGTCGGTATCTGGGCGAAATTCCGCGAGGTCGTCCCGGACGAACGCATCCTGTTTGGGTCCGATTACCCGCTGAATATATATCCACGCGAGCAGCCGGAACCGGACCTGGCGCGGTTCGTTGCCGAGGCGCGGCAGGCGAACGCCTCCGAGCTAATCCTCAGCGGGAACGTCCGGAACCTCATCAGCCCAGCGATCTAGAACCGCTAAAACCCAATCAGCGCGTTCTTCGCGCAGGATGACCTGCAAGCCGCTCGTAAGGCCATGTCCGAGCGGGATGGGGATTGTCAGCACCGGCCATCCGCCGATGCTCGCCGGCGCGGTGAGACGGAGGATTCGTTGGCGGCTTTCGACAGTGTTTTCAGCGGCCGTCACCGCGGCGAAGGGCGTCGCCGGCATCAACAATATATCCGCGCCTTCGAACAGCGACTGCCACGACGCGTTCACTCGGATTCTCCCCGCTGCAGCGGGACTCCGCTGCTCCTCAGTGAGCGCGCGGCCGCGGTCGAGCCGCTGCCAGACAACGGGATCATATTGCTCGCGGAAGCGGTCCGCCCAATTCCGGTGCACCTGCCAGGCTTCATCTGCCGAGATGATACTATATATCTCGGAGGCGTCCGAGAATTGTTCCGCGAGCGCGGCCGCCACCGACGTTTCAAGCGGCGGGCCGAGGATCTGCGAAAACGTCCGGCACGCCGCGGCCACGTCTGGATCACAGACCGATGTATTCAGAAAACGGATACGCGGCTCAGTGCCGTTCAACCCGCTCGGGAGCAGCACGCGAGCCGCGTCGCGCATATCTCGCGCGGTGGCCGTGAACCAGCCGGCAGTGTCGAAGCTCGGCGAGAGGGGAAAGGCGTCGGTGATCCACGGGTGCCGCGGTTTTCCCCGGTAGCCGAAAATCCCGCAATAGGCAGCGGGCACGCGAATGGAGCCTCCGGTATCCGTCCCGGTCGCGAACGGCACGATGCCGGCTGCCACGGCCGCTGCGGATCCGCTGCTCGACCCGCCGGTGGTTCGATTCAGAAAACGCGGATGCAGGCAGTTCCCGAAGTGCGGATTTTCTCCGGTCAATCCATACGCGAACTCGTGGAGGTTCGTTTTCCCGGTGAGAACGGCTCCTGACGCAGCCATACAGCGGGTGAAATTTCCATCCTGCTGTGAAGGCCGAATGCTCGGCAGAAACGTTGAGCCTGCGCGCGTGGGCCACTCAGCCGTGTCGAAAAGATCCTTGGTGAAATACGGCACGCCACTGAGCGGTTGACCTTTGCGCGATGCCTCGAACGCGGCGCGCTGTGCTTCTTCCGAAAGGAGAGCAGAGAGAACGGCGGTCGGCTGGCCGGGCGCCAGGCGTTGTTGGACGCGCTCGCAGAGCTCCTTCGCTGCGCGTTCGGGAGAGAGCTGCTGCCACGCACCGAAATCCATCGCTGCTTCATCGGCCGTCACGCCAGCCGACGCAATCGCGGAGCGCGCGTCCGACGAGGATTGCTGCATCGCGGCGGCACAGTGTTCGAAGAAAAACTTGGCGTTGATCGCTGAATGCCCGAGCTTGTGGCCGCATGACCATCGAAAACAAACTGACCGAACTCGGCATCACGCTGCCCGATCCTCCCGCCGCCGCGGGAAGTTACGTCCCCACAGTTCGGACGGGAAACCTGCTCTATTGCGCCGGCACGATCTGTTTCGTGAACGGGAAAATGACTCACTCCGGCCAGGTCGGAAAAGAGCAGACAGTGGAAACGGCCAAGAAATCAGCCGAGATCTGCGCGCTCAACACGCTCGCGAATATAAAGGCCGCGGTCGGTTCGCTCGACCAGGTGACGCGCATCGTTTTTGTGAGCGGCTTCGTGAACGCTGTAGACAATTTCACCGACAGTCCGGCGGTCATCAACGGAGCGAGCGACCTTTTCCTGAAAATTTTTGGCGACGCCGGAAAACACGCCCGGGCAGCGGTGGCGGTGAATGGGCTGCCGCGTGGCTCGACGACCGAAGTGCAGGTGGTCGTCGAACTGAAACCGTAGACGATATATAGAGAGCGCCGGCGAGCCGCGCCCTCAGAGGAGTTGCTTCACGAGCACCTTTGCGTTGCGGCCACTTTCTTCATATAGCTTCAGCCGGGCCTCGGGCAATGCTTCCTTGGTCGTCTCGGCGAATCCGCAGACGTTCGTGAAAAAGCCGAAGCTTTGGGTGGATAGGGCGAGCACGGTGGTGGCCGCCTTGTCCTTCGCCATCAGGCAGGCGTAATCCACCATTTTTTTCCCGATGCCGCTGTTATGATAGAACGGTAATACATATAGCGATCCGATCTCGGCCACGTGTGGCATGTCGGGATAGAAGTAGAGTGTGACGCAGGCGATGATGTTCTCGTCGATTTCATAGACGAAGAACTGGTCGATGTTTTTCTCGATCGATTGCTGCGTGCGGTTCAGCAGTTCCTCGCGCTTTACGGCGCCCCGCGTTAGATTGTATATACGGCGCACGTCGCGTTTCGTCGCCCGCCGGATCTGCTGGTAGTCGTTGCCATAGACGAGCGAGCCCACGCCCTCGTTGGAAAAGATTTCATTGAGCAGGCCATCGAACACGCGTCCGTCGACGACGTGCACACGGGGCGTTCCGGCTTGGATCGCTTTGACCGCGTGCACGGCCTTGCTGCGGCTCGCCTCGGCGAGACGCTCGGGTGTCTCTTTCAGGAGCTTTTCGATCGCGGCCACCGAGATTTCGCGCCGGACTTCGCCATCGATTTCCAAGCCGGGCTGCGGTGTGAGATATATGATCTTGGTCGCCTTCAGCACCTCGGCGAGCTCGGCGGCGAGCAAGTCCGAGTTGACCCGCAGGGACTTTCCATCGGGACCAAATGCGACCGGTGACACGACCGGGACCACCTGCAGTTGGATCAGCTCCGCCAGAAAGTCTTTGTCAATGCGCTCGACCTTGCCGGTGTGCTGCTGGTCGACGCCCTTGAGTATGCCGGTCGGCACGGCGCGGATGGAATTCGTGATCGCACACTTCAGCGAGTTTTGCGTGAGGCCCTCGAGGATCAGATGTGAAACCCGGGAGGAGGCGCGGATCGCGAGGTCGAGCGTGGCTGCATCCGTGACGCCGCTGCCATCGACATTCGTGATCGGTATATTACGCGCGACCGAGAGTTCCTGCAGCTGGTGGCCAATGCCGTGAACCAGGACGATTTTGATACCTAGGCTTCGCAGCACCGCTATATCAACAACCAGGTTCGAAAAATTTTCGTCCGCGACGATAAATCCGTCGAGCGCGACTACAAAGATCTGCCCTTGGAAACGTGGAACATATTGCAGGATGCCGCGGAGATCCGTCGGCTTGATGCTGTTCGACGTCGCGGGCTGGGAGCTTATAGCGGGGGGCAGACTGGCAGGAGAACTCGTCGGCAGCATCAGGCGGTTTTTCTCATTCAATACAGGCCGCGCGTCAATGCACTTGGAGAGACCACGACTTCGAGCCGTGTTCGGCGACGAGCAAGGCTCGATGGAGCCCAGGCTTCAGTGCGCCCGCGGGGACCGTGAGGCTGACCGTGTTTTCACGTGAGCGAGTGAGCAAGCCGCCGGAGAGACGTTCGAAATTCGGGAGAAATATAATCTCGCTGCCTCGTAGATAGAGCTGCGCGCTGGCGAGCTGCTCCCGATCATCGGGCAGCGTGCAGGTGAACCGGATAGTATATTCCTCGCCGACGGTGATATTCGGCGCGGCAACCACGGATTGAATATCGAGCGGCAGCGACGGCAGGTCGACCAGTGTTGCCTTGAGTCCGTCGGGCAGTCCTCCCGCGGCTGGGCTGACAGGCGCGGCGATCAAGGTGGTCGTGGGGTCAGAGGGCCGGCGCGCATCGAGCGTGATTCGTTGATATCCGCCCGAAAGCAGGCGCAGTGTATTCGCGCGATCCTTGATATCCGCATACGGTTCAAACATCGGGCCGGGTTTGCGGTACCGCAGCGTCAGCGCCGTATATACAACGATCGCGACGACGATCACGAGGACGATCCACTTCATCGGCCAGGGCTGGCGATCGCGACGGGTGGGCATAAGCGATAATTAACCCAAATGATTTCCCCGCCCGCAAATAAATTTGCGCCGTCTGGTTGGGGCTGATTGGTTGGCCGGTCCATGAAATTTTGGTCCGAGTATTTTATCCCGACACTCAAGGAGAGTCCGGCTGATGCGGAAATTCCCTCGCACAAGCTCCTGATCCGCGCGGGGCTGGTGCGAAAGCTCGGAGGCGGCCTATATACTTTTCTGCCGCTGGGCTTGCGGGTGATGCAGAAGCTCACGCAAATCTGCCGCGAAGAGATGGAGGCGGCGGGAGCGATCGAGCTCTGGATGCCTCACGTGCATCCGGCGGAGTTGTGGGAGCAGGGGCCGCGCTGGGCCGCGGCGCGGGAAATCATGTTTCGGGCCGATGGCGCCGGGGAAGGCAAGCGTGCTCCCCGCGAGCCGGAGTTCGTGCTCGGGCCAACGCACGAGGAGGTGATCACGCCACTCGTGAAAGCCGAGATCACCAGCTACCGCGATCTCCCGAAAAACTTTTTCCAGATCGCGACGAAATTTCGGAACGAGATCCGCCCGCGCTTCGGGTTGATGCGCGCCCGCGAATTCGTAATGATGGACGCGTACTCGTTCGACGCGACCGACGAAGGCGCGACGAAGAGTTATATGGCCATGAAGGCGGCCTATGAGCGGTTTTTCCGACGCGCGGGCGTCATCTCGATTTCTGTCGAGGCGGACACCGGGGTGATGGGCGGCAGTTTTTCGCACGAGTTCATGGTTCCCGCCGAAATCGGCGACGATGATATAATATATAACGAAGCGAGTGGTTATGCGGCGAACCGGGAAAAGGCGACCAGCGCGCTCGTCCCGGCAAACCTCGTGGATGCCGCGCCCATTGCGCCCTTGGAGTCGTTCGCGACGCCGGGTGTGGTCACCATTGCCGCGCTCGAAGCGCCGCCCTATGGGGTGCCGGCCGAGACGCAGTTCAAGACGCTGGTATATACAGCGGGCGGAAAAGTGTTTTTGATATTGCTGCGAGGCTGCGACGATTTGGAGGAGGCGAAATTAGGCGCGCTCGGCCTCGGGCCCGCGCGTGCCGCGACCCCCGACGAGATATTGCCGGTGATGGGCGCGCATCCGGGCAGCTTGGGAGCCGTGAAGGACACGATTGCCAATCCGCCGGGTCTGGCCGGGATTTTTGCGGATGCCGCGATCCGGCTCATCGGGAACGGAGTGACCGGCGCGAATCGCGACGGCTGGCACCTGCGCAATGTTAATATAGCGCGAGACTTGGCGATCACCCGTTTTGGAGATTTCCGTCGCGTGCGCCCGGGTGAACCCGATCCGCGCACGGGCGAGCCGCTCCAGGTCAAACGAGGCATCGAGGTTGGACATATATTCAAGCTCGGAACGAAGTACTCGGAGAAATATAGCGCGACCTATACCGACGACCAAAAGCAGAACCATTTGATGGTGATGGGTTGCTACGGAATCGGAATCAGCCGAACCCTGCAGGCGGTGATCGAGCAGTGTCACGACGGTGACGGTATATTATGGCCGTGGAACGCGGCGCCGTTCCATCTCCTGATCTGTGTGCTGGACCCGCAATTGCCCGAAGCGATTGAGCTCGCGCGCAGTCTGGGCGTCGCCGCCGAGAATGCCGGGGCTGACGTCCTCATTGACGATCGCGTCGAACGGCCGGGGGTGAAATTCAAGGATGCCGATTTAATTGGCATCCCGTTGCGGCTGACCATCGGCGGACGCGGACTAAAAGAAGGGATTGTCGAAATGAAGTGGCGCGCCCAAAAAGAAGTAACCAAGATTTTACTAGCGCAGGCGTCTGATCAGATTGTGGCAGCCATTGCTGAGGGAAGACGTCGCGCGGGTTGAATCCATGAGTTCCAGCTCTACCAAAACCAACCCTTCGCCGTCTCCCGAGACCGTCACGGCGCTTCAGCTCCAGGGCCTCTGGCGCGTGGTCGTGCTTAACGATCCCGTGAACCTGATGTCGTATGTGGTGCTCGTTTTCAAAAAGGTCCTGGCCTTCGATGAAACGCGAGCGCGGCGGCATATGCTCGAGGTTCACGAACAGGGGCGATCGATTGTGTGGAGCGGACTCCGGGAAAAAGCCGAGGCTTACGTATTTACGCTGCAGCAGTGGCACCTCACAGCGACACTCGAGCCGGATGAAGCGCATTGAGGTGAAGCTCAGTTTACCGGTGGTCGCACCGCTGTTGGACGTTGTGCGCGAACTTGCCGATGGCCTGCGGCAACGGCTGGCGGCTCCGCTGGGGATGACCGATCTCGATCCCGAGTTTCGCGAAGCCTGGGCCACGGAGTTGCTCGATTCCCAGAACGATGATGTCCGCGCCATGCTGGGCCTGTTCGACGACGAGTTCTTCTCCGAAGGCGTTGTGGCGTTCGACGAGGCCAATGCGGAATCGATCGTGCGCGCCTGTGCCGCTGTCCGACTGCACTTGCGCGAAACCGCGCTCAAGCCACTAGGAGATGAGACGCTGGAGACCGGCGACATCGAGCTCGACCAATTGCCCGAGTCGCTGCGCAAGGCCTTCATGTGTTATCTATTCCTCGCGACTGTGCAGGAGTTGATCATCCAACATTTGGACGAGAGTATACTCGGCGCGGAGTAGGGGACCTGGATCCTTCGGGACTTACGCGAAACAAAAGTGGGCGTTCGGATTTGACGAGAGGCGCGGGTGCTCTAGGGTTGCGGCCGACACCCTGCAGTGTTCGAGGTGCTTTCAATAACTGCTCTTTGCCTTGAAATTATTACGGGAGCCAAAACCGTCGCGGAAGCTGCTAGGCCGTAAATCGGAAAGCAAACGCTGCGGCGGAGGCGCCCACCTTGACTTAAAAAGGTCCTGAGCCTTTGGGCGCACGGCACAGGCGGGGTGTCACTTATATTTTTAATGAGTCCAGCCGAGAATACCGCGCTTCACATACTGCACGTTTTCTCGGCGATCGGGCTGGTCGGTACGATTTTCTTCGCGAGCGCCGGACCGCCGGAGTCTCGGAAGAAGTTACTCGGGTGGAGCGGTGCGGCGAGTCTCCTCGTCATCCTCACGGCGCTCAGGCTGTGGCAGGGACTATATAACTTTTCCGGTGGGTGGCCGATCGTGAAGATATTCTGCTGGCTGGGGATTTCCGCGCTCGCTGGGATCGCCTACCGCCGTCGCGAGCGCGCAGGCTTGTGGTTGAGCCTTTGTATATTGTTGGCGTTCGTCGCGGTACTGATGGTATATAGCAAGCCGTTCTAGGCGGCCTCGGCCGGACCGGCGAAGGGGAGAGCGTGGTAGGTGTGTGTATATGGAACCCTCAGTAATCGATTCTAACGGCGCGGCCGATGCGCGCGCGCTTTGTGGGGTTTGGGTCGATAGCGCTGGTGTCGTTTGGACCTGTCGTCGCGGGGAGAATGACTCCCGGGTGGAGGAGCAAACCTCGCTACGGCCGTTCGCCTGGTTAGGCGGAAAGCTCGAGACGGCTCCTCCGGGTGTATCCATCGAGGAACTACACGGCGATGGGCCGTTCGGGTTTCTGGCCCATGCGAATGACCTCGCGACATTCGATCGATTTTTGAGAGCGCACCGCGACGCGGTGCCGATGGACGTGATCCGTCCGTTGGAGCATCAATATTTGCTCCAGAAAAAGGAGCGCTTGTTTCGCGACCTCGCGTACCACGAGTTGCGCCGTTGCCAGATCAGCCTCGCGAGTGCGATGGGGGAAGACGGCCTGAGCGACGCGTCGCGGCCGGAGGATCGGATACTCGCGATCGCCGTTCGCGTTGGCTCGGATTTCCGCACCTTGTTCTTGGAGGAGCCCGGGGTGGCTGGGGAGAAAATGCTACTCGAGAAATTCGGGGCGACCCTGCGGGAACTCGATCCCGACGTCGTGGAGGGACACAATATATTCAAATACGAGCTGGATTATCTGAGGCAGCGTTCCCGGATGCTGAAAGTTCCGGCGTTGTGGGGAAGGTTCGGGCAGAAGGCGCTTTTCCGAAGCGGGCGTCTCAAGGTGGCGGAACGCTGGATTGATTTTCCGCGCTGTGATCTTCCCGGGCGCGCGGTAGTGGACACGTACCTGCTGGCGCAACTTCACGACATCACGGCGCGCGACATGACATCCTATGCGTTAGAGGATGTTGCTATATACTTCGGTATTACGGAAGAGGACGACGGAGAACGGACCTACCTGACCGCTGCCGAGATCGCTCGCGCCAGCGTTGAGGCTCCGGATCGGATACGCGCGTTTTTGGAGGATAATGTCCGCGAGTTGCGCGGGATCGCCGATCAGCTGTTGCCCACTTATTTTGAGCAGACGCGGACATTTCCCATTTTGCTTCAGGATGCGGCGCTTCGCGGCGCGACCTCGAAAATCGACCTGCTGTTTCTCGAGGAATATTATCATGCGCGCCAGGCGTGCCCGACGCCGCCGGAGGTGGCGCCGTTCGAGGGAGGATATACCAAGAGCTTCCAGTCGGGGGTTTTCCGTCACGTCCTGCATTTCGACGTAGCGTCGCTTTATCCAAGCCTCCTTCTGCAGATCGGACGGCATCCGCGGAATGACACATTGGGAATCTTTATCCCGCTGCTCCGATCGCTGCGGCTATATAGACTGAAGTTCAAGCAGCTCGCACGCTCGGCGGCGACCGAGCTGGAACGTGCCGAGGCGCACGCGCGGCAGACGAATTTCAAAATCCTCATCAACTCGTTTTATGGCTATCTCGGCTTCTCCGGCGCGCGTTTCGGCGATGGCGAACTGGCGGCCGAGGTCACTCGACGCGGGCGCGAGTTGTTGCAGGCGTTGATCGACGAATTCACGAGGCACGGCGCGGTGATCCTCGAGGCGGATACGGATGGTATATATCTTTCTTCCGAGGCCTACTTCGACGAGCCGGATACGCTGCTTGCGCTGGTTTCGCCGATTCTTCCGGCGGGGATCGAACTCGAATTCGACGGGAAGTATCCGGCGATGTGGTGCTATAAAGCGAAGAACTACGCGCTATATGATGGGACGCGGATTACATTGCGTGGCAGTGCGCTGCGTTCTCGCGCGACCGAGCCCTATCTGCGCAAATTGAGCCGGCAGTTGATCCATTTCCTGGTCGGCGAATCTGCCGAGAGCCCGCTGGCGCTCCTCGACGAATATAGAAAGCGTCTCTCGAATCTCAGTCTCGGCGTGGAGGAACTGGCCAAGAGTGAGACGCTCAGTCAAAACGCGGACGGATATGAGCGCTGGGTGGCCGAGGGGGGCAAGCCCCGGCGCGCGGCTCTGGAAGCCGCTTTGCAGCTCACGCCACGACCGCGCATGGGCGATCGCATCTCATATTATATAACGCCGAAGTCGAAGGGGCGGACGAGTGACTGGCAGCGGGCGCGGCCGGTTGGCCTGTTCGATGCCGCCGCGGCACCCTACGACGGGAATTATTACCGGGAGAAGCTCGACGATTGGCTGGAGCGTTACGGCAGCTTTGTCGGTGTGACGTCAACGGCCGGCGTGCAGGGCGAATTGCTCTAGGCGGTCACACGCCTGGACACGCTATATACTTGTCGGTAAGTATATAGCGATTTCATATAGCGCACACGACGCCCGGGCGCTGGCGGCGACGCGCTATATACTCGCGACGCTCAGGACCAGCGCAGATCCGTCCGCGAAAGCGGCAGCGTTCTGACACGCTTCCCGGTGGCGGCGAAGATGGCGTTGCAGACCGCGGGAGCGACGGGCGGGAAAGCGGGTTCGCCCATACCAGTCGTCGGGTAGTCCGTCTTGAGTACGTGCATCTCGATTTTCGCGGGGGCGTCGGGCATCCGGATCATCGGATAATCGTTGAGATTGGCTTGGACGACCCGGCCGCGCTCGAAGTTCAGCTCCTGAAAGATCAGTGTGCCGATGGCATCCACGATGGAGCCCTGCACCTGATTTTCGGCGCCGCTCAGATTGACGATCTGCGCGCCGACGTCGCAGGCCGCTACGACGCGATCGACCTTAAGCGCGCCCTCTTTTGATACAGTCACCTCCGCGACTTCCGCGAAATATCCCCGGTGGCTGAAATGAAATGCTATGCCTTGCCCTTGGCCGCTTGGAAGCTTTTTGCCCCAGCCGGCTTTTTCGCCTGCGAGCTTTAGGACACCACGCATCCGCGCGACATTATAGGGCTGCCCGCGCTCGCCTCCGGCCGGCATGAGGTCTTTGTCGCCCAGGAGCGCGAGCCGGAATTCGAGCGGATCTTTTTTCGCGGCATGTGCCAGTTCGTCGATGAAGCTGTGGAAAACCCAGGCATAGACGTTGCTGCCTGGTGCACGCCATGGCCCCATCGGCCAGCCGCATTCGAGGATTGTTTGCTCCGAGAGAAAATTCGGGACCCATCGCCCAGGGAATTCGTCACCGCTCAAGCTTCCGCCGCTTCCCGCTTGGAGCTGCGGCTGCCCGTCGCGGCCGGGAGAAACGTTTCCGAACGTAACGAAGTGATTTTTCCACGCCACGACCTTCCCGTTGGCGTCGACGCCGCCTTTGAGAAAGTGAAATCCCCCGGCCCGGTAGTGGTCGTGACGCAGGTCGTCCTCGCGGTTCCAAGTCAGCTTCACGGGCGCGTCCACCTTTTGCGCGATGGCCGACGCCTCGACCATATAGTCGTTGCTCAGCCGTCGGCCGAAGCCGCCGCCACTCCGGGTTATATGAACAAGGATTTTTTCCTTGGGAATCCCGAGCGTGCGGGAGACGAGATCGTGTCCGCTTCCGGGATTTTGGGACGGCGCCCAAATCTCCAGACTGCCGTTTTGGAAATGAGCCGTGCAGTTTTGAGGCTCGAGATTCGTATGTGAAATGAACGGATAGGTGTACGCGGCCTCGACGACAGTGGGCGCTTCCGCCAACGCTTTGGCTGCATCTCCGTCGCTGCGCAGTGTCGCAGCGCCAGGCTCAGTCGAGATCTGCTTGGCGCGGGCCGCAAAGCCGTCCCAGCTCTCGGTGGCCACTTTGCCTTCGTCCCACGTCACCTTGAGCTGGCGCCGCGCACTAAAAGCCGCCCACGTGGAATCTGCGACGATCGCGACTCCGGGCATGAGTCCCGTGAGATTGGTTGTTCCAGCAATTATAAAGGCGTCCTTTACACCCGGCAGGGCCTTGATCGCGTCGAGATTTGCCGCGGTGGGTTTACCGCCGAACGCTGGGCATTTTTCATATACGGCGTAGAGCATGCCCGGAAGCCGCGTATCGATGCCGAACAGGGGCTGGCCGGTGACCACTTTGGGATTGTCGACTCCGGTGACGCGGGTTCCGAGGAGCCGGTAGTCCTTCGGCTTTTTCAGCTCGACCGTCTTCAAATCTGGCACGGGCAATTTCGCGGCGGCTGCGACGAGCTGGCCGTAGGTGAGTTTCTTGTCCCCCGACCGCAGGTAAATCGCGCCACTCTTGGCATAGCAATCCGTGGCGTCGACACTCCAGGTCTGGGCGGCCGCCTGGAGGAGCATGGTTCGCGCAGCGGCGCCGACGCGGTGGAAGTTCTCGTAATTATTTGGCGTCGAGGTGCTGCCGCCGGCGCCTTGAGAACCATATATAGCGTTGAGGTCGGCCTGTTCGATTGTGACCGTGTTCCAATCGACCTCCAGCTCCTCCGCGATGATCATGGGGAGGGACGTTTTTATGCCCTGGCCGATTTCTGGCTGCTTCGAAATAATTGTCACCGCTCCATCCGGAGTGATTCGAATGAAAGCGTTGGGCGCGAAATTTCCGGAAGTGCCGCTCGAGACGTTACCAACCTCTTCCGCACCGAGCGACGCGCCGGCGCTGCGAAGATAGAAGCCGAGCAGCAATCCACCGCCCGCCAAAGCAGAGAGCTTTAGAAAATCCCGACGGTCGACCGCGACTTTCCCTTTGTCTGGTGATGTGATCATTGCACGCCCTCCTTCACCGCAGTCGCCATTTCCGCTGCGCGGTGAATACCCTGCCGAATCCGATAATAGGTCGCGCACCGACAAAGATTGCCGGCCATCGCGTCATTAATCTCCTCGTCAGACGGCGTCGCGTTTTCTTTCAGGAGGGCGGCGGCAGTCATGATTTGTCCCGCTTGGCAATAGCCGCACTGCGCGACGTCGAGCTCGCACCAGGCCTTTTGAAGAGGATGGCTGCCGTCGGCGGACAACCCTTCGATGGTCGTGACTTTCTTCCGACCGAGGGTGGAGACGGGCGTCAGGCACGCTCGGGTGGGAACGCCATTCACGTGAACGGTACACGCCCCGCACTGGCCGATGCCGCAGCCAAATTTGGTTCCGACCATTCCGAGAGTGTCGCGCAAGACCCAGAGCAGCGGAGTCTCCGCTGCGACTTCGACCGGTCGAGATTGTCCGTTTATATCAAGTGTGAACTTGCTCATGGTGAATTTACACTCAGCGCCCCCGGGATATATGTTTATATAGCAAATGCCGGGCTCGTCCGGCGATCATCCTCACCGCGGTTCGGCAGGGCAATGCTATTTGCTTCCTTGTCGCAGAACCCATTCCACCAGTTCGGCATCGTTGTCGTGGTGCCAGACTTGATGCAGGAATTCGCCGGCTTGAATATCATATTGTTTGAAGAACGCGCGGTCGCCGCCGCAACAATACATCAATGACGCCGGAAGCTCGCCGCGTAATTTCGCTCGCGCCTTCGGTAGGATTCGCGGCAGCCACATCACGCCTCCGATCGATGCGGTTTTCGCGGGCAGGCTGTTCTCGTCTAGTACATCGCCGGACGGAATTCTCTGTTGTATATTGCGAAAATAATCTCGCCGGATGAGCTCGATGCTGAGCGCGGTCTCGAACGTGGGCTCGCCGTGTTTGTTTAAATCCTCCGCGTAGTCATAGAGGTGCTGGGGGGCGAGGCCGTTCTCCGCCAGAAATGCCTTTTCGGCGTCATTGAAAAAGTTCTCCGCGCCCCGTGCACCGCCGGCGTACCGGGCTGCGGCCGCTTCGAAGTGCTCGCGAAATTTCGAGGCAAAATCGTAGTTCTTCATTCGCCAACGAAAACCGAAAAGAGCGCGGACGCAAAACAGGAGCCTCGACCACATGAGTAATCCCGTGGGCTGGTGGCGGGTCGAGAACTATGCCGGTCGAAAATCGATCAATCGCTTGAAACGGTCCACCTTTGCCACGACGACGTCGAGCCGGCTATTTATAGTATATATCGTTCGGGTACGCCGGCCGACAAAACTCGACGCGTCGTTCGACAAGCGAAAGTCGTCTCCATCGAGGAAGTTCGCGGGTACGAATCCGAAGGTGAGTGAATCGATAAGCTCGATGAAAAATCCGTTCGGGCGCACGTCGGTAACGACCGCTGCGAAATGGGTTTTCTCGGACTTCACCAGCTCTCGTTCGAAAAATTCGAGCAGCTTTATTTTCACACTTTCCCGCTCAGCCTCGGCGCTGTTGATCTCGGTCAGACTGAGGTGTTCGCCCAACCGTTCGATGCCCGGGAGATCGTATCCCGCATTTCGACCACCGCGGCTCGGTGCGCCGCCCCCCTTGATTATATAACTCTCGAAGACCCGGTGAACCACGAGGTCGGCATAGCGGCGAATGGGCGAGGTGAAGTGGGTGTAATCTTTCTTGTGCAATCCAAAGTGTCCATCGGGCGTCGCTCGATATGCCGCCTTCTTCAGACTGCGGAGGAGCTGGGTTCGAAGTGTATAGCCCTGTGGGTGTGTGCTGAGCGTCACCAGTAATTTGACGAGCTCAGCGCGCACCGTGAGGTCCCCCACGGCGATTCCAAACGTGGCGAGCAGCCCGCGGTATTCCTCGAGCTTCTCGACGTCTGGTTCGTCATGTACGCGATAGAGGGACGGCAACGACTGCAGGCGGGTGAGTCGCGCAACTGCCTCGTTCGCTGCGAGCATGAACTCTTCGATGAGCTGGTGGCTCTCATCGTTCGTGATTTTCTCGAGCCGATCCGCGTATCCATCCGGGTCGACGAAAATCTTCGTCTCGGGCATATCCAAATCGAGGCTTCCGTGCGCCATTCGATCCCGCCTCAGGCGGCTGGCGATTTTCCAGAGTGCCCGGACCCATTGCTGCAATTCTACCAGCTCGGAGTCGCTGAGAGAAGCCAACGCGCGACCGGTTGAGCCCGTCTGATGCCGTGCCGGCAGCGGCAGGGCGCGAATTAACGAAAGGTCGTCCGTGAATAGCAACGCATAGGCTTGCCGGTATGTCAGCCGCTTCCGACTGCGAATGACCGTATTCGAAAATGAGACATCCGGGGTCTTCGCATTCCGACCGAAAGTCAGAAATACCGCCTTGCAGAGACGATCCTGGCCTTCCACCAGCGAACAAAGTCCGTTCGAAAGTTTTTCCGGCAGCATCGGTATGACGACGCCGACCAAATAGGTGGAATTTCCCCGCCGTTGAGCTTCACGATCCAACGCCGTTCCAGGCGCGACGTAGCTCGAGACATCTGCTATATGAATTCCAACGCGGACCGCGCCACCGTCGAGAACTTCATACGAGAGCGCATCGTCGAAGTCCTTGGCGTCGTCGGGATCGATCGTGAAGACTGCGCGTTCCCGGTAGTCGAGCCGGCCGGCGAGCTCACGGCGCTGCACGTGATCCGGTATTGCCGCGGCCTCGCGTTCAACTTGTGAGGGGAATTCGCGCGAGAGATCATATTTCTCAAAAAGGCCAAGCAGCTCTGCATGCGGCTCGTGGGTGCGGCCGAGGCGCGCAACCAGTGTCCCTCGCAGGGCATCTTGGCGCTGTGTCCATTCGTCGAGTTGGACGACCACTTTGTCCCCTTCTTGAGGGGTTGGGCGCAACGCACTTTGGGCGGGGTCTCCAACCGAAATTTCGTAGCTGAAACGCGGGTCGTCCGGTTGAACGACGAATTCGCGACGACCCTTCCGAAGGTTTCCGACGATCGACTCGCGCGCGCGCTCAAGCACCCGGACCACTTTGCCGATTTTTTCCCCCGGGCGCCGTCCGCGGCGGCCGACGAAAATCTTGGCTACGATACGGTCACCCGGGAGCGCGACGCCAGTGTCTTCCGGGAAGATCTGAACGGGTACATCGCTGGGTTTGGCGTCGACGGGGATTACAAAAGCCGAACCCCCTTGGCGAAATTGAATCTTTCCCACGAATTCGTCCCGTCCGAGTGACGGCTCTTCTTGAGGACGAGAAACGGGAGACGAAACCGTAGGCCCATTTTTCTCTTTAGCGCCCCGAGATGGGTGCGAACTCGCCGGGGTCTTCGATTTTCGGGGCTTCCCTGCTGGCGCGGGCTGGCCTTTTTTTGGCGCGGGGCTGCGAGTGGACTCCGAGTTCTGAGCGGGGTCGGCCGCTGGTGCGGGAGCTGAACCGCGCCGGGTGGGGGAAAAGATTGCCCGAGCCTGCTTTTTCGGCTCGCCGGATCCAGTCCTGGGCGCAATCCGGCCGTTGCCGCCACGTGTGAACTCCCCGTTCCGCAGAATCAGTCGGACCTCGTGGGCGAGCTGTCCTCGGTTTTTTTTCCCCAACTCCAAACGTCGCGCGAGTTCGAATTCGTTGGCTGGACTGTAGTTCTGGTCTCGTAGATGAGCCAGCAGGCGGTCGCGAAGAGTCATGAGAAGAAACGCGCGAGGGGCGCGTCGCGCTTTCGTGGTTGGCCTGAAGAAACCCACCGGTCTACGCTGGCGCGATGAAAATCGTCCACGCGGCGAGTGAAATGTTTCCTTATATTAAGACGGGGGGGCTGGCGGACGCCGTGGGCGCGCTGGCCAATTCTCTCGCGGCGAAAGGGCATGAGGTTTCTGTTTTCCTTCCAGGC
This sequence comes from uncultured Verrucomicrobiae bacterium, assembly GCA_963800005.1. Classification (GTDB taxonomy): domain Bacteria; phylum Verrucomicrobiota; class Verrucomicrobiia; order Opitutales; family Opitutaceae; genus CAWCZH01. The sequence continues at coordinate 515,281 of CAWCZH010000005.1, forward strand.
TATCGCGCGGTGCTCGAGCATCACGATGCAGCGGCAGCGGTCCGCAAACTTCGGCTGAAATTCGAGCTTGGAGACGACTTCATGTCAGGCGACGTCCGGGTTTTTTCTCCCCGGAAAAACCTCCAAGTATATTTGATCTGCCGTGAGGAGTTTTTCGATCGACGCGCCCCCTATGGCACCGGTGAACGCGACTATGAAGATAACGCGGATCGCTTCATTTTCTTTTGCAAGGGGATCGTCGAAGCTCTGCGGCTCGCGGATATACAGGCGGACGTCGTGCATGCCCACGACTGGCAGGCAGCGCTCTTGCCGCTGCTTCTTCGGGATGCTGAAAGGCGCCATGGTTTGACGCTCGCAATGAAGACGCTTTTCACGATCCACAATATAGCGTACCAAGGTGTTTTCCCGGCCCGGACGTTTTCGAGGACGAACCTGCCGGAAGAGCTGAACAATATGGATGGGCTCGAATATTATTCTCAGGTGAGTTTTCTTAAGGGCGGTATATTATTCGCCGACCGTGTGACGACAGTCAGTCCGAAGTACGCGAAGGAAATCCAGACGCCAGAATTCGGGTGCGGACTGGATGGCGTCGTGCAAACGCGTGCAAACGATATCGTGGGGCTTTTAAACGGCGTCGATACGTCCGTTTGGAATCCCGGAACAGACACGCTGCTGCCGGCGAGATATACAAGGAACGATCTGGCCGGTAAAGCGGCGTGCCGAACGGAGCTGCTCCGCACGTGCGGATTCGATGTCGATTTCGCTGGGCCCATTTTTGGAATGGTCTGCCGGCTCACCGAGCAGAAGGGCGTTGATCTCGTGCTATCCAACCGCGACTTCTTTTTAACTGAGAATTGCCGACTCATAATTCTCGGATCCGGCGACAAGCGATTGGAGAACGAGCTTCGTGCGCTGGCGACCAAGTACCCTGATCGCGTTTCATTAGCGGCAAGGCTCGACGAGCGAATGAGCCATTTGATCGAAGCGGGAAGTGATTTTTTTGTGATGCCGTCGCTGTTCGAGCCTTGCGGGCTGAACCAGATGTACTCGGAGCTTTATGGAACGATTCCGATCGTGAGCCGTGTGGGCGGATTGGCGGATACGGTGTTGGACGCCGATGCCTCGCCCGTCGACGGCAATGGCCTTACTTGCGAACCCAGCGCGAGCAGCTTGCGCGATGCGTTGCGACGTGCGTTACTCCTGTTCAAGGACAGCCCTCGGTATACTGACGTTCAAGCACGCGGCATGGCACGGGATTTTAGCTGGGACGTTGCCGCCAAGGCGTACGAGGCTTTATATCAGGATTCGGTTTGAGGTCTACCCAACTGAGATAATCGTGAACTTCTCCGGTCGGGAACGGCCCGTGAGAGCTACAATATCCCCGCGCCGCTTTCCGACGAGCTGTCTTCCGAGCGGTGAGCCAGGCGTCAGAACGAGGACCTCCGGAGTGGCCTCTTTGAGTTTGAGTCGGGTTCCGCCGCCAGCTGGGCACAGCAAGTACCAGCGACTCGCCCTTTCATTGGTAGCGTGCAGTTCGACGAGAGCACCGATGGCGATGGTCGCGTCCGGGGCAAAATCCGGGAACTCAAAATTCGCTAACAGTGTTCGCGCGTTTTCGATTTCTTGCGCGAGCCGCGCTTGTCCCTCGGCGAGATACGCTGCTTCTTGGCTATGCGTATCGTACTTGTTTTCCGCCCGACTCTCTTCGCTGATTGCCTCGTCACGCGACAGCTGTGCAGCGGCGGTCTGCTGGCGGTAGTCTGCGGCGAGTTGCTCGAGGAGGGAGTCCCGCAATTCCTGTTTCGGCATGATCGGGTAGAAAATTACGTAGTCCGGCCTGCGCACCGGGCTAAGCTCAAAGGACGACCCTTTTTTGGCTCGCGGACAGTCGATCCCGGAACATCGTGTAAATGGCATCGTCCATCTGGACGATTAATCTTAAACGAATGGCGCGTAAAATCTGCTTTATCAATTACAAGGGAGGCGTTGGCAAAACTTCGCTCATTGTGAACACGGCCGCCTGTCTGGCAAAAGCGGGAAAACGCGTCCTGCTTTGTGACTTCGACACGCAATCGAATGCGAGCATCTGGCTACTAAAGCTGGACCGCTGGAATAAGGTAAACTCGACCGGTGACGGATCATTCTACTCGATCTTCGATCCGGGGACAACGCACCTTAAAGACATTGTAATTCGTGACGTTGTAGAGGGGAAGTCCGGCGAGAAGCTTTTGCCTGGCTTGGACCTTGTTCCTACCACTTTCAATTTGGTTGACCTCGAAAGCGAGTTTGCGGGCGACCCGAAACGGCCGCCGTATCTTATATTTTACCAGCAACTCGCGGCGATCGAGTCGAATTACGATTTCATTTTGTTCGATTGCCCGCCGAATATCCTCCGAGCCGCGCAATGCGCTGTTTTTGCCTCGAATGAGATATATGTTCCCGCGAATCCGGACGCACTTAGCCTGATCGGATTCACTCTCCTCGTGGAAAAATTGCATAAGTTTCACGCGATCTCCGCCAGCTTTCGAAGAGCCGCGATGGGGACCGCTTCGCAGGTCCAGGGAATTATATTCAATTCGATCAAGACTGGCGTCGATATCGAGGTGCCCAAGATGCGAATGCAGCTTCGCCTGAATCAATTTCGGAGTGCCAAACGTGTGGCGACTTCGGCGAAGATTTTCGAGACCCAGATTCGAGACGCCATGGTGGTTCGTCGTGCCGTCTCGCTGGGTCTGCCCGTTGTTTTAGTCGGCACAGAGGCCTCGGAGGGCGGCGCCTCGGCTGACAACGTAATCAATGACTATCGCAAGCTCGCCGCGGAGCTCGTCCAGCACCTCAGCAATTGATCCGGCTGCCCATGGCTTCTAAAAATCCGACCAAGGAATGGGATGCCGTCCGGAAGGCGTTCTCCTCGTCGATCATGGTCGATACGTCGCTCAGTAGCCTCGCGCAGAATTTGGATGGCCCGGACTGGCCAATGAAAGGAAAGGACGAAACCCCTGCGGCGTATATTGACCTTTCCTACGAGGAGCTATATGAACTGCTGGCCCTGAAAGGGCAGCCGCCAGAGCGGGTTGAACACTTGGTTAGTATTTTGACTGACACGCTCGCGTTCGACAATCCGTTCGGCGAGATGGTAGAGCAGAACGAAGCCGCCGCCGCCAAGGATAACCAGCTTCTCAAAAATATGTCCCGGCTTGGCATTCCGGAGAATTTCCCGATCTCTCTCACGGCGCTCAGTCCCGACACGCGGGAATTTTGCCGATTGGAGCAACTGACCACGCTCGGCAGCTTTTCGGTTTTTGCGCAATCGATGTCGCAGAACGTGATTGTCGGCGGCGATTTCAGGAAGCTGCTCAATGCACTCTCGCACGTTGACGAGGCCAGCCTCGCTGAGGTTCTCCCATTTCGCCCGGGAGCGAAAGGACTGCATCTGGTCGAGGCGCTCGCCGCCGACACCCGCCACGCGGATCCCAAGGCTCAAGCGGAGAAGTCTATAGCGTGGTTCCAAAACGAGTTTAATGAAATCAAGGCCGATATAGCATCGGGAGGCTTGCTCGCTCGGCACTTCGCTGTCCTCAACGACCGCGCCTTGGAGGCGGCGGCTTCCGAATTGCTTCGCCCTTATCTGAAGTCGGCGCCGGTGGTGGCTGAGAAGCCGAGGTCCGGCCTCGCCGCCTTTTTCAAGCGATTGTTCCGGCGATAATCATGTCGGAACCTCCCGCGCCCCCTTCGGCTAAGTTTCCGGTGGCTCATCCGCCCGCGCCACCGCTGGCTTTGCCGCGGCGACGCAATTCCACCCGTGCTCCATTTGAGGTTTCTGATGCGTCGGTGGCGGCACGTGAGTCCATCAAGAGCATCGTCTCTGCGACCCGTTCTCCCTTCGGTGGCTCTACAATTCTCGGTCCGGAAAAATCGGCGAGTTTGGAACGTTCGTTGCGTCAGTTAGAGCTCTCGATCGTCGACCGGGAACGCGAGGTCCTTGAGGCGGAATCTCGCATTTCTGAGCGAGAGCGGGATCTCGCGGAAACTGAGGCGCTGTTGTCCGCTCGAGAGAAGCTACTTGAGGCTTCACGTCGAACCTCACCCACGCAAGTGGTTGTCTCGGCGGACGAGAAAGCTGCTCTCCAGCAGTTGCGGGAGACGCTGGAGCAGCAGGAGGTAAGCCTGATGGAAGCCAAGCAGGCGCTTCGCGAGCGCGAACAGTTTTTGGACGAGAGCGAGGCGCGCCTTTTCGAAAAGGTCCAGGCGCAGCAGGAAAAGGAGATCGAATTGGAGCAGCGGGAAGAGGACCTCGCGGCACGGCAACGCAGACTCTTCGAGGCGGAAGCCGCGATCGATCCGGCAGCCGCCGCGCGGCTGCAGCGGGAGGATCTGGCACTGAAATCCAGGGACGAGTTCAACGAATAGTCGGTGTCCGGCACTCTCGCGTTGACGCAGGCCGCGGAGGGTTGCGATGTTTGGCGAAACATTCCCAAGCCGATGCCGTCCCACGGTAGCGGTTTATACTCTGCATGAAATTCTTTCGCTTCGTTCTGGTACTCCTGCCTCTCGCCTCCGGCGCGCTTCTTGCCCAGCAGGACCCCGAACCCATCCCGGACTTTTCACAGCTGGACGAATATTTCTATATTCCGAAAACCACGCTTTCGTTCGGCTTTCGTGGACTGAGTGGCGCTCGAACATCGTTCGCTGGAACCGCAACAATCGCCTCACCGGAGAACCCTGGGAACGCGACGGATTCTAATATATCGCGCACGTATCACGACGGTTTGGTGAGCCCGGATTCGCGTGGGACGACGATCGACAACGGTGACGGCACGACGACCTTCATTCCGATCGCGCCGGATGGCCGCACCAACACCTGGAGCTTCTCCGATGATAAGCAGTCAGCTCAATATCCAGGCTATATAGCGATGCACACCTATTCGGCCGACGTGACCGATCCAACGACTCGTAACGCTGGAGGAAGCGCGAGCGTGGGCATGGAGCTGGCCATTTCGCGTGATATGGGAAAGTTATTGTTCAATCGGCTCACGTGGAATCTGTCCGCAGGCATGACGATCAACGACCTCAGCGCCAGCCGGACGGCTTATGTACAAGCGGCGGTGACGACCAAAACTGATTTATACTCGCTATATGGTGAGGTCGCTCCGACTGCCCCCTACAGCGCTCCGTCGTCTACAACGACAACCATCACAGATGCGAGCGGGAACGCTGTACTCAACGATGACGGGTCAAGCCAGACGGTCACGAATGATACGACGAAGCTGCTCGGCAACACTCCGAATCGTCTCCCTGACAGCACCGTCACGAATTCAACCGCCGTCAGTAATCGCTGGAAGCTCAAGGGAGCATATTATACATTCCGTGCCGGCCCCACGCTGTCATATACATTTGGACGCCGTGTTCACTTCATTGTCGGCGGCGGGGTCGCTGTGATATATGCAGGCAGTGAATATTCCGTCGACGAGACGTTTACTCCGGACACCGGGGCCGTCATCACGGAATCACTCACGAATGAGGCGAGTAAGATACTGCTCGGCTCCTATGTGGACGCCACGCTCCAGTTCGACCTGACCGCCCGCACTGGCCTCTACGCGGGTGCGCTCCTCCAAAATTCGGGAGACTATCACCAGAGTATTAAAACCGATTCCGCCAACTATACAACGAAGGTTGAGTTTGGAAGCCAGGGGGGATTTCGAGCGGGTATGACCGTGCGGTTCTAATCCGCGCTCGATGAGATCCGGATCGGGGTCCGCCTTCGATTTTCGGCTTTCCAAACAACTCCGTGAGAGACTAGCTCGCCGGCAGTGCTCTCCCAAAAAGCCCGGCTTCCCGCGGTATCGTTGGTCGCGCTGACGGCGCTGAATTTATTAAACTACGTTGATCGGTATACGTTGCCGGCGGTGGCGTCGCCCCTGCAGCGGCACTTCGGGATCGACGACGAACATTTCGCGCGCCTCACGACCGCGTTCATGTTGGGATATTTTTTGACGTCTCCCTTGTTTGGCTATTTCGGAGACCGAGTATCGAGGAAATGGTTGATAGCCGCCGGAGTCGTGATCTGGAGTATTGGGACTACGGCGTCGGGGATTGCGGGAAGCTTCGGGGTGTTGATCTGTTTTCGAGTGCTGGTTGGGGTGGGGGAGGCGAGCTTTGGCACTTTAAGTCCCGCTTGGCTAGCGGACCTTTACTCGCCAGAACGTCGTAACCAAGTCCTCGCAATTTTCTATCTCGCCATCCCGATCGGGGCCGCGATCGCGTTTAAGGTCGGCGGCTGGATGGCATCGAGCCATGGTTGGCAATCGGCCTTTTTTCTCGTCGGGCTGCCCGGCGTCGTGCTCGGTCTTGGCGTCTTGGGATTGCAAGAGCCGTTGCGTAGCTCGCCTCCGCGTGAACAGTCGACGACGGCGCCTCGCCGGAAGCCAGATTACACTGAGCTGTTGCAGTTCCGCCCCTATTTGTTGGTCGTGGCTGGCTACGTCGGCTACACATTCGCGATGGGCGGGTTTGTGATCTGGGCTGCGCCTTTTTTGGAGCGAGTACATGGGATGCCTCTGAAATCCGCGGATGATTTCTTTGGCTTGGCAGTCGTCGGCACCGGTTTGACGGCGACGCTTTTGGGCGGATTCCTCGCGGGGCGGTGGGAGAAGAGTCGGCCGGGCGGCACGGCGATTCTTCTTTCGGCCAGCGCGATCGCCGCCGTTCCGGCCGTGTTTGCCGCGTTTTTGGTCCCGAACCTCGGAGCGGCGAAAATCGCATTGGTTTGCTCGATGTTCCTGCTCTTCCTTTCGACCGGTCCAGTGAACACAGTAATCGTCGGCAGTGTGCCCGCCACGATGCGGGCGAGCGCGATGGCCGCCTCCATTTTCGCGATTCATCTTTTCGGCGACCTCTGGTCACCGTGGATCGTTGGCGCAGTCTCGGACCGCATGCACAGCCTCCAACAGGCGATGCTCTGGACGCTGCCGGGGGCGGTCGTGGTTTGCGCGTTTTTTTGGACTTGGCTGGCAATCCGTGCGCGCCGCGTCCCAGCGGAGTTTACCGATTAGCCGCGTTCAAGGTCCGCAAGCACATCGTCGACGGCGCGCAGCTCCGAAGCCGGGAAGAAGGAATTTATCCGCGTGATCACCTGTTGAATGATCCCGTCGGGGCAGGAGGCCCCGCCGGTGATGAGCACCCGCTTTGGTCGGAGATCATCGGGCCAAAGGACGCGCTCCTCGCGGCGACTGGTTCCCGCCCCGTATACAGAATGGTTCACCAGGCCTCGAGACACGATATCTGCCTCGGATTGGACGAAGAATGCCTTCGCGCCGAGTTGCTCTTCACAGAGCCGGAATAGCTGGTATGTGTTTGACGAATTCTTCCCTCCGACGACGAAGGCAGCATCGAGCGGCTCCGCGAGCGCGCGGCTCAGGGCATCTTGGTTGACTTGCGTCGCGTAGCAGAGTGTATCCCGGCGACTGGAACCTCCTACTCTAGTATCATCCCCGAATTTCTGGCGGTAAACCGAGCGCAGATGCTCGATGATCTCAAGCGTTTCGTTCATCAGAAGCGTGGTTTGATTTACCACCGCGACGCGGTCCAAGTTGCGGCTGAGATCGAACCCGGGAGTGTGTTTCCCGCCAAACACCGCTTCGAAGCGGGCCGCTTTCGCTGAATCTTCGGCCAGAACTATGCCACCGAGTTGCCGCGCTTCGTCCAAATTTCGAACAATCACTGCCGGGGCGTGCCGTTTTGTATTCGAAAATGTGGCTTTGGTCTCCTCGTGTTCGCTTTTGCCGTGGATGATGACCGTGAACCCCTCGCGACCATACCCCCGCGCCGCTTTCCATACTTTCTCCACGAGCATGCATGTCGCGTCGTATGCATAGATGGCAAGGCCCCGCCGGACGAGACGGCGCTTGTCCTGATCCGTCGCTCCGAATGCCGGAATAATCACGATGTCATCCGGCGTCAGTGTGTCCCATAGCAGCCGTTCACCGGGGGCTGCTTCCGCAGTCAGGCCGCTGATTGCATACGGAGTACCGCGATCCGTTTGGAGGTAGCGAAGACCGCGTTGCCGCAGGTCTTCGTTCACAAACGGATTGTGGATTAATTCCGAAAGCATGAAGACCCGACGCCCGGGGTTTTCGGCCAGCGTTTCGTACGCCCGCTCAATCGCATTCTTCACGCCAAGGCAGAACCCGAAGTGACTCGGAACTATATATTGAACCGCGCCGAAGTCGAGGACGACTGGCGCCGCCGCCATTCTCTCGTGCCGCCGCGAGAGTGCCTTGATCGCCGCGCACAGCTTCGATTGATACAGCGCGCTGGCCGCGGCGTCCTGAACGTAAATTGACATATTTCGCTCGGGAGCCGGGCGAAATTTATATATAAAATCGTTCTCCTCGAGGTGGAGATAAGGGACGTCGACGAGAAACGGTTCGAGCTCGTCCAGCAGGACACGCAACGCAGGTGCCAACGTCGCCGGGCTGGCGCCGAGGGCGTCGATTGACCGGAACACCACCTCCGTGTCCTGCGGCGTTCCGCCTGCCTGAACGAAAAACACACGATAGTGGCGACCCGCCGCAGTCGCTGAGAAATATTCCACGGCGGCAGTATGCTCAGGCAGCGCCGATTCCAATCGGGCGACAGCCATGTCGAGATCCGTACCCGTAAAAGGCAGGCCGTACTTGGAACCGAGCGCTCGCACCGCTAGGCGGTTGCTGGAGTCAAACGCCAGTATACAAGCGAGCACCGGATTTGATGGATCGGCACTGCGGCCGGGGTTCATTAGGACTTCGGTAGACTCCGCCATATACTAATATAAATATAATATACTATGATATGTGCAGCCTTATATATGCTAGATCCCGCCCGTGCGACATCTATGCCAGCAGCTCTGCCAACTTTTCCGGATGGCGGCCGCCGCCCATTGCGAAATCCGGTTTGCCGCCGCCTTTGCCGCCGAGTTGGGTGCACAATTCAGCGATGATTTTACCGGCCTGCCGTCCACTCGCGATCGCTTTTGGCGAGCAGAATGCGGCGACGCTTGCCTTGTCCGCAAAGGTGGCCCCGAGGATGACGACGCCCTCGCCAATTCGGGCGAGGATCTGCGGGCCGAGGCTGCGCAACGCTTCCGGATTGTCCGCGTTCACCACGGCGGAAACAAACCGAAGTCCTTCCTGCTCGCGAGCCTTGCTCGCCAATTGGGCGGCGAGGTCCGCGGAAGCCTTTTGCTGAAACGATTTCAGCTGCTTTTCCAACTCTTTTTGGTGGCTCAGGACTGACTCGAGCTTTTGCACGACATCCAGGGGGCCGGCCGAAAGGTGGGCGCTTACCGCGGCCAACGCGGCTTCCCTCGTAGCGACGAAATCAAATGCGGGCTGCCCGGCGACTGCTTCGATGCGTCGCGTTCCCGCGGCCACTGCCATTTCAGCTACGATCTTCACCAGCCCGATTTCGCCCGTGGTCACCACATGCGTGCCGCCGCAAAGTTCGCGGCTGTAGCCGCCGATGTCCACGACCCGTACAATCCGACCATACTTGTCGCCGAAAAACGCCAGCGTACCTTCCGGCTTCTTATCATATTCCGTTTCATATATCGCAACCGGCGAGTTTTCGATGATCCGAGAATTTACCAGCTGCTCCAATTCGAGCAGCTGAGCGTGGGTCACGGCTTCGAAATGAGAGAAGTCGAAACGCATCCGGTCCGCCGTCTTGGAAGTCCCGGCTTGCCGCACGTGCGTCCCCAGGATTTTACGTAACCCCCAGTTGATCAGGTGAGCTGCCGAATGGTGGCGCGAGATCGCGCGTCGACGCGGCAGGTCAATCGCCAGTTCGGCGTGGGAGCCGACGGGAAATTCACCCTGCGCCCCGGGCGCAAGTTGGTGCAAATGACGTCCCGCTTTATCCTTCACGCAGTCCACGAGATGGATCAATTGCCCGCCGATGAGGGCGGTCCCGCTGTCTCCCGCCTGCCCGCCCATCTCCGCGTAAAACGGAGTCTGGTCAAAAACGAGGAACCGATGTTTCGACGTGCTGACGACGTCAACCAAACGGGCGGTCGCGTGCGATTGTATATAGCCTATAAACTTCGTCGCCTCCGCCTGGTCGCTGTCTCCCTCGGTGGCGGCAACAACGATTTCCTTCTTCTGGGAGGCACGCCCTCGCTCCCGCTGCTGGTCCATCAGCGAATGAAACTCGGCAGTATCGACTTTCCGGCCCAGCTCGGCAGCCAGCAGCTCGGTCATGTCGAGCGGGAATCCGTACGTATCATATAACTTGAACGCGATTGCTCCGGGAAACAGCGCCGATTCGTTCCGGCTCGACGCCAGCGCGTGCTGAAACTCTTCGAGTCCCCGTTCCAGCGTGCGTCCAAAGCTTTCTTCCTCGCCACGGATGACACGGCGAATGGTTTCTTCTTGCTGTCGTAGCTCCGGGAAAACGGAACCCAGAGATTCGACCACGGGATCCACCAGCTTTTCGAAAAAGCCGGGGGCGATCCCAATCTTTTTTCCATAGAGGATGCCGCGCCGGAGAATCCGCCGGATTACATAATTGCGACCTTCGTTCCCCGGCAAAATGCCGTCTGCAATGGCGCAGGAGATCGTGCGCGCATGGTCGGCGAGGACGCGGTACGCTATATCGGTCTGCTCCTGCTCGGTGAGCCCTTCACGTTTGGCCGGCACGGTCGCACCATATATACGCCCGGAGAGCGCGCCTATTTTCGCAAACAGCGGGGCAAAGACATCGGCCGCGTAGTTCGATGGCTCGGGGGAGAAATCGGTGAAGTTCTTGGTGGAAGCACAGATTCCGGCGACACGCTCAAAACCCATCCCCGTATCGACGTGCCGAGCGGCCAATGGCGAGAAACTGCCGTCAGCATTCGCGTTGAATTGAATAAAGACGTGGTTCCAAATCTCAATACATCGCGAGCTGCTCTGGTTGACGTTGGCGCGGCCCGCAGCCTCGTCATCGGACGGCAGGAGGTTGAAATGTATTTCGGAGCAAGGCCCACAGGGGCCCGTGTCGCCCATCATCCAGAAGTTGTCTTTTTTGTTTCCGAGCACGATGTGCACCTTTGGGTCGAGCCCCGCCTTAACGAAAATGCCCTCCCAGATTGCGTACGCCTCTTGGTCGAACGCGGCCGGATCACCTTTCGCTGGATCAGGCGAATAGACGGTGGCAAACAATCGGCGCCCCGGCATTCCCCAAACTTTCGTCAGCAGTTCCCATCCCCACTCGAGAGATTCTCTCTTGAAGTAATCGCCGAACGACCAATTCCCGAGCATTTCAAAGAGGGTGTGGTGGTATGTGTCGAACCCGACATCCTCGAGATCGTTATGCTTACCGCCGGCGCGGATACATTTCTGCGTGTCGGCAGCCCGGGTATCCAAACCGGGACGGACGCCGGCCCATTTCGAGACGTCTGGCACACGATCACCAAGAAAGATCGGGACGAATTGGTTCATCCCGGCGTTGGTAAACAACAGCCCCGGAGAATCGGGTAGCAGCGAGGACGAAGGTACGATCGTGTGCTGGTGCCGCGCGAAAAAATCCAGGAAGCTTTGGCGAATCTCCGAAGAGGTCATCGAGTTATTATACAGTGGAAGCGAAGAGTCTCAAGCAGACGTGGAAGCAGGGCGATCAGCCAGCCTAAAGACCGAGCCGCCAAGCCTCAGCGCGATCGCGATCGAGGAGGGCGTCGTTGGTATATATTCGAAGTATATAAGTGATATATAAAGGAACTTAGAGACGCGCGATGATGGCGTCGGTCATTTCCCGCGTCCCGACGGAAGCGCCGCCGAAAGCGATGTCGCCCGTGCGGGTTCCGCTCGTGACAGCTCCGCGGACCGCCGCCTCAATGCGCGCAGCGGTGGCTTCCAAACCGAAGCTGAAGCGGAGCATCAGCGCGACGGAGAGGATCTGCGCGCAGGGGTTTGCGATTCCTTTCCCGGCTATATCTGGAGCGGTGCCACCTGCCGGTTCATATAGGCCGAACGGAAACCCCAGTGAATTCTGGCCGGTGCCGATCGAGGCCGAGGACAGCATTCCGAGCGAGCCGCAGATGACCGCCATCTCGTCCGATAATATATCTCCGAACATGTTTTCCGTGACGAGGACATCAAATTGGTTGGGGTCACGCGCGAGCTGCATTGCGGCGTTGTCGACGTACATATGCGTGAGGGTCAGGTCCGGCGCATGTTTCGCGACGTACTCCGTGACCGTTTTGCGCCAGAGCACCGACGTTTCGAGGACGTTCGCCTTGTCGACTGAGCATAGCTTGCGCTGCCGGGATCGCGCCGCGGTGATCGCCGTTGCCGTGATGCGCTCGATCTCACTCTTGCGATAAACCATTGTGTCCACCGCCTGAACGTCACCGTCGGGTAACACCGTTGTCTGTTTAGGCAGACCGAAATAAAGCCCGCCCGTGAGCTCTCGGATGCAAACGATATCAATCCCGTTCGGAATGCGTGCGGTCTTCAACGGCGACGCATCGGTCAGTTCCGGGTAGAGGAGGCCCGGCCGGATGTTCGCGAACAGCGTGAAATGCTTCCTCAGGGGCAGCAGAGCCGCCCGCTCCGGCTGCTCCTTCGGCGGCAACTTCTCCCACTTCGGACCGCCAACGGAGCCGAAGAGGATTGCATCGGACTCCCGACAGAGTTGCAGGGTTTCGTCCGGCAACGCCCGTCCATGCCGGTCAATCCCCGCGCCACCGACGGCGGCCTGTTTATAGTCGAGAACCAGACTTTCGCGGGTTGCCACGTGTTCCAGAACGCGCAAAGCCTCTGACATGACCTCCGGACCAATGTAATCTCCGGGCAAAACCGCGAACTTGAGTGTGGGCATAAGAAGCAATGGGTACAGCGCCGCCCGTCAAAGTGGCAAGCCCTCACTAGGGACAATCGGGCTAGCGGTGGTTTCGCCGTTGCGGAAGTGACGGAAACGCGTGAATTGAGTACGTGAACCTGCATGTCATCCTCGCTGGTCCCATCGCGACGAATGCTTACCTTTTGACGAACTCAGAAACGGGCGAAGCGGTTCTAATCGACGCACCAAACCAAGTGCTTCCAGCAGTGGCTCAGTTGCTCAAGGCCGACAAATGTCGCCTCGTGGAGCTTTGGATCACTCACGGTCATTGGGATCATATGCAGGGGGTCGCTGAGGTCGTCCGAGCGACTGGCGCGCGCGTTCGTGCCCATCCCGCTGACCGCGTCCTCCTGGAAACACCACACGTGATGGAGCCGTTTTCGATGGGCTTGGCCGGGACCGAGCCGGCGTCGGTTGACGAATGGCTGACGACGCCGGGGGAATTTCGGGTGATCGGCGAAAACGTTGAGGTACGCCACGTTCCTGGCCATAGCGATGGGAATGTGGTGTTTTACCTGCCTAGTCTTGGGTGGGCTTTCGTCGGAGACGCTCTTTTTCGTGACAGCGTGGGCCGGACGGACCTGCCAGGGGGCGATTTCGAGCTGTTAAGACAGTCGATCCAGCATCAGATATATACTTTACCTGAAGCGACTCTCGTTTACCCGGGCCATGGCCCGGCGACCACGGTGGGACGCGAAAAAGCGGAGAACCCTTATGTCCGCGGCTGAGGACGAAGCGTTCATGCGCCAGGCGCTGGCGCTGGCGCGCCGTAACTGGGGACAGACGCATCCGAATCCGATGGTCGGAGCATTGATCGTCGAAGAAGGGCGCGTGGTCTCTGAAGGCTCTCACGCAGAGGATGGCGGGCCGCACGCAGAGCGGATCGCCTTGTCGACTCTGGGTCGGCGCCCGCGCGAAGGGGCGGTGCTTTACGTGACGTTGGAGCCCTGCTCGACGACAGGCCGGACCGGTGCCTGTACCGACGCCATTATCGCGGCTGGGATCCGCCGCGTGGTCGTAGGTTCCCCGGACCCCAATCCAGCGCATTCCGGGCGCGGTTTTGACGTCCTCCGTTCGGCTGGAATTGACGTCGTGCCGGGCGTGCTCGAAACCGACTGCGCAGACCTGAACCTTATTTTCAATCACTGGATCCGGCGTGACACGCCTCTGCTGGCTGCGAAAGCAGGTATGACCATGGATGGTAAGATTGCGTGTCGGACGGGCGAATCTCGTTGGATCACGAACGAGGCGTCGCGGGCGGATGTTCACCGCTGGCGCCGGCTTTTTCCCGGCATCGCCGTGGGTGCGATGACCGTATTGAAGGACAACCCGAAACTAACCGCGCGGATGGACGGCGCCGAATACTGCCCACGGCGCTTCATATTCGACGGGCTGCTGCGCACCGTGGTGGACAAGCACCTGCCCGAAGTATATACGGATCTATATCGGGAAAGAACCGTGGTGGTGACGACGCCGCACGGCGGACTGGGTTATATGCGCAAGCTGCGAGATCTCGGCATCACGGTTTGGTGTTTCGACTCTCCAACGCAGCGCGTTCCGATTGCAGATTTTCGGCGTCGATGCACCGAGGAGAAAGTTACCGGTATCTTGTTTGAGGGAGGAGCTCGACTGGTCAGTGAGCTGATCCGAGACAGGGAGCTGGATTATCTCTTCGTTTACCGTGCGCCGCTCCTTTTCGCCGATGACCGGGCCAAGAGTATATTCAACGGCTTCCGTCCGGAGCGCCCGGAGCAGGCGATCCGGATCGCGGACCTTCGGCGGTCGCAATTCGGAGATGATGACCTGATGCGCGGGCAGATTATATATCCGGAAAAGTTACTCGTGGATGAGACTGTATTTAGCCTCCAATAATCCGCACAAAGCCGCTGAGTTCGACGCGCTGGCGAAATCAAGGGGTGCTCATGTAGAAATTATGTCCGCGCGTGCGGCGGGCGGCATGCCGTCGGTGGCTGAGGATACCGGCACTTTCGAGGGGAACGCGAAAAAAAAGGCCGAGGCGCTGCACGCTGTTCTGCCAGCGGACGCGTGGGTGATCGCGGACGACAGCGGGTTGTGCGTGGACGTTCTCAACGGCGCCCCGGGGGTGGAATCGGCTTACTTCGCGGGCCCGGAGGGTGACAGTGCTAAGAATCTCAGCCGACTAATCAGGGAGCTCAGGCACATACCGCGGGCGAAGCGGACAGCGCAATTTGTCTGCGTTCTATATCTGATAGCCCCCGGCGCGGTGGACCGTGTTTTCACGGCTCATTGCGACGGCGTGCTGCTCCAAGAGCCGCAAGGGTCAGGTGGCTTCGGGTATGATTCTATATTCGTACCCGCGGGGTGCGAAAGCACCTTGGCCGAGCTCACCGCCGAGGAGAAGAACCGGATCAGCCACCGCGCGCTCGCGTTCGCAGCTCTGCTGGCAGGCCTTCGGGCTACCAGTTGAAGTAGTCTCCGCGCGAGAAAGTCGTCACCGTCGGTGTGCCGCCGGGCGGGTTGGTCGCGAGATTTTGGTCGAACGTCAGGTATCTCTGGTGAGGCTGCAGATATATATTGTTCGCGACGCCGGAGTTCTTGTAGACGCCGGTGAAGTGGACCGATGTAAACAATTGCCCGGTTGAGCCTTTAAATAGTGTGTTCTGGGCGGGCGCGAGTGCCCACCAGTCCTCGAGGAGACGCACCAGATTTTGCACGCCGCCCGTGCTGGTCGAAGAGGCCGAGGGAGTGTTGCCGCTGACAATGGCAGCCACGATCGTAGTATACGCATCCTGCGCCGTGGTTGATCCGTCAGTCGGCTTCGTTGCGATCACCGCGTTACTATTGGCGACCCGCAAGGCGAGCGGCTGGTTAGCGTTGGTGTCACTCCAGGCGTCTGAGAGTAGGGTGATCGCATCCGCCATCAAGGCAGCCCGATTACTTACATTCGTACCGGTCACCAGATTCGCCGTGTTATAATCTCCTTTTATATACAATCCATTATCCGTGGCAACGGTAAAGCCCTTATTATTATAATTCGGTGTCGAGGTACCGTTAATCAACCGGAAGGCCCCATCGGAACCACCGTTGTTTACGTCTATTAGATAAACGACGCCGGTATACGCCGAATTGAGGGTGGCCACGGCGGCGATCGCGTTGTTCAGCTTATTGACGTCAATTTCCGTGATCTGGATGTTCCGGCCTTCTCGTTGGTCGTAGACCGGAGAACGGACTTGTGTAATTACCCCGGTGAAGCTGGTGGAAGTAGAGTAATCGGTCAGCGGGTCGCCGGGATATATAATTGAGACAGAATTCGGGGTCGTGGCGCCGATGGTGATCCGCAAACCCGCTTGGTTATACATGCGCCCGGCTGAAATCGTTGGATCCTCTGGGATCGGAACATTGAAGCTGTTGACCGGCGGCGGCGCTATGACAGACCGGTAGACGTCGTTCGAATTTGAGTACGCGCTGGGATATTGCGCGAGCACGGAGGCGACATTGACGCCGCCGACGAAATTCTCGGGGTCGGAGAGTGCCGACACTTGGGAAGCTCGAGCTGCTGGTTGTGGAGGGGTTACTCCGTCAGCCGGGTTGCTATCAAAAATGGGATCAATCAGAGTATCCGTTCCGGTTTTCTTATGCTGCGTTCCAGTCAGCGGGTCCGTCGCCCCGTTGAAGAGTGCGCCGTAGCGAAGCGTGTTTACAATGGTCAGCGAGAGTGATGGCTGCGCACCGATATATACACTGCCGTTGCTCGATAAATCCCCCTCGATCTGCATCGAGCTGCCGGCGCTGAATTCCATGTCGCCCTGGTAAAACACACTATACTGGTAGAGCGAACTCGAGGAATAGGCGAAGCGGCGCCCGAGATGATACACCGTGGTGGCGGTCGAAATGTTCGGCGTTTCGACCCGAACCAGCGCCTTGAAAAGACTGACTTTATTAACCTTATTGGTGCCGGGGAGAATCCCGATCGCGGTCGGCGGCAGAAATTGGATTGAACGAACCGCCACCGCACCCGTTTGCGCAGCCAGGAACGGTGAGCCTGACGCCGTCGCGATCGTCGTCGGATCAACGGTCACGCCGGCAGTAGTCAGAGTGGACTGCATTGTATCAGGCGCAATATGATCGTGGATCGTCGCATACTTCCACTTGTAGAACAAATACTCCATTTCGCTCTCCGCGGTGAGTTTCGTCTGTTCCAGCAGGTTTTGTCGCATACTGTTGCGATAGCCCGTTGAACTGTTCTGCAGCGCGAATGCGGCGAGAGTGGAGAGGACCACGATCGCGATCATCGTCGCCAGCAGCATGCTGCCACGGGAGCGGTCTGGAAACTGCGGGCGAGCCTTCATATATTAACTGTATTATTCACCGTCGTCCGGCGGCGTGGGTGTTGGCGTCGGCGTCGGCGAGGGCGTGGGTGTCGGAGACGGCGTCGGTGTCGGTGAAGGTGTAGGCGTCGGTGTCGGCGACGGCGTTGGTGTGGGCGTCGGTGTGGGCGAAGGCGTCGGCGTGGGCGTCGCACTCGGAGTCGGCGTGGGCGTCGCACTTGGAGTCGGAGTCGGCGTAGGAGTCGGCGTCGCCGAGGGCGTTGGCGTCGGTGTCGGGGTCGGCGAGGGCGTCGGTGTCGGCGTCGCTGAAGGTGTGGGCGTCGGCGTCGGCGTCGGCGACGGAGTAGGCGTGGGCGTCGGAGTCGGCGTGGGCGATGGCGTGGGCGTAGGCGAGGGCGTCGGCGTCGGCGAAGGTGTGGGTGTCGGCGTCGGAGTGGGGGACGGCGTCGGAGTGGGAGAAGGTGTCGGCGTGGGCGACGGCGTCGGGGTAGGCGTGGGCGTCGGCGTGGGCGAGGGCGTCGGTGTCGGTGAAGGCGTCGGCGTGGCCGAAGGTGTCGGCGTGGGCGTGGGCGAGGGCGTCGGCGTAGGAGTAGGCGAGGGCGTCGGGGTGGGCGACGGCGTCGGGGACGGAGTCGGTGTGGGTGTAGGCGACGGAGTAGGCGTGGCTGAAGGTGTGGGCGTCGGCGAGGGCGTCGGCGTCGGAGACGGCGTGGGCGAAGGTGTCGGTGTGGGCGACGGCGTAGGCGTAGGCGTCGGGCTCGGCGTTGGGGTCGGTGTAGGCGTGGGCGACGGAGTCGGCGTGGGGGACGGCGTCGGAGTGGGAGAAGGCGTTGGCGTCGGCGTCGGCGTCGCGGACGGAGTGGGAGTTGGGGTCGGACTCGGTGTGGGAGAAGGAGTCGGCGTCGGCGTCGGCGACGGGGTCGGAGATGGGGTGGGTGTCGGTGTTGCGGACGGCGTGGGTGTCGGCGTCGGGGAAGGCGTGGGCGTCGGCGTTGCGGTCGGAACCGGCGTGGGCGACGGCGTGGGCGTAGGCGTGGGTGTCGGCGAGGGCGTAGGAGTCGGGCTCGGAGTCGGCGTAGGCGACGGCGTCGGCGTCGGTGTGGGCGAAGGAGTAGGGGTCGGCGAAGGCGTGGGGGTTGCGGTGGGCGTCGGAGTCGGAGTCGGCGTCGGCGTCGCGGTCGGAGTCGGGCTGGGCGTGATGTACGCGTTCAGCCGGAAGGAGTCGCCGCTCTTGTTCGCCAATAAGCCGCCGACCGCGTTCTTGGTATAGAATGCGGCATTGTTGCCCTGATACACGGTCAGTTTGTCCGACGCTTGCGTGTCCAAGGTGACGTGCGCAGCGACGACCAAACCGTTGGAGCCATCCGAAACGTACGTGAAAGGATATTGCCCAGTCGGCAAAGAGGTCGCCAATACCTGGGGAGTGGTTCCCGAAAGCGTGGTATTGTACCATTGCAGCACATCGCCTGAGGTCCCCGTGGCGACCTCGTAGGCTCGCTTGCGGATGATCGCCAGCGTTTGACCGGCGGGAACGTCCGCTGGGGAGCCGCCGCCCGCAGTAGCCAGATTTGCGATTGTATCCGGCAAAGTCAGAGTGACGTTTCCGTCGACGCCCCCGCGAGTGTCGATGACTCCAGAGATCGGGGCTCCGCCAATGCCGAATAAGGTGCCCCCGACGCTCGCGCCGAAACTCGGGTTGGCCAAGACGAGGTAATCCCCGACTTGGGGAATCGTCGGAGCTGTGAGGTAAACGACTATCGTCGAATTCGTCTGCGGCGTGGCCAGCGTCGTGCCCGGCTCACCGACGTTCACCAAGTAAGCCATCCGCTTATATAGCGCGGGGGTGCCCGAGTTGGTAGTCTCCAACACCGGAACTGTGATGGCCGTCGCAATCTCGTTGCTGATGACCTGAAAAAGGTGCGTCCCCTTGGTGTTGATCGCGTTAATCGAACTCACCTTCTTCGACGTGATGCTGCCCGTGAGCAAAAGCGAAATAACGCCCGCCGCCACAAGGCCGGCGATCGTCAGCGAGACCAGCACTTCAACAAGTGTGAACCCGTATCGCTTACGCAACCTTTTGAGCCGTAGAAGGATCTTCATGGGACAGTTCGTACCACCGTAGAGGTTTCCACGTAGCTTTTACCGCCGAAGGTAAAGGTGACGATAAACGTCGCCTGCAGCACTTGACCGGCCGGAGTCGCGGCCACGGGCGAGGCACTGCCCGTTGAGGGGTCGATGATGGCTACTTGCCTTGTTAGAACCGCCGATGTCGAGGCCCCGCTATCTTGGGCGAGACTGATTGGGAGACCGGCACTGGTGCCGACAACATACGAGGGATCTGCCGTTCCGGGCGGGAACGCGAAGACTTGGAGGTCCTTTTGCCAAGCCATCCCAACGCCGGTCGGAGACGTCGTCGGCACGAAGAATGTCCGAACGGTAATGTTGTCCCCCAACAGATATGTCCCGCGCAGGAATTGGTCGCTCGCCGAGGTGATAACGAAGCGCGCTTGGTCACGTGCGCGAACAACTGCGGAAAGCTGGTACGCTTTGAGAAGCGAAGTCACCAGCGTCGTCGTGAAAAAAGTCAGGAGCGCGACCGAGACCATGACCTCCACGAGCGTAAGGCCGCGATTTAAGAAGCGCCCGGCCACGCGGTAGCGCGTTACCATATTATCGTTACGTCGAGAGAGAGCAGCGCCGGAGATCACAGCTTATGAAAATCGGTGCCGATCACCCTTCCCTGAGACCAAAGTGGAGAAAGATCACGCGACTTCACGCGACGAGCCCAACAGAGGGCCTTTTTTTTACAACGCAAATTAGCTTCAAAAAGGTCAAATTTTAGTAAGTAATATTACGAGCTTCGTTATCAACGAGACGGTCGTAGTCCAAGACAATCGGTTGATAACGAGCGTATTGTATACTATCCGGAATTTCACCGGATGAGGGGATCACCCTGCTTTTGGCATCGAGCCCCTCCGGTTCCGGGCGGATTCGGCCGGTTGCCAATGCCCAGTATGATTCGATCGTCGCCGGAATCTGTATTCAGATTTGAATACAGGACGCCTAAACTCAGGTTGATATAAATGTATATAGTGGCAGGGTCGATATAGATGTAGATAGCGGCAGTCTAGTATATTGCGGATGATCGGATTCCTCTGTCGCAACCGCTTTTTGTCGCGCCGGCCGGATTGTTTCGGCCCGACCCCGGGGTGGACCGATCGCGCGGGATCGTCTCTTGCTCGGCTCCTGCGCTAAGCTCGGGCGGGAACCGGCGCGGCGCGGAGCTTCTCGAAATGGTGCAGGGCGCCGGCCACGATCTGGTCCATATTTAGATATCTATATTCCGCGAGACGTCCGATGAAAGACACGCCCGGCTCGCGCGCGGCTAACTGCCGATACTTTTCCGCGAGAGCGCGAGTCTCTGCGCCCGGCACCGGATAATAGGGTTCGCTCTTACCCGCGCGGTATTCGGCGGAAAATTCCCGGACCACATTCGTGGCCGCACTCGATTGCCCTGTAATATGCTTAACCTCGACCGTGCGTGTAAAAGCTTCGGAGCCCGGATAATTCACTTGGAGGACCGGCTGCGCGAAAGGTCCCTTAAACTGCCCGGGTGACAGTTCTTCCAGCTGGAACCGAAGTGTGCGGTAGGGCAGCGCGCCCCAGCGGCAATCGAAGTATTCGTCCACCGGACCTGTATATATCAAATGTCCATACTTCAGGTGCGGCAGGATCTCGCGGTAATCTGTCTCCAGCCGCAACTCGGCGTGCGAGGCGTTAAAGAGATTCTCAAACATCGCCGTGTAACCGTGCTTCGGCAACGCTTGAAAGCTCTCCTGAAAATACCGGTCGTCGAGATTGGTGCGGATCGGAATTCTACCGCAGACTGAGGCATCGAGCGCCTCGGCCGGGCGACCCCACTGCTTCAGTGTATAGCCGCGATAGAACTTTTCATACAGCTCCCGGCCGACGGCAGACTCCACGACCTCACGCGAATTCGCCGGAAGCGTTTTTGGTACCCGACGCAATCGAAGATAATTCTCGAAATCCGCGGTCGTGGCCTGCGCGTTTCCGCTCAACTGCCGGAAGGTCCCCAGGTTGATCGGAAAACTCCAATAGCGATCCTCGGTGAAGATGTTAACTTGATATTTGACCTCCCGCCATTCGGTAAAGGCGCTGAGATACTCCCGCACCTCCGCCACGTTGGTCCGGAAATAATGCGGGCCATATACATGATATAGCAATCCGTTGCGGTCCGTGCGGTCGTAGCAATTGCCCCCGAGGTGTGACCGGCGCTCGACAACGAGGCACCGGTTCCCCAACGAGCCGAGCCGCTCCGCCAGCACGAGGCCGGAGAAGCCCGCGCCAACAATTACATAATCATAATACTCCGGCATTTTTCAGGCCCCTCAGATCACGTTGCAATTGCAGGGCCTTCTTACCAAACCCGGTCCACCGCACCGAGGCGTGACCGCCCACACGATCGCGGAAATGGATGGGCACCTCGAGAAATCCCTTCGGTTCGAGCAGAAGGGCCATGGCAATGTTCGCGAGGTCGAAAGACGGCGGAATTTTTCGGGACGCCTCGGCCGCTGCCTCCGCTTGATATAGCCGGAACGGGACATTGGTATCATTGAGCTGCGTCTTCAGCGCCAACTTCAGCGCCCAACGCAAAACGCGGCTGATCAAAACGCGCGACCGCCCATCCGCACGGGAGGTTCGCCGTCCGTAAATCGCTGTGGTCTGGCCTCGTAGTTCCCAAATTTTTCGGAATCCCGCTGGATCACATTGTCCATCGGAATCGATCTGGAAAACATAAGCCGCTTTCTCACGAGCAGCTTCCTGATACCCCACCAGGCAACTCTGGCCGTGGCCCCGGTTTGTGTGCCGGTGCACGCGCATCTCGGGCCACGCAACCGTCGCCAGCACCTCCGGAGTGCGATCCTTGGAGCCATCATCGATCACCAGGATGCGATAATTGCTGACGTTGCGCTTCAGCTCTTCGCGCCACTCGCCCAGCACCGACAGGATCGCTTCCTGTTCGTTATACACAGGCACGATAAGGATGAGCTCAGGAGATTCGGGCACAGGGGTTCGCCGTTAACGGCGCGAGACGGTCGCCGTCAAATAGAGGGTAAAAGTGGGCAACATGAAAAATCGAATGTAACTGGTTTTCCTGCAGACGCCGAGCAGGAAACAGTAAATATGGCGTGAACCGCAGGGGGCGCCGCCGTGGACACGGCTGCCCCAAGCAAAACCTTCGACAATCGGCACCGGCTGCGTTTCGTTGGCCAGCCATCTCGATGAAGTCGTTCTATATTACCACCGCGATCGACTATGTAAACGGTTCCCCACACCTGGGGCACGCGTACGAGAAAATCCTCACGGACGTAATCGCGCGCCATCGGCGGCTCCGCGGCGACCAGGTGTATTTTCTCACCGGGGTGGATGAGCACGGCCAGAAGGTGCAGCAGACCGCCCGGGCCCGCGGTATCGCCCCGCAGGCTTTCGTTGACACCGTCAGCGCCGAATTCCGCGCGCTGCTGCCGCGGCTCGAAATATCAAACGACGACTTTATTCGCACCACCGAGCCCCGCCACCAAACGGTGGTGCGTCGAATCCTCCAGCAGCTCTTCGACCAGGGAGAAATATACTTGGCGGAGTATCGCGGATTCTACTCGACCCGCCAGGAACAGTTTCTCCAGGAGAAGGATCGGCTGCCCGACGGCACGTGGCCGGAGATATTCGGCGACGTCACCGAGATCACTGAATCGAATTACTTTTTTCGCCTCGGGAAATATCAATCGTGGCTTGTCGAGTTCCTGGGCTCGCACGAGGATTTCATATATCCCCGCTCGCGGCAGAAACAGGTGCTCGAGTTCCTCAAGGAGCCGCTCAACGATTTGTGTATATCGCGGCCCCGCGAACGCTTGGAGTGGGGCATCCCGCTGCCGTTCGATGAGAAATATGTCACGTACGTCTGGTTTGACGCGCTGCTGAATTACTACTCCGCCGTCGCCGACCGCCCCGGCGTCTGGCCGGCTTCCTTTCATGTCATCGGCAAAGATATATTATTGCCGCCCCACGCTGTATATTGGCCGATCATGCTGCACGCGGCGGGTTTGCCGCAGCCCCACGGTATCATTGCCCACGGTTGGTGGCTGCAGGGCGGCGCGAAAATGTCCAAGAGCACCGGCAACGCGCTCGATCCGCTCGCGTTTGTCGACGAGTTCGGCGCCGAGGCCTTTCGCTATTTCCTGATCCGCGAGATGACCCTCGGCCAGGACAGCGACTTCACGCGCGAGCAATTCATCGTCCGCTATAATAGCGAACTCGCCAATAACCTGGGCAACCTCGTGAATCGTGTGCTGAACATGACGAACCGCTTTGCGGGCGGGCTCGTGCCAGGCACCCCCGTCGATGGCGAACTCGATGTCGAATTCCGCGCGCTCTGGGAAACGACGCGGGATGAGTATATAGCGCTGGCGGATGGACTTCAGTTTCATACTGCGCTGGAGCGCGCGTTCCAGTTCGCCACGGCGGCGAATGCATATATAGACAAGCGCGCGCCATGGAAACTCGGGAAGTCAACCTCGCCCGAGGACGCAGCGCTGCTCGCGACCACGCTCGCCACCATGGCTGAGGCGCTCCGGCTGCTGGCTTCCCTGGTGCCAGCCGTCCTCCCGCAAACGACCACCCTCATCCACGCCGCGCTTGGGCACAACCCCGACGCCGATTGGACCCGCGAACTCGTTTGGGGGAAAAGGCTCACTGGCAATCGAGTCGCTGAAAAGCTGGTGCTCTTCCCGCGCTCAGCCGCCGCCGCCCCGAAATGATGAGCGCGCCATGACCGTGCTCCCGCTCGATCCTGTCGCCAACGCATCGCCGGCGGCTCTCAAGGATTTTCTGCGCGGCTGCCAGGTTTCGGCGGTGCAATTCGGGGCGCCGGTGCTCGTGAGTATCTCCGTCACGGTCGACGCGCTCGATCCACTCGCGGTGCTCGAGTCGATTTTCGATCCCGACGAACCGCATTTCTATGCGGAACGGCCGGATCTCGAGACAGCAATCGCCGGTGCCGAAACCGCCGCGCATTTCGAGGCGACGGGTCCTCGTCGCTTCGCGGAAGTGCAGGACTGGATCGATGCGATGATAAAACGCGCCATCGGCGTCGGTGAGGTTTCGGCTCCGTTCGGCGGACCTCACTTTTTCGCAGCGTTCACCTTCGAAGATAATATAGCACCAGATGCTGCATTCCCAGCCGCGCGCGTCTTCGTTCCCCGCTGGCAGGTGGCACGCGCCGGTGCCGTGACCACGGCAGTGGCCAATCTCACTGTCGGGCCGGAAAGCGATCTCGCCGCGGAAGCCGAACGGATCTGGCGGGCGCATGAGAAATTTCGGAATTTCGATTACCACGAATTCGTCGGACCATCCGCGGGGCGCGAGCATCCCATTTCTCCGACCGACCGGAAATCCTCCTCGACCAGCGAGACCCGGAGCGGCCGAGAAGTCGGAAACTATATAGCATCGGTGCGCTCCGGACTCGATCGGATCGCGGCAGGCAAAATGGAAAAGATCGTTCTCGCGCGCGCGAAGGATTTCGTCTCCGACGAGCCGTGGCACCCTTTGCGTGTACTCAATCGGTTGCGCGAACGGTTTCCCGATTGTTACGCGTTCTCACTCGCAAACGGGCGCGGCCAAAGTTTTTTTGGCGCCAGTCCCGAGCGCCTGGTCCGCGTGCGACAGGGCGTCTTGGAAACGGAGGCGCTCGCTGGCTCTGCACCGCGCGGAGGCAGTGCTGGCGCCGACGCCGCTCTTTCGGCACGGCTGCTGCGCGACGAAAAAGACCTTCGTGAGCATGCGCATGTCGTCGCTGAAATCGTGCGTCGGTTGCAGGCCTTGGGGCTGACGCCGGAATTCGCGAATCGTCCCGGCCTGCGCCGTCTGGCCAATGTTCAGCATCTTCATACCCCGATTCGTGCGTCTCTTGGCGCGGAGGTGCGGTTGCTCGACGTCGTGGGCTCATTGCACCCCACACCGGCGGTCGGTGGCGTGCCCTCCGCTGCGGCGATCGCCGCGATTCGCGAATTGGAAAACTTTCCTCGGGGCCTATATGCAGGTGCCCTCGGTTGGCTAAACGCGCGTGGTGGCGGCGAGTTTTTCGTTGGGCTCCGATCCGCATGGGTCGATGGCCATCGCGCCCGGGTTTATGCGGGCGCGGGAATCGTTGCCGGCTCGGTGCCTGAGAAAGAGTTCGCGGAAACGGAGCTCAAGTTTAATGCCATGACGGCCGCTCTCTTTGCTGCATGAGCTCTGGACCCATCCTCGATTTCCGCAATATCAACACTCTCTGGTCGAGCGTGCTGGTGGAAACGTTGGTCCGCCTCGGGGCTCGCCACGCCGTGATTTCGCCGGGATCCCGCTCGACCGCGCTCACGATCGCGCTCGCGCGACATCCCACGATCGAGGCAATTCCAGTGCTCGACGAACGCTCGGCGGCTTTCTTCGCGCTCGGTCTCGCCCGCCGGCACCACCGGCCGACGCTGCTCGTATGTACCAGTGGCACGGCCGGGGCGAATTATTATCCGGCAGTGATCGAAGCGTATGAAAGCGGCGCGCCCCTGCTCGTGCTCACGGCCGACCGCCCGCCCGAACTTCGCGACTGCCACTCAGGGCAAACCATTGACCAGCAGAAGTTATATGGTCACTATATTAACTTCTTCCACGAGCTCGCGGTGCCCGACGTTGCGCTGCCGCAGTTAGCTTACCTCCGGCAAACCCTCACGCACGCCTGGCGGGCGAGCGTCATCCCGCGGAGCGGGCCGGTTCACCTGAATTGTCCGTTTCGCGATCCGCTCGCACCCGTCGCCGACGAGATCGCCGACAAGATGGAGAACGCCACTAATTGGGAGCAGTTTTTTGCCGAGGTCACCGAGCCGATGACCGTCGAGCCGCTCGCCGCGATTCCCCACGTCCCGGCGGAAGTTCATGGCGTCATCGTGGCGGGTCCGGCGCAACCCGCGGACCCCGAGGAATATGTCGCGGTCGTTGCAGAGCTCGCGAGAAAACTCCGCTGGCCCATTTTAGCCGACGCGCTGTCGCCCTTGCGCCACTGTGTGAGCTCCCTGCCCACACTCGTCACAAGCTATGACGCGATCCTGCGGAATCCTGAGATCGCCGAGCGGCTGAAGCCGGAGCGTGTGCTCTGCCTCCACGGCTGGCCGGTCAGCAAGGTCCTCCGCTCGTTTCTGCAACAGAGCGACGCGCCCACGCTGATGGTCGGCGACTACAGCAAGAACCGCGATGCGCTGCACGGTCGAACGCAATTTCTCGGCGCGTCGCTTCGCCTCCTCGCCGCCCAACTCCCGCCCGTCGCCGATCCGAACGGCTACCAGCAGCTCTGGGCGATGTATGAATATCGTGCGCGCGCATTCCTGGATGGGAAGGTGGAACCCATCACGGAAATGTTCGAAGGCCGCGCGGCGTGGCTGCTCACCCGCAACTTACCGAATGGAACGCCTATCTTCGTCGCCAATAGCATGCCCGCGCGTGACGCCGAATATTTCTGGGCGGCGAACGACCGGCGCCTGCGACCGTTTTTTAACCGCGGCGCGAACGGCATCGATGGAACGCTTTCGACGGCGCTCGGGGTCGCTCACGGTGGACGTCCCACGGTCCTGCTCACGGGCGATCTCGCACTCCTGCACGACACCAACGGATTTTTGCTCCCGCCGAAGTTGAGCGGCTCGCTGACAATTATATTAATCAACAATCGCGGCGGCGGCATCTTCGAGCACCTGCCGATCGCCGAGTTCGATCCGCCGTTCGAAGAGTTCTTCGCGACGCCGCAACACGCAGATTTCGCGAAGCTCTGCGCGACGTATTCCGTGCCGCACGTCGTCGTGCGCGATTGGACCCACTTCGCGTCGCTGATCGCGCAGCTGCCCGAGGGCGGAATCCGCGTTCTCGAAGTGCGCACGAATCGCAAGCGCGACGCTGAGATGCGCAAGGCGATCTTCGCCGAGACCGCAGCGTCCCTCGGCTAAGCGGTCTGTCGGCGCCGTCGCCAGCGCGCGTCCGTGCCGGGACATATATATTTCTCCGCGGGCCTTTCCATCGCGGCTTACCGTGGCCATTCGACGCGGCGCCTGAAGACCCTCGCCGGCGATATATTAAAAAATCTATTTAATAATTATTAAACTCCGCCGCCGATCGTTTCAAGGCTGCATTGATATATGAAATCGATTCCGTCCGCCTCGCGGCCTGCCTGCGGCGACCCTAGAGCTGGAGCGGCAGGCCGATTTCGATGATCTGCGACAGCGTGATGCGGTAATAATCCTTGGCGGGTCGAGCGTTCCGGCTCAGCAGCGCGTACAGGCTCTTCTGCCACTCCCACATTTTCGCGTTGCCGCCGGAGACGATCATCTCGCGGTTGAAGAAGTATACAGCGCTATGCGGGTTCACCGGCACGCCGGCGTCGTGGATTTTCTGCATCAGAGCCCCGACGTCCGGCGATTGCATATAGCCGTAATGCCCGATCGCGCGCCACACCCCTTCACCGAGCTCGTGCAGCCGCAGCTGGTCGTGCTCGCGAACGGTCGGCACTTCCTCGGTCATGATGCTCAACAGGACGACCGTCTTATGCAGACAGCGGTTCGCTTTCACGTGGTGCAGCAGCGCGATGGGCGTGCCGGTGGGCGAACCGACCATGAACACGGCCGAGCCGTTCACGCGAACCACATGCTGGCTCCGCGCAATCGAGATCAGCTCCGATTCCGTCACGTTGTTGCCATATACTTTGTTGAAAATCTCCGTGCGGCCCGTCTTCCACGTGGTCATGACGGCCATGATACAGGCGCCAATGGCGAGTGGGTACCAGCCGCCCTCCGAGATTTTGTGGGCGTTCGCCGCGAAGAATGCCAAGTCGATCAGGAGAAACAGACCACAGAGCGGCCCAGTGAGGATCAAGGGCCAGTGCCA
This sequence comes from uncultured Verrucomicrobiae bacterium, assembly GCA_963800005.1. Classification (GTDB taxonomy): domain Bacteria; phylum Verrucomicrobiota; class Verrucomicrobiia; order Opitutales; family Opitutaceae; genus CAWCZH01. The sequence goes on from CAWCZH010000005.1 coordinate 543,423, forward strand.
CTGGCGTCGCGTGACGATAAAAAACGCCACCGTCGTGATCGCCATCGTGCCGGTTACCGCGATGCCATACGCAGCCGTCAGCGCATCGCTGGAGCCGAACGCGAGCACCGTGATGATCGAGCCGAACGCGAGCAGCGCGTTCACGAACGGTACATATATCTGCCCGGAGTGCTCGGCGTTCGTATAGTTGATTTTCAACCGCGGAAAATATCCGAGTTGTATCGCCTGCCGGGTCAGCGAAAACGCGCCAGAGATGAGCGCCTGACTCGCGATCACGGCCGCCGCGATCGAGATCGCGATCAGGAAGCCCCGCATCAGCCCGGGTGGGGCGAGCGCAAAGAACGGGTTTTCCGTCGAGAGCGGGTGCGCCAGCAGGAAGGCACCCATGCCAAAATAATTCAGCACCAGCCCCGGAAACGCGACGGCGTACCAGGCGGCCGCTATATAGCCGCGGCCGAAGTGCCCCATGTCCGCATAGAGGGCTTCAGCACCGGTGATCGCGAGGACGACAGCGCCGAGCATGGCGCTGATCCCGAGTGGGTGCTGCACGAGCAACCGCCAGCCGTACACCGGGTTCATCGCCAACATTACCCGCGGAAAGTGTATAATGTGCCAAAGCCCCAGCGCCGCCAGCGTGAGAAACCACGCCAGCATGACCGGCCCAAAAACAACGCCGATGCTACGCGTGCCTTTTTTCTGAAACCAAAAGATCGCGAATAGAATCACGCACGCCATCCATACAACATACGGCGCAAATCCCGCGTTCACCTGGTTGAAGCCCTCGGCCGCGCCGAGGACCGTCACCGCCGGCGTGATGATTCCATCACCATAGAGCAACGCCGCACCAGCGAGGATCATCACCACCGTCAACGACGCGGCGCGCGTCCGTCGGCTCGCCGCCGATTCCGAGCCCGCGTGGATCAATGCCAGCAACGCGAAGATGCCGCCTTCACCGTGATTGTCGGCCTTGGTGACATAATATAAGTATTTGACGCACACGATCAGGACCAGCGACCAGAAGATGAGCGAGAGGATGCCGAACACTCCCTCCGCCCGGCTGACGTCGGGCAAGTGGTTCATGCACTCGCGCATAGTATATAGCGGACTGGTGCCGATATCGCCAAAAACCACGCCGAGCGCCCCGAGACTCAGGGCGATTTTGGCATTCGAGGTTAACGTGGAGGGGGCCGGGGCGGCGTGCATTTCAGCTACGACTGTTCTCAATTGCGGACAATTATCCAATCTGTTTCGGGCCCCCCGCCGCGCCCGCTCGGCCGATGCCAGTCGCAGGCCAGTCCGTCAAGCGCTTCGATTTTTCCGCTTTTATTCCGTTCCCGCCCGCCGCAACGTCGACCCATGAGTGCTCCCGATTGGCGCGAGGTGCGGAAGTTTGACGATATATTATATCACAAATGCGATGGCCTCGCGCGCGTTACCATCAACCGCCCCGCCAAGCGCAACGCATTCCGGCCGGAAACGGTATCGGAAATGATCACAGCGTTTTCCGACGCCCGCGAGGACCCGGCGATCGGCGTCGTCCTCCTCACCGGCGCTGGTCCTCACACCGATGGCAAATATGCTTTCTGCGCCGGCGGTGACCAGTCGGTGCGGGGTCCCGCCGGATATATAGGCACGGACGGCGTCCCGCGTCTCAACGTTCTCGATCTTCAAAAACTGATCCGCTCAATGCCCAAGGTCGTCATCGCACTCGTCGCGGGTTTCGCGATCGGCGGAGGTCACGTTCTCCACGTGGTCTGCGATCTGTCAATCGCCGCGGACAATGCGGTGTTCGGGCAAGTCGGACCTCGCATGGGCAGCTTCGACGGCGGCTTTGGTTCCAGCTATCTCGCTCGCGTCGTCGGACAAAAAAAAGCCCGCGAGATCTGGTACCTCTGCCGGCAATATTCAGCCGCCCAAGCGCTCGAAATGGGGCTCGTGAACGCCGTCGTCCCCGTCAGCGAACTCGAAGCCGAGGGCGTGAAGTGGGGCCGAGAAATTCTGACGCATAGTCCGCTCGCAATCCGCCTGCTCAAGAGTGGATTCAACGCCGAGCTCGACGGTCAGGCCGGCATCCAGGAACTCGCGGGCAACGCCACACTGCTATATTATATGACCGCCGAGGCGAAGGAATTCCATTCCGCCCAGCGCGAGAAACGAGCCCCGCAGGCCCGCCGCTATCCCTGGCTCCCCTGATTTCGCTCGCGAGCCACGCAAGTTTTCCACTATCTGCCCCGGCGCTCAGCACCGAATCTGCTGAAGCGCCTCCGCCCGGGTTATCCTCCCCCGGACGTTTCCCGCCTTTTCCTACTCGTCACCCGCTATATCATTTCATGAATCGACGCGAATTTATTGAATACTCTGGATTGAGTGCGACGGCGCTGATGCTGGCCTCCCGCGGCCGGGCGGCGGACGCCATTGCGAACCTCGCGCCTGCACCTACCGCGGAGAAAAAGAAACTGGCGGATGCCGCGCTCAACGCTGCGACCAAACGAGGCGCCAGCTACGTCGACTTTCGACTCGGGCGCTACCTTCAACAGTTCGTCATCACACGCGAAACCCGCGTGCAGAACCTCGTCAACACCGAGAGCTACGGCGCCGGCATTCGCGTGCTCGTCAATGGCTGCTGGGGCTTCATGGCGACGGACGACGTCACTCCCGATGGCATGGCCCGGGCCGCGATCGAAGCGGTCGCAATCGCGAAAGCGAACGCGCGCTTGCAAACCGAGCCCGTGGAACTCGCGCCGCAAAAGGGAGTGGGAGAGGTGAGCTGGCGCACCCCGATCGAGAAAAACGCCTTTGAGGTTCCCATCGCCGACAAGATCGCACTGCTCATGGAGGTGAATCAGGCGGGACTGAAAAACGGCGCGAATTTCGTCAATTCACTCCTCTTCCAGGTCAACCAGCAGAAATATTTCGCGAGCACCGACGGTTCATATATCGATCAGGATATACATCGTATCTGGCCGAGCTTCACCGTCACCGCGATCGACCCGAAGACAGGCAAATTCCAGAATCGAAGGTCGATCGCCGCACCCAGCGGCCGCGGTTATGAATTTCTCGCCGCAAAACCGTCGGGCAAACGCGCCGGCGTCACTACCCGGTATGTCGACTCCTATGATATGGTGGAGGACGTCACTTCCGCGGCCCAACAGGCCCGCCAAAAGCTTTCCGCAAAAACCGTCGAGCCGGGGCAATATGATCTCGTCCTCGATCCGTCACACCTCTGGCTCACCATCCACGAGTCCATCGGCCACGCGACGGAGCTCGACCGCGTGCTCGGCTACGAGGCGAACTACGCCGGCACGTCCTTCGCCACACTTGATAAATGGAAGAGCGGCAATTTCAAATACGGCAGTCCGCTGGTTAATATCGTCGCCGACAAGACAGCAGCCGGGCTCGCTGGGCGCGGTCGGCTATGATGACGAGGGCGTGCCAGCGAAGCGCTGGGATCTGATCAAGGACGGCATCCTGGTTAACTACCAAAAAACGCGCGACCAGGCCCACATCCTCGGGCAAAAGGAGAGCGACGGCTGCAGCTACGCCGACAACTGGAGCTCCGTGCAATTCCAGCGCATGCCGAATGTCTCGCTCCAGCCGGGAAGTTCACCGCTCACGCCGACGGACATGATCAAGAACGTCGAGCGCGGAATATATATCATCGGCGACGGCTCGTTCTCGATCGACCAGCAGCGCTATAATTTCCAGTTCGGCGGCCAGCTTTTCTACGAGATCAAGAACGGCCAGATCGGCGAAATGCTGCGCGACGTCGCCTACCAATCCAACACGCAGGAGTTCTGGAACTCGTGCGTCGCGATTTGTGACGAGAGCGATTACGCATTGGGCGGCGCCTTCTTCGACGGCAAGGGCCAGCCGGGGCAGATCAGCGCCGTGTCCCACGGCAGCGCCACCGCGCGGTTCAACAAGGTCAACGTCATCAACACCGCCCGGAAGATATAACGTCCGCTTCATATATACATATATATCCCATGGCCCAGCTCACCGAATCCGCCGCGCGCGACCTGATGCAGAAGGTCCTCGCGTTTTCCAAAGCCGACGAATGTGAAATCACCCTCGTCGGCGGACGCAACGGCAACGTCCGCTTCGCGCGCAACGCAGTGTCCACCAGCGGAGCCTCCGACACGATCCAGCTCTCCGTACAGTCGACGTTCGGGAAAAAAACCGGCACGACCACGAGCAACGAACTCGACGCCGGCTCTCTCGAAAAAACCGTGCGACGCTCCGAGGACCTCGCGAGACTCGCGCCAGAAAATGCGGAGTACGTCCCGTTTCTCGGCCCGCAGAAATATGATTCCCCCGTCGCGTTCCTCGAGAGCACCGCGGCCATCACACCCGATTTCCGCGCCGCCGCCGCTGCCGCAAGTATAAATCCCTGCCGCGCCCAGAATCTCACCGCCGCCGGCTTCCAGCAGGACTACGCCCTGTTCGAGGCCGTCGCCAATTCCCACGGACTCTTCGGATATCAAAAATCCTCGGGCGTCGATTTTTCCGTCACCATCCGCACCGCCGACGGCAAAGGCTCGGGCTACGGCGTCTGCGACTTTAACGATGCCGCGAAAATGGACACCGGCGCCGTCTCCCAAGTCGCCATCCAAAAAGCGCTGCGCTCGCGCGAGACCCGCGCCATCGAGCCGGGAAAATATACTGTCATCCTCGAGCCCGCAGCGTCCGTCGATCTCATCAGCCACATGGTCTCAGCAATGGATGCGCGAGCGACGGATGAGGGCCGCAGCTTCCTCAGCAAGCCGGGCGGAGCGAGCCGCCTCGGCGAGAAGCTGATGGATGACCAAGTCAATATATACTCCGACCCGCTCAACCCCGAGGTGCCCGGCGACGCGTGGTCCGGCGACGGCCGCCCACGGCGCCGCGTTGATTGGATCAAACAAGGCGTCGTCACGAATCTCGCATATGAACGTTTCTGGGCGCAAAAGAAAGGCGTCGAGAATCCCACGCCGCGCCTCGGCAACGGCGGCCGTCGCGGTCTTTCGGTCGGCGCATTCGAGGGCGCGCAGGGCTTTATCATGACGGGCGGCAGCGCGAGCCTCGACGATCTCATCAAGAGCGTGAAGCGTGGCGTCCTCGTCACCCGAATGTGGTATATACGGCCGGTCGACCCGCAGACGCTCCTCTATACCGGCCTTACCCGCGACGGCACGTTCTACGTCGAGGACGGCGAGGTGAAATACGCGATCAAGAATTTCCGCTTCAACGAAAGTCCGGTGATCATGCTCAACAACGTCGAGGCGCTCGGCAAACCGATGCGCGCCAATGGCTGCCTCGTCCCACCCATGGTGCTGCGTGACTTCACGTTCTCCAGTCTCTCGGATGCGGTCTAGGCGCGCTGGGGATTCGGGATGAGCGGCGCGGACTTCGTCTTCACGCGTCTGCAATATGAATCAGGCGACTGGAATATTGTGGACCTCCGCATGCCGTCGAACCTGCTCGATTCGCTCGCGGCGTATACAACGTTGTCGCTCGAGCCACGCGAAGCGGTCGTGCCCCTCGGAAGTCGCGAGGTCCTCGATGCGAGCTTTTGCTATTTGAGCGGGCACAAGCTCGTGCAGTTCACCCCCGCCGAGCGGGCGAATTTCGAAATATATGTCCGTCGCGGCGGTTTCGTTTTTGTCGACGACTGCAACCACGATATCGACGGCCTCTTCGCGAAATCGTTCGAGGCGCAGATGGCTGAGATTTTTGGCGCGGACGCGTTGAAAAAAATCGGCTCGGATCATCCAATATATCGCTCGTTCTTCGTCTTTGATCACGGCCCGCCCACGACGTCCTTCGAGCTGAACGGCTGGGGCGACGACCTCGTGCACGATTACCTCAAGGCGATCGAGATCGATGGACGGATCGGCGTGCTATATAGTAACAAGGATTACGGCTGCGAGTGGGATTATGATTTTCGCAACAAGCGCTTTCTCGCCGAGGACAATACCAAGTTCGGCGTCAACATCGTCCTCTACGCCATGGGCGCCTGAGCCGGGCTATATACTCGTATGAACTCATTGCCCGCCCTCAACGAAGACCAGGCTTCGGCGCTGCTCGCGAAGCTGCCCCGCCTGCGCACGGAGATCGGCAAGGTGATCGTCGGCCAGCACGCGGTGATCGAGGAATTGCTCACCGCTTTTCTCGCCGGAGGACATTGCCTGCTCGAAGGTCTGCCCGGCCTTGGGAAAACGCTCCTCATCCGCACGCTCGCGCAGGCCGTCGACCTGAGTTTTCACCGCATCCAGTTCACGCCGGACCTCATGCCGTCCGATATCATCGGCACCGAAGTCCTCGAAGAAGATCACGCCACCGGCCGACGTTTTTTTCAGTTCAACCGCGGACCCATCTTCGGACAGATCATACTCGCCGATGAAATCAACCGCACGCCGCCGAAAACCCAGGCCGCGCTGCTTGAAGCCATGCAGGAAGGCGCCGTCACCTATGGCGGAAAAACCTATTCGCTCGACCGTCCATTCTTCGTGCTCGCGACCCAAAATCCCATCGAGCAGGCAGGCACCTATCCGCTCCCCGAGGCGCAGCTCGACCGGTTTCTTTTATATTTAAAGATCAGCTACCCGCAGGCGGAGGAGGAATATACCATGCTCGCCGCGACCACCGGGCGGAGCACCGTCCAGGTTTCTCCCGTGCTCGACGCCGATGAAATCCGCCAGCTCCAGCAGCTCGCGCGCTCCGTCGTGATCAGCGAGGACCTGCTGAGATATATCAACGAGGTCGTCCGCGCGACGCGAGATGCCACGCTGCCCTATATCAAACAGTGGGTGCGATTCGGAGCCGGTCCCCGCGGCGGACAGGCCCTTGTGCTAGCCGCGAAGGCACGCGCACTGCTGCAGGCGCGCTTCGCGGTCACGCTCGATGATATACGCGCGCTCGCCGCTCCCGTCCTGCGTCATCGTATCTTGCTGAATTATGAGGCCGAGGCCGAGGAGGTCACGACGGACGCCGTTGCGGCGAAAATTCTCGAACTCGTCACCCCACCGCCGAGCCCGCTGCGCCGGTAAACTGCCCATGGCCTCGTCCGACGTTATCGGCCGCTCCCGCATGGCGCCGTTGCTGGCGGCGACGCGACAACTGCAATTGTCGGCCCGCAAACTGGTGAGCGGTCTCGCCGCCGGAATCCACGCGAGCCGACGCGCCGGCGCCGGCTGGGAGTTCAGTCAGTTCCGCGGCTATCAACCCGGCGACGAACCCCGCCAGATCGACTGGAAGTTATATGCACGCTCCGACCGGTTCTATATACGAGAGAGTGACGTCGAGACCCAGGTGCCGATTCGGATTATCCTCGATGCCACCGAGTCGATGCGACATCGCGCTCCCGACGCGGCGGCGCGACCGAAGTTTCTGGCCGCGCAGGAACTCGCTGCTGCGCTCGCTTATGTGGGTCGCGCGCAGGGCGACCCGATCAGCCTCCTCGCCGTGCAGGCGGACCGGGTGCGCGTCCTGCCGTTTAATGCGCGGCAACCCGTGTCCCGCTATATACATTTTCTCGCGCAGCTCGAGCCCGCCGGTTCCTGGCCCGTCGCGCGTAACGCGTTTGCGGCTGCCTGGAAATCGAGCGCCCCGGCCGCCGCGGGCTCGCAAGTGACGGCGGAAATCACGGTGGTCCTGACCGACGGCCACGAACACGCCGGCGAAATCCGCGCCGCCCTGGCGCCACTGCGCACGCGCCGCAGCGAGGTCGTCTGGATCCATCTCCTCACCCGCGACGAGGTCGATTTCCCTTTTACCGGTTGGGTGAGATTTCAGGAATGGGAAACGGGCCGCACGCTCGAAGCCGACGCGGGCCAGGTGCGGGACGCGTATCTCGCGGATCACGCGAACGAGCTCGCGGCTTGGCGTCGTGCTTGGGGCGGCGAGCGCTTTGAGTATATACGCGTGATCACGGACGAGCCGCTCGGCCCCGCCCTCCGGGCCTATTTGCGCCGCCGCATCCAGAGTGGCCGCGGCAGCCGCTGAGCATCGATGCCCTCGCTGCTCTATCCCGCCGGCCTCGCCGCGCTCGCCGGACTCCTTGTCCCACTGATCCTACACTGGTGGCGTCGCCCCGCCCGTGAGGTGCGGCTCGGTAGTATCCGTTTTTTGGATACACTCGCGCGACCCCGGCTGCGGCAGCTGCGCTGGCGCCAGCGCTGGCTGCTCCTCGTGCGGCTGGCGCTGGTGGCCGTTCTCGCCGCTGTCCTCGCACTGCCGCAATGGACCCGCGCCCCCGCGTCCGCACCCGACCATCGGGAATTCCTGCTGCCCGGCACAAGCCTCAGCGGAGCGGCGCTTGCGCAATGGCAACAGCTCGCGCACGCCGGGTTCGATCGTCGCGAACTCGCCCCCCGATTTCCCGCCGCCGCGCCCGACGCGAACGCCCCTGCCACCAAGGCCATGGCTCACCCGCTCGTTGATATATGGTCGCTGCTGCGGGACGCCGATGCGCGCGCCGCCGCGGGTTCTGAGTTCGTCGTGTTCGGCAATGCCGCCATTCCAGAACTGCGCGGCACGCGACCGCACCTGGCGCACGCCACCGTCCGATGGGTGCCGGTTGATATAGAGACCTCCGACGCGAAACGTGTCACCGTGCTCGCCGCCACGCGGCCTGACGCCGCGTCGGCTACGAATATACTCTTCGCCGCGAGTTCGACGAACGGCACGCAACAGGTGAGGGCCTCGCTCGGAGCGGGAAAATCTCAAGTCGATCTCCCCGATGCAGTCATCGAGGCGAACTCGGCGCACGATGCCGTTCGCGTGCGTTCTCCCAGCATCGGCCAGTGGGTGTCCGTCCAGAAGGAAAAAGCGCTCGTCGTCGAAATATATAGCGACGCACCGCGCCGCGCCGCAGCGGATCAACTCGCCACCGCGCTTCGCGCCGCGGGGGTCGTGCGAAGACGCGCGGTCCGCATTAATATCAATCCTAGTCACGACACCACGGCGGACTGGATATTCCAGCTCGGGAAAGCCGGACCGGCGACCGACACGCTCACGGAAGCGGCGGGCCGGGGCGCCAGCGTTGTGCTGGAAGCGACGGACGCCGGCAGGTCGGCGCCGCCCGATGATGCCCTGCAATCGCCTCTGGAAGCCGGTGAGAAGGCGGTGAATATATCGAGAGTGCGATTGTTGCGACGCGTCCCGTCGACCGATGCTACCGGGGCAGCGTGGTGGGTTGATCGCTTCGGGAAGCCCATCCTGCAGGTGAGAAACGTCGGCGCCGGACGGTGGTTTACGTTTCAATCGCGGCTCGACCCCGCGTGGATCGCGTGGACGCCACCGAGCGCGGAGGCGGCTTGGTGGGGTGCTTTGGTCTTCGGGCCGGAAAGTGATGAGCTGGGCGCTGCGGATTTACGCGTCGCCGATGCCGCGCAGGCAGTGCCCGCGTCGGAACCGCACGGTGCTGGCGTGACGCTCCCTCGCGTGACTTCGCTCAGCGGCGCGGCTTGGGGGCTGGCCCTCGTGCTCTTTATACTCGAGCGGATCCTCAGTCACGGCTCGCTCTCCGTCGCGCCGTCGACGCGCGCTATATGAAACGCCACGAGCTGACACTTCTCGCCCAGTCGTGGCGGCAGCGCGTCGCCGTTCGCGAGCTGCTGTGGGCCCTTGCCTCGGCGGGCGTCGTCGGCGCGCTCGCCCGAGTATATATTAACGCGCCGGCCTCCCGGCTGCTGGGGCTCGTCGCCTTCGCCGGGACCCTCCTCTGGCGCATGCGGCGCAGTCGCTTTTGGGAAACCACCGAGCGCGACGTGGTGCGCCATTGGGACCGCACGTATCCCGCCTTCGAGGAGAGCAGCGCATTGCTGCTCCAGGACGAGCGGGCGGATTCACTGGTGGAAAAATTGCAACGGCGGCGTCTCGAGGCCGCGTTGGCCGCGACGTTTGCGCCCGTCGGCCCCGGCCGGACCGTGAACCCGAAGCTGCCGCCGCACGTCTTGCGCCGGGCCGGCCTCGCCGCGGCGGGCGCGGCGGTATTGTATATAGCCTCGGTTTCATATACACAGCATCGACCCGCACCCGCCGTTTTAGCCGACGAGGTGCGTACGACTACCGCACGAGACAACCGGCCGGTCCCGCCGGCGGCACCGGTTCTCTCGAGCGCGACGCTGCGCATCACGCCACCAAGCTATATGAAACGGGAGGCGCGGACGAGTGGACTCGATGCCGAGGTGGAAGAGGGATCGACCGTCACCTGGAACCTGGCCTTTTCCGGTCCGGTGCGCGCACCGCGGCTCTTGCTCGGCGACCCGGCTCGTCCACTTGCGCTCGCTCCCGCTGCGGACGGTCACTGGCGCGCGGAGATGCCGGTCCTCGCCTCGACTATATATCGGATCGCGGCGACAGCGGACGACGGCTCCGACTGGCAGGCGGCGGACCTGCACGCGTTGCAGTTGCGACCAGACCTGCCGCCGCAAATTACCTTCGTCACGCCGGCACAGACGCGCTCAGAGGTTTCTGCACATGAGCCGATCATCGTGGCCGTTCAGGTGCACGACGACTACGGTCTCGCCGCGATTCAGCTCGTGGCCACGGTGTCCCGCGGATCAGGCGAGGGCGTTAAGTTCCGCGAGCAGAAAATGTCCTTCGACGAAGCGCCGGTGGGGCAGGTGGACGGAAAATTCTCGAAGAGCCTCGACGTGGCTGCGCTCGGAATGGAGGCCGGCGACGAAATATACTTCTATATACTCGCAACCGACAATCGCGAGCCGGTCGCGAATGTGGCGAGATCCGAAACGCGGTTCGTCTCAATCCGCGGTCCGGCGGCCAAAAAAGCGGCAGCCGGTGTGGGCGTCGGCGGGGTGAACCTCGTGCCGGAATATTTTCGCAGCCAGCGCCAGGTGATCATCGATACCGAAAAACTGGTCGCCGATCAGCCCAGCCTCACCCAAGAGGATTTCGAGCGTCGTTCCGAGCAGCTCGGGATCGATGAGAAACTTCTCCGGTTGCGCTACGGGCGGTTCCTCGGCGAGGAGGCGGAGGCGGAGCAAACGTCGCGGCCCGAGAGCAAAGCACCCATCGGCGCGCCGCTCGGCGACGTCGTCAAAGCGCTGACCCGCCCGAAAGCAACATCTCCCCAGCCGTCGCCTGGAGCTGCGGCCGGCGGCGATGCTCCGCCGGTTGAAATCCCGCACGACCACGCCGCGCCCGCGGCCCCCCGCGACCGGCTCGCGACGGCCGACGAAGTATTAGCGCCCTATGTGGACCAGCACGACAAAGCGGACGTCTCCACCTTCTTCGATGGCGCGCAGAAAGATTCCTTGCGCGAGGTGCTTGCCGCGATGTGGGACGCCGAGGGACTGTTGCGAACGCTTCATCCGCAGGAAGCGTTGCCGGCGGAGAACCGCGCGCTCGTCATTCTCAAAGCCCTGCAAGAGAGCGATCGCGCGTATGTTCAGCGGGTCGGATTCGAAGCGCGGCCCGTCAATATAGAGGCGCGCCGACTGCGTGGAGAACTGGACGCCATCCCCGCCCAAGCGACGTCGAAAATCGCCGCCCTCTCGGTCGACTCCAATATAGAGGCCGTGCGCTTGGCTCTCGCGCGCATGGCACCCGATGGAACTTCGCGCACCCTGGTGGCGAATGATATAGCCGCGTTTAAAGCCGCCGAGCCCGTGCTCACTCTCGCCGCCACGCGCGATCCCGGCAAATATCTCCAGGCACTCGGGATCCTGCAATCGGCCGAGGCGCAAGGCCGCCTCGAGGCGAGCGACACGACGACCCTGGCCGCGCGGCTATATGAACTGCTGCCGCCGGCGGCGGCTCGGCCCGAGCGCGGTTTCGATCCGTCGCCCGAACTCGCGCGCGCGTTTGCGCAGGAAAAATCGGATCAGCCGAAATGAACCCGCTCGGGCTGCCCTCCGCCGTGCTCATCGGCGCGGTCATCGCGGTGGCTGTGCTCCTCAGTGTCTTGGAATGGCGACGGCCGTCCCGGCGCTATCGAGTGCCCCGCCTCATTGCAATTGCCACGGCGGTCGCCGCGCTCGCCTTTCTGGCGCTCACCCCGGACGGCAAATTCGCTCCCGCTGGCGGCACCTCTGCCGTGCTATATACTCCAGCACTCACCTCGACGCCCGAGGTCGCCCCGGCAGCGGGTGAGGAGATATATGCATTGCCTGACTCCGGCGCCGTGCCGGCAGGTGCGCTGCGAATCCCTGATCTTGGGTATCTCCGCCAGCAACGGCCTGCGCTGCGAAATCTGCGAGTGCTCGGCGACGGTATCCATTCCGTGGATACGAAGGCGGTGGCGACCTGGAATATACAATGGGCGGCGCCACCCGCGCGGTGGGAGCGGCCGTTGATCGTCGCCGCGCAATATGAAACCGCGCTGCACGTCGGGGACGCGCCGGAAATTCGGGGCCGGCTCGGCGGGCTGCGCGCGGGTGAGCCCGGCCGGTTGATTCTCACCGCACCGGATGAGTCGACGGTCACCCTCGACGTCCCGGCGAACACGTCTTCCAACGAAGCTCCCTATATGATCCGGGCCGCCCCGACGAAGGCCGCCGGCCGTTTTACCTGGAAGCTGCGGCTCTGCTCCGCGCTGCACCCACTCGAGGTCTGGGAAGAAGAAACGCTCGGGATTTCCGTGCGCGACGCGGAGCTTTCCCGCGTGCTCGTGCTCGAGTCGATGCCGCACTGGGACACCGCTCGGCTCGGCGCATGGTACGAGAGGATCGGCGGGACGTTTGTGAGCCGCACTCTCGTGAGTCAGGATCGATTCCGCTTCGCCGGCACGAAGGGTACGACGCCGGAATTCAGGACGCTCGATGCCCAGCGAATCGCTGTATACGACATATTAATCGCAGATCGAGCCGCGGTCGCTGGCTTGTCCGCGCTCGAACGCGAGACGCTCCGACACGCCGTGGAGGAGGGGCGTCTCGGCGTGCTGATTCTGGCCGACAGCGCCAACGGCGCCCCGGGGCCGGCGCCGTCAGTCGATGCGCCCGATTTTTTTCTGCCGTGGCAATCGAAACCGGTCGGCGAGGGGACGGATCGCGCGGCCGCGCGCGACGCCCGGCTCCACGGCGACGGCACGGCCCGAGTTCCGCCGGAGAGTGTTTCCGTCGCTCCGCTGGAACTCGAATTGCGCGACGACCAAGTGCCGCTTCTGCGCGATGACCAGGATCGCATCGTGGCCGCGAGGATCGATCACGGCGCCGGTCGCGTCGCTTTCACCCTCGTGCGCGACACGTGGCGCTGGGAACGCGGGGACCGGCCCGCGGCGTTCGCGGAATTCTGGAGCTGGCTCCTCGATGCCGTGGCCCCACAACCGGCTCTGGAAGCCACTCAGCGGGCCATCGGATGGATCGCAGCGCAGCGGACCACCGTGGACGAACCCATGGTGCTGGCCTGGTCCACTCGCGGGCTTCCGACACCTGTGGAAATCCTCGCGCCGAGCGGTACGCGGAGCCGGGTCGCTTTGCTCGAAGACGCGCTGGAGCCCACGCTCTGGAGCGGTATATACTGGCCCCGCGAAACGGGCTGGCATCGCGCCGCGCCTGGTGCACCGGGGAGCACTGTGGACTTCTGGGTCGACGCGCCGAGCGCGTGGCCAGGCGTCCGTGCGACCGAGAGTCGTCGCTTCACCAGCGAACTTGCCGCCCGACCGCGCCTGACGACAACGCCCACAACGCTTCCGGCCGGTGATGACGCAGCGCGCCGCTGGTTCGCGTGGGCGGCATTTTTGGTCGCCGCCGGCTTTCTCTGGCTCGAGCCGAGACTGACGCGCGCCGCATAAGCAGGGGTTGGGACGTATCCAGTTGATGGATACCCCGCGTCCCTGACTCGATCCGGCGCTATCTGATCGCTCTATACAGCGCTCGCGCTATATACTATTTCCCGAGCGACTTCCGCAGATCACCGAGCTGGCCCGAGGAGCCGAGCTTGTCGTTCCGGCTCGCAATGAACTTCGCGTATTCCTCGATGAAGATTTTCCCCGGCGGGCGGAAATCGAAGTCTCCCGGCTTGTCCCGGAAATATTCGCGATGCACGCGCGTCCAGACGAGCCGCCCGTCAGTGTCTATATTGATCTTCGTCACGCCGAGCTTCGCGGCGGGCAGATATTCGTTCGGATCAACGCCGACTGCGTCCGCGATTTTGCCGCCGGCCGCGTTGATGCGTTCGATTTCATCCTTCGGCACACTGGAGCTACCGTGCATCACGAGCGGGAAACCCGGGACCAGTTTCTTGATCCCCTCGAGCACTTCGAAATGCAGGGACTGGCGGCCCTTGAATTTGTAGGCGCCGTGGCTCGTTCCGATCGCGCACGCGAGAGAATCGCAGCCGGTCTTCTTGATGAAATCCGCAGCCTCGGTGGGATTCGTGAGCGTCGCGTGCCCGTCCTCGACTTGTATATCCTCCTCAACGCCACCGAGCATTCCGAGTTCTGCCTCGACCGAAAGGCCCTTCGCGTGCGCGGCGGTGACGACGCGCTTGGTGATCTCCACATTCTTGTCAAACGGCTCGTGCGAGGCGTCGATCATGACGGAGCTGAAAAACCCGGAGTTGATACAGTCGTAGCACGTCTCCTCGTCACCGTGGTCAAGGTGAACCGCGTAGATGGCGTCGGGAAATATATCGCCCGCGGCGCGGATGATCGCCTCGAGCATCCGTTTCTCTGTATACTTTCGCGCGCCCTTCGAGATCTGGATGATGAATGGCGCCTGTGATTGGATGCAGCCCTTGAACAGGCCCATCGCCTGTTCGGCGTTATTTATATTGTAGGCGCCGACGGCGTACTTGCCATAAGCGTGTTTGAAAAGCTGCGCGGTCGTGACGATCATGGGATTGGCGAGAAAAACCGGAAGCGAACGTAGGCCGCGCGGCGAAACTCCCTCAAGCGAATTCGCCGTTGTCTCTGCGACCGGTCGACGGCGCGCCTCGACCGCCGGTGCCTCGCGGCTCCGTCAACCCCGGCGTGCCGGCGGCCCGACGGGATTCACCGCGCGGATCGCGTCCTGTAATTGCTTCGCCGCTTGCTGCTGCGCCTGAAGCTGTTGAAGCGCGGCGAGCTGTGTGCTGGAAAGCACGCCTTGCGCCTGCGTGATCGCATCATTCGTGATCGGCGCTGAGCTGCCGAAACCGAACGCGCCACCGATGGCCGCGAGAACCTGCCCGCCATTGCCCGCGCCACCCGGCGCCTCCATCCGCACGGTCACGTTCGACGCACCCACCGCGCCGTCGGGTGCGGCCGCCGGTTTCGGCATCGTCTGGCTCAAAATCTGAACCACCTGCTCAGCCTGCGCATCCGAGAGCGGCGCTGTTGTATAGCTGAGGCTTTGCTGCAGCTGCGTGACTATATTGCGCTGCGGCAGCGTCTGTTGATATTGCTGATATTGCGCGAAGCCGGTGTCGCCGAGCGCAGTCTTGATACTCGCGTCGACGTCAGCCTGCGTCGACTGAACCATCTTGGAAAACCCTTCCGGATCGGTGCGCGGATCGATGCCTTGATTCCGGGCGGCCACCATCACGTCCTGCATGGCCGTTTGTTTCTCGACGAGGAGATTCTTGAAACGGTCAAGCTGGTCCGGCGCGAGGTTGAGGTTTTTGAATAACGCCGCGTAACGCCCATCGAGCGCGCCCTTGGCCTGCACAGCCATGAGACGCTGGATCGCGGGATCTTCCATCATCACCAATATATTATCCATGCCGACCGGCCCGCGCGGTCCGCCGCGGCCACCGCTGTCGGTCGCAACGGCGCCGCCCGCTGCCGCCGGTCTCGCGCCACCAGCATCGAGCTTCGCCTTGAGCTCCTGCGCCCGCTTCTCCGCGGCCCAGAGGCGCTTTTGAAAATCCGCCCGCTCTTCCGCGCCGACCGTGCCCGCTCGAAGCGCGGCCAGCTCGCGGGACTGCCTCCATATAACGATCGCCCCCGCGCCGACCAGCAGCGCCAGGATGCCAACTATATAGGACCTCGGGGATTTCACAGTGATAGGAACACGGGCCGGCTCGGAAGTGGCAACGGTTCCGCGCCGTTTCCGAAATCGCGTACGCTCCGGTTCAGAAGTATATAGCGCCTACCGGGGCGGGAACTCGAAGACGGCCTTCTTGCGCGTCGGCGCCATCACGAGGTACGCGCTGAAGGTCGCGCCACGTTTGGAGACAAGCCCCTCGAGGAGGTGCGTGCGACCTTCTTCCAGCAGGCGCATGAACTCGTCGGGCTCGACCTCCTTCTGGCAGACAAAACGTTTCATCGAGAAAACCACGCGATTATCCTGGTCGTGTTTCCGGACGTAATAGGAATCGCCCGCGATAAGGACGTCGCCGCCAAAGGATTTGCTCTCACCAATTTTCTCCGCCTTCGAAAGGTCGGGTGGTGCCTTCGCCTTGCGCTCGATCACCTTGCCGTCCTTGCCCACGCGCGGTTTCCGCGGCGGGAATTCCCACGCGATTTTCCCGTTCTCGCGCTTCAAGAATGCATCGAAGGGCCGGCCTTTTTTCGACGTGAACCCCGTGATCAGATCCGTTTTGCCGTCGCTCACCAGCTTCACGGCCTGCTCCGGCGGAATCGGCTTCTGACACATCAAACGTCCCACGCGGAACGTCTGCTTCCAGGCGCCATCCTCGCGCTCCCGCAATACATATTGCGAGCCCACTTCACATAACTCCGCCCCGGTGCTCGGGTCCGTCCAGAACGGCGTCAATCCGTTTATATCAAACTTGTCGCCGAAATCGAATTCCGTCTTCCACTTCTGCTTCTCCTCGTCGCGCACGAGCTTCAGGACCGCATTAAAACGATTCCGCGTTTTCGCCGAGATAAAGCCATCCAGCGGTCCGACCGAACCTTTCTCCACGAGCGTCCGAATCTCGTCCTCCTCCATGCGTCGGCCGCCGATCACTTTATATATCATGAACTCGCCGTCCTGGGATTTATATCCGCGCAACGTTTCCCGCAGCGGCTGCCCATCGGTGGGCGAGGGGATGTCCGTCACCCGCGCCACGGAATCGTCCTCCTCAAATCCCTTCACGCGATCGATGATCCCCTTGGTCTGCTCGATCACCTCGTCCATGAACTTCGGCCGCGGAAATTTTCCGTGCTCCATCTGCCGCAGCTTGAATTCCCACTCACCGGTCATCGCCGGCTGCGTGAGCGCATCCGCCTTCACCGCCGCGAGAAACTGGATCACCTGCTCCGCCTTCGCCGTCGGCGCGAGCTCGCGCTGCATGCGATCGAGATATTTCTGGTTGATCAGCCCATCTATAGTATCCGCTCGCGTCGCCGGCGTGCCGAGCCCGCGCTCCTTCATCGCCTCCGCGAATTCCTCGTCATCAATCAGCTTTCCCGCGCCTTCCATCGCCGACAACAACGTCGCTTCTGTATAGCGCGGCGGCGGCCGGGTCGTCTCCTCGTGCAACGTCACATCCTTCGTGGTCGCCTCAGGCGGCCGACCATCCGCATCGCTCAACGCCGGCATCGCCTTCCCGTCGCCACCTTCCTCGTCGACCGTCGACTTGCCATATACCGCCAGCCAGCCAGCCGCCGTCAGGACCTTGCCCTCGGTCTTGAAATCATATCCGGGAACGACCGTGCTGATGCGCGTGGTGACGTCGAATTCCGCGGCAGGATAAAACGCCGCGACGAAACGCCGCGCGATCATATCATATACCTTCGCCTCCATGTCATCGAGCTGCTTCGAGACGGATGCGGTCGGGATGATGGCGAAGTGATCGGAGATCTGCGCGTTGTTGAATATACGCTTGTTGGGCCGTAACCAACCCGCATCGAGCACGCGGGCGGCGTGGGTGCCCAGGTCGCCCTCGAGGTTCTGCAGCGTCTCGCGGCAAGTCGGTATGTAGTCCTCCGGCAGCGCCCGCGAATCCGTGCGGGGGTAGGTGATCATCTTGTGGCGTTCATATAGCGCCTGCGCGATCTGGAGCGTGCGCCGCGCGGGCAGGCCGTAGCGGTTGTTCGCCTCGCGCTGCAGGGTCGTCAGATCATATAGCCGCGGAGCGGCCTGCGTGCTCGCCTTTTTCTCCTCGGTCACCCGGGCGGCGGGCTGCCCTTGGCAGGCGGCGACGACTTCCTCCGCCTCCGCCTGGTCCCACACGCGGTCGATCCGGTCGTGCTCGTCGTTCTCCGGCTTCCGGTAATTGGTGCGTTGATATACGCCCTCATACGGGCCCTTTGCTATATCAAATGTCGCAGTGACCCGCCAGTAGGCGCGCGGCTTGAAATTGCGGATCTCCAACTCGCGCGCGTAGACGATCGCGAGGGTGGGGGTCTGGACGCGCCCGACCGAGGCGACGTTGCCGGCGCGGGAACCGAACATGCGCTTCGTCAGCGCGCGCGTGCCGTTGATGCCGATCAGCCAGTCACTCTCGCTGCGGCAGCGCGCCGCATCGGCGAGGCCCGCCATCTGCGTGCCGTCGCGCAGGCTGCGGAACGCCTCGCGGATGCCGCCTGTCGTCATCGTCTGCATCCAGGCCCGCTTCACCGGCAGCTTGCATTTCGTCAGCTGGTAGAGGTACGTGAAGATAAGTTCGCCCTCGCGCCCGGCGTCACAGGCGTTGATGACCTGGTCGATGTCCTTGCGGGCGAGCAGCTTTTTGAGCGCGTTATATCGTTCCTTCGAAGCCTCGATCGGCTTCAGGCCGAATTTCTCCGGGATGATCGGAAGCGTTTCAAGGCGCCAGAAACCATATTTCTTTTTGTCGATATCCTCCGGCATCTCGAGTTCCACGAGATGGCCGAGGGCAGAGGAAATTATATATTCGTCGTTCTCGAACAGGTCGCCCTTCTTGGGAACCTTCCCGAGAGAGCGCGCCAGATCGGCAGCCACGGAAGGTTTTTCGGCGATGACCAGGGACTTCATGGACCGCGAGCCGTTAGGCGCCGCTTGCTGCGATTTCAAGGATTAGTTTTTTCAGGGACTGGAGAGACACGATATATTGGGTCGAAATAAATGGCGGATTCAGGCGCGCGAAAAACGTCCGCGCTCCTCGTGAATGCGACTCCCGGCGGCTCCCGGACGCATCCGGAATAAACCGCTCGCTCGTCGCGAAAAAGAAATACTAGCACGCAACGCTCCCCGCGCAACTCGCCGGCGGGGAACGCTGCGCGAACCCTCGGTCACGCCGCGAGTTTCGGCGTCACCGCGAGGGCGCCCTCCAAGGCGGCAATAAGAACCGCGATCGTCTCGTCTGTCTCGTCGCCCATATTGGAAATCCGAAAAGTCTTCCCCTTCAGTTTCCCATAGCCGCCGTCGATCACGAGGTGGTACTTCGACTTCAGCGTTTTATTAAGCGCCGCGAGGTCGATATTGAGCGTGTTCGCAAAGCAATTCAGCGTGACCGAGCCGTAGCCTTCTTTCGGGAAAAGCTTGAAGCCCTGGCCAAACGCGAAGTCCCGCACTTTCTTATTCAGCCGGGCATGACGCGCGAAACGGGCCTCCAAGCCCTCCGCTTTGATGTCGTCGAGCTTCGACTTCAATGCATATATCAACGGGATCACCGGCGTGCTCGGGGTCATCCCGCCCTCGTGATTTTTCTGAAATTCGAGGAAATCGAAATAATATCCGCGAGCCGGCTCGCGCGCCGCACGCTCCAGAGCGCGCGCTGAAACCGACAGCAGCGACAGGCCCGGCGGCAACGCGAGGGCTTTCTGCGAGCCGGTGATCAGCACGTCGATTCCGAGTTCATCCTTCGGAATCGGCATCGCACTGAACGAGCTGACGGTGTCCACGATCGAAATCACCTCAGGAAATTCCCGCACGACCGCCATGATCGCGGGCAGGTCACTCATGCATCCGCACGAGGTCTCGTTATGGATGAGCGTGATCGCATCGTAGGCGCCAGTCTGCAGCTCCTGCCTCACAGCCTCCGGCGTGACGGGCTGGCCCCATTCGAATTTCAGCGCCGTGGCCTGCCTTGCCGCAACGCTGCGACACGTCGATCCATTTGTCCGAGAACGCGCCGTTCATGCAGTTCAGCACCTTCTTCTGCACGACGTTGCGGATCGATCCTTCCATCACGCCCCACGCGCTGCTGGTCGAAATATATACCGGGTCCTTCGTGGCGGCGAGCGCCTGCAGTTCCGGTTGCATCGATTGGTACAATGCGACAAAATCGGAGCTGCGGTGCCCAATCATCGGTTGCGCCATGGCGCGCAGCGTTTTTTCTGAAACCGTGATGGGACCGGGGATGTACAATTTGTAGCTCATAGGTCGACGAGAGGAATGTCGAAAACAGTTTACGTAGCGTGAGGCGTCAACCTTCATCCGGTGTTTACCCCGAATGTCCCAGTCCTGGCTCAAGCAACAAACCAACGCGCTCGAGCTCTACACGATTGACGTGATCTTCGGACGGCGGTCGGGCGCGGCCGCGAGCATATATGGAGGCTTCCTACAGGCGCTGTCCTGGCTGTTCGCCGCGATCGTCGAGGCGCGGCAATGGCTTTATGAACATCGGATTCTGCAAGACCAGCCGCTCGGCTGCCTCGTGGTCGTCGTCGGCAACCTGACCGTCGGCGGCACCGGCAAGACTCCCGTCGTCGAAAAATTCGCCCGCGCGCTGCAGGAACGCGGCCGGAAAGTCGCCATCCTCAGCCGCGGTTATAAGAGCAAAGCGCCGCCCCTGTGGAAAAAGTTTTGGTACGCGGTGACGCATACCGCCGAGCCGCCGCCGCGGATCGTGAGCGACGGCACCCACGTGCTCCTCGACAGCGAGGCGGCCGGCGACGAACCCTATATGCTCGCGCGCAATTTGCCCGGCATCGTCGTGCTCGTGGACAAAAATCGCGTCAAGTCCGGCGCGTACGCGATCAAGCGTTTCGGCTGCGACACGCTGGTGCTCGACGACGGCTTCCAATATCTGCCGCTGAAAGGCCGGTTGAATCTCCTGCTGGTCGACAAGACGAATCCGTTTGGCAACGGACATATGCTGCCCCGTGGCGTGCTGCGCGAGCCGATCAAGCACCTGAAACGCGCCAGCTATATATTCCTCACGAAGTCCAACGGGCAGCGCGACCTCGACCTCGAGGCGCTGATTCACGAATATAATCCCGACGCCGACATTATCGAGTGCGCGCACCGGCCGCAATATCTCCAGCGCCTCGGAGCCCCTGTCGGCGTTCCGGGCGCGCGCGAGCCGCTTTCGTTTCTCAAGGGACGTCGCGTCGTGGCCTTCAGCGGCATCGCGACGCCCGAGAGCTTTGAGAAATTCCTGCGGGACTTCGGCGCGCTGCTGGTCGCCCGCGAACGTTTTCTCGACCACTATAGATACGCCCCCGAGGACCTCGCCGGCCTGTTTGAAATCGCCCGCCAGGAACGCGCGGACTGCCTCGTCACCACCGAGAAGGACGCCGTGCGAATCGCGGAGATCGCCAACTGCCCGGTGCCGGTATATTATCTCCGCCTCGAGATTGATATAATTCGCGGTGCGGCGGATTTCGACGAGGCCGTCGCGCGGCTCTGCTTTCCACAAACCGGCGCGCAAGCTTCGAGCCGGACGCCGTCTTCGACGCCAAACGCCGAGGGTTGAGCGGGCAGGTCGCGCCAATCGCAGAAACGGCTGCGTGTTCGCGTCGCGAGAGTGAACGCGGGCTTGCGCGCCGGGCCGGGCCGGGCGTTAATACACAAAATGATTATCGACCCCCGTCTGACCAAACTGGCCGAAGGCCTCACGCGGTTTTCCACCTCGCTGAAGAAGGGCGAGAATGTATTGATCGACGCCTTTGATGTGCCCGATGCGATGGTGATCTCGCTCGTGCGCGCGGCCCGCGAGCGCGGCGCCCATCCCTTTGTCCAAATCCACCGCGCCCGCATCACCCGCGAACTCACGCTCGGCGCCGAGGAGGCCTCGTTCGCCGCCCATGCCGAAATCGAGCTCGCCCGCATGCAGAAGATGGACGCCTACATCGCGCTGCGCGGATCCGAGAATATATTCGAGGCATCTGATATACCGTCCCCGCGCGTGCAGCTGGTTTCACGGCTGATGAAGCCGGTCCTCGACCACCGCGTCGGCAAGACCAAATGGGTCGTGCTGCGCTGGCCGACTGCCGCCATGGCCCAGCAGGCGGGCATGAGCACCGAGGCGTTCGAGGATTTCTATTTCAGGGTCTGCACGCTCGATTACCGGCGGATGAAGCCCGGCATGAAGGCCCTCGGCGACCTCATGAAGAAGACGGACCGCGTGCAGATCAAGGGCCCGGGCACCGACCTGAAGTTTTCGATCAAGGGCATCGGCGCCCAGGACTGCGGCGGCCTGCGCAATATCCCCGACGGCGAGGTCTTCTCCTGCCCGGTGAAGGAATCGGTCGAGGGCGTGATCCAGTACAACGCGCCCACCGTCTACCTCGGCGCCTCGTTCGACAACATCCGCCTCGTTTTCAAGAAGGGCAAGATCGTCGAGGCGACCTCCAACAATACCACGCAAGCTGAACGAGATCCTGGATAGCGACCCGGGCGCCCGCTACATCGGCGAGTTCGCGCTCGGCTTCAACCCCCACATCCTCGAGCCGATGCGCGACATCCTCTTCGACGAGAAGATCGCCGGCTCGTTCCACTTCACCCCCGGCCAGGCCTACGAGGGCGTGCGGCAACGGCAACAAGTCCCAGGTCCACTGGGACATGGTCTGCATCCAGCGCCCGGAGTACGGCGGCGGCGAAATCTGCTTCGACGGCAAACTGATCCGCGAGGACGGCCGCTTCATTCCCAAGGCCCTCAGCAAGCTGAATCCCGAGTATCTGCTGGGAAAGAATTGACGTTATATCAACGCATACGCATTCGATGATGCGTATGGCGAACTCACCGGCCGCTCTCCGCGATTTTGTCGAGGCGTTGCCGAAGACGGAAACGCACCTTCACCTCGAGGGTGCGTTGCCGTACTCGCTGCTCGAAGCGTGGCAGCCGGAGAAATATCCTCCGGCCCCGGATTTCCGGAAACCCGATTATCGCTTCCGCGATTTTCCAGAGTTCGATCGTATATTGCTCGGACACGCCCTGCCGTGGTTCACCTCTGCCGAGCGTTATCACGAGTCGGCGCGCGCAACGTTTGCCGGTCACCTCGCGCAGAACGTTCGCTATGTCGAGACCAGCTTCCACCTGCCCGTTTCCCATTTCATCAACGTGCCAGGTCGCGAGATCATTGCCGCGATCCGAGCCGCAGTTCCGGCCGGGCTCGAGGTGCGCATTTTTGCGGGCATGCTGCGGACCGATTACGACGGACCCCTGCGCGACGTGATCGACGATCTGGAAAACTGGGACGAACTGGCGGGCGTCGATCTCCACGGCTTCGAGCAGGTGCCGACCGAGCGCTGGACGGCACGCGTTTGGGCCCGACTGCGCGCTGCGGGGAAGGTCACCAAAGTACACGCCGGCGAATTCGACGGCGCCAGCCGCGTGCGCGAGGCGATCACCGAGCTCGGCTCGCACCGCATCCAGCACGGCATCCGCGCGATCGAGGATAAAGCCGTCGTCGCGCTCGCTCGCGAACAGGGGGTCACGTTCGACGTCTGCCCCATCAGCAATATAAAACTACGCGTGGTGCCATCACTCGAGGAGCACCCGTTGCGGGCGCTGGGCAGCGCGGGCGTGCGTTGCACGATCAGCACGGATGATCCTCTCGTGTTCGCGAATACGGTGACGGATGAGTATATAGCGCTGGGGCAGGAGGCGGGATTCTCACGCGTCGAACTGGCGCAGCTCGCGCGCAATGGCTGGGAAGTGGCCGACGTTCCGCCCGCGCAACGGGCCCACGCCCTTGCGGAAATCGACGCCCAGCTGACCGCGATCGAGTGGTGACGCCGCTTGCGGAGCAGGCCTCGCCCGCGACATACTCACCGACCGTGATCTTCCCAACCGCCTGATGCCGACGCGCTATATAGTCCCTCCGGGAATTTTGCGCGGCCGCGCGGACAAGATCCTCTCAGCCGCGTTTCCCGAACACAGCCGTTCCGCGTTTCAACGCGCCTTCGATGCCGGCCTCGTGCGCCGCGGCGGTGCGGCGATTTCTCGCGATTCCACCGTGCATGCGGCGGACGAACTGGATTTCGAGTTCCCGGACACCCTGCCGTCCGCGCTGCGAGCAGTGGATATACCGCTCAATATACTTTTCGAGGACCGCAACCTGCTCGTGATCAACAAGAGCTCGGGAATGGTCGTTCATCCGGGAGCCGCGACTGGAGAGGACACCCTCGTGCACGCGCTGCTGGCGCACTGCGCGGGTCATCTCAGCGGCATCGGCGGCGTGGAGCGTCCGGGCATTGTCCATCGCCTCGATCGCGAGACTTCGGGAATTATCGTCGTCGCGAAAAACGATCGCGCACACCGCGGTCTCGCAGAACAGTTTTCGTCGCGTTCACTGGAAAAACAATATCTCGCGCTCGCGGCCGGGGCGCCGGGACTGCTCAGCGGATCCATTCGCAAACCGATCGGCCGGAATGCGCAGCATCGGCACAAAATGGGCGTGGTCGAAATCGAGGAGGGCGGCCGCGACGCCCACACCGATTGGGAAGTCGCGGAGCGCTTCGGTGAAATCGCGACGCTCTTCCGCTGTAGCATCCATACCGGCCGCACACACCAGATTCGCGTGCACCTGAAATCGCTCGGTCATATTATTCTCGGGGACGATATATATGGTTGGAAGCCGGATCCTCGCCTGAAAATCCAGCCGGACCGCGTCATGCTCCACGCGGAGCATCTCGTTTTCACGCACCCAATCACCGGCAAGAAAATGGACCTGCGCGCGCCCGTGCCGCCTGATTTCGCGCAGATGATGAAACAGCTCCGGGACATCTCCTCGCGCGAAGTGCGTCGGATCCGGGCGGCGGCGGCCGCGGTGGCGCGTCCCCGCAAAAAAGCGGGACCTCCGCCTGCCCACGTGTTTGAGCCGCGCAACTGAGGCACGTCTGTATATTGCCCAGCAAGGCGCTTCCAGAGCGCGCTGTAGGGTGGGCGAGTCTAGCCCAGCTGCTCGATCAACTCGGCCGCGACTCCGAAGCGCAGATTATATAGCGAGGTCCGGAACGAAACAATATTACCGTACTCCGCCAACGCCAGCATCGTGGCGAGCGCCGTCGGAAAAACGTCAGCGCGCGCCTTCGGCAAGCCGTCGATCTGCTGCCGACCCGCGAGCGGAAGTCCGCCGCAATATATTAACGCTTCCCGCAGCTGCTCCCGGGTCAGCGTGGGATCGGAGGCGTCGAAGGTCGTCCCGAATCTCGCAGCCAGAATCGCGCGCAACGAGGTGAGCGTGCCGCCGGTGCCGATCACGAGACGATTAGGGTCCACGCCAAATTGAAAGCCGGATTCGCGCAACGAGCCGCGAGTATATTCCGCGATCGCCTCCGCCTCGGCGGGCGGGAGTGGACGCGCCGCGTCGGACACAAACTTTTCGGCGAGCCGCACGCAGCCCAGCGGCAGGCTGACCGCTGCCGCCACGTGGCGCGCGCGGAAGCGAAGACATTCCAGGCTGCCCCCGCCGAGGTCAAAGACCTCGAAATCCTGGGCATCGCGAACCGCTGGATCGCACAGGAGTCCTCGGCCGATCAGGTTCGCCTCGGCGTCGCCACTTAATATACGCGGGGCGCATCCCGTGGCCGCCCGCACCTGTTCTGCAAAATCGCTGCCGTTCGCCGCATCGCGCACCGCGCTCGTTGCCACAACCGTGGTGATCGCCGGGCTGAACCGGGCAGCCTCGTCCAGCAGCGTTTGCACCGCCTCCAGCGCCCGCTGCCGGGCGTCCATCGTAAGCTCGGGCCGCGCGGCGCTCAGCCCCGTGCCCAGGCGCGCGTCAATCGTTGCGTAATGGGCGGATGATATATTGCCGTTCCGGTCCTTCCGCGCCACCAGCAGCTTGATCGAGTTGCTTCCTATATCAATGACAGCGACGAACGGCGACTCCATGGTGGGCTTCGGCTATATACTCTCGGTTCAGGCGGGATTCGTCACGGGCAGCCGTCCCAACGAGCGCGGCGGCGAGCTCCTCAACGTCTCGGGGCACCGGATTTATGCAATATATACTGCGCGGAATCGGGCATGTATATACCGGCCAGCGTTCTCAGCGCGCCTCGAGGTACGCGGCGAGGTCGTCGTAAAGCCCCGCGCGGTTCGCGTAACTCGCGTAGTTTCGCGCAGTCTCGAGCCACTCGACCGTCGACGCGCGCATCGCTTTCGCCGCCTCAATGAGCATCTTCTGGCTGATCGTCGCCGGGCGTTTCGTTTTCATTTCCACCAGCATCGCCTGTTCCGCCGCGCGGGCCACCAGCGCCCGCAGATCAGCACCGGAGAATTTTTCCGTGTGACGCGCAATCGCCCCGAGATCCACCGGGTCCACCGGCAGATCGCGCAGATGGATTTCCAAAATCGCCGCGCGGGCCGCCGTGTCGGGCGGCGGGACGAAGATCACGCGATCGAAGCGACCGGGCCGGCGCAGCGCGCTGTCCACGCGCCACGGCGTGTTCGTGGCCGCGAGCACCATCACATTGCGATTGTCCGCCGCGATCCCGTCCAACTCCGTCAACAGGACATTCACGATCGGCGCCATCGAGGCGGACGCATCCGCGCGCGTGACACCGATCGCATCGATCTCGTCGATGAATATAACCGACGGAGCCCGCCGTCGCGCGCTTTCGAAAATCTCGTGCAGGTGCTTCTCGCTTTCGCCGAGCCATTTTGAAAGCACGTCCGTGATCGCGATCGGAATAAACGCCGCATCGCATTCGCCCGCCGTGGCCCGTGCTATATGAGTTTTGCCGCAGCCTGGCGGACCATATAGCAGGATGCCCCCGCCCGGCGACCGGTTGAACTTTTGAAAGAGCTGCGGATTCCGGAATGGATATATGATATTCATCCGGATCCGCTCGATGATATCCGTCATGCCGCCGATCTCCTGAAACGTCGTACGGCGCGCCGGCGGCTCGGGGGTCGCGAGGTCACGCATGGCCGCCGCGATCTCGTCGGCTGAGACCCCCATCTCGCCGGCGGCCTCGACCGGCGGACCCGGTTGGACGGGCACCGCCCGTGGCTCACCAGGAGCGGCATCCTTCACCCACGCTTCCCATTCCGTATTGATATATCTTTCGTCGAGCAGCGTCGCCGCGCCGTACTTTCGCTTCGCCTGCGCGTCCTGTCCGCCTTTCCTATATAGAATGGCCAGCTGCCAGTAGGCCTCGGCGCACGCGCGGTTGTGCTGCAGCAGCCGTTCCAGCGTTTGCGTTGCGGCAACCGGATCGAACTGCGCCTCGACGCGGGCCTGCAACAGCACGTTGGCTTCCTGATCGGGTACTCCTGGCGCTTCCTTCCAGAGCGTCCGCGCGCGCGCGTTATCGCCAGCGGCCAGGAAATGTTCGACGAGGTGACGGCGCGTTTCCCAATCCTCGGGTGAAACGAGCAGGGCTTTCTCGAGCAGCCGCGCCGTGCGTGCGTCGAGGGGAACGCCGGAGGCGGACTCTGGGTTCGGGGTGGGTTCAGCCATGTTCGACGATGAGGTGCTTTAACTGGCGATTACGCCGCCACGAATGGTAACGAATGGCCAGACGTTTCCACGACGCGCGCAGGCAAACGCCAACGGCCGCCAGCAGGCCCGCCGCGCTGATCAGGTCCCACAGGTCGTCGTCTCCCGTAAGCCGGGGCGACGCCCGCCGACCAAGTATATAGAGGCCGGACCAGAATGCGACGAGCACGAGCGCAAACACCCCGAGCCGGGCTTGCAGCGGCCATTCTCGATACCCCCACAGGCCACCACTGCGCGCCCCGGCTTCACCCGCTTTGGCCCGCAGGTCGCCCACCGTCAGCTGCTCGTAAACCCAGATCAGCGGCCACACCAGCGCGAGCCAGAGCACCCAGACCGCGAGGACAAACCGCGCCAGGAAAAGGAGCACTAGGACACTCCAGATCGCCTGGGCCTTGCCGCCGCGCCTGGTGCGGAGCGATCGAAACAGGCCCAGCAGCGCGTCCTTCGGCGCGCACAGCACTCTATATACCGGGTCGCGCCGCTTGATCAGGAGGAACAAATTCGTGCGCGCGATCGCGAGGGTGGGGTCGAGCGCGAGCGCCTGCCGGAAGCAGGCCTCCGCCTTCCGGTTGTCCCCGACATTGAGGTGAAACGCCCCGAGATTATTGTGCACGAGCGCATTCTCCGGATCGAGCTCGAGAATCTCCCGCAGCCCCTGCGCGCGCTCCGGCGTGTTCCCGGAGCAGATCGCGAACAGATTTAATATATTGGGATCCTGCGGCCGCAGCGCCCGCGCCTTTCCCGCCCACTTCAGCGCGCCGACACGGTCGTTTTGTATATAGCACATCCGCGCCAGATGATACCAGTTATTATAATCATTCGGCGCGAGGGCGACGGCCCGGTCGATCGAGCGATTCGCCGCTGTATATCGCTTCTGCTCGAAGTGCACCATCGAGAACAACCGGTGACCAAACACATCGTCCGGCTGCACCCCGAGCAGCGCATCCAAATGCTTCTCTGCCTCCGCGTGCCGGTCCAGGTTGACCAGCGCCTGCGCCGCGTATCGATGCGCCTGCGCGTTTTCCGGTTCCTCGGCGAGCCAGTACCGCGCCGCTTCATACAGTCGGTCCCAATGCCGGCCGGATTCGAGCCGGGCACAAAAGATCCGGCGGTTCGCCGGTGTGCCGTCAGAGGTGATCACGCCCCGAGAGCAAAGCGGGTCGAAGCCCGGTTGTCAGCACGGAGGATTCCACCGCTACAATATAAAATCGCCCGGCGCCACCAGCAGCACGAACTCGCCCTTGCGACTGGCTCGCGCGAGCTGCTCCCGCACGACCGACGCCGCGCCAACGAGAAACGTCTCATGAAGCTTCGTCACCTCCCTGGCCACGCAGATCACCCGCTCCGCACCCAGGGTCGTCACCAGTTCGTCGACCGCCTTGTCGATGCGGTGGCAGCTTTCATACAGCGCCAGCGTGTATTCAAAATCTCGATACCGCTCGAAAAACGCGATCCGGGCCGCGCTCTTCGCCGGCAGGAATCCAACATAGAGGAATCCATTGGTGGGCAACCCGCTGGCGCTCAGTACCGCGGTCAGCGCGCTGGGCCCGGGTACGGGCACCACCGGCAACCCACGACGGCGGCACTCCCGGACCACCCGGAACCCGGGATCGCTCAACGCCGGCGTGCCAGCGTCGCTCACCACAGCGATCGATTTCCCACTCGCCAGCAGATCCGCCAGCCGGCTCGCCGCCTCGAGTTCATTGTGCTCGTGATACGCCATCAGCTCGCGGCGCAGCCCGAGCCGGGTCAGGAGCCCACCCGTCGTGCGCGTATCCTCGCAGGCCACTATATCCACCGCGCCGAGAATCGCCCGCGCACGCTCGGTGAGGTCGGCGAGATTCCCGATGGGCGTCGCGACTATATACAGCGTGCCGGGGATGGGAACGAGCGACGCGTTTCCGGCGGTCTCATTCATGCGACCAAAAAAAATCCGGCCAGCGCCGGATCGTTTTCGCGTGGTTGGACCCGGAACTCAATGGCCCGGAGCACCCTGCGTCTGGCCCATGCCGGGGATCTGGCCTTCCCAATCGGCCGGTCGGCTCCAGGGGATCGATGAATCCCGTTGCGTGCTGAGACTGCAGCCGCCCAAGAGCGAAGCCGCGGCAGCGAGGGCCAATAACCAAACGCGGGACGAAACAAATTTCATGACGTGATTGGTTTCTTGATACCGGAAAATGCGGCGACTGCAAGGGCCGCGCGATGCACTGAGAGACGGTTTATTTCGCCGGGTTCCAAGAATTTCGCCCGGCGAACCCCCGCCCGAGGTCACGCGCCCCGGTAGGTGGCCTCGAACCAGGCGCCTTTCGCCTTCTTCTTCACGCCCCCCGAACGATTCGCGGCGAGATGCTCGAGCACCTTGAACACAATCTCGGTCTTCTCGGGCTCGCCAATCTGGTTCGCCAGCTCCTCCGCTGTATACACCTTCCCCGGCTCCGCTTTGAACGCGGCGGAAATTTTTTGCTTCAACTCGATGACGCTGCCCGCCGCTTTTTTCCCGGCCTCGACGCCCGGCTGATGATACGCGTTGATCCCCACGAGCGTCGCATAGAACCCGACCACGCGTTCATAGAGCGCAATGAGCATGCCGATCGAGCGCGGCGAGACGTCCGCCAATGTAATCGTCACCGACCACCGGTCTTTTTCGCTCAAAGCGTCGCGCGTCCCCAGCATAAAGCCCTGCAGAAAATCACCCGCCGTGATTCCCGGTTCAACCTCGAGCGAGTGCTTCGCAGCCCGGTCCTTCAATACCTCGATAAAGGTGACGAAGAAATTGTTCACGCCCTCACGCAGCTGCTGTACATATGCGTGTTGGTCCGTCGATCCCTTGTTTCCATATACCGCAATGCCTTGGTTCACTACCTCGCCCTTGAGGTTCTTCTCCTTGCCGAGCGATTCCATCACGAGCTGCTGCAGGTAACGCGAAAACAGCAGCAGCCGATCCTTATAGGGCAGCACGACCATGTCCTTCGCTCCGTGCCCGCCCGTCGCAAAATGCCACATCAACGCGAGCAGCGCCGCCGGATTCTGCGCCGTCGTCGTGCTGCGCGTGACAACATCCATCGCCGCCGCGCCATCGAGGATCGCCGTTATATCAATTCCCTGCAGCGCCGCCGGCAGCAGCCCCACCGCGCTGAGCTCGGAGGTGCGTCCACCGACCCAATCCCACATCGGGAAACGCGCGAGCCAGCCTTCGGCCTGCGCAGTCTGGTCGAGCCTCGATCCAGCGCCGGTGACGGCGACTGACTGTTTCGCCGGGTCAAGCCCGGCGGCCCTCATCGCCGCATGCGCCTCCAGCATGCCGTTCCGCGTTTCCGCGGTGCCGCCCGACTTTGATATAACGACCACGAGCGTGCGGCCGATCTGCCCGCGAATCTCGGAAAGTACATAGTCGATTCCGTCCGGATCCGTGTTGTCGAAAAAGTATACAGCGAGTTCGTCCTTGCGCGGATTCCCCAGCGCGTGGTGCACGAACTGCGGCCCGAGCGCCGACCCACCAATGCCGATCACCAGCAGCTGGCGGAAGGAGCCCTTCGGCCCGGCGATCTCGCCGCTATGTACTTTCCCCGCGAACTCCTTGATCGACTTGAGGGTGTCCGAAATCTCGTGGCTGATCTCCGGCGTCGGCGCGAGCTGCGGCGCCCGCAGCCAATAATGTCCCACCATGCGGTTCTCGTCCGGATTTGCGATCGCACCCTTCTCGAGCTCCGCCATCGCGCTATATGCTTCCTGGATGCGCGGCTCCATCGTCGCGAGAAAATCATCGGGAAACGGCATCCGGCTGATGTCGAGCGCGACTCCGAGCTCCGGGTTTGTATAATATAGGGATTTGAAACGGCTCCAGTTCATGAGGTTTTTTGAGGGACGAGGTTGCGCGTCGCCGGTAAGCGAAGTGATTGAATATAAGATATAAAAATCCACGACGCCGCGGGATGCGCAACGTCCATTTTCCAACCTCACGGACAGCAGAATCCTGCGTTCGCCTCCCGCACGATTTCGTTTCGCGCTCGGCCACACGAGTCTCCCCGCGGACACGTCCCGTCCACCCGCGGCGTTTCTGACGCCGGGGGCGCCCGCGGATTATCCGAGGTTCGCGTCAGTCACCGCGCCCAGCGAAGCGCTGGTGACGAGCTTGGCATATTTCGCCAAGACACCGCGCGTTTCCTTCGGCTTGCCGGGCTTCCAGGCTTTTTTCCGCTGTGCGATTTCTTTCGCGGGCAGGTCGAGGGTCAGCTCGTTCTTCACCGCATCGATCGTGATCGTATCGCCATTCTTAACGAGCGCGAGCGGCCCGCCCACGAACGCCTCCGGGGTAATATGCCCCACGACAAAGCCGTGGCTGCCGCCCGAGAAACGTCCATCCGTGATCAGCGCGACGGTCTTGCCGAGCCCGCGGCCCATCACCGCACTCGTCGGCCCGAGCATCTCGCGCATTCCCGGGCCGCCCTTCGGCCCTTCGTTGCGGATGACTATAACGTGCCCGTCCTTCACCTTGCCCGAAAGAATGCCGCGCGCGGCCGACTCCTCGGATTCATATACGATCGCGGTCCCCGTAAACTTCAGTCCTTCCTTGCCCGAAATTTTCGCCACCGCACCCTCGGGCGCGAGATTTCCATATAATATACGAAGATGGCTGTCCGGCTTGATCGGCGCACTCAGCGGACGGACCACGTCCTGATCCGCCGGATACGGTCCAACGTCGCGCAAATTTTCCGCGACTGTTTTACCGGTGACCGTCAGCGCGTCGCCGTGCAGGAGCTTCGCATCAAGCAACATCTTCATCAGCGGCGCGAGCCCGCCAATGCGCACGAGGTGCGACATCGCATATTTCCCCGACGGCTTCAGGTCCGCGAGCACGGGCACGCGCTTCCCGATCCGCGTGAAATCGTCGATCGTGAGTTTCACGTTCGCGCACTGCGCCATCGCCAACAGGTGCAACACGGCGTTCGTCGAACCACCAAGCGCAATCACGACCGTGATCGCGTTCTCAAATGCCTTTCGCGTGAGGATGTCACGCGGACGAATCCCCGCTTTCAGCAACGCGAGCGCGGCGGCGCCAGCGCGGCGGCAGTCGTCTTTTTTCTCCGGGCTAACCGCCAATTGCGCGGAGCTGTTCGGCAATGAAAGACCAAGGGCCTCGATCGCCGAGGCCATCGTGTTCGCTGTATACATCCCGCCGCAGGAACCCGGGCCGGGAATCGAACATGCCTCGACCTTCGCGAGCCCGGCATCGTCGAGATTCTTCGCGGCGTG
This sequence comes from uncultured Verrucomicrobiae bacterium, assembly GCA_963800005.1. Taxonomy (GTDB): domain Bacteria; phylum Verrucomicrobiota; class Verrucomicrobiia; order Opitutales; family Opitutaceae; genus CAWCZH01. Next base: position 576,124 of record CAWCZH010000005.1, read on the forward strand.
CTGGCCGACCGCCTCAAACACCGAAACTATATCACATTCCTTTTTCGTGTCCGGATGTATACCGGGCAATATAGTGCCTCCATATACAAACACACTCGGCCGGTTGAGCCGCGCCATCGCCATCACGCACGCCGGCATGTTTTTGTCGCAGCCGCCAATCGCGACCAGCGCATCAAAACCCTCGGCCGCGGTCACCGTTTCAATCGAGTCGGCGATCACCTCGCGCGACACGAGCGAGTAACGCATCCCGGGCGTGCCCATGGATATGCCGTCAGACACCGTGATCGTGCCGAATATAATCGCCTTGCCCCCCGCCGCATCCGCCGCGCCCGCCGCCTCGCGCGCGAGCTGGTCAATATGCATATTGCAGGGCGTGACCATGCTCCAGGTCGACGCGATCCCGACGATCGGCTTCTTGAAATCCTCGTCACCAAATCCGACCGCACGCAACATCGAGCGATTCGGGGCGCGGTCGGGACCATCAGTGACGACCGCGGAGTGGGGACGCAGGGGAGAGGACGGCGTGGAGGGCATGGCGTTCAGTCGCAGCACACCAACGTGAACGCAAACCGGCAAGCTCTTCGGGAAGTGTGCTGGCCTTTTTCGGGATTGCGTGCGCTGAGTCGCGAAGCATTCACTCGGAGCGATTTTCCCCGCATGGCGTTTCCTCTGAAAAAAGTCCTGAAGGCCCTCCTGTTGTCGTCCAGCCAGCCGCTCGCCATCAAGGATATCCAAGCCGTTTTTACCCGCTTCCACGAGCAGGCCACCGCACCCGCGTTGCTGATCACCGAACCTGCTGAGGGCACCGCCTCCAACGGAGCCGCCGAAAGTAGCAACGGTACCGCGGAGCCGGCCGCCGACGCGACTCCCGGCGAGGTTGCGGAGACGACTGCCGAGCCGCCACTCGACGACGAACTCTATAGCGACGTGCCTTCGTTGATCACCGGCAGCCAGATTCGCGAGGCGATCGACGAGATCGCCCTCGAGCTGCGCGCGGCCGATGATGGCCTGCTGCTGATCGAGGGCTCCGCCGGATATAGACTCGTCACGCCCCCGCGGTTCGCCCGCTGGATTCGCATTCTGCGCTCGGAGCCGCCACCCGTGAAACTTAGCCAGTCGTCCGTCGAGACCCTGGCCGTCGTCGCCTATAGACAACCCGTTACACGCGGGGAAATCGAGACCATCCGCGGCGTCTCCGCCGAGGCGGGCATCAACAAGCTGATGGAGCGCGAACTCATCTATATAGTCGGTCGCGCCGACCTGCCGGGTCGTCCGATCCAATATGGAACGACGGACGCATTCCTTGAATTCGTCGGCATCCGCTCGCTCGATGAATTGCCCGCGTCGGACGTGCTCTCGTCGCGGCAAATCGACGAGTGGCTCAAGAATTCCTCGAGCGCGCACCAGCCCGACGACAACGACATGGGTCTCTCGACGGACGAGTTGCCCCTCGAAGCGGGCGCAGCGCCAGCTCCCGCAGCGGATGGCGCACCCGCATCGGACATCGCGCCCGACGCAACCCCGGCGGCCGAACCCGTCGACGAGCCCGCCGCACAGTCAAGCCCTGAGGCATCCGTCGACACCGCGGCCGTGGAAACCCCGCCGGCGACACCCTGAATATGGATCTCGGACCGATTCGCGAAAAAATCGACGCGCTCGACCACCAGTTGGTCGCGTTGTTGAACGAGCGTCTGAAACTCGCTGCGGAGATTGGTCGCGTGAAGCGCAGCCAAGGTGGACAAATCTATGTGGCCGAGCGCGAGGACGCCGTTTTTCGCAAAGTCACTGGACAAAACACCGGGCCGATCAAGAACGAGGCGCTGCGCGCTATATATCGCGAGATCATGTCGGCCGCGATCGCGTTGGAAAAGCCGTTGCTGATCGCGTACCTCGGGCCCGAGGCGACGAACACACACGCGGCGGCGATGAAGAAATTCGGTGCCAGCGTGGAATATCATGCGATGGCGACCGTCAGCGATATATTCACCGCGGTCGAAAAGGGTGAGGCAGACTACGCCGTCATCCCGATCGAGAACTCCACCGAGGGCTCAGTGCGCGAGGCGCTCGACAGCTTTGTTGAGAGCGACCTGAAGATCGTTGCCCAAATATACTTGGAGATCACGCACGCGCTGATCTCGGCCACGCCGCTCGAGCAGGTGCAAAAAGTATATTCGAAGGACCAGGCCCTCGCGCAATGCCGGCACTGGCTGCAGCGGCACCTGCCGCATGCCCAGCTCGTCGATGCCAGCAGCACGTCGCGCGCAGTCCAGATCGCCAAATCCGAGCCCGGCTCCGCGGCCGTCGCCGGTGTGCTGGCCGCGCAGTTCTACGACGTGCCGGTGCTCGTGGCGAATATACAGGACAAGGCCGACAACACGACGCGCTTCTTCGTCCTCGGACGCCAGGCCTCAGGCCCCGTCGGTGGCGGCAAAGATATCACCAGCTTCCTTGTTTCCCTCGGCGACGAGGCGGCGTCCCATTCCGGTGCGCTCTTGAAAATGCTGATGCCGCTCGCGGAACGCGGAATCAACCTCTCCAAAATCGAGTCGCGCCCGAGCAAGAAGCGTCCGTGGGATTACTATTTCTTCCTCGATGTCACCGGCCATTACGAGGACCCCGCGATGAAAGCGGCGCTGGCCGAGCTGCGGAAGTTCTGCCCGATGGTGAAGTGGCTCGGGAGCTATCCCGCGATCACCTGACGCCGCTCGCAAGCGCGCCCGGCGTCTGCGGGCGCGGCGCCAGTGTATTCAGCTCGGTGTATTCAGTTTTTGAATACTGGTTACGAGACGAATTGCCGCGGCCGCGCCCGGCATATATAGCTGTATATAGCGGGCCCAACGCATATACCGGCATATAGCTCCGCCGGGCCACCACGCTGGCACGCCACCACCACGCCGCCACGCCGCCCGGCCTCGAACGGCCCCGGCACCGCCACGCGCCCGGACAACTGGGCGCAAAAAAAGGCGCCGGGAAAAGCCGGCGCCTGAGATTCGGCGTCCGCGGACGCCCCAAGTATATTGCTAGATCAACCCGTGACGATCGCGACGCTGCCGTGCGCCTTGTCGTACTGGACGGTGCCGTCCTTGAGGGCGAAGAGCGTCCAATCGCGGCCGATGCCAACGTTCTTGCCGGCGTGCAGCTTGCTGCCGCGCTGACGGACGATGATGTTGCCGGCGATGACGGCCTGGCCGCCAAACTTTTTCACGCCGAGCCGCTTCGAGTGGCTCTCGCGACCGTTGGTGGATGTTCCCTGACCTTTCTTGTGCGCCATGGTGGGTGTTTCCTTATATTAAATGGTTTAGACGCGGATCGAATCGATCTTGATGACCGAAAGCTCCTGGCGATGGCCGCGTTTGCGCTCCATGCCCTTGCGCTTCTTCTTCTTGAACACGATGACTTTGTCGCCGCGCTTGTTCTCGAGAATGGTGGCGGAAACCGAAGCTCCCGCGAGGGTGGGGGTGCCGACCTGGAACGTCGCGCCTTCGCCAGTGGCGAGCACGTCATTGATCTCGACCGTCGAGCCCTTTTCGGTGCCGGGATACCGGTTGACAATCAGGATATCTCCCTCGGTCACAGTGAACTGCTGGCCCTGGGTTTTGATGGTGGCTTTCATAAATAAAACGGAAGAAATAGCGGTTTCGCGCCCCCGAACGCAAGAATTTATTTGGCGCCACCCGTACCTTCGGCGAACGCGTTAAAAACCTCGTTCCGGACCGCGGGGCAAGCCGCGATGCCGGCGGTCACGCGCGATCCGACGCGGCACCCGTAGCGCCATCCTTCCGCGGGGCCTTGAAGAAGATATAGCCCGTCAGGAAACTGAGCCCCAGAACTCCGCTGAGGGTGCGGATATTTCGCATTGCGCCAAACACCATCGTGAGCGGGCTCGCCTGCGGCTCGGGGACGTTGAGCAGCAGGGCGCACCCAGCGATCGCGAGCACCGGCTGCACCAGAAAACACAGATGATATATCCGCAGCGGATCCTCGCCGCGCGCCGCCGCCGCCGTGAGGACGGCGCCGCCGATCACCGGCGCAATGGCCGCGAAGATCGACGTGAACGCCAGATTCATGCCGATCGCGAGGTTCTTCGCCTCCGGCGGAATCAGCCGCAGCAGGATCGTGAACTGGCCCAATATGAAACCCGCACTCGTGATCCCACCCCACAGCCACATTCCATATAACAGCGTGCTGTTATGCGGATCGAGAAAGCACCAGAGAAAATTCTGCACCTGCCACAACAGCAGCGAGACCGTCATCACGGACTTGTTGCCATAACGGTCCAGCAACTGCCCCCACGCTCGCAGCGACAGCACCCCGCCGAGCTGAGATAGTGTCGTCAATACACCAACACCGAAGGCCGAAAAGCGCACCTGCTCGAACATGAATACATAATAAAAAGGTCCGAAGCAGTTCGCCGCGAACGACCACACCGCGCCAAACGCGATGAACACCAGCAGCGACCGCGACCGCAGCACCGCGCGCACCTGCTCCGGAAACGGCAGCATCGCCTTCGTGCTCACGCGCGGCTCGGGCGTCGGACTCGTCCAGATAAAGCGAATCGAAAACACCCGCATCAGCGACGCCGCCGCGACGATCAACTGAAACGTCAGCAAACTATAATTCCACTGCGCCAGCGCCCATCCCGCGATCAGGAGAAATAGCAACGTGGACACCTGCAGCGCCGCATTGCGCCGCCCGAAATATTTTCCCCGCAACCGCGCCGGCACCCAGTCCTGAACCCACGCGTTCCAGGAAACCCCCATCACTGCGGAAAAACAGCTCGAGAGCAAAAACCACCCGATGAGCCAATGCCCCGCTTTTCCTATATCGCCCGACGGCAGCTTCGGAAGAAATATACCGAGCGCCACCCAAGTCGCGAGATGCAGCCACGCCGCCACCACGGTGATCGTCTTCGGCGGACGCCACCGATCGAGAAACGGCGCCGCAAAAATCTGCAGGAAATTTCCCACGAACGGCAGCGCACTCATCCACCCGATCGTCGTCATCGACAACGGAAACGCCTTCGTCACCAGCGCCGTCATGAATACATTGACCGGCAGCGACATCGTCACGATCGGCATCGCCATCAACCCGTCCGCCGTACACAGCCGCAACGACCGGAGCAGATTCGCTCGACGTTGTAGCGCGCCCTGGCGCGTGAAACTTGCATTCCCCATGCGGTTGGCGGAATGAATGGAGAATGCCGGGCATAATGAAAGCGAAAGCGTTCGAGAGCGGCGAAACCGTCACACTCGCCCGCGAACTCCTCGGAAAATTTCTCGTGCGCACGCGCGCCGATGGCACCCAGGACGCCCGCATGATCACCGAGGTCGAAGCCTACGACGGCGAACACGACCTCGCCTCACACGCGCGCGCGGGCCGCACCAAACGCACCGAGGTTCTCTACCGCGCCGGCGGCATCTGGTATGTATATCTCTGCTACGGCATCCACGAGATGCTCAATCTCGTCGTCGGCCCCGCCGACTGGCCCGCAGCCATCCTCATCCGCGGCATCGAAGGCGCCCGCGGCCCCGGTCGCGTCACCAAATCACTCGAAATCAATCGCACGCTGAACGCCACCCCCGCGGCCCCTGAATCCGGCCTCTGGATCGAGGACCGCGACGTCGTCGTACCCCGACGCGACATCCGCGCCACCCCGCGCATCGGCGTCGATTTCGCCGGCCCCATCTGGACGCCCAAACCCTGGCGCTTCGTTATCGAGCCGCCAGAGCAGAAGTCACCGCCTCGCGCACCGCGTCGACCGAAATCGTCACCAGCCCCGAGTCCGAGTATATAACGCGCACGCACTCCGCGGGCGGCGCCCAGATCCGCGGATCCGTCGGGCCAAACAAAAGTATACAGGGCACCCCGCAAGCCGCCGCGAGATGGCTCACGCCCGAGTCGTGTCCAATATAGAGCCGGCACTCCCGCAGCCGTTGCGCCAGCGCAGGCAACGGGAGCGAAGCCAGCCGCTCGCTGCCCTCCGCACCTGCACCCGCGGCCGCGTCTTCCGCCGGTCCTGTTATATGAAGCAGCTCCCCGGGAAACTCCCGCTCGAGCCCGGCCGCGAGCGCGCGCCAGCGGGCCGCCGGCCAGTTCTTCTTCGGCGAACCACTCCCGGCATGCAGCGCAATGCGGTGCGCCCCGGGCACGGGTTCCGCCAATCGATATAGCAACGGAACCGCCGGCAGCGCCAGCGGGTCCACGATCGCGCTATAGTGAGCCGCGGCCGGACCGGCGCCCGGTCCGGCAGGCGGGAGCGCCGCGCGCGACAACCAGCGCTGACCCGCGTGCAACGGAAATATATTCGCAAGGTCCGAGTCGGGATCCGGCCAGAAACTCAGCACGAGATCAAAGCTCGCCAGCCAGTGCCCGAAATCCAGCGGGACCTTCCCCGGTATATACAGCGACGCCCACCGCGCCTCGTGCTGCGAATGCACCTCATCCACCAATCCCGCTTCCAGAGCCAGTTGCGCGGCCGTCGCGTTGCCGACGAGGTCGATCCGCGCTCGCGGCCACGCGGCCCGCAGCCGCGCGAACAGCGGCAGCGTGACAATCAAGTCACCCAGCGCGCCTCCCCTAAGGATGAGGATTTTCCGCATGCGCGACGGCCGCCGCCGCCGGCGCCGTGGGCGGACGATAACGCGCGAGCGTCGCAACCCCGGTGCCAAATTTGAACTCGACCTGGAACTTCACCGGCAGCCGCTTCGCATCGTCGGAAATCCACACCCGCACCCCCGTGCCACGCTTGAACATTCCCTTCGGCGGCGTCTTCTCCATCCGCGGCACAATCGCCAGCGCGTGAAACGTCCCCAACGGCGTATATACTTCCTCGATCGTCTCCGCGTGCAGCGTCAGTTCATAAAACTCGTCGCCGAAAATCACGAGCGTGTCCCGCTGCTCGCCCGGGTGCAGATTCCACTCCCGCGCCTGGATCAAGCCCATGATCAGGTCGACCGGATCCCCCGGCGGCATCGGCAGCACCCGCGACTGATCCGGACGCACGCTGTTCACGAAGTTCGCCGTGCGATGTGTATAGTCGAAGAAGAGCGACGTCTCTGTATGCTTTTCGTTCGCCTGGCTCGTCTCCGTCGAGGAAATCAAGCGGTCTGTTCCCGCATCAAACAGCGACAGCGCCGTGGCATCGAACGTCAGGAAAACGCGCGCAATCCCTTTCGTCTCCGTTGCCGTCGTCACCGCGATGCCGGGGCGGTTGCCAGGCAGCGTCGTCTCCTCGGCGCTGATGCGGATCTCGCCCGCTCCCGGGAAGAGCGCCCAGCCGACTTTATATACGAGGCTCTCGCCCGGGCTGATCGCCGGTGCGGCCGCGAGGCCAGCCGTGACGGAAACGGCCACGAGCGCTGGCAGGACGAGGCGCAAGAGTATATTCAAGCGCAGGCCGCGGTTTTATTCAGGAGCGCGTGCGGGAGCGTCATGATGCGTTTCGTTGCAATGGCATAGAGCGTCTCGTCCGACTGCAGGTGCGCGTTCCACGGCACACCCGAGGCCCACGGCGAAAACGCGGGCAATATCATTCTCCTCGGCCCCGCGACCAGCGCAGGCAGCTTCAGCCGGCCACCCGCCCGGTCGCTCCACGAGAGAGCAGGGTGGTGATGGCCGATCACTTCCATATATCCCTCGGGCACCACGTGCTCCTCGTGACCGTGGTGGAAATAATATCCATCGCGCGCAATCGACGCCGGTATATTGTCCAGCGGCCCGTCACTACCGACGCGACGCAACCACTGGCGATCGTGGTTGCCGCTGACGAGCAACGTGGGCGTGACCGCACCCGCGAGAAACGCCTCCGCCGGCGCCACTCCCGCCAATGTATGAAGTGAATCCCCGAGCCAGACGACCGCCGCGGGACGATAATCCGCCTCGAGCGCGCGCAGCCGCGTCGCGAGCTCATCGTCGCCCCACACCGGCAAGAGATTGCCCTGCACGCGATGACTCTCCGCATAGCCCCAATGCAGATCCGCCACGACGAGCAGGCGCGCCCGCGCCAGCCACAGGGCGCGGCGGACATCCAGGAAGACGTCGGGAAAAATCTCGGCAGCGATCATTCAGCGTTACAGAAGCGACACGGCGTGGGAAAATAAAGCGCGGAGTTTATAGCGCCTGTGTCATCCCGGCGACGCCACCGGCGCCGCGCGAAGTTTTTCCGGCGTAAGCGGCGCCGGGGGCACGAGGTTGCCATACATTTCATGATATAGCCTTTCGATCGTCGTCTCCGGGTCCTCGAGCGCCATCGTCTCCTTGATCTTGCTCACGAAGATCCCGAACGAGAACGGGCTCACGCGGGATAATTCGCGCAAATCCCACGGCAGCGTCGCCGCCTCCTCGAGAAACGCGAGCGCCCGCGGCTGGTCGAGAAAGCGCAACGTGGCCTCGCTATAGGCTTCCGCCAGCAGCGGGTGATCCGGTTCATATTTCCTCAAAACCTCGAATATAATTTCGGAACTCCATTGCAGCGCCTTGGCCCCACGCTCCGCGCCATGCACGCGCCGCGGCACCATCAGGCCCGTCTGCGCCACGCCCCGGAATTGCCACTTCACCAACTGCGCATCCACCAGCGCCGCCCGCAACGCATCCTCCGCACCCGCTCGACGAAACAACGGCTGCCACTCCGCAAGCGACATCTCCTGAAACGGCCGCAGCGTCAGCAGGAATCCATAGTCGTCGATCGTGACCAGCGCGTTGCCGCCCTTCGTCTCCTGCACGCGCTGCGCAATAATCCGCGAGAGCGCGTCGTTCGCCGAACGCCCGATCAGCGAATGGAAAAAATAATGCAACAGGTCGCGGTCCCGATATAATTCGACCAGAAAGAAGTCGCGCGTCGGGATCGCGGAGACCTTCGCCTGCAATATGAAATGCTCGAGCAGCGCCGATGTGTTCGCAGCGGAGAGACTATATTCCTCCTGCAGAAACGCCGCCGCCGTCGTCGCGTCGCCCTGGCCTTCGCTCAGCCGACGCGCCGTCTCCGTCCGCAGCCGACGCACCTCCTCGGCCAGACCCGACGCGAGCGGCATCTTCGCCGCGTTCCAGCGCGGTACGGTCGGCAGCGCGCTGTCCGCCGCCGCCACCTTCGCCGTCAGCAGCCGCGTCTCCAACAAGCGCAGGCAGCGGCCGTTCAACACGAATATATCTCCTGTCCGGAGTCCTTTGATAAAGCGCTCCTCGACCTGCCCGAGCCGCCGCCGACCGAGCTGCACCGAGATCATCATATCCGCCGAGATCGTCCCGATGTTCTGATAATATTCCCGGGCCACGCGCGGCGCGGGCAACGCGAGACAGCCGCGTTCATCCACGCGCACCTTCCCGAAAACCGCTTTATAGTTTCGCTCGAGCGACACCCCACCGCCCTCGAGATAACGCATGATCCGGTCGAAATCCGTGCGCGCCAATTGCCGGAACGAATAGGAACGCCGCACGAGCGCGAACGCCTCGTCCGGCGTGACGCTTTCAAAAATCGCGAGCCCCACGAGCGTTTGCGCCAGCACATCCAGTGGGTCCTCCTGGATCTTCACAGGTTCCAACGCGCGCTGCTCCATCATGCGCGCGGTGACAGCACACTCCGCGAGGTCGTTAATATTACTCGCGACGAGGATCCCGTGGCTGGTGCGATTCAGCGCGTGCCCCGAGCGCCCCAGCCGCTGCAGCGCGCGCGCCACGCCCTTCGGAGCCGAAACCATCACCACGAGGTCGATCGAGCCTATATCAATTCCAAGCTCGAGCGACGTCGAGCACACCACCGCGCGCAATTCCCCGCGCTTCAATCGATCCTCGACCCCCAGCCGCACGTTGCGGTCGAGCGAGGCGTGATGCACCTCGATCTGGTCCGCGAGCGCGGGCAGCAGTTGTTTCAAACGCAGCCCGATCGTCTCCGCGCCACTTCGCGTGTTCGTGAAAATCAGCGTCGTGCGCCGCGTGCCGAGCAACCCGCCAAGTTCCTTCAACACGCGCGTTGCCGTGTATCCAGCCGGTGGATACGCGCGCTGCCGCAGCGGCGAGAACACCTCGACGTGCGACGCCTTCCGCTCGGTCACCTCCGCGATGCGGCAGGGCCGTCCCGGGCCAACGAGAAATTCCGCCATCGTCTCCAGCGGCGCGACGGTCGCGGAGAGCCCGATGCGTACGAGCGCGGGCGCAGACGGGCACGCGCCAGATGATATATCGGAAATCGCCACGGATGCTATATCGGAACTGGCCGCGACTCCCGCTGCGTTCGGGTTGACGCTCGCGTCACCCGAGCCGGCGATCGCGGTTGCTCGAGTCGCGAGCGTTTCAGTCGCGGCTCCGCCATCGCTATATACTTCGGCCTTGGGCAACGGGTCGGGTGGGCGTGGGCGCGCTATATTGGCGACGATCTCCTCGAGCCGTTCCGCGCCGACCATCAGGAGCGCTCCGCGCTTGTTCTCCGCGAGCACATGCAACTCGTCCGCGATCAGGAACCGCGTGTGCCGGAAAGCAGCCAGCCACGTCGGCTGGCTCAGCATCAGCGTCAAACTCTCGGGCGTGGTCACCAATATATGCGGAGGCTTCCGCTTTTGCGCGGCGCGCTCCTTCGGCGTCGTGTCGCCGGTGCGCGCGCCGACGCGCAGCCAGCTCCAGCCGAGCTCGGCCACCGGCTGCTGGAGATTCTTCTGCAGATCATACGCGAGCGCCCGCAGCGGAGAAACATATACGGCGACGATCCCCTCCGGCATCTCGCCGCGCGCGTGCGCCCGCGCGAGATGATCGAATACCCCGAGAAACGCCGCGAGCGTCTTGCCGCTACCCGTCGGCGACGAGAGCAATATAGAATTCCCGGCGGCGATCTCCGGAATCGTCAACCGCTGCGCCGGCGAGAAATGCGTGAAGCGCCCGCGAAACCACGCCGCGAGCTCCGGATCCAGCGCTGTATATAGCTGGGCCTCGCTGAGGGCCGGCTCAGAGATTCGCTGGAGCATGCGTAAAAGCCGTGGCGCCCGCCAGGCGCCGGCACGTTTCGAGGGTGTCTATATCCGCCGGGGTCTTGTCCGTCCGGATTCGCGCGATCCGCGGAAACCGCAGCGCAAACCCGCTCTGGTGACGCTTGCTGGGCTGGATCGAATCAAACGCGATCTCGAGCACGGTATCCGGCACCACGATCCGCACGCGTCCGCGATCCTCGATGGTATGCTCCAGGAAATGCGCCGTGAGCTGCGCGATCTCGACGTCCGTCAGCCCCGAGTAGGCCTTGCCCACCGTCAGCAGCCGGTCGTTCTCGGTGTCGCGGATCGAGAATGTATAGTCACTCAATACATCGCGCCGCTTGCCGTGACCATATTCGACGGCAACCACCACGACATCCAGGGTGGCATACGCCTTTTTCAACTTGAGCCACGCGAGCCCGCGCCGCCCCGGTGTATAGAAGCTCGTGGGATCCTTCGCGATGAGTCCCTCGTTTCCACGCGCCCGCGCGGCGAGAAACGCCGCCTCGATCTCGACGGCCGTGCTCGCCGGTTGCACCGGCGCGAGGGTGAACGCCGATGGCACCTCCGGCGCTCCGAGCACTGAGGCCAGCAGCTCGCGACGCGCGGACAGGGGAGTGCGCAGCAGCGACTCGCCGTTCCGCCACAGCAGATCGTAGCACGAAACGCCGACGGGAATCTCCGCGCCGAGGAAAAAGTCATCGCCCTTCCGGCCGAGCCGTTTCTGCAACTCCGCAAACGGCAGGGCACGTCCGTCACGCCACGCCAGCAACTCACCGTCGATTATTATATCCCCCGGGAGTTTGTGCGCCAGCCGCACGAGATCCGGGAACTGGCCCGTGATGCGATGCAGGTCGCGCGAATAGAGTTCCACGCGCTCGCCCGCCTTATGCAACTGGCAGCGGATGCCATCATATTTCTCCTCGAGCCAGAGCGGCGGCGGCAGCCGCGCGAGCATCGCCTCCGCGGTAGGCTCCGGACTCGCCAGCATGAACTGCAACGGGTGAAACACCCGCAGCGCAATCTCACCCAGCCGCCCCGTCCGCGCCGCGCGCGCCACCTCCGCGAGGTCACCACATAGCATATTGGCCTCGCGCACACTCTCGAGCGGCTGCCCGCTCGCCTTCGCAATCGCCTCCTCGACGAGGCCGTCCTTCAGCCCAATCCGGAGATCGCCCAATATGATTTTCACGAGGTACTTCGCCTCCGCCGCGGACATCCCCCGCAGCTCCTCTTGCAACCGGTCCAGTTTCCCGGCCGCACCCGTGCCGCCCGCGAGGGCGTCGAACAGCTTCGCTATATGAAATAGATTCCGCGACGTCACCGCCGCCGGCGGATGCGCCGTGAGCAACGCCTCGACCGCGTCACCGACATCGGCGAATCGCTGGTACGCCGCCCGAAATTCTCCCTCGGACAAAGGGCCGAGCCCGAGCACCGCCCGCTTGATCACAGCCCAGCCGAGATTCAGCGTGCGCGCCGCTTTATCCGACTGCGGGAACGGCCGCGCCGTCAGGAACACCGCCGCGCGCGCCGCATCATCCGGCTCGAGAGTCGCTATATACTCGGCGAGAATCGCGATCTTCTGCAGCTTCGCCGGCGTCGCCTTCAATGCATCCGCGACCTCCGCAAACCGCGCGAACGAATCCGCGAACGCCGCCAGCGGCTCCGCGGTCGCGAGGGGCGCTTCCACATTTCTATACACCGGCAGTTCCGCCGCCATCGTGAGCTCGAGCTGGTTGTCCTGCCCGATCGCCCACGCCTCGATGCCCCGCTCGCGCAGCGTGCGCGCGAAATCCGCCGCGAAGCCGTGCAACGTGAGCACGCGCTTCGGCTGCACCAGCTCCACGAAACGGAGCAGGTCTTTATAGTCCGCGTGATCAGACAACGGAAACGCCGCATCCACCTGGTAACGATATATAGCCCCTGGATCGAGCGCCCAGCCCGTGATCATCGCCGTGCGATGCGAAGAAAGTTTTTTCAGGAAGCCCGAGCCGGCGCTTTGCGGCGGACAAATCACCACGTGACCCGCCGCCTCGCCCGCCTCAAATGCCCGGTACGGCGGGAACCGCAGCCCGAGCTCTTCATATACCTGCGTGAGCCGCAGCGTCTGCGGATGCAACATCACTGGGAGTTGCGCATCCGCCAGGCTGCGCAACAGCTCCTGGCTCTTGCCGAGACTATATCCAAACAGCACCGGCACCGCGCCATCGTCGATCGTCTCATGACAGAAATGCGTGATGTCCCGCAGCACGTCGGCCGTCGGCGGCAATATATACTGTGGACGTCCATACGTGGTTTCCATGATCAGCACGTCCGCGTGCGGCGCCTCGCACGGCTCGGCCGACAACCCCGGACGCAACTTGAAGTCACCGGTATATAACAGCGTGCCATGCTCCTCGTGCGCGAGCAGCGACTGCGCCGATCCGAAGATGTGGCCCGCAGGATAGAGCGTGACGGCGCAGCTGGGCGTCAGCAGTTCCGTGTGACGGAAGGGCAATATATGCTCGATGCGCTCGCCCGGCAGACGTGCCCGCATGAGCCGCGCGGTCCCCTGCGAGCACAGCACCTCGCGATGCGTCGCGAGGTGATCGAAATGCGCATGCGACACGAATGACCGCGGCGCAGGAAAATGCGCATCGAGCCACCACTCGATTTGCGGAAGCCACACCCCGTCACGAAACTCAACCTGCCAGCTCATAGTAAAGCGCGTGGACCCACGCAACTCCGCACAGGATGCGGACTCGCGCGAGAGGCAAGCGCCGCGCGCGGGTTATCGACGGCGCTCCCTTGCGGGTTACGCGGCTGCGCTCCGCGCCCCCGAGGCCGGCGCCAGATATTTCCGGCGGACGAGCCGCCAGATCGTAACAATAAATGCCGTGAGCGGAATCGCGAGGAGCATGCCGAGGATGCCGTGGAACGTTTCGCCCCAGAAAAACACCGCGAATATAATCGCTGCCGGATGGAGGCCCGTCTGGTGCCCCATGATCCGCGGCGTGAGAAACCAGCCCTCGATCGCCTGCACGATCAGCTTCACGAGCAGCACGCGCCACACGAGCCCGGCGCCGCCATCGGGCTGGAAGAGCGCGAGCGGGATCGTGATGAGCAGGCCCACAATCGTGCCGAGATACGGAATTATATTAAGCACACCCAGGCAGAGCCCGATCACGAGGCCGAACTTGAGACCGACAATCGTGAACCCCAGCGCGAGCAACGCGCCCATGATCATGCCGATCACGAGCTGACCGCGGAAAAAGGACTCTATTATACCGATGAATTCCCGGACAAGAAAAACTATATTGTCGCGAACGGGCGGCCGGAAAAACGTCAGGTGCCGATGCAGGTTGGCCGTGGGCTCGCCGCGAAATAGCAAAAGGAAAAAAAGATATATCGGGATGACCGCGACGTGCGTCAGGAACTGGAATATATCAACGACGCCACCGCCCGCCGACACGAGCGTGGGCAGCGTGTGGGACGCGAGGTTGTTCAACTGGCTGCTCAACGAATCCACGGCATTATGAACGAACGGAATCTCGAGCTCCCGCTGCGCCGCGGCGGACCACGTCGGATAATGCTCGTGGAAATAGGTACTCACGCTTTGCCCAAACTGCGGCAGATACGCGATCAGGTTGGTGACCTGGTCCACGAGATTCGTGATCCCGAGAACCAGCAGTCCCGCGACGAATAATATAAGAAGCGTGAACAGCAGGATGACCGCCCAAAGACGCGAGAACTTGAACCGGCGCTCGATGATCTCGACGAGCGGGCGCACGATCAGAGCGAGCACTCCCGCCACCGCAAGAGGCCAGAGTACGCCCGAATAGAATCCGACGAGACGACCGGTCGCGATGGACGTCGCAATCAGCATCGCGGCCGAACCCACCAGGGCGAGGAGCGTCAACGCGAACGCCGCGATCTGCCGCTGCGTCGGGCTGAGGAGGCCGGATTTGGGCTCAGTCATCGCGGACAGCCGACAGCAGACGCGGCTGCGACGCCAGAGTTTTATGCGGATGCTGGCGCGCCGCACCGTTCGCTGCTTCCTGCCGCGCAGCGGAATAAACAATCGCAGCAAACTGTTCCGGCGCTTTGACGCCGCGCAGAATCGCATGAGAGTGCATGTTCGCGAGATGCAGGCCGCCACTCATATACACGTCAAAGGTGCCCGGGAGCATAATCTAAAAAACCTTGAGTTGCGCATTCCGCGCGACCAGCTCGTCGTCGTCACCGGCCCGAGCGGCTCCGGCAAGTCCTCGCTGGCCTTCGACACTATATACGCGGAAGGCTATCGGAAATATATGGAGAGCCTCTCGACGCATGCGCGCCAGATGCTCGACCAGCTCAAGCGCCCGGATGTCGATTTCATCCACGGACTTTCCCCCGTGCTCGCGATCGAGCAGCGCACGGGCGGGGCGTCGCCGCGGAGCACGATCGCGACTTCGACGGAAATCGCCGATTATGCGCAGCTGCTCTGGGCGCTGCGCGGCGAACAACGCTGCCCGAAGGACGGCGGCCACGTGGTCCAGCGTTCCCTCGACGATAATGTCCAACGCGTCCTCGCCCAATGCGCCGGTGAACGCATCCTGCTGCTCGCTGCGCTCATGCGCGCGAAGCCGAGTGTATTGCGCGAAGAGTTGCCGCGGCTGCGCCAGCGCGGTTTCCAGCGCGTGCGCCTCGACGGAGAAATCAAGAATCTCGACGACCCGAATCTATTGCCGACGGGCGCGCGCGAAATTCGCGTCGATGTAGTAATCGATCGCCTCGTCGCCACGCCCGACCAGCGGAGCCGCCTCGCGGACTCCCTCGAGCTCGCATTTCGCGAGGGCCAGGATCGCGCGCTCGTGCTTGCGCAGAAGACGGCGGATGCGCCGTGGCGTGAGCTGCCGTTGAGCCAGTCGCTCGCGTGCGAAATCTGCGGCGACGTTTTCGAGAAACTCACGCCGCGGCATTTTTCATTTAATCATAGCGAAGGCGCCTGCCCGACGTGCGGCGGCCTCGGCCGCAAGCTGCGCTTCGTGCCGGAGCTCATCGTGCCCGACGCCGATAAATCGGTGCGCGAAGGCGCGCTGAAGCCATGGCGCATCGGCGGAAAAAATCTGATTATAAAGCACAACGCTTTATTAAAGCAGCTCGCGGAACAGCTGCCGTTCGACCCGGACGTGCCGTGGAAAAAACTCCCCGAGGAGACGCGCAACGCTATATTATTCGGCGCCGGTGAGCGGCAGTTCGCCTTCAAGCTGCGACGCATGCGCGAGGCGAAGGCGTCGACTTTTCCCGGCGTGATCGCGGACCTCGAGGAGAGTTTCCGTCACACGGACAGCGAGGGCTTCCAGGCGCGGCTCACGACTTATATGATCGCGGGCGATTGCCCGGAATGTCACGGCTCGCGGCTAAATGCGCGCAGCAGCGCCGTGCTGCTCAATACAAAAACGTTTCCCCAGTTCATGGCGCTGGACGTGTCCGACGCTCATGGCTTCGCGAGCGAACTCGTCGCGCTGCACGGCCAGGACAACGCGGTCGAAGAAGTCGTGACGGGCATCGAGCAGCGTCTGCATTTTCTTCTCGAGACGGGTCTCGCGTACCTGACGCTCGACCGTGATTACGCGACGCTCTCCGGCGGCGAGGGCCAGCGCGTGCGGCTCGCGACGCAGCTCGGGATGGGGCTGATCGGCGTGATATATGTACTCGACGAGCCGAGCATCGGGCTGCATCCGCACGACAACCAGAAGCTGCTCGATACTATAGTGGCGCTGCGCAACCGCGGGAACTCGGTGCTCATTGTCGAACATGACGAGGACACGATGCGGCTGGCGGATCAGATTATAGAGTTGGGTCCGGAGGCGGGCGCAGAGGGCGGGCAGTTGCTGTTCCAGGGAACGCCGGCGGAATGCGCGCGGCTGTCGCCGCGAGTTTCGCGAACGGGGCCGTTCCTCGCTCGCAAGATGTCGGTCGTAAAAGACGCCGTGACGAAGGCCCCTGACGGCACGTGGCTCACGGTGCGCGAGGCGCGGGAGCACAACCTGAAGGGGATCGATGCACGTTTCCCGGTGGGGCTGCTGACGTGTGTGACGGGCGTGAGCGGCTCGGGGAAGAGCACGCTCGTGAATGATATATTGGCGGCGGCGGCCGCGCGAAAGCTGAACGGCGCGAAGATTATACCGGGGAAGCATCGTCATATCGAGAACCTGGATTTCTTCGAGCGGCTGGTGCAGGTGGACCAGGAGCCGATCGGGCGCAGTCCGCGTTCGAACCCGGCGACGTTCACGAAGATGTTCGACCTGTTGCGCGACTTATATGCACAGGTGCCGCTGGCGAAGGTGAGGGGATATAAAGCGAGCCGCTTCTCGTTCAACGTGCGCGGCGGCCGTTGCGAGCGGTGCCAGGGCGACGGGGCGATCAAGCTGGATATGCAATTCATGGCGGATGTCTATGCGCCGTGTCCGAGCTGCGGTGGGAAACGTTATAACCGCGAGACGCTCGAGATCCTGTTTCACGGGAAGTCGATCGCGGATGTGCTCGCGATGACCGTGCGCGAGGCGATTGTATTGTTTCGCAATATACCGCGCGTGTTGGACAAGCTGGCGACGCTGGATGCGGTGGGGCTCGGTTATCTGACGCTGGGGCAGTCGGCGACGACGCTGTCGGGTGGAGAGGCGCAGCGGTTGAAGCTGTCGCTGGAGTTGAGCAAGCGGGGGCAGGGGGCGACGTTATATATACTGGACGAGCCGACGACGGGGCTGCACTGGGTGGATATCCAGAAGCTGATGGATTTATTATTCAAGCTGCGGGACCAGGGACACACGGTGATCGTGATCGAGCACAATCTGGATGTGATGAACGTGGCGGATTGGATTATAGATTTGGGCCCGGGTGGGGGACGAGACGGTGGAGAGCTGATCGCCGCGGGAACGCCAGCAGCGATCCAAGCCGAGCCAAGATCGCTGACCGGGCAAGCGTTAGCCCGATGGAAAGCGCGTCCTGCGTTATAGAGTATTCCGTATTCGGGCCGTTTTTTTACTACGGATCGCATCAATCCGGAAGATTACACACGAAACCTTCGGTCAGTTGGTTGGGTGAAATCTTGGGCTGTTTGATGAAATCCGTGTTCGAAAGATTTCCGCGCACCCGCAGGTAGTATAGCGCCCTATACACTGATTTTTCTGTATTTGTATGTCTCTGTCCTTCAGCGTTTAGAGTTTAGCGTTAAACGTTTAGCGTTCCAAGAGATCGACTCCGATTCCGTTCCGTCTCTGGTCGGTGTGTAATCTTCGGTGGTTTGATCGAATCCGTGGTCAAAAAAAGGTAGCCCGCGGCACGGGCCTCTTGCGCTCCCAATCAAACGCATTTCGTTCCGCGCATGCGATTCGCGAGCGGTATAGCTTACGCGTTGATGGGCCTAGTGCTTTCGCTTCGCGCCGTTGCAGCCACGCCCCCGGCGTCGACCCCCGCGCCGCAATATACTGAGTTCGGCCCCAGCCGCACGTTCGCGATTATATACTCCGCAAAAATCTCGGAGGTCCCCGCGGGCACGCGCCTGCTGCGGATTTGGTTGCCGGTGCCCTCGGATTCATCGGTGCAGACGATCCACAAACTAAATTTTTCCCGACCGGCGCAATTCACGCATGACCGCAAATATGGAAACCGCATCGCCTATTGGGAAATCACGAGCCCGGCGGAAAGCGATTCGATCACGATGACCTTCACGTGCACGCGTCGCGAGATACGAGTGGACCTGGCGCGGGTCGCGCGCGACGGCGCCGACCAGGAAACGCAGCCGGAGGCGCAGTTCGCGGTGTTCAAGAAACCGGATCGTCTGGTCGTGGTGAACGAGCCGATCCGGCGTCTCGCGGCGCAGATCACCGCGGGCCAGCGCACCACCCTCGAGAAGGCGAAAGCGATCTATGATTATGTCCTGGCCAATATGCGCTATGATAAAAGCGGGACGGGCTGGGGGACGGGCAGTACGGAGTATGCGTGCGCGGTGGGTCGCGGGAATTGTACGGATTTCCACTCGCTGTTTAATTCGCTCTGCCGGGCCGAGGGCATCGCGAGTGAGTTCGAGATCGGGCTCTATTTGCCGTACGAGCGAAATGCCTCTGAGCCGGTGGGCGGATACCATTGTTGGGCGTCGTTCCGCGTCCCCGGACGCACCTGGGTGCCGGTGGATTGTTCGGAGGCGTGGCGTGAGCCGGCGCGGAGGGATTTCTTTTTCGGTGGGCATACGAACAATCGGGTGACGTTGTCGGTGGGCCGAGACCTGACGTTGGAGCCCGAGCAGGCGGGCGAGCCGCTAAACTATTTCGTGGACCCCTACGGCGAGGCCGACGGCAAGCCAGTGACCGCGAAGAAGATCTGGTCCTACCAAGACCTCAATTAAGCAAAGCTATATATTCATTCGGCCTTTCGTGAAATCTTCCGCGGATCGAGGCCATCCGCGGTGAAAAAATCTCACGAACCCTCACCACCCCGCATCGCCCTATGTTATATAACGATCTTGTCCGGCTTCT
Organism: uncultured Verrucomicrobiae bacterium; assembly: GCA_963800005.1. Classification (GTDB taxonomy): domain Bacteria; phylum Verrucomicrobiota; class Verrucomicrobiia; order Opitutales; family Opitutaceae; genus CAWCZH01. The sequence continues at coordinate 595,577 of CAWCZH010000005.1, forward strand.
GGTGAAATCATCCGAAGGTTGATGCCGTCCGTGGAAAAAAACGGTCCGCCCACTCGCCGCTCCCGCATCGCCCTACCACCCCCGCATCCCCATGGACCGCGGGTCAAAACCTAACCAGGTTATTGCAGAAGACGTTATTCGGACAACGTGTTAACCTACAGTCTCCAATTGGGGACTGGCCTCGCTTCGGCGGGGCATGGCGGAAGTTTTCCGCCCGGCGCTTGCGACCGGCAGCACAGCTTTCCTGCTGGCCAACGAGTTAGTGCATCGGACCTTTTCGCGCCTGCTAATGTTTTGTATAACTCCGCCATCGGTGTGGCTTAACACTCGGCCGTGAGGTCTCCTACAACGCCTCAGATAAATGCGCGCACCAATATCGATTCTTCGGGTCAGTGACTGGGTCTAACTCCCATGGGTTGTAGCAATTTTCGCATTTCACCGCCGCGATTGCATGTCGTGGCTGACCTAAGCACGGAATTTGCCCGCTCGCTCGCCCAGTCCGACTCGCCTCACACCACCCTCGATGCCTGACCGCCAGCGTACTCCCGCGGAGGCGCAGCTGTCGCATTGGGAAGATCGATTCCGCGAACGGGCGTCGCATAGCGTTCACGGCGTGGTCGTGGTCGCAAAGGGGCAAATCATGTGGATGAACGCGGCCGCCGCCTCGTTGTTCGGATCCGAACAGCAGTCCCAACTGGTCGGCGGCGAATGGCTGTCGACGGTTCAACCCGAATGCCACGATCACGCGATCGACGCGATTTCAGCCGCTCTGACCGGGGCGCCGGCTCTCACCCGCCAGATCGCCGTCTCGCGCGTGGATGGAGTCATTCTCACCGTTGAATCGGCCGTCTCGCGCATTACCTGGAATCTCGCCCCCGCAGTGGAGATCACCCTCCGGGACACCGCCGGCAGCCTGCACACGGAAACTTCGCTACGAGCGTTTGAGAGCCGCTTCCGCGCCCTGGTCGACGCGACCTCCGATTTCACCTTCAGATTAAACGCCGACTTCACCCATCTGCTCGAGTTCGACGGCCGCGTTCTGTCAGGGGCCGATCAGACAATCTCGGAGCAAAAGTGGCTGGAAAGATATATACATCCCGACGACCATGGTTCGGTCAAGGAAACCGTTCGCTCGGCGGTCACCAATGGACGCACCGTTCAGCTCGAACATCGGATCGCCCGCTTTGAAGGCGGCTGGAGATGGGTGGTAAGCCGCGCCATCCCCGTTTGCGACGAACGGGGCGCGGTTCTGGAATGGCTCGGAGCGGTCACCGACATCACCGAACAAAAGCGCGCTCAGGAAGTGGCGCTCGCAGCGGAGAGTCGCAACCGCTTCCGCGCCGCACTCTCCGACACCCTCAAAACCTATACCGACCCCGCGGAAGTCCAAGCCGAGGCCGGACGCATTATCCGTGAGCACCTGAATGTAGATCGAGTCTGCTATACAGATGTTTCCTATACCGGTGCCGTCTCCAGCGGCCAATCGTCCTCCCGCGAAGAGGGCGCCTATCTGGGCGGAGTGGACGCCGCGATCCTACAGCGTTGCCTCAAAGGCGAGCCGACCGTCGTCTCGGATGTCCTCGCCGATCCTCACCTGTCAGCCGCGCAACGGAAGCGGTGGTCCAACCTCGGCATTCGCGCTCAGGTAACGGTGCCGTGGCACAAGGAGGAACGCCTGCTTGGGCTCATGACTGTATATCACCTCAGCCCTCGGGTCTGGAGTGAGAAGGAGGTTTCCCTAATGAAAGAAGCGGTCGAGCGCATCGGTGCCGCCGTGGGACGCGCCAGGAGCGAAGCACTGCTGCGCGCCAGCGAAGAACGTTATCGCGGTCTGTTTAACGCGATGGACGACGCTTTTTGTGTCGTCGAGGTTCTGTTCAATGAACCCGACGGTCGCCTGGACTATCGCTTCGTCGAGGCAAACGCTTCCTTCCAGCGTCACACCGGCATCCACGAGCCACTCGCTCGAACGATGCGGAGCATTGCGCCAAATCACGAGGAGCACTGGTACGAGATATATGCTGAAGTCGCCCGCACGGGTCAGCCCCGCCGGTTCGAGCAATCCGCCGCAGCGCTCGGTGGAAAATGGTTTGATGCGTACGCGTTCCGGGTCGGACGCCCGGAAGAGCACAAGGTCGCAATCATCTTCGATGATATAACGCAGCGCCGTGCGATGGAGCAGCTGCAGGTGGATCTACTCGAACGCGAACACGCCGCTCGGCACGCCGCCGAAGCCGCGGCCCAGGCCAAGGATGATTTCCTCGCGATGCTCAGCCATGAGCTGCGCACGCCGCTCAATCCGGTCTTGATGCTGGCGAGCGAATCCGCCGTCGATCCGACCATCACGGAAGACCTCCGCAGCCAGTTCGCCTGCATCCGGCGCAACGTGGAATTGGAAGCCCGCTTGATCGACGACCTGCTCGATGTCACCCGGATCACTCGCGGCAAGATGGTCTTGGAAATGCAGGCCACCGACCTTCACACCATCCTGAATGAAGCCATCCGAACGGTGACGCCAGATATCCAAGACAAGGACATTCGTTTTTCGGTGAATGTCGCGGCCTCACACACATCGATCTTGGCCGACCCCGTCCGCCTGCAGCAGGTGCTGTGGAATATACTTCGGAACGCCGTCAAGTTTACGCCGGTGGGCGGCAGCGTGTCCGTGCGGACGTTTGATCTCGCCCCGTCAGGTACGGTCGCCGTTGAGGTTATAGATAGCGGGATTGGCATGACTCCAGACGAGATCGGGTCTGCCTTCGAACCTTTCGTGCAGGGGCGCCATGTGAACAATCGGGCCGCTCATCAATTCGGCGGACTTGGACTGGGTCTCGCGATTTCAAAGAAGCTGGCCGAGATGCACCAGGGTTCGATCGCAGCGGCGAGCGGTGGCATCGGGCACGGCTGCACGTTCACCCTCGAGCTTCCGATACTGAAGGATTCGTGGCCAGCGGTCCCGTCGCCCAACGCGTCTGCGCCGCAAAGGTCGGAGTCGGAAATTCGCCGGCAAGGGCTGAGAATCCTGGTCGTGGAAGATCACGAACCCACTCGATCTTCCCTGAAGACGCTCCTCGAACGCAGGGCACACCACGTTCGCGTCGCGGGGACGTTCGCTGATGGGAAAGCCGCTCTCACGCAGCAGTCATTTGATATACTGCTGTCGGATCTGGGCCTGCCGGATGGCGACGGAAACCAGCTGGCTGCCTGTCTCCGAGAGCTTCAGCCTCGCGCCGTTGCCATCGCACTCAGTGGTTATGGCCAGGACCACGATCTCACCCGCTCGGCCGATGCCGGGTTCCGCGGGCATCTGGTAAAACCGATCGCCATGGAAAAACTCGATAGCGCAATCGCCGAAGCCCTCCGCCAAGGAACCACTTAGGCCACTTCTGGTCCGCTTTTCTTCCGGTTAACTTGTTTTTCCCCACCCAAAACAACCGAGATCTCTCGAGGTCGCCGATAGCCCGTGGGCGTCGGCTCGGATTAGTCCGTCGCCTGGATCGGAAGTCCAAGCTGTCACCTCTGGAGCCACTCTGCGTCGTTCCTGGTTCCTTCTCTCATCTCATATGATGACCACGCCGATCTGCATTACGCTGCTTCTCGCAACTTCGGTCGCATGGTTATTATACGTGCTGGCCCAGCGAAAAGCCCTCGCGGCCGAACGCAGCAAGAGCGCCCAGTTTCTCCGCAATATCACGGACGCGTTCATCTCCCTCGATCGCCACTGGCGGTTTAGCCAGATCGGGCCTCGCGCGGCGGATATATACCGGAAGCTTGGCAAAGACCCCGAGGCGATGCTGCAGCGTTCCTATTGGGACGAGTTCCCGGAATCGAAAGGCACAATCGAAGAAAAAGAATTTCGCCGCGCGGCAGAACAGAACGTCAGTGTTTCTTTTGAGAGTTTTCATCCGGGGCCTCGCCGCTGGTTTGAAACCAACGCCTTCGCGGACGGCTCGGGACTCTCCGTCTTTTTCAGCGACATCACCGAACGCAAAGTCGCGAGCGAAGACACGGCCCGCGCTCTGCGTGAGCTCAACGATGTGAAGGCGGCGCTCGACCAGCACGCGATTGTCGCCATCACCGATCCCCGGGGAAAAATCACCTACGTGAATGATAAGTTCTGCGCGATTTCGAAATACTCGCGGGAAGAACTCCTCGGCCAGGATCACCGCATCATCAACTCCGGCTTTCACTCGAAGGAGTTCATCCGCGCGATCTGGCACACGATCGGCAACGGGCGCGTGTGGAAGGGCGAGATCAAGAACAAGTCCAAGGACGGTTCCTTCTACTGGGTCGATACCACGATCGTCCCGTACCTGGGCGAGAACGGAAAACCCACCCAGTATATAGCGATTCGCGCCGACATCACGGAACGCAAGCAGGCCGAGGAACAGACGGTTTTGACCCTCCGTGAACTGAACGATCTCAAGGCCGCGCTCGATGAGCACGCGATCGTCGCGATCACAGACCATCAAGGGCGAATCACGTACGTGAACGACAAGTTCTGCGCGATTTCGAAATACTCACGCGAGGAGCTCATCGGCCAGGACCATCGCATCATCAATTCGGGCTATCATGCGAAGGGGTTCATTCGTGCGATCTGGCAGACGATCGGCCGAGGCAGCGTGTGGAAGGGAGAAATCAAGAACAAGGCCAAGGACGGCTCTTTCTACTGGGTGGACACGACGATCGTTCCCTATATCGGCGAGAACGGAAAACCCTCCCAATATATCGCGATCCGCGCCGATATTACCGAGCGCAAAAAGGCCGAGGAAGAAACGAGCGACGCGTTGCGAGAGCTGAACGACGTGAAAGCCGCCCTCGACGAGCACGCGATCGTCGCGATCACCGACTCGAAGGGCAAAATCACCTACGTAAACGACAAATTTTGCGCGATCTCGAAGTATACGCGCCAGGAGTTGATCGGAAAGGATCACCGCATCATCAACTCGGGTTTCCACTCGAAGGAGTTCATCCGTTCGCTTTGGACGAGCATCACGGCCGGTCGCGTGTGGAAGGGCGAACTCAAGAACAAGGCGAAAGATGGTTCATACTACTGGGTCGACACGACCATCGTCCCTTACCTGAGCCCCGACGGTTCACCCAATCAATATATCGCGATCCGCGCCGATATCACTGAGCGCAAACGCGCCGAGGAGCAGACCGGACGTACCCTGCGCGAACTCAACGACGTCAAGGCTGCCATCGACGAACACGCGATCGTGGCGATCACCGACTCGAAGGGAAAAATCACGTACGTGAACGACAAGTTCTGCGCGATTTCAAAATACCCGCGGGAAGAACTGCTGGGAAAAGACCATCGCATCATCAACTCGGGCTATCATCCCAAGGAGTTTATCCGCGCGATCTGGACGACCATCTCTTCCGGTCAGACGTGGAAGGGCGAAATCCGCAACAAGGCGAAAGACGGCACGATTTACTGGGTGGACACCACGATCGTCCCGTACCTCGGAGACGATGGAAGACCGAATCAGTATATTGCGATTCGCGCCGACATCACCGAGCGCAAAAAGGCCGAGGACGCGACCGGCCTGGCGTTGCGTGAACTGAACGACGTCCGATCAGCCCTCGATGAGCACGCGATCGTCGCGATCACGGATTCGAGGGGAAAGATCAACTACGTGAACGATAAGTTCTGCGCCATTTCGCAGTACTCGCGCGAGGAGCTCATCGGGAAGGATCACCGCATTATCAACTCGGGGTATCACCCAAAAAATTTCATCCGCAACCTCTGGCAAACGATCGGTGCCGGTCACGTGTGGAAGGGTGAGATCAAGAATCGGGCGAAGGATGGCTCCTTCTACTGGGTGGATACGACAATCGTGCCTTATCTTGGGCCCGACGGGAAGCCGTCGCAGTATATTGCCATTCGCGCCGACATCACCGAGCGGAAGAAGGCCGAAGAAGCCTTGCAGCAAGCGCAGCATTCCTTGCAGGCACACGCGGCGAACCTCGAGCAGACCGTCACGGAGCGCACCGCGCAGCTCCAGGAGAAAGTCGGCGAATTGGAAGCATTCTCCTATAGCGTTTCGCATGACATGCGGCAGCCGCTGCGTTCGATGCAGGGATATGCGAGCCTCCTGCTCGAGGAACTTCCGAACCTGGATAAGGAGCCACGCCGGTATCTCGAGCGGATCAAAAACTCCTCGAGCCGGCTCGATCGCCTGATTCAGGATGTGCTCACTTACAGCCGGGCGACGCGCGCGGAAGGAGCCCTGGCGAAGATCGATCTCGACCCGATGATCCGCGATATCGTCGATACATATCCCGCGCTTCGCGGAGTCGACATCGACGTGCAGGTCGGACCCGTGGAGGTGCTGGGCTACGATGTCGCGTTGACGCAATGCGTCTCAAATCTCCTCGGAAACGCGGTGAAGTTCATGCCCGAGGGCCGGGCTCCGAAGATCAAAATCTGGACGGAGGTGAATGGAACGCATGTTCGCATTAACGTGCAGGATAACGGAATCGGCATTGCCGAAGCCGACCAGCAGCGAATTTTTGATATCTTTGCGCGAGTCCACAGCGAGGATGTCTACGACGGCACAGGTATTGGATTGAGCATCGTGAAAAAAGCGGTCGAAAAAATGGGTGGTCGGGTGGGCTTGGAGTCCGAGTTGACGAAAGGCAGTATTTTCTGGATGGATTTGCAGAAGAGTCCTGCGGAAACCATATGACTGATACCATTTTACTCGTAGAAGATTCGGAAGACGACGTGTTCTTCATGGAGCGCGCGATGAAGTTGGCTGGTGGCAAGACGGTTATGAAAATCGCGAAAGACGGGCAGGCGGCCGTCGACTATCTGGGTGGCGCCCGCGAATTCGCCGACCGCAAGCAGTATCCCATGCCGACGCTCGTTCTGCTGGATCTGAAACTGCCGAAAGTCCCGGGCTTGGAGGTGCTCCGTTGGATCCGCGCCCGGCCAGAGCTGCAGACGCTGCCCGTGATCATCCTCACGTCTTCGGGGGAGCGGGCGGACTTGGAGCGCGGTTACCGTCTGGGAGCAAACTCGTTCATGGTGAAACCGTCAGAGTCGGATGATCTGCTGGGGCTCGCGAAGTGTCTGAGCGATTACTGGTTCAAGTATAATGTGATTCCGCGGACGGCGTAAGCGCAGAGAGCCGGGGCTGGCCGAGTCGCGTCGGCGTTTTCTGAACCATGAACAAGACCGTGCTGCTGGTGAAGGATTCTGAGGATGATGTGTTCTTCGTGAGGCGGGCGATGCAGCTGGCGGGGCGGTCGCCGTCGTTGCAGGTGGCCCGAGACGGCCAGATCGCGATCGATTATTTGAGCGGGAAGGGGGAGTACGCGGATCGCGCGCTGTTCCCGATGCCCGACCTGGTGCTGCTCGACTTGAAGCTTCCGCGCGTACTGGGGTTGGACGTGCTGAAATGGATTCGTTCGCGTCTCGACTTCAAACTGCTGCCGGTGGTGATACTGACGAACTCGGGTGAGCGCACCGATTGGGAGCGGGGTTATCGGCTGGGTGCGAATTCGTATATGGTGAAGCCGTCGACGAACGAGGAGCTGCGCCGGCTGGTGCAGTGCCTGAGCGACTATTGGCTGAGGTACAATCTGCTGCCGGGCGTCTGACGGAGTCCGGGTCGGCGAGTGTGAGATCTTCCGCGGTTAGATGTCTATATTGTCCGGGTTCTGGTGTGATCTTCCTCGCTTGATGCCATCCGTGGTAAGAAAATCTCACGAGCACTCACAATTATATATCGCCCTATATACTCCGCCTCCGAGTCCGGTCGTGAAATCTTCCTCGGCTTGATGCCATCCGTGGTAAAAAAATCTCACGAACACTCACAATTATATATCGCCCTATATACTCCGTCTGCGAGTCCGGTCGTGCAATCTTCCGTGGGTTGATGAAATCCGTGGTAAAAAAACGGTCCGCACACTCACAATTATATATCGCCATATATACTAAACTTCAGCGTCCGGTCGTGAAATCTTCCGAGGATTGATGCCATCCGTGGTAAAAAAATCTCACGAACACTCACAATCATAGATCGCCCTATAGTATATTATATCGCGCTTGCGTCACAAGTCTTTGCCGGTCAGTAACAACGAATGATCTCCAAAGCCGATCCGACCGCCGAGCTGGTTCCCGTGAAAAGCAGCGAGCCAGTTCCGACCCTGACGAAAGAGGACCATCACTATCTGGAGCGCCGGGAGTTGATCGTCACGGAGGGGGTAAAAGCGAGCATGGCGGCGGCGCGGGCGCTGTATGAAATCTTTGATTATAAAGCCGGGGCACTCTGGAAGGCGAAAGGGTATAAAAATTTCGCGGACTATTGTTTGGAGAAGTGGGGCTACGAGCGTTCGCACACCTCGCGGCTCCGCGAGTGTGGTGAGTTTGTGCACGAGCTAACCGACGGAAAGGCGCCCGTTGCGGACGACCGCCTTCCAAGGCACGAAAGCCAGGTGCGCGGGGTGTTGCGCTTGCCGAGGGACGAGCGGGTGCGCTTCTGGCTGGAGATTACGAAATCGTCGACGCCAGAGGCGCTGACGGGCCGGCAAGTGTCGTTGCAGGCCGCGGCGTACTCGCGCGCGAAGAAGCTGCCGGCGATCGTGGAAAAGAAGCCGCTCGCAGCGCGAAGGAATCTGTTGCGAGTGATCAGCCGCCTGGCGACCGCCGCCCGGTACGTGCCCGCCGCGAAGCGGGAAGCCTTCATTCTCCTCGTCAAAAAGTTCGAGTCCTTGGTCTAGAAATCTGCCAGGGTTATTTCATAAACGACTATTACCCAATTGATAGCCTGCCAGTCTCCATTTGGGGATATATGCTTTAGTAAGGTGCCAGCAGAATACGGACGTGCGAGCCGCCGTTCCTGCCGGCCCGAGGTCGTTCTTGAATTCAAGGACAAGATTACACTCCTGCAAAAAGAGAAGCCATTGGCCGGCCAAGTACAGACCCTCGTTCAATCGATCCTCAGCGGAGTTCTTCAGAATTGACCAGCGTAGCATCTCGCACGGTCGTGCCGGTTTAAGACGTGACACTCTGGATCGGGCCCCGGAATCCAAGGTAAGGGGCGACCCTGTCGTTTGGGTCGTGCGGCGGCTCGGCGTTTCCGAAGGTTGCGTAAACGGCAAAGCTCGCGAGACACCGGTCAGCTCGTCACCAGTTCACGCCGGCGCTGGATCACGCAAAGCAGGGCCGAAAGCTCGCGAATGGATGCTCGCCTTACAAACTAGCCAGGCACAAGATGATACGGCTGAATACAACGAGAACTTGATCTCTCGTCCATAATCTGACCCGCACAACATGAGTCCCCGGAAAATCAGCGATGCTGACGTACAACACGCGGTCCGCAGCTTCGCATATCCCTCTCAGGAAGCTACGTTCCGGCAGGTCGCTGACAGTTGGGGGGCGGCCGATTTTCTGTATGCAATGGATCGGGTGCAGATCGATGTGCAGGCGGAGCATAAGCTCGGCTTCCTCGCGCTGATCCGGAAGATGCGCGATGAAAGAGAAGCGGCGGAAACGAATGCTGTCATCGAGGCGGCGAATGAGCGAAGACACGCAGAGCTTATCGCAGAAGTGGTTGCGCGGGTACCAAACGCGAAAAATCGGATCAATACCCTCGACGTTCTCTTGCTGGCCGCCTCGTCGCCTGATGGCTACACCGCCACGGCGTCAAAACAAGAGTTTTCGCTATTCAGAGAATTGGAAGCTGATCACTACGTGGTAGGCCAGATTGGGCCGGACTCTCATGATGCGCCGGAAACGATGGTCGCACAGGTGAAACTGACCACGAATGGTCGTCTGCTTATGGAGAGGTTAAAGCAACAGGCAGCTTCTGCATTTTCCGACACTACCATCACAGTCAAAACCTCTTCTATGAATTCGCGAGGGGTGTTTATCGTTCATGGTCATGACGAGAAAAACCTACTTCGCTTGAAAGAGATTTTGCGCGAGCGCTGGAAGCTGGAACCCATTGTCTTGTCAGCGAAGCCTGGGAAAGGTCGAACCATCATAGAAAAATTTGAGGCAGAGGCCCAGAGTGCCGCGTTCGCATTCGTTGTACTCACGCCGGACGATTCAATCGCGAAGGACGGAGCCGGCTATAGTCAGGCGCGACCCAATGTGATTTTTGAATTGGGGTGGTTTTATGGACGACTGGGCCGCGCCAAGGTCTGCATATTATTCAAGAAAGGCACCACTATCCATAGCGATCTTAGTGGCGTTAGCCGTATCGAATTTAATGATATCGTTAACGAGAAAATCGAGGAGATCGAGGCTGAGCTCATCTCCGGCGGGATGTTAACCGCGCCGTAGCGACTCGGATCATTACCCCGTGGATAAGCAGCATATATTGGATGAGATTCAGCGCACTGCCGCCGCGAACGGCGGCAATCCTCTCGGCAGGCTGCAATTCTTTAATGAGACCGGCATCAAGGAGCATGATTGGCGGGGGGTGCATTGGTCCCGCTGGAGTGATGCCGTGAGGGCGGCAGGATTGTCGCCAAACCAGAAGACGGAGGCGTACGATGAGAAGTTCCTCCTAAACTCCCTGGCAGGCTTGATTAAGGATATTAAGCGGTTCCCAACGGGCTCAGATATTCGACTCAGAACGCGAAAGGGTGACGGATTTCCCTATGACAATACCTTCCGGCGTATGGGCTCTAAGGTCGAGATCGCGGCGAAGCTGATCGCCCACTTCAAGGGTCAGCAAGGATTTGATGACGTGCTCGCGATTTGCGCTCCGCTCGCCGAGATCGCAAATGGTCAGGCGTCTGCCGATGCGATCGGCATCAAAATCAAGGAAGGTTTCGTGTATTTGCTGCGGTCCGGACGACGATACAAGATTGGCGCGACCAATGATCTTGCCCGGCGCAGTTCGGCGATCGCGGTGCAGATGCCCGACCCCACCGAGACGGTTCACGTAATCAGGACCGACGACCCCTTCGGAATCGAAGCTTATTGGCATAAGAGGTTCGCCGAGAAGCGGACGGGCGGTGAATGGTTTGATTTGAGCCGGCACGACGTCGCAGCGTTCAGGCGTCGGAAGGCGATGTGACGATTGATTGTGAGGCAGAGACGAGGCACGGTTTACAGCGCGCCTTGTTAGGAGCTGCAGGCCGACGTGGTGCGGTCGTTGCTCAGCTCTTGAATGCCTCAAGCCGCGGTCAGGCGCCGGATCGAGATTCGGTTCCGCTATACAAACTAAATACGAGCTTTGATCGCGATATATAATGTCTATATACCGACCGCGCTTATAGCTTATCAAGGCTCGGTGACAAGTGAGACCTGGACCGCAGTAATTGTCCTATCTGGACTTGTTGGCTACCTGAAACAGTATTACGACGCAGAGTTATTTGGCCGACCAGCGTCGCTCATCGTGAGGAGCGTTTCCCGCCTCGACGCCTCAACGATTAAGCTCAAGTTCAACTTCCTTCTGCCGATGGGTCTGCTATGCATAGGCTCGCCTTCGCCTTCGCCGGGCTCTTGTTTCTCCTCGGCGGCACAATCGCTGCTTCGCGTTCACAGGAAATCGGCCTGGCATTTTGTTCTTTTTCATGCCGTCGATGGCGATGATTCTAACTCCGATCGGCTGCACGACGATAGCCTTCGGGATCCGCGGCCCTTTTATCGCTCTTCGATCGATGGAAGTGGCGCTATGGCGTTCAGAGCAAGTCGAGTCGGCACCGGCCAGAAGTATAATAGCGGCGTGCATAGGCTATGTTTACGGGGCAGGAGCCTTTGTATTCCTCGCCAGCCTTCTGACCCTCATTAATTGCTATTATCAGTCCGGCACATTCGGCGTTACTGGCAATATCGGTCAGACCCTCTCGGCTACGATTGCCTCACTTATATACACCGTCGTCTTCGCTGAACTTGTGCTTCGTCCTTTGAAGTATCGGCTGGGCGTGACCCGATTGAAGAAAGGGCCAAACCGGGTCAGTCTTAAACCCCGCTTCACGGAGTTGAGCGCCTGTGTACTTGTTAGGCTCCATTGAAATGAGATTGATTGCTGGTGCCGGCGGAGCGCACGCGCGACGGAGGAAACTCAAATCCGGTCCCTTCTAGCACCTTTCAGTTATTTCCCACCTTGATTGAATCCATAAACATTGCGGCTGTTGCGACATACGCATCCGCGCCGGAAACGTTTGCCGGTTTGTCAAAATTTAATTTTCTGTTTGGATCGAACGGCACGGGCAAAACGACCGTCAGTCGCGTCATCGCCGATGAAAGCAGTTTCCCAACGTGTAAGGTTGTTTGGAGAGCAGGAACAAAACTCCAACCGATGGTTTATAACCGAGATTTCGTGGAGCGTAACTTTAGCCAATCGATGGAGCTCCAGGGCGTTTTTACGCTGGGCGAAGGGCAGGTTGATGCGCTCACCAAGATTGCTGGAGCGAAGGTCGATTTTGAAAGGCTCACAAAGAAAATCGAAGACCTCACTCTGTCTCTACAGGGCGTGGACGGCACAGGCGGCAAGCAGGGAGAGTTGGCCGCAGTTGAATCAGAACTGAAGAACAAGTGTTGGGCGCAGAAGCAAAAGAACGACGCCAAGCTCCAGGGCGGGTTTGAGGGATATCGAGGGAACGCAGAGAAATTCAAATCAAAAGTGCTCCAAGAGTTGGCTGGGAACACGGCCAAGGTTCTCTCCTTGGCGGAGCTGGAGAAAAAGGCGGAAACAATCTTTGGTCCAACGCCGACTACAGAGCAGCCCGTTCCTGCCGTTGACATGGCAAAGCTTCTCGCTCATGAAACCGACCCAATTTTGAAGAAGCGGGTCATCGGCAAGGCGGACGTTGATATCGCTGCAATGATCAAAAGGCTGGGGAACAGCGATTGGGTCCGTGAAGGCAGGACATTCTACAAGGAGAACGGCAGCATCTGTCCGTTTTGCCAACAGAGCACGCCTGAGATCTTCACTGAAAGGCTGAACGAGTATTTCGATGAGACCTTTGTGACGGACAGTAAGGCTATCGACGATATTGCCAGCAACTATTCAACAGACGCCGCCCGGCTTCAGCAGCAAATCGCGTCGATCATCGCATGGTCGTCCCGGTTTCTGGATGTTGAGAAACTGAAATCAGAAAAGGCACTGCTCGACTCCAAGGTGACGATCAACGTCCAGCGGCTCGCTGGAAAAAAGAAAGAGGCGAGTCAGATTGTTGAGCTCGACTCTCTGGGCAACGTAGCCGCAGCAGTCAAAGAGTTGATTAGTTCCGCGAATGTCCTTGTGGCGACACACAACAATACGGTTGCGAATCTTGCTCAAGAACGCAGCTCGCTGACATCGCAGGTATGGAAGTATGTGTTGGAGGAACTCAAAACGGACCTGGCAGCATATAAAACCGCGCGCGACGGCCTGGATAAAGCGATCGCCGCCATGAACGCCCAGGTTGCGGCAGCGACGACTGACAGAACGAAGAAAGCCTTCGAGATCCGCGGACTTGAAAAGCAAACGACCAGCGTTCAGCCGACAATTGATGCGATCAATGCTCTTCTGTTGTCCTTCGGGTTTAGGGGCTTCTCGCTCGCGAAAACGGCCGGGGACACATCTTACAAATTGGTTCGCTCTGATGGTTCAGATGCCAAGGCGACACTGAGTGAAGGCGAAAAGACGTTCGTCGCTTTCCTTTACTTCTACCACTTGCTCAAAGGCAGCGTCTTAGATAGCGGCATGACGACCAACCGCGTTGTGGTGTTTGACGATCCTGTATCAAGTCTCGACAGCGACATCTTGTTCATTGTCGCCAGCCTAATCAAAGGACTGTTTGACGATGTGCGGTCAGGGACCGGTCTCATCAAGCAGGTGTTCGTTCTCACGCATAACGTATATTTTCACAAGGAGATAACCTTCAATCCAGAGAGGCGCAAAGTGGCCATGGGCGAAGAAACGTTTTGGGTTATTAGGAAATTGGACTTGGCTTCGAAGGTCGAAAAATGCCCGACCAATCCGATCAAAACATCTTACGAGTTGCTTTGGTCCGAAGTTCGCAGACCCGACCGGTCCAATCTGACAATTCAGAATACGCTTCGAAGGATTCTGGAGAACTACTTTAAGATCCTTGGCGGAGTCGATCCCGACGAGATTTGCTGTCTGTTTGCAGGCGACGAAAGGCGTATCTGCAAATCGCTTTTCTCATGGGTAAACGACGGCTCACATTTCGCACACGACGACCTCTACGTCTCGATCGACGGCGCGATGGTCAATACGTACCTCAACGTTTTTAGAGAGGTATTTAAAAGGTCTAAACACCTAGCACACTACAGAATGATGATGGGCGATTCGTTTGTTGAAGTGCCCGCATCGCCAGCCGTCGCAATAGCGACTTCGGAATAGCTATGCAACGAGACCAAAAAGGGCGCGTAAGGCCGTAAAAAGGGGTCAAGTTGGAGGCTCGTAAAAAGGGGTCGGGTTACACCTTAGACCTTTCTTATAAGTCGGAACGTATATAAAGGGGCGCTTCGAGCTTTCTTACCAGGGCCGTATAGACATCGCGCTGCGCCAACGGATCCGACGGGGTCGAGTTTCGAATACCGACAGTGCAGAAGCTTTGGCCGAGCGCAATCCGACCCGAGGGGGTAGGGTGATCTCAAGCGCCGACTACTCAACTTTCGAAAATGTGGAGGTCGGGACGAACTTTATTATATAAAGAACCGCCGGGAACCTGGCACCGGTTCAAAGTAAGTGCCGACCCTCTGGGTCGCCTCCGGCTTTTAGTTTGCTCATAGTGCCCGGTTGTGGAGGCTTTCGGCGGGAGGTTTTGCGACCGGCAACAAACCAGCCACGCCTCCCGGAATTCCAAAAATCAACGAGATGTATGCCCAAGGAAGACAATTCCACGCTTCTGATAGTGACCAATCCAACCGGGGCTAATAACACTGTTCGGCAAGAAATACCGTGAAATTACGCGCTTGGTTTGATGCGAAGCTAAATGCAGGAACTGATCTACGTCAGTTTTTTTTAGACCGAGAGGTACTTGGAGCATGGGATTTACGCCGCATCCAAGAGGCCGGAGAGAAAGAATTTTATGCCCATGTCGAGACGCTCGAACTGGTTGATGGCAGTCGAATCACGGTGACGGCGTCATGCCATTGCACGTTCCATGAACGACAAATCACCCTCAAGGGTCTTCGAGGTACTGAGCTACTTTTCATCGCGACCAACGCCGGAAGTAGAAGGGTTTCGGTTACTTTTCCGACCGGCAAAGGTGGGTTTCTCCACTTGGAAGTCAGCACGAGCAAAGGGGAAGAAGAGCCGAACCAGTCGCTAGAGCCAACCGCCCCGAGCGGCCGTGGCTCAGCTTAAACGTTGGGCGAAGAGAAATGGCAGAAGTACACAAATCGGTAGCGTCGCTGCGCATCATTGGGGACGGAATCGTTCCGGAAGAGATCACCCGTCTGCTCGGACATCCACCGACCAGCGCAAAAAGAAAAGGCGATATCTCCCGAAGAGAAAACGGAACGGAGCGAGTTGCGCACACGGGAAGCTGGCATTTGAAAGCCTCAGATCGGGCGCCTTGTGATCTGGACGGGCAAATTCGGGAGATACTTGGAAAGCTCACCTCGGATCTGAACGTTTGGCGTAGCGTCATTGGAGGCTGCCGCGTCGATCTGTTTTCAGGGATTTTCCTGAAAGACTCAAATGAGGGTTTCAGTATTTCTCCTGTCACACTTCTTCTACTGGGATCGCGCGGGATTGAGCTCGGCATCGACGTCTACGGCCCGGACCAAGAGGAAAAAACGCCCAACCAGGCGCTAGACCCAACGGCCCCGAGCGGCCGTGGGTCAGCTTAAACGTTAGACGAAAGATTATGTCTTGGGGCGAACTCAAACATCGCTGGAGTGGCGACAGGAAGCCCAGAGTGGCGCCGGTGCGCTTCGTCATCAATGGTCAGGAGTATGATCGCATCCGTTACGGTGACGGCTCGGAAGACCTGAAGCACCAGAAGTGCAACGACTGTGGAAGACTGCGTGGCTTCTTGCATGACCTCGGATGCGATTTGGAGCCTTGCCCGCGATGTGGAGGACAGGCGATCTCGTGTGATTGCTTTTACGACGATGATTAAAATCAGAAAGGACAAACGGCCTAACCAGCCGTTGGAGCCAACGCCGGCGGGCGGCGTGGCTCACCTATAACGTTGAGCAAGAAAAAGGCAATAATGTGACGACCCGCGAAAAGCATTTAATGGCGAGGGTAAATGAGAGGATCGAGCACTCCAAAAAAAGCGAATGGTGGTGGCCGGGCGCCCTGTGGGACTATGCTTTGCTGATTGTTGCGATGCCATGTCTCTGGGCAATCGAGAGGATGTATTTCCGCGATCAACCGTTGTTCTTCCCAGTTACAATCGGAATTCTGGGCTTGAGCATATCAGCACGTCGGCGCTCTAGGGAGATGACGGTGGAGCTGGAAAGGCTTAAGACGCGCATCGATATACTAGAAGAAAGCCAAAGGCCCAACCAGACGCTAGAGCCAACGCCGCCATGCCGGCGTGGCTCATCTTGAACGTTCGGCAGAATATGAAAGCTTTAGTCTTGTCGCGAATACTAATCGGCCTCGGAGTCGCCTCATTACTGATCTGCATCCTGTCCCTGATCGGTCCCATGAGAGTCGATAAATCGGCGTATGACTCACATCTCAAAATGCATTTCTCGGTCGCTTTCACCGCGACTCCAGCTGGTTGGATCATAGGGTTCGTTCTGCTTATCGCTGGCGTCAGCCTGATGGCCCGCTCCAAAAAGGCCTAACCAGACGCCAGAGCCAACGTGCTTGATGGGGGCTGTAATTTCGGAAATGCCTTCTTCGCTCCACACGGCCGTGTTGATTCGAAAAGTTCCGCTGGCCCGTTCGCCGCACGTGGCTCATCTATAACGTTAGCCAAGAATGCACTGCGCCTGCGAAGAGCTTCCTGTGTACACCTACTACGACGCCGAGCGCGGCCTCTCCCAAAGGCTACGTCCGTTTCTCGCTAGTGTGGCCAAGTCGAGCTGGCGTGAATTATTGAGATGCGAGATTTGCGGGGGTTATTGGCGGATTGATATCCCGGATAAGTCCCAGCAGCGATATATCTGGAACGTTGGTAGCTACCGTGAAGATTGGGCCTCGGTAGAGTTTGAGGAAGAGCAGAAGAAATTGCTGCTTCAGCGGCGCGGCGGCGAGACAAACGAAGAATGCGCTCGGACGGCCTGCAAAAACAAAAAAGTCAAAGGTGTGGCCTATTGCCTCGATCATCTCTACGCGACTGGTGCACGCAGATGAAGCAAATGGCTAACCAGGCGCCAGAGCCAACACCGCCAAGCCGGCGTGGCTCACCTTGAACGTTAGGCAGGAGAGATGAAGTATATACGTTATCAAGCTGCCGGGAATAGCGTCGGCATCGAAGAGTGGGCCGACGACTATTGGGAGATCGCCGACGACGGGTTCGTCGTGCGCGCCGTGAATATACAGCTAGATGGCGCCAATCTGAAGTATGATGAGAATCGAGCTGCAGATCGATTGGGAGCGTTGCCAGAGGGCAAGATCCTTGAACAAATGTTAGGCGACCGATCGCTCGGAAAGTTTACGCTTATTTCTTTAGAAGAATTTGAGTTGATATGGTCGATGAAAGCCAGAAATGAAGCCTAACCAGCCACTAGAGCCAACTCGACCCGTTGGGTCGAGCGGCTCACCGTAAACGTTAGGCAAAGGAATAATATCGCGTGAAAACTAAAATCATCTTAGCTGTGGCATTCATCTCTGCAGGACCGTTTCTTCGTGCAGTTGAGACGGAACCGAAACTTCAAGTGACGATTGCGAGGCAAACCCAACCGGTAGAAGGATGGAATGACGAAAAACGAGGGAGGGTCAGATTTTGGTTTCAGGAGCTTATAATGTCGGCCGTTTACCGCGGTGTCGTTCTAGAATCATCGGACAACGAGTGGCGGAAGCGTTTAACATCAGATTCAAGCATTTATTGCCGTTACGCTGAAGGAAATACGATAGCTGTGCCCGAGCGCCCGGCTCTTGTGTTCGAAGAAGCACTACTACCGTTGTCGTCCGAACGATACCCCGACTTCATTTTTGTAAAGCATGAGGGACACGTGCTTCGTCTAGCAAAATATGATCCTTGGGTTCTCTACAAGTTGGTTTCTGAGGCTGGGTTTTCACTTTATGGATCTTTATCCTCGGTCAAAAGAGGACTCTTCTAATCGCTGAAAAGCCTAACCAGACGACAGCCAACGTCCACCATCAGGGGCTTCGGCAACGCTAGTGCTTCGACTTAACGCTCGGCAACCCTGGCAATCCGCTAGCCCAGTGGCCACGGCTCACCTATAACGCTCGGCGGAAGAAATACTGTGCAAATCATGCGGTCACCTTCTGGCGATTCAGTTGGTGTAGAGCTTGGGGCCGTCTCATTTAGAACGCTGCTCCAAGTTCTTGGCAGGCTACCCGGAGCGAAAATCGGAAAAGCTAATCAGAATCCGATGAACGATGACGCTTCCGCTGCGTTCGAGTATAAGGGTTTGATATTCCAAGTTTATACTCCGCTCTCGGACCACTGGATTGATCGGCCGCTCAAATGTCCCGCCGCCGTTTTTGAAGAAGTCGTCCATCACCTGGAGGCGACTCCAGTCCGTTGGTGGCAGCGCATTCTGTGAGATGAAAGAAGCCGAACCAGGCGCCAGAGCCAACGCACACAGTCAGGGGCTTCGGCCATGATTAATATTCTGTTCGAATATCTTCAGTGCTCAAAATCCGCTAGCCCAGTGGCCGTGGCTCGTCTATAGCGTTAGCCAAGAAAATGCCCGCCGATCTCACATGGCTTATCGGTAAGCGCCTCGCCCAGGTTACGAAGCAGGATTTCACGTGGTTCTTCACATTTCAGGACGGCGGTCGCGTTCTCACGGAGTCCGGGTGGCGTTTAGTCACAAGGACCGGAATCGACGTCACCTCGGAAGATCACGACCAAATGTTCGGTCTCAAGGAGCCAGTTGATGCTTCAGCGCGAGTGATTGCCGCCACTGAAGAAAAGAAGATTCTTGGTTTTCGACTTGCAGAGCGCACGTCCGATTTGGCGGTGACGTTTGAAGATGAGGTTTTGGTTGAGTTCCTGAATCTCTCGTGCGGCTACGAGTCGTGGCGTGCTTATCACGGTTCAGAAGAAGTCATCTGCATGGGTGGTGGCGGGGTCGCGCATTTCTCGAACAAAAGGGCGGCTAACCAGACGCCAGAGCTAACGGCCCCGAGCGGCCGTGGCTCAGCTTAAACGTTAGCCAAAAAAGACACTATATCATGTGGCCGTTCAGGAAAAGGAAGCCGAAGGTGTCGATGATGCCACCCGGAAAGATATCGTTCACTCAGATCGACATTACCGAGAGATTCGGGGATAATTTGTCGCTTGGGGCCGAAGATTGGATCGCGACTGTTTCCCTGAACGCGACAGTTCCAGATCCGGAAGCTCAAGGCCTACCGCCGAAGGGAGCGACCCAACAAGAGACATATACCGCCGCTGACAGGCTATCTGAAATGCGAGAGTCAATTCCGGTCCCCAACGATGGAGTGTATTGTCCAGTTTGCCATATCGCGAATGTTTCACTGATACTCTTACGAAAGCCATGTCCTAAATGCGCGCGTCCACTACTAAAGTTTGGCTGGGAGTAGCGTCGGGTACTCCCAGAGGCTAACCAGACGCCAGAGCCAACGCCGCCAAGCGGCGTGGCTCACCTATAACGTTAGCCCTTAGAAAGATGAACTCAGTGCAAGAGCCGAGCGCTGAACAACTCGCGTCCGCTCATCGAGCGTTCGGCGTGGCTCTCATTTCGTTCGGGCCCGACTTGGAGCGGCTTGAACCAGGCGAGTTTTTGCCGCGATACCATCGTTTGAAATTCAAGGTTCTCTGTAGATCAGCTTACGCCCCTAGGCCGCTATACCTGACGGTGCGTCGCGTCGGCTCGAGGATTGACGCCGATAACTTCTACACTGTGCCGTTCTTCGCAGAAGAGATGCCGGTCGGCGCCGAGGCCGAGTACGAGCTGCTGTCGTTCGACTCGTTTAATCTTCCCTTCCAGAGCATCTCTGTGGAGCTGTGCCGGCACGAAGATTATCTGAGGAGAAGAGTTTCCCCGAAACACATTGAGAGAGCAAAGATGTTTACGACGCGAACAAGGGCTAACCAGACGCTAGAGCCAACGCCGCCGAGCGGCGTGGCTCACCTATAACGTTAGCCAAAACGGATGAAATTCTTGCGCACTCTATTTGCCGGCTTGATGACGTCCGCAGCCGCGAAAGCAGCGCAGCCGCCGACTGCAAAGAGTCCCGCTGAGATTATGCGCGACATGCGTACTGGGTGGCTCACCCGAGTCCCCGAAAAGGGCAGCTACCAGAGCGAGGACGAGGTTTCAGCGGTTGTAATGGATTGGCCACTTGGCGGTCAGACTATCACGGTTCTTTCGTCGTCCAATGGTGACGCCAGCCTATACACCACCGCGACATTCGGAATCATCGGTGGTATCGGGCATGAGCAGGTAAGAAGGGCGGCGGTCGCGTTCGTTGGCTGCGCCCAGGGGCCTATCAAAAGGGGTCTGGCTACACCTTACACCTTTCTTCGGAGCTGGAACGCTGATATAGAGGCGCCACTGTTCATCATATAATATTCCCGAAAAGTGGATGAAGCTAAAATTCTCGCCCCTCTCCGTGACTCCAGATTCCCAGTCCGGACTACTACTTAAAGTAGCGGGGTATATAAGGCTCCGTAAAGGCTGTAGCGTTACCCCTTGCGAGAAATGTTCCACCGCAAGTTGGCCGGCCGCATGGCCGCCCGCTCTGCCATATTTGATTATATAGAAATCTTCTATAATCCGGTCCGCCTGCATTCCCGCATCGGCTATATTAGACCGATTCAATTTGAGTCCCAACAGGATAATAAACTAAAACCAATCACACTCTAATCGGTGTCCGAGATATCCGGGCAATCCCAGCTACACCTTACACCTTTCGATGGATGAAGCAATTCTGCGAAGTAGCGCGTTGCTTTCGCCGAGTTACGTCCCGCCATCTCCGTCGTAGTATCGGGCCGCAACGAACAAAGCTGCGGGGTGTAACGAGTTCCTACGGGCAAGAGGTCAAGCCCTGAGGCGCCTTCGTCAAGGGCCCGACCCGAACGCTACCGCGATCTGAACGCAATCCGGCATTCTCGGATCGCCGATCGCGCGACTATATATATATTACCCCAGGCGAAACGGGAATGGCAGCAACCCGCCGCACATCGCACCGAGGATCAGCCAACCGATCGCAGTTGCGAGCAACAGGCCGAGGCCAAAGCGACGCGTGCCCCGAATACAGGCGAGCACTACTGCCAAGATCGGCAACACGACACAATCAAACATCAGGAATAGAATACCCGCCGACGGCACGCCGGAGCACCCCCACGCCAGCAATCCCACGGCAAAACCGGCGGCCAACGACCCCCGGGAAACAGCCCGACTACCCTCCGACGGCAACGGTGCCGTGGCACCTGCAGGCGTTTCCTCGGGCAGCGAAGGAGGCGTGACTGGGGTTGCCGGCGGCAGCAGCGGCGGCGTGGAATCCGGCGGTATAGGATCAGGCGGCAAGTCGTTCATGACAGGGGTTCACGAAGCCGGAGATTCGATGACACCACCTCTATATTTTATTTCCGGCCAGAGGAGAAGTCGCGGAACGCCGAGGCCGGTGGAGCTCTTGCAGTTCCCGGAGACGCGCCTGCTTCCCGTCCCGATAAAAAAGATTGAAAGTATCAAACGGAATGATCCGGCCGTCCGGATGCACAATATGTATACAGGTCTTCTTCACGCTGCGGACATCGAAGTTATGCGCGTCGAGAAATTGTATGATCAGCACCCGAAATATATTCTCGTAGGTGATCGCCGGAGGTGCCTGCACGAGCGGCAGGCAGCAGAGCAACTGGCGCAGCGCCGTCGTCGCGGATTCCGGCGAGTGGGAGGTGGAAAATAGTTTGAACACCTCGTGACGGAGCGCGGGATCTCGCTCGAAAACCAGGTTGCTGCCTTCCGCCTCCAGCAGCGTTCGCGGCGGAATCAGGCCCGTCAGAGGCGTGACGCGTCCACCCAGCTTCAACGCATAGCCCATCGCCAGACAGTCGGGATGGCACGGGACCGGAATCAGGTCCGCGGGGGTGAATATAGAAGATTGCGCCAGGATCTTCTGTCTCACCTCCCCCAGCGTGAGCCGGTCCCGCGCGGGATCGAATGCCTCCGTGCGACCGGCGTCCTGGATCGGCTGAAACGTGACTCCCCGGACGCAGCGCTGCTGCAGGGCGAAGTCGATAATCTCGCCGATCTCGCCATCATTGCAGCCCTGCTTGAGCGTGACCACCAGCGTCGTGGAGAGATTGAGCTCGTTGAGACGGTCAAGGGCGCGGCGGCGGATGTCGGTGAGGTCCGCTCCACGCAGCGTCTGCAGCGGCCCCGGGCGGAGAGAATCGAACTGCAAATAAACCTCGAACCCGGGCTGATAGGTCGCGAGGCGACGCGCGAACTCCGGCTCCTGCGCAATGCGCAGCCCGTTGGTATTTAGCATCAGGTGTTTGATCGGGCGACGCCGCGCCGCGTCCAGAATTTCGAAAAACTGGGGATGAATCGTCGGCTCGCCGCCGCTGATTTGAACAATGTCCGGCTCAGCCTCGTTTCGCACCACGGCGTCCAGCATCTCCTCTATATGCGCGAGCGAGCGATGGCTCTGGCGGCGAGGCGACGACTCGGCGTAGCAGATGGGACACTGCAGCTGACATTGATCCGTCACCTCGACCAGCGTGAGACAGGAATGCTGTTCGTGATCCGGACAAAGCCCGCAATCGTACGGACAGCCAAATTCCGTGGGCGTATTAAACTGCTCAGGGAGCTGCCCCGGTTTCAACGTGGCGCGACAACGTTGATAATATTCTATATCCGTCGAGATCAGCACGCGTGAGAAGCCGTGCTCCGGACAGTGCTTGTGCAAATATACATTGTCATTCGCAAAGACGACTTTGGCGTCCACCTTGCGCAGACAGGTCGCGCATAGACTGCTGGTGAGTTCAGCATACAGGTACGGACGGTCCATATAGCAAAAAAATTAAACCGGCAGGCGGGACAGGGAACGCGCACGAAGGATCGCGCGAAAACCGGACAGAGCAAAAACGGCGCCCGCAAGGCTGGCGATTTGAATCGCGCTCAGCCCGAGGATGGCCGTTTCGCGGGGCTTGATGAACTCGATCAAGAAGCGAAACGACAAGTAGACCGCGACGTAAAGCCGGAAGGCCGCCCCCGGCGGAAGGCGGAGCCGGTGGCGCACGAACAGCCAGAGGGCAGCGTAGATCCCCGCGAACGCTGATTCATATAGCGCCGTGGGATGGCGCCGCACGCCATCGCCGAGATCGACTCCCCACGGCAGCCGCGTCGCCACTCCGTAGGTGTGGTCGCTGAGTCCTGTCAGAAAACACCCGATCCGCCCGATGGCCGTGCCGACCGCGAGTGGCAGCACGAAGGCATCGCCGGTCGACTGGGTGATTTTTTGCGCCGCCTTGACCAGCTCGACGCCGGCCCACCCGCCGAGGATTCCCCCGACGATCGTCTTGCCGCCCAGCAGTCGGAACCAAGTAAACGAGGGCCCGAAATAAGAGGACGGCGATTCCACCCAGGCCAGGAGCTTGGAGCCGAACCACGCGCCGAACAGGCAACCGACCAGCAGCCACAGCTTCGTTTCCATCGGCAGCTCCGCCCCGGCGTTCAAAGTTCGACGGCGATCGTGGAAATAGATTCGGGCGCCCACGAAATAGGCAACACCCTCCAAGGCGACGTGCGGATGTATCCGGAGTCCGAATACGTCGAGATACACCGGAAACGTCATGGCCGGTCGGGAGCGTAGAACCCGGCGCGCCGGAGGCAAGGACGCCCGGCTCCGTCGGGAGCCACGTCGCGCCGGACAGAGCCGAGGTCCGGTCGCGCCTCCGGCCGACTATATACTTTCAGCACGGAGGTATTTATATGATCCGGCCGAGCGCCTAAGTTTATATAGTAAACGCAGAGCGCGGCCGGCGCAGGCCCGCATCGGGCGCGGCGACCTCACGAAAACTCCGCGGAGACGGACAGCTATATAAACCGGATCGCGGCGATCGATGATTGCCTGCGCCCGGATGGCGCACCGGCGACGCCCGGACCGGCTCAATCCGCTTGCGCGTTTTCTTTCGCGATGGGTCCCGGCCAACCGTTGGCTGTAGCGCCTGGTTGGGCTCTTTTGTCATCCGCGCTGAATCCTCATATGCTCACGAAAGCAGCTTAAGAGCTACATTCCAAAGCCGCTCCGCATTTTCCGTATCAATGGCGTAGGGCGCTACGCCGCCACTGAAGTCGGTCGGGCGCTTCGCGACGCGGGGGGCTGCGTTGCAGTCCTCGAAGTAAATGCCTCCGATCCCCTCAACGAGCGGAGACGCTGCCAGCAGAACCGAGGTCGCAGCCCCTTGTTCTGGGGTCTTGCGACGCTCGACGGGGGTCTTCAATCCGCCAGTGTGTTTCTGCAGGCCGGTTGAGATCGCACCCGGGTTCACTGCATTGGAAACGACACCTTCGCCGGCCCAATGACGGGTGACGGCGACAGCTAGCAGCGCGTTGGCGGTCTTGGACTGGCCATACGCGCCAAATGGCGTGTACGGAATGAAATCGAAATTCAAATCATCGAAGTTGACGGGAGAGAAAAAATGGCCGCTTGAGCTCAGTGAAACAACCCGGGCACCATGAGCGGCAGCGAGTGCCTTGTGCAGCCAGTAAGTCAGTGCGAAATGGCCGAGAAAATTTGTGCCGAACTGCTGCTCAAACCCTTGGGGAGTTTTCTCCAATTCAGGAACAGCCATAATCCCTGCGTTGTTGACAAGGATATCCAGCGGGCCTTCCCAGCCCATGGCAAAGGCGTTTACGGAACGTAAGTCGGAAAGGTCTAGATCTCTTACCTCGATATTCCGGTTGCCGGTCGAGTGGCGTAACTCTGCCCCCACCAGTTCCGCCGCTTCCCGACGACGCACCGCAAGCGTGATGGCTGCGCCGGCCTGGGCGAGAGCACGTGCGGTTTCGATCCCAATCCCGGAGGCGCCCCCGGTAATGATGGCGTGCTTCCCACTCAGGTCGATGCCTTTAATAATATCCGAAGCTGTCGAGTGAAATCCGAACGGGGTCGTAAGTGTGTTCATAACGCTTTTATTTCGACGAACGTTTAAGCTGAGCCACACGCGGCCAGCGACATTGAACAACAGAACGGGCCAATCCCGCGTGTTGGCCCTGGCGTCTGGTTGGGCGTTTTCTGGTTCGTCGTTCGACGCGCATACAACGTCCGTAAATTCCGTTCATGCCAACCCAACCGTTGATTCCACCTCGGTCGTTGCCGATCTGAAATCGCTCACCCTGCTTCGCTTTGATCAAGTGGCGCCCGTAAAAAAGGGTCGGGTTACACCTTACACCTTACACCTTTTCGACCGACAGAGCCATTTGCGAAGCAGCGCGTTGCTTTCGCCGAGTTAGGTCCCGCCATCCCCGTCGTAATATTGGCTGCAGCGAACAAAGGTGTAAGGTGTAACCTGATCCCTTTTCGCGAGTCGTTGACTATATAGAAGCCTTCTATAACCGAGGCTCGTAAAAACGGGTCAGGTTACACCTTACACCTTTATTATAAGTCGGAACGTATATAAAGGGGCGCTTCGAGCTTTCTTATCAGGGACGTATGGAGCTCAGTCTGACCCGAGGGGGTTGGGGTGACCTCAACCGCTGACTACTCAACTCTCGAAAATAGTGAGCTCATGGCGGCCGCTACTATATAAAGAACCGCCTTGAACTGGGCACTAGGTTCAAAGTAGAGGGGCGACCCTCTA
Organism: uncultured Verrucomicrobiae bacterium; assembly: GCA_963800005.1. Taxonomy (GTDB): domain Bacteria; phylum Verrucomicrobiota; class Verrucomicrobiia; order Opitutales; family Opitutaceae; genus CAWCZH01. Next base: position 621,425 of record CAWCZH010000005.1, read on the forward strand.
GGTCGCCCTCCCAACGGCAGCGCGGCCGCAGAAGATTAGCTGTTCGGTTTTCGTTTCGGTGGGTAGGTATAGGTGAGGCCATGGTGACTGATTCAGAACTCCTGCGACGTTATGCCGATGGCGATCAGGCGGCATTTCGGGAAATCGTTCTCCGCCACGTCAACGTGATCTATTCCACCGCGCTTCGACGGACGGGAGGGCAAGCGCAGCTCGCCGAAGAAGTCGTGCAAGATGTCTTCGCTGGACTGGCATCGAATGCAGCCGGACTGCGCCATTATTCTTCGCTCGTTGGGTGGCTGTTCATCGCCACACGCTTCGCTGCCAGTAAGGCGTTGCGGCGCGAGCGCCGCCGCGAAAAACGGGAACAAGAGGTATATCAAATGCAGGATGCCGCAATTGACGGGGAAGCCGCCACCGACGCGTGGCATAGAATCCGACCGGCCATCGACGATTTGCTCGACGCTCTAAGCGAGCAGGATCGCGCGGCTGTGCTGTTGCGGTTTTTCGAAGACCGCTCGTTTGCCGAACTTGGGTCCACCTTCGAAATCTCGGAGGACGCGGCCCGGATGCGCGTCGACCGCGCCCTCCGAAAGCTCGCGCGCCAGCTACAGCGTCGCGGCATCCGCTCGACATCTGTCCTGCTGGGCGCGGCCTTGGCAAGCCAGGGAGCTGTGACAGCACCAGCGACGTTGGTAAACTCTGTCGCACTGATTACGGCCGGACCAGCGACGTTCGGCGGAGTTTCCTATTTTACCATTATGAGCACCACTAAAATGTTCGGCGCTGCGACAGTTGCCGTGATCCTCGCGGTCTCAGCGGCCATTTACGAATCGCTACGCCGACACGACGCTGACTCTGCACTTTCCGACTCAAGGCAGCAGGCCCTCGCCACGTCCGCGCAGCTCGCCACGTCGAAGCGCAGAGTAGCAGAGCTGCAGCACGAAAAGGCCGAACTCCACCGGGCGGCAGTTCAGATTCCAAAAGGCGAAAAATTTGAAGACTCTCTAGACGTATGGTTGGCCACCGTCAGGAAGTTGAATACCTACCTCCAGGAGCATCCGGAAAAACGGATTCCGCAGATGGATTTACTAACTGCGTCGGATTGGCTGGATGTAACGAAAAATGGACCTTTAACGACAGAGGCCGATTACCGTCGTGCGTTAGGTGACCTGCGAGGAAAAGCGCGGATAAAAATTGCCACACCACTCGGAAAAGCGATCGGTGCAGCGATCGCAGCTAGCGGCGGAACTGTACCGTCTGACACCGAAGCGTTTGCCAGCTATTTCCCTTCAGGAATGGATCCATCAGTCGCCTCGCAACTGAAATTAAATCCTTCTGAGAAAATCGACAATTTAAATAGTACTCAGAGATTCGTAGTAGTGGACAGACCAGTCGACGATTTATGGGATGCTACTTTATTTTACAATATTAACGGAGAATGGGGATCGAGGGGCAGCACGGCGCCAGGTGAACCATCCGTTTTAAATGCGATCTCGGATTTCACTAAGAGCCAAGGAGTCGCTCCGGCAGCATCTGACCAAATTAAGGGCTATCCGGGCGTAAGCATAATTAGCGAGGCTAAGCTGACCGCCATTTTCAAAGCACTAACTACCAGAGTAGACATCCGTTAACTAGTACCCAACCCGTAAAGAGGGGACAGGTTACACCTTACACCTTTCTTGGGAGTGGAGCGGTTATATAGTCGGAGCGCGGTGGGTTTGGCTTGAGTCAACGGCTCGAGGCTGGCCTGGTGAGGCAGTGATGATACAGCCGCAGGTTTTGATGTAGCCGCGGTGCATGCGTCACGCCGGCTGCGTATACGGCACGGTCCGGATCAGCTATTTGGCCCGCTGGATGGCCGTCTTTCGTCTTCAATTGGCGTAGTATCCAGGAGGGGATCGGATCGACGAGCCCGATACCATCGATTCCGGCGCCGCGATCATCTCCGCGGTAAGCAGTATTATGGCAACTGCGGCGCTGCTGGACCACGGTTCTTGCGGCAGGTTTTAATCTCATTTTTCGCTTGGCCGCGGGGCGATGTCTCCAATTGGAGACATGATGTAAACTCCTTATCCTGACAATGGTTTAGGAAATAAGTCGTTTGGATTTAGAGCAACGCTTCGGGGCTCGTAAAAACGGGTCAGGTTACACCTTACACCTTTCTTATAAGTCGGAACGTATATAAAGGGGCGCTTCGAGCTTTCTTACCAAGGCCGTATAGGCATCGCGCTTCGCCAACGGATCCGACGGGGTCGAGTCTGGAATACTCTAGTGCAGAACCTGATTTGGCCGAGCTCACTCGGGCCCGAGGGGGTAGGGTGACCTCAAGCGCTTACGACTCAACTTTATAAAATATGGAGGTTGTGGCCGCCGCTATTATATAAAGAACCGCTGTGAGCCGGGCACTAGGTTCAAAGTAAGGGCGGACCCTTTGGGTCGCCCTCAACTCCTTGGACCAAGGTACGAACCCGATTCGAGTGAGACTTTGATACAACGGACCGCGATGTCGCGCGATTGTCCTGAGAGAGCAGCGCGAGACTGACGGGATCCTTACGCCGAAACTGGTGCGCGTTCCCGACAGCACGTGGCTGCCTGTCCTTCGCTGGTCATTCCGTGGCAAGGGGACGAAATGTCTGCCGGGACCGGGATCCCAAAATCATTCTGCTGTCATCTGAACTATAGGCAGCGTCACCTTGAAGGTCGACCCGAGGTACCGACCTGCGCTGGTGGCAGAAATAGCCCCGCCATGCAGGTCCACGATTGATTTCGATATAGAAAGTCCGAGACCCAACCCACCATATCGCCTTGTTTCGCGGCGAACCTGATCTCCTTGGGTGTACTTAACGAACATTATGCTTAGCTCCTCAGTTGTCATACCTAAGCCAGTGTCGCTAATTTCGACGCAGGCCTGGTTTGGAGGGGCGGCAGACACCCGAACTGTAACCGTCCCTTCGTCGGCGCTGAACTTGACGGCGTTACCGACAAGATTGGCGAACAGTTGGCGCAATCGACCGCGGTCGCCCCTCAGTACGAAGCGGTGAGAAGGCGTTTCCACTCTGATGGTAATTTTTCTCCTAGCCGCCGACCCCCCTATGGACGCGACCGCGTCGGCAAGGGGAAGATCGATTTGGAGGAGTTCCATACTGCATTCTAAAGTCCCCGCCGTAATCCGGGACAGATCTAGCAGGTCATCTACCATTCGCGCCTGCTGCTCCGCGGACACGGCGATCATTTCGAAAGTGCTCTTCAGATGTTGAGGGGTGAGCGGATCGAGCGCCGCGTCCTGTGCCAACATCAGTATTGGGGTTAGCGGTGCGCGAAGCTCATGGGAAACCGTCGCGACAAATAAATCCGTTGCAGTAAGGGCGCCCTGAAGAGCGACCTCGCTCTCTTTCAGTTTTTCGAAGGCGCTTACCCGATCGCTAATATCTTGAATGACTGCTACGAAATACGAGGGTGCGCCTGAGTCGCCCCGCACCATCGAGCCGGTCAAGTGAACCCAGAGCCAATCCCCTGTTTTCTTGCGATAGCGCTTGTCCATCGAATGTATGCTAATCTCCCCTCTCATTAAGCGGCCTGTCTTTTCCAAATCGTCGTCTAAGTCGTCTGGGTGGGTAATTTCCGGGAAAGGGAGACCTACCAGTTCAGAATGCGAGTAACCTAACATCTGGCACAGCTTAGCATTGATGAGCGTCCACCGGAAATTCATGTCCAGATGGGCTATGCCTACGGCGGCGTTTTCAAATGTCTCGCGAAACCGGAGCTCGGTTGCTCTCTGGGAGTGTTCCAACGCTCTTCGCTCGGTAATGTCCGTAAACATCCCCAGGGCGCCCACGATCTTGCCCGACCCATCCCGGAGGGGGCCGCAACAAGCGAGAGTCCAAAGTTCGGTCCCATCTCGGCGACGATAGCGTTGTTCCCATGTAGCGCGGTCGCCGGCCTTTCTCAGCTCAAGTTGGCGATAAGCCGCAGCAAGGTCACATTCGAACATTACGTCGGTATGGCTTAGTCGCATCAGTTCTGAAACCGAATATCCTAGGATTTCGGCCATTCTGGAATTGATGGAGATCGTCCGTCCCTCGGTATCTATAGTCCAGACGCCCTCGTGGGACTGCTCTACAACTTGCGCCAAATATACTGCATTCGCATTCGAGAATCCGATCGTGGCAGCTGTCGTGAGAGCTAACCGATCGGCGTCACTGGTAACGGAATCAGTGGGAGTGTTCATGCGAGTTGTCCGCGGCTCAGGAGGGCGGCAAAGGCGTCAACCCGTGTAAAATGCGAAATCGGGGCAATCAATCAAACTTTTGCGAAAAAGGTTTTGCTTCTCTCATGAAAAAAAACGGACTGAAATCTGCGCCGTCGGCATGGGCTGGGGGCGCCTACCGATTATTATCTCAAAACCGGCGGCGTGTTTCCGGGAGTGATTCTACCGCGCTTCGGGTGGGGCCCAATCCAGAGGGTCAGTCTGGGATTGCCCCGATTTGACGGACACGGATGGAGGGATCAAAAGACGAAAAGATCCCATGAAAAAACAGATTACGGAGCCGGCTGGCAAGAAGGCCCGCTATACACTCGAGTGGTACGATCCGGGCTGATAGGTAACACTTGAACCGGGGAGATAGGTTACACTTTTGGGGCGATGCCCTGGAAACAAGTAACCACGATGGACGAGAAGCTAAGGTTTGTGAGTCTGCTGAAGACCGACCGTTATACGATGACCGAACTGTGCGAGCAGTTTGGGATCAGCCGGAAGACCGGCCACGAGTATCTGGAACGTTATGATGAAAGCGGGGTGGCTGGACTGGTGCCCCGCAGCCACCGGCCGCTGAGTTGTCCCCATCGCACTGACGAGAACGTGGAGGAGCTGATCGTGGCGGAGCGTTTGGCGCACCAGACTTGGGGGCCGAAGAAGCTGCAGCAGCGGCTGAGGAAGAAGCACGGGATCGAGGCTCCGCCGGCTTGCAGCACGATTGGGAAGATCCTGCGGCGCCGCGGCCTGAGCGTGCCGCGGCGGCGCAAGCCTGGGATCTATTCGGCGCTCAATCATGGGCTGACCATTCCCAATCAGCCCAATCACGTATGGACGGTGGACTTCAAGGGCTGGTTTACCCTAGGCAACGGGCAGCGTTGCGACCCCCTTACGATTTGCGACCGTTATAGCCACTATATCATTGGCTGCACCGCCCAGCCCAATCAGCAATTTGGGCTAACCCAACGCACCTTTGCCCGGCTGGCGGAGGAGAATGGGCTGCCGCAAATTATCCGCGTGGACCATGGGGTACCATTTGCTTCCTATGGCTTGGGGCGCTTGTCCCAACTGAGCATCTGGTGGATCGAGCAGGGGATCGAGGTCGAGTTCACGCGCATCGCCCATCCCCAAGACAACGGCTCGCACGAGCGGATGCACAAAGACTTGAAGGCAGAGTGCACGGCGCCCGCGAGCCTTGACCTGCGCACACAACAGCGCCGGTTTGATCGCTGGCGCGAAGAATATAATTGGGAGCGGCCGCATGAGGCCCTGGACCAGGCGACACCTGCCGCAGTGTATCACCCAAGCCCCCGGAAGGTGAACGCGCACCAATTGCAGATTATATATCCCAAAGGCTATACCGTGAAGCAGGTGTCCACTTCTGGCTTCCTTTGCCATGGCGGACACAACTATCACGTCGGGGAGGTTTTTGCCGGAAAAAGTGTCGGGTTATATGTCAATCGGCATGGACAGACCGAATTACATTACGCCAACCTTCACCTCGGAAACCTCCATTATAGTCCGGAGGAGCGATGGAGGCCTACGGCCTCCATCGCTCCTCCGGACACCCCTCCTTCCACCCGTAAACCTAAATAAACACTATATAAAAAGTGTTACCTATCAACCCGGATCGTTTGTAACCTATCAGCGGATCGTACAAGTATAAACGCGTGCACGTAAAGAGGGGTCAGGTTACACCTTACACCTTTATTATAAGTCGGAACGTATATAAAGGTGCGCTTCGAGCTTTCTTACCAGAGCCGTAAAGGCCTCGCGCTTCGCCAACTGATCCGACGGGGTCGAGTCTGGAATACTCCAGTGCAGAACCTGATTTGGCCGAGCTCAGGCCGACCCGAGGGGGTAGGGTGACCTCAAGCGCTCACTACTCAGCTCTCGAAAATAGTGAGGCCCTGGCGGCCGCTATTATATAAAGAAACATCTTGAGCCGGGCACTAGGTTCAGAGTAACGGCCGGCCTCTGGGTCGCCCTCCGGCTTTTAGTTTGCTCATAGCGCCCGGTTGTGGAGTCTTTCGGCGGAAGGTTTTGCGACCAGCAAAAGACCAGCCACGCCTCCCGGAATTCTACCAATCAACGAGATGTATTCCCAAGGAAGACCATTCCACGCTTCTGATAGTGACCAATCCAACCGGGGCTAATAGCACTGTTAGGCAAGACGATCCCATGCGAGACCCGAACAGAATTTCGAATATTTTGAAGGCTATCGAAGAAGTGTGGCGCTCGAATCCTGACTTACGTTTGGGCCAGTTGTTCGTGACGGCGACCAACATGAGCGGAAGAAAAGTCGTCTGCCCGGAGATGTTCTACGTGGAGGACGATGTTCTCATAAAAGGAATCGAGCAGTATCGCGATCGGCTACGAAAGGCGAAGAATGAAAAAGCGTAACCAGACGCCAGAGCCAACGCCACCATCTGGGGCTTCGTCGAATGCTTAAACTGCGATTCTCACACTCCGCTTGGTCACAACCGCTCGCCCCCGGTGGCGTGGCTCATCTTTAACGTTAGGCAAAATATGGTATCTCGAGAAATGCCACAAAGCTTCGAAAGTTATTTCGAACCGTTGCCGCCACATAAGAAAGCAGCCCTTGAAAAGATACGCGTTGAGTTTCATAAAGCCGTGCCGGCCGTCGAAGAATGTATTAGCTACGGGTTGCCGGCGTTTAAACTAGGTGGAAAGCTGCTGGCGACTCTCAGGTCGAACAAGAATGATTGTTCTCTTCACATCGGTTCGACAATACGACGCTTCTCACGAGAGCTAAAGGATTTCTCAACCGGCAAAGGCACCCTTCGCTTCTCCATCGAAAAGCCTTTGCCTAACTGCTTTGCTTCGAAAGCTCATTCGAGCACGACATAAAGATCGCACCCAAAAAACAGCCTAACCAGGCGCCAGAGCCAACTCCGCCAAGCGGCGTGGCTCACCTATAACCTTCGGCACAATCATGAAGGCCCTGGTGCAAGGAGCTCGCGATGAGAAGCTCATCGATCGAACTAGATTCGCGCTAGCTGATGTTGCCGGCGTGAAAGAGAAGAAGATGTTTGGTAGCGTCGCATTTATGGTTCGCGGAAAGATGTGCGTGAGTGCCCGGGCCGAGCGAATCATGTGCCGCATCGATCCCTTGCTATACGACGCTGCGGTGAAGCGTGAAGGTTGCCGGCCAGTTATCATGAGGGGCCGGGAGTATCGTGGCTACGTCTATGTGGATTCCAAAGCCGTCACGACCGCGCGGGCGTTGAAGTATTGGATTAAGCTCGCACTGGATTATCGCGAGGGACACGCAAAGTCAAAATAGCCGAACCAGGCGCCGGCGCCAACGTCCACAGTCGGGGCTTCGTCGATGATTAATAATTCATCCGAATATTCCCATTGCTCAGAATGCGCTAGTCCGGTGGCCGTGGCTCATCTATAACGGTGGGCCAGTAATGTCGCGGGGACAGCCGTGGCCTCGATCTATGACGGATCTGCGAATCCCATTCCGACATCTCGCCGGGAACGTTGGATTTTGTCGGCCGTCACTCAAATTGGCCGCCCGGCAATATATTTTGGGTCGTTTCACTAAAGCCGGTGTCTTCAACGGAGTTACGGAACACTTCGCGTTTCCTGATAAACTATGGCCGATCTCCCCTCACTCTCAGGATCTCATCGTAGCACCTACGAAAAGATCTTTCAGCATCCGCTTTCGCATAACCTCAACTGGAAGGACGTGCACAGCCTCTTGCGCCATCTGGCGGATGTCCAAGAGGAACCTAACGGTAATCTTAAAGTTTCGCGTCATGGCGAGGTGCTGGTTCTTCATCCCTCGCGATCCAAAGATGTCGCGGAGGCAGACGAGGTCATGGCGTTGCGACATTTTCTGCAACGTTCCGAGAGTGGCCAGCCTGCGGCGGCAACGTCATCCGAAAATTGCGTCCTCGTCATTGATCATCGCGAGGCGCGAATTTTTCGGACGGAACTGGCTAACGGAGTCCCCCAGAAGATTCTCCCGCCCGCGCCGTCGGAATATTTTCGTCACGCGCCGCACTCCGCCGAATTTACTCGCGGACAAGAAATTCCGGATCCCAACACGTATTTCGCGCCGATTGCCCAAGCGCTGGCCGGCGCCTCCGAGATCTTGGTCCTCGGGACCGGCACGGGCAAAAGCAGTGAGATGGAGCAGTTCGTCAATTGGATGGAAAGACACCACGCCGAGCAGGCCCGAAAAATCATCGGCCAGCTTGTCGTGGACGAACACCACCTCTCGGAAGGACAACTTCTCGCCAAAGCCCGCGAGTTCTTCGCCGGGCACCCGACCCCAGCATCCTAGAAACAACGACGGCGCAGTTCTGTGGTCTCGCCTCGTCGCAGTTGGCGCACGCTTGGACCGACTTTAGAAAATGACGTCGGCTAGAAGATGAGACCGAAACCGGCTTCCGTCTCAGAACCATATAGCGCTTTGCCGATAGGCGCAAACATAACTCGCCTTCTCACCCTAATTATCATGGATCATCCCAAATTTCAGCAGCACGGTGGCCCCGACCCAGCGCCTCGGCCGCATTGGAAGCGGATCCATCACAGCCCTTTCTTCTGGGTCGCCGCCGTTTGTATTCTCGTGGCCATGGTCATCTATGTGATCACCGGCGATTTGTCCTTCCGCCCCGGCCGCCCCGCGCATGCCCCCGTTCCCGCGATCGCCCCGTGAGTCTTTGACCAAAGCTAAAAGTCAAACCGCTGGGCGAAATCGACGCCCGACTACCAGATCCGTTTCATTTCATACCGATATATGTGAGTACGATCGGAGGCTTCTGAACGGAGGAGTGTCCATTTCTATCAGAGAGGGCCTGCTGCAATTCTCGTGAATGTTCGGAGAGCAATCATATGTTACCGGATGCTGTTGGTTGATTTTCACTGTCGTTGAGCAGATATCACGGATGTTCTAGTTTATAATCGGATTGAGGGATGAGAGTTCATCAGCAGCGGATATTTAAATCGATGGAGCCAAAAAAGGGGTCGAACCCCGCTTCCTCGAGTTTATTGCCTGTATACTCTTGGGGCTCCGTTGAGAAAGAGATTAATTGGTAGCGCGTTGGCGGCGGCGGAGCGCACCCGAGACGGCATGCGGCGCTGCTGCGCCACAATTTTTCGGCACATTTTCGACTCCCTTTTGCCCTGGCAGGGAGGGGGATGTCTCCAATTGGAGACACGAGGTAAACCCGTTTGCGGACAAACGACTTACGCAATAACCTGTTTGAGTTTAGAGCACCGCTTCGAGCTTTCTCACCAGGGCCATATAGGCATCGCGCTTCGCCAACCGAGTGGGTCCGAAGGGGTCGAGTTTCGACTACCGACAGTGCAGAACCTGATTGGCCGAGCTCGGTCCGACCGCAGGGGTAGGGTGACCCCAAGCGCGACTATTCAAATCTCTAAAATATGAAGGTCGTGGGGGCACATATTATATAAATAACCGCCTTGAACCGCGCACTAGGTTCAAAGTAAGAGCCGACCCTCTGGGTTGCCCGGTTTTGGGTCGCCCGCAACGGTAGGCCCAGAGTCTCTCGTCGATGGTCGTTTTACGAACGAGGGCTTGCGTTTTTAATGCCGAAAAAACATGGAGGAGATTGATGCCAATTCCTGCAACAATAGGCGCCTTTGCCATCGTTCCGAGCAACGATCTTCCTGTCGCGATCGCGTTCTGGGAGCGCTTGGGCTTCGCTCGAACAGGTGGTGACACTGCCTACCTGATCATGACTGGCTGGGGATGCGAAGTGCACCTGATCCAAGCCGGTCCCGGCGCTTGGCAGGTTCCAGCAGAGCACAATCCCTTCGGCGTCTTTATACGAACCCCCGAGGTTGACGCTATTGCTGCGCTCGTTGACGACCTAATTATCCGTCCCGGTGGGGTGCTTCGTCACCGTGAATGGGGACTCTATGAGGTGGGAATTTCCGGGCCAGACGGTATGCTCGTCCGCGTCGGTTGGCCATCTAGATTGATGCAAGTGTAATCAGACGGGGTCGCGTCTCGAATATTGACAGAGCCAGGCCTGATCTGGCTGCGCTCAGAGCGACCCGAGCGGCTAGAGGCGACTTAAAGCGTGACCACTAAACTCTCGAAAATATAGAGGCGGTGACGGCTGCTGTTATATGAATAAGGACCTTGAGCGGCTCATTTCTAAGGGGGTTAAAATATAAGGGCGGCCGGATTGGTTATCATATAAAACGGCGCGACCTCAGAATCCCTTTGATAGTATGGCTCAGTTGCGCACCGCGTCCGACGTGAACGCAGTCACAGGCTGTGGACATTTAGGGGTGTTGTTCGTGGATTTATCTTTGACAACTTTCCAGCTGGTCCCACACCAGAGCTAACCCCGTCTTCCGTGTTGTTTTGCCTTGGATAATTCGCGCGTGCCGAATTGGATAAGAAATCCTATTGAGATGCGCCGCGGCTCTGCGACGGAGCGTCCTGGGGATGGGGCCGACTCTTCTCAGCCGCTGTCGTGTTTATTTAGAAACTCCCAAAAACCATGACCCTCTACACTCGCCGCGATATCGCCAAACTGGCTCTCGCTTCGGTTCCCGCAGCAGCGTTTTTTTCCGCGCAGCGATCGCTCAACGCGGCTGAGCCGATGTCCCGCCCGAGCAAGCCCGACTCGAAGGTAGCGGGCGTGCAGCTCGGCATCAATGTGCCCTATAGCTTCCGAAAAGCGGACATGAGCGGCGATGAGATCCTCTCGCGTTGTATCCAACTCAACCTCAGCGCGGTCGAACTTCGCTCGCAACCGGTCGAAGCGTTCATGGGATTTCCGACGGCGCCGGCTGCTCCGCCCGCGGCGACGCCCGAGCAAAAGGGCGCGGCCAAGGAGGCCGCCGAAGCTCACGCGCAGAGATTGCAACAGTGGCGGCTCACGGCGCCGCTGGACCAAGCCCGGGCCTTTCGGAGAAAGTGGGAGCAAGCCGGCGTGATCATTCCCGTCATGAAAGTGGATGCCATTTTCAAGTGCTCGGATCCCGAGCTCGATTACCTTTTCGAATTGGCCAAGGCGCTCGGTGCCCACGCGATTTCATGCGAGATTTCCTTCCAGCCGAAGGACACGGCCCGCCTCGGGCGGTTTGCGGAAAAGCATCGCATGATGGTGGGTTATCACGGCCATACGGCCATCACCCCGGCCATTTGGGAAGCGGCGTTTACCCAATCGAAATTTAACGGAGCCAACGTCGATCTCGGCCATTTTATCGCTGGCAATAATTATTCTCCGGTGGAGTTTATTAAAAAGTATCATGCCCGGATCACGCACATTCACCTGAAGGACCGAAAGCTTCACGACGGCCCCAATACACCGTTTGGGGAGGGCGATACTCCGGTTGTCGAGGTGCTCCGCCTGATTCGCGATAACCACTGGGACATCATGGGCGCGATTGAATTCGAATATAAAGTCCCACCCGGTTCCGATCTCATGACGGAAATCGCGCGTTCGGTGAAATATTGTCGCGACGCACTCGCCTAAACGCGGCCTCACGCAAAGCACAAACAGGCGGTAAACACCGCTTCTCGCAGTTGATGGCCTGTATACTCGTTGGCAGGAGCCCGACACCATCGATTCCGCCGCTGCGATTAGGTCCGGCGGAAGGCAGTGTTATAACGCAACTGCGGCGCTGCTGCGCCACGATTTTTCGGCACGTTTTTCGTGTCGCTTTTGGCCCGGCGGGGACGGCGATGTCTCCAATTGGAGACACGAGGTGAATCCGCTAGTAAGCAACGACTTACGCAATAACCTGTTTGGTTTTGGAGCAGCTTTTCGAGCTTTTTAACCACAGCCACGTAGGCGTCCCGCTTCGCCAACGGAGCGGGTCCGACGGGGTCGAGTTTCGAATATCGACAGTGCCGACGTTCAACTGGCCGAGCTCCTGCCGGCGACGGCTAGGGCGCGATTTAATATTTAGGCTGTGGCGGCCCCGGCTATGTGAAATTCCACGGACGCAGATCTTGTTTCTATGACCTGCCCGGTCGGGCACCACGTCCGGCGGGCCCGCTATTACGGGGCGTTGAACTTGAGAAGCGACGCCTTTGATCTGTCCTCTATAAGGTCGATGATGATCGCTTGAGGGCGACCGTGAATAGAGCGCCTATTTTTTTCCGTTTCGAAAATGATCAAGTATCATTCCCAGCTTTGACGGATCTCCCGCGCCGCTGAATTCTTTATCCCTTACGAAACAGGAGATCCAATCATCATCGCCGTTATCGAATTTCAACGGCTTCCACTCCGCTGTTTCCTCCTTGGTGCCAAAGAGAGATATGCGGACGTGCCACCCTGGGTTGTCGAGCGTCTTAATTGCCACTCCGAATTCATGCTCCCAATCCCCATCACATTGAGCGGCATACCATTTTTGCAAAAAATCGAGTTCTGATTCCATAGTTTAATGCTGAGCATCCCTACCTCTACAATTGGTGTACACTCTTTTGGTTTAATAAAGTCATGAACGATCCGACGGAGTCACGTCTCCAATCTTCGGTGGCGAACCTGATTTAGCCGAGCGCGAGCGATCAAAATTGCCTACGGCCGAATGCCGAGCATTCGTTTGCCACAGTAAACGTCGTTGCTCTTTGCACTCGTAAGCAAGCGGTGGGCAGAGCAATGGCTAGGATTCGTGACCACCACCGTCAGCCGAAAATATCCGCCGCCAGATCCGGGAATGCGCCCTCTTCCTGCCCGTTATCTCGGCTCGCACCCAGGCCCGGGGAGAAGGGTACTTTCGACTCGAATGGACGCTCGCAGAGGAGCGGGCGGCGAACGCGCTCCTCAAGGACGGTCCGGACGGGTCAGACTTCGCTTCCTGCAGTGATAAACAACGGCGTCGTTCCGGCTTGCGCCGACGCAAGCTGCAAATCCTGCAGCTGGCGCAGTCGCGGGCGTCCCGCATGCTTCGCTCGGCGATATATAACATCTGCGGTGTAGATCTGACCTATATACTCCAGTAGACGGCGTCGGCCCGTTACTCGGTTTCGCGCCACAGCGTCGTTGGTTGATATTCGAGACATGCCCGTCGGATCGAATCGTTGCTGCGTGACGGGCCTGAGAGTTTGAAAGGAGTTTTGTTTTTTTGAAAGATCGCGCGTCGCCGTGGCGTGGAGCGGGTATGTCCTCTAAAACATATCTCTCGCGAGCCGCTTTGCGCGGTTCCGTTTTAGTCGCGGCTCTCGGGCCGCTGTTCCTGGTGAGCGGTTGCGCCACTTCTGGGTTTGAGGTTGCCGCGGCGCGTCACGAAGAAATCCCCCTCCACGCGGCTTCGTACCGGCTGGTCTACGGGGACCCGGGTCCGCTCGCCAACGATCCCCGGGTCCGGGAAACCATCCAGCGGGTGAAGGGAGCTCTGGCCGAAAAGGGTTTGGCGGAAGCGGCCGTCGGCGCGCCGGCCGGAATGGAAATTGACCTCCACTTCGGACAGGGAACGCCGGCCACGATAATGATCCCCGAGGTCGAGAACCTGTCGCGCCTGCCTGATTGGCCGTCGAACCGGGTCATCGTTGCCGAAGCCGAGGCGAAGCTGAATAATTCGTACCGCGATGAGTCCGGTTATCTCGTAAGGATGCGGCCGGCCACGGCGCAACCGAAGTTCCTCGAGATCACCGCCCGCGAAACGCCGGAGGTCGCGGGTCGAAATGCGCCGCGGGTCTTTTGGAGTGTGTCGGTGAGCAAGGACGACGAGAGCGCGTTTGCCTCTTGCCTGCCAGCAATGGTTGCGGTGGCGCGCAGCAAAATCCCCTTCGCGGCGGTCGGCCGAGGCGATTCCGAAATCGCCCGTGTTTCCAACCAGCCCAAGGAGGCGCTGGCGGACAGCCGGCCAGTCGGGACACATTGAAGCCTGGTTAGGGCGGCGGCGACCCGAGTGTCCGGGTGGACATGCGGGTCGCCTTTGTGTCTGCGGAGCCCTTGGCGGCTCCGTATGCGGTATTGCCGGGCATCCCCTTGACCTTACCGCTTGTACTGGCGCGCGCCCGAACCGCTCAACCGTCCATTCCGACCTGGCCACGTCGATGACGCGCACTTTCAGATGACTCCGCTGTCCGTCGCATACAGGGCGGGAAATATCTTCTTGTATACAGGTCGGCCCTGGTCCCCCGAGAGCGTCGGTCACCAACGCCTAATCGATGAAACGGTGAATCGCCTCGTTGGCGTTATCTTGAAATGAAGTGTTTTTCACATCAGTAAAAAACGTGCCCTGGTCCACCATGTCCCCCGATAACTTACCCTCTTTACTGGCATAAAAAACGCCCGTTTTATACCGCTCGTCCGAAATGGCATCGACAAAGCGTTTCCCTCCGACCTCGAGCGTATGCACCATTTCGCCCATCATTGGGAATACAATCGGCATCATCACATAATTTAACATAAAACGCATCGGAGGGGGAAGACTGTCTGGTGCCTGGGTTCCTTTAGTATTCCCTGGGCTCACGACAATAAACTTAAGCTTGGGATGTTTTCTTGCCATCGATAACGCCCACAGGGTCTCGGCATATTTGACATAGGCGTATGCATGCAATGCAACGAACTTCCTGCCGAAATATGACCCATCAAGAACAGCAGCAAACTCATCTGCCGATGAGGTCCTCATTGAGACTCGCTTTATTCCGAGCATCTTTACGCCTGGAACAGCTTCGGCACTCACGGTTAGGACTGTTTTACCTAGCTTGTCCCGTTTAATCAATTCATCCACCAGAATCACGTTTCCTAAAATATTGGTAGCAGCTAATTGATTCATACCGGAAGGCGTAATTTCTGCAGCCGCTTTGCCTACCACTCCACCCGCATTTAAAACCACCGCATCAATCGGCTCGTTTATCTCCTCGACGAATTTTCTTACAGAATTGGCATCCGTAACATCGCCAATTATAATTTCGAAAATCTTTTTCCCCGTTTCCTTCTCAAGATCATTTTTTGCGGCCTCTGCCCTTGCTCGGTTTCTGCAGAAAAGAATTATTTTTTTTGTTTCTTTTTTAAATGCCAGCTGACGGGCCGTCTCTTTCCCAAGCCCAGCATTTGCTCCGGTGATTAGTATACTTTCGTTCATATTGTTTATCTTTTTCGGTTATCAGTTAGCAATGGGCGGTGGCGTTGGTAGCCTAGTTCGGGCCGGGGATAAGACTCACCCGCGGAATCATCAGACGCCTCACGGTCGGCGCCGGGGTGACCGCGGTCGAATGCTCCAAGGCGTTTCCGGCGTAAGGGGGAACGGTACTCCTGTTTTTCCTCTGAATAGAGCCAGATGGTCTCCTCGGTTTATTCTTCTTGAAGGAATACAGACGCGGGAGTACGTTAATCGGATTCGCAATGCAAGGAGTTTCGTACCCGATGGTAACTAATATTTCAAAACGCCCCCGAGGACGTCCAAGAGGCTTTATCCCCGACGAAGCACTCGACCGTGCCGTTGAGATGTTTTGGGAGCATGGATATGAAGGAGTCGACGTGGATCGGATCGCGCGCGCCGTGGACGTCACCAAACCCGCGCTGTACCGGGCGTTCGGAGACAAGCCCACTCTTCTGCTTAAGGCGGTCGAGCGCTATGCGATGACGTATGGCGCTCCGCTGATGGCAGCATTCCAAGCGGAGCCGAACATCCACAAGGCGGTGACCGCTTTTTTCGAGTCTACCGTCAACCTCGCTGCGGGCGACGCTCGCGCCGGCTGCATGATGGTCGCTGCTGCAATGGGACAGTCGGAGCGGGTGACGGAGATCCGCGCCTATTTCGCGAAGGCCATGACCGCGGCCGCTGATATTTTCGCGAAACGTTTCGAGCAGGAGATGAAGGCGGGGCGCCTGGCTCGCGCACCTTCCGCTAATGTGCGAGGCCGTGTACTCGTAGATTTGTTGCAGGGTTTGAAACTTCGCGCCGCGACCGGGATTGCACGCGAGCAATTGCTGCAAGACGCGCGAAGCTACGTGCCCTTGATTCTTGGCAAGTAAATCGAACACACTTTCGACCCGATCCGACGGGCCGTGTCTCGGATATTGACCGTGCCGAACCTGACTTGGCCGAGCTCAGGACGACCCGAGGGGGTAGGGGGCAATTTTAAGCGGTGACTTCTCACTCTCGAAAATATTGAGGCGTGGCGGCCGCTATATATGTGGGCCCTCCTTGAAGCGGTCGCACTTCTCAACGCGTAGAGTCTCGGGAGTGGACTTTATGTATTCTTTTCTGATAACGATATAATTCTCGGGCGTGGAAATTCACTATAGAAAAGCTGCTCTATTTTTGGCGTGTCTGCTCGGCTTGCTCTGCGCGTCTCGGGGCCAAGACAGCCGGGCCCGCACTGCCGCGGATCCGTCCACCGGTATTGCCCCCGACGCGCTGCCCTGGCTCCCGGGCGGGGCCTCGGAAAATTTTATCGACGTGATGGCGCTCACTTCCGCGCTGCAAGTTACCAATGCCGGCGATGCTTCGACCAAGGTTGCCGCGTTCAAGGACGGTCGGCTGGTAGGATGGCGCGAGCATAACATCGGCGATCGCCCGCCGAGGATGTTTACGAACGCTTGGGACGAATCGTATCAGGCTTCGTCTCCCGGCGAACTGTGGTGGGGCCGATCCGGGAACACGCAGATCGCGGTCGGCCAGGAATCGTGGATTCGCCTCAGCGGAGGCTCTCCGGCGTCGAAGCTTTTTCTCCGCGGCGATGTCACCTACCATCTGCTCGGGGCCACGCATGCGACCTTTACCGGTGGCAGCGGCGGCCGTGGAAATATCGATCCGGGCAATATTGGGAGCGCGACCGTCGATCTTACCACCAGTCCCGGGCTGCATGGCCGACTGAGCTTTTCGGTTTCGGTCGACGGGACGATGCGAAGTTTCGTCATTCCGCTCATGGCCAATACGAGGCACAGCGGCGCGAGCTCCTCGCGAGCCGAGGAGCGCTACCGGCTTCGAGCCGCGGCGGAAGTGGACGGGGCCGATTGTCGATGTGAGGAACGTCCGGCGGCGAGCACGCCATATTCCAGCGTTCTCTGTGAATTTCCCGATTCCCCTCATGAACATTATGAACTCTACGGCGCGTTCTTCGGGGACCACGCCGCGCTTTGCGCCGTGTTTTATCAACTCGAAGTCAATGTGCCGTCGCGCAACCGGAAGGGGGTTAAGGCGGAAGGCATTATTGTCCTTCAAGCTGGAAGCGGCCGCGAGTAGGGGCTGGGGCTATATACTCCTCCGAGCGATCCGGGGTCACCTCTCGAAGCCTGAGAGCGGCGAACATGATCTGGCCGGGCTCAGGGCGACCCGCCCGGGTAGGGCACGATCTGGAGCGGTGCCTTCTCAACGACCGATAATCGAGAGCGCGGTGGCTGTCATACGGGGCCATCCCGGCAGGAACTATATACTTTACCGCCTCGGATCGCCTCAATTCAAGAGGGCCAACCCTTACTTTGAGCCTCGCGCCATCGCCTGCTAGGTTCGGTGAGAACTTGCGCTGACTCAGTCTGCAAAATGCTGCAGTCCGCGCGGTCGCGGTGGTCCCGCACGCTTCGCTTGATAATACACGATTTATGCCGTGCATATATAAACCCACTCACTCGGGTAGGCGGGGCATGACCCGAAATTTGAGTTGGCAGAACGCCGGCGTAGTCTTGAAGTAAATTATGAACCTGCGGAATCGTTGGCGGAATCTGGCCCTCCTCTTGATGGCAATCAGTTCCCTGGCATTCGCGTCCGCCCAGCCGGCGGACATGGATGCCGCAGGAAAAAGCCTGGCGAAACTGGATCGGGAATGGTCACTCGCCGCCGGCAAGAAAGACGCTGACCTGGTCGCATCATATTACGCCGATGACGCGATCGGATATCCCCCGAACGAGCCGGCCGCGGCGGGGCGGGCGGCGGCGCGAAAAGTCTGGGCCGCCTATTTCGCAGATCCCACTTTAAAAATTTCCTGGAAGCCCTTGCATGCCGAGGTTTCCCAAAGCAGCGATCTCGGTTTTACGGCCGGGACTTACGAGTTGTCGGCGAAAGGGGCGGATGGAAAGCCGTTCGTCGACAAGGGAAAGTATTTGTGCGTCTGGAAAAAAAGCCCGGATGGTACCTGGAAAGCTGTGCACGACATGTGGAACTCAGACCTCAAGTAGACGAGGGGCATGCAGATCCTGTGACGCTATATACTCCAGTAAGCGGGATTTGACCCCTTCTGTTTCCACCGGAGGCGAGGACCGAAGTGCTGGTCTAAACCTAACCAGGTTATTGCGGAAGCCGTTGGTCAGACAATCGGTTAACATACAGTCTCCAATTGGGGACTGGGACTGCGTCGCCTCCCTGCGATGCCTGTCGCAGCACCGCCTGGACGGCGTCAATCGCCGCTGTCAGTAGCGGTAACAACGACGTTCCGATTTGGGCTGACGCAAGCGGCGAATCCTCCAGTCGGCGCGGTCGCGGTGGTCGCGCTCGCTTCGCTCGGTGATATACGGCTGGTGAGGTGCTATATAACGCCGTATACATCCGTGAACGGGTTTCGACCTCTTACTCGGCGTCACCATCACAACTGCTCGCCGTCGCGACTAACGACAGGAGCGGAGTACCGGCTGCCGATTCGCAAAGAAGGACTATCGAGAAACGCGAGTTTCCCTCGGCCAAAGATAATCGGGGGCGCGATCGCGTCGGTCCAGTAGCAGCGAGTCGATCACCACGCCGGGGTCGACCATCCAGATTTTCAAGGTATGCAGTCCGGCGGTTTCGGCCCGCAGCTTGCCGGTGGTGATCGCCGCGTTGCGCAAGACATCGCGCTGCCAGGTCGGATTATATTCATCCGTATAGATCGGCAGCGAAATGATCTCAGGCGGTGCGTCGTCCAAACTGATCGCGAAGCGCGGCGGCTGACCCGCTTGCAGGCCCCACGTCGGCAGAGTGCGGACGGACGCCACCAGCTGGCCAGGGGCGCGCAGCCAAACTTTATATTCCAATCTCGGCGACTCGGATCGGATTTCAGCAATAGACTTTTTCGGTTTTGCCGTGGTCGGTACGATCATGACCGACGCGCCGTTATATCCAACGCCGCGCAATGTCCGCCATTCGGCATCTTTGCCAGACGTTCGCGCGGAGGCGTGTTCCGCCTCGATCACGACGCGGCCATCGACTTCGGTGAAATCGGCCGCTTTCGACGCCCGAGGATCTTCGTCTCGCGCCGTTGCCGAAACATCCGTGGTCGGCGGGCCTCTCGGATGGCTCGGGCTTGATCCCACGGGTTCTTCGAATCGCGGAAACTCGAACACTGCCTGGTCCCGCGGTGCGGCTGACATGATATACCGCCATTTGCCGCCGGCGAGTTGCTCATTGTAATAGGCTGTTTCGCGCTGGATGGAAGCGTGGGCGGCCGCGGCTCGGTCGTAGAAGAGCCTCGCGTCCGACCGTCCTTGCTGGCGCGCCTGAATATAGTGTCCGAGGTTGATTCCTCGCTCATTCGCCAACGCCGCGGCGCGGATCGGATAGAGGACAAGTTCGAAATAGGCGTCACGAAGCTCAGGAGCGAGTTTTCGTCCCAAAAGATCCGCGCGAGCAACGAGCGACTCAAAGTCCTGCAGCCGCTGGCGAGCTTCTCCGGAGGCTGCATCCAACGAGAAAACCGGTTTCGCGAGGAAGGGCTGCTTCGCGTCCAGTCCGAGATGTTCGGGTCGACGCGAAAAGTTCAGGCGATAATACTCGGAAAGCATCGCTGCGATTTCAGGGGCGTTGTCGCGCCCGAAGTCACGCCCGGCCGATTCGCGCAAGAAATCGTCCTGTATAGTCTCGGGACGCCACCGCTCCGGGTTCCACGCCAGTTTGAGGAAGAACTCGGTGGAGAACTCCGCCGGCTTGAGATCACCGACGTTGACCACCCACAGCGTCTTCGCCCCGAAGTCATAGGCTTTGGTCATCTCCTCCCAGATCAGCGCGGGAGGCGTTGAACAGAGCCAAAGGTAATCATAGGGCCGGCCCCAATATGAAATGTGATAATATACTCCAGCCCCGCCGCGCCGACGTTGCTCGACCTCGTTGGAAAACTGTCGTACATAGCCGTAGTTGTCGTCCGGCCAGACCAGGCTGATGTCGTCCGGCAAGGGCTGCGTCATCCGGTGATAAAGATCGAGCACTTCCTTATAGGGACAGAAGATCTGCGGAACGGCAGCTGGGTCGGGATTGACGCGGTTGCGCAGCAGGTCCCTTTGGTCCGAGATGATCTGCTGGAGACGCTGGGCTTTCTCGTCCGGTGTGCCGCCGCCCGGCATGCCGCTATCGTGGATGCCGCGCATCCCGACGGTATATACATTTTCAAAGCGCCCATTGGTTCGCAGGCGATCGTCCCAATATTTTAGGACGCCGGCACGATTGGTCACATAATCATATTCGCCCTGCCCGTCGCGGTGCCATTCGTCCACGTTATCACGTAGCATGGGCTCCGCGTGCGATGAGCCCATCACGATACCGTAATTATCCGCGACGAACTTATTGTCGGGATAATAGTTGAAGGCATGGGTGCAGGGATGCATCGCCGGCCAGCAAAAATTGGCGCGAAGTCGGAGGAGCAGTTCGAAAATCCGGGCGTAGGTCTTGGGTCCAATGTCGCCTGTTTCCGGCTCCAGCGTTTTTGCGGCCCAAGGTTGAAGGCCCCAGTCCTCATCATTTAAGAAGATCCCGCGAAACTTCACCGCGGGCGGGCCTTCGCGGTAGGTGCCCGCAGATATAGCAATCGCAGTTCGCTTTATCGTCGGCACGTCCGCCCACCAATACCAAGGGGAGACGCCGATGGCTTCGGAGACGTCGTAAACGCCATACGCCGTGCCGCGGCGATCGCTGCCGGCGATGACCAGCGCCCGCCCGATTCCCGGCCAAGGATTCTCGACGACTTGGACGACGCGAGCCTCCCACAGATTCAACAGAGAGCTCAGGTCAAACTTCCCGGCCGAGGCGAGCGCGTCGAGGCGCGCGCTGTGGCCTGCCTCGCCGATGAACACGACCGAGGTCGCAGCTGCGGGAAGCTCGTTGACCACGGCTGGTTTGACGCCGGTCACGCGCTCGACATCCAACGCGAGATCGCCCGCGACCCGTTTCACGGCCGGATTCGCGTTCGCCTCAACCACGATCACCGGGGCGCGACCGTCGGCGTAGAGGAGAAAATCTCCGGCGGCAGCCTTGTCGGTCAGACGGACTTCGGCGCGGAGCACCCCGCCAAAAACCAGCGCGATTCCAAGAACGTGAGGGAGCCAGCGAGCCGGCGAATGGCGGCGTGGGGTCAGTATATTGGTCATGCGGACGAGGATTTTAGGCGCGCCCGAACAGGGCGTCACGGGCGGCGGAAAACGTCAACGCGCAGAATAGTCGGCCCGCTTGCGTTCAGCCGGGCTGCAAATGTTGCAGGCGGCGTGGCCGCGATGGGCCCGCGCGCCTCGACCGGCGATATATGAGTTCTTCGGCCGTATATATGGAGCCAGGCAGTAAACGAGGTTTGACCCGTTGCTCGTTTGCAAATCGCACTGGAGGAGACTGCAAAGGTAAAGCATACGTAAGGCGTCGGGAAAAGCGCTCGCCGGCCTCAAAATAGTAGCCTCCGACGCACGCGCATTCGAAACTGATTTATCTCATTAACAAAGATTGGATCTGGACCAGACGCGCGTTTTATATACGTGGTCCATTTCGTCGACTGGGCGTCGCTTTGGATTAATTCAAAACCAAGCCGGGGACAGGCTTAATCAGCTGATGGTTTGGGTCTCCGTCGACGGCAGAGTTTTTCTTCCAAAACTTCGCGGAAAAAATGAAACGGAATTCCTGTATTAAAGTCCGGAAAAGAGTCGGTTCCGCCTTGCGCTTATTATAGGTTTTGTGCCTTTGTATATATACGATATTGTCGCGAAATTCGAAGCAGTTTGGACGGGCCGCCGCAGGTTCAGCTCTGAGCGAAGGCGAGCAAGGGCTCGAAGTTTCCAGCATCGGCCTGCTTGATCGCTTCTATATAGCATCGCCTGGCGTCGCCGATGGCGACGAGGTTTCCACGAGAGCCCCAGGTGAGTTCTTCGCCTTCAGAGGCGGCGATCATCACGTCGGCGATCAAACGCGAATGCCGGCCATTACCGTTGGGCCACGAATGAATGACGACCAGACGGTGGTGGAGACGGGCGGCCGCTTCGTGGAGCGAGTAGGTGGAGAATTCCATCCACGCCCTCGCATCCTCGAACGCGTTTCTCATTCCTTCGGTAATGCGTGCGACCTCCCATCCGAGATTTTTTTCGGTCTTCCGATAACGACCGGCCCAACGCCAAGTCTGGTTGAACATCCGTTTGTGCAGTTCGCGCGCGAAGGTGTCGGTTAGAAGGTCCGATCGCTGTAAGGTGCGAGGACGCATGGCCCACACGCGCGCCGCGTATATGTTGGCGCGTTCCGCCTCGTTGAGCTCGGCGCGGGTCGAAAGACTCGGAATGAGATCGAGCTCCTCTTCCGGGCTGAGGGCGGTGTTGCTCTCGGCCGCGGCGAAAAGAGCCTCAGTCATTTAAGCCGACTTTGGTGCTAGATCGCCGACCGCCTGGCCTTCCAGCGCCATGGAGTGTTCGCTGGCGTGAAGATGCTTCACCGCCGGATCGTACCGGCGGGCAAGCTCCCCGAAGGTTTTCGCCACGGCGTCGCGGGGCACGAGGAAGTAAACCAGTTCGCAATCCATCGCATCGGCAGCACGGGCGAGCGAAGAGAGACTGATCGAGCCGCGGGCCTCCGAGGATTCCAGATCCGCGTACGAGGGGCGCGTCACCCCGATCTTTCTGGCGACGGTTTCTTGGTTTAGCCCGATGGCTTCGCGGACCGCGCGCAGCCATCCGCGCGCGGGTCTTTGAGCCTTTGCGGCAGCCGATTTCAACGCAAACGCCCGTTGATCCAGCCCCTTCCTGATGAGCCCACGAACTTCTGGTTTCATGATCGTTAAAGTCTTATTTTAATTGTAAAAAGCAAGGTATAACCATCATAACACGCGAAATAGACGGGTAAAACCGTCGGAGCGCGATTCCCGCGCCTCGAATAACGGGGCCTTGACGTGCCGTTGGCGAGCACACGGTGGACTGGCCAAAAAGGCGTGCGGAGCTGATTTTCAGGTAACCTGCTCGGACAGCCGACTAACCCCCGTTCACCAGTTGGCGATATATACTTTCGGGATCGACTCGATTGGGTCAGGTCTGGATCTCGACAGTGCCGGACCTGCTTCGCACGAGATCACGGGGACCCGAGCGGGCAGGGTACGATGTCGAGGGTGAGTTCGTAAGCCTCCACCATATAGAGGCCCCGGCGGTTGCATCATATAAGATATCGCAACCGCAGCGACCGACCTGACGGGCTCACTGCTCAACCATTGACAATATAGAGACGGTAGCGGCCGCGATCATATAAGACTCCACGTTCTCCGAGTTTCTTTGGATAACCGGGATCGGTTTCACACCACGTCGGCCGGGACCGCCGGTCATTGGTCGTCAGGAGTTGAGAAGTGACACTCTGGATCGGGGCGCTTAGCACATGTTTTCGCATGAAAGCAGCAATTGTCCAAGCCGCCGGCCAAAACCCTATATACTCGGAGTTTCCGGCCCCTCAACCCGTGGCAGGCCAGAGCCGCGTCATCGTCACCGCTGCTGCCGTCAGTCCGCTCGTCCGGGGGCGGGCGTCCGGATCTCACTATAGTTCAGAGGGAAAATTTCCGTTCATCGTCGGCGTGGATGGCGTGGGACGGCTGGACGATGGCACGCGTATATACTTCGTTCTCCCCACCGCGCCGTACGGCAGCATGGCGGAACAGACGCTCGTGCCGTCGAAGCAATGGGTGCCCGTGCCGCCAGAACTCGATGATGTCAGCGCGGCCGCGATCGCGAATCCGGGGATGTCATCGTGGGCCGCCTTGACCGAACGCGCACGGTTGCAGCCGGGCGAGACCGTTCTGATCAACGGCGCCACCGGGAGTGCCGGCCGGCTCGCGGTGCAGATCGCGAAGCATCTGGGAGCGCGAAAAGTAATTGTCACGGGCCGCAACGCGGACGTGCTGCGTTCGCTCACTAATATAGGAGCGGATGCGACCATCGTGCTGGGCGACGACTTGGAAGCACTCGAGGCCGATTTCCGCGGTCACTTTGCGTCGGGTGTCGATATAGTAATCGACTATCTTTGGGGGCAGAGCGCCGAACGGCTGCTGATCGCCGCGGCCAAAGCCGGACGCGAGAGTGTGCCCATGCGCTTCGTGCAGGTCGGGTCGAGCAGCGGTCCCCAGATTAATCTTCAGAGTGCGGTTTTGCGCTCCACGGCAATCACGCTCATGGGCAGCGGCATCGGTAGTGTCCCCGCAGATCGCCTGCTCCACGCGATCAGCGGCGTTTTCTCCGCGGCAATCCCGGCCGGCTTCAAGATCGCGACGCAAGCGGTCCCGCTGTCCGATTTTGAAAAAGCCTGGCCGAAGAACGAGGGCGCTTACCGCACGGTCTTTACCATGCATCCGCCGAGTTGATATATTCAAGGGCCCTTATTCCTATCACAGAACGAGCGATTCTATAATAAAGGGAGCCATCTTACAGGGCGTTTCTCAACTGTAGACAATATAAGGACGGTACCGTCTGTACCCTATAACGTTCCAGGGCTTCGCGCCTTTTCTATAGCATGGCTCGGCAGCGCACCACGTCGATCGGCGCCGCTGTCACGGGTTCGGCCCGCTTTCCGTGGATCGAATACCCCAGACGCGACTACCGGTCCCAACGGAACGGGTCGAATATCAAGTCCCGATCAAGCACGCTTCACCGTTACATGCGTCACTCCGATTCCCGGAACCTGATCCGCGATCCGATAGCCGAGGGCGGGCAAGTCGAGTCCGGCGAAAAGATTTTCCCCACGACCCATGAGCAACGGTGCCACGGCGAGGTGCATTTCGTCGATCAGGCGCTGGGCTAGATACTGGCGTACTGTCGATACACCGCCGCCGATGCGGACGTCCTTTTCACCCGCCGCGTCGCGTGCGCGCTGCAGCGCGACCTCGATGCCCTCCGTGACGAAATAGAACGTCGTGCCGCCAGCCATGACGAGCGGCGCGCGGGCGTGATGCGTCAGAACGAATACCGGGGTGTGATAAGGAGGCTCGTCGCCCCACCAGCCTTTCCATTGGTCGTCCGGCCAGGCGCCGCGGATGGGGCCGAACATATTGCGGCCGAGAATCCAGGCGCCGACATTTTCAAATCCGCGCCGCGCGAATTCGTCGTTGATATCCGTCGTGCCGCTGTTGCCATCGCCGTGCATCGTCTGGAACGTGCGGGTGGGAAAAAACCACTGAAAATCGCCCTGCCGCCGACGCCGAGCGGATTTGCGAGATCCTGATTGGGCCCGGCGCCATAGCCGTCGAGGGAGAGACCGAAACATTGCACGCGAAGTTTGGACATGTGGAGGAGTGAAGTATATACAGCTAGCCCGGTCAATGGGACAATGGACCAGGCGACGCGGAGTGGGGCGTTTCTCGACAAGCGACAGAAATCAGCTGCTTGCCCACCGTTTCTGCGCCGCAGCCGAAAAAGGGGAAGTATATAGAATGATATAATTCCCCGAGGGACGGCCTGGATAGGGTCGAGGAAAGGCGATCTAATCGACCGCAAACGGGCCCGAGCGGTCTCTACAAGCGCCGGTTAACTGGTTTGACCCGCCGCTCCCTCCGTTCCTACTCAACACCGGTGACGCACCTGCGCTTGCGGCGGCGCGTTCATCACGAAAAACATATATTATGCCGCAATCTCTCCTTACCTTTACGCTGGTGGGAAGGAACGACGACCTCGATCCGCCGATCGACGTCTACTTCACGGTGTTTCTCCAAGGACAGACCGTCACGTCCACGATTGCACTCTCGGCCGTGACTCATGGTGTCGACCTCGATCAGCGAGTTTCTGGTTTTGCGGCAGCGTTCATCACGAAGGCAGGAATTGTAGTAAACCCCCGCCGAACCGACAATCTCCCCCTGGATCCGCGCGACACCACGCGGAACCAGTTGCGCATCGTTAACTGCTCGTTCGTTACATTTCGGCTCGTGCTCGCGTTGGCGCAGGCATACGCCGTCGCGACCATCTTCTCCGAGACGTCGCTCGCCGCTTCCAAACTCAGGACCGTCCAGCTCAGCGATGGGAAGAATGGAAAAGTTGTCGGGATCCACCACGTCGCGTTCCCCGAGGGCGGACGTGTCCCGAGCGACGCGCTGATTTTGCGTCGGGTGAGGTCCTGCGCCGCAGAGGCGTGGAAGGTCGAGAGCCGCACCCTGCACGTCGCGCTGGCAAAAAATCCGGGCGAGGGAAGCAAGAGCGCGGCACCGGCCAAGGGACGCAACTCGGTCCAACCGAGTCGCCCGAATCTCGCGACCGCTGCGTCCCACTGTCGGCCTGCGCTGATGAAGATTCGCTGATCGTCTCGCGACAACAACCCTAACGGGCACGTCGCAACGGGTAATAATATATAGCGCTTGAATGGCCCAACGACCGGTAGCCGAAACTAGCGTCACTATGTTTAGATTTATGAAACGGTACCGCGCGCGGTAGACGTTAGTGGCGTTCGCTTGGTCTTTTACGCTCGCGCTCGGGGCGTCAGCGGCTGCCCTAGCTTTCTACCAACGCGATCACGCTTTCGGGCTGAGCGCGGCTGAATTACGCTGCGAATAAGTTTTGTCCGAGACAGTGTTCGTAGGCTTTCCCAGTACGGCGAGCTTGGCGAGACGACTGCAGATTTATTGAGAAATATACAGCGGATGCTGCGTTAAGTGATTTGACCCCTGATCGGGAGAGGCGGGACAGATTGCACCGCGAGTCCTCGGGCTTCATCCGAAATTCCTGACGCCGAATCTGTTACCGCGCGCCAGCCTTGGACTTGAGCACGGATTTGTAACGTCGGCCCGTGTCCGACTGATTTGCTTCGTGGAAAAAAGCTCGTGCAGTAGACTCTCCGCGCGATGTGGCGTCACCGATTTTATCTTCTGGGAATCGGTCTGAAGGGATTGGACGGTCTGGTTGAGACGCTGGGCGGAATCTTTTTGCTGGTGGTGCACCGGGCAGTTCTGGACGGATGGGCCTCGGCGGCTAATCCCTTTATCTTCGATGGCGACGCTGATGATTGGATCGCACGCTCGATTCAGCACGGGTTCCTTAGCATGTCGAACGGCGCCCGAGTTATCTCGGCTTTATATTTGCTCGGCCATGGAGCGATTAAAATCTTTATTGTATTGGCTCTCCTTCGACGTAGACCGTGGGCGCTCGTCACTGCGATGCTGGTACTCGCCGCGTTCGTGGTTCTCCAAGGCGTCAGGATCTTTTATTCATATTCGAGCGGTCTATTAATATTAACCGTTTGGGATATTGTCATTATTGGATTGATCTGGCTAGAATCTCGGCATCAGGGGATTGCTGCGCGCCGGTAGAAGCGCCGGTAAATCCCGTCGACCGTCTGGACGGAGTCCAGCCCCGCTTGCTATAGTGATACACAACCGCGACCTCCCGACTTGCGTTGACACAAGCTGCAAATCCCGCAGTCGGCGTCGCGCGGTCTGCCGCTTCTTTTTAACTTGGAATAAGCACGATCGGAGATGCTCTGATTTAAATATGCATCAAATCAGATCTCTCGCTGGCCTCGTAATTGCCGTGCTGGTCGCGTTCGTCGCAACTTCGGCGCGGGCGGAGTCGACGCCGGGAGTGGGGGAGCAGGCGCCCGACTTCACGTTGCGCACCCTGGACCATCAGGAGGTCCAACTCAAAACTCTCCTCGAGAAACGTCCCGTCTTGCTGGTCGTGCTGCGTGGGTGGCCCGGTTATCAATGCCCGATCTGCACGAAACAGGTTCATGACTACGTCGCGCACGCCGACCAGTTCAAACAGCTGGGCGTCCAGGTGCTGATGGTGTATCCCGGGCCGGCGGACCTGCTCGTGGAACATGCGCAGGAATTTCTGCAGGATAAGCAATGGCCAGCGGAATTCACCTTCGTGATCGATCCAGGCTTTGCCTTCACCAACCAGTACGGCCTGCGCTGGTCCGCGCCGAAGGAGACGGCATATCCGTCGACGTTTTTGATCGGAGCCGACGGCAAGGTGCGCTTCAGCCACGTCAGCCACTCGCACGGCGATCGCATCGGTGCCGAGGCAGCGCTGGAGGCCGCCTCCAAGCTAAAGTAGCGGCGCGCGGACGGCTTTTTACCACGGATCGCATCAAGCCACGGAAGATCTGACCCGAGCGGCGGATCGGAATCGGAATCGATCTTTGAACGCTAAACTCTAAACGCTTAAGTACACAGGCGGGCGAGGGCAGGGCACGAGCATATAGGCGGGGTGGGCTGGAGGTGCTCGGACCTTTTTTTACCACGGATTTCATCAAGCCACGGAGGATCGCACTGGAGCAACGGAACCGGATCGGAACGGAATCGCAGTCGGTCTTTTGGGGCCCCCGTTCCCCGGTCGGGGATATATACTTGCAGAGCGTGGAAGCCGCGCACGGGGCGGAAAGGTCGCGACGGTTACATCGAACTTACTATAGCTAGAAAGGTTTCCAACCGTGCCTGATTCCAGCTACAGACCAGACTGATGAAACTCCGACGCTATATCGCTGCTGGCATCCTGCTTGGGCTGGCCAGCTCCACAACGCTCCTTGCGGAGCAGCCCACGTCGGAACACCTGCCTGCGACTGGAAGTTCCGCGGATCCGGCGCCACTCGTTTTACCCGGTACCGAGAAGGATTTTCATGGGTTTGTATCCCATGACTTTTCCCTCGATGGCTGCGATGTTCACATTGTTGAGCCCAAGACGCCGTTGCCCGGTCGCCCCTGGGTGTGGCGGGCGATGTTCTGGGACTCCTTTCCCGGAGCTGATATCGCAATGCTGGATGCAGGATTTTACGTCGGCTACATTGCTGTAGGAAACACCTTTGGCTGTCCGGATGCCTTGAAGCATTTCGACGTTTTCTACTCCACTCTCACCACGCAGTATGGATTCTCCAAAAAGCCAGCATTGGAAGGATTGAGCCGTGGCGGCCTGTATGTTTATCGCTGGGCCTACGTAAATACAGACAAAGTGGGCTGCATTTTTGGCGATGCCGCGGTTTGTGATATGAAAAGCTGGCCTGGAGGCAAAGCCGGAGGGTCAGGAAGCCCAGACGATTGGCAGAAGGCAATCGACGCTTATCATTTTGCCAGTGAGCAGGAGATGATGGATTTCAAGGGAAACCCGGTCGATATTCTCTCTCCCATCGCCGCGGCCCACATCCCGATCATCCATCTTTGCGGTGATGCTGATAGCGCCGTCCCGGAGAACGAAAACACCGATGTTATTCGTGAACGCTATACATTATTAGGCGGAGATTTCGTTCTCATTATTAAGCAGGGCTGTGATCATCATCCGCATGGAATGGCTGATCCGACTCCCGTGGTAAATTTTATCATCGCGCACTGCGCCGAAGGGGACGCCGCGAGAAAAGCTGCGCGAATGGCGCCTGCACGCGGGGCGATCATTACAGTCGAAAAAGGCAAATGGTAAAACCGTGCATTTTGTTTACCACGGATCGCATCAGGCACCGGAAAATCTCACCCGAACCGCGGAGGCCGTGACGGATCCGAATCGATCTCTGGAACGCTCCACGCTTAGTTCTAAACTCGGAATGCTTCAGTACCGACACAAATCCTAATACCATATATCGTGTACTCCGAGGTAATATAGAGCGCGTAATATATTCGGGGGCCGGGTGAAATGTTCCGAGGCCCGATGCCATCCGTGGTCAACGGCAGGGTCCGCCGACTCGGATCGGCTGCTGATCAGAAAACCTCGCATTCACTGGTATAAGCTCGAAGCGACTTCGACTCCTTTCCAACTTGTGCGTCGATGCGATTCTTCCGCGGCTGGATCGTCACTCTGCTTTGCGCGCTGTTCCTGATCGCCTGGGACTCGGCCGGACGCGTGCGTCATCTTCGCGAAATGCAGGCGGGGTTTCGCGGCGCGTCTCCATCGGCAGAGAGCGACGCCTCCAGCGCGACCGGCTTTGGCGGCGGCAGGCGAACGCTGGTGTTGCCAAACGTCATGCTCGATACCGACCACTGGATCATGCAGACGCAGTATATGCTCGCCTCTGGAGACTGGAGAGTGCGCTCGGTCGATTACGACAACGCTCCGGACGGCCGCGAAGTGCATTGGGCTTCGTTGCCGCGATGGTGGATGGGGCTGAATGCCTTTGGCTGGGAACGCTTGACCGGCGTTTCGCGAGGCGAGGCGGTCGAAGACGCGGTGTTGTTGATGAGCCCGTTGCTCCTGGCCCTGGCACTGCTGATCGGCGCTCCCATCATCGCGCGAGAGTTGGGCGGGGCGGCCGCAAGTCTGCTCGTGATGGGAGTGGTGACGTGCTTTCCGATCTATCTCTATTTCGCCGCTGGCCGGGCCGAGCATCATGGGTCGGCTATATTGTGCGCGCTCTCGTCGCTGCTGTGCCTGGCCATCGGCCACGGGCCGGAGCAAACGGCTGCACGCTCGCGACGTTGGATCACACTGTCGGCGATTTTCGGAGGCGTTGGCGTCTGGGTCAGTGCGGCGAGCCTGATTCCTATATTATTCGGAATTGGACTCGGTGCGGCGTGCTCAACCTTTCTCGCCGAGGCGCGGGTGCCCGGTCTCTGGCGGCGGTGGGGCATCGCCGGAGCCGCAACGCTGTGCGTCACATATATAGTGGAGTATTTCCCATCCCATTTCGGCTGGCATCTCGAAGTGAATCACCCGCTCTATGCTGTTGCCTGGATCGGCGGCGCGGAGTTAATCGAGCAGCTTTCGGCGTGGAGGTATGACCGCAGGGGTCGGCGTTTTTCCTCACGCGAGGCGTTGCGTGTCATCGTCGCCATGCTCGCGTTAAGTTCCCCTGTCGTGGCGATTCTCGTCGGCGGATCCAGAATGTTCGTCCTCGGCGATTCATTTTTGTGGAGGCTGCACACCTCGTTCATTGCTGAGTTCCAAAGTGTCAGTTCATATATCCGCCGGAGCAGCTTCGCGTGGGAAACGATGGCCCAGCTGCTCCCAATGCTGCTGATTATTCCGGCCGCCTGGTTGGTCCTGCGAAAAGGAACTCCGGCCGAAACGCGCTCGCGCTTGGCTTTGGTCGTCGTACCGGCGGTGGTCGAATGCGTGCTCGCGACGGGGCAAATCCGCTGGCTCGGCTTTGCTGGCGGATTGGCACTGGTGTGCGGAGCCGTTTACCTGTCACTGGCGCGCGACCGAAAAGGTGTGAGTTTCCCGCGCCGAAAAATCTGGAGGGCACTTTGTTTTCTGTTGCTCGCGCCGGGGGCAATCGCGGCGGTGGAACTGACGCGTTACAACGAAGCGTTCACCGTCGCCGATCTCGAGAACCTGGCCGTCCGCGATCTCTGTGATTGGCTGCGTTTCCACGGGCTGCCCGAGCGCGCGGTCGTTCTGAGCACGCCCGATACGACGACGCGGCTTATATACAATGGCGGATTTCGCGGGTTGGGGACGTTTTATTGGGAGAACGCTGCGGGGTTGAAGGCAGCGGCCGACATCTTCGCCTCGACCGATCTGCGCCGAGTGAGGGAAGAACTCCGCCGACGTGGCGTCGTGGTGATCGTCCTCGATTCGTGGGACCCGTTTGTGATGGCCGACGTGAAGCTCGCGGACAAGCTGCCGGTGGCGGGAGCGATCCCGTCCGACTGTTTCGGATCGATGCTAATGAACGGCAAGTCGCTGCCGTCCTGGTTGACGCCGATCCCATATATGCTTCCGCCGGCGCCGGCGCTGCGCGCGCGATGGGTCAGAGTGTTTGAGGTGACGGATCCGTGATTGGAGCACATACGCAATACGCTGAGTTCCTATAGGCCGCCTTGGCGATATATACGTTGCGAGTTGACGGAGCGTTTTTTTACCACGGATCGCATCAGGCATCGGGAGATTTCACCCGAGCGCCGGAATCGGATCGGATTGGAATCGGATCGGAATCGAGACGGGGACGCTGCGGAGCGGGGTAGTGGTAATATAGTATATAGGTCGCGAACGCCGGTGTGCTCTGTCGGAAACTTTTAACGCTTAACTTTTAACGCCTAACGCTTAAGTATATAGTCAGCGCCCTGCGGCGCGCGGGGTGGCTCGCTTCGCGAGTATATACGGCGATATGTTGATGTGGGTAGGCGCGCCATTTTTTAACCACGGATTTCACCCAGCCACGGAAGATTTCACCCGACCGACGGACTCGGAACGGAGTGGAATGCAGACGGACGCGCTGTGTGGCGGGGCGGCGGGGAATATAGTATATATGACCCGGACGTCGGTGCGGTCTGTCGGATACGACCGCCAACGTCTAGGTTCGCAGTAGCTTCGTCGCCTGTCGGTTGTCTGCCGCCGCGCCCGCCACATCGCCCTCCTCCAGACGCAGGCTCGCGCGCTCGCGGTAAACCCAGCCATTACTCGGATCTTCCTTCAGCGCGTCATTCAAATCGATCAGCGCTTCGTCGCGGTGGTTTTGTTCATAGCTAGCGCGCGCACGTTCGAGCAGATGCAGCGCAAGCGCGCGTTTGCCGTCGGCGGCAGCCCCGGTGAGATCTCCACGACTCTGCTTGACCCGGCCGCGTCCCGAAAACGCTTCCGCTTGCCGCTCCGGGTCCAAGGTCACTGCTTGGTTAAAATCGCGCCCCGCTTTGTCCAGCTGGCCGAGCTTTTCCTCGAGCAGCGCGCGGTCGAAATAGAAATCTGCATTCCTCGGCGAGAGCGCCACAGCGTGATCAAAATCCTGCATGGCCCCGGGCAGGTCCTCTTGAGAGATCTTCAGCGCGCCTCGATTATTGTATATATCCCCGTTCTGCGGATTCAGCGCAATCGCGCGGTCGTAGTCGTCCATTGCACCGCCGGGATCGCCGCTGCGCTGTTTGTATATTCCGCGCTGGAAGGCCGCATTCCAGTCGTTCGGGCTGACCTCGACGGCCCGGTCCAGGTTTTCCAGCGCAGCAGCCGTATCACCGTTCGCGTCGAGGATCGAAGCGAGGACTCCGAAGACTTCCGACGCCTCTAGATTTACTTTCAGGGGAATCTGGCCGGAGTTGAAGGCCTGTTCCTGTTTGTCACCGGCCGCGCTGGCGCGTCCGGGCTTCGGGATCGTCGCCGGGCCAATGATATTCTGGGCGACCAGCGTCTGGTCGAAGATCTGGTCCCCGCGTTGCAAGGTTAATATAACGGAAGAGAGCGCCGGATTCTCCCAATACATTTTTTTCAGGATGGCCTTGTTCTCGCGCCAGCCGGCCATGGCCTCGCCGTTGACCTTGAGTAATATATCCGCGTTGTGGAGCCCCGCCACAGCGGCGGGACCGTGCGCGGTCACGCGCGCCACGAGGTCTTCGCTAGTATCATTGCGCGGCAGGAACACCACGCCGAGCCGATTGTGTATATAAGGAACGGGCGGCGCGGGATTCGCGGCGATGAGGCCGCGTTTGTTTTTCGCGTCGACCACCAATACTACGCGCTTCAACGCGGCGAGGCCCATCACCACAAAATCTTCACCTGGTTTGATCGAGCCATTATAGGCGGCCTCGGCCCGGGCAACGGGCACTCCTCGAAGCGTGAGTTTGCCGATTTTGATTTCGTCCGCCCACATGATTTCCTCTCCCTGGATTTGCTGCCCAAACATGATGCTGCCCTCGAGCGTGCGGGCGGCCCGCTGGTGGCTCAGTCGCCACGCTTGCCAGCGATCGGTGCGAAGAAAAACGCCGCCCGGATTCCCGGTGTCGATCACCAGCCGCGGCAAATCGGGGCTGCCGGAGGCGAAGTGTAGCGTGAGTTGCGGCGTGTCTGCGACTACCAGCTTGATCGCGCCCGGAAGGGAAGTGGGCATCGCCCGCAACGCCCGCAACGCGGGACGCTGCGCCCCAAGCGAAAACTCCACGATGTTGTCACGGAGCGCTGGCCAGCCGAGCATGCAGTCCGACTGCTGGTCTTCCTGCACGAAGAGGGGAAACTCTGCGATGAAGGCCGGGACTTCGCGGGCGAAAAGACCGAGGGCGCGGAAGCTCAGAGGGGACGTTATTCCCATGGCGGCGCGTCCCGGCATCGGCGCCGCGGTTTCGACGACCGGGGTCGCCACGTTGACTCCCAGTCGCGGAAGGGCGTGGGAAAAAACCAGAAACGGCACCGCCATTCCTGTATCAAAAGCGACAGTCACCGGCTCGTCGTTGATCTCTCCTTGAGTCACGAGACGCTCACTTTTTCCTTCAACTTGCAGGCGAAGTTCTGGACTGGTCTTCCCTGGTGCTGAAGTGGGCTCCGCTGCGTTCGCTATACCCGAGATCAGAAACAGTGCGCCGAATCCCAGGCCGGCGAGGACGCGAAAAATCATGGCGTAACTCATTACATATCCGAGCGGGGACGTCAAAAATCAGGCGCGGTTCGGTCGCCAAGCAGTCATAGCCGCGCGGCTTTTTACCACGGATCGCATCGCACCGCGGAAAGTCTCACCCGAGCGCTGGATCGGAACGGAACGGATCGAACGGAACGGAATCGGATCGGAGTCGGATCGAAATCGGAGCCGGAACGGAGACGCCTGCGTCTCGGGGGCGGGCACTGCGTTATATAGTATACGTGCGCGGAGCGTGGGTGCGGCCTGTCGGAAACGTTTAACGGTTAACTTCTAACGCCTGACGTTTAAGTATATAGTCAGCGCCCTGCGGCGCGCGGGATGGCTCGCTTTGCGAGTGTATAGGCCAATATGCCGGTTGAGATTGCCGACCTTTTTTTAACCACGGATCGCATCGCACCGCGGAAGGTCTCACCCGAGCGCTGGAACGGAGCCGGAACGGAATCGGAACGGAGTCGGAACGGAGTCGGAACGAAATCGGAGTCGGAACGGAGACGCTGCGTCTCGGGGGCGGGCACTGCGTTATATAGTATATGTGCGCGGAGCGTGGGTGCGGCCTGTCGGAAACGTTTAACGCTTAACTTTTAACGCCTAACGCTCAAGTATATAGTCAGCGCCCTGCGGCGCGCGGGATGGCTCGCTTTGAGAGTGTATAGGCCAATATGCCGGTTGTGAGATTGCCGACCTTTTTTTAACCACGGATCGCATCAGGCGACGGAAGATCTCACTCGAGCTCCGGACCCGGAACGGAGCGGAATCGGAGCCGGAACGGAGACGCTGCGTCTCGGGGCGGGCACTGCGTTATATAGTATATGTGGGCGGAGCGTGGGTGCGGCCGATCGGAAACGTTTAACGCTTAACTTTTAACGCCTAACGCTTAAGTGTATAGTCAGCGCCCTGCGGCGCGCGGGATGGCTCGCTTCGCGAGTATATATCGCCGCTTATTGCTAGACAGGACACAATATATTGCGTGCCCGGCTGAAATCCTCCGCGGATCGATGCGATCCCTGGTCAAAAAAGCGTCCGCCAGCTCGGATCTCTATTACGCCCGCAACCTCGATGGGGTGACTATACCGCTGGTGGTTTGGATCGATGCAGGAGCGCGTCCGTGAAGGATACTCCCGCTCCGCGCGGACGGAACGAGCGCCAGGCGAGCAGCAGACCTAGCACGCTGACCGAAATTGTTCCCGACAGGAGAATCACCCTTCGGAAATCGCTGACCTGCTGCACGGCATCCGACTTCGACGGACTGCTGGCCTGGACGCGCTCACTCGAAATCGGAGCGCGGGCGGCGGCGATGGTCTTCGCGATCACTTTTTTCGGCGGCGGCGCCACGGGACGGCGGTAATCGATCGTGGCCTCCGGGGCCGGCGCCTCGATCGCCTCCCCTTTGGTGACGACCCCGTTCGTGAGCGTCAGACGGCAGCTCGCAAAAGTGAGGATCTCCTTCGCGGCCCTCTTTGCGGAGCTCGTCGGCTTTCCGAAACGCGCCACCACTTGCTCGCGCGTCTTGCCCACAAATAACGTTTCATCCGGCTGTGCGCCGCTCGCGACGAGTGTCAGGAAAAGTGAGAGTGCGACGATTCTAAATAGGTTGTGGAGCACGCGGCAAAACTTGCAGAGAACGCCGAGAAACTACCACGCGCTTCTTCGCGGCCGGCTCAATATAACGAGTTTTTCGTAAGCCTCGCCGCGCGATTTTATCCTCTGTGGGAAACTCCTCAGTGCTAAATTGGGGAGATTACCCCAGATGCGCTGAGTATATAGGCGCATCGGGTGGGCTGGAGGGATTTGGAGGCGTTTTTAACCACCGATTTCACCAAGCCACCGAAGATTTCGCCCGAACCACGGAACGGGATTCGAACATGGGATCGGATTCGATCTTTAAAACGCTCAACGCTAGAACTCTAAACGATTAAGTACAGAGACGGAGAAGGGCGGTGCGATGAGTATATAAGAGAGGTGGGCCGGATACTCGGACCATTTTTCAACGATAGATAGCGTCAAGCCACGGAAGAGCTCACCGAGCGTCGGAAGCCGGCAATACGCCCACGTGCTATATATGACGCAATATAATCCGTGCTCGGGTGAATCTCCTGTGGCTCGGTGCGATCTATAGACAGAAATGCAGGAAACTATTTGTCGGCGGGTTTTTTCGGCGGCTTTGGCTTCCTCTCGTCGACTACGATCGTTTCTGCCAGGCGGTCCTGCGCACACTGGCGGTTGCGGTCCCAGAAGTATTGCAAAAACCCCAGCCCACATTCGAGCACTGCGGCACCATATCCCAATGCTCGCTCGAACGACTGCCACAATCCCATGCGGTCGCCCGTCAGCGACACCGCGCGCGTACCCGCCAGCCACTTGCCCGGCGTACGCCCGTTGCCCAAAAAATTCCCCAGCCCCCAATATAAAAGCATCGCGATGATATTGCCGATCTCGTGAAAATCCCATTTGAGGCGAATATCCTCCTCGTGCCACAAGTAGCGCCGCCACGCCACCTCGACCGGAACCCAAACGATCACTGCCAGGGTCACATCGACTAGATGACCAGTCAGCCGCTGGGGAAAGGTGGCGAGGAGGCGGCCATTGAGCGCCGCGGCTCGCGTCGTTTCGTGGGCGTGGTACGTCCGACGTCCCGTTTTGAATGATTCACTCATGAGGCGCTTCGCGTTGGTTTAACTGAGCGCGACGGCGTCGGTCAAAGGTTTACATGCCCGCTTTTCTTGACCACCGATCGCATCA
Source organism: uncultured Verrucomicrobiae bacterium (assembly GCA_963800005.1). Taxonomy (GTDB): domain Bacteria; phylum Verrucomicrobiota; class Verrucomicrobiia; order Opitutales; family Opitutaceae; genus CAWCZH01. Next base: position 658,758 of record CAWCZH010000005.1, read on the forward strand.
GGCGACGGAAGATCTCACCCGAGCGCTGGAACGCAGAGGCGGAACGGATCGGAATCAATTTTTTGGAAAGCTAAACGCTCAACGGCCAAGTACGGAGACGGAGTAAGGCATTTCGATGAGTATATAGGAGAGGTGGGGCTGGAGATACTCGGACCACTTTTTAACCACGGATTTCATCAGGCCACGGAAGATTTCACCTGAACTCGGATTAAATATAAGGGCTCCGAACGGAATCGGACACGGATCGGGTTCGATCTTTCGGAATGCTAAAGGCCTGACGCTAAGCTCTAAACGCTTAAGTACAGATACATGCACCGAGTATATACAGACGAGAAGCTTGTGAATACAGAGCCCTCAATATGTTTGTGGCTCGGGTGAAATCTTCCGTGGATCGATGCCATCCGTGGTCAAAAAACGGTCCGCCAACTCCAAGCTATATCACGTCCGCGAAGGCTGGCTGCAGTTTTCGGAAGACCGTCCGGCCGGCTAGATATATCACGATCCCGCAGACGTACGTATACGCGAGGTGCTTGAAGTTCAGCGCTCGGTCCCAGAGCACGGCGTCGCGCGCGAGCTCGACCGTGTGCAGGATCGGGTTCCAACGCAGGATTGCCCACAGGATCGGCGGACCGTGCAGGATCCGCTGCTGCGGATAGACCACCGCACTCGAATATAAAAGAATCTGCGACACAAACGGCATTACCTGCACCAGGTCCCGGAAAAAAACGCCCAGCGCCGCGAGCAGCCACGCCAGCCCAATCGACATCAATAGCAACGGCACCAGGATCACCGGGAGCCATAACGCCTCGAGACTCACCCCGCGGCCGGCCGTCACCGCCCCAACCAACAGCAGCACGAGCCCGATCCCGAGATGAAACCACGACGCGCCCACCTGCGCGAGCGGCAGGATCTCCAACGGGAACACCACCTTCTTCACGAGATTCGGATTCGCGACGATCAACGTCGGAGATATATTAATCGTCTCCGCAAAAAGCGTGAACAGTACGAGGCCGAGAAACATCGCGAGCACGAAGTCCCGCGACGTCTCCTGCGGCAGCATCCCGAAGCTGCCGCCAAAGATCACGCCGAATACCACATAATAAAGCGTGAGCAGGAGCAGGGGATTGAGGACGGCCCACACGATTCCCAGGTGGCTGCCGCGGTGCTTTACCTCGACTGCGCGCACGGTGAACTGCCACCAGAGATCGCGCTTCCGGGCGCGCTCCACCGCGGCGGCGTTCTGGCTCGGCACGGTCGAAATCGCGGCGTTCATAGAGCGTTTGCCGGCTGCGCCGAGTATATAGAGTGCAACGGCGCTCTGCGTTGGCCAGCGGCTTCGGGCGATATATCTTCCGGCGGTAATGACTTCAGCTGGTTCATGCTCGACCGAAATAGGACCGCACGCCCTCGCAGACATAGTCAATCTGTTCGGCAGTATGATGAGGGCCGATGGGAAGGCTCAGCACCTCATCGGCTAGTTTTTCAGCGATCGGAAAATCGCCGCGCTTCCAGCCGCGGCCTGCATAGGCCTTCGAGAGGTGTGGCGGGACCGGATAATGCACCTGCGTGCCGATGCCGCGCTTTGCCAGAAAATCCTGCAGTTCGGCGCGCCGAGCGGTGCGCATCACGAACAAATGCCACACCGGCTGGGCCCACGCTGGCACGCTCGGAAGCACCAGGTCGCCGACGCCTGTGAGACGTTCCATATAGCGCGCCGCGAGCGCGGTGCGCCGGGCGTTCCACGCCTTGAGGTGCGCGAGCTTCACCCGTAAAAATGCGGCCTGCAATTCCTCGAGCCGCGAGTTGAGCCCGAGATATTCGTTCTGATAACGCACCTTGGAGCCATAGTTTCGCAGGTGCCGAATTTTTTCCGCGAGCGCCGGATCGTTGGTCATTACCGCGCCGGCGTCTGCCAGCGCGCCGAGATTCTTGCTCGGATAAAAACTGATGCCGGCCGCGTCGCCCAGATTGCCGCTCTGCCGACCGTGACATTTCGCGCCGTGGCTTTGCGCGCCGTCCTCCAAAACGAATATACCGCCGTCGCTCTTGGCCAACACGCCGTTGATCGCGGTCATGTCGGCGGTCTGGCCGTAGAGGTGAATCGGCAGCACCACCTTCGTCCGCGGCGTCAGGCACGCGGCGAGTTTATTGGCGTCGAGGTTATATGAAGCCTCATCGCATTCGCACGGCACGATGGTCGCTCCGACGTGGGTGGCCGCGAGCCAGGTTGCTATATAGCCGTGCGCGGGAACGATGACTTCATCGCCCGGGCCGATGTCCCACGCCATGAGCACGAGTTGCAGCGCCTCGAGCCCGTTGGCCACGCCGATGCAGTGACGCGCGACGACGCTCGACGCGTATTCGGATTCGAAGGCCTCGAGTTCCTCGCCGAGCAGAAAGCGGCCGGAGTCCATGACGCGGCGGTAAGCGGTGTCGAGATCCCCGCGCAACTCAGCCGTCGCGGGAGCGAGGTCGAGGACGGGCACTTTCATAAAGATCATGGCTCGCTGGAGTTGGGCGCGGTTCGGGGAAGGCGGTGGGAAACCACGGTGCGTTGCTTTATATCAAACGCAAGAGTGCTCCTCGGTGGGCGGCGGCGCGGCGGGCGGGCGGGGCGGATGCCAGACTACCCGGTGATCGGAACGGATCAGATCGGAACCGAACCGACCGGAAGGATCAGAATGCGGGATTAAAGTGTATAGTGATTGTGGATTTGCGCAGCGTATCGATGCGGCAACGGTCGGAAACACGCTTAACTTTTAAACTCTTAAGTTTGGAGGCGAAATATATAGGGCGAGCTGGTCGCTGGAGATGGATAGGAGTTTTTTTGCCCGCGGATCGCAGGGGTTGACGTTCGCGGGGCAACCGCGCATGACGCGGCCGGAGCGGCGGGTGGTTTCATGTATATATCCGACGTCGGTGATCATACGGAGCGGGTATATGGAAGGGATATATAATGAGTATAGAGCGGTTCGTCTGCAGGCTCATCTTCGGCGCGCGTTGCGCGCCGCTGGCGGGCGTCGTCCCTCCGTCGGGCCTCGAACTGACGGGCGGGGAACGCCTTGAATACGGGTGGGTCCATCGCAGGGTTTGTCTCTGTTCTTACCCCCAACCAAGGCTTGTTATGCATGCACGCATATTCTCCGGATGGTCCGTGGCGCTCGCCACGTTTTGGCTGATCGGCGCCCCCGCAATGCCGGCGGCGGGCTTGTATGATACCGGCCGCGATGCGACGAGTGGTGAGCTCGATTCCCAGGATTACTGGTGGACGAAGTTCGATGCGATGATGCTCGATCTCGCCATCCAGCAACGCCAGCCGGAGGGACGAATCGCGGTCGATCTGGCGTCCACGCTACGCCGCGTCGACGATCTGGAGAAGGCGTACCCGAAGCACGAGGAGATCAAGAAAATGAAGGCGCGCTTCGAGGAGGTGCAGTCGAAGATCGATACGAACGCGAATCGGAGCGCCGCGTTCACGACCGAGTGTCCGTGGGACGAGTCGAACTTCGCGCAGCTCTGGGTGAACTGGCATTGGGCGAAGGCCGCTGCTGCGCAGCGTGACTGGGCGACGGCGCGTTCGTGCCTGCAGAACGTTGAACGGAATTATGAAATCATGCTGCAGCCCGGACGCATGAAGGATTATCCCGAGGAGCTCCGAAAGTGGGTCGTCGACTCGAAGCCCGAAGCGGACAAGCTCAACGCGGAGGCTCGCACGAAGACCCGAGGCTGAGTCGGGTCAGTACGTAACCTGGCGCTCGGCATCGATTCCGCGGACGCGAGATCGTCGCCGTCCGCGCCGAAGTATATATACTCCAGACGCCCGCGGTCGTTGCGACGGCCCGGTGTCTCCGCGCTTGGTCCGCGAAGCATGGCGGGCGGCGGCGTGGTCAACAGGAGGCGTCGCTGCGGGTGGCGCGCGGTCGCGCCGGCTGAGCCGTCGCGCGTCGGAATAACAGCGTTAGGCCATTCTGGGATCGGCATTTGTGCCGATATGTGAATGATCGACCTCCCGCTTCGCACATGAACGTTTCCGATGCCACGCAGTCCTGGTCGACGATGCCGCCGTTCGGCGGGCCGGTGGCGCGAAAATTTCCGAAGCTGCCGACGCGCGCGGAAAAGTTTACGATCAGCGACCGCTTCGGCCGCCGTCACCCGGCTCGCGTGTCCTTCCAAGAGGGCTCGCTGCTGTTGCAGGCGTTCGACGGCGAGGCGAAGATCGGGCTCCTCTGGTGTCTCGCGGCCGATAGCGCGCTTAATATTCACGAATTCGTGGTCCAAGGCATGACCGGCCGTGACGCGGCTGCAGCGCCGGAGCTGCATTCGACGGCAGGGACTGGGCCGGAAAATTTCCGGAAACTCGGAATTGGCACCGGCCTTCTGCGCCGAGCCGTCGAGATCGGAGCCTCGCTGAAGTTCACGGAACTGCGTGGAGGGATCGTGCACGAGGATCTCGTGAACACGCCCGGCCTGCCGGAGTGGTATCGCAAACGCGGGTTCACCGTCAGCGAAGGCGCGGAAGCGGCGCACTGGCAGGCCATCATCGCGCGTCGGCTCTGACGCGGGTTAGGCTAGATCAAGGGAACGGCCGCGCGCGGCACACGCGGTTCGGCGGCGCGGGGGCGCTGCAGAAAAAATATATTGCTGCTGGAATATAGAGATAGGCTTTCAAATACCTATATCTCGAAATATACAGGCGGACCCATGTATCCGGCGTGGCGCGCCAAGATGTTGTCCGCAGACCGTGGCTCGCTAAATGTTCCACGGGTAAATTAATATACCTAATCGAGGCCGGCGGGAGTCCGGATGACCGATCGCGCGAGCCACGCCTTGGCGATTCCGCCGTTGGCTATATAGCGGCCCCCCAAGGCCAGTCTTCGGAGGTCAGCTTGGTTGCCGGATTATTATATAGCTCCATATATATACGGGCGCGAGGCGGGCGTTACCCCGCGAAATAAAACGGGATCGATGTTCCTAGCGGGTCCGGGGCTTCGACGCGGCGCGCTGGTCACGCGGGCGTTTGGCCGGGCGGAGCGGCCGTCTCCACCTCAGCGAGTGCCAAGCACGCGACCGCGGTGAGTCCAGCGAACCCGAGCAGGAGTGTGCCGGCGATCCAGTGCGCGGATTGGGCGAGGCCCAAGCCGAAAGCACCGCTGAACATCACCACAGCTCGCACAATGGACCTGGCGAAGCTCTCGCGGGCGCCGCCTGCTCGCCGGAGCAGATCGCGGCGCGGGCTGGGACGGATCTGCGTAACGCTCAGCCAGGAGCACCCGACTGAACACAATACGGAAAAGGCGAGCGCAAGGAACGCGATCACGGGGTGTCCCAGCAACGCCACCGCGCAGCATATAAGAGTCGCGACGAGTAACGGGACGGACACTCCCGCGAGGAGCTTCGCCCAGCGAAGCTGGATTTCGTTCGTCGGGCTCATCTGGATTAAATCCCAGCATTCCTCGCCCGCTGCGGAAACCAGAGTCAGCACTCCCGAGAGCTGCACGGCTAGAACCAGCGCGATCGGCGCCAGCAGTGGCGCCAGACCCCGCCGGGCAAACGGAAAAAATACGGGACCTATATATAGTACGACGGGCAGCACCTGCGTCAGCAGCAGGGGCTCGCGCATGATCAAGCGAAGGTCTTTATAGTAGGTCACGCGCAGGAGTCCGTCACGGAATATATAAGAGCGCGGCCCGCGCCGGCTCCCCTTCGGCGTGATCGCGTTTCCCTCTTGCGCCCCGCGGATGAACTGTCGCGCGAGCAGCCGTACGGTGATTCCGACAAAAACGATAGCCACGACGAGAAGCGGTGCGAGCGCCCGTGCGTCGCCGCGCGCCGCCCGCGCGATGACCTCAACTGGAGCCGAGGCGAGCACGCCCCGAAACGATCCGAGGACGGCTGCCCCGCGGGGGCCCGTTAACGTTTGCGCGCGGAACGCCAGATAAAACGCCGCTCCGAAAACAGCCGCCGCCACCTGCGTCCACGTCCGCGCGCGGCGCGGTCCAAGCCAGCGCACGAGCAGCAGCGCGAACCACATGCTCGCGGAGGCCACAATGCAGGCGAGCACGACCCAGACTATATAGCCGGTAATATATCCACGGGACCACCCGACGATCGCACCATTGAGCAATGGCAGCAGAAAGAACGCGACCTCGAGCGCGGCGATGGTCACGACCGTGGCAATCCGGGCGAGGAGGACTGAGCGCGCCGGGATCGGCGACGCGAGCAAAAGGTCGAAATCCGACCGCTCGAAGAGCACGACGATCGTCTGGTTCATTGCCGTGCCGAGCATGAGAGATCCCAAAATCATCCAGATGATTGTCTCTATCATCAGCGAAGCTCTCGGCAGAAAGTATATTACTGGAACCGCCACCGCATGGGCCGCGATGAGAAACACCACAAGCAAGGCGACACTCAGAAACCCCTTCCACCGTCCGCTGAGCAGATCGCGCCAGCGCAGTCGGAGGTCGTTGCGGAGGATCAACCCCGCCCCGTGTGCGAATGATTTCACAGCAACTCCGTGCGTTCCGGCGTGTCGCCGGTGACGCGCAGAAAAACGTCCTCGAGCGTGCCGTCCGCCTTGTCTGCGTAGGCGCGCAGTTCCTCCAGCGATCCCTCCACCTTGAGTTTTCCGGCGTGTATAATTCCGATGCGCTCGGCCATCCGCTCGGCCACTTCGAGGATATGTGTGGTGAGGATAACGGTTGCCCCCCGAACGACCAGATCGTTCAACAAATCCTTCACGAGGCGGGCCGCGGCCGCGTCCAGCCCCGTCAGGGGTTCGTCCAGCAGGAGAACGCTCGGCTCGTGAACCAGGGCGGCGGCCAGCGCCAGCTTCTGCTTCATCCCGCGCGAGAAGCTCTCTATATACTCGCCCCGTTTTTCCCAGAGTCCGAGGGTGTGCAATAATTCCTCGGCCCGCGGCTGGCTTTTCGCCGCCGGCAGCCTCCAGAGCGCCGCGACGAATTCCAGATGTTCCAGCGGGCGGAGTTTGCCATAGAGCACCGGGTCATCGGGTATATAGGCGAGCGGGCGCTTCGCCTCAACGGGGTGTTCCAAGAGGGAAACGCCCTGGATGAGGACGTCGCCCGCATCTGGTTTCAACAGACCGGCCAGCATGCGGAGACTCGTCGTTTTTCCTGCGCCATTGGGGCCGAGAAACGCATAAAGCATCCCGGCCGGTACCCGCAGATCCAAGCCATCGACCGCGCGGGTGCCGCCGAAACGCTTGCTCAATGCGCGGGCCTCGCAGCCCGCCGCGGGGACAACGCTCGCGCCGGGCGCTGGATCAGCGGTTGACGGCATCCGCTACACCAAGACGAGCGAGGCTCGCCGAGCAACGGATTTCGCGAGTGCGACGTGTTTTCAATATCGATGGCAACCGGCACTGGGAGTGCACCCGGCCGCCGAACCACGCTTTATAATATCTGCCTCGCACCGACAGCTGCGTCACGCCGACGCGTTCCGCGCGCCACGATTTATCAACCCTCAACGGAACACTTGGAATTATATATAGAAATATGAATGGCGCGGCACGACGCTGGCCTGGTGTATCGATGCAGACGCAGGCCGGGCGATCAGCGCCGTGTATAGATGCCGGTGTCCAGACGGTATATATCAGGCGAACTGCCGGCACCATATACCGCGCTCAGTCCTCGACGGGGATTGTGATGGCTTTGAGCATCGACTCCTCGTGGTCGAGCAGAACCTGCAGAGGGTGGTGGACCTCGTCGGCGATTTCATCGCGACGCCACAGATCGTCGATCGCCGCGCGTTCCGCCTGCAGCGCGATGGAGCGATATTTATGTTCGGCCCGGCGACGCCGGCGCGCACTCGCACGGGTTTCGCCCTGGGCGGTTAATGCGGCGACGCGGCTTTCATATTCCGCAATGACGCGCCCGAGCGCCGCTGCGTGGTCTGGCGTCGTGGCCTCCGCCTCCATCGCCCGCAACGCCTGCAGCCCCGCCTCCACCGCCGTCGTGCGCGCGAGACGCTCTTCCTTCGGACGGTCCGTGTCGTCCTGCAGCCGCAGTCGGTGGATGAGCCACTCGAGCGTGGTGCCTTGCAAGAGGAGCGTTACCGCGATCACGCCGAACGCCAAAAAGATCACGATGTCGCGCCCGGGAAACGGCTCGCCGTTGGGCAACGCGAGCGGGATCGAGAGCGCGGCTGCGAGTGTCACCGTACCACGCATGCCGGCCCAGCCGGCGACGATGACGTTGACGACCGGCGCGACGCGCTCGCTGCGGCGGATGCTCGGAACCAGCAGCGGCAGATAGGTCCCGGGAAAAACCCAGAGGAAGCGAACGAGAATGGCTGCGCCTGAGATCGCGAGCGGGAAGCCGATGAGTTGCCCCGTTGTATAGTGTCCGTTGACGGCGCTGAGGAGCGACGGGATCTGCAGGCCGAGGATCACAAACGCGACGCCGTTCAGCCAGTATATAACGAGTTGCCACACGGCATAGGCTGATTGTCGAGCCTCCGGGTCAGACCGCATCGGGTCGCGCCAGCCTGCATAGAGACCGGCGACGACAACGGCGAGCACACCGGAAACGTGTGCGGCCTCGGCGGCCAGGTAGGCGGCGAAGGGCGTCATCAAGGAGAACGTTGTCGCGAGGCGATGATCATTCGCGCCCACGTGGCGAACGAGGTCCTGCACACGGCCGATGATATATGAAACGGCGAATCCGATGGCGCCGCCGCCGAGGGCGATTGCGGCGAAGTCGAGGGCGACCTGGGTGACGGAGAATCCGCCGACGACGAGGGCGCCGAGGGCGAAGCGAAACGCGACGAGGCCGGTGGCGTCGTTCATCAGGCTTTCGCCGTTGAGGATCGTGACGAGTCGCGCGGGAACGCGCAGCCGTTCGGTGATCGCGTTGACGGCGACGGCGTCGGTGGGGGAGATGATGGCGCCGAGGGCGAAGCCCATCGCGAGGGGCAGGCCGGGCACGAGGGCGTGCGCGAGGAATCCGATGACGACGGTGGTGGTGACGACGAGGCCGAAGGCCAGTAGGAAGATTGGGCGTTTGGCGCGGAGGAATTCTCGCAGTGGCATGAGCCAGCCGTCGACGAACAGCAGGGGAGGCAGGAAGCAAAGGAAGAAAAAATCCGGATCGAGTCCCATGCGCGGGAACCCGGGCACGAGTGCGGCGGCGAAACCGCCGAGTATATACGTGATGAGCTGCGGCCACGGCAGCCACCGGCCCACGACGCTCAGGAACGCGATCAGCAGGATCAGGATCAGCGCGTGCTCGAAAGGATGCATTGCTTGGGAAAACCTCGGACCGGAACGCTTAAAACTTTTGACAAGTAACTCTCAAGTGATGGAGCACGTCGTTGATTGTATATAGCATGGGTATTGGGAGCGCCGCGGCGGTCGGACCCGGAATCGGATCCGGAGGACGCTAAACGCTTCACGCCAACGCTCAACGTTTAAGTCCGGACGGGAGAACAGGCAGTGCCGGACTGCGAGTATATAGAGTACGATGTGATGATGGCGGATCGGGGCGCGCGCGAGATGGAGAGGAAAATACGGGACGCAATCGGATAGTCGGAACGGTTTAACTTTTGGGTGCCGGAGGTCGAATATGACACTGGCTTTGGATATATAAAAATCTGCCGTGGATATATAAATCTCGATGTTTTCTGTTAAGTCTTGGTCGCCGAACCAATCGGGGCGCGGCAGCGCTCTATATACTTCAGCGGTAAATGTTGCGCGTTGAGAGTTAAACGTTTCCTGGTGCTCTCGCACTCGATCGCGCGCGAGATCAATGTCGTTCGCTCTCGATCTCGGCGGCGCCGTTGCTTGGGCTCGACTCGGCTCGATCCTTGCGCGCCCGCTTCGGTCGCCGCCCGCGCGGCTTCGCTTCCGCTTCACGAGCGAGTCGGCCGCTCGTCGTCCCCCTCATCTCGCCGTCTGCCGCAGCGACGCTGCCGGCGACGACAATTCTTGCAGGGGCTTCGCGTTCTCCCTAGGCTCCGGTATCTCCCTCTAACCTCCGCGAATGCAAAAATTGGGCTTGGCCTTTTCCTTGGCGCTGGTGGCGGTGAATCTCTGGGGCGTCATGTTGGCCGCGGGACTCTATTGGCGGAATCGCTGGTTCGCCCTGGTCGCGGGTCCGATCATCGGGATCACCCTCGTCTACGCCATCGAATGCCAGCACGGACTCGGCCGCTCCCTCGCGCTGCTCGGGTTCCTGTCCACCGTCCTCTCGCTCGGCATGATCGCGTTCAGCCTCGGTCCGTGGATCCCTTTCGCCCCCGGATCCAGGCGCGCCGAGCTGCTCCGGGAATGGCGCCTCGAGTTTTCGCCGCGCTCCCTCCGCGCGCCGGCGGCGGTGTTCGCTGGAATTTTTCTCTACGCGTTCGCCTGGCGATTCATCTCGCCGGACATCGACGCCAGCTCCGAGAAAATCGCCGACCTTTCATATATCTGCAGCTACCTCACCGGCGCAACCATCCCGGTGCCCGACGCGTGGTATTACCCGTTTCCGTCGACCCAGTATTATAGCTTCCAATATTACGGAGCGGCGCTGCTCGGCCGGCTGTTCCTGCTGTCGCCCGGCGCGACCTATAACATCGGATATTGCGTCCTCGTCGCGCTCTGCGGCTCCGCGTTTGCCGGCGCGGTGTTTCTCTCGGCGCGCCGCACGTGGGTTCGCGTGCTGGTGCTCCTCACGTTTCTTATTGGCGGCTCTGGGGTCACGATCGTCACGCATCTGACCACACGGGACGTTCTTCCCTGGAGCAATATGCGCTTTATCGGCGCGGCGAAAATGGATCGGGCGCCGCTCGGACCCTGGCTGAAAAAATACCAGGACGATTTCTTCGCGCATGAGATGAAGGACCTCGCCAACGCGGATCGTCATCTTGAACTGCCCGGCGAGATTTTTTCCTATATACTTTACCTCGGCGACTTTCATCCGCCGTTCTCCGGGTATTATCTCATGGGTATCGCGGCGCTGGGCATGCTGCTCTGGGAACGCAGCGGTCTGCGCCGGTATGCAATGATCGTGGGCGGGACGCTGACGTGGACGCTCGTATCCAATACGTGGGTGCTGCCGCTACAGGGTCTGGGCATCGTGGCGTGGTTGATTGCGCGCCGTCGCGAGGCCGGCCGATTGCTGCCCGCGCTCGCGCTCGGAGCGGCGCTCGTGTGGCTCGCGACGTGGGTGTATCTCGCGCAATTCATCGGCGCGGCGACGGGGTATAATGTTTCGCTGAAGCTCGTGCCGTGGGCGCTTCATACACCGCCGTTGCTGTTCCTGTTGTTCATGCTGCCGACGATCGCGTTGATCGTGCTGGGGCTCGGATCGGGTGAGCGGCGCGGCCGGTGGCTCGGCGTTTTCTGGCTCGGGCTCCTCCTGTTCACCGAGTTCTTCTATGTGAAGGATGTATACTCGGGGATGTTCGAGCGGTTCAATACGACGTTGAAATGGTGGCCGTGGGTCACGGCGGGCACGCTGATGACCCTCGGGCCCGTGGTGCTCGACCAGCCGCGCCGGCGCTGGGTGCGGGTCGTCGGAATGTTGTTCTGTATATATCCGTGCTTTTTCGTTTTCGATCTATGGCGGCCCTTCCGCGAACAGCTGCACCGAACGGACGGTGCGATCGGCCAGATCGACGGGACGAATTTTCTGATCCACGACGAGTTTCCCCGTCTGCTGCTCGGACGCCTCACGCTGGAAAAGCCCGGCGTCGTCATCGAGCGGCCGGAAGAGAAGGGCGGGTTCGTCAACGCGGCGGTGCTTCCGCTCTTCGCACGGCAACGGATGTGGCTCGGCTGGTTCGGTCACGAGCTGCTCTGGCATGGCTACTCCCAGGACATCCGTCATCGCCATGACCAGCTCACGCAATTCTATAATGGAGACATGGCGGATTCCGGCATGTGGCTGCTGGGGCAGGGGATCGACTATATACTTTGGTACCGGCCGGGCGACACGCCCGAGCTCTGGGCAAAATTGAACAGCCGCGTCCAGCCGCAATATATGTGGACCGACATCCTCACGTACCCCGAGAGTGGCAACCGGGTCGGATTCTGGCGCCGGCGGGCATCCGCCCCGTGACGGCTTATATGATTTCGCGCCGCCATCTTCACTCCCTCGCGTCGGGCTTCAGCCCCGTGCATCCTTTTATATAATGCAATATCTCGGGCTCGGCTTCACCCTCGCATTGCTGGCCGTGAACCTCTGGGGGCTGACGCTCGCGGCGGGTCTCTATTGGCGCAACCGTTGGTTCGCGCTCGCGGCGTCCCCGCTGCTTTTCACGACGGCGGTCTACGCGATCGAGACCCACCACGGCCTCGGTCCTTCGCTTTCGGGACTCGCGATCCTCGGCACGGCGGTGTCTGTGCTTTTGATATATCTCAGTGTTGGCACTTGGGAGCCCGAGTTTGGCGGCGGTCGCTGGAAGCCGCTCGTGCGGGCGTGGCGCGCGGAGTTTGCCCCGCGGAATTTGCGCGTCTGCTTCGGCATCGCGACCGCGATTTTCCTCTATGCGCTGCTGTGGCGTCTCAATCATCCGGATATTGACGGGTTTTCGGAGAAGATCGCGGACCTTTCATATATCGTGAGTTATATGTCGGGCACGACGCTGCCGGTCACGGACGCGTGGTTTGCGCCGTATCCCTCGACGCAATATTACAGCCTCCAGCATTATGCGGCTTCGCTGCTGGGGCGGCTGCTGCTGCTGTCGCCGGGAACGACCTATAATCTCGCGTTTTGTTTTCTGATTTCGATGGCGGGGACGGCATTCTCCGGAGCGGTGTTCCTGGCGACGCGCCGGCTCAGCGTGAGTCTGCTGCTGATCGCGGGGTTCGTGCTGGGTGGCACGGGCCTGACGCTGCTGGTGCATCTGACGGATAAGAACGTGCAGCCGACGGTGCCGTGGCGCTTTATTGGGAGTGCGCAGATGGACAAGCCGCCACTTGGGCCGATCCTCAGGGCATATAACGACAAGTATTTCGTGCGCGATCCGGAGGGCCGGCCGCACAAGATGGAGCTGCCCGGCGAGCCGTTCGCGTATTCCATTTTTCTTGGTGATTATCATGCCCCCCTGTCCGGTTACTATATCATGGGCATTTCGGGTATGGCGATGCTCCTGTGGGAGCGCACGCGGCGGTCTCGTTACGCTTGTATCGTCGGCGGGTCCGTGACGTGGGTCGTGCTGGCCAATTCGTGGGTGCTCCCGCTGCAGGCGCTCGCGGTCATCGCGTGGACGCTGTATTTCTGGCGCTCGTGGCGCTCGCTGGTCCCGGCCGTTATCGGCGGCGCCGCTGGCGTGTGGCTGCTCGCGTGGGTGTATCTGTCGGCGTTCACTGCCTCGGCGGCGGGATATAAGACGTCGCTGCGGTTGGTGCCTTGGGACGCGCATTCGCCGCCGTGGTTGTTTGTGCTGATGATGCTGCCGACGATCGTGCTGATTGTGCTGGGCTTTTTCTCGCGGACGACCCGGGGGCCACGGCTGGCGTTGTTCTGGCTGGCGTTCCTGCTGCTCACGGAATTCTTCTACGTGACGGATGAATATACAGGCCAATATGCGCGTTTTAATACGACGCTGAAGTGGTGGCCGTGGGTCACGACGGGTGCGTTGATGACCCTGGCGCCGATCGTGCTGGATGACTCGCGGCGCCGGTGGGTGCGCTATACGGGTATATTCTTTTGTCTATATCCCTGCTTTTATTGCCTGGAGCTGTGGACGCCTTTTTGGAATCGGATCCCAACTTCGGTGGGGCGGATCGACGGCACGGCTTATCTGACGCAGAACGAGTTTCCGCGGCTTTTGCTGAGCCGGCTGAAGCTCGAGAAGCCGGGAGTGGTGGTGGAGCGTCCGGAGGCGGCTGGAGGCTTCACGGACAGTGCGGTGTTGCCGTTGTTTGCGGGGCACCGGATGTGGCTGGGCTGGTTCGGGCACGAGCTGCTGTGGCGAAACAATCGGGAGGACGTGCGGCGTCGCCATGATGAGCTGCTGCAGCTGTATGAAGGGGAGCGCGCCGGGGCGGGAGCGTGGCTGGCGGGGCAAGGAGTCGACTATATATTGTTCTATCGTCCGGGCGATTCGCCTCCGGTGTGGGGGAAGCTCAACCGCGAGCTGGCGCCGGAGTATATCTGGTGTGATATCCTCACGTTCGACAACGAAGACGGACGACGCGTCGGCTTTTGGAGGCGAGCGCCGTCTGGCGGAGGACCGTCACCGTGAGCGGGAGGCGGAGCAGGAGGGTGAGCGTGAGCGGGAGCGGGAGCGGAGTCGGAGTCGGAAGCGGACTCGGAAACGGAAGCCGAATCGAACTCGGAAACGCTTAACGCTTAACTTTTAACGCTTAACGCTTAAGTATATAGTCTGCGCCCTGCGGCGCGCGGGAGGGCTCGCTTCGCGAGTATATAGGGTATATAGGGGGCTTGCTGGACTCGAGGTGCTCGGGCCTGTTTTTTACCACAGATTTCACAAGCCACGGAAGATTTCGCACGGAACCGGATCGGAAGCGACCTCTGGAACGCTTAACGCTTAAGTATATAGTCAGCGCCCTGCGGCGCGCGGGAGGGCTCGCTTCGCGAGTATATAGGGTGATCATCGGTATACATGCGGCTTGCTGGACTCGAGGTACTCGGTCCTGTTTTTTACCACGGATTTCATCAAGCCACGGAAGATTTCGCACGGAACCGGATCGGAAGCGATCTCTGGAACGCTAAACGCTTAAACATATAGGCATCGCCCTGCGACGCTCGGGTGGCTGGATTCGCGAGTATCTACGAAGACCATTGGTGTCTTCGGCGCCTGTTGCACTGGACGTTTTCCGCCCTCTTTTTTCCACGGATCCGTCGTTTATATAAACCGGCCCGGCTGCTCGTGCCGGCTGATGGGCGCTGATCTAATATATGGCGGGGCGCTCAGCGGTTCTTCGCGGGGTCCGCGTCGCGCCACACGCTTCCGGTCGGGTATATATAGTCGCGGAGCGTTCCCGGGTGCATCTCGATGCTATAGCCGGGTTGGCGCGGGGTTTGGTACCGGCCGTTTTGGATCACACACGGATCCAGGAAATGCTCGTGGAGGTGGTCCACATATTCCACTAAGCGATTTTCCATCGTGCCGCTCGCGCATACATAGTCCCACATTTGCAGGTGCTGCACATACTCGCACAGGCCCACGCCGCCGGCATGCGGGCAGACCGGTACGCCGAACTTCGCCGCCATGAGATATACCGCCAGCACCTCGTTCACCCCACCCAGGCGACAACTGTCGATTTGGCAAAACGCGATCGCGCGCGCCTGCAACAGCTGCTTGAAGAGCACGCGATTCATTCCGTGCTCGCCCGTCGCCACGCCGATCCCCAGCGGCGCCAGCGCGGCCGCGATCGCCGCGTGACCCAATATATCGTCGGGCGACGTCGGTTCCTCAATCCACCACGGACTATATTGCGCGAGGTCTCGCATTTTTTCGATCGCCTCGCCGACGTCCCAGCGCTGGTTCGCGTCCATCATCAGCTTGCGGTCCGGACCGATCTCGCGTCGCACGAGTGCGGCCCGGCGCAGATCATCCGCGTGGTCCGCGCCGACTTTAATTTTGAAATGGTTCCAGCCCGCCGCGATGCCTTCACGACAGAGCCGGATGATCTTGTCGTCCGAATAACCCAGCCAGCCGGCCGACGTGGTATAGGCCGGATAGCCGTCGCGCTCCAACTCGGCAATGCGCCGGGCGCGCGTTGGCGCCTGCGCCCGGAGCAACTCGAGCGCTTCGGCGGGCGTGAGGGCATCGGTGATATATCGGAAATCTATACAGGCGACCTGCTCCTCCGGGGTCAGCCCGCAGAGGAGGCGCCACAGCGGCAGGCCGGCGTGCTTCGCATAGAGGTCCCAGAGCGCGTTGACGACGGCAGCCGTGGCGAGATGGATCGCGCCTTTCTCCGGGCCGATCCAGCGCAACTGACTGTCGCCCGTCAGGTGCCGCCAGAACTGTGCCGGTGCCGCAATGAATTCCTCGAGCGTGCGACCCCGCAAGAGGGGCAGCAGCGCGTGCACGGCCGCGACGACGATCTCGTTGCCACGACCAATCGTGAACGTCAGCCCGTGACCGCGAAGCGTGTCGACGCGGTCCGTATGTATAATGACATAAACCGCGGAATAGTCCGGGTCGGGGTTCATCGCGTCCGAGCCGTCGAGCGAACGCGACGTCGGAAATCGTATATCCATCACCTCAACGTCACTGAAATGAGTCGCCATGGAATTGAACCGAGTTACGCCGCACTGGCGGCAAATGCGAGGAAGATTGTGGCCGCGACCGAGGGCGGAACACTGACCCGGATTTACCGAAGCAACGAATCGACTATATAGTAAAGCCGGTCGCCGGATTTTGAACGGTATATATGCGGCGTCGCGCCTCGCCTCGAAAGCGGGCGGCTACGGCGCGGCGAACGGACTCTTTTGATTTAGCAAACGCGCGGCGAGGTGTTCCACGAAAGCGGGCTCGTCCTTCCAGTGCAGTGCCACCCTGGCGTGGTACGGGCCGGCGGGGTCCACAACGGTATGTCCGTCCTCGGTGATGCGAAAGCTCACGTTCTCGGTCTTCACGAGGCTTTCGTTATAGGCGAGATATACTGCAACACAGTCGAAGAGCACCGTCGAACGGGTTGCGAAGTAATCGCATTTCAGCCACTTCACGCGCTGTGAGAATATACAGTAGTTTTCGATGACGGAACGCAGCGTAGGATCGCTGGTCGCGCTCCACACGCGATGATATAACTCACCGCCGAGGACGACGGAGCCGCAGGTGTCGAGGGGCGTCATTAATATATCGAGCCACGGGGCGGCGAAGGTGGCGCGGGCCGGCCCGACGGCGGCGCGGACGTTGGTTTCCGCGGCGGGATGGGTGGCGCCGTCGTAACCCACGGCGAAACTGCCGGACATCGCGACGAGGCGGCAGCGGCCGGCGAGTTGCGGATCGCGCTGCAACGCTGCGGCGAGATTTGGCGTGGGTGCGACGGCGATAATGGTCACGGGCCCTGGGGAGGCGTCGACTATATGAATCAGCCGCCCGACGCCGTCCTCGACGATTTCGCCTGGGTAATCTTTCAGTTGGTAATCTCGGACCCAAGGCTCCTGATTATAGTCGGACGCGCGTTGGGTGGCGGGCACGCCGATGCCGACGGGGATGTCGGAGCGTCCGGCGGCGGCGAGAAACTTCGCGGCGATGAGCGCTCTATATTTGGTGTCGCCGGTCGCGGTGAGCACGAGCTTAACGTCGAGTTCGGGCGAGCGCAGCAGTTGCGCGAGCGCCCAGGTATCATCCAGGTCGGTGCCGATGTCGGTGTCGAAGATGACTGGAATCCGGGCCGGGTGTGCGGTTGTGGGGGCGGGCGGTGTCGCGCTGGGCGTCGCGGCGGTGAGTCGAGCGGAAGGGACGCCAGTGAGGAGAAGAAACGCGACTGATAATAGTCGCATCGAGGTGGGGCGGTTGCGAGGGGAACGCATGAGCTTTGGAAAGCAGGCGCGGCTGGCAGCGGCAAATGGAATCGGAGCGGAGCAGAGACGGAACGGAACGGAGACGGAACGGAACGGAGGCGCTGCGGGGTGGCGCGCTGGGTGATGTAGTATATATGCGACAGGCGAGGGCGCGTTCTGTCGGAAACGTTTACGCGTAACGCTCAAGGACGGAGGCCGCTGAGCCGTGATATATACGGGAGTATATGGCTTCTCGGTTTGGAATATGGGGACCGAATCGCGGTTGATCTACCGCGACTGCTTCGCTCGGTCCAACATCACCGCACCCAACAAAATCGCCCCCCGCACCACATACTGATAAAATGAATCTATATTTAGGAGATTCATCGCGTTCTCCACGATTCCCATGATGAACACACCGGCCACGACGTAACTCATCCGGCCGATGCCTCCGCTCAGAGAAACCCCTCCCAACACGCACGCTGAGATGATCGACAGCTCAATCCCCTGCGCCGTCTTCGGATCTCCGATGCCCAGCCGCGCGGCCAACAACACCCCGGCCAACGCGGCGACGATCCCCTGCATCACGAATATAATAATCTTCGTCGCTGAAACCTGGATGCCCGCCAGCCGCGCAGCCTCCTCGTTGCCGCCGATCGCGAGTGTATTGCGGCCGAATACCGTGCGCCGCAAAATTACCCCGAAGAACGCGAATAGAAAGAGACACGTCCAAACGGGCAATGTGATTTGAAACAGGATCGCCCCGGAGCGGCTCCGAATGACCGGGAACGCCAGGTTTGCGAGGTCGAGCATCGCGTCGTTCGAGATGCCGATCGATTTCCCGTCGGCGAATATAAAGGCCACGCCTCGCACCATCATCATCGTCGAAAGCGTCGTGATCAGCGCGTTGATTTTGAAGCGCGCGACCACCACGCCATTCACCGCCCCGACCAACGCTCCGAACGCGAGCGCGGCGAGGATCGAGATCGCGAGGCCGTGTCCATTTCGCAGGAGCAACGCGCAGAGTACGCCGCCGGCGGGGATCAACGTTCCCACGGAGAGATCGAAATTTCCGGAGGCGAGGCAGAAGAGCATCGTCGTTGCCACGATCCCCACCGTGGAAACCTGCAAAAGCAGATTCATCACGTTTTCCGACGTCGCAAAATTCCGCACGCCGAGACAGCAGCCCACGATGAGCACGGCCAGCACGAGCAGCATGCCGGCGCGGTCGATCGCGCTGGACCACCGGGGACTATATTTCGTTTTGGTGGCGGGAGCGTTCACGGGTTGTATATAAGCTTTTCGACGGGCAGCGCCCGAGCGAGGATCAACTCGGGCGTGGCTTCGGCCCGCGGGAAAATTCCGGCGAGTGCGCCCTGGCGCATCACGCCCACGCGGTCGGCCAGCCCGAGCACTTCCGGAAGGTCGCTCGAAACGATCACGATCGCGGTCCCTTCGCGTGCGAGCCGGAAGATGATTTGATATATCTCGCTCTTGGAACCGATGTCGATCCCGCGCGTCGGCTCGTCGAGCAGCAGCACCTGGATCGGCAGCGAGAGGAAGCGTCCGAGGATCACCTTCTGCTGGTTCCCGCCGGACAGGTGCTTGATGAGCTGCTGCACACCGGGGGTGCGGACGTTGAGCGATTCGATCTGGTGTCGCGCGTTAGTATACTCCCAGTGTTCGTTGATAAAGCCCCCGAGGCGCGTGTGGTCGGGTCGCGCGGTGAGGTTGGTATTTTCGAGGATCGAGAGAATTGGGATGATGCCTTCCTGTTTCCGATCCTCCGTGCAATATACTAAGCCGGCGTCGATCGCCTCGCGCGGGGAATGCGCGTCGAGGGGAACGCCGTTCACGCGGATATTGCCAGCGGTCCGCGGCACGGCGCCGAAAAGTATCTTGAGCAACTCGGTGCGACCCGCGCCGACGAGGCCAAAAAGTCCGAGGATTTCGCCGGCGGCGACGCTGAGGGACACTGGCGTGGTGAGGCCGGGACCCGTGACCGAGTCGACTTCGAGGAGGGTCGTGCCGTGCGGACGTTTGCTATATCCAAAGACGTCTGCGATGTCGCGGCCGACCATCGCGCGCACGAGCGCGCCGGGTTCGAGGCCGGTGAGCGAGTCGTGGGTGACAACGCGTGTGCCATCGCGCAGGACGGTGCACGCGTCGCAGAGCTGGAAAACCTCCTCCATGCGATGGGTGACGTACAGGACGACGCAGCCCTCCTGGCGCAGGTCGCGGATGACGGCGAACAGCCGGTCGATCTCGCGGGCCGAGAGGCTGCTGGTCGGTTCGTCGAACGCGATGACGCGTGCGCCGCGACTGAGGGCCTTGGCGATCTCGACCATTTGCCGTTGCGCGATGGCGAGTTGGGATATTTTGGTATCGGGATCGATGTCCTCGCCGAGACGGCGCAGGTGGGCGGCGGCCTCGGCTCGAAGTTGAGCGCGGGAGATCCAGCCGCCGCGGGCGGGCAGGTGGCCGAGATATATATTCTCCGCGACAGTCATCTCCGGGACGAGGTGGAGCTCTTGATATATGACGGCGACCCCGGCGCGGATGGCCTCGGGCGTCGACGTGAAGACGTGCGGGTGTCCGTCGATCTGGACGGTGCCGGATGTCGGGTTCTCGGCGCCGCTCAGGATTTTCAGCAGGGTGGATTTGCCTGCGCCGTTTTCGCCCATGAGGGCGTGGACAGACCCGGCGCGCGCGCCGAAGCTGATCCCGGCCAGCGCGGCGACGCCGGGGTAACGCTTCGTGATGCCTTGAAATTCCAGAAACGCCATCGCTGGTTTATATTGGTTGGTCGGGAGGCGATGTGGACGCCGTGAGTATACGGATCCTTTTTTTTCCACGGATGGCATCAATCCTCGGAAGATGACCCGAGCAGACTTCGAGCTGGATCATATAGGGAGATATAGTATCCAAGGTGTTCGATGGGCTCGAGGCGAGGCGAACGCGGTGAGTATGCGGACGTTTTTTCTTACCACGGATTGCGTCAATCCTCGGAAGATTACACGACCGGACTATACTAGGCACTATATACTCGAAGCCCAGCGCCGTGGAGCGCGGGAGTTCGATTCGTGTTACTGGATGATGCCTTCCTTACGGAGGACCGGCTCGAAGTTTTCGCGGGTGATGAGGATGCCTTCGGTGCGCGTGTCGAGGGGTGGGGTGGTCCCATCTTTGACCCAATGATATAAGAGCTCGGTTGCGGTGAATCCCTCCTTGGGCGCGGAGACGAGCATCGAGCCGAAGAATGGCGTGGGTCGGGCCTTGCGGAGCTCGTCGATGCAATCGGTGCCGTTGATGCCGATGCCAATCGCGGTATCAGCGGTGAACCCGCGTTGCTCGACGGCGCGGACGGCGCCGAGGACGGCGCTGTCGTTCATGCCGAGGATGAGCCAGTGTTTCACCTCGGGATGTTGCGTGAGGAGAACGCTCGCCGCATCGAAGCTGCCGGGAATATCGGTGGTTTTTTGCGCCGCTTTATAGATGTGGTCTGTGGGGAAGCCCGCCTTCTTGAGCGCTGCGATCGAGCTGTCGGTGCGTTCGCGGGCGGTGTCGAGTTCCTCGAAGGTGATCGCACACACGGCGGTGTCGGCGGCGGGCCAGTTGCGTTTTTTCATTTCGGCGTCGAGGGCCTCGCCCTGGCGAGTGCCGATGCGGCTCGCGGACATTCCGACATACGGCACATCGAGCATGAATTTGCCGTCGCGCACGAATTGGTCGTCGACCGCGATGACTTTGAGTCCGTGCGATTTGGCGCGGGCCATGATGGCCGGGCCGAGGCGGACGTCGGGAGTGCAGATGACAAAACCTTGAGCGCCGCCGACGGCGAGGTTGTCGATCATGGCGACGACCTTTTCGCCATCGGGCACGCCTTGCGCGACGAGGGAGAATCCGTCCTGGGTGGCGGCCTTCGCCGCGCCGCGCTCTTCATATTGGAACCATGGCTCCTCGGGTTGCTTCACGAGGTAGCCGAGAACGATTTTGGCGGGCGCGGCGGGCGGCGGCGGGTGCGGTGGAGTCTGGTGTCTTCCCGCAACCGACGAGCAGGGCTAATATACTAGCGGTCGAGAGCAGGCGCGTGGGGTTCATGGCGTCATTAGGGTCGAAGAACTCGAGGGAGGTCGAATGGATTTGGAGGCGATCGACGGCACCGGGTGAACGGGCGGTTTTTTTTACCACGGATCGCATCAAACTGACCGGGTTGCACCGAACAAACAGGCGGACAATGAAAAGGAGTATATAAGGTTAGCGCAGGCGAGTCGCGCGAGAGGGTGACCGAGAGATCTTTTTACCACGGATGGCATCGATCCGGGTCGGATTGCACGGAACCGACGGGCGAGGAAGGATATTAAGATCAGCGCAGAAGAGATATATGGCATGTATATATCGCCCGGGGAGGTTGCGCGACTCCAAGGGCGGGAACGGGTCGACATTGGTGGTCCACGAAAACGTTTTCGGAAACGTGCTCGCGCCTGATTGGGGCGTGGGAAGATGACCGGAGATGAGCGCGGGCGCCACGGATGAGGTTGTACGTAAACGGCGCTCCGTTCGCGTTCTGGACGGGATCCGGGATGCGCGAGGGGTGGGGGAGATTTGGGCCCACGATTCAAACACAACTCCCGCTTGCGCTCTCCGGGAGTCGCCGCCAAAATCGATTCCGGATTTGAATATATCATTACAGCGCCGGCACGCATGAGCACGGCGAATGCTTTTCCTGGTTTATGTCGATTGTCGCACTAGCGAAAGATTTGGGAATTTCGGTCGGCACCGTGTCCCGGGCGTTGAATGGCTATGAAGACGTGTCCGAGGCGACGAGGCAGCGGGTTTTTGCGCGCGTAAAGGAGACGGGCTATCGCCCGAATCCCGGCGCGCGGCGGCTCAAGACCGGCAAGACCTCGGCCATTGGCGTCGTGCTGCCGGCGGCAAGCACCGAGGGGCAAATCCTCGACGCGACCTACTCGAGCCTGCTCGGAGGCGTGGCGCTCGAGGTGGAGAAGGAAGGGTACCATCTGCACGCGACGTTGCAGGCCCGGCAGGATCCCGAGGTGGAGGCGGGCCTATATGAAAACTTCATCCGCGGCGGCTGGGTGGATGCGATCCTGATCGTCCGCACGCGGATCCGGGATCCGCGCATCGCGCTGGCGCATAAAAATCACGTGCCGTTTGTCACGTATGGACGCAGTGACACGACGAAACCTTATAGCTGGGTCGACACGGACAACGAGAAGGCTTTCTACCTGGCAACGCGCCGCCAGTTTGAATTCGGGCACCAGCGAATCGCTTTATTAAATGCCCCCGCGGAATTTTTCTTCGCACGTCTGCGGCAGCAGGGATACGAGCGCGCTTTTGGCGAAAAGGGAATCGCGCCGGACAAGGCGCTGATGGTGCAGGGAGACATGTCGGAGAAAAGTGGATATAATCTTTGTCGGGCGCTTCTCGAACGGCGGCAGCCGCCGACCTCGTTTGTCTGCGCCACCGATACCATCGCGGTGGGCGCCATCGCGGCTTGTCGCGAGCGCGGCTTGAAAGTCGGCAGCCAGGTGTCGGTCATGGGTTACGGAAATTCCAATGCGTCTGCATATAGCGATCCGCCGCTAACCACCATTGAACATCAGGTGTTTGAGAATGGACGTCATATAGGCCAGACGCTGCTGCGCTTGTTGAAAGGTGAGGCGCCGCAGAATTTTCACTACCTCGAGCCCGTCGTGTTGGTCCCGCGTGGTTCGGACGGACCGTTGGTCGGCGGCGCTTGAGCAGGGCGCCCCACGGCCATAGCCGCGGTTCCAAAACGCCTTGACAAAAACGTTTTTGGTCCCTTGCTCCGCGACGGATTTCGCGGCGCTTTGGCCGTGACCCCAACCCCTGTCCGCGCCGCCGATTCTGGTCCGTCATCTATATATGGGCTCGAGCCTCATCCTTACCGCACCCCGTACGCTCGCGTTCCGCGAGGAGCCGGAACTCACGCTGCAGCCTGACCAGGTCCGGCTGCGCACGCTATTTTCCGGCATCAGCGCGGGAACGGAGATGACATATTATCGCGGCACAAATCCGTACCTCAACAAGCGTTGGGACGAGAAGTTGCGCCTGTTCGTTCCCGCCACGCAGGGCAGCGTTACGTACCCCGTGACCAATCTCGGATACGAAGAAGTCGGCGAGGTCGTAGAGCGCGGCTCGGCGGCTGGTGAAATCGCGCTCGGGACGATGGTGTTCGGCACCTGGGGGCATCGCACGCACCACGTCGCGAACCTCGAGTATATACGTCCGCGGCTGATGCCCGCCGGAGCGGAGCCGATTTTCGGTATATTCTCCCATCTCGGCGCGATCGCGTTGAACGGGATCCACGATGCCGCACTGCGACTCGGTGATACGGTTGCTATATTCGGGCTCGGCGCGCTCGGACAGATCGTCGCGATCATGGCGAAAAAATCAGGAGCGCGGGTGATTGCGGTGGACCTTCACGAAAACCGGCTGGCCCTCGCGCGGCGGCTCGGGGCGGACGTCACGATTAATGCCGGTGGCGGTCGCATCGCGGAGCAGGTCAAGGAACTGACCGAGGGGCGCGGCGCCGAGGTCTGTATAGAAGTGTCGGGCGCGGCGCCGGCGCTGCACGAGGCGATCCGCTCTGCGGGATATTCGGCGCGCGTGGTTTCGATGGGGTTTTTCCAGGGCGAGGCGAAGGGTTTATATTTGGGTGACGAGTTTCACCACAACCGGATTAATATAGTGTGCTCGCAGATTTCCGGCGTCGCCCCCGAGAGGAGTTATCTGTGGAACAAGCCGCGACTTTGGCAGGCGGCTGTGCGATTGCAGGCGGAGGGCGTGATCGACCTGCGGCCGGTGATCTCGCATCGCGCCGCGTTCGCGTCGGCGCCCGCGCTATATGAACTGCTGGACCAGCGGCCGAATGAGGTCGTGCACGCAGTGCTGGAATTTGGAGACGCCGGCGCGGCGGTGGAAACGTGAAGCTACGAGTGGGACTGCTCGGCTGCGGGGACTTCGCGCAGCGTCATGCGCAAATCGTCCTGACTGTTTCCGAGCGCGTCGAGCTCGTGGCGTTTTGTGATCGCAACGAGTGGAAGGCGCGCGCGTTCGCCGAAAAATTTGCGAGTACGGCGCAGGTGTTCACGGATCATCATGAGATGTTTGCGCGCGGCGGCCTCAACGTCGTTATCATCTGCCTGCCGCCTTCCGGGCACACGGACGAAGTATCCTGTGCGGCCGATCATGGAATTCATATATTGATGGAGAAGCCGATCGCGCTGACCTCGGCCGATGCCTGGCGGATGGTCGAGGTTGTCGAGCGGGCGAAGATCAAGACGCAGGTCGGCTTTATGCTGCGTTTCGGGGAGGCGGTCGAGCGCTGGCGGGCGTGCCAGGAAGAGGGTCGCACCGGGCCGGTCGGGCTGATGACTGCGCGTTATTTCTGCAATGCGCTGCATGCTCCGTGGTGGCGGCGGCGGGAGAAATCGGGGGGGCAGCTCGTGGAGCAGGCGATTCATCTTTTCGACCTCATGCGCTATATAGTCGGTGAGCCCGCGGCGGTGTTTGCGAAGCAGGCGAATCTCTTTCACCACGATGTGCCGGACTATACAATCGAAGATGTGAGCACGACACTGCTGACGTTTCCGAATGGCGGACTTGGCGTCATCTCCGCGACGAACGCGGCGATCCCCGGCAAATGGATCCATGATTATCGCCTCGTTGCGCAGCGCATGACGGTGGACTTCCGCAGCGTGAACCAGGCGTCATTTTATATAACGGACCAGGCGGGGGCGCCGGTGACGGAGGTCGATTCGAACAAGGATTTTCGGCGGGACCAGCTGCTCGATTTGCTGGACGCGATCGAGACGGAGCGGGCCACGCGCACGCCGATGCGTGAAGGGGCGCGCTCGCTCGACCTCGTGCTCGCGGCGCAGGCATCGGCGGCGACGGGCGTTGAAATTAAATTATGAACGTCACGCTCGCGGACAGCGGCGAGATATATATCGACGCGGGCCTCATTCAGCTTGGCCGGGTGCATGCGATGGTCGACGGGAAGCGTTTTCCCGAGCTGACGTGGGTAGGCATCGACTCTCCGGGAGCGGCCGCGGTATATGAAACTCACCTGCCCGGCGGGATCCGGTTCCGTTTGGAGTGTCGCGCGGACGCGAGTCGCAGCTGGATGCAATATAGTCTGAGGTTCACCGGGAGTCCGCTGCTGGTGAGAAGTTTTGGGCTCAGTTTTGATCGGGTCGGGGCGTTTCGCGCTGCGTTGCGGAATGGCTATTTCAGCTGGGATGGAAGTTATTTCGTGCCGCGTTCGGCGATGACGGCGAAGCCGCTGGTGCGGGGGTATGCGGTGACGCAACTGCTGCCGGTCGAGGGGCCGGGTTGTGTGGTGGTGGGGTTTGATCGGCACGATCGGTTTCAGCAGACGTTCACCTTCGCGGAGTCGGGCGCCGGGCTGGCGATCGAGACGCACTGGGACGAGAAGACGGGCGCCGGCGATATATACTCGAGCGAGCGGCTGGGCGTGAAGGTGGGCGCGGGCGTGGAGGCGGCGCTGCAGGATTGGGCGGAGTGGGTTGCCGCGAGTGCGCCGATCGCGCCGCGGCTGGCGGCGCCTGCGATTCGCGGCTGGTGCTCCTGGTATAATCTATACGCGGCGATCACGGAGGAGAATATATTGCAGACGCTGCGCGGGGTTCGCGCGACCGTGGCGCGGGAGCGGCTGCCGATGGAGGTTTTTCAAATCGACGACGGGTTCACACCGGAGATGGGCGATTGGCTGGACGTGAAACCGCAGTTTCCGCGCGGCATGAAACCCGTGCTGGACGAGATCCGTGCGGCTGGGTTTCGCCCTGGGCTTTGGATTGCGCCGTTCATGGTGGGCAACCGCAGCCGGCTATATCAAGAGCATCCGGACTGGGTCGTCGGCGATCGCGACACCGGCGGCCCGTTGGCGCACATGCGATTCTATGCGGAGTTTCGCTGGCACAAGCGCAGCGAGGAATACTATATACTCGACGTGACGCACCCCGGGGCGCGGGAGTATATACGCCGGGTTTTCGAGACGTGGCGGCGCGACTGGGGCTGCGAGTATTTCAAGACCGACTTCATGCATTTCGGCAGCGAGTATGGTCCGGAGCGGGCGGTCTGGCATCGTCCCGGGTCCAGTCGGATCGAGATCTGGCGCAGCGCGGCCGTACTGATCCGCGAGGCTATTGGTGATGCGACGTGGCTGGGCTGCGGGTGTCCGCTGTGGGCATCCGTCGGGCTGGTGGACGGGATTCGAATTGGCCGTGACATCGGTGTGGAGTGGGAGGGCAACCATTCGGCGCAGTCGCTGTTGCGCGACCAGGCGACGCGGAATTTCGCGCACGGTATATTATGGCAGGCGGATCCGGACTGTATACTTTTGCGCGATCGCTTTCACCACCTCACGGAGATCGAGGTGCGCTCGCTGGGAACCTACGCGGGACTGACGGGCGGGGTGACGATGACGAGCGATGCGCTCGATGAGTTGTCCGCGCCGCGGCTGGAGTTCTGGAAATGGCTGCTGTCGCTCGCGGGTGGCAAATGTGAGTTTCCGCGACTCGGGAGTGCGTTGGCGGAAACTCACTCGAAGACGACCGATACGTCGGCTCCGACGTCCAGTGCCGTCGACGCGTTGGATCCCATTTTATTGCAGACGCGTTGGGCGACTCCTGAGCGGGCTGTTGTCTATATATTCAATCCCACAGAGATCGCGCGGAGTTGTCGTTTCCGTCTCGACGAGATCGGGTTTCGGGGCGCGATGGAGGTGATTAATCCGCACCGGTCGGGGGCGCCGGCGGAACGCGGTGACTGGCTCGAGTTGAAATTGCTGCCGCACGAAGGGCAGTTGCGAGTCGTCAGCGCGGTGGAGGCGTCACACGAGAATGATAGGCGAAGCGAACCCGAGTGGTGGAAAACAGTATATCGTGCGATTCCGGCCGGGACGGTCGGGATGGTCGGGATGGGGTGACCGGGCGATTTTTTTGCCACGGACGGAATCAAGCTGCTTCGGATTGCACCGGAACATGCAAGACAGAGCCGAATCGAGGATATATACTGTCGCTATATATACTCAGGACTTCGCGAGACTCGGGCCCTACGGTTTGGGCTCGGGCGATGTCGTCGGCGGCGCGCTCGGCGGCGGGGTGGACTCGAGCGCATTCAGCTCGTTCAGGCGCGTCGAGATTCTGTCCTGCTTTTCCGCGCGGACGGCGCTCGCAGCCAGCGCTTGGGACGCGGCGGCCGGACCGGCGTCCAAGCCTTTGGATTGGGCGAGCACGAAGGTTGCCCGGCCGAGCACGGGGATCTTCGACCACAGGCCGGAGATCGTGACCGTGTTGAGAAGCCGAAAGAGGCTGGTCTCGCCGCCGTAATACTTTTGCACGGAGGCCTTCTCGCGACCGGCGTCGGTGGTGACGTCGTCCGGGCTAAGCGGGCGGCGCTCCCGCACGATATATGTGGGCAGCCGCACGATGGACGCGGCGCTTCCGGTGGGCGCTGGTTCGGGTGCGGGGGCGAGGGTCGGCTCGCCGGCGGCGGGCTTCGCGGGCGGATTATACTTCGGCATCACAGACGCCATCGCCTCGGCGAGGTGCGAGGAACTGCTGTGCTCCGGGAGCGGTGGATCGTCCTCCGCTGCGACGAAACGGGTGCCCGCCCCGAGCGTGGCGAGGAGAACCACCGCGAACCGCGAGGCACGGGAGATCACGGCCTTTGGGAGGCGGCCGGCTGCGATTTGTTCCACGGAGGGTGCGAATCGAGTGGCGTGCGATGGCGAGAGTGCGGGTCGACGGCGGGGTTGGACGCTGCTGGCATCCGGAGCACAGGAGTAATCTATTCTGCTATATAACACCGGCGAGTGTATATATAGGCAGAAGAACGTCTTTATATAACAGTATCGCTAGGGAACGGCCGCGGCGGGCGGGTCCGGTCGCCGGACGAGCTTCAACGCCCAGGCGAGGCAGAGGGCAGCGGCGATGAGCAGGACCGGTCCGGATTGCAGGGCGACGCGTGCGAGCCAGGTCAGCGGGCCGGTGCGCACGTTGAGGAGTGCGGCGGTGTCGCGGGATCGGTAGGCTTCACGGCGCAAGGGTGCCGGCAGCGCTTCGCGAATAATCGGATCGCGCATTAGGAACACCAGCCGATCGTCGATCGGATAGGGTTTGTGGGGAAAATCGACCTCCGTGAAGACGCGTGGGTTGTCGTCGTGCATGAACGTGCCGAGGCGTTGTTCCTGTTCTCGTGTTTCGACGCGGAAGCCCTTGAGTTGCGGCCCGAAAAATCCGAACGAGCACGAGGCGAGAAATCCCAGGAGCACCGCGCCGACGAGTATATTGCTCCAGGCGGGCGGGCGCCTCGGGCGCGTCGTGGTTGTGCCTGCCGGCCACTCGAGCGAGGCGAAGGATGCGAGCGCGGTGACGGCAGACCAGACGAGCATGCCGGTATAGCGTGACGACATGATCGGCGCGAATCCCGCGCGTCCGTACGAGAGCGCGACGATTTGCAGGAGCAGCCAGCTCCCCATTGAAAACAGGAAAATTTGAAACGCGGTGGCTTGCCGGCGCCAGGCCATCTGGGCAACGAGGGCGGTCCACGGTAGCCACATTAATATAAACCACGGCGCCGCCGGTGGGAACGGCCAAGCCCCGTAGGTCCATAGGGCGAGAAGCCATTCATGGACGTCCTTGGCGTGCAAATAATCGTGCGCGACAAAAATCGCCCGGGTTTGCCAGGCGAACACCGAGAGTCCGAGGGAAAGCAGGACGATGATATATATAACCGGTAGCAACCGCCGGTCCAGCCAGGCGCGGGCGAGCAGGCCGGCGACTCCGGCAACGAGGGCGGTGAATCCGGAGCCCATGCTCGCAGTCGCGAAAACGCCGGCGGCAAATCCGACCCAACTCGGCAGACTGCCCGGTCGCGCGTTGGGAAGGAGCAGCAGCGTCGCGAACGACGAGAGAAGTATAAAGTGAAACTGGAGCTGAAAGCCGACGATGAGATTGGCCCAGTCGTTTACGAGGGTGCAGGAGAGAACGAGAAACCCGGTGAGCAACAGTGCTTGGAGGCGGCTGAGTTCGCGCCAGGCGAAGATCGCGAACCACGCCACGCCGGTCGCCTGGAGAAGGCAGTTCACCACGGCGAGCACGCGGTTGTCCCACTCACCGTTGACAAGGAATGTGGCGAGCGACACGACGCGCGTGGTCGCGATGCGGTGATCGTTATGGGGGGCGAAGAACTGGGGCCACTCGAGTGCGTTGCCGAGGAACGGCCGGATCACCGTCGCCAACTCGCCTTCGAACTCATCGAGATAGGGAGCCCACGACACTTTGTCGGAGAGTTCCGTCAGGCGAATCCCCGCGACGAGAAATAATATACCCGCTCCGACCAGCAGCTGCACGCGTCGCGTGCCTCGGGCGGGCGACAGGCACCAGGCCACGCCGATGCCGAGGCCGGCGAGCGTGGCGGCGAGCAGCAGGAAAAACGTGATCAGAAACGGCGTCCGCGATATATGATGCCGGCCGTGCAGTGCGGTCTCGAGGGCGAATTCGTTGATGACAAAGTTCGGATCGTGGTCGCCCGCGGGCACGGTGAAGGAAATCGTGCCGGTGACCGGGTCGCGCTTGATTGCCTCGATTTGCTGGAGCGGATGCAGGTCGTTGGGCGAGACGGAGCCGAGCAGGCCTCCGTTGGCATCATATAGCCGAATGGCCCTGATCTGAATATTAGCCGGCTCCGCGCCCGGATCGAGTCGCAGGTCGAGGTTATCCCAATCCGGAACCGCGAACCGGAGTTCGTGAAACTGCCCGTCTCCGGGGAACGCCGCGCTGACGGAATTGGCCGCAATATAATCAAACTGGGCCTGCCCGTAAAATACCTGAAAGGCCGACGGGTGATCCGACGCGATTTCGAGCCGCAGTTCGCGGGCGTCGGCTGTGGCCAAGAAGAGCCGCAGGAACAAGGCTGCCGTGAGCACCCAGATTGGGCGAATCGCCATGCCGATTGAAAGACGCTCCTCCGCCGGCCTGTAAATCGAAATCGCGGCGGGGGCCGTGGCGAGGCGGCGTGCCGGACAGAGGACGTCCGCGCCGGACCAACCCGGCGGATGCGAGATGATATAGCGCAACGCCAGCGAGCGGGTTCCGGATTCGTATATCTCAGTATATATAGCGGTGCCATTCGCGGGGCGGGGTGGCTCGCCGGCCGCGATCGCGGCGGGCCCGGCGACGGTTGAGCGCGGGCTTGTGCGCGGGCGCGGGGTGGATCAAGGATCGGGGATGACCCACGCAGATTTTGTCGGCCGCTGGCTGAAGGGACGAGGCACCGAGATCGGGGCCTTCAAGACCCCGATCCCGGGAATCCGGCCCCTCTACGTGGACAAGTTCCAGAGTTATGCCGGAGAAAAGTGCCTCGCGGATTTCGTTGGGGAGGCGGACGACCTGCCGTTCCTGGATGATTCGCTCGATTTTGTGGCGACGTCCCACGTGATCGAGCATGTGGCCAACCCCATCTCGGCGCTCGAGGAATGGAGCCGGGTCCTGCGGCACGGCGGGATCATATATATGGTTGTGCCCGACAAAAATTTTACCTGGGACCGTGAGCGGCTGACGACACCGGTCGACCACTTCGTGGAGGATTATCATCGCCGCACCTCGGCGGTCGACGCGACCCACATCGACGAGTTTATGAACACGGTCGTGCTGCGAGAATATTATCCGGACCTCGCGCTCGAGGCGGCCGAACAGGAGCGGGATCGCATGCGGGATCTCTATCATGCGTCGGTTCGCGCGGGACTGGAGATCAATATACATTTTCACGTTTTTGAGCCGGCGTCTTGGCTGGCGCTGGTTTCGCGGGTGAACGAGGAGTTTCGAAACCGCTTCCATCTCGAGGTCGTTGCGACTGCCGAGCGGTTTCCGCACGACGTGCCCAATGGATTCCTGAGCATCCTTCGCGTTCGCAAGCCGCTGCGGCACCGGATGGAGGCGTATATCAAGCGGCTGGCGCGGCAGGACCGTTATCTGGCGCCCGGAGCGGCGAACGGCTCGCGGGCCAAGCGGAGAGCGCCGCTCCCTATCCGGGTGCTTTGAGTCGGGATGGTTGCGCTCCGCGGGGCGCGTCCGGGATGATCGCCCCGCTGATGCTGAGTATATAGAAGCACTGCCCGGGGACCCCGTGCCGTATGATGCGGCCGCGGCCCGGAGAAAACGGTTCCGCTTCGAGCGGAGGGGCGGGCTGGACGATGACTCAACCGATCACGGGGCGATCGTGATGTCGTGGAGTTCGTCCAGGAATGTATACGGAGTCGCCGCGTGGCCATCATAGCGCACGAAGCGGAAGGCGACGTGGTGTACCCCGGGCTCGCGGAAGCTCGTTGTATATAAACCCTGCCAGGTGGCACGTCCCCCGGGTCCGGCGACGAGGCGGTCGAGAACCTTCACGGTCGTGAGATCCGTTATATCAAGGAAGTCGAGCGTCGACGCTGCGTCGAAAGCGGCAAACTCCAGCGGCACCGGCTCGCCCGCGTGCGCGGTCGCCGGCATCTGCACTTCGCCGGCGAAGGTTTTTTCTGTGACCTCGACGGTGAGATTGGTCGAGGACGTCCCGCGCCGGTTCGTCGCCGCGAGCGGGACCTTATACGTGCCGCGCTGCGGGAGGCGTCCGTGCAGCCGACCTGTCGCCGGCTCGAGTTCCACGCCCGTCGGGAGGTGCTCGGCGCTATATACAACCGGGCGAAACGCGGTGGGCAGTTCGAGGCTGAACGGCGTGTTCTGGCCAACGAGCAGGTGCGGGGGAGCGGTGAAGAACGGCGGCCCCGGCGGTTCGGGCACTGGGGTAAGCGGGGCGGCGGCCGCGGAGGCGAGCATGCCCGGCAGGCTGAGTGGCGCGGCGCCGGTCGGGTGAGCGAGCGTGGGCCGTTCATATACGCGGACCGCGAAGCCGAGATCGCTGAAGTCCGCGAGCGGCTGGAGATGGGCGTCGCACCACGCCTTCATCTGCGGATATATCTCCATCGAGGCGCGGTCGAAAGGCCACGTGACACCCGGCGCGGACAGCAGCAGGACGAAATCGCTGTTCGCGAGTTGATCCATCATCACGGCGGGCGTGGGCGCGAAGAGGCTCGTTGGTAGCCGCTGCTCGAGGTTCGCCCAATAGTGATGACGCTCGTAGCCGAGCAGGTTGAGCGTGCCCGCGAGCCAGGCGTCCGAGACGAGAGTCGACGCGACCCGCGGTGCCGCGAGGCCGGCCGTTTCGGAGCGATAATATATATAGTCCGTCAGAGCGTTCAGCCGCTTCGCTCCCGCCAGGTCGGTGCCAGAATAGGGAGTCCGGGTTGCCCGCAATATAAACACCCCGAGCGCGAGTGCGCACCCGGTTGCGGCCACGGCCCGCAAGCTTCGTTCCGTCACTCGGCGAGCCGCGCGTTCGATCGCGAGCAGCGCGATCCAGAGCGCCGGGTATACAACGATGTTGACCGGCGCCACGGCTTTCGAGGGATGCAACGTGAGCACGGCCGCCGGCACGACCAGGAATAGCAGCGCGGTGGGAACGGCGGAGGATCGAGCGATTGGATCGTCGCTATATAGAGTCTGGTCGTCTGCAGCTGCGCTGCGTTGCGGCGCACGGCGGAGCAGGAGCAGCGCGGCCAGGCTTCCGACCAACCCTATCAGCAATGGCCAGCCGAGTTGGGCGCTGGCGATTTCAGAGAGCGTCCAGCGGATGGACTCGAGCCGGTCGAGGTGGGAGTCGCGGATCTGGCGTTCGGGGCCGGTGACGTGCCCGACCCAGTAATAGTTATAGATATAGACGCGGTTGAGCCAGAACAGCGGACCCGCCAGCAGGGCAGCGATCGTGCCGGAGAGCAGGATGCGGCCGACGCGGGCCAGGCGTCCGGGGCCGGCGAGCGCGATGGCGAGGAGCCCAATATACTCGAGGGCGAAATATACTCCGGTGAGAAAACGCGTGAGCAGCACGATCCCCACGAT
This sequence comes from uncultured Verrucomicrobiae bacterium, assembly GCA_963800005.1. Lineage (GTDB taxonomy): Bacteria > Verrucomicrobiota > Verrucomicrobiia > Opitutales > Opitutaceae > CAWCZH01. The sequence goes on from CAWCZH010000005.1 coordinate 692,194, forward strand.
GAAGCCGAACGCGATGGACCAGCGCGTCGAACGAAACCCGCGGCTCGCGAGCGCCGCTGCGGTGGCGATACCGTAGGCGCACGCGGCCATCCAATCCAAGCGAAAGTCGATGAGCGAACCGGGGCCGCCGTTCCAGGGTGCGAGCAGGGCGAGTTGAAGCGCCGCTGCGATCCAGGCGAGAGCGGGACGACGGGTGACGCGTGTCACGACAAAAAACGTGAACGCCTGGACAGCGAGAAAGGCGAGGACGTTGAGCGTCAGGGCGGCGGTCCGCGAAGGCCCCGTGATCGAGAACAGGAGGACGGCCCAGAAGTCGTGCAGCGTTCCCTGCGCCGAGCCGTTGACGAGCGTCTCGTGCACGCCGCTCCAGAAGCCATGTGTGCGGCTGTATTCGAAACCCTGATACGCCTCGGTGAGATATTGGATCTGGTCCGACCAGCGTGGATAAACGGCTGCGGGGATCGGCAGCGCGCAGGTCCGGATGAGAATATATTCCGCGAGCCCGAGCAGCGCGAGCAGCGCCACGGTCCGTCGCGTCGGGAGCGGCGGGGTTGTGGGCGGAGACATGCGCCGAAAGTTGACGAGGCAGCGCGCCGAGTAAATCCCGGATCACCGGGCGGTGTGGCGGCGACGCGGTATATAGCGTCGGTCTTTCAGCCCCGATCAAGATACCGCGATCTGCCAATGGCGCGACTTACGGGTCGCGGTGGGATACGCCGCGCGGACTCCGGCACAAGTCCAAACGGGCCGGCTAGGCCGCGGGCATCTGCAGATGGCCGCTCTTCTGGACCGTGTCGGTCATCCAGAATGCGCGCCAGCGGAGCCAGTCGCGCTCGACGCCTTCGTAGGGCACGGCCACGGGACGGAGGCGTCGCTCCATTTCCGCGTAGTAGCGGGACGTTTTCCAGAGATCGAGATTCGCGCTATAGTTCGTTCGCGCTTCATATACGCGCTGGCAGGCGAAGAGCGTGCGTTCGTAATATACGCCGTAGCGGAACGCCAGCTCGTGATTCATATAGAGGTCGGCCTGGGGGCCGAGTTGCTCGATGAGGTCGTTCCAGTTGTCGCCGCCGTGCTGGAGATAGCGGTCCATGCGCCAGATGCAGCTCGGGCTCGTGACGACGGAGCGGCACTTCAGGAACCCCTCGCAGCATTGCGCGGGAGTATTATATCCGAGGACCTCGGCGGTGCCCATGCCGTTGATGAGCTTTTCCTTCTCCGCGAGGTACACGCCGCAGAGTCCATAGAAGCCCGCCGGACGAGGGTCGCTCTCGAGGGCGGTGATCGCGTTCTTGAAAAAATCCTTGTTGACCACGAAGTCGTCCGCGGCGGCGCCGTAAAGGTAACGGCCGGTGACACGGCCCATGACGTCGCGGATGGCCGCGAGCACGCCCTGGTTCTTCGGGAAATAGTTGACCTTGATCCTGGGATCCTGGCGCGCGTATTCGCGGATCAGGTCCTGACTTCCGTCGGTCGAGCCGTCGTCGGTCATAACAATCTCGAAGTCGGGAAACGTCTGATGCTGCAGGCCGCGCAGGCAACGCTCGAGGAAGTGACCGTGATTATAGTTGCAGAGACTGACGGAGATGACGGGCCGGGACATGGCGAAGTATATACGTTATATGAAGCGGACGGGCGCGGCTATTCCGCGAACGACCAATAGTAATCGCCCTCGTAGCCGACCTCGCTGAAGAGCTGCTGCCACTCGGAGACGGGCAGGTGGGTCAGCGCGGTGAGATTCCAGGCGCGGAGGTTCTCGCGCTGCTGTTCCGTGCGCCAGGCGTGGACGGTAATATAGGAAGAGCCGCGGCTCACGCGGGAGATTTCGCGGATCGCCTGGCGGCACGCGGGAAGCGGGGGATTGCTCACCGTGCTGAGTGCGATCACGAGGTCGAAGCTCCCGTCGGCAAACGGCAGCGCGGTCGCGTCGCCGACCTGAAGAAACGGCTTCACCGCCGGGTGGGCGTGCTCGATGGCGTAGGATGATATATCAATGCCGGCGACTTCGAGATCGGGAAACTGGCGCTTGAGGTCGTGAAGCAGGAAACCCTTGGCGCAACCGATGTCCAGGACGCGGGCGCCGGGCCGAAGTTTATAGTGCGCGTGGAGCCGTTGCGCGGTTTCCGTCCAGAACCGCGGATCATAATGATACCCGCCGTAACCATATAGACGGTCACCGTCGAAATATTCCCGGCCAAACTTGCGCGCTGTATGCAGCAAGGTTTGCTCGACGAGCAGGTCTTCCGTCGTGGCGACGGTGGCGCTGTCGGCGTCCATCCAGCTGTTTTGTGCGAGCCGGATTTTGCCGCGCTCGGCGATCGGGCGCGGCGACGACGGGTAACGGTCGAGGAGGTTGATCTCGGCCATGGTCAGGGTGTCTCCTCGCTCCAGGCGGGCACGAGCATGGCGGCGGCGAGCTCGGGGCGCTCAAGCAGCGGCGCCATGTCCTCGAGCGGGCGCGGTGCGAACGTGCCGTTGGCGCGCTGGCGGAAGCCCTGGCGCGGCGTGATTTCCTGGACCGGCGATGTATGAATCACGGCGACGGCGGGTCCGGGCGCGGCGAGCATCGCGGCAAGTTGAGAGGCGAGAGAACCGGTCTCGCGGATTTCATATACCGGCAGGCCATACGCCGCAGCCACGCGTGTATAGTCCGGCAGGCTCATCCCGCCGACTGCCTCGGAGCCGACGTAGTTGCCGCTGAGAAATTCCTTCTGTGTGCCGCGGATCGAGAGATAACCGCCGTTGGCCGAGATGAATATCTTCACCGGCAGGCGGTGGTGAAATATAGTCTGCAGCTCCTGGATGTTGAGTTGAGCGCTGCCGTCGCCGCACAGGCAGAGCGTGCGGCGTCCGTCGCCGCCGAAGCACGCGCCGACGCTCTCTGGGAATCCGGAGCCCATCGAGCACAGTGCAGTCGAGAGCAGCAGGCGTTGGCGTCCCTTGATCTCGAAGGTCTGGAACGACGTATATACATTCGTGCCGCCGCCATCGATGACGATGAGGTCGTCGGGATCGCTCAGCGATGAGAGCGTCCGCACGAATTCATACGGGCTGATCGCGCCCGGTTGGGCCGCGGGGCGCGTCCACGAGCGTTCGCGATATCCGTCGCAGGCGGCGAGCCAGGCAGCGGTGGGGCTGCACGAGGCTTTGGAAGCGGGCTGCAGGAGGGCGCGAAGGAATTGTTGAACGTCGGCGGCGATCGGGAGGTGCACGGGGATGGTGCGTTCCTCGAGCTCGACGGGGTCAATGTCGACCATGACGATGCGGGCGGCGCGGGCGAACGATTCGAACATCGTGCCGGTGACCGGTATATTAAGATGCGACCCGAGCACGAGCAGCAGGTCGCAATTTTGCACCGCGAGGTTGGCGCCACGCTGGCCGGCGACGCCGGGACGTCCGAGGTTGAGCGGGTGGGCCGTGGGCATCAGGTCGGCCGCGCCCCACGTCGTCACGAACGGCAGCCCGGTCTTCGCTATAAACTCGGAGAATATATCGCGCGCGCCGCTCCGCGGCACGCCATAGCCGGCGAGCACGAGGGGACGCTGGGCGCTTTGGAGCCACGCGCGGCAGATCTCGACCGCGTCGGCGCGCGGAGCAAAAACCTCCGAGGCGGGCGCGTGAAACGCGGGCAACGATTCCGGTTTTACGTCGGCCCATTGCAGGTCGAGCGGAAGGTCGATCCAGACGGGGCCGGGCCGGCCGGTCGTCGCTAGATGAAGCGCCTTTTCCATCTCGTAGCGGACCGCGTTGGCGTCGGTCAGCATGACGGCGTATTTCGTCATGCTTTGCACGAGCGGGACGACGTCGATCTGCTGGGTGCCGAGTTGGCGGATGCGCCGGCCGGCAGTGGTGTGCGCGACGCGGGCCTGGCCGGAAATAAATATACAGGGAACGGAGTCGAGCCACGCGGCGGCGAGGCCGGTGAGGGCATTAGTGACGCCTGGGCCGGTGGTGATGAAGCAAACGCCGATCTTTTCCGTCACGCGGGCGCAGGTCTGCGCGGCGAACGCGGCGGCCTGCTCGTGGTGATGAAAGATAGGACGCAGCCGGCCGCTGCGCTCGGCGGAGTCGAAGAGGTGCACGACCGCGCCGCCGGTGAGTCCGAAGACGTGACGGGCGCCGTGGTCGGCGAGGCAGTTAACTATATAGTCGGTGACCTTCACGAGCGAGGTGGGACGCTCAAACTCCGTTGACGTGAAAATAGTGCCGGGCCTGTCCGCCCTCGACGGGGACGATCGAGCCGACGCAGAACGAGGCGAGCTCGGAGCAGAGGAGGACGACCATCGGGCTGATTTCGTCGGGGCGGCCGAAGCGTTTCAGCACCGTGCGCTCGGCAAGATATTTATCGGCGTGGGAGGGATTTTCCTGCAGGACCTTGGCCCAGTGTCCCTGCTCGGTGAACACCACGCCGGGCAGCACTGCGGACATCACGATGCCGTCGGGCGCGAGCACGCGGGCCATTGAGCGACTATAGGCGGTATATGCAGCCTTGATGGCGCAATAGGGAACCGGGCCGCTGTTTTCCATCGAGGCGCCGGCCGATATATTAACGATGCGTCCCCAGCCGCGCTGGCGCATCAACGGGATGAAGCAGTTGTTCATCTCGACGTGCACCTCGAGGTTCAGTCGAAAGATACGGCGCCAGTCGCTGGTCGGGCAGAGCGGATCGGTGATGCCGAGCGTGTCCCCGACATTGTTTATAATGATCGACGGCTCGCCGAATTCGGCGAGCACTTGGTCGGCAACGCGCCGCGGTCCGCCCTCCTCGGTGATGTCGGTCACGATGCCCAGGTGTCCGGCGGCGCGGCCGCCGAGGGCGGCGAGTGTCCGTTCCACGGTGGCGGCTTGCCGCGAGGTGAAAGCGACCTGGACGCCCTCCTTGACGAGCTCCGCGCAGATCGCGGCGCCGATGCCGGTGGCACCGCCGGTAACGAGGGCTTTTCTTCCTTTGATTCCGAGTTCCATGAAAGAGCGTGACGTATATAGATATATATCAGGCGACCGCCGCGGTGGCGGGGCGCTGCGCGGCGAGGTCCATTGCGGCCTCGATGATGATATCTTCCTGGCCGGCGACGACCTTGCGGCGACCGAGTTCGAAGAACAGGTCGCGGGGATCGATCCCATATTGCTGGGCGAGGCGGTCGACGTGCTTCGAGAACGTCGAGACGACGCCGGCGAGGCCGCTGACGATGCTCGTGGGGCGGACGGCCGGGAGCGCTTTTAATATATCCTGTTCCGCTATATCTGAGAGATCGAGGACCTTATATAGATCGATGCCGGTGGCGTGTCCCATTTTCTGGAGCACGGAGACGAGAACCTCGAGCTGGGCGTTGCCGGCGCCCGCGCCGAAACCGCGCGCGGTGCCGTCGAGAATCGTGGCGCCGGCGTCGACGGCGGCGATCGAGTTCGCGATGGCCATGCCGAGATTGTTATGCGCGTGGAAGCCGACCGGTATATCAAGTCCGGCGGCGAGCACGGAAATGCGCGCGGTGACATCCGCGGGGAGCAGCGCTCCGGCGGAGTCCATGAGGACGATGCCCTCGGCTCCGTATGATTGCATCTTGCGGCATTCCTCGAGGAGGCGTGCGGGTTCGGCCATGTGGCACATCATCAGGTTGCCGTAGGCCTGGCGGCCGCGTTCGCGCGCGTAGCTGAGATGGCGGGCGGTGGTGTCGGCCTCGGTGCAATGGGAACCCACGCGAACGACGTCGGCGCCGAGATCGATCGCGGGGCCGAGGTCACGTTTGATCGTGCCGAAACCGGGAATGATAAAGACGCCGAGTTTCGAGCGACGCAGGTGGCTGCGCGCAATGGAGAGCATTTCTGCGTCGGGCAGGAGGCTGAGGCCGAGTTGCAGCGAGGACGCGGCGAGGCCGTTGCCGTGTCCGACCTCGACGATGGGGATTCCGGCGGCGTCGGCGGCGCGGCAATAGGAAGCGACCTGCGCGGCGTTGAGCTGGTGTTGGACGGCGTGGTTGCCGTCGCGGAGGGTCGGGTCGCTGATGAGTATATTGCTCATGCGGCGTGGGCGACGCGGGTGGACGCAAAATGCTCGGCGGTCGCGATGGCGGCGCAGTTGATTATATCGAGGTTGCCCGCATAGGCTGGGAGTGAGTCTCCGAGGCCGGAGACGCGGACCATCACCACGATGCGATTGTGGTCGAACACGGGCGGCACCACGAGTTGGTAGCCGGGAACATATTGCTGGATGCGCGCGACGATGGTGGCGACGGAGGCGCGAACGCGATCGAGGTCGCCAGGGGCGTGGGCGAGCTTCGCGCTGACCGTCGTCTGCATATGGATTGGCGGATGCGCGGGGTTGAGAATGAGGATGGATTTGGCCGCGGCGCAGCCGGTGAAGTGCCGGAGGGCGCTCTCGGTCGTGTCTATATACTCGTCGAGGTTGGCGCGCGTGGCGGGCCCGGCGCTGAGCGACGAAATGGACGAGACCACCTCGATGTATTCGATTTCTGGATACACCTGCGCGATGGCGTGCGCGAGCGGCGTGGAGGCCTGGCCACCGCAGCTGATCATGCTGACGTTCGAGGCGGTGCCGAGGGCGGAGAGGTTGACTGCGGGAACGGCCATCACGCCGAGCCGGGAGGGAGTGAGGTCGATGACGCGTTTGCCGAGGGCGCGGAGGGCGGGCCAGTGGCGGGCGTGGTCGGCGGCGGACGTCGCGTCGAAGACGACGTCGCAGCAATCGGGGTCGGCGAGGATGCTGTCGATGCCGCGGTCGGAGACGGGGACGCCACGTTCGCGCGCGGCGGCGAGACCGGCGCTGGCGGCGTTGCGGCCGACGAAGAGCCGGCATTCCAGCTGCGTTGAGCGCTGGATTTTGACGAGCAGGTCGAGGCCGATCTTGCCCGTACCGAGAATGGCAACTTTCAGTTTCGCGCGCACGAGAGCCGTTTAAAACGGGTTGGCGGGATACACTATATAGCGCGCGTTGAGGCTGGTGAGGCGCGGCAGGATGGTGCGGGCGCTGTCGCACGCGGTGAGCAGCACGGCGTGTTCGCTGAGGTCGGGAAAGTCCGCGGCGGGCTGGATGGTGGTCGCGATGCTCGGGTAGGTGCGGCCGGCCTTGGCGGGATTATCATCGAGGATGGCGTCGAGGAAACCGAGGTCGCTCTGGAGATGATACGCGAGGGTGGGGACCATTTGCGCGGCGCCGAAGCCGATGGCGCGGGCGCCGCGGAGCTGCAGGTGTTTCATCTGGAACGCGACGCCGGCGAGGTGCTGGCGATAGCGGGAGAAGCCGTCGCGAATTTCTGCGGACGTCGCAGCGCGAGCACGGGCGCCGCGAGTGCCGGACGAGATCGCCTTCACCGGTTTACGGAAGGCCACCATCATGGTGCCGAGCCAGTAGCTATAGTTGAAACGATGGGTGAGGTACTCGCCGCCGAGCGTGTCGATCATGCGCTGGATCGACGCGACGGAGAAATAATTCAGGTGCTGGTGGAAGACCTGGTCGAAGCGGTTGATCGTGAGCAGCGTGTCGAGGCTGGGCACCTCGATGAGGAACAGCGCACCGGGCCTGGCGTGTTGATATATCGGCTGGAGCGACGCGAGGGGGTTGTCGACGTGCTCGAGCGTGTGCACGGACAGGACCAGGTCGGGTGCTTCCGGGAGATCGGCCGCGGTGATTTCCTCTATATACTTCGGCAGAACGCGGATGGAGCCGGCGGCGACGGGCCGGTGGTCCTTCCAGATCGGGTCAAAGCCGGTGAGGTGCGTGGCGCGGCTGGCCAGCTTGTTCAGCAAGTATAGATCGTTGCAGCCGATTTCCGCGATGGACTCGAAGTGGCGGTCGCCCGCGACGTCGTTGATAAACCTGTGGAAGAAATCGTTCCCGCGCGTGGAGATCGGGCTCAGCGACGAGCGGTGTGTATAGGTATCTTGATATAGATAGGCCGGGTCGATGCTGTCGCGAAGCTGGGCGTGGCCGCACATGCCGCAGCGCAGCAGGGCCTGGTCGAAGGTTTCATATTCGCCGCGCGTGTGTGGCTCGATGAATATACCGGTGAGCGGCAGCGCGGGCAGGTTGAGCACCTCTTCGAGCGCGGATTGGCCGCAGGCGGAGCAGACCTGGCGCTGGTGCGTGGAGACGCGGGAGGCGGCGGGTTGGGCGAGGTCGGACGGCATAAGGATATAGGAAGTTGGCGCGGCCTAGAAATGGATCATCGTGTGCACGGACTCGCCCGCGCGCATCGCAGCGATGGCGAGATTTACGTCGGGCAGCTGGCACCGGTGGGAGATCATGCCGATGGGATCGAAGCGCCCCGCGCGGATGAGTTTTATATAGCGTGGAATATCCAGATGCGGCTGACTCGAGCCACCCTCGGAGCCGGTGAGGATTTTGCCGTAGTGCAGCGGCAATGTATTCAGGTTGAACTGCTGGTCGTGGCGCATCACGCCGACGAGGACGAGCCGGCCTTTCGGGCCGGTGATATTCCACGCCTGCTCGATGACGGTCGCGTTGCCGGTGACCTCGAGGACGGCGTCGGCGGGGCCGCCGAGGATGCGGGCGACGCCGTCGGCCAGGCGTTCCTGCCGAGTATTTATAGTATGCGTCGCGCCAAATTTCAGGGCCCGCTGCAATTTGTGCTCGTGGATATCAACGGCGATGATCGGGTGCGCGCCGGCGAGCTGGGCGCCGAGGACGGTGCCGAGGCCGATGCCACCGACGCCGATCACGACGACGGATTCGCCGATGCGCACGGCGGCGTCGCGCGTGATCGCGCCGAACCCGGTGGTGAGCGTGTCGGCGAGGAGGGCGGCGGTCTCGAAGTCTATATCGGGCGGGATGCCGGTGACGCGATTTTCGGAGACGACGGTGAGATTCTGGAAGGTCGTTATATTACCCGCGTTGATCATGCGGCGACCGAGACGATATTGCGAAGGGGCTGCCTGAATGCCGGCACCGGGGCGCCAGTGCAGGACGACGTGGTCGCCAGGTTTCACGTGGGAAACGCCCATGCCGATTTCGCGGACGATGCCGCCGCCCTCATGGCCGAGCAGGTGGGGAAGATATTTGTCCGCGCCTTTGACGCCGTCGATTTCGCCGAGTTGAGAACCGCAGATGCGACTGACGCGCACCTCGACGAGCACCTGTCCATAGCCGAGCACCGGCAGTTGCACCTCATCGATGAGGAGCGGCTGGCGTTGTTCCACAAGGATGGCGGCGGCGGTCGTCTTCATGGGATGAACCACCAGTAGTCGCCGGTATATCCCACCTCAGCGAAGAGGCGGACCCAGTCGTCGACGTGCATAAACGTTTCCGCGGTGAGAATCCAATCGAGCAAGCGCTCGTGCTCCTCTTCGGTGCGCCACGCATCGATCGTGACGAAACGGTGCTGGCGGCCGACGCGCTGAATTTCGGCGAGCGCGCGACGGCAGAGCGGGAGCGGCAGGTTATGTATACTATTGATCGAGACGACGAGGTCGAACGACTGGTCCGGGTAGGGCAGCAGGTCGGCCGAGCCCAGATCGATATATGAAGCCATTTCGCCATGCGCGTGCTCGCGGGCATATTGCGATATATCAAGTCCGCGCACCGTTGCCTGTGGCAGCACCTGGAGAAAATCGTGGAGCAGGAAACCCTTGGCAGCGCCGACGTCGAGGATGCGCGCGTTGGGCGGCAGTTGATAATATTCCACGAGGCGGCGGGCGACGGGGATCCAGCGGCCATCGTAGCGGTAGCCACCGTAGCCGTGGCGGCGGTCACCGTCGAAGAAGTCGCGGCCGAATTGTTTCGCGAGGGCGCGGTCCTCGGGAGTTTTCGATTGCGCGCGGGCCTTCGGGTCGCGGCGCGTCGTCGGCAGTCGGTCGAGTAGATTTATTTCGGCCACGGCGAATCAGAAAGGGCCCGTGAAGGCGGGGTTGGGCTTGTCGAGTTCCACGCCGGCGGGCACGAGCAGGTCGTCGGGCTCGGGGGCGCGCTGCAGCGTGGCGCGGACCGCGGCGACTATATGTCCGGCGCGCGGATAAAATTCCGCGGCCAGGCTCGGGCTCGTCGGCGTGGGGCACTCGGGAAAACAGACGCGACGGGGCGCGGCACGCAGGGACGAGAAGCCGCTCTCGGAGGCGATCGCGAGAATCTCCGCGCTCATGCCCGCGGTGCTCCAGCCCGTGTCGGCGACGACGAGCCGGCCGGTGCGGTGGAGCGATTCCAGCACGAGTTCCTGGTCGAGCGGGCGCAGGCTGCGGGCGTCAATGACCTCGGCCTCGATGCCGTCCTCGGCAAGGCGGGCGGCAGCCTCGAGGGCTTCCAAAACCATATATGAAAACGCGACGATGGTCACATCGCGTCCGGAACGCGCGAGGCGCGCCGGGCCGATCGGCACTGTATAGTGTCCGGCTGGCACCTCGCCCTTGATATGATGCAGCCAGCGGTGCTCGATATATACAACAGGGTTGTCATCCTCGATCGCGGCGATGAGCAGGCCCTTCGCGTCGTGTGGCGTGGTGGGCATGACGACCTTGAGGCCCGGTATATGAGCGAACCAGGAGTGCAGGCATTGTGAATGTTGCGGGCCCTGACCCCAGCCGCGGCCGAGGATCATCCGGAAAACCACCGGCATCTTCATCGCGCCGCCGAACATATAACTCCATTTCGCCGCCTGCGTGCAGATCGGGTCCATCGCGAGCAGAGCGAAGTCGAGACGCTGGTGATTGAGCACGGGGCGCAGGCCGTTGAGCGCGGCGCCGAGCATCACGCCGGACATCCCGTTCTCGGCGCAGGGCATATCCATCACGCGATCCGCGCCGAATTCTTTTTGCAGGCCGATGGTCGTGCCGAAGAAACCTTTCGGGTCGGGTACGCCGAGTCCCATGAGCATCACGCGCGGGTCGCGCTGGAGGGCAATGGCGAAGCCCTCGCGAATCGCCTCGGCATACGTTAGCTCTCGAGTGGGGGCGCTCATGATTCGGCGTAGACGTGATCGAGCAGCGAGCTGCCCGCGGGAAACGGCGCGCGACGGGCCGCGGCGAAGGCGCGTGCGATTTCTGCGTCGACCTGCTCGCGAAATGCCGCGTGGCGTGAGGCGTCGAAATCGCCGGTGCTTTCTAGCCGGCGTTGGAAAGTCGCAATTGGGTCGCGGGCGCGCCACGCGAGGTACTCCGCCTCGGTGCGATAACCTATATGATTATCGAAACCGGGGCCGCAGTGCTCGCGCCAGCGGTAGGTTTTCAACTCCAGAAAAACCGGGCCTTCGCCAGCGCGCGCCTGACGCACGGCGGATTGCATCAGTTCATATACCGCGAGCGGGTCATTGCCGTCGCCCTGCGCGGTGCGGATGCCGTGGCCCGCGGCGACGTCGGCGACCTGGCGATGCGCGGGCTGGCGGACTTCCATCGGAGAATATACTGAATATAGATTGTTCTCGCAGACGTATATGATCGGCAGGCGATGGAGCACGGCGAAGTTGACGCTCTCGTGAAACACGCCCTCTTCGGTCGCGGCCTCGCCGAGGAATGCGACGGTGACGCGATCGCGCGCGAGCCGGCGGTCCGCGAACGCGAGGCCGGTGGCGATCGGGATCGTGCTGCCGACGATGGGCACGGCGCCGACGAAACCGGCGGCGAGATCGACCAGATGCATCGAGCCGCCGCGGCCCTGGCAGCAGCCGGTCTCACGACCATATATCTCGGCGATCATCGCATCGAGGTTGCCGCCCTTGGCCAGGTAGTGGGCGTGCGAGCGATGGCCGCTCATCGCGAGATCGTCCGGGCGCAGCGCAGCACCGACGCCGGCGGACGCGGCTTCCTGGCCGATCGAGAGATGGACGGGGCAGCGCATTTCCTGTTCGCGGTAATGCGTGGCGATCGCCTCCTCGACGAGGCGGATGCGCACCATGCTCTCGAGGAGCCGCGTGGAGAGTTCGGTCGTGGAACCGACGGGAGATTCAACCGTGGCGAACATGCTCAGGAGAGGTTCGCCAGCTTCTTCATCGTCTTGATATTATAGTAACGTTCTTCGTCGCGGAGGCGTCCGTCCCGATACGCCGCGATGACGTCGCAGATGCCATCCTCGACGGTGAAGCTCGGCGCGAAGCCGGTGGAGAGGAGTTTGCGGGACGACAGGCGGTAGGAGCGCGGATCGTTCGAGGGCGTAACGACGACCTCGGCGGGAACGTGCCGCTGCACGCGATCCGCTATATCAAGGATCGATATATTCTCGAAGCCGGCGTTATATACTCCGGGAAGGTTCATCCCGTGCTCGAGGAAGTGATGGTAGACGCGGATCATGTCCTTGAGATGTATATTCGGGCGCGTCTGGTCGCCGCCGAACACGGTGATCTTTTGGCGGACGAGCGCCTGCATCGTCAGGAGGCTGACGGAGAGATCCAGGCGCATGCGGGGCGAGTAGCCGCAGACGGTGGCAGGGCGGATGACGTTGACGCGGATGCGATCCTGGTAGCTGAGGAGCACGCGCTCGCTGACCATCTTCGTTTTATTATAGTCGGAGATCGGGACGAGCGGCAGGTCCTCGGTGACCTCGGGTTCGGCTTTGACGCCGTAGACGCTGCCGGAGCTGGCGAAGATGAACTGGGGAACGCCGTGGGCGATGGCGCGCTCGACGAGGAACATCGAGGCGAGGGCGTTGACTTCCCAGTTGAGTTTCGAATTCAGGTCTGAACAGGGATCATTCGCGATGTTGGCGAGGTGCATCACGACATCGACGCCGGCCATCGGGATGCGGTCGGCGTTACGGATGTCCTCGCACAGCACGGTGAGGCGCGGGTGTTCGGGCAGGAAGTTCCCGAACCACTGCAGGTCGACAACGGTCACAGTGTGGCCGCGTTCGAGGAGACTGAGGGTGAGGGGCGTGCCCACATAGCCGCAACCGCCGGTCAGGAGAATATTCATTTAATAGTTATGAAATAGACAGCGGCGCAGCGCGCTTAGAATGCGAGCATCGACATGCCGCCCTTGAGGAGGCGGGATTTGCGGATAGGCTCGGCGTTGCCGACGATCTTCACGGCCTGGGCGCCGGCGAGCTGGCCCATGAAGGTCGCTATATTAAGCGGCACGCCGCTGGTGGCGGCGAGCGCTGCCACAGCGCAGAAGGCGTCCCCGGCCCCGAGCGTGTCGACGACCGAGCGGTCAAGCGGAGGGCAGGAGGCGATGTCCTTGACGCAGTTGCGGCCGAGTGTTTCCTGCGCGCCGCGCGTGAGCCAGGCGTAGCTGCTGCCGAGGTGGGTGGCGAGGGCGGTGAGCTCGGCGCCGTAGTCGAGATTGCGGCGACCGACAGCGAGATTCAGCTCGGTCTGGTCGAGCGTGAATATATTGGCGCGGCGGTAGCGGCGATTGATGATATTAAAACCGTGATTGTTGCTATTCGTCTGGCAGTTGACGGCGAGCAGCGGCGTTTTTTCCTGAACATATTCGCGGACGAGGTCCTCGAGCGCGCCGTGGCCGAAGTCCATGACGAGCACGAGATCATAGTTGCTGATCTCGCCGGCGAGTCGCTCGAGCAGCGCGCGTTGGAGCGCGACGCCGGGCGGATGGCGGTCGATGAAGTTGACCGAGAAAAGTTTCAGCAGCTCCTTGCCCTCCACGCGCGGCTCGACGAAACGCTGTTTAACGACGGTGGTGAAGTCGGGCGAGCGAACGATGGCGTCGCCGCCGGGCGCGATGAAATCGGCGAGGGCGGGCTCGAGCCAGGATTCGGCGCCGGCGAGGCCGACGAGTTTCACGTGGGGAGTGAACTCGCGGAGGTGACGATACACGGCGAGAGCGCCGCCGGCCTGAAGGTCGTCGGATATATAGCGACCGGAAAGTATACGGCTCTTCGACGTGAGGCCCTGGACCTCGAGCGTCGTATAGCGATCGAATATAATATCGCCGACGACGAGGACGCGGAGCTTCTGGAAGCCGTCGACGATTTCGCGGAAGCGTTTCGGCGAGCACTCCTGCGCGACGGCGCGGCAGAATTTCTTCACCTCGGGCGGATAGGGATCGAAATGCTCGTTGAGCATTTTCGTCGAGCTGAACACGACGGAGCCGACGTAGCGCATCTCGCCGCCGACGGCCTGCACGGCGGTGACGTCGTCGTGGATGTTGCCGGTGACGTCGTTGTCCGCGGTTTCATATTCGCGGCCCTTGCAATAATATTTCGGGCGGACGCATTCGATGGCCTCGACGGCGGCGGCGTGCGGGATGACGACGACGTAGTCGACGCATTCGAGGGCGGCGATCCAGCGGGAGCGGAGCTGGTCGTTGAAATAGGGACGGCCGGGTCCTTTGTTGACGAACTTCTCGCCGGTGACGGTTACGACGAGGATGTCGCCGAGCGTGCTGGCCTCCTCGAAGTGGACGATGTGTCCGGGGTGAATGAGGTCGAACGTGCCGTGGCATTGCACCACGACTTTGCCGTCAGCGTGCAACCGCGAAAAAAGCCGGGCGGCTTTTTCGAACGAGATGATTTTCTGCTGCGGCATGCGCGGGTCAGGCCTGGTGAACGTAATCGAGGGGCTGGCCGCGGATCTCGTTCAGGTGTGATTCGACCCATTGGATGGTGGAGCGGATGCCGTCCTCGAGGGCGACGGTGTCCTGCCAACCCAGGGCGCGGCGCGCCTTCGCGCTATGGAGTGTATAGGCGGCGTCCTTGCCCGGGCGGTCCTCGACGATTTCGGCGACGCGGTGGAAGTCCGCGTTCATGAGCCGGCAGATCATCTGGACGAGTTCGCGAATGGAAACGAAGCGCGCGGTGGAGAGGTGGTAGCATTCGCCGGCGGGCGCGTTTCGGGCGATGGCGAGCGTGGCGGCGGCGACGTCGTCGATATGTATAAAGGAGCGAATGGAGTGTCCGCCGCCGTGCAGCTGGAGTTTTTTCCCGAGGAGAATCGACAGGATCGTGCGCGGGATGATGCGGTAGAGTTGCTGGCCGGCGCCGTATACATTCGCGGCGCGGGTCCACGTGACCGGGAAACGATATTGCTGGAAGAACGTTTGCAGGTGGAGGTCGCACGCGGCGCGGGATGCGGCGTAGGGCGTGCTCGGCTGGAACGGGGTGCTCTCCTCGATGACGCCGGTGGTGCTGCCGTAGACCTCGGGCGTGCTGATATGAACATATTTCTTCAGCCACGGAGACTGGCGAAGGCGGTCGTGCAGGAGGACGTTGGCGACGACGTTCGTCTGGTACCAATGGGAAGGATATTGCCAGCTTTGGGCGACCATGCCTTGGGCGGCGAAGTTGACGACGGCGTTGGGTTGAAAGTCGTCGAGCGCGTGCATCAACGCGTCGAGGTCGCGGTTGAGGTCGCTGCGCACGAAATGGAAACGCGACTGTTCGCCGTTGCCGAGCCAGCGGTAGGGCAGGAAGCAGCCGGCCGGTTCAGCAGACCGGCTGGCGCCGAGGACCTCGAGGCCCTGCGTGAGGCAGTGGCGCACGAAGCTCGCGCCGGAGAAGGAATTGCTGCCGATGACGGCGATCTTTTCGCTCATGGGATGGAGATATATATTAAACTATATAGTGGAATCAGCGGCCGCGGCGGGAGAGTGCCTGCATGGCCATGTGGCCGACCATCATCTGGAGGTCTTCGGCGACCTGCATGTCGTGGACGGGAAAGTGTATAGCGTGATCGGCGAGCGGGAGGGCGCGGCCGCCGTCGAAGCCGAGGATGGCGAACGAGGTGAGACCGAGTTCGCGGGCGCGCTCGAGGGCTTTTAATATATTGGCCGAGTTGCCGCTGCCGGAAAAAACGACGAGGAGGTCGCCGGGGTTCGCGAGGACGGAGAGTTGTTGCGCAAAGACGTCGGCGTAGGAGACGTCGTTGGCGAGGCACGTGAGGACGGCGGCGTTGGCGGGGAGGGCGGTGACGCGGAGGCCCTGGCCGGAGGATTTGTCGACGCCGTAGAGGAGGTCGTTGGCGAGGTGGATCGCGTTGGCGGCCGAGCCGCCGTTGCCGCAGAGGAACACCTGGCGCTGGTCCTGCCAGCAGGAGCGAAGGGCGGAGATCAGTGTGACGACGCTGGACCAATCGTGTTCGTGCCAGGTTTTCTCGAGTTTATGAAAATATTCGGCGGCGAATGGCGGAGCGCTGACGCGATGGCCGGTCGAAGGCGTGAGCGGATCGCGGAAAAGGCCTGGGCTCGGGCTGGCTTCACCGGTGCGCGGCCGGCGGATGAAACCCTGGATGGCGCTTTGCATGGACATCCACCAACTGCTGAGGAGTTCGCCCGCGCTCGACGGAACGGCAACCCGGTTGGTGGCGGTTTTCGCGGCGACGGCAAGGGCGGATGATGACATGACCGCCCGCTGGAAGCAACGCGTGGGCCAGCGGCGGCTAGGATATCATAAGAAACTGATGACCAGTATGTTAAAGTTTACTATTTCTCGTGGAAGCGGTCTGACGCTGGCCCATTTTAGGTCTTCAAAACTCCCGCGGAAAAATTTGCCGTGACCGCGAACGGCGGGGTTCTGCTTGGCGTTGGCGGGGGAGAATAAGGCTCTATATTGCGCGACCGTCGTTCGGTATATGGTCGAACAAACCGGGCGGATCTGGCGGGGGCGGCGCGTTTCGACTAGCATTTTTGGCGAGGGTCCGCGGAAGATGGGCGGAGATGCAATCTTGGGAATGAGCGCGATGGAAAACGTGCCGGGACGGCGGGTGCGGGTTTGCTATTTTAATACGTGGGCTGGACCGCTCGAGGAGGTGGACGTCTATATGAAGCGGCGCGCGGCGGTTGATTTGCGCCCGCTCGTTGCGAAGCCGGAGGATGAGGCGCTGATGAAAAAGGCGCGGTTGGATTTCGATTGGTATGCGGAGAACGCGCGCTGCTTTGGGGCGATGACGCATCCGGGGATCGTATTCCTGCCGGCGTGGATTGCGGGAACAGGGGCGGTGTTGGAGCTGGCACGGGCGCCGCGGGCGGAAGGCGAGGAGCGGTGGCTTATTTTCATGGGGCACCAGCCGCAGGCGCTGAAGGCGGCGGCGGGCGGCGTGTTTTCGCTGCTGGCGCGGGCGGGCGTGCGGATTTTATATTACGCGTTCGACGAGGCGAGCCGCCGCATGGCGTGCTTCAATGATATAGCGCCGCATCTCTCGGTATTGATCCACGACGAGGAGCCGCTCGCGGTCGCCGGAAGGGCGCGGCTGTCGGTGGCGTGCCGCACAATTCATCGGAGTTGGGTGGCGAACCTCGTGCCTTTTTCGGTGCCCTTCCGCGAGGCCCCGGCGCCGGAGATTATTTTTCTTGGCTCACAGCTCGGGCTGACGCCCCATCGCGAGCGGCAGATCCGGTTTTTGCGAGAGACATTCCCCGGGCAATTCGTGGCTTCGTCGGATCACTCGATCGCGGTCGCGGGCCGGGCGGAGCTCAACCGTTATCAGGTGGCGTTCTGCCCGGAGGGCCGGATGTTCGCGACAGCGGCGATGGCGGCGACGCACACGGACCGTCCGTTTTGGTCCGGTTGCCTGGGAATCGTGCCCGTCTCCGAAGATGCGGCGACCGGGGGGCGGCTTCCAGAGCTGGCTGCAGGGCGCTACATGGAACACTATCCGCACGGCGACCTCGCGGAGCTGGCCGCGGCGTGTCGCCGGGCGCTCGCCTGGACCGTCGCGGAGCGGCGGCGGATGTATGATTATTATAACCGGCACGAAACGGTTGGGACGGTGGTGGCCGAGGCGATCGCGGCGGCGGCGCCGGTGGGCTGACGCCCGCGGGGGACCAGCCGAATCGCCGGCTGCGGTCGGTGAGTCACTATAGACTCCGGTGCGGAAGAGTCGGCCACCGGCGTCGTATCCACAAACGGATACACAGGTCCCGGGGACGCGGGCGGGCGCGCGCGCCCGGATTTGTATCCAAAAAACGGATACGGGAGTGGATCCCCTGAAAAAGCGAAGGCCCCGGAGACGGTCCGGGGCCTTGTATACTTAGCCCGGGCGGGGAGCGGCCGTGGGAGGCGGCGCGAAACCCGAGACGGGGCCTCCGCAGGATTGGCGGCTGGCTCGCTACACCTGGCCGCCACTTTCGCAGCGGCCAGGGTTGGGCGAATCAGGACAAGTCCTGTGGATTTATTACTGGATCAGTTTCAGTGCGATCTGGGAGCTGGCGTTAGCCTGGCTCAACATGGCCGTACCTGACTGGACCAGGATATTCCACCGGGCGAGCTGGGTCGACTCCTGGGCCACATCCACATCAGTGATGCGGCTGGTGGCGGCTTCGAGGTTCGCCTTGTTGGTGGTGAGCAGCTCGGTCGCGAAACCGATCCGACTCTGCTCGGCACCGTTGGTGGCGCGCATCGTGGCGACGTTTTGGATGGCCGTCGTGATGGCGGACAGCGAGACGTTTGCCAGCGTGGTAGCGCTGGTGGTCGTCAGGGCTCCGATACCTGACGACGTGCTCGTCAAGTCGATCGCTGAGATCGCAATGGCGGACGACGTGCTGCCGTTTTCTGTGGCTGACACCGAGAAGCCCGAGGCCGAGCCGAACATCGAAACTCCGTTGAACTGCTCGGTCGCAGTCGACGTAAGCTGCGCGGTAAGAGCATTGAACTCCGAATCATAGTTCGAGAGATCGTTGCTGTTCTTGGTCGGATCCGCGTACAGCGCCTTGAGCTCGCTGATACGGTCGAGGATCTTGCTCGCCACTGACAGCGCACCGTCTTGCGTCTGCAGTAACGAGACCGTGTTTCCGAGGTTCGACTCGACTGCGCCTTGGCGGTTGGCCGCCGCAGACAGTTTCGTCGCGACGGCGAGGCCGCCGGCGTCATCGGAAGGGCTGATGATCTTCGAGCCACTCGAGAGCCGGTTGAGGCTCTTTTGCAGCATGCTGTTCGAAGCTGCGAGATTGTTGGCTGCAATCGTCGCGGCTGTGTTGGTATTGATTACGACTGACATGGTATTTCTCTCCTTGATGAATGCGACTATCCGTCGTCGCTACGGGTCCGGGTTGACAGCGCCGAACCACGCCGTGAGGGGCGTGAGCCCCAAAGGGGGATGCCTCTTAAGAGGCGAAACAGGCGGCTAAGGCCCGGTCGGAGGAGGAGGTGCGGACAACCACGAACGCACCTCCCACACGCGCTCAGGGGCCAGCCTGAGACGTGCGCCGACCCGGCGGTTAGCTGCCGAGAAGCTTCAGCGCGATCTGAGAGCTGGCGTTAGCCTGGCTCAGCATCGCGGTGCCGGATTGCACAAGTATATTCCACCGGGCGAGCTGCGTCGATTCCGCTGCGACATCCACATCGGTGATGCGGCTGGTCGCGGCCTCGAGGTTCGCCTTATTGGTGGTGAGCAGGTCGGACGCAAAACCCAGTCGGCTCTGCTCGGCGCCGTTGTTGGCGCGCAGCGTGGCGACGTTCTGGATTGCGGTCGTGATGCTCGCGAGGCTCAGCGAGGCCAGGCCCGTGACGCCGCTCCCGGTGAGCGCGCCGATACCGGAGCCGGTGCTCGAGAGATCCGCCGCGGTCAGCGTGACCGCCGAGGCGGTGCTGCCGTTGTCGGTCACGAGGACCTGCAGCGACGTGGATCCGAAGAGCGAGACGCCGTTGAACTGTTCCGTCGTCGTCGACGTCAATTCGGCCTGCAGCGCGTTGAACTCCGAATCATAATTCGCGAGATCGTTCGAGTTTTTCGTCGGATCGTTCGAGAGCGCTTTGAGCTCGCTGATGCGATCGAGAATTTTCGAGGCGACGTTCATGACGCCGTCCTGGGTCTGCAAATATGAAACCGAGTTTCCGATGTTATTTGCGACTTCGCCCTGGCGCTCTGATGTGGCGGTCAGCTTCATCGCGACCGCGAGACCACCGGCGTCATCGGCCGGGGATACTATTTTGGAACCGCTGGAGAGCCGGTTAAGGCTCTTCTGCAACATTTCGTTGGAGGCGGCGAGGTTGTTCGCGGCGATAGTCGCCGACGTATTCGTATTGATTACTACTGACATGGTGATCGTCCTTGATCCTTGCGTGCGGCGTCCGGGCCGCGGTCGGACGAGGGTTGTTCGGCTCCTCGTCGCGCCGGCTGAGACATTTGCCTCAACGGAGGATGCAATCGGTTCACACGCGGAAAACCTTTATATCATTTTCCGAAAAATCGCTTGGCCCCGTGGGAAGCATCTCGGCTCAAGTGCGACGGCGTCGTGCCGATAGCTCTCTCCCTAGGAAACCTTCCCATCATGGCCGGCGTTCAACTCTCCAATCTCGTCAACGGTTCCTTCAACTGGCAGTCTATTATCGACCAGTTGATCAAGGTCGACGGAGCCCCGGTCACCACGCTCCAGAACGAGCAGAGCGCAAATAATGACAAGCTGACGAGCTTCGCCCAGCTGAAGGACGGACTCACACAATTGCAGACGGCCAACACCGCGCTCAAGGCCACGGGACTTTTCACCGGGCGCGTCGGTACCTCGGCCACGAGCGGATCCGGCTGGGTGATCTCGCCCGGCAACGGCGCGGCGGTGGGTTCATATAATATATCGGTGTCGCAGCTCGCGACGAGCGCGCAGCGCGCCGGCACGAATGATATATCAACCGGGCTCAGCTCCTCGTCAGATGTCTCCGGCATCACGCTCGCCACGATGTCCACCGCGACTGCTGTGACGGCAGGGACATTTTCAGTGAATGGCCAGACGATCACGACGGCTCTCACGGATTCGCTGGCGCAGGTGTTTCAAAAAATTTCCGACGCCACGTCGGGCGCCGTGACGGCTTCATATAACTCCTCCACGGATGAGATCACGCTCGCGAACACGGACCTGACGAACACGGCTGAGATCGTCGTCGGCGCGAGCAATGATACGAGCAATTTTCTACAGGTGGCTCAGCTCGCGAATAATGGGACGGGCACTATATCAAGCAGCTCCGCCCTCGGATCGGTCGCACTGAATGCGCCACTCGTGAGCAGCCGGCTGCGCTCGGCGATCACCGCGGTGGATGGCAGCGGGAACGGCTCATTTAATATCAACGGCGTTTCGATCGCTTATAATATAAACACCGACTCGCTCTCGACGGTGCTGAGCCGGATCAATACATCGAAGGCGGGCGTCACGGCCACTTATGATTCCGCGGCGGACCGCGTGGTGCTGACGAATAATACAACGGGCGACACCGGCCTGGGCGCGAACGAAGCCAGCGGCGGACTGCTCGCCGCGCTCGGCCTCGGATCCGCCTCCACCTTCCAGCACGGCCTGAACGCGCAATTCACCGTCAACGGAGGCGCGACGCGCACGAGCATGTCCAATGAGCTGAATGCCACCGCGCTGGGAGTAGCGGGTCTCGACGTGACCGTGAACTCAACCGACGCGCAGACGATCTCCGTGACGGCGAACACGTCGGCGATGCAAAATGCGATTCAGGATTTTCTGAGTGCGTATAATACAGTGCAGAGTTTCATTGATGCGCAGACGAAAATTTCGACGGATGCGTCGGGTACGGTGACGACGGCGACGCTGTCGGGAAATCCGGAGATTCAGGATCTATCCGACGAGATGCGTAATCTCGCGTTCAACGCCGTCTCGGGCGTGAGTGGGACGATCAAGCAGCTGGATAATCTCGGCATCGATTTCGATTCGACGAACTCGACGCTCTCCATCAAGGACCAGACGAAGCTCACGGCGGCGTTGACGAACAACAGCGATGATGTCTCCGCTTTTTTTAATACAGCGACGAGCGGCTTCGCGAACGAGTTCGATTCATTTCTGACCAATGCGTTGTCAAAGGGTGGGGGTCTCGACACCGAAACCACCACCCTCAACTCGGAGAATGCATCGATTGTCGCGCAGATCGCTGTATTAAATACGAGGCTTGCGGCGGAAAAGGATTCCCTGACGACCGCGTTCCTCGCGATGCAAAACGCGCAGTCGGTGGCGGCTCAGGAATCGTCGTTGCTGACGCAGACGTTTACGAACTCCACGAGCACGACGACGACATCCGCGAGCTCGACGGCGAGCAGCAGCTCATGAGCGGCGTGACCGGGTCATCGACCAAGCGCGGTCGCGCCGGCCGCTGCGCCGCGGGAGCCGCGCTCGCTATATACATTCTGGGCCTGCTCGGCGCGTGCACGAATCCGACGATCATCGACCCGGCTCGGCGCGGCCCGTTTTATTATCCATTGAATCACGCCGGCGAGGCGGCGATTCCGCAGGATGTACGACGGGTGGTGCTGCTGCCGATGTGCCGAGGCAACGTGACAACGCCCGAGATGGCTGGAGCGCTGGACCCGGTGCTGGCGGCGGAGCTGCTGCAGCAGAACCGTTTCGAGATGGTGGCGCTATCGCGCGAAGAATGCCGCCGGCGTTTTGGCGTGGAGGAATTTTCGTCTGTCGCCGCGCTTCCGCCGTCTTTATTCCCGGCGCTGCGCCGCGATCTGGCGGCGGACGCTGTATTATTTGTCGATCTCACCGCGTACCGCGCGTATCGTCCGCTTGCAATTGGCTGGCGGGGAAAACTGGTGAACCTCGCGGACGCGCGAGTTATATGGACTTTCGATAATATATTCGCGGCTGACGTCCCAGGTGTGGCGAATAGTGCGCGACATTTTTTTCTCGATCGGGACCAGGAGAAAGCACCGTCGGATTTCACCGAGGCGACATTGCAATCGCCGACGCGTTTCGCGAGTTATGCGGCGAGTGCGATGTGGACGACGCTGCCTCCAGTGGTGCCGGGGCGACTCGCGGAACCGATCGCATCGAAGCGGGACAAAGCCCACTAAAGTATTGGGCCACCCCGACGATAATATAACTGTTTTACAACGGCGTTCCCTGTAAGCGACCTCAGCGGCTGACCGTTCTTCTCCCGAAAGCCAATGATCTCATCCACGAACTCGACCGATCGCGCAGCTCGGCTCGCCATCACTCCGGATCCCCTTCCGCGAAATCGCGAGCAGACTCCGGTTAGCACCGGCGACCAACTCTCCACGGGAAGCGCGCAGATTTTGCGAGCCGCCCTCGAGCAGCAGCCCGCCGTTCGTCCGGCGGAAGTTCAACGCGCCCGCGAACTGGCGAATGATGGAAGCTATCCGCCGGAAAAAATTTTAAGCAAAGTGGCCGCGACGATCCTGTCCGCGCCCGACCTCAGTGAGGATCACTCATAATCTACATGGTCGCTGAAGGCTACGCGCGAACCTACCGCGCCAACTCGGTGCTCACGGCCAGTCCAGGTCAACTGGTGTTGATGCTTTTCGACGGCGCACTCAAGGCGATGAATCTCGCGCTGGACGGTTTTGATCGTCCGCTTGAGGATCGCCGCCGGATCGAAGTGATCAACAAGCACCTCCTCAAAGCGCAGATGATCCTGAGTGAATTGCAGTCCGGCCTGAACCTCGCGGCCGGCGGAGAATTCGCGCAGACAATGTACCGGCTATATGAATACCATAACCGCCGACTGTTTGAGGCGAACATCCGCAAGGACCCAACCGCCGTGCGCGAGGTCGAGCGGCTCGTGATGGAGCTGCGGGATGCCTGGGCGCAGATGCTCTCCCAACAGGACTCGGTGTCCGTCGGAGTTGGGATGCGCGGAGTGGCCTGAGATGGAAACAGCGGCGCAGTTCTGCACGCGACTGGTCGGTGCCCTCGAGGAGCTATTTGCGAGCGAGTCCGTTCTCGTCGAGGCGGGTGATTTTTCCGGTGTGGCGAAAGTCCAGGAGCGGGCGCGCCCGCTCGTGCTCGAGCTCGCGGCGCGAGCCGGCGAAGCCGACCTCCTACTGCGCGAACGCGTATATGAAGTGATCGCGGTGCGGACGCGCACCCAGCAATCGATCGAAGCGCAGCTGACAGCCACGGCCGCCCGGCTGAGTGGAAACGCGACCACGCAGCAGCGGGTCTCGCGCGTCGCTCCGGCGTACGGGCGGATCGGCGAGCGCGACGAGCTGCGCTGGCGCGGCCAGGCCTGAGTGGCACCGGCGCGCGTCGGAAACGCACGGCCCCGCCAGAAGCCGGCCTGATGTATCCGCTTTTCGGATACATGCACCGGTTCCCAGGAGACAGATGCCGTGCGCCTCGGGCCGGCCTTGAGGCGGAAACGGCGTTATTATAACATCGTCCGAGCACTAATCTGCTTCGATATACAGTTATTTATCGTGAATCCGGGATATATAGACAACCGCCGACGATTCAAAGATATATACATCGCCCGCGTCGTCGACGCCGGCTTTCTGATGCAGCAGTTTTCGGTGTATCCGTTTCATGGATACAGCGCGCGACGCTGAGACGCTGGGCGTCCGAGCCCGGCTCAGGCCATCGCGACGGCGAGCGGCGCGGCTTCGCGGGGCGCGCGGTCGAGAGATTCCAGCGGCGCCTCGGCCACGGTGGTCGAGCGAGTCGGGGGACCCCGCAGCCATGCGTCGGCGATGCCGGCGGCCTCGTCGGCCCAGTCCGTCTGGGGCTTCGAATAGACTGCGAGCATCGGGTAGGTCTCATACCCGTCCCAATTGAGACTGGCCTTGAGGCACGTCGAACCGTCGGCGAGCGTGTAAGCTTGGACGAAGATCGCGCCGTGCAGTTGTTCAGCGTCAGATCCGGGCGCGGGCGACAGGGTCATTCGGGCGAGACCGTGATGATAATTGACCATCCGGGAGACTTCCCAGCCGGCCTGATCGCGGGCGGCGGCCCGATGAAGAGAGTGTTCTACGTCGCTGAGAAAGGAGAGGAGACGGGAGGCCATGGGAAGAGGCGCCGGCGGCGCACGGCTTTTAATCGTCGCTGTGTTAAAAAACTTTATGGAAAAAAGTTTAGGTTCCTGAGGGGACAACCGATGTTGAAGCGTCATGGATTCTCAGCCCACCCCGCGCCCCCACAGCCCGAAGACAGGCACTGTACTGCTGATCGAGGATGAGGAGACGGTCGCGCGACTGCTGCAGGTTTGGCTCGGCCGCTCCGGCTTCGAAGTGCTTTGGGCCCCCGACGGCACGACAGCCCTTCGGCTTCTCGCCGAGCACGGGAAGACCATTTCGCTCGCGTTTGTCGATTGGAAGCTGCCGGACGTCACCGGCGGCGATCTTTGCCGCCAGCTGCGGCTGGCGATTCCCGATCTCCCTTTGCTGCTGACGAGCGGCCGCACTCGTGATATTGAGCCGTACGAATTTGAGCAGGCCGGCCCGATCGCGTTTCTCGGGAAGCCCTATATACCGGCGCAATTGATCGGACAGGTGCGGGCACTGCTGCACGCGGCGGCGGTTTGAGACGCTTCGCGATCCGCCAAAGCGGTGCGGCGGAACATTTGTTTGTATCGGGGCTGGGGCGTGTGTTAGACTGCGCTCCGAAATCCACGGGTGCCGTTCACGGCCCGTGATCCATCCATGTCGCTCGAAAAGATCCTGATCGTCGAAGACGAACCCGTGGTTCGAAATCTTCTGCAGAGCATTTTCCTGCGCCACAAATGCAGCGTCAGCTGCGCAGCAGGTCTCGCGGAAGCGGCGGCGTGCGTCGGGCGTGAATCTTACGATTTGATGATGCTGGATATCCGGCTACCCGACGGAGACGGCCAGAAGTTTTTGGAGCAGGTGACCGCGCTGCCAGAGCGGCCGCTCGTCGTGATGGTCACTGGCTATGGCACGATCGAATCCGCCGTCGGTTGCATGCGAGCAGGCGCGTTCGATTATGTATTAAAACCGTTTTCACCGAGCCAGATCGACGTCATTTTACGGAAGGCGCAATCGTATCGCCAGCTCCTCAGCGTCAACCGGCTGCTGAGCGATGATCCCGAGGACGAGGACGGCGTTCTCGTGGGGAAAAGTCCCGCCATGCTCCGGTTGCGTCAGCTGATCGATCGCGTGGCCCCGACGGATGCGACAGTTCTGGTAACTGGCGAGAGTGGCACGGGCAAGGAAATGATCGCCCGCGAATTTTATCGGCGCAGTCCCCGGCGCAGCCATCCGTTCATCAAAGTGAACTGCGCGGCGATATCAGAAAACCTCATCGAGAGCGAGTTTTTCGGGCACGAGCGCGGCGCTTTTACTGGGGCGACCGAGAGGCGCGAGGGGCGGTTCGAACTCGCGAATCAAGGGACGCTTCTCCTCGACGAGGTGAGCGAAATTCCCTCGAACCTGCAGGCGAAGTTGTTGCGCGTTTTGCAGGAGCGCGAGTTCGAGCGCGTGGGCGGCAGTCGGACGATCAAGGTGAACGTGCGAATCATCGCGACGTCGAACCGCGACCTGATGAGCTACGTGGAGAAAGGCGATTTCCGGCAGGATTTATATTATCGACTGAACGTGTTTCCCGTCCACGTGCCGCCCTTGCGGGAACGCGCTGAGGATATCCTCGTGCTGGCCGACCATTTTTTGCGGCGCTTCGCGCGGAAGCACGGCGTGAAAGTCACCGGTTTTTCCGATTCCGCCCGGGGTGCCATCATGGCCTACCGTTGGCCCGGAAACGTGCGAGAACTGCAGAACACTGTGGAGCGCGCGGTGATCCTTTCCGAGGCCGGGAGGCCCATTGCTGCGGCCGCGTTGGGCCTTCCAGGCGATATTGTGGCGAATGCCGTCCCGTGGACGGATGCCCCAGCCGCGGAAGAACTCGCGCCGGCGTTGGATACCGCGGAGAGCGCGCCGGCGGGTGCGAACCCGGTTCCGGTCACCGGCGGCGACGGCGCCGTGCTACGTCTGGACGAGCTCGAAAAGCAGGCCATCCGCGCGGCCCTCCGGCAAACCGGCGGGAATCGCACGCAGGCGGCGACGGCTCTCGGGATCAGCATCCGGACCCTTCGCAACAAGCTGCAGGAGTATCGGGATGCAGGCGATCCAGTCGGGGTTGACATGGAGTCTGCGGAGGCGTAGCCGCCCGCGAAACGCGAGCGGGCGTAAATCGTCCGCGGCGTCCAATCTCCCCTGAATCCACCCGGGAACGCGTCGATTAATCAGCGTCTGCTTCTACCCGGCGGACTGCTCCAATCGATGCGCCAGCAAATCCTCATTGTGGACGATTCCAAGACGGTGCGGATCATCATCCGTCGAGCCTTGAGGGCTTACGACTGTGACCTGCTGGAAGCGGCCAACGGGGCGGAGGGACTCGAACTCGCGGCGCGGCTGCGGCCGGATTTGATTCTGCTGGATGTGACCATGCCGGTGATGGATGGGGTCGAGATGCTCCGATACCTGAAGGAGGATCAAACGCTGAGCGAAATCCCCGTCGTAATATTAACCGCGGATGTCGCCCCGGCGCTGCTGTTGAAAATCGCGCGAATCGGGATTCGGGATTTTTTGGTCAAGCCGCTGAAGGAGTCACTGCTCGTCGAAAAGGTTCAACGCATCGTGGATCTGCGGTTGCCCCCAGCAGCCGCCGCGGCTCGTCCGAGCGGGAGTTCGGGTACGCCGCCCCTGTGGTGAGCCCCGACGAGCGCGCGTTATTCATGTATCCGTAATTTGGATACACGCGCCGTTGGTCGCGGCGATTTGCCTGCGGCGATGGAGGGCGGCGGGCGCAAGCGAAATATATCAAGAAGGTTCGGTTTGGGACGAAGGGAGAACCGGATATTTCCCGGTCATGGACCTCCTATTGCGCAATCATCAGGGAGCATCTCGCTCCATCCAGGCTCAGGCGGGCCACGTGCGTCGGGAACAAGCCGCCGCGTCCGGCGCGTCGTCGGAGACTCCGTGCGAGCGGCACCTTTGGGTTAGCCTCTGAGTCCGATGCCCGCGTCTTTTCTACAGCCTCCGACCTGCGCCCAAGTGTGTGAAAAGGCACTGCGGCTGCCGTGTGCGCCTTCGTTGATGCCGCAGCTCATCGCCGTGCTGCAGGACCCCGCCTGCGGTGCAGCGGAGGTGGAATCTATCATCAAGGTCGACCCGGCGCTCGCTGGGTCGACGCTGCGCCTGGCGAACTCGGCATACTTTTCGGGGGGACGTCCTGTTCCCACGCTCGGTGAGGCGATCATGCGGCTGGGACAGCGGGAAATTTTTCGTCTGGCTGCGCTGGCTCTGATCAACCGCTGGGAATCGGCGGCTGCGAGCGGGGCGTACCGCGGCGATTCCGGCGATTTCTCGCGTCACGCGCTCTGCACCGCGATCGCGGCCGAGGCGCTGGCCGAAGTAGGGGAGAGAATCGATGCGCAGACGGCATATACCGCCGGGCTCATTTGCGACATGGGCAAGCTCGCCGTCGCTCATGGATGCACTCAATTTTTTCCAGCGATCCGGGCGCACCACGCGTCGCATGGCGGCCCGTGGATCGCCGCGGAACGCGCAGTGCTCGGCTATGACCAGGCTGAGGTTGGCGCGCAGTTACTGCGCTCGTGGAAATTTCCGGACGTTCTGGTCACGGCGACCGAGTTCGTGCACCGACCCTCGCTTGCTCCGGCGGCGGCGTTGCCGCTGCTGGCGGTGATCCATGCCGCGAAATTTCTCGCCACGTCCTTCGGTCCGGGCGTCGCGGAGGATGGATTCCTGTTCGAACTCGACGAGACCTTTCTTTCGCAGTGGGGACTTTCGCCGGAGCTGCTCGAGGAAATGCTCCCGATCGTCCTCGAGCGCGCCACCTCGCGTCTCCGCGACAAGCTGACCCACGGCCCGGTGGCCTTCTGAGGCTCGCGAGGCGGTGTCGGTATATCAATCCGATTATATCGTGCGCGGAGACGATCGGCGCCGCGGTTGAATGTATATTCAGGCACCAGCCATATATGCAATCCGACCTTATAGTAACGCCGATCCCACCGCCTCTGGGCCTCAGCCGATGATACCGCTGGATGGCCGCGCCGTGGAAAAGTATATACGGGCAACAGAGGTCGCCGGTCGGTTCGACGCTTGAGCGCCGGACCGCGGCTCAGTTCGGACCGACCGCCCCGGCGAAGCTTGCTCCCGCGGGGCTGAGCGAAAGAAAGCTGAACGTCTCGTGGCTATGCGGCGTGCGCAGGGTCATGGCGCCGGTCCCGAGCTCCAGATGAAGCGTCCGGTTGATGTTTCCCCCGGTGCCTACGTCAGCTATCTGGAATCCTTGGGAGGTCAGCCACGCGGAGGCGGCTTCCAGATTTTTAGCGCCGATTCGATAGGCGGAGCCGAGCGCGATGACGCTGGCACCCCCGACAAGGAAGAACCGCAGGCGTGTGCGGTCGGCCCGCAATTGGATCAACGCGTCGACGAAACGAGGCAGCCCGGTGTCGGCGAACATCGCCGGTTGGCCGCGACTCCGCTCCGGCGCGATGGCGGAGTTAGGGAGCATGAGATGCAGGATGCCGCCAGCGCGAATTTTTGGGTCGTAGGCGACGACCCCGACGCAGGACCCGAGCCCGTAGGTGCTCAGGGTTGCTGCAGCGTCATCGGAAACGGCCATTTCGCCGACCCCGATGACGAGCCGCTTGATTCCCGCTTCCGAGGAAGACGCGCTGCTCATGAGGGCGTCGCGGCCAGCGCGGTAGCCGGTGCGACGAAGGATGCGAAGGCGGGCATGGACGAGCGCTCCGAGCGCACCTTTCACTTCGGCTGAACAGCGCGAAACTTGAGGCGGGACCGCGGTGCGCCGCGGTCCGCTTCGGGGGAGGTGTTAAGTATATACCAGCAGCCGCTGGCTAATCGGCGTGACTTCGTTGTGGCTGCGAATTTTGGCGATCGTGCCCGGGCTGAGAGCCTGGCCTTCACCGATAAGGAGCAGGCCGTGGGGACTATATATCCCGTTGGCGAGAATCATTCCAGGCTCGAGCTCCTGCAGCATGATTTCCCGGACTTGGCGGGGCAGCTGGACGAGGTTGGACACCTTCAGGAAAAGTCGAACGGCTTCCGGATCGTAGGCCTGGCCGGATTTCGCGAGGATGGAATCGATCGCGGTGTTTTTCGGGAGTCCCGATTCGACGAAGCCGACGGCAACGGCCAGACAACGCGCCGGCCACGGGATCGCCTCGCCCGCAAGGCCGTCCGGATATCCTTGACCATTAAACGATTCGTGATGGGCGCGAATAATCTCGCCGACCTCCGGACGCGGGTCGACCAGCGCTGCGAGCGTCTGAGCGTAGATCGGGTGATTGTGGAGCATCGTGCGCTCGCGGTCGGTCAGCTGCTCGGTCTTCGAGCGAAACGCCCGTAACATTTCGCGCGGGACGCCGATCAGGCCCAAATCACACAACCACGCGGCGGTCCTAAGCGCGCTGCGCTGACCCTCGGTAAACTGGTCCGTCGCGGCCATCTGGTTGGCGAACTCCACGAGGGCCTTGGCTTGTCCGCCGAGCAGGGGATCGTAGGTCGTGAGGATGCGGCGGCAAAGTTCGAGCGAGTGCTCGTAGTTTTCGGCGAGCTCGCGATTGGCAGCGTCGAGCCGCTGCCGCTGTTGTTCCAAGTCGTGGACCTGCGCG
This sequence comes from uncultured Verrucomicrobiae bacterium, assembly GCA_963800005.1. Taxonomy (GTDB): domain Bacteria; phylum Verrucomicrobiota; class Verrucomicrobiia; order Opitutales; family Opitutaceae; genus CAWCZH01. The sequence continues at coordinate 722,408 of CAWCZH010000005.1, forward strand.
GCCAGGACGGAGTTGGCTTCGGTCAGCTTGACGTTCAGCTCGGACGTTTCGGCTTGGAGAGCCGTGTTGTGCGTCACGAGCTCGTGCCGCTGGACCGCGTTGCGAACCGTGGCGATCAGCTCCTCGCGGAGCCAGGGCTTCGCGACGAAGCGGAAGATTTCCCCCTTGTTGATGGCGTCGACGATGGTCGGCAGCGCCATGACGGCGGTGATGAGAATGCGGGAGGCGTACGGTCGAATGCGCCGGCTCTCGATCAGGAAATCGAGGCCGAGCATTTCGGGCATCTTTTGGTCCGAGATGATGACGGCGAAGTCTCGCTCGTTGAGAATCGCCAGGGCCTTCAGCGGGCTTGTGCACGCGACGGTATGAAATCGCTCGCGCTCGAGGGTTTCCTTGATCGCGGAGAGAACGATCGGTTCGTCGTCGACAATCAAGATCGTCGGAACAGCGGAATAGGCGGAGTCGCTCATGAGCGCGGGGAGCGGACGCGATGCGGCGCGCTCGCGCAAGACTGTGTCCGGATAAAAAACGATGGGGTCGGACGTGAGGTCACGGTCTCGAGGTTATGGCAGCGCGCTATCCGCGTTTTTCTGGTCCGAGGATACTGGGCAGCTGGCGGAAAATCTCATTTTCGGTAACAGCGTTCATCGGCGCAAAGCCTCGGGAATGTAGTTCCGTGCGCGCATTTCCGCTCGGAGAACGCTGAACCGGCTGGGCGCGACTTTATGCGCGGAGAGCCTCCGGCAGATTTTTCCGAAGCTCCTGTTTGATCGCGGTTTTCGAAACCCGGCGACAAAATCGGATCCCGTAAGTGATTTATGAACAGATGTTTACGACAGTACGAACACGGATGGCATCTGCTTTGCTATATGGCCGGGAATGATCGCACCCATAACTCCGACCGACAATTACGATTTGGCGCGGAAGCTTTTGGATGCTGCGGCGCTGCGGCAGGAAGCGATTGCAACGAACGTGGCGAATGCGGAGACGCCTGGGTTTCATCGGCTCGATATCGCTCCTGACTTTGCGCAAAAGTTGCAGGCGAGTCTGGATTCGGGCGGCTCGAGTTCGCTTTCGAGTGTAAAGCCAACTCTCGCGGAGGACCAGACGGCGCGCAGCATCCGGCCGGACGGCAACACGGTGGAGATCGAACACGAGTTGCTCGCGATGAATCGCAACGCGGTCGAGTACGATTACCTGAGCGACATCGTCTCGAGCAATCTCAAGCAGCTGAAAATGGCCATCGTTGGTCATTCCTGAGCCGCTATATAGTTCGCCGCATGAACCTGATTTCTGGAGTCGATGTCACGGTGGGAGCGCTCAACGCGCAGAAAACCCGGCTGGATATAGTGGCGCAGAATATAGCGAACGCGCAGACGACGCGCACGCCCGCTGGCGGCCCGTATCAGCGCCAGGTTGTTTCGTTCGAGACGGAGCTCGTGCGCCGTTCGGGGGCGAGCGGCCCATCGCTCCAGAGTGTGCACGTCAGCGGCATCACGCCCGACACCACGCCCGGCGAGCAAGTATATAACCCGCAGCATCCCGATGCCGGCAGCGATGGCATGGTCACGATGCCGAACGTGAATCTGGCGTATGAAATGGTCGACCTCATCACCGCGTCGCGCGCCTACGAGGCCAACCTGTCCGTCGTGAAAAATTCCCGGCAGATGGCGATGAAGGCACTTGATATAGGGAAGTAATATACTCGAACGATGCTTCCCATTGGATCCATTTCTGCGTTGGGCACCTCCCCGCTGCTGCGTATCGACCAGCCGCAGCAGGTGGGCGGAGCCGGCGCAGCTGGAGCCGCTGGAATCGCGCCGGCGGGCGCCGCCGCCGACGGACAATTTTTCGTCACTCCTCGATGGCTTGGTCTCGAACGTCACCAGCAAGGCGACCGCTGCGGATTCGGTGACCCGCCAGGTTCTCATGGGCAACAGCGACCAGCTGCACCAGAGCGTGATCGCCATGCAGGAGGCCGGTGTCGCGTTTTCGATGATGATCGAGGTGCGCAACAAGCTCGTCGACTCGTACCAGGAGCTCATGCGCATGCAGGTGTGAGATATATACTTTTCAAAAAAACTTTCGCTTCATGAAAAATTTCGGCCGTTCCCTGCTCGAACTCTGGAAACAACTCGGCGCCAACCAGCGTGTG
>CAWCZH010000006.1:0-1867477 GCA_963800005.1 uncultured Verrucomicrobiae bacterium
TAAATTGTAGCATCACGTCCCCGGGCGCCGCTCGGGCGCCGGGGCGGCCGGGCGAGGAATGCACACATGGAGACGAGGCGCACGGGCGATGCGTCGAGGGACATCTGGAGAACATCTCCGCGAAGCAAGCCACGCGAGCCGGTCGCGGTGGGCCCTTTTTTGACCCGGCTGCGGGTCGGTTGCTGGATTCAGGGCGGTGCTCGCCGGCCGGCCTGTTCCGACTGCAGGAGGAGCTAATATGAAGCCTCGCGTAGCGCGCCGGCCGGACCCGGCGTGTCCGCGGCAAACTATATACTCGTCGGAAAGCGTCCGGCAGGGCGAGAACCGCCAGTTGATGATTTATTAATGGCTTGGGCGGGCCTCTTGATTATACCGCAGCGCGCTCCGGGTTTAAATTCGGGGATGAAGTTCTCTCTCCTGAACCCTCTTTTCTCCGACCGTTTCCGAGCGACGAACGCTGCGTGCTCGGCGCGACTTGGTGGCCCAACAAGCTGCTCTGCTTCCGTCCGGAGGTGCGTTACGACCACGCGTTTCTTGAGCCCGCTTATGATAACGGCACGAAACATAGCCAGGTCACCCTTGCGATCGATGCGACGTATCATTTCTAGCCAGACCCTCGCTCGCTACTGCCGCATCACCGCGCCCCGGCACGGGCCAACTTCATATTGCGTGCGCGAGGCCGCGGCGCCACCGGCGGGATGCCGGAGGGCTCCGCCGCGCTATATATCGCTAATATACAGCGTATATCATCTTCGTGACGCCCGTCGCGCTCGCTGCAGGCTAGCAGCAGTCGCAGGGCTCCGGCGTCGGGAAGATCTCGCCGCGGATCCGGATGAAGAGCTCGTCGCGGCCGCGGTGCGACCAGACCACGGGGTGCGCGCCGGTCAGGAGAAATTTTTCCGGGTGCAGCGCCTGTAATTCCCGCGGATGCTTGATTGCGCAATCGCAGACGTCGAGAAACCCATCGAGTATATAGCAGCGCACGTGCGCGTCGGTCTCCGTGATCGCCTCGACCTGCCGCAATTTCCACGCGTGACCCCCGAAGCGCTCCAGCGACTCCGCGCGCGTGAGTTCGATTTCGTCGAACGCCTTCACCGTGCGCAGGCGGCGACACATATCATCCGTCAGTGCGAGAAGGTCGTCTTCGGTCGGCGCTCCGGCGAGGCCGAAGTCCGCATAAAATCCGGTGGGTGTTTCGCGGCTATCGCCGCGGGGTGCGTCCGGCCACCGCCGCGCGCCAGCCTCCACGAGGACGTGCGCCAGCAGGTGCTTCGCCTTGTGCTGGGCCACGAATTCTTCAGTCATGCAAACAAGGTAGCAAAGTCGTCAAGGGCGGCGCGGGCTCTTGAAACCGTCGAGGCAAAGCGTTCCCACGGAACGCGTCCCGGCGAGGCGCGCACAAAATTGGTTTCCCTCGGGAAAAGGAGCTCCTAGGCTCCCGCCACCCTGTATGAAAAAAGAAGCCGTTCTCTCCAAGATTCGCACTGAGAAAGTCATCGCGCTGATTCGCGCCGACAACCCCGACGGGCTGCTCGACTGCGCGAAGGCGCTGGCGGAGGGCGGGTTGACGAGCATCGAGCTCACGATGACGACGCCCGGTGCGATTCGCATGCTCGAGAAAGCCACGGCCGAGCTGCCGAATTTCATGTTCGGGTTGGGAACGGTGCTCGATGCCGAGACGGCGCGCGCGGGGTTGCTGGCGGGTGCGGCGTTTATTGTCACCCCGGCGTTGCGGCCCGACGTCGTCGCGATGTGTAAGCGGTATTCGGTCCCGGTGTTCTGCGGCGCGTTCACGCCGACCGAGATCCTGCAGGCGTGGGAAGCGGGTGCGGATGCCGCGAAGATTTTCCCGGCCGAATTTTTTGGTCCCGGCTATATCAAGTCGGTGAAGGCACCCCTGCCGCACATCGAGATGGTGCCGACGGGTGGCGTGAATGCGGAGAACGTGGGGGAGTTTATCAAAGCCGGGGCGTTTGCGACGGCAGCGGGAAGTTCGCTCGTCGAGGCGAAGGCGTTGAAGGAGAAGAATTGGGCGGCGATCACGGCGAAGGCGCGGGCTTTCGTGGCCGCGGTTGCGGCGGTCGGAAAAGCCTGAGCGGGAACCCGCTGGCTCGCTCTCTGCTTCAGGCGCGCCGAAATGCCCTCCCCCACCGCGCAGATCCTGCCGTATATATTGATTCCGCTGTTCGCCTGGCGGATCTGGATGCGGGCGCGTCGCAGCGTCGGTTTGCAACGACTCCAGCGGGGGAGTCTCGTCTGGCGCATCGTTATATTCTCGCTGCTCATGCTCGGAGTCGGCGTGGCGACGCAGGGCGATCAATCGCTGCTGCTCGCCCTGGTTTCCGGGGGTATCGCGGGCGTCGTGCTCGCGGTCATCGGGCTCAGGCTAACGCGCTTTTCCGACACGCCGGCGGGTGTTTGCTATATACCGAATGCCCACATCGGGATCGCGCTCACGCTGATCTTCACCGGGCGGATCATATATCGCGCCGCCCGGTTTTATTCCGCCGGTGAATCCGGACCATTCCGGCCGGCGGCTTTCGGGCACAGCCCGCTCACGCTGTTCCTCTTCGGCCTGCCGGCGGGATACTATATTGCGTATAACGTGGGCATCCTGCGGCACCCGCGCTGTCAGCCGGTGGCGGCCGTTTGATCTAGCGCCGATCGACGGCCGGTATATAGCGGCTGTCGCTATATGACAACGCGGGGGCGGCGCGCGGCAACCGCCTGGGACAATCCCCGTCAGTTCCCGACGCGCGCAGGAAGGTACTTCGTTATATCCGGCAGGCGTTTGACGCGGCGGCCGGCCGCATCGCGTTGGAAATACGGATCCTCCTCGACGGCGGCCTCGAGTTCCTCGTCGTCCTCCGTCTCATCCTCCTCGTCGATCTTCTCGCCGGCGGCATTGGTGAACACCCAGTCTTGCTCGGCATCGAAGATATGCGTCATGCGTCGCGCCTCGGGGATGAGGATGAGCGCGGGATTCCGCACGCGCCCGTTCTTCACGAGTTCGAAGAGGCACGGGTAGAAAAGTTTTTCGAAATGCCGCAGGAACTCGCTCACCCATTTGTTGGAGACGCCGTCGCGGTGGGTCAGCAGGACGACGTCGGAGAAATGGATACAGGCTTCATACCACGCGAGCAGCGGCGGATTTTTTTCCGCGAGCTGGCAGTTCACGACACAGAGGATGCGCGCGATCTCGGCATTGGCGGCCGTCAGGACGGCTTGGAGGCGGTCCATCTGCTCGACGGGATTGCTGCGTCCCTCGACCACAAAAAAAACCGAGCCGCCGCCTGAGGGCAGTTCCGCGATCATTTCGTCGTCGCGCCATTCCCAGCGCTGCACGACCGGAAGGCGGGCGTCGAACTCGCTTGGCAATTCGCCGGCTTCGAGGAACACGACCGGAGCGGCGCCTTCGAGCGCGTTCGCCTCCACCAAATCCGCGACGATTTCGCGTCGTCCGGAACCGGCGGCACCGAGGATGACATAAACCTGTGTGCGAGCGGAATCCATGTCTGACATCGTGGAGAAAAGGTCGCGGATCGCGAATTTTTTTCCGGGCGGAATCCCGGAAATTATTTGAACAAATCTCCGCGGCCTCCTGCCCAACACTTCGAAACGCCGAGCGTGACTCCGAGCCGGTGATGGATCTCGCGCCGCGCGACGTGCCGCTCCGGTTCCGTCAAACCCGCGGTCGCGGAAGTATATAAGTGCCTCGCGTTTCGGGCCGCACCGCCGGCCGGCTGCGGCCTGTTCTTATTTCATAATTATGAAACAGGAACGCGGGGATCAGGGGGACGCTATAGTTTGAAGGACCCGCACTGCGCCTGCTGCGCGAGCCAGTGGTCGAGCACGACAAGCGCGGCCATGGCCTCGACGATGGGGACGGCGCGGGGCACGACGCAGGGATCGTGGCGGCCGCGGGCGGTGAGTTCGGTCTCGGCCCCGTGCACGTCGACGGTCGCCTGCGGGCGCATGATCGTGGCGGTGGGCTTGAACGCGACGCGGAAGTATATTTCTTCGCCGTTGCTGATCCCGCCTTGGACGCCGCCCGAGCGATTGGAGGTGGTGCGCACGCGACCGTCGCGAATTTCGATCAGGTCGTTGTGTTCGCTGCCTTTTAATTTCGCACCGGCGAAACCGCTGCCGATTTCGAATCCCTTGGTGGCGGGCAGTGAGAGCATGGCTTTCGCGAGGTCGGCCTCGAGTCGGTCGAACACCGGTTTGCCGAGACCGACGGGCACGCCGCGCAGCCGGCATTCGATGACGCCGCCGACAGAATCGCCCTCGCTGCGAACCTGCTTGATGCGGGCGATCATTGCCTCAGCCGTGGGCAGATGAGGGCAGCGCACGGCGGTGGCCTCGACCTCCTGCAATGTGGGGAAATGTTCGAGCGCTTCCGGTGGGACCACGATGTCGTGGACCTGGGTGAGAAAGGCGCGGATTTCGACGCCGCCGAGCGCGAGGAGTTTTTTCGCGATGGCGCCGGCGGCGACGCGCCCAACGGTTTCGCGGGCGGAACTGCGGCCGCCGCCGCGGTGATCGCGGATTCCATATTTCGCCTGATATGTATAGTCGGCGTGCGAGGGTCGAAACTTGTCGCGCATCTCGTCGTAGGCGCCCGGCCGTTGATCGGCGTTGCGCACGAGCAGCGAGATCGGCGCCCCAGTGGTGCGGCCCTCGAAAATTCCCGAGAGAATTTCGACGCGATCGTCCTCATGGCGCGGGCTCACTATATCGCTTTGGCCGGGTCGCCGGCGGTCCAGTTCCACCTGGATTTCCGCGGCATCGATCGGCAGCCGGGGAGGACAACCATCAATGACCACGCCTACGGCCGGTCCATGGCTCTCACCCCATGTAGTAATCTTGAAAAGTTTTCCGAAGCTGTTCGGCATGACGGGTGTTGAGCGTTGGTCGCGACCCGGCGTCCGGCAAGCGACAAATCCCCTTCAGGAGCCGCGCGCAGGGCGCAATAAAGAGGCAACAATCCAGATGCGAAGGCGTCGTAAAACGGCGACAACACCGTTTACAAAGCCTAGGCTTTCGCCCCTGATCTATTTCGTCCCTCTCTGTCCACTTCCTTCGAATCTCCTGCATGACACTGCGTACCGTCCGCCTGCCGTTGTGCGTCGCTGCCTCTTTCGCCGTTGCGACGCTGGCGGTCCAAGGCCAGCCGACGCCTGCCGCTCCCGCGAGTAACCCGACGGCACCCGTGCCGGTTCCGGTCCGCAGCCCGGCCCCGGTCGCGGCCGCGGCGGCGCGCCCGGAAGAGGAGCTGGTGAAAATCAAGTTGATCGACGACACGGTGGACCAGGTCCTCGCGCTGCTCGAGATGTATACAGGCCGCACGATCATCCGGCCGGCTGCGCTGCCGACGGCGAATCCGGGATATACACTTAATATACGGACACCGATTCCGAAGTCCGAGGCGATCCTGGCTCTCGAGACTCTATTGTCGTTGAACCAGATCGGCGTCGCCCCCGATGGCGATCGTTTCCTGAAGGTTGTGCCCCTCGCGCAGGTCCGGACGGAAGCCCCCGAGTTTATCAGCGGGTCCGCGCTCGATTTGCCGCCGAGCGGCAAGGTTGCTTCGAAAATTTTCCAATTCGATTTCCTGCGAGCGGCAGAGTTTATACCACAACTCACCGCCGGCGGGATATTCACACCGGGCATCGGGGGCGGCGTCGTGGTGCTCGACAAGGCGAACGCCGCGATGGTGACGGATACCGTCACGAATCTACAGCGCGTCGAGATGCTATTGCGCCAGCTCGATCGGCCGGTCACCGCGGGCATGACGCCGAAGTTTTATCCGGTGCAGCATGCGAAGGCGAGCGACCTCGTTTCGAAATTGCGCGGCGTGATCAGCGGGCCACTGCAGGCGCAGCTCGGCACGGCGACCACCTTCAATGCGGACGATCGCACGAACCAGATCGTGCTGCTCGCCGATCCGCGGCAGCATCCGTTCTTCGACGACCTAATTGCACGACTTGATATAAAGTCCGACCCGAACACGCGCAACGAGGTGATCCCGTTGAAGCACGCGGTCGCGAAAGATATACAGACTCTATTAAACACGCTCGTGCAGGGACAGAACGCAGCGGCCCAGCGGTCCGCGGCGCAATCGGTCCGCGCCGGACAAATCACGCTGCCGAATCAGCCGGTGCTCCCGAATCAGCCCGGTCCGCCCGGCGCGCCAGCGGGCGCTGGCGCGTCGAACGGCGGGGCGGATATAGCGCCCTCGAATGAATTCAGCGGCATCGTCACCGTCGTGAACGATGATCGCAGCAATGCCATTATAGTATCCGGCACCTCCGAGGACGTGCGGATTATCAAGGAACTCGTGAGCAAGCTCGACACGCTGCTCGCGCAGGTGCGCATCGAGGTGGTCGTTGCCGAAGTCACGCTCACGGATTCCGATGTCAGCGGTATATCCGCGCTGAACCTCACCGTCGGGACGGACAATCCGGCGACGGGCGACAGCGGACGCGGCACTCATATAACGAATTTCGGCGGCACGGTCGCGGGCTGGGCGGTCACCTCGGGTGTGGTCAATCCCCTCGCGTTTCAAGCCGCGCTCAGCGACGCCGGGAATCGCAGTATACTTCATGTATTGTCGGCGCCGACGATCGTGACGACACACGGGAAACAAGGCGAGGTGGTGGTCGGCCAATCGACTCCGGTGGTCTCAGGTGTGACGACCACGCCTTCGGTAACGGCGTCCACGACGAGCAGTTTCGCGAGCCAGGCGACGGTTACTTATAAGGATGTGAACCTCGACCTGAAGGTGACGCCGCTGATTGGAGACGACGGCAGCATCCAGCTGACGATCGACCAGAAGATCGATGATATAGTCGGCAACGTGACGATCCCGAATGTCGGCGACCAGCCGATCGTCGGACATCGGGAGGCGACGTCGACGATCAATGTATTCGACAGCCAGATGATTGTATTGGGCGGATTGCAGCGGAGTTCCGTCACGCGAAGCCGCTCGAAGCTGGGCTTTATATTCGAGATCCCGGTGTTAAGCAATCTATTGGGAAATCGCACGAAGACGACGCAGCGCACGGAGCTGCTGCTGTTTATAAGGCCGCATGTGATTCCCGCCCAGGAAGGCACACCGGATACGAGGAGGCTCATTGATCAGCTGTCCAACAAGGATCAGATCAACCAATTCCTGAAGGACCCGTCGAAGCTGCCGAAGGAAAATCTGAAGGAAAAATTCCAGTAGGCCGGGATTGAGGTATATTATTCGATCATGGTCGCAGTCGCCCACGAAATCCTTCCCCCGGCGCTTGGTGATAAGTTAACGGACGAGCAGCGTCAGACACTGGCCGAGGCGCCGCGTGAGAAGCGCTTGGAAACGCTCGCGTCGGCGCTGGGACGTCCTGAAAACGAGGCGCTGGTGATGCTCGCTGCCGCGGCGGGACTTGATATAGCGAGCAATTTGGAAACCGAGCCGGACGCGCGCGGGCTGCTGCCGGCGCGCCTCGTGCATGATTATCAAATCATCCCCATCCGTTTCGGAGAGGCGGATCCGAATAGCGCCGTCGTGACGGATCCGGTGGCGCTCGCGATGAAGCCGCTGCATCTGGCGAGTGCATGGTTGCCGGACCCGGTGATGATGGACTGGCTGCGGACGTTCACGATGCGGCCGCTGGTGTGGCACCTCGCCGTGCCGGAGCGCGTGCACCAGTTGATCATTGAAAACTTCGGCGTGGGCTCCGGGTCCCTCGACGACGGCGACGATTCATATATCGCCCCGGAGGCTCAAAAAAAGGACGAGGGGATTGTCGACGAGGATGCGGCCGTGGTGCGATTCGTGACGGATGTGATTTCCCAGGCGGTCGAGGACCAGGCGACCGATATACACTTCGAGCCCCAGGAGGAGCAGCTGCGCATCCGTTATCGCGTCGACGGACTGCTCGTGCCGGTGCCCGTGCCCGAAAACCTGCTGCGTTTCCAGGACGCGATCATCTCGCGTTTGAAGATCATGGCGCGGATGAATATATCGGAGCGCCGGCTGCCGCAGGATGGGCGGATCAATTTCAAGGCGAAGGGCGTGGTCCTTGATATACGCGTGTCGACGGTGCCGACTATATACGCGGAATCGATCTCGCTCCGGCTGCTGAACCAGAAGAAGGAAGCATATACGATGGACCGGCTCGGGATGAGCCCGACCGAGCAGGCGCAGATCACGCACGTGCTGGATTACCCGCATGGAATCATATTGGTGACGGGACCGACAGGCTCGGGCAAGAGCACGTCGCTGAATGCGTTCCTGCGGAAGATCAACTCGACGGACCTGCGTATCATCACGATCGAGGACCCGATCGAATATGAAGTGCCCGGCGTGAACCAGATGCAGGTGCGGCCGGAGATCGGGCTGACGTTTGCGGACGCGTTGCGCCACGTGCTGCGGCAGGATCCCGATGTAATCATGGTCGGTGAAATCCGCGACAAGGACACGGCGGAGATTGCGATTCGCGCGTCGCTCACGGGTCACCTGGTGTTCTCGACACTACATACCAACGATGCGCCTGGCGCGATCACGCGGCTTGTCGACATGGGCATCGAGCCGTTTCTCGTGGCGTCGGCGATCGAGCTCGTGATCGCGCAACGGCTGGTGCGCCGGCTGTGTCCGGAGTGCTCGCGCTCGGTGCCGATCGCGAAAGTGAAACTGCTGGAGAATCTCGCGATCCTCGGGTGTGAACCGTCCGAGGCGGAGGCGATCACCGAGGTGAAGGCGCCGGTGGGATGCGATCGTTGCCGTGGGACGGGTTATCGCGGGCGCATCGGTATATTTGAAATTTTCCGTCTGAACGAGGAGATGCACCAGCTCGTGTTGAAACGCGAGAGCACGCGGACGCTGTCCGAGTGCGCCCGCCAGCATGGCATGCGCACGCTGGGGCAGAGTGGTTGGGAAAAAGTGAAGGCAGGATATACCACGTTCGATGAAGTGCTGCGGGTGATCACGGTCGTGGAGAAATAGACGGGCTGCGTTTTTTTTCGGATGCCGCAGTTTTCATATACCGGGAGCGATCGCACGGGGAAGCTGGTGGCGGACGTGCTGGAGGCACCCACGCGAAAGGACGCGTTACGGCGGTTACAGGCGCGCGGGTTGCAGGTCGCTTCGGTCAGCGAATCCGGTGGACGCCCGGAAAGCGGTGCGCGGCCGCGGCGCGCGGGTGAGGCAGCGGCGCCGAAGCCGTCGTTCCTACAACTTTCCACGGAGTCGAAGAAGCCAGGGCGGGACGAGCGGTTGCCGTTCCTCGAGGCGCTATATGATTTGGTGTCGAGCGGGTTGTCGGCGGGCGAAGCCGTGCGGCTGCTCTCGGTGCGCATCAAGGAGCCGAAGCTGCAGGCGTTGAGTGCGGGGTTGTGGGAGCAGTTGAGCGAGGGCGCTCCGCTGTCGCGCGCGATGGCGAATGTGCCGGACGTTTTCGATTCCTCGATTACCAACCTGATTCAGGCGGGCGAGGCGACGGGGTCGTTGAACGACACGATTGCGCGACTGATCGCGCATCTCACCGAGCAGCGCGAACTGCGCCGGCAACTGCTGACCGCCCTTGCCTATCCTATATTCATGATGGTGGTGGCGGGTGGCGTTATATTGTTTTTCCTTTTTTTTCTGCTGCCCCGCCTGCAGGCGCTGCTGACCTCACTGGCCGGCAAGATGCCGGTGTCGACGCAGCTGCTGATCTCTGTATCCAATTTTTCAATACACTACGGCTGGATCCTCGGGGTGATCGCGCTGTTCGTTGGGCTGTCGTTCTGGCGGTGGCGGGCGACGGAAGTGGGACGCGTGGCGACGGATGCCTGGATGCTGAAGCTGCCGCTGGTGGGACCGTTCGCGGTTTCGCAGACCGTGCTCGCGTTTAGCCAGACGCTCGCGGTCCTGCTCGAAAACGGGATCACGGCGGCGGAAGCGCTGCGCATGACCGAGCGGCAGATCGACAACCGGGTTCATCGCGAGGCATTCAAGGTGGCCACGAGCCGCGTGCTCGAGGGCGAAGCGTTGTCCGGCGCGTTGTCCCGCACGGGATGCTTTCCGGACCTGGTGCTCGACCGGCTCGCGGTGGGCGAGAACACGGGCAGCGTCGTGCCGAGCCTGCAGGCGATCGCTCGCACGTATCAAAAACTCATTTCCGCCCAGCTGAGTATATTCACCAAGGTCATCGCGAGCGGCGTGCTCATGGCGGTTTTCCTATTCGTCGGCTTCATCGCGTTCGCGATCGTCAACGCCATCTTCACGGTCAGCGCCAGTTTCAATATGCATCACTGAGCGCGTCCAACGCGGGCGGTGACGATTGGACGGGGGCTGGTACGCGGGAGATTTTTTTGCCCCGGATGGCATCACGCCGTCCGGATTTCTCCGGAGACGCAGCGGGCCAATCCAAACGATATATATATATATATATATCTATCTATTGCTATATAATCGGTAGATCTTTCAAGGTGCGGGGCGGAGGGCTATGGAACTTCATAAACTTCGATCAGGCCGACGCCCGTGGTGGCATTCACGCCGCTCAGCTGCGCGGTATAGGCGCCGGGCGGGAGCGTGATGAGGATCGCGCAATCCGCGGCGCCGGGCGTGTAAGGTGCCAGGCCGACGGCAGCCGTGGCTTGCGCAATCGCGGCGACGTTGGGCGCCGTGCTCCAGCCCTGGTTTTCAGCGACGATCGTCGCGCCGCTGAAGACGCGCAGCAACGGTTGCTGCAGCGTGCCGGCCACACCTTGAATCGACGGGCCACCTCCGCGGATGATCAGCCGTTTCGGGTTGCTGCCCAATATAATAATACCGGGAATCAACAGGTTCCCCCCGGTGCCGACGACCGCGCGGCACGCGAGCGCGGACAAGCGCGCACTGCCATTCGCGAGTTCATATACCTCCACCAGCGCGACACCGGTGCCGTTGTTCAGGCCGCTGACCTGCGGTGTATACGCTGAACCGGCCGTGAGCGTCGCGAGCAACGCGCAGTCGCCGGAATGCGGCTGGAACGCCGGCAAATTGGCCTGGGCAAAGGCGGCTTTCAGGGCGTCAGTCTGCGCCTGCGTCCCCGTGTCCCAGCCAGTATTCGATATATTAAGGCTGCCTCCGGCAACCTGCACGAGCGTCAGCTGCGGCTGCGCGAGCGTGCCCGCGACGCCTTGGATGGCCGGGCCGCTGGCGCGCACCACGACATCCCTCGAGCCGGAGCCGCCGACGACGATGCCGGGAATAAGTATATTGCCACCTGTGCCGACGTTCGCGCGGGCAGCGATGGCGTAGAGCGTCGCGTCCGTATTCGCGGGAGCCGGCAGGACGAGCAACGCTCCCTCGCTGGTGGCCGCGCCCGCGCTATTCGTCGCGGTCACGGTATATATACCGGCATTCGTCCCGGAAAAATTACTGATCGAAAACGAAGTGGATGTCGCCCCGGGAAGCGTGACGCCGTCCTTGCTCCATTGCAGCGTCGGCGTCGGCGTTCCCGTCGTCGCGACCGTCAGGATCACACTACTTCCGGCTGCGATGGCCTGGCTCAGCGGCTGCGTCACGAAAGCCGGGATCGCGGCGGCGGCAGTGACGGTGAGAACACCGGCGTTGCTCGCAGTGCTGCCGGCGGAGTTGGTCGCGAGAACGGAATAGGAACCCGCGTTCGCCGAGGTGACATTCGAGAGCACAAGCGTCAGCCCGGTCGCGCCCGAGACGGCAGCGCCATCCTTGCGCCACTGGACGGTGGGCGTCGGCGAGCCCGCGACGGCGACGGAAAACGTGACGGTCGCACCGGCGCTCACGGTTTGATTCTGCGGCTGCGTTGTGAACGACGGAACTGTCAGCGTCGGGGTTGGGGTCGGCGTGGGCGTTGGCGTTGGCGTCGAGCCGGCGGCAACGATCACGGTGTAGCTATATATAGGCGAAGCGACGTCGCCCTCGTTGGGCGACTCGTACGCTTGCAGCGTCATTGTATACGTGCCGGCGGCGGTGGGCGTGCCGGTCAGCGTCGGTCCCGTTATATTAAGATGGCCCGGCCCCGTGAGAAAGCCGCCGAAGGTGAGACCCGGCGCGACTTGCCCGTCCACCACCCAGGAATTGTCCGGCCCCTGCGTGCCCGTCACGCCGAAGACCACGGTGGGAATGGCGACGCCCACGGTCGCGTTGAGCGGACTGTTATGACTATTGGTGGTGAGGTCCGTCGCGCCCGCCAGCGCGTGGATCGCGCCGAGGGACGCGGCGGCGGCAAACGCGGAGCGCAGCACGCCGACCACCGGCGACGATGCGACGGCGTCCGCAGCGGCTTCGGCCACGCGGACCGCGGGCGTGCGCTGCAGCAGCGCCATGAGAATGCCACCCGGCAGATTCAGCCAATAGAGACGACGCGAAAGAGCAGCGGGGATTTTCATGGGTCGGTAAGGCTGACCGGGTTAAAACGCTCTTCCCGGGAACGATCCGGCACTATCAAATAATAATCAGAGGGCTGTGGCGAGTGTCGAAAACTGATCCGCGCATCTTGACGGATTATTATGCAATTCGCCGCCACAGCGGCCGCCTGGTCAATCGTTGCAGCCGCAGCCGCTGCCGCCCACGCCGCGTCCGCCGGCGGCCACCTCGCGGGAAAAGTATACATGTTCGGACATGGCGGTATGTATAGGGTCGCGGTTCGGGTCCATCGTCGCATCCGCCAGCGTGCCCCGCTCCCACGGCTGCACGCGCACGAGCTGGGGCGTGGCGCAGCCTCCGAGCAAGAGCAACAGCGCAGCGGCGGCGAGTCGGGGGCCGGGAACACGGGAGCGTTTCATATAGGTTTCTCCGGGGTGAGCAGATGATCGATCTCGGCCCGCAGCTCGCGCGTGGTCGTGTCGCCGTGAAAACCCTGATGTATATAGCGGACGACGCCGTCGCGATCGAGCACGTAGCTCGTTGGCATCGCCGGCACCTGCACGACTTTCACGAGCTTCTGCCCGCGATCGCGCACGGTCGTGAAACCCGGATGTAGTTTCTTCACGAAGCCGGCGTACGCCTCCGCCTTTTCGTCGACGCTCACACCCACGATCAACAGGCCGCGCGATTCATATTCCGCGGCGATTTTGCCGTACACCGGAAACGACGCCTGGCACGGCGCGCACCACGAGGCCCAGAAATCCACGACGGTGACGTGCCCCATCGTCACTGGAACCGTGCCGTCGAAATTTTCGGCCAGCAGCGCGGGGAAGTGATCGCCGACATGAATCTCCGCGCGCACCAGGATGCCAGCCCCGCCGAGCGCGAGCACGAGAAACGCCTGCACGAGTCTCCGACCTATATAGAGGCTCCGCTTTATATATATGGATATATCAGGTCGCGACATATTGGAAAAATCCCCGGGTTTGCGCGCGGGCCGTCCCGGTAAGCAGCAAGCCCTCGGCGCCGGGAAATGATTGGATGAAGTTGACCCCGAGCGGCACGCCGAGGACGAATGCGGTCGTCGAAAGCGCGCCGGCCTGCAGGCACGAAGAGGCGATCACGGTCGCCTGGATACAGCCGTGCGCGACCGGCCAGCCCGTGCGGGGATCGATGATATGTCCGTAGCGTTTGCCGTTGATCTGAAAGCTCCGTATATAGTCACCCGACGACGCAATGCCCTTGCCGGTCAGTCCGACGCTGCCGGCGGGCGTGCCGGGCCGGCTCGGATCCTCGAGGCCCACATGCCACGCGGGTCGCCCCGGCGGTGCGCCCAGCGCGCGCAGGTCGTGGCCGAAATCGATTAGCCCGTTCGTGATACCCCGTGCCAGCGCGAGCTCCGCAACGGCATCGACCGCATACTCCTTGCCGAAGCCGCCGAAATCGAGCGCCATGCCAGCCTCGGGCAGCCGGATTTTTCCCGGAGCACGCTCGACCTTTTTCCAGCCCACGAGTCGCTGCGCGGCCGTGATCGTCTCGCGCGCGGGGAGCGCAGTGGGCGGCGCCTTCCAATTCCACAATCGCAGCAGCGGCAGGATCGTGGGATCGAGCACGCCCTGCGTCATGAAACAGAGCGTGTCGCACAACTGGCAGAGCTGCGTCATCTCCGCATCGATCTCGACCCACTCGCCGCCGGCGGCCGCATTGATCCGACTGATGAGGCTCGTCGGTTGAAACCGACTATATTTCGCCTCGAAGGCCTGCACCCACGTGATGGCTGCGTGTTCGAACTCCTGGGCCTGCGCGTCGCCGCCCGGCGCGCTATATTGAATCTCGCAGTTCGTCCCCAGTGCGGGAAAACGCCGCCGGCGCAACGGCGCACCCGCGGCGTCGAAGGTGGCCGGCGGATCGGGCAGGCGCGTGGAGGTGACGACGATGGCCATCGCAGGGACTATATACTACCAGGAAACGCGGCCGCCGAGGGTAATGATCCGGGCGCGGGCGTAGGCGCTCTCCGGAGTTATATGATCGCGGCCCTGCATGTCGTAGAATTCCCACGCGGCATCGAGCTGCAGCCAGGTCACGGGATCATATACGACCTTGAAGCCGACGGTGCTGGTGCGCAGTGCGGAGACGCGGAAGTCCGAGGAATAAAACGGCCCCGCGGGATTCGGCGGCCCGAAGGTCGGAAATATATTCGTGCTATCGATCTGGTAATGATAAAAACGCGCCGCCGACTGTTGATAATAGCGGAGGCTGGGATTGAGCGTCCAATGCGGACCAAGCCGCTCGAACCACGCGAGTTCGCCCGTGTGCGCCTCGGTGCCGAACGAGTCATTATAAAACCGATAGGTCCCCTGCACCGCGCCGCGCAGCGCGGGGAAGTCGCGGTTGATTTCCAGGTAGACAATTTCCTTATTGCGTTCGTCCGGCCGGTTTTCGCCATAGGTGCGCGCGAGAAAAATTCCGGGGAGCACCTCGATGTCTCGCTGGACGAGTTTATAGGGATCGCTCAGGAAACCGGTCGCGCGCCCCCAGCTGAAATTGAGCGAGACGCGCGTGAGTGGGTCGATGAGCTGAGTGAGGCCGACGATGACATCGTTGGTGCGCTTCTTCACATAGCGCGGCTGGAAGAACACCTTGACGTCGTCATCGGTACCCGCGACGCCGGCGAGCAGGGTTGTGTTCTTCTCGTTGAAGTCGGTGAGTGTATTCACCGACCAGCCGGTCGATATATAGTCGCTCTCGCGGCTGTTGGCGATGCCGAGGTCGAGATTGATGCGGGAGAACTGGCGCGAGATGTCGCCATTCCACGCTTTGCGTCGGTCGTGCAACTGCGACAGCGGCACCTGGTCCGAACCGGCGGGAGCGGGCTGGCCGTCCGGCGTGGCGCCGGCGATGGCGTCGATGACGCCTCCGACTTTTATATTAAGGTCCGGGCCGAAGTTTTGCTCGAGGAGCGCCTGGCGCGTGAGCACGCCGATGCGGCCGCCGGACTCCTGGTAGTCTTCATATTTGTAGGTGAGTGAGCCCGCGGCCCGGCTGCTGCGCGGCAGGAGAAAGTATAATCCCGCGGCGAGAATATATATGCGGAACGGCAGCGCCGAAGCGGCGCCGGTGACGCGGGCCAGACGCGAAAAACCGGGGCGGGTCATGGGCGTTCGGCGGGAAGCGATCTGGCGGCCGAACGCCAGGGGGCTAGCGGACGACTTCGACCGACGAGATGCGCAGTGTAGCGTTGAGTGAATCCACGCGCGCCCCGGGCGAGGCCGAGTTGAGCGAGAATTGGGCAATCGCTATATACGGCGACCTCTGCTGCAGCGCGAGGTAGAAACGCCGCAAGGTCTCCCAGTCCACCTTGGTGACATAGAACTGTAATGTATGCACCATGAACTGTCCGTTTCCTTCCTCGCGCGTATCGTTGCTATTCCAGTTTTTTAGATTCGTCTGCGCGGCGATTTCCGTCACGGCCGCAAGCAGGCGTGTGCCGTTGAGGGTGCGGGCGGGATCGAGGTTCGCGGCGGAGCGTCGCGCGCTGTCCTCGATCGCCTGCCGGTTCGAGAGCCACATTTTCTGGTCGGCCAAGTCGATGCTCGTTGACTGCACGGCCGAGCGGAACCGCCAGGCGCGCTTGTTAACACTGGAGAACCAAATCGCGAACAAGGCCACGACGAAGCCTACGAGCAGCAGTTTTTCGCGGAGCGCTCGGGTGAGAAAGAAAATCCGGAGAGCGTTCATGCTGCGGGCGACGGTTTGAGACCAATCGGTTTGAACACCACGGTCAGGCGGAATGTTGTCAGGTCGCCGCGAGTCGTCGGACTGCTAACCTCGACCTTGGCCACGGCCGGTAGCTTCTCGAGGGCGGTTTGATATATATCAAGTTCGCCGACCCTGGTAGTCGAGATCTGCGCGTCGACGACGAGCGTATCGAGTCCGATCGTGGTGGTGCGGTTGAATATAATCGAGTCGGGCTTCAGCTCGCCCTTCTCGCCGACGATCGTCGTGATCATTTCCATCGGGAGCAGACGCTTCGTCGCGAGCTCGTCGATCCGGTTCGCGACTTCCTGCTCGCTCATGATCTTTTCAACGACGGGACGCTGTGCCGTGACTTTCTGCGCGCGGCCTTTTTGCCAAAAATTTTGTCCGGCAAGAATCGACAGCTCGCCGAGCGCGAGGAGGCCGAGCGCGGCGACGCCGCCCAGCAGGATGCGCCAGAGCCAGAGGTCGCGCGATTCGGCGCGACGGAGTTCCGCGAGGTCCTCCTTGTCGCGCACGTCGAGTGAGCTGGCGGCCTCGCGTGACATCTCCGAAACGAAATCGCCGGAGCGGAAACGAAACAGCCGATCGCTGCCCGTGGCCTCGGCGACG
Organism: uncultured Verrucomicrobiae bacterium; assembly: GCA_963800005.1. GTDB lineage: Bacteria > Verrucomicrobiota > Verrucomicrobiia > Opitutales > Opitutaceae > CAWCZH01. Next base: position 16,727 of record CAWCZH010000006.1, read on the forward strand.
GGGGGCGTCGTGATCTCGATCACTTTCCGACTGCCGCCGAGTGAATCGAGCAACCCAGCCTCGAGACGTGCGCGCGTTTCGTCGGTGGCGTCCGGGGGCACCGGTATATAGGCAACGCGCGCCGGCAAGCCACCGGCGCCCCAGTGGACGGCGGTGATTCCCTCGAGATTGCGAAGTATATAAGTCGTCGCCGGCTCCGCTCGGGCGCCGAGCGTGGCCGCGAAGTTCGGGATCACGAGGGCGGCACCGCTCCATTGCGCGGTTTGCTCGGTGGGAAAACGGCGGCGATAGGACGCAAAAATCAGGGCCTCGGTCATTCCCGGTGACCAAAAGAAGCCATGATATAGCTGCGTGACGGGAAATGGGGACAGGCCCTCGAGCGCGAGTTCCGACTGCGCGGCGACGTTCGACGACGTGGCACCGCCGACGATCGGGATAACGCGCGTGAAAAAAAGCGCATCCGGGAGCAGGACCACTTTTGGGGGAGGCGGACCCGCGCGCAGAAAATCAAGGGAGAGGGCGCACATGTGATAGCTTAAGCGGAAGCGGCGGGGGGCGGTGGAGGCGCAGGAGGAATTTCATCATTCTCCCGAATCTCCAGAAGAGTAAAGGGGTAGTTTAGCTTCTTCGCGTTTGACGCCGCTTTCGCATTGGTACTCGCGGTGGGTGTGTTGGAAGGCTGCGTTGTCGAACCGCTGCTGCCCGGCGTGTTGCTCGCGGTCTGCGCGCGGATAGAACTCGCAGTCGCCTGAATGGTTGACGCGCCATTTTGGAGCGGCGCCACGACGGCGACGAGGCGAAACTGCGCCGCGCCCTCATGTACCGTGATGGAGATCCGGAGCGCGCTGATGGTCGTCGTGAACAGATTCGGGTCGCCGCCCTTGCCGACGATGGTGGTGGCGGTGTTGAGGTCGGTCAGCCAGGCCGGGCCTTGTTGCGAGAACTGCCCGGTGCCAGCAAAATAGTCGGAAAGTTTTTGCTTCTGCGTGTCGTCGAATTTTCCCAACGCGGCGAGAACGTCAGGCTTCTGGCTGTTCAGATTGGGCTTGGGAAAACGGAACAGCGACACGTCCGAGGTGAACCGATAATATAGCGAGTTCGGCCGGCCATCCGGGCCAAAGAATATATCGCGTACATAGTCGATCGCCGCGAGTTCATCGAACGAGCGCAGCGACCGGCCCGGCTCTTCGTACGGCAGCTGGGCATGATCATAATCGATCGTGATCGCGGTGGCATAAGTATGATTCGCCTTCATCCAGCCGACGAGCGCGTCCGCGAGTTCCTCAGGATCATATACCGGAATATCGGTCGGAGGCGGTGTGCCCGCGGGCGCGTCGGCGCCGGCCGGCGTGAGCTGCCAGGCTTTGAACAACTCCGTGAGATGCGTGGCTGTCAGCTGCGGCAGCGAGAGTTTTCCGCTCTCATCTTCAAAGCCTATATCTACCGTGCGGCCCTCGCCCGGGCTCCAGTTCGCAAACGTGAGCGGGTCGCCCCACCCCTCCGTGACGCTATGCAGTCCGTTCCCCACCTCGCGAAAATCCGCGAGTACGGCCAGCGTGGTCTCGAGCGCCGAATAGGCATCCTGCCGCAGGCGACGCGCCTCGGTGTCGCGCGATTCCACCAGCAGATCGGTCATGGCCCGCTCGATAAACGCGACGAGCGCGACCGCGGCGAAGATCAGCGTGATCATAACAATCACGAGCACGGAACCGCGGCGCGTCGCTTCATACAGTGTCCGCGACCGGCGCATCGCCCGGCGCGTCGAGGGGATCGCGCAGTATATACGATATATGAAACGCATGGGCACGTTCAGAATGCCGGGAGGCCCTGGACCGGGGGGTCGAGCGTCACCAGGCTCTCCTTGGTCATCTTCCCATAGGTGAATGTGAGTCGCAGCCGCTGGGGCGGGATCGCCTCACCGGTGTTGTCTTTCTTGAGTGCGGTCTCGGTCGTCCAGCTCTTCGCATCCGCGTCGTAATAATCATATACGAGGCTGGTCACGAGGGGCGTGATGACCGACTCGCGCGGCGGGTCGGTGTCGAAGTTTTTTTCGAGCCGCGAGTGCCAGAGCAGCAGCAGGCCGGTGCGTTCGCGAACTTCGAGCGAGCACACGACCTCCGGCAGGGGGTGATCGGGCCAGACGAGGAAGCGGTTGCCCGCGGTGAGCTCAAACGTCACGAGGGTTTCGGTCGCGCCGTTCTGGGGGCGAATATCCTGGGGCGCGATGGGCGTCGACCCCGCCCGCGCGAACGGCGGCAGAGCGGCGCCGCGGACCATATGCTGTAGGAAACGCGTCACGGCGCGAACGTGCTGATCGAACAGTCGCACATCGGAATTCCGGCCCCAGAGCTCGCCCATGGAAAAGACGAATGTGTTCAACGCGACGAGCATCAAGGCCACGAGGGCTAGCGAAAGCAGCACCTCGAGCAGCGTGAACCCGCGCGCGTTCGCCGGACGCGGCGGCAGCGTGCCGCAGGCCCGTTTCATATAGCGGTGCATGGGCCGCGCCACCGCTGCGCCGCTATATACATCCGCAAATTGGCGCGGCGGGCTCATGGCGAGGTTTTCCCCTGGATCGTGTTGATATGATCCTTCGCGGCCTGCAGAAGCGTGCTGCGTTCGACGGGATCGGACCACGTCGGCCGCAGCACCGTGAAGACCTGGGTCACCTTTTCGGGATCCGGATGCGCCGGGTCGGTAATCTCACAGTTGAACGTGACGGTGAAGAGATCGTTGACGGCGGTGGACTCGAGTGTGCCGGTCCATTTGACGTGGCGCCCCGCAGTCGAGTCGAACTCCTCGCCCGCGGTGACGACCGCGGGGTCGGGCTCGGCCAGCATTTGCGCGCGGGCGAACGCGACCTCGTCAGCGACCTGATTGCTCCGACCGGCGATTTCATACGCGTTCAATACATTCACGTACGACGCCGCGAGCACGATCGTCGCGACCGCGAAGATCGCGAGCGCGACGAGCACCTCGAGCAACGTGAACGCCGCCAGCCGGCCCCGAGGCCGCGGCGAGTGAAGTATATAGCCTGTCAGCGATGGACGCATTTCAGGAGCCGGCTGCCTCGGGCCCTGTGAGGACCTGGGCGCAGGTCCACGGGTCGATGTTTAATATATGAGATGCCGGGCCGACGCGCACCTGCACGCGAAAACCCGAGCACGTACCGTCTTCATAAAAGCGCACGAACGGAATTCCCTCGGTTTCGACGACCTGCCCCGCGAGGATGATGGCGGAGCCTGCCACGGGTTGCACGGGGAGAAACGTCACGACGAGTTCCGGCGCTCCGATGATGGGGAAATCCTTCGACGTCGTGCCGTCGGTGACATTCAGCCGTTTGCCCAATTTCGGATCATCCACGAAAGCGAGATGCGTTTCGTTCCCGGATTTCAGGGCCATTTTCCGCGCCTCGCCCGAGGCTTTCCAGAAAACCTCGTCCGCGGACACGGGCTGGTCCGACATCAGCTTGGCTGAGCCGCCGACGAGCACGCCCGCGATCAGCGCGATGAGCGCGAGGGAGAGCAGGACCTCGAGCAGGGTGAAACCCGCTCTAGAGTCTATATACTTTCGAGGCGGCGGTCCGGCGCGACCCGGCGCGCGGCCGCCTGGCTCGCGCCGGTGCTTCATGGGCCGATATTATTTCCCAGAAGTCGCGGTGCTCGCCTTGTCCCAGTTACCGACGTCATCGTCGGTGCCGTCCAACTTATCCGGGCCCTTCGAATATAAATCATAGCCGTCTTTATTATGAGTGCCGGGGTAGCGGTATTGATAGGGCTCGCCCCAGGGATCGAGCGGAACCTTCCCGCCTTCTATATACGGGCCGTGCCAGCGATCCGCCTTGTCCGCGGGCGGCGCGATCAGTGCGGCCAAGCCCTCCGCGGTCGAGGGATAGGAACCCATGTGTGCGCGATAGCTGAACAGCGAAGTTTTCATGCTCTGCTTCACAAACAGGTCCGCGGTCGAAACCTGCGCCCCGCCGAAAATTCCATTGACGTTCGAGATTGCGAGACCCGCCAGAAGACCAAGGATCGCGAGCACCACGAGCAGTTCGAGCATGGTGAAGCCACGCCGGGCGGACCGAGAAATCCGCCGGACCGGTTGGTAACGGGAGGGCAAGCGGGAAGTATATATAGGCATCGCGCAGAAAAACTGGGCGGGAACGGTGCTCGTGTCGAGTCGCACGCCGCCGCCCGGTAATGACTGGCCGCCAGCCGGGTCAGCGCATTACGGGACCAAGTCGACGTCGTCAGCCGTGCCAAATTTACGATCGGGTCCGGCGGAACGAAGTTCCATTTGTTCGCCGCTGATCTGGTGAAAAAGGATCGGCGTGCCCCAGCGGTCGCAGAGTTCGCCGCGGGAATTAATCGCGGGGTTATCGGGCGCGATCAGGGCAAGCTGCAATTTGTTCTTCCCCAGCAGCGCGGCGGTGATCTCGACGTTTTCGCCCACAGGATTTCCGTCGTGCGGAAAATTCGAACGCCACGCATCGAGCACGGTTTCGATGATCCGCAAATCCTGCTGCACCGTGCCGCCCGGCGCGTTCAACCCATCGGCGAGCGTGATACGGTCTTCCACTACGGCGGCCGCGCCACCCGGGCCAGTGCGACCCGGACCGCCCGCTATATACTCGCCGCCCGCGCGCAACTTGGCAGCCGCCGCCGTCGGAGAGCTCGCGCCATCCACGCCGGCGGACGGCAATCCGCGCGATGATATAGCGGCGCTCGACGCCCGCGGCCTGATTAACGCCGGATGCGTGGTGCGCGTCCATTGCCAGGCGAGCGCCACGCCGAGCGCGACGGCTACGAGCAGGATCAGGACGCGACGCGTCACCACGCTAATGCGGCGAGACCGCGAAATCCGTCACCCAAGGAAGCCGAGATCGGGATGCGCAAAGCGTCCTATATTGGGCAGCACCGTGGGGAGATTGGTGGCGCTGACGCCGAACCATCTCGCGATGGTGGCGGCGTATTCGTCGACGCTTGTCGAAGGGATCCAGCGGCCGCGGCCGGTATCATCCGGGCCGGTTCCGTCGGCGGTCCACGTCGGCATCTTGCCATATATATTCGTCCCCTGGACGGCGCCGCCCATCACTATATGATGACTGCCCCAGCCGTGGTCGGAGCCGTCGCCGTTGGTATTGAACGTGCGGCCGAAATCCGAGGCGGTGAAGGTCGTCACCTGCTTGTCCGCGCCGAGCTCGACGGTGGCGGCGTTGAACGCGGCGAGCGACTTGCTGACATCGGAGAGGAGATTTGCGTGAGCGCCGGTCGCGGTGTTGCCGAGGACGACCTGCTGGGTGTGCAGGTCCCAGCCGCCGACGCGGGCGAAAAAGATTTGTCGTTTCAGGCCGAGCGACGGGCCTGCGGCGATGAGACGTGCGATCGTGCGCAGTTGTTGACCGAGGCTGCTGGTGGGAAAAGTGGTGGTGAACGGAGCGGTGCCGGAAAGAATGCCTGAGAGCAGCGCACTGTCGGCGATCGCGTTCTGCGTGAGCCCGGCAAATGCGGTCTCGAACAGATTTCCATTCGCGGCGTTAAGCAGGTCGTTTTGCGCCTTGGTGCGCAGGCCCGCGGCCGTGGCTATATTGGTGGAACTGCCGCTGACGGCGATCGCGCCGGACGGGCTCACGGCGAACTGGGCTATATTCTTTCCGACCTGATATGAATTCTGGCCGTTGAGCGTGATCGACATCGATACGCTGTTATTATTATTAAACGCGTTGGTCAGGTCCGCGAGGCGACCGCCCCAGCCGGTGGTGAACGCCTTGTCCGGCACGCTGCTCTGCCATTCGACCTGCTGGTCGTTATGTGAAAACAGCTGGGACGGCAGCGGGACGGATCCCGTTGTATATTGCGTCTTGTTGGTCGGATACGCGAGCGTGCCGACGTTCGCGAGAACCGCGAGGTTGCCCTGGTTGAAGAGATCGTGCGCCTCGACCATCGCGGGATGCAGCCCATACGTGTGGCCATCCGACGTCTTCGGGTTGAGTGTCAGGGCGCTGGCCTGGGGCAGCGCGAGCGCGCCGCGGCCGATGCTATAGGCACTATATCCAGACGTGTCGGTTGGGATGATGAGATTATTGGAATCGTTTCCGCCGAGCAGGAAAAGGCAGACGACCGCTTTATAGTCGGACGGCAGTGCGCCGCCGGTGTTCGGGACGGGGTTGCTGGTCGGATCGGCGACGGCACCCATGAGACGGAGCTGGGCCATGGCGGACAACATCCCGGTCGCGCCGACCGCGGCACAGCACGAACCAATGAATTTGCGGCGGTTCAGGTCGAGCGGAGGATTTTTTGGATTCATGGGCGATTATTTCTGGATGGCGCCGTCGGGCGAAGTTTCCACGAGGTATATAGCGGAGCGCACGCGCTCGGTGTCACTCGCGGTGGTGCCCGTGGGCATCGCGGTGATGGCAGAAACGACGCGGTCGCTCGTCGCCTTGCTCAAGGCGCCACCCGTCAGGACCAGGTTGAGCTGGTCGACGAGGGTCTGCGGCGTTTTCGCGATTGCGACCTGGCTGTCGAGCGTGAGCCCGATGGTCTGCTGAGTCTGGTCCGTCGTGGACCGCGTGTTATATATATAACTATACAGAAAGTTCGGCACCGTGATCGCGGTGGTGTCCGTCAGGATCTGAAACTCCGGCGCAAACAAACCCGCCGAGGCGAGAGCGCCTGGCAGCACGAAATCCGGCTGGAAGAAATTGAACACCGTCACCGCGCGCAACGACGCTTCCGCGAGGTTGGTTTCCGGGTTGGATATATTATAGCGCCCCGAGTTGGAGGCGCCGCCAAAAGCCCGCAGCACCGAGGTCGCCTGCAACAGCGGCTCCTTCAGCTTGCCGTAGCCGGCGGTGCTGATGAAACTGGGCGAGCGCGCCTCGTAATCCGTCAGGATCGCGCGCACGACTGCCGCCAGGTCGCCGCGGACGCCGGCGCCATTGTTGGTGAAAACCTGGGCGACGCGGTATATATAGCCCGGACTCGGGTTGCTCGTGACGAGGCGCTGGATCAGCTGGCGCGAGATGAAAGGAGGCGTGTTCGGATGATTGAACAATATATCCAGCATGTCCTTCAGGTCCTTCGTGCCGTCCTGGCCTGCCGGGATGGTGACCCCGCCAACGACCGTTTTCGCGGTCGTGTCGTGGAACGCCGGGAAGAGCATCATCGGATTTATATAGTCCGCGGTGCCGCCCCGAAAATTCGGCGTGGTGGTCGTCGAGGGATAAGCATACGCCCAACCGGTGAACACCTTCGCGGTCTGCGAGACCGTGGCCTGGTTATATGTCGGGATCGGCTGGCCCGTCGGATCCAGCTGCAGCGTGCCGTCCGGCTGCAGTTGGTTCAGCCCGATCGTGAAGAGCTGCATCACCTCGCGCGCATAATTCTCGTCGGCCGAGGTGAGCACGTTGCCCTTGGCGTCAAACGTGCCCTTGCCGCTGCGCAGCGCGCTGAGATATATACCCATCATCGGGTTCAGCGTCACGTTCTCGAGGAGCGCCCGGAAATTTCCGAAGGACCCGTTGACGAGGACGTCGTAGTAATTCGCCGTGCCCTCCTGCCAGGTGTTGACCGTGCTGTTCTGGTCCGAGATCACGAGGATTTCGCTGAGCGCGAACGCGACGCGCTGGCGCAGCTGGTCGGGGGCGGTGATCGCCGCTTTCCACCATGCCGCCTGGCGATCCGCGCCGGTCGGCAGCGTGGTCGTCGTGCTCTGAGTATATTGCGTGAAGTCTGCGAGTGTCAGCGCGCGGTGGGAGGTAGCGGGCAATGCCATTTGTGCATTGATCCACGACGTGATTCCGCCCGCGACGACGGTGTTTATATCGGCCTGTGTGGCGCCGAAGGTGGCCTGGCTGAGGAAGCGCGCGGCATCCGAGGAGCCCACGGTGGTGAGGTTCACTCCGGGAACGCCCGCGGGGGCATTAAAGGCCGCAGCACCGCTGCTCAACGTGAGACCGCCCGTCAATTCGCCCGCGGGATAGGTACCGCTGTCGATACCCACCGAGATCTGGCCCGCCTTGAGCGCAGCGATCAAGTCCGCCATGCTATAGGTACCGGTCGGCGTGAAGGTCCAGGTCGCGCCTGTCACCTGCCCCTGCGGCAGGTTGAACACATAGTTTCCATTGATGAAAAGATGCGCGACGACTTCCGGTGAGCTGAGGTTGGAAAATGAAACGTTGATCGTCGCCGAGGTCTGGTCGGGGCTCAGCTGCAGCGTGGCCGTGCCGTAAGCGGACGAGCCGACCGCTCCGGAGGCAGGGCGCAGGTTGGCGACATAGAGCGAGCCGGGATTATAGAAGATCGTGACGCTGGCGGTGTCGACGGACCCGATGCCATAGCTCGACGCGTTGGTCACGAGGGAAAGGATCGCGGTGCGGTTGTTTATATTAAGCGCGTTGGGTTTTGGCGTGATCGTCACCGTCGCGGTCGTCACCCCCGCCGGGAACGTCACGCTGCCGGGGAGCGGAGTATAATCGATGCCGGACACGGCGGTGCCGCCGATCGTATATGAAACGGTGAGGGCCTTGCTGACGTCCCCGGTGCGCGCGAGGGTGAAGAGACCGGGCGTTTTGCCGGTGGTGTCGGTCGCGGACACCGTGGCGGAGACCGAGACCGTGGAAATCTTCTCGGCCGTCAAATCATATACCTCGACAAGCGCGAGGCCGGAGGCGCCGTTGTTATTGCTCGCGACCTGGATGGTATAGCCACCGGGCGCGAGGTCGATGACGGCGGCGGCGTCCTTGCTGCCCGACTTGAATGCGAACGCGCCCGCGGAGGCGAACGCAGCGCTCATCGCACCGTTGGCGTTCGCGTTGTTGTCCTCCCAATTATCATTCCCGCCCACGACGGTGCTGCCATTATATATCGAAAAAATCGGGTCCGCGACGAAAGCGGTGCCGGCGGCGAGGCCGGCGATGCCAGCCAGGCCAGGGCCCGAGGCGCGAACGAGGAGATGCCGCTTGTCAGTGCCGGGAGCTGACGCGACCACAAGGCCGGAAATAAGTATATTGGCGCCGGAGCCCACGACTGCTCGCGTGGACAGGGCCATGAGGCGGCCGGAGCCGGTGACATCATATACCTCGAGCAGCGCGATGCCGTTGGCCGCCGTCGTGCCGGAGGCGCGCACGATCGCTGTATAGTTTCCCGGGGAAAGTGTCGCGACGATGGCAGCGTCCTTGCTATTGGCGGTGAGGGCCACGAGGCCCACGGCCGCCGTCGTGTTCGTTATATTCGTGGCATCATCCGTGGACCAGTTGTCGTTCTGCAGCACCATTGTGCCGTTCGAATCATATACCTGCAGTAAGGGATCAGCGAGCGTGCCGGACGTGATGCTATAGGGCGCGGTCGCGAGCCGCGGCCCGAGCGCGCGAAGAAGGATGACCTTGGGCGCACCGTCGCCCACGCTGAAACCCGAAATCATCACGTTGTCGCCTGCACCAACGACGCCGCGGGTGGCCAGCGCACCCAGCCGCTGATCATATTGCGACGCGCGCGCGGCCAGTGCAGTGCACAAAACACTGGTGGCTAACCGGATCCAATACGATAACGATTTCATCGGGAGTATGCTATATAACGTTTGGGAGCCGGGGAAAAAGGCTGGGGAAACCAAGGGTATGCAGACCCCAGACTGCAAAGGCGCCATGTCCGAGTCCAGAGCCCTATTGCAAAGCATCGTAATTAGCGAATATGATATCTGTAACGTCCTATGCCCGAGATGTTAGCAACTATCTTAAATTACCGTCAAAACGCATCGGTCGATTTTGCGTCAAGCGACCTTCCGCCCGCCGGTTCGCGGATGGGGGCCGCGCGCGCATTGGCGAAACTGCGGCGGCAACTCTTAACCGCACCCCAAGTCCAGGCGATGCGGCTAACGTTTCATCACATTATATTCGAGTCGGAGTAATTCACCGAGTGACCAGGCTTGGAAGGGACATCCACCCGGCCGGTGTGGCGCCGCCCCGTCTGCGACCTCCGTGACATGGCCCAAGCCCGCCACTTTCAAGTGCCGGTGCAGCGGTTCGAGAAAACGCGAACGCGCTTCGAGCTGACGCTCGGGGCTGCCATCCTGCACCCGGAGCCACGCCTCCACGAACGGCCCGATCAGCCACGGCCATACGGTGCCCTGATGATACGCGCCATCGCGCTCGAGCACGCCTCCGCGGTAATATGGTTTATAAGACGCGTCGCTTGGATCGAGCGAACGCAGCCCCAGCGGCGTCAAGAGTTTCTCCTCAACGACGCGCACAACCGAAGCCGCGCGTTCACCGCTCAACACGGGAAACGGCAGTCCGCCCACCGCGAAGATCTGGTTTGGACGAATGCTGGCGTCGAGCCGACCGGAAACAAAATCCGCATCGACCACATCATAGAGGCAGCCCGCTTCGGCATTCCAGAATTTGCGGCGGAATGATTTCAGCGCGAGCTGCGCGAGCGGGCTCCAGCTCGGCGTGAAACGCGTGGCAAAATTCAACGCGTTGATCCACAGCGCCTGGACCTCGACGGGCTTGCCGATGCGGGGCGTTACGACCCAGTCGCCCACTTTCGCATCCATCCACGTGACCTGCACACCCGGCTGACCCGCACAGAGCAGCCCGTCATCGTCAGCATGTATATTATAGCGAGTGCCCTTCGCATAACCGTGCACGATCGCCTCCACCGCGAAGAGCAGTCGCGAAAGTTCCTCGTTGTCGGCGGGCTGCCCGGCGGCGAGTCCCGCCGCGAGATAATCGTGAACTGCTATAATAAACCAGAGCGATGCATCCACCGAATTATATTCCGGCTGCGCCGCGCCCTCCGGGAAAAAGTTCGGCAGCATCCCCTCCGAAACCACCCCGGCCCACGCGAGGAGGATGGAACGCGCCAAGTCGAGCCGCCCGATCGCGACGCCCAGACCACGCATCGAAATGAACGTATCGCGCCCCCAATCCGTGAACCACGGATAACCCGCGATGATCGTGTGACCGGCGCCGCGCCGCACTATATAGTCGTCGGCGGAGCGGTGCAGCGGCGTCGCGAAAGCAGCCCGGCGCGCGCGTTCACCCGCTCGCCATTTCTCCACGAGGGCCGCCGGTGCGAGCGCCGTGAACTCCACCGGCACCGCGTCCTCCGCCCAGGACCCAAGCACCAGCACCGCCGGGCCGTCCTGGAATTTCCACGTGAGGACGCCCGGGCCGGCGAGGTCCTCCGTGTCATCGAGCCCGCGCGCCGTCTCCTCTTCATATAGGAAATTGCGGAACCATTCCGGGGCGTGAGCATATACCGCGTTCGACTTCAGCGTGACCGGCGGCACGGCGCCGCCATACGGCCGCCACTCCAATATATTATCACCCGGCGATCGCGGGGAAAATTGGAAGTCGGGGTTCTCGTGGTGCAGCGCATGCGGGCTGCGCCCGGAAAAGAACAAACGCACCTCCAGCGATATATCATCGGGGCTGCCGATCAGCGTCCACGTCACGATCGTCGCCGCCGGGTCGCGACCCACCGAGATTTCCTGCCGCACCCTTCGCCCTTCCGGCAACGTGAATTCCCAGGTCGGCCACGGCTCCGCGGTGAAGCCCGCCACTCGCGTCGCGCCATCCGGCGTCACCACGCCCGGTTGAAAATTTTGCGCGCTGATCGCGAAACGCCCTGCCGGCGAGACCACCGTGCAGTCCGCCCCGTTCACAAGTATATAGCGATTGGACGGCGAGCCGACTGCGCGCATCAAAAGCGCGTGGTAGCGGCGCGTGCGAACCAAGTCGACCGTGCCGGACGCAAAACCGCCGCATCCGTCAGTCTCCAGCCATTCCTGCCTCACGGGCGAAAGCGGCGCGCCGCTGGTAGTTGGAGGGTTCAAGGGGACACGAAAAGCGCTGGCGTAGCGTCAGCTCGCGGGATGGCGGGGACCGTCACAACGAGGGATCACGTCATAAGCCATGTCAGGCCGCAGACCGCTTGCGGCGGCGAAAAGTCCGGTTCAGTCGGAAATATATTGCCAGGAGACGCCTTTGGTTTGCCGGCAGATGAGAGCACAAAACGAGAAGAAGCATGCCGTATACCGCAGTGTGGGGCCAGACGATCATCACGGGAGCCACGTCCTGGCAATTGGTTGTGAGATTTTTCGACGGCGGAGACTTTGGGCCGCTTCTTCGGTGAATCTGCGCGCACCCACCCGTGATCCGGGAAACCCGGACGGCGCTATATACTCGACCACCAATATATATACCCGGTTTGCCGGTATATATCCGTACCGGTGGTCCAGCCGAGCGCGCTCGGCTCGCGGGCTCTGCTCGGCGATGCCGCCTGGTGCCCCCGCCCGGAATTGAACCGGGATCCAACGTTTAGGAAACGCTTGCTCTATCCATTTGAGCTACGGGGACGAAATGAGGCGAAGCTCGGCGAGGGCGCTCCTGCCCGACCGGGCAACCGTTCTGACGGACATTCGCAACTTCACAATTCCCGAAAAAGTCTCGCAGGTCTCGAGCAGCGTCAACGGCAAGCACGCCTCGAGGTCGCCGAATCCGGCGAGCCGTGTCCCAATTCGCTGATCGACGGCGGGTCAGAACCGCGCCCTGGGCAAACGTCGCGAATCGCCCGGACCGGCGGGCTGAGGCGTTTCACTGATGTGCTGGACGCGGTCGTTGTGGCGGTGCGGCAGGCGGGGCCGGTCGTCGGAGGTATATATCATCGATTTGGGCGGAAGAATGATTTCAATCGGCGCATGACCTTCGGCGCGATCACTCCGATCCTGCGGATCTTCGACGAGAGCAAGGCGCGGGAGTTTTATATTGGGTTCCTCGGCTTCCAAGTCGATTGGGAGCATCGGTTCGAACCCGGGCTCCCGCTCTATATGCAGGTGTCGCGGGGAACGTGCGCGCTGCATCTATCCGAGCACCACGGGGACGGCTGCTCAGGCGCGCACCTGCGAATCGCCGCGACCGGGCTCGAGGCCTTTCAGAAGCAGCTGATCTCGACGAATTATAAATACGGACGCCCGGGACTCGAAGTCACGCCGTGGAATACGCGGGAAGTTACGGTATATGATGCCTTTGGGAATCAACTGCTATTCGCGGAACCGCTCGAGCCGCTGGCACCCCCGGCCGGTGCGGCCGCGGAAGTCGCTCCGGCGACACACCCCTGAGAAATCCGGCGAGCTCGACTTCGGTCGATCCGGCGCTCCTGATTTGCAACCAAGCCGCCCGCAAACGCAGGCGGTGCCGAGCTATATCTATATACGTTAATATAGACCTATATATATAGTTCCGGCGCCTCTCGTTCCCGGGTCTTCGGCGCACCCACGTCCCAGGAAGAAACGACCATGACCACCAAAGAAATTGCCAATCGCCTCGCGGCCCTCTGCCGCGAGGGCCGGTTCGAAGCCGCTCAGAAAGAACTTTTCGCACCCGATGCCGTGAGCATTGAACAGGAGGATTCGCCGGCGTTTGCGCGGGAAACCAAGGGTCTCGCTGCGATCTATGAAAAAGGGCGGCAGTTCATGGGCATGGTCGAGCAGGTGCACGCGATGGAAGTCTCGGAACCGATCGTCGCCGGTGACTCGTTCGCCTGTTTCATGCGCATGGACATGACGATGAAAGGCCGCGGCCGGATGGATATGAAGGAAATCTGTGTGTATGAAACGAAGGACGGCAAGGTCACGTCCGAGAGGTTCTTTTCATAAAACGCTCGCGGGCGGGGTCGCGCCACGGCGCGATCCCTGCGCAAATTGGGGCGTTGACAATGGCTCCGACGTGCCCACGGTCTTCCTCTCTATTTAAGCATGAGCACCACGGAAACCAAGCAACAGACTCCGACGCCCGCGGAAATTCCTTTCACGACGCCGCAGGCGATGAGTCATTTTGTGACCGACACGGGCAAGATCCTGCCCCGCAAATATACGCACCTGACAGCCCGGCACCAGCGCGCGATCACGAAGACGATCAAGCACTCCCGGAACATGCTGCTGGCTCAATAAGGTTCGGCCTTCGTCCTCTTAGCCGGAGTTTTCGAACTCCGGCTTTTTTTGTGCCCGCAACTTCCCGAGCCGTCGCCCGCATCCGCGCGGCGACCCCCGCCAACCTCGCGCATCTCGCCCGTTGCCTCCAGCAAGGCGAACTCGTCGGCGTGCCGTCCGAGACGGTATATGGTCTCGCGGCCAACGCCTTCGACGCCCGCGCGTGCCGGCGAATTTTTGCGGCCAAGCGCCGCCCGGCGACCGATCCCCTGATCGTTCATATAGCGAACGCGTCCGAACTCGCCCGCGTCGCGATCCCGAACGCATCGGCCGAATTGCTCGCCAAAAAGTTCTGGCCCGGCCCGCTGACGCTCGTCCTGCCGAAAGTCCCCGCCATTCCCGACGTCGTCTCGGCTGGACTCCCCAGCGTGGCCGTCCGAGTGCCGGCGCATCCGCTTTTCCGTCGCCTGATCCGCCTCGCCGGGATCCCACTGGCCGCGCCGAGCGCCAATCCGTTTGGATATATCAGCCCCACCACGGCGGAGCACGTGCGAGCTGGGCTCGGCACTCGCATCGCGGAGATTCTCGACGGCGGCCCCACGCGAATAGGCGTTGAGTCCACGATACTCGATCTCCGCGAACCCGCCCGCCCGCGCCTGCTGCGGCCTGGGGCGATCACGCGCGCGGAAATAGAGAAAGCTCTGGGCCGAAAAATCAGGGGGCTTCGTCGCGGCAGCCCGGCGGTGCCCTCGGCGGCCACCGCACAGGTGGCGCCGGGGTCGCTTTCAAAACATTATAGTCCGCGCACGCCCGTGACGCTCCACGTGCGGCTTCCGCGGACCCTTGCGGCGACGGAAGCATATATCTTTTTTCGGCGGCCAAACCGGGCGGCGGGGTCCAATATATACTGGCTCGACGCGCGGGGCGATTCGCGCCGCGCCGCGCGACGGCTGTTTGCGCTGCTGCGCCAGCTCGACGCCGCTGGGTTTCGCCGCATCCACGTGGAACGCGCACCGCCCGGCGCGATGGCGGAGGCGATCAACGACCGGCTGCGCCGCGCCGCCGCCGCGTAACGGTCGCGACGAGCGGCCCGCCGCCGGGCGCTCCCGTATCCAGTTTTCGGATACGCCCGGTGGCGCGCGCCTCGTGGTGTATATTCAGCGCAGCACGGCGGCGAGTTCGCTGAGGACGCGTTCGTTTTGCGCGTGGGTGCCGACGGTGATGCGGATCCACTCCGGCAACATATAGGGTTGCAGCGGACGGACGATGACGCCCCGGCGCTGAAGGCGATCGAAGACGGCGCTGCCCTGGCCGACGCGGGCGAGCAGGAAATTCGCGACGCTCGGCACGATCTCGAGCCCGAGCGCAGTGAGCCCGGTGCTGAGTTGCGCGAGGCCCGCGCGATTTTGCCGCGCGCAGTTTTCGGCGAACGAATGATCGTCGAGCGCTGCCATTGCGGCTGCCTGACCGATGGCGTTCACATTGAACGGCTGGCGCACGCGCTGGAGCAGCGCCACGATTTCCGGCGAGCCGTAACCGTAGCCGACGCGCAGCGCGGCGAGACCATATATCTTCGAGAACGTGCGCAGGAAAATGACGAACCGGCCCTCGTGAATCAGCGGGCGCAAATCCGGCGGCGACTCGAGATATTCTATATAGGCTTCATCGACGACGGCGACGACGTGCGGCGGCAAACCGCGAATGAACGCGAGCAGCTCCGCCTCGGAGTTCGCGGTGCCCGTCGGGTTATTCGGGCTCGCGACAAATACTATTTTCGTTCGCGGAGTCACCGATCGCGCAAGCGCAGTGAGGTCGTGGCGGTAGTCGCGCAGGGGCACTTCGATCGCTTTCGCGCCGAAAAGCACTGTCACTAATTTGTAAACCACAAAGGCCGGCGAGGCCATGACCACCTCGTCATCGGGGCCGAGAAAAACGTGTCCGAGCAGTTCGAGAATTTCGTTCGAGCCGTTGCCGATCGCAAAATGAGCGGGCGTGAGCGCGAATTTTTCCGCGAGCTTTTGACGCAGCGAAAAGCAGCCGCCGTCGGGGTAAAGTTGGCCTTGCCGCAGCGCGGATTCCGCGGCCGCGAGCGCGCGCGGCGACGGCCCGAACGGATTTTCATTCGACGCCAATTTTAATATACTCGCGGGATCGAGGCCCATTTCCCGCGCCACGGTTTCGATCGGTTTGCCGGGTTCATACGTGGGCTGGGAAAGCACCGAGGGTTTGACGAGTGCAGCGAGTTGCATCGAAATCACTGCAACATACATCGCCGCCTGCGCGAAAGCCCTAAATGAAAGCCCTGCGCCCACTCCTGCTGCTCTCGGCCCTGCTTTTTTCCCAAGTCGATTCGCCCGCGGCCCCCGCAAAACCCACACCCGCCAAGGCGCCGACGCCGTCCGTCGGATTGGAAACCGGCGAAATCGGCGGCGCGAAATTCGCGATCATTCGCCCTGTTTTTTGGAATCGCCGCGTACTGCTCCTCGCCCATGGCTGGCGCCCCGAGACGAGCCCGCTCGCGGCGGAACTCACGCTGACCGAACTGCCTTATCGCACTCTCGTCGACGAGGGCTGGATGGTTGCGACGACCAGCTTCCGACGCAACGGCACGATCGTCGCCGAGGGCATGCAGGACCTCGACGCACTCCTTAACTATATAAACGAGAAGTTCGGCGGCGCAGACCGCGTCCTCGTCGAGGGCGAGTCAATGGGCGGCCTGATCGCCACGCTGATCGCGGAACGCACGCGGGACCAATATACGGGTGTTGTGGCGGTCGCACCCACGTTGCAGAGCCTCGAACCGGCGAGTGGCGTCGGCCTGACCATGCAGCCGAAAATCCCGCTGCTCTTCCTCGTCAACCAGACCGAGATCGACGCGCCTAAAGCCTATATAACGTCAAAGCTCGCCGCAGCAGACGCGTCCATGCAGCCCGCGTTGTTCCTCGTTGCCCGAGACGGCCACGACAATGTGAATCAGCGCGAGAAGCTCGCCGCCCTGCGCGCGCTCAACGCGTGGATCGATGATGGTCGCACGACGCTGCCTCACCCCGTGAAACCGCAGGTGTTTTATGATGCGACCGTGGTGCCCGAGCCAACTGCTTCCCGCGTCGTGATGCGCAAAAATCACATAGGGTTTGAAACGCAAGTCCTGGCGATCGATCCCGTATATGGAAATATAATCGTGAACGCCCAGCCACTCGACTTTACCACCGTCGGAATCACGCGGGGCTTCCGGTTCAAGGTCACTGCGCACGGCAACACCTACCGCACGCTGTATGGTCGGGATTACGGCACGGTGAAATCCGGAGAATGGGTCGCCTTTCCGAGCGCGGATGGCGCCTTTATACTTTCTCGCAATCGCCAGAGCGCCGCCGCGAGCACGGGCACGAAGGTCGGCGATACGATCGTCATCGAGAGCTACGGCGTGCCGGACGACGCCTGAGCCCCGCCACGCCCCGCGCGCGCATCATGCAAAGCGCCCCGCCCCGCGAGCGGTATATATCTGACGCGGCCCGCAGCGGTATATAGCTATTCATATACCAGACCGACCCTTTACATATACGTTCAGCCCGGTCGCCGGCTGGGGACGCGCACCCACTGCATGCCCGCCGCTTCTGCAGCGCGAATGCCCGGCTCCGCATCCTCGAACACGAGGCATTCCTCGGCCGGAACGCCGAGGAGACGGGCAGCGAGGAGAAAAATATCGGGGGAGGGTTTGCCGTGGACGACGTCGGTCGCTGTGACCACGACGGGAAACAGCGGGAGCAATCCGCTGATTTCGAGCGAACGGCGCACGAGCTCGCGAGTGCCGCCGGAAGCGACTGCGACGGGGTGCGTGGCGGCCACTCGCCGCGCAAAGGCCACGACGGGTTCGATTAGTTGTGCGTCCTCTTGGATCTCGTGGAAGAGTGACTCCTTGTTTTCAAAAACCAGCTCGGGATCGAGCTTGATGCCGTAATGCTCGCCGATGAGTTCGGCGACGCGACGCGTTGGAACGCCGCCGAGCGAATAGAACAGATCTTCGTCCAATTTTCCGGGAAGCCCGGCGCGCCGCATGGCTGCGTCCCAAGCCCGGTAGTGCAGCGGCATCGTGTCGATCAGCGTGCCGTCCAGGTCGAAGATATAGCCGGCGAACTCACCGACAGGAATTTCCAATTTCATGAACCGCGCACCGCACCGGGAAAGCGGCCCTGAAGCAACGGGAATTTAATCGAGCCCGGCGACGCTACTGCGGCGTTCCAGCAAAACGGTGTCGCGCCAGCGGCCTGCCCACGCGCCGAACGTCATCTTGCCGATGCGCTCTCGGCGGCCGACCTGGCGGAAGCCGTGCCGTGTATGCAGCGCGAGGCTGGACGTGTTTTCGGGGAAGATGCCGGCCTGGAGCGTCCAAAAACCCGCCGCCTCGGACTGCGCGATCACAGCGCGCAAGAGAGTGTCGCCAATGCCGAGGCGCCGGGAGGCGGCCCCGACATATATACTCAGCTCCGCCACGCCGGAATATACAAACCGGCCGGAGGTGCGCGACAGCACCACCCACCCCAACGCTCCGCCGCCCGGCTCGCGAGCAACGAGGTTGCACCCAGGCACGTGGGCCGCTTCAAAATCCGCAAACGCGGCCGGTGGCTCTCGCGTAAACGTGGCATGTCCCGTCGCGATCCCCTCGGCGTAGATGCGCGAGACGTCGGGCCAGTCCGCCAGCTGCATGGGTTCGACGACGATCGTCATCGTGATTCGATTATATACGCTTCACCGCCAGCGCGAGCGCGGAGTGGTTCGCCGTGGGCCGGCGATCGCCCGCCGAGCTCGCCGCGCACTGTCGGTGGCGCCGCCACCTGTATATAGCGGAGCCGCTCCGGCCAATACTACCATGAAGCGGATACGCGCCACGCGCGTCCGGATGACAGTGCGGGGCACGGTTTGCGTTGTCTTTGCCGCGCGTCCGGCTAGGCCGGTGGCGGTCCCCCAAGTGCTTCAACTCCATCCCATGAAAAAATATCTCGTCGAGTTTATTGGTACGTTCTTCCTGGTGTTCACGGTCGGCATGGCCGTCCGCGGCAACGCTCCGCTCGCGCCGATCGCGATTGGCGCCTCGCTCATGGTCATGATTTTCGCCGGGGGCCACGTTTCCGGCGGCCACTTCAATCCGGCGGTCACGCTCGCGGTCTTCATTCGGGGAAAACTGCCGAAGGGCGACGTGCTCCCGTACTGGGTTGCGCAATTCCTCGCGGGCCTCGTCGCGGCGGTGCTGGTCACGTTCCTATATCAAGGGCGGCAGCTGCCGGACCCAACGATGCGAGGCACCGTTCCCTCGGCGATCGTGGAATTCCTCTTCACGTTCGCCCTCGCCTGGGTCGTGCTCAACGTGGCGACTGCCAAAAGCACGGCGGGGAATTCGTTTTATGGCGTCGCCATCGGCATGACCGTGATGACCGGCGCGGTGGTGGTCGGTGGCATTTCCGGCGGGGCCTTTAACCCGGCGGTCGGCCTCGGAGTGTTCGTGATGGGACTGGAGAACCTCCACCAGTTCATCCTCTACGTCGTTGCCTGTCTCGCCGGCGGTGCCGTCGCCGCATATACCTATCGGTATGTGAACGGGATCGAGTGACCCGGGGGGTCACTCGCCCAAACATCCGAACGGCGGTGATCCGCCGAGCTCGTTTCGAACCACGGGGAAGCCGCGACTCGGTGTATCCATTTCCGGATACACCGCAGCCGACGGGCCAGGCGCCTAGCGGCGCATCCCGCGGTGCAGCCGGCTCGTGGGCTTGGCCGTGGCTGCGACTGTGTCCGCCAGCGCCTTCTCGTCGAAGAGCGCGGAGTATATATAAGGGAAGCCCTCGATTTTTTTCCGCTCCACGGCGACGCCGATATAGCGCTCGATGCTGCGTGCATCGCGCACGTCATCTTCTGTCACCAGTGTGAACGCATCGCCGGTCGCCTGCGCGCGGCCGGTGCGGCCGATGCGGTGGACATAGTCCTCGGCGTTCTCCGGCACGTCATAATTGATGACGTGCGACACGCCCGCTATATCAAGTCCGCGTGCGGCGATGTCCGTCGCGACGAGCACCTCGAAGCGGCCGGTCTTGAAACCCTCGAGCGCCTCGATGCGCTCGCGCTGGCTGCGGTCCGAGTGCATGACGCCGACCGTGTGGCCCTTGCTGGTCAATCGCTGGGCAATGCGATCCGCGCCCATGCGCGTGCGGGAGAATATAATCACACTCTTGAACTCCGTCCGCTCCAAGAGGAGCTGCAGCAGGTCGAATTTCTGCGAGGCGACGACCGGATAAAAAGCGTGCGACACCGTCTCAGCGGGCGAACGCTGGCGGCCGATCTCGACTTTCGCGGGCTCGCGCAGAGCCCACGCTGCCAGTTGCTCGATTTCCGGAGGCAGCGTGGCCGTGAAAAACAAGGTCTGCCGTGTCGCCGGACATTTAGCGACGATGCGTTTCACATCGGGCAGGAAGCCCATGTCGAGCATGCGATCCACCTCGTCGAGGACGAGGATATCTATATCGCGCAGCGAACAGTTGCCCTGCTCCAGATGGTCGAGCAGGCGGCCGGGGGTGGCGGCTAATATATCCATGCCGCGCTTCAGGTCGTCGGTCTGCTTACCATATCCGACGCCTCCATATACAATCGTGACTCGCAGGTCGGTAAACTTGGCGAATTTCTGGAACGCTTCCTCGACCTGCAGCGCGAGTTCGCGGGTGGGCTCGAGGATGAGGCAGCGCAATTTCCCATGCGTGCCCAGGCGTTGTATAATGGGGAGCGCGAAGGCGGCGGTTTTGCCCGTGCCCGTTTGCGCGGAGCCGATCAGGTCGCGGCCGGAGAGAACGATCGGAATGGCCTGCGCCTGGATCGGCGTGGGCGTTATATAGCCCATCTCCTGCACGCCATAGGCAAGCGCATCCGACAGCCCGAGCGCCGTGAAGGCGCTTTCCATTTTCGGTATATCCACCGGCACCGTCGGCTTGATGTCGCCGGTGCGCGGATGATCGAAAGATTTATCAATTACGGGGCGTTCGCGCGGGCCCGAGGCACCGCCGCCCGATTGCGGGCGTGAGCCACCGGAACGTGAGGTGAAACCCCGCCGCTGGCCGCCGTCATCACGACCGCCGCCGCCCTCGCGTCGCGGACCATTGCTGTCACGGCGGGGACTCGAATTATAGTCATCGCGCCGCGGCCGGGCGTCGCTGCGGGGTTCGCGCTCCTTGGCCGGCCCCGCGGCGGCGCGGGAATCAGGCGCGGAGGTGGTGGCAGGCTTCGAGTGACGGGGGGAACGCGAGTCGGGTGACGAGCCTCGTTCGTGGGAAACTCCAGACGTCGAATGCTTGGCTGGGGTGGTTGAGTGGCGGGACGCGCTGCCCTCCGCTTTCGGAGCACTTGCGGGCGTCATCGAGGCGCGCAACTTCGCCAGAATTTTCTTTAACATGAAAGAGATATAAACAAACAGAATCCGCTAAACACGGGGGTTTTGCAACCACTGAAGCAGTGGTCCCTTCTTGACACCGCAAAGGTAACACATCTAGTTACAATAATCAATGACCGGCAACTCGCGCTTCGCCGTCAGTGTGCATATCCTCGCCTATCTGGCATTTCGCCGCGGGGTCGCGGTGCCGTCGGCGGAAATCGCGGCGAGCGTCGGCACCAATCCGGTGGTGATCCGGCGCCTCTTGGGCGCACTTCAGAAATCGCGGCTCGTCTCCGCGCAAAAAGGCGCGACCGGCGGCTTCGCCCTCGCGAGTGCTCCGGAGAATATATCTCTGCTCGATATTTACCGCGCCGTGGAGCCGCAACCGGATCACGGCCTTCGGCACTTTGCGCCGAATCATAAATGTCCGGTCGGCGCGAAAATCGAGTCGATCCTGCACCACGTTTTCTTCGATGCCCAAGCCGCCATGGAGGGCGCGCTCGCCGGATTGACGATCGGAAGCGTCGAGGCCCAACTCCACGCCGTCTGCCCGAGCAAGCGCTGAGCGCTCAGAGCGACAATCGCAACCGGTTTGGTTACATTAATGACCGAATGTATATAGCTCCCGTTGTCGATCCCGGGCAGCGAACGGTGATGCCAGCGATTCGGTGCGTCTTCGGTGGCGCGCCGCAAGCAGTCGCGCCGACATGACAAACTCTTTCGCAATCTCGTTCGTGCACCTGCGGGTCCGAGATTTGGAGCGGGCGCTGGACTTCTATATACGACAGGTCGGATTTGTGCTTCGCGAGCGCACGCCGACCAGCGCCGATCTCGCTCCGGCCGCCGACGCGACCTCGCTGCTTCGACTTAGCGTCACCCAGGGAGCTGCGGCTGCGCCGGCCGACGCCGCAGGCTTGTTTCATGCCGCACTCCTCCTGCCGAGCCGGGCGCAGCTCGGAGCGTGGCTGCGGGGAGCGGCCGCCGCGGGAGTGAGCTTCGCCGGTTTTTCCGACCACGGCGTAAGCGAGGCTATATACTTTTCCGACCCGGACGGCAACGGGTTGGAATTTTATAGCGACCGGCCGCCGGAGTCGTGGCCGCGACGCGACGACCGTGGCGTGGCGATGACGACGCTGCCGCTTGATATACCGAATCTGCTGGCCGCGGGCGCAAAGCTGGATCCCGCAACGTCGCTGCACGGGGCGCGGTGGGGGCATCTGCACTTCAGTGTGCAGGACGTCGAAAAGAGCGCGGCGTTTTTTCAGGAGGCGCTGGCGTTGGACGAGATGCAGCGATTTGGGAACAGCGCCCGGTTTCTCGCGCGCGATGGATATCACCATCATATAGGACTTAATACATGGAGTGGGGCGCGCCGGCCGCATGCGGCGGACAAACTCGGGCTCGTCTCGGCGACGCTGCGCGATCCGGGGCGCGTCGGGCGGGTCACGTTGCAGGATCCAGACGATCTTCGGGTCGAAGTGGAGCCGGGTTGAGTCGAACTCGACGTTAAAGTCGGTGCAGCGGCGAGCCGATGGGGGTGAACGGCTGGGAGTGTCCCGGCTGGAATCCACGACCAACCACCTCGCGCGCGATGAATCATACAGTGCTCTGGCTGTCCCATCTCGGAATCGAGGATGGGCTGATGACCCGCGAGCAGTGTATCCAAGTTCGGGATACAGTCGGGCCGGCGGCGGAGCTCGAGGATTTCGCGCAGCGGCTGATCGATGACGGCCACGTCGAGAATTTAGAGGCGCTGGAGCAGCTGGCGGGGGTGGCGCTGGTGAAGGCGAAAAAGGGCCCACCGCCGAGCAATCCCTTCATTGATGCTGCTGTACAGGAGGAAATTACAGATTCATTCGCGCAGCCGAAGCGCGCCGAGTTCGCCGCTCCGGAGTTTCCCTTCGAGGTGCTCGCCAATCTGAGCGACTCGGCGCTCGCCGATGGATTCCGGGAATTGCTCAGGTCGACGGCGCGATATGGAGCGAGCGACCTACACCTTTCGACGGGCGCCCGCCCCTTCGTACGAAAAAATCGCGAGTTTGAATTCTTGAGCGAGCACGTGTTGACCGCCGAAGAATCGCAGCGGTTGAACACGGCGCTCCTGAATGCCGCGCAAAAAAAGGCGTTCGAGACGACGAAGGATCTTGATTACGCACTCGCCTGCGGTTCTCGCGAGCGGTACCGCGTGAATTTGATGGTGCATAAATCCGGAGTCGCTGGCGCGTATCGCATGGTCCCCCACAGCGTGCGCACGCTGTTGGAGTTAGGTTTCGCGACGAACGAGCCGACTCTGCTCAAGCTGCTCTCGTATCATAATGGGCTGGTGCTGATCACCGGTCCCGTGGGTTCCGGAAAAACCACGACGCTGGCGTCGATGGTCGCCTATTTGAACGAGGAGCGGACGGATCATATAATTACCGTCGAGGATCCGATCGAGGTCGTGCAGCAGGCGAAGGGCTGCAACGTCACGCAGCGCGAGGTGGGCCCCCACACGAAATCGTTTGCGGCAGCGCTGAAGGGGGCGTTGCGCGAGGACCCGGACGTTATAGTAATCGGCGAGTTGCGCGATCTGGCCACGATCGAGATGGCAATCACGGCGAGCGAGACGGGACACCTCGTGATTGGCACGATGCATACGAGTGATGCGGCCACGACATTGAATCGGTTGCTCGATGTTTTCCCAGCGGGGCAGCAGCCGCAAATCCGCGCGAGCGTGGCCGAGAGCCTGCGCGGCGTGGTGTGCCAGCGTTTGCTGCCGGCGAGCAAAGGCGGACTGTTGCTCGCCTGCGAAATTCTCCTGAACAACGCGGCGATCTCGAGCCTCATCCGCGAGGGCAAGACGACGGGGCTGCGCAACACGATGGAGACGAGCGCGCGCGACGGGATGTGCCTGATGGACAATGTCGTCTACCAGTTATATCAACAGGGCAAGATCAGTGCGGAGACCGCCCTCTCGACGATCACGAATCGCGTGCTGCGCGCGAAGATCTCCTAGCCGAGGGCGCACCGAATATATATGGCGGCCATCGATAGTATATTGCGGACGATGCTGGATCGGGGTGGTTCCGATCTCCACCTGACGGTCGGATTGCCGCCGAAGGCGCGGATCAGCGGCTCGCTGCAGGCGTTGCAGGATGCCGTGCTCGACGCGCCGGCGCTCGAGGCGCTGCTCAAGGAGGTGTGCCCTCCGCGCCGCTGGGAGGATTTCCTGACGCGCCACGATCTCGACCTCGCCCACGAAATTCCCGGCCTGGCTCGTTTCCGCTGTAATCTGCTATATAATCACTGGGGTCAGGCGGCGGTGTTCCGGCAGATCCCGGCGAAGATCGTGGCGTTCGAAAAGCTCGGCCTGCCGGAAGCGATCAAGAAGTTGTGCCACCTGCGTGAGGGACTCGTCGTCGTGACCGGGCCGACCGGCTCCGGCAAATCCACCACGCTCGCCGCGATGGTGGACTATATAAACACGAATTTCTGCAAACACATCGTCACGATCGAAGACCCGATCGAGTTCGTGCACCAACAGAAGCGCAGCGTCATCGTGCATCGCGAGGTCGGCGAACATACGGCGAGTTTCGCCGCGGCGCTGCAGGGGGCGATGCGGCACGACCCGGATATAGTATTGCTCGGCGAGATGCGCGAAATGGAAACGATCAAGCTCGCGTTGAGTTGCGCGGCGATGGGCATGCTGGTGTTTGGCACGCTTCATACAAACAACGCGCCGAAGACCGTGGATCGGATGATTAATACATTTCCGGCCGACGAACAAAACCAGGTGCGCGTGATGCTCTCGAGCTCGCTCGCGGGCGTGGTGGCCCAGCTGCTCTGCAAACGCGCGGGTGGCGGACGTTGTGCCGTGCACGAGATCCTGCTCTCGCACGAGGCGCTGCCGAATACCATTCGCAGCGGGCAGATCGCCAATATTCGCGCCATCATCGAGAGCGGCAGCAGCGACGGCATGATCACGATGGACCAGAGCCTGATGGCCGCCGTGAAGGATGAAAAAATCGAGCCGAAGGAAGCGTACTTCAAGGCGGCCAACAAGGCCCTCTTCACCGGTCTGCTCAAGCCGGGCGACCTCGGCGAATCACACTGAGTCGACGCGGCGCGTGCCGCGCCTCAGATGCGATCGGTGCCGTCGGGGTTGTGGCGCAGCACGCCGATGATCCGCCATGCGCCGGACTCACGGTGCAATGTATAATCATATGCCGCGTCGCCGTGGGCCGAGTATATATGCACGAGAACCGTGGCGCGCTCGGCGTCGTCGCGCACGATGCCGAACTCCGCCCGCGTGTTCGCCCAGATCTCCGGATAATTTTTCTCAACCATGCGGGCAAACGCCGCGGCAGGGATCTGCGCCTGCAGGTCGCCGGCCGCAAATGTATAGGCGCGGCTGATGTCGCCCGCTCGAAACGCGGCGAGCTGGCCGTCGATCGTCTTGATCACCTCGGCTTTCGTCGCCGGCTTGCTCGCGCGCAACGTCCCCTCCTCTGCCGGAAGCGCCGCTCCGCCGAAAAGGAAAATGCAAGCGAATATGAAAACCTGCGGGACGTAGCGGCAGAGCCAGGACATGCGCAAAAATCTTACGGATGCTGGGGGCGGTGGCAATCCCGCGTGACTTGCCGCGCAACGTGTTCCTCTGGGCGCGCGATGCTGGGCTCGCGCACGGAGGGCTCGCCGGGTGCGGATGCAGCGCACCGCACCGGACGCCGAGCGCGAGAGGTTTCATATTGAACCCAGCGCCGCCGGCCGAGATGTAGAGGGATGGCCTCACTCGAAATCCGCGTTGCGACGATGGCCGATGTGCCGCTCATCTGTGAGTTCATTGCTGCGCTGGCGGAATATGAAAAGCTCAGCCATGAGGTGGAGGCGACGGACGAGCGCCTCGCCGCGACCTTGTTCCCAAGCGTCGGCCGGCCGGCGGCGGAATGCGTGATCGCGTGGAGCGACGGCGCGCCCGCCGGGTTTGCTTTATACTTTTCCACCTATTCGACGTTTCTCGCGAAGGCCGGCATTCACCTCGAGGATCTCTTCGTGAAGCCCGCGCTGCGCGGACTCGGCATCGGCCGAGCACTATTGACGTATCTCGCTGCCGAAGCGAATCGCCGCGGCTGCGGCCGGCTCGAATGGACCGTGCTCGACTGGAACACGCCCGCAATCGCGTTCTATGAAGCATTCGGCGCCCGCCGCATGCTGGAATGGCAGATCTGCCGCCTCGACGGCGCCGCCCTCGCCCGCTACCGGTCGCCAGGGGATTAACCTCCGCCGGGAAGCCAGCTATATATCAGTATATAGCAACCGCGGCCCCTGCTATATATAAAGTATATATTGAACAGGGATGGATTCGACCCGAGGTTGCCGCGTCGGGCTGGACCGGGCCGCGAACGACGCGTCCGGGCTATTCGCCTCATCCGCGAGCGGGGCCGCGACACGCACTTGCTATATGTATATAAAACCGCGGATCGAATTTGGTTGGCACCGGGGAAAATCTCGCGTGCGAATGACGCATGTCCCGCGTCACCGCGCCCAACGCCGCCATTGCCGAACTGGCGACTTGTCTCGGTGAGGAGGACGCCCGGGAACTGGTGCGCATGTTCCTGCGTTCATTCGAGCCGTCGCTTGCCTCGCTCGACGCCGCAAACCAGGAAGAGCGCCGCCGCATCGTGCACGGCGTGAAGAGCAGCGCGCGAATCGTCGGCGTGCTCCCGCTCTCGCGCTGGATGCGTGATCTCGAGGAGCGGCTTGCGGCCGGGGAGGCTTTGCTCGATTCCGATTTGACCGAGGCAAAACGGCTTTTCGCGGAGGCCCGACCCGCGCTGCAGAATTTCGCCGGCGAAGCAGTGACCTAGCCGCGAACCAAGCCGGACTGGACGCACCAGCGGACGAGACTCGCGACTTCGCGCACGCCGATCTTTTCCATGATATTGGCGCGGTGTTTTTCCACCGTGCGCACGCTGAGATTTAAACGCGAGGCGACCTCCTTCGAGGAGAAGCCTTCGGCGACGAGTCGCGCGACCTCAATTTCCCGCGCGGACAGCGCCTGCACGGCAGCGATGGAGGGTGCGGGTGGTCCGGGCTTCACCGAGGGCGGTGTATGCGGCAGCGACGCGGTCGAACCGGCATTGCTCGCTGCCTTCGGGGCGACGTTCGTCGCAAAGTACATACCGCCCGTCATCACGGCCTCCACCGCCTGCAATACATAGCTCAGCGGCTCTGCCTTGTCGACGAACCCGTGCACGCCCTGCGCGATCAGTCGCGCCGGCAAGTCGCCGTCAGGGTGGCCGGTCAGGACGAGAATACGAGTGGCGGGCAACTTCGCGCGTACTTCACGCACGATCTCGAGGCCGTGCATCCCGGGCAGAAAAAGGTCGACGACCAGCAAACCCGGTTTCTCGCGCAGACAGTAATCCAAGCCCGTGCGCCCATCGCCAAACTCACCGGCCACGGCGAGCCCACGGATGCGGCTCAGAGCCATGCTCAGCATTTGGCGAAACACTGTTTCGTCTTCGATTATAACTGCTCGCATTGCCACCGTGAGTAGAAACCACTAGGGTGACCCCCCTGCCTTTCAAGCATATAACCGAGGTGGCGTGATGTCTTCGATCCATATTCGCAGCGCGCGAAAATCCTCCGGCAGGAAAATTTCCCAGTGCGCGGCAA
Organism: uncultured Verrucomicrobiae bacterium; assembly: GCA_963800005.1. Classification (GTDB taxonomy): domain Bacteria; phylum Verrucomicrobiota; class Verrucomicrobiia; order Opitutales; family Opitutaceae; genus CAWCZH01. The sequence goes on from CAWCZH010000006.1 coordinate 44,727, forward strand.
GCTCGTCGCGTTTCGCCGGGTCCCAGCACTCGCGCAAAAATTCCCGATGCGGCTCCTCCGGGAGCTCAGTGAAATAGGGACAATCTATACAGTGCGATCCGCTCACGCGGCTGCGCACGCGGGGAAGTTCCTGCCGCCGGCACGAGCCATCGGAGCCTCGTTCGCGAAACGAATCGCGACAACGCGTGCGCAGCGGATTGAAACACGCCTTCACCAGTTGCCGCGCCGGAGTCATCAGCAGTTCGCGCCGGGGCACTGGAATTTCCGCGAGCATCGCCGCGACGAACGGCGCGGCTTCCGGGTCGGACATCTCCGAGGAAAAAAAACCTCCCGGCCCCGCCGGCCCGGCGCGGCGCTCGCCGACGAGGCCCGCCAGCCGCTGCGCCACGCCCGCGCTTTCGCCCGGCGGGATGACTATATTATTCTGGACGCACCACCGGTCCAGGATCGCCTGCACGTGCTGGATAAATAACGAAAAACCCGCGGCCATGCTGGGAGCCAGTCCGATTGCTACAGCGCCGCAAGAAAAACCGCGCGTTAATTGTGCTCGTGACAGTCAGCCGACGTAGGCAACTGTGCTGGTATCAATCGGTGGGCGCTGCCTCTCGTATAAACCAGCGCTTTCCGCTATATTAAATCCCCCGCGATGACTGTCCTGCCCAATCTCCTCGCCCCGCGTTCGCGGCCGATTCTCAGTGCGCCGACCACGCTCTACGGCACACTGGCGGATTCGCTGCAGCAGTTGATCGAGCAGGGCACGCTGCGTCCCGGATCTCGAATTCCGTCGGTCCGGCGCATGGCGCTGCAGCGGGGCGTCAGCGTCTCCACCGTAATCCAAGCATATAGTGTATTGGAGAATCGCGGATCGGTCGAGGCACGGCCGCAGTCGGGATATTATGTCAGCGCCCGCTTTGGGCTCGCGGCGCCCGAGCCACGCATCGCGCGCCCCATGGCGAAGGCGAGTTTCGTCGGCGTGAACGATCTCACGGCCGAGGTGCTCACGTTTTCCATCGACCCCAATTATACTCAGCTCGGCGCCGCCTGCCCGCACCACTCCCTTTTCCCGACGCGAAAACTCGCGCGACTGCTCGGAGCGGTGGGACGGGACGACCCGGACTCGCTTGGCCGCTACGCCATGAATCTCGCGTACGCGCCCCTCGCGCGTGAGATTTCCCGACGATATTTGCAGACGGACACGTCGCTGCCGCACGACGAGTTGGTCATCACGCTGGGGTGCTGCGAGGCGATCAATCTGTCGCTGCGGGCGGTGACGCGTCCCGGCGACACGGTTGCGATCGAAACGCCCGCCTATTTCGGATTCCTCGAGGCAATCCAAAGCCTCGGGCTGCGTGCGCTGGAGGTGCCGACCGACTCGCGTTCCGGCATTTGCCTCGATGCGCTGCGTGAGGCGCTCGAGCACCAGGATGTGAAGGCGCTGATCGTGATGCCTAATTTTCAGAACCCGCTCGGCTCGTGCATGCCCGACGAGAAGAAGGCCGCACTATATAGTTTACTCAGGGAATTCGACGTGCCCGCGATCGAGGACGATGTCTATGGCGACCTGCATTACGACGAGCGGCGTCCGAAGCCGCTGAAGGCGTGGGACACCGACGGACGCGTGCTACTCTGCAGCTCGTTTAGCAAGACCTTGGCGCCGAGCCTGCGGGTCGGCTGGTGTGCGCCCGGACGCTACCTCGAGCGCGTGCGGCGGCTGAAATTCACGAATACACTCGGCACCCCCATCGTGCTGCAGAAAACGGTGTCGGATTTTCTCCGGCACGGTGGCTACGACCATCACCTCCGCGCGATTCGTCGGGCGTATCAAACGCAGCTCCAGGTTTTCTCGCAGGCGGTGCTGCGGCATTTTCCTGCGGGCACGCGGCTGAGCCGGCCCCGCGGCGGCTATATACTCTGGATCGAGATGCCGGCGGCCGTGGATTCCGTTCGCCTGCACAACGAGGCTTTGAAGCAACGCATCAATACGGCCCCGGGGCCGCTCTTCTCAGTGCGGGATCGATATAGGAACTGCCTCCGCATGAATTGCGGGCTGCCGTGGAGTGACCACATCGAGGCGGCGGTGCAGAAGCTCGGCGAACTCGCCCAGGCGCAGCTGTAGCCGACTGGTATCCAACCGCGATTTTGTATCCAGCTTTCGGATACACGATCGCAGCCTTTCATGCCCACCACCGAATCGGCGCCGAGCCGTGCCCCCGCCGCCCCGCCCGCGCCCACCGCCGCGGCGGTCCGCCTCGCGTTCGGGACGATCTATATAGTCTGGGGCAGCACCTACCTTGGCATCCGCGTCGCAGTCTCGACGATCCCACCGTTCCTGATGGCAGGCTGCCGATTCCTCGTTGCGGGCACGCTTCTCTTTATATACTTGAAGCTCCGCGGCGCGCCGTGGCCCACCGCCCGGCAGTGGCGCATCAACGCCGGGATTGGCGTCCTGCTGCTGCTCGGGGGCAACGGCATCGTCGGCTGGGCCGAACAATTTTTGCCGTCTGGAATCACTGCGCTGATCATCGGCGTGCAGCCCCTGTTCTTCGTGCTCACCGAATGGTGCTGGCCCGGAGGCTCGCGGCCCGGCTTGGTCACGAGCTGCGCGTTGCTGCTCGGGTTCTTCGGTGTGGCGTGGCTGACGGCCCCCTGGCAGCACGGCCTGACGGATTCGCTCGACCAACGAGCCGTCGCCGCGGTGCTCGTGTCGGCGGCGTTGTGGGCGATCGGCTCAATCGCGTCGCGTCACGCGCGGCACGGCGCGGAGCCTCTACTGGCTTCATCGCTTCAAATGCTGAGCGGCAGCGCGGCGTTGCTTTTCGTCGCCGGCCTCCGCGGCGAATGGTCCACGGTGAACGTACTCGCAATCTCGCCAGCTTCGTGGTTCGCGTTCGCCTATCTCATCGTCATCGGCTCGCTCGTCGGGTTTTCCACGTTCGTCTGGCTGATGAAAAATAGCACACCGGCGCGCGTCTCCACCTACGCCTATGTCAACCCGATCGTCGCCGTCCTCCTCGGCTGGCTACTGCTCGGCGAGCCCGTGAGCCAGCGCACCGTGGTCGCGTCAGCCATCATCGTTGTCGCCGTGATCATAGTCACCACGCAGAAGAACCGCGTGAAACCGTGACGACACGCCCCATTCACGTTGCCCTGATCGGCGACTACTCGGGCGAAAGACTGGCCCACCGCGCGATCCCGCGCGCGCTCGCGCTCGCCGCCGCATCGGTCGGCGTCATCGTGGAATTCTGCTGGACGGGCACGCGAGAACTCGGCCGGGCGCTGCGGGAAACGCGAGAGTATATAGCCTCGGGAAAGGATATATCAAGCGGCGGCCGGGCCGCGCCGGCCTCCAATATACTCCGCGCGCCCGGTTCCGCATCGTCGCTCAATACACTTTCGACCGGAGTTCCGGGGGCACCCGACGCCAATATACTTTCGTCCGGCAGAGAACACCCGCTCGCCCAGGCCGACGCGGTGTGGTGTGTGCCGGGCAGCCCCTATGAGGACATGGATGCGGCGCTGGCCGCGATTCGCTGGGCGCGCGAGCAGCGGAAGCCGTTCCTCGGCACGTGCGGCGGCTTTCAACACGCTCTGCTCGAGTTCGCGCGGGACGTCGCCGGCCTGCCCACGGCCGATCACACGGAAACGAATGCAACGGCGAGCGTTCCCGTAGTGACGCTTCTCCCCTGTTCGCTCGTCGAGCAAAGCGAGGAAATCTCTTTCGTGCCACACAGCCTCATCCAGGCGGCGTATATAGCGGCGTCAGCGCGCGAGGGCTACCACTGCAGCTATGGGCTGAACCCGGGGTACCAGAACGCACTCGAGGCGGCAGGACTGCGCTTCACCGCCTTCGACGCGAGCGGGCACATTCGCGGCATGGAACTTTCGGTCGACGCACATCCGTTCTTCGTCGGCACGTTGTTTCAACCGGAACGCGCGGCGCTCGAAAATCGCATTCCGCCGCTCGTGCGCACGTTCATCGCGGCGGCGGCCGCGTGTAGTTGAATTTCGGATGCAGCGCGCCCCGCGGTACGACGGCAGCGGGAAAGCGCGAGCAGCGGCGCGGGCTTGTATTTGAAATCTGGATACAATTCCGCGCGGTGCCTGCGACGCAAACTCACGCGTGACGTTGCCTGAGCCTGAGCGTCCGATCGCACGTGCGGCCGACAAAACTTTTCCGGGTTTGCCAGCGGGCGCGGCACCCGCTTCGTTGGCATCCCGACCCATGCTCCGAATCACCGTCAAAGACGCGTTGCACAGCCCCGAGCCGCGGGATGCGGTTTTCCTGCAGGGCTGGGTGCGCACGCGGCGCGACGCGAAGGCGTTTTCATTCATCGAGCTGAACGACGGCTCCTCGCTCAAAGGCATCCAAGTGATCGCCGACGCCACCCTGCCAGACTACACGCGTATCGACCAGGTGACCACCGGCGCGTCGATCGAGGTCGAGGGGAAACTGGTCCGCTCACAGGGGCAGGGCCAGCAATGGGAAGTCACGGCCACGGCATTCCGGGTGCTCGGCGGCGCGGATGCGACCTATCCATTGCAAAAGAAGGGACACACGCTCGAGTTCCTGCGGGAGATTGCGCACCTGCGACCGCGATCAAACCTCTTCGGCGCGGTCTTTCGCGTGCGCAGCCGGCTCGCGTTCGCCGTCCACCAGTTTTTCCAGTCCCGCGGTTTTATATATATACATACGCCGATCATCACGGCGAGCGATTGCGAGGGCGCGGGCGAGCTGTTTCGCGTTTCGACGCTCGACCCGCAAAGCCCGCCCAAGACGCCGGAGGGCGGCGTGGATTATCATCAGGATTTCTTCGCGCGGAAAACGTTCCTGACCGTGTCCGGTCAACTGGAGGCGGAGATCTTCGCTTGCGCACTGTCGAACGTATATACTTTCGGGCCGACGTTTCGCGCGGAGAATTCACATACGTCGCGTCACGCCTCGGAGTTCTGGATGATCGAGCCGGAGATGGCGTTTACGGACCTGCGGGGAGACATGGATCTGGCGGAGGAATTTGTGAAGTACCTCATCCGCGACGTGCGGGAGCACTGCGCGGCCGACCTCGAGTTCTTCGCGAAGTTCGTTGATCGGGATCTGCTGACGCGGCTCGACTTCGTGGTGGAGCGGCCATTCCAGCGCTGCAGCTACACCGAGGCGGTGGAAATCCTCGGGGCTTCCGGCAAAACGTGGGAGCATCCAGTCGCTTGGGGCGACAACCTGCAGTCCGAGCACGAGCGCTACCTCGCGGAGGAGCATTTCAAGTGCCCGGTTACGCTATATGATTATCCGCGCACGCTGAAACCATTCTATATGCGCGTGAACGATGACGGTCGGACGGTGCGCGCGATGGACCTGCTCGTGCCCGGCATCGGCGAGATCATTGGCGGGAGCCAGCGCGAGGAGCGGCTCGATGTGCTGCAGGAGAACATGCGTCAGCACCAGCTGAGCGAAAAAGAATATTGGTGGTACGTGGACTTGCGCCGCTACGGCACGGTGCCGCATGCCGGGTTCGGGCTTGGCTTCGAACGCATGCTCATGTTTGTCACAGGCGTGGCGAATATACGTGACGTGATCCCCTTCGCGCGCACGCCGGGCACGGCAGAATTCTGAGCACCCCGGCGCGGCACCTGCTTTGCCGCCGATTTCCACCCGTGATCTCCCGTTTTCTCCCGCGTTTCCCGGCTGAGTCCATTTCCTTTCGCGTGCTGCTGCTGACTCTCGCCGCGCTTTTCGTCGGCGGCTGTTCGCGCCACGAGACCATGGTGTCGAAGGGCAACCGCACCGGCGTGCTGCACATCGGCAACGGCGGGGAGGTGCAATATCTCGACCCGCATATCGCGGGCGGCTCGATCGACAACAACGTCATCGGCGCCCTGTTCGAGGGCCTCGTCACCATCGATGAGCAAACACTCGCCGCTCGCCCTGGAGTGGCCGAACGCTGGGACGTCTCGCCGGATGGGAAGAAATATACATTCCACCTGCGGCCCAACGCGCAGTGGTCGAATGGCGCGCCGCTCACGACGGCGGATTTCATGTATAGTTTCCGGCGCGCGCTCGCGCCCAAGCTCGCGTCGGAATATAAAGATATATACTATTCCGTGGTGAACGCGGAGGCGTACGGCAAGGGCACGCTGACGGATTTCGACCAGGTCGGCTTCCGCGCGCCCGATGCCACGACGCTCGAGGTGACGCTGATCCAGCCGACGCCGTACTTTCTCTCTCTGCTGCGCAATAATGTCTGGTTTCCCGTGTATCGTCCGGCCATCGAGGCGGCCGATGCGTTCACGGATCGAAGCGGGGTCTGGACAAAGAAGATGCCATTCGTGACGAACGGGCCGTTCCAGCTCGTTGAGTGGAAGGAGCACCAGCACATCCGCGTCGAAAAAAATCCGCGGTACTGGGATGCGGCGCACGTGCGTTTGAACGAGATCTGGTTCTACCCGAGCGAATCGCTGCAGAGCCAGGAGTTCGCGTTTCGGGCGGGGCAATTGCACACCACGTGGGACGTGCCGCTCAGCAAGATCGACGCCTATAAGAAGGACGATCCGGCGGTGCTGCGCGTCGAGCCGGCATTCGAGAGCTTTTTTGTGCGCTTCAACGTGGAACACCCACCCTTCCAGGATGTGCGCGTGCGGCGGGCGTTCGCCCTGTCAATTGATCGCGGCAGCATCGTGCGTAATATATTGCGGGGTGCGCCGCAGGCCGCACCAGCGCTGACGCCACCCGGGATCGCGGGCTACGTCCCGCCGGCGGGGCTCGCCACGGATCCTGTGGAAGCACGGCGGCTTCTCGCCGAGGCGGGATTTCCCGGCGGCAAGGGTTTTCCGAAAATTGAGTTCCTGACGATTCCGCAGGAAACAAACCAGCGCATCGCGGAGGCGCTCCAGGATCGCTGGCGCCGGGAGCTCGGTGTCGAGGTCACGATCATCCAGAAGGAATTCAAAATGTATCTCGCCGCGATCAATGACAGCTCGCGCGACTATACATTCTCGCGAGGGCGCTGGACGGCGGAATACCCGGACCCGTTGAGCTTCCTGAGTATATTCACGACGGGCAACGGTGTGAATGGCACAGGCTGGACCGACCCGAAATATGATGAGCTCGTCGCGGCCGCGAACCGGCAGCTCGATCCCGCGGTGCGGGATGCCGGCCTCCAGCAGGCGGAGACCTATCTCCTGGACCATACCCCGATCGCGCCAGTATATTGGGGCACGCGCACAACGCTGGTGAACACGTCGGTGCAGGGCTGGAAGAAATCGCCGCTGTCATTTCATAATTATAAAGACGTGTGGCTGCAGCCCTGATTCGCGTGCTATATACAAGGCCGGCTATATACAGGACGACGCCGCGGCCGGCGGTGCCCGCAACTGAGCTTTCATGAACCCCCGCCGCAAAGTCATCATCGACCAGGACACCCTTGGCCCCGCCTCGACGAACCTGCAGGCGATCGCGCTGCTGTTGAACGACCCGGGCGTGGAGGTGCTCGGCATCTGCGTGCCGACGGGAGATCACTGGCGAGACATCCAGGTGAAGCACGCGCTGCGCCTGCTCGAGGTGATGGGCCGCACGGAGGTGCCGGTGGTTCCCGGTGCCGTGTTTCCGCTGGTGCAGACGCCCGCGGACACGACGCTGTGGGAAAAAGCGCACGGCCGGCTTATATACAACGGCGCCTACGATCTCGTCCGCCCCGGAAAATTTGCAGATCCATATTTCACGCCGGATCTGCCCGAGGGAAATCCGACGACCCAGCCGAGCGACGAGCACGCGGCTAATTTTCTGGTGCGCATGGCGAAAAAGTTTCCCGGTGAGATTTCACTCTGGAATGCCGCGCCGCTCACGAACCTCGCGCTCGCGGTGCGACTCGAGCCCCGGCTGCCGTCCCTCGTGAAAGAACTCCATTTCATGGGCGGCTGTTTCCACCCGATGACGGAGTCGCGGGAGTTCAAGCATTCGCCACGGCGAGAATTCAATCTGCGCTTCGATCCCGAGGCGGCGCGCATCGTGTTCCGCGCCGCGTGGCCGCGGGTGACGTGTTCGCCGATTGATATATCTCAGCACGTCCGCTCGACGCCCGCGCACTTTGAGGCGATTGCCGCAGCGGGCACGCCGCTGGCCGCGTACCTCGATAAGTTCGGCGTTCGCAATCGTCCGCTGTGGGACGAGATCGCGGCCGCCACGTGGCTCGACGAATCGCTGGTCGCCCATGCGGAACAATATTTCATCGACGTGAACCTGGACCGCGGTGTCGGCTATGGCGACGTGCTCAGCTGGGCGCCGGGCTTTCAACCCGGCTTGGGCGAGCGACAGGCCACGGTGCAGAAGCGCCTGGACGAAGCACGATTCTTCGAGCTGTTCGTGCGGCTGCTATCGCGATGAAGACCGCGGCGCGCAAAAAAGGAACGGCTCCTGTACGAAAGTTCGTGGCGGACGCGGAGACGAAGCTACGCCAGCGGCTCGTGCTCGTGGCGCTCGGCCGCGCCCCGGCCGACCTTATCATACGGGGCGCTCGGCTACTCTCGGTCTTTTCACTCACTTGGGCGGACGACCAGGATATAGTAATCGCCGGCGGCCGTGTCGCGTGGACCGGGCCCGCCGGGCAGTGGCCGGGACCGCGCGGGGCGAAAGTATATAAGGCCGCAGGCCGGCACGCCGTCCCCGGGTTTGGCGAGTCGCACAAACATATAGAGAGTTCCCACCTCTCGCCGGAATATGAAGCGGAGATGGTGCTGCCGTTCGGCAACACCTGGACGATCGAGTGCTCGCACGAGTTCGCGAACGTGAACGGCGCGCGCAATGTGGAATTCTGGCTGACGCCCCGGCGGCACGGCAGCCCGTTCAAGATATTTCCGGTGCTGGCCAGCGCCGCCCCGCCGACCGCGGTGGAAACGACCGGCGGCCACTACGACTATATAGCGGTGTCTGAGCTGCACCGCCGCGCCGAGGTCGTCGGGCTCGACGAAGTCATGGATTGGCCCGCGGTCTGGGACGCAACCCACCCGGGCCACCGCCGCCTTTGGGAAATCATGCAGGCGACGCGCGAGGCACGCGGCGTGATCGAGGGCCACGGCACCGCGCTCCGCGATGTTCCGACGATCAACGCGTTCGCCGCCGCTGGCCTCTCGAGCGATCACGAGGGCCGGCTCGCCGCCGAGATATATGAAAAACACCAGCGGGGAATTTTCCTGCAGCTGAAAAAGGAATTCGTGGAGGTCGGCGTGCGCGAGCTCGTGGCACGCGGGATTCGGGACTGGTCCAATCTCGCGCTCTGCACCGACGATCGCGACGCCGAGCAGACGCTGCGCGAGGGCACCATGGACACCCATATTCGCGCCGCGATCGCCGCGGGAGCGCCCGTGGAAGCGGCTTTTGCGATGGCGAGTTATTATCCGGCCCGCCATCATCATCTCGAGTCGCTCGTCGGGAGTATTGCGCCGGGACGCGCCGCTGACGTCGTGCTTTTGAGTGGCGAGCCGGCGACGGTGACGATCGAGGAAGTTTTCGCGGATGGACAACTCGTTGCGCGTCGCGGCCGCTTCGTTGGTCGCACGCCGAAAATCAAATGGCCGCGCTGGGCCACGCACACGGTGCACCTGCGCCGGCGCGTCACGGCCGCAGATTTCGCGATCGCGGCACCACGTGGACGAACGACCGTCGAGGCGGCGATCCAGCGCGATATGTATAGAGACGCCGGCCTCATCTCCTCGACCTTGCCGGTTGTCGACGGATTCGTGGAACGAGACCTCGCGCACGACATCATCAAGGTCGCGACCGTCGAGCGGCATCACGGCGATGGGCGAATAGGAAAATGTTTCTGGACCGGGATGGGACCGCGCACGGAGGATTCCGCGCTGGCCTGCTCGGTGTCCCACGATGCGCATCACCTGACCGCGGCGGGAACCAGCGATGCCGCGATGGCGCTCGCGATCAACACCCTTGCGGCGCAACAGGGCGGATGGGTGCTCGTGCGACGCGGGCGGGTCGCCGCGACGGTAAAGTTCGAGATCGGCGGATTGATGAGCGCGCGACCGCCGCGCGTCGTCGCCGCGGAACTTCGCCGGCTATATGAAGTTGCCGGGACGATGGAGTGGATCGGCAACTCCGGTTTCCCGAAGCGACTCGCGTTTGCGTTGATCACCTGCACGCCGAACACCTGGCGGCTCGTGCTGCCCTACCCGGGAAATCCGCAGGGACTATATAACCTCGTCACGCGCGAAACCCACGATGTGGTTTGGTGAGCGGCTGCGGCGCCCGCGCTGACGCTGACGTTCGTATCCAAGATATGGATACATGAGCCCCGCGTGGGGCGAGGCGCTTCCCTTGCTGTATCACGCAGCGCTGCGGTCGGCCGTGGGAACGGCGTTCGCCTCGATGACGTTGTGGACAAACCGGAGCTTCTCGATCGCCGCGTGCGAAAGCACGAAAGGATATAGGTCCGGCAGGCCCATGCCGCGGTTCAGTGCATTCAGCGCGTAGGTGAGCGGGAACCAGGTATCGAGGAGCAGTTCGAAGCCGGCACGGTCCAAGGCGGCGCGTCGCGGTTCGGCGGTCATGGATTTCGCATCGGGATGGCGCGGCCGGAGCGACACGCCGAAGCCCGCGGCCGTTTCGATCGTGTCGACGATATGGAGATAGTGCGCCCACGTTTCCGCCCAATCCTCCCAGGGGTGCGCGCTCGCGTACGCGCTAACGCTGCGAATCGGCCAGTCGGCGGGCGGTCCCTCCTCATAATGCGTCTGGAGTGCCCGAGCATAATCCATCCGCTCATCCCCAAACGCGTCCCGGAAACGGTCGAGCCAGGGCGTACCGTCGATCAGCCGGTCCCAATAATAATGAGCCACTTCATGGCGAAAATGGCCGAGCAACGTGCGAAGCGGCTCGTGCAAGCCGACCCGCCGCTGCTCGCGCACGGCGTCATCGGCTTCCGCTATATTAACCGTGATCAGCCCGTTCAGGTGGCCCGTCAGCACGGGCGGCTGGCCGGAAACATCTCCGAGAAAGCGGAAGCGAAGCCCGGGAATTCTGCGCGCGTCATCGCGCTCGGTCGGCAGCGCGAGTTTTCTCAAAGTATATATCAGCCGGCGTTTCGCGAGCTCCAGGCGATGCCAGCGCTCGACGTTTCCGGGGATCGAGAGGTCGGGGATGACGACATTGGTGCGGCACGACACGCAATAATCCACCGGGTCCTCGACCGGCACGAACCAGTTACAGACTGCGTGGTCCCGTCCGTTCGCGCACAGCCGGTATTCTCGACCGCGCGCGACTCTAGTGAGTGCGGTATATATACCGGGTCGAGCGACCTCGAGCGCGCTGAGGTCAAGCACATCCGGAAGAAAACCGAGCAGGTGACCGCACTTCACGCAGCTCACGTTTTCGAAAAAAACGAGGCTGCCGCAGGCGTCGCAGTGGAAGGTTTTCATGGCAAAGCGGCTGCTGGCTTCGCCAATCCGCCCGAGGATGGACGGTCACCCGGGAGAAAAGTTCGCGACGGGTGAGCGCTTCGAGCCCCACCCGACGCAGATAAAACAGCGGCCTTATTTCCAGTACCCGGCGATGAACACGGAGCCACTGCCGCGGACCTCCCAGCGTGGCGCAATCCAGACGGCGCGTTCCCGCGGCGGCAGCTCCCAGTGGCCACCCACCCACACGTGGCGGCGGTCACGATACGTCCAGTAGCCGGCGATCCAGACATGCCGGGGAGAAGGGCGGGTCGTTTCGACGATGACCTCTCGACGCGGCGGCGGCGGCGCGGGGGCGAATATTTCGACGGTCGCTGTCACCGGCGGCGGCGGCGGTGCCGCGTATTCCGTGACCACGACTGGCGGCGGAGGCGGCGGCCCTTGGACAATATAGGCCCGGCGCGGCGGACGTTCCGCGACCACGCAGCCGCTGAGCAGCGCGAGTGCGGTCCCGAGGGCCGCGATTGAAAGAGCCGCAGGCGTGGCCCGGCGGGATGACGCTGAAGAGGAAGAGCTTGGGTTCATACGGCTTAAGACGCCCGTTCTTCCTGCAAGTTTCCGGCAAAAAGTCGATCGTGACCTTTCGCTGAGCCGGCCCGCCCTCCAGATCAGCGCCAGCCGCCCTCGACGAAAACGTATCCGTTCCCGCGGTGTTCCCATCTGGGCTCAGCCCACGAACGTCCCCGCGGCGGAATTTCCCAGTGGCCGTCGATCCAAACGTAGCGGCCATTGTTCCAACGCCAGTAGCCGCCGACCCAAGAGTAATACGGGCCAGGTCGAGGGCCGACAAACTCGCGACGCGGCGGCGGCGGTCCAGCTTGGACGACGATTTCGCCACCCGGCGGTGGGCCTCCCGGCCCAGCCTGCGGCGGAGGTGGAGGGCCGCCGACGGCAACATCCGCCTGACGCCAGTACCCGTCGATCAGGACGTAACCGCCACCGCGCCGTTCCCAGCGCGGAGCGACCCACACCATATTGCTTTGCGGAGGGAGCACCCAATGCCCTTCCACCCAGACGTGCCGGCCATGGCTCCAAGCCCAATAGCCACCCACCCAACGGTAGCCCGGACCCGGACGAGCGTAAATCACCTCGGTCGTCGGCGGAGGTGGCGCCATTTCAACGACTTCCGTCGGCCCCGGCGGTGGTGGCTGGCCGGTAGCCGACGCCGAAGCAACGGGCGCTTGGGGCTGCGTCGCCGGGGCGTTAGCCGCGACGGGGGCGCCCGCATCCGGCGCAGAAGCGTTCACGGGAGTGGGAGCGTTCGAATCGGCAGCGACGTTGCCCGCAGCAGGCGCCGGCGCGCCGGTCTGCCAGCCGCCCTCTACGAGCGTAAAACCGTTTGATTGCTGCTCCCACCGCGGGGCGACCCAATTCGCATTCTCAGTCGGTGGCAGCTCCCAATGGCCAGCGACCCAGCGATAGCCGCCTTGACGCCATTGCCAGAAACCCGGGATCCAGACGTGCTGCAATGAGGGCAGCGGAGGCGGGTTTTCCTGACCTTGAGGCGTAGGTAGAGGCTGCGCGATTACGGGGGCGGCGTTCGGGGCATCTGCCGCTGCCAAACGCCCGAGGGGCATCGCGCAACTCAGCGCGAGCACGATCGAAAACGGACGCACGGCACGCACCGAAGCGTCTCTGGCGGCGCAAAAAAGAAAGCGGGACAAATTCATTGAATTTCTAGACGCGACGAAAGTTAGGATGTTTCCTCGAATGACAAGCGCGGTCGACGCCCTCGATTGGACCCCCCGACGGCTCGCCACTTGCTTAACTTCCGCCTTCGCTCCTCCCTAGCCGCTGCCAATGGCCATTCATGTCGCACTCCATCACCGCACGTCGTATCGTTATGATCGCGCGATCCGACTCGGCCCGCAAACGGTTCGGCTGCGGCCGGCGCCGCACTGCCGCACGCCGATTCTCAGTTATTCTCTGACGATCGAGCCCGCCGGGCACTTCATCAACTGGCAGCAAGACCCGCAGGCGAACTATCTGGCACGACTCGTTTTCCCGGAGCCGACCGATCACTTTTCCGTTACGGTCGACCTGGTCGCGGAACTCGCAGTCTTCAATCCCTTCGATTTTTTCCTCGAGCCCGCCGCGGAAAATTTTCCTTTCATATATGATCCGGCCCTGGCCGTCGAACTCGCGCCTTACCTGCGGCGCGACGCCGTCACGCCCGCGTTTCAGAAATTTCTCGATACAATCGGGCGCGCGCCGCAGCGCACGATGGACTTCATCGTTGGCCTGAATCTTCAGGTCAACCGGGCGGTTCGCTATATCATTCGCCTCGAACCGGGCGTGCAGACCCCCGAGATCACGCTCGTCAACGCCAGCGGATCCTGCCGCGACTCCGGCTGGCTGCTGGTGCAGGCGTTCCGGCACCTCGGACTGGCCGCGCGTTTTGTATCCGGATACCTGATACAGTTGCGCGCCGACGTGAAATCGCTCGATGGCCCGTCCGGCGCGACGGAGGACTTCACGGATTTGCACGCGTGGTGCGAAGTATATTTGCCGGGCGCGGGCTGGATCGGGCTCGACCCGACCTCGGGGCTGCTCGCCGGTGAAGGTCATATCCCGCTCGCATGCTCGCCCGAGCCGTCGAGCGCGGCTCCGATCAGCGGCATCGTCGAGCGCAGTACCTCAACGTTTGACTTTGCCATGAAGGTGACGCGCATCCGCGAAACGCCGCGCGTCACGTTTCCATATATGGATGGGACGTGGAAGGAGATCGACGCGCTGGGCGAAAAAATCGATGCGCGTTTGGTCGCGTCCGACGTGCGCCTGACGATGGGCGGCGAGCCGACGTTCGTCGCCGTCGACGATATGGATGGCCCCGAGTGGAACACCGCGGCGCTGGGCCCGCGCAAGCGCGAGCTCGGCGGCGAACTTTTTCGGAAGCTGTGGGCGCACTATGGCGGCGGCGGGTTCGTGCATCACGGCCAGGGCAAATGGTATCCCGGAGAACCGTTGCCGCGCTGGGCACTGACCTGCCTCTGGCGCAAGGACGGCAAAACGATCTGGCGCGACCCGGCGTTGCTCGCAGACCCGCTGCAAAAATCGACGCGCACCGCCGTTGATGCGAAGACGTTCACCGAAAAACTTGCGGCGCGTCTCGCTCTCGGCGCGGACCGGCTGGTGCCGGGATATGAGGACGCGTTTTACTATATATGGAAGGAACGTCGCATTCCCGCAGGCGTGGACCCGGTCGAGAAGGACCTGCTCGCGGCTGACGAACGCGCACGGCTCGCGCGCGTGCTCGAAGCGAATGTCAACGCGGCGACGGGCTACGCGCTCCCACTCATGCGCGAGGCGGGGAAGAAATGGATTTCCGCGCCGTGGTTTTTCCGCGCGGGGCGGATGTATCTCGTGCCGGGCGATTCTCCAATGGGACTGCGGCTGCCGCTGGAATTGCGCCCGTGGTTCCCGCCCGCCGACCTCCCGGCCGCGACCGGTGCCGATCAGCCGCGTCCCGAAGTCCGCCTCGCGCTGTGCGTCGAGGCCCGGGCGGGCCATCTATATATATTCATGCCGCCGACGGACTCGGCCGCAGACTATATAGACCTGCTCGGCGCGATCGAGGACACCGCGGAGGCCGAGAAATGGCCCGTCGTGATAGAGGGATACCTTCCGCCACCGGATGATGCGATCGACAGCATGAAGGTGACCCCGGACCCGGGCGTCATCGAGGTGAACGTGAACCCCTCGGCGAGCTGGCGCGAACTCGCCGAGAAGACGGAGTGGATATATACGGCGGCCCGGGAGGCCCGGCTCGGCGCCGACAAGTTCATGATCGACGGACGCCACACGGGCACCGGCGGCGGCAACCATCTGATCCTCGGCGGCGCGACAGTGGCCGACAGCCCACTATTACGGCGGCCCCATTTGCTCAAGAGCCTCGTCGCCTACTGGCATCAGCACCCGTCGCTCAGTTATCTTTTCAGTGGATTGTTCATCGGGCCGACGAGCCAGTCCCCGCGCCTGGACGAAGCACGCAACGATAGTATATATGAACTCGAGATCGCGTTCCGCGAGCTCGACGCGAAACTCGCCGCGACGCCCGGCGGGGCGGACCAGTGCCCACCCTGGCTCGTGGACCGCATTTTCCGCAACCTGCTCACGGACGTTACTGGCAACACTCACCGCGCGGAATTCTGCATCGACAAACTCTATTCACCGGACAGCAGCACGGGCCGGCTCGGCCTGCTCGAGTTGCGCGGGTTCGAGATGCCGCCCCACGCGCGAATGAGCCTCGTGCAACAGTTGCTGCTGCGCGCCTTGGTGAGCCGCTTCTGGGACCATCCCTATACACCCGGCCGACTCGTGCGCTGGGGCACGGACCTGCACGATCGGTTCATGCTGCCGCATTTCATCCAAGAAGACTTTGATGACGTGATCGCGGACCTGCATCGCTGGGATCTCCCGTTCGCGTCGGCCTGGTTCGCCCCGCATTTCGAGTTTCGCTTCCCGCGGCTCGGACACGTTAAATATAGAGAGATAGAAATCGAGCTCCGCCACGCGCTCGAGCCCTGGCACGTGATGGGTGAGGAGAACACGGGCGGGGGCACAGTGCGATTCGTGGACTCCTCCGTGGAACGCATGCAAATCCGCACCCGCGGGCTGACGAGCGATCGATATATAGTCACGTGTAATAATATACGGTTGCCCCTGCATGCCACCGGGGTGAATGGCGAATTCGTGGCCGGCCTCCGGTATCGGGCCTGGCAACCGCCATCCGCGTTGCACCCCACCATCGGGGTGGACACGCCGCTCGTATTTGATCTCGTCGACAGCTGGAATCAAAAATCTCTCGGCGGTTGCACCTATCACGTCGCGCATCCGGGCGGCCGAAACTATACAGGGGTACCCGTGAATTCCTATGAGGCAGAGAGCCGGCGGCTGGCCCGGTTTTTTCCGTTCGGGCATACACCGGGGGAAAATCTGGCGATCTCACCGCACGAGGTATCGCCGGAATTTCCTTTCACGCTCGACCTGCGTGGCGCCACGAAAGTGGTGCGCTAAGCCCCCGGCGCGGCGTTGCCGCGCTCGGGTCTTGCGCCCGCGAATCAGGTGCGAAAAAATAAGACGACTCCATGCCTGCACCAGCGACCGCCACCCTCGCCGACCCGTTGCCGGCCTACCGTGGAGTGGCCGGACGTTACGATGAATATAGAGCCGCCGACGGCACCGTGCGCCCGGCGTGGGCGGATTTTTTCCGGCTGCTCGGCGCCGGGCCGCTGAAACGCCTGCGGCTCGCCTCCGAGGCCTCCGCGCGGGCCGTCATTGAGCAGGACATCAGTATGAACGTGTACGCCGGTGCCCGTTCGGAGTCACAGCCATGGCCGGTCGACGCCGTGCCCCACCTCGTGGGTGCCGAGGACTGGCAGAAATTGAGCGCTGGCCTGTGCCAGCGTGCTCAACTATATAACGAGTTGCTCCGCGATATATATGGCCCGCAGAATATATTGCGCAGCGGCGTTCTGCCGCCTGAGCTCGTCCTCGCGAATCCGAATTTTCTCCGCCCGTGCGTCACCCCGGGAATGCCGCGCGGCGTGTTCCTGCATAGTTATGCGGTGGACCTCGCGCGTGGGCCCGATGGACGCTGGTGGGTACTGCAGGACCGGTTGGATGCACCCTCGGGGATCGGCTACTCGCTGCAGAATCGCATCCTATCCCGCACCGCTCTCGCGCCGGTTTTCCACCGCGCCCCCGTGCAACGCCTGCGCGAGTTTTTCCGCGGATTCCGCGCATCGCTCGCCGATCTCGCGCCGTCCGGCGCGCGCGGTGGGAAGGAGCCACGCGTCGTGCTCCTCACGCCGGGGCCGGCGAATGAAACCCATTTCGAACAGGCTTACCTCGCGCGTTACCTCGGCTACCCGCTCGTCGAGGGCGCGGACCTGACGTCGCGCGATCGCCAGGTGTTTCTCCGAACAGTGAGCGGATTGAAAAAAGTCGACGTGATCGTGCGCCGCGTCGATTCCGGTTTCTGTGATCCGCTGGAGCTGCAGGCGCATTCGTGGCTCGGTGTTCCGGGCCTGGTCAACGCGGCTCAATATTCCGGTGTCGCGATCGCGAATTCACTCGGCGGCGCCGCGCTCGAGAGCAACGCGATGCTCGCGTTCCTCGAGCCGCTGTGCCGTGAGATTCTTGGCTGCGGTCTTCAATTGCCCAGCGCACCCACGTGGTGGGCCGGACAGGAATCAGCGAAAAAGTATATACTGTCCCAGCTCTCGTCGCTGCTCGTGAAGCCGACGTACCGCGGCGGCGAGGCCACGCGCTACGGTCCTCTGCTGGATGAAACGCAGCGGGCTGCGATCGCGGCGGCTATCGAGGCGCGCCCGGCTTCCTATTGCGGTCAGGAGCGGATCCTGCTCGGGACAACCCCGGCCTGGCGGGACGGTACCATCGAGCCCGTCCCGTATATAATGCGAATGTTCGTGTCGTGGCAGGACGGAGCGTATCGCGCGATGCCCGGCGGGCTCACGCGTTTCAATCCGAGCGGTGAGGACGCAGTCGTTTCGTTGCAACAGGGCAGCGCCACGAAGGACACCTGGGTGTTTGGCGCCAAGGTCGAGGAAAAATTACCTTCGAGCGCGCCGCTCGCCGAAAGCCCGCGATTTTCCGCGACGCCCAGCCGGGTCGCCGATAATCTTTTCTGGCTCGGGCGTTACCTGGAGCGCACTTCCCAACTCGCGCGCCTGCTGGATAAAATCGATCCGCTCCTGCGGGATGAAATCGCCGCCCTCGATCCGACGGTCGCCGCGGACGCGTTCCGGATCCTGCTGAAATCGCAGGCCACCGCGGTCCCCAAAGGCGCGGATTCGGATGATATAGCGGCCGTCATCCGCGTGCGGGCCGACGATCCTGCGCAGCCCGGGAGCCTGGCCGCGAATCTTGGGCACGTGATCCGGAACCTCGACCAGGTTAAGGTGCGGCTGCCGCCCGAGGCGTGGCGCATTCTGCGACGCCTGCGTGCGATTGCCGACACCGGTCATCCGCAACTTGCCCTCGACCTCGGCGAACAGCTCGCGAGTCTGGAAACGCTCGCGACGGAAACGCTCGCGCACGACCTCTCGTGGCGATTTCTGAAGTTGGGCCGCCGCATCGAGCGCAGCAGCCAGCTGGTATTCGTCGCGCGGGAACTGCTCGTGCCGCAGGAACTCAGGGAAGAGAAAAAAAAGGACGAAGCTGCCACGCCGAAAACGCGGACCGCGGGCGCAGCGGAACCGCGGGAGTTCCGGCTGCAGACGCTCCTGCATTTCACGGAGAGCCTCTTCGCCTACCGAAGTATATATCACGGCCTATATCAACACGACTCCGTGCTGGCCTGGCTCCTCGGCGCCGCGGAAAATCCACGCGGGCTCCGTTTCCAGGCCGAGCGCATTCTCGAGCATCTCGCGGTGCTGCCGTCCGAGTTGGCGCCGAGACCCGTCGCGACGCTCCGTGCCCGCTCGCTGAAGCTCGCCATGCAAGTGCGGCTGATTGATGCGCCCGCGCTTGCGGCCGATCCCCGTCTACTCACCGAGTTTCTCGGAGAGGCCGGGGCCGCTCTGGCGGAGATCAATGACCTGATGACACAAATATACTTCAGCCATAGCGAGGTCCCGGACGTGGCTGACATCGCCTGACCCGATGCCGATATATAAAGTCACGCATACGACTCGTTATCGTCATCAGTCGGCCGCGACGGCCGCCTGGCAATCGCTGCATTTGCAACCGCGGCCCGACGCGGAGCAGTCGTGCGAGAACTTTTCTCTCGAGATCTCGCCCCAGCCGAACGACCTCATTGCGCGGTCCGATTATTTCGGCAACACGCAACATATATTCACGCTGCGCGAGCCGCATCGGGAGCTCCGGATCACCAGCCGCAGCGTCGTCGATCGCCAGGAGCTCGTGACCCCGCGGTCCGGATCGACGCCGTCGCTCGCCGAAGCGGTGGGTGGCGTGGAATCCGCCGTGCGCGGAGTCGATTTTACCCTTGAGCAATTTCGCCACGCGTCGCCTTTCGTGCCGCTGCTGCCGAGCGCGCGCAAGCTGGCCGAGGATTTCACGCGCGGCCTTGATCCGGCGCGGACACCAGTGCTCGATTGGATCACTGCTTTCGGAGACCGCTTCGACGAGGAATTTGTCTTCGACTCGAAAGCCACGCGAATTTCGACGCCTCTGGCCGAGGTTCTTGCGCACCGCCGCGGTGTTTGTCAGGATTTTGCTCACCTGATGATCAGCGCGCTTCGGCAGAGCGGGCTGCCGGCCGCGTATGTGAGCGGCTATCTCCTGACTGAACCACCACCGGGCCGGCCGCGGCTCGTTGGCGCAGATGCCTCGCATGCGTGGGTCTCGTTTTATATACCCGACCTCGGCTGGGTCGACTTCGACCCGACGAACGCGTGCCTGGTCGGCGCACGGCACATCACGGTCGCCCGCGGGCGCGACTTCTCGGACGTCAGCCCGGTCAAGGGACTCTTCAGTGGCGGCGGTATCCATGTTCTGGATACAGCGGTGACGGTCGAGCCCGCCTGACCAAGCGCGACGCCGCAGTCAGGAAAACCGGGTGCGGCTCACGCGTGCCACGCGAGTGGACGCAGCCCAATTCCGCGTGATATGATCGGAATCTATATACCTATGCCGACCTGTATATACCGGACCATATATCTGTCTGCGTCGCCAGGCTGCTCGACAGCTTGGCACTGGCCGGTGGACAAAGTATCCACCTGATACCCGGTCGGCCCGATCGCCGCGTTCACCAGCTGAACTGGACGAGTCGGGACCGCGCGGGTGTATCCGACATTTGGATACGGGCGGGTCCGCTGACCCGCTCGGCTGGTCACTCCGCGGTTTTCTTCGCGCGGCTAGGGCGGCGACCCGGCTTTTTCTCCTCGGCGCCATCGCTGCCATCGGCGCCGTCGACCTCGCCATCCGCGGCAAACTTCGAGGCTTTCGCATTAATCCAAAGTTCGCCCTTCGCGTTGCGGTTCAGCCAGAAAATCTCCCCGTCTTTTTCGACGAATACCGGCTTCTCGCGCGGCTTTTCAGGCACTTTTAAACCGCGCGTTTCCAAGGTCTGCAGCAGCTCCTCGGCAGCCCGGCCCATGTCACTTGCGATCCGCTCGAGTTTGCCCGCGACAGATCCCGTCCGCGTTCCTTGCAAAAGGCCACGGGCCTTGGTGAGAATATCCTCGGTGGCCGTTCCTGGGACTGCTCCTTCCGGAGTCGTATCCGCCGGCGGAAGAACGGTTTCTGCTCCCAACTTTCCGAAAAGCGACGGTGCCGCTGCAGCAATCGGCGCGGTGCCGTCCGCGGCGACCGCTTGGGGCGCGCCGGAGGGCTCGCCAGATTGAGAGTCACTTGTAGCCCCTGTCGCGGCGCCTGCCTGCTCCTTGGCGGCGTCGGCCGCAGCTCCGGCGCTCTCGACCGTTTCACCGTCGAGTTTTTCGCGCCCGTTGATCCAGACACCACCGCGGGAATCCTGGTTCATCCACCACAGGTCCCCGTCAAGTTCCACGAGCTGCGTCTTCGCCCCCGGCGCACTCGTGGTGAGCCCGAGCGTCGCGAAGGCGGCCAGCAATTCGGCTTCACTACATTTCAGGGCTCTGGAGAGAAAACTGGCGCTGCCCGAACCGCCAGGGCCCCGACGGTTCCGCCGCATCAAGGGACGTATTTTCGCGAGCAGCTCGGAGCCGCCCGGCAGCGCACCCGACGGCGCACTGCTCGCGGCCACGACCGGGGCGGCGGGACGCGGCTCGGCGACTGCGACGGGCGCCGCAGAGTCCCGCCGGGCACGGGGCTCAAAGGTGGGCTTCGCTACGGCCGCGCCGTCTGGGGGCGGCGTGCCGTCAACCGGCTCGTCCACGGTCACTCGTTGCGCCTGCACGGCGCGAAACACCGGGCGGGGCTTTTCCTTCGTGTTGAGCCAAAGCTCGCCGCGGCGATTTATATTAAGCCAGAAAAGATCTCCGTCATATTCGACGTATACCGGCTTGCTGTCCTCGTTCTCGGGGAGAACGAAACCGCATTCCAAGAGCGCTCCCTTGAGATCCTCCTCCGATTGGTCCCATTTTTTCGCGAGGTAATCGGTCCCCACGCTCATGCCGGGACCGCGCTGATTGCGCCGCAAGTGCGGCCGGATCGCCTCGAAGAACGTCGGCAACTCTTCCTCTTCAGAAGCCGTGAGCTTGTCCCACTCGTCCTTCTCCTCATCCGGCGCGTCCGGGTCATCGTCGCGCGAAGTATCCACGAGCCGACGGAAGCCATCCTCGGGCGCCGCTTTTTCCGCCAGAGCGCTTTCGTGCTTCTCCTCGGCCGCAGCACTCGCAGCCGCGCTCGCTCCCTTGAATTTCGCCTCGAATTCCAACCGAAGTTTGTCGGCCTCGATCTTCGCCGCCGCCGCGGCTGCGTCCTGCAGCGTCCAATCGCGCTGCGTCGACCGCCGGGCGAGCCCGGTGAACGCCAGCAGGTTGTCGGGCTGGGTATGAAAGGAGACGATCTCCCATTCGTCTTTTCCCAAGTCGTTCAGAAACTTTTCCATCAGCGCAGGGCTGACGAATCCGCCCTTGCCGCTCGATATGACCTTATATTCCCACAATGACATAATGATACGTGACCTCTCACCCATCCCAAATGCTGGCCTCGTTGCCCAGCATAATCGCGTCCGGCCTGCGCTGCAAGGTGGCGCGGTCTCCGGCCATTGACGGCTTCGGCGGGCGGAAGTTCGTCCGGCCCGGCGTTCCGGGATACCCGTTCGGCGCATGAATGTTTGATTCCACGTCGCCCCAGCCGGAATATATTGCAGCATTGGCGACTCTTACCCGCAATCGCTAACTCCCACGAATCTGCCGGCCCCGCTGCCGCGTATCCACTTTTTAGATACAACGCTTTTTAGATATAACGTCCCATGTACCTCCGCACCCGCCAAGATTGGGCTCTGCCCGAGTCCGCCGCGACTCCTGAATCGGCCTACCGCACGCACCGCCGCGAATTTCTGAAAACGGCCACACTCGGCGCGGCGGGTCTCGCGCTCGGGTTCCATGAATCGAGCGGCGCCACTGCCGGTTTTCCGTCGACGCCGAACCCCGACTATATTGGCACCGGATTAAAAAAGACGCCGTTCGAATTCGTCTCGGGATATAATAATTTTTATGAATTCGGCACGGACAAGGCCGACCCGAAGGAGAACGCGAATCGCGGCTGGAAACCAGAGCCGTGGACCGTGGAAATCGGCGGTCTCGTCGGCAAGCCGGGCAAAATCGATGTCAACGACCTCATTGGCAAAGTCGGCGGCATCGAGCAGCGCGTTTACCGGCATCGCTGCGTCGAGGCGTGGTCGATGGTAATTCCCTGGGACGGATTTTCGTTGGCCAAAATGATCGCCCTTACCGAGCCGAAGCCGGAGGCAAAATACGTGCGGTTCACTTCCTTTCTCGATCCCAGCAAGGCACCGGGCCAGCGCGAGGATAGCATCCCGTGGCCTTACCTCGAGGGCCTCCGCTTGGATGAGGCGATGAACGAGCTCACATTCATCGCGACCGGTATATATGGAAAACCGCTGCCGAATCAGAACGGCGCGCCTCTCCGGCTGGTGACGCCCTGGAAATATGGTTTCAAGGGAATCAAATCGATCGTCAAAATCGAGCTGGTCGCATCGGCCCCGCGCAACTCGTGGCAGGCCATCTCGCCCGGCGAATATGGTTTCTACGCCAATGTGAATCCGAAGGTCGACCACCCGCGCTGGTCGCAGGCAAGCGAGCGCGTGATCGGCGGCGGCGTTTTCAGCGGAGCCCGGCAACCGACGCTCATGTTCAATGGCTACGAAAAACAAGTCGCTTCGATGTACGCGGGGATGAACCTGGCGAAAAACTATTGAGACTCGCTCGAAGCGCCCGGTGGGGGGAATCGCTTCAGTCGGTCCGCGCGCACCTGTATATTGTGGCCTTCATCGAACGACTTCTCCGCTCGAAAGTATTTATCTGGATCCTGCTCGTGCTGCCGGGCCTCTGGCCGGCCTGGCCGATTTTTCGCCAGGAGCCGAGCGTGGCTGCGGATCCCCTGAAGTATATACTGCACCACCTGGGCTTCGTCGCCTGCGTGTTGCTCGCCCTCGTCCTGTCGTTCACGCCGCTGCGCGTGCTCTTCCCGAAATGGGGCGTGGCCCTCGCGCTCAACCGGCATCGGCGACTCGTGGGCGTCGCCGCGTTCGTATATGCACTCCTGCATTTCTCCACGCACCTGCTATATGAAGGCGGTTTCCGGGTGCTCGCGAGCGACATCCACAAGCCGTTTCTCGTCACCGGGCTCATCGCCCTTTCCATCCTGCTGATTCTCGCTGTCACCAGCCCGCACGCCGCCATCCGCTGGCTCGGCGGCAAACGCTGGAAGAATCTCCACCGCCTCGCCTACGTCGCCGCCGGGCTCGCCGCCTATCACCAGGCAGCTGCCCGCAAAATCTTCCCGGTGCAGGTGCTGTGGATCTTCGTCCCGCTCGCAGTCCTCGAAATCCTGCGCGTCGGACGCCAGGCCGTTAAGAGCCGCAGCGCAGCTGCCCCGACCGCCCCCGCCACGCCGGCTGCCAGCTAGCACTTCGGCCCGGTTTCCGCCGTATCCATAACTCGGATACAGGTATCCAGGATTTGGATACACGGAAATTCTGCACCGGCGTCTCGTCCCGGGCTCATTTGGTCACAACCTGCAGGAACCATTCGATGCTATAGGTCGCGAGCTGGCCGCCCGGGCCGTTCAGGTTATATTCAAACGCGTGGGTCGCCCACGGCAGCGACACGAAAGCGTGCCGCACACCCGCGTCCCGCAGCACTTTCTCGAGGCGGATGCTCTGCTGGTTCCACACGAGAGTATCGAGCTCGCCATGCATCAGCAGGGTCGGCGGGGTTTTCGGGCCGACGTGCCGGATCGCACTCGCGCTGTCGTACGCCGCCTGCGCGGTCGCAGGCGGGCCTCCGAGAAACTGCTTCAGGAGCTGCGGCGATTTCAGCACGTCATCGTCCCGCGCAAACGCCCACGCAAAATTTACGTCAGCGGGCGCATAGAGCGCGATCACTCCGCGAATCGCGGGGTCGTCCGACTCGTACGCCGTCGCCTCGGCTATATTGCCGCCCGCAGAACGCCCGAACACCACGAGGCGCGTCGCATCAATGCCGAGCGCCGCCGCGTGCGCCTTGATATATGAAATCGCGGCGCGCAGGTCGTCGCGCTGCGCCGGCCAGATGGAGCCGGGCGCGAGTCGATAAGAGATTGCCGCCACCGCATATCCCCGCCCCGCCAGCCAATGATCGAAGTGCTGGATCTCCGTTCTCGTCCCGTTGTCCCACCCGCCCCCGTGCACGAGCACAACGCACGGAGCGGCCGCCCGACCGACCGCGGGATAAAAATCCAGTGCGAGTGTACCCGAATAATATAGCGTCTGCGGCGCGATCACCGGCGGCCGTGCGGGCCACAGCCGGGCCCACGAAAACGGCGGGCGCGCAACTTCCGCCGGCCCGAGATCCCGCACCAGTTTATCCGGCAGCGTGCGCGCGATCCACCACGCTTGCACGACCGGCTTCAGCAACAATCCCGTGGCCGTGACGGACACGAGGACAATCCCAACCGCAAACGTGCCATGCGCACCCCGACTCCACCAGGCCACCAAGCCGATGACGAGGGGAACGGCCGCCACTATATATCCAAACTCCGCGGCGAAAAGCGCGAACTCCCACTTCGACCAATCCGGAGATTTGTATATAGTGAGGGATCCGAGGAGCGCGAATGTGACGGCGACACCCATTAAAAACCAGCGTAGCATGGAGATACTTCGCCACACGCAGGCAGAAAGATGCGCGAAAATAAAACCTCTTTATCCTTGAGTCCCCGCGCCCCGTCGCGGTTTCCCTTTTCACCCTGATATGCGCCGGCTCGATCAATTGCTCTCCAGCCTCGGCTACTGCTCGCGGAGCGAAGCCCGTGCCTGGCTCAGGAGTGGCAGCGTCGTGGTCGACGGGCGCATTGCCAATGACCCGAGCGCCCGGGTCTCCGCCGCCAGCGTCCGCGTGGACGGCGAACCGTTGGATCACCCGGACGGCCTCCTGATCATGCTCCACAAGCCCGCCGGGTTTGTTTGCTCCCACGATCCGGCGGAGGGTCCGTCGATTTATGATCTCGTGCCGTCGCGCTGGCGCCAGCGGAACCCGGTGGTCACGAGCATCGGCCGTCTCGATAAGGAAACAACAGGTCTTATATTAATCACCGACCAATCCGCCCTCGTGCACCGGCTCACCTCGCCGAAGAAAAAGGTGCCGAAGCTATATAGAGTCATCGTCGAGCATGACCTCGATGCCTCGCTGGTTCCTCGTTTCGCGAGCGGCGAGCTGCGGCTGGCGGGCGAAACGGAGCCCAGCGCTCCCGCCGCACTCTCGCTCGTTGCCCCGCGCGTGGCCGAATTGGAGCTGACCGAGGGCCGGTATCATCAGGTGCGCCGGATGTTCGCTGAATGCGGGTGGAGCGTGCTCGAGTTACATCGGGCGCGTTTCGGCGCGATCAGCCTCGATGACCTTCCGCCCGGGAAATGGCGCGAACTGCCGCTCGACCAACCTATCTAGAACCACGTTCGCTCGCCTCGGATAATTGACGTTGTGCGGTTCCGTTGATCCAGCGATTGCTTTTTCTGCATGTATGAATTTCCCCTTACCGGCGCGCAAAAATCCCACCTGCGCGGCCTCGGCCAGAAGCTGACCCCGTCCCTGAAAGTTGGAAAAGAGGGGTTGTCTCCCGGATTTTTTGCCGAACTCCAGAAGTTGTTGCGCGCCCACGAGCTCGTGAAGCTGCGCTTCCAAGGGGTCGAACGCGACGTCCAGAAAGAACTCACACTGCGCGTCTCCGACGAAGGCCGTTGCGTGCTCGTCGGATCCGTCGGACACACCGCGGTTTTCTATCGGCAGAATCCGGAGCCGGCGGAGCGTCGCGTCACCCTCGCCTGACCACCAGTTGACGACGCCCGGGCTTGGTTCACGCTGCTCCCATGTTCACGATCATTGGCGGCGACGGCAAAGAATATGGTCCCGTGAGCGCAGATCAGATCCGCTCGTGGATCGAAACCGGCCGGGCGAACCTGCAAACGCGAGCCCGACTCGACGGCACGGAAACGTGGAAAGCGCTCGGCGAATTCGCAGAATTCGGCGGCGCGGATCCGGCCCCCGGCGCCACGGCGATCGCGCCCGCGACAGATTTTCTGGCGTCGGATGTACCCATGCCAGAACTTGCCGGACGCGGCCAACGCCTTGTCGCCATGCTGCTCGACATGCTGATTGCGAGCGTCGCCTGCATGCCTGGATTTTTCCTGATCGGATTCGGCGCGATGCAAATGGCGATTCAAGGAAACTATACAGCGCTGAGCGCAGGCATGGATGTGGGACGCATGTTGCTCGGCTTCGCGCTCCTCGCGTTTTTCGGGCTCGCACTGGCCATCGTTCAAATCTGGATGCTGAGCGTTTCCGGACAGACCATCGGAAAACGAATCATGTCGATCCGGGTCGTGCGCTACCCGGGAGACGAACGCGCCGGCTTCGTCCATGCGTGGCTCCTGCGAAATTTCGTTGTGACCCTCATCTGCTATCTACCCTGGATCGGCTTTATATTTTTCTTCGCCGACTACCTCTGTATATTCCGCGCGGATCGCCGGTGCCTGCATGACCTCATCGCGGCCACTCACGTCATCAAGACCTGACCGGGCCACCGCGCGCAGTCACGGCCATTCAATAGATCAGCACCTATATTGAAGGGGGTGCAGTCGGCATCGATATATAAGCGTCTATATATCCTTGGCCGCGGTGGACCGATCGACCGCTTATTTGTCGAGTTCCTTCCGGAAGAAAAACGCGTCGAGCGAGATTTTTCCGGGTCCGAACACGAATAGGATCACCACCGCATAGAGGAACAGGAAGGGCGTGGCCGACGTGAATTTGTCCGGATCGCGGAAAAACGAATGCCACGCCTCGCTGTCGTTCGTGATATACGCGATCAGCATCACGAACATGATCGGCACCGTCGTGATTCGGGTCGCGAGGCCGAGGACGAGCAGCGCACCGCCGCCGCACTCGATACAACTGGCGACGAGTGCATTCAGCTTCGGGAATGGTATATTCAGGCTCGCAAAAAAGGTCGCGGTTCCGTCCAGGTTGCCGAGCTTGCCGAGTCCCGTCCGAAAGAGCGACCAGCCCCAGTAGGCGCGGATCGCGAGCAGGAGGGGTGAGCGCAGCCAGCGGGCAATGGTGGCGAGCACATGATGGGTCCGGGCAGGAAGTGCACTCAGGTTCATATATAAGTTGAAGTATATACCAGAGGCGCGGAACCGGGCTTTATTCCCGGCGACAAAACCAGCCGAGCTCCATCCACGTCGCGAACCAGCCCTGCACCTGCTCCGGCGTGACGCCACGGCCAGCCGCGGCCACCGCCCGCGTGAGCGTCTGGCCGTCACGCAGCGCGACCAGGATGGCATACGCGGGGGCCTCAAGGCGTTTATAATATAACAAATTCCCGAGGCGGTGCGCCGCAAGCCACACGCGCTCACGGCGCGGCGGTGCCAACTTTTTCGAAGCTCGCGCGGACTGCCCCGGAGCGTCGACCGCATTGCTCGCCGCGTTGCGCAGCGCATCGCGCTTCTTTGCCGCGATCACAAAATCGTCTACCGGGTGCCGGAACTCGAGCAGCGTGAGGTAGGGCTGCAAACCGAGCCGGAGCCGCGACGGGGGACGCGCCGCGATTTCCGCCGGTGTAAAAACGGGACGTGCCTCGCCGTCGAAGGCGACCGTCTGCGCCCACTCAAAACGCGCGATCTCACAGGCGAGCAGCGTGTGCGGCGTGGTCCATTTCGGCTCCTCGCGCAGGAACTGCTCGAGGCGTGAGCACAGGTTCCTCAGCGTAAACGAGCGCGAGGGATACTTCGCTAGAAAAGCCTGCGCGAGCGGCGCGAACTTCCGGTCTCCCAGCAGCGCGCGCAACCCGGGGTTATCATCATAGAAACAATCCAGCAGCCGGAACCAATACATCCGATTATATAACTCGAGCCGCTCGACCGAGCTGAGGCGATCGTTCGGCCTGATGAATTCCTCGGCGACTTCGCTCATCGGGCGACCGTCCGTCCAGCGGGGTTGCAGGCGATCATCCTTCGTGAGCGGGCGCACCACCGCCTGTAGCATCACCCGCTGCAATTGCCGCACGTCATCCGTGGTGCGCAACCGCTTCGGCGCCCGCAGCGCCGGGGCCGATGTTTCCGCGCGCGGCTTTCGCTTCATCGCGCGGCCGCCGACGGGCGGGGACGCGCGCGCTTCGGGGCGAGGGCGGACTTGGCACCGTCGATAAATGCGTTTGCCTTCAGCGCCTCGTCATGGACCTCGCCGAACGACGGAATTTTGTCGTCCCACTCGAGCAGCGTGGCGGTCACGCCACAGAGCTTGGTTGCGTGGGCGTAAAGCTTCCAGACGGGGTCAAGGACCGGATGGTCGTGGGTGTCCAATATATACTTCTCGAAGCGCGTGTGCCCGGCGACGTGCATCTGGCCGACGCGGTGGTGGGGCACGCCGTCTATATAGTCGAGCGGGTTGAACCCGTGGTTCTGCGAGGAGACATATATATTATTCACGTCGAGCAGAATCCCGCAGTCGGCCCGCTCGACGACTTCGCTGAGGAATTCCCACTCGGTCATTTCGGAAACATGAAACTCGGCGTAGCTGCTGACGTTTTCCACGCAGATCGGCACCTCGAGGTAATCGCGGATCATCCTGATCTTTTCCGCCGTGCGCCGCGCCGAAGCGAATGTATAGGGCATCGGCAGCAAATCGTGTGTATAGGTTCCATCGACACTGCCCCAGCAAAGATGGTCCGAGAGCCACGGCGTCTTCGTGCGTTTCACGAGGGACTTCAGCTTTCTCAGATGAGCGCGATCCGGTTTGTCGGCCGAGCCAAAATACATGGAGACGCCGTGCTGGACGACCCGGTACTGCTCGAGAATCTGGTCGAGCACCTGCAGCGGGCGCCCGCCGTCGACCATGAAATTCTCCGAGATGATCTCGAACCAGTCCACGACCGGTTTCCGCTCGAGTATATGCTGGTAGTGCGGCACGCGGAGGCCGATCCCGATTCCATATTCCGTCTGGCCGTTGAACGCGTTGGCAGGCATATATGAAAAAACGCCGGGGCGTTGGAAAAGAAAAACGCGGCTGACGACCGGGCGCCAGCCGCGTGATCAGGAAATAAAAACTTATTTCGTCGGAACGTCCGTCGGCTTCTTGTCCATCGTCGAGCAGCCGCCCTTGCCCTTGCAGGAGTTCTTGCCCTTGCAGCCGTTGTCGCCGGCGCTGCAGCCACCGGTGCCCGCACAGCCGTTCTTGCCCTTGCAGTCGTGCTTGGCCTTTTTGTCGTCGGTCGCAGATGTCTGGCCCGCCTTGCCATCGGCCGCGTAAGTGCGAGCGGCAAGCGCGCCCGAATAAAGACCCGCCATGGCGGCGGCCGTGATGAGGAGACGAGTGGATTTTTTCATGTGCGAATCGACTGGTGAACTGACTTTGGTTTTGGGTTGACGACCGGGTTCAGGCGAAGGCCCGTGCCCCGGTCGAAAGCTAAGAGAGGTGAACTTTATATTTATTCCCAGCGTCGGAAGCCCTGCGCTCGAGCGGGATTGCGGGGTATATATATCGAGGACTCGCCGATCGGATTAGAGAAGCGATTTGATCGCGCCGACGCCAGCACTGCTGACGAGTACATAGCGATGGTCGCGGTCCGTCCACGTTGCCGAACCCCAGTCACGCTGCGTGGCGTAGAGCGGCTGCGGATTGTCTGGGATGCCCGGGAAATCCTCGCGGCGGGCGATGAACAGATGATATTCGCGCTCCCGCTCGAAGCAGATCACCGATATATTCTTTCCCTGGAAGTCGACCGTGCGGCAGCCGAGGGCGGCGAGTTGAGCGAGTCCGGCCGGGATTTTCGCCGGCAGCGGTGCGTGCCGCGACGCGAGCCAGCTCTGGAGCACTTCGAGATCGTTCCCCGGCTTGCCGAAACGCAACCCGATGAATCCGCGGCTCGCGAAGTTCACCGCAAATTCCGGCAGCGTCTTGGAGAATCCGGGTCGCACGAGGCGCCACTCGAGCGGCGCGAGCGCCAGCAGCAGCGCGAACATTGCGGCGAGCGCGAGCGTGAACCGGCGCTTCCACCACGGAGTCCGCCGGCTGAAACGCGCTCCCGCCAAAATCGCCGCGCGCAAATCAGCGGGCGCCGCCACCTCCCGGATTTTGGCCCGCGCAAGCGAACTGAAAAGCTGGTCCTTCTCGAACCACGCCTGCAACGCAGGGTCACGCCCCGCCTCAGCCAGCGCCGCCCCAAAGGCAGGATCTCCGGCATCGCGGCCGTCCGGCCGATAAGCACCTAATATAAACTTCGCGGAATCCTGGCTCATGACTGCTTCCGGCGCTCGCCGGCATCAAAGGGTATGACCGCGCCACTGCCACCTCGCTCCCGACTCGCGAGGATCGTGCGCAGCTGGAGCTTCCCGCGAGACAGCCGCGACATCACCGTGCCCAGCGGCACGCCGAGCGCCTCGCCGATTTCGATATATGAAAAATCCTCGACGTAAAACAACGTCAGCGGCGCCCGGAAAATTTCGTCCACTTCACCCAGTGCATCCAAAACCATCGTCCCGTCCATCCGCCGCACGCGATCGATCTCCTCGTCCGCGATGTCCGTCTCCGTCGGCGGCAGGTCCTCGATCGAGGTCACCCGCTGGTCCCGCCGCCGCCCGCGCAGGAACTCTCTATATAGAGTGGTGAACAGCCACGATTTCACCTTGGTCGCGTCGCGCAGCATGGAGCCTTTCGTGGCCCACACATAAAACGTCTGCTGCGTCAGGTCGCACGCATCCGCCTCCCGGCGAGTGAGGCTCAAGGCAAAGCGAAACAGCGGTGTATAGTAAGCATCCACCAGACGCGTGAATGCCTCGTCACTCATGCCGCCAGGTCCGGGCGCCGAGGCCAGCAACGTGCCTTCCGGACCGGAATCGAACAAGACCGCGAGCAATCGACAGGGGGGACGATCACAAAACTGGGAGTGTTAAAGCCGGATTTTATTCCGGCATGCAACACTTCCGCCGCATCCACCCTGCCGTTTGTCGGGAAACGCGCCCTTCCGTGCGACGTCAGACC
This sequence comes from uncultured Verrucomicrobiae bacterium, assembly GCA_963800005.1. Lineage (GTDB taxonomy): Bacteria > Verrucomicrobiota > Verrucomicrobiia > Opitutales > Opitutaceae > CAWCZH01. Next base: position 76,349 of record CAWCZH010000006.1, read on the forward strand.
ACGCGGTCGACGAGCGGCTCTCCCCGGCTAAATGCCGCTAAATTCGAGAGGAAATGTTCCACAATAGCCTCGTCCTGGTCATGCCGACCGCCGGCGGTATGCGGCGTGATATAGCAATTCGGGGCCGTCCAAAGCGGATGATCCGGCGGCAGGGGCTCGGGATCAAACACGTCGAGATAAGCCGCCCCAAGCCGGCCGGACCGCAGCGCCTCGAGCACCGCCCGCTGGTCCACGGTCGTCCCGCGCCCGACGTTATATAGTTTCGTGCCCGGCCGGAATCCAGCCAGCCGGCGCGCGTTCACATAGTTCCGCGTCCCTTCATTGTCGGGCAGCACATTGATCACGTGATCCACCTCGGGCAGCACGGCACTCAGCTTTTCCTCGGGTATAATATGCACCCCGAGTTCGCTCTTCACCGACCGCCTCAGTGCATATATCTTCATGCCAAACGGCGCGAGCAGCTGGGCGATGCGGCGCCCGATCGCGCCAAAGCCCAGGAGCAGCACCGTCTGGCCGGTGAGCAACCGCGATTCATAACGCCGCCGCTCGTAATTCCAGCCGTGGTCCCCGAGCTGATCGCGATAGGAAGGCAAAAGCTGACGGCCCAGCGCCAGCATCATTGCGAGTACATGCTGCGCACACGGATCCGCGAACACCTGCGATGCGTTCGTGAAGGCGGCGCCCCGCGCCTGGAACGCCTCGCGGAATTGGGGCGTATCATAGCGCGCGTAACCCGCAGAGGTGACCTCGACCCAGCGGAGCCGGGGACACCGCTGCGCGTGAACCGCATCGGGCTGCCCGAACGCGATGTCCGCGTTTTCGAGTTCCGGATCGAGCGCGCCCGCGACAAGAACGGACGCCGAGGCGGTCGCGGAAAGCAGAAGCCGATGCTCCTGGGTTCCCTCTTGCAGCCGGCGGGTCGCCTCCGCGCTGAATTTTCCGTTGCACCATATATTGAGGCTCATGTGAAATTATATAGTATTATATATAGCGGATTATATATGTCGCCAGGCCCGCGGGGCCGAAACGCTGCCGCGTGCGGCCGCATCCCGCTCATTCCTGCTCGGAAAATTCACAGAGCGCGTGCACCCCCAAACCCGCGGCCCGCAACTTCGCAGATCCGCCGAGCTCCGGCAGATCGATCACCGCCGCAACCCGCACCACCTCCGCCCCGAGCGTCTGGAAAAGCTTCGCCGCCGCGAGCAAAGTCCCGCCCGTCGCAATCAGATCATCGACGATGAGCACGCGGTCACCCGGTCGACACGCGTCGGCGTGGATTTCGACCGTGGCCGAGCCGTACTCCAACGCATAATCAGCCGAGATCGTCTTGAAGGGCAGCTTGCCTTTCTTCCGCACCAGCACGAACGGCTTGCCCAGTTCATAGGCCAGCGCACCGCCTACGATGAACCCCCGCGCGTCGACCGCCGCTATATGATCGACCCGCAGTTCGGCGCTCTCCGACGCGAACGCCTCGATCAGCGCCGAAAACGCCAGCGGGTCACTGAACAGCGTCGTGACATCGCGAAAATTTACCCCGGGCTTCGGCCAGCCGCGAACCGTGCGGACGCGGGACTTGAGGAAGGGGGCAATCTCCAGGGAGGTCATCGCAACAACGAAGCCGACCATCAGGAACCGTCCCGTGAGCCGCGGCAAGAAAATCGTGCCGCGCCAAGCGCGGCGGTTTTTTCACCTCGGCTGCTCAACGCTGCTCTGCCAAAACGCCGCCTGTGGGTCGCTTGTATCCATCAGTTGGATACAGACGAAGGACCCCACAACACTCGCCGTCAGCGGACCCCAAGCACAGTCAGCGGGCGGGCCGCGTCGGCGTTGACCCCACGTCGCCGCCGCGCCTCGGACTCGCTGTTGAGCAGCGTCCACAACTCGGTGTGCTCTCCCGCCTCGCGGCCGGTGCGACGCACCAATCCGCGCCCAAACGGAGCGTCATCGTCCGCTCCATCTATATACTGCTCCCAGAGATATCCGACGAGGGCAGGATGTGAGAACACGGAGCGCAGCGCGGACCGGCCCCGCGCCAGCATCCGTTCCACGCTCGTGCGGCCGCGACCGGCTGCCCCCGGTGCGGCCCGGCGAAATTCCTCCCCGGCCCACGAGAACTCGGAAGCGAGCACCGGCATCCGCGCCGGCCGATGATAGTTCTCGAGCAGCGCCGCCGCATCGGGCTGCGCGACTCGGGCGGAAACGACGTCCACATTCGGCGCAGCACACTCCAGCAGCACCGCCTCTCCGGGATGTGCGGCAAACTGGCAGCCGAGCACGAGATGGTTGGGATCGTGACGGCGGATCGCAGCGCTGGTCGCCGTGAAATACCGGCGGGCAAATTCACGGCTGAACCGCGCGTGATCCCGCTCGTAGCCGGGACCGGTGACAGGACGTTCCTCGAGCGTCATCTGTCGCAGCGCTTCCTTGTTGGGCAGCTTGATTTCCCAGTCCCGCGCCAAGCGCGCCCACTCGCGACCGTGCGCCGCAAGCACGAACTCCCACGCCGCATGATAGGCAGCGTAGCTGGGTTCAAGACCGAGGCAGAGCTGCAGCAACGTCGGGCGCGGCACGCGCGACCCGCCGCTCGCCGTACCCTGCTGCCAGCGGAGGTCTTCATCGGTAAAATAACCGAGCAGCAAATCCGACAAGGCCCGCGGCCCGCACACTTCCGCGGCACGGGCGTCACAGGCGGCGACCCACCGCGGATCAAATACATCCGGCAGGCAGGCTCCCCCGGCGCGAATCACTGTATCCAAAAAAGCACTACAAAACCCAACCGTGTGCGTGTGCCACCAGTTTCGGCCGGGCGAACTGGCAGTGCTGCCGGGCCCGAGTGTATTGCAGTGCCAGCGCCGGAGCTGCGCGTCGATTTCTGCGGCCGGGCGGACGGCATCGTCCGACTGACCGACGCCGTTGACGCCGCGGCAGAGACAGGGGTTGCCCGCGGGGCCGACAAACCACCATTGGCCCAGACGGGTGCGACCGACGCGTATATATCCCGGGGTACCCCGGAAGATCTGCAACTCCACCGGATGCGGGATGCGCACTGCCCGCGCCATCGCTTTCGCCATGCCTCCCCATCGTGCCGACGCGCCGAAAAAAATAAAGCGCGCAATTCCGCCGGCCCGGCCGGCTTGCGTCACCGCCGGAATTCCGCGACTCCTGTTGCCGCGAAAACCCGGCGGCATAACGCAGCCGCGCTCGCGCCCGGTCTCGCCTCGACGGATATATAGCTATATGAATATTCCCAAGACATTATATATCGGCACGCTGCTCGCGACGGTGGCGATTCCCGCCCGCGCCGCGGATGCGACGGTGCGGTCCGACGTCGCGTCGCGGCTCGCGGCGGACTACCCGGCACTCGAGGCGTTCTATCACGACCTGCACCTGCACCCCGAGCTCTCGCTCCTCGAGGTGCAAACGTCCGCGAAGGTCGCCGCGAAACTGCGCGACGCGGGCTTTGACGTGACCGAAAAATTTGGCGGCTATGGCGTCGTCGGCGTGCTGCGCAACGGCCCCGGCCCCACGCTGCTGATCCGCACGGACCTCGATGCGCTGCCCGTGCTTGAGACCACCGGGCTGCCCTACGCGAGCACCGTCCACGCAATTGATATAACGGGTCGCGAGGTGCCGGTCATGCAGGCCTGCGGTCACGATATACACATGTCGATTTTCGCCGGCGTCGCGCGACAGCTGGCCAATATGAAATCGAGCTGGAGCGGGACGGTCGTGATGATCGGCCAGCCCGCCGAGGAACGCGGCATCGGCGCGCGCGTGATGCTCAGCGAGGGACTATATAGGAAATTTCCGCGCCCGGATTTTGCGCTCGCCCTGCACGACAGCGCGACCTTGCCGATCGGCACCATCGGGACCGTCGAGGGATATATCATGGCGAACGTGGACTCCGTCGAAATTACGGTGCGCGGCATCGGCGGTCACGGTGCCTATCCACAACTCACGAAAGATCCCGTCGTCCTCGCCGCGCGCATCGTGCTCGCATTGCAAACGATCGTCAGCCGCGAGACCCGCCCGGTCGATCCCGCCGTGGTTACCGTCGGCTCGATCCAGGGCGGCAATAAATCGAATGTCATTCCCGACGAGGTGAAGTTGCTGCTCACGTTGCGTTCCTATTCCGACGCCGTGCGCGAGCACACGATCGGCGCCCTGCAGCGGATCTGCCGGGGCGAGGCGATTGCCGCCGGCATGCCCGAGGACCACATGCCGATCGTCCACGTCATGGAAGAGGAAACGACCCCGGCTACCTATAATGATCCCGCGTTGACGCGCCGCGTGCGGGGCGCGATCGCGGATTGGATCGGAGCGGCAAACGTCGTCACGATCGATCCGGAAATGGGTGGCGAGGATTTCAGCCAGTTCGGCCGCACTGTCGAAAAGGTCCCGATCTGTCTCTTCCGAGTGGGAGCTGTCGACCCCGCCAAGGTGGCCGAGAGCGCACGCACGGGTATCGCTCTGCCCACCCTGCATTCAAGCAAGTTTGCTCCTGTCCCCGAAGGCACGATCAAGACCGGAGTCACCGCGATGACTGCCGCGGCGCTCGACCTGCTGGCGAAAAAATAAGCGCGCCCGCTGGTCTCGCGGGGACGAGCGTGGTCAGTTCCCTCCCGGGGCGTCGGGCAGCAGCGTTTTCACCTGCGCGGCGAGGTCCTCGATCTTCGTGCTCGTGGAGATCGCATGTCCGTTTCGGTCGACCAGGAAACGCCAGGGAATGCGACGCACTCCATAGAGTACGGCGGGGTCCGTGAGCTCCCCGTGCCCGTCGAAATACTGCGGCCATGCTATTTTATTCTCCGCGATGAAATCCTTGAAGGCTTGCCGCTCGCCCTCGCGGGCGACTGCGACGCCGACGATCTCGAGTCCACGCGAATGATATACTCTATATAGCGCCTTGAGTGCTGGAAGGTCGTTCAGCCACGAGCCGACATTTTTCGACCAAAAGTCGAGGATTACGATCTTGCCTTTATACTTCGTGAGGTCGACGGGCCGGCCATCGAGCGCCGTGAACTGCAGGTCGAAGGTGTGTGACATCGCCTCGATCGCGCGCGCGCGAGAGACCGCATGCAACCGCAGCTCGCGATTTGGAGCACGGAGAAGATGCTTCCACTCCGCGGCCGCCGAACCTGGCACCGCCTTTTCCATCGCACCGAGATATTCCTCAGCCCGGCTCGCCACTATATCCAGTTCCGAATAGGTCGCCGCATGCCGGTCGAACTGCGCGTGAAACGACTGCCAGTTCGCGGTCTGGCCCGCTTCGACGGACTGGATCGCTATATGAAGACTGCGCGAAAAGATTCCCCAGTCCGCCGCTTCGCGCACCTCGATGGTCGCGTCGGATGACGCCATCAGCGCCTCGCGCAGCGACTTTGCCTTGCGCTCCCAGATACCTTTCGCGTGCTCGTCCGCAACGATCGCCCCGGCTCCCTTCTGATCGATGTCCGGCCCAATATTCTTTATGAACAATGGCGGCGCGTTCAACAAAGCCACCGCAACGTCCCAGCGCCGTGGTTCGTTCGGATAGCGGTTGATATAGGCCATCCCCGCCAGATTGGTTTTGAGCAGCATCTGGTCATACCACAGCAGGTAGTTCGCGGTGCCCATCTCCGCGGGAGCGGCGGGCGGCTCGGTCTTGCGGAAATTGTTGAAAGCCTCGAAATCGCGATCGGCATTGTTCGCCTCCGCCGCACTCGCGGCAGCGCTCGCCGCCGTCGCCGGTGTACTCGTGGGTGCCAGGGCCGTCGCCGGACGCTGCGCGAAACCGGCCGAGACGCCGGCCAGCCCGATCAATGCCGCGATCGCGCAGGTGAATTTTGTCATCAATAACGTTTCGACTCAGCGTGCGCAGACTTAACCACGCACCGCAACCCGGCGCGTCGGGGCGCCATTCCTGTTGCCCGGGCGCTCGCTGCTGGGACGGCGGATTTCACAACTTTTTCGCCTTTCTGGCGTCTCCTGCTGCACGCAGATTCCGGGCGCGATCTCCGTCTGCTTTTTGCTCGGCAACCCATTCTGCCTCCGCACGCTGATCCTTTTTTCTGCTCGTTTCACACCCCTTCGATTTGTCTTCTATGCTCTCCCCGCGCTTTCGATGTACCTCCCTGTTTCTGGCGCTCACGCTCGGGGCAACGCTGCGCGCCGCGGACCCGGTCCCTGGCGCCGCCCTCGCCCACGAGCTGCGCAGCTTCGGCGAGCTGGGCAGTGTTCTCTATATAGCGGCCCATCCCGACGACGAAAACACGCAGCTGATCACTTATCTCGCGCGCGGTCGTGGTTATCGCACCGCGTATCTTTCCATCACCCGTGGCGACGGCGGCCAAAATGAAATCGGACCCGAGCTGGGCGAAAAACTTGGACTCGCGCGGACTTATGAATTGCTCGCTGCCCGAGGTCTCGACGGTGGCCAGCAGTTTTTTACGCGCGCGCTCGATTATGGATTTTCGAAAGATTACCGCGAAGCTCTCTCAACGTGGGATCGCCAGCAGGTGCTCGGAGATGTTGTTCGCGTCATCAGGACCTTTCAGCCCGATATATTAATCACCCGTTTCTCGCCCGAGCCCTCGACGACGCACGGGCATCATACTGCTTCCGCGGTACTTGCGATCGAGGCATTCAAACTCGCCGGCGATCCGAAAGCATTTCCGGAGCAGCTCGCCACGCTGCGCCCGTGGCAGCCGAAGCGCATTCTGCAAAATGGTCGAGGCTTCGGTGGTCGCGGTGGCCCCGCGGTCCCCGCCGATGCCGTGAAAATCGAGGCCGGTGGCGACGACCCCGTCACCGGGGAATCGTATGCTTCCATCGCGGCGCGAAGCCGCGCGATGCACAAGACGCAGGCGTTTGGAAATTTCGGCGTTCCCGTCGGTGGCTCGCATGTGGAGACGTTCACGCTGCTCGGCGGTGAACCTGCCACGAAAGATATATTAGATGGAGTGGATACAACCTGGGCGCGGTTTCCCGGTGGCGCGGAAATCGAGTCACTCACCAGCAGCGCGATCACGGCGTTCCAGCCGGAGAATCCCTCGGCCAGTATTCCTGCGCTCCTCGCGATTCGGCAACGCCTGCACGCGTTAACGACGACTCCCGTCATTATTGAGAAAGAGCGGCAGTTGGATCATATAGTGCAGGAGTGCCTCGGCCTCAGCGTTGCCACGACCGCGCCGTTCGCCGAGGTCGTGCCCGGCGAATCGCTCCCGCTGCATCATCGCGTCGTGGAGAGCTCGCATTTCCCCGTGCGGTGGAAGGCGACGCGGTATCCCCTGCTTCACCAGGAAACCAAATTCGACCTCGCGCTGACGCCCGGTACTCCGCAGGAACGCGATGCGAAACCGACTCTCCCGAAAGGCACGCCGCCGACGCATCCCTATTGGCTGAGACTCGAGAGCACGGCGGGCATGTTTCGCGTCGATGATACATCGCTGATCGGACACGCGTTGAATCCGCCGGCGTTTCCGGTCGAAGAGATCTTCGAAGTGGGCGGCCAGGAACTCGTCGTGGCCGACCAGCCCGTCACGCCCGTCGCGACGGAAAACGCCGCACAAGCGCAACGTCCACTCGTGGTGATCGCCCCGGCCTCGCTGCACTTTCTTTCCGAGGTGCAACTTTTCGCGCCAGGCGCGACGCGACCGGTGGTGGTCGAAGTCACTGCTGCGCGTGCGAATGTCCAAGGCTCCCTGCACCTCGATTTGCCAGAGGGCTGGCACAGTTCTCCGAGCCAGCAGAAGTTCGATCTCCCCGGGACCGGAGCCAAAACGCGGCTGAGCTTTTCGGTGACTGCACCGAAGCAACCCGCCTCCACGGAGATTCGTGCCGTCGCGAAAATCAACGGCGAGAATTTCGACGAGCAGCGCGTTGTGATCAACTACGCCCACCTGCCGCTTCTCCTGCTGCAATCGCCCGCCCGGCTGCGCGTCGTCGCCCTGGACCTCGCCACGCGAGGGCAGCACGTCGGCTATATACCGGGGGCCGGCGACGCGACGGTCGAGGATCTCGAGCAGATGGGATATAGTGTCACGACGCTGGCGCTGGTAGACTTCACACCGGAAAAACTACATACGTTTGACGCGATCGTGCTCGGCGTGCGCGCCTCGAATGAGAATCCCGCGCTGGCAAAGAACATATCCCTGCTGCTCAGTTACGTGGAGAACGGCGGGACCCTGATCGCGCAATATAATTGGCCGAACGGGCTCCGCACTGCGACGCTCGGGCCGTATCCGCTCTCGATCCTGGGGGATGCGCCGAAGTATCGCGTCACAGACGAACATTCGCCGGTGACGTTTCTGGCGCCGGACTCGCCGGTGCTGACGACACCGAACCGCATCGGACCGGCGGATTTTCAGGGCTGGGTGCAGGAGCGCGGGGCATATTTCCCGAGCACCTGGGACAAGGAACACTATACAGCCGTCCTCGGCATGAGTGATCCTGGCGAGCCGCCGCTCCAGAGCAGCCTGCTCGTGGCCCATTACGGCCGGGGCTACTTTGTATATACGGGTCTGGCCTTTTTCCGTCAGCTCCCGGCGGGCGTGCCCGGTGCGTTCCGCCTGTTTGCCAATCTCGTCTCGCTCGGCCGATGACGCGGAGCACGCGGCCCGTGCCGCCTGCTGATGAACCCGGCGGCACGGGCCTGCCGGGATTCCGAAGCTGGCGGTCGGTGTATATATTCGTGGTGGTGGTCTTCGCCGCGTGCGTCGCCGCGCTCGCGGCGCTCCCCTATATATTCGGATGACCTGGCTCGACTATATAGTCCTGTTCGGGACGATGCTCGGCATCGCCGGCTACGGCGTCTGGCGCACACGCGGCACGCGCACACTGCAGGGCTATTTGCGGGGCGATCAGACGGCTGGTTGGGCAACGATCGGCCTCTCGGTCATGGCGACGCAGGCGAGCGCAATCACGTTCTTGTCCACGCCTGGCCAGGGCTACGAGAGCGGTCTCGGCTTTGTGCAGAATTATTTCGGGCTGCCGTTCGCGCTCATCATCATCGCCGCGGTCTTCCTGCCGATCTACCGACGGCTGAATGTATATACCGCCTATGAATACCTCGGCCGGCGCTTCGACGGGAAAACCCGGCTGCTCGGCGCCGCGCTCTTCCTGCTTCAGCGCGGCCTCGCGGCCGGTGTGACGATCTATGCTCCCGCGATCGTCCTCTCGAGCGTGCTCGGCTGGCGACTCGACCCCACGATCCTTCTCAGCGGCATCGTCGTGATTATATATACTGTGGCCGGCGGCAGCGAGGCGGTGAGCCAGACGCAAAAATGGCAGATGGCCGTCATCTTCGGCGGCATGGTTGCCGCATTCATCGTGCTCTGGTGCCGGTTGCCGGCCGCGCTTTCCGCGACCGACACGTTCCGCGTCGCCGCCGACCTCGGGAAACTCCACGCGGTGGATTTTTCCACCGATCCCAGCCGTCGCTATACATTCTGGTCCGGCCTCTTTGGCGGCGTCTTCCTCTCGCTTTCCTATTTTGGCACGGACCAGTCGCAGGTGCAGCGTTACCTCGGAGGCGCCTCGCTCCGCGAGAGCCGGCTCGGCCTCATGTTCAACGCGGTCGCGAAAATCCCGATGCAGTTTTTCATCCTGCTGCTCGGCGCGCTGCTTTTCGTTTTCTACCAGTTCGAGCGCCCGCCGATCTTTTTCAACACGCCCGTCTGGCAGAGTCATGCCGCGGCCGCGGACGGCGCGCCATTGCGCAATATAGAGACCCGCTACAATGCCGCACACGCGGAAAAAGCCGCCGCGCTCGGCGCCTGGCTCAACGCGCGCCGAGCGGGAGACACCGCCGCCACCGCCGCCGCGCAACAGCGGGTCGATGAGACCCAGCGAGCGAGCGAGGCGCTGCGGGATCAAGCCAAGGCAGCATTGCACCAAGTCGACCCCGCCACCCCGACGAAGGATTCCGACTATGTATTCATCACTTTTGTCCTGCACTACCTGCCCCACGGATTGATCGGCTTGCTGATCGCGGTGATTTTCGCGGCGACACTCTCCTCGAAGGCCGCCGAACTGAACGCGCTCGGGACCACGACGACGGTTGATATATACTGTCACCTCCGCCGGCTTCCCTCGGGCGACCGGCACGACGTCCGCGTCTCGCGCTGGTTCACGGCGGGTTGGGGCGTTATCGCGCTGTCGTTCGCCCTTCTGGCGCGCTTCGCGGAAAACCTCATCGAGGCAGTCAATATACTCGGCTCTATATTCTACGGTGTCGTCCTCGGGATGTTCCTCGTGGCGTTTTTCCTCAAACGCGTCGGAGGCACTGCCTTGTTCTGGTCGGCGCTCCTCGCCCAGATCCTCGTGCTGGTCGGCTTCTTCGAACTCTCCATCGGTTATCTCTGGTACAATCTCATTGGCTGCGCGCTTTGCGTTATATTCAGCGTCGTGCTTCAGCTATTCCTGCCACGGGCACCGGTGCCCGCGGATGCCATCGTCGCATGAGTTCTCCCACCCCTGTCATCTGCTTCGGCCAACAACCGTGCGGGATTTTTCCGCGGCGGTTTCTTTTTGCGAAATTCGTGACGGCCCGGCGCCTTCAGGCGGAAATGGGCGGACGCATTATATTCTTTTACCACGACAGCGACCACGACCCGCGGGAGACGCAGACGACGGTCCGGCACCGGCAGACGGACGCGCCGCTCACGATCAACTTCACCTTCGAGAACAAGCTGCAGCGAAAGTTCTCGCCGCTGTATATAAAACGCATTCCCGCCGGCTGGCAGGAGAACCTCACGCGCCAGCTCCCCGCCTTCGTGGCGCCGTGCTGGGTGGACGCGTTTCGCTCCGTCGCCGCGGCCAATGTCGCCGATTTCTGCCTCGAAATGTATCAACGCATGGGACTGCTCGAGGGTATCGAGGTGGTGCGATCGAGCGCGGCCACCGTCCGCGAGGCGGCGTGCCCCGTGTCGGAGTTTTTCGTGGACGTCCCTTACGAGGGCGAAATCGTCCGCGCGCGCCATTTGCCTGAAGGCCTGCAGCTCCACGAAGGCGGCAACTCGCAGCGCCTGCTGCCGCTGGTGCCGTTCTCCGCGGCGCAAGTCAGCCCGACCCGGGACTCCCGCCTGCGCTGGATGCAATCCGTCATCCGCTGCACTCATTATATTGCCGGCGCCGGCGAACAGGCCTATCTGAATCAGGCGGACGCGCCGGAAATCACCTTTGTGAATCGCGATCCGATCGATCGCTCCGACGAAGCTTATACCGATGCCGCCCCCTGATCGACTCGACTTCTTGGTTTTTGCGGCTCACCCGGACGACGCCGAATTCGGCTGCGGCGGAATTCTCGCGCTCGAAGCGGAGGCCGGCCGCTCGGTTCACCTCGTGATCGGATCGCGCGGCGAAAGCGGGACCCATGGCAGCCCGAACGAACGCACCCTCGAGGCCGAGGCCGCCGCGCGGCAACTCGGGATTAATATAGAGTTCATGGAGCTCGGCGGTGATGCGCATATGGTTTCGACGCTCGAACGCCAGCTCATGCTCGCGGCGATTATTCGGCAGCGAAAACCGCGAACCGTCCTGGCGCCGTCGCCGGTGGCGACCCAGCATCCCGACCATCTCGTGATTTCTGAAATGGTGCGCAACGCATGCCGCCTCGCTCGGTACGGCGGCATCCGCGAACTGCGCCCGGCCGCGGCACACTCCATTGATGCATTATTCTTTTATGCAATCACCCCCGAGGCGGAACTGCCCGGCGACCCGGTGTTGATCGATATATCAAGTGTCCTCGGCCAGTGGACCAACGCGATGGCGGCGCACGCCTCCCAGGCGGCGTCGCGCGACTATATAGAACTGCAACTCGCGCGGGCCCGCGTCTGCGGCTTGCGCGCGGGCGTCAGCCACGCCACGCCTCTCTGGCCCGCCGAACCGCTCGTCGCCGCGTCGCTCACCGCGATTGCCCGCACCGCGCGACGCTTCTGATCATGGCCGACGGATTTCTCAAAGTCGGCATCACGTGTTACCCCTCCGTCGGCGGGAGCGGGATCCTCGCCTCCGAGCTCGGCACGCAGCTCGCAGAGCGCGGCCACGAGGTGCATTTCATCAGCTACGAACGTCCCTTTCGGCTCCCGGATTCGCCCCGCGTTTTTTTTCACGCGGTCCAGGTGAACCAATATGAACTGTTTCGATTCCCTGACTATACACTGCCGCTCTCCGTCAAGCTGGCCGAGGTAACCCGCGACCACGGCCTTAATATACTTCATGCGCACTACGCCGTGCCGCACGCGACCGCCGCGATCCTCGCCCGCGACATGCTGCCCCGCGCCCAGCGTCCCCGGGTGATCACCACGCTGCACGGCACCGACACGACCCTGCTGGGACGCGATACGGGCTATGGCCCTGCCATCCGCCACGCCCTCGAGCAATCGGACGCCGTCACCGCAGTGTCCGCCTTTCTTCGCAATGAAACCCAGCGCCTCCTGGATTTCCACGGGCCCCTCGACGTCATCCCGAATTTTTTCCAACCGCGCGAACCGCGCCGCTCGCGCGCCGAAGTGCGCGCCCAGCTGGGGGTCGGCGATGGCGTGCTCCTGCTCCATCTCTCGAATCTGCGCCCGCTCAAGCGCATCGACCTGCTGCTCGCGACTTTCGCCCGTATCCGAAAACTGGATACATGCCGGCTGCTCATCCTCGCGGGCGGCGACTTCCGTCCGTACCAGGCGCAAATGCGAGAGCTGGGACTCGAGGGCCGGATCGTGATTCGCGAGAACGTCGTCGACATCGAAGATTACCTGCAGGCGGCCGATATCGGTTTGTTCACGTCGGCCTCGGAAAGCTTCTGTCTCAGCCTGCTCGAGGCGATGGCGTTCGGGTGCCCGAGCGTGACGACAGCCGTCGGCGGAATTCCAGAAGTCGTCGCCCATGGCGTCGATGGCCTGCTGGTCGAGTCCGCCGACGCGGCCGACCTCGCGTCCGCGGTGGACTCGCTCGTGGAAAATCCGAGCCGCCGCGCACTGCTCGGCGCCGCCGCGCGAACGAAAGCCCGGGAAGTGTTCTCGGCCGGGCGGGTCGTCCCGCAGTATATTGACCTCTATCGCCGCACCCTGGCGCGGTGAGATGTTATCGGTTGGGCCGGAAGCTCATTCCCCCCGGGGACCAGAATGCGGGCCAATATATATCGGCAGCCAACACCAATGGCAGCGCCGCCGCGCTTCCAGCGGGGCAATTGGCTGAGGGTCGCTTTTCTATGTAGAGGTGCACGCTGCATCGATCACGACGCGGCGATTTCCAGCTGCGGATATATAAATATATCCAATATGATTTCGCTATGGGCTGCGGAGCACGATCACGACCAGCGCCACGAGCACGCCGAAGATCAACGGCAGTGCGGTGCGTTTGACGATGGAGAGCGTGGGCACCCCGACGAGCGTCCCGCAGAAAATCACCACGGCGGCGACGGGCGACATGGTGCGGCCGAACGACGCGGCGATGGCGGACATCACGCCGAGATCGAGTGCGCCGGAGAGGTTCGCGGCTCGGAGCCCGGGCAGCACAGCGCGGGAGAACGCCACACTGGGACCGATGCCGGAGCCGGAGACCACGCCGAGCACGCCGGGAAAAAAGGCCGCGGCGAACTTGCTGCCGATCCCCACGCCGGAAACCAGTCGCACGAGCTTGTCGATCAATCCCACTTCGCCGATGCCCGCGATGAAGCAACTCGCGGTCACCACCAACGATATAATATTGGCATAAGCATAACCCATCCCCTCGAAGAACGCCTTCACCGCCTTGGTGATATCATGCCGGCACGCGAGCAGCACGATGATGGTCGACGCCAGCATGGCGTGCGAGACCGGCAGGCCTTTCTCGAAGGGAGCCGGCGGCGTGGAAAAAAACAGTCCCGGCAGAAATGCAAAAATCATCAGGACCGGCAAGGGCGGCAGCAGGGCTTTCCAATTCTGCCTCGACCCCGGCTCCGGCTCCTCGTTCACCGGCGCGACGGACGCTGAACCGGGTTTTCCACCGAACCGACTGGAGAATATAATAAATACGATCACGGCAGCGACGAAGCCGCAGGCCAGCGGCCAGAACATCGCGCCGAGCGCCATTTTCATCGGCGCCTTGCTCGAATCCTGCAGCGCGACCAGGTCGGCGTCTCCGGGATTATATAGACTGCCGCCTCCGGAGCAGCCCAGCACGAGGGTGGCTGCGGCGACGACCGGAGTATATCCGGCCGACAGCATGAGTGGCACGAGGATAGGCCCGACTGCCGCGGCGACCGCTGTCTGGCTCGTGATCGCCGCATTTGTGATGAAACCCACGAGGCACCCGCCCGGAATCAACAGCCACTTGGCGCGCCGCACGGGCGCGAGCAGCAGGCGCACCATTACCTTGTCGCAACCGGTGATTTTCAGGACAAAGCCGTATCCCATCGCGGAGCAAATCGGACCGATCGTCGCCCCGTTCCCCATCTCCTTGAGGAACACGTCGAAGATTACGAGAGGGTGCCGGGTATAGGAAGCCAGCACGAGCGCGGCCGTGAAGAGCACGAGCCGGACGTCCACCTCGCGGATCAGGAAGTATACTGCCGCGGCGAGAACTACAAAGGTAAAGGCGAGTTGCAAAAGTTCAGCGGACCGGAACGAGTTCTCAGCCAGAGCCATCGCGGGCGCAAGTCGAATGCCGCGGCGAATCGCGGCCGACAGCCCCGGCAGCGGATGTCGTGGCGGCCTCTCGGCAGCATCCCGAAGCGCGATATATGATCATCTATATATCGGCGGCGGTGCGGATGATACTATACCGTGGCGACAATAAAAAGGCCGCTCCGTGATGACGGAGCGGCCTACCTGCGAAGAAATTATCCAGGACTCAGGTGTCGTTCGAGTTCTGCTTCTGTTCCACCCGGATCACATGACCGTTCTCAAACGTGACACGCATGTTTTCATCCGAGTCATGATACAGACCCGGACCCATGGGCTCCCAATACACAGCGTAGCGACCCGGCCCAAAGGGCGAGAAGAACCGATGATATCCCACGTAGTCCAAGCCGGCGTAGTCGTAATAATAAGTCCGGTAGATCCAGGTGACTTCCCGGCTGTCTTTCGTGACGCGCTGACGCTTCGAGTCCGGCACGCCCAGCGCTATATACACCATGTCGGGCGTATCGCCGACGTTTATAATCCCCTTGTGAAGGCGATCCTTGGTATTCTCGTCGAGAGAATTGAAGGTCGCGGATTTCTGCTCCGCGCGACTGTCGAACGTGTCGCAGCCGCCAAGCAATGTCACTAATGCGAGGCCCGCGGTAACACAGGCCAAAGAGAGTGTCTTCTTCATATGCGCGTCAGACCCGCATGCCCCCGGTAAGTTTCCCGCATTTGCCGCCCGTCCGACCCACAGGCACGACGCTCCAGCGCTTTATAGTAAATGCCGCCGCCGACGTACACCGGGGTGCCTTCCCCGGCGATCCGGCGGCGCGGACCGCATTCCCCGATCCTATCAATATATATAACGTCGGAACTCCTCGCTCTCAATTAATTGGCGCGCGACTTCGTCGGCGCCAGGTCCTGCTGCAAATCCTCGAGGTCCGCATCGCTCCATGGCTCGTCCCTTTTCGCCACGGCGGCACGCGCCGCGGCCACCACTTTCGGCGACACCGGCGCGGCCTCGTGCCCCCACGAACGCCGCACGTAGGTCAGGACGCCCGCGAGTGTCTCGTCGTCGAATGCCTTCATCGGCGGCATGATCAGATTCTCCTGCGCCTTGCCACACAGCACGATTCGCGCGAGCACGCGATCGTCGCCCAGCGCCCAGCGTGAATTCACGAGCGGCGGAGCCAGCCCGGCGAGCCCCTGCCCATTCGGCTGGTGGCACGCCGCGCACACCTGCGCAAACTGAAGCCGGCCCTTTTCAAACAGCGCCTTGTCCGCGGGTGAAAGTTCGGCCACCGCTGCTGTTTTCATCCCCGGCTTCCCCGGCCATTTCAGCAGCGCCACCAATGCACGCGCCTTCGCCGCCTCAGGATTTTGCGACTGGGCGGCGAACTTGATCAGCGGGGTCGGCTCAGCCGGCAGCGCTCCCAACAGAATTTTTCCCTCGGGGCTCCGGGGCAGAAACTTGCGTCCGCCTTCAATTATCGCCGACTGCGCCCAACCGGGCGAAGCACCCGGCGCAATCAGCGCCAGCACGCCCGCGATGCGCGCCGCATCACCCGATTTCAATACCGCCGTCGTCCCCACCGCGACCGCCGCCGCTGGCGGAGCTTCAGAATTCCCACCCTCCGCAATCAAGTCGCGAACGAAAGTTTCCTCGCGGCCACCAAGTCCACTATATACTGCCTCAATCAGATACGGCTGCTTGGGATAAAGTGTCACCAGCCGCCGCAACACCGCATCCGCCGCGGCGGAATGCGCCTCGCTCAGGCTCAACGCCAGCTGCAACCGCAGTGCCGGCTCGGGACGCTCCGCCAGCGCCAGCGCGGCTGCCGCCACTTTTTCGCCGGCAGGCGCCGCAATCATGTGCTCCGCGAGCCGCAACGATACACCCATCACCGCGGGATCAGCATCGCTCAGGCCCCTGGTCACATCCTCCGCCGTCGTCAGCCCGAGACCATCCAGCGTCCATAAAGCATGCAACCGGCCCAGCGGCGGCCCGCCACTGGCTAGGGCCCGCAACCCCGCGGCGACGCCCACCGCTCGCCGCTCAACCAGGAGCCGCTGCGCCGTATCCCGCGTCCATCCGTTGCCGTCCGCCAGCTTCGCGACCAATTCGTCTGGCGTGGCCTTCGCCAGGTTCGTCAACGCCGCCCACCGCTCGCGCGCCGGCGGCGCGCCATCCGGAACGATTCGATATATCCGCCCCTTGCCGAGCGGCTTCTCGAGATGCCGCTCCTCGATCTGCTGCCGCAAATAGGTCGTCACATACGTGCGGTGCTGGATCACGCCGCGATACATATCGACTATATACAATGCGCCGTCCGGTCCGTTGAAGAGGTTGACCGGACGAAACCGCTCGTCGGTCGACGTCATGAACTCGGTCCCTTCATACGCGTTGCTTCCAATCATGCCGCCGTCCTTCTCGCTCAGCGTGATCCGCTTGATCAGGTTGCCGGCAGGCTCGCAGATGAACACATTGCCTTCATATTCGTGGGGAAACAGGTTGCCGCGATAAACGACGGGGCCGCAGGCGGCGGTCACAGCATACATTTTTCCCTCCTCGTTCAGCGACTTGTAGCCCCGGTTGATGCCGGGCGTCACCCGATTCGGCCAGACCATCAAAGTCGCCGGGACCATTTGTATATTGGTGCCGACGGGATTGATATTGGGATTCCGCCGCGAATATTCCGAGGGGACGAGGTCAACCCGCAACGGGTCGCTGTTGCTATTATAGTATATACGGCCCGTGTCGTCCTGGCTGATGCCCCACTGCCCGCGCGTGATGGTGCCATCGCGGGAAAATTTCCCCGCACCATCATAGCGGAAACGCACCGTGTGGTTCGCACTATATATCCAGTTGTCGAGACCCCACATCAGTCCGTTCGCGGTGTGCTCGGGGTTGGTGGTGCCGCCGTAATCATTCGCAATCTCGATTTTTTCCGTGGAGTGGCCTGTGCCCTTCGGATCGCGCGCATACCAGAGGTGCGGCGGCTCGGCCACGAGCGCCCCATCGCCCACCAGCGAAACCGAACGCGGCATGACGAGCCCGTCCAAGTATACAGTGCGCTTGTCCATCACGCCGTCGCCATCCGTATCCTCCAGCACCGCGATCGTCCCGATGGGCGCGTTCTCGCCCGTGCCATCCACGTTCGGCATGAACGAGCGCATCTCCACCACCCAGATCCGGCCGTCCGCTCCGAACGTGATCGCAATCGGATCATAAAGCAACGGATCACTCGCAACCACCTCAACGTGAAACCCCGGCGCGAGCTTGAAGGTCGCCAGCGCCTCCGGCACCGACAACGCCGGCGCGGGCGGCGCCTTCACCGAAACGGGAGCCTGCACTTCTCCGGGCCGGTCGCCTTTCTGTGCATATAGCGAGCAAGCCAACAGTCCAAAAATCAGAAGATACCGGGGTGCCATGGGGTGGATGGAATAAAGCCTCACGAGGCGAATCTCATGTCAACGCCACCCACGCGACGCAACTTTTCCGCAGAAACCGAAATCGCCTTGGTTGCGCCTCCCGCCAAACGTCCCATGCTGCTCCCATGAAGTTTCTTCGCGTGCTCGCGTTCGCCTGGATCGCGGCCTTGGGCGGCTTCGCCACCTCGGCCTCAGCGCAACACGTCAAGGCTTCGCTCGTCGCCGCCGACGCCACCGTCCAGCCCGGACATCCTTTCACGGTGGCCCTGCATTTCATCCACGACCCGCACTGGCATACCTACTGGCTGAACCCCGGCACCGGCCTCGCCACCTCGATCGCGTGGAAGCTGCCGCCTGGATTCTCCGCGAGCGACATCGAGTGGCCCGCGCCCACTATATTAAAGGATCATACGGATACCGTCATCGGCAACGGCTACGATGGCGACCTCCTGCTCCCCGTCACCATCACGCCACCCGCAAATCTCGCGCCGGGTTCCACGGTCACGCTGCAGGCGGATGTGCAATGGCTGATGTGTCAGGATGTATGCATGCCAGGCAACGCCGACCTCCAGATCGCCCTGCCCATTCGCAGCGAAGCGCCGACGCCCGACGCCACCTGGGGCACCCGCCTGCGCGCCGTGGTCGCGTCGCTTCCGCGCGCTGATCCGCAATGGCGAGTGACGGCCACGCACGACGCTAAAAACGTGAGTCTCAAAATCGCCCCCGCACAGGCGAACGCGCCATCGCCGACAGATCTCCATTTTTTCTCCGACGATAACTTTGTCGCGTATGAACTTCCGCAACCGGTCGCGCCCGATGGCCATGGGGGCTATATATTAACCCTGCCCATCTCCCCGGACGGCCCGAAAAATCCAGAGAAATTGCTCGGCGTCCTGACGTCCGAAAACGGGTGGTCCGGCGATGCCGCGCGTCGCGGTCTTCGCGTCGAAGCGAGTTTTGGCGGCGAAGCTTCGGCGGCGACGGCCGCGACCGGCAGCTCCAACCAAAATCCTCCGCCGAATTCGAGCGGCCAAGGCCCGAGCGCCGGGCCGACGCAGACCTCCGTCGCGATCGGCGGCACGCTCCTGCTCGCGTTCGTCGGCGGGCTTATATTAAATTTGATGCCCTGCGTGTTTCCGGTGCTCGGAATAAAGATTCTCGGGTTCGTCAATCAGGCCGGGCACGAGCGTCGCAAGGTCGTCGGCCACGGGCTCGTTTTTGCGCTCGGAGTACTACTCTCGTTCTGGGTGCTGGCCGCGGTGCTCGCGATTCTGCGCGCCGGCGGAAGTCAGCTCGGCTGGGGATTTCAATTACAATCGGCAGCTTTTGTTTTCTGCCTCGCCGTCGTGATGCTCGTGTTCGCGCTCAATATGAGCGGCGTTTTCGAATTCGGGTTGCGAGCGACGGCGGTGGGCGCAGAGCTTCAAACGAGGTCCGGTCTCGCCGGCTCGTTTTTCACCGGCGTGCTCGCCACCATCGTAGCCACGCCGTGCAGCGCGCCGTTCCTCGCACCGGCGCTGGGCGCGGCACTCGCGCTACCGACGGTCGAGTCGTTCGCCATTTTCACCGCCATCGCCCTCGGCCTCGCACTGCCCTATCTGCTGCTTTCGATTTTCCCGGGAGCCATCAAAGTGCTGCCCCGACCGGGCGCGTGGATGGAAACATTCAAGCAATTTATGGCGTTCCCGCTCTATGCGACCGTCGGTTATCTCGTCTGGGTCCTTGCCGGCCAAACGACGGATGAAGGTTTTCAAAACGCGCTGTTCGGCCTCGTGCTCGTCGCGATGGGCGTCTGGATATATGGTCGCTGGAATGCTCCCGGTGCCAGCGTCGGCCGCGTGCGCTTCGGCATCAGCGGACTCCTCGCACTCGCGATCGCCGGAGTCTGGCTCGGCTGGCCCATCTCCGCGAGCAGCGCCCGGGCCGCCGCGATCGCGTCCGGCAGTTCTCCCGAAGTGGTATGGGATAAATGGAGCCCGGAGGCCGTCGCGAAACTACGCGCCGACGGACGGATTATATATGTCGATTTCACCGCCCGCTGGTGCGCCACGTGCCAGGCCAACAAGAAGCTCGTGTTTCATTCGAGCGACGTCCTGAAAACGTTCGCGGACAAAAAAATCGTGACGCTCCGCGGCGACTGGACCAATCAGGATCCCCAGATCACGGCCGAGCTCGCGAAATATCAACGCAGCGCCGTCCCATTCAATGTCGTCTGGCTTCCGGGCCACGACGCTCCGGAAATCCTGCCGGAGCTGCTGACGCCCGGCAAGGTCCTCGCGGCCGTCAACCCGAAGTCGTAGCGGCTATATATTCGGCAATATCGTCGGCGGGCGGAAACGCGCGCTCTCCGACACGGACCGCAAGTATATAGCGGGCGGACGATCCGGAGACTGCGGATCGCGGATCCGGTCCGCGTAAAAGACGCCGCCTCAGGCGCGGCGGGGGCTATATCAAGCGAAGCCGGCCAGCTCCATAGTTCCGACAAGAACCGAGGGATGCGGAAGTATATAGCAATATATAGTCCGCGCCGCGGCGAGCGGTGCGATCGGGCTCACGTCGGAGCTGAGACCGCGCCCGGTTCCGGCGTCGACGGCGGGATTCACCGCGGCGAACGCGCAGAGGGCCGGGGCGCGACTCAGCCGATCAACGTCTGCCACTGGTTGTCGCGCGCCTGGCGGGCGATCTTGAGCGCGCCGAGCGCCACGAAGTCTTTATAGTTATCGCCGAGCACCTGCACGCGCGGGTTCTCGAAGCCATCCTCGATCAGCTTGGACTGCAGCGCCACGCCGAAGCCGCGGATCAGGCTGCTGCCGCCCGTGAGAATCACATTCTGCAACAGCTCCGTGACCGTCTCCGGCTCGGCCCGCGCAATCAGGTCGCGCGTCATCTCGAAAACTTTCTGGAGCAAAGCTTCACAACCGGCGCCCACCTGCGTGGTGACGTCGATCTTGCGGTGCTTGCCGCCAACAATGACCGTCGCGATCGCCGGCGCCGCGCCGTCCTCGGCGAGCACCCAGGAGGTGCGCTCCTTAACTTCGCGAATGCGGGGCAACGTCAACGCGCACTCCGGATATTCGGCGAGCACCTCGTTAAGAATCAGCTGATCAACCGCGTCTCCCGCGAACGGAATGCTGAGTTGGTCTTCGACCGTCGGATAACGTCCCTGGACGAGGCACACATCCGTCGATCCCGCGCCAATGTCTATATAGAGCGAGTTCACGACCGGGTCCTGATAATGCGGATCCGAGATGCGTGATTCGTCCCGCACCCCGATCGCGGCGAGAAAGGGCTCCGGCACAAACATCACTTTATCAAATACACCGCGGACCGCATCACGCGCGTTTTCACGGGCGTCGACGTCCGAGCTCGCGGGCATGCCGATGACGGCGCGCGTCTCGCAATCTTTCGCGTTCAGCACTTGTCCGAGATGGAGAGCGAAGAGGCGCGCAGCGGCGGTGTCGTGGATCACGCCACCCTGGAGCGGCTGCACGAGATTCAGATTGTGTCGGTGCTTTTGTGCGAGACGGCCGAAAAGGGTCTTCGCGTTGTCCGGCAGAATTCCCGGCAACACATCATTCTGGGCGTAACCCACGAGTGTCGGGACGAATTCGCGAACCTGCAGGTCGTTGCGACCACGGCGCGCGGCCATGATGGCCGAGGTGTTGGTGCCCCAGTCGAGACCGACCAGCATGACTTCCAACTTCTTCGCGACCGGCGCGCTCACCTTCGCTGGACCCTGGACCCGCTTGCGTTTCACTTTTGATTTCAGTGTCTGTAGCATATATATAATAATTGAATGTGATGAAAGCCCTGCAACCTATAGGTACAACGACCGGAGTAGCTATCTGATATCCTTCGCACCGACCTTTTTACGGATTTTTCCAGCGACAGATTTATCAAAAATATTACGAGCATTTACACGCCAATTGTAAATATACGCGCGCCGAAAAATCTCGATCGCACCGCGACCTCACAATTCTCAGGAGTCGCAGTCTGCAGTGGAAACGTGCGTCGCACGACCGCGGCTGGACGTCGCCGCGGTTCCGTTCCAACCTCCCGCCGATGAATATTATTTACGGTGTCTCCGGCGAGGGGCTGGGGCACGTGTTCGAGGCCATTGAAATTGCAACAATACTGCAATCCGACGGACACCGCGTAAAAATTCTGACGTATGGAGAGCGGGCGCTGCGCGCGCTGCGGGCATTTAACCCGACGGAGATCGAGGGTATACATCTCCAATTCACGTCACGCGGCATGTCCGTGTGGAAAACCGCGCGAACGAATTATCGCATTCTACCCTTTTATTTGCGCCACGCGCGCCGGCTGCGCCGCGAGCTGGAGGCGTTCGCCCCCGACGTATTTATCACGGCATATGAACCATATACCACGCTGATGTCACACCGGCTGAAACGGCCGCTTATCAGCATGGACAACCAGAACGAGCTCCTCCACGTGCACCCGCGAAAACAGGGGTTCGCGTTCGACTTGGAATTGGTGCGTCTCGCAACGCGTGTGTGCACCTACGGAGCCGCGCATTACGTCGTGAAGACGCTGCACCGGCCCCAGCGCCGCGTGCCGCATGTGCATTTCGTCGCCCCGATTATCCAGCGCGAAATCCGCAGTTTGCAGCCGACCAACGGCGACCACGTCCTGGTATATCTCACTAAGCCCAACCCCGAGCTCCTCGCCATCCTGCAGACGCTGCCCGGAACGTATATAGTATATTGCCATGGCCGCACCGGCACGGAGAATAATATAACGTTTCGCGCGCCCGGGCCGAATTTCATCGAGGACCTCCGCACCTGCCGAGCGATCATTGGCACCACCGGGTTCTCGCTCATCGCAGATTCCATCTATCTCCGAAAACCGTATTACGGCGTGCCGCTCAAGAAGCAGTTCGAGCAAACCCACAACGCGTTTTTTCTGCGCGACGGCGAGCTCGGGGATTTTTCCGAGAATCCCACGCGCGAGGACTTGCTGCGATTTTTCTCCAAGCTCGACGATTATCGCGAGCGCCTCGCAGCTTATAATCTGGATCCCGCCGAGCAGGAAAACGCGGTGCGGCTCGTGCTCGCTGAGGTCGAGGCCCGCAGCCGCCTGCCCGCGGCACCTCACCTCTCGACCGCACTATAGCAATACGCCAGTGAGCCGCCGCAGGACCACGCGATATATATTCAGGCACAGCAGGAACAAGCCAAACGCGATCACCTGTCCCAGCAGCACCGACGCTGTCACCGCCTCCCCCTTCACCAGGAAGTAGCGGGAGGTGAGATAAATTGACGGATCATATACCAGGAGGCCGAGCACGATCGCGGCCGGGGTGAAATACCCGATATCCGCCGCCACCTGGCGCGCGGCCAGCCGGTGCTCCGCGCGCCGATCATATATGCGGGCGGCCAGCCAGAACACCGCGCCGCCGACCAGAGTGCCGGCGACGGCCACGCCGGAAATCACCCCGGGCTGCGTTGTATATTTCCCGGCACCCGTGGCCGCGGCGTTCGCGACGAGAAGCGCGCCGCATTCTCCAAGGAGGACCTCGCGATTAAAACGCCACGCCGCGGAAACCGACACTTGCGTCGGAGCGCGCTTCGACCGGACGCGGCGTTGGACGCGTGCCGGCGTCACGCTGAGAAACGAAACTCGGTCATGCTGCGAAACGTAGCGCCCGCCCGGAGTATAATCGATGGAAATTGCGGCTGATTGACGGCATCCGGAAAGTGCTGTGTCTCCAAACAAAAGCCGGAGTACTGCGGATAACGCTGGCCGTTCTTGCCCGCGCTTTTTCCATCGAGAAAATTTCCGCTATAGAATTGGACGCCCGGTTGGTCGGTCCACACCTCGAGCCTCCGCCCGGAAACCGGATCGAACACCTGCGCGGCCCACCGGACGGCCTGCCCCGCCTGGGGGGCCGCGAGCACGAAATTGTGATCATAGCCCTGCGGCTGATTCGTCAATTCGCCCAAGTCGCGGCCGATCCGCTTCGCTGCCGTGAAATCCATCGGCGTCCCGCGCACCGGCGCAATCTCGCCCGTGGGGATCAGCGTGTCGTCCACCGGTGTATATAACTCCGCGTTCAACTGCAGCTCGTGGTCCAGAATCAACCCGCGGCCGGAGAGGTTGAAATAGGAATGATTGGTCAGGTTCAGCGGCGTGTCGTGATCCGTGCGCGCTTCATATATGATGCGGAGCGTGTTGTCCGCTGTCATCATATACGTCACCACCACGTCCACGTTCCCCGGAAAACCCTCGTCTCCATCGGGACTCTGGTGGCGTAGGCGCAAACCGGGGCCCTCGGAGTTTCCGGCCGGGCTGGCCTGCCACACCGCTTTATCAAATCCGCGCCGGCCGCCGTGCAGCGCGTGCGAGCCATCATTGGTCGCGACGCTATATTGTCTGCCGCCGAGTTCGAACTTCCCGCGCGCAATCCGATTCGCCACCCGCCCGACCAACGCGCCGAAGAACGCGGTGCCCGCTTCATATTGGCGCACATGGTCGTACCCAAGCACGACGTCACCGGAAGCACCCGCGCGATCCGGCACGTGGCATTCCTTGATAATCCCCCCATAGGTGAGCACGCGGCACGTCATGCCCCGGCCGTTTTCCAAAGTATATAACGAAACGGCCTCGCCATTTTCCAGCGTCCCGGCGTCGGCCCGGCTGATTCCGCCCGTGTCATTCATCGCGGCCACTGGAAACAAATCTGCGGCCAAGGCAATCCGGCTGCGCCGACACCACCGGCGCGCCGCGTCTGGCACATGCGATTATAAAACTTATATCGGCGCTGAAACCCCGGCCTCGGACGCTACGGTTTCATCCGGATTGCCTCCGAACTGCAGCGCGCTCAACCGGCGATACAGGCCATCCGGCCTCGCCGACAGTTCGTCGTGCGTACCAAATTCGACCACGCGTCCCGCCTCGATCACCGCGATCCGGTCCGCGTTGCGAATCGTCGCGAGCCGATGCGCCACGATGAAAGTCGTGCGATTTTGCATCAGTCGGTCGAGGGCGGTTTGCACCAGCCGTTCGCTCTCGCTGTCGAGCGAACTCGTCGCCTCATCCAGAATCAGGATCGCCGGGTTCTTCAGGATCGCACGCGCAATGGCCACGCGTTGGCGCTGGCCGCCGGAAAGTTTGATGCCGCGGTCGCCGACCACCGTCTCATATCCCTCGGGAAACCCGCGGATAAACTCGTCGGCATTGGCGAGCCGCGCCGCCTCGCGGATCGCCGCCGCGTCCGCGCCGGGCCGGCCGTACTGTATATTCTCGCCGATCGTGCCGCCGAACAGCAGCACGTCCTGCGGCACGATCGCCATCTGGCCGCGCAGCCACCGCAACGGATATTCCCGCGCATCGCGCCCATCGATCCGAATCACGCCGGATTCCGGATCATAAAAGCGCAGGAGCAACGCAGTGATGGTCGACTTGCCGGCACCACTCGGACCCACCAGCGCGATGCGTTCGCCCGGTCTCGCCTCGAGCGAGAGCTGACGCAACACCGGCAACTCCGGGCGCGCGGGATACCGGAAGTCCACCGCCTGAAACGCAACTTCGCCCCGCAACCGCCCCGGGCTCACCGCCTCCGGCGCTATATACTTTGCGGCCCCATCGATATAGCGCGTCGCGCCTTCGATCGACACCTCGCTGCCGGACTCGACCGGCTCCCGCAGCAACTCGCGCACGCGCTGCGTGGCACCCACCGTTTTCTGAATCTGGCTGAAGAGTTCCGCCGCCTGCCCCATCGCACCGGCAACGAACGTTGTATATAGCACGAAACGCGTCAGTTCCCCCGCTGTGATCGCTCCGCTCTGCATCAGGCCGGCTCCGAACCACAGCACGATCACAATGCCGCCAAACAGCGCCACGATGAAGAATGCCACGAAGACCGCCCGCCACCGCGCCGCGCCCAAAGCCGCCGCGAGCACCCGCGCGTTCGCGGTTTGGTACCGCTGCAATTCGAAAGCCTCATTCGCAAACGCCTTCACGCTCGCGATCGCCTGCAGCGTCTCCTCCACAATTGTATTCGTCGCCGCCAGCTGGTCCTGCGTCTGCCGCGCATATCCGCGCAGCTTCCGCCCGAAAAAAACCGCCGCGGCAATGAGGATCGGCAGCGTCCCCAACATCACCGCCGTCAACCGCAGCGACGTGATTGCAATCAGCGTCAATCCCCCCGTCAAAAACACGGCCTGCCGACACAGCTGCGGCAACGCGTCAATCAGCGCTCCCTCGATTTGCGCGACGTCCGTCGACACCCGGCTCGTCAGCTCGCCCACACGCCGCTGCCCGAAGAACGTCATGGGCAGGGAGATCAGCCGCTCGTAGCATTCGCGTCGCAGATCCGCGAGCGCGCTCTGGCCGACGCGATTGAACGATAAAGCGCTGTTGAACGAGCCCGTCGCCTGAATCGCGACCGCCGCCACAAGGATTAGGGCGACTTCGTTGAGCGTAACGACCCCGATGCCCGGTAGCTTGGCGAGCCCGGGCCGGAGCGCCGCATCGATCAGGGTTCCCGCGAGCAGTGGGAACGCGAGTCCGCACGAGGCACTGATGGACAAGCTGGCCAGCCCCACGAAAAATCGCCGCCGATACGGGCGGACATAGCGCGCGAACCCAAGCGCCTCGCGCATGCTCTCGCGGTTGAGCGCCGCTTTGGGTAACCGCTCCAATGCCTGCTCTTGTGCACTCAGATCACGACGCGCCATCAAACCATGCTGGTCGTGCCAGGGCGAAACACAAGCCAGCCCCAAGCGGAATAAGCACAGCGGAGCCGCGGTTGCGGCCAGCTTTTCGCTCCCGTCGAAAAACCCACCGCAGACGGACGGCTGCGGTTGCCTCAATATACACCGATATAGCAACGTGTTCGGCCCGACTCCATCGCGGCGGCGCTGTGATATATGCCACCGCCCGCACCTAACTTCCCGGTTCGCGCATCCGCTGGGGAGCAGCTCGGCCGCGCGAGTGTCGCCCGCTGGCGGACCCGCCGGAGAGCGAAAGTTGCTGATAACGAACCGCCCGCCACCCGCGCACTGCCATCCGCCCCGTTATCCCGCCAGTATATAGCTGGGGCGATCATCCAGCCCGAAAGTGCCGGCCACCTCCGGGACCAGAACCGCCGTATCACTATATACTTGGCGGACCGGCGAGGTTTTGGACGACGCCGGACCGCGCCCGCTGCTTCGCCGTGCACCTGTATACTCTCGGTCGATTCGGATGCGCGGCCGCGCTGAACCGGGGAACCTGATCGCCGCGCCGGCAACTGTAGGAAAAACCTCCGCCTGCCCCGCAGCTGATCAACCCCCAGTAATATATGGCATCCTCATCCGCCACTTCCCGTCGCGTCTCGACCATCGAGCGCGAACCGTCCGCCTCTCCCGCCCCGCGCGCCGGCTCCCGCGCCGACAGCAAAATCACCGTCCCCGGAAACACCGGCGTCAAGGTCGTCCGCGCTGTCACCGTTCTCAAGCCCGCGACGGAGCTATATACTTTCTGGCGCCGGCTCGAAAACCTGACGCGCGTGATCAAGCATCCCGTGACGATCACCGAAAATTCTCCGACCGAGTCACATTGGATCGTCAGCGCGCCCGCCGGCCACGATCCGGTCGAATGGGATTCATTGATCATTAATGACGAGCCGGACCAGTTGATCGCGTGGCGCACGCGCGAGGGCGCATCCGTGGCGAACGCCGGCACGGTGCGCTTCGAACCCGCACCGGGCGGCGATGCCACCGAGGTCACCGTGCAGCTGGAATATGATTCTCCCGGTGGCAAAATCGGGGCGTTCTTCACCAAGCTCTTTGGCGAGGATCCCGCGCGTCAGGTCGACCTCACACTCCGACGTTTCAAGGCGCTCATGGAAACAGGCGAGATTCCCACGATCGACGGGCAGTCCGTCGGTGAACCGCAACGCTCAAAACTGGAGAAAAAATCATGAAGGCCGTTTGCTGGATGGGAAAACGCAAGATGGAGGTTCAGGACGTACCCGACCCAAAGCTCCTCAACCCGCGCGACTGTATAATAAAAGTCACCGCGACCGCGATCTGCGGCTCCGACCTGCATCTCTATGACGGGTACGTGCCCACGATGGAGAAAGGCGACATCCTCGGGCACGAGTTCATGGGTGAAATCGTCGAGGTCGGTTCGGGCGTGAAAAACCGCCAGGTCGGCGACCGCGTCGTCGTCCCATTCGTCATCGCGTGCGGCGGCTGCCGCCATTGCCAGACGCAGCAATGGTCCGGCTGCGAGAACAGCAATCCTGACCCGTGGCTGATGGAAAAAATGTACGGCCATGGCGGGGCCGCCCTTTATGGTTATTCACATATGATGGGCGGCTACGCCGGCGGGCAGGCGCAATATGTTCGCGTGCCCTATGCCGACGTCGGCCCGATCAAGATCGAGAGCGATCTCCGCGATGACCAGGTGCTGTTTCTCTCGGATATATATCCGACCGGCTACCAGGCCGCGGAGAATTGTATGATCGAGGCCGGCCGCTCCACCGTCGCCGTCTGGGGCTGCGGCCCCGTCGGTCAATTTGCGATCCGCAGCGCCTATATACTTGGCGCCGCCAAGGTGTACGCGATCGATCTCGAGCCCGAGCGCCTCCGCCTCGCCGAGCAGGCCGGCGCCATTACCATCAACCTGGAACACGAGGACGTCCTCGAGCGACTCAAGGCCATGACCGGCGGGCGCGGTCCCGACGCCGTCATCGATGCGGTGGGTATGGAGGCACACGGCTCAACGTATGACGACGTCAAGCAGACGCTCCGGCTCGAGAACGACCGGCCCGCCGCACTTCGCCAGGCCATGATGGCCGTGGCCACGGGCGGCGTGCTGTCTGTGCCCGGCGTATATGCAGGCTTCATCGACAAGGTCCCGTTCGGCGCCGTGTTCGGAAAGGGTGTGACTATAAAGGGCGGCCAGACGCACATGCAGCGTTACCTGAAGCCGCTGCTGAAGCTGATCGAAGACAAAAAAATCGATCCATCGGAAATCATCACGCATCGCGTTCCCCTCAGCCGCGCGCCGGAGGCATATGCGACGTTCGCGAATAAAGAGGACAACTGTATAAAAGTCGTCCTCGACCCCGCCGCCTGATTTCCCGGTTGGACGCCCGCGCCGCGCCGCGGGCGTCTACTCAAATTTGCCCACACGCTTGCCTCTCAGCGAAGCTGGCGCAGGTTCGCAATCTCATGAAGAAAAGAACGTTTGGAGCGACAGGACGGCAGGTCGGCGAAGTGGGACTCGGCACGTGGCAACTCGGCGCCGGCTGGGGCAACGTCACCGACGAGACCGCCCTCGCGACATTGGCTGCGGCCCGGGAAGCCGGTATCGACTTTTTGGATACAGCCGACGTCTACGGCAACGGCCGCGCCGAGCGCCTCATTGGCAAGTTTCTCGCCGAGACGCGTGCGCCGATGTATATAGCGACCAAGCTCGGCCGTTTCAGCCCGCCGGGATGGCCGGACAATTTTACCCGCGCCGCAATCCGCGAGCACACCGAGGCTTCCCTTCAGCGACTCGGCGTCGAGATCCTCGATCTCACGCAGCTCCATTGCGTGCCGCCGGAGATTTTGGCGCGCGGCGAAGTTTTCGACGCGCTGCGCGAATTGAAGCGCGAGGGAAAAATCCGTGATTTTGGTGCGAGCGTCGAGACGATGGACGAGGCGTTGCTCTGCCTCAAGCAGGAGGGGCTCGCCGCACTGCAGATCATATTTAATATCTTCCGACAGAAGCCGATCGACACGCTGTTCGCCGAAGCCGAGCGGCGGAAAGTCGCGCTGCTCGTGCGGCTGCCGCTCGCAAGCGGTTTGCTCGGCGGAAAAATGACGAAAACGACTACCTTCCCCGGCAACGATCACCGGAATTTCAATCGCGACGGACAACGCTTCAATGTCGGCGAGACGTTCGCGGGTCTCCCGTTTGAGAAAGGCGTCGAGCTGGCCGATGAGCTGAAAGCGTTCGTGCCGGCCGGTGAGACTCTCGCGGATTTCGCGCTGCGTTGGTGCCTGGATTTTCCCGCGGTCAGCGTGATTATTCCCGGCGCGAAAAATCCCGAGCAGGCCCGCTCCAACGCCCGCGCGTCCGATCTCCCGCCCCTCGGAGCGGACCTGCACGCGAAGCTGAAAAAATTCTACGCGGACCACGTGGCCGCGCAGATTCGCGGCGGCTATTGAATCACCGGAAGCCCGCGCGAGGTGACGCGCGGCTTCGTTCTCGATCTATCACTATATCAATTCAGCTCGAGAACCACGACTGACTTGGCGGGCAGCGTCACGCGAAGTGTGCCCGCACCGATTGACGCGCCCCTGAAGGCCGCCGGCTCCACCGCATGCGGATCAGCGAATGTATTATGGGCGTCCATGGCGGCCGACGTGAGCACCCGGCCGGTGCAATGTGTGGCCGCGACGCCGCGCAATGAACAGGTGATCGCGACCTCGCTGGCCGGGCTCGTGTTCACCAACGATATATGAACGACGCCCTGCGGATCCCGCGACGCGGAGGCGCTGCACGCCGGGATGTCGTGGCCTCCGAAAGTATACATCGGGGATTTCAGCTCGAGCGGCAGCGCCGTGGCGCCCTGGTGGACCTTCAGCATTTCGAACGCGTGATAAGTAGGCGTGAGCACGAGTTTCTCGTGGTCGGTGAGAATCATGGCCTGCAGCACGTTCACCATCTGCGCGATGTTCGCCATCGTCACGCGCTCGGCATGCGCTTGGAATATATGAAGGTTAACCGCGGCGACGATGGCATCCCGCAGCGAGTTCTGCTGCTCGAGAAATCCCGCCGGACTGCCCGCCGTCGCGTCGTACCACGTGCCCCACTCGTCGACCACGAGCCCGACCTTCCGCGCCGCATCGTAGTGGTCCATGATCGCGCTGTGCTTTGATATAAGCTCATCCATCTTCAGCGTGGCCTGCATCGTCGCAAACCACTGGTCCTCGCCGAAACCGGTGGCTGCGCCCTTCTTCGTCCAGTTGCCGGTCGGAAGCGTATAGTAATGCAGTGCCAGCCCGTTCATCTGGCGGGCCGCATTTTTCATCAACACCTCGGTCCAATCATAATTCGCCTCGTTCGGCCCGCACGCGATCCGGGAGATGCGATTGCCGGGGTAGTTCTTCACGAATGTATTATAGCGGCGAAACTCGTCCGCATAATATTCCGGCCGCATGTTGCCGCCGCAGCCCCAGCTCTCGTTTCCTACTGCAAAATAATGAACGGCCCACGGCTGGTCGCGGCCGTTCGCGCGCCGCAGGTTGGCCAGCGGCGAGTCGGCGGGGGACGTCATATATTCCACCCACTCCATCATTTCCTGCGGAGTCCCGCTGCCGAGATTGCCCGTGATATAAGGTTCGGCTCCGATGATCTCACACAGGTCGAGGAACTCGTGCGTTCCGAAATGATTGTTTTCCACCACACCACCCCAGTGCGTGTTGATCATAGAGGGCCGCTTTTCCTTCGGTCCGATGCCGTCGCGCCAATGATATTCATCCGCGAAGCACCCACCCGGCCAGCGCAGCACCGGAACGCGCAACGCCTTCAGCGCCGCGATCGTGTCATTGCGAATGCCGCGCGTGTTCGGGATCGGCGAATCCTCGCCCACCCAGATTCCTTCATATATCCCGCGGCCCAGGTGCTCGGCGAACTGGCCATATATATTGCGGTTGATCACCGGGCCCGTCCGCTCGGGATGCAGCGTCACCGTGGCCGCCAGCGTTGGCGCCGTCTGCGCGCGGACATTTGCCAGAACGAATGCCACCACGGCGGCGACGAGACAATGAAGGCGGAATTTTAACATAGGGCAGCAACCGACAGGGGTTCGGGGCTGCCTCCACGGTTCAGAAATTTCTCACGAAGGCGAGTCCGCTTGCGGACGTGCAACCGCCGAACTCAACGCCTCTCGTCTGCCCGTTCGCGCCGACGCGGCCGCGGCGCGTCATGCCTCTCAAGCGACGCCGACCCACGCGGATCGGTTGGAGTCGGCACGCGAAACGTTTCGCCCACGTGCACCGCCAGCAATCGCTCGGGCTGCGACGCGAGCGTCGCGCGCAATCGCATTGCCGGCTCCGTCATCGCCTCCCGACTCAGTCGGAAGGTCTCGTGGTGCACCGGGACGAAATACCGCGCGCCTGCCTGGTCCGCCATTGCCACCGCCTGCTCCGGACTGCAATGCGACCCGATCCAGGGATCATACGCGCCGATCGGCATGATCATCAAATCGACGCGGATCGGCCGATGCCGCAGCGCCTCGAAGCCGGAGGTATATGCAGTGTCGCCGGCGAACACGACCGCGCGGCCTTCACGCTCGAGTATATAGCCATTATATCCGCGATGCGTGTCCCGCAGCATCCGCCGGCCCCAGTGCCGCACCTGCAGCGCGGTGATCTTCAGGGGACCGGCGGCCGTGGTGATCGTCACGCTGTCGTTCCATGAGAGTTCATGCACGTGCCGGAACCGCCGCAGCAGATCACCGGTGCCGGGGGCGGTCACCACCGGGATGTGCCGCGGAAATTTCCGCAAGCTCCAGCGGTCGAGGTGATCGAAATGTCCGTGGCTCAGGAGAATCACCGCAGGCTCCGGCATTTGCCGGCTCGATATCGCCGGCCGAAGATAACGCTTCGGTCCCAATATAAACGGCGGGATCCCGGGCCCGACACGCGTCGAGAACACCGGGTCCGTCAGCACCCACGCGCCGAGAAAATTCAGCAGGACGGTCGAATGCCCGAGGCAACTCCCCGTGATTTCGCTGTCACGCCATTCCTGCGGGTGCGGTCGGAAGCGCGACCGGGCCGGCGCGCCCCGGCCATCGAAAATCATTTGTCGGAGAAATTGGAACGAGGGCATGGAATGAGACGCGGGCCGCGCCCGACGTCCCGCAACAGAGCGCAGTTTATTGCAGAGTCGACCCGCGGCGAAGTTTTCCCGCCGTGATTTTCGCGTGCGCCCGCCGCCGGTTTGCCGCAGACAGTTCCGGCTGAACTCTTCCCGGCACACCCGCGCTATATTATGGCTGCTCTGCGCGGCGCTCTGCTGGAGCCTGGGGGGCCTGCTCATTAAATCCGTCGCCTGGCCACCGCTCGCAGTCGCGGGCGGTCGTGGGGCGATCGCCGCGGCATTCCTGCTCGCGACGAACCGCCGGCTTAAATTCACCTTCTCAGCCGCCCAGGTCACGGGCGCCATCGCGTATGCCGCGTGCACCGTTTTGTTTTGCGCGGCGACGAAACTCACGACCGCCGCGAACGCGATCCTGCTGCAATATACTGCGCCGGTCTGGGTCGCGCTGCTCGGCGCGTGGCTCCTCGGCGAACGCGCCACGCGCCTCGACTGGGCCACGATCGTCGTCGTGCTCGGAGGCATGGGCCTGTTCTTCGCCGATGGCCTGCAGTTCTCACACACGCTCGGCAATATACTCGCCGCGCTGAGCGGCGTCGGGTTCGCCGCCATGACTCTCGCTCTCCGCCGCCAGAAGGACGGCTCACCGGTCGAGTCGATCATACTCGGCAACGCCCTCGCATTCGCCATCGGGTTCGCGTGGATCGTGCGCGCCGGGCCGCTGCCGCGCGAGGGCTGGATCGCGCTGGCCCTGCTCGGCGGCGTGCAGCTGGGCGTTTCCTATTGGCTCTATTCCCGCGCGATCCGCCATGTGACCGCGCTCGAAGCCGTGCTGATTCCCGTGATCGAGCCGATCCTCAATCCCGTCTGGGTCCTGCTCGCGCTCGGCGAACGACCTTCCGGCCGCGCGCTGCTCGGTGGCATCGTCGTCCTCACCGCGGTCACGGTGCGGGCCGTGATCTCAATCCGCGCCTCGCGCCGTGTCTGATCCAGGAAACCGTATTTATATAGTATATATCAATATATGTATATATATCTAATATTCTTGGGCATTTGCACCGTTTCTCTTACCACGGACTACATCAAACCGGCTCGGATTACAAAAATCCCAGAGCTTGGACTCGTTGGTCTGGTGTAATCCGCGACGGATTGATGAAATCCGTGGTTAACAAATGGCACGAAGAGATCACGTAATCAATTCCGCATATATGTATATATTATACGATCAGACTGCCTCGTGGCGCGGGGGGCGGAGTTGCAGGAGGATATTGGCCACCGTGACGAGTGTGCCGCCGAGAAGCAGCGAGGATGTCGCGGTCTCATTTGCGTAGCCAATCCCAGCCCAGGCAGCGATCCACGCGGGGAGGAACAATGCGAGCACCGAGCTGAAGATCGGCTCGGCACAATAGATCAGCCCCGCCTCAGTCGCAGATATTTTCGGCTGCCACGCATTCATCAAACCGTACGCTCCCACCGTGCAGACCAGCGTGAGGACCGCCGTCAGCCCGAGCCACGGAACCGAGGTCCAAGGCGCCACCAGCGCGTGTCGCGAGGGCGCGGTGAGAATTTCCAAAATCGCGAACGCGACGCCTTGCGTGACGAACGTCACGAGCGTGATTTTCCCCGGCCGGTTCGCCGCGAACTCGCTTTTGCCCAGCCAGAGAATCTGGCCCATGAAAAATACCGAGCAGAGCAACGTCTCCGCCTCGCCGCGGCCGATCGAAAACGTGCGCAGATTGAAGTGGCCCAGCACCGCCACTCCCACGAGCACGAGCGCGCAGCTCAACCAAACCCGGCCACCGGGATTGCGCCGGAGCCGTGTCGCGCTATATACTGGGATCAGGATGGCATAAAACTGCGTGAGAAACGCAGACGTCGATGCCGAAGTGAATTGCAGGCCATCCGTCTGCCAGAGCATACCGACACCCGCGAAGAGCCCGATAATACATCCCTGCTTCAGTTCCGCGCGAGTCACGCCCCAGCCTCCGCGCGCCTGCCAGGCCAGCAGATATATACTTCCCAGCACGAAGCGCGGCGCGAGCGCCCCAAAGGCCAGGAACCACGTGCCTGATCCCGGCGCCAACCGGAGGTGAATCAGCGCCAGCGCCTTGGTGATCGGGAAGCTCAGGCCCCAGCACGCCGTGGCGAGAAGGAGCATCAGCACGGGCCGCACGTGGCGGCGCGGGACAGCAACATCTCGGGCCGGCGGCGTCATGAACCCGCAACGGTGCGTCCCACGCGACCGGGCGCCAAGCGAATTGCCAGTGTCACACTCCGCGGCTGGACAAGGCATTCGGCCGGCGCCACTTCTTTTGTGGCATGGCGAAATCGATCAACAGCCCGCGGCTCGGGAAGCGAGAATATGAAGTCCGCCTGCCCGACCTGCGCGCCGCGCTCGTGCAAATGCAGGTCGCCCTGCAGCATGCGGATTTTCCCGTGCTGCTCGTCATCGCCGGCGAGGAGGCATCCGGCAAGGGGGATGTCGTCAATATACTCAACGGCTGGCTCGACCCGCGCGGCGTGGAGACGTTTGCGTTTCAAGTCCCCACCGACGAGGAACGCGAACGCCCGCCGATGTGGCGCTACTGGCGCTGCCTGCCGCCCCGGGGCCGCATGGCGATATATGCAGGGTCGTGGTACTCCGAGGCGCTGCGCGAAGATCCGCGCAACGCCGCCGACCTCGCCGATTTCGATCGCAAGCTGCGCCGTTTCGCGCACTTCGAAAATCTTCTCGCTGCCGACGGCGCCCTCATCGTGAAGATCTGGCTGCAACTCGAGAAGGAGGCGCAACGCACGCGACTGCGCGCGCTCGAAGCCGACCCCGATACCGCGTGGCGCGTGACCGCCGAGGACTGGAAACACCACCGCGAATATGAACACTTCGCGCGCCTCGGCGAACGCTTGCGCCGCGCCACGCACAAGCCCGGCGCCGTCTGGCACTGCATCCCCGCCGCCGATCCGCGCGCCCGCAACCTCGCCGTCGCTGATTATCTGCTCGCACGTTTCCGTGTGCACCAGCGGTCGCACCGCCCCGCCGCGCCACCCACCGCTCCACGCCGCGTCGCACCGCTCCGCGCCGCCGGCCTCCGCCGCCTCCTCACTCTGCCGCTCGACCAGCAGCTTACCGCGGAGATGTATGAAGCGAAACGCGACAAATGGCTCGGCCGCCTCAACCGCGCCGTCCGCGCCGCCTCGGCCCAGGGCCGCTCCATCGTCTGGGTCTTCGAGGGCTGGGACGCCGCCGGCAAGGGCGGGGCGATCCGGCGCCTCACCAGCGCGATGGACGCGCGCGACTGCCGCGTCATTCCCATCTCGAAACCGACCGACGAAGAAAAAGCGCATCATTATCTCTGGCGTTTCTGGCGGCATATTCCGCGCGCGGGAATGGCGACTATATATGATCGCTCCTGGTACGGCCGCGTCCTCGTGGAACGCCTCGAGGGCTTCGCGCGCGACGAGGAGTGGCGCCGCGCTTTTTCGGAGCTGAACGATTTCGAGGCCCAGCTCACTGACCACGGAATCATTGTCCTAAAATTCTGGCTGCAGATCAGCAAGGAAGAGCAACTCCGCCGGTTTCGCGACCGTGCGGACACCGACTATAAACAACATAAGATCAACGCCGAGGATTGGCGCAATCGCCGCAAATGGCGCAGCTACGAGATCGCCGTCGGCGACATGCTGTCGCTGACGCACTCCGCCCGCGCCCCGTGGCATCTCGTGCCCTCGAATAATAAACGGCACGCGCGGCTGCAGATTCTCAAAACCTCCTGCAAGCAGATCGCCGCCGCCCTCGAAAAATAAAACGCGTTCCCCGCCATCAGGGGAACGCGTCGGTCCCGGTTCCTATATCAATTAGAATTTATAGGTGAACTCGCCAGTATAGGTTCGGGGCAGCCCCGGCAGCAGCGACGTCCGCGAACCCGCCGTTTGAATATAGTTGTGGTTGGTAGCGTTGTCGACGAGCGCGCGAATGGTCCACCTCGGCTGCTCGAACCCGACGCCGACCTGGAGCAGCGTCCGCTGCGCCACATAGAAGCTCGGCTGGTTTGGAATCAAGTTCCCCGGCGTGCTCGCAACGGTCACGCCGGCCGCCTGGTCGCCCGCGGCGCGCCCCATATAATCCACGCCGACGCTGGCATTGAAGCCTTTCGCCACGCCTTGACGGAAAGTATATTTCAGAAACGCCGCACCCTCGTTGTCCGGCACCATCCGGTAGGGCACACCATAGCTGCTCCGCATCCGCAGATGAGTATAGTTGCCAATAAACTCCAGGTTCGGAGTCAGCAGCGTGTTGAATTCGATCTCACCGCCCTTCGAGGTGAAATCATAATAGAGAAACTGCGGCTGCGTCGGATCCGTGATGAACGCGGCATTGGCCACGCCGAAGTTGTTCTGCGTGATTTTATATAACGAGAACGAGACGTTCAAGCGGCCCTGGAGAAACGACGTCTTGACGCCGCCCTCAAGCTGGTCGCCCTGCTGCACGAGGAAGTTCTTCGGGTTTTCGCCTGCCGTGATGCTCGAGGGCAGCACGCCGCCGACGCGATTATAACCCACGAAGACCGAGACGGTCTTCAGCGGTTTATAGATCACGCCCGAGTTCAGGTCCGTCGAGGCGCCCGTGAGCGTATAGGGGTAAAAATTTGGCGCCGCGTTCGTGAGCGGCAGGTTGCCGCTGTCGAGCCGCGTGAGCACGCCATAGAATTGCGAGAGCCCACCGGCGAGAATCACGCGATTGTCGAAAAACGTCAGGCGCTCATAGCCGAAGATCTGCCCGTCGATCTCGTCTGCCGCCTTGTCCTTGTTCAATGTATATACGGTCGACGCTGGATTGTAGAACTCCGTGGCCGCGAGATTGTTGAAGTCCACGGGGATATTCGTCGCGGTCAGGTTCTTCCACGAGAGCCGTTGAAAGTTCGCGCTGACCCCAGCGATCGTCGTGCTCGTCGCACCCGTGATCGGCTGGAATGTATAGGCGTAGTCGTTCTTGAAATGAGCCTCGTCGAACTTGAGCAGGTTCGCCTGGCCGGAACGGATATAGGTTTCATTCATCGACGGCACGAGTGGCGTGGCCGTGGCGGTCCGCGTCGCGGCGTTCCACGTATAGCTCACGAACGGCGTCCAGATGCCCGTCAGCGGGTTATATGAACCTTGGGTGCCCGCGACAGGAGTGCCGGCGGGCACCCCGCGGTCGTTGCGGGTCGCGTGGTCAACCATCAACCAGAGGCGCGACGAAACGTCGCCGAGGTGCAGGTCGAGCTCGCTCAGCAGCCGCGTCTCCCAGCGGCGGCGATGCGCCTCGCGCTCGCCCCAGGACCAGTCCCGCGGTATATAGGGCGCGATGCGGGCGGTGCCATTCGTGCCGACCGAGGGATCCAGCACGGTGCCGTAGCCCTGGCCCTCGTCATTATACAACGTCTCCAGCTTGATCATGATCTGGTCGTTGTTGCGATCGAGGAGATGTGTATAGGAAGGCGCCACGAGCCAGCCGCGCCGGAACTGGTTGTTATAATATCCCTGGTTCTGGTCCCAGCCGGAAACCACCAGGCGCGCCGCATCGTTTCCGCCCGCGCCGAACACGCGGTTCACGTCGATGCTGCCCTCGTTGTTGAGGTATTCCTTATATTCATAACTTAATACAGCAAAGTCGTTCATCCGCGGGGATTTCGTGATCTGGTTCACGATGCCGCCCGGGCTGCCGCCGGGAACGAGGATCGCGTTGGGGCCCTTGATAATCTCGAGGCGCTCGATGTTCGTCGTGTCCGACGTCATATTATATCCGTCCTGCCCGGACACATTCACACCATCGACGAAACGCTGGCTGATCTGGAAGCCGCGCAGCGTGTAGCGATCGCCGCCGTACCCGAGCGAGCTCTCCATGATCGGCGTGACATATTTCGCCGTGTCGAGCATGCGGAAGCCGCCCGTGTCGTTCATGAGCTCGCGCGTCACGACCGCCACGGATTGTGGTATATCAATGATGGGAACGCTGATGCGGCTCGTGCTGGTCGCCTCGTTCGCGGCGTACTCGCTCGAGCGTGTGTCGCGCACTTGGAATTGCGGGAGGTTGACGGTCTCGTCGGAATTGCTTGAGACGGGCGCAACGCCGGATTGCGCGGGGAGCGAATCGGCGGAGGCGAGCGCGAAGAGCGCCAGCGCGAGGCTGGCGCGGGGTATATAGAGGCGCAGGGGCGAAGCCGTGCCTGCGACCTGAGGGTGAGGGGTGCGGTGCATGGCCCCTCCCCGATCCGGTGGAACTAATATAGTTCCACTGCGCCGGCCCGCGACTCCGTCAGGGCGTTTACTATAGCGGGTTTAGGGCGAAAATTCCCGCGCCAGAGGGCGCATCGCCGTATCAGGGCACAAAAAAGCCGCCGCGAATTCCGCGGCGGCCTTTTTGAAATATAAAGGAGCGGGACCTTATTTGACGTGACCAGAAACGAGCTTGGTCATTTCGAACATGCTCACCTTCGCTTTACCGCCGAAAACCACCTTGAGTTTATCGTCAGCATTGATCTGCGTTTTCACCTTCTTGTCCTGGAGACCATTCTTTTTGATATAGGCCCAGAGCTTCTTCGTGAGCTCTGTGCGCGGGAGGGGGGCCGCTCCGACGACTGCGCCCAGGGCGGCATCGGGAGTGACCGGTTTCATGAACGCGGCGTTAGGTTTACGAGCTGTTTTTTTTGCCATATGAGTTTCGGGTTTAGAACGCTTTCCTCTGAAAGCAATGTATTTCTAGAGGGAGAAACGTCCCTTTTCCGAGGAAAATCTTCATTTATTTAGAGCGAGCGCGATTCCGGCGGGCGGTCATCCATCTGCACGAACTGCTGATACAACGCAGAATATTGCCCGCCTTGCGCCAACAGCGCGTCATGCGTGCCGCGCTCCACGATGCGTCCATGATCAAGCACAAGGACGAGATCCGCATGACGAATTGTACTCAGCCGATGCGCCACCACGAAGCTCGTGCGCCCGCGCAGCAACGTGACGAGCGCCTGCTGCAGTCGCGCTTCCGTCAACGCGTCGATCGCACTCGTCGCCTCATCGAGAATCATCAATCGCGGATCGGCCAGCAGCGCGCGCGCAAAACATACGAGCTGCCGCTGCCCCACCGAGAGACTCGCGCCACGCTCTCCCACCGGTGTCTCCAATCCCTGCGGCAACGCCTCGAGCAAATCCAGACAGTCGAGTTGCCGCGCCGCATCACGCACTTCCTCGAGCGACGCACCCGGTTTGCTGAGACGAATATTATCCGCGACCGTCCCGCTGAATAGGAAGTTCTGCTGCTGCACCATCCCCATTTGTCGGTGCAGCGATTCACTCGTCACCGAATTCACGTCGCGCCCATCGAGCAGCAACGTCCCGCCCGTCGGCAGATAAAATTTTCCCGCGAGATTTATAATCGAGCTCTTGCCACTGCCCGTGTGTCCGACGAGCGCGATCGCCTGGCCCGGCTCCGCCGTAAAATTCACGCCGTGCAGCACGAGCCGTCCCGGTTCATAGCCGAAACTGACATCGCGAAATTCCACGCGCATTCCCACCGCCGCGCGCTGGCCGCCATGCCGCGGATCCGGCAGCGGCAGCGCCCGCGGATCATCCTCCCAGTCCGGCACTGTATCAATCAGCCGGAACACACGCTCCGCGCCCGCCATCGCGATCAGCGCCTGGTTATATTGATTCCCGATGATCGCGAACGGCGCGAAAAATTGGTTCGCCAGCAGGAAGAACGTGATCAGGTGCTCCAACCCCATCTGGTGGTGAAACACCCGCCAGCCACCGAACAGCAATAGGATCGCCACGAAAAACTGGCTGTTCAACTCGAGCAGCGGCGTCAGGATCGCCGACGTTCGCGCCAGCGCTATATTATATCGCGAATGGTCGGCCAACAGGCTGCGGAATAAACCCGCGTTCGTCTCCTGCCGCACAAATCCCTGCGTCACTCGAATCCCGTTCACCGATTCCGCCAGCGTCGCCGTCACGCGGCTGAAACTCTCCGACGCCGCCCGCGAATAATGACTCAGCCGCACGCGGAAGTGACGGTTGATTGTATATAGGATCGGGGCCATCGCGACGACCACCAGAAACAGCGGCCAGTCGGACCACGCCATCACCACCGCCGAAAACACCATCTGCCCGAACTGCACGAGGCTGACGAATAATACATCCTGGATGCCGAGCCGCAATGACTCCACGTCGCTCGTCACCCGGCCGATGATCCGGCCGATTTTCATCCGGTGGAAAAAACTCATCGGCTGCCGCTGCGTCTTGGAGAATATATCCGCGCGCAGCCCGTTCACCACCGTCTCGCCAATCTCGAGCGCATAGCGCTGCCGGAAATGAAAAAGCCCGTCCGTCGTCAACCCCAGCACCGCATACCCGATCACTCCATATGCGATGCCGCGCAGATCGCGGTGCGCGATCGGTCCGTTTATGATCAGCGACATCACCCAGACGAACGCCGGCAACTGCGCCGAACGCACAATCGTCATGATCGTGAGCGCTGTCAGCTTTCGCTGCACCGGCGCGGCGTATGTGAACATCCGTCGAATCAAGCCCCACTCGAGCGGCTTGATCAGCTCCTCCTCCTCGTCGTCATCGGCGGCACGCCGCACCAGCCCGAGATCGCGCACGGTGGGTGGCTTCATGTGCGCTCCTCCACCGCGGTCGCCGTTCTCAGTTGCCGGCTGTCCGCCAGCTGCAAGTTCGCCACGCGCAGATAAGGTCCGGGATCGCGCATCAACTGTTCATGCGTCCCGCGCTGCACAATGCGGCCCGCCTCGAGCACTATAATAAAGTCGGCGCGTCGCAGCGTGCTCAGCCGGTGTGCCACTATAAAGGTCGTGCGCCCCGCGATCGCGCGATCCAGCGCCTCGAAAATCTCATGCTCGGTCTCGCTGTCGATCGCCGCCGTCGGGTCGTCCAGCAGCAAAATCGGCGGCTCCAGCAACACGGCCCGGGCAATCGCGAGCCGCTGGCGCTGCCCGCCGGACAGCGTGTTGCCACTCTCGCCCAGCACCGTTTCATATCCCTGCGGCAGCTGCAATATGAAGTCGTGCGCCGCCGCAATCCGCGCCGCCCGCTCGATCTGCGCCTGCGTCGCCTCGGGATGGCCAAATGCTATATTCGACGCGACCGTGTTCGAGAACAGGAAACTCTCCTGGAAAACGAGCCCAATATTGCGCCGCAAATCGTCGAGGTGCAGCTCGCGCACGTCGAGACCATCGATCAGCAGCCGCCCGGAAGTGGGATCGAAAAAGCGCGGGATCAGGCTCATCAGCACGCTTTTCCCCGAGCCGGTGGCCCCGAGGATCGCCACACACTGCCCGGGCTGGACGGAAAGATCTATGTCCCGCAGGACCGCACCCGCGCCGTTATATGAAAAGGAAACGTGGTCGAACTGCACCGCGCCGACGAGCTTCGGCCGCCGCTGCGCGTTGGGCGCGTTTTTCACCTCGACGGGAGCATCGACGATTTCGAATACACGGCGCGCGCCGATCAGCGACTGCTGCACCGAGTTTACTATATTGGTGACATTGTTGATCTGCCCGGAAAACTGCTCGAGCAATCCGGCGAATACGATCAGCCCGCTTCCGAGCGCCAGCCGGTCCTCGACGACAAGCCAGCCGCCGTAGCTCAGCAGCACCATCGTGTTGATGCGCGTGATGAAGCCGACGGTCGGCGAGAATAAACTCACGAGCCAGAATATGCCGCGCTGCTGCTCGAGGACGGCATTGTTCGCCGCCTCGAATTTCTCGCGGCTTTCGCGCTCGCGCCCGAACGCCTTCGTCACCGCAGCTCCCTGTATACTTTCGGCCAGGAGCTGCACCATGTTCTCCGCCAGCACGCGATTATAGGCATAGGCCGGCTGGCTGCGCCGCGCGAACCAGACCGAGAGCAGCCAGAGCAGCGGCGTCGTGCCGAGGCACGCCAGCGTCAGCCCCGGGCTCAGGCTCGCCATATATATCATATAGGCGGTGAGCGAAATCACCATGATCACGCTCTGGATCATCACCTGGTCGACGAACATCCGCACGGATTGCACGTCGCCCGTCACCCGCGTGATGATCGAGCCGGTGGTGTTGAGATCGAAGAACCGAAAGCTCAGCCGCTGCAGCTTTTCATATATCTCGCCACGCAGGTCGACTACGAGCTTCTGCTGCACGAGGCGGTTGATGGAAACGGCGAGCGCATAATTCAGCACCGCCCGCGCGAGCGCGAGGCCAAGGATCAAGCTCGCCAGCAACGCAAGCACGCGCCACGGCTCCCACGACTCTGGCAGCGCCAGACTCAATCGGCCCGGTGAAACCGGCACGTTCTGCACCTTGTGCCGTATATAGTCGATGCCCACCCCCGTGAAACTCAACCCCGCGATTCCCATCGTGAGCAGCACGAGCTGCAGCCCGAGAATCTGGAGGCAATGGAGCCGGTAACGGGCGGCGAGTCCGAAGAGCCGGCGCACCAGCGCCCAATTCGAATAGGAAGCGTCGGCAGCGACAGGAGGCGACTCGGGCGGCA
The DNA here is from genome assembly GCA_963800005.1 of uncultured Verrucomicrobiae bacterium. Lineage (GTDB taxonomy): Bacteria > Verrucomicrobiota > Verrucomicrobiia > Opitutales > Opitutaceae > CAWCZH01. The sequence continues at coordinate 119,698 of CAWCZH010000006.1, forward strand.
TCGGGACGGTCACGCTATATGCGTGAGCCGTCCGTGCACGAAAAATTTTTCCCGCAATCTCAGCGGGTGTTCGGAGACGTCGCTCGCGGCCGGGCCGAGGGCGGTGCGCCCGGTGCCGACGCGGCGTCCGCCGGGGGCGGCGCGGACGGAGCGGGTGTCGTCGCGACGGGCGTCGTCGCCGCCTGCTGCGCTCGCAATTCGCGCCGCCGCTGAATTTCCGCCTGCCAGTCCGCGAGCCGCGCCGCCTCCGTCGCGGGCGTGGGATTCGCGACGACATTGCGGGTCACTGGATTCGGCGCGACCGCCACGGGCGGAGCGCCTACGGGACCCACGGCCGGCATCGGCGGCACGGCCGCGCCCGACGAAGCCACCTTCGCCGCGCGCAACGTGAGATTCAGCGTCCGCCCCTGGTAATCCAGAATCACGGTGTCGTTGTTCTCATCATATTTCTTCACCGCGAAGTCGTGCCCCGGTTCGTTCAGGCCCACCCACGTCCCCGATTTTTTCGCAGGATCGAATATACTAAACTTCAGCTGCTGCCCCTCCGCCATTACACCGCGCAACTCCAACGGATTATCCGCGGTCGCCGCCAGGCCCGTGGCCCCCTGTGGAACGAACGGCGAGGTCGAGGCCAGCTCGGCGCGCAGCCCGGCTCCACCGAGGAGCAGGCCAGCCAGCAGGATTCGACGCCGGAAGGGAGACATATATCGCGCTATATTTCTAGCGGGCCGCGCGGCCGCGTCAAGCGAGCCGCCTCCGCAAGTTTTCGTGAAAACACTATAGCAAAACGCCGCGCATGATCATCAGCGCGACGGAGAAATAGATGATGAGCCCGGTCACGTCCACGAGCGTCGCAATGAACGGCGCGCTGGAAGTCGCGGGATCGAAGCCCACGCGCTTTATAATCAGGGGCAGCATCGAGCCCATGAGCGATCCCCACATCACGATTCCGACCAGCGCCGTGCCCACGGTCGCCGCCACCAGCATCCAATGTTCGCCATAGGTATTTGGAAAGATCCACGACCAGAGCGAGATCCGGATCACTCCGATCACACCGAGAATTACGCCGAGAGAAAGACCCGCCACGAGCTCGCGGCGCATAATCCGCCACCATTGGCCGAGCTTGAACTCACCCAACGCCAGCGCTCGAATCACGAGCGTCGCCGCCTGCGAGCCGGCGTTGCCACCCGAACTTACCACCAGCGGCAGGAAGAGCGAGAGCACAATCGCCTTCGCCATCTCGCCTTCATAATATTTCAACGCCGTCGCCGTCAGCATTTCGCCAAGGAAAAGAATCACGAGCCAGCTCGCCCGCTTTTTCACCATGCGCGCGAGCGAGATCGTTGTATACGGTTCGTCGAGCGCCTCGGTACCACCAAGCTTCTGGATGTCCTCGGTCGCCTCCTCCTCCGCGACATCGAGCATGTCATCCACCGTGACGATCCCAATGATCTTCCGGCTGTCATCCACGACGGGCAGCGCCACGCGGTCGGACTTCTGGAAATAGATCAACGCCTTCTCCCGGTCGTCGGTCGGCGCCAGCATTGTATAGTTTCCATCCATCAGCGAGCGCACCGTCGCATCGACCGGCGCCAGCAGGAAGCGGCGGACCCGCACGTCGTCGATCAGCCGCCCCTCCTCGTCGACTATATAGACCATGTTGAGCGTCTCGCGGTCGTAGCCATGTGTCCGTATATAGTCCAGCGCCTCGCGCACCGTGAGCTCCGGGCGCACCGCGACGAAGTCTAATGTCATCATCCGGCCGACGCTGTGCTCCGGATAAGAGAGCAGCGATTGCGCGACTTTTCGTTCGTCGGGCGAGAGCATCGCGAGCAGCTGCATCGCGACGTCAAGCGGCAGTTCATTCAGGAACGCCGTCCGGTCATCAGGGGGCAGCGCGTTGAGCAGCGCGGCGGCCTGCTCCTGCGTGAGAACCTTCAGCAACTTTTTCTGCGCCTCCAGCGGCATATAGGAGAACGTCGCCGAATCGAGCTCGCGGGAAGCCACGCGGAACAACGCGGCCAGCTCCTCGACCGGCAGGTCCGCGATCTGCGGCGCCAGATCGATCGGCAGCCACGGTTCGATGAATTTTTTCACTCCCGCCCAATCCTTGCGGGCGATCATCGCGGACAATTCGTTTCGGACCTTGGCTTGTTCAGGCATCGTTGAAGGGAGGCACGACGCCCGCACCGGGGCAATCGCCGAGGAAAAAAATTCGCCGCAGCGGGGGGACGTTCGGCGGAACTAAGCGCTCGAACTGCGCCGCTCGCCGTTGGATCTCCCGTCCGGACCCTGGCCCGCCAGCTGTTTCGCCACCGGCCCATCGAGCACCATCGTCTGCGTCGGAAACGCAAACGCCAGCCCGCGCGCCGCAACCGCCCGCATCATCGCGAGATTGATCCGCTGGCGCAGCCGCATGTGCAGCTGGAAATCCGGGCTCTTGCTGTTATATACAACCCAGATGTCCAGCGACGACGCACTATAATCACGGAAATATACCATCACCGATTTCGGATCCACCTCTGCCTCGGCGAGGATCAGCGCGCGAATATCCGTGACAATCCCGTCCATCGCCTCCGCCGTTGTATCATAAGTCAAGCTGATCACCTGCTCGGCGCGGCGCTGTATGAAACGCGAATTATTCGTGATCGATTCCGCCGCCACCAGTTTGTTGGGGATGATAATGAGATTCTGCGACGGGGTGCGCAGCCTCGTTGATCGCAGCCCGATGTCCTCGACCACGCCCTCGGACGATGCGATCTTCACCGCCTCGCCAATAATAAAGGGCTGGTCGATCGCGACGACCACCGAGCCAAATAGATTCGCGATCGTGTCTTGCGCCGCGAGCGCGAACGCGAGTCCACCGATCCCGAGGCCCGCGAGAAACGGCTGCACTTCATATCCGAGACTGCGCGCGGTGAGCAGTGCCCCGATGATCACCACGAGCGCAATCAACGCTTTTTTTATCCACGGCATGAATGCCGCGACGCCCATATTGTGTCGGGTGGCGACCTCATGCGCGTGATCCAATAAAGCATCGAGCGTCCGCAGCATCGCCCAAAAAATCACGAGGCAGAACGCGATCGTGGACATAGTGTCCACCGCGACCTCCAGGGGTTCGGTCAGCTTCAACACCTTCACGGCCAGCAGCAGTCCGATGACAGTAACAAACGCGACCACCGGGCCCTCGAGCGCCGGGAAAAGCCGGTCGTCCAAACGCGTCGTCGTGCGCGCCGCCATCCGCTTGAGCCGCGCAAAAATCACTCCGGTGACCACGCGCCGCAACAGCAGCGTCAGAATCAACAGCACCGCCGCGGTGATCCAGTGGGACAACGTGTTGCCCGAGTGCGGCAAATGATATTCCTCGAGAATATCATCGATCATCTGCGACAAATATCCCGGCCCCCGATGTGTATTCGTATATACTTGCGCGGCCGCCGCTGCCGTCGTGTTCTGCGCCGCCGTCGGTGATTGCGCGGCGGACGCCGGGGCCGTTGCCGCGGGTGCCGACTGCGCCCAGGTCACAGAGGCCAGCGGGAAAAAAAAGCAGACGACGAAAAGCAATAGAGTCGACGGTTTCACGAGGTGCGGAATCAACCGGTGCCGGCCCGCATGTCAAAGTATTGCCCGGCTCTCGCGCGCCCCGGCCCGACGCGAACGAAGCTTGCGAGCGAGGCAACCGTTGCTGAATTTCCCGCCGATGCTCCTCCCGCCCGCCGCCAGCGACCCGGTTTCGATCTGGGGCTGGCTCGGTTTTCTCGCTCTCATCGCCGCGATGCTCGCGCTGGATCTCGGCGTTTTTCAGGCGGGCAATGTGGTGGTGAAAACCGGAGCCGCCCTCGGCTGGTGCGCCGTCTGGTTCGGGCTCGCAGCACTTTTCGCCGGTGGCATTGCCACCTGGCTCAGCCGCGAACTCGCAGAGCAATTCGTCTCCGGCTACCTCCTCGAGCTCTGCCTCAGCGTGGATAATATATTCGTTTTCATTCTCATCTTCGCCTACTTCGGCGTGGAGGCGAAATATCAACATCGCGTGCTCTTCTGGGGCATCATCGGCGCCGTCGTCATCCGCACGCTCTTCATCGTCGTCGGGATCAGCGTCATCTCGCGGTTTCACTGGGTGCTCTATATATTCGGCGGGTTTCTTGTATATACCGGCCTGCGTCTCGCCTGGCCGCGAAAACCCGCGACGGCTATCGATCCCTCGCAAAATCTCGCGGTGCGCATCTTCCGCCAGTTTTACCCCGTCGCCCCCGCCAACGACGATGGCCGCTTTTTCACCCTCATGCTCGGCCGCCGCAGTGCCACCCCGCTGTTCATCGTGCTGATCGTCATCGAGACGACCGACATCATGCTCGCCCTCGACTCCATCCCCGCCGTGCTCTCCATCACGAGCGACGCGTTCATCGCCCTCACCTCCAATATATTCGCCATCCTGGGCCTCCGCTCGCTCTATTTCGCGCTGCAGGGCGTCATCCAGCTTTTCCGCTTCCTGAAATTCGGACTCGCCGCGCTTCTTATATTCATCGGCATCAAGATGCTCGTTGTTCACTGGTGGCGCATCTCCGCCGAGCAGTCGCTCGCAGTCATCGGCAGCGTGCTCGCGCTCTCCATCCTCCTGTCCCTGCTGCCGCGCCGACCCGACGCCACCGCCTGAAGCGCCATCGTCGAGAAGGCTATATTTCTATATATTAAGTTATTCCTATATAGTATATGGGAAAAAACGTCCTCGCTATTTTCCTGACGCGGCTGGCACGAAACCCGTCAGGTCACGAACCGTTGCCGCCACCCCGGCCGGTCCAACAGCCCCTCGGGCGCCGGGCCGAAAATGCGCGAGCGCACCCGCGCCACAATATGATACAGCGCGTCCCGCCAGCCACGTGGAATCCAGCTCGCGATCGTCATCAGCAGTGCTCCGCGCCCGATGCTGCGGACCGCGGCAATCGCGCCATCGGTCCGCAATTTATATTTCCCTCCCGCTCCGTGCGGCCAGTCCGGCACGAAAACCAGCGAACTGAAATCTTCCGTCGGCAACCCGTTCGCCGCGAGAAACTGCTGGGCGGGCTGCCCCTGCAACGGCGCAAAGCGCAGGGTCCCCCGGCGATCCGCCCGCAACAGCAACCAGACAACGCGCTGACACAACCCGCACTCTCCGTCATAGAGCAGGACGGGCCGCGGCGCGTCGGAGTTCTGGTTCGCAGGCATCGAAACACGATATTCACCGAATGCCGGGCGCGCAATCACGCCGCGGTTGCAGCGCCGGGCGAAGCGATCGCAGTTATATACTTTGCAAGAGTCGCCGCACCACGGCCACAGGCGATCCAGCCGGTGGCCTGAACACCGTCAAAAAAAAGCCGGCGCCCGCGGGGGCACCGGCCATTTGCGTTTTGCGCTCGCGCAATGCGAACACTCAGGAGACCGCAATCTTCCGCGGCTTCACCGCCTCGGTTTTCGGCAGCGTCACTTGGAGCACGCCGTCGTTCAATTCGGCACTGATCTTCTCGGCGTTGATCGCGTTGCTATAGTTGAACACCAGCTCGAAGTTTGCGTTGTCGATCTCGTCGAAAACGGGACTCCAGCCCTTCGGCTGATTCCAGTTGCGACGCGCCACGAGGCGGAACTGCTGGTCTTCCGCCGTAATTTCGACGGCATCCTTGGCGACACCGGGAAGATACACGGTCAACGCGTAAGACTCAGGAGTTTCCCGCAGCGTGAACCGCGGCTTGATCGGCAGCGCCGGCGACGCATCGCCGGTTGAACGGGTGCTCGGAAGGAGATTTTGAAGGAGAGACATGGGATTGGGCTTTGGATTGTTAAAGTATATATATTAAGGGCGCGCCGGGATCACGAAACCGTGACGGCGATTTTCTTCGGCTTGGCTTCCTCGCGTTTGGCGAGAGTGACGGTCAGGATACCATTTTCATATACCGCGGTGACCTGGTCCGGCTGGACCTCCGAGGGCAGGTCGATGGACCGGCGAAAGGAGATCGTCTGCTCTGCTGACTGCTCTTCGTCCTTAGCAGGTACCTTACGCGTCGCCCCGATGTCGAGGTGGCTTTCCAACAGCTCAATCGACATATCGGCCCGGTTGACGCCGGGGAGCTCGGCGCGCACGTAGACGTTCGCGGCGTCTTCATATACGCTCACCGGAAATGTCGGCGCGGCCAAGTCGGCCAGCGTGTTTTCCAGCAGGCGACTGATTTCGTTTTCCAAGCCCGCCCAGGCAGGACTGCCAAAACCGTTTCGAAACGACGTCGGATTGCGGTAGGCTGGATAGGAGTATCGGACGATTCTCATGATGATATATGGGTTGGTCTGTTCTTTATAGAATGGCTGCGGTCTGTTTTCGCAGTGCCACCCTATATGCAGACCCGGTGCCGTGGTCCGCGCCGGTCGCAAGTCGTTGATGAACTTTTGCTAAAGGCGACATGCACGCAGCGGCTTGCGGCAAAACGGCTCAGCCGGAGTGCGTCGCACCGCGCCGTTTTTTCCCACTTGGGAATTCTGGTGTCCGATCACCGGCGATTGGATCCTAGCGGCACCAACGGGAGCCCGCGGGGTCTGAATCCTCGTTCACGACCAGGCCCGCTCCATCCAGCACGCCGGAGGTGATCCGCGCCGCGGCCGGTCACGGGAATCGAGTTTCCAATATATACGTAATTATATGAGCAAAAATCCAAATGAAACGGTCGGCAGGATCATGGTGCATGCGCACGGAGTCGGCGAGGCCAGCACCCGCGAGGTCGCCGAGCGGGCGCAGGAAATCGCCGGCACCGAGGGGCGCCCCGAAGCGACGATAGACGATCGCGAGCAAGCCGAAACAGAGCTGCTGGGCGGTGGCTTGCCGCCGTTGCTGGAGGATGACGCGGAGACGATGGACTCGCTTTCGCGCGATCCGAGCGACCCGCCCGCCCACCACGGCCGTCAGATTCCGAATCAGGAAGTCAACGACGACGAAAATACCGAGCGGCTCGTGATGGAAGGCGTCGAGGAAGCCCAGCACGACCAGATGCTGTCGGCCCGACGCAATAAAGATATACTCTGATCTCACCGCGCCACGCCGGAATCGGCGTCGGCGGCGGAGCCGGACCTGCGTCAGCGGCGGGGGCGGTACGGGAGTGCGGCGGACGCAGCACCGTCAATACACACCTGACGGTAAACGGATGGGTTTTATCGTATATACAGCGGACCCGCGGGCGCGACGGGGCGTGAGGTGAGTTGAATATAGGGTGCGGCCCGCGCCATGCCTCGAAAAGTATATAATGCGGCCGGCTCACGGAGCAGCGAGGACCGCATCCGAGCAACGCCTGCGGTTAACTTTGGCGCTTGGCATGTCCAGAGAGGCGAGCGCGCCCGCGATCGAGCGACTGTGCACCTTCCCGCTTCTCGTGGGTGAGCCGACGCCGGCGCGGCTTAAAGTTGCGCGGTCCATCGGCCAGCGCCACGGTGGGCACGAATGAACTTTGATTTCGAGACGCCGATCGAGCGCCGTCGCACCGATTCCCAGAAGTGGCAGAAATATGAAGGCCGGGATGTCCTGCCGATGTGGGTGGCCGATATGGATTTTCGCGTGGCACCAGCCATCACTGACGCGTTGCACGCCCGCGTCGACGCCGGGATTTTCGGCTACGCGCGTCCCACGCCCGCCACCGTCGCTGCGGTGGTCGACGCGATGGCTCGACTATATAGTTGGGCGATAGACCCCGCGTGGCTCGTCTGGCTACCCGGACTCGTCTGCGGGCTGAACGTGACGGCGCAGGCTTTCGCCGAGCGCGGCGACGAGATCCTGACGCTCACCCCCGTTTATCCACCGTTCATGAGCGCACCGCGCAACAGCGGACGGGTCTCGGTGCAGGTGCCGTGGACCCTGCAGGACCAGCAATGGGTGGTGGACTGGACGGCACTCGAGGCGGCGGTCACGGACCGGACCCGCATGTTTTTCCTCTGCAACCCGCACAACCCACTCGCGCGGGTTTGGCGACGCGACGAACTGACGCGTCTCGCCGAGCTGTGCCTGCGGAGAAATATACTGCTCTGCTCGGACGAGATCCATGGCGATCTCGTGCTCGATCCGGCCCTCCCTCATATACCGGCCGCCACGCTCTCGCCCGAAATCGCGCGGCGCACCATTACGCTCATGGCGCCGAGCAAGACGTTTAATATACCGGGCCTCGGGACGTCCTTCGCCATTATATCCGATCCCGAGCTTCGCGCGAAATTCGTGCGCGCCACAGCTGGCATCGTTGCCGAAGTCACGGCGCTCGGATTCGCCGCCTGCGAGGCCGCCTATCGTGACAGCGAGCCCTGGCGCCGCGCGTTGCTCGAAACCCTGCGCGGCCATCGCGACTATATACTAGAATTTACCGCGCGGGAACTGCCCGGCGTGGTTGTCGAGGCACCAATCGAGGCGACCTATCTCGCTTGGTTCAACGTCGCCGCCTTGGGACTGCCCGACCCCATCGCCCATTTCGAAAAACATGGCGTCGGCCTGAGCGACGGCGCGTTCTTCGCGTCGCCGAAGGGCCGACATGTGCGGCTCAACTTCGGCTGCCCCCGCGTCACTCTTGTCGAAGGACTGCAGCGCATGAAACGCGCCATCGCGGCGCTCTGATTCTCCGTTCGGCGGCCCGCTGAGGCGCTCTGGAAGCCGGCTGCAGGCCAGCCGCCCGCGGACCCGCCCTACGGCGCACGCGTTGCCGCTATATCAAACTCGACGGCGGCTTGCACCGTGGGAGCGCCGCGGTCAGCGTGCGTCTTGTCATGCGCCTCGGGCCCTACGAGCTTTCGTCCAATCTATTCCTGTCACCGCTCGCGGGCTATACCAACCTCCCGATGCGCGAAACGGTGCGCGAACTCGGCGGACTCGGTTGGGCCACCACCGACCTCGTGAACGCGCGCTCGCTCCTCGAGCGCAACCGCACCGCCCTGCAGCTCGTCGCCTCGTCGCCCCCGGATCGCCCGCTCGCCATCCAGCTCTTCGGCAGCGTCGCCTCGGAAATGCGCGACGCGGCCCGCATGTGCGAAGACCTCGGCGCGCAGTCCGTCGATATAAACATGGGCTGCCCCGTGAAAAAAGTCGTCAGCATCGGCGGCGGCTCCGCCATGATGAACGAACTCGAAAAAACCGCGGCCCTCGTCCGCGGCATGATCGAGGCCGTGCGCATCCCCGTCACCGCGAAGATGCGGCTCGGTTGGGACGACGAAAATCTCACCGCACCGGATCTCGCAGCCGCGCTCGAATCCGCCGGCGTCGCCGCGATCTTCGTCCACGGACGCACGCGCGCCCAAGGCTTCGCAGGCACCGTCAACCTCGCCGGGATCCGCCGCGTCGTGCAGGCCGTGCGCACGATCCCCGTCATCGGCAACGGCGACATTACCACGCCCCAAGCCGCGCGGCACATGCTTGATGAAACGGGTTGCGCCGGAGTGAGCATCGGCCGCGGCGCGTTCTATGATCCGTGGATTTTCCGGCGCACGGATATATATCTCCGCACCCGCATCCTGCCGCCCGAGCCCGACTTCACCGAGCGCCTGCGAGTGCTGCGCGCGCATTTCGAGCGCTATTGCGAATTCTACGGCGAGGCTCACGGCGCCCGGCTCTTTCGCAAGGTGGCCCCGTGGTACGCGCGCCGCTTCGGCCCAGCCAAGCCATTCAAGCAGCGCATCATCACGATCAACTCGCGGGCGGATTTCGACGCCGCCCTGGCCGAGTATATAGCGTGGCGCGCCGCGTTTTGCGACGAGCACGGCGAGCTGCTGCCGAAGTTTCAGCCGCAGCCGCTCGTCGCCTCGTTCATGCTCCCGCCCGCCGAGGCCTCCGCCCTCGAGCGCTCCGCCATCCCCGTGCCCGCCGGCCCGGTTGAAACCTGGTGAGCCACCCCGACTGCTGTATTCGAAAAATGGATACGCGAGTGGCACCCACGGCTCCGGACCGGGAGTATATTGCGTTGAAGTATATAATGCGATCTGCGGATTCGGGCTGCCGGCCATTCTCCTGCTCCGAAGATCGAGTGAAATCTTCCGTGGCTTGATGAAATCCGTGGTGAAAAAATCGCCCGTCCACCTGCAGCGGGCAGCTCGACCGTGACGGGCATCAGCCATTTCTGGGAACTGATTCTCGGCACGGTCATCGCACTGCTGCCGCTGATCAATCCACTCGCATCGGCTCCGACGTTTCTCGCCATTACGGAGGGGGATTCGCCCGAGCGGCGCCGGCAGCAGCTGCGCATGGCGTGTGTCTATATGGTGGCGATCCTCGTCAGCTTCCTGCTCGGGGGGACGTTCATCATGGGTTTCTTCGGCATCTCGATCCCTGGCCTCCGCATCGCCGGCGGCATGCTCGTGGCCGGCATCGGGTCACGCATGCTGCTCGAGCCGCCCGGCGGCGCTGAGCCCGACGACGCAGCGCATGCCGCAGCGCGCGCGAAACGCGACGTCTCCTTCTCGCCGCTCGCGATGCCGATGCTCAGTGGCCCCGGTTCGATCGCCGTCACGATCGGCTTCACCTCGCTCGCGCGGCACCTCAGCGACTATATAGCAATCATCCTCGGCATCGTCGTCGTCGCATTCGTCGCCTACGGCACGCTCCGCCTCTCCGAGCGCGTCGTGAAAATCATCGGCGCCAATGGCATGAACGCCCTCTCCAAGGTCATGGGTTTTCTCATCCTCTGCATCGGCATCCAGTTTGTCGTGAACGGCGTGCTTAATATAGCAACCGACCCCACCCTGCTCCGCGGCATCCGTGATGCCCTGCGCGCCAGCGGATCGTAATCGCCGCGCCACGCGAATAATCTCCGTGGGTGGAAGTTCGCATTGGAAAGTGCCAGCCGCCGCACTAGCGTTTTTTCATGCTCACCCCGGCACAAGCGGAGAACCTCGTCCGCGAAAACCTCCGTACCTTCCCGGCAGAGGACTGCGCACTCGCCGATGCGCAGGGACGGATTCTCCGCGGTGATATATCCGCCGACCGCGACCTGCCGGCGTTCGACCGCGCCACGCTCGATGGCTACGCGGTGCGCACCGCCGATCTCCTCGCGGCCGCAAATGAGTCGGGAAATTTTCGCGTTACATCCGTCCAGCCCGCCGGTGCCCGGCCCTCGGAACTCGAGCCCGGCGCGGGCACGTGTATAGAGATCATGACGGGAGCCGTCGTGCCGGCAAATGCGGACTGTATAGTTCCGTATGAAGAGACGGCGCGGGCGGCGGATAGCACCATTGCGATCAGCACCGCGGGCCTCGCGCTCGCCGCAGGGCACGCCATCCATCGGCGCGGCTCCGACCACCGCGCCGGCGAGCCTCTCGTACTCGGCGGCACGAAGCTGACTGGCCGCGAGATCGCCGTCGCCGCCGCGTGCGGTCGCGCGACGCTGCGCGTGAGCGCGTGCCCAAAAATAGCCGTTATATCCACCGGCGACGAATTGGTCGAAGTCGCCGCGCAACCCGCCGCGCACCAGATCCGCCGCAGCAACGACTACGCGCTGCGCGCCACGCTCCTCGCCGCGGGTTACCCGCAGGTCGACCGATTTCATTTTCCGGACGACCGCGCAGCGATCGAGCACCGGCTCTGGCACGTCCTCGCGGAATATGATTTCGTCCTCTTGAGCGGCGGTGTCTCGAAGGGCAAATTCGATTTCCTACCCGATGAGCTCGCGCAACAAGGCGTGCAAAAAATTTTCCACGTGGTCGCGCAACGGCCGGGAAAGCCACTCTGGTTCGGTCGGTCTCCACGCGGAGTCGTGGTGTTCGCGTTGCCCGGAAATCCCGTGTCGGCGTTCACCTGCCTGCACCGCTATGTACTTCCCGCCCTCGCATCGGCGAGCGGCGCCACCAGCTCAGCGTTCGCACCGACGGCCGTGAAGCTGGGCGGGCGACTCATGTTTCCATCGCCGCTCACCTATTTTATACCCGTGGCAATTTCGATTGGTCCGGACGCCGCCCGACTCGCCACGCCGCTCCCGACCAACACCTCCGGCGATTTCGCCGCGCTCGTGGGCACCGACGGCTTCGTCGAGCTACCCGCCGACCGCACGCACTTCCCCGCCGGCCTCGTGGTCCCATTCTGGCCCTGGGTGTAGGGCCGCGCCAGCACGACGCGCCACCCTGAACGAGATGGCGCTAGCAATCGGCTATATATATCGCTATATATCGGATCTATATATCGATCTGTCCAGTCAGGGAACGCGCGGTCGCGACGAACGCCGTCGCGCCACTCGTTCCAGCGCCCAGCGCGACGCCGGCGATATATGATTGATCCGTCCCCGTCGCCGAAAACCCCGGCTTACGGGCCGACCTTGGGTTTCGATGCCTGCTTCGTCGAGTAACTGTCCTTCGCCGGCAGGAACGGCGCGATGCGATCCACCACCGGCGTCAGAAACGCCGGCTCGTTGCGTTCATAAACCCAGTTGAACCCCACGACGGAAAACGTCACCGCGACAATCACCGTCAGCACAATCTTGTTCATCTTCGCCACCTTCCGCAGGAAGACCACGACCGCGATGATCGCCACCACCACAAGTCCCAATTTCAGCCAGAAGTCGTTCGGGATTTGTTTCAGCTTCTCCAGAGTGGTGACGGTGAGAATCGGCAACAGCATGGGAAAACACTAGAGTCGCTCCCCGGGCGAGACCAGCCGAAATCACCCGGACTCCTCGTCAAAGGTCCCTAGGTTCCACCCACTTGCGCGTCAAAACGCGTTTTTACGAAACGTTCGCGCGAGGGTTCGACGGCGTCCCCGGGCTCCGGCGCTATATAGTCAGCGCGGGAATTCTCCGGCCGGCGGACTGGGGTCGTTCGCGTGGTCGCCGCGGGTCGCGCCGTTGATCCACGCCGTCGCCCCGCCTTCATAAAACTCTTTTTTCCAGATTGGGACGCGGGCCTTCGTCTCATCGATGATATAGCGGCAGGCCTCAAAGGCGGCCCCGCGATGCTCCGATGCAACCCCGACCCAAACGGCTCCCTCGCCGATCTGCAGCACGCCGATGCGGTGAACGCAGACCGCGCCGAGAATGTCGAATTTGCCGCGGGCCTCCGCCAAAATCCGCGCGCCCTCCTTCTCGGCCAGCGGTATATAGGCTTCATATTCGAGCGAGAGCACCGGCAGGCCCTCGTTCCGCGACCGCACCCAGCCCTCGAAGGTCACGCAGGCTCCCGCGAATTTATCCAGCAGCACCTGCTGCAACGCGGCGGGCTCGAGGGGTTCAGCGCTGATGCGAAACATATATATATCAAGGTATAGATTCAGCCGCCCGCCACCGGCGGGATAAACACCACCCGGTCGCCTTCGCGCAGAGCCGCATCCGCCGCGACAAACTCGTCGTTCACGGCCGCGCGCACCCGGTTGGCCGGCAGGGTAAACGCGTGCCGGGCGCGGAGCTCTTCATATAGAGCAACGGGCGTCGCCGCCGCGGTCTCGAGCGTCTCGTCACGCACCCCGCGCTGCTCCCGCAGCAACGCAAAATATTGGACGTGCAACTTTTTCATCACGCCGCCTCGTAGTCGCTTTTTCCGCCCGTCTTCGCCCGCAGCCGGATCGACTCGATCACAATGCCGTGCGACACCGCCTTGCCCATATCATAAAGCGTCAGAGCCGCGACCGTCGCACCCGTCAGCGCCTCCATTTCGACGCCTGTCCGCCCGTGCGTTTGCACCCGGCATCGGATGGTCACCACGGTCCCCGCCGCATCCGCCTCGATCGTCACCTGGCAATCATCGAGCGCCAATGGGTGACAAAGCGGAATCAGCTCGGCGGTTTTCTTCGCACCCATCACGCCGGCGAGAATGGCCGTCTGAAAAATGGGGCCCTTCTTCGTCGCGATCTCACCCTCCTGCAACAGCGCCGCAAGCTCCGGCGGCAGCTGCACCCGCGCTTCCGCGCAGGCCGTCCGGCGGGTGACCGGCTTTTCGCCGACGTTCACCATCGCCGGCCGATTCTGCGCATCGAGGTGCGAAAGCATGGGGCAGGCTCGCCGCGCCTCCGGTTTTTTTCAACGCCGATTCTACCCGGACGCCTTGCACTGAAGCGACACGTCCCACGCGCGCAACGCCGGGCCACAGATCCCGGACGCCGTTTGATCCAACGCGCCAAGTATATATCCCGGCTGAGATATAGGAATCAGGAGGGGAGATATACCGCGGTGAATCCGCCGGCCAGCGAGGATTCGGCGGATCGCTATATATATTGGCCGCGACCCTGGTCGGCAGCTCCCGGAGCAACCGACGACGCGCGCGCGAATGTCGCAGGACGCCACGATATATGCGGCCAGGTGGACGACTCACACGAGTTCATCGCAGCCCCCATCTCGCAGCGCTCATTGCAGTGCAGCCGTTTACACAATCACCACCGTTGGCCCCTTTTTTGGCAACGCCCGAAAAACAAGTTGGTCTTTAACCCCGCCGCCCCTACCTTCCCGACCCGCTTATGGCCAAACCACTATCCGACATCGGACTCATCGGCCTCGCCGTGATGGGTCAAAACCTCGCTCTGAATATCGCCGATCACGGCTTTCAGATTTCGGTTTTCAACCGCACCACGGAAAAGACCGACAAATTCGTCGAGGAAAATCCGAACACCCCCGGCGGGCTGGTCGGCACGAAGACCCTCGAGGAATTCGTCAAGTCCATCGCGAAGCCGCGGAAAATGGTGATCCTGGTCCAGGCGGGCAAAGGCACCGACGCCGTCATCGACGGCCTCGCGCCGCTGCTCGACCCGGGCGACATCGTGATCGATGGAGGCAACTCGCTCTGGACGGATACGATCCGCCGCGAGAAAGCATTTGCCGCCAAAAATCTTCGCTTCATCGGCTCCGGCGTTTCCGGCGGCGAAGAGGGCGCGCGCTTCGGCCCGTCCCTCATGCCCGGCGGCGAAATGGGCGCGTGGCTCGAACTCAAACCCATCTGGGAAGCCATCGCGGCCAAGGTTGACGAAAAGACCGGCAAGCCAATCCCTGGCGCCGCACCCGGCAAACCCGTCGTCGGCGGCGTGCCCTGCACCACCTACATCGGGCCCGAACGGCGCGGGCCACTACGTGAAGATGGTGCACAATGGCATCGAGTACGGCGACATGCAGATGATCTGTGAGGCCTATGCACTATTGAAGGGCGTGCTCGAACCTCGAGCCGGCCGAGATGGCCACGATATTCAAGGAGTGGAACACGGGCATGCTCGACAGCTTCCTGATCGAGATCACGGCAGATATACTCAACAAAAGGATCCCGTGAGCGACGAAGCCGTTCGTCGACATGGTGCTTGATACCGCAGGGCAGAAAGGCACCGGGCAAATGGACCTCGACCAACGCGCTCGACATGGGCGTTCCCGCGCCGACGATCGCCGAGGCCGTGTTCGCACGCTGCCTTTCCGCGGTGAAGGAAGAGCGCGTCGCCGCCTCGAAAATCATTGCGGTCCCGACGACGAAATTCACGGGCGACAAGCGCGCCTTCGTCACGGCAATCCACGACGCTTTATATTGCTCGAAAATCTGCTCGTATGCGCAGGGCTTCCAGCTGATGCGCGCGGCGCAGGCCGAGTATAAATGGAAATTCGACTTCGGCGCGATCGCCCAGATTTTCCGCGGCGGCTGTATTATTCGCGCGGCCTTCCTGCAGAAAATCACCGAGGCCTTCGCGCGCGACGCCAACCTCGCGAACCTGCTGCTCGACCCGTATTTCAACTCCGAAATCGCCCGCTGCCAGTCGAACTGGCGGAAGGCGATATCCACCGCGGCGGAAATCGGCGTCTCCATCCCAACCTTCAGCTCGGCCCTGAGTTATTTCGACGGCTATCGCAGCGCCAGCCTTCCGGCGAACCTGCTGCAGGCCCAGCGCGATTACTTCGGCGCCCACACGTTCGAACGCGTCGATCAGCCGCGCGGGAAATTCTTCCACATCGACTGGCCCGACCCCAAGCGTCCGCAGCTGCCCGTCTGAGCCCGGCGGCAATCCCGCCCTTCACTCCCGTAACGCCACGGCTCCGGCCGTGGCGTTTTCATATACTCTTTCACCGGAACCAATACACCCTTGGCCGCGAGCGAGCTATATAGGCAGATATAACCAAGGCGGACCTAACCGCCCCAGATCATATATCGCGCTATATACTCGATGCATTGAGTATATTGAACGGTGCATCGGGACGGCTGCGGACCGCGAAAGACCGCCCGCCGTCCGGGCCGGTCGAAGTATATAGCGGCCGCGGGGCTTATCCGCCGCGTTCAGCCAGCGGTGCTCAGGCGGGCGTAGCGATGGTGCCCAGCGTTTCCGCGACACGGGCGCGCACGTAATCGCCCGTCAACGTCTCCCGCTCGATCAAGTCCTCCGCGATCGCATTGAGCGCCCCGCGCGCGCCGCGGACGAGCTCCGTGGTCGCGAGATAATTCTCATCGAGCAGCGATTTCACCTGCCGCTCCGCCTCGTGCAGCGTCTGCGGGCTCGCCAGCTCGGCCTCGCCCTCGGGTTTCGTCAGCGCCATGAAGCCCAGCGGCGACATGCCCCATTCGAAAACCATCTGACGCGCGATGCGAGTCGCCTCCTGGATGTCACTCGCAGCTCCACTCGTAATGCTGCCGAGCGCGATTTCTTCCGCGATGCGCCCCGCCATCAGGCAGCGCAGCCGCGCCACGAGTTGCTCGCGCGAGTGATTATATAAATCGCGCTCCGGAGTGAACTGCGCGCTGCCGAGCGAGCGGCCCCGCGGGATGATCGTCACCTTGTGCAGCTTCACGGTGTCCTCACCGGCCAATATATGAACCAGCGCGTGGCCCGCCTCGTGATACGCAATGATTCGCTTGTCGGACAGCGTGAAGGCACGCGGGGTCTCACGGCCCCAGTTGATCTTGTCCCGCGCCTCGCTCAAATCGTCCATGCCGATCGTGGCGCGACGCCGCCGAGCGGAATGAATCGCACCTTCGTTTAACAAGTTCGCCAAATCGGCGCCCGAGAATCCCGGGGTGGCCTTCGCGATTTCGCGCAGGTCGACGCTCGGGTCGAGTTTCACCGCGGCACCGTGCACCTGCAGGATCGCCACGCGACCCGCGAGGTCCGGCAAGCCCACCGAAACCTGCCGGTCAAAACGTCCCGGGCGCAACAGCGCGCGGTCCATCGTGTCCGGCCGGTTCGTCGCACCAAAAACCACGACCGCCTCCTCGGTCGCAAAACCATCCATCGCGACGAGCAACGCGTTCAGCGTCTGGTCGTGTTCCTGCTGCGCCCCGCCGCCATCGCCCGTCGAACGCTTGCGGCCCAGCGCGTCGATCTCATCGATGAATATAATACTCGGCGCCGTCTCCCGCGCTTTTTTGAAAAGGGAACGCACCCGCGCCGCGCCGACGCCAACATACATCTCGACGAAGTCGGAGCCGCTCAGGCTATAGAAATGCGCCTTTGCCTCACCGGCGACCGCCTTGGCCAGCATCGTTTTTCCCGTGCCGGGAGGGCCGACGAGCAACACGCCTTTCGGCATCCGGCCACCCGTCGTGCGAAAACGCGCGGGGTCCTTCAGAAACTCCACGACCTCGTGCACCTCGTCCTTCGCGTCATCGCACCCCGCGACCGCGGAGAACTTCACGCTCGAGGTCGCCGACCGCATCTGCCGCGGCGAAAAAGAAGTATATCGAGCAGCGAAGCGGCTCACGCCCAAGTATATAGCACTGAGACCCACCGCGAGCGTCAGCAGGCCAACGCCGGCGTGCGCCCATTGCGCGCCGCGCTCGCGCCACGACGCGGGACCGGCTTTTTCCGCAGACGTTATATCATCCTCGGAAAAATGATTCTGCCGCAGCAGGCCGAGATCCGAGTCGGTCAGGTGCGCCGTGGATTCCACACGGCTCGTGTTGCCTGCCTGCTTCTGCAACGCCGCAAGGTCGGCGAGGCCCGACGCGTTCGCGCGATATATGATTGTCCCGGCGGAGAGTTCGCCCGCCGCTGCCGCGCGCAGGAATTCCGCTGCGTTCAACCGTGCCGGGGTGCCGGCTCCGTGCGTGGGTCCCGGCGCGCCGAGAAACAGGTCCACGCCCCAGCAAACCGCGAGCGCGGCGAGCAGGGAAAAAAACCACCGAAGAGGCAGCAAAGGCATCCCTAATTAGCGTCACACCTTGCGGATTTCTACATCCTAATCGCGCCCGCCGCCGTGACGATCACGCGACGGCTTTTCACTCTCAAAACAGCCGAATTTCGGAAGGTAAACGGGATATGAATTTTACCGTCCGGCCCCGCGCCGGCGCGCTCGTCGAACCCGCATCAAGAACCTAGACGCGAGTCGCAGCAACGGGAGTCCCGACCGCCGCGCAAGCTTTCGAGCAGACCGTGTATCCACACTTTGAATACAAGGACGCGATACGCCCACGAGCTATACATCGAACCAGCGTGCCGCCTCTACCTCGGGGCCACCCTCCGCGCCCCGCCGGGGCGCTCTATATACTTAGGAGTTAAGGGTTTCCGATATACTCCGTCTCCGCTCCGCCCGGCCCCAGTACACAGCACCCAATTCAAGGCGCCTCCCGCCCGCTCAGCTCACGGTCTCTTCTCCGCTGGGGCCCATCCTCCGCGCCCCTCCGGAGCGCTCTATATACTTAATAGTTAAGCGTTGAAAGTTAAGCGTTAAGCGTTTCCGACATAATCCGTCTCATTCTCCGTCTCCGCATGCGTTCGGCTCTTCCGCCCCGCTCCGCCGCTTCGCCTCGTTCCGGTCACGCCCACGCGCCTCCGAGCTCCGCCGGAACGTATTCCCCAACCAGCGCGAGCAGCTCAATCGTGTTGAGACTCCACTGCGTTGCATGATTCGTCTCGGCCTGCGCGATCTCGTCGCCGGCATTGAGCGTGTCGGGTCCAGCCACGCGATGAATCGGCAGCGGGTACCGCGGAATGTTGTCGTGATGCACCCCGTGCAACAGTTCCCGCCAAGCCCGAGCCGCGAGCAACGGATCCTTTTTCTGATGCGCTGCAAACGCCGTCAGCCGCGCGTTCCACACCGGAAACGGCGCATCGAGCGCACGACCCGCGCGGCGCACCTGCTCCGCCGGCTCCGCGTTATATACTTCGCAGAACTCCAGCCACGCCCGCGTCCACTCCGGCACCTCAATCAACCCCGCCAGCTCAAACACTACCTCCGCCCCGCCAAAGGGCGCCACCATGAGAAATTTATAGTTGTCGTCGCCTATATAGTGCAGCCGGTGGGTCGCCGGGTCATACCCAAACGCCGGCCCCGAGCACATGCCGTGCGGCATCGCCGCGATGTCCCGCAGCCCCGTCACGATCCGCTCACGATACTGCACATCACCCGTGCGCTCCCACTCCGCGAGCCAGTTGCTCGCAAATGCAAACCAGTCCGGCCCGCTCCGCACATGCGTCGGATACGACGACGGCGGCAGCACCTTTCGCATCGGATCAATCGTCAGCAGCCGCCGGTCCGAATCGACCACCTCGCGCATCACGTCCCCCGTGCGCTCGTCCGCCGTCATATAGTAATACGGCCGCTTTAAACCCGCCATGCTGATCCGCGGCTCCTTCGCCCCACAGCCCCAGTGCTTCACATTGTGCCGCGAACCAAACGGCGCGAACGGCCCAATATGATACATATCCACATCCCGCGTATGATGCGACAACGCCTCGGCCACTCGAAAAACATCCGCCCGCCCCGTGCGCAGGAACGAATACCAAAGCCACTGCTCGGGCGCCATTTCATTGTTATCCCACGCATACCCGCCGACATCATATCTCCACTCATGCCGATCCGCATCATAGCGATGACGGATGTCCCCGTGATCCCAATATCCATCCCACCCGCGCCGCCCAATTTCCTGTATATAAAAATCGAGCGTCTTCCCGAGCTGCGTTTCCAACTGCGCCGCGACCGGGTTCTGCCGATCCGGCAGGCTCCAAATTCCGAAAGTCTGCAGCCGGTGATAACGCTCGGGCGGACACACCAGCAGCGGCGGCGTCTGCACCTGACGCGACAAGTCCAGGAGTTCCGCACGCGGCGGCGTTGCGGCCAGGGCCCAGAGACGAAACTCGTGCGAGGACGCGATCCCATGTGGCGTGCTGTGCCCGGCTTCATAATCCTCGTAGTTTACATCGAGGCTGTGGCCCGTGGTATCATAATGCCGCAGGTCCATCGGCGGCGCGTCCGGTGACCAAAACCATATAGCCGCCTGGGCCGTGTCCGTCAGCGCGCCCGTCAGCGCCAGTTGCGAGGGATGACGCGCTGCGAAATCCCGCAGCCCAAACGCCACGCCGCCGCTGCTGCCCCCGATATAGCAAGTGCCCCCCGAACGCTGGCCGTGCCCGGACGGCACCCATGAACTCTGCGGATTGGTGCGCTTCGCCACGGTGAACGCCGTGCCGGCCACCTGCGTCAGCTTGAACTCGTTCCACGCCGCCACGCTCTCAATCTGCTCGCGCGTCTCTGCATCGAGCGTTGCGAGCGGCGGGCAGCGTTCGCCCGCGAGTTGGCGACGATATAAATCCTTCGGCCGAAACGGATCCGCCCACCCTGGCAGGTTGCGCACGGACTCGCCCCACATGCCGTCGCCGTCACCCACGAAACGCACATGACGGTTCTGCCACTCATCGGTAAGCGGGACATCGAAGCGGAACCCGAGCCCCGCGATCGCATCGCGTCCGGCTTCGCCATCGAATATATACGTATATACAACGCGCACCGCCTCGCTGCCCGCGTGGAAATACATTCGAAGCGAAAACGGCAGCCACGCGTTCGCCTCGCCCGCGGCTGCCTGATGCCGGCCGTCCACCTTCACCACCGCGCGCAAGGGCCCCGATTGCTCGACCGTCGCGCGCTCCACGACGCCCCGAAATTCCCGCACGGGAGCCGTCGCTGCAACACCGACCGGCCCCGGCTGCACCAAACACACGAGTGCGGCGTGAGCCGCGATGACCTGTTTACCGCGCGTGATTTCACTAATGATCTCCGTGCCGCGCCGCGGCAGGCGGCACGTCATGACGCCGGTATTCACGTCAATATGATCCGCGCTTTCGGTCACGTGCAGAGTGTCCGCCGGAACCGCCGCGGCCGCCCCGGGGCGAAGTATATAGCGGAAATCCACCCCGGCCCGCGCGGCGTGCGCCGTCCATTTCAACGTGCCCTCGGGCCAGAACGCCAGTGGCCAGCTCTGCACCGGCACGGCCCGCCCGCCGCCGTCCTCGAGCGCGAACGCGGCATCGCGCGCCACCGCGCCCCGCGGCCACGGCACACCCCAGGTGACATCCACTGGCCGCACCCCGAGCCGCGCGCGATCCTCCAGCCAATGTAATTCGGCAGATATATCTCCCGCGGTCGCCGCTTGCGCCGCGCCGGAAGCGACGACCGATGAGCTGGTCCCCGGCACGTCTTCTGCGCGCAGCAACCGCGCGGACAACGCCGCAAGCGCGGTGGTTTTCAAGAAGTCACGGCGAGTAGGATCAGAGTCGGGCATGGTAATAGGGTTGGGCGGGTTGCGCAGAACGGGGGTGCGTCAGGCGGGGCCGGGAAAGTCTCTTGGACACGGAGCCCGCGAACCGGGGCCGAAACAAACGCGCGTGCTACTGACAGTCCGTTCTCCAATCAAGGCTGCCCGCTCGAAGCACCCCGTTGCGACCCATCCCGCGATTCCCACCGACGCTCGACACCCCCCGCTTTACACCCTCGGGCCGCCCGCGCACGCTCGCGCGATGTTGCGATCGCTATATACTCGCGGGCTCGCCGCTGCGCTGGTCGGTGTGGTCCTCGATCTGCCAACCAACGCCGCTGCCGCCGACTCCCGCTTCGCGCGGCTCTCCAGCGCATTCATCCAGCATCAATATGAACTCGACCCGCTCGATGGCGTCGCCCTCGGGTGGCATGAATATGATGGCAAGTTCGTGGTCCCAACGCGCCGACAACTCGAGGAAGAAACCGCGTGGCTGCGGCGCGAGCAAATCGCGTTTCGCGATGTCGACGCGGCTCGGCTGTCAGCAGTCGAACGCGCGGATCGCGACATCGTTCTCGCATTTATCTCCGGACAACTCTGGTCGCTAACCTCGCAACGCGCGCCGTTTCACAACCCGATGACGTATTCGACGGCGCTCGACGTCAGTGTATATCTGAAGCGCGCGTTCAAGCCGCTGCCCGCGCGGGTGCGGGACATCACCGCAATCCTGAAGTCGGCGCCGGCTCTCTTCGCTGCAGCTCGCGCCAACCTCGATGCGGTCCTGCCGGCCGAGTATATAGAGACGGCCATCGAGGAAGCTGAGGGCACCGCCTCGTTCATCGGCGGCGACGTCGCGAAGGAGGTCGGCACCCTGAGCGACGAGCGGATCAAGCGGGAATTCACCGTGGCAAGCACACGCGCGCAGGCGGAGTTGACGGAGTATATAGCGTGGCTTAAGCGCGAGCGACTGCCGCATGCCGACCACTCGTTTGCCATCGGCCGGGACAGTTTCGTGGCGATGCTGCGCGGCGAATTGATCGACTATACACCGGAACAGATCCTCGCCATCGGCCTCGCCGAACTGCGCAAGGAGCAGGACCGATTCAATGCCGCGGCGCGCGAGATCGATCCCGCCCTCGAGCCGGCGGAAGTATATAAGGCGATCGCCGCCGATCACCCGACGGCCGAGAGCCTGCTGCCGGACACGCGCAAGACGCTCGAGGGCATCCGCCAGTTCGTCATCGACCACCACCTCGTCAGCATCCCCAGTGAAGTGCGCGCCCAGGTCGCGGAAACGCTGCCGCCTTTCCGCGCGACCACGTTCGCGTCCATGGACACGCCCGGGCCCTTCGAGCAGGTGGCAACCGAGGCGTATTACTACGTCACGCCGGTCGACGCGAGCTGGCCGGCGGCGCAGAAGGACGAGTGGCTGTCGGCGTTCAACTACTATACCACGGACGCGGTCAGCATCCACGAGGTATACCCGGGGCACTATATACAGTTTCTCGCGATGCATGCTTCCCACGCGAGTGACACCTCGAAGATCTTCGGGAGCTACGCGTATATTGAGGGCTGGGCTCATTATTGTGAGCACATGGTTCTCCAGGCCGGCTATATGCAGCCGGTCGATCCCTCCCAGGCGACACCGGCGGCGCGTCAGCTCGCGGCGAAATACCGGCTCGCCCAATCCGGCGAGGCCTTGTTGCGGCTCTGCCGGCTCTGCTGCTCGATCCAGCTGCACACCCAGGGCATGACGGTCGAGCAGGCCACGCGCTTCTTCACGGCGAACTGTCACTACGAGGAGAAACCGTCGCACAGCGAGGCGATGCGCGGCACGTATGATCCGGGCTATTTATATTACACGCTGGGCAAGCTGCAGATCCTGAAGCTGCGCGAGGACTGGCGGAAGCAGGAGGGTGCGGCGTATTCGCTGGAGCGTTTCCACGACGAGTTCCTGAGCCACGGCATGCCGCCGATCCGCGTGCTGCGTGAGCAGCTCCTGCACGACCCGGCCGACTGGCCGAATATACTCTAGCCACCCCGCCGCCGCGACTGACCCGACACATCCGACCGTTCTATATACCGATGGGGCGGCAGCCCCAATCGCTCTCACCGGCCACGTCGCCCGCCTGCTCGAAAAAAGATCGTCCCAGACGCCGCCGCGTGGATAAATTCCGCCGGCGTGCTATGGTGCGGCGCCCTCCTTTTTTCCATGCAGCTCAATACCCGACGCCTGATCCTGAAGACTGTGTTGCTCAGTGTTTTTGCCAACCTGGGATTTCTTTTCATCCAGTCCCACGAGCGCGGGCGGCTGATCCAGCACGACTATATTGCGGCGGGAACCTCGTTTCTCTGCACGCTCGTCCTCATCGCCGGCTTCGCGTATATACTTTCGAAATTCGCCCGTCCGGTCCAACCACAGAAAAGACCCGAGATTCGCGTCGGTCCTGGGAAATAAAGGCCCGTCGCCGAGGCGCCGCTCGCACGCCCCCCGATGGACACCGGGTCGAGCTGACAGGCCCTGCCGACGCCGAGACGGGCCGCCGTCGCCCTCGGCAAAAAGCGTCCTAGCCCTTGGCGAGGATCGACATCCGCCGGTTTTCTGGAAGACTCGCGCCACGCGCCGGCGAAGTCGCGGGCGGGTATCGAGCAATGATATTCATTCGTAGGATCGAGACGAGCGACGCCGCTTCCTTTCGCGAAGTGCTGGATGGCGTTTGCCGGGAGCGAAAATTCCTGGCCACCGCCCAGGCGCCGAGCCTCGCACGCGTCGAGTCGTTCATCGCAGAAAACATTCGCAAGGACCTGCCGCAGTTCGTCGCGGTTTCCGGCGAACGCATCGTCGGCTGGTGCGACGCGCTCCCCGGCGACTATGGGTCGGCCCACGTCGGCCGCGTCGGGATGGGCGTGGCGAAGGAGTTTCGCGGTCGCGGCATCGGTTGCAGCCTGGCGCAAGCGACTATCCAAAAGGCCCGGGACATCGGCCTCGAAAAACTCGAGCTCAGCGTCTACGCCTCCAACCGCCCGGCCGTCTCACTCTATAAGAAGCTCGGCTTTATCAAGGAAGGCCGCCAGAAGCGCGGCCGCTGCGTTGACGGTATATACGATGACGTGCTCCTGATGGGCATGCTCCTCGCCGTGCCGGTGCCAGTCCCGGCCGACTGACCGCAAATAAGGGAAATGTAAACCGCGTGGTATTCGGCCCTTTTTTTTACCACGGATTTCATCAAACCGTCCGGATTTCACCAAACAATACAACCGGATTATATCATTTCCGAGGACCGGGTAATCCGTGACGGATTGATGCAATCCGTGGTAAAAAAATCTCTCGAACACCCTCAGCTCGAGCATCCACTATATATATAGATAGATAGATATCACCCGCGGCTCGCAGGGAATTTCACCCAGCGCGCACCAGCCCGGGAGGAGCGCAGAGCGTACTCGATGAAGGTCATTCCGATCACGCCGTCGTTGATTGTCGGGAAGTCGAAATCTCCTTCCGGAGCCGTTCCGTCCTTGCTCGCCCGCATGGCCCGGAACGCCTCCTGATATATATTCGCGAACGCCTCGAGGTAACCCTCGGGATGACCGGCCGGAATCCGCGAGAACCTGCCCGCCGCCTCGTCGAGGTACGCATTGCCACGCTTCCAGATCTGACGCGGCTGGTCCGGGAATTTCACGACGAGCTCGTTGGGTTGCTCCTGGTGCCACTCGAGCGCGGCCAGGCTTCCATACACGCGGATATTGAGATTGTTCTCGTCGCCGACGCAGATCTGCGACGAGTGCAACAGCCCCTTCGCACCGCCGTGAAAACGGAGAAGTATATTGTCGTCGTCATCGAGCCGCCGCCCGGCGACGAACGTCGTGAGGTCGGCGCAGAGCTCCCGGATCCTCAATCCCGTTATATACAACGCCAGATTCGCGGCGTGCGTGCCGATGTCGCCCAGCGACCCGCCGCCGCCGCTGCGCTTCGGGTCGGTGCGCCACACCGCCTGCTTTTGTCCCGTGCCCTCGAGAGGCGTGCTGAGCCAGCCCTGCGGATACTCGACAACCACCTTGCGCAGCTCGCCGAGAAAGCCGCGGCGCACGAGCGCGCGCGCCTGCTTCACCATGATATTGCCAGTATAGTTGTGGGTGAGCACAAAAATCTTCCGCGTGCGTCGCACCAGTTTCTCCAGCGTGCGAGCCTGCGCGAGGTTCCAGGTGACCGGCTTGTCGCAGACGACGTGGAAGCCCTGTTCGAGAAACAGTTTCGCGACCGGGAAATGCTGGTCGTTCGGAGTCACGATCACCACGAAATCGAGCCGGTCCGCCGGCGGACGCGCCGCCTCCTGCGCCGCCATTTCGCGGTAGCTGCCGTAGACGCGCGCCGGTTCGAGGAACAGGTCGCCACCCGAGTCGCGCGATCTTTTTGGGTCCGAGGAGAACGCCCCGGCGACAAGCTCCGCCTGCCCATCCATCTGCGCCGCCAGCCGGTGCACCGCGCCAATAAAAGCCCCGCGGCCCCCGCCAATCATGCCAAAGCGAAGTTTGCGATTCATATAATCTAATGTGATATACTATAATATAGGCTGTATTGCGTGATCTCAGCCGATGAGGTTATCGAAGATTTTTGTTTACCACGGATTTCACCACACCACCACGGATAACCCAATCAAGGAATTATATATAGAATCCAGATCTGCTGCCTTCGGTCTGGTGAAATCCGAGCGGTTGATAAAATCTGTGGTAAAAAACGTTTCGAGTACTCCACCGCGTTCGCCTCGCCCTCACGCTCTCAGGAGCCCTTTACCGAGTTGAGCCCGAGCGCGGCGACGTGGCCGAGCCACACGGCCATGAAACAAAACACGAACGTGCCCGTGGCATTCGCCCCTGCCAGCAGCCACTGCCCATCCCGCGCCAAGTCCAGCGTCTGCAGGCTGAAGGACGAATACGTGGTGTACCCACCACAGATGCCCGTCATGAAAAATACCCGGCCATTGAAGCCGACGGGGAAACGTCCGCCCGGTGACGTCAACGTCGCAAAAAACCCGATCGCAAACGATCCGGTGAGGTTGATGAGAAGTGTGCCCCACGGAAACGTCTCCCCAAACCGGCTCGCCACCGTTCCCGCCACGGCAAAACGGGCCACCCCGCCAATCATGCTGCCAAGCGCCACCCAAAGATATATAAACATGGAGGAGGGAGTCGCGGGCCAGCAGAGTCGAAGTATATAAGAAGCTCAAACCCATTTCACTAACCACCAGGTCGAAAGCCACGATCGTCCGCGTTGATGCTCAGCCGGCACATGGCAATTCGGGCCGCCGCATTCCTGACTGCGCCACCGACGCCGGCCCGGCACGATATATACTATAGAATATATTATCTCCCCCACCCCGTGGCGGGAGCCACGCCCGGGCCAGCAGCAATTCTTCTTCGTTGGGCAAGCCCGCCGGCTTCGCTCGTCAAAAAACGGCCGGCCAAAAGTTTAGACGTTTTGCGGCCGCTGGCCGGGTGGCCCGGGCCCTGCCGGGGTATGTCGGCGGCACTTGACGGTCGGACTCGCCGACCGGCAAACTGCGGCATGGCTGTGTCCTCACCTCCCGCCCCACGCAAGAAGCTCCCCTGGCTCAAACTGGGGGCGGTTGCGTTCGTGCTGGCTGTGATCGGCTTGCTCGTGCTGCGCGGACTCGACGTGCGCGGACTGCTCGCACGCGGCATCGCTGCCATCCAAGCCGCGGGGCCTTTCGCTTTTTTTACGGCGATGGCGATCCTCCCCGGCATCGGCGCACCCGTCTCCGCTTTCAACCTCGCCGCCGGCCCGTCGTTTTCTGACCGACTTGGCACGCCACTGACCGTCGTCTGCGCCCTCGTCGCAGTCACGATCAACCTCGTCGTCACCTACGCGCTGGCCCGACGCGCCCTGCGGCCCTTCCTTCAAAAATGGATCACGCGCGCCGGATATAAGATGCCCGAGGTCGAGGCGGGCGACGCCGTCAGCCTCGTCGCCATCCTGCGACTCACGCCGGGAATTCCTTTCTTTATCCAAAACTATTTGTCCGGCCTCGCCGAGGTCCCGTTCGGAAAGTATATAGTGGTGTCCCTGCTCATCGCCTGGCCCTCGAACGCGGCCATGGTTATATTCGGCGATGCGCTGCTGCATGGACGCGGCAAGATGGCAGTCCTCGCAATTAGCCTGCTCGTAGTGATCGCCGCCGTGACGCATGTCGTGCGCCGGCACCTGGACCGTCGGCGGATCGCGGCCTGAGTTATGATATTGCGCGATCCGGCGGGCCCGGCCGCGGACACGATCCTGTCCGTCTCGGAATTCACGCGGCGCGTAAAAACGCTGCTCGAGCGCGGCCTTGCCCCCGGCTGGGTGCGTGGTGAAATTTCCAACCTGCGCGCGCAGTCCAGCGGGCATATATACTTTTCACTGAAGGATGCCGGCGCCCAGGTCGCCGCCGTGCTGTTCCGCACCGACGCGCTGCGCCAGACGGCTCCGCTGCGCGACGGGTTGCAGGTGATCGCGTTCGGCGAAATCGGCGTATATGAAGCGCGCGGGCAATATCAACTCGTCGTGCGCATGGTGATCGAGGACGGCCTCGGCCGCCTGCAGCGCGAGTTCGAAGCGCTGAAGCTCCGCCTGGCCGCCGAAGGGCTGTTTGCGGCCGAGCGAAAGAAACCGATCCCCGCGATGCCACGCGTCGTCGGCTTTATCACGTCGCCGACCGGCGCGGCCCTGCAGGATTTTTTGCGCATCCTCCTGCGGCGCGGCTGGAGCGGCCGCGTGATCGTGATCGGCGCGAAAGTGCAAGGCGCCGGCGCCGCGCTCGAGCTCGCGGCCGGACTGAAGCTCGCTGCCGAATGGGGCGGGTTCGACCTGCTCGTGATTGGACGCGGCGGCGGCAGTCTCGAAGACCTCTGGGCTTTTAATGAGGAATTGCTCGTGCGCGCGATCGCCGCGTGCCCGGTGCCCGTGATCTCGGCAGTGGGACACGAGATCGATTTCACGCTCTGTGATTTTGTCGCGGACGCGCGTGCGGAAACGCCGAGCGCCGCCGCGGAGCTCATCTCGAGCCGGTTCGTGAACGCCGTGGAACGCGAGCGCCGCGTCCGCGCCTATCTCACGACGATCGCCGCGGGGCGCCTCGCGGCGATGGCCGAGCGCCTCGATCACGCGCGTTCGCGGCTGCGCTTGCTCACACCGTCCGCGCAAATCGAGCAGGGCTATCTGCGCCTCGATGATATAGGAAACCGCCTGCGGGCCGCGACCGCGGCGTCGTGGCAGCGCCGCCGCGAAACGACCACGCGACTAGCCGCGCGTTTTGAGCGAATGCATCCAGGGCGTCGCATTGAGCGCGATTCGCACGCGCTACTTTCACTGTGGAAACGCCTGCAGGCCGCAAGCCCGGCGTCGGTCTTGAACCGCGGTTTTGTGATCATGCGCGACGCCGCCGGCCAACCGCTCCTCCGCGGTGCCGAGATCGCCCCCGGCCAGCCCCTCCGCGCTGAATTCGCGGACGGCATCGTGGACGTCCATGCCGATTGACGCGGTGCGATTGATATAGCGTGTCCGGGCCATCTTTTTACGACGGATGGCATGAAGCGGACCGGATTGAACGAGGAGCTTGAGGCGGCACGCACGTTATATATTATTCGAGCGGTTTTTTTTAACCGCGGATTCCATCAAGCTATCTTGGATGGTATCGAGCATAATACATTGGACAGAAATTCGGGTTTGAAGGTATATATCTATTCTCCGTGGATCGGGTAATCCGCGCCGGTTTGATGCCATCCGTTTCAAAAGAACCTCTCGAATGGTATCGTGTGTCGTCGCGAAGCAAGCGATGACTTCGCCGCGCTCCGTGCTCACCTCGGTCGTCGTCGCAGGCGGCCTGCTCGGGCTCGCGGCGATCTCGCTCGTCTATCCCGCGTCCACCCGGATGTATTCCTGGCCGTGGTCCGCGATATATAGTGCCACGCTGCTCGTCCCGGTCCTCCTGCTCGTGCTGCGCGCGCGCGAGGGTGCTTCGGCAGCCGGACTGCCGCCACCCGCCTGGAGCTTCACGGTCCTCGGGGGCGCCGGCGCTATATTAACCTCCGCCCTCGTCAGTCCCGATCCGGGCGTCGCGCTCCGCGGCGCCGCACCGCTGCTGTCCGCGATCGCGCTGTATCTCTTTATATATTTGTGGATCCAGGACGACACGGCTGATTCGACGCATCGGCGGGAACGTCTGCTCACGGGCGCCGGCCTGTTGCTCGCGGCCATTCTCGCGGTCGGCCTCGTCACGTTCCTGAGCCATCTGCCTGGCCGCTCTGCGGCCGACCTGCTCGCCGGCCGCAATCCGTACCCACTAGGCCACTCAAACTATACAGCGGGAATCGCGTTGCTCATGCTCCCGTGCTTCGCCGCCCTCGGCCATCATGGCTCGGTCGCCCGCCGCCTCGCGTGGCACGTCGTATTGCTCGGCGCGCTCGCGTTTCTATTCACTTCGGGCAGCCGCGGCGGCTTGCTCGGGCTCGCCGTCCTCGTGCTCGTGCAACTGCCGACGGTCGCGCGGCGACTCGGACGCAGCCCGTGGCTGCTGCTCGGCGGAGCGATCGTCCTGCTCGGCGCCCTCCTCTGGCTCAACCCCCGAACGCGCGCTGCGTTGTCCGGCGGCAGCCTCCGCGCGAGCGATGTGCAACGCTCCGCGATGCTCAACGCGGCGGTCCAGATGGGACGCGACCGCCCGCTGCTCGGCTGGGGCCCCGGGACGACGCCTTTAATATATCCCCGCTATCGCGCCCGGCTGGAGGGCGGCGTGGACAACGTCCTCGAGCTGCACTCCCTCCCCGCTGACCTCTGGGCGGAACTGGGCGGCGCGGGCCTTCTCGCCGCGGCCGCAGTCGGCGTTCTCGCGCTCGCAGCCGCCGCCCGCGATCCGGTGGCGCGCGGCATCGTGTATTCACTTTCTGGATACGCCGTCTTCAGCCTCACGGATTGGCAGCTCGACCTACCGGTGTTCTCAGCGTTGATCGCTGCCGCGCTAGCCGCGGCCACGCCGCCGCCTCGCGCGCGCCGGAGCGATGCTACGGCGCTCGGGGCCGCACCCGCCGATCCGCTTCCGGCCACAGTCGATCCATTTAATATAGCGGCAGCGAATGATATACGGCAACCGCGCTCCTCTCGCGCGGTCTTCGCCCTCGCCGCGCTGGCCGCCGGCGTCGCGCTCCTGATCGCCTGGGGTGGCCGGCCGGATCCCACGCCGCCGCTAAACGTCCGCGCCCTCGCCCTCGCGTCCGAACCCGCCCACGCACCCGAAGCGATCGCGTTGCTGCGCCAATCGCTCGCACTCAACCCGGCCCAGGAAATCGCGCATTTCAATCTCGGGTGGCTGCTCGTGCTCGACGCGCCCGCCGAGGCCGAAATCCATTTCGCCGCCGCCGCCCACCTCGTGCCCGATAAAGGCGGAGTATATTTCGGCCTGGGCCTCGCACGGCTCAACCAGGGCCACGATGACGCCGCAGCCGACGCCTTCGCGCTCGAATGCGTAAACGACCCGATCTTTCTGGTCTCCCCGTGGCGCGCCACGCCGCGTATCCAAAATTTGGATACGGCGATCCGGGCAAAGTTTTTTTCCGCGCTCGTGCGACTCCGCGCCGGTCTACCGGCGGGGAGCACAGCGGCGGCTCAAGCGCTGTATCTCGAGCAGCTCGCGACGTGGATCGTGGGCGGACCCGCCGTCGTCGCGAGCGACACGCCGGAACGGCGGCGCTTCTTCGCCGCGGTACCGCCGCCGGAGCCCGCGCCGCTCGCGCGTGCCACCGTCCTCGCGTACCGACGCGAACGCCCGGGGTACCCCGTGTTGATGCGCAACCTCGATCTCGCGATTCCCACCGATGTGTTTCTCGTGCAGGAAAACGCGCTCGCCTCGGGCGCGTGGCGTTTCCTATTTCCCGCGAAGGGCTGGGCACCGTCTCCCGCACTTCTGGCGTTGCTCGACCACCCCGATTCCGCGCACAAATA
Organism: uncultured Verrucomicrobiae bacterium; assembly: GCA_963800005.1. Taxonomy (GTDB): domain Bacteria; phylum Verrucomicrobiota; class Verrucomicrobiia; order Opitutales; family Opitutaceae; genus CAWCZH01. The sequence goes on from CAWCZH010000006.1 coordinate 151,076, forward strand.
AGCGTGTCGCGCACCGCAGGTAACTCCCTCCGTGAGACGGTGGTTCCGCTCGCCCTCGTCGTCGGCGACGCCGCCGTGGGCTTCGCCGCGCTGTGCCTCGCATTCTGGCTCCGCTACGCGTCGCCCCTCAGCCGCCTCGGCCTGGCGGTGCCGGACGCGACGCTCCGCAACTACCTGACGATTCTCGCGCTCGGCAACGCGCTGCTGCTCGTCGCGCTTTCACAATTCGCGCTATATGATCCGCGCCTCCTGCTGCGCCGCTACCAGAGCGTCAACGCCGTCTTCAAGGGCTCCGCCGTCTGGCTCGTCGCCTACCCCGGCGTCTCGCTGCTCTTCGAGTTCAACCCGCCGATCTCGCGGCTCTTTGTCCTCATCGCGTTCTGCTGCGTCGTCGTGCTCCTATATATCTGGCGCACGCTGGCCTATATACTCGTGCGGCGCGCGCCGGTGCTCGCCCGGCTGCGACGCCGCACGCTCCTGCTCGGCCGCAACCACGAGGCGCGCGCCCTCGCGGCCGACATCGCCCGCGACCCCGCGCATCCGTTCCGCCTCCTAGATTGGGTCGACCTCCCGACCGAGAGCACGCCGCCGTTCGATGCAACGGCGCCGGCACTCACAGCAGTGAACTCCGCCGCCGGAGTCACCGCGCCCCGAGCACTCGCGAGCGTCGCCGAACTCGAGGCGTTGTGTCGCCGCGCGCCGGTCGACGTTCTCATTATATCAAAATCGGAACTCCCCCGCGCCGAGTTGCAGGGCATCGTGGAACTTTGCGAGCGCGCCTATATAGAATGGAAGATCGTCCCCGGCTCATTTGATATATTTCTCAGCGGGCTGCGTCTACAGACGATCGGGCGCGTGCCCGTCCTCGGCGTCGAGGAACTCGCGATCAACCGTCTCTTCAACCGCGCCGCCAAGCGCCTCCTGGATATTACCGGCGCGCTCGTTGGCCTGATCGTCTCGGCGCCGTTGGTCGTCGTGATCGCCGCGCTCATCAAGCGCGAGTCCCCGACCGGTCCTGTGCTGTTCCGCCAAGCGCGCGTCGGCGGCGGACATCAGCCGTTCACCTTGCTGAAATTGCGCAGCATGGCGCCCGACGCCGCCGGCACGGATTCCGCGCAGCAAAGCACAGCCGCTGGCGACCCGCGGCTGCTTCGGCTCGGCGCGTTTCTGCGGCGCTGGAATCTCGACGAGCTCCCGCAGTTCTGGAACGTGCTTCGCGGCGAGATGAGTTTAGTGGGCCCGCGCCCCGAGCGGCCGTATCATGTCGACCGCCTTGCCGACACGATCCCGCATTATCTCCCGCGCCACCTCGCGAAACCCGGCATGACCGGCTGGGCGCAGGTCCACGGCCTCCGAGGCGACAGCGACCTGACGGAGCGCATCCAGCACGATATCTATTATATAGAAAACTGGAGCCTGTGGCTGGACATCCAGATCCTCCTGCTGACTTTCCTACGCTGGCGCCACCCGGCTGGATAGATACATATATAATATACCATGTCCTGGTGGTTATATGGTTCGTCCTTTCACGAGGTGTTTTCCTACCACGGATGGCATCAAGCCGTCTCGGATTTCACCAGACACAGAGTATATTGTCTCTGAAACTCATCCAAGGTTTTGGTTCTGAGATCGAGTAATCCGAGTCAGATTGATGCCATCCGTGGAAAAAAAACGCCGCGAAAACCCCATCCTGCCCACTCGCCTACCGCGGTGCCGACTCACCACAAAATCCACCGCACCGCACGCGAAAGCGGGCCGAGCGGCTGACCCGGTTGCAGCGAAGGCGGCAGTCGGCCGCGCATGAGCGGGTCATTTAATACCGCGCGCACCGACTCCGGGTTCGGATGCGGCACGAGCAGCCGCGGCTGACTCGCGAAAACTCCCGCATCTCCCGTCGCCTGAAACGCGCGCACCAGTCGGACCGGTGCCTCGCGATCGCGGCTGCGCGGCAGGAGCACGCCGCGCGTCACTTGTATACTCAGCGACACCCATCCGACCAACACAAACATCCCCCATGCACCGGCGAGCACGCGCGCGAGTGGCCGGCGCGGCCGGGCGATGCCACCCGCCAGTGCGAACGCGCACCAGATATTCGCGATGACGAGCAGCGTGCAAAAATCTACATACCGCCACGGCACCCGCCCGCCGAAATCATCGCTGTGCGCCCGTGACCACGCCGCCGCCGCGCCGATCGCGAGCGCCCAAACCCCGAGCCCGATTGCTATATCCTCGCCCCGCCGCGCGGTCCGCGAGTGCCCGATACGCCCGACCACGACCAGCGCCAGCGGCAAATTCATGACGAGCGCCGCACCCCACCACCCCGCATGCGGCCAGGCGAGCACAGCGCCGAGCGCCTCGAAAAACTCTCCAACCGACCGCGCCCGGAACTCCGCGAGCTCCGGGCTCTTGGTGCGCAGCGCCATCACCACGAGTATATAGCTGGCGGCGACGAGGCCGTGGGTGAGTTTAATATAGCGGCCGCGGTTCTCGACCGCCCGCAGCGCGAGGACTCCGAGAAACGCCACCGGCACGCCGATGCCCGCACTCATCGCCAGCCAGGCCGCGAGTGCAGCGAGCCAGCCGCGCCACGCTGAACCGCCATCCGCCTCTGCGCGCAGGAGTTGATCGAGCGCCACGATGGAGAAAATCAGCGTAAAATAGATCTGCGACTGAAACCCCCACAGCGCGTTCGCCCAGCCCAGGACGGGAACGCAGGCCAATATGATAATCGCCGCCAGCGCGACGCGCTGGCCGGTCGTCATCTGGCGGGCCAGCACGAGAAACAGCAGCGCCGCCTCGATCGCATGCCACGCCGCCCCGGCGACCAGTTGCACGAGCGGATCCCATTGCCCGTTGACGCGAAAGAGCGCGACGTTCACGAGGTGCGTCCAGACTATACAGTGCTCGTTATAGGAACGCAGCAGTTCGCTCCAGCGCAGGGTGCCGTCGATTGAGCGGGGATAGAGCCAGCGTCCCTCGACATCCCACTGGTCCTGGAAAGGTATATCCGTCCCCGCCCGGGCCACAATAGAGAGCTGAGCCGCCGCGACCAGCCCCGCTACGACCACCGCGGTGGTGAGGAGGACGGCACGGGGCGAACGAGCGCTTTTTTTTACCACGGATCTCAATCCTTCACAGATTACCCAATCTCAGAACAAGTATATATGGGCATGCCCCGCTAGCATCACAGCGGCCGCACGCGGCGGTGGCCTCGGAGGCGGGCTCGCGCAAGCGCGAGGAATTTCCACGCGGCAAACGCCACTGTATATTGCGCGCGCGCCCAACCCGAGCGGCCGAAATGCTTGATGAACACCGCTCGGTTCGCATCGAAGATCGCCCGCGACATGTCCGTATATTCCTTCGCCACGCTCACACCCTTGAGATGCACGATCGCATGGCTGCCATCATATATGATCTTCCACCCGCCGCGCGTCACGCGCAGGCACAGGTCGAGGTCGTCTCCATACATGAAGAAACTCTCGTCGAACACCGCACCCGAACCCGGCGGCTCGCTTACCTGGTCGAACGTGGATTTCCGTCCGAGCATGAACGCGCCATTGATCGCCCCGACTTCATAGGCGCCCTCGACCGGAAGGTGAGTGAGGTTATATCCGGAGAAGATCGCGCGACGGGGAAAAGCCGACGCCAACCCAGTCGCGCGCGCAAAGCCGTCCCATAACGAGGGAATACTTCGCCGGCACGCGAGGTCCATCGATCCATCCGCCAACTCGAGACGCGGTGAAATCAAACCTACGTCCGGCTCCGCGAGCAGCCGGCCCGTCACCTGCGCGAGCGCCGGCTCGTTCACCACCGTGTCCGGATTGAGGAACAACACGAGTTCGCCGGTCGCGGTCCGATAGCCGAGATTATTCGCGCGCCCAAAGCCGAGGTTGCGGCCCGGGTCTATATAGCCCACCGCCGCAAATTTCTCGCGGATCAGCTCACCCGCGCCGTCGCCCGCTGAGTTGTCGACAACGATGACCTCGACGCCGCGCCCGTGCAGCTCGCGCGGGATCGAGCCGAGGCAGCCGCCGATCTCATCGCGCGATTTATATGCAACGATGATAATGGAGAGCAACGGCGGCACCATTTGTGCTTGGCTCATACCGCTGGCGTGAGTCGAGGAGATTTCATTTCAGAGTTCCACGGCGCGAACCCGCGAGCTCACGATCGACGCCGTCCCCGGCGCCGATCCGCCTCGAATCTGGGCCGGATGAGATATATTGAAGGCTCCAGTCATCATGGCTGCGGAAGTGGTCGTCCCAAGGCCGCGGAACTTTAATATATATTTGCGATTCACGGATATTTTTTGACCGGAATGTTAATAAATCTGGGTGGACTCCCTCGCCGGCTGCTCCGAGAATCCGCCGTCTGTCATGGCAGAATCTCCGCCACTTCTAAGCGTCATTCTCGTCTGCAAAAACCCCGGGGCCGCGATCGCCGCGGCCCTCGCGAGCGTCTGGGTGCAATATGGAGCCTCGGTCGAAACGGTGGTTGTTGATGGTGCTTCCGTCGATGGCACGACGGAGTGGCTGGCAGCGCACCGCGCGCGCATCACGACGCTCCTCGCTGAGCCGGATCGCAATGTATATGAAGCAATGAACAAAGGCGTCGCCGCAGCGCGCGGCGAGTGGCTCCTGTTCCTCGGGGCGGACGACCGGATCGCGGACGCGCAGGTGTTGCGGATGATGGACCCGATCCTGCGGGACGCCCGCGGGGATGTACTCGTGGGTGAATCGATGTATGATGACGGTCGCGTTTACCGCCTGCAGGCTCCGCTGCGGGTGCGGCCCCGGAATTTCGCGCATCATCAGGCGACCTTTTATCGTCGCCGGCTTTTCACTGAACACGGGCTATATGATTCTACGCTGCGGGTCATGGGCGACTATGAGTTCAACCTTCGGCTCTGGAAGCGGGGCGTGGAATTCGTGCCCGTGGGCCAGCGGATCGCGCTCTGCGGGATCCGGGGGTTGAGCGATGCCGGCCGTTGGCTGGGTTACGCCGAGGAGATCCGCGTCCGCCACCGCCATTTCCCGGCGTGGCAATGCTGGACATGGGATCTGCTGGCGATCGCGCGCCACCTGCGAAAAAAGCTGCTGCGAAGCATCCAGCCCACCGCGCTGGACCGCTCTCCGCCGCCGGTGATGGTCTAGTTCGGGAATATATATCGTAGGGGTGAGGGCGGATGAGTGCTGGAGGTGTTCGAGCGGTTTTTTACCACGGATGGCATCAATCCGGCGCGGATGACCCGATGACGATCCATCGATCCACAACAATTTGGGCTCCGGCGGATTCACACAGCGTATATACTATGCACCGCTTGTATCTATATCTGTTTGGTGTAATCCGGACGGCTTGATGCGATCCGTGGTAAAAAATCTCCCGTCCACTCCACGCCTCCCTTCTCGCCCTCGAGCCCACCCCACGCCTCCCGCCTCGCCCTAGCCGATTTTCCAATATGCCAGCGGCGTGCCCCAGATGCGGCGGACCTCGCGGCCCACGGCACGCCACTCGAGCAGAAACTGGATCACGCCCGGATGCGTGTCGTCGCAATCATGCCAAACAAAAGTCGCCGGCCGTCCATCCGTGAGCGCCAGGCATTTCTCCGAATCGTTTTTCGCATAATCATAGGTATGCGATCCATCGATGAAGAAAAACGTCGGCGCGCCCGCGTCCTTGAAATCCCATTTCGCGGTGTCCACCAGATGTTGCTGGATGCGGCTCGCGCAGGGCTCGTCGCGAAACTCCTTCCCGACCACCCGCCGCGCAATCAAATGAAAGTCATCCTTCTGCAGCGTGCCCGTCTCGTTGCTGAGCGGTGTATCGAGCGGCAGATCGACGGTATGAATCCGCGCCTCGGGCAGGTTCATCGCCATCAACTTGGTCGAGTGCCCCATAAACGTCCCGATCTCCAGCACTTCGCGCGGTTGTTCGAGCACCAGAAGTGATGCCAGCACGAGTGCCTGGTCGTACGGCAGCATGCCATCGGCGTACGCCGCGACGGGGACACGCACCTCCACCTGTCGGCTGCCCATGATTTCACCGAGCGCGACTTCCGGGATCGCCGCCAACGCATCCGACTCGACGTGCTCGGCCGCATCGAACGCCTTCTTGCAGGCGCGGCGAAACATTCCGCGCGAGCGCAACAGATGCCGCGCTGCGCCAAGGTTCGCGGACATCGCGAGTTTGCCGTATTTGTTCATATTTATATTATATCTATATATATATTATCCGCGTGGAATGCCGAAAGCCACGCCGAACCGTCGCCCACCACACCCGCGGAAGCGGGTCGTTGACCGGGATTTCTGGCGGGAGTTTCGCTCCTCCAGGTCAATTCCCGACCAGAATCCATTGTCGCCGAGCAATTTGCCGCCGAGCACATCCGTCGGGAGATCCTCGCGGGAAGCGCACTGCCGATGACGGCCACGCGAACGACGACGACGCTAATCCGACGCGCGCCGGGAAGCGCGGCTCACTCGGCGCAGGAGTCCGAGAAAATTCCCGGACCAGCGTCCCAGCCCTCCGCGGAAGTTATGAAAATGATCGCCGGCGAGATACCAGTTTCCGCCGAACAAAAGCCGGAGCGGTGCCGATCTCCAAAACGCGCGGCCGCCGCGCTTCCAGCGCGCGGGAAAATCGAACTCCGGATCGACGGCCTGGATTTCCGCCCGTGCAGCACAGAGCGCGCGCCAGTACGAAATATACAGTGTACGCCGCAGCCGGCGGCCCATGACCCCGTAATCGAGCTGGCCGGATTGAAACCATCGCCGTCCGCGGGAGACGCGGAACCCCGCGAAATGATATATGATCAGCGGCTGGCCGTCGACGGTCACCGCGTTGTCGGAAGTATATTCGAGCCGGTGTCGCGTCCAGTTCCAGGGGGCGAGGTTCACGCCGGGATGATCGAGCACCAGCACGGCTGGGCCCCACCGCGTGGGCCAGGCTTCGAGATATTTCTGGTCGGCGTAACGGGAGCCGTCGAGCCGGTCGTAGCACCATTCGAGGCATTGAGTGCGCCAGTCCTCGAGGCAGGCCCGACCGGTGTCGTCGTTTCGAAAAACGAGGATGCCGACGTTGTATATACCGTGTTTTTCGCAGTGGGCGAGCCATGGCGGGAAACGGTGCGGCGTGATCAGCACACTAGCCTGGGCCTGCTCCATGGCGGCGAAAATGGGGGCGGGATCGGCGAAGAAAAAGAGATCGGCGTCGAGATATATAACCCGTTCGATTTCGGGATGCCGGCGCAGGAGCCACCGCGGCCAGCAGGGTGAGATCGTGAAATAATATTCGACGCGCGAGCGGTGCGATTGCGTGGCGGTCAGCTGCGGATCGTCGGCTTCGAGCGTCGTCAGCGGAACGACCTTGAGCCACGTCCCGCCGACCTGCCGCAGCGCCGTGGCCGTGAATTCATCCAGCGTGAGGACCCAGAGCACCGCGTCGGGGTCATGCGACGCGAGCGATCGCCAGAGCGCGAGCCCCTGGATCAAAAAGTTACGATCGAAGTAGGTGCAGTAATGGTTCAACGGCGGTAGCGCCCGCGCGCGCGAAGAGGACTCGGATCCACGGTCGGCGTTAGAGGGAAAAACGAGGAATTTCGAACCAATATATTCGGAGTCGCGAAACCGTCACCTCGGAAAAGACGTTACAGATTTTTGCCGGGCGAGCGGGACAATTCATATAGGCGGCGACCGTCGGCCCGCGGGATTGTGGACGCCCGAGGCCGTGGTCACCGGTGCAGGACCCGCCCACGCGCGATCGAGGCGGGGCGGCCGGCGGCTGACGCGAATCGCCGCCCCACCGAACCGGGACTTTGGGATAAGTTCCCGAAATGGTCCCTCGCGCAGCTGCATCAATATTTACGACATCCCCCGTGCCCGCCGTCGCTGCGACGTGAATATATATCCCGATTCGCAACTCCTTGGGAATCGGAGCTCCTCGGAGCTCCTGGCGGCGGGGCAATTCATTGCGGGACAATATAGACCGGCGGAACAGAAGCCATCGAAGCGGTGCATCAGCTCCTTTGGGCCTCGGACGTTTGACGACGAGCGGCGTTCGTCGCGCAGCGGGCATGCGGCTCAATCCGAGATGTCGCGGCGATTGAAGGCGAACCCCTTGAATTCCACCTCTGGACCCATGGCGTCGAATCCGGCCCACTCGCGAGTTAGATCATATTGGGACTGCCATGCGCCGAGAAAACGGGGCCGGTCGAAAAGCCAGCACGGATAACTACCGCCGCCCAATTCGGGGGGTACATGTTGGACGGCAAGCCGGCCAGACCCGGATCGAAGCAAGGGAGTCCGATCCACGATGACGGTCGGTATATTATTTTGCTGCACCTGATTAATGAGGCCGTACGGATCCGGCACGTAATGGAGGACGCTCGAAAGGAGAGCGACGGCTGGCGCGCGCAGATTGCTACAGGCCGCGGCGACATCGGCGTGGAAGCTGAGAATGTCGCTGGCGAATTCGCGCTGGCCGAGTTCGACGAAGGCGGGCTGTTCGACGATGCGCCAGGAGAGGGATTTCAATGGGGCGAGTTGGGCGCGATGTTGCCACCAGGAGCTGCCAAACGCTCCGCCGATGTCGATGACGGTGAGCCGGCCGTCGTGGCGGGCGGCGGCTGCGAGCAGTTCTTCGAGAACGGGGAGGTGGACCTCCGCTATATGAAACAGGAACCCATCGCGTTCCCAGAGGGCGTCCCCGCGCCGGACGCTGCGTGCCGCCGCCGCCGCGCGCTCGACTTCGGCCCGGGCGTCATATCCGGCGGAGTGTGCCGAAGCCGCCGCCCAGGAAGGATAATTCCCGCGCAGCCACTTCCACCCGAGCACTCTGCGAACCAAGGCCCGAAGATTCATGTGAGGAGTGCTCGAGCACAAAGTATATAGCGACGATGGACCAATCCGTGCGTGGCCGGACGTGCTGACCCACGTCACACGGTGTTTGCTGGACCGGTCAGAGGCGCAGTTGTTCTCGAACTCGAGGCGCTCCTCCAAAACCGCGGCTCGCGCTCTGGCTGGCGCGCCCGGCGGTCGCGACTCCTCGATGCGCTAGGCCTGGTCGCTTACCCGGTCAGCGTCCAGCTGTCGGAGAACGGAATCGCGCCATCAGAGGCCCAAAAGTAGAGATTAGTACGCTCTGGATAGCGCGTCTGAAAGACGCGTACATTATTAAAAAACGGGGCGAGAACGCGGCGCAAGTCCAGGCTGCTTTTGAATTCGTATTCGTGATGCGACAGCATTTTTTTGCCGTTGGCCTGCTCGACAATTGTATACCCGCTGAGAACACCTTCAGGAGTAAGCCTCTTCTTTATATCCGCCAGGATTCCCGAGGTCTCATCGAGTGTAAAATGCTCAATCGCGGCATCCCACATTATATTTCCGAAGATCCCCTCGGGCATGTCGGTGCGAATGTCCGCGAGTACAAACCGCAGGTTTGGAGCCTTATTCTTTCGGTTGGCCGTGGCGATCGCCCGCGGGTCGAAATCGCAGGCCAAAACGGAACGCGATCGGAGGCTATAAAAGTTTCTGGCATTAAACCCATCACCACAGGCGAGTTCCAGCACATCGCCACCGAGTAGTGCTAGGCCACCGAAGACGCCTCGCTCAACAAAGAGCCCGTTACGCCCGGCGAGGAATTGATAAAACAAATCAATATGGTGGTCGAAATGTTCGGGCTGGGGAGCAAGCGCCCATTGAACCTTCATTAAGCGCCGATGCGCAGCCGAAACCCAGCATCGCGCAAATAAAACTTCGATTCGCAGGAGGCCCTCGAGGAGGGGTTTGAAAGGGGTTAAAAGCTTTTTCAGCATAAGCACATCTCGGCATTAAACTGCTGATCCTCCATTACAAAGCCACGTCTCCATGGCGAACTGATTCCATATATAGTTCTCATTCAAACTGACCCACCCTTCGTCTTCCGCGCTGGCCGCCGGAGCGACATGTCCTTAGTCCGTCCCTCGACGGAGCATTCGTTTAGTTTGACGCGCCAGCCCGAGAAACTTTCCGGACCAGCGGCCGAGTCCGCCGCGGAAATTCAGAAAGCGATCACCGGCCAAGTACCAGGTGCCGCCGAAGAGAAGCCGAAGCGGCGCCGATCTCCAGAACGCGCGGCCACCACGCTTCGACTGCACCGGAAAATCGAAATCCGGATAGCGCACGCGGATTTCCGCGCGAGCCGCGCAGAGCGCCCGCCAGTACGGAATATATAGTGCACGTCGCAGGCGAAGTCCCATCACGCCGTAATCGAGCTGTCCGGACTGGAACCACTTCAGGCTCGGGGACACGCGAAAGCGCGCGAAATGATATATTATCAGCGGCTCGCCGTCCACGGTCACGGCGTTGTCCGAAGTATATTGAATCTGGTGACCGCCCCAATTCCAGGGCGCGAGGTTCACGCCGGGATGATCGAGCACGAGCACGGCCTCACCCCAGCGCGCAGGCCATGCCTCCAAATATTTCTGGTCCGCGTAACGGGCGCCTTCCAGCCGGTCGAAACACCACTCGAGACAACGAGTCCGCCAATCCTCGAGGCACGCACGACCGGCCTCGTCGTTACGGAAAGCCAGAATGCCGACATTGTATATACCGTGTTTTTCGTAGTGCGAGAGCCACGACGGGAAACGGTGCGATGTGATGAGTACGCTGGCGTGCACATGCTCCATCGCGGTGAAGATGGGCGCAGGATCACTGAAGAAGAAGAGGTCCGCGTCAATATAGGTGACCTGCTCGATTTCCGGGTGACGTCGCAGAAGCCAGCGGGGCCAGCAGGGGGAAAGCGTGAAATAATATTCGACCCGCGAGCGGCCGGTTTGCGTAGCGGATAGCTCGGGATCATCGGCCTCAAGCGTCGTCAGCGGCACCACCTTTAGCCAGGTGCCGCCAATTTCACGAAGCGCGATCGCGGTGAACTCATCGAGAGTCAGGACCCAGAGGACGGCGTCCGCATCATGCGCCGCCAGCGACCGCCAAAGAGCGAGCCCTTGAATCAGGAAGTTTCGATCAAAGTAGGTGCAGTAGTGGTTCAACGTCAGCCGGGTTTCCGCGCCCAAACAATATTATCGAGATAAAAGTCATTATTTGAAGGCAGCACCGACGCGCAGATCCCTCCGATAATATTGATCGGAGCGATTAGTCCGAGTTGAAGGGCCGCGTTGCAGACCCTACTGCGAGACCGGGTCACTTTATATACCCAGCCGCTCGCGAGCTGCACGATCGCACGCGCGTTTGTGGCGGTCTTGCGCACCTCGACGACCTCAAGGCCATTTTGCTCCAACAGATGCCGGATGCCGAAGGATGAGTATCGAGCAAAATCGAACGGCTGCTCGTGCTCGTCCCAAGCAAAGGGGATTGTTACGAGCAGAGTCCCACCCGGCCGAAGCACCCGCGTCAGCTCCTGAAGAAATGCGTCCGGAGTAAACACATGTTCCAACACTTGAGAACACAACACGCTGTCGAAGGAGTTGTCGGATGCCGGAATTTTCGTGCCGTCGTAATATACATCCGCGAGCCCGAGGGATCGGGTGACGGGCGTGTCTATATCTAGACCGGTATAGGAACGGCAGTTTACAAACGACCGGTAAGGCTTTCGGCCACAGCCCACGTCGAGCACATCCCCTGTAAACCGCTGCAGGAGCGGCTTCAGCTCCTGCACCAACGCGCGGCGAGCGTGGAAGAAAGGATTCACGAAAACGCCAAGGATGCTCGGACGAAAAAGTTCCCGCTCCCGCCAGCTCATCGGCGCCGAGGCGGCGATCACGGGCAACCTCCAAGGCTCTGCGCAGCGGATCGTAGCGGCGATCGGAGGAGAGTGATTTGCGTGGGCATCATTTTCCGCTATATGATTCTGCGTTCCGGCTGAAGGATAAGCCGAGAAAATCGACTTCTGCTCCAAAATCGTCGAAGCCGGCCCACTCGCGGGACAGTACATACTTCGGCCGCCAAGCCTCGAGAAAATCAGGCTTGCTGAAAAGACGGCAGGGATAGCTGCCGCCGCCGAGTTCGGGAGGGACTTGCTGCACGACGAGCCGACCCGGGCCGGTCCTCACGAAAGGAGTTCGGTCCACGATCACCTTGTCTATATTCTGGCTTTTCACTTGCTCGACCAGCGCTAAAGGTTCGGGGACATACGGAAGGACGCTCGAGAGCAGCGCGACAACGCGCCCGTGTGGCTTCTCGCATGCCTCAGCAACGCTCTCGTGGAAGCTCAGTATATTGCTCGCAAATTCCTCGCGACCTACGGCCACGAACGCGGGCTGCTCGACGATCCGCCAGGAAATTGGTTTAATGGTTTCCAGCTGCGCGCGATGCTGCCACCAAGAGCTGCCAAACGCACCACCAATATCAACCACGGTCAGGTGGCCGTCGCTAAGGCGGGCTTGCTCCAGCAGCTCCTCGAGCAACGGCGCGTGGATTTGTGCTGTATGAAACAGAAAGCCGTCTCGCTCCCAGAGTGCGTCCCCGCGCCGCACGCTGCGCGCGGCAGCCGCAGCGCGCTCCACCTCGGCTTCAGCATGATAGCCAGCGGCGTGCGCAGAAGCCTCAGCCCAAGTTCTATAATCACCTCGAAGCCACTGCCACCCCAGACATCTGCGAATCAAGCGCCGCCAAATCATATTAGGAACCGCCGGAAAGCAATATATGCTCCGGGATCACCCCACGGCGCTCACCCAAGTATATTGCAGCCGCCAGTGATGAGGCGAACCTCTGGTTTTCGCGAGCTGCTTGGGCCGATTGTAACATGATCTGCGACTCAACCGGGACTTTGTAATCGCAGGCGTCTCCACTGGCGCCTGAAAGCGCGCTGGACCAAGCTGAATCTCGACTGCCTCGGGTTCGCTTTTTGCCAGAGCCCCCGGCACAGCGGGTTTTCGACGGACTGGGGCCAGGCGTCTGGAAGCTCAGGCGCAGGACGCAGTGGCGGATTCGCCCAATCGGTTGCCGCACCGGCATGGGTCGCATCCTGGCCGAATCCGATATGTTCCACCATGCTCGAGGCCGGCCGCAGGCAAAGTCCCCGGCTCAGCAAATGATGATAAAGCCAGCGGACAGCCCAGAGGTTCTTCCGTTGTTCGACGCGGGCCATCCCCGGCAAATCGGCGCCATAAGCGTCCGCCAACCCGCCGCCGGCTTTATATACCGCTATTTTTTCCAGCGCGGTCTGCTCCATCCCGCGCCACGCCCTCGGCCACGAACCCCACACCCAGCACTCGGCGCGTCCATCGAAATAAGGTTGTCCGCCTATATTATCAGGCAAAACCCGGGGATGGGTCCACGCGGTAATACTCATCACGCGCTCATCCTCCCTGTAATGTCGCAATGCCGCGCACAGCCAGTCGTAGGTTCCCGGCACGGCAATCAGATCGTCCTCCCAGACAATAAACGCCTCGTGCCGTTCGTAGACTTCATCGATGCCAGAACGAACATTGCGTCCCAGCCCGTAATTCGCGTCGCGCTCGACAAGATTGATCTCGCACCAAGTGACCTCGCGCAACAGCCGGCGGGTTGCAAGCACGGCGTCGGCATCTTGGGGCCCTTTGGCACCGTCGGCGAAAGCATATATCAACGGGACCTGGTTTTCGCGCAGACTCGCGAGCGTCCGCGCGAGATGCCCAGGCCGGGCGTATGCGAAAATGAGGACGGGAATCACCCCGGGAGATTGCATCAGTGGGACGGCGGCGGGCTCGGTGGCAAACAGGACGAGGATTTCGAAACGCGGTCAAACCCTCTCCAGACCAAATGAACTCGTCGGAGCGGGTGATTTCGTTTCACATCGCAATATGATCGGCACGGGAGCGGAGCGCACCAGCGAAACTTCAGTGGAGTCGCTTTCGCTGTGGCGTTCCTTCTGGAAACGGGTCGCCGGAGGGATCGCGGCAGGGCGGCGGCGGCGAGAGGAAGAGCGGCAGTTCCGCGCGGCGGTCGCTCAGGGAACGCCGATGCGAATCGTGGTGGGAAGTGCGGGCATCGTTCCGCCCGGCTGGATCGGAACCGAACAGGAATTCATGAATCTGCTCTCCCGCGAGCACTGGACCAAAAACTTTGCGGCCGTCCCGGCGGTGGCGATTCTGGCCGAGCACGTCTGGGAGCATCTCACGCCCGAAGCCGGGCTCCAAGCCGCGAAGTATTGTCACGAGTTTTTGCAACCCGGCGGGCACGTACGAATCGCGGTGCCCGATGGATATAGCCCGGATCCCGAATATATAGAATGGGTGCGCGTGGGTGGCACCGGCGCCGGGGCCGACGACCACAAGGTTCTATATAATCACCAGACGCTCTCCGGAATGCTCAAAACCGCAGGCTTCTCTGTGGAGCTCCTCGAATATTATGATCGGGACGGAAAATTCCATCGCAAGGAATGGCTGATTGAAGACGGAATGATTCACCGTTCCAGCCAGCATGATGAGCGGAATGCCGGCGGAACGCTTCGCTACACGTCGCTCATCGTGGACGCGCGCAAGACGACTTAGTGCGATGATGTCCTCGCACCACGCAAATAGCGCCAGCCGGTGATGGGGAACAGCACCGCGCGCGTCTGCATGATCGCGGTCGCGCGCGCGCGGGGGTGAAAATATGAGGCAAGCCAGCCCGCGAGTGCATAGGAAACGACGGTCGCGTACGCCGCACCCAGCCCGCTCCACCGAGGGATCATATAGAGGTTGAGCAGGATATTCGAAACCGCCCCCGCCGCGGTCGCCACGAGGCTGAATTTCTGGAGGCCCTCGTTGACGAGCCACTGGCTGCGGGCAACGCCGAGAAATACGAATATACTTGCCCATATATGAACCGCGAGGATTGGCCCTGCTCCGCGGAACGCAGCTCCGAACGCCACCTGAACTAGCCACGGCGCGAGCAACGCGATCGGCACCGCAAGACCGTAAGCCAGAGCGGCGCTCAAATCGTAGTAGTGCTGGAGCCGCCGTTGATATTCACCTGGATCACGGGACCGGGCGCGCAACAGTGCCGGCAATAGACTCGTCGAAATGGCCATCGGCAGAAAATACCAGATTTCGCTGATTCGCGTGGCCGCTCCATATATGCCGACCGCCTCGACGCCGACGAGGGTGCGCAGCATCACCTCGTCGATGCGCATATATACAACGACTGCGAGGCCAGCGAACATCAGCGGCCACGACTCGAGGAAGATCCGACGCATCTCGACCGCAGTGGCGTGTGCCCAGCCGAGGCGGAGTCCGGCGTTACGCGCAAACCCGATAAGGACCAAAGCTGCTATGAAGCCCTCGGCAACTGTAACCCAGGCAAACGCGATCAGCGGCGCGTCCTGGAGTACGAGGACGACGCGCAGGGCAGCGGTGACGACGAGAGCGAGCATCTGGGCGAGCACCGATACCTTAGCTTGCAGATTCGCTTGGAACCATAAATCCGGAACCTGAAAGCCTGGCTGTAGCAGAATCAGCCCAAACACCGTCATGAGCCGTGCGCTTTCGCCGCGACCAAATACCCCCCCGAGAATCGCGACCCCAAGCCCTAAAAAGCAGAGCGCACCAGCACCGAGGCGAAGAAAGATTGCGCTGGCGAGAATCGCTGAAGCATCCCTCGGACGATTGATCAAATCACGTCGAGCGCCGGCTTCGAGGCCGAGTGCGGCGAGGGTCGAGAGCAGGGAAACGACCGCGAAAGCATAATTCAGCGAGCCCAATCGGGAGGGTCCCAAGTGACGAGCGACGAAAAGTCCCGTCCCCAAGTTCAGGACAAGCCGAGCGCCCCGCTCCGCCGCGAGCCAACCCAGATTACGAATCGCAGCGACCAAACCAGGCTTTGAGTTCACGGCCCTGAGCTCGAGCATTCGATTTAGGCTGTTACCCCGAGAACCAGCGTCAAGGCGATCGAGGGTCGTCGATACTGCGGGGATAAACAAAATTCGCGGGCCGGCCGCGGGACCGACCGAGACGTGTCGGCCGGAGACACGCTCATTCTTAACTATATATCCCCTGACACATTGTGATATACCGCCGATCCGTCCCCCGCGGATATATTGCGCTTAGTGGAGCGGGCCGGAGAAACGCGGCCGAACAATGCGCGAAGAGCTCGTTTGACCGGACCGTCGAACAGATACTCTGAAGCAGCCCCTGCGATGACGGCTGCCAGGATAAACCAGCCCGAGGCGCGGAATCCGGATGCCTTCAATGCAGAGTATACTGGGACGTGAACTAAATATAGTGGGTACGATACGTTGCCGAGCGCCTCGAGACAGTAGCGGATCGCCGGGCCAAACAACATCGCTGAACCGTGGCGGACGGCGAGTAACGTTATAACCCATGTAAGATGTATCCAAACCCCGTCCATATTGGTATAATCCAGAGGAATAATAACCAGGCCCAAGATAAAAGCCCCGAGCCACGCACGATGGTCTGACCTATTCCGATAAAGCCAAAACCCGAGAAGCCAGATCCAACCGAGGAGCGGAACGTTGGCGCCAAAAAGAACGAGCGCATGCGTCACCGGGAAAAATAGACCCACCAGGCCGTAGCTGCACGCCGATAGGACGATCAGGGCTTGAAGCTGCCCATCCGAACGCCTCGCGAACCACGGCGTGAGTGCATAGAAGAAAACCTCAATCGAAAGACTCCAGATCACGGGATTGTTCGGCAACGCAGAAGTAAGAAATCCCTGGGCAAAGCACAAATTTAGTACGAGCTGGGTGTAGACTGGTGCGCTTACCGTTCCAACAAGAGAGGGAATATTGTCGTCGAAAAAAAGAGGAAGAAGAGCACTGGTGAGAACGATCAGAACGTATTGCGGCACAATTCTTATAAAGCGGCGCAAATAGAATTGATCGGGCTGGCGCTCGCACGAAGCCGCAATCGAAAATCCCGATAGCAACAGGAATGAAAACACCGCTCCGAGGCCGCTGAACCGGCGCAGAATATCTACGAGATAGGGAGTATGTTGACCGACCGACAGGAAATATGGCAGGTGCGCTGCCGCTACCACGAGCGCGAGAAAGAATCGAACTCCTCCGAGCGCGGGCCAGATGGTAGACTTCATACAATGGAGCAGCGTGGCCTATATAGGCCTGCGGTGTACCATACTGTTCGGGTCAAGATTCATCGGGCCAGGTTGATGGGGCCTTCCCGGCGACGTGAATATAATGGGGTCCCGTCCGCGGAGCGGGCGGGTTTCCATTTAGTAATTCCGGGGAACTGCCAACGATCCAGTTCGACACAAACAGGCGCTAGAGGAGAAAATTCTCACATGCTCGAATCCATTACGTTTCCCGCAGCGTAAACTGGGAACGTCCTTCAACAGTTCTCCGGCTCGTTTCCGATGGGTCCCCCTCCGGACCGGCTGCGAAAAGGCTTCCGTCGTACCGCTCTAAACTTACGGTATTTCCTTCGGCATGAAGCTTTCCATCGTCATCCCCTGCTATAACGAGGCGAAAACCATCCGCACCATTGTGGATCGCGTCCGCGCTTCGCCGGTAGCCGACAAGGAAATCATCGTCGTCGACGACTGCTCGCGCGATGGCACCCGCGACATCCTCCGCACCCAGATCGCGCCGCTCGTCGAAAAAATCATTTATCACGACGTCAACCAGGGCAAAGGCGCCGCCCTGCGCACCGGGTTCGCCGCCGCCACCGGGGACGCCGTCATCGTCCAGGACGCCGACCTCGAATATGATCCCCTCGAGTACCCCAAGCTGCTGAAGCCGATCGTCGATGGCAAAGCCGACGTGGTCTTCGGCTCGCGTTTCATGGGCGGCGAGGCTCATCGCGTTGTATATTTCTGGCACATGGTCGGCAACAAGCTGCTCACGCTTTTTTCCAACATGGGCACCGGCATCAACCTCACGGATATGGAAACCTGTTATAAGGTTTTTCGCCGCGAGATCCTCCAGAAGATTACCATCGAGGAAAATCGCTTTGGCTTCGAACCCGAGATCACGGCCAAGGTCGCCCGGCTCAACTGCGTGATATATGAAGTCGGCATCAGTTACTATGGCCGCACCTACGCTGAGGGAAAGAAGATCGGCTGGCGCGATGGCTTCCGCGCACTTTACGCGATTTTGAAATATAATCTCTTCCGGTAGGTGCCGCCTGCGGGTACCCTCGGCGCGATGCCTTTTCCCTTCCCCCAACGGTGAACGCCACCGCCTGCGCAGGTTGGCTCCTGTTCGCCGGCGTCGTCGGCTGGGCCATCTGGCGCCGCAGGGAGACCGCCGAAACCAGCGCCGGGATATTATGGTGGTCGGCAGTCGCCGCCACGCTCGTTGCGTTTCGCTGGAAACTCCTCGGCGTCCCTCATCAATTTAATCCCGACGAAGGCCAGCTAATCGCCGGCGCCGTGACCCTGCGATTCGACCCAATATTCTGGCGGTCGGTGGATGGCGGCACCGCCGGCCCGCTCGACTTTTATCCTCTGCTCCCCGCCGCTTGGGGCGACGGCCCCGCGAGCTTCGCGATCGCACGCGCGATCGGCCTCGGCGCCACCTGGCTCACCATGTACTATATAGGAACCGCCGTGCGCTTCCTCGCTGGACCCGCGTGGGCTCGCTTTGCCGTGCTGCCGTTTCTCGCCTTCGCCGCGTTCACCACCAGTCCCGACTTTGTCCAACTCTCCACCGAGGTGATACCCGCTCTGCTGCTCGCGGCCGGCGCGTGCGCTGCTGTCCGGGTCACCCGCGATTTTCGGCTGCGTGATCTCTGGGCGGCGGGACTTCTCCTCGGAAGTGTCCCATGGGCGAAGTTCCAAGGACTGCCGCTCGCCGGAACCGCCCTCGTGCTTCTGGCAATTGCACTCATTCGCTCGGGCCGCGCGCGGCTCTGCCCCGTTCTCATTTGCGCCAGCCTCGTCCCAAGCCTCGCGTGCGTGAGCGCCGTGGTGAGCGCCGGTGAATGGAGGAACTTCTTCGTTCCTTATATACTTCGCAACCTGAACTATATACAGGAGGCGCCGCTTCCGTGGGCCGCACGTGTTGCGCTCCAAACCCAGAACGCACTACTCGACGGATTCCTGGGGCTCTGGCTCGCCGGAACGGCCGCTCTCGCGCTGGTGGCGGGTATATTATTTTTAGTGGATCGCGCCGCGTTTCGTAGCGGACCGGGCTGGACCGTGACGACCGCGGCGTTGGTGGGAGTTAGCCTCGCGACGGTGTGCGTGCCGAGCCGGCCGTCGATGCATCACCTCTGGCTCGTTATTCCCGCGGTGTCCTGGTTCGCCACGCTCTGCGCGGCAACGGCGGGAACCCCGCGCGGCAGCATGGTCGCGTGCTTCCTGGCGCTCTGTGTTGCTCCCCAGGTGGGTTGGCGACTTCATATAGGGAGTGGCTTCGAACCGGCGCTCGAGCAGCCGGTGACGCCTGCGCACCGCCAGCTGACCGCGGTCGTGCGTGAGCTGGTCCCACCTGGGGAATCGCTCGGCATCTGGGGCTGGCGCTGCTCGCTATATGTTGAAACCGGTCGGCGACAAGCCACCCGCCAGGCCCAGTCGGAAGCGCAGATATATGAGAACGCGCAACAGGGCTATTTCCTGCACCGCTACCTCGATGATATCGTGGCAGCGCGCCCGGTCGTCTTCGCCGATGCCGTTGGTCCGGGCAATTTCGCGTTCACGGACCGCCGGCGCGCCCACGAGGCATTCGCACCGCTGCGCGCCTGGATCGACGAGAACTATACATTGGTTGCCGATGTGGACGGAACGCGAGTCTACCTGAGGAACGACCGGGCCGCGGCCGAACTGGCCAGAGCACACGCGGGATGAGCGCCGCGAGTGCCACGCAGTTCAAAGGAGGCCGGGCGTGGTGGCTCGGAGCGCTGCTGCTCGCCCTGGCGCTCGGAATCACCGGCTACTGGATGCTGTTTTCCAACTTTGCGCTGTATGATGACGAGGGTTATATCCTGCTCTCCGCGCGCGAATACATCCGCGTGGGGCACTTATATGAAACGGTATATAGCCAGTATGGCCCGGCGTTTTATGTTGCCGTCGCCGCCTGGCAGAAAGTCTGGCTGGGTGGCCTGGATCAGGCGGCGGCCCGCTGGCTGACACTCGGGCTTTGGCTCGGCGCCGCGGCCGGATGCGGCGCGTTAGTCGCACGCCGCCGCGCCGGATCGGCGCCCGCTCTCGCCACGTTTGCGGCCACGTTTCTCTACCTCTATTTCATCACCGACGAGCCCTTTCACCCGGGGTCCCACATCATCTGCCTGCTCGCGGCATCGCTCGCGGTCGCGGGATATTTTCTCCAGCGAGGCCAATATACAACGGCCGCCGCCCTGCTGGGCGCCGCGGGTGCCTGGCTCGTGCTGACGAAGATCAATGTCGGCGTACTCTATATGGTCGCCGTGGCGGGTTGGGGCGGGTTGCAGTGGCGCGGTTCGTCGAGCGGGAGGTCATGGCCCCGCATCGTCGTGGGCGTCGCCTACGTGGCGAGCGCGTGCGCGCTGACGTCGGCGCTCCACCGCGAGGCGTGGGTCCAGGAATATATTTTTATATTCGCCGTGGGAGCGCTCACGCTGATGACCGTGGTGCCCTGCTCGCCGATTTTCAGTCGCGGCGGCCTCGGCGCGTTTGCGGCGGCGGCAGCGGGAACGTCGGTCATCATTCTCGCGGCCGTATGGATGCGCGGCACCTCTCTCCGGGGACTCGTCGACGGCGTTTTTCTCGGGCCGCTCCGCCACCCGGGTAATTATTCCTATCCCGTGGATTGGCGCCCCGGCACGATTGCCCTCGCGCTGCTTTCGCTGGCAACGCTCTGCTGGTACTATGTACTCAAGCACCGTGATGCCGCTCGCGCGGATCGGCTGATTCGCGGGCTGCGCCTGGCGCAAATCGTGGGTCTGGCGATCGGCGTGCTCGCGCTCGTGAACTTCCGCGCGGTCGGCGCGATCTTCAGCTATATTACGCCCCTGATCTGGACATGGGTCGTGCCACTCGACGGCGCGTCGGTGCCTCCTGGTCGCCGCAGCGTGGCTGGGTTGATCGGGTGTGTGTTGTTGCTGCAATTCCTACACGCGTATCCCGTGGGTGGCAGCCAGGAAAGCTGGGGGACATTCCTGTTCTTCCCGCTCGTCGGGCTGGGGTTGATGGAAATGGAGGAGACGGGCGGGCGTCGCACTCTCGCGGCAGCCGCCGGAAGTCTTTTTCTCGCAGCGTGCGTGCTGAAGGCGGGGTGGACGGGATTCGCCGCGGGGCGGAAATACTATAGCCAGACGCCACTCGCCCTTCCGGGCGCCGGCGGATTGCGGCTACCCTCGGGTCTCGCAACCGGCTACCGAATCGTGGCGCTCAACGCCGCCGCTCACGCGGATACGCTTTTTTCCCTGCCCGGGATGTATAGTTTCAATCTCTGGACGGACCGTCCGCCGCCGACCGAGAAAAACACCACGCTTTGGTTCACGCTGCTGAACGCCTCCGAACAACGGGCAATCCAGGACGTGCTCGAAAGCAAACCTGCTTCCTGCATCATATTGCAGGAGTCACTGGTGCAGCTGATGCAGGCGGGCAAGGTTCCGATTCAGGGTCCCCTCTGCGACTATATACTCCGGGAATATATACCCGCGTTTCGCGTCGAGGGCTTCGCGTTTCTGGTGCGCCGGGGTCGCGCGATTGCGCCCCTCGGGATGGCCCGGCTGCTCTCGTCCCCTGCCGGTGAGCATGGAGGGACAGAGTTAGAATTTTCGTGGGTGTCGAGTGTCGCCGGTGTCGCGGCGCTGGACATCGAGGACCTCACCGCAAACCGGCCGTCGCAGCACGTCCCTTTGGATGCGACCAACTTTGCCTGGCAGGAGATCGATGGCGCCGGACGGACACGCAGCCTCGAAAGCCACGGAGTGGTCGGCGTTCCAGCGACCAGGCTGATTCACAGCGTGATTCGGCTGGCCGTCCCGCGCGAATCGCTGAGCGCAGAAACGACGTTGCTTCGCCTTCGCAGCTCGACCGGCGAATCCATAGCGGAGATCCGCATTAACCCGTGAGCGCTGCTTTTTTATATAGCAACATGGGCGACGCCGGCGATGCTGCCGGTGCGGGCCATCCTATGTTTATCGCGGCGATCTGCCCATGAGGTCGCTGCTCGAGTGTATTGCTTATATGGTCTTCACCGGCGGGATCGGCTGGTGCGGCGCGGCGCGGCTGGCACTCCGGCCCGTCGAAAAAATCGGAGCGGCGGTCGTCCTTACCATCATCACCGTCTTCGTCGGCGCGTGGCTGTTCTATATCCTTCGCGCCCCGCCGCGACTTCTGTATATATTCCCAGCGGCCGGAATCCTCGGCTGGATCGCCGCCTGCCCGGCCATCGCCACCTCCTGGCGCGATCCCGCGGCGCGTGCACTCGCGACGAGCCAGCTGCTCGTGACGACTTGGTGCCTCGGCTGGAACTCAGTCGTAGAAAATTATTCCGGCGGCGGCTGGGCCGGCGACTGGTACGAACATTGGGAACGCGCGCTCTTCTTCCTGAAGCGGCTGCCGACCGACACCCTCTTCCTCGGACACTACCCGCTGGTCGCGCGGCCGCCGCTCACGAATGTCGTCACCGCCGTATTCCTCTATCTCTCCCGCGCAGATTTCGCGCATTATCAGGTCATCACCACGGTTCTCAGCAGCCTTGCCTTTATACCCGGCGCGTTGCTCGCGCATCGCTGGCGCCCGGCGGCGGCCACCATCGCGCTCACCGCCGTGCTCTACATGGTGAACCCGTTATTCGTGGAAAACACGTCGTTTCCCTGGACCAAGCTACCCGCCGCCTGCTTCGTGCTCAGCGCTATATATTTCTATCTCCGCGCGCAGGAAACCGGATTCCCGCGGAGCTCCGCGATCCTTTCTGCCACCTGTCTCGCCGCGGGGCTGCTTTCACATTACTCCGCCGGCCCCTATATAATTCTGCTCGCGCTCGCGTGGCTGTTGGCCGCGCGGACGCACGGCCGGGAACGTGGCTGGTGGACGACCACATCCCTCGCCGCGCTCTGCGGCGCAGCGCTGCTCGCGCTCTGGTTCGGGTGGGCCATGACGATATATGGCCCTGGGACAACCGCGCTCGCCAATTCGTCGGTCCGCGGGGCGGCGCCGGGCATCGGCGCGCAGGCGGGACGGGTTTTATTAAATCTCTGGGATACCGTCATCCCGCATTTTTTGCGTCCGCTGGAGCAATCACTCATCGCCCAAACGAACGCTTGGGGACACTGGCGCGACTGGTGGTTTCAGCTTTATCAACTGAATCTCTACTTCGGCTTTGGCAGCGTCGCGGGGGCGGCGATCATATATCTCCTCATTCGCGAAGGGAAGTCGGCTCCATCGGCACGAAGCCGCGCCTGGGTCGGATATATAACCGGCGCGATTGTGCTGGGTGTCGCGGTCAACGGTTCGCGCGATGAGTGGGGGCTGCTGCATATTTGCCTGCAGCCGCTCGTGCTGCTCGGGCTCGCATTCCTCGCCGCGCGCTGGGATCGCTTCACCCCGCGCTGGCAACGTCTGTTGGTGATTGGCGCGGGCGTCGACCTGCTGCTCGGGATCGGGCTGCAGTTTGCGTGCGAAAGTTATATACTCGATCGCTGGCTCACGCCGGGACGTCCCGCGGCGGTTTGGCTGGTGAGCTATAATGAAAACGCGACGATGAACCTGGAGGGCAAGCTCGAGCATCACCTCGTGTTCTGGGCGGATCTGCCGGGCATTTTCCCCGGGGCCGCCGTGCTGACTCTACTGATCTGTCTGGGCCTCGCCATCCGGCGCGTGCGCCGCCTCGCATGAATTCCTGGTGGACCCGCCGACTCCGACCGGTTGCGGCCGCGCCGCGTCCGCACGATCTGCCGCTCGACGGCCTGCGTGGAAGCTGCGCCTTGCTCGTGTTCGCCGGCCATCTCTTCCTGCCCGTGGCGGTGCTCGACCCTCGGTGGACGCCGCCCGAGGCATTTTCGCTGATCACGCCACTCGGCTACTCGGCGGTGATGATTTTTTTTGTGCTCTCCGGATATGTCATTGGGCAGGCGACCACCACGCCAGCGAGCGCGAGCTACATCCGCGTTTACGCCGTGGCACGCGTGGCGCGTCTGGTTCCGGTGGCGGCGGTCGCGGTCGCAATCAGCTGGCTGCTGCTTCCCTCGGCGCCGTGGCGGGCCGGTCTCGGCAACTTTGTTTTCCTGCAAAACGTGGAGCCGTATCCGGGCCTCGGAAAATTCCCACTGCTGGACAACAATCCGAATCTCTGGAGCCTCAATTATGAAGTTATATACTATATAACTTTTATCGCGATCTGGAGGCTCGCCCCAACGCTCGGCGCCGCCGCCGCCGTCCTGGGCGTTTTGGTCGGCTTGAGCATGTATACTATCGCTGTCCCGGGAATCATCGGCCGGTGGGCCTGCGGCGAAATATACTGGCTCGCGGGCCTCGCGGTCGCATGGTGCCCCGAGACCGCGCGATCGCGCAGTGACGCGACCAATTGGCCCGCCGCCGCGCTCGGCGCGTACGCGGGATGGATGATCGCGCCGTGGCGCACGGCCTGTCTGCACTGGCATTGGTTCGCCTGGATCTGGCCGGCGCCGATTCCGGTCTCGCCGCACCGTCTGGATTTCTTGCCGTACTGTCTTTGGCTGCTCCTCGCGGTCACCGGAAGATTGCCCAAGGCGCGCCGGGTGCTGACCGGTGGCTGCCTTCTCTGGGCGGCCCTGGGGCTATGCCTGCATTCCGATCCTGCACACTGGTCGCCGACGGAGTGGGCCGCGACCAGCGCGCTTGCGGTAAGTGTCGTGACGGCAGGCTGGCTCGTGCCGGTCGCGGCCTGGGCGCGACTCGCCGCCGTCGGCGGAATTTCCTACGCGCTCTACGCGATCGCGGCGCCGCTCCAGCTCGCGCAGAGGAGAATATTGCCGTCGTTCTCCGGCTCACCTTTCACCTTTTGCGTCCGATTAGTGGGTGTGCTGATCCTAGTGGGAGTTGCCTCGTGGTTCTTGGAACGCCGAGTGGCGCGTCGCGCTGCCCGGACGTTTCGCCGGCTGCCCGTGACTCCCGCCGAAACCCACAACGGGATCGCCGCCCGCCGCTAACTCGCTTCCCCGTCGTGATTCACCGCGGCTCCGCTCTTGTGCTCACCGGCGTCGTCGCCACTCTCGACGCGGCGCGCCCGCTATATACGACAGCCTAATGCCTGCCCCCCTTCCCCACCTCGCCGTCGTCATTCCGGTTTTCAACGAGCAGGAGGTCCTGCCGGAGCTTTTCTCCCGACTCAGCGCCGTGTTCGAGGCGCAGGCGGAGTTTCAGTGGACCGCGTTTTTGGTCGACGATGGCAGCCGCGACCAATCCGCGAAACTGATCCACGCGCAAGCGCGCCGCGATGGCCGTTTCTGCCTGGTCGAATTGTCGCGAAATTTCGGTTTCCAGAGCGCTCTATCGGCCGGGCTCGCCAAGGCCGCCGATGCAGACGCGGTCATTACGATGGATGCCGACTTGCAGGATCCGCCAGAGGTAATCCCCGCGCTGGTCGCGGCGTGGCAGCAGGGGGCGGTCGTCGTGCGCGCGACGCGCCGCAGCCGCAGCGAGACCGGCGCGCGGCGCGTGGCGTTCGATCTTTTTCATATACTATATAGTCGGCTGACGGATTATCCGATCGAGCCCAACAGCGGCACGTTCGGGCTGCTCGGTCGCGTGGCAGTCGAGGCGTTTAACGAGCTCCCGGAGCGCAACCGATTTTTCCCCGGCCTGCGGGCGTGGATCGGATTCTCGCGCGCCGATGTTCCGTATGACCGCCAGGAACGCGCGGCGGGCAAACCGCAGCAGACGTTCACGCGTCTCGTGCGCTACGCGCTCGACGGGCTGTTTAGTTTTTCCCATCTGCCGCTGCGACTGCTCACCTATTCGGGTGTCATCAGCGCCGGCGTGGGATTCGCGATC
The DNA here is from genome assembly GCA_963800005.1 of uncultured Verrucomicrobiae bacterium. Taxonomy (GTDB): domain Bacteria; phylum Verrucomicrobiota; class Verrucomicrobiia; order Opitutales; family Opitutaceae; genus CAWCZH01. Next base: position 176,905 of record CAWCZH010000006.1, read on the forward strand.
GGCGTTTTTTTCGCCGCACGGCGGATCATCGGCATCGAGACGGCGTTCACGGGTTTCACGACGCTCGTGACGCTGCTGCTGTTTCTTGGCGGCGTGCAGCTCATCGGCATCGGCATCCTTGGGGAATATCTGGGTCGCATCTATGACGAGGTGAAACGCCGGCCGAACTATATTATCAAGGCGCCGCGTGAACGCGACTAGGCAGAAGCTGGCCTGGGCGGTGTTCGCGGCGGCGCTGGTCCTCGTCGGCTGGGGCGCCGTGCGGATGATGTTCAGCACGTATATGTTCTACGACGACGAGGGCTATATGCTCATCTCCGTCCGGAACTTCAACGAGCACGGCCACCTCTACCGCGAAGTATACAGCCAGTACGGGCCCGCGCCGTATATATTCTACTATATACTGAACCTGGCCGGCCTGCCCGTCTCGCACACCGTGGGCCGGGTGCTCACGCTCCTCGCGTGGGCCGGTTGTGCGGGCCTCGCCGGGGCGGTGACCTTCCGGGCCACGCAGCGGCTCGCCGCCGGCGTGGCCGTGCTCGCGTTTACCTTCTGTTATCTTTGGATCATGGTCAGCGAGCCGACGCACCCCGGCGGCATCATCGCGTTTCTCTCCGCTGTCATGGGCCTCGTCGGATTTGAGTTGCTCGCCCGGGACCGCGACCGGGCCTGGGCGATCCTCGCGGGCGCGGGGACGGCTGTGATGCTGCTGACGAAGATCAACGTCGGGATCTTCGCCGGGATGTCCGCGATTGCGTTCTATACTATATATCACCGGCAGCCGGGAATTCGCCGCGCGGCGCCGGTCGTCTGCGGTCTTCTCTTCGCGCTGGTACCCTTCGGCCTGATGCACTCGTTGCTCGGCACTCCCTGGGTGCGGACCTATGCGTGGCTGTTCATATTGGCCTCGATCCCGGCGATCGGCACGGTCGCGCTTGGCTCGTTCGCGCGGTGGAGCTGGCGCACGGCCCGGCCCGGAATCCTCGCGGCGGTCGCGGTGGCGGCCTTTATACTCGTGATCATATTCGCGCGTGGCACATCGCCCCGCGAGTTGCTCGAGGGCACGCTGCTCGGTCCGCTGCGTCACCCCTCGCGTTTCAGTCTGTCCTTTCCGTGGCCGCCGTGGTCGCGACCGCTGGCCATCGCCTCCGCCGTCGCCTTTCTTCCCGCTATATACTTCCGGACCGGCGCGGCGCGCCGGCGCGTGGACCGCGCCGTCGCGCTGGCTCGACTCGCCGCGACGCTCGCTCTCGCCGTCGTGCTGTGCCGGTTTCCGGCGATCAGCCCGGACAATCTCGTCTTCGCGAGTGCGGTGTCACTGCTGTGGATTTTCCTGTGGCCGTTGGGCGAACGGCCCGACGCGGTCGCGGCGAAGAATTGGCTCGGCTTGTTTTTCCTCGGCCAATTTCTCCATCCGTATCCGGTTCCGGGCAGCCAGATCGCGTGGGGTACGTTCCTGGCGATCCCGCTGGCGGCGATTGGCGCGAGTGAGGCGGCGGCGTGGCTCGGAGCCGAACTCCGCGAGCGGGCGCCCAGCGCGGCCGGCGTGAAGCGCGTGAAGCGCGCGATGGCGGGGGTGGCCGCGGCGGTGACGCTCGCCGTGTTCGGCGCAGCGACGTGGGGCGGGTGGCAATTATATAGCATCGGCCGCGATCACTATGCGGATGGGCGCGACCTCGACCTGCCTGGATCTGGGCCGCTCCGGCTGCCGGACAACACCACCGCGCTATATAGAATCCTGGCTTTGAACGCCGTGGCGCACTCCGACCTGCTCTATAGTCTGCCGGGGATGTTCAGCCTGAACCTCTGGACCGGCCTGCCGACGCCGACCCTCGCGAACGTGACCCACTGGTTTTCGCTTCTCGACGAGCCGGAGCAGCGCGCGACGGTGGCGGCCCTTGCCGCCCACCCAAGGTCGGTCGTGATCATCCAGCGCGGCCACGTGAAATTTCTCGGCGAGCGTGGGCTGCAGCCGGCCGGGATCATCCACGATTATATAGAGGCGAACTATATACCGGCGTTCACGATCGACGAGTTCGAGTTTTGCGTCCGCCGCGGCCGCACGATCGCACCGCTGATGACGGGCGAGATCCTCGAGTTGTCCGCCGCGGCGGGGCAGACGCGAACCGCGCAGGCCGACACTTTGCTTCAGCTGGACCTGCTACTCAGCCCGGAACAGCGCGTGGGCAGCATCGTACTCCAGCGGATCGACCACGGTCATCTCGAGGAACTCATCCTGAGCGAGGCCAATTGCCGTTTGGAAGTGACGCCCCTGGCGTTGAACGGTCAGCCGCGCGGGGTGCCCGTCGCGGCGAAGTTCCCGGTTTCGCTCGAGGGACCCGCGACGGTGGCTATATACTTTGATCGGGGCAGGCAGAGCTTTTCGCTGAAGAACACGTTGATCATCGTGCGGGGCGCCGCGGGCGAGGAGCTCGCGCTAGCCCGGCTCCGCGAGTGAGGGACGCCGCCGCGCGACGAGGACAAGGCTGACTCCGATGGGAAACGGCACACGCATCAACGCCGTTCGCACGAAGACCGTGCGCAGCAGGCGATTGATCCACGATGGCGGAATCCGATCCTCGCCGCGTGCCGCGACCGACACCGCGCCGGGTTTCTCTTGCCGGAGTCCGCGCCATTTTCGCGCGGCCCAGACGATGGGATAGACGAGGAAATTAGTATAGTTCACGTGGACCATCTCCCAATCGGAATCCGGAAAAAGTGCGCGCAAACTGCGGCGGTCATAGCGGCGGAAATGATGCAGTCCGACATCCCAATCGCTCCAGAGGGCCATGCTCGCGGGCACCGTGATCACGGCCAGGCCGCCGGGCTTGAGGAGTCGGCGAAATCCCGCGACGACCGCGGCGTCATCGGGGACGTGCTCGAGCACATCGAGAGCCGTTATATACTCGAGCGATTGCGCCGGCAGCGGGACGGCGTCGCCCTTCAAGCTGAGAATCTGGTCCGCGCGGAACCGCGAGCGCAGGAGCCGGAGCGACTCCTCGTGGTCGTCGAGAACGAGAACGCGGCACGAGGCCTCCATTTCCTGGGCGAAGGCGCCGGTACCCGCGCCGCAATCGAGAAGCTGGTCCTGGGGTTGTGGCGGACGAACCCGTTCGATCCAGGCGCGCACGAGCTGGCGCTTTCCGGAATAATACCAATGTACTTTTTCGATCCGATCGAGATTTTCGTACTCCGCGGGATTCATCCAGAGCAACGAAACATTGTTTACGACGCCCAAATGTCCAAGGTGAAAGCGTGGCCTTGACTGCTCGCGCCGTGCCGACGCGCTTCTCGCTTGACCATCTCGGACCGCGCGCGGTCGGCGCCATCGTGGCGTGCCTGCTGCTCGCGCATTTTCTCCTGGCGGTTGGCAGCAAGCGGCACGAGAGCACGACGACGGATGAGCTGCCGCATCTGACCAGCGGCTTCAGCGCGTGGCAAAACCGGGACTACCGGCTGCACCCGGAAAACGGGCTCCTGCCGCGACGGTGGGCGGCGCTGCCGACGTATATACAGGGGGCGACGTTTCCGAAACTGGCGGGCAATGAATATTGGCGCACGAGCGACGCCTGGGTGATTGGCCACGAGTTTCTATATGAAACAGGTGAGGATCATTTCCCGCGCCTCATGTGTGGCCGCGCGATGATCGCGCTTTTCAGTATCGCCCTCGGGGCCCTGATTTTTTTCTGGTCGCGCCATCTGTTCGGGACGAGTGGTGCGCTCTTCTCCCTTATATTATTCACGTTTTACCCCAGCTTCCTGGCACATGGCGCGCTCGTCACGTCGGACGTCTGCATGGCGTTTTTTTTCCTGGCATCGGTCGGCGCGTGGTGGTGGCACCTGCACGATGCGCGCTGGCGGGTCGGGCTGCTCTCGGCGGTCGTGTTCGGTCTGTCGCTAGTGGCAAAGTTCGCGGCGCCGTTGCTGGTGGCGATGCTCGGCGTGCTCGGAATCGTCCGCGGCCTCAGCGCCTCACCGCTCACCGCGGGAACGCGCGTGTTCTCCAGCCGCGGGGGCAAGTTTGTATATATATTGATTTCCGGGGTGACGCACGGGCTCATCGCCGCGCTGATGATCTGGACATTCTATGGTTTCCGGTATTCCGCGTTCAATCCGGTGTTACCGCCCGCGGACGACTTCATCCGGCCCTGGCCGGTAGTGCTGGCGAATCTCGGGGGACTCGGCGGCCTGGTGCGGGCGGCGGCGGGGGCGCACCTCCTGCCGGAGGCGTACCTCTATGGTTTTTCATATACGATGGAGAGCACGCACGCTCGCGCGGCGTTTTTGAACGGACAATACAGCACGACGGGGTGGCTCGGGTTTTTTCCGTGGGCCTTCGCGCTGAAGTCCACCGTGCCATTCCTGCTGGCCCTGGCCTTCACGGCTCTGCTCGCGGGTGCGCGGTGGGCACGCCGCGGCGGAGACGTCCTGAGGAACGATATATATCGGACGGCGCCGCTACTCGTGCTGGTGGGAGTATATTGGGCGGTATCGCTCGCGAGCCACCTGAATATTGGCGAACGCCATCTGCTGCCGACTTATCCGCCGCTGCTGATCGGGCTCGGTGCCCTCGGAGCGGCGCTCGCGCGGCGCGGGACGGCTGCGGCATGGCTAGCGCTCGCGCTGCTGGCGGGCTGGCACGCGGGGACGAGCCTGCGCGTGGCGCCACACTTTCTCGCGTACTTCAACGAACTCGCTGGCGGCCCTGAAGAGGGCCGGTGGCATCTCGTGGACAGCTCCCTCGATTGGGGGCAGGACCTGCCGGGGTTGCGCGACTGGCTGGCCCGCGAGGCGAAGCCGCAGGAGCACGTGTTCCTTTCCTATTTCGGGGCGGGCGAGCCCGCATATTATCATATCCACACCGAGCGGTTGCCGTTCCTCGATAACTTCAAATTTCCCGAGGGAATGTTCCCGTGGACCGAGGGACTGTATTGCATCAGCGCCACGATGCTCTCCCAGGTATATAGTCCGGTCCGCGGACCTTGGACGCCGGAGTTCGAGGCAGAATATGAACAGCTGCGCGCAATGGCGCCCCGTCTCGGCGGCGGCCCGGCCGCCGGCACGGGGCGAGACGTGCCGTCGGAGCGCATTCCGGCGCTCGTCGAACGTCTCAACCAGCTTCGCTTGGCGCGGCTTTGTTCTTATCTGCGGCAGCGCGCGCCGGACGCGAATGTTGGATATTCGATTGAGATCTTCCGGGTTTCGGCGGCGGAGGTGCATGCCGCCCTGGATGGCTCGTACGCGGAATGGAAGGCGTTGGTCAAACCCTGAGGTGCCGTTGGCGAATGTATATAGCGTCCCGGCGCGGCCGCCCGGCGACCGCAGATGAACCCGACGCCCGCTCGGCTGCCGGTGCGCCACCGGGCCGCCGATGCTCAGAAGGACCGCACTTTCAAATCCTCGTGACATTTCGAGCGTTGTTCTGCCGCGTTTTCCGCAACAGCATTCGACAGTGAAGTCCATTGCCGCTCGACCCGATCCGGCCGGCCGGCCCGTGATCCGCCACGCCGTGCTATTCGCGGCCTGCCTGCTTGCCGGGCATTTTCTGCTCGCCGTAAGCAGCAAGTGGCACGAGAGCACGACGAGCGACGAACTCGTCCACTTGACCGGAGGTTTTAGCTATTGGGCGAATCACGACTATCGCCTGCAGCCAGAAAACGGAATCCTGCCACAGCGCTGGGCCGCGCTGCCCGCCTGGCTGATGGGAACGAAATTTCCCGAGCTGGCCGGCAATGAATATTGGCGGGCGAGCGACGTCTGGACGATGGGACATATGTTCTTTTATGAAACGGGGGACGATCATTTTCCCCGTCTCATGGCAGGGCGCGCGATGATCGCGCTGTTCAGCGTCGCCACGGGCGCGCTCGTCTTTGTCTGGTCCCGGCGGTTCTTCGGCGACGCCGGGGCGCTGGTGTCGGTGTTTTTTTTCGCACTCTCGCCGACAATGCTCGCGCACGGCGCGCTCGCGACGTCGGACATGTGCATGACGTTTTTTTTCCTCGCTGCGCTCACCGCGTGGTGGTGGCACCTGCACGACGCACGGCTCTGGGTGGGCGCCCTGAGCGCCGGGGTGCTCGGGCTCGCGTTCGTTTCAAAATATTCCGCTATATTATTAATTCCGATGATGCTCATCGCTGGAGTCGGGCGCGCTCTGGCGCCGGCGCCGCTGCAATGGCAGGACCAAACTTGGACGACACCGGCGAGAAAGCTCGGTGCCGTTGTGCTCTCGCTGCTGGCGCACGGCATCGTGGTTTTCGTGGTGATCTGGGCGTTTTATGGTTTTCGATATACCGCGTTTAACCCGAAGCTGCCGCCAGCGCTGCAGTTCTTCGGCCGCTGGGAAACTTTCACCGCGCGGCTCGGGCTGAGCGGGGCACTCGTGCAGCGGGCTCGCGAGCTGCGAGTTTTGCCCGAGGCTTATTTGTACGGCTTCACCTACGTGCTGGACACGGTGCGGATGCGGACCGCCTTCCTGAACGGAGAATATAGCGTGACGGGCTGGCCCTCGTTTTTCATCTGGGCGTTTGTCCTCAAGACCACCCTCGCGGCACTCCTCGCCGCGGCGGGAGGCGTGACGCTATATATTTCAAATCTTGCGCGCCGCGGCCGCGCCGCCCTCTCCGGTGCGGTGTATAGTGCGACGCCGCTCCTCGCCCTATTTGTTATATACTGGGCATCGTCGGTGACGAGCCATCTCAATATTGGGCAGCGCCACATTCTGCCGGTCTACCCGGTTCTGTTCATCGGCTTGGGGTGGGTCGCGAGCCTGCTGACGGCACCCCGGGCGGGGCTGCCGATCGTCGGCGCGGCGCTGCTGGGCTGGCACGCATGGTCGGCCGCGAGCATCGCCCCGAATTTCCTCGCGTACTTCAACGAGCTCGCGGGCGGGCCGGAGCACGGCCGGGAGCACCTCATCGACAGTTCGCTCGACTGGGGTCAGGACCTGCCGCAGCTCAAGGACTGGCTGGCCCGAAACGCGGGCAACGCACCGGTTTACCTCTCTTATTTCGGCACCGGCGAGCCGGCCTATTATCATCTGCACGTTCACCGGCTGGCCTTCCCCAACAATTTCCAGCTGCCGGTGTTCTATGAGCAACTCGACCCAGGTATATATTGCATCAGCGTGAACGTGGTGGCGCAGCTGTATGGTCCGTTCCAAGGCTCGTGGCCGCGGGCGGCGGAGGCGCAATATCAAACGCTCCGCGGACTCGAGCCACAGTTCGATGAATATACTCACGTGCCCGCCCGAAGGGCGGAGTTGGAAAAAGTGGCCGGATACAACCAGTGGGAAGCGGGCATGAAACAATTCGATCTCTTGCGCCTCGCGCGCCTCTGCCAATATCTCCGCTTCCGGAAGCCGGACGCGGAGATCGGTCATTCCATCCTTGTATATAGACTCACAGCGGACGAACTCCGCCGCTCCACCGCCAGCGACCTCGGCGAATTGAGCCGGCTCGTGGAGGAGACGCGCACGGCCCGCTGAGCCGGAAGCGCCCACCCAGCATGCCCCGCGAGATCTCCCAGCCCATCGCCCGCGCCCCGCAGCCTGCGCTGCACGGAACGTTGGCTGCCTCGCCATCTTTTATCCTCGCGCTGGCAATCCTATTGGCCGTCGCGCACGGAATTCTGGCGATCACCGCGACCGTGGAGAAGTCGATGACGTCGGATGAGATCGCGCATCTGACCGCGGGCGAGGCTTATAATACTCGCGCGGATTACCGCCTGCAGCCGGAGAATGGAGTTCTGCCCCAGCGCTGGGCCGCGCTGCCTCTGACGCTCGGGCACGCGCCGCTGCCAGGGACGGCGGAACCCTCGTGGCAGCACGCGGACGTCTGGAACTACGGCTATATATTTTTCTATACACAAGGTTTTGCCTCGGGCGAATACCTCTTCCTGGGCCGGGCCATGGTCGCGGTCTTCAGCGTCGCCACGGCGCTGCTGGTTTTCTTCTGGTCGCGTCACCTCTTCGGAATGCGCGGCGGCTTCGTCTCGCTGGTGCTATATACATTGGCCCCCGAGTTTCTGGCGCATGGCGCGCTGGCAACCTCGGACGTGGTCATGACGTTTTTCTTCGTGGCGTGTTCCGCCGCCTGGTGGAAGCACCTGCATTCACCGGGCGCAACCTGGACGGCGGTCAGCGTGGGGATGCTGGGCCTCGCCTTCGTTGCCAAAGTTTCGGCGATCTTGTTGATTCCCATGTTCGCCCTCAGCGCCGCGGCGTGGGTCTGGCAATTGCGACGCGACTCGCGGGCCGGATTGCTGGTGCGACGTCTCGTGATGAGCGCAGTCGTTCATGGAGTCGGTGTCTGGGGCGTCCTCTGGCTGTTCTATCGATTTCGATATAGCGCGTTTGCGCCCGCGCTCGCAGGTGGGGCGGAATTCAACCACTCGTGGGCGTGGGTTCTCGAGGGGCTTGGGCTGCCGGGATATATGATTGTGCACCTGCGCGACTGGCGCCTGCTCCCGGAGGCGTGGCTTTATGGTCTCTCGTTCGTGCTGAGCTACGCGAAGGCCCGCGGCGCATTTCTCAACGGTGAATATAGTCTCACGGGCTGGGTGCGTTTTTTCCCCTACACCTTTCTGGTCAAGAGCACGCTGCCCTGCCTCATCCTGCTTGGCGCAGCGCTCGCGCGCGCGGCCGGTAGCGCGCGCCAGCGCCTGCAGCGACAGCACGCGGACACGGCGGCAATGGGCTCCCGGTGGTGGGACTTCACGCCGCTGCTCGCGCTCTTCGTGGTCTATACCGCGACATCGCTGACGAGTCATCTTAATATTGGGCATCGCCACATCCTGCCGATTTACCCAGCAGTATATATCGCGATCGGCAGCCTCGGGGCGTGGCTGGACTTCCGCCGCCCCGCGCGGTTGGCATTCGTACTCCTATTGCTGGCTTGGCAGGCGGGCGCGTCGTTTTGGATTCGGCCGCATTATCTCGCGTATTTCAACGAGCTGGTCGGCGGCCCGAAGAACGGCTGGCAACATCTCGTGGACAGCTCACTCGACTGGGGGCAGGATTTGCCGACGCTGAAAAGATGGCTGGATGCGCATGGGCGCGGCGAGACGGTATACCTTTCCTATTTCGGGACGGGAGATCCGGTATATGAAGGCATCCGCGCTCGGCCCTTGCCGAGCCTTCCGATCGTCGGCCCACCTCAGCCGCGCGTGCGGCTCGGGCCGGGTATATATGCGGTCAGCGCGACGATGCTGCAGCAGGTATATAGTCCGCTCCGGGGCGATTGGACCCGCACGAGGGAAAAGGATTATGAAACGCTGCGCGCCGCGGAGCCGCTGTTCCTCGAGGCGGACCGGCACCCCAAAGATCCGCCGCCCGCGCTGGCTGGCGCGAGCATCGAGGAGACGCGGCGCATCTGGACGCGTTACGACACGCTGCGCTTTGCCCGGCTTTGCTATTACCTCCGCCTCAAGCAACCTGAGGCAACCGCGGGATATTCCATTTTGATATATCGATTGGACGCCAGCGAGGTGCAGCAGGCGACGGCGGGATCGCTGGCCGAGTGGACGCAACTCATTACGCGGGCCGCGACGGCCGGGCGCTGAGGTCGCGAGACGGCGGTGGCGCGGCAAATGGCCAGAGCTGCTGAAGAAATCTCCAGATGAAAACGAGCAGAAGAAAGAAGAGGCTCCACGGGATGAGCTGTTCCCACCGCCGATAGGCGAGGAGCTCCGGTTGAAAATCTACTCCCGGATGTCGGGACCGCGCGAAAACATATATCGCCGACGCGAAGAAATCGATCCATTGCGCCGCGACGAGAAGCCCAGCCGTGGCGAAGGCGAGCCAGCGAACGGCAGCGGGCGCGGCGAAACCGAAGCGCCACAGCCACGGGGCGAGCCAGAGCGCGAACACCCAGCGGTAGGCGTAGCTGGACCCGGCAAAAAAGCATCCGGTCAGCAACAGCGCGCCCAGGATAAAAGAACGAAAGTCGCGCGAGTCTGCAGTAATACGAAATGTCCCCCGCAGTGCCTGCGACCGACTGAGCAAGGCCGCGAGGAAAACGACGCCGGCGATCGCGGCCAGTGGCCCCGGCCCGTGCCAGCGGTGAAAATCGAAAATCTGCCGCGCCCCGAAACTCGTCAGGCCGTCGGGGGAGGCCATATGATAACGTTGAAAATCGGTATATACATTCGCGGCCGCTCCGCCGACCAGCACGACAATCAGGAGCACGGTAAAATAGAACGTGCGTCCGCGCGTGCCGCTCACGAGCAATGGCACGGCGACGATCGGGTAGTATTTCAGGATGACGCCCAGCGCGACCAGGATGACCGCCAGCATCCGGAATATATACCGCCGCGAATTCAGGCACGGAACCAGAGGTGCGAGCAGAGCGAAGACCAGCATGTCATTGTTGGCCCGCTCCAGCCCGACCAGAATAGGCGGAGCAGCCAGGAAAAGTATATACCACAGGACCTCGCTCCAGCTGCGCGGACGGAGAAAGGCGAAGGCACTGGCGAGGAACAAAAGCACGACGGCGCCGCCGACCTCGAGGTTGTCGGCGCGGGTGAGGCCGAGATGGCGCAAGCCCAGCCACCAGTGCGAGTATACATGGGGCCGGCTGAAATAATCGAGCGGGTTCGCTATATAGGGATCGAGTCCCCGGGACACGGCGTCGTTCGAGGCGAGGATCGCGTGGGTGTCGAGAAACCAGACGCCGTAGTGATTAATGCCGAAGCTCCGAAAGGCATCGACGTGCGCGACGAAGAACAGGTACCAGGCGAGCGTCGCCGCCACCATCGCGCCCCACCTCGCGGCGGGCGCGGTTAATATATCGAAGCTGGCGGCCCGCGCCGGCGAGGGAGGGGCGATCACTGCGTGGGCCCGACGCTCGCGGCCGCGGCCATTTCGGTCGGCGCTGGATCGATGGCCACGATCCGACTCACTCGAATCCAGCGGGCGCCAAAGCGTTTCTCGCTCACCGGCTGCAGGTGAAATGCGGGCGGCAGCGTGTCGTCGGGATCCACGCCGCGATCGCCGGTAAGCGAGGTGGGTCGCAGTGCTTGGGCAACGAGCACTTCCTTGAATGTGCCCTGCCGGAGATGATAAGCGATTTGTGATCCACGCTGCCGGCCGACCTTGCCGAGCAGCGTCGGGATTTTCCAGAGCACGAACGGGATCGTCGACGTGTTGGAAAGGAAGAGCAACGGCCCCTGCTGTTGCAGCAGGATCGAATGCTCCCATTCCAATTCCTGCATCACCAGATTCCGGTCTGTATATAGGCGTCGTGAGATCGCGGGCAGATCCCAGATAACCAGCCAACACACGAGTCCGACCAGGGCGAGGCGCAGCGCGGGCCAGCGGCGCTGCTCGCCGGCGCGCACGAGACACCCGGCGGCGAGCGCGAGAAGGAAACACATCGGCAGCGCGAACCGCGAGGCGATGACGTCATCCAGGCTGCTCCAATAATAAAACATCAGCATCGCGAGATTGCCGACGATCCCGAGGCCGAAGCACCCCATCACCAGCTCGACCGGGTCGAGCGGCCGCCGGGGAGATGCCCTCCACCGACGCCACAGGCGCGCCGCTATATAAAGCAGCGCGAAAGCACCGAGGGCCGACAGGTACCACGAGTTCGCGAGGTCGATCGTACTATTGAAAAAAAATCGCGCGGCACCTCGGAGATTTGCCGGCAGATACTTTATACTAAACCGCGTCGTCTGCCCGGCGCCGAGCTGCCACAGCAGCGGCGTCGCAGAGACGACGCGGCTTTGCCAGGCGTAGGGAACGAGCAGGAGCGGTGCGATGGCCACCGGCCAGCTGAGGAAAATCCGCTGCACGCGCCACCAGCCGGCGACAACGATGACGGCCACTGGAAGGACAAATATAACGGATTCGTAGCGGCTTTGCGACAGAAGCACCGCACTGAGCACGAGCAGCGAAAGGCGATCGCGAGAGGGCTCGCGCGTATATAGAACGGCCACGGCCATCGTGGCGGCGATCATGGTCAGGTTGTGCAGCTCCATGCCGGCACCGCTGGACTGCTGCCCGAGCAGCGGCATCGTCGCGAGCAGGAGTACGGAGAGCACCGCGGCACCGCGCCCGGCCAACGCCCGCGTCAGCCAGAATACGAGCGCGAGGCAGACGGGCGTGAGCGCCACGTTCACCGCGAATATATTGGCGATGCGGAAGCCGGTCAGGTCGTGGACGAGCCCGACGAGGAAAACAAAGAAGTACGGACGCTTATCGAGGAAGGTGTCGATCGCGAGCCAAGTGCCATCAATATTATATGCACGGACAACGGTTCCTATTTCCCGGGTCGCGTGCAGGTGATACGCTGTGCCCTGCAGGACATATTCATCGAAGAGGACCTTGTGCTTGAATGGATCGCTCCAGATGGCGAACGCGGAGGCCGCGAGGATCACGGCCCAGTCCAACCACCGGCCGCGCTCGCGCGGGTGGCTGGCCGCGGAGGTCCGCCATTCCCGTGCGCCGTAATATACCCAGGCGGCGAAAACCCCCAGTATATAGTAATATCCGCCGTGGGTGATGAGCGCCTCCGCGAGAGGCGGAGAGATCAGCACGAAACCGGCGAGCACAGCGGCGACCGCGGATCCGGCGAGCACGGCCAACTGCGGTCGATCGGCCGTCTGGCGGAGGAGGCGAAGCAGCTCGCGAAGCATGAGCGCGGAAAGGCGGATGAAAAAGCGCGGCGGTTTGGGAGCGTCGGGCGCGGTCAGGGCAGCTGCTTCATGAAATTTTCGAGGTACGCGTGCCGCACCGCTTCGAGCCGGGTGCGATCCGCCTCGGTGAGAACAGGCTCAGGGGTGGGCGCGGTCAGCGACGCGGCCCCGTCACGTATTTCCACCACGCGGCTGATGCGGTCCAGCGTAAGCAGTTGAAGACGCTCCTCGCGGACAGGCTCGAGTATATAGTCCGGACCAAGATCATCGCCGTCCCGCAGCGTCATCTTGCCCGTGTCCGGGTCGACGTTGAGGCGCTGGAATACATAGACCCCGGAGAACGTGTGATTTCGAAGATGATATACGAGCGAGTCGCGGTGTTGTTTCGCCTGGAACACGGGTGTCGCGGAGACCTCGTGCGCGATCCAGAGAATCGAGTCATTATCGATCATGAGATAATCGCGCCGCGGTTGATCGGCGATGAACTGCCGGCGCCAAGCCGTCTCGCGGCCCGGCAGATATTCCTGGCTATAGGCATGCGCGGCCATTGACGGGATGCTGCGCGCGAGGAGCCCGAGCGTGGCGAGGCCGAGAAGCGTGCGCACGACCACGGGCCGAGTGAATTGAGTGAGGACGGCGAGAACTCCTACGACTAAAAAAAGGTGCGTGGGGAGACTCAGGCGCCGGATAATCGGATCCTCGAAATTTCCCCAGAAATAGCACATCATCAGCAAAAACTGCAGAGCGAAGCCGATCGAGAAAAACGCCGTGGCTGCGAGCATCGGGGTGCTGCGGGACGGTTGGCGGAGAATCTTCAGCATGAGCAGCGCGAAGAAAGGAATGGCGAGCCAGCCGAGGATGGAAAGGACGAGCGAGTTGGGCTGGTCGGACGCCTTGACCGAAAAGAAATAGTAAGCGTGGCTCAGGTTGTCCGCTATATACTTCACCGAGAACGGCACGTCATAGCCAGGCTTGCTCTCCATCTGCCAGGAAGAGCCTCGCAGCGCGAAAATCCGGTGCTGCAGAGGATAATGCACCATGAGGAGCGGTGCGAGGACGACCGGCCAGGTGAGTATAAAGCGCTTTTCCTCAAACCAGATCCAGAGGACAACGAGAGCCACCGGCAGCAAGTATATAACGGATTCGTACCGGACCTGAGCGAGGAGCAGCGCGGAGAAGCAGAACGCGGTCAGTGCGGGGCCGTCGCGCCGATCGATCCAGCGTTCCGCGAGCACGAGGGTGGCGGCGATCATCACGAGGTTGAGCAGCTCGAAGCCGCCGCCGGTGGCATTTTGCGCGAGCAATGGCAGCCCGGCGAGCAGGACGACGCCGAGCCAGCCCGCCGGACGACCGGCGAGACGGCGGCCAATTGTATATACGAGGCCGAGCAGGATGAAGGTCAGGATGCCATTAAGTATAAAGGCATTGGCCGGCCGGTAACCGGTAAGGTCGTGAAGCAGCGACAGCAGGAAAGGAAAAAACAGCGGCCGCTTGTCCATCATTCCATCGAGAATCGTGAAGGAGCCTTGGATGTCGTTGCCGCGCACGGGAGTGAGCACCGTCTTGTCGAGGTGCATGGCCATCGACGTTCCGAGGAGCATGATCTCGTCCATCACGATCTTGAACCCGAACGTTTCGTGGACGAGGAGGATGACGCCGCAGACGGCGATAATGCCGAGGGTGACGCGATCTATGTGCTGCCAGCGCCAGCGCAGGAGCTCCTCGCGATAGGTGCTCCAGAGAGCGCGCGCGAAAAGCGCGAACGTCGCGAGCATGATCCAGAAACCGGCGCGCGCGACGAACACGATCGCAGCGAGATCGGGCACGAGGACGAACGCGAGCAGGACCGCAAGGACGGCCGAGCCGAGGAAGCACAGAAATTTTCTATCGCGCATCGCGATGGCGATTTGCGCCAAGGATCGAGGGGTGGCTGGAGAAAGCACGATCGAGGAAAATGAGTGGGGTTTCCGCGTATGAAAATAAAAAAGCCGCCGGCGATTGGGCCGGCGGCTCGAAAGGAACAGTCGAATTACGGGGCGTACGTGATCGTACGCGCGCCGGCGACGCCAGCGATCGTGATGGTCGTGCCCTGGCTGAAGCCCGCGGGATACGTTTCGTTCGCGACGAGGTTGAGCGCCTTCACATAGTTGGCCGAGCCCACGATGTTGGCGATGGCCACGGTCGAGACGCCGTTCTCGAGGTAATATTGATCCGCGCCGGCCGAAAGCTGGCGAGCGTTGTTCAGAACCGCCTTGTCCTGTGAGGACTGGCGAACCTTCTGGAACGCGGGGATCGCCATGGCGGCGAGCAGGCCGATGATGACAACCACGATCATGATTTCCACGAGGGTAAAGCCCTGTGAGCGGGAAGTATTTTTCATAAGAGCAACAAACGATTCAGGATTAGGTATGAAGGAAGCTCAGCAGCGAGCAGTTCCCAGTAATTCGGACAGAGAAGTGGAATCTCCAATAATTCTTTATTCGAAGAGTTACTTACGCCGCATCGTGACTGGATTTTTACCGCCCGCCGTGAGTGCGGATCGCAGGCGCGGCGGGCGGCGCTCCCCGCGGTCTTGGCTCTCGCTGCAGGATATATATACCCGAAATCGAGAGACAAAGCCGGCGCGACGCCGCAAAAAAAGACCGCCGGCAAAGGCCGGCGGTCGAGTAGCGCCGGAAGGCGCTTGGAAGACGTTTAGAGCGTTTACGGGGCGTACGTGATCGTGCGCGCGCCGGCGACGCCAGCGATCGTGATCGTCTCGCCCTGGCTGAAGCCCGTCGGGTACGTCTCGTTCGCCACGAGGTTGAGCGCCTTTACATAGTTGGCCGAGCCGACGATGTTGGCGATGGCGACAGTCGAGACGCCGTTCTCGAGGTAATATTGATCCGCGCCGGCCGAGAGCTGGCGCGCGTTGTTCAGAACCGCTTTGTCCTGCGAGGACTGGCGCACCTTTTGGAACGCCGGAATCGCCATGGCGGCCAGGAGGCCGATGATGACGACGACTATCATGATTTCAACGAGGGTGAAGCCCTGGTTGGATTGTTTTACACTTTTCATTTATGATCACTAATGACTATTATATATAACGCTCAAACGTGAGCAGTCCTAACCATTGCGACACGCCGAAATCGTTCTGCAATAAATAATTCATGGCGGAAGACGCCGGGGGCGAACCTCACGTGATTTTTACGGTTCGTGACAAAATTTTTACCGGCTGTATAACTCGGTTTGATACAATCGGGCGGTCCAGCCAAAAAAAAAGCCGCCCGCGAGATGGCGGGCGGCTCGAGAGGGAGAAACAATTACGGGGCGTACGTGATCGTGCGCGCGCCGGCGACGCCAGCGATCGTGATCGTCTCGCCCTGGCTGAAGCCCGTCGGGTACGTCTCGTTCGCCACGAGGTTGAGCGCCTTTACATAGTTGGCCGAGCCGACGATGTTGGCGATGGCGACAGTCGAGACGCCGTTCTCGAGGTAATATTGATCCGCGCCGGCCGAGAGCTGGCGCGCGTTGTTCAGAACCGCTTTGTCCTGCGAGGACTGGCGCACCTTTTGGAACGCCGGAATCGCCATGGCAGCCAGGAGGCCGATGATGACGACGACTATCATGATTTCAACGAGGGTGAAGCCCTGGTTGGATTGTTTTACACTTTTCATTTTATGATCACTAATGACTATTATATACGCTCAAATGCGAGCAGTGCATATATATTCATAAAACATAGGTCGTTATGCAATGGCTTTATACATACGTAGTGCTACGTAGCGAGTCCCGTCAATCGGATCTACGGGCAAACCCCGCTGACGCTTCCGACCATATAGCTATATGATCAAGCGCGCGGGCGGCGTGGCTTGGGTGCCGGCGTTTTTTTCGGCTTTGGCTTCGGCTTCTGCTCACGCAATATAGTCGCGACTGGTATATCAACAGCGTCCTTCCACAGGTGCTCGAGCCCGTAGCGCTCGCGCGGCTCGGCGAGGAACAGGTGCACCATCACGTCGAAGAGATCGATCACGAGCCAGCCGCTCTCCTGCGCGAGCTCCATGCCGACGATGCCGACCTTCGCACTGTCGATCACCTTCTCGAGCTCGACGCGCAAAGCGCGCAGGTGCGGCTCCGAGGTGCCGGTGGCGAGGACGAGATAGTCCGTGATGGAAGACTGGGCGCTGACGTCGAGCACTCGCAATTCCCCCGCCTTTTTATCCTCGAGGGCGCGGCAGCATAATTTCACGAGCGCGAGCGCGCCGCTTTTTTTCAATTTCATCTCGAGTCAAGATACAGGCCGGCCGACTTGATGTAAACAATCGCCTTGTGCGGCACAAAATAATCGAGCGAGAGACCGCGCCGCGTGCGCTCGCGCAGCTCCGTCGAATTGATGGCGAGAAGATGGCCGTCGCAGCGCTGCAGCACGAGGCCAGGAATCTGCGGGGTGGCGCGCACGGGAAATCCCGGCCGCTCGAGAAATATAAAGCGGACGAGCTTTGCCAGTTCCCCTATATCCTTCCAAAGATGCAGTTTCGGGAGCTGGTCGCCGCCGATCACCCAAAAGAGATCGTCGTCAGGATAGATCGAACGGAAGTAACGGGCGGAGTCGATTGTATAGCTGATGCCGCCGCGCCGGAGTTCATAGTCCGAAATTTCGAAGCGCCGGTCCCACTCGACCGCCGCGCGTAACATGGCCAGGCGGTCCTCCGGCGACGATTGCGCATCCGTGGGCTTCAACGGCGCCTGCGCAGCGGGCACCAGAATGAGGCGGTCCAGCTGCGCCTGTTCATACGCATCCTGCGCCGCCATCAGATGTCCAAAATGCACAGGATCAAAGCTCCCGCCCAGAAAACCGATTTTCACTTGGGCGGACCGTGAGCAGCACCGCTGCGCCGGGCAAGGCCGATTTCGGCCCCGGGTTTTTGAGCGGGAAAATGTTTTGGCGTGTCTTTCCAGAATTTCACCGCGAGCCTTCGCCCGGCTTTGCCCGGGTGGCGAAATGGCAGACGCACGGGACTTAAAATCCCTTGGCCGAAAGGCCGTGCGGGTTCGACTCCCGCCCCGGGCACCACCGCTTGTATATTGAGCCGCCACTCGCGCGACCCGCGCGATGCCAAGAAAATACTCGCGGGCACCGGGCACCCCCGCCACGGTCTGGGTTCCCCTAAACCCTCAGGTTTGTTCGTACCCCCTTATGAAGTTTTCGAAATGCTGGTTGCGCGCCGCTGCATTGGCGGCGTCCCTCACTCCAACGCTGCGTGCGAGCGAAGCGGATATTCGTATCCCCGATCTGCACGCTGTCTCCTTTCTCAACGGCTCACTCTCGGGCATCAACGTGCTCATGATCGGCCTCGTCGTCTGCGTGCTCGCGATGATATATGGTTGGTGGCAATATGTGCAGACGAAAAACCTGCCGGTGCACGCGTCGATGGCCGCGGTGTCGCAGATCATATGGGAAACGTGCAAGACGTATCTCTTCCAGCAGGGAAAATTCCTGGCGATGCTTTGGGTGCTGATCGCCGCGTGCATGACTTACTATTTCGCGGTGCTCTCGGAACGGCCCGCCGGCCAGGTGGCCCTCGTCCTCGCCGCCTCCGTCCTCGGCATTCTCGGCAGCTACGGCGTGGCCTGGTTCGGAATTCGGATTAATACAGTGGCAAATTCACGGGCCGCGTTCTCGGCCCTGCGCGGCAACCCCCTCGCGACCCTCGCGATCCCGCTGAAATCCGGCATGAGCGTCGGACTGCTGCTCGTTGCCATCGAGCTCTTCTTTATGATCTGCATCCTGCGGTTCCTGCCGTCGGAGCTCGCGGGCCCCTGCTTCATCGGATTCGCCATCGGCGAATCACTCGGCGCCTCGGCGCTGCGCATCTGCGGCGGCATCTTCACGAAGATTGCGGATATCGGCGCGGATTTGATGAAGATCGTTTTCAGCCTGCCCGAGGACGACCCCCGCAATCCCGGCGTGATCGCCGATTGCACCGGTGACAACGCCGGCGATTCTGTCGGTCCCACGGCGGACGGATTTGAAACGTATGGCGTTACCGGCGTCGCGCTGATCGCGTTTCTCGCCTTGGCCCTCGCTGCGAATCCGGCTCTCTGCGGCACGCTCATCGTCTGGCTGTTCGCCATGCGTATCCTCATGGTGATTACCTCGCTGGTGAGCTATCTGGTGAACGAGGGAATCAGCAAGGCGCTGTTCGGCTCGAAGCCGGATTTCAATCTTGAGCAACCACTGACTAATCTCGTGTGGATCAGCTCGCTCGTCTCGATTGGCGTGACCTACGCCGCGACCTATATACTTCTCGCCCGCCACCCCGCGTGCGGGCCGGATCTCTGGTGGGTGCTGTCCACGATCATCTCGCTCGGCACGATCGCCGGTGCGCTGATCCCCGAGTTCACCAAAGTTTTCACCAGCACGGAGATCGCGCCACGTGAAGGAAGTAGTGACATCGTCCCGCCAGGGCGGCGCATCGCTCAATATATTGTCCGGCCTCGTCGCCGGAAACTTCTCGGCGTTCTGGACCGGGCTCGTGATCCTCGTGCTGATGTTCGGTGCGTATCAACTCTCGGGGCATGCGGCCTTGCAGGCCATGATGCCGGAAGAATTCCGGTTCGCGGCGCCCATCTTCGCTTTCGGCCTCGTGGCATTCGGCTTCCTCGGAATGGGGCCGGTGACGATCGCGGTCGACAGCTTCGGACCGGTGACGGACAACGCCCAATCCGTATATGAACTGTCCCAGATCGAGAGCAGGCCTGGGATCGGCGCCGAGATCGAAACGGGACTTCGGCTTCGAGCCGGATTTTGAGAACGCAAAGCACCAGCTCGAAAAAGGCGACGGCGCTGGCAACACCTTCAAGGCCACGGCCAAACCCGTGCTCATCGGCACCGCCGTCGTGGGCGCAACCACGATGGTCTTCGGCATCATCATGATGCTGAAAAGGATATATCCCGACACGATTGAGCAGCTGTCCCTCGTTCACCCGGCTGCGATCATGGGCCTGCTGATGGGTGGCGCCGTTATATATTGGTTCACCGGCGCGAGCACGCAGGCGGTCGTGACCGGTGCCTATCGCGCCGTCGTGTATATCAAGCAGAACATGAAGCTGGATGCGACGACGGCCTCGATCGAAGCCTCCAAGGAGGTCGTGAAGATCTGCACCCAATATGCGCAACGCGGCATGGTGAATATATTCATCGTGATCTTCTGCTTCTCACTGTCGCTCGCGTTCTTCGACTCGTTCTTCTTCATCGGTTACCTCGTCGGCATGGCGTTCTTCGGACTATATCAAGCCATCTTCATGGCGAACGGCGGCGGCGCGTGGGACAACGCCAAGAAAATCGTCGAGGTGGAACTGAAGATGAAGAACACACCGCTGCACGCGGCCACCGTCGTCGGCGACACCGTGGGTGACCCCTTCAAGGACACGTCTTCTGTCTCGCTCAATCCCGTGATCAAGTTCACCACGCTGTTCGGGCTGCTCGCCGTCGAGATTGCGGTGAAGATGGACGCGAATATAAAGCATGCCATCGGCGGCGTGGTTTTTCTCGTCGCGCTGGTCTTCGTCTACCGCAGTTTCTACAGCATGCGGATCCCGGTCGAAGCTGAAAACGCGTGAAGCGCAGCATCCTCGCGTGACACGCAGTTCAGCGGACTCTCGGCGGAGACTCATCCCTCGAGAGTCCCGCTTGGGCCGCCGGGTTGGCCGCTCCTCTATATAGCTGACCCGACTCACCCCGCCTCAGTCAAGCGACTCACCCTGACGGCAGCGAATGGCGTCGTCGTCGCTGCTTCCCGAACAGGAGAAACCCGAGGATTGAACTGCGCGTGAGAAGCCAACCGGCACCCCAGCAAAGCGCGGCCACGAACAGGCCCACGATCAACCCGGCGGCCCAACCGGTGGTCAATGGAAAAGTCGGGTAATAAGTGCGAGTAACCCAATAAGAGACCCAAATGAAAAAATAGCCCTGCATGATATAGACAAACAGCGAGTCCGCGCCGAGTCGTTGCAGGACCTGCCGGATCCCCGCCGGGATTGCCCGAAAAATCCAAAACAATATATACAACGCGCTGACTGAACCGCTGACGCCTCCCAACCAACGGAGTAAAATCGGGCCGACGTTACTACCGATCAACCGCATGCCCGAAACATAAACGGAGGTGACCGGGGACGACAGCTCGAGACAGATCGCGCCGATCGCCGCCGCCGACCAAAAAAGCACACCACCGCGCGCGGGGGGCAATCGGCGTTGCGCTTGACCGGCGACGACGTAACCGAGCTGAAAGAAAGGGTAGATATATTTGAAAAGATATAGCCAGCCGCTCTCGGGCAGAAAAAGAACTGCGAGCAGAGACGCGAGATAGGCTCCGGAGAAATATTGTTTCGGCGCGATTGCCTTGATCACGACGGTCAAAACCGTCGCGCTGAAGAGAGACCAGAGAAACCAGAGGCTGTATATCGCCTCGTGAAAGATGGCGGCAGGCAGATGGGAAGCGGTGGCTGGCGCCACCCGCGCGACGACGAAGATTCGGTAAAGCACCGCCCATACGAAAATCGGCAGAATGTAAGATCGGAGGCGGTCGAGGATGTTCGTGCCGGGTGGGCGGGATTCGATTGCCGGCCAGGCGAGAAATCCGCTGATCGCCATAAACAGCGGCATATGGAAAAGATAGATTAGCTGGAACAGAGGGTCGTCGAGAAATCCCTGATTCCGATGGACGCCAAACTGCAATGCATGACCCGTCGTCACCAGCAGGATGAGAATCCCCTTCGTGAAATCGATGAACTCGTTTCGTTTCATGCCGCGAGGTGAATAGTTATCGTTAATCGCCCGTTGCGGGAACTCTTTACGCCAAATTCAGCGCAGCGGCTACGTTGCCGCAATGTTCGTCGCCCGTGCCCGGACACTCCCCTCGCCGTCGGACCGTTGGCGATCGGGCGCCAGGATGCCTGCCGCCAAACGTCTTCAGCGGATCGCGGGGCCGCGGGTCTTCCAGAGCCGGCCCAGGTGCTATATGCTGCATCGGGGTCAGCCGGGGGCCCCGCTTAAGAGCAGTGGAAGCAAACATCGCGACCCAGGGAATCCGAGCGTTGGCGACGCTCCCGGCCATAGCCCCGCGTTCGGCACGAAACCCGGTCGACGTCTCGCTCTGTCGCAACGCCAAAGCTGCCGCGGGATCATTTCCTGATTTTATATATAATATATAGCGTTACAAAGGGAAACGGCCGCGTTTCTGCGGAGACTGGCGCACGAGATTTGCTACAACCTGCCCATGCCGAGTTACCGAGCCACCCTGCGCGGCAGCACGTATAGTTTCGGTTCGCTGCGCCAACTCCTTGCGGCAGCGAGCCCAGCGCGTTCCGGCGACGCACTTGCTGGAATAGGCGCGAGTAGTGCCGTCGAGCGCGCGCAGGCCCAAATCGCGCTGGCCGACGTGCCCCTGCGGGATTTTCTGCACGAGGCCGTCGTCCCGTATGAACTCGACGAGGTGACGCGGCTCATCGTGGACACGCATGATGCCGACGCGTTTGCCGCGATCAGCAATCTGAGCGTCGGCGAGTTTCGCGACTGGCTTCTTCGGTATGAAACCACCGCGGCTCAGCTTACCGCCGTCGCGCCCGGGCTGACGCCCGAGATGGTCGCGGCCGTCAGCAAGCTCATGCGCAACCAGGACCTTGTGCTGGTCGCCAGCAAATGCGAGGTGATCACCCGCTTCCGCAATACCCTCGGGCAGCGCGGTCATCTCGCAGTCCGCCTGCAGCCGAATCACCCGACGGACGATATACACGGGATTGCGGCGTCCATCACAGACGGACTCTTGTATGGTTGTGGAGACGCCTGCATCGGCATTAATCCCGCCGGAGATTCCACCGCCCGGGTGGCCGAGCTGCTGCGACTCGTCGACGAATTAATTCATAATTATGAAATTCCCGCGCAGTCGTGTGTGCTCGCGCACGTGACCACGCAACTGGCGGCGCTGCGGGCCGGCGCGCCGCTCGATCTTCTTTTCCAGAGCGTCGCGGGTACCGAGGCAGCTAATCGCAGCTTCGGCGTCGATCTCTCGTTGCTCGCCGAAGGCCACGCGGCCGTACAATCCCTGCGGCGCGGCTCGGTCGGATCCAACGTAATGTATTTCGAAACCGGCCAGGGCTCGTGCCTGTCCGCGGAAGCCCACCACGGCGTTGACCAGCAGACGCTCGAGTGCCGGGCCTACGCGGTCGCGCGCGCCTTTCAGCCGTTACTGGTGAACAGCGTCGTCGGGTTTATCGGGCCCGAATATCTCCTCGACGGAAAACAAATCATTCGCGCAGGGCTGGAGGACCACTGCTGTGGAAAGCTGCTGGGGCTCCCGATGGGCGTCGACGTTTGCTATACGAATCACGCCGAGGCGGACCAGGACGACAGCGACACGCTCCTCACGCTGCTGGGCGCCGCCGGGGTCAACTATATCATGGGCGTGCCCGGCGCGGATGACGTCATGCTCGGATACCAGAGCACGAGTTTTCACGACGCCCAGTACCTGCGGCAACTCCTCGGGGTCAGACCCGCGCCCGAGTTCGAGTCCTGGTTGCAGCGACTGCAGCTGCTCGATGGCAACCTCCGGCTGCGACCTGTGGCCGAGAACCATGGCCTGCTCGAGGCTGTGCGGGCGGGCCAGCCGTCACCTGGATCATGAGCGACGAAGATATATATCGCGAGCTGCCGAGAGACGGCGCGCCGAATGTCACGCCGAATCCGTGGCAGGCATTGCGGCGACACACGCCCGCACGACTGGCATTGGGGCGCAGTGGCGGTTCTCTCCCGACACACGCCGCCCTGCGCTTCGCACTGGATCACGCCGAGGCGAGGGATGCGGTTGCGGCGCCATTCTCCGAAGAGGCCATGGCCGGGGATCTGCGCCCGTTGGGCCGGGAGATCCTCGTTTTGAAAAGTGCCGCTGCCGACCGCGCGATCTATCTCCGCCGCCCGGACCTCGGCCGCCAACTCACGCCGGAATCAGCGGCCACGCTGGCGGCGCGGGCGGACCACTCCATTATATTTCATAATCATGAAATAGTAACAAACTCGGGCGCACCAACGCCACGACTCGGGCCGCCGGATCTCGTGATCGTGATTTCGGACGGATTGTCGGCGCGGGCGGCGCACCTTCAGGCGCCGCCGCTGCTTGCCGCACTCCTGCCAACGCTAGAGGCGTCCGGGTTTCACCTCGGGCCGCTTTGTATTATCCCGCGCGCCCGCGTTGGCATCATCAACGAAATCGGCGTGCGGCTCGCTGCGAAATGCGTGTTGATTCTCCTCGGGGAGCGTCCGGGCCTGGGCAGTGCGGACAGCCTCGGATCGTATTTCGGCTATGCGCCGGGCCCGGGACGGACCGACGCCGACCGCAATTGCATTTCGAATATTCGACCGGCGGGATTCCCTCCCGCGGACGCCGCGCGGAAGATCCTCTCCTTGCTCGAAGCGGCCCGAGCCAGCCAGCAGAGCGGTTTCCAGCTGAAGGAATCACCGCCCAAATCCGCGCCCGTTCACATCGGAGCGGACCCCACCCGCTATATCAATTCGCCGAGTTAACCGGCAGACGCGCCGCCCTCTATGGGGGGCGCGTCGCCGAGCGAGGCGGCGGGAGCGATCAGAATTTGAACGTGGCCCGCGTATAGTAAAACCCGCCGTTGAATCCAAAGGGCGAGAAGCTGCTATATTCATTGATGCCGGAAGTATTATTCGCGGCGTTGTTCTTATCGGGATAGACGTCGAACACGTTGTTCGCGCCGATCGCAAACGTCAGGCGCGTGTTCCAGTGGTACGCGACTTCAATATCGGTGAGCCACTTGGCGCCGAGCCATTGGTCGGTCGGCGCGGTGGTGCCGGGACTCAGGACGGAGCCGTAACGCACCTCGCGCGCGGTGAACGTGAACATTTTTCGGAGATCATACGTCGCGCCCATCGTGTACGTTTGACGGGGCGTACCCTGTTCGAAACGCAACTGGCTCTGGCGGTCAAATATAGGCGTACCATTGGTCACCGCGAGGACGTTCGCCGGCGTCGGCTTGATATACGTGACGCGCGTCTGGTTATAGTTGAAGGCGCCGGTCAGGTTCAGGCGGTCACCGTTGGCGAACTTCCAATTATAACGCGCGGTGACGTCGGCGCCCTGCGTGCGCGTATCAACTGCGTTCGTGAAGTAGCGGCCCCCGCCGATACCGGGGAAGCCCTGGGACGAGAGGAAGGTCGCAATATTATTCGTGAAGTTGCTCGAGAGAACCACGCGGTCGTCGATCTTGATATAGTAATAGTCGATCGTGGCCGTCAGGTGCTCGATCGGCTGCAGGGTGAAGCCGCCGGAATAGTTGACGGATTTTTCGGGCTTGAGATCGGTGGCACCGAGCAGGCGCGCCGCGGGATCGGTCACCTGGAACGTCTTGATATCATAGGGCAGGCCGTTGATGAAGTTCGTCGAGGTGGTCGTGAAATAACTCTGCGCGAGCGATGGCGCGCGGAAGCCCGTGTTGGCAGAGGCACGCGCGGCCAGCCACGAGAGCAGCTCGTAACGCGTGGCGATCTTGCCGTCGACGGTGGAGCCGGCGACCTGATAGTGTTCGGCGCGCACGGCGAGATCCAGGTCCCATTGCTGGGTGAGCTGGTTGTCGCCCTCTATATAGCCCGCGATGTTTCCGCGGCTCTTGTCAGTCGCATCGGTCGGGCGGAATCCCGGAAAACCCTGCGCGCCGAACGCGGGCTGCGTGCCGGCGGCGGGTCCATCAAGGACGAGCTGGCCGCCGTTGCCCCAGGAAGCGACGTCGCCCGGCTTGATCTGATAATCCTCATAGCGATACTCCGCGCCCGCGGCGACTTTGAGCGGCGCCGACAGGCCTATATCAAATGGACGTGAGAAATCGAAATTCGTCGTCGCCTGTTCGAACTGAAGATTGCCGTCGTAGAAATTCGTCGGGCTGGCGGCGCCGTAGGAGGCGTTGACGGAATTTTTTGTATAGTAGCGAATCTGGCTGAGGCCGGCGGTCTCGCTGAGGCTCCAGTCCCAGGCATCGAAGCGGCCATCGACGCCCGCGCTGATGGACCCGTCGATGATCTTGGCGTTGATCAGCGGCAGGAAGCCGTTCGGATATATAGAGCGGACATTATTGCTATTGCCGGGCTGCCGCCAATTCGCGGCCGAGGTGCCGTCGCGATAGGTATATCCACCGAAAGCATAGGCCTTGAGGCCATTGCCGAGGGGTACTTCGCTGTTGAGAAAGATGCCACCCTCGTGGATAAAGGGATCGCCCTGGATGGAGTCGCGGCGGTTGAACGAGGCCTCCCGCGGATCGGGAGTGCCGTTATATACGTTGGCCACGGAGCCAATCGCGACCGGAGCCCCGGTCACCGGGTCGCGTCCGAAATATTGCTGGCGCGCATCAAGGCCGGCGCGATTCGTGAGACCGCGGCTGCGATAGAATGCGGTCGCGTTGAGGAACCCGCCATCGCCGAGGGGCACCCCGCCGTTGAAGGCGGTCTCGACGATCGCGCCATCGCTGGCGTCATTCTGCCCGACCGTCGTCGAGAGTTCCGCCCCGATATCCTTCCGGAGCAGCAGATTGATCACGCCGGCGATCGCGTCCGAACCATATTGCGCGGCGGCACCATCGCGCAGCACCTCGATGCTGCCGATCGAGGCGGGCGGAAAGGCATTGAGGTCCACTGCGGAGGAGCCGCGGCCGACGGAGCCGTTTAGATTCACGAGCGCGCTGGTGTGACGGCGCTTGCCGTTGACGAGCACGAGGGTTTCGTCCGGGGAAAGGCCGCGCAGCGAAGCCGGGCGCACGTGGTCCGTGCCATCGGTGATCGTCGGGCGGGGAAAATCGAGGGAGGGAATCTGTTCCTGCAGGACTTGGCCGATTTCGGTATAGCCATTTTCGCGCACGTCCGCTCCGACGAGGACGTCGATGGGAACCGCCGAGGTGGTGACGGTGCGATCATTAAAACGCGTTCCCGTGGAGACAAACGCGTCGAGTTTCACTGGCTGATCCGCGCTAGCCGTGGAAGCGTTCGTGCCGGACGCTGGATTTGGGCCGGTGGCTTGCGCGAAGAGCGCGGGAGCGCTCGCGGCCACCGCAATCAGCGCGGCGATCAGGGTTCGCCGAGGCACGAAAGCCGCGGGCGAAAACGGCGTCGGCACAGGGGTGGCCGGCCGGATATCATGGAGGGATTGGTGGAGGGTCATTGTGACAAATAGGTGCCGGAAAGCCGATCGTTCCAAATCGGATTCTGTCATACAGCGCGGGGTCCTGACCCGCAGGCATATATGAAAGTCGGGTTCTCTATACAGTGGCCCCGAAGACGAGCGGCGGTGGGACCCGTCGCGCTTCTTGCTATATGAACGCCGATGTCCGCGGCGTGACGCGAGCCTGCACGGGCACGCGCGAGACCGCGCCAATTCCAGAACGCCGGTTGCGTCGCGTGCGCGGCGTGCGCACGTTTCCGCATGCGCCTTCCGGCCCCGACGATGCCCACGCCCTACCCGGCTCCCGCGCCCCGCGCGGCTCGCACGCTCGCCGCGGCGGTCGCGCTGTGCGGCGCGACCGCGGCGCAACTTTTCGCGCAGCGCGCGCCCGTCGAGGCGGAGCATGGGATGGTGTCTTCCGTACACGAACTCGCCTCGGAGGCGGGCGTCGAGATTCTGCAGCGGGGCGGGAATGCGGTGGATGCCGCCGTGGCCACTGGACTCGCGCTCGCGGTGGTGTTCCCGTATGCGGGAAATCTGGGCGGTGGCGGCTTCATGATGATTCATCTCGCGGATGGGCGCGACGTCGCGATTGATTACCGGGAGACGGCCCCGGCCGCGGCCGATCGCGATATGTATATAGGGCCCGACGGCAACGTGCGGCCGCGCGGACCCGGTTCGTCGACCGTCGGATGGCGCGCGAGTGCGGTGCCGGGCTCGGTCGCGGGCTTCGCGCTGGCGCAGCAGAAATATGGTTCAGGGAAATTGACGTGGGCCGATCTGTGCGAACCCGCGCGGCGCCTCGCGGGGGCAGGACATATCGTTTCGCAGGGCACTGCGGCGAGCCTGCGCCAATCCTCGCCGTTGCTGTCGCTCTTCCCGGAGTCAAAAAGAATATATCTCGCGAACGGCGCATACTTGCGCGCGGGGCAGCTGTGGCGGCAGCCGGAACTTGCGGCCACCCTGACTAGGCTGCAGAAGAACGGTCCCCGCGAGTTTTATGAAGGCGAGACCGCGCATTTCGTGGCGGATGCGATGTCCAAAAATGGCGGAACGATCACGCTCGCGGATCTGCAGAAATATACCGCGGTCGAGCGCGTGCCGCTGCGCGGCACCTATCGCGGATATGAAATCGTGACGATGCCGCCGCCGAGTTCGGGCGGCATCGCGCTGCTGCAAATGCTGGGAATGCTGGAGCCGTATGATGTGGCCGCGCTCGGTCCGAACTCCGCGGCGAAATATCATTTGTTCACGGAGGTGATGCGGCGCGCGTTTCGCGACCGCGCAGAATTTCTCGGCGACCCGGACTTCGTGAAAGTGCCGGTGGCGGGATTGCTCGATCGCAACTATCTGGCGGGGCTCATGAAAACTTTCGACCCGGCCCGCGCAACCCCGAGCGCCGGGCTGGCGGCCGGGCATCCCGCCGGAGCACCGGCCGCGAGGGGCGGGACGCACACCAGCGTCGAAGGCAGGCGTGTCTTCACAACCGAATCCACCGAAACGACGCAGTTCTCCGTGGTGGATGCCGCGGGAAACGCTGTGAGCAACACCTATACACTCAACGCCGCCTATGGCTCCGGCGTCACCATTCCCGGCGCGGGATTCCTCATGAACGACGAGATGGATGATTTCACCTCGAAGGTCGGAACGAAGAATATGTTTGGGTTGATCCAAGGGCCGGCGAACGCCATTGCGCCGGGCAAGCGCCCGCTTTCTTCGATGACGCCTACGTTCGTTCTCCAGCACGGCTCGCTAGTGCTCGTGACCGGCAGCCCGGGCGGTCCAACGATCATCAACACCGTGCTCGAGGTCATCACGAACTTCATCGACCACGGCATGCCAGTGATGCGGGCGGTGGAGTTCCCGCGCTTTCATCACCAATGGATGCCGGACGAGTTATCTTACGACCGGTTCAGCTTCAGCCCGGACACGACGGCGTTGCTGGCGGGGATGGGACACATCCTGAAGGAGCGGGAAAACGCGATTACGGGCGATGCCGAGACGATCGCGATCGATCCGAAAACGAAGATGCGGCTGGGCGCGTCGGATCCCCGCAAGCCGGACTCGAAAAGCGTCGGTTACTAGAGCCGCTTCTCCCTGGCCGCCGCCGGGACGGGGGCCCGAACCCTATATATTCATTTATATATCCATATACATATACCACCATGGAATACCGCAATCTGGGCCGCACTGGCGTCAAAGTTTCCCCGCTCACGCTGGGCTGTATGATGTTCGGCGAGAAGACCGACCTCGAGGAATCGTGCCGCATCGTCGACCGTGCGCTGGACGCCGGTATCAACATTCTGGATACAGCCAACGTCTATGCCGCCGGCCGCAGCGAGGAGTTCACCGGAGAGGCCCTGGCGCGCAACGGCCGGCGCGACCGCGTCGTGCTCTGCACGAAAGTCCATGGCAATATGGACGCGTCCGATCCCAACGCGCAGGGCACGTCGCGCCGGCACATCATCGCCGCGTGTGAGGCGAGCCTGCGGCGGCTGCGCACGGATTATATAGACTTATATCAACTGCACCGCCCGCGCCCCGAGATTGCGATCGACGAGACGCTGCGGGCACTCGACGACCTGGTGCGGTCGGGAAAAGTTCGCTATATAGGGGCGAGCACGTTCGGGGCCTGGCAGGTGGTCGAGGCTCTGTGGTGCGCGAAGGAACTCGGCCTGAACCGATTCATTTCCGAGCAGCCACCCTATAATCTGCTCGACCGCCGCATCGAGCGCGAGCTGCTGCCAATGTGCCGAACGTATGGCATCGCGACACTCCCGTGGTCTCCGCTCGCGGGCGGTTTATTGTCGGGAAAATACCGGGCGAATCGGCCGATTCCCGGAGACGCGCGGTTCGCCGTAAAGGACTCGAACCCGCTCTACGCGCGACGCTGGACCGACGCATCGCTCGCGGTGATCGAGCAACTGGTCCCGCTGGCCGAAGCTCGTGCTATGACGCTGTCGCAATTTGCACTCGCCTGGGTGTTGCAGCAACCGGGCGTGACCAGCCCCATCGTCGGCCCTCGAACGGCGGCGCAGTTTGAAGACAACTTGCGCGCTCTCGACGTCACGCTATCCCCGGAGGAGCTGCGCCGCATCGACGAGATCATCCCTCCCGGGACGCATACCTCGCCGTATTACGAGTCCAACTTCGGGCCGAATCTACATCATTGGTGACCGCGCGAATAGCTCCGGCTTACGCAGGAGGAGGCGCACCTTCGGACATTGCGTTCACCCGAAGAAAGGATGTAATGAACGGGTGCCCTCGCTGCTGCTCATTGCCCCGTGTTTCCTGCTTTTCGAGCTCCTACAGCTCGTGATCAGCGAGCGGTATCTCGGCATCAAGCAGATCGCCCGTCAGGGAGACCCGCGGGCCATGGGGCTGAGTGAAGTCACGGCGTTTTTTTGGTCCGGGGCGATTTTCGCTTATTGGGGTTGGATGCTGCTCCTCCTCGTTTCTGGACTGAGCCGCGTCCACGCCCTCAGTCTGATCGCGATAACGCTGATCGGATTTTCGCTGCGTCGCCGCTGCGGGCTAAACTGGGTGCTCGTGATACTGACGCTCGAAGGTGCGATTCGCATCGGCCTGCTGCTTTCACTCACGATGCTGGGCTGGCGGCACGCGTAGCGGGATCGCGTCTGCGGGTGCACGATGGAGGAACAAACCGGTTTCTCCTTGAGAGATGCGGTGATGCGTCGCAGAAACTTTTTGTCGTCTGTGCGACTTATGACGCCCTCCGGTTCCACCGAGAAACTGCCTGCGTGGATTTTTTTCGCTGCTGACGCTGTGCTCGTGGGCGCGGCGTGGTACCTCGCCACCCACAATCCGCATCCGCTGCCGGCGCCGGCCCTTTTCGCGATCACGGCCTGTGTGATCACCGGGGCGTTGCTCACGACAATTCCGCTGGTGCTGAATTATGAGCAGAGGAAAAATGCGTTGCTCGATGACCGGCAAAGGGCTCTGGAAGCGTTGGCGGCGACCGTCGCCAGTTCGGCCGAGCAGATAAGCATCGCAGCCGCCGGCCTGCACGAGATCGCCGCCGTGGCCCAAAAGAATCTCCGCCAAGCGGAGCAGTTACCCCAGAAACTCCACGAGAAACTGCTGGAGCTGCAGGCATCGCTACGAGCCGGCGACGACGAAGAAAAGCAGGAGCTCGAACGCGAGCTCGCGGCTTTGCGCTCGACCGAAACCGAGAGGCTGGAGGCACTCTCCGATAAGATCGCGCAATCCACGCGCGAGTGGAAAAGCCTGGAGGCGACTACCCGCCAGCACCTCGCGGACCTGGGTGCGGCGTTCGCAAAATCGAATGAACGCGAGCCGGCTTCAACCCCACCCGCAGCCGCGCCGGATTCCGAGCTCAGCGAGAAACTCAGCGTCGCTCTCGCGACGATCGAATCGAAACTGAACGCGCTCGCGAATGCGGTGGAAAATGCGAACCCGGTGCCATTCGACTTAGGATTGGCTCCGGAAGGGGGTTCCAAGGCGGGCGGAGCCACCGCGGTAGCGGCATCCGCGCCGGCTGCGCTGCGGTTGCTCAGCGACACATCTGGCACCGAGCCGGCCCCGATTCCGTTCAACGAAATCCCGGAAATTTTCCCCGTTGTTCCAGAGAGCGCCGAGCCGTTCCCGCGTCAGTTCCGGATCGACGGCGCGGAGACACTAGCGGGCAAACCGGGCATCCCAGAGGGTCTGGCTGATCCGCCCCGGAGCCCGTTCATCAGAACGGCGCTGGAGACCGATACGACATCCACGGCGGTCGCACTCTCGACACCTCCGATCGCGCCTTCCGCGAAAACACCCCGGAAACGAACCCCGCGAGCACCGATCACACCGCCGCCGCCCGAAGCAGAACCGGTCCCGCCTGCACCGGAGAAAACTGCCACGGCTCAGACCGCGGCTGAAACCGAAGCGGCGGTCGCGAACGAGTTTTCGCAACTGGCACCTGAGGATGCCACGCCGGCCTCGGCCGTGGCCGCCGATGGTGCAACGCGCCTCCTCGTCACTGCATATATCGGCATCGGAAACCGGCTTTTCGTTCGAGGCGACGGGCCCTCAATGAGCTGGGAAAAAGGCATCCCGCTGCAATTTGTCTCCATCGGCAAATGGCGTTGGGAAACCACTGAGGCGACAGCGCCGTTGCGGTTCAAAATCTTCAAAAACGACGTCGTGGAGTGCGCATCGCTTGGCGAACGCACCCTCGCGCCAGGGCGACAAATCGAACTCACCGCCGCGTTTTGAAGGCGCGCTCGTTGTGGCGCCTCAGTAGTGCGGCGGCCGCTCATCTGATATCTCATCGCCCGGCGCGCCCGTAAGCCCCTCCGGTGCGCGCTCCCGCAGCTTCAGCAATTCTTTCTGCAGGCGCGCGAGGTCCTCCGCCAACTCAAGCATCGCTTTGTCCTGCTCCGTCACATGGCGTTCGAGATACGCCATTTTTTCCTCCAAGCGGTTAAGGCGGTCGTTCACGGCAATGGTGGCGTGGTGCCATCGCCGGCCGATCCGGACTCGCGCAGCTTACGAATTTGCGGCTCGAGGATTTCGGTATAGCAATCCGGACAGACCGAGTGGCTGAACTCCGTCCCGGTGCGCTGATTTATATAGCCCTCGATTTGCTGCCAGTAGTTCTGGTCGTCCCGGATTTTCTTACAGTAGGAGCAAATGGGCATCAGCTCTTCGAGCTGCCGCACTTGGGTAGCGTAACGCAGAATGCGCTCCGCCACACGCAGGCGGGTCCAGAGCTCGTCGACGTCCAGCGGCTTCAATAAAAAGTCGTCAACCCCAGCCTCCGTCGCCTCGTGCCGATTTTCGAGGCTCGCGGTCTTGGCAGTGAGGAGGATAAAATAAGTATATTCGGCGCCGCGGCGCGCCCGGATCCGCCGGCACAATTCGAGTCCCGTGGCCTTAGGCATCAACCAATCGCTGACGACGACACGAAACGGCTGCTCCCGCCAGATTTTCCAGCCCGCTTCGCCATCCGTTGCCTCGATTACCTCGTGGCCGAGGCTTCGAAGGGCCTGCCGCAAAACTCCTCGCGCGACTCCCTCGTCTTCGACCGCGAGTACTTTCATATACGCAGCAGAAGACATTTCGCGCCGCGCGCAAAGGTGAAATCGCTCCCTCTGATCAGCAGCGCGGGACGGCGCGGGCCGTTGGACTCGCGGCGGCGGGCGGCGGCCGATCAATTCCCGCTGCCCGCAATAGCGGCGCCATCTGGCTGTCATAGCAGTCGGGACAGATGCCGTGGCTGAACTGAGTGCCGGTGCGCTCGTGCAGGTAGCTCTCGAGCTGCTTCCAGTAATTTCCGTCATCCCGGATCTTCTTGCAATAGCCGCAGATCGGGAGAAACGACTCCAACTGGCGCACCTGCGAAGTGAACGCCAGAATGCGTTCTGCGACGTGCAAGCGCATCTTTAGCTCCCGCACCGCGACGGGTTTCGCCAAGAAATCGTCCACCCCGGCCTCCAGCGCGGCCAAGTGGTTATCGTCACTGGCCGAGACCTGGCTGAGGAGAATGAAGTATACATATTCTTCCGGGCGGGCCCGGACCCGCTGGCAGAGTTCGAGGCCGCTGATTCCGGGCATGCGCCAGTCGCTCACGATGACCCGGAAAGGCGAGCCGGCGAGCTGCGCCCAAGCATCTTCGCCATTGTTGACGACTGTAACCTCGTGGCCGAGTGAGCGCAGCGCGGATTCAAGGACGAGTTGCGCGACTGGGTCGTCTTCGACGGCGAGGATTTTCATGAAAGTGCCGGTTCATATTCCAGGAGCGCGGGCGGTACCTCGGCCAGCGAGCCCTGCAGCGCCGCCATCAGCCCGGGTGCGTCGGTCCACTCGCCCCGGCGAACTGCCCGCTCGACCGCAAGCGCGTGCGCGCGCATGCGCTGCGCGCCCACGTTCGCGCAACTGCCTGCGATCGTGTGCGCAAGCTGCGCGGCCGGCTCGGTCTGCCGCTCTTGAACGAGGCGGAGGAGAGTCGCTACGCGCGGGGGTTCTTCCCGGCAGAAAAGCGCGATCAGCTCGGGCAGCAACGACGGGCCGTCCCGGCCCGGGAGCGCACGCATATTTTCGAGGATGGTGCGATCGACGATCACCTCCGCGGCGCCGCGCAGGTCGGCCGGATCCGCAGCCGCACCGGCAGCCGTTGCGGGGTCGCTCGTAATTCCACAGATTCGGAGTGCGGCGGCGATTTCCGCGGGGCGGATCGGTTTGCTGACATACGCGGTCATTCCGGCGTCGAGGCACTTCGCCCGATCCTCCGGGAGCGCATACGCGGTTAGGGCGATGATCGGCACTCGCGGATTTATCCCAGGAATTTTGCCGGCCCGAATTTGCCGGGTGGCGGTATAGCCGTCGATCGTCGGCATCTGGCAATCCATGAAAATCAGATCGTATGGCGTGCGCGCGCAGCGCTCGAGCGCCTCCGCCCCGTCGCCAGCGATATCAACTTGAAAGCCGAGCTTCGCGAGCATCGACCGCGCGACCTTCTGATTCGCCGGATTGTCCTCGGCGAGCAGGACGCGCAAGCCCCGGCTCGTCGACTGCTCGAGAATTTGCGGAACGCCGTTCGCAGGAGGCACCCGACGCTCGGCCGGGAGCTCACGAGTCGGGCTGGCAGGCTGAGTCGGCGGTGTGCCGAGCTCGAACCAAAACCTCGATCCGCGCCCGATTTCGCTCTCAAAGCCAATTTCTCCGCCCATCAGCTCGACGAGTTGCCGGCAAATCGCGAGGCCGAGACCCGTGCCGCCGAAGCGCCGCGTCGCCGTACCATCCGCCTGCGTAAACGGCTGAAACAGCCGCGGCTGGGCGTCCACGGGGATACCGATCCCTGTATCCAAAATCTCGATACGGCAGCGTGCGCCGTCTCCCGCACCACTCGCCGGCCCGACGCGGACCACCACCTCGCCGCGCTCGGTGAACTTGATGGCGTTGCCGACGAGATTCGTGAGAATCTGGCGGATACGGCCGCCGTCGCCGTGGAGCAGCGTGGGCGCACCTGGCATAACCTCGCTGCCCAGCGCCAAGCCTTTTTGCCGCGCGCGGGCGGCCAGCAACGCGAGGGTTTCCTCGATAATCCGCCGGACGTCCAACTGCGTGACCTCGACCCGCAATTTGCCGGCCTCGATTTTCGAGAAATCGAGAATATCGTTCACAATTCCGAGCAGGCTCTCCGCGCTGTTCTCGATCACCTGTCCCATCTCGCGCTGCGCGACGGTCAAAGGGGTGTCGAGGAGCAAGGTCGCCATGCCGATGATCCCGTTCATCGGCGTCCGGATCTCGTGGCTCATATTCGCGAGAAATTCGGATTTCAGCCGCGACGCCTCGAGAGCTTGATCACGCGCTTGGGCAAGATTGTGCTCCAGCCGCTTTTTTTCGGTGATGTCTCGGGACGTGACGGCCACACCATCTTCCAGCGGCACTACCTGCTGGTGCAGCCATTCCGCGGTCACGCCGTCCGTCATGACTTTCTGCTCGAACTCGACCGCGCGCCGAGTCTGGACAACCTCGATGGCTCGGGCGAGTAGGCCGCGGTCACGCATTCCCGTCAACAGTTCGCAGGCCTTCCGGCCGACGATCTGCTCGCGAGGCCGCGACATGAGGTGGGCGGCGCGCTCATTCAGATCGAGGAACTCGAAATCGCGAATCTGTCCTGATGCGTCGCGGACGGCGCCGCAGACAAAAAAGGCATCAAGACTCGCCTCGGCCGCGCCGCGGAATCGCGCCGCGCTCTGCGCCAGCTCGCGCGTGCGCTCCGCTACCCGTTGTTCAAGCCGCTCTTCTGCGAGCTTCTGGTCATGGATATCGGTGCAGGTGCCAACCCACCGAACAATGCTACCATCAGACTCTCGCTGGGGAAAAGCCCGGCCGAGGTGCCACCGATACACCGCGTCCGCTTTCCGCCGCAACCGGTATTCGATTTCATATATCGAACCCGAGCCGAGCGCGGCACTCCAGCGTTTCATGGTTTGCGGCAGATCGTCCGGATGCACGGCGGTCTGCCATCCGTCTTGCCGCAGCTCCGCCTCGCTCATCCCTATATAGTCGAACCAACGTTGGTTGAAATAATCCGTCGTGCCGTCCGGAGACGTCACGAAGATCATCTGCGGCATCACTTCCGCGAGGAACCGGTAATTGCGCTCGCGCTGCGTGATTTCGTCTTGGGCGAGCCGGGAGTCGTGTACATCCGTCGACGTGCCGACCCAGCGCAAGATACGGCCCGCCTGATCCCGCTGAGGCTCGGCGCGCCAGAGATGCCACCGGTGCTCGCCGTCGTGTCGGCGCAACCTCAGCTCGCCGCGGCCCACATCGGTTTCAGCGAACATCCGATTCCACTCCCGCCGCGAAGCGCCCACGTCGTCCGGATGGACGGCATTTCCGATCGCAGCAATGACACCCGCTCCGGAAATTCCAAGATACGCGTTCCATCGCTGGTTGGCGCTCTCGATTGAGCCGTCAGGCCGGGCGGTCCAGACAAGCTGAGGCATTGTGTCTCCCAAAAATTGTAAGCGCTCCAGCGATTGCTCCACTTCGCGGGTGCGGTCGGCGACACGACGCTCGAGCGTATCCTTGGAACGCGAGAGCGCGGCAGCGGCAGACGCGCGGCGTGCCTCCGCGCGCCTGTGAAGAATCAAGGCGACGACGAATAATCCAAACGCCAGGGCAGAACCGAAAACAAGGACGCGGCGGGTCTGCTGCATCGCTTGCTGGCTCATCCGGCTGCGCTCGATCATGATTCTTTGCTCACCTTCCCGAAGCTGCGCGATATAGAGATGCACCTCGTCGCGAAATTCACGGCCGCTCCACGGAGGCTGCACGCCATGCATGAACATGTCCCGGGCAGCTAGCAGCCGCGACTCGATCACCTCGGCAAGCTTTCGAACAAGACTGCTTTGAGCGGGATCGTCCGCCACTCGTCCCCGCAGACTTCCCAACCCGATGCGAATTGAATGTGCGTCTGATCCGAACTCGTTTTCCAGGTCCTCGGCCGGCGAGACGGAAAAAGCCCGCATCGCAGCCTCGGCGCGAAACATTCGGCCCTCGATGGCGTCGAGGCGGCCAAGGACGTCCTGAGTGTCGTCAACCCAACGGATGGCCTCCTGCTGCATTTCCGTGCTGAGATATGATATTATACCGATCACGACGATGACGCCGCTGGCGGTGGCAAAGAAGGGCAAGGCGCGGGCATTGGCGCGCTCACTCTCCGGAACGCGTCGAACCACGCACGTGAGTATGGCCAAGCCGGAAATCGCTGACACGATCGCGGGAATCACGGCCAATCCAGTATACCTCCACCAGAGGCTCGCCGCGGTGAGTCCTGCGCTCCGGCCGCAGAACGCGTAAAACGAAATTTCGAGCAGTGCTGAGCCAAGCAGCAGCAGGAGCGGCGCCCGCAGTTTCCCGCTGGTAAGCAGCAACAACGCAATCCCACCCAGCACGAAGGAGCCGGCAGTAGATGAGGCCATGCGCCCCGCCCAAAGGGAGGACACGCCCGCCCCGCCATTCATCCAACCGGCATGCGAGCCCACCCAGCTCTCGCCGATGTCCGCCAAGATCACAGCGAGGCCAAGAAGAACAATGGCGCCAGCAGCGAGCCTCGCCAGCCGTCGATTCTCGCGGGCGAGCCCGAGGAAACCTAGACCCTCCAAAGCGAAACCGAGCGCAGCCGTGAGTGCGATGGGCTGCATCGGTACAAACGCAGTCAGCCTCGGTACACCCGCCAGCCGGCCGAAAATCGCGACGGACCCGAACGCCAGCAGCACGCCGGCGACGGACGTCAGCCAAGGACGCAGCAGTCGGTCTGAGGGCTCATGACTCAAGCGGAATGTGCTCTACTTCGGCACATTCCGCGGCAGCCTGTAGAGGTAAACCTAGGCGCGTTCGAGACGCTCGCGCAGCTCCCCCGGCGAGAAAGCCGGTGCGAGACACGCAAACTCCTCACAGACAAACGCAGCTGCGCCCGAGACCGGAACCGCCATCCCTTCCAACCAAGGAACCCTGGCCGTGAGCCAAGCGTCGGCCTCTGGGCTCTCGCCGATCGCGACCACCGCCCTCCGCACTCGCAGTTTCTCGGACAACACCGTCTTCAGCGCGACAAATTCTGGCGATGACGGCACGCCGGCGAGCACGACGTGTCGCGGCGGAGAGAGCGCAAGCTCCATCGCGCAGAGCAACGCCGGCAGCGCCGGCGGTGATCCGCTCCACTCCCGCTCGAGCGCGCGCAAGCTGCGGATCGCCCGGTCGCGGTACGCGAGCACATGCGGCACCGGAGCCTCACCAGTCGAAGCGGGCCGCTGGGGTATCGTGGGCTGAGACGGGGGGTCAAATATTGCGCCCAACCGCAGGAGGTTGGAAGCCGCCACTGACGTAGCCGCCGGCTCCGCGCCATCGTAGGTTTCCTTCAGGCGCAGAACGATGCTTGAATCTCCCACGGCAGAGTTGAAATAGGCACCGCTTGTGTCGTCCCAGAAGAGGCGATCCATCGTCGCCTGCAGCTTCTCGGCCCATTGCAGCCACCGGAGCGCGAACGTATTTTCATATAGGTCGAGAAGGCCCTGGATCAGGAACGCGTAATCCTCAGCAAAGCCCTGGTTTCTCCCACGGCCTTCGCGCCACGCCCGATATATGGTCCCGGCGGCCGCGTCCCAGAGTTCCCGATATATAAAATCCGCCGCCGCCGCCGCCGCCTGGGCGAAGCCGGCTTCGCCCAGCACACCAGCCGCCCGCGCGAGCGCGCTAATCATCAGCCCATTGTTGGCTGTGACGATTTTGTCGTCGAGCAGCGGACGCGGCCGGCGGGAGCGCGCTTCTCGCACCTTCTCTAACAGTCCGCCCAGGCGAAGCGACGCCTCCTCCGGCGAAAGCCCGGCCGCTGCCGCGGTCGCGCCGATCGAGCGCTGCTGACGTAATATATTCCGGCCCACGAATTCCTGCTGGGGATCCTGCTCCCCAGGCACGTTCCCGTGCTCCTCCACGCCAAAGTGGCCTGCGAACAAGCCGTAGTCGTCGCCCAGCAACGCGCGCAACTCGGCCGCCGTCCATATATAGTACGCCCCCTCGCCGTGCTGCTCGGGCGCGTCGGGCAGCGCGCTGTCCGCATCCTCCGCCGTATATAACGCGCCACCGGGCGACGTCAGCTCGCGCGACACGTAACCCAATATATCCCGCGCCATCCAGGCATACCGTTCGTCGCCGGTCGCTTGTTTCGCCTCCAAAAAATTCACCGCGATCTGCGCCTGGTCATAGAGCATTTTCTCGAAATGCGGCACGCCCCAGGCGGCATCGACCGAGTAGCGGTGATAGCCGCCGCCGACGTGATCATGGATCCCGCCGCGCGCCATACCCTGCAGCGTCGCCGTGGCGAGACGGATCGCTTCCGCGCCAGCTTCGCTAGTCAAACCCTGCAACGCGGCGACGCGAAAAAGGAAATCCAAGTTCGACGCCCGCGGAAATTTTGGTGCGCCACCGAAACCGCCGTGCGCGGGGTCGAATGTCTCGTGCAGGTACTGAAAACATTTCTCGAATGCCAGCCCCGCGGCCTCCCCGAGATCTCCCGCCGAGCTGCCGGGCGCAGCTTCCGTCGGCGGGCGCAGTACTTCGAGGACGCGCTCGCTCTCCGCCAGCAACTTCGTGCGCTCCTCTCGCCAGCCACGCGCGAGCGCGCGCAGCACCGCGCCGAAGCTTGGCCGGCCGTGACGCTCGTCCGGGGGGAAATACGTCCCGCCATAAAACGGTTTCAACTCGGGCGTCAGCCAGGCGCTCAGCGGCCAACCACCGTGCCCGGTCAACGCCTGAACATAGGCCATATATACTTTATCGACGTCGGGCCGCTCCTCGCGGTCGACCTTGATCGGGATGAAATGGTCGTTCAGCAACTTCGCGACCGCCGCATCCTCAAACGACTCGTGCGCCATCACGTGGCACCAATGACACGTGGAATATCCGATGCTCAGAAAAATCGGCTTGTCCTCTCCTCGCGCCGCCGCGAACGCCTCCTCACCCCACGGACGCCAAGCGACCGGGTTGTCCGCATGCTGCAGGAGGTACGGCGACTTCTCGTGGGCGAGCTCGTTCATCGGTTCCAACTAGGCGCGGGTCCGCCCGCATGCAAGCAGAGCTCCCCGATGCCACCACGCGCGCCCGTCCGGCCGCTGCGAGCAGGGGTTGTATCCGATTTTTGGATACGTCACCGCATCGTTGTCGAGCCGCGAGGGCGGCCCGCCGGTATCCGCTATTTGGATACAAGCGGCAGTACAGCCGGCCGCACCGGCCGGTGCGCGGGATTACCTGATCAAATACATCGATCTATATATATAGTTATAACCCATAACCTATATATATAAATAAACGTGGCCTTCCGGCCGTCGCACGACCCGGCGGTTTACTGGCCGAGCACCCAGGCAAATATCAACGGCGCCACGATGGTCGCGTCACTTTCGACGATGAACTTCGGCGTTTTCGCGCCAAGTTTCCCCCACGTGATTTTTTCATTAGGAA
Source organism: uncultured Verrucomicrobiae bacterium (assembly GCA_963800005.1). GTDB lineage: Bacteria > Verrucomicrobiota > Verrucomicrobiia > Opitutales > Opitutaceae > CAWCZH01. Next base: position 217,230 of record CAWCZH010000006.1, read on the forward strand.
CCGCGCCGGAATAGCTGCCGTAGCTCGTCGTCGAATCGCTGATTTGGGCAAAATATCCCCAAAGCGGAACGCCCGTGCGCTGCAGGTCCTGGTGCAGCATTGGCACGACGCAGATCGGGAAGTCGCCGGCGATGCCACCACCGATCTGGAAAAATCCGATCGATCCCTCGCTGTTCCGCAGTCGCTTGGCCGTCTTGGTATACCATTCCGCCAGCTGCGTCATATATTCAATGCCGGTGCGCACGGTATGAACGTTCTTCACATCACCGCTAATCACGTGTCCGGCATACATATTTCCCAACGTGGCGTCCTCCCAGCCGGGAACGATCATGGGCAGATTCTTCTCACAGGCCGCCAGCATCCAGGAATTCTTCGGGTCGATCTGGAAACTCTTCGCGAGTTTGCCGCCGCGGAGAATTTTATACATGAACTCGTGCGGGAAATATCTCTCGCCAGCGCGGTCCGCCTTGACCCACTCCTCGAGCACGACCGCCTCGATGCGCCGCATTGCTTCCATCTCTGGGATGCACGTGTCGGTCACGCGATTCATATGACGGTCGAGCAGCGCCTGCTCATCGGTCGTGGTCAGATGGCGATAGTGAGGGACGCGCTCGTAGTAGTCGTGCGCGACGAGATTGAATATATCCTCCTCGAGATTCGCGCCAGTGCAGACGATGGCGTGGATTTTATCCTGCCGGATCATCTCCGCGAGGGAAATGCCCAGCTCCGCGGTGGACATCGCACCGGCAATCGTGACCAGCATTTTTCCACCCGCCGCCAGATGGGTTTCATAACCCTTGGCCGCATCAAGGAGTGCCGCCGCGTTAAAGTGGCGGTAATTGTGCGCGAGAAATTGAGAAACCGGCCCTTTCGCCTGCGCGAGGGCGGCGTTCACATCTTCCGGTCGTTGCTTGGCGCGTTTGGCTTTCATTCGTGCGGTGAACTAGAAGGCGGCGACGGATCGGCGCCACAAAAAACCGTCGCGTGTCACGTGCCGCTCCGCTGGCGTGGGCATCCCGTTCGACCAGCGCATGCTCGGAGCCTTTCTCACCACCATATTCTTTTCGCTCTCCGCGCTTTTTGCCCAGCGGAGCCTGCGCCTCGTCGGAGCGACGCGCGCGAATCTCGGCAGGCTCCTCGTCGCCTTTATATTTCTCGGCGCCTACGCACACACGCTCGGCGGCGGACTGCATGGGACCGCGCGAAATTGGTTCGTCGCCAGCGGAGCCATCGGCATGGGAGTCGGCGACTTGGCCCAATTTATGGCGCTCCCGCGTCTCGGCGCGCGGCTCACCGTGCTGATGACCCAATGCCTCGCCGCTCCCATCGCCATGCTCGTCGAGTGGCTGTGGCTGGGCACCACCCTGCGCCCCGACCAGCTCGCGTGGAGTTTCTTCGTCCTCCTCGGTATATTAATCGCCCTGCTGCCGTCCCGCGCTCACCCGCACCCGCCGCGCGTTCCCATCCGGCCAATCGGTTTCCTGGCGGGCTTTCTCTCCGCGGCTGGTCAAGGCGTGGGCGCCGTGCTCAGCCGCAAAGCGAGCAGCCTCGCTGTCCTGGCGGGAACGCCGGTGGACGGCATGACCGCCGCCTACCAACGCATCGTCGGCGGAATGGCGCTAACGCTCACATTCTTTGCGGTGCGTCGGATGTTTTTGCGGCCAACCAGCGAGGCGGCGGACGCGGCGCCCGTGACGCGGCGCGCGGTGATGTGGATTTCCGCCAACGCGTTTTGCGGCGCGATCATTGGGGTGAGTTGCTATCAGTGGGCGCTCGCGACAACGCCGAGCGGGCTTGTGCTCCCAATCGTGGCGACCACGCCGCTTGTGATTGTGCCGCTCGCATATTGGGTCGAGGGCGAAAGGCCGGCGCGACGGTCGGTCGCGGGCGGAATGGTGGCAGTCGCCGGCGCGATCGCCCTCGCGCTGAGTGCAACTGCAGCGCGCGATTGACGAGACGCGGTGCGATGCGGTTTAATCGCGGGTTCCGATGCTCACCATCGCTGATGTTTCCAAGTCCTATGGCACCCGTGAACTGTTCGCGGAGGTGTCACTTTTTATTGCGCGCACCGACCGCTACGGCTTGGTCGGACCCAACGGCGCCGGCAAATCCACGCTGTTCAACCTGATCCTCGGGGAAGAGGCCCCGGATTCGGGCACGATCGAGTGGGAGCGCGGCGCCGATTTCGGATTTCTCCCGCAGGAGAGCGCGCCCGTCGGCGACGAGACGATCATACACATCGCCACCAGCGGGAAAAAACTGCTGCCAGAGACGGACGATGATTATGATATAGACTATACACTCGAGCCCCGCGCGAAAAAAATCCTCGCTGGCCTCGGTTTTCGCGAGGGCGACAGCGACAAGCTGGCGAAAACTTTTTCCGGCGGCTGGGTTATGCGCGCGCACCTCGCGCGCCTGCTCGTGGCCGAACCCGCGCTCTTGCTCCTAGACGAGCCGACCAATCACCTCGATCTCGAGGCGTTGCTCTGGTTTCAGGATTACCTGACCCGCTATCCCGGCGGTCTCGTTGTCATTTCGCACGATCGCGCTTTTCTCAACGCCCTCTGCACCGGGATCCTCGAGCTGCGCGGAGGACGCCTTCATCGATATACCGGAAACTACGACGACTTTCTCCAGGAGAAGGAGGACCGCAAAGCGCAGCAGGCGGCATCGTTCAAGAACCAGCAGCGGGAAATCGCGCACCTGCAGAAATTCGTCGACCGGTTCGGCGCGAAGGCCTCGATGGCTTCGCGGGCGAAATCCAAGGAAAAACAAATCGAGCGCCTCGAGGCCGTCGCGGTCGAGGAGCCGCAGGACGATCTCAAGAAAATCAATTTCAAGTTTCCGCAGCCACCGCGCTCAGGCCTCAAGGTGATCACGCTCGAACACGTGCAGCAGGCGTACGGAGATCATGTCGTTTATCGCGACCTGAATTTTCAAGCGGAACGCGGCCAGAAAATCGTGCTTGTCGGGCCCAACGGCGCGGGAAAGTCGACGCTCCTAAAAATCCTCGCGGATGTGATCCCGATCAACGGCGGCACGCGCGAGCCCGGCAGCAATGTGATCACGGGCTACTTTGCGCAGAATCGCTTGGATAACCTAAATCCCTCCGCGACGGTCTTCGACAATGTGATGGAGCTGCGCACCAACGAAAACCAGCTCACCGAGCAGCAGGCGCGCGCGATCCTCGGCGCCTTCCTGTTCCGCAAGGACGATGTATATAAGAAAGTTTCGGTGCTGTCCGGCGGGGAAAAATCCCGCCTCGCACTCGCGCGCCTGCTCGTGAAGCCGCCGAACCTGCTGCTGATGGATGAACCCACGACTCACCTCGACATCGCCTCGATCGATGCGCTGGTCGGCGCACTGAAAAATTACGAGGGGACATTTATATTCATCAGCCACGATGTATACTTCATTCGCGCGCTCGCCCAAACGGTGCTGCACGTGCACTCGGGCCGGCTGACGCCCTATGCGGGAAATTACGATTATTACCTCGATAAATCGAAGGCCTCGAACGAGCGCGCCGCGCTAACCGCCGGGTTCACCGACGCCCGTCCTCGACAAAATGCGGCGCCCGCCTCACCCCCGCCGGCCGCTGCTGCAGCGCCGGCCAAAGCGGCACCTTCGGGCGACGCGAAGAAACTCCGCGTCGAAGTCGGGCGCCTGGAACAGCACGTCGCGGAACTGGAAAGCAAGCAGTCGGAGCTGACCGCGCAGCTCGAGGCCCCCGAAACCTATACGCATCCGGGCCGCGCCCAGCACCTGAATCGCGAGCTGTCAGTCATCGTTGACCAGTTGACCTCGGCCACGGCTGCGTGGGAGGACGCCGCCTCCAAACTCGCGCAACTCGAGCGCAAGTAACCGCGGGGTCTGCTCGGTGCCGGACCGCGGATGCCGGATGTTATATAATATATGTTATATATAAAGCAGGACCGGGCCTGATGTATCCATGTTCGGATACGGTGAACGGTAACGCATTTGTATCCATCTGGTGGATACGCCGTCGCCGCGCGGTGGCGCGACCCGCTCAGCTGATGATCTCCTCGACGAGGAGCTCGGGTGCAGGACGAGCGTCGCCAATTCCGATCGCGGCGCGCAGCTCGTCGCACGCGCGCCGCCCGGCGGCTTCGTTCGCGGCGTGCACCGTGGCGAGCGTGGCGCCGGTGCGGATCTGTTGCCCCACTTTCACGAGATCACTGACGCCAACGGCCGGATTCACACGGTCCTCGGCGCGAACGCGGCCGGCGCCCAAGCCGAGCGCCGCGAGCGCGACCGCTCGTGCGCCCACCCGGGTGACGAAGCCAGAGCGCGGCGCCGCGACCGCATATACCCACGGCGCAGCGGGCAGCAGCGAGGGATCGTCCGCCACGCGCGGGTCGCCCGATTGCGCCGCGATAAGCTCTCGAAACTTCGCCAGGGCGCTGCCGTCCGCGATCGTGGCCGCGAGCCGCTGGCGCGCGGCGCCCGGGGAATCAGCCGCGCCGGCGAGGAGGAGCATCTGCTCGCCGAGTATATAAGTCACCTCCATCACGTCGGCGGGGCCGCCGCCGCGCAGGCAGGTGATTGACTCGGCAACCTCGAGTGCGTTTCCGACCGTGTGACCAAGCGGCTCATTCATCGCGGTTAGCACCGCGCGGGTCGGCTTTCCCAGCGCGGTGGCGACGGTCACGAGCGTGCGGGCAAGTTCGCGGGCCTGATCGCGGTCGGCCATGAATGCGCCGCCGCCGAATTTGACATCAAGCACGAGCACATCGATTCCCTCGGCCAGCTTCTTCGAAAGAATACTCGCGCAAATCAACGGGATCGACTCCACCGTCGCGGTCACATCGCGCAAAGCATATAACTTTTTGTCCGCCGGCGCGAGTTCGGCGGTCTGCCCAATGAGGGCGATTCCAATCCGCGCGAGCTGCGAATGATATTCCTCGAGTGACAAGCCCACGCGGAATCCGGGAATCGCCTCGAGCTTGTCGAGCGTCCCGCCGCTATGCCCGAGGCCGCGCCCGCTGATCATCGGAACCGCGACGCCGCAGGCAGCGACCATCGGGGCAAGGACGAGGGAAATTTTATCCCCGACCCCGCCGGTGGAATGCTTGTCCGCCTTGGGCTGCTTGAGCGCCGAGAGGTCGACGACGGTTCCGGAATTCAACATTGCCCGCGTGAGCGCAACCGTCTCCTCGGCGTCGAGGCCCCGCAGAAACGTCGCCATCAACCACGCGCTCAGCTGATAATCCGCCCACGAACCATCCGTCGCGCCGCGAATCACGGCCTCGATCTCGGCATCGCAAAGCGCGCCACCGTCACGTTTTTTCGCAATGATCGCCGCGGGGTTCATCCCGCGAAAATGGCGTGGCCGCTCGCGGGAGCAAACTCACAAAAAGACCGTTCATCGGCTCTGCCTCGCTGGCGAGCGACTTGCCGCGCCGCCCCATGCCCTCGGAGCGGAATCAATCACTCACCGGGCCACGACGATGTGCGATCGAAAAGTTTATATATAGACATAATGTATTATATATACACGTATATATGATGTCTGATAATGCATCGCGGTCTATACACGAGGTGTTATCCAGGTCCAACACTCACGCCGAGAGTGATGGAGCCGACCGGAAACCCTCAGGCCGCTCTCGCGGCGCGGGTCACTTGCCCTTCAGGACGGAGCTAGCGAGCTCGAATGGCGCGCGGGTGAAGCGGGCAAAAGCTGAGCGACTCGGGGCGGCTGGCGCAGGCGCGGCCGCCTCGGCCTCGGCGCTGGGCGCGGCTGCCTCTGTCGCAGCTGCTTCCTCGCGCTGAGAGATGGCCATTTCGCGCTGCAGCACCGCTGCCTCGCGTTTCTTCACGTCGGCCTCGCGCGCGTTCATGACGAGCCGGTCATCCTTTAAATTTGCCTGCTCGGCCTCGAGGATCGCTCGCGCGCGGTGCAATTTCTGCCACGCGCTGTCGAGGCCGGGATCCGTGCCGAAAGGTGAGACACTATTGCCCGCGCTCGCCGGGGGAAACGGATTGTGTGAACGCGGCGCACTCGGGGCTGGCTCGCTCTGCATCGAGCGAATCCGCGCTTCATATTCCCGCAGGTTCGCCTCGCGCATCCGCAGCGCATCGGAGTCCTCAGCGAGCCGACGCCGCTCGGCTGTCAACGCCGCGGAATGCGCGGCCGCGTCCGATCCACTGTCCACATCCGACGGCAACAGCATCCGCCGCTTCATCTTCGGATCGGACGAGCTGGGAAAAGGAATTACCGGATCTGGATTCATGGCGGACTGCCGAGCGGGAAACATGTTGCGCGGATGGCGTGAGTGAAACGAATCACTTCCTACCCCAAAATCCACGCTCAGTTCGCCAATAGTTGGCAGTTTTAACAAGTTTTGACGAAAAAGCCCCTTATCGCGCGTCCAACACCGACCGCACGCGGCTGAGTAGTTCATCCGCGTTATAGGGCTTTGCCAACAAATGCGCACGTGAGCCCTTGAGCGTGGTGGTGAGAAAAGCCTCCCCGGTATAGCCGCTGCAATATATAACACGCAGCGCGGGCGCCTTCTCGATGATTTTCTCGCACGCTTCCCGCCCGCCGAGACGCGGCATGACGACGTCGAACAACAGCAGCGAAATCTCGTTCCCGTGCTTCTCGAACAACTCGCAGGCCTCCACGCCATCGCTCGCCGCATAAACCCGGTAACCCGCCCGCTCCAAAATCTTCAGCGCCAGCTCGCGCACCAGCATCTCATCCTCGGCCAATAAAATCGTCTCCGTACCGCGCGCCGCAGCCGTAACCGGCGGCGGAGACACGTTCGGCGCCTCCTGCCGTTCCACAATCGGCAGATAGATCTGAAACGTGGTGCCCGTCCCCTCCTCGCTATATACATGTACCATGCCGTCGTGCTGCTTGATCACACCATATACAACGGCAAGCCCCAGGCCCGTCCCGCGCTCCAGCGGCTTCGTCGTGAAAAATGGCTCGAAGATCCGGCCGCGGGTCTCGTGATCCATACCCACGCCGTTGTCCGTCACGGTGACGAGTACATACCGTCCCGGCTTCGCCCACGGGTGCGTCTCGCGAAACGAGCTGTTCACGAGAACGTTTTCCGTCGAGAGCGTGAGCTTGCCACCCTCGGGCATCGCGTCCCGCGCGTTGAGGCAGAGATTGAGCAGCACCTGATCGATTTGGGCGCGATCGACGCGGACATTCCCCAAGGCTTTCCCGGGCGAAAACGAAACCGCGACCTGCACACCAATCACGCGCGTAATCATTTTGAGCAGGTCCTCGATGGCACGATTCAGGTCCAGGTCGACGGTCTGTAGTTTTTGGCGTCGGCCAAAGGCGAGCAATTGCCTCGTCAATTGGCCCGCGCGATCAGCCGCCCCGCGCACGAGTTCCAGGTGACTTTTCCGCTCCGGCCACGTCGCGTCCTCGTCCAACGCCAGCGCCGTATATCCTGTGATCACCTGCAGGAGATTATTGAAATCGTGCGCGACGCCACCGGCGAGCAGGCCGACGGCCTCCATTTTCTGGGCGACGCGCACCTGCTCCTCGAGCTCGAGCTGCATGGATATATTGCGCACGACCGCAAGCATCCCGGTCCGCCGCTCGCTGGCATCGGTCAGATAATTTACGGAGCTCTCCACTGGAATGCGCCGGCCGCTGCGCAGTATATGATATACATTACCGCTCCACCGGCCAGTCGTCTCGAGGCGCTCGATCGCGTGCGCCTGGTCATCGGGCTGTTTCCACGCTACTGTATATACATCGGAAACCGGCCCACCCGTGACCTCGCTCGCGCTTACGCCATAGAGACGTTCACCCGCCCGATTGAGGAACGTGATGCGCCGCTCGAAATCGAGCGCGACGACGACGTCGCTGATCTGCGAAAGAACGCGTCCCTGAAACGCCAGCGTATCGGCCGTCCGGCGCTCCTCGTCAACGTCGTGGAGCGAGCCCGCCATGTGGGTGATCTTGCCCTCGGCGTTGCGTTGAGAGGCGCCGCGCACGCGCAGCCAAACGAGCGAACCGTCGGCGCGGATAAACTGCGCCTCGAAGCCGAAGCGTTCACCCTCTTCGTCGTGCCGGCGCAGCGCCTCGCGAAAGATCGCCGGATTCGTGAGGCGAAAGAGAGCGCGCACTCCCTCGCGGGAAATGGTTCCAGCGGTAGGCGGAAGCCGGAGGATTTCATATATCTTTTCCGAGAGCTGAAATTCGCCATTGGTAACGTTCCATTCCCAGATGCCTTCGTTGTTGCCGCGCACGACCAGCTCGAGTCGCGCCTCCTTCTGGCGCAACGCAGCATTCACCTCGGCCAACTCGCGCGTGCGTTCGGCCACGCGCATCTCAAGCTCCGCGTTGTGCTCGACCAGCTGGCGAGGGCTCGGCATCGTGACGAGCTGGGTCTGTCGGCGGGCAAGATATATCGCCGTTACCAGCGCGAGCACCGCGGTGATGCCGCGCGCGGACGCCTCAAGCCAATAGTCGGAATGCCAGAGGTTCCACTCCTCGATCAAATACGTCGCCCCACAGGCAAATATGAAAATGGAAAACGCCACGAGCACGGCGTTGGCGGATGCACCCGGACGCCGCGCGCGGAAAATTCCGAGCAGAGTGAGAGGGATGGCGAAGTACGCCAGTGCGGTGACCGCATCTGCGACCGCGTTCCACCACAGCAACGTTTGATCCCACCGGAACGAGCTTCCGCGCGATGCAATCTGCAGAAGAAACGTCGCCGCCATCCATGCAACACCATCACTCCAGCGCCAACTGGGCGAATGAAAAACGTCCGCAAGCCAACGCTTCCGTCAGCCGGGTCAGGTGCGGAAAATCACATCCTCGCGGTTAAACATCCGCACCGCCCATGCGAGGGCGATGAAAGCATATAGCGACGTTGAACCGAAGATGATCGCGAGATAGCCCCAATGCCACACACCGGATAACATTTCACGACAGGCGAGCGAGAGGTTCAGAATCGGCACGAGGGCAAGCCGCGCATTGAGGTCGATTCCTGGCAGCATCCCAACCACGGCCGGCAGGATGATGACGATCACCATCGGCCCGACGTAGCTCTGCGCCTCCTTGAAGCTTTTCGCGAAAAGAGAAACGGCGAACAGCAGTGCCGAGAATAATATAGCGACGGGGAGCACCATGCCGATAACGCCGAGCACCCCCGCCGGATCGATCGAGGCAAACGCGGGCTCGCCGCCGGCTGAGGCGCGCGCCGATCGACCGAGCAACGGGCCAATGATCGTGAAGCTGACGATCATCGATGTCGTCGAGAGCACCATCGCGGCGAGAGAACTCGTCAGGACCATTAAAAATTTTCCGAGCACGAGATCGCGCCGCGCGACCGGGCTGCAGAGAAGCGTTTCCATCGTGCCGCGCTCCTTTTCCCCCGCAGTAAGATCCATGGCTGGATACATCGCTCCCGTGAAACAGAGAATTATAATAAAATAGGGCACGATGCCGCCGACCGCATTGCCCCCGACTTTTTCCGGTGGAGCGACGTTCTGCCGCTTCGTTTCAAACGGCTCGACGAGTTCCGGCGTCAGGCCGCGCTCGGCCAGTCGCGCCTTGACCGTGCGTTCGCGCAGCTTGCGAAAAAAACTCTCGAGCTCGCTGGCCGCGAAGCCGGATTTCAGCTCGCCCTCGTAATATGAAATCGTCACGGGCGCATGCACCGCGCTGGCAAGCTCCGCCTCGAAATGCGGGGGCAACTGGACGACCGCTCGCAGGCGTTTGTCGACGACCTGCTGATTCCAATCCGAGGGCGCCTCAATCACGCGCAGCTTTGGCTCCTCGCGCAGCGCCGCCACCACGCCCGGCGAGTCGGTCCCGCCGGTGACTGCCACCACGGAAACTTCCGCCCTCGCCTTCGAAAAAATCTTCGTTGCGATCGTCCCCACGCCGAACGCGAGACCCGGCATCACGAGTGTCGGAATTATGATCATCGAGCGGATCGTGCGCTTATCGCGCAGCATGTCCTTCAGCTCCTTCGAGTATACAGTGACAATATTTCTCCAGCTCATGAAACGGTGTCCCCTCCGACGACGCGGACAAATACCTCCTCGAGATCCTGCTCGCCATAGCGCGCCCGCAGCTCGGCGGGCGTGCCCTCGGCAAGAAGTCGGCCACCGTGTATAATGCCGACGCGGTCGCACAACTTCTCGACCTCGCTCATGACGTGCGTCGAGTATATAACGGTTTTGCCGCGCGATTTGCATTCGCGCACAAAGCGGACGATCGCACGGGCCGTCATGACATCCAACCCGAGCGTCGGCTCATCGAATATCATTACAGCCGGATCATGGATCAACGTGCGGGCGATCGACGTTTTTTGCTTCATCCCGGTCGAGAATTTTTCGCAGCGCCGATCGAGGAAATCATTCATATCGAGCTCGTCGGCCAGCCGGCGCGTGCGCTCCCGGACCGCTTGGTCGTCCAAACCGTGGAGGCGACCGAAATATTGAATCATCTCCCGCGCCGTGAGCCGTCCATATAGCGCGGTGCTGGCGGCGAGGAATCCGACCTGTGCGCGCACGCCTTCCGGTTGAGTGGCGACGTCGCAGTTCGCCACGGTCGCCGTGCCGCTCGAGGGCTGGAGAAGCGTGGCCAGCATTCGCAGCGCCGTGGTTTTGCCCGCACCGTTCGCGCCGAGCAGCCCGTATATTTCTCCGGGCGCCACGGAAAACGTCACGCCATCCACCGCGCGAATGTCGCCGCGTTTTTTGTCGCGGAAAATCTTAGTCAGGGCGGAGGTGACAATCATATAGCGGGTTCGCAACGGGCTCGCGCGCTGCTACAGACTCATCTTGTCCCGAAATTCCTGGGCTTGGCGGCGGCTCAGTTCGATCTTCGCCCCGCCCTTCAAATGCACCAGGAGGCCGCCGCTGAACCACGGTTCGATCTGGTCGATCCATGCGAGATTGATCATCTGCTTGCGGTTGGCGCGAAAAAAAAACTTTGGATCGAGCCGCTCCTCCATTGCATTAAGAGATCGGAAAAGCTGCGGCTGAGCGCCGTCGAAGTGGACGCGTGTATAGTTGCCCTCGCTCTCGAGAAGCCGGATCGCCTTGACTTCCACAAACCAGCAGCGATCGCCCTCGCGCACGAAGACCTTGTCCTCGGCCGCGAGGCGCGTCGAGGGCGTGGCGGTGGGCCGGGCGAAATCCCCCGTGCCGGCTCGTCGCGCGCGCAACTTTTCGACCGCAGCCGCGAGCCGGGCCGGATCGACCGGCTTGAGCAGGTAATCGAGCGCGTTCAGCTCGAAGGCCTTCACCGCAAATTCGTCGTAAGCTGTGGTGAAAATTATATATGGCACCGGTGGCTCGATCGAAGCGAGCCAGTCGATCCCGGTTTCTCCGGGCATCTGGACGTCGAGAAATATTAAATCGGGGCGCAGGCTCGCAAGTCGCTCGCGCGCTTGGTCCGCATTGGCCGCCTCCCCGACAATTTCCAATTCGGGAAAGGGCGCGATCAGCCGGCGAAGTTCGCTGCGCGCGAGGCGCTCGTCATCGACCAGCAGAGTTTTCATGTCGACGACACGAGCGGGATCGTGGCTTCCGCGACGACGCGGTTCTGCGCTGCCGGCCGGAGGTGCAGCGTGGCGCGGTCACCGAAAAGTAGTCGCAATCGCTCCCCCGCATTCCGCAGGCCCAGTCCCGTGGACGCGCCCGCCGGAGCGGCCGGTGGGAATGCCGACGGCAAGGAGCCAGGATTCATCACCTGCAGGAGCAAAGCGCCGCGTTCTTGGCGGGCCACGATCGAGATTTCCCCGCCCTCGGCGCGCGCGGAGATTCCATATTTCACCGCGTTCTCCACCAGTGTCTGCAAGAGGAGTGGCGGGATGGGGAGCTGCAGCGTCTCGGGCGCTATATCAAGCCGCACGCGCAGGCGCTCCTCGTGGCGGACCTGTTCGAGCGCCAGATAATCGTTCACGATCCGCAGCTCGTCCTCAAACGGCACCGTTTCAAGCTGACTGCTCTGGAGCGAGTAACGCAGCAGATTCGCCAGCTGCGTCACCGCTGTCCGCGCCCGGGCGGGATTTTCATCAATCAGGGCCCGCAACGAATTCAGCGAATTGAATATGAAATGCGGATTTACCTGCGATTTCAGCGCCCGCAATTCCGCTTCCTTCACGTGAGTGGCGAGCCGCGCCCGCTCGACCTCCGACCGGTTGAACCGGTCGAAGAGATGATAGAAATAGTATATACAAAGCCACCCCACCATGATGATCCAGCAATTCACCACCGTGATCAAAAGCAGGATCGGCAGGGAATATTTCGAGGGCTCGTGTTCGCCGAGCACACCATGGGTGTACGCGTAGCCGACCGCCGTCCAAGCGATCGCGAGACCGAGACTCAACGCGAGCAACCGGGGCAGCAGCAGGCGCCAGTCGAGCCGTTTCCAGTTCCACCGCGCCATAAGGGCGCGAGAAAAATGCGTCAGCAACAATCCCTCGGCCGCGATCATGAGCCAGAGGCACGCTACAGAAATCCCGCTCCGCCGCTTCGAATCGTCCGAAAACAAAAGCGTCAGCGTGAGCTGCATGGCAAAAAAAGTGCCCCACCCACCCAGCTGGGTGAAAACATATAGCCGCTGCTTCGCCGCCGCGCGGCGCAGATCTTCGCCGGGCGTCGGCACAGCTCGCGTAACCAGGGATTCCATCGAGACGCTCAGGATCCGAACGTGCCGCTGGACGGCGCTTCAGAGGCGGGCTGCAAGGCGACTGCTTCGTGGATCAAGCGCTGAACCGCGGCTGTCACGTATTGCACGGCGCGGTGCGCCAGACTGGACCGGACGATTGCTGCGTGCTCAGCCAGGAGCCGGTTGGCCGTGATGAAGCCGAAATTCACGAGCGCCGCTGCGAGGACAAGACCGACAAGAACAACGGGTTTTGTTTTCACGCCCGCAGCGTGCGCGGCCTGCCCAACGATTTAAAACCCAAACTGGATGAACGGCTGGCGTCGCGGGATGGGCGGCTCCGATTCTCAGTGCCTTGGCTCAGCGGACGGCTTGGCCGGTGCCACCGGGCGTGAATCGGCGCTGCTATCCAATTTTTGGGGCAACGCTTGTATAAAGCCGTTGTGCACGAGCGTCACGATCGTTGGCCAGATCCCGAAATTCCAATTGGCGAACTCGCCTGAGAATGGAATGCGCGTCGCGACCTGGTCATGGCGGCTGTTCTTGAATATAAAGGCGAAAATTCTCGCTCCGAGAACGCGCACGTCTTCCCCAATGGAGCGCTTCTCGCCGGGCAGCGCCTTGAAATTCACCCGCTGGAAGAAGGGCTTGAAGTAACCGGTGAAATGCCCATCACGCGCGCTGACTTCCGTGAAGGCGGCGAAAACGCCATCACTTACATCAATGCCCGCGTACGCCTTCAGAAATTCGTTGAGCGCCGGCATCGAGACGCCCTCGAGTTGCATGCGCACGAGGAAATGCGGCTTCAACGCGAGCGGCTCGAGGCTCATGGAAGTCCGGATCTTGCCGTCGCCCAGGGTGTCGGCCGCGAGATCAATCTTCGCCGGAAATTCACCGGCCTCGGGCGTGGCGCGGTTCCGCAGCCCGGTCGCAAGCACATCCAGGTTCTGCAGCGATATATCAACCTTCGGCTGGCTGGTGTCGTCTTGAAACCGCACGAGGCCGCTCGTGATCTTCAGCGACGTTATATCAATCGGGAATATATCTTTTACTATATCCTGCCACTGCCGGCTGGCCGAGAGCTGACTCGACGCCACCGTGGGACCCTTCACGAAATTCAACTCCGGGTGATCGAGCACGATATCGCTGACGATGCGGCCGTGAATGAGTTCGCGCCACGCCAGTGAAAAATCGATGTCGCGGATGGCGACGAATGGCCGCTGGACTTGCCCGCTCCGCTGCATGATCCGGAGGTTTTCGAGACTATAGGCTCCGCGCCAAAGGTGAACGCCGACGGATTCCACGCCGCCGCTATAATCTGAGAGCCGGCTGAGCTCACGGTTTATTTCTGTCTTGAGTATATAGGGCATCGCCACGCGACCCGCGACCAGGAGCACGACGATCACGACGACCGCGATCCCCGCCGCCCGGGAGCGGCGCCATGCGCGGTCCAGAAAGGATTCCCGATGGACGCGTTGGGCATTCTCCGCCATGCGCACACGGACCAGCGACACCCGCTTCGGTTCGGACGAATCACGCGCGCGCTCGTTGCGCTTGCGCGCGCTTGTGTTGCGGGCAGGTCGCTTGCAAGGATCGCGACGCATGCATTACCCCGTGGTCGTCGTCGGCAGCTTTATCCAGGATCTCACCTGGCGTTGCGCCGACTTTCCCCGCGCCGGCGAAACGGTGCTGGGCGAATTCGTCACCGGCCCGGGCGGAAAGGGATCAAACCAGGCCGTGGCCGCGGCGCGCGCCGGCGCGGGCACTGCTTTCATCGGAGCAGTGGGCGCCGATGTTTTCGCGGCGGGCGCGCGCGCGTTTTACGAGCAGGAAGGGATCGGCGCTCGCTTTATAGAGAAGCCCGGGCATGCGACCGGCACGGCGGGAATCATCGTCAACGCCGCAGGCCAGAACGAGATCATTGTCGCTCTCGGCGCCAGCGCCCACCTCGCCGCGGCTGATCTCGACAATATATTACTGGCGGACGCCAAGGTGGTTGTCTGCCAGCACGAGGCGAATCTCGAAATCAACCGGGAAGTCTTCCGGCGCGCCCGAGCGACGGGCGCCACAACGGTGCTGAATCCGGCTCCGATGCGGCCCGATTTCGAGCGCGAGATTCTCGCGCTGGTGGACATCCTCGTTCCGAACGAAACCGAATTCCTCGCACTTGCCCGGCTCATTCCTGCCGCCGCTTCGATCCTCGAAGCATCCGCGGGCGACACGAGCCGAGCGGACGCTGAAGGAAATCTCGGGCACGCTTTTTGCCACGCCGTCGCGCGGGGCTTCGGGGTCCCGACCGTTATCATCACGCTCGGCGCCCGCGGATGCCTCGTGTCAAGCGATACAGGCTATACCGTGATTCCCGCGTACCGCGGTATCCAGGTTGTAGATACAACCGGCGCCGGCGATGCGTTTGTCGGCGGTTTCGCCGCCGGCCTGCTCGCCCGGCGCGGAGACGTGCTCGCCGCCGCGGCCCACGGCAATGCCGTGGCGGCGCTCTCGGTGACGAAGTTTGGCACCGCGCCTTCGATGCCGACACAGGCGGAAATCGAGCGGTTCGTGGCCCGGACTGGTTCGGTGCCATGGAACGCGAGCGGATTGATATAGGGTCCGGCTCGCGTCAGTATATAGTCGAACGCACCGCCGCTTCCTTGTATTCATTTTCTGAATACAGGGACCGATGCCGAATCGCCAGCGACCAAATCTTCAGGCGAACGTGGCCCCGGGCCGACTCAGGCGCCGATCGGGTGCCAGATCGTCTTGAACTCGAGGGTGTCGCGGATCGCGCCGAGACCCTGCGCGGTGTCGCCGAACCAATCGGGGCCGCCGGTCCGCTCGTGAAAATGGGTGCGCTTGATGCTCTCAGCCGCGCCGAGCTCGAGAGTTTTTCGTTCGCCCGGATCGACGACCCCGACGAGCGCACGAAGATGCGTGTGGGTTGCGAACGTCGGCAATAACTCGCGCCGCAAGCCGGTTAGGAGATTGACGACGCCTCCTGGGAGGTCACTCGTCGCCAGCATTTCGCCGAGGAGGATCGCGGGAAACGGCGCGATCTCCGAAGCGAGCGCCACCGTCGTGTTGCCGCTCGTGATCGCCGGGGCGAGCAGGCTGACTAGCCCCAGCAGCGGTGCGGCATCGGGCGCGATCACGCCGACGATCCCCATCGGCTCCGTCACCGTGAAATTGAAAAACGGCGCGGCGACGGGATTCACATTTCCGAGCACCTGTTCATATTTGTCCGCCCAGCCCGCATAATATACAAGGCGATCCACCGTGGCGGCCACCTCGCGGCGGGCAGCCGGCGGCTTTGCCGCGCCGTCGCGACCATTCAACATCAGCGCCTCCGCCATCTCCGCTGAGCGCGCCTCCAGCATCTCGGCGAGACGATAGAGGATTTGTCCGCGATTATAGGCAGTGCGGCGCGCCCAACCCGGGCCCGCCTTGGCGGCGGCTTCCACGGCGTTGCGCAGGTCCTTGCGCGTGCACTGCGGGATGTTGCCGATGAATTTCCCCCGGCGATCCTGCAGCGCGGAAACTCGCGCGCTCTCGGAACGGATGAACGCGCCACCCACATAAACCTTGGGTGTCTTCGTGATCGGCAGGCGTGGCATCGTTATATATTATATTATAGATATGTAGACTGGCGACGTTCTATATATATGGCTCAGCTCACGCGCACGTAATCGAGCAGCCCTTGCCGGCCGCCCTCGCGCCCGAAGCCACTCTCCTTGTACCCGCCGAACGGCGACGCCGGATCGAATTTGTTGAATGTGTTCGCCCAGATGACGCCCGCCTTCAACTCCGTCGTAAGCTTGAGAATGCGTGAGCCCTTGTCCGTCCAGACTCCGGCGCTCAAGCCGTACGCGGTATTGTTCGCCTTCTCGATGGCTTCCTCGACGGTCCGGAAAGTGAGGATGCTCAGCACCGGCCCGAAAATCTCCTCGCGCGCGATGCGATGGCTCATCGTCACCTCGGAAAAGAGCGTCGGCGGGAAAAAATACCCCTTCGCCGGCAGACGCGCCGAGGGTTGATATATCTCAGCGCCTTCCGCGACACCGGCGGCGACGAGTTCGCGAATTTTCTCGAGCTGCGGCAGCGAGTTAATGGCGCCAAGGTCGGTGTTCTTGTCCAACGGGTCCCCCACGCGCAACACGCGTAGTCGCTGCTTCAGTTTCGCCAGGACTTCCCGCGCGACTGGTTCGTGCACAAGCAACCGTGACCCCGCGCAGCAGACATGCCCCTGGTTGAAAAAAATTCCGTTCACAATCCCCTCGACTGCTTGGTCGAGCGGTGCGTCGTCGAAGACGATATTCGCGGCCTTTCCGCCGAGCTCCATCGTCATCTTTTTACCGGAGCCAGCAAGGGAGCGCATGATGATCTTGCCCACTTCCGTCGAGCCGGTGAACGCGATCTTCGCGGCGGTGGGATGCGCCATCACCGCGGCGCCCACCTCGCCCGCACCGGTGACGAAATTCACGACGCCCGGCGGCAGCCCGGCATCCTGAAAAATCTCAGCGAGTTTAAGCGCGGTGATCGACGTTGTCTCCGCTGGTTTGAGCACGACGCA
The DNA here is from genome assembly GCA_963800005.1 of uncultured Verrucomicrobiae bacterium. Lineage (GTDB taxonomy): Bacteria > Verrucomicrobiota > Verrucomicrobiia > Opitutales > Opitutaceae > CAWCZH01. Next base: position 234,416 of record CAWCZH010000006.1, read on the forward strand.
ATTTCCCATCGCGAGCGCCGGCGCCAACTTCCAGGCACACATCAGCAGCGGAAAATTCCAGGGGATCACCTGTCCGACCACACCCAAGGGCGCGACGCGCCGGCCGGGCGCTATATACTCGAGCTTGTCGGCCCATCCGGCGTGATAAAAAAAATGCGCCGCCGCCATCGGTATATCAAAGTCTCGGGACTCCTTGATCGGCTTCCCGCCGTCCATCGTTTCCGCCACGGCAAATTCGCGCGCGCGGTCCTGCAGCAGCCGGGCGATCCTATATAGATATTTGCCACGTTCCCGCCCGGGGAGGCGTCCCCAGACACCCTGCTGCGCGCGCTGGGCCGCGGCATACGCGGCATCGACATCCGCGTTTCCCGCGAGCGCGATCTCAGCGAGCTTCTGCTCTGTGGCTGGATTGAATGTCTCAAAATACTTTCCGGTCTTCGGCGCAACGAACTCCCCGTCGATGAACAGCTCGTAGCGCGGCTTGAGTTTCGGGTCCGCCGTCTCTGGCGCCGGATCGAAATTCCATAGATCTCCGAAGATCAACTCGGGCGCGGGCCGTCCCCGGCGCACCGGTGGCTGCGCGCTGGCGGTCAGCAGCGGCCGGGTCCCGCGGCGGCGCCGGAGGCCTGACTTTTCCGGAGAGGGTGCGGACGACTGAGGATCAGTAACTTTCGGCGGCATCGCTGAAATAATAGGGGGCCTGGTAGGCGCCGGTCGCTTCTTTTTCAATTTGTCGCAGGAGATCATTGAGCAGCGCGCTCGCCCCGAAGCGATACCGCCGATTCGTCAGCCACGCATCCCCGAGCGTTTCCTTCACGGCGACGAGAAAACTCAGCGCCTGCTTCGCCGTGCGGATTCCGCCCGCTGGCTTCATCCCGATGGCGATTCCGGAATCGAGGTAAAAATCGCGGATCGCCTCGAGCATTACTTGATTATTCGCGAGCGTGGCATTCGACGACGTCTTGCCAGTGCTGGTCTTGATAAAATCGCCCTCGCGCAAAAGTTCGAGCGCGAGAAATGAAGCCGCCCGTATATTATCATACGTCTCGAGCTCGCTCACCTCGAGGATCACCTTGAGGGCAGCGGGGCCGCACTCGTCCAACACCGCTGAAATCTCGTCCTGCACCTCGGCGAATCGGCCTTCGAGAAATGCGCCGCGGTTGATCACCATGTCGATCTCATCCGCGCCATCGCCCACCGCGGCGCGCACTTCGGCGAGCCGCGTCTTGAGCGGCGCCTGGCCCGAGGGAAAGGCGGTGGCTACGGAAGCTACTTTGACAGAGGTGCCCGCGACGTGGCGCTTCGCGTGGCGGACCATCGCTGGATAAACACACACGGCAGCCGTGCTCGGCAGCGAAGGATCATCGCCCGGGCGAAGCGCCTTGCGGCAAAGCGAAGCCACCTTGCCCGGTGTGTCCTTCCCCTCCAGCGTGGTGAGGTCGACCATGGAGATCGCGCAGCGCAGCCCCCAGTTCTTCGCGGCCTTCTTGATGCTGCGCGCCGCAAATTTCGCCACGCGTTCCTCGACGCCCACCGCATCTACCGTACCGACTTCGTCGAAGATCCGGCGGAACGAACGGACAGAAGTCGCACTCATGAGGTCGGTCAGCCTAGCCGCCGCGCCTTCAAACACAAAGCGAAAACCGCGCGGATGGCGTCCGCCGTTTCGGCGGGTTCACCCGATCACAGCCGGTTCCCGAAATCGGACGGCGCGCCGAATATATATCTCCAATCTAGTTTATATATGAAACTGCCCCTCGCTCTGCTGCTCCTCGCGAGTTTGCTCGCACCGTTCGCGTCCGCGGCGTCCGCCCCATTCGACATGGTTCGCCGCGCGGATCGCGAACGCGTCGACGCGATCCTCGCCAACGATGCCAGCCGGCTCACGACAGTGCTCTCGGATGAATTGACGTACGGCGGCGCGGAAGGCGCGTTGGAGGGCAAGGCGGCGTTTCTCACGCTCGTGGCGACGAAGCGGCTGCGGTATTCAAAATGTGAATACGACGAGGTGTCCCTCGAGGAGGCCGGACCGGGGGTGGTCCGGATGACCGGCCTGGCGCGCATCGCACCCGCGAGTGGTGATGGCCAGGGTGCGCCTGCGGAAATCCGCGTGCGGTTCCTGGCCGTGTGGCGGAATGAAGACGGCCATTGGCGGCTCTTCGCCTACCAGTCAACCCGCCTCCCAGAAGCGCGCGCGCCGGGGTGAGCGGACCCGCCACGCTATATACATGGCGCTATATGCTTCCCGCCCCCTCCAGACTATATACACGTATCGTATATTGTTGTCGTATATATTGAGCTGAACCGCTTCCGCCCACGCGGTCGGTTCACATCGCTGGCTCGGCCGCTCGGCAACGATCGGGCCGCGCCAAGGCAACCCACCAGACCAGGGCAATAAACACGAGCTGGCCGGGAAGGCGCCACCAGAGCACGGTTGCCGAAAAATTCGTGCCCGGCATGTGGCCGGCCAGTGCGACGTGCAGGTTGGCCGGGAAAACGGCGATCAGCAGCACGATCAGGCCCCAACCCGCCACGCGGCGCAGGAGGACAAAGAGCAACCCGATCCCACCGAGGATTTCGGCGATCCCGCTGATGGCGTTGAGCCCGGCCGGCCAGGGAAGCGAGGGCGGCATCATCCCGAGATAAATTTCCGGAGAGCGAAAGTGGTTCACGCCGGCGGCCAGGAAAAATATCGCAACCGCCCAGCGAGTATATAGGCGCAGCACGCCAGCACGCTTGCGCCGAGCGCCGTGCCGCGCAAGCCCTCGCCATCCTTGCCAAGAGCGTGCGGGGTGGCGAGAATTGGAAGTGCTCACCAAGGCGAGGTCACAATGGCTGCGGTCGCTGCGAGACAAGAAGAACCGCGAGACGGAAGGCCGCTTTATCATCGAGGGCGAAAAGGTCGTCGCGGAGCTCCTCGGATCCGGATTTGCGTTCGAAAAGATATATACAACGGCGGCGGCCCGGACGCGTCTCGAGGCATTGGCAGCGGCGAATCAGGTCGTGGAGATCAGCGAGACGGAAATGGGGCGCGCGAGCCATTTCCCCACTCCTTCGGACGTGCTGGCGGTGGGCAAAATCGAACACCGGCCAATCCAGCCGGAAGAGCTTGCCACCGGCCTCACGCTCGCGCTCGACGGGGTCCGTGACGCCGGAAACGTCGGCACGCTGCTGCGGATCGCCGACTGGTTTCGCATCGATCGCGTGTTACTCTCACCTCACTGCGCGGACCTTTTTCACCAGAAGGTAATTAACTCCAGCATGGGATCGTTCGCCCGCGTTCGCGTGCACGTGGGGGATCTTCCGACACTGCTCGCTCAACCGGGCGTGCCCGTTCTCGGCTGCGTACTCGACGGGGAAGATGTCCACGCCATTCCAGCGCTGCGCGATGCCGTGATCATCATCGGCAGCGAAGGCGAGGGATTGTCGCCCGCCGTGGCAGCATGCATCACGCGACGCGTGACGATTCCGCGGTTCGGAGGAGCTGAGTCGCTCAACGCCGCGGTCGCCGCCGCAGTGGTGTGCGATAACCTCCGGCGGGTCCAGAACCCGTTGCCGCATTAAGGTTAACTGCTGGGCCCGGAACCGGATCTATTTTTCCTTAGCGCTGCTGCCGCGCTTGCGGCCACCGCCGCCGCCGGCCGTGAGGACGGTCCCGGCAAGCACGCCAACCGCGAAGACTCCGAAGTATATAAGAGCGGCGGTGGAGCGGATTTTTTCCGCGGACAGGAGGGGAAAGGAAAAGCTGATTTTGTCCGTGTTGTTAATGCCCACGTAGAGCATGACGAACAGGATGATCAGGAAAACAATTGCCTTAATAACCGCACTCATGGGCAGGAGGATGAAGCCGCGCGGCAGGCGGGAGCAAACGGAAACCCGCAACGAATCGGCAGGAAGTTTCTGTGTAACTTTTCGCCACCCGGGTGGTTTCTTCGGCTAACCAACGATGCACGCCTCCCGCCATGTCTGCCGCAACTCTCGAAATTGGTTTCCGCCCCAACCCAACCGCGGCTAAATCGCGCCTGGCCGTGGAAGCGCTGATCGAACCGCCGTCGGACCACCATTTGATGCTCGCCGTCCGGGCGGGCGAACTCGACGCGCTCGGCGAGCTGTTCGAGCGGCACCACGGCCCGCTCTTCGGATTCCTGGTGAAGCTCACGGGGCAGCGCACCGCGGCGGAGGACATTTCCCAGACGGTGTTTCAACGGATGTTGAAATACCGCCACACCTACCGCGACGAGGGCAGCTTCACCGCCTGGATGTATCATCTGGCACGCCGATGCGCCGCGGATCATTTCCGCGTCTCAGCGACCCGCGCAGATCCCACCGACCCGGCGGATCTCTATAGCTTCGCCGACGAAGCACCGCACGCAGGCGATCGTGCCCGGGCGAGCGACGATGCGGAGCTCCTGCGGACCGCGCTCGGGAATTTGGATCGGGATGATCGCGAAGTGCTACTACTCAGCCGGTTCCAAGAGCTTTCTTTCGCCGAAATCGCCGGAATTCTGGATTGCTCGATCGGCGCCGCGAAGGTGCGCGCGCACCGCGCATTGGGAAAACTCCGCGACACATTTTTCAAAATGCAGAAGGAGCCCCTCACATGACCGAACAACGCGCCCGCGACCTCTTCCTAGACTGGCAACGCGGCTCGATTTCACGGCTGGACGCCGAGGCCCTGTCCGCCTTTCTCGCCGCCAATCCAAGTATAAAGCGCGAATTTCAGGAGAACCAGTCAACCCTCGAGGCGTTGGACTTTATGCCGCTGCCGAAGCCGAGCCCGAAGCTGCGCGCCGGCGTGTTCGCTGCCATCGAAGCGGAAAAACGCCTCCTCCGTGCCGCGCCGTCCGCTCTGCCTGCCGCCGCGCCCCAGAACGCTTCGCGGCGTTTGCGGTGGTTCTGGCCTGTACAAGCATTCGCCGCTTCCGCGTTGCTCGCACTCGGTTTTTTCTTCGGCGAGCGCCACCCGGCTGTGCCGTCCAATGCGGCCGCCTCAGACAATGTCGCCCTCGAGGAGAAAATCGCGGGTCTCGAAAAGCAGGTTACCTCGATGGGACGCCTCGTTGGCTACTCGCTCGTGCAGCAGCAGCAACGGCCGACGAGCGACCGACTGAGAACGGTGCTCGCGTCTGCATCGATTGATAATCCGCCGGACCACGTGATCAATGACCTGATCGGCGCGCTCGAACTCGATCCGAGTGCGAATGTCCGGCTGAACGCCCTCGAGGCTCTTTATCCGCACGCGCAGCAGGAAATCGTGCGCGCCAGCGTGCTCGAATCTCTGCCGCGGGAACAAAGCCCCGTGGTGCAGGTGGCGATCATCGATTTCCTGGTCGCGACGCAGGATCACGATGCCACCACGGCACTGGAAAAGATCTCCAGCAGCGTGGCCGCAGACCAGAACGTCCGCAACGCCGCGCGCCGCGCCCTGGCACAGCTCTGAGCGCGTGACGCGGCCAGCCTTCGCGCGGGCGAATTAATATATCGCGATCCTCAATAAGTATATTGCTCCGTAGAACCAGTGCACCGCCGCGGCGCCCCGGCCCCTGCCGCCACGATCACCTTTAATATATCTTTATACAATGAAACCCACCCGACTCCTCCCGGCCTTTTATATCGCGGCCGCGCTCGCCTTCCTGTTCCTGGCCGTCGCGCGCGCCGACCAGGCCGTCAACTCCATCAAGTTCTCCGATCCGGCCGCGGCCAAGACGCTCAAGATCAACCTCGGCCGCGGCGACCTGCACCTGCACGGCACGGACGCAGCTGAGGTTACCGTAAAATCCGACGCCAAGGCGGTCTCCGCGCCGCCTCGCAAAGACGGTCTCCGCGTGATCACGAGTTCCGCGGGTTTTTCCCTCACGGAGAAGAAGAACCTGGTGGTGCTCGACGGCACCTCGGAGCCGTGGGCGGGCGGCGCCCCGAGTTACGACGTAGGCGTGCCCGCGTCCGTCGCCGTGGTCGTGTCCAATGCCTGGGGCGGCAATATAGATTGTTCAAACCTGACTGGCGACATCGAGATCAAGAGCCTGAACGGCGAGGTCCGTCTCGATAATATAGTGGGCGGCGCCTTAGTGGAGACGATGAATGGGGAAATCTCGGCCAACGTCCGCGAGGTCCACGAGGGCAAGGCGCTTTCGTTTACCTCGACGAATGGCGAAATCGTCATCCGTGTTCCGGATCAAACCAAGGCCAACGTTCGGCTTCGCTCGCAAAATGGAAGCATCCTCACGGATTTTGATGAAAACGTGCTGGTCACGAAAACTGAAAATCTCGGTCGCAGCCGGCGCGCGCCCCACGTTGTCGTATTGAAGAACGGAAACGCGAGTGACGCGAGCAACGAGGAGATAAACGCCGCCGTCCACGATGCCGTGCGCCAAGGATTGGACGCCGCGCGACGAGCCGCCGAGGCGATAAAAAGCGCCGCCGAGGCCGCCCGCGACGCAGCGCGCGAAGCCGCCCAAGAGGGTGGTCCCAATACACCGCTGCCTCCGCTGCCTCCCATGGCGCCGTTGCCTCCGATGACTGGCGGGAAGATCGTCTCGGGAACGCTGAACGGTGGCGGCGTTGAGATCCAAGCGGCGACGATGAACGGCGATGTGACGCTCCGGAAATCCAAGTGAGCTGTGAGCCAGGCGTTGGTGCTTCGCCCGAGGAACAAAGCCGGTTTCCGCGCCTCACAGATAGCGACACAGTGGGCGGGATCCAAACGCATCATCGGTGGGCTTAGACTCGCTGCGGAGCTCCGGAATCCAGCTCGCTTTTCCCGCTGCGGGATGTTTGGATGCAACTGACCATCGATTCGTCCCGTATCCATAGAACTGACACCAACCACACCAACCTCGGGCCTGACCTGCCCGGGGACTCCCTCCGCCAAACAATGCTTATTATTTCAATTCTGCTTGCATCCATCGTCGCGCTAGTCGCATCCGATACCGACTCTGCCGGGTCCGGATTCCCCCACGAGTAACGACGACAACGCTCTCGTGCCCGCAGAAGCCGCGGGCCTGAAAAATTGAAAGGGGCGCCTTCGCGAGAAGGCGCCCCTTGTTTTTTACTTAGTTACTGGCGTAACGCGCACCGGGAATCGAAGGACCGACGATCCGGACCGGCAGCACGACTTTCGTCGCGACCGGCTGACCATTGTACTTCGCGGGCGTGAAGCGCCATTGTTTCACGGCGTCCACCACGACAGCCGACAGGGTCGCGTCCGGGGAGGACTTGACGCTGATGGCCGTGGGTGACCCACCTTGGTCCACCACGAACTCGAGCTCGACCGAGGCGCCGGCGTATTCTGAGGAAACGCTGGGGGATACCACAGCGATCGGCACAGGTACGTTCGGCCCCTTCAGGCAGGACTCGAGATAGGAGGACTCCAGCGACTTCGCCGAGGCGGCGAAGGGCAAGAGTACGCCCATGCTGAGGAGGACGGCTAGCTTGTTAACTACTTTCATTGGTTTAAACTCCGCGGATAAGGCGGAGAGTTCATTTGCTGTCTTATCTGGGTTGAAACGCTCGTGGCACCTCGCTTGAGGGCGGAAGTGCCGCGTGCGATTTTAGCCGAAGGAATCCCTCGACCAAAATGTCCGTCTTGGGGCAACCCACACCCGATCCGCTAGCGAAGGATCGGGAAATTCTATAGCGATTATCCGAGGCTCACCTCGAACCAACGCCAATCAAAGAACGTCAGGGTGTTCTTCGAAAGCAAACGGCACCTTTGCCGCAACCGCACCCAAGCATTGTCCATGCCGTCGAGTCAAGAAGCGTCTTTGCGTGGCGTCCGCGCGTATTGGGTGGAAACACGTGAATTTTTTCGAACGCGCGAGACTTGCAGGCACTCGTTAATCCGGCGAAAAATCAGCATCTGTGACTCATGAGAACCTTCTCGGAAAATAACAAAACTGGAACCTTTCGGCGTTCGTTAAATGCCCTAGTTCAATGGTTTGACTCGGACTACGTGCCTGAGGGCGCCGCGGCGATGCGCGCCGAGGAGGACCGCGTGGACTGGGTTCGCTGCATTCCCTTTCTTTTCCTACACGGTGGATGTTTGGCTGTGCTCTGGGTGGGATGGAGCCCCGTCGCTGTTGAAGTCGCGATTGCTCTTTATTTTACAAGGATGTTTGCGGTTACCGCGGTGCATCATCGGTACTTTTCTCATAAGACCTATAGTACTTCCCGGCTTGGACAGCTCCTCCTAGCGCTCTTCGCTGGGACGACCGTTCAACGGGGCTCGCTTTGGTGGGCCTACCACCATCGGCATCATCACCAGCATTCCGACGAGCCAGAGGATGCCCATTCACCGCACGTCCACGGCTTCTGGTGGTCGCACATCGGCTGGATTACCAGCCGCCGGAATTTCCCGACAGACTACTCGAAGATCAAGGACCTAGCGAAGTTCCCGGAGCTGGTTTGGCTGAACCGATTTGATCTCGTTGTGCCACTCTTCTTCGCCTTTGGGGTGTATGCCCTCGGTGCGCTGCTTGCCCAGATTGCGCCCGGCCTGCACACGAGCGGGTTCCAAATGCTCGTTTGGGGCTTTTTTATCAGCACCACAGTGCTCTTCCACGGCACAGCTTGTATAAACTCCATGGCTCACCTGATCGGCAAACGGCGGTTCGAAACGGATGACGACTCCCGCAACAGTTTCATCCTCGCACTCATCACGCTCGGTGAAGGCTGGCACAATAATCATCACCGGTACCAGAGCGCGACGCGCAACGGTTTTTACTGGTGGGAGCTAGATCCCACTTATTACGGGCTAAAATTTCTCGCGTGGACAGGGTTCATTTCCGGCCTCAAGCCGGTTCCCCAGTCCGTGCTCGAGGAGGGTGCTCGGGCAGAACACGCTGCCTCGGTGTTCGCGGCCGAGCGAGCCGCGCTCGCCCACACCGAATATTCCTCGCTTCGGCGCGTGGTGCCAACGGCCGCCGCGATCGCCGTCGCGACGTTGAACGCTGCCCAGACTACTATGCCGAAGGCTCCCGAGCGACCCTCGGTTCATCGCAACATCGCCGAGCTGAATCTCGATTCGCGAACAGTCAAGGACCCGGCGCCCCGCGCCGGTTCGCCGGAGACGTGAGACGCGCACTGCGATATATAGACTTCGCGGCGATGGACAGCTATATACAGTTGTATATATCCCCGGATAATTCCGCGAATCCACTCTGTGGATAAACTCGCGATCATCGGTACCGGTATCGCCGGCCTCGGCTGCGCCCACTTTCTGCAGCGGGACTACGATATCACCCTTCTGGAGCAGAATCGGTACGTCGGCGGTCATACGAATACCGTGGAAACGACGGAGCCCGGGACCGGCCGCGCTGTTCCGATCGACACCGGCTTCATGGTGTTCAACAAGGTCACGTACCCTCTCCTGACCCGGCTCTTCGCCGAACTCCAGGTGCCCATCAAGCGCACCGATATGTCGTTCAGCGTGAGGCACGCCGCCACCGGGCTCGAATACTGCGGCACCTCGATCAACCATCTTTTCGCACAGCGCCGCAATCTCCTTCGCCCGCGTTTTTACCGGATGCTTTTCGCGATCGACCGCTTCAATAAAGAGGCACTCGCCGCACTCGACGAGCCCGCGACAGCTCGCGAAACGCTCGGCGCATACGTGCAGCGGCGCGGATACGGGGACGATTTCTTCAATCTATATCTCGTTCCCATGAGCTCGGCCGTGTGGAGCACGCCGCCAGCCCTGATGCTCAAATTTCCAGCGACAACGCTGCTGCGTTTTTTCCACAACCACGGCTTCCTCGGGCTCTCCACCCAGCATCCCTGGTGGACCGTGGACGGCGGCGCCCGGACCTACGTTGAAAAAATCACCGCGCCATGGCGCGATCGCATCGAACTCGAGTCGGCGGTCACCCGCGTTCGCAGGAAAAATGGCCGCGTCAAAGTCACCACCCTCCGGGGCGAAGTGCTGGACTTCGATCGCATTATACTCGCCTGCCACGGCGACCAGGCATTGCGGCTTCTCGGGGATCCGACCGCGGACGAGTCCCGGCTGCTCAGCGAGTTCATATATCAACCGAACGTCGCGACGCTGCACACCGATACTTCGGTCATGCCCCGTACCAAGCGGGCGTGGGCGAGTTGGAATTACGAGATCACCGCCGACACGAAGGGCGCCGCGATCCCGGCGACGCATTATTGGATGAACGCCCTGCAGGCCGTCTCGCAGCGCGAAAACTATTTCGTCTCCATCAATGGGTCCGAGGCGATCGCGCCCGCCAAGGTACTTTCGCGAATCCATTACGAGCACCCGCTCTTCAGCCTCGGCGCCGTGCAAGCCCAGGCGGAAATTCCTGCTCTAAACTTGGTGGCTGCCGGTACCACCCAGACGTTTTTCGCTGGCGCCTGGCAGCGGTACGGGTTTCACGAGGACGGCCTGCTGAGTGCGACGCGCCTCTGCGCGCAGATTCTCGGACGCGACCCGTGGCCCGCGGATTCAACCAGCGCGGCCGTACCGGCGCCGGCATAAGCGATCCGAGATTTGCGGTTGCATGGGCGGCGATTCTGCCCGCGACTCGCCCCGCTCGGGCGAAATGCGTGCGGACTGACAAAAAACGGGCGGATGAATCATGCGGCGGCCGGTGGGTCGACCTCGCTGGCTATATAGCGGCCGGAGCCCTCACGCTCGGCTGGTTTTTGCTATATGCTCATTTTCGCCGCGAGGGATTTTGCGACGAGGCCGGGCATATGGGAATACTATACCATTTCGCGGAGGCCAAGCCCGGGCTCCCGGATAATCTGACCACCCTGCCCGGGTATCATTTCGTCGTTCTTACCCTCACCCACGGTCATCCCACCGATTGGTCGGCGCGCGGCACGACCATGCTTTTTTCCCTGCTCGGCCTCATCGCCTTCGCCGGCGCGTGGCGGGAATATCATCGGGAACGCGCTGGAATCGTGACGTTGCTCTTCGCATTGCTGCCGATTCTTCAGCCTTTCACCGGCATGGCCTATTCCGATGCGCCCGGACTCGCCATTCTCCTGTGGGCATGGTGGGCCCAAATTCGGGGTCAGAGGTTCGCCGCAGCCGTCCTCTTGGCGCTGTCCTGCTGTATTCGCCAGACCAACATTGTATGGGGCGCGTTTTTCGTCGCTTGGCAGATCTGGCATGATTGGCAAAACGCTCCGCCCGCGGGATGCCGCGACGCTCTTGCGCGCACGATGCGCTCGCTCGCGAGATCTGGGTGGGTCTTGACGGTGATTGTTGCCTGCGCGATAATCATCCTCGCGGCGGGCCGCTTCACGCCGGGGACGGAAAACGGAAACCCGCTGCGACCCAATCGTGCCGCGCTCGATTTCGCCGCCCTGCTGTATATAGGGCTGGGGTGGCCGGCGTTGCTATGTAGAGCGCGGAAAACTCTGGCCGCGGTCGCCGGCTATGTCCGCACTCATCCCTGGCGCGGAACGCTCGCTGCCGCGCTGGGTGCGGGCATGGTGGTCATCCTCGCGCGTACGTTCGCGAACCCGCACCCGTGGAACCAGGATTTATACTTCTCGGACACTCATTTTACCCTCCTGCGAAACTGGCCGCTCGTGTATCTGCAATCGCATCCTCCGGCGCGCTTCGCTTCGGCCGGTTTCATCCTCTTCGTTGCCGCAGTGATGGTCTGGGGGTGGCGACAGCAGCGATTCCGACACGATCTCTGGCTAACGCTTCCTTTTTCCGCGGCACTGCTCGCGAGCAATTTCCTCGTCGACCCACGATACTATATAACGCCCGCGGTCTTCATTTTGTTTTTCTATCAGTTTTCGCGACGCCAGATCGCGGGGCTGCTGGTCTGGTTCGCGTTGGTCTGCGCCGTGCACGCTCCGTTCATCGTCGCCGGAAAATCGCTCTGGTGACAAGGCTTGCGGAGCGCGGGGCAACCTGAATTCGTCGTCGGAATGCGCGCTGCTGCCGCCCCGCTTCACGGTGTCACGCCGCAGCGAATAACCCTCCTGCTGCTCGCTGTTGCCGCGCTGGCGTTTGTGGCGACGCTGGCCGGCGGCTTTCTGGGAGACGATTTTGTGTATATATCGCGGTTTCGCGTTTTCGCTTGGGAAAATTGGCCCCGGCTCTTCACCCGCGAATGGTCGGAGGGCATTTGGGGAATGCCCCTGCACGAGCTTCGGCCATTCGCAGCTTTATCGTTCATGGTCGACGCGCGACTGTATAGTGGCGCCGCGCTCGGGTACCGGTTGACCAACCTGTTGCTGCACCTCGCGTGCGTCGCGCTCGTGATGCAACTCGCGTGGCGGTACAGCGGTGAGAACCGCACGGCTGCAATCGTGTCCGGCCTGCTCTTCGCGTTTCAGCCGGCGCACGCGGAAGCCGTGTCATGGATCACCGGCCGAGTCGATCTGCTCTCCACCGCCGGTGCGCTCGGGTTTTGGTTCTTCGCCGAAAGCTGGTGCGACTCCGGCCGGCCAAGACACTGTGCCCTCGCGCTCGGCCTTTTCTTCATGGGCATTTTTGCCAAGGAACTCTGCCTCATCGCACCACCTTTGCTCTGCGTCCGGTGGGCGTGGGTTGAACCTCGCGTCAGCCGAAGCACCTGGTGGCGCCGCGCGCGGCTCATCGCCGGTACCGCAGCGATATATATCATCTATATACTCTGTCGCCGCGCCGCCTTCGGATCGGACTCCGGCGGAAACAGCGGCGCTTGGCGCGACGCCGCCGCTTGGGACCGCCAGGCAAGTTACCTCGGCTGGATCTTTCCCGTGCTGCCCTTCGCGTCCACCGCCGAGTTCCCGCATGTGCTCTCTCTCGGAGCCCTCCGGGCCGCATGGATCACCGTTTCCGTTCTCGCCGTCATCGCCATGACGCTCGCTGTCGCGCGAAATCAGGCCCGCTGGGGCAATATCATTTTCTTCACCGCGACCTGGTACTTTGCGACGGTGGGCAGCCTGCTGGTGGTCGGATATTTTTCACCGCGGCACCTCTATTTCCCCACAGCGGGCCTTGCGATCGGAGCCGGCCTGGCGCTGGTCGGTATATTTCGCGCGCCCACCATGCGGTTTGCACTCGCGACGGCCGCTATCGGCTGGTGCGCCGCGGGCCACGTGGCCGCGCTGATTCCTTGGGTGGAGAACGGCCTAACCTCGCGCCGTCTCATCGCCGCACTCGACGAGGATCTCGACGGTCAGCCGCTGGACACGCTCGCCTGCATCGCCGTCCCTGAGATCGCGCATACCACCTGGCTGTGGTCCTGGTCCTCGCCGCAGGCCATCAATATACCATTTCTCTCCGCTCCGCATCTCGCGTCCGAGGTCATCGAGCGGACAGGAAACTACTTCCGCCCGGACGACTGGGCGCACGACCGGCACGCGGTGGCTGCCGTGGAAGCCGCTTCCAGAGCCGTCTTGCTGGCAGCCGACGCGCACGGAAAAATCCAGCACTCGCGCGTCAGTCGCGCCGAACTTCAAGCGCACCTCCCGGCCTTGGTGGCCGCGGAAAAAAACGGGCTCACCACGGACGCGTGGACGGCTTGGGTGAATGGCTTCTTTAAGCCATGAGCGGAACACTGGAACTTTCCGTCATCATCCCCTTTTTCAACGAGGAGGGAAACGTGGAGCGGCTGTTGGCTGAGTTGCGGGATGCGCTGAACGAGATCGGAGTCCCCTCCGAAGTTATATGTATAGACGACGGAAGCACTGACGGCACCAGCGTGGCGCTGGCAGCGAGCGCAATCGCGTGGCACGCGGTTCAGGTGTCGACTTTTCCGCAGAATCGAGGGCAAGCCGCAGCGTTGTGGTGGGGATTTCACCAGGCGCAGGGACGCTGGATCGCGATGCTGGATGGCGACGGGCAAAACCCACCGGCGGAATTGCGGCGGCTGTGGGCAGAGCGGGAATCGGCCGACATGGTCGTCGGGCGACGGCAGCACCGTCGCGACTCCGCGCTGCGCCGGGCGATGTCGCGCATTGCCAACCGGTCCCGGCGTGTGCTGCTCGGTGACGGCATTCAGGACACCGGATGCTCGCTTAAAATTTTTCGCCGCGAAGTGGTGGGCAGCTTTTTGCCGATCCGCTCGCTATATTCTTTCTTACCGGCATTCGCGCACTCGGCGGGCTGGAAAATTCGCGAGCTGCCCGTCGCGCACCGGCCGCGGGTCTCGGGCACCTCGAAATACGGTCTGCGCGCGATGGCTATTGTACCTCTGCTGGACCTGCTCGCTTTGGCATGGCTGCTCCGCCGCCGTATCCCGCGTGTGAGTCCGGCGAATTGTCGCGTCCATCCAGATCGTTGAAGCGTAACAGGTAGATCGATAGCGATCGCCTGGAATGAAATCATGCCTCTACGAATGCCGCGTCATGCACGAGCGGTTCTCACCGCGCCGGCATCGGTTCCTCTATCGGATATTTCTGTTCGCCGTCGACCTCGACGAATTGGACCTGCTGCACCGGAGACTTCCTTTCTTCTCCGTCAATCGGCCGAATTTTTTCTCCTTCCGCGAGTCGGATTATTTCCCGCACGGATCGCCCTCGGAAACCATTTCTGATGCGCCCGCTTCCACCGCGTCCGGCGCCTTGAAGCGTCGCGTCGCTGGGTTCCTGCGAGCACGCGGGATCGAGATGGGGAACGGGCGGGTCGTCCTCGTCACGTTGCCGCGGGTGGCCGGCTATCTGTTCAATCCCGTCTCGATATATTATTGCTTCGGGCCGGGCGGCGCACCGGTTGCCGCGATCGCGGAAGTCACGAATACATTCAAGGAAATGAAGCCGTACCTGATCCGGGCGGCGAGTGCGCCAGCGACGGAAAACGCCTTCCACGCTCGCGTCCCAAAATTTTTCTACGTCTCCCCGTTTTCGGACGTCGACGTGGAGTTCGACTTCACCCTGCGCGTGCCGGCCGAACGGCTGTCCGTCCAGATCGACGACTATATAGCGGAAAGCCGGACGCTCACGAGTATATTGCAGGGGCCGCGCCGAGACCTGACATCCGCGCGGCTCGCGTGGTACGGGCTGAAATATCCACTGATCACGCTGAAAATCATTGGCTTGATCCACTGGCACGCCTTTTGGCTATGGGTCAAACGCGTGCCGTGGTTCGCGAAGGCTGCCCGCGCCTCGGACCAGCGCGATCTGGTTCGTCCTCACTCTTCGATCGCGCCAGCGGCTGCTTCCCGCGCCGCATCCTGATTTTCCCGCCGCTTCTTTCCACTTTTAATTATGAATTCAGAGCCCTCCGTCTCCGTCGCACCGGCCTTCTCTGTCCCGCGAGGCGCTTCCCTCCTCCGTGGGGCCGTGCTGCAGTCCTTTTCCGAGATGACGCTCGGCCAATTGCGAATGGAACTCCCGGACGCGTCGGTCCGGCATTTCGGCGAGCCGGCCGATGCACCCGCCCGGCGTCTTCCACTTGATATATCCGCGAAGGCGCAAATTTCCGTCCGGCGGGAATGCTTTTTCAAGAAATGCCTGCTGGCGGGAGATATAGGCTTTGCCGAATCATATATTGACGGGGACTGGGACACACCGGATCTTCCCGCCGTCATCGCGTGGTTTATCTTGAACCTGGAGCATGCGCCCACGCTCTCCGGCTCGAAAAAGGCGCGCTCGCTCGCTCTCAATTTTCTTCGATTTACCAATCGCGTCGGCCACCTTCTGCGTCCGAATTCGCGGGCCAAGGCGCGCCGCAACATCAGCGAGCACTACGACCTCTCGAACGACTTCTTCGCTCTGTTTCTAGACCGCTCGATGATGTATTCGGCCGCCCGCTGGGACCGGGCGGACTTTACGCTCGAGCAGGCGCAGGCCGCCAAAAACAATGCGCTCTGTGAAAAGCTCCGCTTGAAGCCCACGGATCGCGTCCTCGAAATCGGCAGTGGCTGGGGCGGCTGGTCGATTCACGCCGCCAAAAACTATGGCTGCCACGTGACCACCGTCACGATCTCACAGCAGCAGTTCGAACTTGCCCGCCGTCGGGTGCAGGAAGCAGGCGTGGCGGATCGTGTCGAGGTCCAATTCATGGACTACCGCGACCTCCGGGGCGAATATGATAAAATCGTTTCAATTGAGATGATGGAAGCCATCGGGCACCGGTATCTACCGGACTTCGCTGCAGCGCTCGATCGGCTCCTGAGACAGGACGGTCTGCTGGCGCTGCAGTTTATCACGTGCCCGGACGCCCGCTATGATGAATTCCGCCGCGGAGTTGATTTCATCCAGAAGCATATATTCCCGGGCTCCCTCCTGCTCTCGGTCAACCGTGTGAACTCCATGCTCACCAGCCACGGCGGATTTTCACTCTATACAATCGAGGATCTCGGCCACGATTACGCCCGCACCCTGCGGTGCTGGAAGGAGAAATTCAACGCGCGCTTGGCCGAGGTTCAGGCGCTGGGCTTTGACGCACGGTTTGTGCGAAAATGGAATTATTACCTGGCATACTGCGAGGCGGCGTTCGCGCTCCGGAATATCTCCGTCGTACAAACGCTGCACACCCGCGCCAACAACCTCAGTATATAATCCGCCATGGTCCTCTTCCTGCGCGGACTTTTCATCACGATCATCCTCTGGATGCTGGCGGTGACCGGCTGGGCGTCGACCCAGTGCGGCCTCTTTGACGTCCCCCGGGCCGTCGCCACGCACCCGTGGTTTATCGCCACGCTCTGCGATGCCTACTGGGGGTTCATCACGTTTTCCGTCTGGGTCTGCTTCAAGCAAACGAGTGCGCTCGCGCGTGCCGCGTGGATCATCGCGATCGTGCTGCTCGGAAACATCGCGATGGCGGCGTACTGCCTCGACGAGCTGTTCCGCATTCCGCGGGGAGCACCTGTCGCCAGTATATTTAACAGCCGCCGCAGCGGGATGGGCGGACTCGGGCTGGCTCTTGCGGCATTCGGCATCGCGGTGACCGCGGCCGCGTGGGCAAACCGCTGAAATCAGCGGACATGGCTTCCCATTGGAGCGAGAATTCGCTAGTGGTCACAAGGTGGCTGAGAACTCCCCAATAGCGCAGTCGCGTCGCACGTTCTGGCAGCATCGGCTGCTTGATCCTGTCGTCGCGCAACTCACCCAAGGGATCACCCCAGAAAAGATCGCGTTGACGATCGCGGTTGGCAGCGCACTGGCGCTTTTTCCGCTCGTCGGGGTGACAACCATCCTGTGCTTTCTGGCTGGAATCGCCCTCGGCCTGAACCAACCGATCATTCAGGTAGTCAACTACCTCTGCACGCCTCTGCATTTTACTGCCATGTATTATTGCTGGCAGTGGGGCGACCGGTTGTTCGGGATCATACACCCAAAAATGCGCATGCGTGAATCGGCGCAGATCATGTGGCGGCTTCTGTGGGATGACCCCGGTCTTCTGATGCATCGATTCGGAACCACGATCCTGCACGCAATCATTGTGTGGGCGGTCGCCGCGCCGCTCTGGATCGCGCTTATATACTATACAGCGCGAACGACCCTGCGCGAAGTGGCGCGGGCCCGGGACGAAAGCGCCGCGAAAGCCGCGGCTGCGAAGCAGGCCGACGCCGCGAATCATCCGGTCCCGTGAGTTCAATCGACTTGATCGCCACGGCCACGGCGGTGCTCTGCGGCTGCTTTATCGGCCTGTTCGTGCTGGCGCGCCGGATGAATAATTACGGAATCGTCGATATAGCGTGGTCCTACGCGTTCGCCGCCATCGCGGTGCTGTATGCTGCGCTGGGGCACGGCTGGCAGCCTCGCCGCGCTCTCCTGGCGGGCCTCGCTGCTATATGGAGCGGGCGGCTCGGCACGCATCTGTTCCGTCGGGTAATGCGCCATCACCCGCACGAAGACCGCCGGTACCAGCAGCTGCGGAAGGACTGGGCCAGCCACTTCATCTGGAAAATGGCCGGCTTCTTTCAGCTGCAGGCCGTCTCCGTCGTTTGGATCAGCGTGCCATTCCTCATCATTTGCCAAAACTCGCGCCCAGGTTTCGAACCTCTTGAGTTCGCCGGCGCGGCGCTGTGGCTCGTCGCGATCGTCGGTGAATATATATCGGATGCCCAACTCGCGCGTTTCGCCCGCGAACAAGCAGGGACGGCCGGCGTGTGCGACCGCGGGCTGTGGCGCTATAGCCGGCATCCCAATTATTTCTTCGAATGGCTGAACTGGGTGAGCTATTTCATATTGGCGCTGGCCGCGCCATCGGGAGCGTGGGCACTCATCGGGCCGGCAAGCATCCTCTGGCTGCTCCTGCGCGTAACAGGGATACCGATGACCGAGCAACAGAGCCTTCGCAGCCGCGGTGACGCCTACCGGCGGTACCAGCAGACCACTTCGGCTTTCGTGCCGTGGTTCCCCCGGAAACCCGCTATATGATCGACGCCCTCCTCGAGAAAAACCTCCTGCCGGACTGGGCGATCCGCCTTGGCATTCGCCGGTTGCTCGCGGCCCGCCTGCGCGAGGAAAAGCCGCGGTACGATCGCTCCCTGTATATTGCCGACCTGAAGCGGCGCGCGATCGCGGAACAGACCGACGCGGCGAATACGCAACACTACGAGGTACCGACGCCGTTCTATCAATTTTGCCTGGGGCGCCGGCTTAAATATTCCGGGTGTTATTATCCGAGCGGCGCCGAGTCGCTGGACCAGGCCGAGGACGCCATGCTCGGGATGTACGCGGAACGCGCCCAGATCGAAAACGGCCAGCAGATCCTCGAACTCGGCTGCGGCTGGGGCTCGCTCTCGCTCTATCTCGCCGAAAAGTTTCCGTTCGCGCAGATCACGGGCGTATCGAACTCAAAGACCCAAAAAGAATATATCGATGGCGAGGCGCGGCGCCGCGGTTGCTCCAACCTGCGGATCATCACCTGCGACATAAACAATTTCGACACGGCGGCCGGCCAGTTCGACCGCGTCGTCTCCGTCGAGATGTTCGAGCACCTCAAAAATTACGAGCGCCTCCTCGCGAATATAGCCCGGTGGCTCCGTCCGGGTGGCAAGCTGTTCGTTCACATCTTCACCCATCGTGAACTTTCCTATCACTTCGTGTCGCGAGGGCCCGGCGACTGGATGAGTCGCTACTTTTTCACGGGCGGTCAAATGCCCTCGCATGACCTCCTGATGCAATTTCAGAACGACTTGAAGTTGACGGCCGATTGGAAGGTGGATGGCACCCATTATCAACGCACCGCGGAGCACTGGCTCGAACGAATGGATGCAAACCGGGCGGAAATTCTCCCGCTCCTCGCCGAAACCTACGGGCGAAAGCAGGCGACCAAGTGGTGGGCGTACTGGCGCGTTTTCTATATGAGCTGCGCCGAGCTGTGGGGCTACCGTCAGGGGACGGAGTGGCTGGTCAGTCACTACCTGTTTCAAAAACCGGCCTGAGCCGGGCAGCCAGAAATCCACTCGCTGGGATGAAGCCCTTTCTCAGCGCCAGGTTCTTCGCGTGCGTCTTTGTGGCGTTGGCGTCGAGCCGAGCCGACGTCGCCGTCGACGAACTCCGGCAGGAAGCAGAGGCCGCCGAGGCGCGTTTCGATTCCCGGCTCGCGCTTCAACTCTATATGAAGATCGCCGCGGTTCGACCGGACGATCCGGCCGTGCTGCAGAAAATCGCGCAGCAATACTCAGACCTGGTCGTCGATCTCCCGACCAACGCGCAGAAAAAGCAGTCGGCGGAAAACGCACTCGCCTACGCGGAACACGCGGTGCAACTCGCGCCAAATGCACCCGTCAATGTCCTGTCGCTCGCAATCTGCCATGGAACCCTCGCAGTATATAGTGACACGCGCACGCGCATCCGTTACTCACGGCTCGTTCGCGAGGAAACCGAACGCGCCCTGGAGCTGGATCCGAACTACGCGTGGGCTCACCACGTGCTCGGCCGCTGGAACTACGAGGTGGCCACGCTGAACAGCGCTGCGAAGTTATTTGTGCGGGTCATCTACGGAGGGCTCCCGGACGCGTCCACGCGCGTGGCAGTAGCGGAGCTCTCACGGGCGGTTGCGCTCCAGCCGGACGTCCTTGCTCACCAGCTCGAGCTCGGCTTCGCGTACCTCGCAGATGGTCAGCCGGAAAAAGCCCGCGGCCAGTTCCAAAAAGGACTCGCAATGCCGAGCCGCGAGAAACACGACGAGCCGGCCAAAGCCCGAGCCAGGGCCGCGCTCGAGGCCCTCCCCACCAGCTAATCGATGTTATATATAAAAGATATATGCATGTCGTAGCATATATCCATCCATATATACCGCTCGTGGCGGCACGCTGATCGAGCCCGACGGGGCTTTACTCGGTCGCCCGAGCGTCCCGCTTCTCGAAGTTCGCCGCCAGCTTGCCGTGCGCCACGAGCTGTCGCGTCAACGCCAGACGAAATTCTGTATTCACTTCTGAATACGCCTGGACGATGACGCCGACGAGATTCACCCGGGTGACGAGATCATCATCCTCGCGGTCATTGTTCACGCCCTGCGCGATCCACCCCTGCGGCATGTCTCCCGTCAGCGAATGCGCCACCATGCGGCCGCGGCGGCTCATATATACTACGGTCATCCCTTTCTTCAGATCCTGGAATTTGACGGGGACGACGACGACTGCCGTCTTGCTCGGGAAAAGCGGCTCCATCGAGGCACCCACGCCCCAGAGTGCCTCAGCACCCGGAATAGCGGCCGCGGCGTGCTCCGCCTGCCGAAGCTGCTCGCCAGCGCCAACGACCGTCGCCGCCGGCGTCTGCTGCAGGATGGCCGCAAGGAGTCGCTCCGACTTGATACCCGCGCGGCCGGTGCTCGCGAGCAGCCCGAACGCCACGGCGAGGACCGACACCAGAGTGCCGGCGCGAAGGCGAGAACGGGAGACCAGTTGCACGGTCCCAATCTACCGGAACTGGACGCCGCCCAGTATTCGGGGACGCCCCCGAAATTTCTACGGGGTTTGCCGGCTGACTGCGTTGGACAAAGTACCGCGGCGCGCCCCCGTGACCGGCGTCTCTCGAAATCGGCCAAAAAATTTACCGGCGCCTCGGGATTGCGGTGAATTTGCGCAGATTTTTCAGCGCGATTTCGAGATCCGTCGTGAGCGGAGCGACGAGGGTCAGCGATTCTCTCGTTTCCGGGTGTTTGAAATTGAGCTCGGCCGAGTGTAGCGCCAAGCGCGAGACGAGGGGCTTTTCGTCCTCCCGACCTTTATATCCACGCTTGAATTGAGACAGCAGCAAGCGGTACTCGGAGGCGCCGTATATACTATCGCCGAGGATCGGTGCGCCAGCTGCAGCGAGATGGGCTCGAATCTGGTGCGGTCGCGTCGTCACCGGGTGACATTCAATCCAGTGGAAATCGTCGAATCGCTCCAGCACGTGGAATCGCGTCAACGCGTCCTTCGCCCCACGGCCGCGCGACAGCCGGACCGCGCCAGCTTGGCGGGGATCCGCCGCCAGAGACGCATTTACCTCGAAGTCGGGCGGCAGTGCGCCCGTTGTGTCCCGGACACCAGCCACGACCGGCACAATTGGCGGCGTGCCCGCCGGAGTGACGAATGCGAAGAATTTCGTCTGCACAGACTTCGCTTGGAATTGCCCGCTCAGAAAATCGAGTGCCGATTTGGTTTTCGCGAAAATCATCAGCCCGCTCGCGTCGGGGTCGAGCCGATGCACTTTCGTCCACCCGGATGGCGGCCAGAGCGCTTCGTCGGAGCGCGCAGCGACCGGAGATGGCCCGCTTGGGTGAACGGCTATTTTACCGATAGGCCGTTGATTTACAGCTACTAACGACTCATCTTCGAAAATGATGTCAGGTGATGGCACGGCTATAGGGAATTCATGACAGAAGCTCGCGCTTGCGTTTCACTTAGGCAACGATTCCGTGGCGAACGTGCTTTGGTTTTGCCACCCGCGGGCAATCTTAGTCGTCGTTTATTATGCCTGCACTTTCTCCGGCGCTCTCCTTCTTCTCCGCGTTCACGCGGTTGGCACCGCCGCAGCCAATTCATACGTTTTTGCGGTCGACGGCGTATCGCCTTAGTCCGCCGCGGCCGCTGCCGTACCGGCGCCGCGTGTCGACGGCGCAAAACGAAGTGCTCACGTGTGGCCGGGCCGAACCCCGACAACTTGCGACTCTGCTCTGCGAGCGGCGTCACGGCAGCACCCCCACAATCGTGCTGGGAGGATTCGTCCCGGACTCGACTGAACAGGTTTTTCTGATCCGGGGGTTTCTGGTGCGCCAAGGCAGTGTATATTATTTCAATTATCCGCGGCTGGGATTTTCTGCAGAGCTGCTTTGCGCGCAGCTCGATGACCTCGTCACCGAACTGATCAGCCTGCATGGGCAGCGGCCGGTCATCTTCGGCGTGAGCTTCGGGGCTGGATTGGTCATAGAATGGCTGCGACGCTGCCGGCAGGCTGGCCGTTCGCCTGAGATCGCGGGGGTCCTTATCGTCAGCCCCGTGGCGTGCGTCGAGGACGTACTTGACCCTACCGAGGCCAAGCCTTCGACCCTTCTGGGCAGGGCGGTAAAGCCATTCGTCGAAGCCGGCGCGCGGGTTGACAATCGTGGCGTGGAAAAGGCCCGCAATATATTCGCCAAAATGTTCGAGGCGGGCGCGCAGAATAGATCGACGTGGAAGTCGCTCCTCACCGGGGTGGAATTTTCACTTTTGCGCGATCGTGTCCTCGGCGCGATTCACCAAATGACGCCGATTGGTGCCTTTGAACGCATGCAGGCCATGCAGGCAATGGTGCCGTTGTCGGCTTGGGGCCAGCCGGCTGGCGAACTGCCGCTCAGTCTCGCCCCGGCTCTAGTCCTATTCGCGGAAAAGGAAAACGCCGTCCTCGTGGAAACGGCGCCGAGTCGCATTGCGTTGGACGTTTCACTGGCGGCCTATTTTCCCAATGGCGAGCCACGGGTCGTCACCGGGGCCTCCGGCAACGCGGTGCAGCATGCCTCGTTGATATTCCACTACTTCCAATTTCTGCCTCATATCGTGGAATTTTATCGCGGGCTAAAATCCCGTAAGTTCCCCTTGGCCGCCTGATTTCGCTTGCCGGCCGGCGCGGGGCTCCCTCCATCGAGAGTGGAATCATGCCGGCTTGGCCCAAACGCATTTTCACGCTCGGTGCCTCGTTGCTGACGGCGAGAACCGCGCGCAAACTCCGGCGCGTGAAAGCCGCAGTGCCGGATCAGCACCGGACCTTGGCGGAGCTCGCGAAGCCGCTGAGTGCGTCTTCCTTCTGGAAGGCGGCGGGCATTGAATCGGGAACGCGCTACGAGGACTTCAAATCCCGCGTGCCGCCACGCACGTATGAGGATTTCGTCGCACCGATCGAGCAGATGAAACGCGGAGAGGCGGACATTCTGTGGCCGGGCAAGTGTTCCTTCTATGCGGTGTCCTCCGGGACCACTGCGGGGCGCACTAAGTATCTGCCGGTAACGCCGGAAATGCTGACGCACTTTCGCCAGGCCGGGCTGCAATCACTCCTCTACTATACAGCGCGCGTCGGCCATGCTGGAGTGTTTCACGGGCGGCACTTGTTCCTAGGCGGATCCACCGTGCTCGCGCCAATCGAGGAGTCGAAGCCATTCGTCGCCTACGGCGGCGACCTGAGCGGGATCACCGCGCTCAACCTGCCGAAGTCTATAGAGAAACATCTCTATGAACCCGGCACCGAGATCGCGCAGATGACGGACTGGCCGTCCAAAATCGAGGCCATCGCCGATCGCACGTTCCGGCTTGATATAACTCTGCTGGGCGGAATCCCCAGCTGGGTCCTCATCCTTGCGGAGGCCCTGCGCGAGCGCTCGATCAGCGGGAAATCGCGGGCAGCAAATCTGGAGGGCATCTGGCCGAACTTCGAGTGCTTCGTTCACGGAGGCGTGCCGATCACGCCGTTTGCTGACGAACTGCGGCATGCCCTCGGGCCGCGCGTGAATTTCCACGAAGTATATCCCGCGTCAGAGGCATTCATCGCGACCCAGGACGCCGAGGCGCGCGACGGACTTCGCCTCATGACGGACGTCGGTATATTTTATGAATTTTTACCGATGAATATATATGACGAGACGCGTCTCGCCGAAATCGGTAATCGCGCGGTGCCCCTCGAAGGCGTCGTCGCCGGGGTGGATTATGCATTACTGCTAACGAACCCGGGCGGGCTGTGCCGCTATGTAATCGGTGATGTCGTTCGCTTCACTTCGACGGTGCCGCCCCGTTTGATATACGTCGGAAGGACAAAGCTTCAACTCAGTGCATTCGGCGAGCATGTCATTGAAAAGGAAGTCACGGACGCGCTCGTTGCCGTCTGCTTCAGGCACGGGTGGACGATTACGAATTTCCATGTCGCTCCGTTGTTTATAGCGAGCAGTGCGGGACAAAATCGAGGGAGACACGAGTGGTGGATTGAGTTGAAGCCGGGCACGATTTCCACGCCGATCGGCCCGCAGATCGCCGCTGAACTCGATATCGAGCTCCAGCGGCTAAATGACGACTACGAGGCGAAGCGAAAGGGAAAAGGGATGGAAGCTCCGATCGTGCGCCTTGTCATGCCGGGGCTGTTTGAACATTGGCTGAAGCACCAGGGAAAATGGGGTGGCCAAAGCAAAATGCCGCGGTGCCGGAGCGACCGACAGGTGGCCGACGGTCTCGCAAAGGTCGCACATTTCGCGAACGATTAGCACACGATTTCATACTTTGCTGGCACGCGCGATGCTCATATCCGGCATCCTGCCCAAGCAGGGTTTGGGTAGCGTGAAACCGGCTTAATCGCCGGGACAGAAAAAAGTGGGGCCGGCGTTAAGGGGTTATCGCCGGCCCCTTCTATTTTATATGATAATCGCGCCGCGAGCGCCGACTATTTTAGAAACGCGACCAGCCGCTTTTCATATTCGTCCGTCGGCTCCGAGCCGACTTTTCGATCCCGGATTTGCCCAGACCGATCGATTATAAAAGTCGTGGGAATCGCATCACTGCCGCCGAACGCAGCCATTGTGTTTTCGTCGCCCATGACGATTTGATAATCTACACCGTACTTCTCCACGAACTGCTTCACGACCCCAGGGCCACCTTGGTCGAGTGAAATTCCGACGATCACGAGGCCGTCCCTTTTATATTTCTTTTGGAGTTCAACATAGCCCGGGATCTCCGTGCGGCAGGGTCCGCACCACGTGGCCCAGAAATCAACGACCACCACCTTGCCCTTGAACTGCGCGGAGTTGACGATTTTTCCGTTCACATCCTTCAGGCTCCACTGGGGCGCTGGCTTTGGTTCCACGGGCTCGCCAACGGCCAATGCCAGACAGAATAGTCCAATCCAGGACGCGAGAAAACGACGAAGCTGTTTCATATAGGAGGTTGGGAAAATTGGCCCGTCACGGCGTTTCCGCAAGTGTGCCGGGCATTGTGGGCACCGCGGCATCGCACCCGCTTAAATCAAGTCTCCCGCGCCTCGGGCAGATCGAGGCCCAGAATCTCTATAAACTTTTTCATGGCGGGCGTGAGCACACGACCCTTCCGGTGCAGGATGGCAAGCGGCCGAGTGAAATTGCGTCCCTTGAAGTGCACCATCGCGAGAGTGCCCTGCTTTGCTTCCTGCACGACCGTCGCCTGCGGCACGATGGCGATGCCATGGTCAATTTCCACGGCCCGCTTTACTGTTTCAATATTGTCGAACTCCATCACGGGCTCGATCTCGAGTTTGTTCTCACGAAATATCAAATCGACCGCCTTGCGGGTCGGGATGTCCGGATCGAACCCAATGAACTTTTGTCCCCCGAGTTCCTTCACCTCGATCTCCGTCCGCTTGGCCATCGGGTGATGGGGATGGGTGATCAACACCAGGTGATCGTTGCGGAACGGCAGCACCTCGATCTGCCGCTGCTTGATCGGAAACGCCACGAGGCCGAAGTCCACCGCATTGTGCAGGATGTCTTCATATACCAGATTCGAGCGCCGATATTCGACACGCACATTCACCGATGGAAAATCGTGCAGGAATTTTTTTATATAGGGCGGAAGCTCGTGCAACCCGATGGAATAAATCGTCGAGATTCGAATCGTGCCGCTGATCACCTTTTTCATCTCCTGGAGATCCGAGAGAAGTTTCTCGTAAGTGTGCAGCATCTCCTTGGCGGCCTCATATACCCCGTGCCCCTCACGCGTCAGCTGAAACTGCTTTTGGCTTCGATCGATCAACAGCGTCTTGAAATGGCGCTCCATCGCCCGGGCTTGCTGGCTGACGGCGGATTGGGTAATCCCGTTCAGCTTGGCTGATTTTGAAAAACTCTTCGTCTCGACCAAATCGGCGAAGATTTTAAAATTCTCAATTTGCATGATTAGTTTTCGTTGCCTCCCGCAGAGTAGGCCAAGCAAGCAGTGCGTAAACCTCTAATTAGATTTTCTTAACTCCTGTGCCGTGATTTCATTCGAGGCCTTTCAAGAAAACGTCGCGTCTGTTCGGGCCGAAATCGCCCGCGCCTGTGCTATTGCCGGTCGCCAGCCAAGCGAGGTGCAACTGCTCGCCGTCACGAAAACGCAGCCACGTGAGGCAGTCGAGTTTGCGGCCCGCTGCGGCCTGGCCGGCATCGGCGAAAATCGAGTGCAGGAAGCGGCGACAAAAAAAACTGGCCAGCCTGCCCACTGTTGTTGGGAGCTGATCGGCCACCTGCAATCCAACAAGGCGCGCTTGGCGGTGGAGCTCTTCGATCGCGTGCAGTCGGTGGACTGCGTGAAAATCGCGTCGCATCTCGGCCGAGCAGCCGCGGAGGCGAATCGCCGCCTTCCGGTGCTTCTGCAGATCAACGCCGGAAACGATCCCGCTAAGTTCGGCGCGGAACCGGAAGACGCCGAGAAGCTGATCGAAGCGGTCTTGGCTCAGGCCGCTCTGCAGGTCCAAGGTCTGATGACGATCGCTCCACTCGGAGCGAGCCCTGCGGAGCGCAGTGAGCACGCGCGGCGCACGTTTGAGAATCTGTCTGAAATCCGGAATCGGCTGGCCTCCAGCTTCGCCGTTCCGCTCCCAGAGCTTTCAATGGGAATGAGCGGAGATCTCGCCGAGGCCGTCGCAGCGGGGAGCACGATGATCCGCGTCGGCAGCGCGCTTTTCGGAACGCGGCCTGCCACTGGGTAATTCGCCTCACATCCGATTGCTTCAGTCTTGCCGCAATCAGCCCACTTGCCAATGCTGGATGATGCATGGCTTTGGGTCAGCGTACCGTCTTTCTTGGCTTTTTTTTCCTCTGCGCAGTGCTGCTTCGCGGCGACGTTGTGCTCGGAATGAAGCGGCCCGAATTGCTCGCCGAGCTGGGCAAGCCCACGACCAGCGCGACTCGCGGCCCACGAGAGATACTTAGCTTCCCCCATGGCGTCCGGATCGTCCTGCGCGAGGGCGTGGTGACAGAAATTGAGGGGTATCCCCCGGATCCCAGTTTGCTCGAGGGCAATGTCGAGGCGGCCAAGGTCTCGGCGCAGAACGTCGCCACCCCAACGCCGAAGCCGACACCGAAAAAAGACAAGCCGGCGTCGGCCGCGGTATCCGTGCGGTCGTCCCCAGATGCTCCTTGGCCACCTCCCGTCCCAAATTGGCGCATCCTTGCGGAACTCGCGGTGGAACTTGTCGCCCAATACCTGCTCGCCTTGGTCGTGATCAAAATCACCTGCCAAATCCAGCATATCGATGCGCTTTGGTCACAGGTCAGCGCGATTGCGGGCATCGACCTTTTACTCCAGACGCTGTTCACCGTCGCGATTGTTTGGCTCACCGGAAATCTGCGGTATGGCGTCGCGGGTGCCGCGCTGCCTGGCTTCGCAATGTTGTGGACGATCCGCCGGTATTGTTTCGATGAGCATCGCAACCGTTCGGGTACCACCGCTGTGGTCGCGAAGATCGCAGCCGTGGGTTTATACGTGGGATTCCTTTACGCGAGCGCGTGGCTGCCGGAATAATTGGCACCGAGGACCGTTTTTCTCGTTTCCGGATTGCGCCAGGTTCGTTTTCTTTTTCGCTTTTAGACGTGGAAACTCCAAAGCTCAGCGGGTCGCAAAAGGAGGCGCTTCTGAGCTTGCTGGACGATCCCAATCTCGCGGTACGACGCGGTTTGCTCGCATATTTCGTTGAGAAAGGCGGCGCCGCCGGCCCCTTTCTCCAGGAAGTCGCTCGCGGCTCCAACCGCGTCCTCGCGCATCACGCCGCCGCCTTTCTGGATGAGCTGAAATTTTCCGATCCCGTTGCCGACTTTTTGGGGTTCATCCGCTCGCTCAATTACGAACTCGAGACCGGAGCCCTTCTTCTCGCGCGGACTGTCAATCCGACGCTCGATGCTGGAGAATGCTGCTCCATGCTTGATCGGATCGCCGCCCGCACGAGGGAGTTGATCGCCGAGCCGAGCACCGCCCGTGAAAAGTGCCGCGTCATGAATCGCGTTCTTTTCCACGAGTTCGGTTTTCATGGTAACGTGGAACATTACACGGATCCGCGAAATAGTTTTTTAGACCAAGTCCTCCATCGACGCACCGGCATCCCGCTATCCCTAAGCATGGTCTATGTATTGGTCGCCGGACGAATCGGGCTCGAGCTCGAACCGATAGGGTTGCCGGGGCATTTTGTCGTCGGCTGCCACGTCGATGACCAGCCATTTTTCGTGGACGCCTTTGAACGCGGGGTCTTCCGGGATGCCGAGGATCTTTTCGGAATGCTGCGCTCCAATAACATCGTCCCGAAAGCGACCGACCTCGCTCCGACCCCGGTGCGTGAAGTCCTCTGCCGCAGCTGCCGCAACCTCGTGAATCATTATACCGCGGGCGGCGACCCGGACCGCGCCAAGCTGTTCGCAGGATTTGTCGAGGAGTTCGAGGCCACCTACGAGCGGCACGCTCAGTCGTGATCGATTTACGAGCGGGCGCACCCGCTGCGCTCCCGCAGGAGTGTCACGGCCGTGAAAGCATCGGGACGCCGTGCTCCGGCAGCGTTTTGGCCCGTGACACCCGGCGCGGCACTGCGGTGGGATCGCCGCAGCGCATGTCTTCGCAGCGGTTGCCTCGCCCATGACGGAGAGTTCACAGGTATATACTTTGCGCGATCTGGCCGCCTGGTCCCGGCCGGGTATATCGTTAGCCGTACTCGGTCAGCCAATCGGCCATTCGATCAGCCCGGCCATGCACAATGCCGCCCTCGCAGCACTCGCCCGCTCGGACGCACGATTCTCGGATTGGCGCTATTTCCGTTTCGAGGTCGCCCCGTCCGCCCTGCTGGAAGCACTGCGGCTGCTGCACGAGAAAAAATTCCTAGGCGTCAATTTGACCGTTCCCCACAAGGTCCTGGCATTCGCGGCCATGGCAGAAGTGGACCGAGACGCGCGCCCGATTGGCGCGGTGAACACACTGCGATGGGTCTCCCGAGGTTGGCATGGCTTCAACACGGATGGGTACGGGCTCACCCACGCCGTCCGCGAAACGCTCGGACGCGACATCCACGGCAGCGACATCGTGCTACTCGGTGCCGGCGGCGCGGGGCGCAGCGCCGCGGTCGAGTGCCTCCAGCAGGGATGCGCCTCCCTCTGGATCGTGAATCGTTCGAGGGAAAACCTCGACGCCCTGCTCGCGCTTCTGGCCCCGCTGCCAAACGGCTCGCGCGCGAAACCCTGGGCACCCGTGGAATCGCCGCACCTGCCCCCGGCAGGCACCATTATTATCAACGCCACGAGTTCCGGCCTCAAGCCTGCCGACATTGTGCCGCTGACGCTGCATACAATCCTACGCCCGTCCGCCGTTTTCGATATGATATATAATCCACCACGCACGGCGCTCCTGCGTGCCGCCGCCGAACTCGGAATTCCGCATGCGAACGGCCTCTCGATGCTAGTCCATCAAGGCGCGAAAGCCCTGGAAATCTGGACCGGTGTCGCCGCCGCGCAGACCGCTCCGGTCATGGCGGGTGCGGCTCGCGACGCGCTCGGCGCCTCCTAGCAGCTGGCTTGCCTCCGGCACCGGGCATCGCGACTATATATATTATATCAATGATGACCGCCGCGGAGTTCCAGGCATTGTCGCAGGCTTTCCCGTGGCTGTTTCCGGGCATCGCGTTCGTGCTCGGCGCCTGTGTCGGAAGTTTTCTCAACGTCGTTATATATAGAGTTCCCGCGGGGAAGTCGGTCGTGACGCCCGGCTCGCACTGTGCGTGCGGGCAGCCGATCCACTGGTACGATAATATACCGATTTTTTCTTGGATCATCCTGCGCGGACACGCGCGCTGCTGTGGTCGCGGATTTTCCATCCGCTATCCCGCGATCGAATTGCTGACGGGGGTCCTTTTCGCCGTTTGCTGGACGCATTTTCCACCCGCGGTCGCGGTCTGTGGCTTTATATTCGTCAGCGCGCTGATCGGGGCGACCTTCATCGACCTCGATCATATGATAATCCCGGATGTGTTTACGCTCGGGCTGGCGGTGGTCGGCCTCGTCCTCTCGGTTGCCCTTCCCGCGCTGCATCGGCAACAAAGCGATCTGTTCGCGATTAGCAGCCTGCGCTCCGGCGTGATCAGCTTGCAGGGCCTCCTGATCGGCTCCGGCCTCGTCCTCTGGATTGCGCTGCTCGCGGAGGCCGTGCTGCGCAAGGAGGCCATGGGTTTTGGCGATGTGAAATTCGTGGGGGCGATCGGCGCGTTCTGCGGATGGAAGGGCGCAGTGTTTTCCATCTTTGGCGGCGCGCTCGTCGGTACGATTTGGTTCATCTGCGCGGCAATCTGGCAGCGGCTCCGACCGGCCGCGGCCGCCCCGGCCCCCGGCTATATACGGTCCGAGCCCGTTCATATATCTCCCGGCAGCGTTAATATAACGGCAGCCGCCGGCAATATATCTCCCGAGTCCGCGGCGGCCGCTGCCGCTGAAAATAATATAGCGGACAACGCCGTGGCTGTGCCGGGAGCCCCGCTCGGGTTCGGCATGCATGTCCCGTTCGGGCCGATGCTCGCCATCGCCGGCGCGCTTTATTTCCTATTTCTTCAGCGGCCCGTCGATGCCTGGTTCATGGAATTCACCGGCTTCTTTTAACCGCAGCGTCAGGTCACGAGGCTCGCGCCATCCCCGGTCTGCGCATGAAGCACGTCGGGACTTGCTCCAAATTTTTCCGCATACTTCTGCTGGATAACCCGAGCGTCGTGTTCGTCAAAGTCGGGATTTGTCAACGCGAGGACCGCACCACCAAATCCCCCACCAGTCAGCCGCGCACCATATACATGCGGATGCCGGATCAGCTCGTCCACGAGCCGGTCAAGCTCGGGTGTGCTGTTTTCGAACAGCGCCTGTGAACTGCGGTGCGATGCCGTGAGCAGGCGGCCGACGGAAACCAAATCGCTGCGACGCAACGCCTCCACCGTCGCGTCAACGCGCGCAATTTCCTCGACAATATGCTGGGCGCGCCGCCGCGGGATATCCGCGAGCCGGGGTGCTGCCGCTGCCCAAAGCTCCTGTGTCACGTCCACAAGCTGGTTCACTCCGAGTCCGCGCGCGGCTTCCATACACTCGTCGTGACGCGCTGCATATAGCCCGTCCACCAGCGCGTGCTTCGTGTGCGTGTTGAAGATCCAGAAATGAGCGCGCGCGGGGAGCGGAACGAGTTCGAACCGGGGACCCGCACAGTCGATGAAGACGAGGCTGCCTTTTTTTCCAAAGGCGGAAACGCCTTGATCGAGGATGCCCGACGGAACGCCGACAAATTTGTTTTCCGCGTGACGACCAATCTCGACCAGCATCTCACGTGGGGCCTCGTCACCCGCCGCAGCGAGAAACACCAGCTCCGACGCCAGCTCGATGGCCGCACTACTGCTCAGCCCCGCGCCTTCCGGGAGGTCAGACACCGCCGCATAAACAAATCCTTCTGGTATCCGTTTTTTGAATACATCGAGGGCGGCCAGGACGCCCAAGGGATAATTGACCCAGCGCTCGTCGCCTTGCTGGACTGCAGGAGGCCCGACCGGGATCGCGACCTCCCGTCGGTCTGAACTCACAAAGCGGCGGCGCCCGTCGTTGCTGCGCGCGAGTGCAATCCAAACTCCACGATCGATCGCGGCGCCGAGGACCGTCCCGCCATTATAGTCCGTGTGATTGCCGATGAACTCGATGCGCCCCGGGGCACGCGCCAGGAATTCGGGTTCCCGGCCGAACGCGGCGCGAAATTGCTCGACCAGTTTTTCCTTCATCCGGGCTTTGCTACGGGGGCGGTTCAAACCGACCCGGCGCCAGTCAGGTCAGTGCCCGTAAATCCGCGCCCGCTTTAAAACGGACTGTCCGCATCGCGCGGATCTTCATGGGTTTTTTGGTGTGCGGGTTGAACCCGCGCCGGGCCGCGCGGGTCGCGATCGCGAAAGTGCCGAAGCCCACGAGCTGAACTTCCTGCTCTCGCTTGAGGCCTTTCTTGACCGCCGCACACACCGCATCGAGCGCGCGTTCCGCCTCGGCTTTCGACGTGTCTGAACCAAGCAGCTTCTGCACCTCGTTAACCAGTTCGGCTTTGTTCATCGATCAAGTGTCTGGTCCGAGCGAAGGAATGGGTTCGCATGCGGTCAAACTCATTCCGGCCGAACTG
This sequence comes from uncultured Verrucomicrobiae bacterium, assembly GCA_963800005.1. Lineage (GTDB taxonomy): Bacteria > Verrucomicrobiota > Verrucomicrobiia > Opitutales > Opitutaceae > CAWCZH01. The sequence continues at coordinate 266,875 of CAWCZH010000006.1, forward strand.
TCACAAACTGAAATATCTTCACGCATTTTTTGAAGGCTCGGAGTCGTCGACAAACTCTATAACTCTATAAAGCGCGTCAGCTCCGCCCCTCGCCCAAGCCGCGAGCGCGACCGGATGCATGGGCGTCGACCACGATTTTCCAGAGGTGCGCGAGGGCGGCCTCCCGCGTGATTCCGCGTTCAGTCGCGAGCTGTCCCGCGCGCTTTAATAATTGGGCCGCGAGAGTTTCAGCCTGTTCGCGCGTCGCGCCGAATTGCTCGCACGCGATCGCGAGTTGTTCCTGTTCGTTCATAAAACATCTCCCAGCCGCACGGTCGCAGGGCCGCCCGCAGCCAGACTCACCGCACTCTCGCCCCCTCCGGATACCAAGGAAATTAGCGCGATGCCGAGAAACCCGGACGTCCGTGGAAGCACCGACCTCACCTCTCCCACTGCGCGATTCGCTATATACAATGCGCTGCGCGGGGAGGGCGCCGGACCGTCGCCTGCAATAAAACGCAGACGGCGCCGCACCTGCCCCATCGAGTGAAGTCGCGCCATGACCTCCTGCCCAAGATAGCAGCCTTTGTGGAATGATACGGCGTCCCGTTCCAAACCGCCCTCCTGCGGGAGCTCGCCCGGGCCGAGGTCGAGCGGCACCGCGGGGATTCCGGCCTCGAGCCGCCGCGTCTCCAAGTCGCTGGCCGACAATTCACGCGGCGCTATTTCCAATATACTTTTTTGAGCGTCCGGGGCGCGCTCCGCTGGGCATATATATTCGAAATTTTCCCCCGCCACGCGCCGGCCCCGGAAAAATGTCCCTCCGAACTCTCGAACGAGTCTTGTCAGCTCAGAGACGCCAACCCCGAAAATCGCAAACCCCCGCACCACCGCAGATTGATCGCACAGCGCTATATCATCGGCGATTATATAAGCCTCGAGCCGCTCGAGGAGCGCAGCCGCAGGAGTAAAATAACTCCCGATCCAAAATTCCTGCGCCGCCGCAGAAATCACGAAGCTGTCCCCCAGCACTTTTCCTTTTTGGGTTAGCCACAGGCCATAAACAGCTTGGCCCACCTGAAACGGCCGCAGATCGCCGGTGAACTGTCCCTGCAGGAAAGCCGCCGAATCCAAACCACTCGCGCGAAGCCAAGCAGCTGGTTGATAAGCACTAAACGCGGGAGCGGCGTCGGATTCAGGCATTGTTGTAGGTGTTGTTTACAAACATGTTACGAAAAAAAGTGGGAGAATTTGAAAACTTTAGTTGACGAAGCCCGAAGCCGCAATACATAGAGAAGTATAGATTTTAACACTTCTCCCGCTTAGCGGGAGTTTTGGGGTAACTAAGAAAGCAAAGGCGGGCCGTGTAGGGGTACACGGCCCGCCACTTTTTTTGCCCAAATTGCGAGCGTTGAGCACACCTGAGCCACACCGCGTTACTATTGCCTGACCCTCTGCGCCGGATTATAAGACCGAACTTCGCGCAGCGAAGATGGCGTACCGCGATTTGCGCAGGCCAGCGCCGGCGGCTAGGAATCGCCCGCGACCCCAGTATTGCGCGGCGGCCGGAAATCGGGGCAAGCTGTTGCCTCCTCACATGCAAGAAACGTCCGATCTGAATGTTCTCGAGACGCGCGTGCTGCCGACCCCGGCAGCACTCCTTTCCGAAATCCCGAAATCCTCGAGCCAAGCCCAGTTCGTCACGCGCGCCCGCACGGATATACACCGGGTAATTTTCACCGCGGACCGCCGCTTCCTGCTGATCGTCGGCCCGTGCTCGATTCACGACGTAGCCGCGGGTCGCGAATATGCCCGCAAACTCGCCGCTCTCGCCGCCACGGTGAGCGACCGCATTCTTGTTGTGATGCGGGTATACTTTGAAAAGCCCCGCACGACCGTCGGCTGGAAGGGACTCGTCATGGATCCGCACCTCGACGGTTCGCATGATATCGCCGCCGGGCTGCGCCTCGGGCGTGAATTTCTCCGCGACGTTCTCGACCTTTCGCTTCCCACGGCCACCGAGTTTCTGGACCCGATCACGCCGCAATATGTCGCCGATCTCGTCTGCTGGGGCGCCATCGGCGCGCGCACAGCGGAGTCACAGACCCACCGCCAGATGGCCTCAGGGCTCTCAATGCCGCTCGGTTTCAAGAACGGCACCGATGGCTCCATCGCCACCGCTATCAACGCGATCAAGGCCGCCGCCCAGCCGCACACGTTCCTCGGAATCAGCCGCGATGGCCAAGCCTCGGCTATCGTCACGCGGGGGAATCCGGATTGTCACGTTGTGCTGCGGGGCGGTGGCGGACGTGCCAATTACTCGGCAATACATATCGCCCAGACGGAAGCGCTGCTCGCCAAAGCGGGATTGCGCCCGGCGATCCTCGTGGATTGTTCGCACGATAATTCGGCGAAACAGCCGGAACGCCAGCCAGACGTCATGCGCGAATTGCTCGCGCAAATCGCCGCCGGAAACACCTCGATCATGGGCGCGATGCTGGAAAGCAACCTGCTCGCGGGAACCCAGCCGTTCCCGCAACCGCGTGAACAGCTGCGCTATGGCGTGAGCATTACGGACGGCTGCATCGATTTTGCCACCACGGCCGCCTTGGTCCAGGAAATCCACACCGCGCTCGCAGCGCGCTTCACCTGAGCGGAGGCGAGCCGGCCAGAGGCGGCGCGCGGCGGATCGTCCGCCGGATTATCCGCAGATTCTGCGTGTTTTTATAAGATTTCGAGTTACCCCTTGTTCCCGCATGAACTCTCCCATTCGCGTCGCCGTCACCGGAGCCGCCGGTCAAATCGGATACTCGCTGCTCTTCCGCATCGCCTCAGGAGCGATGTTCGGCCCGGACCAGCCAATCATATTGCAACTGATCGAGGCGCCCGTGGAGAAGGCCATGAAAGCGCTGGAGGGCGTCGCCATGGAACTCGAAGACTGCGCGTTTCCGCTCCTCAAAAGTAGCGTTTTGACGGATGACCCGCGCGTCGGCTTCAAGGATGCGAACTGGACCTTGCTCGTCGGCGCAAAGCCCCGCGGCCCCGGCATGGAACGAGCCGATCTCCTCAAGGACAACGGCCGCATTTTTACCTCCCAAGGCAAAATCATTGACGAGGTCGCCGCCGAAAACGCGCGCGTCGTGGTCGTCGGAAATCCGGCGAATACGAACTGCATGATCGCGGCGAGCCACGCCCGCCGTCTCCCGGCGGAGCGGTTCACCGCCATGGTGCGGCTCGACCAAAATCGCGCTCAGGGCCAGCTCGCAAAAAAGGCGGCCGTCGACCTCACCGCCGTCGGAAATATATTCATATACGGGAATCACAGCCCCACGATGTTCCCGGCGTTTTCGCACGCCACGATCAACGGCCAGCCCGCCACGTCGGTGATCAACGACGCGACCTGGTTCCAGACCACGTTCTGCGACACCGTCGGAAAACGCGGCGCGGCCATCATCGCCGCCCGCGGTGCGTCCTCAGCCGCCTCCGCGGCGAACGCCCTCGTCGACCACGTCCGAAGCCTCGTGACGCCCGGCGCCATCCACTCCGTCGCCGTGAAATCGAACGGCCTATACGGTTTCGAGCCCGCCGTCTGGGCCGGCATGCCCGTCCGCACCACGACGCCCGGCTCCTATGAGCCGATCACGACCTACGCGATGGACGATTTCGCGAAGTCAAAGATCGCGGCGACCAACAAGGAGCTCACCGACGAGCGGGCCCTGGTCGTCGAGCTGCTCGGCTGACCTCCCGGCGTATCCAAAAACCGGATACGAAGTGCTCCGCGGCCGACTGCAAAGTCCCCGCGACCGAGGCAGGGAAGTTGAATACATCGATATGTGTATCAACGCTGGTATATATATGCATCCAAGTGCATATATAAATAGGGATTGACCGGTCCATCCACACGCTCGGCCGACGTCCCCGCGGCAAGGCGCGCGCCCGGACTGGGAAACGGACCCGGCCGGCCGCTTACGTGCCCTCGCGCAAGCCGCGCAGCTCCGGCCGCAGCACCTGCACGAAGTCGAGCATGCTCTCCTCGATGAACGCCGGGTCGAGCCGCAGGCCGCACTCGCTCTCGAGGACGCCCCACGCGGAAAGTTCCGCGAGCCCCCCGTCGGTCGGGTCGAGCCGCGCGCCGCTGAATCCCAACTGCTGGGCTTTGCTGAGGTAATTCGCGATCGACACCAGCGCGACCTCGGCGCGAAAACCGCAGGCGCCCTCAGGCTTCGCGTGATGCGCGATCACTTCCATTACCAGATCGGACAATTGATTTTGGCTCGCGAACATCACGCCAGCCTCGCGGTGGTCGACGCCCAGCCGCTCGCGTTCGAGTTCCTCCAATCGGCGTTCGCCTTTCCACGCCTCGACCAGCAGCCCACGATAGTCCTCAGGCGCCACTGTCGACAGCACGACCTTGCCCACGTCATGAAGCAACGCGGCGAGATAAATTTGTGAATTCGCTACGGGCCGGATCCGCCGCTCGAGCTCCTCGGCAATCGCCGCAGTCGCGAACGCGTGAATCCATAGGTTCCGCCAATCGAAACCTGCCACCATCTGTTGCGCATCACGCAGCGTGAGCAACGCCTGCGCCGCCATCCGCACGCGCAATACGCCGAGCATTTGTACAGCGGTATCAAGATCCTCGATCCGCTGCTCCGGGCTGACGAAAACCGAATTTGCCATCCGCAGCACGCGGACGCAGAGCGCCGCATCCTTTTCGATTGCCTCGACAATTTCCTCGACCGAAACCTCCGTGCGGCCGACTGCCTGCACGAAGCCCCGGGCCAGCGACTCCAAGGCCGGGATTTGCCGCAAGCTGCCCAGCACTTCGAGCGTCCGCTCGCGAATCATCGGATCGGGCTGGAAGGGGCCACGCGTGACCACCGGACGGGCTCGGAGCTGAACGGTCTCGACAAACGACTCTTCGACCTCGGCCAAAATCATACCGCCCGCCTGACCGGAATCCCGCTCCGCCGGGGTCCGGCCGCCGGGCTTCACCGGCGTCAAGGAGCCCGATTCGGCTAGAAGCGTGGACGTCGAACCATCCGGGCGCGAGGCATCGCCCCGGCCTTGTAGCCGGGCCCACCAGCCACCAAGTGCAGAGATGACGCCGGACATAAAGCCTCGCTCTATATCGGCGCGCGCCATGGACGCTTGAGCCGAGTTTCTGCAGAAGGCGACTCAAGCGGCGCCAATGGTTTACGTTATCAGGCGGCTCAATTCCACGCTCACCTGAAACGCAGAGCGAACCGCCGCAAAGCCGTCCAACAATTCAGCCGGCGAACCAGCTCGCGGGAAAATCAGTTCCAAAGACGCGCCATTACAGCGCACCGCGGCGTCCACCGCCTCGGCGGAAATGATACACTCGGACGCATCCGAGGGATACGTCACGCCCAGCCCGCGTTCCTTCGGCAGACCTTCGATCGCGTCGATGACCGATTCCACGCGCACGCCCTTTTTAAGCTCGAAAGAGATTTCGGTGAACCGGCGCGCAAAGATCGCCGTGAACTCCGGCCGTTCCGCCAGTGCGCGGCCCCGCAAATCGCGCAACGTGGTGAGTACTGTATATTGGGCCGCGTTGGATTCCACGAGTGTATATAAGATCTCGACGACGAAATCCCTCGTCGTCAGCACCGCGCCCGGGCTCGCGACCTGCAGCGTGATCGCCGTGCGTTTATATTCGAGACCCGCGCGGACTTGTTGATATAGCGTTTCCGCCTGTTCCGCGAGGTCCCCCTGCGTGATGCGAGCGAGGAATGCACTCGTGGCTGGCGTGACGGCGTCGGGCAGCGTGTGGTGGCCCTTCTTAAATCCACCGAGTTGTTTCACCATCCCGCCGCTCCGCCCCAGGAAGCGAATGCTCGCAATGGTGCTGGGGGGCAGGTCCGACGTCATCCCCCGCAGCAAAGCGCCCGCCGTCGCAGCGCCAACCAGAATATACAATGCGCCGGCTCAGGCCGGCGTGCGGTGCCATTTCTTCCACGCCATCCAGATCCCGAACGCGGCGAGGGCGGGCAGCCACACGGGTGCCAGCGCGGCCGCCAAAGCCAGCGCGACGAGGAGGATGAGCGCCACCGCGCCCAGTCCCGCCAGCAGCGAGCCGGCCAGGAAAACCGCGAGGACGATACCGATGCCCAGGGTCAAGGGCACGAGCTTGAGCAGCAACATCGCGGCCAGCAGCACCAGCAACACTTTGAGGAATGTTTTCATGCCTCCAGAACCCCGCTGCCCATAAAAAGTTGCAAGCGGGGCGGACGCCAGCGCGCGCGCCTTTGCGCGACGCGGGCCGCCGTTCTCCTTTCGCGGCCACCTCCGGCATCTCGCTGTATCCAATTTTGGATACAGCGCGCCCGCTGCGACGTCACCGGTTGACGCTGGCGATGCTGTGTTCGGGATACCTCGCCCCGGCAACCGCGCCAGGCGCGATGGCCGCGGCGAGTTGCTGCCGCTCCGCCGCCGTGATACTGACGCGCAACGCGCCGAGATTTTCCTCGAGGTATTTCAGCCGTTTCGTCCCTGGGATCGCTACTATATCATCGCCCTGGGCGAGCACCCAGGCGAGCGCGAGCTGTCCCGTGGTGCAGCCCTTGGCACGCGCGAGCGCGTCGATCTCCTTTAATATATCGAGGTTCTTCTGAAAATTCGCCCCCTGAAAACGCGGGGAGTTCCGGCGGTAATCGTCCGCCGGCAGGTCCTCGAATTTTCGGAACTGGCCGGTGAGAAATCCGCGGCCGAGCGGACTATAGGCAACGAACCCGATGCCAAGCTCGCGGACCGTCTGGAAAATTTCATCCTCGGGTTCCCGGCTCCAAAGTGAGTATTCGGTTTGCAGCGCCGCGATCGGATGCACCGCCGCCGCTCGGCGAATCGTCGCCGGCGCGGCCTCGGACAATCCGAGGTACCGCACCTTTCCAGCCCGCACCAGCTCCGCCATGGCACCCACGCTCTCTTCGATCGGCACCTTCGGGTCGACGCGGTGCTGATAGTATAGATCGATCACGTCGACCTTCAGGCGGGCCAGGCTCGCCTCGCAGCATTCGCGTATATACTCCGTGTCGCCCCGCACGCCGAGGAACTCGCCCTTCGCCCCGCGCACGTTGCCGAACTTCGTGGCCAGCACGACACGATCGCGCCGACCGGCAATCGCACGCCCCACCAGCGCCTCGTTGCGGCCGACTCCATACATGTCCGCGGTGTCGAGAAAATCACCGCCCTCGTCTATATAGCGATGAATCACCCGGATTGATTCCTCGTCGTTCATCTCGCCGGGTTGATAAAACTCGCTCATGCCCATGCAGCCGAGGCCGACCGCAGACACGCGCAATCCACCGCGACCCAGTGCTCGTTTTGATATTTCGTTCATGGCAGTCAACCGAGTCTCCATTCGCCCTCGCAAATCGTCTGGGCCAGGCTGCGACGCGTGTTCGGATGTTCGTTCGCGCGCAATTCCGCGGGGAGCACCGCCGGGTCGCCTTGACGCCCGACCGCGACCATGGCGAGGACCGTATATGAAGTGGGTATTTTCAGCTCGGCGCGCGCGCGTTCATAGTCGAAGCCCTGCATCGCATGCGCCACATAGCCGCGCAATGCCGCCTGCAGCGCGAACTGCACCCACGCGGCCCCGGTGTCGAATTGATGCGTATGCGAGGGCTTGCCGTTATGCTCAAACGTCGCACTGCCCACGAACAATACAAGCGCGGCCGCTCGCCCGGCCCAGCTCTGGTTCCTTTCATTCAAAAGATGAAGAAACGTTTCCCAGTGGGCGCCGCCACGTCGAGTATATAGCATCCGCCACGGCTGGTTGTTATATGAAGACGGCGCCCAGCGCGCAGCTTCGAACAGAATCATCAGCTCTTCTTGCGGGATCGCATCGTCGGAAAAAGCGCGCGGCGACCAGCGATCCACGAACAGCCGGTCGACGGCGTGATCGGGAACGCGCGGGGTGGCAACGGGCAGGCGCTCGTCCGAATGTTTCATGGAAGGATGGACAGGACCCCATGCGGCAGGTGCCCGCAACCCGCCTGTAGCGATTCGGCGCCAAATGGGTCCGGAACCAACCACGCGCCCGACGCTGAACGAAATCGCCGCACGCCTTCAGCTGGCCACCGCGGCTGCCAGGCGGCGATTCGCATTTCCGATCGGGAGCACACCGACCGCGGCGACGAGGCACAGCGCACCCGCCCCGGCGAACGCGAGTGTATACGCACCCGTGGTCGTCCGTAGCCAACCGGCGACAAATGCCGCCACCGCCGCCCCGAGCTGGTGCGCCGCCACGACCCACCCAAACACAATGCCCGCCTGCTCCCGCCCGAATATATCGCCGGTGAGCCGCACCGTCGGCGGACCGTGGCGATCCAGTCCAAACCGTAAAACACTGCGAAAATCAGCAGGCCGGACGAAGGCCCGACCAGCGCGTGCGGTCGAATAAGCAACAATTCCGCCGGCGGTATATATATGCACCAATAAACATATATTTGCGATAGGACGTCAGATCGCCCGATCCGCCGTCGCCACTCACCGACCCAGCAGTCTGAGATAATTTCCGAGCCGGCGCAGTTCGGCGCCGTACGTCGTCTCGCCCGCCACGATCTGCGTCACCAGCTCGCTCAAGGCCTGGCCGTGACGTCCCCAGAGCCTTCCCCGCAGTCGAGGGCAATTATATATAATCCAGGCGAGCCCGCGCGCGAGCCGCAGCTCCCGCAGCAGCGAGCTCCGCAGCCACTTTTCATATAGTCGCTGCACTCGGGCGACATCGAGCTGACCGGCCACAAGCGCTTCCGCCGCCAGACGGCCGCTCTGGAGTCCGGCCGTGATGCCCTCGGCCGTCAGCGGGTCCGCCAACCCCGCGGCGTCGCCCGTGAAGAGAACGCGCGGCAGGTCGAACAGCCCCGCACGTGGCCGGCACGGAATGATATATCCATGCCGCTCCTGAGCGATGGACTCGCCGATCCCGAGGGCGTGTATATACGACGAGAAATATTCCGGAAGACTGGCCGAGCCGCGCCGCGTCGTCAGGACGCCAATCGAGAGGTGCTCGCGCTTCGGAAACACCCACGCGTACCCAAAGGGCACGAACCCGAAGTCGAATCGCGCCACGTCCCGCCAACGCTCCAACTCACCCGCCGCCACCGTGACCTCCACCTCGAGCGCCGGGACTATATTCGTCAGCGGCCGACGCCCCGTCAGCCGCGCGACCGCACTGTTCGCGCCGTCAGCGGCGATCATATACTTCGCCTTAAAATTCCCCCGCGAGGTCTCGAGCAGCACGCCGTCGGGATCAACGCGTAGGCCGTTCAGCGTCGTGTCCGCAAACAGCTCCGTGCCGGCCTGCACCGCCTGGTTGACCAAGCAGTGGTCGAAGCGATCGCGCATCACCATCGAGATGATCCGCTGTGCCCGCCGACAGATAAAACGCAGGTCCGGGTCATGGTGCACCAGCTCGGCCGCCCGGCATTCGCTTTCCACCACGCCTTGGAAATCTCCCGCAAGCCGCGCCGCGCGCGCCACGACGCCCCCGCCGCAGGTCTTGTGACGCGGCAGCGCCGCCTTCTCGATCAAGCCCACGCGCCAGCCGCGGCCGGCCAGGGCCCTCGCTGTGGCCGCACCCGCGGGACCGGCGCCGACAATGGCGACCTCGAGGGAGACAGTGGACGCGGACGACATCCCAAAGCTCATTTCAGATTACCACACCTTTGGAAATGCCCGGAACAATCAATCATCGGCCGCGGCCTCGAGCCGCGAGTATATAGCGGCGCGAACCCCCGGCCGGCCTCCGCCATCCACGCTCGGGCTTGGCCACGCGGGGCTCAGGCCGCAACCGTGACCGGCCGCAGTATATCCCGTTTCGCGAAAAACACCCCGACGCAAATGAGCACGATGCCGCCCGCGAGATAGATGAGCGACCCGAACGCGATCGCCTCGCTCATATTGTGGATCTCGCTCGTGTGACGTCCATATTTCGTGGCCACGCCCACCGCGAGCGGGCCGAGCGCGCCGCCCGCCCAGCCGACGGTATTCATCAGCCCGGCCGCCGTGCCCCGCGCCCGCGGCTCGATCACATCATATAGCGATGCGAATATATTGGAATCATATAGCCCCTTGCAGAGCCCGAAGATGGTCATCGCCACGAGGAGTGTGGTAACGTTCGAGGTCAGCCCGACAATCGCGACGAACGTCGCGCCCACCGTCAGCCCCACGGCCTGCACGAACACGCGGCCACCCGGAAACCGCCGGGCCAGCCGATCCGCCAGCATACCGCCGAGCGGCACGCTCACGGCACTCGCAAGATTAATAAAGACACTCCCCGAAAATCCCGCGGAGCTGAGCTTGAGGTGAAACTTGTCGACCAGGAAGGTAGGCGTCCACGTGAGAAATATCGTCGCGACGAAGTTCGCACCGAGAAAAACGAGCATGAGCAAAACCGCCGTCGGCTTGGCAAAGATGCGCTGCAGCGTTTCCGCCACGCCCAGCGGCGCTTCCATTCCCGGCAGCACGACGCCATGCGAATCCGTCGCGTCCAGGACAGCGTCCGCCTCGCCGCGCGGCGGTTCGCGCAGGAAACGATATAGCACGAGCGCGAGCGTGATCCCGACGGCGCCGAAAAACCAAAACCCGGAACGCCAGCCCCAATATTCCGCGAACAACGCACCCGCCCAGCTGCCGCCGATCGTCCCGATATATACTCCCGACTGGTGCAGCGAGAACGCCAGCGAGCGCGAACGGCGGTCGTGATAATCGCTCAGCAGCGACATCGCCGAGGGAAAATAGAACGTCTCTCCCACTCCCGTGAGCGCGCGCACGGTGGCGAACTGCCAGAACTTGCCGCACCAGCCCGTGAGCATGGTGATCGCGCTCCAGAAAAGACACCCGCCGAGAATCAGGTGCTTGCGCGGGATCCGATCGCAAATCCAGCCGGCGAACGGCGCACCAAAAGCATACACCCACGCAAACGCGGATCCGAGCAACCCGAGCTGCACGGGGTCAAATTTGAATTCCTCCTTGAGCTTCGGAAAAACCGCGGAAAACGCCTGGCGGTCCGCATAGTTGAACAGGCAGACCAGCCACAGCATGGCCACCACCGCCCATTTATAGTGACGGCTTTTCATCGGGCGGCCGGGGCCATGGCACTTATATGAAATGTCACAATTTCGCGGGATCGAGCACGACGTGCTTAATTTTTTTCCGGTCCCAGGTGTAGGTAATATGAATCAAGCCGTCGCGGGTCTGGATGACGGCGGGGTACGCATAGCCATCCTTCAACGGCTCGCTTTCCAGCGTCAATTTCATCTGCGTCCTCTCCGCTCGGTCGATCACCTCGGTGGCCGCCGGAACGATGGAATCATCGGCCGCCATCGCGGCAATTTTTCCCTGCCGCACCAAGACCGTCTCGTGCCCGAGTACATTGCGCCCGTCGAACACCCGCACCTTGCGCACCGCGAATGGCGCGCTGGTGGCGTCAGCTGCAGCCGGGCGCACCGAACCCACGACAGCTCCCAGCGCACACGAGAGCAGGGCGAGCCGACGCGAGGTTGTATTCACAAATTGGATACGCCGAGCCGCGTCGTGCGGCTCACTTCGGAGCGGTGAGGCCCCATTCCTGGAAGAGTGGCCGGAGCTCCGCGACAATCTCGGTATAGAGTTGCTGGCTGCGGGGCGACACGAGCGCCTTCGGGGCGCCCGTCGCCAGGCCGCGGGCCTCCATGCCGGCCGCCACGTTCAGCGGAAACGTGAGGCGGTCGATCGTGCGGCCGATAATCTGCAACCGCTCGAACGCGGGAGCGATGTCACCCGGCGCTCCCGTTTTGCACACGCGATAGAGATGCACCATCAGCTCCGGCGCTATATTGACGAGCCCGCCGATGCAACCGCTCGCGCCCAAGCTGAACACCTCCGGCAGCCGGATGTCCGCGCCGGAAAACACGACGAACTTTTTTTCCTGCCCGAGCGCGATCAGCTCGCGGTGATACGCGAACTCGCCCCCGCTCTGCTTGATTCCTGCCATCGGCGCGCGCTCGGCGAATGCCGCCACGGTCGCGGGCCCGATACGAGTGCCGACGAGTTCCGGAAAGTTATATAGAAACGTCGGCAGGCCGGACTGGTCGGCTGCATATAGGAAGTGCGCGAGCAGGTCGTCCTGGGTCGACGGAAAAAAGCCCGGTCCCATGATCGCCACCGCGGGAAGCCCGAGCTGCCGTGCGAATCGGCCGAGCTCGGCCACGACACCCGGACGCAGGTCGCTGATATTCGCGATCACCGGCAGCGGTGCTGCGAGCTCCGCGACCGTGGCCAGCACCTCCTGGCGCTGTTTCAGGTCGAAATGCGGAAACTCACCCGTGCTCCCGAGCGCGAGAATTCCATAAACTCCGTGGGCCTTGAGAAATTCTATATTGCGCGCGAGCTCGGCCCGAAGCAGCCGCCCCGACGCATCGGTCGGCAGCCAGAGCGCGGCGAGCACGCCCTGGGTCGGAAGAGGTGAGTTGCTGGATTTCATATACGCGGTGGGACGGGAAAATGGCTAATAAGCAAAAACGTTTTATCGGAGACAAAGAAAAAATCGCGGCAGCGGCGAAAAGTTTACTTGCCGCGTGAAACAGGCGCGCGGCGAGACGCTAAATCCTTTTAGCCAGGCACCCACGTTTTTCGCTGAAAACGCCTGTTTATAACCATTCTTCAGCGCTGGCCTTCACGGTGGCGGCAGCGGGCTTGACCTGGCCGGGGGTTCTTCGTGTCTCGAATCGCCACACCGCCTCCGCACCATGCGCCGCCCGCCCCACTTCGCCACCGTCGCCGTTCTCGCGGTGCTGCTTGGAATTACCGCGTCGACTCCCGCACGGTCGACTGCAGCGGTGGAGCATGCCGACAATCCGGGCGACACCGCGCCTCCCGTCGCGCCCGCCGATGTCCCGGGGAGCGCTTCGCCGGCGCTGCCGCTGGTGCTGGCCGACGGCACGCGCCTCCCGGCGGGCGCGCTACGCGCCCCGGCACTGCTTGTGATTTTCCAGCCCGCGTGCCGGCATTGCCAGGAAGAGGCGGAGGCCATCCACGCCCACTCGGCGGCGCTCCGCGCGTATCATATATATTTCGTATCGTCCGCTCCCCTCGAGGACAGCCGCGCTTTCGCCGCCCAGCATGGGCTCGACGAAATGCCGAACGTCCGCATCGCGCACGCGGACGACGCCGACATCCTGCGCTGCTTCGGCTCGATCCGCACACCGTCGTCGTATATATATAACAAGGAAGGCCGGCTGACGCGCTCGCTCCATCTCGGCACGACGATCGTGGACCTGCTCGCGGCACTCTGAGCCGCCCAGCGCCCCACCCGGAAGTCGGGCCGGCGCCTTTCCCGACGGGAATGCCGCTTGGCGGCGGCTCTCCCCCTCAAGAACGCGCTTATTGACTGTATATAAGGAAAAGGCGGAGCCCTGCTATATAAGTGCATTGCGCAACCGCTCCACGCGGGACGGCGTAACAGCGGCCGTCAACCCGAGCGGACCGCGCCCATTATATTACTAAACTTCGGCGGGCCGCGCCCGGGCGTCACCGCCCGCGGTTCAATCGACAAATATCTTCTGCAGCAGCCGGTTGAGCTCGCGCCGGTCGGCGTCGGTTAGCGCGGCGGTCGCGTCGAGTTCCAGCTGATTGACGATTTCCTCGGCGCGCGTGACGAGCCGCGAGCCGGCGGGGGTGAGGCTGAGAAATTGTGAGCGGCCGTCCGCGGGATTCCGCTCGCGGTGCAGCAGGCGGCGTGATTCGAGGCGGTCGAGGAGCGTGGCCATGTTAGGCGGATCGATCGCAAGCGCGCACGCGAGGCGTTTCTGAGTGATCTTCGGATTCGACTGAATGAGAATCAGCACGGAATGGTCGACGGGCTTGAGCTTAAGCGGCGCCATCCGGCGGCTGAAGACGCGCAGCATGTGGATCGAGGCGCGGCGGCAATTATAGCCGACGAGCGCGAGCAGTTTTTCGTGGTGAAGAGGCGCCGCAGTCGAGGCGGGGGTTTTGGGTTTCGGGCGGGAAAGCAGGGTGTTGGGCATCGGGGGGTCGAGAGATGGTTGGAGATTTTCGATCGTAGGCAATGCCCGGGCAGCAAGGCGCTCGCGCTGTGTTCATTCGCAGAGCGCCCGCAAATCGGGCGGCACGGGGACGGCGCGGATCCGCGCCGCATTGTCGGGATCACGCGCCGCGAACACGCGGATCTCCTCGCATTCGGCGAGCAGCTCCCCACCACGCCGCAACTCGTGCGCCATCCGAAAGCTGCGCTCTCGCCACTCGGCGATCGAAGTATATACTGTCAACGCGTCGCCATAGGTGGTTGGCGCGACAAACCGACAGTTCACGTTGACCACTGGCGTGCCGATGATACCCCGAGTCCGCTCGAGCTCCCGCCAGGACGGGACCCCCGCACCGGCAAAAAAATGCTGCGTCGAGTCATCGAACCAGCGAAAAAAATTCGGGAAATACGCGATCTGCGCCGGATCGCAGTCACCGAACTCAACGTGCACGGGGTGCTGGTGAACTCGGGCCATGACTCCCGCAATATAGTCAGCTGCCGCGTTTGGAAGCAAGGCTGCGTCTCCCCCGCCACACGCGTTGCATAAACCCGCCGCTCGATTGAAAACGTCGCCGCGGCGCTGCCAGACTCGTTAGTCATCATATCTGTTTTTCGGTGCGTTGTCGCCCCGGTGGCCGACTCGCCATCTGGAGCGAGTGGACGTTCTGACGTCGACTGAGCCGCGTTCGAGCGAGCCGCGTCTGACCACTGGCTCAAAGTTAGGGCCGGTGACTTTCGTTTGCTGGGCCGCCGCGGCGCGCATGCCATCAGGGCCATCACCGGAATACGATGCGGTTTTCGGCTATATACTTGTCGTGCCTGTGCTTGGCTGCCCGCCTGCGGCCGAGGCGGAATATATGAATCGGTGCCCTCCGCAGAAGTGGCGGAGGCGTTGCCAGCCGTGAACGCCCGTAAGGATCGCGATTCCGCCGCAAACTGGGCGCCGCGGCTTGCCCACGGCCAGCCAGACCGTCGCTCTTTCCGGTGGTCGGCTATTTTGCGATATATACTTCCGGTGGTCGCCGGTTTTCTGGGCGGCCGGGCCGTGGCGCAGACCGCGCCGATTCCGCCGGCGGCGCTGAGCCCCGAGGCGCTCTGGCCGGGAGGCCAGCCGCCGTTTTCTTTTATATACAATGGGAGGGCGTCGGGGGAATTTCTGGCGAGCTGGCGGGTGCCGGGGCGCGACGCGGTGGGGCGGACAGCGGGAAGTTCCCCCACTGAAATCGTGTTCATCGATCCTGTGACGCATCTCCGGATCGTCGCGACGCTCGCGGTGAACGACGCGGCCGGGGCGCTGGACTGGGTGCTCGAATTCGAGAACCAAGGCGACCGCGACACGCCGCTACTGGAGGCGATCGAGCCGCTGGACGCCACCTTCGCCAGCACGGGAGCCGGCACGGTGCATCACGCGCGCGGCAGCAAGGCGCAGCCTGACGATTTTGCGCCGCTGACCGACGTCTTGGCGCCCGGGAAGACGGTGAGCTTCGAATCCACCGGCGGCCGCTCATCGCAGGGAAGCCTGCCGTTTTTCAATTTGGAAACCGACCACGGCGGCGTGATTGGGGCAATTGGCTGGACGGGGCATTGGCGGGCGTCGTTTACGGCCGCGGAAAAAGGCGGCTCAATCCGCGTGCAGGCGGGCATGACGAAGACGCATCTCGTGCTTCATCCGGGCGAGAAGATCCGCACGCCGCGCATCGTGCTCATGAAATGGAGTGGAGAAGACTGGAACGCGGGCCAGAACCGATGGCGGCAATATATACTTCAGCAATATACACCGCAGGAAAACGGTCATCCAGTCAGGGGCCCGATTGCCTATGCTACGTGGGGTGCAGACCGAGCGGACCACAAGCTGGCACAAATCGAGTTGATCCGCCGGGAGCATTTGCCGTTCGACGTGTTCTGGGTCGACGCCGGCTGGTACGGCAACTGCGAGGGGCACCTGGAGACGGACCCGCATCCGTTCTGGCGGGCGCGCGGCTCGTGGGTTCCCAATCCGGCGAACTATCCGAATGGGCTGCGCCCGATCGCGGACGCCGCGCACGCGGCCGGCCTCAAGTTCCTGTTGTGGTTCGAACCCGAGGAGGCGGACCCCGGCACGATCCTGGCGCGCGAGCACCCGGAATGGTTCTATACACCGCCACGCGCGAATAATCCTGGCTCGGAAGTGATCAAGCTCGGTGACCCGACGGCTCGCCGCGGGATCACCGACCTCGTCGCTAAAATCCTCTCGGAAGACGACGTGGACTGGTACCGGCAGGATTTCAACCTGGACCCGGAGCGAACCTTCGCGGGCGGCGACACGCCTGATCGCGTGGGCATGACCGAGATCCAATATATAGAAAGCCTATATACTTTTCTCGACGAGTTGAAAGCCCGGCGCCCCGGGCTCCGAATCGACAATTGCGCGAGTGGCGGACAGCGGCTCGACATCGAGATGCTGCGCCGCAGCGTCGCGCTTTGGCGCAGCGACCGCGCTGGCCCGCCGGATGGGGACATCACGAGCCAGACGCAAACCCAGGGTCTGGCGCCATGGGTGCCGCTGAACGGCGCGGTGCCATGGACGACGCCCGGGCCCTTTGATGAGTCGCCCACGCCACCGGACCCATTCGATGCGCGCCAGATCTATATACTTCGAAGCGGCTACAGCGCGGCCCTCGTTTTGGGTCTCGGACAGGCAGCCGGCAAGGATGCCGCGTGGGCCGAGAACATCCGGCGGGTCCTCGCCGAATATAAACGCGTCCAACCCTATATCTCGGGCGACTTCCACCCGCTTTCGCAATATACTCAAAGCCCCGCGGCCGCCGTGGCCTGGCAGTGGCATCGGCCGGACCAGAAGAGCGGAGTGGTGATCGCGCTGCGCCGGAGCGGGTGCGGCCTCGAGCGGCAGAAGCTGCAGTTGCACGACATCCATCCAGCCGCCACGTACGTCGTCGAAACCAAAACCAGCCTGGATCCCGGCGTCCCGCGCCGGATGTCGGGTCGTGAGCTCGCGTTTCTGACGGTGGACATTGCAGACCAGCCCGGATCGGCGCTGGTGTTTTACCACGAAAAATAGGCGCGGCGCGCTATATACATCAGAGGTGCGCGGATCCCGGGGCCTGAGCAGCCGCCGATAGAGATCCCGTCAACGGCAATATCAATCTGTTTACCTACATCTCTCTGTAGGACTACCGGATATATATTGCGGCCGTTCGCCGCGCAGCCCGCCTCCAGAGCTCGACCCCGCCCACCCCCGTCAGCCACCCGCAGGAGATGATATATCGTCCGGCGGGCGGGGACAGAAGAACGCGCGCCACATATCGCATTCGGGCGCAGGTGCCCCGTCGAGCCGTCGGGCCGGTGTCGCGCCCGGACGGCGGGCTTGCCATGCGGGGCGGTTTGGCGTTCACGGTGAGGTGCGCGACTGCTCGCGTCCGGCCGCGGCCCGGGCGTTGCGCGGTCCTTTTTCGCCCAACGATGCCGCGCCCGCCCAATCACCCGGTTGTCACCGTGCAGGATATTGCCCGCGAAACGGGGCTTTCTCCCTCGGCGGTTTCGGCGGTGATGAGCGGCCAGCATGTGAAGCGCCGCATCTCCGCGCACACCGTGGAGCGCATCCAGAGCGCGGCGCGCCGGCTGCACTATATACCGAACGTCACGGCGCGCAGCCTGCGGGCCAAGGCGTCCGGCACGAAGCACGTCGTGCTCTCGATCCTCACCTCGTACGAGGCGCCGGTGTTCCTCGTGACGCAGGCGCTGCGGGCACTCGAAAGCGCGATCGCGCGGCGGCGGCGGTCGTCGACGTCTGTATATAGCGTCAATATAGAAATGTTTCACGCCGGGGAGCTGAAGTCGCTGCCCGGCCTGACGGTCGGCCACCGCTGCAATGGCGCGATCATCACGAACACGGTCGACCTCGATGACCAGTTTCTCGCTACGACGCGGCTGCCATTCCCGGTCGTGTTGCTGGGCCGGCGCATTCCGGGCTATGCGGGCGTGTCGTTGAAGCTGGATACCATGGGGCGACAGGCGTGCGAAATCCTGATCAAGGCGGGGCGCCGGAAGCTCGCGGTGTTGCAGCCGGCGACGTTGACGCAGGCGACGCGGAGCCGGCTGTCGGCGTTCGTCACTGCGGCGGAACAGCTCGTCGGTCTGCCGCCGGCGATGATCACGTGCGACACGCTCGAGGAGCGCGGGGGTTATGAGGCGATGCGGCGCTTCCTCGGTTTTAATCCCGATTGTGACGGCGTGTTTGCCGTGACTGATGGCCTGGCGATCGGTGCGTATCTGGCGATCAAGCGCAACGGCCGGCGGATCCCGGAAGATATAGCAATCATCGGCGTGGGGGACAATCCCGCCTGTGACTATATAGACCCGCCGCTGACGTCGTTTGAATTTTCCGAGGAGGCGCAGAACCACGCCGCGGTGCATCTACTTCTCAGTCTCGTGGATGGCACGCCGCCGGACGAGCTTGTGGTCGAGGTCCCAGTCACGCCTGTCCTGCGTGAGTCAACGGGGCACTCGCGCCCGTAGCGGGCCGGCTCGGAATTTGTCGGCGAATGTTTTTCCTCGCTTCCGGAAAAAAACCCCGATTGCTATAACCTTGTAGCAGATTCCCCTTTCTGCTCCGTCTTCCCTGCGAAGCCCTCGCGGCCGGCGCGCCCTGCTTCAGGGTGCGGCCCCGCGGGGGCGTCATCCCCTGCACCCCGCCCGACTGATCCCTCCCGCCAGCGCCCCGCCGTTGCCCCCGGCGCCATATATACCTATATACTCATGCCCCTCAGTCACGCCGACTTCCTGAAGCTGAAACGCTGGAACACTCCGACCATCGCAAATGCGATCGAGCAGTTGAGCCACAGCGACCCGCTCGCCATCGTCAACCTCGAGGAGACGCGCGACTTCTCCCCGGAGATGGGGCCCATGATGGGCCGCGCCATGACCGTGGTGATTTCCGGCTCGGACCCCGCGGCGAAACGCGACCACCCGGATAACTTCCGGCTCTACCGCGAGTACCTTGCCTCCATGCCCGGCCCGAAAATCGTCGTTGTTCGCGATGCTGACCGCCCGGCCTGCTACGGCTCGATCTGGGGTGAAGTCGGCGCCAATCACGCGCGCACGCTCGGCTGCGTGGGCACGATTACGGACGGCGCCGTGCGCGATCTCGATGAGATGAAAAATGCGGGCTTCAAGGCCCTCGCTCGACGCCTCGCCGTCAGCCACGCCCACTGCTGGCCCATTTCGTGGGGCGAGGAGGTCGAGGTCTTTGGGGTGAAAGTGAAGCCGGGCCAGCTCATCCACGCCGACAAGCACGGCTTCATCCTCATCCCCGCGGATGCCGAGGACGGCTTGGTCGAGGCGGCCCGTCGTCTCGATGATGCGGAATGTGAAACAGTGATCGTCGCCGGGCGCGACTCCAGCGGTCGCACGGTCCCGCAAACACTGACCGAATTACAAAAGGCCGCCGAACAATTCGGCGCGCGCACCAAGGCGCTTTTTGGCCGACGCGGCGAATGGTGACGCCGCGAGTTACCCCTACCCTGCACCCCATGAATCGACGCACTTTTCTATCCACGTCCGGCGCAGCTCTCGGACTATATACTTTGGGCCGGTCGGCGCAGGCCGCCGCGCCGCGGGCTGCCACCGCCGGGGCCGAGGCGGGCGCGATCGCGCCGGATGCCGTGACCGACGCCATGCGCGCCACGCAACTCCAACGCATTCGCTATAATGAACCGGGACAGCTCGCGGACCTTGGCGTCGGCCTCTGGGGCTGGCCCATGCCGATGGACTATAATGGTGACGGCCGCATGGACCTCATCATGACGAGCTCCGGCACGCCCTATAACGGAGTATATTTCTTCGAGAACACGGGGGACTTCGACCCGCAGACGCGCCTGCCGATTTTCAAGCCGGGCGTGCGCCTCGGTCCCGCGGTGGATTCGCCGCGCGTTTCCTGGGTCGACGGCAAACCGGTGGTGCTCACCGCAGGCCAAGTCTATCCCGACTTTCTCAAATCTGCCTTCGCACACCCGCAGAAAATCCCCGCTCCGTCCGCGCAGGAAATCAAGCCGAACACCACGGGCAACGCCGTGCATTGGAACGGCGCGATCCGGACGAGCCAGTGGCACTATATAGATTATAATGGCCGCGAGGTGCTCGACCTGATCGTCGGGATCGATGACTGGTCGGAATATAATTGGGACGGTGCGTTTCAGGGCGTCGACTCGTCGGCGTTCGACGCGCAGGGGAAATGGAAATACGGCCCGTTGCGCGGCTGGATATATCTTTTGCGCAACACCGGCACGAACGAGGCGCCGGTCTACGCGCCGGCGGAGCGCCTGATGGCCGGCGGCGCACCGATCGATGTATATGGGCGTCCGTGCCCGTGTTTCGGCGATTTCCGCAAAACGGGAAAACTCGACCTGATCTGCGGCGAGTTTCTCGATGGGTTCACGTTTTTCGAGAACATCGGCACGCGCACAGAGCCGCGTTATGCCCCGGGGCGCCGCCTGAAGATCGGAGGCGCAGATATAGCCATGGACCTCTGTATGATCGCGCCGGCGGCGTGCGATTTCCGCGGCTCCGGGAATCTCGACCTGATCGTCGGCGATGAGGATGGCCGCGTGGCGATGGTGGAAAACACGGGACGCATCGTGGATGGCATGCCGCAATTCTTGCCGCCCCGTTATTTTCGCCAGCATGCCGACGAAGTGAAGTTCGGCGCGCTCTCCGCGCCGTGGGCATTTGATATAGACGGCGATGGCAACGAGGACCTCATCGTCGGCAACAGCGCCGGATATATCGGATTGATCAAGAATCTCGGCGGCAGTCCGCCGCGCTGGGCTCCTCCTGTATACTTGGCGGGCGGCTCGGATATCATCCGCATCCAGGCGGGATATAACGGCGACTGCCAAGGGCCGAGCGAGGCGAAGTGGGGATATACCAGCGTCTCGGTCGCGGATTGGGACGGCGATGGTCTCGCGGATATTATATGCAATGACGTCTGGGGAAAAGTTTGCTGGTACCGCAACATCGGGACGCGGACCGCGCCGCGTTTCGCACCCGCCGAGCCCATCGAGGTGGCGTGGGAGGGGCCGACGCCGAAGCCCGCGTGGAACTGGTGGTCCCCGAAAGGCCGCGAACTCGTCACGCAATGGCGCACGATGCCGTGCGCGATCGACTGGAACGGCGACGGTCTGATGGACCTGGTCACGCTCGACCAGGAAGGCTACCTCGCGTTGTTCGAGCGGCGGCGCCGGGCGGATGGCAAGCTCGAGCTGTTGCCCGGCAAGCGCGTATTCTGGGGCGACGGTGTTTCCGAATATGATCAATCGGGCCGGCCGCTGAATAAGAAATCGGGACCGCTCCGGCTCAACGCCACGCATGGCGGCGCGAGCGGCCGTCGCACGTTCTGCTTTACCGAGCCCGTCGGAAACGAACCGCGTCACCTGCTCGTGAACAGCGTCAATATAAACTTCCTGCGCGGACTCGGCCGCAATGCGGAGGGATATTGGGTGTTCCGCGACGAGGGGCCCATCTCGGACCAACGCCTCGCCGGTCACTCGACCTCGCCGACGATTGTCCATTGGGGCCCCGACCGGAAGCCGTCGCTGCTCACCGGCGCGGAGGACGGGTTCTTCTATCACGTCGCGCTGCCGAAGGGCGCCGCGGCCGTGCCTCCCGCCGCGACGGAATAGCGCCGGTATATATAGCAGCATATAGCTATATGAGGCTATACACTGCTCCATATAACCCGGCGACTCACTTCCCGCTGCGGCCCGGCGCGTTGGCCGGCGACGGCGACAGGGCGGGAGCCGGAGCCGCCCCGCGGAGTGCGGTGGGTTTTTCGGCGAGCCCGGCGACGAGTCCGCGCAGCGTCGCGTCCGCGGCGCGTTTTGGCGTTCGAGCGGGCCGGTCGCGTAATCGTATAACTCGCTGGCACGTCAGCGGACCGAATGACCACTTACCGCCGAGCGCGCCGGAGCCGGCGAAATTGCGAGCCTAGGGTGGGCGTCGAACCGTCCCGCGCGACCGCAAGTAGAAACGCACCATCCGATTTCCGATTTATGATTGACGAGCGGTTTTGATGCTACATCGATTGAGCAACCCCGCGTTTTTCTGGCCGGCCCAAACCGTCGGCCGGAAATCGCATTCGAGGCAATCGCCTCTCAACCCTGTGCACCAAGTCCTCATGCAGTACAAACTCCTGCCGGTCTTTCGCGTCCCCAAAACTGCCCGCCGCCTGACGGCGTGGGCCCTCCCGATTCTCCTCTTCGCCGCCCCGGGCGCGCGCGCCCAGACGGATGCGTCCAGCGATGCCGCCGTCAAGATGCAGCCGTTCGACGTCACCGCGTCCGGCGACAGCAATGGATATAAGGTTTCCAGCTCGTCGACGGCGACGCGCACGAACACGCCGCTGATTGATATACCGCAGACGGTCGACATCGTCACGAGTGCGTTCTGGCGCGACACCGATGCCACGTCATTCGACCAATCGTTCAAGTACGTCGGCAACGCGTATGTCCGCAACCGCAACGCGGGCGGCGGCGACCAGATCAACCTCCGGGGGTTCCAGACCGCGAGCTCGATCGCGGTCGATGGCGTGCTCGTTGGCGCGCAGCCGTACAAACGCGACCTCGTCGGCTACGATCGACTCGAGATCGTGAAGGGCCCGCCCTCGGCCGTTCAGGGCCGCGCGGGCGGCACGGGGCTCTTCAACTATATATTGAAGAAGCCGGATCTCGGGCTGAATTTTGCGAGCCTCAAGTATATAACCGGCACGGACGACTTCAACGACAGCTATAATCGCGGCGAGGTCGACGCGAACTACGTGGCGGATTCCAACCACACGTTCGCGGTCCGGATCGCCGGCGCGTGGCAGCGCTCGGAGGACTATATCAAGTTCACCCACTCGGCGATCACCTCGCTATATCCGTCGTTCCTGTGGAAGCCGACGCAGAAGACCGTGGTGGTGTTGACGAACGAAGTGCTGAAGGACGAGACGCCGTCGCGCGAGGAGGGTCACGGTTTCGCCGATTACCCATATACGCTCCGCACGCTCTTCCCGCAGTTCAACACTCCGACGGATCCGATCACCGCGCTGCACCTGCCCTATAACTTCAGCATCAACGGGCCAGGCTCGGACGCGTGGGAAAAAGTGATGAGCAGCACGCTCTTCGTGACGCAGGAAATCACGCCGCATATATCCTACCGCCAGGTGGTCAACTGGCGCTACAACTCGATCGACACGCAATCCTTCACCGCGGAGAACAACAGCGTTACGGTGATCAACGCGGGCTACACGGGCTCGATCTCCCAATATCAAAACGTGACCGTGCAGGGCGATCTGATCGCGAGCTTCAACTGGAAGTTCGTGAACACGTCCACGCTGGTGGGATATAATTACCGGGATTCAACCACGCGAACCCAGACGTTTGCGGGCGTTCCCATTGCGCCATTCAACACGGTCAATATTGTCGCGCTCGCCGCTGCCGGGGATGATATATCGTTTTTCAATGGTCGGACGGTGAATGCCTTGCGCTCCGCCTATACCATCGCGAACCCGATCAACTTTGGCGCGTACGCCGAGGAGGACCTGGGTTTCTTCCAGGACCGGCTGATCCTCAATGGCAGCGTGCGCCGCGACCATGATCACAGTGAGACCGACAACCTGCTGACGAATTTGCAGACGGCGACGAGCAACACGCAGCTGACGTCGTATCGGTTCGGTCTGACCTATAAATTCACGCGCCAGCTTGCGGCGTACGCGGTGGAGAGCCTGCAGAACGACCCGGCGACCACCTATGCGCAATATAACGGCCTGCTCGCCGGCGATCCGCGGCTGAACGACTTCTTCACCGTGTCGCCGAGCACGAAGCTCTATGAATTCGGACTGAAGGGAGAATTGTTCAATGGCCGCCTCAGCTTCGCCGCCGACCATTGGGAAATCCTCCGCACGGGCAGCGTGGTGAACCTGCTCGGCACGACCGTCTCGCAGGGGCAGAACGTCTCCTTCGGCACGCAGACCGTGCTGCAAGGCGCCGAGTCACACGGCTTCGAGTTCAGCACCTATGGCTCGATCACGGAGCGTCTCAGCCTCATTGCGAACTATACCCGGATGTATACGAGCCAGCAGAACTCGGCCGACCCCGGCAACCCCGGCGACCTCGTGCCGCTGCAATATGCGCCGATCTGGAATTATAATATCTTCGCGAAATACGTCCTGTTTGAGACGAAGGCGCAGAGCTTTTATCTCAAGGCCGGCGTCAATGGCATCGGGCCGTTCTCCGGCCAGGTCACCTTGGCCACGGGCGCGAAGGTCGTATATGTTCCGCATAGCCAGAAGAACATCGATGCCGGTGCAGGCTATCGTTGGAAGAACTATGATGTCGACGTCATGGTGACCAATATCGACAACGACCCGTATCTCGTGACGCGCGACCAGGCGCCGCGCACGTATCGTTTCAGCATCTCCGCCCGCTTCTAAGGAAGCGCCGCGCCCCGCACCGCGGCGGGGCCGGTTTGCTATTGCGGCGCCGCTCCCGCGGGGAGCGGCGCCAGCTCGCGGATCCACATATTGCGAAAAGCCACGGGATTCCCGTGGTCCTGCAACTGCAGGGGCAGCTTGTCCGCGTGTGCTCTATACTCGGGCAGTTTCGGCTGATGGAAACTCGGCCCGTTCGGCGTCGGTCCCGTCAGCGCGACATCATATTGGATGAGCACGCCGTTTTGAAAGGCCGTCAGCCGCGCCGGCTTCACCAGGCGGCCGCTGCGATCGAAGCGCGGCGCCAGGAAAACGACGTCGTAGCTTTGCCACACACCTGGGGCGGCCGAAGCGTTCACGAGCGGCGCGTGCTCCTTATATACTGAGCCCGCCTGGCCATTCACATAGGTCGGGTTGTCGTAGGAGTCGAGCACCTGTAGTTCATATAGGCCCATGAAGAAAACGCCGCTGTTCCCGCGGCCCTGGCCCTCGCCCTTCACCTGCGCCGGCGCGCGCCATTCGAGATGAAGCTGGACGTCCCCGAACGCCCGCTTCGTACGCAAGTCGCCGGGTCTTCCCGGTGGAATCACCAGCGCGCCGTCCTCGATGCGCCACGTCCGGCCCGTCGGCGTGGCGGGTTCCCACGCGTCGAGGCTGGTGCCATTGAACAGGACGATGGCGTCGGACGGAACCGCGCCGGGCGTCGCGCGCACGAGCGGCGGCACCGGTGACCAGACCTCGGTGAGCGTTTCCGGCGCGGGCGCGACCGGAGGCGCGCTGGCGGCGACGACGCCCGCGATACCGACACTATATAGGGAGAGCACAGCGGAGACCGTGGGGATTCGGGGCATGGCCGCAGCTTGTGGATTCGCGAGCGCCCGGCAACGCAACTCGCGAGCGGACGAGGGAGACGAAGCGATCCGGGCAGGACGGTCGCCCTCTCGCAGCCGTCCCGCCGGCAGACGACGCAGAGCGACGGTCACACCGTTGCAGCGATATATTGCACGCCCCCAGCGGTTGGATCCATGCCAGATACATACATGGCTATATATATATTGATGCTGCTCCGCGCCGACGAGCGTCCTATATTAAACAACGCGGAATCCTCGGCCACAGTGTGGTCAACGCCGACGTCGCCTCGCGATCGGGCGCGGCGCCGGCGACCGCTCGAGCGGCCGCCCGATTCTGGTTGCGCGGGCCCCGATAATATATCGCTTTGTCGGCATGGGAGCCAAATACATGCCGACGAAGAAGGACCAGAAGGCCAACCTGCGCTTTCACCAGAACCAGCTCCGTGCGGCGCAGCCGAAGAAAGCCGCGCCGGCACCGAAGCCCGCCAAGAAATAACGCGGGGTCGCAACCCCTCAGATGAGGGGTTCCAGCACCTTCGACAGCGAAACGCCGGCGGACGCGACGGTTGACTGTATTTGGTTGCCAACGTCCTGAAGCATTTGAGGTCTAGTACCGCGATGCATCCCTTCCGTCCCTTTGTCCGCCCCGCGCCTGCCACGTTTGCCGTTTTGTTTGGTCTGGCTGCCGCTGCGGGCAGCCCGCTCGCCTCAGCCGCGGATCCGAGCGGTGACGCGGCGCATGGCAAAGTGTTGTTCCAGCAGAGCTGTGCGCTCTGCCATGCCACCGGCGAAAACGGCCAGCCGCCGGTCGGGCAAGGACCGTCGCTCGCCGGCGTGTTCGGGCGGCCAGCGGCTTCGTTGACAAATTTCGGATATACGAAAGCGCTGCAGGCCTCTCACCTCAACTGGGACGCCGCAACGCTCGATACATTTCTGGCGAACCCGACGGCGGTCGTGCCCGGGACGATTATGGTGGTGGCCCTACCCGACGCGACCGCGAGGCGCGATGTGATCGCGTATCTCGCGACGCTGCACGCCCCCGCGTCGGGCACGTCATCCGCGCGAGCGCCGGCAAGCGGCGCGGCGGCAGCTTCGGCGCGGTCGACGGCTCCCAGCTCGAACGGAGACTGGCGCAGCGATTCTCCCGGCACGCGCCACATGATCGAGGTCGCATCGTTGCCCGCCCCCGGCGCTACCCCGTCCGCCGGCAACAGCCCGCACATGGAGGATCGTCCGGAAGGCGCTCATCTCTCCGTGCCTGCTGGTTTTAAGGTGCAGTTGTTTCTCTCGGGTCTCGCCGGTCCGCGCCTGCTGCGCGCCGCGCCGAATGGAGATATATTCATTGCGGAAACGAGTCGTAACCAGATCCGCGTGCTGCACCTGGCCGATGGCGCGGACGCGCCGGTCTCGAACACGATATATACGAAGGACGTCAGCGGCCCGTTCGGCATCGCGTTTTACCCGCTCACCGGCGAGCCGGAATGGATCTATATAGGCAATCGGAACTCGGTGGTGCGCTTCCCGTATCGCAGCGGCGACCTCAAGGCGCGCGGCCCGGCCGAGGTCATTGTGCCGAAACTTTCCGACACGACCGGGGGACACACCACGCGCGACGTCGCGTTCTCGCTCGATGGTCGCCGGCTGTATATATCGATCGGCTCCGGCTCGAACGTCGCCGAGGGCATGGCCAAGAAACCGCCGACGGAAATTGCCACCTGGGAAGCGGAGCACGGGCTCGGTGCGACCTGGGGCTCCGAGGCGAACCGCGCGGATGTCGTCGTGACCGATCCGACCGGCCATGAGCCGATGAAGGTTTTCGCCACGGGCATCCGCAACGCCGTCGGGCTCGCCGTGAATCCCGTCACTGGCGACCTGTGGGCCTCGACCAACGAGCGGGACGCACTCGGGGACGACCTCGTGCCGGACTATATAACGCGGGTGCACGAGCACGCGTATTATGGATGGCCGTGGTACTACTTGGGCAACCACGAGGATCCGCGCCACCCGAACGCGCGTCCGGATCTCGCGGGCAAAGCAACCGTGCCTGATGTATTAATCCAGGCGCACTCGGCCTCGCTCGAGATGACGTTTTATCCGCTGCATCCGACGGGCGCCTCGGCGTTCCCCGTGCAATATCGCGGTGATGCGTTCGCGTCGCTGCATGGCTCGTGGAATCGCGCCGTGCGCACCGGCAGCAAGGTCATCCGCGTGCACCTCGAGAACGGCCTGCCGACGGGCGGCTATGAGGATTTTCTGACCGGATTCGTGATCGATGATAGCCACGTCTGGGGCCGGCCGGTGGGCGTAACGGTGGCGCACGATGGCTCAATGCTCGTGACGGATGACGCCAACGACACGCTCTGGCGGATCAGCTACGTCGGCGGCACCGCCGGCCCCTGAGCGCCGGTGACGCGGCCTCGGGCCAGCCACGATCCATCGATATATACGCGCATATCTCTGCGTATATGGCTATATACATCGAGCCATCGATAATCGGAGCTGCCCTTCGAAGCCGTGCCATCGGCGTCGCGGGACCGCCGCCCGACTTTCATATAGTGTCAGACGGCGCGGGCAGGTCCGGGACTATTTCAGCCAGCTGACGAGTGGCAGCCGCAGGCGGCGGAATTCGTCGACTGCCAGTGCGGCGACCTGAGTGGCGCCGAGTTCGGAATAATGCGTGTCATCCTGCCAGCCTTTCGGCTGCCGCACGTAGGTGTTGGCCGGAATCCAGAGGTGCAAAAGTTTCGATTTTTCCGGACCCGCCTCCTGCTCCATTTTGGCCGTGAGCTTTTCCAACTCGAGCAGCGGCACCTTCTCCGTCGCGGCGAGCTCGCGCACGACTCCGGGGTAGTCGCCATGCGTGTCGACGAGTTTGCCGCTCGCATCGAACTTGCGGCGCACGACGGACGTCGCGAGGATGGGCGTGGCGCCGTGCTGACGGGTTTCTTGAATAAAGCGCAATAGATTCGCCCGGTATGCACCGTGGGCGTCTGCATATACCGCGGGGTTCTCCTTCTTCTCGTCGTTGTGCCCGAACTGGATGATCACGAAGTCCCCGGGATTTAGCGTGTTCACCAATTCCTGCCAGCGGCCCTCGTCGATGAAGCTCTTCGTGCTCCGACCGTTCATCGCGTGATTGATCACGCGCGACGGATCACGGAAAAACTTCGGCAACATCTGGCCCCAACCGTGTTCGGGATTCGGCGGGTCCGTGGGCTTGTCGGCCATCGTGGAATCGCCGGCGAGGTGCAGCACCGGCGCAACCGACGACGCTGCCCGGGCCGGGAGGGTGGACAGGGCGCCAGCCGCCAGGAGAATATATAAGAAATATCGACGTCTCATGCGCGCACTCCAGCGCAGCCGCGGCTGCGACGCAAGAATCCAGCGGCGGCCGAAGTGATCCCGGGCCTGAGTATATATCGGTTAATATATGCGCCACTAGCGCGCGATGGCACCGGGTTCGATACCGCGGCCCAGCTCGAACCGGGATCCCACCGCGGCGACGACCGCGTGGCTCCGGTCGAGCGCGAGGTCGTGGCGCAGCCGGTAAACCGTTTCGATTCCCGTGCAGTGACCGCCGAGCAGGTAGTCCACGCCGAATTCCCGGAGCCGGTCTCCCGTCCATTGCATCGTGGCGTCGGACGCGTTGAACAAATGCGTGCCGCCGATCACGGCATGGATGCGCGCCGGCCGAACTATATTACGCGCATGCTCGATGATATTGATGATGCCGGCGTGCGCGCAACCGGTGAGGACGACGAGACCCTGATCCGTGTCGAACACGAGCGACATGTCCTCGGGCAGGTTGTCTTGGGTCGTCCCCTTTGGGCCAACGATCACGGTGCCGTCGTTGCTCCAATTATGCTCGGGATATTTCCGGGGGACGGGCCCCGTGACCCAGATGCCTGGATATATCTCCGCGGGCTGAGCGTGTATTATAAATACCCCGCCAGTCTTTTCATATTCAGGCTTGAGCAGCAACGCGGGGTTGTCGGGTGAGCCGTGGAACAGTCGCGGATAAAATATACCCTCGCCCACATGGGTCCGCGCGAGCGCTCCCGGGGTTTTCTCCGCGACCGAGCGACGCAGCGTCAGGAAGCCAGACACGTGATCCCAGTGGGAATGGCTGAGCACCACCTCCGGCACGTTCGAGAGATCGATTTTCATCGCCTCCGCGTTGCGCAGCACGACTTCCTCGTGGGACCCCGTGTCGAAGAGAATGCGGTGACCGTCCGCCTCGACCAGTGCGGCGAATCCCCATTCGCCGAGCACGAGATTTCCGCCGGGCAGATCGGCGAGCATCGTCGAGAGGATGGTCACCTTAAGCGACTTGACTCGCCCGTGCAAAGTCGGCGCGTCGACGCCGAACCCCACCGTGGCTAATATAAAATACGCGGCGACGCAGCGGAACGGCAGACGCATGCTCGCAGTATGATCGAAACGCCGGGCGAGAGAAGCTCGAAGCGAGCGGTGTGGCCGCCCGACTATATACTTCGGCGCGGGGTCATTTCGCCGTGGTGGCGGTGCTGTTGTCCGCGGCCGGCGTCCACGGCGCGATCGCCCGGCCTTTCGGGTTCAGCGCCGCGATCACCGGCGCGCAGGGCAGCGTTTTCAGGCCGGCAATAAAGGTCTCCGCGTTCAACAAAGCACCGTCCGTGCTCGTGTGCGTGTGATCGGCGGGGAAAAATTTTGCGACCTGCTCACGACCGAGTTTCTCATATCGGTCGGCGGTGATATTGCTGTGATCGAGAAAAGGCACGTGCTCCGCGTCGGCCACCTCACGCGCCCAGCCAAGCATCCCGCCCATGCCACGCTCGACGTGGTCGTCGGCTGAAGTATATAGCGGCTCGCGCGTGGTGATTGTCGCATCGCGAAAACTGGCGTGCGGGTTCTTCCATATATTGCGCACCGAGGTGGTCGAAAGAATCGGCGTGGCCCCCTTGGCGCGCGCGTCCTTGATGAATCGCCGGGCATACCAGCCGAACGTGTGCACCACCTCCGTGCGACCGTCCTTGCCCGGCACCTCCAACGTCTCGTCGCCAATCCCCGGCAGGTCGCCGCGGGTGCCGACGGAGCTCGGGCTGCCGCCGTCATTATGTCCGAACTCGATCACGGCGTAATCGCCGGGCTTCAATCCTGCGACGACCTTTTCCCATGCGCCCTCACCATAAAAGGTGCGAAACGAGCGTCCACCGATCGCCGCATTCACGAGGTTGATCTTCGTTATATCAAAATAGTCGACGAGGACCGCTCCCCAGCCGCGATGCGCCGGGTCGCCCGTCGACGCGGTTGAATCGCCCGCGATCACGAGCGTCGGCAAACGCGGATTCGCTGTCGCGAAAGTGGTCGGTGTCCACGCCGCATCGTCGTCTCGCGGCGAATGCGCGGTGACCCGCGGCCGCGCCGGTATATTAGCCGCGGCCGCGCCGGCCGATGGGACGGGATCGAAATTCCCGGGCGTCGCAGTGGGGGCGGGCTGCGCAGCCGCGGAAACCAGGACACCACGCAGCAACAGGCCGAGCAGGAGGCACGGGACGGAACGGAGGCTCATCGCGAAAAAGGGGAGGTTCATATCTATATACCGATATTATATAAATCTCTGGCTATAACCTGTCCGTTATATGTCGTGGCCGACGATGGGCGACGTTCCCAGCCCGAACGCGAAATATATACCATAATCACTACAGTAGATATACGCTCGACACCGATGAATGGCCTCAGGACGACGGCTTCAGGTGGGCGTCGAGATATTGCAGAAATACTGCCTGATCGGCGGGCACGGTGCCGTGGCCGCCGTCGTGGATGACAAAGCCGAGGGTGCTGAGCAGCGGTTTTCCGGCGGGCGGCTGCGGCGTCGCCGGGGCGATCCCGTCCGCGCCGAGCAGTTCATATACGGGCGTCGCGGATTTCGCCGCGAGAAATTCGCCATAGGGATCCGACCACTTGTCGGTGTTTCCCGTCTGGAGCAGCAGCGGTCGCGGCGCGAGCAGCGCCACGATGAGATTCGCATCGAAGGGCGCCTCGTTCGCGCGGTTGGCCCACTTTTGATAATTCACGGCGAACTGGTACGGGTAGCGCGTTTTCTCGACGAGGTGCGCGACCGTCTCACCGTAATTGCGCCGGCTGAGCGCGGCGCCGCCCTCGCCCGAGCAGCTCGCAATCACGAGCGCGAAACGCGTATCGCGCGCGCCTGCCCACAGCACCGTCTTGCCGAGCCGCGAGACACCGAACAACGCCACGCGCTTCGCGTCCACCGCGGAATCCGTCTCGAAATAATCCAGCACGCAACTCAAGCCCCAGCCCCAAGCGGCGATCGCGCCCCACTCGTCCGGCGCCGGCTCGGTCGCGCCGGGTTTAATATAGAGTCCGCGCACGCCGGACGCCACCGCGCCGGGCGCGTCGGGATCGATATCCGCGTAGTTCACCGTCGCAACGCCGAAGCCGTGCGCGAGGAACGGCGCGACGTCGAGTCCGCCGATCCGGCGGCCCGCGGTCGCGGGGACGCGTTTATGTTGTTTCGGATCCCACGCCTCGCCCACGCGCACGCCCGGATCTGCCACAGTGAGATTGTTGGCGGTGAAGCTCGCGTTCAGCAGCACCGGCACCGGCCGCGTCGCGCCGGCCGGTATATACAACAGCA
Source organism: uncultured Verrucomicrobiae bacterium (assembly GCA_963800005.1). Taxonomy (GTDB): domain Bacteria; phylum Verrucomicrobiota; class Verrucomicrobiia; order Opitutales; family Opitutaceae; genus CAWCZH01. The sequence goes on from CAWCZH010000006.1 coordinate 298,854, forward strand.
CCTCCATCTTCGGGCCGGTGTGGTCCGCGGTGAAGTATATTGTGATTTGCCGGCGCAACGCCTTGCCGTCGAGCGCGGGCGTGGCGCGCTCATCGACCGAAAAGTTCAATCCGGCGGGCTTGGCCGGGCACCGACCATATTGATTCTCCTCGATCATGCGCACGATTTCCGGCCGCCGCTTTTCGTACCAGGTCTTCGCGTCGGTGACGCGTTCACCGCTGGAGAGCACCAGCGGGTCAGGCAAAGTATATTGGCCCGTGCGCGCCTCAGTATAGTTGGCGGGGATGCCGGCGACGACGCCGTCGGGAGTATCGACAATCTGGGCGCGGCCGGGCGCAAGCGCGAGGACGCCCGCGAGCAGGCCAAGGGCCGGACGAGGGGTAAACTTCATGGGGTTGCCGATATATGCAGGAGCGCGGGCGCGACCGCAATGCGCCGCTGAGAAATTTCACGGTGCACAATTGAAGAGGCCGGGTGGCCGTCACGCCCGTTCGGGGCACCGCCGGGTTTCCTTGCGCCTCGACGCCCGCGCGGTGTCTGCTCCGGCGGCATGGATTGGATCACCGCCAGCCTCGTCGCCGCTTTCTTCCTCGGGCTGTATGATTTGCTCAACAAGCACGCGGTCGCGGACAACGCCGTGTTTCCCGTGATCTTCGGCAGCACCGTCGCGTCCGCGGCGATCTGGACGGCGCTCATCGGCTTCGATCGCCTGCGGCCGGGAACCCTTCCGTCGGCGTTCACGGTCGACGCGCTTACCTGGACGCAGCACGGGCAGATCCTGATCAAATCCACCGTCGTCGCGTGTTCCTGGGTGTTCACGTATTTCGCAGTGAAGCACCTTCCCGTTTCGATCGCGGGTCCGATTCGCTCGACGGGTCCACTCTGGACATTCGCCGGCGCACTCGTCCTGTTCGCCGAACGCCCTTCACTCGTGCAGACCGCGGGCATCGCGGTGACGCTGACGGCGTTCCTCGCGCTCTCGTTGGTGGGTCGGAACGAGGGCATTCACTTTCATCGCAACCGGTGGGTCGGTTACCTCGGGATCGGCACGCTCTTGGGTGCGGTCAGCGGCCTATATGATAAGCACCTGATGGGGACGCTGCAGTTTCGCGCGTCCACGGTGCAGGCCTGGTTTTCGATCTATCTGGCCGTTTTATTTCTGCCGGTCGTCATCGCCTGGCAGCGGCGCTGGTGGAGGCGCGGGGAATTCCATTGGCGGTGGAGCATTCCGGCGATCGGCATCGTGCTTCTCGTTTCCGATTATTTGTACTTCGGTGCGTTGCGGGACCCCCGTGGCCTGGTATCGGTCGTCACGGCGATCCGACGCACGAGCGTGCTCGTGAGTTTCGCAGGAGGCGTGCTGTGGTTCGGCGAGACAAACGGCCGGCGCAAGCTTCCGGCCGTCCTCGGCCTGCTCGCCGGCGTGGCGTTGATCGTGCTCGGTTGAGCTGTATATAGCCTATATCCTGCAGATATGGATATACATTTCCATATACGCCCTCGCAGCCGCAGCCGCTGGCCGGTGCTGCTCAATATCGCACGGGTGATCCGGCCATCCGCCTCACCGCTGCCCGCCGATCAGCGTCCGCGGCTTCGGAATCCACCCATGAGGTAGATCACGAGGCAGACGAGCAGGACCAGACCGAGCCCGCCGCCGCCATAATAGGGACCGCCGGCGTAAAAGCCGCCGCCGCCGAACACGAGGAGGAGGATGATGATGAGAAGTACTGGATTCATATGTTCACTGTAGCCTGTGACAGCCAACGGTTCCTGACTCCTGAAGGCAAAGGGACCGATAGATCGGCGCGGGCGGCATCTTCACGGTTGTTTCGCGCGCTCGGGACGATGATATTTCCGGGATGCATTCCCTAAACAGCCGGCGGGTGTTGTTTTGCGCGATCTTTATAAGTATATACATCATGCGGCCGGTGGCGGCCCAGGGACCGGAATATACAGGCCTGGGCCGCGAATATGGTCGCTCGATGGTGATCACGCGGCAGGGCATCGCAGCGACGAGCCAGGCGCTCGCCTCCCAGGCGGCGGCACAGATTCTCGCGCATGGCGGTTCGGCGGCAGATGCGGCGATCGCGGCGAACGCGGTGCTTGGCGTGGTCGAGCCGATGAAGAACGGCATCGGCGGCGATTTGTTCGTTCTATATTGGACGGCGGCGGACAAAACCCTCACGGGCCTCAACGCATCCGGGCCCGCGCCGCGCGCGCTGTCGCCCGAGTTCCTCGCGCAACACGGTGTGAAGGCCATGCCGCAGGAGGGGATTCACAGCTTCACGGTTCCAGGAGCGGTGGACGGCTGGTGGAAGATGCACGAGCGTTTCGGGAAGCTGCCGTGGAAGGACCTGTTTGCCGCGGCGATTGATTATGCGGAGCACGGTTTTCCCGTGACGGAGGCGATCGACGAGTCTTGGACGCAGCCCGTGAACCTGGTGAAGGTCCGGAAATTTCCCGAGACGGTCCGCGTATTCCTGCCCGGCGGGCAGCCACCGAAGGAAGGCGATATATTCAAAAATCCGGACTTGGCGCAGAGCCTGCGGCTAATTGCCGCGGAGGGGCCGGCGGCGTTCTACAAAGGAGAAATTGCGAAGGCGATCCTGCGGACGTCGCAATCGCTGGGCGGCACGATGGCCGCGAGCGATCTTGCGGAGTTTTCGTCGGAATGGGTGCAGCCGATCTCGGTCGATTACCGTGGCTGGCGCGTATATGAATTGCCGCCGAACAGCCAGGGCATGGCGGCGCTCGAGATGTTGAATATCATGGAGACCGCGCCAGCGAGCCCGGCGGGCTTTGCGAGTGCGGACGAGATGCACCTGCGCATCGAGGCGATGAAGCTCTCGTATTCGGATGTGCGCCGCTATGACGCCGATCCGCACGCGTATGCTGCACCGGTTGCTCGGCTGCTCTCGAAAGAATATGCCCGCGATCGCGCCCGGCTCATCGACTCGAAACATGCCAATGATAACGTTTCCGCGGGACAGCCGGTGGCGGGGGACACGACTTATCTCACGATCGTCGACCGTGAGGGCAACATGGCGAGCTGGATCGAGAGTGTATATTCCGAGTTCGGCTCGGGCGTCACCGCGGGCGGAGCGGGTTTCATCATGCAGAATCGCGGCGGGGGTTTCACGCTGGAGGCGGGGCATCCCAATATACTCGCGGGTGGCAAGCGGCCCTTTCATACCATTATTCCCGCTTTCATGTCACGCGGCGAAAAGTATATAGGCTTCGGCATCATGGGCGGTGCCAACCAGCCGCTGGCGCATGCGCAATTCGTGTCGAACCTCGTGGACTACGGCATGAACATCCAGGCGGCGCTCGAGGCGCCCCGCTTTACCAAGCGCAGCGCCGCCGGCAACGACGTGGCGATCGAGGGACGCGTCCCATATGCGACAATCGAGCAACTCACGGAGCGGGGTCACGCGGTCGTCGTGCGCCGGAATTATACCCAGGAAATGGGCCGCGGGCAGGCGATCCTGCATGACAGCACGACGGGCGTGAACTTCGGCGCGTCGGACCCGCGCGCCGATGGCGCGGCGATTCCCGAGCCTGCGGTGCCGTAAGCGTCGGCCCGCGAGACGCGCGGACAGCAAGCACGATCAATCCGGCTGAGACCGGAACCTCGGGAACGCCTCGGATATACCGTATATTATATCGCTGTATAGGACTATATAGATCGATCCATGGCGACGCTATATCAGGTGCAGGGCCGCCGCGGCACCCGGCAGCACGCGACGCCAACCGAGCCGGCCCGCCACGAAAGTGCGGCAGCGCCAAAGTTTACTTGGCCAGGACCGGTCGGCCGACGACCGCAGGTTTCCCCGTGGACGTATCCCAGAGGGTGAGCCCGGCAAGCTTCTTGCGCGGCGCCGGCAGCAGGAGGCTCGCTATATAGCCGATCACCATGCAGGAGACGATCGCGACGAAGCTGTGGAAAAAGACCGAAGTGTCGGTGCGATATTGCACCCACCAGGTGACGCCGATGCTCGCGACCACGCCGATCAGCACACCCGCGGCGTTGGCGCGGCGCGTCAGCAGGCCGAGAGCAAAGACTCCCGGCAACCCGCCGCCGATGAGTGCAGCGAGACGCAGGAATTCGTCCCAGAGTGAGGCGACGTTGCGCCACGCCAGGAACGCGGCCATGCCGGTGGCGAGGATGCCGCCCAGAAGGGTGCTCCACCAGCCGAGGCGCAGTCGAGCGTGCGAAGAAAGATCGGGCTTGAGGGTGCCCGCGAAATCGCTGACCACGATCGCCGCCGTCGCGTTGAGCGCACTGGAGAGCGCGCCCATTGCGGCGGCGAAGAGGCCCGCGACGATCAGGCCGACCACGCCGCTCGGCAGTTCGTTGACGATAAAGTATGGGAAAATCTTGTCGGTCGCGAGGGCCGGCGTGAGCCGGTCCGGATGCGCGCGGTAAAATGCCCAGAGTGAGGTGCCCGCGAAGAAGAATACATAGCCACTGATGAGGCCGAGGATATTGCCGAGCAGCACGGTGCGACGCGCCTCGCGGGCGTCAGAGGTTGCGAGCATGCGTTGCATAAGCGGCTGATCGCTGACCTGGATAAAGACGGTCGCAAAGAACATTCCGAAGAAAACCCAGACCGTGGGCTCCGACAAATTAAGGTCCCATGAGATCATCCGAAATTTTCCCGCCGCAGCCGCCTGGTGAATGATGCCGGAAAATCCGCCACTGACACCGGCTGCCATATACCAGAAGGCGATGCCGACTCCTCCGACCATCACGCCCGCCTGCAATACATCCGTCCACACGACCGCCTCAAAGCCACCCTCCATGGCGTATATGGTCGTGACCACGCCCATGAGCATGATGCTCAAGTATACATTGAGCCCGGTGACCGTCGCGAGCGCTAGCGAGGGCAGGAGCATCACGACGCTCATGCGACCGCCGACTTTCAGGAGGACCGCGAGGCCCGCGCCAAAGAGGCGGACGCGTCGATCGAACCGCCGTTCGAGGTAGTCGAACACGGTGGTCATATTCAAGCGGCGGAGCAGTCGCACGAAAACGAGGCCGGTGACGATGCCGGCGAACGACTGCGAGGGGGCGGAGCCAATCGTCATCCAGTCCCCTTGAAACGACTTTGCCGGCAGAGCCATGAAGCTGATGCTGCTGACGCCGGTGGCGAAGAAACTGACGGCGGCGGCCCACCACACGACCTTGCCGCTGCCGAGGAAGAAACTGCCCCCTTGCTTGCGGCGCAGCCGTGCGCAGTACCAGCCGATACCGAGGTTCAGGGCGAAGTAGACTGCGAGCGTGAGATAATCCGGCAGGCTGAGGGCGCGCGACGCGAGAAAGGCAAACGGCAGCGGGCTCATCATCGGGGTGGGGAAAGCAGCGGGATCAAGAGCCGCCTTCCGGCGCGGCGCAAGCATCCCGCGGCATATCCCCCCCAAAAAAAAGGGGTGGATCCCGCGAAGGATCCACCCCAGCTCGACCCGTCGGATCGATTAGAATGTATAAGTAATCTCGACCTTCGCGTTGAACGGGGTGCCGGGCACCTGGACGTTCTCGCTGCGGACCGAGTATATATACTTTTTGTCGAGCAGGTTGTCGAAGTTGACCGTGTACTTGATATGCTTGTTGTAGATATAGTTTATATTCGCATCCACAATCGTGCGGCCCGGGACGTAACCCCAGAACACCTGATTCGGGCCGTCGGTCACCGCCCGCTTGCTCTGATAGTTGGCGCCGACGCCGACGGACAGGTTCTTCCACGTGCCGGAGTCGAAGTTATAGAGAGCATACAAGCTGCCGGTGTGCTCCGCAGTATTGTCGACCGGGATGGAGCCGTACGCCACGTGGCCGGTGCCCGGCTGGATGAACGTGCCGTTGACGGCCGGCCCGAGCACGGACTTCGCGCTATAGGTTGCCATCGATCCGATGAGATAGAGCTCGTGACTGACCTTCCAGGAGAAGTCCGCATCGAAGCCGCGGGAGATGACGCCCGGGATCAATATATTGGGATTCGCCGGATCCAAGGGGAACGACGGCACCGTGTTGTTCTGCTGGTTGATGTCGAAGTACGCGACGTTCAACGTGACGGCGTGATTCATCAGGTCGGTCTTCACGCCGACCTCATGCTGCTGGCCGAGCTTCGGCGGCAAGGGCACGTTGGTCGCGCCGTTGAAGGTGCCGACGCCGTTGGCGGCGAAGTTCTGGTTGTAGCCGGTAAAGAGGCTGACGCCCGGGACAACTTTGACGACCACACCCCACTGCACCAGGTTCTTATAGAGGGTGTATGGGATGAAGCTGGCCGGATTGCCGGTCAGGTAATTGAAGTTCGAACCATATACCTTCGCACGGTTGGCGCCGAAATTTCCGATGATCCGGTTATTCCAGAGCTTCAGCGTGTCGAGGAAGTATATACGCTGGAAGAGCGATTGAACCTCAGTATAGGCGCTCGGAACATTGCTCACGACAACCGTTGGCGGCGTTCCAGGAGCGTACGGGTACCACGGCGACGAGGAATCATTCCCGCTATAGGTTTCGGTCCGCTGGGGTTGGTCACGATCTTCCGCGCCGACCAGGAGCAATTCCGTGAAGCCAAAACCGGTGTAGTTGAAATTGAGGTCGGTCTGGAGATCGCGATATGTGGTGTGAGCGTCATCCGCGGTGGTGCTGCGCGGGATTGGTCCACCATTATAGGTGGTCGGCGTCACGAGCGGAGAGGCCCAGACGCGGGAACCTTCGTTCCACGGCGCCGAGATCGACTCTAATCGATCGGCTCGATCGAATGCATTCATGCCGCGCACGCTCAACGCTATATAGTCGTTGAACCGGGTATTGAACGAGCCCCAGAGGCGGCGGACATCGTCATGGCGCCAATTATAGGGAGCGCCCTCGTCCTGGGACGTGTCGTATGGGAGATTGAACATTTTGCCCGTCCGGGGATCGACCGGCAGTCCGTTATAGGAAGGCCAGTTCGTCTGCACGAGCTCACCCTTGAGCTCCAGCTTGGTCGTGGGCGTGAATTGGTACGAGACCGCCGGCATCACCGTGAACCGGTGCATATAGGTGTTCTTGTAATATCCGTTATAGTAAGCTTCACCCGCGACAATTCGATAAAGGAGCTTCTTGTCCGGCGTGATCGGGCCCGTGGTGTCGAAGCCAATGTGATTGCCCTCGAAGAGACCGGTTTGCACCGACAGCGAGGTCATCTGCGTCGACAGCGGAATCTTGGTGATCTTGTTTACGATGCCGCCCGGGCTGCCGTCCGCCGCGAGGAAGATAGAGGATGGGCCTTTGATGACCTCGAAACGATCATAGATGATCGAGTCGACAACCGAGCCGGCGGTCGGGGAAAAGCCATCCATATAGTCGGCATCACCGGTGAACCCGCGGATGTTCATGCGTCCGGGGGTCCAGTTCAGCGCACCGTTCTGGCCGCCGCCCACGTAGTCGAGGATGTCGCTCATCATCGTCGGGTTGATGGCCGTCAGGAAGGAATTGTTCAGCACCTTCACCGATTGCGGCAGTTCAGAAAGGTCGACCGCGATGCGCGTCGAGCTCAATGAGGATGTTCCCACGTAGGCGTTGTCCTTCTCGGAAACGATTTCAAACGCAGGGAGAGCGACCACTTCGCCGGAGGCCGTCTCGGTGACGGCCGCAGGGGCGGGGGCGGGCGCTTGCGCAAACGCCCGGGTAAGGCTTAGCGCCATCGCAAGCCCCAGCGCGGGGATTCTGACTTTTGGATTAATCGGCATTTTGGGTTGGTTTTGGTTTAGGTCACGGAGCTGGTGCAGCCGTTCTTACGAGGGATTTATTCATCCGCCCAGTAAAATCTTTTATCCTCGGGATTAGATATCCAACACCGGAAGCGCGCGTTCGCGCGGTGCTGAAAATTCTGCCCACAGTGAAACGCGACGCGGGTACGCGCGAAAACAGTCCGGCGGGCTGGTCTTCATGGGGTGGGGATCGCTTGCTGGGTCGCCGCCAAGGCGCAGGTGTTACCCAACGAGCGAAGCAAGACGTACAAGGGTGACCCGGCCGATGCAACGAGGACGCCATGTACCACGTTACATGGAAAATCTCCGATGGAGCTCAACGTAGGCCGGGCTAGCGCCCGCGACGAGCTGGTCCCACGCCCCAGCGGCCGCCGCCGGGTGTATCCACATCGTGGATACACCTCGGAGACCGACGGCGCCGCGCGAGAGGCCGGGGTCAGTTTTCCGGCGGGCCCGCGCGCAGCTGCACCGTCCCGAGCAGCCCCGCCGGGGTGGGCTGGATGCTGCGGAGATCCTGCGCCTGAAAACGATTGCCGCCGTAAACGGGGTCGCCGTTCAACGCTGTGTAATCCGGCAGCGGGTGATGAGTCGTGTCCGACATATAATTCACCGCGCGATTCGCCACCTCGATACGAATGCGATTGGTGCCGGGCCGCAGCAGACCCGTGAGGTCGACTACATACGGCGGACACCACACCGCCCCAGCGCGGTGGTCATTGATATATACGACCGCGGCATCGCCGACCGGCGGCTGCCAGTTCGCCCGGAAACCCTGCATGCCCCCAGCCACCGTCGCCGGCGCACCCGGGCCGAAATCCAACTGCTGAGACATTCCGCGCTGCAGCATGGCGGCCGGCACGTCCACCTGCTTCTCATACGTCGCGACCCCCGAGAAATAGCGAGTCGCAGGGTTTTCCGTCCACGACACCAGTTTCGCCAAATGCTGCGGCGCCGGATCCGGCTCCGCACTCGCGTTCTTATATGAAACGTCCCAATCCTTCCCGAGATCGAGCGGCCCGACCTCGGCGGGCGCCGGCGCCTGGGCCCGCGCAGCCCTCTGGCTGAACACGAGAAACTCCGCGCCGAGCGGCGGCAATTTCACCTGTATGGCGATGGCCGCCGCGCCCGCCTGCGACACAATTTTTGCCGGTGTCACCCGGCCCGTCACCGGATTCCACCAATCTGCCTGCAGCCCGTGCAGGCGAAACACCGCGGTTTCCGCCACCGGCTCCGTGGCCGTGTTCGTCACAAAGTATATTTCTCCCGCCGTGGTATGGCGGTGGACAAAGCCAAGCGTCGCGCGCGGGTGCTCGAGCGAGACGTCCGGCGCGAGGCGCTTGGCCAGCGCAGCCTGAAGCTCAGCCTCGTCCGCCACGCGAATACCCTTCGCGCCTGCCTGGGTGAAAAGTTGCGCGCTCAGATCGCGAATAGCCGCATCATCCGCGGCCGACGCGCGATAACCCGGGGCCTGCGAGGGCAGGCTCTTCACCGCGATCAAAATGCCGCCGCGGTCCGCGAATTCCTTGAACTTGCGCAATGTCGCCAAGGGCATACGCGTGACGTCCGGGAGCACAATCACGGGATAATGCGAATCCCCAAACGCGAGCGCCCCCGACGTCACCTTGCTGTGGGACGCGATCAGCGGATCGTCGATGAAATCGAAATTATGTCCGGCATCGAGGATCGGGGGGATATATGAAGCGACGAGCCGGTTGAGGATTCCGCGCGGGCCGCCTGCCGAGGCCAGCTCGAGCGAGCTCGGCGTGACCTTCGTATATCCGTCTTCCTCGGGCAAATAGAGTCCGACATCATTCACCGGGCTGCCCTGCCGCATCATATAGCAGATTCGCGCGAGATAGCGCGTGACGTCTGGCATGACGATCCACCAGGGATTTTTTTCGTTGAACACTCCCGCGGCATAAAAACGCCAGCCCGGATATTCCACGCCCGGCGCTGTATAGGGCCAGCCGTGGAAGAGCAGCTGGTTGATGCCGTTCAAAAACTGCAGGTTCGACTCCGCCTTGATATCAATCGGGGCCGCCATGTACACCGGTGAATGCAGCCAGGTAAACGCCTCGGAACTCGTGACCGGACGTCCGAGCAGGTGACTCGCGGACGAGGCCCAGCGCGTCCCGGAGAACGTGCGGTAGTTATATCCTTCTCCTTCGTCTATATTGGACCGTGCATAAGTCTCAAGCGTCGTCGGCGGCGTGCCATAAGCCTGGAGCCGAAACCGGCTGTGATTATCCCGCGCGAGTTTCGTAAAGGCATCGACGAACGCGTCGTTGAATATTTCCGCGACCGTCTTGCCATAGTCCCCGCGGATCTCCGCGGATTTGGGAAACGCCGGGTCGAACAACGCCGGCAGCAGCGGCAATATATCATAACCACGCCGCTTCCGGAATTCTGCCGGCAGGTCCGGCGTCCATCCTTCGCCCGAGATCTCCAGGCTGTCGCAGAAAATCGAATACGGCGGGTTTGATCCAAACGCGCGGATCTCGGGCTCCGCGATTTCCTTGATAAACTTCTCGATCGCGGGGCGGCTATAGTGATCGACTATATATCCCTCGGCTCCGTAGGCCGGCCGTTTCACCTGCACCAAATCCGCCGGCGCGTAGCCAAAGAAACGCACCTGCGTCGCTCCCTGCCGGTCCGCCGGCAATTCCGCCGCGCCGTCCTTCAGCGGCAGCGGCACGAAGCGGTCCGCGCCCGAGGCGGCGTCGTGGATGGGTCCGAGCAGCGCGGCGATCACCGGCCCGGTCACCGGGGTGCGCCCGTTCGTGCTGCGCGGCGGCGGGGCCGTCACGGTGCTTGCGCCCTCCGCGATCGTCACCGAGCCGAGATCGCGAATCGACTGAGCGGCCTCCGCGCGCGAGAACATCGGGCCCCCATAAGGCCAGCCACTGCCCAGCGTGAGGTCGGCACGCAGGTGCAGATCCTTCGCCTTCGCCGCCGTAAATTTCAGCAGGTCGAAAAACTCGGGTGAAAGAAACTTTTCGTTTTTCAATCCCGGATACTGGCCGTCCAGCGCTAGTGGATATGTCGGCTGCACCTCGAATCCGGCGAAACCGCCGGATTTCATCAGCGCCATTTCTTTCTCGAGCTGCGGCTTCACGACCGCCGGGCCAAACCACCACCAGCGCACCATCGGCCGCGCCTCGTCCGGCGGATTATCAAATCCCTGCTTCAGCGACGCCACCGCATCAGCGGCCCGGACCCACGAAAGGCAGGAGGCGAAAACGAGGCCACAGCAAACAACACGGTTAGGTTTCATGGGGTAGGATGAACGTGCATCGCACGTGTCCCGCGCCATCGCGTCAATATTGTAACCAGTCACCCACCCCGGCATTTTACCGGTTCGCCGATCAACCCGCGACGGCCGAGGCCGCTCCAGCCGTGTCGATGATCCCCACCACTAATGTGCTTTTTGCTCCGCGAGCACCGCGTCGAAATATCCAGGCAGCTCCGCGAGCGGCTTCGCCATCGAAGTATATTTCGGCCCCGGTGCATCGAACACGATCTGGCCCACGCGCATCACCGCATCATATTCGCCCACGGCTTCTTCGAGAAATAGATAGCCAATCTCCGTCCACTGACTCCGCATGCCCGCGCTATATCCAGGGAGAAACACGCGGACCCCCGCCTTTGCCGGATTATCATCCCGAAACAGGACGAAACTCACGTCGGCCGCGCGCACAGTCTGTCCACCGGAAGATATATCCTGCAGTGGATTTCGCCGCGGTCGAAATTTCAGGAACCTCCACCGCGGCAGCCGCGGCGCGGCAGCCCAAAGCGATTCGACACTGGGAAACCCAGCGCGAATCCCGCCCGCGCTGAGGGCGAGCTCACGGCGACCCTCGCGCATCGGGCCGAACTCGAAGGTGAGATTCAAATCCACTTTCTTCAGCGCGGCAGACAGGTCGCGTGCGTTCCGCGCCTGGTCCGACTCGAATTCATATAGCCGCGGCTCGTTAACCTGGAACCACTGCCAGAACACCTGCTCCGGCTGGTCCCGCGCCCACGCCGGGCCGGACACCACGGCCAGAAGCACGAACATAACGCGGCGCAACATTGGCAGTGAACGATCAGGAATGCCGCAGCGCAGCAAGCCGGAATGACCAGACTGCTTCGGCCTGTCGGAATTATATACTTCAGTCGCGTCCGCCGCACGCCTGCTCTGCACCGCGATCTCCTCGCTGCGTTTCATTCCCGTCAATATACCGTCAATATATATTCCGGCCGTATATTTCCCGGAGAACCATACTTCTGACGAGTATATTCGGCGTGTCTATATACGCCGCCGTGCTCCGTCCGGCCGCCAGGCCGCCGGAACGATCAATACGTGATCGTCTCGCCCGGCAGCGCAGGCGTTTTTGCCGGGAGCGCGCGCACCGGCAGCGCCTGCTCGAACGCGTACCCAAGCGCGAGCAACCGTCCCTCGCTGAAGGCCGGACCCACGAAAGAAATCGTCACCGGCAGCTTCGGATCGCTCGTGAAACCGGCCGGCACAATGAGATCAGGCCAGCCACTCAAGTTTGCCAAACGCGACGCCCCATCGAGGCTGATCGTCGTCGGCGTCCCCGGCGCCGGCGTTGGCGTCGGCGCGGAATCCTCGCGACTCAACGCCGCCGGACGCGACGAGGTCGGCCAGATGAACGCGTCCAATTTGTCCTTCGCCAGGAAAAACTCCAGGTTCTCCCGCACGATCTTGCGCCCTTCAGTCACCGCACTGAGGTACGGCTGGTCCGTCCGCGTGCCCGCCTTGAGCCCGCGCCGAATCGTTTCCAAGCGGCCGCGATTCGGCTCCCAGCCTTCTTCGTTGCGCCCGACCTGCTCCATCAGGTCGATCACCTGCTCGATTTTTTTCGGCAGATCCGGCCGCGGCAGTGTCGCCAGATAATCCTCGAGTTCATAACGAAATTCCAAGTCGCGGATCGTTTCATACGCGCCGGCATTCACGGCCAGCAGGAAGGTCGGGAGCTTGACGTCCACGATCGTCGCTCCCTGCCGCTGCAAAACCACGAGCGCTGTTTCCATCACCGCGGCGACGCCGGCGTTGGCCTTCATGAATTCGCGCACCACGCCGAGGCGGGCCCCCTTCAAGGCGTCCTTCTTCAGAAAAGATATATAGTCCGCGGGAACTTTCCCCGCGTTGGCCTGCGTCGCAGGGTCGCGCGGATCGGGACCTGCCATGACGTTCAACGCCGCGGCGAGATCCGCGACATTGCGGGCCATCGGTCCGACGGTATCGAGTGAAAGCGCGAGCGGAATGATGCCACCGCGGCCGTTCAGGCCGAGCGTGGGCTTTAGTCCCGCAATGCCGTTGCTCGAGGACGGCCCACGGATCGAGCCGCCGGTGTCGGTGCCGAGACCGAACACCGCGAACCCGGCCGCGATTCCCGCGCCCGTGCCGCCGCTCGAGCCGCTGGGTGAATGATCCAGCGCGTGCGGGTTGAGAATCGTCCCGCCGAGGGTGCTGACCGCGCCGCCGCTCGCGAATTCACTGAGATTGGTTTTGGCGAGAATAATACACCCCGCGGCGCGCAGCCGGCGCGTCTGCTCGGCGTCCTGCGAGGGGATCGAATCGCGCAACGCATAAAAACCTCCCGTGGTCGGCAGGTCCCCGGTGTCTATATTATCCTTCAGCAGGATCGGAATGCCGTGCAGCGGACCGCGCGGGCCTTTTGCCTTGCGCTCGGCATCGAGGGCGCGGGCTTCATCGAGCGCCTTCGGATTCAGCGTGATGATCGCGTGGAGGCGCGGCCCGGTTTTCTCATAGGCGTTGATCCGCGCGAGAAATAGCTGGGTGAGTTTCTCCGAGGTGAGCGCACCCGCCTGCATCGCGGCCTGCAGCTCGGCGATGGACGCATCGGTGAGGTTGACCGTCGTGGCCCGGCCGACAGCGGGGCCGGCAAGCAGCAGCAAGGCGAGGAGCAGCGGAAGCAGGCCACGGGCAGGGAAGGGCATATATAGTATATAACGGTAAGCGGAGAGGGACCCCTGTCGACCGTAGCGTAAATCATTCCCGATAGAAGTAATTTGCACACCCCGGCCAATTAGGGTTGCGGGCGGACCGCCAGGCCTCTGCCCTGCCCGCCATGCGCCGCGGGCTTGAAACACCGCCGGGAATCGCGACAAGACGCGACCATCGCTCGTCACGCGCGCCGTTGCTGATTGTGAGAAGCGCAGGCACGGTGCTCGCGGCAGTATTGTGTGTCGCAACGCTCGCAGGCGCGGACTCGCGCGCATCTGCCGAGGTCGAGAATTCCGCCACGACTGGCGCGCGCACCGCCGCGTCGGCCGCGGAGAACACCGGACCCGCCGCCGCCCTGGCATTCGCCAATCACTACCGCGGCGAACTCTGCGTGCCTGATGCGCTATATTGTTATCCTGAAGCGAGGGGCATCCCGCTGGCGGACACGGTTAATATAATTCAGATGACGGAAAATTTGTGGACGCACGAGCAGCTCGTCCGTGATTTTCAGCGACGCTTCGCAACTGTTCCCGGAGCGGCGCGCAAACGCGGTATTATAGTACTCCTGAAAACGGAGCGCTGTGCCACCAAGGTGATGCGCGGTTGCACCGTGACCACCGCTGCGCTGGAAAAAAGATCCACGCCACTCGCAGCGGATTTTCTAATCTACGGCTGCCTGCTGAAACCCCGCGATGGCGACCGCCCGGCGGGAAAGCTGAAAATCGAGACGGGCGCCGATGCCTGGAAAAATGACGCCGCCGGCCTATATGGTTTCCAACAAGGGCCCGGCGCGACTCTGGTCTTTCTCGATCCCACCAACGGATCGAGGCTGGCGAACTCGGACGCGCTGACGCTGCATTTGACCGAGGAGGATTTCGCGCGGAACGGCGGGCGCACTCCCGAATTGAACGCGTTGATGTCCGAGGTATTGGCGCGACTGGACCGGCGCAACGCCTTGCGCTGACGGCGGCCGCGGTGCGGCTTGTCCCAATCGGCGGGCGGCGGGCTATTATAGTCTTGTCACGCCGATCGGGCCGCGCGTTCGCGACCTGGCGACCCCTAACCCCGCCATATGAAACGTTCCTGCTTTATCCATTCGCGTCCGGCCTCGTCGGCGCTTGCCGCCACGCTCTGCCTCGCCGGCGCTATATTAATCTTGCCCGCAGCCCGCGCCGCGAAGAATCCGAAGGCCGGCTACGAGGCCGAGGCGAATCCCGCGTACGCGAACGTCCATGTCGTCACCACCGCGGATCCCAGCAATGAGCCCGCGAAATCCGCCGGGTTCACCCACCCCGGCGTCCTCGTCAATCGCGCCCAGCTCGCGGAGATCAAGCGGCGCGTGGACAACGGCATCGAGCCGCAGAAATCCGCGTTTGCGAAAATGAGCTCCGATCCGCTCGGTTCACCGGACTATAAACCGCGCCCGTGGGAAACGGTCGCGTGCGGTCCCTATTCCAAACCCGACCTCGGCTGCAAGGCGGAGCAGGCGGACAGCGACGCAGCATATACCCAGGCCCTCCTGTGGTGCATCACCGGCAAGCAAGCGTATGCCGACAAAGCCATCGAGATCATGAACGGCTGGGCCCGCACGCTGACCGGCGGCCACACCTACGCCAACGGTCCGGTGCAGGCCGCTTGGTGCGCCAGCACCTGGGCACGCGCGGCCGAAATCATCCGCTATAGCGGCGCCGGCTGGACGGATCCGCAGATCGCGAAATTCCAGAACATGCTCCGCACGCAGTACCTGCCGTCCGTGATTCATGGCGACTGCGAAAATGGCAACAAGGAGCTCAGCATGTGCGAGGCCCTGGTGAATTGCGGCGTGTTTCTCGACGACCGCGATGTGTTCGACCTCGGCGTCCAGATGTGGCGCGGGCGCACCCCCGCTTATATATACTTAAAATCCGACGGGCCCAAGCCGATCGAGCCGCCCGGCTGCGGACCCGCGATCTGGGGCACCAAGGGCTTCACTCCTGAGTTCGTCGACGGCCTCACGCAGGAAACGGCGCGCGATGCGCACCATCCCTGGCTTGCTATATCATCGATGGTCAACGCGGCGGAAACCGCGCGGCAGCAGGGCGTCGACCTCTATGCCGAGCAGGGTGACCGGATCGTCGCCGCTTTGGAGTTCGTCGCCGAGCACCTCCCGCCGAACAATGTCCCCGCGCCGCCGAAGCTCACGTTCGAAGTCCAGCCGACCTGGGAGATCGCCTATAATAATTACCACAACCGTCTCGGGCGGGCGCTTCCGATGATGGCGGCCGTGCTCCCGACAATTCGACCGACCGGCGCGGATCACCAGATGGCCTGGGAAACCCTCACGCATGCCGACGTCGGCGCGGTCGGGCTCGGCCCGGTGAACACGAAATAATATTACTCATATATAATATATAAAGGGCGTTTATATGTATTATATATAGCCTGCACACTCGGCCGGTCCCCGACCGTCGCGGTCACGAGGGTTGCGCACCGGCAGCCGGAGCCGAAACGCGCTCCCGCAGCTCGCGCCTCAACTCTTCCTTGTCCGCCTCGTAGTTGTGAAATTGCTCCGCGCTCAAAATCTGCCGCAGCTCCGCGTCCTTTTCGTCGTCGGTCGTTTTGATATTGGCGAGCTTGGTGCGCAGGGAATCCGCACCGGCGGCGATGGCGTGGGTCTGGCCAGCGTATTTCAGATTGATCGCCGCGATCGTGTCGCGCTGGGCCGGCGAAAGCTGAAGATGCGTGGTCATGCTCTGCGTCTGAAAGCTCGCCACCTGCTCCGGCGGCACCGCGGCCAGGCGGCTCATCATATTCTCACCGCGTTCGCGCGCTTCCGCCCGAATGGGCGCCGTCGCCACGCGGAGGCAGCCGGATGAAGACGCGAGCAGGGCGATACCGAGCAAAACGGCGAGGCGGGAATGGTTCATAGTGTAATCCGGATGGACACCCGGAATTCCGGATGTTCCTGCGCAAGAAGGCCGGACGCGGCCGCCGGTCTGGCGCGCCACAAAATCGCCCGCGTTACTTTCACGGCGGCAACAGCCAACGCCGAGCCGAAGCGTGTAGGATTGCACGACGGTTGCCGTCCGGTAATCTCTTCGGTCCGCTATGTCCGAGTCTGAATTATCGCCTTCGCGCCCTGCCCATCACGGGTTGACCGCGCTCCTCGCGTCTCTCTCTGCCGTCGGACCGTTCTCGATCGATGCGTACCTGCCCTCGATGGGCGAGATTCAGAACGTGATGCATGCGTCGCAATATACAGTGCAGATGACGCTTACGGCCTATATGGCGCCGTTCGCCTTGATGATGCTGTGGCACGGCGCGTTTTCCGATGCGTTGGGTCGGCGGATCGTGGTGCTCTGGGGCATGGGCCTCTTCACCCTCGCGTCATTGGGCTGTGCGCTCTCGCAGAACATCACGATGCTGCTGATTTTCCGCGTGCTCCAAGGCTGCACCGCCGGGGCGGGCATGGTGGTGGGACGCGCGATCATCCGGGATCGGTATCACGGTTCCGACGCGCAGCGGGTCATGGCGCAGGTCTCGATGACTTTTGCGCTCGCGCCCGCGGTGGCGCCGATCATCGGCGGCTGGCTGCAGGCGCTCTTCGGCTGGCACGCGATTTTCTTTTTCCTGGTCGTATATTCATCGACTATATTCCTGATCTCGCGCCGCGTTCTCCCGGAAACGCTGCCGCTCGACCGCCGGCAGACGCTGCATCCCGCGCATCTCGCTCGTTCCTATTGGTCCGTGCTGACCTCGCCTTCGTTTCTGGCAATTTGCGCGGCGTCAACGTTCTGCTTCGCGGGTATATTTATATATGTTGCTTCTGCCCCGGTGTTTTTGATGCAGCACCTCGGCGTGTCCTCGACGGGATTTCTGTGGCTCTTCGGCCCGCTGACCGGCGGCATGGGAATCGGCGCCGCGATTTCGAGCCGCTTCGCGGGTCGCGTCGCGCCAGGACGCACGCTCGTGCGGGCGTTCGCGCTGATGACCGCGGCGGCAGCAGCAAATTTCTGGTATCATTCGGTCTCACCTGGCGCGCTCCCGTGGAGCGTGGTGCCTATATTCTTTTACTGCATGGGCATGGCGCTCGCGTTTCCCACGCTGACGCTGCTGGCCCTCGATCTGTTTCCCGTGCGTCGCGGCTTGGCGGCATCGTGCCAGAGTTTTATCCAGACCGGAGGTGCGGCCTTTGTTGCCGTCCTCGCGCCGCTCGTGTGGGGAACGACGCATCTGCTCGCCACTATGCAGGTTATAGCGCTGCTGATCGCAGGCGCGGCCGTGCTCAGCTTCCGCAACGTCATCGCCACCGCGCCGATCCCAGGCGTGATGGAGCCCGTGGCCGAATAGCAATTGTCGGCGATTCGTATCCAGAATCTGGATACATCAGCGCCCGGTCGGCCAGCGTGACTGAGAGTGATGCCGGTGACCGAATTAGCCGCGGCGGCGAACCGCGCGGCCGCGGCGCGGTCTCCGGGGATCATGCCCCACCCTGCTGATACAAAATCATATTGGATGGATTCGGCGACGATGCCCGTGCACCCCAAGCTCGGGGAGGATGTCGAGGTCGACGTCATCGTCGTCGGCGCGGGCATCACCGGGATCACGGCCGCGCACCTTTTCAAACGCGCCGGCAAGACGGTGGCCCTGGTGGATCGCGGGCGGTGCGCCCACGTCGACACCGGACACACGACCGCTCACCTCACGTGCGTCACCGATTGCCGGCTATATAGAATCGCCGGGAAGTTCAACGAGACGGCGGCGAAGGCCGTGTGGGAGGCGGGTGCGGCCGCGATCGACCAGATCGTCCAGATCGTGCGCAAGGAGGACATCGCCTGCGACTTCAAGTGGGTGCCCGGCTACCTCCACGTTCCGGTCGACGCCAAGGACGATCGTTCCACGCGCTCCGAGCTGGAAAAAGAAGCGGCACTGGCAAACAAGTTCGGCATCCGCGCCGACCCGCTCGAGGAGATTCCTTTTTTCAAGGTCCCGGGAATTCGCTTCGCGCACCAAGCGTTGTTTCATCCGCTGAAATATCTGTCGGGCCTGCTGCGAAAGGTTCCAGGCGACGGCAGCCACGTGTTCGAAAACACGGACGTCGAGGAGATCACAGACGAGCCACTGTCCATCAAGTCGGGCGGGTTTACCATTCGCGGGAAATATATCGTGCTCGCGACGCACACTCCACTAACCGGGAACACCAGCACGATGCGCGCGATGTTATTCCAGACGAAGCTGGCGCTATATACAAGTTACGCGGTGGGGGCGCGGCTGCCGTCGGGCCTGATCGAGGAGGCCGCATTCTGGGACACGGCTGAACCCTATAACTACCTACGGGTCGACCGGCACCGCGGCCATGATTATGCGATATTCGGCGGTGAGGATCATAAGACCGGCCAGGAGCACGACACGGAAGCGGCCTATCACCGTCTGGAAAAGCGACTGAAACACCTCATACCGGAGGCGGAGATCGATCACCGCTGGTCGGGACAGGTGATCGAGACGAATGACGGGCTGCCGTTCATCGGCGAGACGGCGCCGCATCAGTTCGCGGCAACCGGATTCGCGGGCAACGGGATGACGTTCGGCACGCTCAGCGCAATGATGGCGGTCGATGCGATGCTCAAACGCCAGAACCCGTGGCAGGATATATTCGAGGTGCATCGCGCCAAGCTGCTGGGCGGGACATGGGAATATCTGAAGGAAAACAAGGACTACCCGTATCATCTGGTCCGGGACCGCCTCGGGGGCGCCGAGGGAAAATCGCTCAGGGAACTACCGCGCAACTGCGGAAAAATCCTGAACCTCGACGGGAAAAAAGTCGCGGCGCACCGCGATGGCGAGGGCCACGTGACACTCTGTTCGCCGGTCTGCACTCACCTGCAGTGCATCGTCTGCTGGAACGACGCCGAACAGACATGGGACTGCCCCTGCCACGGTTCGCGGTTCAAGCCGGGCGGCGAAGTCATTTCCGGCCCCGCCGAGGAACCGCTGGAAAAGCTGCCGGTGCCCGCCGCAAAAAGCTGAAGTATACAATAATATATAGACAATCAGCCTTGGAGCACCCCCGCCGTGGATATATCCAGGTGTATATACCGTCGGCATCCGCGCCCGCTCACGGCGGACGGCAGCGGCTGCGGCCGGATGCTGTGCTGACGAAGTGACTTGGGACGGCTCGCGTCACCCGGGAGTCGGGAACGGCAGAGGCTAGCGGGTTTCCGATTGGCGCGCGGCTCGAAATTGCCATTGTCGCCGCGATGAAAAATCGCGATCCGCGGGTCGACGAGTATATTGCCGGCGAAGCGCCCTTCGCGCAGCCGATCCTCCGGCAGCTGCGCACGCTCGTCCACCAGACCTGCCCGACGGCGGTGGAGGCGATGCGCTGGAGTTCGCCTCACTTCCTATATGAAGGGCAGATTCTCTGCAGCATGGCCTCCTTCAAGGAGCACTGCGCCTTCGGCTTTTGGCATCAATCCATGGAGGTGTATCTCGGCGCCCGCGGGCACCAGGGTGACTCCGCCCGGGGGAGCTTCGGCCGGATCACGCAGCGCTCCGACCTGCCGGACGATTCCACGCTCGCGCAATATATTCGGGAGGCGATGCGCCTCGTCGACGCCGGCGAACCCGCCCGTCCGCGCCCGAAGTCGGCGCCGCGGAAGCCGCCGGCCGTCCCCGCCGATTTCGCCAAGGCACTGAAGGCGAACCGCGCCGCGGAAAAGTTCTTCACGGACCTGTCACCGAGTGGACAACGGGAATACCTTGAATGGATCCTCGAGGCGAAGCGCGCCGAGACTCGCGAGAAACGCATCGGCACCGCGCTCGAATGGCTCGCTGAAGGCAAGTCGCGAAATTGGAAATATGAAAATTGCTAAACGAGGGGCGTGAACTCCGGGTTCCACGGAGCCGCCTCCTCCGCGACCGGGCTGGAGGCGGTATATATATACGCCACCGTCGGCTATATGATGATATATCCACACCCGCCGGCGCGGATATGAAAGTATCGATTCCTTCCGCTAACCGTTGATCAGGCGACGATCGCGTCGAGGCCGGGGCGGCGGTGGTCGGGGGCGCCTTGCAACCGCCGGTTTCGTGCTATCGTGGTGATCCCGCGATGGATCTGAATCGAAAACTGGAAATACTCGCGGACGCCGCCAAGTACGACGCCTCCTGCGCCAGCAGCGGTTCCACCAAGCGAAATTCGCGGGACGGCGGCCTCGGTTCCTCGACCGGTGTGGGCATATGTCACAGCTATACACCGGACGGCCGGTGCGTCTCGCTGCTCAAGATCCTGCTGACGAATTACTGCGTCTACGACTGTTTGTATTGCGTCAACCGCGTCTCGAGCAACACCCCCCGCGCTCGCTTCACGACGGACGAGGTCGTCCAGCTCACGCTCGATTTCTACCGGCGGAACTATATAGAGGGCTTGTTTCTCAGCTCGGGGATCATCCGCAACGCCGACTATACCATGGAGCAGGTGGTCGCGGTCGCCCGGCAGCTGCGCGTCGAGCACGGGTTTCGCGGCTATATACATCTGAAGACGATTCCGGAAGCCGGCGCCGAGTTGATTGCCGAGGCGGGCAAGTGGGCGGATCGCATCAGCATCAATGTCGAACTCCCGACCCAGGCCGATCTCGAAAAACTCGCGCCCGAGAAAAACCTGGCGCGAATCGAGGGCGCGATGGGTTCGATTCGCGATAGAATCGACGAGGCGAAGGCAGCACAGCCCGCAGGTGGCCCGGCGTTCGCGCCTGCCGGGCAGAGCACTCAGATGATTGTCGGCGCAACGAGCACGAACGACGCGACGATCCTCGCGCAATCGGCATCGCTGTATGAAAAGCACCGGCTGCGCCGTGTATATTATTCCGCGTTCAGCCCGATTCCCGACGCGTCGCGGCAGCTGCCGCTCGTCGCACCCCCGCTCGTGCGCGAGCATCGGCTGTATCAAGCCGATTGGCTGATGCGTTTTTATGGGTTTGCCGCCAGTGAGATCGCCGATGCCGCGCGCCCGAATCTCGATCTCGCGATCGATCCCAAGCTCGCGTGGGCGCTGCAGCACCGCGGGCTCTTCCCCGTCGATCTCAATCGCGCGCCGCGTTCGCGCCTGCTGCGAGTCCCGGGTCTCGGCGTGAAGAACGTCGACCGGCTGATCGAGGCGCGGCGCTGGCATACGTTGCGGCTGGCGGATCTGGCGCGGTTGCGCGTACCGTTGCGCAAGGTGCTTCCCTTTATAGAAACGCGTGACCACAACCCGCGCACGGCCGGCCTCGACGAGAACAATCTCCGCGCTCGTTTCGCGCCGCCAGCGGAGCAGCTCGAATTGTTCGCGGGCGCCAGCGGCTTGGCGAGCGACACCGGAATTATATCGGGACAGCTATAGTATGAGCGAGCCCATCCATTTCGACGGCACGCTCGCCGGGTGGAAGGCGGCGGCTCGCTCGGCGCTGGCGCGGGGACTTCCACCAGACACAGTGGAATGGCAGGACATGGCGGATCCACAGCCGGTGTTGGTATTGGAAAATCCGGACAGCGAAGCCGCGGCGTCCACGACGGGCGCCCGAGTGCCGCGTGCGTTTCACGAGATCGCCGAGCTCGTGTCGTGTCACCACGACCGAGCGCGCTGGTCGTTGCTCTATCGCATCGTCTGGCGCCTGCAGCACGGGGAGCCGCACCTGCTTGATATAGCCGTCGACCCGGACGTGCATGCGCTCGAGCAGATGAAAAAAGCCGTGAGCCGCGACGTTCACAAAATGCGGGCCTTCGTGCGTTTTCGTGAGGTGAGCACGGCGGATGGCAGCTGGTTCGTTGCGTGGTTCGAGCCGCAACATCATATCGTCGAGCTGAACGCACCGTTTTTTGTGGATCGTTTTGCCGGGCTCCGCTGGTCGATTCTCACGCCGGAGCGTTGCGCGCATTGGGACCGGTTGAATTTGACCTTTTCCCCGGGAGTCACCGCCGCGGACGCACCGGCCGCGGACGCGAAGGAGGGGCTCTGGCGCACTTACTATACGAACATCTTCAACCCCGCGCGGGTCAAAGTGGCCGCGATGAAATCCGAGATGCCGCAACTGTATTGGAAGAACCTGCCAGAAGCCGCGCTGATTCCGCAGCTCGTGGCCGAGGCGCCGGCGCGGGTCGCCGCTATGCGCGCCGCGAGCGAGGCGCGGCGCCCCGCGCCGGAAGTGTATAGTCCCGCGCCGGTGCCGCACTCGACCGATCTGAAAAAACTCCACGACGCCGCGGCGACATGCCGCGCGTGCCCGCTCTGGAAGGACGCCACGCAGGTGGTCTTTGGCGAGGGCCCGAAAACCGCCAAGGTCCTCGTGGTCGGCGAGCAACCGGGCGACAGCGAGGACCGCGCCGGCCAGCCTTTCATCGGGCCCGCTGGAAAACTTTTTGATCGCGCCCTCGGCGACGCCGGCGTCGACCGGTCTTTATTATATGTCACGAATGCGGTAAAGCACTTCAAATGGACGCCCGCGGGCAAGCGGCGCATCCATGCGAAGCCGAACGCGCGCGAAATGGCCGCCTGCCGGCCGTGGCTGGAGGCGGAAGTTCGGGCCATCGAGCCAACTCTGATCGTCTGCCTCGGAGGCACCGCTTCGAGCAGCGTACTGCAGCGCCCCGTGAAAGTGATGGAGAGCCGCGGCACGGTGGAACCATCGCCATTCGGTATCCCTGCTCTCATCACGATCCATCCCTCCGCGCTGTTGCGCCAGCCGGATCCCGCAGAGGCCGAGGCCGCCTACGCGGCGTTCGTGCACGACCTCGCGAAAATCAAGAAATCGCTGTAGTGCTTTTTTGGATACACGGCCGCGGACGCCCACGTGCGGGGCAAGCGGCAGGTAGCCCGCGCAGAGGTCGGACGTCAGTCAGCCTATATAGTATACAGACGATGGACTCCGCCGGGCGACGGGTGGTGCGGCTCGGCGGTCGTGGCGCCGCGATCTCCGCCTCCTGGCAACTCGGCGACACCGACGCCACCGCCATATATATTGCCAGACATAAAACGCCTCGGATATATAAAAGTATATATCGTCGGACGCGTCGACTACCGGAGAGCTGCCCGCAGCGCCGCCCGCCGCCGGGCCTGCTCGAGGATGGATCGGAGCGCCGCGAAATCGCTTTCGCGCGTGTGGCTCTCTATAATGAAGTCGAACTTGCCGGCTTCCCTCAGTTCCGCCTCGGCCGTTGCCATGCGTCGGGCGATCTCGTCCTCGTCATCCTGGCCCCGCAGCCGCATGCGCGCGAGCAGCCGCTCGTGATCCACCACGATGAACACGGTCGTCATGCTGCAATGCAGCACCGGCAGCAG
This sequence comes from uncultured Verrucomicrobiae bacterium, assembly GCA_963800005.1. Lineage (GTDB taxonomy): Bacteria > Verrucomicrobiota > Verrucomicrobiia > Opitutales > Opitutaceae > CAWCZH01. The sequence goes on from CAWCZH010000006.1 coordinate 322,874, forward strand.
CTCGGCCGCGCGCCGGAAACTTTCCACGCCCTGCACATCGACGCTCATCACGAGGTCGCGGCCCAGCGCGAGCGGCTCGAGAACCGAACTCGCGAGGGTGCCATAGCGACGCGCTCCGTGCACCCACGCCCACTCGATGAACTCGCCCGCCTCAATCTTCGCATCGAACTGCGCCGGCGTCAGGAAATGATAATGCACGCCGTCGATCTCGCCCTCACGCGGCGACCGAGTGGTGGTCGTGATCACCCGCGTGAAACCCGGCTCCGTCGCCACGAGCCGGTCGCAAAGCGTGCTCTTGCCGGAACCGGCCGGTCCCGCGAGCACGAGCAAAACGGGAACGACAGGCGCGGCCATGCGCGGCTCAGTAGGTCAAGGCCACCACCGTGAGCAACAAGCCGTAACCCGTCAGCGCCGCGCCCAGACGCCGCGAGCGCGCCGGACGCGCGAATAGCCAGTTGAAAAAGTCCCGCAACCGCCAGGGTTGCGCCCCCAGCCAGATCGCCAGCCCGATGCCGATATATACTGCCGTCACCATGAACAGCCGCAGCGGATGCTCGTACTCCATATAGGCCGCGTCCAGCAGCGGCATCGCCGCCATCAGCATCAGCACGCACAGCCCGCGCACCGCGAGAAAGTCCGGCACGCAGCGAAACGACAGCACCGCCACCAGCGCGAATGCGACGAACAGATACGTGCGATATTCCCCGAAATCCGCCATCGAGAGATGCAAGATTTCATATAGGAACCAGGCCGCTCCGAGCCCAAACAATATATAACTCGCGACCCGCGAACGCGGCAGCGCCTTCACGCGGGACACAAAACCCGGATGGTTCAGCATCAGTGGAAGCCCGAGCAGCACGAGCACCACGCCCGGCAGCAATGTCGCCATCAAGAGCGTCATGAAAAATCCGTTCCCCCGGCGACGCCCACCAGCACCGGCTCCGCTGCCATCAATTGCGGGACGACTCCCGCGCCTGTCCGCTCGATCTCACCATATAACGTGCTGACACTCGCGCGGGCAACGCGGACCGGGACGAGCGTACCCACCTCTGCCGGCGTGCCCGGAAAAATCGCGACGCGATTGCCCCGCGTGCGCCCGGTGAAAAAACGTCCCGTCTTGTCCCGGCCCTCGACCAGCACCTCTTGCACGCTACCAAGCAACGTCGCGTTCCGCCGCTCGGAATTTTTCCGCAACACGTCGAGCAGCTCCTGGTTGCGCGCCTCCTTGATCTCCTCGGCGACCTGCCCCGGCAGCGTGGCCGCAGGCGTGCCCGTCCGGATCGAATATTTGAATATATACGCCATGTCGTAATCGCACGCGGCGAAGAGCTCGCGCGTCTGCGCAAAATCCTCGTCGGTTTCACCCGGGAACCCGACAATCACATCCGTCGAGAAATACATTCCCGGCTGCACCGCGCGCAGCGCCGCGACGATTTCCATATAGCGCTCGCGGGTATACGGCCGGTTCATCATCCGCAGCAGCCGGTTGCTGCCGGACTGCATCGGCAGGTGTATATACTCGCACAACTTCGGCAGCCGGGCGTACGCGGCGACCAGGTCGTCCTTGAAGCCACGCGGATGCGGCGACGTGAATCGAATCCGCTCCACGCCATCGATCGCGTGGATTTTTTCGAGCAGTTGCACGAACGGTGAAATGCCACCGGCATGTATATAGTCCCGCCGGCCATAGCTCGTCACGATCTGCCCGAGCAACGTGATCTCCCGCACACCGGACGACGCGAGCCCAATGCATTCGCGCACAATCTCGTCCATCGGCCGCGAGCGTTCATCCCCGCGAGTCCGCGGGACAATACAGAACGCACAATCCATATTGCATCCCTGCTGGATGGAGACGAACGCGGTCACCCGCGGCGTGCTATCGATGCCCTCCCCAGCCTCGGGAACGAGATGGTCTCTGATAGTATTCTGCGAACCCGCCTCCTCGGCGATATCGACAATCGGCTCTGCTATCGGCACACCCGCCGCGCGCGCCGCCCGCAGGTTGTCTAGATATCCGGGGACTTGGTGAAATTTCTGCGTGCCGACGATCAGGTCCACATCCGGCAGCTGGTCGAGCAGCGCTGTCCCACGGTTTTGCGCCATGCAACCGAGAATCCCGAGCACGAAGTCGGGCCGACGTTTTTTCCGCGCGAGCACGTTTTCAGCCTTGGCGATCGCTTTCTGTTCGGCGGCGTCGCGCACCGCACACGTATTCAGCAGCAGGATGTCGCAGTCATTCTCATCGCCCACGATGCGATAACCCCGGGCACGCAACATCGCCGCGACCGCTTCGCTGTCGCGTTCGTTCATCTGGCACCCATAGGTTTTGAGATGCACCCGGTTCATCCGTGGAGATGGTCTAACTACGCGCTGTCCACACCCCGTCAAACGGGAAACCCGTCGCGCGCCAGAAAGCGCTCACGGCGAGCCTCCAACCTAAGCTTGCCGGCTGCCCCGGAAGGCGGGTAAGATTCCTGTAAATGTGGAGGCATTTCAACGCCGTCCGGATTCTCGTTGCCCTTACCCTGCTCGGCGCGACGGGAACGGCTGCGCCTGCCCCGGCGCCCGGCCCGACAGGGGTGCTGGTGGTAGTCGGCGACCAGCATTCCGCTTACGAGCGCGCGGCCCAGGTGCTCGCCCGCATCGACCGCTGGCGCGCGGCCAATCCCAAGGTGCCGCTGGCGATTCTCATTGATGGCGATGCGTTCGAGGCCGGGAACGTCGTGGCGCGGCGGAGCTTGGGTGCGATCGATTTCGCGATGTTCGGCGCCCTCGCGCGCCGGGCTCCGACCGTGCTCAACGTCGGGAATCATGAGCCGGAGTTTTACGATCTCGCGACCACGCTCGCAAAAATCAGCGCCACCGGCGTCTCGGTGGTCAGCAATATCTCCGATCACCGCACCGGAAATCTTTTTACCCCCGCGAGCGTTCCGCTGCAGTTTGGCCCGGTTCAGGCCGTCGTTGTTGGCGTGACGACCGACCGCCTCGCGACCTTCCGCCTCGCCGTGCGGCCGACCCTTGATCTCTCGGACCCGGTGGTCTGGGCGAAGCAGAATTTTACATCCCTCCTCGCGCCCGCGCCGGTGAAAATCGTTCTCAGCCACGCGGGGCTCAACGCCGACCGCCAGATGCTGCCCCTCGTGCCGGACGGAACGCTGTTCGCTGGCGCGCATGATCATATCAGGCTCGTGGAGCGGATCGGCCACACGGTCTATATACACTCCGGATCGTGGAATGAGTATATAACGTTCGCCTCGTTCACGCTGGCGGACGGTGGACCGAAGTGGGACGTGCATCAGGAGAAAGTCGAGACGACCGACCCCGCCGACGCCTCACTCGCGAAGCTGATCAAGAATATACAGGCCCGGCACCTCACTGGCGAGGATACGGCGGTGCTCGGCCGTCTCAACCGGCCGCTGAGCCCGGACGAAGCGGCGCGATTTGTCGTCCGCGCCGTGCGGGTTGCGGCGGGAGCCGACGCCGCGTTTGTCGGGCATACGACTTTCGGCGCCGGCCTGCCGCTGGGCTCGGTCACGCGCTTTGCCCTCGTTGCGTGCGTCCGCTTCGATGGGCCGATTTACCTCGGAGAAATGACCGGTGCACAGTTGAGCGCCGTGCTTGCGGCCGCGAATGAAACGGCAGATACGCCGTTCGCGCAGCGTCACGGCGATTACCTCGTCGCGGACGGCCCGGCGAAAATCGTACCGGAGCAACGTTACCGCGTGGCCACGACAGACTGGATCGCGCACAATCCGAAACCGTACCTCGGCTCGGCCGATATCTCATTCCGCGAGAATGCACGGCTGAAGTTGCAGGCGATTGCAGGCGAGGCGTTGAACGGCGTTGGAAAAAATCTCCAGGCCAGCCGCTGACCCGTTTCGCGCTATATACAACTGTATATAGCCGCGCGTCCCGCGGGCGCACCCGCGGCGGTCCAGCGGTCTTTTTCCCGTCTATATATAAATATATACGTGCCGGCGGCGCGATCGCAGTTGCGCCGCCGCCCCCCGCGGGTTTTCGTCAGGCGTGCGGAATCGGGACAAAATCCTCGGGCTGCTCGCGCTCGGAACCACCCTCGCGGTGACCAGCCCCCGCGCTGCGCCGGCGGCGGCGCCGTCACCCACGCCCGCACCCGCCGAGCCCGACGCCTCCGCTGCCCCCGTCCCCGCTGCCGACGCGAGCGACGCGTTATTCGAACTCGGAAAAACGCTGTTCGACCAATATGCGCCACCGGCGGTGAAGGCGGAATATGAATTCCCCTCGAAGGAAACGTGGGACGCGTTTGCGTCGCGGCTGACGTCCGCGCTCGCCTCCGATTCGTTGCGAGACCTCGCGCAATATGGACCCGAGGCGCGCTCTGCCGCGGAGGCAGCGCGGACGCTGCCGGGGTACGATGATTATCGCGACTGGCTGGAGCAGCGCCTCGACGAAATCGATGGCGCCAACCAGGCACTCGCGGGGCCGCCCCGCCAGACGCCCACGCCGTCCCCGGTTCCCGCGCCGGGAGTCGGGCCGAGCCGTGTGCCGTCGCACGTCGGGCCGGTGACCGGTCCGGGGATGCCGTATTATGATCTCTGGGTCTCGCGCGTGCGCGGACGTCCACTCCCGCCTCGCGCCGACACGCTGATGCCCCGCTTGCGGGCCGCGTTCGCCGCCGAGGGGGTCCCTCCCGAGCTGGCTTGGATCGCGGAAGCGGAGAGTTCGCTGAACCCTTCGGCGCGCAGTCCCGCCGGCGCGAAGGGATTGTTTCAACTCACACCAGAAACCGCGCGCGAACTTGGGCTCGCCACGTTTCTGCCCGACCAGCGCACCGATCCGGAAAAGTCCGCGCGGGCTGCGGCGCGTTATCTCAAGTCGCTTCACGAGCGCTTCGGCAACTGGCCGCTCGCCCTCGCCGCCTACAACGCCGGCGCCGGCCGCGTCACCCGCGCGCTCGCGGGCCGGCCCGGCGCCGATTTTTCGACTGTCGCGGGATCGCTCCCGGCGGAAACCCGCATGTATGTTCCGAAAGTCTGCGCCCTCGTGAGCCTGCGCACCGGCCTTTCACCGGACCGCATTCCCCCGCCGCGCGCGTAGGCATTTCATATCGAGCTATATACTTGTATCCGTTTCATGGATACAGATGCGGGCCTGCGCCCACCCGGCGTGGCGTAACGGGCGGAGCACCGACGTCTTTCAGTGACGCCGGCCCACGCTTTGGGTTCGCCAGCGTCGTGGAGCGCGTTTTTCTGGAGACATGGGATTCTTTGATCGCTTCTCCGCGAAGAAAGCCGACCCGCAGCCGTTGCCCGGCAGCGCGCCCGAAAACCCGGCCAGCGCAGCCTCCGCGGGTGGCGTGCTCGCGTCGCTCGTGCAAGCCCGGGAGAACCTCGAGGCGGGCGCGCTCGATGGCGCCATGGCGATATATACAGAGGTGCTCGAGGGCGCCGGCGATCGGGCGGATGTGCTCGTCACCATATCGGGCGACCTCGGCGCCACCGGCCACGTGGCACAAATCGTCGAGCTCGTCGCGCCCCGCTATGATGCGACGCGGCACGGTCCCGCCACCGGGCTGAATCTCTTGCAGGCCTACCTCGCGTTGCGCCAGGCCGAGGCGGCGCAGCACGTCCTCGACATCCTCTTCGCCCTCAACCGGCCGGAGCTGGAAGATCGGCTATATGGTTTTTCGAACGCGATTGCGGAGCTGATCGCGGCCGACGGCAGCTCGCTGGGGGACGAGCCCGGGGCGAGCCCGCCTCCGCCGGTCGCGAAAGTCGCTCTCGTCACGATCAGCAAGCCGATTTGGTTTTACGGGCTCGAGGAATTCAGTGCGGAAATCCTGCCCGGCAAGGCACCGCGTCCTCGACGCATTGCATTCGCGCAACTGGCCGTCATTCCCACGGCCGCGGACCCCGCGGACGGCGGCACCGCCTCACCGGCCACGCCATCGATGCCGGATCCCGAGCTCGACGGCTGGGCGCGCGCGCTGCCGCTGTGGTTCGCGGAGACGTTTTTTTTCGCACCCCATTATGATGCGCTCGCCGCGGTCGGCCTGCTCGATCACCCCACCCAGGGCAAGAACACGATGACGTTTCCGCGGGAGTGGACCGTGGATAATCTGCGTCAGCTGGTCGACACGTCTGAAGGCGGCCTCGACTATATAGTGACCGGCGCGCTGCAACGCACGGGCGACCGGCGGGAAATCATATTGCGCATCTGGGAGGTGAAGAAATTTCGGGAGCGCAAACAGTTCTCCGCGCGCTGGACGGACGCGACGGCGGACGACGAACTCCGGCAGCTTCATGAGCAGGTCCGGATGTTTATGGAGTGGCGCCCGGCTGAAGGTGGCCTGCCGTATACTCCGCCGCCGTCGCCGCGAGCGTGGCTCGGGGCGCTGCGAAGCCTGCTCACGTTCTTCCTCGTGGACAAAGCCGTGTTGCCGGCGAGCGCGCTCTCGACGATCGAGTCGACGTGGGCGGATTTCTGTATCCACGCCGCGGATACACCAGCCGCATCGCTGGCGTGGCTGGAATTGCGCGCGCGCGCGAAAAAAGCCGGACTGCCGGCGCCCGGGGAGGAGGGCCTGCTCTTTTCCAGCCCACTGATCGCGCGCGCGGGCGAACAATTGGCCGGACCGGGCAGCGAGTAATATATAGGGCGATCAAGCCCCCCTGCCGGCCGGTTCCACGGCGGCTTGCCAGCCGGTCGGAAAAAAACACGTTTGAAACATGTCTCCCGCCTTGTCTGACGTCCGCATCCGCGCGATCAAACCGCTGGTCGCGCCGAGTCTGCTTCAACAGGATTTCCCGCTAGCCGATGACGTGGTCGTGACGATCGCGACAGCGCGGCGTGAGGTCGCGGCGATCCTGGCAGGAACGGACGACCGGCTGCTGGTAGTGGTGGGTCCATGCTCGATTCACGACCCCGCCGCAGCGTTGGATTATGCTCGGAAGCTGCGCGCCGTCGCCCCGGTGTTCGCGCGCGAATTGCTTTTAATATTGCGAGTATATTTCGAAAAACCCCGGACGGTCGTCGGCTGGAAGGGACTGATCAACGACCCGGCCCGCGACGGCAGTTTCGAAATCAACCATGGCCTCCGACTCGCGCGGCAACTCATGCTGGACGTGGCGCGTCTCGGGTTGCCAATCGGCACCGAATTTCTCGATACCACGCTGGGGCAATATTATGCGGACCTCGTGACATGGGCCGCCATCGGCGCGCGCACCGTCGAGAGCCAGGTGCATCGTGAACTCGCGTCAGGACTGTCGATGCCGGTGGGCTTCAAGAATCGCACCGACGGCGATATACAAGTGGCGGTCGACGCGATCCGATCGGCGCGACAGCCGCACTGGTTTCCGACGCTGACGCGCGAGGGCACGCCGGCGGTGATGGGCACGACGGGAAATTCGGACGCGCACCTTGTGCTCCGTGGTGGGACGCGGGGACCGAACTTTGGCGCCGCGCACGTCCGCGAAAGCCTAGATCTATTGCGGATTAATCGGCTGCCGCCCCACGTAATGATCGACTGCAGCCATGGCAACAGCCGGAAGGATCCCGGCCGCCAGCCGGAGATCGCAGCAGATCTCGCCGCTCAAATTTCCGCGGGTGAACGCGGCATTTCCGCGGTGATGCTGGAGAGCAACCTCCTCGCGGGAGCGCAGGACTACCGCGCCGAGCCGCTGATATACGGCCGCAGCGTGACAGACGCGTGTATATCCTGGGAGCAGACGCTGCCGGTTTTCGGCGTGCTGGCAAACGCGGTCAAAAATCGCCGCGGCGTCGCCACCCCGGCTTCCTGAAGGCGGGGACACGCGCGGCAATTGCTGCGCGTTTATGAATGCGGGTGACGCATGTTCAGCCAGATCACCACGCAGGCCGTAGCGGCAAAAAAAAGACCGACGGCAACGATGATGACCAGATTCACCTTCGTCGTCCGCCGACCCAAATCGACCTCGGGCACGCCTGTGCTATCCTTGTCTATCGCCATCGGTGAAACCGACTTCAAAGGTGCCGGCGAGTTCCACACGAACTGAACCGAACCCGCGGCGCGGGCACATGCAACGCTTCCGCCAAAGTCGGGTCTATATTGTGGGTACCTTTTCGCCTATGCATCTATTCATAATTGCCATCCCGATTGCATTGGTGATTCCGGCGCTCTATTTCCTTTTCACGCGAAAGTCCAAGGGGGGCGATGGGACCGAAAACCGTTCGGACGCCACTGAGCGGAGTGAGTTGACCGGCACCGAGCAAAAAAAACGGCGGGAAGATCTATAGTCTAGAGCGACCGTCGAGCGGCTTTCATATAGCCGTCACCGGAGCACGGCTTCGGGGAAATCATCCCGCGATCGCGAGCTGTCCGCACCCCGCTGCTATATCAATTCCGCGGCGCTGGCGCACGGTGCTCGGAATGGAGAATTCGCGAGCGAGTACGTCCTGAAACTCCCGCGCCGTAGTGCCAGCTCCGGGTGTGCCCTCGTAGCCGATGGTGGGATTGAGCGGGATTAGGTTCACCTGCGCCGGCAGACCACGGAGTAACTCACCCACCGCGCGCGCATCGGCGACCGAGTCATTCTTTCCAGCGATCAGCGTCCACTCATAAAAAATCCGCCGCCCGGTGCGTTCACTATATACGCGGCAGGCCGACATCAGCTCGTCGAGCGGCCATTTGCGAGCGGCGGGGACAAGCTCCGCCCGCGCGGATTGCGTCGCGGCGTGCAGCGAGACCGCGAGATGACATGGCTGCTCCTCCGCGGCGAGGCGCAGGATGCCGGGCACCACGCCGACGGTGCTCAGCGTGATGCGTCCCGCCCCGAGCGAGAGCCCCGTCTCATCGCATAAAATCGCGAGCGCCCGCATTACCATTTCATAATTATGAAGTGGCTCGCCCATGCCCATGAGAACGACATTGCGCAGTCGCGGCACAGGCGTCGCCGAGGCCGGTACCACTTCCCCCGCCGCCGGAAATTTCAGGCCCCGCGCCACGTGCACCACCTGCGCGACGATTTCGCCGGCGGTCAGGTGTCGTGTATATCCCTGCTGGCCCGTCGCGCAGAACACGCAACCCATCGCGCAACCGACCTGACTGGAAACGCACGCCGTGACGCGGCCGGAGAAATACATTCGCACCGTTTCAATCCGCTCCCCGTCCGCGAGCCCCAACAAATATTTCCGCGTGAAGCCGTCGCTCGAATCGGTCGACGTGCACACCGCCGGAACCTCCAGCGTCACCCGGCTCTCGAGGACAGCGCGCAACGCTCGCGGCAAAGCTTCGAGGCCTTCAAGCGACACGACCAGTTCGTGATATATATATCGCCACAGCCGAGCCGCGTGCACCGGGCTGAAACCCCACTGCACGATCAGACCCTTCAGGTCGTCACGCGTGAAATCATAGAGGTTGAGCTTGGGCACCGACATCCCACCACCCTACGCGCCGCGCTCGGCTCCGTCCACTCCGCATTCGGCGGCTCTCCGGCGTCCGTGCACTCCGTCAGCGGTATCCACAGTTTGGATACAAAGACATACGGGAAACGCGGGCTAGCTCCCGACCGCCATGTTGTTTGTCACCGACTTCACGCCGCGGACGCCGCCGGCGAGCTTCGAGACGAGTGCCTTCTCCTCTTCCGAAGTCACGGTGCCCGTGAGCACGACTGCGCCGTTTATAGTCAGCACCTTCGGCTTCAACGTGCTCGTGCTGTGATGTGATGCGAGCGTGGACGTCACCTGCGCCGTGATCGACGCATCGTCCATCGCGTCGCCGCTACGATCGTCTGCACTTGCGACGTTGCCCTGCCGCACGGCGAGACGGTTGCGCACCGACTTCACCCCCTCGACTTCCTTGGCATATAACTCGGTGAGTTCGCTCTGCGCCGGATTGACCGCGGTGCCGGTTAATATAACGACGCCATCCACGACGGCGACCTTGGTGTTGGTCGCGCTGACATTCGCTTTCACGAGCAGCATTGCGCGGATCTTCCAAGCGATCCACGCATCGGAATGCTCGACCGACGTCGCCTCGACTCGGATACGATTGTCGACGCCTTTGACGCCCGGTAGGCTTTTCACAGTGTCCTCGGCGAGGGTTTTCTGGTCCGCGTCCTCCACCGCGCCGGTCAGGACCGCAAATCCGTCGTGAACGCGAATGCGGACGTGGTTCTCCAGAACGGTCCGATAGTTATATGAAGCCTTCGCGGCCTCCTCGATTTTGCGGTCATCCGGACCGGCGAGCGCGGCTCCGGCGGCGAGCAGAAACAGGGCGACGGATCGCGACAGGGTTTTCATGATTTGAGGCGCTGGAGGCCTGGAGCCCGAGCCGTGCCGGATGGAAAAACCGGCCCGTCGACCGGGTCCAGGTCCGTGGACCAGAATCGAATGTATATAGAGCAGCGATCTTTTCGCAATCGCCGCTCCGCCTTTCCCAACCCGCGCCCGAAGCAACCATGTACGAGGCAATCAGCCGCGCCATGATGGGCGGGCGCTGAGAATTCAGTCGCGCGCCGGCTTCCATTTTTGCGACGAGCACGTATGCTGGAGCGAGATGTTCTCGAACCTCCTGCACCTGATTTCGCGCGACCAGTCCACTTCAGGCGACGCGGTTTTTGTTCGGGATGTACAGGTGCGGCACACGCCGCGGCCCCGGTCCCGCCGGATGGAACTGCTGCTCATCATTGGCTGGGCGTTGATTGTGGTGAAATCGGTGGTCGTGATCTGGGCGATAAAAAAATATGCCGTGCCGATCCACCCGCTGTGGGTGATCGGACCGACCGTCGCGTTCGCCCTGCTTTGCACCGGGGTATATTTTTGGCGAAACGACTAATTGGTTGTTCCGGGCGCGGGAATTTTCGATTGGCTGAGCCATGGCTTACGTCCCCGGATTACGCAGCGGTTATGCCCAAGTGGGCCGGCTGGTATATTTCGGGCGGATGCTCGATAAAATCCGGCTGATGGCGGCGGGCACGCTCCCGTCGGATTATCATGGGAATCTCGGCATCGGGTTCGACGGTCGCTGCTGTAGTTTTCTGGCGGTGCAATATGAAGCGCTGAAGACCCGCGTCGCCCAAGGTGGCAGCGATCTTGATGTGCTCGCGTGGTGTCACGAGCAAGGCGGTCCACGCACCGATGACCAGTGTATCATCTGGAACCGTTTCATGATGAAACTCGGCTGGCGCGATGAACGCTCGTCGATTCTGCAGCAGCGCATCGTGCAGTTCGGCCTGGTCGGCAAACCGATCGAGACGTTTTTTGATCTCAACGATTTCGACGAAAACCGGGACCCGGTGGCTACCCGCGCGTGGGAATTGCGGCCGCCGATGGCTATATTAATCATGGGCGTTTCCGGCAGCGGCAAAACGACTGTCGGGCTGAAACTCGCCGCCGCGTTGGGTTGGGCCTTTCACGACGCCGACGATTTCCATCCGGCGGCAAACGTCGCCAAAATGTCCGCCGGCCTGCCGCTCGACGACGTCGACCGCGCCCCGTGGCTCGCGGCCATGCGGGCCGCGATCACGAGCACGCTCGCCCGCGGCGAGAGCGCGGTCTTCACCTGCTCGGCGCTGAAGGAGAAATATCGGGACGCGGTGATTGCCGATCCGGCGCGCGTGAAACTGGTCCACCTCGCCGGGAATTTCCAACTGATCCTCGAACGCATGCGCCACCGTGAACATTTCATGCGACCTGAAATGCTGGAATCCCAGTTCCGCACGCTGGAGGCCCCCGGCGACGCGCTGGCAGTTGATATAGCGCAGACGCCCGACCAGATCGTCGCGCGGATCCGTGGCGCGTTTGCGCTCTGAGTGACGGGGTCGCGACCTCGGCGCGGCCAGGTATATAACGATATATGAACCCTGCGGCCGCGAAGCGTTTTCGGATCCTGGCCAGCGTCGTGAGCGTGCTCGTGGTGCTGATCCTCGCGACTCTCGGCTGGTTCTATATAAAGCTGCGCGCGAGCCTGCCGCAAATCGACGGCCGGCACGCGGTTCCCCGCCTCCAGGCCTACGTTGCGGTGACGCGGGATCGCCTCGGGATTCCGACGATCCATGGCGAAAATCGGCTCGATGTCGCGCGGGCGCTCGGATGGACCCATGCGCAGGACCGCTTTTTTCAGATGGATCTGCTGCGGAGGCGCGGCGCCGGGGAGCTGGCCGCGCTAGTCGGGCCGGCCGCGCTGCCGCTCGATCGCTTCACGCGCAAGCACGGGTTTCGCGAGCTCGCCGGGCGGATTGTGCCGCAGCTCGGCGCCACGGAACGGGCCCTCATCGAAGCATATACCGATGGGGTCAACGCCGGGCTGGCCGCACTGGGCGGCCCGCCGTTCGAATATATTATATTGCGCGAGACACCCCAGCCGTGGAAGCCGGAGGACTCCGTTCTGGTGGGCTGTGCAATGCTGCTCGATTTCCAAGGCGACGACGGGGCGTATGAGCGGTCACTCATGACGCTGCGCGACACTCTGGGGCTAGACGCGGTGGATTTTTTTGCACCGCTCGCGACGCCCCACGATGCCGCGATCGACGGCAGCACGGCCGCGCTCCGGCCAATCCCCTCGCCCCGCATGCTGGACCTCCGCGGGCACCCGACCACGGCGCGCCGCGTCCCGGAAAAATTCGCGGCGGCCAATTCCAATATAAACATCTATATACCGCGAGCGGCGGACGGAGCACAGCTGGGGTCGAACAATTTCGCCCTCACGGGAGCGCACACCGCTTCCGGCGCAGCCCTCGTGGCGAACGACATGCACCTCGGACTCAGCGTGCCGAACACCTGGTATCGCGCCTCATTGGAATGGCCCGGGCATCGTGTCACCGGTGTCACCCTTCCCGGCACGCCGATCACCGTGGTCGGCAGCAACGGGAGTGTGGCGTGGGCGCTGACCAATGCCTATGCCGACGTGAGCGACATCGTGGTGGTGGATCTCAATCCCATCAGCCCGACGATATATACAGTGCCGGGCCGATCGGACCTCGTGCATATAGAGAACCGCCACGCCACGATCGCGGTCCATGGCGCCAAACCGGAGGAGGTCGATTATGAATGGACCGTCTGGGGCCCCGTCGTCGGGCACAACGCGCGGGGGCAACCGCTCGTGTTGCGCTGGGTGGCGCAGGAACCGGGAGCCCTCAATTTCATATTGGCCGAAATGGAGAACGCCACGAATATAGACCAGGCGATCGACGTCGCGCACCGCGCGGGGATGCCCGCCACCAATATACTCGTCGGCGATCGCACCGGCGCCATCGCTTGGACAATCGCGGGGCGTCTGCCCAAGCGCGTCGGGTTTGATGGACGTCTGCCCGTGAGCTGGTCCTTTGGCGACCGGCGGTGGGATGGATTGCGGGATCCCGCGGAGATTCCCGTCGTGCGCTTTTCGAATACAGCCGCGGGCGGCGGGTCCGCGACCACGGCCTCCACTACTCATGCGACCGTCGCCAACGTGACCGCGGCGCCCGCGGAAAATGACGGCCGACTCTGGTCCGCCAACCAGCGGGTGTTGGGCGGTGCAAGTGGCGCGATCATCGGCGACGGTGGCTCGGCCCGGCCGGCGCGCGCGGCGCAAATCCGGGACGACCTCGCCCACGTCGAACATGCCCGGCCGGCGGATTTCCTGAATATACAACTGGACGACCGCGCGGTTTTTCTCGAGCGCTGGCACCAACTGTTGCTGAACACGCTCACGCCGGAGATCGTCGGCCGCAAAAAGAACCGCGGGGAATTGCGCCAGCTCGCGGAAAAGTGGGAGGGCCGCTCCAGTGTCGACTCGGTGAGTTATACACTGACGCGCACGTTCCGCGACGCGGTCATGCGTCGGGTGTTCACTCCGATTTTCGCTGGCTGCGTGGACGCGAACCCGGATTTCAGCTATATACAATTTCACTATGAGGACGCGCTCTGGGCACTCGTGCACGAGAAGCCGGCGCACCTCCTGGACCCGCAATATGAATCGTGGGACGCGCTGCTGGTCGCAGCCGCTGACGACGTGATTGCGCGCGCCGACGAGCAGCACGAGCCGCTGGCGCGGGCGACGTGGGGCCGCCGAAACACCGCGCGCATCTGGCATCCGCTCAGCCGGGCGTTGCCGCATTTTCTCACGGGCTGGATGAACCTGCCGGCAGACGAGCTCCCCGGTGATGTCGATATGCCCCGCGTGCAGGCGCCCGCGTTCGGCGCCAGCGAACGCATGTCCGTTTCGCCCGGACGTGAGGACGAGGGTATATTGGAAATGCCCGGCGGACAGAGCGGGCATCCGTTGTCCGATTTTTATCGCGCGGGCCACGAGTCGTGGGTGCGCGGCGAGGCAACACCCTTTCTGCCGGGCCCGGCCCAGCATACGCTTACGCTCGTGCCGTGAGGCAAGCGCGCCTTATTATTTCGCAAGCGACGCGCGGCTGCAGAGTTTTGGCGTTGAGCCGAGCGCGCATCATCCGCTAGCTCGCCGCGCGCGGATGAAGAAAAAGCAACGTCCCTATAAAGTATATTTCGCGAGCGAGCTCTTCACGCTCAAGCACCTCATCGGCAACGCGTATCTCGCCGAGGCCATATATGAAAAATCCCACGGGAGGTACTTGTGCCAGCTGCCGCAGGACTTCGAGCCGCGTGGCACCACTCCGCGGGCGGTGCGGGACCAGGACATTCGCTCGCTCGTGGCGTGCGACCTCGCGTTGTTTAACTTTGACGGCTCGGAGTTAGACAGCGGGACGGTCGTGGAATTCATGTTCGCCAAGTTCGCGGACATCCCGTCCGTCATCCTCCGCAGCGACCTGCGCCAGGGCGGCGACAGCACAGACCCGTGGAACCTGATGGCGAGTTTTTATCCGCGGACCCTCAATGTCCGTGTCGACAGCCTCGCAGTATATAAAACGATCATGCGGCGGCGACATCGCAAGCTCGACGAGATGATCCGGTTGGCCGCGCAGCACAGCTCCGCGGATGCGCAATTGATGTGTGACGGCGTCGCGGCCGCGTGTGTGCGGGCACTTGACCGAGTGCTGCTGGAGGAGCCGGTCATGCCGAAGCATCTCAGCGAGGAAGTATATAACTGGCTCGCGCTGCTGCCGGGACTGCGCGGGAAGCAGAAGGCGCTGCGGAAGGAATTTGAGGAATACCTCGAGCGAAAAGTGGAACGCGACCTCATTTGAAGACCCATGAGCCCACACCTTCTTCAACATCCAATCGCCGGCCACATTCTCACGCACCTGCGTGACATCACGACCAAGCCGGCGACTTTTCGCACGCTCGCGTACCAGTTGACTCTCCTGCTCGCGATCGAGGCCACGCGCCAGCTCGACACCGAGGAAAAAACGATTCGCACGCCGCTCGAGGAAACCTCCGGCCGGGTGCTCGCACACCAGCCACTCGTCGTCGTGCCGATCCTGCGGGCCGGGCTCGGGATGGTGCAGCCGTTTCTCGACGTGTTTCCCGATGTGAGCGTCGGCTATATAGGCCTCGAGCGTGATCACGAAACGGCGATCGCGCGCAGTTATTATTGCAAGCTCCCCCAGCTCGCCGGCCGGCATTGTTTTCTGGTGGATCCGATGCTGGCGACCGGCGGCTCAGCCGTGCAGGCGATCGAAGTGCTGCAGGCAAAAGGTGCCACGGACGTCGCGTTGATCACGATCGTCTGCTCGCCCGAGGGCGTCGCCCTGGTCACCGGCAAGTTCCCCGCAGTGCCGATTTTTACCGCCGCGATCGACCGCGAACTCAACCATCGCAAATATATAGTTCCGGGGCTGGGCGATTTTGGCGACCGGCTCTACGGGACCTGAGCCGCGCATCGGCGCCGCATGCCCGTGGGACAATGTTGTGGGTATATAGAGTAGCTTTATATATATACCTGCCACCGGCTGCCCGCAGGACGATCCGACGTTGGGAAGCTGGGGGATTCGAAACGGATCCAACCCGCCTGGATCCGAGCTTGCATACAACGCGTCCCCGCCCTGCCGGCGGGCGGCGCCGTATCCAAAGATTGGATACGGCCCGAAGCGGGTCCCGAGCCGCCGGTCAGGCGAGCTGCGGCACTTTGAATGACGCGCGGTATTGGCGCGTGAGCAGATGATTCGCGTTCGCGGCGAATTCGCCGTTGAACCGCTCGGCCCGCGCATCGACCTGCAGGGCCACGCCCAACGTGAGCGGTGTCCGCACGAGATCGACGTGGTTCCGCCCGAGGTGCTCGACCATGCGGCCGTACGCCTCCGCCAGTTGGGAGTTGCCGTGTGTCTTTTCCTGGATTTCTCCCGGAGACGCCGTGCGGCCGACCTGGTGGGATATATTACCGAGATGACAGAGCGCGCTCGAAACGTGCCCCTCCTGGATCGGACCATATAAATCGGCGGTGCGCCGGCTGCGCACGACGGAGATGAAATTGGCCATATGGCGGTCCTCGCCCTTGAATTCCTTCACCAGCTTGCCGTCGCGATCATACGCCGCGGCCGACCAATAATTCGGCACAACGATCGAGCCTCCCTCGCAATCGACGATGTTGCCGATCGAGACGCCTCTATATTTGTCCATGGAGCCCGCAGCGGCCCCGGCCGCATCCGGGCCGCTGAGATCGGTCCGCGGCGCCTCAGCCGCGTCGGAACTCGCGGGCAGCCCGCGCACTTCGAAGATCAACGGCGCCGTGGCGTAATCATGAATGACGACCTGCGTGTTCGGAGTATCGCCGTCATCTATATATCCCAGACGCCCGCCAATGCTCAGGGTGTGCGCCGGGAGGCCCGCCTCGCCGAGGAACCAGCGCGCCACATCCATCTGGTGGATGCCCTGGTTGCCGACGTCGCCGTTGCCCGTAATATATTGCCAGTGCCAGTCGTAGTGGAGCTTCTTGCGGAGCAGCGGCTCCTCGGGTGCCGGGCCACACCAAAGATTATAGTCGACGGTCTGCGGCACGGCCTGCGGCCCCTCGGTCTTGCCGATGCTCGGCCGACGCTTATAGCAAAACCCGCGGGACGCCGTGATCTTCCCGAGATTACCGGCGCGCGCCCAGGCCACCGCCTCGATCAAGCCCTCGCCCGAACGGATCTGCGTGCCGGCCTGCACGACGCGATTATATTTCTTCGCCGCGGCGACGAGCTGTCGCCCCTCCCAAATGTTATGTGAAATGGGCTTTTCGACGTAGAGGTCCTTGCCGGCCTGGCACGCCCAGATGCCGGCGAGCGAATGCCAGTGGTTCGGCATCGCGACCGTGACGGCATCCACATCCTTCGCATCGAACAACTCGCGGATATCGCCGTAAGTCTTCACGCCGCCCGGGAAACCCGCCGCGGCTTTCGCGAGCACGGCGCTGTCGGCATCACACAGCGCGACGATCCGCGCGCCCTTCACGGCGCGCAGACTCGTGATGTGATTTTTGCCGCGGCCGTTCAGGCCGATGACGGCGACGCGAACGTCCTCGTTCGCACCGGCGACCTGGGCCCAGGAACGCGCGGACCACGTCGCCCCAGCGGCGAGCGCGGAAGTTTTGATGAACTGGCGGCGGGAGAAGAGGGACATGGGGGTTGGGATATATTGATGTATATACTACGAAAGGCGGGGGTCGCCGGGATGTTATGGCGACGCCGCCGAGGCCATGGCTTTTGCCGGGGGCATCGCCGCGAAATCGCGATAATGGTCAGCCACATGGGCCGCCTGCTCGTCGCCGAGATGAATATAAAACCGGTAAGCCAGGGTCAGGCTGCCGCCGGCCGGAATTGTATAATCGCCGATGTGCGGCTGGTCCTTGAGATTCTCGTAGTCGTGCTGCCCGAAGGGATTCGCACCGAACAGACCATAGTCGCGCGCCATCCACCACGTCGGGTGCCTCAGATTCTGGGGGCTGTCGAAGATCGCGACTCCGTATGTTTTGCCATCGTGGGGCGCATGATAATCGCACCAATCCGCGCGCTGGCCCCACGCCGCCGCGTCGCGCTTGCCCGTGCTGGTCACGATGTGGCCGGCGCCGCCGACGTCCTGCTTTTGATATTTATGCGGCATCGTCATCCACTGCGCGAGGCGGATTGCCATCGTGCCGTCCTTGTTGTCACCAATATGAAGCGGTGCGTCCGGCCGCGCATGCAGCGTCACTATATAGTCAATGAACCGCCCCGCGGCAGTCGCGCTGATCCGGATGGTCGTCTCGTCGGTGCAGACCAATTTCCCCTCGGGTGAGAGCCAGCGGTCGGTGGCCCGGATCACGCCCACTTTCCCGCTGGTCGTTTCCTGGAGCGCATCGTGAACGATCGTGCCCTTGGGAGTCTTGCCGCCCGCCGGGTCTTCATTCCAAAAATCAATTCCGTCGACCGAGCTGTGGGCGAACCACAGGGCGTGATGGTGCGGATGATCTCGATCCTCGCCCGGCGTCGTTTCCTTCATCGGAAAATCGCGGGCGAGTTCCGTGCCGTCCGACGCGAGGATCGGATAACAACACGGGCGTTTCCAGCCGCTGAATAGATACTCAGTGAAGAGTTCGCCGCCCACCTCGACGCGCACGCGGTCGGGGGCCGGCAGCAGTTTGATCGGGAGCGCCGGATCGTTCGCGGCCCACGTGAGCAGGGGCGAAAACATCAGCGCCGTGAGGGGTATCACACAGCGATTCACGTCCGGAGCAGACGCGCCAGCACGCCATCGGGCAACGCCAAAGGAGGGCGTCGCCGGAATTTTTTTCACCCCGCCCTCGACCTTTTTCCCGTGTAAACTCCCGTGCTCAGTCGAGCCAGCCGCCAGCCGCTTGAATGGGAACGAGTTCACCGCGTCGCGTCACCCACGCCGCAAGCGCGCGACGTGGCACTCCCGTGACGGATGAAGCCGGCAACGGGAAGGTGGCCTCGAGCACGCCGCCGGGCGTGGGCGCGAGCAGATGTTCGGAGAGGGCGAGCGCCACGAAGGCATGCTGCAGGGTCTCTCCGCGATTTTCACCCGCGGTGACGCGCGATGAAATATCATTTCCGAGCACGGCCACGTGGATTTCCCAATCCCGTTTCCGGTCCACGGCGGCCGAGCCGGCCGGTGAGAAACTTACGCGGCACGAACCATCGTCCGCCAGAGTGAGCGCAAGCACACCCGCCTCGGCGCGGCTCGCGGGGGGCGCGCCCCCGCCGGGATGCCACTCGGCGCCGTCGCGGACGAAGCACGGAGTATAGACCGAGCCGCTGCCCCAGGCCGAGGCGTAAGTATATTCGCGGGCAGTGGCCTGCTTGGACGCAAAACGATCCGGCCAGCCGAGCCGGTCCCAATAATTCACATGAAACTCCACTGGCACGAAATCGCGCCACAACCCCGGGCTCTGCCGCAGCGAGCCCAACCAGCGCTCGGCCGGAGGGCAGGAGCTGCAGCCCTCGCTTGTATATAACTCCACGAGCGACGTCCGCGTTGACGCGCTTCGGATTTCGCGGTCCGCACCCTGCGCGACCATTGCGGCCATCGCGGCCGGCAGGAGAAAAAAATACGGCCTCATGGAAGCATGAGGCCGTGGACCCGATAATATTCCGCGCCGCGGATTATTTCCAGTCGAGCACCAGCCGCGTGAAGTACGTGGTGTCGAGCCGCTCCACGCCTTTTCCAGGCATGCTGTTATAGTCATTCGTCACGCCGAGCCGCAGCTTCCAGCTCGGGTCGGCGAGCGGAATTTCATAAAACGATTCGTGTGTGAAAGTATAATTCGAGAAATCGTTGAACGAAGGTACATAGGCGATCCGCGTCACGAGCTTCGACCGGCCGAATTCATATTCGTGGTTCAGCCCGAAATCCAAACCGGCGCTGTCGACGTCCGCGGTCTGCGGGTTATAGTAATTATCATAGCGGAACGAGAGACCGAAGCGGGCGGTGAGGAGGTGCTTCGGTTTCTTGATGAAATCGTAACCGGCGCCCAAGCCGGCGACGTCGTAGAGCTTGATATCCTTGACGCGATCAAAGCCCGCTTCTTCGCGCGCATACCAGGAGATCTTGCCGGAAAAATTATCCGTGTAGTCCACGCCGGCCTGAAATTGATCGGCGGATTTCACGCCGTCGCTGACCTGCCGGTCATAACGCGTATAAAACTGCAAGTTGTCCTCCGGGGTTTTGAGGGTGGCCCGGAAGGCCGCTGTCGTCCCGATCTGCTCGCTGTTGCCCGTTTTGCCGGTAAGATCAAATGAAGCCTCGTAGGACCAGTGCCGCTCGAGCGCCACGATCGCCGGGTCCACGGCACCGGCGGGCCACGACGCCGCGACTTTCGCGACCGTCGTGGAAATCGTCGCATCGGTACCGGCGACCTGCAGTGCGCCGTCCGATTGCATGCTGACTTTTCCCTCGAGACGCGTCCCGCTCGCCAGGCGCACCGCGACCGGTGCATCCGTCGTGATCGCGGTGACCTCGGATTGCTTGATGACGAGGTCACCCGCAAAATCGGTTTTCATATAGACGCTGCCGCTGTCGATCTTGGCAATCTGGCCGACAAGGCGGGCGCCGTTCTTCGTTTCGACGACGTCCCCGAAGACAGTCGAGGCGAGTGCCACGCAGAGCGTCCCCATGGAGAGCAGGGACCGCACAACGCGGAGGTGTTTGGTGGTCATAGAGGGCACGAAGAAGCTTGTCGCGGGCGGTCCCGTCAATCCTTGGTTTTTCACTGGGCGATGCGGAAATACGGAACAATTTTCCTGCGGCGCGACGGACCCAAGTTCCCAGTTTACGTTACGCGTCGGCCGCCCTGCCAAACGCGCGGCCCCATGTAATTTTTTCCTGCCTTCGCGCCGGGTTCCGGTGCACGTTGGCGCGATGCCCGCCGCGGTCCAACGTCCCTCCCTGATTGTCGCCGACCGGTGGCAGGAATATCAACTGCTCGCCTGCGGCGACGGCCTGAAACAGGAGCGCTGGGGACAATATACACTGGTGCGGCCCGATCCGCAGGTGATCTGGCCACAGCAGGGACCCGACAAACCCGGCACCTGGGATCAATGGGATGGGTTCTATCACCGCAGCGAGCAGGGCGGCGGACGCTGGGAATTTCGCCGTCCGCTGCCGGATCACTGGACGCTCGAATATGCGCCGCTCCGGTTGAAATTCAAAATCCATCCGACCTCCTTCAAGCACACGGGGCTTTTCCCGGAGCAGGCGGTGAACTGGGATTGGTTCTCGGCCAAAATCCGCGAGCGTCGCGCCGCGGGCCACGAGGTGAACGTCCTCAATCTCTTCGGCTACACCGGCGCCGCGACTTGTGCCGCGGCGGCCGCCGGTGCGAGCGTCTGTCACGTCGACGCCGCGGAGGGGATGGTCAAATGGTGCCGCGAAAACGCGTCGCTCAGCGGGCTGGCCGACGCGCCGATCCGCTATATAGCGGACGACTGCCTGAAATTCGTGCGTCGCGAAAACAAGCGCGGCCGTCGCTACGACGCCATCATCATGGACCCGCCCACTTACGGCCGCGGAAGCTCGGGCGAAATGTGGCGGCTCGAGGATCATCTCTGGGAACTGCTCCAGGAGAGCCGCGAGCTGCTGACGCCCGAGCCGCTATTTTTCCTGATCAACGCCTATACGGCACGGCTCTCGCCGACCGTGGTCGCGAACCTGCTCGGCGCGCTGCTCGCCACGCGCGGGGGCACAATCACAGCGGGCGAGGTCGGACTGCCCGTCCAGCGCGACAATAACGTGCTGCCCTGCGGTATATATGGACGCTGGGAAGCTTGAAACCTCGTCCAATTTTTCCTTTTCCTGTCCCTTCCTCGATGTCGACCTCACTTCCCGCTATATACTATACACGCGCCAACGAGCTCCTCGCTGCGGCGTGGGCAGCCAACGCGCCGACGATCGCACGGCTGGCCCCGATCATCGGCTCGTCGGTCGCTCAGGGCGGGGTGATCCACACTTTCGGCAGCGGCCACAGTGAACTCGTTTCCCGCGAAATCATCGGCCGAGCCGGCGGGCTCGTCTGCGTCACGGGCGTGATCGACCCCACCGGCGGCTTCATCGAGAATCTGCCGGGCTACGGCACGAAGCTGATCGAGCGCTACGACCGGCAATATAAACTCCTCGCGGGCGAGACGCTGATCGTTATATCAAACTCGGGCAAGAACGGCTCACCCATCGACGTCGCGCTCTATGGAAAAAAACGCGGGCTCACCGTCGTCGCGCTCACCTGCCTGGCGATGTCGCGCGTCACCCCCACGCAGCATCCTGGCGGGCACCGGCTATATGAAGTAGCGGACCACGTATTGGACAACGGCGGCGTCGCCGGGGATGCGATTGTTGATATAGGAAATGGGATCATGGCCGGTCCGACCTCAACGCTTATCGGCTGCTCGGTGCTGAATTGGCTGACGCTCGCGGTGATCGAATGGCTCAATGCCAACGGGCACCCCGCCCCAATCCTGCGGAGCCAAAATCTACCAGGGGCGATTGAGCACAACCGTGCGCTCGGGCAGAAATATCAAGGGCGCCTAAGCCGGCAGCTGGCGTGATCATCATATAGTTGCCCGCGCGGCAGAACCCATCAGGTTGACCGTACGTCAACCCCGGCGCGCACGCGCAAAACCCTCGTTTCATGAAAATCGGCATTGATGGCGGCGGCACGAAAACAGAATGCATTCTCGTGGATGCCTCGGGCACCGTGATCGCGATGCACGTGGGCGCCGGCTGCAACCCGAACGTCGTCGGCCCACAGCAGGCGGCGTCGATCGTCGTCGCAGCCTTGGAATCGCTCCGCGCCCAAGCCGACGCGCACGCTGGCGGCGCGACGCGCGCACCCTTCGGTCCAGCGTCGATCATCACGTCGACACTCTTGTGCATGTCCGGCCGCCCCGCCTTTTGGCAACGCTTTGGCAATGAACTGCAAGGATATGGTCGCGTCACGACGGTCGACGACTCGCTGCCGGTCCTCGAGCTCGCGACGCATGGCCGTCCCGGGCTGGTGCTGCACGCCGGCACGGGGTCATTCGTCGCAGCCCGCGCGCCTGACGGGACCGCGCATTATGCGGGCGGACTTGGCTGGCGCTTCGGAGATGCTGGCAGCGGTTATGAATTGGGACGCCTGGCGATCGCGCGCGCGCTGCTCGAATTACAGGGCTGGATGCCCCCGACACGACTCGCCGCCGTGGTGCGGGACCACGCGCAACTCGGGGCGGACGCCACACCGGCGGCGTTGACGCATCATTTCTACGATCAGGCGGACCCAAACCGCACGATCGCCTCGCTCGCGCCCGCTGTGCTGACGCTGGCTGGCGAGGGCGATCGCGACGCGCGGGAAATTATCCTAGCGTCGGCGGATGAACTGCTCGCACTGGCCGGCCGCGTCGCGACGAAGCTGTTCCCCGCCGCGCTGCTGGGGACTGTGAGTGCTGGCTTGAGTGGCCCCATCCTGACGCACCCGGCCGTGGTCCCGGCACTCGCGATGCATTCGTCGCTCGCGCTCGCCCCGATCGACGGCACGCCCATCGAAGGGGTGCGCCGACTTCTCGCGCGCGAGGGGCTCGCGCCGGTGTAATTCGCCGGCGGATCGGAGCATGCGCGGCGGCATTGTAGTGCTTTTCTGGATACATGGTCAGTTGCGGCCACCAGACATCGCGCGACCGCACGGATCCCGTCCATCAACTCGCCGATATCCCGGACCTGATCATATTTCATAGTTATGATATATAATGTCGCCGGGAGGGTCACAAATCGACATTGACCGACCGCTCTCCCCCGGGAACCGATTCACCGCCATGCCTGCCACTGCCGCCACATCGACACTCCCGCCGCTGCTCGTGCTGGCGGAAGGCGACTGGCTGGAGCGCCGTCGCGCGCATGAAGCGCGCGTGCGGGCCTGGACGGATCCGCACCAGGAGCGGGCCGCCCGCGGCGAGAAGCACCCGGTCTTCGATTTCCTTTTCTCCTATTATGCGTTTCGCGCGGCGTGGTTGCGCCGGTGGCACCCGGGGCCCGGCGTCGTTCTCGCCGGAGCGCGAGCGCGGGAGTTCCTGCGCTGGACGGAATATCGCGAGGTGCCACTCGAGGACGGCACGATGGGCGTGTCGATTCGAGCGGGCGCGCTGACGCCGACGCGCCGTGACTTCGTGCGCTGGTTGCACGACCTGCTCGAGGCGACGGCGCAGCGGCCGGCTTTCTTTGGGTGCTTCGGGTTGCACGAGTGGGCAATGGTGTACCGGCAGGAACCCAACGCGGCGCGCCACGCGGAGTGGCCACTCCGTTTTTCGTCGGCGGAAATCGCCCGCATCGTCGAGGCGGGCCCAGTGCGTTGCACGCATTTCGACGCGTTCCGTTTTTTCACACCGGAAGCCCGGCCCTTGAACCGCGTCCAGCCCACCCGCGACACGGTGCCGCTATATGAACAGCGTGGTTGCCTGCATGCCGGCATGGATCTATATAAGTGGGCATTCAAACTCGCGCCGTTCACTCCCGCGGAGTGCCTGGCGGACTGCTTCGCGCTCGCGCGGGACATCCGCGAGGTCGACATGCGGGCCAGTCCGTACGACCTCGCCGCGCTGGGTTTTCCGGCCATTCGCATCGAGAGTCCCGCCGGGCGCGACGAATATGAAATGCACCAGCGCGCCTTCGCGGCTCGCGGGGAACCGCTGCGGGAACGCTTGCGCGCGCTCTGCGAACATTTGCTGCAGGCAGCACCGGCGGACGCAGAGTTGCCCCACTCCTGAAACCGCCGCACGGTCCTGGCATGGCCGCGACCGAGCATCCTCTCCTGCCCGCCCCGACGCCGCGCAAACCGAGCTTCCCAGTGCGCGACGGCCTGCGCTCCTACCTCCGGCGCTATCGCCGCGAGCGCGATCTTCCGGTCACCTACGAGCGATTGCGCGCGTTCCACGAGGTAATTCCGCTCACGGATGCCGCGGGGAAGGCGACGCTTTGGGACACGGTGATCTATGATGCGGCGGAGATGCCCGCGCTCAACGAGGCGCTGAAGCAGGTATATGCTTTGCTCAAGGTCGACGGCGATTTCTCCGTCGTGCAGCACCTCTATGTCGATCGCGTCGACTTCTGCACGTTCGGCAACTCGACCCCATTTCGGATCCGCATCGTTAATGCATATAACGACAACCAGGATTATTTTTATGTGAAGCGAGCGGACGCCTCACGCGTGTACGGTCTCGAGCTCGAGCATCTGCTCTCGCCGAACCGGCTGAATTTCATCACGAGCGGAAACACGCTGATCGAGGAGCATATCGCCGGCGTGCCGGGCGATGCCTTCATCGCCGCCGGCCTCGCCCGGCCGGACTTGCGCCCGATCCGGGTGGCCAAGGAGCTCGTCAAATTCAACGAACGCTGCTTCGTCCGGCTCCTCGGCGACATGCGGTCCTATAACTTTGTCTTCGTGGTCACGCCGGATTTCGAGGAGGCGCAGCTGCGCATTCGCGCGATGGACTTCGACCAGCAAAGCTATAACGGGCGGAAGAAATTTTACCTGCCCCAGTTCTTCAAGGAGAACGCCGCGCTCGCACTTTTCTGCCAGAAGCACCTGCGCCACGAAACAGCCAACCAGTACCAGCGCGAGGAGCAGACCCTCATGTTGCACCGGGCCGAGCTCGCGGCTGAGCGGCTGGGCCTCCTGCTATATGAAATGGAGGGCGACCCCATTGCACCACCGGAAAAGGTGGAGCAGCTGGGCGTGTCACTCGCAGAACATTACAATCGGGCGGAGTATCTCGAGTGCCGCTCGATGGGCGCGCTCATCCGCCAGAACCTCGAGTCGATTCGCCGTCATATCGGACGTCCCATCGTGCCTGAGCTCGTGCCGGAATAGACGCGACCGGCCCCGCGGTGCCGAGCGGCCGCCTCCGCCCACGGGCATGGGGAGCGGGGCAGCGCTATATACTTCTTACGCGAGCGCGAAATCGCCGACCGCAATTTCCGTTTCCGCCTCGGCTTCCTCATCCGGCAGTTCCTGCACGGGAGCAAAGCGCTCCGAGGAAAACCCCAATTCCTGTTTCCCTTGATGAAAAGGGTCGGGCGGATTGCGCAACTCCTCCAGGAGGAGCCCAACCGTGGCCGTGTCGCCACCCTTCACCATCTTCTCCCGTCCGAGGAAAACCTCGCGAACGGTATAGGTATCTCCCTTGGTCGGCAGCTGCTTATAGAGTGCTTGGACAAACGGGGGGAACGTATCGTTGATGCACACAACTTTCTGACCTTTGACCATGCCCGCTAGTTGAACGGTTTTTTTCGCGGAGGCAACAGGCAGCCCGGCGCCGCCCGCGAAGACGCACGCAGACCGGGGGTTACTCGATTCGCCCTTCGTCGAAATCGATGAGGTCCGGAACACTCTGGATTTCGTTGGCGCGATCCGCGCAACCCATGGCAGTCAGCGCCTGCAGCAGAAACTCCCGACCCGCGGTGGTCATCCCCTTCTGCACCAACTCGCGATTCCACTTCGTCGCCCGCACGTCCACGGGCAAAATTTCCCGCAGCCGCCGCTCGACCTCCGCATCGTCCGCGGACTCGAACACAATTTTCTCCACCGCAGCCGGATCGATTCCCAGGTGCAGGCTCAGAAAACGATCGAGACCCCGTTTGAAGTTTTTCGCGTAGCTCGCCGGCAGCGCACCGTGCGCCTTCACATAGCGACACTTCGCGAGAAATCGCGGCAGATAAAGCAAACCCGTCGAGGCGTGGGGCAGATACGGTGAGGGCAGGCACGTCAGGACCTCGCCGGTCGATCCAGGCACGGGGCGGGATGGCATATCCCCGCGAAACTGCCGGACCGACGGAGCGCCGCAAGCCCGCGCTGAGCCGCGACCACCACGCGTCCGCGGCGGCCCAGCTGCAGGCCAGATTGATATATCCAGGGAAGATATACCGCGGAGCTCCGCCCGTGACAATTATATATACCTCTATATATCGATATATTGCCATCGATCGCCGGTTGACCTGCGTCGGGCGATTCTCGCGCCATTCCCCGCGCGCGACGCCGGGCGGCATCCTAATCCGAGCGCACGGCGCGAAGCGTGAGCCGCTGCCACCACCAGACGATGCGGTCCTCTTCGCTCCCGAGCCGCAGCGCCGCGCGAACCTGCGGCGTTGCGGTCCGGATGGCCTCGAGAACTTTCGTGCGGTTCTCGGGCGACGTCGCGGCCGTCTCGAAATACCACTCGAGGTCCGGCTGCTTCATTGGCTGCAACTGCGAGATTTCAATGCGGAACCCGTGCGCGTTCACCAGCGCCTCCCACGCCTGACGCGACAGAAAACGCCCGTGGCTCGGATCGCGCCATTTCTCGACCGAATGCAGCCAAGCCTCCGTTTCTGGATCGTTGTCCGGCACGCTGCCGTCGATCAAAAGGAAACGGCCCCCGGGGCGCAGCACGCGAGCGACCTCCGCGACAAATTTCTCCGGCGAGCTGAAATGATGCGGCGCCACGCGCACCGTTACGAGTTCGAAGCTGGCGTCCGGGAACGGAATCGCCTCCGCGGGAAACTGCCGGGTAGTGAGACTGACGCCCGCGTCGGCCGCCAGTCGCGTCGCGTTCTCGAGCATGCGCGCCGACACATCGCCGGCCGTCACGCGCCAGCCGAGCTGCGCGAGCAACACGGCCGTGTGGCCGCCGCCTGTCGCTATATCAAGTGCACTCGCGCCCGGCGCCGGGGCCACACCCTCGAGCCCGGCACGCGCATCGCGCGTGTCAGCGAGGATGTGCGACTTGCCATAGCGATCACTTTGCCGATCAAACTGCGCGGCGGACGCCGCCTGGGCGGCATCGAGCTTGGGGGAATCTTTCACGAGTTAACGATGCACCCGCGGGCGGGAAAATCACGTTATATACTCGGCCGCCTCCGGCATAGCAGCCGCGCTGCTGGCGGTGGCAAGTCGATCGTTAGGCTGCCTGCTGAATGCGCTCTGCGTTTACTTAACCGCTGCCCAGACACGCTGTACATCGTCGTGGTCTTCCAGTTCCTGGAGAAACTCACCGACATCCGCGCGCGCGGCGTCGTCGAGCACGGGGAATGTTTTCGCGACGTATCCGATTTCGCTCGTGACCACCTTCCAGTGATTGGTGGCCAGCCAGCTCGAAACCGCGTGCAGCGCGCTGCGCTCCGTCAGAAAACGGCCGCCCGTTTGTCCGTCCGGTATATCCTCATTCTCGAGCGACGAAATCGATGCGAAGTCGTTTGCGCCCGCCTCGATCGCCGCGGCTTCCAAATCCGCCGCCGGATCTGCGTGGTACGCTTCCACGATTCCGACGTGATCAAATAAAAATTTATTGCTGCCCGCCGCGCCGAGCACGCCTCGCTTGAAACGCGTGCGGATCTCGGGTGTCGTCCGCTGGTGATTGTCGGTATATACTTCGACAATCACAGGGACTTTGTGAGGTGCATAGCCCTCGAAAACCACGTGGTCGAGGCCGTGCTTCTCGCCGCCGATACCGGCGCCTTTATTGATCGCGCGCTCGATGGCCTCGCGGGTTACACTGGCTTTCCGCGCCTTCTCCAGCGCGGCAAAGAGACGCGCGTTGGCCGCCGGGTCCGGACCACCAAGCTTCGCCGCGACGGTGATTTCCTTCACCAATTTTCCGACTACCTGTCCTTTTTTCAGATTAACGATCGCGCGTTTCGCGTGCAGCCATTGACGTCCCATAAGGACCCCAATCAAACACGGTCTCGCGCGGGAGCAACGCGGTTTTCACTGGCCTCGGTCGCGCGCCGGTGTTCCGTTTTGAAACCCCTCGGATCGCTTTCTATATGAATCGTCGCGACTTTCTCCAAACCTCCGCCGCCGCCGCGGCCAGCTCCATGGTCACCACCCGCTCTGCCTTGGCCGCTCCCGCTCCCACCAATGGCCGCGCTGCCCGCGAATACTATGAGCTGCGCGCCTATCGCCTGGCACCGACGGCGGAGCCATCGGCCTTATATCAATATTTCGAGTCCACGCTGATTCCCGCGGCCAATACGAGCGGCGTGCGCGCGGTCGGCGTTTTCACTGAGCCAGAGGCGAAGGACGGCAAAGCGGTGTGGGTGCTGCTCCCGTATAAAACGCCAGACGGGCTCGCGGCAGTGAGCGACATCCCCACGGAGTCGCCCCGCGGCAGCGCGGCCGCGAATCACCTCGACGCGCCGACGGCCCAAAAGCCTGCTTTCTTGCGGATAGATTCCTGGTTGCTCCGCGCGTTCGCGGGCCAGCCGCAGCTGGCAGTCCCGGCGGGCGCGGCCGCCAAGACGGCCCGGGTTTTCGAAATGAGGACATACGAAAGTTTCAGCGAGCGCAAAGCCCGCAAAAAAATCGATATGTTCAACGCCGGAGAAATCGACCTGATGCGCTCGCTTCAGCTCGCGCCGGTATTTTATGGCGAGGCACTCGCTGGCAGTGACCTCCCGCACCTGACTTATATGCTGTGCAGCCCGGACCTCGAAACGCACCGGCAACGTTGGAAGGAGTTTGGCCAGCATCCCACGTGGCTGAAGCTGAAGAACGACCCGCAATATGCGGATACCGTTTCAAAAATCACCAGCCGGTTCCTCGTGCCGGCCGCCTGCTCACAGATCTGAATGCGGCGGCTCGCGTGAGTATATATCTCCCGACTCACAAGTGGAACGCAGCGGTGACCTGACGCTGTCGTGACGCGCAGTCGCGGCTGGCGCGCTGGGAGCCCCGCCCCATAATGTTCGCAATGCCGATGATGACGGGAACTTTCGCTTGGCTGCGGCCGGAGCAACTAACGATTTCCCTCGCCTTTCCCCAGCGCGAAAGTCCGTCACCGCTGGGCCCGCTCAAGAACTCGATCCGCGAATTTGGGGCGGTGCTGCGGCCGATTGTGGTCCGGCAGATCGAGGGTGACGCGTATCAAGTCCTCGACGGTCGCCGACAACTCAAGGCGATCTGGGAGCTGCGCGGCGAGGGTTCAACCCACTTCGACACCGTCCCCTGCTTCGTGCTGCCGAGCGAGGGCCCAGTGATGGATTTGCGGTTGTTCCTATTGCTGAACCAGCAGGCTCCCTTCGGCGCCGGGGATCACGAGCGAGTGCAGGCTGCGATCGAGGACGCGTTGCAGAAGAGCCCGCCCGCGCCTTGAAACTGACGAGTGTCACGCTCTCGTCCGCATTCCCGCGGGACCACGCTCTGGATCCGCTTCGCCATCTCGCGGGCGACCTGAGTCAATCCGTGCTGCCCGCGTATATATTCTATTGGAAACGCGGCCGGCTCTGGGGCTCGGATGGAATGAATCACGCGCCACTGAACCCGGCTGTGCTCAGTTTTTTCGAGCCACTCTTTACCGCCGCCGGCGTCGCGCTCGGCCGCGGCGCCCTGCATGCCCTGATGTCCGAGGACATCCCCGACCGCCAAGCCGTGCTCGTAGACACGCTCGCCTTGCGCGCGTCATTCGCGGATTACGACCGAGCCGTCCGACACGTGCTTGCGACAAACTTCCCCGCCGAGGCGCCGGACCTTCCGAGCGCCTGAGACCCTCGCACCCCCGTCTGGTGTATCCAAAAACTGGATACAGCGATGGCGTACCCGCGTATCCAAAAAATGGATACGGTTAATATTTGCGTGTGACCACAGCCCCGGAGCCGTCCCGGAAGACGATCTCCTTTTTCGCACCGTCGACGCGTTCGAATATGATCCCCATGGTTGGGTCGACGAGCTCGCCGGCGCGCATCAGCCGGCCGTTGATGAAAGCCCGTGACGGGGTGCCTTGAAATTCGCCCGTGATCCGCGCCGCTGCGACAAAGTTGCGGAAATCAGCGCTCGCATCCGCCCCGCCGGAGACCGTCGCTCCGGTCTGCATCGTCACGCCGGGTGCCAGTGTCGTGGGTGCGGCCGCCGGCACGGAAGACTCCACCAAGGGCCGACGAACGCCCACGGAGGAGGCGGCGACCATCTCCATGGACTTCGGGGCTTCCTGTCCATTCGCCAACCCATCGACGCGCGCTTGCTCCCCTGCCTTGCGGGTCGCGCTGCCGTCCTTGGCCTTTCCAATCGAGCTCGCGGTGGTAGTCGCAACCGGGGTCGCCGGAACGACGGTCACCGCACTGCCATTCGCTCCGCGCGTGGCGGGTGTGGTCGGTTTTATGACCTTGACCTTCGCGACCGGCGGCGGAGTCGGCGAACCGAAGAAATGCCGCAATATATAAAACGTGCCGCCGCTGAGGATCAGTGCGATGGCGACGAGTGTCGCGATCACGCCAATCTTGAATGAGCGGCGCTCCTCGGGCCGGACCTGCATGGCCCGGAACGGCTTCGCGCTTACGGGCTCCAATCCACCGATGAGCTCGCCCCCATCGATCGCGACCGGCAGATCGGGCGCCATCACCGGGAAAACGGGCGGATCGTCTGAGGGCGCTGCCGCAACGGCTTCACTGGCGGCTGGCGATTCCTCGTGCGCGCCTTCGGACGATATCTCGGCCAAATCCGCGGAGGCGGCCGGCAATTCGGCTTCCACGGCTTCAGTGATTTCTTCGCTCGCCGGTGCTTCTACCACAGCGGTTTCCGTCACAGCGGCAGCCTGGCTTTCCGCCTCGGAATCCGCTGCCGCGCGGAACTTGAATTTCGAGCGCTCCAAGCCACCCGTTGGAACGGCTCCCGGATCAGCGCTCTCCGGAGAG
The DNA here is from genome assembly GCA_963800005.1 of uncultured Verrucomicrobiae bacterium. Lineage (GTDB taxonomy): Bacteria > Verrucomicrobiota > Verrucomicrobiia > Opitutales > Opitutaceae > CAWCZH01. Next base: position 354,335 of record CAWCZH010000006.1, read on the forward strand.
GCGTCAACGATCTCGGAATTTTGAGCGCCGGCATCCTCGGTCGATGCTTCAACTGCGAGGCGCGGCTTTACACGAAGTTTCGGCGCGGCGGCTGGAGCCACGGCTCCGCCTGCCGCGGCCTCGGACGGCCGCACGCGCGGCTTAAGCCGCAACGGTGGAGGAGATACCTCGTCGCTCATGAATAGAAAACTTCACTCATTATCGGACCAAATCCAAAAAGATTCACTCGCGGCGGAACCTTCCGGGCACCATACGAGCCTTAAGCCATTTCTCATGAATCGACCGTTCGCCTCCCTGCTAATTGTAACTCTCGCGTTTTGCGGCTGCTTCCATTCGAAGAAAACCGCAAAGCCCAAGGAAAGTCCCGCCATCGCGACGGAAATGGAACAGGATTTCATGCAACGGTATGTGGAGAAAAGGACCGCCGAACTCGTAGCCCAAGGCGCCACGCCGATGGACGCCCACGCCCAAGCGATCGCAGATTTCAAGGCGCGCTACGGATATACCAACGCCGCCCGGAAGGACTAGCTCCATCTCAGGGAGGCCCCAATAGGGCTTCATCAGGCACTAGAAAAACCACCCCACACCCCAATGACAAAATCCCACCTCCGACTGCTCGCCGTTTTCTCGGTTTACGCAGCGACCGCGATTCTCGTCCTGGCCCAACCACCAGCCGCGCCGGCGACCCACCATGACCCCTCCGTCGCGCAAGCCAAGAAAGACGACGGACAGTTCGTCAAGAGGCATGATTCCTTCCTCGAACGGGCGAAATCGGGTCCGATTGGGCTGCTTTTCCTTGGCGACTCGATCACCGATAACTGGTCGAAGGCGCCCGAAATCTGGAACAAATATTACGGACAATACGAGCCAGCGAACTTCGGGATCGGCGGCGATACGACTCAAAACGTCATTTGGCGAATCGACCAAGGCGAACTTGATGGCATCCACCCGCGCGTCGTCGTCCTCATGATCGGGACCAACAACACCGGAACGGACAGCGCGTCAGCGATCTTTGCCGCGGATCGAAAGATCGTGCAGCTCATCCGCGAAAAAATTCCCGGCACAAAAGTGCTTGTGCTCGCGATTTTCCCTCGTGGAGCGCGGAAAAATCGGGACGGCACGATCGATCCGGGCACGAAGCGGATGGAGGCGATCCGCGAGGTCAACCGCTCCCTCGCGACCCTGGATGACGGAAAGAACGTCCGCTTTTTGGATATTGGCGCCGGGTTTCTCGACGCCAACGGCAAGATACCCGACGCAATCATGCCCGACCAGCTGCACCCGAGCGTCGCGGGCTACCAGATCTGGGCCGACGCGATGCAGCCGTTGCTGCAGGAAATGCTGAAATAGCATCTGTCGCGCGGAGCGCCGGTATATATCTCATATACACTCGGCGTAATATATATATATATATATATATACGCCGCAACCCGACGGCAGGCTCACGCCTCTCGGGCTTACTTCGGGTCCGGCCGGATCTCCAGCAACTCGATGACGAACATCAGTGTCGCGTCGCGGGGAATTTTCGGCGGATAGCCCCGCGTCCCGTAGCCGAACTCCGGAGGGACGATCACCAGTCGTTTTTCTCCGATTTTCATTTGCGGCAAAATTTGGTCCCAGCCCTGGATCACCTCATCGCGGCCGACCCGGAACACAAAGGGGTGTTCGCGATCCTGACCTTGATCAAAAATTTTTCCGTCAAGCAGGCGCCCTTCATATAGCACTGCCACTCGGCTGCCCGGCCGCGGCGAGGGACCATTGCCCGGCTGCATAATGACATAGCGAATGCCGGTATTGGTCTTCTTGGCGTCGGGCCACGTCTTTTCGACGAATGCCAGATCGTCGGGCGGGAGTTTTTCGCGTTGGGCGCGGACGCCCGGCAAGGCAGTGAAGAGTGATAAAGCAAGGACAACGGCAAAACGCATGGTGAATGGGACTCGGAGAAACGAATAACCTTCCGGCATCCGTGCCACCCGGGCAATCTCGGGTCAAAAGTTTTATGCCGACCCCTCCCCAACTTCCCCTGGTCGCGATCCTCTGCCCGGTGGAATTTACGTTTAGCGAGGACGCCGCGCTCGTTGAAACGCCATACCTGGAAAGTGCGGCGCGCGTAAAGACGTTCCGCCTTGGCTTCAACGCAGCACTGCCCGATGAGGCACTGGATGCAGCGGTCCTGATTCTGTGGCACAATATACCGATCACCGCCGACGTGATCGGCCGCCTCCGTGGCTGCCGCGCGCTCATCCGCAATGGCGTCGGGTTCGACAGCGTGGATATAGCAGCCGCCGCGGCGCGGGGCATACCCGTCTGCAACGTCCCGGACTACGGCACCGAGGAGGTCGCCGACCACTCCATCGCACTGGCGCTCGCCCTCGTCCGCCAGCTCTTCCCCCTCGACGCGGAGGCAAAGAGGCTCGGCTGGAAAATCGAGGTCGCTCCCAAAATGCGCCGACTGCGGACGTTGCAGTTCGGCCTCGTGGGGCTCGGCCGGATCGGAACTGCCACCGCCCTGCGCGCAAAAGCGCTCGGTTTTCGCACGGCGTTTTATGATCCGTACGTCCCGACGGGCACGCATAAGGCGATCGCGATCGAGCGGCTCACCACCCTCGACGAGTTGCTGCGGAGCTCCGATATACTGTCGGTCCATTGCCCCTTGAGCGCTGAGACGCGCGGCCTGATCGGCGCCCGCGAAATCTCGCTGCTGAAGCCGGGGTCATTCCTGGTGAATACCGCCCGGGGGGACATCGTGCAAAAAGCGCCGGTGTTCGCCGCGCTGCGCAGCGGGCATCTTGCCGGCGCGGGACTCGACGTGGTGGAGAACGAGCCGCTGCGCACCGCCGAAGAAGCGGCGACACCCAACCTGATCGTCACCTGCCACGCCGCTTTTTGCAGCCCGGAGGGCATGATCGAAATGCGAAGCACCTCGGCCAAAATCGCGCGCGCCGCCGTGTCGGGAGAGCCGGTTTGGAACCGCGTGAATTAATTGGCCCGGACGGCCGGGTGGCCCGCCACGCGCCCAAGCGCGTCGCGCAATAGCGTACGGCCCGGCTCCATGCGATGCCACGGTGAAGCACCCGACGGGTGCGGCAGCGGGATGCAATCGACCGCAAACCCCCGATATTTGACCGAAAACTGCTTTCCGATCACATCGGCCAGCGGGGCGGGCGGCATAAATTGCGCAATCGCGAGCTTCCCCACGGGTAACACCAGCAATGGCCGGAGCAATGCGAACTCCCGTTCCATCCACGCGGAGCAATTCGCGATTTCATCGGGCGCGGGGACACGGTCACCACCCTCCGGTCGCTTGCCCGGAAAACACCGGCAGACCGCCGCGAAATAAAGCCGGTTGCGCGTCTCGTCCTCCGACCAACCCAAGCCTTCACTGAACCATTTGAACAGCGTCCGCCCGGCAGTCCACGCGAACGGGCGCTCCAGCTTCGGCTCCTTGTCGCCCGGAGCCTGCCCGACCAGCAGAATCTTGCCCGGCACCGCGCGACCGACGACCACCGGCTTGTGCATCCGCGGACACCGGTCGCAGGCCCGCAACTCGCGCAAATGTTTTTCCACCGCCTGGATCGAGGGCATCGCCCCCTCGCTGCCAGACGCCGCCCGGCACGCCAATCAAATTAGTCGCGGGCGGTCTTGCCGTATCCGGATTTTGAATACAGCGCGTCCGCGTCGGTCCGCCGGCCCCGCAGATGCACCCGGCGAACGGGTCACTCCGAGATATATCTCGGACTATATATGTCTATATATAGCCCGGCCGAACTCGCGGGTACGCCTAGCGGCGCCCGCGGTAGCGGTTAAAGCTGCCTTTGTGGCGGATCTGCCCGGGCAGGCTGCCGCGCGGGGCCGGTGCGACCACCGGCCGCGCCGCGAACGCTTTATACTCGAAACCCTCGAGGCGCAGCTCGGGAATTTTTGCCCCGATGAAACGCTGGATATCACGAATGTCCGCGGCGTTTTCGGGTGTCACGAGCGTGAACGCGTCGCCCACTGCCTGCGCGCGGCCGGTGCGGCCGATGCGGTGCACATAATCCTCCGGCTTCTCCGGGACATCATAATTGATGACGTGGGAAACGCCGGCGACATCGATGCCGCGAGCAGCGATATCCGTCGCGACCATCACTTCATATTTCCCCGACTTGAAGCCGGCGAGCGCCTCGATCCGCTGATTTTGCGAGCGATTCGCGTGCAGGACAGCCACCGAGTGATTCGCCGCCTTTAACCGCCGCGCGATTTTGTCCGCACCGTGCTTGGTGCGGGAGAAAACAAGTACGCTGTCAAAATCGGTTTTCGCCAGCAGCGCCACCAGCAGGTCGAATTTCTGTTCGGTCGCCACGGGATAGAGCGCGTGCTTGACGGATTCATTAACCGAACGGTTAACGCCGACTTCGACCCGCGTCGGATTACGCAGCGCGAAGGCTGCGACCGCGGCAATCTCGGGCGGAACGGTTGCAGAGAAGAATAATGTCTGCCGGTTTTTCGGGCAGCGGCTGATAATGTCGCGCACGACTGGCAGGAAGCCCATGTCGAGCATCCGATCGACCTCGTCCAACACGAGGATTGATATATCCTGGAGCGAGATGGTGCGGTCCTGCAGGTAATCAACCAGTCGTCCCGGCGTGGCCACGATGATGTCGACCCCGCGCTTCAGTTCGGTGCGTTGCAGGCCGTAGCCGACGCCGCCAAAAACCGCGACTGTGCGCAGATCGGTGAACCGAGCGAAGTCGCGAAACGCGGTTTCCACTTGGGCGGCCAGCTCGCGAGTGGGCTCGAGCACGAGGACCCGCGGGCGGCCGTGGGTGCCGAGCCGGGTCAGAATGGGAAGCGCGAAGGCGGCGGTCTTGCCGGTGCCGGTTTGCGCGGAGGCGATGAGATCGCCGCCACCGAGCACCGCCGGGATGGCGCGCAACTGGATGGGCGTCGGGTCCGTATAACCCGCGGCTTGGACGCCGCGCAGAACGGATTCAGATAAATTGAGAGCACGAAAAGGCATGAGAAAAAAGCGCGAGGGCGCCAGGGTGGCGCGCTGATCGCGCCGACGGCGAACGTGGTTCGCCGGAAATCGCGCGGGTGCGCGCAGTAGAAATGAAAAAGGACGGAGCCCCAAAGGAGCTCCGTCCCTCGAAAACCAGATTGGTTACAACCGGTGATTAGTAACGGCGCTCGCCGCGATCGCGGCCGCCGCCACCACCGCCGCCGCCGAAGCCGCCACGGCGTTCGCCGCCGCCGCCACCGCCGCCGCCGCCGAAACCACGGCCGCCGCCGCCGCCGCCGAAGCCGCCACCGGGGCGATCTTCCTTCGGACGGGCTTCGTTGACCGTAAGCTGACGGCCACCGAGATCGGTGCCGTTGAGCTTCTCAGCCGCGGCCTTGGCCTCTTCGGCGGTGCCCATCGTGACGAACGCGAAACCGCGAGGGCGGCCCGTCATTTTGTCCATCGCGACGTAAACGTCGGTAACGGAACCGAACTGGCCGAAGTGCGAGCGGAGTTCGTCTTCAGTCGTTTTGAACGAGAGGTTTCCAACGTAGAGTTTGGAATTGCTCATGTGATAATTTCGTAGATCCACCGTCCGCTGCCAGTCCGTTCCCACCTTGGGTTTCGAAATCATCACTTAAGCCAAACCGCTCAGCCAACGACTCACCAGAAACTGTCATCTAACGCTTTCTCTATCGATAAGTCTTTTAAGACACACGGAAACAGGGGGAAGGCAAGGGGAAATTTGCCTCCCGCTGCGGCCGCGCCTCCTAGATCAGAAACCGTGCGAGATCGCGACGGTCGCGCTTTGTCGGCCGACCCGATCCTTTCTCCCGCGCGAGAAACTGTTGCACCGAGCGCTCCCGCCGCCGCGCCAACTCTTCCGGGGACGTCAACTCAGCGCAATACTGCACAACAAGTTTCGCTCCAACTCGCGATTTGGGCGCGCCTACCACCCGCACCGTCCGGGTGAAGAGCCCCTCGCGGACCGCCACGACGTCTCCCACCCGCACCGTCCGGGCCGGCTTAGCTTCGGCCTCTCCAATCAGTACGCTCCCGGCCCGGCAGGCATCGGTCGCCAGAGCGCGGGTTTTGAAAATCCGCACCGCCCAAAGCCACTTGTCCAACCGGGTGCAGAGCGACACCTCCGCCGAATCACGCGCTCCGTCCATCGTTTATATCAGCCGAAATTCAGCAGAGTTTTCGGCTGACGCGGCCGTCGCGATTGTCACTCCCCGAGATCGGCGATGCCACATTCAACTTTTCTTGGCGCGCGGAAACTCGTCACGCATCCAGCCATCGAGCAGCTGTTTTTCGAACCGAAGCGGATCGTTAACGTTGATCGAGATATTCCACTGGAACGAAAGATCCGTCAGCTTGCGCGTGCCCTCCTTGATCACTTCCCCATTCGGACCGGTGAGCTTGAACGAGAGCTCGAAACGCGGCGGATATATATCTTTGACGATGCGGACGTCGTCCATCATCGGCCCGCGCCACGGCTCGAAGTCGCCCGCGAGGTCCACGTCCGTGAAATCGACTTCCAGTTTATCCCCGGCTGGCACGTAGTTCTGACCGCGCTGCTGCAAGTACTGCCTCAGTTGGTCTAGGATGGCGTCGCGGCCGCTGTCTGTCGGCATATAATGATCCTTGGCATCGGTGAACTTGTCGGGATGGACGAAGTTCACCGTGGTTCGATAATCCGTCTTGGCGTCGCGCGCCGCGGCACCGGCGATCAGGCTGAGCATCGAAAATCCCAGCAGGAGTAAGCGAAGATTTTTCATGAATGAGGATGTTTGTTGACCGGAATATAGCTCCACAGGACGTGCAGCGCCAATACATCCCGCGGAAATTCGCGTGATTCGAAACCCGCACCCCGGCACCACCCGACTAGAAAAATGTGTAGTATTTGCCGGCAGCCATCCGCTGGATCAACAATGCCAGCTCCATCGCGTGGTAATCGCCCCACATCGATGATTCCCCACACGGAACTTTCCGGCCGCGCGGTATATAGTCCCAGCCATTCGGCCGGTGGTAAACGCTGTGCAGCAGCAGGCCTTGGTGGCGGTTGTTAGTCGACAAATACGGTTCCGCGAACAACGCGTCCGCGATCGTGAGCCCGGCCGATATATACTTTTTCCCGGCCGCCTTTTCCCCCCGCGCCTCCAGCCACGTCCCCAACCTCAGCATTCCCTGCGCGGCGATCGCCGCAGCCGAGCTGTCGACCGGCTCGAAAGCATTGTAGGGATCCGCCGGCTTGCGCGTGTAATCCCCGAGCCGATGCAGGTCCTTCGCCCCCGTGTCCCAATACGGGATGCCATCCTGCGCCGCATAACCGTCTATATAGTAGTCGCAGGTCGCACGCGCCGTCTCGACGAACAAATCCGTCACCGCCCGGCGGCCCCCGACACCATCGAGCGCCGCTCCCGGAACCGTCTCGAGAAACTCCAGCTGCTCCGCAAAACCGCATATGATCCAGGCCGCGCCGCGTGTCCACGTCGTGAAGGGCGAATATCCCTGCTGCGAGGACGGACACCGGAACTGGCCGTCGTTCCGGTTGAAGACAGATTCGTGGGCGACCCGCCCGCGTATATCATATATATCCCGCCCCTGGCCGAAGAACACATTGAACCGCGCCGTCGTGGCCGCGTGCGTGATCGCGCGGTGCAGGAGATCGATCGGCTTGTCCCCCTCGCCCATCAACCGGTGGCCGAGCTGGTGCGCCAGGGCCAGCGAACGCATGGACCGAATCGTGTCGGCAAACAACGACTGCGGTCCGTTGAAGGAATATACGTACCCCTTGGGAGCGAGACCGCCGGCACCGCCGGAAGGCGACCAAGCCTCGGTATATGCTGTCGGCACAAACCGCGCCGCCTGCACGGCGCCCGAGACCTTCAGCGCGAGCTCAGCATAGTCGAGCTCGGTCTGATCGAGTGGAACCCGACCCTCCAACACGAGGCGACGCAAATTCCCGTACGTGGAAACATTATTAAAGCCATGGTCGTGGACGCCGATGTGAGACACGTGCGACGCCATGTATTTAACGGTCTTCGCGCGGCCGAGTTCCAGGAAGCTCGCGTCGCCCGTGGCGTCATATTGCAGGAACGCCATTCCGAACTGAAATCCCTGCGTCCACTCCGTCCATCCCCGGGAAGTATATTGGCCTCGCACGGTGAACACCGGCGTGCCCCGCTCCGGATCCCACGCGCGATCGAGGGCCTGGATCTTGCGTCCGGCCAGCTCGAAAAGCCGGGTCGTTTTTTTCTGCAGGCGCGCGGGCGTTAATGTGGCATTGATTTTCATGAGGACCGTGTCCGCGACCCTGCGATTTGACCGCGCTCAAAACAAGGTCGAAAACCTCCCGACGTCCCCCGGCCGCTCGCAACGCCGCTCCCCGCCGTCCTCCGATTCAGGCGCGCCGTGAACCCGTTCGTCGCCGCGCTTCCGTGGGTGCTCTGCGGCACCCTCGGCGCCACCGTCATTGTCCTCGGCTGGCAACTGCGGCTCAACCGCCGGCGACGCATCGCCGCCGAAAGCTCCCTCGGGGACATTGAGAGCCGCCTCCGCCGGATCAGCCGCGCGGTCGAAAGCGCCTCCGACGCCATCGGAATCGGGGATTTCGAGGGGCACTCGCTCTACCACAATCCCGCGCACGTCGCCCTTTTCGGCTATACCGAGGATGAACTGAACGCCGTGCCGGGCAGCGGCGCCCTTTTCGCCGACGTCACGGTCGCTAAAAGAATCCACGCGAGCATCCGCGCCGGACAGTCATGGACGGGCGAGACCGAGGTCAAAACCAAGGACGGCCGCCATATTCCCGCCCTCGTTCGCGCGGATATCATCCTCGATGAGCAGCAGAAGCCGGTCGGAATTTTCGGCGTGTTCACGGATATCACCGAGCGCCGACGCGCGGCCGCGCTTCTGGATGAAGAGCGCCAACGACTCTCGATCACCCTTGAATCGATCGCCGATGGCGTCATTACCACGGATTCTCAAGGCCGGGTGGAACTGATGAACCGCGTCGCCGAGGAGCTCACTGGGTGGCCGCGCAGCGAGGGGGAGCGCCAACCGTTAACGTCGGTACTGCAACTCGAGCTTATTCACCCCCGCCGCGCCTACGATCCCACCAGCGCCCCGATCGCCCCCGACACCCGCTCTCCGCTCGCGTCGAACCTGTGCCTCCTCCGCAACCGCGGTGGACAGGAAAAGATCGTGGCCGAGCGCACCACGCCGGTCGACCGGGGCCCGATTGAAGCGATGGGGCGGGTGATCGTGTTTCGCGACGTTACCGTGGAGCGCCAGCGCGCCCAGGAGCAGGAGCGCGCCGACCGGCTCGAATCGCTCGGGCTCCTGGCCGGTGGGGTGGCGCATGACTTCGCCAATCTGCTGATGGGAATCCAAGGACACCTCGGACTCGCGCTCGGGCACCCTATCTCTCCCGAGGCCGCCCACTCATTGGAACTCGCCTCCAGCGCGGCCGCCCGCGCAGCGACCCTGACGCGGCAGCTGCTAACCTTCGCGCGCGGCGGCGTGTTGGAGAAAAAGAGCGTGATCGTCGGAGACCTGATCCGCGACTCCGTCGCACTGGTTGTCGCCACCGCGCCGAAATTAAAGTCGCGGTTTTCGACCGGCCCGGACGTCCCCCCGCTGGTGGGGGATCCCGTCCAACTCGGACAGGTGTTCCACAACCTCGCGCTCAACGCTTCGCAGGCGATGGACAACACTGGCGAACTCCTCGTCAGCGTGCAGCGGGTACGCCCCGGCAGCCCGGAGGAGACGACCACCGAAGGCGTGCGTATCCGTTTTGTGGATACAGGAAAGGGCATCGCCCCGGAGCACCTGACCCGGATTTTCGAGCCGTTTTTCACGACCCGCAAAGCCGGCACCGGGCTCGGGCTCGCGACCGCGCACTCGATCGTGCGGCAGCACGGCGGCGAATTGACGGTCGAGTCGACAGTCGGCCAAGGCACGACTTTTCAAATCTTTCTTCCCACCGCTCCGATCGCCGGGGCGCCCGTCTCCCGCGGCCAGCCGACCCTCGCTGCGCGCTGATCGCCCGCAGCGAAGTCGTATCCGGATTATGGATACGATCCCTGCGGTCCGCGGGCACGTCTAGGGGGTCGCGCCGCCGTAACCGACAGCTGCTGGTTAGCCAGCAAACGTCGATAACACGTCAGCGTAAATTTTCGCGGTGTTGGACAGGTCGGCGATCCGCGCACGCTCGTCGACCGCATGCTCGTTCTCGCCTCCCGGACCATAACCGAGCGTCGGGATCTTGCGGTGATGGGCGAAAAAATGCATATCGTTGAACCCGGTCGATATATTAAATGCCGTCGGCGACCGCCGCACGCGTGTGACGCTCGCTGCCATGGCACCGAAGAACGGGTCGGTCGGCGGCGAGAAGCAGGAAAAATTCTCGGATACCTTTTCCACGGTGATCCGGCATTGCGGCACCTGTGCGGCGGCTGCCGTCAGTGCCGCCCGCAACTCCCGCTCGGCCGTGACGTGGTTTTCCGTCGCGAGCACCCGTCGATCGATCGAGAAGCGCGCCAGCGCTGGCACTGTGTTGATTTTCCCGCCCTCGCCGGGACCAAAAACCCCGCCCAGATTTACCGTGGGCGTCATCCTGCGGCCGTCCGGCGCCACCAGGACTTTTCGCGCGAGCCGCCGTTTATACTCTTCGAGGCCAAGGATCAGCGCCGACATCTTTTCGAGCGCGTTCACACCGAGATCGGGTCGCGAGCCATGAGCCGCCCGGCCATGCACGGTCACCTCGAACCACAACACCCCGTTGTGCCCGCAGCACACCGTGCCGCGTTGGCCCCCCTCCATCACCACCGCGAAATCCGGAGAAATGGGCGCGTGCTGCACCAGCCAGCCGGTCCCGAGCACCGAATCCGTCTCCTCATCGGCCGTGAACGACACCTCGACATTCAACCGCGGCGGCACGCCCGTCGCGCGCAACGCCTGCAACGCGAGCAGCAGGCTCGCGATCGAGCCTTTCATATCCGCGGTTCCCCGACCAAATATCAAACCCCGCTCCACGCGCCCGGAGAACGGACTGCCGTGTATCCATTTTCCGGATACAGGAACGACATCATAGTGAGCATTGAAATGAATCGTCTTCCGCGCCCCTGGCGTGCGCAGCTTGCCCAAGACATTATAGCGCGGGTAAGCGGCCGGAATCGCCGGGGCGAGCTTCCGGCGCTGGGCCGCCGGGATTGGATAACGCTTCGCCGCCAAGCCAAGCGCTCCGAGCTCCTCAGTGAGAATCGACGTCACCGCTTCATAGTTCTCTCCGGGCGGATTCACCGTCGGCACGCGCACGAGCCGTTGCAGGCGGCGCACGAGATCCGTGGAGTGGCGTTCAATGAAGGTGGCGGGATTCATGCAGCAGGCGTAGAGCATAACCGCCAACGGCGTCAGGCCCAAGCCCAAAGCGGAAATGCCGCTGGGGGTGACGCGTTTATTCATTTCATCGCTTCCGAAACGCGGCTTTGTTCTTTCCATCGCGTGCACCCAGACGTGCCAACCCTCATCGCCCAGCTTGATCTCGCCCCGCTCCCGGGCGAAGGCGGCTGGTTTCGTCAAACGTGGCGGAGTTCGCGCCGCGACGCCGCCGGCCGCCCCGCGGCTTCAGCCATCTATTTCCTAATCTCCACCGACAATTTTTCGGCGCTTCACCGGCTCCATTTGGATGAAATCTGGAGCTTCCACTCCGGCGACCCGGCTGAGCAATGGCAGCTCAATCCAGCGACGGGCAACGACGAGTGGTTGGCCCTTGGAGCGGCCCACCCGGGCTCACAGCAGCCCCAGGTGGCCGTCTCGGCGGGCACGTGGCAGGCAACCCGGGTTCGACCCGGCGGACCCCATGGCTGGGCGCTTTTCACCTGCGTGGTGGCGCCGGCTTGGGATGAACGGGATTTCGAACTCGGCTCGCGAACGATGCTAGCCGGGGCATTTCCGGAGCACGCTCCCATTATTAAAGAGTTTACCCGATGATTTTTGACAGCGACGCCACCGCAGACAACCGTCCCCGGACATGAGCCTGGCCGACCTCCGCAAAGACTACTCTCTGGCCGGTCTCGTCGAAAAGGATTTGGCCCGCGATCCATTCCGGCAGTTTGAGAAGTGGTTTCAGGAAGCGGAAGCAGCGAAGCTGAACGAACCGAACGCCATGACGTTGGCCACCGCCAGTCGCGAAGGCCGCCCGTCCGCTCGCACCGTGCTACTCAAGGGGCTCGATGGGCGTGGATTCGTGTTCTACACGAACTACACGAGCCGAAAGAGCCGGGAACTCGACGCCAGTCCCTACGCGACGCTCCTTTTTCCCTGGGTCGCGCTGGAACGCCAGGTCATCGTCGAGGGGCCGGTCGAAAAGGTCGCCCGCGAAGAGAGCGAAACCTATTTCCACTCGCGACCGCGCCTCAGCCAGCTCAGCGCCTGGGTCTCCCAACAGAGCGCAATCATCTCGGGCCGCGCGGTCCTCGAGCAGAGCATGAAGGAGCTCGAGCAAAAATACGCGGGAGCCGAAATTCCGCTCCCGCCGCATTGGGGCGGTTGGCGTGTGCGACCCGACACCGTCGAATTCTGGCAGGGCCGCCGCAGCCGTCTTCACGATCGGTTGCGGTACCGTCGCGAAAAAAGCGGCGATTGGAACGTCGAGCGGCTCGCGCCGTGAGCCCCGCGAAGTCGAGAACCCCAAGTCCTCGGCGCGCCCGGAAGCGTCGTCCGGTCGTCAGTCTGGAAACGCTCTCCGCCGCTCTTCACGCCCAGACCGCCGGCGTCCTCATCGTCCAAATCGCTCCGGCCAAAACGGCGCCGAAAATCGTCTTCGCCAATCCCAGCTTTTGCCAGCTGGCGGCCCTGACAGCATCGCAGCTCCTCGGCAAGTCGCCGAATCGATTCCATCCCGACGCGACTGACCGCGACCGCATCCGCGACTGGGGTCGCCACGCCCGTCGCGGCGACTCACTTGCGGGCGAAGGGCGCTTCCAGCGCCCCGACGGCAACTCCATATATATATCGTGGACCTTCGATCCCCTGTGCGCGAGGGACGGTCGCGCGACGCACGTCGTCGGCACCTACCGGGACCTGACAGAAGCCCGCGTGGCCCAAGAAGCACTCGCCCACGACCAGCGCCTCGAGGCGGTGGGTCGCCTAGCAGGTGGCGTCGCGCACGATTTCAACAACCTCATCTCGGTCATTAACGGTTACTGTGAAATCGTCGCGGCACGTCTCGCGGCGGACGCCGATTCCGTCCGCGATATCACCGAGATTCATAACGCCGGACGAAAAGCGGCCGCCCTCACGCAGCAGCTCCTGGCGTTCAGCCGCCAGCGCGCCTCGCGGCCGGAAGTCGTTAACCTCAACGATCTCGTCGTCGTCCAAGAGCAGTCCCTGCGGGCTCTCTTAAAAGACACCTCCGGCGCAGTCCTCCACGTCGAGCTTGCCCCCTCGCTCTGGAATGCGCGAATCGACCCCTCCCAGCTGCAGGAAGTCCTGCGCCACCTCGTGCTCAACGCCCGCGACGCTCTACGCCCGGCGGGACGAATCTTGGTCGCGACGGCGAATCGAGAAATCCCGGCCGGCAACGCGGAGCAGAAATTCGCCGGCGCTGCCTCGGGCAGAGTCGTCGCGTTAAGAGTGAGCGACAACGGCGTCGGCATGGACGCAGAGACCCAGAAGCATTTGTTCGAGCCGTTTTTCACGACGAAATCCGAAGGTAAAGGCACCGGCTTGGGCCTCGCGCTCGCGTACGGAGTCGTTCACCAAAGCGGCGGCACGATCCACGCGCACAGCGCGCCGGATGTCGGCACGACGTTCGAAATTCTGCTGCCCGCCGTCGACCTGCCCCTCACGGCGGCTCTCCAATCCTCACCCGCGAATTCCGCCGCGAGCACTCGCGGGCACGAAACGATTCTGCTCATCGAAGCGGACGACGTGCTCCGGAAGATGGTCGGCGGCATCCTCACGGCCGACGGCTATCGCGTTCTCACTGCCGCGAACGCAGCCGAGGCGTCCCAAGTCGCCGCCGGCATGCCTACGCCGGTGGAGTTGATCATGATCAACGCGGCCCGCGACGCCCGACGTCTTGCCCGGCGTCTCGCGACACTCAATCCCAGTTTGCGCGTACTGCACGTTTCGGCTCGCGGCCCAGCCCCGGCACTGCCGTGGCTTCCGCCGAGCCAGCACGCCGCTCTCGCGAAACCTTTCGCGCTGAGTGAACTCCTGCGCGCGGCCAGACAGTTGCTGGACGCCACCGCGTGACTCAGGTGATCGTCAGATTCCACTTTCAATCCTTATGCGCCTCTACCTCATCCGTCATGCCCACGCGAAGAAAGGCTCGCCCGATCCCAAACGTGCCCTCAGCGCCAAAGGCCGGAGCCAGCTCAAACGTCTGGGAAAATTTCTTCGGACGGTCAGCGATTTCGCTCCCGAGGAGATTTGGCACAGTCCTTATCGCCGCGCCCGCCAGACCGCGAAATTTCTGGCGCGAAAAGTCGTCCCCGACGCGCCGCTGATCGAGGTCGAGGCGCTTGTTCCGGACGGCGCTATCGCGGAACTCGCGCTCCGGCTGAAACTGCCCGGCGGCCAGCTCGCCCTCGTCGGCCATGAGCCACAACTGGGTCGACTCGCTGGGCATCTGCTCGCCGGCTCTGCCCGTGCCGCCCGCCCACCGCTGCCACTCCGCAAAGCCGCGGTGCTGTGCCTCGAGCGAAATGCCGCCGGGCGCTGGCGGGTGCGCTGGCTCATCTCGCCCGATCTGCTGGGCTGAGCCGTCTGCCTGGCGCCGTCCAACGACTGCGGCAGACTATATTTAATGATTATTAAATATACTTCGGACGCGGGCCGAAATTTCATGTGAGCCAAACCCTTCACTGTCTGCCGGACCGCATGGCCGGCGCCGCCGAGAACATGGCCGCCGATTTTCTCCTGCTGCGGCGCTACCCCGGCCCGGCATTTCCCCGCTTTCGCCATTACGGGTGGCGGGCGCCCTCGTGGACTTTCGGCTACGGCCAGAAAATCGCCGAGGTTCGCGCGGCCCTGCCACGCGACGGGTCGTTCGACCTTTGCCGACGCCCGACCGGAGGCGGCCTCGTGGATCATCGGGAGGATTGGACCTATATGGTCGTGATTCCGCGCGGCCATCCGCTGGAGGAGCAGCGGGCCGCCGAAAGCTATCGCGCGATCCACCTCGCCCTCGCGCGCGCCCTGAGCCTGCAGGGCGTGGGAGCCGCTCTCGAAACGCGCGCTCCCGGCGAATCAGGCGGGGGTGCAAACGCCTGCTTCGCCCAGGCCGAGATTCACGACGTGGTTCTCGCGGCGAGTCGCACTAAGCTCGCCGGCGCTGCACAAAAGCGGACGCGCGACGGCCAGCTGTTCCAAGGCTCGATCGCCCGCGTCCCCATCGCATCCGTGGCGCCGCGGTTCGACTGGGACGCCTTTCACGAGGCGTTCACCGGCGCGCTCGGGGCCACGCTCGATGCCGAGGCAGTCCCGCACCCCTGGCCCGAGTTCGCCGACGGTGAATGGGAGGCCCTGACCGAGCAATATGGTTCGACGGAATGGCTCGAGCACCGGTGAGCCAGCCCGCGGCCGCCCGCTCGGACAGCTGCGGCCATTGTATATATCATAACTATGATATATACTCGAGAACGACCGGTTATTTCTCGACCGTCGCGTCGTCCGCCATCTCGGGAGTGTCCTCGTCTCGATCATGGCTGGGAAAGGGCCAGAACCCGAAAATCTTCGCGAACGCCAGGAGCACGAGCACGAAAATGACGATCCCCCAAGTCCACCGCCGCCGCCGCGCTGCGGCCTTGTCCTCATAGGGATCGAGCAGCGACCGCTTCGAGTTCTTCGGCAGTCGCGCGTGCTCCGTCAGCACTGCGCCAAACGGTATATTAATTTTCACCCGGCCGTTCACCGCCCAGCCGTTCGCCTCGAGAATCGGACCGACGTTGCGCTGCCGCAGCTTCAGCCACGCAATGATGACCGAGGGCAGAGAGATCACGAGCATCAGGATAACCACGCCCACAGCCACGCGCATCGGCGGCACTTCGACCACCTTCGTCGCCACCGTCACGATCGCGCCACTGATCGCACCCACCGCAACGCCGATCGCCGCCACGGTACCAACATCGATTCTTTTCGGAACGGCTGGCGCGGGCGCGCCCGGTGCCGCCGCCGCGGTGCCGAGTGTAGTCGCCGTCGCGGCATCATAATCCGCGAGGGATTTCGGATCCGCCGCCGCCGCACGTTTCGCCACCTGCTCCTCGATCAGACGCAGCACTTTCTTATAGGGCGACCAGAACGCCTGCCGCACGCTGATCGGATTATCCAGGATCTTCGTGATCACCACATGCCAGTCGCGGCCGCGCCGGTCGTAGAAAATCCCATTGCGACCGACAAAAAGATAATCGCTGTCCCCCTGGGTCAGGCACGCCGCTAGTTTCATCGTCTCCCCCGGGCGCCTCGCATCCAAATATACTATATACGCCCTGCTCATGACCGCGAGCACGGCATGGGCCGCCGGGTCGTCCACGCGGATGCAGAGCTCGCTCGCGCGACTATCGATATAGAGAACGCCGGCCTGGAACGCCGCCATGCGATCGCGCGAATAAAAGTCCGCGAAGTTGACGAAGTTATGCAGCAGCGTGCGCAGATCCCGATAATAACGCGCCAGCCGGTCCACCCCCGCGAGCGCCGCGTCCGCCGCCATTAACGCTTCCAAGCCGGCCCGCTCCGGGCCGGCGAGCAAAGCGGCGGCGCGGGTCGGTCCGAGCTTCTCGACGATCGCACCGTCCTTATCCTTCAGCCATTTCTCATAGGCGACAAACCGGGCCGTCAACGCCGTCCACTCCGCCTCGGTCAGCGTTCCTCGGTCCTCTCCATATATCGGAGCAACCACCATCGCGCGGAAACTTTCCAGCGCCGCGGCCCACGCCGGGTTCACCGCACCCGTAAGAAGCAGCGGCTTCTCCGCCTCGACGCGCGCCAAAGGAAATCCCGCGATCTCCGCCGCCGTGATCGACAAATCCTTCGCGGCGATCGCGAGATATTCCGACTCCTGCCGATTCACCGCCCATAACGCCCGCGAATCGAACGCCGCCAGCCGGCACCGCGCAAAATAATCATCGATCTTCGCCCGCACCACTTTCAGCGCCGAATAGCCTTCGTCCGTGCGCGGCCCCAGCGGCGTCAGATCGTCCGCCGTGCCCTTGCTCGCCCACGCATTATACGCCGCGAGCGATGTGAAGAATATATCCGCTTTCTTCGCGTCCACGCCCAGCCCACCGCCGCGATCAGGCACGCCTCCGACCGTCGCCAGCATGTCCTCGATTAGGCTCCGCGTCGCCGGGTCCGTGGCGACCTCCGGCGTGATCACGCCATCGCCGTTCAACGGGCTCTTAGAAATCAACGTCGCCGTCTCGGAACCCTCCTCGATCGAAATCGAAGCGCCGCCGGGCGTCTTCACCTGCGCCAAAATTTCCTGCGCGGAACTCAGCAGCGCGCGGCCTTCCGGCGTCCCCGTATTGATCGCGTCCAGCGGCAGCGCGCCACCGCCCCGCAATAAATCCCGCGGATTCTTCAAGCGCGCAATCGCCCATCGCACCGCCGCGAGCAACTCCGGCACGAGAATGCGCCCATCCCCATCGGAATCGATCAAGGCCAAGGTCTTCTCGTCGATTTCCAGACCCTTCACCGGGCAGCTCAGCGCCACCCAGAGTTTCTGGTCGAGCTCGCCCAGCGCGAGGAGATCCTCGGCCGACTCCAGAATGACCTGATCAAGTCCGCCAACACGGCGAAATTTCCAGACGTGCAGGGCGGGTGGCGTGATCGAGGCAGGCATCGTGAACGAAACGCCGGGCAGCGTTGTCAGCTCCCGGCCGTTGGCAATGCCTCGCTTCCGGGGGATGACGGATTTCCCGGGGCCCGATGCAGCGTCATCACGCACTCGAGATGCCGCGTCTGCGGAAACAAATCGAACGGCTGCACCGCGGTGAGTATATATCCCCCGGCGATAAAATGCCGCAGGTCCCGCATCTGCGTCGCCGGGTCGCAGGAGACATATATAACGGCGCGTGGCCCAAACGCGAAAAGCTGCTCCAGGAACCGTGCATCACATCCCGCCCGCGGCGGATCGATCACGACGGCCGTTTCCGCCGACGGAAAATCCAGCCCGGCGAAAATCGCTGACGCATCACCGGCCGTGAACGTCGCGTTCGCACAGCCGTTCACCGCGGCGTTCTCCCGCGCAAACGCGACACTACTGGCACTCACCTCCACGCCCACAACCCGCTCGAACGCTCCCGCCGCCGACAGCGCGAATAATCCGCTGCCACAATAGGCATCCACGAGAAAACGCGCGCCCGTCGCCGCGGCCTGGTCACGTACATAGCTGGTGAACGCCGGAAGTATATAGGGATTGTTCTGAAAGAAATCCCGCGCCAGAAACCGCAGTCGCAAATCGCCGACAGTCTCCGTGACAACCTCCTCGTAATCGGTCGTCACCACCCCGCCCGCATCCCGCAACAACAGCGTCGCCCCCCGCTCAAACTCCCCCGCCGCGGCCCGCGCTCGCACATCCGCCCGGACGGTCGCCAGCTTGTCGTCGATCGCCGCCGTCGCTATATAGCAATAGGGCACGTCGACGATTTCGAAACGCGTACCCTGCCGCAGGAACCCGATCGGCGGCGGCTCGCCAGGCGTGCGCGGGGGCTGAAAATGCGGCGTGATTTTCGAGCGATAATTATATTGTTGCGGCGACGGCACCACCGGCGCGACGGGGAACGCGATGCCCCCGAGATGCTCGAGCAACTCCGAGACCTGCCGCCGCTTCCACTCGAGCTGCGCTGTATATACAAGATGCTGATACTGACACCCGCCGCATCGGCCAAAGAGCGGACATGGCGGAGCCACCCGATCCGGCGATGGCACCAGCACCGCTACGAGGTCCGCCTCGGAATAATTTTTTTGATTCCGAAACACGCGCACCCGCACGCGCTCGCCCGGTAGCGTAAATGGCACCATGATCACCCACTTCGCCTCCGTCTCGCCCGGCAACGCGACGCGCCCCAGCCCGGAACCGAGATTCGTGAGCGTGGCAATTTCCAGCTCGAGCACCGCGTGGTACGCGAACGGCCAATCCTTGATGCGAGACTTTCTTCCCATCATCTCCACCAAGACACGAATCGGCGAAAAATCGAAGCGGTTTTCGAGCGTGCCATGCTGAGGCATTCGGGAACAGCCTCGGTGAATGGCCGCCGAAAAAATTTCCAGCCTGCAGAATCCTCGGATCAAACAGCTGGTCCGCTTGCGCGAGCGGCGCGAGCGCGACGAGGCGGGGAAATTTCTTGTCGAGGGCTACCGCGAGATCCGCCGCGCCCTCGAGAAAAAAATCCCGCTGCTCGAACTCTATTTCTCTGCCGACTGGTTCCTCGGTGAAAACGAACCCGCCCTCATCGCCGCCGCCGCCGCCTCGGGCGCGCAAATTCAGGAACTCTCGAAAGACGCGTTTGCCAAGGTGGCCTACCGCGAGCGACCCGACGGCCTCCTCGCCGTCGCCGCGCAATGGCACCGCCAGCTCGATGAACTGATCCTCGGGGACCCGCCGTTTCTCCTCGTCGTCGAGTCGATCGAAAAACCCGGCAATCTCGGCACCATCCTCCGCAGTGCCGACGCCGCCGGCTGCGACGCGGTCATCGTCTGCGATCCCGTGACCGATATATTCAATCCGAACGTCGTCCGCGCCTCGACCGGCGTTCTCTTCTCCGTCCCCCTTGTCGTCGGCGAAAACGCGCGGGTCCTCGCCTGGCTGCGCGAGCGGAACATCCGCCTCGTCGCCACCACTCCCGCCGCTGCCACAGTATATAGCACCGCCGACCTGCGCGGCCCCCTGGCCGTCGTGATGGGCAGCGAGCAATATGGTCTCAGCGAGTTCTGGCTGCAGCAGGCCGACCTCCCGGTCCGCATCCCGATGGCCGGCCAAGCCGACTCGCTCAACGTCGCCATGGCCACCATCATCACGCTGTTCGAAGCCCGCCGTCAGCGCTCGCCGGCGCCCGCCGGCGCCTGAGGATTTACGCTATATATAAGTTCGGCCGTGGCCGCACGGAGATATCCGTATATATATTGACGCATGGATGGGCATGTTGGCACACGCAGGTCGCGCGACGGATCGGCTCGGCTTGGAGCCGGAGTTGGTTATATAATAAATAGTCCGACCGCGCCCGTCATCGCGCCGGCGCCCGTTGGTCCAGTCCGAGCACCGAGAGGACAAACGCATCCAGGAAGGCGGTTTCCTTCAGCGCATCGTACCGGCCGCTGACGCCACCATGGCCTGCCGGATCCAACTCCGCCTTCAGCAGGAGCGGGTGATTGTCGGTCTTGAGTGCGCGGAGCTTGGCAACGAACTTCGCCGCCTCCCAATAGGGCACCTGGCTGTCGTTGAGCGAGGTCGTCACCAGCAGCGCCGGGTAGGCCTGCCGCTTGATATTATCATACGGCGAATAGGCGCGCATCCAGGCGTACTCCTTTTTCACGGTCGGGTTGCCCCACTCTATATACTCCGCGGTCGTGAGCGGCAGCGTCGGGTCGAGCATCGTGTTTAATACATCGACAAACGGCACCTGCGCGACGGCGACCCGGCACAAATCAGGCCTCTGGTTGAGCACCGCTCCCATCAGCATCCCGCCGGCGCTGCCGCCGGACATCGCGAGTTGCGCCGGCGTCGTGTACCCCGCGCGCACCAGCCCGTCGGCACACGCGATGAAATCACTGAAGGTCGTCTGCTTGCGCTCCATGCGGCCCGCCTCGCGCCACCCTTCCCCAAGTTCACCCCCACCCCGCACGTGCGCCACCGCATAGATTAAACCACGGTCGAGCAAGCTCACCCGCGGCGAGGAGAACGAGTCCGGCAGGCTGTACCCATAGCTGCCATAACCATAGAGCCACAGCGGCTGCGGGGGTTTGCCCCTCAGCGCCGTGCGATACACTAGCGTCACCGGGATCTTGGTGCCGTCCTGCGCCGGCAGCAGGATCCGCTCGCAAGTATATTGCCCCGGCTGATAACCAGGAACTTCCGTCTGCTTCACCAGCGCGCGGGTGCGCGCCGTCATATTATATTCGAAAACAGACGCAGGCGTCACCGGCGATTCATAGGTGAAACGCACCACGACTGTATTATATTCGGGGTTATCCGCCAACTCCGCCTCGTACGCCGCCTCGGGAAACCGGATGCGCTCGGAGGCGTTCGTCCGCAGATCAATCACCCGCAGATACGGCAATCCGCCCTCCCGCTCACTCACGACTGCGTGATTCGCAAACAACCTTAAGTCCGACACGCGAGTCCCCGCACGCGCCGGCACGAAATCCTTCCAATGCGCCACGTCCGGCGTCGCCACTGGTGCCGTCACGATCCGGTAATTCTTCGCGACCTTATTGGTCAGGAAATAATACAGTCCATTCCGATGCTCAGCAAAATATTTGTGATCGTTCTCGCGCGGCAGCAGCACCCGCCATTCCCCCGCCGGAGTCGACGCCGGCAACGCCCGCACCTCTGTCGTCTGCTTGCTCTCCGCCGTGCAAAACAAAAACGCCCGGTCGTCCGAACGCGCCAGCCCGAGATCATATATGTCGTCCCGCTCCTCGTACAATATATCGATGCGACCCGAGGACAGCACGCAGCGGCCGAGCCGGTAGGAACGCTTGGACGCCGGCTCCTCCTTCGTGAAAAAAATCGTGTCGTTGTCCGCCGCCCACTCGAAGGAGGACGCCGTGCCGACTTGCTGTGCGACGGGCCGCCCCGTCCGGAGATCCTGCACCACGAGCTCATAATCGCGGTGCCCGGTATAATCGATCGAGTACGCGAGGAGATTGCCGTCATCACTCACATGCATCTCGCCGAGCCCGACAAACTTCCGACCGACACCGAGCTGGTTCAGATCGAGCAGCACGATCTCCGGCGCGTTGCCCCCCGCCCGGGCCCGGCGGCAATAGATCCGGTACTGTTTTCCCTTCTCTGTTCGGGAATAATATAGCCAAGCGCCGTCCGGCGTCGCCGCGCTCGTATCCGTTTCCTGCAGGCGTCCGACCATCTCCTGAAAAAGTTTTTCCCGCAACGGCGCGGCCGGCGCGGTGACCGCCGCCGTATATGAATTCTCCGCCGTCAGATATTCGAGCACCGCCGGATCCGCCCGGTCGCGCAGCCAGAAATAGTCATCGATGCGGCGGTCCCCATGCTGTGATACATCCTTCGAATGCCGCGCCGCGCTCGGCGGGGGCAGCGGATTTGTCGCGAGCTGGGCCAGCACTGGGGATCCACTACATGCAATCCACAGCAGTATACGAAGAAGTTTATTCATGTGTATATACGAGATGGCCGCCACTTCGGGAGCCGCGATCATCAGCCTCTCTCGCGGCGCCGATCCTGCAATCCCCCAGCGGACCCGACCGCACGAACATCGCCATCACTCGACCGATCCGCCCCTCGCTCGCACTGCGCCTCCAATAAATCTGGCCTCGCTGCACCGGCGTCGGTCGGCGGCGACAAGGAACGGCGTTGCGACTGGAAGTACGGACCAGCACGATGTCGTGGATGAAACGCTCGATGACGCCTGGGCAAAAAGCCGCTGGGACGCTGGCAGCCATCTGCCTCTTCGAGGGCACCTGGGTGGTCGCGAATTCCATCCACGGTGGCGCTCGTTTCCTCGCGTATCTTGGGTTTGCTCCCGGCCGGGCGGGCACCCCCGCCGGCTGGGCCGCGGCCGCAGTCGTGACCATCCTCTTCGTCGTCAGCAGCGCGCGTTTGCCGTCCGTGCGGGAAAATCTCGTGCGTTTCTCCGGACTGAAACTTCTCGCGATCGGCGTGGCCGTCAGCGCTGGCATCTTGGAGGAGGTCTTTTTTCGGAAGCTCGTGATGGATTATCTTCTCGCTCACGGCTTCGGCGCCGCCGTGCAGATCGGGGGCGCAGCCCTGAGCTTCGGCCTCGCTCACGGCGTGTGGGGCGTCCTCGGCCGGAGCATTCGCGCCGCGGTCGGCGCCACCATCGCGACCGGCGTGCTCGGGGGAGCGCTCGGAATCGTCTATATACTTTCTAGCCGCAGCCTCGCCGCCTGCATCGCGAGCCACTTCGTGATCAACCTCCTCGTCGAGCCCGGCCTCGTCCTCGCGGCGAGCCGCGGAGAAATGTCCCGGGCCCGTCGTGCCGCGCCCGCGGTCGGTGGCGTGTAAATCGCTCAAATCCGCCCGAGCGCATGGCCGGACTTGCTACAATGTATATATCGACGGCACGCCGCCCTGCTCTATATATTCCTGGCTTCTCGCCGGCCGTTCCGGCCGCGAACCTCCCCGCGGCCGCGACTTCCACCGGGAGTATATCGCTCGATGTCCCCGCCACCCTCCATTTCAACCCGACGTCCCGACGGCAGCGCCGGTGATGCCGACTACGGCCGGATCGGTCGTAATTATTCGCACTACCGGCAGCCGGAGCCGCATATCGCCACCTATATCAATGCGGCGCTCGGTCCCGGTCATCACGTGCTCAACGTCGGCGCCGGCGCGGGCAGCTACGAGCCGATCGACCGACACGTCATCGCTGTCGAGCCCTCGGCCGCGATGCGCGCACAACGCCCCGCCCACTTGTCGCGCGCGATCGACGCCGTCGCCGAAAAGCTCCCGTTCCCCGACGACTATTTCGACGCGGGCCTCGCCACGTTCACGATCCACCAATGGTCGGACGTCCCCGCGGGCCTCGCCGAAATGCGTCGAGTCACTCGCGCTCCAGTCGTCATCCTGACCTGCGATCCGCACCAGGTGACGCGCTTCTGGCTGCAGGCATACGCGCCGCGCGTCCTCTCCGCCGAGGCGCGACGCTATCCCGAAATCTCGTATATGATGAGCCTGCTCGGCGGGATCGCGGAAATCACGTCCGTGAGGATCCCTCTCTACTGCCAGGACGGATTCAACGAGGCATACTATGGACGCCCTGAGCGCCTTCTCGAACCCGGTGCGCGTCTGGCCTGCTCGGCGTGGAGCTTCATCGAGCCGGCAATCGTGCTGCGGTATATTGACCATCTACGCCGCGACCTCTCGGACGGCACCTGAAACCGGGAGCACGGTCATCTTCGCAGCAAGCCCTTCTACGGCGGTTCGCTCCGACTCGTTGTGGCACGGCCCTAGTAAGCCGGCGGGCACGAAGCGCCGGGAACGGAGTCGCTGTCGTTACGCTCCCGTGCTCCGGGCTGTAAATGCTGCCGCGACCGCGAACCCGCACGCGTCCGGAGCCGACTGCGTTTGCCCGCGAGGGGGGCGGGATTATTTCCGAATACGTCGATATGATGTTTTGAAGCGGCAACTATATTCGCGTATCATCGTCCGTATATACGAAGATATATTATGTTGCCTTCCACGCTTGAGCCCGGACGTTCCCGATAACGAGAAAGGCCCGTTATATACTCAAGTCCCGCGGCTCCCGACCCCTACTTTTTCTGCGGGTGCACCTCGTTGCGCAGGTCGGGTGGCAGGGCGGCGAGGATGCTCGATTCCGTCGCCCCGGCGTTTCGAGCGGTATTAAACGCGAGATTCGCGTTCACGCCGCCCTCGTCCTCGCGACAGTTGGTCAGCGCCTGATTGATCGCCGAGCCCAAGGTCTTTGGGTTGCTCTCGGAAATCGCCGCTCGAAATGCAGCCAGCTGGCCCGGCGCCGCGAGGATCACCGGGATTGGCTCGCCTTTCTCCGAGTAGGCCATGTCGACATATATAAAGGCGTGGAGGCACTGCGCGAGCAGTAGCCGCAACGTGGCCTGATCCATGCCGCCCGGCTCAGGCTTCGTCAGCCGCAACACCGCATCCGCGAATCCGCCAGCATGAATCGTCGTGGCGACCGGCTCACGCGTCGCCGCAAAATCCAAGCACGCGCTCCGCGTCAACCCATCGCGCACCTCGCCAATGAAAAGCCCGTCGATGTCGCTGCGCTGCAGCTTCGCCAATATATCCGACAACGTCTCCGCCGAGCCCGATCGCCCGACCCCGAGCAGGTTGCAGGAAAAATGCGAAATCTCCCCGAGCTTCGGCACGATCACATATTCCACCGGATCCTCCACCGTCGCCACATGCCTCGCACGGCGATTCACCCAATGTGATACAATCGACGCCGTGGTCGTCGTCTTCCCTGAACCAATCGGGCCGCAGACCACCACGAGGCCCGAAGCATTTGCGAGATGCTCCACAAGGTTCGGATGCTCATTTAATATTACCGCCAACGGCGGCGGCGTCGTCGGCTGGATCCGTATAATCAGCTTCTTCTCGTTGACCGTCACGAGTGGCTGCACGCGCACCTGGAATTTATTCGAACGAAAAACCTGCGACCCCTGCTCCTGGATTTTTCCATCGAGCAAGACGTCCACGATGGAACTGAAACTGTGCGGGCTCAGCAATCTGCCGTCGCGATCCGTCAACCGTTCCCAATTCGACGCCGCAAACAAGTTACCACGCTGCCGATATAATACTGTGTTATCGCTTCGTATATGAATGTCCGTCGCCAGCGACACCATGTGATGGCTTAATAATACAACGAGAAAATCCTTCCGCGTGGTGTCCATGATGTCCGACGTCGAATTTTGCATTGGGCGCTACCGTGATGACGCTGCTGCGAGAAAACAATCCTCCACAATTACTTCCATCATCGACGGTCTTCCTCGGAAACGGGTGTCGCGAGTCGGTCCCACCATTCGGCTCGCTCAATCACACCCCACACGGCCCACGCGCCTTCTCCTTCGGTGGGCAACTCCAGGTCGCCGAGCCGGACCGCCCGCTCCAGCAATATACCGTCCGTATATAAACCGAGCGGCAGCCGGCGATCGCACAAGCGGATGCGTCCTTCATCCAGCTCCACGCGCGCCGCGAAGCCACTTACAAAACTGGAACGGGAGTCGTGCCGCAGCTTATACGCGATGACGTTCACTGCGCGCTGGTAACCGGCACGAGGAGCCAGCCGAGGTCCGCATCATATACGGCGCGCCGACCCGCGCGTTCCGCCATCCGTTCCGCCGCGGCACGATCATCCACCCGCGCAAACAATCCCGTCGGAGCCACGTCGCGCGGATCAATAAAATCCGTCGCCAGCTTCGGCTGCTCCTCGGCGCGATGCCTCATCGCCGGCATCGAGACCGGATTGCCCATGCCGGGCGGCACGACTAGGTTTTCCGGCGGTATATAGGCGAGCTCAGGATTCTCCAGCGCTGCCGTATTGAATCGGCCCTCCTCGACCTTTTCATACATCTCTTGGGGCCCGAAAAGCCGGCCCTTCTCGTCCTCATACGCGGCGAGCGTCGTCTTCACGATCTTCGGCGGAGTATATACCGCGCGGACCGCATCCGGCTCCGCCACGCGTGCGAACGGCCGCGGGCCCGGCGGCGCGATCAGCACAGGTCCATCCGGGACCGGCTGCGGACTCGCGACCGACATCGACACCGGCGCAACGCGCTCCCGTGCCGACGGCGCGTCCGACACCGACCGGCAGCCGCCGCCGGCAAGCAAAACGGCCAGAGCCGCGACAAGCCGCGAAGGGGATTTCATATTATGCAATCATTATGGGGAGGGGCGGAGCCGGATTAGGGCTGCGCGTGGTCCGGCTCGGCTGACGCAATGGGCTCTGTTTGCTCCGCCCCGAGGACGCGCGCCGCGACGTTCAAAGCGCCGGCGCCCCGAGTGGAGCCCGCCGCCGCCTGTGCGAGCACCGCCGCGAGATTCGATTGCGAGAGTTTCTCGAGTTCACGTTGGCGATATAGCAACTCCGTCGGGATCACCCGGGGATCCCCCACGGTACGCGCGATTCCGCGTGGCGACGCATCCCACAGCGCCGAAAGATCCGTGTTGGCGGTCAGCTGCACGGACGCCGGCGTCCCGGCCGGAATTGCCAGATATGCCGCGTATCGCTCCCGGAGATCGGAAACCTGCGACGCGATAAAATCTCCGAGCGCCTGCGACGCCGCGGATAACGCAATCTCCTGTGTCGGATTGCCCGAGGCATCTGGCGTCACGTTCACTCCGAACGCGCCCACCTGGTATGAGTTCTTGCTCAGCCGCAGTTTCAGCAGATTCCCATACGCCTCCGCAAAGTTCCCTATATACGGCGCAAGCTGCACCAGCGTCGGTGGAGGTACATAGTATCCAGGAAGACCTGTAGCCTGGTCGGGACCGAGCACCATCCCGGACACCGCGATCTCCAACCCGTCGCGACGCTGGAGCGAGTCTATATTGAATAGAATCCGGTCGCGCACGCCCAACCCGGCCGACGCCATAAACCGGGTGCCGAACGGAAGCACCGGCTTTCCATTGAACCAGACGGTCCGCGCCACCGCGAACTGCACCAGCGTCGGGAACTTCCCCGTTTGCACGGTCTGCATTATATACACAGGGATTATTTCACCCCGAGGAAGCCAGTGCGTCGCCCGCATGACATGCTCACCCGGATCCCCGCGAGGATTCCCGATCTCGATCGGGCGAGCCCGGGACGGCGCAGCAACGAGCGTTTCTATCCCCGGCACCGGGACCGGGCGCGCCAATGGAAAGTTTATATTGTTGTTCGGGGGCGCCGGTGACGGCGGCGCGCGAACGACAAGATTCTCGTCCGCCAAAGCCGGCCGTCCGTCCCGTGTGATCGGCTCATCCAGATGGGAAAGCGCGGTGAAAATCGAATCATCACTCCCCGCAACTCCCCCGGCTCCAATCGTGCCGGAGCCGGCCAGCTCCTTCGATGCCCCTCCGGTTTCCCGAGCGGGCCGCCGCGCGCCACCCGCTGCTTTGTCGGCAGCCAACGCATCGACACTCATGCCGACCTGCGAGACGGCGAGCGGACGCGCCTTTTGCCGCCGACCCTCGTACGGTTTGGTCTGCTGCGCCGATCGTGCGACGTCGTCGAGCCGGATTGCCGCCGACGCCGGATTTGCGGCCGGCGGCGGACGGCCGATGACGGCGCTGCCGGAACCCGCGCGTTCCATCCGCGAGATACTCCACCACCCCGCAACCATAACCGCGCCTGCAACCGCTATATACTTTAACGGCCCCCACTTTTTCCGCCCCTCGGGCGTGTGGCGCGTCCACCACGATTTCCGATTGAGGAACACGGGGGCTACGGGTGGAACGTCGAGAGCACCGCCGACGCGTCGGGCGGCAATCGCAGCTCCCAATCATTATCGAGACGAAGTTTATATCCCTGGACCGCCAGCCAGACGGTCTCCTGCTGACCTGGGAAAACGATCGCTCGCGGCGCGAGCTGCCGCCGCGCCTGGATCGGCACAACACGCGAGCCGAGGTAAATTTGATATTGGTGGTCTTTGAGGTAAAAGGCGGCAGATCCTATATTAACCCACGAGAGCTTGAACACGATGAGGTCGAGCTCCGCGAATTGATATGCGGCGAGAAAATGAATCTCCTGTCCGTTCCAAGGATATATCTTTCGAACCGGCAGCTCGGCAAAGCTGCGGAGCGTTGCGCGGAACTGCGGGTCGATCCCGGCGCGCTCAATCGTTCTCACCGCTCCATTGAGGTCGATCTCGCCCGGTCGCAACGGCATCGCCTCGGCGAGCGGCCGGTCCAGGTCGTCAAATTTCGAACCGCCCGGAAACGAAAAAACCGGATTGGGAATCGCGAGTTCGCCCGGTGCGATCCGGATTCGGATCACGTATATAGTCCCGGCCACGCGGAACGTGATCGATGAGTTCCCCTCGGAAACCGTGGGCTGAATATGAATCACGTTGCCATCGACAAGGTGATTGATCTCCGGACCGCCTTTCATCACCGCTTCGATCGGCTCCCGGGTGAGGAGCGTGATCGAGGTCAGCATCCCGAGCCGCGCCGCCACGGTTGGTATATTATCCGGAGAAATCGGCACCGCCGCCCGGCCGGCCTCCGCCCCGCGCGCTGCGGCCAGCGCTCCGGCCAGGAGCAGGAATATATATCCTAAAAAGCGCCGCGTGCTCATTGTATTAGTTCGAATCGGTGGCTCCAAAACGCACGGCGTGATCGCGCGCGAGTTCCTCGTTGAAATACATTTGCCCCTCGGGATCGGGCAGGAGTCGCGTCAGGCGCCAGCCGAGCATATTGCGATCGGTCTTTTTTCCTGGGACGAAACCCGCCACGAGGAATAGCTCGGACGATTGATACCCCGTCATCGTCCGCGACGCCAGGAGACCACGCACGCCGAGGACAATCCAGGTCGGCGTGGAAACGAGCACGCGTGTCGACGTGACCGAATAGCCCTGTGAATATCCCGACGCCATTTTCTTCGCGGGCGAAAACTCCGTATCGACAAGCTGCACCACGCCCGCGGTGACGAAGTCATCCAGCGCTCCCACTCCGCCCTGCTCGGTTCTCGTGAGGAGGATTTCAACGGTGTCGCGCATCTGCGCGAGCAGCGTTTCGTTTTCACCGGCAGCGGCCACCGCCGGCACGGGCGCAAGCGGACCCGAGAACAGCCGCCCATCGGCGAGCACTTGAACGGGGTTCGGCGCGCGTGCCCGCCACACCACCCAAACACCAAGCATCGGCGTGATCAGCGCGAGGCTCAGAACCGCCACCGCCAGCCGGACAAACTTTTCATATAGGAAATCCGCGCGGTCAAAATAATCCTCCGCGCCCGCTTGCCGCGTCCACTGCAAATTCGGAAAGGGTTCGGCCACCTCCGTTTTCATCGCGGTTTTTTCGTCGATGCGCGGCCCGGCGTCGCACTCGCGACGGGCTCCGAGGGCTCGACCGTTGCACCGGTCTTCTGCTTCGCGAGCACGCGCGCCGCATCCCAGTCGATCGCAGCGCGGCTCACTTTCCAGTCGCGCTTTATGAGCACGAACGGAAAGCGATTGAGCCGGCTCGGCGGCGCCATCTCGAGCAACACCTCCGCCCGGTACGGCAGCACCACGGGCCGGCTCGTGCTCTGGACGATGATCGCGAGATAGCCGCGTACATACGCGGAAATGCGCCCGTGCGCGTTGTCCGCTTCGACGTCCTCCACGCGCGTGATCACCAGCGACTGCACGACGAAATTCTTCTTCGCAATCGCCAGGTCGCGTGCCGCCTCCGCCGCAGCCTTTTCATATTCGTGCACGGAAATTAACCCACGCAACAGCGGAAGGTCCGGCGCCCCCCGATCGTCGAGGCGATGCATCAGCGGGAGCACTGTATTTAAATATAGCAAAAGATCATCGACGTTCACCTGCGTGTCTCGACCGAACATCTGCGTCGCCTCCGAACGCAGCGAGGCCCGGGCCGTCAGCTGCATTGCCGGACGATGTCCGGCGAAAATTCCCGCGAGGGCCAGCGCGGCCGCAGCAAAAACGTTCAGAGCCAGCGACGCTGTCAATATACGCAGCAGCCAGCGAACATACGAATATCGTTTGATCTCGGCCATGGCGGGGGCGTCGAGTTCCGATCTGGCCACCGTCGCCGGTGGCAGGTCTCGTGCTTCATCCCCAGTAATTTCGTTCGCCCGGGAGGGCATCGGCCCCGGCCCTCGCCGCCGGCCAGTTACCAAGCGCACCCACCAAGGCGATATAAAGCCACCCGCAGCGGTGGTGCCGACGGTAGGAAGAGCGCTCACTGGCAAAGTATGGGGACGGCTGACGGCGAAATATAAAGGCCGTTGGAATCAATCGGCCCAGCGCAAGTTGCTGAATATCCGAGTCGCCGTATATATGGATGTATATGGCCTTCATCCCCGGCTCGGCTCTCCGGTGAGCGCGGCGGATGACGACCGCTCCGCCAGCTCCAAGGATCACCGCCATTTATATATAGCCGGCTTCGCGCGGGAAATCCGGCGCGACGCTTCTTGGTCGAAGCCGACGCCCATGCTGGGTGTCCACCAGGGGATCAGATTTAGCCGTCGGATCTTCTGCCGCCGTGACGCTCCGCCCGACGTTGCCGCGCCTTGATATATGAAGACGTGCTCGAAAGCAGGTCGCCTTTGTTTTCCACGATCGTGCTCATCATCGAAATACCCTCCCGGATACCCCGCCGGATCCGCCCGCGGAGGAGGAACGGCGGCTGACGCACCGGCGCCGTCAGTGGCAGCGATCCGGCAGCGCTGCGCTCGAGCCGTGTCGCGCCGGAGACTTCCCCAGCTCCCAAGCCCGGAAGAAAACCCCCACGCCCGGAGGCAACGCGCATCGCGTGATATCCGCTGACCGCCACCATTCCCGCGGCCACGACGCCCGTCGCCGCCGTTGCCATCAACTGGCCCGCCCAAAAGCCGCCCGCCAGAAACGCACGAACCATCGAGGGCGTTTTATATAAAAGAAGACACACCGCTAGAAAATAGCCGAGGGTCAGTCCAAAAATGACGGAGATGATCGCGTCCGGAATCAGCTCGGGCTGCGCCACCCACACGGCCAGCGATCCCGTTGTGAGCAGCGTACTCAAACCCGCGAACAGCAAGTCGAGCAGAAGCTGGAAAAACTGCCAGAAGGGTAGCGTCACTATACACATCAGCACCGTCCAGATCGCGCCGGTGAATGCCTTCGCGGTACCGTCGAAAAACCAAAATGGGATCGAGATCAATAAACCGAGGATGCTCAGCTCCATCCCGAGCCGAAAACAATAACACACCACCTCACCGATCACCGGTACTACCGTGTGCTGCATCAGTGTCACGAAGCCCATCATGAATGCATTCCATTTGTCCAACGCACCCGTCAGCGACCGATTGCGCGCGATTCCCATGGCCTCGCGTTTCGTCCACGCGCCAATATCGCGCACTATATTGGCGAGGCGCGGCTCGCCCTCGATCGCCGCCGCCATTGGATCCAGATATTCCTTGTCCACCCAATTCGACGTCGCCGATCGCACCGTACGTTCATATTGTTTTAATAAAGCGGCCCGGTCCTGCAGCCCCTGAGTATCCGCCCCCGTGCGGGTCAGCGCCGCCGTGATCTGGCTCGTGGTTTGCTTGATCCGATCCGAGAGCGGATCAACATTCATTGATGCGTGCACCGGGGCGAAATCACCAAAGTCCCAGTCCATCGTGAACGAAGCCGTGCGCGTGAGCTGGGGATCGACATAGCCACTGTCGAGCGAGAGCGCTGTATATTGCGTGATCACCTGGCCAATGACGTCGTCAACCGGCGCATCATCGACGGACGGAATCGGAGTATACGCCGGGCTGTTGGGATACGCGCTGCGTTGTGCAGCAGCCAGTCGGTTGAAAAACGCCGCCCAATAATCCGTCGCCGCCGCCTTCACCACGGGGTCGGTATATCTCGTGAAAATTCCTTGTCGGTCCGCGAGGCCGTTCCGAATCGCACGGTCGCGCGTCGCAGCCATTTCAATATCCGCCGTACCCGTGTGCCGCAGAACCTCCTCAAGCCGGCTCGACACCCCGTCAGGTGCCTGCGCCGACAACGTCCGGAGATTCTTCACCAGGGCCGTCCCGCAATTCATAATCGTCATCCCCGCTGCGTAAATCAGTCCCGGCGACGAAAGGATCAGCACGCTGATCGCGAGCTTCAGGAGTAATCCCGCGAAGAAATCCAAGCTGGTCACGCGCGGAGCGCCAACGCGAAGTTTTGAACCGATCGCGATGGCGAGAAATATCAACACGGCCGCCCAGAGCGTTTGCTGGAAAAAACCGTCCGCCAGGAGACGCCCAAGCGGCAGGCCGAGTATATAGAGGTAGGGAGTCGATTGGAAGTAGGTATATTGTTCCGTATAGAAGCCCATCGTGCCAGCCGGCGCGTTGGCGTTCCCCGGATATATAGCGGCCATCGCCTGGTCCAGCGTGTCCTCCGATTGCAACGTGACCGCGATGATCGAGTCGGTGCCCGCGAGCGGCGTGTCGCTGGAAGGGTCCACCACCGGGTCGGCCGCGCCGAGCAACACCGTGGGTTCGAGCGCCGGGGCCGTTGGGGCTTGCCCGCTCATGAAGCTCGGTGCAGCGATCGACGCGGCGATCCACAGAAATAATATTCGACGCATTCTCGGATTATCTGGCGTCAGACGTCGCGCGCTCCAAACGGGCCCGGCGCTCCGCCTCGAGTTCCGCCGCCAGATAATCACCCGTGGCCGCCCGCTGGCGCACCCGCGT
The DNA here is from genome assembly GCA_963800005.1 of uncultured Verrucomicrobiae bacterium. Taxonomy (GTDB): domain Bacteria; phylum Verrucomicrobiota; class Verrucomicrobiia; order Opitutales; family Opitutaceae; genus CAWCZH01. Next base: position 387,392 of record CAWCZH010000006.1, read on the forward strand.
TTCCGCGGCAGCGTTCGCTTCCAACGTAGATAACTCGAGGCGATCGTTGCCGAGGGTTCCGAGGTCGGAAGCGAGCTTGGAGTGCGTGGCCCAATCGAGTGGCTGCCCATCGTTTTTTGCCGCGAGCGCGCTCACCTGCGCGGCGATCGCCGCGTCGGCAACGCGTCGTTGCTCCACCCAGGCCATATATGAAGAGACGGCTGGATCCGAGGTGTTGGCGGCGGCGCCCTTTTGCAACGCCTGAGATGCGGCGCCGACGCCACTCGCGGGCGGCGGCGCCGTGCCCGCCGGCCCGGAGCCAGCCAGCGAGGGCGCGACCGCCGGGCCAATTTGCCCACGCGCCCGCGACAATGCGTCCAGCTGCCGCGCATCGAGCGTGCGCTTCGTATTTTGCTGATCCAGCTTCAGCCCCTGAAGTATATAGTCGTCGAGGCCCGCCGCGGCCCGGCTGACATCCGTCACCTCGCGTTGCGCGAGCGCACGCGCGCCGAGGACGAATAACAGCGCGAAGACGACGGATGCCTTAATGATCATTGCCGTCTTCCTGCGCAGCCACTCGCTGCTCCAATTCCTCACGCGCGCGGCGGTCGTTCAATTCCTTGAGGGTGGCGTTGGTCGAATCCCCTTGGATCACCAACGTCTCGTTCGCTTCGTTCTGATGTTGCGCCGCGATGGCTTGGAGACGCGCCCGCGAGGCGGCGAGCTCGTTGGCCGCTGCGCCATTTTCATTCACGTTCTTCGCCGCGGCCGCGCGCTCCGATGCCTGTTCGGAAAGGTTGGCCTCGGCTTGAATCGAGAGCCGCCGACTCTCGCCCGCTTTCGCGAAACGATCCGCGCTCAACGCAGCGAGACCACGGGAAATCTGCGTCTGATTGGCCTGGCGCTCCGCGGGCGCCAGCCGCGCCACCGCCTGCGTAAACTCAATCTCCGGTGTATCAAGTCCCACCGCCGTGCCCAGCGAGCCGATCGCCGTGCGCGAAGCCCAGCTGGAGAATGCCGTCCAAGGTGCCGCATTCTGGCTGCGGAAGCTGTCGAGCGACGTCCCCATGAAAACGTCGAGCGCACCCGCAAATGGTCCACTTCGTTGATATAGGTTGCTGACCGAGCCCCCGGCCTCGACGCCCAATCCCTGCGAGAGCGCGGCCACCTGCCCAGAGGTCAGGTCGCGAGGGCTCGCGCTCACCCGCGAAACTCCGATCGACATATTTATGCTCTTCAGCGAATCGGCCTGTTGTGAGTTCAACCCGACGATATTTCCCAGTGCATCGAGCTGCGACTGTCCCTGGGCGTACGATTGCAACAGCTGCGAATAGGAGGTCGGATCGAAGACGATATCCCCGACGCCGAGCACCGCGAGCACGCGCGCAGGGAAGAGGACCGCGGCGAACGCGACGACAAAGCTGACATATCGATATTTCATAACTATTAAATATACTTAAGCATTATTGCCGCTTGGGCTCGTCCAGCGGTGCGGCGGAGGGCGTTCGCCGCGGGCCCAAGTTCACGCCCTCGAAATAGCCGCCCGGGTAGGAAACCTCCACGCTGATGACCACGGCGGCCCCGGCCGGCGCCCGATTATATCGTTCCGCTTCCCAATACTCCGCCATCAGCGCGGAACGGGTTTGCCGCTTCGCCGTCTCGACCAACTCGGCCTCGCGGCGAAGCCGGGCCGCACTGGTGAGATTGTCGGCGACAGCTCCCACCAACAGCCCGGCGCCAGCACCAGCCGCGGCGCCGAGCGCATCATGGCTGAGCGCGTAGCCGCCCGCTGCTCCGGCCGCGGCCGAGCCGCCAAGAATCAAGCCGTCCGAAAGCCCCACGCTCGTTGCCGACGGCTGCACCTCGAGCGGCGATCGATTCGTCGTGCAACCCCCCACGAGGGCCGACCAGCCCAACAGCGCACAGGGTATTGCTATATGAGTTTTCATATTAGGCCGCCGCGGGTTGCCGCGTTGGCGCGAGAACGCGCTGCGTGCGGGCGTGCGCCACGCCGCGGGGAAAGCGCCGGGCGAATTCGCGCAACGCCGCCTCTTTCACGAGGCCTTCGTCTTTCATCATTATATTCATCGCGTAAGTGTCTTCCTTGTCTGACGTGACCATCGCATATTTCAGCGGCGTCACATAATTCCGGCACAGGTGCGCCTGGGTGCCGCCTTGCGTTTGCTGCACCACGACAAAATCCGCGTACTCGCCCGGGCGCGTTTCCAGGTCGCGGATGAAATCCACCGTCTCCTCGGAAAACCCAGCCTTCTCCGCCGCTTGGCGCGTATCTTCCAGATCGTCCTGTCGCAGGAAAAATTTCAGCGGCGCGTAGGAAAACAGATCAGCGAGATCCATCGCCTTCTGCGTCAACGCGCCCACCCCCGTCCCGGATTTCCGGAACGTCCGATAAGCATATTCCAGAAAATCCGCCTGTGCCCGGTTCTTCATCAGCACCCCGGCCTCGTCGAACACCACATATTTTCGGCGCACGCCGCCATGCGTCATCAGCTGCGAAACAATACTGATCACCAGCATCGTTAATACATTCGTCAGCGCGTGATTCGTCCCGCGGACATCCTGCCCCAGATCGATCACCGTCAATCTGCCGCCGAGCGGTATATTATTCGGCCCGTCAAACAGCGTTCCATATTCACCGCCGGCGCACCACACACTCAGGTTCGTCGCCAGCCAGCGGCCCGACTGCACGTCGGCGAGCCCATCGCGCAACTCCCCCAGCGTCCGCTGCTCGCCCGGACGGCTCTCGAGCAATCTCTGCAACGCTTCCCGCAGCGTCCGGTTCTCGTCGCCCGGCAGCCGGCCTTCCTTTTGCGCCGCGGCCATGATCATCACCTCGAGGAGCACGAGCATGCTGCCGAGTTCGTCCGCGTCGGGCAGCCGCCCCGGCGTTATATACAGCGGGTTCAACGTGAGCGCGCGGTTGCTCAGGACCAGCTTGATCGGCGTGACACCCATGGCCGCAGCGAGACCGTCGAACGAGCCGCCGCGATCGATCATCACTGCGCGGCCCTCCGTTCCGAGCAGCTCGAGAATCAACGAGGACACGAGAACGGACTTGCCCTGGCCCGTGCCGGCCGAGATCAGGAAGTGCGGCGCGTTATATAGACTGCGCTCGTGGGGATCTATATTAAGCAGCCCCGAGGTTGACGAGATCGTGGAGAACACAGCCCCGATCGCCTCCGGGGCGAACGCCAGATACGCCGGCTGGCCACTGAACGGCAGCAGCCGGCACGCCTGCCGCGTGGTGACGTCCAACGCGCGGTAAGGATCGCAGTCCTGCGTCCACCCAGGACACGTCGCGCGCAAAAACGCCCAAGGCAGGCGACGCTCGTGCACGAGGGCGATGCGGCCGTGGGACTCGCAACTGATCACGAGTCGTTTCGCCGCTTGCATCACTTCTTCGGGTGAATCGCCCCAGAGTCGGAACGTTGCGAACATGCGCCAGAGGCGGTCGGTGCTTCCGCCCAGCTCCTCGAGTTCGCGATCAATTTCCTCGAGGTGCCGACGTTGCTCTGGCGCATCGCCGCGTCCGAGAAGCGCCTGCCGCACGCGGCGCAATTTCGAAATTCGTTTCGCCGCGCTGCCCGGTGTACCCCAAACCGTCAGCTCCATGCGCGTGAGCCCACTATACAGTATATTCTCCCAAACTCCAAGGGCCAGTTCATCCGGCGGCAACGCGAGCGTCAGCAGCGTCTGGTAGGAATCGCCCATGCGGAAAACGCCAGGCGGAAACCCCTCGGCGGCGCTGCCGCATTCATATTCCGTCAAAGTATATAACTCGCAGAGCGGCACCGGGCGTCCGGCGGGATATTCCGGAGGAGTGCCCCCGTTCTCATAGCGCTCCTTGTTCGCCCATTCATAGAGCGTGCGCATGACGGCGCTATCGATGAGCCGGACCGGCCGACACCCGGACCCGAGGAGCGCAGGCTCAAACGCGGCCATCACCCCTCGCAATTCAACGAGCATCTGCTCAAACAGCCGCGTCTGCACCTGCGCTTCGGCCAGCGCGCTGCCAGGCCGCAGCGAACGAAGAAATGATCGAGCCGCGCGCCAGATACGCAGAACGCGCCCGGTCTGCCTCGCATGCTCCTCCGTTTGCTCAGCGGGCCAGGGACGGCGCGCCACGAAAAGCTGCGCTTCCTTCCACGCGATCTGCCGGTTCTCCAGCAAACCGAGGCTCACGGCCTCCGTCTCGCGAACAATATCACCGGCCAGGCCGTCCGGCTTCGGACGATCCCGGAACGTTTGTGCCAACTCCGTAGAACGCGCATGCTGCACCCAGCGGAATTGCCAGTCGTAATTCGGTGGCAGCGAATTCATCAGCGATCGAAACAACGTCGTGAGCTCGGCGCGGACGCTGTCGCTCGCGAGAAGTGTATTCGGCAACTGCAGGCTCCACCCCGCAGCGAGCGAGAGGTCGCGATGCACGATCACGCCGTCGTGGAGGGCGAGGGTGGGCAGTTCCTGCGCGAGAGCCCGACCCGACATCGTCTGCCCACGCTCGAATTTCCGGGCGCTCATGACAGTGGCTCCGTGCGAAGATACGCTTTGCTGTCCGAGCGGCCCGGTCGGAGGTGACGTGGGCCGAGGAGTGCCGCGAAGAAATGCCGGTCGTAACCGCGCGGCCGGCCGGCGCGCAGCGCGACCACGAATGAGAAATAGCCAAGCAACGTCCAGAGGAACAGCCAGTAGCTCTCGAACAGCATCATATTGACGCAGATCGCGCCCATCACGCCGCCAAGATCGCCCGGTTCCACGAGCCAGAATATATACAGGCTCTGGCTCAACTGGCGGTTATATAGAATGGCCCGGGGTTCCCGCATAAATCTAATTTGCTATATATTGCTGGGACTAGGACGGTCCACGCTCGTCACGAAGGTCCCGGAGGGCGCCCTCCAGCAGATCGCGGAGCGCCGCCAATTGCATCGTGGATACGCCCGCGCTCGCGGTGGCCTTGAGGAGCAGGGTGCGGGCCTGCACCAGCCGATCGACCGCCGCCGCCTGGCCAGAGCGCCGGACCGGAATATACACCAGAATCGGAATGCGGCCGACTGCCGTCTGGTTGCCTATATGAAATACGACCTCCTTGGTAACGTCGAGCGTCGTGAGTTCATAATCCGGCAACTTGAGCGGGAGCACCGGCTCAGTTCGCAAGACGCCGACCACCTCCGCGTGCTCCTCCGCCCGAAGAACCGGACCCAGCACCAGGAAGGCGAGAAGGAGAAAGTGGCGCACGTGCTAACTGTGGGGGACCGGCGAGGCGCTTTATCAAAGACCGGAACCATTCCCCATAATTCCAACGCGTTCCCAAACTTCGTCCCTTTATGAATCCAAATCTCAATCGCCTTGCCTGGTATCTATTCGTCGTTATCGCCCTCTTCAACGTTGCCCCCCACCTGCTCGCGGCCGCGGCCCTCGATACGTCCACCGCCCTCGAGGCCCCGACGACGCAAACCGGCGTGGTCTCGGGCATGGCGGAAATCCTGCGCTTCGTTTTTCTGTTCCTGAAATTCCTCGCGGTCATCGCCTGCGGATTCGGGTCCTATCAAATGTGGAAGGGCGAAATCGCCTCCGGCGTCTGGTCCTACGTCGCCGCACTCTCCCTCTTCTTCGCCCCGGCCCTCGTTAACCTCGCCCAGACCCTGGGCGACACGGCGGTCCGAGGCTGAGGACGTCGTGCCGTATCCAAAATGTGGATACACCAAGCCGGCAGGCGAAGCGCGGCGAACTGGCGCGCGCAACCGGCAAGCCCGCTGCCGGCACCGGAGAATCTGCGGTGTTGATGCTATATCCGGAGCTGGCACGGCTCCTCGAAGCTCCCTCGTTCATCGAAGCGTTGCGCGACGATTACTGGCTCGCCACCAATGCCGCCTGGTGCCGCATGCCGGACCTCGTCGCGGACGAGGCCGCATGGTGGCAGGTGCTGCGCTCCGCGATCCCCGAGTTCGAGGAATTCGCTCTACCAGACACAAGCACCGGCGCCGCCGAGTATCGTTCTTCGATCCGCCTCGCGGCATTGCGCACCCTCGCCGCCGGGTGCGGCCTCGTCACGCAAACCTTCTCGTGGCCCACGATGCTCGGCGGCGACGCCGCACTGGACTGGCGACTCTCGAACGGCTTGCCGCTTCGCATCGGTCGAATCTCCGGAATTTCGTGTCAACCCACCCCCTCGCTGGTCGAATTCTCGCTCGCAATCCTGCGCGAGCCCACGCACCTGGCCGCGATCGAAGCGATATTTTTCCCGCCGGTGAGCGATGTCGCTAATTTTCCCACCCACTATACACATTGGAAATTTCTGGAACCGCTTCGCCGATGGAACGCCACGAATCGCCTGCCGCTGGTCCCAGCGCGGGCCGCGGAAACGCCGCTCTCCCGGATATATGGAATGCGATACGACGAGGCCGCCGTCGCCCCGACGGGCATCAGCTTCCCAACCGCAGCTCAAATCCTCGCGCCGCAAGCCGCGCCCATCGTCCGGCAGCTGCGGTCATCGGACCCGTCAGCCGAAGCCGTGGAACCACTCATACTCCTGGCGTGGGCCCTCGATCGTTGCCTGCCACACTCTGGCGCAGAAGTATATAGCACCCACGATAGGATCCGCGGCGCTGCCTGATATATCATATATACGATATATAGTCTCAGTTAGCTCGCTCAAGGGGCCATGCCGCCCATGCCGGTACGCGGACGCGGCTCGCGGTTCGCCGGCACCCGCGCGGTTTGCTGGCGCTCTTCCTTCGAGCGATGGCCCGGCCTAGATCGATCGGACCTGTGAGTGCCTCGTGCGCCACCGCGAACACGCCTCCATACTGCCAAAACCAACTGCCGGTCGCGACCCGCTCTATACGAAGCGCCGATTTATATACAAACCCGCCCAAATCTATATAAGCGTCGGCCGGCGCGCGCCTACCACGATGACGTCAGCGCGGACAGCTCCTCGGTCGTAATCGATTCCCGCTGCAGGGATCCCAGAAAGCGACGCGTCGTCCGCGCACACCAGGCGCGCATCTTCTCCTTACCGGCAGCGGCCGGCCCGGGGAATTGGCAGTTGAACGCATTCATCAGACCCCACAAGACCGTCGGCGCCAAATCGCCGTCCTCGGTATAGGTTTGCCAGCCGCGATCGGCTCGGTCCGGGCCAGGCACGGAATAGAAATCGAGACACGCCTCCGCATCGGGAATCAACGCCCGACGACGCGAGTACGCGCGCGGCGCAATAATGCCGAGAGTCTGCGCGTCCACCGTCAGGATCGCACCACGCCCGGTCAGCGCGAGATCCACCAGCGCGATCGCCGCATCCAGGAAATTTCCCCACAGCATCGCGTGCGCACAAACCGCCGCGAAATGGTCCGGCATGGCGGACGGGTGATCGACGACGTTTTGCGTCGCCTGCAAAATCGATGACACGCCGCGCTGAACCGAGGCGGTGTCGCGCCACTCCTGCGCGGGAGCAGACAATTGCGCCGCCAGCTGTTCGAGTGCGTCGCGCAAAAAAAGAGAAATCGGTCGCGGCTCGCTGCCCGCCGGCCGGACCATAATCCCGAGGCGACCAATCCAATGTTGATCGAGCGGGCCGGGCTGTTTCAGCCACTCGAGCCGCCACGCCATCACCGGCGCCGCAGCCCGGGCCGGCGGCTCCGGCTCACGAGCGCGAGGCTTTATATATATCGGAGCCGCGATCGCCGGACATTGATCGAGCTGCATGGCAATGGTTTAGAGGAGAACGTTAAGACTCACGCAAGCTCCGAAGCGGAATTTGCCTCGGAAAAGTGGGACGGCGTTCGCCCGCCCGTCACGAGACGACGGCAATTTCGCTGCCAAATCGCGACTTCGAGTCGCAGCGCCTCGTCGCACGCGTGCTCCGGCACCGCATCGAGAATCACGCGCCCTGCCTCGACCGAAAACGTGAGCAACGCGCCCTGCGGGAACCGCTCGATTTCAATCTCCGCAACGGAGGACGCAGCAACGTGCGCGAGCATCCCCTCGGGTCGCATCACCGAATGATATTCCCGACCGCTGAGATATAACTCCAAGCGTCCGACGAGGTGCGCGACCGCTTCCATCACAACGCGCATCCGCGCTGCGCGGGTGGACGCGAAGCTCTGCGCCGGAAAAAAGAATATAACGCGGTCACGTTTTAACTATGGGGGGTCGCCCGCCCACAATTTGCGCATGCTTCGTCACCCTGCTTTTCCGTTCAGGTGCGCGCGAGGAACCGCGCTCGTCGTCGTGGTGTGTTCACGCCCGATCCGTCCCGCAGCCGACCGATCGCGCGACCGGCCAATATGATAACTCCGAGCGGCATTCTCCGGCAGTGCGCCGCGTTCCGGCAGTTGCGCGATCGCCGGCCATTCTGGCTCATCGACTCCGGCAGCTTTTCTCTCGGGGGCGCGATGCCGACTGATTTTAGCGCCGCCGCACGCGCGACCGCGGACGAAATCGCTGTGGGATCGCATGGGCTTTGTGGCGGAAACTCCGCTCTGAGGTCGGCGGCACTCGAAGAGGCCCACGATTGGCCAGCGGCCGAAATCACGCTTCCGTTGCGCGACCCGCGGGAACCACGGCTGGAACGCGTCGCCCTCGAAATTCCCGGACGCGACGCGGCGCCCCGGGACTTTCCCGGCCGGCCGGTGCGGCCGCGCGCCGATTCATTACATTAAATGGAATCTATATAATTCATCTCGTCCCAGACCCCAGAATATATCCATGCGCTGGCGGTTTCTCGGTTTGATTCTCAGTTGCCTCGGCTTGCTCGTGGTCGCTCGCAGCGAAGAACCCCGCTCCAATATACTCGCGGAAGCACCCGGCCAGGCCGCGGCCCGACCGGCGAATCTCGCGTCTGTGCTGGACGCATTTCTTGCGGAGCATGCGTCGGAAAATTCCGCGTGGCGCAGTGAGGTCCATTGGGCCGGCCAGCCAACCACGGAGGCGATGCCGCTCAATATACAAAGAGGATATTCGGCGATCGCCGGCGTATTCTATTTTCGCAGCCGCACGTCCGAAACGCTGAGCCCCGAAGAGCGCCGCGGGATTTTCCGCGATCCGAGGTTTTTGATATATCTTCATCAGCTCCGTACGCAGGCCGACCGCGGTGTACCGGCGAGGCCAGGAATTGCGGCAAGCTCCGCGGCTAACGCGCCAACAGTGCCTGCTGAGCTGCCGCCGCTTAACCGCGCCGACGTGCTCGCGAAACTGCAGACTCATGCTCTTGCAACACTGCACCCAATCCTGTTCTCCGTGTCGCCAGAGGACTTGATTTCCCCGACTCAGACCGTCGTCGTGGCGTCGAGCGCCCGCACCCCGTGAACTCGCGGCGCGTTTTTCGTCTCGGACTCGTGTTCGGCGCTCTATCGACTGCCCTGCTCATGCCGTCCGCCGCGGCCACCTCGGTGTTGGCGCGACTACCGCGCGTCGCTCTGCCACAGGGCGTCGAAGTGCAATTCTCCTCGGAGGGGCTCGACTTGGTGGACCGCGTGGCCGAGCTGATTGGCGCGGCCGAGCACGAGGTGTTGATCTCACAATATGCAATCACCGACGTGCGGATCCTCGAGGCGATCCGTGATGCCGCCCAGCGAGGCATACTCGTGGCCGTGCTGCTCGATCGTGATCCGTCGCTGCGCAATTATGAAACGCCGCGGTTCCTGCGCCAGCTTGGCATCCCGGTGATCGAAGCTCGGCGCGGCAGCGACGGCGAGGGTTGGCACAACCAGCGCTACGTTCTCATCGACCGCGAGGCCGTGGTGATTACGTCGTGCGACCTGACGACGAGCGCACGGCACAACGCGGAAAATCTGCTGCTGTTGCGCCTGCCGTCGGTCGTGGCGCGTTATTATAACTGCTGGCTCGACGAGTCCACCGCGGGCGAGCGAATGCCCTGAGCAACGGTCCAGCGGCGGTTCGCGGACGCTATATACTCGGACTCCTAGGCAGACCGCCAATGATATAGCGTATCGGGAGCAGCCGCCGCGCACGGAGTCGCCTCGGTCGCAGGAGGGGAATTCCCGGACGCTGAGGACGCGGCTGTCGGTTGGTGTATATAGGCGACGCGGGGCTTACCAACGCCACTGCCGGCCGGGTTCGGGAGCTCATGAGGAGGCGCGCCGGCTGCCGCGGATCCACTCGACGGCCAGGCCGGCCACTGCGGCCATCAGCACGAGCGGGCCGAATATATAGCAGAGACCAACCCCAATTGCGGACATCAGCACCCCATAGCCTCCGAGCAGCAGAAATCCCGTTTTGCGCAAGCCACAAGCCATCGCGAGCGTGCCCAGCGCCACAAGGACCAAGCCCCACAAGAGCAGCAGCGCGACCATATAGCGGCTGTGCGCGAGTTGAATCAGCAGCTCCAGCTGCTCCGGCGTCGCCCGGGGCGCGACTGGAGGATTCATCGGGTGAAACCCTGTTGCAGTTCCGACCAGGCGATGCGCCGCAGCCGGTTCGGCGGATTGGCCGAAACTATATACCCCGTGCCTTCCCGCCCGACGATCCACTGTGGCAGCGGGAACAGGTGACGGAGATTCTCCTCGATGGTCAGGTCACCCGCCGGGCTCGCCGTGATCGGCAATCTTGAGTCGCCCGCGAGTGTGATCGCTATATGATAATTCGCGGCGAGTTCCATGACCAGCGCGCCAGCGGGCACGTTCGCGAAATGGATGCCCCCAGCCTCAACGCGCAAAGGCAGCGCCAGCGGGTAAGGCGTGTCGGACGACACGCGCACCGGAGCCGCGGGCACGGCGTTCGCCGTTGGCAGCGCAGTCGTAGCCGGCACGAACGTGGCCGCCATCGCAGGCGGCGGCGGCTCATATATATTTAGCGGGCTCGCGGCGCCCAAGCGGTCGAACGGATCGTCGACGCTCGTCGGCACCGCGTCAGGCGCGGGAGCATCCGCCCGCTCCTGGGACCAAGCCGTCGACGCCGCGGCGAGGAGCAGGCCGCCCAGGCGGACCCGGCGACGCCAATGTATATATATCATCCATTCATTATGGAGCCTCGGGAATCCAGACGAGGTGACGGTTGGCCTCTTCATATTCGATTAGTCCCCCTGCAGCGAGTTCGAGGGCGAAGCGGCCCATCGGCTTACCGCCTTCCGCGAGCCACTGCGCGCGGAACGCCTCCGAAGAAAAACTCGTCCCCGCCCCGATGAGATCCCGCAGCCGCGCCGACAATACGAGCTGCTCGAAAATCGGCACGCGACCGCGCACTCCGGTGCCACACTCGGGACACCCTCGTTTTCGAAACAGGACCGGCGGCGACGGAAGCTGGAATCGCGTGAAGATGTGACGCTCCCCTTCGGAAACGCGCCGCGGCTCCCGGCAGCTTTGGCACAACCGCGGCGCCAGCCTCTGGCTGAGCACGAGATTGAGCGTCGCCGCGAGCGCCGTGCGAACGTCCATCGCCTTGATCAAGTCCACGAATCGCGTGATCGTCCCCGTGCAGTCCGGCGCGTGCAGCGTGGAGAGCAAGGTGTGGCCAGTCATTGCCGCCTCGAGCGCGAGCAGCGCGGTCTCCTCATCGCGAATCTCGCCGACGAGGATCACATCCGGATTCAAGCGCAGAAAGGAACGCAACGCTCCGCCAAACGTGCGCCCGGTATCCCCGCCGACCGGCACCTGCGTGATGCCGGGCAATGTATATTCCACCGGATCCTCAATCGTGCGGATTACAAGGTCAGCTCGGTCGAGCGACAACAGCGCTGTATATAGCGTCGTGGTCTTGCCTGAGCCCGTCGGCCCCGTGACCAGGATCATCCCCCCTTGTTTCGCCAACGTCGCTCGAAAATCCGGCAGCAGCGCGGACGGCAGTGGCAGCGGTTGCGCGGAGTCGACCATCTTTTTCGAATCCTGAAGCCGCAGCCCGACCGTCTCACCCTGCAGCGTGGGCGCGAACGCCGCGCGTACGTCCACGCGATTTCCGTCCGCAAACTCCACCGTGAAGCGCGCGTCGTGAAAGGCATAGCGGGCGTTGGCGTTCACGGCCGCGAGGCGTTTCAGCGCGCCCATAAACGTCGCGCGATGACGCCACGGCACTGGCGGAAAAACTTCGGCAATGCCCGACAGCCGGAAGCGCACTGCCACCCGCGTGCCTTCGTCGTCGAGGAAAACATCCGACGCCCCGAGCCGATACGCCGTGTGCAACATCGCGATGACGCCCCGCCGATACGGATCGGCTACGTGCTCCTCCGGATCCAGCTGCCAGGCGGAAGGCACTACTACCGGCGGCGGCAGAACTTCCTGGACCAAGGGCTCGCCGAGCAGGGCGAGCGTGCGCTCGAAATCAGCCGTCGTGCAGGCCGCCCAATATATTTCGCAGCGCAGCAGCTTGCTCACTTCGCGGCGCAGGCGCGCTCGCTGGGGACGCCAGGAAACCAAAGCGGCAACATCCGCTGAAAGAAAAAGCGGCAGCCACCCGTGCTCGCGACAATGTCTCCAATGCCGCCGAAACCCCGGGCGATCCACGGCGCGATCGCTCACCGGCAAGAACGGTCGACCCGTCGCCTGCGTCCACGCGAACGCAACCTCCGTCGCGGTCCATTCCGCTTCAGCGCCACCCAGCCGCACCGCTTCCGGCAATGCGCGCATGGCGTTCACCTCCCCGACGGTGAGCCCGGCGAAAAGCACCTCGGAGAGCACGGACATCAAGCGAATTGTGGAGCGGCGACCCTAGGAAAACCAGCGGTGCATGGTCCGATGGCAAAGTATTGTGTATATAGCGGCGGAGATCGACGCGTGTTACACTTTATTCGTTATATACTGGCCGGGTCCGCGTCGCTCTCCGACGTCCGCAATAGCAACCACAGCCCCACGACCGCACGCGGGTGGACGGATGCCGGCGCTTTCGGGCACCAGCCTCAGATCGACTGGACTCTGCGGGCCAGCCTATATAGTCCGCGGATCGGAATTCTGCCGCGTCGCTATCCTTGGTAATATCAGGTGCCGATTCGCCGACGCGGCGAAAGGCAGGGTCCTGTTCCGGCCGAGCCATGATCCCTAGAATACAGGACAGATCCCCGAATCCCGCTGTATGCATCACTCAGTTGGACCTCAAACAGTGAGGACCACCGAGGTCCTGCGTCCGCCCCGCCCGTGCTCGACCAAGGCGTGGCGTTTATATATATATATATATTATATATATTTTGACTCATCCCACGCTCCGCGGCGCTATACACCGGCACGGGCCCGACGACGGGCCACCGGTCGCTTTTGCGCAGCGGCACTCCGCCGACGCCCTTATTTAGGGCGGCTCGGAATCGTCGGGTTGACGAGTGAGGAGCCGGGTTTGACGTGGAGCTGGGTTTCGAGAATGCAGCGCCGGTCGCGCTCTGCGGCGAGCATGCGGAGGTACATTTTTTCGGTCTCCTCGCCGGCCCGGCGTTCCGCCCAAAAAAGTTGGTCGAGTTTCTCGGCCAGCTGCGCCGCGTCGACGCCCCCAAGGCCGAAACTCGCGATCAGCTCGCGCGCGGCAAGCGTGGCGGCTGAGGTCGTTCCGCCATTATATTCCGCTGCAACGAGGGTGGATGATCCGCGCACGAGATAAGTTTGGGGTGCCGCTGCATACCTCCGCAGCAACGCGGACGGGGCCTGCAACGAGTTCACGTCCGCCGGCAGACTGAGCGCGACCACCGTTACCGCCGTCGCGTGTGCTGCGACTTCGAGATCGACCGCATCGCAGAGGAGGTGAAAGCCCCGCACGTCCTCCACGTGAGGCTCCGGAAAATATACCGTCTCCGCGTCCGCATACCCGAGCTGACGCATCAGGCCGGGAAAGCCTTCATAGCGGCTCACGATCGCGAGCGGAGTTCGGGGAATAAACGGAAGCGTGGAGGACATCGATCGATCAGCTCGAGGGTGATCCTGCGCGCTTGGACGGATCGTGGCAAGCAGCGCGCGTTTCCGACCCCGCGTGCCCGCCCCGGCAGCCGGAGCGGATCGTCGGTCGGCAATATACTTCGGGCAATGATATATCACGCCGCGGCCGGAGTGGCGGCGACGGCTGGCGGCACGGCGAAGATCGCCAATATACTGTATTCAAAGTTTGGATACGACGACGTCGCGCGGTGGTCGCGTCGGCGGTTGCTCAGTCGCGGCAAGGCGCGTCGGGCGATAGATTATTTATTTGAGCAGTCGCGCCCGCGAGGGGCGGCCCATTCTCCGAGGGGCTTTGGAGCATCGCGGAATCTGTCGGCGGCGGAAGAGCGCTCGCGGTGCCGGACTGCTGCGTCATCTCGTAAAGCTCGCGCTCGAACTCGACGCGGTAATCGAGAGCGACGTCGGCGCCGCGCGCGAAGAGATGGCGGACGCGCTCCAGCTCCTCGGCCAACGAGCTAACGAGCGATTGGCTATATGCAGTCTGAATGAGGCGCATCGCAAAATCAGGCCATCTCCCCCAGGAGAGTATATTGTGCGCGCAGGGCGCGGAGCTCGCCCAGGGTTAATATACAGTCGATCGTGGCGGGCGCGGCGAGTTGACGCGTCGACGCGCTCACGGTCCAGCCGGGCACCGTCGCGACGAGCGTCTGGTCGAAAGCGTTCCGGGCAAAAGGCAGGAAACAGTCGCCAAGGAGCCGCTCGCGTTGAGCCTCAGAGAAGTTTCCTTCCCGCAAAAACCCCAGCGTCGTCGGCGATCCGGCGATTCGCGCCAGCCCTTGTCGCACACCCGACGCGAGCCACGCGCCAACCGGAAACAGCGCGTGATATTCCAGCAATACTTCCAGGAGGGAAACGCTACGCTCCCCCACGGCCGATTCGAGGGCCTCCCGCTGGATCGCTCCATGGGCGACGAGCTGGCCGAGCCGGCCGTCATCACGTGCGTCGAAGAATCTCACGTATCTATTATGGGGGTTGCGGCGAAAGATTTCTGGCCTCGATGCCCGGCAATAATCTCGCCAGCTGGGAGCGTTCACTCGAACTTCCTCGCGCCCAAGGTTTTCCTGCGCCGCGCCCCCCATAATCCAGCCATGGCGCTCTCCCACCCGTCCGGTCCGCCTCTCGATAGTGTTGCCATCGCCGCCGATTTGGAGCGGCTGCGCTGCGCCTGCGCGCGCGAGGCGGGGCGTCTCGCGCAGGCACCCGGTGCGTGGCAAGCGATCGCGCACGCACTCGGCACGCAACGTCTCGCCTGGTACCGTCCGCCGCTTGCGACTGATCCGGTCTGGCGACCGGGTTTTCGCGCGGGGTCGACGCGACAGTCCGCCGCGGAAGCGCTGGCCACGTTGGGAACGGGCGGGAGCGAAGGCGCATTCGCCGAGGCGGTCGAATTCCTCACGGTCCACTTTTCCGGCGAGGCGCTCGCACGATTGAGAGAGCAACAACAAGCTCCCGCCGCGACGGTCGAGGGGCAGATTCCCCGAGACTGGTGGCCAATGCTGCCGGGCGAAACAGCGAGCGCGGAAAGCGTTCGCGCCTTTGCGCACGACCGGGCGGAAGTGGATGAGTCGCGACGTGCGGCGCTGGGCGTGGTTCGCGAACTTGGCCCGATTCTCCTGGGGCACCTGCAAAACTTTTATCACGCGGAAGCGCCGGCGGGTCCGCGTGCCTCGAGTTCCGAGCGGTCGAGCCAGGTGGGACAATATTTTTCGCTCAGCGGCCAATTGTATATAACGCCGGGACTGCGCGAGCCGCTGCGCGCCCGGCTCGATGAGCTCGCGGCGACGCTCGTGACGAGTGTGGAATGGAATGAGCAGCTTTCGGCTGCGGCGGTGCGCCGTCACGTCGAGAAACGCATCGAGGGCGAGCTCTTGCACGAGGCGCATGCGATGCTTGGCAAATTGCAGGAGACCCTGATCGGCAGCCTCGTGCTCGCCGGGTTTCCGCTATATTATTGGCACGAGCTCGCGCGAGGCGCCAAGCCTGGCCCCGAGCTGCCGCAGGGTCGGCGTCAGGAATTCACGGAGACGGAAGCGGCCGCGATATATCAAGCGCTCTGGCGCGAGGCGCGAGCGACCGTCGAGGCGATCGCGGCCCCGGCGGATGATGCCGGCAGCGACCAGCGGGAAGGCTTGCTCACTCTCGCGCGGCAGCGCGCGGGCCGCCTCGGGTTCGAACATATATCGGCGTGGAAACTTTTTCTCTGGGTCGATGCCTGCGAGGCACTCGTCGACCGACCGGAAATCACCGGGTGGAGCTGGGGTCGGAGCGTCGTGGAAATGAAGGAGGACTGCCGCTGCTTCCGCGAGGTCGCGGACCAGCTTCGTTCACTTTTTCATCTGATCATCGCGAAGAACAACGGGCTTGCGGGCACGATCCACGCGGGATTCGTGCGGAAGAATCAAACGTTCCAAGGCACGCATGACGCCCGCGATGTCGCTTCGCTCGTTCGTGAGGAGATGCTCAAGGCCACTGCGAGTTTCGATTATGCGACGGGCGTGCGTTTTTCGACGTACGCAGTGAATCGAATCAACTTCGAAATGCGGCGCCGCCCTCATCAGGAAAGGCAATTGATAAAGTTGAGCTCGGACCAGACGACGGCCCAGCCCCGCGTCTGGCAGCTCGCAGTCGCGAGCGAACTCGCGGAGTCGGATCCCGCATTTTACCGCGACCTGGCCGAACGCTATAATCAAACATTCCGCGGCACCGGCCGCTCGGCGATGACGGCGTCGCAAGCGGCCGACTTGCTGCGCGTGGGACATAGCGCGACGCTCGGGCCGGCTGACCCGGAGGACGGCGAACGGCATCCGGCGATCGAAATCCCGGCAGCGGCGCCGGAGACGTCGCCCGAGATCCTCGCTGAGATCAGTGAATGCGTGCGCGCGATCCTGCGCAGCTTCGCGCCGGGCGAGGAATTCGCTCTCTCCGTGCTGCTGCGCGTCTCACCTCCAGCGGGCGCGTTGCAACGCTTCAATACCGGCCTGCGCGAAGAAGCAATGGAGCGACTGGCCCGGGTGATCGGGAGCAACTCGTCACCGGCGCAGCAGGGCAGCCCGCTCGGATTCTCTGGACGCCGAGTGCGCCTCACACCCGGTCACCTCTCGGAAAAGCTGATGCCGGATAAATCGAAAACACCCGTGAGCCCGGGGAAACGAGCCGCAACGCCCGGCGAACCCGTGCGCTCGAGCTAGCGCCCGTATACAGCCGCGCGAGTAACGAGAAGTCCCGGAGTCCGCGCCTCCATCGCCCCGGCCATCTACATCCAGGCATGCCTGCGTATATACATTTCCATATATCTGACATCGGCATCCTTCCAATATATAACGACGGGTCACGCATCCCCGATATATCACACATCCGGGCCGCGCACTCGCCGCGGACGGCCGGTCAATGGGAGTGCCCGCACGCCGGGAGCGCGCGATGGTCCGCCTATTTGTTATATATAACGAAATATCGCGCCTCAGGCCCATATAGCGCATTAGCCCACACGCCAAGGTGCGGCCGCGGCGCGAAGTCCTCGCGAACCAGGGGCGGTGTCGCTCGTGCGACTCGCCCCGGCGCGGGCGGCGCGCTTATATTCGATTACCTGATGTGAATTCTTGCGAGGCTCGGCTTCGGCTTCGGCCACTTCAGGTTCAGCTTCCTGGTGACGTGCCCGACGATTTCCGCAACGACGGCATCCCGGTACCATTTATGATCCGCGGGAATAATATACCAGGGCGCGGCGGCGTGGCTCGTGGCTCGCAGCGTTTCCTCGTAGGCGTTCATATATGCTTTCCAGTGGGACCGCGTGACGAGGTCGTCCTTTGAGAACTTCCAATTCTTGCGGGGGTTGTCCAAGCGCTCCTCGAAGCGGCTCGCCTGCTCCTTGCGGCTGAGGTGCAGGTAAAACTTCAGAATCACGACGCCGTTCGCCGCCAACATCCGCTCGAAGTCCACGATTTGGCCGTAGCGTTCGACGCACACCTTCGGCGTGACAATTCCCAGCACCCGCTCCGCGAGCACGGCTTCATATTGCGAGCGGTTGAAGACCCCGATCATCCCCGCCCGCGGCACCGCTCGATGGATCCTCCATAGATAATCGTGCGCACGCTCCTCGACGGACGGCTGCTTGAAACTCGTCGTTTCCACGCCCGCGGGATTCACGTGGGAGAGCAGATTGCGGATCGAGCCATCCTTCCCACTCGCATCCATGCCTTGGAAAATCAGCAGAAGAGACTGCTTTGAGTCTGCATAAAGCACCTCCTGAAAATCCCCGAGTGCTCTCGCCAGCTCCGCCGTGCGCTCCTTGGCCTCGTCTTTCTCGATGCCCTCCGGCGGGTCCGTCGAGATTTGCTTGAGACGAACTTTCCGGCTGGCGACCAAGTGGGGTAGTGACATTGCAACATAGACCGGTGAAACCCCGGAAAGTCGTTAACGCCCCACGGGTGAGCGAAAAACATCACGGAATGCGATTGTACGGAACGATTGCACGGCAAGTGCTTACTGGTTCTCGAACCGTCAATCCCCCGCTCCCATGCCCGATGCCTCTCCCACGCCCAGCGCGCCCACGCCGCAATATCCCGACCCCGTGATTCCAAAGCCGGCCCCGCCCGGCCCACGCCTCGAGGGGCAGGCCGCAGTCGTCACCGGCTCGAGCTCCGGCATCGGACGCGCCATCGCCATTTCGCTCGCGGAAGCCGGCGCCGATATCGTCGTGAACTACAGCGGACACGCCGACGCCGCCAACGAGACGGCAGACACGATTCGAAAAATCGGACGCCGCGCGATCGTGTGCGAGGCGGATGTATCCAACGAAGCCAACGTCGAGGCGATGTTCCAAGCCGGCATCAAGGAATTCGGCACGATCGATATATTAATCAACAACGCCGGCATCGAAAAGGACGGGCCGACCGACGAGATGACGCTTCCGCAATGGCAACGCGTCATTGATATAAATCTCACCGGTCAATTCCTCTGTGCCCGCGCCGCCGTTCGCGAATTCAAGCGTCGGGGCGTCCGACCGGAAATCTCCTGCGCCGCCGGAAAGATCGTCTGCATCAGCTCAGTGCACGAGGTGATCCCGTGGGGCGGCCATGTAAATTATTGCGCCTCGAAGGGCGGCGTCATGCTCATGATGAAAAGCCTCGCGCAGGAATTCGCGCCGTGGCGCATTCGCGTCAACAGCATCGCCCCCGGCGCGATTCGCACGCCCATCAATCACCACGCGTGGGACACACCCGCCGCCTACAACGACCTGATGACTCTCATCCCCTATCGCCGCATCGGCGAACCGGAGGACGTCGGCCGCGCCGCCGTTTGGCTGGCCTCAGATGAGTCCGATTATGTTGTCGGCACGACGCTCTTCATCGACGGCGGCATGGTTCTATATAACAGCTTCGCGGGCGGCAAGGGCTGAGGGGGTTCGCCGCGCGGCCGCGGAAGGGATAGCTCCGCGGGACGCGGGACCTTTTCCGCGCCCGTCTCGGTCTGCCACGCACCGGCCGGTCGACGTCGGCCGGTTCTCGGATTGACACCGTTCCGGTCTATATACTTGGAGACATATCTATAACCCGTATGTACTTGAGTATATATCTCCCCGTGACCTCAGGTGGAGGGCGCGACCAGTATATAATTCGCGCCAGCCGCCACGGCCACGACCGGCTCAGGGCCGGGGCCGCGCCGCGAAACGCTCGACGAGCAGCAGAATTCCGGCGACGAGCGCGAGAATGCCGAGAATCCAAACGGGCATCGCGAGGCCGAGAACAATGTTCAGGCCGAAAACGATCAGGAAGATTGCAACGAATATATGAGCCATGACGGATGTCGGGTTGAAGGGTTGAACTAAGAACTCTTTGCAGACCCGCGATTTGCTGCGTGGTGCCCGCAGTGATCGGCGGGCGGCGCACCTCTGTCGCGCGGGCTTGTCACTTCACCCCCGGGCCGGCCTGCTGACCTCGATGTCCCTGGAAACTCCCACCGTCTCGTTCGCGCTCGCCCCACTGCCGGGCCCGCCCGCTCCGGACGCCGTGCTGGATCGGTTCCTCGTGGTCATGGCCGAGCGCAACCTGGAACTCTACCCCGAGCAGGAAGAGGCGGTTCTCGAATTGTGGGGCGGCCGCAATATCATTCTCAATACACCGACCGGTTCGGGGAAATCCCTCGTCGCGACCGCGTTTCACTTCCGCGCGCTCTGCGCCGGCGAGCGCTCGGTATATACTTGTCCCATCAAGGCGCTGGTGAACGAAAAGTTTCTCGCCCTCTGCCGCGACTTCGGCCCCGAGCACGTGGGCATGATGACCGGTGACGCCAGCGTTAATCCGCGGGCGCCGATCCTGTGCTGCACGGCGGAAATCCTCGCCAACCTCGCACTCGCCCATGGCGAGCAAAGCGACCTGCGGGCCATCGTGATGGACGAGTTTCATTATTATACAGACGCGGAGCGCGGATCCGCCTGGCAAATCCCGCTGCTCACGCTGCCTAAGGCGCAATTTCTCCTGATGTCCGCCACGCTCGGCGCGACCGATTTTTTCGAGGAAGACCTCACCCGCGTGACGGGCCGGCCGACCGTGACCATCCGCAGTGACCGACGACCGGTGCCGCTCGCATTTGAATATTCCGAAACGCCGCTGACCGAGCGCGTCGAGGAGCTGCTCGCGACCGATCGCGCCCCCGTCTACCTCGTGCATTTCACGCAACGCGCCGCAGCCGAGGCCGCGCAGAGTCTGATGAGCCTGAAAATCTGCACGCCGGCGGAAAAAGCCGCGCTACAGGCGGAGCTCGAACACGCCCGCTTCAGCAGCCCGTACGGCAAAGAGATGCGCCGCTGGCTCCGGCACGGGATTGGCGTGCACCACGCTGGCCTGCTGCCCCGCTATCGCATCCTCGTCGAACAGCTCGCGCAAAAAGGACTGCTCAAGATTATATGCGGCACGGACACGCTCGGCGTCGGCATCAACGTGCCGATCCGCACCGTGCTCTTCACGCAGCTCTGGAAATATGATGGGCGCAAGGCGGCCATCCTCAGCGTCCGCGATTTCCGTCAAATCGCCGGCCGCGCCGGACGCCGCGGTTTCGACGAGCAGGGATTCGTTATCGCCCAGGCACCGGAGTATATAGTGGAAAACAAACGCGCGGAGGCGCGCGCGGCTGCGGATCCGAAAAAGCTCAAGAAGCTCGTGCGGCAACGCGCACCCGAGGGCACGATCAGCTGGGACGCCGCGACGTTCGCCCGACTGCAGACCGCGCCGCCCGAGGAGCTGAGTTCACGTTTCGAAGTGACGCACGGCATGCTGCTGCTTGTGCTAAGTCGTGACGCGGATGGCTGCCGCGCACTGCGTCAGCTGATTGCTGATTGCCACGAGCCACCGCGACGAAAAGCGGCGTTGCGGCGTCGCGCCTGGCAGCTCTTCCGCGCGTTGCTCGATCGCAAGATCATCGAGTGGATTCCGCCGCAACCCTCTGGCCGAAAGCTGCGCGTGAACGTCGCGCTGCAGGAGGATTTTTCGCTGCACCAGGCGCTTTCGCTATATCTTCTCGACACGCTGCCGCTGCTCGATCGCGCCGCGCCGGATTACCCGTTTGATGTGATGACGCTATGTGAAGCGATCGTCGAGGACCCGGACCAGATTCTGCGT
The DNA here is from genome assembly GCA_963800005.1 of uncultured Verrucomicrobiae bacterium. Classification (GTDB taxonomy): domain Bacteria; phylum Verrucomicrobiota; class Verrucomicrobiia; order Opitutales; family Opitutaceae; genus CAWCZH01. The sequence continues at coordinate 408,867 of CAWCZH010000006.1, forward strand.
CGGCAGGTGGACCGGTTGAAGACGGAAAAGATCAATGAGATGAAGGCGGCGGGAGTGGGCTATGATGAGCGGATGGAGAAGCTCGAGGAGATCGAGCACCCGAAGCCGCGGCGCGAGTTCCTCTATGAAACATTCAATGCATTCGCCACCGCGCACCCGTGGATCGAGCAGGAGAACGTGCGGCCGAAGTCGATCGCGCGCGAGATGTATGAACGCTATCTCTCGTTTGCGGACTATATACGCGAATATGGTTTGCAGCGTTCCGAGGGCCTGCTCCTGCGCCATCTTTCCCAGGTGTGGAAGGTCCTGAGCCAGACCGTGCCGGCCGAGGCGAAAACAGAGCCGGTGCTCGAGATGGAGGAATATTTTCGTGAGCTCATCCGGGGCGTCGACTCGAGCCTGCTCGAGGAATGGGAAAAGTTGCAGCACCCGGAATTCGTCGCCGCGCCCGCGGCCGAAAAACCGGCGCGTCCGTCGATCTATGATGTCACTCGCGACCCCGTCGCGTTCCCGCGCCTGGTCCGCACGACGATATATAGTTTTATGCAGGACGTGGCCGCCCGCGACTGGGAGAGCGCGGTGTCGCGGCTCGGCACGGGTGAGGCGACGGTCCCCGCAGACAACGAACCCGCGTCCCCGGCGGCGCGCGCCGTCGAGGCGGCCTTTGAGCAATATTTTTCGGCGCACGATCGCTTCCGCCTGGACCCGGAAGGCCGCGCCGCGCACCACACGCATTGGGCGGAGCCGGGCACGGATCTCGAGTGGGACGTCGCGCAAGTGCTGGTGGATGCAGACGGCGGCAACGACTGGGAGGTGCTGTTTCGCATCGACCGCGAGGCCACCCGGGCGGCGAGCCGCGCGGTATTGAAATTCGTTGCGGTGCAGCGAATCATATAGCGGGCTCGGACGAGTAATATATACTCCTATATAGCGCGTCCTCCCCCGGATGCCTGCCGTCTCTCCGGTGGTGACCGCGTCGGGCGCGCCGGCACGGTGAGCCATAAGTCGTGCGGGAGCGCAAATTTGGAAATGGAATGACGCTCGCGATGGCTTGAGTTTGCCGGCCGGGTGATTCAGCTGGATGACCGATGCGAAACTCCTTCGTCGCGAATGTGCTGATCCGATTCGCGCGTATGGGCGGCGCCTCTTGTGGAATCTGCCACGAAAGTCCCGATGCGGGGCCCGGGGTCGGAATATTCTCTCTCAATGATATACGCCAACGGCAATCGGACTCGGCCGGCGCGGCTGGCGAACACCGTCCCGGCATAGTATACTCGAATTAGTCATGTCCGCCGAACCCGTCACCGAGGAATCCCAGCCGTCCGCCGCGCCCGCGCACGGCATGTTTCGCGGCGCGCACTTGCGCGATCTCGATTACTCCATCCTGCAGCAATGTATTCATTGCGGCATGTGCCTGCCGTCGTGCCCGACGTACGCGGAGACGGGACGCGAGCGGAATTCCCCGCGCGGGCGCATCGCGCTGATGCGCTCGGTGGCGGACGGCGATCTCGGTATCACGCCGGGCTTTGCCGAGGAGATGAGTTATTGTCTCGGCTGTCTCGCCTGCACCACCGCGTGCCCGGCGGGCGTCGACTATACATCTCTTCTCGAGACCGCGCGCGCAGACGTCGAAAGCAGCAGCGTCGCGAACGCACCCGGAAGAAAAATCACCCGGGCGCTCACGATGCGCTGGCTGTTTGTACATCCGCGGCTGCTGCGACTCGCCGGGCGGCTCCTCTGGATATATCAAGCGACCGGGCTGCAGGCGCTCGTCCGCCGGTGGCGGCTGACGGCGGTCCTGCCGACGCGCATTCGCGAGCTCGAGCCGAACACGCCGCGGATTCTCCCGAAGTTTTCAGACCAGCTCATCGCCCGTGACGAGCAGCCGCAAACACCAGCCAAGTATCGCGTCGCGCTGCTCACCGGCTGTGTACAGGACCTCGTGTTTGCGGACGTGAATCGCGGGACGGCCGATGTATTGTTGGAAAACGGTTGCGCGGTATTCACCCCGCGCGCGCAGTTTTGCTGCGGGTCCCTGCACGCGCATAACGGCGATCCGATCACCGCTCGCCGGCTCGCCCGCGAGCAACTCGATGCGATCGACCCGTTTCAGGTCGATGCGATCATCTCGAATGCGGCGGGGTGCGGTTCACATTTAAAACACTATGACCGGCTGCTGGCCGATGATCCGATATATACAAAACGCGCCGCCGAATGGTCCCGCAAGCTGCGGGATATAAATGAATGGCTCGTTGAGATTGGATTCCGCCGACCCATCGCCGCGGCGGGACAAGAAGCAAAAATTACATACCACGAAGCGTGTCACCTGTGTCACGGCCAGAAGATCACGCAGCAGCCCCGCGAAATCCTGCGCGCGCTGCCCGGGACGACCCTCGCGGAATGCGCCGAGTCGACGTGGTGCTGCGGCAGCGCCGGAATATATAATATAACGCAGCCGGCGACTGCGAGCTGGCTGCAGCAGCGCAAGCTCGGACACCTTCGCGCGACCGGCGCGAGCGTCGTCGCCACCGCAAACCCCGGGTGTCACCTGCAGATCCAAAACGGCCTCCGCGCCGCTGGCGATCACAGCACGGAAGTCGTCCACCCGATCGTGCTGCTCGCGCGCGCGTACGCGGCCGAGCGCGGCGGCAAACGCTAGCCGCCCCTCACCCGGCTGCGGCGGGGGGATGGCGAGGCGAACCTGCCGGCTCGCTGCATATCGCCATATTGTATATTGTAGGTGCGTCCTGCTGCGGCCGTATCTCGTCGCGCAGCGCCGGCTTTCCAGAACGCTCGTCGCGTACTATATAACGCCCGAACGCGTTCTCGATTTGCTTTCGCTTGAGCGTTTTCCGATACCAGCCGCATGCCCGGCGAGTTGATGCCCGCGTTCTGCACGCCTGGCTCGCTTTACCCTCCAACTCGCCGCAGGCGCTCGGCGACATCCTCGCGCAGCCGGTTGATATAGGCAAATATATAGTCCTCCACCTTCATCGCGTCATCCTGCACGAGGGGCGTCAGGTCCAAGGCCCAGGTGATCGCCGTCAGGGCATCGGTCTCATGCGCGGTATGAAACGTGGCGTGCGCCGCACGCCGGCCGAGGGTGGCCTGGTCGTATCGTTTGCCACCCCGCACCTGCGAGTCGAAAACCTCGAGGAGCTTCTGCGCGAGCGCCGGCTGCGCGCTGGCGTCGAGCGCGATTTTGTCGGCATCCACCAGCCAGTCCAAGTCGCGCCATACTTCGCAGCCGACCACGCGGGCGGGACGCTGCGCCGCCGGCAGCGACCGCAGCGCTTCCAGGCAGCGCAGAAAAACCGCCACGTGCGTGTCATGCTTGTCCGCCGGATTATGCAGGTAAACGCACTCCGTCCGCGCGCCCGAGAAAATGGTCGCGAGGTCCTGCACGACAGCCGCCCGCGCCGCTCCTTTCACGTCCGCGCTCGGATGCGCCAGTTGGATTTGCAAGCCATAGCGGCCCAGGGTGGCCGCGCGCCGCTGCTCCTCGCGCCGCACCGTCTGCATTTCGCGGTCCGTGAATTGTTCATACGGCCCGCGGCGTGGTGAGCCCGCGCCATTCGTCACCACCACACCGGTGAAGGAACGCTTGGGATCGCCGAGACACGCTGCGATCCCGGCATACGCCATGATCTCGATATCATCCTGGTGGGCAGCCACGCAGAGATGTGTCGTGCGCGCCAGCGCCCGGACGGGCGTCGCGCCGTCCGGCACATATATATCGGCATCGGTCCGCGAGAATTTCATCTGTATACTCGGCGGGCTCCGCCCGCCGGCTCCGCCCGGGCGCAGGACGCCTGCGACAGATATATATTCAGGCCTGTAGAATTTACTATATGATTCATCGGGTCGGGGGAAGACAGGCCGGGGCCGGTTCGACGAAAGCACTCTGCGGAAACAGCGCGACTCTCAAAAGAGAGTCGTCGGATATTTTCCGGCCTCGACCAGCACCTGCAGCGTTGCCTGCACGCGCGCGAGGTCCGCGGGAAACGTCAGACCGAACCACAATTCGCGCGTCGGCCACACCCGCACGGCCGCGGTATGTGCCGCAATCGCCCGTGCGACCGCGGTCGGCAAATAAAATTCCGCCGTCGTCGCCACGGCTGGGGGGCCGGCGGCGAGCCCCTCGAGGAAGGCGCGCCATTGTGTATCCAAAATCGAATACAACGCCGGCGTGAACGCCCAGCAGTTCATCGACACCACCTCGGTGCCGGCCAGCCGGCGACCCGGCCCGACGTCTTCTGCGTGGATCGAGGTCTGCTCGACTATATTCACGAGCAGGCCATCCGAGCCGACGGCGCAGACGCCCCGCGAAACGGCCCCGTGCTCGGAGAGCGTTTGCGCGAGTCGGAAGCCGATCATCGCGAATTGCGCCGGGGCGTTGGCCGCGTTCCCGCCGACGCTGCCAGACGATTCCCCGGCGCGCAGGAAGTTCGCGAGAAGCTCGAAACTTTCGCGGCCATAAAAATCGTCCGCGTTGATTACCGCGAAGTTTTCGTGGACCTGCGCGCGCGCGCACCACACCGCGTGGCCAGTACCCCAGGGCTTGACCCGACCCGCCGGCACCGCGAATCCAGGCGGCAGCGCGTCGATGGATTGAAATATATAGTCGACCGCGATGCTGCCCGCGTAGCGCGCGCCGACCTGGGCTCGAAATGCGTCCTCGAATTCACGCCGGATGACAAACACCACGCGATCGAAGCCCGCTCGGCGCGCGTCGAACACCGCATAATCGAGCACCGTCTCGCCGCCGGGACCGACGGCCGCGAGCTGCTTGAGCCCGCCGAAGCGGGAACCCAGGCCGGCCGCCAGCACGAGAAGCGTCAGTGACATTCGAGCGAGGACACGCAATCTCGCGCCGCGGTCAATCCGCGTCCGGCCGCGCGTGTCCATTGCGAGCACAGAACGCGGTACCGCGCGCTACCGACCCACCCTAATTCGTTCCAATTCCGATATATGAAATCTCCTTCCCGCCTGGGCGCGTCGCCGCCCGCGCGCACCGAGTGCAACGGGCGGGAGAACCGCTGGACGGCGCGGCAACTTCTGCTCGCCTCGAATCGGTGTCCATGAAATGCCGGTACCCGCCGGTAGTTTCCCGATTCAATCGCGGCCCCATCCCAAAACCCGTTCCCATGCGCCACGCCATCCCCACTGCTATATACTTTCTTCTGCTCTCGGCCACGACTGCTCTGCGCGCCGCGGACTTTGACGTCAAGGCCTTCGGCGCCACCGGCGACGGTCACACCCTCGACACGGCCGCTTTCAACCGGGCAATCGAAGCCGCTGCGGCCGCTGGCGGTGGCACGGTGCACGTACCTCCGGGTATATATGCGAGTTTCTCGATCCATCTGAGAAGTCACGTCTCTCTCTATCTCGAGCCCGGATCCACGCTGCTGGCCGCGGAGCCGTCGGCGGATTTGACGACGGGCTATGATGCGCCGGAGGACAATCGCGCGTTCGAGGCGTATCAGGATTTCGGCCACACGCACTGGCACAACAGTCTGCTGTGGGGAGAATCGCTCGAGGATGTTTCGATCTGCGGGCCGGGCCGGATATATGGTCGCGGATTGAGTCGTGGCTCCGGCCGGCGCGACGCGTTGCCGGAAGAGCGGGCGGCCGGCACCAAAGTCCCGGCTCTCCCCGCCGCCGCCGGCGCAGCCCCGACACCCGGTGCCTTCGGTTATCCCAACGCGCGAGACGTGCTTCCCGCAGGCGTCGGCAACAAGGCCATCGCGCTCAAGAATTGCCGGAACGTGCTCCTGCGCGACTTCACGATATATCATGGCGGTCACTTCGCGGTGCTCGCGACCGGCGTGGATAATTTCACCTGCGACAATCTCAAAATCGACACGAACCGGGACGGCATTGACTTCGATTGCTGCCAGAACGTGCGCGTCTCGAACTGCACGGTGAATTCGCCTTATGATGACGGCATCTGCCCAAAAAGTTCGTTTGCGCTCGGATATAATCGCCCGACCGAAAACGTCACTATCACGAATTGCCAGGTCAGCGGTTACGACGAGGGCACGCTGCTGGACGGCACCCGGCAGCGGAAAGTGAAATATCGCGACGGCCCCACCGGACGGATCAAGTGCGGGACAGAATCGAACGGCGGGTTTCGCAATATAACGATCTCCAATTGCGTCTTCGAATATTCGCGTGGCCTCGCGCTCGAGTCGGTCGACGGCGCGCTGATGGAGGACATTGTCGTGTCGAACCTGGCGATGCGCGATATAGTAAACACGCCTATATTCATTCGTCTGGGCGCGCGGCTCCGCGGGCCGGATCATCCGCCGGTGGGCACGGCCCGTCGCATTCTCATCGACAACGTCGTGGCGCACAACGTGGCGCACCAAGCGGGGATTCTCATAGCGGGCGTGGCGGGCCATCCGGTCGAGGATGTCACGCTCAGCAATATATATATCGATTATGAAGGCGGCGGCACGGACGCGGAGGCGAAACGGGTGCTGCCGAATTTCGACCAGGAATATCCGGAGCCCTCGCGTTTCGGCGTGCTGCCCGCTTGGGGTTTGTTTGTGCAACACGGCGCGCGGCTGTCATTGCATCACGTGGAATTCCGCGCGGCCGCTGCCGAGGCTCGGCCAGGCGTGCAGTTCGACGATGTTGACGGCGTGGACTTCGATCATGTGAAAGTCCAACGATTCCCCGGCGCGCCCGTGATCGCCCCGGGCAACGCGCGCAATATAGTCGCGACGAGCAGCCCCGGGCTCTCGGACGGCAGCGCTCGATGAGCGACGCTCCGCCGCTGCCCCGTGTGCGCGTGCTCGCGACCGGCGGCACCATCGCCGGAGCCCAGCTCGAGCCCACGGCCCGCGAGTATCGCGCCGGAGCGTTTTCCATCGAGGCTCTGATCGCCGCGGTGCCACAACTCGCCGATCTCGCCGAGCTCGACGTCGAGGCGGTCGCGTCTCTCGGTAGCCAGGACATGACTGAAAGCGTCTGGCTGCGGCTGGCGGAGCGCGTCACCGCGGCGCTCGCCGAGCCCGCGATCTCCGGCGTCGTGATCACGCATGGCACGGACACGATGGAGGAGACGGCATATTTCCTGAATCTCGTGGTCCCGAGCGCGAAGGCCGTCGTGCTCGTAGGAGCGATGCGACCGGCGACGTCGATCAGCGCGGACGGGCCGATGAATCTATATAACGCCGTCGCCGTCGCACGCCATGTGGATGCCGCTGATCGCGGTGTGTTGATTGTCGCGAACGATGAGATCCACCTCGCGCGCGAGGTTTCTAAGAGTAACACGACGCAAGTCGGCACGTTCAAGGCGAGCCACCGCGGCCTGGCCGGATTGGTGAACGCGGGGCGAGTACATTTCTATGCCCGGCCAGTGCGGCGGCACACGCATGCGAGCGAATTCAGTCTCGGGGCGACTCCGCTGCCGCCGCGGGTGGATATCATATATGCTCACGCCGGCATGGGCGGCGAGTTGATCACCGCGGCGGTTGCCGCCGGCGCGCAGGGCATCGTCATTGCCGGCATGGGCGACGGTAATCTCGGCGCCACCGCGCTGGCTGCGGCAGCATCCGCGGCCCGCCAGGGCGTCGCCATCGTGCGCAGCTCGCGCACGGGCGGCGGGGTCGTCGAGCGCAATATAGAGGTGGACGACGATCACCTCGGCCTGCTCGTCGCTGAGGAATTGAATCCGCAGAAAGCCCGCATCCTCCTGATGCTCGGGCTCGGCGTGACGCGCGACCTCGCACTCCTGCAGCAGCTCTTTTATACGTATTGAGATTATGGATACAAATCGCGCCGGGTCGGCGGGCGGGGCCGGGCGACGGACACCGGCCGGGGTGAAGTATATAGCACGGGTAAAAATCAGGACGCCTGCTCGCCGTGAGGCTGGTGCGCGGCCGACTGGCCCGCGTCACACTGCATCATGACCCCGAACTTTTCCGGCGCGTTTCAACTGCCCGCGTTTATCGACCTGGGCGCGACGTTCGCCTTCGCCCTCACCGGCGCGATCGCGGGGATCAAGCGCGGCTATGATTTCGTGGGCGTGTTTTTTCTCGCGCTCGCGTCGGGCCTCGGCGGTGGCTTGATTCGTGACGGCATATTTCTCTCGGGCACGGGGCCGACCCCGCTGCTGACGGATGCGCGCTATATAGAGGTGGTCACGGTGGCGACGCTGGTCGGTGCGGTGTTCAGCCGCTCGATTGTGCGGTTCCACCGTTTCATCGCAGTCGTCGATGCGCTCGGCCTTGGTGCGTATGCGGCCTTTGGCGCGCAAAAAGCTCTGCAAGCCGGTTTGGCGGTGCCCGCGACGCTGCTGGTCGGCGTGATCAACGCTGCGGGGGGCGGCCTGCTGCGGGACCTGCTCACGCGCGAGGAGCCACTCGTTTTTCGCCCCGGACAATTCTACGTCGTCTCGGCTTTCGCGGGGGCGGTGACGTTTGTCTTTCTCACACGCGAGTTGCACCTCGCGGCGATTCCCGCCGCGTTCGCCGCGATCGCGACCTCGTTTCTTTTGCGCGCGCTTTCCATTTCCCTGAACTGGCGCACCGCGCCGGTCGGCGTCACCGAAATCGCGACCCCGACGCCCGGCCCGGGCAACCGGAATATATAGCGGCCCGGCTGCACGGAAGCTGCGGCGAGCGAGATAATATATCTCAAGAAAAACGGCGAGGCGGCACGTTTAATATCTAAGCCGTCGACACGCTCTCGGACGAAATCACCTGCGCTCTCATGGCCGGCCGGCGCGAGCTAAATTCGCCAATGAGCGGGTGCCGCCCCGGTTTCTCTCACGGATTCAAAATCTGGATACGGATCAGATCACGCGTGATGCTGTTTCGCGATGGCTTCGGCCGCGCGAACGCCGCTGGCGAGCGCGCCATGGACCGTGCCCGTCTCGGCACCGTCGCTCGTCGCCTCACCTGCGAAATAGAGTGTGTCCGCAACCGGCTCCCGGAGCTGCGCGGGAGCCTCTTCCTGCCCGACGGCGGTGAAACTATACGTGCCGCGGCTGAACGGATCGCGGTTCCAATTGTGCAGGCGCCAGTCCACCAGCGCACGTTCGACGAGCGGGGTGGGACGGTGAAAAAGTTCGGCGACGGAACGAATGGCCACCTCCGCGATTTCGTCGTCGCTGCGTCCGGCAAGCTCGAGCGCGGCGGGTCCCCCGCCCCAGCTGGTTACGATTCCCGGGCTGCCGAGCGACCACGCCACAGGCAGGCCGGCAATGCGCGAATGTATAAAGCCGAACGGTGAGCGAGCGCGCGCGCGGCCGAATTCCTCCGGCACGAGCGCGGGCCACTGCCGCTGGTCGAAGCGCAATATAACGCGCAGCACGTGGCCCATGCGCATGCGCCGGATCACGCGGCGCGTCGGCCCGAGATCGGGCTCGAATATCACCGCACCGGCCGCGCCGCGCTCCAGCTGCAGGACACCCAGCGGCAGGGTGATCACGGCCGCGCGAGCATGAAAGCGCGCCGGCTCGGCCTGAGGCGTCGTCCGGGTTTCGACGACCACTTCTCCGCGCTTCCATATAACTTTTCGCACGACGCGGCCGAGATGACATTGCATGCGCGCGGGAACGGCGTCCGCAGCGAGCGCGTCCATCACCGTCGCGTAACCGCGGCCGAGCAGATATTGTTCGCTGTCATCCAGTGTCTCGCCGGCAAGGGCGGGCGCGCTCATTTGTGCGAGCGGCGCCGCCTCGAAACCCTCGACGAAGTTCGCGGCGAGGTCCCGATCCTCCGCGCTAAAATTGCCGCCTTCGCGCCGCAAAAACGCGGCGAAAGATTCGCGACGCTTGGGATCGATGCGCGCAGTAATTCCCTCGATTTGTTTGGCGAGGTCGGGAAGCGCCACGAGTTGGCCGGACCGGCTTAGCCAATGCCGCGGCGGGGCGTGGCGCGCGGGCAGGCGATGCTGCTTTAATATATCCCAAAGGACGCGATTGCCGCCGTGAACAAACTCCGGCCCGAGTTCCACGGGGCCGGGCCAGCCTTGGGGATATAGAGTATGAACGCGGCCCCCGATCCGGTCTCGTGCCTCGAGCAGGACAACGTCGTGGCCGGTCGCGGTGAGCGCGCGTGTGGCGGCGAGCCCGGCCGCTCCGGCGCCGATCACAATGACGTCTGCGAAAATCTCCTCCACTCGCTAGGGACCAGCCCTGCCATGAAAAGTGCGCCCGGTCGCTGAATCATGGGCCCCCGGGAAGCGTCGGCCATGCTGCGGAAAGTCGCAAGTTGCGCGACTGAAGCGCCACTCCGCGGGTGTCCCGTAAATTGCCGAAAGCACGTTATATACAAACAGCCCAAAGCAACCCTATTCAGCGCCGCCGGGGCGGAATATACCGGCTCTACACTGTTCGTGAGCATCAGCGCGTCCATGGCCGCAAAGGGGAGACCCAAGCATCGCGCCATGTCTCCACTCAACGCCTATATACAAACCCGATATACGCTCAGCGCCGCAATATACTCTCCGCCACCTGTTGCAGCCCCGCCCGCCACGCCGCTCGGGACACCGAACCCTTATTGAGAACGCCGCTCGGTTATACTACCACCACTGCTGAGCTGGTGTTCCAGCGAACGTGCAGCGTATCCAAAATTTGAATACCGGGGTTCGCTACCCTGCTGCGAGGCACCCGGGCCGCAGGCCGCTCGAGCTCTTGAGATCGAGCGTCGAGCCGCCTGGGCGGGGACATTCGCCCGCAATGACGCTTCCGCGTGCGCGGTCGCGTACTTACTTTTCGTCCTCTTCCTCTTCTTCGTCTTCCTCGGAGCCAGCGGCCTGCGCCTCGGTATTCACCGTCTCTGAGAGGTCGGTGAGCTTCTTGTCTGTCTCCGTCTCCTCCTCAAGCGTTTGGGTCAGGAGGTCAACGATGTCGCTTTCTTCCAGTGTCTCGGCAAACGCGCGGGCGGTACCGTACGCGGCGATTTCATAATGCTCCACGCGCTGGGCGGCGCCGATGAGGTTCGCGTCGATGATCGCGTCCGGTCCATCGGTATCGATCGCCTCGTTGCCTTCCTCAACCAAGCCCTTCATCGCGGCGCAGGTTTTGCCCTTTGGCGATTCGCCGAGCATGTCGAGGGCGCGTTCCAAGCGCTCGACGTGGCCCTTGGTCTGGGCGAGGTGGTCGGTGAAGCCTTGCTTCAGGTCCGGGTTCGTCGCGGCCTTGGCCATTTTGGGGAGGGCTTTGACGAGCTGGTTTTCGGCGCTGTAAAGATCCTTGAGCTCGTCGACGAGGAGCTCTTTTAAAGAATTGATGGTAGCCATATAGGAGGGTTCTGCAGGATTAATATATTACGGGTGAAGAGCGCACGGGACCCCGCGTTATGGGTTATATGGAGTCTCGAAGCCCGACGCGCTCCTGCTCGAAATGTGCCACGGCGCGGCGGACCGCCGCTGGCAGTTGTATATAAACGGCTTCGCAATTTTCACCGGCCTCTCGGCGGAGGCGCGCACCTAGCGTTTTGCACGGCTCCGACCGTGGGCGCTTTGCATTCCGCACCCTCGCGGAATCAATGAAAAAACGAGAGTTGCAGCTTGAGGTGCCCGGTCCCACCGACGTTGAATTTGCTAAAGCCATGGCCGGCTACTCCCCGACTCCGCTCTGGAAGAAACTCGGCTACTGCCCCGGGCTCGAAGCCGTGGTCCTCGGGGCTCCCGCCGATTATCGGGCGCTGCTGCAGCTTCCCGCGGTCGTCACCGTCGCGTGGCTGTCGGTGCCTCGGGCTGGCATCGCGTTCGTGCATGTATTTGCCAAATCCGCGACCCAGCTCGCCGCGCAACTCGCGAAATTGCGCCACCAAATTGCGCCTGATGGTGTTGTCTGGATTTCGTGGCCGAAGAAGTCGGCCGGTGTGCCCACGGACATCACCGAGGACACCATTCGCCGGCTGGCGCTGCCGTTGGGATTTGTCGACGTGAAAGTCTGCGCGGTCGACGACACGTGGTCGGGACTCAAGCTCATGATCCGGCGCAGTGCCCGCTAAGCCCGCAAATCGCCCGGTTGTAGATCGCTATATAGTTTTGCTATATAGCTCTCGAAGGCCGCCCGATATATATTAGGCTAGCGGACGAAGGACAGGCCGGCGCGCCAGGTTTGCGTCTTCACATCGTAGTCCCGCAGGCTCTCGCCGTACCCGTGGAAATACTGCACCAGAAGATAGAGCGACGTATCGAGCAGCTTCGTGTGCACGGGAATCGTGAGGTCGAACTGCGTCGTCGGGTGGTTGAAGTCTTTTCCATCGATCAGCGAAAATCCGAGCGCCGGGCCCTGACCGTTTCCCACCACGCCGCGGAACTCGCCGTAGCCGCGGTAATTCTTGATGGTCGGATTGTCCGAGACACCCCCTATATACTCGTACACCTGCGGCAAGAGCAGCAGGTGCCAGCCGGCGAGCGGGCCAACGCCGAAGACCGGCCGGGCGAACAACACGTTCATACTCCGCGAGGCGGCACCGGCCTGCCCGTTCGATTCGTGACGGTAGCCCGCTTGGAATCCGTACCAGTTGATCGGACCAAGCTGCTTCGGATTAGCGAAGCTGATCGCCTGATATATCAACTCAGGCAGGTAGCTGGTATCATAAAACGGGCTCGAGTTCGCGCTCACATCCCACAACGAGCGCTGGGTATATCCAAACTCCAGCGACTGGGCTGCGCTCTCCTCGGTCTCCTGGTGGAATGTGGCGATACGGTATTTGAAGCTGAACTGGAATTTCGCCGCCGGAGCCTTCGGTCCGTATATAGCATATACCGGCTCGTGCGCCGTGATTCGACCCGCAAACGTGCGACCCACCTCGCCCGCGTTTAGGGTGCCGGGCGTCGCCTCGGATTCGGTGCTCGCGACCGCCTTGGCCTGCGCCGCACCCCCGGCCGCAGGCGCGTTCGCGTGGGAGTTGGCCGACCCGGCCGGTGGCGACGCCGCCGCGAGGCTCGCGGCCTTGGCCGAGACCTCCAACGCGCCACGTGTGAGCTTCGCCTCGGAAAGCGTGACCTCCAATATAGCGGGACCCTCGAGCTCCGTGGGCAGCGAGAACTTATAGGAGCGGACCGCGAACCCGCCAGGCTGGATCATATTGTCCGCGGGCCCGACCGGCAGCAGGGCGACGCCGAGGTGCTCCTCGCCTATATGAAGTCGCGCCGCCGGGCGTTCCGGCCCTTCCCACGGCCGAGCAGTCGCGCCGGGATTGGTCTCGAGGATTTGCACCTCGACCTGCGTGCCGGGCGCGAGGGCTTCGGTGGGCAAAATCAATGCCGTCGACCCGGTCTGCGCGCTTATAAACCCGGGCACGGCGAGCATCACGCCCGCGCAAATCATCCAAAATGAGCGTCGCCCGCGACTTATCGGCGCGCAGAACGCGAGCTGGGCGGCTCGCGTGATCCTCGTAAGTGGCTGACTTCGACCGATTTTAATCATGACAATTTCTCTTGGAGGGGCAGGACCCCTCGCGGTTCCTCAACCCCGCACCTTTTCTCGCTTCGGAAGTCGCGCTGCCGTCCGGCTTTTTCGGCCGGCGGTGTAGTGCTTTTGTGGATACAGCCACACCGATGTGCGGTGGGACGCGTAGCCGTTGGGGCAGCGATTTATGAAATTCCAGCGACGGTTGCGCCCACTCGTGGCCGGTAGCGGGAGAAAACAAATCCGGCCGCGACCGCGACGCCGCCGCAGCCGAGGATCGCGCCCTTCGCACCGACCGCCTGCGCCGCGCTTCCGACAAGAAGGCTGCCGATGGGGAAAAAACTTTGCGCCATCGTGAACAGCCCCATGACGCGCCCGCGTTTTTCGTCGTGCAGGTCCGATTGGATCAACGTGTTGCTCGTCGCCATCACGAGCACGCCGCCGGCGCCAGCCGCAGCGAATGCTGGCAACGCGAGTGAAAACTCGTTCACAGCGGAAATCGCCGCGAGGCCGAGGCCACCTAAAATCGCACCCCACATCACGACGCCTTCGAGCGAACCCGCGGAACGTCGCGACCCGAGGAATATACCGGCTCCGAGTGAACCCACTCCCGTGGCCGACATCAAAAACCCGAGCGTCCGCGCGTCTCCGCTGAATACATCCCGCGCAAAAATCGGCGCGAGCACGGAGTGCGAAAATCCCACGAGCGAAATCACCGCTGCCATCAGCAGCAACCGGCGAATCATCGGGTGATGCCACGCATACGTTACCCCCTCGTGCAGGTCGGCCAAGGGATGGGCACGCTTCTCTCGCCCGCGATGCGGTGCCAGCCGCAACATGATTAGCGACCCCAGCACTGCTATATAGCTGATCGCATCGATCGCGAAACAGGGCCCCGCGCCGAAGCCCGCAATGACAAAGCCCGCCAACGCAGGTCCGATCAGCCGCGCGAGATTGAACGTGATCGAATTCAGCGCGATCGCGTTCTCCATCAAGCTGCGATCACCCGCGATGCGAAACGTGAGCGTCTGCCGCGCCGGCCAGTCGACCGCGTTGATCAGCCCTTGGAAAAAACACAGCGCAATCAGAATGCCGACCGTCATATGGCCCGTCATCGCGAATGCCGCGAGCGCCGCGGACTGCAGCATCGCCAGCGATTGGGTCCACGCCACGAGCCGCATCGCGTCCACCCGATCGACCCACACGCCCGCGAATGGCGCGAGGATCAGCACCGGAATCTGCGTGGCAAACCCAACCATGCCGACATCCACCGCGCGACTCGATATATGATATACGAGCCAGAGCGACGCCGTCGTCGTCATCCAATTTCCAAGCAGCGATATACACTGTCCGATGAAATATAGCCGGTAATTGCGGCTCACCAAAGCGCGCAGCAGATAGGGTGTGTTCACAGTGAAAAAGCTCTCGCAAGCCTCTGACCCGCGAAGAGCCCCGCGGTGTGGGGCGGGCGCACGAGAGGGTCTTCTGGGGAAATCACGGGACGGCATCGTCCCAGCGCCGCGTCGTCCGTCAAGCGAGGCGATGCGACCGGCCCGTGGACGAGCGTTCGTGGAAACGCGCAGCTATCGTGACAAACGGGTTGGACCATGCTGTTTAGACCTGCCCACAACGCAGCACGCATGGCGAAGGTCATTCTCGAAAACCTCACGAAATCATATATCGGCACCGGACCGGCGACCGGTCGCGCGGTCAACCAGATCGACCTGACCATCGAGGACCGCGAGTTCATGGTGCTCGTGGGTCCATCGGGCTGCGGAAAATCCACGACCCTGCGACTGATTGCGGGACTCGAGCAGATTTCGGCCGGCACTGTTTCGATCGACGGCCGGATCGTGAACGAGGTCCCGCCGAAGGATCGCGACATCGCGATGGTTTTCCAAAACTACGCGCTGTATCCGCACCTGAGTGTCTATGATAACCTGGCGTTTGGTTTGAAGATGCGGGGCGTGCCACGGGCGGAAATCGAGCCGCGCGTCCGGGAGGCGGCCGCGATGCTCGGGCTCGGCGATCTCCTCGCCCGCAAGCCGAAGGCGCTTTCCGGCGGGCAGCGCCAGCGCGTGGCTCTCGGACGCGCCATTGTGCGGCAGCCGAAGGTGTTTCTTTTCGACGAGCCGCTCTCGAATCTCGATGCGCGGATGCGCGTCTCCACGCGCGCGGAAATTTCGAAGCTGCATCGTCGGCTCGCGGCCACGATGATATATGTCACGCACGACCAGGCCGAGGCAATGACCATGGGCGATCGCATCTGCGTGATGAAGGACGGCAATATCATGCAGGTAGCGCCGCCGCTCGAACTCTATAACCATCCGGCGAATATGTTCGTGGCTGGCTTCATCGGAAGTCCGCCGATGAATTTCTTCCGGGGAACGATCACGCGCGCGGGCGACGACTATATATTCGTCGAGACGAACGAGCACGCCGCTCCCCTGCAGGTGGCTCTGGATGCGGTGCTCGGGGCGAGGGCGGCAGGGCATGTCGGGCTCCCGATTATATTTGGCGTCCGCCCCGAGGCCGTTCGCGCCGCGCACCGCGAACACGAGACTGGCCCGGGTGCCGCTTGGGCGACGCTCGAGCTGGCTGAACCGATGGGCGCGGAAACATTTCTCCATCTCAGCACCGGGGCCACGACCTTTATTGCCCGCCTGCCGGCGACCGAGCCGCTCCCACGGGATCAGCGGTTTGCCGTTCAGTTCGATCTCACCCGCGCCCACCTGTTCGACGCGGGCACCGAGGCCGTGTTGCGATAGCTCGGCGTCGTTCCGACGAGCTCGCGCAGCCCACCGCCGAGCGCAGGCCTAGGCCCCGCGCGCGCGACCAGCCGTGGTCAACGGCGACAAGGACGCCGCGCACCACCGACGTGATATAAAATGCCGCGGTTCGGCCGTTCCTTTTCGGCGGCCGGTTCGTCGTGCGGGGCACCCCATGATCTCGCGCCCAATATTATTCGCCCTGCTCGCGCCGGCCCTCGTGTTCCCCCTCGCGCAGCTCCGCGCCCAAGCGGCCGCTGCCTCTGTATATAAATTCCAGTTCGGAACCGCACCCGTGGCGCCGGGCTTCACGGCGGTGCCAACCGCGACACTATATACAGCCAGCCGCGGGTTCGGCTTCGAAAGCGGCGCGACGGTGGTCGACGTTCCCGCGGGCGCGGGTGGCGCCGCCGCCCACGGCGCGGTGACGGCATCGGCTCCGTTCGCGTTTTCCGTGAAGGTGCCGGAAGGGAACTACCGCGTGACCGTCACGCTCGGAGATCCCGGGGCGGATTCCGTGACGACCGTGAAGGCGGAAACGCGGCGGCTCATGCTCGAGCGCATCCACGCGGCGCGCGGCGAGGTGGTGCGGCGGACGTTTACCGTTAATGTGCGCGGACCGAAGATCTCGACCGGCGGCGAGGTCGCGCTCGACAGTCGGGAGATGAACCCGACCACGCACGAGGCCGCGGCTTTGCACTGGGATGACAAGCTCACGCTGACCTTCAGCGATTCCCACCCGGCGCTCGAGGCGCTGGAGATTCAAAAAGTCGACGATGCGATCACTCTATATATCGTGGGGGACTCGACGGTCACGGACCAGGGCGGCTGGCCGGGCAGCAGCTGGGGCCAGATGATTCCCCGCTGGTTTCAGCCGGAGGTCGCGGTCGCGAACCACGCGGAGTCGGGTGAGACGCTCAAGGGGTTCTTGAAAGAGCGCCGCTGGGAGAAGGTGCTGGATTCGATGAAGCCGGGCGATTTCGTGCTGATCGAATTTGGCACGAATGACTCGAAGAGCAGCGGGCCGCAGAATATATATCCGAATCAGGATTTCGCGGAGACCTACTCGCCGGCCGACACGGTATATAAAGAGCTGCTGCGCCGTTTCGTCGGCGATGTGCGCGAGCGGCACGGGTTTCCGATCATCGCCTCGCCGTCCGCGCGCCGCGAGGAGGTCAAGGACAACACGTCGCTGCGCGCGTATGCGACCGCCGCGATGGACGTCGCGAAGGAGATGAACATTCCGGGCATTGACCTGAACGCGATGGGGGTCGCCCTCAACCGCGCGCTCGGCGCGGATGGCGTGAAGCAATTCAATGATCGCACGCACCACGTGGAGTACGGCAGCTATCTCCAGGCGAAGTGCATCGTCCTCGGGCTGCAGCAGGACCACGTGCCCCTCGCGAAGTATATAACCACAGACTTCCAGTTCGACCCGGCGCATCCCACGCCGCTGCCCGCCGATTTCGATCTGCCACCCGATGCCCACGCGCCCCGCGGCGCGCGCGGCCGCGGCCCGGGCGCTGCAGCGGGCTCGACGCCGGCCGGAACGCCGCCCGCGTCACCGAACTAGTTCGCGTTCTTGGGACCGCGAGCGCCGGCGCGTTGTGCCGCAGCCGCGCCGGGGATTCTCGCGGCGGAGTGCCTCCTCCGGGAACGCGGATACGGGGGCATATATAATCCGCGCGTTATATGATTTAGACGTGTATACTACAGATGCGTTAAGTTGGATATATATCTCGTATCTATCGCACCTAGGGAGCGGCCCGCGCCCCACATGATATGTCCCGTATATACCGCGACGCCAATCGGACCGCTCAGGCGGCGGGAGGCGTCGGGCGGGCTTCCGGCGGGCGCATCGCGCGATAGATCACCGGCACCTGCCACTCGGCGTAGTTGGAGTCGAGCGCGCGCATGGCGCTGAGGATCTGCTGGCGAAAGGTCGTCTCGATCAATCCGCCTTGGCCGGGCCAGATCTTGAAGCGGACTCGCAGGAAATCCCATCCGTTCGCATCGGCGGTGCGCATCGCATCGATGGTCGGCTCAGCGAGCACGATGCCGTTGAACTGGCGCCAGGTGCCGTCGGCGACGTTCTTCACGACCTGCCCCACCCGCTGCGCATCGGCGGTCTGCGGAATCTGCACATCCACATAGGCGTAAATACCGCCTGAGGGAAAACGGCTGACGTTTGCGACGGTGCGGTTGGGGATGAAGACGATCTGGTTATATAGATTGATGACCTTCGTGAAACGCAGCCCGATCTCGAGCACGCGGCCCACGACGACGACCGAGCCGGAAATCTCCACCATGTCATCGACGTCCATCGCGTTGGAAAAAATCAGCGTCAGGCCGATGACCATGTCCTGCACGAGACCTTGGGAACCGAAGCTGATGGCGAGGCCGATGACGGACGCGCTGGCGAGGTAGGCGGTGAGGTTGACGCGGCATTCCTCGAGGAAGAGGCCGATGGCGACAAAGTATATAACCCAGGTGAGCGTGCTCGCGATCAGCCGGATGAGGGTGGTGAATTTTTGCTGCTGGCCGACGAACCAGCGGCCCTCCTTCTGCCGTTGGGTGACGGTGACGAGCCATTCGCTCGCGATGGTGATCGCGTTGATCAGGACGTGGGCGAGCACGGCGAGCACGACGATTAGCCCGATCCGCGCGATCGTGGACGACTGCTCGTGGAAGAACGCTCCATACGCGCGCGCCATGAGCGTCTCCCCGCCGGAAATTGTGAATGGATTCGTCATGCCCCGCAGTAAGGCCTCACGGACCGTGACTCAACCGAATGGTGCGGCGCGGCTGGCGCGGCGTGGCAGTGCAACGAACTTTGGCGGCAGGCGGCGAAGCATGAGGAAGGTCGGATTTACAGTTGAGAACCGCCGCGTGGTACTCACGATACCACGGTCTGTGAATTGGCGGGCCTATAGCTCAACGGTCAGAGCAGAGGACTCATAATCCTTTGGTTCAGGGTTCGAATCCCTGTGGGCCCACCATCACGAGAATCGCGGATCGCGCGGATCGTTACAGCCCGCCGCCGTTAACGGACGTCCTGTTTGCCGAGCGGGAGACCGAGGCGACGAGAGCGGCGAGGATTTCCAAGCTGAACCCGCTGTAGAGCAATGCCACGTGCCGAGCTCCGGCGCCCGAGCCCACCAACCCGCCGAGGAGGAAGCCGCCTCCGATGAGGACGAGCGCGGTCCCGATGATCCGACGTACTGGCATCGGCCAAAGAGGCCGTCGTCGGGGTCGATAGTAGCCTCTCTCCATTTTCATTCAGGAATGCCGGTGCCGCGCGATGCGCTCCGGCGGCGACTGGCTTCGCTATCTATATAGCAGAGTCAAGCCAGCCCGGTCCGACCTCGGCGACCGGCAAAATCACCGGATCATATATGAGTGTATATATACGGACGGGACGATGCGATGCCACCGTGTATACATATCATGGTCCCGCTTCAGGCCGGATCGGCTTTCTGCAGAACGAAGCAGGCCTGATCGCCGCGGTGGAGGCGATTAAGGAAACCGGCGAACAGGGTTTCCAGGACGAGCGATGGTATATATTTAAGCTTCCGCACGCCAGGCGGCGCCCAGGCAGCGGCACCGGCGAGATGCTGGCGGGTCCGCGCGTAGTGGCGGCTGGCCCAGAATTGAAACGCGGTCGAGTCCCCCGTTTCGAGGGTTACGACAAGCCCGGCTCGGGCGGCGAGCGTCGCCAGCGCGGCGCGGGTCGGAATCCATAAATGGCGCGGGCAATCGAGTTGAACCCAGTTTTTCCCATAGCGTTTGAAGGCCCAGGAATCGGCCACGGGGACCCGAACGAGCAGTTTTCCCGAGGGCGCGAGTTTCGCGGCGGCGTTCTTGAATTCGGTGAGCGGGTCCGAGACATGCTCCATCACGTGATGATACATGATGAGGTCCCAGCCTCCTTCGGCCTCCGCGATGCCGCAGCGCCGCAGGGGAAACGGCTCGTCGCGTTCCATCGCCGCCGGGAGAAACGGATCGATCCCCGTCAGCTTCATATATCCGGCCGACCGGAGTTCCTCGAGCTTGGCGCCGTCACCGGAACCGACATCGAGGATGCGACTCGCGCGATCCGGGCAGATCCGCCGGATGAACCGAAGATCGAGCGAGCGTATGAGGAGGAGCCACGCATAGGTCTGCGCCAGCTTGCGACGGAAGGTCGAGGGTTCGACGGTCTTCTTCTGGCTGAACGAATGATATTTCTGGCCGGGATAATATTGGGCCAGGTCCTCTGGCACATTTGCGATGCTGAGCGTGCCGCAGCCGGCACACTGCAAATACTCAAACTTCCCAGGCATGTTAAACATCCGCTCGGACGCGCTGAACAAGTGCCCGGCCTTGCCGTCACAGGAACGGCAGGTGGGGCTGATCTCTGGTAATATCTCGTGGCGGTGGGCAGGCATGGCAGCGTTTGTCAGGGTGGAATTAGCACCGGATTTCTTGGCGAGGGTGTCGCTCAATCATATCATATACACTCGTATGTACAGTATATAACAGTCTAGAGCGCCAGCGGCTTCAGCTTCATCGGGCCGATCACGCCCGCTCTGAGTCCCTCGTGGAGCCGTCCCCAAGATATTCCCAAAAGGTGCGTTTGATTAAGCCAGTTCCTTCTGGAGAACGGTCTGGCCAATCCCCGTCGCATACATCGTCGCCATTGCCGCCCGATCGAACTCCAGCCGGGACGCTCTGCCCCACGGTTGCGCCAGAGCTGATATATAATCACGTCCGCCCGCCCGTAAGCCGTTCCCTGCCTGAAGACGCCGGCGAAATCTGATCGTGACCGCCAGATCACGCGCGCCCGGGGAGCATACTTAAGCATATATCCCGCCTTCTGCAGACGGGCGCAGATGTCCACATCCTCGCCGGCGTAGACGCCAATATGGCGCCAGCGCCCGATCGCGTTGAATATATTACGCCGGATGGCAAAATTCGTACCTAAGGCGGTGGTGATTCCGCCGATGGTCGGCAGCGATTCGCTCGCGGGAACACGGCCCAGGGTCGGCGCGTCGCCAGCTCCGGTGACCTCGACGAAGCCGCCAACCGCTTCGGCGCCCTCCAGAACGCGGATAATCTCGGCGAGCCATCCGGAATCGGCCAAGTCATCCTGATCGTGAAAGACGAGCAGATCGGAGGCGGCGTTCTCGGCTCCCAAATTTCGGGCGTAGACCTGACCGCGTTTCTGCGAGCCGTCGATCAATCGAATTCGCACGCGCGGCTGAGCAGGAAGCTTTCGAATGACCTCCTGACTTCCGTCGCTCGAACCGTTATCGACGAATATTATCTCCCAAGGTTGGGAGAAGTTCTGGCGCAGCAGCGCATCGGCCTGTTCGCACAAACTCCGGCCGCCGTTGAAGACCGGGACGATCACCGAGCAATAAGGATGATCGCGCACGTCTGACGGCATCGGGTGACCATCTGTTCAGCCGCGCGTAACTTCAACGCTAGTTCCGGCGGTACAATTACTTATGCTGCTCCGCTGGTGCAGAACAAGGGTCAGAAGCGCGCTGCTCGGATCGCCGGTTCAACGCGAGGAGCCGGCGGACCACCGAGTCTCGATTGATATAGCGGCCATGCGCGTGCCGAAATTCCGCCTTCGAACGCATCCCCGGCGAAGCGCTGCTTCGGGTACATTCATATATCCCTTAGGACGGAGCGCAGCCGCGATCGCAGTATATATCTCACCGGATTTCGCCGTTGCGGTTCATACAGCGGACATCACCGTGCGGGGATGGAGCAGAAATTTCTCGAAGCTTACCGGGCGCATGTGTCCCGGCTGCTCGCCACGCTCGATAAGGATTTCGCCCTCAGCCAGGCGGTCGGCGGCAATTTTGTCGCGTCCGGCAAACTCCAGTTCTCGCTCCTCCTGCAGCTCGGCATGTCCCCCGCGAGTTCGGTCGCCGACGTCGGTTGCGGCAGCGGGCGCCTTGCGGCGCAGCTGGCGGCCATCTCCGGCCTTAAATATACCGGGACGGATATTGTCCCCGATCTGCTCGCGCACGCGACGGCTCTGTGCCAGCGGCCGGACTGGAGTTTTCACCTAAGCGACGGGGTCACGATCCCGTGCCCGGATGAGTCGGCGGATTTCATCTGTTTCTTCTCCGTGCTGACGCATCTCAAGCACGAGGAATCCTACCATTATCTCACCGAGGCGAAGCGGGTCCTGCGCAAGGGTGGCCAGATCGTTATATCATTCCTCGAATTTCGAATTCCGTCGCACTGGGCCGTGTTCGACCAGATGATCAATGAGCGGGATCCCGGGCAGCCGTTGAACCAGTTCATGGACCGGGACGGCATCACGGTCTGGGCGCAGCACCTGGGCCTGCTGGTCACTTCGATCTGGGACGGAGGCACCCCGCATATTCCGCTCGAAGGCGAGGTCAGGTGGGATGACGGACGGGTGCAGCGGGGCCATGGCGACATCGGCCACTCCGTCGCTGTCCTGGCAAAAAGCATGTGAGCAATTCCGCGGCGCGGCCGCGGCGTCGACCCGCGCCCGGACCGGGTCGCGGTTGTCAAGACTTGAGGTATCGCTGGAGTCCCGCCGGCCCGGTTTATATACGCCGGAGCGCGTAGCGACCGGTTTTCTTGCCGCCGATTTTTTCCACCACGCGGGCTTTGAGCAACGGGCGCAACAGATCCATCGCCCCCTGTTTGGAAATCGCGAGCGCACTCCAGATTTCACCCGGTGCGATCCGCCCGCGATCCTGCAGAAACTGGAGCAAGCGTTCCTGCCGAGGACGCAGCACCAGCTTCTGGGGAGACTTGATCTTGTAGGTCTGAATCCGCAGCCACACTCGCTCTAGGATCCGCTGGAGACCGTCGGCACAATATTCCCAACCACTCGCTCAGGTCTTCACAGCGGTGCCGCACCGCCTCCAGGGACGCGTAGGAGCGCGGGCGATCCTCCCAGTCGAATTCATCCTCTGAAAATATATTATGCGTATCGAAGCCGCGGCGGTAGAGCTCCCAGAGTGCGAGGGCGCGTCCTGTCGCCGGAACGACGACCGGACCGGAATCAAACATCGAGGCCAGGCCGAGCTCGATCTGCTCCTGCCGGAACGCGGAGGGCTGCTCGCCGCGCTGCCCGGGCCCACTCATCGGAGGCCCGCTTTTCGTATATACTGCATCATATTGTTCTATGAAGGTGCCGCACGCGGAAACGTCGGTGATCCGGGGCGGCGTCGCACTGCCAACGAGTATATAGCAGTGAACGCGTTCGCCGGCGCCGGATGGGGAACGCGGCGGCCACTCGGCGCTATATACTTCGACTGCGGTGCCGCCCCGCCCCGCTAAAGGGCCGGGAGCTGCGTGACGTCCCAGCCGCCGCCCAGGGCCTTCACCAGCGCGATGCTGGCCGTGATGCGGCGGAGCTCGATTTCCACGACCGTCTCGCGATTCGAGAGCAGCGCGGTTTGCGCGAGGATCACGTTGAGCGAGCTGTCAATGCCGGTGCGGAACCGCGTGTTCGCCAGCGCCAGGAGATGCTGTGAGGATTGTACTGCCAGCTGTTGCTCGCGCGCTTCCTGCGCGAGGATGCGCAGCGCCGCGAGGTTGTCTTCAACGGATTGAAACGCGCCCAGCACGGTCTGGCGGTAGTTCGCCGCCGCCGACTCGAATAACGCCTGCGCCTGCGCCGTCTGGCCACGGCGCGCGCCGCCATCAAACAGGGTTTGCGCCACCTGCGGACCGAAAGACCAGAAGCGACTCGGCCAATCCAGCCATTTTGAAAATTGAGCGGCTTCGAAACCCGCGGAAGCCCCCAGCACGAGACTCGGGAAATACGCGGCGCGGGCCACGCCGATCTGCGCGTTCGCCGCGGCAACCCGCCGCTCGGCGGAGGCGATATCCGGACGGCGCTCGAGCAGATTCGAAGGGACGCCCACGGGCAGGGAGGGCAATCGCAACTCGAGCGGCGCGTCGCCAAGGGAAAAATTCGCGGGCGCTGTTCCCACCAACACGGCGAGTGCATGCTCATACGCCGAGCGCGCGACGCCGAGATCGGTCGCCTGCGCAACTGTTGTGTTCAACTGCGTTTGAGCGCGGGCAACGTCCTCCTCCGAATCAATGCCGGCGCGGAATAGCGCGCTGGTTTCATTCAGGTTTTCGCGGTACGATTTTACGGTATCAGCGAGGATTTGCCGCTGCGCATCGATCGCACGCAATTGGAAATAATCCTGAGCGAGTTCGGCCTCGAGGCTGAGTCGCGCCGTCGCGAGATCCGCCGCGCTCGCCTGCGCATTTGCGATCTGGTTGTTGACCGTGTTGCGCACGCGGCCCCAGAGATCGACTTCATACGAGACGTCGAACGGCAGGGAATATTCATTCACCACGCTGGGCGTCGGACCGGAGGCGATCGTGAACGTCGTGCTGGGTCCACCGGCCACGGGCGCGCCGGTGGCCGTCGTGACGGTCGGGGCGCGCAGGGATTGCGAGGCGCGCGAGCGAGTGAACGCCGGCGTCGTCGAGAGCTGCGGGAAAAACGTGGAGCGGGCGACGGCGACCGTCGCTCGCGCGGCGCGGAAATTGGCCTCCGCGGCGGCGAGCGTTTGGTTGGAGACCTGGATGCGGGCCTCGAGGGCGTTCAGCTGCGGGTCGTTATAGAGTTCCCACCAGGCGCCGCGCTGCCGGTCGTCGCCGGGCTGCGCAGCCGTCCATGTCACGCCTGCATCGGCGGGGACAGCCTCTCGAAACTGAGCGGGCGCCGCGATCTCGGGCCGTGTATATTTCGGCGCGAGGTTGCAACCTGCCGTCGCGGCCAACGCTAAGAAGAGGGCGGCCCGCGTGGGACGCCCGTTGAAGAAAAAACGGCCGCTCATGATTTCGCGAGCGCGCCAGGCAACGCCACGGTGCCAGCCGCCGGGACGGGCACGGCGGCGGGGTGCGGGTTCTTGTTTTTTCGGAACGAAGAGAGCTTGTTGCTCAGCCGGTCGAGATAAAGATAGATGACAGGCGTTGTATAGAGCGTGAGGATCTGCGACACGAGCAGGCCGCCCACGATTGCGATGCCGAGCGGCCGACGCAGCTCCGAGCCGGTGCCGTGACCCACGGCGAGAGGCAGGCCGCCGAGCAGCGCCGCCATCGTCGTCATCATGATCGGGCGGAAGCGGAGCAGGCACGCCTCGTGGATCGATTCCTGCGAGCTCTTGCCCTCGTTGCGCTCCGCCTCGAGCGCGAAATCGATCATCATGATCGCGTTCTTTTTCACGATGCCGATCAGCAATATGATCCCGATGATCGCGATCACGCTCAGGTCATAGTGAAACAGCATCAGCATGAGCAGCGCGCCCACGCCCGCCGAGGGCAGCGAGGAGAGGATCGTGATCGGATGAATATAGCTTTCATACAGCATCCCGAGCACGATATATACAACCGCGATGGCGGCCATGACGAGCAGGGGCGTCGACGCGAGCGAATCCTGAAACGCCTGCGCAGTCCCCTGGAAGGAACCCTGCAGCGTGGCCGGCACCTGCAGCGTTTCGCGCAGATGGTTGATGCGGTCGACCGCATCGCCGAGCGCGACGCCCGGGGCGAGATTGAATGAGAGCGTAACCGCCGGGAATTGCCCTTGGTGATTGATCGAGAGCGACTCCACTTTCGGCGCGAAGTGCGCGAACGTGCTCAGGGGAATGCGCGCGCCGTTGGCGCCGACGACATAGAGTTTCGCCAGCGCGGTCTCATCCGTCTGGAACTCCGGCTGCACCTCGAGCACCACGCGATACTGGTTGGTCGCAGAGTATATAGTGGAGACGTTGCGGGAGCCGAACGCATCATAGAGCGTGTCGTCCAGGTATTGCGGGGTGACGCCGAGGCGGGCCGCGGCGTCGCGGTCGATCTCAATCGCCACGTGCGGGGCCGCGACCTGCTGGTCCGAGGCGACGTCTTGCAGGCCCGGCAATCCGGCGAGCGCGTGCTCGAAGCGCGGCGCCCAGTCGTTCAGCTCGGTCACGTCCGTGTCGGTCAAAGTATATTGATACTGAGTCCGGCTGGTCCGGCCGCCCACGTTGATATCCTGGCCGGATTGCATGAAGAATTTGGCGCCGGGAATTTGACCGACGATGGGCCGCAGTCGCTGAATCACCTGATCGGAGGAGGCATCGCGCTGGTCGAGCGGTTTGAGCTGGATGAAGACACGCGAGGTGTTTTCGGAAGCATTGCCGCCAGAGGCGCCCCCGAAAGCCATCAGGCCGCTTACGGCTGGATCCTTGATCACGCGCTCGGCCACCTGGTGGGTGAGCGCTGACATTTCGACGAACGAGGTGTCTTGGCGGGCATCGATTTCACCTTGGATGAAGCCGGTGTCCTGCTGCGGGAAGAAGCCCTTCGGGATCACTATATAAAGCACCGCAGTCAGCACGAGCAGGGCAATCGTGGCTAGCAGCATGGAGAATTGGTGGCGGAGCACCCAGACGAGGCCGCGATCATAAAACCGTACCATGCCATCAAAGAAGCCCTCGGCGTACCGCGCGAAGCGGCCGTCGTTGGCGTGATTCTCGTGCTTGAGGAAAAGCGAGCACATCACCGGCGTGAGTGTGAGCGACACGAGTGCGGAAACCATCACCGCGATCGTGACGGTCATCGCGAACTCGCGAAACATGCGCCCGATCACACCGCTCATGAACAGCAGCGGGATGAACACGGCGACGAGCGAAAGACTGATGGATATGATCGTGAAGCCGACCTGGCCGGAACCCTTGAGCGTCGCCTCCATCGGCGTGTCGCCGGCCTCTATATAGCGGACGACGTTCTCGATCATCACGATGGCGTCATCGACGACGAAGCCGACGGCGATCGTCAGCCCCATCAACGAGAGGTTATCGAGACTATATCCGAGCATATACATCACGCCGAACGTGCCCACGATCGAGAGCGGCACAGCCACGCCCGGGATGATCGTCGCCCAGAGTTTCCGCAGAAATACGAAGATGACGGCCACGACGAGGCCGATCGTGAGGAGCAGCGTATACCGCACGTCGGCGACAGAGGCGCGGATCGTGTCCGAGCGGTCCGACATCAGCTCAACTTTGACCGAAGGCGGCAGCGAGAGCCGCAGCTGCGCCATCATCGAGCGAATCTGGTCGACGGTCTCGACGGTGTTGGCGCCCGGGGCGCGCTGGACCATGAGGAGCTCGGCCTGTTTATTGCCGTACCACGCGGCGACGCGATTTTGTTCGACGGAGTCGATGGCGTTGCCGACGTCGCCGACGCGCACCGGCGCGCCGTTGCGGTAGGCGATGATGACATTATTAAAGGCAGCGGCGTCGAAAATCTGGTCGTTGGTATCGATCGTGATCGCCTGGTGGGCGCCCTCCAGATTGCCCTTGGGCTGGTCGGTGGACGCGGCCGTGAGGGCCGCACGAACGTCCTCCATTCCGAGACCGCGAGCGGAGAGCGCGTTCGGGTCGATCTGCACGCGCACCGCGAATTTCTGCTGGCCGCCTATATTAACCTGAGAAACGCCGGGGACGGTGGAGATTTTTTGCGCGAGAAGTGTGTTCGCGAAATCGTCGACTTTATATAGCGGCAGAGTGTCGGACGACACCGCATAGATGAGGATCGAGCGGTCCGAGGGGTTGACCTTTCGGTAGGTCGGTGGATTCGGCAGGTTTTTCGGGAGCAGGCCGCCGGCGGCGTTGATCGCGGTCTGCACATCCTGTGCGGCCGCGTCGATATTGCGGCTCAATATAAACTGGAGCGTGATCGACGTCGCGCCGAGACCACTCGTGGACGTCATCTGGCTCAGGCCCTGAATCGCGGCGAATTGCTGCTCGAGCGGGGTGGCGACGGAGGAGGCCATCGTCTCGGGGCTCGCGCCGGGAAGCTGCGCGGTGACCTGGATCGTGGGAAAATCGACGGCCGGCAGCGCGGCGACCGGCAGAAGATTATAGGCCGTGAGGCCGAAGCCGAGGATGCCCAGCATGAGCAGCGAGGTGGCGATCGGCCGGATAATAAAGGGTTGGGATATATTCATCTGGTCGCGGGGACAGGTGATTTCTTATATACTACGCTCCCGCGGGCGTTGGCGTGGGACTGGGCTGCACCGCCACCTTGCTGCCGGCTTCGAGCCGGTATTGGCCGTCGACGACGATCCGGTCGCCCGCGCTCACGCCCTTCGCAATCACCGCTATATTCTGGTCGTTCTGCACGACATCGACATTTCTTATATCAACGGACAGGTCGGGCTTGATCACGAATATATAGCTGCCGTTCGGGCCGCGTTGCACGGCGCGCGAGGGCACGGTCAGCGCGGCTTTTCGGACGCCGACGACGAAACGCAGGTTCACAAATTCGCCGGGCCACAGCGTGGTGTCCTCGTTCGCGAACGCGCCCTTCAGGCGGAACGTGCCGGTCGCGGGATCGACCTGGTTGTCGATCGTGAGGAGATGCCCCTCGGCGAGCGGTTTCGGATTCGTGCGATCGTACGCCTCGAGTCGCAGCTCTTGGCCGCTCCTCATCGCGGGCGCGACCTGAGCGAGCGCGTCCTGCGGAAGCGTGAACGTCACGGTGATCGGCTGGAGTTGCGTGACCGTCACGATTCCGGTGGAACCGTTGGCTAGAACATTATTGCCGAGGTCGGTGGTGCGCAGGCCGACGCGGCCATTAATGGGCGAGAGGATGCGAGTATAATCCAGGTTGATCTGGGCCGCTTCGACGCTGGCTTGGTCGAGTTTCACACTGCCCTCCGCTTCGCCGACGATCGCCTGCTGGGTGGCGACCTGTTGCTCGGGAATCGCGTGTTCCTGCAGCGCGGTTTGGTAGCGTTCCAAGTCGATGCGGGCGTTGGCGAGAACGGCTTGGTCGCGCGTGAGCTGGCCCTGCGCCTGGGCGAGTGCGGCGGCGTAGGGCTTCGGGTCGATCACGGCGAGCAGATCATTCTGCTTCACCATCTGGCCTTCTGTATAATGAATCTCCTGGAGGACGCCGGCGACGCGACTGGTGATCACCGCGGAGCTGATCGGCGTGACGGTCCCGAGGGCGCGTAATACTATATCAACGTCGTGAACTTCAACTGTGCCGGCGGTGACCGGGATGGCTGGAGCGGAGCGCGGCGCGCCGCTGGCCGCGTGGGCGGAGTTAGGCCGCGTGAGCAGCCAGACGGCCGCGGCGACCGCCACGAAGGCGACAAAGCCGAGAGTCCAAAATCTGCGCTTGGACGAGGGGTTGGGACGATTCATATAAGGGTTAATTCGCGGGCAAGAGAAGTCGCTCGACTGTCTCGAGCAACTCGGGGAAAGACAGCGGCTTTTCCAGAAGCGCTCCAGCGCCCACCGCGTTGGCTTGCGCTCGCTGATGGGGTTTTGCGGTGATTATAATTACGCTGAGGTCGGGATGCTGCCGCGCAAGCTCCGTAAAAACTTCCCAGCCATTTTTGTCGGGCATTCCGAGGTCCAGCAGCGCGAGATCGAAATGCGCCCGTGACATCAGTTCCAGCGCCTCGTCGCCATCCGCCACCGGCAGGGCCGAATAACCGTCGCCGACTAAAACCCGCACCAACATTTCCCGCACGGCGGCATCGTCATCCACGACGATGATCCGCTTCTGCTGGCGTTCGATTGGGCCGCTCCGATCTGACATTCGCGATCCCTTTGCTGACGCCATGCCAACCGGTTTTTTGCTATTGGTAATCAGGTGGTTGCGAAATTAAGGCCGGCAGATAGGCCGAAAGCAGCTCACTTTCTTGGCTACGCCTGCAAAGTATTTTAGCACCCCTGAGGCCCCCGCCGCGTCAGGCTTGCCATGGAGCTATCATGAACCTCGGGGTGCGGATCCGTCTTTTTACGCTGGTCCTGGCGGTCGGACTCATGGGAGTCGCGATCTTCTTGATCGTGCTCAACTTCCAGCGGCAATCGCGCGATTTGCGCGCGGAGCTGACGCGCATCGACACGGAAAGCGGGAAGATCGCGGCGCAGTTTAAGGATGAACTACGGGAAGTCACGAACACCCGGCTCCAATACGCAATCAGCCACGACCCCGCCATCTGGGAGCAATTTCTCAAGGCGAGCGGGCAACTATCGCTTTGGCTGGATGACCAAGCGCCGCAGCTGACCTCGGCCGCGGAAAAGGAGCTGTTGCGCCAAGCCAAGGCAGCCTACGAGGAATACCTCCACACGGTCGGGGACTTCCCGGGCGAGTCTGGGCGGGCGGCGCGGCCCGACGAATTGCTCGCGGCATTCACGAGGATTCGCGCGGCGTCACAGCACGTTTTCGACCTTGGACAGGAATTGGCCACTACCCATTATCAGTCTCGAAGCCAACTGCTTGCGGAGGCAGGCGACCGATTGCAAAACCTACGGGTCACGGTGCTGGTACTCTTGGCGCTGCTGTTTCTCCTCGGTATCGCGTTGGCGGCTTTCGCGTACCGCGACATGATCGCCCCGCTGCGACTGAAATTGGTGGAAAGCCAGTCGCTGGTGGAACGTCACGAGAAACTAGCGTCTTTGGGCATGCTGGCCTCAGGGGTGGCTCACGAGATTCGGAATCCGCTCACAGCGATCAAAGCCGCGTTATTCATTCAACAGAAGCGATTTGCGCCCGGCTCGCCGGAACGTGCGGATAACGAACTCGTGCACCGCGAGATCACGCGGCTGGAGCGCATCGTCACCGACTTCCTGCGATTCGCGCGGCCGGGTGACCCCGAGCTCGCGACGATTCCGTCGGACCAAGTGCTGCGGGAGGTGCAGCTATTCTTTGCGCCTTCGCTCGAAAAAGCGGGGATCCGCCTCGTACTCGATGCGCCGAAACCCTCCCGCATTCGCGTCGACGCCGCGCAGATCAAGCAGGTGCTCATCAACTTGGTCCAGAACGCCGTCGATAGTATCGGTCGCGATGGCACCATCACACTGCGCGCCATCGCGGACCGGCGGGCGTTGTCCGGGACCGAACGCGACGTCGTTATCCTCGAGGTGGCCGATACCGGAAAAGGAATTGCTCCCGAGGTGACGAAGCGGCTGTTCGATCCCTTCTTCACAACGAAGGACCATGGGACCGGGCTAGGCCTTTCGATCGCCGCTCGCATCGTAGAAAAACATCGCGGCGCCCTCCAATATCAAACGCAGCCGAATCGTGGGACGACGTTTGGCATCGTGCTGCCGGAGGCGACCTCGTGAACGCCGGCGCGCGAGTGTTATTAATCGAGGACGACCCGGGCATCGCCGACACCGTGTGCCGCGTGTTGCAGGAGGAGGGCCACGAGGTGGTCGTAAAGACGCGCGGCGACGAAGGCTATATATATGCGTCAACGCAGCCGGTGAACGTTGTGATCACGGATCTGCGGCTGCCCGGTCTCAGCGGGCTCGAGCTGATCCGGCGCTTGCGTGCCGTGCAGCCGCGGCTGCCCGTAATATTAGTGACGGCATTTGGCACGACGGACACGGCGATCGAGGCGACGAAGTTCGGCGCGTATGACTATGTATTAAAGCCCTTTGCGATGCCGCAGCTGATTGAGCTCGTGCGCAAGGCGGCTGATAGCAACCGGCTGATGTCGGAACCCGTCGAGTTGGGCGCGCCAGGCGCGGCACGGGATGCGCTGGTCGGGCGCAGCGAGGTGATGCAGGCGATATATAAAGAGATCGGACGGGTGGCCTCGAAGCCCGTGAATATATTGATTCGCGGCGAAACGGGCACCGGCAAGGAGCTCATCGCGCGCGCGCTCTATCATCACAGCGAGCGCGCGCAGGCGCCGTTTGTCGCGGTGAATTGTGCGGCGATTCCGGAAACGCTGCTGGAAAGCGAGCTGTTTGGGCATGAACGCGGCGCATTCACGGGGGCGGAGGTGCGTCGCATCGGCCGCTTCGAACAGGCGAATCAAGGAACGCTGTTTCTCGACGAGATTGGCGACATGACACCCGGCACGCAGGTGAAATTGGTGCGCGTGCTCCAGGAACATTGTCTGCAGCGCGTCGGCGGGAAGGAAGCCATCCCGGTGGATGTGCGCGTGATCGCGGCGACGCACCGCGACCTGGAAACGGCGATCGTGCAAAAACAGTTTCGCGAGGACCTTTTTTATCGGCTGAGCGTGGTGGTGATCACGATCCCGCCCTTGCGAAGCCGTCGCGAGGATATACCGGAGCTCGTCCGGTATTTCCTACAAAAACACGGGCCGGCGCTCGGGCACGCGCAGCAATCCATCCTGCCGGAAGCCGTGGATTTTTTTCAGGCGCAGCCCTGGCCGGGAAATGTGCGGCATCTCGAGAATGTCATGCGCAAGGTGATCCTGCTGGCGCAGGGATATACTATAAATCTCGACCACGCCCGAGCCGCATTGAACCAGACCGGGGCGACCAACTTTTCGCCGGCGAGTCCGTTCGGAGAATATGTGGACCAGCTGCTCGGTGCCGTCCGCCGCGGCGAAGCGAGCGAGGCACACGCGCGCGTGATCGAGGCGGCGGAACGCGAGCTGTTCGCCCGTGCCATCCGGCAGGCCGAGGGCAACCAGGCCAAGGCGGCGCGGTGGCTGGGCGTCTCACGCATCACCATGAAAGCGAAGCTCGTCCAGTTCGGACTGCATCCGGGAAACGCGCCGGACTAGCGCGCCCGTCGAGCGGCACGGCAGCACGTCGAACCCGCCCGCCGCGCACATCCTCGCGCGCTGCCTCAATATATTGTTATCACGGTTATAAAGAGACTATTTATAAAAATAAATATCTGTAACGGACGATAATCGCCGACGGCATTAGCGCCCAGGTTGATGGCATTGCGCAGCCCCGCGGAGCGAGGCCTTGTTTGTCTTCATAGCCGGACCTCGGTATAATTAAGTCGGGACTCAGGATATACATGTATTGCTGCGTAGCATATTAGTATCTACTATTTGGCATGGTGCCCGCACCGCCCCAGCTCCGATTGAATCATATGCGGCGGGCGGTAGTGATTCAATCGGCCGAATTCGCAGGCTAGTGCCTCGTTAATAGAGCGACGCCAACTCGGGGCCACCGGCGAAAGCACGCGCGCGGCTCCCCGATGGGCATGGCGGTTCGCGGGATTGCCTTTTTATCGCGGCTCCCGTGGCGTCGCGGGGTGAAAACGACCGAGTGTTGCGCCTGGGCCGCGAATGACCCGCTGATGCGCGCGTATCATGATGAGGAGTGGGGCGTGCCGGAGCACGACAGCCGCGCCCTCTGGGAAAAGCTCGTGCTCGACGGCTTTCAGGCCGGGCTGTCCTGGTCGACCATTCTTCATAAGCGCGACGCGTTTCGCCGCGCGTTCGAGGGCTTCGACCCGGCACGAATCGCACGCTTCACGGAGCGCGATGTCGCCCGGCTGGTGCAGGACGCGGGAATCATCCGTTCGCGCGCGAAGATCGAGGCGACAATTGGCAACGCCCGCGCCTACCTCGCCATGGCGTCGGCCGGCGAAGACTTCTCGGAGTTTGTCTGGAGCTTTGTCGGCGGAAAAACGCGCGTGAACCGATGGAAAAAAACGCAGAAGCTTCCAGCCAGCACGGAAACCTCGGAAAAGCTGTGCGTGGCGCTGCGGGCGCGGGGCTTTAAATTTGTGGGCCCGGTAATCGTCTACGCCTGGATGCAGGCGGTCGGCATGGTGAATGATCACGTCGTCACGTGCGCCCGCCACCGCGCCGTGAGTCTCTAGCCCGCTGGCGCCTCCAACCGGCCCCGAGCGCGCATGGCCGCGCCGCCTGGAATCGGTATATAAGAGCGGAAACCTGTCGTGAACCGTCCGCCATGTCGGGGCGGTCGTCCGCCGGAGGGCGGCACATAGGTATTTCGCCGCCTTCTCACCCGAATATTAATAATCCGTCAATATGCAGTAGTAGCGTATAGCAGATGTTATTTATTCCTTTCGCTGGAATATATAATAATATAAAAGCCAGTGCAATGATCCTGCCCAAAACGGCGTTGTGTGTCCTGGGGTTGGGTATTGCGCTGGCCGGCTGCCAGAAGAAGGAGCCCGGCGCAGTCGCCGCGGCACCCGCCGCAACCCCGCCCACCGCGGTAACGCCGCCGGGCATCGGGCTTGTCCCCAGTCCGGAGCTCAGCCGCCATTTCGCCGCGGTTAACCGGCAGCTCGAGCTCGGCGGGACGTTATATGCTTACATGGATGTCGACGGCGACGTGCTGAAAGTGGCCGCACAGGCGCACAACCTTTTCGCCCAAGTGGCGCGCACGCAGCCGGCGATTGCCGGCTGGGCGAATCAGGATTTCGGGGCGCTCGCCCGAATACTGGGGTTGACGGATATAGTCGCGGTCGGGGCGAGCTCGGTGGCCGAGACGGATGGTTATTATCGAAACCGCGGATTCGCCTATATACCAGGCGGCCGTCACGGCCTCCTGGCTGGTTTCGGTGGCGGCCCGGCGCCGTTTGTGCACACGGACTTGGCGCCGGCGAATGCCGATCTCTACGCCGAGGCGGAGGTGGATCTGCCGGCAATGTATAAAACCTTCCGGGAAGTCGCCGCCCAGGCGGGCGGACCGCCGGCCGCGAACCAGATGGAGGACGCGGTGAAAAAAGCCGGTGAAGCCGCCGCGCTGTCATTCCTCGGGGTGCTACAAAATCTCAAGGGGCACACCGCGCTCGTGGCACGCCTGGCGCCGGATCGGCCGATTTCGCTCGGCGAGAACGCTGGCGCATTCCGCATTCCCGAGATTTCCCTGCTGATCTGCATCGACGGGATAGGCGCCGTCTTGGAACCGGCGCTGCAGAAGTCGCCCGCCCTGCGACTCGTCCCGGGCAAGGCTCACGTATATGAAATGGCCCATCCCCTGCCCGTTACAGGAATCGCGCCGGTGCTCGTGGTGGATGGTACGACTTTATATCTGGCGACCACCCGGGCGTTTTTCGACGAGTGCCTGGCGCGCCAGAACCCGCTGGGCAGTCGCGCCGAATTCAAGCAGGCCCTGGCGCGAGTGGGCCAGGAGGGCAACGGGCTGAGTTATATCAATCCCGCGGCTTTTCAGCACCTCCGGGCATTCTCCAGTCTGAACCCGCAGCTGCCGCCCGACGCGAAGCGAATGATCGATTCCGTGCTGGCGAACCTCCCCGCCCCCGACCGGGCCCTCGTTTCCATCCGCACCAACCTGCCCGACGGCATCCTCGTGCGATCCTATGCGGACCGCTCGCTCAAGCAGGACTTGGTCGCGCTGGCGATATATAATCCCGTGTCGATCGGCTTGATCTCAGCGATGGCCGTGCCGGCGTTCCAGAAAGTCCGCCGCGCGTCCCAGGAGAAAGCGATTCAGGAAAACCTGCGGGCGCTCGCAAACGCCGCAGTCCAGTTTCGCGCACAGCATCCCGGGCGCGCGCCCGCGTATGGCGATCTCGTCGGCGCTGGAAAGTATATACCGGCGCTGCCGCATGTTGCCGGCGAAAACTACGGCCTGCTCCGCTTCGAACCCGGTGCACCACTGCGGGTGCGACTCGCGGACGGTACCTTCGTGGAATTTCGGAGCGAGATGCCGGCGCGACGCTGAGCGTTCAAGCTTCTGTCGCGCCGCCGAGTCTGCTGGGATTCCCTCATGCGCTATATAGTTTTACCCCTCGCGATCGCCCTCTCTCCGCTGGCGGCGCGGGCCGCGCTCAACGCGGACGAGCGGCAGATCGTTTCCGCGGTGGACGCGCGCGTGGCAAATTTCCCGCACGATTTGGAAGCAGCGGTGCAGATCGACAGCGCGACAGAGATCCGCGACGGCGTGCGCGCAGTCGGACAGTTGTTCCTCGGCGAGCTAACGGCAGCAGGGCTCGACGCGAAATTCGAGGAACTGCCGGCCGCGACTCGCCGGGCCGGACACGTCGTCGCGGAGCATCGCGGTACACAGGGGAAACGCGTGCTGTTGATCGGTCACCTCGATACCGTGCTCCCCGGCGGCAATTATAAAGCCACGGGCGACCGCGCCGCAGGCTCGGGCACCAGCGATATCAAGGGCGGCGATCTCGTGATTATATATGCCCTGCGAGCGCTGCACGACGCGAAGCTGCTGGAGGGCACGCAGATCATCGTCGTGCTCACGGGCGACGAAGAAGCGGTCGGCCGACCGGTGGAAGTCACGCGCCGCGCCCTTTTCGATGCTGCCGCCCGCAGCGACGTTGCCCTCGGGTTTGAGGGAGCGATCGAAAACACGGGAACCGTGGCCCGCCGCGGCAGCGCCTCGTGGACGATCGAAGTGCAAGGCGCGACGGGACATTCTTCCGGGATTTTTTCGTCCTCAATGGGCGCCGGTTCGGTCTACGAAGCTGCGCGGATCCTGGAGGGATTTTATACCGAGTTGCGTAAGCTCGATGGCTTGACTCTCAACCCGGCGCTAATCGCTGGAGGCACCGAGGTGACTTTGGACGGCACGCATGGCAGCGTCGCCGGCAAGACGAATATCACGGCGCAGCGCACACTGATCCGCGGAGACCTGCGGACCATGAGCGCGGAACAGCTGAAAATCGCCCAGGAAAAAATGCGCACGATCGTCGGTCACCACCTGCCTCGGACTTCCGCGACTATCGTCTTCGATGAAGCTTATCCCGCCATGCCGGACAGTCCGGCAAACCGTGCTCTTTTGGGTAAACTCGACGCGGTGAGTCGAGATCTTGGTTATGCGCCGATTATCGCGTATGATCCCAAGTCCCGCGGCGCAGGCGACATCGCGTTTGTCTCGCCGCCACTGCCGGCGCTCGACGGCCTCGGCATCCGCGGAGGCGGCAGTCACGCCCCCAACGAATGGGCGGATCTGGCCACGGTCCCGGAGTTGGTGAAGCGCACCGCCGTTTTGATTTATCGCCTGACCCGCGAGAACCGCTAGTCCCGCCGGGCCGCGTTGGATATTATATATCCCACGCGCGCGCCGGGCGGTTGTATATAGCTATGTACAGATATAGAGTCCCCGCCGATGCGGGGCAGCAGCCGGGATTGTATATTGCTGGCGTCAAGCCGCCCGTCCGGCGCGGAAAATTACCGGGACAAATTCGGGTTTTTCGGGAACCGCCAACGTCGGCCGCCGTTCCAAATCCCCACAGCGCGGGCCGCGGCCGGATAACACATCCATGACCAGCGAGGCCCGCCAACGAAAGGATCGCCATGAACGAGAAACTTACTGGAAAGACCGTCGCGATTTTGGTGACTGACGGTTTTGAACAAGTGGAACTAGAGAAGCCCCGCAAAGCCCTGGAGGAGGCCGGAGCGCGGACGGAAATCGTCTCTCCAAAGGACGGTCCGCTCAAGGCGTGGGACGAAGACGATTTCGGCGACAAATTCGATGTCGATGTCTCGCTTCAGGAAGCGGACCCGTCCAGCTACGATGCCCTGCTCCTGCCGGGCGGTGTCATGAACCCGGACAAACTCCGCATGGATCCTGCAGCGGTGAAGTTCGTCCGCTCTTTCTTCGATGCTGGAAAGCCGGTGGCGGCGATCTGCCACGGACCGTGGACGCTCATCGAGGCGGGCGTGGTCCGGGGGCGGAAACTCACGTCCTATCCATCCCTGAAGACTGACTTACTCAACGCCGGTGCGAAGTGGGTCGACGAAGTCGTCGTGACTGACAACGGCCTCGTCACGAGCCGCAAGCCGTCGGACATCCCTCAATTCAACGAAAAAATGATCGAGGAGTTTTCTGAGGGCGTCCATGCGCAAGGGGCGTCGCGCAGTTTCTCGAAGAGCTAATTGCCCGCAGAGCCGGCTGGCCTCGCGCCTCCTGCGGGAGGCGCTTTTTTTGGTCTCCAGCGACGCCCGCGCACCGTCGTCGCAAAACAATCGCTTCGGAACGCGTCGTTAGAGCCGATTATTCGACAATGAATCCTGAGTTTGCCGGAGGCTTGTCGCCATTCGTCGTCATCGCGTCCTCCAAGACCTCGGCAAGCTAGTTCGAATGACGGTGTCCCGCGAAGCGCTTGACGACCCGCGGCGGCTCGCCGCGCTTCAGCGTATCCAGTTAATGGATACGCCGCCTGAGCCCGCCTTCGACCGTATCACGCGGATGGCCAGCAACTTGCTCGATGCTCCGGTGGCTCTCGTTTCGCTGGTGGATGACCGGCGGCAGTTTTTCAAGGCGATGGTCGGCTTAGCGGGCCCGGTGGCAGCTGCGCGTGAGACGCCGCTCACTCATTCTTTTTGTCAGCACGTGGTCACCTCCGGACAGCCGCTGGTCGTCGAGAACGCCCGACAGCACCCTCTCGTATGCGACAACCCGGCGATCACGGCGTTAACCGTCGAGGCCTATTTGGGTATACCGCTGCGTTCCCCCGATGGATTTGTCCTTGGCTCTTTTTGCGTGATCGCGCCGCGGCCACGGGTGTGGAAAACCGCGGAGATTGAGTTCCTGACGGAACTGGCGGCCCTGGTCGGAACTGAAATCGCATTGCGCGCGGAGATGGAGCAGCGCCGAGAAATGGAACGCATTGTGCGAGAGAGTGAAGCGACTTTCCGAAGTGCGTTTGATTATGCCGGGATTGGCATGTCGATTACCACGCTTAAGGGCCAATGGCTCCGAGCGAACCGCGTTCTTTGCGATCTTATCGGCTACTCGGAAGCCGAGTTGCGCGAAAAGAATTATCGGGAAATCAGCCATCCGGACGACCAAGTCGCTGACGAGCAGCTTGTTCAGGAGTTGATGCAAGGCACCCGGCGTTTTTTCCAGATGGAGAAGCGGTATTTCCATCGGCGGGGACACTTGGTCTGGGTGCGGGTTACAATCTCGCTCGTCCGCGATCCCGCCGGCGAGCCGCTCAATTTTATTGGGCAAATTGAAGACGTCACCGCGCGAAAGGAGCTGGAAGCGAAGCTCGCGAAAGCGCGGGATCAAGCCTTGGAGGCGTCTCGCCTGAAATCGGAGTTCCTCGCGACGATGAGCCACGAAATCCGCACGCCCATGAATGCGATTCTCGGCATGGCGGACCTGCTGGCGGATACACCATTAACTGTGGACCAGCGCGAGATGACACAGACGCTCGTCGGCGGCGCCGAAAGCCTCCTAGCCATCATCAATGATATACTCGATTTCTCCCGCATCGAATCCGGGCGATTCCGCCTTGATTCCGCCGAATTCGACCTTCGTCGGATCGTAGAGGAAACGGTGGCCCTGCTCGCACCCCGAGCGCACCAGAAGAGCCTCGAGCTGCTCTGCGATGTGGAACTTCCGAACGGATCCACGCTGCTGGGCGACGCCGGCCGGCTGCGGCAGATTTTGACGAACCTGATCGGGAACGCGATCAAGTTCACCGACGCGGGCGAGGTTGAAGTGCGGGTGCTGCGGAAATCGGGTGGTCTGACGCGCTCGAGGTTTCGCGTCGCGGTTCGCGACACCGGTGTGGGAATCCCGCTAACGGCCCAGCGGCGGCTATTTCAACCCTTCGAGCAGGGCGATGCCAGCATCACCCGTCGTTTTGGTGGCACCGGCCTTGGCTTGGCGATCACGCGGCAACTGGTGGAGCTAATGGGCGGCGAAATCGGGTTCGAAAGCACCCCGGGTCACGGATCGCTGTTCTGGTTCGAGGCGGAATTCGACGCGAGGACGCCCGTGGCGCCTCTTCTGCCCACCGCAGTTCCCCCGGCGTTGCCGAAGGATTTTCGGGTGCTCGTCGCCGCGTCGAATCACAAGACGAGGTCGCTCTTGGTGACCCAGCTATCCCGACAAGGCATCGGGGCCGACGCGGTCTCGACGGGCGCGGCGATGCTGCGCGAACTCCGCCAGCAAGGCCCGGGAAAGTGGGCGGCCGCGCTGATTGATGCGCCGCTGTCCGACATCGAAGTCTCTGCTGTCGTGCATCATATCCGGAGCGTGCCGGCGTTCCGAGCGCTCCCGCTGGTCGGACTGCGCACGTCGATCCTGCCGGCCGAGAAGATCGCGGAATTGGAGAAGCACTTCGCCGCGTGTTTGTCGAAGCCCGTGTCGGACAGTGCGCTGCTGCGTGGGCTGACGGAAACGGCGGGCCCGCCGCGGGACGCCAGCGGCGCGCGTCGACCTGGGCGCGTCGAGAAATCCGGGTTGCGGATTTTGGTAGCGGAGGACAACGCTGCGAATCAGCGCGTGGCGACGCTGCTGCTCGAAAAAATGGGGCATCAGGTCGAGATCGCCTTGGACGGCGAACGCGCTGTCTCGCTGCTGCAGGCGGAGCACTTCGATGCGGTGCTCATGGACTGCCAGATGCCGGTGCTAGACGGATATGAGGCGGCGCGCCGGGTGCGATCGGGTCCGGAGGGAAAATCCGGTTCGCGGATTCCGATCATCGCGCTGACGGCGTACGCCCGGGCCGAGGACCGGGCCCGTTGCCTGGCGGCGGGGATGGACGACTATATATCGAAACCGATCCGGCCCCGGGAATTGCTCGAGGCGCTCGAACGGTGTGGCTTCAGCCGACCGCCGTTCATCGCCGGCCCGCCAGGACAGGCGGCGCTACCCGGCCCGATAATCGATGCTTCGGCTTGGGACACGGTCCGCGAATTGCCGGGGACGAGCGGTCCGTCGTTGCTGCCTGAGCTGCTGGCGATATATATACAGGGCGAGGAGGAGCAATTGCAGCATCTCGCGCGGCTGGTGGAGAACCAGCACGCGACTGCGCTGGCGGAGGCGGCGCACAAGTTCTCGGGCACGGCGGCGAGCTTCGGTGCCATGCAGGTGCAGCGAATTTCCGCGCAGCTTGAACGGGACGCCCGGACGCGCGACTGGCCCGGCGCGAAGCTCCGGTTCGCCGAGTTGCAGGCGGCCACGGGCGACTTGCGCCGCGAACTGGAGCAGCGCGAGGCGCTTCGCAGCTAGCCGAAGGGCCCGCCGGCGGTGCACCCGCCACGAGTCAATCGTTGCGCCCGGGGCGAATATAATTCCTTTCGAGCGATGAAGGTATCGTTCACGACGAAGGAATATACACGCCTGCTGGAATTGGTTCATCTCGGCCTGGCCGTGGCCGGCGCCGACCCGGAGGACCCGATGACCATGCCCGATCGTTATTCCGAGGCCGCGCAGAAGATCTTCGGCCTGGCGGAAAACTTCGGCTGCGCCGACCTTGTCGAGCAGGATGTAAATGGAGTATATTTCCCCGCGGAGAAACTGGTCGAAGGTCCCGCCCGCGAGAGATTCGAGGAATTCCTAGAGGACTCCTTCTGGCTGGAGCTCGTGCTGCGCCTCTCCCATCGCGACCTGAACCAGGAGACCGGCAAAAAGCTCGAGATCGATGACCTGAGCCCGGCTCAGCAGCAACAGCTCGAGAAAATGCGGGACGCCTATTGGCAGGAATTCGAAACCGACGGCATCGAGCATCTCACGATCCTCAAAGGCGGGATGGGATAAGCGCTCGTGGGGCGACACTATATAGCATATATAGTGGCCGTTATATAGTCCACCAGCTCACGTCCGGCGGCCCACGCGGGTCTGGAGCCAAGCGGCCGCAAAAAAACCGGGGGCGAAAGAATGCTCTTTCACCCCCGGAGTAGTTTACTGGTTTAATCCGACCAGCCGTGCGCCCGTGCGCTCGACATGGCCAGGTACTGATGGCCGACCGCGCGGAAGAACCCCGAAAGGTTCACCCGCGTCTTCGACCGCCGCTGATCCCTGCGCCTCGCGGCACGCTCTCCGACTGCGCCGCAACGAGGCGCACCCGGAAGTGCCGTCGTCGCGAGGCCGTCGTCGATTTGCTGCGAAACGCAGTTTTCATTCTGTATTTGCTTCATGGTCAGTTGGAGCCGCCCGGGACAAGCCCGGGCCGCTCCTGGCTGACCAGATGTAAAAAGAACGCCCAGCATCGTGGCCCGAAAGCGGCCGGGCGTCAAGGTCATGCGAAGCCGCTGCCCAGCCGTTAAATGCGGGTGGCGCCCGTCGCTCCGAGGCGTCGGCGCGCGCCCACCGCATATTTCTCCTCGCGATTAGCGATTCGAAGCGCGAGCGTCGCCGAAACGACGGGGCGCTCGCCTGCCGGAGAGCCCCGCCGACGCCC
This sequence comes from uncultured Verrucomicrobiae bacterium, assembly GCA_963800005.1. Taxonomy (GTDB): domain Bacteria; phylum Verrucomicrobiota; class Verrucomicrobiia; order Opitutales; family Opitutaceae; genus CAWCZH01. Next base: position 450,900 of record CAWCZH010000006.1, read on the forward strand.
GCGAGAATCCCAAAAATCCCCACCCTAACAACCAGTCTTATGCGCATCGTCACCTCCGCCCTCCTCATCTCCAGCCTCGCCTTCGGGATATCCACCGCCGCGTTCGCCCAAGCCACGCCGCCTCCGCCGTCGTCCGCCGCCATGGCGAAGGGCCCGAGGCCTCGCGTGAGCCCGCACGAAACCATCAGCAGCAAAATCGATGGCAACCGCGTTACGATCGTCTATGGCCGGCCCTACGGGAAAGACCCGAAGACCGGCAGCGAGCGGAAAATCTGGGGCACCCTCGTTCCCTATGGCGCCATCTGGCGCACGGGCTCGGATGAAGCGACGCTCTTCATCACGCAAAAAGACATTATGCTCGGCGGCACGCGAGTGCCGGCCGGGGTATATACATTGTTCACCTATCCCACTGCGGACGGTGCCAAACTGGTGATCAACAAGCAGGTCGGGCAATGGGGCATCGACCCCTACGACGCGTCCCAGGAATTGGCCCGCGTTGACTTAAAAAAGTCCGCCACCGACGCGCCCGTCGAGGAGTTCACGATGTCACTGACAAAAAATCCCGACGGCGGTGGCCTCATCAATATGATGTGGGAAAACACCCAGTACTCGGTCGGCTATACCGTCGCGAAATAATAAAGTATATAGCGCCGGCGTTCCGCTCAGAGTTTCAACGCGTGGGCGTAGCCGGTGAGTTCGAGATAGGCGGAGCCGACCTCGCGGCCGGCTTGGTCGCGCACGCGACACGCGCCCTCCCAATACGGCACGCCCCCGACCCGGCCGGATAATTCCTGCGCCGGGGCGAGGGGCTCGAGCGTCAGCGAGACCGGCGCGGACGTCACCGGGTCTGTAGTGGAAATCTGGATACGCGCCGGATAAACCGCGCCCGTCTCCGGGCTTTTCCAGGTCGAAAGCACCCGCCAGGAAAAGGCCTGCGGGTGCGTCGATCCGTCGCGCTCCACCCAGGTGAGCACCGAGGCCGGATCCTCGGAGCCAACGGCGCGGCGCAGTCGATACATCATCAACTCGCGGCCGTCGTTGAACTGCAGGCCGACCCAATCCCAGCCGACCAATCCCGGGTCGAGTTGGCTGCTGCTGATCTCGTGATCCATCCACGCGTCTCCGTGCACCGCGATCTGCTCAGTGCCGAGCGTGAGGTTCCCCTCGGCGCGGAGGCGCGGAAACGTCAGATAATAACTCGCCGCACTCGCGGCCGCGCCTTTGCGAGACACTCCGTTTTCGCCGAACCTCACGAGCGGCTGCACGGGCGTCAGCTGCAGCTGAAACGCCGCTTCCCCCCGAACGCCGCCGATCAGCTGGATCGAGAGCGCATCGGCACCCGTGCTCGGGTTCGCGCTGCCGGCCGGTGCCGGCGCGAGCCGCAGGGACCAGTTCCCGTTATATACATCGAGCGTATTTTCTGCCGCGCCGGCGTCCCAACCGGCGGCGTTCAATCGTTCTTGGGAGATAAACTTCTGCGCGCTGACATCGAGCAGCGCCATGTGCGCGAGGTAAAGCTGCGCCGCACGATCGGGTGCGCTCTGCCGAAAAAACGTCGCCTGAAACCCGAAGCGCCGATCGCTGCCCGACCATAAATGCCCCGTGATATACCACCACTCGATCTTGAACTCGGGGTGGCTGCCGTGATCCGCCGGAAAGTGAAACACGTGACCAGGCTCCGGCAGCGCGAAGCCTTCGGGCGTCACCGACGGCGGTGCTCCCACCACGAGCCGGGGCGCGAGGGCGAGAACAACGGTCAGCATTCCAGCCGTCCACCGGAATTTATGGCCAACGCACTTCATATAGCAAAAATGGCGCACTATATATTTATATAATTATATATCAGCATGCATCATGGGCTATTCCTCGCGGTCCGCGGGCAGGTCGGCGCCCCACCAACCCACTCCGAAACTCACGGCCGCGCCAGTCGCGATCACCGCGATCGCCAACCCGGCGAGCTGCGGGGCAGGTACATAAAACCCCAGCGTCCACCCGAACGACTGTTTATTGATTACATAAATCAAAAGCCACCCCAGCGCCGCACTGAGCACGAGCCCGCCGGTGACGGCGGCGGCCGCGACGGACGCACCTTCCAGCGCGGCCGCCACCGCGAGTTCCCGCCGCGACAGCCCGAGAGCACGCAATGTCGTGAGTTCCGCGCGGCGATCGAGCAATATACTCATCAGTGTCAGCGCGAGCCCTGCCACCGCCACGAGCACGGCCACGATCTCGAGAGAGTACGTGATCGCAAACGTCTGCCGGAAAATCCGGAGCACTTCCTCGCGTAATTTTATATTGGTGAAAATCGACAGCCCGGGAAATTTCGCCGCGAGCGCCGCGCGAAACGCCTCGGGGTCCGCGCCCGGTTTAAGCCAGAGGCTCACATTGCTCACGCGGTCCTCACCAAACCAATCCCGCAGATGCGCACGGTCCACCAGCAGCGACCCGCGCTCATTCCCATAGTCGGCAAACACGCCAGCGATTTCCAGCCGCCGTGGCCCGGTCGGCGTCGGCAGAGTTACTATATCTCCGCGCCGCCGCCGAAACCGTTCCGCAAAAGCCTCGCTCACCAAAGCGAACGACCCGTTCCGCGTCACATCCCACACCGCGTCATTCCGCGGCGGCTGCACCCACGGCAGATCACTTCGCGCGTGCACGATCGCGAGATCACTGCCAGTGAGCAGCGTCGATATATTATCCAGCTCCAGGGGATATGCGGTGAGCCGGGCGGCCGTCGCGACTTCCGGCTCGCCAGCAAGTTGGTCGGCCACCGCGGGAGAGATCTCGCTCTCCGCCGATGCGCTCTGCGCGCCATCGCTGGCAATATATATATCCGCCTGCAGTGCCCGCGCCACCCACTCGCGGACCGTCAGTTCAAAACTCGCCACGAGAATCGCCATCCCGGCCGCCATTCCCACCGCGCAATGCAGCGCCGCGACCGCCAGCAAATGCCGTCCTGACGGCGCGCGCAGATGGCTGAGCGCCAGCCGCGCCGGCACACCCGCCCCACCGAGCGTCCGCAGCGCCCGCGCGAGCACCGGCAGCAGCCAGCCGCACAACAGCCCACCGCCTACGATCCAGCAGAGCGCCGCCGCGTATCCGGCGAGTGGAAACCGCGCCGCTCCCGCCAGCCGCCACGGCGGCAGTTGCGCACAACACACGCCCGCGAACAACGCGCCCGCGCCCAGGGCAACACGTCTGCGCCATTGCGCGAGAGGCGCAGCGGGCGCGGTTCGCGGCAGAATTTGCGCCGGCGGGGTCCTGGCGGCCAGCCGGGCCGGCCACCAACCCGCAACCATGCTCGCAGCGAGGCCCAACGCCATCCCCAGGAAAATCTCCGAGGGCGCGAGTGACGCCGCGCGCACGGTCGTCGAGAAATATAAAGCGTTCACCGTCTGCCCCACCGCGCGGACCGCCAGCTGCGCCCCAGCCCAGCCCAGCAACACGCCCGCCGCACCGCCCACGATTCCCAACACCGCCGACTCCGCGAGCCACACGCGCTGGATCACCCCAGGCTCGACACCCAATGCCCGCAGCACGGCGATTTCTGCGCGCCGCCGCACGACCGCGCCATCGAGCGATTGAAATATCAAATATAAACCCACCAACAGCGCGATGAGCGAAAGCACTGTGAGGTTTAAACGAAACGCGCGCGTCATCGTCTCCGCCGTTTCCCGCCGCGCACCCGGCGTGGTCACTCGCCACCGTCCGTGCGATATATACTCGAGCAGTTCGCGCAACTCCGCCCGACGCGACTCCATCAGCGCATCGGGGCCCTTCTCGATTATAAACTCCACGCGATCAATCCGGCCGGTTTTTCCCACGAGTCGTTGCAACTGCCCGCGATCCATCACCAGCAACGTCGCCGGAACTTTAACGCCTTCACGCTCCTCGGGAATCACGCCCGCCACTGGAAGTGTGACGACGCGGTCGTTCACCACCAGCGTGAGCTGCCGCGGCACCCGCGGCCTGAACTCACTGCTCACCCAGACCTGCGGGCCGTTTTCATATACCTGCCAGAACCGCCCCGCGTCATCGCCCCCGCGGTCCGCGGTGCCCGTGTCCCCGTCCCCCGCATTTTCCTGATCGAAAAAACCCTGGCCGGAGGACGCCCCTGCGTCGAGGTTCGCGAGTCCCGGCAGGTCGGCGCCCAGAAGTATATAGGTGGCGCGCCCGAACCGGTGCGCATCGCCGGGCGGTGCAGGCAGTGCCGCCGTCGCCTCGACGATCGGGACTATATCCACCGGCCGCGCGCCGAGCGCGCGCCGCAGTTCCGGCAGGATCGATTCCGGCAGCGTGCCCGCGGGGGCCGAAATTATATAGTCACTTTGCCCCGTCAGTGTCTCCGTGAAATGCGCGAAGCTCGCGACCGCGGCGCGATTGGCGAGGCGGATCGAGACGAACACGGCGACGCCGAGCGCGAGTATACAGACGAGCACGAGCGACGAACGCGGCGCCTGCCGCCAATGCCGCAAGGTGAAACGCCGCAGCAGGAGCCACGTCACGGGCGCGTTCATATATCCGCGACCATGCGGCCGTCGCGAAGATGAATGCGGCGATGACATATCGCGGCCGCCTCCTCGCTATGCGTCACGAGCACCAGCGCGGTGGGCGTGCCCTCGGTCATTTCGCGCAACAGCGCGAGTATATTAGCGCCATTCGCCGAATCGAGATTTCCAGTGGGTTCATCCGCGAGCACGAGCGCGGGCGCGTGCACCAGCGCGCGCGCAATCGCCACGCGCTGCTGCTCGCCGCCGGAAAGTTCGCCAGGCAGCGCATCGGCGCGCCCCGCCAGTCCGACCCGGTTCAGGAAATGTTCGACCTTCACGGCACATTCCCGCCGCGGCACCCCGACCAGCTGCAGCGGCAACTCTATATTCTCGAAGGCGGTCAGCGTCGGCAGCAGGTGGAAAAATTGGAAAATCGTGCCCACGAAGCGACGCCGCACCCGCGCCAGTGCCGTCGCATCGAGATTCGAGATCGCCTGGCCGCCGACCAGGATCACGCCGCGGTCGCACCGATCGACCCCGCCGAGACAGTTCAGCAGCGTCGTTTTGCCGCTGCCTGACGGACCCGTCAGCGCGAGACGCTCGCCGGCGGCGACCGTAAAAGTGATGTCCGCCAGCACCGCGCGAGGTCCGTAATTCTTGCCAACATCGCGAACCTCGAGAACAGGAGCGGGGCCGGGTAACGACATGCGTGCCGGAGCTAACGAGCCTTTTCGGCAAATGCGAACGCTGGCGCAATATGAAGGTCACGCCCCGGCGGGATGCGAGGGCGTCGGCGCAGCGTTTCTCCGGGTGCAGCGGGCGACAGCAGAACGCGGAATTGACCGCGCGCGCGGTGTGCCGCTATCACTGGCGGGTTATGTCCGATTCCACCCCCGCTGCCACCGTCTCCATGGACAACCTCGTCGCGCTCGCGAAGCGCCGCGGGTTTGTTTTTCCCTCGTCAGATATATACGGCGGGTTCAACGGATTTTTCGATTTCGGCCCGATGGGCGTGGAACTGAAAAAGAATATACGTGATTGCTGGTGGAACGACATGGTCCGCCGCCGCGAGGATATCGTCGGCATCGAGACTTCGATTATAATGCACCCGAAAGTCTGGGAGGCCTCGGGGCACGTCGCCGGTTTCACCGATCCCCTCGTCGACTGCCGCGTGAGCAAACAGCGCTACCGCGCCGACCAGCTCTTTTTTGCCGCCGTGATCGTCGATGGAAAAAATGTGGGGTATGTCAGCGCGCTCGAGAGCGAGGACACCGCCGGCGCACTTCAAGCCGCCGCTGAACAGTTCAAGCGCAAGCGCGCGATCCAAGGCCAGCTGGCGGCGGTCGCGCCGAAGGACATGACGGAGGCGCAGCCGGACGAAATTATATTAATCCCCTCGCCCGCCACCGGCGAGCCCGGGAGCCTCACGCCGCCGCGCTCCTTTAATATGATGTTCCAGACGAACGTCGGTGCGATGACCGATGCGTCGTCCGTCGCGTACCTGCGCCCCGAAACCGCGCAGGGCATGTTCGTCGATTTCAAGTCGGTGGTGGACACCGGGCGCGTCAAGCTGCCGTTCGGCATTGCGCAGATCGGAAAATCCTTCCGCAACGAAATCACGCCGCGAAATTTCATATTTCGTTCCCGGGAGTTCGAGCAGATGGAAATGGAGTATTTTATTTCCGAGGATGCGGACTGGGCGAAGGAGCACCGCGCGTGGATCGACTGGTGCAAGGACTGGCTGCGCAGCATCGGGCTGCCGGACGCGCTGCTCTCGGAATATAACCACCCCAAGGAGAAGCTCGCTTTCTATTCCCGTGGCACGACGGACATCATGTTCAAATATCCCTTCGGCGTGCAGGAGCTGTGGGGGATCGCCGCGCGGGGCAATTACGATTTGACGCAGCACGCCAACGCGAGCGGCAAGCCGATGGAATATTTCGACGAGGCGGCGAAGAAAAAATTCGTGCCGCACGTCATCGAGCCGGCCGTCGGCGTGGACCGGATTTTCCTCGCGGTCTTGTGCGCGGGATATGCGGAGGAGGACGTCACCGATGAAAAGGGCAACGTGGAGAAGCGCACGGTGCTGCGCCTATCGCCGCGTCTCGCGCCGGTGAAGGTGGCCGTGCTTCCGCTGTTGAAGAACAAGGAGCCGCTGGTCGCGCGCGCGCGAGAGATATATACAAAGTTGAAGCGGCGCTACGCGGTGTTCTATGATGAGGGCGGCGCGATCGGGCGGCGGTACCGTCGCCAGGATGAGATTGGCACGCCGTGGTGTGTGACGATCGATTTCGACACCGTGGAAAAGGACGGCACTTTCACTCTGCGCGAACGCGACTCGATGCAGCAGCGCCGGGTTACGGAGGCGGAGTTGTTTACGCTTCTGGAACAAGAGGTTTACTGAACGGAGCCGGGGCGGGCGCAATCACCGGGCACCGGCGGATATATTCACGGTCCCAGAGCGCATGAGTACGATTCGGGAGAAGCGTAAATTACTGCCTGGCGTGGTGCTGACCGCCGTCCTGTTCCTGGCCGGCTGCTCGTCGACTTACTATAACGCGCTGGAAAAATTCGGCTACGCCAAGCGCGACCTTCTGGTCGAGCGCGTGACGAAAACCGAGCAGGCGCAGACCGCCGCGAAGGAGCAGTTCGCGGACGCGCTCGATCATTTCCTGGCGGTCACGAATATCAACGGTGGCGAGCTGCAGAAGAAATATGATGATCTCAACCGCGAGCTGAAGCGGAGCGAGGACCGCGCCAAGGAAGTGCGGGATCGCATCGCGGGTGTGCAGGACGTGGCCGATGCGCTGTTCCGCGAGTGGCGGGACGAGCTCAAACAATATTCGAGCTCCTCGCTGCGCGCCCAGAGTGAACGCGAACTCAACGATACCCGCCGACGCTATGAGGAGCTGATGCGCCTGATGCAGCGCGCGGCCGATCGGATGGATCCGGTTTTGGCGACGTTCCGCGACCAGGTCCTGTTTCTAAAACATAACCTGAACGCCCGCGCGCTCGCCTCACTCGACGCGACGAACCGCGATCTGCAGGGCGATATTCAACGCCTCATTTCCGACATGGAAGCCTCAATCCGCGAATCCGAAGCCTTCATCCACCAGATGCAGGCGCCCGCGAATCCCTGAGTGGCAGCCGGGTCCTGCGGAATATAACGATATATAGGCATAGAGCCATATAGACATATTCAGGCGATATATAGGAATGCGAGTGGTCGAGACCCACGTGCGCGGACGGCCGGCGGCGATTGCGGGGACCCACTCGGAGGCCCGGCGTGAAGCCGTGTATATACAGAAACGCCGGGTCCGCGGATCTCCTGGTCGTTCCGCTGATAAATGATTCGATTTGGAAGCGACATCACGCTTCATGGTGGGGAAATGACTCCCGATGGACCCTGAGACGCAGGCGCGACAGAGGATCGCCGCGGTGCACGCGGCGGACCCCAACCGGACCGCGGACGGCTGCGCGGCCGAGGAGATATATGCTGCGCGGATGGAGCACTGGGTGGCCGCCCTCGTGCCGGATGCGTCCGTGCTGCTGCGGTTGGCGGCCCGCTGCCAGCACCTCGAGCGGTGGCGCGTGCCCCGAGCCTCGTTCCCGCTCGACCGCGCTGGCTACCTCGCCTGGCGGCGGTCGCTTTATCAACGCCAGGCCGACCGCGCGCGCGGCCTGTTGCAGGCCGCCGGATATACTGCGGAGGACGCCTCGACGGCCGCGACTTGGATCTCGAAGACCGGCTTGAAAACCAATGCCGGTACCCAAGCCCTCGAGGATGCCGCCTGCCTCGTGTTTCTCGAGAGCGAGATCGAGGGCTTCGCCGCCGAGCATGCAACGTATCCGCGGGAGAAATTCGTCGGCATCATCCAGAAAACCTGGCGCAAGATGAGCCCCGCCGCCCAAGCGCTGGCCCGCGGGTTGCCGTTGTCACCCGCCATCGCGGCGCTCGTGCAGGAGGCTCTGCAGGCGGCCTCCACGTGAGCGGCGGAGATGACTCATCTGACAAATGTGATATATAGAATATGATATTCGTAGATATATTATCCCCGATATAGACTCCATGCCGCGCGACCCCGCCCCCATGCGCAAAAAAATCCTCCTCGGTGCCATCGTGATTTTCCTCGGATTGCAATTGATCCGACCCGCCCCGAACCGCTCGGTGGGGCCGGAGCCGCAATCGCTCGCCGCGCTTTATCCTCCGCCGCCCGCGGTGAAACATCTGCTCGAAGTTGCCTGCTACGACTGCCACTCGAACAACACGCGTTACCCGTGGTACTCCCAAATCCAGCCCTCCGCCTGGTGGCTCGGCACGCACATCCGGGACGGCAAGGCCGAGCTGAACTTTTCGGAGTTCGGAAAATATACATCGAAGCGCCAGGCCCGGCTTCTCAGCGCGGTCAGTGACGAGGTCACCGACCACTCGATGCCCCTGCGTTCCTATACGTGGATTCACCAGGACGCGCGGCTGAACGCCGCCCAGATCAAACTGTTGTCCGATTGGGCGGACGGCCTGCAGGATGAGATCGCGTCGGAAAAGGAGTGAACGTCGGCGGCTGACCGTGCAGGCTCGCGCGGTCCGTCCCGATGCTCCGTCCACCCGAAATTTTCGTCACCGCACGCCTGACCGGGCGTCCGCCCCGCTTGGACGATGCGGAGGCCGCGTTCCAGGCGTATGCGAGCGACCCGGAAGTTACTCGGTACCTGAGTTGGAAAGCGTATGAACGCGTCGAGCCGCTGCGGCATTTTCTCGGCGAGGCCATTTCGAAATGGGAGAAGAGCGATGGCACCTACGCCTGGCTGCTGTGCCTGAAAGGAAGCGACCGACCGATCGGCTCGATCGGCGTGACCCTTGGCGACGGCAAGGCGCTCTTCGGGTATGTACTCGCGAAGAAATTCTGGGGACGCGGCCTCACGACCGAGGCGCTGCAATGTCTGGTCAACTGGTCTCTCGAGCAGCCGGCGATCGGCCGCGCCTGGGCGTTTTGTGATGCGGAAAACCCGGCGTCCGCACGCGTGATGGAAAAAGCCGGGATGGTGCGCGAGGGGATTCTGCGCCGATGGCATCAATCACCGACGCTCGGGCCGGGGATGCGCGACTGTATCGTCTGCGCAAAAGTTATATAGTCGGCCGCGGCTGCTGCGCAACATTTGCGCAGGCCGGGCAGTCGGGGTGGACGGCACGACCGCCGGACTGGTTACAGGCGCTCGCGAAATATATATCGCGAAAAACCCGCGAGCGTTGAAACGCCGGACCCGGCGTTCCGTCTCCCGGCACGTAACCAAATATCAAATACATCCAAGCCTATGAAAACCGAACTCTCCTTCAAGGTCCTCGTTGCCCTCGTGCTCGCCGCCCTCGTCCTGGCGTGTGTTAATCCGTCCCCGGCCACGCCGGCTTCCGACCCCGCCGCGCTCGCGCAGACCACCGCCAAGGCGAAGACGATCGCCGCGCCAGCCACCGGCCACGCGGTCGCGGCCGTGATGAAATCGTAACGCTGGCTGGCTTTCCCGCTGGTTCATATAGGCAATCGCGCCATTGTCGTATATGATGCATGCGCAGTGTATAGCGCAGACGGTCCGACTGCGTCTCCCATCCTCGGCGGGGCGCGCTAGCCCTTCAGCGCGCCGGCGGCGATGCCCTTCACGATGTGCCGCTGCAGGAAGATATAGACGAGCAGAATGGGCAGCGTGACCAGCACGATGCCGGCGAAGAGCATTCCGTAATCGGTATGATATTGTGCAGTGATCGCGAGATTCGCCAGGCCCAGCGGCAGCGTGCGCGCCGATCCGGCGAGATCGCCGCCGGTGAGCATGAAGGCGAAAAAATATTCCTTCCAGACGCCGATGAACTGGAAAATGGCGACGGTCACGAGCGCCGGTCGCGCCAATGGCAGCAGGACGCGCCAGAAGGCGGAGAACTCCGTGCAGCCATCGATCACGGCCGCTTCATATAAGGAGCGCGGGAGCGCCCGGAAAAAACCCGCGAGGATGAAGATCGCGAACGGCAGGCCGTTCGCAGTATATACCAGAACGAGGCCGGCCCGCGTGTTCAGCAATCCAATCGCGCGCAGCTCGAAGAACAGCGGAATCACCGCGAGCTGCGCGGGCAGCATCAACCCGGCGAGAAATAGCGCGAACACCACCCGGCCAGCGGGATGATAGAAGCGCGACAGCGCGTACGCCGCCGCCGAGCCGAGCGCGACGATCAGCGTGACCGACGTGAGCGTGACGACCACGCTGTTGAGGAAATAATCTGCGAACCGCGCCTCGCGCCACGCCCGTATATAGTTTTCTGGATGCCAGTCGCCGGCCCGAGGCGGCGCAAACGCCTCCTGAAAAATCGCGGTGTCGCCCTTGAACGACGAGTAGGCGACCCAGAGCATCGGAAACACCACCCAGATGGCATACATCACGAGCGCCGCAGTGAGGAGCGATCCGAAGATCGGGCGGCCCCGCGGGCCCGCTTTGCGATATATAGACGAAGCCGGTTTCACGGTGAATCGTTGCGCCGCGCCGCGCGGAGCACGACAGCGCTGACGAGGGCAACAAGGACGAAGAGCAGCACCGCGAGTGCGGTGGCTCGGCCGATTTGGAATTCCTTGAACATCGTCGAAACCATGAGCGTGCCAAGCGTATGGTCGGCCGTTGCGGGATCCTGCGACGTCAACAGCCAGATCATCTCGAACGCGTTGAGCCCGCTGATCACGAGAAACACCACCGAGATTACCACGACCTCCCGCATCAGCGGCAGCGTGATGAGAAAAAACTGCCGCGCGGCCCCCGCGCCATCGAGTTCAGCCGCTTCATATAGCTCCGCGTCGATGCCCTCCATCGCGGCGAGATAGAGGACGAGGTTGAAGCCGCAGGCCATCCACAGATAAATCGGAAGCAGCGAAGTATATAGGTGTTCCTGCGCCAGCCAGGGGTGTCCGTCGAATTGCGTTAGCCAGCAAATATGAAGCCCGCGCCCGAGGCCGACGAGCGCGGCGTTCACGAGTCCGCCGTGTGGTGCGTAGGCGCTTTGCCAGAGGAGGGTCGCCGCGATTCCGCCCAGCAGATTGGGAAATAAGAAAACGCTGCGAAAGAACCGCGTGCCCCAGACGCCGCGGTGCAGCGCCCATGCCAGGAAAAGGGCGAGCGGCACGACGACGAGCGGCGGCACCGTCATGAGATATATATTATTGCGCAGGGCCGACCAGAGCCCGTCGTTTTCAAAGAGCAGCCATTTGAAGTTGAACCAGCCGACCCACGCCCGCGGCTCGAAGCCGTTCCAGCGCGTGAACGACCAGGCGAACGCGACGAGCCCCGGCGCGAGTGCAATGGCAAAGTATATAACGAAAGCGGGCCCGACGAATCCGACCGCCACCGGCCAGCGCAGCCGGCCGAAAAAATCGCGGCCGGCCGTGTCTCCGGCGCGTTCAGCGGCCGCCGGCGCTCCCGCGGCCCCACGCGAAAACGCGCCCCCAATCCGGCTCCAGCCTGGCCTCGTTAAACCTACGGCGAGTCCCGCAATTCCAAGCAGGAGCGCGGTGGCGGCCCACGGGTGGCGCATCTCGACGTGCTCAGGCGCGCCAGCGCGGGCGCGATCGAGTGCCGCCGCATCCTCCACGCGGCTGCCAAACTCCTGCGGGCTGATCCGGCCGAGCATGAGCTCGAGCCGGGCATCGGTCAGCGCCTGCCGGATCGCCGGCGGCTGTAGCAGGAGCTGCGGCATGTTGAACGTTTCGCGCGCCCGGGAAATCATCGCCGCCGTTTCCCGCATGCCCGGGGAAAAGGCTTCCAGAGCCACTCCGCGGACTGCGACCGGTGCATCGACCTCCTGGACGAAAGCGCGCGCGCGTTCGCGCGAGGTCAGAAAACGCAGGAAATCGACGGCGAGCCGCTCGCGTTCCGGATGGCCCGTCGCAAAAATAAAAAAACAATCACTCGCCGCCTGCACGGTGCTCGGATCCGCCACGCCCTCGGGAAAAATCGGGAAGTTCATCACGCCGAGCTCGAAGCCCGCGGGAATTTTTCCGCGCATCTCGCTCGTGAACCACGACCCGGAAACGGTCATCGCCGACAGACCCTGCAGGAACGCGAGCTGCGCGCCCGTATGACTCTCGCCCTCCCACCCGCGCAGCGTATCCGTTTGCGTGATACGCTGCAGGATCCCGGCGGCGCGTATATAGCGCGGGTCCACGCGCGCGCCGGGCGCGAGATCGTTGAGGGCGTTCCAGCCCGCGGCGCCGGCGAGGTTATAGTAAGCGGCCCGCAACAAGGCGTCGGGATATAACTCGCGCGTGCCCGCGAGGCTCAGCGGCGCCACGCCGCTCGCCCGAATGCGATCGCACAAAGAAAAAAATTCGTCCCACGTCACCGGCACCTGCCAGCCATGCTCGCGGAACATCCCGCGATTATAGAAAATCGACCAGCAGGCGTACGACAGACCAAGACCATATACGCGGCCGCCAACACGCCACGTGTCGAGCGCGCCGGGAAAAAATGTTCCCGCCCAGGGGGCGTCGCCCTCCCAGTTCCGGCCGGCCAGAGCGGGCGTCAAATCGAGCACACGCCCCGCCTTGATCAGCGTGGGCCAGAGCAATTTCCCCGTGAGCGTGGCATCCGGAAAATTTCCGTCGATCAGGCGCACGCGGAGCTGGTCCTCGATGCGCGGGTCTCCATACAGCCGGATCTTCACGCCGGGCCGCTGTGCCTCGAACAGCCGCGCCGTCTCTATATAGAAGTGCAGCCCGTAGCCGCCGGAAAATACCGGTATATCCAGCTCGTTCGTGGCAGTCGCGCGTGGACCGACGGCCGCCGACCCGATGGTTGCCGTGGCCGCCAGCAGCAGGAGCAGCGGAACGCGGAATATATAACAGCACAGGGCACCGATGCTGGGACGCGGGCGGCCCGGACGAGTTTTCGAAAACGAAAGTAACAGCATATATCAGCGGCGCTGGCGCAGGGCCGCCGGCCATCCGCCATATATATCGATATACATATGAATATACGGGCGGCTCGCTGTGTTCACGAACGTGGAGGGGGTCGGCCGTTCAGCGGTGCACGAGGGGGAACCCGTTCTTCCGGAGAGCGCGGCGCAAGGCCGCGAGGTGATCGCGATCACGGGTTTCGACGGTGCACGTCGCATGAACCGCGCTCACATCCGGACCGCTGAACGTCCGATCGTGCTCGACCTCCTTGATGCTCGCGCCGGCGTCGGCGATGACGCGACAGAGCAAGGCGAGGCCACCCGGGCGATCGCTGATTTTCGCGGTGAAGCGGGTCAGGCGGCCATCGTGCACGAGTCCCTGTTCAATCACGCGGCTCAGAATGGCGGGATCAATATTGCCGCCGCAGACGACGAGGACCACGCGCTTCCCGGCGAGTTCCGGCAGCGAACCCGCCAGCATCGCGGCGAGAGGGGTGGCGGCAGCGCCCTCGACGACGGTCTTTTCGCGTTCGAGCAGGCGCAAAATGGCGAGGGCAATTTCATCCTCACTCACGCGCACCACGCGATCCACCCGGGAACGGGCCAGCGCGAACGCGTTGGCCCCGACGGTGAGCGTTGCCAGACCATCTGCGAGCGTCGGCCGGCGTGGTACAACCACCGGGCGGCCGGCGCGCATGGCCGCAGTGAAATTGCCGGTGCCGACGCTTTCAACGCCGACAATTTTTATATTCGGCCGCAGCGCCTTGATCGCCACCGAGAGGCCGGCGATCAAGCCACCGCCGCCAATGGGGCAGACGATCGCGTCGAGCCGCGGCACCTGGCGCAGGATCTCGAGCGCCATCGTCCCCTGCCCCGCGATGATATGCGGGTCGTCGAAGCCATGTATATAGGACAGCCCCTGCTCTTTGGCGAGGGCGTCGGCCCGGGCCCGCGCAGCGGTGAAATCATCACCATCGATCACGACGTTCGCGCCGAGCCGCTCGCAGGTCGCAATCTTGATGAGCGGCGCGGACTTGGGCATCACGACCGTCACTGGGATTCCCAACAGCCGCCCGTGATAGGCGAGGCCGAGCGCATGGTTGCCGGCGCTGGCGGCGATCACGCCGCGTTTCTTCCGATCAGGCTCGAGCAGGAGCAGCGCATTGCGGGCGCCCCGTTCTTTGAACGAACCCGTGCGCTGGAAGTTATCGAGTTTGCAGAAAATTTCCGCGCTGGTGAGCTCTGAGAGCGGGATCGACGGTGGGCACGGCGTCACAATGAGTCCGCTCGCGATGCGCTTGGCGGCGGCACGAATATCGGCGAGTCCCACAGGCATGGAGTTTTTGTGAGCGCTCCGTCGCGCCGAGGAAACGACAAACGAACGCCAGGACCAGAATCCACGCCTTGTTCCCACGACCGAACTCTCCATCGAACCGCCAGACGGCGCCGCGGTTCGTATCCGACAATTGGATACGGTAGCGGCGGTCACGAGCCGCACCCCACCCGGGCCGCATGGCGACGCCCTCCATATAGGAGGGCGCGGATATATAAAACTATATAGCGCGACCCATCCGCCCGCTGGCCCGCAGGCGCGGGTCGTTGGGCCTCGCACGCAGTCGCAATCAACGCGCCGCTGGCTGCGACGGCGTCGCCGCGGCGGCCGCCATCGGGGACACGACGGGTTTCTCCTCGGCCGGCAAACTGGCTTCCAGAGCCGCTTTGGCAGCGGCTCGCTCGTCAGCGTCGAGTTTGCCGTCGTGGTTCCGGTCAAACAGCCGGAGCATCACCGCGCGACGGAGCTCGCCCGGATGGTCCCGATTGAAATTTTCCAGGGCCCGTCGTTCGTCGGCATCGAGACGTCCATCGCCGTCGGCATCAAAGCGCCGGAGCGCCTCCGCCTGCAGCGCGGCGGTGATTCCCGTCTGCGCGAGGTATTTTCGCGCGGCGGCCAATTCCTCCGCGTCCAGTTTCCCGTCGTGGTTCTTATCGAAAGCCTGCGCTACTCTTACAGGGATGCCACGCGGCAATTCCCTGAAGGAGGTGCCATCGGCGACCGGCGCGCCGGCCCGACTTCGCGCTGCGTCGTTCTCGAGCTCAGCCTGCATGGCTTCGTGGGCGGCAGCTTTCTCCTCGTCGTCGAGTTTTCCATCGTGGTTCTTGTCGAACCGGCGCAGCAATTCGGCCGCGCGCGCATCGAGGTGCACCGCTGGGCTGGCCGCGGTTTCGCTCGCGGAACCGGCCGGGGCGGGCTCGGTCAGCATTTCCTGCCCGCCATGCAGCGCGACTCCGAGGAATAGCGTTGCCGAAGAAATCGCGGGCAATAGAATCAGCGGTTTCATGGGCAACAGGGCGCACATTCCGGGCACGGCACTACAGCCAGCAAGACGCCTCGCGTCGCGCTGAGTTACACGGCTTCACTCCCATGTATCAGGTGACCTTTTCCGAGCAGGCGATGCGCGAGTTGAATGGCGTCGGACAACTCGAGCAGCTCGAGTTGGTGGCGCCGATCAGCAGCCTGCGCCCGGCCGATCTGGCGAATCCGCGGGAGCCACTCAGCCGCTTCAGCCGGGCCGGCAAGCTTTTCTACCGGCTGCGCGCGGGAGATCACCGGTTTTATTTCGACGTGAACGACGAAACGCTGCACGTGAATTATATACTCCACAAAAATTCGCTGGAGGACTTCCTGTTGCGCAACAAGCTTCCCGTCTCGGAACAACAGCTCGTGGAGCAACATTCGAAATTTTGGAAATACCTCGAGAGCCTGACGAAATGAAAGTTCCGGACCCGGACGATGGAGACCTCGAGCTGGCGCGTCGCCAGGACCCCTACAACGTCACCCAAGCCAGTCGGATATATATTCTGCCGAACCTGATGACGGCCGGCAACCTGTGCTGTGGGTTTGCGGCCATCATCTTTTGCATCAAGGCGAATTATGATATGCGTTCGGCGCAGGTGATCGTGGCGTCGGATCTGACGCCCGAAGCCATCGAGCATTTTCAAGTCGCCGTGTGGCTGATCTTCGGGGCGGCGGCGTTCGACACGCTCGATGGGCGGCTCGCGCGCATGGGCGGCCGCGAGTCGCTGTTCGGGGCCGAATTCGATTCGCTGGCTGACGTCGTGTCCTTTGGCATCACGCCGGCGCTGCTGGTTTTTTTCCTGATCCTTTCGCCGACGCAGGGCTATCCGCAGTTTCAACAGCTCGGCGGATTTTTGAGTTTTGTCTATCTGCTGTGTGCGGCGATCCGACTCGCCCGATTCAACGTCATCACGAATCCGCTTCTGCACCGAGATGCCAAGGACTCGAGCAAGGATTTCGTGGGGCTGCCCGTGCCGGCCGCCGCGGGCACGGTGGCGGCGCTCGTCCTCGCCCTGCTGCATCTGGCCGGCAAGGGCCACGATCTGCAGCGCTGGGCTCTCGGGCTGCCGCCGCTGCTCGCGCTCATTGCGGTCTTGATGGTGAGCACGGTGCGTTACCCCAGCGGCAAACATGTTGACCTGCAAACGCGGACGAAGCTGACCACGTTCGTCCTGCTCGTCGTGATCGGCGGAGCGGTGATCGTCTTTAAGGAAGTTGGGTTCCTGGCGTGCTCCCTGGGATATATCTTTTATGGGCTCGTGCGGCACATCCGGCGTTCCCGCGCCCGGAATACCCCCGCGGTAACAACCGTGTGAGCAAACCACCCGTTCCCACCCAGCAACTTTCGCACTGCGAGCAACCGGTCGGTTGCTCGCAAGTTATGCGGAGTTCCTCACGGTTCAGCGCGGGGCGGTTTTCAGAGGTGAAAACGCCGGTTATTGGTCTTTCACAACCCGCATAATAATACGGATATAATTCCTTATTGAAGATGTATTCTTTTAGCCTTTGTTAGTTTCTTCCCTCGACCTTCCACGTCGCCCCTCTTCATGAAATTTAAAATCAATCGCGACCACTTCGCCAACGGCTTGGCGCAGGTGCTTAATGTCGTCGGGTCCAAAGCCACAATGCCGATCCTGAGCAATGTGCTCATCGAGGCTGAGAAGGATCAAATCTCGCTGACCACGACAAATTTGGATCTGGGCATCCGCTGCCGGATCAAGGCCGATGTGAAGGAGACGGGAGCCGTGACGCTTCCGGTGAAACGCCTCGCGACGATCGTGCGGGAGTTGCCGAATCTCGACGTCTCATTTGATGCCTCGCCGAGCCATCAGGTGAAATTGTCCTCGGGCGGCTCGACGTTCCGCATCACGGGCATCGGCAAGGAGGAGTTTCCGCCGCTGCCGGAATTCGGCGAGGAGAAGTCCCACACGCTCGAGCAGGGCGAATTGACGGCAATGCTGAAGAGTGTCGCCTATGCGCAGTCGAGCGACGAGACGCGCTATATACTTAACGGAGTCTACTTCAACTTTCGGGACGGGAAGCTCTCGCTCGTGGCGACCGATGGTCGCCGTCTCGCGCTGATCTCAAAAGATATAGACATTCCGGCGGAGAGCATGGGTGCCATCATCCTGCCGGCGAAAACGGTGAACGAGTTGACGCGGCTGCTGGAAAAGGGCGAGAAGGTGAAAATCAATTTCAGCGACCGGAAGGCGGCTTTCCAGATCGCGACGGACAAGGATTCCAGCGGATTGGTCGATCACGTCTATCTCTACTCGAAGGTCGTCGAGGGCAATTACCCGAATTATAACCAGGTTATTCCCAAGGAAACGCACCAGCGCATCAAGCTGGAGCGTGAGCTCTTCCTACAATGCGTGCACCGCGCGGCTCTGGTCTGCTCGGAAAAATCCAACTCTGTTAAAATCAAGCTCTCGAGCAATCTCCTCGAGATCACGGCGCAGAGTCCCGATTTCGGCGAGGCGCACGAGTCGATGGCGATTGGATATAGCGGCCCGGACCTGCAGGTCGCGTTTAACCCGGCATTTGTGATGGATCCGTTGCGTGCGCTGACGAAGGACGAAGTATTCTTCGAGGTGAAGGACGAGGTGAGCCCCGGTGTCTTCAAGACGCTGGACAGCTTCATCTGCGTGATCATGCCGGTGCGACTCAGCTAAATCGCGGCCCGGCTTTCGGGGTCCGAGGCCGTGTGCTACTTTGTGTTGTAGCCCGGACCGGCATCACGCCGCTGCTGCTCTCCTGTGCAAACGCCGTACTATATACTGATCGCGATCCTGCTTTCGTTCCTGCTCGCCCGCCTGAACCTGCGCGCAGCGTCACCCGTCATGGCGATCATCGATCGCTGGTTGAAATGGTTTATATTCGCGTTTGGCGCGGCGCAGTTGACCCGCGATTTCCAATGGATCGACCGCCCCTACTGGGTGTTGGTCGTCACGTTTTTCGTCGTCTGGTTTCTCGGCGAGACACTCTATAACTGGCTGGCGATCTCGGCACTCAGTGTCAGCCCGCTGCCACTTTTCCCCCGCTATGCCGTGAATCAAAGCGGTGAGGAATGGCCGGTGCAGCCCCGTCTCCTGAAATTACGTGAATGGCTGCGGAGCCAGGGCTTCAAGCCGGCGCAGGCGCTCAAGGCGGAAGTGGATGGCGGCGTGTATCTGCGGGTGTCGGTATATCAAAATGCCGAGGCAACGATTCGCGTGCAGGTGACCTTCATTCCGCAGCGCACCGGTGCGATCTCGGTGTTCTCGCAGATCATGAGTTGGACCGCGAGCGGCCGGTATTATCAAACGGACAACCTCTATATACCGTTTGCGGGATTTTACCCCGAGAATTGGCTGGTTGAGCGGCTCCCGTGGCGCCGCTCACTCGAGCGTCTGCTCGCCCGCCATCGCGCCCGTCTGCGCGCAGCCCGCGAGGAGCTCGTTCCGTTCGTCGTCGAACCGCTGCAGGAGTTGAACTCCGTGCAGAGCGAACTCGACCAGCTCAATACCGAGCTGGGTTTCCTGCATCCACAGCACGAGCGCGAGGACTTCGGGAAAATCACGCACGAGGGCCGGTACCGCGTCTGGAAGGAAATCTGGATGCTCAACTACCTCGGCCGGGCCGCCCGCTACGAATAACGGAGCCGCGGGGCGAGGCCGGGCTAGTATATATCGATATATATTGGCTAATATAGCGGAGAGCGGCCGCGCGGCGGGTACCCGAGCGATTCGGTCGGGAAGCGGGCGTTATATAATTTCAGAATTGGTCGCTGCCGCCCTCGCACTGAGGGCCGCGGCCCCGCTCACCGCCGGCGAAAAATCGAGGCGACGCCGCACGCGAGAAGAATCGCACCGCAGATCAAGAGCAGAGCGGCGAGAAGCGGATGGCCTGGCTGGCGCCAGCCGCCCGCGAAGACGCTGCCGCCGAATATACAAAAGGCGAAACCAAGGCCGGCGTTGGTCGTGCGGCGGCGATGCTCCGGGGGACGCAAAGCATATACCACGATGGCCGCGCCGAACAGCAGCACGAGGGCGAGCGCCTCGCCGCGCATATCCCGCAACGCATTCAGGATGCCGCGCCCGGCCACAACCGCGAGGAGCGCGAGGGCGGCGAGCAGGAAAATGCGGCGCACCTCCGCGCCACTGTCCTTTTTCCGCCTAGCCACCGATATAGCTCATCTCAATCTTGGCCCGGCTGTCCCGCGCTTCCCCGGATTCGGAACGCTCCTCGCTATATCGATCGAGGCGTCCCGCCCAGATCCGAGTTATATAGTTTGTCAGCCCCGCGTCGTCGGCTCCGCTGCGCAGGCACCCGAGGACGTCCCAGCCGAGCGAGGCGAACAGGCAAGTATATAACTTTCCGTCCGCCGAGAGGCGCGCGCGGTGGCAGTCTCGGCAGAACGGTTCCGTGACGGAGCTGATCACACCGATTTCGCCGCGGCCGTCGCGATAGCGATAACGCGCCGCCACCTCGCCCCGATAGGCGGGACCAACCGGCTCGAGTGGCCAGGCGGCACCGATTTTTTCCACGAGTTCACGCGCCGGCACCACTTGTGCGGGTGCCCAGTGGTTCGTGTTCCCCACGTCCATGAACTCGATGAAGCGCAACGTGTGGCCGCGATCCCGGAAATATTCGCAGAGGGAAAGGATTTCCGCCTCGTTCACGCCCCGCTGCATCACGCAATTGATCTTGATCGGGAGACCCAGCTCCGCGGCCGCATCGATGCCCCGCAAGACGCGTTTCACGCTGAAGCCGAGGCCGTTGATGCGCGCCGCAATCGGCTCGTCAAGCGAGTCCACCGAAACGTTCAGTCGGTCCAAGCCCGCGGACCGCAGGGCCGGCGCGAGTTTTTCCAATAGCCAGCCGTTGGTGGTCAACGCCACCTCGGGGATGCCGGCCACCTGTTTCAGGTCGCGAATCAGATCCGGCAAATCGGCCCGCAGCAGCGGCTCGCCGCCGGTGAGCCGGATCTTTTCGACGCCGAGCGAGCGAAACACCTGCGCGATTCGCACGATCTCCGCCCGGGTCATCAGCTGCGGATCGCGCAAGAATGCGTAGCCGGGCCCGAAGACTTCCCGCGGCATGCAGTAGGTGCACCGGAAGTTGCACCGGTCGGTCACCGAAATGCGCAGATCGCGCACCGGCCTTTGGAATTGATCGACGACCTCGGACATGGATCCTCACGAAATCACGAAAAACGCCTTTTCGCGAGTGGCTTCGCAGCGGCCCAACGCCTGAACCTCCGCTTTCGCCACGCCCGCCGAAGATATGATCCCCGGCGCGTCGTCGAGTCACGCGGCGCAGCACCCTGCGCGCGCCGCGTTTGCTATAGCGGTTACGCGGAGCCCGAACCAGTGACCCCAGCCCTGTATCCAAAATTCGAATACACGGCGTGCTCGCGCCCGCCCGTCGACCGGAGCCGCTGTATCCAGACTTGAATACACGGTCGAATCCGCATCGCGGCGGAGTGCGACGCTGCGGCTGCGGGCGGCGCTCCCTCTATTGACCCGCAGTTTTCGCGGCCCCGATCGCGGCGACGAGTTCCCTCATCCCGGCTTCCATCGAGACCCGCGGACGATAACCCAGGTCGCGTCGTGCGGCCGTTATATCAAACCAGTGATCGTGCGCGAGCTCGGCGGCCACAAAGCGGGTCATCGGCGGCTCGCCCGGGCAGCGGAACGTGCGCCAGACAAATTCCGCGCCCGCCCCGAGCGCCGTCGCGGCGCGCAACGATATATACTTCGTCACC
Source organism: uncultured Verrucomicrobiae bacterium (assembly GCA_963800005.1). GTDB lineage: Bacteria > Verrucomicrobiota > Verrucomicrobiia > Opitutales > Opitutaceae > CAWCZH01. The sequence continues at coordinate 472,412 of CAWCZH010000006.1, forward strand.
GGCGGCTCGCCCAAATTTTCGAGTAGGCCGTTGATCCAGTCCCAGAGCAGCACCGGCTCGCCATTCGTGATAAAGAACGCTCGGCCGTCCGCCCGGCGCGGGGGATTCGCCGGGTCGGCGGCGAGCGGCTCAGCCACCAGCGCGCGTTCGGCGAGGAGCTGCGCGTCGACGGCATTCGAGATATATACAAGGTCGACCCGGTTGCGACCCTCGCCCACGATGCGGAGTCGGCCGGAGCGCGCGCGATCCAGCAGGCGCGGCACCAGGTGCGGGTCGCCGACGCCCCAGATGAGATGTGGCCGCAACGCGATCGTGCGCAGCGTTGGAGAATTCGCGGCGAGCACCTCCGCCTCCGCCGTCGCCTTCGTGCGCGGATACGGACTCGGGCAGTCCGTCGTCAATGGGGCGCTCTCGTCCACCCCGGAAAGATCCCCGCCTTGATATACGACGCTCGGCGTGCTCGTATATATCAATCGCGCGACCCCGTGCTGGCGGCAGCCGGCGAGGACGGCGCGGGTGCCCAGAACGTTGGTGCTGAAAAAATCCTCCTCGCGCCCCCAGACGCCGACCTTGGCGGCAACGTGAAAAACGCATTCCATCCCGGCGCAGGCGCTGGCGACGACCGCGGCATTTTCGAGGGGTGCGGCGATCACGCGGACGCCATCGCGCGCGAGCGACGGGTCCGAGCGGCGGCTGAGTACACTCACCCGATGCCCTTCCGCCAGAAGCCGCGCGACCAAGGCGCGTCCCAGAAATCCGGTGCCGCCGGTGACAAGCGTGTTCACGAGTGAGTGTCGCCCGAGTAACGCGGCGCAGTTATCGCCCAGCGAGCGAGCGCGAGGCGGTGAATTTTCGCGTTGTGACGGACATCGACGCGAAATTTTGGGTGGAAGAAAAAGGTTTCGATGCGGGCGGTGGCGGCGTGCTCGCGGCCCAACGCGCGGAGCTCCGCGGCGAGAGCGCGGGCGTCTTTCGGGTCGGGCACATGCGCTTCAACGACGAGCGCCGGCGTCTGCCGCGGCGCCACGCCCAAGCCGATCAGCGCACAACGCGCCGCGCGCGGATGCCCTCGAAAAACCTGCTCGCACGGCTCTGTATATAGCACTCCCTCGGCGTCCTGGACCCGCTCCACTTTTCTCCCGCAGAACCAGAGCCTCTGGTCCGCGTCCATATATCCGCAATCGCCGAGTCGATGCCAGATGCGATCGCCCTCGGGAATTTTCGCGAGCGCGATGGCGGCGGGCAACGCGTCGTAGCGCTTCGTCACCACCGGGCCGGCGACGACGATTTCTCCGATCGAAAAAGGCGGCAGCTCGCGGATGTCACGCCACGCCGTGATGGGTCCGTCGACCGGCGCGATGATTTTGATATATACTTCCGGCACGGCGCGCCCGACGCACGCGCCGGCCCCGTGCGCCGCCGCGATTTGGGCGCCCGAGACGCTGCTGACCGGCAGCGCTTCCGTGGCGCCATAGGGACTATATAGTTCGCCGTGCGAGAGGAAGCTGCGGGCGTCGCGCCAGAGGGACGCGGGCACGGGAGCGCCGGCGCAGAGCACGCGCCGCAGGCCGGGCAGCTCGATTTTTTGCGAGAGGCAATAGGAACCGATTTTTCGCCAGAGCGTCGGCGAGCCGAAGGAGTTCGTGACGCCCTCCTGCTCGATCGCTTGAACAATTTTCGCAGGGTCAACATCGGCTGGTCGCCGCGGGTCGATCTCCGGCACGATGGTCGTCATCCCGAGTGCCGGATTGAACAGCGCGAAAATCGGCAGCATCGGCAAATCCACCTCGCCCGGCTTGATTTCATATATCTTCCGGATGAGCCGCACCTGCGCTTCAAACATGCCATGTTCGTAACAAACGCCCTTCGGCGATCCGGTGGACCCGCTCGTAAAAAGTATCGCCGCCAACGCGTCGTCGGCGACGGCTGCCACCTCGACCCGTTGTCGTAAACTCGCGACGCCGCCGGTTTCCCCCACCCGCGTGAGCCGGGCCGTGAGCGAGCTGCGCGCCGAAACGCGGCATTCCAGAGATCGGAATTTTTTGCGGAAAACGCGCGACAGCACGAGGGCGAGGGGAATTCCCACCAAGGCCCGCGGCCGGGAGCGTTCCACGCACGCCAGGAAGCTCTTCAGGCCCATGCCCGGATCGATGATGACCGGCACCGCTCCGATCTTGAAGAGCGCAAACGCGGCCGCGATCAGCGGTAGACCCTGCCTCACCATGACCAGCGTGCGGTCTCCCGGCCGAATTCCGCGGTCCAGCAGGCGTCGACACCAGGCGTCGACTTCGGCGTCGAGCTCCGCAAAAGAGAGGGTCAAATAGTCGATGCGTCCGTCGGCCGGCCTTCCACGGGGTATTTTCAGCGCCGGTGTGTCCGGGAGAACATCAGCCATCAGCGCCACGTGGCGGGCGATATTATTTCCCGACGGCGGAGGCGTCACGACGAGCAAGGGCGGACGAATGGCCACGAACGCGGCCGGAGTCGTCTAGGGATGCGTTGCCAGGCTGGGTTGATCGCGAAGGAGGTCAGCCTGCCAAGGCAGGAGCAAATCGTCGAGCTTGGTGGGTTCGCGCGCGACTTGCGCAAGCAACGACCGATTAGCGATTAGCGTCGCCTCGATCCCAAGTTTTTCCGCGAGCCGGTCACGGTCTTCTTTGATGCGATCCTGAAGCTCGATCTCTGCTTGGGTCAGCGAAATGTGGGTGGGATCGCGACCCGGCCGGCGCGGCAATGTGCGGGGATCGCGAGCGAGCCCAGCTCGGACGGCGGCGGCGAGCGAAGGGAAGATGCGATCGTGACGTTTCCCGAGGTTAACGCGTTCAAGAATCGAAGCTTCAGAATCGCCTGCCTCTGCTGCTTCTGCGATCTGGAGAAGCAGGGTGTTTCCGCAGACTTTGAATGGAGGCGTATCGAGTCGCTGGGCTTGGGCTTCGCGCCAATACCATACCGCGTGCAACACCGACAACCCCGCGCCGCGGAGTCGTTCGCTGCGACCAATGCGCCAATCGTGTTCTGTGGCCGGTGCGAAGCCCGTGGCGCCCGCTTCGATCTGCGCCCGGCACTGTTGCTCCAGCCACCCTAAGCGGCCCAGCTTGGTCAATTCCCGGCTCAGAATGTCACGCAGTGCTGGCAAGTGCCACACATCCAACGCGGCGTAATTGAGCAATTTCGGGGAGATCGGACGTTGAGACCAGTTCGCTTTCTGGCCTGACTTGTCGACGGCCACCCCGAAATGCTGCTCCAAGAGTCCAGCCAAGCCAATCCGTTCGCGGCCCAGCAGCTGGGCTGCAAGCATTGTGTCGAAAATGCTCTTAGGCTGGAACTTGCAAAGGTCGTGCAGCAGTCGGAGGTCGAAGTCGCTGCCGTGCATGACCAAGTGCTTTTTGGCGAGCGAAATCCAGAGCGGCGCCAAGTCGAGTCCTGGCGTGAGCACGTCGACCAAGTAAACCGACCCTTTGACGAGCATCTGCAACAAACAGACGCGCGTTTTGTAGTGGTACATGTTGTCCGCCTCGGTATCGAGGAAGACTTCGTCCACGCGCTCCATGGCGGAGAGCAAAGGGCCCAGCGATCCCGGCTGGTCGAGCAAGTGAAAAGGTGGCGGTGTCGTCGTCACTTTCACTCCAAGCAAACGGCGAACCGGCAGCGGAAGGAAGCGAGAAATCATTCAGGCGGCAGCAGGTTTGTCCCACGCCGAGAGAAATGCGTCAATCAACCAGGGAAGTTCGGAGCTGTATCCGCCTTCGAGAATCGCGGCGGCCACGCAGCCGCTCGCCCGCAAATTCCGCCCGAGAGCCGCAAAATCGTCTACTTCGAGCGACATCGTCGTGATCGGATCATCGGCATACGCGTCGAACCCGGCCGAGACCAGCACCAGATCGGGCTGAAAGGCGACGACTGCATCGAGAGACTCGCGCAACGCGGCCAAGTGATTTTCGCGGGGCGCCCTCGGTGGAACCGGCCAGTTCCGCGTCCGCGCCCCGCGATCCCGCATCCCGGTTCCGGGATACCCCGGAACCTGATGCACCGAGGCGAAGAAGAAATTCTCCCGGTCCAGAAGGATCGCCTCGGTGCCATTGCCGTGGTGCGCGTCGAAATCCCAGACGGCCACGCGGGCCGCACCGAGGTTCTTCTGAGCGTGCAGCGCGGCAACCGCGATGCTGTTCATATAGCAGAAGCCCATCGGCTCCGTGGCCGTTGCGTGGTGTCCGGGCGGCCGCATCAGGCTGAAAACCGGGGCGCGGTGCTCGAGCGCGAACGCCGCCGCGCCCACGGCAGCGGCGACGGCCCGCCGGGCATGCTCCGCGATGTGCGGGAAAAACGGGGTATCGGCGTCAAAGTCAGGCGGCGATTCCAGACGGAGTAGCATCGCATCCGAGTGAGCGAGCCGCGGCAGGTTCTCATCGACGGTGGACGGGACCTGCCACTCCCAGGCTGGGTGTTGTTCACGCAGGTGCTGCGCAGAACGGATGACCCTCGACGGCTGTTCCGGTCGCATGGACGACCCGTAATCGGCGCAGCGCGGGTCGTGGAGGATCAGCATGGCAGTTTCTCGGGCAAAAAGACTCACTTCCAAGACGCGGAGCTCGCGGCGAGGTTCCGCGCTGCTGGCATACGACCGCCGCCGCGATTGTTTTTGCGGGCAAACGTGGACATGTTGGCGCGATGAAGGTCGTCGTACTTTGCTCGGGGGGGATGGACTCGGTCGTCGCGTTGCATTGGGCACGTCGCGAGCACGATGTGATCGCCGCCGTGAGTTTCGATTATGGCTCGAAACATAATGACCGGGAAATTCCCTTTGCCGCGATGCAGGCGACGGAGCTGGGCGTCCGGCACGAAACGGTGCCGCTCGCGTTCATGGGGAAACTTTTCACGTCGACGCTGCTGCAGGGCGGCGCGGAAATTCCCGAGGGCCACTATGAAGCGGAGAACATGCGCCAGACGGTCGTCCCGTTTCGGAACGCGATCATGATCTCGATCGCCGCGGGTCTCGCGGAAAGCGCCGAGGCCTCAGGCGTGGTGATCGCGGCTCACGGCGGGGACCATGCTATATATCCCGACTGTCGCGAGGAGTTCATGCAGGCGATGGGTCAGGCGATGCGGACCGGGACGTATATAGAGGCGCAACTGCTGAGGCCATTCATCGCGCTGACCAAGGCGGATATCGCGCGGCTCGGCGCGGAGTTGGGCGTCGATTTCGCGCGGACGTGGTCCTGCTATAAAGGGGGGGCGGTTCATTGCGGGAAATGCGGCACCTGCGTTGAGCGCCGTGAGGCGTTTGCGATCGCAGGCCTGGTTGATCCCACGGAATATCTCACGCGGGAGCCGCTGCCGCCGCGCCCGGCGCGTGTGATTTCAATCTCAATCTAGTGGATGGCAACGAGGCCACACCCGCACTGGCGCCGGCCGTCGCGGGATGGCTATCGATGCTCGCTCATTCGCCTCACGAGGTTCGCTATAAGTTATAATCTATTAAGCGGGTGACCGGCTATTATAGGATATATAGACTCTAATATTGACTAAGAGATGCTGATTTCGGAAATATTTTATTCACTACAGGGCGAGGGTGGCCTGACCGGCGTGCCGTCGGTCTTCGTGCGGACGAGCGGGTGCAACTTGCGCTGCGCCTGGTGCGATACGCCATATGCATCGTGGAATCCTGAAGGCGAGGTGATGTCGGTCCCCGCCATTCTCGCCGCGGTACAAAGCCATGCGGCCGCGCGGCATGTCGTGTTGACCGGCGGCGAGCCGATGATCGCGAAGGAAATTCGGGAGCTCGCGCGCGAGCTGGCGGCGCTGCAATATCATGTGACCATCGAGACGGCTGCGACAATCGCGCCGGACAATATAGCCTGCGATCTGGTTTCGCTGTCGCCGAAGCTGTTGAACTCGGCGCCCGATCCGCTCGTGCATGCGACGTGGCGCCGCAAGCATGAGGCAACGCGCTGGCAGCCGGCGGTGATCCAGGCGTGGCTCGAACACTATGAATATCAGTTCAAGTTCGTGATTTCGCGGCCCGAGGATGTTGAGGAGTTCGAGGCGATGCTCGCGGTACTCGGGCGCGCGATCCCGCGGCACAAGATCCTGTTGATGCCCGAGGCAATCTCGCTCGAAAAAATGCGGGAGCGGGCGGGATGGCTGGGGGAACTTTGCAAGCAGCGGGGGTACCGCTATGCGCATCGACTCCACATCGAGCTCTATGGAAACAAGCGCGGGACCTGATTCGCCCCAGACTGACCCGCTGCGCCGCGCCCGCTGGCGGGGCGCAATGCGGCCGCGACTGCCGAAGCCGCCGCGGCTCTCCGAGGACCTCACGCGCCTACTCGAAATATCCTCCGCCGAAGCGATTACTCTGCGCCAAGTGATGAGTGTACTGCGGGGTCGCGGCACTCTGCTGCTGGCGCTGCTGCTGGCGCTGCCGTTCTGCACGGCCATTCCACTCCCCGGCCTTTCGACGCCATTCGGGCTCGTCATCGCTTGGATCGCGTTCCGGCTCGCTCTCGGGCAGAAGCCGTGGCTGCCGGCGAAGTTACTCGATGTCGCGGTGGCGCCCCGGCTCTTCCGCCGCGTGTTGACCGCGACGCGCGGTCTGTTGCGCGGACTCGAGCATATATCTCGGCCGCGGCTCGTTCGCTTCACGGAGTCTCCCCTGCTCCGCCGGCTGCACGCGGTGCCGATGCTCGTGGCCGCTATATTATTGCTGCTGCCGCTGCCCATTCCGTTCACGAACCTTGTCCCAGCCTATACCGTCGTGCTGTTTTGCGCGGGCATGCTCGAGCGAGATGGCGCCCTGATCATTGCCGGCTATATATCGTTTGCGGTGACCTGCGCGTTTTTCGGCGTGATATTTTTCGCGGGGGCGCAGGGAGTCGAAGTGTTGCGCCACTGGGTCGCGGCCCGGTTTGGGTCTTGATTCGGATTTCGGGAATCGGATTGCCCGGAGCGGCGCCTCGTCCGAGCATCCGGCGATGAGACGGGAGCCGGCGGAGCCTCTCGGCGAAATCGGACAAATCGCAATCGCGGTGAGCGACGTGGTTTCCGCGACGGCTTTCTACCGCGACGTGCTCGGCCGGAAATTTCTCTTCTCCGCCGGACCGACCCTCGCGTTTTTCGCCGCGGGCTCCGTCCGGCTCATGTTATCCGCCGAGGACGACAACTTCCGCGCACGAAGAAATTCGATCATATATTTTCAAAGTGCCAAATCTCGCTGCGACTTATGCAGGGATCGTGGCTCGAGGCGCGGTTGCGGCGGAGGCGCCGCGACTCACCGCGCGGATGCCCGACCATGAGCTCTGGATTGCGATGGTGCGCGACCCGGACGGAAACTATATAGGACTGATGAGCGAGGTGCGCGTTCAAACCAAGTCCTGAACCGGCGTCGTGGCATCATATTCCGGCGTGGCACCCGCGTGACTCGCGACCCAACCGCCGAGTTTCGTTGCTCCCTCGAGAATCGCAGCGTCGCTCCTGCCGCCGAGCAGCCCACAAATTAGTGCGGCGAGAAACGCATCGCCCGCACCGATCGTGTCCACGACCCGCACCGCCGGTCCGGCGGACCAAGTCCAGTGACCGTGATGGAGCAGCCCGGCCCCACGTTCGGCGGCGGTGATACATATATACTCGGTGCCGAATTCGTTGGCCAGGCGGCGGGCGTACGTTTCTTCCGTCGCGCGCAACGGAGATTCACCCGTCGCGAGGCGCGCGGCCTCGGTGGCGTTCATCTTCAACACGCGGGCGAGCGGTGCATATTTCCGCACGACGTCCAGGTCATCAAACGGAGCGCGCAAGTTGATATCAAAAATCCGCCACGCCTTCAGCGGAAGCTCGTCTTCCAGGCGGCTCAATGCCTCGCGGTTTTCCTTCGAGCGAAGCGCGAGCGAGCCGTAGACTAATCCAGCAGCGTGCCGGACCACGTCGCTCCGCACCGCGTCGACCGGCAGGTGATCCCAAGCCACCTCGGTGGCGATTTCATAATGCGCATCGCCGGCGGGGCCGAGCGTCGCTGTGACGGTTCCGGTCGGCGCCGAGGGATCGAGGGCGACGGCCTCCGTCGAGATGCCCCACGCATTCAGGCGGCGCAGCAGTTCGCTGCCGCCCGCGTCGCGTCCGACCGCCGAGACCGGGAGGACGGGCACGCCGAGCCGATGGAGATGATATGCGACGTTGAACGGCGCGCCGCCCGGAAACGCTCCCTGGGGAAGTATATCCCACAGGATTTCACCGAAACAAAGCACCGGACCGGCGGCATTCATCTCGTGTATATAAGCATATTATATTTCCCCCGGAAAAATTTAGCCATCTGTCGCGGCGAAGCCACCTTCATATAGGCAACAGTCGAGGCCACATCGTCGAGGCGGTGCGGCAGACGTCGGGCTAGTTTGACGAGCCGCCGGGCCCGCGATGCGGGAGCTGGGCCTTGAATTCATTAGCCGGACAGCCGCAGTCGCCGCCGCAGCCCGGCTTCTTCTTCCGCCCAAAATTCCGCCACAGGAGATATATTAATGCCAGAGCGACGACCGCGAGGGCGAGAGGAGTCTGGAGCGAGGCGGACATTTTATAAACCGAGCAGCCGGCCGGTCTGGAAAACAATGAAGCTTAAAATCCACGCTGTGCCAGTCATATAAACCGTTTGAAAAATCGGCCAGCGCCACGAGTTGGTCTCGCGGCGCACCACGGCGATCGTGCTCATGCATTGCATCGCGAAGACGTAAAAGATCATCAACGTGATACAGACTAGCGGGGTGAATAAAATGCGGCCGTCGGGCCAGCGCGCTTTCGCCATGGCGAGTCGCAGCGGCTCCGTGTTCTCGTCCGAGCTTTCGGCGTTGAATACCACGCTCATCGTGGAAACGAAAACCTCGCGAGCTGCGAACGAGCTGATCAGGCCGATGCCGATCTGCCAGTCGAAGCCGAGCGGGCGAATCACGGGTTCCAGCGCGTGACCCGCGCGGCCGGCGAAACTTTGCGCGAGCTGCTGGGCCGGCGTGGTGCCGGCCGGGGCCTTCGGATAAGCCGCGAGAAACCAGAGAACAATACTAATGCCGAGAATCACCGTGCCCGCGCGCTTCAGGAAAATCCCCGCTCGTTCCAGCATGTGCAAAAGGACATCGCGCACGCCCGGCAGCCGATAGGGCGGCAGCTCCATGATTAGTAAAGGCGGAGCACCCTTTAATAGAGTCCGTTTAAACAGCCAGGCAAAGCCGAACGCTCCCACCGTGCCGAGTAGGTACATCAATAACATGATGCCGACCTTCGCAAACAGTGAGACGCGATTATTGGGCAACAGCGCCGCGATCATCAATAAATATACCGGCAGCCGCGCGGAACAGCTCATCAATGGCGCAACTAATATAGTGACCAGCCGGTCCTTGGGATTCTCGATCGTGCGCGTGGCCATGATGCCCGGAATCGCACAGGCATAGGAGCTGAGAAGTGGGATAAAACTTTTCCCATTCAGGCCGACGCGGCTCATCAGCCGGTCCATGATAAAGGCTGCTCGTGCCATATAGCCGGTGCTTTCCAGCAAGCCGATAAAGAAGAATAAGATAAGGATCTGGGGCAGAAAGTTTATAATGCCACCGACGCCCGCGATCGCTCCATCCGTCAGGAGGTTGCGAAAATCGCCTTCGGGCATGATACTCTTCACCCAATTCGCCAGGGCCGCCGTCCGGTCATCGATCCAGTCCATCGGGCCCTGCGCGAGCGTGAAGATACTCACAAAAAGGAGCGTCATCACCGCGGCCAATATGAGCCAACCCCAGACCGGATGGGTTACGACGGCGTCGATCTTGTCGGACACGGTGCTCCCGACGTTCCCCGTCGAGCGCACAGTTTCGGCCGCCAGCTTTCCGATCGCGTCGTAGCGCGAGGTGACGAGCGTGCCGGCCCAGTCGGTGCCCTCGCCGGCCCACTTTTTTTGCCAGCCGGCCAGAATTTCCGAGGTGCGCGGATCGAGCGGCCGCGAACCCGCCACGCGAACGCTATCCTGGTCGGTGAGGAGCAGCAGCGCTTCGGCGCGCGCGATCAGCGGTGATTTGCCTCCGTGTTGCGTGAGCGAGGCCTGCAGCTCGGAAACCGCGGGGGCGATTGCCGCGGGAATATCCCACGCGTGTCGCGAGAGCGGCAGGTCGTGCCGGCTCATCGCCAGCTTCAGCTCGACGAGGCCGCGTCCGTTCACGGCTTCGCACGCGATCACCGGGACCCCGAGTTCCTTTTCCAAGCGTGCGGCGCGCACATCGAGTCCCGCGCGAGCTGCGAGGTCCATCATATTGAGAACGAAGATCACGGGCCGACCCAGGTCGAGGATCTGGTGAACGAGATATAGATTCCGCTCCAGGTTGGTCGCGTCGACGATGCAGAGGATGCGGTCGGGCTGGGCGGTGTCGGCCCGACGGCCCAGAAGCACGTCGCGGGTCACTGCTTCATCGGGCGACCGTGCCGCCAGCGAGTAGGCGCCTGGCAGATCGATGATCGTGATCGGCTGGCCATGCTGGGAATAGGCCGTGCCGATTTTCTTTTCGACGGTGACGCCCGGGTAATTTCCGACCTTCTGCTTCAGCCCGGTGAGCGCGTTGAAGAGGGTGCTCTTGCCGCAGTTGGGGTTTCCGACGAGAGCGTATACCGGCTGTCGCGTGGACCCGGGAGTTGGGCGCGAAGATATATGACTGGGCAGCGCGACAGGCATGGCGGGACGTCAGGCGATCGGTTCGACGTATATACTTTCCGCGTCGCTCTTTCGAAGAGTCAGGTGATAGCCGCGGACTTTGATTTCAAGCGGGTCTCCGAGGGGCGCCGCGCGCACGAGCGTCACGGGCGTGCCGACGAGAAGTCCCATCTCGCGCAAACGTACGCCGCCGGCACTTCCGGACGGCAGATCTCGCACAATGGCTCGGTGGCCGACGGGCAGCAGCGACAGGCTGATCCGGGAAGGCTCCATGGCGGACCTTATCCGGTTCAGCGGGCCCGGGACGCGGGGCCGCCGATCGGCTCGACGAGAATTTTTTCGGCGGCCGCGTGACTGAGGGCAAGGCGGGTGCCGTTGACTTGGCAGAGGATCGTCGATGAGCCGGACACTTTTGTGACGTAACTCGATTCTCCGAAGCCCATTTCCCGCACGCGCTGGCAAAAGTCAGCATCGCCGAGCAGTGCCTGAACTCGTCCGGTCGAGCCCGCTGCCATTTGGCAGAGCGGCAGGCGTGCGGATTGTGGCAGCGGCGGCATGGACCCAGCATCGTGCCGTAATGAGACTCAGTTTCAAGGCGGAACACGCGAAATATCTCCGTCTCCGCGAAAACGGAGGTAAATGGCCGTGGCTCGTGGCCCGCGCTTGGCGCTCGAAAAACCGACGCGAACGGCAGCTCCCGTGAAACGCAGCCGGGGAGAGTTCCCGGCCCGGCCCAGTCCGAACCGGAGAAGTATATACGCCGCCGGCCGGACTATATCGCGCGCGAGCCGCGGGCGCCGCGCGGGCGGCCGACGATCACCGGCGACGCTTGAGCGCGAGCTGGGTGCCGGCGAAGCGCAGCATGCCCTGCAAATGCTCGAACTCGTTGGGATCGAGATGGGCGGTTTCCTTGAGTGTCGCCTGCGCGCGCTGCATCGCGGCCTCGACCGCGCCCTCATCAATCTTTTCGGCCGAGATCGCCCGCTCGGCGAGAATCGAAACCTTGTCGCCGGACACCTGCGCGAATCCACCACCGACGGCGAGGGATTGCACCGCCGTGCCTTTGCGGACCCGGAGCTCGCCATACGCAACCATCGTGAGCAGCGGTATATGTCCGGGCAGGATGCCAATCTCACCCGAAGTCGTCGGGATGACGACGCTATCGACCGCGTCCGAATAGACGCGGGACTCCGGGGTGACGATCTCGAGGGTCAGGGCCATGGCAGTTGTCCGGGTGGTGGGAGACTATATACGGTCAGGCGAAATATGATCCAGTATATTTAATAGGTATTAAATATGAACTATCGTTACTTCTTGCCGGCAGCGATGACCTCGTCGATGCCGCCCTTCATATAGAAATCGCCCTCAGGCACGCTGTCCAACTCGCCGTTGAGGATCATCTGGAACCCGCGGACGGTGTCCTTGACGGGCACGTATTTGCCGGGGGCGCCGGTGAAAACCTCGGCGACCGAGAACGGCTGCGACAGGAAACGCTGGATTTTGCGCGCGCGGTAGACGGTCTGCTTGTCCTCGGGGGAGAGTTCGTCGAGGCCGAGAATCGCGATGATATCTTGCAGATCCTTGTAGCGCTGGAGCACGCGCTGCAGCTCGCGGGTGACGCGATAGTGTTCCTCGCCCACGATGGTCGGATCGAGCGCCTTCGAAACGGACGCCAGGGGATCGACCGCGGGATATATTCCGAGCTCGGCGATGGAGCGCTCGAGCACGATCGTCGAGTCCAAGTGCGCAAACGTGTTGGCCGGAGCCGGGTCGGTGAGATCGTCCGCGGGCACATACACGGCTTGCACCGAGGTGATCGAGCCCTTCTTGGTCGACGTGATCCGCTCTTGGAGTGTACCCATTTCACCGGCGAGCGTCGGCTGGTAACCGACCGCCGAGGGCGAACGGCCGAGCAACGCGGACACCTCGGAGCCGGCCTGCGAGAAGCGGAATATATTATCGATGAACAGGAGCACGTCCTGGTTCTTCTCGTCGCGGAAATATTCCGTCATCGCGAGCGCCGAGAGCGCCACGCGCATACGAGCCCCCGGCGGCTCGTTCATCTGACCATATACGAGCGCGACTTTCGATTTGCTGAGATCCTTTTGGTCGATGACGCCCGCCTCGGACATTTCGTGATAGAGGTCATTGCCTTCGCGCGAACGCTCCCCCACCCCGGCGAACACGGAATAACCGCCGTGCGCCTTCGCTATATTATTAATCAGTTCAAGGATGACGACCGTCTTGCCAACGCCTGCGCCACCGAACGCGCCGGCCTTGCCGCCCTTGATAAAGGGACAGATCAGGTCGATGACTTTGATGCCGGTCTCGAGGATTTGCGCTTTCGTGTCCTGGTCCGCCAGCGCCGGAGCCGGACGGTGAATGGGATATTTCTTCTCGAACGGGACCGGTCCGCGGCCGTCCACCGGCGTGCCGGTGACGTCGAAGATGCGACCAAGAACGCCATTGCCCACGGGCACGGAGATCGGAGCACCGGTGTCGAGCACCGGCATCCCGCGCTTCAGTCCCTCGGAAGAGGACATCGCGATGGTGCGGGCGAGGCCGGCGCCGAGATGCTGCTGCACCTCGAGCGTGAGATGCTCCTGCTTTCCGGCGACGGAGAAATCGATGGTCAGCGCCTGGTAGATCGGCGGGATCGCATCCTCCGCGAACTGGACGTCCACAACGGGACCGATGACTTGGACAATTTTGCCGGTGTTGCTCATGGTGACGGGGTCAAAAACGCGTAATATGAAAATTGGAAGGAATAATATATCGCCGGTCAGGAGGCGCTGAACGCGGACGCGGCGATTTCGAGGATTTCCTGGGTGATGGCGGCCTGGCGTGCCTTGTTATATTCGAGCGTCAGCTCGCCGAGGATTTTGGTGGCGTTGTCCTTGGCGGTCTTCATCGCGACCATGCGGGCGCTGTGCTCGGAGGCCTTGGCGGAAAGCACCAGCTGGTATATATAGCGATTGATATAGTACGGGAGCAGTGCCTCGAGCACCTGGCGCGCATCGGGCTCGAAGGTCATCTCGCGCTCGTCGGTGCCGGTCGCGCGCGGCGTGGCGCCGAGGGAATTCTCGGTCCGGAGCGTGTGCAGGAACTCGCGCACGCTGCCGAGCGGAAGCAGCGGCCGGAGCAGCGCTTCCTGGACGAGCGTGTTCTTATAGCGCGGGTACACCACCTCGATGGTATCAATCGTGCCCGCGACGAAATCCTTGATCATGTGCTGCGCGATCGGCTTCACCTCGGAAAAAGTCGCGCGGTCCGTCACTGTATAGTCGGCGACGAGATCTCGCTTGGTGCGTCCGAGGTACTGCGCGCCCTTCCGGCCGACGACATAAAATTTCGCCGGAGTTTTCACCTCGCCGAGGAGCCGGAACAGATTTGCGTTGAGCGGGCCGCACAGCCCCTTGTCCGTCGAGATGAGAAGAATGCCGCGCGTGCGCACGGGGCGTTCCGCGAGAAACGCGTGCGACGATTCCTCGACCTGCACGGAAAGCGACGCGAGCATGTCAGCCATCAGCTGCGCGTACGGGCGGCTCGCGAGCGCGGCCTGTTGCGCCTTTTTCATCTTCGAGGCTGCGACCAACTCCATCGCCTTCGTGATCTGGCGGGTGTTCTTGACCGACTTGATGCGGCGGCGGATATCGCGCGTGGAGGCCATTTAATAAAGGAGTTCGAACGCCGCGCCGACCGGAGGACGGTCGGCGCAGCCTATATATTAATTAATATAGGTTAGGCGGCGCTGTAGCTGGACTTCCACGCGTCCACCGCGGCCTGAAGCTTGGCTTCGAGGTCCTTGTCGAGGGCGGCCTTGGTGCGAATCTCGGTCAGCAAAGCATCCTGGCGGGTCGTAAAGAACTCCTTCAGGGACGCCGCGGCGGGCACCACTTTCTTCGTGTCGATGCTGTCGAACAAACCACGTTGCATTGCGAAGAGCACCGCGACCTGCACCTCGATTGGAAGAGGGCTGAAGGCGGGTTGCTTGAAGAGTTCGACGATGCGGGAACCGCGCTCGAGCTGCGCTTTCGTTTTCGCGTCGAGGTCGGAACCGAATTGCGCGAATGCGGCGAGCTCGCGGAATTGGGCGAGTTCGCCCTTCAGTTTGCCGCCGACCTGTTTCGTCGCCTTGATTTGCGCGGCGGATCCCACGCGTGAAACGGAAAGTCCCACCGAGACGGCGGGCCGGATGCCCTGATTGAAAAGGTCCGTCTCGAGGAAGATCTGTCCGTCCGTGATCGAGATCACGTTCGTCGGTATATAGGCCGAAACGTCACCCGCGAGCGTCTCGATGATCGGCAGCGCCGTGAGCGAACCCTTGCCCTCGAGGCGCGCGGCGCGCTCGAGCAGACGGGAGTGCAGATAAAACACATCGCCCGGATAGGCTTCGCGGCCCGAGGGACGCTTTAATATAAGCGAAATCTGGCGGTAGGCGACGGCGTGCTTGGAGAGATCATCATATACGATGAGCGCGTCCATGCCATTTTCCATGAACCACTCGCCCATCGCGGCGCCGGAATACGGCGCTATATATTGGTTGGCCGCGTTGTCCGAGGCGGCTGCGGCGACGATGATGGTGAACTCGAGCGCACCGGCGGCCTCGAGCGCGCCAATCGTGCGGACGATATTGGAGTTTTTCTGGCCGATCGCGACGTAGACTGAATATACCGGACGAAACTTCGGGTCACCCGAGGCGAGACCGACTTTATTGATCTTCGCCTGGTTGATGATCGTATCGATCGTGATGGTCGTCTTGCCGGTGCCGCGGTCGCCGATGATCAGCTCGCGCTGCCCGCGGCCGATCGGAATCATGGAATCGATTGCCATGATTCCGGTGAAGAGCGGCTGCGAAACGGATTTGCGGGAGATGATGCCGGGAGCGATGCGCTCGACGGGATAGAATTCCGTAGCGCCGATCGGGCCCTTGCCGTCCAAGGGCTGGCCGAGCGCGTCGACCGCGCGGCCAAGCAGCGCACGACCTACGGGCACAGAGAGGAGTTTTCCCGTCGTGGAGACTTCGTCGCCTTCCTTGATCTGGGAAACGTCGCCGAGGATGACGCAGCCGACCTCGTCCTCCTCGAGGTTCAGCGCGATGCCGATCGCGCCGCCCGGGAACTGCACCATCTCGTTATACATAACGTCCGAGAGGCCGTCGAGTTTGGCGACGGCGTCGGCGACGGTGCGGACGGTGCCGGTGTTCTTCTTGACCGCCTTGCTGGAGAGCTTGGCGATCTGCTGTTCGATTTGGTCGAGGACGGTGCTCATACAGTAAGATAGAGGTGGGGTCGGGTAAATTATATAAATTAATATAGCGTCAGACGGCCGCGCCGAGCGCGGCGAGCTGGCCGGCGAGCGACGATTCATAGATGTCGTCGCCGACGCGGATGCGCAGACCGGCGAGCAGCGCGGGGTTGCTCTGTTCGCTGGCGGTAATTGGCCGGTTATATTTCCGGCTCATGGCCGCGGCGATCGCGGCGACCGCGCCGGGGCCTACGCCGCCGGCGTGCTCGACCAGCGCCTCGCTCTTCGCGAGCTCAATGGCCACGAGTCGATGAAAGGCCTTGAGGACGGCGATCGGATGCGCCGGCGGATGCTTCTCCCAATATTCCAGCACGCCACCGACCAGCGTCGGATCGATGCGCCCGTCCTGGAGGCAGAGCTGCAGGAACTGGCGGGCGGTCTGGGAGGTTTTCTTGGCGGAGGAGGCCATGGATCAGGAAAGGGAAACGGTCGCGGGTCGCCGGGATTATATTACGAGGAGCGGGATGCGAGGGCGAGGCCGGCGGGATCGAATATATATCAATATATACTTATATGCTACGCGGGAGATCGATGAGTCCCGGGTTCAGACGCCGCTCAGTTCTCTGGCGGCGGCATCATTATAGCGGGCGCGGTCCGCTTCGGTCAGCTGCGTGGCCAGCACGCGCTGGGTGGTGGCGACGACGAGGCGGGCGATTTCGGTGCGGGCCTCGGCGAGCATCTTTCGTTTCTCGAGCTCGATGGCCTGCTGGGCCTTGGTCAAAATCTGGGCAGCCTGGTCGATCGCCTCCTGCTGTTGTTTCTCAGCAAACTCCTTGGTCGCTTTCTGGGTCTCGGCGACGATGGCCTGCGCCTTTTGTTGCGCGGCGCGGAGGGCGGCGTCGGTCTGCGCCTGGGTGGACGCGAGCTGGACCTTCATCTGCTCGGCGTAGTCAAGCCCTGAGGCAATCTTGCGCTGCCGCTCGTCAATGGTCGCCAGGACCGGTTTGAACGCGAAGCGCCAGAGCAGGAAGGCGACGATCGTGAAGCTCAGGAGCTGCGCCAGGAAGGCGGGCCAGTTCAGGCCGAAGTCCTGCACGATCCGGGTGACGGCAGAAGGCGCGACCTCGGCCGCCGGGGCGGCGGCCTGCGCGAGCGGGAGCAGGGAAAAAATCATGGCGGGCAAAAAGGCTGCGCCGGTGCGATTTCACACCGGCGCAGACGAGGGGTTATTTAACCAGGAAGATCGAGTAGAACGCAACGGCTTCGGCGAGAGCCATGCCGATGATGGACTGAACGAGGATTTTGCCGGAAGCGTCCGGGTTGCGGCCGACGCTCTCGACGGCTTTGGCGCCGACGAGACCGACGCCGATGGCGGCTGCGAAGCAACCGAAGGCTGCATGGAAGCTGCCGGTGATTTCTGCGATGACTTGGATCATGATGTTTATTTCGTTGGTTGTGGTGCCGCCGCCCGCGCGCGAGGCACGGTCCCGGCGGAAAAGTATATAGAGGTCCGGGCCCTAGTGCGGGGCCGCGGCTTCGTCAGCGTGGCCATGGTCGTCGTCGCCGTGATTGCAGATCAGCCCGATATATACACTGACCAGCAGCGTGAAGACGAGGGCCTGAACGAAGCCGATCAGGAGCTCGAGGAAATAGAAGGGAATCGGAAGGCCCCATTTCTGAATGCCGGACATGGCATGGAGCAGGTTTTCACCACCGAAGACATTGCCGAAGAGCCGGAATGAAAGCGACACGGGGCGGAACATGATGGAAACGATCTCGATCAGTCCGACCGCGAAGAACAGCAGGAACAGCGGGAAGTATATAACGGCGGGGATTTCCGAGCGGTTCGCCTTGTTGCCGAATATATCCTTCACGACCGCACGAAAGCCGGCGTAGCGCAGGATGAAATAGAGCCAGCCGAGCGTGGCCGCGGTGGACAGCGCGAGCGTGCCATTGAGGTCGGCATTGCCGGGCCGCACAAATTCCATCCACTCGCGCGTCTTGTGGTCGAACATGAACACGGTGCCGACGCCAGGGAAGAGTCCGCTCCAGTTCTGCAGTAGAATAAAGGTGAACAGCGCAGCGAGCAGCGGGAACGTATGGGCTGCGACGCGCTTGCCGACGATTGGCGTGATCAGGTCGAGCACGCCCTCGACGAGCGTTTCGACGAAAGCTTGGCCGCGCGTGGGCACGAGCTTCGGCCGACGGATCGCGAGCCGGACCAAGATAATGATGACGGCGGCGACGACCCAGCTCGTGATCATACTATTGGTGACCGGCAGCGGCCCCACTTTAAACAGCGGTTCGGCAGCGGCCGACATGCCGATCGATTCCGCGGCGCCAGCAGGGAGCGTCGTCGCGGCAGCGAGAAAAAGAAACGCAGGTGTGGTGACTCGAGACAACATTGGCGCCGGGCTTTGGGAGGTTTTGGAGGGAAGGACCTAGGCGAACGCACCGTCCTCCGTCAACCCCTGAAAAGTTCTGCCAGTCCGGGGCGAACGATTCAGTCCGCTTCCCGAGGCCGGCGAAGCGCTACCGCACGAAGTCCGTCCGCCGGACCACGAACGAATGAATGCGTTCTGCCCGGGCCTGAAACACGGTGGACTCCTCGAAGGGCCACGGGTCCGGGCATTCCTGCCACGCGTCGTCGTTCCGGAATACCGCCCTCGCCTGCTCGAAGTATTCTGTATGGTCGGTCCTAAAAAAGAACCTCGCTCCGGGCCGCATGCGACGTGCCACCTCGTGAAGAAACGCGGGCTGAATCAGCCGATTTTTGTGGTGCCGACGCTTGGGCCACGGGTCCGGGAAAAGAACGAATACCTCACTGAAGCTGAAACGCTCCGGCAACGTCGCGAGGAAATCCGCCGCGTCCGCCAGCAGAAACTCGACGTTATCCAATTGCAGCCGCCGCGCTTTTCGCCGGGCTCGTACAATACGATCTTTCGAGATGTCGATGCCGACGAATGACTTAGACCTGCTTTCTCGCGCGAAAGCGGTCAGGAAGTGCCCGTGTCCGCAGCCCACTTCGAGCACAAACTCCGCCGGCCCACCTTGGCGCTCCGAGAGGAGCGATTCGAGGCTCGCGAGATCGCGCTGGCGGCGCTCGCGGTACTCGGCGGTGCGGGCGGGGTTCACGCGGGGGGCGGGGTCGGGCGCGGGAACGACCAGCGGCGACGGGTCGGTCATGGAGTAGCGGGATCACGCCCCTGCCCTGCGGCGATCGCAACAAGCAAGATGTTGATGTCCACTGGGTTCACTCCGCTGATGCGGCTCGCCTGCCCCAGCGTGTAGGGCTTGAACTCGGCGAGTTTCAGCGCACTTTCCCGGCGCAGACCCCGAAGAGCGAGAAAATCGAACGAAGGCGGGATCTTCACCTTTTCGACGTGCCGCATTTTTTCGATCTGCCGAGCCTCCCGACGCAAATAGCCGTCGTACCTGACGCGGTAGAGAACCTCGTCCCGGATCGCCGCGGGCTCGGCGAGCAAGTCGGGCGGGAGCGCGACAGGCTCGGTGGCTTGACGGCGGACGGCGTCCCCCCAAGTGATGCCGCCCAGCCGCTGGCTCGCGAAGAAGTCGCACCATTTGTTGATGCGCTTGGCTTTGTCCTCGATCTTAGCTAAGCGGCTCGAGGAGAGTAGCTTATGAGCGACCGCGTGTTCGCGCAGGCGCAGCTCGGCGCTTCCGTGGTTGAAAAGGAGGCGGTATTCGGCGCGGCTGGTAAACATCCGGTAGGGTTCATTGGTCCCCTTCGTGACTAGGTCATCGACCAAGACTCCCAGATAACCCTCGTCGCGGCCGATGATGAGGGGCGC
This sequence comes from uncultured Verrucomicrobiae bacterium, assembly GCA_963800005.1. Classification (GTDB taxonomy): domain Bacteria; phylum Verrucomicrobiota; class Verrucomicrobiia; order Opitutales; family Opitutaceae; genus CAWCZH01. The sequence goes on from CAWCZH010000006.1 coordinate 492,137, forward strand.
TTGTCCCCTCACCTTGTTTACCGCGTTGACGCCAGCAATAAGCCCCTGCCCCGCTGCCTCTTCGTAACCGGAGGTCCCGTTGATTTGACCGGCGAAGAAAAGATTTTCTACTTTCCGGGATTCCAGACTCGGGAACAGCTGGGTTGGCGGTGCGAAGTCGTACTCCACGGCGTACGCGGGGCGGAGAATTTGGGCGTTTTCCAGACCAGGAATAGAGTGGACGAGGCGGACCTGAACGTCGAACGGCAGACTTGTTGACAAACCATTCACATAAAATTCGTTCGTCGTTCGCCCCTCCGGTTCAAGGAAAAGAAGGTGCCGCGCCTTGTCGGCAAATCGCACGAATTTATCCTCGATACTCGGGCAGTACCGAGGGCCGATGCCGGAAATCTCACCGCTGTACATGGCCGAGAGATGGAGGTTGTCGCGAACAATTTGGGCGGTTTCCGGCGTGGTGTAGGTCATCCAGCACGAAACTTGTTCACAATTGGCGGCCCAGCCCAAACGGCGTTCGCCCGTGTGTTCCACGTGGAACAAATTCTCTGAATCCCGGGTGTCGTGGAACGCGAACAGCGTTGGCGCAGTGTCGCCGCGTTGCTCCTGCATCTTCGTCAAATCCAAGCTGCGTCCGAGCAACCGCGGCGGAGTTCCCGTCTTCAACCGCCTCAACTCAATGCCAGCTTCTAGAAAACTCGCGGAAAGCGTCTTCGCGCTAAAATCCCCCAGGCGACCGCCTTCATTCTTATTCTGCCCAATGTGCATGAGCCCACGCAGGAACGTTCCGGTCGTGACGACCACCGTGGCTCCAAGGAACTCCAGATCCAAATTGGTCCGACACCCAACGACGCGACCGGCTTTGAAGATCAGTCCCGTCACCGTGGCTTGAAAGAGCTCCAAGTTCGGCTGGAGCTCCAAAGTGTGCTTCATCCGGAGCTGATACGCCTTCTTATCGCACTGGGCTCGGGGCGACTGGACGGCTGCACCTTTGGACTCGTTGAGCAGACGAAACTGAATGCCCGTGACGTCTGTGTTGATGGCCATCTCTCCACCGAGCGCGTCAATTTCTCGCACGATCTGTCCCTTGGCTTGACCGCCGATCGCCGGGTTGCAGCTCATCTGAGCCACCGTATCGAGATTTCCGGTCAGGAGTAGGGTGGAGGCGCCCATCCGCGACGCCGCCAACGCCGCCTCGACGCCAGCATGGCCGGCGCCGCACACGATGACGTCATATTGTTTGTCGTTGTTATGCAAGTGGTTCCGAATGATTCGGCAAACGGCTTTGGGCGGGAGCGCCACGGACCGGGACTCCCGACTACTTACCGATGCAGAACGAAGCGAACAATTGATCGAGCATTCGCTCGTTGTCGACCTTGCCCGAAATTTCGCCGTACGCGGCCAAAGCGCCGCGCAGATCACTCGCCAGCAGTTCGGCCGGCGCGTTGGCGTCGAGCTTTTCGCGGGCGCTCGAAAGCGACGCCTGCGCTTCCTGCAACGCTGCCGCATGCCGGGCGCTGATCGCGATTTCGTCCGCGCCGGCTTCTATCTGCCATCGGTCGGCCATCGCGACGATCGCCGAGCGCAGCGCCCCCCAGCCATCACCCGTCAGCGCGGATACCCGCACCACGACCCAGTCCGCAGGAATCCCAGACGCGCCCGGACCGGTCCCAGGCGTGAGGTCCGATTTATTGAGCACAACAATTGTAGTGCTTTTTTGCATACGCGGCAGCGGCGTTTCGCCCCACGCGAAAGGCTGCGAGCCGTCGACTATATAGAGAAGCAGGTCCGCGGCCGCGGCGAGCTCGTGCGTTTTCTCGATGCCGCGAGCCTCGAGAGTGCCGGGCGCCGGGTTCAGGCCCGCGGTGTCGATCAGCCGCAGCCCGTGGGCTCCCATCATGACGCGCTCCTCGAGGTAGTCCCGCGTCGTCCCGGGCTCCGCGCTCACCAGCGCACGGTCGTGGCCCACGAGGCGATTTAATATACTGCTTTTCCCCGCATTCGGTGCGCCGAGGATCACGGTCTTGATCCCATCCCGCAGCAGCGCACCGTAATGACTGGTCGCGAGCAGCCGGCCCGTGTCCGCCTGCAAAGCGCGCATCGCTTCCGCCAGGCCCGCGCGGTCCTCCGCTGGCAAATCCTCGTCGGGAAAGTCTATATAGGCCTCGACGTGGGCGAGCACCGCGAGGAGACCGTCGGTCAGCGCGTTCATCTGGACGGCGAGCGAGCCGCGCAATTGTTGGTGCGCCGCGGCCAAGGCCCGCTCGCTGCGCGCGGAAATCACGTCCATCACGGCTTCCGCCTGACTCAATTCGAGCCGCCCATTGAGAAACGCCCGCTGCGTGAACTCGCCAGGCGCGGCGGGGCGACATCCCCGAGCGAAAAGGTCCTCGAGCAGCTTTTGCACGATCAGCGGATTCCCGTGACAGGTGATTTCCAAGGAATCCTCGCCGGTATATGAACGCGGGCCCGCATAAAAAATCCCGATCACGTCATCCACGAGCCCGCCGCGGAGATCGCGGTAATCAAAATGCCGCGCCCCGCGCGGCGTCGGCTCCTGTCCGAGCAGCGCCTCCGCCAGCGCGCGCGAGTCGTTCCCACTGACCCGGATGAGCGCCAACGCCGAGGTGCCACCCGGCGTGGCGAGTGCGGCGATGGTGTCGAGGGCGGGGGACATCCGGAAACGGAACGGCGAGCGTCAAGTCACGCCAAGCGAAATCAACCGACCGCGCGAGACGTGCCCGTGTCGACCGGCGCCACCCGCACCGGTAGATGTTTATATAGCACCTGAGGACGGCAACCGCCGTCGAAACGCGATTCCCCTGCGCGTGAGGTCGCGGTGCGAACCGGTGCGACCGGCCCGGGGACCAGGCAGGCGAGGGGAGGCGAGGAGCGCGGTGGCTCGGCAACGCCGGCAAGGAGCGGGAGCCGCCGGAGAGGTCCGTCCCGCCGAATGGTGCGTTAGTGTATGTCGTACACCAACGTACGGCTCGATTGCGGATGGCCCGCTCGGGTACCCGCGCGATCTCGGCCGACTCCCGAGAGGCGCCCGTCCATCACATAACGCCGGCCCTTGGATCCGACCGCGGGCCGGACTATATATGCCTACGCATACATATATACAGAGGTTGGAAGCAGCCCGCCGGGTTGCCAAGGAGCCGGAGCCGGCCGCCGGGGTCAGCGCGCGCCCGACCCACCCGCGCGAACGATATATACATCTGCGCGGTGGCGGGTTCGGGAGGCAGGAGAACGGTGAAACGAAAATAATCCGCGCGAGCCTCGCGGTGTTTCGCGTCGGGGACGCGCGCTAGCGCCGCCGATTCAATCTCGCTTGAGGCGGAGTCCGCGCCCTGTATTCAGATTTTGAATACAAGGCTCCTTCCCTGCCGGGGTTGGCCCGGCGGGGTGGCTCAGGCTTCGGCGTCGCCGGTGACCACGGTGCCACCGACCACCGTGACCTTGTCGAGGATCGCCTTCGAAATTTTGTCGGCGAGCTCCGGCTTCTCCTTGAGCGCAGCTTTGGCGGCGTCGCGACCCTGGCCGACCAACGCGCCCTCGTAAGCGATCCACGCGCCCTTTTTCTCGAGCACCTTTTGCTCGATGCCGAGATCAATCAACGAGCCCATGCGGGAAATGCCCTCGTCATACATGATGTCGAATTCCACCTCGGTAAACGGCGGCGCGACCTTGTTTTTGACGATCTTGATCTTCGTGCGATTGCCGATGACCTTGCCCTCGGGCGTCTTGATCTGGTCCTTGCGGCGAATATCGATGCGGACGGACGAGAAAAATTTCAGCGCGCGACCGCCGGAGGTCGTCTCGGGGCTGCCAAACATCACGCCGATTTTTTCGCGGATTTGATTCGTAAAGATGCAGACGCAATTCGTCTTGCTGACCACCGCGGTGAGGCGGCGCATCGCCTGCGACATGAGGCGGGCCTGGCTGCCCATCGTCATATCGCCCATCTGGCCATCGAGTTCCGCTTTCGTGATCAGGGCGGCCACGGAGTCGAGCACGATGACGTCGATGCTGTTCGAGCGGATGAGCGTCTCCATGATGTTGAGCGCGTCCTCACCGCTGTCGGGTTGGGAAACAAGCAGGTCGTCGAGATTCACCCCCACGACGCGGGCGTACTTGGGATCGAGCGCATGTTCGACGTCGATGAACGCGGCGAGTCCGCCTTTTTTCTGCGCCTCGGCGATAACGCTGAGACAGAACGTCGTTTTTCCGGAAGACTCCGGACCATATATCTCGACGATGCGGCCTTTCGGCAGCCCGCCCACGCCGAGGGCAAGGTCGATGGCGAGCGAGCCGGTCGAGAGGGTCTCGACCTTCATCTTCTGATTGCTGCCCAGACGCATGATCGAGCCGTCGCCGAATTGCTTCGTGATGGAGGAGAGCGCGAGTTCTATATTCTTGTCGCGCGCGTGGCTGGTGGTGACGGCGGGGGCGGCGGCGGTTTTGGCGGGAGCGGCTTTGGACATGGCGGATATAAAGGGGAGCGGGAATCGGCGGCGATCGCGCGAGGATACGTGAAGCGGGGCGCGCAGGAGTGGCAAGCCCTGCGTCATATAATTGTGGGGCCGGCAAACCGAGTCCAGGCGTCTCGCCGCCGGGAACTCAACCCGGCGGGAACTATAATGCGAAACAGCCCGGCCGCAAGGAAGAGCGGCCGGTGAACGACCGATAAATAACGCAGGCGCGACGGATCTTCACCGGCGGGCGGCCGGTCGAGCGCGACTATATTGCTGCTTTATAATATATCCGAAACCAGTCCACGAACTCACGGAGGCCATCCTCGAGGAGCACGCGCGGCGTGAAGCCGACGGCTGCCTGGATGCGGGTGAGATCCGCGCAGTTCTCCACCATGTCGCCCGGTTGGGCCGGCAGCAGCTCGAGACGCGCCGATTTGCCGAGCAGCTTCTCCAGCATCTGGACAAACAGGAGCGTCTCGACCGGGCGGTTGTGACCAAGGTTGAAGATCCGGCACGGCGGGGTGGGGCGTTCCGCCGGTGGATAAAGCAGCACTTTCAAAACGCCGTCCACGATATCGCCGACATAGGTGAAGTCGCGGAGGTTTTTCCCCGCGTTGAAAAGCGGCACGGATTTTCCCTCGCAGATCGCGCGGGCGAACAGCGTGGGCGCCATGTCGGGCCGTCCCCACGGTCCATAGACACTGAAAAAGCGCAGTCCCGTCACGTTCAGCCCATGCAGGTGCGCGTAGCTATAGGCCATGAGCTCGTTGCTCTTCTTGGTGGCTCCATAGAACGACAAGGGACAGTCGGTATTATCATCCTCGCTAAATGGCGCCCGGGCCGCGGCTCCGTAGACGCTGCTGCTCGAGGCGAAGACCAGGTGCCGCGGCGGCGTGCGCCGGCAGGCTTCGAGCACGCTCGCAAAACCATCGAGATTTGAGCGCACGTAGGCAGCCGGGTGCGTGACGCTATAGCGAACGCCCGGCTGCGCGCCGAGGTGGACGACGTAATCGGGGCGAAATTCGGCCATCAGCGTGGAGAATTTCGGCGCGTCGGAGAAATCCATCTCGACGCTGCGGAAGTCCGCCAGTTTCTCCAGCTCCGCCACTCGGGCGCGTTTCAGGGCGGGGTCATAATAATCCCCAATTTCGTCGACACCCAGCACGGTGCAGCGGGTGGTTTCGGCGAGGCGTCGCGCCACATGATAACCGATGAAGCCGGCACTGCCGGTCACGAGAACTCTCATTGCGCTCGTGATAGGGAGGCAGGTGCAACGCGGCTAGCGGAAAGTTTCGGCCAAGCACGACATCTGCTCCACGAGCTTCGCCCGAAGCCGGTATATTTCCCGAATGCATGCACGAGAGACATGGGCCCCGCCCGTAATTTGCCCGCCGGCATCGCCGAATCGCCGGCCCCGGGTGATTTTCCCGCGACAACCGGGAGATTTTTGTCGGCTCCGGTCGCCCGCGCGCGAGATCAGGAGTTTTGGTTTATATATACAGCGACTATTTTCCGCCCGCCGCCGGAGTATAGAGCTCGCGGCCCGGGTCGGCGCCCCAGCCACGGCCCATATAATATATCTAGGGGATTTTCCCCGTGAAACCGGGATGAATTGTAAATCGGAAACGCCGAGAGCTGGCGCGCGGTGCCGTGGCGCTTCCCGAGACGGGCGCGCGACCTGTTTAGGCGTGACAAGATTTTGTCAAAGACCGTCCTTGATTGCTGGAAAAGGTGGCGTAGCCTTGCGCCATCTTACTTCGAGCCGATGTTCAGTGCAGCATGAAAATCAAAGCCTACCTCAAACCGTCCTGCGGCTGGTCCAATGGTGTCCGTACAATTCTGCGCAAGTACGGCCTGGCCTTCCAGGATATCGATATCATCAACAACCGCTCGAACTACGCGGAGATGGTGCAGAAGTCTGGCCAGCCTCTTTCTCCCTGCGTGGAAATCGACGGCGTCATGCTCGCCGACGTATCCGGCGAGGAAGTCGAAAATTATCTCCTCAGCAACGATCTCGTCAAACCCAGCAACGCCGCTGTGGACGCCCCGGTGAACGCCGGTTGCTCGGATGAAGAGCATGCTAAAATGGCGACGAAAACCGTCCGTTTCTTCTGACGCTGGGAGCACCACCGCTTCAATGCCCGGGCCGCTCTCGCAAAACGAGGCGGCCTTTTTTGCGTCCGGATTTCTGCGCTCGTTCCGCCAACCCTTCCCTTGAACTCCATGCCCAAGATCATCCCTTCACCGCTATATAATCCGGACCAGGAACACGACGCCTGTGGCGTGGGCTTCATTGCCCGGGTTTCCGGCGAGCGGAGCCACGAGGTGGTCGACAAGGCAATCGCAGCCCTCCGCTCCCTCGCACATCGCGGCGCGATCGACGCCGATGCCGTGACCGGCGATGGCGCCGGCATCCTCACTCAGATTCCGGTCGCGCTGATCCGGGAGTTCCTGGACAAGAAAAAGAAGAAGCTTTTTCGCGACGAGGACCTCGGCGTCGGAATGATATTCCTGCCGCGCGATGACGAGTATGCACAGGCGCACTGCAAGAAAATCGTGGAGCAGTGCGTGAAGGCCGAGGGCCTCGCATGGCTCGCGTGGCGCGAGGTGCCGACCGACGACTCCTGCCTCGGGCGGAAGGCGCTGGAAACGAGGCCGGTCATCGTGCAGGCGCTCGTGGCGCGAAAGGATGATATATCGGACGACGAGTTCGAGCGGAAGCTATTCCTCGCCCAGAAAATGGCGGAGCGGAAAATCTTCGAGGCCGGGGTCGAGGGCTTCTATATATGTTCCTTCTCCTCGCGGACGATCGTGCACAAGGGCCTGCTCACGCCCTCGCAGATCCGGAAGTTTTATCACGACCTGAAGTCGCCGAAGTTCACGACGGCGTTTGCTATATTTCACCAGCGCTACTCGACGAATACATTTCCCACCTGGCACCTCGCGCATCCGTTCCGGATGATGGCGCACAATGGCGAGATCAATACGATCCGCGGCAATCGTAACCTGATGCGGGCTCGCGAGCGCAGCACGGCACATGGCGTGTGGGGCGAGCGCTTCACCGACCTGCGGCCGCTTGTGCAGCCGAATATGAGCGACTCGGCGTCGTTCGACAACGCGCTCCAGTTGATCACGCTCGGCGGCCGGGATCCGTTGCAGGCGGCGATGATGATGATGCCGATGGCCTGGGAAAAGGATAAGTCCCTCTCGCCCGAGGCGCGCGCATTTTTCCGTTATCATTCCTGTATGATTGAGCCGTGGGACGGCCCGGCCGCGGTGGTCTTCACCGATGGCCGCGTGATCGGCGCCACGCTCGACCGCAATGGGCTGCGGCCCGCGCGCTACAAGATATATGATGATGGATATATCATGCTGGCGAGCGAGGCGGGGCTCGTCTTCGATTTCCCCGGGAAAGTCATCCAGACGAGCCGCCTGGGTCCCGGCCGCATGATCGCGGTCGACCTCGTGAATCACCGCGTCCTCCACGATGAGGATATCAAGCAGGCGGTGACCGCGAAGCCGCAGTATAAAGCCTGGTGCGAGGAGCATCTGACGAACCTGCACAAGTTCGCAGCTGCGACGGCACCGATCGCACCCGTCGATGGGTCCGCGCCGGCCTCGTTGCCCAGCCAGATCGCGTTCGGCTACGATCTCGATGAGCAGGAAATGATATTGACGCCCCTCGCCGAGGGACTCGAGCCCACGGGCTCGATGGGCGATGATACACCGCTCGCGATCCTCTCGCGCCGTCCGCGGTTGCTCTATCAATATTTCAAGCAGCTCTTCGCGCAGGTCACAAATCCGCCGATCGATTCGATCCGCGAGAAAACCGTGATGTCGCTCACAATGTATCTCGGCGGCCGGCTCGGCCTCTTCGAGGAGAACCCCGAGAGCAGCGGCCTCGTCGAGTTGGAATCGCCCATCCTGAGCGACCGCGAGGTGGCGTCGCTGTTTGATATAGCGTTTTTGAAAAATCGCGTGGTTCGACTCTCAGCCCTGTTCGACGCGAGCGCCGGCCCCGAGGCGTTGGAAAAGGCGGTCAAGGATTTGGCCCAGCGCGCGCAGGCCGCCGTCGAGACCAACCACGCGAAAGTTATATTAATCTCCGACCGCGGCGTTTCCCGCGAGAAGGCGGCTGTGCCGATGCTTCTCGCGGTCGGTGCGGTGCATCAACAGCTGGTGCGGGGCGGACTGCGGCTTCGTTGCGACCTGGTGGCGGAGACCGGCGAGGCACGCGACGTGCATCATATAGCGACGCTCCTCGGATTCGGCGCAAATGCCGTCAACCCCTGGCTGGCGCAGGACCTCGTGGCCGAGCTTGCGGCGACGGGCAAGACCTCGAAGCCGGTCACGGCGGAGCAGGCTCGCGTGAATTATAAAAACACGATCGACGCCGGGCTGCTCAAGATCATGGCGAAGATGGGCATCAGTACGTTATTCAGCTATCGCGGCGGCCAGGTGTTCGAGGCGCTCGGCTTGAGCGCGAAGGTGATGGAAGACTGTTTCACCGGCACGCCGTCGCCGATCGGCGGCCTCGATTATCGCCAGTTCGCCGAGGAAGTTCTCGTGCGCCACGATCGCGCATTCCCCGCGATCGATTCGGCCGATCCCGATCAGGTTGGCCAGGCGTCTGGCGCGCCCGCGCTGCAGAACGAGGGTTATTATAGAGTGAACAAGAAGGGCGAGGGCGAATTCCACGGCTGGAATCCGAAGATCGTCGCCGCGATGAACAAGTTCACCCGCAGCGGCAGCGCCGACGATTTCGCCGGATGGAAAACGCAAGCCGACGAGCACCAGCCGCTCGCCATCAAAGACTTGCTGCGACTTCGCTACGGCGTGCGCGCAGCGGTGCCGATCGATGAGGTCGAGGGCGCCGAGGATATAAGGAAACGATTTACTACAGCGGGGATGTCGCTCGGCGCGCTTTCACCCGAGGCGCATGAGGCGCTCGCGGTCGCGATGAATCGCATCGGCGGCAAATCCAACTCCGGCGAGGGCGGCGAGGACCCGGCGCGTTTTTCCATTCGCCCCAACGGCGATTCGGCGAATAGCGCGATCAAGCAGGTCGCGTCCGGCCGCTTCGGCGTCACCGCCGAGTACCTGGCCAACGCGAAGGAAATCGAAATCAAAATGGCGCAGGGCGCGAAGCCTGGCGAGGGCGGCCAGCTGCCCGGGCCGAAGGTGTCGCCGCTTATCGCGCGACTCCGCTTCAGCGTGCCCGGCGTCATGTTGATTTCACCGCCGCCCCATCACGATATATACTCGATCGAGGATCTGGCTCAGCTGATCTTCGATCTCAAGGAAGTGAACCCCCGCGCGAAAGTTTGTGTGAAGCTCGTCTCCTCGTCGGGCGTGGGCACCGTCGCCGCGGGCGTCGCGAAAGCGTACGCGGATGTCATCCTCGTCTCAGGACACGAGGGCGGCACGGGCGCCTCGCCTCTCGCTTCGATCAAGAATGCGGGCTCCGCCTGGGAGATCGGCGTCGCCGAGGCCCATCAGGTTCTCATGATGAACGGATTGCGCAACCGCGTGGTGTTGCGCACCGACGGCGGGATGAAAACCGGGCGCGACATCGTCGTCGCGGCCATCCTCGGCGCGGAGGAATTTAACTTCGGCACCGCCGCCTTGATCGCCGCGGGATGCGCGATGTTTCGCGTCTGCCATCTTAATACATGTCCCGTCGGCGTCGCCACCCAGCGGGAGGACCTGCGCGCGAAATTCCGCGGCAAGCCCGAGAATATAATAAACTATTTCAATGCCGTCGCCGAGGACGTCCGCGGTTACCTCGCGAAACTCGGGGCGCGGTCGTTGAACGAGATCATCGGGCGCACGGAGTTGCTCGAGCAAATCGACGACCCCGCGACGCCAAAGACGCGTCACGTCAACCTGAGTGCGCTTCTACATAACCCGGATCCGACCGGGGAACTGGAGCGTTATCATACCCGAGACCGCAACGAGCGTTTCGGCAACGACGGCTCGCTCGACGAGGCGATCCTGCAGGAGGCGCGCGATGTCATCCTGGGCAAGAGCGCGCGGCTGGTCGCGCGCTATAAGATCACGAATATAAATCGTGACGTCGGCACGCACCTCTCCGGGCAGATCGCCTACCAGCATGGGAATCACGCGCTCCCGCCGGGCACGATCGATCTGACTTTCACGGGCAGCGCGGGCCAGAGCTTCGGCGCGTTTCTCGTGCAGGGCATCCGCCTGACGCTAAATGGCGAGGCGAACGACTATGTCGGCAAGGGTATCAGCGGCGGCGAAATCATCATCCGCCCGCGCGCCACCGAGAAATATACTTGGCACACGAACTGTATAGTCGGCAACACCTGCCTATATGGAGCGACCGGCGGCAGCCTGTTCGCAGCGGGGTGGGCGGGTGAGCGTTTCGCGGTGCGGAATTCCGGCGCGACCGCGGTCGTGGACGGCGTCGGCGACCACGGGTGTGAATATATGACGCGCGGCGTGGTGGTGATCCTCAACCGGATCGGCCGCAACTTCGGCGCCGGCATGAGCGGCGGACTCGCCTTCATATATGATGAGCGGAACGTCGTGCCGGAGCGCATCAATCCGCAGATGGTCGGCGTGGAGCGCCTGAACAACGAGGACGAGATCGCCTCGCTGCGTCAGCTCATCGGCGTGCAGGCGCGGCTCACGGGCAGCCCGCATGCGCAGTCGATTCTCGACAACTGGGACACGGCGATCAGCCGGTTTTGGAAGGTCGTGCCGCATCCGCCAACCGCGGACGCCCCGAAGGCGATATATCAATTCGACGCCACCCGCGTGCCGATCAGCGTGTAGTTGAACGGGAGTGCGCACCGCGGCGGCAGGCGGTTGCCCGATAATCCGGCCAGCGGTCCGTCACGGAAAATGCCGTGATGCAAACTTCCGTCATCAATGGCTGCCGCGCTGCGCTGTGCTCGAGCGCGGAGTGCGGCGATATATTGCTGTATATATATATATGACGGGCGGGCGCCTGCCGGCCAGCTTCATGGGCGCTGCGGTTGATGGTTGCGGTGGAGACTTCTGTAACTCGCGCAACCAAATCGTCGGGGACCGGTCCATTCCCCGGTTTAAATTACTTCACTATAACTTTTTCCATTTCATGCCTGTAAGTTCCCGCTCGCGCCGCCCCGCGGCCCACCCGAAGTCCAGCCGAAAGGCCTCTGCGCCGGCCGCGGTGGAAGGGATGGGTTGCATCCCACTCCCGCGGGGGACGGCATTTCGCGTGTGGGCGCCGAATGCGGATGCGGTTTCCGTGGTGGGCACGTTTAATAAATGGGATCCCGCGGCGAACCCGATGCGCCGCGAAGAAGGAGGCACGTGGTACGCGGCCGTCCCCGACGCGGAGACCGGTGCGGAATATCTTTATTCCATCCGGCGTGGTGAGGCGCGGTTCACCCGCCCGGATCCCCGCGTGCGGAAAGTGGTGAACTCGATTGGGAACGGAATCATCTGGCAGCCGAAGCGCGAGGATGCGGGCCCGAAGTTCGAGCCGCCGACGCAAGACGCGCTGGTGATATATGAAATGCATATCGGCACGTTTCACACGAAACCGCAGACGCCCGGGACCTTCCAAGGTGCGATTGAGAAGCTGCCCTATCTGCGCGATCTCGGGATCAATGCCGTCGAGATCATGCCGGTGGCCGAGTTTGCGGGTGATTATTCCTGGGGATATAACCCCGCGCATCCGTTCGCGGTGGAGCGCGCGTACGGCGGCCCCGAGGGACTGTCCGCATTCGTCAAGGCCGCCCACGAACACGGCATCGCGGTGATCCTCGATGTTGTATATAATCATCTCGGGCCGAGCGATCTCGCGCTGTGGCAGTTCGACGGCTGGAGCGAGAACAACCTCGGCGGTATCTATTTCTACAATGATCACCGGTCCTCCACGCCGTGGGGCGACACGCGGCCGGATTATGGGCGCGGCGAGGTCCGCACGTACCTGCGCGACAATGCGCTGAGCTGGATCCGCGACTATGGGGTCGACGGCCTGCGGTGGGACATGGTGCTCTATATTCGAAGCCGCACGGGCAATCCCGGGGATCCCAGTGATGACCTGAAGGAAGGCTGGGGGCTCATGCAGTGGATCAACGACGAGATCCACGCCGCACATCCGCGCGCACTGACGATTTCCGAGGATCTGCGGGATAACGAATGGCTGGTGAAGGAAACAGGCGCGGGTGGTGCCGGTTTCAATTCGCAATGGGATGCCGGGTTCGTGCACCCCGTGCGTGCCACAATAATCACGCCGCAGGATGAGGAGCGGAACCTCGACACCGTGATCGCGGCGCTGAAGAACTGTTACGCGGGCGACGCGTTCCGGCGCGTAGTATATAGCGAATCACATGATGAGATCGCAAATGGGAAGGCTCGGGTCACGACCGAGATCGCGCCCGCGGAGCCCGGCGGCTTCGCGGCCAAGAAGCGCTCCACGCTCGGCGCAGCGCTTGCGCTGACTGCGCCAGGTATTCCGATGCTTTTCCAAGGCCAGGAGTTTCTCGAGGACCAATGGTTCCGGGATGATATCCCGGTCGATTGGGAAAAGCTGGGCACCTACGCGGGCGTTCACGTGTTCTATCGCGACCTGATCCGGCTGCGGCGCAACGGGGGCGGGTGCACGGCCGGTCTGATGGGACAGTATATAGAGACGCACCATGTGAACCACCTGCAAAAAATTCTCGGCTACCATCGCTGGCGCGAGGGTGGGCCGGGTGACGACGTCATCGTGGTGGTCAACCTCTCGCATGAGGCCGTGCTCAATTATCAAATCGGAGTGCCCGCACCGGGCCTCTGGAAAGTCCGGCTGAACAGTGACGCCCGCATCTACTCAGAGAATTTCGGCGATCACCCCGCGCCAGACGTGGAGGCCATCGTGGAGCCCCGCGACGGATGCCTCCAGCATATCGTCACCGGCGTCGGGCCGTATTCCCTGCTCGTGCTTTCCCAGGACCGCCCGGCCTGATCCGGCCGGACGGCGGGCGCATGACCGATGAGATATATCACGCGGCGGGCCCGGTCTGCCGCGTGGATGATATGACATATATCCATAACCGACCGGTATATGTATATATTCGGCTGGAGGTTGCCGGGCGGCGCTGACCAGCCCCGCGTCCGCCTCGCGCCCAACCTGCGTTTCGCGGCGGGTCGGCGGACTGGCCACTGGCAGGCAGCGCTCAGGCCGAGGACACTTCGGCTTGGGCGATTCGGATGATGCGCCCGGCCAGGCTGCCCCGGAGTTCCAGCGTGTCGCCACCTCGGTGCGCGCGGCGGGCGTGAGCCCGAGCCCAATGCCAAGTGAACCGGCCCGCGCCGCCCGCCGATTCAGGCGCGGGTTCACGAGGCGGAGCAGTTATTGGAGCAACCCCGCGAACGCCCTGCGTTCCGGCCCGCGTGCGCCTCAACCACGCGAGTCCGGCCATCGATCCGCACCCGCGCAAAGCCGGGCAACCAACGGCGTTTCGAAGCGTCCTGCGGATTGATCAAAAGATCCGCTTGCAACCTCTTCCCGCCCGGCCCAACGCGACCACCTGCTTCTTTTTTCCTCAATATATATATATATATAAAGATATATGCCCTCGCGGCCGCGGTGCGTCGGGTTGCCCTGGCCGCGGGCGTCGGGCGGCTGATTGATTGTTTCGCGCGTCGCGTTTTTCTTTTCCGTTTTCCGTCGCACTGCTTTTATCCCTCCTGAATCCCATGCCATTCCCCGCCCGTCGTCTCTTTTTTCTCGGCTGCCTGTTTGCGGCCAGCCTCACCCAAGCTGCCGCGCCAGACTCCTGGAAATTCGATTTCGCCCCGGGCGCCGCGGGGGGCGGGGCAATCGCCGTGGCACCCGATACACTATATAATCACGACCGCGGCTTCGGATTTGAACCGGATGCGAGCCTCCGCGCCGTGGGCAACGCCAAGGCCGGCGCGATCGTCAGTGACAAGCCGTTCTTTTTCACGGTGCGCGTACCCGTCGAGGGGAATTACCGCGTTCGCGTCAAACTTGGCGACCCGCTCGCCGCGTCCACGACGACGATCAAGGCCGAGTTGCGGCGGCTCATGGTTGAGAAAGTCACCGAGCCCGCCGGGAAATTTTCCACGGTCACGTTCATCGTCAATACCCGGACGCCCCACATCACGGCGATCGACGGCATCGCCGCGGGCGAAGTGAAACTGAAAGCACCGCGCGAGACCACGAAGGAAGCATGGGGTTGGGACGACGCCATCACGTTGGAATTCAACAACGCGCACCCCGCCGTGAGCGCGATCGAGATCGAGCGCGTTCAGGTGCCGACTATATTTCTCATTGGCGATTCGACCGTGTGCGATCAATCATCCGAGCCGTTCAACAGCTGGGGCCAGATGTTGACACGGTTTTTCCAGCCGGACATCGCGATCGCGAATCATGGCGAGTCGGGAGAGACGTATCGCGATTCGATCGGACGTCGCCGACTGGATAAAATTCTCAGCGTCATGAAACCGGGGGATTATCTTTTGATGCAGTTCGGTCATAACGACCAAAAGCAAATCTCCGCGGGGACGGGTGGTCCGTTCACGACCTATAAAGCGGAGATCAAGAAACACGTCGATGGGGTGCGCGCGCGCGGCGGGATTCCGGTTATTATATCTCCGATGGAGCGGCGGAACTTCGATGACGCCGGCAAGCTGGTGCCGTCGCTGTCCGAATATGCCGAGGCCTCACGGCAGGCTGCGGCCGAGTTGAAGGTGGCATTCATCGACCTCAATGCGATGAGCCAGCCGTTCTATATAGCGCTCGAGACGAAGGGGCATGACTACTCGCGGAAGGCGTTCGCTGGACAGGACAACACGCATCACGATAACTATGGGAGCTATGAACTCGCAAAGTGCATCGTGACGGGAATCCAGCAGGACAAACTCGGAATCGCTTCTCATATCGTGAAAGACTTTCACGCTTTTGATCCTGCGCATCCGGATCCGGTGGAGACGTTCGATGTGCCTCCGAGCCCGCAGTTTTCCAACCAGCGCCCGCTCGGCGACGAGGGTCGCCCATGAGTTTGGGGTTGTGGTCCCGCTGCCCGCGTTCGCTCACCCGTGCCACGCTGCTGCTTGCATTGGTCGGCGGCGTGCCGGCGGGTCGCGCCGCGCCGGCGACCGGCGGATATATATTCACCTACTTCACGAAGAACGGCGAGGATGGCCTGCATCTCGCGGCGAGCGATGACGGTTATCATTGGACCAAGCTGAACAATGGCGCGAGCTACCTCGCCCCGAAGGTTGGCCAGTCGAAATTGATGCGCGACCCATGCGTCCTGCTCGGGCCGGATGGCGTTTTCCGCCTCGTGTGGACGTCTGGCTGGACCGAGAAGGGCGTCGGCTACGCGTCGTCGCGGGATCTCATCCACTGGTCTGAGGAAAAGGAAATTCCGGTGATGGCGCAGGAACCGAAGGTGCGGAACTGCTGGGCGCCCGAGGTGGCGTACGACAGCAAGCGCGCCGAGTATATAATTTTCTGGTCCTCGACGATCCCGGGCCGCTTTCCGGCGACGGATGGCACGTCCGAGGCGGCGTATAATCATCGGATTTATCGCACGACGACGAAGGACTTTGCAACGTTCACGCCGACGCAGCTGCTATATGATCCCGGTTTCAGCGTGATCGATGCGACGTTCCTGCGCGCGCTGGGGCATTTGTATATAGTGGTCAAGGATGAGACGCGCAGCCCGCCGCGGAAGTACCTGCAGATTGCGCGGGCGGAGAATGATGATCCGCAGGGACCGTTCGGACCCTTGTCGCCGCCGTTCACGCCAGCCGGGCTGTGGGTTGAGGGGCCGACCGCGCTCGCGGTGGGAGATTCTTATATAGTCTATTTCGATGCGTATCAACAAAAGCACTACGGCGCGATGCGGTCGCGCGACCTCGTGCATTGGGAGGACGTGACGGCGCAGCTCTCGTTTCCCGATGAGGGTTCGAATCTGCGGATGCGCCACGGGACGGCGATCGCGGTTACCGGGGAAATTCTCGCGACGCTGCGTCATCCTGCCGCGCCCGCTGCCAAGCCCGCGGCTTCGCCTCCGTGATGGTGCCGGACGCTTCGATCACGGCTTCGCCCCTGACGATCTCACGCGGGTTCTCCAGCGGAAGGCGGGCGTTCCTGCTCGTCCTCGGGGTGGCGAGCGGCGGCGCGGCGTTGATATATGAAATCGTCTGGTTCCAGATGCTGCAGCTGGTCATCGGCTCGAGCGCGGTGTCGCTGGCTGTCCTGCTCGGCACATTCATGGGTGGCATGTGCCTGGGCAGCCTGCTCGTGCCCCGGCTTCTCGCGCGGATCCGGCGGCCGCTGCGTCTTTATGCCGCGCTCGAAATAGCAATCGCGGCGGCGGGAATTCTCCTGCTGCTCGCGCTGCCGCTGCTCGAGCGGGGATATATCGGCTGGGCGGGGCACGCGCTGCCGGGCGTGGCGGCGCGCGCGTTGCTATGTGCGACGTGTCTGCTGCCTCCGACGCTCTGCATGGGAGCGACGCTCCCGGTGATCGCGCATGCGATGGAAGCGGATGATCGCGGCGTCGTGTGGGTCGGATATTTTTATGGGGCGAATACACTCGGGGCTGTCGCGGGGACGCTGCTCGCCGGGTTTTATCTCCTGCGGCTGCATGATTCATATATCGCCACGGGGGCAGCCGTTGCGGCCAACGCGTTCGCCGCGATCGGGGCCTGGCTGATCGCGACTGATATATATTCGCGCCCCGCGGACAACCGGCGAGCGGCCGTGGAAAACGCGGTTCCCGGTGCGGGTGGAGCGGCCGCGGTGTGGTGGGTGCTCGCGCTGTCCGGAGCGGCGGCGCTGGGCGCCGAAGTGATCTGGACGCGGCTGCTGTCGCTGATGCTCGGCGGGACCGTATATACTTTTTCAATCATTCTCGCGGTCTTTCTCGCTGGGCTGGGCGCGGGCGGTCACGCCGGCGCGTGGCTCGCCGGGCACGTGCGGCGGCCGCTGCTTGCGCTCGGTGGATGCCAGGCGGCGCAGGCGCTCGCGATATTAGTGGCGGCGACTTTGATCGCACGCGTGCTTCCGTATTGGCACATCGAGCAGACGGCCGAGGTGCGACCACTGGTCAAGTTCGGCTGGGATATCGCGCGGGCGGCGTGCGCGGTGTTTGTCCCGGCGCTTTTCTGGGGCGCGACGTTTCCTTTGGCACTCGCGGCGACCGGGCCCGCGGCCGGCTCCCCGGCGCGGCGTGTCGCTGGCAACTATGCGGCGAACACCCTCGGTGCCATCGTCGGCGCCTTGGCCATGAGCCTGTGGCTCGTCCCAGCCATCGGCACGCAGCAGGCCCAGCGGCTGCTCATCCTGCTCTCGCTCGTGGCCGCACTGATCGCTTGGGCGCGCAGCGATGGCTGGCGCTGGCCGGTCCTCGCGCTCGTCATCGCGGCTGGCGCGTTCGCCATCGTCCGGGTGCCCGCGATTCCGTGGCAGCTCGTCGCTTACGGCCGCGAAATCCTCTGGCCGGAGCAGGCGGAGAATATATTATTTCTCGGCGAGGGAAAAAATTCCTCCGTGGCGGTGTCCCGCTCCGACGACGGGGCGCGTTATTTTCACACCAGCGGCAAGACGGAAGCCTCAAGCCTCGCGAAGGACATGCGACTGCAGCGCATGCTCGGGCATCTCCCGGCGCTGCTGCACGAAAACCCGCGCAGCGTCCTCGTGGTCGGCTGCGGCGCGGGGGTGACCGCGGGATCCTTCGTTCCGTATCCCTCTATACAGCGAATCGTCATCTGCGAGATCGAGCCCATGATTCCGCGGTTCGTCGCTCCTTGGTTCAAGTTGGAGAATTACAACGTCGTGCACGACCCGCGCGTGGAAATCGTCAACGACGACGCCCGGCATTACCTCGCGACGACGCGCGAGAAATTTGATATAATCACGTCCGACCCGATTCACCCATGGGTCAAGGGTGCGGCGGTGCTATATACTCAGGAATATTTCACGCTGTGCCGCGAGCACCTCAACCCGGGCGGCATCTGCACGCAGTGGGTGCCGTTTTACGAAAGCAGCCGGGCGGCGGTGCAGAGCGAGCTGGCGACGTTTTTCTCCATTTTTCCCGAGGGTACGTTGTGGGGAAATGATGACGAGGGTCGGGGCTATGATACGGTCGTGTTCGGGCGGGTCGGCCCGCTTCACGTCGACCTCGATGCGCTCCAGCGGCGGCTCGAGCGTCCGGATTTTCTCGGCGTGCGCGACTCGTTGTCGGAGGTCGGCCTGGGTTCGTCATTCACGCTGATGTCCGCCTACGCGGGGCGCGCCACCGAGCTGAAACCGTGGCTCGCCCATGCGGAGCTCAACCGCGACCGGAACCTGCGTTTGCAATATCTCGCCGGGAACGACTTGAACTCCCGCGAGGGTGAAAGCGTGTATGTCGAGCTGGTCCGGCAGCGCACCTTTCCCGCGGATATATTCCCGGGCTCGGGCGTGCGGGCTTACGTCCTCCGCGACACACTGGAACGTCACACCGACGCGGACGGCGCCGTGAAGTAACGGCCGGGGTCCGCATCCAGCTCGCCGCGGCCGGGACGCCGGCGCCAACAATCCGAGGCACGGCGCGTCACCTCGCTGCTCCCGGCGGCGTCAGATAGCATGTCCGCGCGTTCGTCGACTCTCGTTGCACCAATCCATGGCCATGTTTTCGTCCCGCCGCCGTTTTCTGAATACTATATTACTCGGCCTGGCCGGGGTTATCGCCGGCTGGACTCCCGTCGTGGCCGCCGTGGACACGACCGTGGCGCCTCCGGCGGAGCCGGCGCGACCGGCCGCGCCGGAGGTGCTCAATCCGAATCTGCCCACCCTGTGGATTGCCGGAGATTCAACCGCGGCGAATGGCGGCCCGATGGCGACCGGCTGGGGCGTGCCGTTGCCGGCTTTTTTCGATCTGGCCAAGATTAATATAGCAAATCGGTCGCGCGGCGGCCGGAGCAGCCGGACGTATATAACCGAGGGGCTCTGGGATAAGGTGATCTCAGGGGTGAAGCCGGGCGACTTCGTCCTGATCCAGTTCGGACACAACGATTCCGGGGTAATCAACGATGCCTCAAGGGCGCGGGGCTCGATCCGCTCGCTCGGCGACGAGACCGAGGAAATTGACAACCTGCTGACCAAGAAGCACGAGACCGTGCACACCTACGGATGGTATATGAGAAAAATGATCGCGGAAACCAAGGCGAAGGGTGCAACGCCCATCGTGCTTTCCATCACCACGCGCGACGAATGGAAAGAGGGCCACGTTGAGCGTGCGAACGGCCCTTGGAGCGGCTTCGCGGCCACCTTGGCCCGCGAGAACGGATGTTATTTTATCGATCTCACGAACCTGATCGCCGATGAATATGAGCGTCGCGGGCAGCACGCCGTGAAAAAACTTTTTCCCAAGGATAGCACGCACACGGGGCCGGAAGGCGCGGAAATCAACGCGCGGCTCGTCGTCGCTGGATTGCGCGCCTTGCCCGGGGCGCCGCTGAATTCGGTTTTATCCGCCCGCGGGCGAGAGGTGGCGGCGGTGGGGACAAACGCTTTGGTCAAATAGTATACAGGCTGGGTTTTTCCCTATGAAAACTTCCGCTGCACTGCTGGTGCTCGCCGGGCTGATCGCGCCGGCTATATCAAACGCGCAAACCCCGAACAGCGGACCGCCCGGGCCTGGGGCGCGGGTGAAGTCGGGGGACTTTGTCTTTTCCTTTTTGCCCAAGGCCTTTCAGGCGAACCCCATCATGGAGACGACCGTGATCACGGAGATGAGCGATTTCGGAAAAACCCTGCCGCTGCCGACCGCCGCAAATCCGACCTACTATGTGATTCAGAGCAGCGGCTTTCAGGCGCGCGGTCAAATTCCCGCCGGAGAAAAGTCCCCCTCGCCGGCGGAACTCGAGAAAACGCTGATGCTCTCGCTCAGCCAGAATCACTATATACGAGCGGAGCCCCCGCTGCACCAGCCGACGCTCCTCGTTGTATACTTCTGGGGATCCCACAGCAAACTCGACCGCGAGACCGCTGCGAATTTTCCTGAGAAAGAGCACGAGGACATGCTTGAGCGCGCGGTGCTCGTCGGCGGAAAAAAGTTCGCGCAGGATTTCGAGCGCACCTCGACCTTCGGCGAAGGCCCGCAGGAGCAGATGAACAAAGCCCGCTACCTCCGCGACCAAACCGAGGATGATCTCTATTATCTCGTGGCCTCGGCCTATGGATTCACGCGGGAAGGTCGCAAACTCATCTGGCGGACGAGCATGACCGTGAATGCGCGCGGGCTGTCGATGACGGAAACCTTGTCGCCCCTGCTGATGCAGTCCGCGCCCTTCCTCGGCAAGCCCATGGCGGAGCCGGAGCTCGCTTCGGCGCGCATCGTGCGCAACGGCCACGTCGAACTCGGAACGCCGGTGGTCGTGCCCGAGAAAAAACAATAAAGCGGCCGACCCCTTTCGCCGCCCTGAGCCTCGGTTGGCACCAGCTGTATTCAATTTCTGAATACACGAGCGT
Source organism: uncultured Verrucomicrobiae bacterium (assembly GCA_963800005.1). GTDB lineage: Bacteria > Verrucomicrobiota > Verrucomicrobiia > Opitutales > Opitutaceae > CAWCZH01. Next base: position 513,098 of record CAWCZH010000006.1, read on the forward strand.
TAGAAGTCGGCGGCTCGTACTGTCAGTCGAAGTTCGCAGCCGGGTGCCGACTTGGCCGTTGCGCGGGCCTCGCTGCGAAGCCAGCTTCGGCGCGATGACTCCCACCCCCCGGCTCATCGTCGGCGTCGCATTGTGGCTTATATACTGCGGGGGAGCCGCGGCCCTCGCAGCGCCGGGTGAAGCGGCACCGGCCGCCGCATTTCCGGTGACGATCGAGGTCGACGCAGAGGCGGTCCATGGCGAACTCGCACCGATCTGGCGCTTCTTCGGGGCGGACGAGCCGAACTATGGTTCGATGAAGGACGGCCGGCAGCTGCTGGGCGAGCTCGGCCGGCTGCGGCCCGACGCTATATATTTTCGCACGCATAATCTCCTGTGCACGGGCGATGGCACGCCGGCGCTGAAATGGGGCAGCACGAATGCCTACACCGAGGATGCGCAGGGTCGGCCGATATATAATTGGACGATCGTGGATCATCTCTTCGACACCTATCGCGAGCGCGGCGTGCGGCCGTATGTACAAGTGGGCTTCATGCCCGAGGCGCTCTCGACGCATCCGGAGCCGTACCAGCACGACTGGCGGCCGGGGCTGAAATATGATCGGATCGAGACCGGCTGGGCCTATCCGCCGAAGGACTATATCAAATGGGCGGAGCTCGTATACCAGTGGACGAAACACTGCGTGGAACGCTACGGCGCGGCCGAGGTGGAAAAATGGTATTGGGAGGTTTGGAACGAGGCGAACGGTTCCTATTGGAAAGGGAGCCCGGAGGATTTCCAGAAGCTGCACGACTACGCCGTCGACGCGATCCGGCGCGCACTCCCGACCGCCCGCGTCGGCGGCCCGGACGTCGCCGGTTCCGGCGGAAAATTCATGCGTGATTTTCTGGCACATTGCGTGCGCGGGAAAAACTACGCGACCGGCGCGACCGGCACGCCGATCGATTTCGTGTCGTTTCACGCCAAGGGATCGCCCGAGTATATAGACGGCCACGTGCGCCTCGGGTTGGCGGCGCAGCTGAAAACGATCGACACCGGTTTCGCGATGATCGCCGCGATCCCGGAGTTGAAGTCGAAGCCGATCGTCATCGGCGAATCGGATCCCGACGGCTGTGCCGCGTGCCAGGGCGCGCAGCTCGGGTATCGCACGGGCACGATGTATTCGAGCTATACAGCAGCGGCGTTCGCGCGGAAATATGAACTCGCCGAGCGGCATGGCGTGAATCTCGACGGCGCGCTGACGTGGGCGTTCGAGTTCGAGGACCAGCCGTATTTCGCCGGGCAGCGGGTGCTCTCGACCAATGGCCTCGCGCTGCCGGTGCTCAATGTATTCCGCCTCTTCAGCCGCATGGGCGGGCAGCGGCTCGCAACCCGTAGCACCGGGGAGGTGCCGCTCGATGACATTATGAAAAGCGGTGTGCGCGGGAAGCCGGACGTTGCGGCGCTCGCGAGTCTCGAGCCGCGGCGCCTGAGTATATTGGTGTGGCACTACCATGATGACGATGTGCCCGGGCCGGCGGCGGCGGTGACGTTGCAGCTGGCGCACCTTCCGGCGGGCGCCGCCTCGGGCGCGCGAGTCACGCAATATCAAATCGACGAGACCCATGGCAATGCGTTCGCGGCGTGGCAGCGCATGGGTTCGCCCGGTGCGCCGAACGAGAAACAATATAGCGAGCTCGCTGCGGCGGGCGAACTCGCGCCGCTGTCCGCCGCTCCCGCGCGCCTCGCCGTCGCCAGCGCTGGGGGCACACTGCAATTTCCTCTGGCGCGCCAAGCCGTTTCGCTGGTCGTGATCGATTGGCCATGAATCCGGGCCCGCGAACTTCCGCCCGAGCACCGCGGCAAACCTCGGCGATAAACCCTATATGAAGTTATATAGAACGATATTTCGGATGGCTGCCGCTGCCGCCGGCTACGGGCTGGCACTGCCGATCGCGCTGTCCGCGGCGGACGCGCCTGCGCCGGATTGGAAGATCACGGTGGACGCCGCGGCGAAGGGCCCGGCCGTGAGTCCAACGCTGCACGGGGTGTTCTTCGAGGATATCAACTACGGCGCGGACGGCGGCCTCTATGCCGAGCTGGTGCAGAATCGCTCGTTCGAACATGCCGAGTCGCTTTATAGTTGGAGCGTCGTGAACCGCGGCGGTGACGGCGACGTGGCTGTGCTGTCCGCGGAGCCGCTCAATCCGCAGAATCGGCATTACGCGCGGGTGACCGTGCGCGTGCCCGGCCGCGGCTTTGGGCTCGCGAATTCGGGCTTCGGCGGCATCGCCGTCCAGCGTGGCGAAAAGTATATAGTGAGCGCGCGGCTGCGGGGCGCATCGGGTACCGCTGGCGCGGTGGAGATCGCCCTCGAGGACGAGACTGGGCGCGTGATCGGAAAGACGACGCTGTCGCTGAGCGCCGGTTCGTGGCAGCCGGCGGAGTCCACGCTCGAGGCGAGCGCCACGGCGACGCACGCCCGGCTGGTACTGCTGCTCTCGCAGCCGGGGCAGGTGGATTTCGATATGGTTTCGCTTTTCCCGGAGCATACGTGGAAAAATCGCCGCAACGGGCTGCGCGCGGATCTCGTCGGCATGCTGGAGGCGATGCACCCCGCGTTCGTTCGTTTTCCCGGCGGCTGTATTGTCGAGGGCCGCGATCTGCCGAATCGCTATCAATGGAAGGACTCGATCGGCGACATCGCGGAGCGACCGGAAAACTTTAACCGCTGGCAGGATGCGATTCGCGGACAGGAGGCGCCGCAATATTATCAGACGTACGGTCTCGGCTTTTATGAATATTTCCTACTCTGCGAGGACCTCGGCGCGGAGCCCGTGCCGATTCTCAACTGCGGGATGGCCTGCCAATATCAAAGCAAACAGCTCGTGCCGATCGACCAGCTCGAGCCCTATATACAAGACGCCCTCGACCTGGTCGAGTTCGCGAACGGGGCCGTCACGACGACGTGGGGCGCGAAGCGCGCGGCGATGGGGCACCCGGCGCCGTTCCATCTGAAGATGATGGGCGTGGGCAACGAGCAGTGGGACGAACAATATTTCGATCGATATAAACTTTTCCAGGCGGCGCTCAAAAAGAGGTACCCGGAAGTCTCGCTCGTGACCACGGCCGGTCCCGGCGTGGACGAGCCACGCTGGAAACTCGCGTGGGAAAAGTTCCGGCATGGGACGCCGGCGGATATTGTGGACGAGCATTATTACCGGCCACCGGAGTGGTTTCTGCAAAACGCGCATCGGTACGATCATCAGGACCGCGCGGGCCCGAAAATTTTCGCGGGGGAATTCGCCGCACACGACGGGAAGGCGAAGCATAATACATTGCGCGCGGCGGTCGCGGAGGCGGCGTTCATGACGGGCCTGCTGCGCAATTCGGACGTCGTCGCAATGTCCTCCTATGCGCCGCTGTTCGCGAAGGCCGGCGCGTGGCAGTGGGCCCCGGATCTTATATGGTTCGACAACACTCGTGTCTACGGCACGCCGTCGTATCACGTGCAGGCGCTCTTCAGTCGGAACCGCCCGGACGTCGTACTCCCGGTCGCGCTCGAGCCCGTGGCGCCGCCCGCAACGCTGACTCCGGTGGGCGTGGGTTCGGCGCCCCGGGCCGCTGAAGTATCCAGTGGCACGGCCGCGGCCGCCGGCCGCACCGCTGCGCTATATAGTGCGGGCGGCCGCGACGTGAAATCCGGGGAGATCGTTTTGTTTGTGGCGAATCCCTCTGCCGAGGTGCAGCGCTTGCGCATCGGCGTCGCGGGCGGTGGCGGGCCGGCCCGGGTGGCGCAGGCCTGGCTGCTCACCTCGGGTTCGGCGGATGACGAGAATACATTCGAGGAACCGAGCCGCGTCGCCCCGCGGGCGGAGCCGATTCTTGGTGGCGACGCGGACCTTTCGCGCGCGCTGCCCGCACAATCCCTGCTCGTCCTGCGCCTGAAGACAAATCCATGAATTATATATATCGCGCCATATACTCGCGCGCTCGTCGTCATCGATCGTGGATTCCCGCGGTGGCACTGGCAGTCGCGCTGCTGGGCGCAAGCCGGGCGGAGGCTGCTCCCAGCGCCATGAAGGCGGCCGGCCCGGGCACGTTTGCGATCGGCGACACGGACTTTCTGCTCAACGGCCAGCGCTTTCAGATTCGTTGCGGCGAAATTCATTTCGCGCGGGTCCCGCGGGAATATTGGAGAAACCGCCTGCAGCTGATCAAGGCGATGGGGTTGAACAGCGTGTGTGCGTATCTTTTCTGGAATTTCCATGAGTGGGAGCCGGGGAAATATACTTGGAGCGGGCAGGCGGACGCCGCGGAATTCTGCCGCATCGCCCAGGAGGAGGGGCTGTGGGTGATCCTGCGGCCGGGCCCGTACGCGTGTGCAGAATGGGAAATGGGCGGGCTGCCGTGGTGGTTGTTGAAGGACGACTCCATTTCGTTGCGCAGCCGCGATCCGAAGTTTATCGCGGCCAGCAAGGCGTGGCTCGCCGAAGTCGGCCGCGTGCTCGCGCCGCTGCAGGTTTCACGCGGCGGTCCCATCCTGATGGTGCAGGTGGAAAACGAATATGGTTCCTACGGCAAGGACGTCGCTTATCTCGACGCGATCCGCGCCGCCGTACACGACGCGGGCTTCACGGTCCCGCTGTTCGTCTGCAATCCCGTCGAGCAGGTCGCCGACCCCGCGCCCGCTGGCCTGTTCAAGGTGGTCAATTTTGGGAAGAATCCCGCGGCAGGGTTCGCGGCGTTGCGCGCGACGCAGCCGATCGGGCCGCTGATGTGTGGTGAGTTCTATCCTGGCTGGTTCGACACGTGGGGTGCGTCGCATCACCGCGGTGACACGCCGCAGCTCATGGCCGATCTCGAATATATGCTCTCACGTGGCGGATCATTTAGTATGTATATGGCGCACGGCGGCACGACGTTTGGGCTCTGGTCCGGCGCGGATCGTCCATTCAAGCCGGATACGAGCAGCTACGATTACGACGCACCGATCGGGGAGTCGGGCAACATCGGCGAGAAATTTGCCGCGACGCGCGCGGTGATGGCGAAGCACCTGCTGCCCGGCGAAACGATTCCGGCGCCGCCAGCTCCCAACCCGGCAATGACGATCCCGCCGTTCACCCTCGAGGAATCCGCGCCACTGTTCTCCGTGCTGCCCGCGGCGCGCACCGATCAGGCTCCGCGTCCCATGGAGAGCTATGACCAGCCGCGCGGCGCGATCATATATCGCACGACGCTCCCGGCCGGCCCCGCCGCCGTACTCGAGCTCGCGGGCGTGCACGATTTCGCTTTTGTGTTCGTCGACGGCCGCCCCGCCGGAGTGATGGACCGGCGCCAGCACGAGTATCGGTTGGACATTCCCGCGCGCAGCCAACCGGCGCGGCTCGACCTGTTAATCTATGCGCTTGGCCGCATCAACTTCGGCCCCGAGGTAAAGGATCATAAAGGGCTGGTCGGCCCGGTGAAGTTCACGACTCCCGCCGGTGAGCAGCCGCTCGCGTCATGGAATATATATAGTTTTCCGCTGGAGCATCCGCCGGCGGAAAAATCCGCATGGAAAAAAACGCCCGCGAAAGGCCCGGCGTTCTGGCGCGGGACGTTTCACGTGGAGAAGCCCGCCGACACGTTTCTCGACGTGCGGGATTGGGGCTTCGGTGTGGTGTGGGTGAACGGACACTGTCTCGGTCGTTTTTGGAACATCGGACCAACGCAGACGATGTATATACCCGGCCCATGGCTGCGCGCCGGCACGAATGAGGTGCAGGTGTTTGATCTCGTCGGGCCGCGCGTACCGCGCCTCGCCGGCCTCGCGGCGCCGATCCTCGACGAGCGGCATCCGGAGCTGGATCTTAATCCGAAAATCGCCTCCGCCCAAACGGTGGCCGGACCAGCCACACCATGATATATACTTCGCGCCGTCACTATACTTCGCCCGCCCGGCCGACTCCGTGCCTCGCGAGCGGCCTCGCCGCCGCGGCGCTCCTGCTCGCGGCCGGTGGTCTCGCGGCCGCCAAGGCCGTGGCCGCGCCCGCGGCCGAGAGCGCGTCGCCCGCAGATTTATATACTCTGCAACTTCCAATCGCTGCCCCGCCGGCGCCATCGGATTTCAAGATGGGCACCTCGCGCCGTCCCGACGGGCGCGTGCTTACCGCGGATAGCCGGAGCCTGCTGCTCGATGGACGCCCCTGGATGCCAGTCATGGGCGAGTTTCATTTCGCGCGTTATCCCGCGGCGGAGTGGCGAGGTGAGTTGTTGAAGATGAAGGCGGGCGGCATCGATATTGTCTCCACCTATGTCTTCTGGATTCACCACGAGGAAATCCAAGGAACGTGGGATTGGTCGGGGCAGCGGGATCTCCACCAGTTTCTCGAGGCGGCCCGCGATGCGGGGCTCAGCGTTATCGTGCGCTGCGGTCCTTGGTGTCATGGCGAGGTGCGCAACGGCGGCATTCCCGAATGGGCGGTGCAACGGACGGACTGGAAGCTGCGGAGCACGGATCCGAAATTCCTCGAGGCGGTGCGCGCTTTATATAGCCAGATCGCCGCGCAGGCCCGCGGCGAGTTGTGGAAGGACGGCGGGCCGGTGGTGGGGATCCAGGTGGACAACGAATTTCGCGGGCCGGCCGAGTATCTGCTGGCGCTGAAAAAAATCGCGCGCGAGGCCGGGCTGGATGTTCCGCTCTATACTCGCACGGGCTGGCCGGAGCTGACGACCCCGATGCCGGCGGGAGAGATCCTGCCGCTATATGGAGTGTATGCGGAGGGCTTCTGGGACCGTGAGGTGACGGCGATGCCCGGGAATTATTGGCAAGGATTCCGGTTCGCGGGGCTTCGCACGGATGCTGCGATCGCGACCGAGATGCTGGGCCGGCGGGAGGCGAAGGACGCGTCGGATGTCGCGAACTATCCGTATCTGACGTGCGAGATCGGCGGCGGAATGATGAGCAGTTACCATCGGCGAATCCTGGTGGACCCGCGGGACATCCGGGCGACGACGCTCGTCAAGATTGGCTCTGGAAGCACCCTGCCGGGTTACTATATGTATCACGGCGGCATCAACCCCGACGGGAAGCAGACGACGCTGATGGAGGCGCAGGACACGCTGTCGACGAATTATAATGACCTGCCGGTAAAGAATTATGATTTCCAGGCCCCGCTCGGTGCCTTCGGCCAGGAGCGGCCGTCGTATCACCAGCAACGCGAACTGCATCTTTTCCTGCGGGATTTCGGCGACCGGCTGGCGGTCATGCCGACGACGCTCCCGGCAGTCCGGCCGCACGGCGCGACGGATCGAACGACGCTGCGCTGGGCGGTGCGATCGGATGGACGCTCCGGCTATATATTTATTAATAATTATGAAAGACTGGCGCCGCAGCCGCCGAAGACCGGAGTGCAGTTCCGGCTCGAGCCGGCCGGCGCGCGGCCGCTGCTGGTGCCGGCGGCCCCAGTGACGATCGCGGCGGACTCGACGTTTTTCTGGCCGTTCAATTTCGACCTCGGTGGCGCGATGCTCACGTATGCGACGGCACAGCCGATTTGTGCGGTCGACGGAGAGGACGGCGTTCGCACGATTTTCTTCGGTGCGACGAGTGACGGAGCGGCGGAGTTCGCGTTGGCCCCGAGAGTGAAAATTCTCAACGCGACCGGGCGCGTGACGTTTGAGGAGTTCGGCACGCTGGTGCGGGACGTGCCGGCAGGACGTGGCGCGGCGATCACGCTGGAGACGGCCGACCACGCGCGACGGCAGATTGTGCTCTTGAGCGCGGCGGATGCGCTGGCGCTCTGGAAGGCACCGTGGGCGGGACGCGACCGGGTGTTCCTCACTCCTGCCGGAATGGTCGTGGACCAAGGACATGTGCGGTTGACGTCCGAGGCCGCCGGTGCGGTGACTTTCGGCGTGGTGCCCGCGCTGGCGAAAGTCGCGGCGGACGGAAAGGTGGCGCGCAGCGTTCCGGATGGCGTCTTTCAGAAATATATACTGTCGCTGCCGGAATTACCGGTGAGTGATGTGGGCGTCGCGTCGCTCCGGGCCGCGGGACCGGCGCGGGAAATTCACTCGGCGGCGACGAAGCAGGGCGTGCCGCAGGCGCCCGGAGACGCAGATTTCGCAGCGGCAGCGGCGTGGAAGATCACGCTTCCGAAAAATGTCGCGAGCACCCCGGGCGCGCGGCTCCGCTTTTCATATATCGGCGACGTGGCGCGGGTGCGTTTGAACGGGCGGCTGTTGCTCGATGACTTTTATAATGGCAACCCGCTGGAGCTCGGGCTGGCGCGCTTCGAGCCGGAGATCGCCAACGGGTCGCTCGAGCTGGAGGTGCTGCCGCTGCGGCGGGACGCGCCGATTTACCTGGCTGCCTCCGCGCGGCCGGATTTCGGCTCCCAGCCCAGTCTCGCGACCCTCGCGCACGTGGAGCTGGTGCGACCTCGGACAGTGGTTCTCGACGGCAACTGAAATGTCCGCCGCGCATTGCACCTGATACAGGATCTTTCTCTATACAATCATATAGCCAATATACATCCCATCACTATATACCCAAATGAACCCACCCCGCCTGCTCTTTTTCCCGCGCGTGATCGTCCTGCTCACGGCGCTGTTCGTCACGATCGCATCCGCCCAGGAACCGCCCGCTCCGGCGGCCGCTCCGGCTCCGGCCGCCCCGCGTTTTCCGATGCCCGAGCCCGCGAATCCGAAGCTACCGTCGCTGATCCTGATTGGCGACTCGACGGTGCGGAACGGCCGGGATGATGGGCAGGGCCTCGGTGCTGAAGGCCAGTGGGGTTGGGGCAACCCGATTGCGGCGTTCTTCGATCCGGCGAAAATCAACGTGGTGAATCGCGCGGTCGGTGGTTTGAGCAGCCGGACCTATTTGACCGGCGGCCACTGGGAACGGGCCCTCGCGTTCGTGAAGCCGGGCGATTTTGTCGTGATGCAGTTCGGCCACAACGACGGCGGCGCGGTGAATGATAATTCCCGGGCGCGGGCCTCGTTGAAGGGTATCGGCGACGAGACGCAGGAAATCGACAATATACTCACGAAGAAGCACGAGGTGGTGCACACGTATGGCTGGTACCTGCGGAAATTCATCGAGGACACGAAGGCGAAGGGTGCGACTCCGATCGTGTGCTCGCTGATTCCGCGCAAATCCTGGGCTGCCGATGGAAAAATCAATCGCAACAAGGCGGACTACGCGGGCTGGGCGGAGCAGGTCGCCGCGCAGGAGAAAGTGGGCTTCATCGACCTCAACGAGATGATCGCAGCGAAATATGATATAGCAGGCCACGACGCCGTCGTGAAACTGTTCCCGCAGGTCACCCCCGACGAACACACGCATACGAATCGGGCCGGCGCCGAGCTGAATGCGGAAATTGTTGTCGCCGGAATGAAAGCGCTCCCGGGGAATCCGCTCGGGAAATATTTCTCCGCGAAAGGCGAGGCGGTGAAGGCAGCGGCGTCGGGTTCACCGGGATCATGAAACCCGGCCAGGCCAAGGGCGGTGCGCCGGGCGCGGGCCCGCGATTCTTGCGGCGCGTCCGCGGCCCGGGGCGGCTATATACATATATATTGTTCGCGGCCTGCGGATGTCGGATCGCAGGCGCGGTGATTGACGCGACTACACCGGCGGAAAAGCCGAAATTCTGGGAATGGGCCCAGACTCCGCCGATGGGTTGGAACAGCTGGGACGCGTTTGCCACAACGGTGACCGAGCATCAGACGCAAGCGCAGGCCGAGGTGATGGCGTCGAAGCTAAAACCGTTTGGCTGGAACGTGGTGACAGTCGATATACAGTGGTACGAGCCGAACGCGAAGAGCTTCGATTATCGCGCGGGAGCGCGGCTCACGATGGATGGATATGGGCGTTTGCTGCCGGCCGCGAACCGGTTTCCATCCGCCGCCGACGGCGTGGGATTCAAGGCGCTCGCGAAGTATATACACGAACGCGGGCTGCGTTTCGGCATTCACCTGTTGCGGGGTATACCGCGGCAGGCGGTCGAGGAAAATACTCCCATCCTCGGGACGGCGTACCACGCGTCCGATATAGCGGACCGCACGAGCGTCTGCCGCTGGAACACCGATATGTATGGAGTCGATCTCACGAAGCCTGGGGCGCAAGCGTACTATGATTCGGTGTTCGCCCTCATCGCCTCGTGGGACGTGGACTTCGTCAAGGTGGACGACCTCAGCCGCCCGTATGTACCTCATATACCCGAAATCGAGGCGATCCGCCGCGCGATCGATCACACCGGTCGACCGATCGTGCTCAGCCTTTCGCCGGGCGACACACCTCTCGCCAACGCCGCGCACGTGGAAGTGAACGCGAATCTCTGGCGGATCAGCGATGATTTCTGGGACAAATGGCCTGCGCTCCTCGCGCAGTTCGAACGGTTGCGCGCGTGGGCTCCGTTTGCGGGACCGGGTCATTGGCCGGACGCGGATATGCTGCCGCTGGGCACGCTCGACCTTGGTCGACGTCAGACGCGCTTCACGCCGGACGAACAGAAAACCATGCTGACGCTGTGGAGCATTGCGCGCTCGCCGCTGATCCTCGGCGCCGACCTCACGAAACTTGACGAGGCGACACTCCGATTGCTCACGAATCCGGAAGTGATCGCCGTGAACCAGGCGAGCACTGGCAACCATCAGCTGTTTCGCGAGCACGACCTCGTGGCATGGGTCGCCGCGGTGCCGTATTCAAAAGATGGATACATCGCGCTGTTCAATGTGCGCGATGCGCCGAAGCCGGTCGCGGCGGAAGGTAGGAGCGAAGTTGCAGGGACCTCCGCGGCGGCCATTACGATCCCGCTGGCTTCGCTCGGGCAGGCCCGCACCGGGCGCGTCCGGGATTTATGGAATCGGCGCGACCTCGGGGAATTCTCCGGAGAATTCAGCGCCTCGATTCCGCCGCATGGCGCCGGACTATATAGATTCACGCCGGCGCAGTGGAAACCATAGGATCAATATATCATATATAGCGGTATATAGTGAGGACGGTGGCAGGGGGTGATCGCACCGTCTTGTTGCCACGGCTCGCATCAAACCGTCCGGATTTCACCAGAAGAAGACCTGAACTGTATTGGTCTTTCGTGAAATCGGTTCGTGGTTTGATGCAATCCGTGGTCAAGAAAAGCTTACATATATACTCAACGCCGCACGGCGCTTCCCGGGCGGATTTCAGTCGAAGATTTTTCCCGGGTTCATCAGGCCCGCGGGATCGAGGGCGCGCTTGATTGTCCGCATCAGCGTGAAGCTGTCGTCTCCGAGTTGTTGGCGCAGGAATTTTTTCTTCGCGAGGCCGACGCCATGTTCACCCGTGATCGTGCCGCCCAGACCGAGCGCAAAATCAAATATTTCCTGCATCGCCAATTCCACGCGGTGCATTTCCGCCGTGTCGCGCTCGTCCGTCAGAAACGTTGGGTGCAAGTTGCCGTCGCCGAAATGCCCGAAGGTCGCGATTTCGAGACCATGTTTTGTACCCACTGTTTGGATACACTGGATCATGCGCACGAGCTCGCTCCGCGGCACGGTCGCGTCCTCGAGAATCGTCGTGGGGCGCAGTCGCGCCAGCGCGGAGAACGCGGTGCGACGTGCCGTCGCCAGTTGCAGCGCCTCCGCTGCGTCGCGGGCGAGGCGCACGTCATTCGCGCCGTGTTGCCGTGCCAGGTCTGCGATTTGTCGCGCCTCATCGGCCACGGCCGCCGGATGGCCGTCCGATTCGATCAGCAGCACTGCTGCGGCGTTGCGAGGTAATCCGACGTGCGCGTAGTCCTCGACGCAGCGAATGGTTTTCTGATCGAGGAACTCGAGTGTGCACGGGATGATTTTCGCCGCGATGATGGCTGAGACCGTCGCCGCGGCTGCCTCCATCGTCGCATAGGTTGCGAGCAGCGTTTGCCGCGCGGCGGGTTGGGGGAGCAGTTTGAGCAGGACCTGCGTGATGATGCCCAACGTGCCCTCGCTACCGACGAACAGGTCGCGGAGATTATATCCGGCGACGTCCTTGACGCATTTGTTGCCGAGCCAGCAGATCGAGCCGTCGGCGAGGACCACCTGCAGGCCCATCACGTAATCACGGGTGACTCCATATTTGAGGCCGCGCAGGCCGCCCGAGTTTTCCGCGACGTTGCCGCCGATCGTGGAGATTTTCATCGAGCCCGGATCCGGTGGGTAAAACAACCCCGCGTTGGCGGCCGTTTGATATATCGTTTGCGTAATGACGCCGGCTTCGGCGTGCAAGGTGAGATTTTTTTCGTCGAGTTCGATGAGCCGGTCCATTTTGCCGAGGCAAACGACGATCCCGCCGCCGACGGGCACGCTGCCGCCGCTCAGGCCGGTGCCCGAGCCGCGCGAGACGAGTGCTGCTTTTTTGTCCGCGGCAAGTCGGACGATGGCCGCGACCTGCTCGGTCGTGCGCGGGAACACCACCGCCAGTGGACGCTGCTTTAGCGCCGCGGTGCCGTCGAAGCCGTACGGAATTATATCTTCGGGCTTGGAAAGGACGGCGTCGGCGCCAAGCAGTCTTTCGAGGTCGGGGATCACGATGCCAGCCAAGCGGAGCGCGCAGCCATGTCAAAGCGGCGCGCTGTATATTCGCGCTCCGGCCGCGGGCGCCTGGTCCGGGCCGGTCGGAATTCCGGAGGGCGACACCGTTCCGGACATATATGAAGGGACCGCGTTTGAAGATATATAGTCGTATTCAGATTCTGGATACATGGGGTGGCTTCCGAGGTGGCGTGCGCCTGCCGCGTCCGCGGGCAAAGCGGCACGAAAGGCGGATCTGCCGACCGACCGGTGCCGGTCGAAAGGGTTGCGTCGTCCATCGTGCCGGTCAAAGCTGGTGGTGATGCTGAGCCTGCCAACCGAGCTATTGATGTTGGGAGTGCTCGTGTTTGTGAATGGCCTCTTGGCGATGGCTGAGACCGCGGTGGTCTCGGCGCGCAAGACGAAGTTGCGGCAACTTGCGCGCGAGGGGGACGTCGGCGCGGGCCAGGCGCTGGCGCTCGCAGAGAATCCCGCGCGTTTTCTGGCGTTGGTGGAGTTCTGGCTGACGTTGAGCGGGATGATCGCTGGTGTCCTCGCGGGCTCCGAGCTGGCGAGCCGGCTGCAGCGGTGGCTGGCGCAATTCCCGCGTCTCGAGACGCAGTCGGGCTGGCTCTCGCTGGTGGCGGTGACGCTCGGGCTGACGTCGTTCATGCTGATTTTCGGCGAGCTGGTACCGAAACGCATCGGGCTGGCGCAACCCGAGCAGGTCGCCGCGCAGCTGGCCGGCGCCATGCGCGGGCTCGCCTGGCTGGCCGCCCCGTTTCTGCGCGTGCTGGAGGTCACGACGAGCGCAATATTGAGGCTGGTACCTTTAAAGGACCAGTCTGCGGCGGAGCGGGTGGGAGAGGATGAGGTGCGTGCTCTGATCGAGCAGGGGCTGCATGCCGGTGTGTTTCAGCGGGCGGAGCAGCAGATGGTCGAGGGTGTGCTCGCGCTCGATCAACTTCCGGTGACGCGGCTGATGACGCCCCGCTCACAGATTGTATTTCTTAATATAGATGATCCCGAGGAGGCGAACTGGCGGAAGATTGTCACGAGCGGCCATTCATATTTCCCGGTTTTTCAGGGCGACCGCGATCACGTGGTCGGGTTGGTTGCCGTGAAGGCGTTGTGGGCGCACTCGGCGATCGGCCTGCCGACGACGCTGAAAAATCTCCTGCTGCCGCCGTTGAATGTTCCGGAGAAAGTGACGGCGATCCAATTATTGGAACAGTTCAAAAAATCGGGTCGTCATATTGCGATTATAAACGACGAGTTTGGCGCGGTGCAGGGGCTCGTGACATTAATTGACGTCATGGAGGCGATTGTTGGCGATCTGCCAGAGCGGGGGAGTCGTGATGAGCCGGCCGCGCAGCAGCTGCCGGACGGCGCGTGGATGATTAACGCGACGCTTCCGATCTCCGGATTGAAATCGACGCTGCACATCGAGCGCGAACTGCCGCACGAGTCCGTCGCGGAATATCAAACGCTGGGAGGATTTGTGGTCACCCAATTCGGGCGGATCCCGGCGGTGGGCGACAGTTTCGAGTGGGCGGACTGGCGCTTCGAGGTGATGGAAATGGACCGCCGTCGCGTCGCGAAGGTCCGCGTGACGAAAATTTTGGCGCGCGCAGGAGCGGAACCTGAGCGCAAGGTCGGTTGATCGAGGGGCGCAGCGAGGTGCCAATAAAAAGCCGCCTGGCTGGGCAGCGCAGGCGGCGAAAGAAAAAACGGACGGACCGGCTCAGGCCTTCTGCTCGTCGAGCACCTTTAATACATCGGCGGCCTGTTTGTCCGTGGACGCTTTATAGTCCGCCCAGACCACTTTGCCGTCCTTGATGAGGTAAGCCTGCCGCGTCGCAAGACTCGTCACACCCATTTTCGGCACGCCAAAAGCCTTCTGCACGGTGCTGTCGGAATCGGCGATGAGAGTGAAGGGCAGATGATATTTATCCTTGAAGGCTTTTTGGGCGGCGACGTCGTCGTGGCTCACGCCGACCACCGCGACACCTTTTTTCGTCAGTGCCTCGTAGGAATCGCGCAGCGAGCAGCCCTGCTTGGTGCAGCCCGGGGTGTCCGCCTTCGGATAGAAGTAAACGAGTGTATAGGTTTGCTTCGAATATACATCGCCGAGGGCGAGCGGGGTGCCGGCTTCGGTCGTGCCGGTGACGATGGGAGCGGGATCGCCGACTTTGATCGGGTCCGCGGAGGCGAGGGAGGTCATGGCGAGGAAGGATGCTGCAACAAGAACAGAATAAAATTTCATACAAAAAAAATCTGCCGCGCCGGTTCGCAATAGGCAAGCCGCGCGGTGAAATCGTTGCGCCGGAGAATGTTATTTTCGGCTGAAGGCAGATCGTGCAACTCGCAAATGAGATCGGGCATTCTGCCAGAGGAACATCGCGAAATCCTGCGGTCCTAAAAAATCTCCACCGCTGTCTGGCCAGCGCGGTGGCATGATCAGGAATAATATACCGACTATATGAATAATAATCTTCACCTCTATAATAGTGCCATGCCAAATCCCGCCGTGCCTTTCCGGAGACACGCCTCCCGCGGACTAAAACTTTTCGCGTGCGCCGCGATTGCACTCGCCGGACTGGCCCGCGAGGCCTCCGCCCAGATCGCAAATCCCGCCCCCGCGCCCGTCACGTCCGACCTGTCTTGGTTCGGACTGCGCTACGGCACCACACTCGCACCGAACACTGCCTACGGGCTGATCGGCCAAACTTACGCAGGCGTGGATTATACCTATATCCACGAGAATTCCTCTGTGCCGAACACGCTGCACCAATATAGTTTCGTCTCGAACGTTCCGGTCTCCGCGGGTCTCGATGGCGCGATCAAATATGACTATACCACGGGCAACCAGCTCGGGCGTCACCTATATGAAAATGACCTCTACGCCTCGGCCACCGGATATCTGCCGTTCTTCTGGGGCAAGCCGTTTGTCACCGGGGACGCGGGCTGGGCGTGGGCGAAGACTGCCACGCGGCATGTCAATTCGTTCGCGTACGCTGCGTCGACCGGCGTCGAGTTTCAGGTCGCCGCTCCTCTCGTCGTGAGCCCGTATATTAAATACGAGGCGCGGCCGCACCTGTCCGAGCACGACTGGGATTACGGCCTGCGGGCAACCTATCGTCTCGCGGTGGAGTGGAGCGCGACGATTGGCGCGCAGATCGACGAACACCACGACCTGGAATATACTTTCGGCGTGAACCGGCACTTCTAACCGGTCGGGCTTTGCGTCAAACGGCGAGCCGCGGCACTTGGGCCGCGGCTCGCTTTTTTTGCCGCGTTGCGGGCTGAACGACTGCTGCTCGAACATCCTACATCAATAGATATTCTTTATAGAGCATTTTATTAGTTATATTGCCCTATATATAAGTGAATATATTGTATGTGCGTATCAACCGGGTCGCGGCTTGATTCACGAGCTGGCCGGTTAATTCACGCCCAACACAGTCGCGTCCGCGGGGAAATCGATCGCGAAGCGCAGCGGTACCTGACGCTTCTCGCCCGGCTTGAGCACGAGCGTCCACTGCAGCGAGCCATCCGGGTCGGTTTTGACCTCGCGCGCATCCGGCGCGAGCAGGCGCACCGCGATTTTTTCATCGCGCGACAGCGGTACCTGGTCGGTGACGATCAAGGTCTCCGCGACCGCTTTATGATTTTCCACCGAGATCATATAGTCATAGGTGATGCGCTGTCCTTTCGTGAGGAGACCCGTGTCCTCCGTGAACCGACGGTTGAGCTGGCGCCGCACGGAAATCCCTTCATCCGCACCGAGCGCGAGCTCGAACTTTTCACCCGCCATCACCGTGCGAAGCGTGCTGCTCGCAACAAACGCGTCGTCGAGATATACATTCATCACCCCCTGCAGCAGTGGATACGCGGATGCGTTTGTCACGCGCGCGTGCAGGAACGCCGCGGCGATTTGCTTGGGGATCGCACGGTACTCCGGCTCACTGTCGAGTCGCAGCGCGGTCACGGGAACTTTCTGCGGCGTGTTGTCGCTTAATATAGTGGACGACGCCGGGACGCGGAACGAGGCGCTCGTGGCCTGCAGCGCGACTTCCGCCTGTGCCAGCGTCGCGGCGAAGACCTTCTGGTCGAGGCCCTCCGCGTCACCGGCCTGGCCCGGAGCGGCGGCGGCTTCGGCGAATCCTACGCCGGCGATACTGTTCACGGTCTTCATCGCCACGGGCGCTGCGAGTTCGCGCTGCCGCCGGCCGTTGTCTAGCCACCACGTGGGAAGTGGCGAGGGGCCACCGCCGAGCGAGGGCCGGGCGGTAGAGAGCGTGAGCTCGACGTTCGTCCAGTCTTCACCGGTGTTTTGTTGCACCACTCCGAAGTACCCGAGCTCGACGACCCGTGCATTGCCGACGACGCGGGCATCGTAACTCGGGCTCCAGTGCGCCGCGGGCACCTCATATTTCAAGCGGAGCTCGAGCGGGCCGGCGGTCGCGCAGCTCAATCGCACCGTCACATTTTTAAAGCTGCGTCCGCCGGCGCCGCGCAGCTCATCCAGCTGCTTCTGTACTGCGTCCTGGTGCGCGGTGAGCGTTTCGACGGCGACATCGATCTCTTCCTTCTCGGCGGCGAACCTCGTCCGTTGCGCTTGCAGGAAATCGAGCAGCTTGCCGGCTTCGTCGAGACTGAGGCGGGGCGCTTCCTTGGTGGGCGGCTGTGTCGCAGCGGCCTCGATCCGCGACAGCGAAGCCTCGCGGGCCTTCAGCTCGCGGCTGTGATCATCGAGAATTCGTTTTTGCTGGCCGAGCGCGCGCAGCTCTTCCTGAAAATGCTGGACGCGCTCGTTCGGAGTGAAGTCTATATACGTCGCCCGGCCCGTCACATCGAGGATGGTGGCGGCAGCCGCACCCTTGCCGCTGACCTGCAACGATCGGTCGAGGAGCGTCGCGGGAAGTCGGGCAAAAACGACTTCGGTCGTTCCGGCGGGTAGGTCGACGATCGCGGTTCGTCCAACCACAGCGCGGTCTGTATATACCGTGACCGCCGTAATTTTTGAATCTGCAGGCACGATGGCCGCCGCGGCGGGAAACGTCGCGCGAACCGCCAGCGCGACGACGAGGAGTTTGGGAACGAGAGCCCAGGGACGAAGTGTTTGCACAATCCTGCAACGCGCGAGCGGCCGAAAAATTAGAGGGCCCGTGCGTTCGCTGTGATGGCGCGTGGACTGCGGGAACCCGGGCCCCTGCATCAGTATGCAGTGCTTCGGATTTTTGGAACTCTGCGTCCACGTCCCGAGACAGAAGCCAATCTTGGTCCGGGTCGCTTCCTGACTTGGCTACCGACCCAAGACTCGCCTAGCATTGTCCCCCCATCATGTATTTTGCCTCGTTGCTCGCATCTGTCACACGTCGCTTTGGCCTTTTTGGTATCGCGTTGCTTCCCTTGATTTCGTCGGTCGGCCGCGCTCAAGGCAACGCGCCGTCCGCTGCCGATGGCTTTGATCCGAACGCGAACGGAAACGTTTACGCGATGCAGTATCAGGCTGATGGCAAGTTGTTGATTGCGGGGAGTTTCACCCAGTTCCAGCCCAACGGCGCGACTGCTGCGGCGGGCCGGAGTTACGCAGCGCGGCTGAATCCGGATGGCACTCTCGACAGCCTTGACGCTGGGGCAAATGGCCCAATTTATGCGCTGGCCGTGCAGAAGGACGGCAAGGTCCTGATCGGCGGATCATTCACGACGGTGCAGCCGACGGGCGCAACGACCGCGTCCGCGCATTCACAGATCGCGCGATTGAACTCGGATGGGACATTAGATGCGACGTTCAAGGCCAACATGGGCGGCTTTTCGGACACCCAGGTTTCCACGATCGCCGTGCAGGCGGATGGACGAATTCTCGTGGGCGGCACGTTCACAACGGTCCAAGGAACCGGCGATGCGGCGTCGACTGCTCGGACGAGTCTGGTGCGGCTCAATATAGACGGGAGCATCGACAGCTCATTTACACTCACCACGAACAACGGCGTGAACGCGATCGCGGTCCAGGCGGACGGCAATATCGTGTTGGGCGGCCCGTTCACGATCATCGGCAGCGTCGCTCGCAATCACCTCGCGCGCTGCAGCTCGACCGGCGTGGTGGATATAAACTTTGATCCGAACGCGAGCGACACCGTGAGCGCGCTCCTGATCCAGCCCGACGGCAAGATCATTGCGGGCGGCATTTTCCTGACGGTTCAGCCGAACGGCAGCTCGTCCGCGGTTTCGCATAGCTCGCTCGTGCGTCTGAATACAGATGGCTCGGCGGACGCGACGTTCAACGCCGGCGCAAATGCAAACGTGCAGGCGCTCGCGATGCAGGGCGACGGCAAGCTCCTGATTGGTGGTGCGTTCGGAATTATATTTCCCAGCAAATCGGGCGCGCGGTCGGTGTCGGCCAACTATATAGGGCGGTTCAACGTCGACGGCACGGTCGACCTGACGTTCAACCCGGGCTCGAACGGCGTCGTTCGCGCAATCGCCGTGCAAGCGAATGGCTCCGTCGTGATCGGCGGCTATTTCACCCAGCTGAGGGGGCCGACGACGACGTTCGGCACGCTGCGCAATCATATAGCGCGAGTATATAGTAGTGATGGAAGCACCGACACTTCGCTCGATCTGGGCGCCGGCGGCGGCGTTCTCGCGATGGTCGTGCAGCCCGATGGGAAAACGGTGATCGGCGGAACGTTTACCGCTGTCGCCGGCATCTCGCGCAACTACCTCGCCCGACTGAATACCGATGGAACCCTCGATGCGTCGTTCAATCCTGGAGCGAACGGCCGGATCTTCGCGATGGCGTTGCAATCGGACGGAAAGATTCTCGTCGGCGGCGCGTTTTCGGTGATTGGCACCGATACGCGCAATTACGTCGCCCGCATCAACACCGACGGAACGCTCGACCGCTCCTTCAATCCGAATCCGAATGGCACGGTCGGCGCGTTCGCCATCCAGTCCGACGGCCGCGTGCTGCTCGGCGGCTCCTTCACTACCTTCCAGCCGAATTTCGTCGGGGACACCTATATACGAAACTATATAGCGCGCGTCGGTTCCGATGGTTCGATGGACACGACGTATGACCCGAATTGCAACGGCCAGGTGCTGGCGATCAAGCTGCAGTCCGATGGGAAGGCGGTCATTGGCGGCGCATTCACGGTGCTCCAACCGAACAGCGCCAAGAATGCATCCACCCGTACGTTCCTCGCGCGGCTGGGAACGGACGGAAGCCTTGATACGGCGTATCTCCCCGAGGCTGATGGACAGATCAATTCCATCGCGCTGCAGTCGGACGGGAAAATGGTCGTCGGGGGCAACTTCCTGAATTTTCATCCGAACGACACGACGACGGCGCCAGTCGCGCGGAACCGTCTCGCGCGGATCAATACGGACGGGAGCATCGACAGCTTTAATCCGGATGCGAATGACGTCATCACCGCGATCCTGATCCAGCCGGACCAGAGAATCCTCATCGCCGGATCACTGACCAGCGTGGCGGGATTTAATATATTCTCGTCGGCGCGAATCAACGCGGACGGCACGCCCGACCTGAATTTCAATCCCTTCCCCAACACGCGCGTCCTCGCGCTCGGACTGCAGAGTGATGGAAGTATACTTCTCGGCGGCACCTTCAGCAGTGTGCAGCCTGGTGGCACCAGCACTCCCGTGCTCGTCTCGCGCGTGGCGCGTTTCACCGCGGCCGGCGCGCTCGACACTTCATATAAGCCCGGCATTGGCGGCCTGGCGGGCACGCAGGTGAATACAGTGGCCGTGGAGGCCAACGGAAAATTCCTCGTGGGCGGGAATTTCGCTGATCTCGGTGGCGACTTGGAGGGCGGGCTGGCTCGCTTCACTGCGAGCGGCGCACCCGATACGGCTTTCACACCTTCACTCGACGGTCAGGCTTACGCGCTCGCGGTCCGGACTTCCGGCAGCCCGGTGACCGTCCCAGTCAGCGGCTTCGCCGTTCTCAACGCCGACGGCACCGTGCGCCCGACGTTCGCGCCCGGAACCGACACGCAGATTACCGGCCAGGTGTATGCAACCCTCGTGCAGGCAGACGGGAAGATCGTCATCGGTGGGTCCTTTATAAATGGAACGACGAATACCGGACCTAATATAGCGCGCTTTTATCCGAACGGCGCGCTCGATGGCACGCTCAACCCGGGCCCGAACGGCACAGTGTTCGCGCTCGCGGTGCAGGCGGACGGAAAGGTCCTCGCCGGCGGCGATTTCGTCAGCACGGAAAATGTGCTGCGCAGTCATATAGCAAGATATAATACCGACGGCACAGTCGACACCGGCTTCGACCCGAACCTCAGCGGCAGCGTCACGGGAATTCTCGTGCAGCCCGGTGACCAGAAAATCATCGCTGTCGGCGCCTTTACTACAGCGCAGCCGAACGGCACCGCTGCTGTGACGACGCGGCAGTATATAGCGCGTTTCAACACCGACGGCACGCTCGACACCAGTTTCAATCCGAACTGCAACAGCAGCGTGAGCTCCGCCGCGCTGCAGTCGGACGGCAAAATCGTGATCGTCGGAACCTTCACGGGACTTCAGCCGAACGGGCAGGGTTCGGTGATCACGCGCCGGTATGTCGCGCGGCTGAACACGGACGGCACCCTCGACAGTTTCGATCCCGAGGCGAACAGCACGGTCACTTCCGTCGCGGTGCAGGGCGACGGCAAGATCCTCATCGGCGGATATTTCAGCACGCTCCAGCCGAATGCCTCGACCACGATCACTTCCTCGAACTACCTCGCGCGGTTTAATTCCGACGGTTCTCTCGACAGCAGCTTCCAGCCTAATCCCAACGCTGGAATCACTTCTCTCCAAGTACAGACCAATGGCCAGATCCTCGTCGGTGGCGTGTTTACCACAATATCAAACGCGGCTCGCAACCACGTGGCACGCCTCAATACAGACGGCACGATCGACACGACGTTTGACCCGTCTCCAGATGGAGCGATTAATACAGCGGTGCCGCTGCCCGATGGCACTGTCCTCCTCGGCGGGTCGTTCAGCACGCTGCAGGCCGCGGGGTCTATATATGTCGCGGGGCTCTTCAACAACGTCGGCGGAATTACGGCCCATAATATAGCGCTCCTGAACGACGACGGCACGCTCAATACAAACTTCCTGCCGAATCCGGATAACGTCGTCTACGCCATCGCGACGCAGGCGGATTCGCAGCTGATCATCGGCGGCGCATTCAAGAACGTCGCCGGCACGGCCCGCAGCGGGCTCGCTCGCTTGGGCGCCGCCGGGACGCTGGATAATACATTTAATCCGAATGTGACCGGCACCGTCAGCGCCGTGGCAGTGCAGGCGGACGGCCGCATTGTCTTTGGCGGCGGCTTCACCGCCGTCGGTGGGACATCCCGCAACGCGCTCGCGCGCGTCAGCTCGAGCGGCGCGCTGGATTCCACTTTCAATCCGAATCCGAACGGTTCCGTTCAAGCGGTCGTGGCGCAGCCCGACGGCAAGGTCGTCGTCGGCGGTTCCTTCAGCTCCATTGCCGGCTCCGGGCATGCGAACATCGCGCGCTTGAATGCCGACGGCTCGCTGGATGCGACTTTTCTGGCGACTGCAAACGGCGCGGTGAACGGTCTCGAGTTGGAAGCGGATGGCAGCATCCTCGTCGGCGGTGCGTTCACGACGATCGGCGGAGCGGCGCGCAACCGCGTCGCGCGTTTGAAATCGGATGGTACGGTTGACGCCTCGTATGATCCCAACGCGGACGGCACCGTGAATGCGGTGGCGCTGCAGCCCGATGGCAAGCTGTTGCTCGGTGGCAATTTTAATACAGTGAGCGGCCTGTTGCGCCCGCGCGTCGCCCGAATTGGTGCGACGGTCGGAGCAGTGCAGGCGCTTTCAGTTTCCGCCGATGCACAAACGATCACATGGACCCGCGCTGGAGCCAGTGCGGATCTGACTTCAGTCACGTTTGAGGAATCGAGCGATGGCAACGCGTGGACCCCGCTGGGCCAGGCTGCGCGCGTCGCCGGAACCTATAACTGGACTCTCGTGAGCACGAAGCTTCCGGGCATCGCGACGAATTACCTCGTGCGCGCGCACGGAACCGCGCCCTCGAGCGAAGGCGGGTCGGACAGCCTGTTCGAAACCATCGCACAAATCTACCTGCTGCCTCAGTCGACCGTCAGCAGTTCGACCGTGGCCTCAGGCTCGGTGAACCATGCGTTCCTCTATGCAACCGCAGCGACGAACGGGCCGACCAGCTATAGTGCGACCGGCCTGCCTGCCGGCCTGACACTCGATCCGACGACCGGGATTATTTCCGGCACGGCGACGCAGGCGGGAGTATATAGCGTCTTGCTCAGCGTGACCAATGCCGGCGGCACGAGCACCTCCGCGCTCACATTGAATATACAGGCGACTGCGACATCCACCGTTGGCAGTGGACATCTGCTGGACTTGTCCTGCCTCGCGCAGGTCAACGCCGCCAGCCCGTTGATCACCGGCTTCGTCATCAGTGGAACGGATCCGAAGAGCGTGCTGCTGCGGGCGATCGGACCAGCGTTGTCGACGCTCAACGTGTCGGGCGTGCTCGCGAATCCGCGCCTGCAGCTATATTCTTCTGCTGGTAAAGTGCTGCTGGATAATTCCGGCTGGGGTGGAGATCCGAGTCTCGCTGCCGTGTTCGCGCAGGCCGGCGAGTTCGCCCTTCCGGCGAGCAGCACCGATGCGGCGGCGGCGGTGACGCTCGCGCCCGGCTCTTACACCGTGATCGTCTCGGATGCGGCCAACACCGCTGCCGGCGGCCAGGTGCTGGCGGAGATATATGATGTTGCGGGAACGCTCCAGCAGTTCTCCGCGATGTCGACGCGCGGGCATATACAAAATTCGAGCACGCTCACCGGTGGATTTGTCCTCACGGGCACGGCTTCCCGCCGCGTTCTGATTCGCGGCGTCGGGCCGTCTCTCGTCAATCTCGGGGTGACCGATGCCGTTGCCGATCCGCGCCTCACTGTCTTCGACAGCCAAGGCAACGTCATTGCGCAAAACGATGATTGGGGAACTCCCGTCAATGGCGGCGCCGCGGCGGCAGATCTGGCGGCGGCAGCGGCCACCGTGGGCGACTTCGCGCTCAATGCCGGCAGCAAGGATTCCGCGGTGATCGTCACGCTCGCCCCGGGAACCTATACCGCGCAGGTGACGGCGCCGGCCAATACGTCCGGCTCAGCCGTGATCGAGATCTACGAGCTGCCCTGAGCGAGGGCGGCGGCGCTCTCGCTCCGGCGGCCGCCGCTGTATTCGGATTCTGGATACAGCGACGGCCTGCGGCGGCGGCTGACGCTAGATAGAGCGCGCCCGGCCGGGTTTGTATCCACTATACGGATACAAGCCGCGGTGCTCGTTGCCGGCGCATGGGGCTTGTGGCAATATACACGTTGCCCCGGGCAACGACCATGCCTCCGGTTTGACCGGCAACGAGTGAAGGTCCACGAGCGGTGCTGAGCGCGGGCGTGCGACGTTCGCGCTGCCGTGGGCTTCGGATTCGCCCCGGCTGCCGTATTCAAACTGCGGATACAAAGGCCGTCCTGAGGCACGCAGTATATACCTTCGCCGCGGCACCGAAAAACATCGCACGGGAGTGCGGCGGACGGGTTCATTTGTATCTGTATCCAGATGTCGGATACGCCGAATGTCACAGTCTACCGGAACGACGGCACGGTCCGCCGCCGTCACTCGTTCAAGGCCGCCGCCAATTGCAGCGGTCCCCGCGGAGGCCTACCAATTCGCGCTGCGGAACGGCACGGCGGGAAGCCCGGAGCCGTTATATAGATTGGCCACCGGCGAGTTGCTCCAGGCGTAGCGGACGGCCACCGGCGCGGGTACCTGCGGCGAACTCACCAACAACGTGTCGTGCTCGATCTTCGCCGTGGCGGGATAAAACTTTTTGTCGGCGCCCGCGATCTCGAGGGATTGCACCGGGCGATCATGCGCGACTAGTCCGTTGTTCGCGTGGGTGAAGCGTACCCGCAGTGCGTTACCCTCCACGGTGACGCCCGCGAAAGTCGGGCCGGTATCGTCCGCGGGGATATCATATACTTCGTTCTTCGCGAGCAGTGCGAGACGCCGGCCCACCTCCTGTTTGTTCGTGGGATGAATATCATTGGGGTTTCCTATATCAACCGCGAGCGCCTGGCCCGTGTGCGGCAGGGAGAGCGTTTCTGTCTGCGCCTCGCGCAGCAGCGCGTAGCTCACGCCGGTCTTGTCGGCCGGCTCTTTATAGTTCGCGAGGTTCACCCAGAAAAACGGCAGTTCTTCATTGGCGAAATGGGTGCGCCAGTTGCGAATCATCGCGGCGAACAACGCGTGATATTCGCTGGCGCGAATCGCGTTCGTCTCGCCCTGGTACCAGAGCACGCCCCGGATGCCATACGGTAGCAACGGGTTGATCATGCCATTGAACAATCCGCGCGGGAACGAGCCCGACGTGGGCCCGAGAGGCTCGCGTGGTTTCGGATGATCCTTGAGAAAAGCCGCGTGCTTCGCGGCACCGGCTCCAGCCGCAGCTTTTTCCGCCGCCGTCCACGCGGCAATTTCCCGGTCCGAACGCACCTTGGCCTCCGGATAATCGGCCAAGACTTTTTTCCAGCGCTCATCCACCACGGCGAACGCGGGATCGCTTTGCAGCGCCGCGGAACTCATCCACGCCTCGATGGGTGTGCCGCCCCAGGTGCTGTCGATCAGCCCGATCGGCACGCCGAGCTTCGCCTGCAGGTCGCGTGCGAAGAAGTATCCCACCGCCGTGAATGCGCCCGCCGTCGCCGGCGTCGCCGTCTGCCAGCCGCTCGTCGGCACGGTATCGACGGGCTCGTCCGCACGGTTCCGCGTGACCTTCACCGCGCGGATCCGCGGATAATTCGCCGCCGCGATTTCCGCCGCCGCGTCCTGCGCCCGGTTGAGCGCGAATTCCATATTGGACTGCCCCGAACACAACCACACTTCTCCCACCACCACGTCGTGGCACGTCAAGGTGTTGTTCTGCCCCGCGACCACCAGATCCGCACCGTCCGCGGACGCTGCGGATATAGGAAGAAGCACCGACCAGCGTCCGTCGCCCGCCGCGACGTTGTTCACCGTCTGGCCGTGAAACGTGACAGAAACCGTTTCTCCGGCGGTCGCTTTCCCCCACACGGGAATCAGTCGGTCCCGCTGCAGGACAGCATGGTCGGTGAACAGCGGAGCCAAGGTGACGTCCGCTCGTGCGCACGCGGTGGCGCCGAGGGCGAGCAGGAGGGCGAGGAGCAGGGAAGAACGCATTGGAAAAACGGGGTGACCCTTGGCGCGCGTGAGGCGTCGGCGGGTCGTGACGCGCGTCACCATCCATTGAGGCGCGGCCACTCGTCGACAATTTTCATATTACCGGCGACGACGAGATATTTTTCATACGCAGCCGCCGTGAGGCACGCGTGATTCGGCAAAATGCGCAGTCGGGTGCCGATGGGAAACCGACCGAAGTCGATCGGTGCGGGGGAGGTAATCAGCCCGTGCTCTTGATATACCGTCGCGACGACCCAGCCCGGCAGGCTCGATCCGTCTGCGTTTAATACAACGCCGTAACCTGCCTGCTGCGTCGGCGGCAGTCGATTGGTGCTTATATCCTTCGAGAGCGCGAGCGATCCGGCGTCGACCAATAATATGTTGTCCTGCGGTCGGTGACCGATCACGGCCGTGAGCACACTGACGGCGATCTGCCCCGGCGTGCATGACCCGATGCCGGCCTGGAAAAGATCATTGAACATATATACACCGCAGCGCAGCTCGGTGACGCCCGCGAGATCGGCCGCGTGCAGCGCGGCGGGAGTCGATCCCAGACTGACGATCGTGCAAACGTGACCCGCCCCGCGCAGCCGTTCCGCGGCGCGGACCACTGCAGCGCGCTCCTGGGCGGCGACCGCGCGGTGCTCCTCCACCGTCCGGCCTGAATAGGAATGTCCGCTGTGCGAACATATACCGCGGAGCTCCGTGCCGCCCCCGTCGCGCAACGCCGCGGCGATCGCGAGCAGCTGCTCGTCCTCCACCGCGATTCCGCTGCGATGCTCGCCACAATCGATTTCCACCAGCACGGGAAAACGCACGCCGAGTTTGCGGCCGGCCTGCGCCAGACCTCGGGCGACCTCGACCGAGTCACACGTCACGATCAGATCGGCGCCTTTTTGCAGCAGCGCGGCGGCGCGCGCGAATTTCCCCGGCTCAATCGTCACCGCGTAGAGTAGGTCACCCCAGCCCTCGGCAAAAAAATATTCAGCTTCGCGCAGCGTGGAAACCGTCAGTGCCGTCGCTCCGGCTTCCCGGACGAGCGCAGCAACCGCAGCCGATTTTGCCGTTTTCAGGTGCGGCCGCAGCGGCACGCCGAGGCGCCGCGCGCGCTCCGCCATGCGCTGCAGATTTCCTTCGAGTATATTTCGATCGAGCACAAGCGCAGGAGTGACCGGCGATTCGGTGAGCAGGCGGGGAGCGTCCATGGATGAACGGAGTACATACCAACCTCACCGAGATGCCGAGGCCGATTTGTGGTCGTCGCAACATGTATCCAAAAACTGGATACACGTTCTCAGCGGTTCGCCGTCCGGGAACGGACTCAGACCGAGTCCGGGCTGGCCGGGGACTGCTCCGTCGTTGGCGCCGCCGCTCGGCCATCGCTGCTGATTTGCGGGGCCGGCGTCGCGGCGGCGGGTGGAAGGGCGTGGTCGGCCTCGGCGGGCCCGGTTTCGCTATATACAATGGCTGCAGCCTCGTCCGGGGTGTCGGCCTCGGGCTTCTCTGCGACGCGATGCAGGAAGTCGTGGAGCTCCGCGGCCATTTTTCCACCGAAGCCCGGCACTTCCTCGATTTCCGCAATCGACGCCGCCCGGAGTTTCTCAATGGAGTTGAAACGCGTCATCAGCGCAGTCCGTCTCACCGGACCCAAGCCTGGAAAATCATCGAGCACGCTCTCGCGGATTTTCTTGGAGCGCAGGTCCGCGTTATAGGTATTTGCAAATCGATGGGCCTCGTCGCGCACGCGCTGCAGCAGATTCAACGCGGGCGAGTTCAACGGGAGATTCAGCGGCGGTCGCTCGTCGGGAAATATAATCGTCTCATGCTTCTTCGCGAGGCCGATCAGGGCCGGCGGCTCCTTCTCGATCATCAGAAACGCTTTCAACGCGGCGCCCACTTGGCCGCGCCCGCCGTCAATCACGATCAGGTCCGGGTACGGTTTCCCCTCCTCGGCGAGTCGTCGATAACGGCGTCCCACGACCTCCTCCATCGCGCGGAAATCATCGTTGCCGATGAAGCTCTTGATTTGGAAGCGGCGATAATTCTCCTTGTCGGGCCGGCCGAAGGAGAACCGCACCATCGAGGCGACGACGAACGTTCCTGATATATGAGATATATCAAAACACTCGATTCCATAGGGCGGCGTTTTCAACCCGAGCGCGGCGCCGAGGGCGAGCAGGGCCTCCTCGTCCCGCCCCGGCCGCGTCGGGTCGGTGCGGGTGAACGTGCGCGTCTTGGCGAGGGTTTTCTCGAGCGCGAAAACCACGTCGCGCAATTCCGCCGCTTTCTCGAATTCCTGTTTCTCCGCGGCCGTCGCCATCTCCCCGCGCAACGTCTCCAGCCACTCCCGCGATTTTCCCTCGAGAAACGTGCACGCATCCTCAGCGCGGCGCCGGTAATTTTCTGCCGTCGTGAGATTTTGGAAACTATATAACTCCTGGCGCACGTCATCATATAGCTGCCAGGTGCCGTCGGGCAGCCGCCGCGGCGTGGCATCCCCGAGCAGGATCCCAAATTGCCGCCGCATCTGCGCCAGCGTTTTCCGCAGCAGCCCACTGTGGGCGAACGGGCCGAAGTACCGTGAGCGCTCGTCTTTCTTGAAACGCGTCAGGCGAAATCGCGGCAGCTCCTCGCTCAAATCCACGCGCACCAGCAGGAAGCGCTTGTCGTCGACGAAGTCTGTATTGTAGCGCGGCTTCCACTGCTTGATCAGTTTGCCCTCGAGCAGCAGCGCCTCGGGTTCGGAGCGCACTTCATGCGTTTCGAAATCCGCGATCAATCCGATCAACGCGCGGATTTTCGGATGCCAGTTTTGAGCGCGCGACGCCGTGAAATAGGACGACACCCGCTTCTTCAGGCTCTTCGCTTTTCCCACGTAAATGATGCGCCCGAGCCGGTCCTTCATCAGGTAAACTCCCGGCTTGTCGGGGAGATGGCGCACCTTCTCTTTGAGGTTTACCGGTTCCGCGGCTGGCATTTTGTCAGAATCCGCCTAATTTCCGTCCTCGCAAGTATGGTTTCACCCGATAATCCCGCGGCCTCGCGCAAGCCCGTCACGCAACTCCGCTACGAGCTGCTGACCCTTGGTGACGAACTGCTGCTCGGGCTCACGGCCAATGGACACCTGACATTTATCGGCGCGCAACTCGGGCGGAGAGGCGTGGCCTTGCAGCGTAACGTCACCATCACCGATGAGGCGGATGCTATCGTGGAGCAGTTTCGCGAGAGCTGGCAGCGGTCCGATGTCGTCATCACGACCGGCGGCTTGGGACCGACCTGCGATGATCGCACGCGCGAGGCGATCGCGGCGGTGCTGGGCCAGCGCCTCGTGCGCGATCCCGTCATCGAACAACATATAGCGGATCGGTTCGCGCGGCTCGGCCGGCGGATGACGCCGAATAATCTCAAGCAGGCGGACCGCTTCGAGCGCGGCGCCGTGCTTCCCAACTCCAACGGGACTGCGCCCGGTCTTTGGGTCGAACAGGACGGCAAAGTTCTGTGTATGCTGCCGGGTCCGCCGAACGAGTTGCAGCCGATGTTCACGGAACAAGTTCTGCCGCGGCTCGCTGGGCTCGGGCTGCTCCTCGAACGCGAGGCGTATATACAATTGCGAACGTCCGGGGTGGGCGAGTCGATGCTCGAAACGCGCCTCCAGCCGATTTTCGATCGCTGCGGCGATGCCCTGAGCATCGCTTTCTGCGCTCATTCGGGCCATGTCGATTGCCGCGTGAGTTCCCCCTCGGGAGGCCTCTCGCACTCGCAGCTGCAGGAGGTGGCCGGCGAATGCGCGCGCCTGTTGGGCGAAGATTTTGTCTGCTACGGCCACGATTCGCTCGCGAAGGTGTGCGGCGATTTGATGCGCGCTCAGGACCTAAAACTTGCCGTGGCCGAAACGGCGACCGGGGGTTTGCTGGCGAATTCGTTCACGGATGTTTGTGGCGCCTCTAAATTTTTCGCGGGCGGCTGCGTTTGCTATTCGAATGATTCGAAGATGCAGCTGCTCGACGTCCCGGAATGCCTGCTGTTGCAGCATGGTGCGGTCAGCGCGGAAAACGCCGTGGCGATGGCGACGGGAGCCGCGGAGAAACTCGGGGCGGACTACGCGCTCGCGGTGACGGGTTTCGCGGGGCCGTGTGGCGGGTCGGCCGAGAACCCGGTGGGGACAATATATATCGCGCTGCATGCGCCGCACGGTATCTGGTCGAAGAAGCTGAGCTATCCGGGTCCGCGCTCGACCGTGAAAGTGCGTGCGGTGAACGCGGCGCTCGACTGGCTGCGGCGCGAACTCGTCCGCGTGCGTGATGGGAGTGTCGCGTCAACGCGGCGCTCCGCGCGCGCCTGATCTCTGACCTGGGCTGGCGGGGTCGGCGTCTTTATATCGAGATATATTGATATATATATGTATTCCGTCCGGCTGTCGCCGACGTGGTTTATATATCAAGCTATATATTAGCGCCAGTGCTGCGCGACGGGGCCGGAACCGCCGAGAACGGGGTCCGACATCGGCAGCGGCACGCGGGCGATCCGGTCGTCCGCCGCCGGGCGATCGCCCGGGGCGCCGCGGAGGAGGTCCGGTGTCTGTCCTTCGGGATATCCGCCGACGACTTCGAAATCCGCGCTCGAGCCGAGCTTCTGGTGCGCAGTGCCCGCGGGCAAGAGCAGCAGGTCGCCGGGCTCGACGAGGAGAGTGGCGCCGACGCGGTCGCCCAAGCGCAGCGTCGCGTGCCCGCGAAAGACGCCGAGCGCTTCGTGCGCGGTGCTGTGATAATGCGCGAATTCATATACGC
Source organism: uncultured Verrucomicrobiae bacterium (assembly GCA_963800005.1). Classification (GTDB taxonomy): domain Bacteria; phylum Verrucomicrobiota; class Verrucomicrobiia; order Opitutales; family Opitutaceae; genus CAWCZH01. The sequence continues at coordinate 543,679 of CAWCZH010000006.1, forward strand.
CCCACCGCCAGGCGGGAGTCCAGTGGTGCCGCGGCCAGCGATCCTCGAACCAGAGCGCGAGCTCGTCGCTGTTGCGCGCGCCGGATCGCGCGCCGCAGCGTTTGTATATAATGACGGGCAGCCGTGGATTGTTGGGAAACGCCCCGGCGTCGCCGAACCGAAACATCAGGATCTCGGGTTCGGCCGTGGCGGACATTTGATAATCTATTCCCCGAGCAGATTGCGCAACGCGGCCAGATATTTTTCCTGGGTGCCTGCGATCACCTCGGATGGCAGGCGCGGGGCCGGCGGCCGTTGGTTCCAGCGCAGCGCCAGCAGATGATCGCGGACGAATTGCTTGTCGAGGCTGGGCGGCGACTCACCGAGTATATAACTTTCGGCGGGCCAATAGCGTGAGGAGTCGGGCGTGAGCAACTCGTCAATCAGCACGAGCTTGCCGTTTTCATCGGTGCCGAATTCGAATTTTGTGTCGGCCAGGATCATACCCGCGGCTCGGGCGGTGCGTTCGCCTTCACTATATAAAGCGAGGCTCGCGGCCTTTACCTCCGCAAAGCGCTCGCGGCCAACGAGGCGCTCTCCCTCGGCGTCGTCGATCGGCAGGTCGTGCTCGCCTTTCGGGGCCTTCGTCGTGGGCGTGAACAGGGGCTCGACCAAGCGCTCCGCCTGGCGCAGGCCGGCCGGCAGGGGGCGACCGTTGACGTACCCAGTTTTCTGATACGAGCTCCAGGCACTGCCGCTCAGGTACCCTCGCGTGACACACTCGATGGGGAGAGGTTTTAGTTTCCGCACCACCATGCTCCGGAGTGCGAGCGTCGCGGGGAGGCCGCGGCGGGAGGCTTCCGCGGTTTGATCGGGCAGAAGATGATTCGAGATCAGATGGGTGGTGCGCGCGAACCACCAGTTGCTCATCTGGGTGAGGATGACGCCCTTGCCCGGAATGCCGTCGGCGAGGATGACGTCGAACGCGGAGAGGCGGTCCGTCGCAATGAGCAGCAGGGCGTCACCGAGATCATATATCTCGCGGACCTTGCCGGAGCCGAGGTGGCGAAAGGGCAGACCGTCGACTTGCATGAGCGCCTGCGGGGGAAGCGAGGCGGCGATCGCGGCAAATTTCATCGCGGAGAAATTGTCGGATGGAGTTGTCGGGGGCGAAGCGAAATCGGAAGCCAGCGCCACGCTTTCGCTTCACGAACCCCTGCGGGGTTCGAACTGCTGCGCAGCGCCAGCTACGCTGGCGTCCCCACGGGGATTGGCTCGGCGACCTCGGGGCTACGCCCTCCGCGCCAAGCGCGGACCGTTCCGCTTCGCTCCACGAACCCCTGCGGGGTTCGAACTGCTGCGCAGCGCCAGCTACGCTGGCGTCCCCACGGGGATTGGCTCGGCAACCTCGGGGCTACGCCCTCCGCGCCAAGCGCGGACCGTTCCGCTTCGCTCCACGAACCCCTGCGGGGTTCGAACTGCTGCGCAGCGCCAGCTACGCTGGCGTCCCCACGGGGATTCGAACCCCGGTTCTTACCGTGAAAGGGTAGTGTCCTAACCGGGCTAGACGATGGGGACTAACCGCGGAATCGCAGACGCTACGGCCGCCCCGCCATCGCGCAAGGAAATTTCCTGACGCGCCCGGCCCTGAAGTGTCGAGTTTTCACTTTCCCCAAACCGTAAAGCGTCGGACGGATCGCCCGGGCGAAGGCGGAGATCGGGCGAAACGCCTCGCCGGAAAAAATTTATCGGGTTATTTGGACCACCCTGACACGTCGTTCGTCAGCCGCGAGTTTTCACCCCATCGTTATAATGTATAACCATCCAGCGCCGTCGTCCGTGGGATTACGAACCGCGCCGCCGGCGCACGGATATACTCAATATAGCCAAGCGTATATATTATGAACACGCGTCGCTATTTTCTAAAACTGGCCGCGGCCGGCAGCGCCTGGGGTGCCGTGCGGGCGGCGGGCGCGCCCGCGGTTTCGATTCCACCCGCAGCATCGGGTACCGGCCGGGAATATTGGTGGCGCACGCTCGAGCGCGTGGGCGCGCCGGTGCTGACCGCCCTTTCTCGTCAGGAGCTGCGCGCGACCATGCCCGTCGAGGCTCTGAAACCGGATGACCGCCGGCCGTATTCCCACCTCGAGGCCATCGGTCGCATTCTCGCCGGCATGGCTCCGTGGCTCGAACTCTCGGCCACGGCGGGGGCCGAAGCGGAAGCGCGCGCGCACTGGGCCGCGCTCGCCCGCGCTGGCATTGATCACGCCACCGATCCCCGCTCGCCCGATTATATGAACTTCGCCATCGGCCGGCAGCCGCTGGTCGACGCCGCGTTTCTCGCGCAGGCCATGCTGCGCGCACCCCGCGAGCTGTGGGAAAAACTCGAGCCGCGCGTCCGCGGAAACGTCATCGCCGCGCTCAAGTCGTCGCGCGTGATCGAACCGGGAGAGAACAACTGGACGCTCTTCGCCGCGATCATCGAGGCGTTCCTCGTACGCGTGGGCGACACGCCCGATCCGCCGCGCCTCGCCGCTGGGCCGCGCAAATTTGAGAAATGGTACGTCGGCGACGGCTGGTACGGGGACGGCGCCGATTTCCATACCGATTACTATAACTCGTTCGTGATCCAGCCCATGCTGGTGGATATATTAGACGTGATCGGGGACCAGGCGGACGAGTGGCAGGCGTTTCGGAAACAGGTTTCCGCCCGGCTCACGCGTTATGCCGCGGTGCAGGAACGGCTGATCGCGCCGGACGGCGCTTATCCCGCGGTCGGTCGCTCCATCGCGTATCGCTGCGGCGCGTTCCAAGGGCTCGCGCTGGCTGCGTTGCGACATCAGCTGCCGGCGGCGATCCGCCCGGGGCAGGCGAGGTCGGCCCTCACGGCCGTGATCCGAAGAACCCTCGAGGCTGCGGGCACCTTCGATGCGCACGGTTGGTTGACGGTCGGTCTCGCGGGCCACCAGCCGCACCTGGGCGAGGAGTATATATCCACTGGCAGCCTGTACCTGTGCAGCGTCGCCTTCCTGCCGCTCGGCCTCCCGGCCGACGATCCATTCTGGCGCGAGCCCTCGAGCCCGACGACGTGGGAGAAAACCTGGTCGGGCGTCGACCTGCCCGCGGATCACGCGTTGCAATAGTATAGTGGCCGAATTCGCCGCGTCTGTCCGCGAGGCTCAGCCCTTCAGGTATATACATCCCCCAGCACGCGGGCGCTCTGCGGCCGGCTGAGGCGGCCCGTCGTATCGCCGGGTCGGGACTGCCGCCGGACCCTTTCCGAGATCGGAGTATATAGCGCAAACGCCGCGCGTTCGACCCGGTGTTTCACCCGGTTCAGGAGCCCCGTGCTTCGCGCGACCTCGCCGCCGGCGCGAACCCGCGAATATATAGCCCTATATACTTACGGGCGCGGCACCGTCGCCGTCGCTTCCGGGAGCACGCGGATGTCGGTGTCGCTTTCCTTGCGCTGCGACCGCCGGGACGAGTACGCGTCCCGCAGCGCCACGTAGGGATCGATCGCGCCTGCCTTCAGCTGATCATAGAGTTGCATCGTATCGGGCGCGCTGTTCACGACCGCGAAGATGGGGACGGCCGTGCGATATTGCCACCGGGGCAGGTAGTGCGCGGGATCGAGAAAATATCCGCTCAGCCCAAGGCCGATGCCATCGCGGATGCTGGATGGTCCGAGCAGCGGCAAAACAATATAGGTTCCATGCCCGATCCCCCAGGTACCGAACGCGAGTCCGAGGTCGCTCGGCCGCTCGCGCATCCCCGGTATATCATCGGCGGTCGGCGAGAAGCCCAGGGTGGTCACGGTGTTGATCACGAAGCGGCCGGTCTCGACGCCCGCGTTGCGAAATTTACCCTCGAGTACATTGCCCGCGAAACGCGTCGGGAATTCCAGGTTATGGAAAAACGCACCGACGTCGCGGCGCAGCGCGCGCGGCACGACCTTCGAGTAGGCGTTCGCGACCGGCCGCAGCACGTATTTATATAGCTGGTCGTTGAACTTGAAAACGGCGCGATTGAACCGCTCGATTTTGTCCGGGATCGGCCGTGCCGTCTGCGCGGCCGGCTCCTCGTCGAATATACTCGGCGGCGTCTGCGCGCGGACCGGAGCGGCCAGCGCGAGCAGGCCGGCCAGCGCGAGGAGGCCCCACCGGGCCCGCTGCCGCGCAGACCTGTTCATGACTTCGCCTTTTCGACCGGCACGGGTTCCGCGAGCTTCGAGCGCAATAGATCAAGCAGCTGGTCGGCCGTGCCCCTCTGGAAATGTGCGTCGAACTGCTGCCGGTAATTTCCGACGACGCTGACGTTCTCGGCGAGGACATCATATACCATCCACTTGCCGTTGATCGGAGCGAGACGGTAGACGACGTTGACTGTCTTCCCATCCTGCGACGCCGTGCTGGCGACTTCCCAGCGCTCCGGCGCGATGAGCTTCGAGGAGGTCACCGCGATCGTCGGCCGGCTGCCCGTCGACAGGTCGGTCGCATACGTGCGGATAATCAGGCGGCCGAGCAGGTCGGTTGCTTGCGCCTGCTGCGCGGCGTTGAGCTTGGCCCAGTTGCTCCCGAAGGCTCGGCGCACGATCGCGTCGATCGCAAAAGTCTCCTCCATCTTCGAACGCATCGCGGGCAGAGCGCTGGAAATCGCCGCGGGCGATTTCCCGATGGCCATGTCGATGACGCTGTTGATCGTCGCGACCAAGCCGGGGGCGGGATCGGCGGGCGCGGGTGTGGCGGCGCGAGTGGCGACGGACACGACGAGCGCGGTCGCTATATACAGGAAGGCGCGGAGGCGGGCGGTGATCATATAGGATTTATTTCTTGTCGACGGAGCCGAACGCAAACCGCGCGATGATATCCTCGAGGTCGATCGAGGACTCAGTGTCGACAATGACGGCGGACGGTTTGAGTTCCACGCCCGACGAACCGGGTTTCAGCGTGAGGAATTTTTCGCCAATGAGGCCCGAGGAATGGATCGAGGCCACGGTGTCGTCGGCGAGTTTTATATTGGCGTTGACGCGGAAGGTGACGAGCGCGGCCATGTCGTCCGGCTTGAGCGCTACTTTTCGCACATCCCCGACCTGCACGCCGGCGATGCTGACCGGGCTGCCGGTCTTCAGGCCGCCGGCGTTGGTGAAACGCGCATTATATATATGGGTGTCCGGCTCGACGGCGCGGCCGCCTCCGATTGAGACCGCGAGGTAGAGGAGGGCGGCGATGCCGACGAGGACGAAAAGTCCGACGGAAATTTCTAGCTTTTGAGTGGTCATTGCGGCGTTTGCGTCGTGGCGAGTTCGGCCTGGTCTTCGAGGGTCCAGAGAGTGGCGGGGTTGGAGATCGTCTTCATGAGATAGGCCCGGGCGCTCCAGACATAGCGGGTGACGTGGGCGGAGGTCGTGAGGCGGTTTACAGCAACGAGGTGCTGGTCCATTTCCTCGGTGAGTCCCTCGCGACCTTGGTCAGAGATGCCGAATCCAAAATGGCGCTCATCCAGAAAGTATATTTGGCTGTGCTTCTGGGGAATGTCGTGGAGCGTGGCGACGGCGGCTTGGTAGCTGGCGAAGCGGCGCAGGCCGAGTTCCGAGCCGGGTCGACGGCGTTCGGTCGCGCAACTCACGACGACGAAGTGATCATAGTTGCGGCGCAACTCGGGCCAGTCCGCGAAGAGCGCGGTTCGGCCCTGCTGGCCGGCGAGCTCGCTCAGCAGTTCATTGCGATGGTGCACGAATTCCAGCAGCGCGGGATCGCGCGCCAGCTCGAGGTCCGTCGGGGCGCCGACGAAGCGCATCTGGCCGCGGTCCATCCAGGCGACGCGGTCACTGATAAATAGTGCCTCCGGTATATCATGACTCACCATCAGCGCGGTGAAGTCGAACCGCTTTTGATATTCCGCCACCATCGTGAAAACGCCGTTCTTTCGCTGTGGATCCAGTCCGGCGGTGGGCTCGTCGAATAATATCAACTGTGGTTGCGTGATCAGCGCGCGAGCGAGCGCCACGCGTTTCTGCATGCCGCCCGAAATCTGCGCCGGATATTTCATCGCGATGTCGCCGAGATCCAGCTGCTTGAAGAGCTCGAGTACTTTCGCGCGGGCCGTACGGGAATTGGTCCGCGAGGTTTCGACGAGCGGCAGCGCGACGTTGTCCATCGCCGTGAGCGAGTCGAACAGAGCGTTGTTCTGAAAAAGGTAACTCATCCGCGGGCCATCGGCCGCGCGGCGCCGGCCGCCCTCGAGCGCGCCGCAGCGCCGCCCCTCGAGCGTGATCGTGCCGGCGTCGGGACGATATATACCCGCAATACACTTCAGCAGCACGGACTTCCCGATGCCGCTCTTGCCCATGATCGTCGTGATGCTACCGCGCTCGACGCGGAGGTCGATGCCATCGAGGACGACGTGATCGCCGAAGGCCTTCTTCACGCCCTGCATCTCGAGAAAGACTTCGCTCATGAGATTTGCACTGAAGTGAGGAGATAATCCAACGCCAGCACCGCGATGCTCGAATATACAACGGCGCGGGTGGTCGACTGGCTCACGCCGCGCACGCCCGGCTCGTTCGAGCGACGATGGGTGTTATATCCTTCGAACGCGCAGATCGCGATGACCGTGAACCCGAAGGCCAGCGCTTTTTGAAACCCTTCATATACATCGTGGAAGTTCACGCCGCCGTGAACACTCTGCCAGAACACGCCGGGCGCCTGGCCGAGGATCACGACACCGGAGACGTATCCGCCGCAGATGCCGATCACATCGAAGAGCGCTGTATGAAGTGGAAACACGATCAACGCGGCGACGAGACGCGGGCCCACAAAAAATCCCAACGGGTTGATGCCCATCGTCTCGATGGCGTCGATCTGTTCCGAATTGCGTTGAATGCCCAGTTCGGCCGCGAGCGTCGATCCGGCTTGGCCGACGATCATCAAAGCGGCGAGCACCGGCCCGAGAGCGGTGATCATTCCCAGCGCCACAAATTGTCCCAAGAGTGCCTCCGAGCCGAAGCGCGAGAGCGTGCGGTAACCCTGGAGACCGACGACCAATCCGGTGAAACCGCCGACTGTCAGGATGATCGGCGTGCAGCGCACGCCCATTTCGAAAATCGCGCGGGTGAGCTTCGCGAAGAACGCCCGCAGCCCCCAGAGCGATCGAAGCGCGGAGATGACGAAGATCGAAAAACGTCCCAATTCGTAAATCGAAACGAGAGTTGCCCGTCCGAGGCGGGCAATCATCGGGAGATTGATATAGCGGAATTGGAGGTCACAGGTGTCAGCAACAGCGAAAAGTATTCCATCTTCCCTGGATGCCGAGAGCTATTGATTGGCGAAGTGGGGTGGGAGTTCCCAAGGAAGGTTTGCAAGTCACACGGCAGGGGACATTTCGGCGGACTCACGTACTCCGATTTCGCGGAGTCGCAATATTACCCCACCGATTTCGTTTCGAATGCCGCGGGAGCCGCCTATTTGGATGGGTGCCCAAGCCTATCATTGCCAGCGGCCGCTTGGCCTCTCGGTCGCCGTACCCGGCGCGGAGTCGATCGCTTGAGCGCGAATATACTTATTTCCGAAGCGGTTCCATCGGGCCATTGCGCTCATCATAGAGCAGCCCGGTGTTCAGCCCGTCGAGCACAAGGACGCCCTGCAGCGATGAAATGATTTTTGCATTGCTCCACTGCCAGTCGATCGCGCCGGATGAATCGAATTCCACGAGCTGCACGCCGGAATCGCCGTGCGTGCGGCCGTGTCCCTGCCAGTTCGCCGCGACGATATCGCCGTTCCCGAGCAGTTGGAACGTCGCGTAAAAGTTTGGGTTGATCGCATCCGGCACCTGGCCCTTGCCGCCGAATTTCCGCACGACCGCGCCGTCGGCGTCCAGCTCGACGAGAAAAGCGCCGTAGCCCGCGGAGGCGAGTGTGTGTCCATTGGGCAGGCGCAGGGCCTTCCACGCATGGTGAAACCCGGGAACGGTCCATTCGTGCAGCACCGCTCCGGTGCGATCGCCTTCCCGGATCATGGAATCGTTCATCAAAAGAAATGTACCCGCCCCGGTTTCACGCATCAGCCGCACATAGTTGCCGGGATATATAGTCTTTTGCTGCACGGCGTTCGCATCGTCCGTCTCGAGGACGACGACTCCCTTGGAGCCGTCGAGGTCGACGCCGGTGATGAGCGTGTGGCCGTTGGCGAGGCGCCGGGCGGACGTGACGCCCTTATATAGAGCGACCTCCTTGAGGATCTTTCCCGTGCTTATATCAAATTCCGTATATCCAGCGTCGTGCCCGATGAGCACGCGCCCGCGGCCGATCAGCTGCATGTCGCGGGGCGTCGGTTTGCCCACCGGCACGACCCAATCGTGCGCGCCGTCGTTTTCGTTCACGTGGAGCAAGGTCCCCAAGCCCTCGTCGAGCGCGAGGAACTCGTGCTTGATCGGCGCGCTGCGGGCGACGCCGACGGTGAGACCGGCGAGCAGAAGTATAGAGCGAAAATACCGGATCGGGAAGGACGTCATGGGGTGCGAGGGGGGCAGCGACGCCGCCCAGGGCGGGCCGCGATCGCTTCGGGGATATAAAGAGACTGTGGTTCCGCGTGCAAGCGCGCGCCGGTGAGCGGCGCGCCCATCAGCCGGACTGCTGTTTCAGAACGAGGGCACCGCGCCCGGGGGCCCGGGCGGAGTTGACGGAGCGGCGTCATCCAAAATCCGGAGGACTTCGGTGGTGAGTGCTTCCGAGGTGCCCGAGTTCTTTTTGTTGTCGGCCTTGCGGCCGGCCACCAGAGCCTCTCGGAGGGTGGCCTCGGCCAGCGTTCCGCTAAACTCGGGGAAGAGCTCCACCTCGCCGTGGAGATAAAGCCCGAGGAAATGGCTGGCCTCAGATCGGCGGTTCTTCGCCACGATCACCAGCCGGCTCTCGCGGCCGGCCTCGTCGACCACCGTTATGATCTGCGACCCGCCGTCGAATAAGAAATCACGTTTCGTCACCTGGAGCGTTTTCGACTCGAGCAAGTAACGCAGCGCCACCGTCGCGGGTTCCCGATCCGCATATCGGGCTGGTGCACCCGCCAGCAGGCCGGCGGCGAGGAAGTATATAGGCCAGGCGTGACGCATCTATATATCTGAGGACGACGACCGGCGCCGCCCAATCGCGACGTCGCATCGTGCTCCCGGCGACTGCCTCGGGTCAAGGCTGGCAGCGGGCGAAATGCCCCGGACGGCGGCCGCGCCGCGCATCGCGGGGCTTTCAAGCCATGCTGGATGTACCCGCTGTCGGCGCAGATGCGCTGACCTGCGTCAGGCTGATCACGACGAGTTCGACGCAGCCGATCACCAAGTGCGGCGCCCAGACGCGATTCGCGAAGCCAAGTAGCCACGGCGAGCTGGCGAGGAACAGCCCGTTCAATATATCAAGGATGAGGTGGACCGGGAACGGGATGATCCCGAAGACGCCGAGTTCATATTTCGTGAGGAGACTATATAAAATCGTGGCGATGCCGAGCCCGATGGTCACGCGCTGCTCGGGACCGCCGTTCGCAAAGCCAAAAAGATACGGGGCCACGATCAGCAGGAGCGCGACAATATAGTCGAGCCAGCCGTGGAGCCGGCGGGTGATGAATTTCATGGGCGTCGGGTTTAGTCCAACTTGAGATGGCGAATGGGGCCGAGGCTTCCTTCAGCGTATTGGCTCGCAGGCGGGGCGGTCGTCGCGAGGTGCTGGGCGGCGCAGCGGAAATAACCTGGAGACATCTGATTCCAACCTTATATACAAAGCGCGGCGCGGCTTCACGGTATATGAAGACGGCGACAGAGCCGGACACCGGCTCCGGCTACCCTTGGCGTTTCCGGGTTTGAGCTGCTTTTCTCGCGGAGGCTGCGCGCGCTTTCGGTCCGCGGCGGGCGGCGGCGGCGCGAGCCTGTCGGGACAGCGCGGCAGGCGAGGCGGCGGCACGCCCCTCGCCTTGCAGAGCCTCGCGCGACGCCTTCGCACGTTGCGGTGAGGGGCGGGCTTTCGATTTCGCGCGGGCGTTGTCTTGCTCGGCTTTTTTCCGCACCGCGGGAGACGCGCGGCCTTTTTTGGGGGCGGGCAGTTTGACGCCGGCGCGCCGGGCCTCGGAGAGACCGATCGCGATCGCCTGCTTCGCCGAGCGGGCGCCGTGATCACCGGCGCGGATATGGTGAATCTGCTCGCGCACGAATTCACCGGCCTGGGTGGAAGCGGATTTGCCTTCCGCGGCATCGCGCTTCGCCCGTTCGATGGTGGCTCGTTCTGGCATGGGGAGTGCGGGACCGGTGGGGTGTTTCACGCGGTCCTGCCCCTCCATTGTGCCGCACCCGGGCGGTTGGTTCCCGCACGGCGAGGGGGCGGCCCCGCCCGGGGCGCAATATAGTATACATGGATCCTGATCATATAAAGCGCCGCCGCCGTTGCCCGCGGGAATTCATATATAAAACACGCGCTTCGAGCAGATTCGGACACGACCGACGCGCAATTTCAGTTGTCTCGCCGGCGGAACCGCGCTCGATCGGAAATCGATGACGTCTGGAGGAACCACTTACGCCAGCCGTCCGCTGTACGTGGCAGCGGGCGGGACGGATGCATCGCAGCGTGTGCAAGATGTGCGGAAGGCACCGTGCCTGTAGGGAACCAGGCGGAGGGTGGGCCGGACTGCAGACGGGTGCGTCGATTTCTAGTCGTATTCCTAAAAGCCGGGCGGGCGTGGGTGTCGGATGGGGTGTTCAAACATGCGGCGGCGGTGAGCTTCGCCACACTCATCTCGCTTGCACCGATCACGATCATCAGTGCCACGGTCGCCGGATTCTTTTTCGGGCGCGACACCGTGGATCAGCAGCTCTCCACCCAGATTTCCGACCTACTCGGGTCGCAGAGTGCGGAGGTGGTGCGCACCGCCGTAGCCGGCAGCCGGCAGCACAGCCACGGCTGGGTGTCTGGCATCGTCGGAGTCGTTATATTAATTGTCGCCGCGACATCCGTGTTCCGGCAATTGCAGGAGTCGCTGAACGATATCTGGGGCGTGACGGCCCGCCGCAACCAGAGCGGCGTCATTGTCATGCTGATTCGCCGCACGATGTCGTTCGCCATGGTGCTGACGCTTGGGTTTCTCCTGCTGGTATCACTCGCGGTGAACACCTTGGTCTCCAGCCTCGCGCACGCGGAGCACAGTCACCTGCCCCCGGCGGAGGCGCATTTCGTGGATACCGGTGGGTCGCTCGTCGTGATCACGCTGCTCTTCGCCGTCCTGTTCAAGGTCCTGCCGGACGTCCGCTTGCAATGGCGCGAGGTCTGGGTCGGCGCGCTCCTCACGTCCGTGCTGTTCAGCCTCGGCCGCTTGGGCATCGCCTATTACCTCGTGCACTCCTCGGTGGCAACGAGCTATGGCGCTGCCGGCTCTCTCGTCGCGCTGCTGTTCTGGATATATTATACCTGTGTCCTGCTTTTTTTCGGGGCCGAGTATGTCCGGGAATTTTGCCTCGAATATAATCTCCCAGTCGAGCCGAAGGGGACCGCCGTGTGGGTGCGGCACGAGGCACTCCCCGAGGGCGAGGCGCCCCCGCCGAAGAATTAGGCCGGCGCCGCGCCGGACGAGACCACGCCGGCCCGTGTATCCAAAAATTGGATACGCTCCGAATCCGCGGCTCGTGCCAGTGCTTTCAGCTGCTCCGCGATCGCGTCCACGACGGGCTCCCACGCTCCCGGCGCGGGCTGACGAAATAGGCGCAGCGTCGGATACCACGGACTGTCGTCGCGGCCCTCGAGCCAGCGCCAATCCGCGACCGTGGGCAGCAGCGTCCACGTCCGGCAACCGAGCGCGCCCGCGAGGTGAGCGGGAAAGCTGTCGACCGAAATGACCAGATCCAATCCCTGCATGGCGCGCGCGGTGTCCTCGATGGTTCCATCGCCGAGGCGGTGCGAGGCCGGCCCGGTCCATTCGTTCGCGCCTGCGCCGGCCTGCAGCGAAAAAAATTCCAGGCCGGAAATCTCGAGGAGCGGCGCGAGCAACGGAAACGGCAGCGAACGCCGCGCGTCCCACGGGCCCGCGCGCCACGCGAGTCCGACCCGCGGGGCAAGCCGCGGACGCGGGAATTTTCGGGAGGCCTGCGGTATTGGACGCGGGAATATATAGGGCACGCCGGCGGGCAGGTTCGCGGGCGTGGATCGAAATATATAGGCGAGTTCCATCACCTCGACGTCCACCTCGCGCGCGATGTTCGGCTCGCCGTCGTGCAGCGGCACCAGCCGGTCGATGCCGCGGACCGTCGCGAGGAGCGGCAGCAGGGCCGGCTGCGCCCAGACGATCACCTCCCGCGCGATTGCGCGCAGAGGGTCCGCGTAGCGAATGAACTGCACGGTGTCGCCGAGACCGTGGTAGCAATGGACAAGCACGCGCCGGCCTGCGAGCGGCTCGCCGCGCCAGATATATTGTTCGTGGCGCGGCAGATGCCAGCAGGGCAATGCAGCCCGCGACTTTAATATAGCATCGCTGATGTCCCACGCGGCAGAAAAATTTCCGCGGCGCATCTGGCCGATCCAGCGGTCGCCCGGGTCGTCGGGCTCGAGCAGCGCGGCGTCAGAACGTGTCTCCGAGCACATGATTCAGTCGCACCAACTTTGCGCCCCACGGGCCGAGCGCGATGGTCGTGACCGAGCCGGGGCGGACCTCGAGACGGGACCAGAGATCGAGCGGCATCCCGGCGAAGTAGGCGACGGCGGCGCGAATCGGCTCGGCGTGCGACACGAGTATATAGGGCAGCAGATTCGCCACCGCGCCGAGGCGGATCATCTCGCCCGCGACGCGCGCCTGGACCTCCAGCATCGTTTCCCCGCCGGGAATCCGCGCGGCGCTGCGAAATATATTAAACTGCTGCCAGCGCTCGTGCGCGGAAAGCGTGTGCGTGGACTGGTTCGTCCAATCGCCGAAATTCATTTCCACGAGCGCGGCGCTCGACTCCACGCTCACGCCCGCCGCCTCCGCGATTGGCGCCGCCGTTTCCATCGCGCGCTGCAGTGGGCTGCTCAGAACCGCCGCGACATGCGGGCCGCGGAAGGCCTCGGCCAGCTCCGCGGCGCGGCGCCGGCCGGAGTCGCTCAACCCGATTCCCTCGGCGCGTCCGCTCAGTACCTCGGAGTCGGCCGCCTTCTCGGCATGGCGGATGAGGTGAAACGTGGTCACGCTGGCGCCGCTGCCGTCGCTGGTTCGGGCGCGCGCACCACGGGCTCATCGCCGCGTATGAAAGCCTCCGTGCGTTCGCGAGCCTCGTGGTCCGTGAATTGTTGCGGCGGCGATTTCATAAAGTAACTGGCGGGACCCGTGAGCGCGCCCGCGATCCCGCGGTCCAGCGCAAGTTTTATACAGCGCACCGCATCAATCACCACGCCCGCCGAATTTGGCGAGTCCCACACCTCCAGCTTCACTTCCATTTTCAGCGGCACGTTCCCGAAGGTCGTTCCATGCAGATGTATATAGCACCACTTCTGGTCGGCCAGCCACGGCACGTAGTCGCTCGGGCCCACGTGCACATTGTCCGCCGCCATCGGCGTGCCGAGCTGGCTCGTGACGGAATTCGTCTTCGAAATCTTTTTCGAGTCGAGCCGCTCGCGTTCCAACATATTGAGAAAATCGGTGTTGCCGCCGAAATTCAATTGGTACGTCCGGTCGAGGCGAACGCCGCGTTCCCGGAAAAGGTTGACCAGCGCGCGATGTGTGATCGTTGCACCCACCTGGGACTTTATATCATCACCAATCAGCGGCAGCCCGCGTTCCTCGAAGCGGCGCTGCCAGTAAGGCTGCGAGGCAATGAACACCGGGATGCAATTCACGAAGCCACAACCGGCCTCGAGCACCTGCTCCACATACCACTTCGTCGCCATCTCCGAACCCACTGGCAAATAGGAAACAACGACATCCGTCCGCGTCTCGCGCAGGATGGATACTATATCCGCCGTCGGCCCGGGCGCCTTCGTGATTTTTTCCGCGAGATATTTCCCGAGCCCGTCGTGCGTCATGCCGCGGTGCACCGGGACGCCGAGGTGCGGGACGTCGGCGAACTTGATGGTGTTGTTCGGCGCGGCGGTGATCGCCTCGCCCAGGTCGCGGCCGACCTTGCCAGCGTCTATATCAAATGCGGCGCTGAACTCTATATCGCGAATATGATATTCACCCAGACGCACATGCATGAGCCCGGGGACGGCTTCATCCTCGCGCGCGTCTTTATAGAAGTGCACACCTTGAACAAGAGCGGAGGCGCAGTTGCCGACGCCGATAATGGCGACGCGGACGCGACGGGCGGCCGACGGGCGGAGGTTTCCGGGGAAGGCGATCATGGATGAGGTTTTCAAGGGGATCAGTTGGGGAGGGTGGCCGCTTCGAGCGGCGAGGGCGCAGTGGCGGGAAGCGGCGGCGCATACCGCCGGACCATGCGCGCGCAGAAGTCCGCAAATTCCGCTATATCAAGCGGCGGGCTGGTGTGGTGCGGCTCGATGCCGCGGTGTTCCGGTGTATAGCAAAACGTGAGTGTCACATCGAATTCCGCGAGGGCCTCCATCTGGCGATCGAACCACGCCTCCGCGTTCGGGCGAAAACTGTCCGCCCAGCTCAGCCCGGTGCGCAGGTGCCGCACGCCCAGCCGACGCAGCCACTCCACGGCATCGTCAAGCCGATGGTCCTCGAAGTGGAACCACTGGCACAGGCCCATCTCCGGTGTATAGTTGCGGAAATTCTCGAGCGCCGGCTTGGGGGTGCCATCCTCGCGCAGCAGTCCCATATAGAAATGCCGGTAATAGGAAGAGCCTTCCGCCTCCTTGTGCCGCGTCGTCGCGGGCCAAGCCTTGGGCAAATCATATAGACTGTACCAATGAATGCGCGGCACGCGGCCGATCAGGAGTTGCGCCGTGCGGTTCACGCCGAAAACCTGGACCTCCTCGGCGCCAAAGGTGGAGACGCCCACTTCGGAAACCCAGATCGGCAGCGACGTCACGGCCTGGATGTCGGCGATCTTTCTCGGCCATTCGTCGATCTGCCAGTGATTCCAGTCGAGTGGAAACCCGTGCACGGCCACAGCGTTTAATTTTTCCAGTACCCCGAAACCGTCGAGCCGTTCTATAAAGCGCGGATCGATCGGCGAGATGCCGCCGAGCACGCGCGTGAGACGCGGGTTTTCGCGGGCCACGGCGTCGGCGGCGAGGCGGACCATATTGGAAAAGATCCGCCACTCCGGGTCCTTCTCAAAAGCCCAGTGGGACTTATTGTTGGGCTCGTTCCAAAACATCACGGCTTCGGTCATGACAATGATTCCTCTCTTGCGCGCCGATACGAGAGCGCGACCTGGTCGGGCGCGTCGGCTGCTTCGGTCCGCCGCAGCAGGCGCAATGCTTCGTGGTAGCCATGCAGCGTGCCGACATCGACATAGGATTCACCCGTGCGGACGCCGCGAGCGCTGCCACCAGTTGCGAGATACGCGTTGACGAGCGTTCCCATATATTCATCGCCGCGTCCCGGGTCGCGCCAGAGTTCATATAGCCGATGGAAGACGTGGCCGGGCATCTTGATGCCGCCCCAGATCCAGGGTGACGACGGCGACGGATGCTTCACCTGGATCTCGAGCACGCCGCCAGAATTGTCGGTCACCACCGCGTCGAAAAATTCCGGGTGCGTCACGGGAAACAGCAGGAAGGACAACGCGCCGTCCGGCAGCGTCGCGAAGCCGTGGGAGGGAAACCAGATCGTATCGGGCAGGCCGATCAGAACCGATTCGTCCGGCGGTATTACCGCGGCCGCGCGAAAGAGGGCGTCGCAAAGCCCGGCGGGGCGCGGCTGCACGACATATACAATATCAGCCGACGCATATCGCGCACTATAGTATCCGAGGATGTCGGACTTTCCCGGACCGATCACGAAGCAGAGTTTATTGACGCCCGCGATGAGCATACGCTCCAGAAGATATTCGCTGACGGCGCGCGGATGCTCGTCGCCGCCGAGGTCGACGCGACTGCCGACCGGCAGCAGTTCCTTGGAGAATGCGAGTGGCTGAATGCGATGGCCCGCGCCCGCGGCTGGTATGATACCCCACATGTAATTACAAAACGGTGCGAATTAGATATATGAATTCGTCCGGGTCGGGGACACGGCCTCGCCGTGCGCGAAACGCTCGAGGATGCGCTCGAGCTCCCGACTGCGATGCGCGCCAGTATGTTGCTCGAGCGTCCGTTCGCGCGCGCGTTGCGCGAGGGCGCGCCACGTTTCATCTGGGAGTTGCAGGGCCGACGTCGCCTCCTCGCTGGTTTCCGCGACGAGGATTTCCGAGCCGGGCTCGAAGAACTGGTTCATGCCCTCCCACGAGTCGCTCAGCAACGGTGTGCCGCAGGCCGCCGCCTCAAACAGCCGGCCAGAAGGACAATAGCCCATTTCACGCATCGCGCGGCGGGTGACATTGAGCGTGACGCGCGACGAACTATAAAACGCTGGGTGCTGCGCGGGGGCGAGGTGGCGGACGAAGTATATATTGTCCGTCCACGGGAATGCCGCTGGATATTGCGCCCCGCCGATGACAAAGCGTTGCTGCGGAAGCCGGCGGGCTGGTTCCACGAACAAGGCTTCCAGAGCGGCCTGGCGGTCGGCGGCATACGTCCCGAGATACGAGAGATCCGCGCGAAACATCGGCTCGGGAGCAACCGGCTGGTGGACCGCGGGATCGACGCTGCCGTACAGCGGGGCGACCGCGCGGGCTCCGAGACGAGTGCGCAATTCATCGAGCGCGCGGCCGCCGGTGAAGCTGAGCACGAGGTCAAAATCGGCCAGGAGGCGTTCTCCAATATAGGCAACCGGCTGGCCGGTGCGCACCAGGTCCAGCGTCACCGGAGTATCGAGATCATAGAAGGCCCGCACGCGCGCCGGCGAGTCGAGCACGAGCGCGGTGGCCGCGAGCGCATCGGCGCAATATGAAGTTACGATCGCCGCATCGGCGTCGCGGAGCTCGCGGCGCGCGAGGCTTGCTATATCGTCCCACGTCTCGAAGAGACGCAGCGTGCCGCCAGGGATTTCGCGGTAGTCGCGGTGGGCGGCGTAGTAAGGCTGGTCGCGCTCGAAAAATACCACCTCGTGCCCGCGCCGCGCGAGGGCGTCGCAGAGGGATCGCCAAACCGTGGCGTGGCCGTTGCCCCACGACGAGGAGATCGTCAGCCCGAAAACCACCAGTTTCATGTGCGGCTTTGCGACCGGCTGACCCGCCGGCGGTTCGCGCTGGCGGGCGCGAGTTTCCTCGGCGATTGCCCCGGGCCCTCCGTCGGGGAAACCCGCACCGCCGCAAAGTATATAGCGTATATATTTTGACCGGAGTATATTACGGCCGCGCGCTTTCGCGGTGCCGTCCGGGGCCGGAAATCGGCGGTCCGCGCCCGGAACCGGCCGGAGATGCATATGACTATATCGCGCTTTTGCTTTATAAAACCCATGGCGAAAATCCTGATCACGGGCGGTGCCGGCTTCATTGGTTCGCATCTCGCTGATCAACTGCTGCACCACGGATATGAAGTCCGCGTCCTCGACGCACTCGTCCCGCAGGTTCATGGCGAATCCCCCCGGCGCCCGGCGTACCTCGACCCCGAGGTCGAGCTGATCCACGGCGACCTGCGTGACCGCCGCCTGCTCGACGCGGCCCTCGGCGGCGTCTCCGCGGTGTATCATCTTGCGGCCCGCGTGGGAGTTGGCCAGAGCATGTATCAAATTGCGGAGTATACAGCGGCGAACAACGGCGGGACCGCCGCGCTCCTCGAGGCACTCGTCGCGCATCCCGTCGAGCGGCTCGTGGTCGCCTCGAGCATGAGCATCTACGGTGAGGGCTTATATAGAGCGCCGGCGGGCGGGATCGTGTCCGGCGTCGAGCGTTCGCTCGCGCAGCTGCGCGAGCGGGACTGGGAGTTGCGCGATCCCGAGGGCCGGGCGCTGGTGCCGATCCCGACGCCCGAAACGAAGCCGCCGTCGCTCGCCTCGGTTTATGCGCTCTCGAAGTTTGACCAGGAGCGTCTCTGCCTCGTGGTGGGAAGAGCTTACAATATACCGACGGTCGCGCTCCGCTTCTTTAATGTATATGGACCGCGGCAGGCGCTCTCGAATCCGTATACGGGTGTGCTCGCGATCTTTGCCGCGCAGCTGCTCAACGACCAGCCGCCGGTGATTTTTGAGGATGGCCTGCAACAGCGCGATTTTGTGCACGTGCTGGACGTGGCGCGCGCGTGCCGGCTCGCGCTGGAAACCCGCGACGCGGCCGGCCGGGTCTTTAATATAGGGAGCGGGGAGCAGGTGACGGTCCGCGAAATCGCCGGCCGGCTCGCGCTGCTGCTCGGGCGGGAAAACGTCGCACCCACGGTGTCCGGCGAATATCGCGCGGGCGATATCCGGCACTGTTTCGCCGATATATCACTCGCGGCCAAGATCCTCGGTTTCCGCCCGCGCGTGACTTTCGAGGATGGAATCGCGGACCTCGCCCGCTGGCTCGAGGGCCAGGTTGCGGTGACCCGGGTGGCCGAGGCGCGCCACGAACTCTCACTCCGGGGGTTGACTGTATGAGCGGCGCTCGTGCCGCCGGTCGCCGCGCGGCAAAAACGCTGACACTGGTCACAGGCGGGGCGGGATTTATCGGGACGAACCTATGTGAGCGCCTCCTCGCGGAAGGCGGGCACGTGGTGATTTTCGACAACCTGTCGCGGGCCGGCGTCGAACACAACCTGCGCTGGTTGCGCAACCGGCACGGGCCGGAGCTGCGAGTCGAGATTGGTGATGTGCGCGACGCCGCGGCGGTGGCGCGTGCGATTCGCGGCGTCGATCGCGTATATCATTTCGCCGCACAAGTCGCCGTGACGACGAGTCTCGTGGATCCGGTGCAGGATTTCGAGATCAACGCGCGCGGCACGCTCAACGTGCTGGAGGCATTACGCGCGCGGCCGGATCGCGTGCCGCTCGTGTTCACCTCGACGAATAAAGTGTACGGGCAACTCGCGGATGTTTCCCTCGAGAGCACGTCGTCGCGCTATCGTCCGGCGGACGGGTCGGCCGGATTCGACGAGAAGCGACGTCTGAGTTTCCACAGTCCGTACGGCTGCTCGAAGGGCGCGGCGGACCAATATGTAATTGATTATACGCACACGTACGCGATCCCCGCGACGGTGCTGCGCATGAGTTGTATATATGGTCCGCACCAGTTCGGCAACGAGGACCAAGGCTGGGTTGCGCACTTCATCCTGCGAGCTCTGCGCGGCGAGCCGATCACGATCTATGGAGACGGTCGCCAGGTGCGCGATATATTATTCGTCGACGATTTGGTCGAGGCGTTGTTGCTCGCGGGGGAACCGCAGCCCGATCTGCGCGGCCAGGCCTTTAATCTTGGCGGCGGGCCCGCCAACACGATCAGCTTGCTCGAGTTAATCGAGGTGCTCGGCCGCATGCGCGGTGCGCCGCTGCCGGTGCAATATGCAGAATGGCGCGCCGCCGACCAACGGTACTATGTTTCCGAGCCGAGTCTGTTTTCTTCCCTCACCGGCTGGCAGCCGCGCGTCGGAGTCGAGGCGGGCGTGCGGACATTGTGGCACTGGCTCGCGCGGTACCGCGCGCATCCAGACCCGCTGGCTTCATCGGTCCTCAATGGCGACGCCGACCTAAGGCTTCCCACAGTCTCAGTCGCTGCGTCCTGAGCGCGGCGGATTTCTTCTTATGTCCCGACGAGTTCGCGCCGCGATCTTGCAGGCCCCGCAGTCGATCCGTGTCGACGACGTCGCGCTGCCGCCCGTGGGCGCGGGGCAGGTGCGCATCCGTCTCGAGGGCTGCGGGATTTGCGGATCCAATTTGCCGCCATGGGAGGGACGCGAGTGGTTCTCTTATCCTTTTCCGGCGGGCGCGCCGGGTCACGAGGGCTGGGGCTGCATCGATGCGGTGGGCGAGGGCGTTGAGAATTTACGCGCGGGCGAGCGCGTTGCGGCATTATCATATAACGCTTTTGCGGAAATGGACGTCACCGATGCGCGCCAGGTGGTCGTGCTGCCTGAGTCGCTGGCGGGCCAGCCGTTTCCCGGCGAGGCGCTCGGCTGTGCGATGAATATATATCGGCGATGCGCGATGACGCCGGGGGAGACGGTCGCGGTGGTCGGGGTGGGATTCATGGGCGCGCTGCTCGTGCAACTCGCGGCGCGCGCGGGCGCGAAGGTGGTGGCGATTTCGCGCCGGCCCTTCGCGCGCGCGATGGCCGCGCGCGCTGGAGCCGCGGCGGTGTTCGGGATGGACGATGCGGCGGCCACGATCGCGGCCGTGCGGGAATACACTCGCGGGGAGGGCGCGGCGTGCGTGATCGAGGCGACAGGATTGCAGGAGCCGCTCACGCTCGCGGGCGAGCTCACACGCGAGCGCGGGCGGCTCGTGATTGCCGGTTATCATCAGGATGGCCCACGGCAGGTGAACCTGCAGCTTTGGAACTGGCGCGGGCTGGATGTGATCAACGCCCATGAGCGCGATGCCCGAGTATATATCGAAGGGATGCGCGCCGCGGCGGAGGCCGTGGCGGCTGGCCGCCTGGACCCGCGCCCGCTCTATACAGATTCATATAGCATGGAAGGGCTGGAACGGGGCTTCGCCCGGGCCTGTGCGCGGGATGGCGATTTTCTCAAGGCACTGGTGATATATGAATGACGCGTTGACGGCAGGACGAGGCGAACGCGCGGCCGGGACGTCGATCCGGCCGCGACTCGGTTTTGCGGGTGCGGGCTGGATTGGGCGGAATCGCCTTGGCGCCCTGGCCGAGAGCGGCCTGGGCGAGATCGTTGCGATTGCGGATCCGGCGGCTGAGAGCGCCACCGCGGCGCAGGCGCTGGTACCCGCGGCGGCGATCGTGCCGGATCTCGACGCGTTGCTTGATTTGGAATTGGACGGGCTGGTGATCGCGACGCCGAACGCGTTGCACGCGGCGCAGGCGGTCGCGGCGCTCGAACGAGGCGTCTCCGTTTTTTGTCAGAAGCCGCTGGGCCGAAACGGCGCGGAGACGGCGCTCGTCCTCGATGCCGCGCGGGCCGCGGATCGACTGCTGCGGGTGGATCTGTCGTATCGGTTCACGACCGGGATGCAGCGCATCCGGCGGTTGGCGGCGGATGGCGAGCTCGGAGATATATACGCCGTGGAAATGGTTTTCCACAACGCATATGGACCGGACAAGCCGTGGTTTTATGATCAGCGGCTGGCCGGTGGTGGCTGCCTGCTGGACCTCGGAATCCACTTGGTCGACCTCGCGTTGTGGACGCTCGATTTTCCGACGGTCACGCGCGTCGAAGGGCAGACGCTCAATTCGAAACAACTGCGCGGCAGCGCGCGGCACGGCGTCGAGGATTATAGTACGGCGCAAATCCGTCTCGGCACGGGCGCATCGGTGCAGCTCTCGTGCTCGTGGAAAGTGCCGGCGGGATATGATGCGCGCATTGAGGCTGCGTTTTTTGGCACGCGCGGTGGAGCCCGGTTTTATAATGTGGGCGGCTCCTTTTATGATTTTGCGGCGGAATATTATTCGGCGGATCGCGTCCGGCGCAGCCTCGCCGAGCCGCCGGAGGCGTGGGGCGGCCGTGCCGCGGTGGATTGGCTGGGCCGCCTCGTGATTTCGCCGAGATTTGATCCGGAGATCAGCTCGCTCCAGCAGGTGGCAGACACATTGGACCTGATCTACGCCGCGCCACGATGACCGGCCCCGAACGCTATATACAACGCGTGCTGATGACCACCGATGCCGTCGGGGGCGTGTGGAACTATTCGCTCGAGCTGGCGCGGCGATTGAGCGCGGCCGGCATTGAGACCCTGCTCGCGACCATGGGCCCCCGGCCTTCGGCCACGCAACGCGCGGCCGCCGCGAGCATTCCTGGAATCACTCTGCGCGAGAGCGACTATATACTTGAGTGGATGGATGAGCCCTGGGCAGACGTGAACCGCGCCGGCGCGTGGCTACAGGAAAGCACAACTGAGTTTGCGCCCCAGATCGTGCACCTGAATGGGTACGCGCATGGCGCGATCGACTTCGGGGTCCCGACGCTGGTGGTCGCCCACTCGTGCGTGCGCTCCTGGTTTCGCGCCGTGCATGGCACGAACGCACCGGCGAGTTTCGAGATTTATGGTCGGCGTGTTCGTGCTGGAATCGCTGCGGCGGACGCCGTCGTGGCGCCGTCTCAGGCCATGGCGGCCGCGCTGCGCGAGAATTATAATATAGCGCGGGACGTCGCCGTGATCGCAAATGGGATCGCGACCGCCGCTTTCTTTCCCACTGCGACGAAGGAGCCGTATATACTCAGTGTCGGCCGCGTCTGGGACGATGCAAAAAACCTGGCCGTGCTTGCGTCGATCGCGGGTCGGGTCCCGTGGCCGATCCGCGTGGCGGGAGCGGTGCGCCACCCGTCCGGCGAGGCGCGCGCGCTCCCGGGCTTGGAATTGGTGGGTCCAAAGTCGGGACTGGAACTGGCCGAGCTTTATGGGCGCGCGGCGATCTATGCCGCGCCGGCGCTCTATGAACCGTTTGGGCTCGCGATTCTCGAGGCCGCCGCGGCGGGTGCGGTGCTGGTGCTAGGGGATATTCCCAGCCTGCGGGAAATCTGGGGGAACGCGGCACGCTATATTCATCCGCGCGATGTGGCGGGCTGGGCCGGTGCGTTGCGGCAGCTGGCGGGTGACCCGGGGGCCCGCGCGGAGTTGTCCCGCCGGGCCCGCGAACGGGCGCGCCTCTATACGGCTGACCGGATGGCCTCGCAATATATGACACTATATACTGAGCTGGTTTCCTCGGGGCGGATCCGCGGCGCGCGGCGGGAGGAGGTGCGGCGATGAGGATCGTGTTCTTTTATCATTCATTGGTTTCGGACTGGAACCACGGGAACGCTCATTTCCTGCGTGGAGTCGCGTCGGAGTTGCTGGCGCGCGGCCACGAAGTGGTGGTATATGAACCCGCGGACGGCTGGAGCCGGCGGCACCTCGTTGCGGAGCACGGCGAGGCGCCGCTGCGAGATTTTGCGGCGGCGTATCCCGGCCTGACGAGCTGCCTATATGATCCGGCGACGCTCGACCTCGCGGCCGCGCTCGAAGAGGCGGAGCTTGTGCTGGTCCATGAGTGGAACGAGCCCGAACTCGTGGCGCGGGTGGCGGCGACCCGGGCCGGGCGCGATTTCGTGCTGTTGTTTCATGACACGCACCATCGCCTCGTGACGGATCCGGCGGCGATGCAGCGTTTCAACCTGACCGGTTATGATGGGGTGCTGGCGTACGGCGAGGTGCTGCGCGAGATGTATATATCGCGAGCGGGCGTGCCGCGAGCATGGACGTGGCATGAGGCGGCGGATGTCCGGCGTTTTTTCCCTGTGCGTTCCAACCGGATCGCGGGTGACCTCGTGTGGATCGGCAATTGGGGGGATGATGAGCGGGCCGAGGAGCTGCGGGAATTTCTGATCGAGCCGGTTCGCGCGCTCGGACTGAAGGCGCGCGTATATGGAGTGCGTTATCCCGAGTCAGCTCTGGCCGAACTGGCGGCGGCGGGGATTGAGTATGCGGGTTGGCTGCCAAACTATGCAGTGCCGGAAATCTTCGGGCAGTTTCGCGTCACCGTTCACGTGCCACGTCGACCGTATGTCGCGGCGTTGCCCGGGATCCCCACGATCCGTGTCTTCGAGGCGCTCGCGTGTGGAATTCCGCTGGTGTCCGCGCCGTGGGAGGATCGCGAAAATCTGTTTACGCCGGGCAAGGATTTTCTGGTCGCTGCCGACGGGGCCGCGATGGAGCGACAGCTCGCGCTTTTGGTGAGTGCGCCGGTGCGGCGGGCGGCGCTCCGCGCGCATGGCCTCGCCACCATTCGGGCGCGTCACACCTGTGCGCATCGGGTGGACGAACTACTGGCCATCCACGATCAGGTGCGGGCCGCGCGGCCGCGCCAGGAACACGCCGCGCTCGATGGACGAGGAGGCCAGCCGGGAACGGCCCCGACCACGCACTGAGATATATATCGACGGCATAAACGTCTCCCCACCGATCCTCGTATATGATTTAATTATGTCCTGCTCTCCTGAAACCCGGCCCGTCGTTGCAGGCTGCCTGTGACCTCCAACCTCAACATCGCATTTTTCGCATCGAGCCTCGTGTCCGCCTATTGGAACGGCGCGGCGACCTATTATCGCGGCATCGTCCGCGCGCTCGCCGAGCGCGGCCATCGCATCACGTTCTATGAACCTGATGTATATAATCGGCAGCAGCACCGGGACATGGACGATCCACCCTGGGCGCAGATCGTCGTGTATCCGGCTCGCTCGGAGGCGGAGGTGACCGCGACGGTGGCGCGGGCGCGCGGGTCTGATCTCGTGGTGAAGGCGAGCGGCGTGGGCGTATATGATGACGTCCTCGAGGCGGCGGTGCTGGAGTTGCAGGCGCCGGGCACGACGGTGATTTTCTGGGATGTCGACGCGCCGGCGACGCTGGATCGCGTGCTCGCGGACCCGGCGGATCCTTTTCTCCGGCTGATTCCGGAATATGATTTCGTGCTGACTTATGGGGGCGGCGCGCCGGTGGTTGACGCGTACGAGGCGCTGGGCGCGCGTTTTTGCGAGCCGATATATAATGCGCTGGAGCCGCGCACGCATCACCCGGTGCCAGCCGATCCGCGGTTCGCCGCGGACCTGGGGTTCCTGGGGAACCGGCTGCCGGATCGGGAAAAACGCGTGGAGGAGTTTTTTCTCGAGGCCGCGGCGCGGCGTCCGGACAGGCGATTTCTCCTCGGAGGCAATGGCTGGGGCGACAAGCCGATGCCGCCCAATGTATATTACGCCGGGCATGTTTTCACCCGCGATCACAACGCGTTCAACTGCAGCCCGCGGGCGGTGTTGAATATCAATCGCCAGAGCATGGCGCGTTATGGATTCTCCCCGCCGACGCGCATTTTCGAAGCCGCGGGAGCGGGGGCGTGCCTGCTCACGGATGCGTGGGAGGGGATCGAGTTGTTCCTGCAACCTGACGAGGAGGTGCTTGTGGCGCACTCGGGCGCGGAGGTCGCGGAAATCGTCGACACGCTCGAGCCCGAGCGAGCGCGCGCGATTGGCCGGGCGGCGCAAGCCCGGGTGCTCGGCGAGCATACCTATGCGCATCGCGTGGCCAGGCTCGAGCAGCTGCTGCGGGCTCCGCGTTCGGCGCGCCGCGAAACCCTTTCCCGCTCGTCATGAAGATCGTCATCCTCGGCCTCTCCATCACCTCCTCGTGGGGCAACGGCCATGCCACGACCTATCGCGCGTTGGTGCGCGAGCTGGCAGCGCGCGGCCATCGCGTTCATTTCCTGGAGCGCGATGTGCCGTGGTATGCGCAGAACCGCGACCTCACGCGCTGCTCCTACGCCCGGGTCTCACTATATAGTTCGTTGCGGGAGTTGCGTGCGCGGCACGGCGGTGAGGTCCGCGAGGCGGATGCCGTGATCGTCGGGTCGTATGTGCCCGAGGGCGTGGCGGTGGGCGAATGGGTGGTGGGCAGCGCCGAGGGAGTCACGGCATTTTATGATATTGATACACCGGTGACGCTGAGTCACCTGGCCCAGGGTGGCTCGGACTATATATCTCGCGGACTGATCCGCGAATATGACTTATATCTTTCGTTCACGGGTGGTCCGATCCTGCGGCGGCTCATGCGCGAGTTCGGCTCGCCGCGCGCACGCGCCCTATATTGTTCGGTGGATCCCGCGGTATATTATCCGCAGGCGCTCGCGCGCAAGTGGGACCTGGGTTACCTCGGCACGTACAGCCCCGATCGGCAGGCGGGGCTGGAATCGCTCATGCTCGAATCCGCCGCGGCGATGCCACGCGCGCGCTTCGTTGTCGCCGGTGCGCAATTTCCTCCATCGATCCGGTGGCCCCGAAACGTGGCGCACGTCGAGCATCTGCCGCCCGCGCGCCATCGCCGCTTCTATAATCAGCAGCGATTCACGCTCAATCTGACGCGGGCGCCGATGATCGCGGCGGGCTGGTCGCCGAGTGTGCGCTTGTTCGAGGCGGCGGCCTGTGGCACGCCGATCATCAGCGATTGGTGGGAGGGGCTGGACACATTTTTTGCGCCGGGGTCCGAGATCCTCGTGGCGCGCTCGGGTGGGGACACGGCGCGCTGGTTGCGCGAGCTCAGCCCAGCGGCGGCGCGGGCGATCGGAGCGGCGGCGCGGAAAAGAATATTGCAGGCGCACACGGCGGCGCACCGTGCAGCTGAGTTGGAAACGTATCTCGAGGAGGTGCAGAGCGCGGAGCGGCCGCCATTGCGCGGGACCTCCGACGAGGCCGGGTTTGGTCCGGCTGCGGGCGTCGCCCGTATCCGCGGAGAATTCGCATGAAAACCGCCGCTTTATTAAGTCACCCCAGCGAGGGCACGGTGGGTCTCGCGCGCGGCGCGGAGGCTTTCTCGCCGTGGTTTCATAATTTGCATTTACCCGACGGCTCGCAGACGGCGCCGGAGCATCCGCTGGGCGATTTTCCGAATTTCAAATGGCAGCAGCTCGCGCTCGAGTTGCCCGCCGACCTGAGTGGGTGGACGGCACTTGATATAGGCTGCAATGCCGGTTTTTACGCGATCGAGCTGGCCCGGCGTGGCGCGCGGGTCGTGGCCCTTGACAAGGACGAACATTTTCTCCGGCAAGCCGACTGGGCCCGGCGGCAGTTTCCGTTTGGTGACCGCATCGAGGTACGGGCCGGCGAGGTATATGATCTCGCGCATTGGGGGGAGCAGTTCGACCTCGTGCTGTTCATGGGCGTGTTCTATCATCTGCGCTACCCGCTGCTCGGGCTTGATATAGTGGCGGGATGTATGAAACGCCTCCTCGTGTTTCAGACGCTGACGATGCCCGGCGACGAAGTGGTCGCGGTGCCGGAGGACCTGGAGTTTTCGGACCGCGCGGCGCTAACCGTGCCCGGCTGGCCGCGAATGGCGTTCATCGAAAAAAATCTCGCGGGTGACCCGACGAATTGGTGGGCGCCCAACCACGCGGCCGTCGAGGCGATGCTGCGTTCCACGGGACTTCGCGTCGCGTCGCGCCCCGGGCACGAGATGTATATATGCGAGCCACTATATAGCGGATCGGTTGCGGCGGCGCGGGATTGGGACCAGGCGGAATTACGCGCGGCGACCGGCGCGGCAGCCGCGCGCAATTCCGGCTGAGCCTTACGGCGGGCGTGACTCAGCGGATCGAGCGAGGCCGCGCCGACTGCGAGGACGCCACGGATTCCAGCGCTTTCTCGAGGAGGGCCATGCTCGTCGGCTTCGTCAGGTGAACGATAAAGCCCGTGCTGCGGCTGCGCGCCAGGTCGGCCTCCATGCCAAATCCGGTCAGCGCGATTCCGAGCAGCCCGTAGCGTCCCCGCAATTTTTCCATCAGATCGTAACCGGTGCCATCAGGCAGGCCGATATCGGAGACGACTACATCGAACGTTCCGCGATCGGCGAGCGCCTCGGCTTGCGCCACGCTGGCTGCGGCAGCCACGTCGAAGCCGCGTCGTTTCAGAAAACGCTCCAGCGATTGGCGCGTCGCATCGTGGTCCTCGACGAGTAGGATACGGGATGGCGCGTGGGTCCGGGCGGCGCTCGCACGGTTCGCGATCACCGCCGCAGGCACGGGCGAATGGGCGAACGTCGCGGGCGTGCGCAGCGGCAACTCGATGGTGAAGAGCGCGCCCCGATCGCGGCCCTCGCTGGCGGCCATGATGCATCCGCCGTGACGTTCCACGAGCATCCGCGATATAGTAAGGCCAAGGCCGAGTCCGCCGAACCGATGCGAGCCGGCCGGACCCGCGTGATCCCCCTGGCTGAATGCCTCGAAGATGCGCGCGAGCTCCGAGTCGCTCAGGCCGATCCCTGTATCCAGAATCTGGATACGGCAGATTTTCCCGGAATCGAGGCGGCGGGTGGTCACGCTGATCTGGCCGTGAGCCGGCGTGAACTTGGCCGCGTTCTTGAGTATATTCCAAAAAACCTGCTGGAGCCGGACAGCGTCGCCTTCCACCTGCGGGGCGCCACGATCGAGAGAGAGTTCGAGTTCAATTTGTTTTTCCTCGACGGCCCCGCGGACGGTGGCGACCGCATCGAGTACGACCTGGTTGACGTCAACGGCCTGGGTGTTGAGGACGAGTTTGCCGCGCGTGATGCTGGTCAGGTCGAGCAGGTCGTCGATCAAGCGCGCCTCGAGCTCGACGTTTTTGCGAATGAGTTCGAAATCAGAGCGAACCTCGGGCGGGAGCGCGGGATCCTGCGAGGATTCACCGGCCACGAGTAGCACGGGGTTGAGCGGGTTGCGCAGCTCGTGCGAGAGTGCCGCGAGAAAATCGTCCTTCGCACTCGAGGCTGCGAGCGCCCGTTGCTCCGCCTCGCGCTGTTCGGTGATATCCGTGTTGGTGCCGAACCAGAGGCGGACATTTCCGGCGGTATCGCGAATCGGGGACGCCGCAGAGAGGAACCATCGATATTGACCGTCCCGGCCGCGGATGGGGAACGTGTCCTCCCAAGCCACGCCGCGCGCGAAGCAGTCGGCGATTTTTGCGCTCACGCGCGTGAGGTGATCGGGGTGTTGCACCCGCTCCCAGCCGCGTCCGTGCACCTCCGCGAAGGTCGTCCCTGTATAGTCGTACCAACGCTGGTTGAACCACGTTGCGTGGGCGATGCCGGTCGCCATCCAGGCGAGCTGCGGTATATTATCCGCCAGCGCGCGAAAGCGTTCCTCTCCCTCGCGCAGGGCCGCCTCGGTTTGCTGGATCTGCTCGAGCATGGCGTTGAACGCGCGCGTCAGATCCCCGATCTCATCGTTGCTGCGTTGAACGGCGCGCACGGAGTAGTCCTTGCGCTCGGAAATGGCGCGGGCGGTGGATGCAAGCTCGAGGAGCGGCTCGGAAATCCGGCGCTGGAAAAAGTTCGAGAGCAGCATCGCTACGACGCCGGAACCACTGAGCACGGTCAGCAGCACGAGTGCATAGACGCCGGAGCGCCGGTAGGTCTCGCTGAGATCTCCCTCGAGGAAAAACACGCCGACGTGCCGTGGTCCCTGAACGACGGGAATGGACAGTGTGAAAAACGTGGCATGCATGACGACGCCCGGCGGCGGCAGCGCGGGAATTTTCCGGCGTTCGGCTGCGGCGCGATGGTAACTGGCGAAGGGTCCGCCCTGTGCGTCGAAGAGTGCGGCCGCCGAGATGCCGGGCTCGAAGTGCAACCCGGCGAGCAGTTCGCCGGCGGATTGCTGGTCGTCATAGAGAAGGACTGCCGAGGCGTTGTCCGCCACGATATTGGCAATCGTCGAGAGGCTCGTGACCGTAGCGTCGCGGTCGCGGTGAATTTCGTACGCCAGGAGTGCGACGCAGGTCAGGAGTAGCACAGACAACGTGTTCAGCAGCGTCCCACCGATCAGCTGGCGCTTGATCGGGATCTGTCGCGGAAAGCTCGCGGGCGCGGCGGGCATACTACGGCGAAGGCACGAGTCGGGTCGCGCGGGCGAGTTTCAAAGAAATATACACGGCGGCATCCGGCCTTTCACCCCCGTGGATTCCCAGCTGCATCAAGTTGTTCAATCTATCTGGCGGTTCCGCTCGCGCTTCGCCCATTGCGAAGGTGTGCGGGGGGCGTTTGGATCGTGAAACATTAAGCCTGCGTGCATTCGAGGAACGCGAGCAGAGGCCCCTAATATGCGAAATCGCCCCACGCGCAAACGGTTTTGGTCGCGTCACATAGGGAGCTCGATCCGCATAAGCCGGCGCCGTTCTGCTATATACTTTGGCTGCGACTCGTGGCTTCGTTGGGACCCGGCGAGGAACTTGGGCGTCCGTGCCGTGACAATCGGCCACATGATCCGATTTTATTTCGGGAACATTCCGGGGCTGATCGGCTGATTCGTGGCCGGGGAATCGTCAGCTCGCTCAGGGAAAGCGCGACCGGGGACTGCGCGGCCGGCCGGCAAACCCCGGGCGGCGCGACGGCCGGATGAAAACGCCCGGGCGGAGCCTGACTCACGGCCCGATTCGGGAAATCCGGGCGAGTCCGATTCCAAGATTTGGACGAACGCCGAAATCGCGCATCAGCTCGAGGCGCTCGCGCAGCTGATGGCGGCGTCCGGCGAGAATATATATAAAGTGCGCGCGTATCGCCGGGCCGCCGCGACGATCCGGACCGTGGCCGAAAGTGTGGACGCGCTGGTCCGGCAGGATTCGGACCTGACAGTATATACGGGCATCGGCACGGCGATCGCCGGGGCGATTGCGGAGATCGTGCGTCGCGGCGCGCTGGGGCAGCTCGAGCGACGTCGCTCGGAGGTGAGCCCTGAGGTGGCGGCGTTGACTGAGTATCCCCGGTTGGACCCGGCCCGGGTTCGGCGAATATATAGTGCGCTCCGAATCAGCACGGTGCCGGAGTTGAAGGCGGCGCTGGAGCGCGGTGCCATTCGGGAAAAACTCGGCGCTCGGCTGGAGGATCACGTGCGCCGGGCGATGGGCGAGGCCCACGCCGTCCTGATTGCCGAAGCGGACGAGATTGTGCCGCGGCTCATTGAATATATACGGGAAAAGTGCGGCGGCGCCCGCGTGGAGGCGGCGGGGGAATTCCGGCGGCGGGCCGAGGTGGTTTCGGAGCTTTCGTTTCTGGTTGAGACGAAGGATTTCGCCGCGACCGCCGCGCTGTTTCAGCAATATTCCGGCGGCATCGCGTGTTTGCGCGCGGAGGCACGGGAGGCGCAATATAGACTATCCACCGGGCTGGAGGTAAGGCTGGAGGCAGGAACCGCGGAGCGCTGGGGGCTCGAGCTCATCGCCGCGACCGGCGCCGAGGCGCACTTGGAAAAACTCGCGGCAGCGGGTCACACGATCACCGGGCCGCGTCGGGCTGCGGCGCGATTCGAGGCGGAGGACATTGTATATAAGAAGTGGGGTCTCGCGTTCGTGCCGCCGGAGCTGCGCGAAGGTCGCGATGAGGTCGAGCTGGCGGCGGCGGGTGCGCTTCCGGCGCTCGTGACCGTGAAGGATATTCGCGGCGAGCTTCATGCGCATACGACTTCGAGCGACGGGGCGAATACCATTCCGGAAATGGCCGGGGCGGCGGCCGAGCGTGGGTACGAGTATATAGGGATCACCGATCATTCGCAGTCGCTGAAGATCGCGGGCGGCGTGACGGTCGAGGATCTGTGGAAACAGATTCGCGCGATCGACCGGTGGAACGCGCGGTCTTCCGGCGTGCGGGTGTTGAAGAGTGCGGAGGTGGATATACTCGTCGATGGACGGCTCGATTATCCTGACGATTTGTTGCGCGAGCTCGATTATACCGTGTGCTCCATCCATTCGCGTTTTTCCCTGAATCGCGAGCAGCAGACCGAGCGGATCATGCGGGCAATGGATCACCGGCAGTTCAATATACTCGGGCATGCGACTGGGCGGCTGTTGCTGCGGCGGCCGGGCTATGAGCTCGATTTCGAGCGGCTGATTGCGCATGCCCGCGCGGCCGGCTGTTTTTTCGAGATCAACGCGAGCCCAGACCGACTTGATATATCTTCGGAGGTGGCCCGCGCCGTGCGTTTGGGTGGGGCGCCGATCGCGATCTGCACGGATGCGCATAGCATTTCCGAGCTCGAGTATATACGGGGTGGGGTGGACCAGGCGCGACGGGCGGGTTGCACAGCGGCTGACGTGCTGAACGCGCGACCGTGGGCGGAGCTGGAGAAATTATTTCGTCGTTAGTCCGGTTCGACGCGGATCCCGAAATATGCGGCGCGCTGCCTGCTTACGGGTAGTATGCGCAACCGAAATTCCTCGACGTCAGCGAACCTCGGGCTGACGCGTCGCGACTTCATTTGGCGGCTCGGTCGCGCGGGGGGCGGCGCAGCGTTGGGAGCGATGTTTGGGTTGGGCTTGTTTGCGCGCGGCGAGAGTGGGCGGCCGGATTGGAAAGGCCGCGCCCCGGCGAAGGGACGCCGCGTGATCATCCTCGGAGGAGGCATCGCTGGCCTGGCCACGGCATACGAGCTGCGGCGGCTCGGCTATGATTGTCACGTCCTGGAGGCGAGGCGGCGTCCGGGCGGCCGCAACTGGACGCTGCGCGGTGGTACCGAGGAGACGGAAATCGGCGGGGACCGTCAGGTGTGCAAATTCGACAGTGGTTTGTTCCTGAACGCGGGACCGATGCGCATCGCGCACCACCACGTGACGACACTCGGGTATTGTCGGGAGCTGGGTGTCCCGCTCGTCGTGTTCACCAATGTGAACGAAGCCGCGTATATACATCGGGATGGTTTTCCGCGGCAGCGGATGCGCGAGGTGCGCAGTGATTGGCGAGGATATACTGCCGAGCTGCTGGCGAAGGTGGCGCGGCAGGGTCAGCTCGATGCGCCCCTTACGGCCGAAGACCGGGAGAAACTGATCGAGTATCTGCGTCTGGAAGGGCGGCTGGACGCGAATTTAATTTATGCCCGCGATGGTGCGGCGCCGTTGCACCCGCCGGATGCGGGTAACGCGCGAGGATATATGAAAGAGCCGGCGGCGGCGGACGAGGAGGTGCAGCCATCCCGCCCCATGGATTTGGAACAGCTCGTGAAGGCGGGCTATGCGAGCAGCCTGAACGTCGCGCAGGACTACAATCAACAGGCGACGATGTTGACGCCGGCGGGCGGCATGGACCGACTTCCGTACGCGTTGGCGGCGAACTTGGGCGATGCGGTTCAGCTCGGTGCGAAGATCACGGAAATCCGGCGACGGCCACAGGGCGGGGTTCGCGTGGGATATATGGACATGGCGCATCGTGGGGCGCTGCGGGAGATCACGGGTGATTATTGTGTTTGCACGCTGCCGCCGGGATTGCTGGCGCGTATCCCCGCGGACTTTTCTCCGGAGGTGATGGCCGCGTTGCCCTTGGCGAAGCCGTCCGCCGCCGGGAAAATCGGATTGCAGTTCAAGCGGCGGTTTTGGGAAGAGGACGACCAGATCTACGGTGGATTGTCCCAGACGGACCAACCGATCACGCAGATCGGGTATCCATTCGATGGATACGGCAGCCGCGGTAAAGGCGTGCTGCTGGGCTATTATCATTTCGGCAACTCGAAGGCGGAGCTGGACGATCAGCCGGTCGCGGAGCGGCAGCGGCGGGCGTTGGCGCAGGGCGCGAAGATCCATCCGCAATATACTCAGGAATTCGAGAATTCGTTTTCCGTCGCATGGCATCGGATTCCATTCAACGAGATGTCGTGGTCCCGATGGGCGACGGACGACGACTTCGTCCGCACTCAGCATGTGCTGGGTAAGGCGGACGGACCGTTTTATTTCGCCGGCGACTGGTTGTCGCACTTCAATGCGTGGCAGGCCGGCGCGATCGGGGCGGCGCAGCGCGTCTGCGGACAGTTGCACGCACGTGCCCTCGCTTCCTAGCTTCATATATTAAAATATATATACTATATCATGAAATCACCACTGACCGGCTTGTTCCTCGGCGGCATCGTCGCCGCTTCCGGCGCTCTGTTCGCGGCGGCTCCGGCGTCCGTCGTCTTCACGGGTGAGGCCACCTCGTCCATCGCCAGCGGCGTCGTGATCCCCGCGGGGCGCGCGACGTTTTCGACCAGCGGCACGGTGCCCTCGATGATCAAGAAGGACGGAACGACGGCGTACGAGCGGTATGGCGACACCTACTTACAGGGCGTAAGCTGCCTGAAGAATATTGAGAAGGTGCTCGCGACGCAGGGGCTGACGTTGCACGACGTCGTGTATCTTCGGGTTTATGTGGCGCCGGACGCCGCGAAAAGTGGCCGTCCCGATTTTCCGGCGTGGTTCAAGGCTTACGGCGAGTTTTTCAATACGGCCGCGAACCCGGTGAAAACCGCGCGATCCACGATCGGGGTGGGGACGCTCGTGAATCCGGATCTGCTCGTCGAAGTCGAGGCGGTGGCGGTTTATCCCGCGCCCTGACCAGGCGGGGCGCGGGCGGCGGGTCGGTGGTCGGGCGAGCGGGCCCGAGGAGGGCGTCGGCCGTCACCGTTCTGATCTCCGGATATATAGTTTAGCATATAGCCCCGCGCGCGGTCCAGCCGGGCCGGCGCGGTTCGCCCGGTTGTCGGTATATGGCGCGATGTACCGCTGTGATCTCCCTTGGCGGGCCCGGGGATCACGCCTTTCCCGGGCGGTTCGGGCCCGCGACGGGTGATTCGGCGCGTTTGCCGCACCCGGCGATGAAAAGAGCTCGAACTTGATATACCGCCGCCGGTAGGGTCGCGGGCTTGGCAGGCCGCCCGCACATTCGGACCCCGCTTGTTTTCTCAGCATCGCAACGAACTGAATCTGTGCGGGTTGGTCATAGGCATCTCGGTCCGAATTCTTCAGCTCTTCCAGAAGCACTTATGAAACGAAACCCCCTGCGTTCCCAAACCGGCATCCCGGGGCTCGACGACATCCTGCATGGCGGATTCCTCGCTCATCAGATGTATTTGATCGAGGGTGACCCCGGCGCCGGGAAGACGACGCTCGCATTGCAATTTCTATTGGCTGGCGTGAGCGCGGGAGAAAAATGCCTCTATGTAACGTTGTCTGAAACGAAGGAGGAGTTGGAAGCCGGCGCGCGGTCGCACGGCTGGTCGCTGCAAGGTATCAAGGTGGCAGAGTTGATCGCGGATGACGAGAGCCTCGCGCCGGATGGGATGCTGACGATGTATAATCCGTCGGAGATGGAGCTAAGCGAGACGACGAAAAAGGTTCTCGACCTCATTCGTGCCGCGGCTCCGTCTCGCGTGGTTTTTGACTCGTTATCCGAGATGCGGCTCCTCGCGCAGAGCTCTTTGCGTTATCGCCGGCAAGTGCTGGCACTCAAGCAGTTCTTCGTCGGAAGAAAATGCACCGTGCTCATGCTCGATGATGGCACTGCCGAGGGGGCGGACACTCAACTCCAGAGTATCGCTCACGGGGTCGTGACGCTCGAGCAGCTCAGCCCTGAATATGGTGGCCACCGCAGGCGGGTGAGAATCAAGAAGTTGCGCGGAACGAACTTTCGGGGGGGCTACCATGATTATTCGATTACGGGAATCGGGCTTCAGGTTTTCCCGCGCTTGGTGGCCGCTGAACACGGGGTCGAGTTTGAGCGGGAGAAAACCGCGAGCGGGATCACTGCGCTCGACGAGTTGCTGGGTGGGGGCGTCGATCGTGGAACCAGCACGCTGCTCATCGGGCCTGCCGGTTCCGGCAAGACAACGGTGGCAACCCAGTACGCGGTCGCTGCCGCCAATCGCGGGGATCGCGCCATCATTTTTGCCTTCGACGAAAACAGCATAACCATCCGGGCGCGAATGCGCGGCTTGGGCATTGGGCTCGACGCAACCGTGAAGAAGAAACTGCTCGAGGTCCGGCAGATCGATCCCGCGGAGCTCTCGCCCGGCGAGTTCGCTCATCAGGTGCGACTCGCCGTCGAACGCGACGGCGTTAAGATCGTCGTGATCGATACGCTCAACGGCTATATGATGGCGATGCCCGATGAGCGATTCCTCACGGCACAATTGCACGAGCTGCTTTCATATCTGGCGCTCCGAGGGGTGACGACGTTCATGGTGGTCGCTCAACACGGGATGGTGGGCGCGTCAATGGGAGCGCCAGTCGATACGAGTTATCTGGCGGACTCCGTCGTGCTGTTTCGCTATTTTGAAAACAAGGGGCGGGTGAAGAAGGCGATTTCCGTGATGAAGAAGCGCAGTGGTCCGCACGAGCAGACGATCCGGGAATTGTTTTTCGATCAGGACGGCGTCCACCTGAGCGAGCCCCTCGTGAACTTCCATGGCATTTTGACGGGCGTGCCGATCGAGACCAAGTGAACGCGCTGTGAGCAAACGCGTCGCCGAAAAACAAAACGAAGATTATCGCGTACTCCTGCTCGTTGCGACGAAGCGGGACGCGGACATCACGTCCCGACTGCTGGAGAAGGTGGGGCTCCGTGCCTATATATGTCGCGACGTGGTCGAGCTCACGGCGGAGATCAAACTTGGGGCGGGTTCCGTTGTTATCACGGATGGCCGGGTGAACCGTGAGGAGGGAAAGGAGTTGCTGGCCTGCCTGAATGCGCAGCCCGAATGGTCGGATCTGCCGCTGGTCGTGATGATCGCAACGAACGCATCACCGCCGGGCGGCGTCGATTTTTCGCGGGACTTGACGAACGTGACGGTGCTCGAGCGCCCGGCGCCTGTGAGAACGGTGATCAGTGCGGTGCAGACGGCGGTCCGGGCACGGCGGCGGCAATATCAAATCCGGGACCAGATCGAATCGATTCGTCGGGCCGAAGCTCACGCGCGGGATTTGCAGCGTCAGCTCGAAATGTCACTGAGCGCGTCTGAGCTCGGCACGTTCAGTTGCCCGATGCCGCTGCAAAAAGTATATTGGAACGACCGGTGCAAAGCGCACTTCTGGCTGCCGCCGACGGCGGAAGTCAATATGAAGCGTTTCTATTCGATCGTCCATCCGGACGACCGGGCCGCGGCCCGACACGCCGTGGAACAGTGCGTGCGGCACGGCAAGCTCTATGATATAGAGTATAGAACCGTCTCCCCGACGGGGGCGATCCGCTGGGTGCGCGCCACGGGACGAACTACTTTCGACGCGCGGAATCGGCCGGTCAGTTTTGATGGCACGACTCAGGACGTGACGGCGCGGCGGCAGTTTGAGGCCGAGCGCGAGGCGCTGCTCGCAAGCGAGCGCGTCGCCCGCGACGAGGCACTGCGGGCGAATCGGGTGAAGGATGAGTTCCTCGCGACGCTCGGTCATGAGCTCCGAACTCCGCTGAACGCAATCGCTGGGTGGGTCGAGCTGCTGAAAATCGAGCCGCTGGAAGCAGGAACGCTTTCCGAGGGCGTGGGCGCCATCGAGCGGAACGTCCGGGCCCAGACTCAGCTGATCGAGGACCTGCTCGACGTGAGCCGGATCATCTCCGGGAAGGTGCGACTTGATATACGCACGGTTTACCTCGATGACGTGATTCGTGCCGCGGTGGAAACCGTTGCGGCAGCGGCGCGGGCGAAGCAGGTGCGGATCGAGACCAACTTCGAATCCAAACCGGGACCGGTGAGAGGCGATCCGGCGCGGTTGCAGCAGGTGCTCTGGAATTTGATCGCCAATGCCGTCAAGTTCACGCCGCGCGATGGCAAAATCGAAGTGACGTTGAAGCGGGTGGGCTCGCACGTGGAGGTGTGCGTTTCCGATACGGGTGACGGTGTGCCGCCGGATTTTCTGCCGCATCTGTTCCAGCGTTTTACCCAAGCCGATTCGTCCGCGAGTCGAAAGCACGGCGGGCTTGGCTTGGGTTTGTCGATCGTGAAAAGCCTCACCGAGATGCATGGTGGGAAGGTCTGGGCTGAAAGCGACGGGCCGGGTTTGGGCTCGTCGTTTCATGTGCGGCTGCCGGTGAGTTCCCCGTCGGACTATGGTGGCGAGCAGCCTCTCGCGAGTCGGGTGCCGGAAAATATAGCGTCGCCCAGCCAAAAGCCGGACCTGAAGGGAATTCGCTTCGTGGTCGTGGACGATGAGCCGGATGCGCGTGAAGTGCTGTGTCGCCTGCTGCTCGCCTGCGGCGCGACAGTGGAAGGCGCGAGTTCCGCGCTCGAAGGGCTGGAGCTGATCCGGAGTTTTCGCCCGGCGCTCATCCTTAGTGATATTGGAATGCCGACGGTGGACGGATACGAGTTTCTGCGGCAGCTGCGGCGTGACGGTGTGACGACGCCGGCGGTGGCATTGACGGCGTTCGCGCGGTCGGAGGACCGGGTGCGCTCGATCGAAGCGGGTTTCCAAGCGCATCTCCCGAAGCCGATCGAACCGGGGGAATTGCTCGCCGTCATCGCGAGCCTCACCCGCCGGTCACGGGCGAAATAGGAAAGGCCGATCGTATCCAAAAACGGATACATGTAAGTCGAAATCGGGATGTATATATGTGCCCGTAATCATATATATGTATCCAGAACACGGATACGGCGGACGCGGCTCCGGGCTACTCTCAAAGGCAAAAAAAAGCCGGCCTGTGAAGGCCGGCAGCAAGAGGCGACGATCGCCCCGGATCACTCGTTGGCTGAGCTGCCGTG
This sequence comes from uncultured Verrucomicrobiae bacterium, assembly GCA_963800005.1. Classification (GTDB taxonomy): domain Bacteria; phylum Verrucomicrobiota; class Verrucomicrobiia; order Opitutales; family Opitutaceae; genus CAWCZH01. The sequence goes on from CAWCZH010000006.1 coordinate 581,743, forward strand.
GGCGGGCAGCAGCTTGTCGACGCGAACCTTGTCGAGGCGCGCGTACACCGGAACGCCGAGCTCGTGCGGGGCGACGATCTCGCCCTGGATCAGCGGCTGCGCGTAGCGCAGGAACTGGAAGTTCATGCTGACGCCGTCCTCGTTGATCCACTCGCGCGGGAGCTTCTTCGTGCCATTTGCGATATCGCTGAGCGGCGCCAGTCCCGTCTCGCAGCTATATGCTTCGCCGTCGCCGCGGACGAGGGTGATCATCTTGTCGGTCTCACCATTGATGGCGGCGCGGACCGCGGCCTGGCCGGCGAGGAAGGCTTCGTCGACATCGGTCTTCGAGGCGGCGTGAGCGGCGGCGCGCTGCATGATGCCGGGTTTGGCGAGACGCGCCTTCACACCGGGCAAATTATTTTCGACGAGCTCCTTCAGAAAATCGCCGGCGCCGCCGAGCTGCGCGTGGCCGAAGGCGTCCGTCGCGGGATTCGCGGATACATAATTGCCGTCGGCATCGGCCAGGCCCTCGGCGACGACGACGAGGCAGTATTTCTCCCGCTTGAGCACGCGGCGGATGTCCTCGAGGCACTTCGCCTGGTCGAAGGGCGTCTCGGGAAGATATATCAAATGCGGCGGGTCGTGCGGGTGATCGCGGCGCTTCGCGAGCGAGGTGCCGGCGGCGAGCCAGCCGGCGCTGCGGCCCATGACCTCGACGATCGAGACGAGGTCGCCCTGGCCCATCGCCTCGTTGTCGCAGGCGAGCTCGCGCACGGTCGTGGCGAGATACTTGACGACGCTGCCATAGCCGGGGCAGTGGTCGGTGATCGAGAGATCGTTGTCGATGGTCTTCGGTACGCCGATGACGCGCAGCTCGTAGCCCTGCTGCTGGGCGAGCTTGGAAATCTTGTCGGCCGTGTCCTGGGAATCATTGCCGCCTATATAAAAGAAATATCGTATATTATGCGCCTTTAATACTTCGAGCACGCGTTCGAAGTCGGCCTGTTTCTTCAACTTGAAACGACACGTGCCAAGTGCGGCGCCGGGGGTATGGCGAAGCGCGCGGATTTGTTGCTGCGACTCGGAGGCGAGATCGATCAGGTCCTCGTGGAGAATTCCGAGCACGCCGTTCAACGCTCCATAAATCTCCTCGATATTCTCGTGGTTAAGCGCCTCGGCAATGATGCCCGCGACACTGGCGTTGATGACGGAGGTCGGGCCGCCGGACTGGCCTACCAAGACATTTCCTACGAGTTCAGCCATGACAGTGGTGTGTTGTTTGTAGATAGGTGCGGAACGAACGTGAAGGGCCAAAGAAGCGCACCCCTACCGGCGGATGCAAACCCAAATTTCCCGCCGACCGACCGACAACCACGCGAATCGTTCGCAACTTAGTGTGTGCACCACGCCGCGCAGTGCACATCCTCGTGTTACAGGAGCCGCGCCGGTTGATATGTGTCCGCACCCGGGAATTGCTTTTCCAGCGGCAACACGCGCGCGACAAACGCGTCAACCTGCCGCGGCGCCGATCCCACAAAACGCTGGCTCTCGCCCAGGATTTTTTTCAACTCGCCGGCCGAAAGCCCGAGCCGACCATCACCTGCGAGACGTTGCAACAGATCGGCCTCGCCCCCTCCGGCGCGCAACGCACGGGCCGCTCCCAGGGCGTGTTCCTTGATCGCTTCGTGGGCCGTCTCGCGGCCGGCACCGCGTTTCACGGCTTCCATGAGGATCGTGGTCGTCGCGAGAAACGGCAGGTTGCGCTCGTTCTCCGACTGCAACGCCGCGGGAAAAACCTCCAGCTGCCGGAGGATCGTTATATAGGTCTCGAGCAGCCCATCGATTGTATAAAACGAGTCTGGCAGCGCCACGCGCCGCACAACCGAGCACGAGACGTCGCCCTCGTTCCACTGGTCGCCCGCCAGCGTGGCGGTCATGGCCACATACCCGCCCAGTATGGTGGAGAAACCACAGATGCGCTCGCAGTTTCGTGCGTTCACCTTGTGGGGCATCGCCGACGAGCCGACCTGGCCCTCCTGGAAACCTTCCGTTAGCAAACCCGCGCCAGCCATCAGGCGCAGCGTCGTGGCCGCACTCGCGCCCGCGGCGCCCAGCTGATGCAGCGCCGTCACGACCTCAAAATCGAGGCTGCGCGGGTAGACCTGACCGACCGCGCCCAGCGACGCCGCGAATCCCAAGTGCCGCAGCACGCGCGCCTCGAGCTCGTCGACCTTCGCGCCGTCACCGCCGAGCAGCGTGAGCTGATCCAGCTGCGTGCCCACCGCGCCCTTGAGTCCGCGGACCGGATATCGCGCGAGCAACTCCGTGAGCCGGGTATGCGCCGAAAGCAGCTCCTCGCCAAACATCGCAAACCGTTTTCCCAGCGTCGTCGGCTGCGCGGGCACATTGTGCGTGCGCGCGGTGAGCATTTGGTCGCGATGGGCCCTGGCCTGCCGCGCCACAGCGAGCAGCGCCGCGGCGGATTTGAACTGGATGACCTGCAACGCGCGGAAAATCTGCAGCTGCTCGACGTTTTCCGTCAGGTCGCGGCTCGTCAGCCCGAGATGTATATATTGATGCCCGGCGAGCCCGGAGAACTCCTCGATGCGGGCTTTCACATCGTGAAGCGTGACGCGTTCGCGGCGGGAAATGGCGGCGAGGTCGATGTCGTCTTTGACCCGTTCATAATCCGCGATGGCGGCCGCGGGGATGGCGACGCCGAGTTCGCGCTGGGCCTTCATCACGGCGATCCAGAAATCACGCTCGAGCGCGATGCGGCCGCGCGGCGACCAGATCGCCTTGACTTCGACGGAGGCATAGCGCTCCGCGAGGACGTTGGGGATGAAGGGGGAGTTGTCGAAATTTTCGGGCACGCGAGGCGATGACGATGAAGTCGGCGCGGCGGATGGCGAACGGAAATTCCAGCGCGCCGCATCGCCAAAAAATCGGCTAAGTGTCCGCGGCGCAAATGCCAGCGCATCCTTTTATGAAATGGCCGCGTCTAGCGCGAATCCTGCGTACACCGCGCTGGTTCCGCTCTCCCTCCTCCTGCTTATGTTGAAACTCAGTGTTCTGAAAATCAACCGTGCCCGCCTGGCCTGCAGCCTCGTGGGACTCGCCTGCGCCGCGCCCCTGATGGCGGCTGATGCGACTCACATCACGCCTCCGAAAACCCTCATCGGGTTTAATATAGGCGACGACTACCATATGGCGAGCTATACACAGATCTCGCTGATGCTAAAAAAGTGGGAGACCGAGACCGACCGCATGAAGGTCGTCTCGATCGGCCAAACCGAGGAGGGACGGCCGCAATATATGGCGATCATCACCTCGCCGGCCAATCACGCCAAGCTGGCGGAGTATAAATCGATCTCGCAGAAAATGGCCCGCGCCGAGATGCCGGAAGAGGCGGCGCACCAGATGGCGAAGGAAGGCAAGGCGGTGGTCTGGATTGATGGCGGGCTGCACGCGACGGAGACGGTCAATTCGCAGAGCCTCGCGGAAATGGTATATCAAATGTGCAGCCGCACGGACGACGAGACGATGCGTTTCCTCGACGACGTGATCCTGCTCATGCCGGTGCCAAACCCGGACGGCGTCGAGCTGGTGGCGAACTGGTATATGCGCAACCCCGACGAGAAGGAGCGCACGTTCCAGGGCCTGCCGCGGCTATATCATAAATATATAGGCCACGACAACAATCGCGACTCGATCACGATGAATATGAAGGAGACGATTAATCAAAATCGGATCCTGTTCGTCGAATGGAACCCGCAGATCATGCACAACGTGCACCAGACCGGCCCGGCGGGCGCGGTGGTGTTTGTCCCGCCGTTCCGCGATCCGTTCAATTATGATTTCGACCCGCTGATTCCCGTGGGCATCGAGCAGGTCGGCACCGCCATGCATGCACGGCTGCTCGCGCGCAATATGGGTGGATCTGCGATGCGCACCGCGGCGCCGTATTCGACGTGGTGGAATGGCGGCATGCGCACGGCAACCTATTTTCGGAACGAGATCGGAATCCTGACCGAGATCATCGGCGGACCGACGCCCAGCGCGGTGCCGCTGCTGGCGGACAAGCAGCTCCCGACGGGCGACTGGCCGCTCCCGATCGCGCCGCAGATCTGGCATTACCGCCAGTCGATCGACTATATGATCGAGCTCGAGCGCGCGGTGGTCGACTACGGCTCGCGGAATCGCGAGACGCTGCTATATAATATATACGCGATGGGCCGGCACTCGATCGAGCGCGGCAGCGCGGATCACTGGACGATCACGCCAAAGCGCATCGCCGCCCTGCAGGACGCGGCCAAGCTGCTGGGCGACGGCGGCGAGGGAGGCCGTCGTGGCCGGGGCGGGCGTGGCGCCCGTCCGGGCGCGCCGGCGGCGGCTGCGGGTGCCGGTGCGACCGCAGGTGCGGTGGCGGCGGCTCCGGGCGAGGCGGCGGCTGCCCCGGCCGGTCTCGGCGGCGGCGGAGCTCCGGCGGAAGGTGGCGGCTTCTTTGGACCGCCGCCCTTGCCGGCTGCGCTATATGAAAAGGTGCTGCACGATCCCGAGTTCCGGGATCCCCGTGGCTATATTATTTCCGCGGACCAGGACGATTTCCCGACCGCGGTGAAGTTCGTGAACGTCATGCTCAAGGGCGGCGTGGCCGTCGAAAAGGCGACCGCGGCGTTTTCGGTCGCGGGCAAGAATTATCCGGCCGGTTCCTATATTATCAAGACAGCCCAGGCGTTTCGAGCCGCCGTGCTCGATTCCTTCGAGCCGCAGGATCATCCGACCGATCTGCAGTATCCCGGCGGCCCGCCGAAGCGTCCGTATGATATTACGGGTTGGACGCTCGCCCGGCAAATGGGCGTGGTATATGATCGCGTCCTCGACGCGTTCGATGGCCCGTTCCAGAAGCTCGGCTTCGACATGGAAAAGCCGGCGCCGGCCGCGATCTCCGGGCCCGCGAAGCCCGCGGGTTATCTCATCAGCCACCATATCAACGACTCGTTCATCCTGATCAACCGCCTGCTCAAGGCGAACGCAGAAGTATATTGGATCAAGGACGAGCAGACGGTCGACGGCCACGGTCTCGGCACCGGCACGATCTGGGTGACGGCGTCCGATGCGGCGCGTCCGGTCCTCGAGCGCGCGGCCCGCGAGCTCGGGATCCCCGCCTTCGGCCAGGCGCAAAAGCCCACGGGCGCTGCGCTCAAGCTGAAGCCGATCCGCATCGGCCTGGTGGATGTCTATGGCGGTTCGATGCCCTCCGGCTGGCTGCGGTGGATGCTCGAGCAATATGAATTCCCCTTCGAGGTTGTCTTCCCGCAGGTCCTCGATGCCGGGGATCTGAAGAGCAACTTCGACGTGATCGTCTTCGCGAGCGGCACCTATTCCGAGGGCCGCGGTGGTCGCGGCGGTGGTCGCGGCCGTTTTGGCGTGAGCCCGGACAGCATTCCCGAGGAATATCGCTCGATGCTCGGCTCGGTGACTGCCGCCAAGAGCGTGCCGCCGCTGAAGACGTTCGTCGAGGAGGGTGGCACCGTGCTCGCGCTCGGTTCGTCCGCCACGATTGGCCAGGCCATGGGCCTGCCGGTGAAGGATTACCTCGTCGAGAAGGGCGCCGATGGCACGGAACATCACCTGCCCGCCGAGAAGTTCTATATACCGGGCTCCGTGCTCTACGCGAGTTTCAACAACAAGGATCCGCTCGCGTACGGCATGCCGGAAAAAGGCTATGTATTCTTCGACGACAGTCCGACGTTCACGCCGATCACCGACAGCACGGTGAAATCGAGCAAGGTGATCTGGTTCTCCCGCAAGGACCCACTGTATAGCGGTTGGGCGATCGGGCAGGAGTTCCTCGACGGTGGCGAGATGGCCACCCAGGCCAGCGTCGGCAAGGGCAAGCTCGTCCTGATCGGCATCGAGGCCACCTTCCGCGCCACGCCTCACCAGAACTTCAAGTTCTTCTTCAACGGATTATATTTCGGTTCCGCAACCGAGACGACGCTATAAACTCGTATATATAATCGTCCGGCCGCCGCCTCGCGGTGTCCGGTTCGCGAGCGAACTCCGCCAGTTGCGGGTTCGCTCGCTTTTTTTTGTGCGGACGCGGAGATTGCGGCATGGCGCATTCCGTGAGCGGGCACCTGCAGGTAGATATAGCCGAATATGATCGGCGCATCCGCGAACTCGTCCCCGCCTACACGGCGATGCGCGCCGTGCACCTGGATTTGCTGGCGGCGCTGGGGCGGAAACCAGTGGAACGAGTGCTCGACCTCGGCGGCGGCACCGGATCGCTCGCGGCGGCGGTGCTCGAGGCATTTCCGCAAGCCACGGTCGAGATTTGGGACACAGATCCCGAGATGCTCGCCGCCGCGGCGACGCGCTGCGCTCCGTTTGGCGCCCGCGCCCAGCGGGTCGAGCGCTCGTTCGCGGAGCCGCTGCCGGCCTGCGACGCGGTTATCGCGTGCATCGCGCTGCACCACGTGAAGGATCTCGCGCTGAAAGGCCGGATATATAGCAATATATACTCGGCGCTCCGGCCGGGTGGCGCGTTTTTGAACGCAGACACGGCGGTAGGCGACGCTCCGGCGATCCGCGAGTGGTCTTTCGCGCGTTGGTCGGCGGGAATGCAGGCCCACGGAATTTCCGATGCCGCCGCCCGCCAGCACTTTTCGGAGTGGGCACACGAGGATTATTACCCGCCACTTTTCACGGAGCTGCAGTTGCTCAACGCCGCGGGTTTTCAGGAACCGGAGTGCTTCTGGCGCGACGCGCCGTTCCTGATCTTCGGCGGGATCAAGCCGATGTAGTTGTTTTTGGATACATCGCCGCGGCGCGCTCACCGCCGCCATATATATTTGTGGTGAACGAGCCAAAAAAAGTGGCGAGAGCGGCAAAAGCTCGATGCGCCACTCAGGAAAATCCCGGTGACACCAGCCAGGATTGCGTCGCTCTAAGTCGAGGACGGCGTCCTGGAGGCCAGCGCCGTGCAGCCTTCGGGCCTTCCTTTGTGCCTCGGTCAGAGAAAATCCACCGCCATGTCACTCGAAACCCTTCACGATCTTTTTGTTCACGAACTCCGCGACCTATATGATGCGGAACAACAGCTGGTGCACGCGCTGCCATTGCTCGAGCAGGCCGCGACCGATGAGACCCTCCGCGGCCTATTCACCGCTCACCTCGAGGAAACGAAGGAGCAAGTGAAACGCCTCGAGCAACTTTTCAAAGCTCTCTCTGAATCGCCGTCCGGCCGCAGTTGCAAAGCGATGCTCGGCCTGATCACTGAGCTGCGCGAAACGCTGGACGAAGATGCAGACCCGACGGTCCTCGACGCCGCGCTGGTCGTCGCCGCACAGAAGGTCGAGCATTATGAAATCGCGGGTTATGGCAGTGTCTGCACGTTTGCGGACGAGCTTGGATATAAAGAGGCTGGTCGCCTCCTGAAGCAGACGCTGAAGGAAGAAATGTCGACGGACGAGAAACTCACGAAGGCGGCCGAGCGGCGGGTCAACGCCCGCGCCGGGGCCGCCGCCGAGGCCGAGGTCTGAGTATATAGCGGCAGTATATACGCCGCTGGATCCCGGCTTTTTGATCCGATCGGCCGCCGCCCACCGCGTCGGGCGGCGGCGTGATTATATTCGAACGCTGCATTGCCCCGGCCAACAAATGGATGTTGGCTGCGCGAATGAACCGCTTCGCACGCACTCTCCGCACCCTGTGGGTGATGGTCGCGAGTGTCGTGTGGATGTTCGCGAGCGATGATATTCCGGTCCGGTCGTGTGCGGCTGCGACGAATGTGGCCGCGTGCGGGTGTTGTCCGGCGGACAACGCTTGCTCGGGCTCTGGCGCTGCGGATTGCTGCGCGACGCCGCTGATCGCGCTGCCGACCGCGCCAGAATCTTCGATTGCCGTGTCCTGGGTCGCGGTCTCGCCAAGTGCGGGTGATAGCGCGTCGGGTGTGGCGCGCGCGATCGAGGCGGTGCGAGCTTTCGCGTCTGCAATGGAGCGCCGCCCGGCGGTTGCTTCCGCCGGCTTGGAGCAGGTGGGACTGGCCGCGAGATATTCCCAAGCTCCGCCGTGCGGGTGCGGGTTGAGCTGATTTTTCGGCTCGCCGGGTCAGCGGATTGAAGCGGTCGCTCCCGCAGGGTGCGGCCTTGCATTAGAGCGCTGCCTCGGCAGCGCCGGAGCAGGAATCCATGATATACCGATATGTATATGTATATATGTCGGTCGCCCAGGACGAGCGGCGCGGAGCGTCGCCGTCGACACCGCGTTCATTTAAAATGAAAAATAATCTTTCGACCGAAGTATATATCACCTCAAAGCGCCTGGCGGTAACCCGCCGACGCCTGCGCCGGGGCCGCGCCGGGCCCACGCGCTTTATATTAGCCATGGTTGGCGTCGCCGTCCTCGTGGCCGCCCGCCCGGCCGCGATCGCGGCACCGGCAGCGGGTGACCCAGCCGGCGGCATGTCGGGCATGGGCGGGATGTCGGACATGGCCGACATGGATATGAACATGGACATGTCGACCATGACGATGGCCGCGTCATTCGCGGGCATCCCGGCGAACCGGCTGGCATCGGGCACTTCGTGGCAGCCCGACACGAGCCCGATGGCTGGTTTCCATCTGATGCTCGGGGACTGGATCGCGATGGTGCACTATAATGTGTTCCTGAACTTCGATCACCAGTCCGGCCCGCGCGGCGGACACCAGGTGGACTCGCAGAATTGGGCGATGCTGATGGCGACGCGCAGCTGGTCCGCGGACGAGCTGACGTTTCGCGGTATGTTCAGCCTTGAGCCTTGGACGGTGACGAAGCGCGGCTATCCGCTGCTGTTCCAGACTGGCGAAGCATATAACGGCGACGCGCTTGTCGACCGGCAGCATCCCCATGATTTCTTTATGGAGCTGGCGGCGCACTACCGGCACGCCCTCGGTGCGCAAACCGCCCTCTCCCTGTATATAGCGCCGTCGGGCGAGCCGGCGTTGGGCCCCACGGCGTTCATGCACCGCGCGTCCGCGATGGATGACCCGGCGTCGCCGATCACACATCACTGGCTCGACTCGACGCATATATCATTCGGCGTCGTCACGGCCGGCATCAGCCGCGGACAATGGCAGTGGGAGGGTTCCTATTTCAACGGCCGCGAGCCGGATGAGGACCGCTGGGATATCGAGAAACCGCATCTCGATTCCTTCTCCACGAGGCTGAGCTGGAATCCGGCCCCCGCGTGGAGCGCGCAAATTTCCTATGGCTATCTCGCCTCGCCCGAGGAACTGCATCCGGAAGAGAGCGAGCACCGGACGACGGCGTCGATCTCATATACGCGGCCGTGGTCCCAAGGCCGGGTGTGGGCGACGACGGTCGCGTGGGGCCGCAACCTGGTTTCGCGGGAGAACAGCGACGGCTTCCTTCTCGAGTCGGATGCGCAGGTCTCCGCCAACTATACTATTTTCGGGCGGTGGGAGACGGTGGAAAAAACCGGCGAGGAACTCGGCCTGGCCGCGGCGAGCCGACAATATGATATCTCGCAACTCACCCTCGGGCTCACGCGCCGCATTCTGCCGGGCCGTCCGTTCCAATTGGCGGTGGGCGCCGCGGCCACCTGGTCATGGGCACCGTCGTCGCTGGACGCGATCTACGGCCGGCATCCCCTGGGCTACTGGGTTTTCCTGCGCCTGTGGCCGAAAGCTATGAGCGGGCCGATGGGAAAGTGACCACACCGCGCAATCTGGCGTTCACAGCCCTGATCCGTTATTTACGTATGCAGGTATACATATATATACTTTTTCATATATGAATGAGTGCATCTGCATTCCCATTGAGCCCGGCGACCGCCGCGCGTGACCGGGATGGATTGAGGCCGTCCTATATACAGTGCGCTCGGCCACGCCGGAGGCACGAGTATCAACGAAATCCGGATGCGGCTGCGTCGGGGCGCCGGCCGCGCTCTCTCCTAGCCGGCGAGACACCGCACGGCCATTTCCCGCAGCACCTGCTCCTGTTCGTGCGGGCGGCGGATGATCTCCTCGAACGCCGCGATGAATTCCTGCTGGTTGTCGATCAGTCGCCGCAACGACGGGAGCTTCGCCGTGCTCGCGAGCTTCCCGAGATACCACGGGTTCTGGCTGAATATATTAAACGAGCTCTTCTCGGTCGCGCCCACGAATTTCGATCCGTGAGTGGCCGTCGCTTTCGACATCCCATCAAGTCCGCGCGGTCCGAGGCGGATGTCGCCAGCGTCGAGAAGCGCGCGCACTTGCAGCAGGATGCGATTGCGGTTCTGCCAGGCGGCGAGGATCGGCCGCGACGCGTTTGGCTCGGCGAAAAATTGTCGTTCGAGGGCGGCGAGCGTCCATTTCAAGTCGCCTCGGAAAAACGCCTCTGCCGCCTCAAAGAAATCTCCTTCGGCTGCGTTCGGCGTGATCTCCGCGACGTCTGCGTCCGTAACCGCCTCGCCAACCGTGGCGTAGCTGGCTAATTTTCCCACCTCCTCGACGAGCAGCCGCGGATTATTGCCCACGCGGGCGAGAAGCAGCCGGGCGGCGTCGGGCGTAAACGTCACGCCTTGCGCCTTTGCCTCGGCGTGCAGAACGGTCTCGAGCGCGTCTCCACTTTCATCATCGCCGACCAGGGAAAATTCGGCGTTCTTCTCGCACCATTTCGGAAACGCGCGGCGGCGGTCGACCGGTGCGGCGGTGATGAGCACGGCGGTTTCCGCAGGATCGATTTTCTCGAGGATCTGCTGCAGGTCGCCCACCAGCGTGAGCGTGCCCTCGGCGCGGCCAGTCACCGTGTCGGCGAGAAAGTTGACGTCCTTCAACCAGACGGCGCGTTTGCCCCCGAACATCGCGATGGTTTGCACACTGTCGCGGAAGCGATTGATCGCTTGGCCGACCTCCCCGACGTTGCCTGCAAAACCATTGATGATCTCTCGCGAGAACTCATCCGGGACCTCCGCTGCGATTGCCTCGAATCTTTGTTTCCCGAGGCGTCCGACGAGAAAATCGTCGGGTCCACAGATAAAGATAAAGGGTTTCGCGGGGGGCATCGGACAAATCAGGAATCGATCACTCGCGCGACGCACGAAAAAAATCGCCTCTCCCGCCGCCGCCTCTGAAGGTGGGATTGAATCCTCCGATGTCGACATCGATGCCAACGCCAACGCCGTCCCGTGAAACCGGGCCTCGCGATATATGGTGGCTGGCGCTCGTCTTTGGATTCCTGAATCTCTTCGCGCTGGGAGGTCACCCGCTGGCGAATCCCGATGAAGGCCGCTACGCCGAAATCCCCCGCGAGATGCTGGCGACCGGCGACTGGATCACGCCCCGGTTGGACGGGGTGCCTTATTTCGAAAAACCCCCTTTAGTATATTGGCTGACTGCGGCTTGCGAAAAATTCTTCGGGCCCGGGGAAACGTCACTGCGGCTCGTGCCCGCTTTCTTCGGGTTCGCCGGCATTCTTATTAGTTATGGTGCCACGCGCCGGATCTTCGGTCGCGAGGCCGGGTTGGCCGCGGCCGTGGTGCTCGGGACGTCGCTACTGTATTTCGGCTTATCGCGCCTGCTCGTGATCGACATGGTGGTCTCGGTGCTAATGGTCGGGGCGCTGTTCGCTTTTCTATTGGGCATGCGGGCCCCGGCGGGAGCCGAGCGCCGCCGCTGGCTGTATCTTATGTATATAGCGATGGCTCTGGCGACGCTCGCCAAGGGCCTGATCGGTTTTTTTGTGACGGGTGCGGTGATGTTTTTCTGGCTGCTGATTTGCGGACAATGGAAACGATTGCGTCCGCTCTATCTTCCGACGGGTGCCGTACTCTTCCTCGCGATCGCCGCTCCCTGGCATGTGCTCGTCGCGCAGCGCAATCCCGGGTGGGCTCACTTCTATTTCATTCATGAGCATTGGGAACGCTTCACCACGACGGGCCATGGCCGCTATCAACCGTGGTGGTTTTTTATCCCGATCGTGCTTGCGGGGCTTTTTCCCTGGGTCGTTTTCCTCTGGCCCAGCCTGCGCGAGGCAACGCGCGGCGGGTGGCGGGCGCGCCGTGAAAACGCGGACGTCTGGTTCCTGCTCGTCTGGATCGGCTTTATATTCGTGTTTTTCTCCAAGTCGCAGTCGAAGCTGATTCCCTATATACTTCCGATCTTCCCGCCACTCGCCGCGTTGATCGGAATCTGGCTCGCGCGGGTGTGGCGCGAGGCGACGTCGTTTCGTTTACGATTGGAGCTCAACATATTCGGCTTTCTCGCGGCGGTGCTGGCAATGGCGGGCGTCGTCGCGGTGCTTAAGCCGGGGATCATTCGCGATCCCGAGGAGCTCGCGACGATTCGCCCATGGGCTTTTCCGATCGCTGCCGTGCTTCTCGCCGGTGGCGTCGCCGTACCGTGGGCGGCCAAGGTGCGCGGCGTTCGCGCCGCCCTTGTCACGATGGCCGCCACCACGGCCGGGTTTCTGGCGCTGGTGTCTCTCGCAGTACCTGGCATTCGCGGAACGAAGCCGCTCGCCGAATTCGCGCGTGAACACATCGGCCCCCACGATCTCGTATATCATTATCAGGCGTTCTTCCACGACTTCACCTATTACGCGCAACGCACCGTCGGACTGGTCTCGTACCAAGATGAGCTCGAGCTGGCGTTCCTGCCAGAAGCGGAACGCGCTGCGCGGTTTATCGATGACGCGGAGCTGCGCCGCGAATGGGCGGGTCCGCTTCGCGTCTGGCTGGTCGCGCGCCGGGACGACGTCGGGCCGCTGCTGGCCGAACCCGGCTTCCGTTATCATTTGCTCGACGAAACCTCCACCCATTACCTTCTGAGCAACCGACCCTGATCGCATGTCCGCGTCCGCCTCTCCCTCGACACCCACGCCGACTGCGGCGGGCACCAAACTTCCGTGGCTTCCGCTCACGCAGCCAAGCATCGATGAGGAGACGATTGCCGGTGTGGCCGACGTGCTTCGCTCCGGTTGGATCACGTCGGGCCCGAACGTGAAGGCGCTCGAGGCGCGGCTTTCGGAATTCTGCGGGGGCCGGCCGGTGAGAGTATATAACTCCGGAACGTGCACGATGGAGATCGCGTTGCGCATCGCGGGCATCGGCCCGGGCGATGAGGTGATCACGACGCCGTTGTCGTGGGTGGCGACCAGCAATGTGGTCCTCGAGGTGGGGGCGCGCCCGGTGTTCGTCGACATCGACCCGGTCACGCGGAACATAGATCTCGAAAAGATTCCAGCGGCGATCACGCGCGCGACGAAGGCGATCATCCCGGTGGATCTCGCCGGGCTCCCGGTCGACCGCGACCGCCTATATACAATCGCCCGCCAGCACGGGCTGCGGGTGATCGAGGATGCCGCCCAGTCGTTTGGCAGCACTTGGAAGGGACGGCGGATCGGCTCGTTCGGCGATTTCGTCTCGTTCAGCTTTCATCCGAACAAGAATATAACGACGATCGAGGGCGGCTGCCTCGTGCTGAACGACGAACGCGAGGCGAAGTTGGCGGAGCAGTATCGGTTGCAGGGTGTGGTCCGAACGGGCTTTGACGGGATGGACGTCGAGGTGGTGGGCGGAAAGTTCAACCTCACGGACGTCGCTGCGCGCGTGGGACTTGGACAACTCCCGCACTTGGAGAAATTTAACCGCCGCCGGCGCGAGCTCGCACAAATATACTTTGAGTTGTTCGAGGCGCCGGCCGCGCGTGCGCTCGGGTTGCAGCTACCGGTGGCGGACTTCACGCAGACGAACTGGCATATGTTTCAAGTTATTTTGCCAGAACGCACGGATTTGAAACGCGGTGACGTCATGGAGCGTCTTCATGCCGCCGGTATCGGCAGCCAGGTGCATTATCCCGCCATTCATCTCTTCACCCTCTATCGACATCTCGGCTGGAAACCCGGCGATTTTCCCCAAGCGGAGAAGGTGTGCCGCAATATACTCACGATCCCGCTCTTCCCGGCAATGACCCGGGCGGATGCGGCGCGGGTGGTCGACGCGCTCGTGGAAATCCTCGGCGTCCCCGCCGCCTGATGAGTGCCGGAGCCGCTCCATTCCTCTCCGTCGTCATTCCCGTATATAACGAGGAGTTGAACCTGCCGACGCTGTTCGCGCGTTTGTATCCGGTTTTGGATACACTTCGGCGCACGTATGAGATCGTGTTTACGAACGATGGTTCGCAGGACAAGTCGTTCCCGCTGCTCGCGGCGCAGCAGGCGGCGCGGCCGGACGTGACGCGCGTGATCGATTTCAATGCGAATTACGGCCAGCACATGGCGATCATGGCAGCGTTCGAGCGTGTGCGCGGCGACGTGATCGTGACTTTGGATGCGGACCTGCAAAATCCACCCGAGGAAATTCCGAAACTGCTGGAAAAGATCGACGAGGGGTATGACTATATAGGCGGCTATCGACTGAATCGGCAGGATTCGTTTTTCCGCCGGCAGGCTTCACGCGTGATCAACTTCGTCCGGGAAAAAACCACGAGCATCGAGATGACAGACCAAGGCTGCATGCTGCGGGCGTATCGCCGTCCGATCATCGACGCGATCGTGCGCAGTGGGGCGATCAACACGTTTATACCCGCGCTAGCCTATAGTTTCGCCAGTCGTCCCGGCGAGGTGGCCGTCAGGCACGAAGAGCGCCATGCCGGAACGTCGAACTATTCGTTCTATGCGCTGATCCGGCTGAACTTCGATTTGATCACGGGCTTCTCGCTCGCGCCACTACAGTATTTTACGATGTTCTCCGGTCTCTGCGCACTGGGCAGCCTTGGCTTGGTGGCCGTCCTGCTGGTCCGACGTTTCATATATCATCTCGATATGGAGACGTTTGGTGTCTTCACGCTGTTGGCCGTCGTCCTGTTCCTGCTGAGCGTCGCGATGATCGGCATGGGTTTGATCGGCGAATATGTCGGTCGGACGTATCAAGTGGTGCGGGCCCGGCAAAAATATTTTGTTCGCGAAGTGTTGGAGAACAATAATTAAACGAGCATGATACCTACAATTAAAATGTCTGGCGGTTCGCGGCGTTGGCGCCGGGCGACGCGACGGCGGTGCGACGCGCGCGTCGGGCGCGAGGACGTCTGAACCGTGGCGAAACCGCGCATCCTTTTTTTCGGGTATAGCGAAGTCGGCTACGAGTGTCTGTCGCTATTGCTCGAACGTGGTGACAACGTCATCGCGCTCATCACGCACGAGGATAATCCGGGCGAGAAGATCTGGTTCAAGACGCCCGCCGTGGCGGCGCGAACCCGGAACCTGCCGATTTTCACCCCGGAGAAAGTTAATACACCGGAATGGATCGAGCGAATCACCGCGCTAGCGCCGGACCTGATCCTCTCGGTATATTATCGCAATATGATCAGCTCGCGCATCCTGCCGCTCGCGCGGCTTGGTGCGTTCAACATGCACGGTTCGCTGCTGCCGAAATATAGAGGGCGCGCGCCGATCAACTGGGCCGTGCTGCACGGTGAGACGGAGGTCGGCATGACATTGCATCGGATGGTGAAGTCGGCGGATGCCGGCGCCATCGTTGACCAAGAGGGCGTGAAAATTGGACCGCGCGATACTGCGGCGGAGGCGTTCCGAAAAGTGCTGCCGTGTGCGCGCCGCGTGCTCGCGCGGCAGATCGATTTTCTCCTCACTGGCACAGCGCACGAGACGCCGCAGAACGAAAGCGAGGCGACCTATTTTACTGGACGCACCGCGGAGGATGGACGCATCGATTGGGGAGCCACGAGCCGCGAAATATTCAACTTGATCCGCGCGGTGACGGATCCGTACCCAGGAGCGTTCGTCGATGTCGGCGCTGCGCGGCTGATGGTATGGTGGGCCGAGCTGGATTCGCCAGCGACGCGGAACCGGCGCGGCCGTCCTGGGGAAATTCTATCGGTGGCTCCGCTGGTAATTGCGACGGCGGACGGCGCATTGGAATTGACAAAAATCGAGTGGCGGGGGCCGTCGGCCGCGTGGAAAGCCGGTGAAGTGCTCGAAAGCGCGGCACCGGTGGTCGGGGTCGCGCCCGGTGGGAAATCCTGATCCGCGCTCCGGACGAAGCCGCGCCGGGCGCGGCACGGACACGGATTCGTTCGTGTCTTTTTCCAGCTTCCGTGGTTCGGTAAGCCTCCTCTGATATATTCATGCCCCTTAAAGTTCTCATCCTCGGAGCCAACGGTTTCATCGGCAGTTCGCTGACACACGCGATCCTCAAGCAGAAAGACTGGGAGGTTTACGGCATGGACGTCGGCAGCCATAAACTTGGCAACTGCCTCGGGCACCCGCGTTTCAAGTTCATCGAGGGCGACATCACGATCAACCGCGAGTGGATCGAGTATCACGTGAAGAAATGCGACGCGATCATCCCGCTCGTCGCGATCGCCAACCCGGTGCAGTACGTGAAGGACCCACTGCGGGTGTTCGAATTGGATTTCGAGGCGAACCTCGGGATCGTGCGCCAGTGCGCTAAATACAGGAAGCGGATCATATTTCCGTCGACCTCCGAGGTATACGGAATGTGTGGCGACGCGAAACTGGACGAAGCCACGAGCCCAATGGTCTATGGTCCGATCGAGAAGCAGCGCTGGATTTACGCGTGCTCGAAGCAACTGCTCGACCGCGTTATATACGCTTACGGCGTGCGGGACAACGTGGACTATACACTTTTCCGCCCCTTCAATTGGATCGGGCCGAAGCTGGACGACGTCTTCGAGCCCAAGGAAGGCAGCTCGCGGCTTTTCACCCAGTTCATCTCGAACGTGATTTTCCAGAAGCCGATCCAGCTCGTCGACGGCGGGAAGCAGAGCCGCTCGTTCACCTTCATCGATGATGGCGTGGATGCGTTGCTACGGATCATCGAGAACGAAGGGGGCCGCGCTTCGCGGCAGATCTTCAACCTCGGCAATCCCCGCAACGACGTGAGCGTCGCCGAGCTCGCCAAGATGATCATCGCGGCGTTCCGCGATTATCCCGAGTACGCCGAGCACGTCGCGCATGCGAAGGTGGTCGTGGTTTCGTCGGGGAAATATTTCGGCAAATATTATCAGGACATCCAGAAACGCGTCCCCTCGATCGCCAACGCGAAGAAGCAGCTCGGCTGGACGCCGAAGGTGAATCTGCGGACGGCGATCAAGCTGACGCTCGATTATCACCTGGCCCACCGCGACTATCAGCTCGAGTGAGCGAGCGCGCGCCGCGAACCATGCGAAGCGTGCAAGGAACCGAGTAGCCACGGGCTCCTGACGCAAGGTATATATTCATATAGTATGTCGCGCTTGCGCCTGGCCCTGAAAGTGGACGTCGACACGGATCGCGGCACTCGCGTGGGAGTGCCGCAGCTCCTCTCGGACTGTATAGAGTTCGACGCGCCTGCCTGTTTCCTTTTCTCGCTTGGGCCAGACCAGACGGGCCGGGCGATCACGCGGGTGTTTCGTCCTGGATTTTTTCAGAAGGTGAGCCGCACCAGCGTGGTGCAGATATATGGAATCCGAACGCTGCTGAACGGCACCCTGTTGCCCGCGCCACATATTGGCCGCCGGAACACCCGGGTGCTGCGCGAGGTGCGGGACGCTGGATATGAAGTCGGCATCCATTGCTATAATCATTATTTTTGGCAGGACCATGTGCAGCGGCTGCCGGTCGAGGCGGTGCGCGACGAGTTTCTGAAGGCGCGCACGGAATTCCTGCGGATCTTTGGGCGCGAGGCGCGCACCGCGGGCGCGGCCGGTTGGCAGAGCAACGTGAAATCGCGCGAGGTATATGAAGAGGCGGATTTGCTCTATGCGAGTGACACGCGCGGCGGCGGGCCGTTTTTTCCGCGCGTCGACGGACGCGTTTTCCGGACGCTGGAAATTCCGACGACATTGCCGACGCTTGATGAGCTCATGGGTCGGCCGGAGTTTCCGGATGAGCGCATCGTGCCGCACCTGCTCGGCCTGCTGGAGCCGGACCGGGTGAACGTGTTCACGCTGCATGCGGAGATCGAGGGTATGGGTCGGCGTGCATTGTTTCGCGAGCTGCTCGCGGCGGCGCAGCGGGCCGGCGTGGAATTTGTCCGGCTCGACTCGTATGCGGAAGAGCTGCTGCAAAACCGGGAATCGCTCCCGGTACGAGACCAGGTCATGGGAGAGGTCGATGGCCGCAGCGGGCTGGTGGCGATGTCGCGCTAGTCGGCGGCCCGCAGTATATACTCTAGTATATAGAGGGCATCAGCTCCGGCGCTCGATGCGGCGGAACAGCACGGCGGCCAGACAGAGAAATATTATATTGGGCAACCAGAGCAGCAGGTCCGGGCGATACTCGGGATGCCGGTCAAGCCAGCCGACCATCACGGTCAGGAAATAATATCCGAGCGCGAGCGCGACTGCGAGGCCGAGGTTGGCGGACGTTTCCCGCCGCGACACGCGGATTCCGAGTGGCACGCCAATCAGCGCAAACGAGAGCACGGCGAGCGCAGTTGTATATTTCTCCTGGATGGTGAGCTCGACCTTCATGACGGCGCGCTCGTGGTCTTTTTCTTCAGCGGGCGGCACTTTCTGTTCCTCGACGCGGATTTTTTCCTCGTGCAGCTCCGCCCAGTCCATCCACGCCAGCTTTTGCTGCACCGCTGCGGCCGGTCCGAAAATCTGCTCGAGCGAAAGTCGCTCGGGTCCATACGTCTCGAACGACGGCACCCGCTGTGCCTCGGCGAAGTCCTCCGGCGCTTTTTCATCGCGCTGCTCCGCGAGCGCGTGTCCCAGCGTGAGCGTCAGCGAATTCGTCCGCTCATCGAAATCGAATTTTCCGCTCTCGGCACGGACGAGTTCCACGACCCGTCGCTGCGCATCCAGCTTCCAGAGCCAAAAATCGCGGAGGGTCGGCCCGTCCTTTTGTCCGACATATATTACATAGTGAACGCCGCCGTTCTTCGAATCATATCCGGGAAATTCCCGGATGAATGTTTTCGGCACGATGAAACTCAGCGGATTTGCCCGCAATGCCTCGGCGAGTTCCCGGTGATAGGCCACCCGTGCCCAAGGCATCGATTCGAAATTAACGTATAGCCCCGTCAGCATTCCCAGCACGCCGACGATGATGACGGGCCGCGCAATGCGCAGGAGCCCGAGTCCGGCCGAGCGCATCGCCGTGATTTCGCTGTCCGCCGACAAGCGCCCGAGCGTGAGCAGCACGCCCGTGAGCATGCCCATGGGCAGCGCAAACGAGACGACGAACGGAACGAGCAGAAACAGCAGCCGCAGCATGACGCCGATCGCGAGCTGTCCGGCGAGCAGCAACCCCAACAGATCCCGCAGCGCGTTCGCGAGCATCAGGATAAACGCGAATAATCCAACCGCGGCCGCGCATGTGAAAAAAACACTCTTGAAGATATATCGATCGAGCAGCGTCACAGGCGAAGTGCATTCGTCGCACAGCCCGCGGGCGTTGCCAAGGCGGTTTCAACGGTGATCCGCAGTGCTCTGCTCACGGCCGCGTCCCGGGTGGGGTCGTCGGCGTCAGGTTCACGTATCCAAAATCTGAATACGCGCTGCACCGGTGTTCAGAACAGGTCGAGTTGCTGGCCACCCGGGCGGCGGAAATGCTCCGTCGAGAGCGTGAGGCGCTCGTGATTCAGCCCGGCGCGGCGCGCGGTGATGCGGAACATTTCCCGGAGCTGATCGGCGAAAATCCCTTCGCCTTTCATGCGCGTGCCCCATTCACTCACGTTGAGCTTGCCCCCGCGCAGCGTGCGCACGCGATCCAAGATGCGCGCTTTTTTTCCGGGCGCATGGTCGTCCAGCCATTGCTGGAAAACTTCCTTCACGGCGTGCGGCAGACGCAAAAGTACATAGCCCGCATACTTCGCCCCCGCGTCCGCCGCGGCCTGCAGGATGGCTGGCATTTCGTGATCGGTCAGTCCGGGAATCACGGGCGCCACCATCACTCCGACGGGGATACCCGCATCCGCGAGTTCACGAATGGCTCGCAACCGATGGGCCGGGCTGGCGGCGCGGGGCTCGAGCTTGGCCGCCAGTGCCGCGTCGAGGGTCGTGACCGAAAGATATACCGCCGTGCATTGATGGCGCGCCAAGTCGCTGAGGACGTCGCGATCGCGGGTCACGAGGAAATTTTTCGTGATGATTGAGATCGGTTGGCGCAACTCGGCGCAGACTTCGAGGCAGGCTCGGGAGAGGCGAAAATGTCGCTCGGCCGGCTGATAACAATCCGTCGCGCCGCTCATCGTGATGCTTTGTGGAATCCATTTCGGCGCGCTGAGCTCGCGTCGCAGGAGTTCCGGAGCGCGCAGCTTCACCATGATTTTCGTCTCGAAATCGAGCCCGCTGCTCCATCCGAGGTACTCGTGGTACGGCCGCGCGAAACAATAGGCACAGCCATGTTCGCACCCGCGGTAAGAGTTGATGCCATAGCTGAACGGGATGTCGGGGCTATCGTTGTGGGCGAGGATCGATTCCGTGGCGTCGAAGAAGAACTGGGTGCGCGGGTGTGGCTGCTCGTCGGGTGGGCAGTCGGGATCGCGCTCGAAAATCAGCGGGGCAAATCGATTCGGCGGATTGGAATGGGCCCCGCGTCCCGGGATGGGCGCGACAGGCGAGGGTGGGTTCTCGAGCATGGCAAAAAAGATGGGCGCTCACGGGATCCGCAGCCGGGAGGTGGAAACCCGGGGGCGGTTTTCAATATATATATGTATATCTATATATATCAGTATACTAATCATCCGCCATTCCGCGGCGAACCTCCAATCTGGAATGCAGGATATGCCGAAGCTGTTCGCTTGGCGTGACCTCCGAGCGCGTTTTTTGCGTGCCGATCATGGCCAGTACACCGAGTGCGTCCGCGCCCGAGGCCGGCGGTAGGTTAGCGGGTGAAACGGACACGATCGGGCAGTCGTGCGGATCAGGTTGCAGGGGCACATGCTTTGGCCAAGCGTGTCGCACCGCCTCTGATGAAACGTTTTGTCGTCGCCCTTTTGATTACCTGTCTCCCCGCCGCCGTTCTGAGCGCGCAAACCACGGAGACGATGGCTGACCGCAGCCTGAAACAGCTCGTGGATCGGCAGCGTGAGCTTTTTGCCGAGGCGGCGAAGCGGCCGGATTATGCGGAGGACGACAGCTTCAAGGCGCAGCTGCAGGAGGTGAGTCATGGCTATGAACGGTTACTGCAGGACAATCCAAAATTCGCCGCCGCGTACGCCGCGTATGGATATATGCTCAGCAAGGTGGACATGCGGAAGGAATCCGCGGCGCTGCTGCTGAAGGCGAACGAGCTCGATCCGGAAATCCCGCTCGTGAAAAATCAGCTGGGCAACCTCCTTGCCGAGGATGGCAAGCCGCTTCAGGCGGTGAATTACTATTTGTCCGCCATCAAATTGGCGCCGACCGAACCGCTATATCATTACCAACTCGGCACGTTGCTGGCGGAGGCGCGGGACGATTTTGTACAGAGCGGCGAATGGACCCGCGCCGCGGTGGATCA
The DNA here is from genome assembly GCA_963800005.1 of uncultured Verrucomicrobiae bacterium. GTDB lineage: Bacteria > Verrucomicrobiota > Verrucomicrobiia > Opitutales > Opitutaceae > CAWCZH01. The sequence goes on from CAWCZH010000006.1 coordinate 603,181, forward strand.
CGCGATGATCGAGGCGTTTCGCCGCGCGGCCGAGCTCGCTCCGGATCGCTTCGAATTCGTCTACCGTTACGGGGAATCGTTTTACGATGTGCTGGAGCCGGACTGGAATGAGGCGCTGAAAGTCTGGTCCGGCCTTGAGGCCCGCGCGGCGACTCCCATCGAGCGGCAAACGCTGCGGCTGCACCTCGCCAATGTGCGTTTGAAAATGGAGCAGCGCGACGAGGCGCGATCGCTTCTCGCGACGGTGACGGATCCCGCGCTCGCGAAGCAGAAACAAAAGCTCGTTGCCCAACTCGACTCTGCGACCAAGAAATAAGGGACCTCTTTTCGGAATGTCCCTGCTCGATAAACTCGAACGTCGATTCGGTAGTCTCGCGATCCCGAACCTCGCACTCTGGATTGTTGCGGGGCAGTTCTTCGTTCTGCTCGGCGCTCTGTTCGGGCTGCTGGACCTCAACTATTTCCTGCTCGTCCCGGAGGCGGTCCGGCACGGTCAGTGGTGGCGGCTGATCACCTTCGTGTTCATGCCCCCGCCGCCCGGCCTGTTCGGCTATATATTCGTGGCGTTCGCGTGGTATATGTTTTACCTGATGAGCGGCGCGCTCGAGGGCTACTGGGGGGAGTTTCGCTATAATGTTTTCCTGCTCACCGGATATTTGCTCACGGTGGGTGCGGCGTTTTTCACGCCGTTCTCGGTTCCGACCAACCTCTTTATCGCCGGGTCCGTGTTCCTGGCCTTTGCGTGGCTCAATCCGGAATTCGAGCTGCTGATCTTTTTCATATTGCCGGTGAAGATCAAGTGGCTCGCGTTGCTCACGTGGCTCTTCAATGCCTACGCGTTCGCGACGGGCGGCTGGCCGCTGCGGTTTCAAATCCTCGCGTCGGTCGGGAACTTCCTCCTGTTCTTCGCGAATGATATTGTGCGCACGCTGCGCCATCGGCAGCGCGGTGCCGTTTCCCGCGCGCAGAGCGTCGTCCGTGCCAGCAGCAAGGCCGAGCCGCGTCACCGCTGCCACGTTTGCGGCCGCACCGATCTGACGAATCCCGAGCTCGATTTCCGGTACTGCTCGAAGTGCGCCGGCGACCAATGCTATTGCCCGGATCATATTCAGAATCACGCGCACGTTGTCGCCCACGATGAGTCCGCGCGCGCGTGACCCGCTGGCCGGGGCGGCCGGACTCGTGACGCTCGATGAGTGGTGGCGGTTCGCGCAAGAGATATATACACGCGAAAAACTTGCGCTCGGGCAGGTGGCGGCGACGGCGCACGACGAATCATTGTATATATTGCTGCATGCGCTGGGCTGGCCGCTCGACAGCGATGCCTCGGTGCTGCGGCGACGGCTGACGCCCGACCAACAGACGACCGTGCTCGCGATCTTGCGGCGGCGCGCGGTCGATCGGGTTCCCGCGGCTTACCTCACGAACGAGGCTTGGCTGGGATCCGAGAAATTCTACGTCGATGAACGGGTGATCATTCCCCGCAGCTATTTTCTCGAGGTAATTCCGGCGCAGCTCGATGGGTGGCTTCGGGATCCCGGCAGTGTGCGGCTCGTCGCGGATGTCTGCACGGGCTCGGGTTGCCTTGCCATTCTGCTGGCCCGGCATTTCCCTCGCGCCCGCGTCGATGCGGTCGAGCTTTCGCCGGGCGCGCTGGAGGTCGCGGCCATCAATATAAAGCAGCATCGGCTCACGCGCCGCGTGCGACTTTGGGCCAGTGACGTGTTCTCGGCGGTGCCACCGGTGCGCTATGATGTAATCATCAGCAATCCGCCGTATGAACCGAGTGCGCACGTGGACCGTTTGCCCGCCGAATTCCAGCGCGAGCCGCGGCTGGCCCTCGATGGCGGCGCGGACGGTCTGGTGATCGTGCGGAAACTTCTCGAGCAGGCGCGCGAGCGCCTCACGCCCGAGGGGCTGGTCATGATCGAAGTCGGCGGACTCCGCGCGGCGATGGACAAGGAGTTCGCGGCGCTCGAGCCGCACTGGCTCGCGACAGCGGACGGCACGGATTGCGTGGCCGTCTTCCACGCGCAGCGTCTGGCGCTATATACACCCGACGTCCGTCGCACTGCCGCGAAACAGCCGCGCCGTTCGCGCGCGCGGGCGTAGAGCACGCGAGGTTGGGCTCAGGGGGAAATGTCCCATGATGCTTGGGACATGGCATGTCCTAAGCGCCGCGGCTCCGACGGTCCCGCCAGGTCCAGATATGAAAGTATATATCTGTGTACATATATCTCCATGGGTACAGGTATCCTGCATCGGCTAGATGTATAGCGCTGCGCACCGGGTGCGAGGCCGCGCGCCACCCGGTCGGAACAGTTCGAGCGGGCCACTCTCGTTTACTCGTGCGAACCGCCGCGGTTATTTCGTCAGGTCGTAAAGCGCGTAGCCGGCGAAAAGGTTCGGGAGGGCGCGACAAGGGCTGCGCCAGTCGCCTCCGAGGTGCGCGCGACGCTGGATCTTTATATTCTTGGCCGCGCAGAAATATTCAAAATCCGCGATGGTCACCGGATTCGAGGGCCGGCTCTCGAACCACTCCGTAGTATATACCTGGTTTCGTACCTTGCGTCCGCGCACCAGCGCGTCGAGGCGATTTTTCCAGAAGCCGTGATTGACGAAACCGACGGTCAACGCCCGCCCGACGCGCAGCGCGGCCGTGATCACCGCGGCGGGGTCATCGAGTTCGTGGACGGTGCGCGAGCAAATCACGCGGTCGAAATAGTCCGCAGGAAAAGCGGACATGAACGCCGTCATGTCGCCCTGATAGGCCGGCACGCCGCGACGCACGCACGCGGTGATTTTCGCGAAATCCAAATCGACGCCAACGCCGGAGACTTGCTTCGTTTGCACGAGGTATTCGAGGAGCACGCCGGCGCCGCATCCGAGGTCCAGGAGGCGGGTGTTTGGCACGACCCAGTCCCCGATGATCTGCATGTCGACCGTGCGCTTGAGCACGACCGACGGCGCAGGCCCGCGGCGGCGTGGGGGTGCGTCCGAGACGGAGAGGCGAACCGCGCCGGGGTCAGATCGAGTAATCGAAAACATGTGGGGCGTCGCGTTCGAGGAATCCGCGAACGAGTGCATATAACTCCTCGGATTCGAGCAGGAAGGAATCGTGGCCGAGGTCGGTCGTGAGCTCGGCGTAGCTCGCGCGCTTGCCGGCGCGCAGCAAGGCCAGCGCAATCTGGCGGTTCTGCTCCGGCGGGAATAGCCAGTCACTCGTGAATCCGACGATCAAAGTCTCCGCGTCGACGGGTGCGAACGCCTGCTCGAGCGAGCCGTGGGAGTGGGCGAGGTCGAACTGGTCGAGGGCGCGCGTTATATATAGATAGGAATTCGCGTCGAAGCGGTTGATAAAGCTCTGGCCCTGATGGCGCAGGTAGCTCTCGACCTCGAACTGCACCTCGAATGTATATGCTTCGCCATTAGCACCGTCCTTCCGGCGCCGGCCGAACTTCCGGTCCATGCTCGCGTCGCGAAAGATAAGTGATATGCGCCATCATGCGCGCGATCGCGAGGCCGACGCGTGGGCCGCCGTCGCGCGGATAGGCGCCGCTATTCCACGCCGGATCCTGCATGATCGCCTGGCGGCCGACCTCGTTGAAGGCGATGGCCTGGGCGCTCTCGCGCGCCGTCGTGGCCATCGCAAGGACGCGCCGTGTACGAAATCGGGAAACTCGATCGCGAAGACCATCGCCTTCATCCCGCCCATCGAGCCACCGATCACCGCGTGAATTTCGCTCGACCCCCAGATGGTCGAGCAGAAGTTTTTGCGCGCGCACCATGTCGCGGATCGTCACAAACGGAAAATCCACTCCATACGGCCGGTCGGTGGCCGGGTTGATCGACGAAGGCCCCGTGGATCCCTGGCATCCGCCGAGTACATTGGCGCAGACGACAAAAAATCGCGCGGTGTCGACCGCCTTGCCGGGGCCGATCAAATTGTCCCACCAGCCCGGCTTGCGGTCGGCCGCCTCATAGCGTCCCGCGCAATGATGATCCCCGCTTAACGCGTGACAAATCAAGATGACGTTGTCCCGGGTGGCGTTCAGCGCGCCATACGTCTCGTAGCGCAGCGTGAAGCCCGGGATTGATTGCCCATTTTGAAAAATGAACTCGCGCAAAAAGTTGAAATCGTGGGCGACCACCAATCCCACCTCGCCGGCTGGGCGCGCGGCGCCGGGCACTGGAACCGGCGGGGCGTCGACATCAGGGATCATGCGCGCCGTTCATTATGGCGACAATGCGCGAGTCGGCAAGACCGCCAGCCGCGTTATGACGGAGCCCCGGCGCCTGCTCACGCCCCGAGCGAGGGGTCGAGCTCCTCGTTGGAAAACGCCTGCTGCACGTCGTCGAGTTCCTCGAGCGCGTCGTGCATGGCCGTAATTTTCTCCGCCACGGCGGCGCTTGAGACTGGAACGGTACTTACCGCGACGTAGGCGAGTTCCGCACTGAGCGGCCGGAGGTGCTTTTCCTCGAGTGCGTGCGCGATCTTGTCGAACGCATGTATATTGCCGCGGATCTCGAAGCCGTCGTCGGTGGTAATGACGTCGTCGGCGCCGGCGGTCAGCGCGAGTTCGAGCAGGGCATCCTCCGAGGTAGCGTCGCGTGCGAGGAGAAACTGCGCGACGTGCGTGAACTGGAACATCACCGCGCCCGCCCCTGCAAGGTTGCCGCCATGGTCATGAAAAATGCGGCGGACGTCCGCGGCGGCGCGATTCTTGTTATCGGTCGTGACCTGCACGACGAACGCCACGCCGCCGGGGCCGTAGCCCTCGTAGGTGATCTCCTCGAACGTGACGCCGGGCAATTCGCCGGTGCCCTTCTTGATCGCGCGCGTGACATTTTCCACCGGCATGTTCGCCTCGCGGGCCTTCAGGAGCAGCGTGCGGAGCCGCGCATTGCCCTCGGGCTCGCCGCCGCCGGATTTCGCGGCGAGGGTGATTTCGCGGGACAGCCGCGAGAAGACCTTCCCCTTGCGGGCATCTGTGACGGCTTTCGCGCGTTTGACTTTGGACCACTTGTTATGGCCGGCCATGATGGGATTCCGCGCTCGAGCTTAGACTATATAGCCTATATAGCGCCGGGCTGGAGCAACACTCGTATATCAAACTCTAGATTGAACGGACCTCCGCGGGTCTACTTGCCGCGCGGTGGCGTGACGTTTTTCACCGGCTTGCCCGCGATAACACCGCGGCCGGCCGGATCGCCGTCGTCCTTCATGCGGTTGATCAGCAGCTGCTGGCCGATCGTGAACAATCCGTTGACGGTCGAATAGAGTGAGAGCGCGCAGGAAAATGTATAGCAGAAGATCATAAAGATCAGCGGCATGAACTTCATCATCGTGGCCTGCGCGTTGTCGACGGTCGGCTGCGGCGTGAGGCGCATCTGGATCACCATCGTCGCGCCGAGCAGCAGTGGCAGTATATTGATCGGGAAGCCGAGCACATGCCCGACCGTGTCCGGCATCGAGAGATCGTGCGCCCACAGGAACGGCGCGTGCCGCAACTCCGCCGTGCCTTGAAGCATTCCATAAAAGCCAAAGAAGAACGGCATGGGCAGGAGCATCGGGATACAGCCGCCGACCGGGTTCACCTTGTGCTGTTTATATAACTCCATCATCGCCGTCTGCTGCTTCTGGGGATTGTCCTTATATTTGGTCCGGATCGCCTGCATTTCCGGCTGTAGCTTTTGCATCCGCTTCATCGACCGTGACGCCCGGAGCGTCAGCGGTAGAAACACCATCTTCAGAGTCAGCGTGGTGAGAATGATGGCCAGCCCCCAGTTGGGGACGAACTGGTGCATCCAGGTCATCAAAGTATATAGCAGGTGGCTGAAGAAATTCCAGAAGCCGTACTGCATCACCTTGTCCTGGTCGGCCTTGAATACATCGCCGTTCGAAAGCCTTTTATATTCCTTCGGGCCGACATATATATTGCCGCCGAGGCGGCTTTCGCCATGCGCCGGAAGCGGCTTCAGGTCGAACTGCGCGATGCCCGTGAGACCGAACGCATTCTGGACGTCGCTCGCGAGCTCCGGCGTGAGTTTGACGCGTCGCGTCACGAGCTCCGAAGCCGGTTGGTCCGGCGTGAGGATGCTGGTGAAAAAGAGATTCTTGACGGCTGCCCAAGTGATAGAAGCGGGCGAAAGGATCTCGGGCCGGCTCTCGTGTGCGCCGATGCCGAGCAAACCGCCGCCTGCTTCGAGTTGGGAGCGCCGAATAAAAGTCTGTCCGCCGGACGTCGAATACCCAGTGGATAATTGAAGACCGTTGTCGGTCGGGTTGACGGGTGGTGCGGTCCCGAGGGACATACCGACGCGAAACGGCGGCAGCGGCCGATCGGTCAGGTTTTTAAACATGGTTTCAGCGAGAATCTGATATGGGTCGGTGGCGCCGACCTCGTTCGGAGAAATTCGGTAATGCCGCGTGACCTCGATTTGCCCATTCACGGAGGCCCGGTAAACGACGTCCGTGCTGCTGTGGCTGACGAGTTCGAATGGCGTGGTGCGGTCGAGCCCGGGGAGGCCGACGAACGCAAGGAGCGGATCCGAGTGTAACGCATTGAACCGGAACGGCTCGGGGCTGCCTTGGACCGCCGGATATTTCTTCAGGTCGACGTCGCGGATTGCACCCCCGAAATTCGTGAAGTGGGCCTGTATGTAGTCGTTGCCGAGCGTCGTGATGATCGCGCCAGTCGGATCTCCGACGGCGACGGCGTAGGCGCCGTTTGCGACGGGACTCGCGGCGACGGGGGTCGAGCTGGAGGCAGTCGAGGAGCCAGCGGCCGGTGCGACGGCCGAGCTCTCCGGTGTGCCGGAGGTGGCGGCGGCGACTTGGGCTTGGGCCGGCTTCGGCGGGGGCGGCGCGGGCTTCGGCGCCAGGTAAAGCGTCACGAGCGCCGCCACGAGAAGGACGACGCCGATGGCGGTATTCTTTTTATCCATGAAAAGAGAGCGGGTAAGGAGGGGCGGTCAGCCGGTCCGGACGCAGCGGTGACGTGCGGGCGGGACCGGGTCCAAGCCGCCGGGATGAAAGGGGTGACAACGGCCAAGCCGGGCGCAGCTTAGCGCTGTGCCGGCGAGCCAGCCGTGGGTGCGGATTGCCTCCGCCGCGTAATGCGAGCACGTGGGAGCGAAGCGACAGCCGCACCCGGGCCCGAGCAAAGCCGGCAGGGCGGGGGAAATCAGTCGTTGATATATCGCGAGCGCACCGAGCAAGGCGCGCTGCGCCATATCAAGCGGGGGCGGTTCGCCCTCTATATAGTCGATCGGGTCAGACATGGCTCGGCGGGGGCGTCAGCCGTCGACAGGATTCCACGAACTTCTGTTCGAGTTCCGCGAACGGCCAGCGCAGCGTGGCATGGCGGGCGATGACCAGCAGATCGCAATTGGCCGGAACTCCGGCTTGGTGGCGACGAAACAATTCGCGAAGACGACGTTTCGCACCGTTGCGGTGGACTGCTCCGCCGACGGCTGCGGTTGAGGCGACGACGCACACGCGTGCGTGAGCGAGCGTGGGACGCGGTGGCGCGTGCGGGCTGGTTGCCGCGCTGCTCGTGGCGGATTCGCGGAATCGGCACCACAGAGTGAACGCGCCGCACTCGAGGCGGCGGCCCTTTTCCCGGACGGCGCGAATTTCGTCGGGGCGGCGGAGATGCTGCTCCGGACGAAAACGCATGGTGACCGCGAACAGCGGGCGCGGGGGGCAGCGAAACGCCGCCGCTTAGACGACGGTCAAACGCTTGCGGCCTTTCAAGCGTCGGGACTTGATAACTTTACGACCGCCTTTGGTGGCCATACGGGCGCGATAACCAATCTTGCGGGCGCGCTTTTTGCGATGCGGGCGGAATGTGGGTTGCATGACTTTTAGAGAAAAAGAGGGTCATTAGTGCTCATCTGGGATGGGGGTGTCAAGGCAGGTTTGCTCGGGCGGCGGGCCCACGCTCAGGGAACCGCCTCGCGCGGCTGACGACCCGGACGCCGACCCGTCTGGGCGTCGCTATATGATGTATTCAAAGGATGGATACGCTCGGCCGCCGCGGTCGCGGTCGCTCACAGCGAAAAACACGCTGTTCAACCGCGTTGTTTCGACGTACTCATCGTCATGCGGATCGCGGTGATTTCCGACACGCACGACCGGTACCCACCGTCGTTGCCGGCGCTGCTCCGGGGTGCGGACGAGATCTGGCACCTGGGCGACGTGTGCGAGCCGGGGACGCTGGAGGAGTATATAGCGTTGGGCGTGCCGATCCAGGTGGTGCGGGGGAATTGCGATGCGTACGATTGGCCGCTGGAACTCCGGCTCACGCGGGAACGGGTGGAATTTTTCCTCACGCACATTCCGCCCGCCAAGGCGCCGCCGCGCTGCGACGTTTTGCTGCACGGTCACACCCACGTTCCGCGCGATGAAACGATCGGGGGCGTACGCTGGCTGAATCCCGGATGTATTACGCGCCCGCGTTCGGCGGGCCGAAGCTTCGCCTGGCTCACCGTGCAAAAGGGACAGTTGACGGAATGGGCCACGGTGCGACTCTAGGAACCTATATAGTATATATGATTCCCGGGGAACAGCAGGATCTGTTTGCGGTGTTCGCTCCTGCCGCGGGCGTGCACAAGCCGCCGCCGGCGTCGACCGAGCGGATTATATATACACGCAGCGCCAATGCTCGCCAGTACCGTCTGACCTTGAAACGCGACGGCACGGCCGTGGCCACGATTCCCGCGCGCGGCTCCGAGCGCGAGGCGCGCCGGTTCGTGGAGCAGCAGCGCGACTGGCTGGCAAGAGCTCGGGCCCGGCATGCCCGGCGGCCCCGCGGCGCCGAACTCTGGACCGTCGGCACGTTCGTGCTCTGGCGGGGCGAAATGCTGGAAATTCGCGTGGCGGCGGTCGGCGAGAAGCCACAGGTCTGCCTCGCAGCGGATTTATTTCGCGTCCCGAATTTCGACGGCGACCTGCGGCCGACGCTGGAAGCGCACTTCGCGCGACGGGGCAGAATCGAGCTTCCCGCCCGGACGTGGGAGTTGGCCGCGTTGACGGGGATGGAAATCAAGCAGGTGACCGTGCGCAATCAGCGTTCGCGCTGGGGCTCGTGCTCCGCCACCGGGACAATCTCGCTGAACTGGCGGCTCGTGCAGACCCCCGACGCCGTGCGGGATTATATAATTTATCACGAGCTGATGCACCTGCGGGAGATGAACCACTCCGCGCGTTTTTGGGCGCGCGTCGAGGAGGTCTGCCCGCACTGGCGCGAAGCCGAGCTGTGGATCAAGCGGAACGGCTCTCTCGTCGGCTTGTAGTTGTTTTTTGGATACAGCGATCGGCCGTGCTCAGGCCGCCGGCGAGACCGACTCCGCACGCCGGATCACCGCTTTCATCAGGCTCACGACCGCCTCGGGCGCGAACGGTTTCGAAAGAACCTCGACGAGGTCCGCTCCTGCGAAACGCTCGTGAACCATGCTCTCGCTATATCCACTGACGAGGACGGCGGGCAGGCGAGGATTCAGTTCTCTCAACATGCGCAGCGTGTCCTCGCCGTTCAGACGTGGCATGGTGAGGTCGAGCATCACCGCGGCGAATGCCTGCGGATGACCTCGAACCAGCCCCACCGCCTCCGCGCCGTCGCAGGCGGTCACAACGCTGAAGCCCGCGCGCGAGAGAACTGCGCCGGCGAATTCGCGGATCGCCGGCTCATCGTCGACGACCAGCACCGAGAGAGTGGCTTTCGGATCGCGTGCTGGGCCGACGGCCGGAAGGGGCGCGGCGGAGCTGGCGTCCACCGGAAGAAAAAGTTGCACCGACGTGCCCACGCCCGCCTGGCTCCGGACCGAGATCGCTCCGCGGTGACCATGAATAATGCCCAGCGCTGCGGGCAATCCCAAGCCGCGGCCGACGAATTTCGTCGTGAAGAACGGCTCGAAGATCCTTGCCTGCGTTGCCTGATCCATACCGGAACCCTCGTCGGTCACCTCTACGAAAACGCAGCTTCCGCCCTTGAAGCTGTGGCCGGGGAAGAATGTTGCGAGCTGTGAGCTGGAAACTTCCGCCGCCCCGGTTCGGATGACGATCTCGCCGGCCCGTCCTTCCATCGCCTCCGTCGCGTTGGTGAAGAGATTGAGGAACAGCTGACGAAGTTGAGCCACGTCCCCTCGAATTTTCGGAAGATCATCGCCCAGCGCGAGACGCACGCGGACATCAGGTCGGCTGGAATCGAGCGAGTCGGCCGCTTTGCGGATCACCTCATTCAGGGAGGTCGGGCGCATCGCGTAGTTGCCCTTGCCTGCGTAAGCAAGTAATTGCTTGCATAGCTCCGCGGCTTGGCGCGCGGAGTTCTCGACGCGGGCGAGCATGGTCTGGGCCGTCGTCTCGGGGGGCAGCTCCTGCCGGAGAAGATGCGTGTACCCGAGGATGGCCGTGAGCAGGTTGTTGAAATCGTGCGCCACGCCGCCTGCGAGAACCCCGATGCTTTCCAGCTTCTGGATTTCCTGAAGCCGCCGCTCCGATTCTATCCGCTCGGCCGCCATTTTTTGCTGGGTGGTGATGTCTTGGTAAGTGCCAATGCAGCCGCGGATTTGTCCGGAGGCATCGCGGATGGGGACCGTGTTGACCAGCAGTTCCACCTTCGAACCGTCGGCGCGGATGATCGTCTCCTCGAAATTGCGGACCGGCAGGCCCTCTGCCATGGCACGTCGCATCGGCATCGCTTCCGGAGCGAGCTCCACACCATCTTTCAGAATCTGAAAATTGTGCGGCGCGGTGGCTGACGCGTTCGCTTCAGGAGGCAGTCCGAGAATTTCGGCGAACGCCGGGTTAGTGCGCACGACCCGGCACTCGATATCGCTGGCGATCCCGATGCCGACGGGCGCGATGTCAAACAGTGCCTGAAGCTCGGCGATGCGTTGCTCGAGTGCGGCGTTCTGCCGTGCGGTCAACTCGGCGGCAGCGCGCTGCTGTTTCAGCTCGTCAGCCAGCCGCGCGTTACGGGCGCTCAGTTCCGCGGTGCGTTCGCGCACGGCGGCTTCCAGTCGTTCCTCGGGACTCAATGGGAATTTGGGATCATCGACGTCGATCATTTCCGGTTCGCGTCGCGGTTTGACGAAGATGGCTCCCAGCGCGAGAGCCTCTCCAATCGTGGTGAGGTGTCGCCATCCCACGGGCTGGCGATTGAAAAATACGGCGGCGCAGCACGCTGCGATCGCTCCGCAGCCGGTGGTGATTCCGAACCGGCGCGCGCTCCGACTATATATCTCTGCCGGCGCCTTCACCGAGCTTCAATTCGGTTCCACGTACATGACATCAACTTCATAGTGCACGAATTTTTACAAGAGTTCCCGAGTCCCGAAGGTGCCTAGCTCGGACGGCCTGTTCCCCATATACTCGCGCGAAATGTCTCGAGCTTACCGGAAATTGAGCAACTCAACTTCGAATATAATCGTGCTCTTGGGCGGAATCGCTGGAGGGCGGCCTTTCACGCCGTACGCGAGCCAATAAGGAGCCACCAAGGTGCGCTTCTCGCCCTTCTTCATCGCAAGAAATGCCTCGTCCCACGCCGGAAGAACATCGCCGACGCCGATCCGAAATTTCAACGGCGTGCCTTGCTGGTAAGAATTCTCCAACGGCGTGCCGTCGAGCAGGCGCGCGGCGACTTGGACCATCACTTCGCCACCGATCCGTGGGGTCCCGTCACCGGTGCCCGGAGAGCGCATTATATAGCGCAGGCCCGACGGCGTAATTCGTGCGTTCGGATAAGTGCGATCGAGGAGGGCAGCATCGTCGCGAGTAAGCTGTGGCGAGGACTCCGCCAATGCCTCGCGCATGGCACTGTTGAGCGGCCGCCCCGGGTTGTGGCGGGCGAACATACCCGAACGGACGACGAGGGCGAGCGTGAGCAGCGCAAAGCCGAGGAGCGCCAGATAAAAGAAACTGCGCAGCGGCGAGGCAGACATGCCGGATGTAGAGGTCGAAATTCCGAAAAACGCAACGGCCGGCCTCGTGCTCCGCGAAGAGATTTGCCAATCCACGCGGTTGCGACCTGCTGGCGGAAATGCCTGCGACCAGCGCCCAGAAACCGTGGGGATCCGAAGCGGGTCCGGCGATCGAACTGCTCAACGTCGGCAAGAATTATGGTTCGGTCGAGGCCCTTCGCGGCATCGATCTCAGCGTACAACGCGGAGAAATGTTGGCGCTTCTTGGTCCCAATGGTGCCGGGAAAACAACGTTGTTTTCGATCCTCGCCACGTTGCGCGCGCCGTCGTCGGGATCGGCGCGTGTACTCGGCTATGACGTCGTCCACGAGCGCAACGCCGTGCGACGCGTCATGGGAATCGTGTTTCAGGAGCCGGCGATCGAGCAGCATCTGTCGGGGCGCGACAACCTCTTGCTCATGGGCCTGCTTTATGGACTTGCGCCGGCAGCAGCGAAAACGCGCGCTGCCGAGTTGATCGACGAACTCGGCTTGGAGGACGCGGCCGACCGTCCAGCCAAGCGGCTCTCCGGCGGGCAACGCCGAAAGCTAGAGCTCGCCCGCGCACTGGTGACGGATCCGGGTATATTATTTCTCGACGAGGCGACGCTCGGCTTGGACGTCGACGGCCGGCGCGGGTTCTGGAAACAGGTGGCGACTCTGACGGCGGCCGGCCGGACCGTTTTTTTCACGACTCACTATATGGAGGAAGCCGAGGTTGCGGACCGGATCGCGTTGATCGATGGCGGCCGAATTGTCGCGCTGGACACGCCGCGCGCACTGAAGGCGCAGCTCGGGGGTGGGATCGTTCGCTTGAAAACTGAGAACGACGACGCGGCGAGGAGCTGGCTCGTGGCGCATGGTTTCACGCCCGAGGCCGGCAGCGGGCCGCTGCGCCTCCTGGAAGCGGATCCCGCCGCGGTGCTGCCGCGCTTGTTGCGGGAGCTGCCCGTGAAGGTGCAGCGCGTGCAAATCGATGAGCCGAGCCTGGAGGACGTTTTCCTACAGCGCACCGGCCGCGCACTCGCAGCCGCGGCGGAATCCGCCGGTGATGAGCGTCGCGCCCCCGGGAGGAGTCCGCGATGAGGCGCGGTATATATGCAATCGTCGTCCTCGACCTGAAGCGCGCGTGGCTCGAGAAAACGCGGCTGATCGCGGGACTGGCGCAGCCCCTCCTATATCTTTTCGTCCTCGGCGCGGGACTCGGCGCCAGTTCCCAGCTCGGCGGCGGCGACTATAAACGCTATATATTTCCCGGAACGATGGGGCTCACGCTGTTATTTTCGGCGACGTTCTCGGCCATCACGATCGTCTTCGATCGCCAGATCGGGTTCTTCAAGGCGATCCTCGTCGCGCCGGTGCCGCGGGCCGCGATCGCTCTCGGAAAAATCGCATCCGGAGCGTCGCAAGCATTCGTGCAGGGCATGGTGTTGCTGCCGTTCGCGCCGTTGGCCGGGGTTCGGTTCGGATTCGTCGAGGGTGCAGAGCTGATCGCGGCGATGGCGTTGGCGGCGATCGTTTTTTCTTCGCTGGGCGTCGCAGTCGCCTCGCGGTTCACGTCAACCACCGTTTTTCCTATAGTGAGCAACGCAGTGCTGCTCCCGATGTTTTTTCTCTCGGGCGCACTATATCCATTGGCGCGGGCCCCCCGCTGGCTGCAATGGGCGGCGCACCTCGACCCCGTGGCGTACGCCGTGGATCTCATGCGCGGTGCGCTGATGCACGTGTTCTATTTTCCGCCGTGGCTTTCGCTAATTGTACTTGCCGCCACCGTCGCCGTGCTCGCGAATTCTGCGGTGCGCGTCTTCACGCGCGGCGAAGACGAATCCAGTCTCGGCGCGACGCAGTTTACGTGGCGCCGCTGACGATCAGAACCCGTACGTGATTGTCCGCGCGCCAGCGATTCCAGTCACCGTGACGGCAGTCCCTTGAGTGAACGTCGTGGGATAGGTTTCGTTGGCAACCGTGGCAAAGTCCTTGACGTAGGCCGACGCGCCCACGAGCGCTCCGAAAGGTACCGTCGAGCGGCCTGTCTCCATCATATATTGATCGGCCGCCGCCGCGAGTTGGCGGGCGTTGTTCAAGACTGCTTTATCTTGGGAGGACGCCCGCATTTTCTGGAAAGCCGGGATGGCGATCGCCGCCAGCAAACCGATGATCACCGTCACAATCATGATTTCCACCATCGTGAACGCCGAATCGGAATTGTGAGCGGATGGTTTCACGCGGGAGAACGGTTTAGCAGAACGGGTACGCAACTAATTGGCGAGAGAAAAGAAAGATATCCGATTCCGGGGCGTTGGCAATGCGAACCAGTGCGCATCGGCGTATTCTTCAACGTCGAGCGGCCGGCGTCTCGCTTTTCTCGGGTGTCTCCAGCTGGTAGATCAGTCCATCGATAAGTTCATTGATCGCAGTGAGGTGTCTCCTCTTGAGATCGAGTGCCGCTCGCTCGGCCTCACTCGGTCCGGTGCCGGTGGGCGCGGTCGCCGCGGACGGTGGCGTCGCCGGCAACCACGGTTGTATGGCGGGGAGACGAAGCGACGGGCGCGAGGGCGACCAGAGCTCGGCCGTATTTTCAGCGGCAAAGTATATAACGAGAGTCGCGGTTACCGGCAGCTGCAGGCTTCGAGCGAACTGGTCCGTCCACGTCGTCGTGTCCGCGGCGCCGGTCTCCGGCGTGAATTTGTCGTACATTCGCGCCAGGAGTTTCCCGCCCGTCGCGCGGGTAAAGTTCTGGAGTTTGTCATTGAGCGTTTTCGCTCGGGGCGGCTCGGTTTGCAACAGGCCGGAAGGATCCTCGAAAGCAGCTGGCGTCGCCCGTGGTGCCTTGGCCGTGAGCGCCGCGAACCTGTTTTCGTCGGGGTGAAAAGCGTTCGCCGCCGGACCGATGCGTCGGATCTCGACCTGCATCGCGTCGCCCTGCTGGATTTTCGCCAGGACGTCCTGCCCCGCGACCATGCGGCCGAAGACAGTATGGAGATAATTCAGACGCGGAACCGCTGCGAGCGTGATGAAAAATTGGGATCCGTTGGTATCCGGGCCGCTGTTGGCCATGGATAGCACGCCGGCCGCGTCGTGGCGCAGCCCGGGGACGAACTCGTCGGGAAATATATAGCCGGGTCCACCCTCGCCGGTGCCGAGCGGGTCGCCGCCCTGCACCACAAATCCGGGCACGACGCGGTGAAAAGTCAGCCCGTTGAAAAACGGGTGTCGCGGAGCCGGGCCGAGCCGACCCTCCGCTAGGCCAACGAAGCTCGCGACCGTCATCGGTGCTTTCTCGAAATATAATTCACACGTGATCGTGCCGCGGGGCGTCTCGAAATCTGCGTACAAGCCCGCGGGGGCTTCCGCCGCCGGCGCCCCGATCACGCGGACCGTGCCGGCGAAAATCCAGAGCAACCCCAGGACCGCGCCGCGGGCCCGCGATCTTGCCGCTATATACTCAGGTATATATCGGAGTGTGCCCGACCAGTTGCCGCGCCTGGCCGGGTTCACGTTACGGCAGGAACGAACAAATATATTCACACAGCCCGTCCGCGACGACGATCGTGAACCCGCTATTCGCTGCCACATCGAAGAAACTGCCGGCCCCGTGCGTCGCCGCGGTCGCGCCGCCATCGAGCGTCGCGACGCAGGTACCAGCGATGATTTCCATGCGCTCCGCGGCTGCGGTGTTGAAGTGATAACTCCCGGGCCGGATCAGCCCGAGGGTTTTTTTCTCGCCGCTTTTCAGCAGCACGGTGTGGCTGACGACATCGCCGTCGAAGTATATATTGGCCTTGGCGACGACTGTGACGTTCGCGAACTGGGCTGGGGCGATCGTGGACACGCCGTGAGTCTCAGCGCGCCGTCGTCGCTGATGCAAGCGTCGCGACGCGACGCCGGGGCGCCTTTCGCATGGACGGGTTCGTGCGTTGGGCGAACACTTTGCCGGTGCTGATCCTCAACACGCTGACGCCAGTATTTCTGCTGATCGCGCTCGGGGCCGTGCTCCAGCGCACCGGTTTTGTTTCGGGGGATTTTTTGCGCGAAGCCAATCGAGTGACGTACTGGCTCGGGTTGCCTGCGCTGATGTTTTCGCAGCTGACGAGCTCGGTGCACCGCCTCGAGGAGGCGCGGCTGATGTTTTCGGTGATGTTTCTCGCGACGGCGCTCGCGGTCGTCGTCGCCTATATAGCGGCGTGGACGGGGCGCGTTTCCCCTGGGGCGGTGGGGACTTTTGTCCAGGGGGCGTTCCGCGGTAACCTCGCGTTCATCGGGCTGCCGATCATGTTTGCGATGCCCGACACGCCTGGCCCGGGCGGGCTCAGCGCTCGCACCGCGGCAGTGATCGTGGTGGCTCCGATGATGGTTGTATATAACATCGGGGCGGTGGTTGTCCTGTTGCTCAGCCAGCACCGGCTCGGTTTCGGCATGATTCGGCCGCTCGTCCGGCAAATGGCGACGACGCCTCCGTTGATCGCGAGCGTCGCCGGAATCCTTTTCGCACTGATGCGCTGGCCGATTCCGGCCGCGGTCGACAAGACGTTCTTCGCCCTCGGAGAAATGGCGTTGCCGCTCGGATTGCTCGGCGTGGGAGGGTCCCTCGTGAGCGTGAAAATCGGCCGCGCCTGGCATCTCCCGCTCTCATCTGCGCTCGTAAAAAGCGTTATTTCGCCCGTTCTGGGATGGGGCGTCGCGCGCCTGCTTGGCCTCGACGGATTGGAGTTGCGGGTCGTGCTCGTGCTGCTCGCGTGTCCCACCGCGATCGTTTCATATACGATGGCGCTGCAACTCCGGGGCGACGAGGCACTGGCGTCCGGATCGATCGTCCTCAGCACCCTGCTCTCCGTCGCGTCACTCGCGTTCGTCGTCGGCTTCTTCTAGCAATATCCTGTATCCATTTGTTGGATACAGCAGCGGTTCCGCTATATACTCGAGGTTCACGCGCCGCCTCCTTCCATCAGCACTGGCGCGCGTTTGATCGCCGCGGCAGGTCACGGGATTCGCAAAGTGCGTCCGACCGGCAGACTTTTTTCATCGCGCAGCACGTCGCGGTTGGCGGCGAGGATGGATGCCCACCGGTTGACCGTGCCATAATATTGCAGCGAAATTTTCGAGAGGGTCTCGCCGGCAGCAATAACGTGGGTTCGCGCAGGCGCGGGCGTCGACGCGGGCGTGGCGGCGGTGGCGGCGGTGCCGGTGGAGGCCGGTGAGGCGGTCGTGACAGTGGCGGCCGGCATCGTTGCGCCCGTTCCACGCGTGGTCGTAGCCGGAGCGGGGGCGGCGTCGGGCGCGACGTTGATCGTTTGTGGGTTTAACGAACCGGTGCTCCGGGCTGATCCGCTGCCACCTCCGCCATTCGAAAGGGAAACTTCGTTGCGCAAGCGGGCGTTCTCCTCGGCAAAAGCCGCGCTCTGGTCCTGTGTCTGGCGGAGTTGCTCGCGCAACGCCACGGCTTGGGCGGCCATCGGAATCGCCGCCTGCGCCTCCGCAAGGCGGCTGTTGAGGACGGCTTTTTCTTGCGCGAGTGCGGCGTTTTTCACGCGGAGGTCCGCGGCCTCGCTCTGGAGCAAAGCAAAACTTCTCAGCGCCACCGCGAGGCGATCTTCGGCCTCCGTGTTTGGAGCGGGACGCTGCGGAGGTGCGGCCGTCAGCGCTTCCGTCCGAGGAGTGGCAGCCGCGTTTTCGAGCGACTGCACTTTTTCAATTTGTGTCGAGAGCTCGTGTTGCTGGGCCGCAAGCTGGTCGCGAAGCCGCGTGTTCTCCTGCTCCAGAAGTGTATAGGAGCGGAGCGCGCTCGCGAGCTTCGTATCCATCTCCAGATCCGTCGTCTTCGGCACCGGCGCTACCGCCACGGGCGCAGGTGTCGGAGCCGGCCGATTCTGCAGGTCAGCAAGCTGCTTCTGCAATTTCTCGCGGTCCGCCAAACTCTGCTGTACCTGGTTTTTCAGCTCCGTGAGCTGCGTCGACTGGTCGGCGAGATTTTTCTTGATCGCCGCATCGGCGCGTTTTTGAGCCGCCGCGGATTCTGCGTGGGCCTGCTCGGTCTCCTTCCAAGCGAGCGCGAGTTCGTCGCTCAGTTGTTTCTTGTCGACCTCCGCCGCCGCCAACTCGCGCTCGAGTTCGGCGGCCGTGCGCGGTGCTGGCACGATCACGGCCGGAGGAGGCGGCTCGGGCGTCGGGGCCGTGGCGAGTTGGGCGCGAACGGCAGTCGTCCCAAGCAGGAACAGGAGAGGCGTCAAACGGGCGGCGGACAGGGACATCAGGAACTTGCTATACACTTTTTCCCGGGAAACAATTGCGATCTGCGCGGCACATCACTTGGAAGAGACTGCCGGCTCCCGAGCGGCTTTGGCAGCCGCTTCCAACCGGTTGACCTGGGCCTGCAGGCGTTGCAGATCTATATTCAGCGTCGCCAATTGCGCACGGGCGGCGTCGAGCTCCTTCTGCGTTTGGGCGAGCGCAGCTGCGGGGATAGAGTTGTCGGAAACTTTTCCGATCGCAGGGCCCACCGGTTCGGACCCGCGCATCACTTCCGCGAGCGTCGGGACGGCCGCCGGCGCGGAACGCTCGGTCGGCATGACGGGCGCAAGAGGCGCGGGAGAGGACGCGAGGGCTGACGACGGGTGAGAGAATTGCGGCGTCCCGGATTTCAGTGCCGGAGCGGTGGCGCGGGACGGCTTGACTGAAGCGACGTCGGCGCGGTGTTGTGCGAGGCGCTGCTCGCCCTCGGCGAGCTGGGCGGGCGTCAGTGTACTCAGCAGAGACTCGAGCGCTTTGCCGGTGGTCCCTTTCTCGGCTGCGAGGGAGAGCCAGGCGTACGCCTCGGGACGATCGAGGGGCGCGTCCCGTCCCTGAGCATATGCCAGGCCGAGATTATATTGCGCGACCGCATTGCCGCGCTCTGCCTTTTCGCGCAGTGATGCGAGTTCGGCTGAATCCGCGGCGAAAAGCCCCGGGCGGATGAGCACCGATAAAAGCACGAGACTGACGAACAAGGCGCGCATGAACTGGATTTTATAGACGATGTGTCTCGGAGACTCAAACAGCGATTTCGTGCCAGAACGGTAAAATCGCCCCTCTCGTTGGCCTCCGCGGGCTTGGTTTTTGCTCGAACTTAAAATCTCATCCGGAGTCTCACCGACCACCGCAACACCTATGAAGTATCCGCTCTCCCTCTGGCGAGTCAGCGTGCTGGGCTCCGCCCTGCTTGCCGGGTGTGTCGCGAATTCCGCGGCGCCCCCACCGCAAGAGACGACGAAATATAGTCTCGATAACACCGAGAAATTTGTGGTTCTTGACCAGCCGGCGCAGTCGGCGGTGACGTGCACGGGCCTGCAGGAGCGTACGCTCGCGGATGGCCGGCTCGAAGTCGTCGCGAACGTGCGCAACCACGAGAACCGCTCGATCCAGGTCCAGCTCGATTGCGTCTTCAAGGACGAGCAAAACGCGCCTATCGGCGAAACGCCGTTTCAACCCATGCTGCTGTCGGAAAACGAGACCGAGGCCGTCCGGTTTACCGCGACCAGCCCGCTCGCGAAGAACTATACTATCCGCGTCAAACAGGGTCCATAACCCGGTGTATCCGTGAACTGGATACAGCGGGGAGTGCGGCGCAGCTGCACGCGGAATCGTTCTTCCGTGGGGATGCGGGGCGTCCATCCCGCTATATATTACCTTTATATACGCTGGAAGCGCCTCGCTTCCGTGTGGGTCGATTCGCGAATTGCGCAGCTGCTGTTTTATCATGGCGGACCCGCCGCGCCTGAAGAACGCTGGGGTCATGCCGGACTTTCCGATCACCCTGGGATTTGATGCCGACGATACGCTCTGGCATAATGAAACGATTTTCGAGCGCGTCCATGAACGATACCGCGCGCTGCTTTCCCAGCACCACGAAGCCGCGGTGGTCGATCGCACGCTGCTGGCCACGGAGCGGCGCAATCTCGACGACTATGGCTACGGGGTGAAGGGATTCACGCTTTCGGCGATCGAAACGGCGATCGCGCTGACTGGAGAGAAAATCAGTGCTGGCGAGATCCAGCAAATTGTCGCCCTCGGGCGCGAGATGTTGAGACATCCCGTTGAGCTGCTCGAGGGAGTGACCGAGACGCTCTCGGCACTCGCACGCGAATATCCGCTCCTGCTGGTGACCAAGGGGGATTTGCGCGATCAGGAGCGGAAGCTCAAAAAATCCGGCCTCGCTGATTGTTTTCGAGCCATCGAAATCGTGTCTGAAAAAGACGAGGCCACCTATGAAGCGCTGCTGCGGCGTCACGGTATCCCGCCCACCCGGTTCTTCATGGTGGGGAATTCTCTAAAATCCGACATCCTGCCTGTTCTCGCGCTCGGTGGCGCTGGCGCCCACGTGCCCTATCCGTTAATGTGGGCCCTGGAGCAGGCAGACGCGGTACCCGCCGCTGACGGTCGGTTCTTTGCGCTACACAATCTTCGCGAGGTGCCCGCCGCCGTACACACATGGGCGGCGACGCTGCCCCGATGACAGATGCGCGCGGTCAGCCCGCGCGAACCGCGAGCTGGGCCGTTCTCAGGGACGATATATGTGTATATACCCTCTCGTCGCCTGCTATATAAACTCGCGCGACTATATATCCTCGCGCGGACCGGAAGTGGGAATCTCGAGTTATATATTCATATCTCGTGCCTTTTCACCCCAGCGCGGCGCCGAGGGCGGCGATGATCGCCGCGGCCGGCTCCGTCCCGACGCATAGCCGCAGGAGGTCCGGGTCGAGGTGGCTCGCGGCCAATTCCGCGCGGCCGGCCGGCGTCGTGATCAGGTCATAGTGTGCGAGATACATGAAGGGGCAGATCAGGGTGGTCTTCATCCCGAAGCTGGGGCCTTTGGGCAGGACCAGGCGGTCGTAAAACGTCTCCATCGAACCGTGCAGCGTAAAGGTGACCATCCCGCCGATGGCGCCGGGCCCGCGCGCGATGCGGAGGTAATTGTCCCGAGAGTCCGGATGCAGCGCCCAATATACTTCGCGAACGGCCGGATGCCCGCCGAGGAACGATACAATTTGCGGCATGCTTTCATGGATGCGCGCGAGGACGTCCTTCGTGGCGGCGATCTCCCACGCGAGCCGCGCGAGATCGCGCGGGTAAGCGGGCTCGAGCTCGCGGGCGACGCCCGCGCGGAGCGCGCCGGCGTCCGGACCGCGCGGGTTCACGAGGCACACTCCGGCGACGAGATCGCCCTCGCTCGCAGTATATTTCGTGAGGCTGGACACGACGAGGTCGGCGTGCGCGAGCACGTCGAGATTATATAGCGACGAGACCGACGGGTCGAGAATGAGCCGGACCCCATGTTCGCGGCAGAGCGCGGCGATCGCGGCTACGTCGGGCGTCTGGATCAAGGGGTTCGTCGGCAGCTCCGCCACGAGCCCGGCGAGCCGCGTGCCGTGCGTGGCAAAAATCTGTTTCAGCGCCGCGAGATCAAACACGTCCGAGACGTAGATATAGTCCTCCGCGGACGCGGAAAATTTTTTCAGGATCGCGATCGTATCGAGATAAAGCCACCCGAGCTGGATCCACGCAGTGCGCCCCCGCTGCGCCTGCAGCTCCCGCACGGCGGTGAACGCCGAGTAGATTGCGTTCATGCCGCAGTTCGCGATATATATATCTCCGTCGCTTGCGGCTGGCGCGACCTGTCGCAGGCGGCTCCGGATCTCGGCCTCGGCGTCGCCCGCGAAAACCAGCTCCGGCTCGGCCGCCGGGAGCAGCCCGCGGCGCACTAGCTCATCCTCGGCTTGACGCGAGGACATGAAGCCGCCGACGTTCTGCAGGAACGTTTTCGCCCGCGCCGCGATCGCTCCTGAGTCGGGGTGCGACACCCCATGCACACCGTCGACATCGAGAACCGCGCGACCGGTCCCGGCATCATTCAAATGTATATATAGCGCCCGCGCCATGCGGGCGGAGCTCACCAACCAGAGCGAGTGCCCGCGCAGCGCTGGATGGGTTTCGATCAGGTGCTCGGCAAGCTGGCAGGCGAACGGGTGGACGACGAAACGTGGGTATCCCGACGTCAAGTGCCCGGTCACCGCCGGATCCTTCTCCTCGTAGCCACGGACGTCCCGCAGCGTTGGCAGACTACACGAGACCGCGTGCGCGGAATCGGGGATGCGGGCCCCGAGGGGCAGGGGAGAGAAAACGTCGGACATGAGAGAGCGCTCAGCCTCGCAAGCGGCCCCCCGGTTGGCAAATCCAAGGTGCGTCAGCAGCCGCCTGTTCTCACGCGAGTGGCGGAGTCGGTCGAGGGTGCGATCCTGGAGCGAGATTGGAATTTTTTCCTCGCGCCCGCGAATCGGTTTGCGAGCCGGGGCGGCGGTGCGTTCAACGGCGGGCGTGAAACTGGTTTCCTGGAACGTAAACGGGGTCCGCGCCGCCTATAAGAAAGGCCTATATGATTTCATGGTTCGGTCGGACGCCGACGTCATCTGCCTGCAGGAGGCGAAGGCTCATCCCGGGGATGTCCAGCACCTCGCGTGGCCCCCCGGATATGAACTCCTGTGGAATCCCGCGGTGAAGAAAGGATATAGCGGCACCCTCGTGTTCACGCGCGTCAAGCCGATGGCCGTGTCGCTCGGGCTGGGCCTGCGCAGCCACGATGGGGAGGGCCGCATGATAACGATGGAGTTTCCGGAATTTCACCTGATCAATGTATATCAACCGAATTCGCAGCGTGGCCTGACGCGGCTGGCGTACCGCACCGAGGAGTGGGACCCGGCGTTCCTGAAGTATATACTCCGGCTCGAAAAGAAAAAGCCCGTGGTGTTCTGCGGGGACCTCAACGTGGCACACGAGGAAATCGACCTGACGAATCCCGGTCCGAACCGCCGTAACGCCGGGTTCACGGCGGAAGAGCGCGACAACTTCACAAAGCTGCTGCGCCGCGGGTTTCTCGACACGTTCCGGCAGTTCGAAAAGGGACCCGGGCACTATTCCTGGTGGAGCCAGATGCTGAATTGCCGCGCGCGCAATATCGGGTGGCGGGTCGATTACTTCGTCGCCTCGAAGAAACTCGAATCTGCGCTGCGCCGCGCCTGGATCAACCCCGAGGTCCTCGGCAGCGATCACTGCCCGGTCGGGCTCGAGCTGGCTATATGAACCTGTTTCCGATGGAATCAGAAATTCCGTTCGCGTCCTGCGGACGGGAATTCCCTCGCCACAGGTATATATAATATATTCTCCGATGAAATTGCTCTGGAAGATCCTGGGAGTGCTGCTCGGCCTGATTATATTGCTCGCGGTCGTCGCGTTTTTTCTACCCCGCCGGTATCAGGTGGAACGTTCGATCGTTATCGCGGCGAAGCCGGAAACGGTTTTTCCTCTCGTTGCTGATCTGGCCGCGTGGAAGCGCTGGGGCGTTTGGTATCAGCGCGATCCGACGATGACCCTCAGCTACTCCTCGGCGACCACGACGGTGGGCGGGTGGACCGCCTGGCGGAGCAAATCCGAGGGCAATGGGCGGGCGACGCTAACGGCGGTGCAGCCGTCCCAAAAAGTGACCTACACGCTCGAAATGGAGGGCATGTCGATGCTGGGAGAGGGTGCCTTTATATTAACGCCGGTGCCGGGCGGCACTCGCGTGGATTCCGTCATGTCGGGAGATTTGGGACTGAACCCGATGGCGCGCTGGTTCGGACTTTTTCTGGATCGCATGGTCGGACCGGATTTCGAGCAGGGGCTCGTCCGGTTGAAACAGATCGCCGAGACAACCCCGTGAGCAGCGCCGGAGAACTGAAGACTCTCCTGCTGCGGGCTCCGCGCCGCACGATCGCCGTCGCGGAAAGCCTCACGGCGGGCTTTCTTCAGTCTGCGATCGCGAGCGTTTCTGGCGCCTCGGGTTTTTTTCTGGGTGGCGTGTCCGCGTATAATATAGACCAGAAGGTGCGCTTGCTTGGAGTCGATCGCGCGTCAGCCCGGCGGGTCGATTGTGTCTCCGCCGAGATTGCGGCGCAGATGGCTCAAGGCGTTGCCCGTTTGTTTGGAAGCGCGCTCGGGTTGGCGACGACGGGTTATGCCGAGCCAGCTCCCGATCACGATATATTATCCCCGTTCGCGTGGTGGGCGCTCGTGGAACGCCGGCGCGGCCGTGTCTTCGCGAGCCGGGCGGGGCGGGTGGAATGCCCTGGGGCGACCCGAGTCGAAGCGCAACAAATGGTGGCGGGCGCGGCCCTCGCCGAACTGGTCGCCTACCTGCGCGAAACGGGCGGCTGAGCCGCGCGGAATCAGGTTAGCGAATTCTGGAAGAATTCCAGAATCTCGCCGCCGGGACCCTCGCAGAAAAAAATGCGGATTGGTACGGGCCCCGCGCCGTTCGTCGTCGCGATGGTCACGTCCTTCGGCTCCATCGTGATTTTCGCGCCAGCGGCGCGGACGCGCTCAGCGACGGCGTCGAGCCGCGTGGTGCGCAGCGCGAGGTGTTGCCAGTGCCCGTTCGCCACGGGGTGAAACGAGAGGTCCTCGAAAATCTCTATATAGTTGCCGTCGCCAACATCGAGCATCACGGCGCGCTGCGGCGCGGCGCGCCACGCAATTTTCACTGCGCAGCCGAGCGTGTCCTGATAAAACTGGATCGTGCGGTCCCAGTCGCGCGTCTTCAGGCAAGCGTGATGCACCCCGGCAGACCCGAGCACCTCGTTACGATGCGGCGTGGGCATGGGCTCGACGGTGCGCTCTATATACTTCTAGATGAACTCCGCAGGCGTCCGGTGCCGTGGCTCAGGGCGCGTAGTGCTGCACGAGACCCATGAGCGGCTGGACCTCGGACGGCGGGGTCACCCAGTCGCTATAGAGTAGTTCCGGCAGGGTGTATTGCGTGCTATATAGAATGAAATTGGCCTCGTCGTCGCGGGACAGGAAGCCGGCCTTGACGGTCGCACCGGCGTAAAGTCCGCGGGCCTTGACGTAGGCGAGGATCGGCGTGCGCAGGATTTCATGATTATATTTCTCCTCCTCGGCCACCTTCGGACCGGCCACGGCTTTCGCATCGACGCCGAGGTTGAACCGCCGGTTGAAGAGCATGCGCACGGTGGCATCGTCGGTCAGTATATAGACGGATTCGAGGGCGTTGGCGCCGATCTGGAAGCCGAGGCTGGTTTCGCCCGCGCTCACGAGGACGGGGATGCTCCAATGGCCATCGGGTTTCTTGGCCAGGACGACGCCGTAGCCGCCCTTCACTCCGACGAGGAGGCCGGCCTTGAACTGGTTCACGATCAGGATCGCATGCGCCCGCTGCCAGACGGCCGGCGGGATGCTGGTTTCCGGCCGGGACATAAATTCCTCCAGAATCGCCTCGCAGGTCTCGACGTGCGCGACGAGATCTTTTCGAGCCGGGGCGGCGTGCGCGAGGGCGGTCGCCAGGACGGCGAAGAGGAAAAGTTTGAGGGAGTTTTTCATGTAAGACGGCAGAACAGCGACCAAGCGTTGCAGGCGCCGAGCCGCTTGGGAAGCGCGGATTGCAGGTGGGGCCGACCGATCAGGCAAGACCGCAGCAGCCTGCAAAAGTGCCGCGCGCTAATCGAGGCCGCGGGCCGCCACGGCATCCTCGTCCCAGCCCAGAAAGTGTCCAAGCTCGTGCAGATAGGTGAGCCGCACTTCCTCGCGAAAAATCTCGGCGTCCGACTCCGCATACTCCCACAGGCTTCTTAGATATAGGAAAATCTGCGGGGGCACGACCTGGCCGGCTTCGCCGGTTTCGCCATGGGGTGCGCCGACGAACAGCCCGAGAATATCCGGTTCGAAACCCTCCGCGAGGACATCCGCACCCGGGAACATCTCATAATGCACAGCGACGCCCCGGGCGATTTCCCGCAGCGGGGCCGGCAGCTGGCGGTGAGCCGCACCGACCGTTCCAGCCGCCATTTCGGTGAGCGCGGCCAGCGTCATCGCTAAAGTTTGCGGCAGAAGTTCAGCCCGTCCGCCAGCGGCAGCAGAACCGACTCGACCCGCGGATCCTGCGCGAGCTTGCGGTTGAGCGCGTCGAGAGCGCGGGTGCGCTCGTCCGTCGGATTCACCACGCCGCCGCCGCTGAGCATATTGTCGAACACCACGAGCGAGCCCCGCCGCAGTCGCGGCAGCACGAGCTCATAGTATATATCGTAAGATGGCTTGTCGGCGTCGATGAACGCGAACTCGAACGTGCGTCCGGGCTCGAGAGCGCGCAATGTATTCACGGCGGGGCCGACGCGGAGTTCGATGCGATCGGCGAGCCCGGCCTGTTGCCAGAAGCCCCGCGCGACGTCGCCCCACTGGGAATTCGCGTCGCAGCAAAGCAACCGCCCATTGGGCCCGAGGCCGCGCCCGATGCACGTCGCACTGTATCCAGTAAACGTGCCGATCTCGATGGCGGATTCCACGCCGAGGGCGGAGACCAGCAGTGACAAAAAGTTGCCCTGCTCCTCGGTGACGAGCATGCGGGCTTCCTCGGGGTAACGCGTTTCGGTCGTGCGCCGGATTTCTGCGAGCAATGGGTCTCCCGCGCGACTGCTCATGCGGCGGGTGTAGGCGAGGATCTCGGGCGTGAAGGCCAGCGTCTTTTCCATGGAGTATATAAGCACGACTAGGGCCGAAGTTCAGCCGAAAGATCGAACTTCTCGAATCGGTTTCCCAGCCACCACAACCCGCACCAAGCCTCGCCGCCGAGCATGAGCACCACGGCGATCGCACCGGCGGCGATGCCGGCGATGCTGCCCACCAGCCAGTTCATAATGATAAAGAGAGCGATCGCCGCGAGTGCCGCCGGCAGCAGCGCCAGCAGCATCACGAGGACCTGCCCGAAAACAAAGATCAGCCGCTGCCCCATCATGTCGATGCCGCCGCTGCGCGAACTCGCCGTCTGGAACCACGCCGGGAAAACCAGCGCGGCTGCATTCGGCACAAGCAGCAGCACCGCGACCAGGGCCGGGGTGCAGAGGGCTAGGGCTGCGGCCAAGGTCACGCGAATCGTCGTGGTCGACCACGCCACCTCCGGCAACTGCGCCGCGAACGAAGTGGCGAGGAGGGAGAGCCAGACGATGCCCGTCAGAATATATACGGGCGTGAGCGTTTCGCCGAGCAGCACCTGCCAGCCCGCGAGCGGATACGTTTTTAATATATCGGCATTCGCCAGGTCGGAGCGCAGATCCTGCCGCGAGATCTGCGGCCCAAAGAGCAGCGTGACCCCGCCGATCACCGCTGCCACGGAGCCGCACGTGAGCAGGATGGCGTGCTGCGTTCCATCGCCCCGCAGCAGAAAGCGCGCGCCGATCACGATCACCGCCGCCACCCACCCGAAAACGCGCGGTGTATATATCGGCGGCGTCGCCAGAAGGTTTTTCCAGAGAAAAGCCAATTCCGCGCGGCCCGGGTGCCGCAGGGCGAACGCGGGGCGGCGGGCCTTGCCGGGACGCAGCGGCAGGCGCTTGCCCGAGCGGGCTGCGGCAAACACCGCGGAGCGCTTCTCAGCCCGGGCGATCGACGCCTCCTCAAACGAGACCTCCAGGCGCGACACCCAATAATATAGTGCCGCGAGCACCAGCAGCGCCGGCAGAACGGCCCAGGCGCGCTGGGACGCGTCCGTCGCGAAATACGGCCGCACGATGCACTTGAATGGAATTAATATAACGTGCAGCGGTCCGCGGTCGAGGTTCCCCGTTAGCCACCGGGCCATCGCGGTGCCATTGTTGAAATCGGCCTGCGTCGGTGCGACCCAGCTGCGTGCGGCGACGATGAACGTGCCGAGTGCGATCGCAGCAAGCGCGCCGGTGATAAAGAGTCGCCGTCGCCAGTTGCTCACGCCGCGCTCCATCAGTTTTGCGAGCGTGAGCGACGAGCCGAGGTAGTGGAGGTTGATCGAAGTCAGAACGATCCACCAGCTGACGATTACTCCCGGACCGCGGGCGCTGGCGAGTCCGCGGGCACTAAAAATCAACGCGAAGAACAGCGATTGAAATATAATCGCGAACTGCCCGCTCAGCAGCTTGAAATGAATCAGCGAACGTCGCGAAATCGGCGCGGGAAAAAGGAACGCGGTTTCCGCCTCGGTAAAGGCGAGGCCGGGTCGTCGCGACGGCAGCAGCCACATCAGCAGGAACAAAACGAGCAGCCCGAACGCGCTCGCGGCGATCGTCACCGCGGCCAGGTCGGCGGGCGCCATCGTGAAGACGGGAACTCCAGCGGGCAGGCGAACACCCGCTGGGCGCGAGGTGAGGCGGCGGAAGTATATAAAGTATATATAGAACGCACCGACGATCGCGCCCATGAGGTACTTCGGCTGGCGCAGCCGGCGGATGCGGCTCAGCACGAGATTCACGGCGGACGTGACCCGCAGATAAAGCAGCGCGCGCAGCATCGCTGGATCAGTTCTCCGAACCGCCCGTCGCGCGGATGAAGATCTCCTCGAGACTCACATTCGCCTCGCCCCGACTGAAGCGCTCGGCGACCTCCGCGAGCGTGCCGTCCGCGATCTTTTCTCCGCGTTTCAGGATGAGCACGTGCGAGCAGACCTCCTCGAGCAGGCTAAGGAGATGCGAGCTGAGCACGATGGTGGCGCCGGCGCGGGCCCGCTGCAGGATCGAGTCCTTCATTCGCCGGATGCCGAGGGGATCGAGGCCGGTGAGGGGCTCGTCGAAAAACATCACGCTCGGTTGATGGAGGAGTCCGCAGGCGATTGCCAATTTTTGCTTCATCCCGCGCGAGAGTTCGCCGGGCAGCTGGTCCGCTTTTTCCGCCAGCTCGAGCTCGGCCAGCAGCGGCTCGGACACGGACTCGTGGTCGGCAACACCATAGATGCGAGCGACGAAAGCGAGGTGTTGACGCACCGTGAGATATTCAAAAAGGCGCGGCTCATCCGGAAAAAACGCCAGCGTCCGCTTCGCCTCGACCGGCTCGACCGAAAGATCGTACCCCGAGACCAGCACCGTCCCCTCGGTGGGAGGGATGATGCCCGCGAGGCAGCGCAGCGTCGTCGTTTTCCCTGCGCCATTCGGGCCCACGAGTCCGAGGACTTCACCGGGGCGAACCGAAAACGAGAGGTCATTCACGGCCGTGAAGTCGCCGTAGCGCTTGGTCAACGCGGTGATCTCGATCATGGAAACGCACGCTGCGCTGCGCGCAGGTGGGCCGCAAGCCCGGCGAATCGAGGTAACCGGGCACCCGAGGCGGCGTCTCTGTATCCGAAGTTGGATACAGCGGTACCTCGCGGCGCCGGTCCGAATTCAAACCCGAGATATCTTCAACCAATCCCTTATATGAAATCATCCAGAAAATCCCTTTGGTCCGCGCTCCTGTTGCTCTCGCCTTTTGGCAGCGCCCTCGCGCTGGCGCAGACCACCACAGCACCGGCGGCTCCTTCCGCCTCGAACGCCACCACGCAAGTCGCGCCGGCGATTGGAGACACTGCTCCCACGGACCCGAGCACGCCTGCCGCTGGCAAACGCGGCTCGAAGCGCCTGCAGACGATGGAGACCAAACGCCTCGAGACGCTCGACACCGCTCTGAAATTGACCGACGACGAGAAGTCCCAGATCAAGGCGATCTGGTCGAAGACGGCCGCGGATATTAAGGCCGGTGGCGATCGCCGGGCGCTGATGAAGGCGTCGCACGATCAAGTGCGCACGGTTCTCACGCCCGAACAGCAGGCGAAATTTGACGCGATGCCGCCCGAGGCGCGCGGCAACCGCGCAAAAAAGGACAGTCAGTAAACCGAATTCAGTCAGGTTCAGGCCAGGATATATCGGTATATACATAACAGTATATAGGTGTCGCCGCCGCGGTTTGCAGCCCGCGGCGGCTTTCTTTTTGCCGCGCAACTGGCGGAACTTCGTCGCAGCGCGTGCGTCTGGCTGGATTCCGGCTGCCGCCTGAACTCGGCGAAAAGCAGTTGGTAACCCCAACAACATCGATGAAAACGTCACTCAAATGCCTGTTCGCGACCGCTGTCCTCAGCGTGCTCGCTTTGCCGGTGGTCAGCATCGCCCAGGATAATCCGCCGGCTCCCCCGGCCGACGGCAGCGCGCCGCCCCCGCCCCGTGGCGGTGGTCGTGGCAGAATGATGAGCCCGGCTGACCGCCTGAAGCAGCTGGACACCGCGCTCACGCTGAGCGATGACCAAAAGACGAAAATCCTCGCGTTGCTCACGAAGCAGCAGGACGCGATGCGTGATATCGCCCCCGAGGATCGCCAGGCGAAAATGCGCGCCATGAACAAGGAGACGAATGATGGCATCGAGGCGCTGCTGACTGACGAGCAAAAGACCAAGTTTGCTGCGATGCCTAAAGGGCCCCCCGGCGGCCGCGGCCCGGGTGCCGGCGGTCCTCCGCCGAAATGAAGTGAGGCTCGCTTGCCTCGGTTAATTCTTCGCCGCCGGCTCACGCCGGCGGCTTTTTTTTGGACTTGCCGTGGTACGCCGGCCACGGTGCCGCTGCCATGAATGAACTCCCCCGTGTGATCGTCGTCGGTGGCGGTGCCGCCGGATACTTCGCCGCGATCACCTGCGCGGAGACGCTGGGCGCGGGCGCGCAAGTGACGCTATATGAAGCGACAGCCCATCCGCTGGCCAAGGTGCGCGTTTCTGGCGGTGGTCGCTGCAATGTTACCCACGCGTGCTTCGAGCCCCGGGAACTGGCCCGCTGCTACCCGCGTGGAGGCCGGGAACTGCTTGGCGCGTTTCACCGCTTCCAACCGCGCGACATGGTAGCTTGGCTCGAGGCGCGGGGTGTAGCGACGAAAACGGAGCCGGATGGACGCATGTTTCCGGTGACGGACGAGTCAGCCACGATCGTGGACTGCCTCCAGGAAGCCGCGAGAAAAGCGGGTGTCACCGTGATCACCAGTCTTGGGGTGCGAAAGGTCGAAAACCTGGCGACGACCCGCGACGGCGCGGGCTCTGCCCCCGCGTTTTGGTTGACGCTCACGGACGGGACCAATGTGCGATGCGAGCGGCTGTTGCTCGCGACGGGCGGAAATCGCTCCTCCGCAGGACTCCAGATTGCGGCCGCGTTTGGCCACACGATTGAGCCTCCCGTCCCGTCGCTCTTCACGTTTCATATCGACGATTCGCGTCTCGCCGGCCTGTCGGGTCTCTCGGTGGAAAACGCGAGCGCGGTTGTGCCGGGCACGGCCCTGAAGACTTCCGGGCCATTGCTGATCACGCATTGGGGATTGAGCGGTCCCGCAATTCTGAAACTTTCGGCGTGGGGTGCGCGGGAACTCGCCGCCGTCGGCTACGAGTTTCCCCTCGAAATAAACTTCTCGGCTGAGCATCGACGCGACTCGGCCGTGGTTGCACTCGGCGAGGCCCGCGCAAAAAATCAACGGAAGCAAATCGCCACGTGGAGTCCGCTCCCGTTGCCGCAGCGGTTATGGGAAACTCTCGTTGCCGCGGCCGGGGTTCCGCCCGCGACGCCGTGGTCCCAGGTCAGCAACGCCGCGCTCGGCACGATTGCCGATCATATATTGCGAGCACAGTTCCGCGTCGTCGGAAAGAGCCTGTTCAAGGACGAGTTCGTCACCTGCGGCGGCGTTCGCCTCGGCGAGGTGGATTTCAAGACCATGCAAAGCCGGCTCTGCCCGGGACTCTTCTTCGCGGGCGAGATGCTCGATATCGACGGCATCACGGGTGGGTATAATTTTCAGGCCGCCTGGACGACCGGCTGGCTCGCCGGCCGTGCCCTGGCGGCGTGAGGTCCGGGCCCGCGGCGGACGTTGCTATTTCATATTTATTAAATATAGAATGCCCGCGTGCGCTGCGGTCGAAACGTGCGGCTACGAATGGTTTCCAGCGCGCAAGGTGAAAAAAAGCCCGGTTGACGCCGGCCGGGCGCGGCGGTTCCGCTGTCGGATGTCATGACTTCCTACGGCCAGCTCGTGCTGCTGATCATCCCGGTGTTCGCGCAGATCGCGATCGGGGTCCTCGTGCGGCGGCTGGGCTGGATCGAGGCGGCGGCGGAAAAAAGCCTGCTCCGGCTGATCGTGAATGTCTGCTATCCGTGCCTCATTTTCGAGACGGTCGTCGGCAATGCCGCGCTGCACGCCCCGGGAAATCTGCTGCTGCCCCCGCTGCTCGGGTTCGGCCTCACCTGCGCGGGCATCGGGCTCGCGCTCGTTGCGGGGCGCGCGCTCGGGCTCGCCGCTGGCGGCGGGCTGCGCACCTTTGCGCTCACCACCGGGATATGTAATTACGTTTACCTGCCGCTGCCCATCATGGCGGCAATCTGGGGCCGCGATGCCCAAGGCGTGCTGCTGGTCCACAACGTGGGCGTCGAGGCCGCGATGTGGACCGTGGGCATCCTCGTCTTAAACGGACTTTCCCTGCGCGAGGGCTGGAAGAAATTATTCAATCCGATTATCGGCACCCTGGTCGTCGCCGTTATATTAAATCTCGCCGGCGCGGGGCCGCATCTGCCGGCGCCGTTCCTGGCCACGCTGCACGCGCTTGCCATTTGCGCGGTGCCGCTCGGGCTCGTGATGATCGGCGTGAGCCTCGCGCAATATCTCTCTTCTCCGGCCAATCTGTTTTCGCCCCGCGTCACCGGCGGGGCGTGTCTGCTCCGGCTTGGCGTCCTGCCGCTCCTGATTCTCGCGGCGGCCCGGTGGCTGCCCTGCTCGGTGGAGTTGAAACGCGTGCTCGTCACGCAGGCGGCGATGCCGGCCGCCGTGTTCCCGATCGTGATCACGCGGCACTATGGCGGCCAGCCGCTCACCGCCGTGCAGGTGATTCTCGGCACGACGGCGGCCGGACTTTTCCTGACCCCGTGGTGGCTGCGCTTCGGCGCGGCGTGGGTCGGTATATGAAGTTTAATATATCGGCCCCGCCTCGAGCTCAGCCGGCGCCGGGCAGGAAATAAAACAGCATCGCCAATATAATATAGAGCGACAGGAGCTGCGCGCCCTCGAACCAGTTGCTCTCGCCGTCGCCCGCGATCTGGTTGGTCACGAACGTGGCGATCACGACCGCGGCGATTTCCGGAAGCGTGAATTCCAGGTTGAGCGGATGGCCGAAGCCATAGCTCGCAAACACGAGCACGGGCGCGACGAGCAACGCGATCTGCAGGCTCGAACCCACCGCCACCCCGAGGGTGAGGTCCATCTTGTTTTTCAGCGCCATCGTCACCGCCGTCGAGTGCTCCGCCGCGTTGCCCACGATGGCGACAATGATCACACCGACGAACGTCTCCGTTACTCCGAGCGAATGCTGCGCGGCCTCGACGCTCCCGACGAGAAATTCCGAAATCCACGCCACCGCCACCGTCGATATAGCAAGCACGCCCACGGCGGAACCCGGGCGCCACGACCGTTCTCCGTCGTCCTCCGCACCGGCTCCGCCGTTGCCGCCAGCATATAGTTGCCGGTGCGTTTTCAGCGAAAAGACGAGCATCGCTATATACGTCACGAGCAGCACGACGGCGATCGCGAGCGACAGGTCCTGTTCCGCGGCTGCTGACCAGCCGCTCGGGTGACGGTCCGACGTGAGGTGGAAAATCGTTGGGATCACCAGCGCGCAGGCGGCGAGCATCAGCGCCGTACACGAGGCGCGCGCGGCGGTTTGATTAAATTTCTGGCGAGGATAGCGGATGCCGCCCACGAACGCCGAGGCGCCGAGCACGAGTAGCAAGTTGCCGATGATGGAGCCGGTGATCGACGCTTTCACCACCGTGATCCGGCCGTCGCGCAAAGCGACGAGTGCGATGATGAGTTCGGCCGCGTTTCCGAAGGACGCGTTCAGCAATCCGCCCGCACCCTCGCCCAGCCGATTTGCCAATTGTTCCGTTGCCCGTCCCATCCAGCCGGCCAGCGGTACGAGCGCGAGCGCCGCGACTATAAACAACGCAGTGTCGTGACGCCAGCCCGGTATATAGCGAAGCGCGAACGCCGCCGGGATGAATACGAGCAGCCAGTCGAGCGACGGTTGGCGCCAGCTGGCAGTGGGGGATTTTTCACGCATGTCGGTCGCGTCCATCGCGCGCGGACCGGCAGGAGATCGCAAGTCCGCATTCCGGCTTGCCCGTCGCCACGGCGAAACTCGAGTTGCGGGGTTGCTGCGCGGCGTCGTCGCTGTATGGTCGCGAGATGAAACGTATATTAGTGGCGTGGCTACTCCTCGCGGGTTTGGTCGCGGCGCACGCCGCTGAGACTACGGATGTCGAAACTCGCGTCGCTGAGGCGGTGAAAAATCCGGGCGTTACCGTCATCCATTTTTGGGCACCGTGGTGCCCGAACTGCAAAGCGGAACTCGCGAATCAGGGTTGGAGCACGTTTCTCGCGGCGAATCCCGACGTGAAGTTTGTCTTCGTCACGATCTGGCGCGGCACATCTGAGGACAGCGCCGCGGTACTCGCAAAAAACGGCGTCGGCGAGCAACCGAACTTTCAGTTATTAGTGCACCCGAATGCGTCGCGGAAAAAAGAGGACAAAGTTTCTCAGATACTCGGACTGCCAATCACGTGGATTCCGTCGACGTGGGTCTTCAAGGATGGGCAACTCCGGTTCGCGCTGAACTATGGAGAGCTTCATTTTCCGATGCTCCAGCAGCTCATTCAGGACTCGAGCGACAAGTGGTCCCATAAGACCGTTGCGGCGAAGTAGTTGATCGACCGGGGACGGCTCGAATCTGAATCCGGATCGCGCCTGGACCGCGGATGGCGGCTGGAATTGGCGATTTGCACGCGCTGCGAATCGACCGGGCGATCTGGAATCGATGAGCCTTTCGAAGAAAATCGTGGTCCATGCGTGCGCGCCTCCCGCGGTTTTGCGGACACGAGTCCTCACCGACTCGGGTCTTGTCAGCGCCAATGGAATATGCGCGACTTTCAGTTCCTCGGACCCCTCGATCTTCATGTCTTCGATCAACGCCTTCCTGCTTCAAAACGACCTGCGCATCGCGACGAATCCGTGCGTCAGCCCTGACTTCTGCTTGGACTGGCCGTCGCTCCGCGGAAAATTGGAACGCGGAGAAAACGTCGACGCGCATCCGAAAAGCACGTTCACCACGAAGGCGGGTGAATGGACGCTCCTCGAGGAATCCACCACCGGCGATTGTGCCTGGCGCCTGGTGCCCGCGCGAGGCCAGGACGGCCTGGCATTGCTCGAGGAGGGCGCCCGCGTCGGTAGCGCTATATTATTTCCGGCGACGTTCGCGAACCTGCTGCGGCTGAAGAATCTCATTCTCGAATCAAATCCGCGCTCGACGATTTTCCCGACGGCGGCGGAGCAGCTGGGCCGCAGCACGCTCGGCATTGGCGCGCGTTTCACGACGCTGCACTGGCCGGCGGTCGACTGGGCGATGAGCGCACTTAATATAGGCGTGACGGCCAACCAGAACTCGATCCCGCGCGAATTGGTATATGATACCGACGTGATGCTGGCGGGGAAGCTGGACACCGTTCCGTTCCCGTTCATTGGCACCAATGTCCCCGAGGGCCACCAGGGTCAGAGCGTTGAGGGCATGAGTCACGGTTGCGTGCTCGCGAAATTAAAAACGGGTTTTCACCGGCGCGGTCTCGCGTGGAGCTTCAACGCGGATCACCAGCCGATCGGCGGAAAATTTGATAATCGCGAGGATCAGCTCGTCACCGGGTGCGTGCTCGCCAGCTATATTACTTTCGACCTCTCGCCTGAGCTCGCGCAAACTCAGGTGCCGGCGGCGCCGGCGGAATGGGTCTCCGCGAATGTACCCGCGGAGGTGGTCGCGAAAGTGAAAGCCCGCGTTGCCGCTGCGGGTGTCACTCTCAACGAGGCGGATTTCGCGCGGCTGCTCGCGTATGTCTGGCCATCGCTGCAAAAAATGCAGCGCCGCGACGCGAAGTATACAGCGGCGCGGGCCCGACGATTCACGACCGACGTGGGTCGGGCCTACTTGCGGGAGTTGTCGATCGATGAATTGCCCGGACTGACGACGGCGGAGACCACCGCGATCATGCTGTCGCTTTGCGAGGCGCTTGGCATGAAGATTCACTTTGTCGCGCCGGCGTTTGGGTTTCAGAAAAACATGCCGTACCCGGACAACGCGGCGCTGCGCAGCCTCATCGAAAAGCAGTGGGCAGTCTGCCGGCAGTTTGATGCGAGCATCGGTTTCCACTCGGGCTCCGGCAAATCGGCGGAGAATTACCAGGTGATGGGAGAGGTCACTGGGCAGCGCCTCGAGATCAAGACGAGCGGTCGCTATACGTACGAAATGGGCCGTGCGCTCGCGGTCTCCAACAATCCGACGGATCGGGCCCTTTGGCTCGACTGGTATAAATTCACCCTGGAGCTAGCGCTGCTGGGTTCGTTCAGCGCGGATGCGACCGAGCAAAAGATGGCCCGGGTTTTCGTCACGGACGCCCTGGCGAAAAACGGCAAGGGTACGGATGTATTCGCGAATCCGACGGTGACGCGCGCGGCCCTCGCGGCCCTCGCGCCGAGCCCGGAACATATGTTTTGGTTCGAATATAATTTCCTCTTCGTGCTCGCCGCCGGCGGCCGACCGGAAAAAGCGGCGCTCGGCGACCATCAGCCCGCCGGGTATCGTCAGCGCGCGCGGTTTTATTCGATCAGCACGGAGGGCCGGCTGAATTTCGCGAAGAATATAGCGAGCTATATAGTGTTTCTCGCCGAGACGACCGGTCTCGCGTCGCACGCGACCTGCGCGGCCGCCCGCCTGCTGCTCGCCCGCTATGAGTCGCTGGACCAAATGCTCGGCGATATATCAAAGTAACCCGGCCCGCGGGCCCGTTGGCGCCTGAGCCCCGCGCTCGCTGCTCTTTATGTCCTCATTCATCCACGACGATTTTCTGCTCAGCACCGCCGAGGCCCGTGAGTTATATCATCGTTACGCCGAGCCCGAACCAATCTACGATTACCACTGCCATCTTCCGCCCGCGCAGATCGCGTCGAACCACCAGTTCGGCGACCTCGCCGAGATCTGGCTCGGCGGCGATCACTATAAATGGCGCGCGATGCGGACGAACGGCGTGGCCGAGCGGTTCTGCACCGGCGATGCGTCGCCCCGCGAGAAGTTCGACGCGTGGGCCGGCACGGTTCCGCACACGCTGCGCAATCCGCTATATCATTGGACGCACCTCGAACTGCTGCGGACGTTCGGGTTGGATCTCCTGCTCGATCCCAGCACTGCGGACGAGGTTTGGGAACGCGGCAACGCGAAGCTCCCGTCGCTGCGCGTGCATGACCTGCTCGCGCAGGCGCGCGTGGCGGTCGTCTGCACGACGGATGATCCGGCGGATTCGCTGGACGATCACGCCCGGATTCGCGCCAGTGGATTAAAGACGCGGGTCTATCCCGCGTTCCGTCCGGACAAGGCCCTCGCGGTCGGCGCGCCGGCGTCCTTCAACGCCTGGCTGGAGAAACTCGCCGGCGCCGCGCGCACGAGTATATATTCATTCGACGAATTTCTCGGTGCGCTAAATAAGCGTCACGACGATTTTCACGCCGCAGGTGGACGCCTTTCGGATCACGGGCTCGAGTCGGCGCTTTCGGAGCCGTGCACGCATGGCGAGGCTAGGGCGATCTTCGACGCGGCGCGCGCCGGCCGGGCCGCGTCGCAGGCCGAGGCGGAGAAATATGGTTCCTTCCTGATGATGGAATTCGGTCGTTGGGACGCGGCACGGGGCTGGACGAAGCAGCTGCATCTCGGGGCGCTGCGCAGCAACAACTCCCGCCTGCTCCGCTCGCTCGGGCCCGACACGGGTTTCGATTCCATTGGCGATTTTCCGCAGGCGCGGTCGCTCTCGCGATATCTCGACGCGCTGGATTCCACGAATGAACTGCCGCGGACGATTATATATAACGTCAACCCGCGCGACAATTATGTCTTCGGCACGATGATCGGAAATTTCCAGGATGGCTCAATTCCCGGCAAGGTGCAGTTTGGCAGTGGCTGGTGGTTTCTCGACCAGAAGGAAGGCATGGAGTGGCAGATGAACGCGCTGTCGAATCTGGGTTTGCTGAGCCGGTTCGTGGGAATGATCACCGATTCTCGCAGCTTCCTGAGTTATCCGCGGCATGAGTATTTTCGCCGGACGCTCTGCAATTTGCTGGGCCGGGATATGGCGCAGGGCGAAATCCCAATGGACTTCGCGCTCGTCGGCGGGATGGTGAAAAACATCTGCTTCGGCAACGCGCGGGATTACTTCAAGCTCGAACTCCCGCCGGAATTCAACGCCAAGTAGAGCCGCGTTTCTACCCCACGCACCCCAATGCCCGCCAACCCATTCGTGCCCGGCTCCGAGGCACGCCCTTCCAACTATCGCTGGGTGGTTTGCGCCCTGCTGTTTTTTGCGACGACGATCAACTACTTGGACCGGCAGATCCTCGCGCTGCTGAAGCCGATTCTCGACGAGCAACTTCATTGGACGAACGAGCAGTTCGGCGCCGCCAATAGTTTTTTCCAAGGCGCCTATGCGATGAGCCTGCTGATCTTCGGCTGGTTCATCGACCGGTTCGGCACGAAGATCGGCTACGCCACCTCGATCATTGTCTGGAGTTTCGCGGCCATGGCGCACGCGTTGGTCCATAGCGTGACCGGTTTCTATTTCGCGCGGATCGCACTCGGGCTTGGCGAGGGCGGCAATTTTCCCTCGGCCATCAAAGCCGTCGCCCTCTGGTTCCCGAAACGCGAGCGGGCCACCGCCACCGCCGTGTTCAACTCGGGCACGAACGTCGGCGCGATCGTCGCCCCGCTCGCCGTGCCCGCGATCGCCGTACACTTCGGCTGGCACATGGCCTTTATATTCGCCGGCTGCGCGGGCCTGCTCTGGCTCGTCCTCTGGCTGCCGTTCTATAATGTCCCGGAGAAAATAAAGTCGGTCAACGCCGCGGAGCTCGATCATATTCGAAGCGACCGCGAGGACGCCAGCCGCGACGGCGAGAAAATCTCCTGGCTCAGCCTGCTCGGCTACCGTGCGACGTGGTCGTTCATCGTCGCCAAGGCACTGACGGACCCCGTGTGGTGGTTTTTCCTGACGTGGCTGCCGGACTTTTTCAAGAAGACGCGGCACCTCGATATCACGCACAGCGGCTATATGCTCGCGACGATCTATGGTTTGGCGACGGTGCTGAGTATATTCGGCGGGTGGGTGACCGGCTCGCTTGTGAAGTCCGGCTGGTCGATCACGCGCGCGCGGAAAACGTCCATGTTTATTTTCGCGTGCTGCGTCGTGCCGATTATATTCGTCAAGGACGTCGGCAACTGGCCGGCGGTATTGCTTATCGGGCTCGCCTGCTCCGCTCACCAGGCGTGGTCGGCCAACCTCTTCACGACCGCGTCCGATCTTTTCCCGAAGCGCGCCGTCGGTTCCGTCGTGGGTCTGGGCGGCATGGCCGGCTCGGGCCTCGGAATGTTATTTCCCATCATGGCCGGGCATCTGTTGGATGTATTCACTGCGCGCGGCAATGTCTCGGGCGGTTACGCGGTGTTGTTCTCGATCTGCGCGGGCGCGTACCTGCTCGCGTTTTTCCTGCAGCACCTCCTCGCTCCACGCTTCGAGACGATCACGCTGCGCCCGCTGCGCGTCGCGTAGGACGTTCCAGATATATCATCCGGTATATATCAGTGTATATCGGATGATATCGGATTCAGGTCGCAGCGATTTTCTTCGGCGACCCGCAATATATCGTCCGGGCCGCCCGGGATCAGCGGCTGGGTGCGCCGTAGTTGACGAAAAACTGGTTCGCGAACACGCCGTCCGGGTCGTATTGGCTCTTCTTCTTGAAGAAGTCGGCGGCTTGCGGATAGGCCGCGTGGAATTGCGCTTGGGTCGCGTGCGGCCGGTACGGGAGATAGTAGGTGCCGCCACAGGCGAGTGCGACGTCGATCAAATCCCGCGTCAACGACTGCATTGCCGCCTCTCCCGCGGCGTCGCGCTGCTGGTGAAACAACATCACGAGGCCGAACATCTCCTCGCGCGCATAGCGCAGGAAGGTGTCGGTGTCGGGCTTCACGTTCCGCACCGTTATATTAAGCAGTTCCGGCCGGTGTTGCAGAAAGACCGGCCGCGCCCGCGTGACGAACTCGCCCAGGCGGGCCGACGGGATGAAATATTCGTGCAGGATGTCCGTCGTGTTCGGGTCGCGGGTCGCATAGAGCGTCGAGGCCTCGTTCATCACCTGATTGCGCGACAGCAACTGGCCGGCGGTCTCACCCATGCGGTTCTCCAGCCACCACCGCAGGTTTTTTCCATATTCGCTGTCCACCCCGCCGCGAAACACCAGGCGTTTTAAGAGACTGGGTTTCTCGGAGGTCAGCGTGTCGGTCACCGCCCGGTCGGTTTTCTGGCGTCGAAGAAGCGTCACGATGGCCTCCTGCAGAAAGCCATGCGGCGCCGTGTTGATCCGGCCGTAGGCCATGCCCGCGTCGGCGCGATCCCGGGTGAGCCGGTGATATTCCTGACTATATAGTTCCGGGGCGACCCGGTGCGCCTCGGCGATATAGTATTCGTTCGGCACCACGCGCAGGTTCACCTGAAGAATCACGCCGAACAGCCCGTAGCCGCCGAGGGCCAGCGAGAACAGCTCCGCGTTTTCCGTCCGGCTGCAACGCAGGATCGTGCCAGCGGCGGTGAGGATCCGGAACGAGTCCACGGAGCTCGCGATCGGCGGCACATCATTCTGCCAGCCGTGACAGTTGACCGAGATCGATCCGCCCACGGAAAAATCATTGTTCGACTGCATGATTGCCACCGACCAGCCGCGGTGATCCAGGAACGGAATCACATCCGCCCACCGCGCGCCGGATCCTACCGTGAGCAGCTGGTGGCCAACATCGAGCGACATGCCATTGAAGGGCAGCATGTCCAGCACGAGGGCCCCGCTATAAAGCGTGTGACCGCCCATCGAGTGGTGCGCTCCACTGATGGAGATCGGGAGCTTCTGTCGCTTGGCCCGCTCGACCAGCGCCACGAGTTGTCGCTCGGCGGCGGCGGGATCCGACGCAATCGGGATCACCTCGACGGGCCGGCTGTTGTTCAAATGGCTCGCGTCGTCCACGCCGGCAGCGGGAAAGGGCAGGGCCGCGTGACCGTCGTGCCACCAGACGTTGCCGAGGAAAAGGAGCGGCGGGGCCACGATGGCCAGCACGGCGACGAGGATGACCCAGGAAAAAAGCCTTCGCCTTGATATCATATAAGAAATTTCGCCACGCAGGCTAGTAATCGAAGAGATGCTCGACGCGCAGATTTTTTGCACCGGCTTCGCGCAATATACTTCCGAGCGATTTCACGGGCGCCTGGATCGCCACGCGCTTTTGCGTCGGATCGTCGAGCACCGGCATGGTGAAGAGGGTGC
Organism: uncultured Verrucomicrobiae bacterium; assembly: GCA_963800005.1. Lineage (GTDB taxonomy): Bacteria > Verrucomicrobiota > Verrucomicrobiia > Opitutales > Opitutaceae > CAWCZH01. The sequence goes on from CAWCZH010000006.1 coordinate 644,409, forward strand.
GGCCGGCCGACAGATCATATTGCCACGCCACGGGCGCAGTCAGGGTCAGCAGGATCTCGTCGTTGCCGGCGACGTCGATGAAGTCGGCGCCCGCCGCCGCCAGAAGCGGAGCCGTGTCCGTGAACCCTTGGTAATGCGGCAACGTGATGATCCACCCGTGTTCGCCGAGGCGCTCGACCCGCGTGATGCGCGGATCGGCGAACACCGCGTCTGGAACGTGTTCGACGGCGAGATATATGGTGTCGTCCGCCACGCCATAAACCGCCCGGCTGGCGAGCCGGATGACGCCGGCGTAAGCCGCCTTCACGCCATACTCGAGGCTCAGGGAAAATTTCCGCTCGGTTTTCCGCAGGAAATGGGGACCGAATACTCCCGTGGTCTTCCAAAGCCCGAGGAGTTTTTGGCCGAAGGGAAACTCGAACCACGGCAGCGTTGGGATGAAGTCTCCATATTGCCGCGCCACCTCGACCGCATATACGTCCTCCGCCGTGTGCGCCCCATCGAGCCATTCCGTGACGCGCCCCGCCGTCGTTTCATAGAGTCCGCGAATAGTATATTCCACGGTCGTGCTGACGCCGATCACGCCGACCATCAGGTGTTCGCCGGCATCGAAGGGATAATGCCGCCGCGTGATTCCAGATACTTGGGTGTATCCCCACCAGAATTGTCCGATCGAGCGGAAGAAGGGAAATTGGCTCGGCGGACGAGTCGCGATGAACCGCGCGTACTCCTGCGGGTTGAAGACGAGGTACCACTCGGGGAAAGTCAGGTAGGTGGCCCCCTCGGGCCGTTGATATTTCGGAAGGTGGCGAAACGTCGCGGACTGCGCGGCCGAGATCGGATCCCCGATTGGCCGGAAATCCGGCTGTGCCTGCCAGGCCGCAACGAGAAAGGCCGCGCCGCCGGCGAGCGCGATCGCGGCGGCAGCGAGGACGCAAGTATATAGGACGCGGCGCAGCGGCGACCGGCCGGGCACGCCGCGCAATCTCACGCGATCGCGGCCCGATGGCGCCGGCTGAGGCCGAAGCCGATGGTCATCATCGTCGCGGGGATCAATATATGCGGCGCATTCCGCAATATATTATGCCAGCTGAAGTCGGCGTGGCCGAAGCCCTGCGTGAAGGCGTCGCCATTGAGAAACTCCACGCCCCAGAGCAGGCCGGTGACCGCATCGATCGCATACGGGATGCCGGCATACTTGAAATAATTCAGCGACCAGCGCGCGGAGTGCCACGCGACGACGGTGGCCAGCAACCCGGAGATCAAGTGAAATATATCATCCACCGGATCGATGGTATATAGCCCGAGCAGCCGGCCTTGCGCATCGGTCAGCCCGGGCCAGTGGCTGAGGATGACAATGAATAAAAAGTTCGCGGCGTAGAACCAGGCGAGTCCCTGGACGAGGCTGATCTTTTTTTTCATGCGGAGGTCCGCGACCGGACTTCCCCGCATGACGAAAAACCCCGGGCGCTGCAAGCCCCGGGGTTTCACCGTCTTAGTGTCGTTGCGCGTGTCGCCGCGCTGCGGCGGCCTCAGCCGCCTGTCGTCTCACCACCCATCACTTGGAGCACGATGCCGGTGATATATGAAGAGTCGGCATTCGAGGCCAGGAATACATAGGCCGGGGCCAGCTCCTCAGGTTGCGCCGGGCGACCCATCGGGCTGCTCTTGCCGAACTCGCTCACCTTTTCCGCGGGCTTCCCGGCATCCGACGGATTCAGCGGCGTCCAGACCGGGCCGGGGGCCACGACATTCACGCGGATACCGCGTTTGATCAGATCCATCGCGAGCGTTTTTGAGAACGCGTTGATCGCACCCTTCGTCGAGGAATAATCCGGCAGCGATTCCGCACCCATGATTCCGGTTTCCGAACTCGTCGCGACAATCGCCGAGCCCGGCTTCAGATGCGGTAGCGCGGCGCGCACCAAGCGGAAGTACGCGTATATGTTCGTCTGGAACGTCAGGTTGAATTCCTCGTCGGTCACTTCCTCGAGTTCCTGTTTCCGCGCCTGATGGGCGGCGTTGTTCACGAGGATCTCGAGATGACCGAAGCGATCGATCGTTTGCTGCACCGCGTCGGCGGGTGCTTGCGGCTCGGAGATGTCCGTGGGAATGAGCAGGCACTGGCGTCCGAGTCCCTCGATCGCGGTCTTGATCTCGTCCGCGTCCGGCTGCTCGACCGGCAAATATACAATCGCCACGTCGGCACCTTCGCGGGCGTAGAGGTACGCGACCGCGCGACCGATGCCGGAGTCGCCGCCGGTGATGAGGGCGACCTTGCCCTCGAGTTTTCCCGCTGCGCGGTAAAGCGGCGCGTGCCACCGCGGGCGCGGGTCCATTTCGGTTTCGAGGCCGGGCGCCTCCTGATGCTGGGCGGGAAACGGCGGCTCGGGTTCGGCGACCGTCGCGTTGGGATTGGAATGAAGACTGTCGGAAGAATTATTCATGGGCGGAATTCCCGCGATCCACCTTGAATCGACGGGGGACCGGACTGACCGCGCGGGGGGCGCGCGGTTCGGCTGCGGCCGGACAGATCGTATATACAAATGTATATAAATCGGACCAAGCCAGATGCCGACGTTTCCGGCTCGGAGCCTCGCCGCCCGATGTCGCTTAAACGAAAAGCAACGCCGCGCTGGTGGCGAACATCACGAGGATCGTCACGCCCACCGCGATGCGGCTTGCCCACGAGCTGGTCTGGCCCCGCATGATTTTCTGATCCACCGCGACCAGGAGAATGCCCACGAGGAGAAACGGGGCGAGGATGCCATTGATAACGGCGGACCAATAGAGTGCGCGGATCGGATTGAGCCCCAGAAAATTGAGCGCGATGCCGAGAATCCCCGACAATATAATCACACCATAGAACGCCGGCGCCCGCCGGTAGTTCTCGTCCAGCCCCTGACGCCATTTCAGCGTGTCCGCCAAAGCGTACGCAGAGGAGCCCGCGAGCGTGGGAATCGCGAGGCACCCCACCGCGACGAGTCCGAGAGTATATAGCGCGGTCGCCGCGGGGCCGACCGCCGGGCGCAGCGCTTCGGCGGCCTGTTTCGCCGATTCGATGTGCGTCACGCCGCGTTGATGGAGCGTGGCCGCGCAACTCAGTATAATAAAGAACATCACCACGTTGGAGAAGAAGGTGCCCACGCCGACGTCGAGGCGGCGATTCGCGAGTGCGTGTGGGCTGGCTCCTGATCGAGCTCGGTCGCGCCCGTGACCCGGGATGTTTTTCTCCTCCACCTCCTGCGCTGCCTGCCAGAAAAACAGATAGGGACTGATCGTCGTGCCGAAAATCGCGACGATTGTGGCCCATTCGTCGCGGCTCTTCGGCCAGCTCGGAAGCACGGTCGCTCGCGCCACGTCGCGCCAGTCCGGCCGGGCCACGAATCCGGTGATCACATAGGCGAAGAGCGCCAGCACCAGCCACTTGAGGACCGTCGAGATGCGCCGGTACGAGGCGAGCACGGTGGCCGCGGTCACCGCGACGCTGAAGAACACCACGCCAAGATGCGAATTGAGGCCGGTCAGCATCTGTGCGGCATCCGCCATGCCGGCGAGGTCGGCCGCTATATTAATCGTATTCGCGGCGAGCAGCAGCAGCGAGATCGCGAGCAGCCAGCCGGTCGGCAGCTTTCTCTTCCATACAGCGGCGAGCCCCTCGCCCGTCACCATGCCGATGCGGGCGCACATCATCTGCGCCGCGTACATGAGCGGCCACGTTAATATAACGGTCCACAGCAGCTTCGTGCCGAACTGCGCGCCCGCGATCGAATAGGTGGCAACGCCGGACGGGTCATCGTCGGCCGCGCCCGTGACCACGCCGGGCCCCAGGGCGCGGAGGGTCCGGCGGGTCCACGCGCCGAAACCGGGCTGGGGCTTTTTCTCCGCGGTTCCACGGGGCGCGGCTGGAGGAGCAGCATGCAGGGGTGGCACGGCGCCAGATGTATATACATCTGGCGCTGACTCAACGACATTCTATATCAAAGCGGCGGTGAGCGCCGCCGACGCACGGACCACCGGCTGGTTACCACTCGAGTGCCGTCGGCAAATTCCACGAGACACGAGTTCAGCCGGCCGCGCGCCAGCACGCGGCAGGGCTGGCCCATGCGCTCAGGCAAACGGGTGCGGATGCGCCAGTAATGCGGGAACCCTATTACCTCCGACTGGGCGGGCGAAGGCTTTAGTGTATCCATGAAATGGATACGCAAGCGCGGCGGCGCGGGACGTCAAATTGCCGGCCGCATCGGCGAAGCGTGGAATCGTGGCGTGAGCGGCGTGGGCATTCGCGACTATATGACGAGGCTCCGGAACCCGTGCCGGGCACACGCCCGGGGCTTGTGCCGGGGCCCAGACGGTTGTCTGTTGTGCGTTGTGAAAGAAACGAGCCAGCCGGATTTCACCGCCAACATCGCGCGCTTCACGGGTTTCGCGCAGCAATATGATTCTGTGCGACCCTCGCCGCCCGCAGATTTGGCGGCACTGTTGCGGAGTTATGCGGGCGGACAGCCGCTGCAGCTCGTGGTGGATCTGGGAAGCGGGACGGGGTTGTCGACGCGCTTCTGGGCGCGGCATGCGGAACGCGTCATCGGGATCGAGCCGACGGAGGCGATGCGGAAGCAGGCCGAGGCGGCAACGGATGCGCCGAGCGCCAGTTACCAGGCGGGATGGTCGCACGCGACCGGGCTGCCCTCCGCGAGTGCGGACGTTGTCTGCTGTTCGCAGGCGCTGCATTGGATGGAACCGGCGGGAACGTTCCGCGAGGCGCGCCGCATCCTGCGGCCGGGCGGCGTTTTTGCGGCGGTCGATTTCGACTGGCCGCCTGCGGTGGGAATCTGGGAAGTCGAGCGCGCGTACGAGGAATGCGTCGCGACGGTGCACCGTTTGGAAATGGAGTCGGGCGTACGGCGCACATTGCGGCATTGGGAAAAATCCGGGCATCTGGAGCGCATGGCCGCGAGCGGCTGTTTTCGCTATATCCGCGAGGTGTTGCTGCAGCATGAGGAGTCCGGGAACGCGGACCGGTGGCTCGGCGTGCTCCTGAGCCAGGGCAGCGTGCAGACGCTACTGAAGCAGGGCCGCTCTCCGGCGGAGCTGGGGCTCGACGTTTTCCGTGCGACCACCGAGCGCCTGCTCGGGGCGCAACCCCGGCCGTGGCACTGGAGCGCACGTGTGCGGCTGGGCATCGTCTGAGCGGCCCGCTCCATCCGTCCTCGCGGACCTTAGCGCACGCGCCAGCCCGCGAACAGATATATGTATCAATGTACATATATAAAATGTACGGTGTATCCGCATATGGGACCGGCGCCTGGTCCAACCACGCCCCAGCGGCAGCGCGGGCTGTATTCGAATTCTGGATACATTGTCCCGAGGCCGTGCGACGCCGGGCCTTGGACGAACGCCGTCGGCCCAACGCAGTATGCGCACGTCGGATACGCGCGCTACCGGACGGATCCGCGCTCACGAACCGCGCCGATCGCGGTTGTATTCGAAATTCGGATACGCCGGTGTCCGGGCAGCTGCGTCCGCGCGCGACTGCCGGGCGCTATTTGCGCCAGATGTCGCCCTCGCCGTCCGCGAACCAGCGGGTGGTCGTCACTTTTTGCTGAGTATAAAACGCGACGCCCTCCCGGCCCTGCACGTGGAGGTCGCCGAAGAATGATTCGCCCCAGCCGCTGAACGGAAAGTGCGCCATCGCCGCGGGGACGCCGACATTAATCCCGACCATGCCGGCCTGGATGCGATGTTTGAATTCGCGGGCCGCTGCGCCGGAACGCGTGAAAATCGCGGCGCCGTTGCCGTAGATCGATTTGTTGGCGACCGCGATGGCGGCGCCGAGGTCGTCCATGCGCAGCACGTTCAGCACCGGTCCGAACACCTCCTCGCGCATCAATATATTATTCGCGGGGCTGGCCTGCTCGACGATGCTCGCACCGAGGAAGAAACCTTTCGGGCTGTCGGGGACCTTCACGCCGCGACCGTCCGCGAGGATCCGCCCGCCTTCCTGTTCACCCGTGGCCATGAGCGAGAGCACGCGATCGCGATGCTGCGCGGAAATGACCGGTCCCATTTCCGGCTGATTCTCCGCGGAGAGATCGGTGCGGCCGACCTTCATCGCGCGCGTGGCCTCGATTAGCGTGGGCAGCACGCGGCTCGCCGCGTCGCCCACGACGAGGGCCGTCGAGCCCGCCATGCAACGCTCTCCCGCGCAGCCGAACGCCGCGCCGGTCACGCCCGCTACCGTGCCTTTCACTTCGGCATCCGGCATGATCAATATAAAGTTTTTCGCGCCGCCGGCGGCCTGCACGCGCTTGCCGTGCTTCGTACCCGTTTCATAGATATACTTCGCGATCGCCGTGGAGCCGACGAACGAAATCGCTCGGACCTTCGGATGCTTCAACAGCGTGTCCACGCATTCGCGTCCGCCGTGCACGAGGTTGAGCACACCCTTGGGCAGCCCGGCCTCAGCGAGGAGTTCGACGAGGCGCACCGCCGTCAGCGGCACTTTTTCGCTCGGCTTCAGGATAAACGTGTTCCCGCAGGCGAGGGCGATGGGGAACATCCACATCGGAACCATTGCCGGGAAATTGAACGGCGTGATCCCGACGCACACGCCCACCGGCTGGCGCAGCGTCTCGCAATCGATACCGCGCGCCACGTTCTCCAGCGTCTCCCCCATGAGCAACGCCGGCACGCCCGTCGCATATTCTACGACCTCGAGTCCGCGCTGGAGATCACCGCGGGCCTCGCCGCGCGTTTTGCCGTGCTCGCGCGAGATGGTCGCCGCGATTTCGTCGAAGTGTTTCAGCAGCAGCTCGCGGTAGCGGAACAGCACTCGGGCGCGGTCAACCGGCGGCGTTTCAAACCAGCCATTGAACGCCGCATGCGCGGCGTCCACGGCGGCGTTCACCTCGGCCGCGGTGCCGACCGGCGTCTCGGCAATGACTTCGCCGCTCGACGGATTATATACCGGCGTGGTGGCGAGCCCGGTGGGACGCACCCATTCTCCATTAATATAGAACGCGGCAAAGGTCGGGGCGGCGGAGGTGATCGTCGACATGATATATGATATGTTACGCTATATAAAAGAAGGGCGGGCGGACGAGGCTACAGCGGCAGCATCCGCGAACGGACCTGCGTCAGCAAATCGGCATACCCGCCGAGAAACTGGTTCAACGTGTGCACCGTCGCGCCGTAGCGAATGAACTCCGATGGCGCCATGCCGTCCGGCTCGTACGCGCGGACGAAGTCCGGAAACTTCGCGCGCAGTTCCGTGATGATGACGGGGTCGACCGGCGTATCGAGGGTGAGCGTCGGAGTGACCTCGCCGACGTGAAACTTCGTCCACCACGAGTACGGCACCGTTTGGAGCACCTCGCGTCCGATGATTTGCGACCAGTGCCCGGTGTGCCGATAGGCGGCGGCGAGGAGGGTTCCGGGAAGCTTTCTTTCGCGCAGGAGACGGTAGGCATTCTTGAACACCGCGATGCCCGCCCAATCGATCGCGCCCGGCGTCGTTTCGATTTTTTCCTTCTCCGCCACGCGCTTCAGGTGATCGTCCACGCGGCCGACCATCAACGTTATATAGGGTCGGATCGCGCCGGCATCGAGCCCCGCCGCTTTGGCCCGCTGCAATCCCCGCGCGAGCGCTTCCGCCACCGCGAGCGTCTGCGGCACGGTGAAGCTCACGGTCGCGTTGATGCGAATGCCGCGTGCGGTCATCTCTTCCATCGCGGCGATGCCCACGGCTGTCGCAGGCGCCTTGATTGCTATATTTGGCGCGAGGGCTGCGAGTTCCACGGCCTGCGCCACCATGCGCTCCTGGTTCGGATAAAATTTCGGACTGACCTGCACGGACAGAAAACCCTTCTCGCCGCGGGTGGCGTTATATACAGGCAGGAGTTTCGACGCGGATTCACGCGCCAGTGTGTGAATCAGTTTCCAGGCAATCTCATCCTCGGTGTCGGCGGGAAACTCCCCGAGGAGCCGATCGATGATCGGATTGCACAGGCCCGGCTGCGCCTTCACGGCCTGTGAAACGATGACCGGGTTCGAGGTCCCGCCCACCGCGCCCAGGGCCACGGCTTCAGCGAGCTCGTCCGGCGAGCCGGAATCGTTCCACCAATCCGCGCCAAGCGCGGTCATCTGGGACATCGGGGATGTTTTCATAAAGCAGGTTCGGGGTTCCGGCCGATGTGGCCGGGAGAGCTATATACAAGTGGCACCTTCGGGATATATAGTATTTGATATATTAATATATATGCAGGCGGCGTGGCGAGTTGGGGGCGGCGTCAGACGCCGGCGTGTTCGCGCACGTACGCGCGGGCGGCTTTCGCCTTGTCTAGGGCCGGGGCCCGAGCGGGATCCTCCTCCGCTTCAGCGACGAGCCAGCCGCGATAGTTTGCCGCGGCGAGAATTTGGAAGATGGCCGGAAAGTCGACGCAGCCGTCCCCGGGAATTGTGAACACGCCTTCCGTCACGGCGCGACAGAACGACCAGCGCTCGCGGCGCACGCGTTCCGCGATCGCGGGGCGCACGCTCTTCAGGTGCACGTGGGCAATGCGCGCGGCGTGTCGGCGCGCGACCGCCACCGGATCGATGCCGGCGAACGCCAGGTGTCCGGGATCGAGCAGCAAGTATATACCGGGCACGTCGGCCATCATCCGGTCGAGCTCGGACTCGCTCTGGATCACGGTTCCCATGTGATGATGATATACCACGTTCATCTCCTCCGCCGCAGCGACGGCCACCAGGTGCTGCAAGCCCCGCGTGAACGCGGACCACTCCGCCGTGTTGAGCCGGGGGCGGTCGTTGTCCCCGAAGCCGAGAGGTGCGTCGCGCATGCCATGGACGCAGCGGGTGCATTCGGCGACAATTGCGACGCGGGCCCGCAGCGCCTTCAGCAGCGCGAGATGCGAGCGAAACGAGGTATCCTCCGAATCCAGCTCGCGGGAGGCGAGAAAGGTGCTGTGCCAGCCACTCACGAGCTTCAGGTTGTGTTTGCCGAGCGCCGCGGCGAGCGCCGCCGGCGTGCGCGGATAGGCGTGCCCCAGCTCGCTGCCGGCGTATCCCGCGAGACTCATCTCCTGCAATATATGCTCGAGCGGAAGATCCCCCGCGAGCTCGGGAAAATCATCGTTGCTCCAGATGATCGGATTGGCACCCACGGAACAGCCGGTCAGCGCAACCGGGGCGGACGGAGACAGGGACATGATATATAGAAATATATAGATTCTGCCCGGGGCGCCGGATGCGGCGCCGGCGCCCGGAACGTTGCTCAATAATAATAACGCTGCTTTTTCTTCGCGTGATCGTACGCGGCGCGGGCGGCCCGCACGCCGGGCACGGCCGATGTCGCCGCCATCGGGACGTCCCACCAGGCCGTTCCCGGGAGCTTCACGTCGGCGCGCACCGGCACATAGATTAAAACGGTGCCTGTGTCCTTGCGCGCGGCTTCCAGAGCCTGTTGCAGCTCGGTCGCGGTGGTGGCGCGGTAGGTGATGGCGCCAAGGCTGGCAGCATTTTGCACGAAATCGATTGCGAGCGGATCGCCCTCGAGGCGGCCGGTCTGGAGCACGCGGCCGCGGAATTCGTTGCCGAAGCTTTTTCCACCGGAGCCGCGCTGCAGGTTGTGAATGCAGCCGTAACCATGGTTATCGAGGAGCACGACCGTGATCTTCAAGCCCTCCTGCACCGCGGTGACGATTTCCGTATGCAGCATGAGATAACTGCCGTCGCCGAGGAATGCATATACCTCGCGGTCGGGGTCGGCGAGTTTCACGCCGAGCGCGCCGGCGATCTCGTAACCCATGCAGGAGTAGCCATATTCGGAATGATAATCATTCGACGCCTGTGAGCGCCAGAGCCGGTGGATGTCGCCGGGAATGCCGCCCGCCGCATGCACGACCGTGCCGGTCGTGCCGCAGGCCTCATTGACGGCGTTGATGGCCTCGGCCTGCGTCAGTCCGCCGCGCTGGGGACCGACGAGCTCGGCGCGCGTTTTCTGCCAGGCGGCGCGCGCCCGCTGAATCGCGGTGCGATGAGCCGCAGGCACGCGCCAGCCGGCGAGCCCGCGCGTGAGCTGGACGAGAATCGTGCGCGCGTCGCCGACGAGTGGCACCGCCCCGTGTTTGCGCGCATCGGCCGGATGTATATTCACGCCGATGAAGCGCACCGCCGGATTTTGAAACAGGGACTTCGAGGCCGTCGTGAAATCGCTGAGGCGCGTGCCGATGCACAGGACGAGATCCGCGTCGGCGGCGATCGCATTCGCGGCCGCGGTGCCCGTCACACCAATGCTGGCGAGCGAGGAGGGATGCGCGTCGAGGAGAGACCCCATCCCCGCCTGCGTGGCGGCGACCGGGATGCCGGTGACTGACGCGAATTTTTCCAGCGCAGCGCAGGCGTCCGAATAATGTATACCGCCACCAGCGACGACCAACGGCCGCCGGGCGGCGCGAATGAGTGCGAGCGCGGCGCGCAGGTTTTCCGCGGAGCCGGCGGGGCGCTCGACTATATAGGTGCGCTTCTCGAAAAAATTCAGCGGGTAATCATAACTCTCGGCCTGCACATCCTCGGGCAAGGCGATCGTCACCGCGCCGGTTTCCGCGGGATCGGCGAGGATGCGCATCGCCTCGGGCATCGCCGCGAGAAGTTGTTCGGGACGATTCAGTCGGTCCCAATATTTGGAGACGGGGCGGAAGCAATCGTTGACGCTGACATCCTGGCTCGCGGCGAATTCGAGCTGTTGTAGCACGGGGGCGGGCAGGCGGCTCGAGAATATATCTCCCGGGAGCAGGAGCACGGGCAGGCGATTGATCGTGGCCGTGGCTGCACCGGTGAGCAGGTTGGTGGCGCCGGGTCCGACAGAACTCGTGCACGCAAAGGTGCCAAGGCGCTGCCGGGCCTTGGCGAATGCAATCGCTGTATGAACCATCGCCTGCTCGGTCTTCGGTTGAAAATACGGAAGCGCGCGACCGCCGTGTTCCTCGAGTGCCTGGCCGAGGCCGGTGACATTGCCGTGGCCGAAAATTCCGAACACGCCGTTGATGAGGCGGTGCTCGATCCCGTCGCGCGCTATATACTGCTGCTGGAGAAATTTCACCAGCGCACCGGCGAGGTTCAGCCTGACAACTTTGCTCATGATTTTTTTTGAGGTACGTCCGCCGGCTTCCAGCCCTGCTGGCGGGCGTCCAGCGTCCACTGGTGCTCGGGCGCGAAGGTGAATCCAGTATACGGATTGCCGGGAAGATGACGGATGATCCAGAGATAATACATCCCATATCCGGGCGCCGAGACCTGCGCGTGGCCGAGGCCGGGCGGAATCACGATCGTGTCATGCGCACGCACCTTGACGACATGCTCGCCGAGTTCGGCGTGGCCGTAGCCGGCGGACGCAGTGAAACGGTAATGATATATCTCCGGCTGCTCGTGGTGGTGCGGCGGGTAGCTGGACCAGCGTCCTGGATAATTCACGACTTCACCGACGACGAGGTTGGACGCGGGCCGCGCCGCGCGATCGAATATCAGCCGCACGTTGCGCAGGCAGGCGTCCTGCACGAGGCCCGCGCCGCGATATTCGGGCGTGAGATCCGCCGGCAAAAAAAGGCGTGGCTCGAACGAGCGCGCATTGGCGGTGTGCACGACTGCGAATTCCGCTGTCGTATCGCCCGCCTGCACCAGCACGGGAGTTCCCGGCCCGAGATGCACGCAGGACGGCGCCTCGTCGAATATACTCTTACGCGCGACCTCGTGGACATGCCCGGCGACGGCGAACGTGGCCGCGCCATGCAGGAGAATCCAGGCCGTCTCGTCGGCGGACGTTTCCGCCCATGACTCGCCCGGTGCGAGACGAAGGATTCCGAAATCGAGGCCCGGGGCTGGGGCCAGCGCGCCCTCGCGTGCAACCGCGGTGAAGCCCGGCGGAAAGCCGGCGGAAGGGCCGCGAAAGACCGCGTCAGTGGGGGTGGGCATTGGGGCAGGGACATTTTCCTCATGAAAATGTAAACGTTATCATTATTTTCATCGACAATCTTTGGGGCGTGTAAAGAACGAAATGATTCCGCACGCTGCTCCCACTCGTGAATCCGGCCGCGCTTTTCTCCCTGCAAGGCAAGCGGGCCCTGATCACCGGGAGTGCCCAAGGGATCGGCCTCGCCTTGGCGCGCGCGCTCGGCGCCGCGGGCGCGGAGCTGCTGCTGAACGACCGCGCGGCCGAGCCACTGGCAGGAGCCGCGGAGGAATTGCGCCGCGAAGGGCTGCGAGTTTCGACGGGAGTGTTCGACGTCTCGGACGAAGCGCAGGTCATCGCTGGCGTCGCGCGGCTCGAGGAGGGAGGCGCGATCGACATCCTCGTCAACAATGCCGGCATTCATCGGCGCTCGCCGCTCGTCGAGATGACGCTCGCCGACTGGCAGCGCGTGCTCGAGGTAAACTTGACGAGCGCGTTCCTCGTGGCCCGGGCCGTTGCGCCCGGGATGATCGCGCGGCGCTCGGGCAAGATCATCAATCTCGCGTCCGTGAACTGCGAGGTCGCGCGACCCGGAATCGCGAATTATTCCGCCGCCAAGGGAGGCCTCAAGATGCTGACGCGGTCGATGGCGGTCGAGTGGGCGCAACATAATATTCAGGCGAACGCCATCGGTCCCGGATATCTGCTGACAGAGCTTACGCGCCCCCTCGCAGAGAACGCCGAGTTCGACCGCTGGATCCGCGCGCGGACGCCGGCGGGACGCTGGGGACGCGCCGATGACCTCGCAGGCGCGGTCGTGTTTCTCGCCGCTCCCGCGTCGGATTTCGTCAACGGCCAAACGCTCTATATAGACGGCGGACTCCTCGCGGCCCTCTGAAAACCTCCGTCCACCAATTTGGTTGACAAGCGCGCGCCGCAGAATGTAAACGTTTTCATATTGGCTTGCGTTCGCTGTCCCCGGCGCACGTTCCCCCCGCCAATTCACCGCATTGTAACCTCAGCCGGTTGCGTCCTCTCCGCGTCGCGCCCGGACTCCTCCGTGACTATATACCAACCAAGAGCCCACATGAATTATCGAAATCGCCCCAATCCCGGACTGGCCCGAGTGCTCCTCGGAGGGGCCATGTTGTTTTCGCTGCCGCTCGTGCTGCTCACCGCCCCGGCGGCGCGCGCCCAAAGTGCCGCGGCCTCCGGCACGGTCGTCGGTCATGTAACGGATCCCAACTCGAAACTCTCCGTCGGCGGCGCACGCGTCAGCGTCGCGGGCACGCCGCTCTCGACCTACACCGATCCGCAGGGAAATTTCTCGATCGCGAACGTGCCGGCCGGTGCGAATACATTCAACTTCGACTACGTCGGCTATCGCTCCACCCAGCGGTCGGTCACGGTCGCCGCGGGCACTGCGACCGAGCTGAATGTCGCGTTCGACGCACCGGCCGCGGGCGATATCATGCGTCTCGGCGAATATAAAGTGACCACCGACGTGATCGGCTCCGCCCGCGCCATCAACGAGCAGCGCGCCGCGCCTGCCCTCACCAATATCATCGCGTCCGACGCGATCGGCACGCTGCCCGACAAGAACATGGCCGAGGCGCTGCAGCGCGTGCCCGGCGTCGACGTGTTTCGCGACAAGGGCGAGGGACGCTATGTCAACATCCGCGGCCTCGACCCCGCATATATTGGCGTCTCGATGAATGGCATTCGCATGTCCACCGCCGAGAAGGGCTCCCGCGAGGCCGCGCTGGATACGATGTCCTCGACAATGATCGCCTCGATGGAAGTGAACAAAGTAAACACGCCCGAGATGGAGGCCGACGACATGGGCGGCAGCGTGAATATAAAAACGCACAACGCCTTCGAGCAGGAGGGGGCGCAGGCGTTCGTCACGCTCGGCTCGAACTACGGCCACCAGGAGGACAAGCATGGTGGATATAACTTCGCCGCGAATTACGCGAACACCGCGCTGAATGATAAATTCGGCTACGCAATCCAGGTCGCCTCGGAGTATCGCCCGTTCACCACGTACTCGGAACCCGGCGCCTCGTGGACCCAAATCACTTCGCCGACCGATGGCCAGCAGCACTGGATTCTCGGCACTCAGGACTTCCGCCACTATGATGCGACCCGCACGCGCGAGGGCATTGCCAGCGCGCTCGACTATAAACTCAGCGACACGACGCACATCTGGGTGCGTTACCTCGACTCGAGCTATGTTGAGCACAACCAGCAATGGCTGACGACGTTTCCGTTCGCCGCCGGCACCGTGCAGGCGCTGACGGATACGACCGCGACTGTTTCCATCAAGGCCGGTGGCATTATCAAATCCATGGCGCAGATCGCGAACAACAAGCGCGTCTCCTCGCTGGTCGGCGGCGCCGACACCGTGATCGACTCGTGGACCAACAATCTCAAGGTCGGCTATACCACCTCGAAATATACTCGTCCCACCACGACCATCGCCTTTGCGAACACCGCCGCGACCGTCGTGAGCTACGCGTTCAACGGCGTCTACGACAACACCGTCCAGCAGGTCAGCGGCCCGAGCATCGGCAGCCCGACCAGCTACGCCTTCAGCACGAAGAGCGGATATAGCAACACCACAGCCAATATGCACGAGGAGACGGTGCGCGATGACCTGCGCCGCGACCTGAATGTCGACGGGACGCCCGTATATATTCAGGCCGGGGTGGAGTACCGCAACAAGAACAACAATATCGACACGAGCAAGTGGGCGATCACCTCGCTGCCGGCCACGCCCTGGTCGTCGCTCGCGGATAACGTATATCCCGGATATGATGTGCAGGACACGAAGGGCAGCTTCCCGAACTTCCAGATCCGGCAGGAGTCGGTGGCGGACTTCGCGCAGAACGGCAGCCGGTACGGCCAGACGCTCACCGCGTCGACCACGTTTGGGGGCGCGTTCCAGGCTCTGGAGGACATCTCGGCGGGTTACGTGGAGGGCGGCGTGACGCTCGGGAAGCTCAAGGCGATCTTCGGCGCGCGCTCGGAATATACTCACTTCTATATTCAAGGTTGGCAGTTCGATTCCACGACGGCCGTCGCCACGCCGGTCCATTATACGAAAAATTATACGGACGTTCTGCCCGACGCGATCTTCACCTATGAGATCACGCCGAACACGATCGCGCGCGCCTCGTGGACGAATAGCCTGGCCCGCCCGAACTATAATGCGACCGCCCCTGGCCGGACCGTCAACGACACGGCGAAGACGGTTAGCCAGGGCAACGCGCTGCTCGATCCGTTGACGGCGATGAACTGGGACGCGTCCCTCGAGCATTATTATTCGCCGCTCGGGCTCGTCTCCGCCTCGGTATATTACAAGTCGATCAAGAACTTCTCCTACCAGGCGCAGTCGCCGACCCCGGACCCGATCACCGGATATACCCTCAGCACGTTCTTCACGGGACCGAGTGCCTATATCTACGGTGTCGAGTTGAGCTGGGCTCAGCGCCTGGCGTTCCTGCCCGGGATCTTCAGTGGTCTCGGCGTGCAGGCGAACGCGCTGCTCGGAAGCAGTTCGGCGAAATATCCGACGCGCCCGGGCGAATCGATTCCATTCACGGGTTACGGGCATCAGGAAGGCAACGCGGCCGTGACCTACGATTATCGCAATCTCCACCTGCGCGCTGCGGTGCACTGGCATGACAAGCGTATCCTCTCGCGCTCGGTCATCGGGGTGAACGCCACCCAGGACGAGCACGAGGATGCGTACCACACGATCGACGCCGGTGCGAGTTACAGCTTCCTGCGGCACTGGCAGGTCTACCTCAACGGCTCCAATCTGAACAACGCCCCGCTGCGCGAATATTTTGCGGGCCCCGGCGCTTCGAAGCGCATCGACACAATCGAGGCCTACGGCTGGAGCGCCGAGGGCGGCGTCCGCTGGAATTACTGATCGGCCCGACGGCCGGCGCATTACCGAGGTGTAATGCGCCGGCACAGCGCCGGTAATCCAGCCGGGCTAATATACAGGCTATACAGGCTCGGTTCATATATCCGCAATTTATATATCTCCGGGCCTGGGCGGCGCCTGCGCCTCCTCCCGCCCGCACTCCGTTCTCTATATTCGTTTGTCCTATTCTGCTGAATCCTTGCTTCGGCCCTGTCCGTCCCCTTCCTCGCCCATGACCTCAAGTTTTCTCTCTCGTTTTCTCGCGTGCACCCTCGCCGCGCTCACCGTCTCGTCCTTGCGGGCCGCCCCGCTCGAGCAGAAGAACCCGCCCGTGGCGCCAGCGGACGCCGGACAACCACTGCTCGTCTGGGATGTCGCGCCCGAGCTGCGCAACGGCCTGCCCCGAAGTTTCCGCACCACGGATGACAAGGTGCCCACGAAAGAAGGCCGCGTTCCGAGTCTTTCCGGGCTCGACCGGCTGCACGAGTCGGGCAGCGCGGAATTCACCGACGCCGGACTTCAGGCGATGCTTCCCCGCCTGCACGGACCCGTCACCGTTTTTGATTTGCGCCAGGAAACGCATGTGTTCGTCGACGGCGAACCCGTCAGCTGGTTTGCGACGAACAACTGGGCGAACGTCGGCCGCACGCACGATGCGATCGAGGCGGATGAATCCGCGCGGGTCGCCGCGCTGCACGCCGGGACGAAACTGCAGCTCGCGGATGACAAGGCCAAGAAAGGCGACGCGGGCGCCGCCGTCAGCGCTCCCGAGCAAGTCACCGTTTCCCAAGCGCGTACGGAACGCGCGACCGTCGAGGCGGCCGGTGCCAAGTATATACGCCTCACCGTCAGCGATCATGCGCGTCCCCTAGATTCCGAGGTCGACCGATTTATAGTCGCGGTGCGCGCCTTGCCGGCGGACGGCTGGGCGCATTTCCATTGCCGCGCTGGCAAGGGCCGCACCACCACGTTCATGGCGCTATATGATATGCTGCGCAATGCGCAGAACGTTTCCGTCGAGGATATCGCGCGTCGCCAGGAATTGCTCGGCAACGATTACGATGTGCTGCGTCCGGGAGAGCCGGGCACCTGGAAGGCGCCGATCACCGCGGACCGTATTGCCTTCGTTCGTGCGTTTTATGAATATGCCCGGGCCAACCCCGGCGGTCGCCCGCAGCTTTGGTCCGAGTGGCTGAAGGCGCAGGGTTGACCGGCCGCCCGGCCCGGGGCTCATGCCGTCTCCGCGCTTTATTCTCGAGCGCGATTCGATTCCGCTCGTGGCCGTGCCTCCTCCGCCCCGAGATCCGCCGGTCGGCGCGCCGCCAGCGCTGGCGGCGCTCGTGCTGATCGTGGCCGGGATCGCCGCCTATATAAATAGTTTCCACGGCCCGTTCGTGCTCGACGACGGCCTCTCGATCGCGGGCAACCCGAGCATCCGTCACCTGTGGCCGATCACGACGGTCCTGCAACCGCCCATCGGGCCAAGGCATCAGTGTCGCCGGCCGGCCGCTCCTGAATCTCTCGCTGGCGCTCAACTATATTTGGGCGGGCGATCGCGTCACCGCCTACCACGTGACGAATCTCGCAATTCACCTGTTCGCCGGCGTGCTGCTCTTCGGGCTCGTGCGACGCACGCTCGATATTCTGGGGGATCGCCGCCGCGTGGTGGTACCGCCGCGGGATGCAATCTGGTTCTCGCTCGCAGCGGCGCTGGTCTGGACGCTGCACCCGCTCCAGACCGCCTCGGTCACGTATATTATCCAGCGCGCGGAGTCGCTGATGGGGCTTTTTTTCCTGCTCACGCTATATACTTTCGTGCGTGGGGTCACGAGTGCACGACCCGCTCCCTGGCTGGCGGGATCCGTCGCCGCGTGCGTCGCCGGCATGGCCACGAAGGAGGTCATGGTCGCGGCGCCGCTCGTCGTCCTGCTGTATGATCACACTTTCGTGTCCGGTGGCCTGACGCGGGCCTGGCGCGAGCGGAGGCTATATTATTCCGCACTCGCCGCGACATGGCTGCTGCTCGCGTTCCTCGTGCTGGGGACGGGCGGGCGGGGCGGCACGATTGGGGCGGCGGCGGGCGCTTCGGGGTGGACCTTCGCGCTGGCGCAGATTCCAGGCGTCATGCACTACGCCCGCCTCATGGTCTGGCCGCAGCCGTTGATCTTCGACTACGGCCCGGAGCTCGGCCGGAACTATTTCATAATTATTATATATGGAATGGTCGAGCTCGCGCTGCTGGTGCTCATCGTGCGCGGACTCCGGCGCCGCTCGGTGGTGGCGTTTCTCGGCGCTTGGTTTTTCCTGATTCTCGCGCCGAGCTCGAGTGTCGTCGGTGGCACCCGCCAGATCCTCGCGGAGCAGCGGGTGTATCTGCCACTCGCGGCATTCAGCGTGCTGCTCGTGGCCGGCCTCGCGCGGGCCTTCGGCCGGACCGGGTTGGTGGTTTCGCTCGGCATCGCCCTCATGCTTGGCGCCGCGACGTTTGCGCGTAACGGGGACTATCGCGATGCGGTCACGCTGTGGCGTGACACCGCGGAAAAGCGGCCCGGCAATCCCTGGGCGTGGAATAATCTCGGGCTGGCGCTGCGATCAGCGGGGCAGGTCGCGGACGCAGCCAACGCGTTTATCGCCGCGACGAAAGTCGCCCCGGCTTTTGCGGAGGCGCACAACAATCTTGGCAACGCGTGGCTCGCGCTCGGACGCGTCCCCGCTGCGATCGCTGAATATACCGAGGCGGTGCGGCTGGTTCCGCGCTACGCGGATGCCCATGCGGACCTCGCGGGAGCACTCCTCGATTCTGGCCAGCCAGGCGCAGGGCTGGCGCACGCCGAACGCGCGGTGCAGCTGGCGCCGCAGGATGCAAGCGCGCACAACACGCTCGGAAGTATATTGGCCACGCTGGGGCGGCTGCCCGCGGCGGAGCGGGAGTTCGAAGCCGCCGTCCGGTTCGATCCGAGCTATGCGCTGGCCCATCGGGATCTCGGCACGGTGCGCCTCGCGCTCGGACGCGTGCCGGAAGCGCTCGCCGAATCGCGGCCTTGCCGTCGAGCTCGACCCGCGCTCGGCCGAAGCGCAATATACTTTCGGGAATGCACTCGCCGCCGCCGGCAACGCGCCGGCCGCCATCGCCGCCTATATACAAGCGGTGCACTTGCAGCCCGTTTACCCGGAAGCCGAGATGAATCTCGGCAACGCGCTGCTCGCCGCCGGGAACGTCACCGACGCTCTCGCCCACAACGAGGCAGCCGTGCGCGACGCACCCGCCTGGCCCGAGGCCCATTATAATCTCGCCAACGTGCTGCTGCGCGCGCGGCAGCCGGCCGACGCAGCGGCGCAATATAGAGAGGCGCTGCGCCTGCGGCCGAATTTCCCGGAGGCCCGCGCCGCGCTGGCTCGCCTCGAACAGCTTGCCTCGCCGGCCCCGGCGCGGCATCAATGAAACGGCCATGCGTGTCCTCGTGATCGAAGATGACCGGAAGATCGCCTCACTGGTAACCTCCGGGTTTCGCCAGAGCGGCTTCACCGTCGACCACGCGGCCGACGGCCTGGACGGCCTCGCGCTCGCGCGCCAGGGACATTATGATGCCGCGGTCGTTGATATCATGCTGCCGCAGCTGGACGGACTGTCGCTCGTGGCGAGCCTGCGGGCGGAAAAAATCCCGCTGCCGGTGATCATGCTCAGCGCCCGCGCTTCGGTAGATGATCGCATTCGCGGGCTGCAGAATGGCGGGGATGATTATCTCCCGAAGCCGTTCGCGTTTTCAGAGCTGCTCGCGCGCGTGCAATCGCTCATTCGCCGCGCCGCGCGTCAGCCGGAAACCGTGACCGAATTCCGTGCGGGTGATCTCTCGCTCAATCTGCTGACGCGCGACGTGATGCGGGGCGGCGCGAAACTGGAACTGCACGCCCGCGAATTCGCGCTGCTGGAATTGATGCTGCGCAACGAGGGACGCGTGCTGACCAAGACGTTTCTCCTCGAGCGCATCTGGGATTATGGTTTCGACCCGCAGACCAATGTCGTCGACGTGCTCGTCTGCCGGCTGCGCGGGAAGGTCGACCGGGAGTTTTCCCACAAGTATATACGCACCATTCGCGGCGCGGGTTATGTTCTCAAGGCCCCTTAAACGTCTGACCGGCAAATTCAGCTTCCGGCTGAATGTATATTACGCAGCATTCTTCAGCGTCATCGCGGTGGCGTTTTTCGCGCATGCCTATTTCGAGCTGCTCACCGTGCTGCGAAAAAAGGACCGCGACGTCGTGAAGACCCAGCTGGAGCAGCTCGAGCGGAGATATATTGTCGGCGGGGCCGAGGAGGTGCGCGAGATCTTCGACGGTCGAGGCGAGCTCCAGCAGAATATATTTTATGTCCGCCTGATTTCCCCGTCCGGCGCCTCGGAATTTCTCGTGCAGCCGGCCGCGGAGCACGGCGCGGGTGATTCCGGGTTGGAGCGGCTGACCCTGGCAAACGCACCGAAGCCCGGGGAAAAACCCACGTGGCAGGAGGTGCCGACCGGGGATGGCCGCAGCTCGTGGCTCGCGTATCTGGCGCGTTTGCCCGATGGAAAACTCCTGCTCGCGAGCGCGCGGACCTCCGATCGCCGCCACCTCCTTGGCGAGTTTGCCGATATATTCATCACGGGCATCATCCCCGCCATTCTCGTCGGCATCGTGGGCGGCGTTTGGGTGACGTTTCGCTCCCTCGCGCCCGTTCGTGAAATCCTGCGCACCGTGCGTTCCATTCTCTCGACCGGCGACCTGAGTGCCCGCGTGCCGGTGCGTCGCAGCGAGGACGAGCTCGGCGAGCTCGTTGCTGTATTAAACACCATGCTGGCGCGCAACGAGGCCCTGATCCGCGGCATGCGCGAGGCCCTCGACAATGTCGCCCACGACCTGCGCACGCCTCTCGCCCGCATGCGTGGCTCGGCCGAGGTCGCCGTGGAGAATCCCGATAATATAGTGGCCGCGCAGGAGGCGCTCGCCGACACCGTCGAGGAAACGGAGCGGGTGCTGGCGATGCTGCAGGCGTTGATGGACGTATCCGAGGCGGAGGCCGGTGTGATGAAATTGCACTGTTCGCCGGTGCACGTGGCGGATCTTTTTCGGGCGGTCGCGGACGTATATGAATTTGTGGCCGAGGAAAAATCCATCCAACTGGTTCTCGACGTGCCGGCTGATCTCACGGTCGAGGCTGACAGCGTCCGCCTGCAGCAGGCCGTCGCGAACCTGGTGGACAACGCGATCAAATATAGTCCCGCCGGCAGCGAGGTGACGTTGCGCGCGACAAGCCGCGGTCGCGACGTGGAAATTTGTGTCGCCGACGACGGCCCCGGAATTCCGCCCGCCGACCTGCCGCGAATCTGGGACCGGCTCTTCCGCGGCGATAAAAGCCGGACGGAACGCGGATTGGGGCTCGGCCTGAGTTTCGTGAAAGCGATCGCGTTTGCGCACGGCGCGAAGGCGGAGGTCGCCAGCCAGGTGGGTCGCGGCAGCGTCTTCACCCTGACCCTTCCCGCCGAACATTGCTCATCTGTAATGATGACGCCACTTGACCGTCATCCCAATACACTATCCTGAAATTCATGAAACTGAACCGTCTGGTTTGTCTCTCCCTGTTCGCGAGCCTCGGCTCTCTCATCGCCAGTGGCGCCGAATATCAAGTGCTCGGCCATCTCCCCATCGGGGGTGACAACGCCGGATATGATTATCTGCGCGTCGACCCGGTCGGCCGGCGGCTATATGTTTCGCACGAAAAACGCTTCGAGGTGCTCGATGTAGACACTGGCAAAAAGCTCGGCGAGATTGGGCCGGTCAGTCGCGCGCACGGCATCGCGATCGCCCCAGACGCCGGTCACGGCTTCGCGAGCACGGGCATCGAGGATATGATCATCATGTTTGATCTCAAGACGCTCGAAAAACTGAAGGAGATCAAATCGACGGGCTCCAATCCGGATTCCGTGGAATATGATCCCGCGAGCAAAAGAATATATGCCGGCAATCACGGCAGCGGCGAAGTCACCGTTATCGATCCCGTCAGCGGCGACGTCGTCGCGACGATAACTGTCGGCGGCAAGTTGGAAGGCATCGCGTTTGATGGCCGCGGACAGGGGTTCGTCAACGCCGAGGACAAAAGCGCCGTGCAGGTATTTGATACAGCGACGCTGAAATTCAAAACGAGCTGGTCCGTGGCCCCCGGCGAGGGCGGCACCGGCCTCGGGATCGACGCGGCTCACCACCGGCTGTTCTCGGCGTGCGGCAATAATAAAGTGGTCGTGCTCGACAGCGACACCGGCAAGGTTGTGGCGACTCCCGCGAGCGGCGAGGATCCCGATGGCCTCGCGTTCGACCCGTCAACGAACCGGATCTTCACCTCCAACCCCGACGGCACGATCAGCGTTATCCAGGAGGAGTCCCCGGACAAATATACTTCTCTCGCCACCGTCACGACGGCACCCGGCGCGAAGACGATCACGCTCGATGCGAAGAACGGCCACGTGCTCGTGAGCACCGCGAAGTTCGGCCCGAAGCCCGCGCCGGTCAAGGGCGGCGCCAAGCCGAAGGCGCCGATCCTGCCTGGGACGTTCGAGGTCATCGTGGTCGGCACGAAGTGACCGGCATATATCGATATATCAACCAGTATATAAGCCGTATATATTGCGCGTGAATCTCCGCCTCGTGTCCGGTCTGGCTGGGGCGCTCGCGCTCGCTGGTTGCGCCACTGCGCCGTCACCCGCGGTCACGCCACCTGGCGCCGAGGCGGCGGCGGAATTTTCCGCGCGGTCCCTCGCGGACCCGGCGCTGCATCGCTTCCTCGTGGAAAATCTCGGAAGCGATCCGCAGGACGCCTGGGATTTCGAGAGTCTTTCGTGGGTGGCGTTTTATTATCATCCGTCACTGCAGGTGGCGCGCGCGCACTGGGCTTCGCTGCAAGCCGCGCGCCGCACGGCGGCGGCCCGGCCGAATCCGACGATCTCGCTCATCCCTGGATATAATACAAATAATCCGGTGGGCGTTTCGCCTTGGCTGCCGTCGGTGACGTTCGATTTTCTCTTCCAGGGAAAAAAGCGCGAACGACAAATGGAGGTCGCCGCCGCCGAGGCGGAGATCGGGCGCCTCGGTGTGCTGTCGGCCGTGTGGCAGGTGCGGAGCGACCTGCGTCATGCGCTGATCGATCTCAACGTGGCCGCGACCCGCGAGCGGGCACTCGCCGACGAGGAAACGGCGCAGGGACGCGTGCTCGCTTTATTGAATGCGCGGCTGGAGGCCGGCCGTCTGTCTGCGACCGAGGTTTCGACCGCGCGGCTCGCGCAACTCCGGGAGTTTTCCGCGCGTGCTGCCGCGCACAACCAGATCGCCGCCGCCCGGGGCCGCCTCGCCATCGCGCTCGGGCTTCCGGTCTCGGCGCTCGGCGATCGCGTTTTCCCTCTGCCGGCGGCACCGGCGTTGAGCGCGGATGCGCTCGCCGCCGCGCGGCGCGAGTCGCTGCAGACGCGCCCCGACGTGATGGCGGCACTCGCAAAATTCGCCTCGGCACAATCCGCCCTCGCCCTCGAGGTGGCGCGTCGCCGGCCCGACCTGCACCTCGGCCCGGGCTACCAGTTTGATCAGGGTGCGGATAAATGGACGCTCGCGTTGACGTTCGAGCTTCCGATTTTCAATCACAACGAGGGGCCGATCGGCGAAGCACTCGCGCATCGCGCGGAAGCCGCGGCGCAATTTTCCGCGGCGCAAGCCCAGGCAATTGGCGCGATCGATTCGGCGCTTCTCGCCCAGACGGCGGCAGCCGAGGAAAAAACGCGCGCCGCGCAGGTCCGCACCGAGGCGAAGGCGCAGGTCGATCGGACGGCGCAACGCATCGAGGCCGGCGCGGGCGACCAGCTCGATCGCGCGCTCGCCGAGGTGGACGCCGCGGCCGCGGAGTCCGCGATGATCGAGGCCGCCGTGGATTCCGACCTCGCCGCCGGGCAGCTCGAGGACGCGCTGCAGATTCCCTTTCCCAATATACTCGCGCTCGCCGACGCGGCGCATCCCCCGGTCGTCCGCGCGCCATGAAAAAAATTGTTTTTGGAATCATTCTAGGAATCGTGGTCGGGGTGGCCGTGAGCTGGTCGCTCTGGCGACGCCATTCACCGGCACCTGCTGCCGCCGCCGAAGCGGCCGCTCCCGCGGAGAAACCGAAGGAGAATCCGCTGCACCTCACCGCCGCGAAGCGCGCGGCTGCCGGTGTGACGCTCGTGCGGCCCGAGGCGAGCAGCCTCCCTCCGGAGGTGACGGCATTCGGGCGCGTCCTCGATCCCACCCCGCTCATCGCCCTGATCGCCGAGGTGGATACCGCGAGCGCCGCTGCGAATGCCTCGGAAAAAGATGCCGTTCGCGTCCAGAAGCTCGCAGACGCCGGCGGCAACGCGTCAGCACAGGCCGTGGAAACCGCGGTCGCGGCGGCGGCCCGGGATCGCGCCGCGCTGGTCTCCGCCCGCGCCCGGCTCGCCGCGGCGTGGGGCCGCGCCTTTATACAATCGGATTCCCTGAAAAGTATATTGGACGCCCTGGATAAAGGCGCCGCGCTCGTGCGCATTGACGCGCTCCCCGGCGAGACGGTCGCACCGGGTGTCACGCAGGCGAGCCTCGGCCTGATGGGGACGAACGAGGCGTTCCCGGCTAATATAGTCGGGCCGGCCCCGACGGTGGACCCGCAGGTTCAGGGTGCGAGTTTCCTGGCGCTCGTGAGCGGACATCCCCTGCCATTCGGCGCGGCCCTGCACGCGACGCTCGCCGCGCCGGGCCAGCCGCAAAAAGTCCTGGTCGTGCCGCGCACCGCGATTGTATATCACGAGGGCAGCGCGTGGGTATATACTCTCGGCGAGGAGGACACGTTCGAAAGAAAAATTGTCACGCTCGGTCGCAGCCTCGGCGATCGCGTCGCGATCACGAATGGCATCGAAGAAAGCGACCAGGTCGCGGCGACCGGTGCGGGCCAGTTGCTCTCCGCGGAACTTCAGGCCGGCGGCGCGCCGGACGAAAGCTGACTGATGCTCCAGGCGATCGTCCAATTTTCACTGCGGTTCAAAGGCGTCGTCCTGACGATCGCCGCCGTCATCGTCGCCTACGGCGTGTGGGTCGCGGCGCACGCCAAGCTCGATGTGTTTCCGGATTTCGTGCCGCCGCAGGTGACTGTACAGACGGAGGCGCCCGGCCTCGCGCCGGAGCAGGTGGAAACTCTGGTCACGCGTCCGATCGAAAACGCGATCAACGGCCTCGGCTCACAGGAGTCGCTGCGCTCGGAAACCATCCAGGGACTCTCAGTCATCACGCTGGTTTTCAAGGAAGGCACGGATATACAAGTCGCGCGGCAGATGCTCGGGGAGAAATTGGGCGAGGTGACAGGCCAGCTGCCCGGCGGCGTGAAGGCGCCGAAAATGTCACCACTCGTTTCCTCGACGATGGATCTCCTGAAAATCGGATTTCTGTCGGACAAAATGTCGCCGATGGAATTGCGGACGTTCGCGGACTGGACGCTAAAGCCGCGCCTGCTCGCGGTGCCGGGCGTCGCGAAGTGCAGCGTCTTCGGCGGCGAGGTGCGGCAACTCCAGGTGCGCGTCCATCCGGACCAGCTCGTCGCGCACAATCTCACGCTGACCGATATATTAAATGCCGCGCGCACGGCGACGGGGGTGCGCGGCGGCGGATTTATTGAAACGGCCAATCAACGCATCGTGCTCCAGACCGAGGGCCAGCTGCTCACGCCGGAAGATATAGGAAATATCCCGGTCGTCACCGGTGCCAACGGCGCGCCCGTGCGCTTGCGCGATGTCGCGACGGTGGCGTACGGCCCGGAGCCAAAGTTCGGCGATGCGCTCATCATGGGTAAACCGGGCCTCCTGCTCACCATGTCCTCGCAATATGGTGCGAACACGATGGACGTCACCCGGCTCCTCGAGGCCGCTCTCGAGGATCTCAAGCCGCTACTCGAGCGCGAGGGCATTACCTATTATCTGCGGCTGCACCGTCCGGCTACGTTCATCGAGGCGTCGCTCCGGCATATTCGCAGCTCGCTGCTGCTCGGCGCCGGTCTCGTCGCGGCGGTGCTTTTTATATTTCTCGGGCATGTGCGCACCGCGCTCATTTCGCTTGCCGCGATTCCGCTCTCGCTTGCTCAGCGCGATTATCGTGATGGATCGACTCGGCGTTTCGTTGAACACGGTCACGCTCGGCGGCCTCGCCATCGCGATCGGCGAAGTGGTGGACGATGCCATCATCGACGTGGAGAATATAGTGCGTCGCCTGCGGGAAAATTCCGCGCTCGCCTCGCCGCGCCCGGTTGCGACCGTGATCCTATCCGCGTCGCTCGAGGTCCGGAGCGCCGTGGTGTATGCGACGTTTATCGTCGCCCTCGTCTTCCTGCCGGTCCTGACCCTCTCGGGTCTGCAAGGGAGTTTCTTCGCGCCGCTCGCAAAAACGTATATACTTGCGATCCTCGCGTCGCTGGCGACTGCGCTGACCGTCACGCCAGCGCTGACGCTCCTGTTTTTCGCCCATCACACCGATGACGCCTCGGCGCCGCGCCTGCAGTCCGCGCTCCGCGGGATATATGAAAAGGTCCTGCGCGGCATTTCGCGTCATCCCTGGGTCATCATGGGCACCGTCGTGCTGTTCGTGGTCGTCGCGCTCACGCGGGTGACGCAGCTCGGCGGCGCATTCCTGCCGGACTTCCGCGAGGGGCACTATGTACTCGGCGTTTCTGCGGCGCCCGGGACATCGCTGCCGGAAATGATGCATATCGGAGAACAGGTTTCCGCGGCGCTCCTGAAGAATCCTCATATAGCCACGGTGGAGCAGCAGCTCGGCCGCGCGGAGCTGGGCGAGGATACTTGGGGACCGCACCAGACCGAGTTCCACGTGGAGCTGAAACCTATATCGGGCAGCGACGAGGTCGGCGTCGCCGCGGAGATCCGACAAATCCTGGAATCCGTGCCCGGGATACAATTCGAGATTCTCACGTTTCTCGGCGATCGCATCGGCGAAAGCATCAGCGGCGAAACCGCGCCCGTGGTCGTGAATTTATATGGAGAGAATCTCGACGACCTGGATATAAAGGCTGCCGATGTCGCCAAGGTGCTGGGCACCGTCCCGGGTGCGGCCGAGGTCGAGGTCAAGGCACCGCCGGGCGCGCCGCGGCTCGCCGTGCGCCTGCGGCCGGCCTCGCTGACCGCATTTGGTTTCCGCGCCGTGGATGTGCTCGATGCGATTGATACAGCATACCAAGGCTCCGTGGTTGCTCAGATATATCGGGACAACGAGGTCAACGATGTCGCCGTCACGCTCGACGCCGGTGATCGCCGGCAGCCGGAGGATCTCGGCTCGCTTCTGCTCAGCACGCCGACCGGCCAGCGGATCCCGCTCACCGCGGTGGCGGATGTATTTCGGACGGATGGGCGCTTTTCTATATTGCACGACGGGGCCCGGCGGCGGCAGACGATCACGTGCAACCCGACCCGCGATGTGCAGTCGTTCGTCACGGACGCGCGCCGGATTCTCGCCGAAAAAGTCCCGCTGCAAAAGGGAGTATATTTGGAATTCGCCGGCGCGGCGCAGGCCCAGCAGGCCGCTCAACGTGAATTGCTTCTCCACGCCGCTGTCGCCGCCGTCGGCATCCTACTGCTGCTCTCAGTTGTCCTCGGACATTGGCGCAACCTCATCGTCGTCCTCGCGAATCTTCCATTCGCCCTTGCGGGCGGCGTGCTGGTTGTATATTGTGCAAAACTCTTCGGGTCCAGCAGCCTCGGCTCGCTGACCATGGGTTCCCTCGTCGGCTTCGTGACGCTGTTCGGCGTCACCACGCGCAACGCCATCATGCTTATTTCGCATTGCGAACACCTCGTGTCACAGGACGGCTTGCCGTGGAATCTCGCGACCGCAACGCGCGCCGCTTCGGAGCGATTGGTGCCGATTCTCATGACGGCCACGGTCACCGCGCTCGGCCTTCTGCCGCTCGCGTTGAAGAGCAACGAGGCTGGCTGCGAGATCGAGGGACCCATGGCGCTGGTCATCCTCGGTGGACTCGCCACCTCGACGGCTCTGAATCTCCTGGTGCTGCCAACGCTCGCGCTGCGCTTCGGAAAATTTGGCACGACTCCCGCGGCCGCGATGTGATGCCCTGTGAAGGCGTGCGCCTCGTCATTTCGAAACCGCCGATTTGCTCAAAGAATGAAAACGTTTACACGCTAAACTATTTTTGCGGCGAGTTCGACAGGGTTGGACTTCGCTCGAGGTCCTGAGATTATACTTTCGATGGCCAGTCTCCAAGAGGTCGCCCTCCGGGCAAATGTCTCGATTGCGACGGTCTCGCGCGTCCTGAACAAATCGGACAAGGTCGTGCCCGAAACGCGGATGATCGTGGAGCAGGCGTTGCGGGACCTCGGCTACCGGCCGAGTCGCGTCGCCCGCCGTCTACGGATGAAAAGCGGCCGCGCGCACCTCGTGGGCCTGATTATTCCGGATATACTCAACCCGTTTTATACTGAGGTCGCTCGCGGCGTCGAAGACGCGGCTTACGCGGCAGAGTATGCGTTGCTCCTCTGTAATTCCGACGAGAGCCCGGAGAAGGAAGGTTTCTATTTGGATGTCATGCGCTCTGAATCCGTCGACGGCATCGTCCTGCCGCCCTTCGACGAGACGGATTCGGCCGTGCTCGAATTGGTCAAAACGGGCATGCCGGTCGTCTGCGTGGACCGCAGCCTGGCGCGGGTGCAGACCGATCTCGTCGAGGTAGACA
The DNA here is from genome assembly GCA_963800005.1 of uncultured Verrucomicrobiae bacterium. GTDB lineage: Bacteria > Verrucomicrobiota > Verrucomicrobiia > Opitutales > Opitutaceae > CAWCZH01. The sequence continues at coordinate 673,062 of CAWCZH010000006.1, forward strand.
ACTACCGTGGCGCTTTCGAAGGAGTGACGCATCTCTTGAAAAAGGGCCACCGCCACATCGGCCTTATCGAGGGTCGTGCGGAAGTTTCGACCAGCCGCGAGCGTCGGCGCGGGTACCTCGACGCGTTGGCGGCGGGCGGAGTCAACCCCCGCATGGACCTGATGCGAGCCGGCGATTTTCGGCAGGAGAGCGGCCGCGTTCTCGCCAACCAGCTCCTGGATCTGCGCCGGCCGCCGACTGCGTTGTTCGTCTGTAACAACCTCATGACCGTCGGCGCGCTTTCCGCGCTGCACCAAAGAAAATTGCGCGTGCCGAAGGACGTCGCCATCGTCGGGTTCGACGACCTGCCTTGGGCCGAGGCCCTCGACCCGCCGCCGACGGTGGTCCGCCAGCCCGCGTATGAAGTGGGACGCCAGGCCATGGAGCTTTTGCTCAAACGCATCGGCGAACCGAACCGCCCGCCCGTCGTCGTCCGGCTCCTCCCGGAACTGGTCATTCGCCAGTCGACCTGAATCGTCGGTTTGTCCTTTTCGCCTTGCCAAGCCCTAGAAATGTAAACGTTCTCATGACATTACATTAAAGCTGTCGCCGCTTGGCGGTTCGCGCCGGGAGGCGCCCGCCGGGATTACCCCACCCATGAAATCCTTCCCGTGCCTCTTCACGACTCCGGCCAGCTGCCGAGACGCTCTCGCCTCACTGCACCACGCCCCCGCCCGGCTGCGCTGGGTGACGACGCTCCGCCGGACGTCTGCGACGCGTCTGCCGGGATAATCGGCAGCCGGCGCGCGGGATCCCAATGTATATATTAGTATATTTCCCTCGATGACTCCGCCGGCCCCGCCCGTGCTGCGCCTGCGCGGCATCGAGAAACGGTTTCCCGGTGTCATCGCCTTGGCCGGCGTCGACCTCGATATATACAGTGGCGAGGTTCATGTCATTCTGGGCGAGAATGGCGCCGGGAAATCCACGCTGATGAAGACGATCAGCGGGGCCGTGCGGGCTGACGCCGGCGAGATCCGGCTCGACGACCACCCCGTTGAAATCCGCGGCCCGCGCCATGCGCAGGAACTCGGGATCGGGATCATATATCAGGAGCTGAACCTCGTGCCGCACCTTTCCGCTGCCGAGAATATATATCTCGCGCGCGAGCCGGCGCTCGTCCCCGGGGTGATTGACCAGCGGCGGCTGCTCGAGGCTGCGCAAAAGATTATAGACGAACTCGGGGTCAACATCGACGCAGGCACCACCGTGAGCCGGCTCAGCGTCGCCCAGCGCCAGATGGTCGAGGTCGCCAAGGCGCTTTCTCTCAATGCGCGCGTCCTCATCATGGACGAGCCCACCTCCGCGCTCACCGCGTCCGAGACGAAGGAATTATTCGCCACGATCGCACGGCTGCGCGCGCGGGGCGTTGCGCTGGTATATATATCACATCGGATGGAGGAACTGTTCGCCCTCGGCGACTGCGTGACGGTGCTGCGCGATGGGCGCCACGTGGGAACGCGTCGCATCGCGGACACCACGATGGACGAACTCGTGCGGCTGATGGTCGGCCGCGAACTCCGCGAGCAATTTCCAAAAAAGAAAGCGCCCATCGGCGCCGAGGTGCTGCGCGTCGATCAACTCCGCTGCGTCGGCGGCAAACACCCGTTGAGCTTCTCGTTGCACCGGGGCGAAGTTCTCGGTGTCGCCGGCCTGATGGGCTCGGGACGTACGGAACTGGCGCGCGCGATCTTCGGCGCCGATCGCATCGCGGGCGGACGCGTCTTGGTGCACGGGCAGGAGCGCAAAATTTCGTCGCCCCGCGCGGCGATCGATCTCGGCCTCGGATTTCTCACCGAGGATCGCAAGCACCAGGGTCTCATTCTCGGGCTCACCGTGCAGGAAAACGTGTGCCTGCCCAGCGTGGATAAATTGTCCCGGCTCGGCGTGATGGAGCCCGCGCGCGAGACCGGGGTGACGGCCCAGCGCATTCGCGAGCTGCGGATCAAGACGCCGGGACCGCATCAGCGCGTCGGAAACCTCAGCGGCGGCAACCAGCAAAAGGTCGTGCTCGGAAAATGGCTCACCACCGAGGCCGATATATTAATCTTCGACGAGCCCACGCGCGGCATCGATGTCGGCGCGAAGGTTGAGATATATGAATTGATGAACCAGCTCGCCGCCCGCGGCGCTGGCATCCTCATGATCTCGTCGGAACTCCCGGAGGTGCTCGGGATGAGCGACCGCATCCTCGTGATGCACGAGGGTCGCATCGCCGGGGAATTCTCCGCCACGGAGGCCACGCCCGAAAAACTTCTCGCGGCCGCACTCGGTCGGAATTGAACGCCCGATGACTGCGTCTCGCGTCCTGCGCTACTCCGCCCGTCAGTTTGGCACGCTCGCGGGCCTCATCGGGCTCGGGATCGTCCTCTGGATCCTCACGCCGCATTTCCTGACGGTCTCGAATCTCCTCAATGTTGCCCAGCAGACCGCGATCAACGCGATCATCGCCGTCGGGCTCACGTTCGTCATCATCAGCGGCGGCATCGATCTCTCGGTCGGCTCGATCGTCGCTTTTTCGGGCGTGGTCCTCGCGGGCCTCATCCAGCGTGGGGTGCCATTGCCGGTCGCGTTGCTCGGCGGTCTCGCGGTGGGCCTCGCCTGCGGCCTCGTCAACGGCCTGCTCATCACGCTCGGCCGCCTGCCACCCTTCATCGCCACCCTCGGGATGATGAGCGTCGCGCGCGGCGCCGCCCTGCTATATACTGACGGCCGCCCCATCTCCGGCTTTCCGGAAAGCCTGCGGTGGGTCGCCACGGGCGAGATCGCGTTCGTGCCGGCCCCCGTGCTGCTGATGGTCCTCGTGTATATAGTCGCGCACTTCGCCCTGCGTCGGACTCGCTTCGGACGCTATATATTCGCGATCGGCGGCAACGAGGAGGCGGCACTGCTCTCGGGCGTGAACGTGCGTTTTCATAAAACGGCCGTATATGGTCTCAGCGGCCTGCTCAGCGCGCTCGGTGCCTTCGTGCTCACGGCGCGCCTTAATTCCGCGCAGCCCATCGCCGGCATCAATTATGAACTCGATGCGATCGCGGCGACGGTCATCGGCGGCACGAGCCTCATGGGCGGGCAGGGCAGCGTGATCGGCACGTTGATCGGCGCCCTCATCATGGGCGTCCTGCGCAACGGCCTGAATCTCCTCAGCGTTTCGTCCTTCGTCCAGCAACTCGTCATCGGCGCCGTCATCATCCTCGCCGTCCTCATGGACATGGCCTTCAAGCCCAAGAAATAACTGCGATCCGTTTACCCCTATGAAGTATATTGCTCGTATATTAACCCTCACCGCCGCGGGACTCGCTCTGGTGGCTGGCTGCAACCGCGGTGATAAATCCAGCGCGGCCGCCCCGGGCGCCGCCGGTGGCGGGCGGCCGACCGTGGCCTTCGTCATGAAGACGCTGAATAATCCGTTCTTCATCGAAATGCAGAAGGGCGCGGAAGAGGCCGCGAAAAAAGCCAACGTCGATCTCATCGTGCAGGCCGCCGATCGCGAGGTGGATGTCGAGCGCCAGATGCAGATCATCGAAAATCTCATCGAGCGGAAAGTCAGCGCGCTTTGTATCGCGCCCAGCGGCTCACGCGAAATTGTCCCCGTCATCGTCAAAGCCAACAAGGCCGGTATCCCCGTCATCATCATTGATACGCGCGTCGACGAAAAAGCCCTTGCGGCCGCGGGCGGCAAAACCGCCCTGTTCATCGGATCGGATAATTACGACGGCGGAAAAACGGCGGGCACCTTCCTCGTGGAAAAACTCGGGGGCCACGGCAACGTTGCGATTCTAGAGGGCATCCCCGGACACGAGACGGGCGATGCGCGGCTCCGCGGTTTTCATGAATCGATCGCGAAAGCTCCGGGCATCAAGGTCGTCGCGAGCCAGCCGGCGAATTGGGAACGCGACCAGGGATATAATGTTTTTCAGAATATACTTCAGGCGCACCCGGACGTGAATGCGGTGTTTGCGTGCAGTGACCTCATGGCGCTCGGAGCCACCGAGGCGATCGCGGCCGCCGGGCGGACCGGCAAGATCGTCGTGGTGGGATTTGACGCCCAGCCGGAGGCGCGCGAGGCGATCAAGAAGGGTACCATGTCCGCAACCGTCGCGCAGTTTCCCGCCAAAATGGGCGCGGTCGCCGTCGAGAATGCCCGTCGCATCCTCGACGGTGAGACGGTCCCGACCTTCGTTCCCGTCCCGCTCGAGCTGATTAAATAGCGCCGCTCGGAAACTTTCTCCTCTATGAAATCAAAGCTTAATGTCGGTCTGGTGGGGCTTGGCCGGATGGGCCAGGCGTACGCCCGTTATCTCGCCGCGCGCATTCCCGGCGCCGCTCTCTACGCCGTCTCCGACGTCCGCAGCGATGTCGCCGAGGCGGTGCGCGCCGAGTTCGGCGCAGCCCACGCGTACCCGGATTTTCACGACCTCGTGGCCGACAAAAACGTCGACGCCGTCGTCGTGATGACGCCGACCAAGCTGCACCGCGACGTCGTCGTGGCCGCGCTGCGCGCCGGCAAAGCGGTATTCTGCGAGAAGCCGCTGTCGCTCGCGCTTTCCGACGCCGAGGCGATGAAGGCCGCCGTCGCCTCGAGCGGCTCGTTTTTCCAACTCGGGTTCATGCGCCGCTTCGACGCCGCCTACGCCGCAGCGAAAAAGCATATAGACGCCGGCGCCATCGGAAAACTCTGCACGTTCAAATCGACCTCGAAGGACAAGGAGCGGCCACCCTTGGATTATCTGCGCCCGGAGAATAGCGGCGGATTGTTCATCGATATGGGCATCCACGATTTCGACCTTGCGCGCTGGTATATGGGCGACGTGACGAGTGTCTATAGCACCGGCGGCGTCCTCGCGTACCCCGAGATGAAGGGCATCGGCGACGTCGACAATTCCATCACGAACATGACGTTTGCCAACGGCTGCATCGGCATGGTCAGCCTCAGCCGCAACGGCGTATATGGTTATGGAATATATACCGAGATCGTCGGGACCGAGGGCACGATCCAGATCGGGTATGATCGGGAGACGCAGATCCTCGTGATGAAAAAGGACACCGTCTCGCACGATACCATCCCTGGCTTCTACGAGCGCTTCGAAAACGCCTATATAGTACAACTGCAGAATTTCGTGCAGAACGTCTTGCAGGGCCGGCAACCCCCGATCACCTGCGACGATGGCATCGCCGCGCAGAAGATCGCGCTGGCCGCCACGCAGTCGCTGCACGAGAACCGCGTCGTGACCGTCACGGCGTAGGGCGTCCACCGCCCACCAACTGCGCGGCCGGGTGTATCCGAATAGCGGATACGCCCTGGCCTTGTGTTCAGCGGCGCGGCGCGCCCGGCGGTTCAGCCTGCACTGACCCACTGGGATCCGACCTCATTCCGCCGCCCGTGCAGCGGCGCGGTTCACCAGTCAAGCATTGAGGTAAACGCGTCGCTTCTGCCGCGTCGCCTCGTCGTGCGGATTATTATTTCCGGATGATCGCCTCGCCAGTCGCGACGACGAGGGTCAGGCCGCTGGTATCCAGTTTTTGGATATGCGCGACCTTCAGCCCGGTCTCGGCCTCGAGGTGGCAGTTCTCAAAGGTCACGTCCTCAATCTCGCCGCCGGCGAGGCCGATGATCGAGCCGGCGGATTTCACCTTGCCGCTGACATTGATGAGCTTCACGCCACGCACGTCCGTAAGATGCGGTGCCGGCGGCAGCGCCGGGCCCACCATCCGCCACGCGAGATCGAACACGACGGCTTCCCGCGCCTGGTGGATGTCGATATTGCGATATACTATGTCCTCGACGACGCCACCGCGGGGCGGCTGCGACTTGAAGCGAATTGGCGCCCAGTTGTCGTCGTCGACCACGCAGTCGCGGACCTCGACATGCCGGATGCCACCGGAAACCTCGCTGCCCATCGCGACACCGCCGTGCCCGTAGCCGAAGCGCGTCTTCTCGATCAGTATATTTTCGGCGGGTCGGTTGACCCGACGGCCCTCCTCGTCCTTGCCCGACTTGATGGATATACAGTCGTCGTTCACGTCGATGTCGCAGCCGATGACGTGGACGTGGTTGCAGGAGTCTATATCAATGCCGTCGGAACTCGGTATATGATGCTCCGCGCGGATGTTAAGATTTTCTGCGAGAACGTCGGTCGAATATACCATAAAGAGGCACCACGAGGCCTGGTCCTGCAGGTGCAGTCCGGAGACGCGGACGTGCTCGCAATTCTGGATCGCGATCAGGCGCGGGCGGCCTCGCCGGGGGCCGTTCGTTCCGTTGCCGCTTTCGCCGCTGATGGTGTCCCGGTTATTCTGCGAGCCGCGTGCGTTCATCGCGCCAGGATCCCGGCCGCCGGCGCCGATCCCAGCTCCGCCGCCGCCCCCGCCCGCACCACCACGGCCACCGCCGCCACCGCCGCCGAACCCGCCCGCCGAGTTCCCCCGGCCGCCGCTGGTGTTCTCCGTTGTGCCTCGCGCACCGGCCGGCGGCCGCTGGATGCGCGGAAATTCCGTTCCCGAGCCATTGATCAGCCCTTCGCCGGAAATCGAAAAATTCTTCATGTCGAAGAAATTGAGCAGCGCCGAAGTCCACTCCCGGTCCGTCCCCTCCCAGCGCGTCTTCACCATTGGATAATCATCGAGATTGATCGTGCCCTTCAAAACGGCTTCCCGAGCCACTTCCAGGCTCACGCCGGGTTTGAAAAACAAGGCGCCCGTCAGAAACGTCCCGCGCGGAATCACCACGGTGCCACCGCCATCTTTCGCACAGGCGTCGATCGTCGCTTGAATGGCCTTCGTGTTGACGGCCTTGCCGTCACCCACGGCGCCGTGGTCGGCGACGGACCAGCTCTTCGCCTCACTGGCAACGGCGGCGATGAGAAATATAAAGGCGGCGAGCGTCGGACGATGTGAGTTCATTAATTTGAAAGGGCGGCGAGTTTATTTCCCGGCGTGGCGGATGGCAGTGATCCGCCGAGCACCACGAGCTTCGTGCTCCATGGAGGCAGGTCGATCGTGAACGTGGTGTGTCCTGCCGCGGAAGTCGCTCCCGGCATCTCGGAAATCGCGCCCGTTGCCGCGTCCCAGAGTTGCGCGGCGCCGCTGCCGGAGAGCGTGAATTTCGGGCGGACCGCGGCTTCTCCGGAGTTGAAGACAAAGTATATATCCGCGCCATGCAGCCGGCGGTGGTTATAGGAAACGAGCGGGGCCGCGGACTCGAGGGCGACGTCAGCCTCAGGCAGGTGCGCCAGCACCTCCGGGGTCAGCGTCGCCGTGGGCTCTTGAAACGTCGCCCACGCGATCTTGGCCGGGGCCGTCGCGCTCAGGAAATTGCGCTCGGTCACGATTGGCGGCTTTTCGCCGATGAATATAACGCGGCCGCCGGCCTTCGCGAACTTCTCGAGCCGATCGAGCGCCCGCCGCGAGATGAACAGCGAAGGTGGCACGATGATCGCGGTGTAGCCCTGGCCACTCAGGTTGACCAATGTGCTGCCCTGCGGCTTCAACACCGTCGTCAGCGCCTGCTCGTCGATATAGTCAAAATCACGCTGGTGCTCCAGCAGCCCATGCGCGATCGCGAGCAGGCTGTCGTCGAGCTGCTGCGCTGTCGGCGCATCCGCGTACCAGTAGCTCGAAGTCGGTATATACAATCCGATCTGCGCCGCCGGCCGCCCCGCGCCGAGCAGATAACTCAGCCGGTTCACATAGGCCGCGAGCGCGGGAAATTTGGCGTCCTTATAATAACGCGTGCCACCACCCGGTCGAAATCCGGCCACGGCGCTGCTGCGCCCGGCCGCTGCGCCATTTCCACTCGCACCCGCGGCCGGGCGGCCGGGCGCGCCGGCCGCGGCGGTGCCGGACGCGCGATTCGCGCCCGTGCGTGCCCCCGCGCTATCACCGGCGCGTTGCCCGACGGGCGGTGGACCGCCATCCGGCGCCGTTCCCCGCGGCACTGACGCGGCCCAGAACATATATTCAAAATGACTGATGCCGCGCGTCATTAAAAAATCGAGCAGCCAGCGGGCCTGGTCGACATCCGGTGCGGGCTGATAGGCCGCGAACGCCTCGCACATTGCGCGCGGGTGGCCGAAGAGATGCGCCGCCGAGGAGGCGAGCTTCGGAAAATCGGCGGGATTATCCATCCAGATCTGGTGCCAGATGATATCGATTCCCGGCATTTGTATATTGCGGAAATCCTTGAAGTAATCGCCGTCCATGTTCGCGAGCTGCGGCAGGATCTCCTCGTGCTCTATATGAAGCTGCATCTCCATGCCGTGCTGGCCGCACCACGCCGCCTCCATGCTGAAATAGCTGTCGCGATATAGGTCCGACCATACATCGCAATAATCCGCGTAGGCGCGGCGCTGCAGCGGCGTCAGGTTCATATTCCGCGGCGCCGGCCCGCTCGCGATCGCCGCGAGATACGGGCGCAGATCATATCCCTTGCGCCGCTGGAATTCCTCGAGAAGCCGGGGCGTCCAAGGATTCGCCACAAACGCCGGCTCGTCCCCACGAAATCCCAGCACCGTCTTGCCGAACTCATCACCCACGGCCTGCTGATATTCCTCGAACGTCCACTGGCGAAACAGGTCCGTCGCCCGCGGATCGAGATAATCCATCAGCGACTGCGACGTGTCCTTCGCGCCACTCGGCGAATTCGCAGAGCGGGTCGGCAACGTTCGATATATATGATTGACGATACTGACGTCCCACGTGCCCGCGGGAGCTGTCCAGTCAACGTGCCCGTTGTTGGCCTCGAGCAGCCGCACGGCGCCGCTCTCCTGATTAGTGGCCGACACCGTCACCACGTCCGGGCCCACGTCCCGCGAAAATTTCTCGCCGGCCGCGACGGCCACGGGGGCGGCCGCGCTCAACACCATCATTCTATATTCCGGCTTTTCCCTCGTGAACTTCCCGCCGGCGAGGCCCGACGGATAGTCTCCGTCATCCATGAACCAAAGTCGCATATCGCGTTTTTTTGCTTCCTCGACTGCGACTTTCACGAGGTCGAAATATCCCGGGCTCAGATACGGCGCCTTCATGCCAGCTTTCGGCTCGATCGCTGCCGCGCTGACGCCGAGCGCCTTCATGCCGTCGAGGTCGCGCGCGATGACCTCGCGATCCACCGGCCCGCCCCAGCCCCAGGTGAACTGCGCACTATATTCCGGCGGCGGCGCCGCAAACAAAGCCGCGGCTTCCTGCGGCGTGGGATCGGTCAGGGCCTGCCACGGCTGCTCGGGCGCGGCGACGCTATAGGAAACGACGCCGAGCGCCGCGATCGCGAGATATATATTCATGGATATAAGCTGACAGCGCTGGATTTCCGGAAAAGGTGCGTGGAGCCCGCGCGGTTTGTCGGGGAAAACTTCACGAGCAGTGTCGCGGCATCCTGCATGGCCTCGAATTGCCGGCGCCGGGAACGACCGGGCCAAGCCCGGCGTCGGAACGCCGGGGCTTCACCTCGGCTAGTTGGTCTCGAGCAGGATGGTATCATACATGATTCCGTGCCGGGGCGCGGCCGCGGTCATCGCGAAACGCACCGTGTTCGCACCGGGATGCAGAAATTCACCCGCGAAGGGAATCTCTTCGACCATATAGCGCGCGCTCCGCAGTGCGGAGCGATATGTCGAGGCATCGTTCGGCGGCGTCAGAGTTTTCACGTCGTGGCCGTTCACGGAGATCGTCACGGTGCACTGTCCTCCGCCCGCGATTGCCACGGTGAGAAATCCCCGCGCGGGCGTCGGCTGGCCCGCCGGCACGGTGAAGTTCACATCCCAGTTGCCCACTTTCCCTTGGGCAAAATACCAGTCGTTCCCCTCATGGCTCTGCCCGATTGTATAAGTGAGATTTTCGGGAACGAGGCTGATCCACTTCAAATTTCTCGGCTCGTTGCCGAATTTATATTCGCCGGCCATGCGGTCGGATTTCCCGATCTGCCACAACAGGTGCTCGTGGTGCGTCGGTGTCCAGGTGACGGTCCCGAGATTCACGGTGGCGCCGGCGATCGCGACGTCGTCCTGCTGCAGTTGCTGCACGATCGATCCGTCCGTCGCCCACGCATAGAGACTATATTTCCCGGGCCGCACATGCGGCAGTGTGAAATTCCCCGCGGCGTCGGCGCGCGTCGAGAATATATAGTCGCCGCTCATCCGGTATACATTGCCGCCGGCCTGGCCCAGCACGACCCAGGCTCCCGCCGGCGAGCGCCCGTCCGCGACGTGCAGCTGGCCGGTGACCTTCGTGCGCGCCAGCGGATACAGCGGCTCTTCCATCCACGTATAGGGCCAGCTATTCCGCTCGATCGTGGCTTGGTGTTTCGCGTCATCGATGATGGCCGCTGGCGTTTTCGCGGTCGTGAAGTAGAGCAGCCACGGTCCGTGGATCTTCTCGCCGTTGAGCCCGGCCGCGGTGCCGCCACCATCGAAATGGCCACCGCCTATATAATTGAGCACCAGGGCATCCTGGTGGACGATCAGCTCCTGCCGCAGCGGGCCGCCGGCGTACGACTCATAACTCGCCGGGATAAAGAAGACGCCGAAGCCGTGACCGTAGTGACCCCACATCGGCGACTCGGAATAGTAGGCGCAATAATCATATTTCTCGTATATACTGCCGTCGGGCAGGCGCCAGGTTTCGTCCTGCAGGTTCGGCAGCTTCACGAGATCGGCATATTTCGGCTGCTGGCCCGTGCGCTCCGCCGTCCAGGCCCAGTCGAGGATGTCGCGATCAAAACGATACATCGTGCGCATCTCGCCGCCGCCACCGCGCGGACCCGCCGTGGGCGATGTATGAATGATCACATAACCATATATACCGCTGACCCCGCGACGCATCACAAAGTGATGCTCGAGCTTCACCGGGCTGTGGGAGTCGATGACGGCGAAATGCGCCAGCTCGGGGGTATTTTTTACCACGCGCACCGTGTCGGCGACGAGGTGACCGCGCCCGGCGCCGTAATCCAAATAAAAGGTGCGGCTGCGATCGACGTCGCGCGGCTCGATCCCGTGGAGATTATGCGCGAGCTCCGTCCCGTTCTTCACGACCGACGTGACGCTGAAGTCCCCAATCGCATCGCGGCCGAAGGCGACGCTGAGCAGCCCGTTGCTCACGACAAGTTGCTGGACCTCGGCAGGTTTGAAATCGCCGGGCTTCGCGGCCGCTCCGTTCATCTCGAGCTGCACGGCGTCGGCGGCGTGCAATGGCCGGGCTCCGAGGGCCACAAGCAATAGAACGGGGACAATTACGAGACGGCACACGGGGAGGCGCAGGAGCATGGGGGTTGAGGGAGGCAAAACGAAGCGGTCCGCGGCGTGGTGCACGCGGCTGTTCTCCTGACGCAGTGCCACCCCGCCGCGGTGCGGGGATTTTTCCGGACCGTCAGATTGCGGCGGCTGGCCAACCACCGGGCCGGGTTCTCGGGCATCGGTCCCGAATCGAGAACAGACGGCTATTTTTTGGCCGGGAGTTCCTGCGTCTCAAACGGCGCAGCGGGCAATCCGTCCTGGTTATATAGATTGCAGCCGATCGGATAGTTCGCCCACGCGTAGCGCGCTGCCTTCGGATCGGCAACCCCCGCTGCGCTGACGATGACGGTGTCGCCCGCAATCTTCGCGTCCGCCGGCACGAATTTTCCCTCCGCATCTTCGACTTCAAAGCGCTGCAGCGGGCCGCCGCGCGCGACGAGCCCGCCCTTCGCGTGGGCGAACTTCAGCCGCAGCGCCGCGCCGGCGCGCTCCACGCCTATATATTCGGGCCCGGAATACTCGATTTTCTTGCCATAGGTTTTTGCGAGCGCGATCCGGCACAGCCGGTCACCGACGTCCTGCTTGTCCTTCGGATGCACGTTCTTCTCATCTCCGATATCAATCGTCACCGCCATGGCTGTGCCCGGCAGGCGCAGGGCCTCGGCCTGCATCGCGCGGACGGCGGGTGAGTTGCTATTATTGTCGAGCGCGGCGAGCTGGCAGAAATAAAACGGCAACTCGCGGCCCCAAAGGTGGCGCCAATCCTTGATCAGCGTTTCGTTCCACAGCGGAAACAGCGCGTGGTCGCCCGTGATTGACTCGCCCTGGTACCAGAGCACGCCGCGCACGGCGAAGGGAACAAACGGCGCGATCATGCCGTTATATAGAACGGTCGGGTTGTGCTGGTCCTGCACCGGGTTCGGTTTCGGCGCGCGGGGCGCCCGCTGCCCGGCCGCCTTCGCCGCGTCGGCCGCTTTTTTCCACGTCGCCTGCTCCTCGGGCGTCGGCGGTATATACGCCCGCACCTTCGCATCGAATTCGGTCAGCGCGGGCGCGAGTCGCGGGTCAGCCGCGATCGCGGCGCGCTGGATCCACGCCTGCGCGGTGCTCGCTCCGTAGGTGAGCGTCACGATCCCGATCGGTATATGAAGCGCCCGCTGGAGATCGCGCGCGAAAAAATATCCGATCGCCGAAAATTCGCGCACGTTCTCCGGCGTGCAGATTTTCCATGTGCCGGGCACGCGTGCCGCTGGCTGCACCGCCCGGATCGGCTCACCGCGAAACTCCCGGATCTGCGGATAATTGGCCGCGGCCACCTCGGCGGCCTCATTGTTTACACCGGCGAAATAAAACTTCTCCGTCTTCGCGACGCTGAAGTCCATATTCGACTGCCCCGAGCACAGCCACACCTCGCCGACTAATATATCTCCCAAATTCACCGGCGCTGCCGTCTTCGAGCCGGTCACCGTCATCACGCGCGCCTCCGCCGACGCCACCAGGGGCGCGAGCGTCACGCTCCAGTGGCCATCCGCCCCGGCCGTGCTCTGCTTTTCCTGACCGGCGAATTCACGGTGACGCTCTCTCCCGGCGCCGCGGTGCCCCACACGGGAACCGGCAGCTCCCGCTGGAGAACGAGGTGATCCGTGAAGGGACTCGCGAGCTGCACCTCGGCGCGGAGCGTCAGGGACAGACCGGTCCCAAGTATAAAGAGGCGGACGAGTCGCGGGAATATATTCATCGGGGAAAAGTGGGGGTTGGCAATCTCTGGCCTGCGCGGTCGCTGTCGCCGCCGGCGCGGGAAGGGGTGATCGTGCCGATCAGTGTATATCAAAAACTATGCTTTCATATACGTCGGGTGCAGGCGCCCGCGCCCGCAAGCCCCCTTGGTCTGGACAGACGGCCAAGCTCTCGTGGCCCGAGGTGTCGCTCGAGGTTCGAATCATATCGCTGTATACAGGGCCGATCGCGGTCCATGCACCTCAGCTCTTCTTCGTCCGCCCGGCCCGACCGCTGCCGTCATCGAGGTCGGGATCGAGTGCGCGCGGCGCGGCCGTGGGCTCCGCAAAATGGCCCGGCCCCGGCCAGAGCTGCCGGGCCGCATCGGCTGTCAGCGTCGCCGTGGGCTTGAAGCCCGGAGTCGCCATATAGTTCAACAGCGAGCGTCGGAGCGACGCGAGCCCCGCATCTGGGGCCGGCGCATTTACGTCGATCGCGGACACTAGAAGTTTCCCCGGGCCGACCTGACATTCGAAGATGACGCCGAGGCGCCAGTTGCGGTTCCAGTCATCGATCGCCGACACGATCGGCTTCAAATTCGCCGGCGCACCCGTGAGATTCACCGAGCGCACGTTGTTGATCAGAGGCGTCCATTGCCAATCGCAGCTCGCCTCCGTCGGAAACGCCGCGAGCGCCGGATGTTTCTCGTCGCACAGCAAGCCGAGCATCGCGTCAAAGCGAGGCGCTGGATTCCGCGGCGGCCGCACGGTCATTTGTATATTCCAGAAAACCGGCACCGGCTTCAGCGGCGGGCTGCGGCTCGGATCGAGCTCCTTCGCGGTCGGCACGAACAACACTTTCCCACCGGCGGCGAGCCGCTCGGCGGCCGCGGTCCAATCGCTCGTCACAAGCACCTCCGCCGGCGCGGGTTCCGACGCAGCCGGCGGATATACCCAAAAATTCCAATCGTTTTCCACGCGCTGGTTCTTCAGTCCCACGACAAGCCGGTACGCCTGGGGCGCGGGAAGTTTTTCGAGGGCCACGCTGATGTCGCCCAACGGTATATTCTTTCCCACCGGAAGGTCGCGCGCGGGCCACGTGCCCTCCACCTCGGTATGCCCCGTGGCGGAAATCACTTTCCAATAGGGTGTGACTCCGACGAGGGGCCTCTCGGCGAAATGATATAACTCCACCGGGGCTGTCAGCGTGTCCGCCGTCGTATATACTCGACGCTCCAGGCGCGCGAGCGGGACCGTCGTCTGGTTGAAGCGGCGAAACTCCGCAGCGGTCACATACGATTTCGGCTTCCAGAACGCGTCGACCACCCCGATCAGCGCGGTGCCCTGCCCGAGGTAATCGTGCAGGTCGAGCAGTTGATATCCCGCCAGCTCGGGCGTACGCAGGTTGGCCTCGATCTCCTCCTTATAGCAGGCGACCTGAAAACGACCGGACGCCTTCGCGAGGGCATGATTATATTCCAGCACGCCGGTCTCCGCGGCGATTTCCTTGAATATATCATAATTGCTCGGCCGCAGATAGCCGGTGAATTCCTTGATCACGTCGAAATCCGGATACGCGCACCATTGGCCGACCTCGTGCGCGAGCACGGGGATCGTGGTCGTCTCGAGCGCCTTGCGAAAATCGTGGCCAAACCATCCGGTGATATTGCGCAACTCGCCGCCGCCGTAGCGCACGAGCGCGGCATATTGCGCGCCGCCGGTCACCTGCGCCGGATCCGACCAGCCCGTGCCCGCCGAATAGAGCCGGCGATTGTCCTTCTTATACCAAGCCGCGGCCCACGCCGGCGTGACCTGCTGGTAATGCCCACCCGGTTCGTTGCTCGGCGACAGCAGCAGGAACGACGGATGATTACCGAACGCCTTGAGCATTCGAGCCGTCTCTTCCTCGAGCCACCCGGTATATACACTGCCCGGGCTGAAAGGGCTCCAGAGGCCGCATTCCGGCTGCAGATAAAACCCCATCTCGTCCGCCGCCGTGAACGCCGCCTCGGGCGGACACCACGAATGGAAACGCATGCCGTTCAAACCATATTCCTGGCAGACGCGGATGATTTTTTTCCAGGCGGCTGTATCCATTGCTGGATACCCGGTGAGCGGAAAGTCCCCGCCGGAATGCGTCAGTCGCAGGTTGATCACGCGGCCGTTCAGCACGAGGTCCTTTCCCCGCGCCGTAATTTCCCGCATGCCGAACGCGACATTCTTCGTGTCGTCCGCGCCGCCGCCCGACAAACGCAGCGCTATATGCTGCAGTGTCGGGTGAAACTCATCCCAGCTCTGCGCGCCCTCGCCGAGCGACGCATCGAGTTCAGCCTCGCCGCCATCGGCGCGCCAAGTGACCGGCACCACGAGTTTGCCAATGGTCAGCTGGCCGGCGCCGGGATGTCCGCCCGCGTTTGCGATATGTACTAATATATGAACCGACTTCGTCGCCACGTGCGGGAACGCCTCTGCGTCCTCAATATATACTGGCGTGGTCGCGTTCAGCTCGATGCGGCCCACGATGCCGTTCCACGTGGCACCGAGCGCGTCGGAGGTGCTATGGCTGTCGTCGCCGTGCACGTTGTTGACGGGATCGGCCACGATGCGGCGGTTGTCGACGCGAATGGTCAGCCGGTGCCGGCCGGGTGCAACGATCCCGAGGTCGGTGAGGTGAGGGGCGACGAGGCTCGCCTGCGGTGCAAACGCTTTATCATCGAGCCAGACCGTGGTCTCCCAGTGCGCGCGCTCGAGCAGCAGGCTGATGCGCCGGCCAGTCCATGTGGCAGGAATATCGATGTCCCGCTGGTACCAGGCGACGCCGAGATAATGCTTCGGCGGTTGAGAGAGAAAAGGGACCTCCACTTTTCCCGGCTGCGAAAATTTTTCGCGGAGGGCCTCGGGCTGCAGTTTCCACCAGGCGTCGCCCAGCGTGAGCACCCAGGGTGTCGCGGGACTTATATCATTCCCGAAACCCTGCGCCTGGAGAATTCCGGGCAGTTCGATTTTGTCCGCGAGGTCGCGTCTATACCAAGCCTCGGCGATGCCGGCGCCGGGCGGGAGTTTCGCCGCGGTGAGCAGTGTCGGCTCGCGCTGCTCCGCACTGGGATCGAGCGCGAACCGCCACGTGCCCGCGAGCGATTGATGATAATCCGTCGCGGCCACCAGGTGTCCCGTGCACACCGCGAGAACTAATAACAGGGCAAAACGCATGTGTATATACTCACGCCCGCGCGCCCTGAAAACGAACCTTTTTAAATCGGACCGTCGCGCGCGCAGCGGCGTGCGGGCGGAGTGCCCCGTGCCCGGCGCGTGCGCTTCAAGCCGCGGGGCGGCGCGATAACCGGAGATATAAGAATACGACGGTCACGCTGAAGACGATATGCGTGAAGAGCGTGACGAAATTCCGGCCCATGACAAACCAAGGGAAAATCGCGGTGAATATATAAAAATTCACTCCATAGAGAAGCGCGCCAAAGACCGCTCCGACAATGATGGCCGTCGATCGGGGCCAGCGGTGAACGAGGGTGCCGATGATCGCGGCATAAATGATGGCGAGGACGATATCGACGATCAGCGCGACGAGCACGATGGGCGCATCGAACGTGGCCGGTGGCGGCAGCACGCGGGGCCCGAGCACCATCGCCGCGATCATGCGGGCGGGGCCCCACGGTTCACCGCCGCCGGCGAGCGGGATCAGGATGATTTCGAGAACCTGGAAAACGAGACTGCCGATGATCCCGCTGATGACTGCCGCCCGCAGATCGAGAAATCTTCCGGGAACCGGCGAAACGGTGGCGGTGGTGGAGGGCATGGGGCTGCGGCCGAGACGCGCACCCCGCGCGCCCGACTCCGACAAGTCTGGCGAGGGGATCGGCGTTGTCGAGCGAAGCGAAACAAAATGAACGCAGCCCCCCGCTTTGGGCCCGCAACCTCAGCGCTTTACAATGGTACGTTCGAGGTATCGAAACGTCTTTTTACCACGGATGACATCAAGACGCCGAAGATTTCACCAAACCCGAACCATCGAACGATATAAAACGGTCTTAGGCTATATGATTGGGTGAGATCTTCTGAGGCTTGATGAAATCCGTGGTCGAAAAAACGGTCGCCTACCTCCAACCCCAATCTCGCTTTAACCTCAAAGCTCGCCCGGCTTTGCCTTCGCGACCTCGACCGCGAACGCATAGTCGGGACCGAAGAAGTTCGCGCGGAAGATTACATATTTCTGGTCGGGCGTGAACATCGGGTTCGGCTCGAGACGGTAATTCTGCGCCCCGTGCACCGACGTCTTTGCCATATTCACCAGGTGCTCGGTGGTAACATAGCCGCCGTCGATCAAATCCTTCCCGAGGGTATGATCGTCAGGATTTATCACCGGATGACACAGCACGATCCAGGGATTCCGCGTGTTGCCGTCACCGCAGATCACTTTGCTGTCCGGCGATGTATTATGATGGATCGAGCCGGCCTCGGGATTCTGGTGATACCAGATCCGGGCGCCGGTCTTTACGTTATATGAAGAGATGAAACCGGAGCCGGGGACGTTGCGCGGGAACTGCAGCTGATACCACAACGTCTCGCCATCGGCGCCCCACCACTCGTGGCCGGCGATTTCCATCTTCATCGTGCGCCGGTGCACGAGTTGGTTTTGCGAGCCGTCGGTGCGAATCGTCCAGATGCGGTCGACCTGCTGCCACGAGCCTTCGTGACAATACATCAGCAGCGTGGGATCGGCCGGGGAGAATTGGAAATGGTTCAGCCAGTCGGTGCTGTGCTCGATCAACTTCGTGACCGCGCCCGTTTTGAGGTTCACGGTGAAAAGTGTATTCGGCAGCTTCGCCCCGAGCCGCAGCGCCATATTGTGCTCCTTGTTTTCCGGCTCCCCCAGGTTCTTCTCGCCCATCTTGTTTTGTTGCACCATGCGGCCACCATATACGCCCGGCCCGACCGCATCGCCCTCGATATAGGAACCCGCGCCGAGCGTCTCGTCGGCATTGATCGTAACCACGCTGCCGCGGCGCGGCAGGTCCGTGATCTTGCGGATTTCACCCGTGTCTATATTCGCCGCCCACAACGAGAGGTGGTACGAATCCTTGTTCTCCTTCGTGAAATATATCGTCGGTGTTTTCTGCCCGACAACGATCGCCCGCGTGATGCCGCCCGCCAGCGCGCGCGCGGAGAAGTCCGCCAGCCTCAGCACCATCAGGTTGCCGTCCGACGTGGTATATATCATCTGCTTCCCGTCGGGCGTGAAGGCATTGAAGTTGAAATAAAAACTGTCTGAGCCCGGCTCGTTCGTGATGCGAATCACTCGGTGACCCGTGTCCTCATCGATCCAGGACTTCGGCGGCTCGGTGGCAGGCGTAGCCGCGGCCGGCGGGGACGACGAAGCGGCGGTGGCCGCGGGTGCGGCAGGGAGGCGGGACGTGACGAGCAGGAGCGTGGCCAACAGCAGGGCCGCGCGCGGGGTGAGGGATTTTTTTGTCTGCATGGTAAATCGTGTTGTATCCGAAATCTGAATACAGCGTTCAGTGCGCGAGCCCGGCGGCGATGGTGTCCTGATAGGCCCGGCGCATGTCGGAGTTGTCGGGGTTCACCTTCATCTTCGCGCGCTGGATCATGAATATATAGATAAGGCCGGTCTTCGGATCCGCCCAGCTCGCCGTGCCGAACGCGCCGCCATGGCCGAATGTGCCCGGTGAAAGATGCACATTCGCTTCCATCTGCGTCGGATCCTCGATCACGCAAAAGCCGATCCCCCACGGCATTCCCGGGCGCGCCTTGAGGGTGCCCGTCTGGTTGCGCGTCATCTCCGCGATCGTCGCGGGTTGCAGAATTGTGCGGCCGTTCGCGACACCGCCGTTGAGCAGCATTTGATAAAACTTCGCCACGTCCGCCGCGGTGGAAAACAACCCCGCTCCGCCGAGCGCCGGACGCGCGCGATCCGTCACGGCCCCGCCATACATATAGTCAATCGTCGCCTCCTCGAGTTTTCCCTCGGTCGCGCCCGGACGATAACTGTGCGCCCAGCGCTTCTCCTGCGCCGGCGAGAGCCAGAACGTCGTGTCCTTCATCCCGAGCGGGTCGAAGATCCGGCGTTGCATATACTCCGCGAACGGCACGCCGCTGACCACTTCGATCACGCGGCCCAGCGCGTCGATGCCCGCCGTCGAATAACTCCACTTGCTCCCCGGCGGAAAGCGCAGTGGCTCGCGCGCGATGATCGCGGTCATTTCCGCGAGCGACCAGTGCGGCGACGTCACGGGATATTCGCCGAGACCGCTCGTGTGCGTGGCGAGGTCCCGCAACGTGATCGGACGCGATGCCTTTGCGAGCACCCGTCGCCCGGCATCCTGCTCCTCGATCATCCATTGCCCATGAAACTCCGGGAGATATTTCTCCACCGGGTCGTCGAAGCCCAGCTTGTGCTCGTCCACCAGCATCGCCAGCGCGACCGCTGTCATCGGCTTCGTCATCGAGGCGATCCAGAATATATCATCCGTCCGCATCGCGCGGCCCGAAGCCAGGTCACTGCGTCCGACGGCCGACAGATGCAGAATGCGGTCCTTCGTCGCGACGAGGGCGACCGCTCCGGAAATCTCGCCGTGATCGACGAACGGCTGGAGGTGCGCAGCCATCGTGGGAAACGGATCCGCGGGCGCCGCCGCCCGCGCGGGTGCGACGAGCAACAAGACCAGAAGGGCGGGCAACGCGAGTCGGAGGGAGTTCATGGGGATTAATTCGGAGTGTAGCCGGCGTGGACCGGCGGAGGCACATCAACTTGTATATGATTATGTATATCGCCGCCGATCAGTCAGTATATAACGCGAAATATATATCGGTGGACGGGCTCAGTCCGGGCTAACGGGCAGGAAGCGTTCGCAAAACGGGTTGGGCACGGCGACGGGCGGCCCGTGCCGCGTCAGCTGGCCGGTGTTCGCGTCGACGCGAAACACCACGGCGTTATCGCTGCCGTGATTGGTGCAGACGATCCACTGGGCGGTGGGATCGAAGGCGAAATTGCGCGGCGTCTTCCCGCCGCTCGATATATGCTGCACGAGCGAGAGCCGGCCGTCGGCCGGGTTGATCGCGAACACCGCCAGGCTGTCGTCGCCGCGGTTGGAAGTATATAGGAAGCGCCCGTTTGGATGCACCTCGATCTCGGCGGCCGCGCTGGTGCCGGCAAAACCCGCGGGCAACGTCGAGAGGTTCTGGGATTCCGTGAGCGTGCCCTTCTCGGCGTCCCAGCGAAACGCGATCACGGTGCTCGCCATCTCGTTCACCAGGTAGACCCAGCGGCCGTTTGGGTGAAACTTCAGGTGTCGCGCACCCGAGCCCGGTTTTACCGAAACGAACGCAGGCGTGCCCGGTCGCAAGCCGCCGGTGGTCGCATCGAATCGGTATATATATACCTTGTCGACGCCGAGATCGGCCACGAGCACGAAGCGGTTGTCGGGGCTGGGCACGATCGAGTGGGCGAAGGCGTGCGTCTGCCGCTGCGGGTCGATGCCGTGGCCGGTGTGTTGATCGAATGCGGTCCAATCACCGATGCCGCCATCCGGCCGGAGGGCGAAGGCGGCGAGATTGCCGCCTTGATAATTTGCGACGAATGCGAATCGGCCCGTGTGATCCAGGCTGATGTAACTCGTGTCGCCGCCGCCCGCGAGGTCGCGGTTGATATAGCGCAGGTTCCCGGTGCTCCGGTCGATCGCATACGCGGCGAGCCCGCCGGGTTCGCCGGAGTTGACCGTATATAAATGACCGCCGTCCGGGGTGATGAGAAAAAATGCCGGGGCGCGCGCCTCGAGCAGGAAGCGCGGAGGCGTCAGCACTCCCGTGTCGGTGTCGAAATGTGAGAGTGAGAACCCGACCCCCGGCCCCACGCGATGCGAACCGAAGTATATATAAGAATCCATGGCCCGCCCGCGCACCGCACCCATCCCGGCGAGGACGGCCAGGGCAAACCAGACCCGATATTCACGCCGTGATTGGCTCATGGTGCGAGGGCCAGTTTTTTTGAGCCTTTGGTTGGCACGCTGGGGTGGATCGGTGAAGCGCTGAGGATAAATTTGCCAAGCACGGACCGCGGGGATTGATAATAGGGCCCGCCATGGACGCCGCCACCCAAGAGCTCTGGGAGAAATTGCGCGGATTCGAGGTCGAGCCGGAGACGCAGTCGCGCGGCTTCCTCGAGCGGCTCGCGCGGGAAAATCGCTGGAGCGCCGGGTACGCGAGTGGCGCGTTGGTCGAATATAAAAAGTTCCTGGTGGTGGCGGCCGTCGCCCGCCATGCCGTCACGCCCTCGCCTGCGATTGATGAGGTCTGGCACCTGCATTTGCTATATACTCGATCTTATTGGGAGGACCTCTGTCCCAATTTTCTCGGGCGCCGGTTCCATCATGAACCGTCCACCGGAGCCGGGGAGAAGCCGAGGTTCGCGCAGCAATATCAAAAGACGCTGCGCACCTACCGGGAAATTTTCGGAGAGCAGGCGCCGCCGGAATTCTGGCCGGACCCGAGTGTCACCGGCCCCTCCACCGGGCCCAGGCTGACGGCCCGCAACCGGCTCTGGTGGCTGGCTGCAGCGCTGCTCGCGAGCGGGGCCATCGTTGGCTGCTCCGCCTCGTGGGGCGGCAGTCAATCCATCTTCGATTATACCGGGCCGGAGTTTCTTATATTCTATATAGTGACGTGCCCGCTCTTTTTCTTCGCGGCACTCCGGTTGAGATCCCGCCTCCGCGTTCCGGGTGGAGAGCCGGCCGAGCTGCCGCACGATCCGTACGCCGTCGCGTTCCTCGCGGACGCGCACCGCGGGGTGGCGCGTGCCGCCGTCGCCTCGCTGCTGCACCAAGGGCTCCTTACGCTTGTGATGAACACGCGACGGGTGATCGCCATCGGGGAGGCGAGGGTCAGTCTTCATCCGGTCGAGAAATATATTTATGAACTCGCGACCGGGTCGAACGGAATCGCGGTGACCGCGCTCACGCGCCGGCTCGAGCCCGTCACCGGCCCAATAGAGGAATCGTTGCTCGCACACGAGTTGCTGGTCACTCCCGCCGCGGCGGTGAAGGTTCGCTGGATCCCATTCGCGGTCGGTGTCCTGCCCGTGATTCTCGGCGGGATCAAAATCGCGGTCGGCATCTCGCGGGGCCGCCCCGTTGAGTTTTTGAGCATCCTCTGCACGGTATCTCTTTTCCTGGTCCTCGCCGCCTTTCTGCCGAAGCGCGCCCGAAGCCGACGGGGCGATGTCGCGCTGGGTCGACTTAAAGCCCAGCTCCGCCCAACAGAGTCGCCAGCCGAACTCGCCGGCGACAGCTTTATATATACTTTTGCGCTGTTCGGCTGGCAGTCGGTCATTGCTTCCCCGGTTGGCCCCCAGCTTACCGTGCTCTTCCGCGTCGCCGACTCGGGCAGCGCCGCGAGCTGTGGCGGTGGCGGTAGTTGCGGCGGAGGCGGCGGCAGCGGTTGCGGTGGTTGCGGAGGGCATTAGCGATCCAAGCGACTACGGCGCGGCGTCCTGGCTTTTGCTCTCGGGCTTCGGCGTCGCCGTGAGCGTCACGCTCCCGCTCGCCAGGCCCGGGGACGCGGCCGTGACCGTGATCGTGCCGTCGCCCGCGTTGGCTTTGATCAGGGCGAAACACTCGCCCTCGAAGAGCTTGCGCTCCGTGGCTTGATACGGCGCCGGGTCGGCGCGGTTGTTGTTGTCCACGGCCGCGATCACACCGGGGCCGGTCACCTGGAACGATATATTATTCGTTGCCCACGGGGACTCGACGCCGTTCGCGTCGACCGCCTTCACCGTGATATAGGAAACGTCATCCCAGCTCTGGCTCACGCGGCTGCGATCCGCCGCCAGGACGAGCTTCACCGGCGCGCCGGCCGTTCGCAGCTCGTGGGTCGCCACCACCTTGCCACCGTTCTTCGCAACCGCGCGCAGGGTGCCGGGCGCAAAGGCCACTTTCCAGGCGCGAGGCGAGGCGTCCGCCGGTCGCGCCTGCGAGCCGAGGGATTTATCATTCAGCAGCAGCTCCACGTCGTCGCAATTGCTATATACTTCGACGGCCGCCTCCGGGTAAGTCGCGGGATCGTGCGGGCTCCAGTTCGAAACGTGGTCGAACCCGGGCCGCCGCCGCTCGTCACTGCCGGCGAGCGCGGGCTCGTTGCGCGATATATACACCATCGGCGCGTCGCTCCACCAGCTCTCGCGCTCGTAGCCACGGATGTTTACCGCGCCCGTATGGTCAAGCAGGCCGGAGCCGCTGATCAGGCGCGGCCAATCGGATTCGCCCAGATAATCAATACCCGCCCACAGGAATTGGCCTGAATAGGAAGGGTTGTCCCGCGCCAGCAGCCACGTGGGGCGGAGATGGTCCTGCTCCGTGCCGATGATCTTACGCGTGGGCTTCGCCTTCTGCGCCTCGAGCAGTTCGCGATCGCGGTAGTTCGTGCCGATCACATCAAGCATGTCCGCCAATCCATTTGTATAGTCATGACTCACGTTCGGCCGAAACAACGCCTGCGTGATCGGATGCGTCGGATCCTCCTCGCGGATCACGCCAATGATTCCGGCGAGCAGCCGCTTCGCGAGCGGCGCGTTCGGCGTATCGTGGATCTCGTTGCCCGAACTATATAGTATGACCGACGGATGATTGCGGTCGCGCTGGATCGTGTCGCGCGCGTCGATTTTTCCCCACTCGAGAAAATGAAGGTTATATCCTTTTTCCGCCTCGGGTTTGCCGACCGTCCACGCGTCGAACAACTCATCCATCACCAGAAAACCCATGCGGTCGCAGAGATCGAGGAAGTCGGGCGCCGCGGGATTGTGCGCCGTGCGAATCGCATTCACACCGAGTGCGCGCAACTGCTCGAGCCGGCGCTCCCACACGCGCAACGGCACCGCCGCGCCGACGGCCCCACCGTCATGGTGCACGGCCACGCCCTTGATCTTCACATTTTTCCCGTTGATCCAAAAGCCGGTCGCCGCTTCGAACCGCGCCTCACGCACGCCGAACGTGGTGCTGTCGTCATCGAGGACCTTCGCACCGTCGCGCACCTCCGCGACCGCTCTATATAGCTGGCCGTTCGCGATGTCCCAGCGCTGCGGCTTCGCCACCGTCACGTCCACCGCGAAATCGCCAGTGGCCCCGACGGTGAGCGTCTGCGCCGCCGCCGTGGCCGAACCCGCGGCATGCCCGGACGGGTCGAGCAACCGCACCTGCACGGACAACGCCCGCGCGTGATCACTGCCGTTCACCACACTCGTCCGGATATGAACCTGCGCCTCGTCGGCGGAGACCTTCGGGGTCGTCACGAAAATTCCCCAGCGCTGCACGCGCACGGCATCGGTGGTGACGAGATGGACGTGGCGATATATACCTTCGCCAGTATACCAACGCGACGCCGGCTGGACGCTCGTGTCGCAGCGCACCGCAATGAGATTCGATTTATCATCTCCGAGCTCGAGGAACCCGGTGAGTTCATATCCGAAACTGACATAGCCCGAGGGACGCAGGCCGAGGCGGTGGCCGTTGATCCACACCTCGCTGTTCGCCATCACGCCGTCGAATTCGATAAACACGCGGTGACCCGCGGTCTCGTTTGGCACCGTGAAACGTTTCCGATACCACACGACGCCCGAGGCGCGGTAACCGCCCCCGCGACCGGTGGGCGCGTCCTTCATCGGCGTGCTGTCGATCGCCGCGTCGTGGGGAATCTCGACCGTGCGCCAGTTCGCGTCGTCGAACATCGGCTCCTCGGTCGAGGGCGCGTCGCCGCGCGAGAACGTCCAGTCATTATCAAACGGAAGCGTCACGCGCGCCGGAGCGGCGCGAAGCGGGAGCGTCGCGCCGAGCAGCAGCAGGATGGAGAGGAGTCTTTTCATATAGTGCGAAGTCAGTGGACCGCGGGGTGAAGTTCAGAGGGGGTGGGGTGGCGGTCGACCGCCTGACGCGTGGCCGGGGATTTCGGTGCGCGCCCCGGGCGGCACGGAGTTGGTCGGTGCAGCGGGCGACCGGCTAAATATATAGCTATATACAATGTATATCCCGGTGTCATTGCGGGTTGCCGGAGAGCGAATTTTGCGCGGCATTCATTTTCAGGCCGGTGATTTTCAGGACGGAGGCGTGCGGGCCGGCGGCGCCCGCGGGGATTTTCACGTGCAGGCCATGTTCATCCTGCGTGAAGTCGATTTTCACCGGCGAGCCGAGGAGCGTGACGGCCGCGATTTTTCCCTCGAGCTTGGAAGAGGCGGCGAGCGGCTCGAGGTCGAGCGCGCCCGGCACGGTGTCGCCCGACACGATGGCATATAGCGTCTGGTCCTTCACAGTGAAACGCACGGTCGAGCCCGGCTCACCGCGCCCGTTGCCATAGCCGAACGTGATCCAGTTGTGCGTTCCATATATCGCCTCGCCATTGCGGGCGAGCCAGTGACCGATTTCGAGGAGGGTGGCGCGCTGTTCCGGCGCGAACGTGCCATCCGCCTGCGGCGAGAGATTGAGCAGGAGCGTGCCGTTCTTGCTCACGGTGTCGACGAGCTTGGCGATGATCACGCCCGGCCCGGAAATTTTCATATCCGTTGTATATCCCCATGTGCTGCCGATCGGCTCGTCCACCTGCCAGGCGCCGGGGCGGATTCCGGGCGGCGAGCGCGAGCCGATTTTTTCGAAGTCGATGATGGAACCGATCGTGCGCGAGTTCTTTCCCTCGGGCGCATAGGCCGCCTTCTTCGTGCTGATCGAGACCTCCTTCCCCCACTGTTTCGCGCGGTTATAATAATACGCGGCGATCTCGAGCTTGAGCGGATCGAGGTAGCGCTGGTCGACGCCGTTGTCGAACCAGAGCATATCCGGTTTATATTTCTCGATGAGCTCGACGTTGCGCTCGTACCAGTTCACGAGGAAGCGCTCGCAGGCGGCGTCACTGCGATCAGCGTAATTATAGAAGTCAGCCCAGTGCGGATCATATAAGTCCGCACCCTTGGCCTTGAGGTCCGCGGCGAGGTCGGCGGGCGGATTGATAAACTGGAAGTTCTCGATGCCGTGATTGGATACGCCGAATTTCAGGCCGCGCGCGCGGACGGCTTTCGCCAGATCGCCGATGAGGTCGCGATGCGGCCCCATCTGCTTCGCATTGTAGGGTGTGACCTGGCTATCCCACAGCGCGAAGTTCTCGTGATGCTGGGCCGTCGGCACGACGAACCGCGCGCCCGAGCGTTGGAATAGGTCCGCCCAGTCGTCGGGATTCCAGCGGGCAGCGGTGAACTGCGGGATGAAATCCTTATATCCAAATTTGTCCGGTGGTCCGAAGTGTTCCGCGTGCCAGGCGCGGTCCGCGCCGTACATATGTTTTTCATACCACTCGTTGTGGTGGGCGGGGACAGTATATATTCCCCAGTGCATGAAGAGTCCGAACTTGGCCTCGTAGAACCAGGCGGGCACGCGGTAGTTGGCTTCCAGTGATTCCCACGTCGGCGCGAACGGTCCTTTCGGGAGCTTCGTCGGGAGCGCGGCCACGGCGGCGCGCACCACTTCGATCCGCGTCTCCGGTGCCATGTCATATCCATCGGTATTGCCGCCGTCGCCCCAGCCGCTGCGCGGCGCCACGGAATCGGCAGCTCGCGCCAGTGGCGCGGCGATGACGATGGAACCGGCGAGAACGAGCGGAGCAAGCAAACGCAAAGAGAGCATGGGAATCGGGGCCGAGACGATTCATGCCCGCGCCGGCCGGAGCCGACGAGTCCCGGCAAAAATTTCATTCCGGACAGTCATCTCGCCTCGACCGACGGATCAGGGCTGGTCGTGAGCCCGCAAATCCAAAAGCACCGGCAACCGCAGTATATATCGTATATACACGCCGATATGTCACCTTGGCCGGCGGTGAAGCCTCGTGCAGGAGCTGCCGCGGCCCCGCGGGCGCGCTCGTCGCACCGCGGCGCCGTCGAGATATTGCGATATACTACAACCGCTTCGGCGCGCGTTGCAGCCCGCCTGCGTCCGAGTCATCGGCCCGGAAATCCACGAAGACGCGGTCGGTCACGATCTCCGGCAAGCGTCGGGTCTCGCGTCGCTCCAGCCGGGCGTCCACAGGCAGCACCTCGACGGCCGGGCGTTTCCGCCAGGCATAAAGCGTTGCCATGGTGCCACCGAGCACGAGGCCGCCTGCTATATCAATTCCCGTGTGCTGCCGCACACCACCGATGGAAAGGAGGATGGCCACGACCCACACCGCCATCGCGGCGCGCGCGCGCGGATGGCTCATTTTGCGTCCGGGCATCGTGAGTGACGTCGCCGCGAGCAGCGCGAACGCCGCGTGGAGGCACGGGAAACAGTTCGTGGGCAGGTCGAACTGGATGAATGTATGATACGACGCGGACTGCAGGCTCAGCACCGGGCGCACGCAGCCGGTCGGGTAGATGAGGAAGGAGAGCCAGGCCACGCTCGTCATCGCGAGGAAGTAGCGGGTATATCTGCGGGCATCTGCGATGGTTGGCAGAAGAAGCCACGCCGCGCTCACGAGCACGAACAGCGACAGGTATGGCCAGAGCCACGCGGGCTGAAACGGGATCACGCGCCAGAGCCAGCAATCCGAATGCATCACCACGGGGTGGATCGGGTACCGCTGGAGCAGCGTATACATCAAAGTACATAGCACCCAGACGGCGACTCCGAGGACGAGCTTTGGTCCTAAATCTTGAATCCCGAGGATTTTGCGCGGGGCAATCTGCGGCGCGGCCGCACTTCCTGGGGTTACCGTGTTTCGGTCAGTATATTTCATGGAGTTCGCAAACGAATCGCTGGTTTTTGAGGTCAGCGCCGGGACTCCTGAAGGTGGAACCACGGACAAGGATGTTTCATCCTTTTCACAAAACTACGGGACGGCAACGCCGCAGATCGCTGATTTTTAACAATCGCCGAAGTTTTTGCCAGCTGCGCTAATCTCATCGGGGAACGCTGCTTATTGGAAATCCGGGCAAGGCCGGCCCCTCACATCCATTTTCGAAGCGTTCGCTCATGCGCTTAAAGGACCCATTAGAGGGAATTCCGTGCGACCGAACCGACAGATAGACGCGCGCAGATCGCCACCCATATACATAACGCGCGGCCAAGCCGTGCCTGCCAACGCGAAGGGGAAGCGCGCCGGCGGTGGGAATCCCGCCGGCGCACCGAGGCGACTCGCGGCGAAATGTGCCCGTGCTGTATCCAACTTTCGGATACAAACCCGCGCCCATCAGGCTGATGCCTGCGAAAGGCTTGTATATGGAAACCGAGGGCCGGCGCACGGGATGGGAGGCGGCGCTTCAGCGGGATTTTTTTCTTTCCGACGCGTTCGCGCTCGATGATCCCGGTGACGAATTTCATCAAGGCCCGACTTGGCCGGTGGACCAAAGCGCGGCCGGGCACCGCGGCGGCGACCCCGGTCGGTCCGGTGACATGCAACGTTATCCGTTATATCAAGCTCTATATACCGTACGAAGCATATAGCTCGCCGGGCGCCGGCCTCATTCAGCGTCGTCCGGCACGCCGCCGCCGCTTGCCACGATGTCCTGCTGCTGGATTTTCTCCACGTTGAAGCGTTCGAGCTTGCCGGAGATGGTTTTCATGAGCTCGTCGAGCGGGGGCGGTTCCTTCATGAAGCGCAGCGGATTTGACCGGGCCAGGACAAAGCCCTTCAGGTACGGGCTCACGAGCCCGCGGGCCTTTAGCTTTGCGACGACCTCGGTGACCTTCTGGTCGAGCTCCAGAAGTTTGTCCGCGTGCTTCTCGTGCTGCGTGAGGGCGTGGGCGAGCGGGTGCGCCTGAAATTCGGACAGCCGTCGCAGGAAGGGATGATACAGCGCGCCGCTGAATCGCGGGTTCCGCTCGTACGCGAGGCCGAGCTTTATATAGGAAGCTTCCTCGAAATAATAACCATATTCGTGCTCGTGCTTCCCGTTCTCCTCCTCGAGCAGGTTGCGAAAAATGCGGATCACCTCGAGCGACTTATCGCGAAGGTTGTGCGCTTTCTCGGTGTTCAGCGCGAGGATCTGCCACGCCACCTCGCGCTTCGGCACCACGAGCGCCGTGATCGCGCGCGCGCCGAGGCGCCGCATCGCCGCCAACCGGTGGCCGCCGTTGGGCGTCCAGAAGCCACCCTTCGGTGCGGTGATCGCGATGATCGGGTCGAGGAACAGTCCCGTGCGGTTTAATACATCTGCGAGTTTCTTGTGGTGTGGGTCCGAGACGTCGCGCTGGAAAGGCGTGGGCTCGACCTGGTCGATCGGGAGCATCGCGATCAGCAGCGGTTGACGGCCGAGCGGGTCGAGGTACTGCCCGACGACCACGCCGCCGGCGCGCTCGATCGCCTGCTTGGTTTCGGCGGCGTCCCCGGTGATCTCCGGCAGGACCGTCTCCGCCGGCGATGCGCCGCGGCTCTGTGCCTTCGCCTTGCGCGGACGCTTCTTGGGCGGCAATCGCTTCAATAGACTTTTCGCCATAGGCGATGAACGAACCCGCTTTCCCGCCCAAGGCAATCCGCGACCCGCGTGTATAATCGATCCCACCCTTCTGGCTATAGAACAGCTGCAGGGCGCGTGTCGTTGGCCTGGCCACTTTTGGCGCCAAGGTCCCCTTGCCGAGGACCTCGGTTTTGAGGCACGTTTATAATCAGGACCGTTGTGATATATATTCTTGAGCAGAATATCCGCCCGTATATAAACCGTCTCTTTTCCCTGCCGTGATCAACATCGGGGTTTGATGAAATGTCCGGAGCTGGAGGCAGTCCGCGGCGAAAAATCATATGGAGAAAACGTGGTTTCTCACATTTCCACGAAAAGATAATTCTCCTCCACCCGCACCGGCATGCGCTCCGCGCTATATGGACCGGGCTGCCAGCCGGCGCTGGGCGGGTGTTCCCCGGTGCCGGCCTCCGGCGAATCCACCAGTTCCTTCCCGCTCACCGCCCCGACACGATAGGGCTTCACGCGCACCTTTCTGGGATCGAACCACGACTGCCCCGTGCGGAGGTCAAATTCCCAGCCGTGCCACGGGCACCGCAGCATCTCGCCCGGACGTGACGTTTCATATTCGCCGGGGCCGCTCGACCGCACGGCGCTCGTGAGCTGGCCCGTGCAAAGCTCGGCGCCCTGGTGCGGGCACCGATTGCGCAACGCGAAATATTCGCCGCCTATATTAAATATCCCGATCGATCGCCCGGCCACTTCCATGATCTTCCGCTGCCCAGGCCGGATCTCGTCGACCGTTCCCACCAAATGGCGCGTCATGGCGCCACCTCTTCTGGCGCAAGTTTATATAACGCGCAGGCGTTGTCCCGCAGCATGGCCCGTCGTGCCTTCGCCGACAAAAACGAGGGCAGCGCATGACCGGGGCTGTCAAAATCCCAGTGCGGGTAGTCCGTGGAGAAAAGCAGGTGGGACTCGAGGTCAAGTTGATGCAGCATGTCCTGGAACTGCGCCGGCTGCGGCGGCTCTTCGATCGGCTGGGTCGTTAACCAGAAATGTTGGCGAAAATATTCCGACGGCAATCGTCGCACGCGTGGCGTTTCGCGACGGAGTTGCTGCCACGAACGGTCCATCCGCCAGAGCATCGGAGCGATCCAGCCGAGCCCGGCTTCAACGAATATAATTTTCAGGTTCGGGATCTCCTCGAACACACCCTCGCAAATCAAGCTGATGAGCTGCGCCTGAAACGTCTGGCTCATGCCAGTATGATATTCCAGGTAATAGGCCGGCCACCCGGCTCCGGAAATCGGCACGCCACCGGCCCAGCCGCCGAAATGCATCGCGACGGGACGGCCCGCGTCCGCCGCGGCTGCCAGCATCGGCCAATAGTGACGCTGCCCGATGCGCGCGGCCGTGCGCGAAGGCACGAGGACCTGCACAAACCGCGGGTCGTCCGCGCGTCGCGCGATTTCGGCGACGGCCAGCGGCGGATCCTCAAAGGGCACGAGCAACGAGGCGCGCAGTCGCGGCTCGGGTTCGAGCCACTCCGCCACCTGGCAATCGTTCGCAGCGGTCGCGATGGCGGCATCATAGTCGCGCTCGCGATTCTGGATCGTCACCAACGGATTTAATATACCCCACTCGATTGGCCACGCGTCGAGCAGTTGTTGACGCAAAAAATCCAAATCGGATCCGGGTGGTCCGCCCGTGGGTGGCCACGCGTCGGTGCGGCAGGCCAGCGGCGTGGCCTTGGGATAAAAATCCCCCGGCAGCTGCCGGCGTCCGAACTCCCGATAATATATCTGCCAGCGGCTCGGGAGGTAGCGCAGCAATGCCTCCGGCGTGATCGCGTTGTGAATGTCGCAATCGACCAGCCGCAACTCCGTGGGCGCGCTCATATGTTATATATATACATATATATATGCGGTGGCTTTAAAAACGATATAGCTTGCGCGCATTCCCGAACCGGAGCTGCGCGATCCGGTCCGCGGGCGCGAGTTCGAGAACGCGTTGCGGATCGACGCCGTGAGCATGCGGATAATCCGACGCATACAGCAATGTGTTCACCGCATCCCACCGGCCCAGAATATCCCGCGCGGCGCCGTCCTCGACCGGCAGGTCGAGGGGCGCCGTCGTGAGGGAAATCCGATCGTGAATATACTCCGAAGGCAGGCTTCCGACCCACGGGATTTCGCGGCGCAGGCCTTTCCAATTTTTGTCGAGCCGCCAGAGCATCGCGGGCAACCAGGTGACGCCGCTCTCGGCGAGGATGACGTGCAGGTCGGGGAACAGCTCGAACCAGCCGCTGGAAACCAGGCTGAGCAACTGGGTTTGGAAAACGCTGCTCATGCCTATATACTCCTCGAGCCAATAGGAAGGCCACCCGACCGGCGTGGACGGGTTGCCGGGCGCGCCGCCGAAATGGAGGGCGACGGGCAGGTTCGCCGCGGCGGCCGCGGCCCAGAGCGGCCGGAAGTTCCGCGATCCATAAGGCGCCTCCGAGCGAGCGGGCAGCAGCACCTGCACGAACCCGGGCTGGTTCACGCGACGCTGGATCTCGGCAGCAGCCAATTCGGGAAATTGCGCCGGCACGACGATCGCCGCGCGAAGCCGCGGATCGCGAGCGAGCCATTCCGCCATGAGCCAGTCGTTGAGCGCGGTGGCGAGCGCGGCAGCGGCGTCGGGATTATGCAGCGAGTCCACGGCGCAGTCACAATGCAGGATGGCGTGGGTCAGACCCGGGGTGGCATCCAGGACGTCACGTTGCAGCAGCTCGACGCGTGACGCCGGCACGGCCTCGGTGAGATCGTCGCGCGCCGCCACGCTGCGAAAGGGGTACCATCGATCCTGCGGCCCGCGAAAGCCGGTTTGTGTGATTTGCTCCTGCCAATATAGAGGCAGGTATGGTCGCAGCGCGGTGATCGAAGGCAGTACCGCATGTACGTCGCAATCGACCAGCGGCATCGGTGGGGCTGGACTCATCTCGGAAGCTGAACGGTACTCCCGACCGCGATCGGGTGGAAGCTGCGATTTCTACGGTTTCGCCCGAGACGGGTTTTCATCGACCTCACCGCCGGCCGTTTTGCTCATCTATACAGAGCTCACGGTTGGAATGTGCCAGCTGAGTTGCGGAGTTGGGAAACTGCGATCTCCGTTGTCCGGCTATGACCCAGGGATATGCCGAATCGTATTTTGAAACCGTGTTTGTCGCGGAGCCGCTGCCGGCGGGGTTGTCCCGAGAATTTGGAATTGTTTCCGGGTACGAGACGACGGGAGAGTCGTGGACGCCGGAACGCAACCGTGAGGCGGACGCGCGTCTCGCGGCCGAGATTGCGAGCTGGCCGCACGCCCGGATCATCGGGCAGAGTCCCGATGGCCAACATGAAGAGCCGGGCTGGGCGGTGGCGTGTCCGCAGCCGGTCGCGATCGAGCTGGGCCGGAGATTTTTGCAGGATGCGATCTATTGGGTGAGTGACGATGTCCTTTATATAGTCGATTGCCGCGGGGAGCGTCCGCCGGCGCGGGTCGGTCGGTTCTCGGAGCGACTGAAAGGGCGACCCGCGGAGTCGCCAGCGTCGCGGAGTTAGCGCCGCTCCGCGCGGTGACGGCCCCGGGAAGAAACTATATTGCCGAACTGTCGCCGTGGGAGGCCTCGCTCGCGAAGCCATTTCCTACTCGAGAGAATTCCAATTCCAAGGGGTCAGGTCTTACTTCTCACCCGGGCGGGTCGCGGCCCGGGGAGGTGGAAGCCGCTCGCGTTCGAATCCTGGCAGATTGTCGGGTCGCCGAAAGAACAGGTTCAAAGTAAGGGCCGACCCCTTGGGATTGGAAACGTGTATTAAAGGACCGGGGGCAGCCGGAACTGTATATACGAGGGGAGCGACCGTGGCGGCGCTTCCCTTCCCAGCGCAGATGGAATTTGCGTGGGGCAGGGCGCTCCTGTTTTCTGACCGGGATGCCCGACATCTATATCCCGGGGGTTCGCAACCTCGATCGCACTGAAACCGCGGAGCGCCGTCGCGGCGGGTGGATCGGACTCGCGCTCACCGTTGGCGGCATTGCCGCGGCGCTGTATTATCATATCGCCGCGCCGTGGCGCCTCCTGGTTTTCTTCCCGGCCGCGATGGCCGCGATCGGGTTCATTCAGGCAGGCGCGAACTTTTGCGTCATGGTCGCTCTTTCCCACCGCAGCCCGGCTTCCACCGCCGGCGATCGCGAAAAGGACCGCCGAAAAGCCATCCAGCTCATTGCCGCCGCGCTCGCAGTCGCGGCCGTGCTGGCCGTCGGCCTCTATATTATCGGCTGAACGGAATTGCTCGCCCGACCGCCGGGCGGAATCTCTGATCGGACGCGAAACGGCGACGAGCCGCGGATCGATTCTCGGGTCAGGTGGGCCCGAAACACCTCAATGCTTGACTACCCGCCTCTTCGCGTTCGTGAGTCGAGCCGCAGTCGTCCGTGAGTGTTAGAGTGATCCGTTGCCGTTGAGGTTCGGCAGACTGAAATAAAACGTCGCGCCTAAGCCCGGCTCGCCCTCGGCCCACGTGCGGCCGCCTTGCCGGTGGATGATGCGCCGCACGTTGGCGAGGCCGATGCCGGTGCCCTCGAACTCCTGCTCCGAATGCAGGCGCTGGAACACGCCGAAGAGTTGGTGCGCCTGCGCCATGTCAAAGCCCGCGCCGTTGTCGCGGATATATACAGTGACTTCAGCCGCGGCCGCCGGCTGCGCGCCGATCTCAATCTTCGCCTCGGGTTTCATCCCAGTATATTTCAGCGCGTTGCCCATCAGGTTGACCAGCACCTGGCGCAGGAGAGCGCGGTCCGCGGAGACGTTCGGCAACGGATGTATATTCCACATCACCTCGCGATTTGGAAACTCCGGCATCAGCGCGTCCCGCACTTCCGCGACGAGCTCGCCGAGATTGACGGCAGCCGGTCGCAGAGGCGTGCGGCCGCTCCGCGCGAACGAGAGCAGGTCATCGATCAGCTGGTTCATCCGGCGGACCGACCGGTTGATCGTGGTGAGAAAACGCTGCGAGGTCGCGTCGGGCGTCGCTTCCATATGCCGGCTGAGAAGATCGGCGAAACCCGCGATATGGCGCAGCGGCGCCCGCAGGTCGTGCGAGACGGAGTAGCTGAAAGCCTCGAGCTCCGCGTTGGCCGCTTCCAGTTCCGCCGACCGCGTCCGCAGCGACGCCTCGAGCCCGCGCCGCTCGCGGTCAGAACGATGCAGCCGGCCGGCGCTCCACGCGATCAGGAGACTGAAACTGGCGATCGACGCGACAGTATATAGCGTATCCCCGGTGGCCGCTCCATAGAGCCCCTGGCGTTCCCCGGCCAGCCGCAGCCAGCCGAGCAGCGTGAAAACCACCAGCATCGCAGGAAAAAGCCGCCGGGCGAGCAGGCTCCCGGGACTCTCGTCCGTGATGAGGGCCATCCAGCCGCTCTCCGATCGCGCACACAGAATTCCGAGTGCGAGCACGAGAAACACGAAGGCGGTATGCATCGCCATCGGGATGAAGCTGGCGACTCCATATAACGAAGGCACCGAGTATATATAGCCGACCATCGCAATCACCGCGACGAAGCCCGCCGCCAGCGCAAGCCACTCGGCGGGCTGATGGCCGCGGCGGGTTTTCCAGTCGCGCAGCGCGAGCGCGAGGCCGACGAATATAAAAGCCAGCGCGGTGTTCGGCGCCATGCGATTCGGGTGCACTCCGTCCACCGCCAGCCGCTCCGGGAAAAGCCACTCGTCGACGCCCGTTCTCCAGCCGAAGCCCAAGGCCGCGAGCTTGCCCGCACCGATCAGCGAGACCACCGCCGCGAGCATTCGCGTGACCGCGCCGGCGCGTGATCCGAGGGCCCCCGGCCGCGGTATATTCCACAGCGCGAATCCGGCCAGGCAGAACGCCACGGCCGTCGCCGGGTTCATCGAGACGAAGCCCGGGACGACCCGCTTGAGGGCCTCTATATTAAGCAACCAGCCGAGCGTGACGAGGCATCCGACGGCCATCGCGAAGCCAGCGCTGCCTCTCGCGAGCAGCGCGCAACGCGCCGGCGTCCACGTGACGCGCGTGGGTGGGATGGTCTTCGCGGCAGGTTCCATCAGGGGCTGGTCGGGCGGGCCGGCAGGAGTGAGGCCGCAACTCTCCGGACAAACCGCACCGGACCTCGAGGGGATATATGATCCGGCCCGCCCATTCCCTATATAGAGTGCGTCCCGGCGGACGATGGCAATCAGGAACATCGGCCGGAGCGCTCCCTCGCTTCATAAATCTCCGGCTCAGGGCGCCACGATGCTATAGCGTTTCGGGAGATTTTTTGCCAAGGATTGCATCAACCCGCGCGGATTGCGCCAGCGCGCCCGGCCTCGGCATGGCCGGATTCCAAGCAATATGTAGGTATATAGGCGAAGACCGGTAATCGGCGGCCATTCGAAGCCATCCGCGGTCAAAGCCACGCGGCCGTGGCGCGCGTCGCAACCGATGCTATATACTCACTCGCGCAGCGCGGCGAGTTCGGAGCGGAGCCGTTTCACAAACGTGTCCATCTGTTTCTCGATCTCGGGGACGTCCGGACGCATCCCGGTTTTTTCCGCGATCACTTTCCAGGCGGGAAGATCGGCGAATTCACCGTCGGACGCGTCGAGGCGCGAGCCGCTGAACCCGAGTCCGTAGGCTTTCGCGAGATAGTTCGCGACGGAGACGACCGCGACTTCATATTGGTGCGATTCGGCTTTCTCCGGTTGCGCGTGGTAGGCGATCGCCTGCACGACGGTGTCGCCCATGTTATTCTGGCGGGCGAACGCGACGCCGGCCTCGCCGTGATCCACGCCGAGCCGCGCGACCTCCAGCGTTTCGAGGCGGCCCTGTTCATTCCAAGCGGCGACGAGAATCCCTTTATATTCATCTGGCGCGATCGTTGACAGCACGATCTTGCCCACATCGTGCAGCAGCCCGGCAACATATACCGTGGAGCCCTCCTCGCCGCGCGTGATCTTTTCCAACTTCTCGGCGATCGCCGCAGTGCCGAGCGCGTGCACCCAGAGGTGTTTCCAATCGAGGCCGTCGCCGACATTGTTCGCGTTGCTGAGAATGAACACGGCATCGGCGGCCTTGCGGACGCGTTCGACGCCAAGCATCTGCACGGCCACGTCAAGGCTGTCGATGCGCTGCTCGGAGCTGACCTCGGTCGAGTTGGCCATGCGCAGGATGCGCACGGAAAGCGATTGATCCTTGGCGATGGAGGCGACGACTTCCTCGACGGTGACATCGGGGCGCGTCATCGTGCGGGAAAAACCAGCCGCCAGCGATTTCAGCGCGGGGATCTCGTCGAGTTTCTTGAGGGCGGCGAGGGTGCGTTCGCGAACCGCGGGAGGGGCGGGCCTGAGCGGCTCGGATGGCAGGCTGTTCATCCGCAGCATCTGTTTCAGCGAGATTTCCGGCTGATCGCCCTGGTCGTCGCCGACGGGCTTCGCCTTTTCCTTCACCGCGACCGCGGCGGTCGTGGATGATATGGCCGAGGCCGCCGGCGCCGGTGCGATTGCGTGAGCGGGGGCGGTGGGAGCCTTACGACCCCCGCCGAACAGCGCGCTGAGCCACGAGAGGAATGAGTTCGCCATGATAGAGAGGAGGAAGGAGGCGGTTAGTTATCGGCCATCCCTCCCGGCGCTGAAGGTGGGAATGCCGCGGAACAGGCCGGCTGAAGCGGGCAATTTCCCGTCGGCCGGGCGTTATAAGTCATCATCCCGCTGGCATTTCCGAGCGGTGCCGCTCCTGCGCAGGGTTGGGATCAACGCGGTCCGAGCCGCGACGTCAACGCTCCGACCCACCCCGTCGCCGATGTAAATTTACGAACCATATACAGCCGATGGATCGCGCGCATGGCGACGATGCGCGGCCCAGGACCCCCGGTGAGGTTGGAGCCGCCGAACCGATCCGTGAGTGCGGCGGTGTATACTTCCAGTCCGAAATGGCTTCCGCCGCGCCGCGGCCGAGTTAATGCTGCAAGGATCACCGTGGACGCGCCCAGGACCAAATCGTGGATCGAACGGTGGGAGGGGCGTCGCGCGAAAGTATATACCGACAGCGCGGGTCATCCCACGATCGGGATCGGTTTCAACCTGGACCGGGCGGACGCGGTCGAGAAAATCGCGGCGCTGGGCGTCTCCTATGATGACTTGCGCGCCGGCGCGGTGGAACTCTCGGATGATCAGATCGACGCGTTGTTTTCCGCCGATCTCGAGACCGCCATCGAGGGAGCGAGGTCGAACGTCTCGAGTTTCGATGGTCTGCCGGATGAGAAGCAAATGGTGGTTGTCGACCTGGTCTTCAATCTCGGTGCAAGTGGCTTCGCTGCGTTCAAGCGCACGATCGCCGCGATCGAGGCGCAGCTGTGGTCGCAGGCGGCCGACGAGATGGAGGACTCGTTATGGTTTCGCCAAGTGGGCCTCCGGGCTCAGGCGGACGTTGCCCTGATGCGGGGACCCCAGGACGCAACGGCCGCTCCGGACGCGACCGGCGCTATATAGCAATATACACTTGAGTATAAATCAAATCCGCGCCGCTAGCCGACCGCGAGGGCAGCGAGGCTGGTGGACGAGGCGAGTTGAAATCGGGGCGCCGTGGCGTTGGGATGGCTCAATGAAAAGACTGTCGCTGCTCGTGCGGTCGTTGCTGTTCCTCGGCCTGGTGGGTGGCGC
The DNA here is from genome assembly GCA_963800005.1 of uncultured Verrucomicrobiae bacterium. Taxonomy (GTDB): domain Bacteria; phylum Verrucomicrobiota; class Verrucomicrobiia; order Opitutales; family Opitutaceae; genus CAWCZH01. Next base: position 711,180 of record CAWCZH010000006.1, read on the forward strand.
CGGATTGCGCGCCAGTTCGCTGGAGTCGAAGCAGTGGACGATAGGCGGCGTGACCCGCGACGCGCTTCTGGCGGTGCCGGACGGAACGGCGCGCGGAGCGGCACTTCCATTGGTCTTTGCGTTTCACGGCCACGGTGGGTCGATGCGCCAGGCCGCGAAAAGTTTCCGGCTGCACGAGGCGTGGCCGCAGGCCTTGATTATATATCCCCAGGGCCTGCCAACCGCCGGCGCTCTGGTGGATCCCGAGGGCCGGCTGCCCGGCTGGCAATCGGCTCCGGCCGCCGAAGGCGATCGTGACCTGAAATTTTTCGACGCCATGCTCGCCGACTTGCGCGCGAAATATCAAGTCGACCCGCGGCGGATATATGCCACCGGCTTTTCGAACGGAGGCACGTTCGCGTATCTGCTGTGGGCGGAGCGCGGGGACGTTTTGGCGGCCGTCGCCCCAGGCGGTGCGGTGTTGACCCACGGACTCGCGCAGCTGCGTCCGAAGCCCGTGTTCCATTTTGGAAGCCCGGAGGATCCGCTCGTGAAATTTGAATGGCAGGCGCGCATGCTCGACTACGTGTTGCGACTGAACGGCTGCGGGCCGCGGCAGTCCGATGTCACCGGTTATAAAGTATATCCATCCACGAAGGCAGCCGAGGTGGGTATATATCTTTACCCCGGCGGCCATCGCTTCCCAGAGGACGGCGGAGTCCGCATCGTCAGGTTCTTCCAAGCGCATCCCGCGCCCTGACGCCGCTCAGCATCTATATGGATGTTGAGGCTCGGCGCTGCGCCATTGACACGTTTCATCAATCGGAACTCGCGCTAGGATTCCCACCCCCGCCGCTTCTGCCAGTAGTCAGAGGCACGGTGCAAGTGCTTGATGGCCCAGATCACGATCATACTATTTTCGATGGTATAGTATACTCCGGACGGGAAACCGCACGGAAGGTGGCGCCTGACGCCGTCGTCGATAATCCTCGGCGTCGCAACAAAACGCAGACGACCGGCCGCGGCATATATACGAAGCCGCGATATATTAAGCTCGGTCACGCCGCGACCGTCACGGGCGCCTCCAACGCTGCCCCCAGCACGTCGTCCACGGTTTCAGCGAAGATGAACTCGAGGTTGTCCTTCACCTCGCGCGGGACATCCGCGAGATCCTTTTCGTTCAGCTTCGGGATGATCGCGGTCTGCACGCCTGCCCGCAGCGCCGCGAGCGACTTTTCCTTCAGGCCGCCGATCGGCAGCACCAAACCGCGCAGCGTGATTTCGCCCGTCATCGCCACGTCTCCCCGCACGGGCCGATCGCTGAAGAGCGATGCGATCGCGGTGAACATAGCGACGCCCGCCGACGGCCCATCCTTAGGCACCGCGCCCGCCGGAACGTGCACGTGGACATCCGTTTCCCGGAAAACACCGGCGTCAATTCCGAGTGAAGCCGCGCGACTTTTCACGAGGCTGAGCGCCGCCTGTGCGCTCTCCTTCATCACGTCGCCGATCTGTCCGGTCAGCAGCAGCCCGCCTTTTCCCGCGTAGCGCAGCGCCTCGATATGTAGAATCTCGCCGCCGACCGGCGTCCAAGCGAGGCCGGTGACGACCCCGGGGTTGCCGGTGACGAGGCGTTGCTCGCGTATATAGCGTTGGGGTCCGAGGATCGCCTGGACCATGTCGGCCTCGACGTGCACCGGGGCGCGTTGCTGCCCGCGCGCGAAGATCGCCGCGACCGACCGGCACACGGCGCCGATGCGCCGCTCGAGTTCCCGCACGCCGGCCTCGCGTGTATAGTCTTCAATGATCCGCAGGATCGCATCGATTGATATATCGCAATCCTCCGGCTTGAGGCCGTTCTCCGCGAGCTGCCGTGGAACTATATAGCGCACGGCGATCTCGCGTTTCTCGCGGTCCGAATAGCCGGACAGCGTGATTACCTCCATCCGGTCGCGCAAAGGCGCGGGCACCGGGTCGAGCGAGTTCGCGGTCGCGATGAATATAATCTGCGAGAGGTCAAAGGGGGCGTCGAGGTAGTGATCGACGAACGTGCCGTTCTGCCGAGGATCGAGCACCTCGAGCAACGCGCTCGCCGGGTCGCCTCGAAAATCGGCGCCGAGCTTGTCGATCTCGTCCAATATGATCACCGGGTTGCGCGACCCCGCGCGGCGCAGCTCCTGCAACACGCGCCCCGGCATCGCGCCTACATACGTGCGGCGGTGCCCACGGATTTCCGCCTCGTCGCGCATGCCGCCAAGACTGATGCGGGCAAATTTGCGGCCGAGCGCATCGGCGATGGATTTTCCGAGACTGGTTTTGCCGACGCCCGGCGGCCCCACGAAACACAAGATGGGGCCATGCCCGTTCGGATTCAATTTCCGCACGGCCAGATATTCGATCAGCCGCCGCTTGATTTTCTCGAGGTCGAAATGATCGCGGTCGAGGATTTCCTGCGCGCGATTCAGGTCGAGGTTATCCTCGGTGAGTTTTGACCACGGCAGATCCGCGAGCGTCTCTATATAGCCGACGATGACAGGATATTCCGCGCTCGCCGGATTTAGCCGGGAAAGCCGGTTCAGCTCACGCGTCGCCTGCTCCATCACTTCCGCCGGCAGCTTCGCGGCCTCGAGTCGCTCGCGCAAATCCGCGACTTGTTTCTCCGCGGGGTTGTCGCTCTCCTCGCCTAGCTCTTTTTGAATGGAGCGGATCTGCTCGCGCAGGAAGGCGCGACGTTGCGCGTCCGTGAAACGCGCTGAGACATCCTGCTGGATTTTCTGCTGCAGGCGGGCCATTTCCAGCTGGCTCGCTATATGATTGAGCACGCTGTGCACGCGTCGGATCGGGTCGAGCTCGGCGAGCAGCTCCTGACGCGCGGGCGTTTCCGTCAGGGCGCTGTTCGCTATAATATCGGCGAGCAGGCCGGGATCCTCGATCGTGCGCATGGCGACGGAGGCTTGCGTCGGCGCGTTCGGGAGCAACGCGAGCAGAGCGAGCGCGGAGTCCCGCAACTGCTGCACCGCGGCGGCGTCCTCCTTCGAGAGGACGGGGCTCTGGGGTGGAAGGACTTCGATTTCCGCGCGGAGAAACGGCGCGGTGGCGACGACGGAGCGGATCGAAATGCGCTCGAGCGCCTGCACTAGGATCACGACGTCCGAGTCATTCGGCCGCAGCAGCTTTAACACATTGGCCGCGACGCCCACCGAGTGGAGATCGCCGGGGCCGGGATTCTCCCGCTCAGAATCCGTCTGCGCGAACAGCCCGATGATCCGGCTCTTGGGCAGCGACTCCTCGAGGAGGAGACGCGCCGAGGCCCGATCGATGGCGAGCGGCGCGGCGACTCCAGGGAACACGGCCACGCCACGCGTCGGCAGGATCGGAAGTATATTGGGTATATGAAGCGCGTCCGGCGCCGAGGCACCCGCGGTGGAGGGCGGGGCCGAGCCGGCGGGCGGGGCGGTGCGGGCGGAATCCGGGGGGTCGAAGACCATGGCTATATATAAGCGTATTTTCTCTATACTCGGAACACATCCGCTCAGGCCGGCGCGCGGAGCGGCAGCTTGATCCAGAGCAGACCGTTGCGGTGTTCGGCCGTGACGCGTTCGGGCGCGATGTCGACGCTCAGCTCGAGCACCCGTTCAAACGTGCCGTGGTCGATTTCGAGCGCGTGGATCTGCAGTGCCGGGGGGCCGTCGCAGGACGGCTCAGGCGAGGCGCGGCGGCCGCGGATCACGAGGCGACGCGGCTCCGCTTGGACGTCAATCTCCTCGCGCTCTACGCCCGCGAGTTCCACGCACACGATGAATTGATCATGGCAGCGGAACGCGTTGAGCGCGGGACGCCAGCCGCTCGGGACGTTGATACGGACGAAACGCGCGTGCGTGAGATGCACGGCGATGGCGGTGAGTTCGCCGGGCAATTCCGGCCGGGAGCGAAATGGATCGTTCATACAGCGCGCGTGGTTTTTCGGGCCGCGAACGGCGCGTGGATTCGGGAAATCGGACGCGGAGCGCGTTACCCTCCGGACAAGCGTTCGACCGGAAGGTCTCGCCGCGAATGCGAATTCCGCGCGAGGTCGGGCGCGAGCCGCCTGAAGCCGCCCACGCACTATATTAAAATGCTGATTGCCAGATATATATTGATATATCCGGGCGGCGGTTCCCGGGGCCGCGGCCGCCGGGGGGTTTATCCCCGTGCGCTATATCAACACCTTGCAGCCGGTTTCGTTCGTCCGCATTCGGGGTCGCCGTTTGGTGGCGTCAGCGATCCGGCGCGACGAGGATGGCCCGGAGGGGGGCGCCGTCGCTGCCCACGATCTTCAGTGGCACGGCGAAGAGATCATATATGCCTGGAGCGACGCCGCTAAGCGAAAGATTCTCCACGATCAATATATCGGCGGCTCCGAGCGCGTGGTGCACCGGCATCCCCATGCTGTCCAGGGCGTCGACCGATGGCGCGTCGAGCCCGAGCAATTTCACTCCCGCTGCGGCCAGCATGCGGACGAGATCCAGATGCAGCGGCGGGTAGGTCGTGGGAAACTGACTCAAGTCGCGGCGGCAGGATGTATCCAGCAGGAGCCGCGGTGCGAGTGTGAGGTCCACCCCGCGCAGGGCTTCCGGCGTAATGATATTGCAGGGCGCAAGGCGCACGACCTGCGCGGGGCCGCAGTAGCGCGCCGGATCGATCTCGTCGATCTTCGCCCCGGCATCGTTGAAATGAAACGGCGCATCGGCGTGGGTTGCGTAGTGCACGCTCAGGGCGATGCGAGAAACGTTCGCGTCGCCACCGCTGTCGCGCTTCAACGCGGTCGTGCGGGAAAACGCCACGTCGCCCGGCCACGGCGGCAGGTCGGAGCGCAGGGGCAGGGAGATATCGATCACGCGCATGATCTTATATAAAGATATATAACGAGGTGTCGGCGCCCCGTTCGTCCGCGCCTCCGGACGGATCTATTATGCACCCCGCGGGCTGCGGGTGGCGGGATTCGCGGTGGTGAGCGACGCGGCTCACGACGGGGGGCTCGCGCTCGGGGGCGGAGCGGCGTCCACTTCGGCAGGCGGCCCGAGTATTTCGGTGAAGATGGGTTTCAGGTGATCGGCCCAGATTTGATATACGGGCACGCGCGGGTGCAGCTGGTCCGGATCGACCATGCCGGGGTGCAGCTGCCCGGTGGCATCCGCCAGCTCACGATTGATATTGATATAGCGAACCTTGCGGCCGTCGGCGAGGCCGGCCAGCTGATCGTTGATGGCGTTGATGGCGGTCATCTTCCGCTGCCAGCCCGAATCGTTCCGCGGGAAAATCGCGGTGAGCACGATGACGGCCTGCGGCGCCTTTTCGCGGAGGCTCTGGACGACGGCGGTGATCCCGCGCGTGATGGCGTCGATGGCCGGCTGCAGTTCGCCCGTGAGCGGGATGTCGCTGACGTTATTCGTGCCGGCGAGGAGAACGACGACGCGGGGGTGCACGTTGTCCATTTCGCCGTGCTGCAGCCGCCACAATATATTCTGGGTCTTGTCGCCGCCCCACGCGAAGTCGGCGGCGTTCCACCCGAGGAAGTTCGTGCGCCAGTTGGCGAGCAGGTCCTTATATTTCTCGTCGGACGTGCCCCAGCGGCGGGTGATGGAGTCGCCCTCGAAGTATATATCGACCCGGCCGGCCCGCGTTTTCTCAACGAGCGCGAGATGAGCGGCCTGGGACGGGTGGTCGGTGCGCTCCGCGGGGATGTCGGGCGCGGGGAATCGCGGAGCGTTCGCGCCCGCCGCCAACGAGCTGAGTGGCGCGAGGAGAGCCACGGCAAGAGGTAAACAAGAGCGGCCGGGGTACAGCTTCATGGTGCCGGGACCAATGCGACGGTCGCGACCAGAAGGCAAGAATTCGCGTCCCCTGGCCGGCTCGGGGCCGTCGGGCCCGGTTGACCCGGGTAACTGCAGCCCTTGTCGGACGGCAGCCACGGTCCCGGGTTTATCCATTCCATTTATCTATATATGTTGCCGCCTGATGAGCGGCAGTTCGGCACCGCTGTCCCGAGGCCTTGGCCGGACCTGGCACAACGTCCGCAGATATATGCCGATATATAGAAATATATATAGACAACTGTTGCCGCGCATCCGCATGGGTCGTGCGTCCCGCTCAGCGCAGCAGGTTCGTGCGGGCGAGGTCGAGCACCTCGTCGCCGCGGCCGCTGAGGATCGCCTTGAGTATATAGAGATTGAACCCCGCCGCCTGCGCGAGGGTGATCGACGGTGGAATGGAAAGCTCCATCCGGTTGACGACGACATCGACCAGCGCTGGCCCTTCGTGGGCGAACGCTTCACGCAACGCGCCGTCGAGATCGCCGGGGTCATCCACGCGCCGACCGTGAATTCCCATCGCAGTCGCGATGTCCGCGAAATTCGTCGGCGGCAGTTCGGTCCCATGGCTCAGAATGCCCGCGGCCTTCATCTCGAGTTCGACGAATGCCAGGGCGGAGTTGTTGAAGACGACCACCTTCACTGGCAGCCGGTGCTGCACCAGACTTAATAAATCTCCGAGCAACATTCCAAGTCCGCCGTCGCCGGCGAGGACCACGACCTGGCGACCCGGGCAGGCGAGTTGCGCGCCCATTCCGAGCGGCATCGCGGCGGCCATCGTGCCGTGGATCCAAGAGCCGACGAGGCGGCGGCGGCCGTTCATGCGGAGGTAGCGCGCGGACCATATACTCGGTGTGCCCACATCGCCCGTGAAGATCGCATCGTCGGCCGCGGCCGCATCGATTTGCCGCGCGAGATATTGCGGATGGATCGGCTTCCGCCCGGGTGTGCCGACCGCCATCTCGTCGAGCGATTTGCGCGTGTTCTTATAGTGAGCGACGCAATCGTCGAGATGCCCGCGGTCCTGTTTCACCTGCAGTGCAGGCACCAGCGCACGCAACGTTTCCTTCACGTCGCCGACGAGCCCGAGATTCAGGTGCGTGCGCCGTCCGAGCTGCTCAGGGCGAAGATCGACCTGCCCGACCCAGGCCCGCTCGGGGAAAAACTGCCGATATGGGAAATCCGTGCCCAGCATCAGCAGCGCGTCGCAGCGCTCCATCGCACGGTAACCCGAGGAAAATCCGAGCAGGCCCGTCATGCCCACGTCGAACGGATTATCATACTCTATATACTCCTTGCCGCGCAACGCGTGCACGATCGGCGCCTTCAACGCCTCGGCCGTCGCGATCAGCTCCTCGTGCGCGCCGGCACATCCGGCGCCGCCGAGGATGGTGACGCGATTGACGCGGTTCAGCGCGTCGGCAAGCGCCTTGATCTCGTCGTCGGACGGACGCGTCGCGGGGCGCGGCTGGTGGAAGGTGATGCGCGGCGCATTCGTCTCTGCCTTCGCCATGGCGATGTCGCCCGGGATGATGACGACGGAGACCGCGCTGTTTCCGACGCACATTTGAATCGCGATTTCCAATATACGCGGCGCTTGGTCCGGGTGCGCGATGGTTTCGCAATAGCTGCTGCAGTCGCGGAAGAGCAACTCGGGGCGCGTCTCCTGGAAAAACGCGCTGCCGATTTCGGCGCTGGGCACGTGCGCGGCGATCGCGAGCACTGGCACACGGCTGCGATGGCAATCATATAGGCCGTTGACGAGGTGCACATGTCCGGGGCCGCAACTACCGGCGCACACGGCGAGCGTGCCGGTGAGATGGGCCGAGGCGCTGCATGCGAAAGCTGCGACCTCCTCGTGGCGTACGCCGATCCACTCGATGTCGTGGCGCTTGCGGATGACGTCGGTGATGCCATTGAGCGAATCGCCGACGATGCCCAGCACGCGTTTCACGCCGGCGCGGACGAGAGTCTCGATCAACAGTTCTGCAACATTGCCCATGGGGTAAGTGGCGATGCAGCCGGGTTAGAAGTATATAGGCTCCGGGTCGGACGCCGCGGCCTTTTCCCGGGGCCCATCGCGGCGGGAGGCTCCGACGTTATATAAAAAAGTGTTATATGAATCCGAAACGAGAATCGCCGGGTCGCATTAGCAAAGCCGCGCCGCGTTCGCATCTGGTTTTTTCGACTGGCCTGCCGCACGCGCTGACCGACTCAATCGCCGCGGTGGAGTTCGCGAACGCCGGGCGTTTTCGACGCAGCGCGCGCGGCGCAGGTCGCCGTCGTTTACGATTCGAGCGAGCCGGTGTGCGCGAGCGGAAATCGCCAGATCCGCGCGAGCCAAGCGGATAGATCGCGGTCCTCGCGCCGGTATATATAATTATGCGGCATCCGTTCGCCGCCCCACGGATTACCCGACCCGGCGATGAGGGTAATCCGCCGAGCGTTCGCATGCCGCGGGGCCCCCTCGAACTGCCACGAGTTTGACCGTCGACGAGGCTGATGTGCAAATGGCGGACTGGCTGACCTCCTATATATCAATTCATGCAAATGATATATAGCCATGCGCGCAAATGGATGCGCGGATATATGTCTACGTGTGCCGCGATGTCCCCGGTACCCAGCCGCGGCAGAGCTCGCGGGCAGTCGCGGAGCCGTCAGCGGAGCGAGGCGACGTCGATCACGAAGCGATATTTGACGTCGCTCTTCAGCATGCGCGTATACGCCTCGTTGAGCTGGTCGATCCGGATCATCTCGATGTCGCACGTGATGCCGTGCTGGCCGCAGAAATCCAGCATCTCTTGGGTTTCCGGCACGCCCCCGATCGAGGATCCGGCGAGGGAACGGCGGTTGACGATGACCGAGAACGGCGCGACCGACAGCGGTTTTCCGGGTACCCCGACAACCACGAGGGTGCCGTCGCGTTTGAGGAGACTCAGGTACGCATTCATGTCATGCTCGGCGGAAACGGTATCAAGGATGAGATCGAAGCTGCCCCCGTGCTTTCGCATTTGAGCGTCGTCCTTCGAGATCACGACTTCGTCGGCGCCGAGGCGGCGGGCGTCCTCGGTCTTGTTCGCAGACGTCGTGAACAGCACGACGTGAGCGCCGAACGCGTGGGCGAATTTCACGCCCATGTGTCCGAGGCCACCGAGACCAATGATGCCAACTTTTTTGCCTGGGCCGGCCTGCCAATGGCGCAGGGGCGAATAGGTGGTGATGCCGGCGCAGAGCAGGGGCGCGGTGGCAGCGAGGTCGAGATTCGGCGGGACCTTGAAGCAGAATTCCTCGGTGACCACGATGCTCTGCGAGTAGCCGCCGAGCGTCGGTCCGCCGAGCACGGGATCGACGCTGTTATAGGTAAACACGGCACCGCGTTCACAAAATTGTTCGAAGCCGGACTGGCAGCTCGGGCAGGCGCGGCACGATGCGACCATACAGCCGACCGCGGCGATATCGCCCACTTTGAATTTCTTCACCTCGCCGCCGACTTTTGTGATCTTGCCGACGATCTCGTGGCCGGGCACGCACGGATACATCGTGCCGCCCCACTCGTTTCGGGCGATATGAATATCCGAGTGGCACACGCCGCAATATAGAATCTGGACCTGGACGTCGCGCGGGCCGGGCTCCCGGCGCTCGATCGTTGACGGGCCGAGCGCGGCGGTGTTACTGGTGGCAGAATAGGCTTTGGCGGAATAGCAGGTGGGTTTGCTCATAAAAGGGTGGACAGGACGGGCGACGGCGGAACGGTCGCCGGACTATATTATATTAAAGTATACACGTGGGTTTCCCGCAGCGCTGTCGACGGCAGGATTATACACCGAGCCGGGACGCGGGCTTGCGCAGCGTTGCTCCGAGTGTCGCCTCGTTGCGGTAAACCGCCGCCTCAGGTGGAGTCGCGGGTGGGAGGCCCGCGCCGTGGCCATTCAAGTTCGGACCGGGAATGCGCATCTATATAGGTTATATACTGCCCGTGGGACAAACGCTCGCTCGACGCGTCAGGCCAGGGCGCCGTTCACGCGGATATTCTGGCCGCTGATCCATTTCGAGGCATCGCTCGCGAGAAACGCCACGACGTCCGCAATGTCATCCGGCCGGCCCAGGCGGCCGAACGCGGACATGTGCGCGAACTGCTGAATTTGCTCCGGTGTTTTGCCAGTCGTGAACAGTTCGGTCTCGACGGGGCCGGGCGACACCGCGTTGACGGTAATGCCGCGGGCGCCGAGTTCTTTCGCCAGGGAGCGCGTGAGCTGCTCCACCGCGCCCTTCGTCGCAACATACGCGGCGTAGCCGGGCATCAAGCGCGCGGTGGTCGAGCTGGAGAAGTTGATAATGCGGCCCCCGTCGGCGAGGCGTGTGGCTGCCTGCTGGCAGGCGAAGAACGTGCCCTTCACATTGATCGCGAAAATGCGGTCGAACTCGGCCTCGCTCGTGGCCGCAACTGGCTTCGTGAACATCACACCGGCGTTGTTCACTAATATGTCCACGCGGCCGAACTGAGCGACGGCGTCATCGAAGAGCCGCGCGATATCCCCGACATGCGCCACGTTCGCCTGGATCGGAAACGCCCGGCCGCCGGAGGCAGTTATATTATCCGCGACCTGCTGGGCCGCGGCGGCGGAGTTGCTATAGTTAATGGCGACCGCGGCGCCCTCGCGGGCGAGGCGCTCCGCGATGGCGCGACCGATGCCGCGCGAGGCTCCGGTGACCAGCGCCACTTTTCCAGCGAGAGAGTTTGCGTTCATCGGATCGGCGCCAATTCACGAACGCACCCTCCGACGCGCCGGCCGGAGGAACGGGATAATCCGGTGAAAACGATATATATATGAAGATATAACATGAAACAAAAGCGCCGCGATTCGCGCGCGCAGACGCCGGGAGCGTTGAGCCAACGGACCAGACCGCGGGCCATCGGTGCCCGGGAACAGACCGGATCATCGGCGTCATTCGGCGACGGCACAGAAGATCAACGACCTGCCAGCGCGCGAGCGTGCCTCGGCGAGTTTCGACTTTTAGTCGGATTAGCATTTTGGTGCGCCGGTGCCTTCATGAACATTGTTCTGGTCCACGGCTTTTTGAATCGCGGCGGCATTCTCAGTCGCCTGGCGGCGCATCTCACGGCGGCGGGTCATCGTTGTTTCGTGCCGACGCTGACGCCCGCCGACGCCCGCGGTGGTTTGCCGGCGATGGCCGCGCAGCTCGCGGACTATATAGAGGGCGCGGTGCCGCGGACGGAGCGGTTTGTGCTGGTCGGCTTCAGCATGGGCGCGCTGTTGTCGCGGTATTATTTGCAGGAGCTCGGGGGAAGGACGCGAGCAATCGCATTTTTCTCCCTCTGTGGTCCGCATGCCGGCACGGTCAACGCCTATCTATATCCCAGCGCCGGCGCGCGGCAAATGCGGCCGGGCAGCGAATTTCTCGCGGGGCTGGATGCGACGGCGGAGCGCTTGCGCGGGCTTCCGATTGTTTGCTATTGGACGCCCTATGACCTGATGATCCGGCCGCTCGCGAGTGCGCGGTGGTCGCCGGGCGAGAGCGTGCGGATCCCGGTGCTGGTGCACTCGTTGATGGTTTTCGACCGCCGTCTATACAAGGACATCGCCGTGCGAATCGAAAAACTCGCGGCCAGGCCGATGCTCTCGCCAGCTGCGTGACAGCAACGGTGCGGCGAGCGGTCCAGACGTCGTCGCCGCGGGCGCGGCCGCTATCAACCGGAGACAGGACCCTCGGCGTCTATATACATATATATAGAGCCCTGCCGGGTTTGCCGATATATAGAAGCGATGTGGCGCGTGCGGCGGCCCCGGGATGCCGGCCAGCCTCAGCGATCGTTCGCGCGCGCCGGGGAAAGCGTCGCGACGTTGATGACCTGCAGTGAATTCGAAAGATAGTTGGCCACGAACAACGTTTCTCCGTCCGGCGAGAGGCGAAGATCGCGCGGGAAGGCGCCGGCGCCGATCGTCCCGAGAACAGCCGCGTTACCGTCGGCGAGCCGGGTTGTGTCGAGCACCGTCAACGTGGATGGCGCGTCTGGGTTTCGGCCAAAACGATTCGAATTGCCGACGATGAGTTTCCGCCCGCGATCCGCCAGCGCGAGCGGCACGGGGCCCGGCCCGACGGTGATCGTGGCAATTCGCGCCTCACGGGGATTCTGCAGGAGCGCTGCCGTGTCGAAGACGAGCACGGCATTGCTATTTCGCGCAGTGACGAAGATGCGATCGCCGGCTGGCGCGATTGCGAGGCGCACGGGGCTGCCGCCCGCCGGGATGGTTGCGACCACCGCATGACTGGCGTCGCCGCGGGCCGTCGCGACGTCGATGACAATCACGGCGCCCTCCGGCACGAGGGGCCGCGGGCCGAAGCCGCCGGGGCCTTCGCGCGGAATTGTTTTCGGCCAGCCCCACGACGACGGGGCGACCTCGCTCGTTGTATATAGCCAATGTTCGTCCGGAGAAAACGTAAGCGCGATCGGGGCATTCCCGACATGGATTCTTCCCAGCAGCGCCGCGTGGCCATTTCCGGTCGCGCTCATTTTCCCGAGGTCGAGCACCGCGATCGATTGGGACGATTCCTCACTGATAAACAAAGTCCGGTCGTCAGCCGTCACGTTGGCGAATATACAGCCGGCTTCGGGGTCGGCCAGGGCACGCGCGTTGTTCGCCGTCCCTCGGATCAGCTCGGCTGCGTCCACCAGGAGGATCGCATCACCCGCGGCGGCGACGAGCGTCTTGCCGTCGTGCGTCAGAACAATCCCTGTCGGCGGCGACGGCAACGGCACCACGTGCACCAAGGAAATTTTTTGGCCGGCCCATTTGAGGACCGCGACGCCCAACGGCCGGCCATTGCGGCGCCCCGCGAGCGAAACAAAAATCCATTTCTGATCGGCGGTGACGGCGATGCCGAAAGGCGGACCCGGCAGGTCAACTGTATATATCGAGGGGACCGCGTGGAGGGCGACCGCGGCCAAAAAGCTGAGGATCAGAATCGATCGCCGCAAAACACGGGGCTTTGGAAGCGTTGACGCCATCAGCGGCACCGAGCCGGCGCCGGAGGATGCTTCCAGAAGCGTTGTCAGGAAACGAGGCCAATCCGACGCGTGTTCGGCGTCGGTTGCGGCGCTTCCGGTGATCCGGCAGGAGCGCCGCTATTGCGGCACTTCATATACCTCGACGAGGGCGACGCCAGTGCTCCCGCCGACGCCGGAAACCTGGGCGGTGTAGCCTCCGGGGGGAAGGGTCAGGAGAATTGCGCTGTTGGCGGAACCCGGGGTGAACGGCATCAGCCCGCACGCCGCGGTTGCGAGCGCGATATTGGCGGCGTTCGAGGCGGTGCTCCAGCCGGTGTTGTCGGCGATCTTCACTCCCGCGGCGTTATATAGAGCGAGCTGGGGCTGCATCAGGTCGCCGCCGACACCCGACGGCGCGGAGGCGCGGACGAGCACCTGCTTGGGATCGCTGCCGGTCACGATGAGCCCGGGGATCAATATATTCGCGCCGGTTCCCACCTGCGCGCGCGCGGAGAGCGCGGTGAGACGGCCGCCGCCCGTGCCGAGTTCATATACCTCGACGACGGCCACGCCGGTGGCGCCGGAGACGCCGTCGATCACGGCAGTGTAGGCTTCGCCAGCGTTCATCGTAACGATAAACGCGCAGTCGGCGGATCCCACCTTGAACGGCGACAGGCCGACCTGCGTGAATGCCGCCTGGAGCGCAGCGGTCGTGGCCGCGTCGCCGGAACTCCAGCCCGTGTTGAGTCCGACCGGCGTGGTGTCGCCGACGCGATAGAGCACGAGCTGGGGTTGCGAGAGCGTGCCGGAGACGCCTTGAATCGCGGGACCGCTGGCGCGCACGATCACTTGGTGCGAGCCGGTGCCGCCCATGATAAATCCGGCGATCAGCACATCGCTGCCGATGCCAACTGCGGCGCGGCACGCAATCGCGGAAAGGCGCGAGTTGCTGGTCGCGTCGGCGTGCGTGATCGCCGTGGAAAACCAAGCGAAGCCGAGTGCAAACACGAAGCGGGTCCAGGAGCAGAATCTCATATACGCGAGTGAATCGACCTTCCTCGAATGGGGGGACGGCCGCGATCTGAGCGGTCGTACGGGGCGATGACAAACCGGGATCTCAGCCCAATCCGCAACGCGTTGTGTCAGCGAAACCTGAAGTATATATTGTGCGAACGCGGTTTGGTGTTTCAGGGTTCTCCCACCGTTCGATCACCACAGATTGCATCACACGGCACGGATTACCCGATCCCGGAACCGGACTATATATTGAAGTCGGAATTTTCAGTTCTGTGCCTGAGCTATATATCCGGGATCGGCTAATCCGGGCCGGTTCGAGGCATCTGTGGTCAGAAAAGCCGTTCGATCTCAGTCAACTGCGCGCTCCAGTCGCAGGACCACGATTTCGGAATGCGTTCCGACCCGCATCGGCGGTCCCCACGTGCCGACGCCGCTGCTCGTGACGACCTGCATTTTGCCGTGGCGGTGCAGGCCGTGCGCGAAGCGGCCAAAGATCCGGCGCACCAAGAGATTCCACGGCCAGAATTGCCCGGAGTGCGTGTGCCCGGAAACCTGCAGCGAGATGCCCGCCTCCTCGGCTAAGCCAAGGAGCTTCGGCTGATGAGCGAGCAAGATGCTCGGCCGCGCTGGATCGAGATGCAGCCGCGCGAGCAACTGGCGATATATAGTCGGGTCGTGGATCGCGCCGTCCTGCAGGCCGGCGATCTGGAGGTCGTTCACGATCTGCCTCTCGTTGTTCAGGACCGTCACGCCGACGCGCTGCAGGGCCGCTGTATATGATCCGGGCCGGCTGAACTCGTCGTGGTTCCCGGTCACGAAGTATATTCCGGACGGCACGCGAAAGCCGGCCCACGGCGCCACCGACGCCTCAATATCGACGCGCGCCCCATCGAACATATCCCCGCTGATGAACACTGCGGCCGGCGCCACCTCGGCGAGTTTGCGGACGATCCGCTGGACGAACGCGGCGCCGCGGATGTTGCCGATATGTATATCGGTGACGACGGCGACGTCCCGGCCCTGCCACGCGGCGGGCAGGTTCGGGAGCTGCACGGTGAAGCGACGGATCCGGATCCGCGCGGCATTGATCAGCCCATATATAGTGACGAGGACTGCGGTGCCAAAGCACGCCACGGCGATTTCTGGGCGCCGGATGGGAAGGTGCAGCAACCGGACGAGCCACCAGGCGGGCCAGCACAAGAGCGCGGCAAAGACGCAGTAGTTCAAGAGACCGACAAATGTGGCCGCGATTCGGCCGGCGAGCCGCAGTACTATATGCTGCCAGCGAAAGCTCACCGCGATGACCGAGATGAAGAGAATGCCCCCGACCGCGGCCACCGCCAGCCCCGGGCCCGCGGGCCAGCCCAGAAATGCGGTGAGCGTGGCCGCGGCAAATGACGCAAACCCCAGCAGAATAACGAGAGCGACGATGAAAAACACTGTCCCGGAAAGGAGCACGCCCGCGCCGAAGGGCAACTCGGACGACCCATTTTCACCGTTCACAACCGCTCGGTGAAATCCCGGCGGCGAAGCGATATATTATAGGGTCGACGCGGCGCGGCTTCGCGGTCGCGCGCCACGCCCGGCGCAGACTTCGCTGTGGCAACCGACCACGCGTCAAGCGGCCTGGTCTCTCCGCGATCACATCTACATCAATATATAGCCGCGAAGCCGGAACGCGTCCGGCCACGATGTGGCTGGTCGTAACCGCGGCCCGGCCGCGATCCGATTCCAGATCGAGACCGTGGCCGAACTATGTAAAAGTATATAAAGTCCGCCTAGTGGGAGACGAGATAGAATTCCACGAGTGCGACGCCGGTCTGGGTGTCGCCACTCTCGACGTGCGCCGTATACGCGCCCGGCGCGAGCGTGAGCAGGAGCGCTGCGTCCTTGCTCCCGGCATCCAGCGGGGCCGCCCCGGAATCCGCGGCCGCTTTGACGAGCGCGGCCGCGCTCGCCGCGGTCTGGCCGACGAACGTCGTCACCGGCGTGCCCCAGTCGTCATTCTGCGCCACGAGCTGTCCCGTCGCATCATACACGCTGAGCTTCGGGTTGTTCAGCACGCCGGTGACGCCGTAGTGCTGCAGCATCGGGCCGACGCCACGCACGAGCACGGTCTGCGGCACCTGACCGGACACCACGAAGCCGCCGATGAGTATATTGTCGCCGGTCCCCGCGAAGCCGCGGGTGGACAGCGCCGTTATATGAAGTGCGGAGGTGTCACTCGAAGCGCCGGCATCATATATCTCGGAAAGCGCGGTGCCGGTCGCGGTCGCATCCACCACCTGCACGGTATAGGCGCCGGGGGCGAGGGTCGTGAGCACGGCGGAGTCAAGGCTGCCGGCGGGCAGGGCAAAATCCCCGACGCGACTGAACGCGGCGGCGAGCGCGGGTGAGGTGGAATCCCACTGCGTATTTTGCAGCAAGAGATTTCCGCCGGCGTCAAAGAGGCGCAGGGTGGGATGCGGGACGGCGTTCGTGATTCCCAGTGACGCCAGGCCCGGGCCGATGCCGCGCAGGAGCAGCGACTGGGGTTGCGTGCCGCCCAATATGAAGCCGGTGATGAGGACGCGGCCGTCGCCGGGAGTTCCGACGGTGGCGCGCGCGGAGATGCCGAGCAGGCGGGCAGCGGCCGTGACGGGCGCCGATGAGCCGGCGACGTTTCCGATCGCGCCGCTGGCATTGTTCAATGAGGCGGTGAGCTGGGTCGTCTGCGCATTGACGGAGCCCGTGAGCACCGTTCCGCTGGTGGTGAGCGCCGAGAGCTGGCCGCCGGTGCTGATCGTGCCGCTCGCGACTTCGGTGACGCCGGCGACATTGATCACGGACAGCGTGCGGCCGTCGGTGCCGACGATTGTATATACGCCGCCGCTGTTCGAGTTGAGCAACGCGGTGGGATAATATCCCGCCAAGCCGGCTGCGGCCGCCGTCGTGGGAGCGGCCACCGCACTAAACGTTTCACCGGTGTTGGTCGTGTGCGCGGTTAATATACCGCCCAGAACCTGGCCGGTGAAAACCCACGGCGTGACCGGAGGCCCGCTTTGGGCGGAGAGCGAGGGGCTGGTGAAATTGCCCGCCGCATCGATGGGGAATGTCGTCAGCAGGCCACTGCGACCGTCGGGATAATTGCCGAGCAACACCGCGCTGCCGCCCGGCGCTATATACAGTGCGTAGCTGGCGCCCGAGGCGAAGTTTCCGAAATAGGATTGCGCGGACGAGAACGTCACCGGAGTCGGGGTTGGCGTCGGCGTCGGGGATGGAGTCGCGGTGGGCGCCGGGCTCGGAGTCGGAGTAGGCGTGGGGCTGGGTAGAGGTGTCGGCGTCGGCGATGGCGTAGGGGAAGGGCTCGGTGTTGGTGTCGGGGTGGCCGTCGGCGTCGGGGATGGCGTCGGGGTCGGGGATGGCGTGGGCGTCGGGGTCGGTGTGGGCGTCGGGCTCGGCGTCGGAGTCGGAGTCGGCGTCGGCGTCGGACTGGGTGTTGGTGTGGGCGTCGGCGTCGGCACGGCGTTTATTATCAGCGTGCCGGACGCGGAGCCTTGATAGTTCACATCACTGATCGTGCCAACGACACTATAGCTTCCGACCGCGCTCGGGGCGGTGCCCGAGCCGTTGTAGGTCAGCGTGACGCTCAATCCGCTCGGGGTCGTGGTCGCCGTGGCGTTCTTTGCGGTGCCATCATAGATATAGCTGAGCCCCGCGAGCGTGACCGTCGCGGTGGCTTGGCCGACGGAAAACACCTGGTCGACCGAGGTCGCCGCTATATAGTTCGTATTGCCGGCTTGGGCGGCACGTAAAGTAACGCTTCCCACGCCGGTGAGTGTGACGGTGCTCCCGCTGACCGAGGCGGGACCGGACACGACCGATACCACCGGCGTGAGGCCGGAGTCCGAGGTGGGCGAGACCGTGAATGCGGCGTCGCCGAAAGTTTTTGTGCCCGGGTTGGCGAACGTGATCGTCTGCGCGGCCTGGGCGATGACGAGCGAACCCGTCGCATTCCCTATATAGTTCGGGTCGCTGATGGTTGCGACCACGGCGTACGTCCCGGCGGTCGTCGGCACGGTGGCGCTGCCATTATACGTGATACTATAGGCCAGGCTGGACGGCGTCGTCGTGACCCCGGCAGGCTTCGCGGATCCGTCGTAGGTGGGGTTGAGGCTGCTCAGCGCCACGGTTGCACTCTGCTGGGCAATGTTGAGCGCGAGCGTGGCCGTGGCAGGACCCGACGCGTTGGTGGCAGTCAGCGTGACTATATACGAGCCGCTTTGCGTCGGCGTGCCGCTGATGATTCCTGTCGAGGTATCAATGCCGAGCCCCGCGGGCAGACCGGACGCCGCGTAACTCGTGGCCGGATTTGTCGTGGTGATTGAATAGCTGAACGTGCTGCCGTAGGTGCCGCTGGCCGTCACCGCACTCGAGATGATTGACAGCGGGCTGGTGCCACAGCGGACCGTGTGATTGTTGCCGTCGGTAATATAGAGGACGCCCAGCGGATCGACCGCGATGCCCTGCGGATTGCTGAAGCGTGCCCCCGAGCCGACTCCATCGGCATAACCCGCTGTATATCCGGCCAGTGTGGTCACCACTCCCGCTGGAGTGATTTCACGCACGAGGTTGCTTCCGGCGTCCGAGACAAAAACATTATACTGGGAATCCACCGCGATGCCGGTGGGCCCCGAGAACGAGGCGGCGGCGCCCGTGCCGTCGGCGGTACCCGCCGTGTCGGACCCGGCCAAGGTCGAGACCATGCCGTCCGGCGCGATCTTCCGGACTTTATTGCCGTTCGTATCGGCTACATAGAGGTTGCCGTCGCCGCCCATCACGATGCCGGTGGGATTGTTGAAAGCCGCGAAGCCTGCGGGTCCGTCGCGATACCCCGGAAAGCCCGCACCGGCAAAGGTGGTCACGTCGCCGCCCGGCGTGATTTTGCGGATGAGATTATTATTGGTGTCGGCGACGAAGAGGTTTCCACTCGAATCCACGGTCACCGAAAACGGGTACCTGAAGCTGGCCGACGTGCCGTTCGCATCCGTGCTTCCTTGGAAACCTGATCCCGCCACCGTGGTGACGTCCCCGGCCGGGGTGATCTTTCGGATTTTATGGTTGTTCGTATCCGCGATATATAAATTGCCGGTCGTGTCCCGAGTGAGGGCAAACGGGAAGTTGAAGGAAGCCGCGGTGCCGTTCCCATCGGCGCTGCCGACGCTGCCTGACCCGGCGATGGTCGTGACGACACCGGCCGCGGTGACCCGGCGAATTTCGTGGTTCGCGGTGTCGACTATATACAGGTCGTCGTTGCTGGGGTTCAGGGTGATGCCCTTGGGATAGCTGAACAATGCTGCCCCGCCGGTTCCGTCGTGGTTTCCGTACCCATTCGTGGAGCCGCTGCCCGCCAGGGTAACCACGTTGCCCGAGGTGATTGTGCGGATTTTGTTCGAATTCGTATCCGCCACCGCGATCACGCCGGAGGCGTTCACGGCGACGCCCGAGGGACCGGAAAAAGTGGCCGCCGTGCCAGTGCCATCCACACTGCCGGAGGAGGAGGATCCCGCTAACGTTGAGGCCATGCCATTGAGCGCAACCTGCCGAATCCGATTATTACCCGCGTCCGCAACATAGAATATATTGTTGCCACTCGTCGCCACACCGGTGGGGGAAGAATACTTCGCGACCGAGGCCGAGCCGTCGACATATCCGGAGGACCCCGTGCCGACCCCCGAAAAATCCGTGACTGTGCCGATGGAGTTCGCGCTTCGCAGTCGATTATTACCGGTGTCCGCAACAATGATCCTTGCCGACGGCCCGATGCAAAGGCCGGCCGGATGGTTGTAGGTCGCGCTCGTGGCGGGGCCGTTCACGTTACCCGAAATGCCGCTTCCCGAAAACGTGGTGACCACGCCGCTCGAGTCGATCTTTCGAATTTTATTGTTGTCCCGGTCTGCGACAAAAACATTGCCGCTGCTATCAACGGCCACGCCGGTGGGGTGGTTGAACGAGGCGCTCGTCCCGGTGGCGTCTGTGCTGCCGCCGCTCCCGGTCCCGGCCAGAGTCGTCACGACGCCTGTCGGGGAAATCACCCTTATCTTATGACTATTCGTGTCGGCGACGTATATATTCCCACTCGCGTCGAGCGCCAGGCCGTGGGGGCTGTTGAAACTTGCGGCTGTTCCGGTGCCGTCCGCGCCCCCCGCCGTGCCGGACCCAGCCAGAGTGGAGACGACACCTGCTGAGGTGATCTTCCGGATGCGGTGATTGGCGGTGTCGGCGATATAGACGTTGCCGCTGCTGTCGATCGCCGAGCCTTGGGGATTGTAGAAGTTGGCGGCCGCCCCGGTACCGTCCAAGGCCTGCGTTTGGCCCGCCACCGTGGTCACGGTGTATGCAACCGGATAGGTGGGCTGGGCGGACAGCGCCGGAGTCAGCCGGAGGCCGGCCAGAAGAATGAAACTGCCGGCGAAAAGGCCGGTGCGGCGGGCGGACGAGAGCAGCATTTATGAAAAAGATGTATAGAACCGTCCGCGGAGTCGGGCTGGGAGCCGTGAGCCGGAGAAGGTTTTGGGGACCACTCCTTATATCGGCTCATTTGTGATTCGGCTGACGAAAATCCACGCGCCGCGAACGCGCGCGCGACGCCCGTCCGTGATCGAGGCGCGTCGACATTGTCGTGCTCTGAATTCGCGCCGACTCCGCCCTCGGGAACCACTAAAAGCCTGGCCGAAACGGGCGCCGACCGGCGGCGCCACGGCATTACTTCTGCCGCAGCATGCCGAAATTCTCTGCCGGGCAGAGCCATCAGTGCACGCCGCAGTATTTACCTGAGGAGCAGCTATATACCCGATATATCCGTCCTCCCTCTCGCGGGCCAGCCGGCTGACGCGCCGTCAGTCAGGGCTGCCAGTGATCGGTGCCGCCGAGCACCGCGGCGGGCGTGATCGCGCCGGCCTCCGACGCGGTCGAGGACTTCGCCCAGGCGACGCGTGACTTCGCATTTGCCCCCGGACCAGTGCTCGCGAATTCGCCGTAGCGCACGGTTTTCTCGCGCTCGGGCCGCTCCCAATTGTCCCAGCCGGCGGGCTGCACGACCTGGTCCATGAAGGTGTTCAAGTATATAACGCTGGAGAACGCGCGCCACGGCCGGCCCAGGTAAGTGCGCACCGCGGGGTTCGCTCCGGTGATGCGGCAGTGGGAAAACACGAAGCCATACGGATCATACGGCAGCGTCGACGCCGCCGTGATATAGCCGTTCCCGGCGCAGCGGATGTCACAGGTATCAAAAAAAACGGTGGCTCCCCCAAAGATGAAGTCGATCGCACCGCTGATCGTGCAGCCTTGGAAATAATGCCGGCCCCGATTGTCGAGCAACGTGTCCTGCCAGCCGTCCAGCCGGCAGTTTCGAATCGCCACGCGGTCACCATCGATCCGCAGCGCGACCGCCTGCCCGACGGCGCCCGCTGTATTGCGGATCGTCAGCCCCTCCACGCTGAAATCGTCGGCATCGATCCAGACGGTCGGCGTGCGAAATGTCCCGATCTGGCGTCCATCGTGCCCCAGCACGCCCGCATAAAGATCGCCCGTCACGATCGTGCGCTCCGGGTCCTCGCCGACGAGCCGGATGAAGCGTTTCTCGCGCATGATATAGATCAGCTCGTTATATACTCCCGGCCGGATCCGGATCGTCCACGTGGCGGCGGCGTCTGTGAGTTGCGGCGCGGCGTTGATGGCCTCCTGGATCGTGCGAAACTCGCCGGTGCCATCGAGGGCGACGACGACTGGCTTCGAAGCTCCAGCGGCCGCGGGCGATGGCGTGGGTTGCGCGTCCGCCGGGAGCGGCCCGCCCGCTCCGAGCACAACCAGCGCGAGCGCGAGGGTGAGAACGCCGGCGCGCGTGGCGCGCGGGAAACGAGGGCGATACGTGAAGCGGGACATGATATAACGATATATCCACATATATGAACGCGGCGGGCTGGCCGACCAACCGGCGCTCAGCGGAGGTGCTGGCGGAGGAACGCGTCGGTGTCGGCCAGCACCTGCTCGAACCACGGGTGCACGAGCCAGAAAGGATGTGGCGTGTTGGGCAGCTGGATCTCGGCGGAATCGACGCCGAGGAGTCGCAAACGTGCCGCCATTTCGGAACGGCCGACGAGGACGGGTTGGACCGCCGTGCTTTTGATGAAGAGCGTCGGCGCGCTCTGGCGCGTCACGTAATATATTGGCGAAGCAGCCAGCCAGGTGGGACGGTTTTGGCTATATACTCCGTGGAGATATTCCCAATAGGGACTCGGCTGAGTCTCCGAGTTCTCGATCAGGGCGTTGTCCATGAACGTGACGGTGCCGTCGATGTTCACGACTGCCTGCACGTCGCTTGTTCCCGTGCGCGATCCGCCGTTGCCCTCGAATTCCTTAAAACCGTTCGTGACGCCGAGCATGGTCGCGAGGGTGGCGCCGGCCGATCCGCCGATCGCGGCGATGTGCCGCGGGTCGATATTATATTGGGCGGCGTGGACGCGCAGCCAGCGGACGGCTTCCTTCAAATCATAAATCGGAGCGGGGAATTGTCCCGCGACGCCGAGCCGGTAGGAGACGGGGACCGCGACGTATCCGCGCGCGGCGAGATTCTTGGCGAACGCGCGTTCCATTTTGCGGTCGCCCGCGACCCAGCCGCCGCCGTGCACGAGGATCGCCGCCGGGAGAAGTGCGGTTCCGTCCGGCCGATATATATCGAGCTGCAGCGCGGTCTCCCCTCGGCGGGCGTAGATCAGGTCTTCGTCGCCGTGGACGCCGGGCGGGAGTTCATCCGGAATGCGGCGCACCTCGGGATATATACTCCGTAAACTGTCGAGAACGCTGTCGATCGTGAACGGCGGGATGGTCTCCGCACCCGCGGTAGGAGCGGCCTGGAGGCACGAGCCGGCGAGCAGCGCGAGCGCGACGCCGGCCGTGCGAAAAAGTCGGGGCGCAGGAACTCCGCCCAGGGAAATGTTCCCGCGCCCGCGCATGTCAGAAGCGGTAGGTGAGGGTGACCCGCGCGTTGAGCGGCGTGCCCACGCCGCCGAGGAAACGGCCGGAGGACAGCCCTATATACTTTTTGTCGAATAGGTTGTCTATATTCAGCGCCGTGGTGAAATGGCGGTTCCAGATATAGCTGCCGCCGAGGCTCCAGAGCTGCAGGTCGGGCAGGAAGAAGCTGGGACGCGTGACGACGCCCAGGGCGGTGAAGTCGATGCCTGGGATTTCGCCGGAGCGGCGGCTGACGTAATTGGTGCCGACGAACGCGGAAAGCCCCTTGAGCGGACCCGTGGTGAAGCGGTAATTCAGCACGGCGCCGACTGTGCGGTCCGGCACCATGATGACGTGCCGGCCGAGCGAGTCGCGCTGGTGGAGCCAGGTGATGCTGCCGACGATCGAGAGATTCTTGGTGATGCCGCCCATGATCTCGAATTCCTCGCCGTGCTCCTTGATGTCGGAGATCAGGCTGCGCGGCTGGTGGTTCGGGTCGGATTGAAACTGCGGATTGGCGACCGAGACGTTGGTCTGCGCGATCTGAAAATGGGCCAGCGTGACGCCCAGCCGTTCGTCGAAGAAACTGGCCTTGCCGCCGAATTCATATTGCTGGCCGTCCTGCCAGAGGAGCGAGCCGTTGGGATAGCCGGGCACGGCGTTTTCCGAGCGGCTTCCATATATCGTGGTGTGGGGAACCGGGTGGATCACGAGGCCGTATTCGCCAACCGTCTTGGCGACGGTCGGGCTGTTCACGCCTCCGTTGTTGCCGCCCGAACTGTTGCGCACTGCGGCGACGACGGCGGTGACTCGATCATTCCAGAAGCCGAGCTGCTCGTTGATATATTCCTCGTCCGAGGTGCTGTTCATATTAAACGTATAGTTCACCGGGCCGAAGTTCTCCCCGGCTCCATATACCGGGTTGTAGAGATTGAACGAGGGCAGCGTGGCCGCCGCGAAATATTCGCCGCGATCCGTCCCATGGTCGAGCACCGCGCCCACGACCGTCGCGCTGGTCACGCCGAAGAACGCGTACTTGGCCGCGAGGTCGATCTGGCCGTTGACGTCCTTCGTGTCCTCGATGGTCTTCGAGGGCTGGCGGATGATATTCGTCGGGTCGTAGTACGCGCTGTAGGTGGAAGTATATTGGCCCGTGGCGGGGTTGAGCGCCCAAATATAGTTCGGGGTCTCCTGGCCGGTGTACGGGTTGTAGCGGTTGCTCAGGTCGTAGGGGACGACACCGTACATATAGGCATCGCGCTGGGCATTATATTGCGCCTTCGCGGCGACCCGGAGACTGATGTGATCACCGAACGAGGAGGTCAGGAGAACATCGGCGTTGGAATAACGGCCGCCGCGGTGCGCCCAGGACTCCGTGCTGTTGCGGCTCCCGGTGAGGGAGAAGCCGGGCGCGAGCCGGGCATCCGCGCCGTTCACGGACAGGGTCGGATCTATATACGCCGGGAAGTAGACAAACTGCCAGCGGTCCTCGTAGGCGCCGCGAACCGTGAGCGTCGTGCGGTCGGAGAACTTATAGCTGGTCTGCAGGCCGACGAGCTTGCGGCGGTCCTTGGTGCCGCCGGTGTTGAGCTCGCCATCCTGGTAGCCTGCGAGCAGCCGGTACGCGGCGTTTTTGTCCTCGGGCAATGGCCCGGTGAAATCGATCTCCGCGCGTTGGGCATCGATCCGGCCGAGCTCGACGGAGAAGGCGTTGGCGGCGTGATATTGCGGGACCTTGTCGATGACATTGATCTGTCCGCCCGGCGTGCCGGACGGCGCGAGGATGGCGCTCGGGCCCTTCACGACCTCAATATGATCCACGAACAGCGGGTCGGTGTTCTCGGACTGGATGCTCGCAAAGTTGTCGACGGTGGGACGGTTGTTCTGGAAGCCGCGAATATATTGGCGGTCATAGAAGCCATCGCCCTGGCCCTCGGAGATTCCCGCTATATACTTCGTGGCGTCGAAGATGCGGGTGGGCGAGAG
The DNA here is from genome assembly GCA_963800005.1 of uncultured Verrucomicrobiae bacterium. Lineage (GTDB taxonomy): Bacteria > Verrucomicrobiota > Verrucomicrobiia > Opitutales > Opitutaceae > CAWCZH01. The sequence goes on from CAWCZH010000006.1 coordinate 736,014, forward strand.
GTCCTGGATGAAGTCGGGCGAGAGGACGGTGATCGAGCCGGGTATATCCATCACGTTGCCGCTGGTGCGCGAGCCGGCGGTGGTGTTGGTGGCGCGATAGGCGTCGGTCGGATTCGCGGTGACCGAAAAATTCGGGAGCTGGACGGGTTGCTGGCCGTTGGCGCCGTCGGGCGCGTTGGCTTCGGCGTTGGTCTGGCCGGGGAGGGCGAGGGGGCTGCTGCTGAGCGCGAGGGCTCCGAGGAGGCGCAGGAGGCCGTTTTTTTTCTTCATGGTGTTCGGGTGGGCGGTGACGCTGGCTGGCGCCTTGGGCTCGGACCGAACGATGGCGATTGCTCCGGAGCGGCTCGGGGGCGAGGCCTCGAGGCCGGTGTGGGCGAGCAGGCGGGCCAGCGCTTCCGTCGGCGCAAAGCTACCGCGGACGGCGTTCAGTCGAACGCCGGCGACGGTTTCTGCGGAGTACAGAAGATCCTGGCCTGACTGCTGGGTGAACTGCGCCAGTCCCTCGACGGCCTCCGCTTCGCCTATATCAAACCGCTTGGGGGCTTGGGCGCGGAGCGGGTGGGCGAGAAGGACCAGGCCGAACGTGAACGCAGCAATGATAAACGTAAGTCCGAATCGATGGGGCGCTAGGACAATGTATATATTGGGGTTTGAGTTAATATATCGGCGGGCCGCGACTGGTCATCGCCATCCGCCGACATCAGCGGTGACATGAGATTCGTCACCGCCAACCTCAAGACGTCGCGCGGGGGTTCGACTAACTAAAGAAATTTCGCGACCCCGCGAAACCGCCCCGTGACTCGGCCGGAGCCACTGCGTCAGTGCGTGAGGTGGAGGACCGTGGCGCCGGGCTGCTCCTCAGCGACGACTCCGAAACTTTGCTCCAGCAATTCCAAGAGCGGCGCGGCATCGTGTGACGCAAACGCGCCGCCGAACAGGCGTTTGGCGAGGGCCGGGTCGGCAATAATAATTTTGTGATGATTATAGCGATTGAACTCGGCCACGACTTCTTCGAGCGGACGGCCGGAAAATTCCAGACGTCCCTGCTGCCACGCGAGCAAACTCTGTAATGTTTTCGGCCCGGCCGCCGTGATAACCATCGAGCCGGAGGCATCCGCGGTTTTTGCGAGCGAGACGCGGCCGATATGATCCATCGTGAGGAGCGGTCCGAGGTCCTCGGGTTTTTCGCGGCGCGCCGCCTCGCGGCCATCGCCGTTCACGACGCGCACTTTTCCCTCGGTGACAACGACATCAACGGCGTCCGCCTGGAGCCGCACGTTGAACGCGGTGCCGACCGCGCGCACGGAAATCGGTCCGGCCTCGACCCAGAATGGCCGTGCGGGATTTTTCGCCACGGTGAAGTAGGCTTCGCCGCGGATGAGCCGGAGGCGGCGCTCGCGGGCGAGGTAGGTGACTTGTACTTCCGAATCCGTATTCAGCCGCAGGGTCGAGCCATCAGGCAATTGCTCTGAGCGAGCGCCGCCGATTTCTGTGACGAGCGTTTCTGCGAAGCTGGGTTGTGACACGGGGGATTTTACCGCGCGCACGAATAGGAAAACGGCGCATGCCGCGGCGGCGAGACCGATGGGGAGCCAGTAGGTGGATTTCCGCTGGATGCGCATCGGCGTGGGGACGGCGCGGGTCTGGCGGGCGGTCGCGGTGCCGAGGCGGTCGAGCAGCCGGGACGTCTCGGCCATCTCTATATACAACTGGTGGTTGCCCGGGATGCGGCACCACGCCGCAAATATATTTTCGTCGGCCGGATCCAGGGGAGTTTGCCGGCGCAGCACCCATTCCGCCGCCGCTTTTTCGGCGGCACTGATCTCGCCCGATCCGGGGTGGCCCGGAGATATATGATCCGCTTTCATGGCGAGCGACCACGGAGCACGCCGCGTGCGAGCAGATATTGGCGGCAGCGCGCGAGCCCGATGACGAGCTGCGCGTTGACGGTGTTGATCGAGATGCGGAGCTCGTCGGCGATCTCCTGATTGGAAAGGCCGTGGAATTTCTGGAGCGTGAGGACGGCGCGGCAGCGATCGGGCAGCGCGGCGATCGCCTCGCACAGCAGTGCGAATTCCTGGGACGCGCACGCAGCCTCGGCGACGCCGACGCGATCCTCGATCACGCGCTGCCGTTCCAGGTCGCTGGCAGGAACGAGGGGCGTCGAGCGTTCCCGGCGAAACAGGTCGACCGTTATATTACGCGCGATGCGGAACAAATATGATTTCGCATCACGCACCGTGTGGCGATCGCCCGAGCGAAACGCGCGCACGAGGGATTCCTGCACGACATCATCGCGCTCCGAAAGCGAGGGAAACCGCGCCTTCAGCCAAGCCCGCAGCGCCGGGGCGTGCGGCAGGACCTCGTCGGAAAACCAGGTGGAATTCCGAAAATCATCGCCGGGTTCCGGTGACGAAACCGGTGGGGCAGCGCCCAGCCTGAGCTGAGGGTGATGCATGGGGTCGGGAAGTTCCGATGGGTCGTCGGCGGAGGTTTGTCAAGCAGCGCGCCGATTCTCCCGGCTGCCGATTGTTAATATTGAAAGGGAACGGCGGATAATATTCAGCGCGCCGGTGGCGTCGAAGTCGGGAGCTCTTTATATCGTCCAGAGCCGACGGACTCTGATCGAGATATATGATCAACCGGGCGGCGGCAGGCATCGGCCGGGTACTGGTCGCGCGGCTGGCGAAGGTGCGCCCCCCGCCTATATGAAACTATATATTGTGCGCCGCCCCAGGCCGTGAAGCGCGCAGTCAAGCGCTGCTACGCCGCCCTTCGCGCGGGCCGCGGGCTGCGGTCCGGGCGGAGAATCGGAAATGGGACGGGCGGAACAGGCTTCCCGAAAACCCAGAGCACCATCGTGTCGATGACTGGCACGAGTTTCTGCCCAGCCGGTGTCAGCCGATATTCCACCTTCGGCGGCACCACGGGATATTGTTTTCGGGAAATCAGGCCGCGCGCCTGGAGCTCCTTCAATTCGCGGCTGAGAACGCGGGCCGTGATTGTTTTCTCTCGGGTGGCGTCGACGAGTCCGCGTCGAATCTCGCCATAGCGCACCGGCCCCTGGCGCAGTTCATATATGATCCAGAGCTTGTAGCGTCCGCCGACCGTCCGGTTGAACCAGATGATCGGGCACAAGCCGGGCGGTTTCTGCAGGGCCGCGGGAATACTCATGCCCGCAGCGTCCGCCCCGGGGCCGAACGCGTCAAGGCGGTTCGCAGGGGCCCATAGTATCAAAAATGACCCTACTTGTGGGAACGTACCAGAACTGGTAGGATCCGCGCGCCGCCGACACACGGGCGTCGTCCGCACCAATATGAAGTCCTCCGTTCCATCAGTCCCTGCGTCTGGCTATGAGCAGCTCTGCCGCATTCGCGCTCCCGCTGCCCGCGTGCAGGCGGCGATTGGGACGCTCGCCGGACTGCGTGGCTGGTGGACGCCACTGGTTTCCGGCGCCGCGCGCCGTGGGGGCGTACTGCGTTTCGAATTCCTCGGGGTGGACGAATATATCCTCATGCGGGTGGATGAATTCTGCCGCGCGGAGCGAATGAGTTGGACGTGCCTGGAGCACAGCGCGATCGAGGAGTGGAAGAACACGCGGCTGATATATGAAATCACGCCGGCGGGCGCGACGGCGTCGCAACTCCAGTTCCGGCATGCGGGCCTGGTGCCCGCGTTGGCGTGTTATAGTGAGTGCTCGGCTGGCTGGGCGCATTTCCTGAGCAGCCTGAACGCCTGGGCTGAGACCGGGAGGGGTACGCCTTTTGTGGTATGACGCCGATGTGTGGTGCGAATGCGATTCGGCCCGGTCCCGCGGCCCGGTGCTGCCGCGGACTTTCCAACTGATTTACCCAATATGAAATCCACCGTCCTGTTACGTCTCGCATCGATCCTGGGCCTGCTCCAGGCGCTCGCCCATGGATTCCTCCATGTGCGCTATATGCCCTCCCACGGACCGAGTGAGGTCGCCTTGGTGAGCGCGATGCGGTCGGAGCATTTTCTCTTCGGTGGTTTTGCGCGGACCTATTGGGGCTTTTATTTCGGATATGGACTGATGGTGGTGCTGACGTGTGTGGTGCAGGCGTGCCTGTTCTGGTTTCTCGCCGATCTCGCGCGGTCGAATGCGGCGCGGCTACGTCCTATCCTCGGCTTGTTTGCATTCGCGTACCTCGCGCACGGAGTGCTGGCGTTGGATTATTTCTTTCTGAAGCCGGTGATCTTCGACGCGCTGATGGCGTCGCTACTGATCGCCGCCGCCGTCCGAGCGGGGGAACGGCTGGTGGAACCCAGGCTCCCGGAGTCGCGCCTGAGTATATAGTCGCGAGGCGGTCGGACGCCAGGCCTTCACCGGGGGAGTGGGGCGGAGTCAGGGACGCCCGACGTGTGCCCGGCCCCGCCGGTTATGGGAATATATCCGGAACGATCGCCTAACTATATAAGCCGAAGCCGCCCGGCCGCGCCGGTGTGATGGCGGAGAGCATCAGCTCGGAAATGCGGTCGGTTTCCGCGGGGTGCGCGGAGTGCGGTCCGCCGATCGGAGCCGCGGCATCGCGTCGTGACGGGCGGGCGTTCGGCTCGAGGGGACCGAGGCGTTCGAGGAGCTGGAGGCGTCGTTCCAGATTGCGCGACTGGAACGCGAGAAACGTGCAAAACACGAGCAGCAGCGCGATGGCGCTGGCGAGACTCAGGAGAAGGCGTCGTTCCATGGCAGAGATTGGGGGGATCGGTCATCAATATACAAGCCGCGGAGCGGACAGAGAAGAGGCAGTGCGGAGTTTTCGGAACCGGCACAGCCGGCCGTGAACGAAGTAGGCGCCGCGCGCCCGGGGCAGGATACCTTTAACTGGCGACAGCGAATCCTGTCGCCAACGATATATCGAAGCGGTGGTGTTCCGGTGGCCTCCGTCCAAATTATGAACGATCCGCTTCCAATCCTGTTTGTATGTCACGGGGACGATGGCGGCCCGCCGTTTCATCCCTGCCGGAAAGTCCAGGAGGCCCTGCGGGGTGCGCGTATCGCATATACAAAAGTGATTGCCGGCCACGGGAGTCCGTTTCCTTGGTTCCGCGGGCCTCGACCGGAAGTGATCCGGCAGGCGGGGACGGATCAATTGCCCACGCTAAAATTGCCCGACGGCACCGTCCTCAACCAGCCGCGCGCGATCCTCGATTGGATCAAAGGCGCCACCGCGAAAAGCGGAGCTATATAGCGCGTGCGGCGGTCGGATCTGCTTCCGCCTCACCTGCTGCGACGCCAATAATGTCAATATAGCGGGGTCCCGACCGCACGCAGGCCTCGTTGCAACTGCAGCGGCTGTATATTACAGGCCGGGCCTCCATTGCCACGCTGATGTCCTCCCGCTCTCGGCCTTTATATCAGTGATCCCGCACGCTGGATTACAATGCAAGGCCGCTGCGACTGGCGCGGGCTACGCCCGGCCCTCCGAGCCTCTGCTCGGGTCGGTCGCGGTAGTTTTATTGATCCACTGGAACCAGGTTGCCGAGGCGCGTTCGACTCGCTTGTTTCGGAGGGATGCTTTGGGCGCGGCGTGAATCGTGTTCGAGTTGGGATTTGAGAATGATTTCTTTTATATATTGTGCTCATTCCCGTTCGCCGGGAGCGCGAGACGCGGCTCACTGCTTCCAGCGCATTCCTTCGTGATCGAAGACGTCTCAATGAAGTCCTCACCGCGGCAGTGTCTTCGCCTCGGACGGTCCAAATCAGCGGCGGGGGTTCTTTCCGCGTTTATTACTCTCAGTGCTGGCATGTTGGGCGCGGAGGAGCCGCCCGCGCATTATCGCCTCGGGCCGGACTCCGTCACGTCGCCCGGCGTGCCGCAGGGGAGCGTCACCACCTTCGAGCTGGTCTCCCCCGGGATTTTCCCCGGAGCAGTGCGCACGATCACGCTGTATATACCCGACCAATATACTCCCGACCGGGCGGCCTGTGTTTATGTGGGGCTCGACGGCCTGGCCTATAATATACCGGACGTGTTCAACAACCTGATCGCCCGCGGTGAGATGCCGGTTACAATCGGCATCGGGCTGGGGCCGGGCAAGACACCCTCCGCGCGCTCGGGCGAAAATCCCCGGTTCAATCGCAGCTTCGAGTTCGACAGCCTGAACCCGGCGCTCGCGCGCTATATAGAGCAGGAGCTGTTCCCAGCAGTGGAGGCGCGCCGCACGAGGAACGGTCTGCCGATTCGATTGTCGCGGGATCCGAACGATCACGCGGCGGGGGGCAGCAGCACCGGGGGCATCGGCTCGTTTACGCTCGGGTGGCAGCGACCGGACCTGTTTCGCCGGCTGTTTATATCAATTGGCACGTTTGTCGGGATGCGCGGCGGCGATGGATATCCGGTGCTCGTGCGCAAGACCGAGCCCAAGCCGCTGCGCGTTTTCCTGCAGGATGGCTCGAATGACCAATGGATGGGTGGTCCGGAGTTCGGGGACTGGTGGATGAGCAACCAGACGCTGCAGCGCGCGCTCGAGTTCGCCGGCTATGAAAACAAATATATCTGGGGAACCGGTTCCCACAGCAGCGAACATGCGGCGGCGATTTTTCCGGACGCAATGCGTTATCTCTGGCACGGCTGGCCGGCGCCGATCGCGCCGGGGACCGCGAGAACCAACAACACCTTCCTCCATGCGGTTCTAGATCCGCGCGAAGACTGGCAGGAAGTACCGGCCACGCTGCCGGTCGGGGAAATCAAGTCCCGTCTCGACGGAAGCGTGCTGCTGGGATCGACGGCAGCAAATCAGGCAACCTTTCTGCGTATTGCCCCGGACGGCACCGCGGGCGAGGCGTTGGCCAGTGACGAGGATAGAGCAACGCGACGCCCCGCGGGCTTCGGCAGCGGCGGTGATGCACCGTCTGCGTCGGGCGACTTCTATATAACTGAAACGACGGCGGGAAAACTCTGGCGCGTTCGGCCGGACGGCCGACGCGAGCTGCTTGACGCCGACCTCAATCATCCGACTGCCGTCGCGCTGAGCCCGGACGGGCTCTGGCTTGCGGTCATGGAGAGCCGGACGCATTTCGGCTATAGCTACCGGGTGCGTGTTGACGGCAGCGTGGACCTGCGCGAGAGGTTCTATTGGCTGCATGGTTCGGATGAAGCGGGATATAGTGACGCGGGCAATATGATCATGGACCGCGAGGGCCGAGGCTATATAGCGACAAACGTGGGAGTGCAGATTGTCGATCGCAATGGCCGTAGTCGCGCGATCCTGCCGGGCCCGGTTGGTACGGGCGGCGCCGTGACCCGCCTGGCGTTCGGCGGGGACCCGGCGAACACCCTGTATATAGTCGCGGCGGGGAAACTCTATCGCCGGCACGTCAAGGTCACGGGCGCCATTCCCGGTGCCCCGCCGATAACGCTCCCACCGGGAACCCCCGGGTAGCGCGCCCCGGGGCTGTGCCCGCTCTCGCGCCCGAGCGTTTGATGCCCGACGCTGCACGCGAGCGATTGCCGAGCTCAAAGGGTGGAGGCTGGCGCGTAGCCCGTGTCAGTTCGCATCTCGCCTGTGAGCCGATATATTGAGTCATCCACCGGGCGATGGTCTGGGCCCTGACCGGACGGGAGCGCTATATAGGGTCGCTATATACCAGCAACGAGACGCAAACGCGATCCGGAGTTCTCGTCCCACGCACGTAGGTGCCACCGTCAACTCAGAAGATCACGCCGGCATCGAGGAGGGTTTGATATTGCGTTCCCTCAATTCCAATTTCCGCGAGCAACTCCTGCGTGTGTTGACCGATGGTCGGAGCGGGCGTGCGGATGGTTCCGGGCGTTTCGCTGAGGCGCGGGACGACATGGTGCATGGGCAGCTCGCCCATTTCCGCATCGGGATAATCGGCGACGATTTCCCGCTGGATGAAGTGCGGATCCTTGAGGATCTGCGAGACATCATAGATCGGCCCCACGGTAACCTGCGCGGCCTCGAAATATTTCACGTTCTCCTCCTGCGTCCGCGTGGTGATGAACTCGCCGATCAGGCGGTCCAGCTCCACGACGTTCTTGAGCCGCGCGGAATTGGTCCGGAAGCGCGGGTCGTTCACCAACTCGGGCCGGCCAATCGCGGCGAGCACTCGCTCCGCCATGGCCTGCGTCGAGCCGGACAACGCGACATATTTTCCGTCGCTGCACTTATATACATTGCGCGGCGCCGAGTTGCTCGAGCGGCTGCCGGTGCGGGGCTTCACGCGTTTCGTCAGCCGGTAATTGGCCGCCTGCGGACTCAGGATTGAGAACAGCGGGTCCAGCAACGGCAGGTCGATGACCTGCCCCTTCCCGCCGCCGACCTCCACGCTTCGCAGCGCGATCATGACGGCAGACGCTCCATATAGTCCGGCGACGCCATCGGCCAGATACATGGGCGGAAGCACCGGCTCGCGATCGGCGAAGCCATTGAATGAAGCAAAGCCCGACACGCCTTCTATAATTGTGCCGAAGCCGGGTCGCTGGCTATAGGGACCGTCCTGACCCCATCCGGAGATCCGCACGATGACGAGGCGGGGGTTGATTTCGAGGAGGCGGGCGGGAGTCAATCCCATCTGTTCCATCACGCCGGGGCGAAAACTTTCCACGAGGCAGGCGCACTGCGGCAGCAGCTTTTCAATTATCTTGATGGCCTGCGCGTTTCGAAAATCGAGCGCGAGGCTGCGCTTGTTTCGTGAATATATCTTCCAGTGAGTCGGGACGTTCTCGGTCTGCCAGTCCCTCAGCGTGTCTCCGGCGGCCGGCTCGACCTTGATGACGTCTGCTCCGAAGTCGCCGAGAATCTGGGTTAATACATTGCCCGCAAAGAGGCGCGAAAGGTCGAGGATGCGGATCCCCTGGAGCGCGCCACCCGTTTGCGCGCCTATATACTTGCGCTTCTTCAGGGGCATCAGGAACGCGCCTCCGGTGTGGCATCCGCCTGCGCGACGATGCGACGCGCACGCTCTGCGTAGGGACGATCCACCATCGATCCGTCGACCAAGATCGCACCGGAGCCGGCCGCCTCGGCTGCATCGGCAGCGGCGACGACTCGGCGCGCCGCGGCGACCTCCGTTGCGGAAGGGCGAAAAATCTCGTTCGCGAGGGAAACCTGGCTGGGATGTATACAGCTTTTTCCCCAGTAACCCAAGTCCCGCGCCTCGATTGCCTCCCGGCGAAATCCCTCGGCGTCGGCGACGACCGGGAACGCGGAATCATAAGCGAACGCACCGCCCTCGCCCGCAGCGAGTCGCAGCTGCAGTCGGATCTGATGCGCGGCGGCGAAATCGCTGCGGCTGATCCCGAGAGGCCCGAGCAAATCCCCGAAGCCCAGCTGCAACCCGGCGAGGCGCGGATGCGCGGTTGCTATATCTCCGGCCCGCCGCAGCCCGCGTGGACTTTCGATGGTGGCCAATATCCGGATATATATCTTGCCCGCGGCCGCCTGCTCGAGGCGGTCGAGCTGCGCGGCAAGCGCAACAATGTCTTCCGGCGATTCCACCTTGGGAAGGTTTATATAGTCGAGACGGACGTTGCCGAGCGCCGAAATGTCGGCCTCGAAATGGGGCGTGTCGCGTCCATTGATGCGCACGATGATCATTTTCGGCGTGGCCCGTAGTTCCGGAGTGGCGAGATAGCTCGCAACGGCGCCGCGCGCCTCGGCTTTGCGTGCCTCCACGACGGCGTCTTCCAAATCAAACGAGAGCGCGTCGGCCGCGCTGCCCAGCGCCTTCGGGAATATTTCCGGGCGCGAACCCGGAACGAATAATTTGCTGCGCATCAGTTGGCGGCGTCCACCACGCAGCGGAAGCCGAGCGTGCCGGAGCGGTCGAGGGAGGGTGCCATCAGGAGATATTTCCCGTGCTGGTCCAGGCGATAGGCCTCCGGAAAATACCAATATGAAGTTTGCGGTTGATAGGAATTGCCGCCGCGGACCGCGGCAGCGCGGGTGTGTTCATCGAGGAATTCATCCGTCCACTGCCAGACATTTCCCACGAGGTCCATCACTCCAAACGGGCTCGCGCCGGCTGGGTGCGCGTCGACCGCGTCGAGCGGCCGCAATTCGCGCGATTGGTTCGGCTCCGGGACGGCGTGGGGATTCCAGGTCGGTCCCCAGGGATATATTCTCCCGTCGGTTCCCTGCGCTGCATATTGCCACTCCCACTCGTGCGGGAGCCGCTTGCCCGCCCACCCTGCGTAGGCACGGGCATCCTCGAGCGAAACCCACGTGACCGGTTTATTTTCCCAGCCGGCGGGCGGCGCGCCTTCCTTCCAGTCGCGGAGAAAATTATGATCATCGCGCGGATGATAATGTGCCGCATCTATAAACTTTTTGAACGCGGCGTTGGTGACGGGAAACCGATCCATGAAATAAGGTTTCATCGTCAGGTGCTCCAGATGGCTGCGCCGAGCCGAGGGCTCCCAGGGATATTGGAAATCCATTCCGTCCCACGTATATCCTTCGATCTCGATGCCCATCACCTTGAAATCGAAGTCGCCGCCGGGAATCGCGACCATGCCCTCGGGCGCGGCAGACGCCGGGTGAGTGGGTGCGATCGGGGCAATCTTTTGCGGGAGCGAATGCCACTCGGCCGAAAGGCTCTGCAGGGGAACCCGATTCAGTTCGTGCATCTTGGCCAGATATATATCGAGTCCCTCGACGGCGGCGCCTGAATCGACGGCGAGAACAGCACCGTAGCCGCGGGTTTCCAGCGGGAACGCGAGGATGGCTTCGTCGCCCTTGATCCGCGGATGGAGCTCGCCGCCATTCCATACATCATAAAAACGGCGGCCTTCCTTATATAAAACGACGAGCTGGTCGCCGGTGAAGGCCGACTCGTTGCGGTTGACGACGGTCCACAGCGTGGTGGTCGGGCCCGGAAACTTCGTCGCGAAGATGCCGTTTCGCAGCGTCGGCGCGTACGGCAGCCAGTCCGGGCTCACGAGGAGTTTGGCGAACTTGTGCTCGAGCGTGGAAATGCGACGCAGTGCGGCGGCGTCGCGGGGCGTGAATTGATTCCAGATTCCCCAGACATTTTCCCAGCTCACGTAACCCAGGCCGTTGAAGAATATATAGTGGAAATCGTCGGTGCGGTCGCGGGCCCAGCGGTTCTCCACGTTGACCATGTGGCGCGACTCCAGCCATTTCAGTTTGCTGACGGCCGGGATGATTTCCGTGGAGGCCTTGCCCCAGCTTTGATTATTCCAAATCAGGGCCTCGTCGGACGTCGGCGGCGACTCCGGTTGAAACACGAGGGGATGTCCGGTCGCGTCGGAAGCCTCGCGAAAGGTGCGCGGCAATCCGTTATAGGTATCGCCGTTCACTCCGTCTGCTCCGAGTTCCGCCGCGAGCTTTGCGATGGCCTCCGCCTGCGACATGCCGGGATCCCGCGTGCCGTTGTCCCACGACATCGTGGGAAGAAACACCTTCACGCCGCGGCGATGAAAATCGGCGATGGCTTGCCTGAAGCCGGCGACGCCTCCCGGCAGATCGCGTCCGAGGTCCGTCTGGTTGCGATTATCAATTCCTATATTGGTATATACATACCAGATCAGCACGCTGTCGATGCCTCCATAGCGGCGCTCGAGGTCGTCCAAGTATTTGTCGACAGTATATTTCCCCTGCTCCGGGTCGTAGAAGTAGCGCTCCTCCGCCATCATCTGCGTATGTACAAAATTGCTTTGGGACCAGAGCAGCTCGGGCCGGCGATATTGCGCGTCATTATAGCCGGAGCGAATCAGGTGCTCGGCGCGCCAGATCTTCACGTCGTGCAGCCACGTGGGGACGGCGGCGTTCACATCGATCTGCCACTTGCCGATATTGGCCATCGGCCAACCGGGGCCGTGGCCGGGGATGGGCAGGAGTGGCCCGAGGGTGTGGCGAAGGTCCGTCTCGATCACCGCCACCTGCGCCCGCAAGGCCGAGGTGGTCAACGCCAGCGCCAAGCAGGCGGTGCAGCGCGCGAGGAGGCGCCGACGGCGATCGCGTATATATAGTTTCATTGAAGAGGAACTCATGGGGGTTACGAAGAAGTGGGCGGGACCGCGGGTCGGCTCGGCTTCACGAGATAAAAGCGATATCCATAGCTATAGAGTCCGGTCCGCAGGCGCCGCGTGGGTCCCAGTTCCTCGCCTGTTTTCAGCTCGATGAGTCCGGCATTGTCGACGCCGCTCAGATCGACCTCGAGGTTTTGAAAACCACGCTGCCAGTTGAGCACGACGAGGATTCGCTCCTGCCCATCCGGCGCCGTGCGCAGGCAGGAATAATATTTATTATCCGCGTTCGTCGGGACGGCCCGCCGCGACCCCGTCTGCTGCAAGGCGGGATGCTCGCGCTTCAGGCGCAAGAGCCACTGCAACTCGCCATCGGGCTCGACTTTCATGTCGCGCAAATCGTAGCCGATCAGGTCACCGATGGCGATTTGGGTCGCGAACCCCAAGTGGGGCGCCTCGCGCCGCCCCGCCACGACCGGATCCTCGAGCTGAATCGCGGATGCAAAGAGCATGCCGCCCGCCGCCACGACCCGGTCATGAGAACCGCGGAGCGCCGGCTCAATGGAGCGTGGATCGCCCGTCGTGAACGCCTTCAGGATCGCGTGGCTGCCGGCGATCCACCAGGTGCCCAGACCATAATCCTCGACGCTGTTCCATCGGCCCTCGGTGATCCAAGCGACCGAGTCCTCTCCAAACCCGCCGGCTCCTTCGCCTTGGATCCACACGTTATTATAGGAAGCCATCACCTCGGTGATGCGTTTCCGATTTTGCTGCCAGTCGCTGTTACTATTCCAGTTCACCGCATCCATCATGATGCCATCGATGCCGGTGTTCATCCAAAAGCGGACGATGGATTCGGCCTCCTGTTGAAAATCCGCGCTGGACCAATCATATTGCGGAAACCGCACATCCGCATCGGCGGCATCGGTGCCGCCCCAGCGCGTCCAATAGTATTTGCCGGCACGCTTGCTATATTCCCAGAAGCCCCGGCCCGCCGGGCTGAAATAGCTGTTGCTCGGCGGCGGGGATGCGTCACCGCGATCACTCCAGAGAAACCACCGGGCTTCCTTGCTCGCACGGCCCGCGCGGACGTCGTCGCACGCGCGGAGCCAGGCGGGAGCCTCCGCACTCGTATATCCGAGGTTGTATGAAATCGTGACCGCCAGATGCCGGGCGTGGGCGAGATTCACCATGCGGCGAAAATCATCCATCGTGCCGGCGGAGGGACGGAGTATATAGTGGTTCCGGGTGTCGAGGCCGCCGAAGCTCGTGCCTCCATCGGGCGGCGCCACAATATGAATCGCGGAAAACCCCTGGGCATATACTTGGTCCAGCTTCGCCGTCAGCGCGCTGGGTTCGCGAATATTGAGTACTTCCCGGACGCCTTGATCCGCGCTCAAGATAAAATAGCGCAGGGCGCTCGCCTTCTCCCGCCAGCGCGGCGGCAACTGGTCGCGTAGTGCCTTGTCCACCTCGACCGCACCCGGGCCGCGCGAGTCGGGCGCAGCGGCCCCCGCGTTCCAGCCTGCGCCCAGGAACGCGAGGCTCAGTCCGGTCCAACAATAAGAAATATTAAATATGCGGCCTATATACATCGGGAGGTAACGCGCCGGCTCTCAATGCCGGGCGCGGCTGCGCCGGCTGCGGTACGTGTCCAGGATGACCGCGAGGACGATCACGGCGCCGGTGATGATACGCTTCGTCGGGTCGCTAGCGCCAATCTGCGTGAGACCGGATTCCAGCACGGCGATGATCAGCACACCGAAAAAGGTGCTGATGACGGAGCCGCGTCCGCCCATCAGGCTGGTGCCGCCGATCACGACGGCGGCGATTACCTGCAGCTCGATGCCGATGCCCGCGTTCGGGTCGGCGGCTTCGAGGCGGGAGATCTGGAACAAGGCGCCCACGCCGGAGAGCAACGCCACAAGGACGAAGCAGATCACTTTATATACGCGCGGGTCGATGCCGACGAGCCGCACAGCCTCCTCGTTGGTGCCGATCGCGATGACATAACGGCCGAACACGGTCTTCACGAGGACGAGCTGCGCGACGATCACGCACGCGAGGCAGAATATAAAGGCCGGCGAGATCCCGCCCCAGACCGGCGAGCTGAGCCACTCGTACGCGTCGCCTATATACTCCGTGCGTGAATTGGTGAGGCGGTAGGCAAGGCCGCGCGCAATTTCCAGGACGGCCAGCGAAACGATAAACGAGGGGATCTTCCACGCGACGGTCACCAGCCCGGTGAACAAGCCGCACGCACCGGCGGCGGCGAGACCGAGCGCGGCTGCGGCCCACGGGTTCAGGCCGAGGTGGAGAATCGCGACGCTGACGGCCGAGCCGGCCAGCGCGAGGACGGATCCGACCGAGAGGTCGATTGCTCCGACGATAAGTATAAAGGTCATGCCGACCGACATCACGACCAGGTCGGGAATTTCATTCGCAATGGTCGTAAAGGTTTTGGCCGAGAAAAAATGGCGGGACGCGAACGAGAAGAATATCACCATCACCACCAACGCCGCCGCCAGCGCCACGTATCCGCGCAGCGCGGTCGTTATATGGTTCGACGATTTCGTGGTCGTGTTCATATTCTCAGGCGGCGGCGCGCCGGTTGTACCCGCGGAAAGCGGCCTCGAGGATTTTTTCCCGCGACCAGTTTTCGCGGCTGAAGGTCTCCACCAGTTCGCCTGCGCTCATGACGGCGATGCGGTCGCAGATCTGCATCAGCTCGCGCAGGTCACTGGAAACGACGACCTGCGCCTTCCCGACGCGCGCCAACCCATCCATCAATTGATATATCTCGAACTTCGCGCCGACGTCGATGCCGCGCGTCGGCTCGTCAAAAAGTAATATAGTTGGGTTTTTTTCGACGAGGCGGGCGATCACGACTTTCTGCTGGTTGCCGCCGCTGAGTTCCTGCACCGGCTGCGCGGGCGTGTGGCAGCGGACGTGCAACGCGGCAATATGGCGCCGAGCCAGCGCGGCCTCGCTGGTCGCGGAGATCCATTTTCCCAGCGGCCCGGGCCGTGAGACGGCCGCCATGTTTCCAAGACTTATATTGTCCGTAATGGAGAGGGGCAGCAGCAGGCCCTCGCCCTTTCGATCCTCGGTCACCAGCGCAATTCCCGCGGCCACGGCCTGCTGCGGAGAAGTCATGCGCGCGGCGCGCAGCGGGTTGCCCACCTCTATATCTCCGCTATCGGGCAGGTCGGCGCCAAAGATCAGGCGCAGCAATTCGGTTCGTCCCGATCCCACCAAGCCGGCGATGCCGAGGATCTCGCCCGCGCGCACCTCGAAAGAAACGTCCCGCACCACTTCGGCGCGCCGCAGGTGACGCGCGCGCAACAGGACGGGGCCTGGCGTCGGCCGAAGCGCGTCGGCGCGTTCGGCCAGGTCGCGGCCGACCATGAGGCCGACGAGTTTCGCGGCGGTCACCTCCGACGTGACGCCAGTGCCGACGAGATGGCCGTCGCGCAGCACGGCGTATCGTTCCGCTATATACATCAGCTCCTCGAGCCGATGCGAAATATAAATGATGGCCACGCCCGCTGCCTTCAGCCGCGCAATCTGGAGAAATAGCAAATCGACCTCGCGGCTGGTCAGCATGGCCGTGGGTTCATCGAGGATCAGCACGCGGCATTCCCCGAGGAGGTTACGCGCGATCTCGACCATCTGCTGATTTCCCACGCCGAGGGTTCCCACGAGCGTGTCGGGGTCAATCTCGCCCAATCCCACCTGCTGCATGACCGTGCGGGCCTCTGCGCGGAGACGAGGGCGATTGATCCATCCCCCCAGGTGAGGAAGCCGGTGGAGAAATATATTCTCCGCGATCGAGAGGGTGGGAACGAGATTCAGTTCCTGCATCACCATGCGAATGCCCGCGCTCTCCGCGGCCGCCCGGCTCGCGGGCGTATATACATTCCCCAGGAATTTCATGCCGCCGGTCGTCGGCTGGACCAGGCCGGCGACGATCTTGGAAAGCGTGCTTTTCCCGGCGCCGTTTTCGCCCGTCAACGCGAGGCATTCGCCCGCGCGGATTTCCAAGGAGACGTCGCTGAGGACCGGCTCCGCGTAACTTTTTCCCAGCCCGTCCAGCTCAAGTATATAGGCGGCCGCGGGGGAGGACATGGGCAGTCGCTTCGAAATCGCGGCCCGTTTTTCGGCTCAACTTCCCGTGATCAAATCCACGGGCGTCTCGACGATCGGAGCCAGCTGGGACTGCGTTTTCTTTTCCGCCAACGCCTTCAGCCCGAGCGTGATTCCATATACCGCCTGCTGGGCGGCGTGCTGGTCCGCCGTGGCCAAGACGCGGCCGTCCTTCAGCATCGGCTTGATCGCACTGATATTATCATAGCCGACCACGAGAACTTTCCCGCTGCGGTCGGCGGCTCGCACCGCGGCCACCGCGCCCAGGGCCATGCCGTCGTTGTCACACAGCAGCGCCTTCAAATCGCTATATTCATTCAGGAGGGCGGCGCTCACGGAGCGACCTTTCTCCATTTCCCACTGCCCCGATTGGACGCTGACAATTTTCACTCCGGCGGCGGTCATGGCATCCTTGAAGCCCAGAGTGCGTTGCTGGGCGTTCGTAGTGGTGGAAATGCCCTCGACGATCGCGACGCTGTCGCCGGCGTGGAGCGATTTCGCGAGATAGTCGCCGACCTTGCGCGCGCCGACGCGATTGTCGGGTCCGACGAATGGAACCTGGACGCCGCGGCTTTTCAGGACGTCCGGATCGAAGCGGTTATCTATATTAATGACGAGGATCCCGGCATCGATCGCCTTCTTGACGACGCGGACGAGGGCCTTGGAGTCCGCAGGGGCGATGACAATAACATCAACGCCGGCCACGATCATTTGATCGACGATGCGAATCTGGGCCGCCGTATCGATCTCGTCCTTGATGCCGTTGGCGATTAGATCGTATTCCGCGGCGTGGGCCTGCTGGTGTTCCCGCGCGCCGGTTTCCATCGTCAGGAAAAACTCGTTGGCGAGTGACTTCATCACGAGCGCGACCTGCGGCTTGTTATTCTTTTCCGCCCGAGCCGCGCCCGGCGCCGCAAGGAGGCCGACCAGCGCGACCGTATAGAGAAATCGACGAAGCATATTCATGGGCTCGGGGGGATTCGAGGGTTCGACTTAACCAGCAGCCGGGGTGGGCCGTTGGTTCGGCAAACGTTTGCACGATTTGGTGGCACGGTCGACAATAATTTCGAGTTTTATTGCTTAGCATCGGGCGCGTGGACATCTCTTCGCACCTCGTCATGCCAAAGCTGCCCAGCCTCATCGATGTTGCCCGGCGCGCGAAGGTAAACATCTCGACGGTCTCGCGGACCATCAATCAGACGGGCAAAATCGGCGAGGAAACCCAGCGTCGCGTGCGGAAGGTGATGGCGGAGCTCGGATATAAACCGAACCGGGTCGCGCGCCGGTTGCGCACGCGTGATGGGACATCGCACCTGTTGGGGCTGATCATTCCCAATATTCAGAATATATTTTTCGCGGATCTCGCGCGCGGGGTCGAGGACGTCGCCTATAGGAACGACTTCGCGGTCCTGCTTTGCAATTACGACGAGGACCCGGCGAAGGAGCAGTTTTACCTGGACGTGATGCAGGCGGAGTCGGTTGACGGGATTATTCTGCCGCCGGTGCATGAGGACGACGCGGCCGTGCTGCGCGTCGTGCAAAACGGCATTCCGGTCGTATGCGTTGACCGCAGCCTGAGTTCCCTGACGCTGGACAAGGTCGAGGTGGAAAATCACCAAGGGGCGGTCGAAGCGGTGACTCATATCATTTCGCGGGGCCACTCGCGGATTGGGATCATCTGCGGCCCGGCCGACTCGTCGACGGGCCGCGAGCGATTGCGCGGCTATAAGGATGCGCATGCGGCGGCGGGGATCGCGCTGAAACCGGAGCTGATCCGCTTCGGGGACTATAAACAGGGGAGCGGGCGCGAGCTGAGCGAGCAGCTCCTCAACCTGCCGCACCCGCCCACGGCGCTCTTTGTGTGCAATGGCCTGATGACGACGGGCGCGCTGGAAACGATATATAATCGCGGCCTGCGGATTCCGAAACAGATCGCGCTGGTGGGATTCGACGAGCTGCCCCTCGCGACGGTGTTCAACCCGCCGCTGACCCTCGTGCGGCAGCCGGCGTATGAAGTGGGAAAATCCGCCGCTGAGCTCCTGTTGAAAAGACTCGCGGAACCGCTGCGGCCGGCGACCAGTTTGCGGCTGCTCCCGACTCTGATGATCCGGAAATCCTGCTAGGTGAGCGCGATGGCGCAACGTTACGCTTGACGCCAGATTAGTAAGCGCAAACGTTTGCGCGAAGTCTTGGCCACCCCACCAACCTGTCGCGCGTCGTGAGTATACTATGATATTACCTGCCCAGGTCGTGGTTTTTGGCAGCATCATGCAGGACCTCACTTTCGCTTGTGCTGCCTTTCCCCGAGCGGGCCAGACGATCGCGGGGAGACTGACGGTCGGGCAGGGCGGCAAGGGGTCGAATCAGGCGATCGCCGCGGGCCGCGCGGGTGCCGCGACGCAGTTCGTCGGCGCGGTGGGTGACGATTCCTTTCCCCAAACCGTGCGGGCGTTCTACGACCGTGAAGGCATTGGTTGCACGCTGCAGCCGAAGACCGGCCGCGCGACGGGAACGGCGGTGATACTCCTGGATGCGAGCGCGCAAAACCAGATTGTGATCGAACCGGGCGCCAATGCGGAGCTGGCCTTGGCCGATATCCCGGACGGCACCATCGAGAGTTCGCGGATCGTGGTCGTGCAGCTCGAGTCGAGTTTCGCGGCGACGGCGCAGGTATTGCGATTGGCGCGACGCAGTGGAGTCACCACGCTCCTGAACCCCGCGCCGATGCCGGAAGGTTTCGACCGATCGGTGCTTAAAAACGTGGATATACTGGTACCCAATGAAAGTGAGTTTGCCGCGCTGATTGGATTGGACGACACCGCGGCGGCGGACGGAAGTTTCGTTGATGTCGGAAGATTGCCTGACAATGAGCTCCACCGCCTCGCGCGCACCCTGGGCGTTCCTGCTGTGATCATTACTTTGGGCGCGCGCGGTTGTTTCGTTTCCCAGGTGGATGATTTTTATACAGTCGCCGCTTATAATGATATTCAGGTGGTTGATACCACCGGGGCCGGCGACGCTTTTTGCGGCGGCCTGGCGGCGGGCTTCGTGAAATCCAACGGCAACCTCCGGCTGGCGGTTCGCTTCGGCAACGCGGTGGCCGCGCTGTCCGTCACGAAGCTGGGGGCGGCTCACGCGATGCCGCACCGCGAGGAGCTGCAGGAATTCCTGCGGGGTGACCCCGAACTTTTGCCGCTGCTCCAGGCGGGCGTGGAAACCTATATCTAACATATAACTGAAATTACCATGTCGAAACAACCGGACGCAGCTGAACCCGAGTATATTCGTCCTTGGCAGCGCAGCTGTATGAAGTTTCTCCGGCTGCGGGTGGGGGTGGTCCCGCTGCCGGTGGCGTTGATCGTCGTGCTGCTCTGCTGGTATTTTGCGCGCAAGGGCTCCGTACCGAACGAGGTGTGCATGATGATGGCGGTGATTGCGACCGGGGGCTTCATTTGTGCGGAGATCGGCAAGCGCATTCCGTTGCTGCGCCATATTGGCGGCGCGGCGATTTGCGCGGCCTTCATTCCCTCGGCGATGGTATATTACGGCTGGCTGCCGGTGGGCATTTCCAAGCCGATTACCGATTTCACCAAATCGACGGTGTTCCTATATCTGTTCATCACCGCGATCATCGTCGGAAGTATATTGGGCATGGACCGGCGCACCCTCGTCCGTGGCTTCGTGAAGATTTTCGTGCCGCTCGGCGCCGGCTCGCTACTGGCCCTGATCGTGGGCTCGGGCGTCGGCTCGATGCTCGGCCTGGGACTTCGGCATACACTGCTCTTTATAGTAATCCCGGTGATGGCTGGAGGCGTGGGTGAGGGTGCCATTCCGTTGTCCACGGGCTACGCGCCGCTCCTGCACCAGAGCCAGGGTGACCTCTTCGCCCGCGTGCTGCCCGCCGTCATGTTCGGCAACCTCGTCGCAATTACGATCTCCGGTATATTAAATCAAGTCGGCAAGCGCCGGCCGAGCCTCACCGGGAACGGCCAGCTTCAGCCAGGCGCCAGTGAGCAGCTGGCCGTGCCGGATGAGCAGCCGGAGATCATCTCGCTCGATAATATAGCGGCGGCAGGCCTCCTCGCGATTAGTCTCTATCTGTTGGGCCTGTGGGTGAAGGATGCCTGGGATTTCCCGGCGCCCGTCACGATGCTGTTCCTCGCCGTGGCGCTGAAGCTCAGCGGCATCGTGCCGGCGGAATTGCTGCGCGGGGCGCACGTAGTATATAAGTTTTTCCGGATCGCGGTCACGTATCCGCTCCTGTTTGCCATCGCGGTCGCCATGACGCCCTGGGATAAACTCATCGCAGGTTTTGCCTGGCAAAACCTGCTGACGATCACAGCGACGGTGACGACTCTGATGATGACCGGCTTTTATGTCGGGCGGTGGATCAAGCTTTATCCGATCGAAGCGGCGATCGTAAACGGGTGCCATAGCGGGCAGGGCGGAACGGGAGACGTTGCGATTCTCACGGCCGCAAACCGCATGCAGCTGATGCCGTTCGCGCAAATTGCGACGCGCATCGGGGGTGCGATCACGGTGACGGTGACGCTGATCCTCCTGCGCATGCTGGAGTAGGGGATGCGGCCGAGGGACGTCTTCATATACGGCCGAGCGGCGTCGATGAAACCTGACTATATAAGCGTGTGGCGTCGCGCGGGCCGGTTCGCATTCGCGGTCGCGGTGGCTGGCGGGAGTACGCTGGCGATCGCACAAACTCCGCCGGCGGCGCCGGGTGGCGGAACTGCGGCGACGCATCAGCTCATTCACAGCCGCTTCCAGTCTCCGGCACTCGGGAAGCCGCTGGAGTATATCGTGTACTATCCGCCGGGATATGATCCGGCGGGGACGAAAAAATATCCGGTCATTTACCTGCTGCATGGGCGCGGCGACAATTATCAGGCCTGGACGCAAGTAGCCCCCGATCTCGATCGGATGATCCAGGACCACGTCATCCCGCCGATCCTGGCGGTTTTGCCGGATGCGCCGAGCAGCCGGCGCGCGGGGTACTATATAGACTCGGAGTTCACGGGCGGTGGCGACCTTCCCGCGGGCGAGAAGATGGATTCGGCGATTGTCGGCGATCTCGTGCCGCACGTGGATGCCTCCTATCCCACGCTGCATGACCGGGCGCATCGGTTGATCGGTGGATATTCGATGGGCGGTGCCGGAGCGCTGCGGTTTGCGCTCACGCGGCCGGATTTGTTTGGGGCCGCGATTGTCCTCAGCCCGGCCGTATATGTACCGCTGCCTCCCGCCCATTCGAGCACGCGTGAATTCGGGGCGTATGGGCGTGGCCAGGAAATTTTCGACGAAGCGAGATATCAACGAGAGAACTATCCGGCCAGCCTCGAGAAGTTCCGTGCCCGCGACCTGCCGCTGTATATCTATATAGCAGCCGGCGACCAGGAATCGGCGCAGGCGGATGCCGCCGAGGCGGCGCATGATCTGGATTACGAGGCGCACATTCTCTATAACCGGTTGCGTCGCGTGCCTCGAATCACGACGGCGTTTCGCATTGTCGATGGTGGTCACGCTTGGAAAACCTGGCAGCCCACCTTCAGCGAGGGCCTCCGTCTCGCCTTCGCCTCCGGTCTGGTCCGCGGAGATCCCTGAGTTTTATGGAGGGCAATCTTCTCGGGGCGCTGCTGGCGTCCACCGCGGGCCGGCGGCCTGAGCAAACGTTTGCTCTTGACGGAATTAATCCCCCGACCTTTTCTCGGCGCTGGCAGCACCTGCTGCCGTCCAACCCCATCCCTGCTACCCCTTGGCGACCTTGCCCGTTTCGCGCAAAGTTCATCTGCCGTCCTTAGGACGGTGATTGGTTTGCGCACTGGATCCACCCCTGAGTCTCCTGCGCCTTAATTTTTTCCCCGCTGGGCAAACGTTTGCACGCAGACGCCCGCCCGGTGCGATCGAGCCCTAGACAACCAACCCTCCGACCCACACCCATGAAACAACAGATCAAGTTTCGCCCGCTGATTCCCGGCGGCGCGCTACTTTTCGCCGGTCTCCTTATCTCGCCTGCTTTCGGGCAGGCTCTCTCGGGCTCCAATCCCGATTCGAACGCGGCCAAGGACGAAGCCATCCAGCTGGACACTTTCACGGTCAGCACCGCCACGCGCAGCGCGAAGGCGATCGACCATATACCGGGCGCGGTGAGCCTCGTTTCCACCTCGGAGATTTCCAACCAGCTCGCACTCAACGACGATGCGACCAACGTGTTGGCGCAGAACGTCCCCGGTTATTCCCCGTCGTCACAGGCCCTCGCCAACACGGGCGAAACGCTCCGCGGCCGCGTGCCGCTTCGTTTGTTCGACGGCATCCCGGTTTCCACGCCGACGCGCGATGGCAGCCGCGCCGGATATTTCACCGACCTCAGCATCATCGACCGCATCGAAGTCGTCGAGGGACCTTCCGCGACCGAGGGCCTCGGTGGGGCCGGCGGTATCATCAACTATATATCCAAGAGTCCGACCAAGGAGGGCACCGAGCTGAGCCTGACCACGCGCGGCACCTCGCAGTTTGATACCGATAGCAATGGCTGGAAAGTGGTGCTCACGGGCGCGCACAAGTCGGGTCCGTTCGACCTGCTCGCTTCGTTCACCCAGTCCTCGCACGGCATGGATTATGATGCGCACTCGCGCGCCGTCGCGCAGAACGAGAGCGGTTCCACCTCGGATTCCCACACCTACCAGGTGTTCGTGAAAGCCGGCTATAACTTCGCGCAGAATCAACGAATTCAGTTTACGATGAGCCGCTTCGATCTCGTGGGAAATGGAAACTATTCCTTCCTCAACGGAAATCCCGCTCTCGGCCTGACCTCCACGGCCATCCGCGGGCCCGACAGCTTCGTGACTGGCACCGCCACCATCGGAGCGGTCGCCGCGCCGCCTCCCGCCCAGCGCATCGCTGATTATAATCTTATATATAACAACGAGTCGCTCTTCGGCGGCAGCTGGACGAGCAACGTGTATATTGAGACGGAAATCGAGCGGTTCGTCGCGGAGACCGGTGGCACGGACAAGGCCGATCCATTGATCGCGCCCAATGGCACGCTGACCGACCAGTCCTCGATCAACTCGCACAAAATCGGCACGCGCAATTTCTGGGTCCGCAAGGATCTGTTCAACGTCACCGGCCTCGAGCTCAACGCCGGCGTGGACGCGCTCTCGGACACGACCGAGCAAACCCTCGCGCTGACGAACCGTCTGTGGGTGCCCCCGATGCATTACAAGAGCGTCGCGGAATACGCCCAGTTCCAATATGATCTCGGCCCGCTCACGCTGAGCGCTGGTTATCGGCAGGAAGAGGGCTCGATGAAGGTCAACAGCTATACCACGGTATATAATTACGGTCGCACGTTTGTCCAAGGCGGCACGCGGAACTATAGTCCCGGTCTCCCGAACTTCGGCGCCGTCTATCGTTTCAAGTACGGATTCTCGGTCTTCGCCTCGTATGATATTGGTTTCACGCTGCCGAATATTGGCATCGCGCTCCGCGGCGTAAATACCCCGGGAAATTCGGTCAACAACCTCCTCACGCTTGCCGCCATCAAGGCCAAGAACAAGGAAGCGGGCATCAACTGGCGTGGGCCGCGCGCCGCGCTGGGGTTCAGTCTCTATAACTCGCGTTCCGATTACGGCACCTCACTGTCGGTGGATCCGGCCACGAACGACTTCATCGTCGTGCGTCGCCCGGTCGACATCGACGGTGGCGAGGTGACGGGCGAATATAAAATCGCCTCGAACCTGAAGGTTACGGCCCTGTACTCGCGCATCGACGGCCGCACCGCGAGTGCGAACAACGGCCCGATCAACATCCGCCTCGGCATCGCCAGCGCCAGCCCGGACAAAGTTGCAGGCGCGGTAACCTGGACGGCGACGCACAACCTGACCTTCAATGTCGAGACCCAGGACTATATTGGTCGCGATATCAACGTCGGTCTCCCCCAGTTTGAGCACTTCAAGGGCTACGACACGACGGACTTCTCGATGAATTATCACACGAAGTACGGCGACTTTGGCGTCGGCATCTCGAACGTGTTCAACACGTACTACCTGCTCGGCACGTCCCAGGCTGCCAACCCCCCGACGGTCACAAACACGATTACCTATATCTCGGGAATCGGCCGGGTATTCTCGGCCAGTTATACCATCAAGTTCTAAGCTTGGACACGTTCTCCACGAGCTGCCGGTGCCGGCAGTTCGTGGAGGCTTGTATGATTCGCTGCTAATAGACATTCGGGCTCGGCCGGGAGCAATCGCGGTTCAGTCGTCAGCTTCCCGCGCTGCTTCCGTCGCTGGGTCTGAGAAGTCCGATCGTCGACCACGTTAAATTCCCCGGCCCGGTGCTTCCATGCGCCGGGCCTTTTTTATATACCGCGGCGGTGCATCCGTTTGCGTTCGGGAAGAGTGTCGCGGAAACCGGTATCGGTTTCCCCGCCGGGTTCGCTGCCGGACGCTTATTTCCTTGCGACGGCTCAGCCGCGCAATTTCCTTCAGTAAGCAAACGTTTGCCTTCTGAAGATTGAGGCCACCCCGCCTCTCAGCCGGTTTCGACCCCGTACCTCCATGCGATCACCCTTTCGTCGGCCCACTGTTCTTGGAGCCTTTGTTGCGTCGGCCATCTGCTGGACTTCCGCTCACGCAGCGGTTGCACCCTCGGTGTTTCAGGTGCCCACGCCTGACCAAGTTCAATGGGCCGGACCGTTGGGCGCAGCGCTGACTGCGAACCACGACGGACGTCTCCTGCACTTTATCGACGCGCCGTCCAGCCCGGCGATCGTCCTCTTTAGCCCGGAAGTGGCGGCCAAGAATGTCTCCGGCGACTGGTACGGTGAACACGCGGGCAAGTGGCTCTATGCCGCGTCTCGCGCGGCCTTCCGGCTGCACGATCCCGTTCTGGAAAAAAATGTCCGCACCGTGGCGGATTATCTGGTCCACGTGCAGCAGCCCGACGGGTACCTCGGCACCTATGCGCCGGAACGTCGGTTCGATCAGAAGGAGGCGATCGGAAAACGCACGTGGGATATCTGGGTCGAAAGTTATCTCATCCTCGGACTGCTGGAGGTGAATAAATACTTTCCGGATCCGCACTATAAACAGGCCGCGCAGCGCATCGGCGATCTCTGCCTCGCGACCCTCACCGAAAAGAAGTTTAATATAACGGATCTCGGCAACCACTTTGGGCTCTCGGCCACCGTTTTGCTCGATCCGATGGCGGAACTCTATCTCGCGACTGGCGACAACCGATATCTCGAAGGGGCGCGGCTCATCCTGCAGCAAGCGGACCACCGGCCCGAAGTGGAACTGCTCAAGCGGGCGCTCGCCGGCGCCGACATCGCGACGATCGGCGACGGCAAAGCTTACCAGCTCTGTTGGAATTATGTCGGGCTCGCGAAGCTATATCATGCGACGGGCGATGCGCAATATCTACAGGCGTTGGAGAAAGTTTGGACGAGCCTGCATGATTATCATCTCACGCTGGGGGGCGGTCCGTGGGGCGGCGTTCACCTTTCTTCCCGCGAATTATTCAACCCGGCTGCTGTATTCAGCCCAGAGGGCTATGTAGAAACGTGCTCGACGATGTCGTGGATTCAGTTGAACCGCGAGTTGCTCGCCGCCACCGGCAACGCGCGTTACGCGGAGGAGATTGAGACGACTGCTTACAATGATCTGCTGAGTGCCGCCGCGCCGGATGGCGAGAACTGGTGCTATTACTCATTTCCGAATGGCGAGCGCATCCAGACCACGTATTGGCGTTGCTGTAAATCGAGCGGAGCGGTCGCGGTCGAGGAGCTGCCCTCGCTCGCGTATTCGGTGGTGGGCCGCAGCGGTATCGCGGTGAATATATATGGTCCAAACGAGGCACGGCTGGAACTCGACGGCTCGAAGATTCATATATCTCAGGAAACGCAGTATCCATTCGCCGGCCGCGTGAATCTGAGTGTGACGCCTGATCACGCGGGGGAATTTTCACTCTATCTCAGGATTCCGTCGTGGACGAAAGCTGCGACGATGCAGGTGAACTCGGAAGCTGCCGCGCCAACGGGTGCGGCCAAGAATGGCTATATACAAATCTCCCGGCGCTGGAATCCGGGTGACCGGGTGACGATAAATTTTCCGATGCTGCCGCAGTTGGTGTTCCGCGATAATCGCAGTGTGCAGGAGGCGGTGCTGCCGGATGGCAAGTCCACGGCGCAGGAGGTATTCCGCGAGGACTTCGTCGCGGTGAAATATGGTCCGCTGGCTTATGCGACGACGCTGGTCGATGGCTTCAAATCTTCGGAGACCATTCGGCTCCCGCAAAATCCGCAGTCGGCGTTGTCGGTGGACTCAAACGGATCGGATCCGTCGAGCCCCAAGGTGACTTTGACGCTCGGGTATCGGGCGCCATTGGTGTTCACGCCGCTGTATCAAGCCGGCGGGCGGGAGAACGGTTCCTGGCATATCACGTGGCTGCGTCTCGCGAGCCGGGATCTGCACGCGAATAACTAGAGCGCCGGCGGAGTAGGAAGTATATAGGCCTCGATCCCTAGGGGGAGTGAACCCCGGTTGGCGCGGCGGCCGAATGCGGCGGCCGTCAGTCGATCTATATAAAATGGTGGAGGTGGCGGGAGTTGAACCCGCGTGCCCCTGACCTTTGCGCACCGCGTCTACCATGTATAGGCTGAGTTTGATTTCGCTGGGACCAAGCGATCAGTCGCGCTCAGGCCCCAGCTATTCCCCGGATGAAGATACAACGCGCAGTCCGCGGACCGCTCCACGCGCTATGCCTGCTGTCGACGTCGGTTCCGGCTAGCAGGTGTCGCCGGGCCAACGTAACTGCTTTAATTAAGCAGCTAGGGGCATTTCTTCGTAGTTGCCGTTTATTTTGTTTGGAAGGGTTTTAACGAGAGACAACCAACTCTCGACAGGCAGCGGCGCACGCCAACCAAGGGTAGAATCCAGAACACCCCCAAAAGGGAAAATGTCTGATTGGGTGCGAACCAATCAAAGAACAGCGCCAAACTACTCGGCGAACCGCCGAATTGCAAGCGGCCCGCGTTCACCGCGACGGCGCGCCGGACGCCTCCGGCGGCGGCAACGCATACACGCGAACATAGTCGACGCGCAATTCCTGCGGAAAGGTCGTCGTCTCGTCGGGATACCCCGGCCATTTCCCGCCGATCGCGAGATTGAGCAGGATAAAAAACGGCCCGTCGTTGAACACCCACTTCGCACCCGCGGGCAGCCGGTCCGGCGCACACGTGTGATACACCTTTCCATCGAGCAGCCAGTCGATCCGATCCCGCGACCACTCCACCGCGAATATATGATAAGCGTCGTGAAAGCTGGCACCGTTCGGCAGCGTGACCGCTCCCGTCATTCCCTGGTCCCCGGAATATCCGGGACCATGCGCCGTGCCATGAAGTTTCCCCGGCTCGTGTCCCGGAACTTCCATAATATCGATTTCCCCGCAGGCCGGCCACGGCACGCTCTCGATATCGCTGCCGAGCATCCAGAACGCCGGCCACACGCCGCGGCCGAACGGCAGCTTCATCCGCGCCTCGACGCGACCATAGAGCGTGCTATATTTCCCCATCGTCTTGATGCGCGCTGAAGTATATTGCGATCCGGTCCGGACCGCCCGGATCACGAGCACCTTGCCATCCGTGGCGTCGGGGTCGTTGGCCACCCACGAATTCTGGCGCGCGTCGGTATAGTTTTCCAACTCGACGTTGCCCCAGCCATTGTTGCCGAGGTCGTGCACCCATTTCTTGGGGTCCGGCCCGCTGCCCACCGGCTGGTCAAACTCGTCATGCCACAGAAGCGCGGGCGACGCGGAAAGGCGTGTGCTCATAATGCTATATACGACAAATATGAAAACGACTGCCCCATGCCGGCGCAGATCAATCGGGAACCGGCGGAGCATGGATCGAGGCGAAGGCTGGACCATCCGCATTTCGTCACGGGTGGGATGCCACCAAAGTATGAATCGCGTGCGCGGGAATCGTCACGGCGACGGCTTGGCCGGAGGCCTCGACGATATAGGGAACCGGGGCATTCGTGGCGTTCAGCACGATGGTGACGAGTGACCCATCCGGGTTCGCGAACGCGATCGACTGCAGCGCGGCGGGGCCGTCCGTGGACGCGATGCGTCGGGCGCCGGGTTTAATATAGCGGCTGAACTGGCCGATATAGTAAAACCCGCTCTGGTAGCGCACTTCCCCCGTGTTGGTATCGACGATCACCGGGGCGTCGCAGAAGTTACCGACGTGATTCGGGCCGCCGCGCTGGTCGAGCACGATGTTCCAATCGAGGAAGTTTGCGACCCAGTTGTGGAAGTCGCCGATCATCTGCCGCGCGTAGCCTTCGCCGTGCTGCCAGGCTCCGAGCGACTGGCCGCCTTCGAAGCAACCCTCGGTGAATATAATCTGTTTGTCGGGGTACGCCTCGTGCACGCGGGAGGACGCGGCGAAATCGTCGCTCACGTACCAATGGACGGCGACGCCGGCGAGGAACTTCGCGGACCCCGGGTCGGCCAGAACGGCAGCGACGCGGGCGGCCATGCGATCGCGATTATGATCCCATGCATAAAGGCGAACGCCGCTGAGACCCGCGCGTTGCAGCGCCGGTCCGAGATGGTCGCGGATAAAATCGCGCTCCTGCTCCGGAGTATATAGGCATGATTCCCAAACCTGCTTCGCCTCGGGTTCGTTCTGAACCGTCAACGCCCAGATCGGCAGATGCTCCTCGTCGCGCATCGCCTGGACGAACTTCACATAATATTGCGCCCACGCCGGCGCATATGAACTGCGCAAGCTGCCGCCTTCGTCCATCTGGTTATTGCTCTTCATCCACGACGGCGGACTCCAGGGCGAAGCCAGCAGCCTCAGCGTGCCGCCGCTCGCCTTCGTCGCATCGTGCAACAGCGGCAGCAACCAGCGTTTCATCGGCGCGAGCGAGAACTGGTGCAGGTCGTAATCGCCCGGCGTTTCGTCCAACGCCCACATTGAGAGCGAGAAGTCGCAGCTGTTTATATGCGTCCGCGCGAGTGTATAGCCGATGCCATCGCGCGGATCAAAGTAGCGGCGCAATATCTCCGTGCGTTTCGCGGCGGGCAGTTGCGCCAGCACCCACGCCGACGACTCGGTGAGCGCGCCGCCGAATCCGATCATCTCCTGAAAACGCTGCTGCGGATCGAGGCGAATCGCCCCGCTTTGTCCCGCCTGGGCATCGGCCGCGCGGCCGATCGCACTCAAGCGGTGTCCATTGTCCCGCGCCGTTTCGATCACCGACCACCCCTGGGCGGATGAGGTCGGGGCGAGTGCGGACGCGAGGGCGCCTGCGGCGGCGAGGAGAACACGATGCGGTCGGGACGACATAAAGTATATAGCGCGAAGGATTGAGCGCGAGCGGGGCCGATTGCTAGACGAGCACGGGCGACTCCGCGGCTTTTCGCGCGGCGAGTTCCTGCTCGATCGAGCGCACCTGCGGCTCATCGAGTTTATAGAAGAAAATCGCGAGCCCGCTGAGCACGCCGAAGGCGGCGGGGACGAGGCTGAAGACGAGCAGGATGCCATGCAGCGTGCGCGCGCTCTGCACCGCATTGGGCACGAAGCCATAAAAGCTCAGAAATTGCCCGAGAAGCGCACCGCCCACCGCGAGTCCGACCTTCTGGGCGAACACGGCGGCGGAGAAGATCAGGCCCGTCGTGCGGCGGTGGAATTTCCATTCGCCGAAGTCAGCCGTATCCGCGTAGAGCGACCAGACGATCGCCGGCGTGGGACCGACGATGAACGTTCCGATTATATTCACTATATTGAGCAGCACGGTGTCCTGCGGGTTGATCAGATAAAAGGCCGCCATCGCCAGCGCGTTCAAGCAGCTCAGCCCGATCATCAGCTGGCGGCGTCCGAAGAAGCGCAGGAAGAGCTTCGTCGACAGGGCGCCTGCGATAAAGGCGAGGCTGCCGAGCATGTTGAAGACGGTGAATTTCGATTCGTCGCCGACGCAGTACTTGAAATAATATATGATCGTGGCGTTGCGAACGCCGACGTTGGCGAGCGTCAGGAAGGCGGCGAAGAACAGGACGAGCCACGGGCCGTTCTTGAAGAGGTTGCCGACGTCCTTTTTCAGGGACGCCTTCTGATCCGGGGGCGGGGCGACGCGCTCCCGCGTGTTGGCGAAAGTATATAAGAACAAACCGACGGATAGCACCGAGAATACCGCCATGGTATATCGAAAGCCGTCGGCCGCGTTGCTGCCGCCGAGGAAGTTCTTCAAGGGCACCACCAGCGAGCCGATGAGGAATTGCCCGGAAAACGCGCAGGCGAAGCGGTAGGTGGAAAGCGACGTGCGCTCGGCGGAGGAGGGCGTCATCACTCCCATCAGCGCGGAATACGGTATATTAATCGCGGTGTAGGTGATCCACATCAGCGAGTACGTGATGCAGGCGTACACCAACTTGCCCGCGAGCGACAGGTGCGGGTTGGCGAACATCAGATAACCGATGAGGCCATAGGGCAGCGCGAACCAAAGTATATAGGGGCGAAACTTTCCCCAGCGCGTTTGCGTCCGGTCGGCCACAATGCCCATCACGGGGTCGAGCACGGCGTCGAGGACGCGGGCGCCGAGCACCATCCAGCCGACGTCGACCGGGCGCAGTCCGAACACGTCTGTATAATAATAGAAGAGAAACAGGTTGAAGGCCTGGAAATAGAAATTGGACGCGGTATCCCCGAGTCCATAGGCGAACTTTTCCTTGATTGATAAACGTTCAGCGACGGGGACCGCGGGATTCATGGTGGGTTGAGGTGGGAGCGACGGGACCGAACTTTAGTTGCGGCCGGACAAATCGTTGAATGCGTCTTCCCAGTGGAAGCGGCTCCGTTCCTCCGGCGAGAGCTCCGCGATTTTCTCCTGCATCTTGCGGACGCGCGCGTCCAGCAAGCGGGTCTCGTCGCCCAGATTTAATACAATTAACCCCAACTGCAGCTCGCACATTTCGTCGGTGGAATTCGGGCCAAACCGCACGTCGCGCGGAGGCGAGTAGGGATTGGCGGGATTGGCCTCGCTGTTGTCGAACACCCACCGGCAGTGCACTTTCGTGCCCCGGGTTAATATAAAGGGCTCGCGGTAGAAGTAGCGGTCGTGCCAGCGAAAATCCCAGCGGTCGATGTCGATCAGTTTCCGCACCGTGCCATCCGGAGCGGTCGCCTCGGCGTGGACTTCGCGGGCCAGGAGGTGCATGTGCGGGAAGACCGACATGAGTATACAGTCCGCGGGCAGCTCGATGGAGTCCTCGACGACGAAGCGGCTCGTGCCCGCAGGTATATCCAATTTGAAGCTGCGCAGGAACAGCGAGTCCATGATCCGGCGCGCCGGCTGCCGCAGAAAGTATATACCGACCTCGGTCTGGTCGCTCTCGATTTTCCCGGTGGGATTATAGTGAATCTGCAGGGCGAGGTCGCCGGCGAGAGGCAGGACGCCCACGGCGATTCCCGGCGGCAGGAACCGGGGGTTCATTCCCGGCACGCGTCCGCCGAGATAGGCGTCGGGCACGAAGCCGGGCGTGCCGAAGCTCGTATATCCATTGCCCCCGGCTGCGGTCTCGAGGCGCCGCGCGCCGCCACTCGTGTCCACGAATATATCCGCATGATGCAGCGCGCGGCGATTGCCCGCGCGTATATCCACCGCGGCGACGGCGAGCACGTCGGAGTCGGGCAGGCGAGCGCGGGCCACGACCTGCGCCGGGACACCGGCGAGCGTGAATGGCAGCGGGAACACTTGATATAGGTCGCCGGGACCGGGCGGGATGGAAAAGGATTGGTGCATCCGCACCACGAGATCGGGCGGGCCGAGTCGCCAGCCATCGGTCGGGGCCGCTGGAATTGCCGGCGCATCGGCCGGATTGCCCGCGGGAGCACCGGCATCGGCCCAGCGTTGCAACGTCGCAATGTCCTCAGCCGTGAGTCGGCGCTCGTCGACGAAAGCGCCGGCGGGAGCGGTCGGCAGCCACGGCGGCATGACGCGATTCGCCACAGTCTTGACGAGAAAGCGCGCGCGCTTGGCGCTGTCCTCGAACTTGAGCAGGGAGAACGGCGCCACCTGTCCCGGTTGATGGCATTCTATACAGTGTTGATATAGGATCGGCGCGACATCGTGCGCCCAAGTCGGCGCCGGAGCTGGGGCGGGGCCGGCGGAATCGGCGAGCAGGCGCGAACCCGCGAGGGCGGTGGTGGCGAGCGCGCGTTTCATTCCGTTCATGAGCCCACGCGCTCGGGCAACGCGCAGCCGTCGCCGAGTTTTTCCGGGAACGGCCCCGGCTGCCCCGACGTCAGGGCGAGGAGGACGTCGCGCAAATCCTGGTGGGCCGCAGCGGGGCGCGCTGCGCCGAGCGTGCCGACGCGGTCGTCCACGCGGCCACTATATACTTTGACGCCGGCCGCGTTATATACGACGGCCTCGGGCGTGAGCCGTGCTCCGGCTCGGTGGGCGAAGCGCTGCGCGCGATCGTCAACCACGGGAAACGCTATACGATAATCAGCGACGTGTTGTCGCAGCGACGGAAGATCCGCCGTGCCGTCGACGAACGCGCCCACGATGGTGACGCCCTGCTGCGCGAATTCGGCCGCGAGGGCGTTGAGCGTGGGCAGCGCCTGATTGGAGACCGGGCACTCCTGGCCGAGGAACACGACGACGAGCCAGCGCCCCGGCAGTGGCAGTGTGTGGCCCTCGAGGTCGCGGAGATCGAAGTTCTGCCACGGTGAGGTGGACGTTGACCCCGCTGGCGCACCCGCGGTGAAAGGCTCGACGAGCACCGCGAGAGCGAGCGCCAATAGCAACCGGGGTTTCATGGCGGACACGTCAGTCTCGGGGCAACGGCGGCAGTAACGAAACAATCGAGAGGGGCAGCGGCGGGGTACCGGGGGCGATGGGGGAGCGCCCGCTTCTGTCGCGAACAGAAGACGGGCGCCGGAGAAGATCGAGCCAAAAAGCGCGATCTAGAACGAGACCCCGTAGGAGATCTTCGCCGTCAGCGGCGACGCGTAGATCAGTCCGTACAGCTTCGTATCATCGAGGACATTATCCACGTTGGCCTGAACATATTGGAAATGCCCGCGGGCTTTCCATGTATACTTGGCCATGAAGTTCAGGGTAAACTGCGAGGGACTATAGGCGATGATCGTCTGGCCGGCCGCGTTCTGCTCTATATTCTGTCCCCCGTGCGTCACGCCGGAGAAATATTCTTCTTGCGAATGCCATTGGCCGCCGGCGCCGACCGCCAATCCCTTGATAAAGCGATCGAGTTTATAGTTGATAAAGAAGTCGGTCGCGTAGCGTGGGGTGTCGTCGCCCGGATATACTCCCGCATTCGTGCGCGTGGACGTGTCGCTCGGGTTGGTATAGGCCACGTTCAACGGCTGGCCGTTGAGGCCGAAGCCGCCGTTTTGGAAATACCAGACTGCCCAGCGATCCTGCGGGTACGGATATTTCGGCCAGGTGCCAAGGTTGAGCCGGCGGACGGTGCCGTCGATCGATGCGTTGAACACGAGCTGTAGCTGGTCATTGAGCGTGAATAATATATGTCCGTCCCAGCCCTTGGATTGGTCGATGATCTGCCAGGCCGGGGATTGCGAGGTGTTATAGAATCCGGCCGCGTCCATCGTGGCGTTGTTGATGTTCGGGTCCGCGTTCGAGTCGCCTTGATATAGCCAGCCCGGCCACGCCCCGCCCGAGGCCTGGTTGGCGGCGAAGGCGGTATCGAGATACGCGGCGCCCGCGGGTTTGGTGGCGTCGAGATAGAGGCGGCCGGCCGGCGCTCCCGGAATGGTATATACCGCGCCGGCCGTGACGGCGGCGTTCCAGGCGGCGACGACCTGCGGGAGATTCTGGACGGGGGCACCCTGGCTGGAGACGCCCGGGAAATTCCCGACCGCGCCCGGCTGGCCGACGGCGTTGAAGCCGCCACTCAATTCATATACGATGTCCTTGGTGGGATCATAGCGCGTGTGGCCCATCGGCGCCGGCGCGTACCAGGGCTCGGCGACCCAGGCGGTCTTCGTGATCTTATAGTGACTGATCGTGCCGGAGATCTTCCCGTCGAGAAAATCGAACTTGATCCCGAGCTCCCGGCTCTTTGCTGAATCCGAGCCGACCGGCGCGCCCGTGATGGCGTCGTGCAGCCCGCCGAAGTTGGGCTGGATGCCTTCCGACTTCAGACCATAGAAGGAAAAGTTCTTGGTGATCTCGATGATCACGCCGTTCTGGTACGACTTGGCGATCGCGGTGGTCGAGCGCGAGGTGCTCGTGGAGGGCGCGGCGCCCGGCGCACTGACATTGGTGTCGGTCGACCAGTTGTCGTTTTTATCATGCCGGATGCCGTTCATCAGAATAATATGATCTCCCAATAGTTTGGCATAATTATTGAGATAATAACCGGCGTCCCAGCCACGGTTAATATTGTTATAATCATTATTAAACATGGCCGGATCGGCAGTGCCGTCGCCCTGGCGCCCGAACTTGATCGGGCTAAGGTCATTCGGACTCTTATAGGCATACGTCGAGGGAATGGTTTCCCAATTGGCCTGGGTGATGTCGTTGCGAATTTCCGAGTAGCCCGCGAGGACCTGGTCCTCGACCGAGTACCAGTGGCCTTCGAAGAGCGCCTTGCGCGCGGTGAGTTCGACGCGTTCCTGGTCGCGGATGGCCTTCTGGTGATTCTGGCCCCATTGATATTCGACGACGGAATTGGGCAGCGCGCCGAACACGAGGTTGCCGTTGTTGCTGCCCTGGCCGCCGATGGAGTTGCCGCCGCCGGTGGTGAATATAGTCTGCGAAAGATTATAGCCGGGGAGTCCCGCCCCGATCGGCCCGTTGATCTCGCCGCTGAGATTCTGCGTCTGGACCGCAACGGAGGAATGGTTATATCCAATCAGGAAATCGACGCGCGGGATCCAGCGGCTCTCCTCGACGATGCGTTGCGTGAGCTTGAGCTCGATATTGGATTCCTGCTGGTCGTTATAGGTATCCGGTCCGGAGAGATTGAAGGTGCGGTGATTGGCTCCGGGCGGAAAATAAAACGCCACGGCTTCGATCTGGTCGTTGTTGATCGGAGTCGCCGAGTTACCCTGCACCGCGCGGA
Organism: uncultured Verrucomicrobiae bacterium; assembly: GCA_963800005.1. GTDB lineage: Bacteria > Verrucomicrobiota > Verrucomicrobiia > Opitutales > Opitutaceae > CAWCZH01. Next base: position 771,266 of record CAWCZH010000006.1, read on the forward strand.
GCGCTTGGAACGAATATCCATTCTGCTTCGACTTGCCGTATTCCGTATCAATGACCACCAGGGTCGAGGGGGTGGGGCTCCAGGAGATCGTGGGTGCGACGAAGAAGTGAGTGCTATGTTGATACTGGATATTGGTGTCAGAGCTTTCGACGGAGGCGCCGAGACGATAGTCGAGATGATTGGCCGCGTTGATCGGGCCCGTGACGTCCACCGCTCCGCGCTCGAACTGATAGGTCCCGTAGGAAAACGTCGCGGCGCCGCGCTGGACGTTTTCGGGCTGCTTGGTGAGATAATCGACCACACCGCCGAAATTTCCTGTTCCATATAGCAACGCGCTCGGGCCGGAGACGACCTCGATGCGGTCGATATTCACCGAGTCCGTGGAACTGGCGCGCAGGAAGCCGTCGCGCAGAACGTTGTTCGTGACGAAGCCGCGGATCTTGATCTGAACCTGGTTGATATTGGACGTGAGGCCCTGCGGGTTGTTGACGCCGCCGGGTCCGTAGGGACTGCCGTACGTGCCGCCGCTGTTTTCGAGATCGTTCTGCGTCTGCAGCATGATCCCCGAAGCATACATCAACGAACTCCGCAGATCGGTCGCGCCGATGTCGCTGACGAATTCGCTCGTGATGACGTCGATCGGGATGGGGATGTCCTTGATGGGTGTGTTGACCCGCGAGCCGGAGATCGAGTTGGTCGCGGCGTACCCCTTGTCCTTGTCCGTCGCCACGCTGAACGGGGAGAGGACGACCGTTTTATCGCGCGAGGTGCCGTCGCTCGTGCCGGTGGTCGTCGTGGTATCGGTGGGCGGATTCTGAGCCAGCGCGAGCACGGGCCAGACGCTGAGAAAGGCCAGAAGGCCGGCGCGGGTGAAAGAGCCTGGTTTGAGGTACATAACTGAGCGGGGGTTGGTATTCGATCGGGTAACTTGGGGGAATCCAGCCCGGGACGCGGGCAAGCCGGAGCGAGGCTGGGGGATGGCGGGGCAGTCGCGGGTCCGAAGAGCCCGGTTGTGCTTGACAACGGGCAAGAGCGTCAAAAGCGATTTCAACACTGTCAATTTTTATTTTACTGGTTTGGTGCATAAAATATTACAAGACGTGTAAAATGCTAATATATAATCTAGAACAAATTACGATTTCTGACTCAGAAGTTATGCAATAAGAACCCTCGTATTCAATTTTTTGGTGCATAACTTTTCTACCTTGCTTATTCTCAATTTTGCAGTCCGATCCCACGTCGCTCCCGCTTCCCTGAATGTCCTCGATCACCCAAGATTTGATTGCTGCCCGGCTGAAAATTTCGCGTGCGACGGTGTCGCGCAGCCTCGCCAATCACCCGGCGATCAGCGCGGAAACCCGGGCGTTGGTGCAGGGCATGGCGGACGAGCTGGGCTATCGCCAATCCCCCGGGCGAGCGCGAAGCCGGAGTAAGACAGCGCGGGCGCTGACCGTGGGAGTTTTGATCGGCGTGCCGCGGGGCGAAGTGACGATGGCAACGTTTCCCTATATACTTAAAGGGATCCGCGAGCGGGCGGAGCGCGAGCGCGTCACGCTCGATGTCTGCTTCGAAGCGCCCGCCGACTTGCAGCCGGGAACGGAGCGCCAGGCCGTGTTGCGCCTGATCCGAGGGAACAGCTGGCGCGGGGCGATTTTAATATATCCTTTTCCGGAGACCATTGTGGAAATGCTCGCGCGCCGGCTCTCGACCGTCGCCGTGCTCGAGAGCTATCGCCATCCGGGAATTGATATAATCGACACCGATGACGCTTCGGCGATCGTCGCGCTGGTGCAGCGGCTATATGATGCCGGGCATCGCCGCATCGGATTTCTTTCGTGGGCGTATCCGGTCGCGGGCCACTGGATCGCGCGCCGGTTCAGCGGCTATGTCGAGGCGATCTTCAATCTCGGCCTCGCGTTTCAACCCGACTGGGTTCTGAACGTCGACAAGAACGGGCCGCAGCTCACGCCTGCGCAAGTGACGGACGCGGTGGAGAAGAATATTCGCCAATATCAAGTCACCGCCTGGGTCTGCGCCGCGGATCACCAGGCGTATCCCCTCGTGCAGGAGTTGCAGGCGCGGGGCGTGCGCATCCCGGAGGATTGCTCCATCACGGGGTTCGATGGCCTCGAGCCGCCGGTCGGCCTGCGGCGCGTGTCGTCGATGCGGGTGCCGCACGAACATATTGGGTCGTCCGCTTTGACGCGCTTGGTGAATCGCCTGGAACACCCCTCGGCCCCGCGCCGGAAAATCCTCGTGGAAGCCGAACTCGTCGAGGGGGAGACGGTCGCCGCGCCGCCGGCCGCCTGATTTATCCCACCTATATATTCCTATATAGTAAGTATATAAAAGTATATTGCCGATGCCTGCTTTACCCGCCGCTTTTCGGATGCCGCGCCGCTTCGTGTGGGGCGTGGCGGCGGCGGCGCCGCAGATTGAAGGGGCGGCGGCGACCGCCGGCAAGGGTCCCTCGATCTGGGATGCGTTTGCGCGGCAGCCCGGCGCGATCGCGCACGGGGACACCCTGGATGTCGCCTGCGATCACTACCACCGGTTCGACCGCGATTTCGCGCTCATGCGGGAGCTCGGAATCAAACACTATAGACTTTCACTGGCGTGGCCGCGCATCTATCCCGACGGCTCGGGTGCAGTGAATTCGCGCGGCGTGGATTTCTATCATCGGCTGATCGACGCGCTCCTCAGTCACGGTCTGACCCCTTGGGTGACGATGTTTCACTGGGACCTGCCGCAAGCACTCGAGGCGCGGGGCGGCTGGCGCGCTCGCGTCGTGCCGGAGGCGTTCGCGAAGTATGCGGATACGATCGTCCAGGCATACGGCGACCGGGTGAAAAACTGGATCACACTAAACGAAATCCGATGTTTCACAGTGCAGGGATACGGGGGTGGCGGCAAAGCGCCGGGTGCCGCGGAAAAGGCGCAGGTCGTCAACCAGACGATTCACCACGCCCTGGTCTGTCACGGTCATGGCGTCCGCGCGGTGCGCGAGCACGGCGGGCGCGGTGCGCGGTGCGGCCTGACGGACAATTGCGACACGGTGATCCCGGTGAGCGAAACCCCCGCGGATATTGCGGCGGCGCGTGCGTGGTTCACCGAGGCGAACCTTCCTATATTGGATCCCATCTATCATGGCCGGTATTCACCGGCCTATTTGAAAAAATGCGGGCGGGACCGGCCGGTGGTTGCGCCCGGGGATTTTTCACTCATCAGTGCGCCCACCGACTTTCTGGGCCTGAATATATACGCAGCGTTTTTCGCCCGCGCGGGCCGGGACGGCCGGCCGGAAATCGTGCCGCCCACGCCCAGCTATCCGCGCGCGGACAGCCCCTGGCTGAGCCTCACGCCGCGCGGCCTCTATTGGGGACCGCGCTTTGCCGCCGAGACGTACGGGGTGAAGGATATATATATCACCGAGAACGGCTGCGGCTATAATGATGATGCCGTGCAGGGCGGCGAATGTCGCGACCTGCACCGCGTCGAGTTCCTGCGCAGCTATTTGCGCGAGCTGCACCGGGGAATGGGCGACGGCAATCCCGTGCGCGGCTACTTTCTCTGGTCGTTCCTCGACAACTTTGAGTGGACCGACGGCTACGAGCGGCGGTTCGGACTCGTTCACGTGAATTTCAAGACCCAGCGGCGCACGCCCAAGCTGAGTGCGCATTGGTACCGGGACGTGATCGCGGCCAATCGTATATTATGAAGTATAAAGCCGGGGCCGCCGCACTCGCGGCGTCGTCACGCCTGAAATAGCTCGTAGCGCGGATGCCGGAGCGCCTCGCCGGGCGCGTCTCGAAGCTCCAGCCAGTCCGTCGCCAGGGCGTTCTGGACCGAGCGGAAATCGATCAGTGCCGTTTTCTCCGGTTCTATATAGCCAACCCGCGGGATTTCACGATGCGTTGCGCCTAGTCCGATCCGGAGTTTTTCGCCCAGCAGAAATACCGTGGAATGGGCGGCGTGGTCGGTTCCGCCTTGATGATTCTCGGTCAGCGTCCGGTCGAACTCGCTGAAGGCAAACGTCAGGACCCGCGACGCCACTCCCCGTTGCGCGATCCGGTTTTGAAAGTCGGCGAGTGCATTCGACAGCTCCCGCAGCAACCTTGGATATATGCTCGCCTGTCCGAAATGTGTGTCGAAGCCCGGTGCGGCCACGAAATATACTTCGCGATCCGAGCTGCGGCCGACGCGTTCCGCGATTTCGGTCAATATACTCGCCAGCGGTGCGCCCGCGCTCGCCAGCGGCACGCTTGGTACCTCAGGGCTCGACCAGCGCCCCGCCCCGGCGGTTGCTTCAACGGCGGACCCACTAGCAAAGAGCCGTGGAACCGTGCGTGTGGCATGAAAGAACTTCAGCCCGCGGGTCGCGTCGTCGTTATATACACGCCTGCGACCCAGCCAGCCGCTCGCTTCAACGTCGAGGCCGCCCGAGCCCGTGTGCCACATTTCCGACGCGCGGAAGTGGCTCGGACTGCAATCCGCGCAGCCGACGCCGCGGAGGATCGCGACTTGGCCCGTGGCGCAGAGCGGAGCGAGCGCCGCGGCGGCCCGATTCAAAATTTGGCCGCGAGCGCCCGGAATACATTGCGAGCGGTCGAGCGCGAGCGTGGGACGCAGGCGAATATAGTCAGGATCGTCGAGTGGAACGATCAGTTCGTGCGCGTCGAATCCGCCGGCCAGATGCAGAATGACAAGCGCGCGTGGTTCGTTGGTGAAGGCGGGCGATGCGACCCGTTCGAGCATTCCGGTCGCGGCGGCGTGCGGGGCGAGGCTGGCGCCGACCGCGCCCGCCGCCAAGCCGTGCAGGAAGTGGCGCCGGGAAAATGATCCGAGCGGGGGTAACCGGTGGTTCATGCGGGCGGAATGGGGGTGGTTCGCGGCGGGGTGCTTTCGCGCAATATACTATTTAATATACGGGGCGGAGCTATTGGGCGGTCTTCGGATTAGACGAGTGCATTGCCGCGCACGACCTGGCTGTACCAGCGCGCGCTGGCTTTCGGCGTGCGCTGCTGGGTTTTGAAATCGTTATAGACAATGCCGAAACGGCGCGCGTAGCCGTCCGCCCATTCGAAGTTATCCATGAAGGACCAGAGAAAATAGCCTTTCACGGGAACGCCGTCGTCCATGCCGCGCTTCAGTTCGCGCAGGCACTCCCGAACATATTCGAGCCGGTGTGTATCCAGGACCTCGCCGTGGTTCGGCGGGAGATCGTCGTAGCCCGCGCCGTTTTCCGTCATCACAATTTCCTTCACCCCGAACACCTCGGCCGCGAGACGCGGGCCCCAGTACAGGCAGCGCGGGTTCAACTGCAGCCACGTGCTGTCGGCCGTCGGATAGTGCGGCGGGTACGGCAGCCGCCGCGGCTGGCCGTCCGGGCCCTGATCGACAAACGTCCCCGTATATAGATTCATTCCGAGAAAATCGGTCGGCTGGGAAATGAGGGCAAAATCCGTCGACTCGATTTTCGGCATCAGCCCCTTCGTTTTCTTCAGATACGTTTCGCCGTAATGCCCGCGATATATAGGTTCGAGCACGCGGGCGTTGGCCAGGGCGAAGTCCGCTCGGGCCGCGGCAATATCACCCGGCGTTTCGGTCAGCGGAATAGATGCGTGCGAATTATCCGTGAGCCCCACTCGCGCCCCGGCGCCGCCGTGTTCTCGGACGGCGCGGACCCCGTGCCCGTGGCAGACGAGCGCATGATGATAAGCCTGCGTGATGACCTGGGGCGGCTCCTGCCGGCCGGGGGCATGGCGGCCCTCGCGGTAGGCTATTTCTATAAAGCAATAAATCTCGTTGAGCGTGATCCAGTTTTTCACGCGATCGCCATAGGCCTTCGTGATTTCGTCTGCGTAGTCGGCGAACGCGTCAACGACACCACGCGCGGGCCAGCCACCCTTGTCCTCGAGGGCTTGCGGGAGATCCCAGTGAAACATGGTGCACCACGGCGTGATGCCGTGCTCGAGCATGGCGTCGATGAGCCGATGATAATAGTCGACGCCCTTCGCGTTCACCTGCCCGACGCCCGCGGGCATGATGCGGGGCCACGCGATGGAAAACCGATAGTTCTTCACGCCGAGCGAGGCCATGAGCGCGAAGTCCTCGCGGAAACGGTGATAGTGATCGCACGCCGGTTCGAGGGTGTCGCCCCCGGTGATCTTCCCGGGGATTTTTGCGAAGGTGTCCCAGATTGACGGCCCCTTGCCATCCTCAGCGATTGCGCCCTCCACTTGGGGTGCGGCGGTGGCGACGCCCCACGTGAAGTTAGCGGGGAATCGTGAGCCGGCCGCAGGCAAATCGGAGGGTGGGTTGCTCATATATTCCCGCCGAGGCGACGGTTTGAAGACTCAAGTTTGCGGTCGGCTGGGGCGCTGGCGAGAATTCCCGCGCGCTTTTCCGCAAAATGTTAACCCGCCGGCACTCGCCGGAACTCCGGACGGCAATCGTCGTCCACAGCGCATGCTTCGCACGATTCTCCTGCTTTGCGCTTCCAATATATTCATGACCTTCGCCTGGTACGGGCACCTGAAGATCAAATGGCTCGAACACCGGGCGCTTTTCATCGTGGTGCTGGTGTCGTGGGGACTGGCATTTTTTGAGTATTGTTTCCAAGTCCCGGCGAATCGCTTCGGGTTCGCCCATGGGCTGACTGGCTATCAGCTGAAGATCATCCAGGAAATCATCACGCTCTGTGTGTTCGTCGTGTTTGCCTGGCTCGTGCTCGGCGAACGCATGACGTGGAATTATATAGTAAGCTTCTTCTTCCTTGCGGTCGCGGCTTACTTCGCGTTCGGATTCCGCAGCCCCCCTGCCGTTTAGTCGCGCCCGCCAGCAGTATATTAAGACGGATTCGCGGGGTGCGCCGAAAACTCCCCATGACCACCGCCCCCTCCGCAGCGAAGTATATAACTGATTCGGCGCCCGGCGCGATCACGCGCGCGGGGTTCCTGCGCCGCGTGGCCGCGGGCTCGGCCGCGCTGGCGCTGGCGTCCCGCGGCCTGAGTGCCGCCGCAGACACGCGGGCAGCGGCGGGCGCAGGCGTCGCACCACCCGCGACTTTCGACCTGCGGGAATTTGTCACGTGGATCACCACGCAGCTCGAGCCCTCGGTGAAGTTGCCCGGCGGGGCGGGGCGCTATGCGCGCACCCCGGGCGATGCGGCGCCGGAGTTATATGGAGTGGCGGACATGGCCTGCATCTTATATACAATCGGTGCTTTGCGACCCGACGAGCGCGCGCGTTCCGAATGGGCGGCGGCGTTCCAGGAGTTCCAGAATCCGACGACGGGCTGGCTCGTCGAGAAGGATCCGTCGCACGATCCGCTGCATAATACAGCGTTCGCGCTGGCCTCATTGCAGCTGCTAGATCTTGCCCCGCGTTACCCGGTGCGGATGGGGACGATGTATGCGGATCCGGCGGCGTTTCTGGCGACGCTGAACTGGCGAAAGGGAATGTATCCGGAAAGCCACAAGGGTGCCGGCGCCGCATCGATTCTCGCGCTCGTGCCCGAGCTCAACGACCCGGCGTGGTTTCGCGCGTACTTCGCCGCGTGTGACCACTATGTGGATCCGCACAACGGACTGCTCGGGGTCGACAAGCCGGCCGGCGGCGACTCGGACCAGATCGGCGGAAGCTTCCATTATTTTTTCCTATATGAAGCGTTTAACCGGCAGATGCCGTTCCCGGAGCAACGGATCGACACCGTGCTGCGCCTGCAGCAGCCGGATGGGTACTGGATGCCGGACAATCATCTCTGGATGACGCTCGATGCGATTTATCTGATGACGCGAACGCTTCGGTATTGTCCGCACCGGTTTGACGACGTCCGCGCCGTGGTGCGGCGCACCCTCGGAATCCTGATGCGCGATGTATATAGTCCCGAGGGCCGGGCGAAGACCTTTACTGGGAAGCTGGCGGTGCACTCGGTGACGGCGGCGATCAGCATCGCGGCGGAAGCGCAGAATTTCCTCGGTGCGGCCGAGGTGATCACCGAGCGCCCGCTCCGGCTCGTGCTGGATCGCCGGCCGTTCATATAATCGTCGATCATGGGCGCGGAAGCCGATCGAGATCGAGGACCACCGGCGGAAGCGCGAGCAGAACTCCGAGCGGGAAACGCTTAGCTTTTAACGGCTAATTTTTAAGTATATAGTCTGGGAGATAGATAGAATGGCATCGTGACGGGTTCGGGTGCCCTCCGTGGGATGTGACCCGGCGTGGTCGCGATGAAGCGCGGGTGTTAGATTTCGGCGCTTGGGTCGTTTATGATCGACCCCTGAATATATTGCCGCTTCCCGGTGGGCCTATATACACCCCTCTGATCGGTCGGGCACTTCAGCGTTAAAAGTTAAGAGTTAATCGTTAAGCGTTCCGATTATTCGAGGGCTGAAATCGTGTCCGCCGTTGCAGCCCGGTTCCGCTTCGCCTCGCACCATCGCCGCGCCTCGCCTTGTAGCGCCAGCTAGCGTGGGCTGGTCGCCACCGTGCGGACCAAGTTCTCGACGGTGTTCATTTCCTCGTCGTTCACCGTGTGGCCCATGCCAGGGAAAATTGCCTTCTGCACCGCCGCTCCGAGCTGCTGAAATACCTCCGCGGCCTCCTCGACCGCGGGTGTCGGAATATGCGTGTCCCAATCGCCGCAGCCGAGGTATACAGGCGTGCCGGCGAGGCTGCCCGTCAAATCCCGCGGCGTGTGCGGCGGCCCGATCAACCCGCCACTCAACCCGATCACGGCGCCGTAGCGACGCGCGTGGCGGGACGCGAACTCGAGGGCCAGGCACGCGCCCTGCGAAAATCCGATCAGCACGATTTGCTCGCGCGCAATCCCACGGGCCATGACCTCGTCGATCAGCTCGGCGATCACGCCAAGCGCGGACGTGAGGTGCGGCTCATTCTGCGCGAGCGGCACCAGAAAGCGCTGCGGGTACCACGCGTTGTTCGCGGCCTCGGGCGCGAGCAGGGCGACGCCCGGGACCCGGGCCGCTATATGCTCGCCCAAGCCGAGTATATCGGCGGCCGAGGCACCGCGTCCGTGGAGGAGAATCATCACCGCCAGCGCGTCCGCGAGGGGAACGCCGCTGCGCAACACCGGCTGGCCTTCGTGAATTCTCATCGGGCGACGCTAGCGTCGAACCCGTTTTCCGCAAGAGGCACTCGGGTGCAGCCGGACCGCTCGCGGCTCCGGAGGGCCCCAACCTCTTATAGATAACGCAGGATCGTCATGCGCTCAGCTCGTCCGCAGCTCATCGAACGATGAGCCGCCCGCGTGAGAGCAGATCGGTTGAGGAATCCACCGGCCCTTCGGAACCGGGATTATCGACGGCCTTGTTGCCAAGCTGCGGTGACGCGCTCCGCCGGACGCGAGCGCGCCGATTGCCCGGCTCCGAATATATCGCTATATACGGGATGATATACCGCCGCTTCACGAGCGGGGCGAGACCCGGTGACCGGGCACCCTCGGCCGAGGGCGCGAACCCTACGAAACGAGGCGCAGCCCTGGAATGCGTCGCATCAGGTCGGCGATGAGAAACGTGATCGCCAGGCCGGTGACGGTCAGGAGGGACGCGAGTATATAGGGATTCTGTGGCAGTGCGCGGAACGCGATCGCGAGCGCGACCAGCACGGGGGCGTGCCAGACGTAGACGCCGAACGAGCGATCACCGAGCCAGCGGAGGACGGGCGTTGTGAAATTCAGGCGTCGAGAGAAAAACGCGAGCAGCCCCAGGCTCAGGCCCAAGCCGGTGAGCTGTTCCCAAAAGGCGAGCCCGGCGGCGAGCGGGTTCCACCCGCCGGCGTAGGGGGCGGGGCCATCCCGGCGGCCGACAATCAACAGCGCGAGAAGGACGATGGGTCCGCCCATGAGTGCGATGATTCCGGCGCGGCGCGCGCGCGCCGAGGCGGCGAGTGGCAGCAGCCAGTGCTGGCGCGCGGATCGGACGCCGACCGTGAATGCCGCTATATATTGGACGAAATAGCCGAGCTGGAAGTTATATACATCGGTTCCCAGCGGCTGCCACAGGCGCACGAGAAACGTGGCCGCGCCGAGTCCGAGGCCGAACCACCAGAGGCTCGCGGCGGCGGGCACGCGCGGGCGCTCGGCGCCCGTGTCTGTCCCGGGGCGCAGGCCGGTCGCCCGGAGCGCGGCGAGCGCGAGGCAAAAGAGAAGCAGGGCAAAGGCGAACCAGAGCGGACCGCTGGCGCCGAGCCAGCGCGTGCGCGTGATGAACCGCGCGTAGAAATGAGCGGCGCCGCCGAAGTTGTCGTGACCCGGATTCAGCACGAGGAGAATGAACGGGTGGATCGCGAACATATAGAATAGCGTGGGGACGCCGAGGCGCAGCAGGCGTTCGCGCACGAAGGCGGCCGGTCCCTTGCGCGCGAGCGAGCCCTGCGCGAAATAACCCGACACGAAGAAAAGCAGCCCCATGAAGAATGACTGCAGATGCGCCTGCCACAGGATGAAGGGGACCTTGGCCGCCAGCGAAGGCTCGTGCTCGCTCATCATATACCAGCTGCCGACGTGGCTGTAGGTGACGCACGCGTGCATGTTCACCACGAGGAGAATCACCAGCGTCCGGAGGTGATCGATCCACGGAAGCCGGACCGGAGAAGCGAGCGCCATGTCGGGGATTGTTCGCGGGCGGAAGCCGCGATGGCGATCTAATATATGAGCAGTGCGGAAGTTCGAGCAGAAGCCCGAGCGGAAGTTGGAACAGAAGCGGGGAACGCTAAACTTCTAACTTTTAGGTGCTGAGGGCACTCGTTATATATTGCCGGTGTGAGGGGATGCCACGAAGTGGTGCGGCGGCGCAACGATCTACATACTCAAACGCTCGATAACGTTACTCGGCCGTACGACGATACCGAGTCGAGCCGGGTTATATGCACTATATATAAAAGGTAGATGTAAACGTTCGCCGGTTCCCACCGATCAGCCGCGTTAGGGCCACCCTGGCGCCGATCGAGGCTTTATATATATGGTATATATCTAGGTCAGGGCTTGGCGGTGGCGGCGTCGTAGTTCAGCACGGTTAGCAGCAACACTTGGATGGCTTGATAGGCGTCGGCGGGGTCAAACCACTCGTTCAGCGAATGCATATTGGCCGAGATGCCGCCGCCGCTCAGCGTGATCGCCGGCTTGCCGAGGCTCGCGACTGCGTTCGAATCCGTGCTCGACGGCTGCAGGCTGGCCTCGCCGAGCTTCAACTGGTGGATCGCCTGCACGGCGGCGTCGGCCAGCGGCGCGTTGACCGGGCCGGACACCGCATGGCGCAGGCCGATCATCTTCTTCTCCACGGTGAGTTCGCCCTTCGCGAACACGCCCTTGCCGTTGCGCCGCGCAAAATCATTTTCTTCCGCGACACCGGCATCGACGAGCGCGAGGAATTTTTTCTCGAGCGCAATCACCTCATCCTCGCTGACGGACCGCATATCAAATTCGAACCAGGCGGAAAACGGAATCGAGTTCACGGACGTGCCACCGCCGATGCGCCCGACATTATAGCTCGTGCGGTTGGTGCGCGGATCCGAAGGGACCTCGAGGTCGGCGAGCTTGCCGACGATGCGTCCGAGCGCATGGGCCGGATTCGGCCGCCCGTAATTGGCCCAGCTGTGGCCGCCCGGTCCGTTGACCGTGATCAGATAACGTCGGCTGCCGATCTCGCGATTCGCGATTGTATGCACGTTCTCGCCGTCGATCGAAATGAAGGCGGCGAGTTGCTTTTGATATTTCCCCTCGGAGAAAAGATATTTGATTCCCCGGAGGTTGCCGAGACCCTCCTCGCCGACGTCGGCGACGAACAGCAATGTATCATTCGTCTTGATCTGCCCCTCGCGCATCGCCTCGGCCAAGCCGAGAATCACCGCGAGCCCGCGACTGTCGTCCTCGATGCCCGGGCCGTTCAGGTGCGTGCCGTCGTGCTTCACATGAAAATCGGTGCCGACCGGGAACACCGTGTCCAGGTGCGCCGCGATCACGAATGTGCGGGGCGAAGTGCCCCGCCGCCAGCCGAGCACATTGCCGATGGGATCCGTTTCGACGTCGGTGAGACCGACGCGTTTGAATTCCTCCACGAGCAATTTGCCGCGGCCCTCTTCTCCGAAGGGCGATGCGGGCGTCTCTGAAATCTGAATCTGCTTTCGAATATTCTCCTCGTGGTGCTCCTTGCTATAGCGCAGCGCGGCCTGCACGCCGGCCTGGTTTAATATATCAACGTTGACCGCCGGCGCTTGGGCCGCGGCCCGCGGGGCGGGAAGGGCAAGGGCGGCCACCAGGGCGAGGGCGGCGACTATATTCGAGAGGCGGCGGTTGTATATAGAGCAGTGAAGCGGGCGTGGCATGTTGGGTGGGGGCGGTGTGGAAACGCGACCGTGGCAAATCCCGCCATCTCCCTCAACGACTAATGTCCGGTCGCCGCGGCTCCGGTGCTGGCAAGCACCGAGTCTGCAATTGCTTCGCGACCGGAGCCCCGGAACCGCCTTTTTCGGTATATACTTCTCTCCACCGCCGGCGGCCGCAAATCGCTCCCGGCGGTCCTCGTGCCGCCACAGCGGACCCCAGGTTTACGCTGGCAAGAGCGGTGGCTCGCCGACGCCCTTTTCGGGCTCGAGCATCAGTTCCTTGGAAAACAGGTCGATGGCCGAGGCCGCGACCTGCATCGTATCATAATAGGCATAGGCGCCCATGCCGAGCGCGCCCACGAGCGGCAGCCAGCGCGAGAGCGATTTCTCGACGACCTGCTGCGTGACGCGCACGCCGGCTTTTTCGAGGGCTTGTCGGACCACGCTCAACGCGGCGCGCCGGATGATCACGCGTTCGCCGGCGCGCACGACGAGATCGCGCAGCAGCGCGGCGCCGCCGTGCTTGAACAAACAATATATCATCGTCTCGCGTCCGAGAAACGCCTCCTGCCCGAAAACCGCGGCAATATCTGCGACCATCTTTTGCTGCACGCGCCAGATCGCGAGCAGGTCGGGCAGGATCGTGCTGAAGCCGATTGGCCCTGGGGGGAGTGAGAGCGCGCCGGAAATCGCGGCGGCGCGTCGCGCGGCGGATTGAGCGATGCGGCGGGAGCGCGCGGCGGGATGCGCGCTCGCGGGCTCCTTGGACTCCGGGATATGTGAAACGAGATCGAGCAGCATCGACCCCACCGCGCTGGTGCTGCCGACCGCGTTGGCCAGCAGCCGCCGGCGCGGGGTGCGCTCCGTTTTTTTCAATCGCGGGGGCAGTTTCATATAGGCGAAAGGGCGGAGTGAGCGAAGAAGATCCGGTGTATCCACTTTTCCATGACACCGATCAGCCGTGGGAAAGCTTTACATCGACCCGCGCGGGCTGCTGTTGCTCCGCGGCGGATTGCAGCCGGCGCATCAGTTCGACGTCGGCCTGATCGCGGAGATTGGATTTATCAACGTTGGTGCGCGCGAGTTGGAGCAGGGAGTTGTTGGCGGCTTCGCGGTCCTCGGGTTTGAGTTCATTCCAGATGCCGTTCTCATCCTGGAGCGTCACTTCGCGCACGAGTTCCACCGAAAGAATTTTCGCGGGCGGCACGCGTGCGCGGACCGTGCGGCCGTCCGGAGTGATGTCGACCACGAAGGGTTTCGTCATGTCGTACCCCGCCTTCGCGATAAACGTGCCGCGCAGCTCGAGCTTCTTGGTGCTGCCGAGCCAGCTCTGCTCCCAATAGTAAGTCTGGGCGAAGGTGCGCTGGGCCGTCGCAAGTTCGAGGATGCCCTTCGTCTGTTCATATACGACCTCGGACCCGATCCGCACCCGCGGCTCGATCTGCAGGGCCCGGATGACATCGTGCGCGACGCGGCGGGCGAGCGTATATGATTTATCCACCGTTTCCATCCCCTTGTCGGCCAGCGCGGCCGGACCGCGAAATGCCAGAAAGTATAAAGCCGCGGCGGAGACCGCGATGACGAGCGCGAGTCCAAGCAGCAGGGGCGAGATCGCCCACGCGGGCGCATCGCGGCGGGACTTCGGGTTCAGCAGGGGCGGCTCGGTCACGGCAACAAATCTGGGAGCAGAAAGGTTTCCTGACCACCAAAACTCCTCGCAGTGCGCGGACGTTCATCCGGTCGGAGCCGGACCGGAATTCTCGAACTGTCCGACTTCAGGAGCGCGGTGATCGGTCGCGCCCTCCGATACTAAATCTCTCCCCACGCGTTGAGCCGACTGACCCCGGGCACCCCGCCCTCCGGTTGGCCCAATTTTCCGGGCAGGTGCGGGCCGCACCTTCCCAGCTTCATATTTCTCCATCCCCTCGCCGTGCAACCGGCTTCCATGGCGGGTTGCACGGCGATCGTCCTATATACTTCGCTCCGCCCATGAAATTCCCCTCGATTTCCCCGCTCGCTGCGCGGGCCGCCCTATTTGTGCTGGCGGCCGTCGGCGGTTTTGCGGCGGATCCCGTGACGTTGCACTGGCTGGGTGACGTGGCCCCGGCGGCGCCGGCCGGCGTGAGCTGGGGCGTGCCGTGGCCGAAGGGAGCGCTGGCGCGCGATACGCCGATGCATTTGACGGGGCCCGATGGCCAACGCGTTGCGGTGCAGACGTGGCCGCTCGCTTTCTGGCCGGATGGATCAATCAAGTGGAGTGGCCACGCGACCGTCGCAAACGCCACCGCGAGTGCGAATTCCAATATAAACAACGGCAGCGCGTCCGCGATGAACGCGCCGGCTGGCGGCACGTGGCAGCTGACCGCGGGTGGCCCGGCGGATCCGGCGCCAGGTGCCGCGATCCAGTGCCACGAGGACGACGCCGCGTTCACGATTGATACAGGGCTCGTCGTGGCGCGCGTGCCGAAGCACGGCGAGGATTTCATCGATTCATTGAAAATCGGGAAACGCGTGGTCGCGCAGCACGGACATTTGATCGCGCAACTCGAGGACCGCTCGCGTTTCGCGTCGGAGAAAATTCTGCGCGAGGAGGATTTCACGAGCCAGGTGGACGCTGTCGCACTCGAGCAGTCGGGGCCGGTTCGGGCCGTCGTGAAAATCACGGGCCGGCATCGCGCGACGAGCGGCGAGCGCGCGTGGCTGCCGTTTGTCGTGCGACTCTATTTCTTTGCGGGCTCCGGGGAGATCCGGCTGACGCATTCCTTCATATATGATGGCGACCAGAATCGCGATTTCATCAAGGGCATTGGGCTGGCGTTTTCCGTGCCGTTCACGGAGGAGCTGCAGAATCGGCACGTGCGTTTCGTCGGCGATGGCGAGGGCGTGTGGGCGCAGCCGGTGCGCATGCTGCCGGGGTATCGTCCGCAGGCCGGCGCGCAGATCGGCGACTTATATAGTTCTCATCTCGGCGGCCAGCGCGTGCCGAACCTCGCGGATTTCGATGCGCGTTCGCGTTCCGCGATCCTGAGCGTGCCGGTCTGGGGCGATGCGAAACTCACGCAGCTCGGGCCGAATGGTTTTGCGATCAACAAGCGAACGACGCCCGAGGGCTCGTGGTTGCACGTGACGGACGGGCATCGCTCCGAGGGGTTTGCGTTGCTGGGCGATGTGTCGGGCGGGCTCGCGGTAGGCGTGAAAGATTTCTGGCAGAAATATCCTGCGTCGCTGGAGCTGACCGGGGGCGCATCGCCGGCGGGCGAAATTAAAGTTTGGCTCTGGTCGCCGGAGGCCGAGGCGATGGACCTGCGGCATTATGATACGAAGCCGCACGGGCTCGGGATTAATTATGAAGACTGGAAGCCGGGCTGGGCGACGCCGGAGGGAATTGCGAACACGGCGGACCTCACGCTCTGGGCGTTTGCGTCGATCCCGTCGGACGCGCAGCTCGTGGCGATGGCGCGGCAGGCGAGTGCGCCGCCGATCCTCGTGTGCCCGCCGGAATATTATCATCAACTGCAGGTGTTCGGTCACTGGAGTTTGCCCGATCGTTCGACGCCGGCGCTCCGGTGGGTCGAGGACCAGGTGCAGGGTCTCGTGGACTTCTATCATGGGCAGGTCGAGGAGCGCTCGTGGTATGGCTTTTGGGATTTCGGCGATATCATGCACAACTATGATTTCGGCCGTCACGACTGGCGCTATGATGTCGGCGGCTGGGCGTGGGCGAATACCGAGCTGATGCCGGATATGTTATTATGGTATTCGTTCCTGCGCACGGGGCGTTCGGATCTTTTCCGGATGGCGGAGGCGATGACGCGGCAGACCAGCGAGGTGGAGGTATATCATCTCGGGCCGTTCGCGCCGCTCGGGTCGCGGCACAATGTCGACCATTGGGGTGATGGCGCGAAGCAGCCGCGGATCAGCCACTCGGGGCTGAAGCAGTTTTATTATTTCCTGACGACGGACGAGCGCGTCGGCGACCTGATGCACGAGCAGCTCACGGCGGACCTCACGTACAGCCAGCTGTCGCAATATAACGGCTCGCACTATATACTCAACGACGCGGGTGAGCCGGTGCTCGAGCATGCGGGGAGCAAGCCGGCGCCGCGCCCGGAGAATCTCGGGCCGAAGCCGACGCAGTCCCCCGCGGGGCAGCAGCTCGGGCTCGAGTGGATGTGTTATGCGATGAACTGGATGATGGAGTGGCAGCGGACGGGCAATATACAGTGGCGCGACCGCGTGATGAACGACATGAAGACGATGTCAAAGGGGTTGAACGCAGACGGCCGGCTGCCGGGACGTTATTTCGATATGATCTTCGGGGGGCCGGAAAACATGTATGAAATGGAACCGATGTTCGACGTGCCGGCGTTCTGGCAGGCGTGGGCGAACACGAGTGCGGATGTGGGCCGGCAGGTGGGGGGCAGCCAGATGACGGGCCCGCGCATGCTCGCGTATGCGGCGTATCGGAAAAACGACGCTGAGCTGGGGCGTCTCGCGTGGGACAAGCTGATCGGCCCCGCGCTCTCGCCTGAGCCGCAGCCGAAGAAAATCACCGGGGTGAATATCGTAAAGCCGGTGACCGACCCGGCGTTTCTGGGCGCGCCGGTGCAGTGGCAGCTGCACGGCGTTGCCAGCGTGCAGTGGGCGTTGAATGCCATCGAGACGATGGAGCTCGCGAAACGCTGGCTGCCGGATTGGGAGCGCGCTGCCGCAGGGAAAAAGCCTGAAAGCGCGGGAACCGGCGCGACCCGCCCGTGAACGGTGCCGTGGTGAAGCGTCGCTATCGATGTATATATACCGCCAGATCAAGGCGACCGCAGTTCCTCGTTCCGGCCGGCCGCACGCGCGGACCTGCCGGGCTATATACTCTCGAGCGCAGCCGGGTCCCAGCCGGCCGCGTCACCTCACGTCTTGACTCTGCTCGACCGCAATCCCCCTGTTCTCGCCTGCCCTTCATTCTTACCCCATGAAATATTCTTCATTTGTCCCGCTGGCCGCGTTGCTCGGCCTGGCGTTTGTGCCGACCGCACGTGCGCTCGAGAAGCCGGAGGTCACGTATCAGGTCTTCCAATTTCCGGCCGACAAGATCCCGCGCATCGATGGCAACACCGATGATTGGGCGATGGTGCCGGAGAGTTATGTGATTGGCACCGACCAGTTGTGGGATGACAGCAAGAAGCATCCGCACCCCGATCCCAAGACGCTCGACGTGCGGGTGAAGGTCGGCTGGGTCAAGGGGCTGAACCGACTTTATTTCCTCTATGAAGCGACGGATGACTACTGGGATTTCTCGCAGCCCGGACTACATAACGACACGTTCGAGATCATCGTCGATGGGGATGCTTCCGGTGGGCCGCTGATTGACAAGAGCCACAAGGAATTCTGGACGACGGCGCATGTGGGCGAGGCGGCGGCGAAGCCGGATCCGCGGATCAGCGGCGATGAGGCGCATTGGGCGATCCACGGGGTGCAGGCGCAGAATTATCATATATTCACGCCGTCGCTGAACAAGGACTGGTGCATGGCGTGGGGATCGCCGACGTGGACCAAGGAATTTCCGTGGGCGAATTCCGCGCAATCCTATAGCTTCAAGCCGGGCGAGGGCGGGAAGTATATACTTGAGTTCTGGGTCACGGCGTTCGACTACGCGGGGCCGGAGGGGCCGCAGCGCGCGGTGGAGTCGGTGTTCACGGAGAACAAAATCATCGGTCTGTCATGGGCGATTATAGATTACGACGATGTGAACTCGAAGGGGAACCAGGGGTTCTGGAATCTCTCGCCGAAGCACACGATGTATGGAGATGCGTCGGAGTTGTGTGCGTTCAAGCTGATGCCCCTCGAGCCGGCGATGCACCCGGCGTTGCAGGCGAAGTTCTCGTTCAAGGTGATCGACCTCGACCGGCGTCTGGTGGAGTTCAAGGACGAGTCGTTCGGGCGCGTGACGAGTTGGAAATGGGACTTCGGCGATGGGGCGAGTTCGGACGAGCAGTATCCGATTCATCAATATAAAGCGCCGGGAAGCTATGTGACGATCCTTGATATATCGGGGCCCGATGGAACCTCGCGGCGGTCGAAGGTGTGGGACGTACAACTCAAATGACGCAGACAGCGATCCCGATGCCGATCCGGTCGGAAACGCTAAACGCTCAACGTTAAACGCTAAACGCTCAAGTACAGACCCCGATGCTGACCGCGGAAGTCCGAGACTGCGCTGAGAGTATGGCCGGCCGCGCGGAGACCAGCGCGGAATGTCTCGCGCTTCGGCGCCATAATTGTGTTTCCGACCTCTGGGCGGTTTCGATGCCGAAGAAATATGATTTGGAAGAGCGCCTGCTTGATTATGCCTCGAGAATCATCTCGATGGCGGGCGCGATGCCAAGGAATCGGGCCGCGAATCATATTGCGGACCAGCTGATTCGTTCGGGAACATCGGCCTATGGGAACCACGCCGAAGCAGAGGGCGCGGAATCCCGGGATGATTTCATTCACAAGATGAGGGTGTGCCACAAGGAGCTGCGGGAATCCCGCCGATGGATGAAGCTGGTGCAAAGGGCGAACTTTCTTCCCGCGACGACGCTCGAGGCTTTGCTGAGCGAGGCCGACGAGCTGGTGCTGATCTTTGCCAGCAGCATCCGAACCGCCCAGCGCAATGGATCCTGAATATAAAGCGACGGGCCAATAATATATAGCCTCCGCCGCGTGCTGTTTTTACTTAAGCGTTTAGCGTTAAGCGTTTAACGTTCTGCCTGCCCGTTTTCCCTATGAAATTCTACTCGCCCCACACCTCGCGCTTCCTCGCGTTATATCTATATATGCTTGTCCCGGCGCTCCTCGCCACGGCTCTGCACGCCGCGGCGGGGGATTTGCCTCACCTCGAAAAGCGCGGGGCGGCCACCCAGTTGATCGTCGACGGCCAGCCTTGGCTCATTCGCGGCGGCGAAATTTCCAACACCGCGTCCACCGATTTTCCCTATATGGAAAAGGTCTGGCCGCGCCTCGCCCGGCTCAACATGAACACCGTCATCGTCGGCGCCGCGTGGGCCTGGGTCGAGCCGACCGAAGGTAATTATGATTTCACCAGCGTCGATCGCATGCTCGACGGCGCCCGCAAAAATCATGAGCGCGTTATATTCATCTGGTTCGGCAGCTGGAAAAACGGGATCTCCAGCTTCGCGCCGACCTGGGTAAAGACCGACACCACGCGTTTCCCCCGCGTGCGCATCGCGGGCGGCCGCGCGGTTGAAATTCTCACACCACTCTCCGCGACCACCCTCGCCGCCGACACGCGCGCCTATGTGAAATTCATGGAGCACCTGGCACAGGTCGACACCGCCCATACCGTCCTGATGATCCAAATGCAGAACGAGGTCGGCGTCCTCGGCGATGCACGCGATCGCGGCGATGCCGCCAATGCCGCGTTTGCCGCGCCGGTGCCGCCGGAACTGATGACCTCGCTGGCGCGGAATCGGGACCGTTTGTCGCCGTCACTGGTGAAGCTGATGAATACAGCGGGCAACAAAACGAGCGGGTCGTGGATTGATATATTCGGCGACACGCCGTCGACCGACGAACTTTTCATGGCGTGGAATTATGCCCGCTTCATGGGTGCCATGGCGGCCGCGGGAAAAGCCGCGCTCGCGATCCCGGTTTTCACGAACTCGTGGATCGTCCAGCCGGAGGACAAGGTACCCGGCGATTATCCCAGTGGCGGCGCCCAGCCGCTCTCGCTGGATATATGGAAAGCCGGCGCGCCCGCGATCGACCTGAACTGTCCCGATATATACTTGCCGAATTTCGACGAGCACGTCGCCGCGTTTCACCGGCCGGACAATCCGCTCTTTGTGCCGGAGTCGCGCGGGGATGCGGGCGGCGTCGCCAATGCTTTTTATGCAATCGGGGCGCATAACTCTCTCGGGTATTCACCGTTCGGCTTGGATAATACCGGACGCCTCGTGGCGTTGCGTCCGGCGCCGGGCGCACCGCAGCCGGCCGAAGTGGAATCGCTGCCACTCGCACGCGGTTATGCGGTGCTGCGCGATCTCGCGCCGATGATTCTCGAGCACCAGGCGGCCGGCACGATCGCGGCGGCGTGGCTCACGAAGGAAAAGCCGATGGCGAAAATTCCGCTCGGCGACTATATACTTCAGGTGGAGATCCGCCGAAATTCCCGCGACCAGAGTTATATGGCCGACCTCGGCTATGCGCTCATCGTGGGCGCGGCGTCCGACGAGTTTGTGATCGCCGGCACAGATGTGCAGGTGACCTTTTCGCCCCGGACTCCGGGTCCGCGGATCGCGGGGATAGCCGATGCGGAGACCGAGATTTTTCAGGACGGGCATTGGGTGACCAGCCGGAAGATGAGCGGGGATGACATCCTGCTGGATTATCACCTCGCCGCGCAGGCGGCCGCGGGCCAGTCCGGCAGCGGGTTGCGTTTCGGACCCGAAGGTCCGCTCGTGCAACGCGTGAAACTCTACCGTTACCAATGAAGCTTTCACTCAATCTCCTCGCCGCCACTCTGGCGGTTGTGATTCCCATGACTCTGTCCGCCGCTGAATTTGATATACGTGCCTATGGAGCGAAAGGCGATGGCCAGACGCTGGACACGCCCGCGATTAATCGCGCGATCGATGCGGCCGCCGCGGCGGGTGGGGGCACGGTGCGTTTTCCCGCGGGCACCTATTTGAGTTTCTCGATCCGGCTAAAGAGTCACCTCAATATACAATTGGATCCGGGCTGCACGATCCTGGCGGCGACCCCCGCGGAAAATTTTGGCGGCTATGATGAAGCGGAGCCGAACGAGTGGGGCGACGAGCATCAGTATCAGGATTTCGGTCACAGCCATTGGCACAACAGCCTGTTTTGGGGGGAGAATCTCGAGGACCTCACGATCTCCGGCTCGGGACGCATATTCGGAAAAGGCCTCGTCCGCTCGGCCAACTGGGGCGGGACCTGGCACAACGAGACCGCACTCGGCCCGAATAATACACCGCCGCCCGGCACGCGACCGACGCCCCCGCCGGCCGGTGAGGCGCGCAGCTCGCATGGGGTCGGCAACAAAGCGATCGCGTTGAAAAACTGCCGTAACGTCACCTTTCGAGATTTCACGATCCTGCTCGGCGGGCACTTCGCGGTGCTCGCGACGGGCATCGATAATCTTACCATCGATAATCTTCGCATTGATACAAATCGTGACGGACTAGATATAGACAGCTGCCGGAACGTTCGCATTTCGAACTGCGCGGTGAATGCGCCCAACGACGACGCGATCGTCCTGAAGGGTTCTTACGCGCTCGGAGCCGTGCGCGATTGCGAGGACGTCACCATCACGAATTGCGCGGTCAGCGGGTTCGACGCGGGCACGATGCTGGATGGCACGCGCGGCCGTACGCTGGCGCATGCACCGGATCGCGATGGCCCGACCGGCCGGATCAAGTTTGGCACGGAGTCCAATGGCGGGCTCAAGAACGTGACCATCTCGAACTGTATATTCGAGCGCAGCCGCGGGCTCGCCCTGGAGAGCGTCGACGGCGGGGTGATCGAGGATATAGCAATCACGAACATCACGATGCGCGAAGTCACGAGCGCGCCGATTTTCCTGCGGCTCGGGAACCGCGCGCGCGGTCCGGCGGGGACGCCGGTCGGTGCGATGCGTCGTATATTAATCAGCGGGATCGAGGTCTTCGATGCCGACCCGCGTTATCCGATCCTGCTCGCGGGGATGCCGGGGCATGCGATCGAGGACGTCACGCTGAGCGATATTCATATCGTGTCGCGGGGCGGCCTGACGCTCGAGCAGGTGGCGCAGCAGCCGGCGGACCTCGTGAATACATTTTTTCTCCGCGGCGCCGGGCTGAGCGGTCCGCGCGATCCCTACCTGCCGCCGGAGCAGGAAAAAGGGTATCCGGAGCCGTCGATGTTTGGACTGCTCCCGGCGCACGCGATATATGCGCGGCACGTGGCGGGCCTGCAGCTTCACGATGTCGACATTCGTATCCAAAAAACGGATACACGCCCAGCGGTGGTGCTCGATGACGTCGCGGGTGCCAGCTTCGCGGCGGTGGGGCTGGCGGCGGCGCCGGGAACGCCGCGCTTCGTGCTGCGTGGAGTCACTGAGTTCTCGGCCCGCAATGTGTCCGGAGTGCCGGACACGAAGCTGGCGAACGCGACGCAGGAGAAACTTTAGCCAGCGGCCGCCCGGGCGCGCTTCCCGGGCCCAGCCACGCCGCCCGAAGGTCTTTATAGATTTATATGCAAATGAAGAATCCTGAGCGCCCCACCGCCCCGCCTTCAGGTCCGCGGCAATGGGCGCATGCGCTATATAGAGGGCAGCCGGCGAGCTGGAGCGGAGCATCCGCGCATCGGGTCGCGCGCCGGCTGTCTGGCGTGTTCCAGACGTTCCGTTGGGCGCGCGCGGTTCTTACCGGAGCCTGGCTGCTTGTCGCCGTCGGGTTGCGCGCAGCACCGGCAGCCGGGGCTGACACGGCGGTGCCGCCGTCGACGTGGATCGACCCCGATACCGGCCACCGCGTCACGCGGCTCACGTCGGAGCCGGGTTCAGCGAGCCTATATTTCAATCAGAACTCGTTCACGCCGGACGGGCGCGAAATGATATATACTGCCGGCGGCGCGATTCGCGTCGTGAACTTGGCCACGGGGCAGACGCGCGCGCTCGTGCCGGCGCCGGCCCGCGTGATCGAGGTCGGCCGGCGGACGCCGACGGTATATTATATACGAACGACCGCGGCCGGCGGCGCGGCGACTCTCTTCGGGACCGACGTGGCGACCGGGTCGACGCGCCGGATCGCAGAGCTGCCGTCGCGGTCGAGAGTCTCGAGCATCAACGCCGACGAGACGCTCGCCGCGGGGACGCTCGAAGAGGAGCCTGCGGCCGGGCGTGAAGGAAGTCCCGCCGCCGCTGCGACCGCGGCGGCAGCGATGGCCCCGGTGAGCCAGAACGAAGTGGAAAAACGCGGGCAGGTCTTGGGTGCGGCGGTGGACAAGGTGCTGATGATGGATCGCCGATTGGCGGAGCGACGGCCGATGACGCTGTTCACGCTCGATCTGAAAACCGGGCAGACGCGGAACCTCCTCGTGCATAGCCCGGACTGGTTGAACCACCTGCAGTTCTCACCGACCGATGCGTCGTTGCTGATGTATTGTCATGAAGGCACGTGGTGGAAGGTCGACCGCATCTGGACGATCCGCACGGACGGTTCGGGCAATCAACTGGTGCACCGGCGAACGATGGGACTCGAGGCGGTCGGGCATGAATCATGGAGTCCAGACGGCCGGACCATCTGGTATGAAATCCGTTTCCCGTGGGGCGTGGACCATTTCACCGGCGGATATAATGTCTCCACCGGCGAGCGCACCTGGTACCACGTCGACATCAATGCGTGGTCGATTCACTATAGTGTGTCGCGCGATGGGAAGCTTTTCTGCGGCGACGGCGGCTCGGGCACGGTGGTGGAGTGGGCGTCGCCGGAGAACGAGTGGATATATCTTTTCCGCCCGGAATTGTTGAATGCGAGTGGATCACTCGGGGAGAATCTGATTCGTCCGGGCGTGTTTCATCCGGAACGCATGGTGAACCTGCACCGCAACAAATATACTCTCGAGCCCAACGCGTTCTTCACGCCGGACGAGCAGCGTGTGATCTTTCGTTCCAATATATTCGGGCCGACTTATGTATTCGCGGTCGACGTGGCAAAAGCCGGCGTCACCGCGAAATAATAAAGCGCGAGGTCCGCTCCGGCGAGCAGGAGACCTGCCGCCGCTCGTTTAATCGGCGCCCGAGACGGATGCGGATGGCCGCTTGGGCGGGGCGGGTTGCGGGCACGTGCCGCGAAGCATCTGAAAAAAGTGCTTTTTTGATTCAGCCCGCTTCCGATCATAGGGTTATGTTGCATAACTTCCTGCGTTTCACCCCGTGCTCCCTCGCATTCGCGGGGTTGCTCGTGACGCGGGCGTGGGCGGGAACGCCGCCCGTGGACGATGGTTTCGAGGGGAAAAAAATCGACGAGGTCTGGAGCGTCGAGCAGTCTAACCCCGGCGCCATTTTCCTGCAGGGTGCGAATGTGCACGGCGGCAAAGGCGCTCTCCAGATCACCATTCGTTCACGCGACCGGCACGGAGTAGTCGACCGCGATGCGGGCAAGGACACCGAGTGGGACGAGATCCAGGAAAGCGCGTATCTCATTGGACGTGAGGGTGAAGGAGCCGAATATGCGTTCAGTGTTTACTTGCCGGCGGATTTTCCGCAGGTGCCGGGGAAGGTGATTTTGGCGGAGTGGAAACAACATGATCGCGACGGGGTGGCGGACGTCTCGGATCCAGTGCTGGCGTTGCGGTACTCCGGCGGCGAGCTGCAGGTCACGCTGCAGACGGGACGCGAGCGCGCGCGCAAGATACTCTTCCGCACGGCTGACGAGGTGCGGGGTCGCTGGCTCGATTTGATATTTCAGCTGCGGTTCGCGCGCACCGGCGACGGGCTCGTCCGGGTCTCGCTCGATGGTAAGCAAGTCGTGAATTTTCGCGGGTCCACCGCCTATGCGGAGAAGTTTGGTTACCCCAAAAAAGGGGACTTCAGCTTCCGGCTCGGGATCTATCGCGACAAGACCACGGCGCCGATGACACTCTATATTGACGACTATAAGAAGCGTCCGCTGACCGACGCCGAGCTGGCGAACTAAGGCTGCGTGCTGGCCTGCGCCAACCCGAAGTCGCGGGCGCTATATATATTGCCGACGAAACGCGGCTCAAGACGGGCGCGCGGCCGGCGTTATTTCGTCACTTCATATACCGCGGTCATGCCGCCCATCATGTGGTCCTCGACGTGGCAATGATACAGCCAGACGCCGGGATCATCGGGCACCATGTCGGCGACCTGCATGCTGGCGGGCAGGAGCTCGATGGAGTCGGTGCGATGACCGTTGTGGAGGACAACGTTCCCATGCCAGTGCGCAGTGTGCAGGTCGCTCTCGCCGCCGAGTGAGATCAGGTACCAGCGGACGCGCTCGCCGGACTTCATCTTCAAACCCGGCAGGTTGCCGAAGATATATCCATTGATGCCGAAAAACGTGTTGGCCTCCGGCGTGCCGGCGAACATCGAGTCGCCGGGCATCATCATCGGCATCGCGATCTTCTCGTCCTTGTCGCCGAGGTTCGCCGCGGCGGTGCCGACGGCAAACAGGTGAGTGTTGACGGCGGAGTAGCGGCTCAGCGTCTCGTTGAATATATAGAAGAACGTGACGAACTCGCGGTCGACGTCCGTGGGCGTCCCATCCGGCCGGGCGCTGCCGCGGCGCGTGACGATAATCGCGCCCACGAGTCCGGCTGCCGTGTCGCGCATGCTGTCGACGTGCGAATGATACAGCCAGACAACCGAGCTGCCGTCGCTCGGGCCGGGGCCGGCGCGCTCCGGGACCTCCCAGTGATAAGTATATATCTGGCCGGGGCCAACCGAGTCCCCGCCGCGCGCGCTGGCGGGCCGGCCGTCGGGATAGCGCGAGCCCTCGCTGGC
Source organism: uncultured Verrucomicrobiae bacterium (assembly GCA_963800005.1). GTDB lineage: Bacteria > Verrucomicrobiota > Verrucomicrobiia > Opitutales > Opitutaceae > CAWCZH01. The sequence goes on from CAWCZH010000006.1 coordinate 797,136, forward strand.
CTTTTCATAAAACACGCCGTGCGGATGCAGGCTGACCGGGAAGAGCGTGTTGTTTTTTAGCGTGATTTCGAAATGGTCGCCCACCTCCGCGCGCAGCAGCGGCCCGAGGATGCCCAGGTGTTCCCACGCGGGCGGTCGCGCCTGGCGATGAGTGAAGGTGGCGTCTGTATATTCGTGAAAAACCGCCTTCCGAAAGATCGGCGGCTCGGCGTCGGTGCCGCGCTTCAGCCAGACATTCGCGTCGACCGTGTCGTTCGGCGTCGTCCCGGCGAGGACGTTACCCTTCGGCGCGTAATTCCAATCCGTGTCGTCCGCCGCTATATAATATACCCGCGTTTTGCCGGCCGGCGGGGCGTCGTCGCCCGCGGCGGCGCGGGCGGATCGCAGGGTGGTGGTGAGCAGAAATATTCCGAGGAGAAGCCAGCGGGTCATGCGCAGCGCGAAGTGGGAGCAACCTCGCTGGCACCTTTCAAAGTGCAAGTTACTTCGCCGGCTGGGCGCGAAAGCCACACTCCGGATTGGACAGGTGAACGGATGTGAATTCTCTTTCACCGGTAGACGTGAGGACGCCGACTTCTTTTTTCCGCTGCCGCGCCCGGTGGGTTTTGCTCGGGCTGATGTGTGTGGCGGCGCTGTCGGCGCAGCGGCGGGGCGAGCAGATTTCGAGCACGCTCGACGATCTGGACCAGAAGCTGGACTGGCCGGTGAGTCCGAATTTCAAGGACGATGTTTTCACGTTTGCGCGCTTGCGCTACGGGAGCGGTGGCGGGTATGGGCGGGGGCGGGGTTGGACGGACGACACGCCGCTGGCGGACCAGATGCTTGCATTTCGCGTGCACCAGATCACCTCGATCGCGGTGCGGCCGGGGCTCAACGCCATTGATATATCGCGCGAGGACCTGAGCCAGTTCCCGTTTGTATATATCGCGGGAGTGGCGCGGATGACGCTGCGCGACTCGGAAGTAGCCGCGCTCCGGGAGTATCTGCTCAACGGCGGCTTCATGATGGTCGACGATTTTTGGGGCGACAACGCCTGGCATCGGTTTGCGGCCCAGATGGAGCGCATCCTCCCGGGGCGAAAACCGGTCGAGCTGCCGCTCGATCATCCGCTCTTCCATGCGGTATATGATTTCAAGAGCAAACCGCAGATGCCGACCGCGGGCGTGTTTTCCAGCCTCCACGTTTTCTACGATCCCTATTGGGACTATAATGTGCTCGGGCACGACCCGCACTATTTCACGATCTCGGATGACAAGGGGCGCATCATGGTCGTGATCTGTCACAATAACCATTACGGCGATGGCTGGGAACATGAGGGCGACGACCCCGCGTATTTTCACACGATCTCCGAGGGGATGGCGTACCCAATGTTCATCAATATACTCGTGTACGCGATGACGCACTGATCGGCCGCCGCGCGATTTGCTGGAGCGCGGCGCGACCCGTGAGTGACGCCTGAGTATATATTCGCCTGAGCCGAGGAGAGCCCGACGGCAGGCGCACGACGATGCAGTCAGGCGCGCGGCCCCGCCCGCCTTTCACGGCCACCTCCGCAGGTGCTATCGGTATGACGTCTTGGGCGTCGGATCCGCCACGCGCCCGGCTTCCAAAAACAAAAAACCGCGGCCCGGTTTCCCGGAGCCGCGGTTTGTAATGAGATAGACTGCTTACAGCTTCACCGGCGTGGCGGACCCGAAGTAGAGTCCGTTGAACAGGAGTTTATACGTCGAGTGCGGCGTGCCGCGGAACGTCGCTTCGAGGCCGAGGAGCACGAGCTTGCCGCGGCCGACGGAGGCCTCGGTGGCGAGTTCCCCACCGTCGAGGTGTTCCTGGCCCACAGCCCAGCCGCTATATAGAGGCGTCTTGGTGTCGAACCAGGAAACCTTCTTCGCGTCGACCTTGCTGTCCTGAACGCGATCGAACACCGGGCTGTCGTCGAAGAACACATAGCCCTGGTCCGGCATGCCATAGGCGAGCGGGTCCTTGTTATTATAGTTCACGGTCAGGACCGAGCCCGGTATATAGAACTTGTCCGCCGACAGGTGGTGCGATGCGCCGTCGGGCCCCGTTTCCACGAGGTGATCCTTCAGGGGCAGTCCCATCGGCTGGCCGATCGAGGCCGCGGAGCCGACGGCGATGAGGGTGCCGCCCTCCTCGACGAACGTCTTGAGCGGGGGAACCGTCTTCGACGTCGTGATCGATCCGAGCATCGAGCGGAATTCCTCGGGGATCATTTCCGCTGCGAGCGTGCCGAAACCGCCGCCGCCGAGGCCGCGACCACCGCGGGCTTCCGCGAAGGTGCCGCTCGGGAACACGATCACATCGAACGTGCTCTTCAGGTTGCCCGCATCCAGCACCTGCGGGAATACGACTTCGAACGGGAATTCATAATTCTCGAAGATCCAGCGGGTCCAGCCCGACGGCATCGAGCCACCATAGACATCGACGAGAGCAATGCGGATCGGCTTCAGCTTCAGCGCGTCACCCGTCGGCTTGGTCGTCGTCGCGAACGCCGTCACGCCGAGCTCCTGCGCCGCCTGCGCCAGGATGGGCTGGGCGGTCGGTGAGGCGGGCACCCAGATCGTGCCGGTGCCGAGGTCGCGACCATCGATCTTCTTCTCGTCGTTCAGCCAATATACTTCGCAGTTCGCCTTGAGGAGGCGGTTGATGACGATGAACGAGTCGTTCATCTTGTGGCTGAGATAATATCCGACGGGATTCGCCGGCCCCATGATCTTCGAGGCCGGGGGCTTCTCGAGTGTATATCCGATCTTCACGAACGGCCCGTCGAACCCATCGAGGATGCGATCATACGCGATGCCCATCTGCTTCGAGATGGTCCAGCCCGTGATATCATAGGGGCGCTTGGGCGGGCCGCCGGGGTAGGCGAGGTCCATCGGGTGATCCTGCGGCTCGAAGGTGTCGAGGACCGCGGCGCGGAACGCCTGGGCGGACTTCACTATATAGGAACCAGCGGCGTAGGTCTTGCCGTTGACGGTGAATGAGGCGGTCGCCTTCTCCACCTCGACGCCGCCCTTTTGGAGCACGTTGATGAACTTCACTGCGGTCGGGAAATCATCCTGGTCCGCCGGGATGATATAGCCGCGCGGGTCGCGGAACGCGGGATCGTGCAGCACCTTCGTGTATATATCGCTCGGGGCGAGGGTCATGCCGCCGCCGACGATGGCCGGGCCGCCCTCTTCACCGGCGCCACCGCCGCCCGCACCCGGGCCGCCGCGTCCACCGCGTCCGCGGCCGTTGGCCGGCGAGAGGCTCTCCTCGGCTTTGGCTGCCGCGATCGCGGCATTGATGCGCTTCGGGGTGATGGTCCAGCTGTCGCGATTGCCGGCGGCGATCGAGCGCGCGCCCATGACATAGCGATTGAAGAGCAGCGGCTCGCGATTGCGCGAGGCGTAGTCGACGACGGCGCGCTCGAGCTCGATCATATAGTCGATCGACTGACGATAGTGCCACGGCTGCGGCGCGATCGGGAGGGGCCAGTCGCCTTGCGGGAGTTGCTTTTCCAGCACGAGCGGAATCATGGACGGGGTTGGGCCGCCGATGATCTCGGTCAGGATGCCGATCTGATTCCGGAAATATCCGGCGGTGCGCATATTGCCATTGAACCACGTGGAGTACGGGGTGGCCGAGCGCATGGCGGAACCGCCCTTGCCCTGCTCGACGAGCCGGGTGTGCATATATATACCGACCTCCTCGATCCCGAGCGGCACGAGCGGGTCGTAGTCATAGTTGAACGGATCGCGGAAAGGCGGGATGAACACGACCTGGCCCGCCGGTCCTGTCTGGTGCACGTTGTGCATGATCTGGGGATACCAGTCGATGAACATGACCTTATTCTGATTAATCGTCTCGGGCATGTTGTGCATGATCGAGTCGCGGTTGTTGTCGTGGCCGACATATTTTTGATATAGCCGCGGCAGGCCGGCCATCGTGCGCGATTGCACGTCGGGGCTGCGCATGTACCAGTTCGCGACGAGCTCGACGCCATCCGGATTCGGGACGGGCATCAGGAGAATGACATCGTTCAGGAAACGCATCGTCTCCGGATCGGTGCGGCTCGCCATTTGATATACCATCTCGGCGAGCGACTGCGAGTTGACCGTCTCAGTGGCGTGCAGGCCGCCGTCGATCCAGATGACGGCCTTGCCTTGGGCGGCCATTTGGTGGGCCTCCGCCTCGGTGGCCTCGGCGCGGGCGAGCCGGCGCGAGATTTCCTTATATTGATCCATCTTCGCCAGGTTCTCCGGCGAGCTGATGATGGCCATATATTGCGGGCGGCCCTCGGCAGTGTTGCCGATGCTGACGACCTTCACGCGGTCAGACTCGCTCGCCCATTTCTGCAGCATGGCTGAGATCTGGGTGTAGCTGGCCATGTGATAGTCGTCACCGATGGTGAAACCGATGATGTCTTTCTCCGGCGTGATCTTGGGATCGGCGGCGAAGAGGGACGTGGTGCAGGCGAGGCCAAAAACGCCGAGGGCCATTCGAAGCCGATGGCGGGCGCGGAATGATGTTGTTATCATGGGAGAGAAAAGGAACGGGGCGCCGGGGCGCGGTCGCGAGAGGCGAGTCAGGGGAAATACCACGCCCGCCCCGGTTGCATCAAGCTGTTGCTGCAAGAATCGGGCCGCGCCGGGCGACCTGCTCCCAGGGAGCCTCCGCACCCGGGTCTCCCAGCGGAGTTCCGCCGCGGCGCGCCGCGGCTCGGCTGGCCTCGGCCGTTATATACTTGGGCGCTTTCGCGGCGCTGGTTCCCGCGTTGGCGGTGACGCAGCCCGCACTGGACGCGACCGAGCTCGGGCCGAACGATTCGCCGGGCGCGGGCGCTCCGGCGAGGTACTGTATCCCAGGATGCCGGGGCGCTTCGGTGCTGAATCGTCAGAGCGCCGCTATATCAATAAGTATATAGCGGTATATATCCTCACTTGCCGCGCTCAATATTCCGGCTCCTCGCCGATGGGCTGCCCGGGGGGCGGCTCCACGGGCTTGGGGAGATTGGCAGCCTTGGGATCTTTTTGGAAACGCGCGATCGTCTCGATCGTAAACGCGGCGTGCGCCTGGTCCTCGGGCCCCGCGAATCGTGCGATGTTCTCGCCCAGCCAACCGGCCCAGCGCGCGAGCTCGAAGCTGGCGATCGCTCGCACTTCCGTCGGCGCCGACGCCGCATTCGCCAGCGCCATGAGATTGAGCACGGCGGCGTCCTCGACGCACCGCTCGATTTCACCGTCGTAGCCGGTCTTCCGCCGCTGCTGCCACGTCAGCTCGAAAATTCGTGCGATCACTTCCGCCAAGCCCGGCGATTCCGCGTTTCGGCTATGGAATTCGACGAGACGGGCGGCGCGGGTGGGCTCGAGCAGCGCCGTCATGGTGAGTTGCGCGGCGGCTTCCGCCGGCGCCAGCGCATCGAAGGTGCCGCCGGTGCGATTCTTGAACAATTCTATATTGCGCGCGTAGCCGGCCGGCCGCACGGGAATCAGGTCAAGCAAGTTTTCCGGCAAGCGCAGCACCGCCGGATCGAGTGCGGCCAGCAGCGCGTCGAGCGCGCGGCGCTGCTCGGCCGGCGGCACGGGCGTCGTGGGCCGCTGACCATCACCCCGCAGCGCATATGTATAATAGAGTCCGCCGAGCGACTTGCTCGCCGCCTCGATCTGGTAGCGGTGCAGCAAGTATATAGGGACGAGCCGCTCCTCGAGCAGCGCGAGTGGCACGCCGGGTCGCACGTTGTTTTCGCCGAAGCGCGCCAGCGCCGCGCGCCGGAGCTCGAGCAGCCGGTTGAGTTCATCGATCGCATTCGGGCCGTTGTCCCAGAGATGCACCTGCGGATGCGCGCTGCCAAGCGGGCGAGCATCCTGGTCGGTCAGGAAGGTCAATCCGCGCTGCGCTGCCTCCCGCAACAGCGTCTCGCGCGCGGCGTTCGCGTCCACGGTCCGCGGATAATCCTGGTAACCCCACGCGATGCTGACCTTGTCCCACGCACCGATGCCGACCGCATAGGCTTCGCTCGTGTCGAGAGAGCCATCCGGCCGCAGCCGCACGAGCGGCCCCGGATAATCCATCACGGAGGCGCGGTCAGCCGTGCTCGCGAGATAGTTGTGCGCGAGCCCGAGCGTGTGGCCGACCTCGTGCGCCGCGAGCTGGCGCAGCCGCGACAGGATGATCCGCTCCACCTCGGGCGCGACCGCCTGGCCGTTCATATACGGCGCCAGCAACCCCTCGAAAATCAACTGGTCCTGCCGCGCGCGCTGTGAGTCGAGCGTTACCTTGCCCTTGATGATTTCACCTGTGCGCGGGTCGACCACGCTGAGGCCGTAGGACCAGCCGCGCGTCGAGCGATGCACCCATTGAATCAAGTTATATCTTATATCCATCGGATCGGCGTCGGCCGGCAGGAGCTCGACGCGGAACGCGTTCCTATATCCAGCGGCCGCGAACGCCTGGTCCCACCAGCGCGCGCCCTCGAGCAGCGCGGAGCGGACGGGCTCCGGGGTGCCGGGATCGAGGTAATATATAATGGGCCGCACCGGGTCGCTCACGGCCGCGCTCGGATCTTTTTTCTCGAGGCGGTGGCGGATCATCCAGCGTTGCACGAGCGGGTCGGCGATCGGCGAGGCGAATTCAAAATGGCTCGAATCGAAATAACCCGCGCGCGGATCGAACGCCCGGGGCTGGAAGCCGGGCGGCGGCAGCTCGACGAACGCCGCGTGTTCCCGCACGGTCATGGCCTCGGCGATCGGGCTGACCTCGCGAATGAGCATGCCGGGCGCGGCACTCGTAAACGTGAGCGTGACTTCCACCTCGGTATTCTTCGGGAAATTTTTCGTGTGCGGCAGAAAGAGCGCGCTCCGTGTTGCGTCGAGGGTGAACGTGCCCTGGTCGGCTTCCTTGAGCGCCCCGATCACGCCGACGGCGTCGCGCAGGAAAAACGCCGTCGCATCGACGAGCACCCGGTCCTTCTCCTCGGCTGCGATGTCGAAGCCCCACAGCACGGATTGCGGAAACGATTCTTCCGTCGCACGGCGCTCAGCGGCATCCGTCGTGGTGGCGCGGAAATTCAGATTGGGCGCGACGAGCAGCACGCGCGGCCCCACGCGGGTGAAACGCACGACGTGTGTGCCCCGCGGCAGCCCGCGGTCGAGGCCGACCTCGTTCGAGCCCACGCCCTCGGCGAGCGACGCTGTATATAATATATCAGTGTCGAACCGCTCGATCTGCAGCCAGAGCTTTCCCGCCCGGCTGTCCCAATATAGAGGCAGGAATCCCGGCAGCGATTGCGTGCCCTTGATGTGTTCCGCCAGCGTCGCGGTCGCCGGCGATTTCGCCGGGGCCGGCGGCTCGGCCGCGTGCACCGTCGGGAAAAACGCCACGAGACCGATCGCGAGAAGCCAGGAACGCATGCGCCGAGCGAAGATGAAAACGGCGTGCTTGCAGTATAAATTCGAATGCGACGAGCCGCTTGCGTGGGAGCCGGTACGCCGCGGGTGCCGGCCGTCGGTGAATGTTGCAGGAATCGCGAGCCGGAATGACGAAGGGCTCGACGCGTTTCGGGAAACCAAACAGCTTTCGCTCGCTCGTGAGGCGATCTCCTTTCCAGACCACCGATCTCGAATCCGATATATTAAAGCGGGTCCGTGCTCGCGACGGGATTTCCCGCGTGGAGCTGGCCCGCGACCTCGCGCTCGCCCCGTCGACCGCTGGTATATATGTCGAGCGGCTCCTGGCCGAGGGTTTCCTGCTCGAGACCGAGGAAACCACGGGCGACACCGGGCGGCCGCCGCGCAGCCTGCGCCCGAATCCCGAGGGCGGGGAATTTATCGGGGTCGATTTCGAAGCGAGAAATATCATGGCTGTCGCCGTGGATTTCTCCGATCGCCCGCTGCGCAATGTCCACCGTGGCATCGAGGCCGGAGACTCCGTCGCGCAGGTGATGGCAAAAATCGAGGATGCGATTCGCGCGGTCCTGCCGACGTCCGGCAGCCGCCTGCTGGCGATTGGCGTGGGGGTGCCGGGCATCGTCGATGCGACGCGCGGTCTGGCCGTGCACTATAAATTTATTCGCGAGTGGGAAAACGTCCCGCTCGCGGCGCGGTTGTCGGAGCGATTTTCGGTGCCGGTGTTTCTGGAGAACAACGCGCGCTCGATGGCGCTGGCGGAGCTCTGGTTCGGGCAGGGAAAGGGGCACGGTGATTTTCTCTGCGTGGGCGTGCGCAATGGCATCGGCGTCGGCATGGTGCTGAACGGCCGACTCTATAACGGGGCGAATCACGCCGCGGGTGAGTTGGGGCGCTGGCCCTGTCCCACGCTGTCGCCGGCGGTCGCGCCGTGGTTCGGCTTCGAGCCGAAGCCGGGCGAGAGCGACGGTCCGGAGCTGCAGGAGATCGCGTCGGTGCGCGCCATCCAACAGGCGTTGCATCAGGCGATCGCGCAGGGACGGAAGACCATGTTGCCCGGCCGGAAGGCGCCGCTGTCGGTCCTTGATATAGTGAATGCGTGCCAGCAGCGCGATGCGCTGACGGTGCGCGTGACGGAAGAGGCGGCGGCCGCGTTGGGTTGGGCAGTGGGGCAGCTGTCGCTCGTGGTGGATCCGGCGAAGGTGATTTTGGCCGGGCCGTTGACGGCGCTCGGGGAAATGTTCCTGCAGCCCCTGCGCGCCCGCGTGGAACGCATGTTTGAACTTTCCGGCACGCGACCGCCGGAGATCGCGAATTCGACAATGGGAGAATTCAGCGGTGCGCTCGGGGCCGCCGCGCTCGCGCTCCATGAATGGAAACCCCCCGCGGCCCGGAAGGAACGCCCGCGACCCGAGGCGAAACCCGCTTCGCGCCCGGCGCATCGCGAGGGCGGCCACAAGCGCTAGAGGTGCACATTCGCGTCGCGGAATCCGCGGTTGACAACCACCGCGCAAACTCTCTTTTTTCGTAATCGAAATAAGTCGGCTCATTCGCTGTTCCGACCGCTACCCCCGCCGTCGTATATGAATTTCCCCCTTGATGTATTGTCTCGCGCGGGGCCGTGCGCGCGGTGGGCGCTGGTGTATGAAGGATCCGCAGCAGCGGGAGCACGGCGATGAACGGCGACCTGTTCACGATTGGGAGCTTTGTGTTTTTCACCGCGGTGGTGGGGTTCATCTCGTTTCGCATCACGCGGCAGGCGAAGGACGTCGGCGCGCGGGGCTATTTCATGGCGAGCGGCGGCTTGTCGGGCTGGTTCATCGCCGGCTCGATGATGCTCACGAACATGTCGGTCGAACAGCTCGTTGGATTGAGTGGGGATGCCTTTGCGAAGAACATGGCGGCGATGGCGTGGGAGGTGACGGCGGCGATCTCGATCGTGGTGCTCGCGCTGTTTTTCCTGCCCCGCTATCTGCGGGGGGGATTCACGACGCTGCCGCAGTTTCTCGAGGAGCGCTATGATGCGACGACGCGGCGCATGGTGAGCGGGTTGTTTATTGCAGGATATACGCTCGTGGTGAATCCGTCGGGGCTGTATCTCGGCGCGATCACGTTCAACCAGATTTTCGGCGTGCAGGCGTTGCTCGGGATTTCCTATCCCGCGACCATCACGCTGCTCGTGATCGCGAGCGGGATGATCGGCGCTTTATATGCCGTGTTCGGCGGGCTGCGTGGCGTGGCGGTGTCGGACACGATCAATGGCGTGGGCCTGTTGCTCGCGGGTTTATTAATTCCGATCCTGGGCCTCGCGGCGCTGGGGCACGGCGATCTCGCGTCGGGATTGAGAACGGTGCTGACGCAGTCGCCCGAGAAGCTGAACGCGATCGGCGGGGCGCACGACAGCGTGCCGTTCGGGACATTGTTCACCGGTATGATTGTGGCGAATTTGTTCTATTGGTGCACCAACCAGGCGATCGTGCAGCGCACGCTCGCGGCGCAGAATCTCGCTGAAGGCCAGAAGGGCGTGCTGCTGTCCGGGTTGTTCAAGCTCATGGTCCCGGCGATCACGCTTTTCCCGGGAATCATCGCGTATCACTTATATACTGGCTCGCAGGTGGCCCGTCCGGATTTCGCCTATCCACGCATGGTGGCGGACCTGCTGCCGTTCTGGGCCAAGGGCTTTTTTGTCTCGGCGCTGTTTGGCACCGTGATGAGTCATTTCAACGCCGTGCTGAACAGCACCGCCACGCTCGTGGCGTATGATTTCTACCGGCCGTGGCGGCCGCAGGCTTCGGATGCCTCGCTGATCCGCGTGGGCAAACGCGTGAGCGTGGCCATCGCCGTGCTCTCGCTCGTCCTCGCGCCGCTGCTGATGTATGCGCCGGACGGAATCTATACACTCATGCGGCGCTGGACGGGATTTTTTAATATACCGGTCATTGCGATCATGCTGGTCGGATTCTTCGACCGCACCGTCGGCGCGCGACCCGCGAAAATCGTGCTCATCGCGCATGTCGCGGTATATACTTTGCTCGTGATCATCCTCGATCTCGACCGCTCCTCCGGAGTGCACTTCATCCATATCCTCGGGATCCTCTTTGTCGCCGAGGTGGGGTTGATGATGATCCTGCGCCGGCGTTTCGCCCGGGAAAAGTTATATACTCCCGTGCGCCGCGAGCACGCCGACCTCACGCCGTGGCGCTACGCCGCGAGCATGAGCACACTCCTGATCGCCCTGCTGGTGAGCGGTTACCTGACCTTTTCCCCGCTCGGCGTGGCGCGCGTCGGCGGCGTCACTTCACTCTATATTGCGGCCATGGCGGCGGTCTGGCTCGTCGCGCTCGCACTCGCAGTGCATTTCGCGCGACGCCGCCCGGTGGCTCGCGGGGCGGCCTGAAAGAGATGAACGCCATGGAGCTGAGTTTCACCCCTGATTCCTGGACGCTGCGTCACGCCGGCCGCGTGCTCCTCGAACATACGCCGGCACGGCCGCTTTGCTTCGTGGGTCACGGGACTGCCTCGGTCGCGATGTACCGGGGCAACTTCAAGATCGAGGACTATATAGAGGAGCGGGTGGCGCTCCGGCACGCGCAGGTCGACGCGGGGGTGGAGGGGGCGGTGCGGGTCTCGCTGGCGCGCGCGCCGCAGGGGGCGCCGGAACTAATATTAAATATCGGCCTGCGATCGGAGCAGGGTGGGGCGGTGATCGCGTTCGAGGCGCCGGCGGCGGGCATCAACCGGCTGTGGTTGCGCGTCAACGCGGAGCCCGGGGAAAACGTCTGGGGCGGCGGCGAACAGATGTCGTATTTCGACCTGCGTGGGCGTCATTTTCCGCTCTGGACATCCGAGCCGGGGGTGGGCCGAGACAAGTCGACGCAGCTGACCTGGCAGGCGGACGTGAGCGCGCAGGCGGGTGGGGATTACTATACAACGAATTATCCGCAGCCGACGTATATATCGTCGAGCCGCTATTGCCTGCACGCGGAGACCACGGCTTATGCCGATTTCGATTTCCGCGCACCGGATTTTCACGAGCTGCAGTTTTGGGCGGTGCCGGCGCAGATCGAACTTTTCTCCGCCGGGAGTTTTCTCGATTTGGTGGAGCGCGTTTCGCTGCGCTTCGGGCGGCAGCCGCGACTGCCGGAGTGGATATTGCGGGGCGCGATTCTCGGATTAAAAAATGGCCGCGATCACGCGCAACGCATCCTTGATACAAGCGTTTCCGCCGGATTGAAGGTCGCGGCGCTGTGGTGCGAGGACTGGGCCGGTGTTCGGCAGACCTCGTTTGGCCGGCGGCTGTTCTGGGACTGGCATTGGAACGAGCGGCAATATCCCGGGGCGCAGGCGTGGGTGGCGGCGCTCCGGGCGCGGGGCGTGCGCTTTCTCGGCTATGTCAACCCGTACCTCTGCACGGATGGCGCACTATATACTGAGGCGCGGGCGGCAGGTTATCTCGCGACCAGCCGTGACGGCAGCGACTATATAGTGGACTTCGGCGAATTCGGCGGCGGGGTGGTGGATTTCACCAACCCGGATGCCGCCGCCTGGTTCTCACGTCGCATCATCGGGCAGGAAATGCTCGCCGCCGGGCTCGATGGCTGGATGGCGGATTTCGGGGAATATCTTCCGACGGATCTGCAGCTCGCGAGTGGCGGGGACCCGATGCTCCTGCACAACGCGTGGCCGACTTTGTGGGCGAAGGTGAACGCTGATGCCGTCGCGGCCGCGGGGCGCATGGGCGATGCGACGTTTTTCATGCGGGCCGGATATACGGGCGTGCAGCAATATTGTCCGCTGCTCTGGGGCGGCGACCAGTCCGTCGACTTTTCGCGTCACGATGGATTGCAGACCGTGATTTGCGCCGCGCTCTCCTCCGGGTTGCTGGGCAACGCCTATCACCACAGTGACATCGGAGGATATACGAGCCTCTTCGGAAATCGGCGGACGCCCGAGTTGTTCCAACGCTGGGCGGAGATGGCTGCGTTCACGTCGGTGATGCGCACGCACGAGGGCAATCGGCCGGATGAGAATTTCCAGTTCTGGCAGGACGACGCGGTGCTGGCGCATTTCGCGCGCATGACCCGGATATATGTGGCGCTCGCGCCCTATATACAGCGGCTCTCGACGGAAGCGGAGACGCGCGGGTGGCCGTTGCAGCGGCCGCTCTTTTTGCATTTCGAGGAGGATCGCGCGACATATATCATTCAGGACGAATATCTGCTCGGGGCTGATTTGCTGGTGGCGCCGGTGCACGAGGCGGGGCGCGATTCGTGGAATCCGTACCTGCCCGCTGGGGCGCGCTGGATCCATCTCTGGAGCGGGCAGGAATTCGCGGGCGGGGCGCGCGTTACCGTTGCGGCGCCGCTCGGACAGCCGCCGGTGTTCGTTCGGGCTGGCGCCGCAGCCCAATCGGAGCTGCTCGCGTTGGCGCACGTCTGAGGTATGGTGCCGGATTCCACCCGCTGCGCCATGGCCACACCCTCTATATACTTTCAGGAGAATCGAATCGTCGCGCGCTGCGTCCGTTTCCACTGGCGGACGGTTTCTGGCCGAGCGGCGTGGGCGCTTTTGTATATGAAGCGATCGACCTCTCGGAAGGACGATGCGGCCGGCGTGAAATCTGGCGCTATATAATATGACCCCGCTCCCGACGGCCGGCTCGTTCCTACCTTCCCGCGCGGAATTGCTGCGCTCGCTCGATTCGGATGCCGAGTGGGACGTCGTCGTGATCGGGGGCGGTGCCACGGGCCTCGGCGTGGCGGTGGACGCGGCTTCGCGGGGCTACCGCACGCTGCTCGTCGAGGCGCTCGATTTTGCGAAGGGGACGTCGAGTCGCGCGACGAAACTGGTCCATGGCGGCGTGCGTTATCTGGCGCAGGGCAATATCCCGCTCGTGCGGGAGGCGTTGCACGAGCGGGGTCGGCTGGCGCGCAACGCTCCGCATATTGTGCGCGAGCTGGGGTTTGTGGTGCCGGCGTTTCGCCGGCGGGACCAGCTCCTCTATGGTGTCGGGCTGACCGTATATGATTTGCTCGCCGGGCGACTCGGTTTCACGCGCAGCCGCAATCTCGGCGCGCGTCAGGCGCAGGCCCTCGTTCCAACCTTGGCGCGGACGCTCGATGGGCACGCCCTGTGCGGTGGCACGCTCTATTATGATGGGCAGTTCGATGACGCGCGGCTTGCGGTCGCGTTGATGCGGACGATATATGATTTGGGCGGCGTGGCGCTGAACCGGCTCGCGCTTCGCGGCCTGCGGACGGAAGCGCCGGGTGGACACCAGCGCGTGTTGCTCGAGGACACCGAGACTAGTGCTGCGCTGTCCGTGCGCGCGCGGTGCGTCGTGAATGCCACGGGAGTGTGGGTGGATTCCGTGCGGGCGATGGTGGATCCGGCGGCGAAGCCGATCGTGGCTCCGAGCCAAGGGGTGCATCTCACGGTGCCGGCGCGGTTTCTGGCGAGTGACCACGCGATCATGGTGCCGAAGACCGATGATGGGAGGGTGTTGTTTGTCGTGCCGTGGCACGGGCACGCGATCGTGGGCACGACGGATACGCCACGTCAGGATATGCCGAGTGAGCCGCGGGCGAGCGAGGCGGAGATCGACTTCATATTGCGAAATGCCGCGCGCTACCTCGCGGCGCCGCCGACCCGGGCCGATATATTAAGCGTGTGGGTGGGGCTGCGTCCGCTCGTGCGCGGCGACAAGGGTGCGAGCTCGGCGGCGTTGTCGCGCGAGCATTTCATCGAGCTGCATCCGAGCGGGATGATCACCGTGACCGGTGGCAAGTGGACGACATACCGGCACATGGCGGAGCAGGTGATCGATCTGGCGATCCAGAACGGGTTGTTGCCGGCGGCGGCATGTCGCACGGAAACGCTGCGACTGCACGGTGCGCCGGCGGCGGGCGCGGAGTCGGCGCCGTCGGCGGATGGATTTGGATATTATGGAACGGATGCGGCTGCGATCGCGGCGCTGCCCGGAGCGAGTCGTGCTCTCGTTGCCGCGAGTGGGTTGACGGAAGCGCAGGTGCGATTCGCGGCGCGCGCGGAAATGGCGCGGACCGCCGAGGACGTTCTGGCGCGGCGGAATCGCGCGCTCTTTCTCGACGCGGGCGCGGCAGCGGCGGCCGCACCGGAAGTGGTGCGCCTCCTGGCCGAGGAACTCGGACGCGACCAGGCATGGCAAGCGCGCGAGAACACGGAATTCGCCGCGTTCGCGCGTGGCTGGTCGCTGACGTAAATGCCCGGCCTGGCCGTGCAGTTATATACTCGACCAACAATCACGCTTGCCTTTTTTTGAAACCGAAAAAAGACTCCACCCATCGATCCAAGCGCATCCTAAACGCGTTTTTTCCATGCCTGCCCAAACCTGTTTGATTGTCTGCACCGCGCTGAAGCGGGAGAGCAAAACGCAGATCCTCGCGCGCGCGATGGCAGCTGAAATGGTGGCGCTCGGGATGGAGGTGGACCTGTTCGATCTCGCGGCCGAGCCGCTGCCGGCGTGTGACGGGGCGAGTTGCTATGCGTTGCCGGCGGTGCAGGACGCTTCGGCGCGGGTGAAGCGGGCGGCGGTCGTGGTTTTCTGCAGCCCGATATATAATTATCAAGTCAACTCCGCGGCGAAGAATTTCCTCGAGCTGACCAATTCCGGCTGGCCGGAAAAACTGGTCGGCATCGTCGCCAACGCGGGGGGCGAGCGCTCGTTTCTCGCCGTGCTCTCGCTCGTGAACTCACTCTGGCTCGATCATCATTGTCTCATCGCGCCGCGCTTCGTCTATGCGACCGGCACCGCCTTCGCCGAGAACGGAACGATTCGCCCGGACGGCGACGTGCCGGCCCGGATGAAGGCGCTCGCGACCGAACTGCACCGGCTCGCCACGCGGCTCGTTCCCGACGCCACGCGTCCCTCGACTATATAGTCCGGCCCTGCCGCCATGCCCAACGCTCCCATTATCCGCACTCCCGATCGCGCGGTCGAGGTCTCCTGGTTCTCGGCGATTTGCAGCGACGATTATGAATTCCTCGGCGTGCCCGACGGCGCGCTTCGCAGCAGCTTCGAACACTGCTCCGAGATCGTGATGACCGCGGACCGTCTCGGATATCAGAATATACTTTTGCCCTCGTCGTTCCAGGTCGGCCAGGAGCCCTTTGTGTTCGCCGGCGCGATGGGCGTCCTCACGAAACAGATCGAGCAGCTCGTCGCGGTCCGGATGGGCGAGATTCACCCGACGATGCTGGCCCGTCATATATCGACTCTTGACCATCTGACGAAGGGCCGGCTGACGATCAATATCATCTCCTCGGATCTGCCCGGGCAGACGGAGTCGAACGAGGTGCGCTACGCGCGTTCGGACGAGGTGATCCAGATTCTGAAGCAGGCGTGGTCGCAGGAGAAAATCGATTTCGAGGGCCAATATTATAAACTACATATCGGCACGACGGACCCGGTGAAGCCGTACCAGCAGAACGGCGGGCCGTTGTTATATTTCGGCGGCATCTCGGAACTGGCGAAGGACCTGTGCGCGAAACACTGCGACGTGTTCCTGATGTGGCCAGAGACCGAGGGACGCCTCGCGGCGAGCATCGCGGAGTTGAGCGAGCGCGCCGGGCGTTATCAACGCACCATCGATTTCGGTTTACGGATCCACATGATCGTGCGCGAGACGGAGGCCGAGGCCCGCGCTTATGCGGATCGGTTGATCTCCAAACTCGACGCGAAGCTGGGCGCGGAAATCAAGGCGCGCGCGCAGGACAGCAAATCTGCCGGCGTGCTCCGGCAGGACGAGCTGCGGGCGCAGGCGACGGACGACTATATAGAGGACCATGTCTGGTCGGGCGTCGGCCGGGCGCGCTCGGGTTGTGGCAGCGCGCTGGTGGGTTCGCCGGACCAGATCGTCGAGAAGATCAACCGCTATATAGACATGGGCATCCGGGCCTTTATATTCTCCGGCTACCCGCATAAGCAGGAATGTGAACTCTTCGCGCGGCTCGTTCTGCCCCGCTTGAAAACGTGCAAGCTGGCGGTCGCCCAGGGCCGCGTGCCGGCGCAGACTCCGGTGACGCCGCTGACGACGGGCGGGCGGCGGTGACCGGGCCCAGCATCTGACATGCAACGCGTGACACTGGCAGAGGGCGGGCCGACGTTTTCGCGTCTGGCGTACGGAGTATGGCGGCTGGCGGATGATCCCGTCGGTACGAGCGTCGCGCGCGTGCAGGAGAAGATCGAGGCGTGTCTCGGCGAAGGCATCACGACCTTTGACCACGCGGATATATATGGAGACTATCGTTGCGAGGGACTGTTCGGCCAGGCGTTGAAGGCGACGCCTGCGCTGCGCGGCCGGATGGAGATCGTGACGAAGTGTGGCATCAATGCGCCCGGGCCGAACCGGAGCTGGGCGCACGTGAAGTATTATGATGCGAGCGCGGTCGCGCTGGAGCAGTGCGTCGACCGCTCGCTGCGCGAACTTGGGACGGACTATATAGACCTGCTGTTGATCCATCGGCCGGACTGGCTGACGCGGGCTGAGGACACGGCGGCCGGCTTGAACCGGCTGATTGCGACGGGAAAGATCCGGCGCGCGGGCGTTTCGAATTATAGTGTTCATCAATTCGATTTACTGAACGCGATGGTGGACCGGCCCCTTTTGACGAACCAGGTCGAGGTGAGCCTGCTGCAGACGCGGGCGCTATATGATGGTACGCTCGACCAATGCGAACGGCATCACGTGCATCCGATGGCATGGTCGCCGCTGGCGGGCGGGCGTTTTTTTGATAAGAAGGACATCGTTGCTGGCCGGGTGCGGGCGCACCTGGAATCGCTGCTGCCGAAATATGGTGCGACGGGGATCGAGCAGCTGGCGCTGGCGTGGGTGCTGGCGCTCCCGTCGCGGCCGATCGCGATCATCGGCTCGAACGACCCCGCCCGCATCCGCTCGGCGGCGCGGGCCGACGAGATCACGCTCGACCGGCAAGACTGGTACGCACTCTGGACGACGGCGGCGGGGGTGCCAGTGCCGTGAGGCGACCGAGCATAAATTTGAATATATCGGGAGCGAGGCGAAGCGCGGCAGCGGGAGCAGCCGAAATGATTTAGGCGGAACGTTTAACGCTTAACTTTAACGCTCAAGTGCAGAGCCTGGCGGCGTGGCGCTTGGCGTAAGCTTTATAGCTACGGGTGAACTATATACTCGGATGCGCGACTACGGACTAGGTTAGGACTGGACCACTATATATGTCGACGCGGGCCGGAAGCCCGCGTGGCCGCATATATATAGCGCCACGCCGATCGACTGGATTTCCCTATATACTTATGGGTCCAGCGTTGCGCGTTTAAAGTTGGTTCCCGGGCTTGGGGCGCCGCAGACGCTGATCTGCGCTCAGAGTCCGATCAGGCGGCGGAGGTGGATCAGGCCGAAGCTCACGGCGCCCAAGATCAAGGCACCGGACAAGCCCAATAGGAACGGGCGAAAGCCGAGCCGACGCAGCTGCGTCAGATTCGTGCTCAAACCAATCGCGGCCATCACGACCGTCAGCGACCACGTCGAGAGCCAGTCCATCGCGTGCAGGAATTCCCGCCAGCGACCCGGCTCGACCACGCCGAACGGCCGCGCCGACGCGTCGCCGATCGTCCGTACAACCGTCAGCACGAGGAAGCCGATCACGAACAGTGGGACGACCTGCAGCGTGCGCTGCAGGAGCGATTGGCCGCTTGACGGACGGCGATGAAACGCGGCGGCCATGATTGGGATGACGGCGACCATGCTGAGATTGCGGATGATCTTCACGACCGTCGCCGTGTTCAACACGTCGGGAGCGAGGTGGAGCTGTTGATAAACCAACGCGGCGCCGGTGACCTGCGCGGTGTCGTGAATCGCCGTGCCCAGGAATATTCCGACTGCGGCGTGGTCGAGGCCGAAGAGCAGCGGGACTATATAGGGGTAGGTCAGCATCGCCAGCAGGCCGAAGATGACGACGCACGCGACCGCATAGCTGATCTCCTCTTCCTCGGCGTCGATGGTTGGGGCCACGGCCATGATGGCGGAGACGCCGCAGATGCTCGTGCCGACGGCAATGAGGGTGGCGAGCCGTCGGGACAGCCCAACGCGCGTTCCCAGCCAAGGAATCAGAAGCAGGGCGACGACAATACATATCACGACGACGGGCAGGGCGCGGCCGCCGATGGCACCGACGGCGCCGAGGCTGAGCCGAAACCCGAGCAGCGCGATGGCGATGCGCTGGATCTGCCGCATGCAGAGGCGCAGGCCCGTTTGATATATCCCGGGAACGCCCGCCGCGTTGCAGATGATGATCCCGAATAATATAGCGAGTGGCACGCCGCTGAGCGGGCTGACGCGGTAGCCCAGCAGGCCCGTGCCGATCCAGTTCGCCAGCGCGTCGGCGAGAGTCGCCAGCAGCGCGGCGACTGCGAAGCCGGGGAGGCGTTCGCCAACCCACTCGAGGGCGCCATGGCCCGGTCCGCGCGAGACGACGCGTGGCGGCGGCGGCACGCCCTCCATGCTATCCCAACTACTGGAAATTTCCGGGAAGACACTTTTCATTTTCGGAAACGCGAGGCGTTTACTCGTGCGGCGCACCGGCCGTTGAAGGGGCGGGCGCCGGATTGGGCGCCGCCGGGCTGGCGGGTTTTGTGTCGCTGCCGTAAACTTTCACGAGGTAATCGACAATGGGATCGATGAACTGATCGGGAATCGGCGCGCCAAAAGTTTTCTGCATCTTCGTGACCTCGGTCGCCCAGAATGCCCGCGGCATTCCAGGGGGCTGGTAGCGCGCATAGTCGACGGAGTGACACGTTGCACAAAACGCGCCCGCATAGCCGTAGCCTGGCAGGTCGGAGCGGGCGAGGACACTCGTCTCGGCCGGCAGCGTTATATGATGCGGCTCCGCGCGCGCGCCGCTGGCGAGTCCGGCGATCGCGCCGGCCACCGCCACGGCCCGAAGTATATAGCGCCCGCGGGCGCGGGCTATATAGCGCAAAAACCCGTCGGAGGAGGAGAGTGGGGTTCGCATGGTCAGGTGGTCCCGATGGTGGCTTGGACGGATTCGACGACGTTTCTCATATAGCCGGCGGCATTCCAGAGCGGCTCGAGCGGCTGCGTTTCGCCGGTGCGGTTGACCGCGCGGCTCTGCAGCGTCACAGGGCCCGAGCCGGTCGGACGGAACGATGCCGTCCACTCGCGAAACGCGTAGCGGCCGTGATCCTCGCCCAACTGCGCGGGCTGCCAGGTGCGGCCGCCGTCCGCGGAAAAGTTTACTGCGGTCAGTCCGGCGCCGCCGTCGAACGCGATGCCGCGAACGCGCACCGGCTGATTGGCGGGCAAATGATCGCCGTCCTTTATACTCGTGATGAACGAGCGGATCGTGAATCGTGCGATGGGTATGGTCGGCGGCGCAGCCCCGCCCGGGACAGCGGAGTGCGTCGGGTTGTCGGGAATGCGATACGCTTTCGCCATCCAGAAGCCGGTGAAGTCGTGATCGATGACTTCGATATCCGAGAGGTGTTTTACCCAATAGGTGCCGAAATATCCCGGCACCACGAGCCGGAGCGGGTAGCCGTTGAGCATCGGCAGGTCGGCGCCATTCATCGCGTAGGCGAGCATTACTTCGCCGTCCATCGCGTGGTCGAGGTCGAGCGCCTTCACGAATTCCGGGGTGCCTGGCAGCACGGGCCGGTCGAGGCCCTCAAACGTTATATACTTCGCGCTGGCGGTGATGCCGGCCTTCGCGAGCACGGTCTTCAGCGGAATGCCGGTCCAGCGCGCGCAACCCATCGCGCCGTTGCCCAGCTGGCCCCCGGCCACCCGGGGATTGAAGAAACCACGGCTGTTGCCCGAACATTGATTCACCGCGGTGATTTCGACCGGCGCCGCCATCGCCTTCAAATCGCGCAGCGAAAGCTCGAGTGGCTTTTGCACGAGGCCGCGCACGCGGAGCCGAAACGTGTCGGGATCGATCGACATCGGAATCGCCGCCAGATGATAACGCACGAAAAACGCGTCGTTCGGCGTGAGGATGCCGTCGTTGAACACGGCGAACGGCGTCTCGAGCTGCGGCGGTCTCGCGCTGAAGCGGATGAGCGGGCGCTTTTCCGGATACGTGACGAGTTCGCGTTCCCCGTTCGCGAACGGCAGGTCCACTATATTATCCGACTCCGCACCGTGCGACAACGCGCTGAGCCCGCGCGGCACAGTCGCCCCGGCTGCGAGCCATCCTGCTGCTCGGACGAAATCGCGACGGCTCCAGGAAGAAGGCGACGGCAACGACGGAAAAGGGGAGTGCGGCATAGTTTTTTTGCTTTAAAATTTATCCTGCTCGGCGGGTGATCCTGTCAAGCGTCGCGGGACGCGCGTGGCGCGAATCAAGGGGGCCCATGGATGCGTCGGAGAAACGGCGGCGGGGCTGATAAAGGCTGCTTTCCACGAAGTTCCAGACTGGGACATCCTGTCGGATTGTACAGCAGATCATGTTCGCCAGAGTTTTCGGCCGACTTAAACGGCTGGCGCGAGGCGTCGTCCCCGAGGGAAAGATCACGATGGATGAGATGACACAGGTTATCGCGCGGGGCATCGGCAGGCGTCGCATTGAGCGGGTCTGTCCAACCTCCCGAATATGAGCCATTAACCGCCGTTTCGGTCTGGCGAACTCTCCCGGCGCTGAGCTGGCGCGGAAGTTCGTGGAAAAAAGGAACTTGAAACCCCGGCGAGGATCCCACAACAAGACTTTATTCGAAAGCGAAAAAAAGAAAAACTATTACTACCCCGAAGTATGAAAACCCCGACCGTTCCCCTTCACTCCTCCGTATCCCGTCGCCTGCGAACGCTCGCGTGGGCGACGCTCGCCACTGCCGCGGCTTGGCCGTTGCTTGCACAGCAGCCGGCCACGACCAGCGCCAGCGGCGACGAAGCCATCCAGCTTCCCGCATTGGAAGTCCGAGCGACGCTTCGCAGCGAGCCGGTGCTATCCGTGCCGATCGCCGTCGCGGTGATCAGCGGCGACCAGCTGCTGCGCGCGAATCTGAATGACCTCAGCGATATCACGGCGTCGATGCCTTCGCTGACGTTTCGCTCCGGCGCCTCCAACAAGGATACCTCTCTTCTGATCCGCGGCGTCGGCACGATTACGACTTCCCCCGGCACCGAGCCCGATGTCTCGACGGTCGTCGACGGCGTGGTGCTCGCGCGTCCCGGCCAGGCCACGATGGATCTCGTCGACGTCGATCATATAGAGGTTCTCCGCGGACCGCAGGGGACGCTCTTTGGAAAAAACTCCTCGGTCGGCGTGGTGAATGTCGTGACGAAAGATCCGACCAACCAGACCCGCGGGTATCTCGACACGTCGTTCTATGATGACAACGAGGAGGTCGTGCACGCGGGGATTTCCGGTGCGATCCTGCCGGATCACCTGCTCGCATCGGTTTCGTTCCTATATGATCGCTTCGCCGGCAATGTGGACAACGTCTTCCTCAACAAAAAGGTGAATGGGTATGAGAACTACGGGGCGCGGACGAAGTTCGTATATACTCCGACTCCCTTGCTGAAGACCACGCTGATTCTCAACCTCATCAAGTCCCACGCGACGGTGCCGAACGACGGTCCGGTCGTGGCGGCGTCAACGACCGCGTTTCCCTCGGGCATCACCACGCCGAACGCCGTGGTGCCGACGATTCTCGCGCCGGTCGTTCCCGGCCCGGACAACACCCGCGTGAACAGCGGCATTCTGGGCCAGACGCACGATTTGAATGACGGCGCGTCCGTGCAGTTCGACTATACACTTTCCGATTATCTGATCACGGCGATCACGGCCTACCAGCACTGGGACAACAACCAGTTCCAGGACACGGGCCTCGTGCCGGCGCCGACAGTGGGGCAAACGCTCTCGTGGGACGACGGCTACGTGTGGTTCGATCAATATTCGCAGGAGCTGCGCCTCACGTCGCCCGCGGGAAAGTTCTTCACCTATGTGACGGGAATCTATTTCCAGCGCGCCATCGATACGGAAACCTATACGCGCAATATAGTCCAGGAGCCCGCCGCCGGCACGCTCGTGCCGAACGTCGGCCAGGCGCACTACGGCACTCATTCTAACAACTACTCGATGTACGGCGAAGGCGTGCTGCATTTCACGTCGCGGCTCCGCGGCATCGTCGGCCTGCGCCTGACCGAGGATACGCTGAATTTTTATCACCAGCGTATTTCGTCCTCAGCCGTCGCTGTCCCCGGCATCCAGCCGACGCTCCCCGTGCATTCGGGCGATACCACGAAGGAGGGGCTCTCGGGTCGCACGGGTGTGCAATATGATTTGACGAGCGGGCTGATGACCTACGCGACTTATGCGCGCGGCTATAAAGGGCCGGCCTATAATGTATTCTTCAACCAGACGGCCCTGCAGGTCGGCGCATTGAATCCGGAAACCTCGGACGATTATGAAGTCGGGCTCAAGGGCCTGACCTTCCACAACCGCCTGCAGTTCACGGTTACCGGCTTCGATACGATATATCATAATTACCAGGCAAACTTCCAGACGGTCGTCGTGGGAACGCCGGTCACGAACCTGATCAACGCGGGGCAGGTCTCCTCGAAGGGTGTGGAGATGGACGCCCGGGCACGCGTTACTTCGGGGCTGACGTTGTCCGCCTCGCTGTCGCGCATCAATGCACGGATCGACAGCTTCAACACGCCGGCCGGCGCGACGAATGTGAATGGTCAGCCGCTGCCGTTCGCGCCCAAGTTCAAGTCCAACGCGCAGGCTGAATATACTATCCCGCTGGAGAACGGGTTGTCGTTCAACGCCACGACGAACTATTCCTGGCAGACGCGCGAGCAATTCCAGCTCACGGAAACGCCGGACACGATTCAGGGCGCTTATGGGCTGTGGAACGCTTCGTTTTCCATCGGCAATCCGAAGGACGGCTGGCGCGTTTCCCTGCTGTTGAAAAACCTGCGGAACACGCATTACGCCGCCTATCTCGCGCAGGGCAGCGGCTTCGACTGGCGGATCGTCCCCCGCGACAACGATCGCTATATCGGGATCAATCTCCACCAGGATTTCTAACCGGCAGGACTTGAGCCGCGGGCCCACACCAGGCCCGCGGCATCCGCGTCAAGTGTCGCCTGCCTCATATATCTGAGTTTATATATCGGATAACGTTCGACGATCTGCCGCTGGCGAATCCGCCGTCAGGCGTCGCTCGTGGGTCCGGGCGGCGCCGGTTATTTTCCCTTGGTCGCGTCTTTGGCTGGCGCCGGTGGCGGGGTGGGCGGTTTGCGCGTGGCCGCCTCCGCCAGCACGTCGTGCCACTGCCGCGCATCGATCGCGAATAGCGTGCCGCCGAAGTGGAACGGCTCCTGTTTAAAAAGACTATAGCCCTGCGCGTCCTTCTCGCCGGAGAGCAGGTCCGCCTGCTTCAGGTAGTCCGTCAACTTGCCGCGGACGCCGATCCGAAGGTCAATGCTCAGCGGCTCGCCCGTCAGCGCGCCGCCGGGCGACTCGTCGATCTCGCCGCTTCCCGTGATATTTTCTTCGTCGGACGTCAGGACGAGATCCGTCAAACGCAGCCGGTGATCCGGCCCGCGCGTCGCCGTCAGCGTGATCTCCTTGTATTCAAACTCGGATACAAGGTTGGTGAATGTGATCACAGCCTCGGTGTTTTTCGGCAGCTTGATCTGCCCGGAACCGGCCCAGTCCTTGCCGCGCCCGAAAACCTTCCCGACGAGTGAGCCCATGGTGCCGACAGCGTCGGACACCGGCGTCGTCGGTTCCGGCAGCGCGTCCGCTATATTGGTTTTCAACAGCCGGACGAATCCGCCGGTGCTCTTGAATTTATATTCCTCGCTTGCCCCTGTGAACGCCTCCTCGGGCGTTTTGCCCGCGCCGTCGATCTTCGCGGCCACGGAAAACTTGCCGTGCAGCGCGACCTTGTCGTCGTCCGTCGTTGTGCCGAACAGCGGTGCCGCGCTGACGGGGTCGGTCGACCAAGTCGCGCGAAGTATATAGGGCGCAGGCGCGGCGGCGTTGAACTGCAGCTCGCCCTCGACCTGCCCGAGCCGGTGATCTGGCAATGTATAGCTGCCCATCGCGAGGTTGAGACCGCGGTGGCTCGCCTCGAGCGTACCGTGCACTTTGTCGAACTCGCGGCCTTGAGTTTTGAAGCGGTCAAATGCCACCGTCACTCGGCCGATCAAATTGCCCCAGACCGGGACCGCGGGGCCCGCGCCACTGCTGCCGGAAGCACCGGGCGAAAATGCCGCGCCTCCCAATGTCGCCAGGGGCGCACCGAGGAGTCGCAAGTTTTCCCACTCGGCATCCTCACTCGTCAGCCGCACGTTCAACTCACTCGCCGACTGCCACGGGTACCAGCTGCCCTCGAGCCCAAGCTCGGAGACGTTTTTGCCCAGCGTGAATTTCAGCGGTATATTAAATGACACCTGCTGGCGCGGGCTCACGTCCGCGTGAAAATCCGTGGCGATCGTCTCATTCGCGTCCGGCAACGAAACGGAAACCTTTCCCTGCAACGACGTGGTCGCACCCAGCGTCGCGCTAAACTCGCCAGCAGCGGAGCGCGCCGGCACGGCGGGCGCGGTCGCGGCGGATGCGGTCGCGGCGGATGCGGTCGCGGGTAACGTTGTCGGAGGCGTTCCCCAGCTCGTGATATCCGCCTTCCACGAGCCGCGCAGATTCAGAGCGGGAGCGTCCGCGGCGGGACGCGCCAAGGTGATGTCGGCGGTCCCGATGGCGCGGCCGTCGTGCGTCAACGTGAGCGGCGAACTTTGGATTTCCCAGGTGCCGGCTTTATATTGAGCGCGGATCGGAAGGGATAGATCGACCCCCTGCAGCATCGGCTGGCCGACGCGCGCGAGCGTGAGTTGGTGGCCGACCATCGGGGCGCCGGGCTGAAGTATATACGCGCCGTTTTCCGTCCGGATCCGAAATGCCCCGCTCGCGGCGCCGGCGAGGCTGAAGCCCGCCCCGCTGCTCGGAAGCCACGCAAGTGGGAACTCGGTGACCGCGCCCTCGAGCCACTCGGCCGCCGGCTGCGACAGCGTCACGGCGCCGGTGGTCTCGTCGACTTCGAATGACTGGAGCGAATGTATATTGGCGACCGGCTGCGCCCCGGCGAGCGTCGCGGCCACGTTCGCTATATACAACCGACGTCCGCTCTGCGTGGCCTCGACCTGCGTGTCGACCGTGACCGGGCCGGCAGCGTCGAGCTGCGGGGCAAAGTTGCCGAAGTGCGTCGTCACTGTATGCAGCCGGCCTTGGGCGTGAACTTTTTGGAGGTTGGGATCGGCATCGAACTCGCCGCCCCCCATCGCGGTGATCGTCGGCAGCGTCAGGTCCGCTATATACATCGCCAGGTCGGCGGTGCGGAGGTCCACCTTCCAATTGCCGGTCAGGCGACCGCCGGCCTCGGGCGCGCGAATGGACGCCGCGAGCAGGTGCCGTTCCTTCTCGCTGAGGTCGAGTATATAACTTTCCGTCTGTCCCGCACGCTCCACCGCGAGGTCAACGGCGAGCGGCACGCTTTCGGCGCTGCCGCCGGAGCTGAGCGAAAGGCTGGTTTTCAGCTCGACCCGGCTCAAAGTGCGCGGCGACTCCATCGCGATCAGCAACTGGCTCTCGCTCGAAAATCCTGCGGCGCGCGGGCTCGTATCAAAGAGCCCACCGGTCGTCTCAACCGTAAAGGTCCCCTGATGCCCGACGGCAAGTCCACCGCCCGTGATCACAATGTGCATCCGGCCGCGGCGATCGTTGGCATCAGGCGTCAACAGTAGATCGCCCTCGAGTTCCGCGCCATCCAGCGAGAGATCGAACGGAAACTGCCCCGTGCCGAGCACTTGATGAAATAGGCGCAATACCTCCTCAGGCGTCGGTACATGTCCCGGCAGGCGGCCCGCCGCGGTCGTCGCTGCATTTGCCGGCGCGGCTCCGGCGCTCGGCGGCGTGGCGGGGTTCGTCGAAGGAGCCGCGGTTGTATCTGGTGCGTCGGCGGTTTCAGCGTTTTCCGTGGGCTCCACGGGACGTCCAAACTCAAGGGTCCAGCCGCGGGCGACCAGGCTTTGCAGCGCGATTTTTTTGGTCGTGGCCGCCTTCACGATCGGCAGGTGCGCCTCGAGGGTGGGCACGTCGAGCACCATGCCGCCGTTCTCGAAGTGAAGCTTCGTGACGGTGACCTTGCCGAAGCTCGCGGAGAGATCGTGCAGGGAAGTCTGGCGGCCGTGACGCTCCAGCCAGGTGCGTGCAGCCCACGTCTGGGTGACGGGCGAGATCGCGACCGCAGCCAGGACCACGGCGATAATAAGCAGCCCGATAGCGGGTTGGATGAGGGATCGAAGAAATTTCACTCGTTTATCTGGCGCGGTGGGACCGCAAACGACGCCCGGAGTGTCTTCGAGCTGCAACAACCTTTACCGGCAGCGCGGATTCGAGCCGTTTCCGGCGCCGGAGCGCACGCCCTCCGGTTCGTCGATATATACTGTGCGAGGCGCCGGGATGGTTGCGGGTCGAGTGGCGTTTTTTGAACGCGTTTCCGCGTTTCCGATGCCCCGGGGAACCGCGACGAAACCCCGTGCCGCCCGTCGCGGTGTGATATATGAAGTCAGCTACTGATATGTGGTGATATATAGGGATATATAGAGGCTGGATATAGCCCCTTGACGATCTGGATTGCGGGGCGGCTCAGTTCGCGGGTTTCTTCCGGTCGAAGGCGGCGTCGAATTGCACCTGGCTCGAAGGGAAATCGACGCGGCGGACGAACGCCGCAGATTCCGTGGCGCCGTGGACGCGGTCCATGCGAACGTCTTCCCATTCGACGGAGAGCGGGCCGGCGTAGCCGATGTCGTTGAGCGCGACGATGACGTCTTCGAATCGAATGTCGCCATGGCCGAGTGAGCGAAAATCCCAATAGCGTCGCGCGTCACCGAAGCCGACGTGCCCGCCGAACACGCCGACCGAGCCGTCGCCGTGGCCCCACCAGACGTCCTTCATATGCACATGATATATCCGCTTCGGAAAGCTGCGGATGAAACGGGCGTAGTCCACGCCTTGATACGCGAGGTGGGAGGGATCGAAGTTGAAGCCGAAGCGGCGGTGGCCCTTCACGGCAGCGACGGCGTGTTCGGCGGAGGCGAGGTCGAACGCAATTTCGGTGGGGTGGACCTCGAGGCCGAAATTCACGTCGAGGGAATCGAACGCCTCGAGGATGGGGCCGAACCGGCGGGCGAAATCCTTGTATCCATTTTCCCAATACGCGGCCGAGGTCGGTGGAAATGCATATACCGCGTGCCAGATGGAGGAGCCGGTGAAGCCGTTGACGACAGCGGGGAGTTTGCGGGAGCCGGCCGGGGCGGCGTCGAAAAACGCACGGGCCGCGCGGGCCGTGGTGATCATCTGGCGGGCGGCGCGGCGGCGGATTTTTTCCGGGTCACCCTCGCCCCAGATATCCGGCGGCAGGATGGCTTGGTGGCGTTCGTCGATGCGGTCGCAGATGGCCTGGCCGACGAGGTGATTGGAGATCGCGTGGCAGGCGAGGCCGTGGTCCGCGAGGAGAGCCCATTTTTCCGCTATATACTTTTTGGAGTGGGCCGCGGCATTGACGTCGAAATGATCGCCCCAGGCGGCGAGCTCGACGCCGTCGTAGCCCATTTGTTTGACGAGCGGGGCGAGGCGTTCGAGGGGCAGGTCGGCCCATTGGCCGGTGAACAGGGTAACGGGGCGGGGCATGATGGCGGCAACGCTAGCCGGAGCACGGCGGGACGGGCAAGGCAGGAGGGCTGGCGATTCCGGTTGCGCTGGATTCGGGGGTGCTTCGGGGTGGGGCGATGGCGTCGCTGCGCACGTTTTCCACGCTGGGATGTCCGGAGTTGACGTTGGACGCCTGCGCCGAAATTGCCGTGAGGCACGGCGTGGCCGCGCTCGAGCTGCGCGCGCTGGGCGGCACGGTGAATCTGCCCGCCTATCTCGCGAGTATATATAATACGCCGGCGGCTTTCGCGCAGCAGGTGCGGGAGCGCGGCTGGAAAATCGCGGCGCTCGGGACGTCGCTGAAGCTGGTCGGCGCGAAGGCGGGCGATCGGGAAAATTTTCTCGAGTTCGTGCCGTGGGCAGAGGCCGCGGGCGTCGGTTGGCTGCGCGTATTTGATGGCGGGGCGGAGGCGTCTGCAGCCGAGCTGTCGGAAGCGGCGGAGACTTGGCGCTGGTGGTCGGAGCTGAAGCGGGAGTGCGGGTGGCGCGTCGACATGATGGTCGAGACGCACGACTCACTTTTCACCGTGGCCGCCCTGCAGCGCTTCCGGGCGGGGGTGCCGGCGGCGTATATACTTTGGGACACGCATCATACCTGGCGTCGAGGCGGGGAAAGCCCGGCGATGACCTGGGCGGCGATTCGGGAGCGCGTCGTGCATCTGCATTTCAAGGACAGCGTGAGCCGTCCGAGCGCGAAGCATCCGTACACGTATGTATTGCCCGGCACGGGAGAATTTCCGATCGGCGAGCTGCAGGAGGTCGTGCGGCGCGACGCGTTTTCCGGGCAGTGCAGCCTCGAATGGGAGCGTCTCTGGCACCCGCAGCTGCCACCGCTCGAGGAGGCGCTGGAGGCGCTGGAGCGCAACGGCTGGTGGATTTAAGCGGGAGGGCAAAGGGCGATGCGACGCTATATAGTAGGCGAACCGTTTTTTTTACCACGGATGGCATCAAACGGGCGCGGATGGCACCCGGAGAATACGAGATGCCGGAAGGCGATATATAATCGCTGATTTATATACTTTTTCCGGGATCGGGTAATCCGTGGGGATTTGGTGAAATCCGTGGTAAAAAAACGTGGTCGCTGAAGGACGGATGATCGAATCGCTATATACTGGAAAGATATGGGACGGGATGCGTTCGTGCGCGGCGTCAGGTCGAGCGGTCGTAGACCTCGGGGGTGACGACGGATTCCAGCGGAAATCCCTGGGCGAAGGCGCGGAGATTGCGCAGCGCGTGCGCGGAGGCGTCGGGATAGCGGTCTACCGTTGGGCCGGCGAAATGCGGCGTGAGAAATACATTGCGCAGCGCCCGCAGCGGATGATCCGGGGCGAGCGGCTCGTGCGCAAAGACGTCCAGGCCGAACTGGATTTTTCCTTCGCGCGCGACCTTGAGGAGTGCGTCCTCCTGCACCACGGCGCCGCGGCCGACATTGACGAAGGCACTTCCGGGCGGGAGCAGGCGCAGAAGCGATTCGGAAATGAGACCCGCGGTTTCCGGAATCAGCGGGGCGAGCTCGATTAATATATCGTTGCCGGCAAAAAGGGCCTCGAGCGAGGCGGCGCGCCGGATTCCATATTCGCGTTCATAGGCGGAATCGAGGTCGGGCGCGAAGACGGTGACGGTGCAGTTGAAGGGACGGATCAGCCGCACGAATTCACGCGCGACCGGGCCAAAGCCGTGGATTCCGACGCGGCGTTCGAAGAGTGACGCTGCGCCGGTGTCGGCATTTTTCCACGCGCCCTGCTCGTGCATCGCATAGGTCCAATGTGCGGCGCGGCGCAAGCACGAGAGGGTATGAAGTAACGCGCACTCCGCGACGACGCGGCTGATGGAGCCACCCCAGTTGGTGAGGAGAAGACCGCTCTCGAGATGACGCCGCGTCACGAGCGTTTTCACCGAGCCCGCGAGATAACATATATAGCGCAGGCGGGCTGGCAGGTGCTCGGGAAGGGCGGGTGTTTTCCAGCAGGCCAGGAGAACATCGGGCGTCCGCTCCGCGAGTTCGCGTTCGATGTCGCTTGGCTGCAGCCCCGTCGGATCGACGATGCGCACCTCGGGGGCGATCGCCTCGAGGTCGGCCAGCAGAGGCTCCGGGAAAAAATGCCTGAGCTCGAAGGGCGTCAGGAAAGCGAGGAGCGAATGGGTCGATGGCATGTGATAGCGGCGGCTCAGCTGGCGGGTGGGAGACATTCGAGCACCTGGACCTCCGGGTGCGGTTCCACGACGAGCGGGCCAAGGCCGGCGGGGACGAAAAATTTTTCACAGGGGCCGAGCCGGTGCGATTCGCCGCCGGCGCGAAAGGTGGCTGAGCCGCTGGTCACGATTCCGATCCAGCACTCGTGCTCGTGGCGGGTGACGCTTGCGCGAATCGTGCTATGACGGATGCGAAAGCACGGCGTGCGTTCGGCGCCGATGAGGTCGTCCTGCCACGAGTCCGGCCCGAGAGCGCGTCGGCGGCGGGGCGGACAAATCGCCTCGGTGAAAATCCGCTGCGCGGGCCACTCGTTGAGGTCGAATATATCCAGGCAGAAGTCGAGCCCGCGCCCAAGGAAGCGCGCGGGCTCCGGAAGTATATAGCCGCCGCGGGCAAACTCGAACCGCACGGCGAGGTCCGACGGCTCCATGATTTCCGCGAGCAGCAGGCCGGGGCCGAGCGCGTGCGGGACGCCGCCGGGCACGAGAAACGTGTCGCCCGGGTTCACCGGGATGCGATCGAAACATTTCTCAAGCGCCGATATATCCTGCGCGAGGATCATCTCACGCAGCCGCGCGCGATCCGGCGGGCGCTGGAATCCGAGATATATATACGGCGCCTCATCGAGGTCCTCGCGAACGGCAATGATATGGTAGGCCTCGGTTTTTCCGCTGGGCGCCCCGAGGTGCCGCCGCGCGAACTCCGCGGTGGGATGCACCTGGAAATGCAGGCGGATGGAAGGGTCGAGCAGCTTGACGAGCAGTTGCGGTTTCGCCCCGAAAGCGACGGCGTGTCGCGGACCAAAGAAATATTTGGCGTCATTCTGCACGAGCGCATCGAACGGCTGCAGAGCGGAGTCATCGCCAACCTGCACGAGAGAAATCCCCTCGGGAACGGTGGACTCTTTAGGGGCAAAGCGCACGGCGTCGGCGGGGTTGATCGCGGGCGTCGTCGAAGCAATCCAGTCTTCCGGAAAATGCGTGTCCGCCGGGGACGCGTCCACCCGGCCGGTCCGCGAGGCGAGCTGGTCGAGGGTGCGTCCGCCGAGGTAGGTGCGCCAGACCCGGTTCGGCGGCAGCAGAATGAGGCGTCCACGATGCGACATCGAAATATTAAAGCGCGGGCAGCGAGGTGGCCGGAAGTCCGACCTCAGTCCCGGGAGTATATAGCGCCGCGGGGCGCGGCGGACTGGAACAACGGATGCGCTTGATATTTCATAATTATGAATGCGCGAGGCGTTCCCGCTCGAGCCGCGCCGCCGCCGCCTGTCCCTGCGCGGAATCCTCGGCGCGCGCGGTCAGCACCAATCCGAGTCCGATGCCGAGCACGAGCAAGCCGCAGCCGAGGAACGCGAGGCGCCCGTGCAAAGGATTGGGGAGCACTGCCAGCGAGGCGACGAACGCCCCGTACGCGGAGCAGAGCCAGCCGACGGCGCGCGACTGGCGGGAATCGTTCGCGGCGGCGGCGCCCTCCTCGCGGTTGAAATCGACGGGCGTTTCCAGTTGCCGAAAAAATTGTTCCACATGCGCCCGGCGCTCGGCGGAGCTCTGCTTCCAGAACAACGTGGTGAAACAGAACCACGCGGTGCCAAGGCCCACGTTGCCCAGCAGCTGGATGCCCTGCCGCCAATATTCCTGGGAGCTGCCATCGAGCGGCGCGGTGTGGCCAAAGAACGCTGCCGCCCATTGCGGTGAGAGATACCGATCGATGAGGAGGGAACTCGCAAAGCCCACGATGACGGTGCTCCACGCGGACCACGAGGGCGTGCGTTTAATCACGACCGCGAGAAGCATCGGCACGACGATCGGCACGCCGACCAATATACTCACGCGCTGCGTCTGCAGGAACAGGTCGAGGTGCTTGAGCTGGCTCATGCGCAGCGCGATCAATATGATAATGATGCCGAGCAGGGCCGTCGCGACTTTGCCGACTTTCAGCAGGTGGCGGTCACCGGCGCCCGGCCGCAGGACGGGTTGATAGAAGTTTTTCACGAACGCGCCGGCGTTTTTATTCAGGCCACCATCCATCGCGGACATGGTCGCGGCAAAAATGCCGCTGACGAGCAGCCCCAGCATTCCCGCGGGTGCGACCACGTGGGCGATGGCGATGAACGACGCCTCCTCAGGATGTTCGAGGTGGGGGAACATGGCGTGCAGATCCGGGAACAGCGCGCGCGCGGCCATTGGCGGGACGAACCAGATCACGATTCCTATAAGAAAAAGGCCCGAGCCGAGAAAGCCCGCCCAACGCGCGTGGCGGCTGTCCTTCACGCTGAGGTAGCGGTTGGCGTCCATCAGGTTGTTCGTTGTGAAGAATTGCTTGATCAGCATGGCGAAGCACCAGAGGCCGAGAAATTCCTTCGTGAATATAGTGTCTATATTAAGATGCCCGGCGGGCACGCGATGGACGAACGCCGCCGGGCCGCCGAGGTGAATGACGGCAAGGACCGTGATCGCCAGGCAGACGGGCATGAGGATCAGCATCTGGATGAAATCGCCCGCGAGCACGGCCCAGCTGCCGCCCAGCAGTGCGATCGTCAGCACGAGGGCGCCGAGGCAGATGATTGTGAGTTCGAGTTCGAAGCCGAAGACGGCTGAGATAAAAACGGAAACGGCGTTCAGCTGGATGCTCGCCTGCAGGAGGCCGAGCGGAAGTTGCAGCCAGGTGAACACCTGTTCGCTGGCACGACCGAAACGCTGGCGCACCGCCTGGATCCCTGTGATGACGCGCATCTGCCGAAACTTCGGCGCGAAATAGAGCGCGTTCATCAGGAACCCGAAAGCGTTCGCAACATAGATCGCGATGATCGGCCAACCATCGCTATATGCTTTGCTCGCGGCGCCGGTGAACGTCCACGCGCTGAACGACATCATAAAGGCCGAGCCGCCGACCATCCACCACAACGCCTTGCCACCGCCGCGGAAATAATCGGAGACGTTCGTCACGAAGCGGCGAAACACCCAGCTGATCGCCAGCATGTAGACGAAATAGAAAACGAGTACTGCGTAGTCGTAACGGGTCATGCCGGGGGTGGCCCGAGCCGACCTTAATAATTATGAAATCTCAAGCCGGAATCGCCCCGGGCGTCTCCGACGGAGCCGCGGCTAGCGGCTGGCGCGACCGGTCGAATTCCCGACGACGAGCGGTGCGGGCAGCAGCAGGTCGGTAAACCCTTCGGACGAGCCGGGTTCGCCGAGCACGAGGCGCGCGGCGGCCTCGCCGAGTTTGTCCGGGCTCGTGCCGGCGCCCGTGATGCGGAGGGCGCCTTCGAAGCTGAGGCGGGAGACATCGGCGGAGGCGATGCTGAGGTCGCGCGGGATTTTCGAACCCTCGCGTTGCAGGGCCAAGATCGCGCCCGCGGCCATCTCGGTGTTATATGAAACGAAGGCGGTGGGAAAATCGCGGCGCTTGGCGTGGGGGAGCATGGCGTGGATCGCCTCGGCGCCCTCGGCGCGATCCGCCTCGCGGCGCACCGTCGTATAGCGGGGATCGAGCGCGAGTTCGGCGGTGGCGAGCGCACCGCGCAGCGCGGAGAGGCGCGCGTCATGACGGCCAAGGTGGACGTTGCCGCCGAGCCAGCCGATACGCTTGTGACCGAGGCGCGTGAGGTGTGTCACCACCTGCTGCAGTGCCTGCACCTCGTTGCCGAGTACGGAGTGGCAGAGGCCCGGATACGTGGCGGAGACGGCGACGACGCGGCGTGTTTGCGCGCACAGATCGAGCATGAACGGACGCGGCACCTCGCCCAGCACGACGACGCCGCCTATATAGTGGCTGGGGTGAAAAATCTGGCGGAGCTTGGTGGTGGGCAGCTCGTCCTGCGCGCCGAGGTAAACCAAGTGATAGCCGCTGGTTTCGAGCGCCTGGTGCAGGCCGTGCTGCACGTGGCCGAAGTAGGTGCTCGGTATATAGAGCCGGAGCGGCGCGCGCAGGATGAAGCCGATCTGCCGCACGCGGGTGAGGTCGGGCGAGGAGGCGACGCGCATGCCTTTGGGCAGGTAGCCGACCTTGGCGGCGTGGTCCCAGATGCGCTGCAAGGTCTTGGCGTTGACGACATCGTCGCGACCATTGAGCGCGAGCGAGACGAGGGCTTGGGAAATGCCGAGCTGCCGGGCGAGCTGGGCTTGCGAAACCTTAACGGGGCGGGGCATGGCGGCAGGTTTAATAATTACGAAATAGAGGCAATGAATTATTAAATATACTTTGGCGTTGCGGCGTCCCGTTGGATCCCTGCAGGCAATTTTCCTCCTCCGCCAATTCTTCCCGATACCGGATGACGCGGTTCCGGCTCTGGTCTGGAGCGCGTTCCTGCTCGCGTGGCGGCGAAGCCGCGGTGCGCCCGTTAATTATATAGCCAGTAGCGGCGGCTCTGCTGCTGGTAGATCTTGTCCTGCTCGCGCCATTGGCGGAGCCACGCATCGATGTCGATCTTCGCGCCCTTGGCGACGAGGTCGTTATAAAATGCCTGCGAGCCCATGTGGATGAGGAACGTGCGGCGCTGGTCCTGCGTCGCGGTCGCGAACGGGTTCTTCGGCTCCAGCTTGCACGCGAGCTTCATCATATAAAAACTGAGCTCGGTCGGCTCCCAGTCGTCCCAGTCGATCACCTCTATATAGATCCCGAGCGCCGGTTTTCCGGTGTGCGCGTTCGGCACGCTGACGCGGCGAAACTGGAGCCCCGGGAGTTTCAGCGCGCGCAGTTCCTTCTCGACGACGTCCATGCTGGCCGTCGCGTGCGAGATGCCGCGGAATTCATATTGCTCGCCGACGCCGTGGCTGAAGCCGCCGAGGATGCAGCCGAGGCCGGTCATCGGATAACCCATCACCATGGGAAATTCCTGCATGTGCGGGGACGTCGGCACCCACGTCAGCCCGGTTTCGGTCCAGCGCATCGAGCGGCGCCAGCCGCGCATGGGAACGACGACCAGCTTGCCGCGCTCGCGAACGGCGTCGGATATATCAAGCACGCCCGGCGCGTCCTTCGCCATGCGGGCGAGCTCGCCCATCGTGAGACCGTGGACATACGGCACGCGAAACGCGCCGACATAACTCATGAGCGCCTTGTCGAGCATGGGTCCGTCGACCTTGAGTCCGCCGAGCGGATTCGGCCGGTCGAGGACGACGACCTCGACCTTGTTGGCGAAGCAGGCCTCGAGCGCGGAGTGCAGTGCGCTGATGAACGTATAGCTGCGCGTGCCGTTGTCCTGCAGGTCGATGACCATTACGTCGATGCCCTTGAGTTGATAGGGCTGGGCCTTGTTCATATGGCCGTCGCCTTTATATAACGAAAAAACCGGCAGGCCCGTGCGGCTGTCCTTGTAGTCGTTATATGGTTTTCCGGCCGTGAACTCCATATTGATGCCGTGTTCGACGCTATATAGCGCAACCAGCTTCACCCCGGGCGCCCGGCGAAGAACGTCGACGGTGCGAACTCCCAGTCGGTTGACGCCCGCGGGGTGGCTGAGGAGGCCGACACGTTTGCCTTTGAGGACGGCGAAGTTGTCAGCTTCGAGGACGTCGATGCCGAGGAGAAGCGGAAGATTGCGTTCGGGCCGCACGATGGGGGCGGTCGACGACGCAGGTGTCGGAGGCACAGTCACGAGCGCTGCCGCGGGCACGGGCTTCGTCATCTGGGGCGGGCGGCTGGCGCTGCAGGCGACGAGACTGAGGAGCAGGACGAGCGGACAAAAATATCCGCGAAACGCGGACGAGCGGAAAGCACCGGGCATCGTGATCTACCTTTGGAATGAGAGGCTGGGCGTCCAGAAGTTTCGCGGCGGAAGTGCGCCCGGCGCTCGCTATAGCACTTTATAAACGAGGTTCGGCGCCGACGCGAGCCGAGTGATCAACGTGCGAAGGCGGCGCGAACGGCGGCGCGGAGATTGTGCTGAGCCTCGCGCAAGGCGGTTTCGCGCGGTGTCCCCGTGGGCGTGATCTCGTGGACTAAAATTTTGGGGTTGTCGCCGGGGTCGGTGACGCGGCCGGCGAAAACATGCACGGGCTTGCCAGCCGCGACAGCCGCTGTGATCACGCCACCGGCCGCCTTACCGTCGCCGGAGCTGCGGTCGAACTGGCCTTCGCCGGTAACAACGATGTCAGCGGCCGCGAGGCGCGCGGCAAAATTCATCCACGCGGCGACGAGTGGAAAACCGGGCAGTAACTCCGCGCGCGCGGCCGCCATGAGTCCGAAGGCGATGCCGCCGGCTGCGCCGGCGCCGGGTCGTTCTCGCAATGATGTCGGCTGCCCCGAATGGCGGCAGAGGAGCTCGGCGATACGCTCGCTCGCGGAGTCGAGCGTCGCGATGTCCGAATCGCGCAGCCCTTTTTGCGGACCATATATCGCCGCGGCGCCGCGCGGGCCGAGCAGTGGATTGGTCACATCGCAGGCGAGACGGAGCGGCGGGAGCGCCGCGGGAACGTTGCCGTCGATGGCGGTGAGCTCGGACCAACGCGCCGGAATGGGATCGGGCAGCGCGCGGCCGTTGGCATCGAGAAATTTCAGACCGAGTGCCGCGAGTGCCCCGAGCCCGAGGTCATTCGTGGCGCTTCCGCCGAGGCCGAGGACGATGGCGTCTGCTCCCGCGCCGGCCGCGGCTGCGATCATTTCGCCGGTGCCGCGCGTGCTCGTGTGCCACGGATCACGTTGCGCGGCTGGGAGCAGCACGAGCCCGCTGGCCGCGGCCATTTCCATGACCAGGACGCGGCCAGATTTCGTCGCACTCGCGTCGCCCATGGAGCGCCCGGCGGTGGGCGCGTGTGAGTTTTCGAGGCGAAGCATTTGCCGCGCGATCGGTGGCAATCGACTGAGGGCGACTTCGCCGTACGTCGCGGCGGTGGTGGCGCCGCGCGGGCCGGGAACGGAAATTGTATAGAGCGAGCCACCGGCGGCGCGCGTGAGGATTTCGACGAAGCCCTCGCCGCCATCGGTCAGCGGACAGCGGTCGATCGTCCAGTCGGGCTGCACTTCCTGAATCACCTCGGCCGCGGCATCCGCGGCGGCGTCCGCACTGAGCGCGCCCTTGAACTTGTCGAAAGCGAGGAGAATCCGCATCGCGGGCCAGCGTGGGCGCAGCGCGGCGCGGAGGCAAAGAGCAATCTCCGCCCAGCTCGGAAACGTTTAACGCTTAACTTTTGACTCGTAACGCTTAAGTATATAGCGGCTGGTGCGCGCGGCGTATCCGAACTTTGGATACGCGGGAACTGGATTATATAGGGGTTGCGATGAAGGCGCGATGTATCCGTTTGTCGAATACAACTGGGCGCTACTCCTTCGCTATATACTCGAAACGCGGGACGCGGCGGCCCTCGGGATTGACCACGGTTTCGGCGAACATCGCGGCGGGGCGGACCCACAGGCCGCGCTCGCCGTAGAGCGCCTGGTAAACGACGAGGAGCTCTTCGGTCTCCGAATGGCGGGCCACGCCGACCACGCGGTATTCCTGTCCTTTATAGTGCCGATATCGGCCGGGCGGGAGCGGGGTGGAAGGATCAGGCATGATGTCGAATCACTGCGGATTCACTTCTCGGTCACGTGGAGCACGCCCTTCATCAGGACGGCATGCCCGGGAAAACTGCATATATAGTCATAGTCACCCGGCGCGGCGGGCGCGGTGAAGTATATTGTATCCGTGGCGCCGGGCAGCGTGAGCGCGGTGTGCACGAGGACGTCATCACTCACCGGAACATAATTCTGCGCCGCCCCGTCGAGGCCGAGGGTGAGCGCCGCGGCGCCGACCGCCTGCCCCCGGCCGGGCGCGCACAGCACAAAGTTATGGAGCATGTCGTCGTTGTTGCGCAGGACCAGCCGGACATGGGAGCCCGCGCGAACGCTCAACTCCGTGATATCATATTTCAGCCCGGGGACCGTCCCGAGGAGAATGGTTTTGTCCCCGTCGGCACCACTCCAGTCGGCCGGCAGTTTGGACGGGTGTTTCGCGGTGGGCGCGTTGGCGGCGGGGGGAATGGGCGCGACGCAAAGTTCCGCCTCGTTTGGATCGCGGGCGATGATGCGGTCGCCGTCCGGCAGACGATTCAGTGTATAGTACGCCGTCGGATGAAGCACACTCGCCCCGCCGTCCGCGGCGCGGACGCCGTTGACTTTGATCTCGTGTATATAGCCTTCGCGCAGGCAAACGCTCGCGAGGCGGACGCTGAGCCCATCCGGCGCGAGCACGACCTTTCGCACCGGACAACCCACGCGGTTGACCGGCGCGCTGCCGTAGGCCTCATGATATAGGTAGGTGAAACCCGCGATACTATAACTCGCGGGATTTTCGCCAGTCGCGCGGTCGACGGGACGAGTGAAGCGGACAATAAATCCGTCCGGCTGCGCCGTGACTTCCGCGATTTCCAGGGGCATTTGGCCGGTCCACTCGACGCGCTCGAGGCCCTGTTGCTTCGGTCCGTTGGAGCCCCAGCCGCGCGCGGTTTCGCCGACGAACATTTTCGCGTCTTCGCCCATGGTGACACGGATGATGCCGCACTCGAAGCCTTCCCGGAACGCGTAGCTCGCGCCCTGCCACGCGCCCTTCACTTTCTCGAGGGACATGCGCATGACTTTGCTCTGGCCCTGGTCGCCGACGTAAAACTGACCGGCGAATGGGCCGAATTTTCCGGCGGTCCGGTCCTCACAGATACCAGAGGTGGATATTCCCAATATAGTATGGGGAAACCAGACCGAAGGGACTTTCAGTCCCGGAAGTTTTTTGGCCACTTCATAGAGCGGTTCCTCGAAATCGTGGATGTCCTCCGGGCGGAGTTTCACGGTCGAGCCGGCGAGCTTGGACCACGCGAGGCTGGCCGGGTGGCCCATGAAGTCGCCGGGTTCGATTTGGGTCACGCGGCCCGAGCCCACCCATTCGCCTTGGTTTTCCGCGTAGAGCCATTCGCCGCCGGCGGTGACGGTGAAGCCGCAGGGAGAGCGCAGTCCGGCCGCGATGGGAATCATCTGCCCGTCGGGAGTGATTTCCACCATCCACCCGCGCCAGGGAGCGGGCGCCTGGGTGGATCCGCCGAACGCGACATTGAGGGTGACGCGGAGGTTTCCGTTGGGCGCGAGCACCGGGCCAAAAGCATATTCGTGGTAGGGCCCGGCGATGGGAAGTTTGCAGACGGTCTCGAAACGATCGGCGCGGCCGTTTCCGGTGGTGTCAACGAGGCGGGTCAGTTCTTGGCGTTGCGCTATATAGTACCCGCCACCGGGGGCGGCGATGATGCCGAGCGGCTCGTGGAGGCCCGACGCGAAAAGTGTATAGCGAGGATGCGGGTCGGCATCGTATGCTCCGTCGATCCACCACACCTCGCCGCGCCGCGTCGTGACGAGCAGGCGTTTGCCGGGCAGAGGCAGGATGCCGCTGACCTCGAGAATGATGTCGTCGGGAACCCGAATTGGAGTGCGATGCCAGAATCCGTCCTCGGCGGTGACGAGCGCCGAGGAGGGCGCTGCGAAGCGTTCCGCGGCGGAGGGATTGTTAGTCTGCGCGCCCGCGGTGCCGGCGACGATGAGGCCAAAGCACGAGGCGACGAGGGCGGATCGGCGTGGTCGAGCGTTCACCATACGAGTGTATATACGACGGGCTGGCCCAGCGTGGCGGCGCCCACGGGTACGACGAGTTGCTGCCGGCCGTTGCGCGTGCGCACGAGCGGCGCGGTGGGACCCGTCCGAGCGACATCGATATAGTATTCGCGGTCGCCGATGATATAGCCGGCATCCTTCGGCTGCGGCGTGATGGTCGGGGCTTCAGCGAGGAGCACCCACGTTTCCCAATCCGAGTTCTTGCCGGTGAGCTGCAGGGTGCGCGTGAGCCCCGCGCCGGAGCTCGCCGGCGCGATCCGGTCGCGAATGACGAGGGAGGCGAGCTTGGAGAGAAACACCGGCTGGCCATCTGGCTCGAGTATATAGCCCTGCGAAGTATAGAGCGGCTCGGGGACGACCGGCCAGTCGGCGGAGGCGCGCTCCAGCAGGGCGACGGCCGGTCGCGCATTCAGCGTGAGCGCGGGTCCGGCGGGCTTCGCGATCTGGTTCTCCCCGCGACCGTCCCACATCTCCTCTGTATCCAGAAAATCACTACGCCACACCCGGAGGATCGCACCGGTTTCGAAATCGTACGCGTAGTGAATGCCGGCCGGCGTGCCGACGTTGATCGCGTAGAGTCGCTTCGATGGCTCAAACGGAACGAAGCTCCGCTGCAGCCGAATCGTGCCGACGGGCTGGATGAGGATCTTTTTCGGAGCAGCGGCGGCGGTGGCCCGTCGGGAATGGACGGGCGGCGGGGCGCCGAGCGATTGCGCCGGGACGCCCGGTCCCTCGATGGTGAGCTCGAGTGCGGGGCGCGCCGTGGAACCGTGCAGATATTCCAAAACAAAAGCGTGTGGGCCCGCGGTGAGCGTGACTGTCCCCGCGGCCGAGCCTTTCACGACGGGGCTGATCGCGCGCTGGCCTTCGAGCGACAGTTGGACCGCATCACGCGCGTCCGTCCCGAAAGCATATATCCCGTCGCGAGGCACTATCACCCGGCCTGTATAAATCAGCGCGAAGCGGCCGGTCGGCTGGATCATCTCGGGCGAAAAAGTTTCTGCAGGTCCCGAGCGTGCGGCGGTGAGGCCCTTGATTTCAGCGAGGGACTTATATGATCCCGGGAACACTTCATATACGAGCCCATCCAGGCGAACGGCGTCCCTCAGGTAGCGCTTCACGGTCACGTTGCGCAGCGCGACGGGATGATTGGCGTGGATCACGAGCGGGCCGCCGCCGTCGGTCGCCGAGCCGGTCTCCGTTTCAGCCGCGGCGGTGGCGACTAGATTTTCGGCGACGACGAAATGGTTCAGGCTGATCTGCGCGAAGTGCGCGGGGACTGGCGTGGTCGATCCACCGGCCGCGGCCGGCGAACGAAATTCGACGTGCAGATGCTGCCACAGTCCGGCTGCGCGGAACGCGCCTGCGGCGGCCGGTTGGTCGAGTGGGACGGGATATCGTCCCGCGCACAACACCTCGAGGCTGCCGCCGGCGGGCAACAGGAAATCGAGATCGAGATCGAGGTCCTGGTGATTCCAGGCGGTGACGAGATCTCCGGAACTCGCAACCGCGGAATCGTTGATTAATATACCCGAGCCGGCAGACGCGGTGAGCGTTTTATCATGACGCGGATCGCCGGCGAAACCACCCGCCGCGTGCCAGTTCGCGGGCGGCGGGCGGAAGTCTGCCGGCGAGTCGAAGGCCAGCGGGGTGGGTGCGAGCAGCGACTCGGCTGCGCCCGCGAAGAGCGGCAGCAGCGCGGGCAGGAGAAAAGCAAGCGGGGCGAGCTGACGCATGAGGGGGCGAGCCAGCAGAAAGGGCGGAAGGGCCGCGGGCAATGTTCAATCGCGGCTGCCCGACTCGCCAGGGGGCTAGGTCCCGACGCGAGACTCGCGAAAGATATATCAATTCAGCGGGCCAACGCCGGCTTTCTTAGGCCAGGCCCAAGTCACGTCCGAGCGCCGTCCCAACAACGAGTAGAGACCGGTTTGAATCTAGGATTACATACATACATACATACATACATACATACATACATACATACATACATACATAGATATATATATGTATGTATATATCTGACTTTTCACGCCGGCCCGCCGAAATATCTACACAGCGGCGGGGCGTGATTTCTCAGAACGCGGAGCCGTTGGCCTTGGTCCCGCAGAGGCTGACGTCGATACCGAGTTCGGCGGCGAGTGCGGCCTTCGTATACATTGCGAGATCGGCGGATTTCGCGTCGTTGGCGTATGCCACCTGAATATGGTTCGCCTTGTGCCGTGCCATCATCTGGTCGCGCGTCACGCCATACGTGACCGCGTGCATGATGGGCCACTGCGGGGTCGTTTCCTTCCAGCGGCGTTCGGTTTCCTCGCGGGGCAGTGCGACGACTTTGGCGCGGCCGAGGTCCATGCGCAGCCGGCCGCCCTCGACGAAAATCCGGCTCCAAACAATTTCGCCGGGCCTCGCGATGCCGCGCACGGTGCCGCCGCCGAGGCGGAAATACATCGGTGGCTGACGCAGCGAATCGGTTCCCGCGTAACCATCTATATGATGTGCCGGCGGGGCGCTGCCGGAAATGAGAAACACCCAGACGTATTCCGGCGTGGTGCCGCTCGCGTCGGGCGCGCCCCAGCGCAAGTCGTGCAATGTATTCTCGACCGGCTGGCCCAAAGTCTCGTGCACGCGCTGCGTGAGGAGTCCGTCGAGGCCGGCGCATTCATCCACCTCGTTGAAGTGCGTGAGCGGCTGGCCCTCGCGGATGATCTGGCCCGCGGCATTTTTCACCGGCGGCCGATCGCTGTTGTTGAGGATGCCCTCGACGAGGTCGCTCGCCGGGAGCAGGTCCTTCAGCCCCTGTTGATATTGGATGCCAATCGCGGCGCAGCCGAACTCGTCCGCGATGCGCAAGGCGGCGACGTACGTCTTGCACTGCTGGATGACCTGCGCCTCCGTGAGTTCCGTCGCCTCGTCTTGTCCGAGGTGAAACTTCATGCCCCGGCCCCTTAGCCAGTCGAACACGGCGCGGCCCTCGGCGTCGCTCACCTGCGTGGCCGAATAATACAGCGAGGACTGGGACAGGCGTTCCTTATATACTCCGGTGGGGAAGAGCAGCTCGTCGGGAATGATCGCATTATACATGCCCATGCAGCCCTCGTCGAATATACCGAGGATCGCCTTGTCGCGGCGGAGGGTCGTCGCGAGTTTGCGCGCGGTGGCGCGGGCGCGCGGCGGAACGCTGGTGGCAGCGAGGGCGTGCACGTGTTTCGTGGGGTGCCGCACGCGGCCGGTCTTCAGCCACGCAGCGAGCCCGCGGCGGAAGAAGTCATCCGTGAAGTCCTCGCTCCACAGCGTGGAATATTTCACGCCGGCCTTCGTCAGCGAGCCGTTGAGATTGAGCATGCCGACGAGGCCGGGCCAGGTGCCGCTCCAGTTGGCGACG
Organism: uncultured Verrucomicrobiae bacterium; assembly: GCA_963800005.1. Lineage (GTDB taxonomy): Bacteria > Verrucomicrobiota > Verrucomicrobiia > Opitutales > Opitutaceae > CAWCZH01. Next base: position 840,451 of record CAWCZH010000006.1, read on the forward strand.
GTGAGAATGGGGCCTTCATGGGAGATGAGGCCGGCCAGCACGTGATGACTATATTGCCAGACGGCCTCGGCGACGATGAGAGGCGCCTGGGGGTCGATCCGGGCGAAGACCTCCATGCCCTCTTTTTGCGAGGCGATAAAGCCGTGGCGGCGGGCGGGGTCGAACGGATGCGCGCGGACAACCTGTGCGCCGAGTTCGCTGACGGCCGCGCCGAGGGCGGCTTCCATGGCGGCTTGCGCGGGCCAGCAGGTTTCGTTGGCGGATTGACGGAGGTCGCCGCTGGCGACGAGGAGGATTTTACGGGGTGACTTCATGGAGACGAGGGTGGGTCCGCAGCCTAGACAAAATAGACCGGGCGGGCGGAGAGAATGAACTCGAACGCAACCGGAAGAAATGGATAGAATGCGTTTTTAAATGACGAATATCGACCGGCCGGAGGCTGCCCGGCTCCTCTCGCAACAGGTCACGGCGGCTCGTTATTTTTTCCTCAACCTGTCGCCCCGTCGCTCGCCGGGGCCGACCCTGGTGATGGGCGGGCGGGAGCAGTGCAACCCGGACTATATAGTGTCGCGGCGGCGATTCGCGTTTTATGCGGTCGAGTTCGTCGTGGCCGGGCGCGGCGAGGTGACGCTCGACGGGCGGCGGCAGGCGTTGTCGGCGGGGTCGATTTTTGCGTATGCGCCCACGACGCATTGTGAAATCCGCACGGATCCGCTGGCCCCGATGGTGAAGTATTTCATCTTGGTTTCCGGCACGGAGGTGGCGCGGCGGCTGCGCCGAGCGGGAGTGCCGGTGGCGCGCACGCGGTGGCTCGCGGCACACGTGGAGGTGACGACGGCGTGGGAGGATTTGGTGCGCGAGGGCCGGCGCTCGGGTGAGCGGACCGAGCGGATTTGTGCGGCGCTGCTGGAATTCCTGCTGCTGAAAATTGAGGACGGGGCGACGCGTTCGCGTCAGGCGGCGGATCCCGCGCGCGAAGCGTTTCTACGCTGCAAGGCGCTGATCGACGCGCAGGCGGACCGGCTGGCGACGCTGGAAGAAATTGCGCTGGCGGTGCGCGTCGAAGCCTCGAGCGTGTGCCGCTGGTTCCGGCGGTATCAAGGCACGAGCCCGTATCAATATTTGTTGCGCCAAAAGATGACTCTCGCCGCGGAGCACCTCGTGGAAAACGGCGGCCTCGTGAAGGAGGCGGGACAGCGCGTCGGGTTCGCCGACCCGTATCATTTCTCGCGGGCGTTTAAGGCCGTTCATGGCGTGGCGCCCCGCACGCTGCGCCGCTACCAGCGCGGGACGGCGGGGCTCCCTCCCGGCGGCCCGTCCTGAAGGCGCCTGCCCGAGGGGCGAGGGCCATCGTCGGCGGAGGGCGCATATATCAAGTATATAGCTTGTATACCGGCACGGATCCGGATGTATATTGGTGGACATATATCCGTATATATATGACGCTTGTCCCCGGGCGGCGCGGCGAACGCCGGACTCTATAAAAAGTCGATCCGCTGCGGTCACGGAGAGCTGCAGCGGATCGAACACTCGCATTCCAGGCATGCGATGCCGGACTGGTTGGACAGTACGGTGGGTCTAGCTTTTCGGATCCACCGAGAGCAGCGCCACGACCTGATGCACGCCTTCCGTATCGAGGGCGAGCAGGGTCGCGCGGCTGATGAGCTCCGGTGATTTAACCGTGCCCCGGAGGGTGACGACGCCATCATCGGCTTCGACATTGATCCGGAGCGCGGAAAGTTGTGGGTCGGCGACGAGCTTCCCGTTGATCACGGCGACGATGCGCGCGCGATCGAAAACAACACCTGCCTGCTGCAGGGCCGGCACTGATTTTTCGCGAACAACGCGGCCGCTGTTCGCCAGGTCGGCCTTGATCTCGTCGGGCGTGAGGTGCCATTCGACAGCTTTGTCGGAGAGCCGGGCGCGAACGTCGGCCGCGACGTCGCGCGTCTTGTCGGCCGTCGTGCGGGCGAGCTCCTTCGTTTTGTCTCCAGCTGTCTGCAAGGCGATGTTGGCCTTTTCACTTAGAGTCTGGCCATCGGGCGTCGGCGTGGGCGCTCCAGTCGCAACGCTCTCGGGCGGCCTCCCGCAGGAGGTCAAAACCAATATCATTAAACCAGCAAAGATCGCCAAGGGCTTCTGCATTAAACGGGCTCTGCTCTGACCGGAGATCCGGAATCCGGTTCGATGCTATTGCATCTTTTTGTCTGCATTCTCCACCAGCCGAATCCGGCGTGGACTCGGAGTGCGCTTGGCGGAGTGTCCGGCGGCAGGCGTTCGAATTCGCCTCGACGTCGCCCGAGCGTCGAGGCGAAATCTCACGGCGGCCCGTCGATCGCGACGAACCGGCCGGCTTTCGTTCAACCTCACCCCTCGTGCGATTATATATACTGCGGCGTGCTGCCGTTCTCGGCGGCGTTTTCCTTTCCTGGCTATGTATTGGCTCAGCCGCTTTCGGCGCCGAGACGGCGCGCATCGAGCTCTGGCCGGAGGGCGTGCCGGGACTTCGCGCCGATGCGTCAGCCGAGCACGAGGATAAAGGCCGGTTCACCAATATACATTATCCCTCGATGACGCGGTACGATCCGCCGGCGGGCACCGCCAACGGAACCGCGGTGATCTACGCGGCAGGCGGAGGATATATCCGGGTGGCGGTGGGCGAGAACGGCGGCGAGATCACGACTTGGTTGAACTCGCTCGGGATCACCGTGTTCGTGCTGAAATACCGCAATGTGGAATATGGACACCCAGCTCCGTTGCGCGATGCCTTGCGGGCGGTGCGGCTCATTCGGTCGCATGCGGCGGAGTGGAAGCTCCGGCCGGATCATATAGGCATGCTGGGTGGTTCGGCTGGCGCGCACCTGACGGCGTCGGCTGGTACGCTGTTCGACGCGCCCGAGGGCCGGACGGGCGCGGCGCTCGATGCGGTAAGTGGACGGCCAGATTTCATGGTGATGATATTCCCTGTGATCACGATGCAGGAGCCGTATGGTCATTCCACGTCGCGGGACGCGCTTCTCGGGAAAAACCCGTCGGCGGCGCTGGTGCAGCATTTGTCGGTGGACGAGCAGGTCACGCCGCAGACGCCGCCGGCATTTCTCGTTCATTCGTCGGAGGACACGACTGTGCCCGTGGAGAACAGCCTGCGTTTCTACGCAGCGATGCGGCGCGCGAAGGTCCCGATGGAGATGCATCTTTATCCGCGCGGGCCCCACGGATCGGGCATGGCGCCCAGCCTCGGGCCAACCTCCGAGTGGCCGAAACTCTGCGCCGCGTGGATGCGATTCAACGGCTGGCTGCCAGCGCCGGCGCCATGAGCAGTCGGCGGCCGTATCCGTGATCTGGATACAGCCACGGGGCCGGTGCGTGTATTCGTTTATTGGATACAACGAAGTGGGCCAGGCGAAGGAATGGGAAGCGAGTCGGAGGCAGCACCTTGGAGAGGGCGGTTGCATCGGCGGAGGGGACGGTTAGGGTCGGGAGGCGTTTTCCATCCCATGAAAATCACTCACGTTGCCGGGTGGCTGGGGTTCCTGACGGTGCTGGCCGGCGCCGCCGCCGGGAGGCCGATGAACGAGTATATAGCGGTGAGCGCGACGGCGGCGCCGGATTACGAGCGCGGCGTGCGCGCGGATGGCAGCGTGCGGCCGGAATCGTATATATTCACGCCGGGCCAGTCTTTCGGCGGTGGGACAGTCGATGAGGGCTTGGCGAAGTTCGATTTCGGCACCCTCGTGCGCTCGTTGGCTCCGGGGCTGGCGCGGCAGAATTATTTTCCGACGAGGGACGTCCCGGCGGCTGACCTCGTAATCGTGGTGCACTGGGGAGTGACGACCGCGTATCAGGAGCCGCAGTCGGCGACGTTGAACCGGCTGGCGAAAACGGCGCTGCCTGCGTATCGGGCGGGGGTGGAGCAAAAGGGATACGCGGATCCGCGCGATCTGAATTACTTATATGATTCGCTGACGTGGACGGAGGATAACCAGGTCGATTCGATGTCGCGCAATGCGGTGCTGCTGGGGTATGCGAGGGAGCTGACGAGTGCGCCGCTGCAGAACAGCATGCGGACGGGAAGCTATCAAACGCTGCTGAAGGAGCTGAGTGAGGAGCGCTATTTCGTCATTCTAATGGCGTATGATTATCAGGCGCTTCAGCACGATCGGCAGCCCAAGCTCCGATGGGTGACGCGGCTGAGTGTGCGTTCGCCGGGAAACAATTTTCGCGATGCCGTTCCGGTGTTCGCTCAGGCGGGAGCGCACGTGTTCGGGCACCAGCTGGATTCGCTGGCGCATGTGAACGCGAACCTGCGGGAGGGTACGGTTTCAGTGAAGGACCTGCAGGTGCTCGGAATTGTGGCGGCCCCGACACCGGGGAAGTAGGCCCGGCCCGTTTGCTATTTCGCGGGCGGGAGCGCGGCGTTACGCTCAAAAAAGCCGATGCCGACGTTTTCGTCGCCCGACCAGAACTGCACCCAAGTATATTGTGCCCGGACCTGTTCGATGAGGGGGCGCAGGTGTTTATAATGTTCGAGGTTGTCGCGCGGGAGCCAGAGTATATAGCGGACATTGTGAGCGATCAGCCAGCTGGCGGGATCGGGCAGCGTGCCGGAATAGAGCGCCTCGATTTCCCGCGAGCGGGACTCGATTTCGAGGTGGGTGCCGCGCCAGAGTGACTCGTGCCACGGCCAGCCCAGGAGGCTCTGCTTGTGCGCGAAAAGTGCGACCGCGGGCGACTCGGTGTTCTCGTTCTTGAGGCCGCTTTCGACCGTGACGCCGTCCGGCCGGTTTTCGAGCCCGACGAGCATCTCGCGCACGACCGGATCGCGCTCGAGCCACGCGTGGCCGTCCATTCGGCCGAGGCTGGGTTTTTCATGATGCACAAAGACGCGCGCGAGATCGATGCCGTAGACGCACGTGGGCAGCAGCATCAGGACGGTGCCCCAGCGGCAGAACCACGAGCGGGCGCCGAGGTTGAGCGCGCCGAGCGTCAGGACGGTGCCAGCATATACCCATGGCCACCATTTCATCGACGTGTTGAACCGGTTCCACTGGCCCCCGTAGAGATCGTCGTTATATAGAAACTCGGTGCAGAACAGCGCGCCAGTCCAGAGCACCATGAGAAAAAGCGCGAGCCGCCGCCGGTCGCGGTTCCAGAAGCCGAGGAGGATGATGCCGACGACCGGCCAGAAAATCACGAGCCACCCGAGCCACGGCGAATGGTCCACGGTTTCGGTCCAGCGAATCGCCGCATAGGTGGCGGTGCCCTGCTGCATGAATTCCCGTAGGTAGGGAAACTCCAGGGCGAACGCGAGGGCGGCGCCACCGGCGGCGGGCAGCCAGGCGGATTTTTCGCCCTCTATATAGCGGAATCCCAGCCAGGCGGCGACGAGCCCGGCCTGCAGCGGAAAAATCCATGCGTTGGAGATGATCGCGATCGGCACGGTGGCCCCCAGCAGCACGAGCAGGACGCGGCGGCGGCCGAGCTCCGGTGCGGTTTCCATCGTGGCGATCAGCAGCGCGGCAAAGGTCAGGAGTATATAGCCGGAAAGCGGCGGGTGGTAGTCGCCGTTGACGAGTACATAGCTGAGCGACGGCATCGGCAGGTCGCGCGGCGGCACGTCGGGGTGCGTGTTGATGAAGTGGGAAAGCCACGCGCCGGCGTCGTTGAACTTGCCGCGCACGATCGTGCCGCCGAGGAAGTTCACCGCCTCATCATAAAAAAACGACCGGTTCATGGTCGCGTGGACGACAACGATTGCGCCACTGCCGCCGAGGAGAAGTGCGATCATGGCGAGGCGCCGGCCCCAGCGCCACGCGCAGAGGCGCTCGACCGTGAGCGCCGCGGCCATCGTGATATAGCCGGCGAGCGTGGCGTACGCGAGATGATAGGTCAGGCCGGCGCTGATCCCGGCGCTGCGGCCGAACAACGCGGCACTATATTGCTGGAAGCTATAGTAAAAGTTCGAGCGGTAGGGGGAGAGCCAGCGGTCGAAGGACGGCAGCGTGTTGCCGTTCATATAGCCGTCGACCATCATGAGGCTCGGCATCCGGTCGGACGTGATGTCTATATCCGGAAACGCGAAGCGCCACGCGAAGCAATAGAGAAACCCAGCCGCGAACCACGCATCGACGTGCCAGGAAGCGCGAAGGACGTCGCGGTGCTGCCACACGAGCCAGGCCGAGGCGAGGGTCGTGACGGGCAGGAAGACCGGCCGCGGCCCCCAGCCCCAGAAGTGCTCCAGGAAAAACGACGCGAGGCAGAAGGTGAGGACGCCGGCGACGCGACCGGTGGCGTAATCGCGGGTGAGCTGCCACGCGGCGAGCCCGGCGCCGACGAGGTTGAGCCAGAGCAACCCGATGGTGATCAGGAGAAACAGGACGCCCATGGCTCAATCGTGGTGAGCGGATGCAGGTAGGAGCAAGCCCGCAGCGGGTGGCCGCCGCGCGCCGGCGCCCGGAGCACTCGTCAACCGCGGGAAGGCATGCATCGTGAATGTATCAAGCGGCTCCGCGCCGGGCGGACTTGACTGAAAAATGGCGCTTTCACCGATTTTTCCCGGCGAGAGGCTCAGAGCCGCCGGCTGCTGCGCGCGGCGGCTGGACGTTGATATTGCCAATCGGGTGGCACTCTGTGAATGCCAAGGGCGCTCTACCGGCCGATGTGCGGGAGCGAAATTTCGCTATATACCCTATATCCCGCGGCCTGCGACTGCTCCCGGAAAACACTCTATGAAAATGCTTCGCCTGCTCCTGCCTGCTATATTATTGCTGGCCGCCCCGCTCGCGCCCGCGGCGCCGTCGTTCGATGCATGGGTTGAGGCATTTGCACAGGACTGGGTGCGGACCGAGCCGATGGCCGCGACACGCGCGCAATATCTTCCGCCCGCCGAGCAGGCGGCCAACGACCGCCAGCTCGTCGGCCCGGAAGGCTTATATCCACTCGATCCCTCGGCCCGGACCGCGCGGGCTGCGCGGGCGGAGCGCGGGCTTCAGGAGCTGCGCCGGTATCCGAAGGCGGAGCTCACGCCCGTGCAGCGCGTCTCCGCCGATCTGCTGTCCTGGCGCTTTCAGGACACCATCCGTACGAGCGCGGCCGCGGGGTCGCTCTATGTTTTCGAGCAGTTCGGCGGCTTGCAGGTCACGCTCGTGAACTTCCTGACGCAAGTGCACCCGATCCGGAATGCGCAGGACGTGGAGAATTACCTCGCGAGGCTCGAGCAGGTCGCGCCGCTGCTGGACCGGGGAATCGCCGAGGCGCGGGCCCGCGCGGCGCGGGGCGTGGTGCCGCCACGCTTTATACTCACGGCCTGTGTGGCCGGGCTCGACCGGCTGCTCGCGCCCGGTGATAGTATATTCGTGACGTCGCTTGCGCGGCGCGCGGGGCCGCTGAAGAATTATCCTGAGGCGGACCGCAAAGCTGCGCTGGCGCGCGCCACGACGTTGGCATCGTCGTCGGTGCTCCCCGCGTTCGCGCGGGTGCGCGACCTGCTCGTGGAGCAGGCGAAGACGGCGACTGACGACGCGGGCCTGTGGAAGGTCCCGCATGGCGATGAAATATATGCGGCGCAGCTGGCGACCTATACGACCACGAAGCTGACGCCGGACGAGATCCACTCGATCGGGCTGCGGGAGGTGGCGCGGCTCGAGGGGCTGATGGATACTATATTGCGCCAGCTGGGATATAGCGACGGCCCGGTGAAGGACCGCTATATGAAACTGAACGCCACGCTGATTCCGCCGGCCACGCCGGATCCGCGTCCGGCGATTCTGGCGGAGTTTGCCCGCATTGTGCGCGAGGCGCAGTTGCGGGCGCCGGCGTATTTCGACCTGATTCCGAAGGCGCCGGTGGAAGTGCGGCGCGAGCCGGCGTTTACGGAGGCCGGAGCGGCGGCGCATTACAGTGCGCCCGCGCCCGACGGATCGCAGCCCGGTATATTCTGGGCGCCGCTCGCAAATCTGACCCCGGATATACTCTGGCTCGGCGCCGGGATGAAGACGGTGGCGTTTCACGAGGCGGTGCCCGGGCATCATTATCAAATCACGCTTGAGCAGGAATTGCCCGAGCTGCCGCGCTTCCGCCGGTTGCGCGCGCTCGGCGGTCTGTCGGCGTTTGCGGAAGGTTGGGGACTATATGCGGAGCGTCTCGCGGACGAGGCGGGCTGGTATGAAGGCGACCCGAGCGGCCGCCTCGGATATCTGCAGGCGCAGCTCTTCCGCGCGCGCCGACTGGTCGTCGACACGGGGCTGCATGCGAAACACTGGACGCGCCAGCAGGCGATCGACTATGGAATCCAGCCCAGCGAGGTGGATCGCTATATAACGACACCCGGCCAGGCGTGTTCCTATATGATGGGGCAGCTGCGGATCATCGAGCTGCGCGAAAAGGCGCGCACGGCCCTTGGCGCGAAGTTCTCGATCAAGGAATATCATAACCTGCTGCTTCGCACCGGCGAGGTACCGCTCGATGTATTAAGTGGTGTCGTCGAGGATTGGATCGCGAGCCAGCGGGCGCGCACCTGATCCGGATCCCGGCGCCGCGGCGAGGTCGCGCGGAGAGGGCCCGGCGCTCCGGGCTTGCGGGCGCCGCGCCTGCGACGTTTCCTGCGAGTTCATGACTCCCTCGAAAACGGCTCTCGTCACCGGCGCCTCGCGCGGCATCGGGCGCGGCATCGCGTTGGAACTGGCCCGCGCGGGCTGTCGCATCGCGATCAACTACGCGGGCAATGTCACCGCGGCACAGGAGTCACTCGCGGCGGTGCGCGCCGCCGGCGGCGATGGATATATAGTCCAGGGCGATGTGTCAGTTGCGGCCGACCGGGCGCGTCTCGTGTCAGAAACAATCGCGCAATTCGGTCGCATCGACCTGCTCGTGAACAACGCGGGCGTCGCGCCGAACGTCCGGGCAGACTTGCTCGACGCCGGCGAGGAGAGTTTCGACCGGCTGTTCGCCATCAACCTGAAGGGCCCGTTTTTTCTCACGCAGCTCGTCGCCCGGGAAATGCTGAAGCAGGCGCCCGGGCCCGACGGCAGCCGCGGCCGCATTGTTAATATAACGTCGATCTCCGCCTATACCGCGTCGATCAACCGTGGCGATTATTGCATGGTGAAGGCCGGGCTCGCGATGATGACGAAGCTCTTCGCCGACCGGCTGGCGAACGAGGGGATCAACGTATATGAAATTCGGCCCGGGGTGATCGCGACCGACATGACCGGGGCGGTGAAGGAGAAATATGATCGGCTGATCCTCGAGCAGGGCATCACGCCCATCCGCCGCTGGGGCCAGCCGTCTGATATAGGGAATGCCGTCCGGGCGATCGCCGAGGACCGGTTTCCCTTCTCGACGGGCGCGGTGTTTGATGTCGACGGCGGCTTTCACCTGCATCGCCTCTGAGGTCCGTGCCCGCCGAGGTCGCGACCGAGTTTTTCCGCTCGCGGGTGGGCGCGACGCCGGCACGTTCGCGGGATGCTGCTGACGTGTCAGGCCGGGTTCGAAAAGTTGCTCGGGCGCGAACTCGCCGAGGCCGGCTCGCCGGCGATTGCCACCGGCGCCGGCTATATACTCGTCGATCCCGCGGCCCCGCGGCCGACCCCGGAAAAGTTGGAGCAGCTCGTTTTTCCGCACCTGACCTGGATCGCGCCGGTAGAAATCCAGGCGGATTCCGTCAACGGACTGGCGCAGAAGATCGCCGAATATTTTCTGGGCCAACTGCAGGGTGAGCGCGTCGACGCGCCGTGGCCGTGGTTGTGGACGGGCCCGACGGAGATCGTGGGCCTGGGCCGAAGGCAAGCTGCGGTCGAGGATGCGACGGCCGAGCTGTTGAAGAAGAAACTGGCGCGCGTGGCGAAGCTGGCGCAATCGGGCATCCCGCGCTCGGTCGCGAGCGGGCCGGTGCGGGGGCTCTTTGTATTCTTCGCCGATTTCGGCCGCGTGTGGGTCGCGCGGGACGCGTGGGTGCATGGGCCGCGCCGCATGGCGGATGATATATTGGCGCCGTCGCGCAGTTATCTGAAAGTCGAGGAGGCCTATATAGTACTGGGGCGCGAGCCGCAGCCGGGGGAAACGGTGTGTGATCTCGGGGCGGCGCCTGGTGGATGGAGCTATAGCGCCGCCCGACGCGGCGCGCGCGTCCAGGCGATTGACAACGGTCCGCTGAAAGGGGGAGCGCTGGGGCATGCGGGGATCGATCACCGGCGGGAGGACGCGTTTCGCTATATGCCCGCCACGGGAGAAGTGTTCGACTGGCTGTTCTGCGATCTCGTGGAGGAGCCGCATCATGTGATGCACGACCTCATCGGGCCCTGGCTCGAACGCGGGTGGTGCCGGCGGCTCGTCGTGAACCTGAAGTTCGGCCGCGTGGATCCCATCGCACTCCTGCGCGAAATCCGGGCGCCAGGCGCGGCACTCGCGCGCTATGCACCGGGCCGGCGGATCCGGCACCTCTATCACGATCGCGAGGAATTCACGATCGTCGGCGAGGTCACCGGCGCCGGGTCCGCTCGTATCCAAAATCCGAATACATAACCCCGGCCGGCCGGGTGCGATGTATCCGAGTTGTGGATACGCGAGCTGGCTATATAGCGGGATACGCGCCGATACGCGGTGCCGCGCTGGTTCTCGTCGGCACCAACGCGTGGCGCCGGGACGTCGAGCTCGCGCGATTTTTGTATCCAAAAAGCGGATACGCGCCGAAATGTTGGTGCCGACGATTCGATGCGGCGGATGAGTTCGGCGTTGGTTTTTTTCGCGGGCGGGGCGAGGGTGGAGCGTGCCTTTCCCGCCGCGCCGACGTCCCGAAGATTCCCCGCCTGCTTCCGAGTCCGCGGGCCGCGGCGAGTTCGTGGCCCCGGTCGGCCCTGCGCGGCCACGAGGTGCGCGGGGCGCGGCTCGCGAGCCGACGCCACAGGAAGCCGCGGACGCCGAGCGCGGGGAGCTTGGCGCGCCGGTGCGAGCGGAAGGCTCGCGCAGTGGGCCGAGTCGCGACGAATTACGAATCTGCGGGCTGGCTGCGGTGCGGGCGCGTTTCGCGCGCGATCCCGGATCGATCCAGCGTTTATTCTTCGATTATCAAACGGGGCGTCAGGTCGGCATCATGTGCCAGGTGCTCGCACGAGCGAAAAAAGTATATCGCTGCGTCGAGCCGGCAGAGCTGGAAAAAATCGCGGGCTCGGTGCACCATGGGGGCATTGTCGCCGTGGTGCCGGGGCCCGTGTGGCGCTCGCCGACGGCCAGCGATATCAGCACCTGGCTGCGACGAGGCGACGCGCTTGTGCTCCTGGATCGGATCGGTAACGCCCATAACTTCGGCGCGCTGGCTCGCACCGCGGCGTTCTTTGGTGTCCCGCGAATTATATACTCCGAGGAGGACGGATCCGCGCGCCCGGGCGACGCAGCTTACCGCATCGCCGAGGGCGGACTCGATCACCTCGAGGTCTGGCGGGTGCGGTCGCTCGAAACGTTTATTCGCGAACTGACCGCCGCCGGCTATGAAGTTTTCGGCGCAGCCACGCGCGGTGGCGAGTTACGCCCGCGAGGCGCATCTTCCGCGAAGCCGGCCGGGCGCGCCCTGGTCCTCGGGAATGAGGAGCACGGATTATCGCCCGGAGTGGCCGCCGCCTGCACGCGGCTCGTCACGATTCCGGGTGCGGGCGGGGTCGAGTCGCTGAATGTCTCCGTCGCTGGAGCGCTCCTCATCTGGGAGCTGCTGGCGTCGCGCCGTCAATAATCGTCGAGCACGCCATATAATATCCAGGCGAGCGCGACGTTATATAGAACCATCGCGGCGAACCCGAGCACGGGCATGATCACGATGGCGACGAGGCAGGCGAGATTTCCAATCGCGAGCGAAACCAGATAATCGCGTTTGCGGCGCGAGCCGACCGAAGCCTGCGCGGCCAGTTCCTTCGCCTTGGCCTGCTCGGCGGCGAAGTCTTTCAAGATCAACTTCTTTGCTTCCTTGGGCGGGGCCGGGGTCGGACGTGGCCCGCCGGCGGGCGGGGGCGGACCGGGTGGTGGTGCGCCGGCGGGTCTATATAGTTCGCGAACCTGGACCGGCTGGACGGGATCAAGCGTGAGCTTCGGAGGCCGCGATCCGCGGGCGCGCGGCGCCGGCGGTCGCTGCGGGTTGACCGTCTCGAACTGGGGTTCCTTGAACTTGAAAGCTTTGCGCGGTGTCTCCGGCTCCTCAGGCATCGTCCCATCCCAGCAAAACCAGCGGTAGAGGGCAAATCTGAATGCAGTCGGGCCGGCGGGTTTCGCTAGGCAAACGACATTTTAGCAAAACGTTTTTGCAGAGACGTCGAACTCATGCCTACGTCGCCGCAGCGATGCCAAGACCTCCCCGAGCGCCGTCCCCCCGCGTCACCGTCAACAGCATCGCCGCCCACGCGGGCGTTTCGATCGGCTCGGTTTCGTCGGTCCTCAATAACCTTCACGTGGAGAGGCGGATATCATTGGCGACCGTGGAAAAAATCCGCGCGATCGCCGCGCAACTCGGCTATCTTCCGAACATCAGTGCACGCCGGCTGCGGCGGAGCGGGGCCAAGAACAACGTCGTCCTCGCCCTCATCACGAGTTTCGAGGCGCCGATTCCGCTGGTGAACCATTTCATCCTCGCGCTGCGCCGCGCCATGGCCGCGGGCCAGTTTCCGCACGCGGACAGCACCGTATCCGTGCTGATCGAAATGTTTCCCGCAGGGCATCTCCAGGCGATGCCGGGATTGCTGACGGGCGACCATTTCAACGCGGCCATCATCATGAACACGACCGCCGATGACGATGCCTACCTCACGCGTTCGCACCTGCCGTATCCTTCGGTACTCGTGAACCGCATCATCCACGGATATGCTTCGGTGGTTGAGGCGCCGGACAGCGGCAGCCGATCGGCCGCGATTTTTTTTCGGAGCAAACGACAGCACCCCGCCGTCCTTCACGGCAGTCCGCTCACCCAAACGACCCGCGGCCGCGTCGACGGATTCATGCAACGCGTGCTGCGCCTCGGAAGGCAGCCAGCGCTCGAGATCATCGCCGACAAACTTTCTGAGACGGCGGGCTACGAGGCGATGCGTACGATCCTGCGACGCGGGAAAAAAATCGACTGCCTCTATGCCGTGTCGGACGCGCTGGCGCTCGGAGCCTATCGCGCGATTCGCGAACGCGACCTGTCCATCCCCGATGATATAGCGGTGATCGGGGTCGGGGATTATGAAATCTCCCCCTTCTTCGATCCGCCGCTGTCATGCGTCGGCGTCTCGCACCAGGAGCTGGCCGAGCAGGCGAGCACACTTTTATTAAAACAACTGGCCCGCGGGGCGACGGTGGGCGAGCCGGTCGTCGTGCCGGTCGTCGAAAATTTGCGCGCGTCCTCCGGTCGCCGATAACTGTCCGCGCCGAGGGCATGCCTTCGCGCCCGGTGGCCCGCGTTGGTGTATTCAGTTTCTGGATACAATAATCGTCGGTCCGCAATCGCCGTCTCCGCCTCGCTGCGCCGCGCGCCTGCAACGCTCGGGAGCGCGCCGCGGTCGCGAGCCAATTCGTGTATTCAAATCCTGAATACAACGTGGATTCGGATTTCGGATACAACTGAGCCCGCGCCGACGGGCCGGTCTGTATCCACGGGGTGGATACAGCGCGGGATGGAGATGTTATTTTGCCGGTGTGGCCCCGCTCGCGGCGCTGACGAGCACGACATACTGGTTCGAGGCTTTCGGCCGCGGCTCGTCGGTATTCGAGCCGAACGTCAGGCTCCCCGCCTCGTCCACGCGCCGTTGGAAAACGCGCATCGGCTTGGCGTGAATCTGCAGCGTGAAGCCCGCCGGCTCGAATTGCCGCGACAGCCAGGAGGGCACGGCGACGCGCTCGTCGTGCGCAATATATACCGTCGTGCCTGCCTTCACCGCGAGTTCGATGAGGTCGACGGCGCTATAACGGGCGTCGGCGTCGGCCGGCATCACCCAGTCCGCCCCGACGAGCGCGGCCGGCAGGTCCGCGAATATATAATCGCGGTCGCCATAGATCTTGAGCCCGTCCCTCGCGCCCGTGGCGACGCGCACAATCGCCGCAGTCGGGCCCGTGTAGTTCATGGCCGTTATATACTTGCCGGCGGCTTGGCCTGGGGCGGCGGCAACCGCGGGCGCCGCTTCCGCCGACGCGGGAGCTGGCGCCGCAGCGGGCAGCGGGTGCGGCGCGGTGGCGGGCAACAGCGTCGTCATGCCTTCCGGCGCGGCGAATGGCTGCGCGGAAAAGCTGACGCTCGCCGGAGCAAGACCCGCCGAGGTCGCGCGCACGGTGATGGCACCGGCCGTCCGCGTGGCGCGGACCGCGACGCGGTTGATCCCGGCTTCGAGGTCGAGGTAGGTGTTGTTCGTCGAATTGATTTTCCCGCTGTTATATCCTCCGCGCCAGATCGCGGGGCCGGACGTCGCGAAATCGGCGCGTTGCTGAAACGTCGGGCAACGATCCCCGTGCGCGTCGACCGCCTCGACATCGATCAATGCTATATCTCCACCATCCGCGCGCAATCCGCCGGGCCCCGTGTGCACCGTGAGCCGCAGCGCGGCCGGCGCGCCGACGGTGTGGCGGGCATCCGTCGCGACGATCTGGTCCTTCGTGCGCGCCACGGCCTTGAGTTCGCCCGGCTCCCACGTGACGTCCGGGAAGGTGAAGAGGTATTGGTCCGACACGTGCCCGTGCCCGAGCGAGCGGCCGTTGAGCAACAGTTCCACGTCCGCGGCGTTCGAGGCGACGTATATATTCTTCTTCGTTCCGGCCGGGTAGGTCCAATGCCCGATGATATATACTTGCGGATCGCTTCGGAACATCGCGGCGATCACGTGGTAGGCTTCCTTCGGCAGTCGCACGGCATCGACCTCGCCGCCGGCGCGGTCGACCTCGGCCGGGACGCGTCCGCCGCTAGTGGTGTCGGAGAAAATCCAGTTCGCGCCACCGCTGTGCCAGGCCGGGCCGAGCTTCTTGATATATTGGCCGACCTGGTTGACGGCGTATTCCTCGGACGTGAGGTCGTAGGTCATGCCCTTGGCCTCCGGGTACCCGAAGTTGGGCGGCGAAGCCTTGTCCCAGACGCGGCGCGGCGATTCTTCGCGATCATATTCGCCCTCGACGACGGGCAGGGTGGCGATTTCGCGTCCGCCCTCGGTGCCGATGCCGATGTCCATGAACTCCGCGGTGATCGCATCGGCGCGGCGGTGGGCGTAGACCCGGCCGCCGTGCGGATCATATAAGTCCATATAGCCGCGGAGCTCCCGCGCGTGGTCGCGCGAGACCTTCTGGTTGCCGCCCTCCCAGATCAGGATCGAGGGGTGGTTGCGGAAGTATATAATGGTGTCGCGGAAGGCGATGGCGCGCAGCTTCCAGGCCGCGCCGACGGTGTCGTGTTCGCCATCGGTGCCGGGTTGCAGCGCGATGATCCCGAGGCGGTCGCCGGCGGTGATGCTGGCGAGCCCGGTCGCGCTATGGCCCCAACGCACGAAATTTCCGCCGGCTTCCTGCATCAGCTGCAGGGTATATTCATGCATCCAGTCCGGCTGTGCGGCGCCGAGGCCGGCCCACTCATCCGTCGGCTTCTGCCCCCAGCCATGCAACTTCACGTGGTTACCGTTGAGGAAAAAACCGTGGTTGGTGTCCCAGCGCGCCGTGCGCACTCCCAAGGAAACCTCACTCGTGTCGATGACCTCGCCGCCGACGCGCAGCGCGCACACGACACGATATATATAAGGATAACCCGGCTCCCACGGGTGAGGATGCGGGAGAGCGCCGGCGAGCTGAAATGTTGCCGTGCCTCCGACGGGAACGGTCTGAATCTGAGTCAGCGCGAGGACGGATTTCCCGTCGGCATCGAACAACTCGGCGCGGACCTCGACCGGGCTGGCGGCGCTGCGTTGGTTCTGGACGGGGACTTCGACGCCGATTCGCGCGGCGGCGGCGGTGACGTTTGTCGCGTAGACATACGGCCCGGCCGTCTGCAGGAAACTATATAACGGCAGCGCGATGTGCAGCGGGTCCGTTATATACAGGTGGACATTCCGGTAGAGGCCGCCATGAGCGGGATGCCAGTGCGGGTTGTTCCACGGGATCTGGTCGGCCTGGAGGTCCGCGATGTTTTCCGGCATGGCCTCGTTGATCTTGTCGTTCATCTCGAGGAGATTCGGATTCGCGGCGGATTTCCCACCGGAGGTGCCGGTGGCGGCGCCGACGGCCGCAGCGGCTTCGGCGTCGAGCGGATCCTTCATAAAGCGGTTGTCGACCATGACCGCGATGACGTTCTCGGCGCCGAATTTCAGGTGGGGCGTGAGGTCGAAGCCGAACGGCGTGAACCCGGTTTTCGCGACGCCGAGGAGGACGCCGTTGCAATATACTTCAGCGACCTGCCGCGCCGCCTCGAATTCAATATATACTTTCTTCCCGCGGGCGGATTCCGGCAGGCGGAAGTGCTTCCGGTACCACGTGCGCCCGCTCCACTGGATCTGTTCGCCGCGATGCCCGGGTGTCGACCAGTTGTCGAACGTGTCGATGTCGTTGAAGGTGTGCGGAGTGGCGACGTTCACCCAGTCGTGGTCATCGAACGCCACCTGCTGGGCTCCGGCCGGGTCGGCCTTGAGGAATTTCCAGTCGGGGTTGAAGTTTAGTATAACGCGTTCCCCTGCGCGTAGCACCGGCGCGAGCAGGGCAAGTCCGCAGAGCACGCAAAACATGACCGCAGCGTGAAAGCCGCGGGCGATCGACGGGGCACGAAAGCGGGGTAACATGCCACTCACTCTGTGCGCGTTGGCGCGGCTCGCCAGACCCATCAGCGCGAATTCGGTTGCATCGTTAACCCCGCCGGCGCCTTCGCACCGAACATTCGCGGAACGTGGCCGACGTCGCGCGGTTGACTTTGCCGGGACGAGGAGGGAGGGATGGGCGTTCCTCGTCACTCCCCCGAATCGCTCCGCATATGAAAACGTTCCTTGGCCTGGTCGTCCTGTCCGCGCTTTCCGCCGTCGTGGCGTTCTCCGATCCCGCTTCCGACACGCACGTCAAGCCCGCCGAGCCGCCGCGCATCGCGATGGGCGAGCGCGTCGATATATCAAATTACCTCGTGCCGGGGAAAACCACGATTTTCGATTTTACGAGCCAGTTTTGCCCGCCGTGCCGGGCAATCGCGCCGAGCGTCGAGAAGCTGCACAAGAAGCGCAGCGATCTCGCCTTCGTCAGCGTCGATATCAACCGGCCGACGGTGAAGACCGGTATCGACTGGGCCTCGCCGGTCGCGAAGCAATATGAACTCGAGTCGATCCCGCACTTCCGGATCTATGGTCCGGACGGAAAACTGATCGCGACGGGCGACGAAGCGCGCGCGATGGTCAATCGCTGGATCGAGCAAAGCCTCTGATTTTCGCGCGACGCTTCACCGCGCGTCCGCGACCGGCAGCCAGAGCACTGGCTGGCGGATCGGAAAGTTGCGCCGGATCTCCTCGACCGTCGGATCGGGATCGAGCCGGCGCCAAATCGCCAGCCAGTCCGCGCGCCCTGCAGCCACGGCGCCGAATAGCAACGAGGGCTGACGTACAGGCCAGTTGTCCCAATACATAACGTCGGGCGGCTTCGGCCACGACTTTTTATCCGCGAGAAACGGCGCGAGAAACGCGACGCCCTTCACCAGGCTGCGCCCATCCGGCAGCGTGAAGTTCATCAGGTCGTCACTCGGTGTCGAGAGCACGACGGCCAGCGCGGTCATGACGTCGAGATTGAAGATGGAATATCCATACGGCTTCGTGCGCGCCAGTTCCCGCGGAAAGCTGCCGTCGGCGGCCATCTGTTTCGGCAACAGGATTTCCGTGAGGCGGCGACGACAGTCGGCGAGCACCGCGGCGTCGTTCGTGAGATGTGCATACGCCGCCGCCTGCAGCGCCCAGCAGGTGCCGTGGTTGTTCTCGGCCTTGCTCTCCTCGATGCCGTAGGGATGCGTGCGGATCCACTTCAGATAATCACGAAACCACCCGGTCACGGCGTTATCCTCCGCTATAGATAACGCTCGGGATCCGCGCAGCGCCTCGACGCCGAGCGCCACCTCGGCGAAGTGAACCGTATCGATGACTCCGATGCCACGTCCGGTATATCGACCGTGTATCGCCTGAGAATATTCCAGGCTCGGGTTCATCCGCGTCGCAGGGTCCACAAACCACGCGTGGAGCTCGCGGGTGGCCGCGGTGGCATAGCGCTCATCGTGGGTGAGACGGTAGGCGGCCATGAGCGCGTCGCAGTCGTGGACGAACGCGAGCAGCAGCTGGCGATGCGCGACGAAGTTGTCGGGATTCGTCAGGCCGTCCCGTTGTATATAGGGGCCGTCGGGATTTTTCGGATCCGGCCACCAATAATCTCCTTCCGAGGAGAAATCGTGAGGCGTGCCGGCGCTGCGCGGGTTGACGACGGATACGATGGTGTGAGGCGTGACGGAGAGCAGCGCGTTGGCCTCGGCGAGGACGCGGGGCTTCTCTTCGGCAGCGAGATCGAACTGCGGCAGGGCCAGGAGTGCGGCGAACAGGAGCATGGGGTGACGCGCAGGCTGCGTGGCGGCGCGGGCCGACGCAATCATCGGCGTTCGTCCGTTCTGCTCGGAGGCGGATGCTTTCCCGCTTGCGGCTGCTTCCTGCGCTCCCAACTCTCCATGGAATCCACGGCCATGCCTAAACGCTCTGACCTCTCGTCCATCCTCATCATCGGCGCCGGCCCGATTGTCATCGGCCAAGCGTGTGAATTCGACTACTCGGGGACTCAGGCCTGCAAGGCTTTGCGCGAGGAGGGGTATCGCGTTATTCTAGTGAATTCGAATCCGGCGACGATCATGACGGACCCGGAGTTTGCGGACGTCACGTATATCGAGCCGCTGACGGTGGAGATGCTGGAGAAAATCATCGCGGTGGAGCGTCCGTCCGCGCTGCTGCCGACGCTCGGCGGCCAGACTGCGTTGAACCTTTCGATGGACCTGCACCGGCAGGGCATCCTGGAGAAATACAATGTGGAGATGATCGGGGCGAAGCCGGACGCGATCAACAAGGGCGAGGATCGGGAGTTGTTCAAGCAGGCGATGATCAAGATCGGGCTCGATGTGGCCCGCTCGCGCACGGTGAAAACGCTTAACGAGGCCCGCGACGCGGCCGAGGTGCTCGGCGCATTTCCACTCATCATCCGACCCTCGTTCACGCTCGGCGGGCAAGGTGGTGGCATCGCCTACAACCGCGAGGAGTTTGAGCGCATCGTCGCCAACGGCCTCGACATCTCGCCCGGTGCACGAGGTGCTCGTCGAGGAATGCCTCCTCGGCTGGAAGGAGTTCGAGATGGAAGTCATGCGCGACCACAAGCGACCAGTGCGTCGTGATCTGCTCGATCGAGAACTTCGACCCGATGGGAGTGCATACGGGCGACTCGATCACGGTGGCGCCGGCGATGACGCTGACCGACAAGGAATACCAGGTGATGCGCGACGCGTCGTTCGCGGTCATCCGCGAGATCGGCGTCGAGACCGGCGGCTCCAACATCCAGTTCTCCGTCGATCCCGACGACCGGCCGCATGGTCGTGATCGAGATGAATCCGCGCGTGTCGCGCTCGTCCGCGCTGGCCTCGAAGGCGACGGGTTTTCCGATCGCGAAAATCGCGGCGAAGCTCGCCGTCGGCTATGCGCTCGACGAGCTGCGGAACGACATCACTCGGCTGACGCCCGCGAGCTTCGAGCCGACGATCGACTACGTCGTGACGAAGATCCCGCGCTTCACCTTCGAGAAATTCCCCGACGCCGACCCGACGCTCACCTCGGCGATGAAGTCGGTCGGCGAGGCGATGGCGATCGGCCGCACCTTCAAGGAATCGCTGCAGAAGGCTCTGCGCTCGCTCGAGATCGGGGCGCGCGTGGTTTCGGCGGTGGCGGCAAGCTGGGCGGCGACGAGCCGGCCGGACGACGCGACGATCAAGACGAAGCTCGGCACGCCGAACGCCGAGCGCATATACTACCTGCGGCTACGCCTTCAAGGCCGGCTACACGGTCGAGCAGATTTTCGACCTGACGAAGATCGATCCGTGGTTCCTGCACCAGCTGCGGGAGATCTACGAGATGGAAGACCGCGCTCGGGAAGACCACCCTGACGACGGATCGACACGGACGAGCTCCGCCGGGCGAAGCAGTTCGGCTTTTCCGACGCCCAGCTCGCGCACCTGCTGGAAGAGCGATCTTGCCGACGGTGCGGGCCGACGCGCAAGGCGCGCGGCATCCACACCACCTACCGGCTGGTCGACACCTGCGCCGCCGAGTTCGAGGCGTTCACGCCGTATTATTATTCCAGCTACGGCGACGAGAACGAGGTCATGCCCGTCGGCGAAGCGCAAGATCATGATCCTCGGCGGCGGCCCGAACCGGATCGGGCAGGGCATCGAGTTCGACTATTGCTGCGTGCACGCGAGCTTCGCCCTGCGCGAGATCGGATATCGAGACCGTGATGGTGAACTCGAACCCGGAGACGGTCTCGACGGACTACGACACCAGCGACCGGCTGTATTTCGAGCCGCTGACGCTCGAGGACGTGCTCGAGGTCTACCAGCAGGAGGGATGCGAGGGCGCCATCGTGCAGTTCGGCGGCCAGACGCCGCTCAACCTGGCGACGGCGCTGAAGGCGAACGGCGTGAACATCATCGGCACCTCGCCGGAGAGCATCGAGATGGCCGAGGACCGGAAGCTGTTTCGCCGATGTCCTGAACGAAGATCGGGCTGAAGCCAGCCGGCCAACCGCACCGCGCTGAGCGAGACCGAGGCGGTGGCGTTCGCGCGCGAGGTCGGCTATCCGGTGCTGCTGCGGCCCTCCTTCGTCCTCGGCGGCCGCGGGATGTTCGTCGTCTACAGCGAGGAGGAGCTTGCAGGCGGTCGTCCGCCAGGTCGTTCGAGGTCATGCCGGGCAAGCCGGTGCTGATCGACAAGTTCCTCGAGGACGCGATCGAGCTCGACGTCGATTGCATCAGCGACGGCGAGACCAGCGTCATCGGCGGCATGCTCGAGCATATCGAGTTCGCGGGCGTGCATTCCGGCGACGCCTCGATGGTGATGCCGCCGCATACCCTGGGCGCGGCGATGCTGACGACGGTGCGCACGGCGACCCACGCGCTCGCCGCGCGAGCTGCGGGTCATCGGCCTCATGAACGTCCAGTTCGCGATCAAGGGCGGCCAGCTCTACGTCCTCGAGGTGAACCCGCGGGCCTCGCGCACGGTCCCCTTCGTGGCGAAGGCGATCGGCGTGCCGCTGGCGAAGCTCGCGGCCAAGGTGATGACCGGCAAGAAGCTTAAGGATCTCGGGCTTTACGCGGGAGCTGATCCCGAAGCACTGGTGCGTGAAGGAGGCGGTGTTTCCGTTTGTGCGTTTCCCCGGCGCGACGATCGCGCTCGGGCCCGAGATGCGCTCGACGGGCGAGGTCATGGGCCTCGACGCCGACCTCGGGCATTGCGTTTGCCAAGGCGCAGGCGGCGGCCAAGCCGGGCCTGCCGGTCGAAGGGCAATGTATTCCTCAGCGTGAAGGACGCCGACAAGGGCCCGGCGGTCGAGATCGGCGCGGCGCTCGAGCGAGATGGGCTTCACCATCTACTCGACCAGCGGCACGGCCAAGATCTCTCGCGCGAGCGGGAGTCGGCGGTGAAGCGGATCGCGAAGATCAGCGGAGGGCCGCCCGAACGCCATCGACATGATCAAGAACGGCCAGATCCAGATGGTGATCAACACCCCCGGCGGCATGATTCCGCGGCGGGACGAGAACCCGATCCGCGCGGCGGCCTACGCCCACAACGTCTGCATCATGACGACCATCACGGGCGCGGCCGCGGCGGTGAATGGCATTCGGGCGCTGCGGGAAAAGGAGGTCGGCGTGAAGCCGATCCAGCAGTACCGCGGCAATGTGACGACGGTGTAGGAATCATCGGCTCCTCCCCACGCGCCACCTCCTATATAGAAGGATATATAGCGTTGGCCGATCGATATCCACGGTTCGGCGCGTCCAAGCCGCGAGAGATGCCGCCCTGGCCGTGGCGATCGAAATCGGTGCGCGCGCTGGCGGCGGGGTAAGAGCGCGAGGTAAAAGCGGCCATCCGTCCGCCGCGAGAGCGGCGCGGACCGACGACGCATCCCAAAAGTTTGCCTCGGCGGATTCCTTTGATCCAGTGAGCGTCCATGCGCGCGATTCGAATTCTTGAAAACGGCGGACCAGACAAGTTGCGATTGGAAGATATTCCAATGCCTGAGCCGAAGGCCGGGGAGGTTCTCGTCGATGTCGCCGCGGCCGGTATCAACTTTGTGGATACTTATCAGCGGAGCGGACTGTATACAGTGCCGCTGCCGATGACGCTTGGGCAGGAGGTCGCGGGGACGGTTCGCGCGCTCGGGCCGGGCGTCACCGGATTTGGCGTGGGCGATGCGGTGGCGTCGGCGCGCGCGGTTGGCGGGTATGCCGAGCAGGCGATTGTGCCGGCGGCGCAGCTCGTCGCCCTGCCGGCTGGCGTGGAGCTGCGCGATGCGGCGGCGGTGATGCTTCAGGGCATGACGGCTCATTATCTGGCGGTGGATACATTTCCGCTGCGGCCGGGGCACACGGCGGTGGTGCATGCGGCGGCGGGCGGTGTTGGGCTGCTGCTGGTGCAAATCGCGAAGAGCCGCGGTGCCCGCGTGCTGGGCACGGTGGGCACGGAGGAGAAGGCGCAGCTCGCGCGGCAGGCGGGCGCGGACGAGGTGGTGATATATACTCGGGACGATTTTTCGGCGGCGGCGCGCCGCTTCACGAATGGCGAGGGGGTGGACGTCGTATATGATTCGATCGGGAAGGACACCTTCGAGCGCAGCCTGAACAGCCTGCGGCCGCGCGGGATGATGGTGACCTTCGGGAACGCGAGCGGCCCGGTGCCGCCGTTCGCGCCGCTGCTGCTGTCGCAGCGCGGGTCGTTATATATAACGCGGCCGACGCTGAACAGCTATACGCGCACGGACGCGGAGCTGCGCGGCCGCGCCACGGATTTGTTTTCCTGGATCAAGTCCGGCCAGCTGCACGTGCGGATCGGCGCCACATTTCCGCTGGCGGCGGCGGCCGACGCGCACCGCGCGCTGGAGAGCCGGGCGACGACCGGCAAGGTCCTGCTCGTGCCGTAAGCGGCGGCGTCGTCGTGCCCATATAGATATATATATGTATATAACGAATACATATATACGTGGGTCGGGCGGGCATTAGGGCTGAGCGTCATGTTTCCGTGCGCAAACCTCGACCTACGGATATAGTTTGTGCATGGAATAGCTGTCACCGGGGAGCCACCCGGCTGAGGCGGCAGGAACTCTGGGCCCGGGACCCTGCGCGGCTATATAGCGCGGGCGGGGAACGAGGATGCGAGCCGTGACGCGCGGCCGGGATGACCGGCAGTGTCGCGCGGTGTACGGGATTGGCAGCCGCGAACGAACGCTTGGCTGGATTTTGCGTCGAACGCACGGGTTCCGATTGCGTGATTCCTGCATTTACAGGGCGACGGCGTTTTGTTCTTCTCCACCTTCCACAACCTGAAAACCTCCGCGCTGCCTCCGCCCATGACTGCCTTACCTTCCAAAGCTTCCTCGACTGGCGATTCGGGCGATGCCGTCGCGGCTGACGCCACGGTGGTGGGTCTCACGTTCGAGGATCGTCTGAATCTTTATTGGCGGAAGCACGGCACGCTGATCATTGTCACCGCCCTGTTGGTTGTCGTGGCAATCGTCGGCTACGGTGGCTGGCAATATGTTGCTGCCCAGCAGGAACTTGGCATCGAGAAGGAGTATGCCAGCGCGTCCACTCCGGAGCGCCTGCGCGCGTTTGCTGAGGCTCATCGGACGCACACGCTCGGCGGGATTGCGCATTTGCGCATGGCGGACGATGCGATCACGGCCGCGAACCCCGGCGTGGCGCTGACGGAATATGAAAAAGCGATTTCGGTTTTGAAAAGCGGTCCGTTGGCCGACCGCGCCCGGCTCGGCCAAGCCGTCGCCCGGATCATGGCGGGGCAGAATGCGGAAGGGATCGCGGATCTTCGAAAAATTGCTGATGACCATTCGCAACTGACGGTGCTTCGCGCCGAGGCGATGTATCATTTGGCCAGCCTCGCGGCCGCGTCGGGCACGGCGGGAGATGTCGAGAAATATACGACACAGCTCATGCAACTCGATCCGTCGAGCCAGTGGGCCCAGCGGGCCTTTGCGTTGCGCGCGTCCTTACCACCGGTGGCCCCGATTGCCGCGCCGATGCTGGCGACACCTCCGGTTCCGCCGGTGCAGCTGTCTCCCGTCAAGAAATAGCCAGAAACGCAATTCTGCGCATGTAACGTGCGGCGCAGATGCGTGGGGGCTTGGGCCGCTTATATATATTAGTATATATGAGAATCGTGTCGGGAGTTCACCCGATGACGGGGACGGTTGGGATCACGACCACCCGGCGACTGGCCGGGCGCAGTATATAGGAGCCAACGAGTAGGAGCAGCGTGAACGCCGGCATGAGCGCGGCGGTGGTCTGGCCGCACGCCAGATGCGAACAAATCGCGCCGAGGAATGTGAACGTGAAGCCCGCGTATGCCCACTCCTTGAGTCGCGGCAGACCAGGCAGGAGGAGCACGATCGCGCCGAGCAACTTCGCGACACCGAGGATGTTTTGGAAATATCCGGGATAGCCGAGCTCCTCCATGGCGGCCGAGATTTTTGGCTCGTGGCGCAGGTACGAACCCGCGGTATAAAGCATGAAAGCGCTGAGCAAGATCGTCGTCAGCCAATAGAAAACGTTTTTAGATTTCATATAATTTGCGCCGAGAGATATAGGAAACGCTGATCGTCGGGCGATTTTGCGGACGAGCGTGCCGGCCGCTCTGAGCCGCTCCCTTCGCGCCGCTCCCAAACCGTTGCGGCGCGGCGGCGTTGCGCCGGCTGTTGCCGGTACCACTGCGCGAAAAAGTGCACACGCAGCGCGCTTTCAATTTATATTTCGTCTCGCTCGGGTGGGCCTCGCTCGGACTGGTCGTAGGGTTTGAATCGACACGGAAGTCGCTGGCGGAGAAGGAAAATTCGCGGTGATCGCGGGCTGCGGGGTTCACGAGGCGGGGCCGTTGGCCCAGAGTACGCGCTGCGACATTGAAGTTCCCCGCGGCCCGACCGCGAGGAACCAAACGGCGGCGCACGGAACGATAGGGCGTGTTCCGACCTGGGCCATCACTCGCATCGCGTGTCACCCCGGACAAATCCCCGCGGCGCAAAGATATATAGAGTGTGGCTGCCCCTGAAAATTCCCCGCTGGAGCCCTCAGAGCCGCGCGTCCGCCAGCGCGTCGTGTTTGCGCCGTCGGCCACGACCGTCTATCGCGTCGCCTTGGCCGGGCTGCTGTTGACGCTGGTGGCCACCTCGACGGCGGTCTTCGCGTATTATCATACACCGTATTGGAACCGCATCGGGATCGCCCCGAGCCAGCCCGTTCTATTCAGCCACCGGCATCATGCGGGCGAACTCGGGATCGATTGTCGGTTCTGTCACCAGACCGTCGAGACGACCGGGTTTGCCGGCATGCCCGCGACGGAGACCTGCCTCATCTGTCACTCCCAGATCTTCCGCGACACGCCCATGCTCCGTCCCGTGATCGTGAGTGCCGAGAGCAACCAGCCGCTGCGCTGGAACTATGTGAACAAGGTCCCCGATCATGTATACTTCGACCACAGCATTCATATAGCGAAAGGCGTGAGCTGCACGACCTGCCACGGTGACGTCGGAAATTCGGCGCTGATGGCCAAGGGCGAGCCGCTGTCGATGCGCTGGTGCGTTGATTGCCACGAAAATCCCGGCCCGCGCCTGCAGCCGCGCGATGCGATATTCTCGCCACACCCCGTGAACGCGCGGAATGACGAAGCGCGGGGCGCGCAACTGCTGCGGGATTATCAGATTCATCGCGAGCACCTGACGGATTGCGCGACGTGTCACCGCTGACCATGGCTGACGATCCCACAGTTCCCGCCGCCGCCGATCCCGGCCCCCCGAAATTCTGGCGCAGCCTGGAGGAGCGAGAGATATATGAAGGACCGGCGCGGACGGATGAGTTTCTCCCGGGCGCGCCGGAATGGCCGGCCGACGTGAGCCGGCGGGATTTCCTGCGGCTCGCCGCGGCTTCGATGAGCCTGGTGGGCGTGGCGGGTTGCTCGCGCCGCGGGCCGGACGTATTGGTGCCCTATGTAATCCCGCCAGAGCACGCGGTGTTGGAGGACGCGCTCTTCTATACCACGGCGATGGCGTGGGAAGGTTACGCGCGCGGCATTCTCGTGGAGACCCATTTCGGGCGGCCCACCAAGCTCGAAGGAAATCCCCAACACCCCGAAAACCGTGGGGCGACGGATGTTTGGACCCAGGCGGCGATCCTCTCATTATATGATCCCGATCGTTCGCGCGCGCCGCGCCAGCGCGGGCGCGCGAGCAGTTGGGAAACGTTCGCGGAGGAGTGGCTCGCGCGGCGGACGGCCAGTCCCGCGGCGGCGAGCGGCCGGGGCGTGGCTATCGTCACCGAACCGACGACCTCGCCGACGCTCCTGCGGGAGATATATCAAATCCTCGGCGCGTGGCCAGAAGCCCGCTGGTACCAATATACTCCACTGGCACGCTACGATGACGCGGGTGCCGCGCTCGATTACGACTGGGCGGCGGCGGACGTCGTGCTGACGATTGCCAGCGATTGCCTGCATCGGCATCCCGCCGCGCAGCGTTACGGGCGCGGCTATGCAGAGAGGCGGCGCGTGGAAAACGGGCAGGTGAATCTCAGTCGTTTTTATTCCATCGAGTCCACGCCGACAGTCACGGGCACACTCGCGGATTTCCGACTGCCGGCCTCGCCGGAGCGCACGCGGGTACTGCTCGACCAAGTGAGCGCGTTGCTAGGGAGTGGCGAACCCGCCGCAGCGGCGAAACTTTCGCCGTCCGAAGACGAGTGGGTGCGGGGACTGGCGCAGGATTTGAAAACCGCGGGTCCGGCGGCGCTATGTATAGCGGGCGAGGAGACAGATCCCGAGGTGCGGGCATGGGCGCTGGCGGTAAATCGTCAACTCGGTGCGATTGGCCACACGGTGCATTTCGTGGCGCCGGGGCGGTCGGACGCGGATGCCCGCGCGGCCGGATCACTCGCGGAGCTTACTGCGGCGATCGATCGGGGCGAGGTGACGTCGCTTTTCCTGGTCGGCGTGAACCCGATATATACAAGCCCTGGCGCGCCGGCGCTGGCGGAGAAGTTGCGCCGCGTGGAATTCTCCGTGCACGCTGGCGGCTATATAGACGAGACCGCGCGGCTTTGCACCTGGCATTTGCCGGAGAGCCATTTCCTCGAGGCGTGGGGCGATTTGCGGTCCTACGGCGACGGCACGGTCACCGTGCAACAACCGGTGATCGAGCCGCTATATGAAACGCATTCACTGCCCGAGATCCTGCGATCGCTGCGCGTCGGCGCGCCGCCGGACGGCTACGACATCGTGCGGGAGACCTGGGTCGGCGCGACGCCGGACGTCGCCGCGGACGCAGGATGGCAGCGCGCGTTGAGCGTTGGGGTGGTGCCGAATTCGGCGCTCGCCCCGGTGGCGGCGCCGGCCTCGGCTGCGGCGGGAATTCCGCGGCTCGCCCCGGAGGGAGCCGGGCGACCGAGCGCGCCCGTGCTCCTGATCGCGCCCGATTCGAGCGTGCTGGACGGGCGCTTTGCGAACAACGCCTGGCTGCAGGAACTGCCGCGTCCGATCACGCGGCTCGTCTGGGACAACGCGGTGTTGATCGGCCCGGCGCACGCGCGCCGTCTCGGCGTGAGCAATGGCGACGTGCTGGAACTGCAGGCGGGGGCGATCCGGATATATATTCCGGCGTGGATCGTGCCGGGGCAGGCCGACGAGTGCCTGACGGTGACACTCGGTTATGGGCGGACGGCCGGCGGCGAGGTCGCGCGGGGGTGCGGCGTTGATATATATCCGATGCGATCGACCGCGACGCCGTGGCGGGTGGAAAACCTGCAGGTGCGGAAGACCGCGCGGACGCATGCGCTGGTCGCGACGCAGGGACATTTTGCGATGGAGGGCCGCGATTTGGTACGGGTGCTCGCGCCGCGGGAACTGGCGAACGCCGAGCCGCGAGCGCAGCCGCAGCCGTCGCTATATAAAAACTGGCCGGCGGGGCAGTACGCGTGGGGCATGCTCATCGACCTGAGCACCTGCCTCGGCTGCAACGCGTGCGTCATCGCCTGCCAGGCCGAGAATAATATACCATCGGTCGGCCGTGACCAGGTCGCCCGCGGGCGGGAAATGCAATGGCTGCGCGTCGACCGCTACTTCGAGGGCGACCCGGAAAACCCGCGCACGGTCGTGGAACCGGTTCCCTGCATGCATTGCGAGAATGCACCATGCGAGCTCGTGTGCCCGGTCGGCGCGACAGTGCATAGCAGCGAGGGACTGAACCAGATGGTATATAATCGGTGCGTCGGCACCCGGTACTGCTCCAACAATTGCCCATATAAAGTCCGGCGGTTCAACTTTCTCATTTACCGCCCCGCGAAGGATTCGGAGCTCAACCTGCAAAAAAATCCCAACGTTTCCGTTCGCGAGCGGGGCGTAATGGAGAAGTGCACCTATTGCGTGCAGCGCATTGAGTCCGGCCGCAAGCGGGCCGACAAGGAGAACCGCGCGATCCGCGACGGGGAGGTCCAGACGGCGTGCCAGCAGGCGTGCCCGGCGGACGCGATTATATTTGGCAATATTGGGGATCCGGGGAGTCGCGTGAGCCGGCGCAAACGCGAGCGATCGAGCTTCTCGTTGCTGGACGAACTTAATACACGGCCGCGCACGACCTATCTGGCCAAGATGCGGCACGAGTCCCCACGCGCCGCGGAGCCCGCCGCCAGGCCACCCGTATGAAACCGACGCTCGAACCCCTGCCCGGCCCCGAGGAACCGGTGCTCGCGCCCGGGCACACGCTGACGTCGGTCACGGAAAAAATCTCCGCGCTGCCGCTGCGTTTTCCCCAGCGTCGCTTTTGGTGGGTTGGTTTTCTTGTGGCCGCGACCGTGCTGATGGTGCTGCTGGCGTCGATCGCGTGGCTCTTCATCCGCGGCGTCGGCATCTGGGGAATTAATATACCGATCGCGTGGGGTTTCGCGATTGTGAACTTCGTCTGGTGGATCGGCATCGGCCACGCCGGCACGTTCATTTCCGCTATATTGTTGTTGCTGCACCAAGAGTGGCGGACGTCGGTCAACCGCTTCACGGAGGCCATGACGCTTTTCGCCGTCGCGTGCGCCGGCCTTTTTCCCCTGCTTCATCTCGGGCGTCCGCAATTCTTTTATTATCTTGTGCCGTATCCCGACACGATGGGCTTGTGGCCGCAGTTTCGCAGTCCGCTCGTCTGGGACTTTTTCGCGGTCAGCACCTATGCCACGGTCTCGCTGCTTTTCTGGTATGTGGGGCTGGTTCCCGATCTCGCGGCGATGCGCGACCGCGCGGTATCGCGGGGCGGCCAGATTTTCTACGGGCTCATGAGCCTCGGCTGGCGCGGGGATGGCCGCCACTGGCTTCATTACGAGCGGCTGTATATCATCCTGGCCGGGCTCGCGACGCCCCTCGTCGTTTCGGTGCACAGCATCGTGTCGCTCGATTTCGCCGTCGCGATCCTGCCGGGATGGCACTCGACGATTTTCCCGCCGTACTTCGTGGCCGGAGCGATCTATTCAGGCTTCGCGATGGTCGTGACGCTCGTCGTGCCGCTGCGCGTGGTATATAACCTGCAGGACTTCATCACCACGCGTCACCTCGAGCTGATGGGGAAGGTGATGCTGACGACCGGCTGGATCGTCGCGTACGGTTATTTCTCGGAGTTCTTCAACGCGTGGCGCAGCGGCGATATATATGAAAAGTTCACGGCGGCCAATCGCGCGGCTGGCCCATACGCCCCGTATTTCTGGAGCCTGATCTTCTGCAATATCATCGCGATGCAGTTCCTCTGGGCGCGACGGGTGCGCCGCTCGCCGGTCCTGCTCTTTATCATCGCGATCATTATAAATATCGGGATGTGGCTCGAGAGGTTTATTATTGTGGTGACGAGCCTGCACCGCGATTTCCTGCCGTCGTCGTGGGGCATGTATCGTCCGACTTTCTGGGATTGGTCGACCTATATAGGAACGTTCGGCCTGTTTCTGTCGCTGCTGTTCTTATTCCTGCGTTTCCTGCCGGCGATCTCGATGGCGGAGATGCGCGGGCTGGTGATCCGGGAGGAGGAGAAAGCGAAATGACGCCCACGCTCCTGCATGGCACGATGGCCTGCTTCGCAACGCCCGAGGCGTTTTTGGACGGGCTGCGTCGCGCGCGCGAGGCGGGATATTCACGCCTCGACGTCTATGTTCCGTACTCCGTGGAAGGCATGGAGGAGTGGCTGCCGCACAAGCATTCGCCCATGCCGTTGATCGTGCTGATTGCGGGCATCACTGGCGCGATCGGCGGTTATTATCTGCAGTGGTACGCCGTCCATGACTATATCATCAACGTCGGCGGGCGTCCCATCACGAGCTGGCCGGCGTTCGTGCCGGTGACGTTCGAGCTGACCGTGCTGACCGCCGCGATTACGGGAGTGCTCGCGCTGTTCTGGCTCGCGGGGCTGCCGCGGCTCGATCATCCGGTGATCGCCGACCCGCGCTTCGACCGTGCGAGCCAGGACCGGTTTTTTCTGTGTATTCGTCGAACGGATACAAAGTTCGAGCGGGATGCGACGCGGCGGTTCTTGAACACGCTGCCGGCGGAAAGTGTCGCGGAGGTTCCGGCATGAAGGCGGGCGGAAGATATATATTCGGGGCGGCCATCGTCGCGGTGGCGGCGAGTGTCGGTGGCTGCGACAATATGGAGCACCAGACGAACCCGCGGACGCTCGGGCCTGCGCCACAATTTACGAACGGCGCGGCCGCGCGGCATCCGCCCGCGCACGTGGTGGCGCTCGGGAGCCTGCCCTCGACGGACGTGCACGTGACGGGCTTTGTCGGCGACCAGCCGGTGGCGCAAAACCCCGAGCCGATTACCCCGGCGCTGCTCGCGCGCGGGCAGGAGCGGTTCGTCATCTATTGCACGCCGTGCCACGGGCCAGACGGCTATGCGCAGGGAATTGTGGTGCGGCGGGGATTTCCCCCGCCGCCGTCTTATCACGATGACCGTCTGCGGAGCGTTCCTGACGGCCATATATTCGATGTGATCACGCGCGGTTATGGCGTGATGCTGCCCTTTGGGAGTGCGATCGCGCCGGCGGACCGCTGGGCGATTGTCGCGTATATACGCGCGCTGCAGCGCAGCCAGCACGCAGCGCCGGGGGATGTCCCAGCGGGTGAAATCCCCGCCAACGCACCATGAACCCGACCTTCGCCAACCCTGGCGCCTGGGAGCGCCGCCTGCTGGCGATCGCGATCGTCGCGGTGGTGGCCGCCGCGGTGCTGGCGTGGTTTTTCCCGACGGATTTCTTTCCGATATATAGATTCGTCCTCTTCGCGAGCCTCGCGCCCGCGCTCGGATCACTGCTTTTTTTCCTGATCCATCGGCTGACCGGCGGCCGCTGGGGTGACTCGTTGCAGCCCTTTTTTGCCGCGGGAATTATATTATTGCCGTGGATCTGGCTCGCCGCGCTGCCGCTGCCGCTGCTCGGACGGGCGTGGCCGGTGCACGCGACGGGCCTCGGGTATGATAGTCGTCCCATGGTCGAGTTGCGGGCCGTGATCTTCGGCGCGGTTTTTTTTGCGCTTTCCTTCGGGACCGTGCCCCGGCGCGGCCGGGCACGCGGGATTCCGTCGTGGCTGCCGCCCCTCGGTCTCGTGGGACTCGTCTTTATGTTGCACCTGCTCGCCGACGACTGGCTCGCGGGGCTGGAGCCCGACTGGCACTCGACGGCTTTTCCCGCGGTGTGGATGACGGGTTCGGCGGTGTCGGGTCTTTCGCTCGCGGTGCTGCTCGGTGTGATTCTCACTCGTCCGGCGATTGCAGGAGGGCCGCGTCCTCTCGGCATCGAGTGGGGCAATATGCTCCTGGCCTCGACTATATTCTGGTGCTACCTGACGTTCATGCAGTTCCTGATCATCTGGTCAGGCAACCTGCCGCGGGAGATTTCCTGGTTTCAGACGCGGCTCCACCCGGCGGGGAAAGCCGCGGTCGCGTTCTTATTGGTGTTTCATTTCCTGCTGCCGTTTTTCGCGTTGTTGTCACGGAAGAACAAGCAGTCCCGCGGCGCTCTGCTGACGATCACGGTGATGCTGTTGTTCGCGCAGATTGTATATCTCGGCTGGGTGATCCTGCCGGGCCGGCTCACGATCTCGGTTGGCGCCGCGGCGCTCACCGGCACGCTGCTGGTCGCAGCGGCGGGATTCTTCGTGCATCGCTATATACTTCTGGCGCGACTGGAGAGGACAGCCTGATGAATGATCCGAATCCAGGCTATGAACACACAGACGGCTCGCCGCACGTCGTGCTGATGGTGGGCGCCGGCTTGGCGGTCGGACTGGTCGTTGCGTGGCTCGCCGCGCGCGGATTTTACCGGCACGACGCCCACGTCTACGGAGAGGACGCGGAAGCGGGGCGCCAGACCTCGTTTCACGAAAGCCCGGAGCTGCGGCTGCCCATTCTCGCGAATCGCTACGAGATGAACCGAGCGGCGCACGAGCGGCTCGAATCCTATACGTGGGCGGATGCAGCGCACAGCGCCGTCCACATTCCGATCGGGCGCGCGATGGAACTGCTGGGCGGCGCGCCGCCGCCGCGGGACCGCCCGTATCCAGTTTCGGATACAATGACCCCCGCGCCTCCGCCGGTCCCACCCGCGCCGTCCTCCCCGCGATGAAATTCACCGCTATATTAAGTTTCATATTGGGTCTGTTCTCCGCGGCCAGCGCGGGTGCAGCGGTGGCGAATTCGCCGCTCGACGCGGTGCGGTATGAGCAGCGCCTCGGGGACTCGCTGCCGCTCGCGGTGCCGCTCGTCGACGAGACCGGCGCGACGCGCCCGCTGGGCGATTTTTTCCGCCGCCAGCCGGTGGTCGTGTGGTTCGATTACGCACGTTGTCCCCAGCTCTGCTCGGTCGTGGGGGATGGCCTCAGTGACGTGCTGCGCCGGCTGCGGCCCAGCGTGGGGCGGGACTATACAGTGCTCTCGATCAGCATCGACCCGACGGACTCCTGGTCCGAGGCGGCGACGCGTCGCCTGCAGACAGTAGGCCGGTATGGGCGGACCGGGTCTGGAGTGGGGTGGCATTATCTCGTCGGCTCGGAGCGGAGCGTGGAGGCGGTTGCGGCTGCGGCGGGATTTCGC
Source organism: uncultured Verrucomicrobiae bacterium (assembly GCA_963800005.1). GTDB lineage: Bacteria > Verrucomicrobiota > Verrucomicrobiia > Opitutales > Opitutaceae > CAWCZH01. Next base: position 873,807 of record CAWCZH010000006.1, read on the forward strand.
TATATATATGATCCCCGCTCGCGCCAATATGCGCATCCGAGCGGGTTTATGGTTGTCACGCCGACCGGAAAAATTTCGAAATATTTCCTCGGCGTGGATTTTCCTGCGGCCGAGGTGGCGGCGGCGCTCGACGATGCGGCGGCGGAGAAAACCGGGGAACGGGTTTTCGATTTGGTCCTGCGTTGCTTTCGCGGAGAGGGTATTGGCGGCCGTTACGGCCGCATCATTTGGGCGATACTGAGCGTGGCGGTGGGGACGACAGTGGTCGCGCTCGCGGGGGGGATTGGCGGGATGCTCTGGCAGGAGCGGCGGCGCTGGCGCGCGGTCGGGAAGGTGAACCCGTGAACCTGCTCGCGGCATCACCGACGTGGTGGGCGGCGCTGCCGGCGGCGAGCCGGCTCGCGGTCCGCATGGACCATATATTCTTCACGATGGTCGGCATCGCCGCGTTCATGATCACGGTGCTGACGATATTGACGCTATATTGTCTCATCCGGTATCGCGCGGGAAACCAGGTCTCGCGCGCGCCGGTGCAGATCGCGACGTGGAAGGTCGAGGTGGCGTGGACGACGGGGACAACGCTCGCGTTCCTGATGTTTTTTTATTGGGGAGCGCGTCTGTACCTGGACGTTGAGCGGCCGACGTTGGGGGCGGATGAGCTGGATGTGGTGGGGCGTCAGTGGATGTGGGACATCCGGCATCCCGACGGGCGGCGCGAGTTCAACGAGCTCCATGTGGCGGTGAACCAGCCGGTGCGGCTGCGGCTGAGTTCTGAGGATGTGATCCATAGTTTCTTCGTGCCGGCGCTGCGGCTGAAACAGGACGTCGTGCCGGGGCGAAGTATACGGATGAACTTCGATGTGGACCGTCCGGGGGTGTACGCGATTTTTTGCACGCAATATTGCGGCACGAAGCATTCGGAGATGGTGGGAACGGTATATGCAATGGAGCCGGAGGCGTACGCGGCGTGGGTGCGCGAGGGCGCGAGCCTGGCGCCGACGGAAACCTTTGCCCGCGGCCAGTCGCTCTTTATCAAATATGGTTGTGCCGGGTGCCACACGCCGGGTTCGACCGTCAAGGCCCCGGCGCTGCAGGGTATATATGGAAAAACCGTGCCGCTGGATGGAGGGGCTTGGGCGAAGGTGGATGATGCGTATTTGCGGGACTCGATCCTGCTGCCGGCGAAGCAGATTGCCGCGGGTTATGCGCCGGTCATGCCGTCGTTCCAGGGCGTGATTCCCGAGGGCGATCTGCTCGAGCTTATTTCTTATATCAAGGCGCTGGCGCCCGCCGAACCCGTTCCCCTGCGATGACCCCGATCACCCTGCCTCCCACGCCGCCGACTGTCGCGCCGCGCAATTATCTCTCCGCGGGGCACACGGTCCGCTCCTGGCTGACGACGCACGATCACAAGCGGATCGGGCTGCTCTATATGTTCTCGATCACGTTCTTCTTCATGATCGCGGCCGTGGCGGCGGGGCTGATGCGGTGGGAGCTGCTGACGCCACAGGGGGACCTCGTGACCTCCGATGTATATAACCGGCTGTTCACGCTGCACGGGGTGCTGATGGTGTGGTTTTTTCTGGTGCCCTCGATTCCGACGGTGCTCGGGAATTTTCTCCTGCCGCTGATGATCGGCGCGCGGGATGTCGCGTTTCCGCGGCTGAACCTCGCCAGCTGGTATATATTCATGGCCGGCGGTGCGTGCGCGCTCTATGCAATCCTGGTCGGGGGCGTCGACACGGGCTGGACGTTTTATACTCCGTATAGCAGCACCTACGCGAACGGCAGCGTGATGATGATGGCGGCGGGGATTTTCATCGCGGGATTCTCTTCGATCGCAACCGGGCTGAATTTCATCGTGACCATCCACCAGTTGCGCGCGCCCGGCCTCAATTGGTTCCGGCTGCCGCTGTTTGTGTGGTCGATCTATGCGACGAGCCTGATCCTGGTGCTCGGGACACCGGTGCTGGCGATCACGCTCGCGTTGATGATGCTCGAGCGCGGGTGGGGCGTGGGAATCTTTGATCCGAAGCTCGGGGGCGATCCGCTGCTCTTTCAGCATCTCTTCTGGTTCTACTCCCATCCGGCAGTATATATCATGATTCTGCCCGGGATGGGCGTGGTGAGTGAGATCATCACCTGTTTCACGCGGAAAAAGATTTTTGGATATACGGCGATGGCGGCCTCGCTCCTCGCGATTGCGGTGCTCGGCTTTCTCGTGTGGGGGCACCATATGTTTGTCAGCAGCCAGTCGGTGTCTGCGGGCCTGGTGTTCTCGCTGCTGAGCTTCCTGGTCTCCGTGCCCTCGGCGGTGAAGGTGTTCAACTGGGTGGCGACGCTGCATCGCGGCTCGATCACGTTCGACACGCCGCTGCTCTATATACTCGGCTTCATCGCCCTGTTCACGATCGGCGGGCTCACGGGCCTGTTCCTGGCCATGCTCGGGGTGGATGTGCACGTGCACGACACGTATTTCGTGATCGCGCATTTCCACTATATCATGGTGGGCGGGATGGTGATGGCCTATATCGGTGGCGTCCATTTCTGGTGGCCGAAGATCTCGGGCCGGCTTTATCCCGAGATGCTGGCCCGGGTGTCGGCCGTGATCATATTCATCGGGTTCAACGTGACGTTCTTCCCGCAATTCATCCTGGGCTATCTTGGCATGCCGCGGCGGTATCATATATATCCGCCGGAATTTCAGGCGCTGAATGTCATCTCGTCGGCAGGATCAGCCGTGCTGGCGGTCGGGTATTTCCTGCCGCTGTTTTATTTGACGTGGTCGTTTTTTCGCGGGCCGCCCTCGGGGGCGAATCCGTGGCGCGCGACGGGACTCGAGTGGCAGACGCCCTCGCCGGCCCCGGAGCATAATTTTGCGGAGGCGCCGATCGTGACGCACGAACCCTATAACTACCCGGAGGGCACGCCATGAGCACGGATGCGGATGCGGCGGAGGCGGACGTCGAGGTTTCGGAGGTCTCGCCGTTTACGGATGCGGCGCAGCATGACCGGGCGAACCAGCTCGGGTTGTGGACGTTTCTCGCGACTGAGATCCTTTTTTTCGGCGGGCTGTTCGTTTCCTATACAGTATATAGGATTAGTTATCCCACGGAGTTCGCGGCCGGCAGCCGCCTGCTCGAGCTGGATATCGGCGCGATCAACACGGCCGTGCTGCTCACGAGCAGCCTGTGCGTGGCGCTGGGCGAGCACTGTATCAAGCGTGGGGAGCGTCGCGCACTGATGTGGTGGATCATCGCGGCGTGGGTGTTGGGCGCGTTGTTCCTTGGGTTGAAGGGCTATGAATATAGCCAGAAATTTCACGAGCACCTCGTGCCGGGGCGTCACTTTGCGCTGACGGTTCCTGGCGCGCCGCAGATCCAGCTGTTTCTCGTTCTCTATTTCGCCATGACGGGGCTGCACGTCGTGCACATGGTCGCGGGTTTGTCGGCGCTGGGCTGGCTGCTCTGGCAGAACCATCGTAACCGGCTGGACGCGGAGCACCACCAATCGGCGGTGATGGTGGCGCTCTATTGGCACTTCGTCGACTGCGTGTGGGTCTTTCTGTTTGCCCTTTTATATTTGGTCTCTCCCTCGTGAACGCGAACCCGGCCAGATCGTCGAGCGCCCTGCTCCTTGTCGGTATATACTTGCTGCTGATGGTGCTGCTGGCGCTCACGGTGGGCGCCAACCGGCTGTCGCTCGGGGCCGCGGCGCTGCCCGTCGCGCTCGCGATCGCGTTCGCCAAGACCGCGCTGATCTTTATATTCTTCATGCAGCTGCGGCATCAGTCCGCGATGGTCCGGATCTTTGCGGCTGGCGGGTTCTTTTGGCTGGCCATTGCCGTGGGTCTGACGGTGTCGGACTATTTAACACGCTGACTGCGATGCCGCCGCCGTTGATTTCCCTGGGGGCTTCGGAGGCCGGCCACGGGGCTGAGACCTTGCCCTCGGCGTCGCGCGCGCACGGAGAAGTCGCGGCTCCGCTTCCGGCGACCGCGGCTGGGACGCGGGTGTCACCGAGCCTGCACTGGTCCACGCGCGATGGTTTGGAGGTCGCCACGGAGATCCTCGCCGAGGAGGCGCCGCTCGCCTTGGAACTCGTATATGAACGTGCGGGACAGCGCGTGCGAAAGGTGGTTGCGATCACGATGCGCACGCCCGGGCACGACGAGGAGTTGGCGCTGGGATTTTTCTTTGGCGAGGGACTGATCAAGAGTACGGAAGACGTCGCTCGCAGCGGCCCGGCGGCGGAGAATGCGCGCGGGGAAAAACTGGACACGTGGGTGCTGGAATTGCGGCGGGCGCCAGCGGACGATCTGCGCCGCATGAGTCGCGGGCTGGTCACGAGTTCCGCATGCGGTTTGTGCGGGCGCGTGAGTCTCGAGGGGCTCGCGGCTCCGGCTATATCAAATTTGCATGGAGCTCGTCCGATCGCGCTGGCGGCGCTCGCCGGGCTGCCGGAGAAGCTGCGGCTGGCGCAGGATATATTCGCGGTCTCCGGCGGTTCTCACGGCGCTGGTTTGTTCGCGGCGGACGGAACCCTCTATCTCGCGCGCGAGGATGTGGGGCGGCACAACGCGGTCGACAAGCTGGTCGGTGCAGCGCTGCGCGAGCGACTTTCGCGGGACGGAAAAATTCTCGTGCTCAGTGGCCGCGCTAGTTTTGAGCTGCTCCAGAAAGCCGCCGCGGCGGGCCTGGGGATCGTCGCCGCCGTGGGGGCGCCGTCTTCGCTGGCGGTGCAGCTTGCGCATCGCGCGGGCATCACGCTCGTGGGTTTTGCGCGCGGCGACCGTTGCAATATATACACCCACGCGGGCCGGCTGGACCTCGGCCCCGGCCGGCGCGGGCCAGGCGGTTGATGCCGAGTCGAGCGCATGGCGATTCGGCGTGTTTTAACCTCAATCGGTCGCGATCATATATACAATATAAGTTATCCATATATTGCCCGTAATATACAGCGCGTCATGAAATGTATCATCGGAAAATCCCGCCCCGCGTCGTCTTGTGTGAGCTCTCGCGGGTCAGGCGTGGTTCGGCTGCGCGCGGTCGTGGGAGGGTGCGGGTGGTGAAGGCGGCTGGTCCGGAGGCAATCGCAACGGCTGCTCCGCCGGCCGCGGCCCGGGTGCCGGACGCGGCGGTTCTCGCACTGTATATTTCCGCGGCGCACGTTTATGTGGATCATTTCGGCCGGCCGGCCGGCGTTGAGCCGATGCGGCGCGTCATGCGCGCGGAAGTTTTTCCGGGCCGCGGTCTCGCCGGTGATCGCTTCGCGCAACGCGCGGCGGGGCACGCGGGGCAGGTGACGTTCTTGGCCGCGGAAACGTGGCGTCGCTTGCAGGTGGAGCTGCAACGTCCGGAAATTCCGGCGGCGGTGTTTCGTCGCAATGTGCTCGTCGAGAACGTCGATTTGCTCGCGCTGATCGGCCGCGAGTTCGAGGTGCAGGGCATTCGTTTTTTTGGCACGGAATATTGTCGTCCGTGCTTCTGGATGGATGAGGCGTTCGCGCCGGGGACGCTCGACCGGCTCGTGAAATGGCGCGCGGGCGGCCTGCGAGCGGCGGCGTTGTCGCCCGGCTTTCTCGTGGCACCCGCGGAGACGTGATATAGCAATATATACATATATACTTGAATATACTCGGGGCGATACTGGCGGGGGGCGCATCGCGGCGGTTCGGCTCCGACAAGGCGCTCGTCGCGCTCGGCGGCGTGCCTTGGTGGGAACGGCAACGGCGCGTGCTTACGGAATTCGGCGCCACGCCCGTCGTCCTCGTGCGGCGTCCGGGCCAGTTCGCGCCGGCGGGCATCGAGTGTTGGCGGGATGCGTTCGAAGGCGTCGGTCCCATCGCCGGACTATATACTGCGCTCGCTGGTGCGCGCACGGACGCGGTGGCGGTGCTCGCGGTCGACATGCCCGGCATCGCGGTGGGCTGGTTTCGCGGGCTCGAGGAGCGATGCGCGCGGGGCGTCGGGGCGGTCGCGCTGCATCGCGAAGCCGCGGAACCGCTGGCGGCGATTTATCCGGCGGCGGCGCGGGAGGTTGTCGCCGAGCAGATCGCCCGCAGAGTATATTCGTTGCAGCACCTGGTCGCGCGCCTCGCTGCGGCGGGGCTCGTGAAGCTGGTTACGGTCGATGAGACGGCCGCGGATAAATGCCGCAGTGTCAACGAGCCTGGCGCCTGGCGCGAAGACTGAACGAGCGGGTGGACGCCAGGTTGCGCGGCCGGGGCGGGTGCAGTCGCAACGGTCAGGACGCGCAGTCTTGGGCGCGCCGGCGGCCCATGTATCCTCTTTTTGGATACGCGAGAAATGCGCGACGCGAATGGAGCCGGGCCGGGCCATCCAGACTCCTGTGGGAGCGAAGGATGGTCGGGGCGACAGGATTCGAACCTGCGACCTCCTGGTCCCAAACCAGGCGCTCTACCAGGCTAAGCTACACCCCGGCACCGAGTGCGGAGAGCACGCGGGATTGTCGGGAGTGTCAATGTTATCCTCTGACGCGCGGGTCGTTTCCAGAGGAGATTTGTGAACAATCTCTGCTTGCTTCGCCCTGTCATTCCCTTTCTCCTGCGCTTCACCACTACTTTATGGATACCATTTCGCGGGAGAATAACAGCATGCTGCCGATCGGCGGCATCATAGTCGGCGTAGTCGCTCTGTTGTTGGGAGGATATGCGGCGATCAGTCTTTCGAAGATCAACAAGTCCCTTGTTTCGCATGAAGAGCGGGTCGCGAAAGTGGAAGCGCTCGAGCCGATGGTGAGCTCAGCGGCGGCGGATGCGGCGAAGGCCAACAAAGGCATCTCGGATTACGCCCGCCAGACCCAGGAAGGTTTTAATACAGTGGCCGGCGAACTCCAAAAATTTCGCGAGGAGCTGACCAAAATGGAAGCCGCCGCCACCAAGCCCGCCGCTGCCACAGGTGGTAAAAAAGGCGCCGCTGGTGCCGCCGGTGCGGCCGGCTCTGCCGAGCCCGCCGTGGCTGGTCCTGGCGAATATGTCGTGAAGTCCGGCGACTCCCTCGCTAAAATCGCGCGCTCCCAAGGCGTATCCCTCACCGATCTGCAATCCGTGAACCCGGGCGTGAACTCGGCCAAGCTGTCGGTCGGCCAGAAGCTCAAGCTGCCGGCGAAGAAGTCCTAGCGCATCGCTTCAGATCGCACGTTTATATAACGGGATATATACTTTCTGCCTCCGCTGCCTCGGCACGGAGGCATTTTTTTTCCTATATTAAATATGAGTGCTGATTCCGAGCCGGCACGCTGGGAGGTCCGCGGCCGGAAAAAAATCCTGCAGACGCGCGTCTTCGATGTGGAGAGCGTGCGCTTTCATCACCCGCGACGCGCGGTGGAACGAGAGTTCGTCGTCATCGCCGCGCCCGATTGGTGCAATGTCGTCGCCGTCACCCGCGACTCGAAAATCGTGCTCGTCCGGCAATTTCGCTACGGCACCAATGAGTTCTCCCTGGAAATTCCCGGTGGTGTCATCGAGAAGGGCGAGGAGCCGCTCGCGGCCGGCCTGCGCGAACTGCGCGAGGAATCCGGTTACGGCGGCGGCAAGGCGCAAGTCCTCGGCTTCGTTCATCCGAACCCCGCGATCCAGAATAATCACTGCCATCTCGTGCTCGTCACCGACGTGGAAATCTCCGGGACCGTGGGCTGGGATCCCGACGAAGAACTTTCGGTGATCACTGCGCCGGTCGAGGACGTCCTAGCCTGGGCGCGCGCCGGAGAAATCACGCACAGCCTCACGCTGTGCGGCCTGTTCAAGTTCGAGGCGCACTGGCAAAAATCGCGCTGAGTCCGGGGTTTGACTTCAGAGGCGCGGCGAATTAAGTAACCGTTTTTACTACAGATGCCCGCCCCAACCCCCCAGCTTGCGAACGATCCCTCGACTCTTGGCACCCGGGGGCCCGGCTTGGTTCCCGCGCCGCTCGAGCAGGAAATCCGCCGGATTTACGAGCGCAGCCCCATCTATGGTCGGCGGTTTCCGCTGCATGCGGAGACGCTGCACTGGTCGTGCTACCAGGAGATCCCGCCGCTCTCGAAAAAGGATATAGTGACCGAGGGGCACCAGGCGTTTTTCCCGGATTATGCCGAGGTGGAGCGCGGGTTCGGCACGAAGCGTTTCGAATATGAATCCACGTCGGGCACCACGAGTGGTCCGATGACGGTCATCATGGAGGAGGGCTGGTGGAACGCGCAGACCGACCGGGCCTATTTGGCGTCACCCATCCTGCGCGAGTTTGTCGGCCGGCCCTATCGGAAATGCGTTTTGGCGCCCGTGGGATGTTCGAGCAATCTCTGTCCGTACGAGGATCATCCGTTTCCGCACCGGTACTTCGACGGCACAGTATATCTAAACCTTTCGAGCGATCCGTTTTCGTTTCCGGAGACGGAGTGGGACCGAATCGTGAGGGAATTGCAGGCGACGCAGCCCGAAGTCCTCGAGGGCGAGCCTGTATACTTGTCCCTGCTGGCTCGCGCGGCGAAGAAGCGCGGCGTGTCGGTGCCGAGCCTGCGCGTCGTGATTCTCACTTATGGCAAGGCGAGCGTGCAGCACGGCCGGCGAATTGCCGAGGTGTTTCCCGCGAAGCAGGTGGATCTCTATGGGTCCACCGAGGCGGGATATATATTTGTGGGCGAGGCATTTCAGGACAACTCCCAAGTGATCGAGGGGAATGCGTTCGTCGAGCTGGCACCCTGGCGGGCTAACCTGCCGGAGGTTTCGCAAATATATATAACGACCCGTGACCGCGAGGCGATGCCACTCCTGCGCTATCATACCGGGGACGTCGTGCAGAAATGCGCGAACGGCTATCGCGTCGTGGGGCGCGAGGGCAGCCTGCATTTTCGCGCCGACGGTTCGATGATGTCCGCGTCGGACGTCGACGCCGCGCTGCCTGAATCCTTTGCGTGCTGGCATTACTCGTTGGTGCAGACGGGCGACAGCCGGTGGGACTTCCATTATGTAGCGGACGAGACCGTGCCGCATCGCGAGATCGAAGCGGCGCTGGCGGCTGTGATTGGCGATGGAGCGCGCGTGGTGGCGTTCCGGCGGAAGTTCATCGCGCCCGCGGCGAGTGGGAAATTCGCTTTATTGAAGCCGCTCGTGCGCTGAGGCGAGCGGTTCGGGCCCGTGGCGGGATTCGTACCAGGAGAGCCGCGGCGAATTTCATATAAAATGGCGGTCCGCGGTTGCTGCAACGCTGCACCTCGATGCGCCTCCCGGCTTCTGAAAAAGGTTAGGCACCCTAATAAGCGTCGACTGACGCGTCGGCCACTTTACATCGTTAACGGTGTGCCAGACCGTTCCGACACATTGCGCCCCTCCACCCTGTATCGTCTTTGGCAATGACTCCCGGCCGTTCTTTCTTTCGCTCGACGATTGGTCTCAAGGTTCTCACGGCTCTCAGTGGCATTGTCCTGATCGCGTTTGTCACGGGTCACCTCGTCGGCAATCTCCAGGTCTTCAGCGCGCCGGACAAGATCAACGGCTATGCTCATTATCTACAGTCGCTCGGGCCGACGCTCTGGGTCGCGCGCGTCGCGTTGCTCGTGATCCTGGTGGTCCATATATGGGCGACGACGGTGTTGACGATGATCAACGCGCGGGCGCGCGGCCCGGCGCCGCGGATGCTACATACCATTCAGGCCACGCTGGCGTCCCGCCTGATGCGGTGGACAGGCGTCGTGGTGCTCGCGTTTCTGATTTATCATCTGGCCCATTTCAGTCTCGGGCTCACGCAGGCGGGCACGTATAAATCGAATCTGCCGCCGTATACAATGGACGGCGATTATCATGTCTTCGGCATCCCGGTGGTGGCGAGTGGTACGACGGTGCTGGATGTACATACGATGGTGGTGCGCGGTTTCCAGAACCCGCTGGTCTCCGCCTTTTATATAATCGCGATCGGGCTCTTGAGCTTCCACCTCCTGCATGGCTTTGAGAGCCTCTTCCAGACGCTCGGCTGGCGTTCGCACAAATGGGGCGGCGGGCTGCGGCGGTTTGTGCAGCTCTATTGTCTGCTCTATTTCCTCGGCAACCTCCTGATCCCGGGCGCCGTTCTCCTCGGCCGCTTGCAGCCGCATCCGGTGAGCGCAACGCCGGTTGCGGTAGTGCTGCCCCGCTGAGCCGCTTTCTGCCATGGCCATTCTCGATCCCAAAATTCCGGCGGGCCCGCTTTCCGAAAAATGGAAAAAGCATCGGTCCGATATCCGGCTCGTGAACCCGGCGAACAAGCGGAAATATGAAGTGCTGGTCGTCGGTGCGGGCCTCGCCGGGGCCTCGGCCGCCGCCACGCTGGCCGAGCTCGGGTATCGCGTGAAGTCGTTCGTGTTCCACGACAGCCCGCGTCGCGCCCATTCGATCGCGGCCCAGGGCGGCATCAACGCCGCGAAGAATTACCAGAATGACGGCGACAGTGTATATAGGCTCTTCTATGATACATTGAAGGGCGGCGACTACCGTTCGCGCGAGGCGAACGTTTACCGGCTCGCCGAGGAATCCGTCAATATCATCGACCAATGCGCGGCGCAGGGCGTGCCGTTCGCGCGTGAATATGGCGGCCTGCTCGCGAACCGCTCGTTCGGCGGTGCGCAGGTCTCACGGACGTTCTACGCGCGCGGCCAGACGGGCCAGCAGCTGCTGCTTGGCGCCTACTCCGCACTCTCGCGGATGATTGGGCTGGGTGCGGTCGAACTTCATACTCACGCCGAGATGCTCGACCTCGTGGTCGTGGACGGCCAGGCGAAGGGCATCATCGTTCGCAATCTGCTGACCGGCGCGCTCGAGCGCTATGCGGGCGACGCGGTCGTCCTCGCGACGGGTGGGTACGGCAATGTATTCAATCTCTCGACGTATGCGCGCGGCTCGAACGCCACCGCGATCTGGCGCGCCTATAAACGCGGCGCGTGTTTTGCGAATCCCTGCTATACACAAATCCACCCGACCTGCATCCCGGTCAGCGGCGAATATCAATCGAAGCTCACGCTGATGTCGGAGTCGCTCCGCAATGACGGACGCATTTGGGTGCCGAAGAAAAAAGAGGACTGCCAGAAGGATCCCAACAGCATCCCGGACGCGGATCGGGATTATTATCTGGAGCGCATGTATCCGAGCTTCGGCAATCTCGCCCCGCGAGATATAGCATCGCGCGCCGCGAAGCGCGTATGCGACGAGGGCCGGGGCGTGGGCTCGTCCGGGCTCGGTGTCTATCTCGACTTCTCCGATGCGATCCGCCGGCTCGGCGAGGACGGTGTGCGCGAGCGTTACGGCAACCTCTTCGATATATATCACGAGATCACCGCCGAGAGTGCCTATAAGGTCCCGATGCGGATTTATCCCGCGGTGCACTATACGATGGGCGGCCTGTGGGTGGATTATAATCTGATGTCGAATCTGCCCGGCCTTTTCGTGCTGGGGGAGGCGAACTTTTCCGATCACGGTGCGAACCGCCTCGGAGCGTCCGCGCTGATGCAGGGTCTCGCGGATGGATATTTTGTCATTCCCTATACGATTGGCGATTATCTCGCGGGGCAAAAACCCACGGCGCGGCCGACGGTGGACGCCCCGGAGTTCGCGGCCGCCGAGAAGAATGTGCGGGACCTGACCACGCGTTTCCTCGAGAACACGGGCAAGCTGCCGGTCAGCCACTTTCTCAAGCAGCTCGGCCGCATCATGTGGGAGCGTTGCGGGATGGCGCGAACGAGGGAGGGCTTGGAGAAGGCGCTGCAAGAAATCCCGGCACTGCGGGCGGAGTTCTGGGCGCAGGTGAAGGTTCCCGGCTCGGCCGAGACGCTGAACCAGTCCCTCGAGCAGGCCGGCCGCGTCGCCGATTTCCTGGAGCTCGGTGAACTCATGTGCCGCGATGCCCTGCTCCGCGAGGAGAGCTGTGGCGGTCATTTCCGCGAGGAGTACCAATATCCCGACGGCGAGTGCAAACGGGATGATATAAACTTCGCCCACGTGGCCGCCTGGGAGTTTCAAGGCCCCGGCCAGGTGCCCAAGCGCAACGTCGAGCCGCTCAACTACGAGTTCGTGAAGATGAGCGTGCGCAATTATAAATGAGCCCCGGCCGGCCACCGAGTATATATCTGATATATAACGTTATATCTTACGCGCCGCTGCGGCTCCTGTCCTCCCTGCCCACCATTTAATATATCCCATGGTCGCACCTGCTTCCGGAAATTTCATCAATGTGACCCTGCGCGTCTGGCGGCAGGCCGGCCCGGCGGCACCCGGGGCGTTTCAGGAATATCCGGCGCGCGGGCTCAACCCCAACATGTCGTTCCTGGAGATGCTCGACGTCGTGAACGACCAGATCACGGCGGACGGCGGGGAGCCGATCGCATTTTCGCATGACTGTCGCGAAGGCATCTGCGGAACGTGTTCGCTGACGATCAACGGGAAGCCGCACGGCCCGGGCCGCGGCATCGCGACCTGCCAGCTCTATATGCGCAGCTTTTCGGATGGCGACGTGATCGTCATCGAGCCGTTCCGCGCGCAGGCGTTTCCGCTGGTGCGGGACCTCGTGACTGACCGCAAGGCGTTCGATCGCATCATGCAGGCCGGCGGCTTCATCACCGCGCGCACGGGCTCGGCGCCCGACGCGAATGCGATCCCGATTCCAAAGGGCGATGCGGACCGCGCGATGGACGCAGCCGCGTGCATCTCATGCGGCGCGTGCGTGGCGGCGTGCAAGAACGCCAGCGCGATGCTCTTCGTCGCGGCGAAGGTGAGCCACCTCGGGCTTTTGCCGCAGGGCCAGCCGGAGCGCGACCGCCGCGTGCTCGCCATGGTGGGCATGATGGACGAGGCCGGCTTTGGCAGCTGCACGAACCAATATGAATGCAGCGCGGTGTGCCCGAAGCTCATCAGCCAGGATTTCATCTCGCGGCTGAACCGCGACTATATGAACGCCAGCCTGCGGCACTCGCTCAAGCCCGAGGGCGCCGTCACGCAGGGCGCCGGCTGAGGCGGAGATTCCGTCATCCATCCGGCGCGCGGAACCGCCGGTTGCCGAAAAAGGCCAGGGCGGCTCGAGAATTTCCGTCTCCCGGGTCGATGTATCCGTGCCGCGGTTACCGATATATAGGGATTTCTCCCCGAGGCGACCGGGTAAGCGAGTGTATCCGCCGGGTGGATACGATTATATATGAGGTGTTTCCCTCATCTGGCGGGGATCGGGCGGCGTCGACCCGCGGCGTTTCTGCGCGCTGTAACTTTTCGAATGCCGCTGTGTTCTTGGGGAAACAATCATCCACATGAAAACTCTTCCCGCCCTCGCTCTCCTCGCCGCGCTCGTCGCGTTTTTCGTTCTTCCCGTCTCTACGGAAGTCGCTGGTTCACTGCTGTTTGCCGCGGGCCTCGTCGCGATCCTCCGGCATGATTATAGTCGGCGCCTCACGCCGGCAGAACTCGGATCCAACCGCGCAGTGGCCCAAATCGGCCAGCCGCAACGGCTGCCGCTGGCGGCATGAAGCGGAGTATATAGCTCGACGTTCTTCCGGGACGGGGCGCGGCCTGTGGGTCGCGTCTTTTTCGTCGCTGGACGCGACCGCTTAGAACAGCGCGAGAGCGCGGGCGCTTTCGATGACGACCCAGACGCCGGCGCCGGCGAGCCCGAGGCCGAACGCGCGCCGCAGAGCGGGGCCGCTGCGCTGGACCAGGCTATATACGCCCGGGCCATGCCGCGCGGGCCGACGGTCCTGCTGCGAAAGAAAGCTGGCCATCCGCAAAGTCCCGGGCTGCGCACCACGCCGGCCACGCACTTCATAGACGTCGCCGCGATGTCGGAGGGAGTAGAACATGCCGCGGAGCATAGATTCCCACTCGGTAATTTGATGTCGTGATTAAAGCAAAAATTTATTTCGATCTTTCTTTCACGCTTTTTTCCCATGCACCACTTCCGATATTCCGGCCCTGACCTGCAGTGCGAATCCGTCGATCTCGCCGCCGTCGCGAAACTCTACGGCACGCCGACCTATGTATATAGCGCGGCGACGATGGAGGACAATTACCGCCGTCTGCAGCTCGGGCTCGCCGGGCTCGACGTCCAGCTTTGCTACGCGATGAAGGCGAACTCGAGCCTCGCGGTCCTGCGGCACTTCGCGAACCTCGGCGCCGGCTTCGACCTCGTCAGTGGAGGCGAAATCCGGCGCGTGATCGCGTCCGGCGGCAATGTACAAAAGAGCGTTTTCGCCGGCGTCGGGAAGACCGAGGCCGAGATCAAGCTCGCTCTGGAAAACGGCATCTTCGCCTTCCACGCCGAGAGCGAGCCCGAGCTCGCGCGGCTGAACCACGTCGCGGGAACCCTCGGTGTGAAGGCGCCGATCGCGATCCGGGTGAACCCGGATGTCGACGCCCAGACACATGCAAAAATCACCACGGGCAAGAGCGACAACAAGTTTGGCATCCCGCTCAAGCATGCCGCGGCCGCGTATGAAGCGGCGGCGAAATATCCGAATCTATTGATCAAGGGAGTGCAGATGCATATTGGCTCCCAGCTCACGTCCGCCGCTCCGTTCGTCGAGGCCGTCAAGAAGCTCGCTCCGTTCGTGGCGGAGCTGAAGGCGAAATATGGTATTTCCTATTTCTCCATCGGTGGCGGGATGGGAATCATATATCAGGACGCCCTCGCCAGCGGGTCGCCGGCGTGGTGGGACGCACAGCCGCCGGAGAAGCGTCCGCTCACGCCGGAGAGCTACGGCGCCGCCCTTGTGCCGCTGCTGCAGCCGCTCGGCCTCAAGATCCTGCTCGAGCACGGACGCTTTATGGTCGGCAACGCAGGCGTGCTGCTTTCGCGCGTCGAGCATCTGAAGCGCGGCGCCGGGAAGAATTTCCTGATCGTCGACGCCGCGATGAACGACCTGGTGCGTCCCGCGATGTATGATAGCTATCACGAGATCGTGCCCGTGCATCGCGACTCCTCGCGCCGCGCGCTCAAGGCGGACGTCGTGGGCCCGGTCTGTGAGAGCGGCGATTGTTTTGCCAAGGACCGCCAGTTGCAGGAGGTCGGGGAGGGCGAACTGATCGCGCTGATGAGCGCGGGGGCGTACGGCTATGTCATGGCGAGCCGTTATAATACACGGCCGCTCCCCGCGGAGGTGCTCGTGCGCGGCAGCAGCTTCGAGCTCGTCAACGCCCGCGAGACATTCGAGCAGATGATCGCCGGCGAAAAGATCCCGGCGTTCCTGAAATAACCGCGCTAACCCCACGGTGCCGGGTCGCCCCGCCGCTCCGCACCGGGCGGCTCCGGCACGGCGGGTGGCGGCTATATTTGAGGAAATATAGGCCTATATAGGGTATATATCCCGCGACGCACTCGGGGCGTCGGCGGGCCGACGCCTGCGTTGCTATAACTCTGCGAGCGGCGCCCGGCGCGGTGTCGAGGGTCCGTCGATGACACGCGGGAACGATTCCTCTTTTCCACGTGAACGCTGTTCTGCTTCACTGCGATCGATGAATTTTGTGGTCGTCGGCGCCGGGGCTTGGGGAACCGCGTTCGCGCTGCATCTGGCGCGTCTCGGCCACGCCGTCGTCCTCGCGCCGCGCCGTGCGGAACAGGCCGCGGAGCTGGTCCGTCTGCGCGAAAATCACGACTATCTTCCCGGGATTCCGCTGCCGCCGCAGCTTCATATAACTTCAGATCTCGCGGAAGCCTGTGCCGGGGCGGAGGTGGCGTTGCTGGCGTGCCCGACGCAGACCTTGGGCGAGACGTGCGCGCGGCTGCGGCCCGCGCTGGCCGCCGCGCCGCGGCTCGAGTTGATATTGAGCCTTGCGAAGGGACTGGAGCGTGGGAGTCACCGGCGTCCGTCCGAGGCGATCCACGCCGCGCTCGCGCCGATCTGCGTGGGTGCGTTGACGGGGCCGACCAACGCCGCCGAGGTCGCGCGCGGCCTGCCGTCGGCAATGGTGCTGGCCGCGCCGACGAGCTCCGTGGTCGCGCGCGTGCAGGAGGCGCTGAGCGGGCCGACCATGCGAGTATATACGAGCGATGACGTCGCGGGCATCGAGCTCGGCGGCAGCCTGAAAAATATATATGCCATCGCGGCCGGCTGCTGCGATGGGCTGAATCTCGGCGACAACGCGCGGGCCGCCTTGCTGACGCGAGCGCTCGCCGAACTCGTGCGAGTCGGCACGGCGCTCGGGGCGCGGGCGGAAACTTTTTATGGTTTGAGCGGGTTCGGCGACCTCGTCGCCACGTGTCACGGCAGCTGGAGCCGCAACCGGGAGTTCGGGCGGCAGGTCGGCGCGGGGCGCAGCGTTGCCGAATTATTGGCCGGCCGCAAAACCGTCGTCGAGGGTTTCGAGACCACGGCGTCGTGCGCGGGCCTCTGCGCGTCGCGCGGGCTCGATGCGCCGATCCTGATGGAAATGCATCGGATCCTGTTCGAGGGGAAGCAACCGGCGGCCGCGCTCGCGACGTTGATGGGCCGCGGCCTGAAGCGGGAGACCCCGGCGGCGGCGCTGGCCGGCGCCGCATCCTGATATATCCTCGAGTATATACCGAGGTATATACCTGAGGATATAGCGTTGTATCTGCCCGCCGGCTGCGGCCGAACGATGGGACGGATCTAGTGCCCCGCGCCGGCCGCGCGCTCCTGGATATATTCGTCCTTCAAGCCGAGTTGCTCGGGCGCGTGGAGCACGAGCATTTTGCGGCGGACATCGGCCGGGACCTCGCCGCGCGTCGCGCGGGAAACGACGATCATCAATAGAATCGAGATCGGCACGGTCCAGATCGCGGGCTGCTCGCACAGGATGCGGAGCAGCGGGTGCGCGGCCCAGAATTTGTTGAGCCAGCTGAAGCCCGCGAAAAGTTTTCCCATCGGGCCGGGGTCGAGCGCGAGTGTGCTCGCGTTGGTCAGCATCGCCCCGAGCAGCGCGCACAGCCCGCCCGTGAGCATGCCGGTCGCGGCGCCCTTCATCGTCATACCGCGCCACCACACGCTCATGAACAGCAGCGGAAAATAGCTGGCGGCAGCGATGGCGAAGGCCTGGCCGACCATGAAGTTGATCTCGAGTGGCTCGACGAAACAGCCGAGGACAACGGCGACCGCGCCGATCAGCACGGCGCACCACTTGAACATGCGAAGCCGCTCAGCGGGCGTCGCGGCCGGCCGCAGCATCCGTCCATAGACGTCATGCGCTAGGGCGCCGGTCATGGACACGAGGAGGCCGCTGAACGTGCTCATGAACGCGGCGAACGCCCCGGCACAGGTGAGGCCGCTGAGAATCGAGCCGAGCACGCCGAAGCGGGCGGCAAGAAGGGTGGGCAACTTGAGGACGACCTGGTCCGTGCCCTTGATGCCGGCGAGGCCTGTATATAGCTCCGGCATGAGGTTGCGCCCGATGACGCCGAACATCGGCGGGAATATATAGAAGACCCCGATGAGGATCATCACCCACATGGTGGTGCGTTTCGCCGCCGCGCCATCTGGGTTCGTATAGAAGCGCACGAGGATATGCGGCAGCCCGGCGGTGCCGCAGACGAGTGCGATGATCAGCGAGTAAGTATATAGCAGGGAATACGAACGCTGGTGCTCCGCCAGGAACTCGCGGCGCGCCGCCGCGTCGGGGATCGTCGCGGCGGCGGCGGTGACGGCCTTCGTCGTGAGCGGGCCGAACGGAGCGATCCACGCCTGGTCGGGTGGTGCTTTCGGCACGAGCGGCTTGCGCTCGACGGTCGCGCCGGCGCCAGCGGCGACCGCGGCGGGTGTTTCCCGCGGCGTGGCGTTGGCGCCGAGCTGGCCGTTATAGAAACCGAAGACCGACATCAGAACGAAGAGCGGCACGGAGATCGCGAACAGCTTCATCCAATATTGAAACGCCTGCACGAGCGTGATGCCCTTCATGCCGCCGAGCGCCACGTTCACCGTGATGACTGCGCCCATGACAACGACGCCGACCCAGTAGGGCAGTCCCGGGAATACATAGGACAGCGTCGTCCCGGCGCCCTTCATCTGGGGCATTGTATAAAAGAACCCGATGAACAGCACGAAGACGACGGCGATCTTGCGGAACAGCGGCGAGTCGAAGCGGCCCTCAGCGAAATCCGGTATAGTATAGGCGCCGAACCGGCGGAGCGGTCCCGCGATGAAGAGCAGGAGAAATAGATAGCCGCAGGCGTAACACGCCGGATACCAGAGTGCGTCGTAGCCGGCCGACATCACCATGCCGGCGATGCCCATGAAGGAGGCGGCGGAGAGATATTCGCCGGAGATGGCGGACGCGTTCCAGCCGACCGAGACCGAG
Source organism: uncultured Verrucomicrobiae bacterium (assembly GCA_963800005.1). Lineage (GTDB taxonomy): Bacteria > Verrucomicrobiota > Verrucomicrobiia > Opitutales > Opitutaceae > CAWCZH01. The sequence continues at coordinate 892,063 of CAWCZH010000006.1, forward strand.
CGGCCGGCCACAAAAAAATCGCTGGCCGTTCGCGAGCGCCGGGCGGACCAGAAGCCCATGCCGAGCGTGAGCGCGACGGTGATGACGGAGAACGCCAGGATCCAAGGATCGACCACGGCGAGGCGCGGCGTAAGCGCGAGAATGGGAGCGATGGAGAGCGGGCTCACAGCGGCCTCCCGCGTTGGACACCTTCAACCTCTTTATTCTCGAGTGCGATCGAGCGGCGGATGAAGAACCAGGAGAGAAACCAAACGAAGGGGAAAAATAATATACCGAGAATCAGCCAGCTCAGTGTGAAACCGGCGACGCGCGTCGCCATGAAATCGGCGGCGTAAAAGTTGAGCAGCGGCAGCGCGATCAGTGCGATGAGAAACGTGGCGGCGCAGCTGATTGAAAGAGCGAGCTGCCGCTGGAGAAGAGTCCGAAGAAAGGACTCGCTATGAATCGAATCAGAAACCGGCGGGGTGGGCGGGGGCATTCGCGCCGACGATGTATATGAGAGCGGACGTGACAACCCCCTTCGTGCTGGGCGCAGCAAGTTCACATAACGGGCCGAGGCCACGGCCCGCTTCGCGTGATCGCGGTGTGGTGCACCTTCGCGGCGAACCGGTTGGGAAATTGCAAGTCTATGGACAAGCAATGAAAAAACTAACCCCAACGCTCCCGAGGCGCTCAGACCTTGGACGCATCGCACGAGTTGTCCTGGTGGGAGGCGCAATCGCCTTGCTCGCTGGCTGTGAATCGGAACCCGCGTCTCACGTTGTTTCCGCGCCGCCTCCGCCTCCGCCCGGCTCGACGCCCACTCCCGTCCCGGTGACGATCACGACGACGCCGTCGAACGGAACCAGTGGCCCGCAAACCAGCACGGTGGTGATCGCGCAGGCGCCGCCGACGCCGCAAGCCGAGGTCGTCATGGCGCAGCCCTCGCCGCAGCACGTGTGGATTCCCGGTTATTGGACGTGGCAGAACAACCGCTATGAATGGGTCGCCGGGCATTGGCAGATCCCGCCCACACCGGGCGAAGTCTGGGTCGCGCCGCGTTGGCAAACCGAGAGCGGCGGCTATCGTTTCTACGAGGGCTATTGGAAATAGCCACAGCTCGCCTATAGAGACATATATACTTCCCGCAGACGGGCCCGGCCATTGCGCCGGGTCCTTTTTTTTCGCGGCTCGTTGGGCGGATGGGCCGGGCCGCGTCGCCGCTGCAAGAGCGAAGCGTCGCGAGCCGCTCCGGATCGACGCACCGGAAACTCTATTTAATAGTTATGAAACCTGGCGCCGGGTACGGCGTGCGAGTTGTCGCAGGACGAGGCGCGCCGGGAAGTAGGTCGCCGCGATGAGCACCGGGGCGGTGATGATCCAAGCGGTCGCGGCGTGGACGCCCGTGGCGCCAAAGGTTCTGAGGAACGCGCGCGGATCCTGGCGAAACGCCTTGGTGAGGAGGGACACGGAGATCGGCACCGGCGAGGCGCCCCAGATTTTTTCGCCGAGTCGCACGTACACGATGATTAGAGCGAGCTGCACCGCACCGAGGAGGTAGTTCACGATCTGCATCACCGGCTGGTTAAGGCGCAGCAGAAAGCCGGCGCCGACGTTGGCGAGGGTCGTGAAGCCGAGAAACGGCAGCAGCGAGCAGGCCGTGCTCACCGCGATCGACAGCGCCAGCTTCTCCGGCGAGGCGCCCTGCATCAGCTGTCGGCGCACGGGCCCGATCACCCGCTCGCGCCAGAGCGCCCGGAACGGATGTGTGGTCGGTGCCGCGGGAGCGGAACTCACGTTCGCGTCCGCCGCCGCGGCGACCGCTGGAACCGTCGTTTCATAATTATTAAACGGCCGGGGACGAGCTGCGGACGCGCCCTAGCGCGAGATATCCCGCTGCATCAGCACCCGGAAGCCGCGGTTCCCGAGCGCTTGCGCAGCGACGTCGCTGTCCTCGACGTTGATCGCGAGCGCCGAGCGGCCCTCGGGACGCTTGATGAAGCTATATATATAGTGAATGTTGATCTCGGCCTCGAGCAGCGCCGACAAGACGTCCCGCAGTTGCGATTCGTCCACGATCTCGATCGCGAGCACGTCGCACTCGGTATACGGAAAATCGTTGTTGATCATCAGCTCTCGGGCCTTGTCGGGATCGTCGACGATGAGCCGGACGATCGAGCTGTCGGTCGTGTCGAGCACGGTGATCGCCATGATATGGACGTCGGTGCCTTTCAACAGCGCGGTGAGGTCGAACAGTCGCCCGACGCGATTCTGGACGAAGACGGAAAATTGTTTAACGGGATCGCCGTTGGAGATGCTGATCTGCGCGGACATGGAAAATTGGAATCGTGGTAGACAGCGCGGGACTGCCGACGGAGCAAGCAATCTTCATAAAGGCCGGGCGGGCGGCCCGACGGCTTGCCTGCGGGCGGGAACGCGCCCACGTTCGCCATTCTGATGCCAGCCACGCTTCCGGAGCATTACGCCACCCAGCAACGGGCGCGGGCAGGGGCCCGCCTCGTGCTGCGCGGGATCGCGCTGAACGCGTTGCTCGCCGCCCTCAAATTCGCGGGCGGCATTTTCGGACACACGTACGCGCTCATCGCCGACGGGACCGAGTCGCTCGTCGATATATTATCGTCGCTCATCGTCTGGGGCGGATTGCGAGTGGCATCCGAGCCGCCGGATGAGGATCACCCGTACGGCCACGGCAAGGCGGAGGCCCTGGCGGGGTTGAGTGTCGCGATTTTCGTTTTCGGTGCGGCCGGATGGATCGGCTGGCACGCAGTCCACGAAATCATCACGCCACATCGCGGACCACATTGGGTCACGCTGCCGCTGCTCGTCGCCGTGGTGATTGCGAAGCTCTGGTTTTATCGGCGCATGAACGCCGCGGGTCACGCTTCGGCCAGCACCGGGCTCAGCATCGAGGCGTGGCATCATTACGCCGATGCGCTGACGTCGGCCGCGGCCTTTGTCGGCATTGCGATCGCCGTCTGGGGTGGACGCGGCTTCGAGACGGCGGACGACTGGGCGGCGTTGTTCGCCTGCGTGATCATTTCATATAACGCCACCGGCATGTTCCGCCAGGCGCTGGGCGATGCGATGGACAGCGCGGTGCCGCGTGAATTTGCGGATGCCCTCCGCGCGATCGCGCTGGACGTCCCCGGTGTGCGGGCACTCGACAAGTGTCGCGTGCGGAAAAGCGGCTTGAGCTACCTGGTGGATATACAGGTGCGGGTGGACGGGGACCTCACGGTGCGGGCGGGGCATGATATTGCGCATGCGGTGAAGGACGCGTTGATCGCCTCGAAGCGGCACGCGATCTCGGATGTGACGGTGCACGTGGAACCGATGAAGTGACGTCCGCGACTGCGACCGCGAAACGCCATCCAAGGGACATATATTCTATCCGGTATATACTGGCGGCCGCTGGCTTCCGGGGCCGGCTGCTGCACCAGCGGCTGATCGGGGTCTAACCCTCGAATTTTTGGGCCAGCTTCCAGCCGGCCCAGACGCCCACGACGCTGCCAAGGCCGCTGAGGAAGAAGTTGGCGAAGAATCCCAGGCCGCAGAGGTCGCCGATAAACCAGAAGCCGTAGCCGCCGACGGTCGTTCCCAGGAAAATGCAGAGCTTCGTCACTCTCGCAATGTAGTGTCTCGCTGGTCGGACGCGATTTCCGAATTCAGCGAATGCAATATACTTCCGGCTCGGCGACGCCCGCCAGCCGGTCAGATCGCCGTCGGGTGGGCCGCTGCTATATACTCACGGAAAATTCGCCGCTTGCAGCGCAGCAAGGATGCGTTCGCCGCCGCCCCAGACGTGCTGGCTCATGATCGTTTGTGCCGCGGTGGCGTCGTGTTGCTCGATCGCGTCGACGATGGCGTGGTGTTTCGCGGACGGGTTACCGGGGTCGAGTTGGCGTCCGATCCGCAGGTAGGTGGGGCGTTGATACATATCGAGGGCGGACATCACGATATTCTCGAGCATGGCGTTTCGCGCGCAGCGCACGACGCGCAGATGGAATCGGGAGTTCCCGCGACAGTAATCGACGAAGCTGCGATCGTCGTTCGGATCATACGGGAGCGTGGCGCAGGCGCGAAGTTCGGCGATATCGGTCGGCGTGGCCCGCTCCGCGGCCAGCGCGGCGCCGTGCGGCTCGACGGCTGCGCGGAGTTCGACGAGTTGACGAAAGCCACTCGTCGTTATCGCGGCCGCACGATATCCTGCATGCGGTTGAAATGAAACGAGTTCCTCATGGCTGAGCCGGTTTAACGCCTCGCGCAGGGGCGTTCGGGAAACGTGCAGCTCAGCGCAGAGATTTTTTTCGACGAGACGTTGGCCCGGCGGGATCGCGCACGAGAGAATCCGCTGCTTCAGCACCGCATAGACGTGGTCAGGGAGTGCTGACGGCCGCGCCATCTGAGGTGCAATTTCGATTAGCGAGGGCCGGACAGAGGTGCTCATCGGGACAAATCTACGCTACTCAGCTCGACGTCGCGCGCGACAGAATTGTTCAAAATATGCTTGTATACATGTATACAATCCGCCTTTTTCGCGAAAGTTACCCCACCGGACCAGCATGGAAACGGGCCTGATTACCCCCTCGTTGGAGCTAAAACGCGTGCCGCGTCTCTGGCACTCGCTGCTGCCGATCGTGGGCACGGCGCTTCTGATTGGGATCGGTTTCGGCCTATATAAAATCAAGGTCGAAGTCATGCTGGTGATCGCGACGGCCCTCACGGGTGGCCTGGCGAAATGGCTCGGGCTGAGCTGGAAGGAAATGCAGGTCGGGATGATGCAGAGCATCATCAAGGGCATGCCCTCGCTGCTCATCGTGATCGTGGTGGGGGCCCTGATCGCGAGTTGGCTGGCCGCGGGAACGATCCCGATGATTATATATTACGGTCTCGGCTGGATTTCGCCCAAATATTTTCTCGTCACCGCGTCGCTCGCAACCGGATTGGTCTCGTGCCTCACCGGCACGGGCTATGGCACGATCGGAACCGTGGGCATCGCGTTCATGGGCATCTCGCACGGCCTCGGCCTGCCGCCCGGGCCGGCGGCCGGGGCTCTCGTCGCCGGTGCTTACCTGGGCGATAAAATTTCCCCGTTCGCCGCCAACGCCAACTTCGCCGTGGCGATCGCGCGGGTGAATATATACGATCATATTCGGCACTGCCTTTGGACCACCGTGCCGGCGTTCGGGCTCGGCCTTCTGATATATACTTTCGCCGGGTCGGGCGCGACTCTCCACGCCGGTGCTTCCTTCGCGGCCGACGACAACGTGCGCGCGGTCCTCGCCAAGAGTTTTGTGTTCAGCCCCTGGCTGCTCCTGCCCCCGGCGCTTACCCTCGTCCTCGCCGCGGGCAGCCGGCCCATCCTGCCGGGCATGCTGCTCTCGATCGCGCTCGCCACGGCCCTCGCTATATACATCCAGCATGTGCCGTTGGTCGACGCGCTGAACCTCACCGTCAGCGGCTACAAGCCGCAAACGTCGCTGCCGCTTGTGAACAAGCTCCTGGCGCAGGGTGGCATGGAGTCGATGATGCACGTCACCCTGGTCGCCCTCTGTGCATTCGCGTTCAGCGGCGTGTTGCAGAAGGCGGGGCTGCTGGGGCCGGTGCTGAAGCTGCTGTTCAAATATACTACGAACACGCGCCGCCTCGTCACCGCGACCGCCCTGAGCTGCGTCGTCGTTGAGGTCATGACCGGGGCGGCGTTCGTCACGATCCTGCTGCCCTCGGAATTATTTGCGCCGGTGTTTCGCAAGCTGAACCTCGCCGGGAAGAACCTCAGCCGGGTGGTCGGCGATTGCGGGATCGTGGGCGTGCCGTTGCTGCCCTGGAGTATCGCGGGTGCTTTTATGAGCGAAACGCTCGGCGTGCCCGTCGCCTCGTACGCACCATGGGCGATTTTTTGTTACGCGGGCATCGGCTTCACGCTGCTCGCGGGCGTGACCGGCTGGACCATGGCGCCCCGGCGCCACGACGATGAAACGCAACCCGGAAGCTGACCGATGATCTCACTGGCGATTCACGGCGGGGCGGGCGCATTGCCCCGCTCCGAAATGACGGCGCCCCGGGCCGGGGAATTTCATATAGCTTTGCAGGCGGCTCTGGAAGCGGGCTGGCGGGTGCTCGCCGCAGGCGGTTCCAGCCTCGATGCCGTCGAGACGACCGTCGCGTTTCTCGAGGACTGTCCCCTGTTCAATGCGGGTCGAGGCTCGGCGTTCACGCGCGAGGGGCACGTCGAAATGGAGGCTTCGATCATGGACGGCTCTACCCAGCGAGTCGGTTGTGCCGCGCTGCTGCGGCGCACGCGCAACCCGGTTCGGCTGGCGCGATGCGTCCTCGAACACACCCCGCATGTCTCGCTCGCGGGCGAGGCGGCGGAGCGGTTCGCGTCGACGCGCGGGCTCGCCTTCGAGCCGCCCGAATATTTTTTCACGCCGTATCGCTGGCAGGCGATGCTGCAACTGCGCGGGACCGAGGCCACCGCGCTTTCGGAAGATATCGTCGTGGCGCCCCCCGGCAGCCCGGCCGCCAGCGGCACGGTCGGTGCGGTGGCGTGCGATGCACGCGGAAACCTCGCGGCCGCGACGTCGTCCGGCGGGACCAGCAATAAATATTCGGGACGCATTGGCCAGGCAGCGATTCCGGGCGCGGGAGTATATGCGGCGAACGCGACCTGCGCAGTTTCCTGCACGGGGCAGGGCGAGGCGTTCATGCGCGCGGTCGCGGCGCACGAGGTCGCCGCGTTGATGGAGCACGGCGGACTCGATCTCGCCGCCGCGACGCACGCCGTGATTTTTCGGCGGCTGCCCGGAAAAGGCGGCCTCATCGCGATCGACGCGGCGGGCAATGTCGCCCTGCCGTTCAACACGGAGGGAATGTACCGCGGCTGGATGGATCCCGCCGGGCAGCCACACACCGCGATCTATGAAGCCGACCGGGCCGGACTGATTTTCCAACCATGAAAAAGCTGTTTTTTGCCGGGATTTTTTTCGCGTGGTTCTCGCAGCTGGTGACCGCTGCGCCCGCCGTGCGTGATCATATAGCGTATCAGGCCGCGGGGAAAACCGTGACGGTCTGGTACTATATACCGGAAAACGCCACGCCGACGCTTCCCGTGGTGGTCGTCATGCCGGGGCTGAAACGCAACGGCGAGGATTACCTCAACGACTGGATTCCCCACGCCAAGGCGCGCAACTTCCTGCTCGTTGTCCCCGAGTTCGGGCTGGCCGATTTCCCGGGCGAGGAGGGCTATATATACGGCAACACGGTGGACAAAGCCGGGCACCCGCTGCCGCGCGAGCAGTGGTCGTTCAGCATGATCGAGCCGATCTTTGACCTCGTGCGGCAGAAGACCGGAAACACGAGCGCGCAATATAGACTGTATGGACATTCCGCCGGGGCGCAGTTCGTGCAGCGCTTTATATATTTCGTGCCGCAGGCGCGCGTCGCGCGGGTGGTGACGGCCAACGCCGGTTGGTACCTGCTGCCGGAATTCACGCATGGCTTTCCCTATGGGCTGAAGGACACACCGGTGACGGATGCCGACCTGAAGCACGCGCTGGCGCTCCCGCTGGTGGTGCTGCTCGGCGAGGCGGATACGAATGCGGCGGACAAGGTCTTGCGCCACACGCCCGAGGCCGACGCGCAGGGGCTGTTTCGCTTCGCGCGTGGCAAATATTTCTTCGCGCGCGCCGAGGCAATCGCGCGGGCCGATAATATACCGTTTGGCTGGAAGCTCGCGACGGCGCCGGGCATCGGCCACTCGGACGCCGGGATGGCGCCGTTCGCGCTGCCGTCGCTGCTCCCGGAGTAAACGGAGTAAATTTTCGAACTACTGAATCAACCCCACCTGCTATATGAAGTCTTGCTTTCTTACCTCTCCGCGCCTGGTCCGCGTGCTCTTATTCGTGTTCCTCGGGGCCGCGTCCCGCGTATCCGCCCAGACGACTCCGGCTCCCGGCACTCAGCCCGCGGCCGATACAACCTCAACCCCGGACCAGCCGGTGCGGCTCGCGGAATTTGCGGTCACGGGAACGAATATCCGCCGTCTCGACGTGGAAAAAGTGCTGCCCGTCACCGTGCTCACGATGACGGATCTTGATATACGGGATGCCGCGCAGCCCTCGGATTTGCTCACCGCTTTGCCCGAGGTCACGGGTCTTCCGGGCAATGAAACCGCGACGCTCGGCGCGACTGCGCGTGGCGACAACGCCACCGTGTCCCTGCGCGGGTTGCCCTCCGGCAATACACTTTTGCTGCTGGATGGGCGCCGTCTGGCTCCTCATCCGATCAGCCAAACGGAAGCCGGCGTGCCCGCGCTTTCGGTCAACGTCAACCAACTGCCGAATCGCGGCATCGAGCAGATCGACGTGCTGCGCGACGGCGCGTCCTCTATATATGGCACCGACGCGGTGGCGGGCGTGATCAACTATATCATGCAGCACAACTTCACCGGGACGGAGCTCGCGGTGCGATTCGGGCAGACGCACCTGGCGGATGGGAAGGAATATAGAGCGACGGCCACCGAGGGGCTGCGTTTCGCGCAGGGCAAGGGCCACGTGATGGTGACCGCGGATTTCTACGACCGGGCGGCGATGCTCGTGCGCGACCGGCCGTTCGCGGCGGACGCGGACAACAGCGGCCGCGCCCCGGCACCGTGGAACACGCCGACGAACACGACCTTCAACCTCCGTTCGGCGACAAGTGAATATGGAAATTTCTCGCTCGGCACCGTCGCCGCGGACGGCACGTTCACGGCGGCCCGATCCGCTGGAATCCCGTCCACGCTCGTGGCGACTTCCGGGCAATTTTACCTCGTGCCCACCGGCGGTGGCGCCGTCGGGTTTCAAACCACCACGCCCAGCCGGGCCGGCGTCACGCATGATTATTATTGGAATAACAACAGCTACCGTGTGATCCAGCCGGAGTCGAAGCGGCTGAACGTCTTCCTGAATTCCGAATATGATCTCAATCCGCGGGTCACCGTCTTTACCGAGGCGAGCCTATATCAAGCGCGCTCCGTGACGGATCGTGAGCCGGACGGAGTCACGGCCTCGACGGATGGTAATATAATCGTGCCGGTGACGAATCCCTTCAATCCGTTCGGAAATAATTTTTGGTCGCCAACCGGCGCGCCCAACGCCGATGGCTCGGCGCGACTGACCGGTACGCCCTCCGCCGTGGTGATCACGAACAAGCGTTTCACTGATTTGCCGAATCGCGTCGATACCGTCACGGACTCGGTATATAGAGGCGTGGCCGGGCTGCGTGGGAAGCTCCTCGGCTCCTGGACGTGGGAAGCCGCGTTGCTCTATTCAGCGGCCCGGGTGATCGAATATGAAGCCGGTCCGAGCCGCAAAAGCCTGTTCATAAATGCGATCAACCAGACGGACCCGGCGAAAGCCTTCAATCCGTTCACCCGGACGTTTGCGGTGCAGAACGGCACGCTGGTTGTGACCGGTCCCTATAAGAACCCTGCCAGTGTCATCTCGACGTTCTCGTCGCAGTTCGTGCGCAACGGCATCACGAAACTGGGCAGCGGTGATTTTCATACATCGGGCGATGTGTTGACGCTGTGGGGCGGAAATAAAATCGGCGGGGCGGTCGGCGGCGAGTTTCGTTATGAGGCGTTCGACGATTATCGTCCGCCGTACGCCGGTTTGAATCCGCCGAGTTCCGGGCTCGATCCGACCTCGGACGATTTTCTGGGATTCTCGCCGAACTCGGACACGCACGGAAATCGTCACGTGGCCGCGGCGTATGCGGAAACGGTGGTCCCGCTCGTCGGGCACGACTTCACGCTGCCGCTGGTGCGCTCATTCGAACTTTCCGCGTCGGCGCGCTACGAGAGCTATACCGATTTCGGTTCGACGACGAAGCCGAAGTACGGCGCGAACTGGAAGCCGTTCGACTGGATCATGGTTCGTGGTTCCTATAACGAGGGTTTTCATGCGCCGAACCTCGCCGAGCTTTTCACGGGCACACTGATCCGCACCGTGACTGGAAGCACCGATACCTATCGGAGTGCGGTGACGGGACTGCCGACGGATGGGCCGTCGAACCGGCGCTCGGTGGCGTCCGGAAATCGCAACCTGAAGCCGGAGACCTCCAAGGGGAAATCCGCGGGTGTCGTGGTGGAAGTGCCGCACGTGCATGGGCTGTCGTTCTCCGTGGATTATTGGGAGATCGCGCAGCACAATGTGATCGCGGCCTCGGGTTCCGTCGCCGACGACACGGCGGCGTTGCAAGCGGCCACGGCTGCGGCGCTCGCGGCGGGACAAAGTATCAACGCCATCGATCTCGGCTCCGGCACGGCCAACTATAAAGGCGACCCGTCGATCGTGCGCCTGCCGGTCACGCAGGCCGACCGCGATTTTTTCGCGGCCTACAATGCGACGCAGGTGCCCGGCAACCAGCGGGCAGTCGTCGGCGCGATCGACTATATACGCACGACTTACTTCAATAAAGCGTCGCAGTTCGTGGGCGGCTTCGATTTCGGAATGAACTACCGGTTCCCGGTCTGGGTGCTGGGCAATTTCGTGTTCGATACCAACTGGACGCGGTTGAATGATTTCCACGCATATAATGCTGCCGGCGCGCAGCGGACCGAGTTGTTGGGCACGAATGTTTCGACGGTCGGTGGGGCGGATCCGCGCTGGCGCGGGACATCGACGCTTAGCTGGAAGCGCAAGCAGTGGGGCGCGGGTGTCGGCATGTATTATATAGGGCGCTATAGTGACTCGAATGCCACGACGACGCAGGCGATCGCGGAATCGCTGGGTTCGCCGGCGTATATATCAAAAGTCTTCACGAACGGTGCCTATTCCTATCGCTATACAGTGCATGACACGAAAACTTATAATGTCTTCGTGAGCTATCGGTTCGCGTTCGCGAACCGTTACCTGAACGACACCGAACTGCGGGTGGCGGTGGACAACGTGCTCAACGAAAAGCCGCCGCTCTCGAGTGACTCGCGCGGCTACGACCCCGCGGTGTACAACAATCTCGCTCGTGGCCTGGCGTGGGGCGTCCAGTTGACGAAAAAATTCTGAGGCGATGCTCCCGGTGGGGCGGGAATTTGGGCCTAATGCCGGGCACAAATTTACTTCTTCCACCGGGGTTTGCCGGGATTTCCCGTTTACTCCCCGCGTGAGCTGGGCTCCACTTCTTCCCCCATGAAAAAGAGTCCGTCGACCAAGCCTCTGAGCGAAAACAAACATCTTCTCCGCTGGATCGAGAAGATGGTGGAGCTTTGCCAGCCGGCGAATGTGCAGTGGATTGATGGATCGCAGGAGGAGAACGATGCGTTGTGCGCGCTGCTCGTGGCGGGTGGCACCTTTATCAAGCTGAACGAGAAGCTCTGGCCGAATTGCTATTACGCGCGATCCGATGCCAACGACGTGGCCCGCGTCGAGGATCGGACCTTTATCTGCTCACTCTCGAAAGACAGTGCCGGGCCGACCAACAACTGGGAAAATCCGTACGAGATGCGGAAGAAGCTCCGCACGCTTTTCTCCGGCTGCATGGCAGGCCGGACGATGTATGTTCTGCCGTATAGCATGGGGCCGATCGGTTCGCCGATGTCGCAGATCGGCGTCGAGCTGACCGACTCGCCGTACGTGGTGGTGAACATGCGGATCATGGCGCGCATCGGCCTCCCGGTTTATCGGGAGATCGACAAGGCGGAAAAGCGCGTCGTCCCTTGCCTCCATTCGGTCGGCGCGCCGCTCAAGCCAGGCCAGGCGGACGTACCGTGGCCGTGCAATCCGGAAAAGTATATAGTGCATTTCCCCGAGACGCGGGAGATCTGGAGCTATGGCTCGGGCTATGGCGGCAACGCGCTGCTCGGAAAAAAGTGTTTCGCGCTGCGCATCGCGTCGAACATGGCGCGCGACGAGGGCTGGATGGCTGAGCACATGTTGATCCTCGGCGTGGAGAGCCCGACCGGGGAGAAGACGTATGTCGCGGCGGCGTTTCCGAGTGCCTGCGGCAAAACGAACTTTGCGATGCTGATCCCGCCCCCGGCGTTTCAGGAGAAGGGCTGGAAAATCTGGACGGTTGGCGATGATATAGCGTGGATCAAGCCCGATGCAAGTGGGCGCTTGCATGCCATCAATCCGGAGTCCGGTTTCTTCGGCGTGGCGCCGGGGACGTCGATGAAGACGAACCCGAACGCGATGGCGACGCTGGCGAAGAATACGATTTTCACGAACGTCGCGCTGACGCCCGAGGGCGGCGTGTGGTGGGAGGGCATGACCGATCAGCCGCCGGCGCAGCTGACGGATTGGCAGGGCAAGCCGTGGACCCCCGAGATCGGGAAGACGACCGGAGCGAAGGCGGCGCATCCGAACGCGCGTTTCACGGCGCCGGCGTCACAGTGCCCGACCATCGACGCGGATTGGGAGAAGCCGGAGGGCGTGCCGTTGAGCGCGATCATCTTTGGCGGACGCCGAGCGACGACGATGCCGCTGGTATATCAAGCGTTCAACTGGAGTGCCGGAGTATATACTGGGGCGACGATGGGGTCGGAGATGACCGCGGCGGCCGCGGGCACGGTGGGCAAGGTGCGCCGCGACCCGATGGCGATGCTGCCGTTCTGCGGATATCATATGGGGGATTATTTCCGCCATTGGATCTCGATGCAGAAAAAGCTGAGCGAGACGCCCCGCATTTTTCACGTGAACTGGTTCCGCAAGGATGCTGACGGCAAGTTCATGTGGCCGGGTTTTTCGGAAAACATGCGCGTGTTGAAGTGGATCGTGGACCGCGGTCGGGGCCGGGCGCTGGCGAAGGAAACGCCCATCGGCTGGGTGCCGCGCTACGAGGATATAGACTGGACGGGCGCGAATTTCCCGAAGGCGCAATTCGATGCGCTGCAGAACTTCGACCGCGCGGCATGGCGCACGGAGGTCATGGGTCATGAGGAGCTGTTCCTCGACCTGCACGACCGCCTGCCGAAGGAGATGGTTTACGAGCGGGAGTTGTTGATCTGCCGGATGTAATCTCGGCCCTCGTGGTCCCCGGCGTTGCGGAACAATTCCTGCAACGTGGGTGACCATCGTCGCTTCACCGTGCTTCGCCGTTGCTGTCTCTTTCTGTTGCTGCTGACCCTGCCCATCCGGGCAGAGGTGCCTGTGCTGCTGAACGACGCCCTCGATAAAGTCGTCGGTGATCTCAACCACTGGGCCTATACACAGACCATCGTCGAGCGGGACGGCAAAGGCCGCCTCATCAACGAGACCGTCCTGCGCGTCGACCCGTCGAAACCCTATTCGGAGTTATATACTCCGTTGAATATAGACGGTCGCGCGCCGACGGCCGGCGAGATTCGGAAGTTCCAGCGGCAGGGCGAGCGAGTGGGGCAGGAGCTGGCCAAGGCCGAAAAAGAGGGCGCGGAACCCGTCCGCATGACCCTCGGCGAACTGATGGATTTGGGCCGCGCGTTCGTCGTGAGCGAGGATGCCACCGGAATCAGCTATGAAGTGCCGCTCAAGAAGGAGAACAACACGCGTTTCCCGCCCGAGAAATTTCGCGTGACCGTACGCGTGAGCAAGGCGAGCCACGCGTTCGAACATATTGATGTGCAGCTGCGGGCAGCTCTTCGCGCTGCGCTCGTCGTGAAGATAAAATCGGGCGAGGGGCGTCTGAACTTCGCTACCGTCGATCCGAAATTCGCGCCGACGATCACGATGATTCATGGGGGCGGCGCGGGGACGATCGCCTTTGTGCCGATCGGCCGCAGCTACGATTTGACCCGGCAGGATTTCAAGCGCGTGAAGCCGTACGCGGACCGTTTCGGCGTGAAGATCGGGCCGCTCAAGGCGATCGATTTTTAGGGCGTCGGCGCAATATATAGGTGGATTGAACTATAGCGCCCCTGGCCGGCGTCTGTATACTTTGGTTCAAGGGAATTTTTTTCCGCCGGCGGCCTCAAACCTGCGATGCCCCCGCTTCGGCAACGCGTTGAAATCGGATTAGTTGCTGCTGCGACCGTGGTCCTCGCGCTCCTCGACGCCCGTCTGCCGCGGACCGTCGCGATCGGCTCACTCGTGGCGGTCAGCGCGATTCTGTTGCTGCTCCAGGGTTTTGTCCGCGACCTCTGGCTCAGGCACGAGCAGCGTCGGCAAAAACACCCGGCGGCACTCGAGGAGGCACACTGTATGTGCCTCGAATCCACTTTGGGCCTCACCAGTATACTGGTTGGAGTCGCGTTGACGGTCGTGGGATTCGATCGGCCGTTGGCGTTGTCGCGGGGAGCTTGGCCGGTTCTGGCCGCGGCGATCTGGACGCTGGGCTTCGGTATCCGGGATGTTGTGCTGCAGTGGCGCCCGTGGGCAATCCGGCGCGTGCGGAATCACGGCTCGATCGTCGTCCGCTGGCGGTGACAGCCGCCAGCCTGCGGCCTGTATATACGCTATATAATCGGCGCCGACTCCGCCGGAGTGAAGCCGCGGCGCAGCGTATTTTCGACGATGACGCGCGGATATAAGAAGTTCTCGAGGTAACCGGGACCGCCCGCTTTCGTGCCGCCGCCACTCAGCTTGAAGCCGCCGAAGGGGTGCCGCTCGACGATTGCGCCCGTGATGCCACGGTTGAGATATATATTCCCGCATTCGAGCTCGCGCTCCGCCCGTTCAAGCGCCGACGGGCTTCGGGAGAAAATGCCACCCGTGAGGGCGTAATCGCTGTCGTTAGCCACGGCGAACGCCTCGTCGAGATCGCGGACGCGAAGGATGACGAGGACGGGTCCGAAGATCTCGTCTCGCGCGATGGCGTGCGTCGGCTTGGCGTCGACAAAAATGGTCGGCGGCACAAAATAGCCGGTCGCTGGCGCAGATCCCTGCCACGCCAGTTTCGCTTCGCGCCGGCCCTGTTCGATGATCCCGAGGATTTTCTTTTGCGCCTCACCATCGATCACCGGCCCGACGACGGTCGAGGGCACGCTCGGATCGCCCACGGGCAGCGCGGCCGCGGCCTCGAGCAGGCGCGGGACAAACTTTTCATATATGTCCTCGAGGACGATGAGACGCGACAGCGCGGAGCATTTTTGTCCGGCGAAGCCGAACGCGCTGGCGAGCACCGCGGGGATTGCCTCATCGAGATCGGCATCGGTGTCGATGATCAGCGGATTTTTTCCGCCCATCTCGCAGACCACTTTTTTCAGGTGCTTCTGCCCGGGCCCGGTGTGCGCGGCGGTCTCCCAAATCTTTAAGCCCACCGCGCGCGAGCCGGTGAACGCTATATAGTCGACCTGGGGATGCGCCACGAGGTGCGCGCCGACCTCCTCGCCGAAGCCGGGAAGAAAATTCACGACGCCCGGCGGCAGACCGGCGTCGATCATGGCGTCCATGAAAGCGGCGGCGATCAGCGACGTCTGCTCCGCCGGCTTGAGCACGACGGTGTTGCCGGCGACCACGGGCGCGACGGTCATGCCGCAGAGGATCGCGAGGGGAAAATTCCAGGGCGCGATCACGACTCCCGTGCCGCGGGGCGTCCATCGCTGTATACAGCGTTCCCCGGGCACGGCCTGGGTGACGGTGGGGCGATCGAGCCGGCGCATTTCCGCGGCATAATAGCGGCAGAAGTCGATCGCCTCACTGACATCACCGTCGGCCTCGAGCCACGGTTTGCCCGCTTCGAGGATCAGCAAAGCGTTCAGGGTCGGGCGCTGTTCCTCGAGGCGGGCAGCAACGCGCTGGAGAAATCCCGCGCGTTCGTCAGCCGGGCGCGCGGCCCATGCCGGCTGCGCCGCGCGCGCTGCAGCGAGGGCATCCTCGGCGTCAGTAATCGTCGCGCGAGCCCAGGAACCCAGCACCTGGCTGGGACGCGCCGGATTGAGCGAGGGCTCCCACTCCTTCGTATATATTTTTTTCCCGCCGATCACGAGCGGCCACTTTTTCCCCATCGCCTTGGAAGCGGCTTCCAGAGCTGTTTGCAGGTCGGCCCGGCTATTCGGAATTCCATAATCGGTATTGGGCGCATTGCGAAAGGCTGACGTGGCGGGATCGGGTGCGGCTCCCGCCGGCGCGGCCGGCAGCGAGTCGACTGGATTGCGCAACAACTCGGCCCGGGTCGCCTCGCCGAGATTTTTCAGCCGCAGAAACCCCTCGTTGCTCGTGTTCTCGAGGAGGCGGCGCACGAGGTAGGCCATGCCAGGCAGGAGCTCGCCGATCGCGCAATACTCGCGCACTCGAAACCCGCTCTGCCGCAGCGCCAGCTTCAGCTCGTCCGCCATTCCATAGAGCGCCTGAAATTCATATAGCCGCGGATCGATCCGCCGCTGCTCCGCGCGGGCAATGGCATGCGCCACCGAGCGCACGTTGTGCGTCGCGAAATTCGGCGTGACCACGTCGCAGTTCTCCAGGAGGTAATCGGAAAGCTTTTCATAGTTCGCGTCCGACTCCGCCTTGTGCTGCCAGACGGGAATCGGCCAGCCGCGTTGCTGTGCGAGCACCGTTTCATAGTCCCAATAGGCACCCTTGACGAGGCGGACGCTGATCGGCCGCCCGCGCGCCCGGGCCCAAGCAACGAGCTCGCGGAGGTCGCGTTCCGCGTCACGCAAATACGCCTGCACGGCGATGCCCATCGCCGGCGCTATATGAAACTCGGGTTCCTCGAGGATGGATTTGAACAGGCGGAAGGTGAGGTCCTTCAGCTTGTAACTTTCCATGTCGAAGTTGATCAGCGCGCCGACTTCCGCGGCGCGACGCAGGATCGGTCGCAGCCGCCGCTTGAGCGCTGGCAAGGAATTTTCCGGATCGGCGGGATGTATTTCCGGCGTCAGAGCGGAGATCTTCACCGACAGGTTCAGCCGCGGCAGGGGACCGTTCACGCCGAGATCGCTGAAGCCGGGCGCGGGCTCTTCTGCGATCGCGCGAGCCACGGTGTCGAGGACGTCGAGGTTGCGCGCGAGAAAACCATCGGCCTCGCGTTCGCTCACAACGGTTTCCCCGAGGAGGTCGATGGTGGTCGCGAGGCCGCGCGCGGTGTTCCGGCGGAATTGTTTCACGAGGTCGGCGGGTGTTTCGCCGGCGACAAATTGAGCGGCCATCGCGGCGACGTTGGCCCTCACCGGCCCGGCGACCAGAGCCGGTGCAAAGCGCGATGCCGCCAAACCGGCTTTCAGAGCGGGATTCAGGCCGACGGCGCGATCACCGAGATATTCCTGGAGGTGACGGACGACGTCGGCAGACGACGTGAGTGAGGGCAGCACGTCGACAAATCGGAAGAGCTGCGTCTTGAACGCGGGATCTTTGATCGACCATTCCATAACGCGGGCATAGGCGCCCTTCTGGGAAAAAATTCCCGGCACGGGCGATGCATCCATTAACGCGAGTAGCTGCTCGCCGCGCTGCCGGATCGCCGCCTCGAGAGTCGCGTCCGGCTCCGAAAAATTCGGGTGCGTCATGGGAGATGGGCATTCTCGCTTTGCCCAGCTTCGTTGCAAGGTGCCTCGTGCGGGAGCGGTCTGCGGCGGCTTGAATGACAGCGGTTTCGCTCGCCGGGGCTCGAAATGCCGCTCACTAACATTTCTGCGACTTTCCGCATTGGCCGGTGTTCTGCACATGAACGATGACCCACCAGTGCAATCACCACCTTCGGGGCTGAGCGCTTCGGCCGATTTCACGACCTTCATGCGCGCTTACCAAGATATGGTATTCTCGACTGCCGTGCGACTGACGAGCAACGAGGCTCAGGCCGAGGACATCTCTCAGGAGGTGTTTCTCAAGGCTTATCAAAACTTCGAGATGCTGCGAAGCAGCCCCAGCGCGGGCGGTTGGCTCAAGACGGTGGCGACGAATCTTTCGCTCAATCACCTCTCGCGTTACCGGAAGCGCTGGCGGTTTTTTTCGGAAATGCGCCGCGAGGATAACGAGGACAGCGACGCGCCCGAGGTCGAATTCGCCGCGCCCGATAATTTTTTCACCGGCGTCGACCTGGGTGAGCGGCGGGAGTGGGTGGAGCGCGCATTAGGCGAACTGCCGGAACGCCAGCGCATCCCGCTCGTCCTATATCATTTCGAGGATCTCTCGTATGACGAAATCGCGAAAAAACTGGGCGTCTCGCTCGCCAAGGTGAAAACCGATATTCTGCGGGCCCGCGCGGCGCTTGCCGGCATCCTCGCCCGCAGCGGCGCCTCGCACGAAAACCTCAATCCTTCCGCTTCATGAATCCGGCTTCCGATCCCAACGATCCCCTGGAGCGATTCGTCAGCCGCGCCCTTCGCGAACTGCCGGCGCGTCGCGCCCCGTCCACGCTGGAAGCCCGCGTGTTGGCCGAGATCGCTCGCCTGGCGGCGCTGCCGTGGTGGAAAAAATCATATACCGCCTGGCCCACTGTCGTGCGGCAGGCGTTCTTTATTATATCCGCCGCAACGGCTGCCGGCATCGTCGCCGGGCTGTTCTCGATCACCGGCCACAGCGCGATCCCGCGGATCGCGGGCGAGATCGTGGGACGCCTCGAGTGGATTTCCCTGCTTCGCACCACTGCGGAGGGCATGGCCAGTGTGGGCTCGGCGTTGTTCGCGAGCGTGCCGCCGATTTGGCTGTACGGTGGCGCCGGCGCGCTGGCCCTGGCCTACGCGGCGCTGCTGGGCGCCGGAGCGGCCGCTTACCGCGCCTTCGCGGCCCCGCGCTGAAGCGTATATATATTAATATATATATATCATACCCGATCCAGATCCAACCCCGCGTTCTCTATATAGTCTACTGAGTATGATGAAATCGGTATCACGCCCGCTTCGGATCCTGCTGCCGGCCCTGCTGTATATAGCGGTCGCCGCGGGCGGGGCGCAGGAGACCAGCGCGCCCGCGGCGCCCGCCGCTCCCACGCCGGCCGTCGGCGCGCCCTCTCCGACGCCCGCCGGCTCGACGGGCGCAGCCGCCACGGCGACCGGCGAATCGGCGAATATGGTGCGTGTCGACGGGGACTCGCCTGACAACGGGACGGGGTCTCTCGCGTCGCCAGCGCATCCCGCCGGCCGCGTCCGTCGCGTGAGACGCAATTCGCGCGATCAGGATCGCGTCAGCGTGATGGGCGAGACTCACGTCCTCGCCGACGAAAAGGTCGCCGGGTCCGCGGTCGGCGTGCTGTCCGACGTGATTATCGACGGCGAAGTCGCCGACGATGCCGTTTCCGTGCTGGGTGACATGATCGTCAACGGCGTGGTGAATGGGAATGTTGTCAGCGTCCTCAGCGATGTCAGGCTCGGGCCGCACGCGCATGTGCTCGGAGATGTGGTTTCCGTGGGCGGCGACGTGATTCGCGCGCCGGGTGCGGTGATCGAGGGGCGGCTGATCCAGAAGACGGCCGGCTCAGGCGTGCACATCGGGCTTCCCGCAACCTCGTGGTGGAGAAACGGACTCAAGCTCGGCCGGCCGCTCGCGGTGGCGCCGGGCCTGAGCTGGCTGTGGGTCATGACGGCCTGCCTCTTGGGATTTTACGCGCTGCTCGCGTTGATGTTTCCCGTGGGGATCGTCCGCACGGGAAATATACTCGCAACCCGCCCGCTCGCCGTCGTGATTTCCGCGCTGCTCACCACGCTCGCTCTGCCGGTCCTGTTTATATTACTGTGCGTGACGCTCATCGGAATCCCGGTTGCGCTGCTCGTGCTGCCCGTCGCCGTCATTGTCGCGGTCCTCTTCGGCAAGGCCGCTATATATGGTTGGATCGGACGGCGGATCGTGGACGGGCGCGCGCCGTTGGTCGCGGCGGTGCTGCTGGGCGGACTCCTGTTCACTTTGCTTTATCTCGTGCCAGTCGTCGGGCTCGCGCTGTGGCTGCTGCTCGGGGGTCTCGGCCTGGGTTGCGCGATGACCGCCCTGTTCTCGGGACCGAAGACCGCCCCGACACCCGCGGCTATATACAATGCGCCGGCCGCCGCTCCGATATATCATGCGCCGCCGGCTGCGCCTATATACAACGCTCCGGCGGCGGCTGCCGCAGCGGCAGCGCCGGGCGTCGCAGCTGCGGGGTCCCCTGCGAATCCCGCGGGGCCGCACGGTGTGATCCCCTCGTCGGCGGGAATGGCTTCTGCTGCGACCGCCACGGCCGTGGCGCCGGATATATCCTTGCGCGTGCCGCCGCCGGTCCCGGGGGTCGGGGACGTCGCGGGTTTTTGGATCCGCACTGCGGCCCTGCTGATCGACTTCATATTGGGCGGGATGGTGCTGGCCATGCTCCAGAAGCCGCACTTGCTTCCACTTGCCCTCGCTATCTATGGAGCGGTCATGTGGAAGTTGAAGGATTCCACGGTCGGCGGAATCATCTGCGGGCTGCGCGTGGTGCGTCTCGATGGCCGACCGCTGGATTGGCCGACGACCACGGTTCGGGCGCTTGGCTGCTTCCTCTCGATCGCGATTTTAGGGCTGGGTTTCATCTGGGTGGCGTTCGATGACCAGAAGCAATCCTGGCATGACAAAATCGCGGGCACGACGGTGGTGCGTGCGCCGCGGGGCGTCTCGCTGGTCTGAGTCAGCGAGGTCGCGAGTCCCTCGGTAATTCGGGGTTGGCAACACGAGGCGGCGCTCCACCCTCGGAGCACATGGCAGAAGCTTCACCGCTCGTTGGTATCATCATGGGCAGCACGTCCGATTGGGAGACGATGCAGCACGCGGCGGAGACGCTGAAATCGCTCGGGGTGCCGTTCGAGCAGCGGGTGGTTTCGGCCCATCGGACGCCGAAGGCCATGGTGGCTTACGCCGAAAAAGCGGAGGGCCGGGGGCTCAAGCTGATCATTGCGGGGGCCGGTGGGGCGGCGCACCTCCCGGGCATGGTGGCCTCGTTGACGACGCTGCCGGTGCTGGGCGTGCCGGTGGAATCGAAATCGCTGCGCGGATTGGATTCTCTGCTTTCGATCGCGCAGATGCCCGGCGGGATCCCGGTCGCGACGTTCGCGATTGGGAAGGCGGGGGCAATCAACGCGGCGCTCTTTGCCGCGGCGTTGCTGGCGCAGAGCGATCGCGCCACGCAGCGCGCCTGGCGGAAATTTCGCACGCAACAGACGGAGAAAGTTCTCCGCGCGCGTCTGCCGTGATCCTGCCGGGAAAAACGATCGGCATCCTCGGTGGCGGGCAGCTCGGCCGCATGCTGGCGCAGGCTGCGCAAACGCTGGGCTATCGCGTGCATGTTTACGACCCGGAGCCGGACGGCCCGGCGGCGGCGGTTGCGGCTAGGGAGTTCAACGCGTCTTACGATGATATCGACGCGCTCGTGGAATTCGCGCGCACGGTCGACGTGGTCACGTATGAATTCGAGAATATAGCGGCGGCCCCGTTGCAGGCACTCGCCGGCCGCGTGCCGTTGAGGCCTGGCGCCGATG
The DNA here is from genome assembly GCA_963800005.1 of uncultured Verrucomicrobiae bacterium. Lineage (GTDB taxonomy): Bacteria > Verrucomicrobiota > Verrucomicrobiia > Opitutales > Opitutaceae > CAWCZH01. The sequence continues at coordinate 913,379 of CAWCZH010000006.1, forward strand.
TATTATATATATGCCAGAATCGGCAGCGGGAAAAATCGTGGCTAAAGGCGAAGCAGTTCCCGCATGTTGCATACGCGGAGGCCCTCGACGGAGATATCGCATCGGCCGTGGCCGTGGTTGGCCAACCATGCGTCGTGAAGACTGCGGACTTCGGTTACGACGGCAAAGGCCAGATGAAGATCACCAGTGCGCTCGACCTGGAGCAGGCAGTCGCGATTTTTCGTGGGCGCCGATGCGTCGTGGAAAAATGGTGTGAGTTCGTCAGTGAACTTTCCGTAATCGTGGCCCGCGGGGTCGATGGCTCGAGCCGGGCTTTTCCGCCGGCCGAGAATATACATCAGCGGCACATCCTCGAGGTCTCGATCGCACCCGGGAGATTTTCGCCGGCCGTGAGCGAAGCCGCGCGCGTGCTCGCGACGCGCGTCGCAGATGCGCTCGGCGTGGTGGGTCTACTCGCGGTGGAGTTCTTCCTGACGGCCGAGGGAGACCTGTTGATCAACGAGCTCGCGCCGCGCCCGCACAACTCGGGTCACTGGTCTCTGGATGGAGCAGAGACGAGTCAATTTGAGCAGCACATTCGCGCGATCTGCGGACTCCCGCTCGGGGAGGCCGGAGCGCGACAACCGACGGTAATGGCCAATATACTCGGCGATGCGTGGACCGCGGCCGAGCGCGGTCGCATTCAGGAGCCGAACTGGCCTGCGTTGCTCGCCGCACCGCGGGTGCGGCTGCATCTCTATGGGAAGGCCGAGCCTCGGCCCGGGCGGAAGATGGGGCATTTCACCGTGCGGGATGCCGACATCGAAACGGCGCTCGCCCGAGCCCGGGAGCTTCAGGCGCGGTTGTAAACGCGGCCTGGCGGGCGGCGCGCGCGGGCCGGCGCCGCAAGTATATATTCATATATATTTTGGCCATCGGGTGCCGCACCTCGGGTCGCGCGACCGTCGAGTATAGAGCGATGTATCCGGGCCTCACGCCCGCTTTTCCGAGCGCGTGGCCCCGCCGACCGCAACGCGCCCGCGCCGCATTCAGCACACGGACATATATACTGGTATGCAGATATATATTGGCTGGGTACCTCGTGGAGCGGACGCCTGACCGCGTACCAGCGACGCGGGATCAGCGTTGCGTGAACGCGGCGTACTCCTCGGGCGTGTCCAGGTCTTGGGCTAACTCGGGCAGATCGACCGTTGCTACCTCCGGCCCGGCGAGGAGTGGGCGCGCGCCGTTTTCGCCGTGGAGCGCGGCGAGCGCGGAAAACTGCGAGCGCAGGAAGAGCGCCGGCGCGCCGCGGCGACCACTATATTGTGCCGCAACGATGGCGGCCCGGGTGTGTTGCTGGCGCTCGCACAGCTGGCGAATGGTGGCCGCGGAAAAAGCCGGCTGGTCGCAGAGGGCGACGACCAGTGCGTCGGTGGCGCGCGAAAACTGACGCAGCGTTTCGACGCCGCGGCGAATGGATGACGCCATTCCTTCCGACCAATCGGGATTGTGTGCGATCAGGACCGGCAGCCGGGCGAGCACGGGCCGGATCAGTTCATGGTTCGCCCCAACAACGACGATCACGGGCCACGCGGCGGATTCGAGAGCCGCCTCCGCGGCGCGGACAAGGAGCGGTTGACCCTCGACGGGCAGAAGCTGCTTGGGCTGTCCCATGCGGGTCGATGCGCCGGCCGCGAGAACGACGACGCCAAACCGAAATGGCGGCGCCGCTAGATTAACCATGGATGGGGCCCAGCCGTTCGCGGAGCGGTCGCGCGTCGCGGCCCGCTAGCGTCGCCTGCATTTCGGCGAGAATTGACAGCGCAACGCGCGGCGGATCGTCGCCACCCAAATCGAGGCCCACCGGCGCGTGCACGACGGGACGAGCGGGCTGTCCCTGGGCCCCGCCGAGCGGAACGCCGAGATCGTTCAGGATACGCTCGGAGCGTTTTTTTGGACCGAGGATTCCGAGGTAGGCGAGTTGAAGGGGCATCAGGTCGCGCAGGATCGGGCGATCGTGTATATAGTGATGCGTCATCACGACGGCGAGGGAGCCGGGTGCAACGCGCGATTGTTGCACGAGTTGGTCGGCAGGTCCGACGAAAATCTCGTCGGCCATTTCAAACCGTGCGGTCGTCGCATACGCGGCTCGCGGATCAGCGAGGGCGACCCGCCATCCGAGTGCCTTGGCCATGCGCGCCAGCGGGCGAGCGTCATCCCCAGCGCCAAATATAGTCAGCGCCGGCGGCGGGGCGATGACCTCGCGAAAAATCTTTCGCCCGGCAGGAACGAGCGAGGCGTCGGCGAGCAGCGTTCCGAGTTCAGACGCGTCGGCGCTTTCCCAAACCACCGCCAGTTCCGTCGGGAGCCGGGCCGCCAGATTCGCGCGCAGCGCCTCCACCCACGATATATGAACAGGGATGCGTTCGAGCAGCACCTGGACGACGCCGTGGCACCCGGTGCCGACGCCCCACAGGAGATCGTTTTCCGACGAGGTGTCGTAGGTGATGAGTTCCGCCTTGCCAGACGCGGCGACGGTGTGAGTGCGGGCCAATATATCCTCCTCGAGACAGCCGCCGCTGATCGATCCCACCCGGGCATCTCCGTACACCAGGAGACGCGCGCCGGGTCGGCGATAGGACGATCCGGCGACGCTGACGAGCGTCGCCAGGACCGCGGGGCCGCGGCCGGCGGGCGGAAGCGCCCGCAGAATCTCCGCAATTTCAGACATGCCACTACGAGGGCAAGGCCGGGCGGCTTTGCAAGCCGGTGGCCCGGAACGCGTCGTTGCGAGGAGGCGACCACCTCGCCACGTATCGGGCGCACGCCGTTCCCAAGGAAGGGCGCGCGGGAATATATATAGGCGATATATGTCCAATCATATAGCCGGTGTTCCGCTTCGAAATATCACCCCACCGATGAACCGCTGCTATATACCGCGGCATCCGGCCGGCCGCTCGGGCGCGCCGGCGAGTTCGAGTGGATCACCGCGACGCAGGCCTCGGCGGCGGCTAAGGCGCAGAAGAGGTTTTCGCCGCCGGCTCAATCACGCGGTCCGGACCGACTTTCACGTATCCCACGGGGGCGAGGTTTTTTTGCAGGAAGGCGTCGACCGCGTGGTAATATCGAATTCTCGCGGGCTCGTTACGGAAACCGTGGCCTTCGTTTTCCTCGTGCAGGTACTCGTAAGTCTTCCCGTAGCGTTTCAGTTCCCGTTGCAGTTCGTCCCAGTTCTTGATATCCACCCGGGGGTCATTCTCGCCGTAGGCGTGTAGCGTCGGCACGCGGATGTTCTGGACGAAATTCACGGGCGATTTCTTTTCCATCAAGTCGCGATCGCCGACCCAGTCATGGGCGAAAAGCTCGTTGAATCGCCCCTGTTTCCCGAGGCTGGCGATAATGGTGAGGTCCGAGACACCCACGTAATTCACCGCGCAACGATATAACTCCGGGGTGAACGTCACGCCTGCGAGCGCCGCGTAGCCGCCGTAACTCGCCCCGACGATCGCGACGCGGTCCGGGTCGGCGATGCCTTGGTCGATGGCCCACTTCACCGCGTCCGACAGGTCGTCTTGCATTTTGCCGCCCCATTCGCGGGCTCCGGCTTGGAGGAATTTCAAGCCGTAGCCGCCGGAGCCGCGATAATTCGGCTGAAGCACCGCGTAGCCGCGGCTGGCGAACAATTGTACTTCCGGGTTGAAGCCCCAGGCATCGCGAATCCCAAACGGACCTCCGTGTGGATTAATAATCAGTGGAACGCGGCCAGCGCCCGCCTGCCGTGGCAACGTCAGATACCCGTGGATAAGCAGCCCGTCCCGCGCATGATATTCGATCGGCTTCATTGGAAGCAGGGACGCCGAGTCAACCTGCGGGAGGACCCTGCCTAATTTCACGAGGCGCGGCTTGGCGCGCAAATCCAGCAGATAGTATATACCGGGTTCGACGTCGCTGGTCGCAGCAACCGCGACGAGTTTTCCGTCCTGCGAGATACTGCGTATAGTATTTTCAGATCCCGGCGGAAGCGAGGCGTCGATCTGCTTCTGCAGGTGCTCACGTTCCGCGTCGAAGAAATGAGTGTGGACGCGGTCATCCATATAGCGCAGCGCAAGGAGCCGGGAGCGGTCCCACGAGAGCGTCACGGAGAGAATGTCGCCGTTCGGCACTGTATATAGTGCGTCGCCCCACTTTCTCGTCCGCGTGTTATACGCGTGAAGCGAGCTGCCCTGGCCGGGATTTTTCTTGGCTATATACAGCAGTTCGCCGTCGGCGCTGAACTGGAAAGGCGTGGCCTCCTGTCCGAAGACGCCCAACGCGCCCGACCAATCCGCGATCGGCTGGAAGAGGCCGGTCTCATGAGAAACGACGTCGAGATATTGGCGATTGCCCGCGATGCGGAGACGGGCGCGCACCTGCCCGCTGGAATCCGCGAGCCAGCCGGATGTGTCGGTGTCGGCGCCGGGCACGCTTTTGCGTTCACCGGTCCTTATATTAAGCCAGGAGAGGTCGACGTAGCCGCTGCCGTAGCTGCTGCGTCCGTAGACCAGGATGCTGCCGGGCACGAATTTCAGAGGATCGATCACGCCGGCGAACAAGCCGTCGGAATCGACGTTGGGCTGATAGGATTCCGCCAGCCGCGTAATCCGCCGAGAACGCAGGCTGATGGCCAGGATACTCGAGGACTCATTGCCCCCGATGTCCCCCTCGTAAACGACCGTGTCATTATCCTTCCAGAAAAACGCTTTGATATTCTCGTCGGCCGCTCGCGCCAGGAGTTCCACCTTGCCGGTCGCCAGATCGAACAGGACGACCGAGACGCGGCCCTTAATCGGTGAAAGAAACGCGAGGTGCTGGCCGTCCGGCGCGATTTCGACGGAGCGAATTTCGGGCTCTGAGAATAATGCGTCGATCGTCGGAGCTGACAGGCTGGTGGCACTGCGTTGTGCGAGGGCGAGGGGCGCCACAAAGCCGGCGACCAGTGCAGCGAAAATCAAACGCATATTAGTATATAAATGTTCGGAAAGTTCCGGCCGAGCTCCGCGCGACCTTCGCGGTGCGTCGCACCCGGCTCGTGTGACACAGATTATGCGAGATCACCGGCAGTAGAGGGGCAATGCCGAAGCGATCGGCATGAACCCATTGCGAATGAGGCGCTTGCGTTAGCTTTGATAACTACCGGAAACGCAAATTGAAAAACTGCGGTTCGTCGCGCTGGGACAGCTAGTCACCGCGTTGATACAGCACTTTAACAAATTTGTTGCTAGATGGCCCCGCATTTGCTCGTGTCCGACGCTAAGAGCACAACAGAGGAAGCGATTTCTCAACTCTTAACACACACCACACCACAGTAACTATGAACAAACTCCGTAAACGGAATGTTGCGGCAGCGCTGTCTCTATTGACAGCGATCAGCCTCGCGAACACCGGCGTAGCTCAGTCGACCACCAGCCCCATGGCCGACTCTTCGTCCGACACCACCAAGCTCGAGAAGTTCGAGGTCACCGGATCGTATTTGCCGATGTCGGCGCTCGCTCCTTCGATTCCGGTATCGACGATCGATGCGGCCGCCATCGACGATACTGGTAGCGTCGGCAGCCTGCTCGATGCGCTTCGCAAGTCCGCCCCCCAGTTTACCGGCAACGGTAACTTGGGCGTGAATAACGCGAACACCGGCGGTAACAAGAATAACGGCGGCTCGGAAATCTCGTTCCGAAATCTTCCGACCTTAGTGCTCCTGAACGGTCGTCGGCTTCCGTATTCCCCGGTGGCGAGCACGGGCGGTAATCTCTTCGTCGACGTGAATATGATTCCGATCTCCGCCGTCGAGCGGATCGAAATCGTGCAGGACGGCGGATCGGCCCTCTATGGTTCCGATGCCATCGCCGGTGTCGTAAACATCATCCTCAAAACGGATTTGCAGGGATTTGTTCTCACCGGAAAATATTCCGTTTCGCCCAACAAGGGTAATTTCGAGGAACGTTTGATGAGCCTCGCCGGCGGTGTTTCGGATGGGAAGTCCAGCATCACGGTGGCGGCGGAATGGTATAAAGCGGATCCTCTCTATTTGTCGGAGCGGGCGTTCGCAAGCCCCAGCTACGGTACGTCGAGCTTCGGCGGTATTTTGAATATCGGGGGATCTTATTATTTCCTGAATCCCTCGTTGTCCAAGCCCCCGGCGGGATCTACTCCAATCGCAACCCTCGTTGCAAACGGAATTTATAGCGGCCCCTACACTAGCACTGCGGTCCAGCCTTTCTATAACTTGGCGGGACCCTACGGAAGCACGCTTCAGGCGGGTGACCAGCGGAAATCGGTGACGGCGGCGTTTGACCATAAGATCAACGACAACATTTCATTCTTTGGCAGCACGCTCGCGTCGCAGACCTACACCAATTATCGCCTGAACGCGCAGCCGATCACGGCGACGCTCGCTCCGGGTGCGGTCGGCAATCCGACGACCAGCACAATCACGATCCGCAACCGGTTCTACCTGTTTCCGCGTCTGTATGAGACGACAAATAATCAGCTCGGGCTTCTGGCGGGACTCAAAGGCACCTTCGAGGGCTGGAAATGGGAAGTCGCCGGGAATTACGGCGAGGTCCGCCAGTACTTCCACAATCCGAACCTGATCGACAACGCGGCGCTGGTCGCCGACATCGCTGCCGGCACGCTCGATCTCTCGTCGACCGCTCCCTACGCGACGGACACGGCCGGCATTTTCGGCGCCGCCTACGTCAATCAAGTCAGCAAGCTCTGGACGATTGACGGCAAGGCGAGCGGCAAGGTGTTCTCCCTGCCGGCGGGCGACGTCGACCTCGTGGTCGGTGGCCAGCTGTATCGTGAGTCGCTCTCAGCCGACGCCGACAAGAACAGCAATGTGAATACATTCGACTGGAACGGTGGCACTGCCATCACGCCATTCGTTTCTGCCCGCAAAGTATATTCTGCTTTCGCCGAGCTCGCAATTCCGATCACGAGTCCTGCGATGACCGTTCCCGGCGCCTATTCGCTCAATCTCGACGGCCAGGTTCGTCATGATGCGTATAGCGACACCAAGAAGCCGACGACTCCGAAATATAATATCCGCTGGCAGCCGATGGATAACCAACTGTCGTTGCGCGCCAGCTGGTCGACCGGTTTCCGTGCGCCGAAATTGTATGATCTTTTCGGACCGGCGAATCAGGGCTTCACCACGACCGCCACATATAACAGCTATAATGCCGCCGGTGCCGTGACAGGAACATTCGCCGGCCAGGGCCACAGCCAGACGGGCTCGAATCCTACCCTTGGGCCGTCGACGTCCGAGAACTTCTCCGGTGGACTTGTATACTCGCCGAAGCAGGTTCGCGGGCTTTCGTTCACCGCAGATTACTTCCATGTGAACGAGTATAATGTCGTCGGCACGATTGGCGCGACGAACATCATTGCGAGCGTCGAGCGTTATGGTGCCGCCTCACCGTATGCTAATAAGGTGCGGCTCGCTCCCCTCGGCGCCTCCAACGATCCGAAGTGGTTCACACAAGGCTCGCTCGTCACTGCTCCCGGACAGATCAGCACGATCGGGTTGGACAGCACGTATGTGTCTGACACCAATATCAATCTCGGCGGGACCAAGACCGACGGCGTTGATGTTCGGATCAATTATACAAAGGCGTTTGATAATATTGGCCGGTTCGACTTCAACACCACGGCGACGATCTATAACCATTATAAGATCAAAAACCTGATTACGGACCCGTACACGGAGTACTCCAACAGCGTCACGGGAAACTACAGCACGATTCCCGACTGGCGCACCTACACCACGCTTGAATATACCCGCGGCTCTTGGAAGGCCTTGATCGCACACACGTTCATCCCGTCGGTGCAGGATCTGACCACGCTCACGCCGGTCGGCAGCTACGGCCAGTTCGACGCCCGGTTGGCTTATGCCTTCGGTTCCGAGTTGGGCTATCTGAAGGGCCTCTCGGTTTCGCTGTATGTGAACAACGTGTTCAATCGCTACGGCCCGCCGTCGCCTTCGAATACCGACACGCACGTGGACACCGCGATATATGGAGCCATCGGCCGGCAATATACGCTGGAAGCGAATTACAAGTTCTAACTAGACCAGCAGGTCGCTGCGTCTCGCCTCGAGGGCCGGATTTATTCCGGCCCTCTTTTTTTGTCCAGAAGCAGAAGTCAGGACAGGAATCGAATTGCCGATCAGCCTGCGGTTTCGCGATCATGCCCCATGCCGAAACGTATCTGGCTTCTCTGCGTGGTGCTCGTGATCGGCGTCACACTTCCGCTTCGCGCGGACGAGGGCTTTCTCGGAAAGCTCACTCCGGAAGAGCGCGCCGCCGCGGGGCTGGACCAGTTGAGCGCCGCGCAGCAGGCGAAGCTCGACGCGCTGGTCGCGCAATATAAAGCGGGCGAGCTAGACCGGGCGCGCGAGGAGATTCGGACTCACGCACGCGCGGAGGCGAAACAGGAGGTGCGGACCGAGGTCGAGAAGCAGATTCGTGCCGAGGCCAAACAGGAGGTCCGCGCGGAGGTCGAGCAAACGGTGCGCACCGAGGCGAAAGAGCAGGCCCGGGCAGACATCGAAAAGGAAAACCACTCGAAGAGCTTTCTCGAGCGCGCCAAAGTTTTGCTCAAACCCGGCACAGAAATCGAATATGATGTCCTTGAGACCGCCATCGAGCCGCCGTTCCGCGGGTGGGAGAAGGGCACGGTTTTCATATTGGCCAACGGCCAGCGCTGGCAGGTCACCGAAAATGACCGGTTCTGGTCGCGGACGATCAATACACCCGTGAAGGCAAAAATCGTCCCCGGCTCGTTGGGAAGTTTTTTCATGGAGATCGACCACGGCGGGCGGCCGCGCGTGATATTCCTCAAACCCGTCGTGCACTAAGCACGACTTCGTCGGCGATCAGGAGTGTATCGCAACGGCGACGGACCGAACGTTTCAGAATTGGCCCGCTACGCTGTGTGGTTATATATAGCGGGATCGCGAATAATATAGCTATATGATTCATATAGAGCGGTAACAGCAGGCGGGTCCGCTATATACTGCCGCCGCCGAATACGACTGTGCGGACTCCGGCGCTGCGCGAAGCGTTTACCTCGCATGCGGTGGATCGAACTCCACCACGACCTCGTCGAGGTTTCGTTGCCAGTCGAGCGCAGGCAGGCCACGCGTGGGTGCAGGCCGGCCGAGTCGCAGCGTCCCGGCCAGCGCACGATCGCGGGGCCGCAGGGTGACGGCACCATTCGTGAGCCGGATGCCGCTGAGCTTCAGTTCGCCGACTCCCCGCACTCCCAGGCGTAATCGTTGGCCGGGGCCGGGCACAGCGACGCAGAATTCATGACACAGGGTGCCTCGCCGGCGCGCCGCGGCCGCGCGGAACTCGATGGCGATGCGTGAGTATATATCGGTCCACCCGCCCGGTGGATCTTGCTTTTCGAGCACCAGCTTTTGCAGGGCGGGTGCGAAATTGTGAACGCGCAAGCAGAGCTGCCATGCCCCCACGACGGGGCTGCTCGTCCAGATCGCAGCGACGTCGCCCCGAACGTTCTCCAGCCAACGGGTCCAGGCGTGCAGCCGGACGGCATCCGCACGCAGGATCAGTTCGTTCTGGCCTCGAACCGATGCCGTCCGCGTGCGCGCCCACATGGCGCGGGCCGCAAGCAGGCCGGCGGCGAGATGTCCCTGAAACTTTTTAGCCTCCGCTCGCTGCTGAATGAGAAATTTTCGGACCGCCGCCGCGGTTGCGGGCGCGCCGTCCGTCTTTCGTATATACTCGAGCCGGCGGCGCAGCTCGAGCACGCCTTGGCCGGCGGTTCTCACGAACACATCGCGACGTGCGAGATAAAGTCGGAACGCGACACTCGCCGCAAACGCCGCCGGCAACCGGCGCCGAAGTCGATTCGCAAAAAACTTTTCCTCGAGTATATAGGGCCGGAGATCGATTCCGGCCCCGGCCACATCCCAGCGCTGGTTGATTTCCCAGCGCGCGTTACCGATAAAGGCCCTGGAATCGGCTTCCAGAGCCATTTGCGCGGCCGCACCCGCTCCTCGCGGCCCGAAGACGCGGCTGAATCCGCGCGCGAGCATCGCGGCGGGTGGACCTGGATCCGCATCCAACCATAGGCTCGCGGCCGCCGCATCAACCACGGTGGTCATTTCGATCGCCAGTCGATAGGCTTCCCAGGAAGTGACCAGAAAGCCGCCCGCGCCGGTTTTCTCGCAGCGTCGCCACCAGCTCTTTATATTGGCCAGGCGCTCGCCGAAAACCGGCAGCGGCTCGAAGCGGAACGCGCCATTCATTGGGCAGCCCCAATATTCAATTCCCCGCGCGCGCAGCGGCGTCGCGAGGTCGCGCTCGGCGAAATTATATATCTCCACCCGCGGGTGCCGGCGGAACGGATAATAATACCAATCATACGCAATCACATCACTCGGCAGCTGCGCGATCGCTTCCGGCAAAAAATAGAGCATGTCCGCCCAAAGTCCCATTCGGAGCCCGAGCCCCGTCACCAAGCCATGCAACCGCGCCACGTACGCCGCGAAATGTCCCGCCAGCCCCCGGCGCGCTATATCTTTTCGGCTGAGCGGATGCCGGCCCAGATGAAACGACTCGTCGAGACCCACGTGCACTTTTCCCGCGGTGCAAAACGGCGCCATGTCGCGCAGGAGCTTTTCCGCGACCTCCATGGTCCGCGGATGCACCGGACAAATCTGACCGGTCTCCCGCGGTGAGCCGTCGGCCGCGCGCAGCTCGTTGAGGTCGCGCAACTCGGACGTCTTGATCAGGTACTGCGTGTGGCCGAGCAGGTTTACAATGGGGACCACGCCAATCCCAACCTTTCGCGCCGCTGCCACGAGTTTCCCGAGTTGCCGATAAGTATACGCGTCGCCACGCGCCACCGAGGGCAGGCTGGGATATTCCACCGCGTCCTCGAGATGAAGATATAACTCCTGATACCCCCACGACGCGTAGCGCGGCAGCTGGGCGAGCAGCCAGTCCAGCCGCTCCACCTGCCGGGCCAAATCCCATTGAAACGCGCGGATCATCGCCCCGAGATTTCACCAGCGCGAAGCCCGCGTAAAGCCTTGGGATGGATCCCGAATTGCGAGCTGTCCGCTCCCGCGATCGCCGGTCTGCGCACAGAATCGCTTCGCCGGCGCAAACGGTTCCTCAACGCTATATGCAACTGTATATAGATATATATATCACCGACCGCCGTGGACGTTCTTGCCTTGTCCCCGGTTCTGCGCATTTGTCCCGCCATGGCCGCGATCCGGGAAATCATCATTTCGCCCGGCCATAATTTTTTCGGCCGGTATCAGTTGCCCGCGGGCACGCATGCCGCGCAATCCGTCGCCTCCGTCCAGGCGCGCGCCGGGTGGGGGCTCGAGGGCGATCGCTTCTATGGATACCGTCCGGACTATAATGGGCAGGTGACGTTTTTTGCGTGGGAGACGCATCTCGACGCGATCCGGGAATTCGCCGTGCCGGCGCTTTCCATCTCCGCCTACCGGCGCAATATAGTTACCGAGGGCATCGACCTTATATCTCTGGTGAACCAGAGATTCTCGCTCGGCGGCATCGAATATGAAGGGCGCGGCGAGGCCCGCCCGTGTCACTGGATGAACCAAGCCATTGCTCCCGGGGCGGAAACGTGGTTGCGCGGACGCGGGGGCTTGCGCGCGCGGGTCGTCTCCGACGGGGTGGTCGCGGTCGGCCCAGTCGATTTAATATTGCGCGGCGAGCGGCAGGGTCAGCTCGCGTTCGGGAGCTGACTCTCCGCTGGCATGGCCGAGGCTGGCCGCGGCAGCTCCCGGTCGAGCCAAGCCAGCGCGCCCGCCTCATCCGAAAACGCGCCATCGAGCTGCGCTTCAAACGCGGCGTCCAGCCGCGCCTTGAACTCCGGCCCGGGCTTCAGGCCGCGCGCGATCAGGTGCCTTCCATAGAGCAACGGTCGCGGCGCTGTTTGGGCCAGCGCGAGTTTTCCGGCCATCGCGCGCAGCTGGTCGATCAGCTGCAGCGATTCCGGTGAGTATATAGGCGGGCGCCCCAGCGAGTCGGCCTGCATCACGACGGCGAGGTCCTCGATCGTCGCGGGGGCGAGTTTTCGCGCTAGCCGACGCACCTGCGTCTCGGAAAAATTTCCGTTCTGCCCGTGATGATGAGCCAGATGATAATGCACGATTGCGGCGACCGGCCCGTCGAGTTCCTTCGGCGCGCCGATCCGCCGCAGAAAACTCTCGGCCAGCGGAGCGCCCGCTGCCTCGTGGCCGGGACTCGTCCAGCGCATCACACCCCGGCGGTCCGCGAATTTCGTCGTCGCCGGCTTCCCGAAATCATGCGCGAGCGTCGCAAGCGTCAGCAACCGGCGCCGCGCGCTGTTGGAAGCTATATACTCGGGCAATCCCACGAGCGCATCGAGACAGTGCTGCGTGTGAACAAGGACGTCCCCTTCGGGATGCCATTGCGCGTCCTGCAGCGTGCCGCGGAGGGCCGCCACTTCTGGAAAATGCCGGAGCCAGTCCGTTTCTTCGAGGACCGCGAGCCCTCGTGAGGGCCGAATCGATTTGGTCGCCCACTTCTCCCATTCGCCCCAGACGCGCTCGACGGGCAATTCTATATAGGCATCGCTGATGCTGCGGGACACCTCGACCGTTTCGGGCGCGAGGGTCAGGTCGAAACGCGCGGCCAGCTGGAAGGCCCGCAGCACGCGCAGCGGATCCTCGGAAAAGGCCGGGCTCGTGTGCCGCAGGATTTTCCGGGCGAGATCGGCGCGGCCGCCGTGCGGATCGATGATCTCGTGCGTAAACGGGTTATATAGAATTGCGTTGATCGTGAAATCGCGCCGCGCCGCCGCCGCCGCGTCGTCGAGCGTCGGGTCCGCCTCGACCGCGAATCCGCGATGCCCGCTGCCGGTTTTCGATTCGCGGCGCGGCAGGCTGAAATCATATTCCGTCCCGGCACTGCGGACCTTGATGACGCCGAAACTCCTTCCGACAATATCCGTCGACCCGAAGCGCGAGAGGACTTTGAGCAGTTCCTCAAACGTGACCCCGCCGACCTCGACGTCGAAATCCTTCGGTTCCAGCCCCAGCAGCCAGTCGCGCACGCCGCCGCCCACGAGGCGCGGGCGCCCGATTCGCCGCAACGCATCGAGGATTGCCTGCAGCGCCGGAGGGATCGGCAGGATCTCGTTCATTCTGAGTCGTGACTATATCCGGCCGCGACGATCGCGAGCCATCCCACGATGAAACCGAGGCCGCCGATCGGGGTGATGGCGCCCATCCAGCGCGGCCCGCCGAGTGCGAGTATATAGAGCGAGCCGGAAAAAATCGCGATCCCGAGTGCCCAGCAACGTGTGCCCAGTACAAATTTCCCGCGTTGCGTCGGCGCGAACGACGGCCAGCCGGCGCACGCCAGCAGCGCCGCACTATGTAGCAGCTGGTAATGCGCCGCCGTTTCCCAGATCGATCGGGTATTCAACTCCGTCAGATGCGCTTGCAACGCATGCGCGCCGAATGCCCCGCACGCGACGCCAGTCGCTCCAAAAAAACCGGCGGCGAGCAAAGAAAAGCGATCTTTCATCACGTCTTAGGGTCGCACAACCCAGCGCCGAAACAAGTGCCTGTTCGCCTCGAGGGGTCGGTCCGTTTGCGAGCACAAATCGGGGTTGACACCCAGAATCCAAGCTCTAGCTATTGACCTCTTTTCTCATGAAAACGTTCCTCGCCAAGAAGGAGACAGTGCAGCCCGCGTGGCATCTCATCGATGCCGAGGGTGTGCCGCTCGGCCGTCTCGCTGTCAAAGCTGCCAACCTCATCCGCGGTCGTCACAAGGCTTCCTACACCCCCACCATCGACACGGGTGATTTTGTGGTCGTCATCAACGCCCAGAAGGTCGCGGTCACCGGCAAGAAGGAAACGCAGAATGAATATATGTTCTTCTCCGGGTTCGTCGGCGGCGAGAGCTATCGCAAGCTTTCGCTGATGCGGGAACGTCATCCGGAATTCATCATCGAGCACGCCGTCAAGGGCATGCTGCCGAAGAATCGCATCGCCGCCAAGATGCTGACGAAGCTCCGCGTGTTCGCCGGGCCGCAGCACACTCACGAGGCCAACAATCCCGTGAAGATCGCCGTCTAATTTCGCGCATCGCCCATGAGCTCCACCGTCCCCACTAATATATATCTCGCGACCGGCCGCCGGAAGACCTCCACGGCGCGCGTCCGCATCACGGAAGGAAGCGGCCAACTCACCGTCAACGGCCGCACGTTTGATTCCTATTTCTCCCACGAAAACTTTTCCAAGCAGGCTTACGCCCCGTTGCTGACAGTCGAGCTGCGCGAGAAGATCGATGTCACCGCCAATGTCGTTGGCGGCGGTGTCGCAGGCCAAGCCGGCGCAGTTGCGCACGGCATCGCCCGCGCACTGCAGAAGATGAACGCCGAGTTGCGTCCCGCCTTGAAAAAGGCCGGGCATATGAAACGCGATCCGCGCCAGAAAGAGCGTAAGAAGGCCGGCCAACCGGGCGCGCGCAAACGCTTCCAGTTCTCGAAGCGCTGATCCCACGGATTTTCACGGAACCAAACCCTTGCTTCCCCAGCCGTCGTCGCGATTGCGCCGGCGGCTTTTTTTTGCCCTTCGGTCCGCGCGCGGCCACGGTATCCAACCTCCGGCCCATGGCCTTCAAGCCTATATACTTCGCCGCCACGGCTGCGCTGCTCGTCTCGGGCATCGCGGTCAGCCAGGCGCAATCCGCTGACGCATCCGCGCTCGCTCCCGAACGCGCCGCCGCGGTCCAGGTCACCGCGACGACCGGGATGGTCTCGGAATATATGTTTCGCGGACAACGGCTCGGCGGCGCCTCGTGGGAGCCTGCCGTCGAGCTGCAGACGCAAGGGCTGACCGCCGGCGTCTGGTCCAACCTTCCTGCCGATCATTTCCTGCGGGCCACGTCCAACGCAGAGGTCGATGTATATTCATATTTCAACTACCGGCTCACGCCGACGTTTAGTCTTCTGCCCGGTGCCACGCTCTATGAATATCCGGGAGCGACGGTACTCCGCGGAAACTATCGTTCGGCCTTCGAGCCGAACCTAGCCGCCAATCTCCAGTTCGGTGGCGTTCGCTATACACCTGCTATATACTATGACATCCGCCGGCAGGGCCTGACCGGCGAACTCACGGCCGCGAAGGCGTTGCCCGTCGTGCAGCTCGGGACAGAGTTGGACCTGACAGCGGTGGTCGGAACGAGCCACGAACGTGACGCCGTAAACCATTCCGCAACGGATATGAGACGCGGCCGGGAGTACTGGTCGGTCGGCGCCAGTGTTCCGTACCAGATTTTTCGGGCGCGGCTCACGCTGGGCCTTGCCTATGCAAGCGGCTCTGGTGGCTACTTGCAGACCGATGGGACACGGAGGCAGGCGGATCCCGTCGTCGGCCATCGAGTCGTGGTTTCGCTCTCCGCCGCCTATGGCTGGTAGCGGCTGCTGTTGTGATTTGACCCGCGGGGCGAAGCGGATGCATTGAGCGATCTTATGAAAGTCGGTATCGTTGGCGCGTCGGGTTACTCCGGCGAGGTCTTGGTAAAACTCATCCTGGCCCATCCACAGGTGAAACTCGGGGCTGTGACCTCGCGCGCGCACGCGGGCAAGCCGCTCGCGGCCGTGATTCCGGCCGTGCGCGGCGTCGATCAGGGTATAAAGTTTTCCGATTCGGAGCCGGCTGCATTGGCTGCGAGCGACACCGAGCTGTTTTTCCTCGCGCTGCCGCATGGCACCGCCGCGATATATGCACGGGCCCTCGTCGCCGCCGGAAAACGCGTGATCGACCTGAGCGCGGATTTCCGGATTTCCGACCTGGCGATATATCAAAAATATTATGGCGAGCATCACGCCCCGGAACTTCTGCCCTCCGCGCGCTTTGTCATCCCGGAGCTCACCGATCCCGAGTGGAAAGCGAACGCCCGGCTCGTCGCAGCTCCCGGCTGTTATCCAACCAGTGTATTGATCCCGCTCGTCCCGCTCGTGCGGGCCGGGTTGGTCGCGCGCGAGCACGTCGTCGTCAATTCTTTCAGCGGCGTGAGCGGCGCTGGCCGAAAAATCGAGGAGCAATATCTTTTCTGCGAACGCGCCGAAAGCGCGAAGGCATACGGCCTCGTGAAGCACCGGCATCTGGCGGAGATCGAGGAGCAACTTGGCCGCGCCGGTGGAGCCGCTTTCCCCATCCAGTTCAACCCGCATCTCGCTCCCATGCGGCGCGGCATCGCGACGACTATCACTGTCCCAGCCGCACCCGGCGCGACCATCGACGCGATATATCAAGCCTGGCGCGATCTATATTCCGCGTCGCCGTTCGTACAGGTGCTCGCGAGTGGTGAGACGCCCGACACGGCCGCGGTGACCGGGACGAACCGCGTTGATATATCTGCGGTATATGATCCCCGCACGAAGAACTTCGTGATCACTTCCGCCTTGGACAACCTGGTGAAGGGCGCCAGCGGGCAGGCCGTGCAGATCATGAATCTCTGGTCCGGCTGGGCGGAAACCGCCGGCCTGGCCTGACGCGGCCACCCGGACGGGGCCGTCCAGTTGCCGGAGCCGCGCTTATATACTGGCCGACATATTCTATATATCAGCTGCGGTAATCGGCGTTCTCACTCACGTACTCGTGGGTGAGATCGCCGCCGATGACGGTGGCCGACGCGGCCCCGTTGCCCACCGCGATCGTGATTTCCACGCACCGTTCATGCGGGGGAAAATCGATCGGCGCGGTGAAGATTCCGTCGGGGGCGGGCTTGCTGCTATAGAGTTCGGCAGCCTGGAGATGCGCGACCAGGGCTGTCTCTTTCGAGGGGTCGAGCTGGAAAACGCCGTTCGCAAAAATTTCCACGCCGCCGATGCTCGCCCGCAGCCGGGAAAGATCGGTGCCGGCCGCATGCGCGCCTATATACTTTCCGATCGCCTGGATCAACCGGCCCACGTTCGGATCGTTGCCGGCGATCGCACATTTGAACAGCGGGGCGTTCACCACCGCTTTTCCAATCGCGCGGACGAGCGCGGGACTCGCGGCACCCTCCACGGTGACGCGCATCACATGACGCACGCCCTCGCCGTTGCGCACGACATCCTCTGCGAGGTCGCGACACACCGTGTGCAGCGCACGTTCGAACGCGCCGAAATCCGGGCACGGCACGCGACCCGACGAGACCAGCACAACGGTGTCCGAGGTGCTGGTGTCACTGTCGACGCTGATCGCGTTGAAGCTGGCGTCGACGGCGCGCGCGAGCATCGCGCGCAAATCTCCGCGCGGCACGGCGAGATCGGTGAGGATGAAGATCAGCATCGTCGCGAGATTCGGCTCGATCATACCCGCGCCTTTCGCGATTCCGACGAGACGTCCCTCGCCGATTTTTGCGCTGCGGACTTTTGGATATAGATCCGTCGTGACGATTCCCTCGGCGGCCGGCAGCACGGAGCCGGCTCGGGTGGAGGCCGCGACGGCAGGGAGCGCGGCAATCATTTCAGCCCCGGGCAGGCTCCAGCCGATGACGCCCGTCGAGCACGGCAACACTTGGGTGGGCGAAATATCAAGGTGACGCGCGAGCTCACCGCAGATTTTTTCGGCCGTGGCGACGCCGTCAGGAGCGCAGACGTTGGAAATTTTATTATTGATGAGGATCGCGCCGAGCGCGGGCTCCTGCACGCGTCGGCGACCGATCACCACCGGTGCGCCGGGAAATGCATTGCGCGTGAACATCGCTGCGAAATCCGGACTCGGCTTGTCGAGCGCGATGAGCGTGAGCGTCATGCTCGCCGGCTTCGGCGCTTCCTTCGGCAGGAAATTGAAACGCGCAGTGCCGACGCGAAACCCGGCGGGAAGCGCTGCGTGCTCGGCGAGCCACGCACGGTGAGCGGCGCGATCCGGGAAAGTGAGATGTGTACTCGACACGCCAGAGCAGTGGGCGCGCGAGGGCGCGGAGTGAAGAAAATTTTATCGCGCGTGCGACCAGCGCAGCGGCGGCGGGTCCATCACGCTCTCGAATAAAACTTTTTTATGGAAATCAGTACAGCGGGTGCGTTATGCCTTTTCGTGCTTCGCTAATCCATGAGCGCTCTTTTCTGTCCGTATCTCCCACCGTCGGCGCTCACTCGCGCGTTCGCCCACTGATGAACGTCGCCGAGGTTACGGCCAAAGCGAAAGTCCTGCTCGAGGCGCTTCCGTATATACAGGACTTTCGCGGCTCCACATTCGTCGTGAAATATGGTGGCAGCTTTATGGACGATCCCGATCCGGTGGCGCGCACCCGGGTTGCCTACGATCTCGCATTTCTCGCCGCGTGCGGTGTGAACGTCGTCGTCGTGCACGGCGGCGGCAAAGCCATCACGAAGGCGATGGAATCGTCGGGACTGAAAGCGACTTTTATAAACGGCCTGCGCGTCACCGACGAGGGCACGATCGCCGTCGTGAAAAAAACGCTCGATGAAGTCGTGAACAAGGACGTGTGCGACGCGCTCAGCACTGCGAATGGAAAGCCGAAGGGCCTGCCCGGCGACACCGTGCTCGTCTGCCAGAAGCTGCTCGTCGATGATGACGGCCAGCCCATCGATCTCGGTTACGTGGGCGATGTCACCGAGGTGAAGGTGAAGCTGATCAAAAAAGAAATCGCGGACGGCTTTATGCCGGTGATTTCGCCGGTCGCGGAGGGCTATGACGGCAAACCATATAACGTGAATGCCGACCTCGTGGCCGGACGCGTCGCCAGCGCGCTGCGCGCCCGGCGACTGGTATATATGAGCGACGTCCCCGGCCTGCTCTCGAACCCGCCCGATCCGGAATCGCTGATCTCCACTCTGAAAATCAGCCAGGTCGACGACTTGAAAAAGAAGGGCGTGATCGACAAGGGCATGCGGCCGAAAGTACAAAGCGCGATCCGCGCCTTGCAGGAGGGTGTGCAGCGCGTCCACTTCATCGATGGCCGCCTGCCGCATTCGTTGCTCCTCGAGATTTTCACGGACAAGGGCATCGGCACGGAAATCGTGCACGGCTGAAACGGCGGCGGCTGCCGTCGGCGCGGGACGCGTTCCCGCCTCCCCGCACTATTTCGCAAGTATATAGCACGTATATAGCCCATGAACCCTCCGTCCATCATCCGCACGAGCACCGCCGACTTATATGATGCGTATGTGATGCGGAATTATTCGCGTCCGACCGTGACGCTGACGCGCGGCCGCGGGACGCAGGTGTGGGATGATGCCGGCAACAGCTATCTCGACTTCACGTCGGGCATCGCCGTGAGCTCGCTCGGGCATTGTCATCCGCACTGGGTGACCGCGGTGCAGCGGCAGGCGGCCGAGCTGATTCATACGAGCAATCTTTTCCGCCATCCGAACCAGGCCGAGCTGGCGCGGCGGCTCGTCGGCTATGCGGGCCCGGGCCGTATATTCTTCTGCAACAGTGGCGGCGAGGCCGATGAGGGGATGATCAAGCTCTCGCGTTTGCATGGCGTGCGGAAGGCGGGGGGCGTCGAGGAAAAATGCTATAAGGTAATATGCGCGCGCTCCGGGTTTCACGGGCGCATGTTCGGCGGCATGAGCGCGACGCCACAGGAGCGCATTCAAAAAGGTTTTCGGCCGCTTGTGCCGGGTTTTGTTTTCGCCGAGCTGAATAATATAGCGGCGTTCGAGGCGCTCGTGGACGAAAATACATCGGCGATTCTCGTCGAGTCGATCCAGGGCGATGGCGGCGTTCATCCGTGCACGCCGGAGTTTCTGGTCGGCCTGCGGCGGCTCTGCGACCAGCACAATCTGTTGCTGATGCTGGATGAAGTGCAGTGTGGGATCGGGCGCACCGGAAAATTTTATGCCTTCGAGGAGGCGGGTATCCGGCCCGACGCGATCGCGATGGCGAAAGGGCTCGGCGGCGGATTTCCGATCGGCGCGATTTGGACGGCGGAGCGCGCGGCGGATCTTTTCCAGGCGGGCAGTCATGGGACAACATTCGGTGGCACGCCGCTCGCGTGCGCCGCGGCGCTCGCAGTGCTGGATGTGATCGAACGTGAGCAACTCCTCGCGCATGTGACGCGCGCAAGCATTCCGTGGATCGAGGCGCTGCGCGGGGTAACCGCGAAATTCCCGGAGCAGGTGCTCGGGTTGCGTGGCCGGGGATTTATGGTCGGCCTGCAAATGGCGAGTGACACGACTCCCTATGTACTCGCGTTGCGCGATCGCGGACTGCTGGTGGCGCCGGCGGGCGGGAATGTCGTGCGCCTGTTGCCGCCGCTGAATGCGACCACCGAGGAACTCGCGCGGTCGGTTGATATTGTGCGCGCGACGCTCGCGGATGCACCGCGCGGTGCGGGCGCCGCTTGAATAATTCCCTCGTCTGGCGACTGCGGCCGGTTTAAAAACGTTGGCTTCGATGAAGCATTTCCTGAAGGAAACGGATTTTCAGCGCCATGAATTGGGCGAGGTTTTTTCGCTCGCGCGGGACTTTAAGAAACAGCGCGGCCGGCACACGCCGCCGGTGCTTGCCGGGCAGTCGTGGGCAATGATTTTTTCGAAGTCGAGCACACGGACCCGCGTTTCCTTCGAGGTGGGAATTCACGAGCTGGGCGGGCACGCTATATTTCTTAATAAAGGCGATATTCAGCTCGGTCGCGGCGAGACGGTGGAAGATACCGCCCGGGTGCTCTCGCGTTTTGTGCATGGGCTCGTGGTGCGCACATTCGATCATTCCGAGGTCGAGCGACTCGCGGCGGCGGGCAGCGTGCCGGTCATCAATGCGCTCACGGATTTCCTGCACCCGTGCCAGATATATGCAGATGCCTTCAGCATGACGGAGCGCTGGGGCGCGGCCGGGGATGTGTCCGTGCTGCGCGGGCGCAAGATCGCGTTCCTCGGCGACACCGCGTGCAATATGGCGAATTCCTGGATTCTCGGTGCGAATCTATTCGGCATGAAAATCTCGCTGGCGGGTCCGCCGGGCTTCGCGCCGGGAGCGGAGCTGCAGAGCCTGCTCGCGCGTGAGGGTTACGCGGGTGGGTACGAATTCACGACCGATGCGACGCAGGCGGTGCGCGACGCGGACGTTGTATATACCGACGTCTGGGTGAGCATGGGCAAAGAGGAGGAGAAGGCGGCGCGTCTGCAGGAGATGGGACCGTACGCGGTGACGGCGAAACTTTTCGCGGCCGCGAAACCGGATGCCCTTTTCATGCATTGCCTGCCCGCTCACGTGGGCGAGGAAGTCGAGCAGGCCGTCCTCGACAACCCACGTTCGATCATCTTCGACCAGGCGGAAAATCGGCTTCATATGCAGAAGGCGATCCTGGCCGTGCTGGCGGCATCGGCCCGCAAGTGACGGACCGCCGCGCGGGCGTTTTCCCGCAGCGTCACGGCTGACGCGGCCTTATATAGTAGCGGAGCGGCGATCCGCCACTCGCGCCTTATATACTTATCGCCGATATATAATCAACGGCGATGTATCGATTTATATTGAAGACCGCCGCGGCGGCTAGAACTCGAGGATCCAGATATAGCCATTCGACCGCGCGCGAAAGTTTCCGGTCGAGAGATTGCCGTCATCGATCAGGCGGTCGATTTCCTGCATTTGCGCGAGGCTGAAGGTGGGCTGGTAGCAGGAGATTCCGGCTGTATAGCCGAATTGCTGGCAGTCCCAATCCCATTGGCCGCCGATCGAGTTGATGGCTTGCCAGTCGCCGGCGCGAAGCCGGCCGGCCATTCCCGTGGGAATGACGCCCTCGGTCGCGTCGGGCGGCCACGCGCCTTTCTCGAGTGCATACGTTTCGAAAGCCTGGGAGAACGTGCGAAGGTCGCTGATGAAGCGCCGGCTCCGGGCGGTGTCGCGGACGCGCTTGAAAGCGGGGAGCGCGAGCGCGGCGAGAATTCCGATCACGGCCACGACGATCATGATTTCCAGCAGCGTGAAGCCGCCGCGGTTTCCGCGCGGCGGTTCCGGTGAAGGATCTGGACGCGGCAGAGGAATCTACTGTCATCGTCGCAGCGCCGGCGAACTTGAGTCCGCCCTCGCGCCCGCTGGAATTTCTTTGCGGGAAAGTCGCCGATCACCTCACATTCTCTGCTGCTATGAAAATCGTATTGGCTTACTCCGGCGGACTGGACACGTCGGTCATCGTTAAATGGCTGCGCGAAACCTATGACGCGGAGATCGTCACATTCGCCGCCGATATTGGCCAAGAGGAGGAGCTGAAAGGGCTGCCCCAAAAGGCCCGCAAGACGGGAGCGTCGAAGCACTATACACTCAACCTGGTCGAGGAATTCGCGCGGGACTTCATCTACCCGATGATCCGGGCGAACGCGATCTACGAAGGGCAATATTATCTTGGCACCTCGATCGCGCGGCCGCTGATCGCGAAGGCGCAGGTCGAGATCGCGCGGAAGGAGAAAGCCGACACGGTGGCGCACGGCGCGACCGGCAAGGGCAACGACCAATGCCGTTTCGAGCTCACCTACATGGCGCTCGCGCCGGACCTCACGATTCATCGCGCCGTGGAAAATCGACAGCTTCCGCGCGCAGTTTCCCGGCCGCGCCGAGATGATCGCCTACTGCGCCGAGCACAAGATTCCCGTCGAAGCCTCGCTCAAGAAGCCGTATTCGATGGATCGCAACCTCCTGCATATCTCCTACGAGGCAGGCATCCTCGAAGATCCCTGGTTCGATCCGACCACGCCGGCAAACAAGGGCATGTTCAAGCTTTCCGTCTCACCGGAAGACGCGCCGAACACGCCCGGAATACGTCGAGCTCGACTTCGAGCAGGGCAACTGCGTCGCGGTGAACGGCAAGAAGCTGACGCCGGGAAACGTGCTGAAGGAGCTGAACAAGTCTTGGCGGCAAGCACGGCATCGGGCGCGTCGACCTGGTCGAGAACCGCTTCGTCGGGATGAAGTCCCGCGGCGTCTACGAAACCCCGGGCGGCACGATCCTGATGCAGGGCCACCGCCAGGTGGAATCGCTCACGCATGGACCGCGAGGTGATGCACCTGCGCGACTCGCTGATCCCGAAGTACGCCGAGCTGGTATACTACGGCTTCTGGTTCGCCCCGGAACGCGAGGCGCTGCAGGCGCTGGTCGACGAGAGCCAGAAATTCGTCACTGGCACCGTCAAGCTGAAGCTCTACAAGGGCAATATCATCACCTGCGGCCGCAAGTCCAAGTACTCGCTCTACGATATGAAGATCGCGTCGATGGAGGGCGTGAAGAGCTGGTACAACCAGAGCGACGCCACCGGCTTCATCCGCCTGAACGGCCTGCGCCTCCGCGCCCGCAACCTGGCGCAGGGCGGCCCCAAGAAGTAGTCGAAAAACGGATACGCGGTGGGCCTCGCCCTCGCGTATCCATTTTCTGGATACAAGCGCCGCGCTCGCTTTAAAACAGCGAGTTGGCGACGACGCCCACCGCGGTGATCGGCCCGGAATCGCCGAGGCTCTCGAGCGCGCGATCGGCTTTCTTCAGCGTGCCCTGGGCATCGCGGAAAAGGCTATCGTCGTTGATCAGTTTGCCCAGCGATCCTTCGCCGCGCGCGATCTTGTCGGAGACCGCATGCAGGTTCGCGACCGTCGCCTTGATCTGATTGCCCGTCGCGTCGTCGAACACCAAGGCGCCCAGAGTGCCTTTGCCCGATTTAACCTGATCCACAATCGCCTGCGCCTGGGCCATGAAGTCTTTCGCGTTCACGGCCGCGCCACGAATCTCCGTGATCGTGGCCACGAGCTCGTTATGCAGCTGCGGGTCGTTGATCAGCTTGCCGAGCGTGCCCTGGCCGTCGTTCAACTTGCCAGTGATCGCCTGGAGGTTGGTCATCGTCGCGCCGAACTTGTCGTTGTTGTCCGTGATCAGGCGATCGATTTTCTGAAATAGTCCCGGCTGGCCGTTGCTGCCGCCCATCGCGCTGCCCAGCGAGCCGAGCGCCCCCTCGAGTTTCTGCCCGAGTCCCCCAAGGTCGGACATGATGGAGTTTATATCGGGAGTGACGCGGGTATGAATTTCCGCTCCCGGCGCCAGGGTGGGCGCGCCCGCGGAACCGAGGTCGATGCCGACGTAATTCGTGCCGATCAGGCCGGACATCATGATGGAGGCCGTGGCGTCGCTCGCTATATGATAACTCGGCTCGATGCGGAGCACGGCCTCGGCGCGGCGCCCGGCGAGGCGCGTCTGCTCGACGTCGCCGATTTTGACGCCCGCGAGGCGAACCTCGTCCCCGGCCTTCAGTTCCTTGAGGTTGTCGAACCCAGCCACGAGTGTATACCCGTGGTTCTTCAGGACCTTGCCATCGTTGAGGGTTTCAAACGTCACCCACACGAGGGCGAGTCCGAGGATAAAGAAGAGCCCGACGCGGGCGGTTTGCTGCATTTTGTTCATGGTCAGTTTTCCTAGTGTTTGAATCGGGGATGCTTCACGTCGATCCTGGGACGCAGGAAATCGGCGATGCGCGGGTCCTTGGGTTCGAAGAGGTCGGCGGGCTTGCTGAGGCTTATGAGGCTGCCATCCATTAATATACCGACGCGATCCGCTATATTAAGTGCGAGGTCGCGGTCGTGGGATACGACGATCGTCGTGACTTTATATTCCTCGCGGAGCGTGGCGATGATCTCGCTGATGGTCGCGCTCATGACGGGATCGAGCTCACTCGTCGGTTCGTCATAGAGCATGAGCTGCGGTTCCATCACGAGGGCGCGGGCGATCGCGACGCGTTTTCGCATGCCGCCGGAAAGGTCGGAAGGCGCCTTTCGCGCGGTGTTCTCGAGGGATAAAATCTGCAGGGCCCGCATGACCTTCTCCCGAATCCCGGCCTCGTCGGCCAGCCGGTGCTCGCGCGGATAAAGCGCGAGATTATCATATACACTCAGCGAGTTGAAAAGCGCGCCCGCTTGGAAAACGAGCGCCATGCGCACGTGCTGGCGCGTCTGCTCTTCCATCGCGTCGTGGCCATCAACCAGCACGCGTCCGGACGTCGGCGCCTCGAGGCCGACGATATGTTTGAGGAGAACACTTTTGCCCGCGCCGCTCGGGCCCATGAGCACGAAGATCTCACCGGGGTCGACGTTGAACGTGAGGTCCTTCAACACCTCGAGCTTGCCGAAGTTTTTCGTCAGGTGCTCGATCGTGACGCCTACCGCCGGCGTCTCGGCGTGAGTGAAGGGGTTGCGGGTCGGGCTGCAGGAGGAGAGCATGGCGTTTTATAGAAGGGCTTTGGTGACGAAGTAATCGAGCACCAGGATGCTGATGAGCGAGGCGACGACCGCGCGCGTGACGGACCCGCCGATTTCGCGCGGCCCGCCGCGAGTATTCAGGCCGATGTTGCAGCAGATAAGGATCACGACGAAGCCGAAGATCTCCGCCTTCACCAAGCCGTTCCAAACGTCCTTGAATTTAGTATATTCGCGCAAGACCGAGAAGTAGCCCTCCGGCCCAATTGCGATGAAATTTGTATAGCGGGCGATGATGGCGCCGCCGAACCATCCCACGAGATCCCCGATGATCGCGAGCACGGGCACCATCACGAGGCCGGCGGCGAGCCGGGGCAGTACGAGCATCCGGGCTGGCGGTATATTCATCGTCTCGAGCGCGTCGATCTCCTGGTATACTTTCATCGAAGCGAGTTCCGCGGCGATGGCGGAGCCGACGCGACCGGCGAGCAGGATGGCGACCATCATGGGCCCGAGTTCGCGGGCAACCGACAGGCCAACGAGGGAGCCGATGAGCTGCTTCGCCCCGAAATTCTGCATCGAGTAGCCGGCCTGGAGAGCGAGCACGCTGCCGATGAAAAAGCTGAGGATCGCCACGATCGGAAGTGTCGTGTAGCCGATCATATAGCATTGCTCGATGAAGCGCCCCGCCTGCCGCGGGAGCGTGCCGGTGTACGAAAGCGCGCGGACCAGGAGCTGCAGCGTGCTGCCGAAGCCCTCGAGAATGGAGTTGAGCTGTTTCATATTTCAGCGGGTCGCAAACGCGGCGGCGGAGGTGCGGGAAAAATGGAGCCAGGTGACCCGGGCCGGGCCGGCGGCGGCGCGACTCCAGTCGAGCACGCCGCGCAATATACTCACGCGCTTTCGCCCGCCCTCGCGCGTGACGGTGAGCAGCGGCCCGAGGTGAAACTCACTGCGTCCTGGCTCCCGTCGCAGCGTTACCGCGTTCCAGAGCAGGGAATGGCGGACGACGCCTCCGGCCATCGCGTCGTATCTATATAACGCGAGCAGGGGAGTCCACGTCTGTCGCATCTTCTCGTTGCTCGGAAAAAAAACTTCAAACGGGCTGATGACCTGAATCTGGCGGTGGCCGGCTCCGTTGTCCCACTGGCTTAGGAAAGGCCAGATATGAAGTTTGTCAGCGTGCGGGAGGGCGGGATTCGTGGCGCTTTTCTGGTCGAGGGAGTAATAGAAAAAATAGAGCACCTGCGTCCGCGTTTGCGTGATCCCGGCATCGGTCCACCGCTCGCGGCGAAACACCGGCCACGCATACCATGACTTGTCGGTGCCCTTCACCACGGAGTGTGTATAGAACGGAGCCCAGCGATTTCGATAATGATCGGCACCGCGAACCTGGACGAAGAACGGCCAGAAGTAACGGGTTTCGTGCGAGCGATAGGGCGATGTGCGGTCGTTGTATCCGAAGAAGGGCCAGCCGTAGGTCTCATCGATGAAACCCGGCCGCTCGTCGCGCGCATAAAAAGGCAGGAATCCACTCTGGCGGCTCGGGGGCGTCCCTGCGGGAGCATCTTCCTCCGGCGGTCGCGTGTTGCGATATATGAAGGGCCACAAGTAGAACGTCTGCTGCGCGCCACGCTGCCCCTCAATGTGACCATATAGCGGCCAGAGGGTAAACCCGTGCGACTGTCCGCTGGTGATGCGGACGAACGGCCATATGTAGTTGGCCGTGATGATCCCGTTTTTGCGCGTTCGAAGATAAAGCGGAAAGAAACGCCAGGTCGCGTTGTCCATCCCGAGGCGGTGCTTGAGGGTTCCCCAGACTGGAAAAAGCGCGTGATAGTTTCCGTCCGGATCATCGGGCGCCACGCGGGAGAAATAGAAAGGCCACACCTCGAATATAGCGGGGTCGGTTCCACTCGCCGCGGCCGCCGGGGCGCCCGCCTTTTGTCCGGAGCGGCGCACCAGCTCGAAAACGCTCCAATGATAAAACTCGGCGTCGCCGTTATAGAAGAAAAGCGGATACAGGAAAAACGCCTGCGTGACCGCTCCGTGGGGATCGCGATTCTGGATGAAGAACGGACGGAATCCGGCGGAGGTGGAACCGTCCGGAAAAGTCTTCCGAAAAAGCAGCGGCCCGAGGCTCTCCGAGGCTTGGACCTGGCCGCTGGCGTTCAGCTCGCTGACGCGCACGGGCCACATATTGCGCTCGACCTCCTCGCCGCGGGCGAAGTTTGCCACAGCCAACCCTAGGCCGAAGAGGCCGAGTAGTGGGCGTGTAATCATGGAAAGTTTGAGGGCAAACAGGTGCACCAATTGAACTGCGGGACGCGTCGCCGGACCCGGCCATTGTCAGGTAGTTAGGCTCCTAACCAAACAGAGAAGATCGTGACTGAGCAAACGCTAATCCGCATGTGACGCTGTTTACCCGGTGTTTTCGTCTCGGTTCCTGAAAAGAGTGTAAGCCACTGATGGAATAGGATATTACACAGGACGCCGTGACATTGGTGCGCCGCCGCCGGTCACCAATCAGGGGTTGCGACAGCGCTGAGGGTGCGCTGTGTTTCCTGAATGGTGAATTGGATCCCGTGCACGAGCGAGAGAGTCGTTAATCGAGGTGACTCGGAGTCGGCGAGGATCACGTCGCCCGAATTCATCCGATGCGCATAAGCGGGGGTCGCGCGCGGGGCATCCAGCTCAGCGTGCCGAAGGGAGATGCCGTGCGCCCGGCGACCGATAGTTTGCGTCAGGCCGTTTTCTCGGCGATCGCGGGCCGAATCGAAGGCGCCCGTTTTTTGGACCTCTTCGCCGGCAGCGGGGCGTATGGCCTTGAGGCACTGAGCCGCGGAGCCGCCGGTGGAACTTTCGTCGAGAAGAGTGCGAAGGCCGTGGCTTGCCTGCGAGAAAATGTGGCCGCCGTGTGCCGGAGCCTCGACCGCCCGACGGACGAGATCGATATATTGAATGCGGATGTGCTCGCGCCGGGAGCGTGGTCCGGCGATCGGCCGGTCGATCTCGTCTTTATCGATCCCCCCTATATACAGATTGCGGAACTCGCGCCGACGTTGTTCGCGCGGCTGGAAGCGCGCGTCCCGCGCGGCGCAGAGACGTTGGTGATTTTCGAGCACCCGGGCGGTACAGTTATCGGTGCGCCCGGCTGGAAGCTCCTCAAGGAGATCGGCCGTGGGGCACGCCAACCGACCGCGGCGATCCTGACGCGCGATGCCGCCCCAGCGTGAGTTGCCGTGCTCGCGCTTGCCTGCCCGCCGGCCGCGGCGCAGTTTTCCAATATGATTATCACGACCGGCAATGATGTGGCTGCGTATTCAATTAATGGATACCTCGGGATTGTCCGCGGCATCGTGGTGCGCTCGACGAGCATCGGGCAGGGGTTGATCGGCGGACTGCGTTCGATCGCTGGAGGTAATATACCGGAGTATGTTGAAGTGTGCGATCGGGCGCGTCAGGACGCGCATGACCTGATGGTGCGCCACGCGCGTGAGCTTGGCGCGGACGGCGTGATTGCCGTGCGCTATGATGCGACGGAATTCGTGCCGGGATCGACGGAAGTGCTGGCGTACGGGACGGCGGTGAAGCTCGAGCGGCTGGCGCCGAAATAAACTTCGGCGCCGAGACCGCTGTATCCGTTATCTGGATACAGAGGAGACGGCCGGACTCGCGCGAGCCTGGAGGAGGGCGAGCGCGGCGACGCACGCCGTCTCGGTGCGGAGCACGCGGGTGCCGAGGTGGACCAATATGAACTGTTGGTCGCGCAGCGTTGAACGCTCGGCGGCAGACCAGCCGCGTTCTGCCCCGAGGGCGATGGTGGCGGGCAGGCCCAACCACGGAGCGACGGCGAGGTGCTCCGCCGCTTCATAATTATCGAGCGCGAAACGCGTGCCGCCGGCGGGCAGGCGGCCGAGCTGCTCGGAAAGCGTCGCGTTAAAAGAAACGTTGGGCAGACGCGTGTCGCAGGCTTGGGCGGCCCCGGCGACGACGTGCCGCCGCCATTCGCCCGTTTGCCAAAGCGTGCTGCGAATATAGTTCGGCTCGCCGCGTTCGGTGAGCACGAAATGGATTTCGCGTACGCCGAGGGTGGTTGCCTCCTGCAGGATTTTCCTCGCGGTCTGCGGCCTCGGCACGCCGACCAGCAGCGTGATCTCCGGCAACGGCGGTGGCTCCGTGCTCCATATATATTCTAGCTCAATCGCAGCCGGCCCGATCGCCGTCACGGTGGCGTCACCGCGCGGGCCGTCGACGACACCCACCTCCAGGCGATCGCCGACGCGGCGGCGGAGGACGTCGAGTATATGAATCGCCCGCGGATCTGCGCGCGGGAGCGGCCGCGTCGTTTCTGCCGCTTCGAAGAGCACGAGATTCACGTGCCCGAGCTTGAAGGTTGCACGGGTCCTGTCGCGTCGTAATTTCCAGCGCATGAGAACTGCACTCGCGCCGCGGAACCCCGGCGTTTTCCAGACGGCCCGGGGATCGGAATTCGCGGCATTGCTGGGGGTCGCGGCGCTGCTGCCGCTGGCGGTTCATTTATTGCCGGGACAGGGCATGTCTGTCGGGGTGGCGCTCTTGCCGATGTTCTGGACGGGGCTCGTTGCTGTATACTTTTTCGGCTGGAGCGTGGGCGTCGTGGTCGCAGCGTTCGGCCCGCTGATCAACCTGCTGGTCACGGGCTGGCCGGCTGGAGCCTTCCTGCTCGGCATGACCGCGGAGAACGTGGTGTTTATTATATTGTGCGCGCTGATGATCGCGCGCTGGCCGCGATTCTTTGCCGCGGCACCGCTCGGATATATACTTTCCCGGACGCTCGTGGGTCTTCGCTCGCTGCACGCGGGCTCGGCGTCCGTCCAATTCGCTTCGTGGGAACGCGGCCTCGAGCGGGTGTGGCCTGGCATTCTCGTGCTCCTGACGATCAATCTCGCGCTGGTATATTATTATCCGAAACTGCGGCAAGCCCGCAGCTAAGCGCCATGTGTCTACGAGTCCGGCGGGGATCGTCCGCCGGGCGATGTGAGTCCAAGGCGTCGATCGCGGGAATGCCGCGGGGCTGGCCCCGGCACGCGATGAACTCGGTATACTATACAGAGTGTAGGACCGAGACCCGTCTGGAACCTATATCGATATATAGATATATATCTGGATGCGGCGTTCAAGCGGCGACGAATTCGCCTGGCCGGTGATCATGCGCCCACCCGGGCGTGGGGCGGGTGGAGACACAAAAAAGGCCGCCGCAGCTTTCGCTGCGGCGGCCTCGAGGAATGAGTTCCAGTCCGGCCGGGCCGGTGGAGTTCGGATTAGAAGTGGCGGGTCAGGTCGAACGTGAATTCCCGGCCGATTGCCAGCTGGTTGTATACACCCGTGTCGAAACCGGTGTTGCCCGAAGCCAGCGGCGGCTTCGTGTCCATGAGATCGATGACACCCACGCGGAACACCGTGTCGCGGATCCAGTAGTTCGCACTCTTCTTTGTGCGATAGCTGACGCCGAGGTTGTAGGTGATCGTGTCATTGACCAGCGGCCTGTAGGTAT
Source organism: uncultured Verrucomicrobiae bacterium (assembly GCA_963800005.1). Classification (GTDB taxonomy): domain Bacteria; phylum Verrucomicrobiota; class Verrucomicrobiia; order Opitutales; family Opitutaceae; genus CAWCZH01. Next base: position 944,098 of record CAWCZH010000006.1, read on the forward strand.
ATTGGCCGGCGGAGAATTGCTTCTCGATCCAGCTCGGATTGCCGAGGGCCGCATACGTGGCCGCCGTCGTCGTGGCTCCGTTCGGGTCCTGATACTTGCCGATATAGTAAGCACCGAGGTCGATTTCCCAGCCCTTCATACGCCAAGTCAGTGTCGATGTTCCGCGCCAGCGCGTAATGCCGTTGGTGTTGATCAAGTCCGTGACCAGCGTTCCGCTCGCTGGGGTCGTGGCGACGGTCTGGTTCTTCGCCTGATAGCTCCACTCCGAGTTGAAGTTGAACTTACCATACGTGGTCTTCGGGAATTCATAGTTCATTCCCAAGTCCCAACCCTCCGAGTAGCCCTTCGCCAGATTCTGGTAGGTGCTGATGCGGTAGAACACGGTGCCGACGACCGCTTCCTGCTGTGAGGCAGGGTGGGTCGCGTTGTAGGTTTGGAACGCGGCGATGTCCGACGCGTTCGGCGCGTTACGGACGACATATTGGCTGCCGTGATAGCCGGTGAGGCCAGAGCCCGCGTTGATCTGGTCGATCGGAACGCCGGCCGCGAGCTGCTGCTGCGTGTAGGCCAACAGCTTCGTCTGGTCATCCTGAAGAATGAACGTGGACGAGCCCGGGCCGGTGCCGATCAGGTTTTCCTGATTGATCTGCCAGTAATCCGCGGTGAAGGACAGACCCTTGACCTTCGGCACGTCGAGGACGGCGCCGATGCTCTTTCCGATCGAGGTGCTCGGTTGCAGGCCGGGAACGGCAGATGTCTGCGCCTGCATCACGTAGGGGCCCTGGCTGTTGACGGTCTGGCGATAGGGGTCGTTCGTACCGGGCTGCGAATCGACGCTATATTGAAGACCGTAGTGTACGAGTGGCAGCGACGGGGCCGAGAAGCCTTCGTTGAACGAAGAACGAATCATCAGGAAATCGACCGGCTTGTAGTTGATGCCGACCTTCGGACGCGTGGTGTTGCCGAAGTCGTCGTAGCGTTCGAAGCGGCCGGAGCCGGTGACTTCAAAGGACTTGACGCCAACAATGTCGTTTTTCGGGGCGACAAGGGGAAGCACGGTTTCCACATAGAAGCTCGTGATATTGCGGCGACCCGTGGAATTCGGCTTCGCGGAAGCGGTGATGAAGTCGTTGTTCAGCGGATCCAGGCCGGAGTTCGGCGGATTGAGACCGGCGTACGGGCTGCGATAGTCGGCGAATTCCTCGATGCGGAACTCACCACCCGCGGCTGCCGACCAAGGGCCGCTCCAGAGCTTCATGATTTCACCCGACGCCTTCATGTCGACCGAGCTGATTGCCGAGAAACCTTCGTGGCGCCATTTCTGGATGAAACCGCTGACGACCGACGGCAGGTTCGTGTACGGGGCGACCGGAGTCACGGCGCCGTTCACGATACCGAATGTATAGCCGAACGGGTTATAAGCCGTGGTCAGCGTCGTGGCACCCAGCGCCGTTGCCAGGGCGCTCTCGCGCATTTCGTGCGAGATGTCCTGCGCGTAAGCGCGAGTATATAGGATGCCGGATTCCCACGTCCAGGTGTCGCCGATCTTGCCCTTCACGCCACCGACGACGCGGTAAAGGCCGTCGTTCACTTCGATGTGCTCATTGCCCATTTCGATGACTTCGCGCGAGGCGAGGGTGAGCGCTTGCGGCGTGCCCACCAAACGGGCCTGACCATTGACGCCGTTAGAGCCGTCCGGAGCGTAGAAATAAGAACCGTATGGATTGAACGGATTGTCCGCGGAAACGACCTTATAGTAGTCGGAACCCGGGGCGGCCAACGACTGCGGCTGGCGCTCGAGGGTCGTGCGGGCGTGGTAGAAGCTGATGTCCGCGAAAGCCGCGATGCTGCCAATGATATCGTGGTCGAGCGTGACGAACACGTTTTCACGATTCGTGCGCGGCAGGATCATCTGGCTCGAGTTCAGATCCTCGTAGAACCACGGCGTCGTCGCTTTCGAAGGAGCCGTCTGCGTGATGGAAGGCAGCGCAGTCGGGCTCGTGGTGGGGAAGAAGTAGTTCAACTTCGCGCCGGCGGGAGCCAGCGGCACGCCGTAATTGGCGTAGCCGCCCGTGCCGATATAGTATTCCGGCCAGGTCGGATTCGCACCGTTGGCGTCGTATGAGCTGCCGGCCACGTTGAACGGCGCCGGAGCATTCTGATAGTGACTGCCGCTTTTCGAGAAACTGCGGTCGCGATCAAACAGCGCGTCGCGGTACAGGTAGTCGAACGTGATCGAAATATGACCTTTGCCGCCCGGCATTTCCTTGCCGACAGTGGCGGTGGCCTCGAACTGGCTGGCGTCACCGTGCTCAGGCAGGGCGAACTTCACGCGCAGCTCCTCGCCTATATAGTCGCGCTTCATGACGTAGTTGATCACGCCCGCGACCGCGTCCGTACCATAGATCGAGGAAGCACCGTCGCGCAGCACGTCGATGTGGTCGATGCCTTGGTTCGGGTACTGGCTGGCGTTGGGCGACCAGTTCAGAACGCTGATGATCGGATGCGGCGCCAGGCGGCGGCCGTCGAGCAGCAGCAAGCTGAACTGCGATCCGATACCGCGCAGATTGACCGTCGCGATGTCGCCGCGTTGGCCGGCACCGCCGTTGGCCGACTCGTTCGAGGGAACGCCGTCGACCTCAGGAAGCGCCGTGATCATATTGATCGGCTGGAGCGCATTGCGCGCGTCCATCGAATCACTGTTGAGCTGCGTGACCGGCAGGACCTTCTCTTGGTCGAGGCGGACGATGTTCGAGCCCGTGACGGCGAACGCTTCCATCTTAACAGGCTCCTCGGACTTCGCCGCGGCGTCCGCATCCGGGTTCGGAGCAGGCGGCGGCGTCGTTTCCTGGGCCCTTACCTGGCTAAGTGCAGCGAAGGCCGCACCGAGGTAGAACAGGGTTCTAATTCGAGTCATTTTTAACTTCATGGGTTGGTGGTGAAAAAGGCTGAAACCGTAGACAGAAACGTGCGTCATGCAGCTAGCGTGCCAGTGGCACCCTGACACGTCTCGCTGCACTGCAATATACTCGGAACATTTTTGTACATCAGTGTCTCAACGCCATCCGCTGTCGGCAAATGGGACCGGTCTACACAAACCACTCATAGCTAAGGTGTTGCCGAACGCGACGACGCGCGGCAGACGAGAGGGTTCGAGTCGGTTTGAGTTGCTTGGTTCAATCAGAAAAGTCACTGATAGCGCTTCGATTTCCGGCCTCTTGGCAGGTCGGAAACACGGGCCGACGTATCTGGTCAGGATAATTCAGCATCCCCGATGGACCAAGGGTTAGCGCGAAAATCAAGTCGAATCGCCACCGGCCCATACGGGTTTTCGGCGCAAGTGGTACAACCGTTCCCCTGCTTTTGGCACCAACAAAACGCCTTCAGCCTCGCGATTGGCGTACGCTTGCGGGTCGATCGTGCGCCAGTTCCGGTACCCTAAGTTGATCCGCCGGCACGTCTCCTCCGGGATTCCGGTCGCGAGCGTTACTCGGATTCGTGGCGTTTCTCGCCCAGTGGCGGCGTCGTACGTCCCGATGCCCGCCACATGCGTGGAATGCGCGAGCGTTCCCCAAGGCTCATCCTTGAATCGGTCCCACTGCTTGAGGAAATAATCACGGCAGTGATAACCGAGCCGCTCGATGACGGCGCCGTGCACGCGCGAGACGTCATGGAGGTGCGGTGCATATATAATCAGCTCGCCGCCATCCGCGACCACCGGCTCGAGTTTATACATGCATTTCCCGCCGACCCAAAGCTCATCATACATCGCGGGTGCGCAGGAGAGCACCGTGTGGAACGGATGTTCCTTATAAGTTATATGCAGTTCGCGCGAGAGTTCACTGGCCTGGTCCCAGGCCGCTTCTGGCGTGCCGGCAAACAATCCCGCCAGGCCCCCGGCCGGGTCCATCACCGCGCTGAAACAAAGCTTCGGGACGGTGACCATCGCTCCCGCCCGGTCGACGACTTTCCGCACCGGGGTCCATTTGTTGCCGATGATCATCGGGTTCGTCACCACGGCGCCGAGCCAGTGGAAAAAATTCAGGATGCCCGGCCCGGCCACCCCAGGGAATAGATATTTGTTGCCGCCCGAAAACCCCACGACCTCGTGCGGAAAAACGGGGCCGACAATAATCAGCTGGTCGTACTCGAAGAGCCGGCGGTTGATCTGCACCCCGACATCCATCGCGAACCGCCCGCCCGAGAGCTCGTTGATCTCGCGCGCCGGGATCACGCCGAGATCGCGCAGCGCCGCGGGATTGTCCCACTCGTGGTTCAGGAACGCGACCTTCCGATATATACTCGAACGCTCCTCGGCCGTGATTTCCACGCGGGCGTTGATCTCTTCCGCCGTCATCGGCGGATGCGTGCCCAGCGCCACCATGACGTCAAACTGCTCGGCATGCGCACCGAGCTCTGTATATAGTGCCTTGAACATCAGGCCGACCGGCGCAGTCCGCGTCCCGTCAGGAATGATCAGCAGGATTTTGCTTTTGCTATATCTCCCGTCGGCGCACACCGACGAAACGAACGTCCGCACCGCATCGTCGGGAAGGGTCGTGCCCGGCGGCGCAAGCGTGGATAATATAGGGGAGGGCGGCGGTGGGCTCATCGCGGGTCCGAAGAGAAGGCGTTTTCCCGCGCACCGCACCAAAATTTCGTGACGCTTGCGGGCTTGACCGCCGTTCGTCTCAGAGGAAACTCCGCGTTCTGCGCCTCGCGGGCGTAGTTTAGTGGTAAAACTCCTCTCTTCCAAAGAGGTATCGTCGGTTCGATTCCGTCCGCCCGCTCCATCGCCCGCCAAGCCGCTTCCAAGGCCGGTTCCAGTGCTGCATCTTACAAGTTTTTTTACCGGGAACCGCCCTGAATGCTATTGCGACGCGAGTCCCGCCAGGCCATGAATGCTCCTCATGGCTATTCTCTCATCCGCGTCGACATCCGCCGCCACATCCCTTCGGCAGGACCTGTCGCAACGGAAAGTAACCAACGTCAAGGCCGCCCAGAATCTCGCGAAACAAAAGTCGCTCGAGAAGAGCGCGAAGAAATATAAACTGCCGCTTGGCGAGCTCGACGATGTTCACCCAGCAGCTCGCGTCGCTGCTCATCGCCGGCCTCCCGCTCGTCCAGTGCTTGGAAGCCCTCCAGGACCAGACGGAGGACGCCGCGGTTCCGCATCATCATCCGCGACGTCCGCCACGACATCTCCGCAGGGTAATTCCTTCTCCACCGTCGGTTAAAAGTTCCCGAGCGCGTTCCCGACGCTGTTCATCTCGATGGTCGAGGCGGGTGAGGCGAGCGGCGGCCTGGCCGAGATCCTCGGCGAAGGTCGCCGGCTACTTCGAGTCGACGGTCAAGCTGACCAAGAAGGTCAAGTCGGCGATGGCCTACCCGATCGGCGTCATCGCCGCTGGCGATCGTGCTGGTCAACGTCCTGCTCATCTTCGTCATCCCGGTGTTCGCCGCCATGTTCGCGGACTTCGGCGCCAAGCTGCCGGTCCCGACCCAGCTGCTGATCGACCTCAGCCATTTCATGGGCAACTAGTGGTGGCTCATCGGCATCCTCGGCTACGGCGTATACTGGTTGATCGGTCAATCGCTTCGTCTCCACCCCGAACGGCCGCCGCGTCAAGGACCAGGCCCTCGTGCGCGCGCCCGATCTTCGGCAACCTCATCCACAAGATCGCGCTCTCCCGCTTCTGCCGCACCTACGCGACGCTGATCCGCTCCGGCGTGCCCGATCCTGCGCACGCTCGAGATCGTGGCCGCGGCCAGCAACAAGGTGCAGATCGAGGACGCCTGCGAGGAAATCGCCAAGTCACGTCAGCCAAGGTGGCCAGGTCTCCGAGATCCTCGCCTCCAACGACTTTTTCCCGCCGATGATGAAGCACATGGTGAAGGCCGGTGAAGCGACCGGCAACGTCGACGGCATGATGAACAAGATCGCCGACTTCTACGACGTGGAGTGCGAAGCGACGGTTAGCGCGCTCACCTCCCTGATCGAGCCGCTGCTCATCGTGTTCCTCGGCATCATCGTCGGCGGCATCGTCATGGCGATGTTCCTGCCGATCTTCCAACTCGGCGCCGTCGCCGGCGGACTGAGCTAATCTCCGGACGAAACCCGCGTCCCACCCGCGCGGGCGCCGTTGCTTGCCCGGTCATCTGTGGAAGCTTTCGTCCCTCCATGCCTTCCGTCCTCATCGTCGACGACCTGATCTCGATCCACGAGATGTTGGAGGCGGTCATCCAGCCCACCGGTTTCGCGACCGCTTTCGCCACCGATGGCGAGAAGGCGCTCGTCCGCTATAAAGCGGAGAAATTCGACCTCGTCCTCGCGGATATCGACATGAAGCCGATGGACGGCATCACGCTGCTCAAGCAGCTGAAAGCCTACGATCCAAACGCGGTCGTCATCATCATGACCGCCTACGCTTCCACCGAGAGCGCAGTTCAAGCACTCAAATTCGGAGCTTTTGATTACCTGCAGAAGCCGTTTCGAGTCGACGAACTGATCGCCACGCTCCGCCGCGGCATCGAGTTCAAACAATTCCAAGCCGAGCGCACCGCCTCCGGCCCTGCGGCCGCCGTGAAGCTGGGAGATATAGAGAGTCGCCTCCTTGGCAAAAGTCCCGCGATCAAGAAGCTCATCCAGCAGGTGAAAAAGTTGATGACGGTCCGCACGCCCGTCCTCCTGCTGGGCGAAAATGGCACGTCCAAAACCGCAGTTGCCGAGATACTTCATACCGTGAGCGGCGCGCCCGAGACCGCGTTCGTCCGCATCGATTGCGCCCTGAGTACCGAGGCCAATTTCCGCGAGGGACTGCTCGGCGAAAGCGGCGAGGGCGGCGCCTGGGTGAAGCAGGCCAAAGGCGGCACGCTGTTTCTTCAGCACCTGCAATGTCTCTCCCTGCCGGTCCAAAAGGAACTAGTCAGCGTTCTCCGAAACACGGCCCACGGCTTTCGCCTGATTTGCAGTACATCCGAGGACCTCGAAAAACTCGCCGACGAGGGCACGTTTCACGACGAACTGTTCTATCGCGTGGGTTCACTGCCCGTCCAGACCACCCCGCTGCGCGAGCGGCCCGAGGATATACCAATCATCGTCAAACATTATAGCTCCGAGGCCACGAACCCGCTGCTCGACGCGAGCCTGATCGAGTTCACCCAAGACGCGATGTCGGTGCTTTCCGCGTATCACTGGCCGGGCAACCTGACCGAGTTATATCAAGTCATCTCGAAGATCGCCGCCACGACCGAGTCGCGGGTGATCACCTCGCAGCAGCTGCCGCTGCGCCTCCGCGAGCTCCAGCAGTGGCCGACACTGGCCCAATATCTCGCCGGGCAGGAGAAACAATATATCGATCTGGTGCTCCACGCCTGCCGCGACGACAAACCGACCGCGGCCAAGGTCTTGGATGTCGCCGCGGCGAAGCTGAACTGACCGACGCCGTCCGCCCGGGCGCGGCACGGCGGTGTATCCAGATCGTGGATACAACAAGAGCGCGCGATTGTTGCAGTATATGCAATAGATATACGGAGAGCGCGGGACTGACGCCGCGACGTCCGCGGCCGAGTCCAAACGCCCGGCCTGCCCGGGTGACGGGCCGCTATTTTCCCGCGAGGATTTCCGTGCCCGCGAGCAGCAGCACGCCGCGGCCATGCAGGTCGTCATCGGGCCGCTTGCGATTTATATAGTACGCCGCATCGAGGCCGATGTTCGTTCCCTCGCTCGTCCCGTTTACGCTCCCCGTGGGCGTGACATACGTGCAGAGCCCCATGAATGCCTTGCGGGCCACCGCCATGTCCGCTGCCGGCAGCCAGCCCCGGTTCACCGCCCGCGCAATACTATAGGCAAACATCGCCGTGGCCGACGTCTCTTCCCACACCTCGGGTTTGTCCAAGAGCTGCCGCCACAGGCCCGCAGACGTCTGCAGCGGCCGGATCCCATTCACCTGCCGCTTGAATATATCCAGCAGCGCGGCGCGATCCTGATGATTCTCTGGCAGCGCGGACAACACCTCGACTGTCGCCACCATGGCCCAGCCGTTCGCGCGACCCCACTTGAACGGGGAGTGATCGTGCTCGTTTTCGAAATACGCGTGATACCAGACGCCATCAGTATCCTGCAGGCGGGCCGCCATGTGAATCACCTGCTGGGCCGCATCGTGCAGATAACTGTAGTCGCCTGTATATTTCGCCCAGCGCACGAGAAACGGACAACCCATATATAGATCATCGATCCAGAGAGTTCCAGGTTTCCGCTGCTTGTTTATATCCGTCGCGTTCGGTCGCCAGAACGTGCCATCCGGCAGTCGCTCCTGCCCGTGCACAATCCAACCCGCGATACGGTCGACAACGGCCTTCTGTTCCGGCGTGACCGACTCCGGGTGGCGCAACATGCCCTCGATAAACTCAGTGCCCATCGCCCCGCAATTGTCTAGGTTCCCCAGCCGCATCAGCCCGGCGATCTTCACCTTGTCCTTCACCTTCAGCAGCGCGGCCCAGCCCGCGTCGCCGATTTTTTCCTTCGTCTGCGCGAGCCATATATAGTCGCGCGCCACAATCTCGTTGTGCTGCAGCACGAACGCCTCGACCTCGCGGTCGTGCGTCACATCCGTCGAGCGCAGCGCTCCATATAGCGTCACGCCCCACGGATAATTCCACGCGACGCCGTCCGGCGCGGCGGCCGCGATCGCGTCGTCGGGGGTGGCGGCAACTATATAGTCGGCGTCCTTTAGCGGACGCAGCTGGTGCCGCGAGACAACGCTGAGTACATTGCGAATGGAGGCATCAGTGCGACCCGACAGGTCGGTGCTTCGGCCTGCGTCGTCGAGGCTGCCGGCTGGGCGCCGACGCGAACGCCGAGGCAGAGAACGACAACGGCGAGGTGCGGGAGAATTTTCCAAAACATGTTCACGTGAGGAGGTTGGGGTGGGGGAAAAGCTGGGCAGGGCCGTCAGAAAGACGGCGCGGGCCCCGGGCTCGACTGCTCGGGAAACGCCGACCGACCATGCGCCAAGATTCGCTTCAGGCGCGAGCCGGATTTGGGCACCAACACGGGCGACCGGAAGACCCGCCACCGCGATATCCGCCGTTTTTCGTTTACGCTTTTGGCCTGCTCGTGTGGTTTTTGCTTTTCCCGCGACGCCGCACTCATTGGCGAAGCGCCCGTCTCGCCATGGCCCATTCCTTGAATCACGATCGCCGTCCGGTTTTTGCGAAACGCGTCCAGCTGATGGCGACGTGTCTGTGCGATGCGTTCTACGACGACGTCGCTGCCGCGACCGTGCAGGTGCTCGAGCATCTCGGCGTCGAAGTCGAATTTCCGGAGGGCCAGACGTGCTGCGGCCAACCCGCCTTTAACGGCGGCGATTGGCAGGCGTCGCGCAAAGTGGTCCGGCACACGGTTCAGACGTTCTCCGGCGAGGCGCCGGTCGTCGTGCCGTCAGGGTCCTGCGCGGCGATGTTATTCCACGGCGCCGTCCTCGAATTCGAAAAGGAGCCGGACCTCGCCGCGGTCGAAGCGCTCGGCCGGCGTGCGTGGGAACTCGGCGACTTTATCGTAAATGGTCTCGGCGTCACCTCGTGGCCCGGCACTTACGAGTCCAAGGTCGCGTTTCATCACTCGTGCCATACCCGCGGCACGAAGAGCGGCCCGGCCGCGATGACCCTCCTCAAGTCGATTTCCGGCCTGCGCTTGGTGGAGTTCGGCGAGGGGGAGCAATGCTGCGGCTTCGGCGGGACATTCGCCGTGAGCTTCCCGCATATATCATCCGCGATGGGTGAACTGAAACTCGACTTCGTCCGCGCCGCGCAACCCGATGTATTTGTCTCGAGCGACATGAGTTGTATGATGCACCTGGGCGGGCTCGCCGCGAAGGATGGCCGCCCGATTCGCACCCAGCACCTCGCCCAGGTCCTGCGGGACGCCCTCAAATCCGCCGGCAGTATATAGTATATAGGATATAGTATATATCATGCGCTTCCAACAGATCGACCAGTTCGCCGCGGAGCTCAAGGCTGATACCCGCGCCGCGGTATATGATGGCTCAAAAAAGGGCTACGACGCGCGCACGAAGGTCCTCTTCGACGCCTACGCCGATCCGAACGAGCTGCGCGCGCTCGCCGGTAATATCAAGCAGCACGTCATCGAGAACCTCGACACGTATCTTCCGGCCGTCGAGGCGCGGCTGCAGGCCAACGGCGTGAAAGTACATTGGGCCGGCGACGGCGGAGAGCGCCTGCGCGCGCGTGCTCGAGATCATGCGCCACGCGCGGCGCCAAGAAACTCGTCAAGGCCAAGACCATGGTCAGCGAGGAGATCGAGCTCACGCCGTACCTCCGAGAAAAACGCGGATCGAGGTCCTCGAGACCGACCTCGGCGAGTTCATCGTCCAGCTCGACCACGACCACCCCTCGCACATCGTGAAGCCGATCATCCACAAGAACCGCCGCCAGATCGCGACCTCTTCGAGAAGAACGGCCTCGGCGCCTACAACGATGACCCGCAGACGATCACGCATCGCGCCCGACAGTTCCTGCGCCACAAATATCTCGAGGCCGACGTCGCGCCTGACCGGCGCGAATTTCGTCGTCGCCGAGACGGGCCGCCTCGTCCTCGTCACCAACGAGGGCAACTCCCGTTTTTGCCTCGCTGCCACCAAGTGCCACATCGCCCTCGTCGGCATCGAGAAAATCCTGCCGCGCGATCGCGATCTCGCACTCCTGCTCAACCTGCTCGCACGCAGCGGCACCGGCCAGCAGCTCACAGTATATACCGAATTTCTCACCGGCCCGAAGTCACCGGCGCAACCCGAGGGCCCGGAGGAGATGCACGTCATCTTCGTCGACAACGGCCGCACGGAGGTGCTCGCGAGCGACTGCCGCGACATCCTGCGCTGCATCCGCTGCGGCGCGTGCCTGAATGTTTGTCCGGTATATAGGCAGGCAAGCGGTCACGCCTATCGAAGTGTATATCCCGGCCCCGTCGGCGCCGTGCTTTCGCCGCTGCTGATGGGCGAACACTTTCCCGAAAAGGCGGACTTGCCGAAAGCGTCCTCGCTCTGCGGCGCGTGCAACGAGGTCTGCCCGGTTAATATACCGATTCCCGACCTGCTCCTCCGCCTGCGCAACCGCGCGAAAGAGGAAAAGGTCCCATCGCCCGGCACGCCCCCGATGGGAGCATGGGCACTGCTCGCCTCCCAGCCCACCGCGTGGAAGGCTGCGCTCTGGGGCGGAAAAGCGATCAATTACCTGCCCACGAAGCTCCTGCCCATCCCGGCGCTTCGCGCTTGGGAAATTGACCGCACCCTGCCGCAATGGCGGGGCGGAGAGTTCAGGCATTGGCTGAAGGACCGGCGAAAAAAACCGGCCTGACCCGCCACCCGGCCGCGCTTTCCCGCTTCACCTATGGCAAAACCGAAAGTCATCGAACTTGAACCTTTCATTCTGCCAGAGACGAAAATGCGGGAGTTCACCCTCCGAGCCGTTCTCACCGGCGCCATCCTCGGAGCTGTCTTCGGTGCCTCCTCTTTATATCTCGTCCTCAAGGTGGGACTCACCGTCAGCGCGTCCATTCCCGTCGCCGTCATCTCGCTCGCCCTCTTTCGCACCTGGTCGAAGTTCGGCGGACGCGACTCGACCATCCTCGAGAATAATATAACGCAAACCGCCGGCTCATCCGGCGAGTCGATCGCGTTCGGCGTCGGCGTGACGATGCCGGCCATCCTCATCCTCGGCTTCGACCTCGAGATTTCCCGGGTGATGCTGGTCGCGATTCTCGGCAGCCTCCTCGGTGTGCTCATGATGATCCCGCTCCGGCGCGCCCTCATCGTCAAGGAACACGGTATATTAAAATACCCCGAGGGCGCCGCCTGTGCCGCGGTCCTCAAGGGCGGCGCCTCTCCCGCTTCTCGGGCCGCCGCCTCGCCCTCCGCTCAACGCGAAATGCGCACCGCGGCCGCCGCCGGCCTCGGCGCCGCGCCCGGCGCGCGAATTATATTCGGCGGCTTCGGCATTGGCCTGCTATATAAGTCGCTCAATGTCGCGTTCAAGGCGTGGAAGGACACGCCTGAAAAAATCTTCGGCGCGCCGCTCAATGCCGGTTCGATCAGCGCGGAAATTTCTCCGGAGCTGCTCGGCGTCGGCTATATCATCGGCCCCCGCATCGGCGCCATCATGTGCGCCGGCGGCGTGCTCAGCTACCTGCTGCTCATCCCGTTGATCAAGTTTTTCGGCGAGGGACTCTCCACGCCGCTCGCACCTGGACGCACGTTGATCTCAGCCATGGATCCCGGCGCGATCCGCAGTGCCTATATACTCTATATCGGCGCCGGCGCGGTCGCCGCCGGCGGCATCATCAGCATGATCCGCTCCGGCCCGACCATCTGGCACGGCCTCCGCGCCGGGCTCGCCGATTTCGGGATGTCCACTCCCGGCGCCGCCGCCACCGGCGCTACGGTCCCGCGCACAGATCGCGATCTCTCGATGAAATTCGTGGGCATCGGCATCGTCGTCCTCGTCGCCGTCGTATCGCTCGCGCCGTCGCTGCATATGAACTTTCTCGGCGCGATCCTCATTATATTATTCGGCTTCCTGTTCGTCACCGTCTCTTCCCGCCTGACCGGCGAGATCGGGTCCTCCTCGAATCCGATCTCCGGCATGACCGTCGCCACCCTCCTCTTCACCTGTCTTATATTTCTCCTCGTGGGCTGGACCGGGGGTTCCTATTACGTCACCGCGCTTTCCGTCGGCGCCATCGTCTGCATCGCCGCTTCCAACGGCGGCGCCACCTCCCAGGATCTGAAGACCGGCCACCTGCTCGGCGCCACCCCGCGGTACCAACAGCTCGCGATTGTCATCGGCTCGCTCCTCTCTGCTCTCGTGCTCGGGCCCATCCTGCTCGCGCTGAACAACAGCGCGACGGTCTATATACCGGTCGCCACCGTCGCCCCAGCCGGCCTGCATGCCGCGCCCGGCGCGGTCGCCGGGCGCGAATTTCTGCGCGGGCCGCAGGCACGCTCCGACGCGAATGAATATAGTGTCTGGCAGAAAACGGATGTCGCCGGCGGCCCGCCCGGGAAATACCTCGTCGATGCCACCGGCCGCGCGGTGTGGTACGTCGACGCCGGGATCAACGGTATATATAACAAGCGGCCCGACGGCACGGTCGTGACCAAGTTCAACGCTCCCAAGGCAACGCTCATGTCCTATATCATCAAGGGCATCCTCGACCGGAAACTCCCGTGGGCGCTCGTTCTCCTGGGCGTGATGATTTCCGTCACCCTGGAGATGTCGCTCGTGCCCTCACTCGCCTTTGCGGTCGGCGTTTACTTGCCGCTGTCGTCTTCTTCTCCGATCTTCATCGGCGGCATGATTCGCTGGCTGGTCGACCGGCATGCCCGCCGCCGGCCCGAGTACGCCGACCTCGGGGAAACGCAATTCATCGAGGAGACCGACAAGGGTCCCGGCGTGATGCTGGCCTCGGGCTATATAGCGGGCGGGGCGATCGCCGGCATCGTAATCGCCCTCGGCGCCGTTGTCTTCGATCGCTTCGACGCGCAAACCACTCGCTGGGCGCTCGCGCACAATCCGTTCTTCGACGGTCCGAATTCGGATCTCCTTTCGCTCATCCCCTACGTGCTCCTCTGCGGGCTGCTTTATTTTGTGGGACGCGAAAAGATCTGGGGCGGCCAGCGCGTCGAAGTTCCGCTGCCCCACCGCACGCTGGAATCGTAGCGGCCGGCGGGGCTATATAGTTATGTACATCTGTATCCTGCGGCCGACGTCCCGGCGATATATCCGTCAACCATATATGGGCGGCGTGGCCTGGCGGGCCCATCGCGGGGCAGCTGTCGTTTCGCCGCGCACCGCTCGGGATGCGTGTCGCGGCCGTATGGCACATTTGCAGGCCGCGTCGCCGCTGCGTTTTATCAACCTCTGCGCGCTTCCCTCGGCCGGGTTTTTTCGTAACGTGATCGTCCGCTCATGACCGACGACCGCGAATCTATCCTCTCCCGCGTACGGGGCGCGCTCACGCCGCTGCACGAGCGGACCCCGCTGCCCGACATTGACGCCGAACTGACGATCATGCGCCGCGTGCTTGGCCGGCGCGACCTGCTCGCCGTTTTCTCCGAGCGCCTCACGCTCGCCAACGGCCGCGTCGTCACGGACGGCAGCGTCCTCGCTGAGACGCTGCGCGCCGGCGGCTGGATGCATGGCTACTGCGATCCGGTGCTCTGGCCCCGAATAGCCCCGTTCCTCGAGGGCTTTCAGGTCGAGCAGAACTTCGATCGGACCCGCGTCGACGATTTCGCCTTCGGCATCACCCGCGCCGCCGGCGCCATCGCCGAGACCGGCACGATCATCCTGAACGAGGCCACGACGTCCAACCGGCTCGCCGCGCTCGCCCCTTGGGTTCATATAGCCGTGGTGAACCGCGCGGAGATATATCCCGATGTCGGCATCGCCGTCGGCGCGCTCGGGCAGGATCCCAATATCATTTGGGTCACCGGCCCGTCCAAGACCGCCGACGTCGAGGGCATCCTGATCGAGGGCGTCCACGGCCCCGGCATCCAGATCGCCTTTGTGGTCTGAGCGTCAGGGACCATATATATATATATATATATATATTCCGGTCGTTTTTTTACCACGGATGGCATCAATCCGACCGGATTTCACTCCGAACGATCGGAGTTCGAGCCCGGTCTTTATCTGCTGTGAAATCCGAATGGCTTGATGCCATCCGTGGTAAAAAAACCTTCCGCCAACCAACCGGGGTCGAATCGCCTCCCTATATCGTGCAATCCCTCGTCCGGCCTACTCCGCCATGGACCAATACTCGACTTGCTGAAGGCGGAAGTACTGGTTGATCGGCCGGCCGCCCCACGTGTCCGAATCCGGGTAATAGTATATATCGCCCGGCGGGTTGTCGGCCAATATATAGAACAGCAGCTCCTCCGTGCCGGTGTTCGTGAGCTGGTGCGCCTCGCCGGGCGGGTGCAACACGACATCATCCGGGCCGACCGCCGTCGCCGCCGCGCCCGGGGACCGTACCGTGCCGTGTCCGCTGACGATGATGAACATCTCCCACTGCGCCGCGTGTGAGTGATACGGCACGCCGCACGCGCCCGGGGCGAGCCGGTTTAGCTCGAGGTCGAACGGGTGGCCACCCAGACCCGGCGGCGTATTGCGCTTCGCGCCGAGCGCGATCGAGAGCTCCTTGCTGGCGCCTTCAAATTTCCCCTTCGGCGAACGCCAGGCGTCCCACGCGAGGGCATCGATCCGGAGTGGTTTAAACTCGCTCGTTCCGGCGCCGGGTCCCGCGATGACGCCCCCCGACGGTGGAGGCGCCGCCGGATCCTCGCCGTCGAAATAATCCACCTCGTGCATCCGGAAAAGTTTCCGCTGTGGCTTCAACGCCCACTTGTTCGAGTCCGGATAATACGTGCTGCACGCCCGCGGATTGTCCGCGATCACGTGATATATATAGTCCACCGCGCCTTCGTTGATCATCTGGTGCGCGGTGCCCGGCGCCTGCGCAAACACCTCGCCAGCCCCCACGCGATACCGCGCATCTCCGACCCGCACCGTCGCCTCGCCCGCGATCACCACGAATAACTCGAACTGCACCGTGTGCGCGTGCAACGGACAGACGGCCGCGCCCGGTGGCACGCGCCGCACCTGCAGGTCAAACGGATGCCCGCCACCCCACGTCCCCACATCACGCTTCCCGCCGAGCGCGAGCGACACGTTGCGCAGGAAGGAATGATATTTGCCGCTCGGCGACCGCTGCTCCTCCCAGGCGATTTCCTGTATATTGATTTTTTCCATGGAGAATCGAACGTGCGCGCGAGACCGTGTTCACCGCGACATATATAAAAGGATATATACCCCCGCTGCCCGCCGCCAACGCTGCGGCCGCTGTGCCGGCGCACCCCGCGGCGTGGTGTGCCGGCCGCCTCGCCTGCTACTTCACCGGGTTCGAGAGCCGCCCGATTTTCTCAATGTCGATCTCAATCGTGTCTCCCGCCTTCAGCCACACCGGCGGCTTCCGTGCAAAGCCCACACCGTCCGGCGTTCCCGTCAAAATCACCGTCCCCGCCGCGAGCGTTTTGTCCGCCGTCAAAAACTCGATGATCGTCGGCACATCGAAAATCATCTCCGAGGTCGATGCATCCTGCATCAGCGTGCCATTCAGGAACGAACGGATGCGCAGCGCATTCGGATTTCCGATCTCGTCCGGCGTCACCAGCACCGGGCCCAGCGGACAAAAGGTATCGAACCCCTTGCCATGGCAAAACTGGCCGCCCCCGAGGTCGCGCTGCCAGTCGCGCGCCGACACGTCGTTCGCGCAGGTGAAGCCAAGTATATAGTCCATCGCCCGCGCCTTGCTCACGTTCTTCGCCTCGCGGCCAATCACGATCGCCAGCTCGGCCTCGAAGTCTGGCGACGCCGTCGGCTGCTGCGTCGGCAATGTAATCGGGTCGCCCGGATTTTGCAGCGTGCCCGGCAGTTTGATAAACCACATCGGGCGCGGCGGCGGCGGCTTCGCTCCCTCCGCGGCATGCTTCGCGTAGTTCAGCCCGATGGCCATGATGCACGGCGGCACCACCGGCGTCAGCAGCTTGCCGCACGTCACGGCATTCTTCGTGACGTGAAACGACCCGAGTATATTCCCGGAGATTTCATACGCCGAGCCATCCGGCTGCAGCGCGGCATAGGCCGGTCCCTGGGGCGAAACATGGCGGACAATTTTCATATAGGTAAGGGGGTGGTCCGATATATAGAATAACGGGTGACCGGGAAAAACGCGCTGCGCCGGTTCACGGCCCTTCGCTCGCGTAGGCTTCCATGCCGACGCACGAGCAGACGAGGTTGCGGTCGCCGTAGACGTTGTCGACGCGTCCCACGCTCGGCCAGAACTTGCTCACGCGCGTCGCCGCGCTCGGAAAGGCCGCCAACTCCCGCGTATACGGATGAAGCCACTCGTCCTGGCATACGACGCGCGCTGTGTGGGGCGCGTTCTTCAGCGGGTTGTTCGTCTTGTCGGACTCACCGTTCACGACTGCCTGCATTTCGCCGTGGATCGAGATCAGTGCATCGCAGAAACGATCGAGCTCGCTCTGCGCCTCGCTCTCGGTCGGCTCGATCATCAGCGTGCCCGGAACGGGAAACGACATCGTCGGCGCGTGATAACCGTAATCCATCAGCCGCTTCGCCACGTCCTCGACCTCGATGCCGTGCTTTTTCCACCCGCGGAAATCCACGATGCACTCGTGGGCGATCAGGCCGCCGGCGCCTTTATATAGCACCGGGAAATATTTCTCGAGGCGGCGCGCGATATAGTTCGCCTTCAGGATCGCGTACTTGGTCGCGTCCGTCAGCCCGTCCGGCCCCATCATCCGTATATACATCCACGAGATGACGAGGATGCTCGCGCTGCCCCACGGCGCGGCGCTCACGGCGCCGAGGTGGGCCCGGCCCGTCGTCGCCGGCCACGGCGAAATCACCACGTGTCCGGGCAGGAATTGGGCGAGGTGCGCCGCCACGCCGATCGGGCCCATGCCGGGACCGCCGCCGCCGTGCGGGATGCAGAACGTCTTGTGCAGGTTGAGGTGGCACACGTCCGCGCCGATGTGCCCCGGTGACGTGAGCCCGACCTGCGCGTTCATATTGGCCCCGTCCATATATACTTGCCCTCCGCGCTCGTGTACGATCGCGCAGATTTCCTTCACCGCCGTCTCGAACACGCCGTGCGTGGAAGGGTAGGTGAGCATCAGCGCCGCGAGGTCCTTCGCATGCGCGTCCGCCTTCGCGCGCAGGTCGGCGAGATCCACATTGCCCTGCGCATCACACGCGACTGGCACGACTTCGAACCCGCACATCGCCGCACTCGCCGGATTGGTGCCGTGCGCGCTCGTCGGAATCAGGCAAACCTGCCGCGCCCCTTCGCCCCGCGACTCGTGATAGGCCCGGATCATCAGGAGCCCGGCGTACTCGCCCTGCGACCCGGCATTGGGCTGCAGCGACACCGCCGCGAACCCCGTGATCTCGCACAGCCACTGCTCCAGCTGCTGGAACAACTTCATATAGCCGCGCGTTTGCTCCGGCGGCGCAAAGGGATGCAGCCGCGAAAATTCCGGCCAGGACACCGGAAACATCTCGCTCGTCGCGTTCAGCTTCATCGTGCACGAGCCGAGGGAGATCATCGAGTGGCAGAGCGAGAGGTCCTTCGCCTCGAGCCGCTTTATATAGCGGAGCATCTCGTGCTCCGTATGATATTTCTGGAACGTCGCCGCCTGCAAAAACGTCGACGTCCGCGCGTGCGGCGCCGCGAAGCGGTCCGCCGCGGCGTCTGCATCCGGGAAACGGCTCTCGCCGAACCACGCCAGCATCGTCTGCACGTCCTCGACCGTCGTCGTTTCATCGAGCGACAATCCCACGCGCGATGCGTCGACGCGCCGCAGGTTGAAACCCTTCGCCGCCGCCGCTGCATGCACGCGCTCCGCCGCGACATTCGCCACCGTCAAGGTGTCGAACACCGGCTCTATATTCACCCGCGCGCCCAGAGCCGTCAGCCCCTTCGCCAGGATTTCCGTCAGCAGCTTCACGCGCCGAGCGATCCGCCGCAGCCCCTCGGGGCCATGATATACCGCGTACATCGAAGCCATCACGGCGAGCAGCACCTGCGCCGTGCATATATTCGACGTCGCCTTGTCGCGGCGGATATGTTGTTCGCGCGTCCCGAGCGCCAGCCGCATCGCCGGATCGCCTTGCGCATCGCGCGACACACCGACGAGGCGTCCCGGCATCTGCCGCTTGAACGCGTCCTTCGTCGCGAGGAATGCCGCGTGTGGGCCGCCAAAACCGAGTGGCACGCCGAAACGCTGCGACGAGCCCACCGCGACGTCCGCGCCAAATTCCCCCGGCGGTCGCAGCAGCGTGAGCGCGAGCAGATCGGTCGCGACGATCATGAAGCCACCGACTGCATGCGTCGCCGTGAATAACTCCGTGAAATCGTGGATGCTTCCCGTCGTGTCCGGATATTGCACGAGCACGCCAAAACATTTCTCGGTCGGCCGGAACGTCCGGTGATCGCCCACCGTGACCTCGATCCCGAGGGGTCGGGCACGCGTCTTTACTATATCAATCGTCTGCGGGTGGCATGCCGCCGAGACGAAAAATGAATTAGCCGCCGCCGCCTCGCCTTCGTGCAGGCGGTGACACATCATCATCGCCTCGGCCGCAGCGGTGCCTTCGTCAAGCATTGAGGCATTCGCGATTTCCAGCGCGGTGAGGTCGGTCACCATCGTCTGGAAATTCAGAAGTGCCTCGAGCCGGCCTTGCGAGATCTCCGCCTGATAGGGAGTATAGGCAGTATACCAGCCGGGGTTCTCGAGTATATTTCTCTGGATGACTGCCGGCACGAGCGTGTCGGAATAACCCATGCCAATCAGCGTGCGGAATACCTTGTTTTGCGTCGCGAGCCCGCGCAGTTCGGCCAGCGCCGCGCTCTCGCTCGCGGCGGCGGGCAGCGTCAGTTCCTCGCGGCGAATCGCCGGTGGAACGGCCTGGTCGATCAGGGCATCCAGCGAGGGCAGACCGAGTTCCGCGAGGAGCGCGGCGGTCTCCTGCGCATTGGCGCCAGTATGACGGCGGGCGAATGTATCAAGCGGTGCGAGCAGGTCGCGATGCGAAGACATTTCGCCCAACTTAGAACTCTCCCTCACCCGCGCAACCGCGATCTGCCGCGAGTCCCCTGCGCGCGCGGCGCTTCACTCATTTTTTTCCACAAATGACCTGGGCTCCTCGGGCCTGCACCAATCGCCTTCGAGTTTGACTCGATCTCGCGGCCTAGTCGCTTAACTCCTCTTGCCATGACGCGTGCCGCCCGAGCCGAAATTATCCGCCGCCGCCTCGCGGACCTCTATCCCGAGACACCGATCCCGCTCGATCACCGCGACGCCTATACACTTTTGGTCGCCGTCGTCCTCTCGGCGCAATGCACCGACCGCCGCGTCAACCAGATCACGCCCGCGCTGTTCGCGCTAGCATCGACGCCCGAAGCGATGAGCAAGCTCTCCGTGGACGAGATCAACGCGATCGTGCGCCCGTGCGGACTTGCCCCGCGCAAAGCCGAGGCGATTTCGCAGCTTTCGAAAATCATCGTGGAGCAGCACGGCGGGCAGGTGCCGCGCACGTTTGAGGAGCTCGAGGCGCTGCCCGGCGTGGGACACAAGACGGCGAGCGTGGTGATGTCGCAGGCCTTCGGCGTGCCCGCGTTTCCCGTCGATACGCATATACATCGGCTGGCGCGTCACTGGGGACTGTCCGGCGCGCGCAACGTGGTGCAGACCGAGCGCGACCTGAAAAAACTTTTCCCCCAGTCCGAGTGGAATCCACTGCATCTCCGAATTATATACTTTGGACGCGAGCACTCGACCGCGCACGGCTACGATCCGGTCGCGCTCGCGTTGCACGCGCAGTTGTTTCCGGAGCGAAAGCCCTTGGGCCCGCGCCGGGTCCGCCCGAAATCCGAGAAGTCCCCCCGCCGCCGAGAACCGGCCGATCCGGTGTAGTGGCTCTCGCAGCGGGCGCCCGGCCCGCCGGCTCCCCGAAACCTCAGCGAGAGCCCGAGATTTTATATATCTCCGGACAGCGCGTCCTCAATCTGCACTTGTATATACCGCGCCGTCTCCGTCGTGAAATCTTGCGAGGCTTGATGCGACCCGTGGTCAAAAAGCAGTCCGCTCACGCCACGCCTATATACTCCGTCATCCTTCCGGCACCTAAAAGTTAAGCGTTACAAAGTTAAAAGTTAAACGTTCCGTCTATTCCGCTTTTCCCGGCGATCCGCCCGCCTCGCGCCCTGCAACTCGGTTCGGTCTCTTGACATGCATGCAAGCAGTTACTTACTTGGTTGCAATGTCCCTCAAGCCCAAGCCAGCCCGCGAACGCATTCTTGCCGCCGCCACGCGCGTGTTCGCGCGCGACGGGCTCGATGGCGCCACCACCCGCGCCATCGCGCAGTCCGCGAAGGTCAACGAGGTCACCATTTTCCGGCTGTTCGGCTCGAAGAAGAAACTGCTGGCCGAGGTCGTGGCCCAGAGTTTCGACGAAAAATCCAGCCCCCCGGCCGACGTCCCCGTCACCAGTGACCTCCGGGCCGACCTGCTCGCGTTCTGCGCGTTATATGAAGCGCGGCTGGTCGAGAACCTGCCGCTCATCCGCACGATGATCGGCGACCTGCAGCGCCACCGCGAATACGAGCACAGCGTCCTGAAGAATATACTCCGGCCGTTGCGCGCGCAGCTGATCGCGCGGCTCGACGCCGCCCGCAAGGGCGGACACGTGCGCGCCGGCGTCGATCCCGGCATCGCCGCCGACCAGTTGTTCGCCATGATCTTCACCAGCGTCCTGAAAAACAGCCGCCCCGGCACGATCCGGGATTATCCGGCCGACGAGTATATAGCGGCGTCCGTCGACCTGCTCATTCGCGGTCTGGCCCGCAGCACATCCCGGTGAGTGCTGCCGCCCGTCCCGCCTTGTACGGCTCGGACCCGAGCCTGCTGTCGCCGATCGCGCAGCGCCTGCTCGCGTCCGGAAAACTCAAATGGGTGATCGCCATCACCGCGTCGCTCGGCGCGATTCTCGAGGTGATAGATACCAGCATCGTGAACGTCGCGCTCCCCGACATTCAGGGAAACCTCGGCGCCACGTTGTCCGAGGCCGGCTGGGTCTCGACCGGATATTCCTGCGCGAATGTCATTATGATTCCGCTGACCGCGTGGTTGAGCGATCGGTTCGGCCGGAAGAACTACCTGCTCTTCTCGCTCATCGGATTCACGCTTTCGTCCGCGCTGTGCGGCATTGCGCCGAACCTCCTCGTCCTCGTGATCGCGCGCATCCTGCAGGGACTGGCGGGCGGCGGGCTCCTCGCGAAAGCCCAGGCACTGCTCTTTGAAACGTTTCCCCGCGAGCAGCAGGGCCAGGCGCAAGCGATGTTCGGCATCGGAGTGATCGCGGGTCCCGCCATCGGGCCGGTGCTCGGAGGTTATCTCACCGACACGATCGGGTGGCGCTGGATTTTTTTCATAAATCTCCCGGTCGGCCTCATTGCCGTGATCATGGCGATGATCTTCCTGCCACGCGATCGGCGCGAGGATATACAACACGCGGCCGTCGACTGGACCGGCATCGGGTTGCTGGTGCTCGGGCTCGGCTGTTTTCAAACGATGCTCGAGGAAGGCCAGCAGGAGGATTGGTTTAGCTCGCGTTTTATCGTCACGATGGCGTTCGGCAGCGTGATCGGCATTGCGCTGTTTCTCTGGCGTGAACTCACGACGGAAAACCCCGCAGTCGACCTGCGCGTCCTGCGCTACCGCACCCTCGCAGCCGGCAGTATATATTCCCTCGTCCTCGGAATGGGTATATATGGCGTCATCTTCGCCGTGCCGATTTTCGTTCAGTCGTTCCTGCACTTCACGGCCACGCAAAGCGGAGTGCTGCAGATCATTCCGGCGTTCGGTTCCGCGGTGACCATGATCGTCGTCGGCCGCATCTCCGGGAAATATGATGCCCGCCTGCTCGTGGGACTCGGCGCGTTGATCACCGTGACCTCGGCGCTGTTCCTCGCGGATATAAATCCCTCCACCAGCTCGGGCACGCTCTTCCTGCCGCTCATGCTGCGCAGTATCGGCAGCGTGCTCATGTTCCTGCCACTCAGCCTCGCCACGCTCGGCGACCTGCCGAAAAACAAGGTCTCTGCGGGCGCCGGCTTTTATAATCTCACCCGCCAGCTCGGCAGCAGCATCGGCATCGCGCTCATCACGCTGCTCCTCGCGCACTACGAGGCGGTGCACCGCGCGTTCCTCGTGGAGCGCATCACGAATTATAGTTCCGCCGCCGTGCGCCGGCTCGGTCTGCTATCGGGCGCATTTTCCCACCACAGCGGCAACACCGTCGGCGCGCACAACCAGGCGCTTAAGGCCATCGACGGCATCGTCAGCGGCCAGTCCGTCCTCCTGTCGTTTGCCGATGTCTTCTTCTACGTGGGCGTCGCCTTCATCATCACGCTGCCGCTCCTGTTTTTCCTGGGCAAGGGCCAGAACAAGGCCGCCGCGGCCGAAGTTCACTGATTTCAGCCAAGTATATAGCACAAAATATATAGCCATTATATATAACTTTTCGTTCCCATGAGCACCACTGTCGAATCCGAGCCCTCCCGTGCCACCACTCCGCCTGCGCCCGCCGCTGCCAACGCCAAGGCACCCGCCAAGGCGTCCCCCGTGCGCCGGCTGATCCTGATTGTGGTCGGCCTCGCCATGCTCGCGTGGGCCGGAAAATTCATCTGGCACCTATATAATTACGAGACCACGGACGACGCGTATGTATCGGGCCGCATCCACCAGGTCAGCCCACAACTGGCCGGGTCCGTCACCGCCGTGCTCGTCGCCGACAACCAGATGGTCAAGGCCGGCGAGGTCCTCGTGCGCCTCGATCCCCTCGAATATCAAATCGCAGTCGAACGCGCCCAGGCCGGCGTCGCCCAAGCCGAGGCTCAGCGGGCGCAGGCGGTGGCGGCCGTCGGCCAAGCCGAGAGCCAGCTCGCCGAGGCCCAGGCGCGACTCGGCCAGGCGCGTGCGCAACAGTCGCAGGCGCAGGCGCAATATGATTTCGCGAAGCTCTCGCAGGATCGCAATATACAGCTCTTCAACGGCGGCTCCGGCTCGATTTCCCAGCAGGACGTCGACGCCACCCAAAGCGCGCTGCGCGTTGCCCAGTCCGGCCAGGAAGCCGCCGCCGCCAGCCTCCGTGCAGGCGAAGCCGGCGTTGCCTCCGCACAAGCCGCGCGCGAAACGGCCCTCGCTCTCGGCAAGGCCGCCGATGCCGCCGCGCAGACCGCCGCCGCCGGCGTCCGCGAGGCGCAACGCAAACTCAGCCTCACCACCATCCTCGCGCCCGTCGACGGCCGCGTTGGCAACCGCAGCGTGGAAATCGGCGATCGCGTCGAGGCCGGCCAAGCCCTCATGGCCGTGGTCGAACCCGAGGTTTGGGTCATCGCCAATTTCAAGGAGACGCAGCTCTCACATATGAAGCCGGGCATGCCCGCCGACATGACGGTCGACGCGCTTTCGGGGCTGAAACTCGAGGGCAAGATCGACAGCATCGCCCCGGCCAGCGGCGCGCAATTCGCGTTGCTTCCGCCCGACAACGCCACCGGTAACTTCACGAAGGTTGTCCAGCGCGTTCCCGTTAAAATCATCCTCGATCCCGCCAGCCTCCAGCAAGCCGGCGGTCGACTGCGCCCCGGCCTCTCCGTCGGCACTGAAGTCCGTGTGCGCTAGTTCGCGCCACCCCGAGCCGTTCCCGCCGGGACGCTTTTGAAACCCGCCTATTTGCAATGAAACGTTCTATATATCGCGGCGTGCTGGCTCTCTATATCGCCGCCGCCGCCGGCCTTTTTTCCAACCTGGCGTCCGCCGCTCCGGCCGCGGCCGCGCCGCTGCCGCAACCGCTCACGCTCGACCAGGCGATCGCGTACGCTCTTGAACATAATCCGACGCTGCTGCGCGTTCGCGACGAGATCCGGGAGCAGGAGGGCGTTGTCATTGAAACGCGCTCCCAGGAAATTCCGCACCTCGGCACGCAAGCCGAGGTCAGCCATCAGACCGAGTCGCTGCTCGAGACGTTCAGCGGATTCCGGATTGGCAACGAGAACAACTGGCAGGTCGCCGTCGTCGCGCGCCAGAATATATACTCCGGCGGCAAGATCGGCTCGTCTGTCCGGCGCGAGAAGGAAAATCTCGAGGCCGTTCGCTTGAAATATTTCGCCGCATCCGAGGACACGCTGCTGCAGGTGCGGCAGGCGTTTTATTCCGTGCTCGCGAATCGCGAACTCATCGCCGTGCAGGAAGAGGCACTGGCAGTTCTCCAGCGCGAACTTACGAACGCCACCGACCGGCGCAAGGCGGGCAAGGGCTCGGACTTCGACGTCCTTCGCGCCGACGTCGCCGTGTCCAACGCTCGCCCCGGGCTCATTCGCGCGCAGAATACATATCGCGATTCGCTGGACGAGTTGCGTCAGGCTCTCGGTGTGGCACCGAACCCGCTGGTGGAGTTGACGATTTCCGGCAATCTCGAGACCGCGCCGTTCACGCAGACGTTGGCGGAAATATTTTCCGCGGCGCGCGCGCATCGCCCGGAGTTCGCCGAGCAGGAGCGTCGGATCAAGGCGGGCGAGGAGTCGGTCACGGTGGCGCGTAGCGACAAGCGGCCGAACCTGTCCGCGTTTGGAAATT
The DNA here is from genome assembly GCA_963800005.1 of uncultured Verrucomicrobiae bacterium. Taxonomy (GTDB): domain Bacteria; phylum Verrucomicrobiota; class Verrucomicrobiia; order Opitutales; family Opitutaceae; genus CAWCZH01. The sequence continues at coordinate 969,396 of CAWCZH010000006.1, forward strand.
ATCAATGGCACAAGTCGGCGTTTACGAATGCCGAGCTCGATGGGTGGATGGTGGGAGTCGACGCGAACTGGTCGATTTTCGACGGGCGCGCGAGTGAGGGTCGAGTGCGGCAGGCGCGGGCGCGGTTGTCGGGCGAGCATCATGCGAGTGACGAGCTGACGCTCGCGATCGACCTGCAGGTGAACAAGGCGTACTCGGCGTTGACGGAGGCGCAGCAATTGCGGACGTCGTCGGAGAAGGTGATCGAGCAGGCCCGGCGCAGCTTGCAGCTGGCGGAGGAGCGTTTTCATGCGGGCGCGGCGACGCAGCTGGATATATTGCAGGCGCAGTCCGCGCTGACGGAGGCGCGTTCGAACTATACACAGGCGCAATTCGACTATGCCCTGGCCATCGCGCGCCTGAACCGGGCGAGCGGCGAGGACCCGGCGATGCAGCTGGCGAGGTAGACCGATATATATAATTGAGACCGACTATATATCGTTATAAGCTTTCGCGTCGGTGTCTGGTTATATATAGAGGCAGGCAACGGGGACGCTATTGCAGCCCGGCTTTGCCTCCGCCATGGCTGATTGGCGCCTTATCATAAATCGCCTGTTGTTCGGGCGTGAGTAACGCGCGCACCTTACTGAGGGCCGTCTTGGTCCAACGAAAAGCCGGCGGCTCCTCCGCACTGGCGGCGCTGGCCCGGGTGAGACGTTGCTGAAAACATCGACGGAATCCTCGCAGGCGTCGCGGCAGATCCGCTCAAAAGGTAGGCAACGAAGCGGCGGCATAACCCAGAATTCTGGCGCAGTATAAGCCTTCGAGTTCAACACCTCATGTCTTGACACGTGGCGCGACAATGCAACGCGCGAAACATTGCAGGACCCCGAGAATTTTTTGTCTCTGGAACTCGACGAATTGGTAACTTTTTCGAGAAGCGATGGTTTGCCTCAATGATGACCTCTCGCCTCCTGGGCTACTTTGCCTTTGTGATCTCCTTCTCAGCGTTGCGGGGAGAGGCGTTGCCCGAGCCTTTCGCCACTCTGCGGGAATCGATTCAGAAACAAATGGCCGAGCGGAGGGTTCCTTCGATGGCGGTCGCGGTCTCGCGCGGGGATCGAATCGTGTGGGAAGAAGGATTTGGTTGGGCCGATCGTGAAAGGCACCGACCAGCCGACGCGAACACGATGTATTCACTCGCGTCGATTTCGAAGCCGCTGACGGCGACCGCCTTGATGACTTTGGTCCGAGCCGGGAAGGTCGATCTCGACCGGCCCATCAATGATTACCTGGGTGCCGCCAAGCTCCGTGCTCGGATCGGCAATGTCGACGACGCCACGGTTCGGCGCGTCGCCAATCATTCGTCCGGTCTGCCGGAATATTTCCAGTTTTACTACGAAAACGAAAGCGCGCGGCCGCCTGCAGCCGACGTGACGATCCGGCGGTTCGGCAATCTCGTCGGCGTGCCTGGCGAACATTATCAGTACTCGAATCTCGGCTACGGGATCCTCGGCGAGGTGATTTCCCGGGTATCGGGCGAATCATATTCCGAGTATATACGGAAAGCGGTCTTCCTCAAACTCGGCATGACGCATACCTCGGTATATATGCCGCCAGATTTGGCCCAGTATGAGGCCATTCGGTACGACGGTGAGGAATTGGCGCCCATCGTGCCATATCGATTCGACCACGATGGAGCCTCCGCAATATACTCGAGTGTCCACGATCTGATCCGCTTTGCGCAGTTTCAACTCAAGGAGCATTTGCCCGATCAGGCCCCGATCCTATCAGATGCCATGATCGACGAGATGCAGCGCCCGACGATATATGAAAAGCCCGGGGTCGCCTATGGTATCGGGTGGGAGCGAAACTCGCTCTCCGGTTACTCGATTGTCGGACATAGCGGCGGAATGCCCGGAGCGGCGACGTGGCTGCGATTGGTGCCGTCGGAGCACCTTGCCGTTGCGGTGCTCTGCAACGAAGACGATCGCCTCGCCCATATTATAATGGATCAGATCATGGCGGCCGTGCTGCCGGGATATCAGGTTCCAACGGTGAACCCTTCGCCGACGGTGCGGCCGTTTCTTCCCCCTCCAGAGTTGGTCGGCGAATGGAAAGGACACGTCAGCACTTATATATCGGAAACTCCGCTGACGCTTCGCGTGCTGGGCTCCGGAAAAGTTGAAGCCCGTATGGACGGACAAGTGCCTGTCGAGCTGACGAGTTTGGATTTTACGGCCGACGGATATTTCAGAGGAATGTTCGAAGGCCGCGTTGCATTGGGGGAAGTCGCCCGGCGACCCTACCGCCTCAGTATATATCTCAAGCTGCGGGATGGGACGGCGCTGAATGGAGCGATCTCCGCAAGAGCGGACCAACCCGGAATGATGGACTTGCCGCAGCCGAACGGCCTGCCCGTGATCCGCGGAGAAAAAGAAGCCTTTATCATCACGCAATGGTGTGAACTCACCAAGCTGTAGGGTCTGTCCACGGGGGCGCTGCGACGCTCGCATTGGTCATCCGCACTGCGTGCGTTTGCCAGAGTGATTCTAATATATAAAGCCGTGCGGGTTCGGGCGGAACTTCCAACCGCTCTCCATATAGAGGCCGCCTGAATCCGTTCGTTGCACCCGAGAGTGCGCCAAGGCCGCTCTGGCTTGTCTCTGCTCGCCGTTAGGGCCGGGTGAGCTTATTCAGGTCGTCCGCGATCGCCGGGACCAACGGCTTCTCCGCGTCGCCGGTCCAGCGCATCAGCTTCAGGTCCGACGTCTGCGCTCCCTTCTTGCCCGAGTTTGCGCTAATATAAAACAGGCCCTGGCCGATCGGCTGGAAGCCGACGTCCCCCTTCTGGTTCCAACCGCGGATCCCCGTCGCCGCATCCTTCAGCCCATCATTCGCCAGCGTCAGGAGTTGCCCCCGCTCAGTGCCTTTGCCCTCGATACCCGGCACGCCAACCAGATCACCCATTTGCGGCGCCGTGCGCCCCTCGACTGCGAACAGCAGGTAATTCGGGAACGACGGCTTCTTGCCCTTATATACTCCAATGAACCATCGCTGCTGCGCATCATCATAGGAGAGGTTTTGCACGCCATACGTCGTGTTGCCCGTGCGAACGAAATATTTCCCGTGCACCGTCTCGGGGCCGCTGTGGTGCGGCGCCTTCTCCGTCAGTGGCTTTTCATATTGGGACCAGCCGGTCACATCATATTGCAGCAACACCTGGTGATCGTTGTCCGTGCGCTGCGTATTGCTATAGATTCCATACGCGACTGTGAGGAATCGAGGCCCGTCCGTGTGCCCGAATTCCGGGCCGAAACCCACGCCGTCGATGCCCGAACAGCCATAGCGATGGTCGGCCGTCTCCGCGACATCCCCGTCGAACACCCCGTCACCATTCATATCCGCTGTATAATCCTTCACCACTTCCGGAAGATAGACCGTGCGAAAGATCTCGGACTTGGCGGCGTCGAGCCCGACCTGGTCGAGATGCGCCACGTCGATCACCGCAATATAGAAGGCCCGATCCTTCTTGTATTCGAGCGAACCATAGACGCGGCCGTCGCGCGGGTTGAAATCGATGTCGCCGAGGTGTCCCGTGAAGCCGCCGATCGTGCCGATCAGCTTTCCTTGGAAATCATATTTCACCAGAAGCGTCGTGAACGAATAATAGATATAGCCCCCCGCCAGGTCCACCGCGATCCCCTGCACATGGCTCGTCGGCCAAGTTCCGCCGTTTTGCGTCAGCGGCGGGCGTGGCGACGCTGACGCGACCGGGGAAATCGCCCCGAGTGAGAACGTTGCGAGCAGGACCAGGAACCAGGCTTTTTTCACGATGGAGGTTTTTGAAATGAAGAGACCGCGGCCACGCCTGGTCGAAGGCACAGCCGCGGTCGGATTGGTGTAACTTGGGCTTAGAACGTTCCCTTGATGCCGGCCGTCCAGAGGGAGCCGTATATACTATAGAGCTGCAGGTGGCTCGGGACGTTCGAATAGACTTTATCCGGGGCGTTGAAGATATTGCGACCCGCGACCATGAACTCGAGATTCCGGGTGAGGCGATAACCGGCGCTGATTCCCCACAGCTCGCGTGAGGTATGATATAGGACGCCGCCATTGACGGTGGCGGGCGTGTTGCTGAGGGCGCTCGTCCGGAACGTTCCATTCCAGGTGCCATTCACCGTGAAGTGGAACGGGCCATAGCCGTATTTAAGTCCCCAGTTCGCCGACTTATTGGGCGTGTTGACGCGAATGCCGTCCGCGATCACGCGTGTCAGCGAACCATATAGGCCGATCCCCTTGAGCAAACCGGGCAGGAACACCAGCTGTTGATTATATTCATAGGTCAGCCCGTTCGTATAGCGAACGCTCGGATCGTTCTGCGTGCTGATGTAGGTATAACCGGGATAATCCGAGGCACTATAGCCTAGCGTCGTGGGATCTTCGATGGTCTGCGCCGTGATCTGCATGTCTTCCAAGCGGAGGCGGTAGAACGAAATTCCGACGACACCGGAGGGCTCCAGGAAATACTGCAGGCCCGCAAAATACTTCGTCGATCGCTCGGGCTTGAGCTGCGGATTGGGCACGGTGACCGTCAGGTTGGTATCATTGACGGTGGTGGCGCCGGCGATGTTGCCGTAGTCGGGACGCAGGATCGCGTCGCTGAAAGCAACTTGCGCGATGAGCTTCCGCGTGAAGTCGTACTTGATGCCGCCGCTCTTGAACCAGTCTCCGTAGCTGGCGCGGTGCCGGTCCTGCTTGCCGCCGTTATATTGATAGAGGATGCCGGCGGGCGTGCTGGCAAAACCGGCCGCGGGGGCACCGGTGCTGGTGGCGACCTGGCCGGGCTGGCCTGCCGTGCCGATCACGGTGTAACCGGCGGCGATGACCTGCTGGGCCGTGCGCAGATCCCAGATCTTCGTGGTTTCCGTCGTATTCTCATAGCGCAGCCCGAGATCGACGCGGAGTTTTCCGTAGCGCGCCTGGGCTTCTATATAGCCCGAATCTATATCCTCGAGCAGACCCTTCGTATTCGCCAGCAGGCGCTGCAGGTTGCCCGCGTCGTTCTTCAGGAAGTATTCCGGGTGCTGGACGAAAAGGGCGTGCGTCGCGTAGTTGCTATCCGCGCGCCAATTCTGGTCATTGAAATTTCCGGCGTCGAAGCCCTCGATCTTGAACTGGTAATTTTGTGTATAGGGAACGACGGCATCGGTCTGCGTCCCCGTCGGTCCCACAAATGTATAGGCTTGGTAGCCGCCCTCGTCGGAATTCCAGGAGTTGGTGCGGTAGCCGCCGCCGCCGAGCAGCGTCACGGAAATGCGACCGATCCGGAAATCTTTTTCCAAATCCAGGTTGCCACTATACATCTCGTTCGTCGTATCGGAGTCCGCGTCGCGAACGTTATTCGTGCCGTAGGATTTCCAATTCGCCGGGTTGCTCCAACTGTTGGTCGGGGTGGCCCCCGTTTGCGTGAGCGTCCAGTCCACCGAATCGCTCGACGGGCGGTCGAGCGTGAATCCGCCAAGGTTCGTGATCGCGCTGTCGTCGCGCTGGAAGAAGCCCTTCAGGCCATCGCGGAAATCATAGCGCGCGTTCGCGTAGCTGCCCCGCAGCGTGGCGCGAAACGTGTCGCCTTTATATTCGAGCCGCGGCGCGAGCACGAGGACGGGAGTGTCGGCGAAGCGGTGTGAATACTCGGTGTCGACGCGGGTATTCGTCGTGCCCGTGCCGATGATGTGCGTGGCGGTCGAGCCGGCGCCGGCGTTCGATGTGCTCGTGGATCCGAAATACAGATAAGTATATTGGTTCACATACTCGACATCGTAGTCCGAGTAGGTACTGCGCAGGCGGAGGCTGAGGCGGTCGCTGAGTTTATAGTCCGTGGCCAGGTTCAGCGCTTCGCGGTGCGTGATCTTCGGACCGGCGCGCCACATCGTGCGGTACGGAATGCCGACGCCGTTGGCATAGGCCCCCGTCGTGGGATATATCCAATCGGTCTGGTTGCGATCCTGCTCGACGAAGTTGGCATTATAGCTGGCGGCCACCTGGATGCCGAGCCGGCCGTGAAAGAATACGTCGCCGTAGCCGATTTGCGCCGACGGGAAAATCCGCGTGTGCTTCTGGTCGTCGGGGAAATAGGAACTCTCGAGCTTCGCGTCGGAGGTGCCGATGCCGCCCAGCTGAAACACGAGTTCGCGGCCGTTGCGGTCGAACGCCGATTGGCTGCGCAGGTTCAACAGGCCACCGGGCGCGTCGCCGTCCATATGGGCCATCAATGTATTGTTGAACTCGATGGTCTCGATGCCGGTGATCGACATCTGCTCGAACGAGTTCTGACGTCCCGTATTGTTATTCGAGGTGCCGGTCGGCATGCGTTCGCCGTCGACGGTGAAAAGCGAATATTTGGGATCTAGGCCGCCGATGCGCACGGCGCTGGTGTCGACTTCGACATAATCGAGAGCGAGGCCGGGCATGGACTTCATGAATTCGCCAACGTCGCCCATGGTGAGGTCGCCGTAGTTGTCAGACGCGACGACGTTGACGGCGTTGATCGCGGCCCGGCGTTCCATGATGGCCTTGGCCTGGCCGCGACGCGTCTCGGAGATCTCCAGCTTGTCCATCTTGTATACTTGGTCGCCAGTCGCGGTGGCGGTGGCGGAGGGCGCGGCGAACGCGGTGGGCTGCAGTTCGATATCCAGAGTGGCAGTCTGACCGGCGGCGATCGTGACGGTCGATTGGGACGACTGCAGGCCGGTGTAGCTCACGACAACCGTCGCCTGACCGGCCGGCACGCCGACGATCTGGTAGTTGCCGCCCGGTTCGGTCAGCGTGGTGAGGGAGGTGCCTTCGATGCGCACCTCGGCGTTGCGCACGTACTCGTGCGTCCCCGTGTTGAGAACGCGGCCGCGCACCACGCCGGTGCCGCTGCCCACGGTCTGGGCGGGCAGCGAGGCGAGCGGAGCCAGCGCCAGGAGAAGCCACGCCAGGAGGGCAAAAAACTTGCGCGCCGGCACGACATTGATCATCGGGTAATGAGTCTGCATAATTATTCTCAGGGAAGCATCGGTTCCGGGCGGCGCCTGACAACGCGAGAATCACCGGCGGATGTTAAATCCTGGTGACGGGCGGGGCCTCTCCGAAAACGGCCGGGATGGTGGGTGGGGTCAAGGCAGATGCTGCATAAATATTCAGCATCTACATTCAATGCCAGTTTTTCCTCCAGCCGGTGTCAAGCCCGATGATCTGTCGCAGCTTGACGAATTCCGGGCGATGCGGCGCGATGTCGGGGCATGGCCCACGACTATTCAGACGATCGCTTGCGACTCGCCGCCCGGCTGTATTACGCCGATGGGCTGGGACAGCATGAGGTTGCGAAATTCGTGAAGGTCTCCCAAGCCAAGGTCTCGCGTCTCCTCGCCCTCGCACGCGAGCGTGGCATCGTTCGCATCTCCATCGCTGATTACGAAACCCGCCGACCAGATCTCGAGAAGCAGTTGCAGGACCGGTTCCCGTTGTCCGCGGCGATCGTCCTCAAGGCGATCGACGGGTTGACGGACACCGACCTCCGGCGCTCGGTTGGGTACTTCGGGGCGCCGCTGGTCGACGCGTTGATTCCACCGCGGGCAATCGTGGCGCTCGCCGGCGGCCGGACGCTCTACGAGCTGGTGCAGCGTCTTCCCGAATCGCGCGACCGGGCGTTGACCGTAATCCAGGCGATGGGAAGCGTCGATTCCAACGCCAACGCCTTCGACGCCCAAGAGGTGGGTCGCGTGCTGGTGCAGCGGCTGGGAGGCACTTTTCTTGCGTTTAACACCCCGGCTTTCACGCCGGACAAGCGGACGCGCGATACACTCCTGAAACTCGAGCAGATCCGTCATGTGCGCGAGCACCTCGATCGCGCCAATCTGGCAATGGTGGGCGTCGGCACACTGGAGAATTCGGTGTTCATCGAGCGGGGCGTCCTTACCCCCGGAGATCTCAACGAGCTCAGAAAAGCGGGCGCGGTCGGCGAGACTTGCGGACGTTTCTTCAATGACGCCGGCGCCGAATGTGCCACGTCCTGGCGCGACCGCGTGATGAGCGCGGACCTCGAGCAACTTCGCCGCATGCCCCAGTCCATTGCGGTGGTCTCTGGGAGTGATCGTTCGGCTGCTTTGATCGCAGCTATCCGCGGCAAGCTGATCAAAGGGCTGGTCATCGATGAATCCGGCGCGATCGCGCTGCTGAGCGTCGAACGGCCCCGCGCGACCACCCGCGTCGCCCGCGCGAAGAAATAACTCTACCAGCGCACGGACGCTCGTCGGTGATCGACCGGCGCCTCACCTGGGCCACGCTTCGGCTTGTGGGCCACTTTCGGGCCGCCCGTGGCAGCAGAACACGTTCAACGCGTCGGCAAGCTTCCCGTGAAAACCGTGCGCGGTCGAATCGATCAAGCCAACGACCCGGGCGGCTGCTGGCACGCGCGGTCCGCCGGCGCCGGTGCTTGACAATCGAATTTGGAGACTTGAAACAGGATAAATAGCAATGCGGCATATTTATTCACGGCCGGGACCACTGACAGCACCGCGGACGCAATTCTAGTCGTGCCCTCGAATCCACCATCCCAAAATCCGCCGCGTCTCCGCTGCACCACCGTGCGCGGCCCGGACCGCTCGGGCGGCCCGGATGCCTTGCAACGGGCTCTGGAAGCCGCGCGCGAGACCCGTGCGCTTGAGCTGAACGCCGGGGCGATCGCCCGGGTGGCCGACGTCTTCAAGCAGCATTTCCCCGGCTGCCGCGCGTTGGTGATTGGAGATCCCCTCACCATGCGGATCGCGGGCAATGCCGTGTCCCAGCAGCTGAAGTCAGCGCAGCTCGAATTCGGGGCACCTGTTATATTAAGCGATCCCGCGCTTTACGCTGAGTTCAAGTTCGTCGAGGTCGTTGAAGCCGCGCTCCAGAATAATACAGCGATCCCCGTCGCGGTTGGATCCGGCACGATCAACGATTTGGTCAAGCTCGCCGCGCACCGCACGGGACGTTCCTACCTCTGCGTCGCGACCGCCGCCTCGATGGATGGATATACGGCGTTCGGGGCTTCGATTACATTCCGCGGTTCCAAGCAGACCTTCGATTGCCCGGCGCCCCGAGCAGTGGTTGCCGACATTGACATTGTGCGTCGAGCCCCGGCGCGCATGACCGCTTCCGGCTACGCGGATTTGTTGGCGAAGGTCACGGCGGGCGCCGATTGGATCCTGGCGGATGAACTCGGCGTGGAACCGATCGACCCGCAACCGTGGGAGATCGTGCAAGGCGGCCTTCGCGATGCCTTGGCCAATCCCTCGGGTGCCGCCGCTGGGGAAACCCTCGCGGTGCTTCGGCTGACGGAGGGCCTGATGCTCGGTGGGTTTGCGATGCAGCGGGCGAAATCGAGTCGGCCGGCCTCCGGCGCGGAACACCAGTTCAGCCATCTGTGGGATATGGAGCACCATATATATCAGGGTGTCGCTCCCTCCCACGGTTTCAAAGTCGGTATTGCGACGCTGGCCGTGACGGCCTTCTACGAGCAGCTGCTGGTTCTGCCGCTACAATCTCTCAATATTCAGGAAGCCGCTGCGGAATGGGAGCGGAGCAGCGAGTCTGAGCAGCAGATTCGCGCACGTTTTCACGGCACAGATTTCGTCGAGCGGGCCGTCGAGGAATCCAGCGCCAAGAGCATCAGCCGGTCCGCGTTGGAGCTGCAGCTGCAACGCTTGCAACTGGCGTGGCCGGTTCTTGTCGAGCGCCTCCGGGCGCAACTGCTGCCGGCGTCCGACATCCAACAACGCCTGCGCGAGGTCGGCGCACCGGCCGAGCCCGAAGAAATTGGCATCAGTCGCTCCCGCCTGCGCGAGAGCTTCATCCGCGCGTTCTATATACGCCGTCGGTTCACCGTTCTGGACGTGGCGATGCGCTCGGGCTATATGAACACAATCCTCGGGAAGCTTTTCGGCCCGGGCGGCCGCTGGTCCGTTCCGTCTTCGCTCCGCCGGTCGCCGTGAAGCCCGCGCTCGCTTTTTCCGGGGCCCCGAATCTCAACGCGGCTTCTGAAACGAAACGATTTCGCCACTGGCAAAATCGCACGCTCGTCGGCGCGATGCTGGGTTACGCGGCGTATTATTTCGTCCGCAAGAATATTAGTATAGCAATCCCCGCGATGCAGCAGGACCTCGGGATCGCCAAAGGCGAGCTCGGGCTTTTTCTCACGCTGCACGGTTTGCTATATGGTGTCTCCAAGTTCGCCAACGGATTCTGGGGCGATCGGATCAACGCTCGATTGTTCATGGTCGCCGGGCTGCTGCTCTCCGCGGCGATGAATGTATTCTTCGGCTTCAGCTCCACGGTCGTCGTCCTCGGGCTCGTCTGGATGGCGAACGGCTGGTTTCAGGGCATGGGATTTCCGCCTTGTGCGCGCCTGCTGACGCACTGGTTTCCGCCCTCGAAACTGGCGACCAAGATGTCCATCTGGAACACGTCGCACTCGATCGGTGCGGGCCTGGTCGTTATATTCTGCGGCTATATTGTGGCCTTTGGCTGGCGCTGGTGCTTTTACGCGCCGGCTATATTGGTCACGGTTCTCGCCGGCGTTCTCTGGTTTCTCATCCGCGACACCCCCGCTTCGGTCGGGCTGCCGGAACTCAAGGAGACCGAGCCCGCGGGTCACGGCGGAAGCGCTCTCAACTTCAAGCAATTCGTGGCGAGGCAGGTCTTTCGCAATCCGTATATCTGGGTGATCTCAATCTCGAATTTTTTCGTATATACAATGCGGTATGCTGTGCTCGACTGGGGCCCGACCCTGCTCCACGAGTCGAAGGGAATCTCCATCCAGCATGCGGGCTGGATGGTCGCGGCGTTTGAGGTGAGTGGCGTCCTCGGGATGCTGGCGGCGGGCTGGTTGACCGATCGCATTTTCGCGGGCCGCGGCGTTCGCGTCTCCGTAATCTTCATGGCGCTCGCGAGCCTTTGCCTGCTCTGTTTTTGGAAGTGGGACCGCCCGTCCCCCGCAGCGGCGACCAGCCTGCTTGGTGCGGCGGGCTTCTTTATATATGGGCCGCAGGCACTCGTCGGCATCTGCGTCGCCAACCTCGCCACGAAACGCGCGGCCGCCACCGCCATCGGACTGACGGGTCTGTTTGGCTACGCCAGCACCGTCCTGTCGGGCTGGGGCTTGGGCGCACTGGTGGAAAAACGCGGGTGGGACGCGGGCTATATGATGATGCTCGGGGCGGGAATCGTCGGCACCATGCTCTTCGCGTGCGCGTGGGGCGCGAAAGCGGATGGGTATAGCGAGGCAGAGCCCGCGGCATGAGCGCGACCTTGCCTGAAGTTTTGCCCGACGCTCTGGCGTCACGCCTGAGCCAGATCGCACACGTCGCGCTCGATATGGATGGGACGATTTATAAAGGGCAAACGCTCTTTTCGTGTACGAAACCTTTTCTCGCCCAACTCGCGACCGCGGGAATCAAATATACATTTCTCACCAATAATCCCTCGAAGAGCGCGAAGGATTATCTGAGTCACCTCGGCCGGCTCGGGCTCCAGGTGACGCCGGAACAGCTATATACTTCGGCGCAGGCGGCGCTCGACTACCTTCGAATCCACCGACCGCACGCCCGCCGGCTCTTCATATTGGGCACGTCGAGCATGATCGCCTCGTTTGCCGAGGCCGGCTATATATCGACCGCCGACGACGCCGGCGATGAGCCGGACGCCGTCATCGTCGCTTTCGACACGAGCCTGACGTATTCGCGGCTCGGGCGCGCCGCGTGGTGGATCAATCGCGGGAAATTTTTTATCGCGACCAACCCGGACCGAATTTGCCCCACGGACCAGGCAACAATCCTGCCGGATTGCGCGGCGATCTGCGCGGCGCTCGAAGTGGCGACCGGCCGCAAGCCCGACATCGTGCTCGGGAAACCCGACCCTTCGATGCTCGCTGGAATTCTGCACCGGCACGGCTTGGCGCCGCATGAGGTCGCGATGGTCGGCGACCGAGTATATACCGATATGCTGATGGCGCATCGCGCGGGCGCATTCGGCGTGCTGGTCCTGTCCGGCGAAGCCACGCGGGCGGATGCGCAGTCTGCCACACCGCCACCCGACCTCGTCACACCCGACCTCGCGGGATTCTGGGAAGCCCTCGCGCGGGCCCGGGAAAATCGGTCCCCGTGAATCACATGATGCAGCAATCCACCGCCGCCCTGACGAATCTGGCCGACCAGGAGTTCGATGTCGTCGTGATTGGCGGCGGGATTGTCGGCAGTGGAATCGCGCGGGATGCCGCGATGCGCGGTCTCCGGGTGGGGTTGGTCGACCAATATGATTTTGCGTTTGGCACCAGCAGCCGGTCCTCGCGGCTGATTCACGGCGGTTTGCGTTATCTCGCGCAAGGCCGCGTGCGCCTCGTGCGCGAAGCGAGCTTGGAGAAAACAATATTGCACCGGATCGCGCCGCATCTCTCGCAGCCGCTGCCGCTGGTGTTTCCCTCCTACCGCGGCCAAGGCTGGCCGCTATGGCAGCTTTCCATCGGGGTGAAGTTATATGATCTGCTCTGCAGTGGACGCAATCTTGGCCCGTCCACGATTCTCTCGAAGGCGGAATCGCTCGCCGCAGTGCCGGGACTGCAGCCGGAAAATCTGAGCGGAGCGGCGCGCTACTTCGACGGACTCACGAATGATTCGCGGCTCGTGATTGATACCCTGCGCTCAGCGACCCGCCACGGCGCCACGGTTGCGAACTATATAAAGTTCAAGGATGCTCAAAAAGAGGGCGGCCGCTGGCTCTGCACGCTGCAGCCTCGCGGCGATTTTCCGGCGTTCACCATTGAGGCACGCACCCTGGTCAACGCGGCCGGACCCTGGTCCGAACAAATTCCTCACAGCCAGGTGCGCCTGCGCCTGAGCAAGGGCACGCACCTGGTGTTCGCGCGCTCGCGAATCCCGGCCACCGACGCCGTGGTGATTACCGAGGGAAAACGCATCCTGTTCGTAATTCCGTGGGGCCAGCGGGTCATCGTCGGGACCACCGATACAGATTTCGCGGGCCAGCCCGAGGACGTGGCGGTGGATGCGGCCGACATCGACTATATACTCGGCACCGTGAACGGTTTCTTTCCGTCGCGTAAGTTGAAGCGCGCGGATATAGTAAGCTCGTGGGCGGGGGTGCGTCCACTCATCGCCAACCGCGACGGCAGCCCGTCGGATATATCGCGAACGCATCAGATCAACGAGGCCGAGCCCGGCTGGTGGGATGTGAGCGGGGGCAAGCTCACAACGTATCGGTTGATGGCCGAGCAGACAGTCGACCGCGTCTGCCGGCATCTGCACCGCCGGGGCCTGCGATCGCGGACTGCCGTCGTCCCGCTGCTCGAGGCGGGAGCGGCTGTATATAGTGGCATCGTTCCACCGGAGCCGTCGCGCGACGCGGCGGCCCATTTCGTCCGCAACGAATGGGCCCAGACCCTCGATGATGTCATGCTGCGCCGCACCAGCTGGCAGCACTATTGCGCGCAGCCGGAAAAGGTTGCGGCGGACGTGGCGCAGTGGATGGCAGAGGAGGCGGGCTGGACTGAGCAGGAGCGAGACCGCCAGCTGGGTCGATATATCAATTCAGTCGACCCGCTTCGGGCGTCGGCGGCCGCGGCGTGAGCCGCCGGGATCGGCCGGAATATACTTTTCACCCGAGCTCGAGAGAGTGGGCCGGCCTGGCGGACGCGGCGAACGCGGGCCGCCCCGCCAGAGCAGAGCGGCGCGGGCCGACATCGAGTATACATCGGAGTTTCGGCCTGACTATATAGCCGACGCGGTCAATCGATTGCCCGAGATGACCGTCGCTCGGCTCCGTCGTCGCGTCGGACGGCGATGCGCGGACCTCGCACGCGCGGGACTCTTGGCCTTCGCCGCTGCTCAACGATCGTCGTCGTCGTCCTTCGGGTGGGCTTTGAAAAATGCGGCTCGCACGGGTGGCGGCATGGGCGAATGCGCGCCGCGCACGCTGCGCCAGACAACCTCGTTTAATACAAAGTCGTCCACCTTGTCTGGCTGGGAAAAATCCATGCGGCGCGATTCACGCGCGCCCCACGAGAGGCGGGTGTTTTGCTCCTGGACGTTCACCTGGGCCGGCCGCGCTATATAGGGCGTGAGGTCCGCCTGCCCTTGAAACGAGGCCCACATCGGCAGGGCCGAGGCGTCGAATTGCGACATCGGCTGCAGGCCGAGCACCAGCTCGATCGTGCGCAGCATGCTCGTGGTGGAATATAGAGTGGAATCGACCACGGCGCGTTTCGTCCATGGGCTGATCACCAATGCCGGCATGCGGTGCGCGTCGACGTGATCGGGTCCGTTTTGCGCGTCATCCTCGAGTACAAAGATCGCGGTGTCCGGCCAAAATTTCGAGTGACTCACGGCGTCGACGATCAGTCCGAGCGCCGCGTCGTTGTCCGCGAGCATGGCCGTCGGCGTGCGGTGGCCTTCTCTCGTAGCGAGCGTGTGGTCATTTCCGAGACGCATGACTTGCAGGCGCGGCATCTCGCCCTGCGTTTCGAAGCCGTGCAGCTCCTCCGCGAAATGCTCCGCTCGTTTCACGTCGGGATAATCGAGGTCCCACGCGCGATAATAGGGATCAATATGGCCCCTGAGAATCGGCAGCGTGGCGGTGGCCTGCTCGGGGCCTTTCTTCGGGGTCTCGCAAAACTCGCCGTAGCTCCGGTAACTCACACCCGCCTCGGCGGCGCGATTCCACAGGTATCCATTAACTGGATACGCGACGGGGTAGCGTCCCTCCGCGGGATAATCATATTTCTTCTTCGCGTTATGCCCGTAATTGAGCGGCCACATCTTTTCCACGAAGTCGGTGGCGTAGGCTCCCATCGTCCACTCGTGTCCATCCGCGCTCACCTCGCCATCGGCGAAAAAATTGTCGAGCAGCACGAACTGGCGCGCGAGCGCGTGCGCGTTGGGCGTGACCTTTTCCGGGAACAGGCAGAGATGCGGCTCGCCGTTGCCCTCGGGCATGTCACCGAAGATCTGGTCATAGGTCCGGTTCTCGCGCACGATATATATTACATGCTTGATGGCGGACGGATCACCGAGCCGTCCCGGAATGGGGTTGCCCTCCGGCCGGGCCCCGCGCGGCGTGTTCGTCGCCGCGAGCGGGGAGCACGCATACGCGCTCTTCGTCCAGTCTCCCAGCACTTGTGCCTGCTTCTTTTCCGCCGGCAGATCGATGATTGAAACCGTGCCCTGCAGGAGTCCCGCTATATACTCCTGCAGATTGCGGGGCGTCTTCGTCCCGGGAAAGGGGCCGCGCGGATTCGCCATGGAGGTGACGCCCTTGCCGTTGGCGACGATGAGCGACTTGCCGTCGCGCGTCGCGCGCACGCTCGTGGGATACCAGCCGACCGGGATAAAGCCGAGCGACTCGGCGCGGCCGCGGGCCTCTATATTAAACACCGCGACATTATTATTATTGGCATTCGCGACGAACAGTCGTTTGCCGTCGGCGGACAACGTGACGCTGTTCGGCATGGATCCGGGCGGGGAGCCGGGATACAGCGCGGCGGTGAGGGTCTCGAGGATGCGGCCGTTGGAGGTGTCGATGACGCTCACGCTATTGAGGTTCGCTTCGGCGACGAAGAGGCGGCCGTCGTCGGCGAGGGCCATTTCGTTGGGATGCGAGCCGACGGCCCAGCGCGCGAGTTCCGCGCCGGTTTTATTATCCAGCACGAGGACGGTCGACGTCGCCCAGAGACTCACGAAAACTCGGCCATGGCGTTCGTCGGTGACGCACGTATATGGAAACGGGGCGTCGGGTGCGGTGCTCGGTGGGGCCCGGCCGGCTTCGGCGTCGGTGCTGGCTTCGCCGGCGCTCGCGCTGAGCTGGCGCACCCAGAGGGAATGTCCGTCGTCGGCCGAGACCTTCTCGACGCGTTGCCCCCAGAGTTCCGCTATATACAATGAGTGGCCGTCGTCGGAGACCGCGAAACCGGCGGGCACGCCGGATTGTTCGGCGGGTCGCAGCCGGAGCTCTCGATGCGAGGATAAATAGCCATCCTTGAAATCGAAAGCGTGGATCACCTCGGCGCCGCCGCCGCTGGCGAAAAGGCGCCGACCATCGGGCGACCACGCGAGACCATAGAAGGATTCTTCCACTCCCACGACGGAAACCTGCTCACCGCTTTTTACATCGAGAATACGGATCTCATGGCGGCCATATCCGCTATGGAGAACGGCGAGGAACTTGCCGTGGGGGTGCAAGGCGATGTTGACCGGGAAATCGCCGACGGGAACTTGTTTGCCGACGGGACGCAGTGACCATTGGTTGGGAAGCAGGACGGAGCCATCGCGCTGGACGCCGGGAAGGACGATGGACGAGGAGGTGACGGCACGCGCCACTGTCGCCGCGATGAGCAGCGCGCTGAGAAGGGTGGAGAATGCGCGGTTGCTCATGGGAGAAAGCTGGAAATAAAATCCGACCGCCGCAAGCCGAGGGAGGTTAAGACGCCGTGACTGTTGAATCGGCAACCCATGAGAGCCCAGAACGAGCACGAAGCGCGTCTTGTCTATATACTTTCGATCGGCATAGTCGGAGCCCAACGCGTGGCCGCTCGGGATGCGTTCGGCGGGGGTCGGCAAGCCTCATGGCGTGAGCGGACGATCCGTTATAAATATATACCTTTATATGGATATATATAACTGCCGTCTGGCATGCGTTAGGTTCTCCTTCCCCGAACAGTGCGTGGTTGGCGCACGGTGCGTTGCTCGTCGGTAAATCTTGGCGAGGCGCCGGTTTGCCGCACTCGATTCTTCGCGTAACA
Source organism: uncultured Verrucomicrobiae bacterium (assembly GCA_963800005.1). Taxonomy (GTDB): domain Bacteria; phylum Verrucomicrobiota; class Verrucomicrobiia; order Opitutales; family Opitutaceae; genus CAWCZH01. The sequence goes on from CAWCZH010000006.1 coordinate 986,206, forward strand.
CGAGGTGCTCTCGGCGGCTGACGGAGGAGCGTGCTCCGAACTTGCGGGTGCTGGTGCGGCCCGGCAGCGTGCTGGGCAATGCTTGCGCGATCCAGGCCGAGGGATGGTATATGCTCCGGCTGGAAGCTTCGGGAGGACGCGTTGGCGTGGCGCAGGATCGCGATCGGCCGGACGATACGATGACGCCGCCTCGAGTTGACCGAGTGTTTCCCGGGGTGAACCCTTTCGCCGCCGCGGAAGTCACCGCGCCGCTGGCGGTTCGGCGGTTATCGGCGCTGTGGATCTTCGCTCTCCTGGTTATTTGGACAGCGTCGGCATTTCTATATTTCTGGCTGATGGATTTCCGGCTCCAGACGAAGGAACCGACGGGCTTTTATTCGCTGCAAACCAAAGGCTTCCTGGCGGGACAACTGGCGTTGCCAGTCGCGCCGAGCCCAATGCTCGCCTTGGCCACAAACCCCTATTTGGGCAGCGAGAACCGCAAGTATCGGATCCTCGATCTATCATACTATAAAGGGAAATATTATTCCTATTTCGGCGTGGTGCCCATCGTGCTGCTGACGCTGCCCTGGAAGCTGGTCACCGGAAAATTCCTGACCGAGCCCGGCGCGACGGCGCTGCTCGCGGTGCTGCTCAACACCCTCACGCTTGCAATCCTCCTGCGGGCCCGGCGGCTATATTATCCCCGCGTACGCCCATATATATGGATCGCGGCCTACGCCGCGTGCACCCTGGGCAATTATACATCGATCCACCTCGTCGGCATCAACGCCGGGACGGTCGCGCAGATGGGCGCGTATTGCTGCCTGATGGCGTTGATTCTCGCGCTGACCGGTGCGGGTTCGTCGCTGGGCGCGACGACCCGCGCGCTCGCGTGGGCCAGTTTCGCCGCGGGACTCGCCGTCGGCTGTCGGCCCAGTTTTCTTCCAATCCTCGGCGCGCTTTTGCCCACCGTCTGGCGTGGCCTTCAGAACCATCCGCGCGCGCGGCTGAAACTGGCCGTGGCCGTGGTCCTGCCATTTGCCAGCATTCTCGCGGCCCTCCTTATATACAATCGCGCCCGTTTTGATTCATTCCTGGAATTTGGGAACCGGCTGCAGTTGACAGATTTTGATTATCGCCGGACCTCGTTTCTCTCGCTGCACCGGCTGGCGGAGAACGTCAGGCCCTTCCTCTTCCATCCGCCGGCGCTCGTTCATTTCTTTCCGTTCTTCGCGAACCTCTCGGATCGGATTCCCCTCGGGCTTTTCTGGGCCTGCCCAATGGCGCTGCTGCTGGGTGTTTTCCGCTGGCACCGTGCGCCTGCGACGCTCGCCCGCGCGGCCGCAAATGATATAGAGGCGGGGCTCCTCATCGCGACGGCGGGAGTGTTCGTGCTGCTGGCGGGGTTTGAGGTATTTCTGTTTCACTACGAAGTGGATTTTTTCGTTCCCGCCGTGCTCGCCGCGGTGCTGGCATGGTGCAGCCAACTCGAGCACCGGGCCGGAAAAATATCGCGACGCGCGTGGGAGATTGCGGGCGCGGGGCTTTGCGCGGCCACGATAACGCTCGCGCTGGCGCAGACGCTTGCCGTAGCGGACGCCGGGGTGCGTCTGCCGCGGTTGATGCGTGCGGTGAATGGCGTGGTCGCGCGGTGGGACGCGATGCACGGGAGAAGTTTTGGGCCGATGGAACTACAGGTGGTTTTTCCGAAAGTGACGTCGCCGCAGCAATGGCCGCTGCTACTCACCGGGTCGACGTTGGGCGATCTTTGCTATATGAAACTGGAGCCGGACGGGCAGGCGCGGATCGGATTTTTCCACACGGGCGCGGGCGGTCCTCTCAGTGAGCCGTTTTCGGTCAAGCCCGGACGCAGGTATATTATCAGCATCCAAATGGGTTCGCTCCTGCCGGATCCGAATCATCCTTTTTTCGACGGCCGGAGTGCGGACGAAATCCGGCACGCGCGGAGTATATACCGGGCGACCCTCGACGGGCGCGTGGTGCTCGAGGGCGAGATGGTTTTCTATGGCTCGTCGCCGGATGCGATCTGGGTGGGTGAAAACCCGTCGCTCCGGGACATCGCTGCGCCCCGATTCGGTGGCGAGATCCGGTCGGCGCGCCGTACAGTATATACAGGGCACGCGTTCGAGGTGTGGAATATACGTCGGCAGGGCGCCGCAGCGCTGCGGTTTCGGATGCCTTTCCTGTTGCACGATGGCGTGAACGAGCCGTTGCTCGCAACGGGCCGGCCGGGCAGCGGGGACGTCGTTTTCCTGGAATATCTGCCGAACTCGAAGGCGCGGGTGGGCGTGGACCGCTGGGGCACAGACCCTCTCTATTCAAATATATTCCCGATCGACTACGCCGCGGAGCACCGAATGACGATCGAGAGCAATGGGCTGGCCTCACGCGAGGCCCCCGTGGAGAATTTTCGCGTCGTGCTTGACGGAAATATCCTATTGTCGCGGAGCTACCGTGCGCATGAGAGCGGCCCGGAGCAGGTCTATTGGGGCGTCAACGCCGTCGGCTCGAGCATCAGCGCCGCCATGTTCACGGGTACGATCCTCGGTGTCGAGCCGGCGGAGCCGGTGCGCGGCCGAACGAAGAGCCCGGGCGCGATCACCGGCGTGGGCACGATCGGTTTCGATCTGGAGATCGATGTCTCCGCGATCGGCAAGAGCCAGCCGTTGCTGGTGTCGGGGCGGAGCGGCGCCGCCGACCTGCTCTCGGTGCAAATGATCGATCTGGGGCACGCGCAATTCGCGCTCGATCACTGGGGAGTGGGGGAGCAGCGCAGCGCGATCCTCGCCCTTGATCTGACTCACCCCCACCACTATATAGTCGAGTACGGCCCGTTATATGGAAGCCGCCAGCCGGGCGACCCGCGGGCGAAATCGTTCCGCGTCACGGTGGATGGCGTGACGCGGTTCGAGGGTACTGAACCGTTTTATCCGACCACTCCGGATGAAATCCAGATTGGGACGAACCCGGTCGGCGCCTCGACGGCCGCCGCGCAGCTTTCGGGCGCGGTCACGAATTTTTCCATCACTCCATGAGGCGGCGCGATCCAGAAATTGACGCCTGCCGGGCCGGCGCGCGGCCCGGCGTCGAGGTTGTATATATGCGGTATATAGATGCAGAATAACGCGTGGCTCAAGGCGGCGAAGGTCCCCGCGCTGGCCGGAGTCATCCTGTTCGCGGTGGCGTGGTTTCAGGCGTGGTTTTTGGAATTGCGCTGGTCCAACGTGGCCCATCGGGTCTCCCGCGGAGATCTGGTTGACGCCTACGTGCTGGGGCTCGCCCGGGGCGATTCCTATATCCGTGCGGAAGAGGCCAGCCAGTTCACCAACGCCGGCTTCCGCGGCGATCCACGGCTCCGCATCTCGGATGCTTCGTATTTCCAGGGACGCTACTATATATATTATGGGATCGGGCCGTTCGTCACGTTGCTCGTGCCCTGGTTCAAGCTGACCGGAACGTTTCTTAGTTCACAGTTTTGCGTCTGGCTCGCGCTGCTGGTCGGTTATATAGCATACGCTGTCGCGCTCTGGCTGCTCGCCCGCGAACGAGACCGGAACCGTCCCTGGATCCTCGCCACAGGGCTGCTCGCGATTGTTTTCGGGAGCGCCACGTGGCCGCTGCTTGATACTGCGATCATCAACGATCTCGAATCCGCCGCGGCGTATGCATGTCTCGCGCTCGCGACGTGTTTCCTGGCCCGGGCGTACCGGAGCGCCCGGCCCGCGGTGCCGCTGGTGGCGTCCTCGATTTTTCAGGGCCTCGCGATTTCGTGCCGGCCCAACTGCCTGCCGGCCGTCGTGGTAGGATTTTGCGTCGGCGTGGTCATCGCGACCCACAGTCAACGCTCGCGCGCCGAAACGCGGTGGCTCCTGTCGTGTATTATTGCGCCCCTGCTTGGCATTGGCTTGGCGCTGGCGGCTTATAACTATATAAGATTTGGGGTGGTGACGGAGTTCGGGACCAAATATGGAACCGGCCTCGTGGAGCAGCAGGCCCGGCCGTTTCTTTCGGTGGGAAACGTGCCATATAACGTATATACTTACCTGCTCGGCGGCTTTTGGACGTCGCGTTATTTTCCGTTTGTGGAGGCGGCGCGCGCGGGTTGGATCGCGCGGCCGGTGCTCACCCACGAGCCCTTCGATCATGTTTACGGCTGCCTGTGGCTGACCCCAATCCTGATTCTCGCCGTGGGCGTATGGCGCGGGTTTGCGCGCACCGGCGGGATGGTTCTGCTGGCCGCTTTCGGAAACCTGCTCCTGCTTTCGCTTCTTGGATTCGGGGCGTATCGCTACTCGGTCGACTTCCTCGGTCTGTGGTCGTTCGGGGCCGCGCTGGGAATTTGCGCGCTGCTCGGCAGTGCCGGCCGGGCAGGCGCGAGGCTCGTTTGGGCGGGCGTCGCGCTGCTCACGGTGGCGAGCGCCGTTGGAATTTTGAGCGAGACGTTCTCGGTCGCAGTGGCGCGGAATCTTTTCGTCGAGCGTCGCCCCGGCGATTTCCATGCGTGGGCGGCACCGTTCAACCACGTGATCTATATAGCGGAGCGCGTGCTCCATGCGCCTCCACGTGCGAAGAAATATATCGTGGAATTTCCGCGGGATAAAGCCGGCCAGGTCGAGCCGTTGCTGACGACCGGTGAAGTGTCGCGGGAGAATTTTATCTATTGCTACTATCCGGCGCCGGGTCTGGTTCAGTTCGGCGTCGAGGTGATGGGCCGCGGTGGCCCGCTCTCGCGACCCGTTCCGATTGACGATAGCCGGCCGCATGCGGTGGATCTATATATGGGCAACTTCCTGCCGCCGGGGGATCACCCGCTGTGGCAGGGGATGGACGGGGAAACGGAGGCGCGTTTGCGACGCAGCCTGCGGCTGGCGGTGGACGGCGCAGTCGTGTTGGAGGATTTCGTCGAGCCTCATCCGACGCGGGGCCGCGAGATTGTGGGCGCCAGTCCGGATGACGCGGCGTTCGGGCGACAGTTTACGGGGCGCATTGCCGGGGTTCCTGGAATGCCATTTGATATATGGCCGAAGGACTTAATCCCGGCGCGCACGGATTATGGTCCACTCGTCTGCCGGGTGACGTTGCGCGCGCCGGTGGTGGGATCCGTGCAGCCGGTCCTTTCGATCGGCAACAAGCCTGCGGGCGCACTTCTGGCGATTGAAGTCGTTTCGGCCGAATCGGCCAGGTTCCTTTGGATCGGGCCGGCGGGAAAGCGATTCGCGAGCCAGACGGTGGCTTGGAAGTATAAAGAACGCGCGGACTTGGTGGTGGTCGCCGGTGCGCTGTTTCCGGAAGTCGGGAGCCCACTCTGGGATCGATCGGAGTCCGCGGAGCACCAGGGCGAAGTGAAGAATCGGTTATCCATTTCGGTGGGAGATTCCGTTATATTAAGTGCGGAGATCGGCAAAATGGACGCGTTTCCGTCCATGGTGCGTGCGGGAGAGAACGATGTGGGCGTCCCTGGAATTCCGAGCCGCCTCGACGGAGAGGTTTCGCTGGAGCGGAAAAAGTGGTGAAGCCGAGCGCTGCGAGCGGGTCGCGATCGATGCGCCGGCGTTATATAGAAGCGCGCAAACTAGCCGACGTGTGAACGGGTCATGCCTGCGGTGCTCTGGGCGGCGCGTTTGCGGCAGGGGCGAACCAACGGCGGTGCTCTATATACAGTATATATCGTCCCACGCTCGCGGTCGCAGTGTCCGGACGCGGTGGATGGCTCCCGGTGTTCCTCGCGGGAGCGACCGGGGTCGTGGCACGTGAGATGCTTTCAAAATTCCCCGCTGTGTTTCTCCATTCCTTGGCGAAAGAGCGCGGCAATTACGGGCTGGTGATTCACGTTCGGTCGTTGAATCTGAGGCCCTCTGAAACCCTCAATCCTGCCATGACCCAACCTCGTCTCCACATCCCGCGTTCCCACCGACTGTCGCCACGCGCCGTTTGTTTCTGGCTCGCAGCGCTTCTCGCCGGCGCCGGAACCGCCTGCGCCGCGACCTCCGAGCAGATTGCCGATCATATGCCCCTCCTGCACTGGCGCGATATCGGACCGCTACGCGGCGGCCGGAGCGTGACCGTGGCAGGCCATCCGACGAAGCGTCTGGTTTTCTATACCGGCAGCGTCGGAGGTGGCGTCTGGAAGACCGAGAACGGCGGCATCTCGTGGTTCAATGTTTCCGATCACTACTTCACGTCGTCGTCCGTCGGCTCAATCGCGATCGCAAACTCAAGCCCCGAAACGGTATATGTTGGCATGGGCGAGTCGACGTTCCGCGGCGATTCGACTGCCGGAGACGGAGTATATAAGACCCTCGACGGCGGCAAGACGTGGACGCATATCGGGTTGGAAAAGACGGCGCAGATCGCGCGCGTTCGGATTCACCCGAACAATCCCGATCTCGTATATGTTGCGGCCCTCGGCGATTGCTGGGGACCGAGCACGGAGCGCGGAATTTTTCGGACGAAGGATGGCGGCAAGACGTGGCAGAAGATACTATATCGCAACGAGGACACCGGGGCAGCGGATCTCGTGATGGATCCCACGAATCCGCAGATCCTATATGCTTCGCTGCTGGAACTGCGGCGTTTCCCGTGGGGCTTTCGCAGCGCGGGCCCGGGCTCCGGACTTTTCAAGTCGACCGACGGTGGCGACAACTGGACGGAAATCACGAACAACCCGGGATTGCCGGATGGATTGAAGGGACGAATCGGCGTGACGGTCGCGCCGACGATGCCGAACCGCGTTTATGCGATCATCGATGCGGCGACGGGCAAGAAGGGATTTTTCCGCTCGGACGACAGCGGGGCGACGTGGGCGCGGATGTCGGATGAGCCCGAGATCACACAGCGGCCTTGGTATTATTCGTACCTGACGCCCGATCCGAAGGACCCGAATACGGTTTATGCGATGAACGTCCGGTTCTGGAAAACGACCGATGGCGGCAAGAACTGGGACGAAGTCAAAGGGCTGCCTCACGGCGACCATCACGATTTCTGGATCGATCCGAATGATCCGCAACGGATGATCAACGGCTCGGACGGCGGCGGGACAATTTCGTTCGACGGCGGAAAATCGTGGTCGAGCATCTTCAACCAGCCGACCGCGCAGATGTATCATGTGGCGGTCGACCGGAAGACGCCGTACCGGGTATATGGAGCACAGCAGGACAATACAACGATGTCGCTGCCGAGCCGCTCGGACCACGGCATCATCTCCATCCAGGACTGGGAAGTCGTGGGCGGCGGCGAGGCCGGCTATATAGCGCCCAGCATCGTCGATCCCAATATAGTCTATGCCGCGGACCACCATTGGCTGACCCGGTATGACCGACGCTCCGGGCAGGTGCGGGATATATCACCCGACCCCGAGACGAACTACGGCTGGGGCGCAGCCGACCTAAAATATAGATTCTGGTGGACGTATCCGGTGCGCATGTCGCCGTCGTCGCACGATAAGGACACCCTCTATGTCACGTCACAATATGTATTGCGGTCGACGAATGAGGGCCAGAGCTGGGAAGTGATCAGCCCGGACCTGACGCGCGCGGACCCGAGCACGCTGGAGAAAACCCCGGATTTCCGGAATCCCGCGACGGGGAAATATTGGGGGCCGATCACGCGCGAGGCGTATGGACCGGAGTGGTATGCCACGATTTTTGCCTTCGAGGAGTCGCCGGTGAAGGCAGGCCTCATGTGGTCCGGCTCGGACGACGGCTATATACACGTGTCGCAGGACAACGGGAAGACCTGGACCAAGGTTAATATACCGGGCCTGCCGGATTTCGCGCTGATGAGCATCATCGACGCGTCGCCGAACGACGCGGCAACCGCGTATGTCGCGGCCACGCGATATAAACTCCAGGACACGCATCCTTACTTTTATAAAACGCACGACTACGGCCGTACCTGGACGAAAATCACCAACGGCATTCCGGACACCGATTACTCGCGGTCCATCCGCGAGATGCCGGGCCGTCCCGGCCTGCTCGTCGCGGGAACCGAGTCGGGCGTATATGTTTCCTTTAACGACGGCGACAAGTGGGAGCCGCTCCGGCTGAACCTGCCGTTGTCCGTCCCGGCACACGACCTGGCGTTCAAGGACAATGACCTCGTCGGCGCGTTTCACGGCCGCGGCTTCTGGATCATCGATGATATATCGCTGCTCAAGCAGTTCGACGACGCCGCGCTGGCGGCGCCGGTGAAACTGTTCCAGCCGGCGGACACGATTGCCTATATATCACGTTTCTCGCTGATCGGCATCACCGGCGACGGCGTGGTGGGCGCCAATCCGCCGGAGGGTGTTGGCATCCCTGTATACTTCAAGGACGCGCCCAAGATGCCCGTGCAGTTTGCGTTTTCACGCCAGCTCGCGGATGGCAAATGGGAGGACGTCAATACTTGGGTATATGATCCGGCGCCGAACGGAAAGTCGGACGTGACGCTGAAGCGCGGGTCCAATGTATTCTATTGGGACCGTCGCTATGTCGGTCCGGACAAGCTGCCTGATATATATATCCAGGGTCCGCCGTCGGCTCAGAAGATCAAGGGCCCGAAGGGACCTCCGGGCGTGTACCGCGTGCAGATGAAGATGGGCGATGTCACGCAGGTGAAGGAATTCATCGTGGTGAAGGACCCGCGCGTCACCTACTCGGACGAGGACCTCGTGGCGCAGTTCAAATTCCTGATGCAGGCACGCGACAAGTTCTCGGAGACGATGAAAGTCGTCACGGATCTCCGCAACGTCCGCAAGCAGGCGCAGGACGCGCTCGCCTCCGCGAACCTGCCGGCTGACCGCAAGGCGGCCGCCGAGAAGGCGCTCGCGTCGATCAACGAGAAGCTCACGCTGCTCGAGGAACGCCTCGTGCAACCGAAGGCCCGCGCCATGGAGGATTATCAAAACTTCCCGGTGGGCATCGACTCGAAGCTCATTCGCCTCGAGGACTTCTCGTCGATGGGAGACGGTCCTCCGACCGAGGGAGCCCGCGAGCTATATGAACGCCTCGACAAGGGTGTCGAAGACCGGAAGAAAGCCGTGGAACAGATCAGACAGGAAGACCTGCCGAATCTTCTCCACCTGATCAACGGGTAAGGGAGTCGGCGCCGTGCTGGATTGGTTCCAAGGGATCCACTTTGACAGCGTCTGGTGGTTCCTGGCGCTGGCGTTGGCTGCGCCCTTGGCGTGGCTGCGCCGGCGTCGGAGCATTCCGTTCTGGGTGGTGCCTTTTGCCGGCGTCTGGGCGGAGCGCGAAAGGTCGGTGTTCTCTCGAGCACCGGCCCTTCTCGCCGGGGCCGGGCTCGTGCTCCTCGTGGGCGCGTTGGCGCGTCCGGAGCGCCTGACCGAAAAGCACGAAGTGCGCACGCAGGGCTATGACCTCATGCTGGCGATCGACCTTTCGGGTTCGATGCTGTCGGAAGATTACGAGCGGGGCGGCAAGCCGATCAGCCGGGTGGATGCGATCAAGCCGCTGATCAAGGCGTTCATTGCCGGGCGACCGAATGACCGCATCGGCGTTATTATATTCGCCGGGCGGGCCTATACACTTTCGCCGCTGACGACGGATCACGCCTGGTTGACGCGGCAGATCGACGCCTTGCAGATCGGACGAATCGAGGAGGGAACCGCGATTGGCGATGGCCTCGGATTAGCGCTGATGCGGCTGGAAAAATTCGGCCAGGTTTCCGGCGAGCGGCACCGCGGGGGTTTCATATTACTGCTGACTGACGGTGCGAACAACCACGGTGCGTTGGCCCCGAAGGAAGCCGCGCAGCTCGCGCGCGACACGGGAGTGCCGGTATTCCCGCTCGGCATCGGGCGGGCCGGGCAGGTCTCCGTTCCGATTTTTAACTCTGAGGGCGCGAAGACGGGATATAGACTCGAGGAATCGGATCTCGACGAGGGCTCGCTTCGTGAAATCGCGGGAATTACCGGCGGGCGATATTTTCGCGCGGATGATATAGGCACGCTCTCGGCGGCGTTCGCAGCGATCGACGCCACGAAAAAAAATGAGTTTCACGTCGAGTCATACTATAGCAAATCCGAGTTGTATACTTGGCTGGCCGGAGCGGCGGCCGTGCTGCTTTTCGCGGGTGCCTGGTTAATTCCCCAACGTGACGGCGCTCCTGCCCTCGAGGAAACGGTCGCATGAGATTCGTTCATCCCGCGTTTCTGTGGATGCTCGCCGGCTCGGGCCTGCTGCTGATCCGAGGCTGGTTGACGCGCCGGCGTTACCGGCGCCCCGACGCCGCGGCGGCCGCGAAACACGGACGTATCCAAGGCGATGCGGTCTCGTTTCACGATGGGGCGGACGCCGGCATGGGGCCGACCAAGATCCCGTGGCGCTTTGCACTCGGGTTTGCCCTGCTGGCGGCGGCGTTGGCCCGGCCACAGTGGGGCTTGGAACCGAAGCCGAGCTTCAATTCGACGAAAGAGATCATTCTGGCACTCGATATCTCCCGTTCGATGGCCGCGACGGACGTGAGTCCGTCGCGGCTCGCCCGAGCCAAGAAAGTGGCCGCCGATCTCGTCGCCCAGCTCGACGACCAACGCGTGGGCCTGATCATCTTTTCCCGGGTCGCCATCCTGCAGAGTCCCGTAAGCGTTGATCATGACGCACTCCGGCAGTTCCTTTCCGAGGCTTCGGTCGCGACCGGCAACGACGGCGGGACCAACTACCGCAATCTCCTCGCGGTGGCGCGTGATGCGTTCAGTGCCGAATCGACCGGCGCCCGGCATTTGATCATCCTGAGCGACGGCGAGGCGAACGACGAAAATTGGGAGCAGCAGATTTCCGGGCTGCGTGACGAGGGCATCGTGGTGGTCGGGCTGGGAATCGGAACTCGTTCTGGCACAACCATTGAAGATGGTGCGAATGGACCTCTGCGGGACCCCCAGCGCGCCATCGTGGTCACCCGGCTGGAGACCGGTAATCTCGAGCAACTCGCGTCCGCCACCGGCGGGGCGTACGCGGATGCGACGGGGGAGTTCGCCGCCGGTCCGGCGGTGCACGCCATCCTCGCCCACGGCGCTGTTCAGCAGCGAGCCACGAACACGGAAGCGGTTCCGCGGGAGCGTTTTCAATGGATGCTGGCCCCGGCGGCCCTGCTCCTCGCATGGAGTCTCTGGCGCGAGTTTCCGATCCGGGTGCGCGCAGTCTGGCGGACCGTGCCGTCGGCCCGCACGGCGCAGCGCTCCGCTGCGGTGACGGCAGGCGCATTACTATTGCTGTTTCTGGCCGCTGTGATAAGCCCGCGGGCGCACGGCCAGGAGGATTTGAGCGACGTCATGGCCGCCCAGTTGAATGGCCTCGTGGGACTCCTCGCGACGCGGCACCCGTTGAAGGCCTCGGACTATGCCATCTTGGCGGAGACATCGCTCAACTACGGCCACTGGTGCCGGGCGGAGCATCATCCCGTGGCCTCTGGAATCGTGCGCGATGGCCTCACCGCGATTGAGGACGGTCGAAAGCTCGATCCGAAGGCGGCCGATTGGGACCGACTGGAATCGTCACTTCGCGACCTGCTGCTGGCAACTCCGCCGCCACGGGCGCCGCCGCCCCCGCCGGCACGGTCCTTGGCTCACCCGCCGCCGTTGACGCCCGAAAACGCCGCCCTGCTCGAAAAACTCCAACAGATCAGAAACAACGACTCTGCCGTTCGCCTTTATGAATTGCTGCATCCGCCTGTCCCGGCGGACGCTGCCGAAAACTCGAAAAACTGGTGAACCGGATTCATTTGGTTGCCAGATGTTTATCGTGGGTTGTCGCGGTTGGTTTTACGTTGGTCCCCGCCTCGCTCTCAGCCCGCGGCGAAGCGGCAGAAACGTCGGCCGCACTCAAACTGCCCTCGGACGTGTGGGCCGGGGAGGTTTTCCCGGTTTCGTTCGAGCTCCGAGTCCCAGCAGCGAAGTTTCAGTCGGTGAGCTCCGCGCTTTCGTGGACGTCCGATCCTATCCTCGTCGAGCCGTGGAGCGCGGCCGAATCAAAGCAGCAGGGCGGTGAGATGCTCGTTACGACCCACAGCCGGGCCGTCGCGCCGGCGGCCGGTGAGATCGCGGTGCCCGCCGCGCGGCAGGAAATCACGCTCATTGTCGGTTCTACGCGTTTCGGAAATTACGTCCGGCCAGACCTACAGGAAGCCGCGGCGGTTTCGGCGCCGGCCACGTTGCACGTCAAATCATTGCCACCCGTCCCCGGCGGCGTTGGAGCGTTCATTGGAGCGGTGGGAAAATTTACCCTCACCGGCAAAGTCGTGCCAGAGGCCGTCGATGCCGGGCGTCCGGTAACGTGGACCCTCGAGCTCGCGGGAACGGGAAACTGGCCGGCCATTTCCGGGCTGCCCGTTCCGGCGGCGCCGGCAGGCGTGCGAGAGCTCCCCGCTCGCACGGAGAAAAAGCCGAAGGGCTCCAGCATGTTTGAGGCAACGCTCGTTCAGGAACGGGTGTTAATTCCGAGCCGGCCCGGGCGGCTCTCGCTTGGTGCGGTGCGTTTTTGCTATTTCGATTCCCAGCAGGGAAAATATATAGCGCTCGAGTTTCAGTCGCCCACCATCGCGGTGCACGGCACAGCGCAGGAGGCGGAGGCGCAGGGCGCGTGGAAGCTGCAGGGCCCTGAGGCGACCGCAGTAGCAGCGGTCCCGACATCGCCGCCGCCATTGCCGGCGCGCATCCTCGGCGATCCCAGCGCGATTCCCGCGCATAGCCAAGTGCCTTGGGACGCAAGTCTTGTCCGACTACAAACGATTTTGCCCTTAGTAATTGCGCTGGTGATCTGGATCGCTCTCGTGGCGCGGCGCGCTTTGGACCGGGATCCGCAGCGGCCGCGTCGTGACGCTCGCAGACGCGCGCTGCGGTTGCTGGATCAGATCGAACATGCGCCCTCGCCGACGCGACTGCCGGACTTGGTGTGGCAATGGGAGCGAGCCGTGGTTCGGGCACGCGATTTTCCGCAGGCGATGCCGCGTCCGGAAAGCTTCGGCCGCGACACACCGTGGTATATACTTTGGCAGGAGGCGAATGCCGCGATTTTTACCGCCGCGCCGAGCTTGCCCGCGGACTGGGCGGGACGCGCGCGCGCAGAGACGAAGGCCCTTCGCGTGCCACGCTTTTCAGTGGGATCTCTTTTCAATCCGGCGCACTTTCTTCTGCTCTGCGCCGCGATCGCGCTGCTGCTGCCGGTGGGCGCTCGTGCGGCCGAGGCGCCGGAGTTGTACCGGGCCGGCGATTTCGTTGGCGCCGAGCAGGCCGCGCGAGCCGCGGTGCAGCGCGACCCGCTCGATCCGGCCGCGCGCCACAACCTCGCCCTCGCGCTGGCTCAGCAGGGTCGCTGGATGGAGGCGTCGGGGCCGGCGGTCGCGGCGTTTGTCCAGAATCCTCGCGACAAATCGATCCGCTGGGACGTCGAAGTCATCGCCGGGCAGGTACACCTCGGCACACCCGAAATTTCCCGGCTGCTACGGCATGACCTGCTCGGATGGTGGTGTACGCAGGCGAGTCCCCGCGGCTGGCAACTCCTGCTTATCGCGGGCGCGTGGCTCGCGGCCGTGGGTTTTTGCCTCTGGGTCCGCGAACGCTTTTTGTCGCGGCGCTCGAATACGAGGCTTTTCGCGGTTGCCGCGTTCGTGCTCGGGCTCCTGCTCGCGATCGGCAGCGCGGTCGCGCTGAACGTGGCAGGAAACCTCGTTCCGGGGAACGCGGCTTTGGTCTGGCGCAACTCGACGCTGCGATCCGTTCCCACGGAAGCGGGTGATCGTTCGGGTGTGAGTCCGCTCGCGGCCGGGAATCTCGTGCGCACCGACGAACTGTTTCTCACGTGGCGCCACATCGTGCTGCCCAATGGGCAGGCCGGCTGGGTGCGCGACGAGGACCTCGCCTCTCTTTGGAAATGATCAATATAAGACCGCGCCTGCGCACCGTTCTGCTCTATAGTATATTGGCTGCGACCTCCCTCGCGGCCCCAGCTGGCGGAACTGCCGGTGATGCTGCGCTCGCGAGCGAGCCCGGAACGGTGACGCTCGATCAGTTCGTCGCGCTGGGTTCGCGGTTCAACGACCGGACCGCCGCGACGTCCCCGGTGCCGGTGACGATATATACACCGGCGGATTTGCGCGACGTCGGATACCAGGACTTCACGCCGGCGCTGGCGACGCTCGATCCGGGTATAGACTTTCCGCATCCGACGAATCAGGACGGCTACGATTCCGCCAGGGCGGCGGCGTTCGCCGGCCTCGCGCCCGACGAGACGCTCGTGCTGATTAACGGCAAACGCTATCATACCAGTGCCCTCGTGCACGCGAATGGCAGCATCGGGAAAGGCGGCTCGCAGGTGGATTTCGACTCGTTCCCGGTCTTCGCGCTCGGCGGTGCGGAAATCCTGCGGGGCGGCGCGGCGGCGCAATATGGTTCCGACGCGATCGCCGGGGTGGTCGATCTGTCCCTGCGGCGCGATCTCGGCGCGAGCGTCACCAGCACAATCGGGCAATATGAACACGGCGACGGCGCGACTTTTTCGCTCAGCGGCAACTACGGCGCGCCGCTCGGGACGGCTGGCGGTTTTGTTAATATAACGCCCTATGTCAAAACGACTGGCTATACCGATCGCAGCGGCTCGGACCTGCGCCAGCAATATTTTGGCACGAACCCCGTGACGGGCGCGGCCGTGCTTCCGGGCTCGGTTGCCGGAGTATATAACGGTACGCCGGATCCCCGCGAAGCCACGGCGCGGCGGCACGACTCCGTGATCGGCGATCCCTCGGATCGGTCGCGCGGTATATTTCTCAACGCCGCCGCGCCGCTCCAGCCGGGAATCGAGCTTTATGCTTTCGGCGGTCTCAACGGACGCAACTCGACGGCGTTCGCCTCGTGGCGGCGCGCGGCGGACGACAATACATTGCGCACGCTGTATCCGAACGGCTTCCAGGCGCAGATCAACCCGCACCTGCGCGACCTCTCCGGCACGCTCGGCGTTCGCGGCACCGCCTCCGAGTGGAAATGGGATCTCAGCGAAACCTACGGCGTGAGCGACGTCTCGTTCTATAGCGCGAACTCCGCGAACGTCTCCTTCGGCGCCGCCAGCCCTAGCGCGTTTTACGACGGCCGCGTCTCGTTTGCCCAGGCCGTGACGAATCTCGACCTCTCGCGCCAGTTTGCGGTGGGCCTGCCGTCGCCGCTGAAATTTGCGGCAGGAGGCGAGTTCCGCGACGAGGATTTTCATATCTATCAGGGCCAATATGAATCGTGGGCCAATGGCGGCGTGCCGATTCTCGATGGACCCGACAAGGGCAACCTCGCCCCGATCGGCGCTCAGGGTTTTCCGGGCTTCCAGCCGAGCGACCAGGTGCACGCCGACCGGAATGATATAGCGGGATATATGGAATTGGAGAACCAGCTCACCGCCCGCTGGGACCTGCAGCTCTCCGGCCGTGCCGAACATTATAGCGATGCCGGGAGTGCCGTCACCGGGAAGGCCGCGAGCATATATGAACTTCTCCCATGGCTGCGCGCCCGCGCCTCGTTTACCAACGGCTTTCGCGCCCCCGCGCTGCAACAGGAATATCTCACGTCCACCTCAGAGGTCGCCGTCACCTCCGGCGGTGTTTCGCAGCCACTCGCGGTGCGCACGTTCGGCGTCAACAATCCCGCCGCCGTCGCGCTCGGCGCCACGCGCCTGCGTCCGGAGAAATCCACCAATTTCAGCACGGGGTTCACGGTGCAGCCGACGGAAAATTTCTCGGCCTCGATCGACTATTTCAATGTTCGGGTCGCCGACCAGATCGTGATCTCGAGCAATTTCACCGGGACGTCCGTCGCGAATTATCTCGGTGGCCTTGGATATACAGGATTAAATGGCGGACGCTATTTCACGAATGGCGTCGGGCTGCGCAACCAGGGCTTCGATATAAACTCGCGGTATGATTTCCACGTTTCGGGCGGCGATCGCCTTAGCCTGACTGCCGCGTATACTGCCGTATATCCAGAGATCACCTCCGCGCAGACAACGCCGGCCAACGTGCTCGCGTTGACGGGCGGCACGCCGATTCTCGACCGGCAAACGACGCTGCGCATCCAGCGTGGTTTTCCGCTCGGGCGCGCCGTGGTATCACAGCGTTATGTTTGGCGGAAGCGGCTGACGTTCCTACTGCGCGAGGACTGGTATGGTCGGGTGTTGAACTCGGGCACGACGCCGGCAACCGACCAGTGGCTGAACCCGCAATGGGTGGTGGATGCCGAGTTGACGTGGAATATAAACCCGCACATCGCGGTGACGCTGGGGGCAGATAATATACTTAATAATTATCCGACCAAGCTCGCGCCCGCGCTGAACACAAGCGGTCTGACTCAATATAGCCAGATCTCGCCCTACGGCTACGACGGCGGATTTTATTATACGCGCGTCGACCTGCACTTCTGAGCCGTAACGGCGGCGGGCTACGTGGCGAGGGCGTTGCGCGCGTAGTGGGGCTTCAGGAAAAAATGATATAGTCCGCCGCCGGCGACGGCGCCGAGGATCGGCGCGACGATATATACTGTTAGCCAGCCGGTGCCGTTCGCGGTGAAGGGGAGGGTGCCCCAGCCCGCGCACGCGCTGAAGAGTCGTGGCGCCAGGTCCCGCGCGGGATTCAGCGCCGCCATCGTCAGCGGACCGATCAGCGAGATCAGAATCGTAACCGTTAGCCCGATCGTAACCGGTGCGAGCACCGCGGGGCGCGCCCGGTTACGCCGATCGATGCAGCCGAAAATCACGAGCACGAGGATCGCGGTCCCGACCGCCTCCGCGAAGAACGCGTTCGCCGTCGACACAACTGCACGCGTCGCTGGCGTCAGGGGCTGGCCTCCGGGGTTCGGATAATATTCGCCGAAGATCATGGCCGTGGCCTCGCTGCCGACGGCACCTCGCGTTATATGATGCGCCAGTTCGTATGCCTGAAGCCCGCCGCGATTCATGACGAAAAGCGCGCCGCTCGCCGCGAACGCCCCGGCGCTTTGGGCGAGTATATAGCCGGGAATCCGCCGCGCAGGGAAATCCAGCCACGTGGCGAACGCGATCGTCACTGCGGGATTAAGGTGCGCGCCGCTCAGGCTGCCCGTGAGATATATAGCGTTGGCAATCGCGATTCCCCAGACAATCGCGACCTGAAAAATGCCGACCTGCGCTCCCGTCAGCACGGCCGCCGCGACGCTGCCGCAGCCGAAAAATACGAGGAGAAACGTTCCGAGAAACTCGCCCACGAACCACGCCGGCAATCCCATCCGCCGCGCGCCCATGCTTAGCGCCGAAGCTCCGGTTCGCCGTCGATTTGATACATCGTCCCAATCGGGGCCACGCCGCCGCCGAAGAGCTGCGCGTCGGGCAACGCGCAAAGCAGGTCGAGACGCCGCGAGATCTGCGAAGCGACTTGGACGAACACCCATTTTCTCTGTTCGTCGGTGCCGGTGGCGTCGGCCGGATCCGGAGAACCGAAATGCGCGTTGACCGGATGGCCGGGAAATATTGGGCAGGACTCCTTCGCGTTATCGCAGACGGTGATGATAAAATCGAACTTCACCGCGGAGAACTCGTCCCACGACTTGCTGCGCGCGTCGCTCGCATCGATGCCGTAATGCTCCTGCAGCACCCAAAGCGCGAGCGGGTTGACGCGACCGGTTGGCTTTGAGCCGGCGCTATAGGTTTCGAAGCGACCCTTGCCCTTCCGACGCAAGAGGTACTCCGCGATGATCGAGCGCGCGGAATTTCCGGTGCAGAGAACGAGGGATTTATACGGCGGAGTTTTCATATAGAAGCCGGTGAGCGCGAACGTTTCCCGGAGGCCCGCGCGGGAGCGCAGCAGAGTGGACTGCCCTCCGCCGCGGCCGCCTGCAGCTTTTCGAGCCGCGCCGCATCACGGCGAAAGATGCCGTCCTCGCGGACGCAATCCTGCAGGCACGCCAGGTTCCTGGAGAGTTCCCGCGACGGCTTCGCGGGCAGACGATATATCATCCAGTTGGCTTCCTTCCGCGATTCGACGAGGCCGTGCTTGCGCAGGTACGCGAGGTGTTTCGAAATCTTTACCTGCGGCTCGCTGAGAATTTCCTGGAAATGACACACGCAGAGCTCGCCGCGGTGCAACAGATGCAGGATTCGCAGCCGCGTCTGGTCACAGAGGCATTGATATATCTGGACGAGGCTCATGCGATTCAGCAGCAGCCACTCGCGGCATCGCCGCAGCCGCATCCGCCGGCGGATTCGCCGATTCCGCAGAGTTCCCGCGCGAGACAGTCGGTGTGCTTGTTTCCCAGCGTGAAGCGCAGCTCGCCCTCCGCCACGGATGCGGAGTCGACAGTATATTGTGAGACCGCGCAGGCTTCATATTCCACCTCGACGTCGAGGTCTTCCGAGGGGAGAACCCGCTGGGAAAGGTCCAGTATATTCGCGAGCTTGCCAGCGCTGAGCCGGTGATCCGGGTCCTGCGCGGAGACCCACGTTTGCAAAAGGCAGGTGTCGGTGGACCGGAGCGTGCCGCCGCAGTCGACGAAGTTTTTCCGCACGTGCCCGACCTCGGTGACGTGAAACTCCGCCTCAATCGGATCGCCATCCGGGAAGATGAAACGCACGTTCAGTTCCGGATGCTGCCGCAAATCTTTCTTGAGAGTAGAAAAGTTCATACCTCAACAGGTATATACCTCTAAAGGCATATGCAAGGCGAAATCGAAACCCGCGCGATGGCTGCAAACGATCTCGTGGTCGCGCGCGCATTGTGGCGCAGGACCGCGGGCGTGGAGCTCTCCGAGGGCGATGATCCCGCTTCGCTCGCCACGTACCTCGCGCGAAATCCCGGTCTCAGCCGCGTCGCGCTGAGCGCGGGCAGGATCGTGGGCGCCGTGCTCTGCGGCCACGATGGCCGCCGTGGGTTGATCTATCATCTGGCGGTGGACGTCGCCTGCCGCGGACAAGGCGTCGGTCGCCGGCTCGTGCGCGAATGCCTCGACGACCTGCGCGCCGCGGGAATTCAGCGTGCGCTCATTCTCGTCGCCCGGGACAATCCCGGCGGAAGGAGCTTTTGGGCGTCGCTCGATTTCGAAAAACTTTCCAACGCGGATGTCCTAGGGATCGACCTCTGAGCCGCCTATATAGGGATATATACTTCAGCTGTGCGCCGACGCTCGACGTGTTTTCCCCGGCTGGCGCTGGATCTCGCGCCTGCTCATTGCGACCGTTGAAGCCGCTTGAGCGGCTCGGGTCAGCTTTACCCGCGAAACGCGCTCTGGCCGAGCGGCGCGCGGTTCACCCGGCGGTGCGCTGTCCGGGACGCTCGAACTCGAAATAGAGTTTGTTGCCCAGCGGGATCAGGACCGCCGCGCACACCAAACCGCCGAGCACGTCGACCGCGTAGTGGTACCGACCATATACGGTGGAGAGGCAGAGCAGGACGACCACGACGCAATGCACCCACCGGATGGGGCGCAGATATTGGAACGAGAAATAGAGTGTGACGATCGCGATGGCGACATGGCTGCTGGGGAACGACGCCCCGGGCGCCTCGAATGGCACGTAGATATATTCCATGAGCCGATAGAATGGGCCGCCTTGGATGGCCGCGGGAACGGCCGGCAGGGACGCAGGAAACAAGGCGGGCGGCAGGATATAGCCGTCGACCGAGCGATAGAATATAAAGGGCCCGACGACCGGCAGAAAGATATAGCAAAGGTAGCAGAAATAGAAAACGACGCAGCTCACGGTGAGGTAATGCCGGAATTGCCCGCGACTGCGCCGGTACAGCGCGAGTGCGACGCCGGCGATCATCAGGTAATAAGAAAAGTATGCGGCATAGAGCGCCTCGCTCACGACCGGCCACGGGAAACGTCCCATGAACTCGAGCCCGGGCTGAAACCCGAAGAGGGTGCCCTCGATTTTAATAAAGAGCGGGTCGAGAAAGCCGGGGAAGACGACGTGGTTGAGCTGCGCCGTTTCCCAGAAAAACGGACCATATAACAGCATGGGATAAAACTGTCGCAAAAAGTCCGCGACGGGATGACCGGCGGAGCGGCCGCTGACCCGAATCAAAGCATGGACGACGAGGAGCGCCGCGAAGTGGGCCGCCACGAACACCGGCCAGTGAGAGACGGATGTTCCGTGAAGCAGGAGCACGACCAGGCCCACCACCGCTATATATCCCTGGGTCAGGTAGTCGACGAATGTATATTGGTCGCGGGCCGTCGATGCCCCCGCCGGCGGAGAGACGTCCCGATTGCGGCCCTTGGAACCGGGTCTCGGCGTATCAAGAATCATGTCAGAAGCCCGGAGATGGTTGAACATATCCCCGGTGGGGCAAGCAATTTGGCGGCAAGGTGACGGGCGGCACGTCCAGAGACGGTGGCCGTCCGCGTGGATGGCAAGTGCCCCGGCGGTCTCCGCGTCCCACGACCAAGCGTTGGCCCCTTGGTAGTAACAATATAGTCTACAATGAGAGACCGAAAGGGCGGCCTGGTGTCGAGACAGCCGAAGGCGTCGCTCAATGACGCATGTGTGGCGCAACCATCCCTCTTGATGTGCATCCGTCCATCCGCGTGGCGGCATCCTTATCGCCGGCGGCAGCCAGTGCTTTGTTTAAAATCAACTGAGCAATTCCTTTAGCTCTATTCCTACCGACCAACACGCGGTTTTTCCCGGTTCTAGAGTCCACGCGGGATCGTCAGAATTTAGTTCCACCGGAGTATCCACAGGCGCGTTCGTGGGTTCGAGCGCCAGATGCTTGTGTCCGTGCCATCCTTTTTTTGTTAGCCAATAGCCCCAGTAGCATGGAACAGAGGGGCTTAAACTTAACTTCAAGCCTTCGCCCCACCTCTGGTTCCTCAAGAGCAGACTGGTAGCCGCCTCGCAGGAAATGAAGGCCTTGCAAAAAACATCCGACTGCTGCCCAAGATTCCCGGTCTCGAGGGACACGCCGGGATATGGCGATGGCCAAGTACCTAAAAGGCCAGCCAATGGAAACGGCGAGCGTGCAGCTGAAATTTTTAGAGAGGCAGGCCCGGAAAGTTCAACTCGATTCATCTCTGTGAAATTGAAAAGCGCATGGAGAGCCCAGACGTAGCGCACCTTAATTCCCCGTGAATTCTTCAACGAATAGCTGATCGAAATCTTACTTCCCGCCAGCGAAATATTTCGAGAAAACTCCAGTCCCAAGGATTCCACCGTCACGTCAGTGGCAATGATTTTGCCCTGTAATTTTGATTTCCATGGTCGAGCCCAAACTTCTCCATGATCTCCTAATTGTACTCCTTCGTAGCGACACGGATCAATATTTGGAAGGCACTCATCAATCCCCGCCAGCGGGCTGCACTCGAATCGGCTGCCGGGCGCGCATTTGAACAAGCCGCGGTTGTCGGCGGGGCGCCACAACCACTCGTGGCCCCGCTGAATCGAGTATATAGAAATGATTCGGGCGCCAAGCTCAGGTACCACGGTCAACGCTAAACATTCGTTTCGAATAATGGCGGTTGCGAAACCGTCTTTGGTTTGCCCCTCCGCAACGGTTGTCACGCGAATTGTTGTGAACGATAAAACATCTTGAATATGCCCCTTGCTACGGTCGTACGCATCCGTCCCGGCTTGGATCTCGAGAGTTAAACATTATTACCGTGTCCGCGTGAGCCTAGAAATAGCTTTATATAAGCACGATTGGAAGATCAGCTCACAGTTCCAATAAAAGGCGCCGCGTACACGGTGTGACAGCACCACGCGGCATGCTTGGTAGCGATACAACTATACACATCCAGTCAATGTCTATTACAATGACGAGAGCGATATCATCTATACACCACATTGCACGCAGGCGGAGTGACGTTAAATAGCTCCCGTACGTCTAGAGCGTGTGGCACATTATAATCGATCGTTCATAAGATAGTGCAGGTTTTTCAGAAGAGTGTCCATGGATGCACACTCGCAAATGCTCTACGATCAATCGGAACCAAATTGTCGAGCTACCTAATGGCAACTGGCGACCTGCCGCTGACACTGACTGTCCAACTCAAAGTATACCACCTATGCCCTACTACCAGTTCCTGCTACGCCGGCGCCTGAAATGCGCCTATATAATGTCCGCAGCCGTCCTTACGCCTGTTTTGCTGCTGGCGCAGACTCCGGCCGCATCCAATGAACCGCTTAAGCTTTCGCCCTTCGTCGTAGATACAACGCAAGAAACCGGCTACATGGCGAAAGACACGCTCTCGGGAACGGGTTCGAACACTAATTTGATGAACCTTCCGCAGTCGGTTGATATTGCGAATCTCCAGCTCATCCAGGATCTGGGCGCGGGCACAAACGATTTGATGAAGACCTTGGAAATGACCACCGGCAGTATTGTCCGCCGAAGCTGGAACAACGGAGATGATCAATTCCTTTGGGGCTTCCGCATTAACAACTCGATGATGGACGGCGTTCCGCGCGGCGTCACGCAAAGCACAGGCGAGATGTATGATATTGATCGGGTGGAAGTGGTAAAGGGTCCCGCGGCAATGCTGTTCGGCCAGGCCTCGTTCGTTGGAGGTGTCATTAATTATGTGACTAGGCAGCCCACTGCGACCCCCCATTACGAGGTTTCAGTCAGCGATGGCAGTTTCCACTGGATATCTCTTTCGGCTCACGCCTCCGGTCCGGTGCCTTTCCTTAACGGATTAACTTACCGCGCTGACTTCGGCGCGACGGAAACGAGGGGTCCCCGTACTGGCACTTACACCCGCGACCGATTCTTTGGTTCCGCCCTGCAATACGTGCTGCCGGTGGGTCTCCTGAAGGTTGAGGGTAGTTATTACCCGGAGCATTCCTATCACACCATTACAATGATCGATCCCACCGTCAGTGTTTTGAACGGGGGAATAAAAGTTCTGGATAACGGTGACCCTGATTTCACCCTCAATCAAAAGTGGGCCCGCTACGACATCACGACGAGTACAGCTAACGTGACGTTGCTGACGAAGCTGGGTGAGAAGTTTTCTTCGAAGGCGTACATCGGATACAACGACCTGATTCAAGATATCACGCGAGATAGTCCTTTCGGAAACATTAACCTCGCGACGCATACCATCGATATTCGTGCGTTGATCGCACATAACACTACTCATAACACGTTCGCTCAGGAAACTATCTTGAAGGAGTTCGATACCTCTATCATCCATCATAAGCTCACGCTGATTGGGGACGCCCGGTTTTCAGTGATACCCGAACAGGATTCATACGCCTACGAGGAATATCCGCAGACCACGTATGATTATACGAATCCCGTTCATCCGTATGTGCCGTTCGGTCCTTACATCACGACCAACTATCACTCGGAAGTTCGACAGAGAATCAGCGGGGGCACTTTTCAGGAGGAGGCGTCGCTTCTCGATGAACGGATTAATCTGCTGTATGGTCTTCGGTACAACGACTTCTTAGACGTCGACGGACCGCCGATTCTTACCTTCAACAATACGACGGACCCGACACTGTTTCAGAATACCAGTGCCGGATCCCTCGTTACGCATCGTTACGGCGCTCTGGTCCACCCCGTCAAAAACGTCTCTGCGTATTACAACTGGTCGCAGGCGTTTCTGTTTAACTCAGGCACGACTACCTTGCCGCTCAATAATCCAACGCCCCTCGTTCCCTCGTTAGCGACCAACAAAGAAGAGGGTATCAAAGCAGAATTCTTCAACGGGGCCCTCCGTCTTAATGCAGCGCATTTCGACATCGTGGTGACTAATGTCCGCGTTGTGGCCATTCAGGATTCCAATGATCCACAGCCTGGAAACTCTAAGATCGTCCAGGATGGCTACCAGAAAAACAAGGGCTACGACTTAAGCGCTAACTATAGCCAGAAAATCGGTGGTGGCACGGCCGACTTTATCGGAACTTATTATCACGGCAATCTCCTCTCGTCGGGAACAGTCAACGGAATTAATAATGTCCTCACCAAGCCGCTTGGCATCGCGAACAACACGGCGAGTGCCTGGGGTGTGTACGAGTTTGGAAGCGGCTTTCTGTCCAAACTGAAAGTGGGTCTAGGCGCCCGCTATACTGGGGAAATGGTTGGCCCGGCCACCCCGGTGACATCGTTGGCCACTCGCCGGCCGGATTATTGGGTGAGTCGAGCGGTCGTCGGCTACAGGTGGAGGAATTCTACTATCCAGCTGAATGTGGAGAACCTTGGGAACGTGAAATACATCGATGGCGTCGAAAATGCTTTCTGGATTACAACGGATCCGGGTCGCAGCTACCGGTTGACCGTGACTCAATCCTTTTGATGCGGGACAGCCTCGTATCCGGCGTGAAAGCGCGTGTAAGGGCGCGCTTTCACCTCGGGATCATCCTTTGATAATCTTGCGGTAGGAGCGAGGAGACTCGCCCATTATGCGACCAAAGCATCGAGTAAAGTAGTAAGGGTCGTCATAGCCTACTTCGGTCGCGATCGTCGAAATCGAAAGATCCGTTGTATCTAGAAGGTGGCATGCCCGGCGTATTCTTTGGCGGATCAAATAATCGATGGGCGCATGGTCAGTACAGCGACGGAAAAGCTCGGAAAAATGGGGAACTGAAAGTCCCGCCGAGGAGGCGAGCTCTTCCAGAGTAAGCGCTTTTTCCGGTGATTCCCGCATCTGTTGTAAGACAACCGCCACCCGCGCTGCAGCAGAACGGGTCTTGCCGGCGAGATTGGCTAGATGGATCGCCGCACAAAAGGTTCCCCTCAGCGCAGTCGCCGCACCGATGAGCTGTAGTATGGAATACCCATGTTCCAGCGAGGAATAGATCTCGTCGATTTTAAGGTCCGCCAAGCGGTCGGTCGGCAGGTGCCCGATCGCGACAGGATTTCCTGTCGCCCATCCGAGCTGCTCCTGCCAAGCCTCCGCGTTGTCACTCATAAAATGCACCCAGCTGATGCTCCAAGGATCATCGTCGCTACTTCCGTAGGCATGCGCTTCATCTGCTCTTAACCAAATGATGTCCCCGGCTCTGATGACATGAGTCTCTTTTTCAATTCGCACCCAGCCAGAGCCACGCATGCATGCGATCACCAAGTGAGTGATGGCGCCGTGTGGACGCTCAACCCGGTGACCCGCAGCTTTCGGGAAATGTCCAGCGTCAGTGACCATCAGGCTGCGCAGCAAGGGGTGTTTTGCCGCTGCCGCGCGGATTGGGGCTGGTACAACGACCAGGTGTTGTCCCGTAAAGCCGTCCCAGCGGGGTCGGAACCCTTTCATGCCATAAGATCATCCAGCTATTACAGGTCGG
Organism: uncultured Verrucomicrobiae bacterium; assembly: GCA_963800005.1. GTDB lineage: Bacteria > Verrucomicrobiota > Verrucomicrobiia > Opitutales > Opitutaceae > CAWCZH01. The sequence goes on from CAWCZH010000006.1 coordinate 1,011,432, forward strand.
TGTCCATTGCAAAAAGGCTACCAAAAAGATACTTTGAGTACGCACAACATGGATAAAGTTTTTCTCCGCCGAAAATCGGTTTTGTTGCCGACCTATCTGCCGGAAGCGCCGGACAAAAACCCCATGTTTTTTGAAAAGCGGGTTTATCAAGGCTCAAGCGGGCGGGTCTATCCTTTACCATACTACAATCGGATATCAGAGCGATCGGTTCAACACCGCTGGGACGCGATATTCTTAGAGAATGAGTTTATACAAGTGATGCTGCTTCCTGAAATTGGAGGACGCATCCATCGGGCGAAAGATAAGATTAACGGATATGATTTTATATATTACCAGCCGGTAATCAAGCCGGCGCTGGTGGGATTGGCAGGTCCATGGGCTAGCGGTGGCATTGAGTTCAACTGGCCTCAACATCATCGCCCGTCGACATTCATGCCGGTCGATGTAGAACAAGAAAACGGGGCGGATGGCTCGATTACGGTGTGGCTATCTGAGCATGATCCGATGACGCGGATGAAGGGCATGCATGGAGTGTGCCTCCAGCCAGGATCGGCGGCGTTAGAGCTCAAAGTTCGATTGTATAATCGGACCAGTGACGTGCAGACGTTCCTGTGGTGGGCCAATGCGGCCGTCCGTGTTCATGATGATTATCAGTCATTCTTTCCCTCAGACGTGAGGACCGTCGCCGATCACGCGAAACGGGCGGTGAGTACGTTCCCTCTCTGCTCGGGCCGATATTACGGCATCGACTATGGTAGCCGCCGACTCCGTGCCGCAGAAACCGACCGCGAATTTCCAAGGGCGCCCAATGACCTTTCCTGGTATGCCAATATTCCGGTGCCCACTTCTTATATGTGTGTGGGCTCTGAGGGGGACTTCTTCGGCGGATATGATTTTCGGGCTCGCAGCGGCATCGTCCACGTTGCCAATCATCATATAGCGCCGGGCAAGAAGCAGTGGACCTGGGGCAATCACGAATTCGGCTTTTCATGGGACCGCAATCTGACCGACGTCGGACCGGATGGAAAATTCGCCCCCTATATTGAACTCATGGCCGGAGTTTATACGGATAATCAGCCGGACTTCTCATTTATCCAACCAGGAGAGACCAAGAGTTGGAGCCAATGGTGGTATCCGATCCGAGATATCGGGCCTGTTCAAGCTGCCTCCAAAGATGCAGCCTTAGCATTCACTATAGCTAAGGATAGGTTGCAGTTCTGCCTGACCGTTACCCGGCTTCATCATCGGGCGCGGATTGATATATTTACTGGTGGGCGAAAGATTGCGACCTTGCGGAAAACGCTTTCCCCGGTCGCTGCGCTGCGCCAATCTCTCAAGCTTCCGGGAAAGGCGCGTCGCTCGATCAGCTCGATCGTGGTCACAACTGCGTCGGGTTCCGAGATTCTGAGATATCGGACCGAGAAGCCGGGAAGCAACAAAGTGTTGAAACCTGCGGTGGAGCCAGCTCTACCGCGCGACGTCCCCTCTATCGATGAACTTTATCTCATCGGAGTGCATCTTGAACAATATCGGCACGCGACCCGTTTGCCTGAACCGTATTGGCGCGAAGGTCTGCGCCGCGATCCCGGAGACTCTCGTTGCCATCTTGCCTTGGGCCGCTGGCATTTGAGGCGCGGGGAGTTCGCGCGGGCCGAAATACATCTTCGCGCAAGCATCGAGCGGCTGACCGATCGCAACTCCAATCCGAGTGATGGCGAGGCGTTTTATCAGCTCGGAATGTGTCTACGCTACTTGGACCGTGACGATGATGCTTATAATAATCTCTATAAAGCGATTTGGAGCCAAGCGTGGCAAGCGGCGGGATACCATGCGCTTGCTGAAATCGACTGCAGGCGAGGTGCATGGGATACTGCGCTGGATCACTTGGATCGTGCCTTATGCTCGAATGCAGAAAATCTACGAGCTCGGAACTTGAAGGTTATGGTACTGCGGAGATTGGGACGCAATGCGAGTGCCGCGGAATTATTAGATGCTAATATAGACTTAGACCCCCTGGACTGGTGGGCGCGTGCGCTGCGCGGTGAAGCGCTTACCTGCAACACCCAGGTTCGTCTCGATCTGTCCCTCGATTTTGTGCGGGCGGGGTTCTACACGGAGGCCGCTCGCATATTGGAGAGCGCTTCTCCAGAATCGCTCAGTGGCACGGCTCCGCTAGTTTACTATTATCGCGCTTGGATATACGATCTTGAGGGCGATAAGCGCGCAGCATTGGCCAGCGTGCGGGCAGCGGAGAAAGCGGCGACCGACTATTGTTTTCCTGCACGTCTGGAAGAGATCGGTATCTTACAACGCGCAATTGACGCCCTGCCTACCGGCGCGAGGGCCCGCTATTATCTTGGAAATCTCCTCTATGACCGGCGAAGGCATCGTGATGCTGTTGTCCAGTGGGAATTGTCCGTGCGTCGTGACGCAACGAATGCGATCGCTTGGCGCAACTTGGGGATCGGCTATTACAATGTAATGGGTTTGCCGGACAAAGCCCGTGCCGCGTACGAATCCGCCTTCAACGCCAACCCAAGAGATGCGCGTATCGTTTACGAGAAGGATCAACTTTGGAAGCGACTCGGCGTTTTGCCGACGCGCCGACTTCAAGAGCTGGAAAAGTATCCGGAAATGATGGGGGCGCGGGACGATCTCTCAGTCGAGATTTGCGCGCTCTACAATCAGCTCGGACGCTCGATCAAGGCAGCGGCGATCCTGACGAATCGAAAATTTCAGCCGTGGGAAGGTGGTGAAGGGCTAGTTCTCGGCCAGTACGTCCGCACCCATCTCCTTCTCGGGCGCGCGGCACTTGCAGCCGGGGAAAAACTCGCGGCGCTGCGGGAGTTCGAGATGGCAGCTACTATACCTAAGAATCTCGGTGAGTCGGATCACCCGCTAGCTAACCAAAGCGTGCGGTTTTTCTGGATGGGCGAGGCATGCGCAGCGCTCGAAGATTACGCAACCGCTGCGCGGCACTGGCGGGCCGCCGCAAATTTCCATGGCGATTTCCAGAACATGAACGCACAAGGCTTTTCGGAGCTGACCTACTATACTGCGCTCGGCTGGAAAAGACTCGGGAAAGGGCGAAAGGCCCGCAGTATTTTACGGCAGCTCCTTGCATATGGGCAAAACTTAGCTGCTGCGAACGCCGCAGTAGACTACTTTGCGACATCCTTACCAGCGATGCTGTTGTTTGACGAGAATCCGCAACTTCGGCAGGTGCAGACAGCTCTATTCCTACAGGCCCAGGCTTACGCTGGACTTGGGGAAACTGCGATTGCCCGAAGGCTTTTGAGAAAAATGCTCAAAGCTGACCCGAACCACTCGTTGGCGGCGGATTTCATGACGGAAATAGCGTAATCTCTATATGCTTTTGCAGCTTTTAACGCTAGCAACGAATGTCCTCTGGGGAAGGGCAGCAATCACGAAGTCCACCCTGTAATGTACATCTCGCCGATCGCCTCGAATATTAGCCCGGAGGTTTCCGCCCGTTGGAATAATAAGTATATTTGGGCGATCGCTTTTGTGGCCGCATTAGGGGGTCTGCTCTTCGGCTACGATTGGGTGGTGATAGGCGGGGCAAAGCCGTTTTTCGAGAAATACTTTGGCTTACAAACTTCAGCGCTAGTCGGCTGGGCGAACAGTTGTGCGTTGGTCGGCTGTCTGATTGGCTCTTTGACCTGTGCAGGCCTAAGTGACTGGCTTGGGCGAAAAAAAATGCTGTTGGCCTCGGCGTTTCTTTTCGCGGTGTCAGCGGTGTTAACGGGCTGGTGTCATTCTTTTGCCGCGTTCGTGATCTGGAGGATCCTTGGAGGCGTCGCGATCGGTGTCGCATCCGCCTTATCGCCCATGTATATAGCGGAGATCGCGCCGGCTCACATGCGTGGTCGATTGGTTGCGCTCAACCAGTTAACAATCGTTATCGGCGTACTCGGCGCACAGATCGTCAATATGCTCATCGCTCGCCCCGTGCCACCCGGAGCCACGTTCGAGTTTATTCGCGATTCTTGGAATGGGCAACTCGGATGGAGATGGATGTTCACCGTCGTAACTTTGCCTTCGCTGATCTTTTTCGCGAGTGCACTATTCATCCCGGAAAGCCCGCGTTGGCTCTTGGAAAAGGGGCAGGTGGAACGTGCGCAACAAATCCTATTACGGGTAGGAGGGCACCAGTATGCGGAAACCGAGATCAAGAACTCTTTGGCCTTGATGTCGTCAAATTCCACGAGCCCCCGTATCCGTGACGTATTATTCCCACCGACGCGCAAGATATTATTGCTCGGCTGCACGCTGGCTGTACTTCAGCAGTGGAGCGGTATTAATGTAATTTTTAATTACGCCGAGGAAATCTACCGCGCCGCCGGCTACGGCGTAAGCGAAATATTATTTAACATTGTCATTACCGGCGCGATTAACCTGGTATTCACGCTGATCGCGTTGTGGACAGTGGATCGTTTCGGCCGCCGTGCCCTCATGCTCGTGGGATGCGCGGGAGTGTGTCTTTCTCATATATTAATCGGACTTGCCTACCGCGCGCACCTCACGGGCCCGTTTGTACTTATTTTCACCCTAGCTGCCATCGGATGCTATGCGATGTCTCTCGCGCCGGTGACTTGGGTTCTAATCTCGGAGATTTTTCCCAATCGCGTGCGTGGAGCGGCGATGTCAATTGCGGTAAGTGTGCTCTGGGTGGCATGTCTGGCGCTGACCTATTTCTTCCCAGTAGTAAACGCCCGCATCGGCGCCGCGGACACATTCTGGCTGTTTGCCGCTATAAGCGCTGCCGGATTTATTTTCGTCAAAGTCTATATTCCGGAGACCAAGAACAGGACGCTCGAACAAATCGAGTTGGCCCTCACAACATAGTTGCGGCTTTGTAACCTTTCCCAAGCAAAGCAAGGTTTCGGCTTTCTGCCAATTTACGAGAACACATCGAGACCGCGTACGAGCTTACTATGACCATCCGATTCGCTTGGGTTCTCTTCTTGTCTTTGCTCGGGTTTGTGCGCGCGACCGCACAGGAAAATCCAGCGCCGACTTTCCCTAAGGTAATCGAAATTGCCACGTCGAGATTCGCCGTACGATTAGTCGTTGGCTCAGACGAGCGTCTTTATCAGCAATCTTTCGGTAAGCGCCGGGACGAGAAATCTTGGAGTGAATTGCCTCCTGCCCAAAGCGAAGAATTTCATCCGGCTTCAGGGAACGGCTATCTGCTGGAACCTGCCTTGCAAATCGTTCACGCGGACGGAAATATCTCGACTGAATTGGTGGTCGCCACGTGGGAGAGCCGTGCCCTGGACTCTAACGTAGTACTAACCCGGATAGAACTTCGGGATCGTTATTACCCACTTTCCGTCTCTCTTTGTTTCCGCGCTTACCGGAAGGAAGATGTAATCGAGCAGTGGGTCGAAATACAGCATGAAGAATCGAAACCCATTGAACTGGGGCGACTGGCGTCGTCTGCTCCGCGACTTCACGCGAATTCATATTGGGTGACTCAGTTTCAAGGCGACGTGATGCGGGAAGGGGAATTGATGGAAGAGCGGCTTTCTCCAGGGACCAAAATATTTGATTCCAAGCTGACGGTGCGCGCTCACTTGCATCGCAATCCCTCTTTTATTCTTTCTTTGGACCAAGCTGCGACGGAAGAAAGCGGCGAGGTTCTTGGCGGAACTCTCGCGTGGTCGGGGAACTTCCAATTCGCGTTCGACCTGGATTGGGACGGTGGTTTGCGAGTTCTTAGCGGGGTCAATCCATTCGGTTCGCACTATAAGCTGGAGCCGCGGAAGTTACTCAAAACACCGGCTATGTTATGGACGTGGAGCGACGCGGGAAAGGGGCAGGTTAGCCGCAATTTTCACGGTTGGGCTCGGGACTACGGTATCCGCGACGGCGGGAAACGGCGCCCGGTGTTACTTAATAATTGGGAAACTACATATTTCGACTTTAATGAATCGAAACTCCTTTCGCTTTTTGACGGCGGAAAGGATTTGGGCGTCGATCTATTTCTCCTCGATGATGGTTGGTTCAGTGATAAGGAAGTCACTAACGTCGAACGGGTGGGCCTGGGCGACTGGATTGTTAACCGCAAAATCCTTCCCCATGGGCTGCCCTACCTCGTTGAGGAGGCAAAGCGCAGGGGTCTCGGTTTCGGCATTTGGATGGAACCAGAAGGTGTGCACTCTGGCAGTAATCTTTACCGGGAGCATCCCGAATGGGTCTTGCGCCAACCCCACCGCCAGCTGGAGGAACTCAACCATCAGGTTCTACTTGATCTCACTCGCCCCGCGGTGAAGGAGTACGTTTGGAGCACAATCGACAAAGTGCTCGGCCAACCTCCTGGCATAGGTTATATCAAATGGGACGCCAACCGCTACGCGCTTCAGCCCGGATCTGAATACCTTTCGCCGGAAAACCAGCAGAATCTGTCTATCGAATACCAATTGGGATTGTATGACGTTATGCGCCGGATGGCGGACAAATATCCGCTGGTTGAGTCGATGCTCTGTGCTGGCGGCGGCGGACGCGTGGACTATGGAGCGCTAAAGTATTTCGATTCATTCTGGCCCAGCGATAACACCGACCCTGTGCAGCGCATCTATATTCAGTGGAGTTATAGTCACATCTTTCCAACGTGGGCGATGTCGGACCATGTAACGAGTGCGGGTGCCCGTCCTACGAAGTTTGCGCTCGATGTCGCTCTGCAGGGAGCACTGGGTATCGATCGGGATCCTTCCAAAATGACAGATGTCGAGCGGGACACGATCCGCGCGGCAATAACTCTCTATAAGACCGACATTCAAGATTTGGTGGCGCGTGGCGACCTTTACCGATTGGAATCGCCCTACGCTGGGAAAAGAGCGGCGTTGAATTATGTGCTACCCGATAAATCACGCGCATTACTTTTTGTATATCAATTAGGGGAAACTGCGTTCAGTCCGGTGAAACTGCGCGGTCTTGATCCCAATCGCCGGTATCACATAAAAGAAATCAACCTTCCCCCGGGGATTTCGTCGCGCCTCGCTCTAAATGAGAAAACAGTTAGCGGAGCCTCCCTGATGTCGGACGGCATAGTGTCACCCCTGAAAAGAGCGTTGGAGAGCGCCGTCATCGAGTGTTTGGAGGACACAACATCTGGCCCGATTGCCGTGGGAATGGCGCCGAATCCCGCAATGGTGCGTGCGTCGCGGTAAAGTCGCTTCGATCCTTAACGCAGATTCTGCCCATCGGGTGGATCCAAAGGCCCGATTAACCTCAAGGGGTCCTCGAGAGTACATTTGCTTCGGGCAGAGTTGCGTGAAAATGGCAAACGTCAGCCGGATGATATATAGGAGTGCGACGCATTCGGGATCGGCGAATGACCCGGTGATTAGACACCTGCCGATTCGGGTGCCGACTCGATGCGCCACGAGTCACTCAAAGTATCCTTCCCCTGGTCGGGATGGGATGCTCAGCAATGTTCTCCGATCGCCACATCGTGCGAGAAAGCCGGGCCGCGAAAACCGCAGGTTTGCCAGCTGAATCTTCAGTGCCCAATGAACGGGCCGGGAACGGGCAGCAATCGGAAATTTGAAGCTTGCAGGGATGTATACACGTGTATTCTCTATCCATGGCAGGTTCTCTGATCGCTCAATCGCCCTTCTCGATTCGCAGAGTAGAGCCGGTGCAGGGTTTTCTCAGATGACTTCCCGGAGAAGCCGATGCGAACGGACGCTTGTCGCCCCCAACGAAATTACTCCATGAAATTAGCAAGAGGCGAACAGCGACGGATTGGGCTCCGGTCTTTTGGAAGCGTATTGTTGAGGAGGTTCCTCGTAAGCATTTGAGGCGCCGATGCTCGACCCACGCCAGTCGCGAGCCTTTTCCTTTGGTCGCATCGGCTTAGGGTGTGCCACTTTTGGTCGCGAGATTGACGAGGTTAGTTCCTGTGCGATGATGGACCACGCGCTGCGAAGAGGTGTTAATCTATTTGATACTGCGGCAGCCTATTCCTTGGGCGCGTCGGAACGAATCGTCGGGAATTGGTTGAGGAGCCGGTGTCCCGCCCGTGAATCCCTCTCGATCGCAACGAAAATTCTTCCGCCCTATACTCCCGTACAAATCGAGATAGCAGTCTGCGAAAGCTTGCGTCGTCTTAGGGTCGAATCAATCGATCTCCTTTTCCTTCACAAGTGGATCGAAGCCGCGGCGAGTCCGGCAACTCTCGGGGCCCTCGATCAGCTTCTTCGACGTGGCCTGGTTCGCGCTATCGGCGTCAGCAACTTTACAGCTGGACAGTTGCAACGAGTGCTGAAAATCCAGCACGCGAACGGCTTTACGCCTGTGCGCGCATTACAAAACAACAACAATCTGGCGATTAGTGGAATTGATGCTGAAATCCGAGACGTCTGTATGCAGGAAGATATAACGCTCGTTTCTTATAGTCCTCTAGCTGCGGGATTCCTAACAGGGAAGCATCAGAACGGCGTTCAGCCCGCCAGCCGGTTTGCCATTATTCCGGGGCATGCGGAAATGTATTTCAATAAAGTCGCATTTCGACGTCTTGCGCGCCTGCAGTTCATTGCGAAAAGATCAAACATTCCAGACGTACGTTTGGCGTTAGCTTGGGCGTTACACCAGCCCGGGGTCAACACGGTGCTGGTCGGCGGGCGAAAAACCGAGCACATCGATGAAGCGTTCGAGGCTTTCGCCATCGATGATCCCGAATTACTTCAGGAACTAACAGAGGATATTATAACGGCGAAAGCTCTACAGTGCGCGGCCAGGACGTAGCCCGTAATATGCGGATGCGGGCAAACAATGACAATTGAGGGAATTAGTTTTTAATTAAACGCGCCCAGCTGTCCACACCGGTGCGGAGAGCACGAGTCCTCTTCCTTATTAATTTACTGAAACGCCCCGTCAAAGTGTAAGTTGCAAGTATCGCTACTGTGGAAGATCGATCAATTCTTCGTCTGTGAGCTCGCGAGGAAGTGACTCCAATTCAATCAGCGCCATAACCCGGACATTTTTGTTTATGATCTCCTGGATATGTTTCTCCATGGCGGACTTGGCGGCAGATGCATCCTTCGTTTCAATTGCGTGAAAAATTTCTTCGTGGCTCTGGGAAACGGCCCGAAGGTTCGCGGTTCTTTCTTCTTTCCCCAGACAGATTCTTGATGCTCCTGGAGCAGGTCCCGAGACTACCCGGCTAATCAGGTGTAACCGCAGAATCTCTTTCTTAAGCAAGTCACTTTTCGCAGCGGTCATGATGGCCACATGAAAGCGGATATCTTCTCTTCTGAGCTCCGCCACCCGAAGGTCTTCCTCGGGTTGGGTAGCGAGTATCTCGGTCAACTTCCCCATGGCGTCGCATGCGACTCGCATCGACACCAGATCTATATTGCTCCGATGAACGGCCGCCAGGCCGGCGGCGTAGCTTTCTAGTGCGAGACGCATTCCGCAAAGTTCCCGATATTCAGCGAGGTCCATCGATTTGACACTCGCTCCCGACCGGGCCCGGATTACAACCAAGCCGTCGGCCTCCAATCGGCGCAATGCTTCACGAACCGGCGTGCGACTAACCCCGATTTCCGAAGAGAGGTCGTTGGTTTTTAACAACCTCCCGGGCGCATAACTGCCGTTGGCAAACTTCCGCCTAAGATGGTCATACGCTACATCGTAATTTACATTCTTCATACGTAATATGAATAACGCGATATATATCTTATGTAGGAACACCCGAATCCAAGTTTTGGCATCTCAAAATTTGTTATAACGATCTCTCTGACCTCCGCCGGTTGGCCGACTCGCGATCCTGCGCGACAAAAATATATATCGTCTAGGGCACCGCAGCCGACGGCTCCGCCGGGCACGCCCGCGACCGCCGCTTCTGGGGCATCCTCTCCCTGCGGTGTAAGTCGAGCAAGGGGCGCAAAGGAGAGAGATGTAAGTGTCCCCACGTTTTTGCCGGGTCCAAACCATTCAATGTTAAACATCGATCCAGAAGATGGGCGTGAGATCGAGGGAAGGGGTGGGACCTCTCGCGACATCTCTGACAAAGATCCGTTTTGGATCTTAATAGCTCATCCAGACCTCGTCAAAGAGAGCCCGGTCACCGGTGGGCGCGCTCCCAGCGCTGCCAAATTTGAATCCGTTCATCGTGGTCACCGTGGTTAGCGGCGGGGCGGTCCCTTTGCTGACCCCGTTGACCGATATTGTGGCTGCAGTCGTCGTGGCCGAGACCTCGATCAGGCTCCACGCATTCAACGCGACGGTTCCCGCACCGGCCGTCCCGATTTGATGCCATGAGCCATTGTAGTATTGAACACTGCCATCGGCGAACACGGCCATTTGGTACATCGTTGTTGATCCGGAGACGATCGCGAATTGGGCGCTGCCGCTCGTACTATATGCCAGTGGCTTTATTCGAAAGCTGAGGCTCTTTGTTGCCTGCGACGTGGAGACGTTATGGATGACGGTCGCCGGCAGGGTGGAACTGGTATCGTTCATATAAAGCGCTCGCTCGCTTTGATACCCGATAGGGGCCGTCACGCCACTCACCGTATCCTCGACGGTAAACATTCCGTTCGCTGCCGTATAGCCGAATGGAACGACACCCGTGGCATTATTTTCGTAGGTGTCGCGATCCATGTAGACTTCTAGCTCATTTAGCCAGACCTGAGGTCCCGAGCTTTGAACGTCGACCTTGATATAGCGGGCGTTGGTCGATGAAAAAGTTGTATAGTCAATCGCGTTCTGGATCGTCGAAGTGGAGTATTGCTTAACCGGCGTCCACGTCGTGCCGTTTGTCGACAACGAAATCGTAGCAGTTTCAGCGCTGTTATAATGCAGGCAGACGCCAACGCCCGTGATCGGATAAGTCGTCTGCAAGTCGATCTGGTAGGTACCAGAGGTGGCCGTGGCCGAAGCTCCGCTCCAATAGTCGGTGCTCCCGTCGAAGGCTGCCTCTTTCTTGTTCTCCGGATGACTGGCGTTCACGTCTGTCAGCGTGGTCGCGGGGCTGATCGTCATCGCCCCCTGTGCATACATGGTTTTGAGGTCGAGCCGGTTTGTCTTGTCGAGTACGACGTCAATATATTTGCCCCAGACGGCGAAGGGGTTCGGCGAGGGGATTGATCCCCCTACCGCGATACCGTAGTTCCAGCCCGTTCCGGTATCGCCGAGGGAAAGAAGGCGATGCGCTTTAACCGCCCCGTTACCAGTGTAGCCGGTGCTCTCCACGCCACCGTTGACCGAGTTGAAAATTAAGGTGTCGTGGGTCCATGTGGTTCCGCTGCCGTCCTCGGAAAACGCCATTCGTACATCTCGATCTCCCGTCGAATGGTAGACGCCATATGTTAAAACCAGGACTCCGTTTGGAAGCAATGTAAGTTCCGGATCGACATGCCCAGATCCCGCGGTGAGGCCGACCATGGTTTGTTCCGCCGTCCACGTTACCCCGTTGTCAGTAGAACGAGAATAGCGTAACGTCCCGGTCGTGCTTCCAACGAAATTGCGAAAGACGGCCAACCAGGAGTTGTCGACGCAGCGCACCACTGAAGTCTCGCTCTGGTTCCGAGTGCTGTCGTAGGCTGGCGTACCCCAATAAATCCAATTCGCCCCGCCATCGCTCGACTTGATAATGAAGTCCTGGACCGTCGGATTAGGATAGTTCGTGCCGTATGCGACCATATAGAGGTTCCCGCTATTGTCCTCAAGCATGCCCGTATGGTTTACGTATCCCGTCACATTGTAGGGACTGAAGTTGGCAGTCGCGGTATGGGTCGTCCAATTGGCACCATTGTCCGTGGAGGTCTCATATTGAAATGTCCAAGTGGTCCCAGGGTCGCCGGCAGTCGCGGTCGTGAAGTACTGGCAGGCAATGAGAGTGCCGTTGCGCTGTTTTAATCCGGAACGCAGGTTGGCATTGCTAGTATTGGTGGTCCCAAACGTCTTCCCGCCGTCGGTCGACGGCTTGAAGTTCAGATACGTTTGGTTTGGATCCCCATCATTGCGATATTTCCATCCGGCTAGGATTTCCCGGGCCGGAACTCCGGAGTTTTGTATGTCGAAAGCCATAACCTGAGGAAAACATGCGAAGCCAGTCAGTGTGGTCCCCGTGGCGGTCGGCTTGTAGATGGTGCCGGGTAGCGAAGCTTGAATAACCACCTGCGAGACGGCGCCGCGGCTCTCATGGATTCCAGCCGCAAGCGCAAATCCAAGGATGAGGCAAAACGGGGACCATATTGCGCGGATCCGCGAAAATCTGTGGCTATATGTCTGGGTTTTCCGAACGTTATTCATTGTGAACAATAGCTTGGGTTATGGGCTCCGAACATCCGGCCTCGGGTTCCCGAGGTCTAAGTTCTGTCCATATTAAAGCTTCGCGCGTTTCAATTCCATGGACGGAGTTCGGAAAAACCTGAACTATCCTATGAAACGGTTGCGCGCCTCTATCTTTAGAGGGATTGGCCGCGGCTTACCGCTTGAAACCAACACTCGATGTCGGAGCTCAGAGTCGACGCGGGAAAACTAAACATAGGATTATACAGGTTAATCATTAGTCCATCCATTGCCCCCTGACAGACACTGCGTTATATTGAGATGTGTATTTGCAGCTTTTTCTGGATGCCTGAGGCAATACAAACGCAATGCATGCTTATATATTCAATCGAAGCCATAGCGCATCGTGTCCCCTGATTGTGTGAGGTTCGATTGTATCTGATGAGGCGCAGAACTTACCTTTTCGCCGGTGGTGTTGTCGTGTTGTTCCTCACGATCTGGTGCCGGAATCGCGTCAGCATGGCGCGACAGGCGCCAACCCAAGCCGGGCGAATGGCTTCCGAAAAATTGCGCTCCTCCGGGGCATGGGCTTGGCATCCGGCGGACGCGAGTCAAACGACGCTGGCTGGTAGAGATGATCGCGAGTTCACGGAGACATTAGCCGAAGTGGTCAGTTGTATAGAGCAGCGATCGGACTACCGGGGCGCCGTAAGGGTGACCGAGGTGGGCGAGGACGGGCTTGCCAACGACCGACTGGCGTTAAAGGTCGCGCAGGCGCTAGCTGATGCCAATCCGGAGTGGGCCGCTTCCTTCGCGGCGGCTCTTCCTGCGGAAAGCTTGCAAGCAGCAGCGATGACGGTGGCCGCTGAAGGGATGACCCACCGTTACGCGGGGCAGGCGTTGGACTGGGTGATGGCGATGCCGGCGGGCCTGGCGCGAAGCGCGGCACTTGAGCGCGTTGTCTCCATCCTGGTAAACCGCGATATTTCCTCTGCGGGTGAAATCGTGACTGCTCTGCCCTCGAGTTTGGTGCGAGACGAAAGCATGTGTGCATATGCGGCCTGTTGGACATGTTCTGATCCGATGGGCGCCGTGGGTTGGGCTGACACAATTGCCGACGAAATCGTAAAGACGAAGGTGCTGGCCAGTATTGGCCTTGAACTGGCTGAAAGTGGACAAGGCGCCACTCAACGGCTGATCGATCAACTCCGCTCTCCGTCGGACCGTACCTTGCTGCAGGCCAGCGTACTCTGGTCCGAGCAACTGCTCCGCACGGACACCGCAACAGCCGCGCGCAAGTGAGCAGAGCGATGTGTCGCGTGGTGCTTATATGATTCGCATAAATCGCCGCGGTCCATTTTTGCTTGCCCGGGAAAGTGAAAAGACCGTACTACGGACCCTCGTAGTGTTCGTTCACAGCTCTGGTCTGCGTGGTCCTTTGCCTTTGTTGGCGGCGGTTCGTTTTCTCGAAGGTCGAGAAGATCGCCAGCCAACCGAAACGCGAAATCCGCGGAGGTCGAAGTTGGGAGACGAGTCGGACGCTTAGCTCAGTTGGTTAGAGCACGTGCTTCACACGCACGGGGTCACAGGTTCGAGTCCTGTAGCGTCCACCATCCGACCCAGGCCGCGGCCCTTCGGCGAGCCTCAGGACGCTCTGTTCGCTATATATCGAAAGCGCAGGAACGCTTCCCGTGGCTGGGAACGACGAGTAAGGAGGACGACCGGAACGTCGCAGCACGTTGAACCACGGGACAGTCGTGAGAGATAACGCAGCGGCGCAGCCGGCGCCTGGGCGGGAGGCAACGGGAAAATCGAGCAACGGCCGAAACGCGCCGCCGCCCATGAGCACACTATATACTTCCGGAGATGGCAACGAGAGGTCGAAGCGGACGCGGCAGGCACACGGCTGCAGGCTACGCCGATGACTGGAGGTTGAGAGATGGATTGGGAAGGCCCCGTCATATATACTCATTCGCCCCGCTGCAGCGCACGCTCCGTCGATTAGGTAAGAAGTAAGGCCTGGACCCATGGGTCCGGAAGACCCCTCGGATTCGGAAGTGCGGTTGAGTTTCTGGCCGGGCTGGATGGGCTTCGGCAATTTACTTGCTGTGGACGTCATTTGACGTAGCTTTGGCGTCAAATGACGTCCATTGCCCAGCGCCTCTCTTTGCCGCTCGAGGATGACGTTGCGCTCGCGCGGCGCGTGGAAGCGGGAATTCCGGCGCGGGCGATCGAGCTGCTGACGGGTGCGTTGGGCCTGGGCTCGATTGCCAGGACGGCAGCGCTCGTCCGGATGAGCGCGAAAACGGCCGAGCGTCGCGTGCGCGCGAAGGCGCGGCTCGCGGCGGATGAATCCGAGCGGGTGGTACGCTTGATCCGCCTTCTGAACCGGGCGGAGGGCGTCTTCGAAAATCGGGAGAACGCGCAGAAGTGGATGACGAAGCCCCTTCTGCTGCTCGGCGGGAAAAGCCCGCTGGAGATGAGTGGCACCGAGCCGGGCGCCCGCGCCGTCGAGCAGGCGCTTGGCCGCATCGAGCACGGAGTGTTTGCCTAGAGTGAAGGCGTGGCGCGTCTGCGCGGCGCGGTATGCCGCCACCGCGTTTTCGGGCGAGGGAGCGGCGAAGTTTCCCGGACGGTGGAACAGCGCGGGGCGCCCGATGATATATCTCGCCGAGTCGCGGGCGCTCGCGGGGATGGAGATCCTCGTTCATATCGAGGATGTTTCACTGCTGAGCGCGATGGCGTGGGTGGCGATTCCGGCGGAGTTTGGAGACGCGCTGATCGGCGAGACGCCGCGACTGCCTCGGGATTGGCGCGCTATCCCGGCGGCGCAAGGCACGCGGCGGCTCGGGGACCGCTGGCTGGAGTCCAACGCCTCGGTCGTCCTGCGCGTGCCGAGCGTGACGATCCAAGGGGAGTTCAACTATATAGTGAACCCGCGTCACCCCGACTACGCCCGGTTGCATATCGGCCATCCGGAGCCCTTCCACTTCGACGCGCGCCTCGGCCAGTCGCGCCGGTGAGAGGCCTGCATCCGGCACTGAATATATATATATATATATATATATCGTATATGACAGTTACCTTTTTCTACCACAGATCACTTCAAGTCGGGATAAGATTTGATCCGCAGAACTTAGCGGCAGGCCCTCTGAGCTCTTCTGACTCTGGTGCCATCCGGACGGCTTGATGCCATCCCTGGTTAAAAAAACTCTCGTATATACATAGCGTCGGCTGGCCCTTCCGGGCCCCGTACCGCATAACCTCACCACCTTACCTCAGCGGCGCGTTGTTTTTCGGGTCGGCGAGCAGCGCCTGGTAGCGCGGATCGTTCATGATCGGACGCCAGGATATATCATTCGGAGCTTCGCTCACGCCACAGCGCGCGGACGACACGTGTTCTCCGCCCGGCATCTGCAGACAGCGCGCGAATGTCGCGAGGGCCCGCTCCTTGTCGCCCACCCGCGCCCAAACGGCTCCGGCCAGTATGAGGTTGTTCACGGCAAATACCGAATCCTTCGACTCCGGCATCAGGTCGAGCGATCGCTGGGCACACCCGAGCGCCAACTCCTTTTCGCCGAGCAGCGCGTAACCTTGGCCCAGCCACGCCTGCAGCAGCGAGTTGTCCGGCTCGCGCACGGCCTGGGCTTTCATCTTCTCGATAATACTCCGGACCAGGGTCTGCGCGCCAGTGACGTCACCGGCATTCTCCAGAGAGATCGCCGCGGGCATCTGCTGGATCCATCCTCCGAGGTGGCCGAAGATCGACGCCTCGTGATCATAGCGGACCGCTGCGGCGAAGTCGCCGCGCATGCGCGCCAGCCTGCGACGTAAAAACAATACATGCTCGGCCCGCTCGGGACCAAATTCCCGGCGATCGAATTCGGCCATCAATGCGGTGGAGCCATCAATATTAAACGCGTTCTGCGCGCGCGTTGCCCAGTATTCCTCTTCGTCCGGATATTCCCTGACCAGCCGGTCCGTCAATTCCGCGAGCTCCTGATAGCGCCGCACCCACTGCAGCTTTAATATTAACGAGCGGGCAATAATAACGTTCGCCGGATCCATCGCCACCGCGCGGCGGGAGTTGGCAATCGCGTCCACCCATCGGCCTTGATGAACCTGGATGAGGCCGAGCATATGCGGGACCTCGGCGGAATGCGGCTCGATCTGCGCCAGCCGCAAATATTGTTCCGTCGCGCGAGTATAGTCGCGCTCGCCGAAGAAATAATATCCGCCGAGTGACTCTATAATGTGCGGCCGGTCAGGCGCCAGCCGCACCGCGGTATCAATCGCTTGCTTCGCCGAGGCGAGGCTCTCCGCGCTTTGGTCTTCCTCAAAAAAATAAAGCTGGGTCAAAGCGGTCGACAGCGCTGCCCAGGCCTCCGCAAAATTCGGGTCCATCTTGACGGCCTCGCGAAACTTGGCGGCCGCAGCGAAGAGACTGCCTCCGAGCAGCGAGCGGTGCGAGATGGCGCGGCCCTGCATAAAGATCGTGTAGGCCTCCAGGTTCTCGGTCGGTTTGCGCTCCAAGGTGGTTTTTTCATCGGGCGAGAGCACGGCATGCAGGGCATCGGCGATGTCGGTGGCGATCCCCGCCTGCAACGCGAACAGCCGGTCGATATTGCCGCTATATGATTTCGCCCAGACGTGCTTGTCCGTCGCGGCCTCGATGAGCTGCCCATGCACGCGCACCTCGTTGCCGGAACGCTGCACGCTGCCCTCGAGTATATAGCGGACCCGGAGCTCGCGCGCGATCTGGGGAATGGGCTTCTTGGTGTCCCGATATTGCTGCGCGGAAGTGCGCGATGATACGCGCAGCGCCTGGATCGCGGTGAGGTTGGTCAGCACGTCCTCGCACACCCCGTCCGCAAAATATTCGCTGTCCTTTTCCGCGGAGAGATTCGCGAAAGGCAGGACGGCCACGGATTTTTCCGGCATGGCGATCGGCTCCGCGGCAGCGACGCTCGAGGCCGGGGCGGCGGCTGCCTGCGCTTTATATACTGAAGCGACCCGGTGGCGCTGCCAGAGGAGCGCAGCGACGACCGCGGCGGCGCACCCCGCGAGAATCGGCAACGCCATTCGGCGCAGGCGACGTCCGCGCAGCGAGTGTCCTCGAGCGAGCGCCTCCAGATCCGCGAGCAGAGCGGTGCCGTCGCGGTAGCGGTTCTCGGGCAGCGCGTCGCAGGAGCGCAGGATGACTTCGTTCAACTCGAGCAACGATCGGCGATCCGGCAGGCGGTGCATGCCGGGAGGCATTTGCGGAAACTCCTGCCGGTCGAAGCCGGTGGACAACTCAAACAGGACCTTGCCCAAAGCATATATGTCGGCGGCGGGCGAGCCGGGCCCTTCCGGCGGAACATAGCCATCGGTGCCGACAAAGGTACGCGCGTCGGTTGTCGGGGCGACGAGTCCGATATCCGCCAACTTTGCCACTCCGCCGACGAGTATAATATTCGACGGCTTGATGTCGCGGTGCACTAGGCCGCGCCCATGGAGCCCGCTCAACGCCCGGGCGAGTTCGATCCCGAGTCGAATACACTCTGCCGCGGAGGTGCGGGTGCCGCGTTGGCGAAGTTCGGCGAGCGTCAGCGGTATATAGTTCGGCGGGTCGATCGTCTGGCCGCTCTTCACGTCATCCGCCAGTTCCATGACATAATAAAAGTATCCCGCCTGGTCGTTGCGGCCGACGTGGAGCAGCGCCATTTGCACGGACTGGCCGAGTGAAATGGCGGTGAATTCCTTCAGGCCTTTGAACTCGCGCTCGAACGGGCCGGCATCGGGAAAGCGATCGCGCCAGACGATTTTGATGGCGCGCCAAACGCCGGTGACGCCGCGAGCGAGCCAGACGTCGCCGTAGCTGCCGCGCCCGATGAGGCGCAGCAGCTCGTAGTCCGGAATCTGCGGCGCTTGGGGCGCCGCCTGCTTCGAACTGGCCATTGATCGGATGCAGACCCAAGCCGCGCCATTGAGCCAGAGGAAAAGAGTGAACAGCTCCCCCGCGGCGGGTTTGGATCAAGCGTTCGCCCAAACACTTTATTCTCTTGGAGCGCCTCGGCCAAGCATAACGGGATAGGCACAAGCGACATTTCGAGCCCAGGAACGTGATCAGTGACCCGCTATATAGAGTTTAAGGCGGAGAAGCGGAGACCATATTACGGCTGCGTCTCGAGCCGGGAGACCGCGTTCCGATCAGGCGCACGCTGATTTTAGAACGTGCCGTCGGTGCCCGTATGATCAATCGTGTTCCGCCACTGTATGCCCATATAGAACGCTATATAGTTGAGCGGAAAACCGGAGCTCTTCGGCTTCGCCGGCTCTTCAGGATTGCCCAACGAGCGGCATCCCGATCGCCCGCTGCGGTCCTATGTATGCGTGCCGGGGGGACCTCCAATGGGCCTTTGCCGCTGCGGGCGCAAAGCTGACAACTCGATAGCGCGAGTTTGAGAAGCGAGACGGCGAGCCCCGACTTGCGGGGGCGACGGGATCGCGTAGCCTCCTGGCTGGCTCGCACCCGTAGCTCAACTGGATAGAGCGTCTGACTTCGAATCAGAAGGTTTAGGGTTCGACTCCCTACGGGTGCACCATTTTCGGCGGCCAGTGCGCCTATATAGGTATCTATATTGTGCCCGAGTCCTTCATAAAGCGCGGTTCGCACCTCGCAAGAATAGGCGGTGGTCGCGTTCGGCGTTCACTGCGCCTCAGACGCCACGACCAGCTCCATTTGATCGCCGAGGCCGGTTTTGAAACTGAGCCGCTCACCTGCCAGCGTCTGGTCGGGCTTCCCGACACACCGCACGCTCACCCGGCGGCCAGGCCACGGATTCTGCACGACACAGGGGCGTCCCTGTTCGCTGAAAATTGAGACGTGCGTCACCACGCCACCCTTGAGCTCCGCGCTTACGAGAAACGCTCCGTACGCCCGGAGTGTACGAAAGCTCGCGTCGTGGTTGGCGGGCCAGACGGGAAACAATCGAAGCGTACCGTCGAAACTCTGGAGGAGCATCTCGTCGACGGTGTTCGGGACGATGCTGCTGTTTTCCAGCATATGAAATTCGTTATATACAACACCGTTGGGTTGAAACCGCATCTCATGCAGCTTGGCGAGCAGCGCGTTGGGATCAAAGCCGACGCGGGCGGCCGCGGGATAAAACGCCGACGTGCCGTTCATATCGACCCAGGTAGGCTTTGCGTTCAAGGTGTTACGCGCGACCTGCAGCAGGCGCGGATCGCTGCCGAGGCCGACGGCGTTTGCTGGGTATATATGAATATACGTCGAATCCGGCCTGACCGCGAGTTTTGGCGGAGTGCTCTCTGCCGCTTTTTTGGTTTCGGGAATATTCTTTTCCGTCCGCTTGAAAATCGTCACCCCGTTGTATTCCTGCGTGGGAAATGCGCTGAGATGATCGAGTATATACTGCCACTTGCCCCGTTCCCTTTCATTGATGCCCAGCGAAACGCTCAGATCGATCGCCAGCCTCAGAGCGTTTTGCGCCATGCCCAGCGACAGCGCCGGATTCGTGTCCTGGCCGCCTTCGTTGGCCCCATCATTATAACTGATATAGCGCCCGTCAGGCGGCTGGCGCAGGCCGGCGGGTAAATCTTTTGTCGCCGCAATCAGCTCCGGTGGGGTCGGCTCGAATTTCAAATAATCTTCCCAGAACAGCGCCACATCCCGAATGAACGGATACACCTTCCGGCCGTAGGCGGGATCATAGGTCGTATACCAGCGTTGCGCTATATTGATGGCACTGAAGGCGGCGTCGCTTCGTTGACCCAGGAAAAGTCCACCTTTCTGGCGCAGCCAGGGCGCGTCGTCGGGCTTCACGACGATGTCTGGATGGATTTCATCACGCGTGGTCTCAATGCCGACCGGACCGATCTTCACCGGATAAAGCACGCCACGACAATGGAGCACCTCGCGGGCATAATATTCTCCCCGCTCCCGAAAATCGAGAATCGGAGCGTCCTCGGGGTCCGCCTGTTCGATATGATTGCTGGAATAGAGCCCGTAAAAGCAGGCCACGTGGTTATAGTTCAGCGTATATGCGCCGGTCCACATCGGCTGGTCCGTGGTCACCCACGTTCCCGCGATTCCCGGCGGGTAGTCGGGATCGCGGCTGCACGAGGCGAGTATATAGTTGGACACATGATAGCGCCACTCCAGCTCCGGGTCGCCGAGCGCGACGGATGACTTGTCCCAGAAATTGCGCCACCATTTCTTGTGCTCGTCATATAATTTGGTTTGCACCGTCGCGCGGTCCAGCGTCGCGACGCGGCTTTGGACCTCGGCTGTATAGTGAGAGCTCTGGCGAAGACTTCGCATGGCGGCCACCAGCAGGACGGGCGCGCCGGGCTTGAGGTGGAAATGTGTGCCGTCGCCTCCCAGCACTCGAAACGCACACGCGACTTCGGCGGGTATTGCGACCTGCTCGCGAAAAGCGCGGACGCCCCAGTATATACCTGCCTGTCCAGTGAAGATCGGAGCGGCCGGGAATCCGTCCCAATCGGGCGCGGTGCCGGGCTTCGAGCGATGATCCGACTGCGGGGTGGTTCTGGCGTGCGCAGGAATCCAGAGGCGAACGTCGCCGTCCATCTCGACGCCGCGATTGGATAATTCGACGACGAGGAGATTGTCGACCGCGCAGACCCACGAGCGCATGGTAACCTGCGAAGCGTTTATATCAAACGTCTCGGTCGTGGTGCCGGTGGTGAGATCCTGCTCGGCGCGATAGGACGCGCCGTGCAGTTGGGGGATTTTTATATCGAGGTGTCCGAACGGGCGCGGTCCGCTGAGGCACCAGACGTTGCGCAGTTCCCACAAATCATTCTTGCTCAGCCAGAATTCCTGGTCGTCGGGATCGCCGCTGACGGCGACCGCCATGTCGCCGTTGCCCATGAGCGGCGCATCCAGTTGCTGATAGCGCGGGAGCGGCATGGGTGCCTGGTTGAATATAGACTTGAACGGGTCTGCCGCCGGGCTCGCGTATCCCGTACTCGCGATGATGGCGGCGAACAGCCATGACCCCAACCGCATCCGGGAGCTCAATATATTCGATTTCATATAGAATCTATTCGAGGCGCGGAGCCTTGGATGTGATCAGGCGTGACCGTGGAGGGGAGCGGATGGGATTTGATCCAGCGGGGAGCAGCGGGTGCAAAAACCGGGCCGGCGCGGGACGCCACGTGGGCACAAGTTGGGCAATAACGTGGAGGATCTTCCTATATATAACGTACGGGTCAACGTTCGCGCCATGGCATAAGTCGGCGTTTCCTTGGCTTCCCTTGAGTTTGCCGGATCGGTCGAGAAGCTGACGGCCAGGCCGCGACCTCTGGAAACGCAGCTGCGTCGTCGACCTAACTATATACACGGGGAGCAAGAGAAGGCGGCCTGAGCACTAGGATAAGACAAGGGTAGCGGCCCGCGTCCGGCCGGGGTCACTTCTGAGGGATATATAGCGTCGAAGTCCGGGCCGGGACGGCGCTCCGGCGGGAGGCGCGCAGCAGTATATGGAACAGTCTGGCGGACATTACAACTGGTCGAGGCCGTGGAGCGCGACGCAGATGGCGCCGTGGTTGCCGACGGATTCGCCGAGTTTAGCGGGGACGATGCGGCAGCCTCGCACGGTGTCGGGCAGGCCTTCTGCACTGAGTACGCGGCGCATCTCCGGGCCGAGCAGGTCGCGGCAGCGGAGCCAGAGGCTGCCAATCACGATGCACTCGGGATTTATTATATCCACCAGCAATGCCAGCGCCTGCCCCAACCGCCGGCCGGCCTCTTCATATACCGCAATGGCGACGCGATCTCCGCGACGGGCGGCGAGCGCGATCTCTCGGGCGTTCGGATGCTGCTTCATCCATTCGCGCACCCGCGGCGGCCGCGTGCCGCGCGGCAGAAACGCCGCGAGCTGTGCGATGCCACCGCCACTGCAGAAGCCCTCGAACGAGCCTGCTTTATTAAATCCCACCGGTCCGCGGTCGGCCAACCGGATATGTCCCACCTCGCCCGCACTTCCCGTCGCGCCCTCGTGGAGGCGTCCATCAATGATGAGTCCGCCGCCCATGCCAGTTCCCGCGGTGAGAAATATCATCGAGCGGCTGCCGCGTCCCGCGCCGAACCGCCACTCGGCGAGCGCGTTTGCGTTGGCATCGTTCATCAAAAACGCGCGACCGCCGAAGCGTCGCTCGAAAAACTGCACGACCTTGATGCGATCCCAGCCCGGGAGGTTGGGCGGACTGAGGACCACGCCGCGACGCGCGTCAAGCGGACCGCCGCAGGCGATGCCGAGCGCGGGGAATTTTCCGGGCTGCGCCTCCGCGACCACGCGCGCCAGCTCCTCGAGCGTCGGTCCGGGCCCGCTCGTGGCAAAGCGGTGCAGCTCGCGCACGCGTTCGCCGGGCCCGAGGCGGCTCACGGCGCACTTCGTCCCGCCAATATCGATTCCAAAGATCGCGGTTGGTTTCACGAGGAGGGGCAGCGCCGAATTATCGCGTGCGGACGAAGTTCGCATAGCATCATATATATAGCTATATAGAGCGAAAGATCTGATCCCAGGGAACGCTCAGCGGGCCGGCAGCCGCGTTTCCAGGAATACATAAAGCCCCACGAGAGAGCCGAGCGCGAGGCTGTGCCAGAAGACCGAGCGCAGGATCAGGCCGGGCATCGAGCGGCCGGACTCGTCGGTCGCGCCGCCGACCGCCGCGGTGGCGACGACGATGCTCTGGGCGTCGATCATCTTGCCCATCACGCCACCGGAGCTGTTGGCGGCGGCGGTCACGAGCGGCGAGAGGCCCAGCTGGTGGGCGGCGACGACCTGCACGTTGCCGAATAATACATTGGACGACGTATCGCTGCCGGTGAGCGCGGCGCCGACCCAGCCGATAAGCGGCGAGAAGAACGGGAATAATATACCGGTTGAGGCGAGGGCGAGGCCGATGGTGGCATCGGCGCCGGCGTAGCGCGTCGTGAAACCGAGCGCGAGCATCGCCGCGATGGTGAGCAGCGACCAGCGCAGCCGCCAGATCGTGCGCAGATATATAGCGACCAGGGCGCGTGGGCGGAGGCCGAGGACGAGTCCGGCGGCGACTCCGGCGACGAGCAGGGCGGATCCAGCGGCGGACAATATATTAAACGAAAACTCGGCCGGCTCGGCGACGGGCTCGGCCGTGAGGGGTGGCACGCGGGCGACGCCGAGGTGCAGCGCCGGGATGGCGAATTTGGGCGAGAACCAGCCATCGAGGTGCGTGCGCACCGTCCCGGTGCTCCAGGTAAAAACGGCCACCGAGAGAAACATCCAGGGAATCCAGGGACGCCACGGATGCGCCGGTACCGCGAGGGTGGTGGCCGCGAGTGGCGTTTCCGCTATATACTTTTCCGCGCGGGTGGGTTGCCAGCGACGCAGGAAGGCGAGGAGCGCGAGTGTGGCGCCAGTGGAGCTGGCGAGGTCGACAAGCCAAGGGCCGTGCCAATTGCTGACCAGGAATTGGAGTAGCGCGAACGTGCCGCCCATGACGGCGCACGCCGGCCAGACCTCGCGGAGGCCGCGGCGCCCGTCCTGGACGGCGACGAGCCAGAACGGAATCAGGAACGAGAAGACGGGCAGTTGGTGTCCCACGGTTGCCGAGAGTGCGCGCAGGTCGAGGCCGGTGATTTTCGCGAGCGTGATGATCGGGATGCCGAGCGAGCCGAACGCGACAGGGGCGGTGTTGCCGATCAACGCGAGACGTCCGGCGTCGCGTGGCCGGAAGCCGAGTCCGACGAGGAGCGCGGAGGTGATCGCGACCGGGGCACCGAATCCAGCTGCGCCCTCGATAAACGCGCCGAAGCCAAACGCGATCAGGAGTACCTGGATGCGGCGGTCCGCGGAGAGCGTGGCGACCTGGCGTTGCAGCACGGCGAATTCGCCGGTGACGACAGACAAATCATAGAGGAAGATCGCGTTGATCACGATCCAGCCGATCGGGAACAGACCATACAGCGCCCCGTAGCCGGCGGCGGCGAACGCGAGGACGGGCGGCATGCCGAACGCGGCACAGCTGATGAGGAGCGCGAGCCCGAGGCCGCAGAGGGCGGCGGTCGAGGCGCGGACGCGCGCGGCGGCGAGCAGTGAGCCGAGCACGAGAATCGGCACCAGCGCGACGGCGGCCGAGCCGGCGAGGCCGCCGAAAGGAGCATAATTCTGATGCCAGATCACGGAGCGAAGAAGGGCGTCGAGGCGGTGCGAAGCGGTGCGAGACGGGACGGAGCGGAGCGGGCGGGGCTGACAGCCGTGGATAAAATCTCAACGGCTATATACAACCAGAATCGCGCCGGGCGGAAAAAGAGACCACACCGGACGAATCACGCCGCGTCGAAAGCGGACGCCGAAAGACCGTCG
The DNA here is from genome assembly GCA_963800005.1 of uncultured Verrucomicrobiae bacterium. GTDB lineage: Bacteria > Verrucomicrobiota > Verrucomicrobiia > Opitutales > Opitutaceae > CAWCZH01. Next base: position 1,036,076 of record CAWCZH010000006.1, read on the forward strand.
GAAAACACAGCAATCGGAACGGTTAACGCTTAGAGTTTTTAACGCGTAACGCTCAAGTAGGCAGACTTGGGTGGAGCGCGCCGGGGGTGGCTCTATATAGGGGTCGACTTGATTGCATGCAGAGCGCGGAAAATCTAGGCTGAGTAGAGGGCGGCGGAAATGAGCCATGACCGCCGGAGCGTTTGTGGCTCATCTTTGACGCTGAACGCTGAACTACGGAGGGGGGGTCGCGCGGGGTTCTATATAGCGGCTGGCTTTCCCATATATATATAGATCGAAAGACCCAGGCAGGACAACCTGTGCGGGCGCGGAGCTGCTGGGGGCGAGTTGCTGATATCAACGATGGCCGCCACACTTGGCCAGAGTCGTTCCGGATTACGTGAAATTTTCTGGGGTTTCGGACTGCGGCGTCAGCTCGAACTCGAAACCACCCGTCCACTTCGCGAGCAAGTTATAAAGGGCCGCCATGATCACGAACATGATAAACCCGATCACGCCAATCAGGATGGGCATGAAGAGATATACATAGCCGATAATTTTATACTGCGGGCCACCCAAGAGAATCATCGGGATTCCGATGAGCGTGTAGAAGATTCCGATGAGAACATAGAGAGCCGTCATGATCTTGCTGGACTGAAGAACCGAGACGCGGGTGATTTGATGTTTCATTTCGGATAATATGTAGAAAATATTATGGTTATAAATGCGATGCTAATATGCAGAGGCGCGCTTCCGATCGGATTCAGCAATAGAAAATCGCCCGGGAATGCGCCGGAAAAACTCCTGCTGACCGGCTGTTCCCGCGAAGCCCGGTGCTGAGTGACGGTTTTGCCGAGCCGCAGGTCGACCGCCGCAGCGTTACGGAGCGTCGAAGGTGCGGCTCGTGATTAATCACGAGGGACGCTCGCAAGCGGGAGCGCTCGGACGCGCAGTGACCGCGGCTCGTTACCGAAGTTGAAGCGGACCCACGGGCGCGTGAAGAGATAACACGCCGCCCGCGATCTGTAGCTTGGCGGACGCCCGCGGCGCTCAGGCCGCGGCGATGGCGGGGTAGTCTATATAACCGTGCGGACCCGGACTATAGAGCGTCTGTCCGTCCGGCTCGACGAGCGGCGCTCCCGCGCGGAGGCGGGCGACGAGGTCGGGGTTGCTGACGTAATGATGCCCGAACGCCACGGTGGAGAGCGTGCCGCGGCTGATCGCCTGGGCGGCCTCGTCGGCACTATAACCCATGTTGCCCATGAGGGAGCCGCGAAAGGCGCCGCGCACGGCACTTACGACATCGCCCTTTTGCGTGCCCATGAAATCCGCGCGCATCAGATGTATATAGGCAAGGGGGCGCGAAGCGAGGCGCGTGGCGATATCAGCGGCCATGGTGACCGGATCGCTGTCGCGCATGTCATTATAACTGTTCAACGGGGAAACACGGATGCCGACGCGGCCGGGGCCCCAGACGCTGACGGCGGCGTCAACCACCTCGAGCATCAGCTTGGAACGGTTGGCCATGGAGCCGCCGTACGGACCGGTGCGGCGGTTGCTCCCATCGCCAAGAAATTGGTCGAGCAGGTAGCCGTTCGCGCCGTGTACCTCGACGCCGTCGAAGCCGGCAAGTTGGGCATTGCGGGCGGCGACGCGGAAGCCCTCGACGATGCCGGGCAATTCATCATCGCGCAGTTCGCGCGGGATTTCATACGGCTTATTGCCCTCGGGAGTATGCATCTCGTCGTTGGTGATGCGGAGGGGGCTGGGCGCGACGGGTTGGGCGCCGTGATTAAAAAACGAATGGCAGGCGCGTCCCCCGTGCCAGAGCTGGAGAACGATACGGCCGCCGTGGGCGTGAACGGAGTCCGTGACTTGCTTCCACGCGGCGACCTGCGCGGTGGAGTATATACCGGGCTCGCGGCCGTTGAACGCGGAATTGCCCTCCATGACCATGGTGGCTTCGGCAACGATCAGGCCGGCGCTGGCGCGCTGCGTATAATATTCGACCATGATGTCCGTCGGAACGTGGTCGGCGTCGGCCCGGCAGCGGGTCAACGGGGCCATGATGATGCGATTGGGCAGTTGGAGCGCGCCGAGGTCGACGGGAGTGAAGAGAATTTCGTGAGCCATGGAAGCACCAGAAGAGGAGAACGATGGCGGTAAATGCAACCGGCAGCGGCGTTTCGCGCGTGAGGGTGCGCGCGTCCATGGGCCGGGCCGAGGGGCGGCCGGCGCGCGCGAGTCCCGACGGAGCTTAGCGGACCGTGGCCCGATGGCTGGGATCGGAATGCATATATAGTCTGTTGACTTAGCTGCCCCGCAAAAAATCGTCTCTATCGACATATATAGTGAACCGTCATATCTGCCCGCCTGTGCGGCGGTCGGGCGCGCCGCAGGGCGGGGCTTAAAAATTTCACGACGCTTGCGCGCGGCTCGCGAGCCGGACGCGATCTCGGGTGTATATAAATGCTCCCACTGCCAGGAAAGGTGTAAGGTGTAACCTGACCCCTTTCTACGAGAGATCGCTTATATAATATATACGGGTACAGCGGGCGCTTAAAACGTCAGGATTGGGGCGCGCGTCACGCGGGGGCGCGGCTTCGCGGACGGACGCGCCCGGCGGTTCGCGGACGGGGCGATTCGGCCGGGACGATAGCGGCCCAGCCACGCCTCGATCTCGCGAAACGCCTGCGGCCGCAGCGAATAGAGCCGCTCGGCTCCGGACGCACGCATCTCGACGAAGCCGGCGTCCGCGAGAATCTTCAGGTGGCGGGAGACGCCCGATTGGTGAAGACGCGTCTTGGCGGCGAGTTCATTGACAGCATGGGCTCGGTCGCGCAGGGCCTCGACCAAGCGCAGCCGATTCGGTTCAGCGAGAACCGCAAACGAGGTGTGGGGTGACACACCTTATATATACACCCAACTGTATATTCATTGTCAACGACGCTGCGGCACGCACGTCGGCCGGTAGTGCTGGCCGGTCAGGCTTTTAGCCGCCGAAGCGGCTGCGGACGGCGTCCGCGCGATAATCGAAAATCTGGCGCAGCTGGCGGCGCACCCAGACGACGTGGACCAAGCTGCCGAGCGGGCCGAAGGGTAGGGCGTATGTGACGCGATCGGTGAGTTCGACCCCGCCGTCCCGCGGCTCGAAATGGTGCTGGTGATACCAGAGCGCGTATGGGCCGCGGCGTTGTTCGTCGACGAAGTAGCGGCCAGGGTTTACGTGGCAGATTTCGGTGAGCCAGGAAACGCGGACGCCCGGCGCGAGCCGGATTCGATACGAGATGAGCTGGCCGGCGTACATGCGGGCGGGGTCGCCTTGGATTTCGAAATGCATCGATGGGGGCGTGAGCGCATTCAGGTTGCGCGGGTCCGAGAAGAAATCCCAGACGATGCCTGGATCGGCCTCGACCCATTGCGTGCGGTGCAGTTCGTGAACCATATATCAAACCAAACGTCTGCGGGCGCATGGTTTCCGCAAACCAGGGCGGCAAACAGATTTGTCCGTGGGAGCCGCGCGGCCGTTGGGAAGTGCAGCAAGCCGGAGATTCGGCGTGATGCGGTATTGGGATCGCCGGCAACGGAGCGCCGCAGATCGCGCCGGGCTTCGGCCGAGTACATAGGGCTTTTTCTTGCCTTGCCTTCGGCGTCGGAACCCCTGCCGTAGCCAACAGCCCCGGTCACTACCCCGTACCTGCGATATATATATATGAAAGCGCTCGTGCTCGAACATTATAAAGACCTCGTCTATCAGGATGCGCCGGATCCGGACTTTGAGTCCGACGAAGTGCTCGTGCGGGTGCGCGCGTGTGGCATTTGCGGCAGCGATGTGCACGGGTTTGATGGCAGCACGGGACGGCGGATTCCGCCGCTGACGATGGGACACGAGGCGGCGGGCGAAATTGCGAAGGTGGGCGACCGCGTGCTCGGCTGGGCGGTGGGCGACCGCGTGACGTTTGATTCCACGGTGTCCTGTGGCGTGTGTTGGTATTGCCGCCGCGGCGAGGTGAACCTCTGCGAGGATCGGCGTGTGCTTGGCGTGTCTTGCGCGGAATATCGGCGCAACGGGGCGTTCGCGGAGTACGTCGCAGTGCCGTCCCGCATTCTATATAGGCTGCCGGACGAATTGAGTTTCGAGCAGGCGGCGATGGTCGAGGCGGTGTCGGTGGCGGTTCACGCGGTGCGCCGCACGCCGCTGGATTTAAATGCGAACGTGACTGTCATCGGCGCCGGCATGATCGGGCTGCTGGTGATCCAGGTACTGCGACTCGCGGGTTGCGGGCAGATCATCGCGGTGGACGTTGACCCGAAGCGGCTCGAGGTGGCGCGGCGGCTGGGCGCCACGGACGCGATTGCGAGCAATGGTGCCGACGTGGCCGCGGCCGTGCGTGAGCTGACGAATGGGCGCGGGGCGGATGCGTCGTTCGAGGTGGTCGGGCTGGCCGCGACGGTGAGCACGGCAATCGCGTGTACGCGCAAGGGCGGGAGCGTGACGCTCGTGGGCAACCTGGACCCGAAGGTCGAGCTGCCACTGCAGGCGGTCGTGACGCGCCAGCTCACGTTGATCGGGACATGTGCGTCCGCGGGCGAATATCCGGTGTGCCTCGACCTGATCGCTGCGGGAAAGATCAATGTGACGGACTTTATATCTGCGACGCCGCCGTTGAGCGAGGGGGCGGCGTGGTTCGAGCGGCTCTATAAACGCGAGCCCGGGCTGATGAAGGTGCTGCTGAAGCCGTGACGATGCGCTGCGGCGGGGCAATCTCTCGAGGACAGGCGCGACGACTCCGGCTACGGCGCCGCGCGAGATGGCAACCAGCCGCGTTGTATATAGCCTTCGTCGTTTGGAATGCCGCTGGCGCGGCGCGGCGGGTTCGAGGTGAAGTTATACATTCGAGCGCGAGCCAGACCGGCGTGCCTCGTACCTCCGGGCCGCGGTGCGGCGGCGCGGGGCGGCCGTATATAGCAAAGTTCGCGGCACCGGCCCACCTCGGCGGGTATATACAACGATGAAAAGGCTGCGCACGGCGCTGGTGGGAACGGGCAAGGTGGCGCACCTGCATGCGGCGGCGTTGCAGCAGCTGCCCGAGTCGGAGTTCGTGGCGGTCTGCGGGCAGCCGTCGCCGAAGCGGGATGCGTTCGCCGCGAAATATCATGTGACTGCGTTCGGCGGGATCGACGAGATGATCGACCGGGCGGGGGTCGAGGCGTTGTGTATCTGCACGCCCCATCCCGATCATCCGGCTCCGACGATTGCGGCGGCGCAGCGGGGTGTGCACGTGCTGGTGGAGAAGCCGCTGGCGTCGACGCTCGCTGGTTGTGATGCGATGATCGCAGCGGCAAAGGCGGGCGGCGCGGTGCTCGGCACGGTCTGCCAGCGGCGTTTTTATCCGCCGTGCCAGCGGATATATGAAGCCATCGCGGCGGGCAAACTGGAGCGTCCGGTGCTCGGCACGGCCACGGTTTTCGGCTGGCGCGACGAGGCGTATTATCGGAGCGATCCGTGGCGCGGCACGTGGGCGGGGGAAGGCGGCGGCGTGCTGGTGAACCAGGCGCCGCACCAGCTCGACCTGCTGCTGTGGTATCTGGGTGACATTGCGGAGGTGTTCGGGCTCTGGGCGAATCTCAACCATCCCTATATAGAGGTGGAAGACACCGCGGTGGCCGTGGTGAAGTTCCGCAGCGGAGCGCTCGGCAATATCATGGTGAGCAACAGCCAAAACCCGGCGCTGCTGGCGCGCGTGTCGGTACATGGTTCGAATGGGCACTCGGTCGGCGTGCAGACGGATGGCGGGGCGATGTTCGTGCCGGGCCTCACACCCGTGGGCGAGCCGCCGTTCAATGATGTGTGGACGCTGCCCGGCGAGGCGGAGCAGGTGCCAGTCTGGAAGGAGCAGGACGCGGCGCTGTTCCGCTCGGTCGACCCGATGAATTATTTTCACGCGAAGCAGATCCAGGATTTCCTCCAGGCGATCCTGCAAGGCCGGCCCCCGGCGGTGACCGCCGCGGAGGGGCGGCGCACCGTGGAGTTGTTCACCGCGATATATCAAGCGACGGCCACGGGCGTGGCGGTAAAATTTCCGATCCCGACCGCGTCGACGTGAGCGGCGACCGAGACGATATATAAGCGGCTGGATATATATAGCGATGAATCCACCGCCCGAGGCCCTTCGAAGCGAGCCAACCGCCGGCGCGAAGAATATACTCCGATCATGAAGATACCGACGCGGGCGAAGGTCGGGGCGATGTTGTTCGTGACGGTGGCGATCAACTACCTGGATCGCAGCAACCTCTCGGTCGCGGCGCCGGGGCTGGCGCGCGAGCTGCAGCTGAACTCCAAGGAACTCGGCGTGGTGTTTTCGGGCTTTGGATATGCGTATGCGCTCTGCCAGATCCCGGGCGGATGGCTGGTCGACCGGGTGCGTCCGCGGATATTGTTCAGCATAGCGTGTGGCTGCTGGTCCCTTGCGACGTTGCTGCAGGGCGCGGCGTCGTCGTTTCTCGGGCTGATCGGGTTGCGGCTCGTGCTCGGGATTTTCGAGGCGCCCTCGTTTCCGATATGCACGCGGCTCGCGAGCACCTGGTTTCCCGAGCGGGAGCGCGCGGGCGTGATTGGGTTTTATACTTCCGGGCAATATGTGGGGCTCGCGTTTCTCACGCCGGTTTTGATTTACGCCCAGGAGCGGCTCGGCTGGCGGTCGACGTTCTATATCACGGGCGCTCTCGGCCTCGCCTGGGCGGCGTTCTGGTTCTTATATTATCGCGATCCGTGGCGGACGAATCGCCTTTCGCCGGCGGAGCGCGACTATATACAAGCGGGTGGCGGCTGGGTCACGGCGCCGCCGGCGTCCGCTCGCGCCCGCGGGGTGGATTGGGCGGATCTGCGGCTGGCGCTGACGCAGCGGAGCCTCTGGGGATTGTATATTGGGCAGTTCGCGCTGAATGCGATTCCGTGGTTTTTCCTGACGTGGTTCCCGACGTACCTCGCGACGTCACGTCACCTCGACCTCGGCGCTTCGCGGTTAACGTCCGCGCTGCCGTTTCTGGCGGCGTTTCTTGGTGTGCTGTCCGGTGGATTAGTCTCCGACCTGATGGCGCGCCGGGGCGTGTCGGCGACGATTGCGCGGAAGGCGCCGATCATCGCGGGCATGCTGCTGTCGACGTGTGTGGTTGGGGCGAATTTTGTGTCGGATCGGAACTGGATGATTTTCTTTCTCGCGCTGGCGTTCTTCGGTAACGGGTTCGCATCGATCACCTGGGTCCTGGTGTCGCTGATCGCACCCCAGCGGCTGCTCGGGCTGACGGGAGGGATTTTCAATTTCTTTGGTAACATGGCGTCGGTGGTGGTCCCGACGGTCGTTGGCCTGATCGTGAGTCATCACGGCTTCGAGCCCGCGCTGGTGTTCGTGTCGGCGATCGCGCTCGGCGGAGCGCTTTCCTATATCTTCCTGGTCGGGCCAGTGGCGCGAATCCCGGATGACGTCGCGGCAGCGCGATGAAGGCTAGCTCCGGCGCGAGCGCGAGTGCAGGGCGGACCCGGGCGAGCGGACCGAACCGCCGGGCTGTTCCCGGGTCTGTCGCGGGGCCGAACGGCGTTATATTTGACAAAAGATAACGCGTGCCTTCGCCTTCGGCCCGGCTCCTCGCGTGCACCCGGCGCCCTCCGCTCCTGCCATGAAAAAATCCCTTTGTATATATCTGCAGTGGCTCGCCTGGGTCGTGGCGTTGGTCGCCGCTGGTGGGCGGGCGGCCGAGCTGAATATATTCGCCGCGGCAAGCCTGGCGGACGCGTTGCAGGCGATCTCGCGGGTATATGAACCGCAGTCTGGCGACCAGCTGCGGTTTAATTTCGCGGCGTCGAGCACCCTCGCCGTGCAGATCCAGCAGGGGGCGCCGGCCGATATATTCTTTTCGGCGGATGAGGCGAAGATGGATGCACTGGCCCGCGCCGGGCTCGTGGCAACCGACACGCGCAAAGCCCTGCTTTCGAATACACTGGTGATCGTGGTGAACGCGGATCACGGAGCGGCGCTGACCACCCCCGCCGATCTCGCTACGCCGGGCATTCGGAAGCTCGCGCTGGGCGAGCCGCAGACGGTGCCGGCCGGTATATATGCGAAGGAATATTTGCAGCAGCACGGTTGGTGGGAGCAGGTGCAGGCGAAGGTGGTGCCGACCGCGAGTGTGCGGGCGTGTCTCGCGGCGGTGGAATCGGGGAACGTCGACGCGGGCATAGTATATAAGACCGACGCGTTGATTTCGCAGCGGGTGAAGATCGTTGCTGAAATCGGAGTCGCCGACGGGCCGAAAATCTCGTATCCGCTGGCGGTGATGAAGAATTCCAAAAATGCGGCGGCCGCGCGCCGGTTCGCCGAATACCTGGCGTCCCCGCCGGCACGTGCCGTGTTTATGAAATTCGGTTTTCTTCCGGCGCCCTGACCGCCGCATGTCGGCCGAGGCGTGGCAGATCACCTGGTTTACGGCGGCCGTGGCGGCGTTGAGCACGCTGCTGATCCTGCCGTTTGGCGTTGGCTTGGCCTGGCTGCTCGCGCGGCGCGAGTGGTTCGGAAAATCGGTCGTGGAAACGATCGTGGCGCTGCCGCTGGTGATGCCGCCGGTCGCGACTGGTTTGTTGCTCTTGAAGCTGCTGGGTCGACGCGGACCGCTCGGCGGGTGGTTGGAGCGGACGTTGGGTTGGGAAATTGTTTTCACGTGGCGCGCGGTGGTGATTGCGACGGCGGTGATGTCTTTTCCGCTGCTGGTGCGCACGGCGCGGGTGGCGTTCGAGCAGGTGAACCCGCGGCTCGAGCAGGTGGCGCGAACGCTTGGGGCGGGGCCGTGGCGCGTGTTCGGGACGATCACGCTGCCGCTCGCGCGGCGCGGCCTCGTGGCGGGCGCACTGCTGGCGTTTGCGCGGGGGCTGGGGGAATTCGGTGCGACCATCATGGTGGCGGGGTATATACCGGGGCACACGGCGACGCTCGCGCTCTCGATATATAATCTGGTCGAACTCGGCCGCGATCGCGAGGCGTTGAATTTGCTGGCGATCGCGGTGGCGCTCGCGTTTGCCGCGGTCTGGACGAGCGAGTGGTTTTTTCGGAGTCGCCGCGCATGAGCGTGGAACTGCTCGGACTCCGGTTGGCGTTGGCGCATTTTGTCCTCGAGGTGAATGCGACGCTGGAGGGACGCGTCACCGCGATTTTCGGCGCCTCGGGCGCGGGGAAAACGTCGTTGCTGGAACTCGTGGCGGGGTTGCGTGAGCCGTCGGCGGGCGCGGTTCGCGTGGGTGGGCGCACGCTCACGGAGGTGGCGTCGCGAACGTTCGTGCCGCCGGAGCAGCGCGGGGTGGGCTATGTGCCGCAGGAAGGGGCGCTCTTCCCGCACCTGGGGGTGCGCGAAAATCTGCTCTATGGTTTCCGCGGCCGGGACGGTGGTGCGCCCGGCCTGGATTTTGCGCATGTCACGGAAGTCCTGGAAATCGCGGGGCTGACGGGGCGGCGAACGGGGACGCTGTCGAGCGGGGAGAAGCAGCGCGTGGCGCTGGGGCGCGCGCTGCTGGCGGCGCCGCGGCTGTTGCTATTGGACGAGCCGCTGGCGGGCCTCGATGCTCCGCTCCGCGAGCGGCTGTTGCCGTACCTGGCGCGCGTGCGCGACGAGTTTCAGATCCCGATCCTCTATGTGACGCATGCGCCGGATGAGGTCGTGGCGTTGTGCGACGACGTGCTGGTGCTGGCGGCGGGGAGCGTCGTGAAACGCGGTGCTCCGCGGGAAATCTTCGTGGCGGGTCCGGCGCCCCGCTATATACTTCGGGAGTGAGGACGGCGCCGAACCAAATTATATTCCTCTGGCAACCGCCAGATGTATATATATAAAAACATACTTGAATATATTGTCGACCCGCCGCGCGGTGCCCCGGGCTCAGACGCCTGGGCGGCGGTGCGCCGCTGCGGGCTGGACGGCGGGCTGATTAACGGTTTTCTAGGCGAAAGATTTATCATGCACTCTTCACGCTGGCTGGTGGTCATTGCTCTCTCGGGTTTGTTCTTGCTCAGGCGCCTCGTCGGCGAGGAGTTGCCGCTGAAGGTGAGCGGTCCGGACAAAGGTTTCACCGTGACCGCGGCGGAGTTCGCGGCGCTGCCGCAGACGGAAATCACGGCAATGGATCCGCATGAGAAGAAGGAGCATCATTATAGTGGCGTCGCGATGAAGGACCTTCTCGCGCAGGCGGGTGCGCCGCTGGGCGAGAAGTTGCGGGGCGCGGCGCAGCAGCTCGTCGTGGTCCTGCGGGCGAAGGACAGTTACGTGACGGCGTTCGCGCTGGCGGAGTTTGATGACGCGTTCAGCAGTCGGACGTTGTTGCTGGCCAATAAAATCGATGGTCAGCCGCTGCCCGACAAGGCGGCGCCCTATCAGCTGATCGTGCCCGGGGATAAGAAAGCGGCGAGGTGGGCGCGGATGGTGACCTCGATCGAGGTCGCGCCGGCACTGGGCAACGTGGTCGGGCGTTCGGCGAAGGACGGAGCGGCCGCCGGCGCGCCGGCTTCCGGCTCGCCGAAATAAGTTATATTAAATGCGACGTGGGAGCGGCGCCGAAGAGCCGCGCACGTAGGCGGATTTTTTCGGGTGACGCGGCGGGCGGCGGGGTCAATGTGACGGGATGCGACGGAGCGAGCTGGATTTTCAACCACGACTGCGTTTTCCGCATGCCGGGCCGGGTGCGTTTGGGCCGGGCAAGGCGGAGTTGTTGGAATATGTCGCCGCGACGGGCTCGATCCGGACGGCCGCGCGCGAGATGAACATGTCGTATCAACGCGCCTGGACCCTCGTGCGCGAGATGAACCGTCTCTTTCGCGACCCGCTGGTCATCGTCGTGCGCGGAGGCGGGACAGGTGGCGGGGCGTTGCTGACGCCGCTCGGCCGCGACGTGCTCGATCGCTATGCGCGCATGGAAGAGAACTGCCGCGCGGCGACGCAGGCCGACTGGCAGGCGTTGCAGAGTATATTGCGGTAGCGGCGCGGGCGGCGGGGTTCGCGGTTTTTAGGCGGCTTCGCTGGGTGCGCGAAGCCGGGCGCGGCAGGAAGTGCCGGTATATGAAATCTGCGGCGGGGCCGCTTGGCCGAGTGCGAGCTGGGGGAGGTCGCGGGGATCCGCGGCTTCGGATGTGGGCCGGCGGCTGTGCCCTGGCGCGGAAATATTCGCGAGTCGCCGGGGCGGGTGCGCGCACGTCCTTCGCCGGACCAAGTATATATCGGTCAAAACCCCGTGGGCAGCAGCACCTGCCAGTCCGATTTCACGGGCGAGATTCTCGCACAAGACCGCGTCAAATCGCAATCTACCCGCGGTCCTATATACTGGTGGATATAGGCGGATATAAGTAGATATAGCGGCAAAGTGGCGATCCGGATGAGATCGGGCGGGTGCTCGTCTCGGCCAAGCATGCCCCGATTAGTTTTTCTATGGCCCCGATCAGTGTAGCTTAACGGTGTTTTTTCGCTTCCATTCTGCTTTTCGGCGATCGCGGGAGTTGCCGTGATCGTGTCTGTCACGATTCCTGCTTTCTCGCGTCCTTACGCTATGCTTCGACGACTTTGTCTCGGTGGTTTTTTGGTGGTGGAAATTCTTTTGAGCGCGTGCAGCCGATCCGGGTCGGCTCCGGCAGCCGCCGCGGGAGGGCGGGGTGGCGGTGCGCGGGCGACGGCTGCGGTGGCGGTCGTGCTCGGAAAAGCCGAGGCTCGCGACACGCCGATATATCTCGACGGCATTGGCACTGTCGCGGCGTTCAACACGGTCACGATTCGCACGCAGGTGGATGGCCAGCTGCAGGAAGTGCGTTTTCAGGAAGGGCAGGAAGTGAAGGCGGGAGACGTGCTCGCGATCGTCGACCCGCGGCCGTACCGCGCGGCGGTGGACCAGGCTCGCGCGAAAAAAGCGGAAGACCAGGCTCAGCTCGCAAGCGCGACGGTCACGTATGATCGCAGTTTCGCGCTCGGCGAAAAAGGCCTGATCGGCCAGCAGACGGTCGACACGCAAAAAGCACAGGAAGACCAAATGAAGGCCCTCGTGCAGGCCGACGATGCCGCGCTCGAGATGGTCGCGCTGCAGCTCGGATATACTGAGATCAAGGCGCCCTTCGATGGACGCGTCGGCATTCGCCTGGTGGATCTGGGCAATATTGTTCGCACCACGGACGCGAACGGCCTGGTCGTGCTCACGCAGATCAAGCCCATTTCCGTTATATTCACTTTGCCACAGGCCAGCTGGCCCACGGTCCAGCGCCTGATGAATTCCGGGGCGACGCTGCAGGCGGACGCGATCGGGCCGGACGGCGCCTCCCTCGGGTCCGGGAAGTTGAGCGTCGCGGACAATCAGATTGATGCCACGACGGGAACGATTCGGCTAAAGGCGACGTTTCCCAATACATCGCTGTCGCTGTGGCCCGGGCAATTCGTGAACGTGCGTCTGCTGGTAGAGACGCGCGCCGCAGCGGTCACGGTGCCGGCGAGCGTGGTGCAGCGCGGACCGCAAGGAACGTATGCATTCGTCGTGAAACCGGATTCGACCGTGGAAATGCGGTCCCTGCGCGTCGGCCAGATCGATGGGGGCCGGGCGCTGATCGAGGACGGCCTGAAAGCCGGCGAGGCCGTGGTGGTTGACGGACAATATAAACTTCAGACTGGCAGCACCGTCGTCGCCGCAGCGGCACCCGCGGAAGCCGGTGCGACCCCGAAAGCCGGCGGCGGCTCGGGTAAAAAGAAAGCCCCGAAGTCGTGAGGGCTTGGTCCGCCACGGCGGGCCGGCTCTCTATATACTTAAATATATAACGCAGTGAACCTGTCGGAAATTTTCATCCGCCGTCCGATCGCGACGTCCCTGTTGACCGTCGGCGTGGTGCTGCTCGGGTTGCTCGGTTATCACCTGCTACCGGTGTCCGCGCTGCCCAGCGTGGATTTCCCGACTATACAGGTGGTGACGCAGTTGCCGGGGGCAGCGCCGGAAGTCATCGTTTCCTCGATCACCACGCCGCTCGAGCAGCAGTTTGCACAAATCAGCGGACTCACGTCGGTGAATTCCGTCAGCTCGTTCGGCGTGAGCACGATCACGCTGCAGTTCAACCTGGAGCGCAGTATTGATAGTGCGTCCGAGGATGTGCAGGCGGCGATCAACGTCGCCACCGGCGTGCTGCCCGCGAACCTCGCGAGCCCGCCGGTATATAACAAGGTGAATCCGGCGGATGCCGCGATCCTCAGCCTCGCGATCACGTCGGAGACGCTCCCGATCGACCAGGTGAATGATTACGGGGATACTTTGCTCGCGCAGAAATTGAGCGAGGTGGGCGGCGTGGGGCTTGTTACTATAGAAGGCAACCAGAAGCCGGCGGTGCGGGTGCAGGTGGATCCGGCGTTGACGGCGGCGCAGGGGCTCAGCCTCGAGGACGTGCGCACGGCATTGGTGCAGGCGAATGTGGATGCGCCGAAGGGGAGTTTCGATGGACTCGCGCAATCCTATTCGATCAACGCGAACGACCAGTTGGTGAAGGCGGACGATTTCCGTGCGATTATCGTGGCGTATCGCAACGGCGCGCCGATCCGGCTGCGCGATATAGGAAAAGTGATCGACAGCGTGGAAAACACGCGGCTCGCCGGCTGGTACGGGAAGCAGCCCGCGATCATCCTCGATATACAGCGGCAACCCGGGGCTAATATAATCGAGACGGTCGACCGCATCAAACGCCTGCTGCCCACACTGCTGGCGTCGCTGCCGTCGTCGGTGCACGTGCAGATCCTCACGGATCGCACGGCGACGATTCGCGCGTCGGTGGCCGATGTGCAGTTCACGTTGCTGCTGACGGTGGCGCTCGTGGTGCTCGTGATCTTCCTATTCCTGCGCAAGCTCTGGGCGACGGTCATCCCCAGCGTGGCGCTGCCGATCGCGATTATTGGCACGTTCGGCGTGATGCGCCTCGCAGGTTTCAGCCTCGATAATCTTTCGCTGATGGCGCTGACGATTGCGACGGGTTTCGTGGTCGATGACGCGATCGTGATGATCGAGAATATAGTGCGGCATCTCGAGGCCGGCGAGCAGCCGCTCGAGGCGGCCTTGAAAGGCTCGAAGCAGATCGGGTTCACGGTCATCTCGCTGACGTTCTCGCTGATCGCCGTTTTTATACCGCTACTGTTCATGTCGGGCGTCGTGGGGCGGCTATTCCGGGAGTTCGCGGTCACGTTGAGCGCGGCGATTGTGATGTCGGCTTTTGTTTCGCTGACGCTGACGCCGATGATGTGTGCGCGGCTGCTGAAGCCGGAGAGCGAGGAGCACCACGGGCGCCTATATACATTGTCGGAAAACTTTTTCTCGTGGATGCTGGCAGTATATGACAAGGGCCTCCGCTGGGTGCTGGCGCACCAGCCGTTCACGCTGGGCGTGGCGATCCTGACGTTCTTCACGACCATATATCTCTATATTGTCATCCCGAAGGGCCTGCTGCCGCAGCAGGACACGGGGCTCGTGATCGGGGTGACCGACGCGGCGCAGAATATATCGTTTGCCGCGATGGTCGCGCGGCAGCGGACGATTGCGGATCGCGTGCTGGAGGATCCGGACGTGACCAGTGTGGCGTCGTTCGTCGGCGGCGGGACGGTGAATGCGACGCTCAATACGGGGCGCCTGGTGATCAATCTGAAGGACCGCGACGAACGCACGGCGTCGGCGTCGGCCATTATTACGCGGCTGCGGGAGCGGACGGCGGACGTCGAGGGGATCGCGCTGTATATGCAGGCCGTGCAGGACCTGCAGATCGACAGCCGGGTGAGCCGCACGCAGTACCAATATACTTTGGAGGATGCGAGTCCCGAGGAGCTCGCGACGTGGACGCCGCGCCTGGTGGACCGTCTGCGGGAGGCGCCACAGTTGAGTGACGTGGCGAGCGACCAGCAGAATGGCGGGTTCCGGGTGAACATCGACGTCGATCGCGAGAAGGCGTCGAGGCTCAATGTATTGCCGGCCGATATAGACAACACCCTCTATGATGCGTTTGGGCAGCGGCAGGTCTCGATCATCTTCACGCAGCTGAACCAGTACCGCGTGATCCTCGAAGCGTCGCCGTCGTACCAGGAGAATCCCGAGTCGCTGTCGAAGATCTATGTTCGCGCGAGCGGCGGCAGTTCAACGGCTGGAGCGGGGGCGAGCTCGGGGCCGCTGGTCCCGCTGTCGGCGTTTGCGACGGTGCGCGTCGGCACGGCGCCGCTGGTGATCACGCACCAAGGCCAGTTTCCCTCGGCGACCATCTCGTTCAATTTGCGGCCGGGCTATTTCCTGAGCGATGCGGTGGCGGAGGTTGAGCGGGCGAAGGCGGCGCTCGGCATGCCGGACACGGTGCAGGCGACGTTCTCCGGCAGCGCGGCTGAGTTCGAGAAATCCCTGGCGAGCGAGCCGTGGCTGATCGTCGCAGCCATCGTGGTTGTATATATCGTGCTCGGCGTGCTTATATGAAAGCTATATACATCCGATCACGATCCTGTCGTCGCTGCCTTCGGCCGGCGTGGGCGCGTTGCTGACGCTGGATCTTTGCGGCATCGATTTCTCGATGGTCGCGTTGATCGGCATCGTGCTGCTGATCGGCATCGTGCAGAAGAACGCGATCATGATGATCGACTTCGCGCTCGACGCCGAGCGCACGCAGGGCCGGCCACCGCGTGAATCGATCTATCAGGCCTGTCTCCTGCGCTTCCGCCCGATCATGATGACGACCATGGCGGCGCTGCTGGGAGCGCTGCCGCTCGCGTTGCAAAGCGGGACGGGTTCCGAACTGCGTCGGCCGCTCGGCATCACGATGGTCGGCGGCCTGGTGCTGTCGCAAATGATCACGCTCTATACAACGCCGGTGGTTTATCTCTATATGGACCGGCTGAAGCACTGGCTCGCGCGCAGCTCATCGCGCAAGGGCACAGCGACGGTAGTACCCCCGACCACGCCGGGAGTGCCGGTGGTGGCGCGCTCGACGGCGCACTGAGTTGTCCTGGCCATGAATCTTTCCGAGCCCTTCATCCGCCGGCCCATCGCGACCTCGCTGCTGGCGATCGGGCTGCTGCTGGCCGGCATCGTGGCGTTTCGATTTTTGCCGATCGCGGCGATGCCGCAGATCGATTCGCCCACGATCGAGGTTGCCGCGCGGCTGCCCGGGGCGGATCCCACGACAATGGCGACGTCCGTGGCCGCACCGCTCGAGCGGCGTTTCGCCCAGATCGCGGGCTTAAGCGAGCTGACGTCGACGAGCACGCTCGGCAGCGCGAGCGTGGTCGCGCAGTTCGACCTCGATCGCAATATAGATGGCGCGGAGCGGGACGTGCAGGCGGCGATCAACGCGGCGGCCGGCGACCTGCCGAACAACCTCGTTTCGCCGCCGGGCTACCGGAACTATAATCCTGCCGATCCGCCCATAATATTCCTCGCGATTTCGTCGGAGTCGATGACGTCGGGTGAAGTATATAACTATGCGAACGACGTGATCGCGCAGCAGATCTCGCAGATTTCGGGCGTGGGGAAGGTGACGGTTGGTGGCGGTCAGAAATCGGCGGTGCGCATCCGGGTGGATCCCGGCCGGCTGGCGGCAATGGGGCTTAGCATGGAGGACGTCCGGAATTTCCTCAGCAAGTCGAACGCGAATCTCCCGAAGGGCAGCCTGAACGGGAACGAGATCACCTATTCGCTCTCGGTGAACGACCAGCTCGTGAAGGCGGCGGATTACCGGTCGCTGGTGGCGTTCCAGAATTCGCACGGGTCGGTGCGGTTGAGCGACCTCGGCGAGATCACGGACAGCACCGAGGACACGCGGCAATATGGTGGATATAACGGCCGCCGCGCGGTGCTCCTCCTTATATACAAGCAGGCGGGTGCGAACGTCATCGAGACGATCAAGCGGATCCATGAAATCATCCCGCAAATCCGGCGCTGGATGCCGCAGGCGATGAACCTTAATATAGTGTCGGACCGCACGGGGGTGATCCAGGCCTCGGTGGAGCATATAGAGATGACGATGCTGATCTCGATCGCGCTGGTCGTGTTGGTGGTGTTCCTCTTCCTGCGGCGCTTTTGGGCGACGACGATCCCGAGCATTACGGTGCCGCTCGCGCTCGCGGGGACGTTCGGAGTGATGTATCTCGCGGGCTATACACTCGACAACCTCTCGTTGATGGCGCTGGCGGTGGCGGTCGGCTTCGTGGTCGACGATGCGATTGTCGTGATCGAGAACATCGTGCGTTACCTGGAGGCGGGCGATACGCCGATGGAGGCGGCGTTGAAGGGGTCGAAGCAGATCGGCTTCACGGTGTTGTCGATCAGCCTTTCGCTCGTGGCGGTGTTCATTCCGCTCATCTTCATGACCGGGATTGTGGGCAAGTTGCTGCATGAGTTCGCGGTGACGCTGACCTCGGCGATTCTGATGTCTGCGGTGGTGTCCCTGACGTTGACGCCGATGATGTGCGCGCGCTTCCTGCGCCTGGAGCCGCCGGGGAAGAAGCCGAACCGGTTCCTGCACGGGCTGGAGCGCGGCTTCGCGGCGACGGAGCGCTTATATGAACGCGCGCTGCACGGGGTTTTTCGGCACCAGGTGATTTTCCTCGTGCTCACGGTGGCGACGATGGTGGCGACGGTGTGGCTATATAATGCGGTGCCGAAGGGATTTTTTCCGGTCGAGGACACGGGCAACATGAGCTGCACGTTCGAGGGAGCGCAGGATATATCCTACGACTCGTTCATCAAAAAGCATGACCAGGTCGTGCAGATCATACTGGCGGATCCGGCGGTGGACGCCGTCGGGGCGATGTTGAACGGCGGCACGAACCAGGGGCGCATCTATATCAGCCTGAAGCCGCTCGACGTCCGGAAGGTGGACATCCAGACGGTGATCGCGCGGCTGCGGCGTCAGCTCGCGAAGGTGCCAAACGCGACACTCTATATGCAGATCTCGCAGGACCTGCGGGTCGGCGGGCATCCCTCGAAGGGGACGTATCAATATTCGTTGCAGGGTTCCGATTTCGCGGCGCTCGCGGAGTGGTCGGCGGCTCTGGCACAGGGAATGAAGAAAATCCCGCACTTATTGGAAGTGACGAGTGACCTGCAGTCGTCGGGGTTTGCGGCGCGCGTGGTGGTGGACCGGGCGACGGCGGCGCGGCTGAAGGTGTCGATGAGCGAGATCGATGCCACGCTATATGATGCGTTCGGGCAGCGGCAGGTTTCCGTTATATACAGCACGCTGAACCAGCACCACGTGGTGCTCGAGGCGAGCCCGCAATATCTTTCCGATCCCGAGTCGCTCGACAAAATCTATGTGAAGTCGACCTCGGGGAAGATGGTGCCGCTGGGCGCGGTGGCGCGCTTCGAGCGCACGAACACCTCGCTCTCTGTCAGCCATCAAGGCCAGTTCGCGGCGGTGACGATCTCGTTTAACCTGGAAAAGGGTGCGGCGCTGGGCGAAGCGGCGGCGGCGATCGACAACCTCGCGGCGAGCCTGCGCATCCCGTCGTCGATTCACGCCAGCTTTCAGGGTGCGGCCAAGGCTTTCGAGGATTCGAGTTCCAGCCAGGCGCTGCTCATCCTGGCCGCGCTGCTCGCGGTCTATGTTATTCTTGGAATCCTATATGAAAGCCTGGTGCACCCGCTGACCATTCTTTCGACGCTGCCGTCGGCGGGCGTGGGCGCGATCCTCGCGCTGCGCGTGACGGGGCATGACCTCGATGTGGTGGGGCTGATCGGGATCATCCTGCTGATCGGCCTCGTGAAGAAGAATGCAATCATGATGATCGATTTTGCGCTCGAGGCCGAGCGCGAGCGGGGGATGACACCGGAGGCGGCAATTTTCCGCGCGTGCGTCGTGCGGTTTCGGCCCATCATGATGACGACGACCGCGGCGTTGTTTGGCGCCATCCCTCTGGCCTTCGAAGGCGGCGTCGGCGCGGAGCTGCATCAACCGCTGGGTATTTCGATCATCGGCGGGCTGATCGTGTCGCAGATGCTGACGCTCTTCACGACGCCGGTGGTATATGTGGCGCTGGACCGGTTGCGGTCGCGGCTCGGGCGTTTCCGTTCGGCGGCGCGGCCGAGTTTACTGCAGCGCTGGCTGGGGCGGGACGAACCGCAGGTGGCACCAGCGGTTTGACCGCGGTGGCCGCGCGCGCTATATATTCGCGATCTGAAGTATATAGCTTCGCGCGGTGGTATATCTTGGAGCTGCGCGGTCCACCGCGCCGTGATGAGGGCTAGAAGTGCCAGCCGAGGCTAAGCATGGGGCCGATCGCGTTCAGGCCGGGGTTGATTTTGTTCAGGTTGGTGTTGGAGACGTGCTGGAAATAAACGCCGAACGCGCCGCTGAGTGACTTCGTGTGCACGAAGCGGACGCTCGGGTACACGAACCAGGTGAAGTTCAGGTCCTCGCCCTGGGCGCCCGCGATCTCGTGGCCCTTGCTGTCGAGCCAGCCGACGCCACCGCCGGCCGCGAAAACCAGGGCGCGCGTGCGGGCGAGGTTCCACCACTCAAGGACGCCGGAGGCGGTGCCCGCTATATAGTGATGTTCCGGGCCCTTGATGATGGGCTCCGCCAGAAAGCTGAAACGGCTGCGGACGACAAATGCGCCGCCGGCGAGTGGGCGGATCGTCCCGGTGCGGGGCGTTTTGATGGAGAGAATTTGCGGCAGGAGTGTATAACTCAGCGGGGTGGCCGAGCCGGTGAAACGCCAGAGGACACCGGTTTCATAATCCGCCTCCCATTGCGCGGTCGGATCGGTATCGGCGGGCGATCGCGACGTGGCGACGGCGGCGTCGGCCGATTCCGCGCGCAGCCGGGCTCCCATCGCGGCGCAAGCGGCGAGCGCGAGGAACGCGCGAAGCACGCGGGGGCAGGCGTCGAAATAAGCGGGGCGGCGTACCTGGAAAGAGCTCAAGGGCAGAAACCTCGGGCGCGGTCGTATATATTTGCGAGCCAAATCATTTCCCAACGACCATTGCGTAGGGCGGTGACGGACCCGAGTCGCGACGCCGTCAACTGCGAGGCCTGGAAGCGCGCGGAGCTTTTGCAGTTCCGCGGCGCCCGCACCTCGAGTGGGATGTCGTGCCCGCCGGCGCGTCGCGGGTGATCGGTCGGGCCCGGACGCCGCTGGTTGCCTCGACTATATACCAATATATTGCCATATGAAATCATATATATACGGCCGCCGCCGGGTTACGAAGCGCTTCGGGCCACGCGGGTGGCTTGGCGTTCGGCGCGGAGCGCGCGACGGACGAGCCACCGTTGTCCCGCGTTCACGATGAATCCGACGCACCGTTCCGCGCCGCAGCGGCAGGGGTGCAGCCGCCATTCCCGGAAGCCGAAGCCGTAGTCGAATGAGAGCTCGGCGCCCGCGGGAATATCGCGCCGGGCCGTGATCCAGATATGTCCGCGAATATTTTCGGCGCGGCAGTTCGGCGCGCAGGAGTGATTGATATAGCGGGCGAGGTTGTGGGGGCGGTCGCCGTCGAGATCGTATGTCCGGTTGAGATGAAAGATATAGACACTCGCATCCCCGCCCGCGGCGGCGCGCAGGAGGCGCTGCTGCTCCCGGCGTCGCGATTCGCGCTTCGAGATGCGTTCGCCTATATACTCGAGGATTCGGGTGCCGTCGGGAATTTCCACGCGCGCCTGGAGACCGTGGCCGTGGATTGGAGACGCGACGGCGATGATCCATGGGGACGCGGCGGGCTGGTTCGAAGCCCTCGGACCGAGCGGAGGCGGGGAGGCGGTTCGTGCGGGCGCGGCGGGTGGGGCGGGTTTAGTTTTCAGCGGATGAGAAGAGGGCGGGCGAATTGCGGTGCGCCGTGTAACCGGAACTGGGGCGGGATTCGTCTTGGCATGGGTCAGGCGCTCTTTGGCAGTATTTTGCGGGGTGGATTCGGCCGCGCAAGTTTCGCTTCGACGGACCCGTGCCGTGCCCTCGATAAACTCCTGAACTCCGGTGTGATCCGGGGTATGCGGGAAACAAACCGCGGTGCCGGGGGTCTGAGGCCGTCGACGGAAACCTACCCAAGTTTCCAGCCCGCTGCCAGTTCGCCAATCCGCCAACTTCTGATTCCAATATGAAAACCTCACAAATGATCCTCCTCGCTGTGCTCTCGGGCGCGGCGGCCAGTGTTGCGCCCGCGCAGCATGTAGGCTTCGATCTTCACATCGGGATCCCCGCCCCGGTGGTGGTCCGCGAAGAACCGCCTCGCGTTCGCGAGGAACGCATCCCCCCGGCCCCGGGCCCGGGATATGTCTGGCTCAAGGGCCACTATACATGGGCCGGCAATCGTTGGGCTTGGGTTCAGGGCACCTGGAGTGTTCCCCCGCAGCCGAATGCTGTTTGGGTCGAGGGTGTTTGGGATCGTCATAGCCGGCAGTGGGTCGAGTCGCATTGGGAAGTGCCGCCACCCCCGCCGCCGCCGCCGGCCGCGTATGGTCCCCCGCCCGGACCGCCCTCGGGACAGGTAATATATGCAGAGCAGGCGCCGCCGCCGCCGCCGGTCGAAGAGGTCGTCGCGCCGCGTCCGGGTCCCGATTATGTCTGGATCGGCGGATTCTATTCGTATGAACGTGGCCGGCACGTCTGGCATGCCGCACATTGGGAACGGCCGCCGCATGGACACGCCGTCTGGGTCGAGCCCCGCTGGGAACATCGCGAGGGCCGTTACGTCTTCACGCCCGGCTTCTGGCGCTGAGTCCGATTTGAAATTCAATTCGCCGGGCCGCGCGCCCGGCCCACGAGCCCGCGATTTTCGCGGGCTTTTTTATTATATAGCGAATCGCGGTTTGATATACACGTTCGTGCCTGCGAGCGTCCGGCCTCAGGCCGGGCGAAGGACCGCTCAGCCGGACCGGCAATTTCACCCTCATCGCTATATATAACTATATAGATGCTCGCGATTTTTGATGTCGACGGAACGATCATTGACTCTCAAGGCGTGGAGGGGGAGTGCTATGCCGCCGCCATCGCCGCGGTCAGCGGCCACGAGATTCCGACCGACGACTGGGCGCGTTTTGCCGAGCCGACGAGCAGCGGGATCGTTCGGGAATTACTCGCTGGTCATCCCCGGTCGGCCGCCATGGAGGACGAAATTCGGCAAGATTTCGTGCGACGATTGCACGAGGCGCAGCCCCGGTTTCCTGCGGAGTTTTCCGGGATCCGGGGCATCGCCAGTTTTTTCGAAGCTCTGCGACGGGCCGGAATTTCGATCGCGATCGCGACGGGCGGTTTTCGCGACGAAGCCGCGTTCAAGCTCCAGTGCGGTGGATGGCGGCTCGACGATTTTCCCCACGCGACTTCGAGTGACACGCCGCGACGGCGAGATATTATAGCGCTCGCGGCGAGTCGCGCCGGAGTGGATCTCGCGGCGGCGGTATATATCGCGGATGGGCCGTGGGATGTGACGGCGAGCGAGGCGCTCGGCGTGCCGATGATCGGCGTCGGCCGGCGGATCGAGCGCCTGCGGGCGCTGGGGGTGAGATATGTATTTCGAGATTATACGGACAGCGCGGCGATGATCGTGGCAATCTTGCGTCTGGTGGAAGCCCGGGGCCCGTCAGGAACAAGCGGCGCGAAATAATTTCTATGGCCACGCGCGCCGGTCCGATCAGGCCGGACACTGCGGCCGCTGGGATTCACCCGATATATACAACCCTATATCACGTCATGCCGAAGCTCGAAATTGCGACTGCATCAACCGTGGCGATGTTTGCTCCGCAGATTCCCCGATCCGAACTCATCAAGTCGCTCGCGGCTTTTGAGGTCCCGGGTGGGCAGCATGAGCTCAAACCGGAGCTGGTGAATGCCTATCTCGCGGAGTGCGATCTTGCGGTGCAGCGACTCCAGCGCGATTTCCACGGCTTCAGCCAGACCATCCGCGCGGAGGCGGGGCACGCCCTGTCAGAATATACGCGCGATCAACTTCGGCTGGGTTGCGAGTTCGTCGTGGAGGCCGAGGAGTTTGCCGGGGCCTTTGAACTGCTGACCCACCCCGAACGCACCGCGCTGCTGGAAACGTGGCTCGAGGAAACCGCCCAGGAATTTGTCACGCGGCACCTGCCGTCCCGCCTGTTCGAAGAAATAAGTTCCTCTTTGGAAATGATTCGGGAAGATGGATCCGCGGCCGACCGCACCGGATGAACCCCGTCGATCTCACCGAAACCTTTCGGAAAATCACCACGTATTGGGAGCCGAGAATCGCGGGCGAGCTGAATGGCCAGCACGTCAAATGCGTCAAGCTGAAGGGCGAGTTCGTCTGGCACCATCACGCCGAGGCCGACGAGCTTTTCTATATCCATCGCGGACGCCTCCAGTTGCGGCTGCGCACGGGCGTCGTCGAGCTGGCCGCCGGGCAGTTCTATATAGTGCCGCGGGGCGTCGAGCACCAGCCGGCGGCCGAGGACGAGGTGGAGGTGGTTTTGTTCGAGCCCGCGGGCACGCTGAACACGGGCAACGTGCGGGATGGGTTCACCAAGGATGAACTCGCCCGTATATAGAGTGGGGAAAAATTCCGCCGGGCCGCGACCATGGGCTTTCCGATCCCAGAGGTGATCGTTACGCCGCGGTTGCGCGTGCGACTGGTCGAGGAGCGCGACTTGCCGGCGCTGCTGACGGTGAACGGGAATGATGAGGTGACGCGCTATCTTCCTTATATAACCTGGCAGACGCTCGCGGACGCGGCGGCCTGGTACGCGCGCATCGGCGTAGCGCGGGCGCTGGGGACGACGCTGCAGTTCGTCATCGCGGAAAAAGAATCGGATGTGGCGATCGGTTCGTGCCTCTTGTTTCGTTTCGAGGAGGCGAGCGCGCGGGCGGAGTTGGGCTATGTACTCGGCCGGGGCTATTGGCATTCCGGCTATATGAATGAGGCGTTGCGCGCGGTGATCGCGTGCGGATTCGGGCCACTCGCGTTGCGGCGGATTGAGGCGGAGGTCGATGTGCGAAATCGGCCGTCCGCGCGCGTCCTGCAGAAACTCGGCTTCATGCGGGAAGGCCTCTTGCGCGAGCGCTGGGTGGGGAAGGGCGAGGTGAAGGATGTGGAAATTTACGGCTTGCTGCGGCACGAATGGGCCCGGGTGCCGGCGGTACCCGCTGGCGCGTAACCTCTGGACGGCATCACGCTGCTGAAGCGAAGCCTGCGCACCCTCCCGCGAATTGACTGTCGGTCGGCGCACTGCGATACAGTCACTCGTTCACGATCGCCGATCGTTGTGGGCGCGCGCGGAAATTCGACGGCTACCCCCGTGCCTGATACTATATACCCTATATATGCGACGCCCCTGAACCGGCCGGGCAACTTGGGATTGGGACGGGCTCCGAGTGATTGGGGTGGTGGCTTCGAGCCGGGGCGAGGGCGGCAGGCGGAGGCGAGGACATGACGGATTTCTCCGCGCCGGATGCGCTGGAACATGCGTTGCGCTGGCCGCTGGTGCCGGTGTTGGGCCGGATTGGAATGGCGGTGGCGATGGGACTCTTCATCGGGCTCGAGCGCGAGCACAGCCAGAAGCGGGGCGTGCGGACGTTTGCGTTGACGGGTTTGTTCGGGTGCCTCGGCGGGTTGATGGGCAATATATTCGCGGCGATCGTCATGGGATTCGTCGCGATGGCGGTGGCCTGGATGAATTATCGCGAGCTGACGCTCACGAAAAAGCTGACGCTCACGACGTCGACGAGCCTCGCGCTCGTGGGGTTCATCGGAATTCTTTTCGGGCAGGGGCATATATTCACGCCCTCCGTGGCGGGAATCATTACGGCGGCGCTGCTGGCGTGGAAGAGCCCCATCTCGAATTTCGCGGGGGCTCTTTCGGATGCGGAGCTGCGGTCAGCGATCCTGCTCGCGATCCTGACGTTTATAGTTTTCCCGGTGCTGCCGGCGCATGCGGTGGATCCCTGGGGGCTGGTGGAACCGCGCGAGAACTGGGCCAGCGTGATCATCATCGCGAGCATCGGCTTCGTGAACTATATACTTTTGAAAATCCTCGGGCCGCGAGGCATGGAGGTGACGGCGTTCTTCGGCGGGCTAGTGAACAGCCGGAAGATCATCGTGGAACTCGGCACGCGTTTTCAGCAGCTGGGCGCGGCGGTGCTGCCGTCAGTCACGCGCGGGGTGATGCTGGCGGCGGCGGCGATGTTATTGCGCAATGGCCTGATCGTCGGGCTGTTCGCGCCAGCGGCGTTGGTGCGCTGTGCGTTGCCGATGCTGCTGATGCTCGTGGCGGGGGCGATCTGCTGGTGGCGCACGCGCTCGACTCCGGTGGTCGAAGGTGCGCCGCCGTTTCTCGTGGAGTCGCCGTTCAAGCTGTCGTCGGCGTTGAAAATCGGGCTGATTTTTCTCGGGCTGAATGTGGTGGGCGCGCTGGCGCAGCGGCGATTTGGCTCGGCGAGTTTTTACTTTGTCAGCGTGGCTGGCGGGTTGCTCTCGAGTGCCTCGTCGATCACGTCGGCCGCGACGCTGATCGCGCACCAGGAAATTCCGGCGCAGGTGGGCGCCAACGGGATTATCATATCGAGCCTGACGAGTATATTGTCGAATATACCTCTGATCCGCAGCTTTCTGCGCGCGGTGCCGGAGGGGCGGTCGATCAGCGCATCGCTGATCCTGATCGCGGTGGCTGGATTGGTGGGCGTGGGGCTGAACCAGATGCTGTTCTAGCGGGACGCGTGGAGCGTCGAAGGCGGCGGCCGCGGCGGCGCTATATACTTAATATATAACCGGCTCGGCCACTTGCTATAACGCGGTGAGCCGTCGCCTCGGATGGGTATGTCCCGCGGCTTCTTGCGAACGGTGGCAAGAAAAGGCTTGTGCGCAGCGCCCGTCATGGTACCTTGCATCTCAAAGGTAGCTTGACCAATGACCAGCGTGAACGAAAAATTCCCGGAGATTCGCAAGGGGCTGCTCGAGTTTCTCGTGCTGAAGATCATCGCGGGGCAGCGCGTCTATGTGGCGGATATATTAAAGCAGTTGAGCGACACGGAATTTTCGACGCGCGAGGGCACGCTCTATCCGCTGTTGAGCAAGATGCGGCGGGAAGGGCTCGTGGATTACGAGTGGAAGGAATCCGAGGCGGGCCCGCCGCGGAAGTATTATGAACTCACGGCCAAGGGCCGCGAGCAGCTGCGGGAGACGCTCGAATATTGGGCGCAGCTTAGTCGCACCGTGAAGAATCTCGGACTGTAACGACGCCGCCATCAACGGCACAACCATATACCTATATGAACAAGGTGATCACCATCAATCTGGGCGGCACCGCCTACCAGCTCGAGGAGAGCGGCTACGATGCGCTGCGCGCCTATCTCGAATCGGCCGCCCAGCGCCTGCAGTCCAATCCCGACCGCGCAGAAATTCTGTCGGATATAGAGCAGGCTGTCGCAGAAAAATTCCGAGCGCATCTGTCTCCGTTCAAGACAGTGATCGTCACCAACGAGGTCACCGCAGCGCTCGCCGAGATGGGCCCGATCGAGGGCGACGCGGAAACTCCGGCGGGTGCCATCCCGATGTCATCCGCGGGCAGCTCGGGGGCGGCCGGCAGCACAAACGCGGGCAGTGCGGCCACCGGTGCGGGTGCCGTCCCGGGAGTCGGCCCGGCGAAACGTTTATATCGCATCATGGACGGAGCGATGATTTGCGGCGTCGCCAACGGACTCGCGGCGTATTTCAACGTCGACCCGACCATCGTTCGCATCGTGCTCGTGCTGTTGGGATTTTTCTGGGGCTTCGGGTTTCTCGCCTATATACTCATGGTGCTGGTGGTGCCGAAGGCGCTTTCGCCGGAGGAGCGGGCCGCGGCGTATGGCGTGCCCTCGACCACGCAGGAGTTCATCCGGCGCGCGAAGCAGGGATATTATGATGCGATGAAGGCGCTGCCTGATCGTCAGGCGCGTCGCGCTTGGAAGCGGGAGATGAAGGCGGGCGTGCGGAGCTGGAGCCAGCAGGTGAAAAATGACGCGCGATTCGGCCGCTGGCGGTGGGCTGGACCGCGGGGCTGGTGGGGCGCACAGGGCGTCGCCGCCCATCCCGGCATGGGCGCCGGCCTCCCGTTGTTCTCGGTGCTGCGAGGCGCACTGCTCGTCGCGTTTCTCTGCGGTCTCGTGTCGCTGCTTTCGACCGGCACCGCCTTCGGAGTTCCGCTGCCCGCCGGCGTGCCGGTCTGGGCGGGCATTGTTATTCTCTTCATGATGTACCGCCTCGTCGCTTGGCCGATGCACGCCGCGCGCCGCGTTATATACTACAGCACTGCCGGGGCGACGGGCGCCGGGTGGCCGGCTATATACTTTGTCGATGTCCTGATCTCGGTCGCGTGCGTGATCGTGCTGTTGCGGCTCGGGAGCCGGCATCTCGGCGATGTGCAGTCCGCGCTGCACCAGGCGCCCGTCGTGTTTCGGCAGGGCGCGGATGATATTCGGGACTGGTGGAACCAGCACTGAGGCGGCGTCGCGCCGCCGCCGCTCAACTCAGTGTCCGAGGGCGCGCGCGATGCGGCCGAGGGCGGTCACGACATTTTCGCGCGAGTTGAAGGCGCTGATGCGCACGTGGCCCTCGCCGCATTTGCCGAAGCCCGCTCCGGGCGTGCACACCACCTGAGCCTCGTTCAGCAGGAGGTCGAAAAACTCCCACGAGTCGCGGCCGGTGTTCACCCATATATACGGCGCGTTGTCACCGCCGATGCACGTGAACCCGAGTTTCGTCACGGCCTCGCGGATTAGTTTCGCGTTGCCGAGATAAAAATCCGTGAGCGCGCGCGTCTCGCGCTGGCCCTCGGGCGTGAACACGGCCGCGGCCGCTTTTTGGATCGGGTACGCCACGCCATTGAACTTCGTCGTATGCCGGCGATTCCAAAGCGCGTGCAACGCATGAGGCTGGCCGGCGGCGTCGAAGGCCATGACCGTTTTCGGGACGACCGTATAAGCGCAGCGCGTGCCCGTGAAACCGGCGGTCTTGGAAAAACTGCGAAACTCGATGGCGACGTCCCGCGCGCCCTCGATTTCATATATCGAATGCGGGATGGCGGGGTCGCGGATATAGGATTCGTACGCGGAGTCGAAGAGGATGACCGCGCGATGTTCCTTCGCATAAGCCACCCACGCGGAGAGCTGCGCCCGCGTGGCCACGGCGCCGGTCGGGTTGTTCGGGAAGCAAAGATATATCAAATCCGTCGCGTTCGGCGGCAGGCCCGGCACGTAGCCGTTGGCGGGCGTGCTGTCCAGGTACGTGATGCCGCTATATCTTCCATCGACATTCGGGCCCGTGCGGCCCGCCATCACATTGGTGTCTACATATACCGGATATACCGGGTCGGGAATGGCGAGCCGGATATCCTGCGCGAAAATCTCCTGGATATTGCCGCAATCGCATTTCGATCCGTCGGATATAAAGATCTCGTCGGCAGCGATGTCACAGCCGCGGGCCGCGTAGTCGTGCTGGGCAACGGCCTCGCGCAAAAACGCATAGCCCTGCTCGGGGCCGTAGCCCTTAAAGGTCGCACGATTCGCCATCTCGTCGGTCGCGGCGTGGAGCGCGGCGACGCACGCGGGCGGGAGCGGCTCGGTAACATCGCCGATCCCGAGACGGATCACGGGTTTGGTGGGATTCGCGGCGACGTACGCGTTTACGCGTTTGGCGATGTCGCTAAAAAGGTAGGAAGCCTTGAGCTTCGTATAGTTCTCGTTGATGCGGATCATGATAAATGGTAAACAGCCCGTGAAGTGCCGAAGGCCTCGGCGAAAAACTTGAACAAACCGCCGCCGCCTCGTTAATTCAAGCCGGCTTTTCCCCATCCCCGAATCGTTCATGCAACAAATTGAGTCGGTCCCGGCCATGCGCGCACTCGCCAACGAGTGGAAATCGCAGGGCAAGCGGGTCGCGCTCGTGCCCACGCAGGGCGCGTTGCACGCGGGCCAGGAATCGCTGATCCGCGCCGCGCTCGCGCAGGCGGATATAGTCGTCGTCACGCTCTTCGTGAACGCACTGCAGTTCGGGCCCAGCGAAGTCAGCGCGAACTATCCGAGGCGTCCCGCGGAGGACCTGGCGCTCTGCGAGGCGGCGGGCGTACACGTCGTGTTCACGCCCGCACCCGAGGAGATATATCCTCGCGGTTATTCCACCTTCGTCGCCGAGGAATGGCTGAGCCGCTCGCTCGATGGCGTGTCGCGGCCGACGCATTTTCGCGGGATCACCACGCTCATGGTGAAGTTGTTCGTGGTCGTGCAGCCGACGCTGGTTTTTTTCGGACAAAAAACGGCGCAGCGGGCGGCGGTGGTTCGCAAGATGAGCGTCGACCTGGGATTTGAGGTCGAGGTGGTGGTGGTGCCGACCGAGCGCGAGGCGGACGGGTTGGCGGTCGGTATATGTAATTCGGATTTCAGCCCGACGCTGCGGCAGGAGGCGCTCTCGATCAGCCGGGCGTTGATGAAAGGGAAGTCGATGAGTGAGAGCGGCGTGCGCAGTCCCGACCGGGTGATTGCGGAAGCGACGCACCTGCTCGGGCAGAACCGCCGCGTGCGGATCATCTATGTCGCAATCGTGGACGGCGCCACCATGGAGACGGTGCGGGAAATCACGCCGGGCCGGAGCATGTTGGCAATCGCCGCGTGGATTGACGAGGTGCGCGTCGGCGACAATGTCGTGCTGTGACCGGCGCGGCCGCGGCGCGGGCGGCGTGATTTATATGGATATACATATCTATCCGGGCGGGCCGGGTCGGGCCGGGTGCCGCGGGTCATGCGCCGGAGCGCGGAAGTTTTTCCGAGTCTGGAAACGGAATGTATAGTAATATAATATAGTCCAGAATCGATCAACCCACAACCACCCCTGCTCCCATGGCCGACTGCAACGATCCCAAGTTCATCCTCTCTGACGCGTGCATCTCGCTGACGGAGTCGCTCCTCAAATATCGCGCGTCGGTCACGACGGTCGACGATGCAAACCAGATCGGGCGCGACCTGTTTGACTGGTTCGTGGCGCAGGGGGCGGCGACGGACGCGAACGCCCCGTACGCCTCGCGCAGCATTGGCCTCGGGATCGTCACGCTCGAGAAGAACAGCGTGGAGACGATCGAGGATGCCGTGAGCCTGATCCAGGAAACGTACCAGCACTATACACAGGGCGCCTGAAGCGCGGGATGGGCCGTCCGTATAATTCATATATATTGAAGTATATATGTCTTCCATTGCGACGGGTCGGCTGCGAGCGGATGAATCGGCGGTGTGGGTTGCTCGCGAGTCGATCGGTACCCAGGGATATCCTGATCTATCTGCATATATACCGGGCCGCCGTCGCGCTGGGCCCGCGCCCGGCTGAGCACGAGAAGCGGTGACCGTTTGCTACATTTTGGTGGAAATCTCTCAGAATCTATCATGAGATGGCAGGGCATGTCGCCGGAACCGTCGCCTGCCCAACGCCTGCTCGACCTCTCGCACCAGCTGGGGCGGGAAGACCGGAGGCTCGCGATTTTGGGGGAGGGAAACACGTCGACGCGGCTGGGGGACGGCACGTTTCTCGTGAAGGCGAGCGGGTCCAATTTGGCGACGCTCGCCGCGGGGGACATCACGGCCTGCCGGGGCCCGGAGTTGGCGAAGTTGCTGCGGGCGCGGGGGCTTCCCGACGCGAGCATCGATGAGGCGTTGCTCGCCGCGCGGGTGGATCCCGCGGCGAAGAAGCCGTCAGTCGAGGCAATTTTTCATGCGTACTTGCTGACGCTGCCCGGGGTAAATTTCGTGGGTCATACGCATCCCATCGCGGTGAACCAGGTGCTGTGCTCGTCGCGGGCGCGAGTGTTCGCGGCGCGGCGCACGTTCCCGGACGAGGTGGTGTGCTGCGGGGCGGCGAGCGTGTTCGTCCCCTATATAGATCCCGGCCTGAAACTGGCGCAGGGGATCGAGCGCGCGGTCGTGGCCTATATCAAGCGCTCGAGCCGGCCGCCGCGCGTGATCCTGTTGCAGAACCATGGGCTGATCGCGCTCGGGGCCACCCCCGCGGCGGTGCTTGCGGCAACGTCCATGGCGGTGAAGGCGGCCGAGATTTTCGCGGGAGCGGCGTTGCTGGGCGGCCCGCGGTTCCTCACGGCGGCGCAAGTGGCGCGCATCGCGGGACGACCGGACGAACATTATCGCCAGAAGGCGTTGGGTTTATGAATAATATAGCGAACCCACCACGCGGCGAGGGCGTGACTCGCGACGATTTTGCGTTGCCTGAACCGGGATCACCGGTCCATGGCAACGGCAGCGACTTCCCGATCTTTCATTCATGAAACCCTACACCTACGTCAATTACGCCTGGGACGATGCCAAAGCCGCGTCACTCGATCCGGTCGGCCGTCTCGTCTACCGCTCGAACCTGCTCGGCAGCGACCAGCGCATCACCAACACCGGCGGCGGCAACACCTCGTCCAAGATCATGGAGAAGGATCCGCTCACCGGCGAAAATGACCGAGGTGCTCTGGGTCAAGGGCTCGGGCGGCGACCTGCGCACGAGCAAGCGCGAGAATTTCGCGTCACTATATCAACAGAAGCTGATCGAACTCCAGGAGCTCTATGCTGCCCGCAGCGACAAGGGACTGAAGTCCGCCGCCGAGGATGACATGGTGGCGATGTATACTCACGCCACGTTCAACCTCAATCCGCGGGCGTCGTCGATCGATACGCCGCTGCATAGTTTCATTGCCGGCGAAGCACGTCGATCACATGCATCCGAATGCGATCATCGCGATCGCGGCATCGGAGAACCGCGAGCGGCTGACGCAGGAAATTTTCGGCGGCGAGATGGCCTATGTCCCGTGGATGCGACCCGGGTTCGAGCTCGGCTTGGCGATGCAGAAAATCTGCCGCGACCACCCGAAGGTAAAGTCGATCATGATGGGCCAGCACGGTTTCATCTCGTGGGACAACGACGACAAGGCGTGCTATACCTATACACTCGACTGTATCGAGCGCGCCGCCGCGTACGATCGAAAAGAAATACGCCGAGAAGGGTGGCGACGCGACGGCGTTCGGCGGACCGAAATATCAAACGCTCTCGCCGGAACAGCGGCGCGCGACTCTTGCGGCGATCCTGCCGTGGCTGCGCGGCCAGGTTTCGCAGCAACGCCGCTTCATCGGCACGGTGCAGGACGACGAGAAGATCCTGCGGTTCGTGAACTCGCAGCAGGCCGAACGGCTCGCGGAGCTCGGCACGAGTTGCCCCGACCATTTCCTGCGCACGAAGATCAAGCCGCTCTATGTAGACTGGAACCCGCAGACCGAGGACACGGCGGCGCTGAAAAAGAAACTCGCCGCGGGCCTGACGGCGTACCGGCAGGATTATGCGAATTACTATAACAAGTGCCGGCACCCGAATTCCCCGGCGATGCGCGACCCGAATCCGACCGTCGTGCTTATTCCCGGCGTCGGGATGGTCGCGTGGGGCAAGGATAAGTCGGAGTAGCCGCGTCACCGCGGAGTTTTATAATTGCGCGGTCGAGGTCATGCGCGGCGCAGAGGCGATCGACCGCTACGTCTCGCTGCCGCAGCAGGAGGCATTCGACATCGAGTACTGGCTGCTCGAGGAGGCGAAGCTCCAGCGCATGCCGGCGGAAAAGGAACTCGCCCGCCAGGTCATCATCGTCATCGGCGCCGGCTCCGGCATCGGCAAGGAAACCGCGCACCGCCTCGTCCGGGAGGGCGCGCATATCGTCTGCGTCGACCTGAACGAGGCCGCGGCGCAGGGCACCGCGAAGGAGATCACGGACAAATATGGTCTCGGCATCGGCGTCGCCGGGACGGGGTTGTCGGCCTGCGGACCCGCGATCGGTCTCGCGTGTAATATCACGGACCGGGCGAGCATTCGCCGCATGATCGACGATGTGGCGGTCGCGTACGGCGGCTTCGATTCCATCTGCGTGACCGCGGGTATATTTGTGCCGAGCGACACGAGCGGCCACATTCCCGATGACAAGTGGGCGCTGACGTTTGGCATCAACGTGACGGGCAGTTACCTCGTGGCCGACGAGGCGGCGAAGACGTGGAAGGAGCAGGGGCTGCGTGGGGCGCTCGTGCTGACGACGTCGGCGAATGCGGCGGTGGCGAAGAAGGGCTCGCTCGCTTATGATACATCGAAGGCGGCCGCGAATCACCTCGTGCGCGAGCTGGCGATCGAGCTCGCGCCGCTGGTGCGCGTGAACGGCGTCGCGCCGGCGACGGTGGTGCAGGGCAGCGCGATGTTCCCGCGCGACCGCGTCATCGGGTCGCTCGCGAAATACAATATTCCATATACCGAGGACGAGCCGACGGATTCGCTCGTGAAGAAACTCGCGCAGTTCTACGCCGATCGGACGCTGACGAAGGCGCCGATCACCCCGGCCGACCAGGCCGAGGCGTATTTCCTGCTCGTGACGCAAGCGACTGAGCAAGACCACCGGCCAGATCATCACGGTGGACGGCGGCCTGCACGAGGCGTTCCTGCGCTGACCGGCCGCGGCAACGACCCATCAATATAGCAACTGCTATATACTTGGGTGGGTTTCATATAACCCGCAGGTCTCCGGGGCCGTGCCGCATCGCGGCCGGGCCCCGGGCCGCGGGTGAGCGGCCGCGGGTCGCGCGCGCGCCATGAGTGCCGCGTCGCCCTCAATCGCGATCGTCGGCACCGGCGCGCTCGGGACGTATTACGGCGCGCGGCTGGCGCTGGCGGGAAACGACGTGCGTTTTCTCGTGCGGAGCGATCCGGCTGCGCTCCGGCAACAGGGGATGATCCTGCACGAGCGCGACGCCCAGCGGCACTTGCGCGAGCCCGCCGTGTTTGCCTCCGCTGCGGAAATCGGACCCGTCGACATCCTGCTCGTGGCGCTCAAGACCACCGCGAACGCCGAACTGCCGCGGCTGTTGCCTCCACTCCTCGGCGCGGAAACGATCGTCGTTACGCTGCAGAACGGCCTCGGGAATGAAGAGTATATAGCCAATATAGTCGGCGCGGGAAGGGTGCTCGGCGGGCTGTGCTTTATTGCGGT
Organism: uncultured Verrucomicrobiae bacterium; assembly: GCA_963800005.1. GTDB lineage: Bacteria > Verrucomicrobiota > Verrucomicrobiia > Opitutales > Opitutaceae > CAWCZH01. The sequence goes on from CAWCZH010000006.1 coordinate 1,070,065, forward strand.
GACGCGCGAGGCGCCCGGGGTGCTCCGCGGGTTTCATACTCCGGGCGCGATGACGCTCGGCGAGTTTGGGCGTCCCGCGGCCGCGCGCACCCGCCGGCTCGCGGAGCTGTTGCAAGAAGCCGGCGTGCGTGCGCAGGCGGTGGATGACCTGGCGACTGCGCGGTGGCGCAAGCTGGTCTGGAATATACCATTCAACGGTCTCGCCATCGCGGCGGGTGGCATCACCACCGACCGCCTTTGCGCGGATCCTGCGCTCGCCGAGGAGGTGCGCGGGTTGATGCGCGAGGTGCAGGCGGCGGCAGCGGCGGGCGGGTCCGTGATTCCCGACGCGTTCCTGCAGCAGCAATTCGATGTCACCCCGCCAATGGGCGCGTATCAACCTTCGAGCGTGATCGATTTTCTCGCCGGGCGCGCGGTGGAGGTCGACGCGATCTGGGGGAGCCGCTGCGACGCGCCAGCGCGGCGGGTGTGCCGGTCCCGCGCTGGGAAAAGCTATATACAGAGATCGTTCGCCTCACCCGGTAAATCTCCCGGGCCCTTCGCGCCGAGTCGCCGCCCTCATGCCGGCCCTTGCGCTCCGAGCCACCGCGCGTTATGTATCCAGAACTTGGATACAGGAGGCATGTTGCGCCAAGGTCTCGTGTATCCGTGAAATCGATACAACAAGCCTGCGGTTGGGCGTGAATGGCAGCCGCCCGCGTCGGCGTCGGTGGCGCGCTGGCGGTGTCTGGAACGCGCTTGCGAGGGCGCGAGTTCTCGGGAGGGTGGGGAATGTCCTTTTTCCGCCGTTTCGTCCGCGGGCTGCTCTGGGCGGCCGTTTTGTCGTCTTTGTTCCCGGTGGCGCGAGCGTCGATTGACCCGGCGAATTTCGACAACTCGGTTTCGCCGGCGGTGGATTTTTATCACTATGCCAACGGGGGCTGGATCCGCTCCACTCCGATTCCTGCGTCGGCCAGCGGCTGGGGCCCGTTCAACGAGGCGGACGAGCGCAACCACGAGATCCTCGGCCGCATTCTCGAGAGGGCGGCCAAGGATCGCAACGCGCAGGGCGTCGAGAAACTCGTGGGCGATTTTTTTGCGAGTGGCATGGATGAGGCCGCGATCAACGAGGCGGGCATCCGCCCGATCGCAGGCGAACTCTCGCAGCTGGGCTCGATTCGCACGGTCGCCGCGTTACAGGCGGCGATCGCGCACCTGCACGAGCTGGGTGTGGATGTCGGGTTTGGCTTTGGCTCGGAGCAGGATCCGAAGAACAGCACGATGATGATCGCCGGCGCCGGGCAGGGAGGGCTGGGGCTGCCGGATCGTGATTACTATATACGCGACGACGAAAAATCCCGCGGCATCCAGCAGGACTATATAGCGCACGTGGCGCGGATGCTTGTGCTCGGCGGTGATGCGCCCGACGTCGCGGCCCGCGAGGCGGCTGCGGTGATGAAGCTGGAGACGCTGCTGGCGAAGGCCTCGAAGACGAGCGTGGAGCTGCGAGACCCCGTCGGAAATTATCATAAATGGCCGCGAGCTGCGCTGGTGAAGCTCATGCCGCATTTCGACTGGACCGCTTATTTCCACGGCATCGAGCTGCCCGCGCCGCCCGAGGTGGATATAGGACAGGAGGAGTTTTTTCGCGCCTTCGATCGCGCGCTCGTGGAAACGCCCCTGGAGGATTGGCGCGCCTATCTACGCTGGCACCTGCTGCACGAAACCGCGCCGTATCTGAGCCGCCCGCTGTCGCAGGAGAACTTCGCCTTTTTTGCGCGTGAGCTTTCCGGGGTGCCCGAGCAGCGCGAGCGCTGGAAGCGCGTGCTGGACACGATTGACAGCGGGCCGGGCGAGGCGCTCGGGCAGCTCTATGTTAAGGAGAATTTCCCGGCAGAATCGAAGGCGCGCATGCTCGCGTTGGTCGGCCGGCTGCGGGCGTCGCTGCGAGCGCGGTTGCAAACGGTGGAATGGATGGATGCGCCGACGCGCGCCCGGGCGCTCGAAAAAATCGATGCCCTGAATGTAAAGATCGGCTATCCTAACAAATGGATCGATTACCGCCGGCTGCAGATTGATCGCAAATCGTATGTGTGGAATGTACTTCGTTCGAACGAGTTCGATTTCCAGCGCACGCTCGAGAAAATCGGCAAGCCGGTCGACCGGCAGGAGTGGGGGCTCACGCCGCCGTCCGTCAACGCTTACTATAGTCCGTCGCTCAACGAGGTCGTCTTCCCGGCCGGTATTTTGCAGCCGCCGTTCTTCGATCCGAAGGCGGACGACGCGGTTAATTATGGTGGCATCGGCGCGGTGATCGGGCACGAGATGACGCATGGCTTCGATGACGAGGGTCGCCAGTTCGATGCGGTGGGAAACCTCGTGGATTGGTGGACGCCTGAGAGCGCGAAGCGTTTTGCCGAGCGCGCGGCGGTCATCGTGAAACAATATAGCGAGTTCGTCGTGGTGGGCGACGTTCACGTGAACGGCGAGCTGACCGAGGGTGAGAATATAGCGGATCTCGGCGGGCTGAAGATTGCATATACGGCGTTTCAGCTCGCGCGCAAAGGCCGCGCGGCCGAGATGCTGGGCGGTTTCACGCCGGAGCAGCGGTTTTTCATCAGCTACGCGAGCGTCTGGCGCGAGAACCAGCGGCCGGAGGCGATGCGCCTGCAGGCCAACACGGATCCGCACCCGCCCTCGATCGTGCGCGTGAACGGCCCACTCTCAAACCTGCCCGAGTTTGCGGCGGCGTTTAATATACCGGAAGGTGCCCCGATGCGGCGGTCGGCGTCGCAGCGGGCCGTGATCTGGTAGACGGCGGCCCGCCAGTGGCGCGGGCGCCCGCCGGCGGTGCGGCACCATCGACGGACAGGACGTCACCGGCTTTTATAGCTCAAGGGCGTTCGGTATGGCTATATATACCGCCGTCTCCGGATATATCCGCGGATCTGCGACTTTCGGTTTCGAGTCGAAACCGCTGCCCCCCGGGCTTCGACCGATCCTCCGCCGAGTTCGGAGGGATCGATCGCCGGCACATCACCATATATCGTCCGGCAATATCGGTCTGGCTGGCTCGCGGAGCCGTCGCGAGTGTCCCGCCTTGCCAAGCTCGCGCACGGAGCCGATCAGCGGCGCGGCCGGGCCGCCGCGCTGGCGGTCTTCGGCGTATATACTTTTTGCACGAGGCGCCGCCCGAGCTGGCGTCGGAAGGTGGCGAGGTCCTTGACCGCTCCGAGCGCGATGAGCTGGCTGGCGAGGTTGCCGACGGCGGTGCCCTCGAGATTAAATGAAATCACCGGGATGCCTGCGGCGTCCGCGGTCGCCTGGCAGAGCAGCCGGTTCTTCGAGCCGCCGCCGACCATGAGGATGCGCTTGAAGCTCCGACCCGTCATCGTCTCAAACGCGCGTTTCGCATTCGCGTGGCCCTGGCCGAGCGAGTCGCAAATCAAACGGGTATATGAAGCGAGCGTTTTCGGCACAGCCAGATTGCGGCGGCGGAGTTGCGCGTCGATCACGGCTCGCATCGAGTCCGGGTTCGCGAACTCGGGATCGGTGACGTCGAGCAACGCAGCCGGCGGCGGCAACTTTTCCGCGGCGCCGATCAGCGCGGCCCAAGAGCGATCGTTTTGCGGACGTGACGCGAAATCCTTCAGCGTCCCCTCGAGAAGCCAGAGTCCGATGACATTGGTGAGTGGCCGGTAGCGGCCATCGCCGATGCGCTCGTTCGAGACGCGGGCAGCGAGCGCTTCCGGCCCGAGGACGGGAGTATCGCTTTCAAAACCGACGAGCGACCAGGTGCCCGAGCTGAGAAACAGATCGGTGCCATCCGGATCGGCGGGCATCGCGTCGTAGGCGCACGCCGTGTCGTGTCCGGGAACGGCGATCACGGTGGCTGCGCCGAGTTCAGGAAAATCCTTTACCGGGCCGAGAACGGTGCCGGCGAGGACCGGACGCGAAAGCCATTTCGGCGGTATATGAAAATGCGCGAGGGCCTCGGTCGACCAGTCGCGCGCGTGGACGTCGATCAGCTGTGAGGTGCTGGCGATGGAAAATTCGTTTTCCATGCGGCCGGAGAGCAGGAAATTAAAATAGTCCGGCAGGAACAGGCAGCGCGTGGCGAGCTCGCCCACGCCCGGGCAGGCGGACACGACTTCGGCGAGCTGCAGCGATGTATTATAGAATACATTGGGGATGCCCGTCGCCGCGTACACTTTATATAGTGCGGCGGTGTCCGCCGCGAGCGCCCGCAGGCCCGGCTGCGTGCGCGCGTCGCGGTACGCGTGCACGGGGAAGACCAGCCGGCCGGCGTCGTTTACCAAGGCGTAATCGACGCCCCACGTGTCGACGCCGACGGAGCTCAGGCGGGCGCGGCGGGGGAGGCTGGCGATGGCTTTGCGCAGCCCCGTCTGCACCTCGTGCCAGAGCCCGCCGATTTCCCAGTAGTCGTGCGCCCCGATCGTATGAAACGTATTCTTGAAGCGGTGTGCTTCCGTCAACGTGAGTTGATTCCGGGACCAAATCCCGAGGATCACGCGGCCGCTCGTTGCCCCGAGATCGACCGCCGCGCAATAGAGAGCTGAAGCCATGCCGGCGGCGAAAAGTCTATATCGTCTTCAGGATCTCGAGCCAGCGCTGCCAGACCTGGTCCTTCGCCTTCTTGTCCGGCTCGTGGCCGTTGACCATGTCCTCGCCCTGCCGCATGAAGCCGTGGCCGGCGCCATCATATACCGTCGGTATATACTTCTTGCCGGCGCTCTGCATCAGCTGGGTCGACTGCGCGACGGTCGAGGTGACGCGGGCGTCGTTGCCCGCGTAAAATCCATATACCGGGCAGTTGATCTTCGCGATGTCGGCGGCGTCGGTCGGGCCGGTGCCGTAGCAGACGAACACGGCTTTCAGGTCGGAGCGGTTGGTGGCGAAGCGAAACGCCTGGCCGCCGCCCCAGCAGAAGCCGACTACGACGACCTTGCCGTTGCAGGCGGGAAGCTTGGAAACGTAGTTCACGACGGCGTTGAGGTCCGCGGTGATTTGATCGGGCGGCAGTTTCGGGATGACCTTGCGTATATCATCGGCGGTGCCGAGCGATTCGCTGCCGCCGCCGTTCGGGCCGAAACCGGAGAGGAGGTCGGGGGCGATCGCTATATATCCCTGCTCGGCAAATTCGTCGGTGACGCTGCGGGCCCAGTCGCTGAGTCCGAAGATCTCATGGATGACGACGATGGCGGTGGCCTTGCCTTTGACCTCGGGGTAGGCGATGAACGAGTTCACCTCGCGGTGGTCGTGGCTGACTTTGACGTACTCGAGATGGCGGGGTGATTTTTCGAGGCGCGCCTTGGACCAGTCTTGGGCGGAAGCAGCCGCCGCGAAAGCGGAGACGGCGAAGAGAGCAACGAGCAGTTTTTTCATGGAGGGGATCGGTTGAGAGCCGGGCAATCGGGCGGGAATCGCGCGTGAGTGGCAAGAGCAGGCTGAGAATTTTCGCAACTGCTGACGAGGGCGAATCTTTCTGCACGGCAGAACGTCTATTGGGGAGTTACGGCCCTTTTCCGGTTGCCTCCGGACGGGGACGCCGTGTTTACCTTTTAACCACCCATATGAAATTACGCTTGTTGCTCCTGCCCTTGTTTTTTGCCGGCTCCGCCGCGCCTTTCCTTCGCGCCCAGGAAACGCCCCCGGCGGCCGCTCCGATGCATCACGATGAGGATGAGACGGAACTTGGTGGTAAGATGGATAAGATGAACGGCGCCTTCAAGAAGCTGAAGAAGCAGGTCGACGATTCATCGAAGAACGAGGACTCCCTCAAGCTGGTCGCCACGATGCGCAGCTACGCGGTCGAGGCCTCCAAGCTCGAGCCCGCAAAGAAGGCCGATGTTCCCGCCGACAAACAGGCCGACTTCGTCGCTGCCTACCAAAAGAAAATGACCCAGACGATCGCCGAGATCGACAAGATCTCCGACGCATTGAAGGCCGGCCAGAATGATGTCGCCGCCAAACTGATCGCCGACCTGAACGACATGGAAAAGGACGGTCACAAGCAATTCCGCCGCCCGCCGCCGAAGAAGAGCTGAGCGGCCTGACCGCCACGGGGCCGATATATGTGAATATATAAAAATGCCGCCAGAAATTCTGGCGGCATTTTTTTTATCCCGGTGAAAGGGACGTTGGTTCAGGAGGTCGACGCCTTGGAATTGGCTTTGGGAGCCGCTTCGCGGGGCGGCTGCGGCGCGGGGGGCGGGGCCTTCGACGGCGGCACGGGCTCGCCGCTGGCCGTCTTCGGCTCCATGATTTCGACGCGCGTGCCGTCCGGGTCATAGTAATTGATCTGCCGCTTGCCATTGACGCCGACCTTCATGGGCGTCGCCTCCTTCGAGCCAGGCGGGTACGGGCGGGTGGCCAGGATCGCGCCGGCTTTCTCAACATCGGCGACCTCGAGGCATATATGATGCAGCGTGTGCATGCGATCGATGGTGGGCTTTTCGCCGTAGAGCATGAACTCGAGGTAATCCGTGCCGTCCGGCACCTGCATATTCACCCAGTTCAGGACGCGCCCGCTGGAACTGCCGCGCCAGATTTCCTTAAAACCAAGAATGTCGCCGTAGAACTTCATCGACTCGTCGAGCTGGCCGACCATGACGCCCACGTGCGGTATATGAACCGAAATGCGGGTGTCGGGCATAAACTTTCCCTTCTCACGCACGGTCCAGCTCTGCGGAAGATACTGCACGATCTCAACCGTGTTGCCATTCGGGTCGCGGATAAAATAATTCGCGTTGCCGATTTTGCCGACGGACGTCTTGTCCGGAACCTTCACGCCCTTCGAGGCGAGGTAAACGCGCATCGCCTCGGCGTCATCGACCTCCAGCGCTATATGATAAAGGCGGTCGCCATCTGCCGGCATTTCGGATCCGGGGAAGAGCTCGATCGTCTGATGGTCGTTGATCTTGATCCAGACCAGCTCGCCATCCTTGCGCGGCAGCGTGAACGGGACCTGGTAGCCGAGGAAGCCTTCATAAAAGGCACGCGCCTTGGCCATATCGCTGACGTAGAACGCAGCGTGGGAAATGCCCAGGATATGCGGACGCTTGGGCGCGTCGTCGGCCCGGGCGGGGCTGGACACTGCAGCGCAACCACAGGCGAGAAGAACAAGACTGGCAAATCGGAGATTCATAGGGTGACGGGGTTAAGAAAGGGGCGGTCGTCGCGCGGCAGGCGCGACCGCGGCGACCGAGGGATCAGGAGTTATATAGCTATATATAACTATATATATATAAATCCCGCCGCCTCAGTTGCCGAGGGGATGCTTGTCGAAAGGAGTCTTCAGGCCGCTGGCCGGGTCCGCGCCTTTCGGCAGGCCCGCGACGGGCGCCGAGATGGGCGGAAGTTGATTATATCCCGGTGCAACCTGCTTGAGATTCGGCGTCAGATCGGCGTCGACGCGCCCCAGGGCCCAATCGAGTCCGCCGAATATGATTCCTTGGAATTCCGGCTCCGCCCACGTGTCCTCACGATGTCCGAGGGCCGTGAAGAAAACGCGGCCCTTGCCCTCCATCCGCGCCCACGTATCCGGATAATCAGGCCGTTGATAGGGCGGCCCAGACATTCCGGAGGTTTCGGTGACGAGGATGACGTGCATGTCCGGAGCGAATTCCGTCATTGAGTACCATTCCTCCATCCACTGGACCTCGTGCCCGAGGCCGGAGAAGCCGGGGAACCTCGGGTCGACCACGCGCGCCCTTGCGACCTGCTGTTTGTCGTGGATGATCAATTCACCCCCGAGCATGCGTATATAGGGATCGGCCTTTTCGCCGAGCGAACGGTAGCGCCAGTCACGCGCGCGGTTGGTGTCCGTCTCGGCCGTCTCGCCACTATGAAACGTATCCGCGGCCGAGTGGATGCCGACGAAGCCCTTGCCATTGCGAATGGCTTGGAGCAATGCGGCCTTGCCGGCCGGCGTCATGGGCGGGTTGCCGTCCTTGCCGGGAGCGAGCAGGTCGCCGCTCGTATAGAATATAAACGCATCGAACTGCGCGAGGTACTCCGGCGTGAAGAGGCTGCCGTCCTTCGAGTACGTGAACTCGATATGATGTTTCGGGCCGAGGCCGGTGAACACCTGCTCGGACCAGCTCGGGCGCCCGTTGCGCTCGCGCACGACGCTATGCTCGAAGTTCGAGCACTTGGTGAAATAGAGAACCTTGCGCACGGGCAGCGTTGAATCGTCGGCCGCGGCCAGGCGGGCGGCCGTGAGCACCAGCAGGAGGCCGAGCACGCGGCCGGGAAGGGACAGGCGGGGAGACATGGGGTTAATAATTATGAAATATACAACGCCGCCCGCGGCCGTCAGGGCAGGCGGGCCACCGCATCCGCGGGCAGCGGCCGGTTTTCCTTCATAAGGTTCACGATTTCGTTCGGCTCGAGCGCGCGATCCGCGATGAAGAGTTCATCCAGCTGGCCGCGAAAGCGGTCGAGACGCGGCCCGCTTGGCCCGAGCCGGCAACCGAGCCAGAGCGTGTCGGTGACGAGTGAATTCTCAGATACGGCCGGGCCGCGGACCTTGCCGGGCACGATCGTGCTGCTCTCCAGGCGGCCGTCTATATATTGACGCACCTGTGGTGGGAGCGTGTCGTCGGCGCCGGGCACGAAGACGACGGCCACGTGATGCCAGCGCCCGTCCCGCAGCGAAGTCATCCCCATCGCTGAGCCGCCGCCGAAATCCGTGCGCAACGCGCCGAGCGGTCCCTCATTCGGACTGCGATTCCAGTTTATATGAACCGGGCGGGCGCTCAGCTTTTTCAAGGAGGTTCCCCACGCGACCATCGCCATCGCATCGGAGAGTTGCGCATCCACCGGCACCTGCACCCAGAACGCGACCGTGTGTGGCGTCGTGCCGGAGAGCCCGGGAAACGGCGCTCGGGCCACGAGGTGACCATCGAACGCCAGGGCCTTTCCGTTGTGGCCGGCGACGTGCACGGCCGAAAAATTTCCCGCGAGCGGCTGCTCGAGCTTCAGGTCGAACGTGCCACGCCGCTGCCCAAGGCTATCCGCGGCCACGCGATCCCCCGCGTTCTCGTCGAATGACCAATGTATATAGTGCGTCGGCTGCGCGAACCGGTCGAAGTCGATCGGCTGGTTGAAGTGCGCAATTTTTTCCGCGCTGTCGCCGACCACGGAGACGCCCGTCTGCGCGAAGCGCCGCGATTCATTTTGCTTCAACAGGATCGAGTCCGGATCGCTTCCATCGCGCGGCGCAGCCTCGACCTCACCCTTCAACACCAGCACTTCCGCCGCGCCACTGGCCTCAGCAATCATCGTGAACTCGGTGCCGAGATCGACAACCTCGACTGAGCGATTTGATATACGGAAGCCGATCGCCTCCGGCGGTACCATGGCCGTGATCGTGCCGCGCCGCAGCGTGGAATCCCACGCCGAGTTCAAATCAAGCGAAGCCGGCCCCTCGAGCACCACGCGTGCACCGGAGTCGAACATGATCTCGGCGCGGCCCTTCGCCAGGTCCAGACGCTGACCCCGCTGCAACCGGTCGCCCGTGGCGAGCGGCTGAGCATGACGCGCCCATTCTGAACCTTTTGTCCCGGTGAGACGCGCAACATATTCCGTCTTGCGGGCCGCCTCCGCCGTCGCGCGCGAGTTCGTCGTCACCCACAATCCAAAAGCCAGCACGGCGGCCGCCGCGAGCGAACCGAAGATCCAATATATAACCGCCGGGCGGGCCGGCCGGTCCATCCGGTTGCCGGGCTCGGACTGCATCTCCGCCGCATACGTGTGCAGACTCGCTGATTGCGCGAGCGCCCGCACATAAAAAGTCCTGGCATCCTCCGAGCCGCGCAGCCACTCGGACAATCTCTCGCGCTGCGCATCCGTCAGCGTTCCATCGACCACCGCTCCACAAAGTATATTGAGCTCGAGGATTTCGGCGTCGGTCAGATTCATGATCCGTCCTCCACTGCCAGCTGGTGCGAGACACAATCGAAGAGGGATTTGCGAATGCGATTCAACGCTTTATAGGCAGCGTCCATCGAGCGGCCGGAACGTCGCGCGGCTTCCTCAACGCCTAGGCCGGGCTCGTAGCGGGTGAGGACAAGCTCACGGTCGCGCGCGTGTAATTTGCGCAGGCACTGGGCGAGGGCCTCGTGCCGGTGGTCGAGTTCCGGCGCCAACGCACTCGCAGTCTGCGCGACCGCATCGAGCACATCCTGGTCGAAGACGACTTTCGAGCGAGCAAATTTCTGACGCGAATAACGGACGCGCCACCAGGCGATCTGGCAGGCCCACGCCACGAAATCCGTGCCGGCGCGGAATTCGTGAAACTTCTCGCAGATGACCAGGCTCGTCTCCTGCAGCAGATCCTCCGCGTCGTGCCGCCGCGGCACGAGTGTATATATATACGAGAAAATCTGGCGCTGATGGCGCGTCATCAGCGCCATCAGCCGCTTCTGGCTGTCCTGATCCGTCGACGATTGCATTTCCATCGCTATATTAAGCGACCGGTTGGGCATTATCAATCAGCGTCGATCTCGCGCAGGACGGATTATTTTGCGGGGGTGGCGGGTGTCGGCGTCGGCGCGGCCGAGGCGTCGGCGTCGGTCGTGCTCGACTTCTTGGCCTTCTTTTCGCCGCCCTTTTTGGCGCCGCCCCCGGGCGGCTTGATCGCGGCGATCTCCGCATCATCGAGCTGGCCGTCGTGATTGGTATCAAACCGGGCGAGCTCGCCCTTCGGGTCAGCGGCGAAGTCCTTGCGCAGCGCGGCGATCTCGTCGCCATCGATCACGCCATTCTTGTTCGTATCATATTTCGCAAACAGCTTGGCCTTGGGACCATCCGCCGCGGCGGCATGGGTGGGGAGGGTGGTGAGCCCGATCAGCAGGGCGAGGGAAACGCCGGGGAGTGTTATTTTTTTCATGAGGTGATTGAGGAAGCAGGAAGCGGTGGAGAATGGATATATCCTATATCTAGGTAATAGCGCAGCGCGGCTGGATTGGTACGGTCTTTTTCGCGGGTTGCGGGGAGATTAACGGATCAGGGTGTAGCTGAAGAAGAAACCACGCTCGTCACCTGGACTGAGGTTCACATCCGCGTATTCGCGATTGAGGGCGTTTTTGACGCTGAAGCGGACGCGGTGCGTCAGCTTCAAACCACCGACCAGCTGCGTCCATTGATAGTTCACGCCGGCGTTGAAGAGATAATATTCCGGCAGGCGGATGCGCTTGAGGGCGAGCGTGCTGTTGTTCGACTCCGGATAGGAAATGCCATCATAGGTGAAGCCGGCGTTGACGGAAAGTCCCGTGAGGTGGAGACGCTGCAGATCATATTTCAGCGCTATATAGCCATTGTCGACGGGGATGCCCTGGGGGCGCAGTCCGACGGCAGCGGGGTCGTTGCCGTTGCGGGTGATGCGGGCGTTGACATAGCCGTAGCCGGCGAGCACCGCAATGTCATCCGCGACCTGGTAGCTCGAATCAAATTCGAGCCCCTTCGAGTTTTGGCTGCCGGCCGGCTCGGTGTCGGTCGAGCCATCCGGCTCGAGGACAGTCACCTTCAGGCCGTTCTGGTTTACATAGTAACCGCCGAGCGTGAAGATGAGGCGCTCCTTCAGAAGCGAGGCCTTGATGCCATAGTCCCAGCCGCGGCCGTGCTGGTTGCCGAGCGGCGGGTTTCCGAGCTTCGCGTTCTGGGCGTTCGGGAAAAACGAATTACTATAGCTGCTGTAGGCCGCGAGCGTCTTCGTGAGCTTGAAATTAAACCCGAGCTGCGGGTCGAGCGCGTCATCATGGAAATGCTGCACCTGTCCCGCCGTTTTCAAAGCGTACGGAGCCTTCGTGTTATATTGATTTCCAAAGTTGAGGTTATAACCCACGTTGTCGAAGCGGAGGCCCGCGAACGCAAGCAGCCGGCCGTTGAGCATCGTTGCCTGGTCGCTGAGGAAAACGCCATCGGTGTCCCAGCGGACCTTGTCCTTGCGAGTCACGATCGTGAACAGATTCACGTCGGGAAATGTATAGTCCGGCGCCGCCAGGCTGCGGGTGCTTGTGATCGTCACACTGTCCGGCACCTGGCGTTGGATGCGGTACCGCCAGTTCTGCGAGTAGTCGAATGTCAGCAGCGTCTTGTTCTGGATCGCATTATTAAACAGCGACCAGTGTGCGAGCAGGTCCGCCTGCAGCGCCCCGCCGTCCTCGTTCAATGTATCGCGGACGGGCTTGGTCGAGATACCGACCACCTGGTTGAGCGCGGGATCATATTGCGTGCTTTCCGCTGTATCAAAGTTATACGCATGGCGGGCATAGCCGTAGCCGGCGACGCGCAGAGAGAATATATCATTCAGCCGCGTTTCGAAGATCTCGTTGACGCTGGTGAGCTCGCGGTTGGCGACGGCGTTGGGGCCGCCCTGGCTAAAGCGCGCCAGGCCCACGGGCGCGAGCGCGCCGGTATAGGCTTTCGTCACGGAATTATATACAAACATCTGCTCGCCGGTGACGGGATCGCCCGTGCGCTTCGACCATTCCACGAGGGTCAGCAGGCTCGTGTCGGAGCCGATGCGAATCCGAAACGCATCCGAAAGCAGCCGTGTATGAAGCCAGGAATAGGGATTGTCGTAGGTCCGATCGAGGCCGGCGACATCGAGCCGGTTGGCGAAGTTCACCTTCCCGAGCGAGCCGAGCGGCGTGTTTATATCGGCCTCGAAGCGGCGGAGGTCCTCGCTGCCGACGGTGAACTCGAGGTTTTCAGTCGGCGTCGCGAACGGCTGCTTCGTTACTATATTCAACATGCCGGACGGAGTTGTCTGGCCATAGATCGCGGCATTGTTGCCCTTGATCACCTCGATGCGCTCTATATTGGCACGGTCGACGAGGCCGAGGCGGTAGAAGCCGTTCCATAAATAAAACGAGGCCGTGAAGCCGCGCAGGTTGAAGTTGCCCTGGCTGTCCACGCCACTCAGCGAACTCGTGTAGGCCATGTCCGAAGTGACGTCGAAGAAATCGAAGTCCTTCATGAAATCACTCGTGATGACATTCACCACGAAGGGAAGGTCGGCGATTTTCGTGGCGACGCGCGTGCCGGTGGTCGACTCGGACGCGACATAGCCGGTGACGGGCGTGCTGGTCACGCTGAAGTCCGAAAGGCGGACGGGTTCCTCGCTCGGGGAACCCGAGGTGGCTTGTGCCAGGGCGGCACTCGTCGCCAGGCTCGCGAGGCAGATCGTCGCGAGGGGACGACCAAGGATACGGTAATGACTCATGGGGTTTTTTGTTGGGCGAGCGAACTCCGCTCGAGAGGCGGCGCGGCGCCGGCGTTTGGGTATTCGCCGGGGTGCGGCGCTGTTTATATTAATAGCGCAGGCCGGCAAAATTGGGACAGACGTCACCGAAAGATTTCCGGCGATGCCGCCGCCCCGGCGGGCGCGGGGCGGCTATATGAAATGCGAACCGGTCAGCTCGAGGCGGGCACGACCCAGATATTGCGGAACTGCACGGGCATCCCGTGTTCCTGCAGCATCAGCGGACCGGTCGGCGCCTCGCCGAGCCGGCCGGCGGCGCCCTTCACGGGGCCGAGCTTCTGGGCATCATATATCTTCACGCCATTGAAGAGCACGGTCGCAGTCGCGTCAGCCGTCTTCTTGCCCTGCGCATCAAAACGCGGGGCGGTGAAGTCTATATCAAACGTCTGCCATTCCAGCGGCGGCCGCGTGGCGCGGATCTTCGGCGTGTCGCCGGCGGGCGTGCAATTGTCGAAGCCGGCATTCGGGGTGCCATCGAGCTTACCGTAGGTCTCGTTTATATTCGCCTCGTAACGCGTCTCGAGAAAAACGCCGCTGTTGCTCGGGTAGCCGAGCGTGCGAAATTCCACGTGCACGTGACAGTCACCGAAGCGCTGGTGCGAGATGATCCCGCCGCCCGTGCCCGGGACGACCTCGAGGATCCCGCCGTCGACGACTTTCCACGGTGCCGGTCCACCCTCGACGAGCCACTCCTTCCCTTTCTTGTCGGCCCAGGCGTCGAGGCTTTTGCCGTCGAACAGCACGACCGCGCCCGCGGGCGGTTTCGCTCCGAGCGTCGGAGGCGTGCGCGTCACATGTTGCAGGTCAAAGTTTTCGCTGCCCTTGCTCGCCCGCAGGTGCGCGCCAGCGATCGTGCCGGTCCAGCCGCCGCCCTGGAGCGCAATCGCGCCACCGGATTTTTCGCCGGTGAGCGTCGCGAGCGGCTTGTCGTTCGGGACGTCGAAGGCGTGAAACACATGCACTTCATATTTCCCGCCATCGGTGGGCAGGACCTGCGCGACGTAGCCAGGCGTGCCTTGCCAGTCGCCCATTGCGGGATCGGGGACGGTGGGTTTGAAGCGGGAATCGATCGCCTCCTCGACGGCACCGGAGGCGGAGAGGAGGGCGGCCAGGCCCAGGAACGACGCGAGAATATATTTCATAATTATGAATCAGGCGGTGACGTTGGCGGTGGCGGCGATGGCCTGGCGGAGTTCGGCGAGGAATTTCGGGACGACTGTATAGGGGTCGTAAGCGCCGCCGCCGCGGGGCGAGAGCGTCTCGATCGGCAGGTAGCCGCGATAGCCGGAGGCGCGCACGATCTTCAGCAGCTTGATCAAATCGGTCGGCGCCTCGGCTTCCTTTTCCACGCCGAAGGGGCTTTGTTTCACCTGCCAGTTGACGGCGTACGGTGCCGCCTTTGCCATCTCGGCGTACGGGTCGGCGGCCTTGAAATATCCCGTGTCAACGATCGCGCCGCACCACGGCGAATCGACCCGTTTCACCAACGCGATCAGCTCGTCGGCCGTCTTGAGAAAATCGCCGTGGTTCTGCACGCCGATGATCACACCATATTTCGCAGCGTGGTCGGCGCACTCGCGGATATCGGCCGCGATCCACTCTTCCACCTGGTCGCGGGTGGCGCCCTTGGAAACGCTCTGCCACGTTTGCGCACGCATCTGAGTGTCGGCGAAAACGCGCAGCACCGGCGCACCCATCTTCGCGGCGACCTCCGCCCAATCCTTGATCCATTGGACGTCCTTGGCGCGTGCGGCCTTGTCCGCCACCGTCAGGTTGTCGCCGACTCCCGTGCCGCTGATGCCGAGCCCGAGGTCGAACGCGCGGCGCTTCAGTTCGAAGATCGTTTTATCATCAGGCAGCTTCCGGTCGCGATAGCCGGAGAAATAATATCCGGTGGCATCGAAGCCGTCGAAGTTGGTTTTCGCGCAGAACTCGGCCAGTTGGACGAGGCTGATGCCGGCGCCGCGTCCGAGCATATGATCGTTCAGCATCTTCGCGAACGAGTACGCGTTGAGCGAGACCTTGAGGTAGGGTCCGCCCACGCGTTGGACGGGTTGGACGGCGGCAGCGGCGGAGGAGATGCCTCGGAGGCCGAGGCCCGTGGCCGCAGCGAGCGGCAGGAGCGAGGCAGCTTTGAGAAAAGCGCGGCGGGGAAACGTGGCGTGCATGCGGGTAAATCGAAACGGACTGACGGGACAGGGTGAACGAAACGGGGTGTAACGATTTAATAGCGCCGCCGATTCCAATTAGGACACGACCCGCCGCCGCAGTCGTTTTCCATTCGCGCCGAGGCGTTTCCCTTACTGCCGGGATCCGCCCGGGCGATCCGCGGCGACCTTGGCGCACATCCGATGTATAGCGCAGCCACAAGCCGAAATGGCGGGAAGCGGTTGTATCCAGATCGTGAATACAAGACGCCCCCGCTCGCTGCGCTTCGCGACGGCACTCCGGGCCGCGGGGCATATACTGTATCGGGGAGAGAACACGAGGAGCTCCCCCGCTCACGCCGATGTATATATTTCCCGCCGGTTGATCGTAACCGATATATACAACGCGGCATGGTCCGGGGAGGCACCGGCGAACGCCCGCGGGCCAGTCCCGGTCGCCGTTTCAGCCCTGCCGCAGTCCCGCCGCCGCTGTTTCGCTTCCGGTCCGCGTGTATCCAAAAAATAACTACACGCGCCTGCGCTGTCGTCGCCGGCTTAGGAGCGCGCTTTGAAATACGCGATGGCGCGGTCGACCATCGTCGGCGAGACCACCTGCTGCCAGCCGTCCGCCGCACGGTGAAAGTTAATCTCCTCTGAGACCGTCTCGCCGTTTTGATATTGGATCTTCACATGCTGCACGACGCTATCCGGGTCCGGTTGCGTCTGGTCCACGAGTTGGACGCCAGCGAGTGGGCGGGGGCTGCCCGAGATCACAAACGCCATCATCTTTTCCGGCGTATCATATTGCGCTCGGACCTCCGGCGGGAGCGACGCGATGAACGCTTCCATCTTCGAGCGGTCCGCCGGGTTGAAGGTCAACAGGCTCGCGGCCAGGTCGATGTCGCCCCGCTGGGTCGCCCACAATAATGTCTGAGCCGCAGAGCTGGGCGCGTCGCGTCCGGCGTTGGACATGACTTCGACCGGGACCATGCCGGGCGAAAGTTTATTCGCCGCTGCGGCCGGGTTCGTCGTGTTTGTGCCTGCGCGCTGGTGGGCGAGGTAGGCGGCGGCGGCCTTTTGATGCGCTGCGAGCTCGCCGCGGACGCGTCCCAGTTCCGCCTGGTCGCGGTGTTCCTGCTCGAGCGTGTTCGCCTGCTCGCGGCGCAGCGATTCGTTTTCGTCAGTCAGCGATTTCAGCGAAACTATATTGCCGCGCAGCGCCGTGTTTTCGGCGCGGAGCTCGCGGTTTGCCTCGCGCTGCTGCCAGGTGAGAACGCCGCCGCCGGCGAGGAGCACGGCAGCGGTGGTGAGGGCGATTTTTCCAGAGGACATCGAGTATATAACTTTGAGGGTGGCGAGGAGGCCGCTCCCGGGTGCGATCGCGGTGGCGAGGGCGGCGGCGGTGACGGCCGAAAAAAGATGCGGGGGAATTGCGGCTGCGGCCTCCGTGCCGAGGGCGAGTGCGAGAGCAGCGGCCGTGGAGGTGACGCGGCGGTGTGCGAGCCGGCGACGCAGGCGCTCGAGGGCGCGTTCCACGCGCATGCGCGCGGCGTTTTCGCTCGTGCCGATGCGATCGCCGAGTTCCTGAAACGATAGCCCCGAGAAAAATCGCAGGAGCAGCGCCTCGCGATCCGCGGCGCGCAGTTCGCCGAGAGCGGCGTCGAGCAAGGGACGCAGCGTCGGGCTGGACTCGGTGGCGGAGCCGGTGCTCGGGCTGGCGGTTTCGTCGGCCCTCATGAGCGCGTGTTGCTCGCGGTTGCGTCGGCGCCATTCCGTGCGGCGCGTTTCGCTCGCAACGAAGCGGGTGGTGGTGTGCAGCCAGCCCGCGAGGCTGCGGTGGTGCTGGAGCGATTCGGCGCGCTGGGCGAGGCGGATAAATACTTGTTGGGAGACGTCTTCGGCCGCCGCGCGTTCGTCGCCGAGTTGGCGGAGAGCGCTATGATAAACGAGGGCGAGGTGCCGGCGCGCGAGCTCGTTGAAGGCCTCATGGGACCTTTCACGGGCGTAACGGCGGAGAAGTTCGGCATCGTCGGCAACCATATGGCTGGCACCATACAATGGCCGCCGCCGAAGAAATCGCACCGGAAATTATTCTGCTCCCGTCGTCCCGTGGTTGCCACGCAGCCAACGGGCGCTCGACAATTCGCCGGGGCCGCGGCAGCTTCGCGGTGGATCGAGGATCGTTACCGCCACCCCGGACCGCATTCGCGCTTTTTGCTATATACGAGGCAACGGTGAAGTGCGCGCGGATATATTAAAATGAGAACGCTCTCGTGGCTGATATTGGCCTCGCTCCTTGCCAATATCGCGATCGGCTGGGGCATCGTTCGGCGCTCACATCATATAGCCGTGCAATCCGGGAGTGACGCCACGCTCGCGGCGCCCAGCGCAAGCCAGCCCGTCCCGATTAGCGCGCAGAGCTGGGAGCAGGTGAGTGCTGGCACCCCCGCCGAGACGCTCGCCCGGCTCCGCGCCGCGGGGTATCCGGTCTCCCTGCAACGCGCGATCCTCGCCGTCCTGATCCGCGACCAGTTCGCCGCCGGGCATCACGAGATCGCCCTGCAGATCGCCGCGTTTCCCTGGTGGCATGGGAATATATACGCTTCGGCGCAGGGGGCCGCAGTCGTCGCGGCGCGGCAGAAGCTCGCGCGCGACGAAAAGGCCGCACTTGACCAGCTGCTGGGCCCGGACGCCGGCGCGTCCGATTTCGCGCGCGAGGAATTCGTGCGCCGCAATGGTAACCTGCCGCTCGCGAAGATGAGCGCGCTCGATCGGCTCAACTCGGACTACGACGAGCTGGTGCGGCAGGTTCGCAACGCGTCGAATAATATATTGCTGCCCGAGGATCGCGAGAAGCTCGCGCTGCTCGACCAGGAGAAAAACGCGGACCTCGCGGCGCTGCTGACGCCCGACGAGTTATATCAATATCGCCTGCACTCGAGCCCGACCGCGTCGCTGCTGAAAACCCAGCTCGCCGCGTTCGCGCCCAGCGAGGACGAATATCGCAATATATTCCAAGTCGTGCAGGGCTATGTGGAGAAGATGGGCGACCCCTCGCTCATGAACGCCGACCAGCGCCAGCAGTGGGTCAGCGCCCAGCCGGCGATGCTCAGCGAACTCGGGGCCGTGCTGCCGCCGGACCGCCTCGCGGATTTCAAGCTGAAGACCGACTCGACCTATATACAGGCGAACGCCGTGGTGTCGCGGCTGGGACTGCCCGACTCCGCGACCGCCGACATCGTCGCCGTGCAAAAAGATATATCCACCCGCGCCTCGGCCGTGCGCGCCGATGCCTCGCTGGCACCCGACACTCGCGCCGCGCAACTCAGCGCACTCGGCGCGGAAGCCAACGCCCGCCTCGGCGCCACGCTCGGCCCCGCCGGCCTTGCGGTATATCAACAGACCGCCGGCGGCTGGATCGCCACGCTGCTGCGTCCACCAGCCCCGGCTCCAGTCAAGCATTGAGGTATTGATGAAAGCCGCCCGCCTGCTTTTGGTCCTGTCGGTCATCGCGAACGTCGTGCTGCTCGCGGTGTGGCTGCGCCTGGGGAACGCGTCCTCGACGGCGATGCGCGCGCCGAGCGGCACCGAGTCGGCCGCAGCGGTCGGGACCGAGACGGCAAAAGTGGCCGGGAGCGCCGGTGCGAAAAAATCCGGCGACGCCGCCGGTGCGATCACGCCCTGGTCACGGCTGGGCTCGGGCGATCTTCACGCGACGGTCGCGAACCTGCGCGCGGCGGGATTCCCGCCGTCCCTCGTGCGCCGGATCATCGCGACGCTTGTCGACGAGCGCTTCGATGTGCGGCGGCTCGCGATCCGGCAGGCGAACGAGTCGGATACGTTTTGGGGAAAGCTGACCGACGCGAACGCGGCCGAGAAGATCGCGCCCGAGATGCAGAAGCTCCAGATCGATGAGACCGCCATGATGCGCGATCTGCTTGGCGGAAATCTCGGCGCGGTCTTCGCCGACTCCGAGGACGAGGAGGCGATTCTCCGGCTTCAGATCGGCAGCATCGACATGGCGAAGATCGGCCCGGTATATGATGCGACCGTCGCCTATGGCCAGGGCCTCTCGAAGATATATGCAGCGACGAACAATGGGCGGACGATGACAAATGCGGATCGGGAGCAACTCGCGGCGCTCTCGCAGGCGATGCAGAGCGACCTCAGCAAGATTTTGCCGCCGGACCAGCTGGCCGATTTCATGATGCGGGCGACACCCGAGTCGGCGCAGTTGCGCAATACACTGGTGCCGTTTGACGCCACCGAGGCGGAATTCCGCGCCATCTTTCCGTTATATCAAGCGTTCCAAAATCAGTTTCCATCCGCGGCCGCGAATCTGCCGCCAGAGCAGGCGGAGGCGCGACGCATCGCCGAGGCGGCGATGGACGCGCAGGTGACGGTGGCGCTCGGTGCAAGTCGCGGCGCGGATTTTCAACAGGCGATGAATCCGGATTACTCGTTGCTCAACCGCCTCGTGAACCGGCTCCAGCTGCCGATCACGGCCGCCGAGCAGGTGGCTTCGGTGCAGCAGGATGCCACGCAGCAGGCGAGTGCGATCCGGGCGGACAGCACGCTTTCGCCCGCCGACCGCACGGCACAACTGCGCGCGCTGCAAGACCAGGTCACCGCGAAAGTGACTGCGACTCTCGGGCCGAATGGCATGGAAACCTACCGGATCTACGGCGGGCAGTGGCTCCGCGCGCTCGCTCCCGCGAAGAAATAGCCGCCGCGGTTGCCCGCTATATGATTGGGGCAGCGGCGATGGCCGCGTGCGTCCGCGCAGCCGTGGGACCGGCTGTATCCAAAATATGGATACAGCACGTTCATCGTTCGAGTCGGTACCCCGTTCGATGGGTCGCTGCGCACGAGTACCTCGATGTTGGAGGCGGCTGAGAGGCGCGGCGTGTCAGGCGGCTCTCCGGATCCGCGGTGGCGGGACGTCGCGCTGCTGCTGCGGCGCTATATCATTTCCGGCGCGCATTGGCTTTTCGGGCAGGCAAAGCATCGAAATTCTTTCTGCCGCGTCTGGCAGGCTACCCTCCCGCCGCCGTCGCGCCCGGATGTAAAACCCCTCAACACCCCTGTTTTTTTATGCGGACTATATATCTTCGTATTGCCTTTGCCCTCTGGGGCTTGGCCCCCTTGCTGACGACGGTCCGCGCGGACGTGGCGGTCAACTGGCTCGACCGCGCGCCGCCGGCGGTGGATGCGGGCGTGAGTTTCGGAGTGCCGTGGCCGCAGGGTGCGGTGACGCGGGACCAGGCATTTACGCTAACCGCATCTGGAAAGACTTTGCCGGTGCAGAGCTGGCCGCTCGCGTACTGGCCCGATGGCTCCGTGAAAATCTCCGGCCTCGCAACCGTCGCACCGGCCGGCACCGCGGGACCGTTCCAGCTCGCGCCAGTAGCCACGGCGCCGGCGAATCCCGCGGCGACACTGCGCGTCGTACCGAGCGCGAAATCCGTGCTCGTTGATACCGGCGCGTTGCAATGTGTCTTGCCGCTCAACGGAAAAAACCTGATCGAATCGATGACGGTCGGTGGCCGGGAAGTCGCGGGCTCCGGTGCTCTCATTTGTATATTGCAGAATGGGCCGGAGACGACTCCTGAGGATTCGCCGCCCCGCGAAAGATATAGCAGCGCGATCCGCAAGGTGACCGTCGAACAATCCGGCCCCGTGCGGGCGGTCGTGCGTTGCGAGGGCGTGCACGTCGGCGAGAAGTCCGGCCGCGAGTGGCTGCCGTTCACGGTGCGACTCTATTTTTATGCCGGAGAAACGTCGGTGCGGCTGGTGCATACGATCATTTTCGACGGGGATCAGGAGAAGGATTTCATCCGCGGGCTCGGCGTGCAGTTCGCCGTTCCGCTGCGCGATTCGCCGGCGAATCGCAGCGTGCGTTTCGGGGGTGAGTCCGGTGGCGTGTGGTCGGAGCCGTTGCAACCCGGCGGCGGCAGTGTCGCGCAAGAAACGGGTGAGCCGTTCACCGGCCGCGGTGGCTTTGCGCAGAATGCGGTGTGGGACGACTTCAAGTTAATCCAAGCCAACCCCGACGGCTTCACGATCGTGAAGCGGACGAATCCACGGAGCACGTGGCTCTTCTCCGTCGCCGGAAAACGCGCCGCGGGATTTGCCGGCGTGTCAGACCTCACCGGTGGCCTCGGCGTCAGCGTGAAAAATTTCTGGCAATCGTTTCCCGGCTCGTTGGAAGTCGACCACGCGAGCACTGCGAGTGCCGAGCTCACCGCCTGGCTGTGGTCGCCCGATGGCCCGGAGATGGACCTGCGGCATTATGATATAAAGGCGCACGGCCTGCTCGCTTCCTATGAGGACGTCCAACCAGGGCTGAGCACCGCCTTCGGCGTGGCGCGCACGAGTGAGCTGACCTTATATCCTTCGGCGCAGCTGCCGGCGCGTGCGACGGTGGCACAGTGGGCGCAGGTTGGCGAAAAATTTCCGCTGCTCGTCGCCTCACCGGAGTATATACACCAGACCGGTGTGTTCGGGGTCTGGAGCCTGCCGCTCCGCGACACCGCGTTCGAGCGCAAGGTGGAGGACGGCCTCGACTCGGTGCTGTCGTTTTATGAAAGGCAGGTCGATGAGCGGGATTGGTATGGCTTCTGGCAGTTTGGGGATTTCATGCATTCCTATTCCGCGCCGCGGCATGAGTGGCATTATGATTGGGGTGGGCACGCGTGGGACAACACTGAGCTGGGGGCGCCGTTGTGGCTTTGGTATAGTTTCCTACGCACGGGCCGCGCCGATCTTTTCCGTCTCGCGGAGGCGCACACGCGCAACACGAGCGAGACCGATGTATATCATCTCGGGCCGATGGCCGGGCTCGGTTCGCGTCACAATGTAATCAAGTGGGGTGACGGTGCGAAGGAGGCGCGGGTCAGCCAGGCGGCGCACTGGCGTATATATTACTATATGACGACGGACGAGCGCACGGGTGATTTGATGCGGGCGACGACGACGTCCGACGTGGCGATTGCGCGTTACGATCCGATGCGCGAGGCGGAGCCGCCAGTGCCGGGCGAGCCAGTGTTCGCGGCGCGGCTGCGCATCGGCCCGGACTGGTTTGCGCTCGCGGGGAATTGGATGACGGAGTGGGAGCGGACCGGTGATGTGCGCTGGCGCGATCGGATTCTCGCCGGTGTGAATGGCATTGTGAAAATGCCCTTCTGGCTCGAGAGCGGACAACTGAACGGTCTTAATCCCGATCTTCCCGGTGGCGGCATCGGGCCGCTGAAAGGTGGCGGGAGCATGACCGTGGGATATGATATAGCGACGGGCCAGTTGACCGCGATCCGCGACCCGCTCACGAAAGGCTCGGTGCCGGTGAGTTATAATCTCGCGACGATCCAGGGCGGGGCCGAGGTGATGTTTGAATTGGTGCCGTTGCTGGGGCGGCCGGATTTCGCGAAGGCTTGGCTGCAATATTGTCGGATCGGTGCGGCGCCCGCGGAAGTTCTCACGCGCGACCAGGCGACGGGCACGGAGGGTGGCGACGCGCAATATGTAATCACGGGCCAGAGTGGTCCGCGGCTCGCGGCCTATGCGTATGCGCACACGAAAAATCCGGCATTCGCGCGAAAGGCGATTTCGGAACTTCTCAATCAAGGCGGGGGCTCGGCCAAGCCGCGCGAGCTCGTCGGTGCGGTGGCGGTCAAGCCGATGGAAGAAGCGCCGGAGGTTTCGACCAATGAAGCCGCGCAGACGGGTCTCTCGACGATTGAGATTCTGGAGTTGTGCCGCGACCAGTTGCCCACGGAGGCGCCGGCGCGGCTCGGGCCGGATCCTGAACGCCGGGGGCGGTTCGCGCGGGGTGCGAATGGTGGTGCCGCCGCACCGACGCCCACGCCTACGCCGTCCGCGGCGCCCGGCGCGAAACCTTGAACGAAAGGCGCTGGAGCGCTGAGATCGCCGCCCGACCATGCCGCAAACGTTCCAGCTACTTTCGCCGGAGACCGGGACGGAATATACAATCTATATAGCGGCGCCGGACCCCGCGCGCGACCCGGGTCCGTGGCCGCTGATGCTCTTTCTCGATGGGGACAATCAGTTTTCCCCGGCGCTCGAGGAATATAGAGCGCTCCGACGTCGGCGTCAGATCCAGCCGCTGCTGCTCGTCGGTGCCGGGTACGGCGCGGGCTACGGCAGCACGCAAAACCGCCGCGGTCGCGACTATACACCGACGGAGCACGGCGACATGCCGGGCAGCGGGGGCGCGGAGCCATTCCTGAAATTCCTCGAGCGCGCCCTTGTCCCGGAACTGCATCGTCGGTATCCAATAAATGGATACAGCGGGATCGGCGGGCATTCCCTCGGCTCGCTCTTCGTGCTCTTTGCTCTCTTTCGTTCGCGGCGTCTTTTTACTCATTACCTGGCGAGCGCCCCGTCGATTTGGTGGGACAACCGGGCGGTGCTGCTCCAGGCGCAGCAGTTCCGTCAGCGGCACCCGCGACTGCCGGCCCGCTTGTTTCTCGGGGTCGGGATGAAGGATTCGCTGTCGATGACGGGCGACCTGACGCTGCTGGAGAATGCCTTGGCGGAACGTCCGTTCGCCGGGCTGAAGATTTTTTCGGAGCGCTTTCCGAAGCTGAATCATCATACCGCGTTGCCGGCCGGTTTTCGCGCTGGGTTGAGCGCCTTATGGTCGGGCTCCGCGGACATACACGCAACCAACCCCTCTGGTCCCGGTCCCACGCAAGCAACTTGAGCCATGGCAAACGACGTGTCTTTTCGCCGCCCGGCGTTCGCAAATTCCCGAGTCGCACGCATTCCCGCGCGCGCAGTCGCGAAGGAATTCCGCACGTCGGCTTGCGAGAAGAACATCGCGGCGCATGGGTGATTCAGCTGCAATGAACTTATGATATACGGGTACGGATCTTCCGAGGAGCATCGTCCGCTTCTATACTTTCGCGGTTATCCCGTTTATGCCGCGCATTTCCTCGTGGCCCTGCTGGTTACCTCGATGATCGCGACGAGCCTCCTGATGGGCTTCGACATGACCGCGCCTGTTGGCTGGCTGGATTTCACCGTGCCGCAGGTGCTCGCCGGGCAGGTCTGGCGGGTGTTCACGTATGGCCTCGTGAACCAGCCCACGCTGAACTTCGCGATTGATATGGCCATGCTGGCCTGGTTCGGCCGCGAGGTGGAAAAGGTGCTCGGTCGCCGGAGATTCTTCGGACTATATATAGGGATATATATGGTCGCACCGATCGTTTCGCTCCTCGGTGCGCGGTGGTGGCCGGGTGCGCTCGCCGGCGAGACCGGCACGCTGGCGGTGTTCGTGGCGTTCGCGACGTTTTACCCGGACGTCCCGATTTTCTTCAACGTCCTCGCGCGCTGGATGGCCGTCATCCTCGTCGGTATCTTCTCGCTCAGTGCCGTGGCCTATCACAACCCGCGGGAACTGTTCATCCTCTGGGTCTCGACGGGTTTTGCGTATCTATTCGTCCGCCACGAGCTCGGTCATTTCTCACTGCCGGTGATGCGGCTGCCGCGTCGTCGCGCGGCGGCACCCTCCGGGGCAAATCGGCCCGCGGGTGCCGGTGCCCGCGAGAAGGCTCTGGGAGCCGCTTCGATGGCAGAGGTCGATGCGCTGCTCGACAAGATCGCCCAGTCCGGCTTCAGCAGCCTCACTGCCGCGGAACGCGCGCGGCTCGATTCGGCACGGACCGAAATCAATAAGCGAAGCTCGGGCCGTTCGTAAAAAGTCCGTGCGCGCGCCGCACGCGGTTCACTCGGACGGAAGCGGCTGGTCCTTCGTTTCCGGCAGCAGCGGCAGCACAGCGATGCCGAGCAGGAGAACGCCGCTGACCCACAGCCCCGCGGTGCGGAAACCCTCGACGTTGCCGCCGAGACTTTTGGTGATGCGTCCGATGGTGAACGGCGCGGTCGCCGCCACGACGCGTCCGACGTTATAGCAAAAGCTCGTGCCGGTGCTACGAAGGCTCGTCGGAAAAAGTTCGGGCAAGTATACAGCGTACACTCCGAAAACGGACAGCTGGCCGAAGCCCATCAGCGGCATCATCCAGAATATATCCCGGAACGTGCGCATCCATTCGAAGACGAGCACGGTTGAGAGAAACGAGAGGACGAGCGCGAGTGCGAAGGCGATGCGCCGGCCCTTGACCTGCGCCAGCTTCGCGAGGGAAAACATCCCGAAGAACCCGCCGATGTTCTGCGTGAGCAGCGCAATGGACGTCCACCAGGTTTTCTTCTGCGCGAGCGCCGCGGGCGTGAGGTGTTCGGCGGCGAAGCGCGATTCCACAATCGAGCCGACGATGCGTGGGTGAAAATTGCCGATCCCCCATAGGCCAATAATGCCCGCGCTGCACGCGATGAGCCCGAACCAAGCATGCCTCCGCCAGCGCGGATGGGACAGCAGCACGGAATAGGAACCGAACTTCACGCCGGTTCGCGCGCCGGCGGCGCGGGCGGCGACCCATTTCTGCGGCTCGCGAAGTTTGCGCAGCACGAAGACGCTGAAGAACGCGGGCACCGCGCCGACGAGAAACATGGCCTGCCAAGACTTGAGCCCGAACGGAATCACCGTCATCGCGCCGAGGCCCATGCCGACGAGCGCGGCCGTTATATTGCCCCACGTGGAAAGCGACTGGAGCATCCCGAGGGCAGGCGCGCGGGATTGGTCGGGTACGGAATCCGCTACCAGAGCCACCGCCAGGCCGAAGACGCCGCCGACCCCGGTGCCGGTGAGAAAACGATATATACAAAAGTCGGTGAAGCCGGTCGAGAGCGCGCTTAACCCGGTGCTTACCGCATAGAGCATGATCGAGTAAGTCAGGATGCGCGCGCGTCCATATTGATCCCCGAGCGCGCCGAGCACCAGTCCGCCGAGCGCCCAGCCGAGCAGGAACACGGAGGTTGTATAGGGAGCATATTCCGTGACGAGGCGCTTGTCCGGCAGCAGGTCGAACATCGCACTGTCGCGGGCGAGGTTGAAAAACTGCTGGTCCATGCAGTCAAAAAACCACGCGAGCGAGGCGACGATGAAGACGAACCAGTGATCGCGCGAGAAGGTGCGCCACCAGGGCAGGTCGGACTGGGTCGGAGTATATATATTCAAGGGAGCGTGACCGGGGTGCCGGCAGCGGCGGAGTTATATAGAGCCTCGATGAGGGCAACGGTTTTTCGAGCTTCGCGGCCATCAATCGCAACCGCGCGATTTTCGCGAATGGAATCGATCAGGTCCTGGATCTGCCGAAGGTGACCGTGAAAACTAATGGCCCCGGGGTCGCCGGAGCCGGAGCGCATCTGCGCGTCTCCCTTGCCGGCGCGGATGGCGTCATCCTCGGGAGCCGGGACGCGAAAATCCCACTTCGCTATATAGTCGTCCTCGAGCGCGACTGAGCCGGACGCCCCGGCGATCTCGATCCGACGCCCCCATCCTGGCCACGCGGCTGTCGTGGCTTCGATCGTTCCCAGTGCACCGTCAGGAAAACGGAGCGTGGCGCAGGCGGTATCCTCCGCCTCGATCCCGAGATGCACGCGTCGCGTTTTCCAGCAGAACACCGCTTCTGGGACACCGGCGAACCACTGCAGGAGGTCGATCGCGTGGATCGCCTGGTTGATCAGCGCCCCGCCGCCGTCGAGGGCGAGCGTGCCCTTCCAGCCAGTATAATAATCCGCGCGGCGGTGCCACTTTATATAAGCGCTCGCGAGGACGATGCGGCCGAGCCGGCCCGACGCGACCGCCTCGTGCACGCGCCGCGCGCCCGCGCCGAAGCGCGCTTGGAAAATCGGTGAGATCTTGACGCCCGCAGAGGCGGCCGCCGCGAGGATCTCGTCCGCCCGGGTTGTCGTGATTTCGAGCGGCTTCTCGATGACGACATGCTTGCCCGCGCGGATGGCCGCGAGTGCCGGCTCGAGGTGCGCTCCGCTCGGCGTCGTTATACATATCGCGGAGATGTCCGGCCGCGCCACCAGCTCAGCCACACTCGTCGTGGCGAAAGGCACGCCGTGCTTGGCGGCGAACGCGCGTGCGCTGTCGCCGTTGCGCGTGGCGACGCCGACGAGCCGTGCGCCGACCGCGTGCGCGATCGCCTGCGCGTGAAAATCGGCAATCATGCCCACGCCGATGATGCCGAAGCCGAGGGGAGAAATGGGAGCGCTCACAAGGGGTTCACGCCGACGTTGATGGGACGCGCGGGCAGCAGGCAAGCGCGACCTCCGGTTGGCGCGAATTTCTCGCCGACGCCGCCGGCCCCGGCGCGACGAGCATACAGCGGGGCGGCTTTCTCTCAGCCGCGCGCACGGGAGCCGCGACGGCCGGCGAACTATTTATAGTAAGGCCCGAGCTCCGTCAGGATCTTCGCCTGCAGTTCCGATATATCAACCGGGCCATTGTGGCGGTACACGATTTTCCCGCCCGGGGCGATGACCACCGTGTGCGGCAGCGGGCCCGGCCACTCGGGATCCAGCGACTTGATCAACCCGTCGGTGTTCGCCTCGGTATATATATAATTGTTGGTCTTGCGGCCCTCGCTCTCGACCTGGCGCTGCACGCGGTTGGGCGAGGCGGCATGCTGCTTCTCGAGGAATTTCTTCACCGACATCTCAAGCTTCGGGTCGTCCATGCTGATCGTGATCAACTCGAAATCGCGATTGCCCAGCCGGCGCGAGAGCGAGACGAGCCCGGGAAATTCCGCGACGCACGGGGCGCACCACGTGGCCCAGACGTTGACGAGCCGGAATTTATTCGTGGGATTTTGCGCCAGCTTCGCGACCCCCGCGGCATCGATCGTGTCGACCTTGATCGGTGTATTATTCCACCGTTGGTCGAGCTGCGCGATTTCCGCCTTATTCGACATCCATTTCGTCGAGCACCCGACGACGGGTGTCGTTGCCACAGTCACTGGACGGCCCGCCAGCATCTCGACCACGGCATTGCGGGCATCGAACGATTTCACCGTCGCCGGATCGGCGAAGCGTGAGTCGTCCACGCGGCCCGAATAGCGAAGCTTCCGCTGCTGGTCGAAGAGGAAAACGTGAGGCGTCGCGAGGCAGCCGTAATTTTTTGCGGTCTGCTGCGTGTCGCCATCATATAAATAAGGAAATGTGAAACCCTCCTCCTTCGCATAGAGTTTCATCTCGTCGTAGCTGTCGTTATATTTACTATATCCCAATTCGCCGATATCGACGCCGTCGGGGTTGTTCGGGTTGATTGACACAACCGCCAGGCCGCGCGACTTCATCTCGGCAACCAGCGGCAGCAGGCGGGTTTCAGCCGCGTGCGAATACGGGCAATGGTTCGAGAGGAACACGACCATCAGTACCGGGGCGTCCTTGAAATCGGCGAGCGTATATACTTTGCCGTCGACGCTCTTCAGCGAAAAATCCGGGGCGGCGTCTCCGAGATTCAGGTGATGCGCGTCGGGCGGCAGCTCGCTCGACAGGTCAACGTGACCGCTTGCGTCGCGCTTCTTCTTGCCCTGCGCGAACAGCATGCCAGCCGCGAGGCAGAATATAACGAATAGTTTGAGGGGTGATTTTTTCATGGGCAGGGGCGGGGACAGCTCGGTGCGGCGGAGGGAAGAAGCATCCGCGCGCCTTGTATATAGACAATAGCGCGGGCCCGCCGGTTTAGGACAGCCCCGCAGCCCACCCCTCGTCCCCCCACCCGCAAAGCCGCGCTTAGGCCGGGCCGAGGCACTCGCGAATGGCGGTCAAAAATTCGGGCAGATCAAAGGGTTTCGCGAGGACCCGGCTGACCTGAAGCTGTGCGAGGGCCTGCAGTTGCGAAGCGGTGAGACGCCCGCTCGCGATCAGAATCGGTCCCGAAAAACTTGCGCCGCGGGTGCGTCGTGCGATCTCGATTCCATCCAGCCCGGGCAGATTCACATCGAGGAGCAGCAAATCATATTCCGCCAGGCGCGGCACGAGGTGTTCCCAAGCCAGCAGGCCATCTGGTATATGATGCACCTGGTAGCCGTTCCGCTGCAGCGCGCCCACGATCGTGAGGGCAACGAGTTCCTCGTCCTCGACGACGAGGATGCGTCCTTTCCCGCTCACGGCCACAGGCCGGCCTCGCGAGGGGATGCGCAGCGGCGGTGGCGGCGGCAGGCCCCACACGGGAAGAAAAACATGGAAGCTCGTGCTTTCGCCGGCGACGGATTCCACCTCGACGCGACCGCCGGCCTCAGTCGTCAAATGCCAGACTGTGGCCAGCCCGAGCCCGGTGCCACGTCCCACCACTTTCGTTGTATAGAACGGTTCGAAGATGCGCTCGCGCGCCGCTGGCGTGATGCCTAGGCCGTTGTCGCTGACGGTGAGGCGCTGCCAGCCGAGCAGTGGGCGGTCGGATTTATTGCGGGGCGCGGCGACCGCCTCGGCCGGCAATTGCACGGCCTCCACCTTTATATTGGGATGCCATGTCGGCGGCGGCAGCGCGGCGATTTTGTCCTCGAGGGTGTCGCGCGCGTTCAGCAGGAGGTTGACCAGGATCTGGTTGAGATCCGTCGCATTGAAGAACAAGGGCGAGAGTCCCGTGGGCACGGCATTGTCCCAGATCAGGCGCCGGTCCATCGTGGGCCGCAGCAGATCGAACGCGCCGGTCACGACGTTCTTCAGCATGATCGCCTCCGCGCGCGTCTGGCTGCGACGCCCGAACGTCAGCAGCCGGCGCGTGAGTTCCGCGGCACGCTGCACGGCCATTACTATTATAGTAAGATCCTGTTGGAGCGGTGTATCATCGACTCGGTTCAACTGCAGCTCGCTGGTCTTCAGCATCACCGGCGTGAGCAGGTTGTTGAATTCGTGTGCAATGCCGCCGACCATTTCCCCGACGGCCCGCAGCTTGCGTGTCTGGGCGAGTTCCTCGTCGAACTGGCGGCGTTCCGTTATATCCTCGGTGAGCACGCAAACGCGGCGGAGGCCGTTCGCACCAGGCGCGAGGGGCACGAGCGTCATTACTATAACGCGACGGCTCTCGACCAGCGTGTGTTCCTCGCGAACGAGGTCGCTGCCGGCCGGCCAGTGACGCAATGCCTCGTTGAGATGCGCCGACCAGTCCGGGCTGAAGTTCAGCTCCTGCAACTTCCGCCCGGAAGCCGCCTCGATCGAAAGCTCGAACAGCTGCCCGGCGCGCCGGTTGATCGCGAGCAGGCGGTGGCCATCGCGACCATCCTCCACGACGCAGATCGCCACGGGAATGTTTTCATATAGCGCGCGCAGCAGCTCCTCTTTCTCCGCGAGTTCGCCCGCCTGCCGGGCGTACCCGAGGCGCAGCGACCGCTGCCGCAGCCAGCCCCGCAGCGCGATGACCAGGCCCAGCGCGAGGGACGCCGCTATATAGATCGTGAACTGCTCGCGCGTGACGCCCGGGGTGACGTCGAAGCGCCGGTACCATTTCCTATAGAGGGCGTCGAATTCACCGGTGCGATGCAGGATCGCGAGCCCCTCGTTCAACCGCGCCAGCAGCACGGAGTTGCCTTTATGAACCGCGAAACAATCGCGTATATCAAATTCCTGAATGTTGACGTCGAGCTGCACGACGTTGCTCAGTTTTCGCCCCTCGATGATCGACAGCGCGGTCAGGCGGGCGACGAACGCCGCGTCGACCCGTCCTTCCTGCACCCATTGCAGCGCCTGCGACGCATTCCCCGCATAGTATATATGCGTTCCGATACCGCGGGCCTTGAGAAAACTTTCGCCGGTCGAGCCCTGGCCGATGAGCGCGACGTTGCGATGATCGAGGTCGGCGAGCACTTGCACGGGGTTTTCGTGGCGGCGAACGAACAACGTGCCGGGAAGCGTCAGATAAGGGACGGTGAAATCAGCGAATTCCTCGCGCACCGCGGTCTGTCCATACGAGAGCAGCAGGTCGAATTTCCCGTGCACGAAATCCTCATGGATGGTCGAACTCGGCAGCACGACGCGCTGCAGTTTCAGATTCATGACGCGTGCGACTGCGTTGAGCAGCTCGACCGAAAATCCCTCGAGCTCGCCGTCGTCGGAGAGATAGGATTGCGGCGCTGAATCGGATGCGGCGCCGACGATGACGGTGGTGGGCTCGGCGTGCGCCGGGACGGCGACTTCTGCCCGCGCGGATGCAGCCGCCAGGCCGAGTGCGAACGTGAGTGCGACGCAATAGCGGCGCCACGTCGCTCCCTGCCGGAGCGGCGTCCTGTTCACCCGGGGATAAGCGCCAGTCAGGTTCAATCGCGGAGTTAACGGATATATCGGGCGAAGCGCCCCGAGGGTAAGACAAATTAAGGTAGGTACTTCTGCGAACGCTTCCGGCGTTGACTCTGGACGACGGGGCGGTGGGGCCATGCATCGCGCATGGGCGCTCACAGCAACCATGCACTGTGCAAGTAAATGCCGATCCGCCCGCATGAACAATTAGACTATATTCGACGGTAACTGACCACATATCAAAAATTTGTGAACTGCCGCCGCCGGCGGGAATGGCTCAAGCTTCCGTGCCGGCGCGCGTGAGCATTCCGTTCCGCGCTTTATTCCGCCGTCCCGCGCCGCTCTCTATGCCCCACGCCTTGGTCTTCGCGTCAGCCAACTCCCGGCTGCACGCCGATCTCACTCTCAGCCGAATCCGCCGTGCCGGCATGGCATTGGACGCGGTCACGGCCATCCATCCAAAGCTCCTCGTTCCGAATAGCGTCCCGTGCTGGCTCACGGGATCGACCGAAGTCGAGCTGAGCTCCGGTGCCGAGCACGCGGTCGTCGCGGGCGCGCTCAGCTATAAAATATTCTGCGGTGAAAAAAAATCTGTCCGGACGCTGCGCGAGGGCCTGGAGCTCTGCGGTCTCACCGGCGAGCAGAGTTCTAATCTCGAGGGCACGCTGCTCGAGGGCCGCACGCTGCTCTGTATAGAGGCGGAAAACGCGGCCGCCCTCTCCATTATATTTCATATATTTCTCCATGTCGGGGCGGAGCGGATTGTTGCCGTGGAGCCCGGGGCGGGAATGCCCGCGCAGGATTCTTTTCATATTGCCGCGGCTGCCTAGCCGGTCTCGCCCGATTTCCAACTCCGCCCGTCAACCTTAGCCTCCCCCGTCTATATATGTTAGAAACAATTGCCATCATCCTCATCGTCGCCTGGCTTCTCGGGCTGGTGTCTTCCTATACGATGGGCGGTTTCATCCACATTCTGCTCGTGGTTGCGATTATCCTGATCCTGATTCGCCTGATCCGCGGCCGGCCGCCGGTCTAAGTCGAACGGTATATTTCTCCGCCGTGGTCGGCAACCCGCCGCAAAGGGTTGCGTGGTCCAGCTTTCGTGCCTAGATAAGGGCTCCGAATGACCGCGAGCCCGCGACTTTTTCTGCCGCTGGTGACCGCTTGGATCGCGCTGACCATTGGCGGCGTCGTAGTGAGTGTCATCGCGTGGACGCAGCTCGATAGCGCCATTCAGGCGCGGTCTGCGACGGGACAATTCCGGCTCGCTCTGGATGATGTGCTGGACCGCCTGCAGGATGCTGACTCAAGCCAGCGCGGATTCCTGTTGACCGGCGAAGAACGCTACGCCGCGCATTTTCAGACGGTGAGCCAGGCATTGCCTGGAGACTTCGACCAGCTCGCGCAACTTGCGGCGCCGCAACCTCGGCAACTCGATGCGATCCTCGAACTGAAGGGTCTCGCCGAGCTGAAGTTTTCCGAGCTGCGGCGTTCCATCGAGGCGCGCCGCGGGAATGATGGGTTTAATATAGCGCTCGGCCTGGTGCGCCAGAGCGATGCGAACGCGCTGACCGAAAAAATCCGCGCGTCGATCGGCGAGATGCGCCGCCAGACCGAGGAGCAGTTTGCGGCGCAGACCGTGGTGACCGGCACCGAGACGCGACGCTCGCTGGTGACGACGCTGAGCGCCGGCATTTTCGCGCTCGGAGCGGGGGCGCTTGCATTGTATATAGCGACGATCTCGCTGCGGCAGGAGAAGGACGCGCGCCGGCTCGCGGAAAACGCCGTGCGCAACGAGCGTGCGATGCAGGAGAAAAGCGCGTTCCTCGCCAATATGAGCCACGAGATCCGTACGCCGATGAACGCGATTCTCGGGTTCAGCGACCTGCTCGCGGCCGAGCTACCCGCCACCGGCCGCATGCGGCAATATGCGCGCTCGATCCGCGAGAGCGCGCTTTCGCTGCTGCAGCTGATCAATGATATATTGGACCTGTCGAAAATCGAAGCGGGTATGATCGAGCTGCATCCGGAGCCAACGGATCTCCGTGAGGTCGCCGATTTCCTGCGCACGGTTTTTTCCCAGCACGCCGCGCGGAAGGAACTGCATTTCGAGACGGTGCTGCCCGCCACGTTGCCGCCTGCGGTGATGATCGACCGCTCGCGCCTGCGGCAGGTCTTCGTCAACCTGATCGGAAATGCCCTGAAGTTCACCGAGAAGGGCTCGGTCACGCTCCGTCTCAACTGGGAGGCCGACCGCGCGCTCCGCACACACGGGACGCTATATGCAGAGGTCACCGACACCGGGATCGGCATACCCGCGGAAATGCACCGCCAGATTTTCGAGCCCTTTGTCCAGGTCGACAGCCGCCGCGCCTCGGAGCAGCAAGGGACGGGTCTCGGGTTGAGTATAGTGAAACGGCTCGTCGAGCGCATGGGCGGCCGGATCCGCGTGCAGAGCGAGATCGCGGTCGGAAGTATATTTCGCCTCGAATTTCCCGGACTGCCCCTGTCCGCCCGCCTCCCTGGAAACCCACAGCTTGAGGAAAATATCGCCGTCGATTTCGATTCACTGCAGCCGTCGACCATCCTCGTCGTTGATGACAACGCAGTGAACCGCGATCTGATCGCGGGATTTTTTGCGGGGACGCAGCACAAGATGCAGTTCGCGACCAACGGCCGCGAGGCCCTCGAGCGCGTGCGCGAGTCTCGGCCAGATCTCGTGCTAATGGATATAAGGATGCCCGAAATGGATGGCCCTTCCGCGCTCAGCGAAATCAAAAAAATTCCCGGCTGCGAAATCCTGCCCGTCATCGCCGTCACCGCGTCGAGCCTGCTCGATGACCAGTCCGCCGTGCGCGGGCATTTTGCCGGGTACGTGCGCAAGCCATTCACACGTCATATATTGTTTCAGGAATTCGCCGCGTTTCTCCCACGCCGCGCTGTTCCTCGCGAACGGGTGGGCGAGGGCGACTCCAAGTCGCCGTTCCCGAGGCTGTCCGCTTCGACCTCGCCTCATCCGGAGCCGGCAGTGAAAGCCATTGGCGACGACGAGCTGCTCCGCACCCTTCGCGGTTTGGAAGCGTCCCGCTGGGTCAAGTTGCGCGAATCCGGGGCGCTCAGCGAGGCCCGGCAATTTTCGAAACTGCTCACCGATTTGAGTTTGCGCTCCGCGTCACCAGCCTTGGCCGCGTACGCGGCCGCGCTCAGCGAGGAAGTCGAGATATATGCAATTGGACGAATTGCCGAGCGTCTGGATAAATTCCCATCTTTGATTAAAGATATAGACTCCACCAAAACGCCGACCGCGAAGACCGCTTGATGAATTCCAGTGCACCCGCCCGTATCCTCATCGTTGACGACCAAGAAGCGAATGTGCAGGTGCTCGCCGCCATGCTCGGCAATCTTGGATATGATATTGTGGCCGCGACTGACGGCGAACAGGCGCTCCGCCGGCTCGCAGCGCACCCGGCCGACCTCGTTCTGCTCGATGTGTTAATGCCGGGGCTGGATGGTTTCGAGGTTTGCCGCCGCATCCAGGCGCAACCTCGGCTCGCCGAAATCCCGATTATATTTCTTTCGGCGGCCGACGAGAAAACATTTATAGTCCGTGCTTTGGAAGCCGGCGGCGTCGATTACGTCACCAAGCCTTTCAATCAGGCGGAACTCGCCTCGCGCGTTCGCACGCATATAGCATTGAAGCAGGCCCGCGACCGCCTCCAGCAACTGGCGGAGGATCGCGACGAGCTGCTCGGCATTCTCACCCACGATCTCAAGAATCACTTGGGCGGCATGCAGATGAGCGCGCAACTCCTGCACGACCGTGCCACTTCCCTCGAGGACACGCGGCTCGAGCGGATGTCGTCCAATATACTTCACGCGACCGACCAGATGTTCTCGTTCGTGAAGGAATTCCTCGCGAACAGCGCGGCCGATCGAGGGCTGACGTTCAAGCTCGAGCCAGTGTCACTCGTCGAGGCCGCCGCCTCAGCGGTCGAGAGATATGCAGAGTCGGCGCGGCGCAAGTCGCTGACGTTCCACGCGAAATATGCTCCCGACGCGCCACTGGTGAGCGCCGATCGCACCGCTCTCGACCAGGTTATAGACAATCTCGTTTCCAACGCCGTAAAATTTTCACCGCTCGATCGCTCGATCTGGATCGAGGTGGGCGTCGCTCCCGATGGCTGGGGCGAGTGTCGGGTGCGGGACCAGGGGCCGGGATTTGATGATGCGGACCGCGCGCAGATGTTCGTCCGCTATCGCCGGCTCAGCGCGCGGCCGACCGGCGGCGAGCCGTCGACGGGACTGGGGCTCAGCATCGCGAAGCGCCACGTCACGGCGATGAGCGGGGAACTGTTCTGCGAGAGCGACGCGGGGCAGGGTGCCACCTTTGTGCTGCGCCTGTCCGCCGCACGCTGACGGGCGGCCCGCCGTTATATATACATTCGCCATATAAATATATATCCCCACTGAGTATAAAGCGCGCATACGAAATATTTTCTCATGGATTTCCTGGTAATCGACGACGACAAGATCTTCCGCGAAGCAACCTGCCTCCTGATCGAGGACGAGGGTCACTATGCCGAGACGGCCGGCAATGCGGAGGTCGCGCTCTCGCGGCTGCGCGAGGATAAGTTTGACGCGGCGCTGCTCGATCTGAACCTGGGCCGCGACAACGGCCTGCTGGTTCTGCCTCAGATATTAAAGCTCCGGCCGAATCTGCCCGTGGTGATGTTCTCCGCGCAGGGCACGGTGAAGAGCGCCGTGCGTGCGCTTCATGGTGGCGCGGTCGATTTTCTGGAAAAGCCGTTCACGCGCGAGCAGTTCCACGCCGTGCTGGCCCGTGTGCAAAAGTTCAGCCAGATGGGACGGCAGATCGAGCAGCTCGAGCAGGAGGTGCGGGACACGAAAGCACAAAGCCCAGAGCCGCTGTTCGATTTTGAAACGCCCGCAATGCAGGCCGTGATGGAGGTGCTCCTGCGCGCGGCGAAAACCCCCGCCTCGGTCCTGATCCTCGGCGAAAGCGGCACGGGCAAGAGCGTCGCCGCCCGCGCCCTCCACGCGCAGAGCAACCTCGCTGACAAGCCGTTTGTCACGGTCAGCTGCCCGACCCTTTCGAAGGAGCTGCTCGAGAGCACGCTCTTCGGGCACGTGCGCGGCTCTTTCACGGGTGCCATGAAGGATCATTGGGGAAAAGTCCGCGCGGCTTCCGGCGGCACTTTGTTTCTCGACGAGATCGGTGACCTGCCGATGGAAATTCAGCCCAAGCTCCTCCGTTTGCTGCAGGAGCGCGAATATGAACGCGTCGGCGAAAACGTTACACGTCACGCCGATGTGCGCGTTGTCGCCGCCACCAATCGCGACCTGAAGAAACGCGTGGCCGAGGGCGCGTTTCGCGAGGACCTATATTATCGGCTCAATGTAATCACCGTGGAAATTCCGCCGCTGCGTGCGCGACCCGGGGACCTGCTGCGGTTCGCTTCGCATTATCTGACACACTTCGCCACGCTCTGCGGCCGGCCCGCGACGACGTTCAGTGATGATGCGGCAGCCACGATCCGCCTCTACCCGTGGCCCGGGAACCTGCGTGAACTTCGTAACGCGATCGAGCGCGCGGTCATCCTCGCCGACGGTCCACAGGTCACGGCGAACGATTTGCCCGCAGAACTCCGCGGCGGCGTTACTAAATCCGATGATGGCATCGAGCAGGCGCGGGCCGGCGCGATGATCTCGATCGACCGGCTCGAGGAAATACATATCCGGCGGATTCTCGAGCAGACTGCCAGTATGATCCAGGCTGCCGAGATCCTCGGGATCGACCAGGCTACGCTATATAGGAAACGCAAGAAGCTCGGTCTCGAGTGATGCCGCCGCGCCCCACCGGCCCTGTCTCGATTGTATATATCGGCCTCGCTGCGCCGCACTTGGAACTTGCCCGCACTGCTGCGGACGAGGCGTTTCCCGACGTGCCGGCGCAAACCATCGCCACGCTCGCCGAGGCCGTTGAAGTATATAGCGCTCTGGGCCTGGCGAGTCCGCTCTGGGTCGTGGAGCAGCCGGCGCCGGGCGGTCTCGATCCTGCGTTCGCGCTCGGAGGGCCGCGGGGTTGGAGTTCTCCGGTTATATTATATTTCGGCGAGGCTGCTGCCGAGCCTCGCGCCCGCGCGATCGGGCCCGCGCAGGAGAAACCGGATCTAGTCGCAGAAATCTTTCGCAGCGCGTTTTCCGAGCACCAATTGCGACGTGAGAACCACCGTCTGCGCGGTGATTTGCAGAGTGTGGCGACACGGATGACCCATGATTTGCGTTCGCCGTTGACGCCCATTTTCGCGAACTGCGAAATGTTGCAGATTATATTAGCCGATGCCGGCCTGCAGGAGGAAGAGGTGCTGCGTGGGATCACGACTTCCGCATATGATATAACGCGGATCATCGAGCGGCTCAGCGCGTTTGCGAAGGCCACCTCGATGCCCAAGCCGCCGGAACGCGTGCCGCTCGGTCCGATTATATTCGCGGCCCGCCAACGGCTCGAAAGCCGGCTCCTGGCCGCCGGCGCCGTGATCACCGAGCCGGCCTCCTGGCCATCCGTGGTGGGCGTCCCTGCCTGGATCGAAAGCATCTGGGGGCAATGGCTGGATAATGCCCTTCGCCACGCGGGACCGAACCCGCGCCTCGAGTTCGGATTCGAGATGCACGGCAACATGGTCATGGCTTGGCTGCAGGACAGCGGCCCCGGTATCCCGGCGGAAAAACTCGGCCGGTTATACCAACCCTTCGACAGCCTCCACACGTTGAACGCCGCGCGAGGTTTCGGGCTGCCGCTCGTGCAACGGCTCCTAGAATTGCAGGGCGGCCTCTGCGGCCATGACGCGCCCGCCGGGGGCGGGGCGCGGTTTTACTTTATACTTCCCGCGGCGAATTAGTCGGGGGAGGGCGCAGCTTATTTTCTTCGACCCGCCGCCGATCCGGATTTTTTTCCGCCACCAGAGGTTTTGTTCACAGTCTTCCAGGCGCGCTTCGTCGCTTCGCCTTTGCCGACGCCACGCTTTTCATATCCCTTTTCGATGTGTTCCGCCTGGCGTTTCTGCTTCGCTGTGTAGCTGCTCTTCGATCCTGCGGGCATGTGGGGAATGGGTTGAGGTGTTCTATCGCGGGGTTGCCGGCGACTCCGGCCAAGCGGCGTCGCCCGCTTTATAGTGGCGCTGGCGCGCGAGATGTTCCCAAGCGCCGCTTCGGCATTATATATTTACCGTGAGCGTCGACGGACCCATCTCGCGCGGCCTTCACGATCCGCCGAGCCGTCGCCTATATCCTCTCGCATTCGTCCTCGGCCGGGCACTTCGGCGCCGGGCTCGGTTCCATCAACAAGTGGCGTCGTCAACCGCTGCCGTTCCTGTATATAAATATATAATCCATCATGTCTCCCCTTAATCTCAAGCCTGCCACGACGGCCCTCGTTCTCATTGATCTTCAGCGCGGCATTGTCGGGATGCCGCTGCAACCTCGCCCAGGCGCCGCGGTCGTCGCGAACGCTGTCCGGCTCCGCGATGCCGTCCGACGCGCGGGCGGCACGGTGTTTCTCGTGCATGTGGATTTTCTCGACGACAAGGATCGCCTCGTTCCAATCACCGATGAGCCCGCCGGAGGTGCCTCGCCCGCGCCAGGCTGGTCGAACTTCGTCCCGGAGATTTCGCCGCAGCCGGGCGATATCACAATTCTCAAACGGCAATGGGGCGCGTTCTACGGCACCGAACTGGAGTGTCAGCTTCGTCGGCGGAAAATCGATACGATCATCCTCGGCGGTATCGCCACCCCGATGGGCGTGGAATCCACCGCGCGCGATGCGTACGAGCGTGGGTTTCAGCAGGTGTTCGTCGAGGACGCAATGGCCGCGCGTACGGAAGCGGTGCATCGGCACGTGGTGGAAAATATATTCCCGCGCCTCGGTCGCCTCCGCAGCACGGACGCGATCGTGGCGGAGCTGGCGTGAGATCGGCCTTCGGTGCCACCTCCGCAGAGGCTGGAGCCAGCGATAGCCTTGTACATAGCTCGCCTTGCGCGATGGGCCAGATATATACTTCGTGAAGCGAGCATCTCCGCCCGCCGCAGAGCGCTGACTATATATTTAGGCGTTAGGCGCTAAGAGTTGAAGTTAAGCGTTCTGCCTTTGCTGCTGGCTGTGGTAAGCTCGCGTTCGGTGCTACCTCCGCAGAGGCTGGAGCCAGCGATAGCCTTGTACATAGCTCGCGTTGCCGCGATGCACCAAATATATACTCGCGAAGCTAGCATCTCCGCGCGCTGCAGAACGCTGACCATATACTTAAGCCTTAGGCGTTAAGAGTTAAAAGTTAAGCGTTCTGTTTTTGCTGTGTCTTTGGTGCTGGCTGTGCTACCGCCTTTGCTGCAGCTCATGCGGCAGACGGAGTATATAACGATGGTCTTCTTCGGTCCGCCTCGGCCGCCTAATATATATAGCTGGCGAGGAGGTTCTCGGCGTATTCCTGGCGGCCGCTGCGCAGCTTCGGCTCACCGCCGGCGAGGGCGATTTTCTCGAGATCCGCGAGCGTCAGTTTTCCTGCTTCGATTTCGCGCCCGAAACCGGAGTCGTAGCTCGCGTACCGCTCTGAGACAAAGCGGGTCAGCGCTCCGTCCGCGAGAATCCGCCGCGCGATCTTGAACGCCTGCGCATACGCATCCATGCCGCCGATGTGCGCGAAAAACAAATCCTCCAAGTCCACCGAGGGCCGGCGTAGTTTCGCGTCGAAGTTAAAGCCGCCGCTCCCAAGCCCGCCCGCGCGCAGGATGGACACCATCGCGAGAGTCAACTCGCGCACGTCTGTATTAAACTGGTCGGTGTCCCAGCCGAGCAGCGGGTCGCCGCTGTTCGCATCGATCGACCCGAGCATCC
The DNA here is from genome assembly GCA_963800005.1 of uncultured Verrucomicrobiae bacterium. GTDB lineage: Bacteria > Verrucomicrobiota > Verrucomicrobiia > Opitutales > Opitutaceae > CAWCZH01. The sequence continues at coordinate 1,110,551 of CAWCZH010000006.1, forward strand.
CGGCGGCTGCCGCGACCTCGATCTCATGCTGGAACGAATGCCCCGCCAGCGTGGCGTGGTTCGTCTCTATATTAAACTTGAAGCTTTGATCGAGCCCCTGCGTGCGCAGGAACGCAATGCCCGTCGCCACGTCGAAATCATATTGGTGCTTCGTCGGCTCCTTCGGCTTCGGCTCGATCAGGAACTGACCCTTGAAGCCGATCTGCCGCGCATATTCCACCGCCATGCGCATGAACGCGCCGAGATGATCCTGCTCCCGCTTCAGGTCCGTGTTGAGCAGCGTCTCATATCCTTCACGCCCGCCCCAAAATACATAATTCTCGCCGCCAAGCTCGAGCGTCACCTCGAGCGCCTTCTTCACCTGCGCCGCCGCATAGGCGAAAACCTGCGCGTCCGGATTCGTCGCCGCACCACACATATAGCGCGGATTGGAAAAGAGATTCGCCGTGCCCCAGAGCAGCTTCACGCCGGTCTCCGCCTGCCACTCCTTCGCGTGCGCCACGAGGCGGTCGAGATTCCGATTCGATTCCGCGAGCGACGCCCCCTCGGGCGCAATGTCCCGGTCGTGAAAACACCAGAACGGGCTCTGGATCTTCGTGAAAAATTCAAACGCCGCATCCATGCGACGCAACGCGACGGTCAACGCATCGCCCCCCTGTTCCCACGGCCGCACAATCGTCCCCGGCCCGAACGGATCCGCCCCCGTCCCGCGAAACGAATGCCAGTACGCGATCGAGAAACGCAGGTGATCCTTCAGCGATTTGCCATCGATCATCTCGGCCGGGTTGTAATGACGAAACGAGAGCGGGTCCTTCGACTGCGGACCGTCGTACGGGATCTGGCCGATTTTCGGGAAATGGGTTTCGGAGTTTTTCATGGGGAGGCGCATTCTAGCAGATTCGCGCCCGCGCTCGGCTGTGAACTTTCGTTTTTAAATTTCGCTTTTTAACACCCCTCGGCCAGCGTCCCAGCGCCCGGCGTCCCGCGGCGTGATGCTTCGATCTACCTCTCCCCGATCTTTCGCGTACGGCTTGGGCGCGGCAGCAGTGTCCGGCAACGCCCCGCGCGCTATATGAAACGCCGCCGCGTTGTCCCCGTGCGGCAGGTTGCGCTGCTGATCGAGACGTCAAACCGCTATGGTCGCGATTTGCTCTACGGCGTACACGACTGGATTCAGCAGCACGGACGCTGGGCCATCCGCCTCGTGGAGCACACGCGCGGGACGTCGCTGCCTCGCTGGTTTCGCGACTGGCGCGGCGACGGTGTGATTGCCCGCGTGGATTCGGCGCGTGTCGCCCGCGACCTGAAGGCGATGCGTCTGCCCGTGATTGACGTGAGTGATGAGCGCAACCGCTCGGAGTTTCGCCGCGTTCGTATCGATAACCGCGGAGTGGCTGAGGCTGCGTTTGCGCATCTGCAGGAAAAGGGCTTGGCGTCGCTCGCCTATTGCGGCGACCCGCGCTTCATCTGGTCGCGCGAGCGTGGAGAATATTTTTTGCAACACGCCCGCTCTCGCGAGCTGCGGTGCGCGAGCTTCGGTCTGCGTCCCGAACGTGGCCGCAACGTCGGCTCCGATGCTGAGATCAAGGCGCTCTCGCGCTGGCTCGCCGGTTTGCCGAAACCCGTCGGCGTGTTCGCGAGTTACGATGGCCGGGCGCAACAGGTGATCGAGGCGTGTCTCGGCCAGGGACTCGCGGTGCCGGACGAGGTCGCCGTGGTGGGCGTGGACAACGACGAGGTGCTCTGCGATTTGTGCACGCCGCCGTTGAGCAGTGTGCAGCCGAATGCGCGGCGCACGGGTTTTGTGGCGGCGGAGTTGCTGAACGCGCTGATGCGCCGGAAGACCTCGAGCGTGCGCACGACGCTGGTCGGTCCGATCGGCGTGGTCGAGCGGCAGTCGACGGATGCGGTGGCGGTGCCGGACGGGCGGATCGCGCGGGCGCTGCGTTATATGAAGCAGCACGCGTGTGATGGGATCACGGTGAAGGACGTGTTGCGGGAAATGCCGATGTCCCGGACGTTGTTCGAGATTCGATTCCGAAAGTTTCTCGGGGAGACGCCGCACGAGCATTTGCGGAAAGCGCGGTTGGCGCGGGCGAGGCATTTGTTGGCGACGACGGAGTTGTCGATTGCGGTGGTGGCCGAGCTGAGTGGTTTTTCGAGCGTGGCGTATTTCTGCACCGCCTTCCGCCGCGAGGCCGGAGGCACCCCCTACGCCTTCCGCCACCGTCCGCCCGCGTCCAGTCCGTAGGCAAAGAGGATCGCTCCAGCGGGAAGTATATACGCGCAATGAGCGTTCTCTCCCGCGCGATGCGAAAGGTTATATATACGCGCCGGGCAAGCCGACATATATGCTCGAATATATACTCGCGAAGCGAGCCCTCCCGCGCGCCGCAGGACGCTGACTATATACTTAAGCGTCAGGCGTTAAGAGTTAAGCGTTAAACATTCTTCAGCAATATCCTATGCCATTAGTGTCTTCGCCGGTGCCCATGCCATCCTCCTTCCGCGCTCTCATTCCAGTTGAAGCGTGACTGTCTCCGCCAGCTCATCGCTGGCTCCTCCCACGGAAAACTTCCAAGCTCCCGCCGGCACACTATATTGATGCTGGGCGAGATCCCACCGGCGCAGTGCGGTCGTGAGGATCGGGACCGCCACGGATTTCTGCTCGTGGGCGCGCAGGTGCACGCGCGTGAACCCGCACAGGGAACGCAGCGCGCGGGCGTCGGGGCCGGGCTCGTTCGCATAGACTTGCACCACCTCATCGCTGTCGACGTCACCCGCGTTTGTCACGCTGACCTCGACGCGCGCCGTCGTTCCCGCATCCGTCACGCGCGTTGCAACCGGATGCGCATAGGCGAATTTCGTATAGCTCAGGCCATGACCGAAAGTGTATAGCGCGCGGCCCTTGAAGTATCTATAGGTGCGCCCCTCCATGCGATAATCCTCGAACGCCGGCAGGTCGGCCGTGCTCCGGTAAAACGTCACCGGCAGCCGCCCCGCCGGACTCACATCACCAAAAAGAATCCGCGCCATCGCCGTGCCACCCTCCTCGCCCGGATACCAGCCCGCGAGAATCGCCGGCACGTGCTCCGCCTCCCACGGAATCGCCGTCGCACTGCCGCTGAGCAGCACGCAGATCACCGGCTTGCCCGTGCCTTGCAACGCCTGCAGGAGCTGCTCCTGAATCCGCGGCAGCTCGATGCGCGTGCGGTCGCCGCCATCGAAGCCTTCATAATGCACCGGCATCTCCTCGCCCTCGAGATCCGCCGTCAGGCCTCCCACGTATATGATCGCATCCGCCCGCCGCACCCGCGCCACCGTCGCATCAAAGCCCGCATCGGGTTTCGCGAGAGCCCAACGCACCGCGACCGACCCGCTGCCCGTTGTATGAAAATATTCCAGCTTGAACGGCACCGCACGCCCGGCCGTCAGCGCGACGCGCGCCGTCCGCGTCGCCGTCGGCCCCTCGTTCCAAATGCGCACGATATCCCGGCCCTCGAGCGTCAGCCTCACCCCATTATCCGCCGTCACCGTGAATACATACTCACCGGTCTCGGGCGCCGTGAGCTGGCCCGTCCAACGCGCCGAAAGATTTTCTGTCGGCAGGCTCGGCACGGGATTCCCCTGGCCCCAATTCCAATCGAGCTGCGTGTCCACGCGCGTCACCTTCGCCGGGCCGGCCAGCTTCGGGTTGTCGAAATATTCCGCCTGCAATCCCGGCTGCCCACCGTGGCTTAACGCCGAGGCCGGCAGCGTTTGCGGGCTCGGCGCGCTGCCGAGGTAGTCGCAGCCTTGGATATAGTCGATCGTCGTGCCCGCGCCGAGGCGGTTGCGCAGCCCAGCGAGGATGGTCACCGGATGACTCGGCGTGCCATTATAGTTTCCGACGAGCGCGGTCACCGCATCCGCATTCGGACCCACCACCGCGAGGCGCCGGATCTTCGCCGGGTTGAGCGGGAGCACGCCTTCATTCTTCAAAAGCACAATCGATTCCTCGGCCGTGCGCCGCGCCAGGAGCGCATGCGCCGGCGAGTCGTTCTCGCTCAGCGGAATTTTGCTATAGGAAACGCGTTCCGGTGGGTCGAACATCCCGAGCCGGATTTGCGTGCGGATCAACTTGCCGAGCGCAACATCGATGTCCGCCACGCTGATCTCCCCCGCGTGGACGGCCGCGGCCAGCAGTCCGCCTTCCGCGCCGCACGTGATGCACAGCCCCGCATGCACTGCCTGCGCCGCCGCGGCGGGCGCGTCAGCCGCGACCTTGTAGCTCTTATATAGATCGGCGATCGCACCGCAGTCCGACACCACATGGCCGTCGAAGCCCCATTCGCTATATAGCAGATGATAGAGCACCGGGTTGATCGCGGCCGGCTTTCCATATACGGAATTATATGCGGTCATGACCGCCTCGACATGTCCCTCGCGCACGAGCGCCTCGAACGCCGGCAAGTACGTTTCGCGGAAGTCCCGCTCATCCGGGTCCACGTTGAACGCATGCCGCAGCGCCTCGGGCCCGCTGTGCACCGCGAAGTGCTTCGCGCACGCCGCCACCTTCAGGTAATTCGGATCATCACCCTGCATCCCACGGACGAACGCCACGCCGATGCGCGACGTGAGAAACGGGTCCTCGCCATACGTCTCCTGTCCGCGCCCCCACCGCGGGTCGCGGAATATATTAATATTCGGGGACCAGAACGTCAGCCCGTAATATCGCTGGTGATTTCCCTGCCGCTGCGCGTCTTCATATTTCGCCCGCGCCTCCGTCGAAATGACGTCGCCGACCTGCTGGATCAACACCGGATCCCACGTCGCCGCCATCCCGATCGCCTGCGGAAAAACCGTCGCCACTCCCGCCCGCGCGACGCCGTGCAACCCCTCGCTCCACCAGTCGTAATCCGGGATGCCCAGCCGCGGCACGCCGGTCGCAGTGGTTTTCAGAAGCCCCGCTTTTTCCTCCAACGTGAGACGTCCCAGCAGATCCTGCACGCGCGCTTCCACCGGCTGCGAGGGATCGCGAAATAATTCCGCCGCTGAAACTTCCGACGCAGACGTGGCCATGAGCAGCGGCCCGGCAACTGAAAACAGGAAACGAAACGTGCGGGAGATCATGGTTGGGGGGAGGTCGAAGTCGGCGTCGTCGCGCCGCGAAGAGGGCGGCAGTCGCCGAACAGGAGGAGGATGGGGAACGGTGCGATTGAGCCACCACCGCTCGGACCGCGTCAACCGGAACCGCGGTCTATAATTAGAGCACGCCGGCGTTTGCCAGCGTCCGCTTTCGGGGGAAACTCCCGGCACCCCCGTCAGCCGCGCCCACGCGCCGGCCGCCGCCCCCTGTCCACTATATTATATACGTCATGCTATATGGTCGGCCTGCCGATTCATGCCCGCCTCACATGAACTTTTCATTTAATATATTGTCGCTCGGGGTCGGGGCCGCCGGGCGACGCGCCGCGGTCGCTTTCATCTTGCTCCTCGCGCTGACAGCAGCCCCCGTTGGCGCGGCAATTGGCGAAGCGAAAGTGGTCAGATTCGCGGCCGCGGCCGCCAACATGCCACTCGTCGCGGCCGGCGCCGCCGCACCGCTGTATATAGAACAGGGCGATTGGCCGGGCGTGCGACGCGCGGCGGCGGATCTGCAGGCGGATATTGCACGAGTGACCGGACGCGAACCCACCCTGCATGAAACGCCACCAGCGGGGCCGGGGCCCGTGGTGTTGATCGGAACGATCGGACGCAGCCCGGCGATTGATGCACTCGTGCGCGCGGGCAAGTTGGACGTCGCCGGCGTCGCCGGGCAATGGGAGTCGTGGGTCACCACGGTGGTCAGCGATCCGTGGCCGGGCGTGGGGCAGGCGCTGGTCATCGCGGGCAGCGACAAGCGTGGCACGATCTATGGTATATATGATATATCGGAACAGATCGGCGTTTCCCCTTGGTACTGGTGGGCGGATGTTCCGGCCACGCATCACGACGCGTTGTATATAGCGGCCGGCAGGGTGGTGCATCCGTCGCCGGCGGTGAAGTACCGCGGGATTTTTCTGAACGACGAGGCGCCGGATCTCACCAGCTGGGTGCGGGAGAAATTCGGCGAGGTGCCGGTGAGTGCGGACCCGCCCAGGCCTCGCGGCATCGCGAATTATAATAGTGAGTTCTATCGGCGCATCTTCGAGGTCCTGCTCCGCCTGCGCGGAAATTATCTCTGGCCCGCCATGTGGGATAACGCGTTCAACGAGGACGACCCGCGCAACGCCGCGCTCGCGGACGAATATGGTATCGTGATGGGCACGTCGCATCAAGAACCCATGCTGCGCGCGCAAAAGGAATGGGACCGGCGCTACCTCCGCACCATCGGCACGTGGAACTATGCGAAGGAGCCGAAGCTCCTCGAGGACTTCTGGCGCGCCGGCGTGCGCCGCAATCGCGACTTCGAGAGCATTGTCACCATGGGGTTGCGCGGCGCCAACGATACCGAGATGGCGCCCGGCGGCCCGCCCGCCAATCGCGCCCTGCTCGAGCAGATCGTCGATCGCCAGCGCACCATTCTCCGGGAAGAGATAAACCCGGATCTGACCCGGGTGCCGCAATTATGGTGTCTATATAAAGAGGTGCAGGATTATTATGAGGCCGGGATGCGCGCCCCCGATGACGTCACCCTCCTTTGGGCCGAGGACAATTGGGGCAATGTCCGCCGGCTGCCGACCGCGGCCGAGCGCCGCCGCGCGGGGGGCGCCGGTATCTATTATCACTTCGATTATCATGGCAGCCCGAGGAGCTACCAGTGGATCAACGCGAACCCGCTGCCGAAAGTCTGGGAGCAGATGTCGCTCGCCGCGCAATATGGAGCCGATCGCGTTTGGATCGTGAACGTCGGCCATTTCAAGGGCTACGAACTTCCCACCGAATTTTTTCTCAACCTCGCCTGGGCGCCCACTCGCTGGCAACCGGAGCACCTCGGGGATTTCTCGCGCGAGTGGGCCGCGCGCGAGTTCGGTCCGGAGCACGCCGCCGAGATCGCCGACATCGTGTCGAAATATGCGAAATATAACGGCCGCAGGAAGCCCGAGCTTCTCGCGCCGGATACCTATAGTCTTCTAAACTATCGCGAGGCGGAGACCGTCCTCGCGGATTTCCAGACACTCGTGGTGCGGGCGACGGCGATCGCGGCGACGCTGCCGGCGGCATCGCAGGACGCGTTTTATGAACTCGTTCTTTTTCCCGTGCGGGCCAGCGCGCTCGTCAACGAGCTGTATATCGCCGCGGGCCGCAATATACTCGGCGCCCAGCAGGGGCGCGCGAGCACCAATGCCCGCGCCGCCGAGGTCCGCGCACTCTTCCAGCGCGACCTCGACCTGATGTCAGACTTCAACCATCGCCTCGGCGCCGGGCGATGGGATCACTTCATGGATCAGTCGCACCTCGGATATACTACATGGAGGGACCCGCCGAAAAATTCGCTCGATGCCATCCCGCTGCAGGAAATCACGGTCCCGGCCCCCGGCGCGCTCGGCGTGGTCCCCGAGGGCGCCACGCTCCCCGCTGCGCGCTCCAGACTGCCGGCGTTCGATGTCTATACGCGCCGCGAACACTATATTGAACTATATGATCGGGGCGCGGCGCCCGTGCGCTTTTCCGCCCACGCCAGCGCACCGTGGATCCAGCTCAGCGCGGTGGAGGGCTCGCTTGGTCCGGACGCGCGGCTCTCGGTGGGAATCAACTGGGACCACGTGCCGCCCGGAACTGCCCGCGGTGAGATCACAATCGGCAGCGCCTCCGAAAGCTTCGTCGTTGACGTCACCGCCGTGAACCCCGCCACGCCGACGCGCGCCCAGCTCGAAGGCTTCGTCGAGAGCGAGGGCGTCGTCGCCATCGAGCCGGAACACTATATGAAACGCACGGACGTTGGCGCTGCGCATTGGACCCGCGTCGACGACTATGGTCGCACGTTGTCCGGGCTCCGTGCCGACGCGCCCACCGATGCCCCGGCGGCAACGCCGGGGCCCGGGTCACCCAGCGTTGAATATCAGTTATATCTATTCGATTCGGGCGATGCGGCCGTGACCGTTCTCACCGCGCCGACCCTCAACTTTATTCCCGACCGCCCCGTGCGCTATGCACTCGCGGTCGACGACGCGCCGCCGCAGGTCATGACGCTCGTGCCGCGTGGATATACCGCGAACAATCATAATCCCGCGTGGGACAAATCCGTCACAGACAACGCGCACGCGTCGCTGTCACACCACGTTATAAGCAACGCCGGTTATCATACGCTGCGCATCTGGATGGTCGATCCGGCGGTCGTGCTGCAGAAAATCATCGTCGATCTCGGCGGACTGCGCCCGAGCTATCTCGGCCCCCCGGAAAGCTTTTGGCAACCGGCGGCGAACGCTGCTGCCGCGACCCAGGGCGCCAACCACTCGCCCGTACGCGCGGTCGGCGACCGGGCAAGCGGGTCGGCTGAGCTGCCAGCGACCGGGCGCTGATTTTTCGGTGGCGTTGGACGCAACTGTTCGGATTCTCCGTCAAGCGTTTCGCTCCCCCATGAATTCCGAACCCTCCGCCCTCTTCAATATTCGCGGCCGCGTCGTCGTCATCACCGGCGCGACGGGAGTCCTCGCCGGCTCTGCCGCCCGCTATCTCGCCGCCCAAGGCGCGCGGGTGGTATTCCTCGGCCGCGACCAGGCGAAACTCGACCAGGCCCTCGCGGATACCAAGTCCGGCGAGACCGCCGCGTTTTCCTGCGACGTCCTCGATCGTGCTTCGCTCGAGAAAGCGCGCGACGGGATCGTCGCCAAATTCGGGCGCATCGACGCTCTCATCAACGCGGCCGGCGGCAATCAGCCGGGCGCGACCATTCAACCGGATAAATCATTCGTGGACTTGGAGATGTCCGCGTACCGGCAGGTGATGGCTCTGAATCTCGACGGCACTATATTGCCGACGCAAATCTTCGCCTCGGTGATGATCGCCCAGGCGCGCGGCACCGTGATCAACTTTTCGTCGATGGCCGCGATGCGCGCCATCACGCGCGTCGTGGGTTATTCCGCCGCGAAGGCCGCGATCGATAATTTCACTCGCTGGCTCGCCGTGGAAATGGCGACCAAACACGGCGACGGCCTGCGCGTAAACGCCATCGCTCCCGGATTTTTCATCGCCGATCAGAACCGCCGCCTGCTCCTGAAAGAGGACGGCAGCCCGACGGAGCGCGGCCAGAAGGTGCTCAATCAGACTCCGTTCGGACGGTTCGGCGCCACCGCCGAGCTGCACGGCACTCTCCATTATCTCATCAGTGACGCGTCCGCCTTTGTCACGGGCACGATCATCCCGGTCGACGGCGGTTTTTCGGCGTTCTCCGGCGTCTGACGCGCCTTGCGCAGTATATAGGCTATATAATATATAATGGAACTGATGGACGAGGCGTTGCGGTGGTTCGGACCGACCGACGCCGTGACGCTCGCCGACATCCGGCAGACCGGGGCCACCTCGGTTTTCACTTCGCTATATGAAGTCCCCTACGGCGAGGCCTGGCCGGAGGAGCTGATCATCAGTCGTCGCGACGCGATCCGCGCGGCGGGCCTGGAGTGGAGCGTGGTCGAGTCGGTCCCGGTGTCCGAGGCGATCAAGGCGCGCAGCGGTCCGTTCGCGCAGCATATACAAAACTACGCGACGACGCTCCGCCGACTCGGTGCTGCCGGCATCCGGACCGTTATATACAACTTCATGCCCGTGCTCGACTGGGTCCGGACGGATCTGCGGTATCGTCTGCCGGACGGCACCGAGGCGTTGCGTTACGGGCCGGCGAAGTTTGCGGCGTTCGATTTGTTCGGCCTGCAGCGCCCGGGGGCGGCGAGCGATTTCTCCGACACGGAGCGCGCCGCGGCGGCTATATACTGGGAGTCGCTGGACGAGGCGGGTCGCACGGATTTCATCAACCAGACGCTCGATCTTTTCCCGGGCGTGCGATTGAACCTTTCGCTCGACGGACTGCGCCGGCTGCTCGCGGCGTATCACCAGATATCCGTCGCGCAGCTACAGGAGCACCTGCGCCTGTTCCTCGAGGCGGTGACTCCGGCGGCGATGGAGGCGGGCATGCGCTTGGCGATTCATCCGGACGATCCGCCATTTCCTATATTGGGGCTGCCGCGGATTGCCTCGACGGAAAAGCATCTGCGCGAAATCACGGAGATGGTCGACGTGCCCGCGAATGGCATTTGCTATTGCACGGGCTCGCTCAGCGCGCGGCTCGATAATGATCTCCCCGGAATTGTGCGTCGGTTGGGCCCGCGGATCCACGCGGTGCATCTGCGCAGTGTACAGCACGAGGCGAACGGGGTCTTTTTTGAGGCGGATCACCTCGACGGATGTGTGGACATGCCGGCCGTGATGAGCGCGTTGCTCGACGAGCTGCGGGCGCGCCGGGCGGCGGGGCGCTCCGATGTGCGACTCGCGCTGCGCCCGGATCACGGGCACACGATGCTCGACGATTTGAACAAGCCGCCGCCGGCGTGCCCGGGTTATTCGCTGATTGGCCGTCTGCGCGGTCTCGCGGAGTTGCGCGGGCTGCAGCGCGGCTTGGCCTTCGCCGCGGCGCAAAGCGGCGGCAGTGGTCGGGTCGGCGGCTGATTGCCGGCGCCTGGCTACAAGTATACAGCGTCGCAATATACAACGCTGTAAAATATAGCGTCGGAGTATATAGCGGCGATCCGGCCTTGGGTTCCTGGGCTCTGCGCTGGCCTGGCGGCGAGTTACCGTTTCCGTGGCTTCTCGGATTCTGCATGCGCGGCGGTGCTCGATTGCCGGCGACGCACGGCATCACGCAGGATAAACTCCACCTGGCCGTTCACGCTGCGCAGCTCACTTTCCGCCCAGCGCTCGAGGTCCGCCCAGAGCTTTGGGTCCACGCGGAGCAGGAAGGATTTGCGGTCGTCAGCTGGCATGATCGCAATGGGAGGCCGCTCCGTCGCCCAGGCGGGAGGCGAAACGGGTTATATAGTTCGAGATATGAGGACGCGAACGGCCGCCGGCGGCGAGGCGCGATTGACGCGGGCCGGCGGGCTCGGGGCTTTCGAGTGGGAAACGGCAGTGCGGTGTTGGCACGCGGATCAGTTATATAGAGTTCCCGTGTTGATCACCGGCCGGGCCTCGGATTCCCCGCAGAGGACAACCAGCAGGTTGGAAACCATCGCGGCTTTTCGCTCCTCGTCCAATTGCACCACGTGCTTCTCGGAAATCTCCTGCAACGCCATTTCGACCATGCTCACCGCGCCGTGCACGATCCGCCGACGCGCCGCGATCACGGCTTCCGCCTGCTGGCGCCGCAGCATCGCCTGCGCGATTTCCGGGGCGTACGCGAGGTGGGTCAACCGCGCCTCTACGACGTGCACGCCCGCGTTTTGCAGCCGTTCCCGCAACTCTTTCGTCAAGGCGTCGGCAACCAGGTCACCGCCGCCGCGAAGCGTCACCTCGTCCGGCTCGCCGTCATCGTACGCGAACCCGCTCGCGACATGGCGCACGGCGGTCTCGCTCTGGATGCTCACATACAGTTCATATTGCTCGACGTCGAAGAGCGCTTGCGCGGTGTCCTCGACGCGCCACACGACCACGGCTGCAATCTCGATTGGGTTACCGCGCAGGTCGTTCACCTTGAGCTTCTCGCCGTTCAGATTGCGCGCGCGCAGGGAAATCCGGGTTTTTCTCAGGAATGGATTCGCCCAGAAAAAGCCGCTCTTCCGCACGGTGCCGCGATAGGTGCCAAATAGGACGAGGACGGCTGCCTCATTCGGCTGCAGCGTGAAGAAGCCCCGGCTGATCAGGATCGCGGATATAGATAATAGTGGCAGCAGCCATGCGATCTGAGGCAGGGGCTGCGGGTGCGAGACCACGTGGATGAACAGCCCGATCAGAGCCAGCCAGTTGACGACGGCGGCGAGCAGCATGATCGCTCCCGGCGTCGCCGGGACAACTTTCTCGAGCGTGGGCGACCGGGTCGGGGTAGGTGGGTTCATAATATCAGAGTGATATCACGACGATATTTGCTGTCAAGCGCGGGTGACCGTAGTACCAGTGGGGAGGGGTGAGGTCCTGGGCTGACCGGGTCGAAGCCCGGACGCTCCCGGCCGCTATTCGCCAGGCGATCCGCGGAACCACCGGGTTCATCTCGTCGAGAAAGTGCTCCACGCGCGCCGACGGGTCCGGCTCGACTCGTGGGTCGATTGACGGACAACCAGCGCGGCCGCTATATATTACTCCCCCGCGAGGGGCGACTCGCCGCACACTTACGCCGGCGCGCTCATATGCTAAGCGCTAAACGCGCGTTTCTACCTGGTCGACCGGCGCTTTCGGCCGGTCAGGACGCGTGCTCCGCCGGTTCGGGCCCGCGCGTCCGGCGGGCCGGCGGGTCCAGTCGCACGCGCTGGCCAGTTCGGGCTGATTCATATATCGCCGCGACGATGCGCATATCCTGCAGGCCTTCCTCTCCAGGTGTGTGCGGCTCCTTGTTGTTGATTATACACTCAGCCATGTGGTCGAACTCGGCAGCGAACTGGTTCTTCGGCGCGATCATGATCTCGTTCGAGGTATCGTGGTCCTCGACCTTCTGGCCAACCCGCAGCCGCAGATTCTGGTACGCGAACGCTGGCGAAAGCTCCGCCCAACCATCGGTCCCTTGCAGACGCAAAAACTGTGAGCGATGGCTGTCGTACCCGCACGAGCACGTCGCCGTGAAGCCGCTCGGAAACTTCAGCAGGAACTGCGCGGTCGCTTCCACCTCGCGGAACCGGCGGTCGCCCGCGGGCTGGAAGGTCTGCGCAAACACCTCGACGGGCTCCTCGCCGGACATGAATCGCGCCGCGTTCATACAGTATATACCCACGTCCGGCACGGGTCCGCCGCCCGCGAGTTTCTGGTTCAGTCGCCACTGGCCGGCATCCCCCTCGCGCTGCGAGTTGGCGGAGACAAATTCGCGCAGCGTGCCGAGTTTTTTGTCGCGCACGAGCTTTACGATCTCGCGGTCGAGCGGCTCGTACTGGCTGCGATAGGCGATCATGAGTTTCACGCCGGCCTGGCGGCAGGCGTCGATCATCTGCTGGCATTCCGCAACGCTCACGGCCATGGGCTTTTCGCAGAGGACGTGCTTGCCGGCGGCCGCACTACGGGCAGTCGACTCCGCATGCAGGCCGTTCGGCAGCGCTATATACACTGCACGGACGCCAGCGTCGGCACGGAGGCGATCATACTCATTATAGTTATATATTGAAGTTTCGGGGATTCCATATTGACGGGCGATGCGACGGGCCTTGTCGGGTTGGCCGCTCATCACGGCGGCGGGCCGGGCATATTTGCATTCCGCGAGCGCAGGCAGCGCCTGGTCGATGGCGATGTGGCCGAGGCCGATGATGGCGAAGCCGACGCGTTCGGCGGGCGGCGCGGAGGGCGGCACGGGCTGCTCCTTCGCTTCGGTTTTCGAGTCGCTCAAGGCGGGGAGTTCGACGCGATTCGCGGTGGCGTCTGCCGGCGGCTGCGCGACCGCCCGCGTCGCGAGCGCGGCCATGCCCGTGCTGGCGAACTGGAGAAAGGTGCGGCGGCTCAGGTGGAGAGATTCCGCGCGGGCAGCATCGATTGTATTCCAGAAATTATTCATCGGGGACCTTTCGTTGGGACGGCTCCCCGTGATGGAAGCGCGTGACGCTGGAAGGTTCCGCCCGCGCGGCGCCCCGCGTCGAAAAATGACGACACAAAAAAAGGCCCGTCGACGTGTTCAGAGACGCGTCAACGGGCCTTTGCCGAAATATACTAATGTATATAGCGCCTTTAGAACGGGCTGGGTGCTTTCTGGAATTGTACCGCGGAGTCGCTGATGCCGGCTTCCGCGCCTTTTCCCTGGCGCAGTCCGATCATTTCGGAGGCGGCGAGAAGGACCGGGCCGTAGCCGTGGGCCGCGTAGACGCTGGCGGGGCGATAACAATAGAACATCGGATCGAAGGCCATGCCGGTCCCGACGCACGTGCCGTCCACCTGGCCCTGCGCGTTGACGCGTTTCGCGACGGCGTTCCAACCGAGCGAGGCCATGGGTCCGTAGGCGAGCGGGTCGAGCCAGCCGCGATTGATGCCGCGGGCCGCGCAATATACAAACATCGCCGAGGCTGACGTTTCCGTATATGAATCCGGGCGGTCGAGGAGCTGGTGCCAGAGGCCGTCGCTGCCCTGGAGGGCGGCGAGGCCGCGCATGTGTGCACGGAACGTCTCGAGAATGGCGGGGCGGGCGGGATGGTTTTCGGGGAGGCCGGCGAGCAATTCCGACGCGGTGATCAGGGCCCAGCCGTTGGCGCGGCCCCAGGGGAACACGGGGTGAGGATCCATCTGCTGCACCCAGCCGTGCATATAGAGTCCCTTCTCGCGCACGAACATCCGGCCGGAGAACTGGAGAAACTGCTTCGCGCCGTCGTCGTAATACATCTTCTCGCCCGAAAAGCCGCCCATCGCGACCAGGGCCGGCACGCTCATATATAAATCATCGAGCCAGAGTGTATTGGGCAGCGGGCGCATCCGCGCGAGGGTGCCGTCGGCGAAGCGGAGCTGTCCGTGGCTGATGAAGTCTATATAGTTCTGGATCCAGGGCCGCAGCGCCGGGCTGGCGCCGGCCTTCTCGGCCTCGATCATCGCGAAACACATGGAGCCCGCATCGTCGAGCGCGCGCGGCGCGATCACCGAGCGCAGCGGGGAACGCGCGCCGGGGGCGGCGCCGGCAGCCGAGGCCTTGGCCGCGGCGGCGCGTTCCGCTATATACTCGAGCCGGCGGATCGCGTAATCGCGATAGCGGGTGTCGCCGGTGGCGGCGGCCACGCGCAACATGCCGACGTAGGTCACGCCCCATTCATATCCGAGAATGCGAAAATCTGCGGGCGCCTCGAGCGAAACGGGCGTGGCGTGATCGAGGTAGCCGAGGATCCGTTGAGCGACCTCCTTGATGGCGTCGACCGAGGCTGGTGGATAGGGCGTGGGATAGTTCGGCGCGGTGCGTCCGGCGTTGATCGCGGGAGAGGGCGTCGCGGCCGCGGCTGGCGTTCTGGCGGAGGGAGTCGCGGTGGCGGTCCCCGCAGAGTTATCCTGGGCGCGGGTCGCGGTCGCGCTGAGCACGCCGAGCGCGGGTATTAATAAGCAGAGGGGAATGCGCGGGAGTCGGAAGGGGGGTCGGGACGACACGAATTTCATGCGGAACAGCAGGGTGGGGTTGGCGAAGGGGACGCGGTCGTATTGACGAGATGGATGCGAAAAGGTTTTTCCGTCCGGCCGTCGGACAGTCGGGGCGGGGCGGCGCTGGCGTGGCCGGGCGCCGGATGGTCGAATGGGACGCAGGCGAGGCGCGAACTTTTTTGCACATGGCGAACGATATGAGCTGGCTATATATAGCTCGAATGTAGAGAGTAGCGAAACCCACCCCAGAACTGTTGCGCGGAAGGCCGATGCTGTTCTCGGGTTTTTCCCTATCGTCAGCCGCTCGCAGGTTGACGCAAACTTCTGGATCGTGATTCTCTTGGATTGGTGAACCCCTCACGGCACACTTCGTTGGACAACCCTAATCAGCCCTCTGTTGCGGCGTTTCCTTGGAAGCGCTGGGCTCCGGCGTTGGCGCTGGTCCTGTTTTTCTGGCTGCTCATCTGGAATCAGCAGCGGCTCGAGTGGAGCGTGAACGTTGTATATTCCTATGGCTGGGCGGTCCCGCTGCTCGCTTTATTCCTCATCGCGGAGCGGGCGGCCCGGCGCCCGGAATCGGGGCGTCCGTGGCCGCGCGCGGCGGTGCTCGCGGCCGGGGCGGTGCTGTTGCTTGCTTATCTGCCGGTGCGCGTGGTGCAGGAGGCGAATCCCGACTGGGTCAAGGTGAACTGGCTGATGGCTGGGTTGTGCGCCGGTCTCTCGCTGGTGGCATTGGCGGCCATCGGTGGCACGCGCTATGCGCGGTACTTTTTCTTCCCCATTCTATTCTGTTTCTCCGCACTGCCGTGGCCGGTGTGGATGGAAACGTTTCTCGTGCAGGAGCTGATGCGGGGGAACGCTTCGATCTGTGCGGAAGTGCTGACGTTTTTCGGGCTGCCGGCGATCGCGCAGGGCAATCTTATACAGGTAGCGGACCACTGGGTGAACGTCGAGGAGGCGTGCAGCGGGATTCGCTCGCTGCAAACGGCCTTTATGATGTCGCTCTTTTTGGGCGAGCTGAACCGCCTCGGATTTTTCCGGCGGATCGGGCTGATCGTCGCGTCGTTCGGCGTGGCGTTCTTCATAAATCTATTGCGGACGCTGTTGCTGACTTATCTGACCGGGACGGGTGCGGCGGCGGACCGCTGGCATGACCCGGTGGGCGTGGCGGCGATGGTATTGTGTCTCGCCGCGATCTGGGGCGTGGCGCATCTGTTTCGCGAGCGAGCCGCGGCGGCGCCGATGGCGAGTGATGCGCGCGAGCTGCAGCGCGTCGCGTTCCCGACGTGGTTCGCGGTGGCTGGTGTGGCGTGGCTGGCGCTCGCGGAAGTCCTAACGCAGGCTTGGTATATATCTCACGAGCGGGCGCTGTCTCCGCCGCTCGCGTGGCATGTGAGCTGGCCGCAGACCGCGCCGCGTTTCCAGCGGGGTGAATTTGCGGAGCGCACGCTGGCACTGTTGAAATTTAATGATGGAGCGACGGCGAGCTGGGTCGCGGAGGGCGGGTATCCGTGGCAGATGTATTATTTGAACTGGGCGCCGGGGCGCGTCTCGAAATTCCTGTCGAGCTCGCATTATCCAACGGTTTGTCTACCGGCGACGGGTTTGAAACTCGTCGCGGAGCTGGGCCTCTGGGAGTGCACGGAGAATGGTGTGCGGATTCCGTTCGCCACTTATTTATTCGAGCAGGGCAGCCAGGAGTTATATGTATTTCACGCAATCATCGAGGACCGTCCGCTGCGGCCCGGTGAGCATTTCACATATCGGCAGGTGGATTCGTCCGAGCGGCTGCGCTCGGTCTGGCACGGGGAGCGCAACCTCGGGCAACAGGTGATCGGGATCGCCCTCTCCGGCGCGGGCTCGGAAGAAGATGCACGGGAGATCGTCCGTCACGTCCTGCAAGGCATCGTCAAACCCGGCCCCGCGCAGGTCGCTTCCGCTCGATAACGCATGGCTCTTTTCTCTAAACGTTGGACGCGCTGGCTCGCCTGGACCACGGCGGTCGTGGTGGTCGGCAGCGCTGGATATTATATAGGGCGGCAGAAAGTCTGGCCTGCGATCAAGGCGTCCCGCCTGGCCACGCTGAACCGCGAGGCGGCCGCGTACCTGGCGAAGGGTGACTATAGCAATGCGCTGCTCACGGCGCGGAAAAGCCTGCAGTCGAACAACCAGACCGTGCAGGCGTGGGAGGTCGCGGCGGCTGCCGCGAAGGCGCGGCAGAACCCGTCGGCGGTATATTATCAGCAGAATCTATGTCGCGTCGCGCCCACGAAAGAAAACTATCTCGAGCTCATCCGCCTCGCGCTGCAGTTCGAAGTATATAACTATGGGCAGGACGCGATCAAGGCGGTGGCGTCGCAGGCGCGGAACGACCCGGAATATCATCAACTCGCGGCGCAGGTGCTGCTGAAGACGGGGCAGCGCGTGGCGGCGAAATATCAATTGCTCGCGTTGACGGAATTGCGTCCGAACGATGGCGCGGCGCAGCTCGACCTGGCGGCAATCGAACTCGCCGAGGATCCGACGCGGCAGGACCAGGGATTGCGCGAGCACGTTCGCACGCTCGCGGCCGATCCTGCGTTGCGCACGCGCGCGGTGAGTTTGCTCCTGCGCGAAAACCTCACGGCGAAGCAGGTGGCGGGCACGGCGGATCTGCTGCAGCAGCTACGGCTCTCGCCGACACTTGATATAGCGGGGCAGCTGCTCGTGATCGAAACGCTTTTCTTTCTCCACGCGCCCGACGCCGAGACGGAATTGTCGCGGATCCAGAAGGAAGCGGGGACGCACCCGGAGGAGGTGACGCGCGTGATGGACTTTTTTAATCGCACGGGCTTGGCCGATCGCGTGCAGCCGTGGTATATATCGTTGCCGGCGGAAACGCGGCGGGCCGAAGAGGTCCAGCATTCGGCGGCGGAGGCGCTGCTCGTGCTGCACGATTATGCTGGGATGGAGGCGCAGCTCCGCTCCGAGTCGTGGAAGGAGCTCGAGTTCATGCGCGAGGCGCTGCTGGCGTATGCGTATCGTGCGCAGGGGCGTTCGGCGGATTTCGCAGAGGCGTGGCGGCTGGCGGTGATTGGAGCCGGGACGGACGTGCGCAAGGCGAACCTGCTGCTGTCGCGCGTCGACGAATGGAAATGGGTGCCGGAGCGCTTCGCGGTTATATGGAAGCTGTTCGCGCTCATTCCGGGCAATGTACAATTGCAGGGCGCGTTGATCCAGTGGGAGCGGCGGCAGGGCAACACGGCCAACCTGAACCGGCTCTTCGGAAAAATCGTCGAGGTGAATTCGACCGACCTCGTTGCGCAGAACAACCTGGCATATACCGATCTGCTCCTGGATTCGAATCTCTCTCGCGCGGGACTCATCGCGGCGGAGCTCGCGCGGCGCGACCCGAAGAATCCGTTCGTGGTGACGACGTATGCATTTTCGTTATATAAACAGGGACATCCTGCCGAGGCGCTGGCCCGGCTCGAGACGCTGACGGCCTCACAAAAATCCTCGCCGGAGCGCATGTTGTTCCGCGCGGTGTTCTTGGCGGCGCTGGGCAAGCCCGAGGACTCATCCGCGGTGCTCACCGATGTGGTGATGTCGAATCTTTTGCCGGAAGAGCGGAAGCTCGGTGAGTCGACGATTCAGGAGATTGCGAAGCTCGATCGTTCGCAGGGCAATCGCACGCGGTTGCGCGCTTTCCGCAATGCGGAGCTAGCGCAGCAGAGCGCGCCCGCCTGGTTGAGCCTGCTCTCGGCGGACGTGCGCACGAAGGCGACGACAGACATGCAGCTGGCGGATTCGCTCTATGCAGCCGGCGATTGGAACGGCTTTTATGATCTCCTGCGCGCGGGCAACTGGAAGGGCGAGGAGTACTTGCGCTCCGCGCTGCTGGCTTACGCGCTGCGCGTGCGCGGCGACAAGTCGGGCAGCGACAACCAATGGGACCTCGCCCTCGCCACGGCGGACCGGGATCCGCTGCGCGTGAAAAATCTGCAGGCACTGGCGACACAATGGGGTTGGGCGCCGGAGCGGCTGGAGACGCTCAATCTACTTTTCGAGCGCAAGCCGACGGATCGCGTCCTGCTCGCGGAGCTCTTGCATTATTATCGAGATGCCGGCCGGACGCCGGATCTGGTGCGCGTGCTGGGATTGTATATATCGGGCACGCCGGAGACGACCGACGAGGCGGTGACGCACGCTTACTATAGCATGTTGCTCGATTCGAATCTGGCGTATGCGCATGTCGTCGCGCGCAACGCGTTCGAGGTGGCGCCGGGCGATCCGATGCGCCGCCTCGTCTATGTATTCTCGCTCTGGAAACAGCATCGTGCGGCGGAGGCGATGCCTCTGCTCGCGCCGGTGAAGGCCGGTGAGGACACCGGTGTGGTGCCGCTCGAGCTGGTGCGGGCGACGATCCAGGCGCAGCTCGGCGTCGGCGAGGCGGCGCGGATCAGTCTCGCGGAATTTAAGACCACGAGTGCGTTGCCCGAGGAGGTCGCGCTGGCGGCGAAACTATCCGAGCAGATCGCCGCGCAGCTGGCGCCCCCGGCCGCGCCGCGGACCTGAGCTCAGGTTGGTTTCGCGGCGTCGCGCTGCCGACGCAGTTCCGCGGTTTTGGCCACGGAGAGGAATTCATATACCGCGTGGAGCCGCGCGAAATAATACCCGGGCACGCCATCGAGAAATCCGCGCTGGAATATATACACGTAGAGAAAGCGCAGCGTCGGCCGAAACGGAAGATGTCGGCTTAGCGCCTTGAGTCGACGCCGCCAGCCGACCGCGCGGGCCTGCAGGGCCGGGCCGGAATTTTCGAGGCCGTCCTCAAGTGCAAGGCGGGCCTCCCAGTTCGAGTAGCGGTTATGTTTTTCGACGAAGACGTCGATGGTCGGAAATGCGTAGTGATCCATCTCGCTCGTCAGGTGAGCGGTGCGGCCCTGCACGACTGACATGTTCGTGGACTTCGTTGTCGCCGCTCTGCGTGGCGCCGTGAACGAGTTGTTCATAGCGTCCGAGGCGGTGCTGGAACAGCCGGAGGTTCCAGTTGGGGTAATAGGAGTGGCGCAGCCAGGTTCCCATGAACATGAAGCGGCGATTGATCCAGTAGCCGGCTGTATCCAAGTTTGGATACGCGACGATGGCGGCGATTTCGGCCTCGGCCGAGGGTGGCAGGACTTCGTCGGCGTCGAGGATGAAGACCCACGGGTGGCGGAAGGGGAGGTTCTCGAGGGCCCAGTTCTTCTTTTTTGGCCAGATGCCGTTGAACTTGAATTGGACGACCTGCGCGCCGGCGGCTTCGGCGATCGCGGGGGAGCCATCGGTGCTTTGGGAGTCGACGACGAAGATCTCGTCGGCCCAGCGCACGGAGGCGAGGCAGCGCGGGAGGTTGGCGGCTTCGTTGCGGATCGGGATGAGGACGGAAACCGGGACAGACACGGAGGAGATAAGACGGGCGGTAGTGCCGTGGCGATGCGGGGAGCGCAAGCCGGGAGGCGGCACGGGCGGACGGATGAAGGCGGACTGCTTTGGCGGGGAGCGACTTCTGTATATAGCAGATTCAGTCGCCGGCAAAAAAAAACCGCCCCCGGCTGAAACCGGGAGCGGCTGAACTTAAGTGCAACAACCGTGGATTAAACCAGGATACGTCAGACTATATAGCAGGCGGTTGCTGAATTAAGCGAGGCCCAGGATCCCGCGGAAGCGGCGGTAAGCCGCGAAACCAGCGAGGGAGAGCGCGCCCATCAGGCCGTACGTGGAGGCTTCCGGAACCGGCGCGAGGACGGCTTGGAAGTTGAAGTGTACGTCGCCGTTGGAAGCGCTGCCACCCGTTCCGACCGTGCCGGAGAATCCGTCACCGATGGCCGTGTACGTATAGAGCGTCGAACCGACCAAGAAGCTACCGGTCTGGAAGCTCGGCGAGATCGCATACGTGTAGGTCGTATTCGTCGTCGACACCGTCGTGACAGCGTAGTTCAGGGTGAGGTCGGTCGTCGCATCACCGTTGAACTCAAGTTGTTCGGTGAAGTTGTAGCTGGTGGTTACGCCGGAGCCGGAGACGTTCTGCTTGTCGATCGAGAAGCTGTCCAGCTGGACGAAGCCAACAGGGTTCACGACGTTCAGCAGGAGGCTCGGCGAGGCGAGGGCGGTGGGCGTTGAGGTGATCACGACGGACTGTCCCGGAGATGGGGGACTGGTCAGGGTGTTCACCGAATTGTAGCCGTTGTTCGTCACCGTGGCTGAGCCGACCGGAAGCGCATTCGAGAAGAACGCGTTGATCCCGGTTATCTGCAGCTGCGCCTGGGCAGCCGTGGATAACGCGAGCCCGAGGGCCACCGCGATGAGATACTTTGGCAGTATACTCTTTTGCATGGTTATTTTCTGTGGTTGTTGTCGCCAGCGTTTCTACAGGAAGTAGTTAGCGGCAATATAAGTGTCTTGCATTAAGCCCTTATCCCTCAAGGGAACAGTGCGCCCGAAAGCACTTAACGCCGTATCAGGGAAAACCCGGGGGTGGCGAACTCTTTCGCAGGCAATAACCTGTTAAATGCCAATTTTCCGCGCGGGATTTCCGGCGACACGTGTATCCATATTAACACTACGCGTGACGACAGACCCGGCTCCCACGATCGCACGTGCGCCGATTTCCAACCCGGGAAGTATAAAGGCGCGCGCGCCGATGAACGCATCCGCTCCGATCACGATCGGCGCCGTTTGCAGCGGACGGTGCGCTTGGGAGAAATCATGCGTGCCGGCGCAGAGATACGCCTCCTGCGCGACGGTGCAGCCCTCGTGCAACGTGATCGGCCCGAGCGAATAGGCATTGGCACGATCGCCGAGGCACGCGCGATGATATAGCGTCAGGTTCCACGGCAGCTGCACCCGCGCGCGCTGGTGCACGAAGGGACGTCCATATATCTTTGCACCAAATAGCCGCAACACGATGAGCCGCCACGCGTTGAAGGGCTTCGGCGTCCACCCACAGGTCAGCGCCCAAGTATATTCCCAAAGCAGCGCCGCCACGCGCTGCCGGCCGGTCCAGGGCGAGGCGTAGGCATCGGCTTGCGAATGCGTCTGGAAGGTTTTCTTCATCGCGTTAGGGCAGTCTGGGACGCCACACGCGCCCAGTCGAGCCTGTCGCAATATACTGCGCACGGACGGACGGTTGCGGTCCGAGGTCCGACCTGAAAAACGGAGACACGGGATGGAATGATATTGGAAGGTATCCGGGCGACGCCATCGTGCCGCAGCGGGCGTGATCGAAACTCTTCGGCCGCACCACAGAACTGGAGACGCCGGCGGCGGGGTTTGCGTTGAAGCGGCGCGGGCCGCCGCGCTGCACGGGAGTTCGGAATGACGGGACTCCGTTCGCCCGGCCGCCGAGCCGTCCGGCATATCCGTGTCTGGATATATTGGAATATATCAGAATATATATCCCGTTATATACCCGGCGGTTGCCGGAAGAATCGAGCGGACCTCCGGCTCGAATTCAGGACGAGGGATGCGCCGAAGGGCAGGACCCGCGCGGCCGGCGCGGATGCACGGTTGCCGGCGTCGATCGGCCGAGAGACCGGTCGGCGGCGCGCTATATACCGTTCGCGCCTCCGGGACGAAAAGCCTGGCCAGCGCCCGAGGCGAACGCGCTATATACTTGATCGCCCGCGGAAATACGTCCCGCGCGGCGCCGGCCGACGCTTCAGCGCGCGACCGCTTGGAAGGCCGCGAGATACTGCGCCGCGATCTTTTCCACTGTGAACTGGTCGGCGCGCGCGCGGGCGGCCGCGGCGTTCTTCTCCAACGCGGCGGGATCCGCCGCCAAGTCCGACAGAATCGTGGCGAACCGTTGCGCCGCGTCCGCTGCAGTGTGATCGAACCGGTGCGCGTAGGGGCCAACGCCGATCGTGTCGTCGAAGCACGCGAGGTCCGAGGTCACCACGGTGCAGCCACGCGCCATCGCCTCGAGCGGCGCGACCGGCGACGCCTCGCCCTTGGCCGCGAGCGAAGGATAGACGAATATGCCAGCGGCCGCGAACTCCCGGGCGAGCGCTGCCTCGTCAAAAATTGGGCCGACAAATTCCACGTTGCCTCCGCCGGCAGCCGCGACGCCCTCGAGCGTTTGCTGAAACGCTGCTCCGCCGCCTCCGAAGCGGCTCTCCGATGGTCCCACAATCCGAAAGCGCAGCGGTGGGTTGGCGGCTTTCGCGAGACGCGCCGCCTCGAGCACGAGCTCGACGCCTTTCTCGGGATGAATGCGACCCACGAATAAAACCAGCCGCGGATCGCGCGCCGGCAGCGGATTCAACGCTACCAGCGGCGGCAGCGGATTCGGAATCACGACGACTTTTTTGGCGACGTCCGGCGCCTGCTCGACGATCGCGTGGGCGATCACACGCGCCACCGTCTGCAGTCGTGCGGCACCGCGATAGAAACGCATCTGCCCCTTGGGATAACGTTGTATATGAACCCACACCGGACCGTGCCGCCGCGCGGACAATATAATCGGCGACCAGAATGTATTCGTGACGACGACGTCGGCAGGCTCCAGCACGCGCGCAACGCGGCGAGTATATAGTAGGTCCTGCCACTGCCGGCGCGGCATCGGGCCGCCGCTGTCCGCGCCCCGGACTCGTATATGTTTCACGCCCGCAATCACCTCGTTCGGCGGCAGGCCGTCGCACGCGCGCGAGTAGTGGGTCACAGTATGACCCTGGCGCGCGAATTCCTGGCCGAGCGCGAACCAGATTTTTTCCACCGCACCGCCGCGTAGCGGAGGTACCGGGAGAAACGCACCTTGGACGATCGCGATTTTCACGCTTTGGCTGTTGCCCGGGCGCCGCTCTCCTCGAGGTTACGAACGAAATTGCGGGCGGCCGCCTGGATCTCGAAGCGCTTCGCAAAGCTTGCGACCGCCGCGGCCTGCATCGCAACGCGCGCGTCGGCGGCGAGGGACCTCCACCGCTCGAGCAATTCGCGCGTACCCTCGGCGGTGTCGGGAGCGACGAGGCCCGCGCCGTCATCCGCGATTTCCCGCCATATATTCACCTGGTCAGAAATTAAAACCGGGGTGCCGCACGAGAGCGCTTCGGCGACGGCGATGCCGAAATTTTCCTGGTGTGACGGAAGTATAAAGGCTTCGGCGGCCCGGAGCGCGCCCCACTTGACGTCACCGGTGAGCATCCCCGGCCAATATACTTTCGCGTCCACACCGGAAGCAGCGGCCCGAGCCTTGAGGTCGCGGAGATAAGCCTCATCGCTGGCCGGGCCGGCCACGACGAGTGCGGGCAGCGTGGGGTGCTCGCGGGCGAGCGCGGCATATGCTTCGAGCAGCAGGTCCACGCCTTTTTTGAGGTGGATGCGTCCGAGAAAAAGCCAGAGCGGCCGCGCGGCGATTTCCGGGTATTGCGCTCGAAACGCCGCCAGTTGCGCGGCGGGTGTCCCGCCGGCTCCGATGGTACCAAACGCGACGACGCGTTCGCGCGCGCGGTAGCCCGGAAACGAGCCCTGCGCGAGGCGGCGTTCCTGCTCGCAGGTGAACAGGACCGCGGTGGCATCACGCAGCGCACGGCGCTCGAATAAATTCCAGTATATAAGTTTTTTCAGGTGCTTGCGCGGGTACTGGCGCTGGAACCAGGGATCGAGCATGCCATGCGGGAAGACGAAATACGGCGGACGACCCGAGTCGCCGAGCGCGCGGCGGACTGCCGAGGTATGATATTGCCAGAGGCCATGTGCGACGACGGCATCGTAACCGGCGGCGGCTCCGCGCAGCCAGCGGACGAGCCGCGGTATATAGGCATAGCCGCCGCGGCTCGGGCCGATCGCATGAACTCGGCCGGGAAACTCCGCGACAAAACCGTCCGTGGGCACGTCGCCGCAGACGACTTCGGATTCATGCCCCAGCACTTCTAGCTCTGGCGTGAGGGCGACGAGCCAGGCGGCGGGTCCGCCGAATGCCGGGTTCAGCGAGGAGATGACATGCAGGATCCTCATGCCGCCGCCTCGCTATATAAAGTTTCATATTCCGCGAGCATGCGTTCCGGCGCCCAGCGCCCGGCCGTCGCCAGTCCGCGCCGGCCCAAGTCGCGGCGGGTCGACCAAGCCGCGGCGATGATGGTGGCAGCGGATGCGGGGTCAGCAGGGTTGAAGTATATTGCGTCTGGGCCGCCGACTTCGCTCATCGGCTCGCCCTGCGACAGAAACACCGGGCAGCCGCACGCCTGGGCCTCGGCGACGGGCCAGCCGAAGCCCTCGATCCACGAGGGAAAAAGCAGGCCCTCGGCGGAACTATAGAGCGCTGCGAGCTGGGGGTTGTTGAGGGCGCTGAGCACGGTGACATGTGCGGCGATCCCGAGCTCGGTCGCACGCGCGGCGTCGCGGGCATCAAGCGGTGGGCCGACCATCACGAGCGCCGGGGCCGGATCGACGAGCGAACGCAACCGCGCATAGATCTCGAGCGCGCCCGACCGGTTCTTATACCACTGGGCGCCGCCGACCTGAAGTATATATCCGCCGGGCGTCCCGATGACGCCGCCGAGCGGCAGCGACGCGAGGCGCTCGCGTGCGGTGGCCGAGGGCACGGGCGCGTAGGGAAAGTTCAAGGCATTCGGCACCAGCTTCACGTGGGACTCGGGTTGCGCGGTGAGGCGAAGGACGTCGCGGCGCGTCGCGTTTGAGACGCACGCCAGCCACGGGATGCGAGCGATTGCCGCGAGGATGCCCGCCTGTTGTCGGCGGCCCATGCGGCCGACATTCTGCTGCGGAAATTCACCGCGAGCGGCGCGCACTTGCAGGAGGTCGTGAACGGTCGCGACCACGGGCGCGGCCGCCGCGGCCCGACCGTAGCCCGCATTGGAATGGTCCAATATATGAACCACCTCGGGACGCCACCGGCGGACGACGCCGCGCAGCTCGCGCGGGAACAGCACCAGTTTGTCTATATATCCGAGATACTTCGCGTATCCAGAATATTGATACGGCCGGGCCAGCCGCCCCGCGCGCAGGCGGGGCCGGAGGAGCTCGACCGTGTGTCCCCGGGCGCTCAGACCGTCCGCTAGCAACGCGGCGAAGCGCTGCATGCTTTCCTGGCGGTCCTCGATGAGGTTGCCGACGAGCAGCACCTTCATCGCTGGCTTGGTCGCAATATATTCGGCAGGCGCCGGGGTGATTCCGCGGGGATGGCTGCGAGGGGACGGATCGCGCGGTGAAATGAATCGTCCGCCGCGAGGGCGGGCTCCCTCTCACGTTCGGATCCATCCGACCGGCCGTTTTCAGACCGGCTCGCGGGCGCAGTCCGGCACGCGGCCAGGAGCAGCCCGGATCCGACCACGGCGAAACCGAGTACCGTCGGCGGTCCCCATTGTCCCTGCAGGATCGCCATGGCCGTCGCGGCGAATATAAGAAGCGGCAGCGCGTTGCGTTCGTGTTTGAGCTGGAGCCACGCGGTCCAGCCGAGCGAGCACGTGAGCGCGATGCGGAAGAATATAAAGGCCAGCCCGATGATCGGTCCGAGCTCGAGCAGGATTTTGCCCCACTCCTCTTCGGCGAGCATAAAGCCGACCTGCCCCGTCATGAGCCGCGCGCCGACGTTCGAGCCCGTGCCGATGCCATAGCCGAGAAACGGCGCCTCCTGCACGAAGAACCACGGGTTCGTGAATCCGTTCACGGTGCGATCCATCAGCCCCGCAAACGCCGCGCCTTCGCTCTCGGCCGCGGCCGTATCCCACCGCATCATAAAGACCTCGGAGCCCTCGCGAAATACCGGCAACTGGCTGAGTCCCCCGGCCACGAGCGAGAGCAACAGGATCGGGCGCGCCAGCCCGGTGAGCTTCGACGACGAATAACGCAGCGAGAGCAGAAAGGCGACCGCGACTACAGCGGTGCCGAGCATCACGGTGCGGCTGATCGAGACCGGCAACGCGATCGCGATGGCGATGCCGCAGGCCATCAGTATATACCAGGGCAGCCGCTTGGCTCCGGCGATCTCATCGAAGAAAAATGCGGCGACGAGGGGATAAAAGAGCTGCGGGCCCGTGATAAATGCGAACAGCCCCGGTGGCCGGATTTTTCCATCCGCGCCAAACAGCTGCCCCACGGCGTCATCGCCAATGCCCTTATTGATATAGGCATCCATCGGCGACCGAAATTGCTGCACCATCACGAGCGTCATCGGGATCGCGAGCACCAGCAGCGCGGCCCCGACGCGCTCGACGTCGTGCCGGGTGAGCACTGACCCCATGATCCAGATCAGTGGCAGGTGGAAATAATTGATGCGCAAACCATATATGATGACGAGCAGGTTGTCGTTGCCGCCGGCAATCGAGGCGCCGACGGATAATACAGCGAGCACGGCGATCGCGGCGATGAACCGGTTCGAGGGAAATATCCCCTGTGCGATCGCGAGCATATAAATGACGATCAGCACCGGGTCGCGGACGACCAGCAGCGGATTCGCGAAGCCCGGGAGAATCCATTTTCGCAACGCCCCTTCGAAGAGAAGGAGGGCGATATATACCCAGATGAGAATTTTGGTCCAGCGAAGCATCGGCTGACTACCAATTGGCCATCGCCTGACTGACGCAAGCGGACAACGTCTGCTCGTATTCGTCCCACGTGAACGCGCGGGAGCGCCGACGGGCCTGGTCGGACATTTCCCGGCGCCGTTCCGGCTCGGCCTGAAGCGTGGCGAGGCGCGCCGCGATGGCGGGAGCGTCGCGGATCGGGACTATATAGCCGTCAATTCCCTCGCGCACGAGGTCGGGTCCGGCGGTGTGAGCGGTCGTGATGATCGGCAATCCCATGGCCATGGCCTCGAGTAAAACCAATCCGAAACCCTCGAACAACGAGGGAAATACAAAAACGTCGTGCGCGGCCATTTCCTCGAGCACTTGGCCGTGCGGGCAACTCGCGATCCAGCGCACGCTGCGGAGTTCGCGATCGAGGACGGCACAGGGCTCGGCTGGTTTTTGGCCGATCACGGTGAGTTCCACTGCGGAGCCGAGGCTGCGACAGGCGTCGAAAAGGTAACTCAACCCCTTGCGCTGGCCGAGCGAGCCTACGAACAGCACGCGCAGTTTCTCAGATTTTTTATCGCGCGCCGTCGTGGCGGGCGCGTTTTCTAATTGAGGAGAGCCGTAGGGGACGACGACCACCGTGCCCTTGAACTCGGGCGCCTTGGCGAGCGTGCGTCGGGTATAGCCGCTCGCAACAAACACGACGTCGGCCATGGCGAGCTCCGCGTCCTTGCGCGCATTTTTTTCTTCGCTGTCGCTGTTGCCACTGAGCGTGCCCGCCCACTCGGGCTGGCGCTGCGCCTCGTCGAGGAGGATTTCGCGAGCGGCGCGCCAGTAGCCGATCGGCAGATCATAGAACGTGCACGCCCCCTGGCGGCGTGCCTCGCGAAAAGTATATTCCGCGCCGTCCTCATAGGAATATACTGCGCGGAATTTTCCCGAGCGGATGCGCCGTGCGACCTGGCGGTCGAGTTCTCTATATACTGCGTCGACGCTGAACGGCCCGGTCTCGTGGCGGGCGAGGCCGCGGAGCCCGAGCTTCGGCGCCGCAAGCCGGATCATCTCGTGCATCGGCCGCGTGTGTATAGTCGATGCCAGTTCGTCCGGGTAACGCCGGCGGCGGAGCTGGCCGACGACGCGTTGCGGCAGGAGACGCTCGACGAGGGCGGGCGCGCGGAAATCAAGGCACGTCCAGAATTCGTCGAGCAGTCCGGCGCGGAACAGACCGAGGGCCGCGTGGCGAACGTTGGCGTTCCCGGTCGGGTGGGCGAAAAGCAGCATGATATATCCCGCGGCGTCAGGCGCGGGGCGGCGGCGAAAAATCAGGCCAGGAGAAAATCCAACCACTGGGCCGCGACGACAGGCGGCGCAAAGAGTCGATCATATACTGTGCGCTGCCGCCGCCGCGAGGTCGTGCCGGCGCG
Source organism: uncultured Verrucomicrobiae bacterium (assembly GCA_963800005.1). GTDB lineage: Bacteria > Verrucomicrobiota > Verrucomicrobiia > Opitutales > Opitutaceae > CAWCZH01. Next base: position 1,139,661 of record CAWCZH010000006.1, read on the forward strand.
AATGCGGGCGGCCATCGCCCTCACGCTCATGCGCACTGCGGATTTTGGGGCGTCGGCGGGCACGATGAGGCAATCCTCCGGTGACGCCGCGAGTTCATGCGTGCCACCGCGATCGCTCGCGATCCACGGGAGCCCGGCGGACATCGCCTCGATCAGGCTGAGTGGCATGCCCTCGTTGTGGGTGGAAAACAACACGAGCCCATCCAGGGCGTTGAGCGCCGTCGCCTGCTCCGACGCTGTATAGTAAGCGCCATGATATATCAAACGCGGCACGCCTGCGAAGCGCGCTGGCGGATACGCCGGGCCGGCGCCGTGGATGTGCCACTCTATATCATGCAGCTCGTTGTCGCGGGCGAGATCGAGAATCATGTCGATGCCTTTTTCCGGGATCAGGCGTCCGCTGAAACCCAGCCGCAGCGGTTCGTGCGGCGGGCGGTCGATGATGGCGGAATCCGGCACGGAACACCGGGTGAGGTAAGGCATGAACCGCGCATCGGTGCGGCCCGTCGCGCGGTTGAGCGCGGCGCAGGTGGCATCGCTGCAGCCCACGAGTTCGGGGGCCGAGGTGAGCACGCGCCGGTACGCCTTCGACCAGGTGGCTTGTTCGACCGGATCGCCGGCGTTGTGATGGTGATGAATCACGCGCGTGCCCGGCCGGGCTGCCGCCCAGACGATGCGGGAGAACGCGCTCTGGCCATTAGTATATACCGCTTTCCAGTCCTTGAAACGGCAGCGGAGAATCTCCAGCGAAAGCCAGACCAGTTTTGCGCTGAACCGCGCGGAGCCACGCGCCAGGGGCAGTTCGTGGAAGCCGATATGTGGATGATCGATCTCCTCGCGAAGGTCGTGACCGAGCGAGTTGCTGGTCGTGAGGAAGACCACGTCGTGGCCCTGCTCCGCGGCGGCGCGAGCCAGACCGCAAACATGACGTTCGATGCCGCCGTAGGCAGCCATCTGGGGAGCATAAAACAGAAGGTTCATGAACGGGGGTTCGAGCGCGTCGCATCCGGCGGGGATCCGGACGCTGGTGTGGACAGGGATTGCAAAAAGGTGCCGGTGATCTCTTCGAGCCGCGCGCGCGGAGCACGCCGCCGCGCGAGCCAGCGATCGGTCTCGACTGCATCGAGAAACGCGAGACGCGCGAGCAGCGGGTCAGACGCCGGAGCCGCGCCGGTCGCAGCGTGGCGCGGCACCCAGTCGTCGCGCGGCACCAGCACCGGCAGCCCGTGCTCGAGCATCGCGGCCGCAGCGCCGCTTTTTCCGATCAGAGCCCAAGGATGTGGGGCGATGCCGAAATCTGCATTGCGCAACAGCTGTGATACCGTGGGGGCATCGACCTCGCCGGTGCGCGTGATCGCAATTCCGGCATTCGCGAATGCTGCGAGGATCGGGCCGTGGTGCGGGCCCATGCGGCCGATCGCGACGAGAGCGGGTGGCCGGTGGTGCCGCGCGGCGGCGGCGAGGAGCCACTCGACCGTCGCGGCCGGTTCCCATTGCCGATGCAGTGTGCCAAACGTGACGCCCACCAGCGGCGGTTGCATCGATTCCATCGCGGCGGGATCCTCGAGAAAACGCGCGAGCGTCGCGGGCTGCGCGGGTTCGTCGATCGGCACGTTGCCGAAGAGCTCGAGTATACTCGACGGAAAACCGAGGCGAATCAGTTCGCCCTCGTAGGTCGGATTCGACGTCGCGATCGCAGCGGGCGCAAGATGTTGCAGCCAGCCGAGCAGCGCGCGCCGCTGCCGCCAGCCGACAAGGCGCTCGCGCGCGCTCGAGCCTTGCTCCCAGCCGATCCACAGCTCGTGCAGCATCACGTGCGATATATACTCGCGGGTGCGGTTCGCTAAGAGCGTGAGGGCGAAGGGCGTCACGCCTTGGTCCGCAAAACCGTACGCCACGAATTGCCAGCTGATCCAATCCGGCGCGAACTCGCGGATTGCTGTATCCACTTCCTGGATACGCACCGTCCACGGCAGCGAGGCGGGCCAGCGAGCGCCCTCGACCGGCCCGAGCGCGAGTCGCGCGCGGCCGTGCAGGTGTGGGTCGTGGATGGCGAGCACGAGGCAAGGATGTCCACGCGCGGCGCACGCTTGGGCGAGGCGCAAAGTATAGTCGCCGACGCCGTCGCGGCCGGCCTCGAGTGAGGCGCAGATAAAGACAATCTTCACGAGGGGTAGATCAGGCGCGCCGGTAGAAACGACCGAGCGCCGCGGCGAGCCGCAGGGAAAAACGCCGTCGCCGCAGGAGCGCGGGAGAGAATATAGGGATCGGGCCGCTCACGAAATCATAGAAATTCTTCTGTGCGGCGCCCGGCGGTCGGCCGCGCAGAGCTTCACGGATAAATCCTCCGCGCCAAGGTTTGAGCCCACCCGCGGCGTGCGAAAGGAGCTGTCCGCCCGGAAAAAAATCCATCGCCTCAGGACCCGCGGCGTTGATTGGAAGGTCGTTCAGCAGCAATGCCATGTTCATCGCGTCCTGATCGACGCTATGAAAAAGCGTGCTGGGGCCACCGTGTTTGATGCGATTCAGCCCGCCGATTACCGCGCCGGCGTGATCCATCATCCGCTGCCAGTCCCGGAGAATTTCGGCCGCCGCTCGAGGAATTCCAATGAAGCCCGCGTTATAGTAACGGTCGAGCGCTCGCCGAGGAACGATTCCGTGCTGCTGAAAAAAATCATTCCACGCCAATCGATACGGATGACGCAGGGGCAGGCTCGCGTTCATGTCCTCACATAGGGCCAGTCCGTCCAAGGCCCAGCGGGCCATAACCGGCCACGGGGCTTTGACGACAATATCCGGATCGATATAAAAGAGCTGCTCTGCCGCGCTGGCCTGGTTGGTCCACAGCTCCTGCAGAAACGCCGGCTTGATATTAGAAAAGTGGAGCGGCGTTTCGACTGGCACGAAGGTCACCTGAATCGAGGCCAGCTGAGCAGCAGCGGCAGCCCACGGCGGCAGCGGTCCGCGATAACCACAGACGACGAGTCCATCAAAGCCGGCGCGAGCCAGCGAGTTGATCAATCCCGCCGCGCCGAGATGATAATCGCCTTCGAAGAGGGTGACGACAGCAGACTTCATATAGCGAAATGGCGGGTTGAGTTCGCCTGGCTGTCGAGCCGGTCGAGGTGGAGATGAATTTGCCCAAAGAATCCCGTCGGAGTGATCCAGGACGTGAAGAGCACGCGAGCAGTCCGCTGCTTTTCGAGGAATTCTTCCGATGTGGTTTGAGCATGCTGCGACGCGAGTAAGCGCCCAACCTGGGACAAGTCTTTCTCTTCGACCCAGGCGCAGATCTTCTGCCAGTCGACGCGCCAGTCGTACGGCAGCACGCAATGTGTATTCACAAACAGCGGGAGGCGTCCGAGGCTGATCGCTTCATAAAAGCGGATGGAGCAATTCGCGAGGCCGCGCGCGCAGAGGGCGTAGTCGTTGTCTTGCAGGTTCGCGATGAACTCGCGCCGCTGGCGCGTGGCGCTTTCCGCAGTGCCGCCCGGCTGGAGCACGCCCCAGCGGTTGAAGGCGAATTGGTCGCGCACGAGAAAATGGGCGTCGACTTCGCGGGAGCGGCGCAAGCCGAGGATCGCCTGCACCCGCGGCGCGTGCGCAATCAGTGCGCGACGCGTGCGGAGCAGGCCGGTGCGGTATGCTATATAGCGAAGCGACTCGCGCAGGCGCGCGCGGGAGAGGCGGCAGCCGACGGGCGGGGCGTAGCCGCAGAATCCGACGCTCGGACGCGCCGTTTTTGCGCGCACCTGCAGGACGCCACCGTGTTCGAGTGCGAGAAAATCCTGGCTGAAGGTGGGAATGGAAAATTCGTTGGGGCGCTTCGTGTCGCAATAGAGTGAGAAACGAAAAACCACCGCGTGCTCGGGCCACGCGATCGGGTCGTCGTGGTCGGAGTCGAAAAAGATCAGGATGCGTTTTCCCAGTCGCGCGGCCGTGCGGATCTGTTCGTCGGCGAACGCGGCGGCGTGAGTGTTGCCGCGCGTGGCTTTCCAGGGGATCGATAGCACATGGGCGTCGGCCTGGGCGGGGTCGTCGGTGAATATATAGTGCGACGGCGGTTGCGCGGCCCAGGCGTCGAATTGGCCGCGATGCAGCGAATTCGGATCTTCGCGCGGCACGCCCCACCACGGCGCGAGGAACGGGACATGAGCGGACTCGCCGTCGTAGCGGCGGGAGTGAAATTTGATGACGCGATTCACTATACTATATAGGGCGAGGGATCGGGCGATGCGGGGACTGGGGGTGGGCGAGAGACTTTTTTACCACGGATTTCATCAAACCGCGGAGGATTGCACGAAAGGCATCGGAGTATATAAGAGTTGGAAATTGCCCGGCGCAGCCGCCACCTAAGCGTTCCGAGTTAAAAGTTAAGAGTTAAACGTTCCGACGATTGCCCGATTTATATAGGTTGATGCGCGGCGAGACCCCCGAATCTTATACGGCGTTCGGCTGCCGTTTCCGCGTAAGGGCGAGCGTGGCGGCGGCGGCCCAGTAGAGGAGCGTCCGCGGTTGCAGCGGCTGCGCAGCCAGCGCGTTCTTGAAGTACCCCCGGGCTGTGGTCGGGTCCTGACGCAGCACGATCCGGCCGGCGGCGAGCCAAGCGCGGGCGGTGTGCTCGCGCCGCAGGCTCTGCGGAATCGCGTCCCACTGCATCGCCTTGTCATACACGCGCGCGGCAGCGAGCGCCATCGGGCCGGCGTGCGTTGTCAGCGCCGTTCCGTGCTTCCGGTACCGGCAGGTCGGATGTCCCGTATATAGAAACACTGCGCCGGCCCGCGCACAGCGCATCCACATCTCGCGATCCTCCACATACCGAAAATCCGGATCGAAGCCGCCCACTTTTTCCCAGAGCGATTTTCGCAGCATCACGGACGACGGCTGCACTATATACTCTCCGAGGAACAGTGAGAGCGGGTATCCCGCGACGACGCCGGGCGACGGGGCGCGCAGCTCGAGTTCGCGGCCGGAGTCGCTGTCGAAGAGCATCGAGCCGGCGTGTATCAGATCAGCGCGGGGATTTTTCTGCGCGGCCGCGACGAGTTCCTCGAGGTGCGTCGGCTGCCAGAGGTCATCGCTGTCGAGCAGCGCGATCCACGGCGCGCGGGCGAGCGCGATGCCGGTGTTGCGCGTCGCGGGCAGGCCCTGGTTCTTCGCGTGCCGAAGAAAACGAACCGGCTGCGGCACCTGCGCGGCGAAGGCGGCCACCTGTTCCTCGGCGTGATCATGGGAGCCGTCCTCGACGAGGATCAGTTCCCAGTCGCGAAACGTCTGGGCGCGGATCGACTCGAGCGTCTCCGGCAGGTACCGGTCCGCCTTATATGCAGGCATGCAGATGCTGACCTTGGGGTCGCTCATGACGTCGACAAATCGTGACGGTCCGCCCGGATGCTGTGCGCTAGTGTCAAAAGTAAACGAACATCCCGGCCGTGGTGAAGGCGGCGGGAAGTATATAGCGCCCGACTGGACTGCGAAAAGTATATAAGGAGAAGTGGCATGTTAACTCGCGCGTGGGCGCAGCCTCGACGCAACGCGTCGCTCAGGCGGTTTCCCTCGGGGCGATGAGGCGCGCGAGGCGGAGATCGATCTGGTGGAGGGTGCGCGAGATGAAGGGGACGGCGGGGATGGGTTGGGCGACGTGGTTCCAGAAGGCGATATCACAACGGCGGAGTTTACGGCGGGCGAGCGCGCGCGGCAGATACCAGCGGTCCCACGGTTTCGGCGTGGAGATGGCGTGCGAGAGGAAATTGCCGCCGGGTGCGAAATCCATGGTCTCGGGTCCGCCGATCCAGACGGGCGTGCCGGCGACGCGCAGGGCGAGGTTGAGCATGTCCTGGTCGACGAAGAAAAACGGCCAATCGCGTTTGCCGTTCCAAGTGAACGAAGACGCGTCGAAGCCGCGCGCGACGCAGCCCTCGATGAGTGCGTCCCACACGGCGAGGAGTGGCCGGCTCGCGCGGGGCACGGCGACGAAGCCGCTGTTGATATATAAACCGGTCACCGGAACAGCTCGGCCGGTCGCGGCCGCGGCGAAGTCGAGCCACGGCTGCGGGGTTTCGATCCACGGTGGCGTGCTTTGGTCGGCGCAGACGGCGCCATGGGGGAGGCAGCGCTGTTCGAACTCGGGCCACGTGGCGCGGAGGACGATATCGGGATCCAAGTATATAGCGGCGCGGCTGGCCGGGGCGAGTTCGTCGAGCACGCGCAGGCCGAAGCGCGGCTTGAGGTGCGCGAGGTGCCGGGGCGAGTCGACGGGCACGAGCTCAACACGGACGCCGGCGGGCAGTCCGCGGTTGGGATTCAGGAGCCAGCCGTTCGCGGTGCCTTTCAGTCCGACGACAAACAAACCGCGGAATCCGGCGGCGACGAGCGAGTTGAGCAGAGCGGCCGCGCCCGTTATATAGTTCGGCTCGCACAGCGTATATACAACGGTGCCGGTGTCTCCGGATTCGGCGGAGTTGGTGGGTGAGGGCGTGGACATCAGGCGGGGCGTTGCGGGCTGGCGCATTCGCGCAGCACGCGCCAGAAGCGCGAGGTGCCGAGCAGCAGCGGATGGAAACGGAGGGCGGCGCCGAGACGTTTCAGGCTGGTCCAGCGCTGGCCCTGGCGGGCCAGACCGTACGCCTGGCCGAGAGCAGTCGTGGAAGTATAACGTCCGATGAAGCCGCGGGTTTGAAACCAGAGGCGCCAGCGCGGATGCAGGGGGAGCTTGCCCAGATGTTTATGGAGGACCTGCAGGCCGGCGCGGAACATTTTGCCGGGATTTTGCGAGGTGCTGACGGCGTGCTGGCGATAATATAGGGCGCAGACCTCGCGATATATAAATGGGCCGGTGCGGCCGAGGCGCACCCACATGTCCCAGTCCTCGGAGCCGCGCATCGCTATATCAAATCCCCCGAGGCTGCGGACGGCCGCGGTGCGCACGAGGACCTGGCCGGGGGAGAGGATGAAATTCCCGCGGAGGACTTCATCGCTGACGAGCCCTTCGGGGCCGTGGGCGGCGGGGAGTCGGAAGCTCTCGGAGGTGCCGAAGGATTTCGCGTAGCCGTAGCAGGCGACCGCGGCGGGTTGGGCGGCGAGCAGGTCGACCTGCCACGCGAGTTTGTCGGGTGGCCAGAGGTCATCATCGTCGAGGAGCGCGAGAAATTCGCCGCGGGCGAGGCCGATGCCGGTGTTGCGGGCGACGGCCTGGCCCTGGTTGGGCTGTTCTATATAGCGGATTTTCCCGTTGTCGACCCAAGGGCGGAGGCGGTCGGCGGTGCGGTCGGGTGAGCCGTCGTTGACGACGATGACTTCGAAATCCTGAAACGTTTGGGCGAAGACGCAGCCGAGCGTCTCGTCCAGATACTGCTCGCGCCCGTACGTCGGGATGACGACGGAAACGCGAGGGGTGGTGTGAGTAATCACGAAAGTGACAATGAAATCGAAAAGACCGGAGCCGGAATGTGGGCCGGCCGGAAAACAAAGGCCGACCTCAGGCCGGACAGAAACTCTAAGCGCTCAGCTCTAAACGCTTTAGTCCAGAAGATGGCACTTGATATATCGTTTGCCGATGTAAGGGAGCCGTGGAATTGTGAATATGAAGCTATATACACCGGCGGGGAACGGTTTAATTCGAAGTGGCCGGGGATGAGGCGGGGCGAGATGTCCGCCAGCCGCGGCGCATCTTTCGGAGCAGGCGAAGGTCGCTGCTCCCTTGCTGGAGCATGGAGGCCCGACGCGCGCGCAAGTTGTCGTCCTTCGTCCGTGCGATCATTGCCTTCATAAGGAGCCGAAAGAGCCACTGGGTGGAAGCTGTGCCTGCGAGGTGGAACAGGACTTTGTTCGCGAGCGGGGAATGCGGCGCCCACTCGCGACCTGCCTCTATATTGTCGGTATAGAATGCGCGCCAGAGGTAATGGTCGAAGCGCGGCATATAGTTTCTCCAAGGCTTGTCGGAGATGAGGTGGAGGATGGCGGTCTCGGGGGTGATTTGATCGCTGGCAAAGGCGACGCAATTCCACCGGGACTCGATGAATTCCACGTCGTCCCTCAATATATAGTTCAAGGCGGTCTGATCCCAGAAGCGACACGCGCCGTCCTTGGCCGCGATGGCGGAGAGGCATTCCTCGAGCAGGTGCTTCTCGCGCCATTGCTGTAGATCCATGACGAGAACGCCCGCGTTGAAATAGGGGTAGGCTGCTGCGACGTCGGACGGGAGCCATGGGCAATCCTGCCCGAGGTTCTTCACCACGGCATCCGTGGCGGCGAGGGCGATCTTGCCGTGCATGGGTCGGTCACGCAGCGCCTCTGGGCTGGCGAGCACGATCAGGTCGCTGTCGAGATAGATGATTTTATCGAGATGCGGCAGGCATTCGCCGAGGAGGAGCCGGGCGTACGTCAGGTGATTGCCGTGCATCGCCGTGAACCCGGCGAACCGGTCCGCTGCGAAGCGCAGGGCGTGGATCGTGGCGTGCCGATGGAACCGGTTGGCGAGCTGTTGCAGGGCCGGCCATTTCTCGGCAGGAATGCCGCCATCGAATATATAGAAATGGGTTTCGGTGGCAGGGTCGACGACGCGCAGTGTGCTCGCGATCATCACCTCGAGGCTGGGGAAATACCCGGCATCGGAGGCGCTCGCGATATGTAGAGCTTGGTTCAAGGGTGGATGGGCGGGATTTTTATCTCGACCGAGTGGCGGGCGGCGCGAATATATAACAGAGGCATCTCATGACGCGCGGAGTATATTTCACCCAGGACTAGGAGCCGAGCGGCGCAACGTCATAGTTGGCCGCTGGCGAGTTCACTTCGCGGGCTTGCCCGTATATTGTGGGCGCGAAAAGAGGAGTCGCCACAACCGGGGAGATCCAATCAGAGGCGGATCGTAGCGGACGGCGCCGATCAAGTGGCGAATCACTTTGCGGAATTGGCGGTCGTTGCGGGCACTGGCGGCCTGATTCAGTTCCGATGTCGCGCCGCCTTGACCGAGGTGACGGCGACACAAAATCCAAGTCCGCCATTGCGAGTTAAACGGAGTCGGGCCGAGGTGCTTTCGCATGACCACGAGCTGGGTGGAAAACATATTGCGGACGTCCCGCGACGCGTTGCTGGCGTGGTATCGGTACTCGAGCGCGCAGCGGTCTTCATATATAAACGCCCCGCGGTCCGCGAGCCGGAGCCACAGGTCCCAATCATCGGCCCCGCGGATTCGCGCGTCGAGGCCGCCCAAGGCGCGCAGGTCAGCGGCGCGCAGCAACACCTGACCGGGCGATACGATGAAATTTCCGAGCAGGAGCGCTGACTTGACCGGGCCAGACGGGCCAGCCGTGGTTGGCAAACGGAAGTCCTCGCCGTTTCCCGAGAGATGCGCGTACCCGTAAGCGGCAACGGCGGCGGGATCTTCCTGCATCCGTGCGACCTGCCACTGAAGCTTGTCTGCTGGCCACTGATCGTCGTCGTCCAGGAACGCGATGAACTCACCTCGAGCTCGGCGCACCCCTTCGTTGCGTGCGGCGGATTGTCCGGCATTTGGCTGTTCGAAATATAGAATGGCCCCTTTGGTAACCCACGGCCGCAGCACTTCCGCCGTGTTATCGGGCGAGCCGTCGTTGATGACGATGACCTCGAAATCCTGGAAGGTCTGCGCGAAGACGGATTGAAGCGTGGCCTCGATATATTGCGCATGCCCGTAGGCCGGGATAACGACAGAAACGGAGGGCTTGTCCGATTTATGCCTCACGGTTGTATATTCGGTACCTGGCGTGCGGCTGGGTCGCTGTGTCGCGGCGCTGCCACTGACCCCGCTCTCCCCAGCTGACGCTTCTGGCAGGCGCGGAGAACGAATTCACGCAGAATGACGATGAACATCCCGCGCGTAGACACGTGGAAAGGCGTTTGGTTGAAGCCGCGAACTTCAGGGCTGGATGCGGGGTATATAAAAATGCCAATTGTGGGTCGGGGTCACCTTATATACAAACGCTCGCAAGCACCATCAATCGAGATCAGAACCGGGTGAGGACCGAAGTGCGGGACTGGTCCCGGAGGGGGAAGCGGGGACTCTGCTGGAAAAGATAGCGAAGCCAGAAGAGTTGTAATACGCGGCGCTGCCGGCGGGGGCTAAGATCCGCAGGGCTGCGGCGCTCGGGCCCGCTTGCGTGGAAAGCCACGAGACGACGTCCCGATTCGAGCGAATGAACGGATGGGTTGAAAACCCGATGGACGCCATGGAAAGCGGCAGATCGTAGGTTTCGATTTCGCCGGTCGACAGCCGGACTTGCAGCTCGAGCGGCCGCACCGGCAAGCAGGCGCGCATCAGTCGGCCGAGCACGGTGAACGCCGGTTCCAGTTTCACATACGTCATTTCGCCAGCATGCTCTTCAGGCGTGGTGCACCAAATTCCCAAGGTGATGGGAAGACGCGTCGGAGGTTTTGATAAAAAAGGCATTTTCGCAGAGTTCCCCGCGGTCAGGAGGAGGAAACCTTTCTCTTCGAGCGACAATGTATAGTGTCCCAGGATCCACGTGAGAGCGGGTGCGTCGTCGAGGGAAGGCAATCGCTGGTCGATCGACTCAATGCGGAGAAGAACAAACTGCGGCGCGGTATTGATCAACCATTGCTCGTTTCGCGCCGCGAGTGTCGAAGTATATACCGAGTAGGTTTGAGGGACCGGCCGCGGGGTGTAGTTATATTGTCCCATGATCGCATGCGACTGCGAGAAACCATGAACGTCCACCACGGCCGTCCCAACGCGGCCGCGAATCGCGGGGAGAGCCAGGTCCGTCCGAAGCCGGTTTTCGGCCACCGCCCATTCTGGCGATGTCTTGCCGGCGTCGCTGATTGTTCTAAAAGCCGATTTCAAATTTGCTTCGAGGTCGGCGATTTTCCGAACGGGTATATATTCACCGCGAAAACACCAAGCGAATGCGCCGAGCGTCGTCAGCGCGATCGCCACATGCCAGAACGGCCTGTGATAACTGAACCGGGCGGCGGTGTCGCCCGCGGGATCGGCGATCGATAGCATCGCGACCTCCACGCCCCAGAAAAACAAAATCGAAAGGTGCTCGATGTCAGCCCGCGACGTGGCGTGGCGCCACGTCAGGGCGAGCAGGCACATCGTGAGAGCTGCGAGGGCAAGCCTCGACGGCCCGGCACGCCGCGGACCCACGAGGGAGCAAGCAAGACCGAGTAAGACAACGGCGATCGCGAGACATCCAGCAAGATGGCGGCGACGCATTGGAATCATCATGGCGTCGGTATAGCCACTTACTATTTCTCGGGCGCCGTTGATAAAGCGCGGCAGATTATAAAGCGATTGTCCGGCGCCGATCCAGCCGAGCAACCAGCCGATTCCAAATATTAAAAGCAATCCAGCTCCAAAACGATATCGACCCTCTGATGCGTGTGACGCGGCGGCGATTATCACGACCGCCACAGACCCAGCCGTCAGAGTGCTCTTTACTAACGCGAATGCTATAAGGACTGCCAGTGCCACTCCGGTACGGCCGAACGTAAATCGCGCATCTCGAAGCAGAGTGGCGCCCGCTACCCACAGCGCCACCATGTAGAACGCGTCCGTCGATGGCACGCTACCATCCCGCGTCGCGAGAAGAAATAACGCGCCCCAGATCGCGACTTGGACCGCGAACGCGGCCTCCGCTATCCAGAGAAAAACTAGCCAGATTACCGCGCTCCTGCTGAGCAACTGCCACGTTAGCTGCCATCCGACGAGCTCCCGAAGCTGTGCGTGATTCTCCCAAAGGCCGAGCGGCCCGTATGTAAAAATCAAATCACGACCCAGGGCGAGGCGATGTATAAAACCATGCGCGAGCACGAGCTGCCATGAATTGTCGAGTCCGCCACTTCCCGGGGAAGGGAAAATCATCGTCCCCGCGATCGCTAGCAGCGCGAGCAGTATATTTACCGCGAGCGCCCATTGGTTTTTTTGTTGAGACTTCAGGAAGGTGAGATTCACGACGGTCAGCGGCCTACTTGCTGGAAGTGGCGCGTCATTGTGCAATTAAAAATGAGATTTCGTATTTCAGCCGGAATTCAGATCGCGGCTGTATACTCTTCAGGGCGGACCTGAGTGCGAAACACGTGCCAGAGGACCCCGCCTTTGCCACGCGCTCTATACTAATTGAGTCGATTGGGTAGCGGACGCTTTTTCACCAAGACTGAGCCAAAGACACGGTCACTGGCTTCGATCACACGTTTGACCGGAAGGGCGACGACCGGGCCATCCCAATGGATCAGCATTTCGTGTGCATTTTCGCGCAGAAAGCCCGTATAAGGCATATAGCGAGTGAACGCGTAAAGATGCCCCAGGAGGATTATCGACCGCCTCGTGAAAGCATTCGCGAAATGGGCGGGCCCGCTATCGATGCCGATGAAGCCCGAGGAACGTCGGATCAGCTCGGCGAGTTCAACGAGTGACAGCTTTCCACAAGCGTCCACCAAACCCGGGAAAAGCGGCGAGAGAGAGGGTCGCAACCCGACTTCCACTAATCTGACATCGAATGTCTCCGAGAGAAAAAAGAGAAGCTCGATCCACTTATCTATAGTCCAATCCTTCGCCGGCTGATTCGAAATCGGATGTACCACGATGAATGCACCGCCCTTGGCGATCTCGTCAACGCCCGGGTAGCTTCGTTTTGGCAGGTGAATTCTGGGCCCCTCCGAAAGCTCGGGGATGCCGGCTGCCTTGGAAAAGGCCTGCAGGAGCGAGCCGTGAAAGAAGTAATTGCGAAAATCAATTCTCGCGTCGCCGCGCGTGTTTACGTGGGTGACGCCGAATTTGTCGCAAGGCTTTTGGTTGACGTGAAGATCAATCACCCGGTCGAACGGCCCCTTCTGCAGCACGCGACTATATTGGGTGATCGACGAAACAATAAACACCCGGTTGATCGCGGGGTGAGACTCCATGAGATCTCGGAAGCCTGAACGTATGATCCAGATGATATAGGCATCAGGGTGCTGCTGTCTTATATAGCGGGCCACCGGTTCGCTTGCCACGATGTCGCCGAAATGTTCGATCAGCCCGATAGCAATGAGCTCCTGCCCAGGCGCGAGCGACGACTTGAGTTTGCGCAGCTTGGAAAGGCTGTGCCAAATATCCACCTCGAGCCGTGCGCGCTCCCAGCGACGGCGCAAGTGATTGCGGCCGCGCCACACGTAGTGTTTCATCTCACCGATCACTCGTGGCATTATAGAATTATCCTGGACGCATTCTGAAGTGCGCGGCGTCGGGCCAGCCACGAGGCGCGGAGCCGGTCGAATGCAGGCTTCCGATAGCTGCCGTTGCGAAGCATTTCCGTCCGTCTGCGTCGCTGGTTGGGATCGCGACTGATCGCGACCAAGGCTCGCATCACTAGCTTAAACAACCACTGCGTGGCCACGCTCTGCGGCAGGGAGTATATAATGCGATTGGCGAGCGGTGAGTTCGGCACGAACCGATGCTGCGGATCGATTAAATCGGAGTAGAATGCGCGCCAGACGTAATGGTCGAAGCGCGGGACGAGGTTGCGCCATGGCTTCTCTGAAATCAGATGAAGGTTCACTGGCCCCTCAGACAGGTCCTCATAACTAAAGGCAACGGTGTTCCAATCGGTCGATATATAGCCGACCTCATCGCGGAGAATATAGTTCAACGCGGTCTGATCCCAGAATCGGCACTCACTCGGCTTCTCCGCTATCGCCGCCATCGCCCGGGCCATTGCTCCAGTTTCGCGCCACCGCTTCAGGTCGAGAACTAGAACTCCCGAATTAAAATAGGGAAACTTGCTGGCGACCTCAAACGGCAGCCAAGGGCAATCGTCGCTCAGCCGATGCAGAAGTGCGTCCGGGACGGCCAGAGCGATTTTTCCGTGCATCGGAAGATCTCGCAATTTCGTTGGGTCGGCGAGGACGAGAATATCGCTGTCGAGATATACAATTTTGTCGAGGTCGGGCAGGCATTCACCAAGCAACAGGCGCGCATACGCCATCCGGGTTCCGTTGAGCGTCGGGAAGCCCACGAATGGGGCGTCGCTGAATGGCAGCGGAGCAATTGTCGCGCGCGTATGCAGCCGGCGAACGTGACCCTTCAACGTTATCCATTGCGCCGTCGAGATCCCGCCGTCGAAAATGTGAAAGTGAACCTCCGTGCGTGGTTCGACCGCCAGAAGCGTGCTGCAGACGAGAACCTCCAATCCCGGAAAATATCCGGAATCCGATGCGCTCGCTATATGAAGAGGGATGCTCACCAGTATGATAGCAAAATTGAAGAGTGGTCGGCCCCGGCAACCACCGCGGATATAGGTCCGATCATAATTCCGAGGGTGAGACAGAGAGGCGTCCGACGCCCGGCCTCCGTAAAGGCCCGGTGGGATATAATCCGTCGGCGCGTGACATAGCCGCCAGAAACCGACACCGATGACTGGAACAGTCCGTCAAATGTATAGCAATGCCGACACCCAACCGAGTGTTTGAGCCGAAACATTACGAGCCAAGACCGCGGCCACGGCTGACGATTACCTCACAGTCGCGGTCGGCGTGCGTTTTTGGGGAGCCGGGATCAAAAACTTCCACACTCGCCTCGAGCCCAACAAAGGCGGATCGTAGCGAATGGCGCCCATCAAGTGCCGCATTATATTGAGCGTTTCTCTGCGTTCGTGGGCGGCAGCCGCTTTGCCCAGTTCCAAGGTGGCGCCGCCACGCCCGACGTGACGCCGACACTTGAGCCACGTCTTCCATTGCGAGCTGAATGGAGTCCGGCCCAGGTGCTTGTGCATGACGGCGAGTTGCGTTTCGAACATATAGCGGACATTGCGCGACGCGTTGGCTTCGTGATAGCGGTATTCGAGGGCGCACCGATCCTCATATATGAAATGCCCGAGGTCCGCGAGGCGCAGCCAGAGGTCCCAGTCATCGGCTCCACGGATTCGTTCGTCGAGGCCGCCCAGCGCATGCAAATCCGCGGTTCGCAACAGAACCTGGCCGGGCGAAACAATGAAATCCCCTAAGAGAAGCGCGGGCTTAACCGAACCCGTCGGGCCAGCTTCTGGCGGCAGACGGAAGTCCTGACCGTTTCCACGCAGGTGCGCAAAGCCGTATACTGCGACCGCAGCAGGTTCTCCGCGCATTCTGGCGACCTGCCACTGAAGCTTATCGGGTGGCCATTGATCATCGTCGTCGAGAAATGCGATGAATTCGCCTCGTGCCTGACGGGCGCCAACGTTCCGAGCCGCCGATTGCCCGGCGTTGACTTGGTCAAAATAGCGGATGCGGCCCATTTCCGCGAGCGGCCGGAGCCGTGCGGCGGTGTCATCAGGCGAGCCGTCGTTGACGACAATAATCTCAAAGTCCTGAAATGTCTGCTGGAAAATGGATTGCAGCGTGCCCTCTATATACTGAGCATGCCCATAAGCAGGGATGACGACGGAGACTAACGGCGTATTCAACTCACTCTTCATTGTGCTATATACTCAGCGATGCGAGCCTTTCGGCTAAGCTAGACGCATGCGACTAGGCTCTAATAAAGCGAGCGGCGACCGGATACCACAACGGGACGTTGGCTGCGGAAAAGTTCGTTCGTGCAAGCGGCTGCTTCCGGTTGATTCGGAGCATATTACCCCGATCGAACGCATTTTCACACCACACGGGAGACGCTGTATATTCGTCCAGGAAGAATCGTGTCAGTGGACTAAAGAGGTCCGAGACAGTCCGGGCGGTGAGCTGGTGCTCGAAAAAGGTATTTATCGGGTGATACTCGAGAGTGGCGACGAACGTATCCCCGCTAAAAGATTCGTTTAACGCGCGGATCATGCCTTCGCGTGTGGCCGGATCGATGTGCTCGAAAACTGAAATGGACGCGACGTGCGTGATTTCCGGTCGCGCTGTGAAAATCTCCTTCAGCACACTGTAATCGCCGTTGCGCCTAAATATTCTATATTGGCTGCTGGCTTCGCGTCCGCTGCCACGTTGGGATCGAGGATCAGCACTTTCTTGACGGCGCTGGCGAGCAGCGACGAGAAGAATCCGGCCCCCGTCACCGGCGAGCCTCCGCCTATATCAAGTACGACAGATTCCGGTGAAGGATCGAGTAGTTCGACGCCTTCGAAATATTCCCAAAAGCGCTGGCTGAGCTTACCTCCGCCATATACACGCCCGTCCCATTCGGCCGGATACTCCCGGTTTCCAAAGCGCCGCCAGAGCTCGGCCTTAAGATTGCGTAGTGTCGGGTTGTTCATGCGGAGGTATATTTTGAGGCTGACGAAAAAAATTTATTTGCGCATTACTCCAACCTGAGCGCCTCGTTTCTCCTGGCGAGCACCGGACTAAAAACGGCGTCGGCTGCCTGAATCACACGTGACGCGGGAATCGCGGCAACAGGGCCGTCCCAATGGATCAGCATTCTGGCGGAATGTTCGCTAAAAAACCCTGTATACGGCATATAGCGGGCGAATGCATAAAAGTGGCCGAGAAGAATGATCGAGGGTCTCGCGAAGGCGTTCGCGAAATGGGCAGGACCGCTGTCGATTCCAACGAACCCACTGGAACGACGAATTAGGTCGCCAAGTTCCACGAGCGACAGCTTACCGCAGGCGTCCACGAGGCCGGGAAAAAGCGGCGATAATAATGGGCGAAGGCCGACTTCGACAACGCGGGCGTCGAAGGTCGTCGTGCAGTATCGAAGAAGTTCGATCCATTTGTCCGTCGTCCAATCACGGACCGTCTGGTTTGAAAGCGGGTGCACCACGATGAACGGACCTGAACCGGCGATGTCGTCGACGCGACGATAATTCTGCTTGGGCAGGTGAACTCTGGGGCCGTCAGAAAGCTCAGGGATGCCGGCAGCCTTTGAAAAAGCCTGTAGCAGCGAGCCGTGAAAATAGTAATTTCGGAAATCAATACTCGTGTTGCCGCGCGGGTTGAAATGAGTAACACCGAATTTGTCGCACGGCTTCTGGTTCACATGGAGATCAATGATTCGGTCGAACGGCGCCTTGTCCAACAAGCGGCTATATTGAGCGATCGAGGACACTATGAATACTCGATTTATTGCCGGGTGTGACTCGACCAGATCGCGAAAGCCCGCCCGGACGATCCAGATGATATACGCCTCAGGATGCTGCTGTCGTATATAACGTGCCACCGGTTCGCAGGCGATGATGTCCCCAAAATGTTCGATTAGCCCTATCGCGATCATTTCCTGTTCAGGCGCAAGTGAGGCCTTCAGTTTCCGGAGCTCGGCTAAACTCCGCCAAAGATCGACTTCGAGGCGCGCGCGCTGCCAGCGGCGGCGCAGGTGATTGCGGAAGCGGCAAGCGTAATGCTTAACTTCACCGACTATCCTCGGCATATATATATCGGTAGCTATTATCTCTGCCAAACAGGCGCGAACTTGCGCCTGCTCCGGTTAAAGCTGGGCTAGCTTAGGCAACATACGTTCAACTAGCCACGCCCGATTTCAGCATCGTCGCAGTTTGTTGCGTGGCCGCCGTAAAATCGTGGCCTTGATACGTCCCACCCGAGGTGCCGCGCGTGCCGACGATCTGTGGGAATTCAACGAAATTCGCGGCGCCGTGCCGGATGGCAGGTATATAGTAAACATGCTCCAGCCAGCGGCTGTGTTCTTCGTCGACTTCTCGATATAACGAAAGCAAGTGCCGAAGGAAAAAATCCTTCGTAGATTTATAAAACATCGTGTAGGCCATTTGCCCAGCGGCTTTGTTGCGAAACGAGGATATGCGAAGGAGCTGACGTTTCAGCGGTTGTTTCCACGGCAATCCGGAGAAGGCGAACGCAGCGCGAGATTTGGCGTGGTGCTGACCCTTTCGAAATTGGCTATGTAGAGCCGCCCCGTGACCTTATAAAAGCTCTGCGTCGCAGCTAGGAGTACACTGTGCCTTAATGCGTATTCGACGATTTCTCCTTCTCCGAATCCTTTACCGCGCTCCGCGATCTTTTGCTTGTCACCGTCAAAACTAATCAGTTCCAGTTCCTTTCCCTCGGTCGGTCGCGTACCGCCGGACGTGTTCAAGCTCGGGCACCGGCCCGGTGTTGTCGCAGACCACGATTCGCGTGATCGAGGTCTCATCGATCCAGCAAACCAGCGCACACAACGTTTGATATAACCGGTCGTTCACGTTGCGCAACGCGACCGCCGGCGTCGATCCCGCCGGGCGCAGCGCTGAGGTTACTACCAACACTTCCTCGGAAGAACCACCCTCCGGGCGCTTCATATACGCCCTTCGTCGGCGGGCTCATACCGGCACCTCCAGGCTCTGGCGCACCGCGGCAGCTTCTTGTCCACGCGGGAATGCCGCGCGGATCGCCAGATTGTCCGGAAAGAATATACAGTGCGGATACGGCTGCGATAGCATGACGACACTCGCGGGCCGCTCGAGCAGGAGCGACCAGGCGGAGAGCATCGAGGCGGTCTTGAGCAGCACACGGGACTTTCCCAAAAGAAGGCAGTCGAGCATCGCCTCACGGGCGAGGCGGTTGCCCGAGGCCAGACCCGCCTTATGTAATGCCGTTCCGGCGCCAGCCCGCACCGCTTCCGGTAATGACACGACTTGTTCAGCCGGAAGATCCGTTCGCACTCTTTCCAAAAACGCCCGCTCATCCGTCGCCACGAACAACACCGGATCAGACACGCCCAGCCCGCGCGCAGCGACCAGCGCGAGCCGCGCGGACTCGATCGCCGCTTCGGGCGGGAGCGGCGCCGCCTCGGCCACCTTGTCCGTGCCGCGATAGTGCAGCCCAACTACATAGCGATCGCGCCAGAGCAGCCGGGCCAGATTCGTCGCCGCTGCGGCAAGCGGCGGAGCCACCGCAAAATGTTTTTTGAAAAGATCGCGCGCGCCGGTGAGCTCGTTCGGCCACGGCTCCGCAAAGAACGGCAGCTGTTCGAATTCCGTCACGGTGATCTCCGGCCATGCCATCGCCTCGACTTGATTCGGCTGGCTCAGGAGCATCGGCAGCCAGTCCTCGCCGGAATCGTTCTCTGTATATTGCGGACTCGTGCAGCGGAACGATACCTGCCGCTCGTTGCGATCGGCCCAGGCCGCCGCATGCATGCACCAGGAGAGGTGCGCGAAGAGACCGTTGCCGGGCGACTGGAAGCGGATCGCGAGACGTTCCGGGTGTTTATTGAAAAACCACCGCGTGCGCGCGCGCCGGAAACGCCGCTCCGAGGACTTCAAGCCCCAGCGCGAATAGACGCGCATCGTGAGATTCAAGCGGTGAAGTAGTTTCGACATGCGAGCGCTATATCAAATGCCGGCAAAATCCGCCCACGCGAGACTGCGCCGCTGACCTTCCGCAAACGTATATAGCGGAGTATATTGGAGGATTCGGGCGGCGTGCTCGTGTGGAAATTTCCAACGACAACGCTGCAATTCAGCGAGCTCGTGAGTGAGGCCGCGATCGGTTTGCGGATGACGCCACGTCCACGCGTCGACGCCACCGGTCGGCGGACGCCACCCGCGCAGCAGACCCTTGAGCATGCGCTTGGGCCGCTCGGGCATGAGCCGACCGAGTTTGCCATATACCGGGAGCTGCGTCAGCGCCGTCATCGCGTCTTCCTTCTCCGGCGCGAATTCCGGCAGCGGCACCTCGGTGAACGCGTCCGCCCCGAACCCAGCATGGGCGGCGATCGGCAGCAAGAAATCCCGCCAGGTCACCGTCTCGGCGTCGCCGACGAGAAATTTCTCGCCGGAGATTCCCGGGAGCGCCGCGGCGAGCCGGATGGCTTCGACGAGGTTGTCGATATATATACTATTGCAGAGCCCGCGTCCGCCCTCGAGCCAGACAGAGCGCCCGGCGCGCAGGTCGGCGAACGCATCGGCGATCCAGCGGGAACGCGGCCCGAAGACGACGCCGGGCCTGAGCCGGACAACTTCCACTCGGCCGTCGCGAGCGAGACGCTCGAGCGCCCACTCCGCGCGCACTTTCGCATTATTATATAGTAGCCCTTGGCGATCGCTCAGCGGCGTCGCTTCGGTCGTGCCCGGCGCCGGCGCCTGGCCGTGCACGGAGGCACTGCTGAGCCAGACAAGTCGGCGAACGCCGGCCGTCGCACACGCTATATACGTGGTCTCCGCCATTTGCGCGATCTGGGCGGCATCGCCGATCGCGGCGTGCACGCAAACTTCCGCGCCGCGGAGTGCCTCGGCGAGCGGCGCGGATTCCGCAAAGGAACTGATGCGCCAATCGAGCGGCTGGCGCGCGAGGACCGCGAGGCTCGACGCCGAGCGCACGACCGGACGCACGGAAAAGCCTGCGGCGGCGGATAATATTTCCGTGGTGCGCAGACCCACGAACCCGTTGGCGCCGATAATGGCGAGGGTCGGGTTCATGGCGTGGCTCCCGGCGTGTCTGCGGGCGCGTTCGTCGGCGCCCCCGCGGGCGCCGGTTGCGTCCACGGCTGCTCCAGTGGCTCGCGCCGGGCGTAGCAGGCCTCGATCAGGCGGATGGCGCGAACACCCTCGGTGCCCGGCACAAACGGGAGCGTTCGTCCGCGCACTGCCGCGCAGACATCCACGAGCTGCGCGATGAAGGATTGCGGATTGGTTTCGAGCGGCGAACCGGCGGCGGCGGGAGCGGCGGGCAGCGGATCATATAACTCGGCGGCGAAGGTCATCGGCAGGTCGTCGAGCGTGAGCTCGAGGCGGTTGCTGGCGTTGACGCGACAGTGGATCGTCGCGCGCTCGAAGCGAAACATATAGCAATTCGGCGTGGCCCAGTCGCGGCTGAGTCGCAGGTCCACGTGCACCTCGCCCGGAAACTCGCCGACGAAGCGGCAGTTCGCCTCGAGGCCACCGAGGGCATCGTCACGATATATAAAACTCATCGGCTCCCCGAGCCACCAGAGCAGCAGGTCGAGGACGTGAACGCCTATATCAAGGAGCACGCCGCCGGGCGTCTGCTCGCGCCGGAAAAAAGAGTCGGTGGCCGCCGGCCAACCGAAGCGCCCGCCCTCGGCCAGTTCCACGGACTGCAGCGCGCCGAACGTGCGGCGCTCGATCAGCGTCTTCAGCGCGCGATGGGCCGGGAAAAACCTTTTATATTGTCCGGCTGCGAGCAGGCGGTTCGCGGCGGCGGCAGCGTCGACCATCGCGGTGGCGTCGGCGGTGGTCGCCGCGAGCGGCTTTTCACATAATACATCGAGCCCGGCCGTGAACGCCGCCTCGGCCTGCGCGCGGTGAAACTTCGGGGGCGTGGCGATGATCGCGAGCGCCGCTCCAGCTGCGAGCCCCGAGGCGAGGTCGGCAAACGCGGGCGCGCCGAGCGCCGAGCCGACGGACGCGCGCGCGCCGGCGACCGGGTCCACCACGCCGACGGTCTGCAGCACCTGATGGCGCGCGAGCTCCTGCAGCGCGGGCGCGTAGAAGAGACGCGACACCGCGCCGCAGCCGACGAGCAACACTGGAACCGGTGACGGGGAGGCGTTCACGAGTATATAGCAACAGCCGCCCGGGCGGACGGCGCGGGTAGCACGGAGGAGAAAACAGTCGCGTATCCAGAAATCGAATACAGGGACGACGCGGCGCGAGAGGGCGCGATGTATTCAGAAAATAAATACGCGCAACCGGCGGCGGGGCGGCGCGCGTTGTATCCAGCAAACGGATACGATGAGGAGTTCAGGAATCGGGACATCAGGACGGCGCGAGCGGACGGCGCGGGGCCAGTCGCTGGCGAGTGGAGAGAAAAATGCGGCCGACGAAAGCGGTGGGATTCAGGGGCTGCAATTGCTGCCACCGGCGGAGTGCGGCGAGAGCGACTTCGGGGTGATCGCGCCAGTTGAGTCGGGCGTTGACGATGAGATTGGCGATCAGGGCGGCGCGACGTTCCGCGAGCGGGAGCAGCGGATTGTTCAGTTGTTTTTCGTAGAAGGCGGTCAGCCGCGTGCTGGCGAGGCGCGTCTGCGCCATGGCGCTCGTGCCGTGCTTGCGATAAGCGCAGCTCGTGCGGCCGGTATAGCGCCAAACCGCGCCATTCACGAGGAGGCGCAGCCAGAGATCGAGGTCTTCGCCGTGCGAGAGCGACGCATCGAAACCTCCGGCGTCCGCGAGCGCGCGGCGGCGGACGCAGAGCGCGGAGGCACATTGGACGAAATTATGGCGAAACATCGCACTTGCTATATTGGCGAGCTGGTCGGCGCTGGGCTCGAAGCGGCCCGGAAGCGGCGTGCTGTTTTCGTCGAGAAACGTGACGCCCGAAAACGCGACGTCGGCGCCGGCGGCGAACGTCGCGACGGCGGAGCTGAGGTGATCATCATCCCAGAGGTCGTCGGCATCGAGAAACGCTATATACTCGCCGGTGGCGGCGGCGAGCAGCGCGTTGCGCGTGAGCGAGACACCGCGGTTGATCGGCTCTGAGAAAAGCCGGACGGGCTGCGTCACCGTGGCGGCGAAGGCGCGGACTTTTTCCGCGGTGTCGTCGAGCACGCCGTCCTCGCCGACGAGGATTTCCCACGAGGACTCGGTTTGGCGCGCGACGGTGGCGAGGGTCGCTTGTATATAGCGCCCGGCGCGGTGCGCGGGAATCACGATCGAGAACCGCGGCGGGTTGGCGATGGCGTTGCTCATTGCAGGAGGCGCGGGTAGCGCGCGCACATGCGGGCGTAGAGTTGGAGATGACGGCCGACCATGACGTCCTCGGTGAATTCGCGCATGACGCGTTCGCGGGCACTGACGCCGAGCCGGCGCATGGAGTCGGGTTGGGCGAGCACCTGGTTGGCGGCGCGGGCGAGGTTGGCGCCGGTGAAGTCGATGGAAAAAATTCCCTCGGCGCCGTCCTGGATTTGCTCGAGGACGCCATCGGTGGGAGTCGAAACGATACAGCAGCCCGCGGACATCGCCTCGAGCGTGGCGCAGGGAAAATTTTCGCGAGGCGAGGCGTAGAGAAAGAGATCGCTGACGCGCAGCAGTTCCGCGAGGCGAGGGCGGTCGTTGATATATCCCAGTTCAACGATGTCGGCTTCGCGCGGCAGGCGCGGCCGGAGCTGGTCAATGTCGCCGCCGACGAGCACGACTTGGGCGCGGGAAAAATCGAGGCCAGTGATGGCGTCGGCGAGGATATCTCCGCCCTTGACGGGATCGCTGAAGCTGCGGTTCACGACGACGACGACGGATTTCTCGAGGGAGAGTCCGAATTTTTCGCGTCCGATTTTTCGCGCGGGATCGCCGGGGCGGAAGAGATTGGCGTCGACGCCGTTGGGGATGACCTCGACGTTCCAGGTGGCGCCGACGGGGCTGCGGCGGACAACGCGGGCGAGGTGGCGTGAGGGGGCGACGATGGTGAGTGGGGCGGGGGCGAGGAGGCGTTTCTTCTCGGCGAGTTGTTGGCGAGTATTATCGACGCCGCAGATGGGCCATTCGTGAACGCGGGGACATTCGCCGCAGCTGTCGAGGTAGCGCGTGCACCCGCCCGGGTGGTCGCAGCCGCCGGTGACACCCCAGAAGCGGTGGAAGGTCCAGATCACGGGGATGCGGCGGGAGAGTTCGGCGAGAGAGCCAATCGACGCGTATATACCGTGAAAGCTGTGGAGGTGGACGAGATCGAAATCGCGCCGGGCGAGGTTGACGAAGGCGTGGTTGACCTGCGTGCGCGGGTCGAACCACCGGCGCGTGAAGCGGTGAAAGCGCGAGTGAAACAGCCTCTGCATCCAGCGCGGGAAAAGATATTTCGTGGTGGGCGGCAGCTGGCGGTCAGAATACTCGCCGACGAAGATCTCGTTCTCATAGCCGCGGCGCGTGCAGCCGAGCGCGAGCTGGTGCATGACGGTGCCGGCTCCGCCGAGCTGGTTGAGATTATTGACGAAAGCGATTTTCAAGACTGCGGGAAACTGGCAGCTATATATCTATACAGAGCAGAACGGACGAGTATATAGCTATATACTCAGCGAGCCGCGCGCTGCCGGCGGGCGACGCTGAGTGCGTACGAGAGGAAGCTGCGGGTGCGTTTTCCAGGACTGGCAACGAACGCTTGGAACGCGTGCCAGCAGCCGAGCCACGGATGGCCGCCCTCGATGGCCCAGCCGGCCCAGCGCAGGTGCGTTTCGACTTTTCCGCCGGGGTCCGCCACGGCGGGGAGCGCCGCGAGCTCAGGGAGATTTCGTCGGCGGCGCCCGTTGTTGGCGGCGGTGCGCACGAGCTCTAGCTGCTGCACCGAACGCGTGTGATTATAACTGTTCAGATGCACGCGGTAGTCGAGAAGCGGCTCCGGGAGATTCGCGAGTTCGCCCACCTCCGAGAGGCGAAGATATAAGTCGAGGTCCTCGGCATAGCCGTGGAACTGGCTGTGGTAGCCGCCGAGACGGCGAACCGCCTCGTGGCGAAAGAATATAGTCGGATGGATGAGCGCGCCCCCGTTGCCGTCCAAGGCCTCCTCCACGATGCCGACATGATCGAGCTTGGGCCGGAGGATTTTTAGGAAGTGCCCGGCGGGATCGATCATCCGGACCGCGCAGCCGACCATGACGCAACCGGGGTTCGCGTGGAGAAAATCGAGTTGCTGCTGGAAACGCGTGGGATGGGCAATGTCGTCGCCATCCATGCGGGCGATGAATTCCCCGCGGGCGGCGGCGAGGGCTTCGTTCAGCGCCCGGACAATCCCGGTGTTGCCCCGGCGAATTATATGAATCCGGGCGTCGTCCGCCGCGGCGGCGTCCATGATGCGATCGGAATGGTCGGTGGAACCGTCATCGATCACGAGCAGCTCGAAGTCGCGAAACGACTGGCGGCGAATGCTGGCCAGCGCGGCGGCGAGGTAGCGCTCGCCATTATATACCGGGAGCAGGACGGAAACCAGTGGCATGCTATATACCTAAATATATAGGTGGGATATATATCAGAGCAGGGCCACCGGTGTGGTCGCGGGTTCCGTCGTCGGGGCGATGGCGGGGCGCCACGCGCAGGAGCGGGGGCCGGTGGCGCGGCGGTGGGCGATCGCGCCGCGGTAGCTCATTTCATATTGGCCGACGAGCACCGTCGGAGAGTAGCGGGCGAGGACCGAGGCACGCGCGGCGGTGCCGAGTTTCTCACACAGGGCGGAGCTGCCGAGCAGGCGCAGGGCGAGTTTCGCGAACGTTGCCGGTTCCGCGGGATCGCCGAGAAATCCGGTTTCCCCGGGCGTAATCATATCGGCCATCCCGCCCGCGGAACTGCCAATCACCGCGCGGCCGGCGGCCATGGCCTCGAGGCACACATATGGAAAATTTTCCCAGCGGCTGGGGAGCATCACGATGTCGCACTGGCCGTACCAGTACGCGAGACGCTCAGGGGGCTGGCGTCCCGCGAACTCCGCGGTGAGTCCGGCGTCGGCGCAGATTTTTGCGAGATGCTGCTGGGCATCCGCGTGCACGCCGTCGAGCGGGGTGCTCTGTCCCACGAAGAGCAGGCGCGTTTGCGGAAAATCGCGGGCGATCGCGTGAATGGCATCGGCGAAAATCAGGATGCCCTTTCGAATCTCGAGGCGCCCGAAAAACCCTATACACTTTGGCTCGCGCGCGATCGGAAGCTCGAGAATCGCGCGGGGTGCTTCATATATATTCGGGAGGTGAATCGTGGGCGGGTCCGTGATGCGCCAGTGGGTGGCCGGGTAGGATTGGAGCGCGATGCTCGGCGAGCAGAGGAGATCGGCGCTGCGGGCGACGGTGGATTCCTGTTCGTCGAGCTCCGCGGCTTGGCGCAGGTTGTCGTGCGCGAGGTGAATCGACGGGAGGGGAAGTGCGTGGCGCGACGCGTACCAGGCGGCCTTGAGCTGGCGCGCGATCATCATCCACGGCTGGCGCCAGCGGGCCGGCGGCAGGTTGATGCGCGCGATGAGGGCGGTCGGTGTATGAAGTCGCAGGACCAGGGCGGTGTCGGGCGCGAGGGCCGCTATATGAAATGCGGGCGCGAGATATTCCGGCGCCTCGATCACGTCGAACGGCTGCGCGGCCGCGCGGGCGCAGAACGCGACCGTGGCGGGCACGAGGAAACGGGTGGCATCGGTGCACCCGACTTGGTGGACGAGCGCGCCGCTCGGGCGGTGGTAAGCCGGCACTGCGGGGCCGCCGGCGAACACTTCGACGTCGTGTCCCGCGTGCACCATCATATCCGCAAGTTGTGCGGAATAGGTGGCGATGCCCCCGAACGCAGTCGCGGGCGGGAACTCAAAGCTGAGGATGGCGAGGCGCATGGGCGCGTATCCAAAAAGCACTACACGAGCAGGAACCGGCTCAGTTCGCCGATGCCTTCAGTATAAAAGTAGTCGCGCGTCGGACCATCGCTCACGTAGTGGCGGGCGACGCTATAGGCGCGGCGGCGCGGGTGGAACGTGAGTTCATATTCGCGCGAGAGCGGAACCGGGTTGAGCGGGGTCAGATTGATGGCGAGGAGCGACTGCTCAATATGAAGGGTGCGGCCCGCGGCGCCAAAATACGCGGCGAAGAACCGCTCGGTCAGGTCGTAGTCGAGCCAGCCGCGGGGGAAGAGGACGAGGCCGCCGTTCACGTGACTGGCAACGGGGCGCCCGAGCCAGTCGGACAATATACTTTCGGCGGGGAAATAGTAAGTGATCGGATCATACATATGCCGGGCGCGCGGCACGGGATCCCGGGCCCACGCGAGAATTTCCCGCGGGATGGCAAAGAACAGCACGTCCGAGTCGATCGAGATGATGCGGTCGCCGGCGCCCGGCAGTGAGAGCAGCAGCGCGCGGCGGAACATCGGATGAAAATTCACGGCCGCGCGAAGATTGGG
Organism: uncultured Verrucomicrobiae bacterium; assembly: GCA_963800005.1. Lineage (GTDB taxonomy): Bacteria > Verrucomicrobiota > Verrucomicrobiia > Opitutales > Opitutaceae > CAWCZH01. The sequence continues at coordinate 1,166,375 of CAWCZH010000006.1, forward strand.
TCGCGTCGCGAGAATCGGCTCGATCATGCGATCGCTCTCGGCGTGGCGGATCACGCGCAAGCGGGGCAGCGCGTGTTGGGCGCGGGCGACGTCCTCGCTCGTGAGCGTGCCATCGTCGTACCACACGTGTTGCCAGCTGACCTCGGCGTGGTGGTCGAAGCTGCGCGCCATCCAGAGCGCCATGAGCCACGAGGTTTTCGAAACGAGACAACCCACCTCGACGTCGAGCGGCGGCAGCGCGCGGGGCGGCTGGCGCAGGAGCGCCGGCATGATGCGCTGGCGCATGAACGCGCATTGCCGCTCGTGCAGCGTTTGGCCGAGCGCCCAGAGCGGCCGCGTGAGGCGTTCCGCGGCGCGGGCAACGAAGGGCGTGAACATGGCTTCCAGAGCGGGCTGGGGGGCGATGGTGCCTAGGCGGGCCGGATCGTCAGCGCCGTTTGCGGCAATAGAATCAGGCTGTCCTGCTGCTTGGACGAAGCCTGCTGTCCTTCCGCGTGCCGCTCGATGAAGTCGAGCCGGCAAAAATGTTTCACCTCGTCGAGCACGTGCGACTTCGTGGTGTCGGCCATCCAGAGCGATGCCTTGATGGGCATGGCGTTGATGGGGAGCGGCGGGGTTTCGACGACGAATATATTCTCCCCGGCCTGAAGCGGGATCGTGCTCATCGAGCGTTGGAGGTCGAAGTTGAAAAGCTTCGCCTCGGACTCGGTCTCGAAATAAAGCGCGAGGCCGCCGACGCTTTGATTTTTCTTTGAGCGCAGCCGGATGGTGAAGCGCAGCGAGCAGCCGGGGTACGGATAATTCACGCCGGGCGCGGAGAGGACTTCATATACGAACGAGACGAACTGCGCGGAGCCGTCGCCCGTACGCGCGCGGGAGGTGAGGTCAAGCACGTGGCCCGGCACGAGGACGGCGTCGGTCTCCTGATAATATAGCGGAATGATCTCGTTCGGCGTGCCGGAGGCGCGCACGCGGCCCTTCTCGAGGAGAATGGCGCGGGTGCAGAGCCGGAGGATCGTGTCCATCTGGTGGCTGACGATGAGGACGGTGCCGCCCTGGCCGCGGGAAATTTCCTGCATGCGCGCGATGCACTTGCGTTGGAACTGGGCATCTCCGACGGCGAGGACTTCGTCGACCACGAGGATTTCCGGGTCGAGGTGGGCGGCGACGGCGAACGCGAGGCGAACATACATGCCGCTCGAGTAGCGTTTGACAGGCGTGTCGATAAAGCCGCCGATTTCGGAGAACGCGACGATCTCGTCGAATTTGCGCGCGATCTCGGCCTTGGTCATGCCGAGGATCGCCCCGTTGAGAAATACATTGTCGCGACCGGAGAGCTCGGGGTGAAAACCGGTGCCGACCTCGAGGAGGCTCGCGAGACGTCCGCCGAGGGAAATCTCGCCGGCGGTGGGCTCGGTGATGCGGCTGAGAATTTTCAGGAGCGTGCTTTTGCCCGCGCCGTTGCGGCCGATGATGCCGACGACCTCGCCGGAGTGTATATCGAAATTGACGTCGCGCAGCGCCCAGTAGTCCTGCGCATGCGCGTCGGATTTCGCGCCGTTCTTGCCGCGCGAGAAAAGACGCTCCAGCTCGTCGCGGAAGCTCGTCATGCCGATCTGGCCGAGACGATATTTTTTGGCGACGCCGCGCGCGGTGATGATGGGAAGGCTCATGCCAGGGAGAAGGAGCGGATCAGGCGGTGTCGACGAACGTGCGTGCCATGCGTTGATATAAGACGACGCCGGTGGCGAGGATGACGACGGTGATGCCGGCGGAGACGAGCGAGGTGGGCAGCGAGACGCTACCTCGGCCGATAAACATGAGCCGGGTCGTCTCGACGATGGAGGTCATCGGGTTCAGGTCGACGGCCCAGCGCCAGCGTTCGGGGACGCGCGAAAGGGGATATATGATTGGGGTGGCATACATCCAGAGCTGGAGGAGAAAGCCGGTGAGTTGTTGGAGGTCGCGGTATTTCGCGGTGACGGCGGAGAGGATGAGTCCGACGCCGAGGCCGAGGGCGGCCATTTGCACGATGAGGAGGGGCAGAAGGACGAGCTGCCAGACGAAGTGAAATTGCGCTCCGAACGGAGTGAACGCCCAATAATAAAGCAGGGCGAGGAGGAAGACGACGAGTTGAACGCCGAACGCAATCAGGTTGGAGCCGCACATCGCGATGGGCGGGATGAGGCGGGGGAAATATACTTTCCCGAACAGCCCGGCGTTGCCGGCGAGGGAGTTGCCGGTGCTGCCGAGGACGTTCGAGAAATAATTCCAGCCGAGCTGCCCGCTGAGGTAGAAAAGCATGGGCGGCACCTCATCGGTGGTGACGCCGATCACGCGGGCGAAAATCAGCGTGAAGATGACCGCGGTGACGAGCGGGTTGATGATAAACCACGCGGGCCCGAGGAGCGTTTGTTTATACTTCGAGGTGAAATCGCGCTGCATCATCAGCATGATGAGGTCGCGATATTGCCACAGCCCCGACCAGTCGACGCGCAGCCACGACTGGTTGGGTCGGATGACGAGGCGGGGAGTTGCTACGTTGGACATGGAAGAAATGGGCGGGGCCGATTCAAATCGAGGCGGGTGTCGGACGGCGGCGTCGAGTATATATACAGCTATATACTTGGAGATTCCGCGCGCCTGGATGCCGGCGATCCGGCATGAGGCGAGTTGCGGCCACCCGCCGCTGAGTGCGCCTGGGTGGCGCGCGGGCCATCCAGCCGCCGCAAGGGGTCAGGGCTTGACTAGGGCGCGTCCCGAGTCGGGCACGCGGGCGGGCGCGGCAGGCGGGCGAAAATCCGGCATCAGGATTTCGCGGACGAGTCGTCCTTCGCGTACGCTTTATAGTATTTCGCGGACATGGTTCCGTATCCGGAATATCCATACCGCTGCGATTTCGATTCCGGCATCTGGTTCAGCACGACGCCGAGGATGGAGACGCCGGCTCCGCGGAAGCGGTCGAGGACCTTGCGGACGACCTGCGGGCGGACGGTGCGGTAGCGGCAAACATATATCAGCTCGTGGCAGCTGCGTGCGAGCAGGAGTGCGTCCGGGAAAATGGCGGCGGGCGGCGTGTCGAACACGAGCAGGTCATAATTCTGCAGCAGGGGTTGCAGGGTTTCCCGATGACTCAACTGGTCGAGGAGGGCGGTCGGGTTGGCGACGGCGCGGCCGCTGGGCAGAAGGTCGAGATATTCGCCGATCTGCACGATGCCGCTCGGAATGGCGGGCCGATCCTGGGGCCGGGACTCGAGCCACTGTACCCAGCCGGCGTCGGGCTTGATGCCGAAGTATCGGTGCAGCGTGGGGCGGCGGAGATCGCAATCGATCAGAAGCGTGCGGCGTTTATGCTCGGCAAAGACGGCGGCGAGATTGCTACAGAGAAGACTTTTGCCCTCGTTGGGCACGCTGCTGGAGACGAGGAGCGTCTTGGGGAAATCGAGCGGTGAGCGCACTTCGATTTCGCTGAAGACACCGAGGTAGGCCTCGGCGAGGTCGCGGTTGTTATGCAGCCTATATACTTGGGCGCGCTCGGTCTCGCCCATTTTTTTCATGCGCTTGATGGTGCCGAGGATGGGCTCGTGGAGGGATTCCTCGACGTGGCCGGGGGTGCGCATGCGGGTGTCAAGGAAACCGATGCCGAGTGGGATGACGAAGAGGCAGCCGAGAAACGCCGCGGTGGATTTCATCGCGACCTTCGCGGCGCCGGTGTCAGCGGGGGCGTCCGGAATCGGGGCGGGGTCGAAAATGCGAATATTTGTATTCGCCATCTGGCTCGTGATATTTGTCTCGTTCAGCCGGTCGATGATGCGGGCGTATGAGACGCGTTTCGCGGCGGTGTCCTGCTCGAGAAATTTATAATCGACGGCGGTCTTGTCGAGTTCGCGGGCGAGCTTCTCGGTCTCGGCCATTTCCATCTGCAGGCGCTGAGTATATTGCACGGAGACTTCATAGCGGGAGCGCAGGTCGGCGATCGCCTTGGCTATATTCTCGTCGAGGACGCGCTGCGTCTCGCGCATGGTGAATTCGTTTTCCTTCACGCGCGGCCACTCCGGGCCGTAGCGCTGGTCCAGGGCGAGACGCTGCGTTTGCAGGGCGCGGATATTATTGCTCAGGCTGCTGACCTGGCCGGACGAAAGAATCTGCGGAATCTCGAGGAGATTGCGGTGGTTGTGTTGATATTCGTCGACCTTATCGATGAGGGATTTCGCGTCGATCTGGTCGATCTGGGCCTTGACGAGCGCGCTGCCGAGCGCCTGCATTTTCTGCACGACGACGTTCTGATTTTCGCCGATGGCGGCGAGGTTGTGCTTCACGCGGTAGGATTGCTGGGCGTTTTCCGCGGCCTCGACAGCGGCGCGCGTTTCCTCGGCCTGGTTCCGGAGAAATATAATCGCGGAGTTCGTCCCCGTGTTCGCGCGGTCGAGAGTATACTCTATATACTTCAGTGCATAGCGGTTCGCGATCAGCGCGGCGCTGTCCGACGCGCGATTCTCGACGGAGATCTCGATGATGGGCGCACCGCGGCGCGCGAAGACGTTCACATACGGCCGCACGATCGAGGCCAGCGGGGGCAGGGGCGCGTCGGGGTGCAGCGGGTCGGCGTAGGGCTTCTGGATCTGCTCGATTTCGTGCGGTGTGAACGAAGCGAGTACATAGTCCGCGAACGTCTTGCTCCGCATCTGCTCCATATGCGTGTTGAGTTCGTTCAACGTCTGGAGGCGCGTGTCGACGACCTCTTCTATATTAAGAACGTGGTCCTTGTGCGACTCGAACAGCAGTGAAACCTGCGTGCGGTAGATCGGCTCGAAGTGCGGGCGGAATATAACAATGACGGCCACGGCGGCGAGGCCAACGAGCGCGCCGATCCACCAGCGCTCGAAGAACATATCGAGGAAGTCGCGCGGGGCGCGGTGGATCGACGAGGAGCCGGATTTGGGCGCGGGCCGGTCGGCGGGCGCAGGAGAGGAATCAACGGAGGACATGAGCGTGGGACGAAGCGTTGCGGTATTCCTCAGAATAGCCGCTCGGGAACATAGATGCGGTCGCCGGGATAGACGGAGAAATCAGCGCGATCGCGCCCCGCGTGGCGGCGGCCGGTCATGACATTGTCGAGATCGATCGTGACTGAGGTCTCCTTGCCATCGGCCTGGCGGCGCGTGACGGTGACGGCCTCGGCCTTGGAGATCGGCAGGAATCCGCCGGCGCGGGTGATGACCTCGACTATATCCAGGCTCGTGGTGTCGCGGGGAAACAATATAGTCCCGGGCGAGCGCACCGCACCGAGCACGGAAACCTCGCGCGGATAATAGGCCGTCACGAGTATATTAGCGACGGGTGACTTCAGCAGCTGATGATTGCGGTAGGTGCTCTCGACAAGTTTCTCGGCCTCGCGGACGGTCTTGCCGGCGATGATGACCTCGCCGACGAGCGGAAGCTTCACGTCGCCCCCGCGCCCGATCGTCTGGACGGCGGAGAGGTCCTCTCCATATATCGAAACGGAGATGGAGTCACCCGGGCTCAATTGATAGCTCGGGTCGGTGCCGCCACCGTTGGAGTTGGCGGTGGCGGGCGCTCCGGAGCCACCGCCGGATTTGGCCAGGGCGGTCGTGCCCGGGGCGGTGGTGCCCGGGGCGGAGTCGTCCGCGGTCTGGGCCTGCGCCCACGTGGTGACGCCGACCAGGAAAAGTATATAGAGCAGGCGAAGGCAGCGCATGGTGAGCTTAGTAACGATAACTGACGCCCAGTGTGACCACGTCGCGGTCATATGTGGACATCCTTTGATTGGATCGCACCGATTCGAAAGTGTATGAAGCGCTTGCACTCCAATTTGTGGCAAACGTGTACTTCAGTGAGCCGAAGGCGGAGAAGCGTTTGTCCTCTCGGTTCACGCCGCGAAAGCTGTCCACGTTATAATTGAGGCCGATCGAGCCGGTGAGGTTATAGCGCAATTTCTGGTCGACGCTCGCCTCGAAGGTGTCGGTGACGACGGTGAAGTCGCTCGCACTGAGCCGTTGGCTGCGGCTGAAATCGACTTTCGCGGAGGTGCCGGGGCGGGCCTGCCACGAGAGGCCGATGCTGCCCTGGATCGTCTTGTCGCCGGGATCGTTGATGCCGGGGGACGGGGCGCTCTCGTAGGAAATGGAGAAATGCGAGCGCAGCTTGGGGAACAGGCTGCCGGGCAGGAACGGGCCATCGATGGTGGCGTTAAAGATCACGCCATTCTCGTTCGTGTCACCCGTGGTGGTCTCGCGCGCGGAACGGTCGAGAATCCGATACCCGGCGTTGATGCGGCCCATGATGTCTTCATATATCGGATGGCCGAGTCCGACGAGAAAATCGTGGGAGGTCTGGTCGAGATCCGCACCGAGTATATTATCGCCCGAGCTGTGTGTATATGAAAAATCGTAACTCAGGCGGAGCGTGGTGTCCTCGAGAAATCCGCGATAATCGAAATAGGTTCCGGCGGTGGCGTTCTGCTGGTTGCTGCCGGCGGAGCGGAGATCGTCGCTGAAGCCCACACTCGTTTCCACTGAGGTGCGGGGGCCGGTGATGAGGATACTCTGGCCAGAGAACGAAGCAGTGCGCATGCGCACCCTCGTATTCAGGTCGCTGTCGATCTGGCTGCCTTCGTGGTAGCCCGCGTGGAGTGAACCGGTGAGCGTCTCCGAAACATCCGGGTCGAGGTGCAAGTCGAAGTCGGTGTTGATATTGTTATCATTATACTGCGTCTCGTCGACGTACCGCTCGAATGAGACTCCGAAGTCGGCGTTGGCGTTGATCTGCCCGGCTTTTCTCGTATATGAAATGTTCGGCGTGAGTGAACCGTAGTAATCCGACACGCCCTGCGAATTGGCGGTGAGGTTGGAATCGTACGTGGCCATGCTGTCGACGCCTGCGGAGAGTTCGCCGCGGCCGACGGGCAGGGTGGTAGCCCAGGAGACGGCCGGGAGGCAGACGAAGACCGTGAGGATACGAGGCGTTTTCATATAGAGAGATTGGCGCGGAAGCGGGCGGGAGGCGGGAAAATCCAGGCATGCTACCGCCATTGACCGGGCCTCGATGAAGCGCGGTTTCCGGGCCGGCCGCAACAGCTTCAGCTGGCGGACACGGGGGCGTTGGCGGAACCAGCGCGCAGAGGATTGGGGACGTGTCGCGGAAGCGTGCCGCTCCCGATCAGCTTGTGACCGGGGAGGCTGACTTCGACATCGTGACCCAAAAAACTGAGAAGAACGCAGACGCGTTCCTGGCCTGCGCTCGCTTCGGTGACGCGGCCCTCGGTGCCGCGGAAGCAGCCCGCGGCGACTCGGACCCAATCGCCCGGTTCGAACACCGGGGAAACCGGGGCCGGAGCGGCGTGCTGGCGCAGGTAATCGATCGTCGCGGAGGGGAGCTCGGGCGCGGTGCCACCGAAGCTCACCAAGCCGACCACGCCGGTGGTGCTGACGACGTGGCGCGTCTGCTCCGGATGGCGAAATTTCGCAAACAAATACCCCGGGAAAAGAGCCTCGGTGATTGTACCCAATCCGGCACGTGTTTCACGGCGGACGCGGATGCGCGGCGCGAAGGCCTCGACGTTCATTCGCTGCTGGAGATTTGCCGCGGCGAGATGCTCGCGGCGCCCCTCGGCCCGAAGGCAAAACCAGCCGGACGTGCAGGCGTTCAGCAAAGGGCGCAGAATGCGCCCGGTAACGAGGGAGCCCTTCCAGCTGCTCTGCGGTGTCGGATCTGATTCCAAGGCCATTGCAAATGATTATGCTTTAGCATGGGAGTCGAGGTGGCAAGAGCGTTCGAAATGGGCTCGGGGCGATCAGGGTTTTCCCGATAGGCGGTCGGCGGCTCCAGAGGCCTGCCTGACAGGGGTCACCTGATTACGCTCTGGCGTGGAGAGTGTTACTCTCGGCGCGCCCCACGGAGAACTAGCCAATGCTCAAACATCGCCAAGACGGTTTAGTCAGCTTGCACGGCACCATATTGCTGTTGCTCGTCACGTCGACGTTTCTCGCTACCTATGGCGTCGTCGAATCGCTCGGCCTGATCAAATTCGCGTCAACGTTCAGCTGGAGACTATATTTGGTCGGGGTACTCGTATCCATGATTTGGATACACCATGGCCTGAGTGGCGCGGCCGAGGGCCTGCGCAGCCTCACCTCGTGGGAGGCGGCGCGGCTGACCGGCCAGCAGCTGATCCGGATCATGGTGGTTCTTTTTACCTTGGCGTTCACGACGAAGGACGTCGCGGTGTCCCGCGCGTTTCTCGAGAGCTTCCTCGGCCTCGCGGGCGCTATATTATTCGCCGCCAATCGCTGGTTGCCCGGCGTGCTGGCGACGACGGTTTTCCATCGGCAGCGGCTGCGGACGCTCGTGGTGGCGTCGGGTCGCCAGTCCCGTCTCTTGCGCGAATGGCTGGCGCCGCGCGGCCATCTCGGCGTCGAGGCGGTCGGCTGCCTCACTCCGGCAGGTGATGAAAATTGTGAGGAGGCGTTCCGGCTCGGCACCGTCGAGGATCTGCGTCGCGTGTTGGTCGAGCAGAACATTGACCAAGTGGTTTTTTCGCAGACGGATTTCTCGACTGAACAAAGCGCTGCGCTGGCGCGCATCGTCGAGCAGGCCAAATGCCGCGTGCGTTTCTTCGTCAATATGGACGCGATCTTCGCGCCGCAGATGACGCTGGTGGAGCACAACGATCGCTATGCATTCGCGGCCGCGACGATGGAGCCGCTCGACAATCCGCTCAATCGTGTGCTGAAGCGCGCGCTTGATATAGCGGTGGCGCTGCCGGTGGTCGCCTTCGTGCTGCCGCCGCTGACGGCCGTCGTGTGGCTCATGCAGCGCTGGCAGTCGCCCGGCCCGGTGTTCTATAAACAGCTGCGCTCGGGGCTGAATCGCGAGCGGTTCTATATATTGAAGTTTCGCACGATGAGCGTCGACTCCGACCGCACCCGTGCCCGCCAGGCGACGCAGAACGATTCGCGCGTGTTCGCCTTCGGCCGTTTCCTGCGTCGCACCAGCCTCGATGAGATTCCGCAGTTCATCAACGTCGTCATGGGCGTGATGAGCGTCAGCGGTCCGCGCCCGCACCTGCTCGAGCACGACGAGGAGTTTGCGAAGATCGAGCACTTTTACTATAAGCGGCACTTCGTGAAGCCCGGCATCACCGGCCTCGCGCAGAGCATGGGTTTCCGCGGCGAGCTGCTCGAGTCGAGCGATCTCACCAATCGCGTCCGCTATGATGAGATCTACGTGGCGAACTGGTCACTTCGCCTCGACCTGCGCATCCTGGTCAACACGGTCCGGCAGATCGTGCTGCCGCCGCGCTCGGCCTACTGAGCGCGCGACCCTAGATGCGCGCTATATACCCGGTATATAACGCCAGATGAACCCGGCTTCGGCCGGGTTTTTTTGTGGCCTGCGTCAGACGATCCGCGGAGCCGCTTCGGCTCTTCCGATATCGGCGAGGGCCTGCCCGTACGACGGGAGTATATAGCCGGGCGAAAACTGCTGCACCCACGCGGTGGCGCGTCGCCAGGCGGCGAGCGTTCCCGGCTCCGCGGCGAGCCGCCGCAGCATTTCATATAGCGCCGGGGCGTCGCCCGGCCGCACCACGCTGCCAAACGCGCCGGCTTGGACGGCCACGGCGAGTTCACTGGTCTCGTCAGCCACGGCGACCACCGGCAGGCCCGCGGCGAGAACCGTCAGCAGTTTGCTCGGGAAGAAAAATTCCCCGGTGCCCGCCGCCTGCGTGATGAGCGCGACGTCCGCGGCGTGCAGTAACGCGTGGTAATCGGGGTCGCTGAGGAGGGGCAGCAACTGAACGCCACCGGCCGGAACGCCTGCGAGGAGGCGTTCGATTTCCGGGCGCATTGCGCCATCGCCGGCGATGATGAGCCGGAGGGATTCGCGGTCGGCCGGCGCGGCGGCGACAAGGGCGGCGACGCGGCCGAGAATTTCGAGTCCCTGCTTCTTTCCGAGGTTGCCAGCATATACCGCCAGGAGCGCGCCGGGTGGGACGCCGAATTTTTCGCGGGCGCGCGTGCGCTCCGCGGCCGAGGCCCGCTGGAGCGCGTGGCCGCGGATCCAGTTGGGAAACAGCCGCTGCTTGCCACGGGGGACCTGCTTGCGGGTGAATGCCGCCAGCATGCTGTGCGAGATCCCTGACACTTGGGCGGCGTGGCGATACGCGAAAGCCTCGAGTATATAGAGCGAGCGGACAAGCCACCCGCGCTGGACCATGCCGAGTCCCACCGCGGCATCGGGCTGCAGGTCCTGGACGTGAAATACATAGCGGCTTCGCTGCAGCGATCCGAGCAGCGTCGCGAAAAATCCCAGGATCAACGGCGGGCTGACGACCACATATATATCGGCGCGGCGCAGCGTGAGAAGGCGAAGGGTCGTGGCGAGGCCGAAGCTGAGCTCGTGGACAAAGCGCTTGATGGTGGTGACCCGTTGAGGGACGTAGCACCAGCAGCGATGCACGCGGATAGCGCCGACCAGGTCCGTGCGGGCGAGCCGGCCCTGGTCTTCGGGCGCCCGTTTCCATTGCGGATAATACGCGAACGTCGTCACCATCTCCACTTCGTGCCCCTGCGCGGCGAGGGCGTCCGCGAGCTCGCGGTTGAACGGCGCGATCCCGATCAGCTCGGGACTATAGTTAATACCCCAGAGGACGATTCTCACTGGGAATGATGAAATCCGCACATCCGTTCGCGGGGAAGGACGGGGCAGCGGTGCCGGCGGGCGGAAGACGATGCGCGTCGCAGGGCGGAGATCATACAGTGAAATTCAACCGCGCCCGGGCCGGTGCGGTCAACGGCGCACTGGCGCGGCACCGCCTGCGTCGGCTGTATCCATAACTTGGATACAGCGGCCGCACCTGTCGCGGGCCCGGTTTAGGCCGTGCCTTTTTTGCTGTCCTCGGCCCAGCGGAAGCAGAACTGCACGAGTTGGACGGCGCTCGCGAGATTCAGCTTCGACTTGATATGGGCGCGGTGCGTCTCGACGGTTTTCACGCTGACGTGGAGCCGGGCGGCGATGTCTCGGGTGGTCAGGCCACTGCCGATCAGCATGACCACTTCCAACTCGCGGTCGCTGAGTCCGGCGACGGGGGAATCGCCCTCGAGGTCCTGGCCCTTGACCATGCGGTGCAGCATCTGGCTCGCGACTTTGTCGCTGACATACATATGTCCGGTGCGGATGCGCCGGATCGCGTCGATGACCTTGGTTGCTATATCCTGCTTGCCGACGTAGCCCTTCGCGCCGGCTTTCAGGACGCGGAGTGCATATACCGATTCATCGTGCATTGAGAGGACGACGACGTGGATCTTCGGGTCGAATGCCTTGATATTCTTGATCAGCTCGATGCCGCTGTTTCCCTTCAATGATATATCAACGATGACAACGTCGGGGCGCAGTTTGGAGACCTGGCTGGTGGCGGTGGCGCAGTCTTCGGCCTCGCCGCAGACCTCGAGGTCCGGTTCGGCGTTGATCATCGCGGCCAATCCGCGGCGCACCAAGGCGTGGTCGTCAGCAACGTAGATGCGAGTTTTCATGCGGCGATCTGGTTCCGCGATGATGGGCGGTGCAGGCGGTAACTGACGGTCACGAGGGCTCCTGCTCCCCGCTTGCTTTGCACGCGAAAGTCGCCGCCGAGGGCGGACGCGCGATGATTCATTATATGCAACCCGAGGCCTTCCGCGCGGGTGGATTTATCTGGGAGGCCGACGCCATTGTCCTGGACGCGCAGCTGCATCCGCGAACCGGTCTTTCGCAGTTCGACGGAGATCTTGGTGGCCTTGCCGTGTTTGATCGCGTTTCCCATCGCTTCCTGGGCAATCCGGTAAAGCTGGAGGATCTGAGCGGGATCATGCGATCCGAGACGTGGAGAAAACCGCGTCTTAACACTCACCGCCCAACGTGTCTCGGCCTGCCGGGCGAGCTCACGGAAGGCGCGCGCGAGGCCCAGGTCGGCCAGGCGGAGAGGCACGAGACCCTGCGCGAGCGAGCGCGTGCGGGCCATGCCGTCGTTCAGTTCGCAGACGAGCTCACGCAGCGCCGGCGCGGATTGCGGCATGGCCGTTTCGACCTGACGTCCGAACATTTCCAACATGCAGGCGAGTCCGGCCAGCAGCTGGCAGACGTCGTCGTGGAGCTCCTGTCCCATCGTGTGGCGCTCGTGTTCGCAAATCCGAAGGCCCTCGGCCTCGAGCTCTTTTTCACGACTCACCAATTGTATAAACCCCTGAAGCTTCTTATTCCGCGAGGACGACCGGTGCACCTTGGGCGCAAGGAGCCAATGCCGGACCCAGACGATTCCGGCGTCTTCCGTCACGAGGCGATAGTCGAAAGGAGTGGGGCGTTCCTTTCCAGCGACGGCTTGGGAGAGCTTGGAATCGTAGAGATGCAAATCGGTGGGATAAATATGTCGCCGCCAGCCGACAGCGACCGTGACAAATTGTTTGAGGGCGTCGGGTGCTGGCGAAAGAAGGCGGGCGCGTCCTGATTGCGGGGCTGATTCCCAACGGCAAATCCCCATCAAGCGCAGGATTTCTCCTTGGTAGGATTCAGGATTTGTTCCGAAGGCGTGGTGGGGAAAGGTAATGTCGGTTCGCTTAACCATTAGGGCCGAATCAGGGAGAATCCAAGTGGTCCCGTTTGGACTTCGTTACACAGATGATGTTTAGAGGTATACACGGGACCCAATTTCATTTCCTGCCTTCAAAGAAGAGTAAAATCCAAAACTTCTGGCAAATTCATGCAAGCAATTTGCGCGATATGGCTCGAGAGTCCTGCATCAAATGCGGCCGATAGACCCAGCGTTACCCAGCCAGTGCCACAGGGATGCTCATTTGACTTTAAGCACTTGTACGTACACGAATTTTTTTCTCCGAAAATTCACGGTCGCGACGATGAAGGACGTGTGATTTCGAGGACGCTCTTTTCCAGCATCGGATGATTTCGGTCAGTGACCTTGTACTAACAATTTCAACGTCATGCCTGTTAAAACACCTGTTCGGCAAAAGATCCTGGTCGTCGATGATAACTCCAATATCCTCGATTACCTGAAGCTGCTGCTGGGTAAATACGGTTTTGAACCGCTGCCTGCGACGAATGGTCACGAGGCTCTCGAGCAACTCGCCAATTTTGGCGAGGACGACGGCCCCGTCATGGCAATCGTGGATATAGTGCTTGGCTCGGAGAACGGCGTGCAGCTTGCGCACGCTCTCGTGCGCAAGCTGCCCAAACTTCAGATTCTCCTGATCAGCGGGTACGCGGACACCGCCGTTTTTGGCGGCCTGCTGCCCAACGGACGCGCCGCGGCTTTTCTCACGAAAAACTTCACCGCGGAAGAGTTGAAGGCCGCGATCGACTCCCTGCTCCCGTAGGCAGCGCGATTGCTGTATCCAGATTCTGGATACATCCTGGGAGTATATATCGAGGATATATCTCCGCCGTAGCGAGGAGGTCGGCGTAGTTCGGGTCACGCTGTGCGCCGCCGATGCGGCTTCTGGCTTGGCGTCTGCTCTGCGGCCCGCCAAGAAATCCCGATGCTTCCTTCCGCTTCCCCCGTCCGGGCTCTCCCGCGCCCGTGGTATCGTCCCTCGCTGACCAAGCAAATCATGATCGGGCTCGTGCTGGGCTGTATCATCGGCTGGTGGATGAGCCAGCTGCCGGCGCCCGCGAAAGCCACGTGGACGTCCTGGGCCGAGCTGTTGCGCGATATATTTCTCCACCTCATTAAGGTGATGGTCGCGCCGCTCGTCTTCGCGAGCATCGTGCAGGGGATCGCCGGCACGGGTGATATGAAAAAGGTCGGCCGCATCGGCGGAAAAGCGCTTCTCTATTTTGAAATTGTCACGACCGCCGCGCTCGTCATCGGTCTCGCGGTAGTAAATCTCGTGGGACCCGGCGTTGGCGTGCGACTCGCCGGAAGCGCCACCTCGCTGGGAGCCGCAGTGCAGACGAAGCCGCTCACGTTTTTCGAGACGCTGATGCATATATTTCCGACGAGCCTCTTCGATGCTTTCGCCCGCAACGACGTGCTCCAGATCGTCACGTTTTCCGTCATCTTCGCCGCCGCCGTAATCGCCGTGGGCGAGGTGGGCCAGCCAATCCTCGTGTGGTGCGGCAGCCTCACGCAGGTGATGCTGAAGTTCGCGGGCATCATCATGAAAATCGCGCCGATCGGTGTCGGCGCCGCCATCGCCGTGACCGTCGGCGCCCAGGGCCTCGGCGTCCTGCTGAATCTCGGCAAGCTCGTGCTCACACTCTATTTCGCGCTGGCGATCTTCGTGGTCTTTATATTCGGCACCGTGATCTGGCTGGCGAAGGTCCCGCTCAAACCATTTTTCCGCGCCGTGCGCGAGCCGTTCACACTCGCATTCGCGACGGCCAACAGCGAGGCCGCGCTGCCCGATGCGTTCGCCAATATGGAACGCCTCGGCGTCCCGCGCGGCATTGTCGGCTTCGTGCTGCCCGCCGGATATACATTCAATCTCGACGGCACCACGCTGCACCTCGCCGTCGCATCCGTGTTCGTTGCGCAGGCGGCCGAAGCCACCACGCATATACACGTAGGACTCGGTCAGCAGATCACGATGATGTTGACGCTCATGTTGACGTCGAAGGGCGTGGCCGCCGTGCCTCGCGCCTCGCTGGTCGTCCTCATCGCCGCGCTGCAAAGCTTCGGCCTGCCGCTCGAGGGCGCCGCGATGATCCTCGGCGTCGATGCCCTGCTCGATATGGCGCGGACCTCGGTGAACGTCCTCGGCAACTGCCTCGCGAGCGTCGTGGTCGCGCGTTGGGAAGGTGAATTTGACGAGGCCAAAGCTTGGGAAAATTACGGCGACGCCGCGATGGCCGCCACCCCGCCCGGCGAGAGCGCCCTCGATCTGGAAAGCTGAGTGGTCGGGGCCAGTGGCGGCGGACGGTATATATCCGGGGTCGGATTCGGCTTATATATATATGTACGCGTGTATATATACATATCGCGTGGGATGACGGCGCGACGGCTGTTGGGGGGCGCGCGGCCGCCTCAGCTCCGCCCGAAGGTGACTGCGCCGCCGACGTGCGCCGGCCGGCCGGAGCGGGCTGCGACCTGAAAATATAGCTCGTTATATACTTCCCGGCGTGATCAGGCCATTTGATCTCGGGCTGACGAAGCCGCGGCTCGCGTCCATATATGTCTGGGGCTTCGCCTCGCCTCCTATATGCGTGAGCGTGCCGCCGTGCCGGCTCAGGCGTAGCGGTCCTCGGTCCAAGGGTCGGCCGTGTTGGAGTAGCCGCGCACCTCCCAAAACCCGAGCTTGTCCTCGGCGAGAAACGTGATGCCGCTCACGAACTTCGCGCCCTTCCATGCATAAAGCTTCGGGATGATCACCCGAGCGAGGCCACCGTGCTCGCGCGGCAGCGGGGCACCGTCGAACGAGGTCGCGATGAGCACATCGTCATCCAGGCATTGCGCGAGCGAGACGTTCGTCGAATAGCCGTCGTATCCCGAGAAATATACAAACCGCGCCTCCGGCTTCGGCTGCGCGAGTTCATAGAGCGTCGTGAAACTCACGCCGCCCCATTGGCAGTCGTATTTGCTCCACGTCGTCACGCAGTGAAAATCACTCGTGTCCTCGATCTGCGGCAACGCCTGGAATTCCGCCCAACTCAGCACCTTCGGATGCTCGACCAGCCCATCCAGCTTCAGCGTCCACTGCTCCGGCGCAATTTCCGGCTGCACCCCGAGGTCAAGCACGGGGAAACCGGTCGTCAACTTTTGCCCCGGGGGCAGGCGTTCCGGGGACGCGATCGCGCGCGCGGTGACGCCGCGGGATTTTTGTTTCTCGGCCAGCCGCTGCTTGGCTTCTATATAGCGCTCTTTCGACATTACCGGAGCCTGCCCGCACCCCGCCCCGGCCGCAAGCCGGGGGCAAGTCGCCCCAGGCTCCCTAGTCGGTTTCGGGCTCGATCTCGACCGCCCGGTGCACCAGGGCACTTCGACGCGCATAATATATCGCCATGCTTCCCTGGTAGAGCAGCGTGCCGATCGCGACGCCCCCGCAGACCACGTGGTTGAAGATGCGGAGGAATTGGTCGGGAGTATATCCGAGCTCCGCGATCTGCGCGTTGACGTCATCCGTGAAACCCGCCCGCAGCCAGTCGAGGTTGGCGTGATCATATTGCCACAAGCAAAACGCGATCACGACCACGATGAGATAGAGCTGGCTGCCGACGAGCCACTTGGTGCCGCTCGGCCGCCGCGCCTCGAGCAATCCGGCGCCGTGCAGCTCGATCGCCCCAGCGCCCGCAACGAGGAGGCCCACGATCGCGCCGACGCGATCGCTGCTCAAAGCCGACGCCAGCGCGAAACTTCCCGACAGCAGAAGCACGCCCCAGCCGTCGAAATTCGCGAGCCGCAGGACACGGCGCAGGACGGCTTCGGGCAGGAGCGGAGGTTGCATCTCAGCGTTGTCATTCCCCGGCTCGCGCCGAATCTCAAGCCTCTTCGTCAGGGGACCGCGGCTCCGCGACCGCGCGCGCTGGGCGTCCGCAGGAGATTTATAGGAAATTTTCCCCGGAAAATCCCGGCGGCGACGTCGCGCTATATAAAGCGCTGCGGGGCGCCGCCCTGAGCCTGACTCGAGACTTCGTCGCGCGCCGTCGCGGCGTGGGTGCGTCGATTCGCGCGGTTGTCTAAACGCGTTTTGAGCCCAATCTCTGTTCCGTGGCGACGCGCGCTCCATTTCCCTTTCGCATCGAGTTCCCTCCCGAGCTGCCAATCACCGCGCGGGCCGACGAGATCACGGCGGCGCTGGATGCGAACCAGGTGCTCATCCTCGCTGGTGAAACGGGTTCCGGGAAGACGACGCAGATTCCGAAGATGTGCCTGGCGGCAGGCCGTGGCCGGCTTGGGCGCATTGCGTGCACGCAGCCGCGTCGTGTCGCCGCGCTCTCCGTGTCGCGTCGCGTGGCCGAGGAATTGAATGTGACGTGGGGACGCGAGGTGGGATGCCGAATCCGTTTTCAGGACGCGACGAGCGACGCGACCATCGTCAAGTTCCTGACGGATGGCATGCTGCTCGCGGAGGTGCACGGGGACCCGATGCTGCGCGAATATGATACGATCATCATCGATGAGGCGCACGAGCGATCGCTCAATATAGACTTTCTGCTCGGGCACCTGCGCACGCTGCGTTTTCGCCGGCCCGAGCTGAAGATTGTGATCACCTCGGCGACGATCGACACCGTCGCCTTCAGCGCGGCCTTCGATGACGCGCCCGTGTTACAGGTGGAGGGACGGATGTATCCGGTGGAAGTTATATACTCACCGCTCGACCGGATGGGTTCCGACGCCGCTGACGGCGATGAGCCGGAGATGCGGGCGGAGGCGATGCATTACCTCGATGGTGCGGTGGAGGCGACCGAGCGGATCCTGAGCGAAAGCGATGCGGGCGACATCCTCGTGTTTTTGCCGAGCGAACGCGACATTCGCGAGGCGGGCGATCTCCTGGGTGGACGCACCGGGCGCAACTGCGAGGTGGTGCCGCTGTTCGGCCGATTGACGAGCGCGGAACAACAGCGCGTGTTCGCCCGCACGCAGCGCCGTAAGGTCGTGCTCGCGACGAATATAGCGGAGACGTCGCTCACGATTCCCGGCATTCGCTTCGTCGTCGACACCGGCCTGGCGCGTCTCAGCCGTTATGCGCCGCAGGCCCGCACGCGACGGCTGCCCATCGAGCCGATCGCTCAGTCGAGCGCGGACCAGCGGAAAGGTCGCTGCGGCCGCGTGGAAAATGGCGTATGTATTCGTCTATATTCCGAGGAGGACTTCCTGGCGCGCCCGCGTTTCGCCGTCCCGGAGATTCAACGCGCCAACCTGGCCGACGTCATCCTGCGCCTGCAGGCGTTCGGACTCGGTGACATCGAGCGTTTTCCCTTTATCAACCAGCCGCCCGTCAAGGCGGTGCGCGCCGGCTACGCGTTGCTCGAGGAACTCGGCGCAATCACCGAGGCCGGCGCGGCCACCGCGCCCGCGCCGGAGGCCACGGGCTCGCGTATTCAAAAACTGGATACGCCGGCCGCCGCGGCGAGCACCGCGCCCCGTATCCATGAAGTGGATACACGAGAACAGGCGGAGTCACGGAGCCCGCGCGCAAACGGTCCTGAGACATCGCGTATCCAGAATTCGGATACGGCGTCGGGTGGCGCCACCGGGGCGATCGCTCCGGCACGTATCCACAAACCGGATACAAGCGCCGCGCCTGCGCCCGGCCGCGTGCGGACGCTTACGCCGGTGGGCGAGGACCTGGCGCGGTTGCCGGTCGACCCGACGGTCGGGCGGATGATCCTGCAGGCGCGGAACGAGCGCGCGTTGCGCGAGGTGCTCGTCATCGCGGCGGGCTTGAGTGTGCAGGATCCGCGGGAGCGCCCGCTCGACCGGCAGGCGCAGGCGGACCAGGCGCATCGGCGATTCGTGCATCCCGATTCGGACTTTCTCACGCTGCTGCAAATCTGGGAAGCGTATCACGACGAAGTGGACGGCCTCACGCAGGCGAAGCTGCGCCGCTTCTGCCAGGCGCATTTTCTCAGCTACACCCGGATGCGGGAGTGGCGCGATATACACTCGCAACTCGTCGATACGCTGCGCTCGGGGGACGATTTCCCGGACACGTCTGCGTTCCGGGGCGTCACGTCGGAGGACGCCCGCGCGGCGCGCTTTAGCACACCGCCGTACCGGGCCATTCACCGCAGCATCCTGGCGGGTTTGCTGGGCAATATAGCGCATCGCGACGAGGAGACGGGCGAATATAAAGCGACGCACGACCGCCGCGTTATAATATTTCCCGGCTCCGCGCTGCGCGTGCGCGAGGAGCGTCCGCCCCCGCGGGGTGCTGCGCCGGCCGCCAAACGGAGCAAGCCGAGTATTCCGCGCTGGATCATGGCTGCGGAAATCATGGAGACGACGCGTCTGTTCGCGCGCACGTGCGCCCGTCTCGAGCCGGCGTGGGCACTCGAGCTCGGCTCGCATCTCGTGCGTATATCGCACAGCGAGCCGTTCTGGGACGAGGCTGGTGGGCGCGTGCTGGTGAAGCAGCGCACCCGGCTATATGGTCTCGAGCTGGAGACCCGGGCCGTGAGCTACGGACGGATCCGCCCGCGGGACGCCACGGACATTTTCATTCGCGAGGGCCTCGTTAACGACACAGTTGTATTTCCGTTGGATTTCATATTGGCGAATCGCCAGCTGCGCGAACAAATCGAGCACGAGCTCACGCGCGCGCGCGATGCGGGTTTTCTCAATCTCGACGAGGCGGCCTATCGATTTTATGCGGCGCGGCTCCTGCCGACGGCCGAAGACGAGGCCGCGGCTCGGGAGGCGGGCCAGCGCGGCGAGGTGCCGCAGATTGGCGTGAGCAGCGTGGGCGAGTTGGTGGACCTCGTGCGCGAGCGTCGCCCGCATGAGCCGGATTTTCTGGTGATGCGGGCGGACGATTTGCGGGATCCGACCGTGGAGGCTCCGCCCGCGGAGGATTTTCCGGTGGAGCTTCCACTGCAGAATCGCGCGCTCCCGCTGAACTACGCCTATAAACCTGGACAGCCCGATGACGGCGTGACGGTTGAGGTTCCAGTCAGCGAGGCGGAAACGTTGACGGCGGCGGCGCTGGATTGGGCGGTGCCAGGGCATCTCGTGGACAAGGTCGAGTTTTATATAAAGGCACTGCCGAAGGAAACGCGGCGACTTTTTGTGCCCGTGGCGGAGAAGGCGCGTGAGCTCGCCGGGGCGCTGGCGGAACGTCGCCGGGTCGGCGGCCGCGCCGAGCCGCTTGTCGAGTCTCTGGCGGCGGAGATGCGATCTCGTTTTCACGTCGCGGTGGATCCGGAGATCTGGCGGGAGCGGCCGCTGCCCGATTATTGGCGGGTGCGGGTGCGCGTGGTGGACGAGGCGGGGAATGAGATCGTGGCCACTCGGGATTTTTCGGAAATCGAGGCGGCCCTCGAGCGTCACCGTCGGGCGCTCACGGCGCGCGTCGTGCGCGACGAGCCGGAAACCTGGCAGCGTGCCCGCGCGAAATGGGAGCGTCCGCCGCAAACCGCGTGGACCTTCGGTGACATCCCGGCGCGAGTGACCGTGGCTGAGCAGGCGGGCGTCGACGTCGAGGCGTTTCCCGGGCTATATACCATGCGCGACGGCGTCGCGCTGCGGCTATATCATGAGCCGGGAGACGCGCGGCGGGTGACGGAGGACGGGTTGCGGGCTTTGCTGGACCGGGCGCTGGGCAACGATCTCGGGTGGCTTGAGCGAGATCTGCGTGCGATCCGCGAGCTCGGGCCGCTGCTGTCGACGCTGGCGCCGGTGGCGGAGTTGCAGGCGCAGGCATTTGCGTCGATTCGCCGCTGGATCACCGACCCGATGCGGGTCCGGCGGGACGCGACTGGCTGGCGCGAGCAGGATTTTCGTGCCGCGGTGGAGGTGGCGCGGGCGGAGTTGAAAGGGATTGTGCCGCGGTTTGTGGCACTGCTGCGCGATATATTAAGTGCGCGACAGAGTTTGCTCGTGCATCCGACGCCGTATCCGGGCGCGGCGGAGGAGCTTGCCGCGCTGCTGCCGCCGGATTTCCTACGCGTCACGCCGTATCCACAGCTGGCGCATTTCCCGCGCTATCTCCGGGCGATGAACCTGCGGGCCGACCGGTGGCGGCAGAATCCCGCGAAGGACGCGGAGCGGGCGGCGCAGTGGCGGCAATATATAAATGCGGCGGCGCGAGTGGCCGATGTGGCGGTGCGCTGGCTCGTGCAGGAATTTTATGTGAGCTTGTTTGCGCAGGAGCTCGGCACGAGTGAGCCGGTTTCCGCCGTGAAGCTGGATCGGGCCTTGGCCGCCGTCGGGGCCACGCGTGAACCGCCCCCCGCGAACGGAAAGCCAGCGTCGCCGCCACCCACTCCAGGGCCGATCGCCGGCGAGAAAAAGCCAACGCGCCTGAAAACGCTGGGCGCCTTGGGCAACGCCTTTCCGCGCTCGTGAGGACGTGGAGCTCTACGCCGTGAAAACCGATATTTGATATATCTCTTCGCCGTCTCCGGGCGCCAAGTCGGCCGGCTCAGGTGAGAAGTAAGGGGCCTGACGCCCTTGGTTGGTTGGAATCGCTATATACTATATAAGTCGGGTACCACCCGGCATTCGCTGAGATCGGGTTCGAAGCAAGGGCGGACCCCGGCCTGCCGCGTGACTTTCACCTTCCAGGTGGCCTCAGCTTGCCCGGTGCTGGCGTCGCCGCCAGGCGCCTCGTGCCTTATATAAAGCCTGCACGAGCCGTCGGCCCCTCCAGAAGACTGACTCGGGGATCCATTGCTTGTTTCGGATCGCGATGCAGTTCTCGACTATATAGTCGAAATACCTCGGCTCGGAAAAAAACTGCTCGTACGCGGCGTGCGCGCGACGTCCCATTTCATAATGATTAGATTCGTGCGCGGCGACGATGGCCTCGAGCTGCGCGATCTCGGATTCTTTGACCCGAATGGAGAATTCGCCCCACGCCGGCCCCGCCGGTGGAATCCAGTCGTCTGAGATAATGACCGGGGCGACCCCCAGTTGCATCGCTTCGAACAGCCGGATGCTGGCAGTCCCGTTGCCCCGCGGGCAAAGCGCAAACTTCGATTGCGCGAGCCGGTCGGCGAATTCCTGCTGGCGCGAAAGCTTCCCGGTGTTGTCGTGGACAAAAAGATTAAATGTAGAGGTGTCAGCGACGGCGATGTCCGGCCGAGAAAAGGTGAGCTTCAGGATTTCGTTGCGCAGCGAACTGCAGTTCCGGCCGGAGAATGTGAACAGAAACAACTTTGTCTCGGTCAGCCCCAGGCCCGGTCGGGCAGCGATCACCGGGTTCTGGAAATCGGGATGATATAAACCGTACGAGCCGGATCGAACGCGCGCCGGGAACCAGCGGCTCCGCGATCCCGATGTATATAGCCCGTGCAGGAAAACCATGGGGTCGTCACCATCGGCGATCGCAAAACACCGATTGGGAAACCGTGAGATGACCGGATTTTTCAGGAGGCGCTCGCCCCAGTCTTCGTCACGTAAGTTCCCGACGAGGATCAGGGTGGCGTTCTCGGGACGGTCGACGAGTGAGTGCTTTTTCCCCGAGCACGCCCACAAGCGGAGCAGAAGCTCTTCCTGGTGACGCCACGCGCCGGGCGTCGTTTCACAGCTCGTCAGGTAAACGCGTTCGCCGGTTTCATCCATCCTTTATCAGGGTTTTGAATACGCCCGCGGCGGTCAAGCGGCACGCGCCCCGAAAAGGTACAATGGCTTTTCGACCACTCCTCGCCCTTAATCGGTCTCTTCGACCTCGTTTGACAGCTGGTTCGTGTCCCCCGGTTCGCGGGGGAATTGCTCAGCGAGCAGCGCTCCCGCTCGCTCGATGCCGTGCTCCAGGCCACCAGTAAAATCGCCTCGCTGGAAGTGGACCGACATCGCCGCGGCCAGCAGCCGCCAAAAGGCGTCACCACATTTCTCGTGCACCGCCGTGTCGCCGATCACCGCAAACTTTCGTGACTGCGGCGCGAGGAAAATGAGCACGCCGTTGCGGTGCTTCGTGCGTGTCATCCCGAGTTGTTCAAAGTGGAGTTTTGCTGCCGCGACGGCGTCGCCCACGCGGCTGTGGGAGACCAACACCCGGATCTCGCCGGACGTCCCCGCCTCGGCCGCGCCAATCGCCGCGGTGATCCGCGCATGGTCGATCGCAGGAGTAGATAACCAGAGTCCCATGGCGTTACCAACTCCCTCCCGCTCCGCCACCGCCAAAACTACCGCCGCCAGCCGAGAAGCTGCCACCGCCTCCGCCGCCGCCACCCCCACCACCTCCGCCGCCACCCAGGAACGAGCCCGCCCCGAACGCTGCGGGCCCGAGCCACGACGAGCGGTAGCCGCCGCCACTATATACCAGGCTGCGCCGCACCCGCCCGAAAAGGATCAGAAGCACGATGATCACGAAAATCACGCCGCCGCCCAACCGTCCCGCGCTCGTGCCGCCATCGGCGGCGACGCGGCCCGTGCCTTTATACTCGCCCCGGGCGGCGGCGATCATCGCGTGGACGCCGGCCGTGAGCCCTCCCGCAAAATCATTCGCGCGGAAACGCGGTGTAATCTCGTCGGCGATAATCCGCTTGCACAGGGCATCCGTCAGCTTCGGCTCCAGACCATAGCCGACCTGGATATAGAGTTTATGGTCGAGGCTGAAAACGAACAGGATGGCACCGTTCTTATAGCGACTCGTGCCGACCTTCCACGACTCCGCGACGCGGACTGTATAGTCCTCGATCGAGGAGTCCGACTGCATGTGCGGATAGATCACGACGAGCAACTGATTCGAGGAATCGCGCTCGAATTGCGTGAGCTCGGAATCGAGCTGCCGGGCCGTGGCTGGGCTGACGACGCCCGCATAGTCATTGAAGTGGTCGGCCGGCGCGGGCGGGATCACCTCCGCGGCGCGCGCGGCGACGAGCAGGGCGAACCAGAGCACGAAAATCAGTGACCGCTTCATGACCGCGCCAGGAATCATATGTCGAGATATATACTGTTCTATATATCTGGCGTCACGGACGCGCGGGCGCCGCGGTCGGGGTCGGGCTGTTGAAATCGAACTGCACGGTTGGCGGCCGGTCGGAACCGGGCGTGGCGGTGAAGTAGGGCTTCGGGGTATGTCCGAACATGCCCGCGAAAATCACGGCCGGGAAACTCTTGATTGCGACGTCGTACGCCTGGACGGCGTCATTGAAACGGCCGCGCTCGACGGAGATGCGATTCTCGGTGCCCTCGAGTTGCGCCTGCAGGTCCCGGAAATTCGCGGTGGCCTTGAGGTCCGGATAACGCTCGGACACGACGAGCAGGCGCGAGAGCGCGGAGCCGAGATTGGCCTGGGCGCGTTCGAAGGCCGCGAGTTGAGCGGGGTCGGTCGGGGCGGTATTGGGCGGCAGCTGGACTTTGCCGACAGAGGCGCGGGCCTCGGTGACCTGCAACAGCGTGGATTTTTCGAAATTCGCCGCGCCCGCGACGGTGTTGACGAGGTTGGGAACGAGGTCGGCGCGGCGTTGATATACATTCTGGACCTGCGCCCACGTCGCGTTGGTGGCCTGCTCAAGCGTGACGAGCCGGTTATATATTCCACTGACGGCCAGGCCGATCACGATGGCGGCGGCGACGAGGAGGCCGACGACGATGAGAAGAATTTTTCCGATGCTCATGCGGGGGACGTAAACGGCGAACGCGAAATTCAGCAAGGGACATCGCGGTCGAACTTTGGCCGAAAGTTATAATAGACGACTTGCGGCGCGGCTCCGATCTGTTTTGCTGCTCTCACCCCGCGAGTCGTTCCCCTCGACGCGCACCCCCAATATGAATACTCCGATCTCCGCCTTGCTGGAGCGCAAGGGCTCCGCCGTATATACTGTCTCGCCCACGATGACGATCGCTGAGGCTGTCGCTGAAATGAACCGCCACCGCATCGGTGCCGTGGTGGTCTGTGACAATGGATTGCTGGCCGGCATGTTTACCGAACGCGACGTGCTTCGCCGCGTTGTCGGCGCCGGGGTCGACCCGTTGCGCGGCTGGGTCGCGGATGTGATGACGCGCGGCGTGATCACGGTGGCCCCGCACACCTCCATGGAGGAAACGATGATTATATTCGCCGAGAAGCGCTGCCGGCATTTGCCGGTGGTGGCGGACGACCGCCTGCTCGGCCTGATTTCCATCGGTGATATATCGCGGTGGATGGCGGACACGGCCCGTGCGGAGGCCGAACATTTGAAGAACTATATAGCGGGTGGATTCCCGAGCTGACGGCGTGGCCGCCCACGCACCTGACCGTGGGCGGCGAGGCCGGTTGGATTGACGCGCGCCGTGGCGTTTGCACGATGGGCGCGATGAAAAAAACCCTACTTTCGATTCTCGTGCTCGGAACCATCGCCCAAGTATCCGCGGCGCTCATTGCGCACACGGTCAATTACGAGCAGGGCGGGGTGAAACTCCAGGGCTACGTCGCGTATGATGATGCCGTCGCACCGGGCCGCAAAGTGCCCGGGGTGCTCGTTGTCCCGGAATGGTGGGGCTTGAACGACTATGTGAAGGATCGCGCGCGGCAGCTCGCTGGGTTGGGTTACGTGGCGTTCGTGGCGGATATGTATGGTGGCGGTACCTCGACGCGTGACGCGAAGCAGGCGGGAGCGCTGGCGACGCCCTTTTATGGCAAACCACTGATGGCGCAGCGCGCGCAGGCGGCGCTCGACCAGCTGGCGAAAACGACGCGCGTGGATGCGCAGAAGATCGCCGCGATTGGATATTGTTTCGGCGGCTCCACGGTTCAGGTGCTTGCATATAGCGGCGCGAAGGTCGTGGGCATCGTGAGTTTCCACGGCGGGATCGTGCCGGTGCCGGCGGATGCGGCGCAGAAGAACCACGCGAAGATTCTCATGTGCAATGGCGCGATCGACCCGATGGTTCCGCCGGAAGCGGTCGCTGGCTTTATGAAGTCGATGAACGAGGGGAAATTCGATTATCAATTTATCGACTACTCCGGCGCGAAGCATGCGTTCACGAACCCCGAAGCGACCAAGCTCGCGGCGGAAAATCACGTCGAGGGGATTGAATATAACGAAAGCGCCGACCGCCGTTCATGGGCGCACATGCAGGTTTTCTTTAACGAGATTTTTGCGACCCGCTAAGCTCGCGTGTCTTGCGTCGCGGAAGGGCCTCGGGCTTTGTCGCGGCATGGACTTGGGCGCGGCGCGATCGACTATACAGCAGGCAATTGAGCGGATGCGGGTGGCGTACACGCAGCCCGTCTTCGACGAGTGGGTGGTGGTCGCGCTGGGCGCGGCGCCGAGCGCGGGCATTCGAGCCTACTCGGGCCCGCGCGCGGAGACGTTCCGAGCCACCTTCGTCGACGAGGTCGAGCCTCTGCGTGTTGCGCTGACCGGGCGTGAGCTGGACGTCGGTGACTTCGAATTCGCGCTCGACGGCGCCGGGTCGCGCTATGATGCCGTGCTGAAGATCGGCGGTAATATATATCTCATCTGCAACCACACGGGGAAATCGCTCGAGGAGATTCGCGCGAATCCGCGCTGGCGGAAAGCGCAGGCACCTTTTTTCCAGCTCAGCGAAAAATTCCGCGAGGATCCCGTCGCCGCCTGAGGCTGTATCCAAAAAAGCACTACATCCGCTCGCGGCGCTCGGCCCGGCGTTGTGACGTGGCGGTTTGAATTCAGCCACCCGCGAGTCCGGCACCGACGAACCACGCGTAGGCGCCGAGCAGAGGCCAGCCCATCCATCGCGGAAGCCCCCCGGAGGCGAGCAGGCAAGTCGCATGTCCGACCGCCGCGGCGATGAGCAGCAGCAGGCCGGTCTGGAAGAATGCGGGTACGGCGATCGGTGCGACGAGGGCGCTGAGGCCGAGGCAGAGTGGGATGCAGATATGGCCATCGCCGATTTGTGACGCGTAGGCGATATCCGCGCGCCGTTTTGCGCCGTAGTATATAGCCATGATCGCGTTGGGCAGCACCATGAGCCAGCCGCTCAGCCACCCGAGATGCGCCGGGTTGATAAACGAACCGGATTGCCCGGCGAGCCACGTCACGAGCCAGTCGAGACTTATATACTGGCCGTAGCCGGCCGCGATCACGATGCCCACCTCAATATAAAACCAAGCGGAAAACCCGCGGCGCTGCCGGGCGTTTTGCCGCAGCACGTCGAATACCTGGAAACACTGCCAGAAGAGAAAAAGTCCGACGAGGACGAGTCCGTCGCTGCGGTCGAGTGTACCATCGCGCGAAAGCGCCCAGGCGACGCCGCTGAAGAATACGACCGCGGCCAGCGTGAGGAGCACGGAAAGGCGGCTAAGCACGAGCGTGGTCGCAGCTGCTGCATTTTTATTTCTCGAGCGCGGTCGCGCGGTTGCGGGCGGCCGCATTTGCAGGCCCCAAAAGAGGGCGGGCAGGGCGAGCACCGCGGTCAGATTGGTGACATTGTTGACGAGGCAATTCGTGAGAACCTGGCCACCCTGGCCCGGCTGACGCGCGACGATGGCGACGAAGAGCAGGTTGCCCAGGCCGGAGCAGTAAGGCATCACGAGCGTGCCCAGCGCGGTGCCCTCGAGTCCGTGTTTCAGGAGCGCGTCGAGCCGCCACAGCATCACGAGGGAGGTTGCGAGGAACAGCGCTATATATACCCAGACCGCGTCGATGCCCCAGGCGCCCAGAGCTGAGGAAACGGAGCTCAACGGCTTTTCCCTATATCAAGTCGATAGCGGCCGCCGGTGCGGCGGAGTTTCACCGGCGCTCCAAACGTGCGCGTCAGCGCCGCGGAAGTGAGCACGGCTGGCCGAGGGCCCGCGGCCACGACTTCACCTCCGCGAAGCAATAATATATACTCGAAACCTGGCAAAATTTCCTCGACGTGGTGCGTGACAAGAACGAGCGCGGGCGAGCGTGGGTCGTGTCGGGCAGCGAGTCCTTGGATGAAATCGAGAAACTGCTGGCGGGCCACTGGGTCGAGACCGGCCGCGGGTTCATCGAGAATAAGGAGGCGCGGCTTCGTCATAAGCGCGCGCGCGATCAATACACGTTGTTTTTCGCCCTGCGAGAGGAGTGCCCATTCGCGACCCGCGAGCGCGAGCAGCCCGACGCGGCGCAGGCACAGGCGGGCCGCGCGGCGGTCGGCGTCCGTGGTTTTTGCCCACAGGTCGAGTTGCGCAAACTTCCCGCTGATGACCGTGTCGAGGGCGACTTCGGCCGGCGGAATCGACGAAACGAACGCGCTGGTGACGACGCCGATCTTCAGCCGCAGATCGCGCCAGTCGGAAGCACCGTAACGCTCTCCGAATACGGAGATCTCGCCGGACGTTGGCATGATATATCCCGTCAGGGCCTTGAGCAGGGAGGTTTTTCCCGAGCCGTTCGAGCCGAGGATGACCCAGTGCTGGCCGGGCTCGATGCGCCAGGAGAGGTTGCGAAGAATGGTGGTGGGGCCGCGTCGGACTTCCAGGCCGCTCACGGCGAGAACAGGCTGCATGAAGGCAGCTTTTGCACCGAGCTTGCCGCGGTCAATCGCTCGCCCAGCGTGCTGCGATGACTGGGTTGAAACTGTACTCCTATAAAAGCTGTGACACCTGCCGCCGCGCGCGCCGCTGGTTGATCGAGCGCAGCTTGCAGCACACGGAGCTTCCGATTCGCGAAACGCCACCGTCGTTCGCGGAGCTGCAAACGATGCTCGAGGCGCAGGGCGGCGAAATCAAACGCGTCTGCAACGTCAGCGGCCGGGAATACCGCACCCAGGTAAAGGCTGGCGAGCTGTTGGCCGACGAATCGGCCGACTATATACTCTCGCGCCTCGCGGCGGATGGCCGTCTGGTGAAGCGTCCGTTCCTGATTGGACGGGGTCAGGATGGCCGGGCAATCGCGCTGGTAGGCTTTGACGCCGCGCAATGGCGTGCAACACTGGGAGTGTGATGAGCATGCCGGTGTCCGATAATCCCTTTGCCAGTGCAGTCCAATGGCTGCGGCTATATACTTCTTTCCCGTCGACGCGACTAGGCGCGAGCGCGGAAACGCTCGTGTTATTCGCTGCGGCAGCGGCCGCGGAGGAGGCGGCGGTGAACGAACGCTTCCTGATCAAGTCGCGGGACGGCGCACAGACTTCGGCGCAGCGGGCGCACGCGTTGCGCCGGTCGCAGGTGCATTTCAAGTGTGATAACAGCGCAAAGGTGTAGCGGGAATATGCCGTAACTTTTCCGGTGTCGGAGGGTTCTTGGGATACCGCCCATGAAAAATAT
Source organism: uncultured Verrucomicrobiae bacterium (assembly GCA_963800005.1). Lineage (GTDB taxonomy): Bacteria > Verrucomicrobiota > Verrucomicrobiia > Opitutales > Opitutaceae > CAWCZH01. The sequence continues at coordinate 1,195,186 of CAWCZH010000006.1, forward strand.
CCTTCGTCTCTCGCTGGTCGCCGGCCTTGCCGCGATCGCTGCCCCGCTGGCCTCCGCCAAGGTCGAGCGCAACGTCGTCAAGAGCTTCACTGTCACCCCGGGCGGCATGATCGATTTGTCGACGCAGGGGGGCAACCTCACGGTCGAGACAGGATCCGACGGAAACGTGAAGGTGACGGCCGTGGAGAAGATCCGTGCGGATTCCGAATCCGAGGCGGACGACCTTCTGAAGGCGCTCACGTTGACAATCGAGCAGAGTGGCAACGATGTGCGCGCGTCGGCGAAATATGATTCGATGAATCCGACCAGCTGGCACTGGGGATCGTGGCCGCCGGTGCAGGTGGATTTTATCGTCACGGTCCCCGCGAGTTTCGCGGCGCAGCTCAAGACCTCAGGCGGCAATATAAAGGTAGCTGACCTCCACGGTGCGGTGACGGCTCACACTTCCGGCGGATCTTTGATCTTGGGAAAAATCGGCGGAGTGGTCGAGGGATCCACCTCCGGTGGAAACATTTCCCTAGCCGAGGGTGGCGGAAAAATTTCTCTGCATACCTCCGGGGGTAATATACTAGCGGGAAAATTGGGCGGCGAGGCGGATCTGGAGACCTCCGGCGGCAATATAGCGGTCGAGTCCGCGGGTTCAGCGCTGCGGGCGCGGACGAGCGGCGGGTCTGTGCGAGTGACTTTTCCCGGCCCGATTGCGGGTGATTCGGAATTGCGCAGCTCTGGTGGCAGCATCCACGCGACAGTGCTGAAAACCGCGGGCTTCTCACTCGATGCGAGCACGAGCGGCGGCAGTGTTCGCGCCGACGGGATTTCGATCACGCTCGCCAGCGGTGGCCAGGGGAAGAATCACCTCTCGGGTGACGTCAACGGCGGCGGCCCCAAGCTCCGGCTTCGTACCAGCGGCGGCAACGTCGAACTGGCGACCAGCTAACGAGCTCCTGTCGGCGCGTCCGAGCTGGATATATAGTATATAGTCGACCCGGACGCTCCCGCTTACGGTGCCGAGAGGATCGCGGGTGCAGGCTCCGGATTCAGAGGAGGAGTTGAAACGCGCGGCCGATAGAAAACCTGTTCGACAAAATAGAAAACGAGCAGCGAGACACCGCCAGCGAAGAAAAAGTTGAGCGCGAGCTGCAGGCTATATACCGGACGCCCGATCTTTACCAGGGTCCACTCGATGAGAAACATGACCGGCGTGTGAACTGCATATAGGCTGTAGCTCACCAGGGCGCAGTAACGCAGGAATCGAACTGCGAACCGATCGGGTGGGCGCTGGCCCCGCCTTAGCTCGCGAGAGGTCATCCATAATATAGCGAGAAGAAAAAACGCGCCACAGATGGCCTGCTTGACGAGGTTGACCCCATAAAAATACGGCACGAATCGCGTTGCGATCAAGCATCCCCAAGCCCCGAGCGCCCAGGCGCCGTGGAATGATTTCGGGTCTCTGATGATTTTCTCCGCACCCCAGGCGCCAGCGATCCAAAACAACCCCATCATCGCGAAGCTATTGAACACCCAGAACGGCGAAAAAATCCACGTGAGTGGGATGGTGGCCAGCTGCAGGGTGGCGAAGATCGTCCAAATTAATCGCCAACCTCCTCTCGCGGCCATGAGCGCGAACAACATCGGGTACAGCGCGTATAGGACGATTTCGACGGCTGTATTATTCAGCGGCAGATTGCCCGCCAATACTTCCCGAGGGAAAAATCCGGTAATCGCGAGCATGCGGGCTGCGATGCCCGCGGGAGTGGAGATGGCATGCAATTCCAGCAGAGGGCGGCTGGCCGGGGAGAACTTCTGCGCGGCGACGAAAATGAAGCCGCAGACGGCAGCAAGCCAGTAGACCGGCATGAGCCGGTAGGCGCGCCGCCGAAAATAGTCGGTCCACGCTCCGGGCGGGAGGCCTTGTTTCCGTCTCCAAGCGTAGGGGAAATGGATGCAGAATCCGCTGAGGACGAAGAAGCAGATCAAGGCCGGGTGATTGGCGCCCTCTGGCCAGAAGAGGTATTTGAAGACCTCGTGGATCGCGTCCCCGGTTCTCCGCAACGCTATCGTGCCAGCGGCTTGGGGGGCGAAGTCCGACCAGAGCAGCACATGGCTCAAAAAAACGACCAAGGCGCAGGCTCCCCGAAGCACTTCCAGCGTCCAAAACCGGGGGGGCGTCTGGATCGTGGACGGACGCGAATCCGGGGATCTCATGTATATAACCCTTGGATTATTCCTCGGGCGGAACAACTCCAAGCTGGGACGGAGGTGGGTGCATTTTGGCTATATCGGCACAATTCGCGAAATTGATAACGCGCTCGCCTCCGCCAGCTGGGTGCACACGTTCCAATTATGAACTCAGCCGGGCCGATGGCAGACCTGAAGCGTTGTATCCATAAAGTGAATACGCTCGGTTCGATTGCGGACCTGCTTTCGTGGGACGAGCAGGTCAACCTGCCGTCGGCGGCGGCGGAGCAGCGCGCAGCGCAGATGTCGGTGCTGGCCGACGTGCGGCATGCGGGCCAGAGCGATCCCGCGATCGGCGCGTTGCTCACCGAGCTTGAGGCGGAGCCGGGAATCTCCCCGGACGAGCGGCTGGTCACGGCGGAAGCGCGGCGCGAGTATGATCGCGCGACGCGTTTGCCGGCGGAATATGTTCGCGAGAAGGCGGAGCAGGACAGCCGCGCATACCATGCGTGGGCGAAGGCGAAGGCCGCGGACGATTTTCCGAGCTACGCGCCCGTACTGGAGAAGAATCTCGCGCTCGTGCAACGCGAGGCCGCCTACCTGGGGTGGGAGGGTCGCTCGTACGATTATATGATCGACCGGCACGACCCCGGGATGAACGCGGCGACGATCGCCGCTTTGTTCGCGGAATTGAAGCAGGGCCTGGTGCCGCTCGTGCGCGCAATCATGGCGGCGCCGCGGCTTGGGCCGGTGGAGTTGCACGGATTGTCGGTGGAGGGACAGAAGACTTTTCTGCGCGAGGTCACGACGCGGCTCGGTTTCGACTATGAGCGGGGGCGGCTCGATGTTTCGCTGCATCCCTTCTGCTCAGGCACGGGGAGCGATGTGCGGATGACGACGCGGTTCAAGGAGCATGCGCCGCTGGATTCCCTGTTCAGCTCGATCCACGAGACCGGCCACGGGCTATATGAACAGGGACTGCCGACGGCCTGGCTGGGCACGGCGCTCGGGATCCATGCGGGGATGGCGGTGCACGAGTCGCAGAGCCGGCTCTGGGAAAACCAAGTGGCGCGCAGCCGGGCGTTCTGGAGTTTTTTCGAGCCCCGGTTTCGAGAGATTTTTCCGGCGCAGACCGCTGCGATTTCATCGGATGAACTTTACCTGGCCGTGAATGCCGTGAAGCCGACGCTGATCCGCGTCGACGCGGATGAGGTCACCTATAACCTTCATATAATTCTGCGGTTCGAACTGGAGCAGAAATTATTTTCCAGCGACCTCGCCGTGCGCGATCTCCCGGCCGCCTGGCGCGCCGCATCGCGCGACCTGCTTGGGCTCGAGCCGGCGAATGATCGCGAGGGCGTGCTGCAGGATGTGCATTGGAGCGGCGGGGCGTTTGGATATTTCCCCAGCTATTGCCTCGGCAATATGCTCGCCGCGCAACTCTGGTATACAGCGTTGGAGCAGCATCCGTCGCTCGAGGCGGATTTTGCGCACGGGGATTTTTCGTGGCTGCTCCTCTGGCTGCGATCGCACGTTCATTCGCAGGGCCGGCGCTATAGTCTCGGCGAACTGGCTAAACGCGTGACCGGGGAGCCGCTGTCGCCGCGGCATCTGCTGCGCTACCTGCGCGAGCGTTACGGCGCTATATACTTGGGCTGAGCATGGGTTTGATCGACACGCACACCCACCTCGAGTCGTTCGAGCGGCGGGGCGAGCTAGCCGCTATATACTCCCGCGCGCGCGCCGCGGGGCTCGACGCCATGATCACCGTGGGCACCTCGCCCGAAGACTGGCCGCTATATCAAATGCTGGCCGGCCGGGAAGTTGGATTTATATACTATACAGCGGGACTGCATCCGTGTGCGGTGACGCCGGAGTGGCCGGCGGCGCTGGCCTCGCTCGAATCCTACTGGCAGGGCGACGGCGCGAAGCCCGTGGCGTTGGGGGAAATCGGGCTCGACCGTTTTCATCTTCCGGCTGCACCGACGCTGGCGGAGGCGGCGTTTACCGAGCAGCGGGCGGCGTTCGCGGCGGGGCTCGAACTCGCCCGGAAACTGGCGTGCCCGGTTGTCGTGCATTCACGCCAGGCTTTCGCGGAATGCGTGGAGATGATCGATGCGAGCGGCGTCGCGTGGTCGCGCGTGGTGTTCCACTGTTTCAGCGAGGGTGCGAGGGAGATGCAGTTGCTGCGTGAGCGCGGGGGAGTCGGCTCATTCACAGGCATTATTACCTATAAGAAAGCGGACGAGGTGCGCGCCGCGGCGCAGGCGCAGGGACTCGAGCACCTGATGATTGAGACGGATGCGCCCTATCTGGCGCCGGTGCCGCATCGCGGTAAATCCAACGAGCCGGCGTTTTTGAAGTTCACCGCGCAATCGGCGGCAACCGTGATGGGCGTCGATGAGCAAACGCTCGAGCGGCGCACGACAGAAAACGCGCGCCGATTTTTCGGGATCTGACGCAACGGCCGATCAGGCCTCGTCGAATTTGTGGGCGAAGAGCGTCTCGAGATCGGAGAGCATCGCCGCGGCATCGTCGCCCGACGCGATGAACTTCACCTTCGATCCCTTACCCGCTGCGAGCATCATAAGGCCCATGATGCTCTTCCCGTTCACTTGCTCCTCATCCTTTTCTACAAACACATCGGCTTTATACTTGTTGGTAATCCGCACGATCATCGCCGCCGGCCGCGCGTGAATGCCCATCTTGTTCTGCACGACCAGTTCCTTGATCAACTGATGGCCTGCAGGTGTGGCGTCGCTTTTATTCATGGCTGTTGACGGAGAAAGACCCGCCAATTTCCCGCGGTTGCGCCCGGCTTGCAACCATTAAAACCGGGCGGCAGGATCCCGTTCCCATGCTTCCGATTGCGATTATCGTACCATGTCGGTTGGAGTCTAGCCGATTCCCGCGCAAGCTGTTACATAACATCAAGGGTCGTCCGCTCCTCCTCTGGGTGGCCGAGCGAATCGCGCAAGTTGCTCCGGGCTATCCACTCTGGTTTGCGGTGGATGATGAGCTCCTGTCGGAGCCGCTCGAGGCGGCGGGGTTTCGGACTTTGCGAACGTCGGGCCAGCATCAAAGCGGCACCGACCGCATCGCCGAGGCAAACCGCATCGTGGGTGCCGCTCGCGTGATCAACGTGCAGGCGGACGAACCGCTGGTGTCGGGCAGCCAGATCGCTTCGCTCGCGCGGATGATTTCGGGCGAGTGCGACATGGCCACTCTGGCCACGCCATTCGAGACGGCACTGGATTTTTCGAATCCGAACCAGGTGAAGGTCGTGTTCTCGAACGATGGACGTGCGCTTTATTTTTCCCGCTCACCTTTGCCGTACGCGCGGGATTTGAAGGGCAACTTCACGGACACCTGGGTGCGGGAAAATCCGTGCTTCCGGCATTTGGGGCTATATGCCTACACGGCGGCGCTGCTCGAAAAATTCGCCGCGCTGCCGTTGGGAAAATTCGAGCGAATCGAGCGGCTCGAGCAACTCCGTGTATTGGAAAATGGATACAGGATCGCGGTCGACGTCACCTCCGATCCGACGATCGGTGTGGATACACTCGACGACGCCGTGAAATTTTCGGAGTGGCTCGGTTAGGAAGCGAGAGCGCCTTCGGCCGCGAGTGACTCGCGCGCGAACCTTTGATATAGGTTGCTATATCTTCCCCGCCTTGCGCTGCTCGATCATTCGATAGAAATCCTGGAAAAGCGGATCGGCGTCGTTCGGGCCGGGTGCGGCCTCCGGATGATATTGCACGCAGAACACCGGGAGATGTTTGTGGCGCAGTCCCTCGACCGTCTGGTCGTTGAGATTTACCTCGGTGATGATGGCGTCTTTACCCTCGAGACTTTTCGGATCGGTGGCGAAGCCGTGATTTTGCGCGGTGATGGAAACCTTTCCGGTCTCCAGATTTTTCACCGGCTGATTTCCGCCGCGATGGCCGAACTTCAACTTGAACGTCGTGCCGCCGAGCGCGTGGGTGATCATCTGGTGGCCGAGGCAGATTCCGAAAATGGGGAAATCCGGCAGCAGCCCGGTCACCGTGCGATGTATATAGGGCAGCGCGCCGGGATCGCCAGGACCGTTGGAAAGGAAAACAGCATCGGGCTGGCGCTCGCGAATCTCCTCGTGCGTCGCGTTCGCCGGGAAGACATCGACGTCGAAACCGTGGTTCACGAGTTTGCGATATATACTGTGCTTTGCCCCGTAGTCGAAAGCGGCGACGCGATAGCGCCGGCCCAGCGGCGCGATTTGCGGGCCGGTGGTCCCGACCGGCAGGTAGGGTGGGTTGAAATTCGCCGGATCACTCGCGCTCCACCGGTACGGCGCCGCACAGGTGACGTCCCGGACATAATCCGCCCCGGCCATATCCCGCCAGCCGCGCGCGCGCGCCACCGCCGTGGCCTCATCGATGGGAAGGGTGCTGAGGCAGCACTTCATCGCACCGTCGACGCGCAGCTTCTTGGTGAGCGCGCGTGTATCCACTTCGCTGATACACGGAATTCCATATTTGCGCAGGTAGTCGTCCAGCGACGACTGGCTGCGCCAGTTGCTCACGACCGGCGACAACTCGCGCACGACCAACCCCGAGCATTTCGGCACGGACGATTCCTCGTCGGCATCGTTGACACCGTAATTTCCGATCTGCACGGCGGTCATGGTGACGATCTGGCCGAAATAGGAGGGATCGGTGAGGATCTCCTGGTAGCCAGTCATCGATGTATTAAAAACGCACTCCCCCGCGATGGTGGCGTCGGCGCCGAACGCGCGGCCGCGGAAAATCGAGCCATCCTCGAGCGCGAGTATTGCCGGTTTTGACGTGGGCATATGATGCGAAAGAAGACACTCGTCCCGCTGCTGCCAAGGGCAATCGGCGTGACCGGAATATCGGGAAAAACTGTACCGACTCTTGCCGCTGGCTGCTGTCGATGGGTGTGGGCCTGCGGTTTGACAGGGATCGTTAGGCACCTAACCTTTTCTTCTTCATTCCATGTCCTATTCCGAAGACCGTTCCGCCTGGTTCCATGGCCAGGGGTTGTGGCAGAATGTTCCCGAGTCCGACTGGCAGGACTGGGTCTGGCAGCTGAAGAACCGGATCACCACGGTTGAGCAGCTTGAGCGGCTGATGACGCTGACGCCCGACGAGCGGGCTGGCTGTATATTTGCCAATCAGAAGCTGGCGCTGGCGATCACGCCCTATTTTTTCAACCTGATCGATCGCGACGATCCGAATTGCCCGGTGCGGAAGCAGGTGATCCCACGCGCGGGCGAATCGGTTCTCTCCGAGGAAGAAATGCTGGATTCACTCGGCGAGGATGAGCACTCGCCGGTGCCGGGGCTGGTGCATCGCTACCCCGACCGTGTGCTGTTTCTCGTCACGGATCGCTGCGCCGCTTATTGCCGCTATTGCACGCGGAGCCGGCTGGTTTCGAACGCGCAGGATTACAACTTCCACCCGGAATATGAACAGGGTCTGCGCTATATAGAGGCGCATCCCGAGGTTCGCGACGTGCTGTTGTCGGGCGGCGACCCGCTGCTCCTCTCCGACAAAAAACTCGAGCACCTGCTAAGCCGGCTGCGTGCAATCAAGCACGTCGAGTTCATCCGCATCGGTTCGCGCATCCCTGTTTTTCTGCCGCAGCGCATCACGCCCGCGCTTTGTGAAGTGTTCAAGAAGTACGGTCCGATTTGGATGAGCATTCACGTGAATCATCCGAAGGAAGCGACGCAGGAGCTGAAGGACGCCTGCGAGCGGCTTTCGTTTGCCGGCGTCCCGCTCGGCAACCAAAGCGTGCTCCTGAAGGGCGTGAACGACGACGTCGACGTGATGAAGGCGCTCGTGCACCGGCTGCTGCGGATGCGTGTGCGCCCGTACTATCTCTATCAAATGGACCTCATCACAGGGGGCAGCCATTTCAAGGTCGATGTGCGCAAAGGCTTGGAAATTATCCAGGCGCTGCGCGGCTTCACCACGGGCTACGCGATCCCGCAGTATGTAATCGACGCTCCCGGTGGCGGCGGCAAGGTCCCGATGAATCCGGAGTATATAGAGAAAATCACGGATGACGAGGTCGTGTTCCGCAATTACGAGGGGAAGACGTTCCGTTATCCGCTAAAGAGCACCCCGGTTGCCGTCCCATCCCCGGAAGCGGTTCCGGCGGAGGAGAAAATCGTTGTATATTAATCCCGCGGCGGGGGGCACGCTTGGCGCGCCATTTACTTGAGCGCGAACTCCGCGGCCACCGTTACCGTCAGCGTTTTCTCGAGGGATGATATATCATTGTTTCCCTCCCAGCTCGTGGCCGTGGAATAAATCGGGTTGATCTGCACGACGCCCATGCGGGCCGAGCGCAGTTCCTTCACGGCCCGGTTGCCCTGTGATGCGATCTGGTCGGCGCGAGCGCGTGCATCTCGCGTCGCGTCGGCCATCATCTCGATCTTCGCCAAGCCCGCGTTGGTATATATATATTGAACGCCGTCAGAGACAAGCGCGATGCCCTGCGCGAGGAGTTCCGTGCACTCGCGGCTGAGTCGTGGCGTCGCCTCGACGTCAGCGGAACGGACTTCCACCACTTGGGATAGTGCATAACCCAGGCGACGCGAAACGGTTTCCTCGTCCTCATTTTTTTGACGGGCGGTCACTTCGTGAATTTGTAGCGGCTCCAGCGTGAAATTTTTTGCGCCCTTCGCGCGCAGGAATGTTTCCACCTTCTGGGTGTCGCTTTGCAATTTCGTGTTCGCCCCCAGCAGCGTGGAATCCTCGACGTTGAAATGGCCGCGCCAGATCACGAGATCCGAGCGGACATTCTTGCGGGCCGAGCCCGTCACATCAATAATTTGGGATTCGCGCAGATGCGTCCACGTGCGGGCGAAAACGATCGCGGAAAAGCAAAGGCCAGCGGACAAAAAGACTCCGGCGAGGAGCCCGAAAAGATGTGGACGAGAGTTTTGATTCATCGGGGGCGGCGAAGAATTCGGTCGGTGCAATTTTCAGGGCTGTCGATGAGAAGTCATTCACAGTTCCATAAGCCGTTGCGAACAAGTTTGATACCTTCACTTCATTTTTCCCAAAAAAACTTCGAAATCTTTTGAGCGTTTTTTCGTCGGCTGCATCTATCCTGTTGTAGTCAGTATTGTTTGTAGTTCTTACGGTTTGCTTGGTGTTAGGTCACACGGGCCGCCCCTCAACAGGGGCGGCTCTTGTGTTTATAGAGGTTTATATGCCTCCCACCGGGCGCGCGGATGACTTTTTCTTGCGCTTGGGCCGGACTGACCTTTTCTCCGGCTTGCCTGTAGGGGTGCCCTCCGCGGAGGACTGAGATTGCGGCGCGACCGGCCGCTCGACCCTTGGAACCTGAACGGATCATTCCGGCGAAGGAAACGGCGGGCGTCGCGACGAGCAATCTCGTCGGGCGCATGGCGTTGCTTTGTCGGCAATCTTATAGGGGCGGGCTCCACCTCTATGAAGTCCGCCGCTCGCTCCCTCCTCGCCGCATTCGCGGTCGCCGTCTCCGCGCATGCCCAAACCGCGCCCGACATCACCACGCTCGCACAATATTATGTGACCGGCGTGCCAGTCGAGGCTTCGATCAATCCGCTCACGCGGGAATCTTCCGCGGTTATGGGCGATGCGCGCGACCCGCTTTCCACGCCGAGAGCCGTGAGCACGATCACGAGCGGATTGTTTAACGAACGCCAGATTCACGGCGTCCAGGAAATCCTGCTCTATTCGCCGGGCGCGTATGTCGGTGCGGCCTACGGAAATATTACGACTCCAAATCTGCGCGGAGATCTCGCCGAGACCTACCTCGACGGGCAGCGGCTGAGCTATAATTATTACGGCACTTTCCCATCATTCAACGGCGTGGAAGCGGTTGATCTCGTTCGCGGCCCTGGCTCTGTCGTGTTTGGTGCCGGATATTTCACGGGCGGCTATGTGAATTACGTCACGAAAGAACCCAGCTTCGCGGGCCCCCAGACCACCGTGACGGCTCGTCTGGGGACGTGGGCACCTGGAAATGTTTCGTTTCGGAACGGCTCCATGCAGATCGACACGACGGCGCCGGCGAGCGACCGGCTCGCCTGGCGGGTGAGTTTCGAGGCGAAGGGCGGCGATACCTTTTTCCGCAAGAACGATGCGCCGGATGATCGCGCTGATATATATATGGCCCTCGCGTGGAAGCCGCAGGCTGGCACCACCGTGGATTTTCACGCGCAATATTTCTGGCAGAACGCGCCGGAGACGCTGGGCGTCAATCGCGTCAACCAGGACCTCGTCAGCCACGATCTATACTATACGGGCGTCTCCGCCGATGGGCCGTATGCGCCGGGGCCGATCCCGGCCACCTCGGTGGTGAAGCTGCCCTGGGAGGCGACGCTTTTCTCGCGGGGTGATTTCTCGAACGCGAACGTCGCCCGCGCGCAGCTGATCATTTCGCATTTTGTCAGCCCGACGCTGACGCTCGTGAACCGCACTTTGTACGAGTATGTAAACCGCCGGCGTTTCCAGCAGTTCGAATATGCGGAATATGTGACGCAATCCACGTTCGAGAATCGCACGGAGGCGCACCTCGACTGGAGCACGGCCACCCTGCCGCAAACGGCGGTGGCGGGCGTGACGGTGCGTTCGGCGTACACGCTGAGCTACGAGAATTATTTCAATGAATATATCTATAACTTCGATGTGACCGATCCCTCACGGGTTTTCAACGAAGCGGCGGAATTCCCGAATTCATATTACCCAGGAATCATCGGCCCGGGCGGCCGCCCTTTTTTTTCCGCGGCTTCCGGGAGCCCTGAGACGGATGACAGCACGCTGTGGAACGTCGCGGCGTTCTGGCAGCATGAAGTGAAATTCACCCCGCAGCTTTCGCTCATTCTCGGGGCGCGCGGGGAGATGTCGTATGGCAAGGCGCACGATCCGCTGCCGCCGCCGGGAACGGTGCCGTGGCGAGGGTCGGCGACGGTCGGAAATTTCTCCCCGACGGCGAACGTGCTCTATCGCGTGAACCCGCGCACGACTCTATATGCAACGTACCAACGCATCCGCTCGGTCTCTGGCAATCTCGCGGGCGGCGGGCTGAGCCTGGTCGATCGCGGTGACGGCACCGGCATGATCGACCGCAACGACCTGCGCAACCGCAGTGACCTGGCCGAGATGGGTGCGAAATTTTCCCTGCTCGACCGCAAGCTATATACTGCCATCGCGTTGTTCGACCAGGAGCGCACGAAGGTGTCGCTCGGGGACGAGCATAACGATATACGCATCCAGGGCTTGGAGGCTGAGGCGGTATATCAACCGGACTCGCATTGGAGCGCGACGGCGAATGCGACGCTGCAGAACGGCCACTATGTGAACTCCGCGCCGTTTGAATTTGGCGGTCGCGATATATACGCGGCTTATGCCGCGGGCCGGGGACCGGGCGGGCTCGGGACGGGCACCGCCGACTATGACCCTTACGGGAATCAGGAGCCGCGGGGGAATTGGGGACTGGTTGGGTTTTCCCACACGATGCTGAACGGAAGTGTGCGCTACCGTTCTACCTCAGGCTTCGGCGCCGGATTTACCACGCAATGGCAGAGCCGCCAGCGGGGCAACCTCGACGACCAATGGCATATCCCGCCGCAGGTTCTATATAACGCGAGTCTCTTCTACGAGGCGAAGCGCTGGTCGGCCAATCTGGACCTGCTCAACCTCACGAACGAGCGGAACTGGATTCACAATGGCGACGTATATACTGCGAGCGAGTTGATCTTCCCGGAACTGCCGTTTCGAATGGAAGGATATGTGAAGCTGAAGTTCTGACGCGGCTGCATCGGCCCGGACCAGGGGCATCGGCGCAAGCTTGCCGGTTAGGCCGCGGGCGGCTTTATTGTCCGGTTCATGATTTCGCTGCACGAGGGGAGGGGCGCCGTGGTTAAGAAAGTTCCCGAACGGGGATTTTCGCTGCACCTGTCCGTGGTGGGCGTCACGCCGCGAATCTGGCGGCGTTTGCTGGTCCGCGAATCAATGTGGCTGTCGCGTCTTCACGACACCATTCAGGTCGCGTTCGACTGGTTCGATTACCAGACGCATGCGTTCGCGCTGGACGACCTGCGGTTTGGAAATCCGCTCAAGCGCGAGGAACTGACAATCGAGGATGACCGGGACGTCACGCTCGGCGACATCGACCTCGAGCACCGCGCCCGTTTCACCTACGGATATCACTTCGCCGAGGGCTGGCAGCTCGAAATCAAGGTGGAAAAACTGATCACTCTCGAGAAGGGCGTGCGGTATCCGACCTGCACGGCGGGAGAGCGGGCCGGGCCGCCGGAGGATTGCGGCGGCACGGAAGCGTTTCACGACCTGCTCGCGTGTATCAAGCAGCCCGACTCCGATCTCGGCCGCGAGTGGCTGGAATGGCTCGGTCCGGATTTCGACCCCGAGGTTTGCGACCTTCAGAAAATCAACAAGTCGCTGCGCAAGCTGGGCAAGTAGCGGGATAAATTATATATACACCACGGTATATATGACTTTATATACCGCGGGCAGGCCGGTCGATCCCTGCGACGAGCCCAACCGCCGGAGCGGCCGTTACGGTTTGCTCTTCTTTACGGCGACGACAATCGCGATAACGATGATGACGCCGACGACCAGAATGATGGTTTCTATACCCATGGCATGTAGGGGAGGGGATCCGCGATTAGAGATTTTCCTGCTTGGGCGAGCGCTCCGAGTCGCGGTCCGCCTTGAGCGGTTTGCCCTTTTCGGCTTTCTCCGTCGCGCGGGCGGACTGCGAGGTGCGGGTCGTGCCCGCAAGCCGGTTTGATTTCATGCCCCGTCCCTGCTCCTCGGGGGGCGTTTTTCCATTGGTGGATTTCCGGGCCATGGCGCCACCGTCATTCCATATAAACGACGGTTCCGTGCGAACCATTGGCATTTCCCGGGAGAGCGTTTGAGTCAGCGTTCCGCAGCTGGTATATAAAGCTCCGGCGGAGGGGCGATCGAGAGTTGCAACTGCTTCCGCCATATATAGCGCGCATCGGGAGTTCCCTGAGTTTTGGCGGCGGCGGCAACGGTCCGGAGGGTCGCGAGTCGGCAGGCGCGTTCCGGCACATGAGCCTGCTTCGCCCACCTGCTTTTTTCCACGTCGGCGTCGGCGTGCACGGCCTGCGCACGGGTCTCGCGAATGTATTCTTTATCAATACAGCGCAGGGCGGCAGTGACTGGGTGCTCGTCGATGCCGGCGTCGGCGGCTACACGGGGCCGCTGTTGCGCGCGGCGGAAAGCCTGTTCGGTGGCCGCCCGCCGCTCGCGATTATATTAACCCACGGGCACTTCGACCACGTCGGCACTCTGGCGCGGCTCTTGCGGAAATGGCGGACGCCGCTCTTCGCCCACGCCGCGGAGCTCAAATTCATTAATGCGCAGCAGGCTTATCCGCCCCCGGATCCCACGGTTGGCGGAGGATTGCTTGCGCGATTTTCGCCGCTGTACCCGCGGCGGGTCGGCGCGCTTCCGCAGGATGCGGCTGCTTTGCCTGAGGATGGGACGGTTCCATTCCTGCCGGGCTGGCAATGGATTCATACGCCCGGGCATGCACCGGGCCATGTTTCGCTATATCAAGATTCTGGTGGGGTCCTGATTGCTGGCGACGCGCTGATCACGACCCGGCAGGAATCGGCTTGGGCGGTGCTTCGGCAGGTTCGCGAGCTGCGGCCACCACCGGCGTATTTCACGACCAACTGGCAGGAAAGCTACGACTCGATCCGGCGGCTGCAGGCGCTCGACCCTGCGAGCCTCGCCAGCGGCCATGGCCTGGTTGTCGGAGGCGATCGGCTGAAACGTTCGCTGGCGCTTCTCGTCCGCAATTTCGCGGAGATCGGCGTGCCGCGACAGGGGCGTTATGTGGCGGCGACGTGGCCCACCGAAACCCGGACTCCGCCCATGGACGGCCTGCCCGGCGGTACGGCGTGAGGCGTTGCACCGCGCCGCCAACGCGAAGGTGATCGTGCAGCGTGCCGGCGACCGTTCTTCAGTGCCGGGCTGCGTTTTCGACCTATATACTCAGATGTTTCCAAGCGCCTCGCGCGACTGGCGATATACGGCCATCTATATATCTCGAAAGTGTCGATGGCCATTAGCCGCCGGTGGGTGGCTGGAGTTCGTCGGAGGCCTGACCAGCCGCGATTTTCTCGCGGAGATGCGTAACGCGCTGCTTCGATTCGCTGTTCCGCACGGCCATCGCGTAGGCGGCGGGCTCGCCGACGATATAGACTTTTTTCCGGCCGCGGGTGATCGCAGTATACAGCAGATTGCGCTGGAGCATGAGAAAGTGCCCCTTGAGCAACGGGACGATCACGATCGGGTATTCGCTGCCCTGCGATTTATGAATGCTGATCGCGTAGGCGAGGGCGAGGTCGCTGAATTCGCCGCGCGTGAATTGGTGGGTCGCGCCGTCAAAGTTCGCCGCGAGCTGTCCCGATTCGACCTGCACCGATTGCACGTTGCCAATATCGCCGTTGAAGAGGTTTTTGTCGTAGTTGTTGCGCAGCTGGATGACCTTGTCGCCAGCGCGGTATTCGCCGTGCGGTCCGCGAAGGCCGCGGTTCGTCGGATTCAGCGCCGCCTGCAGTTCGGCGTTCAGATTCGCCACGCCGGCCAGGCCTTTGTGCATTGGAGCGAGGACCTGCACGTCGGCCACGGGCCGGGCCCAATGGTGCGCCCGTGGTATATACTCCTGGCAAAGTTGAAGGACTTTTCGGACCGTGTCCTCGGCCGAGTCTGCGACGACGAACGCGAGGTCGTGCGAGGCGGGGATCGACACGACGTCGAGCACCGCGGGTGGCAGCGACGCGTCGCCGGAATTGATGGCGTGCGCCGTCGCGACGATCTGGCTGAGACCGGCCTGTCTATATATTACCGAAAGCCGGGTCACCGGGACGCCGGTCGTGGCAATGAGATCCTTCAGCACGTTCCCCGGGCCGACGCTGGGAAGCTGGTCGGTGTCGCCGACGAGAAGCAGGTGGGCGCGAGCCGGGACGGCCTGCAGGAGCGCGGAGGCGAGCCGGCTGTCAAGCATTGAGGCTTCGTCGACGATGAGAAAATCCGTGGCGAGCGGCGCGGATTCGTTCGCGATGAAGCCGCCGCCGGCGGGATCATATTTGAGGAGGCGATGTATGGTCGACGCGAAGCCACCGGTGGTTTCTGCGAGTCGTTGCGCGGCGCGGCCGGTCGGGGCGGCGAGGTGGACGCGGACTTTTTTGGCGCGGAGAATCTCGACGAGCGCACGCAGGATGGTGGTTTTCCCCGTGCCCGGGCCGCCGGTGAGGATGGAAAACTTATTCGTGAGCGCGTGGTGCAGGGCGGTGCGCTGTAATTCGGCGAAGATGAATCCGGCTTTTTTCTCCGCCCATTCGATGGCGGCTGGCGCCTTGATAGCGGGTAAGCCGCTGGGCACGCGCGATAGTCGGCCGATCACAGCCGCGATTTTCGCTTCGGCCCTGGCGTGTTGCGGCAACTGGATCAGCGCGGACCCGGGCAGCGGATTCGCGACGCCCGGTGGCTGCTGTCTCACGATGGATTTTTTTTCGATCAACGCGTCTAGTCGCGCCGTGACGCGTTCCGTCGTTGTTTCAAGCAACGTCGTGGCATATTCCGCCAGATCCGCCTCGCGATAGGCGGTATGCCCGTCCTCCTGCAGGGTCTCGAGGGCATATATTAAACCCGCGTCGAGCCGGGGCGCGGCGTCGTTGGCAAAGCCCAGATTGATCGCGATGCGATCCGCGGTCTTGAAACCGATACCGTCGATTTCTCGCGCAACGCGATACGGCTCGTTCAGGAGAATGGGCTTCGCCTGGCCGCCATATTTCTCGACGAGCTTCACGCACTGCGTCGGGGTGACTCCATACGTCTGGAGAAATATATAGAGCTCCCGTTCGGTGCGCTTTTCGTCCCAGGCCTGCTTGATGGCAGTCGCGCGTTTTTTCCCGATCCCGGGGACGTCGCGTAGCTTGCCGGATTCCTCGCTGAGTGTGCGAAACGTCTCCGTGCCAAACGCATCCACGATTTTGTTCGCATATACTTTCCCGATGCCGGGCACGAGGCCGCTGCCCAGGTATTTCCGGATGCCGTAGACGCTCGCGGGCAATTCGCTCTTAAAGGTGGCGATTTTGAACTGTGCGCCGTGTTGAGCGTGCCGGGACCATTCGCCGGAGAGATGGAGGGTCTCGCCGCATTCGACGCCGGGCAGCGCGCCGACGATGGTGACTTTGGCGCTGTCCGGTTCCTGCGGTGTCGGGGTGTCCGGCCGCAGCTCCGCGATTGTATAATGATTTTCCTCGTTTAAGAAGATGATCCGTTCCACGACGCCGGTGAGCGTGGCAGAGGGAGAATGCGGAGCGGCGGGCAAGGCGGGAGCGAGGGAGGAGCGAACGTTAGACGCAGCCGGCGCCAAGCTCAAACGCGAACGGCGCGGGTGCGATGCTCGGGAAGGTCGGGCAACGGTCGATTGGAGCGGCCATGAGAGGAGCTGAGAAGTTGAATCATGGGTGTTTCGAACTACGCTATGTAACATTTCTGATTGCCGAACCGCGGTCGGCGCCGCCAATAAACCCCCATGGTACCAGTTCGAGCTTCGGCCGCCGCTCGTTTTGGCGATTACGATATTGTGACTCAGTGATGAAAGTGGAATCGGACAAAGCCATCAAAATGGTCGCTCTATATGAAGCGGCCAAAGGGATGCTTGTGCTTCTTGCCGGCGGCGGCCTGCTCGGATTGATCCACCGCGACGTCGAATCCATCGCGGTGTTTGTGGTCCGGCGGCTGAATCTCAACCCCGCGCATCAGTATCCACACATCTTCCTGGACGCCGCCGCGCGCGTGACGGACAGCCGGTTGTGGTTTTTTGCGGCGATGGCGCTCGGGTATTCCCTCGTGCGGTTTGTCGAGGCTTACGGCCTGTGGCACCGCCGGCCCTGGGCAGAGTGGTTCGCGATCTTCACCGGCGGTATATACATGCCGGCTGAGATATATGAACTATCGATCAAGGTCACAAAGTTCCGCGCGATTGCCTTTGGAGCGAACGTCCTGATCGTCGCGTATCTTGCCTGGGTGCTGTGGAACTCGCGTCGCGGCGCCCGCGTCGAACTCGTGCCCCCGCTGGACGTCAAGGCCGACTAGAACCCGGCCGAGCTGTATCCACTTTTTGAATACGACCGCTAGCGCGGGGTCGGAAAAGCGGCGGCGAGGTCGATCAGGTTGTCGAAGATGGCATCGGCGCCCGCTTCGTGGAGCTCCACCGCGCGATGCGTGCCGGTGGTGACCGCCCAGCACGGGAATGCCCCGGCGTGCGCGGCGAGGACATCATAAGGCGAGTCTCCGACCATCAAGCTCGTGCCCGCGGTCGCGCCGAGATCGGAAAGTACATAGGCGCTAAGGGCCGCGTCGGGTTTCAGCCACTCGGTGTCCTTCGCCCCATATACATGTTTCAGGAATGGCGTCAGACCGAGATGGTCACAAATCAGACGCGAGGACGATCCGAGTTTGTTGGTGAGCACCGCGAGGGTCACGCCAGCGTCGTGAAGTTTTTCCAACAGTTCGCGGGCTCCCGGCATCAGGGAAACGCCTTGCAGCATCGTCTGGTCCCAGAACGCTCGATATATCTTGATGGCCTCGGGAATTCGATCCCGCGGGACGAAGCGGCTCATCGCATCCTCGATCCCACCGCCGATCGCCGCTCGCGTCTCCGCCATCGTGGGCTCAGGCAGGCCCAACTGAGGCATCGTGTATGCGTAACAGCGATGGATCGCCGCGAAATGGTCGATGAGGGTGCCGTCGAGGTCGAACAGCACCGTTGAAAATGAAGACATATCGTGAGACAGATTTGATTTGGCGCTGGAGAGTGTCACGAGTGAAGTAATTTTATGTCGGCGACGCAGCTTCCCCTCTCCGCGCGGGCTTTGGCCCAAGAACGCGACAATGGACTCGAGGTGACGTTGAGCGGTGATTGGCGGATCACGGACCCGCGTCCGAGCTGGTCAGACGTACTCGGCTCGCTGAATCCGCGCCGGGTTTCCGTCGACGCGGCTGGAGTAGAATATTGGGACAGCTCCCTGCTGCTTTTCCTCTTTGAGGTTCAGCAGTGGTGTCGCGCGAGTGGCGCGGCGGATGATCTCAGCCGCGTGCCGGAAAAGGTGCAATCGCTTCTGGGGCAAATGTCCTCCTCGCACCAGACAAGTGTTCCCTTCGACCGACAAGAGGGGTTTCTGGTCACGGTCGGCTTGGCGACGAAGGGAGCGTGGACGAAGGCGCGGGATATTATATCTTTTGTCGGCGAGTGTGCGCTCAGCGCCGCGCGGCTGGCGACGCATCCGCAGCATTTCCGGTGGCGCGATTGCCTGAACGAGATGCAGCAATGCGGCGCGATGGCGCTGCCGATCGTGAGTTTGATCAGCCTGCTCGTCGGATTTATCATGGCATATCAAGCCGCGGTGCAGCTGCGGCAGTTTGGCGCCGATATATATGTCGCCGACCTCGTCGGGCTGTCGGTAGTGCGGGAGATGGGTCCGATGATGGCTGCGATCATCGTGGCCGGCCGCACTGGGGCGGCGTTTGCCGCGACACTCGGCAATATGAAAGCGAACGAGGAGATCGACGCGCTTGAGACCTTGGGAATTCCCGCCGTGCATTTTCTTGTGCTCCCGCGCCTGCTGGCGCTCGGGTTGATGATGCCGCTGCTGGCGCTATATGCGAACTGCCTCGGCGTGATCGGCGGCATGGCGGTGGGCGCGGGTATACTCGCGATTCCGCCCGCCGCCTATTGGGTGGAAACCTGCAGCATTATAGACGTTTCCGATGTTTCGACCGGCGTTCTGAAGGCCGCTGCGTTCGGATTGCTGATCGGGCTCGCCGGCTGCCTGCGAGGACTGCAGGCCGACCGGAGTGCGGCTGGGGTGGGGCGCGCCGCGACTTCTGCGGTGGTGACGGCGATCCTTCTTATTATATTGGCGGACGCCCTGTTCGCGATCGTCTTCAACATCCTGCACTGGTGATCGAACTCTCGCCAGCTGCGCGTGCGCTTCTTCCACCTGCGATCGAGGTGGAAAATCTCGAGTGTGGATATGACGGCGAGCCGGTGTTGAAAAACGTCAGCTTCACCGTGGCCCACGGGGAGATTTTTTTCATCATCGGCGGTTCGGGGTGTGGCAAGAGCACCCTGCTTCGCCACCTCGTCGGCTTGAATCAGCCAACGGCCGGCGAGGTGAAATTTTTCGGACGCTCGTTTACCGGCGCGGATCCCGCCGCCCGGCGACAGGTGCTCCGGTCCTTCGGGATGCTCTTCCAGAGTGGCGCGTTGTGGAGCTCACTCACGCTCCGGCAGAACGTCGCGCTTCCGCTCGAGGAGTATACAAAGCTCAGCCGCCTCGAGATCGACGAGGTCGCTTCATATAAGCTCGCGCAGGTCGGGCTGACGGGGTTCGAGGATTATTATCCGGCGGAAATCAGCGGCGGCATGAAAAAGCGGGCGGGATTGGCGCGGGCTCTCGCGCTTGATCCGCAAATCGTTTTTTTTGATGAGCCGTCGGCAGGGTTGGACCCGGTGACGTCCCGGCATTTAGACGAGTTGATTCGGACGGTTCGGGACACTTTTGGGACGACGATCGTGGTGGTGTCGCACGAGCTTGCCTCGATCTTCAGCATCGCGGATCGCGTGATGATGCTCGACAAGGGCGAGCGTGGCGTGATCGCCCAGGGACCCCCGATGCGATTGGCGCGGGAAAGCCGGGACGAACGCGTCACCGAATTTTTGCGTCGCGGCCCAACGGTTCCGACCCCGTAATCCGGCATGTTTTCGTGTTTCATATTGCAGCGATCGTGCGCCGCTCTCGGCGGTGCTCATCGGCCTTGCGTTTTTCTCCGGTGCGCTTCGGCTGATTGACCCGCGATGAAGACCAAGGTCAGCCCTGCAATTGTTGGTGCGTTTGTGATCGGTGCGTTCGCGCTTGGTTTCTTCGCGCTGCTGTCGTTCGGCGGGCTCAACTTCCTTTCGAAGAAGGATCGATTTATAGTATATTTCGACGAGTCGATTCATGGCCTCGATCTCGGATCGCCGGTCAAGCTGCAAGGCGTGCGCGTCGGGCACGTCGTGGACCTGAATATACACTACGACGAAAAGAAGAATCACTCAGTCGTCGGCGTGCTTTGCGAATTCGATCGCAAGATGGTGACGGACCTTCACGGCAACCTGATCAACGTCGGCGAACGCGGGGAGTTGCAAAACCTGATCGATCACGGATTACGCGCGCAGCTGGATACGCAGAGCTTCGCCACGGGTTTGTTGATGGTGGAGCTGGAGTTCGTGGATCCGAAGCTTTTCCCGGCCGAAGATATACGATCGACGGAAATCAAATATGCCGTGGTCCCGGCAATGCCCTCTGAGATTTCGGGTTTTCGCGCGAGCTTGGGCGAAATCCTCGCAAAGATAAGTCATGTGGATTTTGAGGGACTCACCGGCGAGATCCGCCGCCTCGCCGCGGATCTCCGCAAACAGGTGAACTCGGCTGACCTGAAGGGCCTGATTACGCAGTGGAAAACGACTGGCGAATCGGTGAACACCCTGGTGAATTCGCCCGAGCTGCAGAAGGCGTTTGTCAATCTCAATGCGACCTTGGCCGACCTGCGCGCAACGATCGCCAAGGCGGATGCGACGCTCGGTACCGCTGGCAGTGACGTACATGCGACCTTGGCGAAAACGCAGGAGGCGCTGCAAAGCTTCGACGATACTGCCGCGACCTTGCGGAGCTTCGTGAACGCCCAGCAGGGGCTCGGCGAGGGCGCGACCGACGCGTTTGCGAAATTCTCGGCCGCGGCGGACGCCGTTCAGCGGCTCGCGGATTTTCTTGAACGGAATCCGAATGCGTTGCTGACGGGGCGGAAGCCGCGCTGAACGCGATCACCTGCGGATATCACCACTGCGAGAGAGCGTCAATCCTATGCGAAATCGTCCTGGCTCCGCCGCCTTCCGCTGCGCTCTGCTCGCGGCGCTCGTGCTCATCTTTACGGGCTGCAATATACTTCCGCCGCCGTCGGTCGATACGACCCGCTATTATTTGCTCACGCCTCCCAGTTCGACGGAGCTGGCGGCGCTACCCGGCGCTGGCGCGCTCCGGCTGGGCCTGCGTAACGTGGAGCTCGCGCCTTACCTGCGGAAGAACACGCTGGTGGTTCGGAGCGGGGGAAACGAGGTGACTTTCCCGGAAGACGCCCGTTGGGCGGAGCCGCTGGACCAAGAGATCGGCAGTGCGTTACGCGCCGGCTTGCTCAGGGCCCCTGCGATCGGACGGGTGTTTCCGCAGCCCTTCTCCCAAGAGACTCGAGATTACGATATAGCGATTCAGGTCGATCATTGCGAGGGGGTTACGCTGAGCGGGGGCAAGAGTGTCGCGCGGTTCTCGGCACTAGTCGAACTGACATCGGCTGCGCCGGGAGGGCGGCTGCTGGTCCGAAAGGCATTCGCAGCTCAGGACCAGCCTTGGGATGGCAAGAATTATGGAGAGCTCGCGCAGCGGCTCAGCGAGGATGTCGTGGCGTTGAGCCAAGAGGTGATTACCCTCCTTCCGCCGGTTCATTAAGTCAGGATTGGCGACTCTGTTTGTAGCGGGACTCTCGTCACGCATGCCTGCCAGAACCGGCTCCTAATGTCTCGGTCTGTATAGGAGAGCGACTTTCGGGTGACAATCCGTTGCATCTCGGGAACCGCTGTGTGCAGAATCGTTCTCTTAGAGATAATTGCGTAGGCAACATTGTTTGTGAGCATAAGTGTTACTGATGAGTTCCAATCAAGACGGCGCAGCGACCCGCGCGCCGCACAATCCAGAAGGTTTCCCTGCGGGGGGCCTGCGAATCCTCATCGTCGAGGATCACCGGGACACCCGCGTCACGCTGGAACGCATTCTCCGCATCGCGAAGCATGAGGTGGCGGCCGCCGAGTCGGCCGAGCAGGCGATCACGTTCGCCGAGCAGAAAACGTTCGATCTGGTCATCAGCGATCTCGGTTTGCCAGATATGACAGGCTTAGAATTGATGCCCATCCTGCGGGAGCGTTTTGGCCTGGAGGGGATCGCCGTCAGCGGCTACGGCACAGATGACGACGTGCGGCGCAGTCAGCAGGCCGGCTTTCGCCATCACCTCACAAAGCCGATTCGGCTGGAAGTCTTACGACAGCTCATCGGCGATTTTCGCCGGAATTCGCGTACCGCCTGAACTCGGCCGGGAATCTAGGCGGCCAGCAGCGGTTGGAGGTCGCCGCTCGTTCACTTGTCGCCTCGACTGACAAGTCAAAATGGCGGCCTTGGAACGGGCGTGGATTTTTCCATTTGATGAGAACGCACTCTACAAAGCGGGCTCGCGCGTCTACTTCGTAAGGAATCGTCGGGTATTTCTCTGCCCGATCCCAGTTCTGTAATTTTTCATTCCATGGGACTCTTCGACTACCTCAAAACGCAATTCCTCGAAATCATCCAATGGGAAGATGATTCACGGGACACGCTCTCGTGGCGCTACCCGGACCAGGACAAGGAAATCAAACGCGGTGCCCAGCTGATCGTTCGCGAATCACAAGTCGCGCAGTTCGTGTACCTCGGGCAGTTTGGCGACACGTTCGCACCCGGGAAATATTCCCTGACGACGGATAATATACCGATTCTCTCCACGCTAAAGGGCTGGAAATATGGTTTCGAGAGCCCGTTCAAGGCGGATATATACTACGTCAACACCCGGCTTTTTACGGGCAACAAGTGGGGCACGTCGAACCCGGTGATGATGCGCGACCCGGACTTCGGCATCGTGCGCGCGCGTGCCTTCGGGACATATGATTTCCGGGTCGTCGACGTGAAGACGTTCCTCAAGGAAGTCGCTGGTACGGACGCCCATTTTCGCCTCGATGAATTTTCCGATGCGATGCGCTCTCGGATTGTAAGCGTGTTCACGGACGCGCTCGCGAACGCGAAGGTCCCGGTCCTCGATGTGGCGTCGCGCTACGGCGAACTCGGCGCCGCGTTGCTGCCGTTGATCAATCCGACGATCATCCAGAAGTACGGCTTGGAGCTCGGCAGCTTTATCATCGAGAACGTCTCGCTGCCCCCGGAGGTTGAAGCCGCGATTGACAAGCGTTCGAGTATGGCGGCGATCGGGAATCTCAACGATTACGTCAAACTCCAGATGGCGGAAGGCCTCGCGAAAGGCGGTGGCGGCCCGGGTGGTGCCGCTGCGGAAATAGCGATGGGCTTCGGGATGGCGCAACAAATGATGAATCAACCAGGCGGCATCCTCGGGCCGCAAGGGACGCCGGCCGCGGCTGGCTCACCCGTCGCGGTGGGATCTCCGTCGCCGGCTGCCAGTGCCAGCAGCACGGCACCCAACCCAGAGCTCCTGAGTCCGGCCGATGCGGCGAAAATTTTAGGCGTGAGCGAACCTGATGTGATCGCCTCGCTCACGGACGGCTCACTCAAAGGAAAAAAAATCGGATCCACCTGGCGGATTTCGCGCCCAGTCCTCGACGAGTTCATGCGCAGTTGAAGCTGTCTTTGTATCCAGCATTTGGATACAACGGGCATTGCGGCGGCATCCGACGGGTGTGAGTTTTTGGTGTGTCGGTCCGGGTTCGACGCGGCGGCTAAACGTGTATCTATAGAGTCCTGATCTTATGGCCGAAGCTGTTGCGCGTTCCAAATTTTCCTGCCCGGCCTGCGGCGCCGAGGCGACGTGGGACCCCGCGAAAAAAGCACTCGTGTGTCACTTTTGTGGCACGACCTCGCCCGCGAACGTGGAACTCACTGGCTTCAGCACGGCGGAGACGATTGTTGAGCATGATCTCGTCACCGCGTTGCGGGCGATTCCCGACGACGCGCGGGGCTGGCAAACCGAGAAGATCCAAGTTCGCTGCCAGAGCTGCCAGGCGATTACGGTGTTCGATGCGGCGCGGGTGGGGCAGCGCTGCGATTTTTGCGGCTCGTCTGCGCTGGTGCCCTATGAAGAGGTGAAGGCGGGCTTTCGTCCCGAGAGCCTGCTGGAATTCAAACTCGCCGAGAACCAGGTCCGTGACGCCATCCACGCATGGCAGAAAACGCGCTGGTTCGCGCCGAATGCCCTGAAAAATCGCGCGTCCACGGACACCGTCAAGGGAGTATATATCCCGTACTGGACCTTCGATGCGCAGGTCCACGCGGATTGGACGGCGTTGAGCGGATATTATTATTACGAGACGGAGACCTATACGAATTCGCAGGGGCAGCGGGAGACGCGCGAAGTTCAGAAGACACGGTGGGAGCCGAGTGCCGGACAGCTCGACCATTTTTTTGATGACGAGCTCGTGAGCGCTTCCCGCGGCGTGCAGCCAGACCTGCTCGGACAAATCGAACCTTTTCCGACGAAGGAATTGAAACCATATAACGCCGGCTTCCTTTCGGGCTGGGTCGTGGAGCGATATCAGATCGACCTCGTGGCCGCCGCGCAGGCGGCGCGGGCGAGAATGGATCGCGAGCTCGAGCAGCTATGCGCGCGCCAAGTCCCGGGAGATACGCATACCCAACTCGAGGTGAGCGCGGACTATACAGCGCAGACGTTCAAGCACATCCTCGTGCCGATCTGGTTGTTGTCCTATGAATTTTACGGCAAGCCATACCAGGTCGTCATCAATGGATATACTGGTGCGATCGGCGGCCGTTACCCGAAGAGCTGGGCCAAGATCACCCTCGCCGTCTTCGCGGGATTTATTCTGTTGGTCCTATTCCTCTGGCTTCGCCACGGGCGCTAGCAGTGTAGCCTCGAGCGCGTCGCAGGAGTTGCGCGGGAACACGTCGCTGCGCAAGGTACGCGCATGGCCCAGTCTGAAGCCCCGAAAATTATATTCTCCATGCTCGGCGTCTCGAAGAAAATCGAGCGCAAGGAGATCCTCCGGGATATATCATTGTCGTTTTATTACGGCGCGAAGATCGGCGTGCTTGGCCTCAACGGCTCCGGCAAATCCTCGCTGCTCCGCATTCTCGCCGGGCGTGATATAGATATAGACGGCCGCGTCCATTTCGAGCCCGGCTACCCCATCGGATTTCTGGAGCAGGAGCCGCAGCTCACCCCCGGAGCCACCGTGCGCGCGTGTGTCGAGGAAGGTGTCAAGCACCTCACGGACCTGACCGCCGCGTATGATGCGACGTGGGACGAATTGAGCGATGCGCCCGACGACGCCGCCCGCGAGGAAGTCACGAATCGTCAGAGTGCATTGCAGGAAAAAATCGATGCCCTCGGTGCGTGGGACGTTGGTCCGCAGGTGGAAATGGCGATGGATGCTCTGCGCTGCCCTCCAGGCGAGCAGGTCGTCGATAATCTCTCCGGTGGTGAACGCCGTCGGGTGGCGCTCGCGCGTCTGCTCCTAAAGAAGCCCGCGATTCTGCTGCTCGACGAGCCCACGAATCACCTCGATGCGGAGAGCGTCCAGTGGCTCGAGCAGCATCTCGCGCGCTATGATGGAACGGTGATCGCCGTCACGCACGACCGCTACTTTCTGGATAACGTCGCGCAGTGGATCCTCGAGCTTTCACACGGCCACGGCATTCCGTGGAAGGGCAACTATTCCTCGTGGCTCGAGCAGAAGCAGGCGCGGAGTGCGGTCGAGCAGCGGACGGAGGACCGGCGGCAAAAGGCGATGGCGCGTGAGCTCGCTTGGATTCGGCAGTCGGCGAAAGCCCGAGTCGCGAAGTCGCAAGCCCGCATCAGTGCGTATGAAACGATGCTGAAGGAGAACGTCGCCGAGAAGGAGCGGGAATTCGAGTTGCTCATTCCGCCGGGCCCGCGGCTCGGCACCCTCGTGGTGGAGGCGCAAAAACTCGCGAAGGGCTACGGCGAAACTTTATTATTCGAGAACGTGAATTTCTCGCTGCCGCCGGGCGGGATTGTCGGGGTCATCGGACCGAACGGCGCCGGGAAAACGACGTTGTTTCGATTGATCACAAACGCGGAAAAGCCGGACGCCGGTATATTGCGGGTGGGGCCAACCGTAAAGATCGCTCACGTCGACCAATCCCGCGATGCGTTGCCCGACCAGGAAACCATCTGGCAGGCGATCAGTGGCGGAGAGGAAATTCTGCGGCTTGGCGGCCGCGAATTGAACAGTCGAGCGTATTGCGCGCAGTTCGGTTTTACGGGCGCAGACCAACAAAAAAAAGTGGGGATTCTCTCAGGGGGCGAACGCAATCGCGTGCATTTGGCGCGGCTGCTCAAGAGCGGCGCGAACCTTATTCTCCTCGATGAACCGACCAACGACCTCGATGTGAACTCGATCCGCGCGCTTGAGGAGGCGTTGGAGAATTTTGCTGGCTGCGCAGTGGTGGTCTCGCACGACCGTTGGTTTCTGGACCGTGTGGCGACGCATATACTCGCATTCGAGGGCGACAGCCAGGTGCAGGCTTTCAGTGGCAATTACTCCGCGTACCTCGAGGATTACCGGCGCCGCAAAGGTCGCGAGGCCGAGCAGCCGCACCGCCCTAAATATCGGAAGCTCGTTCGCTGAGCGGTTTGACTTCATATAAGGCGTCCGCCACTCCGGGTCCGGCTTGCGGTGGCGTGTTTCGGCTATATCACCCGGAGAAGCCGCGGAACACGTGGTCCCGATTTTGCCCGCGGTGGGAATAAATCCCTCGAATATATATCTTATTCAAATGATGCGCTTTCTTTTGCGACTTGGCCTTTTTGCATTCTCTTGGGGAATCATGAATGCTGCCGATAATCGCGTGCGAACGGAGTCGATCGTGTTGGGCGGCGGATGCTTCTGGTGCACCGATGCCGCGTATAAACTGCTCCCCGGCGTCGTTCAGGTGACTTGCGGCTATGCCGGTGGCGAGGAGCCGAATCCCACGTATGAGCAGGTGTGTGATCACGCCACCGGGCATGCGGAAGTCGTGAAGATCGACTACGACCCGGCGGTGGTTTCGCTCGACCGACTCTTCCAGTATTTCTGGGAGGTGCACAATCCGACGCAGGTCGACGGCCAGGGGAACGATCACGGACCGCAGTACCGCTCGATAATATTATATACGAACGACGAACAGAAGGCGGCCGCGGAGAAATCGCGCGAGGGCGCGCGAAAAGTGTTCCGCGACCCGGTGGTCACCCAGATCGTGCCCCTGAAAAAATTCTGGCCGGCCGAGGGTTATCATCAGGATTATTTCGCGAAACATCCGGAGGCCGGGTACTGCCAGTTCGTGATCGCCCCGAAGATTCGGAAGCTCGAGTCGCACCTGCCAGTCGCCGCCAAATAGCCTCGGCCGTTTGCGATATATCAAACGCCGGCTTTTCCGTGCCCGGCGCGAGTACATATATAGAGCGGCGCCAAGTATATTGCGCTCGACGATGGTGGTCGGACCGCCGAGTCGCGTTGTCGAGCCAAGCCGCGCTTGAGACCGGGCGCGTTTCGGTGTATTGGTAGGAATGCCAGAAACGACTCCACCGAATACCGCAGATGCCGGCCTCGAGGTGGCAACCTACTTCGTCCGCAATCGGAACGCGCTGCTCGCCCGCGCCTCATTTGGTGATCTCTACGTGGACTATTATCTCCACCTGAGCGACCAGCAGATGAAGCCGAGCGTCGAGGCTGACCAGATGTTCAAGCGGGCGCTCGCCGCGTTCACGCTCCATTCCGCTTCGCGGCCTTGGAACGAGCTGACTGCGTGGACGATTAATTTTCAGAATCCGCTCCTGAATCTGTTTCTTACGGGCGACAACGAAACCGGGGCGGTGACCGGCCGCGTGTTTGACGAGAACGTGAAGGAACTGCCGGAAAACCTTTTCTATGCCGACGTCGTGCGTGGCCGCGAGCCCAAGCGGCGCAGCGCGGTGACTTTCACGGGTGCGGATCCCATCGCGGCGGTGGAAAAATTCTACTCGCAGAGCGAGCAGCGGCTCGCGCGCTACTTCCAGGTGGGCGAAGAGGAATTCATCATGATCACCGAGTTGCCCGATTGTGAACTCGACTGGCTCAAGGCGCTGACGGTTGAGGATGTGGTTCGCCTCGCCGAAACCGAGACGGTCGCCCCGATGGAGCGTCGGATCTATCGCTGGCACTGTGGCTGCAACCAGGCGCGCATGATGGAGGTGCTCGCGCCTTCGATGCGGCAGGACCCGGAGGAGCTTTTCGGCGGCGATGAAAAATTGGAAATCCGGTGTCCGCGCTGTGGATCGCGTTATAATATAACGCGCGAGTCGATGGAAGCGTTCATCGCGGAGCCGAGTTCGGAAAAGCGCGAGGGCTAGGCCAAGCGGATGCCCGCCGACCCCGAGCCGGCAACTTCCGCCGCTGCGGCGCGACCGCGAATGCAAAACCGCTTCGGGCCCGGCGTGTTTTCGCCTATATACCTCGATATATAGCTATATGCCAGGTCGGGCCATATATTCGGCCGCGGGTGGGGAAATTATATAGGGCGCGCAGTCGATTGTCTTTCCGCCGGGGGATGACGATGGATGGGGGCAACGCGCATGTTGCTCGCGCAGGGTTGCCTCCGACTGCGTCGTCGCGCACATCTGCGGCTGTGAGCGCGCTCGATATCTTCACCTCCGTTCTCGGCGTCATCGGTGTCTGGCTGATGATCCGCCAAAATGTCTGGGGTTGGCCTGTCGGCCTGATTCAGGTCGCACTCTCGGGCTGGATTTTCTACCAGTCGAAACTCTACTCTGACACCATCCTGCAGGCTGTATACTTTGTGCTCCAGGCCTACGGCTGGTGGTATTGGCTGCGGGGCGGATCGCGGAAAACACCTCCGCCGATCACGAGCCTGAGCAGCCGCGCGATCCTCGTGTGGTGTGCGGGTGCGGCGGTACTGACATTCGTGCACGGCTGGGGTATGGCGCGATATACAGACGCGGCGCTGCCGTGGTGGGATGCGTTCATCCTCATCGCTGGCTTGATGGCCCAATGGTGGCAGGCGCGAAAATACCTCGAGTGCTGGGCCGGTTGGGTCGTCGTCAACCTCGTCTCAGTCGGAGTATATTGGGTGAAGAATCTCGGCGTGTTCTCGGCCCTCGCCGTCGTCTTCCTCGCGCTGGCGATCGCCGGCCATGTGGCCTGGCGTCGCGCGTTTCGCGTCCGACGCGTCGCGGTGTTCGGGCCCGAATCCACAGGCAAGACGATGCTGGCGGAATTCCTCGGCAAACATTTCCGCGAGCCCGTCGTGCCGGAATACGCCCGCGAATTCTGGGACCGAAAAGGTGCAATCACCCTCTCAGATATTCCCGCGATCGCGCACCATCAGGCGGAGACCGAGGATGCGCGGGCGGAGAGCGCGCATCGCGTCCTGATCTGCGACACCGACGCGCTCACGACGGTGCTTTGGAGCGACCTGCTGTATCATGATTGTCCCGTGGCGGTGCGGGCGTCGGCGGAGTCACGCGCACGACGTTACGCGGTTTACCTTTTGCTCAACACCGACGTGCCTTTCACGCCGGATCCGCAACGCGTTTTTCCAGATGAAGCCGCACGTGAGCGGTGCATGGTCCTTTGGCGCGAGGCGCTGGTTTCCCGCGGTCTTCCTTTCGTGGAGATCCGCGGGACGTGGCCGCAGCGCGAGATGGCCGCGATCGCGGCCGTGGAGCAGTTGCTTGCGGCCGGCCCAGTCGGCGGTAAAATAACCGCCAATGCCGCGGCCCGAGATATATCCTAATGCATAGCGTCCGGTGCGCGGCCCAGCCGATTGTATATAGCGACCGGGTCCCGTCATGAACAATCCGGGTGACGCTCCTGAAATTGTATCCGATGGTGACGCCGTGACGGACGCCCGGATGACCGAGGATTACCTCCAGCGGTTCGGCGGAGTGGGCCGGCTGGTGACCTCGCCGGGCTTGCAGCGCCTCGCCGCCGCGCACGTGTGCGTGATCGGCGTTGGCGGGGTTGGCTCGTGGGTCGTCGAGGGTCTGGCGCGGAGCGGCGTGGGGAAACTCACGCTTATCGATTTAGATGACGTCTGCCTGACCAATATAAATCGCCAGCTGCCCGCCCTCGATGGCGAGATCGGCCGGCCAAAGGTCGCTGTATTGGAAAACCGGATACATCGGATCAACCCGGCCTGCGTCGTGACCGCGGTCGAGGAATTTTGCACGGAGCGTTCCGTGGCGCGGTTGCTGGCGCCGCAATATGATTTCGTCGTCGATGCGATTGATAATATGACGAACAAGGCGCGCCTGATCGCCACCTGTCGCGCGCTTGGCCGGCCGTGCCTCACCGTGGGTGCGGCGGGAGGCCGCCGCGATCCCACTCAGATCCGGGTCGGCGATCTCGGCGAGGCGGAGAACGACCTGCTTCTGCGGCAGGTGCGAAAAAAGCTGCGGCGCGATTTCGGCTTCGCGGCGGGCCCGGCGAGGGGCGTGGTGCCTTTCGGGGTGCGCTGCGTCTGGTCGGGCGAGCGCCCGGTGTTCCCCCAACCCGACGGGAGCTGCGCCCTGCAACCCGCTTCCAGAGCCGATCGCGCGATGGATTGCGAAAATGGCCTGGGCACCGCCGTGTTCGTGACCGGGACGTTCGGGCTCGTCGCGGCCGGCGAGGTCGTGAAGCTCCTCGCGGCGGCGGGCTAACGCGTCACCTCGTTCCGAAGAGACGCAGAAAATTTTCCTCGACCTGCTCCGCGAGCTGTTCCCGCGCAATCATTAGCCATTCCGCGAGACCGCTATATACAATGGCCAGGTTCGCGGGATGATTGATCGTCTCGCCGGTGGGGGCCGGTGGCAGTTGGTACTTAGACCGCTCGGCGGGCAGGGGCATCGCCGGCGCATCGGTCTCAATCAACAGGCGATCCAGCGGGACTTTTGTGAATATATCTCGCCGGTGCACGTGATTCTCCGCGAGAAACGCGCCGTTGAACGAAAAATAAGCTCCGCGATCCGCGAGCGGACGGATCAACTCCGCCGAGCCACTGTAGGCGTGCATCAAGAATCCGCGCGCGGGCAGTCGCGCCGTTCGCAAGATGTCCGTGAGCGCGCCCCACGCGCTGAGACAATGAATCGTCGCGGGACGATCGAAAACGTGAGCGAGTTCGAGTTGAATCGAAAAGACCTCAAGCTGTTCTTCGAGAGGTGCGCGGCGCCGGCGGGCGAGCCGAGCATCGTCGGGTTTGGCCCGGTCGAGCATCCACCGATCCAGACCGATTTCCCCCACGGCCGCGCGCGGATCGGCCGCAAGTGCGGCGCTCAGCTTTTCCTGCCATGCAGGTGAGCGATTGCCATATTCCCACGGATGCAATCCGTAGCTCGGATGCGCGAGCGGGCACGTTTGCGCGAGGACGGCAACGTCCGGCCAATCGAGTTCGTTCGTGCCGTTGACGATCGCGCGACGCACCCCGACAGCTGCGAGTTCCGCGAGTATCTGCGGGCGATAGGGCGCCAGCCAGCCGTCCTGCAGGTGATTGTGGGCATCATAGAGCGGGGACATCGGTCGGGACTTTTAGTGCGGTCGGTGATCAGCCATCTTCATCGATGAATATATAGTTATATGATGGCAGATATAGTAATATATACACCGACCGTCGTCGGAGCGCATGTGCCCCGGGCCGGTTAGGCGGGCGCGTGCGCGGCGGCAAAGGCGCGGATGGTGGCCCGCGCTGCGCTTAGCCCGATGCGACGCGTGGGGGAAATCTCTCCGAGCACGCCGGCGGAGTCGAGCGGGTCAATGGCGTCTGCTTCGAGGATCTCGGCTGGCATCGCTCCGCTGAAAAACGCACTGAGAAAAATGGCGAGCGCTCTCACGACGGGTCCGCTGGCATCGGCGCGGAAATGACACCGACCGTCGCGATAGTCCGCGATCATCCACACGGGCGAGAGGCATCCGCGCACGCGGTGGTCGTCGATGCGTTCGCTGGGCGGAAAATTTGGCAACCGGCGAGCGCGGTCTACGAGGACTGAAAGTCGCTCCTGCGCCTCCGCGATTCCGGCGAATTCCAAATGGATCTGGTGGGCTTTTTCGGCGAGCGTCACGGTTGGTGTATATATACCCGCGGCGTTGGAGCCTGCCGGAGCTGTCCAGTCTGGGCGATGCATGACGCCGCGCAAATCTTTGACGCGAACGGTCCGGCGCGTCGTCATCGCGGGAGCACGATGAATCCGTTTTCGACCTTCTCGTGGTTTTGGCGGGCCTGGCGCACCCGGAGCATCACGTTCGCCGTGTTGTTCGCATTCGCGCTCTTCGGCATCTCCGTCATGCGCTGGCTGCGCCACGTGCTGAGCGCGTGGGGCGCGCCTTGGTATATCTGGCTGCTGGTGCCGTTCGCGCTCGTGAGCGTCCTGTCGCGGAAGGAGGCGGAGTGGATTCCCGATCCGGCCACGCGCCACCGTTGGGCGCTCGGTTTACTAGGATTGGCTCTCCTCGGAGCGGTGGTTGCGGCTCGACTCCGGTAGGCGGTGCCGCGTCCGGCGTATGCGTCTCACGTATCCAAGTTGTGGATACGTGGGCTGTGCGGCCTGCCGGCGGGTCAGGATGGAAATTGCGGCGGGTCGGTGCGTTAGATTTTGACGGGCCCCCCGGCCGGAGCTCAACTGCGCGATGCAACTCGACTCGCCTGCCGACGTTCCCACGCCGCGGAAACGGAACACGCTATATATTCAGGTGCTGGTCGGCATCGTGCTCGGCGGGCTGCTCGGATATTTCGATCCGAGCCTCGGGACGCAGATGCAGCCGATCGGGGATGGCTTTATCAAGCTGATCAAGATGCTGATCGCCCCCGTGATCTTCACGACGGTGGTCGCGGGGTTGGCGGGGATGGGGGATTTGAAACGCGTGGGCCGCGTCGGCGCAAAGGCGCTTTTATATTTCGAGCTCGTGACGACGCTGGCGCTGATCATCGGGCTGGTGGTGGCCAATGTATTTCACCCCGGGATCGGATTTGATCCCGGCACGATCAAGGCGGACCCGGCGGCGGTCGCGAAATATGCGGCGGCGGGAAAAGGCGTCACGCTCGTCGATACCCTCCTTCATATAATTCCGGCGACCTTCGTCGGCGCGTTCGCGGATGGTGACATCCTTCAGGTTCTCCTGCTCGCGCTGCTGTTCGGTTTCGCGCTGGGGCGGCTGGGCGAATATGGACGTTCGATCCTGGCTTTGATAGCGGATATCGCGCGCGTCTTCTTCGGAATTGTTGCCATCGTGACGCGCCTCGCGCCGCTCGCCGCCTTCGGCGCGATGGCCTTCACGATTGGCAAATACGGTTTGGGCTCACTCGTACAGCTCGGGGAGCTGATGGGATGCGTTTATCTCACCTGTATACTTTTCGTTTTCCTAGTCCTCGGCGCGATCGCGCGCTTTGCCGGGTTTAATATATTCAAGATCATAAGACTCATTCGCGAGGAGTTGCTGATCGTGCTTGGGACGTCGTCCTCCGAATCGGCGCTGCCGGGCCTCATGCAAAAAATGGAGACGGTCGGATGTGCGAGGTCGGTCGTTGGCATCGTGGTGCCGGCGGGATATTCGTTCAACTTGGATGGCACGTGTATATATCTGACCATGGCGGCGCTGTTCATCGCGCAGGCGATGTTGAAAACGCCGCTGACGTTGGGCGAGCAGCTCGGGCTCTTGGGTGTGCTGCTGCTCACCTCGAAAGGCGCGGCGGGCGTCACTGGCAGTGGCTTCATCACGTTGGCCGCCACGCTCGAGGCCACGGGAAAGGTGCCGGTCGCTGGGCTCGCGCTTATTCTCGGGGTGGACCGTTTCATGTCGGAGGCGCGGGCGATCACCAATTTCATCGGCAACGCGGTGGCGACGCTGATCGTCTCCAAATGGGACGATGCGTTTGATAAAACCAAAGCGGTCGAGATCCTGATCAAGGACCGTTGACGGCCGGAGTTCCGAGATCGAGCTGCCGACGCGCGAAGCGCTACGCCGATGCGCGCTGTATACTACCGACAGGGGAGCCTCGAATCGAAAACGCGCGGGCGTCTAGTTATAGAACATCGCCTCGTTTGTCTGAAACAGTGCGTGTGCGAGCTTCGTCCACGCGTCGACCGGGGCCCGGCTCTTGAATGCGGCGGCCGCCGGTTCGGCCTGGAAGGTGTTTTTCTTTTTGCGGAGGTTCTTCATCGAGTCCTGCGCGAGTGCCGCCTGGCGTTCCGCGACGCGTGACGCGGCAGCGGACGCCACCGTGGGCGCGGGGCCCTCGGACGACGTGCCTCCGGGGTTTCTTTCTACATACCGCAAGCTCAACGCGATCTCGTCCGCGCGGGGCGGGCGTTGAAACACTGCAATATATAACGATGTCACGCGTTCCTCGTCTGAGGCGAGTTCGAGAAAATCCGGCCGATGCGTCAGCTTGCGCGCGGTTTCGATCACGAGCGGGCTGTTCATCATGAAGAGCGATTGCTGGGGCACGATGGTCACGTAGCGTTTTCCAGACGGAACGTCAGGGCTTGGAAAATCGAACTGCGTGAGAATCTCGGCCGGATTGTGCCGATCGATGAAAGTATATACTGCGCGCCGCGTGGCGAACTCCTCGCTGCCGATCGGAATGGATTTGCCGCCCATGCGCAGGTCGAGCGTGCCGGCGATGGCGAGCAGCGAGTCATGGACTTCTTCGAAATCGAGTCGCCGCATATTATAGCGCCAGTGCAGCTTGTTGTCGGGATCGGTTTCCGCGTACGCGGGATTCGCCTTCGCGCTTTCCTGATAAGTGCTGCTGAGCAAGATGAGCCGCTGGATCTTTTTAATGGACCATCCTTCCGCCACGAATCGGCTGGCGAGATAATCGACCAATTCCGGATGGGTGGGCGGAGAAGACATATTGCCGAGATCGTCCGGAGTGGCGACGAAGCCCTCGCCGAAATGCTGTTGCCAAAGCCGATTCACGAGGACGCGCGCGGTGAGCGGATTCGTTGGGCTGGCGATTGCTTGGGCGAGTTCGAGGCGGCCGCTGCCGCTGTGATATTCCGGCCGATGTTTCGGATCCGCTGACAGAATATCAAGAAACCGGCGGGGCACGACGTCGCCCTTGTTCTGGACCTCGCCACGGACGAGCACCGGATAATCGTGCGAACGCGGCAGGTCGACGATGACATTCGCGCGGGCGGGCGCCCCGGCGTGGCTCGCCTCGAGGTCGGCGATTTCCGTCTCGAGTTCCGTTTCCCGCCGCTGCAAAGCCTTCCGCTTTTCCGCATCTTTGACCCGCTCGCGTTTGAATTCCGCATTGTCCGCTTCCAGTGCGGATTTTTTCTTTTTCAGGTCCTCCGTCTTCGCGAGGTAATCCAGCAGCTCCGGCGTCTTGGGAAGTCGCGGTGCAAGCGTGGGTTCGAAGTACGGCTCTTTCGGGATGAACGTGTTCGCGAAGATTCCATATAGGGAATAATAATCCTTCGTCGGAATGGGATCGAATTTGTGATCGTGGCAGCGGGCGCATGCGACCGTCAGCCCGAGGAACGCCTTTGAGGTGACGTCGATCTGGTCGTTTATTATATCTTGCGCCCGGCCCTCGAACTGGTTCCCGAGGGTCAGGAATCCCAGGGCGGCGAGACGCGACTGGTCGACTTCCAGGCCCGGTCGTTTCTTCGCTTTATTCTCGTCGTCGATCACGAGGCGATCCGCGGCGAGCTGCTCCAATATGAACTGGTTGTAGGGTTTGTCGGTGTTGAACGCGTTGATCACGTAGTCGCGGTACGTCCATGCGTAAGTATAGCGTGGGTCGGTCCGCTTCTCGGGCTCGCCCTTCGTGTCGGCGTAGCGCGCCACATCCAACCAGTAGCGTCCCCAACGCTCGCCATATTGCGGCGATGCCAGCAGTCGGTCGACGACCTTGGCGTAGGCGTCGGGCGATTTGTCCTGCACGAACGCCTCCGTCTCTGACTCGGTCGGCGGAAGTCCGATGACATCGAACGTGACGCGTCGGATCAGTGTGCGGCGATCGGCGGGTGAGTTTGGCGTCATCCCACTGTCCTCCAGTTTCGCGAGTATGAAATTATCGACCGGTGTCTGGCACCACGCCGCATTCTTTACTGTGGGAACGGCGGGGGCGTGGACGGGCAGGAACGACCAGTGTTGGCGGCCAACGCCGGCGTACGTGGCGGCGTTGCTGCCTTTGGCCGCGAGTCCGCGCGGGTCCGGCGCGCCGCGTCGCACCCACTCGGTGAGGTCGGCGATCTGCGCGTCGGAGAGCTTGTTTCCTTTTGGCGGCATCTGCAGGTCGTCGTCTGTATAGCGGATGGCCTCGATCAGGAGGCTGTCGTTGGGCTTGCCGGGCACGATCGCAGGGCCGGTGCTGCCGCCAGCGAGCAAGGCTTCGCGCGTGTCGAGCTGCAGGCCCCCTTTGACTTTCTCCGCGTCGCGGCTGTGGCACTTATAGCAACTGTCCGCGAGTACCGGCCTAACCCTGTTCTCGAAAAACTCTCGGTCCGCGGCCGAGATCGCCGGCGGCTCGGCGGCGTGCGAGCGGGCTCCCATGAGCAGTCCGAGCATGAACACTGCAGCTGCGCGCCAGGCGGCGGAGTGAAGCCGCTGATTCATCGGCTGGAAGCAGAATTGGGCGTCCCCACGGCGCGCCCGTATGAAGTTGGCTGAGTGTATTTCATAATTATGAAATATATTAATCGATCGGTGCGATTTTCACGCCAGCACGGGCGTCACGACGTTGCCGGCAACGTCGGTCAGCCGGAAGTCGCGGCCGTTGAAGCGGTACGTCAGCTTGGTGTGGTCGAAGCCGAGACACCGGAGAATGGTGGCATGGAGGTCGTGGACGTGGACTTTGTCCTTGATGGCGGCGCTGCCGAACTCGTCGGTCGCGCCGTAGACGGTGCCGCCCTTGACGCCGCCGCCGGCCATCCAAGTCGAGAAGGCCTTCGCGTTGTGATCGCGGCCGGGATTTTCGTAGCCGCCGCGGTCTTTCGTAGGCTTGCGGCCGAATTCTCCGCCCCAGACTACGAGGGTGGAGTCGAGCAATCCGCGTTGTTTGAGATCCGCGAGCAGGGCGGCGAGAGGCTGGTCGACCTCGGCGGCTTTTTTCGTGATGCGTTCCTGCAGATCTTGGTGGTGGTCCCAGCCATCGTGCCAGACCTGGACGAAGCGGACACCGCGCTCGACGAGGCGGCGCGCGATCAGCAGTTGTTTTCCCTGGTCGCCGTTGCCGTAAGCGGCGCGTACCGCTTCGGGCTCCTTTGTTATATCAAACGCGTCCGTGGCGGCAGCCTGCATACGAAAGGCGACTTCGTACGACTCGAGCCGGGTTTCGAGCGCTGCCTCGTGCTGGAGGTTGCGTGCCTGGATCTCGTCGAGCTGGTGCACGAAGTCGATTTGGCGGCGCTGTTCGTTGGTCGGGAGATACTGGTTACGGATGTTCTGGATCATCTGCTGCACCGACTGCGCCTGGGTATTGACGCTCGAGCCTTGATATACACCGGGCAGGAACGCGGCGGAGTAGTTCGCGGCGCCGCCCGGGGGCATGCCGCCCGCGCGCAGCGAGATAAAGCCCGGCAGATTCTGGTTCTCCGTGCCGAGTCCATATATACTCCACGAGCCCAGGCTCGGCTTAGCCAGCCGGAGGGAGCCCGTATTCATAAACACGGTTGCCACCTCGTGCGCGGGGATATCGGTCCACATCGACCGAATTATAGCCATGTCGTCGACGTGAGCGCCGAGCTTGGGGAACAAATCGCTGACCTCGATGCCGGAGCGGCCCATGGGTGTGAACTTGAAGGGGGATCCCATCGCGACCCCGCCGTCCGGCAACGTGCGGTTGTTCATTTTCGAGAGCATCGGCTTCGGGTCCCAGGTATCCACGTGCGATGGGGCGCCCTGCGCGAATATATGAATCACGGCCTTCGCCTTGGCCGGGAGTGGGGGCAGGCGGGCGGCGAGAGGGCCCGGTCCCGCGCCCGTGGGCGTGACTCCGGTTGCGCCGAAGAGGTGCGCGGGGTCCACCATGGAGGCGAGGCCGAGCGCGCCCATGCCCATGCCGACGCGGCTGAGGAACTTCCGACGGGTCAGAAAATAGTCCTCTATATTTGTGGATATACCGCAGCAGGGTCGGTGGGAGTGGTCGTGAGACATGAAAGATATGGGGTTGACGACGCTTTTCAGAAGACGCCTGCCGGTGGGGCGGGTTTCAAAACAAAGCCGGCGCGCCGGCTACCGGCGGGCGGGGCGACAACGCGATTGATTGTTCATCATCGGCGCGCAACCTAGGCGCGAGAGCATGTATATTCGAAAATTCACCGGATTATTCATGTTGGGCGCACTTTGCGCGTTCGGCCAGGAAGCGCTAAATCCGCCGGTGCCCTTGAACCCGACTGCCGTCCCGACGATTTCGCCGGGAGCGAATGCGCTTGATATTGGCGCTGCGCTTCGCGCTCAGGAACTCGGTTTCGATACCATTGCCGCGGGTTTATATCGCGATCTGCTCGATTCGCCTCAAAGCGATCGCAACGCTCTCACCCTGGC
The DNA here is from genome assembly GCA_963800005.1 of uncultured Verrucomicrobiae bacterium. Classification (GTDB taxonomy): domain Bacteria; phylum Verrucomicrobiota; class Verrucomicrobiia; order Opitutales; family Opitutaceae; genus CAWCZH01. Next base: position 1,233,787 of record CAWCZH010000006.1, read on the forward strand.
GCTCGCGACGGTTCTTCTCGACGGTGGCCACGCGGCGCAGGCGGAACAGGCGCTGCAACGGCCGGGGCTTCCGCACGATGCGGCTTGGCATCTGCGGGCTGGCCTGGCCGCGGCGCAACAGCGGAGAATGGACGTGGCGCGCGGCGAACTTTCGGCGACGAAATCCGATGATCTCGGACCATCAGACCGGGCTTGGTGGTACTTTCTTCAGGGGATGGTGGTGGATGCGTCGCCCGAGCCGAACGCTGCGATCCGCGCCGGCGAGCTTTATATACAGGCGGAGGCGCGGGCACCGACCGCTTTGGCGCGGGCGCGGATCCAACTGGCTCACGAACAGGCGAGGCTACGAATTGCTCCCGCGACGGACGCGGCGATCGAAAATGCCCGACAGAACATGGAGCGTTTCCGTGGACGCGGCATGGGATATGATTTCGCGCGTCTATTGGCGGTGATGCTCGATTCCGTCGGTCGCAAGTCGCGCGCGATGGAAGTGCTGCAGGAGCAGCTGCGTACCTTGCCGATGGAGGAGCGGGCGCGGGCGGACGATTTTCGGCTGCTAATGGGACTGGTCGGTGGTGCGGCCGATGGCGCCGGCCGGACGGCGCTCCTGCAGCTTGTTGAGGCAGGCACGGATGCGATGAAGCAGCGCATGGCCTTACAGCTTCTGGCGACCGCGTCGATTCGGGGTCCGGCGCGGGTTCAGTTTCGGGCGGAGCTTGACCGGTTGCTCGCCGCGAACACGCCGCCGCCGATATATGAAGAGCTCCTGCTGTTTCGCGCCCAGCTTTCGCTGGGTGCGAAGACGGCGGAAGGATATAGGCAGGCGGAGGACGACGCGCAGATGTTGCTGCAGAGATTTCCTGGTTCGCCTCTGCGCGCGTATGGCTATGGAATCCTGACGAGCTCGGCTTGGGAAAATAAAAGATATAGACTCGCGGCGGACTACGCGGCGCGAGCCCGCGAGGCTTTGCCTGTTGGCTCGGCGCGGGCGGAGCTCGGCGTGCTGGTGGCAGAGGCGTGGTTTCGTGCCGGCCGCGAAAGCGGGCCGAGTGGGTCCGCGGGCACAGAGGATTTTCGAAATTCGGCGGATGCTTATGCCGCGGCTCAGCGCGAGCCGCCGCCAGGCACGCTCCCGGGCGATTTGCTATTCCAGCGGGTACTCGCAGAGATTGGAGCGGGCGCCCTCGACCGCGCGGAGCCGTTGGTAGATGAGCTCGACCGCAATCCGGCGAGCGTGGAAAACGGCTGGCAAGCTGAGTGGAATCTGGCTCGCGCGTTACAGGCTTCGGGAAAAACCGCGGAAGCGTATGCACGCGTTTCCCGGCTGCTCACGCAAAAACCGGCAGCAATCAGGCCCGAGTTGCGCGCCCGTCTTGCGTGGCTCGAAGCGCGGTTGTCGTTCGACGCGGGCCAGCCCGAACAGACGCTTCGGTTGGTCGCGGCATTGCAGCCCTCGCTCGATGGTTTGAACGCCACGATGAAGACGGAGATCTCGAGCACGGCTGCGCTGCTCGGGGCCGAGGCGGATTTCTCCCTCAAGCGCGACGCGGCGGCCGTGGAGAGGTTGAATATATTGCGCCGGGAGTTCCCGAAGACCGACGCGGCCGCGTATTCATATATCATCGAGGCCGAGCACTACGCGCAGCAGGACAAGATCGTCGACGCGCAGCAGCTCTTGACGAGGCTGGCTGACGATTTCCCGGACAACAAGACGTACGCCCCCTACGCGCTATATCAAGCGGCGGTGCAGGCAGAACGCCGGGGCCAGTTGCCGAATTACGAGGAGGCGAACAAGCTCATCGAGCGGCTGATCGCGAAATATCCGGGCAGCAATCTCGTATTTTATGCGCGCTTGAAGCAGGGCGCGCTTCTGGAAAAGCTGAATCAGTATGCACAGGCGCAGACCGTTTTTGAATCGCTGGGGAATAATTTTGCGCAGCATCAGGACGTGATTCTTGCGCAGCTCGCGCTCGCGGAATGTCATGACGCCCAATCGGCGAGCGATCCCTCGCACGCCGAAATCGCGCAGGTTCTGTTCGAGCACCTGTTATATGATCGCTCGGATGCTCCCATCGACGTTCGGGTCGAAGCGGGTTTCAACCTTGGCGCGATGCTCGCGACACGAGGCAATCGGGCGCGAGCGACGGAGGTTTGGTGGAAAGGCGTGGTTTACCCATTTCTGCTGGCCGAACCGAAACGAGCCGCAGAGTTGGGGCCGAACGGAAGATATTGGATGGTGCGTACGCTGTTGGGGTGCGGTGAAATTTTCGAAAAGCAGGAGAATCTCGACGAGGCGAAGAACGCGTGGCTGTTGATATTGCGGAGTGGACTGCCGGGAGCGACGTTGGCGCGGCAACATCTGGCCCGTTTCAATCTACCGGAGGGGAGCTTGTGACGCGGAAGACGAATTCGCATTTACGGCTGGCCGGAACCATCGCTGAATCCCCGGTTTAGCATGTCTGTCTTGGATTTCTCCCTGTTCTCCCGCGGCGGCCCAATGATGTGGGTGCTGCTGATCCTCGGCGTGATCACGCTGATCATCGCGGTCGAACGCGCGCTTTTTCTGCACCGCGCGCAAATTCGTTCCACGGCCTTTCTTGAAGGCATCAAGAATATACTCGCGAAGCGGCGGCTGGTCGAGGCCTTGACCGTTTGCGAGGAAACTCCCGGACCCGTGGCGCCCATCGTTAAAGCGGCGCTGCTGCACGCGGACGACAACGCCGAGGCGTTGCGATTTTATGTACAGGAAGCTGCGCTCGTCGAACTCCCGGTACTCGAGCGGCGGCTCGGCGCAATCGCGGCGATCGCCCAAGTGGCGCCGCTTGTTGGCTTGCTCGGCACGATCCTGGGTTTCATCGCGATGTATCTCTCGTTCCTCAACGGAGAATATGTGACTGGGAGCGCACTGGCGAAGGGGATGTGGCAATCGCTGCTGAGTGTTGCTGCGAGTCTGATGCTCGCGATCCCGGCGCACCTCGCCTATCATTTTCTCAGCGGACGCGTCCGCGCAATCGTGCGCGACATGGAGTGGTCGGGGAATGAGATCATGAAATACCTGCTAATCGACTACCGCAGCGAGGGCGGCGCGGGAAAATAGGGTCGCAGGCGCGCCATTATATATGCGGTTATATAGTTGCGATGGCACCCCGTTATCCAGTTATATAGTCTGGATACAATGATTGCCCGGCCGCTGGACCTTGCCTCACGGTTGCGACTGCCGCCGCGCAGCCTCGACGCCTATTTCTATATTTCAGCCGGCCTAGTTATATTAAACTTCTTCGTGCTCGGTTCTCGTTTTGTCCTCGCGCCCGGGCTGGGGGTCGATTTTCGCCTGCCGCCGGTCGCGGGCGCGAAGCCGGCCGACCTGCCCGCCACGCATCATATAAGCGTCTCGGCGGCCGGGCTGATTTTTGCCGATGAGGGCAATATAACGATCGACCGGCTGGGGACGTGGCTGCGGGATGAAGCGCGGAAAACGCGGGATCCTGCGCTGCTCGTCCGGGCGGACGCGCGGGTCTCGAGCCTGACCGTGGTTAATATAGCGCACGTCGCGAAAGAGGCGGGATTTCGGGTGGAATTTGCCGTGGACGAGGCAACGCCTCGTCCCGGCCTGGCGAAATGATTGCAGCGGATCCAAGCACCCGTGTCAGGTGGACGACAGCGACAGGTGTGGCTTTGCTCTCGACGGTCGCTATATTATGCCTGTTCCGGACGCCGAAGCCCGTCGTGCATGCGCCCGTAGCGCCATCCTCGACGGTGGCGCTGACGGCGGTGGGTGGGGAAAGCAATGCCGCGTTAAACGAGGAGGCGCTGCTGTTCGATCCCACGCCGTTGTTCTTGCCGACAGAGTGGAATGCCGCGCAGGCGATGGCGCAGAAGAATGCGGCCGTCCTCGAGCCCGGCACCGAGTTTGCCGGGTTCGAGCCGAACTGGCATTTTCTCCCGAATGAGCTGGCCGTGGGCTTGGCGGCCCCAATCGCCGTCCCGGAAAATGGCGCGGCGCTGCTGAGCACCGAGCTGCCGCCGCGGTTCGTCGGTCTCGGGCGCGAGGATATTCCGATTCAGCCACTTGAGAGTCGCGGAGCGAGGCTTGAAATCCGCGCCGGCAACACCGGTCAACTGGTTTTAGCCCTAACGCTGGCCGACGCGCATCCGCCTGGGGACGGGCTTTGGAGGCCTGTTCAACTGGACGCTGCGGTGGACGCTGCAGGGCTGATCGGCGCGCTGGTAGTTTCCCAGCGGTCAGATGTGGATGGCGTTGATAATTACTTCCGAAGTTATCTTGCAGAATCGCGACACTTGGGCCAATTGCTGTCTCCTGGATTTTATCGGATTATCGTCGGTCCGTAGATTTACCCGAAAAGCGAGAGATTCCTGTTGACGGAGGAATTCCCGACCTCCACTTTCTTCCCTCTTTTTCGTTTTTTGGCACATCTTTGGTCTGCCCAGATAGCTCAGTTGGCAGAGCACGTCCTTGGTAAGGACGAGGTCGCCGGTTCAAATCCGGTTCTGGGCTCCATCAGGGTCTTCACCACGTCCGCCGGCTTCGCTGACGCAAAACTCGAAGTCACAATTTTCATTCACCGCAGTAAATCCCACCTCTATGGCTAAAGGAACATTCGAACGCAATAAACCGCACGTCAACGTTGGCACGATCGGCCACGTCGACCACGGCAAGACGACCACGACCACCGCGATCCTCGCAGTGCAGGCGCGCAAGGGCTTGGCCGAAGTGAAGTCGTACGCTGATATCGCGAAGGGTGGAACGGTGCGCGATGCCTCGAAGATCGTCACGATTTCGGTGGCTCACGTTGAGTACCAGACGGAGAAGCGCCACTATGCGCACGTCGACTGCCCCGGCCACGCTGACTTCGTGAAGAACATGATCACCGGTGCGGCCCAAATGGATGGCGCTATCCTCGTGGTCTCCGCGGCTGACGGCCCGATGCCGCAAACTCGCGAGCACATCCTCCTCGCCCGCCAAGTTGGCGTGCCGAAGATTGTCGTTTGGCTGAACAAGGTCGACCTCATCGACGACCCGGAGCTGCTGGACCTCGTGGAGATGGAAATTCGCGAGCTCCTCACGAAGTATCAATTCGACGGCGACAAGGCCACGATCGTTCGTGGTTCCGCCACCGCTGCGCTGGACGCCAAGCCTGAGGGAGAGGCGGCGATCACGGCGCTGATGAATGCGATTGATGCCGATATCCCGGAACCGCAGCGCGAGCTGGACAAGCCGTTCCTGATGTCCGTTGAGGACGTTTTCTCGATCACTGGCCGCGGCACGGTTGCCACGGGCCGGATCGAGCGTGGTATCGTCAAGGTGAACGACACCGTCGAGATCGTCGGGTTGAAGGACACGGTCACGTCGGTCGTCACCGGCATCGAGATGTTCCGCAAGCTGCTGGATAGCGGCCAAGCGGGTGACAATGTGGGTATCCTCCTCCGCGGTATCGAAAAAGAAGGCATTGAGCGTGGCCAAGTTCTCGCCGCGCCGAAGTCCATCAAGCCGCACAAGAAGGCGAAAGCGGAAATTTACGTTCTCTCGAAGGACGAAGGAGGCCGCCATACCCCGTTCTTCAACGGATATCGCCCCCAGTTCTATTTCCGCACGACGGACGTGACGGGTGTTGTCAATCTGCCGAAGGGTGTTGAGATGATCATGCCGGGCGACAACATCAGCGTGGAGATCGACCTCATTGTGCCGATCGCCATGGAGAAGACCCAACGCTTCGCGATCCGCGAGGGTGGCCGCACGATTGGTGCAGGCCGCGTCACCGACATCATCGAGTAACACCGATTCATTTGTTAACCGCGTCGCCGAGGCCTCTCAGGGGGCCTCGGCTGCGTCGTCTAAAGAAAGCCCTTTCACAGGCGTGTAGCTCAATTGGTAGAGTAGCGGTCTCCAAAACCGTTGGTTGGGGGTTCGATTCCCTCCGCGCCTGCCAAATTTCAGCCCAATGAAAAACCCGTTCCGCAGCACCCGTATCTTCTTCGGTGAGATGGTGGATGAGCTTAAAAAAGCCACCTGGCCCACCCGCACGGAGTTGCGCGATTCCACGATCGTCGTAATCGCCGCCGCGGTGATCCTCGGCCTCTTCACCAGTATCAGCGATCTCTCGTTGAATCAGGTGGTGCTCCTGTTAACGGATTGGGTAAGCTAAGAGGACCCGCTATGCCCACCCAAACTGTCGCCCCCGGAGCCCAGTGGTTCGCGCTCCACACCCTCTCCGGCCAGGAGAACAAGGTGAAGAACTATATAGAGAAGTTTAAGAAAGCGGAGGAGCTCGACGACGCCATCTTCGAAGTGCTGCTGCCGACCGAGGTCGTTTCTGAAGTCAAGAACGGCAAGAAGTCGACGAAGGTCCGGAAGCTTTATCCTGGCTATGTATTTATTCAGATGTGCCTCTATGGAGAGGACAAGAAGGTCATCAACAAACCTTGGTATTTCGTGAAGGAAGTGGCTGGCGTGATTGGCTTCGTCGGCGGTGATGCGCCTGCCGCCCTGCGGCAATCTGAGATCGACGAAATCCGCGCGCGGATTGAGGCCGCCAACGGCAAGGAAGTGCCAAAGGTAGTTTACGGCGTTGGAGAGGAAGTGAAGATCAACGACGGTGCGTTCGCGAATCTGACCGGCCGCATCGACGAAATCGATCCGGACCGCGGCAAGCTGAAGGTATCCGTCTCAATTTTCGGCCGTTTCACCCCGGTCGAGCTCGAATACTGGCAAGTGCAGCGAAACACGGAATAAGCGCCTCGTTTCACACTCGCCGCTAAGTATATAATTTTAATCACATGGCTAAGAAGATCCAAGGTTACATTCGCCTCCAGTTGCCTGCCGGCGCGGCCAATCCCGCGCCTCCGGTCGGTCCTGCACTCGGTGCGCAGGGCGTGAACATCATGGCGTTCTGTAAAGACTTCAACGCGCGGACCAAGGACCAGAACGGGATGATTTTACCCGTTGTGATCACAGTCTTCACCGACAAGAGCTTCACGTTCATCCTCAAATCTCCACCCGCTTCGGTCCTCCTAAAAAAGGCCGCGAATATAGCAAGCGGATCGGCGAAGCCGAATCAGGATAAGGTCGGCAAGGTGACGAGAAAGCAGCTCGCTGAGATTTGGAAAATCAAGAAAGCCGACATGAACGCCAACGATGAGGCGGCCGGCATCAAGATCATCGCCGGCACTGCCCGTAACATGGGCATCGAAATCGCCGACTAACATACTTCGGCGCGGCGGACGGTGAGCGCACTTCGTGCATCGCCTGCCCCTCGCCGTGCCACGCCATACCACCACGCTCGCCGCGGGAGTCCTGCCCAGGACGTTTGTACCGCAAGGAGTCAAACATGCCAAAAGTACCAAGTAAACGTTATCGCAGCGCAGTAAAGAGCGCTGATCTGACCAAAGACTATCCGCTGGCGGAAGCCGTCGAAGTGCTCACGAAATTTCCGAAGGCGAAGTTCGACGAGACCGTCGAGCTGTCCTTTCGCCTAGGCGTCGATGCCACGGCCGGAGAGCAGATGGTGCGCGGCACCACGCCCCTTCCGAACGGCTCGGGCAAGAAGGTGCGCATCCTTGTTTTCACCGACGACGTGCAGAAGGCGCTCGCAGCCGGTGCTGACCACGCCGGATTGCAAGACATGATGGCCAAGATCAACGAGGGTTGGCTCGATTTCGACGTCGCAATCGCGACGACCGAAGCGATGAAGGTCGTGCGCACGATTGCTCGGGTTCTCGGCCCCAAGGGACTCATGCCGAATCCCAAATCCGGCACCGTCACCGATGACATCCCCGCGGGCATCAAAGCCGTTAAAGCCGGCCGCGTGGAGTTCAAGATGGACAAGGCCTGCAATATTGGCGTCGGCGTCGGCAAGCGCTCGTTCACGTCAGCCCAGATTTTGGAAAACGCCCAAGCGGTAATCGATGCGGTGGGCAAGGCCAAGCCGGCCACCTTCAAAGGCAGCAACTATATACGGACAGTGGCACTCTCCTCGAGCATGAGCCCGGGTGTTCATATATCGGCCGTGGAGTTCAGCAAATATTAAACGACACGAACATGAGAGCTGAGAAAAATTACCTCATCGCCGAGGTGGAGAGCCACCTCAAGAAATCCGACTACGTCATTCTTGCGAATTTCACGAAAGTGACCGTTGCTGATGTCGCCGATTTGCGGAAAAATCTGGCCGTAGAGAACGCCGAGTTTCACGTCGTCAAGAACAGTTCACTACGCGTTGCCGCCAAAGCCTTGGGCTTGCCGGAGTTCGAGGCCGCGCTCGCGGGTCCGACCGCCGTAGTCGTGGGTGGAAAGAACTCCGCTGGGGTCGCGAAGATCCTGAAGAAGTTTTTTCAGGACAAGCAGAAGCTGGAGGTCAAGATTGGCGTTCTCGACAAGAAACTCGTGACCGCGGCGGACCTCTCGAAAATCGCCGACCTGCCGCCTTTCGCGGCCCTGCGCTCGCAGTTGCTTGGATTGCTGACGCAGAACGCGGCGACTTTCGTTCGCCTGCTGGACGCCAAGGTCCAGAAGGAAACCCCGGCGGCTCCTGCAGCTCCCGCGGCCTAACCAATAATATCCTTATATACTTTTCCCGGCCTCGGCATGATCGCCTGGGTTGGGAATCCAATATCCATCGGGCAGCTAGGAGATACGTCTCTTAAACGCATTCCATCTCGGATTCGCTAGTTCGTCCAGGAGAAGACACCATGAGCAATATCACCAAAGAACAAGTTATCGAATGGCTTTCCGGCCAGCCCGTCCTCGAACTCGCGAATCTCGTGAAGGAACTCGAGGGCAAGTGGGGCGTTTCCGCGGCGGCTGCCGTTGCGGCGGCCCCAGCCGGTGGCGCCGGCGCTGCGGCGGCTCCGGTTGCTGAAGCCCAGACGGAGTTCACTGTCGTCCTCAAGGAGGCCGGCGCGAACAAGATCGGCGTCATCAAGGAAGTCCGCGCTATCACAGGCCTCGGCCTCAAGGAAGCGAAGGACCTCGTCGAAGGCGCACCGAAGAACGTCAAGGAAAACGTCGCCAAAGCCGAAGCGGAGGACCTCAAGAAGAAACTCGAGGCGGCAGGCGCCAAGGTGGAGCTCAAGTAACTTTGGGCGATCTTTCTTATCTAAAGTCCGATCTTTTCGGGACAGGCCGCGAATTCGCGCGGCCTGTCCTTTGCCTTTTTCAATATTGTTCGTTAGTTGGTTTTTCGCGCAGCACGCCCCGCGGGGCGCGCGTTTCGTTTTCGTCTTAACCCCTCACGGGAATTTCCATGGCCGACCGCATCACTTCTGAACGCATCAACTTCGGTAAACTTCGCGAAGTTATCCAACCGCCCAACCTGATCGAAATCCAGATCACGTCCTACTTGGATTTCCTCCAGAAGGGGATCCCGGAAAAGCAGCGCAAGCCCCAGGGCCTCGAAGCCGTGTTCCGCGAGGTGTTTCCCATCCTCTCTTACGACGAGCGCCTGACTCTTGAATATGTTTCCTATACACTCGGCGATCCGAAGAACAATGAGCTCGAGTGCCTCCGCGAGGGTATCACCTATTCGGTTCCGCTATATGTAAAGCTGCGGCTCCGAGAGGAAGACTTTATCAAGGACGAAGATATATACATGGGTGAAATCCCCATGGTGACGGAGCGTGGATCATTTATTATCAACGGCGCCGAGCGCGTCGTCGTTTCGCAGCTTCACCGATCACCCGGCATCGCCTTCGAAGTCACGCCGCACCCGAATGGCAAGCCGCTGCATTCTTTTCGTATCATTCCAGATCGCGGCACCTGGCTGGAAGTGCAGTTCGATAATAACGACCTGCTTTATGTATATCTCGACCGGCGCCGTCGCCGCCGGAAGTTCCTGATCACGACCCTGCTTCGTGCGGTAGGATATAGTTCCGACATCGACCTCCTGAATCTTTTCTACGATATAAAGGACCTGAAGGTTTCGAAGGCGCTCGATATGGAGAATGTCTCCACGCTCGTGCTCGTTGAAGATGCGATCGACGCACAAAAGGGCGTCGTTCTCGCGCGGGCGTTCGAGCCGTTGACGAAGGCGATCGTTCGCACTTTTGAGAAACACGAGATCGCGTCGCTCCGCGTGATCGATACCGCGCTCGACGAGGGCGCGATCATCCGCGCACTCAAAAAGGATCCGACGCGCAACGAAGAAGAGGCGCTGAAGGAAATATATAAGCGCCTGCGTCCTGGCGAGCCGCCGACCACCGCTAATGCCAAGGCACTGCTCAAGCGGTTGTTTTTCGATCCGAAACGCTACGATCTCGGCCGGGTCGGTCGCTATAAGATCAACCAGAAACTCGGCCTAAAGGCCGAACTGGAACAGCGCATTCTCGACAGCACTGACATCGTGGCAGCCACAAAGTATCTCGTTCGTCTGAAGAAGGGCACGGGCGTGGTCGACGATATCGATCACCTCGGTAGCCGGCGCGTGCGCACCGTGGGCGAGTTGCTTGCCAACCAATGTCGCGTGGGACTCTCCCGGACCGAGCGTCTCGTCCGCGAGCGCATGACCATGTACGATCAGAGCGTCGACTCGATCACTCCGCAGAAGCTCATCAATCCGAAGGCGCTGACCACCGTCATCCGCGATTTCTTCGCGCGCAGTCAGCTCTCGCAGTTCATGGATCAGATCAACCCCCTCGCCGAGGTCACGCACAAGCGCCGACTCTCCGCGCTCGGGCCGGGGGGTCTAAATCGTGAGCGTGCCGGATTCGAGGTTCGCGACGTTCATCCGTCGCACTACGGCCGCATTTGCCCGATCGAAACTCCTGAGGGTCCGAACATCGGCCTCATCAATTCACTCTCGACGTATGCGCGGGTGAACGAGTTCGGTTTCATCGAGACGCCCTACCGCGTCGCGAAGGAAGGCCGCGTCAGCGACAAAATAGAATACCTCACTGCCGACCAGGAAGAGGGAAAGGTCATCGCGCAGGCGAACGCCGAGATCGACGAAAGAAACCACTTTGTCGGCAAGGTGACCGTTCGCCAAGACGGCAACTTCCTCGAGGTACCCGCCGAGGACGTCCACCTCATGGACGTCTCGCCGAAGCAGGTCATTTCGATCGCCGCAGGAATGATACCGTTCCTCGAGCATGACGACGCGAACCGCGCCCTGATGGGCGCCAATATGCAACGTCAAGGTGTGCCGCTGCTCCAGGCCGAATCGCCCTTCGTGGGCACCGGCATCGAGGAGCGCGTAGCGCGTGACTCCAAAATCGTGGTGGTCGCCGATGAGGCAGGTACTGTGGCCTCTGTCGACGCGAAGAGAATTGTGATTACGAAGGATGGCGAGCTGCCCCGTGCAGTGAAGCACGATCCGAAAAATCACGTGTTCGTTTACGAGCTCCGGAAATTCATGCGTTCGAACGCGGGCACCTGCTTCAACCAGAAGCCGATCGTCGCTCGTGGCCAGAAGATCAAAGCCGGTCAGATCATTGCTGACGGCCCGTCGACCGATCAAGGCGAGATGGCTCTCGGTCGGAACGTGCTCGTCGCGTTCATGCCTTGGAATGGATATAACTTCGAGGACGCCATTCTCATTTCCGAGAAAGTGCTGCGTGAGGATATATTCACTTCGATTCATATACAGGAATTCGAAGTCACCGCACGCGACACCAAGCTCGGGCCGGAAGAAATAACGCGGGATATCCCGAACGTCGGTGAAGAGGCGCTCAAGAACCTCGATCATAATGGGGTCATTCGGATCGGCGCGGAAGTGAAGCCCGGTGACATACTCGTCGGCAAAATCACGCCGAAATCTGAGACCGAGCTAGCACCCGAGGAAAAACTCCTACGCGCCATCTTCGGTGAAAAGGCCGCGGATGTGAAGGACACCTCGTTGATCGTGCCTTCGGGCGTCACGGGCATCATCATGGACGTGAAGGTCTCATCCCGAATCGACAACCAGGAGGAGAAGCTCTCGCCCTCGGATCGCCGCCGTCAGGTGAAGCAGATCCAGGAGGAATATAAAACGCAGATGGATAAATTGCGCGAGGGCCTCACCGAGGCGCTCTCCAATATACTTCTCGGCGAAAAGATCCCCCTCGACGTCATCAACGGCGAGACGAGCGAGATCATCATCCCGGCGAATCGGAAAATCACGAAGACGCTGCTGCGCAAGCTCGCGGCGGTTTCGAAACATGTGCAAATCGACCCCTCGCCGGTGCGGATCAAGATCATGGAGATCATTGGTTCCTACCAGACGAAGTTCGACGAGCTCGAGACGGATCGCGAACGCAAGATCGGTTCGATCGAGGCGGGGGAAGGCTCGGCCGATGGCGCCATCAAGCAGGTCAAAGTATATATTGCGACGAAGCAGAAGCTCGAGGTCGGTGACAAGATGGCAGGCCGCCATGGCAACAAGGGCGTGGTCGCGAAGATCGTGCCCGAGGAAGACATGCCGTTTCTACCGGATGGCACTCCCGTCGAAATCTGCCTCAACCCGCTCGGCGTACCATCGCGTATGAACGTCGGACAGGTGCTGGAGACGCATCTCGGCTGGGCCTGCAAAAAGCTCGGCATCAAGGTGGCGACACCTGTGTTCGATGGCATTCCGGAGAAAAAAGTCCGCGAATACCTGCGCGACGCAAAGCTGCCTTCATCCGGCAAGAGCCCGCTATATGATGGGCGCACCGGCGAGAAGATCGATCAGGAAGTCGTGGTCGGCTATATCTATATGATGAAGCTGAACCACCTCGTGTCGCACAAGATCCACGCCCGCGCGGTGGGTCCGTACTCGCTGGTCACGCAGCAACCGTTGGGCGGCAAAGCCCAATATGGTGGTCAGCGTTTCGGCGAAATGGAAGTGTGGGCGCTCGAAGCCTACGGCGCTGCCCACACGCTGCAGGAACTGCTCACCGTCAAATCCGACGACGTGCAGGGCCGCACGAAAATCTACGAGTCGCTCGTCAAGGGCGACAATACACTGCAGGCCGGCACGCCGGAATCATTCAACGTCCTGATCAAGGAAATCCAATCCCTCGGTCTCGATATCAAGCTGCAGAAACGCGATTCGCTCAGCTACGGCTCCTAAGCCGGAGCGGACCGCTGTTCACTTTTTAAACGATATAGCGCCAGGGATATTACTATATGATTCAACCCGCTGACACTGCCGCATCCACCCGTGATGACGCCCGCGCCGCCCTCGGTCTCGAGGAGAGTGCATTCGATTGTGTGTCGATCACGGTCGCCTCGCCTGAAACCATTCGGAAATGGTCAAAGGGTGAGGTAAAGAATCCGGAAACGATCAATTACCGCACCTTCAAGCCCGAACCGGGTGGTCTCTTTTGCCAAAAGATTTTCGGCCCGGTGCGCGACTACGAATGCGCCTGCGGAAAATACAAGCGCATCAAATATAAAGATGTCATCTGCGACCGCTGCGGCGTCGAGGTGACGATCGCCCGCGTTCGCCGCGAACGCATGGGCCACATCGAACTGGCCGTGCCGGTCTCGCACATCTGGTTTCTGAAGAGTATGCCGAGCCGCCTAGGCCTCCTGCTCGATATGACTGCTCGTTCGCTCGAGCGCGTTATATACTATGAGAACTTCATGGTCATCGATCCGGGCAAAACCCCCCTGGAGCCGAAGCAGCTGCTGACCGACACGGAATACCGCCAGGCCATCGACGAATATGGAGATGACTCCTTCGTCGCCAAGATGGGTGCCGAGGCCGTGCGCGACGCACTCGCGAAAACTGATCTCGAAGCGACTGTCGCCGAACTGCAGGAGCAGATGCGCGCGACAAAATCGAAGCAGATCAAGAAGAAGCTCTCGAAGCGCCTGAAGGTCATTCAAGGGTTTATACATTCGAAGAGCCGTCCAGAGTGGATGGTCCTCGAGGTCTTGCCCGTGATTCCGCCGGACCTGCGCCCGCTCGTACCGCTTGAGGGCGGTCGTTTCGCGACCTCGGATCTCAACGATCTCTATCGTCGCGTGATCAACCGGAATAACCGGTTGAAGAATCTGATGCAGCTGAAGACGCCTGACGTGATCATTCACAACGAAAAGCGCATGCTGCAGGAAGCCGTTGACGCCTTGTTCGACAACGGCCGCCATGGCCGTCCAGTAACTGGCGCGGGCAATCGCCCGCTGAAGTCTCTGTCCGACATGCTCAAGGGTAAGCAGGGCCGTTTCCGGCAGAACTTGCTAGGCAAACGCGTCGATTACTCTGGTCGTTCCGTCATCGTGATCGGTCCGGAGCTGAAGCTGAACCAATGCGGGCTGCCGAAGAAAATGGCACTCGTGCTATTTGAGCCGTTCATCATCCGCCGGCTCAAGGAACTCGGCTTTGTGCACACCGTTCGCGGCGCGCGCAAGATGATCGAGAAAAAGTCACCAGAGGTCTGGGACATACTCGAGGAGGTAACCAAGGGCCACCCGGTGCTGCTCAATCGCGCACCAACGCTCCACCGTCTCTCGATCCAAGCGTTCGAGCCTGTGCTGATCGAGGGCGAGGCGATCCGGATCCACCCGCTCGTATGTACTGCATATAACGCGGACTTCGACGGAGACCAGATGGCTGTGCACGTTCCGCTTTCGCTCGAAGCCATTCTGGAGTGCAAGCTCCTGATGATGGCGACCTCGAACATCTTTTCGCCCTCGTCAGGCAAACCAATCCTGACGCCGTCACAGGACATCGTCCTCGGGGCTTATTATCTGACCATCGAGCCGCGCACCAAGCCAGCCAAGGGCGCTCGCGTGCCGCTGCTGAGCGATTTGCAAGAGGTTCTATATGCAAAGTCAGATGGGGCGCTCAAAACTCACGACTGGGTCGAGGTGCCGAACCCTGATTACAATCGGGAAACGGTTTATGGCGATTCCAAGCGGCGCACCGTGCGCACGACGGTTGGACGGGTAATCTTCAACCAGATCTGGCCCGCCGGACTCGGCTTCGTGAATTTCCCGGTGCCGAAGAGCAAGCTGGGCGACCTGATCCTGAATACATATAAGATCTCAGGAAACCAGATCACCGTCGAGACGCTCGACAAGCTGAAGGAACTCGGTTTCCAGACCGCCATGCAGGCGGGCATTTCGATCGGTATTGATGATATGATCATCCCCGAGGCGAAGAAGGACATCGTCGCCGACTCGCGTAAGAAAATCACCGAGGTTGAAGGCCAGTTCAACAAGGGCATCATCACGGACGGCGAACGCTATAATAAAGTCGTCGATATCTGGACGAACGCGACCGACCGCATTGCGAAGGAAGTTTTCGCGAAGCTCGAGAACAACGACGGCAAGCCCGAGGTGAATCCGGTCTACATCATGATGGACTCCGGCGCGCGCGGCAACAAGCAGCAGGTGCGCCAGCTCTGCGGCACCCGCGGCCTCATGGCCAAGCCGTCAGGCGAAATCATCGAGCGCCCGATCCTGTCTTCGTTCCGCGAGGGCCTGACGGTGCTGGAATACTTCATCTCCACCCACGGCGCCCGCAAGGGCCTCGCCGACACCGCCCTCAAGACCGCGGACGCCGGCTACCTCACCCGCAAACTGTGCGACGTGGCGATGGACGTCATCATCGCGCGAAGACGACTGCGGCGCCCGCGACGGCGTGTGGAAGAAGGCGATCGTGGAGGGTGACGACGAAATCGTTGGCCTGCAAGGAGCGCATCATCGGCCGCTTCTCGAGCGACGACGTGTACAATCCCACTGAATCCCTCCGAAATCCTCGTGGGCTCCGGCGAACTCATCACCGAGGAAATCGCGCGCGAAGATCGACGACGTCGGCATCGAGCGCGTGAAGGTCATGTCTCCGCTGACCTCCGCAGCCGAAGCTCGGCATCGACGCCAAGTCCTACGGCATCAATCCGGCCACCAACCGCGTGGCGAAGATCGGCGACTCCGTCGGCATCATTGCCGCCCAGTCGATCGGCGAACCCGGCACGCAGCTCACGATGCGCACATTCCATATCGGCGGCGTCGCCTCCGGCGGGTTCAAGACCCCCGAGATCCGCGTCAGGGCGAGCCGGCACAGTCAAGTACAAGGCCTGCGTCTCGTGCGAAACCGCCGATGGTGGCGAGCATCGTCCTCAATAAGACCGGCACGATCCAGATCCTCGACGACGAGGGCAAGGAAATCGAAAACTACAACATCGTCGTCGGTTCGTTCCTCCACGTCGGCGACGGCGCGAAGATCGCCAAGGGCGCCGTCCTGGCCCAGTGGGATCCGTACAACATCCCGGTGCTCTCCGAAAAGGGCGGCTCGCTGGTGTTCAAGGACATGATCCCCGGCGTAACGGTGAAGCGTGAGCTGGACGAGTCGTCCGGCCGCATCGCGACCGTGGTCATCGAGCACAAGGAAGATCTCAATCCCGCAGGTCGAAATCCGCGACGCCAAGAACAAGCCGCTCGCCGCTTACTCGATTCCGGTCGGCGCGCAGATCGCGGTCGGCCGAGGGCGACACGATCGCCCCCGGCGCGCTCGCTCGCCAAGACCCCTCGCCAGGCGTCGAAGACCAAGGACATCACCGGTGGTCTGCCCCGGGTCGCCGAGCTGTTCGAGGCTCGTCGCCCGAAGGACGCCGCCGAGATGGCCCGCATCGACGGCATCGTTTCCTTCGAGGGCACCGTCCGCGGCAAGCGCAAGCTCGTCGTCAAGAACGAGGAGACCCAGCAGGAAGAGGAGCATCTGATCGCCGACCGGCAAGCACATCATCGTGCAGCCCGGCGACGTGGTCCACAAGGGCCAGCACCTCACCGAGGGCGCCGCGGATCCGCACGAGATCCTCGAGATCCTCGGGCCGGCCGCGCTCTACGAGTTCCTGATCTGGCCAGGTGCAGGAGGTCTACCGCCTGCAGGGCGTGACGATCAACGACAAGCACATCGAGATCATCATCCGCCAGATGCTGCGCAAGGTTCGGATCACCGATCCGGGCGATAGCGAGTACTTCTGGGGCGAGCAGGTCGATCGCGCGGCGTTCCTCAGTCGACAACCAGCGGATCGAAGAGGCCGGCGGCAAACCCGCCGAGGCCGAGCCGATTCTGCTGGGCATCACCAAGGCCTCGCTCGAGACCGAAAGCTTCATCTCGGCCGCCTCCTTCCAAGAGACGACCCGCGTCCTGACCGACGCCTCGACTCTGGGCAAGGTGGACATGCTGCAGGGCTTCAAGGAAAACGTGATCATGGGGCACTTGATCCCGGCGGGCACCGGCCTGCCGACCTACAAGCGCTTGAAGATCACTCTGCCCTTCGGGGCCGAATTACCGCTCGAGGAAGAGAAGCCGGTGGAAGTCACCGCCGGTTAAACGTCACTCCGCTCCGACAAAGAAGCCGCGGACCCCGGTCCGCGGCTTCTTTTTTCTCCCTATATAGTATATATCTCCCGGTCTAATCGTTCGGTCTTGGCTCGCGTTATATAGGCGGCCGCCGGAACGCCGCATTTTTTCCAGAAAGTTCTTGCCCAGCTTTCCGCAAAAGGTAGCGTTCACCTCTTTTCTCGACTTCTCACTCTCTCATTTCCCTTTCCCAGTATGCCGACCATTAACCAACTCGTGCGCAAAGGCCGCCGCAAGGTGCGTACCAAATCAAAGTCTCCGGCTTTGGATGGCAACCCCTTCCGTCGGGGTGTGTGCGTGCAGGTGATGACCCGGACGCCCAAGAAGCCGAATTCCGCGATTCGAAAAGTCGCCAAGGTGCGTCTGACGAATGGCAACGAGGTAATTTCATATATTCCCGATGAAGGCCATAATCTCCAGGAGCACTCGATCGTGCTCGTGCGAGGAGGCCGCGTGAAGGATTTGCCGGGCGTCCGTTATCATATAGTGCGTGGAACGCTGGACGCGACCGGGGTCGAGAAGCGCCGGCGCAGCCGTTCGAAGTACGGTGTCAAACGCCCGAAGGCCGCGAAGAAATAATACCCGAGGAGACTCTCAAACATGTCACGTCGTCACAGAGCCGAAAAACGCTTGGTCGTTCCCGATGCGCGCTACAAGAGCCCGCTCGTCGCGCATCTCGTCAATGTCATTATGAAAAGTGGCAAGAAGAACCTCGCCCAGCGCATCGTGTACGGTGCGTTTGAGAAGGTTTCCGAGAAGCTCGAAAAGGGTGATCCGGTGGACTTGCTTTTGGGCGCGCTGGAAAACGCCCGTCCTCGCTTGGAGGTCAAGAGTCGCCGCGTTGGCGGCGCGACATATCAGGTCCCGATCGAAATTTCTTTTGAGCGTCAGGAGAGCCTCGCGCTGCGCTGGATCGTCGATGCTGCTTCGGCCCGCAAGGGCACCACGATGAAAGACGCCCTCGCGGCGGAGATCATCGATGCTTATAATAATACAGGTGGGGTCGTGAAGAAGAAAGAAGACACCCACAAGATGGCGCAGGCTAACCGCGCGTTCGCGCATCTGCGCTGGTAATCCATCACGTTTCTTTTGTGTCCTCGGTCATGTCCGCTCCCACCAGACCTGCTATTACTGTCGTCACCGATAAGGCGAAAGTCGCCCCGGTAAACTCCAAGGATCGCCCGTTCCCTCTCGAATGGACGAGGAATATTGGGATTGCCGCGCACATTGATGCCGGCAAGACGACGACGACTGAGCGTATTCTTTTCTACTCCGGTGCCGTCCATAAAATGGGCGAAGTTCACGAGGGAACGACTGTCACGGATTGGATGGAGCAGGAACGCGAGCGCGGCATCACGATCACTGCCGCGGCGATCTCCTGTGCGTGGAATGCTTCCTGTGGCCCCTGGAAGGGCATCAAGCAGCGGATTAATATTATTGATACACCCGGGCACGTGGATTTCACGGCTGAGGTGGAGCGCTCGCTTCGGGTTCTCGATGGTGCGGTCGCTGTGTTCGACGCCGTCGCAGGCGTGCAGCCCCAATCTGAGACTGTGTGGCGTCAGGCCAACAAATATAATGTCCCGCGCATTGCGTTCATTAATAAAATGGACCGCGTTGGCGCCAATTTCCACCGGGCGATCGATGATATACGCACGAAGCTTAAGGGCAATGCGCATGCGTTGTTCCTGCCGATCGGTGCCGAGGAAAATTTCAGCGGGTTGATCGATCTCGTTCAGCAGATCGCCTATATATTCGACGAGGACAAGGATCCCTTGGGACTGAACCCGGTTACCTCGCCTATCCCGGCCGAGCACATGGCAATCGCGAAGGAATACCGCGAGAAGTTGATCGAGGCTATTTCGGATTTCGACGACGTCATCGCGGAGAAGTATCTCGGCGGCGAGGAGATCAGTGTTGACGAATTGATTCTTGGAATTCGGAAGGCGACGGTTTCGCTCGGTTTTACGGGTGTGGTTCCCGGTTCCGCCTTTAAGAAAAAGGGCGTGCAGCGCCTCCTTGATTGCGTCGTGAATTACCTGCCTTCGCCAATCGACGTTCCGCCGATGAAAGGGCAGGACAGCGACGGCAAGGAGACCTTGGCCGTAGTTGACGATAAGGCGCAAGATGGCCGGGCTGGCCTTCAAGCTCTGGACCGACCCGTTTGTCGGCAAAATTGTATTTTTCCGAGTATATACCGGTCGCGTTAAGACGCGGCATGTCGCTGTACAATCCGCGCACCCGCCGCAGCGAACGCGTCTCGCGCCTGGTGCTGATGCGCGCGATCGATCGCGAAGAAATCGACTGTCGCCTACTCCGGTGATATCTGCGCGCTCGTCGGCGTGAAGGACGTCATCACCGGCGACACGCTGTGCGATGAGGATTTCGATATCCGCCTCGAGCCGCCGTCCTTCCCGGAGCCGGTTATCTCGATGTCGATCGAGCCGAATTCCAAGGCCGACCAGGAAAAGATGGGCACCGCCCTCCAGCGCCTCGTGGCCGAGGATCCGACCCTCCGCGTTTCGACCGATCCCGACACCGGCCAGGTCATCCTTTCCGGGCATGGGCGAACTTCACCTCGAAATCATCCTGCGACCGCATGAAGCGCGAGTTCAAGGTCGAGGCACCGCGGGCAAGCCCCAGATCGCTTACCGCGAGACCGTCATCGAGCTCTGCCGACGGCGAGGGCAAGTTCATCCGCCAGTCGGGCGGCAAGGGCCAGTACGGCCACGTCGTCATCAAGCTCGAGCCGAACGAAAAGGGCAAGGGCGTCGAGGTCCTCGAACGAGACCGTCGGCGGCTCGATCCCGAAGGAATTCATCAAGCCGTCGATCGACGGCATCAAGGAAGGCACCAACAACGGCGTCGTCGCCGGTCACCCGGTGGTCGACGTCATCGTCCGGATCATCGACGGCTCCTTCCACGAAGTCGACTCCTCGGAACTCGCGTTCAAGATGGCCGGCATCTTCGCGTTCAAGGACGCGATGAAGAACGCCAACCCGATCCTGCTCGAGCCCATCATGGGCGTCGAAGTCACGACCCCCGAAGAGTACCAGGGCGACCTCATCGGCGACATCAATCGCCGCCGCGGCACGCATCCAACGGGATGGAAAACAAGGCCGGCGCCTGCATCATCGCCTCGCACCGTGCCGCTGGAACTGCTCTTCGGCTACGTCACCGACATCCGTTCCCTCTCCAAGGGCCGCGCCAGCGCGTCGATCACGCCCTCCCATTTCGAGCAGGTGCCGAACTCGCTCCTTCAGCAAGATCGTCGAGACTTCACTCGAAAGCTCCCGCCCGCACTTAATAACCCCGTTCTTTTTCCGCCATGAAAGGCCAACGAATTCGCATCAAACTCCAGGGCTTCGACTATCGAGTCATCGATCAATCGGCCCAGGACATCGTCGAGACCGCCAAGCGCTCCGGCGCCCGCGTCTCCGGCCCAATTCCCGCTGCCCACTCGGATCGAGAAACTTTCCGTCAATCGTTCACCGCACGTCGACAAGAAGTCGATGGAGCAGTTCGAGACGCGCACGCACAAGCGCCTCATCGATATCATCGAGCCGACCGCCCAGACCGTGGACGAACTCAAGAAACTCAATCTCCCGTCCGGCGTCGACATCACCATCAACGTTTAATCTCACTCTTAACTTTCAACGTTAGCAGTTGCCTGTGTCCCGCATGCGGGACCGCCAGGTTTCGACTAATGTAGGTCGTTAAACGGAATTTTTTTCCACCTACCACTTAGCCCATGATCTCATCGCTTCTCGGCAAAAAAATCGGGATGACGCAGGTCTACGACGCACAAAACGTCCTAGTCCCCGTCTCCGTGGTCGAAGCCGGACCCTGTTCGGTTGTCCAGGTAAAGACTTTGGAGACGGACGGTTACAACGCTGTCCAGCTCGGCTTCTCGACGAAGAAGACCAAGAACACGAGCAAGGCCGGAGAGCTGGCCCACGCGAAAAAAGCCGGACTCGAATCCGCTCCTCGCGTGCTCGCCGAGGTTCGGTTGGCGGCGGCACCTTCTGAGAAGGTCGGCGACGTCGTCACCGTCGCCGCGTTCACTGAGGGCCAGCTGGTCGATGTTATCGGCGTCAGCAAGGGGAAGGGCTTTCAGGGCGTCGTCAAGTCGATTCCGTGTCGCGGGCGGTCCGGCGGCCCACGGTTCGATGTTCCACCGCCGCATCGGTTCGGTCGGCATGCGCCAGACCCCCGGCCGCGCTTGGAAAAATCAAGCGATGCCCGGCCATATGGGTACAGATGCCCGCACGGTGCAGAATCTTCGCGTGGTGAAAATCATCGCCGAAAAAAATCTCATCCTCGTGAAGGGCGCCATCCCGGGTGCGAATGGAGACGACGTCGTGGTCCGCACTGCAATCAAAGGTCAGCCCAAAGCGGCCGCCAAAGCCTAATTCGGAGCCACTGCTATATGAAACTCACAGTTTTTAGTGCCGATGGCACCAACAGCCACGAGCAGGATTTCGACTGATCTGCCCACGTTCGAGGGCGATAAGGGCCTCCAGGCCGTGAAGGAAGTCGTCGTCGCGATCAACGCGAACAACCGCCAGGGCACGCATTCGACGAAGACCCGCGGCGAAGTCCGCGGCGGCGGCAAGAAGCCGTGGCGCCAAAAGGGCACGGGCCGCGCGCGCGCCGGTTCGATCCGGTCACCTCTCTGGGTTGGCGGCGGCGTGGTCTTCGGCCCGAAGCCCCGCGACTACTCCAAGAAGATCAACGCCAAGGTGAAGGCGCTCGCCTTCAGCCGCGCGCTCTTCGACCGCGCCAGCGCCGGCGAGATCGCCGTGATCGAAGCTTTCGAGCCGACGAATCGCGAAGACCAAGGTGATGAACCAACTCGTCACTCGCATCGCCCCGAAGGGCAAGGTTCTGCTGGTCGACGCCCCTTTCGCCGCCGAGGCCCGCCCGCGCCTCCCGCAACATCGAACGCGTTTGCCTCCAGGAAGCAGCGCAAGCTGAACACCCACGACCTCTGCAGCTACCGCATGATCATCGTGAGCTCCAAAGCGCTCGAGGCCATCATCGCCCGCGTCAACGGAGGAAAAAACTGATGAACGCCGCATCAAGGTCTTAAAGGCAGGTTCTCCTGACGGAGAAAGCCAACAAGCCTCAGCTCCGAGCTGGGCCAATACACCTTCGAGGTGGCCAAGGGCGCGAACAAGCACGCCATCGCCGAAGCCGTCGAGCAGACCTTCAAGGTCACCGTCCGCCGGGTGAACATCCAGAACTATCGCGGCAAGAACAAGAAGAGCCGCCACGGGCCGCCCGAGCATCGCCTCCGATTTCAAGAAGGCCATCGTGACGCTCAAGGCCGGCGACAAGATCGAGCTCGTCTAAGGGCGTCCGACACCTGGAGATATATACCATGCCCATTCAATCATTTCGCCCTCTCACGCCCTCGGGCCGCTTCACTTCCCTCAATAAGCAGCCACGGCTTTCGAAGGAGCGCCCTCAGAAGGGCGCTGACCGAGTCGAAGCACAAATCCGGCGGCCGCAACGTCTACGGCCGCGTCACCTCCCGCCACCGCGGCGGCGGTCACAAGCAGCTCTACCGCATATCGACTTCAAGCGCGACCTGCTCGATCTGCCCGCAAAGGTGCAGGCGATCGAGTACGATCCGAACCGCAGCGCGAACCTCGCCTTGCTCGCGTACGCCACCGGCGAAAAACGCTATATCATCGCTCCCGAGGGACTGACCGTCGGCACCACGATTGTGGCTTCCGACAAGGCCGGGTTGAATGATTTCACGGTCGGAAATAATTATCCGCTTTCGCTTATTCCGCCCTCGACGCGCGTCCACGCGGTAGAGCTCGTTCCTGGTCGCGGCGCGCAGATCGCCCGTTGCGCTGGAGCTTCACTCGAACTCGTCGGCGTGGAAAACGATCGTGCGCAGCTGAAAATGCCTTCTGGGGAAATGCGGTACGTGCACGCCAGCTGCCGCGCCACGATCGGCATCGTCGGCAACGGCGACCACAGCAAGCAGTCGCTCGGCAAGGCCGGCCGCAATCGCTGGCTGGGCCGCCGCCCGCACGTCCGCGGCATGGCGATGAACCCGGTCGACCACCCCAACGGTGGTGGTCAGGGCAAGTCCAAGGGCGGTGGCGGACGCCAGCAGCTCGTTTCGCCGTGGGGCCAGCTCGCCAAGGGCTTCCCGACGCGCCGTCGACGCAAACTCTCACCAGCCAGATCATCGTTCACCACAACGGCCGCAAGCCGCGTCGGCAAGAAGTAATCCTAGCCCTTACCGCACCATGGCACGTTCCATCAAGAAAGGCTTCTTCGTCGATTATCACCTTCTCGAGAAAATCGAGAAGGCGGTTAAGGCCGGCGCGCAAAAAGCCCATCCAGACGTGGTCGCGTCGCTCGACCATCACGCCCGATTTCATCGGCCACACTTTCAACGTCCACAACGGCAAGGTGTTCATCGCCGTGCACGTCACCGAGAACATGGTCGGCCACAAGCTCGGCGAATTCGCGCCGACCCGCGATCTTCAAGTGCCCACGGCGGCATGACCCGCAAGGAAATTTAAGCCTGAGCTTAAATATATATCAGCGTTTCTCACCACGTCCCTCTCATCCTGACCCAACCAAAAGGGTAGGGCGCTCTCCGCGCTGCTATCGCCGAACTTTTCGGAATCCTCCTTATACCATGGAAGTCCAAGCCCTCACCCGCTACGCGCGCATGTCACCCAAGAAGGTGCGCGAAGTCGTCCGCACAATCCAGGGCCGCAAGGCGGCCCGAAGCCGTTGAGTACTCCTCGGCTCATCCCGCGCAAGTCCGCTCGCCTGATCGCGAAGACGCTGCAAGAGCGCCATCGCGAACGCCGAGAACAACAACAATCTCTCCGCCGACTCCCTGACCGTGAAGAGCGCCATCGTCGAGAACGGCCCCGTGCTGAAACGCTTCAAGGCCGGCGCCCGCGGTACCGCGATGCCCCGCCGCAAGAAGATGTCCCACATCCGCATCGTCCTTTCCGACGGCAGACACCAACTAATTTATCACCATGGGCCAAAAGACCAATCCGATCGGTTTCCGCCTCGCCGTCCGCCGCAACTGGCAGTCCCGCTGGTTCGCCACGCAAGAAGGAATTCCCGCAAGCTGCTCCTCGAGGACCAGCGTCATCCGCGAGACGCTGATGGAGAAGCTGAAGCAGGCATCGGTGCCGCGCATCTTCATCGAGCGCGCGTCCAACCGCGTCCGCGTGAAGATCTACACCGCCCGTCCCGGCATCGTCATCGGCCGCAAGGGCCAGGAAGTCGAGAACATCAAGGCCCAGCTCTGCGAAGCTGACCGGCAAGGAAATCCTCCTCGACATCCAGGAGGTGAAGAAGCCCGAGATCGAGGCGCAGCTCGTCGCCGAGAACGTCGCGCTGCAGCTCGAGCGCCGCATCGCTTTCCGCCGCGCCATGAAGAAGGCCGTCGAGATGGCCATGGCGCTCGGCGCCGAGGGCATCCGGATCCAGTGCTCCGGCCGCCTCGGCGGCGCGGACATCGCCCGCCGCGAGTGGCAGCGCAAGGGCCGCGTGCCGTTGCACACCCTGCGCGAGAACATCGACTACGGCTTCTCCGAGGCCCACACCGCTCTACGGCAAGATCGGCGTCAAGTGCTGGATCTGCAAAAAAGAGTCCGACAACACCTGAACCGCTCCCACGCCAGATATACAGTATATAATTTAAGGAGAATCCGTCCCATGGCTCTCGCTCCCGCACGCACCAAGTATCGCAAATCCCAAAAGGGCTCCCGCGCCGGCAACGCCAAGCGCGGCAACACGCTCGCTTTCGGCGAATTCGGCCTGCAATCGCTCAGCCGCGGGCCGATGACCGGCCAGCAGATCGAGGCCGCCCGCGTCACCATTTCCCGCCACCTCAAGCGCAAGGGCAAGCTCTGGATCCGCGTGTTCCCGCACAAGCCGGTTACCAAGAAGCCGGCCGAGGTGCGCATGGGCCAGGGCAAGGGCCCGGTCGAATTCTACGTCGCGGTCATCAAGCCCGGCGCCGTGCTCTTCGAGCTGGCCGGCATTCCGACCACCGTCGCCAAGGAGGCCTTCCGCCTCGCCGACGCCAAGCTTCCCTTCCGCTGCCGCTTCATCGTCCGCGAGGAGCGCCGATCATTATAAGCATCGAACCAAGCTGCCCACCATGACTTCCAAAGAAATCCGCGACCTGTCCCCGGCCGAAATCACCACCAAGATCCGCGAGATCCGCGAGCAGCTCCTGCAGCTGCGCCTGCGCAAGCAGACCGGCCAGGTCGAGAAAACCCACGAGCTGCGCACCCTCCGCAAGGACGTCGCCCGCCTCGAGACCATCTCACGCCAAAAGAAAAACCAGCCGGCCGCCGCCTGAGCGCCGCCCTAATACACGCCATGTCCACTGCCACTCCCGGTTCCCGCAACACGCGCAAGACGCATCACCGGCTTCGTCACGAGCCGCTCCGGCGACAAGTCTGTCAAGGTCACGATCCCTTACAAGACGCCGCACCCGCTTTACCACAAGGTCATCAACCGCAAGACGTTCGTTCACGTCCACGACGAGAAGAACGAGACCAAGGTCGGCGACAAGGTCGAGATCATGGAGACCCGCCCGCTCAGCCGCCTTAAGCGCTGGCGCGTTGTCTCCGTCGTCCAGGCGGCCGTCGGCTTCCATCGGCACCGCGATTTCCGAAAACGATGTGGCGGAGTCCGTCCCCACCAAGGTCACCCAAGCCTGACGTGCTTCCGATTAATTCTAACGAAAGAACATCCGCCATGATCCAACTGCGTTCCATTCTCGAGGTCGCCGACAACACCGGCGCCCGTCGGGCCGCCATGATCAGCAAGAAGGGCCAGAACACCGATACCGCCGGCGTCGGCGACATCGTCACCGTCCACATCAAGGAGAGCGCCACGGACGCCACGGTGAAGAAGGGCGAAGTCGCGAAGGCGGTCGTCGTCCGCACGCAAGCGCCCCGGTTCGCCGCGCCGACGGCAGCTACCTGCGCTTCGACAGCAACGCCATCGTCATCATGGACGCCGACGGCAACCCCAAGGGCACCCGCATCTTCGGCCCGGTCGCCCGCGAACTGCGGGCGAAGAACTTCATGAAGATCATCTCGCTCGCCCCGGAGGTTCTCTAACATGGCCAGAAATTTCACGTCAAACGCGGCGACGCCGTCGTCGTCATCTCCGGCTCCCACAAGGGCAAGGAGGGCAAGATCCTCGAGGTGCTTCCCGGCCAAGGGCCGCGCCCGCGTCGAGGGCGTCGCGATGGTCAAGCGCCACCCAAGAAGTCGCAGGAGCATCCCCAGGGCGCGATCGTCGAGCGCGAGGGTTCGGTGCACATATCCAACCTGATGCTCAAGTCGGTGTTCGACTCGAGCAAGCGCAAGAAGGCTCCCGCCCAGGCTTGAGTTGCGCCCATTGCGCGCTTGCCAAGCGGGCGCGATCCGGGCGTGATTAAGCGCTTTTCCCTTTAAATCACCACCACTTTACGCGCCGGATCGACACCGGTGCCACGACCATGAGCTACGTTCCGTCACTTAAAAAAGTTTATCTCGAGCAGGTTGTTCCCGAACTCACGAAGACACGGGGATATAAGAACACGCATCGCGTTCCGAAGATCACGAAAATTACCGTGAACACCGGGATCGACGCGGAAGCTGACAAGAACCAGATCGCCGATATCGCGCGCGATATTGGAGCGATTGCCGGCCAGAAGCCGATCCTCACAAAGTCGAAGAAGGCGATCGCGAGTTTCAAGCTTACGCCAGAACCAGGTCGTTGGCTGCTGCGTGACCCTCCGCGGGAACGCCATGTGGGAGTTCTTCTATCGTCTCCTCGCTGTCGCGCTGCCGACGATCCGCGACTTCCGCGGGACGTCTCAGAAACTGGACGGCCACGGAAATTATAATCTCGGTATCACCGATTTCACCATCTTTCCGGAGATCACCGTCGAAAACGTGAAGAAGACCATGGGGCTCGATATCACGATCGTCACGACCGCCGACACCGATGAGGAAGGGCGCGAGCTGCTTGAAGCTGCTCGGTATGCCCTTCCGTCGCGTCGAACAACAGAACGCCCCGAAGCCCGTCGCCGCCTAAGCCCGCCTGCACCATGCCGAAAACATCCGCCATCCAGCGCAATGAAAAGCGCAAAAACCTGACCGCAAAGTACGCGAAAGTCCGCGCCGAGCTCAAGGCCATCCTGAAGGATCCCGGCACGACTGACGACGCGTTTTATGATGCGCAGAAGAAGCTGCAGAAGCTGCCGCGCAACTCTTCGCCGACGCGCATTCGCAACCGCTGCTCGATGAGCGGCCGCCCGCGCGCCTACATCGGAAAGTTCGGCGTGTCTCGTATCCAATTTCGCGAGCTCGCGCTCAACGGGAAAATCCCGGGAGTCACAAAATCCTCCTGGTAAATTAATCTTCTTCCGGGGGTGATGCGCGTTTCGCGCATGGGATATGACCCGGAGCAATCCAACTTACATCCATCATGACAGATCCGATCAGTGATTTTTTGACGCGAATTCGCAACGCCAGCAAAGCGCGGCTCGACGAGTGCATCATGCCGCATTCCACCCTGAAAGAGGGCATCGCCGGCATATTGAAGAATGAGGGTTATGTGACCGAGGTCTCCTCAGGCGCAGACGCCTCGGGTCACAAGACTCTCATCGTGAAGATGAAATATGTGGATGGCGCTCCGGCGATCACCGGCCTGACGCGCATTTCCTCGCCGGGCCGGCGACTATATTCCGGCTATTCCGAAATTCCCCGCGTTCTGAACGGATTGGGGATTAGCATCGTCTCGACCTCACACGGTTTGATGAAAGACGCCGACTGCCGCCGCAACAAAGCGGGTGGCGAATTGCTCTGCAACATCTGGTAAACCACGCCCTATATGAGCCGCATCGGCAAACAACCCGTTCCTATTCCTGACAAGGTCAAAGTCGACATCAAGGGGCACACCGTGTCCGTCGAGGGCCCGAAGGGCAAAGTCTCCAAGAGTTTCGCTCCCGTTGTCGGGATCACGATCGCGGACAAGAAAGTCATCGTAGCTCCCACCGGCGATGACAGCCGCTTTGCGCAGGCGATGTATGGCACCGTCCGCTCGGTGATCGCCGGCATGGTCAAAGGCGCCTCCGAGGGCTATAGCAAGGAACTCGAGATCCAAGGGGTCGGCTTCAAAGCCAACCTCAAAGGGCAGACGCTCGATTTGGCTCTCGGCTACTCGCATCCGATTCTCATGGAAATTCCCACGGGAATCAAAGTGACGATCACCGACCAGACCAAGGTCAAGGTCGAGGGCGCGGATAAGCAGCTGGTCGGTGCGGTGACTGCCGAAATTCGAAGCTATTATCCGCCTGAGCCATACAAGGGCAAGGGCGTCCGGATCGTCGGTGAGCGCGTCCGTCGCAAGGAAGGCAAGACCGTCGCCTAACGTTTATTTAGATATATATATAATCTTTTCGGGTCTCCACCCATGAATACCACTCGCAAAGCCAGTCTGCTCCAGAAACGTCGCTGGAGAATTCGCAAGAAAGTCAACGGCACGGCCGTCCGCCCGCGTCTGTGCGTGCGTTTCACTGCGAAGCACGTTTACGCGCAGGCGATCGACGACGATACGGCCACGACGCTCGTTTTTTTGGGAAGTCTCGATGCCGATCTCCGAAAGCAAAAGTTGAAAGCGAATCTGACGAGCGCGAAAACGCTCGGGCTCGCGTTCGCCGAAAAGGCGAAGGCGGCCGGCATCAGCTCGGTCGTATTCGACCGCAGCGGCGCGCCTTATCATGGTAAAGTCAAAGTTTTCGCCGACGCCGCCCGCGAAGGCGGCCTCCAGTTTTAATCATCGCCTATGAGCACTGAATCTCCGTCCGCCCCCGAAGCCGCCGCTCCTGCTCCCGCTCCGGCACCGGCTCCTGCTTCCACGCCTCCGCCCGCGCGCGAGAACCGCGGACCCGGCGGCAACAATCGTGGGCCTCGCCGTGACGGCGGCTTTCGCCGCGACAACCGCAATCGCAACGATAACAAGGACAAGGGCGACGGCCCGACGATGATCGAGAAAGTCGTGTTCATCAATCGATGCGCCAAGGTCGTTAAGGGCGGCCGCCGTTTCAGCTTTTCCGCGCTCGCCGTCGTCGGCGATGGCAAAGGAAAGGTCGGCATCGGTTATGGCAAGGCGAACGAAGTTCCGGACGCGATCAAGAAGGGCACTGCCAACGCCCACAAGCACCTGGTCAGCGTGAAGCTCAAGGGCGACACGATCCCGCACGACGTGCTCGGCATATATGATGGCGGCCGCGTCATGCTGAAACCGGCGTCCACCGGCACCGGCCTGATCGCGGGTGGCGCCGTGCGCGCGGTGCTCGAAGCCGCAGGCATCAAAAACATTCTGACGAAGTCGATGGGTTCCAGCAACCATATCGCCGTCGTGCATGCGACGTTGAACGGCCTGCTCCAACTGCGCCTCGCCGAGAATATCTCGACCATGCGCAAGTCGGGCTGATTTTCTATATACTATATATCCGAGTCCCGGTCCGCTGGCGCGGTCGGGGCGCCCCATCCTAGGAATTTATGAAACTCCACGAACTCAAGAACGTTGCCGGTGCGATCCACCGCAAGAAGCGCGTCGGCTGCGGCGAAGGCGGCGGCCACGGCAAGACCTCCGGCCGCGGTGGCAAGGGCCAGTCCGCGCGCTCGGGCAGCAGCATCCGTCCCGGCTTTGAAGGCGGCCAGATGCCCCTTTACCGCAAGCTGCCCCATCGCGGCTTTAATAATTATGAATTTCGGACCGAGATCGCCGTGCTTAATGTCGGCGAGCTCGGGCTTCTCGACGCCGGCGTGACCACGGTAAATGCCGAGATTCTCGCGGCGGCCGGACTCATCCGCAAGGGCGAGAAGACCGTCAAGATCCTCGGCGACGGTGAGATTTCGCGGGCACTGACGATCACAGCTGCCAAGTTCTCCGGCTCGGCCAAGGCGAAGATCGAGGACGCCGGCGGCCAGGCGATCGTCGGTTAAGCTCCGAAAGCGCGTCGCGAATTCGCGGCGCTTGTGAGTCTCCGATTCCTGGCAACGTTCCCACTCCATGTTTTCTGCTTTTACGAATTCACTGAAAATCCCGGAGCTGCGCTCTCGGATTTTATATACGATTGCGCTGCTCTTCGTCGCGCGCGTCGGTGCGCACATCCCGCTCCCCGGCATTGATCCCGCATCCGCTCCAGCGCTTCTTCGAGGAGCAGGCGGGCAGCGCGGGCGGCGCACTCGTGGGCCTATACAGCATGTTCACCGGCGGAGCGCTCACCAAAGGCGCCGTCTGCGCGCTCGGCATCATGCCGTACATCAGCGCCTCGATCATTTTCCAGCTGATGACCGCGGTCGTCCCGGCGCTCAGCCGGCTGCAGCAGGAGGGTGACGTCGGCCGCCAGAAGCTGACGCAATACACTCGCTATGCAACGGTTCTGATCTGCCTTATCCAGGGCACGCTGCTCATCGTTGCTTTGGAGTCGCCGGGCCGGCTTTTCCCCGGGTACGACGTAAATCGATACGGCGATATAGTAATATCGGGGCACGTGAGTTTCCTGATCACATCTGTCATATATCATGACGGCGGGCACCATGCTCCTGATGTGGCTGGGTGAGCAGATCACGCAACGCGGCATCGGCAACGGCGTCTCCCTGCTGATCACCGTCGGCATCCTCGCGGATATTCCGAGCGCACGCCAAGATGGCGTAGCACCTGTTTTTCGCGCCGGTCGGCACGGTTGCCCGCCTCGGACTTCCGCAAGCCGTCATGATGGTCGTCCTCTTCCTCGCCGTAACGATGGGTATTATCATGGTCGTGCAGGGGCAGCGAAAGATCCCGGTCCAATACGCGAAGCGCGTGGTCGGCAACAAGGTGATGGGCGGCCAGAGCTCGTTCCTGCCCCTCAAGGTCAACTACTCGGGCGTCATGCCGGTCATCTTCGCCCAGCGCCATCCTCCTTTTCCCGCAGCAGATTTTTTCGCAGATCGGCGCCGCATTCAATCTAAAGTTCCTCAGCGAATTCTCGCCAGAACTTGGCGCGCGGTCACTGGACCTACTACACGGTCATGACCGTCCTGATCCTGTTCTTCAGCTATTTCTGGGTCTCGGTCATGTTCAAGCCGATCCAGATCGCCGACGACCTGAAGAAGTACGGCGGCTATATACCCGGCGTGCGCCCCGGCGAGCCGACGGCTCAGTTCCTCGACTTCATCATGACCCGGCTGACCCTGGCGGGCGCCATCTTCCTGACGATCATCGCGGTCATGCCCGACATGCTGCTCTTCGAGCTGAATGTCCCGCAGCGCGATCGCCTACTTCTTCGGCGGCACCGGCATGCTGATCACTGTGGGCGTCATCCTGGACACCATGCGCCAGATCGAGACCTTCCTTCTGCAGCGCCACTACGACGGCTTCCTGAAGAAAGGCCGCATCCGCTCTCGCAGCGCCAATCCAGGCCGGCATGACTGGGCGAGGCACTTGAGCTCGAGGCGGTCATGAAAGTCGCGTTGCCGATGCTTGGGCTGCTTCGTGCTTTGGCACGGGCATTTGGGCCTACCGCACTTTCGTTCGATAGTTCTTTACTTCGGCCGCAATGGCCGCCACAAACGACCTCTTTTCTCGTTTCGGCCCTCCCGGCCGAGACGAAGACTCCTTCTCCTCGGTTCGACCAGATTTTCGTCCCGAAAACTTGATGGACCAGGTCCGTTCTTTGAATCTTGAGCACGTCTCTCCCGCCGCTCTGCATGCGGCGGGAGATTTCGCGACGCTCCGGCTCGGCCGGGGTGGATGAAATGACTACGCTGGCGCTTCTGCGCCGCTGGTTCTTCGCGCGCAAACCTGATGCGGGATTTTTCCTCACGGATTTCCCGGCTACGCTGCTCCAAGCAAAAGTGTTCGACGAATGGCTCGATGCCCGCGACGAGGCGCTCAGCGCTGTGATCCTCGCGGAGCCCGGCTCCCTCGATCCCGTCGTCGATCACTATCGTACGCTCGGCCTCCTTGCAGAGGCTGGAGCACTCGTCGCATGACAATTCCCATCAAGAGCAAAGAGGGCATTGTCCGCATGCGCGAGGCGTGTGCCATCGCCGCCGCGGTGCTTGAGAAGCTCAAGCCCCTCGTTCGGCCTGGGATCACAACGCAAGACTTGGAAGAGGCGGGCCGCGACGAAATTGCCCGCCATGGAGCCCGCAGCGCCTGTTACGGCTACGAGCACGGTTCCCGCCGCTATCCCGCCCACACCTGCATCTCGGTCAATGAGGAGGTGGTGCACGGCATCCCGTCGCTTCGCCGCATCCTGCGCGACGGCGACATCGTTTCGCTCGACATCGTGGTTTGGTATAACGGCTATGTTGGCGACAACGCCTTCACCGTTCCGGTTGGCGAGGTATCGAAACCCGTCGAAAAGCTCCTCCGCGTGACCCGCGAGGCGCTCGATCTGGGCATCCGCCAAGCGCAGGTCGGCCAGCGGATCGGCGACATCTCCCACGCCATCCAAAAGCACGTCGAAGCTCACGGTTTCAGCGTCGTTCGCGATATGGTCGGCCACGGGGTCGGATCGTCGATGCACGAGCCGCCCGAGATCCCGAATTTCGGTCGGCGGGGCACCGGTGATCGGATCGCTCCAGGCATGACGCTCGCGATTGAGCCGATGGTAAACCTCGGAGCTTACCGGACGAAGATTCTGCCTGACGGCTGGACGTGCGTCACCGTCGACGGATCTCCCTCCGCTCACTTCGAGCACACGGTTCTGACGACCGAGGCGGGTCCCGAGATCCTCACGCGGGTGAAGGCGGCCGGGTCCGCTTCCTGATTTTCTGATACACTTTCCGCGGGATATATAGTTCCGCCCAATATACTTTTTCTTCAATATACTTTTCGGTCTTCGTCCCTGTTTTTAAACCTAATCCAACATGCCACGTCTCCTCGGTGTAGAAATCCCCGCGAAGAAGAAAGTCGCGTTCTCCCTCCGTTACATCAACGGCATCGGCCCCACGCGCGCCGACCAGATCGTCAAGGAGGCTGGGCTCAACCCCGACATGCGCGCCCAGGATCTGACTGAGGAACAGCTCAACAAGATCCTCCACGTCATCACCGAGCACAAGTGGGTGGTCGAAGGCGATCTGCGCCGCGACATCGCCGGCAATCTGAAGCGCCTCCAGGCGATCAATTGCTACCGCGGCATCCGCCACCGCCGCAGCCTGCCGGTTCGCGGCCAGCGCACCAGCACCAACGCCCGTACCCGCAAGGGCCCGCGCAAGACCGTCGGCGTCACCAAACGCCAAAGAATAAATCCATATCCGCCATGGCCGAAGAAAAGTCCGCTCCCAAGAAAGAAAAGCCAGCCAAGCCCGCCCCCGATGGCGCGGCGCCCGCTGCCGCGCCCGCTGCCCCGGCAGCCGGCGGTGAAAAAAAGGCCCGTACGCCGAAAGCATCGCCCGACGGCGCGGCCCCGGCCGCTGAAGGCGCCGCGCCTGCGGCTCCAGCGAAGCCAGTCGAGATGGTCGGCGGCGTCGCCAAACAGCCCACCGCTGAAGACCTCCTCAAGGAGGAGCTCGGCTCGATCAAGGTTCGCAAGGCCAAGGGCTCGAAGAACGTCACCTCCGGTTTCGCCAACGTGCTCGCGTCCTTCAACAACACGATCGTCTCGATCACCGACCACAAGGGCCAAGTCATCGCTTGGTCTAGCGCCGGCAAGTGCAACTTCCGCGGTTCGCGCAAGTCCACCGCCTACGCCGCGCAGGTCGTCGCCCAGGATGCCGCCCGCAACGCGATGTCCCACGGCCTCAAGGATGTCGTCATCCGCGTTTCCGGCCCCGGCCTCGGTCGCGACACCGCGATTCGCGCCCTGCAGGCAATCGGCTTGGAAATCACCTCGATCGTCGACGTGACGCCCATCCCGCATAACGGCTGCCGCCCCCGCAAACGCCGTCGCGTCTAACGGTCCACCCCTCAAAACCTAGAATTTTTCACCATGGCTCGTTATACCGGCCCCACCACTCGCATCAGCCGCCGCTTCGGTCAGCCCATCCTGGGATCCGGCAAGGCGTTCGAACGTCGCAGCTACCCCCCGGGGCAGCACGGCCCGAAGATGCGTCGCAAGCTCTCCGAATACGCCGTCGGCCTCAACGAGAAGCAAAAGCTCCGCTGCGATCTACGGTCTGCTCGAGCGCCAGTTCCGCCGCATTTTCGAAATCGCCAAGCGCGAGCGCGGCGTCACCGGCGAACGCTTCCTGCAGCTGCTTGAGACCCGCCTCGACAGCACGGTATATCTTCTCGGTCTCGCGAAGAGCCGCGCTGCCGCCCGCCAGTTCGTCAATCACGGCCATATCCGGGTCAATGGCCACAAGCTGGACATCGCCAGCTATAACGTGCAGCCCGGCGACGAGATCGAGGTCAAGAATTCCCCGGCGTCGCGCCAGCTCGGCCACCCGCTGCCTCGAGGAAAACCGCATCCGCAACGTTCCCGGCTGGCTCACCATGAATGCAGAGACCTTCAAGGCCACTGTCGTGCGTCTCCCGACGCGCGAAGAGATGGAGCAGAACATCAATGAGCAGCTCATCGTCGAATTCTACTCGCGCTTCTAATATACTTTGTTCGAGCAACCTCAAAAATCTTCTCCTACTGCCATGCCCAAACGTCTCGGAAAGTTCGAACTTCCCAACAAGCTCACCAAGGTCGAGGAAGGCGCCACGCCAACCTACGCCAAGTTCATCGCCGAGCCGTTCGAAGCGGGCTACGGCCACACCGTCGGCAACTCACTGCGCCGCGTGCTCCTCAGCTCCATCGAGGGAGCCGCCATCTCGTCGATCAAGATCGACGGCGTAAATCATGAGTTCCAGAGCATCGATAACGTCGTCGAAGACGTCACCGATATCGTGCTTAACCTCAAGAAGGTTCTCCTCGTCTCCACCAAGCGCGAGCCCATCACGCTGCAGATCAAGGCCAACAAGTCCGGCGCAGTCACCGCGGCAGACATCCAAGCCGACGCCAATATCTCGGTCGTCAACCCCGACCAGGTCATCTGCACCCTGGACAGCAAGCGCTCCTTCGAGGCCGAGATCGAGATCAAGACCGGCCGCGGCTACTACCCCGGCGAGGAGAACAAGAAGGAGGACCAGGCGATCGGCGTCATTCCGATCGACTCACTCTTCTCGCCGGTGCGCCTCGTGAAGTACGCCGTTGAGGCAACCCGCGTCGGCCAGATCACCGACTACGACAAGCTCATCCTCGAGATCTGGACCGATGGCCGCATCACGCCCGACGATGCCCTGAAGCAGGCCGCCTCGATCCTGAAACATCACCTCGATGTGTTCGATCGCGTCAGCGAAGAGGCCTTCGAATTCGAGAGCCAGCAGAGCGAGGTCAGCGAAGAGCAGAACAAGCTCCGCAAGCTCCTCAACATGTCGGTCAACGAAATCGAGCTTTCCGTCCGCGCCGCCAACTGCCTCAACAACGCCAACATCACCACGGTCGGCGAGCTCGCGATGAAGACCGAGCAGGAGATGCTCAAGTACCGCAACTTCGGCAAGAAGTCGCTGAACGAGATCAAGGAGAAGCTCGAAGCCCTCGGGCTCTCGCTCGGCATGAAGTTCGACGAGCGCCTCCTCGACACGAAAAAAGAAGCCTAATTCCAAGACCTTCGATTCTCGCGCCGCCTGCGCCGCGCCACGCTGCGGACAGGTTGCCGATCGGGAATCGCCTTATATAAAATACAATGCGTCATAACAAACACCACGCGTCACTCGGAGTGACGGTCGAGCATCGTCGGGCCATGCTGTCCAATCTGGCAGTATCGCTCATCACGCACGGCCGCATTCAGACGACCCTCACTAAGGCGAAGGCGCTGCGGCCCTTCATCGAGAAGGTTATCACCAAGGCCAAGCAGGCTGCGGCGAAGACCGACCCGAAGGATGCCCTTCATCTCCGCCGTCTCGCGCATGCAGACGTCCGCGATGAGGACGCCCTCACCCTGCTTTTCAACGAGAAGCACAAGGAATTCGCGAACCGCGCCGGTGGCTACACCCGCATATATAAACTGGGCGCACAGCGAATCAGCGACGCCGCTGAGATGGCGCTGATCGAGTTCGTCAAGGCGGACGACCCCGGCTATAAGAAATCGAAGAGCCGCAAGTCGGCGAAGTCGAAGCAGGCTCGCGCCCCGAAGGTGACCACAGCGCCGACCGAGGCTGCCACGGTCGAGACCACGCCGGCGGCTCCCGCCCCGGATGCCGTGACACCGGCCACGGACGCGCCTCCCTCTGCCTGAGGCTTCGCTATATACTGTCTCTCCTGCCCGCGCGGGAGGTTCGCGAAACGCCGACCATATAGTCGGCGTTTTTTTTCGCCGAAGGGGCGCGCCGCCTTCCCCCGCCGGCGTGGGCCTCCGAGACTTTGTATTCGGCTTTTGGATACACTGATTATTTCGGACCTGATTCCCGGCGGCTCCGCTTCAGCCTTGGCGGATCCGTGGCTCTCCGGCAGGCTGGCGCGGTGTTCGATTTTCCCACGGGCGTCCTAATTTTCTGCGGGCTCGTCGCGGTTATATTCTTTGGGCTCTGGATCTTCTATGACCGGCGGGATCACCAGCGCTTCGAAAAGGAGCGGCGACGCACGACCTTCCACTGTATCCGGTGCGATTTTCTCTATACCGCTCCCAAGGGCACGGAGCTTAGCGCCTGTCCCCGCTGCGGCCATCAGAATACCCGCCTCAAATTCTAGTGCTCGCGCAGCAGTTGGATCGGTCCTTCGATCCCGCTGCGCTCCGCGGCCGGGCTGTTTCATATACCGGGCAATATAATCTATATATTGCCACGGGTG
This sequence comes from uncultured Verrucomicrobiae bacterium, assembly GCA_963800005.1. Classification (GTDB taxonomy): domain Bacteria; phylum Verrucomicrobiota; class Verrucomicrobiia; order Opitutales; family Opitutaceae; genus CAWCZH01. The sequence continues at coordinate 1,270,903 of CAWCZH010000006.1, forward strand.
AGCCCTGGCTCGGGCGGGCCCGGGCAGGCCGGCCCTCTTAACGCGGCCGTCACCTGCGCGGATTGCCGGACTGTCCGCTGGGATGACTCGTCGCGACCTGCGGGCCCGTGCGTCAAGCTGGTCAACGTTGGTGCGCCGTCGCGTGCGGTAGCCGCCGCTTTTACCCCTCCATGATGAAACCCCTGTCCGTTCGGTTGCTTGTCTGCGGCTATATATTGGCCGCCTCTCTCATATCCGCCCACGCGGCCGAGACTCCGCCGCCCATTCCATCGGCGCCGGCCCGCGAACCCGCCCACCCCGCGTCCATCTTGCTCTGGCAGAACGGCGCGCCCGGCTCGGAAAAGTTTCGATCGGTCGCCGAGCGCGTCGACTGGCGACAGGAGCCGGATATAGTATTTCCCGTCACGTCGAGCATCCACCAGCCGTCGATCACTCCCTTTCTTCCTGCACCGGGAAAATCCACCGGAGCCGCAGTGATCGTCGCGCCCGGCGGCGGCCATATGTTCCTCACCATGGACCGCGAGGGCTACGACGTCGGCCGGTGGCTCGCGGACCACGGCATCGCGGCATTCGTCCTAAAATATAGACTCGCGCACGACCGCTCCACGGCCACCGGCGCGGAGCAGCCGTACGCCGTAGACCGCGAGGCGCTGGCCGACGCGCAGCGCGCAATCCGACTGGTGCGGTCACGAGCGTCGGAGTGGTCGGTCAACCCGGCTCATGTTGGAATTCTCGGATTTTCGGCGGGTGGCGAGGTCGCACTGCTCGCGGCCCTTAAGCCGGCGGCGGCGGACCCGAGCGCAACCGATCCAATCGATCGGCAATCCGCTAAACCAGATTTCTTCGCGCCAGTTTATCCGGGCGGTCTGGATCGGGGCGATCTCGTCGCGACGAAGGACACGCCTCCGGCTTTTCTGCTCTGTGCCTACGATGACCGGATGCCGGAAGCGCTCACGAAATTTTTCGTCAGTCTAAAAAAGGCAGGGGTGAACGCGGAGCTTCATATATACAACAGCGGCGGCCATGGCTTCGGCGTGCGCTCGCGGCCGCTGGCCGTGAGTGGCTGGCCGCAACGGTTTGCGGATTGGCTGGCGGATCTCGGCATGCTGAAAAAATAATGCGTTTTCGTCCGCGGATTTTTTGTTTGCTCCTCGTCATCGCGAGCGCCTCGAACGCGAGTCGCGGCGAGAGCTCGCCCGCTCCATCGGAAGTTGCCGCGCCCGGCCCGGCGCTGGTCCCGAGTCGCAATCCCGCGGGTTCGTTCGAGCACCAGATCGCGCCGCTGCTGCAGAATTACTGCTACGACTGCCATGGCGACGGCGCCCACAAGGGCGGGCTGGCGCTGGATTCATATAGGACGCCGGCAGCGATCCGCGCGGACATCAAGGCGTGGGAAACGGTCCTGCATCATGTGCGTAGCCGCGAGATGCCACCGGATGATTCCGCGGACCAGCCAACCGACGAGCAACGCGAGCAGATCGGTCGCTGGCTCGAGGAGGAGCTATATCATTTCGATCCCTCCCATCCGGATCCCGGCCGCATCGTGTTGCGGCGGATGAACCGGGCGGAATATAATGCGTCGATTCGCGATCTCGTGGGCGTTGACTTCAAGGCGACGTCCGATTTTCCGCCGGACGACTCCGGCTACGGGTTCGATAATATAGGGGATGTCCTCTCGCTGCCGCCGGTGCTGATGGAAAAGTATATAGCGGCGGCGGACAAGATCCTCGACCAAGCCATCGTCACGGATCCGATTCGCAGCGAGCTCCGGCATATTCCTGCCAGTGTGGCGGAGGTCGGGTTTAACGCGATCGGTGATCGCGGCGACGGGTGGATCCAGTTGATCAGTCTCGAGGAGGATGACGTGGCGGTGCCGTTGACCGTCCCCGCCGGAGATTATCTCGTGCGCGTGTTCGCGTTTGCCCGCCGCACGGGCGGTGCACTTGAGGGGCAGGGGAGCGAGAAGCCTCTCGTGTTCGATCAGGATCCGGGCCCGACCAAGATCTCGATCATGTTGAACGATGCGTTCGTCCAGGACTTCGCCCTGACGAATGACGAGGCACATCCCGAGGTATATGAAGCGCGGGTCGCCGTGCCGGCAGGTCGCCAGTATTTTCGCGCCTCGGTCAGGCGCCAGCGCGGCGGTGCTGAGAACGAAGTATATATGCTGAATGGCCGCATCGGGAAACAGCAGCCCGGCATCGTGTTTGTGAAATGGATGGAAATCGAGGGGCCGCTTCCGGCGGCGACGCGGTATTATCGCGGAGCGGACCTGAGGGCGGAGGGAAAAGTTATAGCAACACCCACAGGCGACCTGCAGCTCGGCCAGGCGGGCGCAGTCACGGCAACGCTTCACCCGCAAAAAAATTCTGAGTTGATCCTGCGGGCGCAGGCGTTCGCGCAGCAGGCGGGGGATGCGCCGGCAAAGATGGAGCTGCGTCTCGATGGCCGGCCGCTTCAGACCTTCGATGTACTCGCGCCGGCCAACCTGCGGCCCATCCACGGCCAACATCCGTTCTCGCTCGCTCTGCTGACACCGGTTCCCTATATATATGAAACGCGTGCCACCGTTCCGGCCGGGGACCATATATTAACTGCTGCGTTCCTGAACGATTTCTCGGATCCGGAAAATCCGAATCCCAATCTGCGCGAGCGGAAGCTCACGATCCAGAACCTCGCCGTCACGACGCTGGCGGAACCGGTCGTCGTACCGACGCTCCCGCAGCCGCTAGCGTCACTGTTTGCCTCCGCGCAGTCGCAACCAAGCGCACCGCCTCGTGGTGCGAAAGCGCCGACGCCGCGGGCGAGTTCGACCAAGGTGGTCGCGGGAAAATCCGCCGCACCATCGACCGAGGAAGCGGCGGCGCGCGCGATTCTCGGACCGTTCGCCTATCGCGCATGGCGCCGACCGGTGGAACCCGCGGAGATCGACCGTCTCGTGGGACTATATACATTCAGTCGCGCACAGGGCGATGGTTTCGCGGCGGCAGTGAAGCTCGCGATGAAAGCCGTGATCGTGTCCCCGCGTTTTCTTTTCATCGGCGATTTCCCGGCCGCGCCAGATCGCTCGAGCGAGCCGCAGCGCGTGGACGAGTATACATTGGCGTCGCGCCTTTCATATTTCATCTGGAGCTCGTTGCCCGATGACGAACTGCTCGGCCTCGCGGCCCGCGGCCAGCTGCGCGCGAATTTTGCGGTTCAGGTGCGGCGCATGCTCGCGTCGCCAAAAGCGCACGCGCTGGTCGAAAACTTTGCCGGGCAGTGGCTGCAGATCCGCAGCCTCGAGACTTTCCAGCCGGACAAGAAACTGTTTCCCGATTTCGATCCGGCACTCCGGTCCGCGATGCAGCGGGAAACCGAAATGTTCTTCGAGCACGTGATGAAGGAGGACCGCAGCGTCTTCGATTTCCTGACCGGCGACTATACATTCGTGAATGGCCGGCTCGCCAAGTTATATGGTATTGCCGGGATCAATGGCGACGAGTTCCAGCAGGTGTCGCTCGCTGGGACGCCCCGGCGCGGCGTGCTGACGCAGGCGAGCGTGCTGACGTTGACGTCAAATCCCACGCGGACCTCGCCGGTGAAGCGCGGGAAATGGGTTCTGGAAAATCTGCTGGGAACGCCACCGCCACCGCCGCCGCCGACCGTGCCTTCACTGGATGACGCCTCGCGACAGCTCGCCGGCACGTTGCGGCAGCAGATGGAGCAGCACCGCAGCAACGCGACGTGCGCCTCTTGTCACGCGCGGATGGACCCCATCGGGTTCAGCTTGGAAAACTATAATGCGATCGGAGCGTGGCGGGACCAGGATGGCGGCTCTCCGATTGATGCCTCCGGTAAGTTCGCGACGGGCGATGCCTTCGACGGAGCGCCCGGGCTCGCCACGCTTCTCGCGACAAAACGCCGTCAGGAGTATCTCCATTGCCTCGCCGAAAAAATGCTGACGTACGGCTTGGGCCGCGGGCCGGAATATTATGATCGCCCGGCGATCGATGCGATCATGCAGGCGATGGAGAAAAATCAGGATCGTTTCTCGAGTCTCATCCTCGCGGTCGCCGAGAGCTTCCCATTCCAGATGCGTCGGGCCCAGCCGGCCGCGGCGGTCGCCACGCGGTAACATTTCGCCGACTTTGATGTTTTGCACGATTTCCGCGCTATATATAATATAATCCTCCGCATATGAGCTCTTTCTCCGCCATGCCCCGCCGTGCTTTCCTGCGAGGACTCGGTACAATGGTCGCGTTGCCGGTTCTTGATTCGCTGCTCCCGGTGAAGGCACTGGCGGCCGCGGCGGGCGCGGGCAGCAAGGCGTTTCCGCGTCGCGTGGTGTGGATCTATGTTCCGAATGGCGCGAATATGGAAAATTGGACGCCCGCGGCCGAAGGCTCGGAGTATATAATGCCGAGCAGCCTCGAGCCGCTCGCGGCGCACCGCTCAAATTTCAGTATATTAAGCGGCCTCGCGAATCATCAGGGCGACGAGCTGGGTGACGGCGGTGGCGCGCACGCCCGGGCCTCCGCCTCGTTTTTGACGGGGGTGCATCCGCGGAAAACGGCGGGCGCGGATATTATGACGGGAATTTCCGCCGACCAGATCGCCGCCAGCCAGTTGGGCGAACAAACGCGCCTGCCCTCGTTGGAGCTGAGCTGCGACGGCGGGCAGCGGGCGGGTTCGTGTGACTCAGGATATAGTTGTGTATATCAATTCAACCTTTCGTGGAAATCCGGCACGCAGCCGATGACGCCCGAGGTGAACCCGCGTGCGGCTTTTGAGCGGCTGTTTGGCAATGGTGACGCGTCCGCGACGCTCGAGGCATCCGCCCGCCGCGCTCTATATAGAAAGAGCGTCCTGGATTTTGTGCTCGACGATGCCCGACGTCTCGAGGGCCGGCTGGGGCTCGAGGACCGGCGGAAGCTCGATGAATATTTGGCCGCAGTGCGCGACCTCGAGCGACGCATCGAACGCGCCGCGCAATTCCCGGTGCCGTCGGCGCCAGCCGGTACGCATACGCCCGAAATGTTCGAGACCTACGAGCAGCAAATGCAGCTGATGTATGATGTGCTGACACTCGCGTTCCAGACGGACTCGACCCGCGTTGCGACCTTTATCATGGCGCACGACGGGAGTAATCGGCCGTACCCCAATATAGGAATCGGCGAGGGGCATCATGATTTGTCGCATCACCGCAACGATGCGGAAAAGAAAGCGAAGCTCGCGCAAATCAACCGGTATCATACGAGCCAGTTCTCGCGTTTCCTCGATCGACTGCAGGCCGTGAAGGAAGGCGAGGGGACACTGCTTGACAACAGCGTGGTGCTATATGGAAGCGCGCTCAGCGATGGTAATCGGCATTTTCCGGAGGACCTGCCGATCCTCGTCGCCGGTGGCGGTGGCGGGCGGCTGGTGAATGGGCAGCACCTGCGCGTCGACGACCGAACGCCGATGACGAATCTATATCGTTCGATGCTGGATTGTGTCGGTGTGCCGACGGAAAAAATCGGCGACAGCACGGGCAAATTGGACCGAATCTTCCGCCCCGTTTAGGCGAGTGAGCGATGGGTAAGGATGGGGTGGGCGGGAAATGTTTTTACCACGGAATGCATCAAGCCAACCGGATTTCACAGAACACGGATACTATATAGGGTGATCACAGAATCACTCTTCTCCACTGGAGCGTCGGGTTTCTGAAGTTGAGGAGAAGCGCAAGTCGAAGTCCTGTGATTGTGGGATATCCAAACATTTGGGAGATGTGGGCGTAGGCGAAGTCGTCCACGACTTTGGCGTCCACAATCACCGACTCGTTCACAATGAGATCCGGGCCGACGATCTTTTCAGTCAACTCGCCCAGAAACAGATTTTCCATGCTCAGATTTGGAGCTTGGTGCAAGCATGCCAGCTCGAGGGATCGGTGCAATCCGGACGGCTTGATGCCATCTGTGGTAAAAAAATCTCCGGCCCACGTTCCCCGTCCGCTCGCAACCGAGTCGAATTCGTAGTCGCGACGATCGCGCTTGCGCAAGGGCGGCGGTCTGCGTTCTGCTTTTCCTTTCGCTTCGCCGCTCATGCCACAGACTATCGCCGTCCTCGACTTCGGGTCGCAGCTCACGCAGGTCATCGCGCGCCGGATTCGCGAGTGTCAGGTCTACTCGAAGATATATCATTTCGCCACGCCCGCCTCCACGCTGCGCGCCGAGGAAGTCGTCGGAATCATACTCTCCGGCGGACCACAAAGTGTATATGGAAAGGAGGCCCCGCATCCCGATCCGAAGATCTTCGAGCTCGGCGTGCCCATCCTCGGTATATGTTATGGCGTTCAGCTGATGGGTCATTTTCTCGGCGGCACCGTCGCACTCAGTCGCGAACGCGAGTACGGGCACGGGCACCTGCAGATCCGTCGCGCCAGCAAACTTTTCGCCGGCCTTCCGCGGAAGCTTCGCGTCTGGAATTCCCACGGGGACAAACTCACGAAACTTCCACCCGGTTTCGTGGCCACCGCGGTCTCGGAAAATTCGCGGTACTCGGGAATCGAAGACCCGCGCCGCAAATTCTACGGCATCCAGTTTCACCCCGAAGTATTTCATACAGAGCGCGGCGGGGATATGATCCGCAACTTCCTTGTCCGGATCTGCGGCGCGAAGCAGGACTGGACCACTCGCGATTTCATACAGCACGCCATCGGCGAATTGCGTGCGAAGATCGGCAAGTCACGCGTGCTGCTCGGCCTCTCCGGCGGCGTTGATTCCTCAGTCGCCGCCGCGCTGCTTCACCGGGCCATCGGGAAACAACTCACCTGCGTGTTCGTCGACAACGGCCTCCTCCGGCAGGACGAACGCCAGACCGTCGAAAAGCTCTACGCGCAACATTTCAAAATCGACGTGCGCGTCGTCGATGCGTCCGCCCTTTTTCTGCGCCGTCTCCGCGGTATCATTGATCCAGAGCAAAAGCGGAAAATCATCGGCCGTACCTTCGTGGAGGTTTTTGAAAAATCCCTGAAGTCGATCGGCCACGCGGACTTTCTCGCCCAGGGAACTCTATATCCCGATGTGATCGAGAGTGTTTCTATTGGCAATAATCCGGCGTCGCTCATCAAGACCCACCACAACGTCGGCGGGCTGCCGGAGAAGATGAAACTCAAACTCGTCGAGCCGCTGCGCGAGTTGTTCAAGGATGAGGTGCGGCAGGTGGGCGCCGCGCTCGGGCTGCCGCGGGAAGTAGTGTGGCGCCAGCCGTTCCCCGGTCCGGGTCTCGGTGTGCGCGTCATGGGAGAAATCACGCCGCAAAATCTCGCCGTCCTCCGGCAGGCCGACCACGTCCTGCAGCAGGAGATGATGTCCTCGGGTCTATATTGGAAAGTCTGGCAATCGTTCGCCGTTTTTCTGCCCGTCAAAACTGTGGGGGTTTTCGGCGATGAGCGCACGTACGACAACGTGATCGCGTTGCGCATCGTGGAGAGCGTCGATGCGATGACCGCCGACTGGGCGAAAATTCCGCACGACCTGCTGCAGAAAATCTCGAGCCGCATCACCAATGAAGTCCGCGGAGTGAGCCGGGTCGTGCTGGATATAAGCTCCAAGCCGCCTGCAACGATTGAGTGGGAATGAGCCTGCGAAGGACGCTTCCCTAAATCTCATTTCTCGTCTACCATTCTGCGATGACTGTGTTGTCCCTAAGAAGGCTATCGTGTCTGCTGGTCGGCGTTCTCGCTTTGACGGCCGCGATTCGTGCCGACGAACCCGCGATCATCGCGAAAGCGCGGGCCTTCGTTGGACCTGAGGCGAAGTTGGACGCGCTCACGTCGGTGCACTATACCGGCGTCCTCGTCACCGCCGACCCCAAGGATCCGACGAAGCAGACCCGTGCGAATATAGAGATTATATTTCAGAAGCCGGACCAGCAGCGAATTACAGCGACGTCGGATCGCGCGGTGGAGGTGACCGCACTGGATGATTACGAGGCTTGGCAAAGAATCCAGGATGCCAAGGATCCTTCAAAATGGCGGCAGACGCTGCTCGCTCCGGAGCAGGTGCGGCGGCTGCAGGCGAACACTTGGGAAAACCTCGCATTCTTTCGCGGTATAGAGCGCAAGGGCGGCCGCGTTGATGACCAGGGCCCCGCGACGATCGACGGCGTCGCCTGCGAGAAAATTGCTTTTATACATTCTCCCACGATTTCCTTCATTCGTTACTTCGCGCTGGATAACGGGAAGCTGATATATACTGAGACAGAATCCGGCGGCAGTATTCGCGAGCAGGGCGAGATGATGGTCGATGGGATTCGTTTCCCGATGAGTCTCGCGACGCAGACGCGCAACAGCGCCGGCGAGATGCAGACGGTCACGATCAATTTTGACAAAATCACGGTGAACGAGGTTTTCCCGAGCAGCCTGTTCTCCGTTCCAGAGTTGGGAAAGAAATGAGCGGGCCGCAGTCTGGCTCGGCCCGCCCGAGCAGGAGGTCCTCGTGCTAACGCTCGATTTCGCAGCGCAAAACTTTGCTGCCGAGCTCGCGCGATTCTGCGCCGCCGCCACGGTGCCGGAGGATATATCCGCCTCCGTCCGCCAAATCCTGGGCGACGTGCGCGCGCGCGGCGACGCCGCTGTCATAGAGTATATAGAGAAATTCGACCGCGCGCGGCTGGCCCCGAAGAAATTCCGCGTGACGCCGGCCGAGATCGCGGCGGCCGTGCGCCGGCTTCCCGCCGCTGAGCACACGGCGCTTCGTGCCGCGCATCGCTCGATTGTTGATTTTAATCGGCGGGGGCTGCCGCAGCCGTGGCAGGCGAAAAATCCGCAGGGCGCGAGTGTCGGCGAAAAGTTCGACCCGATCCGCCGCGTGGGTCTATATGTTCCCGGTGGCGAAGTGCCGCTTGTTTCCACGGTGCTGATGACCGCTACGCTGGCGCGCATCGCGCGGTGCCGGGAAATTGTCGTTTGCACGCCGTCCAATGCCGCGGGCGAAATCGCTGACGGTCTGCTCGCAGCGCTCGCGCTCGTTCGTGTCACGGAAGTATATAGAGTCGGAGGCGTCCAGGCGATCGCAGCGATGGCGTACGGCACCGCGACCATCCGGGCCGTGGACAAGATATATGGTCCGGGCAACGCGTATGTCTGCGAGGCGAAACGCCAGGTGTTCGGCACGGTGGGCGTCGACTCGCTGCCGGGTCCAAGCGAGGTCATGGTGATTGCCGACGAGCACGCGAATGTGGAATTCGCGGCTGCCGATCTCCTCGCGCAGGCCGAGCACGGCTCGGGACGCGAAAAGATATATCTCGTCGCGACCTCGCGCGCGGTGCTCGACAGCATTGCGGCGGCCGTCGCGGCGCAACTGCCGCAACTCACGCGCTCCGAAAAAACGGAACGCGTTTTGCGCGAGGGCTTTTTGGGTATTGTCGTCAAGACGCTCGGCCAGGCCGCCGAGGTGGCGAACTACGTCGCGCCCGAGCATCTCGAGTTGCTCGTCCGCCCCGCTGCCGCGAAGCGACTCGTCCGGGCGATCACGACAGCGGGCGCGATCATGGTCGGGAATGACACGCCGACCGCGCTAGGCGATTTCGTGGCCGGTCCGAGCCACGTGCTGCCAACGGCGCGTGCTGGACGCTTTTTCAGCGGATTGCGGGTCGCCGACTTTTTGCGGCGGACGAGCGTCGTGTCGTACGACGCCAAAAGCCTCCGGCGCGCCGAGCCGACCGTGAGTGCGTTCGCTGCCATGGAACGCCTGGATGGGCATGGCCGTTCCGTGCAAATTCGCGCTGCCCGGCGCTAAGCGGCGCAGGCCGACCCGCGCGTTCGGTTGCTATATCTTCGAAGCCATGGCTGCCGCTATATTATTCCCGGCGGCGGACATTTTATATATATAGCGGCGGAGCCCGCAGGGTCCGAGGGCGGCTCGTGGGTCGCTGGTCGCCGCTGCTCTGCGCTTGCGTCTTTTCTCCGGGTTTGGCGCGATTGATAAATGCCGGATATATCCTCACTCGCGCTGTCTCATGTCGCGGGGCTGCATGCCTATACACCGGGGCTGCAACCGACCGAACCAGGTTGGGTGAAGTTAAATACAAACGAGTGCCCGTATCCGCCGAGCCCCCGCGTCGCCGAGGCGTTGGCGCGCGAAATCGGAACCGACGGGGCGTCACTCCGGCTTTATCCAAATCCGAAAAGCTCCCCGCTGCGCGAGGCCGTCGCGAAGATGCACGGATTGGACGCGGCTCAGGTGTGCATCGGCAATGGGTCCGATGATATATTAAATCTCCTGCTCCGCATTTTCGCCGGTCCGAACGCGGGCACCGGATATACTCGGCCCAGCTATTCACTTTATCCGGTACTCGTTGCGATCCAGGACGGCGCGGTACGCGTGATCGAATTCGACCGGTCCATGCGATTGCCGGTCGAACAAATCGCGGCGTCCGACGCGCAGGTGTTTCTGTTAACGTCCCCGAATGCGCCGACCGGCGTGGGTTTCTCGAATGAAGAACTGCGCCGCGCGGCGTCGGCCTTCCGCGGGATTTTTGTCGTCGACGAGGCGTATGCGCCGTTCGCCCGGGAGAACGCCATTCCGCTGCTCGCGGATTTTCCGAAACTCGTGGTCGTGCGCACACTCTCGAAGGCGTATGCGCTCGCCGGAATCCGCGTCGGTTATGCGCTGGGCGATCCTCAAATTATCGACCTGCTCGATCGCGTGCGCGACAGCTATAATGTCAACCGGCTCTCACAGGCCGCAGCCGTCGCCGCACTCGGTGATCCCGTTTACTATAGTGGAATCATACAGCGAATCCGGGACACGCGCGACGCAAATGCCCGCATCCTCCGCGACCGGCGCGGCTGGTTTACGTATGATTCGCAGTCAAATTTCCTGTTCACTGAGCCGCGCGATGCCAGCGGCCAGATCGGTCCGGCGATCGCCAAATCGGCCTATGACTTCCTGTTCGCTCACCGCGTGCTGGTGAGGTACTTCCCGAGCCATGCCTTGACCGCTTCGTTTCTGCGGATCAGCGTCGGCACGGACGACGAGATGCTCGTTCTCCAGCAATCCCTCGACGCATGGCAAAAAAATCCGAACGTATAGCAACGGTTTCCCGCCGCACGGCGGAGACCGATATCGTGCTGACCCTCGCGATCGATGGCCGCGGCGTTTCGAAGATCGAAACGGGAGTTCCGTTCTTCGATCATATGCTGACGCTGTTCGCGAAGCACGGCCTCTTCGATCTCACCGTCAACGCGAAGGGCGATACCGAGGTGGATTATCATCACACCGTGGAGGACGTCGGCCTCGTGCTCGGGCAGGCATTTCGTGAGGCGTTGGGCGAAAAGATTGGGATCAAGCGCTACGGGTTTTTCCTGCTGCCCATGGATGAGTCGCTGGCGCGCGTCGTCGTCGATGTCGGCGGCCGACCGCATCTCGTATATGAAGCCGGGGCGCCGACGATGTTTGTCCGCGACTTCAATATCATTCTCGTGAAGGAATTCTGCCGGGCGTTCAGCAACGCGCTCGGGGCGAACCTCCATGTTCATATATTATATGGCGAGGAGCCGCACCACGTTGCCGAGGCGATTTTCAAGGGGCTGGCACGGGCGCTCGATCAAGCTACGCAAATCGAGCCGCGGGCGGCGGACCTTCTGCCGTCGACCAAGGGTAAGATATAGCCATTTGCCGTCGCGGGGAATCCGCGTAGGGTAAGTATATAGCCATGCCGACCATCGCCGTCATCGATAGTGGGATCTGCAACTTGCGCAGTGTCACCAAGGCCCTCGAAACCGTGGGCGCGGTCGCCCATGTCGTTCGCACGCCGCAGGAGTTGGCGGCGAGCGCGGCGGTGGGACTCGTGCTTCCAGGCGTCGGAGCGTTGCGCGATTGTGTGGCATCGCTGCGCGCTTCGAATCTCGACGATTCCGTTCGCGGCTGGATCCGGGACGACCGGCCGTTTCTCGGCGTGTGTCTCGGGATGCAGGCCCTGTTCGATTATTCGGAGGAGGGTGGGGTCGCGGGACTAGGGATTTTTTCGGGGCAGGTGAAAAAATTCCGCCGGCCACCTGAGTTGAAGATTCCGCACATGGGCTGGAATGATATAACGTTCGTGCAGCGAAACTCGCCCTTGGCGACCGGTTTGCGGGAGATGGGCGAGACGTTTTATTTTGTGCACAGTTTTCACTGCGTGCCGGACGATTCCGCGGCGGTGCTCGCGGAGTGCGATTACGGTGGCACGTTTTGCGCGGCGGTCGGGCGCGGGCAATGCTTTGCGACGCAGTTCCACCCGGAGAAAAGCCAGGCGAAGGGCCTGCAGATTTATCAAAACTTCGCCGATCTCGCGGGCGGCAGCGTCGGTTCTGGTGCGGGGATCAGCTCGGCGGCGCGGCGGTAGCCCGTCAGCGGTGCTAACGCGCCGCGTGCGGACGGCTAATTTTTCGGGGGCCCGGTCACGTTCGGGAAACTTTCCTTTGCCACCCACGGGGTTTCCGGTTCCCTCGTGCGATATGGCCACCACCGCTTCCCTGAAGCTCGATGATAAGGAATATGCCTTCCCGGTGATGGTCGGCACCGAAGGTGAGAAAGCGTTCGACGCGCGCACGCTTCGCGCCGCCACCGGATATATAGCGTACGACCAGGGTTACGGCAACACGGGGTCGTGCGAGAGCCAGATTACATTTCTCGACGGCGAAAACGGCATGTTGCGTCACCGCGGTTACCCGATCGAGCAGCTGGCGCAGAACAGCGACTTCGTCGAGACGGCCTACCTCGTGATATACGGCGAGCTGCCGACGGGTGCGCAAGCGGAAGGATTTCGGACTGGCGCTGCGCAAGAACGCGGCGATCGAGACGCAGATGCAGAAGATCTTCGAGGGTTTCCCGAAGGATGCGCCGCCGATGGCAATGCTGTCCTCGATCGTGGCTTCGCTGGCCGCGCATTACCCGCACCTCGCGACGAACAATTTCGAGAAGGACCTGGCGAGCTTCGATCTGGCTGCAGCGATGGCGATGTCGAAGATCCGCACGATCGGGGCGATGATCTATCGCTACCAGAAGGGCCTGCCCTATATCTTCCCGAAGCAGGAGCTGCCGTTCTGCGAGAACTTCCTGCACATGATGTTCTCCGAGCCGTACAAGGATTACGTCGCCGAGCCCGAGATCGCGCGTGCGCTCAACCTGCTGCTGCTCCTCCACGCCGATCACGAGCAGAACTGTTCCACGTCGACGGTGCGGATGGTGGGCTCGAGCGCTGCGAACCTTTTCACTTCGCTCTCCGCTGGTATTTGCGCTTTGTCCGGCCCGCTCCACGGTGGCGCAAACGCGGCCGTGATGCAGATGCTGCAGTCGATCCACGACGAGGGCGACGATGGCACCCGCTTCATTGCGGCGGCGAAATCCGGAAGCAAGAGCAACCGGCTGATGGGATTCGGCCACGCGGTATATAAGAATTTCGACCCGCGCGCGAAGATCATTGGCAAGGCCTGCGACGAGGTGCTCGCGAAGCTCGGGATCGACGACCCACTGCTCGCGATTGCCAAGAACCTCGAGCAGGCCGCGCTGAAGGATGATTATTTCCTCTCGAGAAAACTTTATCCGAACGTCGATTTTTATTCCGGCATTATCATGCGCGCGCTCGGGATCCCGGTGAATATGTTCACCGTGGTATTCGCGATCGGCCGCGCACCGGGTTGGATCGCCAACTGGCGCGAGGTCGCGGCCAATCCCAAGGGCCGCATCTATCGTCCGCGTCAGCTCTATTTCGGGCCGGCCCGGCGGGATTACGTTCCGATCGCGCAGCGCGGTTGAGCCGCCCAGCGGCGCGCCGCGTCATATAAGCCCGATTGATGTTGGGTCGCGTGGTCGGTTTGACCTATCCGTTCATTTAATATAGCGACGGCGACTTCCGGACGCGTTATATAGCGGATCGCGCGTCAGGCGCTCTTCTTGGGCTCGGGCGCCCGGAAGATCTCGTCGGTCGTCAGGCCGGTCAGCGTCCCCAGGCCGCTGATCAGCCGCCAAATCGCGAACATCATGACAGCCATGCAGGGCAGGGCGACGACGGGCCAGCTCAACGCGTGCATATGGCCGAGTTCGTCGTTGAACGCCGGCGTCCCCGGGGGGCTTTTCAGCAGGTGACGCGCGAGAAAGAAATTCAGCACGCTGCTCACGAGGAATGCGAGCGCGAGCCAGACGCTCGAGCGCGCGAGCAGGCGGTTGAAAGCGGGCATCTGCCCTCGCTCAACCAGGGCCGCATCCACGCGCGGCACATCGATGATCTGCTCATTATAAAAAAATTCGCGCACGAGCGGCGTCTTCGAGCGCAGCGAGGTCAGCACGGCTCCGCCGATCAAGGCGGGAATGGCCGCGTCCTTGACCGCAAACCACAGCGCACTCGCCTTTAATAAACCGAGCCCGCCGGTGCAGAGCACGCTGACGAATCCAAGGATCGAGACAAAGTTCGCGCGACGCCGCTTGGCAAAATCATATATACCGTAGCCGACGGGGAACGCGAGGGCGACGACCAGGCTCCAAACCGGGCCGAGCGCGTGTTCGCCGCTGAGCTTCGTCAGGACCAGCGTCGGCAACCCAACATTGCAGATGAGATTGACCCAGAGATTCTCGCGACTCGGCGCAGGCGATTCCATTTCCCAAGGGAAAGGAGAATCCAGCGAATCCGAAAGCGGAAAATTCCGGCGTGTTTTCCTCATTTCCTGTCCCACGGAAGTTTGCTTCACTTTTCGTCCATGCTCCTTCTCGGCGTAAATATCGACCACGCGGCCACGCTTCGGCAGGCGCGTTACCGTGGCGCAAGCGCGACCACGGGCGGTGCGGTCGAGCCGGATCCGGTCACACTGGCATTGCTCGCGGAGCACGCGGGCGCCGATGGCATCACCGTGCATCTGCGCGAGGACCGCCGTCATATCCAGGAGCGGGACGTCTGGCGCCTGCGGGAAAGTATCAGCACGCGGCTCAATCTCGAGATGGCGTGCACGCCCGAGATGACGGCCTTTGCGCTGAAGTTGAAGCCGGACTTCGTTTGTATTGTCCCGGAGAGCCGCCAGGAGATCACGACGGAGGGCGGCTTGGATGTCGTCGGCGGGCGTGAGCGCGTGCGTGCGTGCGTTGAGGCGATGAACGCGGCCGGAATTCAGGCGAGTCTCTTTATTGATCCGGATGAGGTGCAGATCGAGGCGTCGGCGCAGGCGGGCGCGCCATTCGTCGAACTACATACCGGAGCTTATGCGAACGCGTATTACGGCGCGCGCCGCGCGGCGGAATTTCAGCGCCTGCGGCTCGGTGCGGTCGGCGCGCACACCCGCGGCCTCGTCGTGAACGCCGGCCATGGCATCAACTATATTAATATAGCGGAGGTGCAGACCGTGCCTCACCTGCACGAACTTAATATAGGCCATAGCATCCTGAGCCGCGCGCTGTATAGCGGCCTGGCCGAGGCCGTCCGCGAGATGAAGGCGCGGATGAATCCATGAGCCGGGACTCAGCTCAGGGCCCGCTCCTCAAAACACCGGCCTGCTTCTCCCGTATTCATAAATCGGATACACGTGCCTTGGCCGGGGTTTTTGCAGTATGAACCTCGCGCTGCCGCCGGGAGGCATCCTGATTGGGCTTGGGTGTGACCTCGTCGAGGTGCGTCGGATTCGCGAGGTCCTGGAGCGGCACGGCGAACGTTTTCTCGATCGAGTATATACCGAGGAGGAGCGCGCCTACTGCTCGGGCCGGCGGCACCCGTATCTCCACCTGGCGGCGCGCTGGGCGGCCAAGGAGGCGATCTCGAAAACGTTCACGACGGGAATCGGCGCGGAGTTCGGCTGGAAATCCGCCTCGATCTATCACGGCGAGCGACACGAGCCGCTGGTGCGTCTCGATGAAAAGGGCGCCGCCCTGCTGGCCCGCGTCGGCGCGACGCACCTGCTCGTCAGCCTGTCCCACACGGACGTCGCCGCGATGGCCGTCGCCGCCCTCGTCCGCGTGTGACGGAGCCGGCGTCGGCAAGTATATAGCACGGGCTCCTTCTCCCGGGCGCGCCGAGGCTGAGCGGGAGTATGGGCGCGGAATGCCGAGTTCCGCTATATAGTTGGACTCATAAAGCTTGAAACGGTCCGCCGTTCCCCCGCGGGCGAACCGGGCCCATAGATGTATCCTTTCGCGAAATGCGGCGGGTGTAGCGCGCAGCATTTTCCAACGCGGCCGTGCGCTCCGGAGATGAGCCGGCGGGACTTTTCGCCAGGTGCCCTGCCGTTTTTGATCGAGTCGCCGGAGCCGGCGGGGCGGAATGTTCGCTCGGTCTTCGTTTGCGTAACTTCTCTTCCGCTCAAAGTTCAGTTCCTGTGTGCTTCCCGGCGTGTCTATTGCGTCCCGAGCGCGACTAGCGAATTTTTGTCCCACACTTTGACCATGGAGGAATCCGAAGAGCAGAATGCCCCAGTGCGGCCCAAGCGGCCCTCGCAGATTCCGTCGTGGGTGATGCTCGGGTTCGTGATTGGCGCGGCCTTCGTGCTCGCCCTGCCGAGCAGCCCGCCGCCACCGCCGGTGCTCACGGTGCACACACCCACACCGACTCCGCTGCCGCGCGTTCCCGAGACGCCGAGTTTTAACACGATCGAAGCCGTCTTCGCCGAATGGGGGAAATATGCAGTGTGGGACCACGACTTCACCGAGGTTGCTCTCTGGGATCCTCGCACGAAGGATTTTTCCGACTGCTATGAAGTCTTTCGTTCCGGCTCGAATTATTTCTTCCGTTCCATCTCGCGACTGACGCGTCCGATCCTGACGCATGGTGTGACTTCCGAGTCGCCCCTCCGGTTCACCGAGACGTTCCAGCAGCATCAGGAGTGGGAAAATGAAAAGACGGCCGCGGATTGGAAAGCGGTGGTCGAGGCCGCCCGCGAATCCGTCGGCGGCAGTGGGCCCGCTCCGACGCCAACGCCTCATCCGTGAATCTCCTGCCCTGCACCGCCCCCGTTGTCAGCGTCGAGGAAAACGCGCGCTGGGAAAAAAAACTTTTCGCCGGCGATGAAGCAGCCGAGTGGACCGCCATGCAGCGGGCTGGCGAGGCGGTCGCAGTGGCCGTGCTCCGCGATTTTTCGGAGACGGGTCCTTGGCCGGATGCCGCCAGGATTCTGGTGCTCGTCGGCAAGGGCCACAATGGCGGGGATGCGTTGATCGCCGCGCGGTCGCTGCTGCAGAAATTTCCCCACGCTCGAGCGGATCTGCTTTTTATATTCGGAGCACTCACGTTGCGACCGCTGGCGCGCCGGGCGCACCAGGATCTGGTGCAGGCCGGGGGAGACCGGGTGACACTGCTCCGCGCGATCGACGAGGCGGCGCTATATGAAGTCGCACTCGACGGCATCTTTGGTTTTCAGTTTCGACCGCCGCTCCCGCAAGCGGTCAGCGCTATATTAAAACGCGTCAACGCGGCGACGGTGCGCTTGCGGGCCGCGGTGGATCTGCCGAGCGGTCTCGCGGAGGCGGATGCGTTCCGGGCGGATTTCACTTATGCGACGGGTTCGATCAAGGCGCCGCTCCTGGATCTCGCCTCGGCCGGCCGCGTGCGCTTTCTCGATCTCGGATTTTTTCCAGACGGTGCGCTGCCTCGCGCGAGCGACCGCGTGCTTACGACGCGGCTGCTGGAGCCGCTCGCGAGATTGCGTCCCATGCATTCCGACAAGCGGACCTATGGTCATATATTCGTGGTCGGTGGATCGCGCGGTTATCCTGGCGCGGTGTTGATGTGCGTCTTATCGGCGCTGCGCAGCGGGGCGGGTTTGGTGACGGCCTTCGCGCCGGCGTCGCTCGTGCCCGCTTACGCCGCGCGTGCACCCGAGGCCATGTGGGTCGCATGGCCCGAGGGGCCCGAGGGAAATCTTTCGCCCGCCGGTGAGCACCTCATCCGCGAGCGCTGGAAACGAGCCACGGCTCTCGTGATCGGCCCCGGGCTCGGTCGCGCGGCAGATACATTGGCCGCGGTCGAGGAGCTCGTCGGCGATTCGCCGGTGCCCGTCGTGCTGGACGCCGATGCCCTGCAACCGGCTCTGGTAGCCGCTTGCAAGGGCACGTTGATCGTGACGCCACATGCGGGCGAGTTTGCGCGGCTGGCCGGTGACACGGGGTTGCGCGAATATGCGCGGAAGCGCGGACGCGTGGTCACGCTGAAGGGGCCGACGACCCGGGTGTGTGCCGGCGGTTGTATATATCATAGTTTCTTCGGCGGACCGGTGCTGGCGCGCGGCGGGAGTGGTGACCTGCTTTCCGGTTTGACTGGCGGGCTGCTGGCGCAGACGCCGGACGACCCGTTGCTGGCGGCGGCGCGCGCGGTGGTCTGGCACGGTGCCGCGGCAAATTTTCTCGCGCGGCAGCACGGTCAGACCTCGGTGCAAGTCACTCAACTGCTCGACTTTCTGCCGATTGCGCTTCGAGAGTGGGCGAATGAGCCGTGAGCTGAGCGAGACGCAGGCGTTTCTTATATTAAACGCGCTGCCGAATATCGGGCCCATCACGCTCAACCGCCTGCTCGTCGAACTGGGCCAGGACCCGCGCGCGATTTTTTCGGCGACGGCGTCGCGGCTGGAGAGCGTGCGCGGCGTGGGGCCGGCTATCCGGTCCACGCTCGAAAATTGGGAAGACCATTTCGACCTCGCGCGCGAGGAGGAGCGCATGGCCCGCGCCGCGACCACATTCATCACCGCGCAGAACCCGGCGTATCCACCGCTTCTCCGCGAGATCCACGATCCGCCGATCGGGTTGTATCGAAAAGGTGGATACGAATTCGGCGCGCCCTGCATCGCGATTGTGGGTTCGCGTCGGACAACACTCTATGGCCAGGCCACAGCGAAGAAGCTGGGAGCGGAGCTCGCGCGGCTGGGCTTCTGTATAGTCAGCGGACTCGCGCGTGGCATCGACACGGCGGCGCACGAGGGCGCGTTGTCGGTCGGCGGGAAAACCGCGGCGGTCCTAGGGACGGGCATTGACTTGATATATCCCCCCGAGAATCTCGATCTATATAGGCGGATCGAGGCAGCGGGCGCGGTGCTGTCGGAATTTCCGTTCAGCCGTCGCGCCGACAAGCAGTCGTTCGCGATGCGCAACCGCATCGTCGCCGGCATGAGCCAGGCGGTGATCGTGGTGGAGAGCGATGTGAGCGGCGGCGCGATGATCACTGCGCGATTTGCCGGCGAGCAGGGCCGGCAACTTTTCGCGGTGCCCGGGCGTATCGACCAGCCGACGAGCGCGGGTTGCCATCAACTGATTCGCGACGGGGCGACGTTGCTCTCGAGCGTCGACGACGTGCTCTCCGAGCTCAATTACCTCGAAGGGCTGCACCCCGCGCCAATCGCCGCTCGACCTGCTGACGTCGCCGCCGGCCGCCCGGCCAACCTCACCAACACCGAGGCCACGGTTCTCGCGAGCTTCGCGGGCGGCGCTATATTAACACCGGACGCGCTCGCCGGGCTGACGGGAATGACGTCCGCGGAAATTTCGTCGACGCTGATGATGCTCGAACTCAAGCGCCTCATCGGCAAGCGGGCGGATGGCTCGTTCGAGGCGCGTAGTTGAAAAGTGGATACAGCGTAGTGGAAATCTGGATACGCCTGTATCCGGAAAACGGATACAGCGTAGTGCAAAACCGGATACGGCGCGGAGCCGCGGCGGCTCCGGTCGCTCGGCGGTGAACGTCAGCCGGGTGGCCAGGTCATCTGTCGGCCGGCCAGCAGGTGGACGTGCACGTGCGGAATCGTTTCCGAGGCGTGCCGGCCGCTGTTGACGACGAGGCGAAATCCATCGGCGAGCTGGAGTTTTTTCGCGAGTTGTCCGGCGACGACGAGCAGGTGCCCGAGATCGGCCTCGTCGGCCGGTGCGCTGGCGCTGATCCGCGGGATGAGACGCTTCGGAATAATGAGCAGGTGGACGGGCGCCTGGGGAGCGATGTCGTGGAGGACGATGCAGCGGTCGTCCTCGAACTCGATGCGCCCGGGGATTTCCCGGTCGATGATTTTTTGGAACAGCGTCTTTGGTTCAGGCATGGTGGCGGGATTTGATCTGGCGTTATATGAATATGCTGCAGCGGCTCGGCGCCGGGGCCGCGCCACGGGTGGATATATCAAAGGAACAGCAGCTGGAGATTTGCACTCCGGCGGGTGCGCGCGGCGGTGAGGGCTCGGATGAAGCTGAGGGCCTCTTCATATTCGCGGCGACGGCGGGGCGAGGCGCGCCGGGTGGCCGGGATCAACGCGGGGCGCAGATTGGTAACGAGCAGCGTGGCTTCGGAATAGGGCGTCAGGCCCTTTAAGCCGGCCATTAATTCGGCGCGGGCAAAAAGCGGCGTGGCGGACTCGGGACTGAGAGCGGCGTCCCAGTGAAAAAACCCACGTGCCGGCTCAGCCGAAAACAATTTCGCGAGGAGGTGAGCGGCGGCGGCGTTGAAGGCGACATCATATTTCTCCGCCAGCTCCGGCGAGGCGCTCGTCTGTGCGGCGTGTTCGTCGAGGCTGAACGTGATGGCGTTCGCGATCTGCTGGGCGAGATAGAGATCGTGTCCCGTCACGTGCGAAAAGAGAGCATTCACCTGGTGGAGCCGGCGAAGCTCGGTCGGTGAAAGTCCGGGCGGACGAGGAGGGGGTTTGACCACCGTCGAAACGAGGAACACGCCGCCGACCCATGCAACCAGAAATTTTGTGGCGCCACGGTCACCCGTGCGCGACCGGCGCGGCGGCCGATGCAGGCGAGCCAGCACCGATGTGCGGGCGAACGTCGGCGGCGACGCACGTGACCTTATATATAACAGCTGTAAAGATATATCATCATGAGCTGCCTCAGTCGTTCCCGAGGCGACCGTCATATATCTATCTATCTAGATATATATAGGTATGGATCCGCCTTCTCGCCGTCTCGGCCGCACCGCGGTCTCGCACCGCCCGCTTCCCCCGCCGCGCCCGCTGTATCCGTTTTCCGGATACGTCAGCGCTGGCCGGGTTTCACCTTGTTCAGGGTGCTGATCTCGTCGACGAAACTGGAGACGTCGCGGAATTCCTTATAGACACTGGCAAAGCGCACATACGCGACCTGGTCTACGGTGCGCAGCCGTTGCATGACCGCGGCGCCGATCGCGACGGACGGGATCTCGCTCTCAAAGCGCGCCTCGAGCGCGTCGATCGTATCCTCGACCAGCATCGTGATCTGCTCGAGGTCGACGGGCCGTTTGTGGCACGCGGATCGCACGGCGCGGATGAGTTTCTCGCGATCGAACTCCTCGCGCCGGCCATCCCGTTTCAAGACAGTGATTCCATCGCGCACGAGCATTTCGGTCGTCGTGAAACGATTGCCGCATTCGAGGCATTCGCGGCGGCGGCGGATCGAACTGCCTTCCTTGCTGATCCGCGAGTCGATCACTTTGTCCTCAATCGAGGTACATTTCGGGCAACGCATACGGGGTTAGTTGAGCGTCAAAAAGTTTTGGAGGATTTTCATGCCGCCTTCGGTGGCAATGGACTCCGGGTGAAACTGCACGCCCCAGATGGGTAGCGTGCGGTGGCGCAGACCCATGACTTCGCCCTCGGCGGTTTCGGCCGTAATTTCCAACTCGGAGGGAAACGTCTTTCGCTCGACCAACAGCGAGTGATAACGCGTCGCGGCGAAGCCTTGGGGCATGCCGTTGAAAACGTCGGTATTGCGATGCAGGATCGGCGAGGTCTTCCCGTGCATCATGCGGTCCGCCCGGATCACATTACCGCCGAAGAAATGCCCGATGGACTGGTGTCCGAGACAGACTCCGAGGATCGGTTTCACGCCGGCGAACGCGCGAATCATCTCGAGCGAAACGCCCGCTTCGGCCGGCGAGCACGGGCCGGGTGAGAGCAGCACGCGGTCGGGATTCAACTGCAACGCTTCGGCTGGCGTGATCTCGTTGTTGCGAAAAATCCGCTGGGTAACGCCCAGCTGCCCGAAGTACTGGACGAGGTTGAAGGTGAACGAATCGTAGTTGTCGATTACGAGCAGCACGTTCTCCCAGCATCCCGCGGATTGACAGCAGGGTCAAGCGTAGGGCTAGGGTGGATACACATGGCTGAGCATTTCGATTTATTGCAGACGGATACAGCGACCGCGGGCCGACGTGGTCGGCTGCGCACGCGCCACGGCACGATCGAAACGCCGATCTTCATGCCGGTCGGCACGCAGGGCACCGTCAAGTCCCTCACGCCCGCGCACCTCCACGAGATCGGCGCGCAAATTATATTAGGGAATACCTACCATCTGAACCTGCGTCCGGGCAGCGAACTCGTCCGCGACCTCGGCGGCCTGCATCGATTCATGGGCTGGGATGGCCCGATCCTGACGGACAGCGGCGGCTTTCAGGTTTTTTCGTTGGCGAAGTTGCGCGAGATCAGTGACGCGGGCGTGGCGTTTCAATCTCACCTCGACGGAAAACAAATTTTTCTGGGGCCGACGGAGGTGATGATGATCCAGAAAAATCTCGGCAGCGATATAGCAATGGTGATCGATGAATGTCCGCCGTGGCCGTGTCCGCGCGACGCCTGCGCCGAAGCCGTGGCCCGCAGTTATCGCTGGGCGAAACGCTGCCGCGAGATTGCGAGTGAGAATGGTTTTCTCGGTGCCGGGCATCACGTGTTCGCGATCGCGCAGGGCTCAACATTTGATGACCTGCGCCGCGAGGCCGCGGAGTCGCTGGGCGCGTTGGATTTTCCCGGATACGCCGTCGGCGGCGTCAGCGTCGGCGAGCCGGAACCGGAAATGCTAAAGCAAGTCGCTGCGACCACGCCTTGGCTGCCGCGGGACAAGCCTCGATATACCATGGGGCTGGGCACGCCGCCGCAGCTGTTGAAAATGATCGCGCTCGGGGTGGATATGTTTGACTGCGTGCTCCCGTCGCGCGTCGCGCGCAACGGCCTCGTCTTCACGCCAGACGGGCCGATGAACCTGCGCAACGAGCGATTCCGCGCGGACCCGCGCCCGATTGTCGAGGGACTGGACAACTATACATGTCGCAATTTCTCGCGGGCGTATCTGCGTCATCTGACGATCGCGGGAGAAATATTAAGCTGCACGCTGCTCACGCTGCACAACCTGCATTTCTACCTCGACCTCATGGCGCAGGCCCGGGCGCACCTCGAGAGCGGCGACTTCGGCTCGTGGCACCTCGCCTGGATCGCTCGCTACGAGGCGCGGGAGGCGTAGTATAATCATATATTCACGCGGGGATAATTGCCGATAGCGGATAGGGTGTTCGAAGGGTTTTTTGACCACGGATTGCACCAGACCGGCGCGAATTTCGTCGGAGCAGATATGCGTATATAGCCGGCAATATAGACCGCGAAGGGCCGGGTGGAACCTGCGTGAATCTATATTGTGTATGATATATACTGCATAGTCGCACTCAGGTCGCGCCAGTGCCATCCGGATGGCTTGATGCCATCCGTGGTTAAAAAAATACCCGAATACCCTTTGCGCCGCCCCCGCGCGCGGCGCCACCGTGGCCGGATCAGACTTTGCCGCGGAAGTATTCGATCGTGCGCTTGAGGCCTTCTTCGAGCGGGATCTTCGGCTCCCAGTTGCCGAGGTGCTTTTTCGCCAGCGTAATATCCGGGCGGCGTTGCTTCGGGTCGTCCGCGGGTAAAGGGCGGTGCACGATTTTTGATTTTCCGCCGACGAGCTTCAACGTCAGCTCGGCCAGCTGGAGCATCGTGAATTCGCCGGGGTTGCCGCAGTTCAGCGGGCCGACGATTTCCGTCTGGTTCATAAAGCGCACGAAGCCCTCGATGAGGTCGTCGA
Organism: uncultured Verrucomicrobiae bacterium; assembly: GCA_963800005.1. Lineage (GTDB taxonomy): Bacteria > Verrucomicrobiota > Verrucomicrobiia > Opitutales > Opitutaceae > CAWCZH01. The sequence goes on from CAWCZH010000006.1 coordinate 1,294,665, forward strand.
CATAGCAGAACGACCGCGTCTGCGAGCCGTCACCATAGATCGTCAGGTCGTCGCCGCGCAGGGCTTGCACAATGAAGTTCGAGACGACGCGGCCGTCGGCCTCGTGCATGCGCGGCCCGTAGGTGTTGAAGATGCGGATGACGCGGATATCGACCTTGTTTTCGCGGTGATAGTCGAAGAACAGCGTCTCGGCGCAGCGCTTCCCTTCGTCGTAGCAGGAGCGTTTGCCGATGGGATTGACGTTACCCCAATAGCTTTCCGGCTGCGGATGGACCTGCGGGTCGCCATATACTTCGCTTGTGCTCGCTTGGAAAACGCGGGCGCGGATGCGCTTCGCCAGGCCGAGGCAGTTGATTGCGCCCATCACCGATGTCTTGATCGTCTTGATCGGATTATATTGGTAGTGCGGCGGGGAGGCGGGGCAAGCCAGGTTGTAGATCTGGTCGACCTCGAACTTGAAGGGATCGATGACGTCATGGCGGACGAACTCGAAGCGCTCATTTTTCAGCAGGTGCGCAATGTTCTGCCTGCGACCGGTGAACAGATTATCGATGACGATAACCTCGTGGCCGTCGTTGAGCAGTCGCTCGCTGAGATGGGATCCGAGAAAGCCGGCGCCGCCGGTGATGAGAATGCGCATGGTAGGAACGTTAAACTAAGCCGGAATCGCAAGCGCTTGGCGAGCGCGGCGTCACGCGTTCCGAAACGATCAGGGAAAGGCCGATGGACCGCCGCTCGGAGTAGCGTCGGACCCGTTGGCATACTTGCTGCATTTTTCTGCACATGAGAATTTTCCGCGCATGCTTCTATATACTGGGCGGCTTGGGCGGGCTCGGTTCGACAGGGAGCTTGGCAACCGCCGCGGAGTTGATCCGGCCAAGGGTGATCGTGGTCGCCACGTTCGAGGTCGGCGCGGACACGGGCGATACTCCCGGCGAGTTTCAGTACTGGGCCGAACGCGAAAAGCTCGAGGGCACGATCGTCGTTCCGGGGCTGGACCACCCGGTGCGTTACAACGCGAACGGTATATATGGTGTCGTCTCCGGGACCACCGTCCGATCGGGCAACCAGATCATGGCGCTCGCCCTCGATCCGCGCTTCGACCTTTCACATTCCTATTGGCTCATCAACGGCATTGCCGGCGTGAATCCACATGTGGCTTCCGAGGGCAGCGCCGCGTGGGCGCGACATGTCATCGACGGCGATATCGCATATGAAATCGATCCGAAGGAGGCGCCGAAGGATTGGCCGTACGGCATCATGGCGCTGGGAAACAAGAGCCCGCTGACGAAGCCCGTGATTCCACCGTGGGCTCCGAAGCCAATGCAGTGGACGCTGAATCCCGCGCTCGTGGCGTGGGCGTACCAAATGACGAAGAATATAGCGCTGAAGGACTCGCCGGCGGCCGCGGCGCACCGCGCGCTATATATAGGCTTCCCACTCGCACTGGCGCCGCCGCGAGTGCTGCTCGGAGACAGCTTTGGTTCCTGTCGCTACTGGCATGGAGCGGTCATGCAGCAGTGGGCGGAGGATTGGACGAAACTATATACGGATGGCGCCGGAATCTGCGCGATGACCAATATGGAGGACCAGGGATTATGCGCCGCGCTCAGCCGGCTCGATGGGATGAAGCGCGTGGATTTCCAACGCGTGCTCGTGCTGCGGACCGGGAGCAATTTCTCCATGCCGCCGCCGGGGCAAAGCGCCGCCGAGAGCATGGTCGCGGAATATCCGGGCATGGGGCCCGCTCTGGAAGCGGCCTACGCGGCCGGTGCTCCGGTCGTGCATGCGTTGGTGGATAACTGGAAAAAATTCGAGCGCGCGACGCCGCAGGAATAGGCGATCGCCGAGGTCCGCTTCGGCACGCGTTTTCCTCGCGACCGGAAGCAGCCGAGCGCGCCTTCGCGCCGTCCGCGTAGCCGGATATATTGGCATATATATATCGCCGCTTTCGGTTGGCGGACCCGAAATCCGGCACCGAATCGGTTCGTCGAAATCTCGGTTCGGCTGCTATATCTTCGGTCATTCGGCAGATTTGCTCTCCGGCCAACCTCGGCTATTCTACTCGGTCGAGCCGTCGCGCAATCGGGACGGCACCCGGCACCCGTGGTAAAAAGCACTGATTGCCAACCCTGTTAGCCCCTTCACGCGCCGCGGCATTTGTCATTTGCCAATGCCTCGCGCCGGACTACGGTCCTCACCCTTCATGTTGTCACTTTTGTTCAAACGTTTCTCCGGGCGGCACTATAGAAAGTTCCTGGAAAAGGCCCGGCCCACGGTCGCGCGCATCAACGAACTCGAGACGTCCTACCAGTCCCTCACCGAGGAGCAATTGCGCGCGAAGACCGACGAGTTTCGCGTTCGCTTCAAGGCCGGCGAAACTCTGGATCAGCTTTTGCCCGAGGCATTTGCGACGGTGAAAAATGCCGCCCGCCGGCTGGTTGGCCGCCCCATCATGGTGTGCGATCACATGCTCACGTGGGACATGGTGCATTTCGATGTGCAGCTCATCGGTGGCATGGCGATTCACCAGGGCCGCATCGCGGAAATGGCGACCGGCGAAGGCAAGACTCTCGTCTCCACGCTTCCGCTCTATCTCAACTCGCTCACGGGTCGGAACACCCAGCTCGTCACGGTCAACGACTACCTCGCGCGCCGCGACTCGGAGTGGATGGGTCACCTCTATACATTCCTCGGCGTCAGCGTCGGCTGTATTCAACAGCAGATGCCGCCGGCCGAGCGCCATGTGATGTATGGTCGCGATATCACGTACGGCACCGCCAGCGAATTTGGCTTCGATTACCTCCGCGACAACGGCATGGCCACGCGCAAGGAGGATCAGGTCCAGCGCGACCACTGGTTCTGTATCGTCGACGAAATTGATTCGATCCTGATCGATGAGGCACGCACGCCGCTGATTATTTCCGGCCCGGCACCGATCGAGCGCGAGCAGCCGTTCACGCGACTCCGGCCGCCCGTTGACCAACTGGTTAATGAACAGACGCGGCTCTGTAATCGCATCATCGGCGAGGCCCGGGAGGCGCTCGAAAAGCCCGATCTCACGAACGAGAATCGCGACACCGCCGCCCGCAAGATGCTGCAGGTAAAGATGGGGCATCCGAAGAACAAGCAGCTGCTCCGGCTGATGGAAAATGCCGAGTGGCGGAAGCTGCTCGACAAGGTCGAGACGGAAATGAACTCGGACCTCAACAAGGACGAGCTCTACCGACTGAAGGAGAATCTCTATTACGTCATCGACGAGCGCCAGCACCAGGCCGACCTCACCGAGATCGGCCGCAACCGCCTGCGCCCGGACAACCCCGACGCATTCGTGCTGCCCGATCTCGCCACGGAGTTTTCAGACCTCGACAAGGACACCCATTTCACGCCCGAGGAGCGCGAGGCGAAAAAACTCGCCTCTCAGCAGCGCTACGCGGAGGTCTCGGAGGAGATCCACGCAATCTCGCAGCTGCTCCGCGCGTACTCGCTCTATGAACGCGACGTCGAGTACGTCGTGCAGGAGGGCAAGGTCATGATCGTCGACGAGAACACCGGTCGCGTCATGCCGGGCCGCCGCTGGTCCGACGGCCTCCACCAGGCCGTCGAGGCTAAGGAGGGCGTGAATATCGAGCGCGAGACGCGCACGTATGCGACGATCACGATCCAGAATTATTTCCGGATGTATGAAAAGCTCGCCGGCATGACCGGCACCGCGGAAACCGAGGCGACGGAGTTCAACGATATATACCGTTTATCGGTGCAGGTCATCCCGACGAACAAGCCGGGCATCCGCATCGACCGCAACGACTCTATATTCAAGACGCGCCGCGACAAATATGCCGCGGTGGTGCGCGAGATCGAGGGCGCGCATAAAAAGGGCCAGCCCGTGCTCGTCGGCACACGTATCTGTCGAGGCCTCCGAGGTGCTCTCGCGGATGCTCAAGCGCACCGGCGTAATACATACGGTGCTGAACGCCAAGTTTCACCAGCAGGAATCCGAGATCGTCTCGCCGCGCCGGTCAGCGCAACGCAGTCACTATCGCCACCAATATGGCGGGCCGCGGCACCGACATCAAACTGGGCGAGGGAGTCCGCGAACTGGGCGGCTTGTTCGTCATCGGCACCGAGCGTCACGAATCGCGCCGCGTCGACCGCCAGTTGCGCGGCCGTTGCTCGCGGCAGGGCGACCCGGGTCTGACGAAGTTTTTCCTCTCGCTGGAGGACGACCTCATGCGGCTGCTTCCTGCAGGGCAATCTCGCCTCGCGCTGATGGAGGGCTCGATGAAGGAGGGCGAGGAGCTCGAGCATCCGCTGGCTGAACCGCTCGATCGAGTCGCGCGCAGAAAAAGGTCGAGCAGCAGAATTATTCGATCCGCAAGCGGCTGCTGCAGTACGATGACGTCCTCAACCAGCAGCGCGAGGTCGTATACGGAATCCGCAACGCCGCGATCCACGCCGAGCGTCCGAAGGAAATCATATTCGAGCAGGTCGAGGAGGAGTTGCTCACGCGTTTCCAGGTTGCCGGGTTCGGCGAAAAGGGCGGCGCGACGCAGACCTCGATTGAGAGCGTGGTCGGTTGGCTGAATGCGCATTTTCCGATCGGCGTTCGGGCGGAGGATTTCACGGGGGATGATCCCGTGGCGCTGTCCCACGACGTGCTCGAGCGCATGAAGAAAGCGTACTCGGTGAAAGAGTCCGTGGAGATTCCCGAGGCGCTCGGCTCGCTCGAGCGTTACGTAGTCATCAACGCGATCGACCACCACTGGCAGGAACACCTGACCGAGATGGAGGAGCTGCGCCGCAGCATCGGGCTGCGGAGTTACGGGCAGAAGGACCCGCTCGTGGAGTATAAAGGCGAAGCCTATAAATACTTCGAGGAGCTGATGAACAATGTGCGGCTGCAGATCTGCACCGGGTTGTTCCGCAGCGCGTCCAATATAGAGTCCTTTGAAAACATGCTGGCGCTGCTGAGCCGGACGGCGCGTGCCGTGGGCCCGACGGATCTGCCTGCGCCGAACCCGGCGGCGACGAAGGCCGAGCCGGCGGTACCGGGACCCGCGGCCGCGGCGGCCGCGCCTGCACCCGAGCGCGAGGTGCAGCTGCCGAAGGTCACGATCCGGCGCGAACTGCCCAAGGTCGGGCGCAATGACCCGTGCCCCTGCGGGAGCGGGAAGAAATATAAGAACTGCCACGGCGCGTGAGTCGCGCGGCCATCGCCGCCGCGACTGCGCCGTTTCCCCAGAAGCGCACTGCCGTATATATGGGACATGCTATATATGGAAGTGCACCCACGGCGTCTCGCGACCCCTCGCGCCAGGTGAGCTCGACTATATATCGCCGCACGCCGGTGCGGCGAGGCGGTATTCCGACCGAAACGTGCTCATTCGGTGCGCAGACCGGTGGTTCGTCGGCCCCAGATACCTTTGATCATTCGTAACCCTTTTTCTCCGTGAGCGACCCTGTATCATCCCTGCCGGCGGAGCCCGATCCGTACGCACCCCGGCCTTCTTTTGTGGAGCAGCATCAGGAGCTGGTCGTGGCCGGCGCGGTGTTTCTGCTGACCATCCTGCTCGCGGTTGTTTCCTTTCCGCCGTTTCACGCGCCGGAGTTCGCCTACGTGATGCTGGTGCCCGGGATCTTCTGGGCGTACCTGCAGCCGCGATTCCGGGTGTTCGTCGGGACGATGTTCGCCGCGCAGGCGGTCGCCTGGACTATATTGCTCGGTTGGCTGCACAACGTCACGTGGGTCGGTCTGTTTTTGCTCGGCCCCATCGTGGGCGCGTGGGTGGGGGTTTGGTATCTCGCGGCGTGGTGGACGATGCCACGCATGCTCGGGCGGCCGGTTTTCACGAGACTGATGGCGATGCTCGGGCTCGCAGCGACGTGGGTATTGATCGAGTGGACGCGCACGTGGCTGCTCGGCGGATTCCCTTGGCTGCCACTCGCGGCGAGTCAGTGGGAACGAGCGAGTATACTTCAGGTGGCTTCATATACCGGCGCGGTCGGCGTGTCGTTTGTGCTCGTGGGGATGAATATAGGCTTTGGGGCGTACGCGCACCGGCTGTTTCGCGAGGGCGAGTCGGGACTGCGCAAGCGCAGCCAGGAATTCTTTCTCGCGGTGTTTCTCCTGTTGATCTGCCTGAGCATCCATGTGCAGGAGGCGTTCAACCGGCAGCCCTATACTGTGCCGCTGGCGCGGATCGCCTTCGTGCAGCCGTTCATTCCGCAGTCCGTGAAGTGGGATCCCTCGCAGGGGCGGGGGATCGTTTCTATATTGCAGAAAACGACCATGGCGGCCGCCGCCTCGGCGCCGGATCTTATCCTCTGGCCAGAGGCGGTGACGCCGTGGGCGGTGCGCGGGAGCGATCCCGGCATGAAACAATTTGTGGAGTCGATATCGCGTGAGGCGCACGCGCCGCTGCTGCTCGGGTCGGTCGCGTTCGACCATCAGGGCGAAAAAGACGAGGTAGGATATAATGGGGCGTTTCTCGTCGACCCGATCGCGGGCGTGCAGACGGCTTACTATAGCAAACGGAAGCTCGTGCCGTTCGGCGAATTCGTCCCGCTCCGGCCACTTCTGGGTTGGATCGATAAATTCGTGCCGATCGGCGGCGATTTTCAGCCAGGCCAGGATCCGGCGCCGCTCCTGCTGCGGCTGCGCGCAGGCCCGTTGGTGGCGGGGCCGCTGATTTGCTATGAGGATATATATCCGCAGCTCGCGCGCTCGACGGTGCGGTCGGGCGCGGAGGCGCTGTTTGTTCTCATCAACAACGGCTGGTTCGGCCAAGGCGGGGCCGCCTACCAGCACGCGGCGCACTCCGTGCTGCGGGCCGTGGAGACACGTCGGCCGGTGTTGCGCGACGGCAACGGCGGCTGGAGCGGCTGGATCGACGAGTTCGGCAACACGCGCAGCGTGATGGTCAACGACGAGGGCAGTGTTTATTTCCGCGGCGCCCGGACAGTGAACGTCACGCGCGACCGCCGCTGGATTGGGAAGGACAGTTTCTTCGTCGAGCACGGCGACTGGTTCGTGGCCGTTAGCGCCGTGCTGGCGCTGCTCGGCTACGGGGCGATCCGGCTGGCCACGCCCGCCGCCGCGAGGCCCGCCCGCCGGGCCGGTATATAGCTATATATTATATATAGTTTTGGGGCACGTTTCTTTATTCGTCCCATTTTTTTACCACGGATGGGATCAATCCGTCGCGGATTACAAAAACCCCAATCCTCAGAGACTGGTTGCTGCGTCCGGCGAAATCCGAGCCGGTTTGATGAATCCGTGGTAAGAAAACGATGCGAGGGTTCACCGCTATATATACATATATAGATATACGTCGCCTACGCCTGCCGAGTCATCGAGACGAGGGTTTCTCCTTCGACCCATTGCCCGGGCGTGAGCGTGGTATGGCGGACGGGTGGGGCGCCGCGATTGTCCGTCATGATTTTTTGGATCGCCAACCGGGCGGCCGTGATGCCGATGTTCACCGGGTTTTGGAAAATGCCGGTCGTGCGGCCGGGCGTGAGCACGTTCACATTGACGAGGTGAAAATCCTTCCCGATCGCACGTCCCTGCCGCGTCGCCCAGGCCTCGACGTGGGACAGGAACGCGTTTGATGTCACGACGACATCGATCTCGTGCGTGGCTTGCCAGTGTGAGAAAGTTTTCTCGTCCCACTCGCTCTGGATAAGCGGTAGAATTGGCGCGAAGAACCGGTCCGCTTTCTGTTCCATCCAGAACGCCGCGACGTTGAGGCAGTCGGTGCGCTCGTGGCCGACGGTGGACAGCGTGAGTCCGACGCGGCGGCGCCCGCGTTCGCGGCACACGCGCATGATCTGGCGCATGCCGCTATAGCTATCGTGGACCACGCGGTCGAACTCCGGATCGGCGAAAGTATATTCGATCGCGACCGTGCAGAACTGCTCCCAGTCGAGGCGAAACTGGCCGTGTGCGCTCGTGAATGGCGCGAGCAGGACGCCTTGTACATTGCGGGTGAGCAGCACCGAGTTCAGCCGTGACTCGCTCAATCCCTCGGGCCCGACCACGAATAATTCCACGCGATACCCCAGCTCGAGCGCGATCTCCCGCGCGCCCTGGAAATGAAGTCGGCTCGTGTCGCCGAGGGTGCGCTGCGTCGTGATGAATGCGATCGTCGCGTTAAACCGCGGTGGATGACGCCGCCGCCGCAGCGCGATGAGCGCGGATACCAGCGGGTGAGGGCGGTAGCCCATGCGCTCTGCGAGATTTTGGATCCGCTCGCGCGTCTCGACGGGCAGGCGCCGATCATTTCGCAAAGCTCGGGAGACCGTCGTCTGGTGCACCCCCGCGGCGCGCGCGACATCCGCCATCGAGAAAAGTGAGGGGGTACGAGCCATTTGTGCATTGATAAGCACAACGGCTCATTTGCCCCGCGCAACGCGAATCATAAAAACCAGCCCACCTAACTCTGACCCCGGGATGCGGCGCTGTTGCGACGTGATCCTGCAACTCACACAATACCATGAACCTACCCCGTTTGGCTGGGCGCGCGCGCGTCGCTTGCGTTCTTCTGACAGTCAACTTCTCCGCCGTTTCCGTCGCCTTGCGCGCACAGGCAACGCCGGACGCGGCGCCCGATGCGGCGACGCTCGCGAAATATGATCACAACCACAATGGCGTGCTCGATCCGGATGAGATCGCCGAAATGCAGGCCGAGAAAAACGGCAAGCCCGCGCCGGATGTCGTCAAGCTGACGCCCTTCGAGGTCGATGCCACGAAAGACAACGGCTACTACGCGGCCAATACACTTTCAGGCACGCGCATCAATTCGAAGGTGCAGAACCTCGGCGCGTCCATCACCGTCGTGACGAAGCAGCAGCTGACGGACACCGCGGCGCTCGATATCAACGACGTCTTCAAATATGAAGCGAACGTCGAGGGCATCTTCGACTATACAGCGATCACGCCTTCTTCGCCGACGACGGATACCATTCAAGGCGGAACGGCGACATCCGGTGGTCCGAACGTCGCGACCCGCGTTCGCGGCATTACCACCCCGAACATCGCAGAGGATAACTTTATTCATACAGCGCGTCTCGGCTTTGATACCTATAATGTGGGTTCAATCGAGATCAGCCGTGGACCAAACTCGACACTGTTCGGTCTCGGGAATCCATCCGGCACGATCAATACCAACCTGATCACCGCCAATCCCAACCACGCGACCAACGAGATCGCCTTTCGGGTCGATAGCTATGGCGGTTATCGGAGCAACTTCGGGTTCAACCGGCCGATCCTCAAGGACAAGCTGGCGATCTATGTAGCGGGGTTATATCAAGACGCGGAGGTGCCGCAGAAGCCCTCTTATGACCTCGAGAAGCGCGAGTACGCTGCTTTATTTTACCAGCCGTTCGCCGGCACGGTCATCAACCTGAAGGCGGAACATTATCGCGAGAATCGCCAGGCTCCAAATTCGCTGACGCCGCGTGATGCCGTCACGGAATGGATCAACAACGGCAAACCCACGTGGAATCCCGTGACGTTCACGGCAACGGTCAACGGAGTGAACACAGCGCCGATCCCGGTGGGCAGCGGCACGACGGCCGAAAACGTCGTGCTTCCCCTGGGGCTCTTCGCGAACGCCACGATGTATACTCGCCCGACGATGTTCATCGACGGTGGGCAGGTTCAACTGTGGGAGGAAAATCGCCTGAATACACTGGTGGGCTCCCCGGTAAATCCGGCCGCCGCCACCTCGAGCAACGTCCGCATGCTCGAGAGCGGCACACAGATCATCCGTGCCCAAGTAAATGGTGGAAATCTCTATAATGCCGTCGGCATCAGCAACCGAGCGCTGTATGATTGGACGTCAATCAACGCGGCGCCGGTCAATTGGAATTACGATGCCGCGGCCCTATATACGGCCGAGCTTCAGCAGAAAATTGTCGAAAACCTTTATTTCCGCGTCGCTTGGCATCTGGAGGACTCCGTCGAATATAATCGGAACGTCGCTTCGCCGACCTTGTTCGTCGACGTTAATAAGACCCTCGTAGATGGCCGTCCCAATCCTTACTACCTCCGGCCATATTTCCAGGCAATCGAGCCCAGTATATATCGCTTACCGGAGTTTAATGATAACGAGCAGGCTCAGCTGACCTATGAGTTCAACATGGGTGACAAGCCGGGGATTCTGAAATGGCTGGGTCACCACCGGATGGTCGGCTATTATGAAGGCCGCCATATTACCGATGGCACGTTCCGCTTCCGCGAGGCCGTGCTGGACCCAAATCAGCCTTGGGAGACTCCTGGCGCGCTCAATTTCACGAACGGCAGCGCCGAGGGTCGTCCCACCTATAACTATTACGTCGGACCGACGAACGCGACTGGTTATACCAAGGGCTATAATGCACCAAAATCCGGTGTCGGCGGAATTTATAATCTAAACTACGTCGACCCCGCGACCGGTAACTTGATCAGCGATCCCGCCCAATTCGGCACGGCCACGTACGTTAGCTCGCAAACCCGTCAAGAGGTTGTGTCGCGCGGCGGCGTTCTTCAAAGCGATTTCTTCAATGAGCGCATCGTGTTCACCGGCGGTCTCCGCAAGGATTTCAATCGGTCGCGCAATTCGAACGGCAATGTAATCAACGCCGCGACAGGTTACTATGACAACGGGCCGCTCAAGACCTGGTTGCCGTGGACAGACGCGACCGGCCTGACGCGCACCGTCGGCGTGGTGGTCAAGCCGCTTCCCTGGTTTGGGCTCAGCTATAATAAGGCCAGTTCATTTCTCCCACAGCCACTCGCGGTCGACCTTTCGGGTAATGTACTCCCGAACACTTACGGCCACGGCCACGATTCCGGCGGCTTCATTAACCTTTTCGGAGAAAAGCTGGTCCTCTCGATCAAAATCTACCGTCAGGACAACACCAACGATCGTACGACGAACACGACCTTGGGCTCGCGCGTCGCACGCATCGAAGCCGGCGGGCCCAACGGCCCGTTGACCGGGAATTCTGCGGACACGTTCAGTCTATATAACTTCGCGCAGACCGTGGCCGCAGCGCGCCTCGGACCGACCGCGACGCAGGACCAGCTCAACGCAGTGATCGCTTCGATCACCCAGTATCCGGCCGGATTTCAGAACGCGCTTGCCTCGGGCGCGGCGATCCGCGGCACGGCTAACACGGAGGCCAAGGGCGCCGAGCTCGAGATGACATATAACCCCACGTCCAATTGGAATATCAAGTTCGCTGGCGCGCAGACGGAGACGCTGAATACATCGATCGAGGGCAACTTCGCGGACTATTTAGCGGCTCGCCTGCCCTATTGGCTCAGCGTCAAGGACGATGCCGGCAACCCGTGGTGGACGAGTACGGCGCTCGGCACCTCTGCCGGCTCCGCGCAGAACTTCTATACAGCAAACGTCTCGGCTCCGCTTAAGCTCGACCAGGCGCTCCTCGGCAAGGCCAACCCGCAGGTCAAGAAATATACTTGGCGCCTCATCAGCAATTACTACCTGACGCGCGGCTGGCTGAACGGCACGAGCTTCGGTGGTGCGCTGCGATGGGATGATCGCAGTGTCATCGGTTACCTCGGAGCTGCGCCGGACCCGGACGGCATTGTGCGGTCGCTCGACGCCACCAAGGGAGTATATGATCCGGCCCGCTACGGCGCCGATGTCTGGCTCGCCTATAAGATGAAGATGTGGAGCAATCGCGTGGGCACGCGCTTCGCGCTGAACGTGCAGAACGTCCAGGAGAGCGGCCGCTTGCAGACTGTCGGCGTCAACCCCGACGGCACGCCGTTCAACTTCCGCATCATCAATCCGCGCAAGTTCGTTTTCTCGACGACGTTCGACTTCTGAGTCGCCGCTGCAGCGCTCTATAGTTTCCGAGCCGCCGTGTTCCCCAGGGAACCGGCGGCTTGTTCATTACTGTGGCCGGACATGATATATCGATATATACTCGAGCTTCTACTCCGGCGCACCGAATATCTCCCGTGCGCTCGCCGACGCGTTCCGCTTCCCGGAAGACGGCCGGCTTCTCGATGCGTGGCGTTGGCGCCAATGTTGAGGGAAGAAGTATGCATCCCCCGATCGTGACTCGCCGCCGAGGAAGCTCCCCGAGTTCTCCGTCTGCATCTGGCTGATTGCCTCGCTCCGCGATCGACGCACGATCGCTTTCCGCGGTCCGCCGCTTCCCTTTGCATCGCTTCAGTCGAAACGTTCCCGCGCTCCAGTGGCTCGACCGCCGCCTGGGCGTTCCCCTCTGCGTCGCGCTGACGCTGGTCCGTCGGCTGGGCTCGATCTGGCCGACGCGTCCGCCGGCGGGCGACGCTGGCGGCGTGCTGTTCATCAAACTCGCGGAGCAGGGCTCGACCGTGCTGGCTGGCGACGCCATCCACCAAGCGGTCGCGCGCGTGGGGCGGGACGCTATATACTTTCTGGTGTTCGAGGAAAATCGCGCGATTCTCGACCTTCTAGGATGGGTTCCGCCGGAGAATGTATTCACGATCCGCACCGCTTCATTTTCCACGATGGTGACAAGTACGCTTCGCGCGCTCCGCCAATTGCGGGGTCGACGGCTGCAAGCGTGCATCGACCTCGAATTTTTTTCGCGCGCTTCAGCGATCCTCGGCTACCTCTCCGGCGCCGCGACCCGCGTCGGTTTTCATACCTGGTTCGGTGACGGACCCTACCGGGGAGACCTGCTGACGCACCGCGTCCTATATAATCCGCACCTCCACACCAGCGCGGCCTTCGCGTCGCTCGTGGCGGCACTGGACGCCGATCCCGCCGCCGCGCGTCTGCCGGCGCTGCCCGTCGCAGGCGCTCGGCCCGCCGTGCCGCCGCCGGCGTTCCGGCCGACGGACACCGAGCGTGAGTATATAGGCGCGCTATTCGAGGCGCAGGGTTGGACGTCGTCGGGGCCGGTGGTCCTGCTGAATGCGAACGCCGGCGACCTGCTGCCGCTGCGGAAATGGGATTCCCGCAACTATATAATTCTCGCGCAGCGCCTGCTCGCGGAGTTTCCCGAAGTGCGCATCGTGTTCACTGGCGATGCGGCCGAGGCCGCGGCGATCTCCTCGCTGGCGACCGAGGTCGCATCGCCCCGCTGCGCCTCGTGGGCCGGTCGGACGACGCTGCGCCAGCTGCTCGCGTTGTATATAGCGGGAGACGTGCTGGTGACGAACGACAGCGGGCCGGCGCACTTCGCGGTGCTGACGCCGATCGACACCGTCACGCTCTTCGGGCCCGAAACTCCGGCGCTGTTCGCGGCGCCCGGACCACGCAGCCATGTCCTGTGGGCCGGCCTCGCCTGCAGCCCCTGTGTGAATGCGTTCAACAACCGGCAGACCGCTTGCCGGAATAATCTCTGCATGCAGGCGCTTTCCGTCGAACTCGTATATACAAGAGTGCGGGAAGTATATACGACCCGGCGGGCGTCGCGCGCATGAAGAAGCCGCGGCCAGCCGGACCAGCCCCCTCGTCTCCCGTGCCTCGCGCGGACAGGCGGTGGCGCCCGTGGGGGGCCGTGGTCCTGCTCGTGGTCGCGGCGTGGATATATGCACCCGCCCTGCGAGGTGGCTGGCTTTGGGACGACAATTCCGAGATCACGAATAATCCGGAATTGCGGGATCCCGCCGGGTGGTGGCACATCTGGGTGGCGCCGCGTTCGCCCGATTATTTTCCGCTGAAGAGCAGCGTGCAATGGGTCGAGTGGCGGCTGTGGCGGGACCACACTACCGTCGGTTATCATGCGACCTCGTGGGCGCTCCACCTGCTGAGTATATTTCTTTTCTGGCATCTGCTTCGTCGGCTCGGGGTGCGCTTCGCGTGGCTGGGAGCGCTCGTGTTTCTCGTGCATCCGCTCGCAGTGGAATCGGTGGCGTGGATCGCGGAATTGAAAAACACCCTGTCGCTGCCGCTCCTGCTGCTCGCGATGCTGGCCTATATCAACTACGACGAGAGCCGTCGGGCGCGGGACCGGTGGATCTGTACCACTTGGTTTCTCGCCGCGATGCTGGCCAAGAGCTCGGTGGTCATGTTTCCGGCGGTCGCGCTGCTGTATACTTGGTGGAAACGTGGCCGGGTGACACGCGACGACGTCGTTCGCACGCTGCCGTTGTGGGCGGTGGCGGTGGCGCTTGGTGCGATCACGGTCGTTTTCCAGCATCAGCGGGCGATCGCGGGCCTGGCTAGCGGCGACGCCTCGCTGGGGATGCGCGTGATGCGCGCGAGCTGGGCGCTGGTCTTCTATCTAGCGCAGGCGGCCTGGCCGTCCGGCGCCGGCCCGGTGCGGCCGGCGTGGTCAGTCGCAAGCGTTCCGGCCGCGATCGTTATTCCCGGGCTCGTCGGGGCCGCGTTGGGCTATATCGTCTGGCGGTGGCGGGGCACCTGGGGTCGGGCGATCGGGTTCGGCCTTGGATGCTTTTTCCTCAACCTCCTCCCGGTGCTGGGAGTCATCCCAATGTCGTACCTGCGGGTGTCGTGGGTGTCCGAGCACTTTGTATATATCTCGCTGCTTGGGTTCGCCGGCCTGGTCGCCGCCGGGGTGGGGGCGTGGGCCGCCCGGCTGACGACGCGCGGCCGAGCGCTGCTCTATACTGGGGTGGGCGTCGGTATGGCGGTGCTGGCGGCGGAGAGCCGCAATTACGCGGCGACGTTTGCCAATCCGGTTTCGTTCTGGTCGCACGCGCTCGTGGTGAATCCGACGTCGGCTCTCGCCCACGACAATCTTGGTGTGGCCCGGCTGGGGCTGGCGGACGCACCTGGGGCGATGCGGGAGTTTCAAGCCGCGGTGGATCTCGATGCCGCCGACGCGCTGGCGCAGTTGCATCTCGCGGAGGCGCTCGACCGGAGTGGGTCGCTCGCCGAGGCGCTGGACCATTTCGCCCGGGCGCGGCAGCTCGATCCGGATTCCGCCGATGTATATTACAATGAGGGGAACGCGCTGGCGGCGGCGGGCCGGCTCGACGCCGCGGTGGCGGATTATCGTGAGGCGCTGCGCCGTGCCCCGGGAATGCCCGATGCGGAATATAATCTCGCGAACGCGCTCGTTCAAAAAGGTGATTCGAGCGGCGCGATCGAGCACTATATACTCGCAGTGCGGGCGGCGCCGGATTTCGGACCAGCCCAGCTCAACCTCGGCAATACACTCGCGGAAGGCGGTGATATCGCAGGGGCGCTGCCGCATTTCCAGGCGGCCGCGCGGCTGATGCCCCGCTCATTCGAGGCGCTGTTCGCGCTGGCCGATGCGCTGGCCGTCACCGGCCACGGCGCGGAGGCCGTGCCGGTGTATGAGTCGGCCCTGCAACTCGAGCCGGAGAATTTCGACGCACGCCGGCAATTCGCTGCGGTCCTCGAGACACTCGGGCGCAATCGCGAGGCTCAGACCCAGAGGGAATTCGCCGCGGGGATGCGGGCCCGCGCCACGCCGGCGCCTCGAAATTAATTTCGAGGCGATTATCCGTCGCGCCAGTCCGCCTCTACTAGAAACGCAGGCGACGATCGCTCATGTCGCCCCGATTCCCGTATATATAATGCGAAAATTCCGTCATAGCAGAACATCGGACTGTCCGCACGTCGCTATCCTTGCCCGCTTAATAGAGAACCAGTGTTGTCCGCCACCGCTCGTCCCGCTTGGTTGGCCGTTGTCTACCCCTTGTATTGAGCTGTCACCTCCGGCGTGGCGCGGCGAGAGCGCTCTTTGCTGCGTTTCTTCGTCTCCGCACCTTTCTGCAAGCCCGTAACTACAGTCTGCCCCCACCTCACTGATGAATATATATCGTTTGCTCGGCCCCACCTGGCGAAAAGCAATTATCCTGCCAATCGGCGCATTTCTTAGCGCCTCGTTCGCTTTAGCCCAGACGGCCCAAGCCCCGGCGGTCGACGCTGCGACGCTCGCGAAATATGATAAGAATGGCAACGGCGTCCTCGACCCCGATGAAGTCAAGGCCATGGAGGCCGACCAAGCCGCCGCTGCGAACAAGAAATCCTCGGACGTCATCAAGCTTACACCCTTCGAAGTCGATTCAACGAAGGACAGCGGTTACTACGCGCAGAATACACTCGCGGGCAGCCGGCTGAATACAAATCTCGCCGACCTCGCGGCCTCGATAACGGTCGTGACGAAGCAGCAGATGGAAGACACGGCGTCGCTGAATGTTAACGACGTGTTCCGCTATGAGGCGAACACGGAAGGCTCCTCACGCTATACACCGTCGATCACCGACCGCGGCACCGCCAAGGACGCGATCGCTGGATATAGTCTCGGCAACGACGGCAGCACGACGACCAATGCGCAGTCGAATCGTTTGCGCGGCCTCGGTGCGCCGGACGCCTCAATCGACTATTTCACGACGAACCCGCGTATTCCTTTCGATACCTATAATACGCAATCGGTCGAAATCGCCCGCGGCCCAAACCCGTTGTTATTCGGCCTCGGCAGCCCGTCCGGTATCGTCAACCAGACCTCCACGCAGGCGGCCCTCGATCGCAATACAAACGAGGTCGAAGTCCGGACCGACCAATATGGTTCTTACCGTGCGGTGCTCTCGTTTAATCGGGCCCTGATCAAAGACCAGCTGGCGATGTTCGCTGCCTTTCTATATGATAATGAGCAGTTCCAGCGCAAGCCGTCGTATGATCTGACGCGCCGCCAGTTTGGGGCAATTACCTACAAGCCGTTCAAGAAGACTTTATTCCGCGGCTTCGCGGAGGGCTTTATCAATAATGCGGATCGCCCGAATTCGATCACGCCGCGCGACTTCGTCACCCCGTGGCTTCAGGCCGGACGGCCCGCGTATGATCCGATTACGCGCAGCGTCACGGTCCTGAACACCGGGCAAACTTTCGGCCCCTATACGCTCAATACGCTTTCCCCGGGTTATAATCCGGCGGTCCCCGCGAGCTCGGCCGCGCTGACGTCCACGACTTCACCCTTCTATGTTCCGGGCATCACCTTCGACGATGTGACTCGTCCACTTGAGCGCATCAGCGGCGCGAACGGAGCTATCATCGATTATTTTCAACGGCAGGGCCAAGTGGCCGGATTCGACTATGCGGGCGCGCAGACCAATCCTGCACAGGTGCTCCCGTCCAGCCTGACCGCTTTCGGCTTCGCGCCGCAGGATCCACGCTACGCCATTCGCGAGCGCGAATGGACCGCCTCGCAGAACGGACCTCAGCCGACCGCGAACATCAACGGCACGACGTACACGTATGGCACGTACCAGTTTCCCGGCGTCACGGATCCCAAGATCTACGATTGGCGGAAGTATAATATCAACCAGACGAACACGGGCAAAACGCGCGACGCGAACTATAAAATGGAGCTCGAACAAGAGATCACGCCCGATCTCTTCTTTAACGCGGGTTGGCTCCGTCAGGACATCGATTCAGTACAAAACTATACGCTGTCGCAGCTAACAGGAGCAACTCTCGCGATTGATACTAATGTTAATATGCCGAACGGCGCAGCCAATCCTTACTTTGGGAAAGTCTGGGTCGGCGAGCTTGGCCCGGACACTTTTTATGCACCGGAGACCGATGACAATTTCCGAGCGATGCTGGCCTATAATCTGGATCTTCAGAAGCACGGCGGGTGGTGGCGCTACCTAGGCAAACACCGGCTGCTCGGACTGGTTTCCGAACAGGACCAAAAGACCAAGACGGAGCGGTGGCGGCAGACGTTCTTGAGCGGTGATGCAGACGCTACTCTGCGCTACCTGCCCAATACACAAATCAACAACGGTTCCTATAACCTGTGGAATTCTCAGAATCTGGCGCGCCATTATTATATATCAAATCCCGGCGATCCCAATGGCGTCGTCACCCAAGGCTCCGGCAGCTACAATAACCGTGGCTGGAACACCCCGTTCAATACCGGAGTGAGTGTATATAATTATGGTACTGGCCAATTCCAAACCGACCAGGTCACGGTCGGCGAGGCTTTTGCCGACAACGGCAGCTTTACCACCCAGCGTGAGGTGAAGAGCTGGAATCTGGCGACGCAGAGCACGCTGTTCGGCGATCGGCTGATCGCGACGCTTGGCCTTCGTCGAGACCAGTACCGCGCCCGCAAGACGACCGGCGGAATTATCACGAAGACAGACGGTACCGTCGTCGCGACGGCACTGCAGGCGACCGATATATATCATTACGGAAATGGTCAGGCCGATTACAACCTGGTGATGAACCGTTGGAACCGCTGGGATAAACTGTCCGGTTACACCAAGACGGTAGGATTAGCGTTCCGTCCGCTCAAGGACTGGGGATTCACCCAGCATCTCGGCGGCGAGGTCGGCTCCGAGTTTTTGAATTCCCTGACCCTTTACTATAATAATTCGAACAACTTCAATCCTCCTGCGGTTTTTCAAACGGACTATTTCGCGAAGCCGCTTCCCAAGCCGACGGGCAAGGGTGAGGACGGCGGCTTCGGCTTCAATGTACTTAATAATAAGTTGGTCGCACGTATAAACTGGTATACTACTTCAAGCCAAAACGAGCGCACTG
This sequence comes from uncultured Verrucomicrobiae bacterium, assembly GCA_963800005.1. GTDB lineage: Bacteria > Verrucomicrobiota > Verrucomicrobiia > Opitutales > Opitutaceae > CAWCZH01. Next base: position 1,313,156 of record CAWCZH010000006.1, read on the forward strand.
CTGCGGCGAGCACGCTGCTGACGCGTCTCGCTTACGGCGATACGACGCTCATGATTCCCTGGGCTACTGCGGTGGTCCGCGTGCGGAGCGGAGCGAATACCGCTGCGTCGAATTGGAATACGGACGCGGCTAATCCCCTCAGCACGGCCCAAGTGGCCCAAGTATATTCGCTGGTTGGTCTGCCGCAGAATTACTATTCCGGCACGTCGATTGGCGGTACTCAGAACAGCGAGGCGAAGGGCGTCGAGCTTCAGCTCACCTACAACCCGCTTCCGAACTGGACGATGAAGGTCACCGGCTCGAAGCAGGAGACCACCTATCACGATATCGCTCCACAGTTCGACGCGTGGCAGGCCGTGCGTATGCCGGTGTGGCTCGCGGCGACTGCACCGGACATCCCGGATTTCGTGGACGGCGGCGGCACGCAGTATTCGCTGAAGAATTTCTGGCAGAGCTACGGCTACACCAGTGCCGCTTTGGCGACGAACACAGGATCGTCCACAACCGCCGGCGGTTATTATGCCTCGGTGGTGACTTCTCAGGTCGCTTTGGCCAAGGCCTTGGAAGGGGTGAATGCGCCGGATCAGCGCCAATATCACGGCACGTTGCTCACGAACTATGTATTCAATCGCGGGAAGCTCAAAGGCTTCTCCGTGGGTGGCGCGGAAAGCTACGAGTCGCGCGCCTCAATCGGGTACTTCGGCAAGGTTGGTGATCCGCTCAACGCTCCTTTGAGTATCAGCGTCGCCGATCCCACCAGGCCCGTGTATGATAATGGCAACTATTATACGGATCTCTGGATCGCTTATTCGCACAAGATCTTCAACGGTCGCATTGGTTGGAAGCTGCAGCTTAATGCGAATAATATCACAGAGGACGGTCACCTGGAGCCGACGGCAGTTAACTTTGACGGCAAGCCCTGGGCGTTCCGCATCGTCGACTCGCGTTCGTTCGTCCTGACTTCGACGTTCAACTTCTAAGAGAAGCCGACTCGTCTGTCTCTCAGCTCCTCCGCGAACGCGGAGGAGCTTTTTTCTTTTACGGAGTGCAGCCGCAGCCGGCTGCCCGAGGATTACTCCCGGATTCCCTCGCGCGCTGAAATCACGCTCTGTACAATCTGACGTCGCACCGCCGTTCACCGTTTCGCGGCGCAATCAGGTCCCTGAACCTGACGCGGAAACCTTGAGCACTGCGCCTCGACGGCGCTCAGCGCCCGGCGGCTCGCCTTTCAGGCTCACTCAGTTTCTCGCGGCATGGTTTATCTGAAATTCATTTTCGTGCCGCACCCCTTGTGCTTCAGTTGCCCGCCGTGCCGCTCCCGCCGCTCGCCCGATCGAGGGTCCCCGAATATACGCGAGTCCGCCGTCCGTCCTTAGGTCGCCGTGGGTTTTTTCATACAGCTGGTATTTCGATCTGCGCGGGTTCCATCTGCGGTCGTCGACCGCCCGGAGGGGCGCACAGGTATATCGTGCTCTCTGGCTATATGAACACCCATGAAGCGTAATATACCATCGCGCCGGGTCGCGGTCCCGCCGACGCCCGCGCCGCCGTTGTCCGGCCGGCCAGGCTTCGCGCTGGGCCGGCGCTGGGGCGGCGCCGCGATCGTGATCGCGATCCTGCTCGTTTACGCGCGCAGCCTCGCCAGTCCATTCCTATTCGATGATGCGGGGGCGATTCTCCACAACGAATCGATTCGCCATCTCGTTTCGTGGCGAATTTTTCAACCGCCGCTCGACGGCAGCACGACGACGGGCCGGCCGCTCGTGAACGCGTCCTTCGCTGTGAACTACGCGCTCGGGGGCGTGAATCCGTGGGGCTACCATGCGATCAATCTACTGCTGCACGCGGGCGCGGCTCTCGCGCTCTATGGTTTGCTGCGGCGCGTCCTCGCGGCGGCAGCGGGGCCAAACGCCCACGGTGGCGGGCCCGCGGTCGCGTTCGGGGCCACGCTCCTCTGGGCGGTGCATCCGCTGCTCAGCGAGACTGTAGTGTGCGTCGCGCAGCGGACTGAGCTGCTGGTCGGCTTGCTCTATATAGCAACGTTATATACTTTCACGCGGGGCGAGAGCGCGCCGGAGCGGGGGCGCCGTTGGTGGCTCGCTTCGATCGGGCTGTGCGCGCTCGGGGCGACAGCGAAGGAAGTCATGGTGACCGCGCCGCTGCTGGTGCTTCTGCTCGATCGCACGTTTTTCGCCGGCTCGTTCCGCCGCGCATGGCAGCTGCGCCGCGGTTACTATATCGGGCTGGCGGCCAGCTGGCTGGTCGTGGCGGGGCTGCTCGTGCAAACGCAGGGCACGCGTGGGGCCTCAGCGGGCTTCGACCTCGGGGTTACTCCGTGGGCGTACCTCCTCCGGCAGGCCGGAGCCATTCCGCTGTATATTAAACTCTGCTTCTGGCCGCATCCGCTGGTGCTGGATTACGGCACGCAGGCGGGAGTGTGGTCGACCGTGACGACCGCGAACGGGCTACTCGTGCTCGGGCTCATCGCGTTGACCGGCTGGGCGCTCGTGAAACATCCCCGCGCGGGATTTCTCGGCGCGTGGTTTTTCGTAATCCTCGCTCCGAGCTCGAGCTTCATCCCGCTGGTCGGCCAGACCGTCGCGGAGCATCGGATGTATTTGCCGGCCATCGCAGTGATCACGGGCGTAACCGCTATATTCTATAGGCTTCTGCCGCGCTGGAGCCGCGCGGCGTTGGTCGTCGCCGCATTCGGGCTCGGGACGTTCACCGTCGCTCGGGTTCGGGAGTATCGGGACCCCGTGACGGTTTGGACGGACAACGTCGCCGCCGCCCCCGGCAACGCGCGGGGTTACACCAACCTCGGGGCGGCGCTGCTCGCGAGCGGCCAGCGTGGGGCCGCGCTCGACGAGTTTCGGCAGGCGGTGACCATCGATCCCGAGTATATCGTGGGCCACTTCAACTACGGATCGGCGTTGCTCGAGGCCGGTCGCCCCGCGGACGCCGTCGTCGAACTTACCGCCGTGGTCGCCCGCGCGCCGGGGCACGTCGACGCGCAGGTCGACCTCGGGAATGCGCTGGTGCAACTCGGTCGCGTGGCGGATGCGATTCCCCATTACGAAGCGGCCCTCGCGGCTCGGCCGGCTGGCGATATATACTATGACCTCGGGTTCGCGCTGGCCGCGCTCGGCCGGGCTGCGGACGCGGCGACGCAATTCCGGGCCGCCGTCCAGGCGGACCCGCAGAACGCAGCGGCCCACGCGCAACTGGGCTTGTTGTTCGCGCAGGCGGGCGAGCTCGCGCCGGCGGAAAGCGAATTGCGCACCGCGGTGCGGCTCCGACCGGAAGACGCCGCGGCACAGGCAAATCTTGGGAACGTGCTGCTACTCGCCGGTCGCCCTGCCGACGCCGTGGCGCAATATGAAATTGTACTGCGGCTGCACCCCGACGACGCGCGGGCTCGCGAGAACCTGGAAACCGCGCGCGCCGCACTGCCGGCGCACTGAGACGCGGATCCGCCGGCTCGCTCTATATAGCGTTCTCGTGAAAGAGGCCAGACCGCACCCGCCCGCAGTGGCTGCACCGCGGAGCGTTCTCCTGCCGCCGCACCCGGCATTGCACGGCAAGCCGTGTTATATAATCCGGCAGTTTATAGTACCGGCGAACCCTGGAGGGCTTCGGCGAGCGATTGGCGCGCGGCGGCATTATTCGGCGCGAGTCTTACCTCGTTCCTGAACGCGGCAATCGCTTCGGGCCGATTGCCCGCCCGCATCCACGCGATACCGAGAAGGTGCCAGGCCGCGGGAAAATTCGGAGTTATCCGAATCGCTTGTTGGAATTCGGAGATCGCATCATTGATGCGTCCGGGCGTCTGGATCCACGCCAACCCCAGGTTACTGTGCGCGCCGGCGAAATCCGGCTTCAAGCGCAGCGCCTCCTGAAAATGGGCCACGGCCTCAGGCATCCGTCCCGGGGTTTGAGCGAGCGCGAGTCCTATATTATTATGCGCCTCGGCGAAGTCGGGTTTGAGGCGGAGTGCCGCTGTATATTGCGCGATGGCATCTTGCATGCGCCCCGGCGTACGCCGCAATATATTGCCGAGATTATTGTGCGCTTCTGGAAAATCCGCCTTCAGGCGGAGGGCCTCCTCGAATTCCGCCTGGGCCTCGCGGGCGCGAACGGGATCCCGAAGCAAAGCCAATCCCAAGGAATTGTGCAGTGAAGCATCGCTTGGATCCATGCGCAGGGCCTCCTCGAATTCCGCGACGGCGTCGGCGTGGCGTTCCGGCATTTCAGCGAGAGCCAAGGCGAGTGCCACGTGCAGGGATCTCTGATTCGGCCGGAGCTGCGCCGCCGCCTCCAGATGGCTCACCGCCTCCGCGCGACGCGTCGGATCTTTCAGCAGCGCGATCCCCAGATTTTCCTCCGCGTCCGAGGATCGCGGGCTCATGCGAAGGGCCGTCTCATAGGCAGCAATCGCATCGGGCAACCGGCCGGGCTGCGCCGCGTAAACGGCGCCGAGATTGCTATATGCTGCCGCGGAACTCGGGTTGAGCGCGATCGCCGCACGGTAGAAATCGGCCGGATCGCCGTAACGGATACTCTGTCTATAGGTCAGGACTCCCAATATACAGGCGACGAGGCACCCCGCCGCGAGGGCTGCGCGGTGGCCCGCTGGTGCGAGGCGTTCGGCGAGGCTCGTGAGAGTTGCGGCGAGGGGAATGATCGCGACCACCACGGAGAAATATTGCAGGTGATCCGCGACGTATGAGAAGACGAACCACTCCACGTTAATGAATCCGAGCACGGGCGTGAGCGTGCCGGCAAAGCATAGGAACGCCGCCAGCGGGCCGCGCTGCGATCTCGCTCTATAGAGAAGCCACAGGGCCAGCGCGAGTGCCGCGGTCGGAGCTATATACTGCCACGCCACCGCACCATCCACCTGCCAACGCGGGTAGAAAAAAGTGAGGTCCACCGGTAATATGATTTCCCGAGCGTAGAACCAAAAGGCCCGCCCGGCGACCAGGACGCGCTCGATCGGATTCAAAGCGAAGCTGGCGCCGATTCCGGCGAGCAAGTGCTGCTCGACCGCGAAGGTGACGAGACAAACACTCAGGCCCACGATAAACCAGGGGACGAGCGGCAGGACATCGGTGCGCCACCGGAGGCGTCCCTGTCGCCACCATAGCACGACCAGCAGCACGGCAGGAAGCGTGACCACCACCGTCTTGCTCAACAGGGCGAGCACGAAGAGCCCCAGCGCACGTATATAGCTTCCCTGGCGGCGGCTCCGGTCGAAATGTATATAGGCGATGGCCGAACCGAGGGCGAATACGGTCGAGAGCGTATTCTTCTGTTCCGCAATCCACGCCACGGATTCGACGCACACCGGGTGCAGGGCGAAAAGGAACGCCGCCAGCCAGCCACCCCGGAGTCGCAGCGCTCGGGCGATGATTACGATTTCGAGCGCCGCAGCCGCGTGGAGCAGCACGTTCGCGACGTGATAGCCCCCGACGGCGTCGCCCCAAAGTCGATGCTCCAGCCAGAAAAAAGAGTGAAGCACCGGATAATATTGCTGGGTGGCTCCGATCTCGAACCAAATGCGTGCCAAGCCAGTCCAGGACTGCAGCTCCGGTTTCGTTATATGAAGGTCATCATCGAGCAGGAAACCGCCGTGATACGCCGGTAAATAGGCGAGCAAAACCGCCACCAGCAGCGCCGCCGCGAGCAGCCAGTCCTGCCGTCCCGAAAGCCATGCTGCGCCCGGAACTTCCGGCGTCGTCGCGCTCGCGCCCGGCGCAGCGAGGGGTCGCGGCTGATCGTGCGCCATCTCAGAGTTCATATAACGGATATACAATCACGGTTCACGCTGGCTTCGGCGCGCCAGGTTTTCGAGTCCCCGCTGCGCGGCGCGGTCGTTCGGGTTCAGCCCGCTGGCGGTTTCATACTCAGCCCTCGCCGCGGGCCATTGGCCAGTGCGGACCAGCAGGTCAGCGAGCGCGTCGTGCACGTCCGCCGCGCTCGGCTGAAGGCCGACGGCCGCCTGAAATTCCTGGATGGCCTCCGGCAGGCGACCCAGCTCCGTCAAGACGTTGCCGTAGTTCACGCGGGCATCGACGACCCCCGGTCGGATCTTGACTGCGGAAGCGAACGCCTTCGCTGCTTCGGAAAATCGTCCCTCGCGGGCAAGTATATTGCCGAAGTTGTACCAAGCATCCCAGTAATCGGAGTCCAGTGCGATCGCCTGTTTATATTCCGCGATGGCCGGCGGTATCTGTCCGGCCTGCTCCAACGCGCACCCGAGATCAAAGTGGCCGACCGCCGATTTCGGATCGAGCCGCAGCGCCTCGGTGAACTCGGTGCGGGCTTCGTCAGTCCGGCGTTGCCGCAAAAGCGCGGTGCCAAGGTCCTCATGCACGGCTGCGTCCTGCGGCACCAGCCGCAGCGCCGCGCGATAATTTTCCACCGCCTCCGGGAGCCGGCCTTGCTTGGCGAGGGCGTTGCCGAGATTGACGTGGGCGGACGCGAAATCGGGAGCCTCCGCCAGAGCCGCGCGAAATTGCGTTTCGGCTTCCACGGGGTCGCCTGATTCCGCGAGGGCGAAACCGAAGTTGTTTCGGGCCCGGGCGTTCTCCGGGGCTTTCGCGACTGTATCCGCCCACAGCGACACGGCGCTTTGATATACCGCGTTTCTCCGAAACGTGGCGACCACGAGAACCGCTGCCGCGATCAGGCAGACCACGAAGGCGAGCGGGTGGAAGTGATTCGTATATATATCATAGTTATGAAATATAGTGAGGCGGCTGGCGAATTTCTCCCGGACGACGGAGATGCCGCCCACGAGGGCGGCGAGGGACGCGGCGAGAGGTAAATACATGCGGTGCTCGGCGATGGTTTCCGTTGGAATTGGCACGACGCTCGAGCTGGGCAACAGGAGGACGAAGAAAGCGACGCCGGCAAATCCGAGGGGTCGCCGCGACACGAATAGGAATATCGCGATTGCAGCCAAGCCGAGGACCAGCACCGCATCCATCGTCAATTGCCGGGTTTCACCCCCGAAGACGGGGCCATAATCGAAAATCAGCGGGTGGGGCCATATCGACAGTCGGAGGTAATGCTCGATGGCGCGAAACTGCGTCAAACCATATTGCTGCCAGGACATGCCGGCGGCAAAACCCGCGGTCCCACCGCGGCCGTGAACGCCGGCGACGAGAAAACCGCACCAGAGCCACGTGCTCGCCAGCAGTAAATAGTATACGCGGCGCCTAGCCAGTGCCGCCGAAAAACTCCCGCTGACAAATGTACGATCGTAGAACAGGACGAGGACTGGGGCTGTGACCATGACCTCTTTCGTGCCCATGCCCATAAGGCAGGCCAGGCACGAGAACGCCAGCCACCAGCGGCGTGTCTTTTCGTGAACTGCTTCGTCGGTCGAGGCTTTGGAAAAACCATAGAGCGTCGCTATATAGAACAGCCCCATCAGGGATTCCGCGCGCTGGACGAGATATGTGACCGATTCCGACTGGATCGGATGCACTGCCCAAAGCAGGGCTACGGCAAACGCGAAGGGCGCCGATTTCGGCGGCGTGCGCCGGAGCAGGCCAAAGAGCAGCAACGCGGCAAGCGTGTGGATGAGTAGATTGAGAGCGTGATAACTCCAAGCGGCTGTACCGCTGATCGCGTAATTAACCGCGAATGAGAGGTTGAGGATGGGTCGTCCGCTGACGGTCAGTCCGCCGGTGGGCGGTGAAAGCGCGGTGGAAAAATGGCGAAGCGTTGGGTTTTGCGCGATCGACAGCAGGTCATCGAAAACCGGCGGCCCGTGCATGCTGCCGGCATACGCGAGTACCGCCGCGGCAACGATCGCTACGGGGTACCAATTAGGGGTTAACGTTCGCTTAGAGCGCACGTCAGGAGCCCCCGGGATATAGAGCCAGTCGGTTGAGGATTTCGCGGGCTGCGGCGAAATCGGGCTTGAGCTGAAGCGCTGCGCGAAATTCGGAGCGCGCGGCGGGGATTTCGCCGGCACGCAACAGCGCGTAACCGAGATTATAGTGTGCCTCCGCATAGTCCGGCCTCAATCGAAGCGCGCTCCGATACTCCCGAATAGCCTCGGACTTGCGCCCATCCTCGTCGAGAGCGGAGGCGAGATTCCCATGAGCGTCGGCGGAGTCCGGCCTCAATCGCACCGCCGTCTCAAGGGCTGGCAGCGCTTCGGCGAGATGTCCCATCTGTGCCAGTGTGACTCCGCGATTCAGCCACGCTTCGCCGTAGTCCGGGCGCAGTCGGGTCGCGGCTGTATAGCAAGCGATTGCTTCGTCGATTCGACCTTGCCCGGAGAGGGCGATGCCCAGGTTGAATTCCACTTCCGGTTGAGCCGGGTCGATTTGAAGCGAACGTTGGAATTCGACGATCGCTTCAGTGGCGCGTCCTTCCGCCGCGAGGGCTATGCCCAGGTTGGCGTGGCCGTCGGCCGATTCCGGTTCGGCGGCCAGAGCCTGCCGCAATATACTTTCCGCGGTCGCCGGGCGCTTGAGCCGATTGAGCAGGCGGCCGGCGGAAAGCTGCGCGATCGTCAGCTTGGGATTGATGGCTGCGGCGGTGATGAACTCGTTCACCGCGTCGATCGGCCGATCCTGGCGCTCGTAAGCCACCCCGAGATTATAGTGTGGTGCCGGCTTCATCGGATCGAGCTCCACCGCCCGAACGCAATACGGAATACCCTCCGCGGTCCGGCCTTCTTGCAGGAGAGCGGTCCCCACGTTGGCCTGGCCGATGGCACTTTGCGGCCGGGTTGCTATATCCTCCTTCCAGAGGGTGAGGCTGCTGCGATAGTCGCGATTGCGAAGCGCGGTCGCCGCGCCCAACGCGCTCACGGCCAGAACGAGCACTGCCGCCAATATAATATTTCTTTCCCGCTCTGCGCTGATCAGGCGCACGGCCTCGGTGTATATAGCAATAACGACACCCGCAACGACTCCCGCCAGCGGAATATACATTCGATGTTCCGCGACAAACTGCAGGACGCCCGGGATGAAGCTCGTGGGCGCAAGGATCAGGCACCCGACCGCCGCGGGAAATGACCAGGCGCGTCCTCTTGCCACGCCGATCGCGGTCGCGATCAAGCCCGCGGCGAGCAGCGCGAAGAAAACGCATGCCACCGCCATCGGCGTGTAGGTGGGGCCGTAGTCGATCGCGAGCGGGTGGGGGCAGAGTGAGAGCCCTATATAGCGCAGCGCCGCCTCGCCTTGGGTGAGCCAATAATGGATCGGGGAAATCCGAACGTTGAATCCTGACGTCTCACCTCGATTCCAGCCCGTGCTGGCCACGAATCCGAGCAGCGGAATCCAGGTCGCCCAGAGGAACGCGTAGTAGAGTTTTCGTTTTTCCCACGCCGCGCGCCAGCTTCTGCCAATGAATATACGATCAAAGATCAACACCGACAAAGGCGCTGTTACTATTATCTCCTTGGTGGCGGTGCCCAACAGACAGGCCACGACCGAGAGCATCAGCCAAAATCGTCGATGCCGATTTTGCGGGCCGGAGGTAGCGGGCGTGGTCTCGGAATTGCATCTCTCTTCCGCCCGCACGAAACCATACAGCGTCAGCAAATAAAAAAATCCCGCCAGCGACTCGGCCCGCTGTACTATATAGGTGACGGATTCCGTCGTGAGAGGATGCACCACCCAGATCAAGCCCACGGCCATGGCGAGCTGGCGTGACGCGGCGGGCGGGAAGCGGGACGCGGAGTCGAGCGTGCGCCGGACCAATCCGAAGACCAGCAGGGCAGCGCCTATATGTATAAGGAGGTTGAGGGCGTGGTAACTCCAGCGGTGCTCCCCGCTGATCGCGTAATTGAGCGCGAAGCTGAGGTTCAGCAGGGGACGCCCGCTGACGGTCAATGCGCCCGGCGGCGGCAGTAAGGCAGCGCTGAGGGGCCAGAGGTGTCGCAGCGTGGGATTTTGCAGGATGGCGGGAATATCATCGAATTGGAAGTCCCCGCCAAAACTGTTGGCATATGCGGCGCAGCCGGTGGCCGCGATGAGCGCTGCACTGGTCCAGACCCGAGGCTCACCCTGATTCGTTCGCCCGCGCACGCCGATCCTTACACCGCTGAAGCCCGAAATTGGCAAGGTGAACCGATCTCTTCTGAAATGAAAAAGCAGGCCCGGAATCGGGCCTGCTTCGAGGAGAACGCGCCGGCACGCGCCGGCAATCGGATGTGTCCGCTAGCTTAGTAGTTAAACTTCGTTGTGAGCGAGAATTGTCGCGGTGGGATGATGCGTTCCGCCGCGGGGCTGCCGTCGAAGTTATATGAAATCGGCATGAGGTAACCGTTGGAGGTCACATCGGCGACGTTGAGCTGAATCCGAGCCAGCACGCTGTGTGGAAGCTTGAATTGATACGAGATCCCGAGGTCGAGGTGCGCGCGGGCCGGTGTATAGATCGGCGTCGCCAGGTTGGGGCTCGCGATCTGCCCCTGCGGATTGAGCAAGCTAGTATTGCCGTAATAACCAGCGACGGCGCGACCCGCAAAACTCAGGACTCCGGTGACGCCGAAGTTCTTCAAGAGTCCTTCCGAGAAATGATAATTCGTGAGGTAGGACCACGAAAATTCGCGCTGATTGGGAGCAGCGCCGCCGTTGTTCGCCTGGTCGACGGTGAGCACGGATTGCACGATATTATTAAAATAATTCTGCGTATTCGTGAGTCCCGCGGTGTTGGCATTGGAGGTATTGGCATCGTAACCGTAACCCTGCCAGAAATTGCCGACATACATCTGGGTTCCGTTGGTCTTGGTGTATACCGCGGGAAGATCCGAGGCGCTGTATGCCACCCATTTCGGCATCCGGTACGCGATCCAGTCCGCGGATTGCTGGGCGGCCCCGGTGATCACGGTGTTCTGCTTTCCCCAGGTGAGTTTCATCGTCCAATTCGGGGTGGGATTATAATTCACCTCGAGCTCCACGCCCTTCGCGATGCCGTTCTCGGTGCCTACCGGGTTTACATATTGACCGTTCTCGCCGACGTTGCCGCCGTAATTATAGGGCAGACCCGTCAGGGCTGAGATCTGGTTCTGTTCGTCCTGGGTTATCGGATATACACTGACGTTGCCGAAGTTGGCATCGGTGGTGGGGTTCTGCCCATTCCGGATCTCGACGACTGTGGTCGCCCAGTTTTTGAGGAGCGTGGCGTCCAGGTAATTCGTGCGCTGGACCGAGGTGAACGTGGTTACGACATTATTATTACTATTCGTGAACCACGTGGCCCGGAGGAAGAATTTATTGTCCGGGGTGGCCAGCTCGAGGCCGTAATCCTTTTCGTTGCCTTCGGGCTTCCCGATTTGGTGGCCGAAGAAGTCGGTTTGTAATGCCGAGGGCGGGTTAAAATTACCGGCCTTGTTGAACGTGAAGCCCAGGGTGCGGATGAAACCGGCGAAGAGGTTGCCTCGCTCGGCTGAGCTGTCGAGGCTCGCCCAATTCTTGAAGGGATGGAGGACGCCGCCGAGGCTGCTGGTGTTGCCACCGGAGTACGCCCAGGGGCCCTCGTGGTTCCAATATTGAGTATTGGGAAGGCCGTTAGTATATTCCAGCGCGGTCGGATTGGTGCTCGGGAATATATTCGTGCGATTCTTGACCTGGTCGTCGTCGATGCCGAGCGTGCCGACGATGCGGTCATTCCAGAAGTAGCTCTGCCAATAGTAGGCTTTCTGGTCCTGAAGATTCTCACTGATGCCACCTGTGGAGAATAGGACCGCGGTATAGTTTATCGTCGAATTTTCCCATTGATTCGTCGCATAATTATAGGTCGTCACGGTCGTCTGCGTCGGGCCACCGAAGCCGGGGCCTCTATATTGGCCGGGGCTCGTCGCGCCGTAGCCCATGACGTTCGTCGTGGCACCTCCAAGGTAGTGCACCTGTTCCGGACCGTTGTTGCTCGTGAAAGCATATCCGGTCGTCGCCGCGAGGGCCGTCGACGTGGGCAGATAGTTCGGGTCGCCGCCGACGATCGAGGGACGATACCGGAGGTTCGATGTAACATCATCGTGCTGGGAGAACGAGCCGACGAAACGATGATGGCCCAGCCACTTGAGCCAGCCCGGGACTTTATTCCTCAGGTCGAGTTCATACTCCAGCAGGGCGCGCCAGTTATTATTAATTTCCGGCTCAACGTACACGTCTGACTGGTAGGTATCAAAAAAGGGCTGACCGACGTGCGGGTTCGGCGAGCCGTTTGGCAGGACAGTATTGGTGTCCACGAAAAGCTCGGGCGCGCTCGCCTGGGAGGTCGGCGTGTCGATCGTCTGCTTCAATTCCTGGCGGAACCAAGCTCCGTCAAAATGCAGACCGGGCAGGATCTCCTGCTGAAGGTCGAGAGTATAGGTTTTCGCTTTGGTATATACATTGTCGAGCGAGTTGACGTTAACCGTGCTCCAATCATAAATGCTCTTGCTGGCGATGCCGGCCAGGTACCAAACCGAGTACTTGGACGTACCATTCGCGAGGGCGGGTGAGGGCAGCGTCGTGGACATCGTCGGGCGTGCCCCATAGATCAGAGCCTGGGCCGGCGTCAGCGTGCTATATACTGGAGAATAGGCGGTGCCGGGAACGGATCCGGCGGTCTGCTGCGACTTAAAGGTGTTTTCGATATTACCCTGATCGACGAACTCGACCACGTGGCCACTCGTGAAGAACGTCATCGCCGGGACAAAATACGGTGATGTGCTGGTGGTGAGCAGCGCTTGCGTCGGACCGCCAGCAACGTAGTTGGGCGCGGTCGTGGAGAGGGCGTACGGCCCGGAAACCTTGCCGGAGCTGAGGTAGTTCACCATCTCGGTCAGCTGATTATATACCGGGCGGCCACTGGCCAGCCAAGGCGTGACGGCGTCGATCGGCGTAATAAAATTCGGGTCGTTCGCAGTATTATTATAGTTCTCGAAGCTGCCGGTAATGCGGGTTTTGTGATTCTTGAACGGCTGAAAATTAAACGCGGCATATTGGCGGCGCGTGATATCGGACGACGGCTTTTGTTCGAAGCCCTGCGAAGAATACATTTCCGCGACGTAGATGCCCAAGCGGTTTTTGATAATGGGTATATTAACTCCGGCGTTCTCGCGATAACCGCCCCAGCTGCTGACCTGGAACTGCACCTCCGCCGAAATCCGGTCTAGGGTGGCCTGTGTGCGGGTCTGGTTTACAATGCCGGCAGGACTGCCTGTGCCGAAAATCAGGGAATTCGGGCCGCGGTCGATCTCGACCGACTGTGTATTGTACGCGTCGAAAGGAATTCTAAAGATTGAAAAAAAGTTGTCCTCATTCTGGTCGACCGCCGCCAGGCCGCGCACGCGATTCCCGTTGGTCGCGCCGCTGGTGAAGTTACCGCTCGTGCCACCGCCGCCGCCGCTGGCGTCAACGGCGTTGCCGCGGACCAGCGTGAAGGGGGTATATGTCCTGGAACCCTCTGTATTAGCCTCGTAACGGAACACATCGTTCACGTTCAGCGAGTTCGTGTCCTCCATCTGCTGCTTCGTCACCACGGTGATCGAGGAGGGGAGGTCGGCGATGTTTGTATTGAGGCGCGTACCGGCGAGCGTACTCGCCGCGAAATAACCTTTCTCCTGGCTGGAATCGACCACGAAGGGGTTGAGCCGAACCGTGGGATCCGATTCGGGCGTCAATGCCCCCGGCGTTCGCGCGGTCGAGTTGAGGTCCACTTGCGCCTTCGCGTCGGCATCCATCGCGGCCTGCTCGTCCGGATCGATCCTGCCGTTGTGGTTGGTATCGTACTTCTCTTGGCTCGGCGACAACTGGGCGCGCGAGGTGGGTATGGCGATTGCGGTGAAGGCGGCCGTTAGGAGGACCGCCAGGGCACGTTTCGAAAACAGACAAGCGGGTGCTTCGTTCATGGTTAGCAATTCAGGTGGGGTGCGAAGCACCGGCGCGACCGCCGGCGTGGGGGTTACGCAGTGCTCGGGTGGCAACAAAATCAAAGGAACCACGAGGAGATATATGCGACGTCGTGGCCTGCCGGACAGTCCGCACATCGATGTAACAGCAGCTTACGTAAATGCATTTCGTCCCCAAGATTCCACGGGGTAGGAAACTACGGCGCAGATCCGCCGGGCGGAGCCTGCGTCAAATTTCGCCCAAGGATATCTATGATCGCGGCCAGATAATCCTGATCAAGCGCGATCGACCTTAAAGCGGCATAATATATCCCTATATTGACCTTTTTACCCCGCCGGGCAACGCCCGCACAAGATGACTATATACACGGAAAGGGAGCGAGGCGAGTGCCGGACGGCACTGCCGTGAAACGGCAGGGCGGGACCATCTTCGGCGCGGTGTGATTCCGCTAGCCATTGACTATATAGTCGATGCCAGCGGCGTAAACATTGGGAGAGTGCTCGTTTACAAAAGGGACGGCCGACGAAGCGAGCTGGGTGAGCCGCGGACGCGTTCGTTCGCGGCGGCGGCTGGCGGTCACGATCGGAATTGAGGCTGAATTCCGGGCTGACTTTTGCGCGGAACGCCGGCACGTCTTGTGGCTCGCATGACTCCCAAACTTCTCCGCCGCGCCGTCGAAGCGCTTGATTCCTTCGAGATCGAGACGCCCTCTTGGGGTTTCGCCGACACTGGCACCCGCTTCGGGAAATTCTTCCAGGACGCCGCCGCGATCGACCTCGCGGATAAACTGGCCGATGCCGGCCACGTGAATGCATTGACTGGCTGCTGCCCGACGGTGGCGGTGCACGTTCTCTGGGATTTCAAGCCCGGCGAGGACCCGAAGGCGGTCACCAAGCTGGCGCGCGCGCAGGGCGTGAAGATCGGGTCGATCAATCCGAATCTATTCCAGGATCAGGAATATAAATGGGGCGCCTTCGCCAACAGCGATCCCGCCATTCGGGCCCGCGCCGTGCAGCACACGCTGGACTCCGTCGCCATCGCGAAGGCGGTGGGCAGTGAGTATATATCGATGTGGTTCGCCGAGGGCCTCAGTTATCCAGGCCAGGGCAACATGCGGGCCCGCAAGCACTGGTTCGAGGAGAGCCTGAAGGCGGTCGCGGAAAAGCTGGCTCCACGACAGACGCTCCTCGTCGAATATAAACCATTCGAGCCGGCGTTCTACGCCACGGATATTGCCGATTGGGGCATGGCCTATGTACATGCGAAAAAGGCCGGCCCGCGCGCGAAGGTCCTGGTCGACACGGGCCACCATTACCTCGGGCAGAATATAGAGCAGATCGTCGCGTTTCTCCTCGATGAGGACATGCTCGGTGGTTTTCACTTCAACGATCGGCGCTATGCCGACGACGATCTCACGCTCGGCTCGATCGATCCGTACCAGGTCTTCCGGATTTTTCACGAGATCCAGCTCTTCGCGAACGAGCGCGGCCGCGCGCCGAAGATCGCCTATATGATCGACCAGTCGCACAACGAAAAACCGAAGATCGAGGCGACGATCCAGACGGTGGTCATGGCGCAGGAACTTTTTGTGAAGGCCTCGCTGGTTGACTATGACAAGCTGCGGCGCGCTCAGGCGGCGAATAATGTCGTCGACGCGGAGCTCGTGCTGAAGGCGGCATTCTTCAGCGACGTCGCCCCGGCACTCGCGCAATGGCGTCGCCGCAACAAGCTCCCGGCCGATCCTCTCGCCGAGCATCGGCGGAGCGGCTACGCGGATGCCGCCGCGAAGGAACGCCGCGCGCGTCGCGTGGCGCTCGGGATCGTCGCCGGCGGGAGCTACGCCTGAGCCGTATATTGTCGTAGAACGTCTGACCGCCGGTTCGTCGCCGTGCAAGCTGAGTGTTGCTCGAGCCCCGACTCCTTTCGCCCGGCCCGGGCTGTATCCAGAACTTGGATACAGCGGCTAGGGCAGGATTTCCCCGCCGGCGTCGCGGCCGTTGATATTTAATATACCGGTCTGGAGGCGCGGGTCGCCGCCGGCCATCGCGAGACGCGCGTTTTTTCTTATATCAAACGAGAGACGCAGCTCGCCCGCTACGCCGGGCACCGCGATGGTTTGCCGGTCGCCCGCGGCGCTCACTTTGGCTCCGTTGCTGTCGCGAAGAAAGTCGCGGCGAAAACGTGCGAACGCCTCGTCGTTTGACGCTTCGGCGGCGCGAATCCAGATCGCGGTCGCAACCGGACGGTCCGGCGCGTGGAGTGCGTTCACGGCGGCGATGCGTGCGGCGTGATACGCGGCGCCGTCGCGCCGCAACGCGATGGCCACCGCGTGATCGTGCTCGTCCGTCGCGAGCACAAAGCGCACGGCGGCGACGGTGTCGTGAAAGCGGAAGAAGAGTACACCCTGATCGAGTTCTATATTGCCTATATTGTCCGTGCCGGTCGCCGCCGATAGGAGACCCTGCTGGGTCCAAAATTCCACGCCGTCCGGCAGCACGAGATTCGACACGACACTCTCTATATCTTTCGGGGAGTTTTTCGCATGAGGGTCGAAGTTGGCGTAGAGGAGCGCTTCGCCGCCGCGCTGTATACTCGTGACGAATGGCACGAGGTGCGTGAGCTTGAGGTGGCCTCCGCTGGTGACGACCTTCGCCTGCCCGTAGGGATCGTTGCGGTAATCGAGGGAGAAATTCACGATCGGTTGCTGCGGGCCGCCCGCGAGTGTGAGCGCAAGGATTTTGTCCTGCTGCCCGTAACCCGCGCCGGACGAGCCGAGCGCAAAGTTGCGCTCTATATGGATTGTTGACTGCTCCCAGGCCTCGGCGCCCCAGCGCGCCCGGACGTCGCGCGGAAATGTTTCACGCTCTGCTTTTATATTCGCGGGCGGGTCCCATTGGGTGACGTCCTCGAGGGTGGGGCGCGTCTTGGGCGCCGCGGGCACCGGCATCCAGCCTGCGCGCTCGAGGTGCTCGTCGAGATCGCCATGGCCGGTGAGAAATCCGTAATCGCGGCTGTATGCGCCGGCGATGCCTTGGAAGGGCTCGAACCAGTGGGCCGCAATATCCGTCCAGAACAGCCGCAACGCGCGCGTGGCTTTGTCGCGGAGGTCCGGGTCACGGGTGTGCTGCGCGATTGCGCCGAGGTCGGTCAGGTCGACTCCATAATAGGTGGGGCTGTCGAACTCGTGGATGCCGTGAGTGCGAGTATATACGAGCCACTCGTCAAACCACTGGCGGCCGCGGGCCAGGATGTCGGGCCGATCCGTCGACTCGCCGATCAGGATGCAGTTCGCGATCCGCATCAGGAATATATTCGTATAACTCACGTCCACCTTGTGGCGCAGCATACCTTCGATGCCGAGACGCATGGCCGCCGCGAGTTTTTCGCGGGCTTCGGGCACGAGTCGATCGCGATAGAGCAGCCACGTGAGGCTCGCGGTCTGCATCGAGAACTCGACCGCGTTGCGGTCGTCCGGCTTCGGATCGCGGTAGTACCACCGATAATTCCCGTAGGTCGGGCTGGCCGGGTTTGTGTCCTGCATGCTCGCGGCGAGGTCCAGCACCTGCGGGAGCGTTTCCGGATGCCAGCCGCGCTCCGCGGCAGTGAGGACGAAACTATATAGCTCGCGGACGCCCAGCGTCGGCGCGCGCTGCTGCATGCGCACCCACGCGCGATCCATCTCGCGCAAAGCATAACCGGGGGCCGGGGCTGTGGGTTTCGGCGCGGGCGCGGCGGCGCGCAGACCGGGCAGGAAAACGAGGACGAGTGAAAAAACGAGGAGGCGGGGCACGGCGCGGAGTCCTCTACGACGCCGGCGCGCGCCGCAACGTTACGTCTTCATGCGCATTTCGCGCGGCGACCGGCTCATGCGCTATATACTCCGCCGTTGATGTCCAAAGTCGCCCCTGTGATGAAACCGGCGAATTCAGCGGCGAGAAAAACCGCGGCGCGGGCCACATCGTCCGCGGTGCCCGCTCGCCCGAGCGGAATGCCGGCGATCGTGGCTTGCGCGGCTTCCGACGTCGTGTGGGTCTGGTGAAAACTCGTGCCGAGAATCAGCCCCGGTGCGAGCGCATTGACGCGGATGCCCACCGGCCCGAGCTCGCTCGCGAGCGAACGCGTGAAGGTGAGCACGGCGCCCTTCGCCGTCGAGTAGGCGAGGGAACCCGCGTGCCCGCCCTTGCGTCCGGCGAGCGAGGCCAGGTTGACGATACTGGCGCCGCCGCGATTCTTCGCCGCGGCTTCGAGGTGCGGCAGCGCCGCCCGCGTGACGCGTCGGACACTGCCGAGATTCAGCGACATGACCTCAGCCCAAAAATCGTCGGCCCCCTCCGCTAGGGTGTGTCGTCCGACGAGTGAGCCGGCATTATTGATTAGTATATCAATTCCGCCGAGAAACGCCGCGGCTTCCTGGACGAGGCCACTGCTGGCCTCGCTCGTGGTCAGGTCTGCGCTGGCGCTGGAGGCGCGGCGGCCGAGAGCGGCGGCGTCGGCTGCGAACCCGGCCGCAGCCCCCGCGCTCCGATGATAGTGCACGAAGACGTCACAGCCGGCGGCGAGGAGCCGACGGCTGATCGCAAGCCCGATGCCCTGGGCGCCGGCGGTGACGAGGGCGCGCTTGCCGAGCAGCTTCTTCATCGGTTCAATATTTAATAATTATGAAATAGCAATTCAGGCATGGACCCGGCCGGGCCAGGTGTCCACGCGATCCCAGAAAGCATCGTCGCGGCGCCCATAATAGCTCTCCAGCACATCGTCCATGACGACCGTGGTACGGCGGCCGGAGTCGCCCGTGCTGGCGCAAGTGCCGCGTCCGAGCAGCTGGTCGACGACGGTCTGGATCATCGGCTGCTGGATGTGCGGCGGATTCGGCAGGTCGAGCGTCTCGACGCCGCGGGCGGACTCGAGGCGCAGCGGTTCGTTGCCGAAAACGGAGAAGCTCAGATGACCGCGCGTGCCCGCGAATTCCATCACATCGAGTTTTACATGGCTGGCAAAATTCCATTGGGCGACGCCGGGCACGCCGGCTGCGTTGGAGAAACTCATCGCGACGGCATCCTCGACGTCCCCGGGGCTGGCGAGCCTGGCCGCCTGGCCGCGGACTTTTTGCAGCGGCCCGAGAAAAAAGTCGCAGAGGTCGAGCGCGTGCGAGCCGACGTCGAGGAAAAGTCCGCCGCCGGCGATGGCGGCCTGGACCCGCCACGCGACTGGCGGCGATCCTGTCGCGACGGGCGCGGGCTGGGCTTGGTGTGCAGCGGACGCGAAGCGGTACGAGAAGCCGGTGAGTTGTCCGAGCGCGCCAGCCTCGAGGATGTCGCGGACCTTGAGAAAACGTGGCAGCGCGCGCCGATAGTAAGCGATGAACAGCGGCACGCCGGCGTCGGCGAAGGCCGAGAGCATCAAGTCGCACTCGGGAGTGTGGCGCGCCATCGGCTTTTCGACATAGCAGGGTTTGCGGGCCGCGGCCGCGAGCTTCGCGCCATCGAGATGCGCGTTGGGTGGCGTGGCTACATATATAGCGTCGACCTCGGGGTCCTGGACGAGTGCGGTGGCATCGTCGTACCAGCGGGCGACGCCATGGCGTTTCGCATAGTCCGCGGCGAGCGCGCCGTTGCGGCGCATCACAGCGACCAGCTGCGAGCCGCTGGCTCGTTGGAAGCCGGGGCCGCTCTTTACTTCAGTGACGTCACCGCAGCCAATAATGCCCCAGCGGATCACCTTGCGCGCGACGGCGGGCGGAACAGAAGAGGGCATTTCCCAACAAATCGGGGCCGCGGTTTCGGGGCAAGCGCCGAGCCGGGAAAACGCGCCGGCCGCGCCTCTCACTGCGGCCGCGCACCGACTTGGGTGAGACGATGCGCCGGGCACGAAGCGAAAACGCGAATAAAATGCGTGCACCGGCGTGGCGCCGTCGGGCGACGCACGGGCACGCGGCACTCACCAGGGAATGGCAGTGTTCCGGCGGGTCCGGCATTCGTGCCGCGCGCGCCGCGGAATGGTTTATACACAAGTATATAAATATACAACGATGCGCACGGCCCGAATTCATATATATCGCCCGATCGCACTACCGTATATGGGGGAGGAGGCGTCTTCGCCAGCGTAGTTGCCCGCCGCGATGCCGATCGTCCGGGACCCGTCGCGCGCGCAGGTTTACAGTCAGCGAGAAGCGATGCCGATCCGTCCGCGCGCCAATCGGCGGCCGAGTATATAGCTCGCGGGGCCCCGTCAGGCGCGATGGGCGCGCGCTGGAAGCGGCCAGTCTCCTCGCGCGGCGCGCGCGAGAAAGCGCGCGGCGATGGCGGCGCGTTGCGGGAGGCTGGAGAGCGTCACGCATTCGCGCGGGCTGTGCAGGCCGTCGCCGACGACTCCCAATCCATCGAGATTCGGGAGCCCGGCGCCTGCGAGGAGGTTGCCATCGCTGCCGCCGCCGACGTGCTGCCAGGAAAATTGTGCGCCGACTTCGCGGCCGCACTCCTGCCAGGCCGCGAAGATTTGCTCCTCAGCCGGGCTGGCTTCCTTCGGTGGCCGGTTGAATCGCCCCGTGAGTTCAAAGCGAAACCCGTCGCGATCCTGCCATGGCGTGGCGATTTCGTTCAGCCGCGCGAGGACCGTCGCCACGTCGGCCTGGGTGGTCACGCGAAGATTGATTTCCGCGGCGGCGAAATCGGGTACTATATTGACTGCACCGCCTCCGCGAATGGAGCCGACGTTCAGCATGATGCCGGGCAGCTCGGAGTTGAGGGCGTGGGCGCGAGGCAGGAATTCGGAGAGCGCGAGAATGGCGTTACGGCCCGCCGCGGGATCGCGCCCGGCGTGCGCGGCGCGGCCGTGCATCGTCGCCGTAAATATACCGGTGCCTTTTCGTGACTTCACGAGGTCGCCGTTGGTCCGGGCCGGTTCGAACACCAAGGCGAAATCGAAACGCGGCGCAGCCGCGGCCAGCAGCGCCGCGCTCGAGGGAGAGCCGATCTCCTCGTCGGGCGTCAGCAGGATCTCCCACCCAAGCGCGGCTTTTCCTGGGGACGCCTCGAAGGCGCGGAGCGCGTGCAACATGACTACCAGGCCACCCTTCATATCCGCCACGCCCGGACCGCGCAGCGTGTCGGCGTCAAGCGATGTGCAAGTCTGAAACGGATGGTCCGCGCTATATACTGTGTCGAAGTGCCCGCTGCAGAGGATCTGCCGCGGCGCTTCCGGCCGCATGACCAGCCGCAGCGCGCGCGCCGTGGTGCCCGGGAGATCCACGCGGTGCAGCGCGGCGCCGGGGAATTTGCCAAACTCCGCCTCGAGCAGCGCGAGCATGCGGTCGAGACCCGCGAGGTTCTCGCTCCCGGAATTCTGGTCGCACCAGGCAATCAGCAGCTCGCGCATCGCGTCGGCGTTTATCATGGATCCGTATATATAGATTTGTATGCGGGGTGCTGGCGGCAGTGGGTCCCCGATCGGACGATTTTTCGCCACGGATTGCAGCAAACCTGGATCGGATGACACAACAGAAAATCCAGAAGTCCGAACCACGAGGATTTCGGTTCCCGCAGGAACCGGAAAAACGTGGATCAACGTGCCAATGGCCCGGGATCCGCGTCCGCTATATAGCTCTATATAGCTCTATACTTGGAGAGAGCCGGCGCGAAATCACGGCGTGGGCGGCGCCGGCGGGGTCAGGATGCTCGTGCGGCGATTGTTGGCGGGAACCTGGTCGGTGACGCCCACGGGATTGATGAGCCGCGTGGTATAGGTGGTCGCCGTGCCGGCGGCCAGAGTCGCGGCGTCGACCGGGACTTTTATAATAGTCGTCGCGCCCGCCGCGAGAGTGCTGATCGCGTAATTCGTCGGCACGCCGCCCGCTGTGACCTCCAACTCCAAGCCACCCACGCTGGCGCCACCGCGATTCTGCACCACGAATTCCATCTGCTGGTTCGCGGCATCATAGTAATGGCTCGCGATCGCGGTGTCGACGTACTCCGGGTCGTTGCGGTTCATCGCCCAGGCGAGATTGAGCACGCCGTTGCCATAGGCGGGATCCTGGCCCGGCGCGCCGTTGTCGCTCGCCGTCTGCTGCAGCACCGCCCAGGCTTGCGCCGCGGTATATCCGGGGCTTTGCGACATCATCGCTGCGATGGCGCCCGCGACGATGGGCGCGCTCGCGGACGTCCCGTTCACGATAACGCGCTGACCGTCGATCCAAGCCGTTTGCACGCCGTATCCGGGAGCCGTCATCTGCAACTGCGGACCGGAATTCGAGAATAGCACCTGCTGTCCGAGGGCGTCGACGGCGCCTACCGAAGCGACGCGGGCGTCGGCCGCGGGCCACGTGAGCTGGGCGGCTTGATCGTTGCCGGCAGCGGCGACGACGACGGCTGCGTTGTCGGAGGCGTAACCGATCGCAAGGTCGAGTGCCTCGTTGGTGCCGTAGCCCCCGAGGCTAATGTTTATAATTTTCGCACCAGCATCGACGGCCGCAACGATGCCCTGCGCGACGGTGAATATATCGCTGATTCCATTGGTATCCGTTACGCGGATACTGAGGAGGTTTGCCGACGGGGCGACGCCGGCCGCATCCGGCAGGCTGCCCGCGGCGAGGGCGGCGATCGCCGTGCCGTGGCCCGCCTCGGCATCGGTGCCGTGCGCGGTGCCCATCCCTATATCGAGTGCCGTGAGGCGTCCTTGGCCAAACGTGCGATCCGGCGAGACGCCGCTGTCGAGAATGGCGATCGTCGTCCCTTGGCCCCAAGCCGAGTGATCCGCGGGCACGCCGAGGAAGTTGAGCGTGGAATTTCCGAAGGGCACCTCCGTGCCGGCGAGGCGGTTCTCCTTCGTCGGAGCCTCCGGTGGGGACAGTATATAATTCGGTCCCACCGATGTATAGTCCTGCGCGTTGCCGAGAAGATCGCGTTGCACGGAAGCGAGCCGGTCGTAGCGGACGCGCGCCGTGAGAAAGCGATCCAGCTGTCCGACCACGGTTAGGCCCGAAGCTGCGGCGCGGGCGAGAAACGCCTCGTAACTGGCGGCGTCCTTAAAGGTGAGCAACGCCTCCCGTGGCCGGGCGTCGCCTCGCACGAGCGCGTGGCGCAGGCGCTCGAAAAGCGCAGCTCCGGGAGCGTCTGGAGCAGAGACCGGCTCGTCGAGCGACGATGCTGCGGACGCGGTGGTGGCAGGGCGGACGACGCGGGCTGGGGCCGCCTCGTGGACATCGGGCGGCGTACGGCGATGAAATGTCCAGACGCCGAGGAGGACGGCGATGACGAGGAGCGCGAGCCCCGGGCGTCCGCCGCGGCCGCGTTTCATATAGCGTCGACCGCCGTCGCGGAAAAAAGGTAGAACACGCCGGGCATGCTGGATACGACGCGCTCGGGCGGGGAATGTTTCGAGGACGGGTGTGACCGGCGGCTTCTGGGCCGCGCGGGCCGCTCGTCACCGACGCGATCGCAGCTGGCGGCGAGTGTATATCTCGATATATACTATTGCGTCAGAAGGGCTTTGACCGCTGGCAGAGCTGCACCGGGACGCCCCAGGGATCGCGCATCATGATCAGGAGCGACCCATCTGGAATGGGCTCCTCAAGAAACAGCGTGGCTCCGGCCTTTTCGAGCCGCGCGCGGTCCGCGCGGGCGTCCGCGGAGATCACGGCGAAATGGAAGCACAGCGGGTGGGCGGCGGCGTAGTCCGGCACGGCCGCGGTCGGGTTTGTATATAGCTCGACGACCACGCGACCCGTCTCATCGCCCAGGAAGTGCGTGAGTGGACCCTCGGTGCGCTGCCGCAGAATGGTGAAGCCGAGGTGGTCCACGTACCAGCGGGCTTGGGCGCGGACGTCGGGGACATTGAGGGCGAAGTGTTCGAATTTCATCTAGGGTAGGGGTGGGCTCGCGCCGGGATGGCAGCAGAAACGTTCCACCCGGGCGGTCAAGCAGCGCCGAAAACCCGAGGAGGCGAGGACGTGCTGTATCCAGTTCCTGGATACAACCGGCGTGTGACTGATCACGGTTTTCGCGTTACGCAAAACGAGAAAAAGCAACAGCGTACGTATTTAATGCAAAAGAGTAACAAATCAGGGTTTCGCTGATGTTCAGGGTTTCGGCGCATCCCTAGAGTGCGGGCGTCCTGCTGACCAACTCACTTCATGCGATCGATCTCCCTCCTCAAACTCGGTATATTAAGTCTCGCCTTCCCGGCACTCTCGGTGCGGGCGCAACTCGTGAACCTCACGGCCGTCGATACCGGTTGGTATGACTCAGCCGGGTACCACGACGCGACGAACCCGAACTATATAGCCGGGCTGTTCGCCGGCTTTCAATTTCACGATTACTTCGTTTTTGACCTGACGGGACTCTCGCAGCTGGTGTCGTCGGCGTCGCTGACCGTATATAATCCGCCCGAAGGGTTTTTGGGAGCAGGGCCCCTGACCGTGAGGCTCTATGATGTTTCCACCGGTGTGCCGCAGCTCATCAGCGGCAATGCCGGCGGTGCGGGTGGCATCGCGATCTTCAACGACCTCGGCAGTGGCACGGCGTTCAGCGACAAATCGTTCAACGCCAGCACGGACAACACCTCGGTGACGTTTACGCTGAACAGCGCCTTCCTGAGTTATTTCGATGCGCACGAAGGTGGCTTGCTCGCGATCGGTGGAGCGATCACGTCGCCAGCCGGCTATGTATTTGGCTTTAGCGGCGTCTCCGGCCCCGAGCCGGTGCTGAGCGTGCACGAGAATTCGTTCTCGGCCGTGCCGGAGGCGTCGAGCTACGGCGTCGTTGCTGCGGTCGGATTGGCGGGCTTTGCCGCGGTTCGAGGCCGCTCGAACTCCGGCACCAGGTTCCTGCGCCGCATCGCCGGGCGTCAGGGGCAAGGCCAGACGAGCCTCTGACCGCCGCGCAGCTATATACTTAGCGGCCGTAAAAATCCGGCCCGTACGGCAGGCGGCCCAAGTCGCCCGGCAGGCATCCCGCGGGGCCGAACAGGCCCTTGCCGTGGTATTCCGAATATCCGATCACCACCTCAAACTTGTGCGCCGGATCCTGCAGGGCGACGACCGCGTCGCCGCCGATGAAATTCCCAGCCTTACTCCAGCCGGCGCTCAGAGAAACGGAGCCGTGAACTTCGAGCGGCCGGCGCCCGGTTTCCCACGGTTCGGGATCCGCGTCTGACACTGCGCCACGGGGTGAGGCGACGAGCGGGCTGGCTGGCGCGAGCGGCGGCGGTGCATCGATCTGCCACGCCACCATCGCATCGAGCTGCCCGATCTCCGCGGCGGAGAGGCGGGTGAGGCCGTCGGCGTTTTTCTCCTCGGCGGTACGACGAGCGGAAAAACTGCGCGCCCCCGGTGCGGAGGCCGGCGTTCGCGCGGCATCGTTGGCATCTTGGCGAACTTGGGCGTCGATCGCCGCTATATTCTGAGGGGTGAGCTTATCGAAGCCCAAGGCCCGGCGCTGCGCTGGTGAAAGCACGGTCGAGAAGCGCGGCAGGTCGACATTGGCTGCGAACGTGGGCGCGGCCATCGCGATCAAAATTACCGCGAGTACGCCGGCCTGCTGGCGCCAGGAGGGGTTCAGGATGCGCATGCTGCGCTGACTCGCGTTGCTTCGCGGAAGTTCCCTGAACCTGCGATCCTCCGCGCGGCTGGTTTGCGGCGGCGGCTCGGGGCGAACACCGCTGATATATACTCGCGGCGCAACCGGATCGCGATTCGGTTTCGCGCCAGCCGGGCCCGGCGCAAACGCGGTGCTCCGGACGTATTCATTTTTTGGATACTGTGACCGTCCGGCCGGTCGGCTGGCATTCTGGTCGAGGATATATCTCTATATAGGAAGGAATGTATAGATCCTGGCGGCGCCTCACGGCTGGCGGGCGGCCGTGAGCTCCTGCCGGGCGGCGGTGAGGTCGGCCTGGAACTTGCGGTTGGCCAGGAACTCCCGGGCAATGGCCTGCCCGAGCACGCGCCCCGCGACGACGTCCGTCGGAAAATGATCGCCGGCGATGACGCGGTGCCAGCCGATGTTGCGCCCGATCTCGAGCAGCGCATCGCGTTTGTCCGGGAAAATTTCCGCGAGCAGCAGCGCGTAGACCGTTCCGCGGGTCGAATGGCCGCTCGGATAACTGAAGCTCTTCTCTGGCGCGACCGGCGCGATCGAGGGATCGATCTGGTAGGGCCGCTGGCGTTTCCATTTATCCTTCGCCGGATTCGTTGCCGCCTTGGTCTCCGCTTCCACCTCGTGGAAGAGTGCCTCGGTTTTGGGGAATTTGCCGGGTTGGAACCACGGTCCGATTGCCGGCTGAAAGGCGAAAATCGTCAGGTCGATTTCACTCTTCGCCAACGCCCAATCCTGCTCCGAGTGGTGCGAGTAAACGCGCAACGATGTCTCCCGATCGGCCGCTTGCTCCGCTGATTTTTCTGCCGGCGGCGGTGCCAGAAGCGCGATTGCATCCGGGTGCCCGGGCGCCAAATATACATCCGCGTGAAGCGCCGCTTGAAATGCGAATATGAAAACGAGACGCAGCAGATTATTCATACTGCCAAAATCGCACCCGCGGACGTCCCGAGGCGAGAGCGAAACCTCAAGCCGAGGCGCTAGGGTGCCGCCGGTTTTCCGCTCGCATGATACGCCGTCACCCGGGTGAAGTCGCTCCAATCATATTCGGCGCGGTCGCCGAATTTTGTCAGCGTGGCATGACCTGTGCCGGTGGCTTTGCCCCCGTCGGGGGGCGCGTCGTCCTTCGGCGGCTCGTCGAGGTCGAAGCGGACGTCC
Organism: uncultured Verrucomicrobiae bacterium; assembly: GCA_963800005.1. Taxonomy (GTDB): domain Bacteria; phylum Verrucomicrobiota; class Verrucomicrobiia; order Opitutales; family Opitutaceae; genus CAWCZH01. The sequence continues at coordinate 1,339,767 of CAWCZH010000006.1, forward strand.
AACGCGATTTCGATGATCCGCGCTAATCCGAAAGCAACGCGCACGGGCTCGCTCAACCCGGCGTTGACGCGCTCGATGGTCTGCGTCTTCCGGTCCACCGAGATTTCGACATCGAGTTTGTCGACGTCGATGAGGCGAGCCGCCTCGGGTCGCAGGGCCACGGCGTAGCGGCATTCGGTCGCGGTCTGGTGATCTAGGATCGCGTGCTCGAAATCGAGGTACTCGCGGGGCGATTTCTCCGTGTGTTTTCGTGGCTTCGAATTGCGGCGGTGCTCCCAATGCTCGCGCTGCTGGGGGGTCGGGTCCGCGCCATTAATCGAAATGAGATGCCATCGCTGGTTGTCCGGCTGCGAGGGATCGTAGCGTTCGACGCGGTCTTCCTTGACCGTGCCATCGCCGTTGAAGGTCCGCGTCCGCTGGGTCAGCGCCCACTCGGATTTGGCCGCAATCCAGTGTTCGACCGCCGCCTCGAGAAGTGGCGGCGTGGAGCTCGGGGCGGCCGAAGTGGCGGCCGCGGCCAGCAGCAATATACTTAATGCCCGCCGCGCGCTGGAGATGCGAAACGTCATGGGCGGTTTGACCGCCCCGTGGCGTCGAGGTGCCGGGACTTTGCGCCGGACGTCCCGCAGCGCACTCAGGGTCCGGGCGACCGGTTGGACCAAAAGGGCCGGACCTTGTATTCAATTTCTGGATACACGAGATCCCGATGGCTCGGACACCTCATGTCCGGCGGCTTGTTTGTATCCGATTTCTGAATACGCAGCGTGACGCCGCGTCACTCCGGCGTGAGGACGGCATCGTCGGCCGTCCAGAATTTCCGGTCGGGACCGGCGGAGCGGATTTCCATTTTCGTGCCGCTGAGCTGGTGAAAGAAAAACGGGCGGCCCCAGCGGTCGCAGAGTTCCCCCCGCGCGTTGATCGCGGGGTGATCGTGCGGTATAAACTCGACGTGCAGCGCGTTGCGGCCGGCCAGGACGGCGGTGATCTCTATATTATTTCCCACCGGGTTGCCGGCACGCGGGAAATTCGAGCGGAACGCGCTGAATATATCGTCGAGGATCCGGAGGTCGGCCTGGATGTTTCCATCGGGCGCGTTCAGGCGATCCGCGAGGGCGGAGCGTTCCGCGGGCGGCGGGCGCGTCGCAGGAACGGCTGGTTGCCGGGTACCTTCCTGTGGATCCGTGGACGATTCCGCGCGGCCGCTGGAATGCGACTCGAACGATATATGATCGCCGCCGTCGTGCCAGAGTTTCCAGCACGCCCCTGCGATGAGGAGCGCGAGAACCAGCGCGGCCGCGATTCGCCGCGAGGTCATCCCAGGAAGCCGAGATTCGGATGCGCGAACCGACCGATGTTGGGCAGCACGGTCTGCAGGTCGGTGGCGCTGACGCCGAACCACGTGGCGATGGTGGCGGCATATTCATCGACACTCGTGCTGGGAATCCAGCGGCCGCGGCCGGTGTCGTCCGGCCCGTTCACCGCGAGCGACGGCATTTTTCCATATATATCGCCACCCTTTACCGCGCCGCCGACGATGAGTTGATGATTGCCCCAGCCGTGGTCGGAGCCATCGCCATTCGATGTATACGTGCGGCCGAAATCGGAGGCGGTGAACGCGGTCACCTGGTTGGGGATGCCGAGCTCGACGGTCGCATTATAGAATGCGTTCAACGCCTGGCTGATCTGCTGCAGGAGCGCGGCGTGCGTGCCGCTGTCCGGATTGGTCGCGTCGAGCTGGTCCGAGTGCAGGTCCCAGCCGCCAAGTTGGACGAAAAAGATCTGTCGTTTCAGTCCGAGCGACGACGCGGTGCTGATGAGTCGGGCAACCATTTTCAACTGGTTGCCCGCGGAGGTGGCGGGAAACGTGGTCGCGAGGTTGGGCGCGCCGGCGAGCGTCGTGGATAGGAAATCGCTGTTGGTGATCGCGCTGCTCGAGACGCCCGCGAAGGCGGTGTCGAACAACCCCGGCTGCGCGGCATTGAATATATCTTTCTGCGCCTGGTAGCGCAGGGGATTGTTTCCGCCGGTCGTGCCGGCAAACGAGACCGCGCCGTTCGTCGTGACTGCATATTGTGTCACGCTGCTGCCCACCTGGAAAAAATTCGTGCCCGCCACGCTGATCGACATCGAGATCTGGTTGTTTATATTAAATGCGTTCACAAGGTCCGCGATGCGTCCGCCCCAGCCGGTGGTGGCGGGCTTGTCGGGCACGCTGCTCTGCCATTGCACCTGCTGGTCGTTGTGCGAGAACAGTTGCGGCGGCAGCGGGACGGAGCCGCTGGTATATTGAGCGAGGGTCGTCGGGAAAACGAGCGTGCCGACGTTCGCCATGATGGCGGCCTTGCCGGACGAAAATAGATTCTGGAGCTCGGGCACGGCGGGGTGCAGGGAATATTTGCGTCCGTCCGACGTGCGCGGGGAGATCGGCAGCAGCCCGGCAAGGGGGAGCGCGAGGTTCGAACGTGCGGCGGCGTAGGCGGCGTAGTCAGTGGTGTCGGACGGGATGATGAGATTGTTCGCGTCATTGCCGCCCTGCAGGAAAAGGCAGACGAGTGCTTTATAGTCGCTGCTGACGCCGGCTGCGGTGGGGTTGATATTGTCCGGGCTCGCGGCGGCACCGATCAGGCGGAGGCTGGCGAGCGAGGAGAGAAAGCCGGTGGCGCCGACCGCCGCGCAGCACGCGGAGCCCACGAAATGCCGGCGAGAGAGATCAGGGATGGCGGATTTTTTCATGAAGGGCCGGAATTATAGAGTGGAGATTGACGGGTATATATCGATTGATCGAGAGCTATATATAAATAGATGCGCGGGGATCGTTATATTATTTCTGGGTGGACCCTGCAGGCGAGGTGGCGACGAGGAGCACGGCGGTCTCCGCGCGCTCGAGGCTCGTGGTGCTGGCGGGCAGCGCCGCCAGCGCCGTGGTGATGCGCGTCCGCGTCGCCGCAGAGAGGTTACCCGCGCAAAGCACCAGATTGAGATGGTCCAGGAGTGCGGAGGGATTCGTCACGAGCGTTTGCTCGTAGCTGAGGTCGAGCGCCAGGGGCGTGCCGGTACTGAAGATAAAATTCCGCAGGTAATTCGGCACGTCGATCGCGAACGTCGCGTCCGTGATTTCAAACTCGGGCGCGACCAGTCCGGCGCTGGCGAGCGGCCCGGGCAACACGTACGACGGGTGAAAAAAGTTGAACACCGTCGGCGAGCGCAGCGCGGCCTCGTCGAGGCTCACATCCGCGTTAGTGAACGATCCCGACGAGAAGCGTCCGCCGGCCGGCGTGCCGTTGAACGAACGCACGAGGGCGGTGGCGCGCAGCAGGGGCTCGCGAAGTTTTCCGAAACCGACCTGCGCGGGCAGCGACGGCGAGCGGGCTTCATAATCCTCGAGGATGGCACGAACGACGGCGCCGAGGTCCCCGCGCACGCCCGACCCGTTGTCGGCGAACTTCTGCGCGACTCTATATATATAGCCGGGGCTCGGGTTGCTCGTGACCAGCCGCTGGATGAGCCCGCGGGCGAGGAACGGCCCGGTGTTCGGGTGATTGAACAGCGCGTCGAGCGCGAGCTGCAGATCGGTCGCGCCGCCCTGGTTGGCCGGGATCACCACGCCGTTTACTATATTCTTCGCGCCGGTGTCATGGTACGCGGGGAACAATTGCATCGCGTCTATATAGTCGGTCGCGCTGGTGCGGAAATTCGGGTTGGCGCTCGTGCTATGATAACTCCAGCCGGTGAACACCCGCGCCATTTCCGTAATCGTTGCCTGGTTATAGGTCGGGATCGGCAGGCCAGTCGCATCGAGCTTCAGGGTGCCATCGGGCTGAAGCGTATTGAGCCCGATTGTGAAAAGCTGCATGACCTCGCGGGCATAATTCTCATCGGGGCTCGTGCCGGCCACCGGGTCCGCCTTCGCGTTGCGCAGCATGCTCAGGTAGTTTCCCATCACCGGATTCAGCGTCACGTTCCCGAGCAGCGTGCGGAACGATCCGAAGGCGCCGTTGCCCAATATATCATAATATCCCGCGAGGCCCTGGGCGAAATTTTCGCTGAACGGCACGTCCGATACCACGAGCATTTCACTCAGGGCCAGCGCGACGCGTTGACGGAGCTGGTCCGGGGCGGTGGTCACAATCTTCCACCACGCCGCCTGCCGATTGTTCGAATATTCCACGCCATTTGCCGGGGAGCCGCCGTACGCGGCGAAATCGGCGTCGGTCCCCGCGCGGTGGGACGTGAATGGCAGCGCCATCTGGCTCGTAATCCATGCGTCGACGGACGTGTTCGTGAGTGCATCGATCTCCGACTGCTTCGGACCAAACGTCGCCTGCGCGAGGAGTCGGGCGGCGTCGGCGGCCGTCGCGTGGGTCAAGTCCACGGCTGGCGGCGCGGCGGGCGCGGTGAAAGCCTGTGAACCGGATCCTTGGATAAACGTGCCGAGCACCTCGCCCTGCGGGTTCGTGGAGGTGTCGAGGCCGACGTATATATTCCCGGACTTGAGGGCGTTGAGGAGGTCCGTGCTTGTATAGGTTCCGGTCGGGGTGAACGTCCACACGGCATTCGTCACCTGGCCGGTCCCGAGGTTATATACAAAGTCGCCCGTCGAGCCGAGCCGCAGATGCGCGTCGGTCTCTCCCGAGCTGAGGTTCGAGAACGAGACGTTGAGCAGGGCCATCGTGCCGCTGGCGTTCACGAGGAGGGTCGCAACGCCCGACGCCGTGGAGCCGACCACCCCGGTGACCGGCCGGAGGTTCGCTACATATAACGTGGCCGGGCTGTCCGCGATCGTCACGGTCGCGGAGGTGCCGAGGCCGAGTATATAGGACGGGCTGGGACTGACGGTGACAGTCACGGCCTCGTTGCCCTCGGTCTCGAGATCCGGCAGCGGGTTGACGGCGACGACGACCGAAGTGGCGCCGGCGGGAATCGTGACGCTTCCCGGCAGTGCTATATAGTCGGTGCCGTTCGTGGCGGCGCCGCTGACAGCATAGTTGACGGTCAAGGAGGTCAGCGTGTCGCCGGTACGCGTGAAGGTGAACGCGCCTGGGTTCGTGCCGGATTCATCGGCATTCGGCTTGCTGGCGGAGACGGTGACGCTGGTGCCGGCCGCGGGCGTGATATCATATACCTCAACGAGCGAGAGGCCCGTGCCGTTGTTCACGCCGCTCACCTGGACAGTATAATTGCCGGGGACAAAATCGCCGAGCAGCGCGGAATCCGTGCTGCCGGGCTGGAAGGCGAAATCGCCGGCGGCGAGAAACGCAGCGGCGAGCGTCGTACCGTCGACCGGATTGCTGCCGATGGGTGTTTGCCAGTTGTCGTTCGAGGCGACGGTCGCGCCGGTGCTCACACTCGTAACGGAGATGGTGGGATCGGCCAGGGTGCCGGCGACGCCCAGGCCGGCGAGAGCGGGACCGGACGCGCGAATGAGGAGGCGGCGCGTGCCGGAGCCGGCGGAGATCGCGATGCCGGGGATCAGTACGGAGCTGCCGGTGCCGACCTGACCGCGCGTCGAGAGGGCGCTCAGGTGCGAGCTGCCGGTGTCCGCTTCATATATATCAACGCTCGCGATGCCGGTGCCGCCGTTCGCCGAATTGGGCGCGCCGTGGACCTGCGCTGTATAGGCGCCGGGTGGGAGCGTGATCACGAGGCCCGCGTCCTTGCTCCCGGAGGGGAAATCATATAGCCCCACGCTGCGGTAAGTCGCGAGGTCGTTTATATTCCAATCGTCGTTGGTCCCGCCCGCGACGATGGCTCCCGAGCTGTCGTGGATCTCCAGCTGCGGATCGACGAGGAAACCGGTGAGGCCGAAGGTGGAGCCAAGGGCAGGTCCGGCCGCGCGGATGGCGAGCTTCTTCGCCGGGCCGGGACTAATGACGAAACCCGCGATGAGGATTTGTGAATTCGTGCCGACGAAGCCGCGGGTTGAGAGCGCGGCGAGGTGGGAACTCTGAGCGTGCACGCTCGACAGCGTGCAGCCGAAGCTCAGCAGGACGGCGAACGCAGGCAGGCGGTATGCTCTCATATATACAAGGGGGACGGTCGTGGCGCGGTGATGAAATTCTGGAGCGCGGGTCCGGGGGAACGCTCCGTTTGGGCATCGTCGCGCGATGGGATCCGGCGCCGGCACCTGCCGGTGCACGCAGCACACCGCTGGCACCCTGCGGCAGCTATATATTCAAGGCGTCCGCCAGGGGTCGGCGTGGCCGGAAGCGGCTGGGGTACAACACGCGCGAGCATAGCGAGGAGACGCCCGCGCTCGGTCGAAGTAACAACGCCGTGCATAAAACCCGCGCACTACGTATTCTCCGCCAGCCTCGCGTGTACGCCCACGCGGAGCTTTATACTTTTTCCCGTTCTATATAGGGATTTAACCCCAAGCCTTTACCTTACCGTTCGCAGCTGCACGCTATCCACGAGTCGATCTTGAGATATGATATCCGTGACGACGATGATCTTGTCGCCCGGTGCGACGCGCTGGCACTGGCGCAACACGGTGATGGCGTTCTCTATCGTGACGTCCGGGTCCGAGGTGAAGGGCATCAGGTACGGGTCGACCGCACGGAGGATCCGCATCTGGCGGAACAGCTGAGGGTCGGGCGTGAACGCCAGGATGGGCGCGTGCACGGGCCGCAGCGAGGCGAGTCCGTGCGCCATGAAACCGTGACGCGTGAACGTCAGCAACTTCGCGTGGGGTAACTCGTTCGCGAGGACGACGGCCGAGTGGAGCACCTTCATCTTCTCGCCGGTAAAAACGGCGGGGGTGGTTCCCTCCGCTATATCCTCTTCCTCGATGCGCCGCGAAATTTTATCGAGCATCTGCACGCACTCGAGGGGATATTTCCCGACGGTGGTTTCGCCGGAGAGCATGACGCAGTCCGACTGTTCAAAGACGGCATTTGCTACATCGGTGATCTCGGCGCGCGTCGGCACCGGCTGCATGATCATCGATTCCAACATATGCGTCGCGATGATCACGGGCCGACCCTGCGCGAGGCAGGCGTTGACCGCGCGGCGCTGGATTACCGGCAGATCCTCGAACGGGCACTCGATGCCCAGATCGCCGCGCGCCACCATCAGCGCATCAGCCATCCGCACTATATCATCGAGGTTGGTGATACCCGACTGGTCCTCGATTTTTGCAATGATGCGGCAGCGGGATTTGTGCTGCTTGAGAAACTCGCGGAGTGACTCGACGTCGGCGGCTTCGCGCACGAACGACAGCGCGAGAAAATCGATGCCGGCCTCGAGGCCGACGAGCGTGTCGCCGCGATCCTTCTCGGTGAATGACGGAAGATTCACCTTCACGCCCGGGAGATTTATATGTCGGCGGGACGACAGCTGGCCGGGGATCAACACGCGGCAGCGGATATGCGCCTCGTCCTTCGCGAGGACTTCGAGGCGGATCAATCCGTTGTCCACCAGCACGGTGTCGCCCACCTTTATATCATTGACCAGATTCTTATAGTTCACGTCGACCGAACGCACCTCCTCGGAGTGTTCGCGGGGGGCGCCGGGCTTGACGGTGAAATCGAAAATTTCGCCGGGGCGCAGCTCGATCGGCGCGGCGAGGTCGCCGGTGCGGATTTCCGGGCCCTTTATATCCATCATGATCGCGACGTCGCGACCGACGCGTTCGCTGACCGCGCGGATGCGCTTGATCACGTCGCGCGTCCAATCATGCCGCGCGTGCGCCATATTGAGACGAACGACGTCGGCTCCGGCGCGGATCATCTTCTCCAGCATTTCTTCGCTCTCGGTGGCGGGCCCGAGGGTGAATATAATCTTGGTGCGGCGAAACGAATCGGGAGAAGACATAACAAATGTATATAGCCGGGACGGTCCGGGCGAGGATCCGCCGCCTAGACGAACTCGTAGAACGGCGTGCCTTCACCCGGTCGGACGATGGCAAATTCACATTGTCGCAGCAGTTCCCGCGCCGGGGCGAGTGCGGCCTCGACCGCCTCGTGGCTGTTGCAGTCGCGGCTCAGATGGGTAAGATATATGCGGCGCCAGCGCGGACTGGCCACGGACTCGAGCAGCTCGCGGGCGCCGTCGTTTGAGAGGTGGCCATGTCGGCCGCTGATGCGCTGCTTAGTCGACCAAGGGCGACGCAGGTCGGCCTTGAGCAGGTGCGGGCAGTGGTTGGCCTCGACGACGACGACGTCGCACTCGCGTATATGTTCGCGAATATGTTGTGGGGCGTGGCCGAGATCGGTCAGCCACGCCATCGAGCGGCGTGGGGAAAAGAGATCATCGTTGCCACTCGTGAAACGGTAGCCGACCGGCTCATGCGCGTCGTGCGGGACGCTGAAGCTTTCGACTTCGAGATCGCGGAAGCGGAAGCGCGTGCCGGTTTCGAAAACCTGCCAGTCGGGACGATGCTCGAGTGAGACCTGCACGGCGCGCGCGGTGGCGGCGTTGGCGAAGAAGCGGACGTGCGGAAATTTCTTCAGGCCCTCGACGCCGCCCGCGTGATCGCCGTGTTCGTGCGTGAGAAAAACGGCATCGATTCGTTCGATGGATTCGCCGATGGCAGCGAGGAGAGCGGTCAACTTACGCAGTGAGAAACCGACGTCGACGAGCACGCGCGCATTTTCCGTCACAAGCAGTGCCGCGTTGCCGGAGCTGCCACTGCCGAGAATACAGAAACGCATCGCCATGTCGTCGCCTGACAAAGCGCTCGCGGGGGATGCGGGACAACTTTTTTTCGGAATATTTTTCGGGCGAGCGACGGCCTGAAATATTGGGTCGGCGAGTTTTTTCCGAATGACGCCGGGCGTGCGCGGGCCGGGCGGTTGACCCGAGGGCGTTTTCTGCTACTTCTTACCCTCCATGCCCATCGCTGACCCACGTTCGTCCCCCGCGCCTGCCTCCCCGGCCGGCGGGGCTGCGCCACGGGTTTTGACCGGCACGGTATATATCACGCGGCAGGTGCATTTCAATGCGTCGCACCGGCTGCATAATCCCGCGCAGACGGCCGAGTGGAACGAGCGCGAGTTCGGGTTGTGCAACAATGTGAACGGGCACGGGCACAACTATATACTCGAGGTCACGGTCGCGGGCCAGCCGGGGCGGGACACCGGCTATATCATGGACCTGGGGGAGCTGAAGGATATATTGAACCGGGCGGTGGTGGACAAATGTGATCACCGCCATTTGAACCTGGATGTCGATTTTTTGCAGGGCGTGATTCCCTCGACCGAAAACCTGGTGCTCGCGTTCTGGTCGCAGATCGCGCCGCTGCTGCCTCCCGCGGCGCGTTTGCACCGGGTGCGGCTATATGAAACCCCGCGGAATTTCGCGGAATACTTCGGGCCCGATTCCGACGGGATCGCCCGTTGAACGCGGCCGCCGGTCGTGCGGCCGCTTCGTTTGCTTCAGTATGAAAAAGAAACCCATGTATCTCCACCACACCGCTGCCGGCGCCGAGCCGCGCCTGGCGCGGCACTACGACGAGAAGTTCGTGGTGACGCCGGCGTATCGCGCCTCGCTGCCCGACATGATGGAGGCGGCGCACGATCCCGTGCACGGGGTGCATGTCCCGATCCAGCAGGTGGGCGTCTCGAACTTTCGGCTGCCGCTGAAATTCCGCACGAAGCAGGGTAAAGTCCTGACGCTCGAAGCGCGGATCACCGGCACGGTGTCGCTCGAGGCTGAGCTCAAGGGCATCAATATGAGCCGGATTGTTCGGTCGTTCTATGATCACAAGGACGAGGTTTTCACCGGCGAATGGATGGGAAAAATCCTGCGCGCTTATCTGCGGAAGGTGCAGAGCAAGTCGGCGCGGCTGAAAATCAGTTTCGCCTACCCGATGTTGCAGCGCAGCCTGCGCAGCGGGCTCGAGGGGTACCAGTTTTATGAAGTGGCCTTCGAGGGCGTGATGGAGCCCGGCGGGGAATACCGGCGGTTCATTCATTTCGATTTTGTATATTCGTCAGCGTGCCCGTGCTCGGCCGAGCTCTCGGAGCATGCCCGCGACACGCGCGGAGTATATACCGTGCCGCACTCGCAGCGCAGCAAGGCGCGGATCAAGCTCGAGGAGATGCCGGGCAAGAAAATCTGGATCGAGGACGTGCAGGCCCTCTGTCTCCGCGCACTGAAAACCGAGACGCAGGTGATGGTGAAGCGCGAGGACGAGCAGGCATTCGCCGAGCTGAACGGCGCGCATCTGAAGTTCGTCGAGGACGCCGCTCGGTTGCTCTATCGGGAGTTCGACGGGGACAAGCGCATCCGGGATTTCCAGATCGCGTGCTCCCACCTCGAGTCGCTGCACTCGCACGACGCCGTCAGCGTGATCTGCAAGGGCGTGAAGGGCGGCTTCGCGGCCGACTTCATGGACTTCGCCTCACTCGTCTGCTGACGGGCGTCGGGGCTATATCAAGGTTGATATAGCCCACATATATATATGGAATATATATCCTGGCTCGACGCATTCGTCGGGTTCGGATGGTCGCCGAGCGGGCGTCCCGCCTCGTGCCGTGTCCGCGAGCGGGCCGCCCAAATAAAAAGCGGCGCCCGCGGCCGTAGCCGGGGCGCCGCGGTGTGGCGACGGGTGTAGACCCGAGTTAGAATTTATATTTCACGGTCGCGAAGAACTGCGCGCCGGGATTCGGGACGATCGATTCCAGACCGTACGTCGGATAAGCGGGGGTCCAGTTATGTTGGTTGAATACATTGGTCACGCTCAGCCGGAGCTCCCACTCGTTCATCTTGTAGCTCGCGCTCATGTCGACCGTTTCCTGCCACGGGATCACGAGGTAGCCTTGATAGTCGTTGTTGATCGGACCGGTCACGACGGCGTTCGCCGAAAGGCCGAGGCCACAGTCGAGCCTATAGGAAGCGAGTACATTGAACGTGTGCATCGGATAACCGGGCACGCGCAGTTTCCCGGTGGTCTGCGTCGCACTCGCAAACGGGTTCGGCGGACCATTAGGAATTTGGTTCGTGCTGTAGGCTTGGAACGGCACCGGCGTATCGAGGCTGCCGACGAGCAGTGAGTATCCAAACGTGGCGTAGAAATGCTTGTCCGGCTGATAATTCGTCTCGAACTCGAGGCCGTTGAATTTCTCCGTGACGGACGGCTGCCCCTGGGCCTTGGCCTGACGCGATTGCTGGAAGAGCGCGACGCTGGCAAAGAGACGGTTGTTCAATTCTGACACCTTCACGCCGGCTTCATATAAGGAGCTCTTTTGGTTGAAGTTATCCTTCGGCAGGTACCACTGGCCCGCGGCATTTTGCGCGAGCCCGGCAAAGCCGCCTCCGTTCGCATCGGCGCCAGCGTAGTTCTCGCTGAAGTTATAGGTTACATACGCTGACGCGTCCGGCGTGATCTTATATACAACACTGCCGTTCAGGTTGGGATCGGCGACGCTGATCGAGGCTTTCGGATTATAGCTATAGAATCCACTCGCGATGCCGAGCGGGTCCTTGACGTCGAAATGCAGAAAATCGACGCGGGCGCCGGTCACTATATTAAGCATCGGGGCGACGCGCCAGGTGGCCTGCGCGTAGGGTGCGAAGTCCTCGAGCTGGGAATCGTTCGTGTCGCCATTGATCGTGCCATCCGTCGCATAGCGTCCAGGATAGCCCGGCACGGCTGTCGCGGCGAAATCCGTCGAGGGGAAATAGATCGAGTCGATCTTCAGCCCCGAGCGGGCAGCGCTCAGGTCCCAAACATCGGCGGGCTCAAAGAAGAAGTCATCGTACGCCTTGGTGTGCTGGTAGCGGACGTCGACGCCGGTGTTGATCACGCTGCTGTGCAGATTCGTGAACGTGTGGATGAACTCGGTGCGATTTTCGATATACCACGTCGGGGCGATGATCTCGGAATAATAATGCGTTCCGAAGGTGTCGCGGTCGGTGAGGCTGAAGAACGTGTTGTTGACCACCTTCGAGTCGGTGCCGAGGAGGAGGGTCTGAATGACTTGCGCGTTATATTCATGACCATGTGACTGCGAGCCCGGTCCCTGGAGGCGCCAGTGATAATTCACCGGCACCAGGGGCCCCCAGGCGATGGTGTTGCTGCCCTCGACATATTTCGAATTTTGCGAATCCGACGGGGCCACGCCGGCGCCGTTGTTGATATTGATGCCGGATTGATATAGCCCCTTGTCGATCAGGAGCTGCGTCGGGCGGTCGATGCCGAAGTTCTCGGAATATTTCGCGACATATATCTTCGCGTTGAAATCGAGTTTATAGTCCTTCGTCGGGCGCCACGTGAGCGCGCCGTACGCCGCCTCGGCGTGCTTGAAGGCGTCGTTCCAGTACTCGTTGCTCCACTCGCCGGAATAGCTGAACCGGTAGGCGAGGGTGGGGTCGATCGGGCCGCCGATATCGACGTTCCAGCGATTCGTGTCATATGAACCGATGGTATAACTCATCGAGCCACGGTAGCCGTCGAAATACGGTTGCTTCGTGATCATATCCGCGAAGCCGCCGACATAAAACGAGGCGCCCTGCACGGCGGTGGCGGGACCCTTCACTATATTAACCGACTCGACGGCGTTGAAATCGACCGGGATGCCGTTGCCGTTGCTGGTGACGCGTTGGCGCATGCCGTTGACGAACAGGTCCGCGGATTGGCCGCGGATGCTGGGATTGCCGGGCGCGCCGAAGTTCGAGTCGGTGAACGAGCTGGCGGTCAGCTTGGAGAAATCGGTGACGTCCTGGATCCCGATCGTATCCATCTGTTCGCGGGAGATGATGGTGACGTTGCGGGGCACATCGATGATGTTGTCGTCGGTGCCGAAGACGGAGTTGAACGGCCGGGCGGTCGGCAGGATGACCTGGTCGACGGGGACGCCGTTGACCTGGAATTTTTCCATCGAGACGGTTTCGCCGGAGGTGGCGGTGCCCGAATCAGAACTTTTGATCTGCGCTCGTGCGATGGGGACCAGGGCCCCCGCCGCCAGATTCGCGATGGCCGTCAGGACAAGTAGTTTCTTCATATATTGGTGTTAAGGTGCGGACGGCCCGGGTTATGCATGGACCGTACCTCCCGGTTCAGCCAAACGATGGGTTCAATGATACCTTTTCTGTATGATCGATTTCACGCTCAGGGAGCTGGAATGTTTTTTTGCGGTGGCGGAGGAGCTCAATTTTTCGCGCGCGGCGTCGCGCCTTGGGCTGTCGCAGCCGCCGCTCAGCCGGCATATTCACAATCTTGAGCGGCATCTCGGATCGCGTTTGTTTGAGCGGACGAATCGGCGCGTGACGCTGACCGCCTTTGGGCGGACGTACTATACAGGCGTCTCCGGAGCGGTTCTTGAGTTGCGGCAGGCAACCGAAGCGGCGAAACGCGCGGCCACTGGTGAGTCGGGTCGGCTTGAACTGGCCTTTCCCAGCTCGATGCTCGGACCCGAGCTGGTTCAGCTCCTGCAGAGCTTCCGGAAAGCGTACCCGAGGATTCAGCTCGCAATGCACGACCTGCTGCCGAGCGAACAAATCAAGGGGATTCAGGAGGGCTGGCTGGACGGCGGATTTTTTGCGACGACGCCGCGCCGGCGCATTCCTGGGGTGGCGCTGGAAACGTGGCGCCGTGAGCCGCTGTGGCTATTTCTGCCGCCGCTGCATCCGTTGGCGGAAGCGAGCGCAAAAACGGCATCGCTGCGTTCCATCGCTGCTGAGCCGATGGTCACGCTCGCGGGCGATTCCTTCCCGGGTTTTGCGTCGCAGGTCATCGAACTTTGCCGGCGCGCCGGATTCCAGCCGCGCACCGTGCAAAAAAGTGCGCGCGCGCAAGCGGTCGTTGCCATGGTGGCGGCCGGGCTTGGGCTCGCCATCCTGCCCGCTTCGATGTCGGTGGTGGTGGGGCGCAGCGTGGCGACGAAGGAGATATCGGACCGGTCGTCGCAGATCGTTTATTCTTTCGCGCGGCGGGAGGGCAAGGTGTCGCGCGATCTCGCGGAGTTTCTCGCGACGCTGCGCTCGATCCGGTCGCACGCGCCCTGAGCGGGAAGGGCCGCGCAGGAGGGGCGGCCGCATCGGGCGCCGAGCGCGATTGGCGTGGGTCGCCGAAGGTGCGGAAGTATATAGAATCTCCGGTGTGAGCGCCTGATTGATATAGGGCGACTGGATATATAGTTGCGAGGGCCCGACGATATACAATCGAAACGTGCAATATTAGGCCTCGCGGCCCGGGGGCCTCGGTGCCGTGGGCGCGCCTCGGCGGCAGCCGCAGCGTGATAAAGCGGTGGGTTACCGCAGCGGCGCGTTTTCCTTTCGAGCGACGCGGCTTCGTCGCATTCATCGGTTGCCGGCGGCGCGCGGAGCCGCCACGCTCGCGGGCATGATGCGTTACCCCCGCTCCCGTCCCGTATATATTCTATCCGCGATCGTGCTCGTTTTCGGAGTGCTGCGTCCGTCAGTTGCTGCGGCGCCCCTGGCCGTGGGTGCGCGGGTGGGCTCGATCGAGCGTCTCGACCCGGCGTTGGATGCCTTGCTGGACCCGAATGAGAAACCGGAGGTTATCGGTGCGGGGTTTGCGTGGACGGAAGGTCCGGCGTGGCGGAAGTCGGGCGGGTACCTGCTGTTCACCGACATCCCGAACAACACGATATATCGCTGGTCGGCGCAGGGCGGGCTGTCCGTTTTCTTGCGGCCGGCGGGATATACAGAATCCGAGCCGCCGCCGTTTGGTCGTGAGCTGGGGGTGAACGCGATGACGTTCGATGCGAACGACCGGCTTGTGATCAACGATCAGGGAAATCGCCGGGTGGTGCGGCTCGATGAGCAGAATTGGACGAAGGTGGTGCTGGCTGATCATTACTCCGGGCACCGGTTGAACAGCCCCAACGACCTGGCGTTTCGCGCGAATGGCGATCTATACTTCACGGATCCGCCGTACGGCTTGAAGGGGCTCAACGCGGACCCGCGCAAGGAGCTGAAATATAATGGTGTCTACCGGCTGGATCCGCAGGGGCGGCTGACCCTGCTGACGGATGCGCTGAGTTTTCCGAACGGAATCGCGTTTTCCCCGGACCAGAAAACGTTATATATTCAAGTCTCCGACCCGAAGAACGCGGTTTGGATGGCGTATGACGTCCAGCCCGACGGAAGCATCGCGCATGGCCGCGTTTTTTTCGACGCGAACGCGCTCCTGCAGGCTGGGCGAAAAGGTCTGCCCGATGGCATGAAACTCGACCAGCACGGCAATATATTCGGCGGCGGCCCAGGCGGCATCCTGGTTCTCAGTCCCGAGGGGCGGCACCTCGGTACCATCGTGACCGGGCAAACGACCTCGAATTGCTGCTTCGGCGAGGACGGGACCACGTTGTTCATGACGGCGGATACCTATATGATGAAGATCCACCTAAAGACGCGTGGCCTCGGGTTCTGAGCGAGTCATCGCCGCGCTTCGCGGTGTGCTCGATGCCTCTGCATATAGAGGTATATGTATAGCACCGAGGGCGTATATATAAAGGTTGATCCAGCGCGGCGGAACGTCCGCCGTTTGCCCGTGTTCGTACGTAGGCGGCGGAGCCAGCGGGTTACCGGCAAACTGGCGGAGAGGGAGGGATTCGAACCCCCGGTGAGCTTGCGCCCACACATGCTTTCCAAGCATGCGCATTAGACCACTCTGCCACCTCTCCGAGTCGCGGCGCGCCATCGCGGGACGGCTGCCGGGTTGGCGGGGGGTCAAAGGAACGGAGCGCGGGTTCCCGGTCAACGGCAAACCGCGCCAGCAGACGGCCCGTGGCGTGCCCACGTGGCTGGGCGCGAATGTTACGCGGCGGGAACAGCTGGCGCGGCGAGCTGGGGCACGCCGCGGAAGCGCACCAGGGCCGAGATGCCGATCGCAACGAACAGCGCGAGCGCTGCAGCCTGGGCGATCGCGAACGGCGGCTCTTTTTGGGTCGGCGCCAGTGCATGGAACGCGGGCACGTGCAGAAACGCCTGCACGATCAGCACGAATATATTGAGGTAGAGCGCGAGCACGGCACTGCTAATATATACTTGGCGCCACGCGCCCGCGAGCTTCCGACTATATAGCGCGTATATTGCCACCGCGAGCACCACCAGCGAAACGAGTCCAACGATGTGTGAGGGCAGCAGGTGGGCCACTGGAAAAAAGAACCCGGTGACGCTCGTGGCCACGGTTGTCAGCAGGAAGAACGCGGTCCATCGGCTTAGGCGCCGGCACGAAATCATCGCTGCAACCACAAGAACCCCCGCCGCAATTGCGAGCAGGCTGATGGCCACGTGACATTCCGTTAATAGACTCATGAGCAATCACCTCTGAAAAACGCTCCCACTGCACGCCTTTCCAGTCCGTCACGGGCGAAATCGGTGGACAACGCGCGCACCTGCCCGGACATGGCCTGGCTTCGCGGGTGAACGCCAGAGGGAGTGTGATGATTTGGTTCGTCGATTCGACCTGCGCCAAGCGCATCGGCCGGCAAAAGAAATCGCGTCGCCGCCGCTTTGAGAAAGGATCGAGGTGACCCGATTCGACTATGCCGTATTCGCATCCGCAACCGATCGACCGCGAGGAGGTTTTCCGTCGCAATCGCCATGTGTTCCCCGGCGCGGTGGCGTTCGGGGTGACGGCGGGATATATAAATGCGGTCGGATTGGTTTTCTTCGGGTCACCGGTCAGTCACATGAGCGGTGCAATCTCGAATCTCGGCCGCGAAGTCGCGGAGGGCGGCCTCACCGATGCCACGACGACGGTGGAGATTGTCTTCAGCTTCGTCCTCGGCGCCGCGCTCTCCGGCTTCGTGGTGGGTGCCCACGACTTCCTGCCGGGCCGGCGCTACGGAGTCACGCTCCTCGCGGAGGCGGCTTTACTCGTCGCTGCCATGCTGCTTCTCGCGCGCGAGCCGCGACTGGGACTCTCGCTGCTGGCGATGGCTTGCGGAACTCAGAACGGAATGACGAGTAGTTACTGCGGGCTCGTGATTCGCACGACGCACGTCACGGGAACCGTCACCGACATCGGCGTCATGTGCGGCCATTGGGTGCGTCACCGGCAGGTGGAGGCTTGGAAAGTGCGTTTCATGCTGGCGCAAGTGGCCGCGTTTGCCACGGGGATCTGGCTCGGGGCGAAGGCAAACACGCACTGGGGCCCATCGTGCCTCACGCTTGTCGCGGCGGGGACCGGGCTCGCCGGAGTGAGCGTCTGGATGTTCGCCCGGCGAGGCTGGCTGATGGTGGAACGCAAGGCGTCCAGCCGCTGACCGCCGACGATCGCCAAGTATATATATACTATTATATGTTCAGGGGCCCGGCGGCAGCGAACCCGAGGACGGCGGCGCGCGGTCAGCGGCCGATCGGCATTTTACTATTTAATAAGTATTAAATATAATTCTGTCGCGAGGGCTTCCGGTCACCGGTAGGACGGTACCGACCCGATGGCGCGGAGTGCGATTGCGAGGGGTCAGCGGGGGAACAGGTCGAGCTTCCGGATCGCTGCATCCAGCTTCGCAGCGGACACGGGCTTGATGAGGTGATCGCGGAAGCCCGCGCTGAGCGAGCGGTGCACATCCTCGCTGCTGCCGTAGCCGCTGAGGGCAATCCCCACGAGGTCGGGCTGGATCTCCCGCAGCCGAAGCAGGAGTGCGTACCCGTCGCCGTCGGGCAGCCCGAGGTCGAGCACGGCGAGATCGAACGGCTGGTTCTGGGCGGCGTCGACGGCGTTCGCGACCGTATCCGTCGCGGCGACGGTAAACCCACGCCGTACCAGCAATTGCGTGAGCACCTTGCGCGTGGACCCGTGGTCCTCGACCAACAGCAGCCGCAGCCCGCGACCGTGACTTCGTTCGCGCGATTCTTTGCCAAACGGCGGGTTGGTTTGCGTGCCAGCGGCAGAGGTCGGCAGCGCGACAATAAATTCGCAGCCAGCTCCGCGTCCACCGCTCGTCACCTCGATGCGCCCGCCATGCAGCTCGGCGAGTTTTTCGCTGATCGCCAGCCCGAGGCCAAGCCCCCCAAACGTCGACGAGCCCGTCACCCGGGCGTGGTCGCCTTGTTCGAACGGTCGGAAGGCGCGCGCGATCTCCTCGGGCGTCATCCCAATCCCTGTATCCGAAATGTGGATACATGCTTCGCCGGCGATGACACCGGCGGCGGTGCTGACGTTCACGCGCCCGCCGGGCGGCGTGAACTTCACGGCGTTGCTGAGGAGATTGCCGACGATCTGCTGGAGGCGGACGGGGTCGCCGAATGTATGATGGCTGGGTGCCTCGAGGCGCAGGGTGATCTCGAGATTCTTTTCGGCGGCCTGGGCTTTGACATTCTCGACCGCTTCGCGAACGACGTCGTGGAGATCGATGGCTTGTTTCTCGAGGGACATCTTGCCGCGGGAAACGCGCGTGAGGTCAAGGAGATCGTCAATGAGACGGGCCTCGAGTTCGATGTTCTTCCGCACGGTTTCGAACGCGGCGCGGGTCTCGTCCGGCAGCGAGAGATCGGCCACGGCCTCGCTCGCGATCATCAGCACGGGATTGAGCGGCGTGCGGAGTTCGTGCGAAAGCGTGGCCAGAAATTGATCCTTCGCGCGTGCGGCCGTTTCGGCGCGGTCGCGGGCTGCTTCCATTTCCCGCAGCGCTCGCGCGAGGGCGGTTCGGCTTTCTTCGAGCGCGGTGCGAATTTCCCGGGCCTCTGTTTGATCGCGAAAAATCTTCACGAGGCCGATCACGGTGGCGGCCGCGTCGTGCATGAGCATCGCATCGCCGCTGCCCCAGAACACCGTTCCGTCTTTCCGGCGATGCCACCGTTCGTCCGAGGCGCGGCCAACGGTGATGGCCCGCTGGGCCTCGCGGACGGGCGCGCCGGCCGCTATATCCTCCGGCGTGAATATAATATCGGCGCTCTTGCCGAGCATCTCCTCGGGCTTGTATCCGAGCAGGCGCTGGGCGCCGGCGCTCCAGCCGGTCACGCGTCGCTCCAAATCGAGTGTGATGATGGCGTACTCGCGCGCGCTCTCGACCATCAAGCGCAGGCGTTCCTCGCTGTCGCGGAGGGCGGCCTCGGCGTTTTTGCGCGCGGATATATCGGAGAACACAATCGCGACCTTGCGGCTGCCAAACTCGCCCACGCGCGTGACGAATGTATCAAACCAGCGGTTCAGCGTCGATTCATATACCTCGAAACGCGTGGATTCCCCCGAGCGCACGACCTCGGTATATTTGTCCATCGAGGCGAGCAGCACATTCGGCTGAACGTCACGCATTGTCTGCCCCACGATCCCCGGCTGTCCCGAAAGATGTATAAAAGCCGGGTTCACCTCGAGCAGCCGGAAGTCCGGCCGGACGTCCACCTCGGCCGCGACCATTTCATATATCGCGAAGGCCTCGTCGATGGAATTGAAGAGCGCGCGATACCGCTCCTCGCCTTCGCGCAGTGCCTCGCTGGCTTTCTTGCGTTCCGTTATATCAACGAATGTGAGGACGACGCCGGCGATGCGGTCATCAATCGTGCGGTACGGCAGGAGGCGCGCGAGGAACCAGTTGCCGCCGTCCTCGCGCACCTCGCGCTCGACGCGCAGGAGTTGCCCGAGAACGCTCTCGGCGTCGGCGTTGAGCTCGGGATAATCGAGGTGATGTGTCAGGTGGGAGAGTGGACGTCCGACATCGGTGGCGATGAGATTAAACAGCGACACGGCCGAAGGCGTGTAGCGCATGATCTGCAGCTCGCGGTCGAGGAACACGGACGCGATGGCGGTGGACGCCATGAGATTGTTCAGGTCGCCGTTGGCATGTCCGAGTTCCTCGACCTTGCTCTTGAGCTCCTGATTGACGGTGGTGAGTTCCTCGTTGATCGACTGCAGTTCCTCGCGGCCGGTCTCCAATTCCTCGGTCGCCGAGCGCAGCTCCTCGTTCATCGCCTGGAGCTCCTCGTTGCTCGCCTTCAGTTCCTCGGTGGACGCTTCATATTGCTCGACGGTGTCGCGCAGGTTGGACTTCAGCTGTTCGAGTTCGCGCTCGAGGTGTTCGACGACGGGCTCGTGCTGGGGCCGCTTTGGTTCCTCGGCAGTGGGGTCGGCCTCGCGGTCCTCGAAAACGACGAGCAAATAATCTGGAGCAAGGTCGCGGGCTGGGGCGACGCGAAGATTCACGACGCGGTTCACGCCCTTGACGTGGGCAGGCACGCCGAGCAGTTCGACGGGTTCCCCGCTGTGGGCTGCTCTATATAGCGCCGCGCGCAACTCGATGCGCAGCATCGGATCGACGGCGCGGAGGAGATTGACGGTCGGCTCGCCGCCCGCGAATTGCAGGAAGCGGCCCGCGTTTTGCGATAGGTGAACGATGTCGTAATTCGTGTTCACGATCACCGACGGAGGCGCGAACCGCTCGATCAGCTTGAAGTGCAGTTCCGTCCAAGACATCCGATCTTCCTGTGTTGGGGGAATCGGGATGCTGCCGGGGGCACCGACCAGACCCGGCACCCGGGTCAGGTCGCGGGGCGGCAACAGGCTGCCGCGCGCGTTGCGATCGCGGGCGTCCATCGCCAGTGACAGGGTGCTCCGCCCCAGCGGGATTGGCATGACGCTCCGTGCGGCGGGCCGAGCGCTATATAGTCGAGCCTTTTTGTCGATGATCGAGAACAGCGTGCTCGATTCGTCGATCGATTCCGACGACCCCAGAAACAGCTGGCCCTCGGCCCGGAGCGCGAAATGAAATATATCAAACGCGCGCGTCTGCGCGTCGCGGTTGAGATATATTAAAAGATTCCGGCACGATATAAGGTCCAGGCGCGAGAAAGGTGAATCCTTCAGCAAGTCGTGCATCGCGAAGAGCACGACTTCGCGGATCTCGCGGCGCACGCGGTAGCCCTTGTGTTCCTTGATAAAATACCGCCGCAGCCATTCTTCCGGCACATCGGCGGCGATGGTCTCTGGGTAGGTACCCTCACGGGCGTTCTGGATCACCTCGTTGTTGAGGTCGGTGGCGAAGACCTGGATCACGGGCGGCGATTCCATCTGCCGCGCATGTTCCGCGAGCAGGATTGCGATCGAGTAGGCCTCCTCGCCGGTTGCGCAGGCGGGCATCCAGGCGCGAATCGTGCCGCTCTGGGTTTTTCCCTTGAACAGGTCCGGAATATTTTTTCGCAGCACTTCGAACGCGTCCCGGTCGCGGAAAAAATTGGTGACGCTGATCAGCAGGTCCTGCAGCAGTGCGCCTGATTCTCCCTGATGAGTGCGGCAGAAATTCAGGTACGCGGGAAGGTCGTCGATCCCGTTGACCTGCATGCGACGGGAAATGCGGCGGAGGATCGTCGCGCGTTTATAATATGAAAAATCGCGGCCCGTCTGAGCACGCAGATACGCGAGGAGTTCGCGCAACGCGCGCTCGCTGTCGCCCTGCGTCGCAGCGACGAGCGCCGCGGGCTGCGGGCCCTCTTCCGGCGGCAGCCGGAGGCGCAGTTCCATCCGGCGATAATCCAAAAGGTGCTGCGGCATCTGCTCGACGCGCAGCACCCAATCGACCATCCCCGTGCCGATCGCCGCGCGCGGCATGCCGGAGTGCCCGGCCTCGTCCGGATCCTGCGCGATGGTCAGGCCGCCGCGTTCCTTGATGCGCTTGATCCCGATGGCGCCGTCGCCGTCGGCACCGGATAATATAATTGCCGCGGCGTGGGGACCATGCGTGTCCGCGAGCGAGCGGAAAAAAAGGTCCACTGCGACGCGGCGGCCACGGACCGGCAAAATGTCGACGAGGCGGAGATGGCCGTCGATGGCGGAGAGGTGCTTGCCCGGCGGAATAACATATACGCAATTTGGCTCAACGCGTTCCCCATCCTGGGCCTCCTGAACTTTCATTTTCGTCGCGCGCTGGATAAGTGCGGGCAGCGTGCTCTCATGCTCGGGGGACAGGTGCATGATCACCACGAACACCATGCCGGAATCCAGCGGCATCGCCGTGAAAAAATTCTGCAGCGCCTCGATCCCGCCGGCGGATCCTCCGAGACCGACCATCGGAAGCATTTGGTAACCGCGCGTTGGGACTATATTATCGAGCGTGCTCGCGTAATCGCCCGCCTCCGCAAAGTCAGGAGCAACGGGCGGCAATCCCGCCATATCATTCAGCGGCGGCTCGGAAGAATTTTCAGGAACGCTCATGGGAGCGGAATTGGGGAAAAAATTAGGAGCGTCCCGGCTTTATATAGTGGGCAAACGATCGGGGGTAAATGAGGGAGTTGTGAGCTAGATAAACGCGACGGGACTGTCGAAGTCCATATATAAGGCTGTCACCCCCCCCCCTTCGTGTCCAAGAAGATAGACCCGTATTATGTAAGCCGGAATGAAAATTCCGCAGATTGGTGGCAATCCGATAAGTCCCGGGGAAGTCGCCGTAAAGTTGCAATCAGGAGAGCGGGCGGCCGCGTGGATTGAATCCTCGGGAGGTCGGGATTGTGACAATATATAGATGTATATATACCTGGGGTGTTTCGCCTATATGAAGCAGGAGGAAATTGTCACTGACGCGTGTGTCGCGGGTTGCTGCCGCCGCATCCTGGCGTTGGAGCCATCAGGACCGGCGGTTTGAGGGGTGCGGTGTCCCGCTATTCTCTGAACCCGTGGCTGATGCAGAATAAAAATAAAATGATGCCAGCCTAAAGTTGCCGAGGTTCCTGCCGTATATGCTGAAAACTTTAATAAGCCGGTATTTGCGAAGGTGCAGTGGGGGGCGTGAGCCCGGCCATGGAATTTTTCGCGATGTGGAAAAAAGCGCTAAAGCGGCGCCGCGCGCGTCCGATTTGATGGGGTTAGAGAACCACGCTGTGCCATGAACGCCCTCTCCATCTCCGCCTCGCGACCGGTTTCCGCGACAATTACGCCGTGGAGCACCGCGTTCGCTCCCCCGGACAAGCAGATCTCCAGCCTGCAGAAGCAGATCAAGGCTGAAGGCCTGAGCACGGATGATCCGCCGACGAAACTCGCGGTCACCCAGGAATTGCAAACTCGCGTGCAAGCGCTAGAGCACGAGCAGGAAGCGGAGCAGGCCGCTGCCGCTCAGCAGCACACGGCCACGCCCGCCGGCTCGGACAGCCCGGCAAGTGACGCCACCTCAAGCGTCGGGCGCAATCTCAACCTGAAGATATAGCGGCTTCGCAGCGGCGTGCGGGTTCCGCAACGCGGCTCAGGCGGTGGCGATTCCGAGGTGATCGCCCATGCGCGCGTAGAGTTCGATGCCACGGGCGCTTTGCTCGAGAAGATCGGCGTCGAATCGGATTCGTCCCGCTTGGAACAACGTGACCAGGCAAGAACCGCCAAAAGCGAACAATCCCTTCTCAGCTCCTTTTTCCGCGGGTCGGCCCGGAATATGCGTCTGGCGAATCGTCCCGACGTTCGTCGCGCCAACCTCGAGCAGCGCCACTTTGCCGAAAGCAGGCGACTCCAAAAGTGTCAGGTCTCGACAATTCTCGACGAGGTACCGGATATTGCGGCGCAGCGCGATCGGGCTGACCGAATAAAGCCAGCCACCGATTCGCCTCGGGTCGCCGGGCTGGCCGGAAACGGGAAAATGGAAGCGATGATAATCCACCGGGCACAACCGCGAGATCAGCATCGCTCCGCCGGCGAACTCACGCGCGAGTTCCGCGTCGCCGAGTAATTCCGCCAGGGCGAATTTCATCCCCTTTATATAAAACCCCTCGGCGGTATCGACATTCGCAAATCCCAGATGACGCCCATCCGCCGGAAAAACCGCCACGCCGTCACCCGGGGCGACGGGACGCGCGCCTGGCTTCAGCGCTCTATAGAAAAACTCGTTGAAGTTCTTATAGTCAAAGGGCGAACGCGCGAATTCATCCACATCGAGATTATATTTCGAGATGAACGGCAGGATCTGCAGCGCGCTGACGGGCTTGCGCATTTTATATCCATACCAGCGCGAAAAAATCGCGCGTCGCGCGAGCAGCCACACGAAGAAACGCCCGGCGGGGTTCTCATAGGCGAAGCGGAGCCAGTTCTCCCCGTAGATATCCTCCGTGCGCAGCTCGCGCGCATACCGGTCATAATATTGCAGGGCGGTGGCGGCCATGGCTCGAACGTCCGCGAAATTTCCGCCCGCGCAACGCCAAAGCAACCCGTCAACCCACGGCGTCTTTTCCGACCGTCGCGAGCGGTGTATTCAGATTCTGGATACGCGAGCTAAGCCGGTTCCGCCGCGATCCGGTGCCGGCTGCGGCCGCGCAGGCGCAGCGCCTCGTAGATCGGTTCATCGCGCATCATTTCAGCGACGCCATACGCGGCGAGGCAGGAGACGAGGAGCGGCAGCATGAAATCATATTTCCCGGTGAGCTCGACCATGAGTACGATCGCCGTCAGCGGCGCGCGGACGGCTGCGGTGAGAAGCGCGCCCATGCCCAACACTGCGAAAATCTCGGGATGCGGCGCGAAGGCGGGGGCGAAGTGGTGCGTGGCTCCTCCGACGGCGAGTCCGCCGAACGCTCCGAGCACAAGCAGCGGTGCGAAAAATCCGCCCGCGGCACCCGAGCCGTAGCTGACGAGCAGCAGGCCAAATCGCACGAGAAAGAACCACGGCAGCCAGCGCCAGGCGACCTCTCCGGCGAGAGCGCGTTCGACTAGCGAGCCGCCAGCGCCGCCCACGCCTGGCACGAAGCCGCTCACCAGCCCGACGATCGCGCCGGCACTGGCGCCCAAAAGCCAGCTTGGCCAGTGCTTCAGGCGGTCTGCGACGTCGAGACTGCTCAGCAGGCAGCGATTGAAAACCACGCCGCCAAACCCTGCGAGCACGCCCAGAAGGAGCGCCACGGGAAGCGCGGCGAGCGTCGGCGCCACCAGGAATTTCAACGCGAACACGGGCATCTCGCCGGTGAGGACCCGGCCCACGATATCCGCGCTCACCGCCGCGAGAAACGCGGCGACGAAAACCACCGGCGTGAAACTGCCCTGAAGTTCTTCGAGCACGAACATGACGCCGGCCAGCGGCGCGTTAAAGGCCGCCGCGAGGCCGCCGCCGGCGCCAGCACTGACGAGCGCCCGGCGTTCGCCTTCGCCGGGCTTTACGCGAAATCCCTCTGCGACCATTGCGCCGGTCGCGCCGCCGATCTGGATCGTCGGGCCTTCACGCCCAAGTGTCAGCCCGCCGCCGACCGCCGCAAGCCCCCCGAGAAATTTCACCGGGATGAGCCTGCGCCAATTGATTGTCGTCTCGCCCAGAGTCACCGATTTCAGGTGGGGAATTCCGCTGCCAGAGGCTTCCGGGGCCCAGCGTCGCACGAGCCAGACCCCAAGGCCGCCGCCGACCGCGCCGATCAGCACAGCAGTTGGAACCCGTGAAGTGATCGGCAGGGATTCCAGAAAAGCGAGGCGGTGCCGGTCGAATTGGTCGAGGACCACGCGGAAAAACGAGCCCAGCAACCCCGCAATCACGCCCACGAGCAAAGCTTTAGGCAAGATCCTGCGTCGTTTAACCTCGTCGGTTCCCAGTCCAAAACCCGTGTTTGGCTGCTGCATAAAAAAACGTTGCGCGGCGGAACTCCGCCAACGCAACGCCAAATCTTCCGGGCACCCCGATTCCAGTGCGCCGACCAGCCGCGCCGTTATATATCTTCGCGGCGGCCTGACGGTCGTGAATGACCACACGTGGGGCCGGCGAAGTTATATAGTTCGTCCCTGCTGATCTCGCATCAGCCCGTATATAGAACCTGTATTCGTATATATATCGATCTCTTGGGTCGATCGGGTCCGTCGCCGAACGCAGGCTTACGCCATGGCGAGCGCGTCGTCCTTCACGGTGAAGGTCACCGTGCGGCCCTCCGCGATTTCCCCGCTGACGAGCCCGCGCGCGAGCCGCGTCTCGACCATGCGTTGCAGAAACCGTCGCAGCGGCCGCGCGCCGAAGACCGGATCGTAGCCCTTCTCCGCCGTCCACTCGCGCGCCTTCGCATCGAGTTTCACAACCACACGCCGGTCAGCGAGGCGCCGGTTCAGGTCCGCCATCAGCAGGTCCACAATGCTCGTAATTTCCTCGAGCGTGAGCGGCTTGAATAATATAGTCTCGTCGATCCGGTTCAGGAACTCCGGGCGGAACGAGCGACGGAGTTCCGCCATCACGCTCTCGCGCACGCTTTCCGGTATCGTATCGCCAGTCACGCCTTCCAGGAGGAAGCGCGAACCGAGATTCGAAGTCATGATGATGACGGTGTTCTTGAAGTCGACCGTGCGCCCTTGCGCGTCGGTGATGCGTCCGTCATCCAGCACTTGCAGGAGTACATTGAATACATCGGGGTGCGCCTTCTCGATCTCGTCGAAAAGGATCACCGCGTACGGCTTCCGACGCACAGCTTCCGTGAGCTGCCCGCCTTCATCATAGCCCACATAGCCGGGCGGCGCGCCGATGAGCCGGGCGACGCTGTGCTTTTCCATATATTCCGACATGTCGATGCGCACGAGCGCGGCCTCGGTGTCGAAGAGCGTTTCCGCGAGGGTCTTCGCGAGTTCCGTCTTGCCGACACCGGTCGGTCCGAGAAATAGGAAACTTCCTACCGGGCGGCGCGGGTCCTTGATGCCGCTGCGCGCCCGGAGAATCGCCTCCGTCACGAGCGTGACCGCCTCATGCTGGCCGACGACGCGTTCGTGCAGGACCTCCTCGAGGCGAAGCAGCTTTTCTTTTTCGCCCTCGACGAGACGGGTCACGGGAACTCCCGTCCATTTTGCGACGACCTCGGCGATCTCCTCTTCGGAAACCTCTTCCTTGAATAGAGTGGTCGTGTTGCCGCCTTGCTCGAGCTTTTTGAGCTCGGCTTCGAGCTGCGGAATTTTTCCGTGCCGCAGCTCCGCGACTGTATTAAGATCATAGGCGCGCTCGGCCTTGGCCATCTCGAGACGCGTGGCTTCCAGTGTTTCGCGGAGTTTGCGGACGCGTTCGACGGAGCCTTTTTCCTTTTCCCAGTGCAGCCGCAGGGCCTGTGCCTGTTCGCGGGCACCGGCGAGTTCCGCGCGCAACGCTTCGAGGCGGCGCGCGCTGGCGTCATCTTTTTCCTTCGCAAGAGCCTTTTCCTCGATCTCCAACCGCAGCACGCGCCGGGTGAGCTCATCGAGCTCCTGCGGCATCGAATCCATTTCGGTGCGAATCATCGCACACGCCTCATCCATCAGGTCGATGGCTTTGTCGGGCAGGAAACGGTCTGTTATATAGCGATTCGAAAGTGTCACCGCGCTGACGAGCGCGTTGTCCTGAATGCGCACGCCGTGGTGCAGCTCGAAACGCTCCTTCAACCCCCGGAGAATCGACAGCGCGTCCTCGACGGTGGGCTGGTCAATGACGACCGGCTGGAAGCGACGCTCGAGCGCGGCGTCCTTCTCTATATACTTCCTATATTCATCGAGCGTCGTCGCTCCAATGCAATGCAGCTCACCCCGCGCCAGCATCGGCTTGAGCAGGTTGCCGGCATCCATCGCGCCCTCGGTTTTGCCGGCGCCGATGATGACATGCAGCTCGTCAATAAATAATATTATGCGGCCTTCGCTCTGCTTAATTTCGGCGAGAACGGCCTTGAGGCGCTCCTCGAATTCGCCGCGATATTTCGCGCCAGCGACGAGTGCTCCCATGTCGAGGGAGAAGATCGAGCGATCTTTCAAACCCTCGGGCACGTCACCGCGCAATATACGTTGGGCCAAGCCCTCGACGATCGCGGTCTTTCCCACGCCCGGCTCGCCGATCAGCACCGGATTATTTTTCGTTTTGCGCGACAGGATCCGGATCGTGCGACGAATCTCGTCGTCGCGCCCGATCACCGGATCGAGTTTTCCTTTGCGCGCCTGGGCAACCAAATCGATTCCATATTTCTCCAAGGCGGCGTAGGTGCTTTCCGGATTATCGGTCGTGACCCGTTGCGAGCCTCGGACGTCCTTGAGGGCGCCGAGCACCCGGGATCGGTCCAAGCCGAAGCTTTTGAAAAGTTTTTTAAGAGCGTCCGGTTTGCCGACCTCGAGCAGGCCGAGGAACAGGTGCTCAACCGACACAAAATCATCCTTCAACGACTTGGCCTCGTCCTCGGCGCGGGTGAGCACCTCGTTGACGGATTGAGTAACATATATCTTCGAAGTATCCACGCTGCCGGAAACCTTCGGCAGCCGTTCGAGCTCGCGGTCCACCGCCAGTTGCACGGCACCCGGGCTGATCTCCAACTTCTCCAGCAGGCCCGGGACCGTGCCTTTTTCCTGGCTGAGAAGGGCTGAAAACAGATGCCACGTCTCCACTTCGTTGTGGGACAGTCGACGCGCGAGACCTTGCGCGTCTGTGATCGCTTGACGCGACATCACGGTAAGTTTGGCAGAATCCATATCCATGCACCTTGCACGGCACGTTCCAAACGGCGGCGCCGTTTCTTCGAGGGAGAGCGGCAATATGCTGCGACCGGCAGCGCCAAACCGCATCACCCGGAGAGGCGTCAGAGCGACAGTTTGGACCACCCCAGCTCGCGAGATAAAACTCAGCCGAGGGGCTGCTGGTGCCGATAGAAGAGGAGGTGAACCGTTCTGAAGTCCCACAAACCAGTCTCGCCGGCTGGGTGCAGGTGCTGCGCGTCGCTGCGGCCGCAGTCTTCGACTCTGGAGTTATATTAAATACCGCCGCGGCGGCGCTCCTGGAGATTCCGGCGGAACCGGCGCCGTCGCTCGCGGATTGGCACGAGTTTTTTCGCAGCGCGGAAGAGTCGGGTCCGCCGGCGCCGCCGTCAAATGGCGTGCCACGAGAAAGGCTCGAGCACCGATATCATATACGCGGAAGCGACGGATGTTCGCGTCAGCTCGAAGTCACTGTTCACCCCGCGGAAGGCGGAGAACTTTGGCTGCTGCAGGATATAACGGCCCGGCGTCTCGCCGAGGATAAAGCGCGGGTGTTTTTTGAGCATCCGTCGGATGCCTATTTCCTCGTCGATCGCTCGGGCATCGTGGATTGCAGCGCGACCGCCGTCCAGATGCTGGGCCGGAGCCGCGAGGCGCTGATCGGGAAATCGGTCTGGGAATTTGCACCGTCGTTGCAGCCGGACGGGTTGGTGTCGGTCGTGGCGGGCGACGCCTATGAAAGACTGGCGCGCCAGCAGGGGAGTCATCGCGGCGAATGGACGCACAATCGCGCGGATGGCGCGGAAATTCCCGTCGAGCTCGTGCTCACGCCTTTCGACTTTTCAGGAGAGCCGGGATTTTTGGTGGTGTGGCGCGACCTGACGGCGAAGCGACACGCGGCGAAGTCGTTGCAGGAAAGCGAAGAGCGGTATCGCGCGCTCTTCGAAAATCATCCGTTGCCGCTTTGGGTATATCATGCCGAAAGCCTTCGCTTTCTCGCCGTGAACCAGGCTGCGGAAGCCTTTTATGGTTTCACGCGGGCGGAGTTTCTGACGATGAGTGCGATGGATATACGTCCTGCGCGGGAAGCGGCGCGGCTGATGATATATATGAAGAAGGCCGACCGGCCGCAGGCGGCGGGTGTGTGGCGTCATCGAAAAAAAAACGGCGAGGAGGTGGATATGGATATAGTGGTGCATGCCGTGGAGTTCGGCGGGGAACCGGCGATCGTCATCCTCGCACGAGATGTCACCGAGAGGCAGCGTGCCGAGCGCGCGCTGGAGCAATCGAACCTGCGGCTCGAGCAGGCGGTGCGCGATGCCGCGGCGGCAAGTCGCGCGAAGACCGAATTTCTCGCGACGATGAGCCACGAGATTCGCACGCCGATGAACGGCGTGATCGGCATGACGAGCCTGCTGCTCCAGTCACCGCTGAACACCGAGCAACGCGAGGCGGCGGAGACGATTCGCGGATCTGGCGAGACGCTGCTCGCGATCATCAATGATATATTGGATTTCTCGAAGGTCGAAGCCGGTGCGATGGAGCTGGAAATCCAGCCCTTCGAAGTGGCCGCGGTCGTCAGCGACTGCCTCGACCTCGTGCGCACCCAGGCGCGCGCGCGTCAGTTGCCGTTGATCTCCACGGTTCAGCCGGGCGTGCCCGCGGTTGTCCGGGGCGACGCGACGCGTCTGCGCCAAGTGCTCGCCAACCTGCTTGGCAATGCCGTCAAGTTCACCTCTTCGGGCGAGATCGAGGTGAGCGTCGAAGCCGCACCGTTGCCCGAGCTCGATGGAAACAGCGCGCGCGTCGTGCTGCACTTTAGTATTCGCGACACGGGTATCGGAATTCCGCTCGAGAAACGGCATCGGCTCTTTCAAGCGTTCAGCCAGGTCGATTCGTCCACATCGCGCCGCTTCGGCGGCACGGGTCTCGGACTCGCGATCTGCAAACGCCTCTGCTCGCTCATGGGCGGCGAGATCTGGTTGGAAGCATCAGACCGGCCCGGCGCGACGTTTCATTTCACGATTGTGACGGAGCGCGTCGACGCGGCGACCCTGCCAGTGAAACGTGCGCCCGCGGCGAGCCGGCCCGCCGTGCCACTCGCGCAGCAAAAGCCCCTCGCCATTCTCCTGGCCGAGGACAATAAGGTGAACCAGCTCGTGGCGAAGCGGATGCTCGACCGGCTCGGCTATCGCGCGGACATCGCGGGCAACGGTGCCGAGGCGGTCCGCGCGTTCAAGCAGCGCGCCTATGACGTTATATTAATGGACGTGCAGATGCCCGAGCTCAACGGCCTGGAGGCGACGCGCGAAATTCGCGCCACGTTGCCCACGGCGCTCCAGCCTTGGATCATTGCGATGACCGCCAATGTGATGGCGGGTGATCGCGAGATGTGTCTCGCCGCCGGGATGAACGATTACGTCGGGAAACCGGTGCGCTGCGAGGACCTCGAGCGCGCGCTGCGGGCAATTCCTATTCCTCTGCCCGCCACCGCCCTCGCTGCCTCGTGATGGCCGCGCCTACTCGTATCCAAAGTTTGGATACGGAGAATGGCGCGATACCTCAGGGGTTGACTTCGAAGACGTCGACCGCCGCGACACCGGGCTGGGCGGGCTGGGGCGGGGTGGACGTGAGGCTTTCGAACGGCTTTACGACGACGGTATAGCTACCGGGCGGCAGGTCGACGATGACGCACGGCTCCCGGCGGTTGGTGGGGGCGAGGCCGGTCGCGAAAATCTGCAGCTCTTTATATTGGGTCACGGTCGGCTTGTTGTCATCGATGGAGCCGTCGGATCCTACTGACGCCCCGGTGCTCCAGTCGTCGTTGATGAGGATGAGGTCGCCGGTGCCATTATATAATTCCATATAGGGATCGTGCATCGGCGTGGTGACGCCCGTGATGGACGGCCCGCGCACGCGGATCACCATGCGTTTGGTGGTGCCGGGAGACCCGTTCACGACGAAGCCGCCGATCATCGGATTCGTTGAATCGGCGTAGGCCCGGGTGGAAAGTGCAAAAATCCGCGTCGTGGCCGGGGTGTCTGCTTCATACGCGTCAATTCGTGCCACACCGGTGCTTCCCGCCGCGCCGGTCAGGCCGATGGTATATGCTCCGGGGTCGAGGCTGACGAGGAGGCCGGCGTCGCGCGAGCCGGCCGTCAGGCCCGTGATCTGCGATGCATTGGGGGCGTCGCCCCAATTGTCGTTTATATATAGCGGCTTTCCCGTGGAATCATAGAGTGTGAGGACGGGATCCGCGAGAAAGTTGGTCAGGAACGGCGCGAGCGCCGGGCCGGCGCCGCGGAACAGAATCGTTTTTTTCGCCGTGCCGCTGATAATCACGCCACCGATCATCTGCTGGTCGCCGGCGCCAACGAAGGCACGCGTCGCGACCGTATAGAGCGTTCCGCCATTGGGTGCCGTCTGCGTCTGTAGACGGTACGCCGCGACCTCGAACGCGCTCTCGTCGACGGTGCGGGCGTTGTCGGCCTCACCGGGCTGGCCGGCGGCGATGCCGACGGGCACTGAGATCGGAGCGGGCGCGGTCACGTTCGGCGTCGAGAAATAGCCGAGCCGCGTGCCCGGGTCGTACGCCATGATGTCATGATATTGCAGGCCGTTCCGCCCGAAGAAGCGGTAGCCGTAGCTATAGGAATACGCCCCGGCGTAATCGAGACCGGTCTGGTTCGTCGCGTTCTCCCGGTCGTGCGCGCAGCCGAAGTTGTGCCCGAGTTCATGCGAGAAAACGTGCGCATTGGCGTTATCATATTGGACGACGGAGAACCCGAAGATCGGGTTGAAGTCCGAGCCCGGCGTCGCGAGTATATAGGCGAGGCCGACAATATTGCCGCTGTCCGCCCGCTTGATCAGCAGGTTCACGAGGTCCGCGCCGCTCGCATCCCGAGCCGCGTGGATCTCGTCCATCACGCCGTCGGAGGTCTGCCGCAGGGCGGTCAACGCGTCCGACTCGACGGTGCTGCCCGCGGTCGTGATGCTGTCGGGAGTATATTGCGTTTGCACCAGCCCGACGAGTTTCACGCGCGCGGAAATCTGGCTTGCGGCAAAATCGCTGTTCACCTGGGCGATAAGCCCGTCGACCGCGCTCTGGATCGCCGCGGTTCGCGCGGTGCCCTGAAGCGTGGTGAGGATGGCCTGTGTATAGGCGACGAGGACGTGGACCTCGACGTTCGTGCCGGGGGCGGCGCTGACCGGCGGCGGGTTGGGCGAGGTGTCCCCGGAGCTGCCGAGGTCGCCGGCGGCGCGGGGCGCGAGCGCCTGTTTCAGCCGGCGTTGCGCGAGCGCGGCGAGAGCGTCGCCATCGAGCTGTGGGACCGGAGCGGCGCACGTTCCAATCCGCGCCGGGTCGACTTCATAAAACTGATCCAGCGCCTCGGTCGCGACGCGCAATTCATATAGGCCGACGCCTGGGTCGTCGATCGACGCGTGGAGAAACCCCGCATTATAGGCGAACACGGCGCGGCTGCCCGGCGCGCCGTCCACGCTGCCCTCCGCTATATAGCGATCGGGCCCGAGCGTCTCGGTGTGCGCGAGGGTCACCGGCAGCGCCCCGCCGCCCGGCAACGGGATTAATATATGTCCGCGGCCGGGCTCCTGCCAGAACGGGGAATCCTTGGCGTCGATCCACGCGCGGTTGACGCTGACATAATATATCTTTTTAGCCGGCGCCGGCAGCTCGGCGTCGAGGCCGGGTGGCGTGGTGTCGGAATAAGCGAACAACGTTCCGTTCGCGAAAGCGGGCGCGGGCGGCGCCGCGGTCGCAGAAGCTGCGGGCTTGGCGTGATCGCGCTGCGAAGTGGCGCGGCCCGCCGGCGGAGTGTCGTTCGCGACAGGCGAGTGCGGCGTGAGCGCTGGGCGGGCCTGCCAACCGAGTGCGGCCAGGATCAAGAGCGCGGGAATCGCGTAACGCCGCTTCATACGCGGCAGGAAAAAGTCATCGGGAGAAATTTAAGTCCGCGCGAGTGTGGTTCAATCGATAATATAGCAACGGCACGCGACACGACCCGTTCCCGGGGCGGGACCGGCTTCATAAATCGGTAAAAATGGTTTTAGCCCTGACGTCGACCGCCTCAACCTTGTCGGAGCGGGTCGCGATCCGACTGATTTGCACGCCCGTCGGTTCCCCTTCGCGCGGCCGGGCTTGAGAGGGATTTCCGCGTGGGGAGTAGCAAAATGTCTCGGGGCGTCGCTCCCGTGGGTGATGGGGTTGCGTGACGGACTCCGGGTTCACCCGGAAAATGGCATCGGTGGCCGCGGAGGCTTTGACGTGGATAAGTTTTTCCACACTGTGACGATGAATGAAGTCGGTGAAAGTACCCGCGCTCGAACTTTTTCTCCACGAGATGATTCCTCTCGCGAAAGCCATGGGCGTGGGCGTGGAGGTCAGTGATGCGCGTGCGCTCGTGCTGACCGCGCCGAAGGAGCAGAACAAGAACTCGCTCAACACTGCTTTCGGTGGGAGCTTGGTTTCGCTTGCGACGCTCGCCGGCTATGGGGTCGTGTGGGAGTTGATGAAGAGCGAAAAAGGCGCGGAGAAAACCGAGTGGCGCATCGTCGTAAAAGACAGCCGTGCCGCTTATCGCCGCCCCGTCATCGGTGACCTGCGCGCGATTTGCGAGCGACCCGCCCAGGCGGCCATCGCCGAATTCAAGGAGGCCCTTTCGCGCTATGGCAAAGCCAAGCTCAAGCTCCGGGCCCGCGTGATCGAGGACGGCCAGACGGCCGTCGATGTCCAGGCCGCGTTTGTCGTCAGCCGCTGAGCCGGCCGGCGGGCGCTATATACTCGCCGGACCCGGCAGATCGATTCGCCGGTCCCGTGCCCCGTGACGCCCGATCGGCGTGCGTGCATCATATATGCGCCAGCGCGCATATATGAATCGGGTGCCACGTAACTGCGGGTATATATTATATACCGGCGCCGCCGTCGGCGCATCCCCGACAAGAACCCGGGGGCTCCGACGCCGCTCAGATGTGCTTCGAGTCGGCCTCGTTCTTTTTCGCGTAGCCGCTGTCCTGCCGCTCGTGGTTGACCTGGTTCTTCTTGAGGTACGCCTGGTATACATCGTCAGCGCTCATGCCGAGTGTCTGCGCCAGTGAGACGAGAAAGTGAAACAGGTCGACGACCTCGACCTTGGCGTTCTGCTCGTCGAACTTTTGATATTTCGCCCACCATTTCCACGGCACGGAATCGACGAGTTCGGCGGTTTCCTGCTGCAGCGCGCGGGTGTAGTTGAGGATCCACTTGGCCTTCTCCTCGTCGGTCGGCGGCGGCAGGGTCACGCCAATGCGCGTGTTCAGCGCGGTTTGCATGCGAAAAATTTCTTCCAGCTTGTCCATGAATCCAAGGCTGTGAGCGCCCGCTCGGCTGGCAAGGGGAGATTCGGCCGGGTGATTACGCCGCTGCCGCCCCCGGTATATGAGAGGCGTGATGCCCGGAGTTTGCAGTTGCCCCGGCCGCGGTGCGGTGCGATGATATTCGATTCACCCGCCGTCGAGCGCGATTCCCGCGTTCCGGTTGAGTGTCGATGAGGTCCGCCGCAAACACTGGCGCGGCCTCGACAACCAAAAACATACAGAACATGTCAGACCCAGTAATGTCCGGCGAGCCGCCTTCGGCTCCTGCCGAGACCGCCGCTGCGACGAGCCCCGTCGCTTCCCCCGGCGCATCCCAGCCGACCGGCGCGTTCGGCTCCACCCGCGGCTCAGGCCTCGCGCGTGGCAAACGCCCCAGCCCGCCCGCCGCCAGCAGCCCCGCGTCATCCGCTCCCAGTGGATACAAGCCAAACGCCCTCGAAGTCATCCGACCCGCGAGCGAATATAAAAACCCGTTCACGGGTGAAACGTCCGTTCCGAGCGCGCCCGTCGCTGCTCCCGCTCCCGCAGCCGAGCCCGTCGCCGTGACTCCGGCCCCCGTTGCGGAAGCCGCCGTTCCCGCGGCCGCCGCTGCTCCGCAGCCCACGGCGAGCGCTGAGCCCGCCGCGCCGGTCCGACCGGTCGCTCCGGCTCCTGCGGCCGCCGCCGCCCCGGAATTATTTCCCTTCGATGATATAGCGAAGGAGAGCCGGCCTCGCCCCGTCGAGAAACCCGCGCTCAATATACTTCCGCCGGAAGAGACCCGCCGCCCGGCCACGCGCTGGGACGCTAACTCTGGCGCCGACGCGTCCCCCACGCCGGCCGACCAGCGTCGCAACGAGCGTCCGACGTTTCGCCCGGAGCGTCGCGAAGGCCGCCCGCCCGAAGCTCCCGAAAATCGTCCGGCCGCGTCAGGCCCGGAGTCGCGTTCCGCTGCACCCCGCGAAAACCGGCCGTTCACCCCGCGTGAACAGCGCGAGCCGCGCGAACCACGCCGCGATTCCCGCGAGTCCGATTCGCGTTCGTCGCACGGTCAGGACCGCTCCAGCCGCTCTTCCGCGCCGGCACCCGCCGCCGCGAAACCCGCGGGCGGTTTTCTCAATTGGCTGAAGGGCCTCTTCGGTGGCGGCAGCGCCGCTCCCGCACCTGCCGCGCCCACGCGCTCCGAGCCGGCGCATCCGTCGCGTCGCGACGGTGATGGTGGTGGCCGCGATGATTCACGTCGCCGTTCTCGAGGTGGCCGCGGTCGCGGTGGACAGGGCCGTGACCCACAATGGCAGCCGCGCGACCCGCGCGATGTCGAGGCTGAGGCGCGCGAGCGCGGCGAAAATCCCGACGCCCCCGGCGAGCGCCGCGAGGGTGAATATGGTCCGCGCCGCCGTCGACGCGGTGGCCGTGGTCGTCACCACGGTGGCGAGGGTGGCCAGCGCGGCCCGGATTCGCGTGGCTCGGACCCCCGTCCCGAAGGCCAGCAGGGTGGCGGCGCGATCTAATTCGCCGCTTCTCTCTTGCCAACGCGCGCGGCAGTGCGCGCATTTTCAAGCGCCCGTCTTCGCGGGCGCTTTTTTATTTCGCGCGGCAATCATCGCTCCGCTGGATCGCTTGCTCCGCGCAGTTTCATATACGCTATATACTCATGGCCGATCTCATCGTCAACGGCGGCAAGCCGCTCTCGGGCACCATCACGCCCTCGGGCAACAAGAACTCCGTGCTGCCCATTTTTTGCGCCACGCTCCTGACCGACGCACCCGTGACCCTGCGGAACGTTCCGGATATCACCGACCTCGACAAGCTGGTGACGTTCTTCCGGACGCAGGGTTCGCGCATCGAGTGGGATCGCGACACCGGCGTGATGGAGGTCGATCACTCGAAGTTTCGCGCGGAACTCGAGGGCGACGCGCTGCCGCAGGACATGCGTTCGACCGTGTTGCTATATCCCGCGTTGCTCTATCGCCTCGGGAAAATCACGATCCTCGCCAATAGCAAAGGCTGCTCCCTCGGCGTTCGTGAGATCGATCCGCACCTCGAAATCCTGCGGGCCTTGGGCGCCGCCGTCGACGCGGGTGATCCACTGGTGATTTCGCTGGCCGGTCGATTTGTCGGCGCCCGCCACTGGCTCGACTATATGTCCGTTACGGTAACGGAAAACTTCGCGATGGCGGCCGCTCTCGCGCGGGGAAACTCGACATTGATCAACGCCGCGAGCGAGCCGCACGTCCAGGATCTATGCGAGGCGCTTGTGACGCTCGGCGCGAAAATCAATGGCATCGGCACCTCGCGACTCGAGATCACTGGAGTAGAATCCCTCCACGGCGGCACGATCACGATCGGCACGGATTATCACGAGGTGGTGACGTTTCTCGCGCTTGGCGCGATCACGGGCGGAGAGGTCCGCGTCGAGAAATCGCTCCCGCATCATTTCGACCTGATCACTCGGGCGTTCGCGAAACTGGGCGTGGAGATCACGCACGAGGGAACGACGGCGCTCGTGGCTCGTGGGCAGAAGCTCGAGATCGAGGATCCGTACACAAGTAACCTGCTCACTAAGATCGAGGCGGCGCCGTGGCCGTATTTTTCGGTGGACCTGCTGCCACTTGTGATCGCGCTCAGCACGCGGGCGGAGGGCACGATTCATTTCTGGAACAAGGTATATGAAAACGGTTTTTCATGGATGCCCGAGCTCGCGAAGTTTGGCGCGCACGTAATCGTGAGCGACCCGCACCGCATCGTCGTGATTGGAAATCGGCCACTGCGCCCGGCCGTCGTCGACTCGCCCTATATCATTCGAGCTGCCGTCGCGCTCACGATGGTGGCCGCCGCGATTCCCGGCCGCTCGGTCGTGCGGAACAGCGAGATTATAAAGCGGGCACACCCGCGTTTCGTGGAAAATCTCCGCAGCCTCGGCGCCGAACTCGAGTGGCGTTGAGCGCGACCGCTATATACTCACGAGCGGGCGAGTCGCGGAAATGCCGGCGCGGGCCGTGGTGCGCCGGCAAACCGGTCGTGCGCGTTTAGGGCTTCGCCTTTTCCCCGCGACGCGCCAACCCTCACGTTCGCATGGCTGCCGACAAATCTTCCGATCGCGGGGTGAACTTCCTGACGGCGACGTTATCCGCCCCGGTCTCGCCCGCCGAGGCCGCGTTGCGTCCGCTGTCGTTCGCCGATTTCACGGGCCAGCCGAAAACGGTCGAGCGGCTGCAGGTGATGGTCGGCGCGGCACGTCGGCGCGGCGAGGCGCTGAATCATATATTGTTGTCGGGCCCGCCCGGCCTCGGGAAGACGACGCTCGCCTTTATTCTCGGCAACGAACTGGGGAAAAACGTGCGGGTGACGTCGGGACCGGTGATCGAAAAAGCCGGGGATCTCGCGGGCCTGCTGACGAGTCTCGAGGAGGGCGACCTGCTCTTTATTGATGAGATCCACCGTATCCCGAAAACCGTCGAGGAGTATCTGTATTCCGCCATGGAGGATTTCCGGTTGGACATCATGATCGACCAGGGGCCAAACGCCCGGAGCGTACGACTCTCGATTCCGCGTTTTACGCTCGTGGGTGCAACGACGCGGAGCGGGCTCCTGACGGCGCCGTTGCGGTCGCGGTTCACGCTGCAGACGCGCCTGGATTATTATGATCATGCGACGCTCGAGGGAATCGTGCGGCGCAGCTGCAGCTTGTTGCAGGTAACGATTGACGAGGGGGGCGCGAGGGAGATCGCGACGCGGGCGCGGGGCACGCCGCGCGTGGCGAACAACCTGATCAATTTCGTGCGCGATTTCGCTCAGGAGCGGGCGAAGGGAGTGATCACGCAACCGGTCGCGGCTGCTGCGCTTGAGTTGCTCGAGATCGATGCCGCGGGGCTGGATGAAATGGACAAGCGCATGCTGCGGATCCTCGCGGAAAATTATCGCGGCGGGCCGGTGGGGATGAGCACGATCGCAGTCGCGGTGGGCGAGGAGTCCGAGACGCTCGAGGAAGTGCACGAGCCGTTCCTGATTCAGGAGGGATATTTGCAACGCACGCCTCAGGGGCGCACGCTCACGCGCAAGGGTTACGCGGCGGTGGGTTTGAAGCCGCTCGGGGGCGAACAGGGGTCGCTGCTCTGACCCGGCGCGTATATACTCATATATATAATGAAGACCGCCACCGCACCGGGCGACGCGGAGCCGACGCCGACTCGGCGGGTGACGCGGCGGCGCTTTGTGGGCACGCTCGTCTCGATCCCCGCGCTGCTTGGGCTCTATGCTTGGCGGGTCGAGCCGCACTGGCTGGAAATCGTGCACCGCGACCTGCCGATCGCCGGGCTGCCTGTCGCGCTGCGTGGTCGCACGCTGGCCCAGGTTTCCGATCTTCATATCGGGCCGGAGGTCGACGACGACTATATAGTTCATTCGTTCCGACGGCTGGCCGCGCTCGAGCCGGACATCGTTGTGCATACAGGAGACCTGATCTCGTTTCGTGATCCGGACACGATCAAGCAGGCCGAGCGGGTGCTCGCCGATTTCCCGCGGGGCCGGCTCGGCTCGATCGCAATTCTCGGGAATCACGACTACGGCCGCACGTGGGTGGATGCCGGAATTGCCGCGGGCGTCGAGCGTGCCTTAAGCAACGCCGGCGCCACAGTCCTGCGCAACGCGCGGACGCAGATCGCCGGGCTTAATTTCATCGGCTTTGAGGATTTGTGGTCGGGACGTTTTGCGCCGGCCCAGGCGTTTCGCGGTTTTGATTTTGCCGCGCCGGGCGTGGTCCTCTGCCATAACCCCGACGCGTGCGACCTTCACGTCTGGCAGGATTTCCGGGGCTGGACGCTCGCGGGGCACACCCACGGAGGCCAGTGCAAGCCGCCGTTTCTGCCTCCGCCGGTCCTGCCGGTGATCAACTCGCGCTATACAGCCGGGGAGTTCACGCTGAACGAGCGCCGGCAGCTCTATATTAACCGCGGGGTGGGGCACCTCATGCGCGTCCGCTTCAATGTCCGGCCGGAGATTACGATGTTCCGGCTCATGCCCGCCTGAACACGCGATGAGTGTTCGCGGGATCCGTCGCAGATATATGAGTGGAGCATAAATCCAGCGGCGGCGGAGCGACGCGAAGCCGCGCGTGGATATCGGTTGAGCGATATATACATAAATATATATCGCGGCAGGCTGCTTGCGTCCTGCAACAAAAACGGCGCCGGCCGCGGCCGGGCCGCTGGCTGGCGCCGTCGGGCGGGGGGCTGGGGTTAGGCCGCGCCGCGGTTTTCGGACCAGCTGCGCTGGAAGCTCTCGCTGACCGCGCCCGCCTGCTGGCGGATTGGGGCGATTGCTTTCCGCATCGTGACGAACGACGGCTGCGCTTGTGCGACTGGCAGCGAACGAGTGCTGAGGCGTTGGGCAAGTTCTTCGGGCCACTGCTGGAGCCAGCGGCCCACTTGACCGGCGCTTTGCCGGATGAAATAGCCGCCGCCGATCAGGATCTGCAGAAAGCCCATCACACGAAGCCAAAGATTGCCGCCATCACCATGGGTTGCTGCCACTGCGCTCGCGGCCCCATGCATTTGCGGGATCAGGAACATAACCGCACCGACTGACAGAAAACCGAGAGAGCTGGAAAATTTCATGACATCACTTTAGCGGCGCGCGTGCCAAGCGCCGTCGGTATATGTAAGCCGCTGCAGCCCAACGCGGATTTCGTAAGTGGCAGTTCGACGGCGACGGACCCTTCCCGAATTTCGCACGAAAGGCCGCGGAACGTCGTGCGAAAAGCGGCGCGGAATCACCTCCTGCAGCCGCTTCTTCTGCAATATACTCCAGCCTAGAGACTAGCTATATACACGCCAACTGCTGGCGTTCTAGATATCCCCACCCTGCGGCCGCAATATGATCTCCTCAACGACCGTATTTCGTCCGAGTTGATAGATCGAGAAGAACGCCCGGGCGATGTCCTCCGCAGGCATCAACCGTCGCAGGTCCACCCCGCTCTTCGACCATGAAGGCGAGACGGTGGCGCCGGGGTGCACGCAGCACACGCGTATGCCGTGCGACTTCAGCTCCTCGCGCAGGACTTTCGACAGGCCGGTGACGCCGAATTTCGCCGCGCAATAACCGGCGCCGCCGGGGTAGGCATCGAGTCCGGCGATCGAGCTCATGTTGTATATATCCCCACGCCGCCGGGCGACCATGGCGGGCGCGAATGCCTTCGAAACGAGAAACGTGCTGCGGAGATTAGCGGCAAGCATCGCGTCGAATTCAGCCACGCTCATCTCGAGAAAAGGACGGCCCAGAAACTTCCCCGCATTATTGATGAGCACGTCGACGCGGCCAAATGCTTTCAGGACGGATGTCTTCAGGCCGTCGACTGCGGCTTCGTCGCTGACATCGCACGGGAAGGTGCGTGCGTCGGCGTCCTCGTTTTTGCAGCCGCGAGCAACGCGGGCCAAACCCGTGGCGGAGCGAGCCACGAGCGCGAGTTTCACGCCCGGGATGCCTTTCGCGAAAACGCGCGCGATCGCCGCGCCAATACCCTGAGACGCACCCGTAACCAAGACGACCGGAGTTTTCACCCGGCGCAGCATGCGTCTCGGCCGCCTAACGGCGAGCCGCGATAATGTTCGGCCGCGGCGCAGCGGCGGCCCGCGGCGCCGCACGTCGGATCAACTATATACGTGCATCGAGTGGATATAGCCGGATTCGGGCAACGGGTGGGGCGCCGATGCTTCCGAACGCGAAACTCGAAGCTCATCCCCCGCGCGCACCGACGCCCCACCGCCCGATGCCCCCCGCACCTTCCGATCTTTATACATATGTGCGGAGGTGCATATATGCATCTGGATGCGACCGCGTCCGGAAGCGGTATACAAAACCCGAGTGCGGAAGCGCGTGGTGCGGTTCGCTGGCGAGGTCGCACGGGTGATTTCGTTGTAAGCCGGGAGGTGGATTCGGTTTGCCGGGCGTGCGGGATGCCGTGATTGCGCTTCGGTTTTTGTGGGACCCATTTCGGCATGCGCCTGCGCCGGAGCCTGGAATGGATTTCCATATTCGTGGCGCTTCCGGTGATTTTGCTGCGCTGGCTGCCGTCGTGGAGCTGGGGACTGGTGCTGTGGGCGATCGCTGCCGTTGCGGTCTGGCAATTCCGGAGCGAGCGGGGCCGCGAGCCCCCGGTGCGCTCGGTGTGGCGCGGCCAGCGTCATGAGATATATCTCGTGCTGCGCCGCTTCGGTATTTCCGCCGTTCTACTCGTTGCCGCGGTCCTGATTTTTACGCCCGGGTCTTTTCTGGATTTCCCACGACGAAGAACGCTCCTGTGGGCGGCGGTCATTATAGGATATCCACTGCTTTCGGCCTACCCGCAGGAATTGGTATATCGAAGGTGGTTCGTGCGGCGCTATACCGTCCTCTTTGGTGATGGACCCTGGCTAGGCGTAGCGTGCGCCCTCGCTTTCGGCTGGGTGCACGTGCTCCTGCGCAATTCCGTGGCGATCGGGCTAACCGTAGTTGGCGGATGGTTTTTTCTGAGAACGTATTGGCGCAGCGGCTCGGTCTGGCTCGCCACGTTAGAGCATTCGCTCTATGGAGTGCTGCTCTTTACGATCGGGCTCGGACGATACTTTATTGTTTGAAGGAACGGGATTGGGCGGGAATCGCGGATTTTTGCGAAAGGCGCGAACCGAGGACGCCCAGTCTGAACAATGAAGCGCGGCTCATGCGTCACGAAGCGCGTAAACTTTTCGGAAAAGCGACTTGCGCGGCGGGT
The DNA here is from genome assembly GCA_963800005.1 of uncultured Verrucomicrobiae bacterium. Taxonomy (GTDB): domain Bacteria; phylum Verrucomicrobiota; class Verrucomicrobiia; order Opitutales; family Opitutaceae; genus CAWCZH01. The sequence continues at coordinate 1,382,120 of CAWCZH010000006.1, forward strand.
GGGGCGACTCAACTCTGGTTGCGATTCTCGTCTGGTTCTCTCCTTCACCACCATGGTCACGCCCAACACTGAAATTGCATATAACAGCAAGATTGAAGGCGAAGTTGTCGTGTCCCAGCTCGACTCGGTAATCAACTGGATCCGAGCGAATTCGATGTGGCCGATGCCGATGGGACTCGCCTGCTGTGCCATCGAATTGATGGGGACGGCGGCCTCGCGATTTGATATAGCGCGCTTCGGCGCGGAGGTCATGCGCTTTTCTCCCCGGCAATCCGATTGCATGATCGTTGCCGGGACCGTCACCTATAAAATGGCGCCGGCCGTCCGCCGTATATATGACCAGATGGCGGCGCCGAAGTGGGTGATCGCCATGGGAGCCTGTGCCAGCACGGGCGGCATGTATCGGAGTTACGCGACGCTCCAAGGCGTTGACCGGATTCTGCCGGTAGATGTATATGTGAGTGGTTGTCCCCCGCGCCCGGAGGCGCTGCTGGACGGCCTGATGAAGCTGCAGGCAAAAGTGAAACGCGAGCCGTCTTCGAAGACGTTGCTGTCGGCTTAGGACCTGCTCCGCGCCCGCTCGCTCTCATCCATGCCCGCGACCGTCGACGCCACCACCGCCCTGATGGAGAAATTTCCACAGGTGACGCATCGTCCAAGCCTGGATCACCCGGCGGTCAACGTTCCCGGGGGCGAAGTCGTCGCCGTTCTTAAATATCTTCGCGACGAATTCGCGTTCGATTTCCTGGTGGACGTCACCGCGATCGATTGGGCCGCGGGTGCCGCGCCGCGCTTCACGGTGGTATATCATCTTTTTTCCACCGCGACGCATGTATATTTCCGGGTGGCGACGACGCCGACTGGCGACGATTCTGCGCCGGTGGTGCCGAGTATCGTGAGCCTGTGGCCCGCGGCGAACTGGCATGAACGCGAGACGTTCGACATGTTTGGGATCGTGTTCTCCGGGCATCCGGATCTGCGCCGCATTTTGATGTGGGACGAATATCCGCATCATCCGCTGCGCAAGGAGTTCCCGTTGTCCGGCATCGAGGTGCCACTCCCGGATCTTGAGGTTTCCGCGGAGACCGGCGCGAAGGTGATCGCGGCACCGTTGAAGGGTGGACCATTCGTCGCTGGCACTGGCGAGATCAACGTGAGCGAGGCCGAGCCGCGTGCCAAGGACCAGACGTGGAGCGAACGCGACGCGAAGCCGGAATAATCAATGTCCAGCCGCTATATAGTATATATGAAAACTGCGCGGCCGATGCGGTTGCGCGATGCGCGCGCGGCGGCTGCCGGCGGGCGGACTGACTGATTTCGCGCCATGGCGACTGAATATACATTTCCCGACAATGCCGCGAAGGCGGCGACCGTGCCGCCGGAGTTCGAGACGGAAAAGATGTCGCTCTCGATGGGACCGTCGCATCCGTCGACGCACGGGGTGCTGCGGTTGCAGATGGAGCTGGATGGCGAGGTGCTGACCAAGTGCGACCCCGTGGTCGGCTACCTGCATCGCGGCGACGAGAAGATCGCGGAGAACATGACCTATAACCAGTTCGTTCCCTATACGGACCGGCTGGATTATCTGGCGCCGCTGGCGAACAACGTGGCGTATGCGATGGCAGTGGAGCGGTTGGCGAAATTGGAAGTGCCGCCGCGCTGCCAGGCGATCCGCGTCATCACGAGCGAACTCGCCCGGATTTCCGCCCACCTGATGGGCCTCGGCGCCTACGGCATCGATGTTGGCGCGTGGACGGTATTTCTCTATTCGTTCACCGAGCGCGAGAAACTATATAAGCTGTTCGAGGAGCTGACCGGAGTCCGGTTCACCACCAGTTATTCACGCATCGGCGGGCTGGCGCGGGATGTGCCGGAAGGCTGGATCGGGCGCGTCGACGGTTTCTGCGACCAGTTTCTCCCGATCCTTGAAAGTATCCTTGGGCTGCTGACGCGAAATAAGATTTTCATGGATCGCACGGTGGGCGTCGGCGTGATCTCGAAGGAGGACGCGATTGCTTATGGGTTGTCCGGCCCCAACGCGCGCGGCTCCGGGGTCGACACGGATCTCCGCAAGGACCGTCCCTATTGCGGGTATGAACAATACGAGTTTGATATACCGATCGGGACGCACGGCGACTGCTATGATCGCTATATGGTCCGAGGCGAGGAGATGCGGCAGTCGGTGCGGATCATCAAGCAGGCTGTCGCAAAGTTTCCCGAGGGTCCCTGGTATGCGACGGACGCGAAGAAAATCTTCGGTCCGCCCAAGTCGAAGGTACTGAGCTCGATGGAGGAGCTGATCCAGAATTTCATGCTCGTGACCGAAGGACCTCAGATGCCGGCAGGGGAAGTATATTTCGAAGCGGAGAACCCGAAGGGAGCGCTCGGATTTTTTGTGGTGAGCAAGGGTGGGGGCGTGCCGTGGCGGCTGAAGATCCGCGCGCCGTCGTTCTGCAATCTCTCGATCCTGCCGAAAGTCTGCGTGGGGAATCTCGTCTCGGACGTGGTCTCGATCCTTGGTTCGCTCGACTTCGTCATGGGTGAATGTGACCGCTGAGCCGACCATGAATCTCCAGCCTGCCACACTCCAGCGCATCGACGAGGTGATCACGCATTATCCGACCAAGCGGAGCGCCGCGCTGCCGTTGCTCCATTTGGTCCAGGAGGATGTCGGCTATATATCGCAGGAGGCGATGGAGTGGATCGCCGCGAAGCTCGAGCTCGTGCCGATCAATATATACGAGCTGGTGACGTTCTACCCGATGTTCCGGCAGCACCCGATCGGCCGCCGGCACGTGAAGGTCTGCCGCACACTATCGTGCGCGCTGATGGGCGCGTACCGCACTTGCGGCGTCCTCGAAAATGCGTTCAACACGAAGCGCGGCGAAGTTTCGCCCGATGGCGAAGTGACTATAGAGTTTGTGGAGTGCCTCGCGAGCTGCGGCACGGCGCCGGTGGTCATGATCGACGATGAGCTGCACGAGAAAGTCGATGCGGCCAGGGCTTTGGAGCTTGTCGCGCAAATTAAATCGGAGGCCACTGCCCGGCCCGCCACCGCCCGATGACGAAACGCCTCACGCGCATCGCTCCGCTCAAGACGGGCATCGTGGTTGGCGTGCTCTACGCGCTATTGGGACTTGTCGCGGTTCCATTCCTGATGCTGGTCGGCGCCAGCGCCGCGGCGATTGCCCGCCACGGAGCAAGCACCGGCCTGCCCGCTCCCGCGACGCTTCTGTTCGGCGTCGGGGCGTTGTTCCTGCCCATTTTTTATGGAGTCATCGGCTTTCTCATCGGCGTGATCGGCGCCGCTATATATAATCTCGTCGCCCGCTGGACCGGCGGCATCGAGTTTTCTGTCGAGGACGTTGTATATACCGCCTGACCATGCCTGCCCCCGCCCAACGCCGGATCATCTTCCAGCATATCGACGAGCCCGGTTATACCAATGACCTGGACTGCTACGTCCGCAACGGCGGCTACGAGGTCCTGAAAAAGGTCATGGCGGCGAAGCCCGAGCAGGTCATCGACGAGGTGAAAAAGTCCGGCCTGCGCGGGCGCGGGGGCGCGGGTTTTCCGTGCGGCGTCAAGTGGTCGCTGGTCGATCGGAAGAGCGGCAAGCCGATCTATCTGGTGGTCAACGCGGACGAGTCGGAGCCGGGCACGTTCAAGGATCGCTACATCATGCACCAGGACCCGCACCAGCTGATCGAGGGCATCATGATCACGTGCTTCGCGAACAACGTGAAGCAGGCCTACATCTATATCCGCGGCGAGTTCCCGGACGGCGCGCGGATCCTGGAAAAGGCGATCGCCGAGGCGCGGGCGCGCGAATTTCGTCGGCCCGAACATCCTCGGCTCGGCGTACGGCTGCGAGATCTACGTCCACCGCGGCGCCGGCGCCTACATCTGCGGCGAGGAGACCGGCCTGATCGAGTCGCTCGAGGGCAAGCGCGCCGTACCCGCGCATCAAGCCGCCGTATTTCCCGGCCGTCCTCGGGCTCTATCAGTGCCCGACGATCGTGAACAACGTGGAGACGCTCTGCCACGTGAAGTACATCGCGGATGTCGGCGGCGAGGCCTACGCGAAGATCGGCACCCCGAACAACACCGGCACCCGCATCCTCTGCGTCTCCGGCCACGTGCAGAAGCCCGGGCTATTACGAATTCGAGGTCGGCAAGGTCACCATGGGCCAGCTGCTGAACGAGGTCTGCGGCGGCCCGCTGCCGGGCCGGACGTTCAAGGCCGTGATCCCCGGCGGTTCCTCGGCCAAGATCCTGAAGTTCGGCGAACGCTTCAAGGGCAAGCGGAAGGTCGGCGCGGAGATGGTCGATTACGACTGGGGCGTCGAGGACATGCCGATGGATTTCGACTCGCTCGCCATGATCGGCATCGATGGGCGGATCCGGCGGCGTGATCGTGATGGACGACTCGGTCAGCATGGTCGAGGCGCTCGGCGAATATCAACGCGTTCTACGCCCACGAGAGCTGCGGCCAGTGCACGCCGTGCCGCGAGGGCTCGCTCTGGATGAAGAAGATCACCGCAGCGCATGGTGCACGGCGGCGCGCGCCCCGAGGACGGCCAGCTCCTGAAGAGCGTCGCCGACCAGATCGCCGGCCGCACGATTTGCGCGTTCGGCGAGGCGTGCGCGTGGCCGACCCAGAGCTTCGTCGCCAAGTTCGGTGATGAATTCAAGGCGTACGCCGACAACAAACAGGTGAAGGCGCCGGAAGCCGCGACGCTGGCCTGATTATCCGCGATGATCGCTCCCACCAAACCCGATCTCATCACCGTCAACGTCGACGGCCGCGAAATCGCCGTGCCCAAGGGCACGAACGTGATCGAAGCCGCGCGTCTCGTCGGAGTCGATATACCGTTTTATTGTTACCATCCGAAGCTCACCGTCGTCGGCAATTGCCGGATGTGCCTGATCGAAATGGGCATGCCGGCCGTGGACCCGGCGACGAAGGCGCCGATCATGGACCCCGCGACGGGGAAACAAAAGATCAACTGGATCCCGCGTCCACAGATCGGCTGCGCGACCAACGTTTCCCCGGGCCTGCACATACGCACGAACACGCCGCAGGTGAAGGATTGCCGCGAGGGCGTGATGGAATTCCTGCTGATCAATCACCCGCTCGATTGCCCGATCTGCGACCAGGCCGGCGAATGCAAGCTGCAGGAACAGGCGATCGGCTACGGCCGCGGTTATTCACGCTATCATCGAGAAGAAGAACGTCAAGCCGAAGCGCACCCCGCTCGGGCCGCGCGTCATGCTCGACGACGAGCGCTGCATCCTTTGCTCGCGCTGCATCCGCTTCAGCAAGGAGATCGCGAAGGATGATGTCCTCGGGTTCGTGGATCGCGGCAGCTACTCGACGCTGACGTGCTACCCGGGCAGCGAGCTCAAGAATAATTATTCGCTCAACACCGTCGACATCTGCCCGGTGGGCGCACTCACGAGCATCGATTTTCGTTTCAAGATGCGGGTTTGGTTTCTCAAGCAGACGGACAGCATCGACATCGAGTCGAGCGTCGGCGCGAACACGACTGTCTGGTCGCGCGAGGGAGTCATATATCGCATCACGCCGCGACGGCACGACGAGGTGAACGACACCTGGATGACCGACAGCGGTCGTCTGCTCTATAAAGAGGTGAGGGCGCCGGACCGCCTCGCGGGCATCACCGTCAATGGAGTCGAGAGCGCGCTCGACATGGCGATAAACGCCGCGGCCGCCCTCCTGCGCGAGGCGGCGGGAAAAGTCGCCGTCATCGGCTCCGGCCAGAGCTCCGTCGAGGAACAATATCTCACGCGCCAGCTCGCGCGCTCGCTCGGGGCGGCCACGTATATAGTGAGCCGTGTCGCCGAGGGGGACAAGATTCTCCTCTCATCGGATCGCAATCCGAACGTGCGCGGCGCGCTCGTCACCGGGTTGATTTCGGCTCTCCCCACGCCGAAGCTCACCGGGCTGGCGGCGTCGCTCGCGAGTGGCGGCGTGAAGGCACTCGTCGTCATCAACGAGGACCTCGCCGCCGCGGGGATTGAAGCGGCGCATCTGGCCGGTGTGACAATCATATATCTCGGGACGACGCGCAACACGACGAGCGAGGCGGCCGCGGTGGTGTTGCCGACGCTCACGGTTTTCGAAAAGAGCGGGACCTTTATCAACCAGCAGTTTCGCATTCAGAAGTTCCACCGCGCGGTGCCGCCGGTGCGCGGGACGTTTGACGATCTCGCGGTGCTCGGCGGACTTGCTTCCGCATGCGGCGGCGCCGCGGTGCCGACGGAGCTCGGCAGTGTCTGGCGGGCGATGGCTGCGGAAATCCCGACACTCGCGACGATGGCCTTCAATAATATACCCGACACCGGATTGTTGCTGGACCGCACGCCTTGGGCGGGGCTGCCCTATATAGAGGCCGAGACGCTCCACTATAAGCCGGAGGCCCCGGTGCCGCCGCCGGAATTGAACCGCCCTGCCACGCCGCCAGCGAGCACGCCGACCTAAGCCCATGTTTGGATTTTATTTCAACTGGCCGCTGTGGTTCCGGCTGACGCTGCAGGGCCTCGCCGTCATTCTCGTTATTTTCCCGCTGGCCGGCGCGTGCTCCATGGCGGAGCGCAAGGTGTCCGCGTGGATGCAGGGGCGACCCGGCCCGAACCGCGCCATCCCGCCGTGGTTCGCGTGGATTCCGGTGCTTGGCCCGTTTCTCCAGCGGCTGGGGGTGTTTCATCTCATGGCCGACGGCGCGAAGTTCCTCTTCAAGGAGGAGCCGGTGCCGGGGCAGGTGAATAAATTCTATTTCCTGCTCGCTCCCGTGCTCGCGATGATCCCCGCGTTTTCCACGGTGGCCGTCGTGCCGTTCGGCGCGTACTTGGGCGACGCTGGCCAGGTCATTCCGCTGGTGCTCGCGAATGTGGATATCGGGTTGCTCGCGGTCTTTGCGGTCTCCTCGCTCGGTGTATACTCGCTGATCATTGCCGGCTGGGCCTCGAATTCGAAATATCCTTTTCTCGGCGGCGTTCGAGCGTCGGCGCAGCTGATATCGTATGAACTCTCGATGACGCTTTCGGTTATCCCGCTGTTCATCTGGATCAACGCTCCGGGCCAGCCGGGCACGATGAGCCTGTCGAAGGCGGTGGAGTTTCAGAGCCTCCCGGGTTTCTGGGGCGGCGCGTGGTTCGTCTTCGTGATGCCGCTGTCGGCCTTTATATTCATCGTGTCACTGTTTGCCGAGACCAACCGACAGCCGTTCGACATGCCGGAATCGGAGGCCGATCTCGTCGGTGGATTTCATACTGAGTACGGTGCGTTCAAGTGGTCGCTGTTTTTCGTGGCGGAATATTCGAATATGCTGATCGGCTCAGGCGTGTTCACGCTGCTGTTCCTCGGCGGCTGGAATCCGCTGCCGTGGATCTCGCTCGCCGACTTGATCGGCTGGCTGCACCACCTCACCCACGCGGCGTGGCTGCTTCAGCCGCTCGCCGTCGGAATTATATCCATCGGCATTTTCCTCGGGAAGGTGCTCGCCCTTATATTCTTTTTCATGGCGGTGCGGTGGACCGTGCCGCGCTTCCGGTATGACCAGGTGATGAAGATCGGCTGGCAGAAACTGCTGCCGCTCTCGATCGCGAATCTCCTCATCTATGCCATCGGCATCGCGGTGCTGCAGAAATAACCCGACCACCCCACCGATGCGCCCGTCCTGTATATATCTCGATATTCCGCTCCCGGGAGCCGGCGGTCCGCCGCCCGCGGCCAAAAGTATATAACCAATCACGCGCCATGGCTGTCATCCCGATCGAACGCAAAAAGCTCAGCTTCGCCGAGCGCACCTATATCCCGCAGATCCTCAGCGGGCTGACGACGACGGTGAAACGCATTTTCCAGCCGGCCGACACGCTGGAATATCCGGAGCAGCGGCCGGAGTTGCCGAAGAATTACCGTGGCGTCCCCACGCTCGTGCGCGACCCGAACGGCCGCGAAAAGTGCGTCGCCTGCCAGCTCTGCGAATTTGTGTGCCCGCCGATGGCCATCCGCATCACGCCGGGCAGCATCCCGCCGGACGCGCCGACGAACCAGGTGGAAAAAGCCCCCGAGGCGTTCGAGATCGACATGCTGCGCTGTATATACTGCGGCCTGTGCCAGGAGGTCTGCCCCGAGGAGGCGATCTTCCTGCAGAACCAGTTTTCGATGTCGGGATATACCCGCGCCGAGATGGTGAACAACAAGGAGCGGCTATATGAACTCGGTGGTACGCTGCCCGACGCCCATTTCAAGTGGGACAAGAAGAAGGCGGCCGAGATGCACGGCAACGACCACTGAGCCGCCCCGCGCAGTCACGAAAACCGATGGACCTGAACCTGCCAATTTCCCCGCGCGGCTGAGCGTCGAGCGCTGATCATGTCGTCGTATCTGTTTATATTCTTTGCGATGTTCACCGTGCTCTGCGCGGTGGGCGTGGTCGCGAACCGGAATGCCGTGAACGCCGCGATGTGCCTGCTCCTGTGCCTTGCGGGCGTGGCCGGCCTTTTCGTGCAACTCGATGCCTTCCTTTTGGCGTTCATTCTCATCCTCGTCTACGCGGGCGCCATCGTGGCGCTCTTCCTGTTTATCATCATGCTCCTCGACTCGACGGGCGATGAGCGCGTGAAGACCGGGAAGGTTTCACTCATCGCAAGCCTCTGCGGCCTCGCGCTCTTGCTCACGGGACTGCTGGGACTCGCAGAGCATGGTCGCCTCGTGTCGGCTCCCGTCGCCGGCATCGCCGCGCCGGGCGCGCAGTTGAAACTCTATTCGTACCAGCTGTTCACGACGTATCTGCTTCCCGTGGAGATCATGGGCTTCCTGCTGTTGATCGCGATGCTCGGGGTGATCGTGCTGAGCAAGAAGCACGCGGGCCTGGAGGACGTGCAATAATGATCACGCCGAGCCTCAACGCCTATATACTCATCAGCGCGGTGCTGTTCGTGATTGGCTTTTTCGGCGTGCTGCTGCGCCGCAATACACTCGTCATCTTCATGTGCCTCGAGCTGATGCTGGTTTCCGCCACGCTCGCGCTGGTCGCGTTCTCGCGCTATAACGGCACCATGGACGGGAATGTCTTCGTGTTTTTCATCCTGACCATCGCGGCGGCGGAAGTGGCCGTGGGCCTCGCGTTAATCGTCGCGCTGTTTCGCAAGCGCCAGACCGTGCGCATCGATGCCTTTTCCTCGTTGAAGCACTGACGCCGCCATGACGCCTGCTGTTCTCGCTCTCGTTGTATTATTGACGCCGCTGGTCTCGGCCGCGGTGATCGCGTGCTGGCTGCGCCGGGCGGGTGGGGCGGCGGCGTTCGTTTCCGTGCTCGCCGCCACGGTGGTCGCCGTGGGCGGACTCACGCTCGCGCTCGGCGGGTCGCGCTTCGAGGTGCAGACCGAATGGTTTCGCGTCGCTGGTTTCCAACTCGAGCTCGGAATCAAACTCGACGATCTCGCCGCGCTGATGCTGAGCATCGTCGGCATCGTGGGCCTTTGCGTGCACGTTTTCTCGCTCGGCTATATGCACGACGATGCGGCGCGGGGCCGTTATTTCGGCGGGCTGTCGTTGTTCATGTTTTCGATGCTCGGCATCGTTTTCGCCGACAACCTTTTCATGATGTTTATATTCTGGGAGCTGGTCGGCGTGAGCTCCTATATACTCATCAACCACTGGTTCCAGCGGCCCGCAGCGGCGGAGGCGGGCAAGAAGGCATTTATCGTCAACCGCGTGGGCGACCTGGGATTCCTGCTCGGAATCATTATGTGCTACTGGGCGAACGGCACGGTGAACCTCACCGCGCTCGGCGCCGGGACGCATGTATATAGCCGGCTGATCCCGCTGCTGTTGTTCTGCGGTGCGGTGGGCAAGTCGGCACAAATCCCCCTGCAGGTCTGGTTGCCCGACGCGATGGAGGGCCCGACGCCGGTGTCCGCACTGATCCACGCCGCGACGATGGTCGCGGCGGGTATATATATGCTCTGCCGCATCCAGGTGCTGATGGTGCCGGACGCGCTGACGGTGATCATGTGGATCGGCACCGCGACCGCGCTCTATTCCGCACTGTGCGCGATCGTGCAGAGCGATATCAAGAAGGTCCTGGCCTACTCGACGCTTTCGCAGCTCGGCTTTATGGTGGCGGCGTTTGGACTCGGTTCTCAGGTTGTACCGGAAGACGGGCGCACGCTCCTCGTCGCCACGGGCGTGGGTGCAGCGATGTTTCACCTGACGACGCACGCTTTTTTCAAGGCCCTCATGTTCCTCGGCTCGGGCTCCGTGATCCACGGGTGCCATCACGAGCAGAATATATTTCAGATGGGCGGACTGAATGGCCGGATGCGGCTGACGTTCGTCACGTTCACAATCGGCGTGCTCGCGATCAGTGGTTTCCCGCTCCTCGCAGGGTTTTTCTCGAAGGACGCGATCCTGTCGCTGGCCTATATGAACAACCGCGCCGTCTTTGTCATCCTCGCGGTCGCGGCGGTGCTGACAGCTTTATATATGGTGCGGATGTGGCGCCTCGTGTTTTTCGGCACACCCCGCAGTGACAATGCGGACCACGCCCATGAAGGTGGCCCATCGTTCACGCTCCCGCTGGTCGTGCTGGCTTTGCTCGCGGTGCTCGGTGGCTATACGCACATATATCCTCATGGGTTCGAGGGCGTCTGGCATCTCATTCCTGAGGCGCGCGGATCCGCGCACGGGATCGTTCTTGGGACGAGTCTCGTCGTGACGGCGCTGGGCGGGCTGTTGGGCTGGATATTATATCCACCCGCAGAATCCGATGCACTCGCGGCGAGCTCGCCGGGCGTGTTCGGTGCCTTGGTGGGTCTCCAGCGCAGCTTCGACACGGTATATAGTTTCTATGTCGCGAAGGTGCAGCAGCGCCTTGCGATGCTGCTCAACTTCCTCGAGCAGATTTTCCTCGCGGGACTAATCGTCCGCGGGTTCGCCGGCATCGTGCAGCTGTTCGGCCTGGGCGCGCAGCGCCTGCACGTCGGGAAGATTTCCGTTTACCTGTATTGGTTCCTTCTCGGCACGGTGGTGTTGTGGGCGGTGGCCGCCGGGTTCCTGACCTTTTGATTCGCGATGACCCAACCGCACTTTGACCCTCTTCTGCTTTCGGTCGTCATCCCCTTGGCGGTGGCACTGCTGATCGCGCTCGGCCTGCCGAAGCGCTGGTCGCTGCGTCTCGCCTACGTCGGGTTTGCGGCGCCCGCCGTGCTCGCGATCTTCACGTGGATCCAGTTTTCCTCGGCGGAACGCTATAGTGGATATAGCTTCATCCATCATTACTCGACCGGTTTGGAGGCGATGGGCATCGGCCTGACGCTCGGGCTGAACGGCATCTCCCTCCCGCTCTTCGTGCTCGCAGGAATCGTCGGGTTCGCCGCCGGGCTCTATGCGCTGCAGTCCGAGGCGGAACGGCTCAAGATCTATGTCATGCTCCTGCTCATCATGCAGGGCGGTTTGATGGGCGTCTTCGCGAGCGTGGATATATTCTTTTTCTATTTCTTCCACGAACTCGCGCTCATCCCGACGTTCATCATGGTCGGCGTCTGGGGCGGCCGTGACCGCGGGTATGCGGCGATGAAGATGACTATATATCTGACGCTCGGCGCGATGATCTCGCTGCTCGGGCTGATCGCCATCTACGTGAAGAGCGGCGCCCGCTATTTCGACCTGATCCAGCTGCACGCCTATCTTGGGAGCCATCCGCTCAGCGACGCGATCCAGAGCAATATATTCGGCCTCCTCATGTTCGGATTCGGAATCCTCGTTTCTCTCTGGCCGCTGCACACGTGGGCACCCCTCGGCTATGGCGCAGCGCCGAGCTCGACCGCGATGCTGCACGCGGGCGTGCTGAAAAAATTCGGACTATATGGTCTCGTGCAGGTCGCGTTGCCGCTCGTCCCCGCCGGCGCACTGCACTGGGCCCATTCCCTCGCGTGGCTCGCCGCGATCGGCAATATACTCGTGATCGGCTTCATCACGATGGCCCAGCGCGACCTCAAGCAGATGATTGGATATAGTTCCGTGATGCACATGGGCTATGCCTTCCTCGGCGTCGCCGCGGGCTCCACGATTGGCATCGGCGGCGTCGTCCTGATGATGGTCGCGCACGGGTTTTCGGTTTCGCTCCTCTTCCTGCTCGCAACGAGTATATATCATCGGACCCATACCTTCGCCCTCGATGAGATGGGCGGCCTCGGCCAGCGCGCTCCGGTTCTCGCGGCCTTTTTCGTCGCTGCCACGTTCGCAAGTATCGGGCTTCCTGGCTTCGGCAACTTCTGGGGCGAACTTCTGATCTTCGTCGGCCTCTGGAAATTCTCCGCGTGGTTCACCGCGATCGCGATTTCCGGCGTCGTCATTTCCGCTATATACGGACTGCGGGCAGTGGCTCGGATCTTCTTCGGAGCGCCTACTGAAAACTTTGCGTCGGTCGCCGCGCAGCATCCGCCAACGGATTTGCGCTGGTCGGAAAAATTCCCCGCGTTGCTCCTTCTCGGTATGCTGCTGCTGTTCGGCTTTTATCCCCGCGTGTTCACGGCTCCGCTGCATGAAACGCTCGGGATCGTTTTCCCGTCCGCCGAAACCACGACGGCGCTTCTGCCATGAATTTCGACTCCATCGATTTCATCCGGGCCGCCGCCCAGTCGAACGTCTGGGGAGCGATCCTGCCCGAGATCTGCATCGCGTGTCTCGCGCTCCTCCTGCTCGTGCTCGAGACGATCCTGCCGCGGAAGGCGCATGACCAGATTCCCATCATCGCGATCTTCGGCCAGGTCGGCGTGCTCGCCGGCCTGCTGATGAGTTTTCAGCCGGGCTGGGTGGGACACGAGAGTTTCAACGGCCTGCTCGTCCACAGTGTCTCCGGCCAGCTCATGCGCGTCTTTTTCGTGCTGGCGTCGATCCTCGTTTGTCTCCTCGGCCGCATCACCCTCGCCCGGCAGGCCATGCCCCGCGTGGAGTTTTATCATATCGTCCTCGTCGTCACCGCGGCGATGATGCTCCTCGCGCAGGCGAATAATTTCGTCCTCTTCTTCGTCACGCTCGAGACCCTGACGATTGGGCTCTATATACTCGTCAGCTATTTCCGCACGAATCCCGCGACGCTCGAGGCTGGATTGAAATATCTGATCATGGGCGCGCTGAGTTCGTCGCTGCTGCTCTTCGGCATCGTGCTGCTGTATGGTGTGGCGGGCAACCCGGCGCTCCCGGGGCACACGAGCGAGGCCATGAACTTTCCGGCACTCGCCGATTTTCTCCGCGCCAACCCGCATAACTATATGGCGAGCATCGGCATCATCCTCGTGCTCTCCGGCGTCGCGTTCAAGATCGGCGGCTTCCCGTTTCAGATCTGGATCCCCGACGTATATCAAGGGGCGCCGACGCCCGTGACCGCGTTTCTCGCCGTCGCCTCGAAGGGTGCGGGATTTGCAATTCTTCTGCTCCTCACGGGCAATGCCTTCGCGCCTTACTCCTGGCTCGTGACGCCGGTGCTCACGCTGATGGCTGGGGCAACCATTCTCTTTGGTAACATCGCAGCACTCCCGCAGCACAATGTGAAACGCCTCATCGGACTCTCCGGCGTTTCTCACGCGGGATTTCTCCTTCTCGGCGTCGTCGCGGCCCCGCTTGCGCCTCTTGGCTATGGAGCGGTTTTCTTTTATCTGTTCGCTTACCTGATCGCCTCGTTCGCGGTGTTCGGGGTGATGGCTCACGTGGCTGGCACCGACGACACCGACCAGGACCTCGATCATTACGCCGGACTCGCTCGCCAGAACCCGTTTCTCGCCACGGTGCTCGCCGTGGGTCTCGGCTCACTCGCGGGCATTCCCCCGCTGGCGGGTTTCATGGGAAAACTGTTCGTCTTCATTGCAGCCTTCGAGGCGCATCTCTACGGCTTGCTCTTCGTGGCGATCACGGGCGTGGTCATTTCGATATATTATTATTTCGGCTGGATCCGCGCGGCCTTCTTTGACGTGCCCGCGATTCCCTCGGACGAAGCCACGGCGCGACCGATCGGCACTTCCTTGGGGGCCGTCGCTCGCGTGACGCTCGCCTGCCTCGCCCTTGGGTCGATCTTCCTCGGTTTTTACCAAGGCATCTTCGGCCAGTGGCTGTCGCTGCGCTGAGCGACGCCGGCGTCCGAGCGGCATGGGTTTTTTGCCGCCGGCGCGCGTGCGGCAGTATATACAGCGCGACGCGCGTTGCGTTGAATCGCGGCGGCCCCGGCTGCCGATCTCGCTATATACTTTCGTGACACCGGCCGCGATTGTGGTCGGCCCTGGGTTCGCCCAGCTGGCGTGATTTCCAATCTTTTCACGCGCGCGGCATTGCCAATGCCCGGCCGTCGCTGTGCTCTGGAAATTCCAGCATGAGAATTACCGGACTCGCCCTCGTTCCTCCGCCCAGCGCGGCCGATCTCCCGAAGGTCACGCCGGAGCTTCTCGCCTCCGTGCTCGCGCGCTACTCGCGCAGCAACGAGGGCCTCGCGGCGATTCTTGCGAAAGTTGATCTCTCGAGTCCCGACGCTTCCATCGATCGCATTCTGAAGTTCGTCGATTATGGCCACGCCTCGATCGGCGGTCTCACCGGAGGCCTCGCCATCGCCCTTGACGGCGTCTCGATGTGGCTCGCGTATAAAATCTTTGAACTCGCGACCATGGCCGATGGCCAGGAATCGAGCACGCGCTATATAACGATGGAGGCGACGAATCTTCCGACCGCGGAAGAACTCGGGATTCCGGAGGACCTCACTGGCGATTGGGCGTCGCTCATGACTCGTGCATTCGCCACCTATCATCAGGAGTATATACGGCTCGACGCGGCGGCGATCGCGCAGCCGGGGCTGGTTCGTCTCCCGCCTGACGCCAAGCCGGCAGTCGTGACGCGGCTGCGCAAAAACTACGCGCTCGATCGCGCGCGTTATTTCATACCGTTCGCGACGCGAACGAATCTCGGTCTCGTGCAGTCGTCGCGCATGTGGGCGAGCACGGTCAAGCATCTCGATTCCCTCGCGCATCCCGAAGCGCGTGCGGCGGCGAAGCTCATTCGCGAGGAACTCCTCAAACAGTCACCGCGCCTGATGCGTCACAGCTACGCGGAGAAATCATATTCCGAGCAGGCCGCTCAGGAACTCGCGACGAGTTGCGCCCTCGGTCTCGCGCGGCTCTCGTCCGAGCCGCTGGCCGACGCCGTGTGGGTGCACGTGGACCGGGCAACCTCGCCCTGGCTTCGCGAGGAGCAATCGATTGCGGAAGCCCTGCGTCACCGCGGCAACCGTTATGGTCACCAGGGATCCGCGACTCGGCGCATGCGCGTGAGTTTCGCCTGGAATAATCTCGCGCTGGCCGAATTACGTGACCTAAACCGCCATCGCACGGGCCACCGCCATACGCCGCTGATTCAGGCGGGATTTTATCTGCCCCCGGAGATCCGGCCCGCGGACCATATAGCGCTGCTGGATGCGCAGCGCCGCCTCACGGCGGAACTGCTGCGGCGCGGCTCGCCGGCTTATGTATATTCGCTGCTGCTGGGGGCGCAGACGCCCTTCGAGCACAGCACGCACGCGGACAAGTTTATATATGAAGCGGAACTGCGCACCGGCATGGGCGCGCATTTCCGCTATGCGGAGCACCTATCCGCCGCGCTTGCGGAATTCTTGCGCCAGGTGCCGGAGGCGCGCGAGTGGGTGGTGGAGGGCACGGCCGAACCGGAGTAGTGGCATCCGACTTCTTGAAATAGGTTTGCGGCTGCGCGGCCGACCTACCAGAATCGAAGTCACTCGATGAATTGGCCTTCCCTCGCGCGCCGAAAACCACAACCGCGTCCGGCGCCGGTCGAGGGGAGTCACCCGCACGACGGAGAACGTAATCTATATACCGCGCGATGAGTTCGTTCCGCGTCCTGCAGTTTAACATGCAGTTCGGCCAGATCTGGGACGACACGTATCCCGATCGCGCGCCGATCCGTCTCGAGACGACGCTCGCGGAAATCCGCAAGCACAACGCCGATCTGATTCTGTTACAGGAGGTCGAACACGCGGAGCCGCAGGGCGGGCAGCTGCAGCCGCCGCCAAACTATACCCGCCTGCAGCGCGAGCTCACGGGGTACGACAGCTGGTTTTCCTATCCGAAGCCAGACCCGCGCGAACTGCCGTTCGGAATCGGCCTGGCGATTTTTTCCCGCACGCCGTTGGCTGCGAAAATGCGCCGGGACCTGCCGTCGCCGGCGGTGGAATTTGAATTCTTTGGAAAAAAGACCACGCCTACCGACCGGCTGCTCGTCGGTGCGAAGACCAATATACTCGGTCACGAGCTGCAGTTGTATAATACCCACCTGCTCGCGTTTTTCATGCTGGGATCCACCAGTACGGCGCACCCGTTCCAGCGCCAGCTGATCGCCGCGGAGTTGTCCACCTCGCCGGGCCCGACGATTCTCACCGGCGACTTCAACGTGAGCCACCATCAAGGCCTCGTGGCGCAATTCGAGGAGAAAGGCTACCGTACCGTTCAGGAAAAGGCAGTCACCTGGCGGCGGCGTCCGTATGTCCTCGACCATATCTTCTATAACGCGGCCCTCCGCTGCATTGGGCACCAGGTTTCGCCCAGCCCCGCCTCCGACCACCACGCCGTCGTGGCTGACTTCGAGTTCGTCGACTAGCCGGCTGATTGTCTGGTCGTTCCGCCCGTTCCTGTATCCACTCTCTGGATACGTCGCCCGTCTCGCTGTATCCAGAACATGGATACGTGGCTCGGATACGATGCCGCGTTTCAGCTTTGCCGGCGGACGCGTTCCTTTTCCTCTTCCCGCTCCTCCTGCAGGCGGGCGCGTTCGTCGACCAGTTGTTTTTGCACCTTGCCGACTTCCTCGAATTTCTGGTCGGAGAGCAGTTCGTTCAGTTGCTTCTGAAGGAAGATTTCGCGCTCGGCCTGTTTGCCTTGATAGATGCGGTCAATCTCGGCGAGGCGGCCCTTCTGTTCGGGCGTGAGCGGTTTGCCGGCGGCCGGCTCCGATTTGGCGAGCCGCTCCATCGCGAGTTCATAGGCACTTTTCATGGCGAGCACTGTGGGACTGCGCCCGCGTAATTCAAGCTGCGCCTCGGTCCGTTGATGTCAGCCGCCGATCGTTTCACCCGTACCGCACGCCTGCGCCCAGCGCGACCGCTACGATCACCACGGGTGGCCAGAATCCGCCCCGCGCGCGGCGCCAGCCTTGTATATAGCCGAAAAAAAGCGACCCGAGGAAAAGTCCGAGCGCGACCGGCGCGACCCACTCCGCCCGCCAGTGCACCTGCCACCACATCGCCGGGGCGCGCACGGTGAGGCGGATCAAGTGGTCGATTGTATATAGCACCACGAGCGCCGCCCGGTTGAAAAACGCACTCGCCCACAGAGGCCCCGTCAGACCCACCGCGACCGAGACGAAGCCCGCCACGATCACGACGCTGGCGAGCGGGATCAGCAATAGATTGGTTAGCAACGATCCGGGCGTGAGCGTATGATAAAAGGTCGTCGCTGTCAGCGCGCCCGCGAGCCCGGCGGCGCAGCCGATGCCGGCCGTGCCCGCGAACCAGCGCCACGCCGCACCGGCAGCCCGCTGCGCACGCGTGAGGTCCGCTTTTGGGACCCAAAGAAACGGATGCCATACTCCCTCGAGCCGCTCCGCCAGCGGCAATCCGAACGTCAGAATCGCCAGCACCGCCGTATAGCTCATCTGAAAACTCGCGCTGAATATCGCGAACGGATCCGTGAGCACGATGACCAGCCCCGCGGCCGCGAGCGCAGCCAGGCCGCTCGCTCGCAGTCGAAGCACCAGCGCCACCTCATACGAGGCAACGAGCAGGTACGCGCGGACGGCCGACGGACTGGCTCCCGTCGCGTCGACATCAATCCAGAGAATCGCGAGCGTCAGCACGGCGCTCACTGCGCGCGGCAGGCGCAACCCGCTGAACAGGGCCTGCAGCGCGAGCGCGACGACGCCTATATGAAGTCCATTGATGGCGAACAGGTGCATCGTGCCGCTCTGCATGAACAACGTGTCCTGCTCCTCGCTCAGTTCATACTTCTTTCCCAGCATCATCGCCCTATATATTGCACCGAGGTCTGCCGCCCGCGGCGGAATGCCGGCGCTGAGCAGCACCTCGAGCCGCGCCGCGATGTGGCCGAGCGCTCGCTGATATATACTTGCTGGCGCGGCGATGCCGGCGAGCCGCCCGCGTCCGAGCTTGAAATCAATCCCCGCGTTTTCGAGGTAGCCATCAAACGTGTCCACCGCCGCCCCGCGCGGCACCGGCGTGAGCACGCCGATCGCCTCGATCACCGTGGAGCGCAGCGGCGCCGTGACCCCGCGGCGCAGCGCGAACGCAAAGTATATACGCCGCCCGTGCAGTTCCGCGAGGGGTTCTTCCGCGCGCTCCACGGTCGCAAGGCCGGCACACCGCAGCGGATCCGCGCGGGGGAACAGCCGGTCGACGCGCAGCGTGAGCCTCGCCTCGCGCGGCGGCGCCGATGCCCACACGCCCATCGGTGGCCGCTTCACTATATACTCGAGCCCTCCGGCGCAGAGCATCGCGGCAATGAGTGCGAGCGGCCACACCCGGAGATTCCAGCCGCGCCACGCGGCGACCGACGCCGCCAACGTACTCGCGACGGCGCCCGCTGCGAGCCAGCGGGGAATCTCCAGGTCGAAGACTTTGGCCGCGATCAGTCCACCCGCGTACGGCAACAGGAGCCACAGCAGGGGTGCACGATTTCCGAGGCTGCGGCTGGGCACGCGGCGTTGTGGCCCAACAACCTGCGCATGGGAACACGTTTCTTTTGCCAGCGACACCGGCGTGGACATCATGTATATATCTTTTCGCCCCATGCCCGCGCCTGAACTTCCCGACCTTTTCGGCGACGCCGCTTCCCCGCCGGAAGCATCGCCGGCTCCCGTCGCGGAGCGTCGCCCCAATACGCAGCCGCTCGCCGCGCGCATGCGACCGCGCCGGCTCAGCGAAGTCGTCGGGCAGGATCATCTTTTGCGGGAGGGCAGCCTGCTGCCGCGCCTCGTGGCCCAGAACCGTTTCGGATCCTTGATTTTCTACGGTCCCCCAGGCTGCGGAAAAACCAGCATTGCCGAAGCGATCGCCAACGAGACGAAGAGCCGGTTCATCCGGTTGAACGCCGTCATGTCCAACGTCGCCGAGCTGCGCGAAATCCTCGCGACCGCCCGGCGAATTCCCGAGGCGGGGACGATCCTCTTCATCGACGAACTTCACCGGTTTAATAAATCGCAACAGGACCTGCTCCTGCCGGACGTCGAGGAAGGCACCGTGCGCCTGATCGGTGCCACCACGCACAACCCCGGTTTCTATGTAAATCCGCCCCTGCTCTCGCGCAGCCATTTGTTCCGGCTCGAGCCGCTCGCACCCGAGGCGGTCGCTGGCGTGCTCGCCCGGGCATTGAGCGATCGCGAACGCGGACTCGGCACGCGCAACATCCAAGCCGATTCCGCGCTGCTCGTGGACCTCGCCGTCCTCTGTGACGGAGATTTACGCCGGGCACTGAACGCGCTCGAGGTGCTCGTGCTTGGACTGCCGGAGGGGGCGACGCTGACCCCGGGGGATCTCGAGGTGTTCGCGCGCGAGCGGCGGATTCGCTACGACGCCGACGAGGATGAACATTACGATACTATATCCGCCTATATCAAAAGCTGCCGCGGCAGTGATCCGGATGCGGCGATGTATTGGCTGGCGAAAATGCTGGCCGGCGGCGAGGACCCGCGGTTCATCGCGCGGCGGTTGGTGATTCTGGCGAGCGAGGACGTGGGCCTGGCGGATCCGCAGGCGCTGCCGCTGACGGTCGCGGCGCACCATGCCTGCGATTTCATCGGCCTCCCGGAGGCCGAGCTGACGCTGGCGCACGCGACGCTATATATAGCGACGACCCCGAAGAGCAATTCCGCCACCCGCGCGCTGGCCGCGGCGCACTCGGCTCTGAAAACCGCCCCCGTGCAGGCCGTGCCCGTCCCGCTCCGGGACAAAGGCGGAGCGGCCAGCAAGCGCGTCGGCCACGGGAAGGGCTATCTTTATTCCCACGATTACCCGGAGAATATATCGGGCCAGGATTTCCTGGAGAAACCGCTCGTGCTATATGAACCGGGCAATGCCGGGTGGGAAACGAAGATCGCGGAGCGACTCGCCCGCTGGAAGGCTCTGAAAGCCACTTTGCAGGCGAAGCCGTAGCCTGGGCGCCTCGCTGCGCGCGAGGGTGACTGTTTATTTCTCCACGACGTCGAAGACAACACCGCTGGGGTCCTGAAAATACAGCGAGGCGCCGCGGTCTTCGACGATTTTCGCACCGCCGTCCCGCAGGCGCGTGCGCGCTTTCGCGAGATCCTTGACCGTGAAGGACGGAATCGGCGCGCGCGCGACGGTGTCGCGATTTATATAGAACATCACTTTACCCATCTTGAATTCGAGATGGTTGCGGGAGCGGGAGACCAGCTTGAGCCCGAGCACGTCTTTATAGAACGTCTCGGCTTTCTTGAGATCCTTGGTGTGGATCGCGACGCAGCCATTGCCGTGGAATTTCATGGGAGAAAGTGGGTGAGCGAACCTTCCCGATGGTCAAGGGGACGTCAATTTGCCGCTCCCGATTTGTATCCGGCTTGCCGCTGTTGCCGGAGGGTGGCAATCTGGTCGAATGAAGACACGGGCGTCGCTGGCGTTGATTTTCGCTTTGGTCGCAGGTGCAGGCGGCTGGGCCGCCGGGCCGATCAAGATTCCCGTTTCCCCGACGCCCACACCGGCCGAGGCGCCGCGCATCGAGGGCCTCACGATTCCGCGCGGCGATGGTTTTCTCGGACTCGAGCTCGTGAACGGAAATTTCAAGTTGTCGTTCTATGATGCGCAAAAGAAGCCCGTGGCGCCCGATGTGACGCGGGCCGCGTTTCGCTGGCCGGTTGTATATAGACTCCTCGATGAGCACGCCCTCCTCACGCTCGCGCCCGACGGCAAATCGCTCACGTCTCCGAAGGCCATCAAGGGCCCGTATCATTTCAAATTGTATATATCGCTGCTGCGGAACGAGGAGACGGAGGACAAGGCAGCGGAGAATATCGTGGTGGACTTTCACTGGCCCGCGTCGGTGGGCGCACCGACGGACGCGTCGCCCTGACGCGCGGCTCACCGGCCAGGGATGGCCGATTGACAGGGAAGCGGGTTCGGGCGACCGTTTTTTCGCTCAACTTCATGACTGTTCATCATCACGCCCCGTTTGACTCGGTGGAATCGGCCATCGCGGATATTGCGGCGGGCAAGCTGGTCATCGTCGTCGACGACGAAAACCGCGAAAACGAGGGCGACTTGATCATGGCGGCCTCCAAGGCGACGCCGGAGAGCGTCAATATGATGATCCGCTATTGCAGCGGCATCGTGTGCGTGCCGACGCTCGATGGGCCATTGCGCCGCCTGGGCCTTGGCCCGATGGTCGTGAATAATCGCGAAACGTATCGCACGGATTTCACGGCGAGTGTCGATGCCGCCCGGGGTGTGACGACCGGAATTAGCGCGCAGGACCGAACGGTGGCCATTCGCATTCTGGCGGATCCGAATTCGCAACCCACCGATCTCGTGCAGCCCGGGCATGTGTTTCCTTTGCGCGCACGGGCCGGTGGCGTCTTGGAACGCGCGGGGCACACCGAAGCCGCGGTCGACCTCGCTGTGCTCGCAGGGCTGCCGCCCGCGGGCGTGCTCTGCGAACTCGTGAACGACGACGGCACCGTGCAACGCCTGCCGCAGCTGGTCGCGTTCAAGGAAAAATTCGGGCTGAAGATGATTTCGATCGCGGCGCTGATTGAATATAGAAGCGCGCGGGAAAAACTCGTCGAGCTCGTCGGCACCAAACCATTCGCCTCGGAGTTCGGCGAATTCACGCTGCACGTTTTTCGCAGCAAGCTCGATCAGCGGCACCACCTCGCGTTCACGAAAGGCACGCCGGGTCCCGAGCCCACGCTCGTGCGCGTGCAGACGGAGAATATATTGAGCGATGTATTTCGCGCGAAGGAGATGGACAATTATCATTCCTTGACCGGCGCGTTCGCCGCCATCGCGGCGGCGGGCTCTGGCGTTATATTATATCTCGAGCAGCCGGCCGGCGGCGCGAATTTGCTCGCGCGGCTCACGGGAATTCGCGGCGAGGCGCCGTCACCCAGTTTTCGCGACTATGGCATCGGCGCGCAGATCCTCGCAGCGCTCGGCCTTTCCAAGATCCGCCTCCTCTCGAACAGCGCCCGCAAAGTGATCGGCTTGGATGGCTACGGCCTCGAGATCACGGAGCACGTCGCACTTTAGGCCGTCGGATTGAGATTGCGGATTTTGGATTTGGGAGGGCCAATGAACGCTCCATGAGTCTCGCGTCCCCTCCCGCCATCGTTGCCGATGGCGCTTCCAGTTCCTTCGGGATCGTCGCCGCGCGTTTTAATCTCGAGTTGGTCGACAGCCTCTTGCAACGCGTGACGTCCACGCTCGAGGCGGCAGGCGTGAAAACGGCCCAGATCACCGCAGTGCGCGTGCCGGGCTCGCACGAGGTTCCTTGGGCTGCGCAAGCACTTGCCGCTCGGATGGATGTGGATGTGGTCATCGCGCTGGGCGTGCTGATCGGCGGCGACACGTCGCACCATGAGATGGTGGGCACGAGCGTTTCCCACGCGCTCCAGCAGGTCTCCTTGGCCGCGCGGAAGCCGGTGATCAACGGCGTGATTGTAGCGAACACGCTTGAGCAGGCGCAGGCCCGGTGCCTCGGGCCGATCAATCGTGGCGCGGAATTCGCGGCCGCGGCGCTTGAAATGGCCGCCCTGAAAAAAAGTTTTCTCCGATGAGCAAAGCGCAATTTGCCCAACGCCGCGACGGACGCGTCGCGGCCCTGCAATATCTATATGCGTGGAGTATGAATTCGCCGGCCAATCTCGCGAACGACCTGGTGGTCTTCTTCGAGAATTATGATCAGCCGCGCGAGCATTACGCGTTCGGAGAGGAGCTCATACACGGCGTGATCGAACACTGCGCGGATCTCGATGCACGCATCAAAGCGCTCGCGCACAACTGGGAATTTGAGCGCATCGCGAAAATCGACTTGGCGATCCTGCGCGTCGCGATGTTCGAAATGGTATATCGCAAGGATATCCCGCCGGTCGTCTCGATCAACGAGGCGATCGATCTCTCGAAGCAATTCTCCAACGCGGATTCGAAACGGTTCATCAACGGGATCCTCGACCGCTTGAAGGACCAGCTCGGCCGCGACGCGCGCAAGGTGGAGTGATTTGCGCCCCGCGCCGATCGGCGCATGATATATATTTAGACATATATTAAATGTTCGGACTCTTCAGGAAATTCAAGGATGGGCTGGCGAAGACGGTCTCGGCCATCGCGCAGAAAACCGCCGCGATCTTCGGGCAGAGACCCATCGATGCCTCGTCGCTCGAGTCCCTCGAGGAGGCGCTATATGGTGCCGACTTCGGCGTGGAAACGACCGCCGAAATCCTCGACGAGATCAAGGCCGCGCACCGGAAGGAAAAGGAACTTCGCGGGCAGGACGCTGCCGTCATTGGAGCGGCCGTGCTGAAGCGCGTTCTCGCCGGCGCCGAGGGCGACCTCACGACTCCGGTCGCAGGTGCCACTGTGCCAGCACCCGGGGCCGCGCGCCTGCCCGTCGTGATTGCATTGATCGGCGTCAATGGCTCCGGCAAAACCACCACCGCTGCGAAGCTCGCGTGGCGCTTGAAGCAGGATGGCCGCAAGGTGACACTTGCGGCATGCGATACGTTTCGCGCGGCGGCCGTCGAGCAGTTGAAAGCGTGGGCGACGCGGCTCGACCTTGATATAGTAGCGAGTCATACGGGCGCGGATGCGGCGGCCGTTGCCTTCGATGCTTGGCAGGCTGCAAAAACTCGTGGCAGTGATTTTCTGCTCGTTGATACAGCGGGCCGGTTGCACACGAAGAGCAACCTCATGGAGGAGCTCGCGAAGATTCGCCGCGTTCTCCAAAAGAATGATCCGACCGCGCCGCAGCATCGCTGGCTCGTCGTCGACGGCTCCCTCGGGAGCAATTCCATCGAGCAGGCGCGCGTTTTTCACCAGAGCTTTGGGCTCACCGGGCTTGTCATCACGAAGCTCGATGGCACGAGTCGCGGCGGTGCGATCGTTGGTATATATCGCCAGCTGAAGATCCCAATATACTTTGTCGGCCTCGGTGAACAGCCGGAGGACCTGCAGCCGTTCAGCGTGGACAACTATGTGAACGCGATTTTCGGGCTGGCCGCGTGAGCGCCTGCGCTCGACGCACGGCATCCGGGGTTCGACTCATTTGCTATTCGCGATTTTCGCGGCACGGTTCGGCCTGATCGACAATGTTTTCGCGCCGTCTCGCACGGTTGCGAGTGACTTAACTTTTTTGAAACCCGACGCGCCGGTGGGCGTCGAACCAGCGTGTTCTCGTTATTCTCGCGATTTAGGAAATACCGGCTGCTGCCGGTTTTGTTGGGGTTTGCGTGGTTCCGCTCGCTTGCCCACGGAGCCGCTCCAGTCGCGACCGCGGCGCAGCCGAGCGCCACGGATGTATTAGTATATACGGACGGCGATCGCCTGCGCGGTCACCTCGTCGAGCGCACCGCGACCACGATCGTTTTTCAATCCGACCGCTTCGGCATCGTCCGCGTCCCCGTCGCCGACGCACAGGTGATCACAAACCAGACGCCCGCCGCCGCGTCCGAGATCGCCGCGAAGACCCGGCAGCAACGCAGCGCGGCGCGCGAGGAGGTCTCTTCCAACCAAGCCACCGCCGCCAACAACGCCGCGACTGCCGCCAACAACGCTGCCACTGCCGCGAATAATGCCGCGGCCGCCGAGAACAATGCGGCCGCCGCCAACGCGCGGGCGTGGCTGCTTTCGCCGCAGCAGCTCACGCTCGCCCTGCGCCGCGTTTTCGGACCATGGCACGGGCGTTTCTCGTTCTCCTCGGAAGTCGACAGCGACACGAGTGAGCGCAACACCGACTTAACCGAGGCACATATCATGCGGAAGTGGAAATCAGACGAGGTGGACATGACCGCTCGCTATGATTTCAGCGACACGAACCACGTCACCACGACCGATATATTCAAGGCCGACGGCTTCTGGCGCCACGCGCTTTCGACGCGCTATTTCTCGCTCTATCATCCGACGCTGGAATGGAACCGCGCCTTTATTTTGGACAACGTGCCCACGGACTACCTGCTGCTGCAGCAGGAAATCGGCGGTGGCGTAAAATTGTTTTCATCCGACCGCCGCAACCTGAGCGTGGGTCTCGCCGAGAATATATTCGACGTCTGGCAGACCGCACCGACCAGCACGCACAGCGAGCACCGCACGGAATCCATGTTCGTGGAAGCCGATTGGAAACTCCCGTGGCGCACGACGCTCACCGAGCGCGGTATCTGGTACTACTCCATCCTGACGGGACGCGAAGGCTGGGAAAACCGCGTCGAGCTGAACAAGAAGCTGACGGAAACGATCAGCGTCGGCATCCGCCACGAGACGCGCCACAACAACCCGGATGTCCGCGTGCAGGATTATTCGCTGCTGCGCCTGCTCGTCGGACTCGATTTCTGACCGCGAACGGGCGGCCGAAAAGTATATAGTCGAGATTACGCCTGGCGTCGGACTGGAGTATATAGCGAGGCGCGGGCCGCCGCGTCACGCCTCGCACTTCAAGATATAGATGGCGCCCTTTTCCGTTCCAATCGCGAGGTGCCGGTCGTCCGGCGACCACGCGAGGCGAGTCGCGGCGTGAGGGATTTGCGCACGCGCTCGCAATGGCTGCGACCGCTCGGGACTCCATAAACCCACCATGCCATCGCTGCTGGCTGTCGCGAGCAGGCTGTGGGAATTCTGATAGCTGACCGCGCACACGGGCGACGCATGCGGCAGCATGGTAGGATCGCGACCTTCCGGGCCGGCTCCTGCGCAGTCCCAGATACACGCCTCACGCCCGCCACTGGTGGCGAGAAACCGCGATGTATGATCGAACGAGAGATGCTTCACCTTCGTTTCATATCCGCTCATATGAAACTCCATATCCTCCTCGGGAATCCAGAGGTGCACCGACGGATCCTGGTTGCCCGAGACGAGCCAGCGATTGTCCGGCGACCAGACCAGCGCGTGGATGCCATTGTTATAGGGCAGCTCCTTTTGTACTATATAGTCGTCGGCATCCCAAAGCCGAACACCGCCGAAATACGCGACGGCGACACATCCCCCGGCCGGCTGCCACGCGAGTCCGGTGAGTGTCTTCGGCGCGGGATCGCAGGCATGGAGCGTCGCGCCGGCCGCATCGAGAAATAGCAACTGTCGTCCCGCTGCGGCCGCGAGCTTGGGCGCATTCTCCTTCGCTTCTCCCGTCCGCCGGGGCGTCCACCCGAGGTGGTCCACCCACGCGCGGCCGAGCTCCGCCGTCGCAGCACAACGACCATTCTCGAAATCCCAAATGCGAACCGCGCCGTCTTGTCCGCCCGACGCGAGGAGTGACGCGTCCGGATGAAACGCTATACAATTCGTCCCACCGTCGTTGCCCGGCAGCGTCGCGGCGAGCGAGCCATCGAGACGAAAAACGGAGACCGGCCCCGCGGCGCTCGCAGCGGCGAGGCGGTCGCCGCGCGGGGACCACGCGAGGTCGATCGCGTAGTCGTCGAGCATCGTCGCCCAGAGTTTGGTCAGTTGCATCGTCCGTCCCCCGCGCGTTCGTTGGCGTTCTCCGCCCCTTCCGGGCAGACGATATACAATCTATAGCGCCGCGCCGGTTGCGAGACACGTCGGCGGGTTCCGGCAGGCTGCCCGTGGTGAACAGCTGTATCCATAGTTTGGATACGACCGCTCAGGCGAGACACGATTGGAACGCGGTGTTCAGCGCCGCGCGGTCCAGGTTTTTGCCGATGAACACGAGCGTGTTCGTGCGCGGCTCGGAGCCCCATTCCCGGTCAAACTTCGCATCGAACAGCATGTGCACGCCCTGGAAAACGAGACGCTTGCTGCTGCCCCGCACATTGAGCACGCCCTTCATGCGATATATATCGCCGCCTTTCACCCTGAGCAGTTCGGTGATCCACTGGTTCAGCTTTCGACCGTCGAGCTCGCCCGGCGCACTGATGCCCACCGACGTCACCGCATCATTGTGCGTGTGAGCCGCGTGATAATCCTGCTGCCAGGCGGGGCGCACGTTCTCGCCCATGACGCGAATATGCAGCGGGTGTTCGGCGCAACCCTCGAACACGACGAAGAATCCTGGCTCGGCGAACGTCACCGGGAAATGCCCGCGACCCGCGATGAGTTCCAGGCGTCCCGGCTTCGGCCCCGGCGCAAATGTATCCGTAGAACGGATACGCGTCGGTTCACCGTCGAACGCGTCCGCCGCGCGGTCGCGCGCACCGTCGAGCAACTTCGGATCAAGCGATTTCACCGGCAGGATCGCAATATCAAGTTCGTTCTCGTTGCCGGGGTGAGGATGATGGTGATGGTGCTCGTGGCCTTCGCCGTCCGCGTGGTCATGTCCGTGATCATGCGCGGCCTCGCCCGGGTCATGGCCGATCACCAGCTCATGGCGGCCCGCGGGCACGGCGTACGCGCCGGCCCACTCGAAAGGATATTCCGGCGCGAGGAACTCCGGATCAATCGTGACTGCGCGGTCGAGGTTGAAACCGCCGACGTTGAGCACGCGCTCGAGGGGGACGTCCGCGTTCTGCGCTCTATATATTCGCGCCACCGCGTTCAGCCGGCGAATGCGCGCCTCGAGCGGGTCGAGCTCGGCGGGGGACACGAGGTCCGTCTTGTTTAATATGATGACATCTGCGAACGCGAGTTGCTTCACGGCCTCGTCTTCCGAGTCGAGGTGGAGCAGCACATGTTTCGCGTCGACGACGGTGACGATCGCATCGAGGCGGAAATTCGCCTTCATCTCGTCATCCGTGAAAAACGTCTGCGCGACCGGCGCCGGGTTCGCGAGTCCGGTGGTCTCGATCAAGATGCCATCGAGGCGGTCCTTGCGTTTCATCAGCCGGCCGAGGATGCGGATCAGATCACCGCGCACGGTGCAGCAGATGCACCCGTTGTTCATTTCGAACAACTCTTCATCGCTCGTGATCACGAGCTGGTTATCCACGCCGACTTCGCCGAACTCGTTTTCGATCACCGCGATTTTCCGGCCGTGCTGCTCGGTGAGGATGCGGTTGAGGAGCGTCGTTTTTCCGGCGCCAAGGAAGCCGGTGAGAACGGTGACGGGAATGGGACCTGTATCCATAAAATCACAGGGAACGCGCCTTCGCGCACGTGGCAAGCGGCGAACATCGCGCGCCGCCCCGGCTCGGGCCTCAGCGGCTGCGCAGGAAACGCACCTCGGCCTGCAGCCGCTCGAGGTCGTGCACGAGCCGCATCACGAGCGGGAGCGCTTGGCGGTTCACGCCGTGATGCCGGTGAAAGTGCTCGATGCGGCGAAGTTCATATACGCCGTTGTCGTCAAACGCCGGAAGATCGCCCGCATCCACGCGGGCCGCCGGCAGCAAACCCAACCGCCAATAATGGAGTACGATGTCCGGATGCAGCTGCGCGAGCTCCGCGGCCGTGGGCAGATCATATATATTCTGGCCCGGCTCCGCGAAATGCACGGAAACCAGCGAGGTCTCGATTGTATATTCGGGGTCGCTCATGAGTTGCGGGGATTGAAGGTCGACGTGCGCGAGAGCTGCTCCCAGAGCGCGCGCTCCTCGCTCGTGATGGTAGTCGGCGTTTGCACCTGCACGACTGCATATAGGTCGCCGCGCCCGCCGCCCTCGCGCGGCAACCCGAGCCCACGGAGCCGCAACTGGCTTCCAGAGCCGGTTCCAGGGGGGACGCGCAGGGACGCCGATCCGTCCAGCGACGGAATCTTCACCTGCACGCCGAGCACGGCTTCCCACGGCGCGAGCTCCAAGTCGTAATAGAGATCAGATTCGCGCACCGAAAAATCCGGGTGCCGCGCCAGTCGCACCCGCAAGTATAAATCGCCCGCCGCCCCGCCACCGAAGCCACTGCCGCCCTGACCCGCGAGACGGATGCGCTGGCCCTCGCGCACGCCCGCCGGAATGCGGACCTGATACGTATCGACGCGATCCTCGCCCCCGTCCTCGGCCGGCCGCCGCAGCGTCACCTTGCGCATCGCCCCGCGAAACGCCTCCTCGAGCGGCACCAACAGGTCGGCCTCGACATCGTGTCCTTTTGACACGAAGGTACCGTCGTCCGCCGCCGCGCCGCGCCGCCGGGCGCCCCCGCCCATGCCGTTGCGCGCGCCGCCGAAGAACGATTCGAAAAAATCGCTGAAACCGGTGCCGCCGAATTCGAAGTCGGGCGGCACGCCACCGGCCCGTCCTCCGTCGGGGCCGCCGTATTGAAACCCGCCTCCGGGCTGCTGCGGCGGCGGGCCCTCCTGCCAATTGGCACCGAGTTCGTCGTAGCGCTTCCGTTTGTCCGGATCGCTCAAGACTTCATAAGCCTCGTTGATCTCCTTGAATTTCTCCTCGGCGGTGGCCTTGTTTTTCGCCACGTCCGGATGATATTGGCGCGCCAGTTTGCGGAACGCTTTTTTGATTTCATCGGGAGTCGCGGTGCGCGCGATGCCGAGCGATTCGTAATAGTCTTTGAATTTGACGGCCATGATGAGGCGGGCGCCGACGGGGCGACGCAGTACCGAGAATGATTATTCTAACTGCGACGTCTCATTCCACAAGGCGAGCGCCGCGCTGTCCGGCACATTATTTTGCCGCGTCAATATCCCGATGGAGGCCGTGCTCAGCGCGAGGTGACGTCCCTGCGCGAGATCCCAGCCGACCCAGCGCATCGCGAAGACGCGCAGGAAATGTCCGTGCGAAAAAGCCGCAATCGGTCCGGGCATCCGTGCCCAACGTTCCGCCAGCGCGTCGGCGCGCGCGGCGATTTCCCCGGGGCTTTCCCCGCCGGGACAGCCATCGCGAAATATATCCCAGCCCGGACGCTGCTGATGGATCTGGGCGCTCGTAAGGCCTTCATATTCGCCGTACTCCCACTCGCGCAGGTCCGGTTCGATCACGGCGAGGCCGCCGAGCCCGGCAAGGGTGCACGTTTGCAGCGCGCGGTGACGCGGGCTGCGGAAAACATGGGCGAACGATTTCGCGGCGAGCCGGGCGCGGAGATCGCGCGCCTGCTCCTCACCGCGCGCCGTGAGGTGAATCTCGGAGCGGCCGGTATGCTGCCCGGAAAGGGACCAGGCGGTCTCGCCGTGGCGGATTATATATACTCGAAGCGGCGGGAGGGCGGCACTCATTCACGTCACCGTGGCCTGCGGCGCCGGCCAGCGCCAATTCTTTATCCGCGGCGGATCGTCGCCATAGGTCGTTATATACTCGTGGTGCGCATACAGCTGCTCTCGTACAAACTGTTTCGCATAGGCCGCCCGCGAGTGCAGCATCGGCACGCGGTCCACGACGTTCGCAAAGAGGTGAAAACGGTCGAGCTCGTTGCGCACCGTCATGTCGAACGGCGTCGTCGTCGTGCCCTCCTCCTTGAACCCGTGCACATGCAGGTTCGCATGATTGGTCCGACGATACGTGAGCCGGTGAATCAGCAGCGGATATCCATGATATCCAAAAATCACCGGCTTGTCCTTCGTGAACAACTCGTCGAAGTCGTCACTCGTCATCCCATGCGGATGCTCGCGCTTTTCACTCAGGCGCATCAGGTCGACGACATTGATCACGCGAACTTTCAAGTCGGGGAAATGTTCGCGCAACAACGACACCGCCGCGAGCACTTCGAGGGTGGGGACGTCCCCGGCGCATGCCATGACGACATCCGGCTCGCCGCCTTGGTCGTTGCTCGCCCACGTCCAGATGCCGATGCCCGCCGCGCAATGCTGGATCGCGGCATCCATCTCGAGCCACTGCGGGGCCATCTGCTTGCCCGCGACGATCACGTTTATATAGTTCCGGCTGCGCAGGCAGTGGTCCGTGACCGAGAGCAATGTATTCGCGTCGGGCGGTAGATATACTCGGACGATCTCCGCTTTCTTGGTCATCACGTGATCGATGAAACCGGGATCCTGGTGGCTGAAGCCATTGTGGTCCTGCCGCCACACGTGCGATGTCAGCAGGTAGTTGAGCGACGCGATCGGCCGCCGCCACGTTATATGATTCGCCTTCTCCAGCCACTTCGCGTGCTGGTTCACCATCGAATCCACTATATGAATAAAGGCCTCATAGCAGGAGAAGAATCCGTGGCGTCCTGTCAGCAGGTAGCCCTCGAGCCAGCCCTGGCATTGATGTTCGCTGAGCATTTCCATGACGCGCCCATCCGCCGCGACGTGGTCGTCGCCGGGTATAATCTCCGCGGTGGACTCGCGATTGGTCACCTGGAAGACGTCGTTCCAGCGGTTTGAATTCACCTCGTCCGGCGAAACGACGCGGAATGTATTCGGGTTCAGTTTGATCACGTCGCGAATCAACGCGCCCTGCACGCGGGTCGCCTCGCTGTCCGTGCCGCCCGGGTGCTCGATCTTCACTGCATATTGGCGGAAGTCCGGCATCTTCAGCTCACGCAATAATAATCCGCCGTTCGCGTGCGGGTTGGCGCTCATGCGGCGCGTGCCCACCGGCGGAAGCGAAGCGAGCTCGGGCACGAGCCGGCCGGTCTCGTCGAATAATTCCTCGGGATGATAGCTGCGCATCCACGTCTCCAGGATTTTCAAGTGCTCCGGCTGCTGTATATTCTCGACCGGTACCTGGTGCGCGCGAAACGTTCCCTCGACGGGCTTCCCATCCACGGTCTTCGGACCGGTCCAGCCCTTCGGCGAGCGGAGAATGAGCATCGGCCAGCGCGGCCGCTTCTGGAAGCCGTGGGCCCGCGCCTCGGCTTGGATTCGTTTTATATTGCCGATCGCATTCTCGAGCGCCGCCGCGAATTGCTGATGCATCAACGGTGGATCGTCGCCACTGACAAACACTGGCTCGTAACCATAGCCGTGGAACAAGTCGACCAGCTCCGATTCGGGAATGCGCGCGAGCACGGTCGGACCCGCGATCTTATATCCATTCAAATGGAGCACCGGCAAAACCGCGCCGTCGCGCACCGGGTCGAGAAACTTGTTCGAGTGCCAGCCCGTGGCGAGTGGCCCGGTTTCCGCCTCGCCGTCCCCGACGACACACATCGCGATCAAATCGGGATTGTCGAATACCGCACCGAACGCGTGCGACAGAGAATATCCCAGCTCGCCGCCTTCGTGGATGGAACCAGGCGTCTCCGCCGCGACGTGGCTCGGAATCCCGCCCGGAAAGGAGAACTGCTTGAACAAACGCCGCATGCCCTCGACGTCCTCGGAAATCGCCGGATATACTTCGCTATAGGTTCTCTCGAGGTAGGCATTCGCCACGAGCCCGGGACCGCCATGCCCCGGCCCCGTGATATATATGATATTGAGGTCCTGCGCCCGAATCAGCCGGTTGAGATGAACATAGATGAAGTTCAGGCCCGGAGTGGTGCCCCAGTGCCCGAGCAGCCGCGGCTTCACGTGCTCGATCTTCAGCGGCTCGCGGAGCAGGGGGTTGTCCAGCAGGTAAATCTGGCCAACCGAGAGATAATTCGCGGCGCGCCAGTACGCGTCCATGCGGCGCAGCAGGTCGGGATCCAGCGGCCCGGGAAGGATTTCGTTTTTCATAATTATGAAATATTAAACCGGGGCGGCGGCCGCGAGCGCCCGGGCGATCACGATCTCCTCGTCGGTCGGAATGATCCGGACCGTCACCCCGCTGCCGGGCCCCGAGATCACCGGCGTGTTGCGCTCATTCGCCTCGGGATCCAGGCCCACGCCGAGGAATTCCAGCCCCGCGCAGATCCCGGCCCGCAACGCCGGGGAATTTTCCCCGATGCCACCTGCAAACACGAGCGTGTCGAGTCCACCGAGCACTGCCGCATAGCTTCCGATCCATTTCCGCGCCTGATAACAAAACAGATCCAGCGCCTCTGCCGCCGGTGGGTCCGTGGGCGCCCGCTTCGCCAGCTCGCGCGTGTCCGCACTTATTCCCGAAACACCCAGCAATCCCGATTCATGGTTCACGAGGTGGTTGAACTGCGCGGGCGTGAGATGCTCCGTGTCCGCTATATAGTTGAACAACCCCGGGTCGAGGTCACCCGTGCGCGTGCCCATCATCAGGCCGGCCGCCGGCGTGAAAGCCATGCTCGTGTCGCGACACCGCCCTTCGAGCACCGCCGCCATGCTCGAGCCACTGCCGAGGTGCGCGAGGATCACTCGCCCGCGCGCCGCCCGTGCGTCGATCCGCTCCAGCTCACCGAGTATATAGCTGTAGGATAACCCGTGGAACCCGTAGCGCCGCACGCCAGCCTCGCCGTAGCGGCGCGGGAGCGTGAGCCGTTGTGCGAGGAGCGGCAGGTCGCGGTGGAACGCCGTGTCGAACGCGGCCAGCTGCGGCACCATCGGCAGCAGCTGCTGCGTCGCTTCAATAAACCCGATCTCCGCCGGCAAATGCTCCGGATCAAACGGGCTCAATCCCCGCAAATCGCCCAGCAACTCCGGCGTTACCCGCTCCGGCTCAAAATGCCTCGGCCCGCCATGCACGACGCGATGCCCGATGGCCTGCGGCTCGCCTCCGCCGACCACCTGGCGCATCGCGTCCACCACTTCGCGCACGAGGTCGGGTGGACTCGCGGACGCCACCGGACGCCGGTCGCTGCCGCGCCCCGGCACCTTTATATTCATCTCCGCGCCGGGCTGGCCGAGGTGCTCGATTGTGCCGCTGGCGAGCCGCTTGAGCGACTCCGCTGCAAACGCCGCGAACTTCAGGCTCGACGAGCCCGCATTGAGGACGAGCAGCCAGGCGGCGGACATATATTAAATAGCGCAACGGGTCCGCCGCGGTGTAACACGACCTATATCGATATATACTACCGGCGACCCTTCGGGACCGCCGCCGCGCTGTTGCGCTCGGCACACGCACGCAGCGCCTCCTGGGCTGGCCGCACCTTCGCGGGATCGCCGTGCCACGCCTCGAGCGGCTCATCCTGCAGCGCGCGGCCATAGGAAAACGTGAGCGGCCACGGTGCATCCGGAATCTGGTTGATCGCCGCGAGACGCTCCGTCGCCTGCTCCGGGCTTTGTCCGCCGGAGAGAAAAACAATTCCCGGGACCGCCGCCGGAACCACCCGCCGCAGGCAACACATGGTCGCAGACGCGACCTCGTCCGGCGCTGGCTGCGCCGCCGCTTCCGTTCCCGCCAGCACCATCCCGGTTTTCAACAGCATCTCCTCAAGGCGCACCCCATGGTCCACGAGCGCGGAGAATACATGACGGAGCGTCGTCTCGATGACGTCCTCGCACCGAGCAATCGAGTGATCACCGTCCATGAGTGCCTCCGGCTCGACGATCGGCACCAGCCCGGCTTCCTGGCAGAGGGCCGCGTATATAGCGAGTGACTCCGCATTCGCGCGCATGGCCGTCTCGCTCGGCAGATGCTCGTCGATCGTCAGCACGGCCCGCCACTTCGCGAAACGCGCTCCGAGTTTTGTATATTCCTCGAGCCGGCTCCGCAGTTCGTCGAGGCCCTCGGTCATTTTCTCGCGGGGAAAATTCGGCAGGTCGACTGCACCCTTGTCGACCTTGATGCCCGGGATGATACCGCGCTCGGCGAGCAGCTCGGGAAAGGGTTTTCCGGTGGACGAACGCTGGCGGATCGTCTCGTCGAACAGGATCACGCCACTTATATACTTTTCGAGGTCCGGCGTCGTGAAGAGCAGGTCGCGGTACGCGCGACGGTTCGGCTCGTTCGACTCTATATGAAGCGGTGTGAATCGCTTTCCGATCGTGGGAAAACTTTCGTCGGCGGCGAGCAGGCCTTTGCCACGGGCAACGAGGGCGGCGGCGGTGGCGGAGAGCGATGACGCGTTCATGGGTCGGAGTGAAGGACCCATCCGGCGTCCGTTTGTTTGTTAATTTCCGGGAACGCCGCCCGACGTTTTGTCGCGCGGCCGGTTCACGGCAGGAGAGGGAGGGTCAGCGTGAACGTCGCACCCGGACCGGAATTGCTCCGCGCGGTGATGTGGCCGCCATGGTCTTCCGCGATTTTCCGACAGATAGACAGGCCGAGGCCGGTGCCATTTTTCTTCCCGTGGCTCGCGAACGGCTGGAAAAGTTGCCCCGCGATTTCCGGCGCTATGCCCGTGCCGTTATCCGAGACGTCGATCCGCAGCTGGTTGCCCTCGACGGCAAAATGAAACGTGACCCGTCCGCCACGCCGCATCGCATCCGCGGAGTTCGCCGCGAGATTGTGGAACAGGCGCGAGAGGCGCTGGGGCGCGATCTTCACCTCGACGACGGGCACCGGGTCCGCGAGCTCGAGGCCGATGCCACGCTCGGCGAGCTCCGGCCGCAGCTCGTCGACGAGCCGCTGAAAATATTGGGAGAAGTTTACCGCGGTGAGCGCCGGCAGCCGACCCGTTGGCCGCGAAAATTCGATCAGTTCGTTCAGCATGTTCGTCATGCGCTCGACCTGCCGGATGATATGACCGCGCGTCGTCGCGCGCGTCGCCGGAGGCATGTCGGGACTGCCGACGAGGTCGACGGCGAGGCTGATTATATTAAGCGGGTTTTTGAAATCGTGGACGATCGTGCTCGCGAATCGGCCGACCACGCCGAGCCGCTCGGCCTGAATGATCTCCTCGACGTATTTGCGGTTGATGGCCCGCATGCGCTTGCTGAACTCGCGAATCAAATTCAGCGCGAGGCGCGGACGTGAATCGAGCAGCTGTAGCAATTCGTCGCGGCTTAGAAACAGCGTGGAGGTATCTACTTCCGCGCGCGCGGTTGCGGAGCGAGGCGCATCGTCGAGAGCGGCCATTTCGCCGAAATAATCCCCCGGACCGATCACCGCGAGCATGCGCGGTTCGTTGTCGCCGAAGACAGCCGAGATGATCACCTGCCCGGATTCCACGAGGTAAAAACCATCCCCGGGATCGCCGATGGAAAATATCGTCGTCCCCGCGGCGAAGGTTCGCGAGTGCCCTGCCTTGCGGAGGGCCGCGAATTCCTCGCCGGTGGCGGTGGCGAGTTCGGATTTCGGGGCTTCGGGCATGGGGCTCATTGGGGTTGTCCGGTCACTTCGTTCTGGCGTCCGCGACCGGGGCCAGCCCGCGGCGCTCAAGGAGGGGCTGTATATAGGGATCGCCGCCGGTGACGTCGCGGAAGAGAGACATCGGATCGGCGCTGCCACCGCGCGAGAGGAGCTTCGCGCGGAATATATCGCCGTTCTCGCGCTTCAGGCCACCGTGTTTTTTAAACCACTCGACGGAATCCGCATCGAGCACCTCCGCCCAGATATATGAATAATATCCCGCGGAATAACCGCCCGAAAACACGTGCGAAAAATACGTGGTCCGGTAGCGCGGCGGCACGGGCGGGAAATCGACGCCCGCTTCGTGCAGCGCCTGCGCCTCGAACGCCAGCGCGTCCGTCGGGATTTTATCCGGCGTCAACTGATGCCAGGCTTGGTCGAGCAGGGTCGCGGCAAGATATTCCGTCGTCATGAAGCCCTGGTTGAATTTCCGCGCGGCCAGCATCTTGTCCAGCAAGACGGACGGCATGGGCTCTCCGGTCTTATAATGTTTCGCATAATTTTTGAGGACCTCCGGCCAGACCGCCCACATTTCGTTCACCTGTGACGGATATTCCACGAAATCGCGAGGCACCGCCGTCCCACTGAAGAGCGGGTATTGCACATTCGAGAACAGTCCGTGCAGCGCGTGGCCGAACTCGTGGAACATCGTGCGCACCTGGTCGAACGTCAGCAGCGTCGGCTGCCCCTGCGGCGGATGCGGTATATTAAGATGATTCGCGACGACCGCCTGCTGGTGAAACAGTTTGGACTGAGTGACATACGCATTCATCCACGCGCCACCGCGCTTGGCGGGTCGCGCATAATAATCCGCGATAAACAGCCCGAGCGGCTGCTTGTCGGCGTCGAAGACCTCGAACACGCGCACGGTCGGTTCATATACCGGCAGGTCGGGGCGCTCGACGAACGTGATTCCATATAACCGGTTGGCGGCGAAGAACACGCCGTCGTGCAGCACGTGGTTCAACTCGAAGTATGGACGCAGCTGCTCTTCGTCGAAATCATAGCGCGCCCGCCGCACCTTTTCGGCGTAGAAGTCCCAGTCCCACGCGGCGATTCGAAAGCCGTCGTTCTCCTCGTTGACCACCGCCTGCATCGCCGCCGCCTCGCGCCGCGCGTTCGCCACCGCGGGCGGCGCGAGCTGCGCGAGGAGCTGGTTCACGGTGGCGACGTTCTTCGCCGTCTGGTCATCAAGTATATAGGCGGCATGCGTGGGGAAACCGAGCAGGTTCGCGCGCTCGGCGCGCAGGCGCACGAGCCGCAGCACGACATCGCGATTATCATATTCGCCGCCGTGGCTGGTGCGGTTGACGGAAAGTTGCTGCAGCCGCTCGCGAACGCCGCGCTTCTCCAGCGCGCTCAGCGCGGGCTGCCCGCTCGTGTTCAGCAGCGGAATCATATAGGCGCCGGGCTTGTTCGCAGCAGTAGCCGCGTTCGCGGCGACGGAGATCTGTGCGTCGGACAGCCCAGCCAGCTTGGCGCGATCGGTGACGACCAGGGGGGACGCGTTGCTCTCCTTCTGGACGTTCTGCGCGAACGTGGTCTGGAGCGTGGCGAGTTGGCCGTTCAAGGCGCGCAGCTTGGTCTGGTCGGCCGCCGAGAGTTGGGCGCCGGCGCGGACAAAATTCTGGTGGTAGCGTTCCACGAGCCGCTTCGACTCGGGGTCGAGGCCCAGCGTGTCGCGTTTTTTATATAGCGCGTCGACCCGCGCGAACAACGGCCCGTTGAGGTGGATCTTGTCCGCGTGCGCGGCGAGCACGGGCGCGAGCGTTCGCTCGAGTGCCTGGATTTCTGGGTTCGTATTCGCACCGGCGAGACTGCTGAAGGTTCGGTCCACCCGCGCGAGCAGCCGCCCGGCGCGCTCGAGGGCAACAATCGTATTATCAAAGGTGGGCGCCGCCGGATTATTCGCGATCGTTTCCACTTCCTGGAGATTTTCCGCCATGCCCTGCTCGAAGGCGGGCTGGAAATCGGAATTCCGAATCCGATCAAAGGGCGGGAGGTGATACGGGAGCGTGCTCTCAACGAGCAACGGGTTAGGCGCGGCCGGTGGTGCAATCGTTTGCGCGAGCACGCCGGAAACGTGTATCGCGAGCAGCGCGGAAGCGACCACCCAAGTCCGGCGCGGGAAACGGCGGACCGACCCTTCGGACTCGTCGCCACGGCCATCGGAATATATAGGACCATGAAGGCGCGGTTTCATGGGACGACAGCCAGTAGGATGCGGGTCGCCAAAGCAAGCCGGCTCAGGAGCTTCCGGCACAGCCGATCGGCCATTCGGTTCCCCGGAAAATTTTCCCCAAAATGCGCCCCGGCGTGAACTACCGAGATTCGTCCGATACTAAATGCGCCAACCCTATGAAAACTTATCTTAAAGTAATCGCGCTGGGCGCCCTCGCTGGCTCCGCCTTGCTCACGTTCCCAGTCGGCTGTGCCGCCACGCCGACCAAGGAAAGCACGGGTGAATACGTGGATGATTCCTCGATCACCACCAAGGTGAAGGCCGAGCTCGTCCGCGACGACACCACGAAGGCCCGCGAAATCAAAGTGGAGACCTTCAAGGGCGTCGTTCAGCTCAGCGGCTTCGTCGACACCGCCGAGGAGAAAGCCCGCGCCGGGCAGATCGCCTCCGGCGTGGCTGGCGTCAAGGACGTGAAGAATAATATAGCAGTGAAGTAACCCGGCGCCGAGCGCGCCCCCTGCTGGACCGTGCCGCCCATCCGGGCGGCACTTTTTTTTGTCAAGCTGCCGGAGTATATACAATGTGGGTGCCATGGAGCCGGTGCACGCACATCCATGCCCCAATCTTCAGAACCGCTTAACTTTTAATTTTCAACATGTAGCGCTCATGGCGATCGACCGGGAGGTGGTTTGGTGTTGAGGGTTGCTTGCTATATACAAAATGCAGGGATTGGCGATCGTAAGCTGCTAGGGTGCAGCCGTTAATAGATCGACGCAGGGCTGAAGACGGAGGTATATGATGCCCGCTGCGGAACTATATAGTTTCTCATTGCCTCCATCCAGGCGCGGCGGGACAAAAGTTTGCGTGAAAAACTCCGAACTCTCGACGGGGCTTTGAGTCAGAAGACATCATGGAAAACTCGGCTGCTAGATCGGCGACTCCACCGCCGTTCCCCGTCACCGCTCCCTGGCCGCTGCGCGTCCTCTATGCCGACGACCTTGCGGAGCTGAGGGATGTCGCTCGGCTTTCACTGGAGCGCGAGGGACATCAGGTCGAGTGCGTGGAGGATGGCGCGCAGGCATGGGAAAAAATCTCGGAGAATCCCAGCGCATATGACGTCGTGATCACTGACCATCACATGCCGACAATGAACGGGGTGGAGCTGGTGGCGCGGCTGCGCGCGTTGCCATACGCGGGCAAGATCGTGATTTTCAGCTCGGAGCTAAGCCCGGCCGTGATGCGCCTTTACCAGCAGCATCGGGTCGATCGGATCGTATATAAGCCTATCTACCCGTCGCGCCTGCGCCAAGTGCTGAGGGAGCTGGCCGGAATGCCCGCGACCGAGCGCTAGCCGAGCCACATCCCTTCGACGGAACGCGCTGTATCCAAGGCCCGGATGCGCGCCGTGACGTTAAATAAAGCGGGAAAACGCCGCATCCGCTCCGCCCGCGCCCGCGTCGACGTCCTGCCACAACTATATAGCGAAAAGGGTCACACTGTATAGCCGTCGCAAGCGCCTCAAATGAAACGGGTAACGCCCCACTGATCGGCTTCTCGTGACTGGAGCCTTCACGAAGCTCAATGCTTTCGGTGATCCGCGCTTTATATACTCCGCTCCGCATCCGCGCCGTGCCGATATACCTATTCCGCCTTCTATATATCTGTCGCGCTGACCACGTAAGAGTTAAGCGTTTCCGAAGATCGACCTGCGAGATCGACCTCCAAAGATCGTCGTCCAGGGATCGCGTTTGTCTCGGAGGATCGTGCTTCCCGTGATCCGCGCTTTATATACGCCCCTCCGCATCTGCACCCGCGACCATATATCCCGCTTCCGCCTATCTATAGATCTGCTGCGCCGAACACTTAAGAGTTAAACGTTAAACGTTAAGCGTTAAGCGTTTCCGAAGATCGACCTCCGAAGATCGACTCTGCGCGCCTTCCGTCAGCTGGGATCATAGTCGAGGTACGGCCCGAGCCATCTTTCCGTCTGCTCAACCGACTGCCCTTTCCGCGCCGCGTAGTCTTCGATCTGGTCTCGTCCCAGCTTTCCCACCGCGAAATACTTCGAGTCTTCCGCGTTGAAATAGAATCCGCTCACGCTGCTCGCCGGCGCCATCGCACAACTTTCCGTCAGCGTGATCTGCGTCGCGGCCGTTGCTTCCAGCAACGCAAACAGCGGCGGTTTTTCCGTGTGGTCCGGACACGCAGGGTAACCCGGCGCCGGACGGATCCCGCGGTACTTTTCGCGAATCACTTCCGCCATCATCAGCGTTTCCGTCTTCCCATAGCCGCAGAAATCGCGCGCCCGCTTGTGCATCAGCTCGGCGAGGGCCTCGGCCAGCCGGTCACCCAGCGCCTGCGACATGATCGCCGAATAGTCGTCATGCGCCGCCTTGAACTCCTCCGCCATCGCCTCGACGCCATGCCCCGCCGTCACCGCGAAGCCACCGAGGTAATCGATGCGCCCGGAGTCGAGCGGCGCTATATAGTCGGCGAGCGAGTGGTTGAACTGCCCGGCCGGTTTTTCCTGCTGTTGACGCAAAAAGTGGAAACGCTCGAGCACGCGCGTGCGGTTCGTGTCGCTATATAATTCGACGCTGTCGCCCACCGCGTTCGCCGGCCAGAAGCCGATCACCGCCCGCGCAGTGAAACGTTTCTCCGCCACGATGCGCTCCAGCAGCTTGCCCGCGTCCGCGAAAAGCTTCGTCGCTTCCGCGCCCACCACCGCGTCCGTCAACAGGTCCGGGAAACGCCCATGCAGCTCCCACGCGCTGAAGAACGGGCCCCAGTCTATATACGGCACGATCTCCCCGAGCGGCACGGGATCATATATCTTCGTGCCGATGAATTCCGGTCGCGGAATATCCGCGTGCGCCCAGTCGATCGGCTGCCGCCGTTCGCGCGCGTTCCGCAGCGGCAGCAACGGCCGCTGTTGCCGACGATCATTAAACGCCGTGCGCTGCTTGTCCTGCTTCGCGGCAATGTCCGCGAGAAACGCCGGCTTCTGCTCCGGCGAGAGCAACGCACTCACCACGTTCACCACGCGCGACGCATCCAGCACGTGCACCACGCCGCCTGTATATTCCGGCGCGATCTTCACCGCCGTGTGCGCCGGGCTCGTCGTCGCCCCGCCGATCAATAAAGGCACCGTGAAACCACTGCGCTGCATCTCCCGGGCCACGTGCACCATCTCGTCCAGCGACGGCGTGATCAGCCCCGACAACCCGATCACATCCACGCCACGCGTGCGAGCCTCCGCGAGGATCTTGTCGCACGCCACCATCACACCGAGATCGATCACTTCATAATTATTACACGCGAGCACCACCCCCACTATATTCTTGCCGATGTCATGCACGTCGCCCTTCACCGTCGCGATCAGGAACCGCCCCTGGTTGCGCACCGCCTCGGGGTGGGTCAACGCGAGCCGCTTTTTCTCCTCTTCCATGAACGGGGTCAGATAGGCGACGGATTTTTTCATCACGCGCGCCGACTTCACCACCTGCGGCAAAAACATTTTGCCCGCGCCAAACAAATCTCCCACGACCCGCATCCCGTCCATCAACGGCCCTTCAATAATATCCAGCGGACGCGGATACTTGCGACGGCACTCCTCCGTGTCCGCCTCCACATAAGTATCAATGCCTTTGACGAGCGCGTGGCTCAGACGCGCCTCCACCGGCTGGTCGCGCCACGCGAGATCTTCTTTCAGCTCGGTTTTGCTCGCGCCGCCTTGGATCGCCTTCAGCTCGTCCGCGAACTTCACGAGCCGCTCCGTCGCATCCGGCCGACGGTTCAGCAGCACGTCTTCCACGCGCTCGAGCAGGTCGCGGGGAATCTCATCATATACGCCGATCATGCCCGCGTTCACGATGCCCATGTCCATCCCTGCGCGCACGGCATGATAGAGGAACGCGCTGTGAATCGCCTCGCGCACGGGATTGTTTCCGCGGAACGAAAAAGATATATTAGAGACACCCCCGCTCACTTTTGCCCCGGGCAGCGTCGCCTTGATCAGCTTCGTCGCCTCGAAGAAATCGACCGCGTAATTATTGTGCTCCTCCATCCCGGTCGCGACCGTGAGTATATTAGGGTCGAATATGATATCCTCCGGCGGGAAACCGATCTTCTGCGTGAGCAGCTCGTAGGCGCGCGTGCAGATGCGGACGCGCGAATCGCGATCGGCCGCCTGGCCGTTTTCATCAAACGCCATCACCACCGCGGCGGCGCCGTAGCGACGCACGAGCCGCGCGCGGCGCAGGAATTCCGCCTCGCCATCCTTGAGCGAGATGGAGTTGACAATGCCTTTGCCCTGCAGGCACTGCAGGCCTTTCTCGAGCACACTCCATTTCGAGGAGTCAACCATAACTGGCACGCGCGAGATCTCCGGTTCGGCGGCGATGAGGTTGAGGAATTTCACCATCGTCGCCTCGGAATCGATCAGCCCCTCGTCGACGTTCACATCGATGATATTGGCGCCGCTCTCGACCTGCTGCCGCGCGATCGCCACCGCGGCTTCCCAGTCGCTGGCCTTGATCGCCTTCGCGAATTTGGGCGAGCCAGTGATATTGGTTCGCTCGCCAATGAGCAGGAATTGGGATGCGGCGTTGGTCGGCACAGGAAAAACTCAGGCAATCAGGAAGCCCCGCGTTTCACGAGACCACGGACAAATATATTTCGAGCAAGGTCCGCCCGCGCTTTCGAGCCGCACTCGCCGAGGTGAAACGCCTGCGCCGGCGGACGCTATATATTTCGATGGACGCGCTTCGCCCGCCGGGCCGCCGTCGCGACCCACATGGGTTGGAATCTCCGCGCGCTCGCGCCTCACGCCACCGCGAGGGCTTCGAGCCCGCTCAACCGCAATATAGGCTCCGGCGTCGGCACGCGACGCGGCGCCCGGCTCCGCACGGCCTGCGCGATCGCCTGGATATGCGGCGGCGTCGAGCCGCAGCAGCCGCCCACGAGATTGACGAACCCGCTCGCCGCAAATTCCCCGAGCACCTCCGCCATGTCGTCGGGCGTTTCATCATATCCGCCAAACGCGTTCGGCAGTCCCGCGTTCGGATAACACGTCACATAGCACTCGGCGATGCGCGCGAGCTCCTCGACATATGGCCGCATTGCGCGGCCACCGAGTGCGCAATTGATGCCGACCGAAAACGGCTTCGCGTGCCGCACACTATTATAGAATGCGCCAATCGTCTGCCCGGAGAGCGTCCGGCCGGACGCATCCGTGATCGTCACCGAGATCATCACCGGCACGCGCGAAATCCCCGGCTCATCGAACACCGTCTCGATCGCGAACAACGCCGCCTTCGCGTTCAAAGTGTCGAATATAGTTTCGACCAGCAGCGCGTCGACGCCGCCCTCGAGCAGCGCGCGGACCTGTTGTATATAGGCGGTGACGACCTGGTCCCACGTGACCGCGCGGAAATCCGGGCGGTTTACGTCGGGTGACATCGAGAGCGTCCGGTTCAGCGGCCCGATCGCGCCCGCGACAAAACAGCGCCGGCCCGGCGTCGCCGCTTCCGCGGCGCGCGCCGCCAGCCGCGCCACGCTCACGGCCGCGAGGTTTAACTCGTGAACGATTGATTCGAGATGATAATCCGACTGGCCGATCGTCGTGGAACTGAACGTGTTTGTCTCCACCATGTCCGCGCCCGCCGCGAAGTATGCCGAGTGGATCTGCCCGACGACGTCCGGGCGCGTAAGGCACAGCAAGTCGTTGTTGCCCTGCAGGTCGTGCGGATGATTGCGAAATTTCTCGCCGCGGAAATCCGCCTCCTGAAGTTTATAGGTCTGGATCATCGACCCCATCGCGCCATCGAGCACCGCAATCCGGGAATCGAACAGCGCGCGCAAAGCCGCGAACGAGGGCGAGGGTGGGTCGTGGAGAGCCATGATGCCCCATAGGGAACGAGGGACTTGCGAATAGGCAAGTCCACATATCGACGCATCTTGATGCGTTGATATGATTTTGGTTGCATGGCGGATGGGAACGCGGGACGGTGCGGCGGTCGGCGTTCTTTTTATATTTCTCGGAAACAGGGAAGGCCGTGAAAACCGGCCACAGTTGCGCTGCGGTATCGCATCACCAACCCCCGCACGATCGCTCGCG
Source organism: uncultured Verrucomicrobiae bacterium (assembly GCA_963800005.1). Taxonomy (GTDB): domain Bacteria; phylum Verrucomicrobiota; class Verrucomicrobiia; order Opitutales; family Opitutaceae; genus CAWCZH01. Next base: position 1,426,637 of record CAWCZH010000006.1, read on the forward strand.
ATCGCGAAAGCCAATCGGAGAACGTCCCTCCGGTGAAGGCGAGGGGAGCAGGCTGTCCCGGGCGGCTCGATATTCGAGCGTCCGTCGCGACGACATATGCGGAGTCCGAACATCTTTTCCGGGGAAGCTCACGCGCCGGCGCGATTGCGCGCGCCGGTCGCGAAAACTTCATCGCAAAAAATGAAGCGTGGGAGTGGATCCAGCCGGCCGGCGACGGACGGTGACCCTGCTCTTGCCTTATATAGAGTTATATAGAGTCATCACCGTGAATCATTCCTTCCTGTCGCGCGGCCCGCGCCTGCTCGCCGCCGCGTTCCTCGCGGCGTTCATCCCGCTGTTTTCTCGCGGCCAAACCGCGCCTGAACAGCTTGAACCGTTTGTCACCTCCGCGACGCGCACTCCCGCGTCGCCCAGCACGCTCGGCACGCTCGTCGACCAGATTTCGGCGAACGACCTCGCCCGCCAGCAAATCAGCTCACTCGCGCAGGCGCTCGGCTCCGTCGCCGGCGCTCCCGTCTTCTCCTCCGGAGCCCGCGGAGCCGTCACCTCGATTTTTCTGCGCGGGGCCAACTCCAACCAAACGCTCTTCCTCGTGGACGGCATCCGCCTCAACGATCCCAACACCGACTACTCTGTATACTTGGGCGGTGCCTGCGTCGCCGCCTGCGACAGCCTCGAGATCGCCCACGGACCGCAGAGCACGTTATATGGAGGCGAGGCCGTCGGAGGCGTCATTTCGCTGCGCGCCGAGCGCGGCGCCGGCGCCCCCAGCGGGCAGGTCGCACTCGAGGCTGGGTCCTTCGGCACCGTGCAGGGCGCCGTCGCGGCCCAGGGAGCCGTCGGAGCAAATGCTTATAATGTATCACTAGAATCCGGCCGCACCGAAAACGAGCGCGCCAACAACGCGTTCACCAGCAGCAACGTCACCCTCCGCCTCGACCGCACGCTCACCGACCTCGTCGCGATCGGCGGCACCGTGCGCTATTTCCGCGGCGTATATGATGACCCGGGCGATCGCTATACGAACGATCCCGACAACCAGGACCGCGAGGACAACCTGCTCGTCACGACGTTTGCCGATTGGAAAATCAGCGACGTCTGGACCGCGCACGCCACGCTCGGCGCGCAGGATCGGCGCTTCGTCTCGGAAAATCCCACGCCCGGCCGCGCCACGCAGATCACGGTCGTGAAAAATCGACGCGTGGTGCTCGATGCGCAGACGACCTATTCCGGCGTGCAATACAATCGAGTGACCGCGGGCGTGACCGCGGAAGCCAACCAGACGCGCAATACCGGCTTCGGCAATATCGACAAGCGCCAGGGGCTGCTCGCCGTATTCGTGGACGACGAGGTGACGCTTCCGAAATCGGTCTATATAACCGCGGGATTGCGGAATGATGACTTTGATACTTTCGGTCGCGCGACGACCGGGCGGGCCACGACGGCGTGGCTGCCGATTCCGGAGACGCTGAAAATCCGCGCGAGCTATGCGACGGCCTTTCGCTCGCCGAGCTTTCTCGACCTATATGGTCAGAGCGCGTTCTACCAAGGTAACCCGAACCTCCGGCCGGAGAAGGCGCGCGGCACGGATGCCGGCGTGGATTATTATCTGCCGCAGCATCGGGGAACGCTGAGCGTGACGTGGTTTCGCACGGACTTCACGGACCTGATCGCGAGCACGCCGGATTTCCGCAGCGAGGAGAATATACAGCGGGCACGCACGAACGGGCTCGAGTTCAGCGAGCAGACGAATCTGACGCCGGCGTATTCCCTGCGCGTGAGCTATACCTACCTCGAGGCGAGCAACCTGTCGCAGGGCACGCGCCTGCTGCGTCGGCCGCGGCACGACTTCGCCGCCGACGGCTGGCACGATTTCGGCCACGGGTTTAGCGCCGGCGTCGGCGTAACGTTCGTGGCGGACCGGAAGGATGTGAATGCCCGGACCTTCGCGACGATCGAGGGTGAGGACTATACAGTCGCCCGCGTGTATGCCGCTTGGAAAGCCACTTCCAGGCTCACGCTGAAAGTGCGGGTCGAGAATGCGCTCGATGAGAAATATGAAGAGGTCAACGGCTACCCCGCGCTCGGCGCCGGCGTCTACGCGAGCGCGACCTGGCAATTCTGAGCGGCTGAAGGAAGTATATACCGGCCCGCCCGGCGCGCGCGTACGGACGCGCCGGGCCCAGCGACTGAGGTGTATAAAGCTGCCAATTGGGGAGGTTTGTACATTTGACGGCCCTGACGCGGCCGTGTGATGTCCGGGGATGCGCCTGAATTCCCTGATCGCGGCGGTGGCTCTCGGCTCATGGTCATTCGCAGCGGCCGCGCGGCCCGCGGCGTCGTCGGTCCCGGCGTCGCCCGCGGAGCAACGGGCCACGGCGGATTATGTTCCCGACCTCACGTCACTCGTGCGTCCGGCGTCGAGCGAACTGCGCGAGCTCGTGGAGCGCTTCGTCGCCGACCGCAATGACCTCGAGCGGTTTTATAGTGTCAACGGTTCCGCGCGCCAGATCCAGCATATGCGGGAGTTCTATAAAGCGTGGCAGGACCGCCTCGGCCAGATCCCGTTTGCGTCGTTGGGCGTGGAGGGGCGCGTCGACGCGACGCTGCTGCGCGCGCGTTTGGTATATGATCTCCAGCTGCTCGACCGCGCGGAGCAGCGCAACGCCGAAACCGCGAGCCTCGTGCCGTTCGCCGCTGATATTGCCGGACTACAGGAGTCGAGTCGTTATATGCAACCGGTCGATGGCGCGCGGGCGGCGGCGGTGGTCGACGGCATGCGGCGGCAGGTGGACGAACTCCAAGCCGCGCTCGCTGCGGGCCTGCACGCCGGGAAACCCGAATCGTCCGCGAATCCCACTGCTGGTCCGATGCCAGTCGCGGCCCCGGCGAAAGTGATCGTCGCCCGTGCGGTGCGGCGCGCTCAGGAATTGCAGGCCACGTACGGCGACTGGTTCAAGCACTACGATGGCTACGATCCCATGTTCAGCTGGTGGGTGCGGAAGCCGCATGACGGCCTCGATGAGGCGCTGACAGGATATATCAAATTTCTCCGCGAGAAAATTCTCGGGATCGAGACGGGCAAGGACGAGCCCATCGTCGGCGACCCGATCGGCCGCGCCGGTCTCGTCGCCGAGCTGCAGCACGAGATGGTTCCCTATACGCCGGAGGAGCTGCTCGCCGTCGCGGAACACGAATTCATCTGGGTCGAGAGCGAGATGCGCCGCGCCGCCCGCGATCTCGGCTACGGCGACGATTGGAAGGCAGCCCTCGAAAAAGTGAAACTCGACCACGTGGCACCCGGTGATCAACCCGCGCTCGTGCGCGATCTCGCGCTCGAGGCGATCCAATATGTCACGAGCAAGAACCTCGTCACCGTCCCGCCGCTCGCCGCTGATGTCTGGCTCATTCGCATGATGTCCGTCGCGCAACAAAAGGAGGCGCCGTTTTTCCTGGGCGGCGCGGATATACTCGTCGCGTATCCGACGGAAAACATGGAGGAGGACGACAAGCTCCAGAGCCTCCGGGCGAACAACCGGCATTTCGCGCGCGCGACGGTGTTTCATGAGCTCGTGCCGGGGCACCATCTTCAGTCTTATTATTACGCTCGCGTGAACCAGCACCGGCAGCTCTTCACGACGCCCTTCTGGGTCGAGGGTTGGTCGGTCTGGTGGGAGATGTATTTATATGATCTGAAGTTCACGTCGACGCCCGAGGACCGGATCGGCGCGCTGTTCTGGCGGGCGCATCGGTGCGCGCGGATTTTGTTCTCGCTCAACTTTCACCTCGGCAAATGGACGCCGCAGCAATGTATCGACTTTCTGGTGGATCGGGTGGGGCACGAGCGGTGGACGGCGACAGGCGAAGTGCGCCGGTCGTTCAACGGTGCCTGGTCCCCGCTATATCAAGCGGGTTATCTGCTCGGTGCCATGCAGATTCGGGAGCTGCACCATGAGTTGGTGGACGGCGGAAAAATGACCGACCGCGTTTTCCACGACACGATCGTGTCCGGCGGACCGATGCCGATCGAGCTCGTGCGCGCGCGGCTGCGTCAGGAAAAACTGCCGCAGGATTTCACGCCTTCGTGGCGCTGGGCGAACACCCCGACGCCGTGAGCCGGTGCGTGCGGCGGACGACGCGATGGATCCAGTGCCGCTGCACCCATCCCCTATATACATGGCGGCCCGTATATAGCCCGGTCATCGCCGTTATATATCTCAGGATCGCCGCTATATAGTCCAGCTCGAGCCCACGACTGCCCGCCACTCAGTCGAAACTCTGTCGCGAGTTGTCGCGCAGGTAACTCGAGATCTCGCCGGCGAAGCGGGCTCCGAATTCGGCCAGCTTCTTTTCGCCCACGCCGGGGATCCCGCCCATCGCGTATTCGTTTTCTGGATACAAGCGCGCCATCGTCCGCAGCGTCGCATCGCCAAAAATGATATAGGCCGGTACGCCGCGCTCGTCCGCGAGCGTGCGCCGCAGCGTGCGAAGCCGGTCGAACAGGATCTCGTCGCACGCAATATCGCCCTCGCGCGGCGTACGCCTCGCCTTCGGCGTCGCCATCGCCTTCGTCAGGGTGATCGGCTTTCGTGCGACGAGCACCTCCAGGCCCTTCGCCGTGAGTTCGAGCGTCGCAAATTCCCCCGCGCCCACGGCCACGTAGCCGAGCCGCGTCAACTCGCGGCCCACCGCAGCCCACGCGGGGCGTGGCAACTCGCGGCCGATGCCATAGGTCGTCAGCCGTTCGTGGCCCCAGCGGCGGATTTTGTCGGTGTCGGCCCCGGTGAGCACTTCCACTATATGATTCAGCCCGACGCTGAAGCGGCTGTTCTGCTGGATGCGATAGACACAGGAGAGAAATTTCTGCGCGACGAGCGTGCCGTCATAGGTGTCGCGCGGTTCGCTGCAGTTGTCGCACGCGCCGCAGTTGTCCAGCGGGAAGGTCTCGCCGAAATATTGCAGCAGCTCCGCGCGACGGCAGCCCGTGCCCTCGGCGTAGTGCATGATCTGCCGCAGCTGCGTGCGGGCCACCGCCGCCTCCTGGGGATTCGTGATCTCCTCGATGAAGTGCGTCTGCTTCGCGGCGTCGCCCGGACTGAAGAGCAGCATACACTCGGCCGGCAGTCCGTCGCGTCCTGCCCGGCCGGTCTCCTGGTAATATCCCTCTATATTCTTTGGCAGGTCGTGATGGATGACCCAGCGCACGTTGGGTTTGTTGATACCCATGCCGAACGCGATCGTGGCGCAGATGATGCGCGTGTCGTCGCGGAGAAACGACTCCTGGTTGGCGGCACGGGTCTCAGCGTCGAGGCCCGCATGATACGCGCGGGCCGGCCATCCGCGGCCCGCGAGTGCCTCGGCCACGCGTTCCGCGGCGGCCCGGCTGGCGCAATATACAATGCCACTCTCGTGCTCGCGCTTGCGGATGAACTCGATGATCTGCTTCGCGGGCTGGTCTTTCGCGATGACGCGGTAGCTGAGGTTCGGCCGGTTGAAGCTCGCGACAAATGTCTCCGGCTCGCGCAGCTGGAGGTGAGATATAATATCCGCCCGCACGCGCTCGGTCGCAGTCGCCGTGAGCGCCATCACCGGAATGCCCGGCAGCGCCGCGCGCAATTTCATGAGCTGCCGATATTCCGGACGAAAATCGTGGCCCCATTCCGAAACGCAGTGTGCTTCGTCGATCGCGAGGCACTCGACGTTCCACGCCTTGAGATTTTCCGCCCACCCCTCGAGCAGGAGCCGCTCCGGCGCGGCGTAGAGCAGTTTATATTCGCCGCGGTGCAGCCCGCGCAGCCGCGAGCGCGCCTCGTCCGCGCCGAGAGAAGAGTTGAGGAATGTCGCCGCGACGCCGCTCGCCTGCAGCTGGTCGACCTGGTCTTTCATCAACGCGATCAGCGGTGACACGACGACCGTCAGGCCCGGGCGAACGAGAGCGGGAAGCTGGAAGCACAGGGACTTGCCGCCGCCGGTGGGCAGCAGGGCAAAGACATCGCGCCCGGCGAGCGTGGCTTCGATGATTTCCCGCTGGAGTGGGCGGAAGGTGGTGTAGCCGAAAGTCCGATGCAGGTGCGCGGCGAGATCCGGGAGGGATGTGGCGGGCATGGGTCGTGAAAAATTATGGGGCCGGAGCCAGCCCGCACTTCCGCGTGATCCCGCTCAAGTTGCAAGCGCCCTCTCGTGTTTAACGCGCACGGGCGAGCGAGGTGGACGGCGAATGGTCGTCGTGAGTGCCCGGACCTTTTTTTATCACGGATTTCACCAAACCGCCGCGGATTACCATCAGGCATCCGAGCCCGCTATATTAGGGAGCATATATCGATATATTATGGATGGAGATGAGTTTGTCGCACGGTTCTTGACCGCGGATTTCATCGATCCAGCACGGATTACAAATACCATATACAGACGGTTTGATCTGGTTCTGCCTCTGGGGAAGTCCGCGCCGGTTTAATGCGCGTCCCTGGTAAAACAATCTCCCGAACACCCGCACATTCCCATGCGCCACGCGAGTCGCCGGTTCGCCAGCCAGCGTTTATGCTCAATCACCGCACGCCAGAGCCGATATATAGAGAAATGTCGCTCTCCGCCGTCAGCTCTTCCTCCGGTTCCGCGACCGGCTTGGGCTCCGATTCCACGTCCAAGATGACGCAGTTGCTCAAGCAGTTGCAAACAGTCCAGAAGCAGCTCGCGGCCGAGGTCCAGAGCTCCGACGACGCGAAGACGAAGCTGCAGATGGAGCAGGCGTTGCAACTCCAGCTGATCGAGATTCAGGCGCAGATTCAGGAGCTCCAGCAACAGCAGGCGCAAAAAGCGCAAAGCGCCGCGGCCACCGCAGCGCCCGGCGCCCCCGCCAACTCGTCCCCGTCGGACGGCTCCATTCGCTCGCCCGATCGCTCCTGGTCCGTTCTCAGCGCACAAGCCTAGCACGCACGCCGCGGCTCGTATCCGAAAACTGGATACACCGGTGGTCGACGCTCGCTTCCGGGCCGCCCTTGCGGCCGGCACGCGGCCCCGTTAAGAAGGGCCGATGCTCAATTCCCGGTCGATTCGCCCGTTCACCCTCGGCGCGCTGCATCTCCGTCATGGGCCCAGTATATTATAATATACGTGTTGAGCTCTAGGGTGATCGTCGCGTTTTTTTACCACGGATGGCATCAAACCCTCACGGATTACCCGTTCCCGGAAATACATAGCTCTATGTTTTTGGTTTGGTGAAATCCGTGCCGGCTTGATGCAACCCGTGATAAGAAAAACGAAGGGAACACCCTTCACTCACTTGGCCCACCTTCGCCCTTGGTTTCTTATAGCGGTGGTTTCGTTTCTTTGGTGGCGCGTTTCGGATAATACTGCGGATAACGATCTCTGGGGGCATGTATTGTATGGTGAGCGGATGCTCGCTCTTGGACACGTCGAGGCGACCGACCCTTTTTCATGGACGGCACCGCAGGCCCCATGGATCAACCACGAAGTGCTCGCCGAACTCACGCTCGGAGCCACGCATCATCTGGGTGGCGGCGCCGGGCTCTTCGCACTCGTCATTATATTCGCGACGCTGACCCTCGGGCTCGCGGCGCGCGAAGGCTCGCGAGACATCGGCGCCGCCGGCGGACTCTGGATCGTCGGGGCGCTGCTGGCCGCCTCAGGCAACAGTCTCGCCCTCGGATTTTCAGCGCGGCCGCAATTGTTCACGCTGCTCGGCCTGGTCGTTATATTAATCCACATGCGACGGCTCGAATCGGGCTCGCGCTGGGCGTGGCTAACGCTGCCTGCGGTTTTTGTCGTCTGGTTCTACGCGCACGGCGGCGTGCTCTTGGGACTCGTGCTTCTGGCGCTCGCCGCTGCCGCGGATTTCGTCGCGGAGATTTCGTGGGTCCGGAAACGATTGCCCTGGCTCGCGGCTCCGCTCCCGGGCGCCGCATTTCGGCTCGCTGGGGTTTTCTGCGGCACGCTCTTGATATTGCTCATCCTGCCGGGTGGTTGGCGCGGGCTGCGGTGGCTCGTCCAGTCGGTTTCCTACACGCGACCCGAGATCACCGAATGGCAGCCCACGCCGCCCGATTTTTCGCACGCGACGTTCTGGATCGTCGCTATAGTGAGTGCCGTTGCCTGGATGCTTTCGACGCAGCCGCGGCGTGCGGCGGATGCGGCCATCCTCGCGCTCCTGCTGGCGATCTCGGTGCGCCACCAGCGGCACATCCCGCTGTTCTGCCTCGCGAACCTGCTATATACTCCCGTTCACCTCGCCGCAGCTCTCCGCCGGCTCGCCCCCGCGTTGCCAGGTCTCGTGCGGCTCGGTCGCCGCGCGGCGACCAGCGGGCTATTCGCGGTCGCCTGTATACTCGCCGCCGCGGCCGCGCTCGTCGCGAGTTTCCGTGCGCCGCGCGTGCACCCGTGGACGATTGAGGTGGAACGCGACCAGTTCCCTTGTGCGGCGATTCATTTTCTTCAGAGTCATCCGGTTCCCGGCAAGCTGCTCGTATTCTTTGATTGGGGCCAGCAGGCGCTCTGGGAGTTGCCGGAGAACCCGGTGTCGTTCGATGGTCGGCTCGACACGGTTTATCCGCGGGACGTCATCGCGGCGCATTGGGCATTTTATCGGGGGACGCTGGTGCCGCCGCTGACGTCGGCGCCGCAGGAGGCGGAGGTCTCGCTGCTCCCAACCGCGAGCGCGGCCAACGCGCTGCTCGCGCGGGCCGGGTGGAAAACCATATATCAGGATCCGCTGGCGACGATCCAGGTCCGCTCACCGAAAAATAATATAGCGCCGCAGCGCAACGGCCCCGCCGCAACCAGCGGCCGTGAACCTTTCCCTGATAGCCCGTCCGCCCGGGTTAAAGCTATATAATGGTGAGAGTGTATAGAGTTGATATAGGGTGTTCCGACCATTTTTTTTGCGACGCATTTCATCAAGCCGACTCGGATTTCACCGAACATAATACAGGAGCTTTTACGATATATTGTCTTTGTATTATTCCTGTTGTCTTTTGCCGTTCGTGCAATCCGAGCCGGTTTGATGAAATCCGTGGTAAAAAGATGGGCCCGAATACTCCCCACTCGCTTTTCGCCCTCATCCATCATCCTTTATTCTTTCAGCCTTTCAACCCGAGCCACGCAGCGAGTTCACTCACCGCGGGCGCCGACGCGTAGCCTCGGCGGACGCTTCGGCTCATCACCCGGAGACGCTTCGCCTTGCGGTCGGCTTTCGCGTCGACGTGCCCGACCAATTCCGTTCCGGCCAGAATCGGCAGCGCATAATATCCGCGGACGCGCTTCGCCGCCGGCGTATATACTTCCCAGGTATAGTCGAAATCCCACAGCGCTGACGTCGTGCGGCGATCATAGATCAGCGGATCGAGCGGTGCGATGAGCCGCGGGCGCGCCGCCGTTTCGTCCGGCGCAGCCGCGGCCTCCGGCAAGCGGGCGGCATCCTCGCGCAAACAATACAACGTCGGCACCGGCTGCGCGTCGGCCGTCGGCTCGATCGCCACGGGCTGGATGGCGTCGCCCAGACACGCCACCTCCGCGCGCGTGAGTGTCGTCAGCCGGCGTTGCCGCATTTTTAATCGTGCGAGCCAGCGCGCGGTCTCGGCCGCCGTGGGCGTGGGCTGGGCGAGGACTTCCGGAGGGAGAATTTTTTCCGGCAAATCATATAGCCGGCGGTTGTTCTCACGGCGGGCGATGAGCAGGCGACCGTGGAAAAAAAGCTTTTGAAGCGTCGCCTTGACGAGCGTGCTGCGTCCCCAAGTGCGCCGGGCCGAGGTCCTGCGGTCATCGAAGTTTTCCGAGGAGAGCGGGCCGCGCGCCTCGATTTCTGCGAGGACCTTGGGGACGAGTTCGCGTTCGCGCGGAGTGAACCGGCCGGACCACGCACTCGTCTGGCGGGCACGCTCCTCCATCGCTATATGAAGATGCGGCCACGCCTCGAGCGGGAATGCCACGAGCACGTGCGTATCCGGCAGGTGATGCTCGAACGCGAGCCGCTCTGCGGCGGGCGCCGTGGCGTCCTGGCCGTGCAAATGGGACGTCAGGTCGCCCTCGCGATATCCCGCGACGCGGTTGCGCAGGATGAGGTCGTGCATGCGTCCGCAGACGTTGATCGGATCGATTTGTATATAGCCGTGATAGGCGACCGCGGCCGACAGATTCGGGAACGGGTGGTTGAGCCCGACCAGTTCCCGGTGAAACGCCCGGGCAGCTGCGCGCGGAAGAAGGAGCGGAGTGGGCACCTGCGCATTGAGCGTGCCAAAGGCGCAAAAAACAAGGCCGCGCCGCTCTCGCGACGCGGCCTTAGGGTTGGCCGGAAAAGATTGCGGGAAAGGTCCGCGGATCAGGCGACGGCAAGCGCGAGCCGGCCGTTGGCGCGGGAGGGCTCGAACCAGTCAGACGGCTCAGACTCCGGAGCGAACTCCGGGCACATTTCCGCGAGCAGCGTCCGGAGATTCTCGCGGGCGCGGGCGATGCGGCTCTTTACGGTGCCGACATTCAGGCCGAGCGTCTGGCCGATTTCGTCGTAGGAACGATTGAGTATATTGCGGAGAGTGAGGATTTCGCGATGGCGTTCGTCGAGGCGCTCCATGCACGTGGCGATGAGGCTCGAGAATTCGCCGGTGGCGGCTTCGCGGGACGGATCGGGCGCTTCGGAAGCAACGAGGTCCGTGAACGTGGCGGTCGAATCATCGCCCAAGGCGCAATCGAGCGAGAGGGTGGCGTGACGACGGCGGCGGAAGAAGTACCAGTAGCGGTTGCGGGCGAGGTTTACGGCAATGCGGTGCAGCCAGGTGGCGAGGGACGAGTCGCCGCGGAAGCGGGCGAGGGCGCGATGGGCGCGGATGAAAGTATCCTGGGTAATCTCTTCGGCGTCGGCGCGATTGCGGAGCAGGCCTAGCACTATATTGAAAATCTTCGCTTGATAACGGTTCATGATCTCGACGAACGCGCCCTCGTCACCGTTGTTGAAGCGGAGGACCAAGCCGGCGTCGTAAACGGCTTCCGCTTTCGAGTTCACCGCGCGCTCGGTCTGGCGGGCATTGCTCGAAGCATGGGTGACGGGGAGATGAACGACCGCCGGAACCGCCCGGGAGGCGGCTGGGCGATTCGAGGGAGAAACGAAAGGCAGCGAGGCAGTGGTGGGCATATTTTGAAGATGATTTTTGTCGTATCGGACTGCCCACGCCTTACCTCAACCCGTGCCAGCAACAGAAAAGGTTTTCGTTAGCCACTATCAAACAGCGACTTAAAAATTATCATCCGATTTTGGTGAACCAAAATAGGTCCGCTTTTCCGTGCAAGCTGCGCGGGCGTGGATAGGCGACTTGCAAAACGCATGGAAAATGGGGCGGGTGGAAACGGCGGGAAAGTTCGGACAAAGTGACGTTTCCGAGACACCAAGCACGCGTTCTGCTCGGTGCTTGACGACCCCGAAGCCGGTCGTTGCTCTCTCGACACCAGCGTCCAACGAAAAGTCTGAACTTACTGACCAACACTGACCCGTAATTAACCATGCTACAACGCTTCCAAAGAAATTGGCTCGCCGGCGCGCTCGCGCTGCTCCTGGCCGCATTCGCCTCCACGGCTCACGGCCAAGGCGTCACCACATCCGGCATTAACGGCCGCGTCATCGATCAGAACGGACATCCGGTTACCAGCGCGACCGTCGCGATCGTTCAGCGCGCCACCGGCGCCCGGATTAATTCCACGACCGGGTCGACCGGGCAATATGATGTGTCCGGCCTCCAGATCGGCGGACCATATACGGTTACGGTCACCGGCGGCGGGATGGCTCCGGTGGTGAAGAACGATATATATATCACCCTCGACCAGGAGCAGACGGTCGACTTTAATCTGAGCTCGGAAGTGGTTCAGATGGAGACTTTCAATGTATCGGAATCCAGTGATCCGACGTTCGCACCCGGCAAGATGGGGACGAGCACGAATTTCAGCTCGGCCGAAATCTCCGTCGTGCCAACAGTACGCCGTGACGTGCAGGACGTCGCTCGCTTGGATCCGCGCATCACGCTCATTGCGGGCCAGGGCGTGCCCGAATTCGCGCTGTCGGCGCAAGGTCAGAACAGCCGATATAATTCATTCCTCGTGGATGGCGTTTCCTCGAACGATCCGTTCGGCCTGAATCAAAACGGGTTCTCCTCGCTGCGCAGCCCGGTGCCGTTGGATTTCCTGCAGGCGCTGACCGTTGACCTGAATCCGTATGATGTGTCCTTCACGGGCTTCACTGGCGCGCTCATCAACACCGTGATGAAGAGCGGCACCAACGAATTCCACGGCGATGCCTATACATACTACACTGGCAAAAGTCTGCGCGGGGAAAATCCAGTTACCGGCCAGAAAGAGCAACTACAGGAGCACACCTACGGCGCCTCAGTCGGCGGCCCGATCCTGAAGGACCGGCTGTTTTTCTTTTTTGGCTACGAGGATTACAAGCGCACGAACGCGGCGCCCACCCAAGTGTTTCTGCCGGATCCTGCAGTCACGGCAGCGGTGATCGCCGCGGCGAAGGCTTACGGGTATGACCCGGGTTCCGCGTCGCCCTCGGCGACGATCTCCACTCAGAAGTCTTATGTCGGCAAGCTCGACTGGAACATCAGCGACTCGCAGCGCGCCACTTTGAGTTATCGTCGGACGGACAGCTCGACCCCGACTTTCGCCGACTTTAACGGGTCCGCCTATACGTCCTTGAGCAATCACTGGTATCAGTCGAACCGCATTTCGGACAACTATACACTCCAGCTGAACAGCTCGTGGACGCCCGATTTCCATACCGAGGCCTCGGCCACCTATGCCAAATATAACGGTACCGCGACCCCGAACGGCTCCCCCTTCCCGGAAATCTATATCAACGGGCTCACGGGAACCAGCACGGCGACGGGTGCCACGATCACGGGACAATATGATTTGGGCACGAACTATTCTTACCAATTGAACGCCCTCGTTACGTCTGAGATTAAGGGTTATCTTTACGGTGATTACGTGATCGGGAATCACACCATTAAGTTCGGTGGCGACTCCGACAAAAACCTATATTTGGACAAATTCGTCCAATACTACTACGGCCGCTACGCGTTTGATAACCTCGCTGCCTTTGTGGCGGGCAACGCCGAGTATTTCCGGTACCAGCAGCCGACTGCCGGCTACACGATTCCGAGTTCCTTCGCCCAATATTCGTTTACGGATTTTGGCGCGCTTGTTCAGGACACCTGGCGCCCGAACAACGGCCTCGCGGTGAATCTCGGGCTTCGTTTCGACTATCCCTATATTCCAGGCAAGCCCCCGTTCAGTCAGAGCTTCTATACGGCCTTTGGCTTCAAGAACAACACCACGGGAACCGGCAACGACGTCGTCGAGCCGCGTCTTGGCTTCAATTACCGGCTGCCGACGGCAGCCAAGGTCCAGGTGCGCGGTGGTATCGGGCTTTTCCAAGGAACGAATCCGGCCGTCTGGATCGGCAATGCCTTCGATACCGCGGGCGCTCTGAACACCGTCCAGCTCGGCTCAAGTACGACGAGCACAACGGGTGCCACGGTCGCCACATTTAACCCTAATCCGAATTACGCGCAGACGCTGCCGCTCGCCGGGACACCTACGCCGGGTATCGATATTATAGACCCGAGCTTTAAAACGCCGTTGTCCTGGAAGGGCAATCTCGCGGTGGACTATACACTCCCCTGGCTCGGGTTGATTGCCACGGCGGAGGCGGACTATATCGTAGTGGACGAGGCAATTACGTATAAGTCCTTGAATTTGCTGGCGGCTGGGACGCTGCCGGATGGACGGACCTTCTATAAAGGTACTCAGCATAGTAACTTCAGCCAAGTGCTGGATATCACGAATACCAAGCAAGGCGGGTCCCAGACCTATACACTCGGTCTCCACCGGTCATTGAAGAACCATTGGGCGGCGAGTCTCTATTATACTCACACGCACGCGACCGACGTTCAGCCGCTGACCTCCTCGGTCGCGACGTCGAACTACAATTATCGTCCTATATACGATGATCCAAACTCGACCGTGGCCCACACGTCCACGTATGAGATCCCGGAGAATTATGTCGCGACGCTGACCTACGAGTTCAACTTCTTCAAACGGAAGGGCAGCGCGACGCGGCTCTCGGGTATCTTCCGCGCCCAGACGGGTCATGCGTACAGCTGGGTCTTTGCGAGCGATCTGATCGGCGCCGGAAACGGCAGCTCGACCTTTAACAATTCGTTCTATGTTCCGACCGGCCCGAATGATCCGAAAGTGGTTTGGAGCGATATTACTCAGGAGGCCAACTTCTTCAACTATGTGAAGGGGACCGACCTGAAGAACTATATGGGTCGGATCGTGCCGCCGAACAGCTCGTTCAATCCTTGGCAGAAGACAATCGATCTTCACCTCGAGCAGGACATCCCGCTATATTGGCACGCTCGCCTCTCCGTGTTCGCGGATATCACCAACTTCGCGAATCTCCTGAACAAGAAGTCGGGCGGCATCGACGGCATCGACTTCGGTACCGGATATAACGGCTACAACCGTGAGGTCGCCGGCGCGACCATCAACGCGAGCAACCAGTATGTCTATACGTTCACGCCCACGACGCTCACCCCGTCGATCAAGTTCACGGACTACGACCGCTATCAGATCCAGCTCGGCCTCAAGCTGGACTTCTAAGATCGCTCGATCTTCCAATCTCAAGGGCGGCCATTACGGCCGCCCTTTTTTGGCTCAGCGGTGTCGTCGCCAAAACCCAAATATGATTCGTCGCGGTGGGTGAGCTCGGCGTTATAGGATCGGACCATCGGCATCAGCGGCGCCGTGCCATCTGCATCAGCGGGTTCGTATATATTCATGCGGAGCTAGTTCCGGGGGCGGAGGGTGCCCCGCCCCCTTTGCGCGACCATCTTCCCGCGGCGTGGTGACGACGAGGATTATATAAAAAGCGAGACCACGGGTGGCCGCGCGGCCGAACCAGGGATTCTCGAAAACCGATATATAGTCATCGGATGCGAAACCAGGCCACACTCGCGGCCGTTTGGAGCTCGTGCCCCACGGTCCGTGTCCCGCGGGCTATATAGTTCCCGGCGAAGCTCGCGTTCATCTGCTCCGTCCGGCCGTGGTGGCGCCGTCCGAATGGGCGGGGAAAACACCTCCCTGAGCGGCTGCGGTGGGTGACCGTCGGGTTCTCCAGGATTGCCACTTGGTCGTTGAAGAGAAACGGAACCGACCGCGCGTTTCTATATACCAGCAGCACCGCGAACAGCAGCACGAGCAGCGCGACCCAGGCGGGTATATCAAATCCGCCTGACGCCGTCCCGCCATGGCGTCGGGCCGTCCACGCCCGGGGTGCCGCGGGCGGGTCGCGGCGTTCGCGACGGGGTGCCATGACGCGATGCTTGAGCGACCCGACGGCCGGGGAAGGCCCGTTGTGCCGCACGGGGCGTGGACCTCAGGGCTAT
This sequence comes from uncultured Verrucomicrobiae bacterium, assembly GCA_963800005.1. Taxonomy (GTDB): domain Bacteria; phylum Verrucomicrobiota; class Verrucomicrobiia; order Opitutales; family Opitutaceae; genus CAWCZH01. The sequence continues at coordinate 1,442,089 of CAWCZH010000006.1, forward strand.
ATCAAATCGCGCCCCGCGGAGGCCTCTGTAGCCAGATTTTGGATACATCGCGCCGTCGCGGCTGGTCGCTCCGCAGAAAAATATACTCATATTTCTTTTGCTGCCGGGCCGGATTCCCGGCTGTTCAAGCGCTTGAAATTCCTCACATTCCGCCACCCCGGGCGAAAATTCGCGCAAGCCAAAAATTGCAAAAATTTAACAGCCCTTTCGCGACAAACTCATTGACGGCACAAAAGCCAGGTTCAATAGGTTGTGGTCGTCGTGACGAGACACCACATCCTGTTGTGGTCGATAACCCGTCAGTAACCTTTAATAACATTTGATTGCCTAGGGCTGCGCCGCGCCGAAAACACCGGTTCTCACCCCCATTTTTTCGGTACCCATGCAAAAAACTTTCCAAGTTGGCGCCAAGACGTTCGTCCTCGATGAAGCGAAGGCGGAAGCGGCGTTTGCCGCCAAGAAGGTGATCAATGGCCGGATGACGATGACGTTCAACCTGCTGCCGCTGAAGTACCAGTGGGCGTACGACCTCTACCGGAAGATGAAGGCGAACCATTGGGAGCCGGAGGACATCCCGATGGGCAAGGATATCGAGCAGTGGCGCGATGCTCGGGCCCTTTCCGAGGTCGAGCGCTGGATCATCCGCATGGGCATCGGTTATTTCTCGGCGGCGGAAGGCATCGTCGGTGACAATATCCAGCACGTCGTGCGCGAGTTGGTCACCGCGCCGGAGCTGAAGCTCGTGCTCGGCCGCCATGCCCACGAGGAGAACATCCACGCGGACTCGCTGCTCTATATGATCTCGTCCCTCGGCATCAACCCGCACGAGTGCGAGGCGATGTTCGAGGATGTGCCGACCATCGTGCGGAAGAACGAGTTCGTCACGCGCGATTTCGCGCGAGCTGCGCCGCGACCTCGACCTGACGCAGGCCGGAGAACAAGAAGCTGCTGGCGCGCAATATATTCGTGTTCGGCCAGTGCATGGAGGGCACGCAGTTTTACGGATTGTTCGGGATGATCCTGTCGCTCTACCGGCAGAATAAGTTCCCGGGGATCGGCCAGATGTTCCGCTATACACTTCGCGATGAGTCGAACCACATCGAGGTGTTCCGGAACCTGTTCATGGACCTGGTCGAGGAGAATCGCGAGATCTGGACGGGCGAGTTCAAGGAGGAGTTGCGCGCGCTGATGGCGGAAGCGGTGGCGCTGGAGAAGGAGTTCATCCGCGACTGCCTGCCGGTGAATGCGGTGGGGCTGCGGCTCGAGGACTTTCTAACGTATATAGACTATATCGCCGACCGGCGCCTCGAAGGTGTCGGCCTTGCTCCGCTCTCGAGCGGAATCAAGAACCCGCTGCCCTGGCTCGCCGAGATGATGGATATAAAGAAGGAGCAGAACTTCTTCGAGGGCCGCGTCACGGAATATCAAAAAGCGTCCTCTCTGACGGTTGCTGCCGACGACGAGCTCTGATCGAGCGCTCGCGTCTTTTTCTCCCGCTTCCTCTTCCCGCCTGCCGTCGCGCCGACCTTCACCGGCCGCGCCGCGGCATTTTCTCCTCATTCATCCCGTTCCGGTTCGTCCTCTCCTCTCTCTATTTCCGCCGCCATGAGTCAACCCACCCTCGCGCACGACCTCGCTCTCAAACGCACCGTCCACACCCCCCTCGAGCAGAAGCCGCACTTTGCGTGGCGCGACGCGCTCGCTGCTGACCTGCCCACCCTCCCCCAGATCGTCCTCGTCTGCCCGCATGGCGACGAACGCTTCGACCTCGCCGAGGTTGCCGACACCCTCGGCAAGGCGCTGACCAACGTCTCCCTCGCGAAGGGCGACAAGGATATATTCAACGACACCAACCGCAGCTGGGTCGCGCGGATCTGCAACGAAGTCGCCGCGAATCTCACGCAGCTTGCGCGCGAGCAGACGCCGCTGCGGCTGACGCTGAACGCGCTCTATGAACTCATCGAGAAGACGCTCGTCGACAACAACGCGTACTTCGTGGCGAAGAGCCTCCTGCTGAATCGCTCGCGCAAGCTGTCGTTTGACCGCGAGACCACCGTGCCGTCGACGATGCGCGTCATCCGCCGTAATCATCAAGTCGTCCCGTGGAGCGAGCAGAAGGTGGAGATCGCGGTGCGGAAGACCTTCCTCTCGTTGCAGCGCGACTCGGCCCCGGCGGTGGAAATCACCCGTGCGGTCTCGGAGCGAATCCACGCCTCGAAGCAGGCGTTCATCCACATCGAGGAGATCCAGGACATGGTCCAGGAGGAGCTGATGAAGGCCGGCCACTATAAAGTGGCGGAGGCCTATATACTTTTCCGCGCCGAGCGCGCCGCGGCGCGCGAGGCCGGCACGGACCTGTTGCCGGCGCCCGTGGCCGAGACGGAGTCCGTGCTGCAGGGCACGATGATCGTCGTGAAGAAGGCGAGCGGCGAGAACGTGTTCTGGGACGGCGCCGACCTGCGCAAGCGGATCGAGTTTGCGCGTCTCGGCCTCGACCTGTGCCTGTCGCCCGATGAAATCGAGCACGAGCTGCGCCGCGCGGTATATGATCAGATCCTGCAGAAGGACCTCGATTCGACGATCGTCCTGAATTCGAAGACGTTGATCGAAAAGGACGCCGATTTTGCCAAATTCTCGGGGCGCATCCAGCTCACCTATATATATGAAGAGGTGCTCGGCTGGGACATCATGCGGGACGGCATTGGCAAGCTCCGCGAATTCCACCAGCGCGCGTTCAAGAAATATCTCGAGCACGGCGTGGCGATCAAGCGGCTGAATCCGCGCCTGCTCGAATATGATCTCGTGAAACTTGCGGCGGCCCTCGATCCGTCGGCCGACCTCGAGTTCGACTTCCTCGGCATTCAGACGCTCTATGATCGTTACCTGATCATCGACAAGACCGGTCGCAAATCGCGCCGGATCGAGACGCCGCAGTTTTTCTGGATGCGCGTGGCGATGGGCCTGTTCCTGGACGAGCCGAATGCGCGCGAGTCCCGGTCGGCCGCGCTGTATGATCTCTATAAAACGCGGCGTTTCTGCAGCAGCACGCCGACGCTGTTCAACGCCGGCACGCTGCACTCGCAGCTGAGCTCGTGCTACTTATATTATGTGGACGATTCCATCGAGGGCATCTTCCAGCGCGGCATCGCGGAGAACGCGTACCTTTCGAAGTGGGCGGGCGGTTTGGGTGGCTCGTGGACGGCGGTGCGCGGCACCGGGGCCTATATAGGCGGCACGAACGGCGAGTCGCAGGGCGTCATTCCGTTTCTCAAGCTGCACAACGACCAGCTCGTGGCGGTAAACCAGGGGGGCAAGCGCAAGGGCTCGGGCTGCGCCTACCTGGAGACGTGGCACAACGATATATTCGAGTTTCTCGAGTTGCGGAAGAACACGGGCGACGACCGGCGTCGCACGCACGATATGAACACGGCGAACTGGATTCCTGACCTGTTCATGAAGCGCATGGAAGCGCGTGGCACGTGGACGCTGTTCCGCGCCAACGAGACGAAGGATCTGCACGATTTGTACGGCCAGCGTTTCGAGGAAGCCTATATCCGCTATGAGAAGCTGGCGGACGAGGGGAAGATTCATGGGCAAAAGGTCGAGGCGCTCGATCTCTGGAAAAAGATGCTGTCGCTGATCTTTGAGACGGGTCACCCGTGGATCACGTTCAAGGATGCCTGCAACGTGCGTTCGCCGCAGGATCACGTCGGCGTCATCCATTCGTCGAACCTCTGCACGGAGATCACGCTGAATACCTCGAAGGACGAGACGGCGGTATGTAATCTCGGCTCGATCATCCTCGAGACGCACCTCCTCCCGGATGGGGCGATCGACCACAAGAAGTTGCGCGAAACCATCCGCACGGCGGTGCGCGCGCTCGATAACGTCATTGATATAAACTTTTATCCGACGGAAGCGGCGCGGCGCTCGAACGAGCGGCATCGTCCGATCGGCCTCGGTGTGATGGGGCTGGCGCACGCTCTATATATGCGCGGGCATGCGTTTGCGTCGCCGGAGGCCGTCGAGTTCAACGACGAGGCGATGGAGGCGATCGCGTATTATGCGTACGAGGCGAGTTCTGACCTCGCGGCGGAGCGCGGTGCGTACTCTTCATATAAGGGTTCGAAGTGGGATCGCGGGCTGTTGCCGCAGGACACGGTGGACCTGCTCGAGCAGGAGCGCGGCGTGCCGGTGGATGTTCCGCGTGGCGGCCGGCTCGACTGGATGCCCCTGCGCGCGAAGATTGCGAAGCAGGGCATGCGCAACAGCAACGTGCTGGCGATCGCGCCGACGGCGACGATCTCGAACATCACGGCGACGTCGCCGTGCATCGAGCCGACGTATAAGAACCTGTTCGTGAAGTCGAACCTCTCGGGCGAGTTCATTGTATTAAATCCGTTCCTCGTGAAGGACCTGAAGGCGCGCGGGCTGTGGAATCAGGAGATGATCGACAACCTGAAATATTTTGACGGCGAGCTGAAGGATATAGCGGCCGTGCCGGCGGACCTGAAGGCAAAGTATCTCACGGCGTTCGATATCGACTTCAAATGGATCATCGACGCCGCGGCGCGTCGCCAGAAGTGGATCGACCAGTCGCAGTCGGTGAACCTGTGGATCAAGACGCCCGACCTGAAGACGCTGAGCCATATGTATCGGCAGGCGTGGCACGTCGGGCTAAAGACGACATATTATCTGCGCAGCCTGGGTGCTTCGAACATCGAGAAGGCAACGATTGCGGTGAAGAAGGAAGTGCGCGGAGCCGTGAAGGAAGGCCAGGATGGCGGCTTGAATAGCGGTGACGTCGGCGGAAGCCACGCGCCGGGCACTGCGGCCGCTGCGGCGCCCGTGGCCGTGACGGAGCCGGTGACGGCGACGCTGCCTGGCATGCCCCGCGAATATACAGCGGCCGAAAAAACCGCCTGCTCGATCGAGGCGATGCGCAACGGGGAAATCTGCGAAGCCTGCCAGTAGGGCCGATCAGGCGATGCGGGGGTGGTGAGTGGGCGTGGCGCTTTTTCTACGACGGATTTCATCAAGCCGAATACAGATTACACTCGGAATATACAGGGTTTGAGCCCTGTCTTTTTCCGAGTGAAATCCGAGCCGGTTTGATGCAATCCGTGGTAAACCACCCTAATCTACCGCTCGCCATATAGTATATATAATACTATATATATACTATATGCAGGTATCGCTCACGGCACGCCGTAGACGGCGATCAGCGCGATGCCGGTGTTCACGGGGCCGGAGCCGCTCATGATCGCGGTGTAGGGCACGTTGGGCTGGAGGGTCAGCAGCAGCGCGGAATCCTTCGGAGCGAGCGGCGGGCCGCCGACCGCAGCGCGAACGTTCGAAATCTGCTGGTCGCCGCCCCAGTCGTCGTTTTCATATATCTTCACATTGGCCCCGTTGATATAGGCGTAGAGCTCCAGCTTCGGATCCGGCAGCCCCTGACCCGAGGCCTCCACCAAAACCGTGCGTGCCGTCGCGCCCTCGAGGATGAAGCCGGCGATCAATACATTGTCGCCCGTGCCGACATTGCCGCGCGTCGAAATCGCGAGTGGTCTTCCAAAACCATCGCCGGTGCCGGTGACCGCCACCACCGATGAGAGGGTCAGCGTCGCCGCTGCCGTCGTCACTGAACCGCTCGAATTCGAGATCGTGCACGTATAGGAACCGGCGTTCGCGGCCGTGGCGCCGCTGATCACGAGGAGCGGGCTGTTCGGCGCAAAAACGGCCGCGCCATTTTTCTTCCACTGAAACGTGGTGCCGCCGGTGGACACCACAGAGAAGACCGCGGTCGCGTTGGTAGCGACGGTGATGGAGACGGGCTGGGTGACGATGACCGGCGTGGTGACGCCGGCGGGGACGGCGCTCGGGTCGGTCAGATCCGGGATGCCGTTTTTGTCGGCGTCGTTCGGATCCGTGATGACGATCTGGTAATCGGTGAAGTCCGGCCAATAGGTTTGCGGCTGGCCGTCGACGAGCGAAAGGGTGCCGCGGTATATATTACCGGACCGGGTGAGGGTGCCGGCCTTGACGCTATAACTGTTGCCGGAGGCGTCGAGGATGGTGCAGGGAGCGTAGGAGAGCTGGCTGTCGCCGGACGTCGTATATGAAGTCGTGCCGAGGAGCGGCGTGGTGCCCGCCGAGATGCGCGCGATGGAGAACGAGAGGGAGTTGCCGGCGCCGGCGCCGCGCGCGTAGCTGATCGAGCCGGAGTAGGAGGCGAGCTGGAAATTTCCGGTGGCGGAGCTGGCGACGCCCGCGGCGCTGGTGGTCGTGAGTGTATAGCTGCCGACGGCGCTGTTGGCCGCGCGAAAAAATTGGATGGAGATGGGGAACGACAGGCCGGTGGGCGCGCTGAACGCGGTGCCAGTCGCGGTGAAGTTTCCCGCCTGATTATATTGCAGGACATCCGGGATGCCGTCGCCGTCCGCATCTGTCGGCGGCACGTTCACGGTATATGAACCGAAGTCGACGACGGACGTCTGGCTCTGCTGCTGGTAGCCGCCTTCATATACGCCGGCGGCGCCGGCGCGGGGTCGGAGTTCGCCGCTCACGACGTTGCCGTGGGCCGAATCATATAGCAGCGGGCCGGCCGCGCCGTTGTAAGTGCTGAATATAGTCTGGATCGTGCCCAGGCCGGGAACGGGGCCGTACGCGGTGGGCAGGAGCTGGACGGCAGTGGCGTTCATCAACGCAGGGGCATTTTCCTGGGCAAACAAGGACCCGGAAATCACCCCGAGAACGAGAAGCACTCGAAGCGGGAGAGGATGGAACATAGGAGCCGCGCTGGAAGGGGCGTTCGGCGAGATGCATCTGACCGGCGAAAGATGGACCGGTGCCTGACCCCGCAGGGATTTGCAAAAGTCCCGAGCGATTTCAGAGGCGACGCGCCAATTTCGAGCAGACGGACGTGGCTGGTGGTCCTCGCCGAGAAAGGAGCGAAACCGGTGATTTTCCGGCCTCTGCGACGAAAAAATACCGCTGTCCAAATGTAAAAAACGTCTCGGCAGCGCAATTTGCCGCTTTCCGAAGTTCGACGACAAAAACCGAAGAAGACCCGATCACATTTTGAACGGGTTCGGGAATCTGGGGGCTTTACCTCAGCCTGCTTTGCGGCGGGCAAACCGATGCACATCAACGGCTAGTTTGCGGCAGCGAAAACCGCGGATAATGGACGGCGTCACCAGAAGGATTTTAAATTTTGACGAAACGAATCCTCGCGCAAAATTTTTCACTCTCGTGATGCGCGGCCGGTGGTTGGAGTGAAGCAACTTACAGAATTACGCGCGGGCTGTTGCCAACCTATATATTTTCGATAGCAAAAATTTTCGCCATTCACGATCGCTCGGAGGTACGCGTGACGGGCCGGGCCGGGCGAATTTTTTTCATTGTTCAGGGATTTCCCGCGAAAAAAATCGGGGTTTTTGATGCCAAGGCGGCCGGTGCGGCGGACTGGAGTGATATCCCTATATACTCGAGCGAATTGGCGATATTTAAAAGTATATATAATTTTTCGCCGTCCAAGCGTTTATCGGTTTTCAGAGGTAAAAATCGTGCGTTTTGCCGGGCAAAAATCCGTCAAAGGATGCACTTCGCAAAACTTTTGATTGTCGCGCGCGCTGCTTTGTGACGCAAAGAACGCGTGGAAGCGGGCGCTCGGTGCGTTCCGCCGATCACAACACTGCAACCGAAAAAAAAGCTGACGATGAACTCGATAACGTTGCTGGAAAGTCCGACGGACGCTGATGTATCCGGACCGGACCGTGAAGACGAGGTATATAGTGTCGCGGAGGTCAATCCTCCCGCGCGGCAGGGCAGCACGACGTCGCAAGGGCGGAAGGCCGCCGGCGCGAGCGCGGAACGCAAACTGGCGTTGCTGCGGCGGATCGGCCTCTTTGGTGCGGATACCATGGGAGCGACAATTGAACGCGCGAGCACCCTCGACGATCTGAGGCAGGCGTACCGCCTCGTGCACGATATATACTTGGGCACGGGCTTCATCGAACCCGAGCCGTCGGGCATCCGGCTGCGCATTTTCGAAACGACCTCCGAGACGGCGACATTTGTGGCGAAGGTCGAGGGCCGCGTCGTGGGCGTGCTGAGTGTCGTCTGTGATTCCGTCGAGCTCGGACTTCCGGCGGACCAAGCGTTCCGGCGCGAGTTGGACGACCTGCGTCACGCGGGGCAGAAGCTTTGCGAGGTGACGAACCAGGCCGTGGCGTCGGAATATAGACAGTCTGCAATTCCCACCGAGCTGATGCGCTGCGCCATCGCGACGGCGCTGGCGCGTGGCTGTGACCAGGCAATCGCGGCAGTCAGCCCGAGCCATCTGGGCTTTTATGAACTGATCGGATTCTGCGGCATCGCGAGCGAGCGGAGTTATTCCGACAAGATCGCCGATCCCGTGATCGGCGTCGGTCTCCCGGTCGAGCGGTACCGCGAGCGCCAGGCGGATCTCTCCGCCACTGAAACTTTCATCCATGACTTTCTCGCGGTCACGAATCCGTTTCTTTCGCTCGTTGCGACGTGGGCCGACAATGCGCGCCGGCAATTTCTGAATCCGGAATTCCTCGAGCAACTGTTTGTGATCGAGCGCAATGTACTCGCGGAGTGTTCCCCGATGCAGCTGCGCGTGCTCTATCGCCGCTGGGGGCAGGAGATGTTCGCGGCGGTGACGCGGAATCCGTTTTTCGCCACCGACGATAATTATCGTCCAAGCAGCCTGCCGGTTGAATTGCCCCGGGCGTTCCATGCCGTCGACGACGCTGTGAAGGCCGTTTCGGTTACAAATCCAAGTAAGCGAATTTCCGTTCGTAGTCCAAACTCATCCCGTCGCCAAACGTCGCATACGGTTCGCACGTAAGTTCGAACGGCGCCGCTATATACTCGGCGAGCGCCGTGTGAAACCGGCGGGTAAGCTCGGGGCTCGGGTCGATGCCCGGCGCGAGCTGAACGCGAAGGGTCGCGCGCTCGGGACCGGAGCGCAGGCGAAAATTGGCGGTCGTGTGCGCTGCGCATTCCGCGGAACTATATAGTCCCTCCTTGACGGCCTCGGGGTGGACGGGGGTGGAGCCCGCGAGAGCATGCTCGCCGCGCCCTTCGATGACGACGAGAGGCAAGCCCTCGAGGGCCTCCCACGGAATCTTGTCCGCATTCGGTGCGGACTTTTTGTCATGACGCCAGAGCGCGCCGACGTCGCCGGTGGCGTAGCGCAGCAGCGGAATGCGTTGCCGGGGGTCGAGCGTGGTGACGAGCAGGCGGCCAGCGTCGTCGAATTCCACATACAGGCGTCGCGGGTCGTATATGAAAAACGATGGCACCCAGCGTCGTGGCCCGAGCAGTGACTCGCGTAATGCGCGGTCGAGGTGCAGAGCGCGACGCAGCTGGAGAATCGGGCCGACGGGTGGGACTTCGGAAAATAGGTTGAGGCCGATTTCGGCGACGCCCATCGAGGAGAATATAATGCCGCGGTCGAAGTGGCCGGGTCGGATGCCGAGCAGGCCCTCCAGGTAAATCCGCGCGTTTTCCGCCAGCGTCTCCTCGCCGACAATGAGGTGCACGCAATAGGAAGGCCAATCGAGGCCGGCTGATCGGCCGAGCTCGAGCACGCGTTTGAGGAACGCCGTCTCACCGACGAATATAATCTGGCTATATTGCGCGCCCAAGGCCCGCACGAGCGCCACGGCCATGTCGGGTCTCACGCTCGTCTCGGCGAGCGTACAGGCCTTCGTAGGCACCTTCACGCCCATCGGGAGGCAATTGATGAGAAGGGTGGGCCGCTCACGGACGCGGAATAATATATCGAGCTGGTCGTCGATCCACGCTGCGGCTTCGGCGCCCGCTTCGATAGAGTTCAGGCCGAACGCAAAATTTCCGGAGTGGCCTGAGCTCGTGAGCACGGAGCTGAGCGGGCCCAGCTCCCCATCCCAGCAGAGCGCGGGCAGGCCGAAGCGCTGGAACGTATCCCGCTTGCGCAGCACGGGCAGCCGCGCGAAATCAGCAGGCGAGCGAATGTCGCCGGCTGCGATCCCGGCCTCGCGCAACAGCGCCTGATACGCGGGTACGCGGGCGGCAGCTTGGTGGAAAACGTCGAGGGCGCTGTCTATTCCGGGCGTGGTCAACGGGGCTGGGTTCGCTATATATTGGATGATCCGCTATATACAGGATCATATACAAGCAAATTTCCGGGCAAAAAAAAGCGCGGAATCCCGGAGGATTCCGCGCTCGGGCCAGAACGTCGTTTAGACGGTGGCGAGTTTTTGCTTGCGACGGCGGATCGCAGCGAAGCCCGCGAGGGCGGCCGCTCCGAAGATGCCGTACGTGGAGGGCTCCGGCACCGGGGTCATGACGTCCGCAAGGAGCGGGTCATTGCTGGTGACATCCCAACCGTTCGTGCCCTGCGTCGAGGTGAACGAGAGATAAACGTCCGTCGACGTCTGCCCCGCGATACCCGGCGTGAACCCAGCTCCGAAGGAACCTCCGAAGCCGATGTCGTTGGTGTTGAACTGGGCGACCGTGGCGGCATCGCCGCCGACGACGTTCAACGCGGCGTAGCCGGTATTGCCCGTGTTGGATTCAAACTCCGTCGCGCTGCCACCGTTCGTGCCGTTGGCGTTGATGAAGCCAGGCGTCGACAGGAGGCTGAGGACGAGGGTGCCATCCGTCGCGGTGGTGTAGGCGGACTGGCCGGTGCGGCCGTTCGGGCCGGCGGTCTGGCTGAAATTCTTCGAGGGATCCTCGTAGATATTCAGGCCGAAGCCGGTGCCGTCGATGATCTGGCCCGCGAAGGCCGAACCACTGCCAGCGGTCACCTGGTTCAGGTAATAATCCTGCTCACCGTAGAAGATACCGGTCAGCTCAAACGGATCGGCCAAAGGGCTGTAGATCGTATGGAGCACACCGTCCGAAGCGGTCGCGAGGATTTGGGTGATGTTCAAGATACCCCAGTTGTCCTCACCCGAGGCCGGGCCGTAGTTCGCACCGGAAGGCCCGAGCTCGCCGCGCGCCTGGTCGGCGTTGAGCGCCGTCACGCCGGCGGCCACACCGGCGCCCGGGCTGCCCGAGTAGCCGATGGACGTGCCGACCGTGATGCCGTTATATAACGACCCCGTGTCATAGTTGACGGCTTTGATGACGATCGCGCCACCTTGGAACGCCTGACCCGCTTGCGGTCCGTCGACCCAGGTAAGAGGAATGGCCTTCGCCGCAGGCGCGAGCCCCAACGATAGAAGAGCGGCACCCGTGAAGGCTCCGGCTCGACGAACTAGCATATTAGTGTTCATAGACGGTTTTTTTATCTGCAGTGAAGCGACGCCCGGATAAATTATATAGGAGAACGGCTTCTTGCAGGAGCGTGGAGACGGACACTGCCGCGACAAGTTCGGAAAGCCCCCGGGTGCCCTATGTGCGTATAAGGGAATTGCCTAGAGAGCGCGCACGGTAAAAAAAATGCTATATGCAGCGCGTATATTGGCGAATCCCACTAACTCTTGTGCCCCAGCAACCTGCAGACGCGCCGGCGCGCTGGTTGCTGAAATATAGTGCTATATGAAACCGGCTCCCGGGGTCCGGGACCGCTCACGGAGCTCCGTCCCGCCTTGGCGCGGCCGCCGGGCGCAGTCGCGCGGGCAGCACCGCCTGCCAATCAATGCGATCGCTCTCGCCGCTTTCGTCTTCCAGCCAGCAGGTTGTGGTATAGTGCGCCGCGGGAACGTGCACAGTCAAGCCCACCGGATGCTCGAGGCGCGCACCGGGCGGCACCAGGAGAAAAATCGGCTCACCCGAGACCGGCAGCACCGCTGTATATAGCAGCGTGGTGAACTTGTCCTGCGCCGGGTCCGAAAAGTCCGTGCGTGAAAGGCGAGGCAGCGCAAACCCTTGCGGCGCAAGGATCAGCCGCTCGTTTCCAATATATAATTGCAGCGCCGTCTGGATCGGCCCCTGAAGCGCCGCGATGCGCGTCGCCTGCTCCGGCCGCGAGGCCTGCGCGAGTTCATAATACGCATCGGCGGAATCCAACATGGGACTGAGGTCGATCTCGATGATAACGTCCAGCCGCCCGCGCACCACAAACGACGCCTCCACCCGCGTCACCGTCAACCCATGCCCCCGGGCCGCCACCGCCAGGAGGAGCCACCCCCCGAGAAGAAGTATATAAGCGGACAGCCCGCGCCAAACCCGGGAAACGCGTTTCATACAGCGGCCGCCTGCGGCAGCTCGGGAAAATTTCTGCTATATCCAAACGGCGCCGCCACGGCCGAGGCCAGCGAGATCCTTCCATCGGCAATTCGCACCGCGGGCGACGCCCCTGGGCGCTCTTCATATATGTCCCGGTGCTGCCGCCACGCGAACTCCTGCATCTCGGCGGGGAATCCGTCGAGCCCGTTGAAATAATGATGCCCGTTGCGCTCGATGCTCGAGATCCCCAGCGCTCCCTGCACTGCGAGATCCTGCAGCAACGCGACTGGCCCGAGCGTCGTCAAATCCTCGCCCGTCAGCAAAGTTTGCATTCCCGATTTCTTTAGCTGCGCGAGTTGGCACGCGTTCACGAGGCTCTTCAGCACGCCTTTACAGTTTTTGTGGCTCGTCCCGGCATACCCCAGCGCCAGCGCGGCCGGCAGGCTGCCCGGGCCGGCGTCGGATTCGTCGATTATGACCGCGGGATGATCGGGCCAGCTCCGACGTAGCTCGCGGAAATTTTCGGTGAGTGCGACTTCCCGGTGCAGCGGTTGCTCTATACAGAGGATGCGCCGGACAAACGCGTCTCCGAGCGACGCCAGGATCGGCCGGAGATGCGCGGCGACGGCGTTGGCGTCACGAAAGCATTCGTTCCCGTCGATGGAAAACGCGAGGCGTTCCGGGTCGCATCGATTCTGCAAAATGCGCCAGAGACGCGTGAGGCGGGGCGCGTCGGTGGCGTCGCCGGCGATTTTGATTTTGAAATGCTGCAGTCTATATACAGCGATGCATTCCTCGAGCGTCTGCGGCAGCCCGTCCGCGCGGCGTTCCCCCGGGGCGACGTCGCCGGATTCCAGCGAGTCGCTCAAACCAATGGTGTGGCGCAGGATGGCGTGCATTTGCGGCGGGGCCAGCCAGTCTGCCGGCTGGCTGCCCGCAAGGGTGGGGCGCAATTCACCGAGATCGATTTCGAAACGGTTGTCCCGAATCGCGGTGGCAAATGATATAGCGTGGCGACGGACAAACGCGTCGATCAGGGCGCGTTCCACGAGCGAGGTGCCGAGTTGCGCCAGCAACGGCGGCACCGCTGGCGCCGACGACGACTCGGTTGGCCGGGTCAGTTCCCGCCAGAAACGGAAAACGGACGGCGCGCGCACGTTCTGCGCATCGCGCACAGCACCGCGGATGACTGCGAGCATCGCTTCCTGTTCGTTCACGAGTGATCCCGCGGGATCCTTCGTGAACCATTTCGGCGCCAGATTCTCCGCAGCGAGTCCCCGGGCGCGGGTGCCGTCGATTTCAAAATCGAGCTGCAGCAGCAGGTGCGGCATGGAGGTCATCGTGACGACGCCATAGCGAAAGGGCAGTCGCGCGTGCAGGTCGAAGCGGGTCCAGCGCGCGTCGCGCAACGTGATCATCTGCGGCCGACCATGGGCGGGAATGCGGCGAACGCCAATCGCGAACGTTCGGGAAATCGCCCGCCGCCGCCGCGATCCGCCCCGCGCCCCCTCCATAATTCCCCCGATGCGATCACGCCAGCGTCGCCGGGCAATATATAGCGGCTCGTCCACGGCCGCGCCTGCGCGACCTCGGGACCGCGCGCTTATATGAAACTCGCCAACCTCCGGTTGCGTCTCTCGTCGTTCCTGATCCCGGTCCTGCTCGCGCCCGCGGCGTGGGCGGACGTCGGACTCACCCTCAAGGCCGGCACGCTCGGCGCCGGCGGCGAGCTCACGTTCCCGCTCGCTTCGGAGATGAATCTTCGACTTGGCGGCAATGCGTTCGACTATATATTTTCGCGGACGCCGAGTAATATAGATTATCACGCGAAGCTCGAGCTGGCCTCGGCGACGGCGCTGCTCGACTATCATCCGGGCGGGGGCGGCTTTCGCGTTTCGGCGGGCGGCTTGTTGAACGAGAACCGGGTCACGCTGACCGGCGTCCCGGCGGCGGGTGCGACGTTCACGATCAACGGCACTGTATATAGCAATATCCAGGTGAGCAGCGTGGCGGGCCGGGCGGAATTCAACCAGGCGGCGCCGTACGCCGGGATCGGCTATGGTAATGCGGTGAGCCACGACCACCGCTGGTCGGTCGCCTTCGATTTGGGCGTGATCTTCCAGGGCTCGCCGAAACTACGCGAGACCGCGATCGGCAGTGTGGTCGGCACTGCGGCTTTCCAGTCCGACTTGGGCGCTGAGGTGGCGAAAGCGCAAAAGGATCTTCGCCCCTTCCAATATTATCCCGTCGTTTCGCTGGGTTTCTCCTACCGTTTCTAGGTGCGGTCGGCGAAACGCGCGTTCCCCCGTGGCTGGCGCCGCCGCGACCGTGCCTTGCGCGTTCGGTCGGTGCACGCATTAGCGGTGCGACTCCGGATATATATATAAAGGATGCAGGAACCGACCGGAATCAGAACCTCCCCGCCGCGTCCGCTCTTTCCCGGGGATAAGTACGGCCCCGTCGTTCTATTAAGTATAGCGGCACGCAGCCCCGGGCCGGATTTGCGCCCCAGCCCCCCGGCAAGCCCGCTATTGACGTCCGTGAAATCCGGTTGAAACGGTATGTCGTTTACTGGCTGTATATATAATTCACCCAGTGGGTTCTGAACTCACCGGAGGCGCCGCAAGGGATTTGCCTGAGGGCGGGATCAGGCTCGGAAGACACGGTTTGTTTTTCCGCGATTCTCACGGGCGGACTTATATGAAATACTCGCTGCCCGCCCAAGGTTGCCATGGGCGCCCGTGTCGCCAAGCGGCGCTGGTCAAGCGATTTGCTGGTGGAGTGCCCGGGCCCGGCTAGATGGGGCGCGGGCGTCCTGAAGCCGCCAGACCGGCCTGTGGGCGGTTGTCGCGGGCTGATTCGGCGGGGGAGGGGCGGGAACCAAGCGGCAGGGGCTGCGTCTGCACCGGCCCATGATACCTCGTCGTCAGCGATGACCCAGGCGCGTCCTTCCGCGCGAACTCTCGCCCTCGCAATTTTTGCGGTGCTGGCGATTAGCATCACCGTGTCCCTCGGGTTCAAGCCGAACTGGCTGTGGATGGACGAGGTGCTGAGCTATACACTGATCTCGGATCCGTCGCTCCACCATATGAATGATGCGGTGGTGAGCGGGATGGACGCGAACCCGCCGTTGTTTGTGAATATATACTGGCTGGTCGAGCAGCTGGGGCATCCGGGATTCCTGGCGTTGCGCGCGCTTTCGGTGGTGTTGTTCGCCGCGAGCGTCGCGGGATTTTATCGATATACGACGAGGTGGGTGGGTTCGCCGTTGGGCAACTTCTTCTGGTTCACGCTGGTCGTGGGACTCACGTACCTGAATTTCACCCTCTCGACGCAAATCCGCTCGTACGCGCTCTTCCTTGCCATCGGCGCTATATATTTCATCGCCTGTCATCAGCTGCTGCTCGCGCCAGCCCAGCGCTCCCGGCTCGTGTGGCATTTCGTGACGGGAGTGCTGCTCGCGTTCGCTCACAATTTTGGCCTGTTTTACCTCGCGGCATCCGGCGCGTTTTTCGCGCTCTGGTGGCTGTGGTCCCGGCAGGGCCGTTACTTCTGGCCGCTCGTTTCGCACGCCTTGGTGGTCGTCATTTGGCTGCTGGTGTGGTTTCCGAAGTTTCGGATCCAGGCGCAGGCGGGGCTTCCGCACTCGTGGATTCCGCTGCCCACGATCCGCACGTTTTTCGGCACGGTGGGCGACCTCGCGCCCACGTTTTCTTCGCGATTCGAGCGGGCCCACCTTCACGGTGTGATCCCGGTGCTGCGCTTCGTCTTGGTGCCGGTGTTGTATATTGCGGTCGCCGGGCCGCGCCTCCGCCGCGGGTTTGATGCGATTGCCTCGGATGGGGCCACCATTTTCTTCCTCTTCGCCGGCTTCATATACTTCGGCACCATCGTGATGGCTTTGGTCGTGTCGTTCGTTCACACGTCCGTGTTTCTCAGCCGGTATCTCTGGCCCAGCCACCTGCTGCTGCTGTATATGCTGGTCTATATATTCGGGGGCAGCCGCGAGGGTGGGACCGCGCCGGTGCGGCCTGCGGCGCGCTGGCTGTGGCCCGCGCTCGCCGGCTACCTCGTCGTGTTCGGCGCGTTTCTCTTTTACCAGAATCGGAAGCTCGTGCTGTTCCCCTCGGGCATCGTGCCCTATATAGATGCGCTGTCTCCGCGGTATCCCGTGTTCGTCGAGTCCGCCGACTATATGCTGCCGATCTGGCTGCAGGATAAATCCGCCGACGTGCGTTATCTCCTCGACTGGGACAGTGTTTCGCGGCCCGGCAATATACTGGGTGCTACGGTGGAATATAAAATTCTCGACGCCTTGCGCGAGAAGTACGGCGTGGAGAACGTGGTGCGCCCCGCGGAGTTCAACGCGGCGAATTATCCGCACTTCTACTGCGTGGACGAAAGCGCGGTATTCCTGATGGAACACTATTTGCGCGACGGACAGGTGAACGTCGTGCGGGAAATCCCGGTCCCAATCACCGGTCACCGGATTATTGAATGCACCTTCGCGCGTTGAGCTTCCGCACCCGCATTCGCAACCGCAGGAGGCGCGCGTGACCACCACGGAATCGCCACGTCCCCCCGCGCCAACCACAGCAGGGGATTCACCGCGCGTTTTTCGGCGGTTCGCCGTGAACGTTGCGTCGCTCTTCAGCGTGCATATGGCGAATATGCTGCTGCCGCTGCTCACGGTGCCGTACCTGGTGCGCGTGATCGGGCCGGAGCGGCTGGGGCTGCTGAGTTTCTCGCAGGCCTATATAACGTATTTCACGCTCCTGATAAATTACGGCTTCGAGATGGCTGCGGTGCGCGCGATCGCCGCGCGGCGCGAGGACAAGGCGTTCGTCAGCCAGATCTTCAGCGAGGTCATGGCGGGCAAGACGCTTCTCTGGGCTTTATCGACGATCATATTTGCGGGGGTAACGCTGGGCGTGCCGAGCTTTCGCGAGCACCTCTGGCTGCATGTCTGCACATACCTGAGCTGCGTGGGCATCGTGCTCTTCCCGATCTGGTTATATCAAGCCATGGAGGACCTCGGCCGCGTGGCGGTCTGCAATCTCGCCGTGAAGCTGCTGTTCACGCTCGCTGTCTTCGCGTTCATCCGCCGGCCCGACGACTATATATATCAAAATCTCTCGATCAGCGTCGCCCAGGTGCTGGTGAGCATTGGCGCGCTCTATGTCGGGGTGCGGCGGTTTCACGTGACGTTCGCGTGGCCAAGCTGGGCGCGGCTCGGGGTGCGGTTCCGCGAGGACAGCACGATTTTCTTCTCGTCACTGATGATCACAATCTATGCGAGTTCGAACGTCTTCATTCTCGGGCTCATGAGTGATCCGTACCGCGTGGGCATTTTCGCGGCGGGCACGAGGCTCGAGAGCCTCGCGCGTTCGTTCGTGGGGCTCGCGCTCAACCAGGCCTTCTTCCCGATTGTGGCGCACGCGTTCGGCAAGGGTCGCGACGAAGGCATGCGCGTCGTGCGCACGACCGTGTTTCCCGTGCTGATCGGCCTCGGCCTGCTCTCGCTCGGGCTCGCCGCGATCGCCCGGCCCTTTATATTGATCCTATATGGAGAGCGGTTTCGCGACGCGATCCCGATCCTGCGAATCGTGGCGGTGCTGACGCTCACGATCGGGCTGAGCAACCTGCTCGGTTTTCACACCATGCTCAACCTGCGGATGGATCGCGCCTTTTTCGTGATCACCGCGATCGGCTCCGTCCTCGGCATCGCGCTGAATATAATTCTCATCCACCGGTACCAGGACCTCGGCGCGGCGTGGGCGTGGGTGATCGCGGAACTATATATCACGGTCGCGATGTATATATACTTGTCCTGGCGCGGGTATCCGGTGCTGCAGCGCTCCTATTTTCACGAGGCGGTCGCGTTCACGCGGGCCCGAGTCCAATCCATTTTTTCCTAGCATGAAGGTCGTCGCCGTCATCGTTACCTATAACCGCCTCGCCGACTTGCGGCGCTGCATCGCCAGCGTGCGCGAGCAGACAGCGCCGCTCGCGGCGATCATTGTCGTCGACAATGGCAGCACGGACGGCACGGACGTCTGGCTCGCGCAGCAGCAGGGGCTGCAGGTGATCCGCCAGGCGAACCTGGGTGGTGCGGGCGGATTCGCGACCGGCATCGAGGCGGGTTATCGTGGAGGCCACGACTGGATCTGGTGCATGGACGACGACTGTGTCGCCACTCCCGGCGCGCTCGCGGCGTTGCTCGAGCCGCCGGATATTGGGCCGGCGATCCGGAACTGCATGTCGGTGAGCAACCGCGATCCGAGCGAGCTCGCATTCTATGTAGAACGCGCGAATCGGAGTTATAGGAAGGTCACGGACATGACCCGCTACGATGTGATCTTCGGCGTGGCGTCGCTTTTCAACGGCACGCTGATCAGTGCGGAGGTGGTGCAGCAGATCGGCTTGCCGGATCGGCGGCTGTTCATCTGGGGGGACGAGGTGGAATATATGACGCGGGCCATCAAGGAGGGATTTCCCGTCGTGACGATTCCGCGCGCGGTCTTCTATCATCCACCGGCGTTTGATCGGCAGGGCATCCCGTGGCCCGGCGCGTGGAAGCAATATTATGCGGTCCGCAACCAGCGGCGCGTTTTTCAAAACGTACACGGCCGGCGCTTGGGAGGGTTGATATATATCCGGTGGGCGCTGAGCACGACGTTTCAGCAGCTCGCGGGCCGGCATGGAAACCGGATATATAATTTCCTGCTGTTCGCGGAGGGCTCGATCGACAGCCTGTGCAATTCGTTTCGGAAGCAGCCCGGCGGGATATATACTTTGAAGCTATATCATTGGCTGCACCGGAAACCCGTGCCGGCGGCGCCGGCCGCGGCCCGGCCGCAGTGAATTCGCGGAGCACGCCGGCGTCCGCGTCGCCGAATATATAGGTCGGGCGCGGTCGAGCGGGCAGGATGCGAGCGCGCGGCCGGGCCGCGTGAGAGGCCGCGCCGATCGCTTTCGTGGTCAGCCGGCAAACGCCGGCGCCGGGCGAGTGGCAGCGGGGCTTCCAGCCACGTTCTGTCGCGCGACTGCGAGTGCTGTAAGCGCCTCTTGGGAAGTAAGATGGCTCTTGGAGGTCTGGCAACAATTTGCGTTTATCCAGCCCTGTCACAAGGTTGTTGGTGGATTCCGGGGCGTCGGGCGTACGAAGTCGCTCGGAGCACTGGAGTTGGAAAACAGGGCTCTCTCAAAAAAATGGCACTTTTTTCCGCAGCTAATTGTCTCATTTCGCAAATAACACTCCCATGAAAATTGCAATCGCTACTCTTCTCGGCCTTGCCGGGCTCGCCACCGGTGGCTTTGCCCAGGGCCAGTCTGACGCTGCCGCCGCGACGTTCAACTCGAACGCCCCGGCCGCGGCTGCTGCCGCCAGCCGTCCTCAGACGGTCTCGCGCGTGATTTATACACCCCAGTTGCCTAGCGCGCAGGAGCTCACGAACGCTGCTGCTGCCCAGGGCGCGACCATCGAGCGGATGGACCAGACGGGAAACCAGATCACGGTCACCTACCGGACCAATTCCGGCCAGCAGACCGTGGTCGCCTATCAAGTGCTGCCGACCGCCGGCAATGGCGCCGTGACGAACGGTACGACTGTCGTCACGCCGACTTCGGCGGCTCCGAGCGTGGTATATTCCAGCCCGACGGTGGTATATACTGATCCCTATTACGGATATGGTTACGGTTATCCGTACTACGGCTACGGCTGGGGCTTCCCGGTCTCGGTGGGGATCGGGTTCGGTTTCCACGGCGGTGGTTTTCACGGCGGTGGCTTCCACGGCGGGTTTCGCCGGTAATCCAGCGCGTCTCGCGGCGTCTTTTCCTCAGTCATGAATAAATCACGTTCTGTCGCAATCTCCCTGGCACTTGCGGCCGCCCTCTGTGGCGGTTGCGTAGGCACGGGTCCGAACACCCAGCAGGGTGCGGTCACGGGCGGCGCGATTGGAGCGCTCGCAGGCGCCATCATCGGCAACAACAGCGGCGGCCGGAATGGCCTCGCTGGTGCCCTCATCGGCGGCACCGCTGGCGCTCTCGCCGGCGGTGCCATCGGTAATAGCAAAGATATCCAGGAAGGCACCGTCTATGGTGCCGGCCCGCGTCCCATCGTCGTCGAGCAGGATCCGCCGCCGCCGCCGCCCCCCCCGCAGGAGGAGACGGTGATTCCCGCCGCGCCTTCGCCCAACGCCTTTTGGGTGCCCGGCTACTGGGCGTTCAACGGCTCCAGTTATACATGGGCGTCCGGCCATTGGGAAATCCCGCCCCCGGCCACGCAGGTTTACGTCGCCGCCCATTGGGAACGCCGCGGCCGCGAACACGTATACGTCTACGGCTATTGGCGCTGAACAAACTGATCTAATATAATGGCGCGGCGGCGTGAAGCCGCCGGTCGGACGAAGAGCTCCCATTGGGAGCTCTTTTTTTTTGCCCCGATTTCGCGCCCGGCTCCGCGCCGCCATGTCGCGGTTCACGCGCTTATATACCAGAGCTATATATCGTCGAAGGCTGGACGCCGCTCATCCGACTGCGTATCCAAATCATGGATACAGCGCGCCCTTGTCCCTCAAATGTGGCCGGGCGGTGGGGCGGCCGGCGGCTCGCCGCTCGCGGTTCGATTACGGCTCCTCGTCGGAGTTCGCGACGAGGCCCTTGTGGTCGAAAATCACGCTCGTCGAACGCGCTTCATATATCCATTTTTCCCGGCCGTGGCCGCGGGCGGGGATACGCGTCGTCGGGTTGCCCCAGGATTGAACCACCTGCTCGTGGGTCATGCCGACGATCACCTGGTGCGCCTCGATCGCTTTTTTCACCGCGTCGGCGGAAGTTCCGCCCTTGTTCGGCGTTGCTGCCTTCGTTTCCGGCGTAGAAATCGATGAGGCCGCCCGGCGCTTCAACTCAGCGGCGTGGAGCTTGTCCGCATATTCCTTCGCCGCCGCATCGGCCTTCGCCTGGTCTTCGGGCGAATCTGGCGCGGGCTTCGCCTTCGCGAGGCCATCCTGCAGCGACTCGGGGAAAAGTGTATAGGCCAGCGTGCCGCGGCCGCCGTCCCACTTGGCCATGACCGCGGAACGCGAAAACCCGACGAGCTGTACATTCGTCAACACCCGGCCGTCGGTGAGGTGCAGCTCTGCAAAACTCTTCGGCAGGTCCTGGGCCGGCAGCCGAGCGGCGCCGAAAAAGCCTGCGAGGACGAGTAATATGAAATATTTTTTCACGGTCAGGTTGAGGTGAACGGGAGCGCCAGACTGCAGCTGATTCGGAAAAAAAGCTGCCAGCCGCTCCAGTCCCGGGCAAGGCAAACGGCCCACGGCCGACGCTCAAATGCCCTCGAAACAGCGGTTTAACCTTCCCTTGACGAATCGACGCAGCGCGCTCGGCGCCACGGACGTGTCCGCCACCGACTTCGTGTCCCTTCGTCGCGCGGTGCGACTATAGATCGGAAACGCAGCGGAACCCAATATTCGAGCTGCTCGTATCGGGCGTGTTGCTCGAGCGCGAGTCGGTCCGATAGCGATTGCAATAGCTCGCGTGGCACAGGTAGCTGCCGCCGCGCATGCAACGCCGCGTGCCGCTTTCCGGGCCAACCGGATCGGACGAGGGCGAAAGTATATAGTAGCCCGGGTCGAACCAGTCCCAGCACCATTCCCAGACGTTCCCCGTCATATTATATAGTCCGAATTCATTCGGCGGAAAACTGCGCGCCGGGGCCGGGCCGTAGTGGCCATCGTCGCAGGTGTTGTGCGTGGGAAACGTCCCCTGCCACACGTTCATGCGATGCACGCCGCCGGGTTGAAGTTCACCGCCCCAGGGGAACGGCTGCTGGACGAGGCCGCCGCGCGCGGCGCATTCCCATTCCGCTTCCGTTGGCAGCCGCTGACCGCTCCACGCGCAATACGCTTGGGCATCATTCCAGGTCACATGCACGACCGGATGCGCGCCGCGCTGCTTCACGTGCGAGCCGGGACCCTCGGGCCGATTCCACCTGGCGCCCTCCACGCGGCACCACCATTCCGTGCCGACGGCGCGTTGCATTCCGGGTTTTTCCCGCAGCTTCGGGGGGAGGTCGCCTTGGAAAACGAAACTCCAGCCAAACCGCTCGGCCTCGGTAATATATACCGTGGCGCGCACAAAAGCGGCGAACTGTTCATTCGTCACACACGTTGGCGCGATCGCAAAACGCTGGAGAGTCACTGTATGAACCGGCCCCTCGCCATCGGCGGCGAAACCGTAGGCGGCTTCATTTCCCATCGAGAAACTCGTCTCTGGAATTTCCACGAACTCCGCCGGGACGGCCCCGGCCGCGCGAGTGAATATATTCAGAGGCGCCACGGCGGCGGCGGGCCGGCTCGGGGCGCAGCAGCTGGAAACGGTTTCGCTCACCACTCGACCAAGCCAAAAACGT
Source organism: uncultured Verrucomicrobiae bacterium (assembly GCA_963800005.1). Classification (GTDB taxonomy): domain Bacteria; phylum Verrucomicrobiota; class Verrucomicrobiia; order Opitutales; family Opitutaceae; genus CAWCZH01. The sequence continues at coordinate 1,464,692 of CAWCZH010000006.1, forward strand.
GACGGTCTCTCAACCCAAACTTCATTTGTCCGCCGCAATCCTCAGCTCGCGACACTTCCGGGCGGCTCACGCCGCGGGCGCGGCGAGGGCCGCCACCTTCGGGGCGGCCTTGTGCCGCGGGATGACGGGGAACGGCAGCGGCGGCTGTGCTATATAGCGTTGCGCCAAATAGAGCGACTCGCACGAGCGTTGCGCGAGCTGCAGCGCATGAAGCATCGGCTCGCACATCTCCCGGTGGAGCACGCTGTCGCGATCGACGAGATCCCAGAGCCCCATCAGCTCCCAATGATGCGGCGTATGCCACTGCGGCATCCCGATGATCGGATATAGACATACCCCCGCCAGGGGCACGCCGGCCGACAGCAGCTGGCTGCACTCGCGCGCTATATAGTCCATCCACTCGGGCCGCATCGCCCCCTTGTGGGCCGTCTCCGTGATGAGAAACGGACCGCCGTAGCGGCGCCACACTTTATATAGCAGCTGCGAGAGCGGGACGCGGCGCGGATCGGTCGCCGCGAGCGGTATATTATGAGGCCCGAGTTCCCACTGGTTGTCCGTATAGTAATTCACCCCGACTATATCCAGGTGCCGCCGGCTGCCGCCGAGATCGGGCCGCAGCCGGCCGCAGAGCATGTCGAACGTCTCGAAAACCGAAACACGATTGAACCGGGCCACGCCGTCCGCGAGATCCGGGCGGTCAACCGGGGCGGCGACGCGGCAGAGCGGGTCTACGTTGACGATTCGCGCCCGCGGCAGCACGGACCAGATCGCGTTGATGCCGGCAATGGCAGCTCGCGCGAGTGCGACCTTGAGCTCCGGCCCGCGCTGTCGGCAATGCGGCGCAAAATCACCGACCTCGCCCGCCGCCCAGGCAAAAAACGAGGCCTCGTTGATCGGCGTGAAATACGCCACCGCATTGGGATCGGGACAAAGGTGCCGCGCGACCGCCGCGCAATACCTCGCGAACCGCCGCGGGAACTCGGGCGAAAACAAGTCGACGTCCGAAGGGAAGCCGTAGTGAAACAGATCCCAGATAACATCTATATGATGTCGCCGGCTCGCGCGGACAAACGGGTCGACCGAGCTGAAATCAAAGCGGCCGCCCTGGTCGACGAGCGGCCAGCGCACGGCCTCACGCGTGGCGTGGATGCCGACCGCGCGAATCCGCGCGTAGTCCTCTTCGACGTGCCGCTCGTGCTGCGTCGCCGCGATCTGGTCGAACCAGTTGCGATGTATATTGTAGCCCGTGCTGCCTTCAAAACCGGCGAGGAAGAAACTGCGAAACATAAAGGAAGGCGGCGCGGGGGTTGGCGGTTCAGGGTTGTTCCCACTCCAGCACCAGCGTCAGGCCGACGGGAAAGCGGCCGCAGTCGTAATCATATACCGTGAGGCCGCCGGCCGTGCCGGTCGCAGGCACCTCGCACCGGAAACGCAGCACGTTGTCCGCGCCGATCGTCGAGGCGACATTGTGCAATAATTGATCCTCGATCGCCGTGCGCACCAAATATCCATACGCGCCGCGGCCGCCTCGCAGATAACTTAAGGCTCCGCGACTATCGTGCGGGTGATCGGGCAGCACCGTACGATGCACGGGCACGTCATTGAGCAGCAGCTCGAAATCCGTCGGCGTGCGATGCGAGTCCGTTTGCGTTTCATCCCGCCGCGCTGCGGACACTTCGCAAATCAGCCGGAGCCGCCGCGCCTTGCCGAGGTCGCGCAACGCTGGATCGCTGAAATGCCACTCGAAGGATCCCGTGCCGAATCCATAGCACGACCCACGGTTCTTCGCGTCCTCGGGGTTGCTCTGGCCGCCCGTCCAGTTGGAGACGGTCCAGTCCTGGACGCGCTGGCGGAGCACGAGCGTTTTACCCCGATCGTCCCGGAGCGGCAGCGGCCCCGTCGAAACGAAATGCTGTATATAATTTCCCGCAACGGTCTCGCCTGTCGCGGTCTGCGCGACCACGGCCAGTGTGCAAAGCATCGGATGGTCTGGCACGGTCAGCGCGAGCCGGCGCGCCAGCTCGACTCGATATTGGGGGAATCCGATCGGAGCGTGCCCGCGCTCCAGGTCGGGATATTCGTGGCCGAGTGTATCCATTCCTGAATACTGCCAGTGCAACGAAATCTCGTCGCGCCGGCGCCGGGAGAAATGGGACGAGAGCACCTCGACGTTCACTGTCGACTTCGGCGGGATGGTGCTGATCGGCGCGGCGTTGATCGGCAGCACGTCGCCCTGGTTCACCATATTGGGCGGATAGCCAAAACTTTTCGCCGTGCGGTCGTAGTTCAGCAGCCCATTCGACTCCCATTCCACATCGTGCAGCTCTGTATATATATAGGCGGAGAGCTGGCCATAGATCCGCAGCTCGTTGGTCAGGAAGCGGAAACTCCAGCTGATGTCGCGATCGCCATCGAGCGCGCCCACGCCTCCATATTCACTGTTGATCAACGGCACGCCGCGCTGGCGATAACCCTCGACGTAGTTGAAGCGGGAGCCGCGGTACGTCTGCGCGACCACACTCTGAATGTGTGCCTTGGCCTTCGCGTAATCGTCTATATAGAAGTGCCACGAGTTTATATCCGTCTCGACGTGGCCATATTCCGCGAGGTGCTCCCAAGGAACCACGCTCATGTCCTCAATCAGGCGCGTCGGGTCAATCTCCTTTGCGATCTGCCACATCTCGTGGACCCATTTGAACGACGAAAGATTGGCGAACTTCTTCGGGGCGGGAGGCGCGTCCTTTTCCGTCTGAGGGAGGAGCAACTTGATCAGCTCCGTCTGGCCGCCGAATCCCCAAGTCTCGTTGAACAAGCACCAGGCGATAATCGAAGGGTGGTTGAAGTCGCGCTGCATGCCGGCGCGCAGCATCTCCTCGAAGCGACGTCGGCCGGTGGGCGTGTCGCCGCCCTCGCCGAAATTCGGGAAATCCTGCATCAGCAGCATGCCCTCAAGATCTGCGTAATAGAGCAGCAGCGGGTCATCCAACTTGATGTGAATGCGCAGGAAATCGAACCCCGACTTCCGCGCGAACCCGATGTCACGACGCAGCGTCGACGCATCCCCCGCGGTATATACTCCGTCCGGGTGGTATGATTGATACAGCGCGCCGCGCAGGTAGATTTGCTGGTTGTTGAGCGAGAGCATGGCGGGCGCCTCGCCCTCACCGGGCACGCTGCCGATCTTGCGCATGCCGAAATAGCTCCGCACGAGATCCATCTTCTGGCCGTTCTGCGTCAGCCGGAATTTTACTTTATATAGCTGCGGGTGCTGCGGACCCCACAACACGAGGGGAAATATCTTCGTGTCGCCCGTCGCGCCGCCGTCCTTCGTTCGCAGCCGCAGGCGGTGCGTCGCGCCGACCGGCGACGTGATCTCCACCGTGACGAGGGCATTGTCCGCCGCGTTCGCGCACCGGATCTCAAATTTCGCGCGGCCGGCATCGATGTCCGTGCTGATCTTGAACGATTCTACATAGGCGGCTCCGCGCGGCTCGAGGAACACGGTCTGCCAGATTCCGCTGGTCGGTGTATACCAGCCCCACTGCTTGCCGACCGGCTGTTCGCGATTATCCATCGCGTCCTCGACGCGGAGGACGACGAGCGCGTGATGCGGGTCGTCACCGAGATGATCGGTGAGGTCGAATTCGAAGGGTACATAGCCGCCCTCGTGACGTCCGCAGTGAATTCCGTTGCACCAGCAGTCGGTGGCAAAATCCGCGGCGCCAACGGTTAATATAACGCGTTGCCCCGTCCAATGTTCGTTGTCGGGAATCGTGATCAGCCGCCGATACCAACCCACTTCATAGCGAGGGGCCGAGCGGTGATTCTCCTGCGTGACGGAGAGCGGATCGACGAAAACGCGGGTGGCGTAATAGTTATTATTGCCGGCGGCGTCGGCTTGGCCCCAGGCGGCGAGCGACTCCCAGCAGAAAGGCACCAGGATTTGTTCGCGCCACTCTGCGGGCGAGGGCGTGAACCATTTTTCGTCGACGCCGGCGCGGCGCGGATCGAAACGAAATTGCCAGGGGCCGTTTAAATTTACCCAGTCGACACCCTCGACCTGGCCGCGCTGGCGGTCCGGTCGAGGATACTCCGGGCGTGGAATGGTGGGAAATGGAAGCATGGAGGTAAACAGAACCCGTTGTATACCCGACCTGAGACCACCGTCCGCGCCGGCTGTTGCGCGGGTTTTGTGTGAAGAACTTAGACGAGAGCCATCGCCTCGGAGCGCTTCAGCTGGCTGATCTTCGTAAAGAGCGTCAGGGCCTGACCGACGACCTGGTCCATATTGTAATACTTATACGTGGCGAGCCGCCCGGCGAAATGCACGTTCGGCGTAGCCTCCGCGAGCGCTGCATATTGCTTGTATATTGCAGCGTTCTCCGCGCGGGGGATCGGATAGTAGGGATCACCCTCGGCCCGCGGATATTCATATACGATGCTGGTCATCGGATGTTCCTGGCCCGTGAGGTACTTGAACTCGGTCACGCGCGTGTACGCGTAGTCGTTCGGATAATTCACCACCGGCGCCGATTGATATACGGGGCGGTTGTGCGTCTCGTGCCGGAACTCGAGGCTGCGGTAGGGCAGGTGCCCGAACTGGTAATCGAAATATTCATCGACCGGCCCCGTGAAGATCAGCTGGTCGTGCGGCACGAAATCGCGCACGTCCCGATAATCCGCGTTCAGCATCACTTTTATATTCGGGTGGTCCAACAGGTTGCCGAACATATGTGTATAGCCGCGCGCTGGCATCGCCTGATAGGCGTCCGTGAAATAACGGGCATCGCGATTGAATCGCACCGGTACGCGCGCGGTCACCTGCGCATCTAGCTGCGATGGATCGAGGCCCCATTGCTTCCGCGTATATCCTCGAAAGAACTTTTCATATAGGTCCCGGCCCATGCCGTTGAGGACGACATCCTCCGACGTCACAACGGGACTTCGCTTCTCCGCAACCGTCGCGAGATAGTCAGCCATCTCCTTTCCGGTGAAGCGAAAACCATATAGCTCGTTGATCGTGTCCAGGTTGACCGGGATCGGGACGAGACGCCCGTCGACCGAAGCGAGGACCCGGTGCTGGAATTGCCGCCACTCAGTGAAGCGGGACAGGTAGTTGAAGATGTCCGCCGAGTTGGTGTGGAATATATGTGGCCCGTACCGGTGGATGAGGATGCCGTGCTCGTTGTGGCAATCGTAGGCGTTGCCGCCTATATGCTGCCGGCGATCGATGATGAGGACTTTTTTGTCGAGGCCGCGTGCCAGCCGCTCGGCCAGCACGCTCCCCGCAAATCCTGCTCCGACAATGAGATAATCAAACATACACCGCCTCGGCTGAAGCGATGCGGACGCGTGGGCGCGCCGGAGCCGGGGTCGCCGGCACGGCGGGCGCAGGCACGAGCACGTCGACGAGATGTTCGTTCATCTTTTCCACGATGGCCTCCCACGTATTGGCGCGGGCGAGTCGCAGGCCGCGGGCAACGCGCATCGTCGACGGGCGAGCGGCTTCGCGCATGCACCACTGGATAAATTCCTCCGGTGTATATCCGATGCGCGAGACTTCGCCGAAATTGCTTTTCACTTCATCGAGCGGTGTCGAAACCACCGGCCGGCCGGCCGCCATATATTCAAGCGCCTTCGTCGGGTTGATATATTGCGTCGCCGCGTTGAGCGCGAACGGCATTAGGCATACGCGAAAGCCCTTCGTGATCGCTGGCAGCTCGGCGTAGCTCCGCGGTCCCATCCAATGGAGGTTCGGCCGACGCGGGAAATCGCGCGGGTTCACCTTCGCCGTCGGTCCGACCATCGCGATGCTCCAGTCAGAACGAGCGTCAGCCAGTCGCGCGAGCAATTCATAATCGATCCGCTCGTCGATCACGCCGAAGAATCCCAGCACGGGGCCGGGCAGCGCGGCGATGTCCGGAGCGACGGGCAGGGAGCGCGTGAGCGCGCGGCCGAAATGTTCGCAGTCCACGCCCGTTCCATAGAAGTGGCAGTTCGGATTCACGGGCAAACGCTTGTCCCGCATCTTACGGCCGCCGCAGAACACGACGTCAGCGAGCTGGAGCAACTCGTGCTCGCGTTCCTTTATAGTCGGGGGCGCGTCGGCGAATTGCGCGAGCTCGTCCATGCAATCATATACGATCGCCTTCTCGTTGAGGTGCCCGGCAAACGCGGTCACTGCCATCGGGTCGTTGAACCAGAGGATCGGGTGCGCGAAACGACCGCCGAGATCGCGGTCCATCGCCTCGCGCAGCAGCCGACGGCGCTCGAGGTCGATGAAATGACCATCGTGCCACCGGCTCCGCGGCAGATGCATCTCGAGGACCGTCATGCCGGGATTGGCCGGCGGGTTATATAAGTTTATATAGCCGTGTGGCGTATCGCTGCAGTAGGTCTCGACGAACAGCACCGGGTGCGTGAGGGCAAGCCGGGACAGAAATTGTTGAGGGCGTTGCCAGACCCATTTCCAACTCAGGTGACAGAACGCGATGATCGGCATTCCGCGCACCGCGTCTGCGGCCGCGGCGCGCCGGGCGTCGGGGTCGTCGCCACCGGCTGCGGCAAGGCCGCTTGGGCGAGTGGAACGGGCGTTCGAGTTGGAAAGATCATGCGAGGCGAACCTGGGTAGCTTTATCGCGATGGGCATTGGGATCAGTTTTGATATGTGATTTATGAAAAAGCGGCGCAGCCGGCCTCTTCCGAGCTTCCATGGCCGCATGCGATCCGCGCGGCAGAGAGCTACGGCTGTGCCACGGCTCCACCGTTTCATAAATGCCTTGAGGTCAAATACCACGAGGAGTCGCACTAGAAATCCTCCTGTGCAAAATGCCACCTCTCCGCGACGGAGTGTGCACAGCGCAACGTCGCCCCGCCGCCCGCCTATATACTTTGTGCGTTTCGCCGCCCCTCGCCCGCCCGCGCAAGTACTCGCGCCAATAATTCGCGAATTGTGCGCGGCTCGTCCGGAACTTCGCGGTATAGTATCGATCAAACGACGCCCCAGAATTTGTTAATGTCCACCACTCACATGCTTCAACTGAGTCCGACGATTCCCGTCGTGACTCCGGACGGCGAGGGCGAGGCGATCGGCTGGCTCGACTATAGCAAGGACGACCACCTGATGTGGGTCGTGTTTCTCAAGGCGACGGGCGAATGCTGGATATATCCTAACCCGCGCATCCGCGCCGTGCCGAATTCTTCCTTCGACCGCATGGGCGATCGTTCGGTGAGAAGTATCGTCGACTCCCTGCGCGCCCCACGGTCTCCCGCACCGTTACCTATATCCGTAGAGCCCGTTGCACCCGTGGTCGATGCCCCCGTTCGCCATCCCGGTCGCAACGGTGGCAAAACGCACGCACCGGAGTCCGAGCACAACGCACAGCGTCACTGACGCCCGCCTGCTCGCGCGGACCGCGATTTCTCGGCCCGTTGTGAAGCGCGGATCTGGCGCTGGCGAATTTCATATTTCTCGCGCACGGTGCGGGATGGTCCCGCTTTCGATCCTCGATCTCTCGCCGATTTCCCAAGGGAGCAATGCCCGCGAGGCGCTGGCTCGCAGCCTCGACATGGCGCGCCACGCCGAGGAGCTAGGGTATAATCGTTACTGGGTCGCCGAGCACCACAACATGCCTGGCATCGCCAGCGCCGCGACCTCGGTCGTCATCGGGTATCTCGCCGCCGGCACGTCACGCATCCGCGTTGGTGCGGGCGGCGTGATGCTGCCAAACCATTCGCCGCTCGTGATCGCCGAGCAGTTCGGGACGCTGGAAAGTCTATATCCCGGCCGCATCGATCTCGGGCTCGGCCGCGCACCAGGCAGCGATCAGCTCACCGCCCGAGCGCTTCGCCGTGGCACAGTCGATTCGGCGGACACATTTCCGCAGGATGTCGTCGAACTCCGGGGCTATTTCCAATCCGTCCCGCCGAACCGGTCGGTGCAGGCGGTGCCGGGCGCCGGACTGGATGTTCCGATCTGGCTGCTCGGCTCGAGTACGTTCAGCGCGCAACTCGCCGCGATGCTCGGCCTGCCCTTCGCATTCGCCGCGCACTTCGCGCCCGATCTGCTGCTCGAGGCGCTCGATATATATCGAACCGAGTTCAAGCCGTCCGCCTCGCTCGCCCGCCCGCACGCGATGGCCTGCATTCCGGTATATGCAGCCGACACCGACGCTGCCGCGCGCCGGCTTTTCACCTCGCTGCAGCTCAGCTTTCTCGCGCTGCGCCGCGGCGCCCCGATCCTTCTGCCGCCGCCGGTGGACAGCCTGGCGGGAAAATGGACCTCGCTCGAGGAACGTCAGGTGGCGCATTCGTTTTCCCAGGCGGTGGTCGGCTCGCCCGCGACGGTCGAGCGCGGGATCCGCGCGTTTCTCGAAAAGACCGGCGTGGACGACCTGATGATTACCGCGGCGATATACGACGCGAAGGCGCGTCGCGAGTCGCTCGAATATATAGCACACGCGGTCGGCGCAGCGGCACGGTGATGCCTCGCCAGGTGCTTCCGGCGTCGCGGCAAATCACCGCGTCGTCCCGCAGCGAGGCGGTTTTGATATAGGTTCGGCGTGACGTCGATTTTCGGAACTAGCTGGGGCCGAGCGGCAAGCACCACATCAGCTTCATTCATCCCACGCCGCGCCGATTAGGACGATTCATGCCTGCCGTCCCCAAAGACGCTGACCGCGTTTTCCAACTGGTATATGTAAGTTCGGCGCAGACGCTTTTTTCGGCCGATCAGCTGCGGGAACTGCTGGCGCGCAGCCGCGAGAAAAATCACCGGCTGGGCATCTCCGGCCTGTTGCTCTATCGCGAGGGCAATCTGATGCAGATGCTCGAGGGTGACGAGACGGCTGTGCTCGCGCTGTATGAAGTCATCCAGCGTGATTCCCGGCACATCGGCGTGCTGACGCTCCTCCGCCAGCGGGCTCAGCCGCGAATGTTCACTGATTGGTCGATGGCGTTCCGCGACCTGAACGACCCGACCCTGACAACGCTCCCCGGCTTCAGCGACGTCCTGAGCCAAAAGCCCGCCGCGCGGGAATGGCTCGACCAGGGCAAATGCCTCCAGCTGATGCGCACGTTCCGCGAGCGGATGTAATATCACCGCCCGACTATATAGCGATATTTCAATCGAGCCTCCGGATCCCCGCATCGGTGCCTCGTATATATCGGATCGCGCCCGATACAGTCCTGGCTCAGGCCTCCGTCGCCCTAAAAGTTAAGCGTTACAAAGTTGAAAGGTAAACGTTCCGTCGATCGTCTGATCTACGCCGTCCGAGTGGTAAAAAAAGACGGTCCACCTCGAGGTCTCGCCCCGGTCACCCTTATATAATGACTTGCTAGCGGTAGCCGGCCGCCTGGATTGCGAACATATGGGAGTATTTCCCATTGGCCGCGATCAGCTCCGCGTGGCTGCCCTGCTCGACGATGCGGCCGTGCTCGATCACCAATATATGGTCCGCCATCCGCACCGTGGGAAACCGGTGGGAGATGACGATCGCCGTGCGGCCGCGAGTCAGCGCGCGGAACCGCTCGAACACCGCTTGCTCTGCCAGCGCGTCGAGCGCCGCCGTCGGCTCGTCGAGCACTAATATATCCGCTTCCTCACGCATGAACGCCCGCGCCAACGCGAGCTTCTGCCACTGCCCGCCCGACAGCTCGGCACCATCGTGGAAATAACGGCCAAGTGGCGTCTCCAAACCTTCCGCCAGCCCCGCGAGCACTTCGCGCGCGCCACCGTTGTCAACGGCACGGCCGATGCGCGCGTCATCCGCGAGATGCGTCACGCTCCCGAATCCGATGTTCTCGCGCACGGCGAGTTGATATTCGTTGAAATCCTGGAAGATCACGCCGATGCGCCGCAGCAGCGCGTCGGCCTCCCAGTCACGCAGGTCTCGCCCGTCCAGGAGCACCCGCCCTTCCGTGGGTTCATATAGCCGCGTCAGCAGCTTGATGAAGGTGGTCTTCCCCGCTCCGTTCTCGCCCACCAGCGCGAGGCTGCCGCCCTGCGGGATATATACCGTGACGCCCCGCAGCGCCCACGTCTTCGCCTCGGGATACCGGAATCCCACGCTCTCGAAGCGCAGTCCCTTCTCGCCCGGATATGCCACGGGCCCCGGCACGCGCACCGGCGCCTCGATCGCGATCGCGAGGTACTCGAACAGATTGGACATATATAGATTGTCTTCATACATGCCCCCCAGCGCCGACAGGATCGACTGGAACGAGCCCTGGCCCTGGCGGAATGCGACAACATATAACGTCATGTCGCCGAGCGAGAGCCGCCCGTTCGCGGCGGCGAGGGCGATCGCGAGATAGCAACCATAGAACGCGCCGCTCGTGATCAATGAGAGAAGAAAGGTCCAGACGGCCCGCTGCCGCGCGAGCGTGCGGTCGTCGTTGAAGAACACCTCTGCGAGTTTCCTATATCGATCGAGCAGCAGTGGCCCGAGGCCGAAGAGTTTTACTTCCTTGGCGTGTTCGTCATTCGCGATGACATATTCGAGATAGTTCAGCCGACGCGCCTCCGGGGAGCGCCGGTTGCGCAGCCGGAACGCCGCGCCGGAGAACCGCGCCTCGGATATAAAGGCCGGAACCGCCGCGAGCAGTAGGCCGCCAACCATCCACGGGCTGAACCGCAACAGCAGTGCAGCATAGCCGGCGAGCGTCAGAGTGCTGCGCGCAATCTGGAAATTTTCCTGTACGAGCGAGAGCGGCCGGGACGATGCCTCGCGCCGCGCGCGCGTGAGTTTGTCGTAGAACTTCGCGTCCTCGAAATGCCGGAGATCGAGCGTCAGCGCCTTCTCCATGATCATTATATTAAGATCAATGCCGAGCCGCGACCCGACCGTCTGTCGCAGGAACCCCACGATGCGCTCCACGAGCCCGATCCCGATCACCAGCGAAAGTTCGACTAAAACCCAGTAGGTCAGCCGCGCCACGGCCGCGCGATGGGCGGCCTCACCTGCTGCGGCGTGCGCTGTGACCACGGAATCTATAATGAGTTTTCCCACCCACGCCATGCTCACGGGCAGCGCGGCGGAGAGGACCGTCAGGATCGCTATATACACGAGCCCCGCGGGAGCAGAATCCCACACCAGGCCGAGTGTGCGCGGGGTATGGGCGAAGCTGCCCAATGCCCGGCTGAGGAACGACGGCGTGGGCGCGGACGGGTTTTTTGATATAGCAGCGGGTGCGGGTGGCACGAGAAATTGGCGAGGTGAAGCGAGCGGAGAATGACCCAATGCCAAAGGGTAGCGGCAGCGTCAAATCGCCGCGCGTAGGAGGGAGTGGTGATAATTTCGCCGGCGGAATCGGCGCACGGAAATCATTGGGAAGAGTATATTTGGGGCGAATGCGCACCGCCGCATGTCATTGCCGAGCGCCGGGAAATCACCGCTGGCAACCGAACCGAGCAGCGCGCTGCGTGTCGGGGTTCGGCGACCACGACTTTCCATGGGCCATCGTATCACCTTATGAATGAGGACGAATCGCACTCGGCGCGTCCGCCCACGGAACCGGCGCCGCAGGGACAGCCCGCGCCGCCGCCGGATGATAAAAAAAAGGAGGCGCCGCCCGATGGAAAACCAGAGGGCCCGCCGAAGCCGCCGTGGTATAAACGTCCACTCCTCGCCGGCGCCGTCGTGCTCGCCGTGCTCGTGCTGTTGGTCGGAGGCACTTTACTCTGGCTGCATTCGCGCACCTACGAGTCCACCGACGATGCGTTTATTGATATATTGCCGCAGCAGGTGAGTAGCCAGGTGGCGGGGCGGGTCTTGCGCGTGCTGGTCGATGATAACCAGGATGTCGCGGCCGGACAGCTCCTCGTGGAACTCGATCCGGCGACGTTTACGCAGCAGCAGCAGGGAGCCCTCGCCGCTGCGGCGCGCGCCGAGGCGCAGGTCGCGCAGGCCGTCGCGCAGAAGGATACGTATATAGCGCAGGCAGAGCAGGCGGGTGCGAACCTCGACGTCGCCCGCACGAACTTCGACAATACAAACAAGGACCTCACGCGTTTTCGCGAATTGCGCAGTGAGGACGCCGGTGCCGTTTCCCAGCAGCAGCTCGACCACGCCATCGCGGCGAACGACAGTGCCCGCGCGCAGGTGTCGGCCGCCCAGAAAACCGTCGAAGCCGCGCGCTCGCTCCTGCAGGCGAGCGACAGTGCGATCGCCGCGGCGCGCGCCGGGATCCGCAGCGCCGCCGCGGAAACGGATCTGGCCAATATTAATCTTTCATATACGCGCGTGGCCGCGGTGGTGGCCGGCCGCGTCGCCAAGAAGTCCACCGCGCCGGGCGACTATATAACGGCCGGGACCATGCTGATGGCGATCGTGCCGCGGGATGTGTATGTCACGGCGAACTTCAAGGAAACGCAGCTCGCGCGCATGCTCCCGCGTCAGCGCGTGGAGGTGCACGTCGACGCCTATCCCGATCTCAAGTTGACCGGAGAGGTTGCCAGCGTGCAGCCCGGCACCGGCCAGGTCTTCAGCGAACTCCCCGCGCAAAATGCGACCGGCAATTGGGTGAAGGTGGTGCAGCGCGTGCCGGTGAAAATCATTCTCGATCCCTACCGCGACGATCCCGATCGCCGCCTCGGCCCCGGCATGTCCGTCGAGGTTCGGGTGAGCGTGCGATGATATATCGTTCCTGACGCGCTGCCATGCCCGACGCGCCGAAAACCCAGACGCTGGAGCGCTCGGCCGCCGGCAATCACAGCCCGTGGCTCATCGCCGTGGTGGTCTCGCTGGCCACGTTCATGGAGGTGCTCGACACGAGCATCGCGAATGTTTCGCTGCAGCATATAGCGGGCAACCTCGCGGCAACGCAGGATGAGAGCACGTGGGTGCTCACGAGTTATTTGGTGAGCAACGCGATCGTGCTCCCGATCAGTGGATGGCTCTCAACCGTAATCGGGCGGAAACGTTTTTACCTCTGTTGTGTCGCGCTGTTCGGCGCGAGTTCGCTCCTCTGTGGACTCGCCCCATCACTGAGCATGCTGATTTTTTTCCGCGTGCTGCAGGGGCTCGGCGGTGGGGGTCTCGCGCCGAGCGAGCAATCCATCCTCGCTGACTCTTTTCCACCGGCGCAGCGAGGACAGGCGTTCGCGCTATATGGAATCGCCGTGGTGGTCGCTCCGACGCTGGGGCCCACACTCGGTGGGTGGATCACCGACAACTATACATGGCGGTGGATCTTCTTCATCAATGTCCCAATCTGCCTCTTCTCCTTGTTTCTGTCCCATCGGATGCTCGTCGATCCGCCGGCCGTGCAGAAGGATCGCGAGGATGCGTTGCGCGGCGGCATCAAGGTCGACTACCTCGGCTTTATATTGGTGGCCCTCGGGTTGGGCTGCCTGCAGGTGGTGCTCGACAAGGGCCAGGAGGACGACTGGTTCGCCTCGAACACGATCCTTGTATTCGCGATCGTCTCCGTAGTCTCGCTCGTGTCGCTCGTGATTTGGGAATTCATCCACGACGATCCGATCGTCGATTTGCCGCTGATGCGTAACCGCAATTTCAGCGCGTCGATGATCGTGATGTTCGTGACCGGCTTTATATTAATCGGCACGACGCAGGTGATCCCGCAATTCCTGCAGTCGCTGATGCAATATACAGCGACGGAGGCGGGGATGGCGCTCACGGTCGGCGGAATGGTGACGTTTGCGCTCATGCCGGTGTGCGGCGCGCTGCTGCGGCGCGTGCAGCCGCGCTACCTCATCGCCTTCGGCCTGCTGGTGGAATGTGCGGCGTGTTATCATCTCAGTCATTTCAATCTGCAGATCAATTTCTGGCACGCCGCGATGGGTCGCGTCTTCCAGGCGATTGGGCTGCCGTTTCTCTTCGTCCCCATATCCACCGTCGCGTATGCCGGGATTCCGCCCGGGAAAAGTAATAATGCGTCGGCGCTCGTGAATACGATGCGCAATCTCGGCGGCAGTTTCGGCATCTCGTGTGCGGTCACACTGCTGGCGCGACGGGGGCAGTTTCATCACAGCCGGTTGAGCGAGTCCGTCAGCGGCTACGCGCCGGCGTTTCAGGGGCATCATCCGATGCTGGGGCGCATTGATCAAATGGTGCAGATGCAGGGGGCGATGCTCAGCTATATAGATATATTTCATTTCCTTGCGTGGGTCGCCGCGCTCGCGATCCCGGTCACGTTTCTCCTGCGTAATATCAAGCCCGGCCAGGCCGCGGCCGCGCATTGATCGCCCCCGCCATGTCGTTCGCCCCATCCATTATATACTTCGCAGCCCTCGCCTCTGCGCTCGCTCTCGCGGGCTGCACGGTCGGGCCGAACTATCAAGATCCACGTCCGGCGCTACCGGGAAATTTCTCGGCCCAGCCGTCGAAGACGCCGGCGGCGGGCGTCGCGCCCGGCGAGACGGTCGAAGGCGTGGAAGCCGTGCAACGCTGGTGGCTCACGTTTCGCGATCCTGAGCTGGCGTCACTCGTCGACCGCGCACTACACAATAATCGTGATTTGAAACTGGCGGCCTCGCGCCTGCGCCAGGCACGAACCGAACGTTTTCTCGCCGCCGGCACGGAGTTTCCGGATATCAATGCGGGTGCGAGTTATTTTCGCGGGCTCGGCAGCAAGAATGTGGTCCTGCCCCTCGGCGGCACGAGCAGCAGCTCTGGGTCCAGCAGCGGCTCCGGTTCGGGTAGTGCGGGCTCCTCGGGAAAATCCACGTCTCCGCACGCGCTTGAGGAGAACACGAGCTCGGCCGGATCCGCTGGCACCTCGGGTGGATCGGCCGGCCCGCCCGCCAGCCCGCTCGGACAGGGCGGGCTGCCCGGCGTCACGACGAACGTATATCAAATCGGTTTCGATTCCTCGTGGGAGATCGACCTGTTCGGTGGCGTTCGCCGCACCATCGAGGCCGCGAACGCCGGAGTGCAGGTCGCCGAAGAAGCCGAGCGCGGCGTCACGATTTCCCTGCTCGGCGAGGTGGCGGCGACATATATAGAACTCCGCGGGGCGCAGGCGCGGCTCGACGTCACCCGGCGAGCGCTGGATGCCGCGCAGGAGATGCAGAAGCTGGTGGCCGCGAAATTTCATACAGGCTTTGCGACCGATCTCGATTTGGCGCGGCAGGCGAGCCAGACCGCGACGCTTGCGGCGACGGTGCCGCCGCAGGTCGCGGCGGTGCGGCTCGCGATGCATTCGCTCGCGACGATGCTCGCAGAAAATCCCGATGACTTGCGTGACGAACTTGACGCGATCCGGCCACTGCCTGGCCTGCCCGCGGAAATTCCCGTGGGTCTGCCGTCAGATTTATTACGGCGCCGGCCGGATATACGCGAGGCCGAGCGGCGGCTCGCGGCGGCGAACGCGGAGGTAGGCGTGGCCACCGCCGACCTGTTTCCGCGTTTCGCGCTGACGGGACTCTTCGGCATCGACAGCAGCGCGCCGAAGGACCTCCCGAAATGGTCGAGTCATTATTATTCCATCAGCCCCGGCGTGCGCTGGCCGATTCTCGACTGGGGCCGCGCGCGCGGCAACGTGCGGCTGCAGAATATATATCAGGAGCAGGCGATGACGATGTATGAAACGACCGTCGCGCAGGCATTGCAGGAGGTCGAGGACGCGCTCGTGCGCTATCATAGCGAGCAGGAGCATCGCGTTGCGCTCCAGGATGCGCGCGACGCGGGCGAGCATGCGTTTGTGCTCGCGCAAATGCAGTTCCGGCACGGCGTGGTTGACTCCCTCAGCGTGCTCGACGCGGAGCGCACAGAGCTGCAGGCGGAGGATGCGCTGGTGCAGAGCGAGGCGGCGGTGCGCTCCGACCTTGTCCGACTATATAAAGCCCTCGGCGGCGGCTGGTCCGGCTGAGCCTGAGGTCGCGGATATATGTTCGACGACGAGTGGACCCGGCGGCACCTCCGGGCCGTCTTGGCCGGCGCATTTGGTGGCGCTCCAAAACTTGTATCGAGAAATCGGATACAGCGGCGCGGGGCGCTGTGTGCGCTCAGCGAGCTAGGCGGGGCGGGGGATCGTATACACGCACCCGCAATTATATATGGCGACGAGCGGCGTCCCCAGGAGCATCCGCCTGGAGTCGGCAGGTTCCGCCTCGGCGTATCCAGAAATCGGATACTGCGCCCGCGGTTCACCGACCAATCAAAGCGGGCAGGGTGGCGGGCGTGGGGTCGGTGCTGGCCGGGGAGCGGATGGGAATTTGCGGACGCCATTTTTCCCATTCCTTTTCCGGCTCGGTCGTGAGGGCAAAAGTGGCGTTCTCCGGTGCGACGGCCGCGAGCGGCTGCTGGTCGGGCGTGGCGAAGGAGATGCCGCCCGTCAGGAGCGATTCGAGGGACGTATCCTTCAGCTGCGCTCCAAACAGATTTACCTTGAACGAAAAGCCACCGGCGTTCCAGAACCGCGAGTTCGTGCGGACCAGATCTATATAGGGCCCTTCAATATGAATGCGCACGAGCACGGACGCGGCGTCGTTCGCGAGTCGCGTGCTCTCGACCACGCCGACCTTCACCTCACGATAAAACACCGGCGCGCCCGAGCTGAGCGAACCGAGCTTGTCGCCATGAAGGACGAACGTACGTCCGTCTGCCGACTCTTCGGGCGGCGGTGGGTGATCGAGCCCGACGAAATGCGTGGCGATGGCGCCGTCGCCCGGACGCACGTTGATGCGCGCGCCGGTGATGAGCGTATCAAGTCCGCGCACGCCGGAGAAACCGACCTCCGGCCGTACGACCCAGAATCGGCCGCCGCCCTTGGCGAGGGCCTGTGCTTCTTTTGCGAGCCGGAGCTGCACGACCACGCCGCTGAGATCGGGTTTGAGTTGCACGCCGGTGACCTTGCCGACCGATACGCCTTTATACTCGAGCACGGTGCGTCCGGCTTCGACCCCCGAACCGTCGGCGAACTCGATCGCGACCTCCGGCCCCCGTTGGCGGATCTCCCGCAGCACCATCCATCCGCCCACGGCCAAGGCCACGAGCGGCACGACCCACACAAGCGGCAGCGATGGCGCGCGCGAGCGGACAGGTTGAGGTGGCTTGCTCATCGCGCGGCAGCGCGGGGTTTCGCGCGATATGATTGCGGCTCCCAGAAAACCCGCGGATCAAACGAGGCCGTGGCGAGGACCGTCAGCACCACAGCCGCGGCAAACGCGAGCAGGCCGACGCGCGGCACCACTTCCGCGAGCCCGCCAAACGCGACGAGTCCGGCGAGAAACGCGCCGAGGAAAACATCGAGCATCGACCAGCGTCCGATGAAGTTCACCACGGAATATACTTTCGTGAGCGCCCGGGGGCGCCCCAGCCAGTGCCAGCGCGAGGCGGCCATCAGGAAGAAGAGCAGCACGATCTTTATAATGGGGATCATAAAGCTGGCGACGAATACGATGGCCGCGATCGGCCACAGGCCCTGACGCACCAGTTCGACGATGCCGGAAAAAATCGTGTCGCTGCGGCTGGCACCGCCCGTCTGCGTGTCGAGCACAGGTAATATATTGGCCGGCACGAGCATCGCCGCCGCGGCCAGCGCGAACGCCGCCGGCCGCGAGAAGTTTTCCCGAGTCTGTTCTGTCGAAGATAAATTCATCCCGTGGAACCGGCTTCCAGAGCTGGCTGGCGGCCGTAGCCCTGATCCTCATATAAATAACTGCGCCAGGCGATGAGCATCGCCAGCGCCATCGCGCAATAGCACCAAAAACCAGGCCCGAAGGCCACGTCCACCAGACTGCCGAGCCGGATCATCGCGACGAGCACCGCGAGCACCTGCACCTCGGGCATCGCCCAGTGGTCCAGCGCCTGGATCGCGCGGCACAGGCCCTCCGAATATACTGAGCGCCGACCAAGCTTCGCCGGCAGGAGTTCCGCGACGAGCGCGGCGAGCAGCGCGAACGGGACGATGCCCCCGCAAAGCAGCACCCAGAACGCCAGCAGATACATCGGCCAGTGCCACAACGCGGCGATGCCCGAGAACAGCACGGCCACTTTCTCGTTGCCGAATTTTGTCGCCGTCATGAATGGCAGGGTCGCCGCCGGGACCGCGAGAAAGAGACCCGTCAGCGCGAAGCTCAGCGCTGTGTCGCGTGGAAACAGCGAGCCCTGCGCGAGTATATTGCCGCACCGGATGCACAGCGCCCGCTCGCCCGCGGCCAGCGGAATGCGCTCGTGCTCCTGCGCGCACAGATGGCAGACGAGTTTTTCGGCGGAGTCGACGTTCACCGGTGTATCAAAGATATATTAGTCGATTCAGATGAGGTTGAGCGCGGTCGGCGCGAGCAGCGGAGCGACCGAGCTGCGAGCGCCCGGTTCCGAATCGCGCTCCCGTTTAATGAACGTGGCTTTCCCATTGCGCGTCGTTGTCCTCGGCGATCTTCGCCATCGAACGGCTCGTCAGCGCCGAGCTGTCCTCGGCCTGCGCGGAGAGCGGCTTCATCGCGGTCCCGACCTTCACGATCAGCCAGACCGGTTTGGCGTCGTCGCTTCGGATCCGAAAGATCCGCCACTCGCCCTTCAGTTTTTTTCCCGCGAGGGCGAAATGTATATTGCCCTTCTCATAGCTGCCGTCGATTACGCTATAGGTTCCTATATCCCAGACCATCACCGTGCCCCCACCATATTGTCCGGCCGGGATCGTTCCCTCGAAACGCAGATAGCCGAGCGGGTGATCCTCCGTCTGGAAGCCTGAGCGCTTGACGCCGGTTTCATAGGGCAGGCCCTTCGGCACCGCCCAGGATTTCAACGTGCCATCCAGCTCGAGGCGGAAATCATAATGCAGATGCGACGCCGCATGCTTCTGGATCACGAACGCCCGCTCGGGGCCCGTCGGTGCCGCGGTCGTTTTCTCGGGCGCGGGTTCCTGCGTTTTCGTGAAATCGCGTTTGGCGCGGTACGCGGCGAGCGCGCCATCCGCTTTGATATTCTTATATACAGGCTTCGTTGCCGCCGATTTGTCCGCCGCGGGCTTCGCCGGTGCGACTTTTTTTCCGGGTGTTTTTTTGCGGCGCGGCCCGGGCTCGTCCTCCGCCGTCTGCGCTTCCGCGGCAGCGCGGGCGGGCGCGGCGGCGACAAAGTTCTTCGGTAGCTTCTGCTTCGTCGTCAGCACCGGCGCGAACAAATCCCCGACTTTGTCGAGCCGTTTCAGAGCGGCCTCGGGCGTGAAGAAGAGTCGATCGATCTTTTTCGATTTCCGCACGGCCGCGAGTTCGTCCCACGTCACCGGCATGGATACATAGGGAGTGCCGCGCTTGCCGCGGACCGAATATACTCCGACCGTCGTTTTCGAGCGAGAGTTCTGGCTCCAGTCGATCAGGACGCGTCCCTGCCGGAGCACCTTTGCCATATTGCTCACCACGAGCTTGGGATACTGCTGCTCGAGCAGTTCCGCGATTGCCTTCGCGAACGGCGTCGTGACCTCGTATTTTATATTGGTGTTGAGCGGGACATAGAGCTGCACGCCCTTGGAGCCGGACACCTTGGGAAAGGACTCGAGCTGCAGGCGGTCGAGGACGTCCTTCACGAGAAACGCCACCTCGGCGCAGGTCGCGAGGTCCGCGCCCTCGCCGGGGTCGAGGTCAAACGCGACGTGGGTCGGTATATCAAGTGCCTTCGCGCGGTGCAGGAAGGGGTGGAGCTCGATGCTCGCGAGGTTGGCGCACCAGGCGAGTGTGCGGACGTCGTTGATCAATATATAATTGATCGAACCCTCATGACGCTGGCGCGGCACCTCGGCCGTGTGGACCCACTCGGGCGTGAAGCGCGGCGCGTTCTTTTCATAAAAGCTCTCGTGTCCGACACCGTCGGGAAACCGGATCAGCGTGACGGGCCGGTCGCGAAAATGCGGGAGCAGGTGGGGCGCGGCCGCTATATAGTATTGGACGAGGTCGCCCTTCGTGAAGCCGGTGTCGGGAAACAGCGGCTTGTCGAGGTTGGTGAAGTTGACCTCGGGTTTGAGCGGCGGGGCGGCCTTGGGCATCGGCCGTTGGACAGCCGGCATCCGCCAAAGTGCGGGAACTCGTCGGCTGCGGGGGGATTACGCCACGGCGCGGCGCTGCCGCTTCGCGGCGGGTTCGAGATTCGGCAGGAACGCGGCGAGCAGGCCGATCAGCGGCAGATAACTGCAGATATGAAATACATAGTTGATACTCGTGTGGTCTGCCAGCCGTCCGAGCAACGCCGAGCCGATTCCCGCCATACCAAACGCAAAGCCGAAGAACAGCCCCGCAACGAGCCCGACTTTGCCCGGAACCAGTTCCTGGGCGTAGACGAGGATCGCGGAAAAGGCGGACGCGAGGATCGCACCGATGACGACCGTGAGCAGGGCCGTGCCGACGAGACCGGCGTGCGGGAGTGCAATCGAGAACGGCGCCACGCCGAGAATGGAAATCCAGATGATCAACTTGCGACCGTACCGATCGCCGAGCGGCCCGCCAATGATCGTGCCGGCGGCGACGGCGAAAAGAAATATGAAGAGATATACCTGCGCGGCCTGCACCGACACGTGAAACTTCCCGATCATATAGAATGTATAGTAACTCGTGAGGCTCACGAGGTAGAAATATTTCGAGAAGATCAGGACGAGCAGCACGGCGATGGCGCTGACGACGCGCGCGGTCGAGAGCGGCGAGCGTTCCACCGGGCGCTTTGCGACGCGACTGCGCTGCTCCATCGTGCGGCGGTACCACGTTCCGACGCGGGACAGAAGTATGATCGCGGTCAGCGCCAGGAGCGAGAACCACAATATATGATGTTGCCCGCGCGGTACTACGATCCAAGCGGCGAGAAGGGGGCCGAGGGACGTGCCAAGATTGCCTCCGACTTGGAACAACGATTGGGCGAAACCGTGTTTCCCTCCGGACGCGAGGCGCGCAAGCCGCGACGCCTCTGGGTGAAAGATCGACGAGCCCGCACCGACCATCGCCGAGGCGGTGAGGATCGCGGGAAAACTCGCGGCGCGCGAAAGCAGGATCAGTCCGAAGAGCGAGATCACCATGCCGCTCGCGAGGGAGTAGGGTTGCGGACGGCGGTCTGTATAGGCGCCGACCAGCGGCTGGAGCAGGGACGCCGTCAGCTGGAAAACGAACGTGATCATTCCGACCTGCGAATAATCCAGCGCGAAATTCTGCTTCAGCAGCGGATATATAGCGGGCAGGAGCGATTGGATCGTGTCGTTGAGCAGATGTGAAACGCTCAAGGCCACGAGGATGCGCAGAACGGTTTCGTTCGCGTCGCGTTGGGGCATCGGCGATTCAGCCACGGTGCTGCTGTTCATTCCCCATTGCTGCGCCGCCTCGTGGAATCAGCAACTCGTTTAACGGTTTCACCGGACGACGCCCGGCACGGCGGGCGCGTTTTTTTGCCGGGTACTGTTGTCAGTTGAAGAGAAACACCCGCGCGCCCAGAGTGGGCGATTGACCCGAAATTTCCGAGCATTCTGGCGAGTCAAGCTCGCGACGATCCCGGTCGCCCACGTGCTTTTCTTCGCGGGATACTTCCTGCTGCTGAAAAATCCGCGCTTCCCGGTAACCGTGCTGCCGTTCACCGCGGTGGACCGCGTGATTGGTTTTCACCCGTCCGCCCTTTTGCTCTATATATCGCTCTGGCTCTATATATCGATTGCGGCCGGCAGTCTGGAGCGGGCCCGCGACCTGGCGCTCTTCGGGGTCGGGGCTGTCACGATCGCACTCGTGGGATTCGCGATTTTCTTTTTCTGGCCAACGGCTGTGCCCGGATTTGACCCGGGGTCTGTGCCGGGTGGAGCGATGGGCCTGCTCGCGAAAGTCGATGCTGGCGGCAACGCCTGCCCTTCGTTGCATGTCGCATTCGCGGTCTTCTGCGGGTGGTGGCTCGATCGCGCACTCCGTCGCCTCGCGCGTGGCTCCGCGGTGACGCGGCTGCTCAATGCGCTGTGGGTCACCGGCATTATATACTCGACGATCGCGACCCGCCAGCACGTCGCGATCGACGTCGCCGCCGGAGCGATCCTCGGCGCAGTCGTCGCCGCCGCATGCTTGGCCCGAGTCAACCCGCGGGAACATCCCCGCTCGGAGCCGCTCGTCGCGGATCTCCGCCCACGCTAGGCGCGCTGGCCGGCTCGGCGCGCGAGGAGCGCGACAGGCCAGCCGATCGCGACGACGAGGATTCCGGCGGCTTCGGCGGCTGTCGCGAGGCGGGGCTTGGCCAGGGTGATCCGGGTGAACGGGATCGCTATATACGTCATCACGCACCACATACCTGCGCCGTAGAGCAGTCCACCGGTCCACGGGTGGTCGCGGATCGCGGCCGCGCGCGCGAGCACCCATATATAGAAAGCCGTGAACGTCAGCGCGATCGAGTAATGCATTAGCAGCCCGAGCGCGGCCGAGGCCCAGCCGTCCGCATAGGCCGCCGCCTTGCCGAGAAACGCCGACGCTATATACTGGAACAGCCGCTCGGGGCCGACGCCGCCGCGGAGCTTCTGCTGGAGAATCGCGCCCGTCGCATCGAGGGTCCCGGCGAGGAGGCCCGCCGAAAGCGTAAGCCGCGGGGTGGGTTGATATTTCATCGCGTCGGCGGTTTTCGGCGAGCGTGCCGAGCGCTCGGGGGGAGGCAACCGTGCAGTTGCGCTCCAGGCCGGCGCTCCGGATTTATATGGGCGCGCGAATTTGTATCGCGGCCCGGTCGTCCGCTTCAAATCATGGTCGAGCTGGACACGTGTGCCGGCGACTTATGATTCCAGCATCCCTCGCCGAAGGCGCAGTATATATCTCGTGGTGATCCGATCGCGTTTCCGACGCTTCTGCAGCCTGCTTTGTGTGCTCCCTGCCTGTGCTTTGGCGCGCGTGCTCGCGGGTACTTCCACGCCACCGCCCCCGGTCATCTTCGTGCCAGCGCCGCCGATCCGCATCACGATCGTCGGTGATCCCGGGCCCGACCGAAAAGCAGCGTCGGCTCCTACGCCGCTTCCAGAGCCACCTACAGCGGTGGGGTCCTCCGCGAACTACCCGCGTCCCGTCGCCACTTGGCTCGAGGTGCAGGTGGCGCTCGCGCGGCTCGGGTTTTCGGGCGGGGCGATTGATGGCGTGCGCGGGCCCCAATCCGCCGCGGCGCTGCAGGCGTTTCAGGCGGCCATGAATATACCGGTGAGTGGATCGCTCGATGCTGCCACGCAAGCCGTGCTTGGTCTCGATTCACCGCCGCTCACAGTCGTCTCCTTGCAGGCCGCAGAATTAGGGGCTCTGCATACCTTGAGCCCGACATGGCTCGGGAAATCGCAGCAGGACTCACTCGCGTTTGAGAGCGTGCTTGAGATGGTCGCCGAGCGGAGCCACGCGCATCCGAATATTATTCGCGCGTTGAATCCCTCGATTGATTGGAACGCCGTCGTCGCCGGCACCGCCATCACGGTGCCCGCGATTCCGCCGGTGAAGCTGCGCAGCCGGGCCGCGCGGCTCCACGTGCTGCTCGGCGATCATATACTGGAGGCGTTCGACAGCGACGGCCTGCTGCTCGCGCATTTTCCGGTCAGCATCGCGCGCAACGTTGAGAAACGCCCTGTCGGGGAGCTGCACGTCGTTGTGGTCGTGCCGAATCCGGACTATACATTTGATCCCGACAACTTTCCCGAGTCCGACGAGGGGCGGGAACTCGGGCGCAAGCTCGTGCTGCCCCCCGGCCCGAACAATCCCGTCGGCATTGCGTGGATCGGGCTCGACCGGCCGGGATATGGCATACATGGAACGCCCGCCCCCGAGCAGATTGGCCGCACGGAATCGCACGGCTGTTTCCGCCTGGCAAATTGGGATGCGGCGACGTTGCTCTCGCTGGCGTGGCCCGGACTGCCGGTAGACGTCGAGCCTTAGAACTCCGCGCGGCGACGACGTGAGGGAATGCTATAACGCGCTAGGTAGCGCTTTATAGTGGATCCAGCAGCCCGGTTTGGCGCAACCGGCCAAGTATATAGGATTATGAGCTACCGGATCCACGCCGGCGGCACGAGTATATACCGGCCGATATAGGATGAGCCGAACGCCGGCTCGGCCGCCGATCCGAAAGGGAATCGCTCGCCGCGGCTGGATCAGGTCAGGTTGATCGAGCTGGGGCTGCGAGGCAGATTGCCGACGCTATCGAGCGCGTCCTGCAAGGCACCATCATCGATCGAGTTTGAATCGGTGGACCGGGTTTTGCGGCTGCCTCGGCTCGTGGCTCGCGCGGGCTTCGCCGGCGTCGTCGTTGCCCTCCGGAGGGCCAGCAGTTCCTGTTCGGCCTGCAGCCAGATTGCCTCGTCGCATCCCTCCGGCGAGCCGCGGCTCAGCCAGATCTCACGGGCGCGCGCGGCGATTTCTTCGTGCGTCGGCGGCAGCGCGGTGATGCCATTCGCAGAACTCGTTGAGGCAGAAGACGTGGACGAAGCGGAAGAAGTTTTCATTAGATATATATTCGCAAAAGCTGGAACGATGTTAACGGAAGCGTGGACCTTTGCGACTGAATGACCGGCACCCGGATGCGCAGTTCCCGGGCTATTTCGCTGGTGTGGCGCACTCGTTGCGAAGCCGCGGTTCCGACACCGCGGCGCTATCGGTTGACCGGTTTTTCGGCGGCGAACAGCCCGTACGCCATCGCACCGGAACGATACGCCTGGTCGATCGAGGTGAACGATGCGGCGAATTCGCGCAGGCGTCGGTCCCGTTTCGCGACGATCTTTTTCACGAGGGGAAAAGCCAGTATCTTGCGGCAAAGGTCCCACGTGGGAAGCACGTGTGAGGTGATGTCGCGCGCAGCCGCGACGTGCAGCCCGGCGCGCCCCATCCAATCTATATACTCGCGCATCGTGCCGAACGAGGGGCAGAGCATCCCGCGCCGCACCTCCTCGAGCAGCCGCCGCTGCGCGCGCCCGGGATTTTCACTCGCAAGCCACGCGCAGATCGCCAGTCGTCCGCCCGGCCGCAACCAGCGGGCGCAGGTCTCTATAAAGGCGGCTTTATCAAAGAGGTGCTCCGAACATTCCACGATCCAGATCACATCATACGCGCGCGCCGGCAATTCGCCCAAGCGGTTGGCGTCCTGCACCTCGAAACGCGTCTGCCCGGAAAGCCCTCGCTCCTTCGCCTTGCGCCCGGCTACCTTCGCCTGCACGGGACTCAGGGTCATCCCGTCGACGCGACATCCGAAATGCTGCGCGAGATACATCGACGATCCGCCCAGACCACAGCCGATGTCGAGCACGTGGTCGTCCGGTGAAATCTGCGCGGCCTGAGCGAGTTCCTGCGTGAGATTCTCCTGCGCCTGGGCAGGGCTCTCGTTGCCCATCCAGTAGCCGTGATGTATATGTTCTCCCCAGAACATCCGATATAGGGGGGACAAGCGGTCGTAATGCTCGCGGATCGCATCGACTGTGAGCGGCAGCGCCGGACCGGAGAAGGCTGCGTTTCTCAGCATGAGGTCACGTGGGCTCGGCTCGGTTCGCGCCGATCGCCCGGCGCGCGGTCACCCTCGGACACGACTTTCCATAAAGCAATCCCTTCGCGTGCCTGCCGTGCGGGCGCGAGAACGCGTCGCCTCCGTGCCCTCTGGCGATGCACCGGTCGCCAGAGAGAATGGACTAACTCATATGAAGACACGCGGCACTATATAGGTATATAGCGATATATAGGCACGAGTCTCGCGCCGACCGGATGGCGCGCCGGCCCCTTCGCGTCGCCCGCCCGTCGCTCGGTTAGTCGTGCATCCCGCACTGCTCGGCTCATCATTGGCAGAATGGAACTCGCCGCCTTGACTCGTCGCGCATTGGAAATTCACGAGCGTCTCGCGACCGCCGCGCGGGTGGACGGTCGACGGGAGTGGACGCGCGAGGAGGTCATGCAAGGCTTTATTGGTGACGTCGGTGATCTCATGAAACTCGTCATGGCGAAGAGCGGCGTGCGCAGCGGCGAGGACATCGACCGGCGGCTCGCACACGAGCTCGCGGATTGTCTCTGGTCCGTGCTCGTGCTGGCGAAACTATATAACGTCGACCTCGCGTCGGCGTTCACCGGCACGATGGATGAGATCGAAGGCTCGATCGCTCACACGGGTTCGCCCCGGGCGTCTTCAGTGGCGGGAGAACGGCGGAACACTGATTCGTCCCCGAGGTGAGCGCGGGTGGGGTGGCGCCGCGGCCCGGCCCTCACTCGCCAGAACCCGGTGGCTCGAGCTTTATAAAGGCGGGTGTGTCGCGGTCGCAGTGCAGCCAGCCGTCGACATAATATAACTCGGTCACCTGGATTGAACTGCGCTTCGGGTCGGGAGCGGCCGAGTCGATCGCGACGCCCGGGTGCACGAAATAATATAGGAAGGCGCGATCGCCGCTGACGACGACTTCCGGGTGATGTCCGCCATTCTGATCGTCGTTCCCGCGTCCGGGCGTGCTCAGCAGCGTTGCCGGCTCCCGCGTCCACGTAAGCGCGTCATCGGACCGAAACGCGCCGAGGCCGGCGTTGCCGAGGAGGTCGATAAGCAGCCACGTGTGGCCTTTCCAGCGGAACGCGAGCGGGGCCTCGCCGCGGTCCTGCGGAAGGTGCGCCGAGCCGTGGTCCGTCCAATGAAACAAATCCGGGCTGTCCGCATAGAACGTCGTCTTGCCCACCTTTTCGTTGTTATACCACATCCGCCAGGTGCCGTCCGGCAGTTGGAGCAGGCAGGGATCGATCACCTTTTCCGAGGCGAGCGCGAGCGTGCCTTCATATTTCCAGTGGTCGAGGTCCGTCGACGTGAGATGCACGATGTGCCGAGGATGCTGCCAGTCGTTGAAGATCCCCGGGACGACCACCACATACATATGGTATATACTATTGCTATATACGATGGCGGGCGCCCAGAAGGTTGGCGTGCCAGCGGTATCCGGTATTTCCGCCGGAAACGAAACCGTGCCGTGATAGTGCCAGTGGGCGCCGTCCTCTGACTCCGCGATTCCGATCGGCGTGCCGTGCACCCAGGTGACGGCGGTCAGTCCCGGCACGTTGGCCCTGCGGTTGGTGTAGAACATCAGCCAGCGCTTCGTCGCCCGATTCCAAATGATCGTCGGATCCGCCGCTCCGTCATATACCGGATCGCGAAATAACGGCTTGTCAGCGAGCTGTCCTTTCGCCGCTGGGGCGGGCGGGCCTGCGAGCGCAGTGAACGCGGCCAGGAGGGCTAGGAACGAGAAACCGAAGCGCGCGCGGGCCGAGATCATATAGCGTGACTGCCAGCCGACGCCGCCGGGCGCAAGCACGCCGCATCCCGGTCGTTCCCGAGTTTTGCTAACGTCGTGACCGACGGGACGAGCGGCCGGGCCGTGTGGCTTTTACCGGGGAGTTGATATAAGTGGATATTGCTTCCGCAGCACATGGCATCGTGGGCGGACAGTCGAGCGTCGCTCCGCCTTGGCGTTAGTTTAGCGGCTGGGCGTGACGTTAGCTGCGGGCGGGGACCGCGCCTTGGATCGAACGCAGAATTTCATATACCTCCGCGGCTCGCTCGATCCTGAGGAAAACCGGCCGGCGGTTGTGGGCAGCCACGCGGACGAACCGCACACGCCGGGGCGAAGGCATCCCGAAGATGATCGTGCCGGAACCGTCGGGGCGCTTCCTCAACGTCACGGTGGTGAGTTGGTCGAGAGCGAGCGATGTCACCTGGTGCCGCCAGACGCGGTTGAGGATAATCACGCGGTCGGTCGTGATGCCGTAATAGGTGCGCCGCCGCCGATAGGCGTCCGCCGGAAAACGCCCGATGATGATGTATATACCGAAGAGGACAAAGGGAACGCCCCAAAGCTTGAAGTGGAGTGGCATGTGCCGGCGGAAGACCGTGACCTCCCAGAAAATGGCAAACCCGCCCCACAGCAGGCTGTAGGGAATGAGGAGGCAATTCTCCCAGCCGATATACAGGCCGCCCCGCGGCTGGCCGCTCCAGAGCAACTCTTCGCCCGGGGAAAGTTCCCGGGAAATGACTGTGCTCGCCAGATCATCCATAGTGGCCGGGCCGTTTCGCGCCCGTTATTTCCACCGCCACGGCGAGCCGGCGGGAGCGTATATAAGCGAAACCAGCAGGCACGACTCATTCCGATAGCCGCCGATCGCCCAAGTATCAAATATAATATAGCGGCAACACTTATAGGCCAGAAACGTGCCGCGCGGCGCGACGCCGTGAGACGCCATGGGACGGTGGTGCTTGCGGGCCCCAGACCGATGATTCCGGCAGATTAGCGCGGCGTGACGGGATTTATGTATAATAGCGAGGGAGGTTGGGCTTGAGGGAACGTCGCAACCGGCCGCGGCGTTCCCGCGCGCAACCGACTCTCGATCTTGATTGTACTTGGCGTGGACCACCCGGGAATTATCTCTGCAGCCGTGACGCTATTCTCATTTTGGCCGTTTGTGCCCCGCGAAGATCCACGAGCTGCCCAACCGGCGGAGTGTCGGCACCGCGGGCGAGTGCGCCACGCGTTTTCGATTCTCGGCCGTGTGATCGCCTGCGTCGTGGTCGGCGCATTTTTCGCGCACCCGACAGGGCTGCGCGCCCAAACGGACGAGATCCAAGTATATACCGCCGAGATTGCCGAGCCAGGTGAATTTACCCTGACGCTGCATAACAACTATACGCCGGAGGGCAGAAGCATGCCGAGCTTTCCGGGGAGCGTCAGGCCGGACGGCACCCTCAACGGCGTGCCAGAATTTGCGTACGGTGCCGCGGAATGGCTCGAGCTCGGGACCTATTTGCCGGTTTATTCCGTGAGCCCCGGGGGACATTATTACGTGGAAAGCGTGAAGCTGCGCGCGTTGTTCGTCAGCCCGCACGCTGCGACGCGGCGATTTTTCTACGGCCTGAATTTCGAGTTCAGCCGCAATGCCGCGCGCTGGGAAGAAACCCGATATTCCGGTGAAATCCGGCCGATCGTGGGAACCCGTTTTGGTCGTTTCGATATAGTGTTCAACCCGATCCTCGATACCTCCTTTGAACGGTTTTCTGGATTGGAATTCGAGCCCTCGACGCGCCTCGCCTATAACTTCTCGCCCAAGTGGGCCGCGGCGATCGAACACTACGCCGATTTAGGAACGATTCGGAGATTCCTCCCGGAAAAAGAGCAGAGCCAGTCGCTTTTCGCCGTGCTCGATTATAACGGCAAGACGGGGGTTGAATTCGGAGTCGGCCACCGCCTGGTCGGCACCGCCGATCAACTCGTAATCAAGCTCATGCTCAGCAGCTCGCTCAACCGCCGATAGTTGGAGCGGGCTCGACCAACTCCGGCCGCCAACGGCTCGTAGGGGTGCATCGCGAGCACCTCCCCGTTCAAAACATATAGCGATTTCTTGTGGGAGAACCGCGGCCTCCGGCAAACTCCACATCTGGCGCCCCGATGGCCGCGACACATCGCGGGATGCACTGCCATATAAACGCCGACCGCGGCCACTCCGGGATGACTCTAATATACTAAGTCATGTAACGGGTTTCCATCGCACCCGCCATCTACAGACATGATATCCACTCGTCTCCGCAATCCGGGGACGAAGCCGCCCGCCCATTCAATCTCGTACGTCAACATGCCAATTCCTCGAACCGCGGGTATTTTCGCGATTTGCCTCTATATACTTATCTCGTCTCCGCTCGCTGCGCAGAACCCGACCGCGGGTCGAATTGAAGGCGCGGTTCGCGACGGAGCGTCGGGCGTTCCCCTAGAGTCGGCGGAGATCACCGTCACTCGGGTTTCTCGAACGGGCGCGGTGGCGTCTGGGCAGTCGGACCACGACGGTAAATTCGATCTTCGGAATATTCCTGCGGGCGAGTATCGCGTCACCGTTGCCCATCCCGGCGCGGCGCCGCTTGAAATCGGCCCGGTCGCGGTCGACCCCGAGCATCGAGTGGTCGATTTGGGGCAGGTGCGATTGGTGAACGACGCGATCAAGCTGGAGCAGGTCGAGGTGTCGGCGCGCCGGCAAACCCTGGACAACTCGATCGACCGGAAAGTATATAACGTCGGCAAGGACCTCCAAAGCGCCGCGGGCTCGGTCAGCGATTTGCTCCAGAACGTTCCCTCCATCCAGGTGGATATCGATGGGAATGTGAGTCTGCGCGGGAACGACAGTGTGCTGATCCTGATCGACGGAAAGCCATCGACGATGATGAGCGCCGCGAATCGCGCGGTCGCATTGGAGCAAATGCCTGCGGATTCCATCGAACGCATCGAGGTCGTGACCAATCCGTCCGCGAAATACAAGCCGGACGGCACCGCGGGCATTATTAATATAGTTCGCAAGCGCTCGCACCAGCCGGGGTATTCGGCTACCGCGCGCGTCAATATAGGAAACGACGGCCGGTATAATGTCGGCGTGACCGGAAATTATAATCCCGGAAAGCTTAACATTTCCGGGTCGTTCAACCTCCGACAAGATGATCGGCCTCGGTCGACCCACGACGAGCGTAGCCATCTCGATCCGTCGACAAATTCAACCCTGTCCACCGTGCAAGACACGAAGGAACAAATGCGACCGCTGTCGCGTTTGGCGCAGCTCGGGGCCGACTATAATGTGGATCGCGATACCAAGGTGGGCGTCAGCGCAAATTATAACCTCAGAACATTCCACCGTACTTCCACGATTAATAATATTTCACGCGATGCCGGCGGGGTTCTCACGGGTGATTACGACCGCGACCGCTCGGATGATGAATGGCAGAAAACGACTGAGACCGAGCTGACGTTTCAGCATAGCTTTGCGGAAGAAGGCCGCGAGATCAGCGGCGGCCTCAAGCAAGATCGTCATTGGGAACAGGAAGACAATCACTACGAAGATGTGTATCGTCTCCCGCTCGGCGCGCCGACCTTTGACTATACTCTGATCAAGCCGACCGAAACCGGCACGGAGTTCACGACCGACTATAGTCAGCCACTGCCGCATGAGGCGAAACTCGAGACGGGCGTTTCCCTGGATGCAGACAAGGACGATATGGATTTCCATGGCGGGTTCACCGATCCCGTGAGCGGGATGACGCTCGTCGACCCGACTACCACGAATCGGTTCATCTATCACGATCATATACAAGCGCTCTATGCCACCTATGGCCAGCCCTTCGGAAATTTCGGGGTGCTCGCTGGCCTGCGATTCGAGAACGCGACGATCGACACTGATCAGGTGACGACAGCGGTGGTAGACAAGACCAATTACGTGCGAGTTTACCCGACGCTGCATCTTCGGTATAATCTCAGCGACCTGTGGCAACTGCAGGTCAACTATAGCCAGCGGGTGCGTCGGCCCGACAGTGATGACCTGAACCCTTTTCCGGAGTACCAGGACCCTTATAATCTTCGCGCGGGGAATCCGCGTCTACTTCCTGAAGAGACCCATTCCATCGAGTCCGGGATTCAATATAAGAAGGACGAAACGACCTACCTCGCCACCGTCTATTATCGGGACACCAACCATGCATTTACGACGGTGACGAACTATATCAATAGCACTGTCCTGCTGACTACTCAGGAAAATCTGTCATCCAATACGTCTGAAGGACTAGAGATGGCGGCGAGTGGGGACCTGCCGCGCGACATCAGCTACAACTTCAGCTCGAATATTTACCGGAGTGAGGTGGACGCCCGGAACCTCGGCTATTCCGCGAATTTATCTGCGATCGCCTGGAGTGCGAAACTCAATCTGAACTGGCGGGCATCGAAAAGCGACGCGGTGCAGTTCAACACGAATTACACCGCCAAGCGGCTGACGCCCCAGGGATATCGGCTCCCGACGTATATTGCTAATATCGGATTCAAGCACGACTTTGCGGATCGGAAGACCTCGTTCGTGATCACGCTCTCGGACATCTTCAATTCCCTCAAGGAACGTACCATCATCAACACTCCGACGTTGCACGATGACGTGACGCGTCGACGGAGTTCACGAATCGTTTATGCGGGATTCGTATATACATTCGGCAAAGTCGGGAAGAAGCGGAAGGACGACACGATGCAGTTCGATGACAAGTTGTAAGCTCCCTGCTTCGGCGTAGTCCCTCTCAACGGGGGCCCAAGAGGATTGGGGTCGCGCGGCGCTGCGGCTCGAAGAAAGTAGCGCGGGGGGATTGGATTAAGAACGTGGCTCTTGCGAGCCGCCGGACTTCCAGGTTTAAGGGCTTTGTGTTCGCCCGATTTACGCAATCGCGCTCAGACATAGCTGGCGCCAAAGAAACGAAACGAGGCTTCGACCGGGTCCGCGTCGAGAGCGCTTTTCGCAACCCACCTGATTATTAAATCGTCCAAAACGCTTAAACTCCTCGGACTTGGTGCGGCCGCATACGTCTGTATATATATCGGCGTGGTCGTGCACAGTGGTTTTAGCACCGCGCAAGCTCCATCGGGGCTCGAACGGACGCTAGCGCGAGCGATCAGGAAGCTCTCGATTCCGGCCAGAGCACGCGACGAGGAGAACCCGTGGAAGAACGACCCTCACGCGGTCGAAGTGGGACGATCGGAATTCATGGCCCGTTGTGCTGTCTGCCACGGCACCGACGGCACGGGGAAAACGCAGATCGGTCAAAATCTATACCCGAGAGTTCCGAATCTCCGATCGATCGAGAGTCAAAGACTCACCGATGGGGAATTCCATTATATTATTGAGAATGGCGTTCGACTGACGGGAATGCCGGGCTGGGGCGGATCCCACGCCAAGTATATAGGAGATAGCTGGAAGCTGGTAACCTATATCCGTAACATCGGTTCACCCGATGCCAAAGAGAGCGCCACTCTCGCTCAAACCGTGCAAGCGGCGCACTTCGTGGGTTCCCAAGCCTGCGCGAAATGCCACGAAAATATATATGACCGCTGGAAATCTACTGCCATGGCGAGCGTGGTCCAGGATCCCAAAGTGCATCCGGAGGCGATCCTTCCAGATCTTACAACGAATCCGCTAGCCAAGTTCACGAGGGATCAGGTGGCGTTTGTCTACGGGAGCATCTGGAAACAGCGCTACTTCACCAAGGTCGGGGATGATTACTATGCAGAGCCCGTGCAATGGGACATCATCAACCATGTTTGGAGACCCTACTTCGTCGCAAAGGGCACGGATTGGTGGGAGCCGTTTTTCGCTCCCGATAATATGAAGCGTCCCACGTCGCAGCTCTGCGATGGCTGCCATTCAGTGGGCTTTGATATAGCGACGAAAAAAGTCGCCGAGTGGAACGTCGGTTGCGAGCGCTGCCACGGACCGGGTAGTGACCACGTTGCTCGGCCGACACGATCGAATATCCAGAACCCCGCGAGGATGTCAGACGTGGCGGCCACCGACACCTGCATCCAGTGCCATTCCCAAGGTCGACCCACGACTCTTCCCATTAACGGCAAATATTATGACTGGCCGGTGGGTTATCAAGTGGGTCTTCGGCTGGAGGATTTCTGGAGTCTGGAGGAGCATCCGCTGGGCGCGTCGACGTTCACCCATTTTGCTGATGGGACAGCTCATAAGAACCGGATGCAGGGAAACGACTTTGTACAAAGTGCGATGTATCATCACGGTGTCACGTGCTTCAGTTGTCATGACGCGCACGGGACGAGCAATTATGCCCAGCTCCGAAAGCCCGCCAACCAACTTTGCTTGGATTGCCACGGGCCCGCGTCTCCGAACGGACCTCATACGGCGTCCATTGAAGCCCACACGCATCACAAAGCGAATTCCGCTGGTAGCGACTGCGTCGCGTGTCACATGCCTAAAATCGAAACGACGGTCGCGAACGTTATGGTGAGCGCCCACACGTTCCGGTTCATCCCGCCCGAGATGACCGATAAGTATAAAATACCGAATTCCTGCACGAGTTGCCATTCGGATAAACCGACTTCCTGGGCGACGGAAGCCATCAAACGCTGGCCTGAGCACCTTCCTTGGGAAGCTCGCTAGCCGGAACGCTCAAATCTCCTGCAGCCGTAATGCCTCGGGCGTGCTCACCTCGCACGCTCTATCAAGCGGCAGGTTTCGATCATATAGCCGCCGAGATGGCGAAATCGTTATAGAGAACGGTTGCGCCGGCTGGCCAAAAAGCGGCCATGTCTCTTTTCTCAATCCAGCATCAATCCCGCCATCGCGACACGAGCCGGCCCAAGAGGTGGCCCTTCCACATCCACAATCCGGACAGCACCAGCACCGGAAGGAAAACGAAACGTACGGCGGGTGCATAATTCGGAATATTTTCGAACGGGCTGTAAATATAGCCGACGATTGGGATACCAAACACGATGTGGACCCAGCGGAGAATCGAGCGCTTCAAGGATTCACTCATAGTATTTATTATTCCACCGCCCGGCCGAATCACGTTAGGTGCGATCCGCGTCCGCCGCTTGGTTCACCCCGTCAGTCCAGCTGCCGAGGACGCGCTCCAGGTTCGTTATAAACTTTTGCCAGCCATAGGTTGCCCCCTTGTAGTTGGCGTCCTCCTCGGACCGAAACCCGGTCTGCTCCATTCGAATGAGTGTACCGGCGCCGCGCGCGGTGAGCACCCACGTGACGACGGACTTCAGTCCCAGGGCGTTCCAGCTATATGAAAGTCGGTGATGGGGCTCTACCCTCAATACTTCGCAATCGATCACTCCGTCCCAATGGGGCATCGGTTTCGCTCGCAGGGTGAATTTATGTCCGACGATCGGTTGAAAATCATTCGCCATCAGCCATTCCTCGATCAACGGCCCTTGGGTGAGCGCACGCCAGACCTTCTCCCGCGCATGCGGCATTTCCTTCTCCACAATCAAAGTACGGATCGGGGCGGTGGGGTCGGTCATTTTTCCATTTTCTTCAAAACGGTTTCCAATCGGTCAAATCGGTCGCGCCAGAAGGCCCCGTATTCACTTACCCAATCGACGATGGGGACCAGAGCCTGCGGTCGCGCACTGTAATGAGTTTCCCGGCCTTCTTTCCGATCACGAACCAACCTGGCTCCCTTCAGCGCGGCCAAATGTTTGGATACTGCCGGCTGAGATACGCCCGCGTGTTCCGTGAGCCCATGCACCGTTTGCTCCCCCTCCCGGACCAGCCGCTCAAAAATCGACCGACGGGTGGGATCGGCCAGTGCCTTGAACAGATTCGTGGTTCCCGCCGCCATGTTGAAACCATAGCCAGACGGTTATGGATCTGTCAACGCTCAGTTTCTATTTTTCATTGAGCCGTTCGGGATCGAACTGGAAAGGGTGCCTCACCGCCTGACCGGCACAGTGCTATATGAGCGTGCCCCGTCAGTTGCGCGGTTGATCGGAAATGGCTGGCCGAGGGTGCGTCAGACTCGCCGGTGGAGGCTATATAGGCCACGACAGCGGCGTTCCCGTTCGCGAACTGATTGGCGAAAAAGGCGGGGTGGATTTGAATCCAGGCTGCACAAATCAAACGGCAACCGAACTTCGCCTTTATATTAACCCCCGAGCAGAAAGAGGGTTAAATTGGGTGCAGGGGCTGGATTTGAACCAGCGACCTTCAGGTTATGAGCCTGACGAGCTACCAGGCTGCTCCACCCTGCAACGAGTGAAGGTCTATCGATACGGGTCGGAAATCGCTTGTCAAACGATTCCGGCACATCCGCACAAACTATAGATCTCCCGAAATTTATGGACCTCCACTGCCGGCAGCTTCGGGCCGCTCGGCCTTCGTTAAGAGGTGCTCGGAATCTAGCGTGAAGCCCAAAAACGCCAGGCACATCTCGTTCGTCGTTTGCTCACCCCACGTGACGTCTTGCGGCGGATTACTCGGGTTATGCTCGTTGGCCGCGGAGTTATCATAGCGCGCCGCCAGGTGCACCGTCGACCCGCGCGGCACGTGCACCGGCTCCTTGAACCAATAGGTCGTCTGCCAGTTGAAATCCCAGTCCGTCACGTTCACCAGCGGCTGCATTTTTCCATCGGGGAGCTTCGCCTCCACCAACATCTCGCGTCCGAGCAAATGCATATGCGGCGTCACATTTAATATAGTCAGGTTGCGCGGCACGGGACCGGTGACTTCCACGTGGTAATTCGCGTCGCCCGCGGCGATCGCGAGCTTCCGGTATGTAATCGGGAAGCTCCGATAGCGTTTATCCACCGGGGTCCGGCTATAGTATATACCGATCCGGGTGCGATCGGACTCGGGCTTGCCGCTGCGGTGATAATGCACCTGCAGTACGACGTCCGCGCCGGCCGGCAAATAATACCCGATGCCCTCGGGCAGCGGGCGGGGTGTGATCCCCGGCGCCCAGCCGCCCAAACCGCCCACGGGCAGAAAGCCGATGCCGCCGAACGAAGCGTAGCCGGGTCCAGGATCCGCGGCGTCGAGCTCGCGCGCCTTGCCCGAAGTGTCGAGGTAGACGAGCGCGTGATGTACGATCGAGCGATTGCCAGCACGCACTTCGACGGCCCGCACCCATCGATCTTTCTCATTGTGCGTTGGGAGGACAAAGCAGCGATATTCGTCCCGCCCTTCCGCAGCCACGGGATAATCCTCGCCGGGGTCCAGCACGAGATCGGGCTCACCCAGTTGCCAGCCTTCGACGAAATGCGGCGCGGCCGGCAAATCCTCTGCCAGGCCCTGCGGCTCGCCGGCATCGACCCACGCGTGCAGTAGCGCCTTCTGCTCAGGGGTCAGTCGACGCTCATTGAGGAATTCGCCGTGCGATGCCGCGTGCCACGGTGGCATATAGCTCTCGTCGATCACCTGGAGAATCGTCTTCGCCTTCTTTTTCACCTCGAGATAGTTCGTGAGCGGGAAGGGCCCAACCTCGCCCGCGCGGTGGCAAGCCATGCAATTCTGAAACACGATCGGCGCGACGTCGTGATTGAACGTCACGGGCGCCGGCGCAGCCGCCGTCGTCGGGTCTCCCACTCCCGTCCTCGCTGCGGCTGCGGCGACGGCCGCCGCCAGCGAAGCGCCCGCGGCGGCGGCTAGTATATAGCGGGTGAGGCGAAACGCGGCGGGCAGGGGACAAAGCTTCATGGTCGATAATTCGGGCGGGGAAATCCGTCGGAAATATATGTCTACAAGCGGATATATAACGCCGTCGCGCAGGGAACGGACTCAGCCCGGCGTGGCCAAGGCGCAGCCGACGGCTGCCGTGCGCGGGTGAGACACCGGGTGGCCGGCGATCACCGCCTCGAGGGCTTCGCGGAGGTCGTGCTCCGTCACGACGGTCCGCTCATGGCCGGGGCTGGTGTAACGGTTGTCAATCCGTCCGCGATATAGCAATTGACCGCGCGCATCGATGACCGCGGCTTCGGGCGTGGTGGTGACGCCACAAGCGCGCGCGAGGGTGCCGTCACCACCGGAAAACAACGCCCCAGATTCAGCGTGCTCGGCGGCATGCTGGAGAAGCGCGGCGCGCTCGAGGCCGGGCTCGGCGTAGACTATATTGAACGCGATCCCGCGCGTTATATACTCGGTGGCGAGGCGGTGAACCTCCGGAGCGTAGCTGTTGCAGATGGGACAGTCGTGCGCGATGAACAGCCAGACCGTGGCCCGCGCGCCGGTCTCGGTCGCAGCGTGCTCCCGGCCAGTGACGTCGCGGGCGGCGAAATGGAGAGGCGCGGCGGGCTCGGTGGCGCCACCCTGCGCAGCGTCGGCTGAAACCAGAACCGCGCTGGCCGGGAGAAGCGCGAAGGTTCCGAGTGCGCCGGCTGCGCAAGCGCGGCGACGGAGGCCAGGCCGCACGAACGTGGAAAACCGCTGCGAAGATTTCGTCGGCCGGCCCATTATATATATCCAACAGGCAACTCGAAATCGCCGTCCGAGTCGAGCCGACGCTCGCATGCGGGAAACACCGGCGGAAATACCCATCGCCGGGAGCTCTCGGGATCGCCGAGCGCGTATGGCCGACCATGATCGCGGCGTATTCGAGAAGCGCGTTATGTTCTCGCCGAAATTTCCGGTCTGCCGCTAGCGTAGTCATTCGGACGAGGATTGCCCAAAGGTGGCGTGCTCCCCGGCCGTTGAGAATCCACGCTCATGATTCGCAGCCTACTCTCTGTTCTTGCGGGGTTCGTGGTGATGGCAGTTTTGGTGAGTCTCGCCACGGTGGTCGCAGTGAAAACGATGCTGCATGTTTCCGACCTGCGGACCGCAATGAACGAGCGGCCGACCCCGGCTTACCTGGCCGTCAACGTTATATACAGTGCGCTGTTTGCCGCGGTTGGCGGGTATGTGACCGCGTCCATCGCGGGACGCGCACCGCTGCTGCACGCGGCGGCGCTGGCGGCGTTAATGTTCGTGATGTCGCTGGTTTCTTTTTGCAAAAGCGCGGGGACATCCCAGCCCCCGTGGTACGGGGTCACGCTGATGCTCCTCGCGCCAACCGCGGCGCTGCTCGGGGGCTATATGAAATGGACCCGGGGGGTGGCATGAGCGCCGATGCATCCCGGTCGCTTGTCGGGGTCGGCGGGCGTGGGTGTGACCACCTGGATCCCGGAGAGTTTCGCCTGAACCGAATGCTTATAACCAATATATAAAGCCATGAAATCCTCCATCATTCAGCCGTATCTCTTTTTCAGTGGGCACTGTGACGAGGCCCTCGAGTTCTATAAAACCGCCGTCGACGCGAAAGTCCTGATGGTGATGCGCTATAATGAAAGTCCACAGCCGGTGCCGCCGGGCATGATTCCTCCCGGTTTTGAAAACAAGGTGATGCACGCGTCTTTTCAGATCGGGGACAGCACCTTGATGGCGTCTGACGGCAATGAGGTGAACCTGCGCTTCGGCGGGTTCTCGCTCTCGCTCAGCGTGCCAACGGAAGCGGAAGCGAAGCGCGCCTTTGAGGCGCTCGCCGCGGGCGGCCGCGTCTCGATGCCGCTCGCGAAGACGTTCTGGTCACCCTGCTTTGGGATGCTCGAGGATCGCTTCGGGATCGGCTGGATGATCGCCGTCGCGTCGTAGCCCCGGAGCGACCAGGCGACGCCGCCTCCGCACCGTGAATATATAACCCGCCGCGCCTTTCGCCGCCGCCGCGGCTCCGTTATATATTAAACCTTTATATAATGCCAATTCCAATGGCTTATCTGGCGGCGCGAGTGCGCACGGGTTTCAGCGAACGCCGTCGGGCGCTTCGTGGTTTGATTATATAAGTTGAGCCGCGCGGGCGCGACGAAGCTTCCCGTGCTCGCGCTCCGAGTCCAAAGGCATGTCCCACCCCGGCGCCGATTTACCAACCGGCCGCAGCGAAGCTTGGGGCAGCCGCCGCTCTCGTGCGGCCCGGAGAAACGCTCACAGCGCTTTCGTTTTTCCGAATACAGGCCGGGTGCGGGAGCGACGCTGTGGGTCACCTGCGAATCGGCCAAAAATGAAAAAATGTGCGCAGCCGACCTCGCTATATGTTGCTATATGAATTGGCAACCGCGCGTCAGCCTTGACGCGCGATTTATAGAACGAAATTCTCATCGCTCCAGAATCAACCTGTCATAACCACCGTAAATCCGGCCCACCTCGCGCGTGAACGCGGCAGCGTTCGGGGAGGCCTCGGTGACGGGCAATGTAACGGTTTGTCACTCATAGTCTATTGCCGTCAGTGATACACTTCACCGGAAATATCGTGCTCGATTCGAAATCAAAGGGACCTAGCGAATACCAAACAAATTTCGGACTCATGGTACGCGAGCATCGGAGGCGCTTGGGGATAACGCAGGAGGAACTCGGGTGGAGAGCTAATCTACATCGGACCTACGTTGCGGACATCGAGCGGGGCGCGCGCAACCCGTCGTTGCGCAGTCTCGCCAGCCTCGCGTTTGCGTTGCAGGTGACGGTGCCCGCGCTGCTCGCGGACGCGCCGCCGGCGCTGCCGTCCCCGCCGTGGCGTCCGACCAAGGGCCGCATTCCCGATATCTTATTGGTCGAGGACAATGCGGAGGACGCAGCGCTGACCGTGAGGGCGTTCCAGCGCGCGAGCGTGACGAACCCCGTGCGCACGTTTCTCACCGCGGAGGATGCGCTGGAGTATTTGAAGGGCGACGGAAACTCGCCCCCGGGTGCCCTGCCTTCCCTGATTTTACTCGATTTGAATCTACCCCAGCTTCCCGGCCTCGAATTCCTGCGCCGGATCAAGGCCGATCCGCGCACCGCGAAAATCCCTGTCATTATATTGTCCGCCTCCCGCGCCGACCGTACTATATTGGAAGCGGCGCGGCTCGGGGCTGAGAATTACGTGGTCAAGCCCGTCAGCGTTGAGGATTTTGTCCAGCTCATACCCAAGCTTGGCCTCAGTCTCACGATCGGGGTCTCGTAAAGATGCGTTTTCGAGCACGCGTCACCGCCGGTTTACCGCGGAAGGCGGCCACTGCGGATATATATTAACATGACGGACGAGCGTTCCGTGTCGGCGGCGAAGGAGGCGCGCGAGTTCGAGGCGGCGGTCGATCAGCATGCGCTGGTGGCGATCACCGACGGGGAGGGTCGGATCTGCCAGGTCAATGACTTGTTCTGCTCGGTTTCGCAATATAGTCGGCTCGAGCTGCTCGGCCGAAATCTCCGGATCGTGAATTCCGGATTTCACCCGCCGGAGTTTTTCCGTGATCTGTGGTCCACCATCTCGAGCGGGCGAGTCTGGCGTGGCGACATCCGGAATCGCGCCAAGACGGGCTCGTTTTATTGGGTCGGCGTGACCATCGTGCCGTTCGACTCGGGGAGCGGCCGGCCCGAAAAGTATATAGCGATCCAGACCAGCCTGCCGCAGCGGCGGGTCGACGAACAGGCGTGGCGCGACACGGAAAATCTGTTCGCGAAGTCGTTCCGCTTCAGCCCGGACTATGTACTTATTGTCCGCGCCTCCGATCGCGTGATCGTTCAGATCAACGATGCGCTCTGCCATTTGTGGCGCTGCGATTCCGCTGCGGCCGGCGGGCGGCCGATCTCGACGTATATAGAGTGGCTCAATCCGGGCGGCTCTGGGACGTTTCTCGAGTGGACCGGCGGGAGCGACGAAAGCCACGATTTCGAGGGCCAGTTTCGCCTGAGCGACAACCGGCTCATCGACCTCAGCATATCCTCGCGACTGGTGTCGTTTAAGGGCGAGTCGTGCCTGCTGATCGTCATGCGCGACATTACGGAGCGACGCCGCGCGGAAATCGCCGCGGCTCAGCTCGCGGCGATCGTGGAATCGTCTGATGACGCCATCGTCGGAAAAAATCTCAACGGTGTGATCACGAGCTGGAACACCGGGGCGGAGGCAGTCTTTGGATATACGAGTGCCGAGATGGTGGGCAACTCGATCATGCGGTTGATCCCGGCCGACCGGCAGCAGGAGGAATTGGATATCATCGGCCGGATCCGCCGGGGCGAGCCGGTGCGGCATTTCGAAACAGTTCGGGTGCGAAAGGACGGAAGCCTGATCGATGTCTCTGTCACGGTGTCGCCGATCCGGGGAGCGTCGGGCGTGATCGTGGGCGCGTCGAAGGTGGCGCGAAATATAACGAGCCGAAAAAAGGCGGAGGCGGAGATCAAGCGTTTGAATTTGGAGTTGGAGCGCCGGGTGTCGGAGCGGACCGCCGAGCTCGAATCGGCGAATCGGGAACTCGAGGCGTTTTCATATTCCGTGTCGCACGATTTGCGGGCGCCGCTGCGCGCGGTCGATGGATTTTCGCAGGCGGTGCTCGATGACTATGCCTCGTTGCTGCCGCCGCAGGGGCAGCGTTACCTGCGTACGGTTCGGTCGAGCGCGCAGCATATGGGCGCGCTGATCGACGACCTCCTGCAGATCGCGCGGCTCAGCCGGCACGGGCTGCGGAAAAAGTCTATATCGACGGATGAGCTCGTGCGCGAGATTCTCGACGAGCAGGCCGCAGTCGCCAAGGAGCGGAACGTCCAGATCGAAATCGGGCCGCTGCCTCCCTCGATGGGCGACCCCGTCCTGCTGCGGCAGGTCTGGGGGAATCTCTTGTCCAACGCGCTGAAGTATACACGCCTGCAGACCGCGCCGCGGGTGGATATAGGGTTCGTCGACACGGACGGTGTCGTTGCCTATTTCGTCCGCGACAACGGCACGGGTTTCGACATGCGGTACGCGGATCGTTTGTTCGGGGTTTTCCAGCGGCTGCATCGAAGCGAGGACTTCGAGGGCACGGGCGTGGGGCTCGCGATTGTGAAACGAATCGTCGAACGCCACGGCGGCAAAGTGTGGGCCGACGCGAAGCTAGACGAGGGAGCGACCTTTTTTTTCACCCTGGGCCCGTCCAACCAGACGTGATTATGGAGTCGGAAGTGGATGTCATGATTGTCGAGGACAACCCGCAGGATCTGGAGCTCACGATCCGGAGCCTGCGTGAGTCGAAGCTGACCCTGCGCGTGTTTGTGGCGCGGGACGGCGCAGAGGCGCTGAACTATATATTCGACGACGACGGCAATCCCCCGGCGCCGCGGCGCGAGCTGCCGAAGTTCATCCTGCTCGACCTGCAGTTGCCGAAAGTCTCGGGGCTGCAGGTGCTCGAGCGCTTGAAGCGCGACGCGAGGACGCAGCGGATTCCGGTGGTAATATTAAGTTCCTCGAAAGAGCCCGGCGACTTGGCGCGAGGTTACGAACTCGGCGTCAACAGCTATATAGTCAAACCGGTGAGCTACGAGGGCTATCGCCAGGTGGTGGGGGCGCTCGGGCGATATTGGATGGCGATCAACCAGCACGGTGGATGATCCGCCGACCCTGACACCGCTCAAGGTCCTGATCGCTGAGGACGATATACTCGACGTCGAGCTGCTTCGGGAACGATCGGCGAGGAGATGGCGGTGCAGGCGATCGCCGCGGGCCAGGAACCTCGCCTGGCAACGCTGTCGTTTTATATATATTTATTCACCAGCGATTAGCGCGCCGAACTCCGGACCGGTGGCTAGAGGAGTGGGTTGGATTCGCGGGCGGCGTATGGGGCTAAAGGACCGGGCAGGGTGGCTTGCGGCGTCCGAGGGCAAGCGGCGCTTTCGC
The DNA here is from genome assembly GCA_963800005.1 of uncultured Verrucomicrobiae bacterium. GTDB lineage: Bacteria > Verrucomicrobiota > Verrucomicrobiia > Opitutales > Opitutaceae > CAWCZH01. Next base: position 1,507,534 of record CAWCZH010000006.1, read on the forward strand.
TTGCCACCGCGGCAATCATGGTCTTCAGGAGATGCGTCTGGCGCGAACCTGCTCGCGACCGGGCGTTCACTTCCTCAGTCATGTTTTTTGGATACAGAGCCTTCATCGCTCCGCGAGAAGCATTCCGTTCCCCATTCCCCGCTCACCCCGCGGGAGGCTGGCCGCCGCGCACCCCGGTGATCGCGGGGCGACCCGATCGCTTGATTCCGGCCGGCCGCCGCCGCAATATACATCGCGGCGATATGCAGTATATAGCGCCAGGCTCGGGAGGAGACGCGCGATGAAGTCCGTGGTGGAAATGGCTGACGCGAAACGGGCGGGTCGCAAAATCGTGATGGTGACCGCGTATGATTTTTGGAGCGCGCGGCTGATCACGGCGGGAACGGCCGATTGTATATTGGTCGGCGACAGCGTGATGATGGTCGTGCACGGGCATGAGGATACGCTGGGGGCAACGCCCGAGTTGATGGAGCTTCATACCCGGGCGGTTGCGAAGGGTGGACCGGCGGGATTCATCGTGGCGGACATGCCTTTTCTCTCGGCGCGCCGCGGGCAAAATGCGGCGCTCGATTGCGCGGCCGGATTGCTCCGAGCCGGTGCGGCGGCAGTGAAGATCGAGGGCATCCGCGGGAATGCAGAAGTCGTCCGCCACTTGGTGGACTCCGGCGTTCCGGTCATGGGTCATCTCGGGCTCACACCACAATGGCTCCGTACGTTCGGCGGATTCAAGGTCCAGGCGCGGCATCCGGATGCGGCGGCGCAATTGCTGGCGGACGCGCGCGAGTTTCAGGACGCCGGTGCTTTCGCGCTCGTGCTCGAATGTGTTCCAAGCGCGGTGGCGAGGGACGTCACCGCGGCACTGGGTATCCCGGTGATCGGGATTGGCGCGGGGCCGGATTGCGATGGGCAGGTGCTCGTGCTGCACGACCTCTTGGGATTGCTGGCTGATTTTCAGCCGCGGTTTGCGCGGCGGTTTGTCGAGGGCGGCGAACTGGTCGCGAACGGTCTGGCGCGATTTTCCAAGGCGGTGCGGGAGGGTACGTTTCCCGTGGCGGCCGAGAGTTTTTCATGAGCGCGCAAATCGTCCGGTCCCTCGCGGAATGGCGTGCCACCCGGGCGGAAATCGACGCGAATGCGACGGTGGGATTTGTGCCCACGATGGGCGCGCTGCACGCGGGGCATCGGGCGCTGCTCGAGCAGGCGCGGCGCGAGAACGACCGCGTGGTGCTGAGTATATTTGTTAACCCGCCACAATTCAACGACCCGGCGGACCTGCAGCGTTACCCGCGCACGCTGACGGATGACCTCGCGCTCGTGGCGGACGTGGTCGACCTGGTGTTCACCCCGGTGGCCGAGGAAATATATAGCGACAATTACTTATATAGAATCACGGAATATGAAAACAGCGCGCGGTGGGAGGGCGCGCACCGGCCCGGACATTTTGAGGGCGTGCTGACCGTCGTGTTGAAGCTGCTGAATTTGGTGCGGCCGACGCGGGCCTATTTCGGCGAGAAGGACTGGCAGCAATTGCAGCTCGTGCGCGGAATGGTCGAGGCGCTGTTCGTGCCCGTGGAAGTCGTGGCGTGCGCGACCGTGCGCGATTCCGACGGTGTCGCGCTGAGCTCGCGCAACCGGCGGCTTTCGCCGGCGGCCCGTGCCCAAGTATCCCTGTTGCCGAAGGCGCTGCGCGAGGCGTCGGACGCACGCGCGGCGACCGCGATGCTGCAGGCTGGCGGGTTCGAGGTGGATTACGTCGACGACCACGACGGCCGTCGGCTCGCCGCGGTGCGATTGGATGGCGTGCGGCTGATCGACAATGTCCGGCTCTAATATACTTTTTATTATAACCGGTTCGATCGCCGCATATAAAGCGTGCGAGGTGATTTCGACGCTCGCACAAAGCGGCCACCGCGTGCGGGCCGTGATGACGCCCGAGGCGACGCGCTTCGTGGGCGTGGCGACGGTGGAAGGGCTGACGCGGCATCGTGTGGCTGTGGAGCTCTTCGAGCCGGGAGCGGCCCTCGAGCATATAGAGTTGACCCGCTGGGCGGACGTCGTGGTGGTGTGCCCGGCGAGTGCACATACTATAAATCGTTTCAGCATTGGGCTGGCGGATGACCTGGTAGGTGCGCTGTTTCTCGCGCATGATTTTCGGAAGCCCTGGCTCCTGGTGCCCGCGATGAACCCGGCCATGTGGCAGCACCCGGCGACGGCTGCCGCGGTGCGTCGGCTGCAGGAGTGGGGCGTGCAATTTTCGTCGCCGGGCGACGGCCGGACCGCCTGTGGAGAAACGGGCACCGGGCGCATGGCGGAGCCGGATGAGATTGTGCGGTTTATCGAGCACGCGGGGCGCGGCCCGAATCCGCGGCTGCGTATATTGATCACGAGCGGCGGCACCGCCGAGCGCATCGATGGTGTCCGCGTGATCAGCAACCTCAGCACCGGCAGCACGGGCGCGCGGCTCGCGCGGGATTTCGCCCACGGCGGTCACGACGTGCTGCTGCTGCGCGCCCGCAGCGCGGAGCATGTACCCGGCTTGACGGAGCGGGAGTATATATCTTTTTCGGACCTGGATGCGGCGCTCGGTGAGCTGCTCGGCGGCGGAAATTTCGATGCGATCATCCACGCGGCGGCGGTCGGCGACTTCGCGGTGGAGTCCGTGGAAATCGAGGGCGAAGTCCGGGCTGCGGGCGTGGGAAAAATCTCTTCTTCCGCCGCTCCGGTTCTGCGATTGCGAAAACTTCCGAAGCTCGTGAACGGCCTGCGCGCGCGCAGCCGCCACGCGGGCATCCGCGTCATCGCCTTCAAGCTGACCGAAGGCGCGGAGCCAGCTGCGGCGCGCGCGGCAGTGCAGGCGCTGCTTGCGGATTCCGGAGCGGATCTCGTCGTGCAAAACGACTTCGCTTCGCGCGTGGACGCCAACCTTTTTCCATCGGAAGTCTTCGACCGCGAGGGAGGCTCCATTGCCACGTGCCAGACGCGGGCCGAGCTCTCGGACGCGCTGCAACGCTGGCTGGCGGATGAATTTCCCTGGCCGCGCGCGGACGCGACCGGCGGCGCCGCCGCAATAGACAATCCGGACTTGGCGCCAGCCGGTCCGGGTGTATAAATCGTTTTCTTATAGAATATAACAATATCATGCTGCTCTGCCTCGACATTGGAAACACGCAGATTCACGGCGGAGTTTTCGAGGGTGACGCGCTGCGCTGCGAGTTTCGGAAAACGACCCAGCCGGCGGCGACGGATGATGAGCTTGGAATCTTTATTCGCGCCGTGTTGCGGGAGCGGGGGCTCGACCCCGCCAAGGTCGACCGGGTGGGTATATGCACGGTGGTGCCGGCCGCGTTGGCGTCGATGCGCGGGGCCGTGCAGAAATATTTCCGTTGCGAGCCCTTCGTGCTGCAGGCGGGAGTGCGGACGGGATTGCGCGTGCGCTATAGGAATCCGCTCGAGGTGGGCGCGGATCGCGTGGCGGTGGCGATCGCCGCTTCGCAATTGCGCCCGGGCCGCGCAGCTATCGTGGTGGATTGCGGGACGGCGACGACCTTCGACGTGGTCACGGCGACGGGTGAATATCTGGGTGGCGCGATTCTGCCGGGACTGGGGGCGTCGGCGGACGCCCTCGCCAGCCATACGGCGAAGTTGCCGCGGATTGAGATTGCGAAGCCCGAGGTGAGCCTGGGCCGCTCCACGATCGAAAGTATACAGTCGGGACTATATCATGGGCACGTCGGTGCCATCCGGCACCTGGTGAAGCAATTGCGCGACGAAGCGTTGCCGGGGATCGAGCCGGTCGTATTTGGCACGGGTGGTTATGCACGGATGTTCGATGGGGAAAACTTGTTCGACGACGTCGTGCCAGAGTTGGTTTTGCTCGGACTGAAGTTCGCGGAGCAACTGAATCGCGAGCCGGCCTGACGCGTCCCGTGCGCGTGAATCCGGTGCTGGGTGCGGCGTCTCCGGACGGGTGGTGAATGTTACGGTTTCGCGCGACGGTCCCGTGTCCGAGCGGGGCACCGCCGGGCCATTTCCGGCCCGCGTGTCATATCTGTGACGAATTGTATAATGACGTAACCGGGAGTGGGTTTCGGCGTCACGACGCCAACTTTTCTTCCATGTTCAACGATCCTCGTGAGCGCTCAGTAATCGCGGCTTCTCCAGCCGCCTCGACAGCCGCGATGGTGGCGCGGGCGCGACCCGCGAGTGGGATGCGGACGAATCCAGGCGGGCTCATTCGCCGTCGGCGGATTTCCGCGTGATCATCAGCATTCATATACCGAAGACGGGCGGGACCAGTTTTCGGAATGCCCTCGAGCAGGTCTACGGCACGGGGCTGTGGCTGAACTACGGGGACGACTTCAGTTTCGACGCGGTGCCGCCGGGCACGGAATGCATTCACGGGCATATTCCTGGCGATGCCTACACGCACGTTTTTCCCGGGCACCAAGTCGCGACGCTGGTGCGGCACCCGGTGCAGAGGGTGGTTTCAAACTACTATCATTTGTTGCGCAGCCGCGATCCGCAGCATCCGGCCGGACATCTTTTGCGACGCGAGCGGTTCTCATTGCTGGATTTCGCCGGCGACGAGTCGGTGCGGAACGAAGCTACGCGCTATATAGCGCGGCGCGAACCGGAGGATTTCGATTTCGTGGGAATCACCGAGCGGTATGAGGAGTCGTTGCTGTTGTATGCGAAGACGTTTGGCACGCGGAGACCGCTGCCACTATATCATGACAACACGAACCTGTCGCGACGGAGCCCGGAGGAGGATTACGGGATTTCCCCTGGCGAATACGATGCGATCGCGCAGCTGAACCTCGACGACATGCTCTGGTATCAGCGTGCCCTCGAGCATTTTGAGCGGACGCTGGCGAGCGGCTTGCTCGCCCAGAGCGCCTAGGTGTTTCGGTATATTCTTGTATACGCTCATCTATATACGCCTCGGTTGATTATATTTTCCCCACGGCGCGGTAGGGGTGGGGAATCTCGCTGAGCGTCAAGTGACGTCAGCGCTGCGGTTTCGGCGGCGAACGCGGCAAACCCGCGTCTCGCGGCGTTTTCCGCGCGGTCGGCTCCCCTGAACCTGCCGTGCGCTGCGGTGTCTGGTGGGCGCTATGAATGTACCCCATGATTCATATACTTCCCCGGCTTTGACGTCGCTCGCGGGAGAGGCGGCACAACCGGTTGCTGACGCGGGGGTGGCGCCGAATTTCCTGGAGCGGCGGATTGCGGGGCTCGGTGCGTCGCTCGCGGCCGGCACGGCGTTCGAGTTTCAGATGCCGGGGCGGCGGGCGGTGCGGGTGGGTACCGGCGATATAAAGTTTCGCGTGGTGGCGCGCAATGAGTTGGCCGTGAGTGCCCTCCGTTCGATGGACGAGCTGAAAATCGGCGAGGCTTATGTGGCCGGGGATCTCGATATCGACGGCGACCTCGTGGCTGCGCTCGATTTGCGCAACGGGTTTCTGGATCGGCACGTGCTCGTCTACCTGTGGTCGACCTACGGCCAGAAGTATATATTCGGCCAGGCGAACCGGGATAAGAAGTGGATCCACGAGCATTATGATGCGCCACCGGAATTCTACCTCGCGTTTCTTGACCGGCAGGCTCGCTGCTACTCGCACGGTTACTTCGAGAGCGATGATGAGACGCTCGAGTCTGCGATCCAGCGGAAGCTCGCCACGGCCATGGCGCAGGCGCGAATTGAGCCGGGCATGCGCGTGCTTGATATAGGCGGCGGGTGGGGCGCGTTCACCGAATACGCCGGGAATCGCGGGGTGCAGGTCACCTCGTTGACGATCTCGTCGGAAAGCGAGGCCTTCATTCAGGACTTAATACAACGCCAGGGGCTGCCCTGCCGCGTCCTGAAGGAGCATTTCCTCGAATATACCAGCGAGCCGTTTGATGCCATCGTGAACCTCGGCGTGACCGAGCACCTGCCGGATTACTCAGCGAGCGTCGCGCAATATGAACGCCTCGTTCGGCCGGGTGGTCGTATATATCTCGATGCCTGTTCCTCGCGGACGAAATACCCGTTCTCGAGTTTTACGCTCAAATACGTCTGGCCGGGCAACGCCACGCCCGTGCATCTTCCGAGTTATATGGAGGCGCTCGCCGAGACTCCCCTCGAGCTAATGCTCGTTTCCAACGACCGGCACAGTTATGAGCTGACGACCCGTCACTGGGCCAATCGGCTGGATGCCCACCACGAGATGCTGGCGAGCCGCTGGGGCGAATCGACCTATCGGAGGTTCAGGCTCTATCTCTGGGGCTGTGTGCATTGTTTTGCGACTGATACAGTCGGTGCGTGTCGCTGGATGCTCGAGCGCCCGGTGGGACGCGGCTCGCGCACCCTGGCGACCCGCCGCGGGCCGGATGCCGTCTTCCGCCGCGCGCGCCGTCTGCTGGGCGGATGAGCGTTGCGCGCCAACGTGCGCGGCCGCGATATATAGCGACTTTATATAATTTTGAGCGGGTGGCGACTCCGCCTCGGATGACTATATATTGCTACAGAGCACGTGCCGCGCGGTGGCGCAGCTGCGTTAGCGGAACAGGCGCGGCAGCAGGGCGCAGAACGTGAGCATGCCGATGAAGTAGCTCACGAGGATGCCGGATTCGACCCACGGAAATTTTTGGTTCGTTGTGACGGCCGGTGGCAGCCGCCGGCCCGTGCCGGGGAGCAACGGGCTGAGAGCCATTCCCACGACGAGCGTCGTGATCCCACCAATCGCATTCCACCAGAACCAGAAAACATTTTTGAAAAACAGCCAGAGGATGAGATTGATGCCGACCCCGGCGATGACGCCGAGATTCGCGGCGAGAGGCTTCACCCATTTCAGGCCGCCGAGCAGAAAGATCGCGAGGATGGGGCCATAGAAGAGCGAGCCGATCTTGTTGATGGCCTCGATCGCGGTGGCGGCGATCTTGCCCGAGAAGAAGCCGAATATCATTGTGAGGGCGCCCCACACGAGGGCGACCACCTTGCTATAGAGAACATATTTCCCCGGCGGGATCGTGATCCGCTTCTTGAGAAAATCCTCCATTGTGACTGCGGTCAGCGAGTTCAGCGTCGAGCTATAGGAAGACATCCAGGCGGCGATCAGTGCGATGACGATGACGCCGATGATGCCGTGTGGCAGATATTCCGAAATAAAGATTGGGACCATGAGGTCGGCCCGGCCGGCGGCAATCCGGGCGCCGTAGGAAGCGTTGGCATGGGCGAACGTGCCGAGCACGAGACCGCCGATGCAGTAGGAAAGAGTGACGGGAAACCGGAGCAGCCCGTTGAAGAGGAGTAACTGGCGAACCGTGCCCTCGCTCCGGGCCGACAGAATGCGTTGCGCCTGCGTTTGGTCGGTTCCGTAATAGGAAGCATAGAGAAACAAGCCGCCGATGAGCATGGGCCAGAATCCGAACTCGCGCCCATCGAAACCGAAATTTCCCAAGTCGATCACGCGAAGCCGCGAGCGATCGAGGTGTGCCAGAAATGGATCCCATCCGCCGAGATAGTGCAGGCCGGCGAAAATGATGATCAGGATGCCGACGAACTTGATGATCATCTGTGCGACCTCGCTATAGACAATGGCCTTCATCCCGCCCTCGAGTGAATATACAATCGTGACCAGCCCGAGGACCAGCATCGTTTGCAGGAACGAGACGCCGAGGATGGACGAGAGGATGAGACCGATAGTATATATGCCCACGCCGGTGCCGAAGCTGCGGCTCAGCACGAACAACGAGCTTAGCAGGAGGCGGGACGATTCGCCGAATCGTTCCTCGAGGAAACCATAGACACTGACGACGCCGGCGCGGTGAAGCAGCGGTGCGATCCCGAGCATGATGGCGATCATCGCGAGTGGCACCGCCAGTTCATAGGTCAGCCACTGCATGCCACCGCCCGGGCGCAGTCCCACGAACGCCGGAGCCGAGACGAAACTAATGGCTGAAAGCTGCGTGGCCATGGTCGACATGCACAGCGGAAACCAGCCGAATTGCCGGCCGCCGAGGAAATAGTCCGTGCTCTTGACGCTCTTCTTGAAGAGCCGCCCCATGCCGAGCATCATCAGGAGGTACGCTCCGACCAATATATAATCAAAGAGGTTCATCGGCCGGAGTTTGAGCTGGGGAGTTGGGTGGGGCGGGGCGGTGGAAGGTGCAGCTATATCAAATGGGGCGGCGCGGGCAGGACGGCCGGCGCGCGACGTTCAAGCGGAGGCGCTGGCAGACGGTTCGCACGAGAGATGGGTGGCGCCGGTCGCGTCGCGGTCGATAATCCAAGCGGAACGCTCCGCGCGATAAGCGACGCGGGTCAGCAGCAGGCGGCGGATTTCCGGAGGGAGCACGGGCGGATATTTTCTTTCCAAGCCGGACGCGGTCAGTCGCAAGCCGGTGAAGCCGAAGAGGAAATTCTGCAAAAATCCGGCACCCGTCGCGAGGATATGCGTTGTATTATTTTGCGGTGTCTCGCTCCGGATATTATAGGGCGGTTTCAGGAAGAGTTGCTGTTCAGATTGCAGCCAGCGAAATGCGTCCGCCGGCATCCCGAGGCTGGCGGCATGAATTCCCAGCATGACCACCATCATCTGGTTCAACTCGGGCGACAGCTCCGCGTTTTTGCGCAGTGCGTATTCATAATCATTGCGGCGGACCTCGGGCGACAAATCCAGATCGAGACTCGGATAGGTGAGAAAGGTCAGCGCGCCCGCCATCCACGTCTGTCGATCGTGGGCGACCGTTTTGTCGAATGGCAGATGGCGTTGCTCGGCTTCGGAGAACGGCAGGTAGATCTTTTCCGCGATCATGGCCCAGCGGTCATCGGGTGGCACGCCGAGCAACCGGGCGGCAAGGGTGGCGAGCACCAGGTTTTTTTGCGCGATGGCGTTGGTGAAGGTCTCGTTGTCGACGTCAGTATATTTCTCGTCGACTGACGTGACACCGCGTATTTCGTACCGATCGGCCGCGGCGTTATATATTACCCGGCTAACCCAGAAATCGGCCGTTGCCGCGATCACGGGAAAGCCGTTCTCCCGCAGCCAGGCGAGATCCCCCGTGGCTATATAGTATTGCCACTGGGCGGAGGCGATGTTGCCGTTGAGATGAATTTCGCGCTCGGAGTTCACGCCTGCAAAGCGCGGGGTCTGCTCCGCCCCGGTGGTTGGGTCGGATTCCCAAGCATACATCGCACCGGCGAACCCGCGCCGGGCAGCGTTCGCTTTCGCCCAGTCGAGGGTGCGGCGCCGGAACATGACGAGGGACTTCGCGCGTTCCGGGTGCAGCAGCAGGAGAACCGGAAATACCCAGTTGTCGCTGTCCCAAAACACGTGGCCGAAATAATGGGGGCTGAAGGCACACGCCGGCACAGCCCAAGCGCTGTCGACGGTTGAATTCTGGAGTAGATAAAACAGGTCCGAATGGATCACGCGCTGCAGCGCCGGATCGCCCTCGATCACGATGTCGGACTTCCACAGCTCGTGCCACGCGGCGACATGGCGCGACCGGAGATTATCCCAGCCGCGGGACCGCGCTGCTTGGGCCCGCGCGGCGTCGTCACCGGTTCCCCCCTCCCAGCCCTCGCGCGAGACTGCTATATACTTGGTGAATATATAAAGTTTTCCCGCCTCAAGTTCCGCGACGCACTCGAGGCCCACGTCGTTCTCGTTCCGGAAGCTCGCGACCTTGGCCGCCAGCTCCGGCGGCAACTCCACGGCGGCGGCGAGACTGCAGGTCGTGCCCCCGACGGCCCGGCCCGTGAAACGAATGGTACACGCTCCGACATCGGCGCTGAGTTCGACCGCGGCGACCTCGCCAGGATACCAGATGGCCGAGCGGGTCGGCGCGGTCGGGCTCGGCAGCACCAGGGTTCGGCCCTCCGCCGCCAGGGCTTGCTGGAGGTCGAACCATGTCAGGATCTCGTGCGGCGGAGGTGGTCGTTCGCTGGGCTTCTGATCGGACGGCCGAGTCGCCGCGCTCGTGGCCAATTCGTCTTTCATTTCCTGCCACGACATGCGGCTGAGCGCGAGGCGCGGTCCGGGCCGGGGCCACGCGCGCAGGGGAAAGCGCAGCCGCACCGGCCCCGACTGGCGCGGCGTCAGGCGCAACTGCGTGGCCGCGAGATGCGGATCGGCCTGGCTGACCAGCGTCGTGACACCGATTCGGGCCGAGTCGCCATCTTCCGCCCATATATACTCAGTCGCAAGCAGTCCGGATTTGAGGTCGAGCCGCTGTATATACTCCCCGAATCGCGCCGGATCCGACTCGTTTAACCAACCAGACGTCCGGAGCTGGCAATCCACCTCGCTCCAGCTGGGAATCGCGGCCGGCCGCGAAACATCGCCTTCGGCGTGGTCCATATATCCGACCATCAGCGAGAGGGCGGGGGCCGTGCCGGACAGCGTGGTGGCAGTGGAGAAGTAGCCGTTCGCGAGGTAGGTGGAATAATAGAGCGCTGGATCTGCCCGGGTGGTCTCGAGGGAAAAGGTGTCACCGTCGGCGTTCATCGGATGGCAGGCGGCCCGCAGTGGTGAGACACGCGGGCAACCTCAGAAAATCCGGGGGTTCAACGCGTGGTCAATATAGAGAGCCGCGCTCCAGGAAAAGCTGTCGCTTCCCAACCCCGCGCGGCCGCCGTCCGCCGGCGGACGCGCATCGAAATATTCATATAGCCCGGTCTGCTCGATCAGCGACAGGGTGTCGGCCTTGACCCGTTCCGCGACGCTCGTGAAACCGTGGCGGGCCAGTCCGTGGTAGAACATCCAGTTCATATTCACCCAAACGGGCCCGCGCCAGTATTTGGTCGAAGAGAACGAAGGTTCGCTCGCTGCGGTGGATGGCACGAGGCTCCACTCCTGGTTCGGCACGAAACCGGAGTCCAGCTGCTCCGCGAGCCGCGCGGCGCGTCCGGAATCGCAGGCGCCGCCGAAAAGAGGTGCGAGACCGGAGGAGGTTTTGATCTGGAGGCGCCGGTCGTTGCGCAAGTCGTAGGGATAATACATCCCGGTGGCCTCGTCCCACAGCTTGGCGTTCATCGCCCGCGTCGTCCGTGCGTTCCATGCGGCGATCTCGGAGCTGTCCCACCCGAAGCGTTTATATAATGCAATCAGGCTCTGGTTCGACCGCATCAGCAGCGAGTTGAATAATACATCCTGGACGAGGAACGGACTGGTCTCCTGGATGCGTGCGTCGTCGTAGCCGCAGCGGACGAAGAGGTCGACGAGATATATATAGCGGCGATAATTCTCGTCGGTCGGGCGATGGGACGCGTTGGAGGCGTTGAGGTCGCGCCGCAGGTGCGCCACGGGGCGGGTCGCGGCGAGATCGATGGTGTCGAGAATGGCGTCCCACACCGGAGAATTGTCGGTCCCGGCCTCCCAATTGTGCTGGAGGCAGACGAGGCCCTCGCGCCGCGGGTCCCGGTGAGTATATAAGTAGCGGTGAAACTGGACAACGCGCGGGAGAATCTCCTCGAGGAATGCGTTCCAGGTTGCGGGCGGCAGGTCGACGATCCCGTCCATGCGCTCCAGAATGAAACCATATACGGGTGGCTGGGTGATGCCGGACGTCGCGAGGCCGGGGGGAGAAAGTTTCAGCTCGCCGGTTTGCCACACATCCGGGCCCGGAAAGTAATTCGGACTGGGCTGGTGAAAATTAATATGGGGCACCATCCCGTTCTGCCACTGGCCGCGGAACATATTGCGAATTTCCTCGAGCGCGCGTTCGGGCCGATGATAGGCGAGGCCGAGCGCGTTGAATCCCGAATCCCAATTCCATTGGAAAGGATATAGGCGCGCCGAAGGGATGGTATATCCATCGCGCCAGTTTTGGTCCAAGACGGCTTTGGCTTCAGCGAGTCGGTTGCGGGAGGTGGGATCGGGCATGGCACGTAGGGGCCGTCTGCGCTTCGGATGAAGCGCAGACGGCGGCGTACTTCTCGGGATCTTCGAAGGAAAGCGCGATCAGAAGCGATAGCTGATCGTGCCTTGGACGGTGCGCGGCAGGATCGGCCGCGCGTTATAACTCTTGGCCGAGGGATCGATGATGGCGTTGCCGGTGCGGGGATCGCCTTCGGTAAGGCCGAACTGATTGAATACATTGTTGACCTCAACGCGCAGCGCGATGCCGGAGCGCGTGAAGAAACTCGCGCCGAGCACTGCCTCGCCAAACGCCTTCAGGGGCGTCGGATTGGAATTGGCCAGATCCGAGAAGCGCTTGCCGGTATATTGATAGGAGCCGTTCACGCTGAACGTTCCCCATTTTGTCTCCGGCAGGCGATAGCTCGCGGTGAACGTGCCGTATATTTTCGGCGTGCGCGCGGGAATCAGCCCATTGTCGTTGATCAACACACTCGTTCCGTTGAGCAGCGTCTGCCGCTCGGTATTGTTGTCGGTCAACTTGGAATCGTCGGCGACGCCGCTGAGCCCCAGACTGAGGCCGGGGAGCGGCGACCAGAGTGTCTCGAGTTCCACACCTTGCGAAAGGTTGTTTTGAAACGAGGCCAGGTTGGATTGCACATTCGTGACCGGGTCTGTGATCACGGTATTCATAAATACATTCGTGAGGTCGATCCGGAAAGCGGTGAGGAAAACGGCGAACGGACCGAAGCCACTCTTCACACCCACTTCACCCTGCTTGATATAGTTGGTGGGGTTCCCCTGGCTCCCGATGCGGCCGCTATGATAATTCTCCGTGAGATCGGTCAGGCTGATGAACCGCGCGTCATCGGAATAGCGCGCGAAGACCGACAGGTGCTGCGTGAACGCGTAGTTGGCGCCGATGGTCCAGACATTATTATTAAAGCTCAGGGGATCCGACACGTAATTGCCGTTCCCCGTCTGGAAGTTGAGCAGCGCCGGGTTGGTCCCGGTGGTGGTGGTGTTGGCGTTGACGGCCTGCGTGAGCTCGATCGAGGCGTTCTCCTTCACGACGCTGTGGCGGATGCCGGCGTCGATGTTGAGGTGGCCCCATTTGTGCTCCACCTCTATATAGGGGGAAACCTCGCGCTCGGTCGAGGTGTCATTGGTATAGGTCGAGCCGAATTGATATACGCCGTTATAGGTTCCCGGCCCGACGACGGCACCGGTGGTGGCGTTCAGGTAGGTGATGTCGACGCGATGATATTGGGGCGTCACGTCGGTCAGGACCTGGTTGAACTGTTTCGCGAGGGAGTTGTTCAGGTCGGAGAAATATACTCCGACGCTGACGTGTGTCTGGTCCTGGTTGAGCGCCTGGGTGAGGCGAAGGTCATCCTGGACATCGGTGATCGGTCCGGCGGCGTGGTCGAAGGTCTTGACCATGCCGTAGCCATTACCGAGAGCGGCGGCAGCGGCCGGGTTGGCGGCGGCGACGGCATTGCCCTGGCCGGGATAGGTGAGCTCGAATGTATAACTGCTGCCGTTCAGAGCCGGTGCGAACTGCGCGGCGGAGCGATTCGCGGCGGAGTTGGCGAGGGTCTGCCACGGGGTGGCTACGCCATTGAGATAGTAATCGATCGAGCGATTGATCGTTGTATAGCGGAAGCGATCCATGAAGCGGAGGCCGTCGACGATCTCATAACTGAATTCGGCGCCGACATAGCTGACACTGCTGTGGACGCCATTCGCGTTATCGTAGCTGAACGGGCCAACCGGTGAGCTTTGCAGCCCGATGCGGCGCGCATCCTGCGAGCTGGCTGTGGGATCGGTGCGGATGTTTGGGCCGAACGGGATGCTTTGCGGGTTCGAGGCGTTTTGCATCGGCATCGGCACATCGAATATATTGTGGTCGTCGAGCGCCTTGGCGGAGACTTTAATATATCCCTTCCCGCCGGCGAACGTGTGTTTCACATTGCCCAGGATCTGCCCGCCGCGGTTCGCGTACGGGAAGCCTGGATCGCGTTCGCCATTGTCCACGCGATACCACCCGCCGATCGCAAACGTGGTATTTTGACCCAGGGGGCCCGAGGTCCACGCCTCGGTCTTGAGCGTGTCATAGCTGCTGGTCGTGAAGCTGGCGTTTCCCTGAACGGTCGAGCCACCTTCACGGGAGATGAAATTCACCAGCGCCTGCGAGGCGTTGGACGCGAATATATTGGCGGAGCCGCCGCGGAGCGCGTCCACCTTTTCAATCATGTCGCTCATGCGCGTGAACAAATCCGCCGAGGCGTACCGCAGCGTGGATTCCGACGTGACCGGGAGCCCGTCCTCCTGGAGGACAATATAAGTATAGGCGCCCGACAACTCGATGCCGCGGACGAGGACGTTTTCCAGCACCTCGCCGCCGGACGATTCAGTATATAACCCTGGCACGACCTTGAGCAGCTCCGCGGTGCTGCGGGGTGCGACTTCGTCGATCTTGTTGCGATCCAGCGTGGTGATGGACAACGGCGATTCGAGGACGGTGCGGGGCGCCATCGAGCCGGTGACCACGAACTGGTTGAGTTGAACGGTTTGGTCGGCGGTGTCTGCCGGTGGCGCGGCGGGACTCGGCGTGGCGTTTTGGGCGAGCAGGGCGCACGGCGCGAGCAGCGTTGCGAGGGTGAGGGCCGTCAGCCGGGGCGACCGCGCGATGGCGCGGGGGCCGAATGCAGCAGTATATTTCATTTTCCTTCGTTGGTTGTTCGCCCAAGCACAGGGCCGGACCGTTTCGCCGGGGCAGCGACGCATCCGTTTCTGAGCTGAGGCGGGGGTGAATGGTAACTAGCCGAGCCGCGGACCGAAGATTCCGAAAACGTTTTTGTCAACCTCATATCGGTGACATTGCGCGAGCCACCTCTGCGCGAAGCGCGGTTCCCACAGCGCAAACCCTTCGTCTGCCTCTGCGTCCCCGGCAGTCTCCGTTGCGTGGCCGCAGGGGTCGCACCGTGAGTTTGTGCACGACGGGTGCCGGAGCCGGCGCCGATTGCGGCGCAGGGCAGATGAGGCGGCCGAGCGCGCGCCGATCAGCGGCTGAGGCATCGAGTTGAGCGGTGGGCAGCCCCGGCCGCCGCTCAGAGGCAATTCCGCTCCCGGCGACGTCCTATATACATTTGCTGACGGGTGAGCACCCAGCGCGATTCATTCGGAAAAGGCTGTGCCCAGCGGTCCGGCTGGATGCAAAAACGTTTTCGGTGATAGCAGATCCGGCACCACCCCGAGGGGACCTTTTCTGCGCTGCGTCCGGCTAGCGACCAGGCTGCCGACGCAGCGGGCGAGTCGCCTCGGGCGACCTCAACGAGCGGGCAGCTTTTTACTATATACCGTCATCATCCGCCGTTGAATCATATATCAACCGATATATGTATATATGCAGGAAAACGGAAACTCCGGTCCGGCGGATCGGCGCCGCGTCAGAACTGCAGAACCATTTCCTCGTCGTTGAGCGTCATGACGACGCTGTTCGACTTGATCTGCCGGATGCGGAAATAGAATGGTCGGCCGTGCACGCGCACGAGGAGGACGTCGCCCTCCTTATAGGTTCCCTGGTTGATCGTGAGGAACGCGCGGCCGCCGATCATCACGATGCCGTTCACCTTGAGCGTTGCGAGGCCGAGGCGAAGGACGGCGGCGTCGGTGTCGGCCGGGGGAGGTTCGTCGGCCTTCGCGGCGGTGGGGACGTCGGGAGTGGGGGCGACACCGACCAGGCGAAACGGGTTGTGTTCTGGTTCGATGTGCGGGTAGCCGTTGTCGCGGAATTGATATAACTCAGCGATGCGTTCGTCGGTCTGTTTGAAGCGGGAGCCGAGGGACGGAATCGTGATCGTCTCCGGAGCGCGCGCGGTGGGGCCGAGCACGGCGAGAAATACCAGGAACGACTTCATTTCTTGGCGAGCAGGTCCAGGTTCATGTCCGCGCCGAGAACCGCGGCGTTGCCGGCGCGGCGCGCGAGCCGGAGCGTGGTGATGTTGGCCAGGCGGGGACCCGTCTCGACGGCGAGAATGAAGTCGAGCACCTGCGCGGTCGAGCCGCTGACGCGCAGGCCGAACGGCACCTTTTTATATAGGCCGGAGAGATCGGACGTGATCGCGTTGAGGGGCCGCAGGTCATCGATGTGGGCCTTGGTCTGCTCCTCGATTTTATAAAAGTACCAGAGGTTTTCCGCGAGGCTCGTCTCGCTGACGAGGTTGTCCTGGATCTTGCGGGTAGTCTGGCGTGCAGCGGCGAGTTCCTGCCGGAGGGGCTGGCCGGAAACGAGGGCGGCGAGCACCGCCTCGCCCTGGGCCTGGCTCGCCCGCTGGCGGATCCCGAGCGACTCCTGCATCTGCGACAGCACCATGGAGGCTATACACAATGGCACGATGAGAGCGAAGCACCACGCGCAGAAGGGATGCCGGCGCGCGAGCAGGCGAAGCTGCCAGACGTTCGTGTTCATAGCGGCGGCAGTGGGAGCAGCCGGAAGGTCAGCTCAAAATTCATGAGCTCCTCGCCCTTGGCGCGATCGAGGTTCGTGAGGACGATTTCGCGGAAGCGCGATATATTCTTTCCGCGTTTGCCGAGCGCGTCGACATACGTGCCGAGCAGGAGCGTGGCCTTCTCGGAGGACTCCCGCACGGTGCCGCGAACGACGAGCCCCGTTTCGTTATATGAAACGGCGTCGATCACCATCTGTGGCGGGAGAGTCTTGCCGAGCTGCGCGAGAAAGTCGGACAGGAAAAGATTCGGCCGGATGATCCCATAGGCCTGATCGATCTTGCCGGCCTCGTTCACATACTCGTGCTGCATGCGCTGGATCTCGCGCACCTCACCCTCGTGGTCGGCGATGCGGCGGTCCCAGTCGTGGATCTGCGAGCGCAGAATGAGACAGCCGTAGGCGAGCCAGCCGCAGAGGAGCAGGGCCGTGAGCGCAGCGGTCCCGAAGAGGGCGTTCGCGAGGAAGCTGGTGCGGACTATATTATTGTCCGGCAGCTCCTGCTCGAGCCGGCAATCGGAATGCCAATATACCGTCAGGCCGATCTGGTCGCGACCGAGAATCATATTCGAAGCGGCGCCACTTCAGCGACCAGGCTGAGCGGCTGCAACCAGGAAGGCTCCAGTGCGGCGACGTCCTCCACCTGCAATCCCACGCTCGCGAGCCACGCCGGAAAATCGGGGGTGAAAAACTCGAGATCGACCGCGGAGCTCAGCGCCTGGCCGATCCAGCTCAGCTTGCGCGGTAGATCCGCGCAGAAAAGCGCGGTGCTGCGCTGGCCGGTTTGCATTTCAAAATAATCGACGGCCGGCCGGAGATGACGCGAAAGCATGCGCACCAGCCGGCGGCTGTGAGCGCGTAGCTCCTCCGGTGGATCCTCGAGGTGCCGGCGCGCCGTGGCGACGTCCGGCAGGCCGAGTTCCTTCATCGTGGATTCCTCGATCGAAAGCAGTCCATAAGGCAGCGGCGCCGGGGTATGAACTCCGTCCTTCCCAAGCAAATATACTCGCGTCTGTGTATAGTTCAGTTCGCAGACGACGAGCGCGTTCGCATAGGAATTCAGCTCGAGGTGGCGCGCGAGGCCGCCGAGCAGCGGCACGGTTCCGATCTCGATGCGGCGCGGCTGCACGCCCCAATGGCGCAAGCGTCGCTGCGTGCCGCGCACCTGCTCGAGCGGAACGCCCAGCATGAGGGCGGGGCGGGCGGGTCCGTCGGGCATGAGCGGCGCGCCGCTGATCGCGTGCACGGATGCGGTGTGCCAGTTTTTCGCGGAAGAAATTTTCGCGTGGTCCGCGACGAGATCCTGCAGGTAGGTCGGGTCCGTGAGGCGCCGGGGATTGAGCGTCTCGCGGGCGATGACGGTCTCTGCCGGATGAAATCCGCAGTATCCAGGGATGTTGGAACCGCGACGGCGGGGGAAATGCTCATCGATCCAATCTTTCACGGCCTCGTCATCGCCGGCCGGGAGTTCCGTTATATGATCCAGCACGAGCGGCCGTGAATCCATCTGCGCGAGCCGGGCAACCTGCAGGCACTGCTCGCCGAGATTGATCAGCAGCCCCGTCTTGTCGCGGCGTTTGAAGAGGAAATTGGTGGCCAAGTGGGGAGCGGGAATCGAATGGCCGGGCGGGAGACCCGACGCGCGGCCGACGCGCGGCGCGCGATCAGTGGGTCGTGGACTCCTGCCAGTTCGAAATTGTATAGGGCGTCACGACACCCGGAAACACCGCGCGGCGCAGGTCGAGATCGTAATGCAGCGACGTCGCCCCGTTGAAGATGACATTCGCGCCGACCAGCGAACCATATATGTTCGGGCCCGGATTGCTGACCGTGATCGCCCCCTTGGGTGCATATACCGAACCATAAAAATCTCCTGTATAATTGAAACTGACGATCGGCGTCTCCGGGTGAGCCGGCGCATCCGCCGAAATGATTGTCAACCGCCGCGCAAGCATGGTCGCGTTTGTGACGGCGCTGCCATTGATCGTGAGGCTGCCCTCGCAATAGATGACGAGTGAGCTCACATACTTGCCCGCGACTTGTGTACTCGTGATCTGTATACCGCCGTTGATCGTCGCATCGTTCGGGATGATCAGGATGACGGGACCGTCGATTGTAAGCTGAGTGTTCAAAACAGAGACGCCCAAAGTATATAGAGATGCTGCCGTACCGGCGGGATTCCCGATCGTCATCGCCGCTGTCGGGTTAAGCGGGGTGGATGTTCCTGACGGAACCGCCACGTCGAACACCGGCTGGTACGGGCTCGTACTGAGACGCGCGGGATTCACGGTTGGGCTGATCGGGATTAACGAGCCGGCCACGACGGCACTGTTTCCAAATTGAAACTCGTCGACCCGCGTGGTCGCTATATAGCCGTATACATTGGTGTTCGAGAGCTGGACCGTGGCGGTGCTCGACGTGGTCGCGAGGGAGGTGACGACCGCGCCGGCGCCGGGATTGCTCGAATCATATGGCCCGAGCGACGAGTCATAACTATCGACGATGCCCGAGGCGCTGCTCAGAAATTCAACTTTGCCCGCCGCCTTGTCCACCGCGGCGATGGCGTTCGGGAACAGCACGGCGCTGGCTGCGGTGGCGGTGAGCGTGCGGATTATATTCGTTCCGTCGGAGAGGGTGGTCGTGCCCTTCGCGATGATCGTGCGCGGCCCACTCGTTGCGCCGTCGTAATTATCGATTTCCAGATCGGTGGCGCCGGAGAGGTTGTTCTCCAGGGTGACCGGAGTCGCGGGCAGGGTTGCTATATGAATGCCGTTGCTGCCGGTCGTGAATGTGTAGCCGTTGAAATTGGCGTTGTTCAGGGACCAGAGCGCCTGCTCCAGGCCATTTTCGGCGAGCTCGAGGCTGCGGCTGCTCTGCTGATTTCGCGTGCTGAGCGCGAGCGTCTGAGAACACAAATGTATATAGCTCGCGAGCGCGATGCCCATCACGGTGCTCAGCAAGAGCGCCGCGAGGAGCGCGGAACCCCGGTCATTCGCTGCGAAATGTTTTCGCCGGCCACTCATGATCCGCTGGGCGCTCCCGTCGGCATCATGGTCGGGGTTGGCGTGGGCGTGGGCGACACCGAGGCGCTATATGATTGTGATTGGTCGCCCAGCAGCGGCTTGTTCCGGAGCACCAGCTGCGGCGACACCACCGTGAAATTGGCACCGGTCCCCGTGCCCGTCCCCGAAGCAAGCGTGAGCGAGAGCGAGATCGCCTTCGCGCTGACCGCGTTGACCGGACCGGCCGGGACCGTCGACGACGGAGGTGTCGGGGTCGGCCCAAACGCGGACGCATCATAGAGCGTGAACTGCGCCGCGATGACATTCGGCAGGTCTGACGTCGCGCCCGAGGCATCGACGCGGTGCAGCACGTGGGCCGACGGGTCGAGTGTATATGAAACGGTCGAGGACGTCTGTTGGGGCGTCGAGGTCGACAGCGTGAGCGACGAGCTGTCGCTCGAGAGGACGCCGCTGGCGGCGCTGACGTCCTGCGAAAAGAAATATAGAGTGCGGCGCGCCCGCGCCTGTTGTTCCTCGTCGCCGGCGAGTCGGGTGAGGTTGCGTCCGAGAAACGCGTACGCGCCAAGCGTGGCGGCGAGGATGATGGACGAGAGCGAAAGCCCGATCACCATCTCGACGATGGTGAAGCCCGCGCGCCGCGGATTCGAAAACGGCTTAATGCTGGTACGCGACATACAGTCCGTTTTTTCCCCAGTACGTGAAATCCGTTCGTGTATAATTCTGGCCGGTGTTTCCCCGCCAGGTCACGGTGATGGTCACCTGCTTGAGTCCCGGCTGGATCAGCGTCGTCGTTTCATTGCACGTGCACAATGGGCCGATCGCGGCGAACTCGGGCCGGACGGTCACGGGCGATGTGATGGGAGTGGGATCCTGGGGCGTGGGTTGATCCGTAAGCGAAAATTCCGAGCCGTGAATCCGCTCGATTTCCGAGCGGATGATTTGCGACGCGACCGTTTGTTTCTGTGCGACGTCGAGCACGCGTGCTCCCGACGTGACGGTTGAGATCATCGCGACCAGTCCCAGTATGAGCACGGCAGCGGCCATCATCACCTCTAATAAGGTGAACGCGGCTGCGGAGTGCTGGGATCGGAATGACATGCAGTTAGGCTTGAGTAGAAATACCTAGCCAATCGGCCGGGAAATTCGCGGTCAAGATTTGGGGTCCTATTTACGAATTCTTTGAACCTATTTGCAAATGGTTTCTCTTTAGCCTAATTTACTTGCATTGCCGATGGGAACGGTACGCGTCGTCCCTCCGGGCGGGCGCAGAAAACCCGATCGGCACTGCCGGGCGGAATTCGGAGTTCGCGCTTGCCAGCTTTCGATTTGCCCACTGTGATCTTCCGCTCTGTTCGTCAGTTCACGTCCGTCAACCATCAACCTCGATCGCAAGGCAGTCCTTCGACTGACCTGTGTTTCGTCAGAACATTAGATCATCCGTACCATGAGTATTAGCGTTTCGCCCAAGGACCTGCTCGATGCAGGCGTTCACTTCGGCCACCAGACCAAGCGTTGGAATCCCCGCTCAAAGCCGTTCATTTTCGATCACCGCCAAGGCGTGACGATCATCGATCTCGGCAAGACGCACGAGGCACTCGACAAGGCCTGCACATTTCTCGAAGACCTCGTCGCCAATGGTGGCAATGTCCTCTTCGTCGGCACCAAGCGCCAGGCGAAGGAAATCGTTCGCGAAGCAGCGACTTCCGTCAATATGCCGATGTGCGTCGACCGCTGGCTCGGCGGCACGCTGACGAACTACGAGACCGTCAAAAAATCGATCGCCAAGTTCAAGAAATACCAGGCGATGGAGACGAGCGGCGAGATGGCCAAGCTCCCCCGCAAGGAAGAGTCCGCGATCAAGCGCGAGATGACCCGCATGCAGCGCAATTTCAACGGCATCGCTGACATGGGCGGCCTGCCCTCCGCGATGTTCGTCGTCGACGTCAACCACCACAAGATCGCCGTCGCCGAAGCCGCTCGCTGCGGGCATTCCCTGCGTGGGCTTGGTGGACACCAATTCGGATCCCACCACGGTTTCGCATCCGATTCCCGGCAACGACGACGCGGTGAAGTCGATCCGCATCATCGTCGAGGCGATCACCGCCGCGATCCAGAGCGGATTGGCCCAGCGCGATTCGCGTCGCCAGCAGCGGGGTGCCGCCGATCTGCGCGCCAGTCAGCCCGCCGCGGAAGTAGCCAACGCCGACCAGGTCGACCTCTCCAAGGTCGAGATCCCGGCCGATGTTGCCGCCATCGTGGATGGCGATGCCGAGCCGGTGCTGCCCGCCAAGAAGCCGGTCCGCGCCAAGAAGGCCGCCGGTCAAGGCCGAGTAATATATATATATATACATATATAGTATATATACCTTAGACAGATAATACATCGGGCCGAGGCCCGGAAATATAGATTTACATGAGCAATCCCATCACGGCCCAAATGGTCAACGAGCTGCGCACGGCAACGGGCGCGGGTCTCCTCGACTGCAAAAAGGCCCTCACCGAGGCCAACGGCAACATGGAGGAGGCCATCACGATCCTCCGCAAGAAGGGGGCGGCCTCCGCGGCCAAGAAGGCCGACCGCGTGACGAAGGAAGGCCTGATCGAGAGCTACATCCACGTCGGCGGTAAAGTCGGCGTGCTGATCGAAGTGAACTGCGAGACCGATTTCGTGGCGCGCAACGAGGAGTTCCGGACGTTCGTCAAGGACATCTGCCTGCAGATCGCCGCGGCGAGCCCGCTCTACGTCACCCGCGAGCAAGTGCCCGAGGCCGATCTGGCCAAGGAGCGCGAGATCGCGTCGGCGCAGGTCGTCGGCAAGCCGCCGGCGGCCGTGCAGAAGATCGTCGATGGCAAGCTGGAGAAGTACTACTCGACCGTTTGCCTCGTCGACCAGCCGTTCGTGAAGCAGCCGGATAAGACGGTGAAGGACATGCTGACAGAGCAGATTGCCAAGACCGGGGAGAACATCCAGGTCCGGCGCTTTGTGCGCTATCAGCTCGGCTCCTGATCGGCCCGCTCGGGTCGATATCCGAATCACACGCGCGACTTTCCCCGGAAGTCGCGCTTTTTATTGCTCATGAAAGTCACTCGCGGACAGATCATCGCGCGCGGGTTGTCGAACCGCTGCCCGAATTGCGGCGTGGGAAAACTTTTTGTGCCGGGACGCTGGTTCTCCGTGGCTCGCGTGTGTCCGGTGTGCGGATTTCGGATCGACCGGGACAACGACGAGGGATTTTTCCTCGGCTCGATGTCGCTCAACTATGGCGTGACCATCGTTGGCTACCTCGTGCCGGTGATGCTGCTCGCTTACTATAAAGTGATCGGAACGAAAGTCGCGGTGACGCTGGCGGTGGCAGGCGCCATCGTCGTGCCCGCGCTGCTATATAGGGCTTCGCGCAGCTGGTGGCTGATGAATTACTACCTGGCATTCCCGCTCCATCTGCCCGCCAACGGAGGCACCGGCCGCGTGGGCGAGGACGACAACGTTTAAGCAGTGGATCGAGGCGCATCGACCGCGCCACCCCAAGAATAAGAACCGAAGCGACGCCTTGCACTCCCCGGTGGCGTATATATTCGCCGCGGAAGTCGCGCGAATCTGGCCCGGGTATGGGCAGTGCCGGGAGTCTTCCAGGCCCGGCGCCTATGCCGCCGGCTTCCGGATGATATAACGCTGACCGCGTGGGAACAATGACGTCCAGAAGCGGGCCAGGCTCGCGCGGCCCGCGTGCTGCGAATGGGCGACGGCCAGCTCGTCGCAGGCGCCGGGCAGGCCGTGCAACCTAGCTATGTCTTGACAACCTATGCCGTGACATAGATTCTCTCGGCATGTCAGCGATCAGCAACCGGGAAGACCACCTGGGGTATTGGGTACGCAAGCTCTCCAACCAGGTGAGCCACGCGTTTGCGGCGCGCCTCGAGAAACACGAGGTCTCGGTGGCAGGCTGGGTCGTGTTGCGGTTGCTGTTCGACCACAGCTCGCTTCCGCTCAAGGAAATCGTCACGCAGGTGGGCCTCGACCAAGGCGCGCTCTCGCGGATGGTGGATCGGTTTACGCAGCGAGGGCTCGTGACTCGCAAGCAGAGTCCGACGAGTCGGCGGGAGATTGCGATCTCCCTGACGGCGGCGGGCCGGAAGCTCGTGCCCAGGCTCGCCGGGGAAGCCGATCAAAATGACCGCGCATTCTTCGGTCATCTCGGTGAGCGCCGGCAGCGAGAGTTTCTCGCCGTCTTGAAGGCGCTGCTGGCGCAGGCTCCGCCGGGCGGCGTCCCGCTGGACTGATCACTTATGAGCAAAGCACTCGAAAATCTGAAACTCGCGCTCGAGCGCGCACTCGCCTGCCGCCCGAAGGTCGGAGGTTTTCCTTATCTTGCCGAGACCCTCCGGCAGGCGGGCGTCACCCGGAACGTGTGGCACCTGCCCGCTTGCCAGAGTATATACTTGACCGCCGACGGATCCATCGCCGCGCAGGGAACGCCGCTGATCACGGGAATGGTTGATATACCGAGTTTCGATCGCGACGCGCTGATAACCGCGTTGCGCACGGATCAGGCCGGAGGAAGCTCGTTCCCGGAATTTCTCGCGGCGAGTTGGAACGCGGGCGTCGTGAGCTATGACGTGAATTTCGAGGCGCGAACCTGCACGTATCACGGATGCCGGGGCGAGAATTATATAGAATCCTATCCAGGCGTCGGAGGGCCGCCGAATGAGGCCGCAGCTCCGGAATAATTCCTGAGCACGGCGTCGACTCAGGTCCGGCCTCCGGGAAAGTTGGCGGAGAGGGAGGGATTCGAACCCCCGGTGACCTTACGGCCACACCTGATTTCGAGTCAGGCGCGTTAGACCACTCTGCCACCTCTCCGACGCGAACGGAGCAACGTAGGCGCCGACGCTAAAAACGGAAGCCGAAAATCAGGTCGCGATTCGCCGGTGCCCGCCGCATCGCTTGCGCGTGGCACACGCGGTCGAGCCCTCCCAACCGCGTGTTCGTCAACTCGCGGTATCGGCTGCCGCAGTGCTGGAATGCGGACCCACGTGGATCGTGGGCTCCACGACGACTGGGAAATTGACGGAGTTCGCGATGAAGCACGCCGCGTGCGCCGGCTCGTGCAGCTCGCGCGCGACCGCCGCATCGCTGTTGGCGCCGATCACAATATCCGGCCGCAGCACGACGCGCACGAAACGTCCCGCACCGGTGTCGTCCTCATTCATATAGCCCATCGCCCCATCCTGATAGCTCGTGACAATTACGCCGCGCGTCGCGCACAAGTGCAGGTACCACAGCATGTGACACGACGACAGGCTCGCGACTAAAAGGTCCTCAGGACTATACCGCGTCGGATCGCCGCGAAACGCCGGGTCGCTGGACCCCAGCACCGGCGGCCGGCCCTCGGCGAGGATCGTGTGATCGCGACGATAACCACGATAGGTCTGCGTGCCCTCGCCGTCGTTGCCCGTCCACGTCATCCGAATACTATAGCGATGTTCCTTCATGGGAGTGGGCGAGTGTCGGGAGCGGCGGGGGCACGTTCGCGTATCCATTTTTCGGATACGGTGCGGGCCCGAGCCGGTTGGTCGACCACCACGATTAGCTGATGATCATGGTCGCTGTAAAGCGTCTCTATATTAATCCCGGCGTCGGCCAGCCGGCGGGTGAACTTTCCAAGTTGGCCGGGCTCATCCTGGTTGAGTCGCTGGACGATCACCTCGCGCACGGATGCGACCGTGATCCCGGCTGCGGCGAGCGCGGCGCGAGCGACCGTGCCGTCGGGCACGAGAAAATGCGCCACGCCCCGGTCGCCGACGACCCATGCGCCGCCGCCCTCCACGCTGACGCCCGCGCGTCCCAGTGTTTCACCAACGGCCGCGAGCGCGCCGGGTTTATTTTCGAGAATGAGCGAGAGGTCGTACATTGATTTGTAGCAAGCGCGTTGCGGTGTGTCCGTGAACCGTGGGATCGCAGCTGGGACTTGTCACGCATCGATGGTTCGGCCTCCATCGAATGATGGAATCGTCTCACGACCTGGCCCGCGTCGCGCGAACGCTCGGTGATCCCAGCCGGCTCCGCATGCTCAACCTGCTCATGAGCGGACGAGCGCTGACCGCGAAGGAGCTGGCTTATGGGACGGGAGTGAAACCCGCCACGGCGACGGCGCACCTGCGCCGACTCCTCGATGACCAGCTCGTCGTGGTGCACGCGGATGGCCGGCATAAATACTTCCGGCTCGCCTCGAGCGAGGTCGGGCGCTGTATCGAGTCGATCCTCGTCGTGGCGCAACCTGCCGCGCGCGAGCTGAGCGCTCCACTGTCGTCGATCCGGCTCGCTCGTGTTTGCTATGATCATCTGGCGGGACGTCTCGGGATCGAGATCGCGCAGGGGTTGGTGAAGAAGCAGATCCTCAGGAGCCAGGCTCGATCCTATCGGGTGACTCCGAAGGGAACGCGCTGGTTTGCGAACTGCGGCGTTGATATATCGGCCGCGAAGGGCGCGCGTCGCCAATTCGCGTGCGGCTGCCTCGATTGGAGCGAGCGCGTGGATCATCTCGGCGGCGCGCTGGGCGCAGCGCTGGCGAGCAGGATGTTCGACGCCGGGTGGCTGCGGCGTACGCCCGACAGCCGCGTGGTGACCGTGACGAAGCCGGGAATAGCGGCTCTCGCGGACAAATTCGGAATCCGCTGGAATCCGGCGGGATGACAGCTCTCGGGAGCGCGAATCACGGGCGCGGCGGGTCGGGGAGGCACGGATCGGAAAAGGGTTCGGCTATATACAATATCGCGCGGGCCAACGATATATGTTTGTCGACGCAGAGATTTAGCCGGGATCAGCGCTCCGGCTTCGAGGCGTTTGTCGCGATGGCGCAGCGCCGCGGCGCTCGCGAGGCTTGTTCGCGGCTGGGCGCGCGTACTCGTGCGGAACTGGTTCGTGAAACGTCGGTCGGGCCACCGCAACATGCCACGACCGCGCCGAGTTCTGTCCAAACGTGCCGCAACTCGCGATCGCCGATGCGGTGCCGTTTGCATCTATATTAACGTCCGCGGCCTATATTAACCATGTCCGCGCCTCTGTCACGCAGTGAGATCCTCGGCGATGCCCTCCTAGGCTGGCTCGTGTCGTCGGAGCCGCTCGTGGAGTCCGCGGCGGCCCCGCGAGTCCTCGTTGTGCTGGCGCATCCGGACGATGAGATTGTCGGGGCGGCGTCCCGGCTGCCGCGGCTCCGCGGCGCGCGTTTTATATATATCACCGACGGTGCGCCGCGGGATGGCCGGGATGCGCGGGCGCTGGGGTTCGACGGGATCGAGGCCTATGCCCGCGCTCGGCGGGCCGAGTCGATGGAGGTGGCGCGGCGCGTCGGTATTCCAGCGGAGCAATATATATTCCTCGATCTGCCGGACAAGGAAGCGTTCCTGCACCTGCCCGCGCTGGCGCGTCGCCTCGCGCAGGGAATCGCGGAGTACCAGCCGGAAATTATATTAACCCACCCGTACGAGGGTGGTCACCCCGATCACGATGCGGCGGCATTTGCCGTGCGTGCGGCGGTGGCCGGGCACGCCGGGCCGCGCTTCGTACCCGAGGTCATCGAGTTCACCTCGTATCATCGTTGGAACGGGGCGCGTCGCTTCGGGGAATTCCTGCCTGATCCGCGCTCGCCTGTCCACCAGGTGACGCTCACGCCCGACGAACGAGCGGAGAAGGGCGCGCTGATCGATCTATATGAATCCCAGCGCGCCGTGCTGCAGGAGGTTCTGCTGGCGTCGGAAAGTTTCCGCACTGCGCCGCAATATGATTTCGCGCAGCCACCTCATCCCGGTCGGCTCCTGTATGAAACGTTCCGGTGGGGCATCTCCGGGGCCGACTGGCGGAAGCGTGCGAAGCAGGCGGCAGAGGAGCTCGGGGCGGCGCCGGTCAACCCCGCCGCCTCCGGCACAGCATGAGCGAAAACTGTCGTGCCGCTCACGATCTTGAATGTCGCATATCCGCTGGCGCCCGTCAGTCCTGACGCTGTCGGTGGCTGCGAGCAGGTCGTCGCACAACTCGATGCCGCGCTCGTCCGGGCGGGGCATCACTCGCTCGTGCTGGCATGCGAAGGCTCGCGCGTGGCTGGCAAACTATATACGATTCCGCGGGTCACCGGCACGCTCACAAGTCACCTGGACGCCGGCGCGCATCGACAATACCGAGCCTTGATCGCGCAAGTGCTCGAGACCACCCGCGTCGATGTCATTCATTTTCACGGCATCGATTTCCACGAATATATGCCGGACAACGGGCCGCCCGCGTTGGTGACGCTGCACCTGCCGCCGTCCTGGTATGCGGCGGGAGCGCTGCAGGTCCGACGGCCGCAGACTTATTTTCACGCCGTGTCAGCCGCGCAGGAGCGGGCGTGTCCGCCGGGCCTGCGGCTCGAACCGGTGATCAGCAATGGTGTGCCAGTCGAGCGGCTCGCGGGGAATTTTCGCCCGCGGAATTTCGCGCTCTGCCTCGGCCGCGTGTGCCCGGAAAAAGGATTTCATCTCGCGCTGGACGCCGCGCGCGACGCGGGTTGCGGGCTGCTCGTGGCGGGCGAAGTATATTCATACACGAGCCATCAGGAATATTACCAGCGCGAGATCGCGCCGCGACTGGACCGCACGCGGCGTTTCATCGGACCCGTGAACTTCGCGCGCAAGCGCCGGCTCCTCGGCAGTGCCAAGGCGCTCCTTGTGCCCAGCCTCGCGGCCGAGACCAGTTCGCTCGTGGCCATGGAAGCTCTCGCCTGCGGCACGCCCGTGATCGCGTTTCACGCGGGAGCGCTGCCGGAAATTATCGAGGATGGCGTGACGGGTTTTTTGGTCGACGACGTTGCCGGCCTCGCGTCCGCGCTCGCTCGCGTGGGCGAGCTGGATCGAGGGGCCTGCGTCAACGCCGCGCGGCGCCGCTTTTCCGTCGAACACACCAACGAGCTCTACATAGAGACATATCGGCGGATTGCGGCGCGGGCGGACGCGGGGCGGGCGACGTCAGGTAAGAGCAAGCAAGGCGGGGCGGCGTCTCCGGCCGTCGCCACTCTATAGCCCAGAACCGGTGATCGCCACCGAGATTATCACCACGCTTCCCGCGCTAGAGGCGATCCGACCAGGCTGGGAGGGGCTCTGGAAGCGGTCTCCAGGCGCAACACCGTTTCAGTCACCCGCCTGGCTTCTGCCGTGGGCGGCGCGGTGGGCGCGCGAAACGCTCTGGGCGCTCGCGGCGCGGCGAGCGGGTGAGCTCGTCGGGCTGCTGCCTGGTTTCATCGCGCCTGCGCCCTCCGGGATATATGAAGTGCACCTTCTCGGCGAAGGCATCGGCGATTATCTCGATGGCCTGGCTGAGCCGGGCTGTGGAGCTGCGGTCTTGTCGGCGTGGCGCGAGCGGTTGCGCGCCGAGGGCCTCGGCCATTGCTGGCGGCAATTGCACGACGACGCTCTCCTGCGCCGAATGCCGGTCGATGAAATCGGTGGCGACGTGCAAGAGTTTCCGGATGTGCCATGCCCGGTCGTGAAACTCGGTTCAGACGACGTGCCACCAGGAGTCTCGCGGGATTTCGCGCGCAGCCTCGCGTACGACCGCCGCCGACTCGAGCGGCGCGGCGACGTTTGTATTCAAAACGTGGATACAGAAAGTCTGCCGGGCTTTTTGTCCGCGCTGCGCCGACTGCACGGGATGCGCTGGGGCTCGCGGGGGGAGAGCGGTGTGCTGGCGGATCCCGTCGTCGCGAACTTTCACGAGGCGGCGGCCCCGGGGTTGTTGGAAGGGGGCGTGCTGCGCGCGGCCGAGCTGCGGATCGCGGGCGCGACGGTCGCGTGTTATCACGGTTTTATATATGATCGCCGGGCCTATTACTATATAGGTGGCTTCGATCCTGCGTTCGAGCGTTACGGCGTGGGCAACCGGCTGATCGCGCACGCCCTTGCCGCGGCTCGCGCCGCGGGTGCTGTCAGCTTCGATTTCCTGCGCGGCCAGGAACGATATAAATACCGCTGGGGCGCGCAGGACACGCCAACCTGGCAGCGCCGCGGAACGCTTTGAATGCTCGCTCCCGCGGTCCTCAGCTCACGAGGGCGGCGGCGCGACGCCGGGGGGCCCGGGCCGCGCGAGCCTGCGCGACCATCGCGGTGGCGTGGGGCCACTCGTCCGCCAGCGGTTCATATAGCGTGCGCGGATACGGATGGGGCGCGCCGTCAGGTCGATCCCAGAGCCCGGAGTGGTGCCAGTGCTGCGGGTGGTTCCAGTCGGGCCGGTCGAGGATCGGGTACCAGCAAACGCCGTAGAGCGGCACGCGCGCCTGAATCGCGAGGGCGCACTCCTCTGCCACCTGCCGGAGCCAGAGCGGGCGGTCGATGCCCATGTGACTCGTTTCGGTCAGGACGATGGGCCGGCGGTAACGGCGCTGGGCGCTTTGCAAAAGCCGGTGCAGGGGAACCCAGCGCGGATCCATTACTGCGTCCCGCCAGCCGAGCGTGGCGTGCGGCGCGTGCACCCACTGGTTGTTGAAATAGAAATTCCATCCGACGAGATCGAGAAACTCCGGGCGGCCGCCGAGCTCCGGCGAGCTGCGGCCTGAAAGAATATCGGTCACTTGGAATTGCGCGTTATGCGCGACCCGCGCGCGGCGGCGAGCCGCGGGCCCGTCGTTGAACCCGGGCACTATATTAATCAACGGCTCGGTCGTCATGATCCGGATCGCCGGGTCGCGCGCTCGAAGCGTAGTGACACCCGCTATGTACGCGCGCATCAGCGCCTGTTTCACCTCCCAGCCTTGATTGGCAGTATAGGGAGACGTGCCTCGGACCTCGCCGCCGAGCCAGGAGAGAAAGCTCACCTCGTTCATCGGCGTGACGATCAAGGGGCCGCTCGGTACCACTGATCTATAGAACTGTACGAACGCATCACAGAGCGCGCTGAAGCGCGACGGCAGATGGGGATGGAGCGGGGTGAGATCCGCAGGAAATCCAAAGTGACACAGGTCCCAGACCTGTTGTACGCCGGCGGCTTGCCCGGCGGCGAGCAGCGCGCGGACGCGTTCCCAATTATATTGGTGCGGTCGCGTCTCAACCTGACTCCAGCAAATGCCTTCGCGCACCGTGGCGATCTCGTAGGGCGCCAGACTGGCGAAATCCTCAGCGGCGCGTTCCGGGTGCCCCGTGGCCGCGAGGAGATCGACGCGATCCCCGAACATATTCGAATGATCGGCGCATTCAAAGCCGGCCATCCAGAAGGAGCGGAAAGGATCGGACATGGGACGGGGAGGTTCGGGACGTCGAGCGGCGCACGGCGCGCCGCCTGGCGATTATAGATCAGCCGATGGAAAGTATATTGGATATATCAAGAAAATCCGGGGCGCCGCCCGTGGTGGTCGCATATATATAGTGCGGGGATGGTCGGAAGCGCGCGCGGCGGCTGGTTTTTTGCAATGGCGCCATGCGCTGCGGACCCGCTGGCCCGGGACGCGTTCCCCGGCCGCAAGCAACAGCGAGTTAAGCAAGGCGCGAACGTGGTTTCGAGTCGGTCCATAGAGCAACGCCCGCCGGCCGATCGGCCGGATGCCCGCAGGCGCGTCGCAGCGGACATCCGCGCGGCGCGTCATCGAAATATGAATATACTCGCGCGAGCTCGCAGTCGCGGCCCCGCTGCGCTCAGCCGAGAGCGCGGGCGCGCGCGATGGCGGACGCCATAAACGCGGCCTGCGCGGAAAAGCGCCGCGGGGGACGGCCCTCGGGTGGCGGCAGATAGGCGCCGTTCGCGTGGAGCTCGCGGCAGTTTTCGGTATCGCGCAGTTCCGACGCGAGGAGTGTCTCGGTCATCCACGTGCGCAGCACCGGATCCTGGATGGGGAATAGCGTTTCGATGCGGCGGAAAAAATTGCGGGGCATCCAGTCGGCGCTGCCGGCGAGGATGAGAGGCTCGTGGCCGGCGTTCTCGAAATAGAAAGCGCGCGCGTGCTCGAGAAAACGGCCGACGAGGCTGCGCACGCGTATGTTATCCGAGAGACCGGGCATGCCGGGCACGAGGCAGCAGGTGCCGCGCACAATGAGGTCGATCTTCACCCCGCGCTGCGAGGCGGCGTAGAGCGCGTCGATGGTGGCTTTATCGACGAGCGAATTCATCTTCGCGATGATTCGCGCGGGCTTGCCGCGCGCCGCGTTCCGCGCCTCGCGCGCGATCAGTTCACCGATGCGGCGGTGGAGATTGAAGGGCGCGACGAGGAGGTGTTGGAACCGCGGCGACCGGCCGTATCCGGTGAGCGCGTTGAAGAGCTGTGCGATGTCGCCGGTGATATTCGCGCGCGCCGTGAAATAACTCAGGTCCGTATATAGTCGGGCGGTCCGCGGATTATAATTGCCCGTGCCGAGATGTGCGTAGTGCCGCATGCGGCCGCCCTCGCGTCGCACGACGAGGCAGAGCTTGCAGTGCGTCTTGTGACCGACGAGCCCGTAGACGACATGGACGCCGGCCTCCTCGAGCTGCTTCGCCCATTGGATATTATTCGCCTCGTCGAAGCGGGCCTTCAGCTCGATCAGCGCGGTGACCTGCTTGCCGTTGCGCGACGCCTCGATCAGCGCCCGGACGATCGGTGAATCTCCGCTTGTCCGATAGAACGTCTGCTTGATCGCGAACACTTGCGGGTCGCGCGCGGCCTGCTCGACGAAGTCGACCACCGGCGAGAATATATCATACGGATGGTGCAGGAGGACATCCTGTGCGCGCAGCGTGTCGAAGATGGCGGGGAGGTCCCGCAGCGGTGAAACGTTGACGCCGGTGAACGGTGGGAATTTCAGGTCGGCGCGATCGATGTCCGCGAGGCTTTGCAGCCGCAGCAGGTTGAGCGGGCCGCGCAGGCGGAATACATATTCGTGCGACAGGCCGAGTGCATCGCACAGGCGGGAGAATATATCCTCGTCGACGCCCTCCTCGATCTCGAGGCGCACGGCGGCGCCGCGGCGCAGGTTGCGCAGCTCGTCCTCGATTTTCTTGAGCAGGTTCTCCGCCTCCTCCTCGTCGATATATAGGTCGCTGTTGCGCGTGACGCGGAACGCGTGCGCGCTGCGAAGTGTATATCCAGGGAAGAGTTCGCCGGCGCAGAGCTTGATGATTTCGCTGAGAAATATATAGCGTTGCGGGCCGGTCTTGGCGGGCGCGATGAGGACGAGGCGCGGCAGGATTCGCGGGACCGGCAGGATGGCCACGAGTTTTTCCAGCTCGGGCGTGGCGGGGTTGTCGAGGGCGACGACGACGTTGAGGGTTTTGTTTCCGAGCTGGGGAAAGGGATGGGACTGGTCGAGGGCGAGGGGCGTGAGGACGGGATAGACTTGTTCGCGGAAATAAGCGCGGACCCAGCCGAGCTCGGCCGGGGTGAGATCGTGGGCGGCTTTCACCTCGATGGCCTCCCGGGCGAGTGCGGGCACGAGCTGCTGGTTCCAGCAGGCGTATTGGTCCTCGACGAGCGAGGCGACGACCGAGTGGATGCGGCGCAGCGTTTCGCGGGCGGACAATCCGTCGGGACCGCGTTCCGCGAAGCTCGATTCTGTTTGCTGGATCAAGCCGGCGACGCGGATCTCGAAAAACTCGTCAAGGTTCGAACTGACGATTGTCAGGAAACGCACGCGCTCGAGGAGCGGATGCCGGCTGCTTTCGGCTTGCTCGAGGACGCGCCGGTTGAAGGCGAGCCAGCTCAGTTCGCGATTGAAATAGGCGGCCTTGCCGATGCCGGCCGCGGCCGACGCGCCGCGGCGCTTGGCAGGCTTTTTTTTCCGGGCGGTCTTCGGCATGCGGGTGTTCAGTGAGGCAGGCGAACCGCGCGGGTGCACCTCAAAAAACGGCCGCGGTCGCCGTGGATTCCCGATTTCACCGGGCTGTCACACGACTAAGCGGCGGCCACGGAGAAGGTTCGCGCGATTAAAGTATATAACTATATACTTTACGCGCCGCACACCGTCTTGACGTTGACGAACGAGTGGAGTCCCCAGGCGCCGAGCTCGCGTCCAAAACCGCTCTGTTTCGTGCCGCCGAAGGGAAGGGAGGCGTCCGAGCGGACGTAGTCGTTCACCACGACCACGCCGGCTTGGAGCTGGGGCACGATGGCGCGGGCGCGGGCCAGCTTCCGCGTGAAAATTGCCGCGCCTAAACCATAGATGGAATCGTTCGCGGCGGAGATGGCGGCGTGTTCGTCGCGCACGGGGATGATCGAGGCGACGGGCCCGAAGAGTTCTTCATTATAGGCAGGCATGCCGGGCCGCACGTTGGTGAGCGCGGTGGCCGGATAATAAAAGCCGGGACCTTCCGGAATGACGCCACCGGTAAGGAGGCGCGCGCCGGCCTGCACGCTGCGCTCGACCTGCGCGTGGAGCTCCGCGCGCAAGTCCTCGCGCGCGAGTGGCCCGAGATTGCAGGCGGGATCGCGGGGATCGCCGGCGACGCGGCGCGCGAGCTGGGTCGCAAATTTTTCCTCGAAGTCGCGGCGGACAGCGGCGACGACGATAAAGCGTTTCGCGGCGATGCAGCTCTGGCCGTTGTTTATAAGTCGCGCGGACGCGCAGACATCCGCAGCGGCGTCGAGGTCGGCATCCTCCAGAACTATATAGGGATCGCTGCCGCCGAGTTCGAAGACGGTGGGCTTGAGGGCCGTGCCGGCGAGAGCGGCCACGGCTTTGCCGGCGCCGGTGCTGCCGGTGAGCGTGACGCCCCCGACGCGCGAGTCCTGTATAATGGCGGGGACCTGCGCTGAACCAATGAGGAGGGCCTGCAGAGCGCCGGCCGGAAGGCCGGCGGTGACGGCAACGCGTGCGATGGCCTTGGCGCAGCCGCTGACGTTAGAAGCGTGTTTTAATATAACGGTATTGCCCGCCATCAGTGCGGGCACGGCGGCGCGGAAGACCTGCCAGAGCGGAAAATTCCACGGCATGATCGCGAGGATGATCCCGAGCGGTTCGTAGCAGACGCGGGCATTCGCGGGCGCGCCCGGCGGGGATTCGTCCTCGAGCCACGCTCCGCCCCGCTTCGCGTAGAAGTCGCAGGCCGCGGCGCATTTCTCGACCTCCGCGTGCGACTGCGTGATGGGCTTGCCCATCTCCGCAGTGATCAGCTGGGCGAGTTCCTCGTGCTGTTCGCGCAACTTCGCCGCGAGGCGCCGCAGATGGCGTGCCCGGGCGGCGGCGCTAAGTTGCCGCCATTCCAGATAGGTCTCATGCGCGCGCCGCAACGTCGCGGCGACCACCTTCGGTGTATCCGTTTTATGGATACGCAGGCGGCGGCCGGTCGCGGGATTGACGGAGATGAAACTCATGCCGGACAGCGTGACCGCAAACGCACCGGCTTCAACGGGGAACGCCGCGGCGGGACAAGGTCCCGCACGCTGCGGCGGCTCAGACGCTCTCGAGCAGTTTATATAACCGCGCGACCATCGGCGTGACATCGTCCAGCAAACCGGCGCCGATCAGTGCGTTATCCAGAATCTGCTCCGCCACCAGCTTCGCCTTTTCCGGATCGGCGGTGTGCGTTGTATATAGCCGTTTCATCACGGCGGCGCGCGGATTGATCTCGAGGTTGACGCGCACGGGCGAATCCGCGCCTTCCTTGTTCATCGCCTTCATCATCCGGCGCATATGCGGCGACATGAACTTGTCCGCGTTGAACGCGAGGGCGGGGGAGTCGACGAGACGGTCGCTGGCTTTGACGTCGCTGACGCGGTCGCCGAGCGCGGTTTTCAGCCAGCTCACCAGGTCCTTCGTCTCCGCGTCGGTCAAAGCACCCTCCGGCTTCGGCAGGTCGGAGAGCTTCACGTCGGCGTGGTCGGCGGCGATGAGCTTCTTGCCGTCGAACTCGCGGACGTTGTTCATCACGTACTCGTCGACGGGCTCGTAGCAGAAGAGGACCTCGAGGTTTCGGGCCTTGAAGCCCTCGAGATACGGGCCGGCTCTCGATCGACTCGCGGTTGGGGCCGACGAGATAATAGATCTCCTTCTGGTCGGCGCCCATGCGGGTGACGTAGTCGGCGAGGGAGGTCGTCTTGCCCTTTTCGGTGAGCGACGACTCGAAGCGCAGGAGCTTCACGAGCGCCTCCTTGTGGGTGAAGTCGAGGGCGGCGCCCTCCTTCAGGAACATGCCGAACTCCTTGTAGAACGCGGTGTAGGCCTCGGGGCGGTTCTTCGCCTCGTCCTCCAGGAACTTGAGGAAGCGCTTCGTGATGACCTTGTTCAGCTTCTCGATCAGCGCGCGGTCCTGCATCGTCTCGCGCGAGATGTTGAGCGGCAGGTCCTCGCTGTCGACGACGCCCTTCAGGAAGCGCAGCCACTCGGGCAGGAAGTCCTTCGGCTTGGCGTCGATCAGGACCTTGCGGCAGTAGAGGGAGACCGCCGGCTCGAGGCGGGCCATGCCGAGCTTTTCGGTGTTGTCCTTGGGGACGAAGAGCAGCGCGTTGATCGCGAGCGGGGCGTCGGCGCTGAAATGCAGCCGCAGCCGGGGCTCATCGTAGGCGTGGGCCTGGAATTTGTAGAACTCGTGTACTCCTCGTCCTTGATCTCGTTCTTCGATCCGGAGCCAGAGCGCCTGGACGGTGTTGATGCGTTTGCCGTTGAGGTTGATCGGGAACGAGACGAACGCGCTATAGCGCTCGAGGATTTCCTTGATCCGAAATTCCTGGGAGAACTCGCTGCAATCGTCCTTCAGCTCGATGACGATTTTGGCACCGCGACGCTGTCCGTCGGCCTCCTCGATTGCATAGCTGCCGCCGCCGTCGCTCGTCCAAACGTGGCCAGGCTCCTGCGCCTTCCAGGAGTGGGTATATACTTTCACGGACTTCGCGACCATGAAGGCGGAATAGAAACCGACGCCGAACTGGCCGATGAGGTTGGCGTTTTTCTGGCCACCTTCGCCGAGCGCTTTGAGGAACGCCTTGGAGCCGGAGTGCGCAATCGTGCCGAGGTTTTCCACCAGCTCGTCACGCGTCATGCCGACGCCGAAATCTTGGATCGTCAGCGTCTTCGCCTTGTCGTCGGTGGTGACGTTGATCTCCAGGGGCAGGGTGTCGTCGAATATATCCTTTTCGGTGATCTGCAGGTGGCGCAATTTTTCCAGCGCATCGGAGGCGTTGGAAACCAGCTCACGGACGAAGATTTCCTTCTCTGTATAGAGGGAGTGGATGACGATATCGAGGAGCTGCTTGATCTCAGCCTGGAACTCGAATTTTTGCGGCGCGGCGGTAGACATAGTTAGACCTAAATTGGCGTCAGTTTCCCGGATGTCTAGCGCGGATCGAAGGTGCCGCCACAGGTCCCCGAAGCGCCGGAGGCGCGCACAAGCGTCGCGGCAGCCGGGTTGCGTCGGGCTCGCCGGACGGCTGTTGCGCCCGGAGCGTCGCGTCCGCGGTCGGCTCAGGGCTGCGACTCTATATAGCGACAGCGCGCTTTATCGGGCTATATGCAGAGGATATAGCGCTCGCTATATAGCCGATCCGGTCACCCGCCGAGGTAGGTGGCCTTCAGCTGTGGGTCGGCGCGGAGTTTTTTGCTCTCGCCGGACATGACGATGTGTCCGGTCTCGAGGACATACGCGTGGGTTGATATCTCGAGGGCGAGGTTGGCGTTCTGCTCGACGAGAAGGATCGTGATTCCGCGCTCGCGATTAATCTCCACGATTTTTTCGAAGATGGTGCTGATCAGCCGGGGGGCGATGCCGAGTGAGGGCTCGTCGAGCATGAGGAATTTCGGATTGCTCATGAGCGCGCGGCCGATCGCGAGCATCTGTTGTTCGCCGCCAGAAAGGGTGCCGGCGGTTTGTTGCAGGCGTTCCTTGAGGCGCGGGAAAATTCCGAAAGCATATTCCCGATTTTTGGCGTTCAACGCGCGGTCGTTCTGCAGGTACGCGCCCATCGCGAGATTCTCGTCAACGGTGAGGTTGGAGAATATCATGCGGCCCTCGGGGACGTGGCATAGGCCGCGGGCGACGATCTTATGCGGGGGCAGCGATGATATATCTTCTCCCAGAAAACGGATGGAGCCGGAGCGGGCGCGCAGCAGGCCGGAGATCGTGCGCAAGGTGGTGGTCTTGCCGGCGCCGTTGCCGCCGATGAGGGTGACGATCGCGCGTTCGGGAATTTCGAAGGAGATTCCGCTGAGGGCGGAGATGGCGCCGTAAGAAACTGCGAGGTCGGAAACGGCAAGCATGCTCAGTGGTGCGAGAGGTTCGATTTATGATCCTCGCCGAGGTACGCCTCAATGACCTTGGGGTCGCCTTGGATTTCCGCGGGCGTGCCCTCGGCGATTTTCACGCCGTAATCGAGCACGGCGATGCGCTGGCACACGCCCATCACTACTTTCATCGAGTGCTCGACGAGGAGCACCGACAAATTGAATTGTTTCTGCACCTGCTGGATGAGGCGAACGAGCTCGACCTTTTCGGTGGGGTTCATGCCGGCCGCAGGTTCGTCGAGCAGCAGCAGCCGCGGACGCGTCGCCAGGCACCGCACGATCTCGAGGCGGCGCTGTTCTCCATACGGCAGGCTCTTCGCGGGAGCGGCGGCGAAGCGTCCCAGGTTGAATATATCCAGAAGTTCCTCGACGCGCTTGGCCGTCGCGGCCTCGTCATCGCGAAATGCCTTGAGGCGAACGAGCGGTTGGACGGCGCTGGTCTCCCGGTGGAGATTGCAGGCGGCGCGGACGTTGTCGAAAACGGAGAGGCTGCCGAACAGGCGGATATTTTGAAACGTGCGCGCGATGCCTCGGGAGACGATTTCGTTGACGCGAAGTCCGGCGAGCGGCTTGCCGGCGAAGCGCACCTCGCCCTCGGTGGGTTGATATACGCCCGTGATGAGATTGAAGACGGTGGTTTTGCCGGCGCCATTGGGCCCGATGAGGCCGCAGAGTTCGCCCTCGCCCACGGTAAAGTCGACGGCGTTGACGGCGGTGAGACCGCCGAAGCGGATCGTCGCCCGATTGAGCTCCAGCAGCGCGGGCATCAGGAGGGCGGCGCTTGGGGATCGATCTCCAGGTCGCGAACGCCGCGCAGTTGCCGCATGCGTTCTGTATGATTCCGGACCTCGTCCTTCAACGCAGCCACGCGGGGCACGGCGTGCAGCACCAGCAGGGGATTGCTGCGGTCAGCCGTCTGGAGCACGAGGTTACCGCAGCCGACCAGCCGGAGCCAGAAGGGCTCGACGATGGTATAATCCCGCACTCTATATAGTTCCATCTCGGTGGTCGTGCGGGAGAGCATGCCCTGGGAAACGCGGATGCGTTCCGTCGTGATTTCATATATATTGCTGCGCGTGGCCGACCAGCGGGAGAACGCCAGGAAGACCGGCACGAGCAGCCCCACGAACACGATCGGGCCGTAGCTCGTCATCTTGTATATAACCACATCGGCCGCAACGAGCAGGACGCAGACAAAGTACGTGCCAAAATTCGTCCACTGGGAGGGCGATCCTTTCCAAAGCAGGGTTTCTTCGGTGCTCATGTCAGCGATTTTTTTGCGGAGGTGCGGCGGCGGAAATTGAACAGGCCATCGGGCCGGAGGAGCATGAGCACGATGAGCAGGAGGGAGTATATAACCATGCGGTACTGCGCGATGGGCCTCAGGACTTCGGGCAACAGCGTGAGCAGGATGGCCGCAACGATTACGCCCGGGGTGTTGCCCATGCCGCCGAGGATGACCATGACGACGATCTCGATGCTCTTCGTGAAATCGAAACCGGTGGGCGTGATGGTCATCTTGAAGTGACCATATAGGCCGCCGGCGACCCCGGCGAAGAACGCGCCGATCACGAACGCAATAATCTTATAGCGCGTGGTGTTGAGCCCGATCGCCTCGGCCGCAATTTCGTCGTCGTGCACCGCGAGAAAGCCGCGGCCGTACGTGGAGTGCACGAGACACGTCACGACGAAGATCGTGATCGCGACGAAGCTGATGACCCAGAACATCGTGGTATATGCAGGGATGCCGTTGAGACCCAGCGCACCGCCAAGCGGTTCGAAATTTTGGAAGATGACGCGGATGATTTCTCCGAAGCCGAGCGTGACGAGCGCGAGGTAATCCCCTTTTAGCCGCAGGGACGGCACTCCGACGGCGAGCCCGGCAAGCGCGGCGGCAAATCCGCCGACGAGCAGTGCGCTGAGGAATAGGCTGCCCTGTTGCACGATGGTGCCGCCCTCCTCGCCGAGTAATTTCGGGCCGAGGAAAACGGTGACGGCCGCCGATATATAGGCGCCGACGGACATAAAGCCGGCGTGGCCGAGCGAGAACTGGCCGGTGTAGCCGTTGACCAGGTTGAGCGAGACGGCGAGGATGACATTGATCCCGATGCCGGTGAGCACATCAAGGTAGTAGGGATCGAAGTGATCCGAGAAATGGGAAATGCCCCAGGCGGCGAGGATCGCGAGGAGCAGCGCGAGGTGCGGCTTCGGCATGGTCACACTTTCTCGACTGCGAATTTTCCGAGGAGGCCGGCGGGCCGGAACAGGAGAATTATAATGAGCACGGCGAACGCGATCGCGTCCTTATAGGTGCTCCACTGGCTGCCGCCGACGAATGTTTCCACCGTGCCGAGCAAAAGCCCTCCCAGAGCGGCTCCGGGGATGTTGCCGATTCCGCCGAGGATGGCGGCGACGAACGCCTTCAGTCCCGGCATTACGCCCATGAGCGGGTCGATGGAGGGATAGTTCAATGAATATAGAATCCCGCCGGCCGCCGCGAGTGCCGAGCCGAGGCCGAACGTGAACGAGATCACGACATTATTATTCACGCCCACGAGCTGTGCGGCTCTCGGATTCAGCGAAACCGCGCGCATCGCGGTGCCGATCTTCGTGCGGAAAACGATCAGCTGCAGGGCGATCATTAATATAACGGTGACGACGATCACCACGATCTGGTTGCTCGAAATTGAGAGTTGCCCGAGCAGGAATTGACGCTCGGGAAAAATCCGCGGGAACGTGCGCGGGGCGGCGCCGAACACGATCTGGCCGGAATATTCGAGCAGGAGTGAAACGCCGATCGCAGTGATTAGGACGTTGAGCGTGGGCCCGCCGCGCAGAGGTCTATATACGAGGCGCTCGATGGTCATGCCCAGAATGGCGCACCCGATCATGGACGCGGCCATTACGATCAGGCCGCCCCAGACGGTCTGTTCGGGGACCAGCTTACCTATATAGTATCCGATGAAACTGCCGACCATGAAGACGTCGGAATGCGCGAAATTGATAAAACGCAGCACTCCATATACCATCGTATATCCCAGCGCGATCAGCGCGTAGATGGCCCCGAGTGATAATCCGTTCAGGAGTTGTTGGAGAAATTCTGTCACGAGTTCAGGGTGGGAAACCGGGGCCGCCGCGTGGGGCGTCGCTTCCCAGAGCAGGATTAGCGCCGTCGAAGCGCAATATTGAACTGCAGCAGCCGCGCGGCGGGCCGGGCCTGCGCCCAATCGGGGTCAACGTCAGGTGACGCGAGCCGGACGAACTCCGGGTCCACGGCAGCAGCGTGACTCAGGGGGCGACCGTCTTGAGGAACTCGAGCTTGCCATCCTTGATCGCGATGATCGCGGCGGGCTTGGTGGCGTCGCGGCTCGCGTTGATAGTGGTGTTGCCTGTAACCCCGGCAAAATCCTTGGTGGCTGCGATCGCGTCGCGAAGCTTCGCGCCGTCGGTCGTGCCCGCGCGCTTGATCGCGTTCACGAGTACATAGGCGCTATCATATCCCAGCGCCGCGAACGCATCGGGGTTCTGGTTGCCCCAGCGCTTTTTAAATTTTGCCACAAACTCCTGCACGATCGGCGTCTGATTCTCCGGCGAAAAGTGCGTGGAATAGAAGCACCCGTTCAGCGCCGAGCCACCGATTTCAAGCAGCTGGTCTGCGACCCAACCATCGCCGCCGAAAAACGGCACCGTGATGCCGAGCTCGCGGGCCTGCCGCACGATTAGAGCGGCTTCTGTATAGTAACCGGGGACGAACACACCCTCGACGTTCGCCGCCTTCACCGCCGTCAGTTGGGCGCGGAAATCTTTGTCGCCCTCGGAATATTTCTGCTCCGCCGCGACCTCGCCGCCGTTGGCGGTGAACGTCTCACGGAAGAATTTTGCCAGGCCGACGCTATATGCATTGGAGACGCTCGAGATGATCGCGACCTTGTGGGCGTGCAGGTCGTTCTGCGCGAACTTCGCCATCACGGTGCCCTGGAACGGATCGATGAAGCACACGCGAAATATATAGTTGCCCTTCGCGGTCACCTGCGGGTTGGTCGCCGCGGGGGCGATCATCGGGATCTTCGCCTGCTGCGCGATCGGCGCCGCCTCGAGCGAGCGGCCCGAGGAGACCTCGCCGATGAGCGCGACGACCTTGTCGCGCGAAATCAATTTTTTCACCGCGGTGGCGGACTCGCCGGGCTTCGTCTG
Organism: uncultured Verrucomicrobiae bacterium; assembly: GCA_963800005.1. Classification (GTDB taxonomy): domain Bacteria; phylum Verrucomicrobiota; class Verrucomicrobiia; order Opitutales; family Opitutaceae; genus CAWCZH01. Next base: position 1,549,302 of record CAWCZH010000006.1, read on the forward strand.
GTTGTCCTCGGTGAGCAACTCGAGCTTGCGGCCGAGCACGCCTCCGGCGGCGTTGATTTCCTCGAGAGCCATCGTCACGCCCTCGTGCGAAGACTGCCCGAAGCTCGCTTCCTTGCCTGTGAGCGAGGCGTATTCGCCGACCTTGATCGGCTCCTGCGCGCGGACGACCGCGACCGTGGCAAGCAGCGCGAGGGGAAGGCGAAACCAGTTATATACTTTATTCATGAATTCTTAGAGGGCGTCCGGGGACATGCTTTCCACAAATTCGAAATGGCCGTTATGTACTTTTATAATCACCGCCTTTTTCGATGCGTTGCGATGCTCGTCGATGGTGATACGGCCGGTGACCGCATCGAAATCCTTCGTGGCCGCGAGCGCATCGCGCACCTTGGCGTGGTCGATCGTGCCGGCGCGGCGGATCGCGTCCACCAGCACCAGCGCGGAATCATATCCGAGCGACGCATTCGAATCAGGCAGCGCACCGAAACGCTTTTCATATTCCTTCACGAAATTCTGCACGCGCGGTGCCGGGTCGGTCATCGAATAATGCGAACTCAGGTAAGCGCCCTCGATGGCGGGGCCGGCGAGCTCGATGAGCTCCTCGGCTTCCCAGCTGTCCGCGCCGAAGACCGGCACGTTGATGCCGAGATCGCGCGCCTGCCGCACGATCAACGCGCCCTCGTTATAGTAACCCGGGTTGAATATAGCGTCGACCTTCGCGGCCTTGATCGCGGTGAGCTGCGCTTTGAAGTCCTTGTCGCCCTCGGAATATTTCTGCTCGAGCGCGATCGTGCCGCCGGCCTTCGTGAACGCCTCGCGGAAATATTTCGCGAGACCGATCGAATAGGCGGAGCTGTTGCTCACCATCAGCGCCATGCGGCTCGCGTGCAGGTTGACCCGCGCAAATTTCGCCATGACGGGTCCCTGAAACGGATCGATGAAGCAGGTGCGAAATATATAGTTTCCCTTCTGCGTCACCTCGACCGCGGTGGAGGACGGCGTTACCATTGGGACCTTGAAAGCCTGGCAGACCGTCGCTCCCTCCAGCGAACGGCTCGATGCGACCTCGCCGAGAACAGCTGCCACTTTGTCGCGCGAGATCAGTTTCTTCACGGCGGTCGCGGATTCACCGGGCTTGGATTGCGTATCCTCGGTAACGAGCTCGAGTTTGCGGCCGAGCACACCACCCGCGGCGTTGAGGTCCTCGATGGCCATGAGCGTGCCGTTGTGCGACGACTGGCCGAGGCTGGCTTCCTTGCCCGTCAGCGAGGCGTACTCGCCGAGCTTGATCGGTTCCTGTGCGAGCAGGGCGACGTGAAATATACAAAGGACCGTGAGAGCGCGAAGAAAGAGACGCATGGGAAACGAACGAGGGAGCGGGACGGGAAATATTGAAGAGAAACGAGGACGGGGCGGCTTTCAATCAAACTGTGCGGGTACAGCGCCGGGCAGATTTGCTTTGAGCTTACCGGGGTGGTGGTTTCGCTGGTCAACGGTGAACACCTTTGACCGTCATCTGCTGCGCGAATGGTTGCAGATGCTGGGTCTCGTGATGATCGCGACCTGCGGGTTGTTGCTCGTTCACGTGCTGCTCGATGACTTTCGCGACCTGCGCGAATACGGCGCCCGCGGCACCGTGCTGCTCCGCTATATAGCAATCACGATGCCCGGCTTCATCAATGTGGTACTGCCGCTCGCCCTGCTGATCTCGCTGCTCTTCGTGCTCGGCAAACTGCACCGGGCCAATGAGCTCACGGCGATGCGCGCGGCGGGCGTGGGATATTTCCGGCTCATGTTGCCAATCTGGGGCGTGGGAATTCTTTGCTGCGGACTCGCCTGGTGGCTGAATTCCACCGTCGTCCCGTGGTCCGTCGAGCAATCGCGCATCCTGCGCGATAACCTGCAGTTTCGCCGCGACGCCGGGCGCATGTCGGCGGATCGCGTCGGTGCGGTATATAGTGTCGCGTTCGACAACCAGGCCGCGGGCCGCATGTGGTTCTTCAATCGATATAGCCAGTATTCACATCATGGATACGGCGTGTCGGTCTCCGAGCTCGATGCGCAGCGACGCGAGACGCGGCGCATCGTCGCGGCGGAGGCGTGGTTTGACCCCGTGCGGCAGGGCTGGGAATTCCGCAACGGCCGCGTCCTCACCTTCGATCCCGAACGCGGCGTCCTCGAGGGCGCGGTGCCCTCAGCGCCGTTCCAGGAAAAGTTCGTCCCGAGCTTCAAGGAGGATCCGCAGCTGATGATCCTCGTCGACCGCCGGCCGGTGGACCTGTCGCTCTTTCAGCTGCGCGCGCTGATGGATTATTTCCAGACGCAGCACAGCCCGAAATCCACGGCATATGAAGTTCGCTATTATGGTCTCGTCGCGGACGCCCTCGGGCCGCTCATCGTGATCGCGATCGCGATCCCGTTCGCGGTCACGGGCATGCGCGTGAACCCGGCCGTCGGCGTCTCGAAGGCGATCGGGTTGTTCTTCCTATATTATCTCCTCGCCAATCTGGGGGCGTCGCTCGCGACCAAGGAGATCGTCACCCCGGAGGTCGGCGCGTGGGTGCCTAATATATGTCTGGCCGGTTTCGCGGGCTGGCTCTTCGTGCGTCTCCGCTAGGCGGTCACCCCGTCGCGGTTTATTTCACCGCGTCACGATATTGCGGTGGCAGGGCGTCGAGGCCGAGCGCGAACTCGGAGAAGTCGTTGACGATCCCCGCGTGGGCCCGGTCCTGCTTATATATGGCGAGGATCCGGCCGTGTTCCTGGTCGGTGGTGGGAAAAATCTTCGGCGGCTCGCCCTTCAGGAAAATCCCGGTGTAGGCGCGGTGACGATCAACGAGGCGGCGGATGACAACCATCGGGAAGAGGCGCGGTTAGGACCACGCGTAATTGAAGCTGATGCTGATCCGCTCGGCGGCGACGCGGTTGGCCGCAACCTCGTGGCGGAGCCAGCTTTCGAATAATATAAGGTTTCCTGCCACGGCCGGATAGGTGATGTGTGTGCGATTCGCGGGCCGGGCGTCGACCCGGCGCGGCGGGGCGGCCATGAAATTCGCGAGGCGGGGATCCTCGAATTTGAGACCGGGGCAGCCGGGGGGCGTGGTCACATAATACGTGCCGCTGATGAACGAGAGCGGATGCAGGTGGAGCGAGTGGCTCGCGGTTTCCGGCATTATATTCACCCAGCAATCGGTCATCGCGATCGTGCGTTTGCGCAAGTCCAGCTCGAGATCCGCGGCGAACGCGCGGACATGCCGCGTGATTTTTTTCTCGAGGTCCGCGAACGTGCTCGAGAAGCGCGGCAGCTGGTTCATCGACGCATAGCTGGTATATCCACCTGGATAATTTTTCTCGGACCAGCGTCGTCCGGCGGAATCATATTCGCGAAGGCGGCGGCACTCATCCGCGAGGTCGGTGTTCAGCCGCTCGAGGCCGCGGGGCTGCAGCGGCTCACTATATATATACGTGGGAAACCAGGCGCGGACGGGCATCGGGCAAATATGAACTGTCCGCGTGCGGCCCGCGAGCCGCGAATCAGACAAGCCCATCCGGGCGGCGCCTCGCGGAAGTTTATTTCACGCCGCCCATCAATCGTTTCACCCAGGGAACGAGCGCGAGCATGGCGAGCGCGGCGCCGGCGACGAAGAGCGCTTGGTGTCCGAAAAAATGCGCCAGCTGCGGCGCGTTCTCCCCGGGGAAATCGCTGGCCAGCACCCCGGCGAGTTTATTGCCGAGCGCCCCGGCGAGAAACCATATACCCATCACCACGCCAGCGAGTGACGCGGGTGCCAGCTTCGTCATGGTCGACAGCCCGACCGGACTCAGCAGCAACTCCCCGCACGTTTGCAGGAAGAACAAACCGGCTAGCCAGCCCGGGCTGATGCGGCCAACGGCCGTCGCGTGCGACGCGCCGATCATCAGCGCAAATGACGCCGCCACGAACCCGAGGCCGAGAGCGAACTTCAACGGGCTCGAGGGCTGGCGATCGCGAAGGACCGTCCAGAGCCAGGCGAAAAACGGCGCGAGCAGGATGACCCAGACCGAGTTGGCCGATTGCCAGAACGCCGAGGGAAACGCGTGACCGAGGACCGCGTTGTGCGTGAGTTTGTCCGCGAACAGATTCACGCTCGAGCCCGTCTGCTCGAAGATGGCCCAGAATATTTCCGCGGCCATGAACAGGATGAGAATCGCCGCGAAGCGTCGGGCGACGAGCTCGCGGCGGAAGGCGAACGCGAGGATGGCCGCGACCTGGACCGCGAAAAGTATATAGACAAAAAGCGGCTGCGTGTCCGCCAGCCGCATCAGGAGAAAAAGCCCGGCCGTGCCCGCGGCGATCGCGGCGAGCCGGCCCCAGCGTTTTCCGCCGCCGGCGACCGCGGCGGGACGCCGGCCGATTTGTCCGAGCCGATCGCCCTGCACTATATAGATGACGAGCCCGAGCGTCATGCCGAGCCCGGCCGCGGCGAATCCCCAGTGCCAGCTATGCGCCGGGTTGAGCCCCCACTGCGCCAGCCGCGCCCGCCACGACTCGCTTTGGGCGAGGTACCCGGTGACGAATGGGGCGGTCACCGCGCCCAGGTTGATCCCGATATAAAAAATGGAAAACCCCGCATCGCGCCGCGAATCGCCCGGTGTATAGAGCTGTCCGACCATGGTTGAGACGTTCGGCTTCAGCAGCCCCGTGCCGATCGCAACGAGCGCGAGGCCAATATAAAACGCAACCAGGGAATTTCCCGCGAGGGTGAAATGCCCGGCGGCGATCACGATGCCGCCGATGAGCACGGCGCGCCGCGCGCCGATGAAGTTGTCAGCCAGGTATCCGCCCAATATACACAGGAGGTACCCGCTCATCGTATAGGTTCCGTATATAGCGGCGGCGGATTTCGTCTCGAGCCCGAGTCCGCCTTCCGCGACGGATCGCGTCAGGAACAGGATCAGCAGCGCGCGCATGCCGTAGAACGAGAACCGCTCCCACATTTCCGTCAGCGCCAAGGTCGGCAATCCTCGCGGCTGCCCGAGCCAGCCGTGGTCGGCTGCTCCCCGGGTGACTGGCGCGGGCTCGGTGCGGGGAGAGGAGGGCGCGCTCATGCCGGCGCAGCCTGTCCATCGGAGATGCCGGTGCCAAGGTAAACGGGAAACGCGTTCGGCCCGCAGCTCATTTCATATAAAGGCAAAGCCATCTCAGCCGCGAAAAAGATTCAGGAACGTCGTGATGACGACCGCGTTCGTCAGATCGATCAGAAACCCGCCGGTCGGTGGCACGACCGTATAGGCGCGCGGCGCGGGGCCGAACCGCGTCGTGAGCGCCTCCATGCTGGCGATCGCAGTCGCGGTGTTGCCCAGCCCGAAGCCGATATGCCCGGCGGTGATCACCGCGGCTTCGTAGTCGCGACCGGTGGCGGGCCAGGTGATCCAGCGCGCGAAGGCGAGCATCGCGACAATTTGCACAAGGAGAATGATGAGCATGGGCCCGGCCACCCCGGCGAGGTCGCCGAGGTTCAGGGTCGCCAGCGTCGCGCCCAGAAACCAGCTGAGAAAAATCGCGGCGAGCCGGTCGATGACGTCGCTGCGAACGAGCCCGGGCCGCCAGGCGTCGAGTATATTGCGAGCGACGAGTCCCACGAGCAGCGCACCCATATATACGGGGAATACGAGGTGGGTTTTCTGCGCCACGAGGCCGAGCCAGGATCCGGCCTTGAGACACGCGAGGATGCCGAGGAGATGATATAACGCGACGCGGCCGACGCTGAAGATCCCGCGAAGCTGCATCGCAAACGAGGGCGAAGTATAGAGCGCGCCACCCCGGGTGGGGGCGGGCGCCGCCACCGGTGGTGCAAGCGAGAATTTTTGCACGAGCCACGTTGCCATCGGCGCGGCACAGATGCCGCCGGCCACGAGGCCGAACGTGGCGGCGGCAGCACCGACGGTGGCCGCCGCGGGAAATCCCGCCGCGACGAACAGCGGCGCAAAGCCCAGCGCTGTGGCGTGCCCACCCGTGAGCGTCAGCGCGCCGCAGACCAATCCGAGCAAGGGCGGCGCGCCGAGGCATTTGGCGACGCCGAGCCCGACGAGGTTCTGCACGACTGCGAGCAACGTGGCGACGAACAGCAGCACGAGTAGCGTACGGCTGCCCGCGCGCAGGACGCGCGTTGTCGCGTTCAGGCCGATGCAGGTGAAAAACGCGACCAGCAGCGGCAGCGTCACGGTCCTTTCCGGTCGCGTCACCCATTCGCTCTCGGGGGTCACGAGCCACGTCCACCAGCCCGCACTGACATTGAGGCGGAAGCCGATGGCCGGCCCACCGAGCCGCGGAAGGATATAGAGCGAGATGGCGACGGCGAGGCCTCCCAGCACCGAAACCGGTATATTATATCGGGAGAAAATCCGGAACCGCCGATGCAGCTGTTCGCCGAGAAGCAGCACCGGGAAAGCGCCGGCGAGCACGATCCACGGCGAAAGGACGATCATCGGGGCGCCGTTCCGCCGGTCGCAGGCGCCCGGGCCGCCGTGGTATCCCGCAGCAGCACGCGGCCGTGGCGGCTTTCGGTAACTTTCCCATCGGCGACCGCGAGCTCGCCGTTCAAGAGTATATAGTCAAAGCCGGTCGAGTAGGCGTGCGGCTTTTCATACGTGGCGAGGTCCGCGACTTTCTTCGGGTCGAAAATCAGGACATCGGCAAACGCGCCGGGCTCGAGCGTTCCCCGCTGTTTCACGCGGAAGACGGACGCGGGCAGCCCGGTCGAGGAGTGGACCGCTGCCTCGAGCGTGATGACGCCGAGCTCATATACATAGCGGTGGATCTTGCGCGGGAACGCGCCATAGGCCCGCGGGTGTTCCGAGCCCGACCCGAACGCCACCAGGTTGCCATCGGTGCAGGTCATCGTCCACGGCTGACGCATGAACGCGATAAGGTCGGCGTCGTTCATATTGTTTGATATGATGCTCGCGCCGCCCTTGAGCAGAATGGCGATCGCCGTATCCACGGGTTCCTCGGTCCGTGAGCGCGCTATATCATCAAGCCGCTTGCCTTCGAGCGAGTGGTCGGCGGCGTAGCGGGCGATCTGTATATTCTGCGCGCCGGCGCGGCGCTCGAGATTCTCGCCCATCTCGCGGCGGATGCGGTCGCGTTGTTCCGGTGACGCCAGCCGTGCGGCCTGCGGTCCGGCGCCACCGTCCTGCACCCAACCCGGCAATAGCGCCGCTTGCAGCGACGTGCTCGAGGCCGCGTAGGGATATTGGTCGGCCCAAATCTCGAGTCCCTCGGCGCGCGCGGCCTCGACGTGCGCGATGATCTCCTGCGATTTTCCCCAGACGGCCGGGCCGATGCATTTGATATGAGTGATGACGCCAGGCAGGTGCGCCGCGCGCGCAACCGCGATCACCTCGTCGGCCGCAGCCACCACGCCGACATCATAATTCGATTCGTCGCGGATATGGCTGGTATAGTAGGCGTCCGGAAACTCCGCGGCGACCTGCGCGAGCGCGATGAGTTCGTCGGTCTTCGAGAACTTTCCCGGTATATAGAACGGGCCCGAGGAGAACCCGAATGCGCCCAGCTGCATGGCGCGGCGGACGTCGTTCTTCATCTCCTGGAGCTCTGCGGGTGTGGGCGCGCGCTGGTCGTTGCCCATCACGGTCGAGCGAATGCCATTGTGGCCGATCATCGGCGCGACGTTCACGCCGGGAGTCACGCGGCGGATCGCGTCGAGCTGCGGGGCGAGATCGGCGGGGCCGCCGCCGTCCGGGTTGATCAGCACGGTCGTGATGCCTTGATATAGGATCGGCTTGGCGTCCGCGAGCGCCGCGGTGCCGATGCCCGGCCAGGCGTGGGAATGCGGATCGATGAAGCCGGGTGCTATATATTTCCCGCGCGCGTCGATCACGCGCCGCGCCGTCGCGTCTGTCGGGATGGCGCCGACCACCGTGATGCGGTCGCCCTGGATGCCGACGTCGGCGTATCGCCACGGCGAGCCGGTGCCGTCGAGGAGGCGTGCGCCGCGGATGAGCACATCATATTGCGCCGAGGCGATGGACGCGGACGCGAGGACCACCAGAACCCAGGCAAGAAGACGCCAGCAGGACGGCAACGAAGAGCGGACGATCATGCCTTATCACTGCCGCCTCAGGGCGTTGTGACAATGCCGCGTTGCGCCTGGATCGCGATTTGGCCCAGCGGGCGTCGAGTGCCCGATTATGGCGCTTGCTGCGTGGCGGATTGGCGGAACGAGCGTTCGGCGCGATCCACCGCCGGCCGCCGGCGGGCAGCGGCGGCTACACTTCGCCCGGCCAACGAAGACCATCCGGTCGGCTATATAAAGCTATATAAAAACGCGAACGGGGCCGCGGTCCGTCGGGAGGCAGCGGCGGGCCGCGGATCGACCCGGAGCATGATGCGTATATTGCGTCCGGGTTTAAAACGCCGCGGCCGCTGTATCCGTTTTATGGATACTTAACGCTGCTGTGCGCCGCGGGGTCGGCGGTGGCGAGGTCGAGCTTCGCGTGTTCGCCGATATTTTTCGGGGTGGTGCCGGTGACGGCGGCTTTCGCAATAGAGAAGAGTTGGACCATTTTTCCCTGTGGGGCGTCCCAATATTCAGCGGACTGCACATTGACGCGCAGCAGGGCGAGGTTGGGATCGTCGACGCCGCCGGGAAACCACGCCTTCACGATGGGACTCCAGAGCAGTCGGGCTTTCTCGCGATCGTGGACGACGGCGGCGAGGCCGGAGACGGATATATAGCGTGAGTCGCTCGGATCGCTGTAGCTGACATTCACGTGGTGTTCGTGCGCGATGTCGTCGGTCTTGCCGGAGTCAGCGGCAGTGAAAAACCAGAGGGTGCCGTCGAACGGCAGTTGTTGCGTCGCCATCGGCCGGCTGAAAAGTGCGCCGTCCGGGCCCACCGTGGTGAGCATCGCGATGCGGATGCCCTGGATCAATTCGCGGAGTTTCGTGACCGACGCATCGTTCGTACCGGGGTGAGAGGACGAGTTCATCGCCCTATCGTCCAGCGGACGAGCAGCTTGTTCCCGGCGCCGCGCCGCTAGCTTTTCGCCGTCTTGGAATGCGTAAAAAGGGGCGCGAGCACGGCGTGCGCGACCTCGCCCGGATCCTTCGACGTCACGGTCGGCTGATAGTAGCGCAGCCGCGCCAGGGGCTTGTCGGTGCGCGCGTCGTAAATCTGCGCCGTGAACTCGATCATATAGGTTTTGAAGTCCCACTGCCACCGGTCGACGTAGGTGATGATCGCGTCCGTGTTGTCGGGCTTCATCGTGAGCGGGCCAGACGAGGCGTCGAGCCCGAGGCGCTGCAGCTCCTGGACTATATATTCGTCAACGTGGTGATCGTCGACGAGCCGGTGCTCGACGAAGAAATGGTGGTAGTTCGCGAGGTTGACCTTGGGTGCGGTCTCATGTGTGACGCTGGCGCAGCCTTGCCATGAGAGCGCGAGGGCGGCGCCAGCGAGGGCGAGCACGACGGGAAAACGAATCATTCTCATGGAGTGGTGGGAGATTTCTTCGTGCGGTTCAGCAGTTCCTTTAGAGTGGTGCGCCAGCTGACCCGGGTCGTGATCCCGTTATGAATAGCATATCCCTCGTCATGGTCGAATTTATACGCGACCTCGAGCTGCCACTTGCCGGGGAGCCGCCACTTCTGCGTGCGGGCGAGGGGGACGTCCCAAATCGCGCCCACCTTCACCTCGTGTCCGAGATAGGCGCCGCCGCCGTCTTCGATCGCGTAGTGGTGAAAAGTATATTCCGCGAAATATCCGAATTCGCCGGGTTTATATAGCACCCCGGGAATGACTTCCACCAGGTGCTGTTTGCGAAAAATCCCGGGCGGGGCCTTGCGTCCGGGAGTGTTCACCTCGCGATCGTACGCATAGTTTGTATAGAAAGTTGTGAACGGAAACGGCAGGCGCCGCGTGGCGGAGATGAATGGGCGGACGTGTGAGTAGCGGTCGATGATGTCGATCGGCGGCATGCCGAACGGACTGCGCAAGAGGACGCCGACGGTGGCGGCGTCGTAGAATCGCCAGAGCCGGCCGACATTATAGCGGAACCCGAAGCGGCCCTCGCCGAGTCCCGAGCGATGATCATAACCGGCGTTGATGGGATTCGGGTGAAATGGCGTCATGCCGCCGAATAATTCCAGCTGCGGCGTGAGGCCATAGCGCACGTCGATCGGGTACCGTATATACTCGCGGTCGCGAAAGTCGCTGAACTTCGGGCTGAAATCCAGGACGAGGTTCCGCTTCGCGAGCGTGCCGGGCAGGTACGTGTCGAAGAATTCGTTCATGCGGAGGATGTCCTCGCGCACCATGTCGGTCATCGTCGGCGCGGCGGGCGTCGCGATGGGGATCGCGCCCGGATCGGCGCGTCCCGACGGGATCAGGAAGCAAAAGAGGGCCACGAGCGCGGAAATCTCCGCGACGACTTGGTTTCGGGGCATGACTGGGGTGTGAGACAGCGGAATACTGCGTTCGTGCAGCAACGATTTAGGAAATTTCATCGGCGAACGGGCGAACCGCGCGCCGAACCGAGGACAGGCGGCGGTCTCGTCCGATCCGCCCGTTGGTCCGCGAGATAGCGGCAGATATATCAAAGGACCGCGAGCCGCGAATGAGTCTAGGTCGAATATTTTTTCGGGAAATTCTGGCTGCGGCACGGACCACGGCTCGCGCTGTCTGTCGAAGCGACCGAGCAGCTAATAATAAAATATATACATTTAACCACGCCATGAAAAATACGAACGAATCTTCAATTTCCGCCCTCAACGACCTGATCGAAATCTGCCGCGATGGTGAAGCCGGCTACAAATCCGCGGCTGAGTCGGCGAAGTCGGGCGAGCTCGCGCAATTTTTCCGAAAAGCGGCAGCGGATCGCGCCGACTATGTGCGCCAACTGCAGGCCCGGGTTTCCGCGCTGGGCGGCGATCCCGAGAAATCCGGGAGCGTTTCTGGAGCGATGCACCGCGGCTGGCTGGATATGAAGTCCGCGATCTCGTCGAGCGACGCACATGCGGTGCTGGCGGAATGCGAACGCGGTGAGGACGCCGCGGTGAAGGCGTATCGCGAGGCACTGCAGAAGGACCTCGATGCCGTGAGCCGCGAGCTCGTTGCGCGCCAGGCGCGCAATATCCAGGCCGCGCACGACAGCGTGAAGCAGATGCGTGACAGCACTGCTTACGCGAAGGCTTAAACGCGGGGCGGCGGCTTGGATCCGGTCACCGGCAAGCCGGGGCACCGGTGCCGGCCTTGGCGGATCCGTATCCGAAAACTGGATACGGAACGCCCGCTGGGCCGGTTCATATATCTTTTTTATACAGGGATATATAAGAGTTGGAGGCGATCGATGCCGGCGGCGCGTTGGCACGGGCGCGGGGCCGGCCCGAGATCGAAGAACGAGGAGCAAAGCGTTGACGTGCTTTTGGCGGGGCGTTTGCTCGCAAAATGTCCGACACGCTGCACGTCGCCCTCGGAGGGCGCAGTTATCCCATATACTTCGAGGACGACGCCGAGGGGTCGCGCGCGGATTATGGCGCGAAGTTGCGGCGGACAGAGTTGGTCGAAGCGGCGCCGAAGTCTGGGGTCGGACTCGTCGTCGTCACCGATCGGAATGTCGCCGAGCGTTACCCGGAGGCACTGGCCTCGTTCGGTGGCCCCACGCTCGTGCTCGAGCCGGGTGAGTCGACCAAATCGCTGGCGGAGTTCGGTCGCGTCCTGAATTTTTTCGCCGAGCATCGCGTGCCGCGCGATGGCTTGGTGTGCGTCGTGGGCGGCGGGGTGATTGGTGATCTCGGGGGATTCGGCGCGGCGGCGTGGTTGCGGGGCGTGGATTTTGTTCAAGTGCCCACGACGCTGCTGGCGATGGTGGACAGTTCCGTTGGGGGGAAAACGGGAATCAATCTCGCGGCGGGCAAGAATCTCGTCGGGGCGTTTCACCAACCGCGGGCAGTGTTTATATCTCCGGCGTGGTTGAAGACGCTTTCGCCCGGCGAATTTGCCGGTGGGATGGCGGAGGTGATCAAGACCGCGCTGCTGGGCGACCCGGAGCTGCTCGCGATTCTCGAGCGGCAGCCGGTGCGCGTTGAAAGCGCGAATCTGCGGGAAGTGATTCGGCGCTGCTGCGAGTTGAAGGCGAAAGTCGTCGCGGGCGACGAGCGGGAGTTGGCGAGCGACGGTGGGCGGGCGCTCCTCAACCTCGGGCACACGTTTGCGCACGCGATTGAAAACGTGGCTGGCTACGGCACGTACCTGCATGGCGAAGCGGTGGCAATCGGGCTGCATGGCGCGGCGCGCCTGTCACGAAAACTGGGATATATACGGGACGCGGACGTGGCGCGCGTGCTCGCGCTGCTCGCCGCGCAGGATCTGCCGCTGCGTCTGCGCGCGCCGCTGCCGCTTCAGGCACTGCGGGCAGCCATTGCGCAGGACAAAAAAAACCGCGGCGGCGCGGTGCGCTTTGTGGTCCTGAAAAGCCTCGGCGTCGCCGCCACCGAAAATGGGGTGCCGCTCGAGCTGGCTGATACCATCTTTCGCGAACTAGGCGCGACCTGACCGGGCGGACCACGCGGCTCCGCTGTAGTGCTTTTCTGGATACGACGCGGAGGGCCGTGGAAAATTTTAGTGCGTTCCCGAGCCGGTCCCGGTTATAGCTGGGGGTATGTCGGCCATCGACGAGGGCATCGTCCGCGAATATTTTGAACAGAGTGGGTTTCTCGTACGGCAGGTGCGCAAGTACCAGGTGACGGCGCGGCGCAAGAGCGGGGACGAGGAGATCGACCTCGTTGTATATAACCCAAACTGGCAGCGGGAGGCGCGGCGGCCGGATTTTTTTCTGTTCGCGAGCGAGCTGCCCTTTGTGCACCGCGCGGTCGTGGCGGTGAAGGGCTGGCACACGGGCGTGTTTACACCGCAGATGCTGCGGAGCAGCCCAGAGATTTTCCGCTTTCTCGAGGACAATGTGCTGAAGGAGGCCACGCGATTTTTCCCGAACGTGGACGAGTCTGCCGAGGACCTGGTCAAGATCCTCGTGCTGCCGAGCCTGCCGACCGCTGAGCCTTTCCGATCACAGAGCATCGACCTGCTGAAGGAGCGCGGGGTCGATGCGATTATATCATTCCGCGCGATGCTCCTGGATCTGCTGGAGAAAATTGAGGTGAACCAGAACTATACAAAAAGCGATACGCTCCAGGTGATGCGGATTCTGAAGAATTACGACCTGCTCAAGGACACGCAGCTGGATATGTTTCCCGAAAAGGCGAGCCGCGCCGTGCGCGCCGCGAAAGTCGGATGATGGGCACCGGGATTCATCCGTCGGCGGTGATCCATCCGACGGCCCTCGTGGAGCCCGGTGCAGAGGTCGGCGCTGGCTGCGACATCCGCGCGTATGCGGTGGTGACGCGCTTTTGTATATTGGGTGAGGGGGTGGTCGTGCATCCGTTCGCGGTAATCGGGGGCGATCCGCAATTCCTGAAGTTCGATCCGGCGACGCCCAGCCGCGTGCGCATCGGTGCCCGTTCGGTTTTACGCGAGCATGTGACGGTGAACCGGTCGATTCATGCGGGGCGCGAAACCGTGATTGGCGAAAATTGTTTCATGATGGCGGCGAGCCACGCGGGCCACGATTGCGAGGTGGGCGCGCACGTGGTGTTTGCGAACGGAGCGTTGCTGGCCGGGCACGTGCAGGTGGGCGTATATACTTTTCTCGGCGGGGGCGCGGCGGTCCACCAGTTTTGCCGCATCGGTGAAAGCGTCATGGTGGCCGGCCATGCGTCGATTACGCGCGACGTGCCTCCGTTCACGATGGTCGCGGAGCGCGACGCGCTGGTCGGCTGCAATCTCGTCGGCCTGCGGCGGCGCGGGTTCACCTCCGCGACGATCGCGGAAATCAAGGCGCTCTATCGCGATCTGTTCCTCGACGGCGGCAACCCGCGGGCTTCGGCCGCGACGCGCTCGTCCACGACGACGGGAAGCGATGAAGCGCAGCGGTTTCTCGACTTTTTCGCGACGGGCAAACGCGGCTTCGCCCGGGCGCGGCGCGTCGTCGCCGCCGAGGCGGGCGAGGCGGCCGATTGAGCGGATTCGACGCGGGCTGCGAACGTGGTGCCCGCCGGCTTGAAAGCCAGCGCGGTCGCGTCATGCTATATTCGTCATGATATATCGCCGCGCGCTGTTGTTTTCTTCGCCTCGGGATATATCATGTTTCATATATATCATGCACGCGGGAGCTGAGTTGCCGGCGGTGCGCGGCCCGGGCTGGTGTGTGTCGGGACGGCGCCGATGCTGAATCACGCCGACCGGCCTTTGGCCATCACGTGCGGCGATCCGGCGGGCGTGGGTCCGGAGATCATTGCGGCCTGGTTGCAGGCGAACCCCGAACTGGCGGCGGGCGTGGCGGTGATCGGCCCCGCGTGTTGTATCCAGGATCTGGATACGCCGGCGGCGCGGATCGTGGTGGGGCTCGAGAACTATATAGCGCATCCGGGGCAGCCGACGGGTGAGGGGGCGCTGGTCGCGTGGGCGGCGATGGAGCGCGCGGCGGCGGGGTGTCGGGACGGGGAGTTTTCCGGCGTGGTGACGGGCTCGGTGAGCAAGGAGGCGCTGGCGAAAATTGGTTATCCGTTTCCCGGCCAGACGGAATTTTTCGCGTCTCGATGGGGTGGGGAACCCGTGATGGCTTTTTCAGGGGGCCGGCTGCGGCTCGCGCTGGCGACGTGGCACGTGCCCTTGCGGGCGGTCGCGGCGGAACTTGATGCCCCGCGGTTGCGACGTAGCGTGGCGGCTGCGGTGTTGCTGGCCCGGGCGGATGATATAGCAAATCCGCGGATCGGGGTGTGCGGGCTCAACCCGCATGCGGGCGAGGGCGGAATTCTCGGGACGGAAGAGCGTGACGTGCTCAACCCTATATTAAACGAGATCCGGAGGGATTTTCCTGGCGTTTCCGCGTGTCAGCCCGGTGACACGATTTTTGCGCGGGCCCTGCAGGGTGAGTTCGATGCGGTCGTGGCGCTATATCATGACCAGGGGCTTGGACCGCTGAAAACGATCGATTTCGACGAGGCGGTGAACGTGACGCTGAATTTGCCATTCATTCGAACGAGTCCGGATCATGGCACGGCCTTCGGAATCGCGGGTCAGGGTCGCGCGCGCGGAACCAGTTTTTCCAATGCGGTGAAATTGGCGCTGCGCTTGATAAAGTCTCACGATCGCCGATAATGATGGTAATGCCCGTAGACACCCTTGCCGCCGCCCCTAACGTCAGCCCAGTGCTGCCGGAGGGTGTGCGTCTCGGTAATGAGAATCTGGTCCAGCTGACCCCGGCGGCGGGGCAGAAGGTCGCAGCGTTGTCGCGGCGTGAAAACTCGGGGAATTTCCTGCGGGTCGCGATTTCGGGCGGCGGTTGTAACGGCCTGAGTTACAAGATGAAGTTCGTGCCGGAACCGCGTCGCGGCGATATCCTGGTACGCACCGCCGGCGTGCCGGTCGTGGTCGATAGCAAGAGTGCGCTTTATCTGAAAGGCACGCATCTGGATTACTCGAGTGCGATGGTGGCTGGGGGGTTCAAGTTCTCGAACCCGAATGCCAAGGCGAGCTGCTCCTGCGGGGAGAGCTTCAGTGTGTGACGTACGCCTTTTTACTTAGAGATTGCTCCCGCTGGCGCCCAGTCGAAAGCTAGGCGCGACCCAACACTCAAACCAAACCTGCTTATTGATGGCTACTTCGTCTCCTTCTGCCCCTGGCGGCAACCGTTCTGGTTCTTATCAACGTCGCAATGTCGACCCATTTGCCGCGATACGCCGCAATCATCGGATCAAGGTTCCGCAGGTGCGGGTGATTTCGCCGGAAGGCAAACAGTTGGGCGTGATGGATACGGCCAAGGCCATCAATCTCGCGCTCGAAAACGGGCTCGATCTCGTGGAGTTCGCCCCGAACGCGGTGCCACCGGTCTGCCGCATCATCGACTTCGGCAAGTATGTATATGAAGAGTCGAAGAAGACGTCGCACGTGAAAGCGACGGCAAGCAAGATCAAGGAAATTGAATTCACCGCGCGCATTGAGCCGCATGATTTCAACACCAAGCTCCGGCACGCCGAAGAATTTCTCGCCCACGGCAACAAGGTGAAACTGCGCCTGAAGTTCCGCGGCCGCGAGATGGCCCACACGGATATAGGTTTTAATGTCATGAAGCGCGGCGTCGCTGAACTCGAGGGCATGGGCCATCCCGATGCCGAGCCGAAGCTCATCGGGCGCAATATACATGTGATGCTCACGCCGCTGCCGGTGAATAAACGGAAGCGCAAATTTCAGGAGTTGGACGGCCCGGCAATTGAGGACGGTCCGGATCTCGGTGGCGACGACGAGGCCGATGAGGCCCCGCCGGTCCCGCGCGCGGCCGGAACCTGAGGTTCCGCCGCCATGCCGCCGGCGGCTCCGTGGTTTCGCTATATACTCGCCGGCGCCCTCTCCGCCGCCGCCGGCTCGCCCGCGCCCATTTTCGCGGCGGACACCCGTTCGCTACCGTCGCGCCCGACGCTTGCCGCCGTGGCACCCGCCGCGACCGCCGCGCCCAGCGCCGCGTCTGTCATTCTCGGTGACCGCGCCTATATAGCGGTCGACGACGCGCTTCGCCAGCTCGGCTGTCACGTCAACGCGGGCTCGACCAACCGGCGTATCAGCTTTTCGGATACAAAGCGGCGCACGGGTTCGCTCGAGGGCGACACCCGGGAAATGATCTGGAACGGCTGCCGCGTGCTGCTGGGCCGTCCGATCCTCGTCCACAACAATCGACTCTATATAAGCGAGATCGATTTCTCGCGCGGTTTGCTGCCGCGCTGTCGCCCCGACCTCCTGGGAACGCGTCCGGTGCCGCGCGTGGTCGTCATCGATCCCGGCCACGGCGGCATCGATAACGGCACTGAAAACCGCGCGCTCGGGCTGCTCGAAAAAAATCTCACGCTCGACGTCGCCAAGCGCCTGCAGCCGCTCCTCGAGGCCGCGGGTTATCGGGTGATCCTGACGCGGACGAAGGACCAGGAGCTGACGCGCGACAAGCGGGGCGACCTCGACCGGCGCGGGGCGATCGCGAACAAGAACCGCGCCGATATATTCATTAGTATACATTTCAACGCGGTGCCGGCCGATGCGCGCGTGCGCGGCACGGAGGTGTTCACCTATGCGCCGGCTGGGCAGACATCGACGGATTCGTGGGGGCATGGCAGCGATGACAGTGTGCGGGAATCGGCGCCGGCCAATGCCGTGGACGGATGGAACGTCGTGCTCGCTCAGGCGGTGCACGCGGAATTATTGCACGTCCTGCAGACAGAAGATCGCGGCGAAAAAATCGCGCATTTTCGCGTGCTGCGCGATGTGACGTGTCCGGCCGTGCTCGTGGAGCCCGCCATTATTTCGAATGAGGCGGAAGGTCGTCGTGCGGCTGATCCGAAATTTCGGCAGCGCCTCGCGGAGGCGCTCGCCCTCGGCGTGCGCAGCTATATGTTAACCGTCGCCTCGCTGCGGCTCCCCGCCGAGAACATTCCCGCAACTCCGTCCCCGGTCGCCACGTCAACTCCTCGATGAATCCTCCGTCTTCAACAGCCCGTTCCGTTCTCCTCGTTTTTCTCGGTTGTCTTCCGGCCGCACTGTTTGGCTGGGGCGCGGTGGGCCATCGCATGATCAATGAGCTCGCGCTTGCGTCGCTGCCGCCCGATTACCCGGCGTTCACGCGTACGCCGGCGGCGATTTCGCGGATCGAATATCTCGCGAACGAGCCGGACATGTGGCGGAGCTCTCAGGATATGTCATTGCGGCATCTCGAGCCCGACCACCAGATTGACATGGAAGATCTGGCGGCGATCGGGGTGACGCCGGAGAACCTCAGTGAGTTCCGGCAGGTTTTCGCGGCGCAGGAAGCGCTGGCGCGCGCGGCGCATCCGGAGAAGTTCGCCGCGACCGACCCGGCGAAAAACAAGGATCATACTGCGGAGCAGGTGGGACATCTGCCGTGGGCGATCATTGAATATTACGGCAAGTTGCGCGCGGACTTCGCCTATTTAAAAGAGTTCGAGGAGCTCGGCACGCCGGAGGAAATTGCGAACGCGCAGGCCGATGTGATCGAGACCATGGGCATGATGGGGCATTACGTGGCAGACGGGGCGCAGCCGCTGCACACGACGACGAACTATAATGGATGGACGAGCGTCGAGAATCCCCAGGGATATACCACGTCGAAGGGTTTCCACTCGTGGATTGATAGCGGGTTCATTGAAAAGGTGGGGATCACCTATGCGGAGCTGAAGTCGCAGCTGAAGCCCGCTATATCATTCTCCTTGCAGGCGACGGCCGGCGGGCGCGATCCGATGTTCACGCATGTGATGGAGTATATAGTGCAGACGCACTCGCTCGTGGAGAAAACCTACCAGCTGGACAAGGCGGGGAAACTTCGGGCGGAAGGACCTCCGGGCGATCCGGAGGCGCGGCAGTTTATTTCCGACCGCCTGCTCGCCGGTGCCGAGATGCTGGGCTCGATCTGGCTGACCGCGTGGCGGCATCCGGAGCCGGATGCGTTCCGCCATTCCGCGCTGCTGAAGCGCCAGGCGGCAGCGGCCGGGACGACCGTTGCGCCCAAGCCCACGGCGCGCTGAGCCGAGCTGAGCCGAGCGGTCCGGGCGCCGGACGCGACCGAAATATAACATCTCAATATACAGATATATCATCAGATATATCTGGCGGAAGCGTCGTCGCGGCCCACCCAGGCGGCGGATATATGAACGCTATATATCCCAGGCGAGGACGAGGGCGCCGGCGGCGATGAGGACGCCACCGAGGACGGTCCGGAGGGTCAACGGCTCGCCGAGAAAAAGCGCGGCGAATGCGAGGACGAAGACGACGCTCAGCTTGTCAATGGGTGCGACGCGGGATGCCGGCCCGAGTTGCAGGGCGCGGAAATAGCATAGCCAGGAGAGGCCCGTCGCGATGCCCGAGAGCGCGAGAAACAGCCAGGTGCGGTTGGGGATTCCCGTTATATGAAATGGCCGCGTCGTGGCCGCCGCGATGGCCCAGGCGAATACGAGCACGAACGACGTTCGGATCGCGGTCGCGAGGTTCGAGTTCACTGCGGCGACGCCGATTTTTGCGAGGATGGCGGTGGCTCCGGCGAAGATCGCGGAGAGGAATGCCCAAATCATCCAAGTCTTCATAAAGCGCCGGCGCGGAGGCGCACTGGAATCTCGGAGCACATGCGTCCGAGGGAAAGACGAAAGCTGAGCCTCTCCCGTTTAGCCGGTCTTTTCGCCCTCGGATTCGGCCTGTAACGGCGAGTGAAGGGTGACGCTGAAACGATACAGGAAATCCTGGAGCGCGCGTGCGCGCTGATGTTTGTCGGCGGCATTGCGCTGGTAGATCGCGCTCGCGTTGGCCAGGCCCTGTGTCTCGGCATTGTGTGCGAGGCGTTCGTCCAGCGCGGCATTTTCCTTCGCTGAGCGCAGGGCTTCCCACAGCGCTTGCTCGATGACGATGCGTTGCGCGGCGTCGAGCGTCTCGGGCGAATAAGCGTGACCGACATGGCAGCGATATTCCGCACTGCGACCGATGGGAATCTCGAACAGCGCACCATTGCATTCGGGACATGCCAGGTGGGTCGACTTTCCGAACGGGGTCAGGTCCATCTGTTTGATGCCCGATTTCACCGCCTCGTTCGAGAGAGCGACACTCGGGGGCACGACAAAATGGTTTGATATAAGCGGCTCGTGGACCAATCGGATTAACAGCGGCGCTAGCTCCGCCGCCGACACTTTATAGTCGATCGACACGTTCTGCAGGGCGCTGCGGGGCATGTTGGGGAACGACGCGTCCGCCGGATCCTGCACGATGGCGACGCCGCCGCACTCCTTCACCGCCCAGGTGCCTGCGGTCCCATCGTCGAGCGAGCCGGACAATATAACGGAAATGGTGCGCGGGCCGCCAGCGACCGCGGCCGAGCGAAACAGCGGATTGATCGCGGGGCGGGACCGGCATTCACGCGGACCGTGCACAAGGCGAGCAACGCCGTCCTCGATGATTAGGTGGTTATCGCTGGGGGCGACGTATATAGTACCGCGGGCGATGGGTTCGTCTGGGCGAGGCACCCGAGCGGGGAGGGGTCCGCTGCGGGAAAGAATCCCCGGGAGCTGGCTCGGGGACTCACTCCAGACGTGGACGACAACGAAAACGGCGGCCGGAAAATCAGCCGGCAATTCGGAAACGAGCTGGCGTAAGACCGGCAGGGACCCCGCCGAGCCGCCGATGACGACGATATCTCGGGTAGTGGATTGGGCAGGAAAGGGAGAGGGCATATCTGGGCCGCGCGGGATGAGCGCTGAATTTGAACTTCTTGCAATTTCCAAGCGGCCGTCGGGACGGCACTCACCGTGGATAGTCGTGTCGGCGGTGAAACGGTTCCCCCGTGTTCGCGTGACGCTCAGGAATTTGCATCACAATAATTGCGCGCTCGAAAATTTCCAACTCCCGCCTACCTTCCTCCGTCGTGAATCCCCGCATCGCCGTCTATATACTTTTGGCGTGGCTGCTGACCGCGATCGCCGGCTTCGCTCAATCCGCAGACGACACCGCGAGGCACGTGGTGATCCTCGCGAATCTCGCGGACTCCGACTCGATGCGCATTGCCCGACATTATGCGAGCGCTCGCGGCCTGCCCGAGTCCAATATACTCGCGTGGAAAATGCCGCTGCAGGAGGAGATATCCTGGACGGAATTCGTCAGCTCCCTTTGGCAGCCGCTGCAGGACGCGCTGGTGGAACGTCACTGGATCGATGGCATCCCGATGGAGTTCACGGACCCGACCGGTCGGAAGCGTTACGCCATGAACGGGCATCGCATCGCAGCCATCGTGGTGTGCCGGGGTGTGCCGCTGAAATTCACAAACACGCCTGCGCTCCTGTCCGCCACCGCGCTCACCTCGAAAATGCCCGAGCTGCGTTCGACGGCCGCCGCGGTCGACTCTGAACTGGCGCTGCTCGCGCACAACGCATATGATATAACGGCGGTGGTGGGCAACCCGTTATATGAAAACGAGCACCCCACGGTTTCGCAGAGCAACCAGGTCATTTGTGTCGGACGCCTCGATGGCCCGACGGTGCAGGATGCGATGGAGCTGGTGGACCAGGCGCTCGAGGCCGAGCGCGTGGGGTTGATCGGCCGGGCGTATATAGATCTCTCTGGCAAGCATCCGGATGGAGATCGCTGGCTGGAGTCTGCGGCGATGCAAGTCGCCGGCCTGGGGTATGATGTCACGATCGACCGGCCCGCCGCGACAATGCCGGCCACGGCGCGCGCCGATGCGCCTGCTATATATTTAGGCTGGTATACATCGGACTTGAACGGCCCGTTTGCGCTCCCGGGCTTCCGGTTTCCCAACGGCGCGATCGCGCTGCATATCCACAGTTTTTCCGCGAGCACGCTGCATTCGCCGACGATCGGCTGGACGGGCCCGCTGATCGGGCGCGGCGCGGCCGTTACGTTCGGCAATGTATATGAACCGTACCTGCAGCTCACGCTTCGGCCCGATCTGCTGATGCGGGCGCTGGCGCGGGGCGCGACGGTCGGGGACGCGGCGCTCTTCGCGTTGCCGGTGCTGAGCTGGCAGTCGATCCTCGTCGGCGACCCGCTATATAAACCGTTCGCGGCGCCGCTTTCCCAGCAATGGCTGGATCGGGACAAAGTTCCGGCGCCTCTCTTCCCCTATCTTGTGTTGAGGCGCATGCACTACCTCGACGCGCAGCACCGCGAAGCGGAGGCGATCGACGTAGGATTGGCAGCGCTGCGCGAGAAGCCCAGCCTTGCGCTCGCGCTGACGGTGGCGGAACACCTCCGGACCTCGGGTGATACCCGGCGTGCCCTCGCGGCGATGGCGGTGGCGGTCCCGCTGCCATTCTCGAAGTCGAGCAGCGACTGGGGCATGGAGCGGGAGGCGGCCCAGTTTCTGCACACGGAGGGGCGCGCGGCGGACTCCGTGGCTCTATATGAAAAGCTATTCGCGCAGTCGCTCCCGAAGGAGCTTCGCGAAGCGTGGCTGGGCGAGGCGGCCATCGCCGCCAAAGATGTCGATCCCGCGCGCTCCAAGGCGTGGGCCAAGGAACTCGAGAAGCTGACGGCCCCCCCGGCGCGACTGCATTAGGCAACCCATTTGGACGTATCCATTTGATGGATACGAGAGGTCATCGAAGCGGCGCCCGCTCCATATTTGCTGGAGCCTCTATATAGGGCGGCG
This sequence comes from uncultured Verrucomicrobiae bacterium, assembly GCA_963800005.1. GTDB lineage: Bacteria > Verrucomicrobiota > Verrucomicrobiia > Opitutales > Opitutaceae > CAWCZH01. Next base: position 1,571,568 of record CAWCZH010000006.1, read on the forward strand.
GCTCTCGCCTGAGCTCATCGCCTCGTTCGAGGCGCTTGGTCCGCTCCGTCTGCGGGCGCGAATTCGCCGGCGGCAATCAACCTGAAAATACCTGAAAACAAGATGCCCGGCAACCCGCTCTGGAAGCGGGGTGCCGGGCATCGGAAACGGAATGTTGGCTCGTGCTAGACCTTGTCGACGATGCGGTCCGCGAGCCCGTAGGCGATCGCCTCCTTCGCATTCAGGTAGAAATCACGGTCCGTATCGCGGTTGATGCGCTCGAGCGGCTGGCCGGAGGCATCGGCGAGAATCTGATTCAGCTCCGCGCGAATCTTTTCCATCTCCTTCGCCTGAATATTGATATCGCTCGCGGGACCGATCATCCGGCCGGAGATCAACGGTTGATGGATCAGCACGCGCGAATGCGGGTACAGCAGCCGGCGGCCCTTGGGGGCGGCCGAGAGCAATATGGAACCCATCGAGGCGGCCATGCCGGTCACCACGACCGTGATTGGTGACGTGATGAGTTTCATGGTATCAAACACCGCCATGCCCGCGGTGATCGAGCCGCCCGGCGAATTGATATAAAATATAATCTCCTTGCCCGGGTCCTTCGACTCGAGGAACAGCAATTTTTCCGTTATATCTTTTGCGGTCTCGTCCGTGACGGCACCCCACAGGAAAATTTTTCGCTGATCGAGAAACTGCTTCTGAATCTGGAAACCGATCGGTGCGCCACCCTTCTTCTTCTCCTCCGCCTTGTCATCGTCGTCATCATCGTCATCGTCCGCGCGCGGCAGAGGTTGCGAGAGACCGGGCTGTAGGTTGTCGAAATGCATGGTCGCGCAAACTGCGTCGACCGAGCCCGATTGGCAAGTGCCGACACGGTTTCCAGACGCCCGGCTCTCGTCGGGACCTCGAACTCGCCGCCGCCGCAATCGCAGCGCGCGGCGCCCCCTATTTCACGGTCGCTGGCGTCGGTTTCTCGTTCCACACCGCGAGCACGTCCGCCGAGCCTTGGGCCCGCACCCCGTTGTCAGTGAGGATCTCGTCGGTCGCGGCGATCGTCGCTTTTCGTGGCAGCACGACAGTTTCCTGGCCGCGGCCCACGAATTCAAAAACCATATATTCTTCCTGTGAATCGCGGAGCAGCTGCACGAGGTGCAACAGGTTCTTCACCGGGATTCCGTTGACAGATTGGACCACGCGCAGCCCGGGATTTCCATATCCCTTGGCAAGTTTATGCGGGAAGAAAGGCGAGGGGACGATCACGAGTTCCTCGCCGGGAAATTGCGGCTTGTCGTGCCGGCGCGTGATCAGCGGGTGACCGATGGAACTGAGTGCGCTGACGGCCGCTCCGCCGTTTGAGCCCGCCGTGATGCCGCCGACGAGATCCTCCGTCGCGACGGAGAAGGCGACGGGACCATATACAAAATAGGAAGGATATTCGCCGCGCAAAAAGGGAATGAGCTTTGGCCGGTTGGGCGAAACCGGGAGTTGTATATCCAGCGATTTTCCGCCGCGCACGATCGTGAGCGGGACGCTGCCGTTCTTCGCGAGCTTCTGCGTGAGGTAGGTGAAATATACTCGGATCTCACCGAGCTTGATCATGCCCTGGTCGTCGACCGGCGTGTCGCCGATCTTGGTGATCACGTCCCACGTTTTCAGCGGATACGCGGGATTTTCGTCGAACGGTTTTTGGACCACCATTCCCTGGACCGATTTATCAAGTTTCAGAAACGCCCGAAGCGCCGGGTTCTCGAGGGTTTGGAACTCGTCGAATATAGCCGGCTTTCCGTCGTATTTTCCATCCGCTATATCCTTGAGGAAGAGTTCGATCTCCTCGCACGGAATAATATAGCCTATATTCTGCGCGAAGCTGAGGTGACTGAACGCGAGGCCGATGACCTTGTCGCCGACGAGGGCGGGCCCGCCGCTATTGCCGGGATTGATGGCCGCGTCGATCTGGATGCGCAGCCCTGCGACCGGATAGTTATAGGAAGAGAACTCGATGCGGGAAACGATGCCCTTGGTGATTGACAGGCTGGTGCCGCCGGTCGGGAAACCATATACGAGCACGGGATCCTTTATATTCGGCAGTGCGCTCGCGCGCGCCAGCGCCGCGTGCGTGTCGAAGAAGGATTCGTCGTCGATCTTGAGGACCGCGAGATCGATGCCGGGAGCGATCGCCTCAACCGTGGCGGAGACCTTGTCGCCCGATTGATTCGCCTGGACCTGCACTTGGCTCGCGTACGCCACGACGTGTGCGTTCGTGAGGATGCGTTTGCCCTCGATCACGACGCCGGTGCCACTGATTTCCTGCGGGGACTGCTTGGTCCAGGGACGCCCGAGGTCCGGATGCCGCACGGTCGAGAAAACCTTCACGACGGAATTTTCCACCGCCGTGTTTACCTCGGGGCTCGGCGTGGGCGCGGTCGCGTCCGCGGCGCTGGGCGATACGACGGGAACCGCCGGCGTCTTCGGGGTCGCTGATTTCCCGGCAGCTGTGGGTTGCGCGCGGCCGGGCGACGCACCGACGCTGCTCAGGACGAAGACGAGCAGAACCCTCCAGCACGACATCCCGCGGGGTACGATATACATCCGCGAATGCAAGCCCGGCCGCGCGGGGGAAGCGATTCCTTTCCGAGCGGGGAACCGAAAACGACTCAATACGGCTTGCGTCCGGCGAGCGACTCCCAGCCGCGGAACGTCGACTGCGCCTCGTCCCGGAGCAGCGGGTCCATGCGGACCGAGCGTTCCTCGCGCGCGAGCGGGATTTGCTGATATATGAAATCGTCGTCGAACCCGATCGCCGCGGCATCGGCCCGCGTGTTGGCATAATATACCTGCGGGATCCGCGCCCAATATATTGCGGCCAGGCACATCGGGCACGGCTCGCAACTGGTATATATCTCGCAATCATCCAGCTGGAACACGCCCAGGCTGGCGCACGCCTCGCGGATCGCGGTGACCTCGGCGTGCGCGGTGGGGTCGTTCGTCGAGGTCACGCGGTTGTTGCCCCGCGCCACGATCTCGCCGCGGCGCACGACAACACAACCGAATGGCCCGCCGCGCCCGGTGCGCATACCCTCGTCGGCGAGGCGGATGGCCTCACGCATGAAAATTTCTCGTCGTTCGCTCATGGCATTCAGCGTCCAGAGAGCCGGCGCCGGCACCGAGCGTCAATCGCGTTCAAACGTCGCCTCGATCTGGCCGTGCGGCTCGTCGGTCGACACAAACGTAACATTGGGATTCTCGAGGCGGAACGGCTTCAGGTTCGCGAGGAGGTAATGCTTGTTGGGCAGGGCGAGGGTGACGCGGCTGATCTCCGGAACGGCCGCGAAGGCGGCGCGCGCCATTTCATACATCGTGGCCTGCACCGAAACGCTGAACTCGCGCGCGAAGACGCCCAGCATGGCGTCGAGCGCGGCCGCGTTTGCTATATTAAAATCCGCGGGAGCCTGGGGGAACGTCCACGCGGCGCGCACCTCCGTCGCGAGGATGCGCTCATCCGTTTCTGGAAGTGTCGTGAGGTCACACTTCGGGAAATTCGAGAAGCCCGAGCCTGTAGACTTCATAATGAGGAGGTCGCTGATGCCGGATTCGATTTCCGGCGGGGCGCCGCGCGTGACGACGATGCGGGCTGTCGGGGCCGCATCCCCGGCGATGAAAGCGTGATCGTGCGGCGTGCCGCCGACGGTCTGCCGGTTCCATTTCCGTTCCTTGAGCTCTATGCGCACGCGGCGGATGTGAGTATATTTCTCAAGGAAATGATTTCCCAGCTCGAGCCCGAAGCGCTCGTTCTCGAGGCCGAGGCGCTGGTGGGCCAGCACGGTGATCGTGTTTTTCACGGTGTCGGTGGGCACGACGCTGGCGTTGTCGCCCTTCGAATAGGAAGCGTCGAAATCGCCCTCAAGCAGGCAGCTGATATCGAGTTCCTTCACCTCGTGGCGGTCGCCCTGCCGCAGCACCTTCAAAACGCGGACCCGCTTTTTTCCGTAGCGGTTGGAAACAATTTTCATCGAGAGCGTTGAGCAATAGGTGCTGACACGCCTCGAGGCGAGAGCTTAGCTCGCGCTAATTTTCCCATGCCCTCCACCGTCATTTCCGGCCTCGAAATTCGCGGGCCGCTTAACCCCCGCTACGCCGAAATCCTCACTCCGGCAGCCTGTACATTTCTCGCCGAGCTCACGACGGAGTTCGGGCCGCGGCGGCTGGAATTGCTGGCGCGGCGCGTGCAACGTCAGCGGGAAATCGACGCGGGTCAGCTTCCGGATTTTTTGCCTGAGACGTCGATTGTGCGCGGTGGCCACTGGCAAGTGCCCCCGCCGCCGCCCGACCTGCTCGATCGCCGGACGGAAATCACGGGACCGGTGGAACGCAAGATGGCGATCAACGCGCTGAACTCCGGCGCGCAATGCTGGATGGCGGATTTCGAAGATGCGAATTCGCCGACGTGGGAAAACGTGATGGAAGGACAGATCAACCTGCGCGACGCCATCGCGGGCACGATATCATATACGAGTCCCGAGGGTAAATCCTATGCGCTGAAGGAAAAAACGGCGACGATCGTGGCTCGGCCGCGGGGGTGGCACATGGAGGAGAAGCATGTATACTTCCAGGGAAGGCGGCTGTCGGCGTCGCTCTTCGACTGGGGACTCTATTTCTTTCATAATGCGCGGGCGCTCGTGGCCCGCGGGAGCGGACCTTATTTTTATCTCCCCAAGATGGAGAGCCATCTCGAGGCGCGGCTCTGGAATGATATATTCATCGCGGCGCAGGTGGCCGTCGGGCTGCCGCGGGGCACGGTCCGCGCCACGGTGCTGATCGAGACCATCCTCGGCGCGCTCGAGGCGGAGGAGATCCTGTTCGAGCTGCGCGAGCACGCTTCGGGGCTGAATTGCGGGCGCTGGGACTATATGTTCAGCGTCGTCAAAAAGTTCCGGAACCGGCCGGAGTATATATTTCCGGATCGCACGCTGATCACGATGACGGTCCCATTCCTGCGCGCGTATGCCCTGCACGTCATCCGCGTGTGTCACCTGCATGGCGCGTATGCGATGGGCGGCATGGCGGCGCAGATTCCGATTCGCAATGATCCCGCCGCGAATGCGGAGGCTCTGGCGAAGGTGCGCGCGGACAAAGAGCGAGAGGCGTCTGATGGCCACGACGGCACGTGGGTCGCGCACCCGGGGCTGGTGGCGACCGCGCTCGAGGCGTTTGCGAGATATATGCGCGGGCCGAACCAGCTCGACCGGCGGCGCGACGATCCGCCGGTGACCGCGGCGCAGCTCCTGGAGCCGCTTCACGGGCCGATCACGGAAAATGGCGTGCGCTGGAATATACATGTCGGCATTCGCTACCTCGAGGCCTGGCTCGGCGGGTCCGGCGCGGAGCCGATCCACCACCTGATGGAGGACCTGGCGACATCCGAGATCTCGCGTTCGCAACTCTGGCAATGGCTCAAATATAACGCCCGCCTCGATGACGGCCGGGCCGTGACGCTCGAGTTATATGAAAAGCTTCTCGGCGAGGAGCTCGCTAAGATCCGCGAGGAATATGGCCCGGCGCTATATGATGGCGGCCATTTTCCGGCCGCGACGAAGCTGTTCATGCGCATGGTGCAGAACGAAAACTTCGACGAATTTCTCTCGCTCCCGGCGTACGAGTTGCTGCCCTGAGCACGCGGGGCGAAAATCATATAGCTTATATAGAGCGAGAGCAACCGCTGCGCGTTTCATACATGCCGACCCTGGCTCAACTCAACACCGCCTCGCGCGCGGATTTCGGCGCGGCTCTCGGACATCTTTTCGAGCACTCGCCCTGGGTGGCGGAGAACGCCTGGCTGCGTCGGCCATTTCGCAACGCGGCGCATCTGTTGGCCGAGTTAAATGCGGCAATGCGCGATGCGCCGCCGGAGAAACAGCTCGCGCTAATTCGCGCCCATCCCGACCTCGCCGGGCGCCTGGCAGCGGCGCGGCAGCTCACACCGGAGTCAACTCGCGAGCAGGCGAGCGCCGGTTTGGACCAGCTGAGTGCGGCGGAGCTGGCCGAGTTCCAGGCTTTGAATGCGCGCTATCGCGAGCGGTTTGGATTTCCGTTTGTGATTTGTGCCCGGCTGAACGCGCGCGCTGCGATTCAGGCCGCCATCCGCGAACGACTGCATCACGGTGAAGCCGAGGAGCGTGCGACCGCCCTCGGTGAGATCGAAAAAATCGCGGGCCTGCGGCTGCAGGATGCGTTAGCCAAATGATCGTCGCCGGAATCGCGCCGCGAAATGTTTTTGTAACGCGCTCGTCTGAGCCTACTATATTCCGATGCCCGCGAAACTAAGCACCCACGTCCTCGACGTCAGCCGCGGTGCGCCGGCCGCCGGGGTGCCGGTTGAGTTGTGGCAGCGCGGCGCGGTGCCGCGGCTCTTGAAATCGCTGGTGACGAACGCGGACGGTCGCACAGATCAGCCGTTGCTCGAAGCGGGCGAAATGGCCGTCGGCAGCTACGAGCTGGTGTTCGCGGTGAGAGTATATTTCGCCGGCCGCGGCGTCGCGTGCCCGTTTCTCGACCAGGTGCCGGTGCGCTTTGAAATCACGGATGCGGCTGCGTCGTATCATGTGCCCCTGCTCGTCGCCCCGGGTGGATATAGCACCTACCGCGGGAGCTGATGCCGGGCCGGTCCTCCAATATACTGTCGGCGGCGGCGCGATTGTGTCAGCGGATCGACGCCCTCGGACGCATCAGCGACGAACGCGGCCGGCTGACCCGCACGTTTCTCTCGCCGGCGATGCAGCAGGCGAATGCTGTAGTTGAAAAATGGATACACGACGCCGGCGGCATGGTGCGCGAGGATGCGCTGGGAAATCTCGTGGGCCGGTGGGAGGCGTCGCGCGCGGCGGCTGCGGCCGCTGCGCCGACGCTGCTGCTGGGGTCACATCTTGACACGGTGCGCGACGCCGGCCGGTTCGATGGCCCGCTCGGCGTGCTGCTCCCGATCGTCGCGCTGGAGGAATTGCGCCGGCGGCGGGTGTGGCTGCCGTTCGCTGTCGAAGTGCTGGGCTTCTCCGAGGAGGAGGGCGTTCGGTTTTCCAGCGCGTACCTCGGGAGCAAAGGATATATCGGGAAGCTGCGGGCCCCAGACCTGCGCCGACGGGACGCGGACGGCGTGACCGTGCAACAGGCGATCGAGGCGCGCTACCAGCGGCCATTCGTCGCTCCCAAGGCTCGGCGCCGCCGCGACCTGGCGGGATATATAGAAGTACATATTGAGCAGGGCCCGGTGCTCGAGGCGGAGAATCTTGCCGTCGGTGTCGTGTCCGCGATCGCGGGGCAGACGCGGGGTCAGGTCACACTTTTGGGGCGGGCGGGCCATGCGGGCACGACCCCGATGGCGCTGCGGCGCGATGCGCTCGCGGGTGCGGCCGAACTCATCCTTTTCGTCGAGGCGCGCGCGAAGGAAACGCCCGGACTCGTTGCCACCGTCGGCACGCTCCAGGTGCCGAATGGGGCGCCCAATGTGATCCCGGGTCGCGTGGTTTTGTCCCTGGACGTGCGGCATGCGGTCGACTCAGAGCGCGAGCGCGCGCTTCGCAATATACTCGCGCGCGGCAAGGAGATCGCGCGCCGTCGCCGGCTCGAGTATATATGGCAACAGACGCAGGAGAACGCCGCGGTGACCTGCGCGCCGGAGTTGACCCGCGGCCTCGACGAGAGTGTGCGGTCGGTGCAGGGTCGCAGCCTGTCGCTCGTGAGCGGGGCGGGACATGATGGCGTGGTCATGTCGGAGATCACGCCGGTCGCCATGTTGTTTGTGCGTTGTCGCGAGGGGCTGAGTCATCATCCGGACGAACTCGCGGCGCCGCGGGATATTGCGGTCGCGCTCGAGGTGATGATCGATTTTCTCACGCGCTTCGGCCAGAAGTTCTCCCCATGAAAAAGAGTCCGGCGTTTTCGTCGAAGCCTGGCCGTGCCGACGTCGAGCCCGAGCGGCTCGAGCTCATCGTTCGCGGCGGAAAAATCGTCACACCGGAAGGCGTGCGTACTGCGGACCTCGGCGTGCGGCTCGGGCGCATCGCGGAAATCGCGCCGACGATTGCCGAGTCGGGGATGACGGAAATCGATGCGACCGGCAGCTATATATTTCCCGGCATCATGGATGCGCATGTGCATTTCAACGAGCCCGGCCGCGCCGATTGGGAGGGGCTGGCGACGGGATCGGCCGCACTCGCAGCGGGTGGTGGCACGTGTTTTTTCGACATGCCGCTCAACTCGGAGCCGCCAGTTCTCGACGCGAAAACGTTTCGGGAAAAAAAGGTCCTGGCCGAGGAGAAATCGTGTATAGATTTCGCATTGTGGGGCGGGCTCGTGCCGGAAAACCTCGACCAGCTTGCCGGGCTGCGCGATGCCGGCGCCATCGGGCTGAAGGCGTTCATGTGTGCGAGCGGGATCGAGAGCTTTCATCGCGTGAATCCCGGGGCGTTGCGCGAAGGCATGAAGCGCGCCGCAAAACTTGGGATGCTCGTTGCCGTGCACGCGGAGGATGAAACGCTGGCGGCGAAATATACTTCCGAGCAGAAGGCGGCCGGCGGACATGACGCGAAGGCATATCTGGCGTCGCGGCCCGTCGAGGTGGAACTCGCCGCGATTCGCGAGGCGCTGGAATTTGCGGGCGAGACCGAGTGCGCCCTGCACATCGTGCACGTCAGCAGTCCGGAGGGACTCGCGCTCATTGCCGAGGCGCGGCAGCAGCGGGTCGATGTGACGGCGGAGACGTGCCCGCACTATATGCTATTGAACGCCCGCGACGTGATCCGTCTCGGCGCGCCGGCGAAATGCGCGCCGCCCTTGCGCGAGGAGAAACGGCGCGTGGCGCTCTGGCGGGATTTTCGCGCGGGCAATATACAGACGATCGGCTCGGATCACTCACCCGCGCCGGCGTCGATGAAGACGTCCGACGATTTCTTCGCGATCTGGGGCGGAATCGGTGGCTGCCAGCACGGGTTCGAGTTGCTTTTTTCCGAGGTGAAGGAGACGGCCGATGCCGATTTGCCGCGGCTCGCGGCGGCGCTTGCGCGCAACGTGGCGCGGCGGTTTCGGCTGGAGCAGCACAAGGGCCTGCTGGTCCCGGGGCGCGACGCGGACTTCTGTATATTAAAATATGGAAGGGAACGCGTGATCTCGGCGGACGAGCTCTGGACGCGTCACCGGATCAGCCCATATATAGGAAAAAAGAGCTCGGCGAAAATCACGCACACGTTTGTCCGGGGCGCGAATGTCTGGGCCAACCCGCAGTTCGCGAGCCCGGCGCCGCGCGGACGTTTTCTCCGGCCGGCGTGAGTGGCGGCGATGCGTCGGACGCATTGAACGATATATATGTATATATCGCGTGACCGCTGCGCCGGACGCGCCCGAAACGTCGGCCCTCTGAGTCGCGGCATAGTGTATATGACGGCGCGGCCGGGCCTGCTCAGACGGAGCTTTAACCCGGGGCATTTATCGTTAAGTCTCGCAGGCTGAAATGAATCTTCCCTACGGACAAACCCGCACCCGCATCGCGCCGCGGCACGCGCTGCTTACGCCAGATGGGCATGTGAAAAGCACTGTGCCCGGCATCACGGGCGCAGCGGTGGTCGTCCTGATTTCCCCCGTGATGGGCGCGCGGTTCACGCAGTGTCTCGTGACGTTTGCCGCGGGTGGGGCCGCGGGGTTTCCGGCGGATCCGCGCGAGACGGTGGCGTATTTCATGTCGGGTGGCGCCACCGTCACTCTCGGCGGCAAGAAACATCGCGCGACGGCTGGCAGCTATTTTTTCTCGCCAGCCGGCCAGGCTTGGGCGATCTCCGCGCCGAAAAAAGACACGCAGGTCACGCTGTTTCAAAAAGTTTTTCAGCCTCTGAGCGAGACCGCGCTGCCGGCGGCACTCTTCGGAAACGCCGGCGACGTCAAAGGCCAGCCGTTCCTCGGCGATCCGGATGCGCGGTTGCAGGTGCTGTTGCCCGACGAGCCGGCGCACGATCTCGCGGTCAATATATTCACCTATCAACCCGGGGCGACGCTGCCGTTCGTGGAAACACATATCATGGAGCACGGCCTGCTCATGCTGGCCGGGCAGGGTATATATAGACTCGAGGATTCGTGGTATCCCGTGGCGGCGGGGGACGTCATCTGGATGGCTTCCTATTGTCCGCAATGGTTCGTCGCGATGGGCAAGCAGCCGGCGAGCTATTTATATTATAAGGATGTCAACCGTTCCGCGCTGTGAAACGCACCGGGCATGGCTTTCGTTTGCGGCGTCGGCGTGCTTGCTGCTAGTTGCGCACCGATGAGTGATATTTCCGTCGAGGCGGTGGGAGCGGCGTGCGACGCGTTTTCGTTCACCTTGAACGGAGAGAGCGTGCGCGTGAGCGGCTGCGCGGCGACGACCACGCTGCTCGACTGGTTGCGGCGTTCCGGGCGCACGGGCAGCAAGCAGGGCTGCGCCGAGGGCGACTGCGGTGCGTGCACCGTGGCGGTGATCGACCGCGACAACGCGGGGCGTCCGACCTATCGCGCGATCAACAGCTGCATCGCCCTGCTGCCGGCGTTTGCCGGGCGCGAGGTGGTCACCATCGAGGGCCTGGCGAGCGGCGGCCGGCTGCATCCGGTGCAGGCCAGCATGGTCGAGCACTTCGGTTCTCAGTGTGGCTACTGCACGCCCGGCTTCGTCGTGTCGATGTTCGAGGGGTACTATAGGAAAAACCTCCAGGGCCAGGCGCAGGTCAACGACCAGCTCTGCGGGAACCTCTGCCGCTGCACGGGCTATCGCCCGATCCGCGATGCCGCGGCCGCCGTGCTCGGGCCGCGCCCGGACACAGCGGATGCGAACGACCCATTTGCGCAGCGGCTCGCCGGACCGCCTCCAGAGCAGGTTGCAGGGCAATATGAAGGCGGCGGTGAGAAATTTTTCCGCCCGACGTCACTGCCCGATTTATTCTCGCTGCTGGAAAAGTTTCCCGAGGCGCGTCTCGTCGGCGGCGCGACGGAGATCGGCGTCGAGCTGAACAAGCGATTCACGAAATTCCCGACTCTGATCGCAACCGAGGCCGTGGCGGAGCTCACGTGTATTCAGTCTACGGATACAGCGTGGCGCGTCGGCGCGGGCGCGACGCTGACGGCCATCGAGGATGCGCTCGGGAACGAATATACTTCGCTGGCCCGCATGTGGACGGCGTTTGCCTCGAGGCAAATCCGGAACCGCGCGACGCTCGGCGGCAACCTCGTGACGGCCTCGCCGATCGGGGACAGCGCACCGGTGCTGCTCACATTGGATGCGTCCGTCGTGCTGGCGCACGGGGCGGGGCAGCGGACGGTGCCGCTAGCCGATTTTTTCACTGGCTATAGGAAAACGGTGCTGCTGCCGGGCGAGATCATGCTGGAAGTTGTGATTCCGCGCGGCGACGTTGCCCCGGGGCTGACGCGGCGCGCCGATTTCCAGAAAATTTCGCATCGCCGCGAACTTGATATAAGTATTGTGGCGGGTGCGTTTTGCGTGGACTGCGATGCGACGGGGATCGTGCGGCGGGCGCGGCTGGCGTACGGTGGCGTGGCGGTTTCGCCGCTGCGGGCGCTTCGCGCGGAGGTCGCGGTGCTCGGGCGCACGCTCGCTGACTCGGCGGATGACGTGGCGGGGATCCTCGCGCAGGAGTTCAAGCCCATCGATGACGTGCGGGGGAGCGCGGCGTTTCGGCGCGGGGTGGTGGTTTCGCTCTGGCGGAAATTCGTGGCCGGAACGACGAGCCTCGCGAGCGATGCGCCGCCTTCCTATAGCAACAGCGCGCCGTGGCCGGTTTCGGATATATCAAAACAGCTGCGGCACGAGAGCGCGGTCGGGCATGTGACGGGCCGCGCGCAATATACTGACGACGTGGCGCAGCGGCGGCCGATGCTCGAGGTGTGGCTCGTGCTCGCCCCGCACGCGCGCGCGACGATCACGCGGCGCGATGCGACGAAGGCACGCGCGTATCCCGGCATTGCTGCGGTGCTGCTGGCGGAGGACGTGCCGGGTCATAATAACGTGGGAGTGGCGCGCCAGGATGAGCCGCTGTTTGCGGCCACCGAGATTCTATATAACGGCCAGATCGTGGCCGCGGTCGTGGGTGATTCGATCGCCGCGTGCCGGGCCGCGGCGGCGCTGGTTGAGGTCCAGTATATATCTCAGCCGCCGATCACGACCATCGCAGCGGCGATCAGCGAGAAGAGTTTTCATACATCGCCGCATGTGCTCGCCCGTGGCGACTGCGCGGCGGCCCTCGCGAAAGCGCCCCGGCGGCTGAGCGCGGAATTCAGTTTCGGAGGGCAGGAGCATTTTTACCTCGAGACACAGGCAGCGTGGGCCGAGCCGGGCGATGAGGGTGATGTGCGCGTGGTGTCGTCGACGCAGCATCCCGCGGATATACAGACCACAATTTCCGAGGTGCTGCACCTGCCGCGGCACAAGGTGGTCGTCGAGTCGCCACGCATGGGCGGTGGTTTTGGCGGCAAGGAAACACAGGGCAATACACCGGCGGCGATCGTGGCGCTCGCCGCGTTGAAGACGGGTCGGCCGGTCCGCGTGCAATTCGATCGCGACGTCGACATGGCTGTGACGGGGAAGCGCCATCCGTTTCTCACGAAGTTTTCTGTCGGCTTCGATGACAACGGCCTGCTGCTCGCGCTGGAAGCCGAGTTGTTTTCCGATGGTGGCTGGTCGCTCGATCTTTCGCAGCCGGTGCTCGACCGCGCGCTGTTTCATATCGACAACGGCTACTATATACCGGCGCTCCGGGCCACGGGCCTGATCGCGAAGACGAACCTGGCGTCGAACACCGCGTTCCGCGGATTTGGCGGTCCGCAGGGCATGCTCGTGATTGAGGAGGCGATCGACCGCGTGGCGCGCACGCTCGGCCTGCCGCCCGAAGTGGTGCGCGAGCGGAATCTCTATCGCGGGACGGGTGAGACGAATACCACGCATTATGGCGAGGAGGTGGGCGACACGCGGCTGCGCACGATGTGGACACTCGCGCTGGAATCCGCGCGTTTCGCGGAGCGCCGCGCCGAGGTGGCGCAATGGAATCGCGAGCACGCGCGGGTGAAACGCGGGCTGGCAATCACGCCGGTGAAGTTCGGAATCTCGTTCACGCTCACTTACTATAACCAGGCCGGCGCACTGGTTCTCGCGTACCAGGACGGCACCGTGCAGGTGAATCACGGCGGCACCGAGATGGGGCAGGGACTATACACCAAAATTCTCGGTGTCGTCATGCGGGAGCTCGGACTTCCGGCCGAGTCGATTCGGATGATGAAGACGACGACCGACAAGGTGCCGAACACGTCGGCGACGGCGGCGTCGTCGGGCGCGGACCTCAACGGCGCGGCGGTGCGGGATGCCTGTATTAAGTTGCGCGAGCGACTCGCTGAGGTCGCGGCGAAGATGCTGGGTGGCGTCGCGGCCGACGTGGAGTTTAGCGGCGGTGGCGTGCAGCTGCGCGGCCGGGCGGAGCCGCGCGTGCCGTTTGCGGAGTTATGCCGGATGGCGCACGTCGAGCGCGTGAATTTGTCCGCGGGTGGATTCTATAAAACTCCCGATATACATTGGGACTGGGCAACGATGAAAGGCCGGCCGTTTGCCTATTTCGCGTGTGGCGTCGCTGTCGCCGAGGTGGAGCTGGACGGCGACACGGGTATGAGCCGCGTGCGGCGGGTGGATATAGTGCATGACGTCGGCGATTCGCTGAACCCAGGAATCGATCGCGGGCAGATCGAGGGTGGCTTTGTGCAGGGGATGGGTTGGTTGACGACGGAGGAGCTGAAGTGGGATGCGAAGGGCCGGCTGCTGACGCACAGCGCCAGTACCTATCAAATTCCGGCGATCAGTGATGCGCCGATGGAGTTCAACGTGACGCTGCTTCCGAATGCGGCGCAGCCAGGCACGATTCATGGCAGCAAGGCGGTGGGCGAGCCGCCGCTCATGCTGGCGTTTTCCGTGCGCGAGGCGTTGCGCGAAGCGGTGGCGGCTTATGGCCCTGGTGGTGGCGTGGTGACGCTGGCGTGTCCCTCGACGAGCGAGGCCCTTTTCCTTGCCGCGCAGGCGCAGGCCGGCACGCGGGGAAAGCCGTAGTTATATATACTTTTGGGGCGAGCGGACGCGGTGAGTAGGCGGACCGTTTTTTAGCCACGGATTTCCTCTAGGCACGAACCGGTTGCCCGGCTGAGACGACGTTGTTGTATATAGCCGAGTGGCGAAGCGATGCGCTGAGTAAGCGGACTGTTTTTTGACCACGGATCTCATCGAGCCACGGACCGGATTACACGGCAGAGGACGGCAGGTTGTTTCTGCTTCTCGTGTCGTCCGTGCCGGATTGGTGAAATCCGCGGTGTAAAAACGGCACGAACACCATGCAGCTATATAGCGATCTCGGGCCTATATAGCGCTCGCGGGGGCCTGCTGTATATTTTGCTTTATATTGCGATCGCGCTCGGTCAAGAGCTGCGCGGCGATACTGAGGGCGATCTCGTGCGGGTGGTTCGTTCCGAAATCCAGGCCGACGGGACACGAGAATTGCTGTGCGCGGGCCGGGTCGAGTCCCGCGGCGATGAGTTCGCGTCGCAGCACCGCCGCCTTCGCCGCGCTGCCGATCACGCCGATGAACGGGAAATTCCGCGTCGCAAGCGAGCGCTCGAGCACGGGCCGGTCGGTCGCGTGGCCCTGGGTGAGGCAAAGTATATAGCTGTCCGCGGGCAGTGCATCGACCTCGGCCGCGAGGTCGGGCACGGTGGCAGCGCGGAGATTGCGCGCCGTGGGCAGGCGCGAGATCCACTCGGCCCGAGTATCAAAGCACGAAATCGTGCAGGGCAGAGGCAGGAGCACGGGGATGAGGGCCTGTGCCACGTGGCCTGCGCCGAAGATTGCGATGGACCAGCGCGGGCCGACGTGCGGTTCGAAATAGAGTTTTACCGAACCTCCGCACGTCATGCCGACATCGCCCTTCAGGCTCCAGTTGACGAACGTAGGGACGGACCCCTGCGGGCTGCGATCGCCCAGCATCGACTCCGCGAGCGCGGTCGCGCGCGCCTCAACCCGGCCGCCCCCGATCGTGCCGACCTTTCGGCCGGTGCTGGTTACCAGCATCTTCGCCCCGGTGTCCTGCGGCACACTGCCCAACGCGTCCACCAGCACGACGAGCACGAAGGGCGTCGCTGCGTTTTCGAGCGCGACGATCTCCTCGTATATAGAGGTGGCGGCAGGCGTGACCGGAGGCGTTTCCAAGGGCGGGATCTCCGCGCTATATTTAGCGCGTTTTGGCGGGCGGATCAAATTGCGGGCTGGAGCCAATCGCGCGCGGGGCACGGTCGATCCAGACGTTGCGCAATTCATACGGCACGCCCTCGAGTTGAAAACCGACTTTGCCGGAGGAGGGGACGCAACCGGTGACGCGATTCTGCGCGACGCCGTTGATGGTCACCTCAATCACGCCGCCCCGACATAATATATCGCAGGAGTTCCATTCGCCCACGGGTTTTTCGCTGTCGGCATTTCGGCGATCGAGTTGCGGAGTCTTGGCCCCGGGTGGCGTGGAGAGCGGGTCGACGAACTTCGCCGCGGACATCGGCAGGAGGTCCCCGACGCGCTTGTTTTTCGTCTGCACCTGAAAAGAGACGGGCCAGACGCGATCCATCGGGCCATCGGATATATGAAGCAGTACGCCGCTGTTGCCGGCCTTGCCCGACCAGCGCCACTCGGCATGGAGCTGGTAATTCTCATAGGAAGCGGTCGTCGCTATAT
Source organism: uncultured Verrucomicrobiae bacterium (assembly GCA_963800005.1). Taxonomy (GTDB): domain Bacteria; phylum Verrucomicrobiota; class Verrucomicrobiia; order Opitutales; family Opitutaceae; genus CAWCZH01. Next base: position 1,587,340 of record CAWCZH010000006.1, read on the forward strand.
ATCCGATCGGTGCGCCGGCGACGGCAATGACGCCGCCGGGCCTGAATTCGCACATGACGTTGATCGGTGTTTTCTCGGGGTTGACGCATTCCCAGCCGGAGAACTCGCGATCATGGAGCAGTTCAGTTTTTTGGGCGGGGACCTCGGCGCGGACGAACGCGGTGGCGGCGAGGCAAAGCAGCAGGGTTAGTGAGGGGCGCATGACCGGCACTCTGGCGCCAGCGAGGTTTGAAGCGAAGCCAGAAACGCGCGGCGGCCGCGCTCCGCCGGCTCAGTTGTTTCCCTGGCTGCGGGAGCCCGGCGGATTAATTTTCCAGAGCGGCGACGGCACATGTTCGCGATCCATGATGGCCTGCGCCTGCTTTACTATCTCCGGATGCTCGCGGGCAATGTCGTGCTGCTCGGCGGGATCGCGTGCCAGGTCGAACAACTCGACTGGCCCGCTGAGCATGGGGATGCGCACGGCCTTCCAGTCGCCGAAGCGCACGGCCTGCGACGACGCGCCTTCATAAAACTCCCAATATAGAAACGCATGCGTGGACTGCCCGGGCCGGCCCTCGAGGGCGCGGCGGAAGCTGATGCCGTCGAGCGACGCCGGCGCCCGCGCGCCCGCGACGTCTGCAAGCGTGGGCAGGACATCGGCGAAATAGCCTATATAGTCGCTCGTGGTTCCGGCCGGTACATGGCCCGGCCACCAGGCAATAAGCGGCTCGCGGATGCCGCCTTCATATAAGTCGCGCTTGATCCCGCGCAGGCCGCCGGCCGAGTTGAAAAACCTGGCATCGTGGCCGCCTTCGGAGTGCGGGCCATTGTCCGAGGTGAAAATCACCAATGTATTATCCGCGAGGCCCAGCTCGCGCAGCTCGGACATGAGATTGCCAACCTGCGTGTCCAGACGCGTGATCATTGCCGCGTATCCTTTTTCTGGATACGGCCACGTTTCCTTGGCGTACGGCCCGTAGTCCGGCACCTCCATGCCGTCGGGCTTGGCCTCGTCGTTGGCGTGCGGCAAGGTCGTCGCGAAATAGAGAAAGAACGGCTGCGCGCGATGGGCGCGCACGAACTCGAGGGTCTCGGTCCCCATGAGGTCTGCGCTATAGTCCACCTTTTTCGTGGCGACGCCCTGACCATACGGCCCCGGATTTGGAACTATATTGCGAAGCGGCACGCGGGTCTCGTTGCGGACGAGATACGTCGGATAATAATTATGTGCCTGCGTCTGGTCGACGTAGCCGAAGAAATAATCGAACCCTTTGTGAATCGGCGAACCTGCCGAGCCCTCCTGGCCGAGACCCCATTTTCCGATCAGGCCGGTATAGTAACCGGCATCGTGCAGGACCTGCGCGACGGTCATGTCGGTGGGTCGAAGATCGATCTTGGCGTTGCCGCGAACCTGCACGTGCCCGGTGTGCTGGCCGGTCATGAGCACGTTCCGCGAGGGCGCGCAGACCGGCGCACCGGCGTAAAATTGCGTGAAGCGGCGACCTTGCGCCGCGAGTTGATCGAGATTCGGCGTGCGGATGCGTTTCTGTCCATACGAGCCGAGATCGCCGTAGCCGATGTCGTCGGCCAGAATAAAAACTATATTGGGCGCACGGCTGGGAGTGGGCGCGGCCGTGGCCGACATCGGCGCTGCAGCGAGGAGCGCGGCGCAAGCGGGGAGCAGTTGCAGAAGCGGGGCAGGGAGGCGCATGGGGTATATCGTGTATTCGAAAAATGGATACAGCACGTCCCGCCAGCGGCCCTGCCGCGGTCGCGTCAGATCAGGCCGAGCTTCATTTTGCCCTCTTCACTGATCATCGACTGGTTCCACGGCGGATCCCAAGTAATGCGGACGTCGGCTGTGCTGACACCCGGGACGAGGAGAATCTTCGTTTTCGCATCCTCGGCGATGGCCGGGCCCATGCCGCAGCCGGGAGCGGTGAGCGTCATCGCGACATCGACTCTATATCCGTTCGCCGGCTCCCCGGCGACGTCCATCGAGTAGACCAGTCCGAGATCCACGATATTAACCGGGATCTCGGGATCGAACACGTGTCGCAGTTGCGCCCAGATCGCCTCGGGATCGGGCGCGCCGTCGGCGAGCGTGGCGGTGCGCACGGTGGTGTCCGCGACCTTCTCCCCGATGGCGTCGGCGTCCTTCGCGTCGATGCGAAAAAGTCCGAAGTCGGTCTGCACGGTATAGCTGCCTCCGAGGGTCTGATGAATGGTGACGCGCGTATCGGCCGGCAGCGGCGTGCGGTCGCCCGACGGAATCTGCGTGGCGAGGACTTCGCGGGAGAGGATGCGATCGGACGTGAGAGCCATGGTATGGTGACGATCGTGACTATATAGCTATATACTTGCGGAGCGGCGCTCGCGGCTGGAGGCCGGCGTCAGGTCTGAAACTTCTGTCGAATCAACGAGCGAACCGGTTCGTGCAGCGTCTCGTCGGGCAGGCGCGTGAGTACGCCTTCAAAGAAGCCGAAGGTCAGCAATTGATCCGCTGCGTCTTTTTTTATCCCGCGCGACTGCAGATAAAATTCCTGCTCGGGATCGAGGCGGCTGGTGGTGGCGCCGTGCGTGCAGCGCACGTCGTTCGCCTGAATCTCGAGGCCGGGCAGCGAGTTCGCCTCGGCGTCGTCGCTCAGCATCAGGTTGCGATTGCTTTGGTAGGCGTCGGTTTTCTGCGCGTCGGGATCGACGACGATCAGCCCGGAGAAAATGGTCTTCGAAGCATCCCGCAGCGCGTTCTTATATAGCAAATCCGACTTGGTGTTCGGCGCCTGGTGAATCTGGAGCGTGCGCTGGTCGAATTCCTGAGTGTCGTCGGCGAGCGTGAGCGCGAGCATCTCGGAGAGGCCGCCGGGCGCCTGGAGTTGCGAGAGCGATTCGTGGCGGGCCTGGCGGGCGCCGAGGTGCAGGTTGAGCGAGAGCACGCGGGCGTCGCGCCGCACCACGGTGGAGTTGAATTGGAACGAGAGGCTGCGCCGGGACCATTGCTGCGCGGCGACGTACGTGAGCTGCGCGCCGTGCGCGGCATACAGGTCGTTTGCTCCGCAGGCGAAGTGAGGATGCGTGTCCGTCGACGTGAACTGCTCGATCACGGTGACGCGCGCATTTTCCTCGGCGATGACGAGGGTGTGCGGAAACACCGCGATGCCATTGCCGGCCGCGCCGTGAGAAATCACGATCGGAGCGGTGAGCTCCACGCCGCGGGGCACATATATAACGGCGCCGCCGCGCACGAACGCTGTATGAAGTGACGCGAATTTCTGGGAGCCGAGCTTCTGCGGCTGGGCCATGAAGTGGGCCTTGAGCAAATCAGGAGACTGCACGACCGCCTCGTCGAGCGTCAGCACCCGCACACCCGCGCGCGCAAGCTCCGGCGAAAGTGCGGTGCGGGACACGAGTATATTGTTGCTGAAATTCAGCGTCGCCGCGGCATTCAGAAACACCGACGGCGGGACGTCGCCGGGGAGCGTCTTGCCCGGCTCGTAGCCGTCGAGCACGACACCGCCGATATTGCTGAACCGCCACGATTCGTCGCCGCGGCGAGGCAGCGGCAATGCGGCGAATTTGTCGTACGCGGCCTGCTTGCGGTCGAGCCACCACGCGGGGGCCGAGGCGACCAACGCCAGATGCTCTCCGAATGCGGTCGGCGTGAACGCGCCCACTGCCGATTTGGTTTCCGTGCTCGCTGTCATGTCAAGGGTTGAGGATGAAGGGACGTGCCGGCGGGATCACGCCGAATGGATATATCATGTATATATCCGCCGCGGGCGTTATATGATCCGGCAGGCGGGTCAGCCGACGCTGCCTTCCATCTCGAGGTCGATGAGGCGCTTCAGCTCGACGGAGTATTCCATCGGGAACTGGCGGGCGAGGTCGTTGATGAAGCCGTTGACGGACAGGCTCATGGCCTGGCCCTCGGTCAGGCCGCGCTGCTGCATGTAGAAGATCTGCTCCTCGCTCACCTTGGAGACGCTGGCCTCGTGCTGCACGGCGTTGGCGGTCGCCGCGCACGGTGATGGCCGGGTAGGTGTCGGTGCGGCTGTTGGTGTTGATGAGCAGCGCGTCGCACTCGGTGTTGTTCTTGCAGCCCTTGAGGTGCTTCGGGATGTGGACGACGCCGCGATAGGTGCTGCGGCCCTGGCCGACGGAGATGGACTTGGCGACGATGTTGGACGTGGTCTCGTCGGCGGCGTGGATCATCTTCGCGCCGGTGTCCTGGTGCTGGCCGTCGTTGGCCAGCGCGATCGAGATCACCTCGCCGCGGGCCTTGCGGCCCTTCAGGACGACGCCGGGATATTTCATGGTGAGGCGGCTGCCGATGTTGCAGTCGATCCACTTGATCTCGGCCTCCTCGTGGGCGACGCCGCGCTTGGTCACGAGGTTGAAGACGTTGTTGGCCCAGTTCTGGACCGTGATGTACTGGATCTTCGCGCCCTTCAGCGCGACCAGCTCGACCACCGCGCTGTGCAGCGTCGCGGTCGAGAACTTGGGCGCGGTGCAGCCCTCCATGTACGTGACCTCGGCGCCCTCGTCGGCGATGATGAGCGTGCGCTCGAACTGGCCGAAGTTTTCCGCGTTGATGCGGAAGTAGGCCTGGAGCGGGTGCGACACCTTCACGCCCGGCGGCACGTAGATGAACGAGCCGCCGGAGAACACGGCGCTGTTGAGCGCGCGAGAACTTGTTGTCGCCGGTCGGGATGACCTTGCCGAACCACTTCCGGAAGATCTCCGGGTGCTCCCGCAGCCCTTCGGTGGAGTTCGACGAAGATGACGCCCTGCTTGGCGACGGCCTCCTTGATGTTGGAATAGGCGGCCTCGGAGTCGAACTGCGCCTCGACGCCCGCGAGGAACTTGCGCTCCTGCTCGGGGATGCCGAGGCGCTCGAAGGTGCGCTTGATGTCGTCCGGCACCTCGTCCCAGGTGCGCTTCGGCTTCTGGCCGCTCGACGAGGTAGTAGCGGATCTTGTCGAAGTTGATGTTGTCGAGGTCCTTCGTCGCCCAGTGGGTCGGCATGCGGCTTCGAGAGGAAGGTCTTCAGCGCGTTCTGGCGGAACTCGCGGATCCACGGCGCCTCCTTCTTGACCGAGCTGATATAGTCGAACGGTGTTCTCGGTCAGGCCGGTGCCGGCGTCGAACGCGTAGTCGACGTCGTAGCTGAAATTGCCGGCGGACTGGTCGATGCCGACGACGGGACTATCGATCACCTCGGGCGCGGGAGCGGCTTCCAGATCGGTGGGCGGTTTCATAGGCGAGAAGGTTGGAGGGTGGGCGACGCGTGGGCGCGTCAGGCGAGGGCCGGGGCAAGTTCCCGTTTCACCCAGTCGTAGCCCTTCGCCTCGAGTTCCAGGGCCAGGGATTTGTCGCCGCTTTTGACGATCCGGCCGTCCCACATCACGTGGACGTGGTCCGGCACGATGTAGTCGAGGAGGCGCTGATAATGCGTGATCAACAGGACGCCGAGGTTCGGTCCGCGCATGGTGTTCACGCCGTCGGCGACGATGCGCAGCGCGTCGATATCAAGTCCGGAATCGGTCTCGTCCATCAGCGCGAACTTCGGCTCGAGCATGGCCATCTGCAGAATCTCGCTGCGCTTCTTCTCGCCGCCGGAGAAGCCCTCGTTGACCGAGCGCGAGGTGAATTTGCGGTCGATCTTCAGCAGGTCCATTTTCTGCGTAGAGCCGCTTGTAGTAGGCGGACGCGTCGAGTTCCTCGCCCTCGGCGAGGCGGGCCTGCAGGGCGGCGCGCAGGAAATTCGCGATGCTGACGCCGGGGATTTCGCTCGGATATTGGAACGCGAGAAAAATGCCGGCGCGGGCGCGCTCGTCGGGCTCCTGCTCGAGAATCGAATTGCCGTCCACGAGGACGTCGCCGCTGGTGATCGCGTAATCGGGATGACCGGCGATCGCCTTCGAGAGCGTGGATTTGCCGGTGCCGTTCGGCCCCATGATCGCGTGGACTTCGCCGCTGTTCACGGTGAGGGAGAGGCCCTTGACGATTTCTTTTTCGCCGATGGCGACGTGCAGGTCTTTGATTTCGAGCGAGCTCATGAATCGGAAAGTATAAAGCGGAAAAAGTATATAATGGCAGTGGTCAGGAGGACGCGGCGCCACTGCCTGACGCGCTGCGGGCGCGACCGCGGAATATGATTTCCACGGCGTCGGCATCAAAACCGTGCGGCAGCGTCGTCTTGAGTTTCGCGAACACGGCCGACGGTACATCCACGTCGAACGTCCGTCCGGTTTTCTCGTCGTGAAAATGCGCGTGCGGGCTGAGGTTCGGGCAATACCTGGTGGGGCCGCGCTCGAAGTTGACGGCCCGAACGAGGTCGCACTCCACGAGTGTCTCGAGACAATTATATACAGTCGCGAGGGAGATCGTCGGCAGGTCGTGCTTTACCCGCGAGAATACCTCGTCGGCCGTGGGATGGTCGCGCTTGTCGAGGAGGACACCATATACGACCTCGCGCCGGGGCGTCGCGCGCAACCCGCTCTCCGCCAGCTTTTGCGCGAGGCCGGTGGCACGGCGGGAAGGGCGGGTGGGGGCGTTCGACATGGTGGAAGGTCAGAAGAAAGTCGAAGCGGCGGGACTTTCAAGTGAGAATTAGAATTATTCCAGTTATGACTCGGACGGAGCGGCGCGTGGTCGAGGGGAACCCGCGGATTTTGCTGGCGCTTTTCCGCGCCGCGGTCGAGTTGGCGGAGCGAACCCGAGACGATGAGCAACTCCCCGCTGGCGGAAAAATTTGAAAGCTTCTGGCGGCAGGCGCTGAGCCAGAATAATCCGTCGCTGCGACGCTGGCTGACCGCGCTGACCTGCGGCCTCCTGGCGGTGATCGGGCTCGCGGATTTTTTGCTCGGCATCGAGGTGTCGCTGCTCGTGTTTTATTTCATCCCGATCGCCGTCGCGGTCGTCGCGCGCGGTCCGCGTTTCGCCGTGCTGGTGGCGCTGGTCTGTGTGGTGACGTGGCTCGTCGGGGACGTTGCTGCGGGCGCGCGCTATCCGGCAGCGGTGGTCCCGCTCTGGAATGCGGCGATCGCATTTATTACATATCTCGTGCTCATCTGGCTGCTGGCGGGCCTGCTGGCGCTTCACCGCGATCTCGAGGAGCGCGTCGAACGGCGCACGGCCGCGCTGGCCGCCGAGGTGGCGGAACGCGAACGGCTGGAAAAAGTTGTGTTGGAAATCAGTGAGCGCGAGCGGCGTAGCATCGGTCACGATCTGCATGACGGCCTCGGGCAACATCTGACGGGAACGGCGCTGACGGGACAGCTGCTCGTCGAAAAATTGCAGGAGCGCAGCATCGCCGAGGTGAACGATGCGAAAAAAATTGTGGGGCTCGTGAAATCAGCGATCGCGCAAACGCGGCAGATGGCCAAGGGGCTCTTGCTCGCAGATATAGATGGCGAGGGATTGAGCGGTGCGCTCCAGGAATTCTGTGCGAGCACGAGCGAGCAATATAGAGTCGAATGTATATTTCGCGGGCCGGGCGGCGTGTCTTTTCTCGGCGCCGGCGTGGCCAGCCAGCTCTTTCGCATCGCGCAGGAGGCGGTCCGCAACGGGATCCGTCACGGCCAGGCCCGGCGAATCGACGTGCAACTCGAGGATACGGCGGGCGAGGTGATGCTTTCGGTTCGCGACAACGGCACCGGCATTCCGCGGCCGGGCCCGGCTCGCGGCGAGGGCTTGGGCCTTCGCATCATGATGCACCGCGCCACGATCATCGGAGCGTTTTTCTCGATTGAGGCCGTGCCGGAAGGGGGCACGGTGGTACGGTGCACGCTGCCACCGGGGAATCCGACCTGAACTCCGCGATTTCCGAACCGCGCTATATGAACCGCTGCCGCGTCTTCGTCGTGGATGATCACCCCCTCGTGCGTGAATCCCTCGTCGCACTCATCGACCGTCAGCCGGACCTGCGGGTTTGCGGACAGGCCGCGGACAGCGCCACCGCGTTCAGCGGCTTGCTGCGCGAGGGTGCCGATGTCGCGGTGGTCGATCTCGCGTTGCCCGGAGAATCCGGTCTTGAGCTCATCAAGAAATTACAAGCGCTGACGCCGCCGCCACGTGTGCTTGTCGTCTCGATGCACGACGAGTCCTCGTATGCCGAACGAGCGCTGCGCGCCGGCGCGCTCGGTTATGTAATGAAACATGAAACGACGGATAAAGTCGTGGACGCGATCCGATCCGTCAGCCGCGGGCAGCCCTATGTGAGCGCTTCGCTCGCGTCACAACTCACGAAAAAATTCGTGGGCACGCGGCTCGCTGCGGACCTCTCGATTGTTGGGCGCCTGAGTGATCGGGAGTTGGAGATATTTCGACTCGTCGGCCTCGGTCGTGAGACGCGCCGGATCGCGCAGGATCTTCACCTAAGTATAAAGACAGTCCAGGCGCACTGTGCGGGAATTAAGGATAAGCTCGGCCTGGCGAATGGGACGGAGTTGATTCGCGAGGCGGTGCGCTGGGTGGACCAGGAGCAGACCGCGCGCGGATAAGGCCGCGCCTTACCCGTCGAGTCGCCACGGTCTCATGGTGGCGAGCGGGCGTTTCGCGTACAGTGGGCAATGTATTTTTGCCGCCAACCGTCCGCCGCCGCGGCGCGGCCCTGTCCCCGCCTATATACAAGGCTATACATTCCATATATCGCCGGGGCGCTGTATATTGCGGCAGCCGCCCTGACCGCGGCTGAACCGGCGCCATCGCCCCTTCCGGGAGCGCTGAGCCTCGTGCAGGCCCAGCAGCTCGCGTTGCAGCGCAACGCGGATCTCCAGGTGGCCGAGGCGCAGGTGGCGATGGCGGTGGGCCAGTTGCGGGCGGCGCGCGAGTTTCCGAATCCGGTGTTGAACCTCAGCACGGCAAAAATCGCGAGTGACGGCACGGGCAACGGCACTCCCGCGGGCAACCGCCTCTTCGATCGCAGCTATGATTCAATCGTGGCGCTCAACCAGCTGCTCGAGCTCGGTAAGCGCGGGCCCCGCGCCGATTCCGCGCGCGCCGCGGAACGCACGGCCGAGGCGCAGCGCGACGATGTGCGCCGCCTTCTGCTGCAATCCGTCAGCCAGGCCTATATAGCGGCGCTCGAGGCGCGCGAGGAGAGCGTGGTGCTCGCCCGCTCGGCCGCGTCGCTGCGCCGCGAGGCCGACCTCGCCGGACAGCGGCACACGGCGGGCGATCTCGCCGCGTCAGATCAATCGCAAATCGAGATCGCGGCGGGCCGCCTCGAGCTCGATGCGGCGGCCGCGCGGCAGGCCGTTACGACGACGGTGATCATATTGGAAGCACTGCTCGGCGAACCGGCCCCGCGTGGCCGGCTTCAACTCGCCGACGCGCTCGAGAACCTGCCACCGCTCGCATTGGACGATGATACGATGCAGGGCGAGCGCCCGGATATCGTCGCGGCCGAGGCGGGCATGGCGAAGGCGGACGCTGACCTCGTGGCCCAAAAACGTGCCGTCGTCCCCGACCTCACTGTCAGCGCGGAATATGAACGCAACCCACCGGATCTTCCGAATTCGGTCGGCTTCGGCGTCTCGCTGCCCTTGCCAGTGTGGAATCGCAACGCCGGTTCCATCCGCGCGGCGCGCGGGGCGCAGGCGCAGGCGCGGGCGCAGCTCGACAAGGCGCGGCTCCAGGCCGCCGCCGATATATCCACCAACCGCGCGGCCCACGAGGAGGCCCGGGCGCGGGCGGCGGCCTATATACAACGCCTGCGTCCGGCTTCCGCGGCAGTCGTGCAGACGGTCACGTACGCCTATGAACACGGCGGCACGTCACTCCTCGAACTGCTCGCGGCCGAGCGCGCGGACAACGAGATCCGCGTGGCGACGGCGCACGCGCTGGCCGACGCGGCTGCGACCTCCTTTGCGCTCGCCGCCTCGCTCAACCGGCTGCCGTTCCCGCCCGCCGGCGCGACCGCGGCTCCAGCCGACCATATACCATGATGCCTCGTCCTTCATATAGCGTCTATATACTTGCGTCCGCCTTCGCGGTCGGCGGCCTGGTCGGGTGCTCGCGGACGGCCGCGCCGGCCGAAGCGCCGGGCCCGGTGGTGCAGGGCGACCGGATTACGTTCCCGGAGAAATCGACCCAGCGCTCGGCGATCTCGGTGCAGCAGGCGGAGCCGCACGCGGCTGAAATTCATCGCCTCTCCGGACGTGTCGTGTGGAACGAGGACGCCACTGTGCGTATATATTCGCCCGTGGCCGGGCGCGTGCAGGAGGTGCTCGCGCGGCCGGGTGAACGCGTCGAGGCGGGTGCGGCCCTCGCGCGGATCGATTCGCCGGACTTCGGCCAGGCGCAGGCCGATGCCCGGAAGGCGGAGGCGGATCTCATGCTCGCGCGACGCACGCGGGCCCGCGTGCAGGATCTTTTTGATCACGGTGCCGTCGCTCGCAAGGACCTCGAGGCGGCGGAAGACGCCGAGGCGGGCGCGGAAGCCGAGCAGCACCGGGCGGTGGCGCGGTTGCAGCTATATAGTGCGGCCGCGGGTGATGGCGATGGGCGGTTCACGCTGCGCACGCCGATCGCCGGCACGATTGTCGAAAAAAATCTGAACCCGGGTCAGGAAGTGCGCCCGGACCAGATGCTCGCGAACGCGCCGCAGTTGCTGGCGCCGCTGTGTGTGGTCAGTGATCCCACGCGGCTCCGCGTGATGATCGACACCCCGGAGCGCGACTTAATATATCTTCGCCGGGGGCTGCCGGTCACCGTTTCTTCGGAGTCGCTGCCGGGGAAGGAATTCCCGGGGGAGGTGGAATGGATCGCGGACGCGCTCGACCCGGCGACGCACATGGTGAGCGTGCGGGCGACAGTGGAAAACCCGGAGCGGCTGCTGAAGGCGGAGATGTTTGTCAGCGTCGCGTTTAAATCGGCGGCGATCGCCGGAGCCGAAGTCCCCACGACCGCGGTCTTCCTGAAAGGCGACCGGCACTTCATCTGGATCGAGGAGCGCCCGGCAGTATATACCCGGCACGAGGTGGGCGTCGGCCCGGAGCAGGACGGAAAAATCCTGGTGACGTCCGGCGTCGTCGCGGGCCAGCGCGTCGTCACGGACGGCGGGCTGCTGCTCGATGAACTGCGGGCCGATGCGGGGGGCGAGTGATGGATCTCTATACGAAAGGCTATATACTCGGGCGCGCAGGCCGGTTTGCGGGCAATGCGGGCGGAGGGCGTGAGCCATGATCCGGCGGTTGATTCATTTCACGCTGCACCAGCCGATGTTCGTCGTGCTGCTGGCGATTATATTCACGGGCGGCGGGATCATTGCGTTCAAGCGATTGCCGATCGAGGCGTTCCCGGATGTGTCCGATGTGCAGGCGACGATCGTAACTCTATATCCTGGCCGCGCGCCGGAGGAGGTGGAGAAGCAGGTCACCATTCCGGTGGAGGTGGCGTTGAGCGGGCTGCCGCATTCCGTCCGGCTTTTTTCACACACGCAGTTCGGGCTCTCGTATATAGTCGTGACGTTCGACGACGAGGTGAACGATTATTTTGCGCGGCAGCAGGTGGCGGAACGGCTGCAGCAGGTGGACGTGCCGCCGGGTGTGCAGCCGCAGCTGGCGCCGCTCTCGACGGCGATTGGGGAGATTTTTCGTTTCCGCCTGAAGGGGGACGGCTACTCTTCGCGGGACCTGCGCACGATGGAGGACTGGGTCGTCGAGCGGCAGCTGCGCATGGTGCCGGGCGTCGCGGACATCACGAGCATGGGTGGCTTGATCAAGACGTATGAAATCAATCCGGACCTCGCCCGGCTGAAATATTATAACGTCACGCTGCAGCAACTCTACGCCGCCGTGGGCCGCGGGAATTCCAACGTGGGCGGCAGCAAGCTCGAGCGTGGCTCGCAGCAATATTTCATCCGCGGGCTTGGCCTGCTGCATTCGATCGATGATATAGGCAATATCGTGCTGGCCTCACACAACGGCACCCCTGTGCTGGTGAAGGACGTGGCGGCGGTCACGCTGAGTGCGCTGCCGCGCGAGGGCATCGTGGCGCAGGATGCGGATGATGATATAGTAAACGGCATCGTGCTCATGCGGAAAGGGGAGAATCCCTCGGACGTACTGAAGGCGGTAAAGGAGCGGATCGCTCTGCTCAATAAATCCATCCTGCCGCCCGGCGTTAAGATCGTGCCGTATTATGATCGCACGTGGCTGATTGATACGACGCTCGAGACGGTGTTTCATAATCTCGCGGAGGGCGCGATGCTCGTGACGCTGGTCCTGCTGGTGTTTCTCGGGAACCTGCGCGCGGCGGCGATCGTGGCATTGATGATTCCGCTGTCACTGCTCGGCACGTTCATCGGGCTGACGTGGCGCGGAATTCCGGCGAACCTGCTGTCGCTCGGGGCGATGGATTTCGGCATCATTGTGGACGGGGCCGTGATCGTGGTGGAGAATGTATATAGGCGGCTGTCGGAACGCGCGCCGGGCGCGAGCCGTGAGGCGGTTCGCAATATCATCCAGCAGGCGACGGCCGAGGTGGGCGGGCCGACGTTTTCCGCGATGCTCATCATCATCGCGGCGCATCTCCCGATCTTCACCTTGCAGCGGCAGGAGGGACGGATTTTTGCGCCGATGGCGTGGACGGTGACGTCGGCGCTGATTGCCTCGCTGTTGTTTTCGTTGACGGTCGTGCCGCTGCTGTGTTATGCGTTGCTCGGGCGCACGCGAGAGCATGGGGACAATGCGGTGCTCCGGTGGTCGAAAGCGCGGTATGAGCCGATTCTCGATTGGGCGCTGCGGCATCGGGCCGTCGTGATTGGCGGCGCGGTCTTAGCTCTGGCGGTGAGCCTCGCGCTCGTGCCGAAGCTCGGCACCGAATTTTTGCCGGAGCTCAACGAAGGCACAATTTGGGTCAACGTTGACCTGCCCGCGGGCATTTCGGTGGGGGAGGCACGACACCAGAGCGATCGGTTGCAGGCGGCACTCCACCGCGTCCCCGAGGTGAACACGGTGGTGGTGAAGGCGGGCCGGCCGGAGGACGGCACGGATCCGAAGCCGATCAATATGATCGAGGCGTTCGTCGACCTGAAGCCACCGGCGCAATGGCGGCGCGGCGAAACGCGCGAAAGTATATTTCGCAATATGAACGCCGCGGTGGATGCGTTTCCCGGGCTCGACATCGCGTTCTCGCAGCCGATCCGCGACAACGTGCTCGAAAGCATTTCGCAGATCGACGGGCAGGTCGTGATCAAAGTATTTGGCGAGGACCCCGCCACGCTTCGCGCGAAAACGGAGGCAATCCTCCATGAGGTGTCGCAGGTGCGAGGCGTGGCGCGGTCGTTTATCGATCGGGCGGGGCAGGTGCCGCAGTCGTTGATCGAGATCGATCGGGCGCGGGCGGCGCGCTACGGGCTGAATGTGTCGGACGTCGAGGACGCGATTGAAATCGGTCTGGGCGGCAAGGCGGCGACCGAGCTGTGGGAGGGCGAGAAACATTTCAGCGTGCTGGTCCGGCTGCCGGAGCGAGAGCGCACGCTCGACCGCATGCCTAATATACTCGTCGACACGCCGGATGGCTTGCACGTGCCGCTGGCGGAGCTGGCGAGCTTCAAGGTCTCGAGCGGCAATATGAACATCAGCCGCGAGAATGGCACCCGCGTGATGGCGATAAGTATATTCATCGAGGGACGCGACATGGGCAGCGTCGTGGCGGACATGCAGCAGCGCGCGAAAACGGTCGAGCTGCCGCCGGGATATGTGGTGACGTGGAGCGGCGAGTTCGAGAACCAGCAGCGCGCCATGAAGCGTCTCGCGGTCATCGTGCCGGTAAGTATATTTCTTATCTTCGTGCTGCTCTTCAACGCGTTCAAGTCGGTGCGCAGCGCGCTGCTGATCCTGCTCAACGTACCCTTCGCGCTGGTCGGCGGCATCGTGGCGCTGCTGGTCACCGGGATTCCGCTGAGTGTCTCGGCGGCCATCGGGTTCATCGCGTTGTTCGGGCAATCCGTTCTGAACGGCGTCGTCATGGTGAGCTATTTCAATCAGCTGCAGGAGGCGGGCGCGTCACCGATCGACGCGGTGCGAAACGGTGCGCGCATCCGGCTGCGCACGGTGCTCATGACTGCTCTGCTGGCGATGCTGGGTCTGCTCCCGATGGCGTTGTCTCACGCGATCGGCTCGGAGACGCAGCGGCCGCTCGCGGTGGTGGTCATCGGCGGGTTGATTTCCGCCACGATCCTCACTCTCGTCGTGCTGCCCGTTTTCTATCTATTGTTCAACCGGGCGGAAGGCGAGGTGACGCCATTGAAGGCGCCGGTCGCGGCGGGCGCGGAGTTGAGCGAGGGCCGCTGAGCCGGTATATACGGGATATATTGTATGTACATAGCCGAAGCCTATATGGACGTGACGTCGGTGCCGCGTTCGTGAAACGCCGTCCCGGCGCCCGGTGCTTCGCGTCGCGTGCGGTGCACCCGCGCGGTTCGTCGGGTTACTTTCAGGGGCGGCGTGATCTCGTTTATTGACCCGGACGGGCCGCTGCTCTGCGCTCGCTCGATGCGTATATGCTCGAGCGTGATGGCTGTGGCAGTGCTCGGCTGCCTCAGCCTGCCGGGTGCGGTCAGCGGCTACGAGAATGCCGCGCCGGAGATGTGGAGCGTTCATGGCCAGACGACGGTCGTCGAGCAGTGGCACGGGGATTTCACGTCGCCTTATGAAGGCTTGAACAGCTTGAACCCGACGACCGAGGACAAGCACACGGCGACGCTGACGCTTTTCCTCGGTCGGCGGCTGTGGAGTGGCGGGGAGCTATATTATAATCCGGAGTTTACGCAGGGGACCGGGTTGAGCCAGAGCGTGGGCGTCGCGGGATTCCCGAACGGCGAGGCGACGCGCGCGGGCTCGGAAACGCCTCAATATAATACGGCGCGCCTTTTTTTGCGGCAGACGTTCGGGCTCGGTGGCGCGGCGAGTCCCGTCGAGCCGGACAAGAACCAGCTGGGCGGTCCCGGCGAGGACAACGCGCTGGTGTTCACCGTGGGAAAATTCGCCGCTTCCGATATCTTCGATGCGAATGTATACAGTCACGATCCGCGGACGCAGTTTCTCAACTGGTCGTTGATGGAGAACGGCGCGTGGGATTACCCCGCTGACGTGAAAGGATATACTGGCGGATTCACGGTGGAGTGGGTGCAGTCGACGCGGACGCTGCGTTGGGGCGCCTTGATGGAGCCGAAGGTGGCGAACGAGCGCATTTTGGACACGCATCTGCGCAGTGCGGTCTCGCAGGCCGCCGAGTGGGAGGAGCGCTATAAACTCGCTTCACGGGCGGGAGTTTTGCGGGGGTTGATATATTGGAATCGGGCGCACATGGGAAATTACGAGGACGCGATTCGGGCGGCGCCGGGCGCGGCTCCGGATATCACCACGACTCGCAGCTATCGATCGAAAGTGGGTGCGGGTTTGAATTGGGAGCAGGCGGTCACGGAGACATTCGGCGTGTTCGCACGGGCGGGCTGGAATGACGGGCGCACCGAATCGTGGGCGTTCACGGAAATTGATCGCACGCTCTCTGGCGGCGTGAGCTTGAAGGGCGCGACGTGGAGCCGGCCGGCGGACACGTTCGGGCTCGCGGGCGTCGTCAACGGCCTCTCCAGCGAGCACCGGCGCTACCTCGCGGCGGGCGGCTATGGTTTCATCGTTGGGGATGGACGGCTCGCGTATGCGCCGGAGGAGATTCTCGAGACTTACTATAACTGGAAGGCCTGCGAGTGGCTCGGGTTCGCCGCGGATTATCAATATATAACGAACCCGGGCTATAACACCGCCCGCGGGCCGGTCTCGGTCTTCGCGGTCCGCATGCACGCGGAATTCTGAGCGCCCGTTCCGAACCGGCCGCGAGCTCGGCTGGGAAAGCGCAAGGATATATCGCGAAGATATATCTCCCTACTATATATTGGCCCGCGCCGCGGCGCGCCAGCACCAGTGCCAGGGTTCCACGATGAAGCCCTGCGGATTCCCGGCGGGGTAGGAGAGGTGAAAATCATATTGGCCGGCGAACGCCTCGAGCCACGCGAATGCCGCGGTATCGGCAAACCCGTCGCTCAGGCTCGTCTCGCCCGGCGTTCCTATATCCACGGCGCAGCCAGTATGATGTTCGCTATATCCTGGGGCCGCGACGACGCGCAATATATCGAGAATGGTTTGTCCGGCGGCGAGTTTCTGTCGCACGATTGCTTCCTGGCGCGCCACGCTGCGAAAACCCGAGCACGCGATGAGGATCACGCCGTCCGCCGCGGCCGCGGCGGCCATTCGCTCCCACGCCGCGGCTGCGTCGGGCGCGAGCTCGATCGCGCGTCCCGGCAACGGGCGGGAGATCCCGTGCAACTCGCCGGCCTCATTTTGTGGCGGCCAGTTCCGCTTGGCGGCGTACCCTACCGGAATTCCCAGCGCCCGATGGATGGCCGCGATCCTGGCGCCGTCCGAGTCCGCGGCCGGGTGCAGGCTCAATGTCCGTGTTCCGCGAGCCAGCGCTCCGCCTCGATCGCCGCCGCGCAACCCATGCCGGCGGCCGTGATCGCCTGGCGATATATATGATCGGCGCAATCGCCGGCGACATAGACACCGGGCACTTTGGTTTTCACGCCGGAACCGGACGCCGGGACGAAGTATCCTCCTTCGTCGACGTCGAGCGCGGTGGCGAACGGGCCCGTGTTGGGGACGTGCCCGATCGCGACGAATATACCTTTGACCGGCAGCACGGTTTGCACGCCGGTTTTCACGTGGGCCACGCGCAGGCCGGTGACGGCGCCCGTGTCGACTCCCTCGACCTCGACGGGAACGTGGTCCCACACACAGCTGATTTTCGGGTGCGAGGTCGCGCGATCGGCCATGATCTTGGAGGCGCGCAGTTCGCCGCGACGATGCACCAAATATACTTTGCTCGCAAAGCGCGTGAGGAACAGCGCCTCTTCGGCCGCGCTGTCGCCGCCACCGATGACGGCGACTTCCATCTTGCGATAAAATGCGCCGTCGCAGGTCGCGCAGGTGGTGACGCCCTTGCCACCATATAACTCTTTTTCGCCGGGGACGCCCGTCATGCGGGGCGAGGCTCCGGTGGAAATGATCACGGTTTTCGCGAGGATCGTGCGATCGCCGGCGACGAGCTGTTTTGGCGAGGTGGAAAAATCCACGGATGAAACCATCGCCTGTTCGAACCGCGTGCCGAACTTCGTCGCCTGCGTGCGCAGATTGTCCATCAGTTGAAAACCGTCGATCCCCTCCGGGAAGCCGGGAAAATTTTCGACTTCGCTCGTGGTCGTGAGTTGTCCCCCGGGAAGTGGTCCCTCGAGGACGAGGGGCGTGAGGTTGGAGCGCGCGGTATATATCGCGGCGGTCAGCCCGGCGCAGCCGGTTCCGATGATCACGACGTTTTCGACCTGGGGTTGCGACATGGAGTTAAAGTTGAGCGACAACATACCACACTTGGGAAGGGAAAAGCGCCGGGGCAGCACTTTCCGCAGCGGCGCGGCGCGCTGAAAATGGAATTGCACGTCGCTCCGGATCACTTGGGTGGTTGTCACGGGCGGTTCCCGCGGCTTTGCTCGCGGCTGCGTTTACCATGAAATCTCCTGTTTCCCTGCTCGCCTTGGTTTTCGTCGGCATCATTTCCGGGCGCGCGGAAACGGAAGCGGAATTTGCGGCGCGGGCGCGGGCGGTGCATGACCGCGCGTTCACGATCGACACGCACCTCGATACGCCCGGCAGCCTGCGGCGCCCGGGCTGGGATATCGGGCAGCGGCACGACGTGGCGACGGACTATACACAATGTGATTTTCCGCGGATGCGCGAGGGTGGCCTCGATGCCGGCGTGTTCGCCGTCTATCTCGCGCAGGGTCCGCGCACGCCCGAGGGTTTCGCCAAGGCGCGGGACGACGCGCTGAAGATATTTCTCACGGTCCGCGAGGCGGTGGCGTCGCACCCCAACGATTGTGCGCTGGCGTTGACTGCGGCGGACGGCCCGCGCATCGCGGTCACCGGGAAACGCGCTATATATCTCAGCATTGAGAACGGCTACCCAATCGGGCGCGATCTCTCGCTCGTTCGCACTTACTATAGCATGGGGGCGCGCATCATCGGCATCACGCATTTCACGAACAATGATCTCGGAGATTCCGCGACGGATCCGAAAGGTCCGGAGTGGGGCGGGCTCAGCCCGCTCGGCAAGGAAGTCGTGCACGAGTGCAACCGGCTCGGCGCGATCGTCGATGGTTCACACGCATCGGATGCCGTGCTGACGCAGCTGATCGAGACCTCTGCCACGCCGGTGATCCTGTCGCATTCGGGCGTGCGCGCGATCGGTGATCACCCGCGCAATATATCGGACGACCTGCTTCGGGCGCTCGCGAAGAGCGGCGGCGTCATCCAGATGAATACATTGAGCGCCTATCTCGTGCCGACGCCACCGAACCCGGAGAGAAACGCGGCGCTGCAAAAACTCATGTCGCGCTTCAATGCGCTCGGCGATCCGACCCCGGCGCAGCAGGCGCAATTCGTGGTGGATCGCAAAAAGGTCGAGGAGAAATATCCCGTGATTCGCGCGACCTTCGATGACTTCCTGCGCCATCTGTTTCACGCGATCGAGGTCGCGGGTGCGGACCATGTTGGCATCGGCGCGGACATGGACGGCGGCGGGGGCGCGATCGGGCTCGAGGACGTGAGCGCGTATCCAAAAATCACCTACGCGCTCCTGAAAAAAGGATATAGCGAGAGCGACATCGACAAGATCTGGGGCGGCAACTTCCTTCGCCTGCTCGCGACCGCCGAGGCGTACGCGAAAAAAGCGGCGGGGCGGGACCAGGCGAAGGCGAAAGCGCCGGCACAGTAACGCCGCGGCCCGGGGCCGATATCTGTCTATATATAAAGATATATACTGCCGGGAGATCGCGCGCGGCGTCGCGCCGCGTCACCAGCCGTAGCTGCGCTTGATCTTCAGCGGCTGGTAAAGGTCGGGCGAGAGTTCCTGCAGGAAGCGGCTCGGGGTGAGCATCATAGCGGGGCCGCCGCGGGTATTGAGCTTGGGCCAGCAGAGATAGAGTTCGTTGCGCGCGCGGGTGACGGCGACGTAGAACAGCCGGCGCTCCTCCTCGACGTCGCTGGACTCGACGGCGCGGCGGCCGGGAAACATGCCCTCGGCGAGACCGATCAGGAAGACCGCGTCGAATTCGAGGCCCTTCGCCTGGTGCACGGTCGTGAGGCGGAGGGCGTCGCCATCCGGGTTCGCCGAGCGGTCGCTCGTCTCGCTGTTGAGAAGCAGGATCTGCGCGAGCAATTCCTGCGTCTCCTCGAAACGGGAGGCGAATCCGATCATCGATTTCAGGTCGTCGAGGCGAGATATATAGTTCGCGAAAGCGCCCTTCAGGTAATCGCCGTACCAGCCGTCGATCGCGATTTCGACGGCGTTGTGCGGCTTGAGCGTGCGCATCACCTCGGAGACCTGCTGGAGCGAGGCGGCGAGTTTCGGCCATTCGTCGCGGGCGTCCTTCGGGACCTTGGCGGTGACTTCCGGCTCATCGAGGATGTCGATGAAATCTTTCTGGCGGCTCCTCGCGAGGTCGAGCGCGGCAGCATATATCTTTTGCGCGCCCTTGTCCCCAACCTTCGGGAGGAGCACGACGAGGCGGTTCCACGCGAGGGTGTCGCTCGGGTTATATACAAACCGCAGCAACGCGATCAGGTCGCGAACGTGGGCCTGCTCGAAGAACCGCACGCCGCTGGTGATTTGATATGGGATCTGCAGTCGCGAGAGTTCCAACTGTATATCAAGTGCCTGGAAATGCGCGCGGTAGAGGACGGCGATGTCCGCGAGCGCGCAGCCCTCCTCGACGAGGCCGCGGACGCGCTGGACGATAAACTGGGCCTGCTCGCGGCCGTCCATCGCCTGAACTACATAGGGTTTTTCGGAATTCGCGCGATGCGGGCGAAGTTCCTTGTCGAAGTGGCGGCCCTTCGGCTGCGCGAGGAGGACGCCGTTCGCGAGCGCGAGGATCTGGGGCGTCGACCGGTAGTTCGTCTCGATGCGATGGATGGCGGTGCCGGGATGCCGGTCGGGGAACGTGAGGATGTTCTCGAAGTTGGCTCCGCGCCACGAGTATATACATTGCGCGTCATCGCCGACGGCCATCACCTGGTGGTGCGACGCGATCGTGTCGACGATTTGGGACTGTAATGTATTCGTGTCCTGGTACTCGTCGACGAGCACATGCCGGAAGCGGTGGGAGAAATATTCGGCGGTTTCCGGGGATTTCCGCAGCAGCTCGAGCCAGAACTCCAGGAGGTCATCGTAGTCGAGCACGCTGGCGGCGCGCTTGGCCTCAGTATATTGCTGGGCGAAGGTGGGAATGCGCGCGATCAGGCCATCATATTGCGGGAAAAATTTTGTGATGGTCTCCGCGAACGAGAGCTGGGTGTTTCGCGCCATCGAAATCACCGCGTGCAGGGGACCGGGGCGTGGGTTGGTCTTGTCCTTGAAGAAGACTTTGTCGCGCGCCTCGACGGCATCGCGCAGCAGGCTTTCGGATTCCTCGGCATCGAGGATCGTGAACGTTCGCGGCAGACCGATCGCCTCGCCGAACATGCGCAACGCGCGGTGTCCGATGCTGTGGAAGGTGCCCCCCCAGAAGCGTCCCGGCTCGACGCCGGTGAGGTCCTGCACGCGGTGGAGCATTTCCTTCGCCGCTTTATTCGTGAAGGTGAGCAGCAGGATTTCCCCGGGGCGGACGCCGCGTGAGAGCAGGTAGGCGACCCGATACGTGAGCGTGCGGGTTTTTCCGGAGCCGGCGCCGGCGAGAATGAGGAGAGGGCCGGGCTCGGCCGTGACGGCGGCGAATTGCTCGTCGTTCAGTTCGGCGCGGAAATCGATCGGGGAAAAGGCCTCGGCGGACGGGGGATCAGTGAGCGGAAAATCCATGCGGCAATCGAACGCTCGCCCAAAGCGACCGCGGCGCAAAAGAAAAAAGTGAGCGCGAGAATGATCCTCGGCCGCCTAAGAAAGCGCGCGCTTGTGCGTATTCTACTCATGATCATCGCCCTCCCGAAATTCCTGTCCCTATATACCGCGATCGTTTTGTTCACCGGCGCGGCGGCCGCCCAGCCAGCACTGACGATATATAATGGAGGTTTCGCCGTCGTGCGCGAACGGGTTCCGCTCGACCTCAAGGCCGGCGTCAACTCCGTCAACTTCAGCGGCGCCACGATGCACCTCGAGCCAGATTCCGTCGTGCTCCGCGATCCCACGGGAAAAGTATCGCTGCGCGTGCTCGAGCAAAATTACCGCGCGGATACGATCTCGCAGGGCCTGTTGCTCTCGCTGAACGAGGGCAAGGTCGTGGATTTTCGCTCGGTCGATGCCCAGGGGCGCGAGACGATTGTACACGGGCGCGTGTTGCGCAGCGGTTATGAACCGAATCTCGCCGCGCATTACGGGCAGCGGTTTTATCAACAGCAAGTTCAGGCCGGGAACTCGCAGCCGATCATCGAGGTGGACGGACATCTGCGCTTCTCGCTGCCGGGCGAACCGATTTTCTCGGCGCTCGGTGACGATGCCATTCTGAAACCGCTGCTCACCTGGCAGCTTGCGTCCGACACGGCTGCCAAGGTCGACGCGGAGCTCAGCTATATCACGGGCGGCCTCAGCTGGGAGGCTTCATATAACCTGATTGCCCCGGAAAAATCCGACACGCTCGATCTCATCGGATGGGTGACGATCGACAACCAGAGCGGCCGGCAGTTTGACACGGCGAACGTCAAGCTGATGGCCGGGGATGTGAACAAATTGGTCGCCGAGTCGGGGGTTGTCACCCTCTCGGCGTTCCGCGTGAACGCGAAGGATGAGATGGAATCCGTGCAGGGGGGCGCGACGGAGAAGGCGTTCGACGAGTTTCACCTCTATACTTTGCGCCGTCCCGCGACGCTGCGGAACCGCGAAACGAAGCAGGTGGAGCTCATCCGTGCGACGGGGATCCACGCGAAGACGATCTATATATACCGCGGGCTCGAGTTGGGCCAGTACCGGAACTGGAATATGGAGGCGATCCGCAACAACCGGGAGTACGGCACGCAGTCGAACCCCAAGGTCGCCGTGATGCGCGAATTTGAGAACACAGAGGCGAATGGGCTGGGCCAGCCGCTGCCAAAGGGCCGCACGCGTTTCTATAGACGCGACGAGGCCGATGGCCGCCTGGAGTTCACCGGTGAAAACCTGATCGACCACACTGCGAAAAACGAGACGGTGCGGATATATACTGGCGACGCGTTCGATGTCACCGGCGCCCGGCGGCGCGTGAGTTATTCGCTGAGCAACTCGACCAGCACCGTCGACGAGTCATTCGAGATTACATTGCACAACCGGAAGGACACGCCGGTGGAGGTTCGCGTCGCCGAGCGGCTTTATCGCTGGGTGAACTGGACGATCACGGCGAAGACCCACGACTTCATTAAAACCGACTCACAGGACGTGGAGTTCCGCGTGAACGTCCCCGCGGACGGCGAGACGGTCGTGCGCTATACCGTACATTACGACTGGAAATGACGCAGCCGGCATCCCCGATAATATATAGTTATCGAGAGAGATATATACGGCTGGATATACAGGTGCCGGGATATATCCAGATCCGTGCCGGCGACGAATGCGATCTCCGCCGGCCGTCGACCGCGGCCCGTGTTATTTCGGCGGCGTCTCGGACCCGCGGGAGCTCAGGCTCGCGGTGCGCTTCGCGGGGATCACGGCGACGTCATCGAGGGTGATGTGACCGGCATGGTCGATGAGGTCGGTCGAGGAGACGCCGGAAAAATGGCAATGCTCGAGGCGAATGTCATCGATCGTCGCGCCCTTGAAGCCGGCAATATAGAACACCCGGGGCGTGTGGGTCGCGGTGACGTTTTCGAGGGAGACATTCCGCACGGTGGGCAGGAACGTGCCCTTCGCGCCCTCTTCATATAGGAAGTCGACAGTCACGACGGCCTCCGCGAGTTCGCCGATTCGGACATTTCGCATATATACATTTTCGACGATGCCGCCGCGGCGGGCGTTGGACTTGAAACGGAGTGCGCGTTCGAGATGCGGACTGTCCATTTGGCAATCCTCGACGAAGACATTGCGGCAGCCGCCGGAGATTTCGCTGCCGATCACGACGCCGCCGTGGCCGTCCTTCATGATACATTTGCGGACGATGAGATTTTCCGAGGCGACGCCAATGCGGCGGCCGTCGTCGTTCCGGCCGGACTTGATTGCGATGCAATCGTCACCGGTTTCGAACGTGCAGCCCTCGATGAGGACGTCGCGGCAGGATTCCGGATCGCAGCCATCGTTGTTCGGACCGTGGCTGTTGATATTGAGATTGCGGACGGTGACGTTCGTGCAGAGCTCCGGGTTCACTTCCCACATCGGGGACCGGACGATATTGACGCCCTCGATGAGGACGTTCTGGCAGCGGTAGGGCTGGAAGAAATTCGGGCGAAGAAAGTGGCCGGTGCCAAAGACGCGGTCCTCGGTCGGTTTGGCGGCATCGGCCGCGGCGTTGAGCGCCTGCGAATCAGCCCGGGCCCGGGCGGGGGTCCCGTCGGCCGTCTTTTTCGCCCACGCCCACCAATTTTCCTCGGACGCGCCGCCATCGAGCGTGCCGCGGCCGGTCACCGCTATATTCTTTTGCTCGAAAGCATAGATCAGTGCGGAGTAGTTCATGCATTCCGTGCCCTCCCAGCGCGTGCGGACCATGGGCAGGTACGCGGCGGGATCCGTGCTGAAGCGCAGCGTGGCGCCATCGGCGAGATGGAGGTCGACGTTGCTGAGGAGGTGGATGGCGCCGGTCAGGAAAACGCCGTCTGGTATATCCACGTGACCGCCGCCGGCGTCGTGGCATTTCGTGATCGCGTCACGAATCGCGTTCGTGGCGTCAGCGCCCGCAACGGCGCCAAATTCCGTTATATTAAATCGGCGGGCGGGAAAATCAGGCGCATGAATCCGGGCGATGATGGAGGGCACGGCGGGCCAGCCGGTGGCGTCGGCGCCACGGGCGGCGGCCAGCAGGGAGCAGCAGGCAAGGACGAAGGGTGGGGTATTTCATAAGCGGGGGCGTTTTAGGACTCGTGTCCGCGTAACCAGTGGCAGAGCGGCGGCAGGGCAGGAAGCGGAATCTTTGATCCTCGCCGGGAAGGGTGCGGGCGGCGGGACCGCGAGGTTTGGCGTCGCGGCCGCAGTCCGATTCCGCGTATCCGCGAACTGGATACGAGAGAACGGGCGGCCGGGGCTAAAGCAGCACGAGGTCGTTCCGATGCACGACCTCGAGGCGGCGGCGGTCGGGGAAGAGCGCGGCGATTTCCGCGCCCTGCTTGCGCGCGAGTCGGGCCACCTCGGTGTCGGCAAACGCCGTTTTTCCGCGGGCGAAGACGACGCCATCCGGCCCCGCTATATTAACTATATCTCCCGCGGCGAATTCGCCCTCGGCGCTGGTGACGCCGACCCCGAGGAGGCTGCGGCCATGCTCCCGGAGGGCGGGAACGGCGGCGGCGTCGACGCGCAGCGTGCCGGCCGGGCGTTGGAAATAGGCGAGCCAGCGTTTCTTCGCTTCCAGAGGCAGGCCACTTGGGACAAAGAATGTCCCAGGCCCTCGGCCGGCGAGGAGTGCGGCGATGATTCCCGGTTCCGAGCCGCTCGCGATAAATACTCCGCAGCCGGCGCGCGTCGCGATTTTTGCCGCGGCGATTTTGCTGATCATCCCGCCGGTCGCGGTTTCGCTCGTCGTGCCGCCGGCCATTGCCTCGATCGCAGGCGTGATGCGCTCGACGACCGGCACGATTTCGCCGCGTGCCCGGCATGTCGATGAGGCCGGGCGCGGTGGAAAGTATAAAGAGGTGATCGGCCGCGGTGAGGCTCGCGACCATGGCGGAGAGCGTGTCGTTTTCGCCGAATTTGATTTCCGCGACCGATGACCGTGTCGTTTTCATTTATGATCGGCACGGCGCCGTAATCCGAGGAGCTGGCGAAAGGTTTCCTGAACGTGCAGGTAGCGGCTGCGCGAGCGGATATCCTCATGGGTCAGCAGCACCTGCGCGACCGTGACGCCGTGGGGTGCGAAACTCTGCTGCCAATATTGCATGAGCAGGCTCTGGCCGACGGCGGCGCATGCCTGTTTTTTCGCGATCTCTTTCGGACGCTTCTCGAGGCCGAGCGCGCCCATGCCGAGGCCGATGGCGCCGGAGGAAACGACGAGGACCTCCGTGCCCGCGGCGCGCAGTTCGACGATTTGCGCGGCTGAGTTCCGCGAGGCGGGCTGTATCCAGTTTTCCAATACCGGACGTGATGACGCCGGTACCGAGCTTGACGACGACGCGACGCGGCCGCGCGGATTTGATTCTCGGAAAAATCTCGGGCACGTGGGCGCAGGCTGTCGGTTCGGACGCGCGACCGGAAATGCCGGCGGCGCGTCAGTCCGGTCAGACCGTGAGAAGGTCCTTTTCCTTGTGCGCCAGGTGTTCGTTTATATCCTTGATGGCGGCGTCGGTGGCAGCCTGGATGTCCTTCTCAAAACGCTTGGCTTCGTCCTCCGGGAGCTTGGCCTTCTTGGCGGCTTCCAGAGCGTCGCGCCGGACGTTGCGCACGTGCACACGGCCCTCCTCGGCCATTTTGTTGGCGGCCTTCACAAATTCCTGGCGGCGTTCGCGGCTCATATCTGGCAGCGGGATGCGGATGAGTTTGCCATCAATGATCGGGTTGAACCCGAGGTTCGCTTCCTGGATACCTTTCGCTATATTCTTTATGAGAGCGACGTCCCACGGCTGGATTTGAATCAGGCGGGCGTCGGGAGTGCTGATGGCAGCGCATTCCTTGAGGCGCATCGAGGAGCCGTAGGCTTCGACGCTGACGCCCTCAACCATGGCCGGCGTGGCCTTGCCGGTGTGGATGGAGGTGAACTCGTGCAGCGTGTAGTCGACGGCTTTTTTCATTTTTGTCTGCGCGTCGTTGAGGAGGGGATGGGCCATGGGAAAGGAGGGAACGAGGGGAGCCGGCGTGCGCCCGGGAGCGGCGCGAGTCGGTGGTCAGGAGTGAACGAGGGTCCCGATTTTTTCACCGAGGACCGCGCGGCGGATGGCGTGTTCGTCGTTGAGATCGAAAACCAGGATCGGGACGTTGTTGTCGAGGCAGAGCGAGAAGGCGGTCGAGTCCATGACGTTCAGCCGCTGTTTCAGTGCATCGATGAACGTGAGGTGTTCATAGCGGACGGCATCGGTGAATTTCTTCGGGTCCTTGTTGTATATACCGTCCACCTTCGTCGCCTTCATGATGATGTCGGCGTGCAATTCGCTGGCGCGGAGTGCGGCGGTGGTGTCGGTGGAGAAATACGGGTTGCCCGTGCCGGCGGCGAAGATGACGACGCGGCCTTTTTCGAGGTGGCGCATCGCGCGGCGCAGAATGAACGGCTCCGCGATCTGGTTCATGGGGATGGCGCTTTGGACGCGCGTGGTGACGCCCATTTTCTCGAGGCAATCCATGAGGGCGAGGGCGTTGATGACGGTGGCGAGCATCCCCATGTAATCGCCGGTGGTGCGATCCACGCCGCGTTGTTCGCCGTTTAGGCCGCGGAAAATGTTACCTCCGCCGATGACGACGCAGATCTGGACCTTCAGGTCGGCGATCTCCTTCACTTGGCCGCAGACCTTTTCCAAGGTGGCGGCATCGATCGGGTCTCCGGTTTTTCCGCCGCGGAGCACCTCGCCGGAAAGTTTCAGGACGATGCGCTTGTACTTGACCGTGCCGGCGCTCGCTTTCGTGGCATGCATGACGATGAGGAAACCGAGCGGCAAAATCGGCGTCAATGCCCGAGATGCGCGGAGCGTCGGGGCTGGCGAACCGGTTGACTGTGCCCTGTATATAGTGGTAGGACTCGTGAGCCGGTGCGTTCCGGGGGAAGTTGTGGGCCGGATGGGAGCGGGCGGCCCCGGCAATTCCGGAAAATTGCCGGGGGTATTCCGGTGTTCCGGATGGCTGCCCGACATGGATTCGAACCATGACTAGGCGAGTCAAAGTCGCCTGTGCTACCATTACACCATCAGGCAAGCAGCGTTGGACCCGCCAGCGTGCCCCGCCCGGGATACCGGTCAAGTTTCGAAAATTGAACGCCCTCACGGGTAACCGCCTCCGGTTCGGACCGGGAAAGGCGGCGGACGATATATTATATATATACAGCCGGTTTCGGCTGCGATTGCTGAGCGATCGGCGTTCCGGTGTGGCCAGCCGGGGGTGAGGCGGTACAGGACCCGAGGCGCCGGCGTTGCGGTTGAGAACGTTGGAGCGGGCGTTGCCACTGCCGGGGTTTTTGTATCTACACTCCATCCGGCCGAGCCAACTGCGGCCCGAAGCCCGGTGCGCCGGGTGTGCGCGTTGCCTATATAGACATATAGAGCGTCCCGCTATATGGATCATGATATCATATCTCCCCATGCGGCCAGCCCCAGCCCCGTCGTTATCGCCCACTCCGAACCGCCGCCGGAAGAGCGTCTATCCGACGGGCATGGACTGCGTCCTCGTGAACGGCGTGCCCGTCGTCGAGCAGGGAAAATGCAATCTGGCGCTGCCCGGCCGCGTGCTGGACCCGCGCGAAAGGCCCACTCTCACGCAGTAACGATCGCGGCGGAAAGTTCTCCTGTATTCAAGGAATGGATACAGAGGGGCGCTCGCGGTTTTGTGCTCGCCCGAGTGGAACGGGAATGAAAAATTTGATCATGCCTATATATTTGCACCGGCGGTGGGGTCGCGCGTTGTCGGCGGCGCTCGGATGCGGTCTGGGCTTGAGCAGTTTGACCGCGCAGACATCGTCCGCCCCGGCGACGCCTCCAGCTGCCGCGATCACGCCGGCAGCGGACGCACCCGCGCCCGTGTCGGCGCCGAAGCCGGGGCAGGAGGTGCCCGCCCCACCGCCGCGGCAAAAGGGACTCGGCATCAGCGGCCCGGGCGCCGTGCACACGGCGGCGTGGGCGAAATATAATCGCGAGGTCACCGGGTCCGCCGTGAAAGCTGGGCTGATACCCGACTTGAAGCCCTTGATTCCCGACACGCAGCTGCGCGACACGGTGGTGATTCTGGGCGGCGACGGGAATTACTATATGACCGGGTCGTCGGGCGCGGACATCTGGGACCATAATGACGGTGTGGAAATATGGCGGTCATCGGATCTGCAGCACTGGGATTACGTCGGCCTGGTCTGGTCCTTCGAAAAGGACGCCACCTGGGAAAAGGCGTGGCGTTGGCACCACAAGCCCGTGCGTGCACTCTGGGCACCCGAGCTGCACTATATAAAGCGGCTGAAAAATTACTTCATCACGCTCAGCATGCCGCCGGGTAACCGCGGCATCCTGAAGAGCACGTCGGGCAAGGTCGAGGGGCCCTATATCAACGCGCTCGCGAATGACGGCTATTTGCCGAAGGACATCGATGCAACGCTCTTCGAGGACGACGATGGTACAGTATATTTCACGAGCGGTGGTGGCGGCACGATCTGGGAAATGAACCGCGACCTGAGCGGCTTCGTTGGCGGGGGCCATCAGATCGAGTACGAAAAGCCCTCCGACGGGAGCTGGACGAGAAGCAGCGTGGGGCAGGAGGGAGCCTCGTTGTTCAAGCGCCAGGGGAAATATTATCTCGGCGGCGCCGCGTTCTATAAAGGGAGATATAGCAGCGTGGTCGCGATCTCGGATAATATATACGGCCCCTATAAACAATGGCACGAGGCGGTGCCCTGCGGCGGGGGCACCGACTATTTCGAGGACAAGCAGGGCAACTGGTGGTGTGCCTTCTTCGGCAACGACAATCAGGCCAGTTTCCGGGAGAAACCTGCGATCGTGAAGGTGGATTTCGACCCGCAGGGCCTGATTCACATCGCGAAAGTCCAGCCACCATTTGTTCGAGAAAAGCATTAGCTCGGCGTCCGGGCCTCCGGTTCAGCGAAGGGCGAACAAAAAACTCCGTTGGCTGCCGCCGTCCGAGATGTTGCGTCATCTTAACGTGTCTCGATTGAAAGCCCGGCCTGCCCGCGCATGCTGGCTATATGCTGGAAAATCTCGATACAGCTTTGACGGGAGATGCGCCGCTCGCGCTGCCGTCGGGCGATAAATTGCTGGAGTGGCAACTCCGCGTGGCGCAGCGGGCGGACGTGATTGCGAAGGGTGAGGCGGCTGGACCGGAGCGGGACCGTGAATATTGGCGGCGCGCTGAGGAGTTGGTGTTCGCCGAGGCCCCAGACGTGGCGGCACCCGCGGCGAGAGCCTGACGAGACTATTGCAGAACTGTGGTGCCGTTCACGACTCGCGTGATCGCGGCGCGGAGTCGCTGCATGTCCACCGGCTTCGTCAGATGTTCAGCAAAACCGGCTTCCTGGCACGCCTTCAGATCCTCTTCCATACCGTAACCGCTGAGACAGATGCCGGGGGTTTCGGGCCGGATCGCCCGGATTTTTTTCATCAACTCGAGGCCGCTCTCGTCCGGCAGCCCGAGATCGGAAACGACCAAATCATATATCTTATCCTGGAAAAGGCGGAGGGCTGATCCGGAATTTTCCGCGTGATCGACGACGTAGCCGGCGTTGCGCAGCAGTCGTGACATGATCCGCCCGGTATCTCCGTGATCCTCGACGAGGAGAATCTGCGCGCGGCGGGCGGGCGGTTGGGCGGCGGCTGGACGTCGCGGCGAGACGTTGGTTCCGGTGGTCGGTGGTGCGGCGACAGTCAGCGGCAACTGCACGATGAAGCGCGCGCCGCGACCGATGCCCTGGGACGATGCTTGAACGCAGCCGTGGTGCAGATCAACGACCGCCTTCGCAATCGCGAGGCCCAGGCCGAGGCCCGCGTCCGCACCGCGACGTCGGCCCTCGCTGGCGACTTGCTCGAAAGGCAGAAATATACGGCGCAGATCCGCTTCGCTCAGGCCGACGCCGGAATCCGCGACCTCGACCGTGACCTGGTTTGGCAAACCCGCGGGGATCTGGCCGGAGACGACGATAGATCCCTTCGGTGGGCTAAATTTGACCGCGTTCTTCAGCAGATTCCAGAACACCTGCTGGAGCCGCGCGCCGTCGCCGATTATATAGCAACCCTCGATTGCGCCGAGCTTGAGGGTGAGGGTTTGTTCGCGCGCATCGACGTCCGAAGCCACGATAGTCGCGGTCTCGCGAATCAGATTCGGCAGGTTCAGCAAATGCTTTTCCAAATCGAGTTTTCCGCGCTCCACCTTCGTGAGATCGAGCAGGTCATCGATGAGTCGGCTTTGGATTGCTATATTGCGGCGGATCATTCCGAGATCCGAACGCGCATCGACTGGCAGTCGTTCATCCACCTCGAGCGCGCTGGCCGCGGCGAGCACAGGCGTCAGCGGGGTGCGGAGTTCATGCGAGAGCATAGCGAGGAACTGATCCTTGGCGCGATTGGCTGACTCGAGTTCCTGCGTCCGGTCAGTAAGAACCTTTTGCCAGCGAAGGCCATCCGCGATCAACGCGCATTGCGCCGCGACCCACTCAATGACGCGAAACTGCTCCTGAGTCCAATGAGTCGACTGCCGGCTGCTCGCGACCAGGAGTCCCACGTGCTTGCCGCCCGCGCGAAGCGGCGTGGCGAGCAACGATTGCGTGGCGTCGGTTGGGCCGAAAGGTGCGGCAGTGTCCGGACGGTCGTGAATTTGCGATATATATGATGTCTTGTCGTCTCGCAGGACCATCGCTCCGAGCGAGTCCTTGAGCGGCCAAATGCGGGGAAGCGGCGGGTGGTGATTTACCGTCGCCTGCGCCCAGAGGTGAAACTCGCTCCCCTGAAGCTCGAGCACCGCCAACGCTTCCGCTGGATGGCCGAGGTAGCCGAGCGTGCGCTGGCACACCTCGACCAAGGCCTTTTGTCCGAGTTCGGGGGAGCGCGACGACTGCAGCAACACGTGCAACAGTCCCTCGCGGCTCTCCAGCCGATCGTTGGCTTCACGCAACTCACGATTCTGCTGCGCCAGGATTTGCGTCTGATGCGTGCCCTCGAGGATTTGCTCCTGCAATTCGTGCGTGCGCTCGTCGAGCTGCGCCTTCTGGATCGCAATCGTCTCGGAGCGAAGGTCGAGCCGCTCGCGCAACGCCAGAATGGCGCGGACGATTATTATACAGCAGAGAGCCGTCAGGACCGTTCCGACGATATATAAAACCTTCTCGTCGTGCGAATACTGCGGCATGCGCCAGATCGCGCGGATGAGTGCGAGAAGTATTACGCTGATTCCCATCGCCGTGAGTTGCCAGCGCCGGCGCGTCCAGACGCACATGAGCAACGGAAGAACAAACGAGACAGGAAACGTGCCGTGGAAAACGAAGAGGCGCAGGTAGCCCCAGCCCACAGTCAGCAGAATAGCGATCGTCGTAGTCAGGACGACTGACGGATATCGGCTATCCTGCCCCCGCTCCACCGTCCCAGAAATTATATTGGCGGCTGGGCGATCGGAAAGAGCAACCGTCGTGGGAAAAAAATCGGGTGAAGTGGAAGCCTCCGAAGCAGCTCTCGGAACCGACATACGGATAATGTTATATACAACGTGCGCCGCCCGCCGATGCTCGCGGCGCAAGCGCCGCGGAAGGCGGGAGCAGACACGAAGTGGGTGCCCGGTGTAAGCGTGATGTGGGAATCATGAACGCCAAATGCAATCATCGGACATTTGCGCCAAAAGTCGAGGTTTCTTGGCGCGCTCCCCCTGCTGCAAACGTTTGCGGTGTAACTGCTGTCCGGGGCCATCCCCCTGTGATGCGGCTGGTCGCCGACACTCGTATTACTCCGATGCGGCCAGACTTGGTAAATATTGACAGCGAAATGGTTAGCGCGCTTGGCACCTCGAGCTTTTGGCTCGGTCGAGGCGCGGAGCTCGAGCGCGATCGCCGAGCCGGGGGCCTGAACGTTCATATCGCGCTATATACGGACGCTTGGCCGGTGGCCGTGGTGGGTGCGGACTGTCGCGGTCCGTCTGCGTCGCCAGGGGCCTCAGTGGTGGAGGGAGTAGGAGACGAATATACTGCGGGAATCGCCGAGGATCTTCGAGCTCGTCTTCAGGTAGTATTTGTTGAACAGGTTGTTGACGTTCAAGCCGACGGTATGAAGGAGCCGGCCGGGGGTCTTGAATGTATAGTGCAGTCCCGTCTGCCAGAGTGTATAGGACGGCGTGCGCAGCTTCCATTGGCCGGTGCTGCTGGTCAGGACGCGGGAGCCGTTCACGACGGTGAACGTGTCACCGGTGTTCGGGATCTCGGACGGCGTCGAGCTGACGTACGTCGCGAGCAGGTTGAAAGAGAGGCCGCGCAGCGACGCGTTCGTGAAGTTATATTTGCCGTATATACTCCCGTTTTCCGGGGCCACGCCGTTGACGCTGCGGCCGATGACCTCGGGGCTGGCGCTGCCGAAGTTGGTATATAAGGAGTTAACATTGCCAAAGCTTCCGCCGAGCGTGACGGCCGGGTCGGGTTGCCAGTTGAAATCAGCCTCCCAGCCGCGAACGAGCTGGTCGCCGTCGCGGCGCGTGACCGAGACGAAATTGCCGGAGCCAAGAGGAGTTTCCTCGACGTCCGTCACACTGACATTCTGCCGCGTGATATAGTAGCCGCCGAGCGTGAAGTTCAGGGTGTCCTTGAAGTAGGATCCCTTGATGCCGTAGTCGTAGCCGGCGGCGGTCTCAGATTTGTAGGCGGAGCTCGCGACATCGAGCGGGTTAGTCGTCTGGTCGACGAAATAGCTCTCGCTGTAGTTGGCGTAGGCACGCAGCGACTCGGTCACTTTATAGTTAAAGCCGACATTCGGCTTCGTCTCGTTCACGCGCCGCTGGATCGTCTTCCCGATATAGTAACCCGGAATGTCGGCGAGCTGCGCCGCGGTCGGCACGGTCACGTAATCGTGCTCGAGGAACCGCACCGCATCGAAGCGGGCGCCGATATACGTGAGCAGCCGGCCATTGAAGAAGATCGTCTGTTGACGAATGAGCCCGCCGAGGACGGTGGTCCGCCGCCGCGTCAGTCGCGTCAGGACCTCGTTGCCCCAGTCAAACGGCTTCGGGAAATATGAAATCGGCGCGGCGGGAGAGAGGTCAGGATTCAGCGCGATGGTGCGCACGGCGTTCCACGCGACGATGTCGGGGTTCGTGGACGTGCCGTAATTCCACGTCGGGTCGTAACGATAATAATCGTTGAAGTCGCCGGTCAGGAGGGTGCGGCTTTCGACTTTACGATTGAAAAAGAAATCGTGCGCGACGAGGTCGAACTGAGCGCCGCCGCCATTTTCAAAGATCAACCCCTTCGTGGGCGTGGCGCCTCGCGCAGTCGTGGGCGTCGGGACGATTCCGGTCGTCGCGTTGGCCGGCTGGTTGATGGCGATCGCGCCAAAGCCCGTGTTTTGGTTATAGTCCCAGCGCGTGGCGTTATAGTAATTGGTCGCGGCGCGGAAGCTGAAGACGTCGTTCAGCGCTTTATCATATAGCCCGGTCACGCCGCTGTTGCCGCGGTTCAGTTCACTGTGTGGTCCGTAGGGATTGATCCCGGCGAGCTTCCAATCATATCCGACGACGACATCGTCGGTGGTCGTCGCCGTGCCTCTTTGGTCGGTGACCAAGGGCGGCGCGGCCGTCGGGGCGTGGCGAGTCTGCAGGAAATATTCCCCGGAGATCATCAGGTGCGAGCCATCCGCGAAATCGTGTTTCAGCGCGAGGTAGCCTTCCCGGTTGTGATTTGCTGTATAGGCTCCGTCCCACACGCGATCGAGCGCGCCGAGCGTGAGTACATAGTAGGTCTTACCCGCGAACGGCAGCGAGCCGGTCAATTCCGCGGTGACGTTGCTCGTCTTGTAGCTGCCCTCCGCCACGGTGAGCGTCTCGGATTCCTGCGGCTTGGGCTGCTTGGAAATCATATTGACCATGCCGCCCGGCGAGCTGCGACCATATAGCCCGCTGGCGTTCGGGCCCTTGATGACCTCGATGCGGTCGACATTGCTTGCGCCGTAGCGGCCGAGGCGCAGGAAGCCGTCGCGCAGCTGCGAGGTCGACGTGAAGCCGCGCAGGTTGAAGCCGCCGCCTATATCCAGGCCGGTGAAGCCCCCTATATACGTGAAGGTGTCGTTGAGATCGAAGATCGCGAAGTCGGTGAAAAACTCACTGGTGAGGACGTTGACCGAGAACGGCAGGTCCTTGATCTGAGTCGCGACGCGGCTGCCGGTCATCGTCTCCGAGGCGCCGTAGCCGTGGTTCGTATCGGAGCTGACGGAAAACTCCGAGAGTCGGAGCGGTTCCTCATTACCGGTGCTGGCAACGGTGGCCGGGGCCGACTGGGCGTGGGCGAAACTAACGAGCGTGACCGAGGCGAGCACGCAAGAGACGGGGAACGGAAGACGGAGGTTCATAGGTTGGGGAGGACCCGGCGGAGTGGGGTGCGCCGGGGGCAGAAGAGGTGAGGTCTGCTGCAGCCGAGCCTACGGGAGCGGGTTCCGATTTCGCTAGACCAAAGGCGGCCGCGTTTGCTTATATCCTTAAGCAATGAATGTCGGGATCACGATGAAAACCATCGCCACAGCCGCGGGCGTCACGCAGGCGACGGTTTCGATGAGCCTTGCCAATCACCCGCGCATCCCGCTCGCGACCCGCGTCCGTATTCAGGGACTCGCCAAAAAACTCGGCTACCAGCCAAATCCGTACGTCTCGACGCTCATGCGCGTCCGCCGGCAGGGACGGCCTTTACGCGACAAGCCCGTGCTCGCGTTGGTCTGTGCGCAGCGCACGGCCGATGGCTGGCGGAATCATCCGGCTCAGACGATCCGCCAAATGCGCGAAGGTGCGATGGAGCGGGCGATCACCCACGGTTATCGGCCGCAGGAATTCTGGCTCTATCGCGATGGCATGTCGCGGGACCGTTTCAGTGCGATGCTGCACGTGCGGGGAATCCGCGGACTCCTGATCAGCCCGCTGGGTGACGGGGATGCGACACCCGCGCTGCACTGGGAAAATTTCTGCGCGGTCAGCATCAGCGTGCCACGACCCGAGTCGACAATCACGACCGTGTGCAACGACCACTATTTCTCGAGCCTGCAGGCGGCGCGCGAATGTCACCGCCGCGGCTACCAACGCATCGGACTGTTGCTATTGCGTTCGCACCAGATGCGTTTCCAAGGCCGGTGGCAGGCGGGCGTGCTGGTGGCGCCGCATCTTCTGCCCGGGCTGAAACTCGTTCCGCCGCTGCTCGTCGAAGAGATGACGGACGAAGCGGGAATCCTGCGCTGGCTGCGCCGCGAAAAGCCCGACGCGATCATCTCGCCCGGCTGCGATTCGCTGTATGAAATGCTGCCCCGCCGCGGGTGGCGCGTGCCCCAGGATGTGGGTCTCGCCTGGCTCTCGTGCACGCATCTGGGCCACCCGTGCAGTGGTATATTCCAGAACGGCCGACTCATCGGGGCCATGGCGGTCGACACGCTGGTGAGCCAGCTCGAGCGCCACGAATCCGGCCTGCCGGAGCAGGCGCGCACCCTGATGATCGAGGGCCAGTGGAACGAAGGCCAGAGCCTGCGTCCGCCCGCTTTTTAGTTAACGACGTAACTAAATTAGTCTCGCGGCCGATTTCATACAGCGCGACACGTGGTTCGCACCCGAACCGGGAGCGGTGGGCACGTGCGCGACGGCGGGGTGTGCGACGATCTGGCGTTGCGCTGGCGCTGGCGGGTTCCGATTGTCGCGGTTCGTCTCCACTTATGAATGATTGTAGAATCCCCGCTCTGCTTTCCGCCGCATTGATCGTCGTCAGCATTCCGCTTCGCGGCGACGAACTGGCGCTCTCGCGGATCGTGAATGTGCGCGATGCCGACAACGAGGCGGCGCGACCCGCGCTCAATCTAAACACGCAAGGTGGCCCGCTGCAGATCGCCGGGCGGAGTTTCGCATCGGGCATCGGCGTGCAGGCGGACACGAGCTTCGCCGTGACTCTCGGCAGCGCGACGCATTTTCACGCGCTCGTGGGCGTGGACGACGCGTTTGGCGGAAAAGGCAGTGCGGTTTTCGAAGTGCTCGCCGATGGCCAGTTAGTCTGGCAACGCGAGTTGTCGCGGACCGAGCCGGCCGCGGTGGTGGACGTTGACCTCACCGGCCATCGCGTGCTCCTATTGGTGACGCGTGACGCCGGGGGCAATCTCACGCAGGCGTCGGGCGATTGGGCGGATGCGACGCTCACGTTCGCCGGGGAGGCGCCCACATCAGTCGTGCCGCCGTCCGTGGTTGAACCGTTGGATATATTAACTCCGGCTGCGTCGGTCGCGCCTCGCATCAACGGCCCCCGCGTGTTTGGCGTCCGTCCCGGCCATCCGTTCCTATATCAAATCCCGGCGACGGGTCGGCGCCCTCTGAACTTCTCGGCGCGCAATTTGCCGGAGGGACTGCAGGTGGATCCTGCGACGGGTAGCATCTCGGGGCGAATTGCGGCCGCAGGGACGTATCGCGTGACCCTCGTGGCCGCGAATGGTGAGGGAAAGGACGAGCAGCCGTTGCGGATCGAGGTGGGCGAGGCCATCGCGCTGACGCCCGCGCTCGGTTGGAATAGTTGGAATTGCTGGGCGGGTGCGGTGGACCAGGAAAAAGTGCTCACGTCGGCCAAGGCGATGGCGTCGAGCGGGCTGGTGGAGCACGGCTGGAGTTATATGAATATCGACGACACCTGGCAGGGAACGCGGCCACCGCCGGCGCACGCGCTGCAGGCGAATGAAAAATTTCCGGATATGAAAAAGCTGAGTGCCGAGATCCACGCGCTTGGGCTCAAGCTCGGTATATACTCGACGCCCTGGATCACCTCGTATGCGACGTATCCCGGAGGATCGTCGGATGATCCCGCGGGCACGTGGGCCCGGCCGGACGGAACGAAGCAGGTGAACCGGAAAATCAAGCCGTGGGCAGTCGGCGATTACTCCTTCGCGACGGCGGACGCGCGGCAGTGGGCGGACTGGGGCGTCGATTACCTGAAATATGATTGGAACCCGATCCAGTTTCCGGAGACCGCGACGATGGCCAATGCCCTCCGGGATTCCGGCCGCGACATTATATATAGTCTGTCCAACGCCGCCCCCTTTGAGCACGCCGGCGACTGGAACCGGCTGGCGAATTCGTGGCGGACCACCGGCGACATCCGCGACACGTGGGGCAGCATGAGCGGCATCGGCTTTGCACAGGATCGCTGGCGCGCCTTCGGTGGCCCGGGACACTGGAACGATCCCGACATGCTTGTCGTCGGGTATGTCGGCTGGGGGCCGAAGCTCCATCCGACGCGGCTGACCCCGAACGAGCAATATACTCACATCAGCCTGTGGAGCCTGCTATCCGCTCCCATGCTCATTGGCTGTGACCTGGCTCGGTTGGACGCGTTCACGCTGAATCTTCTTTCGAACGACGAGGTACTGGCGATCAGTCAGGACGAACTGGGCCATCAAGCGGCACAGACGTATGTGGACGGGCGGCGGCAGGTCTGGGTGAAAGCGCTGGCCGATGGTTCGCATGCGGTCGGCTTCTTCAATTTGGCCCAAAGTCCGCAGGATATATCGGTCGCTTGGACTCAGCTCGGCTTGAAGGCGCCGGGCCGCGTGCGAGATGTCTGGCGGCAGCACGATGAGGCGCCGGGCGATCGAGTGACGGCGAACCTGCCGCGTCATGGAGTTCTGTTGCTGCGTGTGTGGGACGCGCCGCAAGCAGCCCCGGCGGACGGCCATTGACGTGCGGCGGAGTTGGGTCGGCGGTGCGTGGGCGGATGAATTCTGGCTTGCCGATCCGTCGCTGAACCGGCCGTGTTTTCCGGTGCTCATTCATACTGTTTATTTCTGGCTCAAGCCCGAGCTGACGGACGCGCAGCGCGCTGAATTTCGCCGGGGCGTCGAATCGCTCGCGCGCATCCCGTCCGTCGAGGAAGTATATATCGGCGCGCCGGCCGCTGTCGCGGCGCGTCCCGTGGTCGACTCGAGCTTCTCGGTTGGCCTGACGGTGCTATGCCGGGACGTTGCCGCGCACGACGCGTACCAAGTCGACCCGATCCACCTCAAGTTCGTGGAAACGTGCCGGCAGTTCTGGTCGCGGGTGCAGATTTACGACGCGCAAACCTGATCGTTGCGGCGGTCGATTTTCCTGGTCGTGTATATACAGAAGTATATACGGATACATGGTATATAGACGTCACCGGCCCCGCCCGACGCGACCCGCGCGCGGTCAGCCGGCGGGCGTGCGGGGGATGATAAAGGGCGCGAAGAACGCTGACTGCGAGGCGGGAAAGCGGCCGCGGATCCGGACGCCATCCGGGGTGTGCTCCTGTTCGAGGATCTGCCCCTGCTCGTGCAATCGCGCGATCGCATCGTAGCGCTCGTGCGGAATGAGAAATTCGCTTGAGCCACTGGTGTCCGCGACGAGTTCGAGACAGCGGGCCTGAAGTTCTGGGAGGCCCGCGCCCGTTTGTGCGCTGACGAAAAGGGCTTCCGGAACCAGGAGCCGCGCCCGCTGGATCATCGCCGCCGTCGCCACATCAACTTTATTGAAAACAGTGATCGTGGTCTTGTCAGCCGCTCCGAGTTCCGCGAGCACCGAAAGGGTGGTGGCGCGGTGCTCCTCGACGCTCGCGTTCGTGACGTCGAGGACGTGGATAAGAAAGTCGGCGACGATCACTTCCTCGAGCGTCGCCTTGAACGCGTCGACGAGCCCGTGGGGCAGGCGGCGGATGAAGCCTACGGTATCCGTGACGAGCAGCTTCTGGTTCCCGCTGAGAGACAATTGGCGCGTGGTCGGATCGAGCGTGGCAAAAAGCTTGTCCTCTGCGAGCACGCCCGAGCCGGTGAGCTTGTTGAGCAACGAGGATTTTCCTGCGTTGGTATATCCGACGATGGCGGCGGTGGGAATGGGGACCCGCTGGCGTTTGCGACGCTGGACGTCTCGCTGCTTCACAACAGCGGCGAGTTCGGCCTTCAGATGCGTGATGCGATCACGCACGGTTCGACGGTCTTGCTCGAGTTGCGTTTCGCCTTCGCCGCCGAGTGAGCCGCGGCCGCGTTGGCGGGACAAGTGGGTCCAAGCGCGTGTCAGGCGGGGCAACGAATATTCCATCCGGGCGAGGGCGACTTGAAGGATCGCCTCACGCGTGTGCGCGCGATCCGCGAAAATTTCGAGGATGACTTCCTGCCGATCGATGACGGCGATCCCCGCGAGCTCTTCCCAATTTCGCTGCTGGGCCGGGGAGAGCGCTTCGTCGAATACAATCACGTCCGCCCCGAATTCCTTGGCTTGCGCCACGAGTTCCGCGGCTTTGCCGCTGCCGAGCAGCAGGGAGGGCGTTTTCGTGCGCAGATTCACGAGCGTGCGGTGCACGACCTTGAGTCGCAGATTCTCCACCAACTCGTTCAGCTCGAGCAGCAGCTCCGCGGCCTCGCCCTCTGGCATCCTCGAGGTTTGAACCCCGATGAGGAATGCGTTCTCCAGCTTGTTGGACCGTGCGGTCTCGAGAAAATCAGCCATTGGCGAAACCATGCCCCCGCGAGCGCTGCTCGTCAAACCACGCGGCGCGCCGGCCGCGGCAAGTATATATCAGTATATACGATATATATCACCCGCCGGGCAGGCTCAGCTGTAGAACAGCACGCAGACCGGCTGGGAGACGGTGACGGTCGAACCCGTCGGACTGAGGTTGGCGCCGTCCTCGGTCACGCAAAATGCCGACACGGAATTTGTGTCCTGATTGGCGCACACGAGCCAGGCGCAATCGGGGCTGAGCGCGAAATTGCGGGGGCCCTGACCGCCGCATGGCACGTGACGCACGAAAGTGAGTCCGCCCGTCGCCGGATCGCGAGCGAAGATAGCGATGCTGTCGTGGCCGCGATTGGAACTATATACAAACCGGCCACTGCGGTGCACGCGCACTTCGGCGGCCGTGCTCTTTTGGGTGAAATCGAGTGGGAGCGTGGACCACGTGGCGATCGGTTTCAGGGCGCCGTCAGCGGCTCGGTAGTCGAATGCCGCGAGCGTGCTGTTGATCTCGTTAACGACATAGAGATGCCGCCCATCCGGAGAAAATGCGCTGTGCCGCGGGCCTGCGCCGAGTTCGCTGCGCGTGAACGGCGCGTCAGGCACGAGGCTGCTGCGGCCCGCGTCGAGTGCATACGAAAAAATTTTATCGAGGCCCAAGTCGCACACGATCACGTGGCGGTTGTCTGGCGCGACGACCGCGGAGTGGGGGTGCGGCTCCTGCTGGCGCTCGGGGTGTATACTATTCCCGCGGTGTACGATGACCTGCGCGGACGCAATGGATCCATCCGGCCGGATGGGCAGCGCGGCGACGAATCCGTTATGATAATTCGTCAGGAAGACTGTCTTCCCGGTGGCATCCACCGATATATAGCACGGCGCCGGCCCCACTTTCGGGAGTTCCGTTCCGATTTGATTCAAACGCAGGGGTTGGGATGAAA
Source organism: uncultured Verrucomicrobiae bacterium (assembly GCA_963800005.1). GTDB lineage: Bacteria > Verrucomicrobiota > Verrucomicrobiia > Opitutales > Opitutaceae > CAWCZH01. Next base: position 1,627,779 of record CAWCZH010000006.1, read on the forward strand.
CATTGAACGCGGACGCCTGCGCGACGGACTCGCTGACGGCGAAGAGCCATTTGCGGCGGGGGTCGAGCGCGAGAAAGGTGGGATTGTGGGCCGGCGCAGCGAGGACGGGGACGGATAACTGGCCCGTGGCCAGGTCGAGCTGCGTCGAGTATATACCCTCGCTGCCCTGTTTTGTATAGGTGCCAAGGAATATATCGTGCGTCGCCATGGGCCGAAGGTGGACGGGAGATCAACGTTCCGCGAACTCTGCGGCAGAAAAATTCAGGCTTTCCTTGAAATGCCTCCGGCACATCGCGACGTAGCGCTCGTTGCCGCCGATTTCGACTTGGGCGCCCACGCGCACTGGGGATCCGTCGGATCCGATGCGGAGGTTCATGGTCGCCTTGCGGCCGCAGTGGCAAATCGTCTTGAGCTCGATGAGGTCATCCGCGAACGCCAGCAAGGCGGCGCTGCCGGGAAAAAGTTGCCCGCGAAAATCTGTGCGCAAGCCGTAGCAAAGCACCGGGATCCCAAGGCGATCAGCGATATCCGACACCTGCCAAGCCTGCCTGGGCGTAAGGAATTGCGCCTCGTCGATCAGCACGCAGGCGACCGGGTTCTCCGCGTGCACCGCGGCGACATGCCGTGCTATATCATCGGCGGCCCCGAGGGATTCCGCCGGCGACTCGAGTCCGATGCGGGAGCGAATCACGGCGTTCCCGGCGGCGGCCGGTATATAGAGCAACGTGTGCATTCCGCGCTCGCGGTAGTTATGGTTCGACTGCAGGAGTACGGTGCTCTTGCCCGCGTTCATCGCGGAATAATAGAAGTAGACCTTGGCCATTCCCCGAGGCTGCGCGGCGCCGGTGCGCAACGCCAGCCCGGCCACGCTCCCCAGCGTATATCAAGATATATGGTCACCCCGCGGGCCAGCCCGCTTCCGCCGCAGCTGCGCCGGCGTGTCGTCCGTCTCCTGTATCCAGTTCATGGATACGGACCCGCGCTCAACGTTCGGCGGTGAACGGGTCGGCCGCCACGCCTTGGCGGCGGCGCAGGTCGGCGGAAACGTGATGGGCCGTGAGTTCCGCGATCACCTCGTCCACGTCCCGTTCCTGAACATAGTGTGCCTGCGCGTACGCGCGCATCTGGCTCCAGAGCTTATGCAGCACCGTGACGCGAGCATCGATGCAGGCATCGCGCACCTCGTTCGCCTGCGCGAATAATGAAAGAATCCCGTTGCTGCAAAATGCGCGCGCTTCGGCCTCGGCCTGGCGGACCTCATCATATACCTGCACATCCGTCAGCAGCGCCAGTCGATCGACCCAGCCCGTCGTGCGAAACACGGGCGGCTTGGGCAACTGGGCCGCATCGGGGCCTTGGTTGGCACTGAGGCGGGAAAACTGCTCGCGCGCTTCCATGATGTCGGCGAGGTCGGATTCCGTCGATTCGACCGTCCGGCGCAGCGTCGCGATCGCGCGGAGTCGCGACTCGAACGCCGAGCGCCCGGCGATGGCCGGCGAGGTTTGCTGCGCATCGATCGCAGTTGCAACGGCCCGCGCGTCCCGCGCGAAGGCGATGCTTTTCTCGCGGAGGTATTGCACGCCGCTTTCCCAGGTCGCCACCGCGGCGCACGCGTCATCACAGCAGCGATATTCCGCGTTCGTGTTCGCGAGATATTTATGGAGCTGCCGCTCGAGGCTGGATTTCAGCCACAGGTCGAGTTGCTCGACTTGCTCGAGCCGGCTGCGCAACCCTGCCTCGTGATCCTTCGCGGAGCGCAGGTTCTCCTCGAACGCCTGCCGCACCTTTTTCGAGGCGAGCATGCCGAACGGCGGACGCGTGCTCAGGATGTGCTCCTTCTCGCTCTCCAGTTGGGCAAGCGCGTCCGTCAGCGATTGTTTACACAAAATCGCATATGCCTCGTCCTGCAAATTCGCGGTGAGCTCCTGTGGCAGATTCAGATCCATGACCGGGGCGTATTCCGCCCCATAAGTTTAAGATCGGTAAAACGCGTCATGCGTCAATTTCACGTGCGTGAGTAGTATTACTTCCTCCGTCCGTAAAGTCACGCATTCGTTTGCGCGAACTCACTGGCCCGGCGCTCGTTGGAACCAAATATACCCATCCGCCTCGGCCTCCGCTCTAGGCGCGAGCTATGGCTCCGCGAGGATTCGGCGCAATGTTGCATCGACCGCAGCGGGCGCGGCCTTGCCCTTGGCCGCTTTCATCACGGCACCCTTGAATCCATTGATCGCGCTGTCCTTGCCCGCCTTAAAATCCGCGAGTGCCTTTATATTGCCGGCGATGGCCTCGCGGCACCAGCGCTCGAGGTCATCGGCGTCGCCGGCCGTGGTTTCGAGTCCCCGCTGCTTTATAATGACGTCAGGGTCACCGCCTGTGGCCGCCATTTCGGCGAATACTGTTTTCGCATTATTACCGAGTAGTGCGCCCTGCTCGAGCAGAACGACGAGCGCAGCGAGCTGCTCCGGGCGCACGCGAGACTCCGCGACTGAAGTTTTCTGCGCGCCCAGTTCGCGCAGCAGGTCATTCACCACCCAGTTCGCCACGGTCTGCGCTTTCGCGACCCCGGAGGCTTTCGCGGCGTGTTCGAAATAATCCGCGAGCGCGGGATCACCCACGAGCACCGCGGTGAGATGATACGGTAGAGTATATATCGTCTGCAGCCGACGCTGCTTGTCGAACGGAAGCTCCGGGCACGTCGCCCGCAAGCGGGCTTTCCAAGCCTCGTCCACGCGCACGGGCATCAGGTCGGGGTCCGGAAAATAACGGTAATCGTGCGCCATCTCTTTCGAGCGCAGTGACTGCGATTGTCCCGTCTCGCCATCATAGTCGCGGGTTTCCTGGACGAGCGTGCCGCCCGCCGCAACGACCGTGAGCTGGCGCTGGATCTCATGCGCGATGCCGTCACGAACGAACGAGGCAGAGTTAAGATTCTTCAACTCGACCTTCACACCGAGCGTGGTCTGGCCGACCGGCCGGATTGATATATTGGCGTCGCAGCGCATCTGACCCTTCTCCATGTCGCAGTCCGAAATTCCACCATATATCATGATGGCCCGCACGGCGTGCAGATACGCGAAAGCTTCGGCGGCCGAATGTAGTGCCGGCTCGGATACAATCTCCATCAACGGAGTGCCTGCGCGGTTCAGGTCGACGAGCGAATCCGTCGCGGCGTGCCGGAGTTTGCCGACGTCCTCCTCGAGATGAATGCGCGTCAGCGGGATTTTCCGGTGTTCCCCCATGACATTCCGGCTCGGTCCCGGCAGTTCGATCTCCACCTCGCCGCCGAGGCAAATCGGGCGGTCGTACTGCGAGATTTGATAATTCTTCGGCGAGTCCGGATAAAAATAGTTTTTTCGGTCCCACTTGCATTCATCGGCGATCGTACAACCGAGGAGCAGCCCCGCCTTGATCACGGCGTCGAGCGCCGCCTCGTTCATCACCGGCAGCGCTCCAGGCAGGCCGAGCACGACGGGATCCGTCAGCGTGTTCTCCTCGCGCCCGTACTCGGAGGGGACGCGCGTGAACAGCTTCGAACGCGTCTTGATCTGCACATGCACCTCAAGGCCGATGACCGCTTCATATTGCATGGAGTGGAGTGGTGCGTTCTATATAGCGGGGTGACGCTGGTGGAAATCGTGGCCCTGCTCGAAGGTCTGCGCGATCGCCAGCAGGTTGGCCTCCTCGAAAGGGCGGCCGATCAACTGCAGACCGACCGGTAATCCCTCGGGCGTAAACCCGCCCGGCACGCTGATGGCCGGCAAGCCCGCGAGGTTCACGCCGATTGTATATACGTCGCAAAGATACATCGCCAGCGGATCCGCCTTCGCGCCCAGGCGGAACGCCGCGGTCGGCGCAGTCGGCGTGAGCAACGCGTCGACGCGTTCGTACGCCCGCAGAAAATCCTGCCGGATCAACGTGCGCACTTTCTGGGCCCGGAGATAAAACGCGTCGTAGTAGCCGCTCGAAAGTACATAGGTCCCGAGGATGATCCGGCGTTTCACCTCGGCACCGAAGCCCTCGGCGCGGGAACGGGAATAGAGTTCGTTCACATCCGTTACGCCTGCGGCCCGATGTCCATAGCGAACACCGTCGTAGCGTGCGAGGTTCGAGGAAGCCTCGGCTGTCGCGATAATATAGTAGGTATCCAGGCAATAGGAAGTGTGCGGCAGCGAGACCTCCTCAACCGTGCAGCCTTGGCGGCGGTAAAACTCGGTCGCAGCATCAACCGCGGCCGCGACCGCGGGATCGAGGCCCTCGCCTATATACTCGCGCGGAATGCCGATCCGCCACGGCCGCTTCGCCCCGCCCAGTTGCGCGCGGTAGTCAGGGACCGTTGCGTTATATGAAGTCGAGTCGCGCTCATCGTGGCCCGCCACCGCCTGCAGCAATATAGCCGCATCCTCGACCGTGCGGGCGAATGGGCCGATCTGGTCAAGGGATGAGGCAAACGCGATGAGGCCGTACCGCGAAACGCGTCCATAAGAGGGCTTCAGGCCGACCACGCCACAAAACGCCGCGGGCTGGCGGATCGATCCGCCCGTGTCAGAGCCGAACGTGCCGCAGGCAGCTCCGGCAGACAGCGCCGCCGCACTTCCACCGGAGGAGCCGCCGGGGACACGTGTGACGTCCCAAGGGTTGCAGGTCGGAGCGTTGGATGAGTTTTCGGTGGACGAGCCCATCGCGAATTCATCGAGATTGAGTCGACCCCAGAGCACCGCGCCTGCGTTCTTCAACTTGACGGTCGCGGTCGCATCGTAGGGAGAAACGAAATTCGCGAGAATCCGGCTCGATGCAGTCAGGGGCTGACCGGCGACGGAAATCACGTCCTTCAGGCCGATCGGAATGCCCTCGAGCGCGCTGCGCGGGCCGGCACTGCGGCGATGGGCATCGGAGGCCGCGGCTTGCGCGAGGGCGTCCGCTTCATTGCGCGAATTGAACGCCCGGATCTTCGGCTCCACCGCGCGCGTCCGCTCGAGAATCGCCCGCGTCAGTTCCACCGACGAGATTTTGCCGGCATCCAGCAGCGCGGACAGCTCCGCGATCGTTTGGAAATGCAGCTCCCGCGTCATGGTATCCGCGCCGCGTCAGAGCGGCCACCACGCGCCGGCCGCGGCTGTGATTCGAGCGGGTGAATCATTCGACCACCTTTGGAACGACGAACATCTGGTCGCGTTGCGCCGGAGCATTCCGCAGGGCAACGTCAACGGGCAGCGCCTCGCCGGGCACATCGGCTGCCCATACATTGGTGAGTGGGAACGCGTGCGCGGTGGGCTCGACCGCGGACACGTCCACCTCCTGAAGATGCGCGATGTGCCGGAGCACGTCGCCGAGCTGCGCGGAGTATATAACTTTTTCCTCGGGCGTCAGCGCCAGCCGGGCCAGGCGGGCTATATGATCGAGGTCGAGATCCGGGGCGGAGGCCATGTCTATTGCCGGACTATATAGCCGGTCGCCGGCAGCGCCTGCTGGATTTTCGTGAACGCCGTCCCGACTTCCTCGTCCGTGAGCGTTCGGTCGTCGGCTCGGAACGCGAGCGAGAACGCCAGGCTCTTCTTGCCCTCGGGCAGGCCAGGGCCGCGGTAAACGTCGAAGACCTCCACCTTCTCGACGCGGAAGCCGTTGCCCGTGGCGCCTCGCGCCAGCTGGAGGAGAGTTTTGCGGACTTCCCCGGCGGGAGTTTTTTCGTCGACGACGAGCGCGAGGTCGCGGAGTGCGGTCGGCTGCAGGCTGAAATCCATATATCGCCGCCGGGTGGTTTCCGCGGTGATTTTTTCCGGCAGGAGCGCGAATACGCCGCTATATACTTTACCCTCGAGGCCCAGCGACTTTGCGAGCGAAAGACTGACGAGCCCGAGGCGGGCGGTCCAGCCGTGTTCCATCTCTCCGGCCGCCGCGGAGTGGCCTTCCTGCCAGCCCAGGTACGGACCGGATACGGGTCCGAACGACTGGCGGGACAGGTCAATGCCCGCGAGCGCGGCCAGCTCGATCACATGGTGCTTCACTGTATAGAAGTCCACGGGTGCGCGCGGCAGCCAACTGCGTTCCGGTGACGGCTCCATCAGCACGAAGCCGACGGCGCAGCACTCGAAATTTCGGCCCTCGCGCTCGATGAAAATACGGCCGACCTCGAACAGGCGGGTCGCGGGCACGCCGCGTGACTGGTTGAGTTTCAGGATATCGAGCAGCCCCATGGTCAGCGTGGGGCGCAAGTGCGACTGGTCATCCGTGAACGGGTTGGCGAGGGCGAGTTCCGCGAGCGCCGTCTGGGATACCCACGTCGCGATCTGGGCACCCGGCCGCAATGTATAACTCACGCACTCGTGGAAATCGTGGCCGACGAGGTAGTCCGTGGCACGGCGGTTGAACCGAACGATCGGATCATCGTCGCCGACCAAGCCGGGTGCGACTACGCGGGCCACGGGGATTTTCTCGGTGCCAAACAGCCGCAGCACTTCTTCAACGAGATCGATCGGACGGTCGAGGTCGTCGCGCCAGCTCGGCACCGTGACGGTCCACTGCAGCTGGCCATTTGCCAACATTTCCTCGCGGTCGACGCGCAGCTCGAGCGCTTCGAAACTGGCGCGCATCTCGGCGGCCGGAATTTCGAAACCAAGCCGTTCTGATATAAAGGCGGGTGTGACGGCGATCTCGCGTCGCCACGGCGCCTCGCCGCCGACTCTATATACCGGGCCAGCCGGGGTGCCGCCACCGGTCTCGCGAATCAAGTCAATCGCCCGCCAAGCGGCTTCCAGAGCGCCGTGCGGGTCGACGCCCCGTTCGTAGCGATACGAGGAGTCGGACGAAAGTCCGAGCTTCCGTGAGGTCCACCGAATCCCCTGGCGACGGAAGATCGCGCTTTCCACGATGAGGTCCGTGGTCGTCGTGCTGACTCCCGATTCGGCGCCGCCCATGATGCCGGCGATCACGAGCGGTCGCTCGGCATCCGCGATCACAAGCATGCGGCTGGTCAGGGTGCGCTCCTTCCCGTCGAGGGTGACCAACTTTTCTCCGTCGACGGCGGCTCGGACGATGATCTGGCTGCCGCGGATTTTCGCGGCGTCGAATGCGTGGAGCGGCTGGCCGGTCTCCAGCATTATATAGTTCAATACGTCGACAACGTTATTGATTGGTCGCAGGCCGACGGCAGTGAGACGCTGCTGCATCCAAGCGGGGCTCGGCACGATGCGGACGCCAGTCACGAGGTGCGCGGAATAGAGCGGGCAGTCCTCGGGGTCGTCCACGCGGACGTTTCCGAGCAGGTCGGGGCGGGCGTGGTTGCCTGGATCGCCGCGGAAGTGTTCCTGCGGATAGACGAGTGGAAGTTTGAACCACGCGGCAATTTCGCGGGCGATGCCGAGGTGGCAGAGGCAGTCCGGGCGGTTCGGCGTGATCTCTATATCAAAAACCACATCGCCCGGTGGCAGCACCTCGTTGATCGGAGTGCCGAGCGCGGGCCGGCCGTCGAGGATGAGCAGGCCGCTTGCATCCTCGGCGACGCCGATTTCCTTCGCGGAGCAGAGCATGCCGTCGGACAACTGGCCGCGAATCTTCGATTGCTTGATGGCGAAATCCCCGGGCAGCACGGCACCCGGGAGTGCAACCGGAACGCGATCGCCGACTTTATAGTTCTGCGCGCCGCAGACGATGGTCTTGACGCCGCCGGCGGGGCCGACGTCGACCTGGCACACGGAGAGTTTGTCGGCGTTCGGATGGCGGTCGCGCACGAGCACCTCGCCAACGACAACATTGGAGAGTTGCGGCGCGCCGGTGCGAATCACCTGCTCGACCTCGAAACCGAGGAACGTGATGGCGCGACACAACTCGTCCACGGACGCCTCGAGCGCCACGTAATCGCGGAGCCAGTTCAGGGAAATTTTCACGAGAGATGAGTCCGGTCGGAGGATCCGCGAAGAGGGCGGTGGTATCTAGATATATAAAGCATGGCGGTCGGGTGTGGCCTCACGCGAACTGCTTCAGGAATCGCACGTCGTTCTGATAGAAATAACGGATGTCATCGATTCCATATAGCATCATCGCGAGTCGCTCGAGGCCCATGCCGAAGGCGTAGCCGGTCCAGACTTCCGGGTCGTAGCCCACGCCCGCGAAAACGACCGGATCCACCATGCCGCAGCCGCCGATTTCGACCCACTCTTTCTTGACTTTCGGGAGGTGGCGGGCGCTCAGGTCGACCTCGAAGCTCGGCTCTGTATAGCCGAAATAATGGGGGCGGAAGCGGGTCTTGGTGCCGGGGCCGAGGAGCGATGCGAATATATAGTCGAGCAGCGCCTTGAGGTCGCGCACGGTCACGTTACGATCCACATAGAGGCATTCGAGTTGGTGGAAATTCGCGGAGTGCGTCGCGTCGGACGTGTCACGCCGATATACACGGCCCGGGCTGACGATGCGGATCGGCGGCTCGCCCTTCAGCATTGTCCGGATTTGAACGGACGAGGTGTGGGTCCGGAGGAGATATTTCTCATCCGGGAATTTCTTTGATATATTGCCGAAGGACGCGGTGTCCGGAAAATAAAATGTATCCTGAGCGTCGCGCGCCGGGTGGTCGGCCGGGGTATTCAGGGCGTCGAAGCAATAGTATTCCGTTTCCACCTCTGGGCCGTCGGCGACGGTGAATCCCACTTTGCGGAGGATGCGGCACATCTCTTCCCGCACGAGGGTGAGCGGGTGGTAGGTGCCTGGACCGGGATCTGGAGAGGGGAGGGTGGGGTCGATGGCCGGGCCGAGTTGCGCTTCGAGTTCAGCGGTTTCGACGCGTCGCAGTGCCTGGTCGAGGAATTCCTGGATGCGGACTTTCGCCTCGTTGATCATTTTCCCGAGAACGGGTCGCTGATCCTTGGGGACGGAGCCCATTTGTTTCATCAGCGCGGTCAACGCGCCGTTGGGCCCGACGAGCCGGGCCTTCGCGGCCTCGAGTTCGGGGCGGGCGGTGACTCGGGCGAGATCATGCTCGGCCGAGGCGGCGAGGGCGCTGAGAGCGTCTTGCATATATATTATATAAGTTTATATAGGCGGGCGGCGCGGGCCGGGCCGTTCGAGGGAGATGGGCTCATTGATAGCGAACCACGTCGGGAATCGTGCCCAAAAAAAGGACGGTGCCTTGGAAGGCCCGTCCTCGGGGAGTGGAAATGTTCTCAGCGACCATTTCCCGGAGGGCGAGCCTGTCGGCTCGCGTGCCGGCTTCAGGCTTTCGCGGCCGAGGCTTTGGACTTCAATGCATCCTTCGCCTGTTGGACGAGGCCCGCAAAGGCGAGTTCATCGCGGATCGCGAGATCGGAGAGGACCTTGCGGTCGAGGCCGATATTCGCGGCCTTCAGGCCTTCCATGAATCGGCTGTAGCTGATCCCGGCGGCGCGGCAGGCGGCGTTCAAGCGGACGATCCAGAGGCCACGACGGTCGCTCTTTTTCTTGCGGCGATGAATATACGCGTACTGCCACGCGTGTTGGACGGCTTCCTTCGCGTAACGAAAGAGCTTTGATTTGCTCCCGAAATAGCCACGGGCGTATTTCAGGGTTTTCTTGTGTCGCTTGCGGGAAGCGGCGGAGTTTGTTGCACGAGCCATGTTGGTATTTCCTTATAGGTTAAGCGCTGCCGGGTCGGCTTAAGATTTCACCCGGCGAGCGTAGTTTTGGTGGACGTCCAGCTCAGAGACCGAACGGCAGGGCACGCAGGAGCGGCGGGGTGTGACCCTTGGCAACCTGCTTGTCACGCGAGGCGCGACGTTTCTGCTTGGTGCTTTTCGCGCCAAGCAAGTGACGGAAACCGGGCGTGCGGCGCATGAGCTTGCCCTTGGCGGTGAGCTTGAAGCGCTTGGCGACGGACTTTTTTGTCTTTTGCATGGAGAGAGTGGTCCAAAACAGAGTAGCGCGGTGCGAGTGTAAAGGGAAAACTTTGCGCTCGGATCCGAGCGGCAGGTGCGTCGCCCGGCTGGGAGCGCGGGGTGCGTCACGATCGCTCCACTTAACCTATACTATAACAATGGACGTCGGGAGAACCTCAAACGGAATTGGAGACGAGCCATGGAATGGAGCGCGACGACAGACCTGGCGGCTAGTATACTGCTTGAGTGCGGGCCAACATTTCCGCGGAGGGTCGGGCCGGCCGGCGCCGAGTGCCACGGTCGTTCGCGGGGTGCGGACGTTTTGCTTTCGAAAACGGGAGCTCTAACGGAGCCCGACCGCTGGGCGACTGGAGTCTCGTTATATACTAAGGTGGGCGGATTGCGCCGCGCGCGCTGAGGTCGTGAAGAATGGGGTGCCGTTAGCCGATGCCGGAGGCGCCACCACCAGCCGCACGCCTGCGGGCCGCACGGCACGACATTCTATTATAGAGGGCGCTCGGCGGGCCGGAGCGGATCGCGAGCTTTCAGGCCCGGGCGCAGCGGCGTCCGCCGTATATACTTTAGTATATAGCAGCGGGCACCGGCGGCGGTGAGCGTCCGCCGAGACGAGTCCGGCGCAGGTAATCAGAGGAGGGCGACCGCCGCGGATTTTTGGAGCGAGCGATCCGGTATGCGCCGGCGGAAAACGAAGTTGACATCGGGAGGGCGTTCATGAGCTTTTTCTCCTCTTGGTTGCTGGCTTCCTAGCTCAATGGTAGAGCAGTTGACTCTTAATCAATTGGTTCGGGGTTCGAGTCCCCGGGGAGCCACCATGCTTCGCCCGTTGGGCTCGGCGAAGAGGTGACGGACGTTTTTTCTCAATCCAATCTCGGTAGTCCAATCGCGCCGGCGTAGCTCAATGGTAGAGCACCTGTTTTGTAAACAGGCGGTTGCGGGTTCGAATCCCATCGCCGGCTCCATTGTTTATGGCGCGATTTTCACGAGATCCGCAAATGACTTTTCACTGCCTGGTGGTGTAATGGTAGCACAAACGACTCTGACTCGTTTTGTCATGGTTCGACTCCATGCCGGGCAGCCAATTTTCCAAAGAGCGATTCGAGTCTCACTCGAAATTCCCGCGCTCGCCGCGTTGAAGACGACACTTCTCGGGTTCGTTACTGTCGTAATGCTGCTCTGGGTACGACAGAAACGCTGGAAAAACCTTGATTTGCAGAATGGTTTTAGCGCTTTCAATTTTCGCTTCGCAAAACACCTCCAATAATTTCCCCCAGTTCCCAAGAAAGTAAGTTGACAGCGAAGTTTTGATGACCGTAGTTCGCACTCTCGGCTCGTTTCTAACCCCTCCGATTTTTTTTCAGCGACATGCTGATATCAAAAGTTTCCCCTCTTGTCGGCCGTTCGCGCTTCGGGCACGCTTCCTGCAATGGCTGCTTGATGACGTCACGACTGCGCCAAGGTTACAGCGGCTGAAGCGGCAGTTACTTGAGTCGCACGGCGAATATTCGTCGTGTTATATATTTTTTTGACCAGTCAATTTCCTTAAACTCATCCCTCCCTCCCTCCTATGATCACCCACAGTCTTCCCTTCGCGTTCCTGCTCGGCGATGCCACGCCCATGGAACTGTTTCGTAAAGGCGGCCCGATTATGTGGCCCATTCTCCTCATCTCCTTTCTTGGTATCACGGTCGTCGTCGAGCGGCTCCTGTTCATCATTCGTGAGAACAGCACTCGCGAGCCCGAGGTCGTCGAAAAGATGCTCGAGAGCGTCGAGAAGCGCGACATCGACGGTGCGCTCGCCCTCGGCCGCCAGAGCAAGGATTTCATTGCCCGCATCCTCGTATATAGTCTCACGAATAAAGAGTACTCGCTCTCGAACGCGTTCATTCGCGCGTCCAGCCAGGAGCTCGCTCGTTTTCAGCAGGGTATGGCGACGCTTGACACCGTGATCACCGCGGCCCCGATGTTGGGTCTCCTCGGTACCGTCACCGGAATGATGCGTACCTTCGGCAGCATGAGCGGCGATCTCGGATCGGCCGCCGGCCAGATCACCGGTGGTGTTGCCGAGGCGCTCATTGCCACGGCTTGCGGTCTCGCGATCGCGATCACGGCGCTGCTTCCTTACAATTATCTGAATGCCCGCACCGAGCAGGCGAAGCAGGAAGTCGCCGACGCGTCCCACGCCCTCGAGATCCTGGTGAAGAAGTCCGAGGCGGTTTCCGCCTGATTTTTTCTAAGAAAAGTTCTCCCGGTTCGTATTCTTTTCAGAACCCTTAATCAACATGGCTGGATCATCAGGCGGCGGCGGCGGCGGCAAAAAGAAGGCGCGTATCGAGATCATACCCTTGATCGACGTCATCTTCTTTCTGCTCGCGACATTCGTGCTGTTCACGCTTTCGCTGAATAAATCGCAGGGACAACCGGTGACTCTGCCCCAGGCAGACACCGGCGAGCCACGCGATCCTACCGGCACGGCAACGATCACGGTCACCGCTGAGGGGACGATTGCTTGGGACAAGGATTTCATCAGTGGTGAGGAGTTCCTCGCGCGTTTGAAGTCGTTCTATGCATTCGATCCCAACGGTCGGATTCTTATCAACGGCGACGAAAACGCGATGTTCAGCCAAGCGATCTACGTCTTCGACGAGGCCCGTAAGGCTGGGTTCAAAAAAGTGCTCATCGAAACGCAGGCCCGGATCGCCGGTACCTGATACTATATAGCAAGGTTCGATTCTACATTTCCCAACATGGCAGGTTCAAGTTCCAGAGGTGACGAAGGCAAGAAGAAGGCGCGCATTGAGATCATACCTCTCATTGACGTTATATTCTTCCTTCTCGCGACGTTCGTCCTCTTCACGCTTTCGCTGAAGAAGATTAAATCAGTTCCAGTAGAGCTGCCCGTCGCAAACCCGAACCCCGCCCCTAAGACAGACAACGACGACGTCACCTTACAGGTCTCCGACCAAGGCAGCTATTACTGGAATAAAGAACTGATTGGAGTGAACGAAATTGCGCCTCGGTTGGCGCAATATAAGACTTCGGTCGCGAGTCCCCGGATCCTTATCGCTGGCGACTACCGCGCGAAGTTTGGAGCTACGGTCCTGGCCCTTGACGAGGTCCGGAAAGCCGGCATTGAGCAGGTTTCCGTCGAAACCGTCGTGCGCCCGACCGGCAAATAATATAAAACATGCGCCGCGATTTAATCATAGGTATATTAATTTCCCTCGCGATCCACGGCGGAGTGGCATTCATCGGGAAGCCACCCCCCAAGCCGAAGAAGGCTGTGGAAGAGGAAAAAGTTATCCAGATAGAGATGCCGAAGGTGGAGCCGGACGAGCCGGAGGTGAAGGACGTCGATGACGCGCCCGTCGCACCGATCGATTTCGCGCCCCCGATGCAGAACGACGTTCCGCAGCTGGTGACCGATACTTCCTTCGTGCAGCAGCTTCAGCCGCCGCCGCCGGAGGGCCTCAAGCCCTCGAAGGGCGTGTTCACGATTCCTGAGGGCCGCCCAGGTGGCCTCGGCAAGGGCATCGAGGTGTTTGATATAAGCAAACTCGACCAAGTGCCGGAGCCGAAGTACCGCGCCTCACCGCAATATCCGTTCGAGATGCGTCGGGCCGGAGTTGCTGGAAACGTGGTTGTCGATTTTATTGTTGATACGACCGGAGCGGTTCAGAACGCGTTTGCCGCGAGTTCCTCGCAGCGCGAATTCGAATCAGCCGCAATCCAGGCCGTGATGAAGTGGAAGTTCAAGCCGGGCCGCAAAGGCGGTCGCAACGTGAACACCCACATGCAAGTACCCATCGTATTTACCCTTAACGAGGATTCCTGATGACTCCCTCATTTTCTTTTACATTCCGTCCGAAGTTCCTGCGCCGCCTTTCCGCGGCTCTCGGTTTAGCCCTGCTTGCCGCCGGCGGCACCGCTTACGCAGCCGAGCCCCCCAGCTTGAGTGAAAAGGCGTCCGAGACTTTCACGAAGATCGCTCCGTTTCTTAAAGATAATAAGTGGGACGAAGCGCTCGCTGCTCTCAATTCACTCATTCCCCAGCTTCCGAAGGACAGCTATGATATGGCTGAAATCCTGCAGACCAAGGGTAAGATCCTGCTGCAGAAGGAAGACTATACCAACGCGCTGGAGCCTCTCGAAACATCCCTGAAAATCTCGGACGCGAAGGGCTTCTTCGACAAGAGCCAGACGTTGATGCTGGTCGATCTTATCGCCCGTCTCTACTCCCAAGAGGCGACAGCTCAGAGCAAGACGCCCGCCCTGCAGCAGCAATACTTCGCGAAGGCGGCGAGCTACTTCAAGCGCTGGCTGGCGGAGACGCCAAAGCCAAACGCTGACGCCGAGCTTTTCTACGCTTCGGTTCTGGTTAACCAAGCGTCCGCCAATCCGGAAAAGATCGATCTCCCGTTGGTGAAGGAAGCGCGTGCAGAAGTTGAAAAAGCACTTCTGTTGACCAATAAGCCCAAGGAGAGCATGTATCAACTGCTCTATTTCGCGCTGCAGCAGGAAGGCGACATCCAGAAGTCGGCCGAGATTCTCGAGCTCTTGGTCAAGGCCTACCCGACCAAGCTCAACTACTGGCAGCAGCTCATGGGTACCTATAATACTCTGGCTGCCCAGAACGAGAAAAACGAAGCGGTCCAGAAGGAATACTATATACGCACGATCAACACGATCGAGCGCGCGCAGGCGTATGGTCTCCTCAAATCTCCCAAGGACCAATATAATCTCGTCACGATCTACTCGCTCGCCGGCCAGTTCGGTCGCTCCACGGAGTTGCTCTATGCCGGTCTGAAAAACGGCACCATCGAGTCCGACGTGAAGAATTGGCTTCTCCTCGCGTACGCGTACCAGCAGGTCAACCAAGATCTCCAGGCGGCGTCGGTGCTCAAGGAGGCGATCAACCTGTTTCCGAAATCAGCCCAGCTCGAGTTTCAGCTGGGTCAGATATATACAAGCCTGGACGACACGAAAAACGCCAATATACATTACAAGTCGGCGGTACAGAAAGGTGGCGGCGACAAACCCGCGGTGGCCGCGATGTATGTCGCCTGGACCTCGTTCGAACTGGGTCAGCTCGACGACGCGTTGGACGCGATCACGAAAGCGGAAAAATATCCCGAGTCCGCAAAGGACAAGCAGCTGCCGCAGCTGAAGAAGGCGATCCTCAACTCGCTTGAGGAACGTAAGAACAACGCCGAAAGCAAAGCCGCGGAAACCAAAAAAGTTTAAGCATCTCCAATGAAGAAAAGTTACGTCTATTTTCTCGCGCCTCTGGTGGGCCTTATTATCTTCAGCGTTCTATATTGGAACTTTAGTTCCACATACGACGCGAAGCTCCAAGCGGTTGCCGACGCGGCGCGGAAGCAGAAGATCGAACGTCAGGAGGCTGAGGCCCAGCAGCGGCTTAAAGCCGTCGAGCAGGCCAAGGCCGAGCAGGACCGCCGTAAGGCCGAGCGTGCCGCCAAGGAAGCGCAGGCCGCGAAGGACCGTGATGACCGCGAAGCTCTCATTCAGGCCAAGAACAAGGCGCTGATCGAGGAAGACAAACTCGACACCCAAGTGAAGCGCCTTTCTCGCGATGTTGACGCGACGAAGAAGGAGATCGCGCGGTTCGAAGAGGAGAAAAAGAACGCGTCGGACGAGCAGGCGTTCCTGCGTGAGTATGTGAAACGGGCTGAGGCGAACGCCAAAAGCTTGACCGAGGTGATGGACAAGATCGCTGCTGCGGATGACGCTGCGGCGAAGGCCGCTGCCGCCGCAGCTGCTCCCAAGAAATAATCTCGAACTACCTATCTAATGAAAAAGTGGCTGTACGTTGTCTCCGTCACTGCGATGACCGGAGTATTCCTGTTCTTCTATTTCGCCCAGGTCAAAGAGTCTGAGCGAAAGGAAGCCGCCCGCGCCGAGCAGGTCCGAAAGGAACAGGCTGCCGAAGCGGCGAAGAAGCAGGCGAACGAAGAGAAAGCTCGCGCGGACGCGCAAAAGCGTGCCGACGAACGCGCCGCAGCAGACGCCAAGGCCGAGTCGGACAAGCGTGCGAAATACGCCGATGAGGGCGCGAAGATTAAAGGCGAAATGGACAAGGCGCTCGCTGCCGGCGACAAGTCCGCCAAGGAAGTGGCCCGTCTCGAGCTTGAACTGGATAATCTCCACAAAATGCGCGAGCAGGTCTCCCGTGACGCATTCAACACCGAAAAGGAGGTCGAGCGCGCCAAGGTCGATCGCCGCAACGCCGAACTCGAAATCCAGCGGATCACGCAGCAGATCGCGGCCCGTGCGAGCAACAGCTCTCTGACCCGCATGCCGGCGACCGTAGCGAGCAAGTAACCTCGTTCTATATAGACTCTCAGAGCCCCGGCCCAGTGCCGGGGCTTTTTTTTGCCCGTGTCCTGGGCCGACACAATCCGCCGCGCGGGCCACACGCGCCCGCGGCATGCGCCGTGAAATGTCCCGTTGGCGCACGGAGCCCTCGACGTTCGGGTGCAGCTGACGCCTGGGCCGTATATACTATTCACCGGGCCGACGTGATTATCGGTCCGAGTGCCGTCCGCCGCCGAGTTTCGTGGCTGGCCGAATGGTTGATCTGCCTGCAGCGCGGGCCGAGGCCTCCGCATCCGTCGATTGGCCGCGTCCGCGCGAGGGTACGCGCGGATGTATACCAATCCGGTAAATATTATATAGGCGGAGAGTGAGTCGAACCGACTACCGGCCGCGGCGCTGGCGGCCGGTTCTTGGACCCTTGCTCGGTGGGTGGTCCTGAGCAGTCTTCGGCGGTTCCTCGGAGACCGATGTGAGTTGCGAGATTCGGCGCGCCCGCTTTCCGGTCAGCATGGCGCCTGCGACCGGTATATACGCGAGTTCCGCCTGCTCACGCGCCGCACGCAGCAGCAGCCCACCGCGGCTCATGTCACCGCGCCCGACAAACTCCGCGGGAAACAGCAGCCGGGTCCCGAAACACTCCAATAATATATCGCGATACTTTGCAGTCGCGATGCTGCCCAGGAGCACGGCCCGGCCATCTTTTCCCAGCTGGCGCGCCAGTGCCATGGCATCGCGACGCAGCGGCTGGTGGTAACGCGGATCATCAACCTCGATGTCGACATCTCCAAACGCCCGTAGGTCGTCCGGTTTTATATGAAGCGTCGGATCGACCAGCCCAGCGTTCGTCGTGATCACCCGGATTTCGTCTCCGTGATCAGGCCGCACGAATTTTCGCGCGTAGGTGATCTTGCCTCGGAAATAGAGTCCGCTCGCGAATGTGAAGACGTCAGCCAGCGTGAGGCCCTCGCTTTGAAACTGTCGCGCGAGCGGGAAACCAGCCCGCGGGTTTAGCAATAATCCGGCCCTGGCCCCGCTCACCTTTGCCGGGGAAAGAAGGAAGGCGACGTTCACGGTAGGACGGACCGGATCTGCCCCGGCCGGTTCACTGCGCGAGCTCAGCGGACCCGTCGCAGGCCGAGATATATCAATGCCAGACCCGCGAAGAAAATCCCGGTATACCATCCCACAATCGAGTTTCGCGTGATGCCCAAAGACTGTTCGTCTGAGCGCTCGATCAATACAAACGCCCCGTATATGTTGCTGGCTGCGGACGCGACCGCTGCCGCGCCGATGGCAACGAGGCCTAGCCGGAGGAACTTCCTTCCAGCGGAGCTGCTCCGCACTATATTTCTCGAAGGTCGGGTCGTCATGGTCACGTGCGGCACAGTGCCACAGCCTCCCGCAGCGACGCGATGGGATCGCGGGTCGGGATGAATTCCTGCGCGACGTATCCGCGGAAACCGGTCGCGTGGATCGCGCGCATGATTGCGGGATAATATAGCTCCTGGGTCTCGTCGAGCTCATGCCGACCGGGATTTCCGCCTGTGTGATAATGAGCGATCTCCGCGTGGTGCGTCTGAATGGTTCGAACGACATCGCCCTCCATGATCTGCATATGATATATATCATATAGCAGCCTGAAGCGCGGCGAACCCACCCGGTGGACGAGCTCCACGCCCCAAGCGGTGTGGTCGCACATGTAATCGTGGTGATCCACCTTCGAGTTCAGGAGCTCCATGCAGAGCGTCACGCCGTGCATCTCAGCGGCGCCGACGAGCTGCCGGATGCCCGTCGCGCAATTTTCCAAGCCTTTCGCGTCGTCGAGGCCGTCGCGATTTCCGGAGAAACATATAACATTCGGAATCCCCGCAGCGCCGCATTCCTCGATTCGCCTCTGCATCGACGGGACGATCGATATATGATTTTCGAGCCGGTTCAGCCCGCGTTTGATGGTCATGGTGCCGTTGGCCATCGCGCACGTGAGGCCGTGTTTTTGCACCGTGGGCCAGTCGGGCGGATCGAGAAGTTCGATGGACGCCAGTCCGATGGATTGTGCGCTCGTCGCCAGATCCTCGAGCGAAATTTTCGGGTAACACCAGCGGCAGACCGACTGCGAAAACGTCGCGCCTGCCGGCGCGGCGGGTGGTCGCACATTGGCTCCAAGTTGGTTCATAAACGGTTGCGAGCGTGCGAGAGTTGGGGAAGCGGCGAGCGCGACGGCCAGAGCCCGCAGCACGGTGCGGCGCGAAACGGGGTGGGACATCGCGGGCATGGCAATGCCCATGCAGCCGCACTTTGGCAAGCTTCGCGGCCGGGCGGCGCCGTCCTGGGCGGCGCGGGCTTGCAGGCTTCTGGTGCCGGCGTAGCGTCGCGACATGCAACCGTCCTCTCCTGAAAGTTACTCCCGCCGAACCGCCCTCAAGAAATTAGGCGCGACTGCCGCTCTCGTGGGATTGGCCGTCCGCAGCAGCGCCCAGACGTTAGCGTCCACTGCTCAGTCTACGATCGGGGCCGGTGGCATCCCGCAGCCGTTTGTGCTGCCGAAGCTCGGATATGCCTACGACGCCTTGGAGCCCCACATCGACGCTCGCACGATGGAGATTCACTATACGAAACACCATCAGGCCTATATAACGAACGCGAACAACGCACTCGCGGATTATCCTGATCTTCGGAAGCTCACCGCAGAACAGTTGCTGGGGAATCTCGACGCGGTCCCGGAGAAAATCCGCACGGCCGTCCGCAATAATGTCGGCGGACATGTTAACCATAGTTTTTTCTGGACGACGATGGCGCCGCACGCGGGCGGCGATCCGGTGGCTCCGCTTGGAGCTGCACTGGCCGAAGGGTTCGGTTCGATCGACAAATTCAAATCGCAATTCTCGGATGCCGCGATGAAGCGCTTCGGCAGCGGGTGGGCCTGGCTGGTCCTAAAAAAGGGCCAGCTCGCCGTGGTCTCGACAGCTAACCAAGACTCGCCAATCAGCGATGGAGCCGTGCCGTTGCTCGGGCTCGATGTTTGGGAGCACGCATATTATCTGAAGCATCAGAACGTGCGGGCCGATTATGTGGCGGCATTCTGGAGTGTGATCAGCTGGCCGAAGGTGGCCGAACTATACTCGGCTTCCAAGCTCGCGTAGGCGGGAAGTTCGCCGCGCTCCCGGGCGGCCAGGAGGCCAAAGCTAGAGCGATCTCGTGTATCCGCCAAACGGATACAACGTCGCATCGGAAGAACCGGCGCTATATACTCTACCCCGGGCGATTCCCGCCCGCGAGCTCTCGGGATTAGCGGCCGACGGAAGTCGCCGGCGAAGCTGGGGCGCCTTGGCGGTTCGGCACGCGAGGCGCGACGCCGAAGAATTCTACAATGTGGCCGACGTCGCTATATCCACGCGCCCGGAGCTTCTCCTCGATCTGTCCAAGGGCCGCGCGCAGTTCCGAGGAGGTCGTCTCGTCGAGCTCCTCGACTTGATTCGTAGCCTTGCAGACCACGTGGTAGCGCACGGGCTGGCCGAGATTTATTTCATATAGGCTCGTGCCATTATGAAAAAAGGCACGCCGCACGAGTCCGATTTCCTCGAAGGCGGCCATGCAGCGATATACAGTCACAAGATCGCAGGTGGCGGCGCCGACATCAGCATGGATTTGCTCGATGCTGGCCGGTTGCGAGCGGTTTTTTAGAGCGGCGAGAATGGCGAGGCGCGGTTGCGTGATCCGCAATCCCGCTTGCTTCAAACTGCCTGTGGCGACTTCCAACGCACCCCGATTATCCGGATCGGATGGATTGGTGCTGAGGGGATGATTCGTCTGCGTCGAAGCGATCATTGTTCACGGAAAGGTAACTAATCTTACGAAGCAAGGCGAGTTCAAACTTACCCGCGGGATTTTCACTCATATAGCCGAAATCAGCGTTGCCCTGAGGTTGCACGGTGGCCGCCCGTGTGTCATTTTTTCCGTATAGCCCACATGCAATCTCCTCCGGATTTTTCCGAGACCATCAGCGTGATCTGCAAAGAGGACCCGCGCTTCCGGCGCGACGCATATAACTTCGTCCGCCTGGGACTTGACCAGACGGTTAAGGAACTGCGGCGAAAGGATCCAAGCCGGGCGGAGAAGTCCCGGCACGTTTCTGGACCCGAACTCCTCGACGGCTTGAAGAACTACGCCCTCGAACAGTTCGGTCCACTCGCGAAAACGGTGCTGAACGCGTGGGGGATTCGTCGGGGCCGGGACTTCGGCGAGATCGTTTTCAATCTCATCGACTATAAGGTTTTCTCGAAAACCGAGAGCGACAAGCGCGAGGATTTCGCCGATACCTATACATTCGACGAGGCTTTCGTGAAGCCCTTCCTGCCCGCCTCGTCCAGCACGCGCCGCCGCGCTTCGACGTCAGAGGTCGCCTGAGCGAACGAACGGCGGCCGGCCGTTCGCGTCATATATTCTCGTCATGCCCAAACTGTCTTCTGTCGCTAGCGATCTACGTCTCCTTCAGCCTTTCTGGGCGGAAGATATATCGCGAATCGTCCTGCCCAACGGCCTCGTGCTCCTGCTCAAGGCAGATCGCTCAGCCGCCCTCGCCTCGGTCCAGGTCTGGGTCAAGACCGGCAGCGTGCACGAGGGCGCACGCCTCGGCGCCGGTCTCTCGCACTACCTCGAGCATATGTTGTTCAAGGGCACGACGCATCGCGCGGGCCGCGAAATCTCCGCCACGGTCCAGGCCCACGGAGGATATATCAACGCATATACTACCTTCGACCGGACTGTATATTACATTGACCTGCCGAGCGAGCATACCGAGGTGGCGATCGAATTGCTGGCTGACGCCGTGCTGCACTCGACCCTGCCCGCAGACGAAACGGCGCGGGAAAAAGATGTGATCCTGCGCGAGATTGCGATGACGCGTGATGAACCCGACACACGCCTGTGGGACGCATTGTTCACCACCAGCTTCCGGGTGCATCCGTACGCGCAGCCAATCATCGGTCACCGCGATGTATTCTCGGAGGTGAGTCGCGGGGATTTGCTCGAATATTATCAGGAGCGATACGTGCCGAACAACCTCGTCGTCACGATCGTGGGAGATATAGATCTCGCCGCGACCGAGGCGGCGGTTGCCCGGCATTTCGGCGTGGCGAGCCGGCGCCCCATGGCCCCCGTCTATGTGCCCGACGAGCCCACGCAACTCGCGGCGCGCGAGTCACACCGGTTCGAGGATGTAGAGATCACGCGCGCGGCGCTCGGCTGGCAAATTCCGGGGCTAACGCACCCCGATGCACCGCTCCTGGATCTTATATCAATGATTCTTGGGAGTGGCGAGAGCTCGATCCTCTGGCAGGAGATTCGCGAGCGCGCACGACTTGTACATTCGATCGATGCATCGAGCTGGAATCCGGGATCGAGTGGACTTTTCTGCATCGGCTTCACGGGTGACGGTGACAAGCGCAACGCAGCGATTGCGAAAATTCACCGTGTTATCGAGCGCTGCCGGGTGAAAGGCTTCACAGCGGCCCAAATAAAAAAGGCCGTGCGCCAGCTCGTCGTGGGGGAAATCAGCAGTCGCAAGACGATGAGCGGCCAGGCTTCGCGCCTCGGTTCCGCCGAGGTGGTCGTCGGCGACCTTCGATATAGCAAAGCGTATTTCGATCAGCTGAGCGCCGCCACACCCGCGCAGCTGCGAACGGTGCTGCGGCGCTATCTCGTGCCCGAGCACCTCACAACCGTTTCGCTGAATCCGCGCGAAAAAGTTCCAACGCTCGCCGTTTCGCGAAACGTCGCCTCCGGCATTCCGGATTTCTCTGAAATCAAGCTCGCGAACGGCGCGCGCCTGTTGCTCCAGCATGAAGACCGGTTGCCTAATATACATCTGCGCTTGCTGATGCAGGGCGGCCCATTGTTCGAAAATCCCGCGGAGCGCGGGGCCACGGCGCTGCTCGCGACCATGCTGACGAAGGACACCGCGAGTCGCTCGAGCGAGCAGGTCGCGCAATATATTGAGGAAGTGGGTGGCTCATTCTATCCGGTGTCCGGAAACAACAGCATCGGCCTGGGTCTCGAGGTGCTGACCCCGGACCTCGATCGTGCGCTCTCGATTCTCGAGGAGGCGAGTCTCTCGCCCCGCTTTCTTCCGAGCTCGTTCGCGGTGGAACGCGACGCACAGCTCGCCGGCCTCCAGGAGGATCTCGATGATGTCGTCACCCTCGCACGGAAAAATCTGCGCGCGAAATTCTTCGGGCAGCACGCGATGCGACTCGACGCCCACGGCGACGAAGCAGGTGTGAAGGCGCTATCGCCCGCGTCCCTCGCGCAATTGCACCGCCGCCTCGCCGTCGGGCCGAACGTCGTGCTCGCCGTGGCCGGCTCGTTCCGCGACGCAAAACTTCTGCCGCGACTTCGGGCCTTCCTCTCCAAATTTCCCGCGGCCGCCGCTCCCGAAATCCCGCGCACGGATTTCATATTTCCCGCCGCCGTCGGAGATTATATTGAGATCGTGCCACGCGAGCAGGCCGTCGTCCTCCAAGCGTTCCCTGGCCCGGCGGTCAACGCCGTCGATTCATATATCGCGGAAGTCGCTGATGAACTTTTCAGCGGCATGGCATCGCGCCTCTTCGAGCGCGTCCGCGAGGAACTCGGCCTGGCATACTTTGTTCGATCCGGCCGTATCACCGGTTTGGATACAGGCATGTTTTATTTCATGGCCGGCACGCAGCCCGGGCGTGAAGGTGATGTCCTGGCGGAAATCGACCGCGAAATCCGTCGAGTTCAAGCTGGCGATATCTCCGCGGAAGAGATCGGTCGCTGCCGGACGCGACTCAAAGCGGCCCGACGGCAGAGCCTCCAGACGAATGCCTCGCGGGCGATGCAGGCGGCGCTGAATGCGTTGCAGGGCCAGCCGATCAACGACTGGAAAAATTACGACGGTCGTGTCGATGGAGTGACGGTTGCGGATTTGGCAGAGTTCGCGCGACAACGCTTTCAGGTCGCGCGCCGCACGCAGCTCGTGGTTCGTCCCGAGGCCAAGGTTACAGCCGCTGTGGCTTAGCCGCTCCGCTGGCGACGAGTGGGTGGCGACGGGGGAGCGCGTCCGCCGCCACGTCATTTCGGGGACGCCGGGAGACCGGCGCAGCCTCGCTGCGACTTCTCTCGCTATATACTTCGGCTATGGGCGTTTGTCTCCGCGATTCGGCGCGCGCCTCCCCCACAATGCATCGGCGGCGACAATTCCGTCTCCGCGAACCAAAGCCTATGAAATATAATCCAGTGTCAAAGTTAGTGCTGCTCCTCACGTTGGTCGGATTTGCCCTGACCGTGCCCGCGATGCGTGCGGACGATACCGAGAAGAAGCCGAAGGAGCCCAAGATCACGCAGAAGGTGCTCAACAAGTACGACAAGAACCACGACGGCAAACTCGACGCCGACGAGGAAGCGACGTGGAAAGCGGATCTGGCGAAAGCCAAGGCTGACCGCGCCGCGAAGAAGAAGATGGCGGATCCCGAGGCGAAATAATCGCGCCGGCTGTTCTATATATCGCCCCGGCCGCAGCTTGCCGGGGCTTTCGCGGTTTCACCCGCGGCCCGCCCGTCTGGCGGGCGAGCGGTGTAGTTGTTTTTTGGATACAGCGGCGTCCGCCGGGGCGCTGCGCGCAAATGCTATTTCTTTTCGATGAAGCCGCCGCTCCATTTCAACTTCGTCCGCACCACTGAAAAATGTGCATAGTCGGGGCCCTGTACCAGAGGGAGGCGCAATTTGGAGATCGAGATCTCCACGGGAGTGCCTGCAATGACTTTCAAGTTTCTCTGTCCGTCCATCGCGACGAGCAGCTTGGAGCCCTCCCCGCGATTGAAGATCCGCAATTTCACCTTGTCCCGAAATATAATCGAGCGATTGCTGAGCGTGTGCGGACAGATCGGCGTCATCGCGATCACGTCGGCCGCAGGATGTATTAACGGGCCGCCCGCAGACAAGTTATAGGCAGTCGAGCCCGTCGGGGTGGAGAAGATGAGACCGTCACAGGTATAGTCGGTGACGAGCTCGCCATCAGCAAAAACCTCGAGTCGAACGAGCCGGGAATTTCTTTCTTCCTTGATCAATACATCGTTGAGCGCGAGGTCGGTCGGTCCAGCCCCGGTCGAGCATTCGAGCACGGATCGGTGGGACAGCTGGAAATTCCCGGAAAGAAGTCGGGCCAGCTGAGCCCGGGCCTCATCCGCGGAAAATGTCGTGAGGAAGCCGAGGCTGCCGCGGTTCACTCCGATAATCGGGACCTGGTCGACCGTCGCTTCGCGCACGACGCCGAGGAGGGTTCCGTCGCCGCCGATGACACAGCACGCATCCGCGCCGCGGAGGTAGCCGCGGGCGAGGGGAAACCGGGATATTTGCCTCACCTTGACGTGCTCCTGTTTGGCGATGAACGCGAGTTCGCGAGCCAGCTCGGCGGCGCCCTCTTTGTCCTCGTTGACCACGAACACCATTTTGCGGATGCGTTTCATATAGCGGCGCGGGGCCGGGGGGTTGCGGTCGAAAGGGCTGGGGGACAAATATACATTAGCGCGAAGGCGGGGCTGCCTTTTTCGTGAGCACGATCAGAAATTCCCGATTGCCATCGGTGCCGGTGATGGGCGACTCCATACTTCCCACCAAACCCGCCCCGGGCAGTACTGCCAGCGCGAAATCACGTACGCGCGCGAGGGCCGCGGCTTGCACGCCGACGTCGCGAATGACTCCGCGGCCTTTATCCACCTCTTTTTTTCCCGCCTCGAACTGCGGCTTCACCAGCGCGATCAGATACCCTCCTGCCGCCACGACCGGCCACACCGCAGGCAACACCGCCGTTAAAGATATAAACGACAAATCCATGACCACGGCCTCAAAAGATTGGCGAGGCAGTGCGGACGGCTCGAGGTTCCGTGCGTTTATTTTCTCAAAATTCGTCACCCGGTGATTGGCGAGCAGTTTCGGATGCAGCTGCGCGCGGCCGACGTCGACGCAGACCACATCCGTCGCGCCGGCCTGCAGCGCGCAATCGGTGAAACCCCCGGTGGAGGCGCCGACGTCCAGCACGTGCGCATTACGCAGGTCGATCGCAAATTTCTCGAGGGCGCCGGCGAGCTTTTCGCCGCCTCGGCTCACGAAACGCGGCGGCTGGTCGATATATATTTCCACCTCCAGCGGAAATTCTTTTCCTGGTTTATCCAGTCGATCCGTCCCATGCCGCACTCGTCCACTCATGATCAGCGCTTTCGCCTGGGCACGAGTCGGCGCGAGCTGCCGCTGCACGAGCAATTCGTCGAGACGTAGCTTCGAAGGCGGCATCTATTTATGAAGGCGCTGGCGCGCCGGGGACCAGCACGTGGTGCGTCCGCCAATCGTCGCATACGCGAGCGGCTCGCCCGTGCGCGGGCAGGTGCCGCCCGCGCTCCAGCGATGGCGAAACAACCACGAGCGCGGTATATTCACGTTGAGTTTTTTCGGCAGCTGTCGGCCCTTTCCCGCGATCGTATCGAGCGCCAGCCGCGCGACGGACCGGCATTCCCTATATACTTTCTTAATTTCGTCGGCCGTCAGCGAACCCGCGGGCTGGCGGGGATGGACGCCGGCCCTCCACAAAATTTCATCCGCCATCCAGTTTCCTATACCGGGAAACCGCTCCTGCATCAACAACACCGCCTTGATCGGCGCGCGCGACCGGCGATGTAGGAAATCGGCGACGCCCTGCACGGTGAACGACTTCGAAAGGATCGGTGGCGCCAGCGACGTCCACCACGAGGGAGCCTCCGGGCCATGCGCAAACTGGACGCGTCCGAACATGCGTGGATCATTGAACACCAACGCGTGCGCCTCGGTTCGCAATATCAAGTGATCGTGCTTGTCCTCGATATGATCCGCCGGACCGACCGTGAGCTCGCCGCTCATCCCGAGATGAACGCCAAGCCAGTTGTCTCTGGAAAATCGGAACAGAAGCTGTTTTCCGGACGCCTCCGAGCTCAGGATTTTTTCGCCTGTGAGAGCCGTGACCAGCGTTTCCGCGTCGAGACCCCGAAAAACTCGCGCCCGGGGGTGCACGTTGAGTGCGATGACTTTTTTCCCGGCGCCGCCCTGCTGCCAGCGCTTGCGAAAGAATTCAACCTCGGCGAGTTCGGGCATCGGATAACGAACGTGCTTTCAGGTCCGCCGCAAACGCGCCTATATCAACGAAGACGGGCACGCCATTTTCGAGCACGATCGGGAGCGACGTCGGGTCCACTTTCCCCGTCCTGACCGCGGCCGCTTTGATATTCGCCGCAAGGCCCGCGCCGATGTCCGCGGCGGAATCCCCGACCATCCAGCATTGCGCCGGGTCGAGATCATATTCCGCGATTTTCTCCAATATGAAGCGCGGGGAGGGTTTGCGATATATCACGGGCTGATCCGGCGCTTCCGGAGCGATGCATATATCGTCGAACGCGGGGTGCGGCAATCCGAGCAGCTGCTCGAGTCGCGCGTTCACCCGATGCGTGTCGGCGATCGTGTGGAATCCGCGGCCGATGCCCGATTGGTTGGTGAAAAGGAAAAGTCTATAGCCGAGCGCGCGCGCCTCACGCAGCGCCTCCGGTGCCGATGGGATCAATTCCACGCGCGCCGGATCAGCTAAATATACTCCGTCAACGATCAGCGTGCCATCGCGATCGAGAAAGAGCGCCCGGCTCATGGCGCGCGCGACACGTATTCCGTGAGTTCCTTCGGCGTGACGGTGGCCGTCCCAAGCTTGCCGACGACCACGCCCGCCGCGGCGTTCGCGAAATGCGCCGCCTGCTCGAGGGAAGCGTTGGCCGTGAGCGCGAGCACCAGCGCTGCGAGCGCGGTGTCGCCTGCTCCAGAGACATCATATACCTCGCGGGCCGCGGTCGGGATGGTGCGGAGGATTTTCCCCGAGGAGCTGAGAAGCATCCCGTCCTCGCCCAGCGTGATGACGAGATATTTCGTTTGATATATCTCGTGCAGTCGAGCGCACACCTCGCGCGCAGGAAAGTCCGCGGCCGGGTTGGTCTCGATGCCCGAGAGCTGCAGCGCCTCGCGTTTGTTTGGCGTGATCAAATCCAATCCGTGAAACGCGAGGGAACGCTTCGGCTTGGGATCCAGCGCGATGAATTTCCCGGCCGTCCGAGCAAGTTGCGTCACGCGCGCGACCACCGCATCCGTCAGCACGCCTTTCGCATAGTCAGAAAAAATCACCGCGTGGGAGCGCTCGATCTCCTCACCGAGCAATTTGTCCGCGCTCGCAGCGTCCCAGGTATAGGCACCGGCGGCTGATTCCCGGTCGAGCCGGCAGAGCTGTTGGTGCTGCACCATCACGCGCGTTTTCACGATCGTTGCCCCGGCACCCGCGGTGCCGAACGCGTCGATCTTCTGGGCGGCCAGTATCGTCCGCAGCCGGGTGCCCGCCTCATCATCCCCGAAAAACCCCGCCAGCCCGCAACGGGCGCCCAGGGACGCAATATTCAGCGCCACGTTGGCCGCGCCGCCGGCGGTCCACGAATCCCGCGCTATATCAACGACCGGCACCGGCGCCTCGGGCGAGATGCGGGTCGCATCGCCCCATATATAGTGGTCGAGCATCACGTCCCCCACCACCAGGACGCGCAGCCCGGAAATCTTTTTCAGCAGGGCGGGCAGGCCTTTCATGACTCAGCGGATTTCCCAGTTATAGTGAAACTTGGAAAGCAGCTTCGGCGGGCCATCCGTCACTTGGACGACATCCTCGATACGACACCCGCCGAGTCCGGGATAATATAGTCCCGGCTCGACCGTGACGACGCTGTCCTTGCGCAACGTGAAATCAATCGACCCGCTGATGCGCGGCGCTTCGTGAATGGCCAGTCCGACGCCGTGGCCCGTTCCGTGAAAAAAACCGACGGAGCCGCTGGGTGTCGCTTTGGTTTCGAAACCGCGCGACTCAAACAGCTCGACGACTTTGCGGTGCACGGAACTGCCGCTCACCGTCGATTTGATACTTTTCAACGCTACGAGCTGCGCCGCGCGCACCGTTTCGACCAACTTGCGTTGGGCGTCGCTGGCCCGGCCCCGCAGAAAGGTCCGGGTCATGTCGCCGTAATAGCCACTGCCATTCAGGCGCGGGAATACGTCGACAATGATCAGCTCGTTCGGGCGCAACGGCCCGGTGCCACGTCCGTGCGGATCACACGCTTGATCGCCGCCGGCGGCAATGGTGTTGCTTGAAACGCCACCGGTCTCGAGGCACGCGACTTCGATCGCAAATTTCAGCCGCTCGCTCGTGAGCACCTCGCCTTTATATAGCAGCTTGTTGCCCTTGATCCGGCTCGCCGCGAGCACGCGTTCGGCAGCGGCGATGCCGGCAGCCGAACAACGATTGCCCGCGCGCAGGGCCTCGACCTCATCAGGACGCTTCCGCTCGCGCTGGGGAAAAAGGGGCCCGTTGGCCGTCTCCAGATTCAGGCCGAGCTCGAAGAGCTTTACATATACGCCCGCAGGAAAATCGTCCGGCACCACGAGACTCGGCACGCCGAGCTCCTTCGAGAGCAGGAATATAGTCTCGGCCGCGCCCGGGCGCCGCTGCGGCCAGACTTCCTTCGCCTTCTTGAGGTAGTTTTCGAGCGGCAGGACGACGTCAAAATCCGAGGCTTTTTTCACGCGCCCGAATTCCAACGCGCTCACGACGGCGTATTTTTTCCCTTTGGCGCTGAGGGCGACGAAGGCATCGGGCACCTCCACGCGCCCGAAATAGAGCATGTCGGAACTTTGCGCGGTGTCGGCGTAGATCAGGATCGCTGGGGAAGATTTGGAGGCGGGCACGGGAAATTGTATATAGGCCCGACTACCGGGCAATCAACTGCACCTGGAAAAGTTTGGGCCAGCGCTTGCCCGTGACGAAAAGCCGGTCGGTCGAGGCGTCGTAGGCGATACCGTTTAACACATCGGTGTTTCTGTCACGATCGGCCGGCGCGAGCAAGCCGCGGAAATCAACCACCCCGAGCAGCTCTCCGCTGGCGGGATCGATCCGCACGATGAAGTCGGTCTGCCAGACGTTTGCGTAGATTTCGCCCTTTATATACTCGAGCTCATTTAACTGCGTCACCGGTGTGCCCTGGCGGGTCACGTGAATGGTGCGCACGACCTGGAAAGTGGCGGGATCGAGGTAGCGGATCTCGCTGGTGCCGTCGCTCAGGATCAGATATTTGCCATCAGTCGTGAGGCCCCAGCCTTCGCCGGTATATGAAAACTCGCCTGTCTTCGCGAGCGTCGTCAGGTCATAGATGAAACCGCGGTGGTTTTGCCACGTGAGCACGAAAACCCGGTCGCCGATCACCGTCATGCCCTCGCCGAAAAATTCCGCGGGGATCGGGACCGAGGCAAGGACGCGACCTGTCTCGAGTTCCACCTTCCGCAGACTGGAGCTTCCATATAAGCCCGTGCTCTCGAGCAATATACCCTGCAGGAAAATGAGGCCCTGCGTGAAGGCGGCGCGGTCGTGCGGGTACGTGTTTAATATCGTGTAAGTATATTGAGGTACCGGGCGATCCGCCTTGGGGGAAGCGACACCCGCCGCTGCTGCGGTCGGGGCCGATCGGCCGCAACCACCGGCCAGAAGCGCGAGCGTCGCCGCGAGCACCCACAGCTTTCTGCGGTGCGGGAGCCGATGGAGGTTTGTTATATACATCCGGGATCCCGGCGTGCGGATAAAATCGGCGCCGCTACTCCTTGGGAATATCGTTGTCCGTCTTGAGAACCAAGACCGGCGTCTTGGTCTTTACCCACACGTCGACTTCCTTGAAGAACTTCGAGGGGACATTTTCCACCGCTTCGCCGACCGTTTTCACCGGCAGCAGCTGGCCCTTTTTTGTCGTGTTGAAATCATATGAGGCGCGAAAGATGCGATCGGCCGTTGTCGCGGGACTTTCGCTTTCCGGGATCTGCAGCACCCAGCCGACGAAATCCGTCTTCGGCATGCGGCCCTCCGGATCGCTGAGGAGAACGACAAATTGTTTCTTCACGGACGGTGGCTTCTCGTCATCACCGGGGTCCGGCTGCACGGCCAGGTTCATCTCTTCGATCACACGACGCAGGACGGCGGGCTCGATATGGTTTTTCTTTAAAATCTCGGCGACCTTGCTGACATCAATTTTTGCCATGGGAAATTTGCGGAAGCACGAAAGGGCATGAACGCGCGGCAAAGTAAAGGCTGCCCGTGATGGCCGAGGAATGGTTTGATGTTGTTGATGCCGGCGACGCCGTCATCGGCCGGGCGCTCCGCGCGGAAGTTCATGCCCGCGGGCTCTGGCATCGCGCGGTTCATATACTCGTTTTTTCCTCGGCCGGGAAAATTTTCCTGCAAAAACGCTCGTGGAAAAAAGATATGTCGCCGGGTCTTTGGGACGCTGCGTGTTCCGGTCACGTCGACTCCGGCGAAGGCTACGACACAGCCGCGCGGCGCGAACTGCACGAGGAACTGGGGATCGCCGGTGCCAATCCGCAGCGCTGGTTCCGTCTCGATGCGAGTCCGTCGACGGGGTGGGAATTCATCTGGGTTTATCGTCTGTGGAACGATGGACCCTTTGTGCTCAAAGCGGACGAAATCGACGCGGGAGAGTGGCTGACGTTCGATGAATTGGAGCAGCGGCTCGCGGCGCGGCCTGAGGAGTTTACCGTGCCGTTTCGCACCCTCTGCGGGCGCGTGGGGTCCTCGCCCGGCGGATTACGCGCATCAATCTACCCGTCGGGCCGATGAGCCACCTAGGGCACGAGAGCGGCCTTGCTGGGCCGCCTGGCGCAGTTACGAGAGCGTTATATGCTTCGCGGCGGCCGCTCGAATGAGCGCGTCCGCCATGTCGCTCGGCGTCGCGGCGACCTCGATCCCGCACTCCTGAAAAACGGCGATTTTCGCCGCGGCAGTGTCTTCCGCGCCGCCGACGATCGCGCCGGCATGGCCCATGCGCCGGCCCGCCGGGGCTGTGGCGCCGGCGATAAACCCAGCGACTGGTTTTTTGCAATTCTCCTTGATCCAGCGCGCGGCTTCGACCTCGGCGTTGCCACCGATTTCGCCGATGAGAATCATGCCGTGGGTCTCCGGATCCGCGTTGAACAGTTTGATGACGTCGAGGTGGGACGTGCCGTTGACGGGATCACCGCCGATGCCGACGCAGGTGGTCTGTCCGATATTTTTCGACGTGAGCTGGAAAACGGCTTCGTAGGTCAGGGTACCCGAGCGCGAGACGACGCCGACGTGGCCACGGCGATGTATATAGCCGGGAGCGATGCCGATTCGGCAGCCACCGAAGGAATCCTTGCCGGTGCCCGGAGTCACAATACCCGGGCAATTCGGCCCCACGAGCCGCGTTTTCGATCCGGCCATCGCGCGTTTCACGCGAACCATGTCCTTGACGGGAATTCCCTCAGTGATCGCGACGATGAGTTCGAGACCCGCGTCGACGCCCTCGAGGATGGCGTCGCCGGCGAACGGCGGCGGCACGAAGATCACAGAAACCGTGGCGCCGGTGGCCGCGACGGCGTCTGCGACGGAGTTATATATTGGAACGGAGTGGGGTCCGTGGACGAAGGCTTGGCCGCCTTTGCCGGGGGTCACTCCCGCGACCACCTTCGTCCCGTAGTCCAGCGACAGCTTGGCGTGCCGGCCGCCGAAGTCGCCGGTGATGCCTTGGACAATGATCTTCGTTTCAGGGGTGATGAGGATGGCCATGGAAAGTGGGTGCTGAGCGGGTGATATATATAACGTATATACTGACTCCGCTCTCAGGCGGGCGAGTTGCGGCGATGAATCATGAGGCTGTTGCCCTCGGTGTCGTAAAATCCCGCCATGCGGCACACCGGGGTGGTCATCGGCTCCACCCGGAATTTTACCTGCGCGCTGCGCAGGGCGGCGACTGCGTCATCGAAATTCTCCACCTCGAGGGCGACCGTGCCGCCTTCCACACCGGGCTTCCATTCCGGCGCGCCCGAGCCAAGGGCGAGGGTGCCGGTGCCAATATCATATTCCACCCACTGGAAACCGCCCGGCTCCCCGAATACCATCGTCGGCTGCAACTGCAGCACGCCTTCATAAAAAGCGCGGGCCCGGCTCATGTCTGAGACGGCATACAGCGTGAAAGCGATACCACTATAGTTTATGCTCATATACTCGGGTGTATATAGTTGCTGATCTCAGACCGGATATATATTCAAGCGTGTCGGATGCGGACGGCGGAGGGAAAACCGCCGGGTCAGGCGACGAGCTTGACGATTTTCTGCGCGGCGTCGGCCATCGTGTCGCCGCTAGACGAGCGTGAGTCCCGAGTGGGCGAGGGTGGCCTTGCCGGCCGCGACGTTGTTGCCCTCGAGGCGAACCACGAGGGGCAGCTTCAGCCCGACCTCCTTCACCGCGTCGACGATGCCGGTCGCGATCACGTTGCAGTCCATGATGCCGCCGAAGATATTGACGAAGATACCCTTCACGTTCGGGTCGCCGAGGATGATCTTGAACGCCGCGACGACCTGTTCCTTCGAGGCGCCGCCGCCGACGTCGAGGAAGTTGGCCGGGCTGCCGCCGAAGTGCTTGATGATGTCCATCGTGCTCATCGCGAGCCCGGCGCCGTTCACGAGGCACGCGATGTTGCCGTCGAGCGCGATATAGCTGAGGGAATACTTCGAGGCCTCGATCTCCTTCGGGTCCTCCTCGTTGAGATCGCGCAGCGCAACGATCTCCGGGTGGCGGAACAGAGCGTTGTCGTCGAACGAGACCTTCGCGTCGAGGGCAAGGACCTCACCCGTCGGCGTCGTGATCAACGGGTTCACCTCGATCATGGCCGCGTCGGTTTCCCAGTACGCGGTATAGAGATTGCGGATGAGCTTCGCGGCGTTCTTCGCCTTCGGCGGGGCTGAAGCCCAGCTTGAAGATGAGCTCGCGCACTTGGAAATCGGCGAGGCCGTAGGCGGGATCGACGATGACCTTGAAAAGTTTCTCAGGCGTGTCGTGGGCGACCTTCTCGATCTCAACGCCACCCTCGGTCGAGGCGACGATCACGGGCCGCGAGGAGTTCCGATCGAGCAGGATCGCGAGATAATATTCCTTTTTGATGTCGCTCGCCACCGTGAAGTATATAGTCTGGACTTTCCGTCCCGCGGGTCCGGTCTGCACGGTGACCAGCGTGTTCCCGATCATCTTGCTGGCGATGTCGCGGGCCTCGGCCTTGGACTTGCAGAATTTCACCCCGCCCTTGTAGCCGTTCGTGAACGTCCCCTTGCCGCGGCCGCCGGCGTGGATCTGCGATTTCACCATCGTCGGCCCCTCGGGCAGCGAGGCAAGCGCGCTGTCAAATTCGGCCGTGGACCGGGCAGCTGCGCCCTTCGGGACCGGAACGCCGAACTTTTCGAAGAGCGCCTTCGCCTGATATTCGTGGATGTTCATGGGGAACGAAGGGACTGGCAGAAAGCGCCGGGGTGGGGAACGAAAAAAGCAAGTCGGCGCAGCCGGGGGTCGGCTTGTAAGCGCGAGCCGCGTCAGGATTGCGTTTCGCTTATGCTCCGGCAGCGTCGTCCAGCCATGGACTCTCATGACGTCATGCGCGAGGTGCTGAAGAAGACGAGCGCGAAGCAGATCGCCGCCGACCTCCAAGTCTCACTGTCGCTGATATATAAGTGGGCCGAGCCCCCCGAGGACGACAGCGGCAGTGGCGCGAGCAGTCCCCTCGATCGGGTTAGCCAGCTCATCCGCAGCACCGGCGACAGTCGCATCGCGCAATGGGTGAGCGAACAGGCGGGCGGGTTTTATATTCGCAATCCGAAAAATTTTCCTGCGGGCCGCCCGCTGATCCCGAGCACAAACGACATCGTGCAGGAATTCGCCGACATGCTGGCCACCATTGCCATCGCGTCTTCCGACAATGTTATCACAAAAGACGAAGCCGAAAAAATCCGCGCGCGCTGGGAAGAATTGAAGAGTGTCACCGAAGGCTTCGTCCAGGCGGCCGAGCAGGGCAATTTCGGCGGCGGGCCCGCGGCGAAATCTTGAACGCCCGCGATTGGTATGCGCGCTGCTCAGCGACCGGCGTGCGCGCAATATCAAATCCCGATTCTCCGTCGGCCCCCCTCTCCGGTTTGTCGCGCTGAAGGACGGGTCCCGCCATCGCATGCACCTCACGCCGCGCGAACGCGAAAAACTCCTGATCGTGACCGCAGCCGATCTCGCGCGACGCCGCCAGTCGCGCGGACTGAAGCTCAATTATCCGGAATCCATCGCGATCATCACGTATGAAATCATGGAAGGCGCACGCGACGGGAAATCGGTCGCCGAGCTCATGAGCTTCGGCACCACGATCCTGAAGGCGGCGGACGTCATGGAGGGCGTCGCGGAAATGATCCACGATGTTCAGGTGGAGGCGACGTTCCCCGATGGGACGAAGCTGGTGACGGTACATCATCCAATCCGCTGACCGATGCCACTCGTGCCTGGAGAAATCATCGTGCCCGCCGGAGCGCCACCGCTCGAGGCGAATATAGGCTTGGCGACTATACAACTGGACGTGGCGAATACAGGCGATCGCCCGATCCAGGTGGGTTCGCATTATCATTTCTTCGAGACGAACGCAGCGCTCGACTTCGATCGCGCGGCGGCGCGGGGTTTCCGACTTAATATACCAGCGGGGACTGCGGTGCGTTTCGAAGCGGGTGATCGCAAGCGCGTCGAGCTCGTCGCGTTAGCCGGTGCGCGCGAGGTGTTCGGCCTGAACGCACTCGTGAACGGGTCGCTCGACGCGACTGCGGCGAAAACGCGTGGCGCAAAAAAGCGTGTCACCAAATCTAAAGCGCCCGCACGCGCGGCGAAGGGAAAACGCTAGCATGCCCCTCTCACTCTCACGTCGGCAATATGCGGAGATGTTCGGGCCCACGAAGGGGGACCGTATCCGTTTGGCGGATACAGAGCTTTTCGTCGAGGTGGAGCGCGACCTCATTGCGGAGGGCGGCGGCTATGGTAACGAGATCAAATTCGGCGGCGGGAAGGTCATTCGCGACGGCATGGGCCAGTCGCCAACCGCTCTCGACGCCGAGGCGCTCGATCTCGTCATCACCAATGCACTGATCCTCGATCCGATCCTCGGCATCATCAAAGCCGATATAGGAATCAAGCACGGCGTCATCGTGGGCATCGGTCATGCCGGCAACCCGGGAATCCAGAGCGGGCTCGGATCGATATATGAAGACCCGCGCACCCGCCGAAAAAACCCGATGATCGTCGGTGCCGGCACCGAGGTGCTGGCCGGCGAGGGCAATATAATCACGGCGGGCGGGATCGACACCCATATACACTTTATCTGCCCCCAGCAGATCGACGAGGCGATCAGCGCCGGGTTGACCACGATGCTCGGAGGCGGGACGGGCCCGGCGACAGGGACATTCGCGACGACGTGCACGCCCGGTATATGGAATCTGCATCGCATGCTCGAGGCGGCGGAAGCGTACCCGATGAATCTGGGATTTCTCGGCAAGGGTAATTGTGGCACTCCGGAGCCGCTGCGCGAACAGGTGCTGGCAGGCGCGATCGGGCTGAAGCTGCACGAGGATTGGGGCACGACCCCCGCCGCGATCGACACCTGCCTCGGCGTCGCCGACGAACTGGACGTCCAGGTGGCAATACATACCGACACGCTGAACGAGTCCGGGTTTGTGGATGCCTCCATTGGCGCCTTCAAGGGACGCACCATCCATACATTTCATTCCGAGGGTGCCGGCGGTGGACATGCCCCGGACATTATACGCGTCTGCGGCGAGGAGAACGTGCTGCCGTCTTCGACGAATCCCACGCGGCCTTTCACCGTCAACACCATCGATGAACACCTCGATATGTTAATGGTGTGTCATCACCTCGATTCGAAAATTCCCGAGGACGTTGCGTTCGCGGAGTCGCGGATTCGCCCGGAGACGATCGCGGCGGAGGATTGCCTGCATGATCTCGGCGCGATCTCAATGATGTCCTCCGACTCGCAGGCGATGGGTCGGATTGGCGAGGTGATTATACGCACCTGGCAAACCGCGCACAAAATGAAGCTGCAGTTCGGCGCGTTGTCCGGCCCGTCGCATGGCGCCGCGGATAATTTTCGCGTGCTGCGCTATCTGGCGAAATATACAATCAATCCTGCCGTCGCGCATGGCATCGCTCATATCGTGGGTTCGCTCGAAGTGGGAAAACTCGCCGATATAGTATTGTTCAAGCCCGCGCTTTTCGGCGTGAAGCCCGAGGTGGTGCTGAAAGGCGGCTTTATTGCGTGGGCGAACATGGGGGACCCCAATGCTTCGATTCCGACGCCGCAGCCGACGTTCTATCGTCCGCAGTTTGGCGCGGCGGGCCTGGCGCGCCGGCAAACATGCCTCACCTTCGTCAGCGCTGCGTCGATGCGCAGCAAGACGGGTCCTCGCCAGCTGGGACTTAGCCGCCGGCTCGAGCCGGTCCGGCACTGTCGTGGATTGTCCAAGCGCGACATGGTTTTAAATGATGCCCTGCCGCGCATCGAGGTGGACCCTGAAACATATACCGTGAAGGCCGACGGACGCGTGCTCACCTGCGAGCCGGCGAAGGTGCTCCCGATGGCGCAGCGGTATTTCCTGTTCTAGCCGGCTCTATCCAAGAAATGGATACCGAGCCCCGGCGCATTCGCGCGGCCCTGCTCTCGCCGGATCCCTCGCTCCCGGAGATCGCGGTGCACGTTGACCGGACCACGGTGGTGAAGCGGCGGTGGCGGGCGCCGGCAGAGGACGGCACCGATTTCGCGTGCGAGCTGGAGCAGCCATTGCGGGATGGCGACACGCTCTGGCAGAGCGCGACTGCGCGCTATATACTTCGGCAGATTCCTGAGAATGTTTTGGAAATCCCGCTCGACCTCGCGCCCTCGGCGGCGGCGGGGATCGGATGGGCCATCGGCAATCTGCACCTCGAACTCGCGGCGGAACCGACGCGCCTGCTCGCTCCCGATGAACCCGCCATGCGGGCACTGCTCGATCGGCTGCAGGTGCAGTATCGCGCGACGATTGCCGTGTTTCGACCGGGCCGCTTCGCGCGAGGCGTCCAGCAATCCCATGAGCTCGGAACCAGTCACCGGCACTGACGCGACGTGGGCGGGCGCGCTCCTGCATATGTCGGATGCGTTTTACCCGACCGGCAGCTACGCCCACTCGTTCGGACTCGAGGGGATGGTCTCTGGGAACGTCGTGAGGGACCGTGATTCGCTGCGAGAGTATATAGCCGCGGCGGTGCTGCCGGCGTTATCGCGCACGGAGCTGCCGCTCGCGCGTCACGCCTGGGCGGCGTTCGAGCCCGTTGACTGGGGCCGGATCGAGAGCATCTGCCGGCTCTCGTCCGCGTTGCGCACGCCGCGGGAAGCGCGGACCGCGAGCGAGAATATTGGACGGCAGCGCGTGGAACTCCTGGCCGCGCTGCGTCCCCATCCGCTGGTGGCCGAGTATATAGACCGTGCGGCGGTAAACGCATTTCCATATAGCGCGCCCGTGGCGGCTGCGCTCGAGGGCCGCGTCGCCGGCGCGCCGCTGCCAGCGGTGCTCGCGGGCATTATATACTCCGCGTTGTCCGCGCTGATTGCTGCGGCGATGAAATTGCTTCGGCTCGGACAAAATGCCGCGCACACACTGCTCGCGGAGGCCCTGGCGCGGGTGCCGGAGCTGGTCATGGCTAGCGCCTTGGTGACGTTCGACGAAATTGGCTGGTCGAATCCGTGGCTCGATATTGCGTCGGCCCGGCACGAACGCGCCGATTTGCGTCTGTTTATATCATGAAACGCTCCGCGCTCACTGATCGGAATCGCGGGCCGTCCGCCGAGTGCGCCGATGATGCCGCGTTTTTTCGCTCGCGGGCGGGCGGTTCGGTCGCGAAATCTGCCCGATGAAACGTGCTCCGCGCATTGGCATCGGTGGGCCGGTCGGCTCCGGCAAGACGATGCTCTGCCTCAAGCTCTGCCAGCAATTGTCCTCGCGGCTTTCGATGGCCGTCGTCACCAACGATATATACTGCTCGGAGGACGCAGAGTTTCTTATCCGGCACAGCGCGCTGGCTCCCGGCCGCATCGCGGGCGTGGAGACCGGCGGCTGCCCGCACACGGCGATCCGGGACGACACCACGATGAACGAGCAGGCCTGCCGGGCCCTTGAGGTGAAATTTCCCGAGCTGCAATTGCTCCTCGTGGAGAGCGGCGGGGACAACCTGACCGCGACGTTTTCGCCCGAGCTCGTGGACGCCTTTATATATGTCATCGACGTCGCTGAAGGGGAC
This sequence comes from uncultured Verrucomicrobiae bacterium, assembly GCA_963800005.1. Classification (GTDB taxonomy): domain Bacteria; phylum Verrucomicrobiota; class Verrucomicrobiia; order Opitutales; family Opitutaceae; genus CAWCZH01. Next base: position 1,666,254 of record CAWCZH010000006.1, read on the forward strand.
AAGATCCCGCGGAAGGGTGGGCCGGCGATCCGGTTCAGCGATCTGTTGATCATCAATAAAATTGATCTCGCTCCGTTGGTGGGCGCGGATCTCGGCGTGATGGAGCGCGATGCGAAGATCCAGCGGGGCACGCGTCCGTTTTTGTTCTGTGACCTTAAGCGCGAATATAATCTCGCGGCCGTGCTCGCGTGGATCGAGCACGCGGTGTTGTTCGCGCCCCGGGCAGCGGGGTGACGGATGAGAGCCGGGTTTTCGGGGAATCTCCAGCTGCGCGCGGGCGTCGGCCCCGCGGGGAAAACCATCCTGGCGGCCCAGGCGTTTCGCGCGCCGTTTCATATAAGCAAGCCGTATTGGGATTTGGATACACGCACGCTGCTCGTGCAGGTCGTGAATCCCACGGCAGGCATTCTCGCTGGCGATCGGCTGGAATCGGAAATCGCCGTCGACGCAGGCGCGGCGCTGCTGGTCACGACGCCCAGCGCCAGTCGGGTTTTCAAGATGCGGGACGGCTCGGCTTCGTTCCGCCAACGTTTCCAGGTGAAAGCAGGCGGGTGGCTCGAGGTCATGCCAGAGGCGCTGGTACCGCACCGTGGCTGTGTATATACTCAGACGACCGAGATTTCCGTCGAGGAGGGCGGCGAAATGTTTTTCGCCGACATCCTCGTGCCTGGCCGCATCGCGCACGGCGAAGCGTGGGAATGGGAAAGCCTGGCGCTGGAGATGCGCGTCGAGTTCGCGGGAGAACTGGTGCTGCGGGAACGCTTCGTCCCGAGCGGTGCGGAACTCCGGAGGCTGGCGATGCTGGCCGGCTCGGGCGACGCCACGGCGTTTGCGAATGCTGTATTAATTGCCGCGGACAGCCCGGGCGATGAGGTGTGGTTGCAACGGGTCGCGGACCTCCATGCCAGCGACGTCTGGGTGGGCGTGAGCCGGCTGCGTCGCGGCGGGTGGACAATCAAGCTGGTGGCGCATACGAATCTGCGGCTGCGCGTGGCGTTGCGAGAGTTGCGGACGATCCTCGCGGTCCGGTTCCCGCACCTGCAGTGTTCAGTTCGCAAGCTCTAGCCGCCAAAACATATACCGCTATATAGCGGTATATAGGCGGTCCGGCCGGCGGCAGTCTGCCTTCGCCGGGCTGCGGAGGACGCGGGCAGCGAAGCGGAAAGCTACCGTTGCGCTGCCATATAAAGCCTTGGAACTTCGCCGCTATCTCAACTCCAGCCGCGGCGGTCGGCACCGGCTTCGAATCTCGCCTCCGTCGGCGCGGCTTACCGCGCGAGAAGGAAAATACCGGCCGCTGCGATCGCACCGCCTGCGAGGCGGGTGGCGCCGACAGAGATGCGCGGCGACCATTTCCCGAGGGCGAGTCCGGCCAGATGAAGCACCGCGGTGGCGAGCAGGAATCCGGCGGCGGACGCGAACGCGTGGTTCCCCGTCATTTCAGTGCCGTGCGCGGCGCCATGGAAAAATGCGAAAATGCCGGTGACCGCGACGCCCGCCGCGAGCGGAAGTTGCGCCGCGGTGGCGATCAACAATCCGAGCACGAGAACCGTCGCGGCCATCATTTGCTCGCTGGCCGGATATATGAAATGCGACCGCCCCGCGTCTGCGCCGAGCGCCATGACGAAAACGAACCCCGCCGGGAGCATCCACCGCGCGCGGCCGCCGAGTTGCCAGGCCCACAGGCCCACCGCGATCATGGCCAGCAGGTGATCGGCACCGCTGAATGGATGCGCGAAACCAGCCCCGAAGTCCCACGTCAACTCATGCCCGTCGTGTCCCGGGTGCGCTTGCGCGAGCGCCGGCAGCGAGGCAAACGCGAGGGCGGCGACGAGTTTTCCACGGGCGCGCAAGAGTTTCGTCATGGGAGAAAACGAAGCATTTAACGCGCCAGCAGCCCACTGCCATCGAGAAGCTGCTTGGTGAGAAATGCGGTTTGCAGGGCGGCGAGTTCCTTCAGGCCTTTCTCGGCCAGTTGCAGTAGACTCTGCAGCTGCTGGTGCGAGAATGTGGACTCCTCGCCAGACCCCTGCACCTCGACGAACTGGCCGCGGCCCGTCATGACAATATTCGCGTCCACCTCGGCGTCGCGATCCTCCAGATAATTCAAATCGAGCAAATCGCGTCCTTCAAATATACCCGCGCTGACGGCGGCGACGGAATCCGTGAGCGGGTTCTCGGGAATTTTGCGGGCGTCGAGGAGCTTCTGAATCGCCAGCCGAGCTGCGAGGTAGGCGCCCGTGATCGAGGCCGTGCGCGTGCCGCCGTCGGCTTGGAGGACGTCACAGTCGATCCATAACGTGTTCTCGCCGAGCTTCTGCAGGTCGAGCACCGCGCGCAACGAGCGACCGATCAACCGCTGGATTTCGACCGTGCGGCCATCGAGTTTTCCTTTTGATATATCGCGCGGCTTCCGGTCGAGAGTGGAGTAGGGCAGCATCGAATATTCCGCGGTCAACCAGCCGCCCTTGACGCCCTGCTGCCGCATCCAGGTCGGGACCTTGGGCTCGATCGTCGCCGCACAGATCACGCGCGTGAGGCCGAAGGAGACGAGCACGGAGCCTGTGGCGTAGGGCGCTATATTGGCCTCGAATGAGATGGGACGCAGCTGATCGGCGCGGCGGCCGTCGAGGCGGGGAGCGGAAATGGACATTCCCCATCTGACGGCGTCCCCGTGCGGCCCGCAATCCCGAAGGAAGCGGGGGGCCACCCGCTCTGTATCCGAATTCTGGATACGGGAGTGAGCGGGCTCCTGCGGCGGTCGGGGGATTGGCGTATCCGTTTATTGGATACGCCGCAACCAGGTCAGGCGGTCGGAGCGCGTTCCTCGCGTTCGACGGGTTTGATTTTCGTGACCGGTTCCGCGGCTTGTCGGGTCATGAAGGCGATAAGGCGGTCGTTGAAATCCTTGGCGGGGTCGTGGCCCATTTTCTTTAGCGCCTGCGTGAGGGCCGCGACCTCGACGAGCCGGGCGATATCGCGGCCGGGGCGAACATATAACTCGATATGGGGCACCTTCAGCCCGAGGATTTCATAAAAGTTTTCCTCGAGGCCGGTGCGCTCCTCCTCGACTTCGGGCGTCCACTCGCGGAGCGAGATCACCATGTCGATGCGCTTTTCCAGCCGGATTGATTTCACGCCGAACATTTCCGCTATATTAATAATGCCGATGCCCCGGCATTCCATATAGCCTCGATTCAGCGGACGGCTCGACGCCATCAGCTCGCGCTCGTCGAGCAGCTTGATGACCGTCAGGTCATCGGCCACGAGCGAGTGGCTGCGCTCGATCAGCGCGAGGGCGCATTCGCTTTTTCCGACGCCCGAGTCGCCGCGCAGCATGACGCCAACGCCTTTTATATCCAGCGTCGTGGCGTGCTCGGTCGCGCTGGGGGCGAACTCGTTGTCGATGCAGAGCGTCGCGAGGTTCACGAAATTCATCGTGATCATCGGCGTGCGGAAAATCGGCAGCTTCAGTTCCTTGGCGACGGCGAGCAGCGGGTGGGTCGGAACGAAGTTTCGCGTGAGCACGACGCACGGAATTCCCAGCCGCGCCATCTTTTCAAACACGACCACCTGGTCTCGCTGGGACCGGGTTTTCAGATAGGCGATTTCCGCGGCGCCGAGAACCTGAAGTCGTTTGTTCGCGAAATATTTGAAGAAGCCGGTCAACGCCAGCGAGGGGCGATTGACGGTGCCTTCCCGGATAATGCGGTGCAGCCCGGCGTCGCCCGTCACGAGTTCCAGCTTCAGCTTTTGCCGATACGACTCGTAGAAATGCGCGACGGTGATGCCGTGGATGGCTTTGAGCATTGGGAGGACGCTAGCGGATTTACCCCGGGGATGAAATCAGGAAGTGGCGGGCGCGAGCAACGAGGCGCGCTCAGGCACGAACCACCTCGGCCGCGTCGGCCGCACGCCTCGCCGCCGAGGCCGGGTCGGGCGGCGATTACAGGTTGAAATTCTCGCCGAGATAAAATTTCCGAGCCCGCTCGTCGCGGATCAGGAAATCACCGGTGCCCTCAGCGAGCACCTTGCCCTCGTGCAACAGGTACGCGCGGTCGACGATCCTTAGTGTCTCTCGTACGTTATGGTCCGTGACGACCACGCCGATCCCGCGATGCTTCAGCTGCAATATAATTTTTTGCACCTCGGCAACGGAGATGGGATCGATGGCGGCAAACGGCTCGTCCATCAAAAGGAACTTGGGCCGGGCCACGAGCGCGCGCGCGATTTCGAGGCGCCGCCGCTCGCCACCTGAGAGCGTGAACGCCTTTTGTTTCGCGACGTGCAGCAGGTGAAGTTCATCCAGGTGCAGCCGGACGCGTTCGGCTCGCTCGCGACGCGGCACGCCCACGACTTCCGCAATCGCGAGTATATTCTCCTCGACCGTGAGTTTGCGAAAAACGGAGGCTTCCTGGGGCAGGTAGCCGATGCCGTGACGCGCACGCTGGTTCATCCGCAGTCGGGTGATTTCGCGGCCGTCGAGCATCACTCGCCCGCTGGTTGGCGGGATGAGGCCCACAATCATATAGAACGTCGTCGTCTTGCCCGCCCCGTTCGGCCCGAGCAGCCCGACGACTTCGCCCGCCGTAAAACGAAGGTCGACTCCGGCCACGACGCTGCGAGGCCCAAACTCCTTCGCGAGTTTGTCCGTGCAGATTTCCGAAATCGCGACTGGAGCGGTGGTCATTTCGAAGCCGGCGCTGCGGGCTTGCCGTCCGCCGGGGTAAGTTTGGCCGGATCGTAGCCGAGGTCCTTCAGTGGCGGCAACGTCATCGTGCCGCCCAATTTTGGATCGGGAACTGCGAGCACACGCCGTTCGCCCCGGAGCAGCGTGACCATCCCATTCGGATAACTGGCAACGAATGTACTGTCGGTGCTGCGGATGACGGGGTTCTCGGTGAGGACCACCTTGTCGTCACCCGGCAGGATTTCTGCACGTCCGCACGCCGCCTCGCGCGTGCCCTGCAATATAACGACATGCCCGGTCGCGATCATCGATTGAAATACATCCTGCTTCCCGATCGTTGCGGCGAGCTCTCCCGTGCGGCGGGCCACCACCACCAGGTGATCGCACGTCATGCGGAGATTGTTACCCATCACGACGACGTTGTCGCGAAAGGTTGCCGTCGTTGTCGTGTCCGTGCTCACGACCTCGGTCAGACCCGTGGAGGTGACGGTCGTGTTCGCATCGTCAGCCGGGGCGGGGGCGGCGCGCAGGGAGACCCCGACTATATAGAGCAAAAGGCAGGCGATGCGCAGTTTCATTTTAATATATCCTTGAGCTGGGCATGGAAGACGACGCGGGTGTCGTGGGCGATCGTCGCCGTTCGCGTATTATAGTCATAGGTCCACTCGCGGCCGGTCACCTCGAAATCATCGCGGATCAGCCGCACGGAGTCACTCCCCGTGGCGCGGTTTTCCTTCGAATAAAAACTCGCGACGGGGCTGAGCAGCACGAGGTCGACCTTCGGGGTCGCGCCCCCGAGGAAGGTCGTGATGCTGAGGTCGACCACATCCATGCGATTGTTGTCGTGGTACGTCGCCTTCGCGCCGTGCAGTGTCATCGTATGAAATCCCTCCTTGGAGAGAATCGGCAGCTCCCAGTTCGTGGCGGACGGAATGCTCGTGGTCGGCGTACCGGCAGGCGTTGGCGCGGCTCGCAGCGCCGCTGTCCCGAGCGTGAGAAATATATATAGCCGCAGGTGGTTCATGGCGGGGGCGTCGGAGTCGCGAGCGCCGGCTGCGCGGCCTGGAGGTATTCGCAGATCTCGCGGACCGCGCCGTGTCCGCCGCGGCGGACAGTTATATAGTCCGCGGCCGCGAGGGCCGCGGGCATAGCGTCCGGCACGCTGACCCCGATCCCCGCCCACGCCATCGCTGGCGCATCGATGTCGTCGTCGCCCATGTATATACATTGCCGCGCGGGGATGCCCAATTGCGAGGCCAGTTCGCGGAGGGCGGTGATTTTGTCCGTGCGGCCCTGAATGACGTGCGTTATATGGAGTTCCTTCGCGCGAACGAGCGTCGCCCCGGAGGCGCGGCCGGAAATCCACGCGAGCTGAAGCGGAGTCGCCGCCAGACGCTTCAGGCCGAGTCCGTCGAGGATCGAGAAGACCTTCGTTTCGGCGCCGTCCGAGGAGATGCGAACGGTGCCGTCGGTGAGCACTCCGTCCACATCCATGGCGAACAGCCGGATCGAATCCCACGGGAGGGTGGCGGGCGGGCTCATGGCTGGATCGTGCCCGGACGGACGAGCGATATATGGTTTCGCATCGGATATATAGTCAGATGTATAAGCCTGCCTGCGACCCCGGCGGGACCGGCCGCGCGTTCTCATCCCAGCCACGTGGCGATTTGGTCGATGATTTTTTCCCGCGTCGGCCGGAAAACCTCCTCGAGTTCGGGCGCGAATGGAACCGGTAGATCCAGCGCGCCGATGCGAAGCGGCGCCGCCTCCAGCGCGGAGAAATGTCTCTCGGTCAACTGCGCGACCAACTCGGCACCGAAGCCGTGCGTCCGGCGACCCTCGTGCAACACGATCAGCCGTTTGGTTCGGGCCACCGAGGCGTCGATGGACTCGAGCCTCAGCGGCGACAGCCCGCGCAAATCGAACAAGTCGAAATTTTTCCCATATTCCGCGGCGAAATATTCGCAGGCCTCGAGCGCGAGGTACGTCATCTCGCCGTACGTGACAAACGTCGCATCATCGCCGGCGCGCACGTGCTTCGGATTCCAGACGTCCCGGTAATTCGGATCCCACGACACATTCTGCCGGCCGCGCCTATATAGTCCTTTGTGCTCGAAGAGGATCACTGGGTTATTATCCTCGTACGCAGCGAGCAGTGCATTGAACGCGTCCTGCGGCGTGCTCGGATATATCGCCTTGAGACCGGGGATCGACAGATAAGCCGACTCGAGTTCCTGCGAGTGGAACGATCCGAGCGTTAACCCTCCACCGCAGGGAAAGCGCAGGACGATGGGGCAGGCGGCGCCGCTCCGAAAATACATAGTGGCGGCGTTCAGCGCGATCTGCGTCGTCGCTTCGGTCGCGAAATCCGCAAACTGAAATTCCTCGATGGCCCGATGGCCGTTCATCCCCAGACCGATCGCATAACCCGTGCAGGTGCTCTCGGCCAGCGGTGTATTAAAAACGCGCGGTCGCCCGAAATCGTTGAGCAATCCCTCGGTCACTTTGAACGCGCCGCCGTACGTTGCTATATCCTGTCCGAGCACCAGTGACTCGCTCCGCTCATTCAGGATTTTTCGGAGCGCGGTGTTGAGCGCCTGAGCCGAGGTCAGTTGCGGCTCGGCGTTGCCGGTCGTTGGTTCCCATTTCGCGCGTGGAGTATCAGGAGCGAAGAGATCGTCGATGAGTCCGGCGCTGTCGGGCCGCGGGGTCTTGAGCGAGACCTGCACGCACTCCTCGACGAACGCGTTCAACTCGTTTTCGAGCGACTCGAGGGTTCCGGTGTCGACGAGATCCAAAAGTCTCACACGCAATTTCGGTAGCGGATCGCGGGCCGCGAAGCCCGCGCTCTCGCCGGGCAACAGATAATGGCCTGTATCATAGGCGGCGTGGCCGCGCAGCCGCAGCGTATGCGCCTCGACGAGCATCGGTCGTTTAGTGGCGCGCACCGTCGCGGTCATCTGCGAAATCGTGCGCAACGTTTCCTCGACATCGGTCGCGTCGAGCGAACGGCCCTCGATTCCATATCCCGCGGCGCGCTTCCATAATTCGGTCCCGGCCGCGAACTGCTCGGAGAGGGGAGTCGAGTAGGCGTACCTGTTATTTTCTATAACAAACAGGATCGGCAACGAGAGCAGCGAGGCGAGGTTGAGCGCCTCGTGGACGTCCCCCGTGCTGGATGCGCCATCACCAAAAAAGGCAAAGCCCACGGCTTCGCGTCCGAACCGACGCTGTGAATCGGTCATGCCCAGCACTGGGCCGAGCATTGCGCCGAGGTGACTGATCATCGGTAGCGACCGCGCTGCGGGATCGCCGTGATGTATATTGCCCTCGCGCGCCTTCGTGGGGCTGCCGGCGTTGGCAAAATATTGATTCAGATGATCGCAGAGATGACCGCTCCAGACGAGATGCCCGGCGAATCCGCGATGCGTGAAGGAAATGACATCGACCGATTTATCTGCGAGCAGGGCGATGGGGGCGACGAGGCCTTCGTTGCCTTGACCTCCGGTGACCGTTCCGCGGATCAGTCCTTGGCGAAACAGTTCGAGGATTCGGTTATCCGCCGTGCGGGCCAGATGCATCCACGCGTACGTCCGGAGGAGCGCATCCGCGAGATTGCCCGAGAGATCCTGGGCGCGTAAATCGTGGGAGTTGAGGATTTCCGGGGTTCTCGGGAATGCCATGGGTCCGGTGCTCGAAGCTGGCGGCCGGCCGGAGCGTGGCAAGCGATACATTCCGGCTGACGCCATGACGATATCTCGTACCGGTCGGCGGCCGAGCCGGCTCAGCTGGCCAGCGGGCGGGCAATCGCGTCGATCTGGCGGAGCACCTCGGGGGTAAGCCGCGGCAGTGCATCGATCGCACCCAGATTTTCCTCGAGCTGTTCCACGCGAGACGCGCCGAGGATGACGGTGCTGACGTGCGGATTCGTGAGACACCACGCGAGCGCGAGACGCGGCAGGGTGAGGTCGACCGATTTGGCGATGGCGAGGAGCTGCGGGACGACGGCGATTTTGCGGCGCGTGACTGGATCGTTCAGGATCATTTCCCGCAGCCATTCCATTCCGGGCGCGGCCAGACGGGTGTCGGATGGAACGCCTGTATTATACTTCCCCGTGAGCACGCCCGAGGCGAGTGGCGACCAGATGGTCGTGCCGAGCCCGGCGGCGGATTGATATAGCGGCGCGTACTCGTCCTCGACGCGGCGGCGGTGGAATATATTATATTGCGGCTGCTCGACGACGGGCAGATGCCAGCCGTGGTTCTCGCACTCCTCGCGCGCCTGCGCGATTTGCTCCGCGCTCCACTCGCTTGTGCCCCAATATAGAACTTTCCCCTGCACGATCAGGTCATGCATCGCGCGCGCCGTTTCCGAGACCGGCGTCGCCGGGTCGGGGCGATGACAAAAGTATAAATCGAGGTAGTCCACCTGGAGCCGCTGCAGCGCGGCGTGGCAGGCCTCGAACACATGTTTCCGAGACAGCCCGGTCTGGTTGGGCTTGTCGTCTTCGTAGCCGAAGAAAACTTTGCTGGAAACTATATAGCTGCTGCGGCGCCATCCCGAATTTTTCAGGATCGAGCCCATCACTTTTTCCGCCTGGCCATCGGCGTACGCCTCGGCGTTGTCGAAGAAGTTTACACCGGCCTCATAGGCCGTGTGGAGCAGGCGTTCCGCCACCGGATCGCCGATTTGTTTTCCGAAGGTCACCCACGCCCCGAAGGAGAGTGCGGACACTTGAAGGCCGGTTTTTCCGAGGGAGCGGTAAAGCACGATCGGCCACCATGCTGCCGCTCGCTCGAAAGTCTATCTGATGCCGCGGTTTTTCCGTGCGAGAGATTAGGCAGGGTCGATCTTCGCGATGCGCGGCACGTGCCGCCCGCCCTCGAATTCCGTCGCGAGCCAGGTTCGCACGATCGCCACGGCTTCCACGTCACTGATGGTTCTCGATCCCAACGAAAGGCAATTCGCATCGTTGTGGGCGCGGTTCCAGATGGCCAGCTGCTCATTCCAACACACGCCACAACGCACACCTCGCACGCGATTCGCGACAATCGCCTCGCCGTTGCCTGATCCCCCGATGACGATCCCGCGCTGGACGTCCCCCGCGGCCACCGCACGCGCAACCGGGTAGCAGAAATCCGGGTAATCGCAGGGCGCCTCGGAATGAGTCCCGACGTCGCGGACCGTGTGCCCGTCCTGCAGGAGTGCAGCCTTGATGATCTCCTTGAATATATAGCCGGCGTGATCGGAGCCGATGGCGATGGAAAACTTTTGCATATATAAAAAGAGGTATGGGCGTCCGCAAGCGGAGCCGGCGCCGTTATTCGGTACGATGGAACCGGTCGCAAATAAAAAGCACGGAGGCGGGATTCGCATTCGCCGGGCCGCGCTTCGCGTTCCGGCCGGCAAGCGAGATATATATCGCTAGTCTTGGAGGAGGTGGAGGATTTCAGCGGTGTCCTGCAGGTCCGCCCGCACGGCCGTCGGTTCATATAGCGCGAGCGCCTCGACCGTGAAATTGCCGGTCGCGACGGCGAGCGTTCGCGCGTTGATGATTTTCCCGCAGGCGATGTCGTGAGGCGTGTCGCCGATGACCCACGCGTGAGCCGCGGTGAAGGGGAAGCGATGATGGGCGGCTGCGCGGAGAAGCGCGTGCGGTCCCAGGTCATTGCGCAGTTCGCTGTCGTCGGCGAACGCACCGAACGCGAAGTAGTCCCACAATCCGTGGTGCCGCAGTTTTTTTTCGGCGGCAGATTGTATATTGCCCGTCAGCAGGCCCTGTGCGATTTGGGTGTCGGCGGCGCAGGTGGCGAGGATTTCGCGCACGCCCGGGAGGACGCGTGCGGCCGGATGCGACAGTTCGCCCGGCAAAAGGGAGAGGTATGCATCCCGGTACCTAACGAAGTTTTCCTCGCAGTTAGGCAGTGAAAATTTTGCGAAAATCTGTCGCATGATCCATCGATCGGTGCGTCCGGCGAAGTCTATATCATCGAGTTCCCCGTCGATTTCGAACGCCAGCTGCAGAGCCTTGCGCAAGGCGCGCATACCGGCCCCGCCAGAGGCAATCAGGGTTCCATCGATGTCCCAAAGCAGCAGCGTTCGCATCGCGGAGAATGCTTCGCGAGTGGGCCGAATCTGACGAGATTAACCTCAGGACTTGGGGAAGTCGCGCGAGGTGTGGGGCTTGCCAGTTCCACTCGCGAGAGTTGTGATTTTCGCATGGTGCGTTGGCTCGAAGCTAATCTCGACTACGTCGTGTACGGGTCCGGTTGCATCGTCGTTTTTTACCTGCTCGACCGCTGGCTGCATCGCCGCACTCCAAGCGCTCGACTTCCGGTGTTGGCTTGGGCCGGCATGGCGGCGGTGCTCGTCGTGGGATGGTTTTTTGTTGAGTCCGCCGGCAACGCGGAACGCCATCGCATCCGCAGCTTTTTGCAGGGCGTCGCCCCGACTTACGCGCAGGAGATCGAGCGCGCCGGCCACGCCGGAATTCAACTGAATACATCTTCCGACAATCCGAATTATCTCGCGATTCTCCGGATGCAGCGTCGTTGGAAGCAGGCTAATCCGATGGTGAGCGATATATTCACCTATCGGAAAATCGCGGATCGCGTCGTGCTGATCGCGGACGCCGACGAAGCGGTATCGGGCGGACTGGCGGACGCCCAAGGACACCCGCGGAGAATTTCCATCGGGACTGAATATCCACAGGCGGACGCCGCGATGCTGCAGGCTTTGAATGGTGTTCCTTCTTTCTCGGCCAACCCGGTCCGCGATTTGTGGGGCTTGTGGGTGAGCGCCAACGTGCCGTTGCGCGATGCCAACGGCAAAGTCGAGGCGGCGCTCGGCGTTACATATCCTGCGGATGATTGGGTGCGCGCGATTGCGCACGGACGTCAGCGCATGGAGTGGTTTCTGGCGATCCCGGTGTTGATTCTCGGATTTTCATCGGCGTTGGGGGGGGTGCAGGGTGCCGAGTTGGCTTCGCGCCAAAAGCTGGCCGCTGCCGTCCGCGAGAGTGAGGCGAGGCTGCGCACATCGCTCGATCACCTGCCCCTGGCGTTTTGGATGATGGATGCGAACGGGAAATATAGTCTGCTGAACGCCGTCTCGCGCAATATATGGGGTGATATAACGGGCCGCACGCTCGAAGATATAGACATCGAGCCGGCGCTGCGCGCCCGCTGGGCCGAGGACAATCGGCGGGCGTTTGCGGGTGAGGAAATTCGCGGGGAGATGGCGATTGCCGTCGGCGAGGAACAGCGCGTTTTCCATAGCGTGGTCGCACCCGTGCGGGTCGACGGCGACGTGATTGGAATCCTCGGGGCGAGTGTTGATATAACGGATCGCGTCCATGCTGAGGAGGCCCTGCGTAAATCGGAGGAGAAGCTGGCATTGCACGTCCGTCACACGCCGCTCGCGGTGATCGAGTGGGACCTGCGCTTCCGCGTGACGGCTTGGAATACTTCCGCGGAAAGAATATTCGGCTATACAGCGGCTGAGGCGATTGGCCAGGCCGCGCCAGGATGGATCGTGCCGGAAAATGCGCGCGACCAGATCGATCGCGTGTGGGCGGCGCTCGTCACGCATTCCGGTGGCACGCGCAGCACCAATGAAAATCTCACCAAGAGCGGACGCGTCATTCTCTGCGAATGGTATAATACAGCACTCGTCGATGACAGCGGCAAGGTGATCGGTGTGGCCTCGAGCGTCCAGGACATCACAGAGCGCGACCTGCTCGAGAAGCAGTTATATCAATCGCAGAAAATGGAGTCAGTCGGGCAGCTCGCCGGCGGAGTCGCGCACGAGTTTAATAATTTGCTCACACCGATGCTCGTTCAGAGCGACATGATCGCCCTGCATTATTCATCGGATGCTCGCCTGCTCGGACTGTTGAGGCCGATCCAGGATGCAATTCAGCAGGCGGCGCAATTAAACCGGCGCATCCTCACCATCGGGCGGCGGAACGCGGAGAAACGGGAGTTGCTCTCGCTCAATGCGCTGGTCGAAAACGCGCTCGCGTTGCTGCGGCCATCATTGGATCTCCGCATCGAACTCGGAGTAACGCTCGCGGCAGGCCTCGAAGCATTATCCCTCGATCGGTCGCATGTTGCGCAGATCGTCATGAATCTGGCGCTCAATGCACGCGATACGCTGCTCGAGAAATTGGCGCAGGGACCGCGTCCGGGCTGGGCACCCCGCCTCACGATTACAACCGAACGAGTGCGGGCGGCGAGTCCACGCGAGGGCGCTTCCGCCATGCCGTTTCGGGTCACGGTACAGGTGCTCACCGTTACCGATAACGGACTTGGCATTCCCGCCGAGGTGCGGCCGAGGATTTTTGAGCCGTTCTATACAACGAAGGAGACCGGCCGTGGCACCGGATTGGGCTTGGCCGTGGTCTGGAATGTCGTGCATGGACTCGGAGGCTGGATTGATGTCGACGCTGCGCCGGGCGGGGAAGGCACCCGTTTTCAGGTGTGCCTGCCGGTCCCGGCGGTCCCATCTGCGCTGGCCGATGCGCCTGCGCCGCTCGCGCCGCGGGTGCGCGGACTAAATTTAAACTCCGCGAAAAAGCTACGAATCCTGCTCGCCGAGGACAACGCGCTCGTCGCCGAAACGTTCACTGCTCTCCTTGGCGCGGCCGGTCATGAGATCCTCGTCTCCCAAGACGGACAGGAAGCGTGGGAACTATTTAACCGTCGCAACGCGCAGTTCGATGTCGTCCTCGCGGATTATAACATGCCGCGCATGGACGGAGCCGAGTTGCTGCGCTTGATCAAAGCGACGGGCTTCGCCGGCCGCGTGATGGTTCTCAGCGGCTATTTAACGGCCGAACGCGTCGACGAACTCGAGCGCGCCGGGGCGGATGCTGTGCTGCGCAAACCTTTTTCGCCCGCCGACCTGCTCGCCGCGCTGAACGCGCCGCATGTGACCTCGAATCTGCCCGCCAGCCCGGCCTAGCCGTCCGCGCCGCTGCACGCTATATAACGATCCCTATATAAAGGTATATATGGATATGACTCTATATGGCGGTATATGGTTGAACATATACGGAATATACTGCTGCGCCGGGCGGTTTTCCGCGCCGGCTGCAGGCGCCGTCAGGGCGTCCCGCCGCCGATCAGGAATGGCACGACCACGCGCACGTTGACCGGCTTGCCGCCGATCAGGCCGGGGCGGAATTTCCACTCTGACGCAGCGGCGATGCAGAGTTTGGCCACCTCGGGATTTGGGGTCTGCACGATCTTGATTTCGCGCGTCGTTCCCTCGCGCGTGACGACGAGCTCCAGCTCGACGCGGCCTCCGAGCTGCGTTAGCCGGGCCGGGATCTGGGGGCTCGGCGCGCTGATGATCTCAGGCTTCTGTTCCAGCTCGTTCATGCCGACGACCCGATCCATTGATCGCAGCGCCGTGTTCAGCGCGAGGGTCTTTCCGCTGTCAATGTGTCCACTGATCTTCGAGTTCTCATAGCCGTCGAGGGCTACTATATACTCCACGTCGCCGGGGCTCAGGTCAGCGATCAACAGCGGCGTCACGCCGAGGTTCGTCCCGGCTCGCGTCACAGCGGCTCCGTCGGGAATCGACGAAATTCGGACACTGCCGAGCGGGAAGGCATACGTTGTGCGCACCGTCGCATCGCGATTCACCGTGACAGTGGCGGTGTGAGCTTCGGCGCCGGCCCGCGTAAACGTTACGGAATAATCGCCCGGAGTAAGATCGCCAATCAGCGCCGGGGTGCTGCCCGTGCGGCGCGCTTCGGGCGCAATCATGAGTGCGTTGGCGGGATGCAGCTCAAAATTTGCGCCGGCCGGTTCCGTCGCGAGCTCAAGTTTTCCGACGGGCCTCACCAAGTGTAGTAGCCCGGAATCGGTCGTGGTGTTTTCTTTCACTTCGAGCTCCAGATGCATCTCATCATGCTGCGGGAGGGTCACCAGCACGGGATATTTGCCCAACTTCAAGTCCCCAAATGTCGCCGGGGACCGTTGGGGTGCGAGCGCGCCGACGGTCACTGTAGCTCCGGCGGGATCGGTCGTGACGGAGATTGAACCGCGCGCGGCGGCGGCATGCGCGGCTGCTTGGGCAGCGGCGTCCGCTTCAGCCTGTTGATGCGCCGTGGCGATGGCTGCGGCTTTCTGCGCGGCGTCGGCATCGCTCTTCTTTTTGGCCGCAGCTTGCTCCGCAACTTTCTGGGCGGCGAGGCGGATGCGCTCAGCCTCGTCGTGGGCCAGCTGCTCCTGCCGGGCTTTCTCCGCCGCAACGCGATCGGCCTCCGCGTTTTGTTGCCAGAAATAGTAAGCCACGCCGACGAGCAGGAGGAGAATTACTATAGCGATGATGACGAGCGTCGTGCGCGTCTTCTTCGGCGCGACTGGCACCGGCATCGGTGGCGTCGTGCGAGAGGGCCTGGCTGAGGGCAGAACGATCGGCTGCTTCGACGGCGGGATCGTCGGGACCGCAGCAGCCGCGACTGCGGCCGGGGTTATGGCTGGAACTGCGGCCGGTACCGGGGCTCCTTTTCCCGCGGGAGCCTGAGACGGCGGCGGCTTGCCCGGGGTCCCCTTGGCGGGAGCCTGCGATTTCGGCGGATAGCTCGCGGAAGAAGATTCGCCAGCCTTTATCTGCGCCGCGGAGGGAGCGACCTTCTGATTGCCGGGCGCGTTGGCTGCCGGCTTACTGGTGGCTGGAAGACCGGGTTTCGGGGCTCCCTTGGTGGGTAATGGGGGCGCCGGAGGGATAGTCTTCGCGCCTGCGTCGGCCGCAACCGGCTTTCCTGGCGCGGTCACTTTGGCCGCAGCCGGGATGGCCGCGGGAGGGGGTGCTTTTCCTGCCGGGGCGGGACCGGCGGCGGGTTTGGCGGGGCCGGCCGGCGGGGGCGCCGCTGTGCGCTGCGGCGGCGGCGGGGGGATTGAGACGGGGAGTGATGCCTTGGGCTTAACGGGCGGCGGAGCGGGTGGCGGAGGAGCCATCGGCGGGATGGTCGCCCCCGGGGCGAGGACAGCCGCAATGGCGGGTGCTGGCGCAGGAGGCGGAATGATCGCCGGAGGCGGAGGTATCGTCGCCGGCGGCGGGGCCACGGCCTCGACCCGGCGCGGTGCTGGGGCTGCAGGAATCGGAACCGGTACTGGCGCTGGCGCGACAGCCGCCGGCGGTGCTGGCGGCGGCGGGGCGGAGATTTTGGGAGCCGGCGCAGAAGTCGCCGGCGGAGGCGGAGGCGCCGCGATCACGGCGGGAGCCGCGACAACTGCAGGTTTCGTTAGCGGGACGGTGGACGGCAGCAACGCCGGCGGCGGCGGCGCGTCGAGCGAAGTCCATCCCGCGGACCAGGCCGAAGGAGCCGTGCACTGGACGCTGATAAAATTCAGGAAGCCGAGCCAAGCCGGGGAGAGATTTCCCTCGATGGTGGAGTTGCTGAATATGATTCCGTTGGCGCTGCACCATCCGCGCATGTCCGGGACGAAGAGCGGCAGCCCGAGCGTCGTCGCCAATTGGGCGCACAGCCATTGCTGCCGGGAGGGTAGACCGGCACAATATAGTTCTGCCGGGCTGGGCGACAATCCCTCCAAAGTGGCTCCCAGAGCCGTTTTCAGGCGGATCGCGATTTTTTCGCTGACCTCGCTGAAATCATATAGACCGTTGAAAAATAATTTTGCCGCGGAGCCCTTGAACTTCAGACCCAGTTCCGCCTGCACGGCCTCGGCGATCGCATCAATCGAGAGAGCCGTGGGAGTGACGGCCTCGATGCCGCCCGCGCTTACCACCATCGCGTGGCTCGAAGTGGCGCCCAGATCCAGGCAGAGAACGGGTACGGCGTCCTTGCGGAGCTTGAGCGCACCCGCGACCGCGGTGCCTGTATATAGTGCCGCATCGAATGTATTCGAAGGCTTGACCTGCAGGTCGGTGACCACGCCGAGGCTTTGCGTCAGAGCCGGCGGAGCAGTGGCGGCGAGCAGCCAGGGCGCGCCTGATCCTTCGCGTGCTGGTGTGATTGCGAACCAGCCGTGCTGTTCATCCGCAAACTTCGGGGATTCCGTCGCGAATTTCTGCAGCGCAGCAGGGGTCTGGTAGTGCCGCGCCTCGTCAGACGTCGCCAAGTGCAGGCGCTGGGCGGGACGGATGGCGGCCATCAAAGCGTCGCTCTTGCCAGCGGAGATCTCCCGCATGATTTCCTCGAGCGCGGCTTTTTCGCTCAACGCGACCTCGCGGAGTTCCTCGATCACGACGGGACGCTGTGCGCCGGCCGTGCGAGCCAGCAGCAGCGAATATTCGCTGGGCTCGAGAAAATAAGCGGGATCAGAGGGGTTCGGCATAGGTGATGGTGGAAAACCGCGGAGGCCGAGACAAACCTTCCGCGTGGGTATTATCCAGTAGCGCGTTGTTCGGCGATGTAGATTTACTCATTTTTTTTATAGTCCTGAGTCGTCTTTGCACGCTCGAATGCTAGCGCTTCTTTCCCCGCCGCGTGTATGATCCGTTCCTACCCTGCGGCCCAATTAACCGACTCCCGTGCCCGCCACTCTCCTACTCGTTAAAAAGTTTCGCGAAGAAACACACGCCCGTTCTGTCGTGGTGCGTGAGACCGGTTTCTATTGGCACGCCTTCGAGGAGAGCGACGGCGTTTCGCTCGCGCTTCAAAAGGAAAAATTCGACCTCGTTCTCGTCGACCATCGTGGTTCAAAAAGTGATCCACTGGAGTTTATCGAGCTCGTTCGGCAGCGGCAGGCGGACGCACGAATTTTCCTGATCTGCGATCTGCCAGAGCTGCCGATGATCATCCGCGCTATTCGCGTTGGGGTGCGGGACCTGTTTCATCCGCCGCTGGATTTTCGGGCGATTGTCGATCGCGTGATCGCGGCGCTCGCGAACGAGGTGGGCCGCGAGGTGAAGAAAGAGCAGTGGAATGAACTCGCGCTATATCTTTCATATACCGGTCCGCTCCCGAGCCCGGGCCCCGGCCGGAACGGCGTCGAACACGCGGCGAGCGCTGCCGCCCAAGGCGCAGGAGCGTCTACGAACGGCACGTCCGCGGAGCTCGCTCTGGCGCTGCAGGACAAGGAGCGGCTCGCGGCTGAGCTCGGCTCGACGCGCGATACGGCATCGCAGGAGCGCGTTCGTCTCGAAAGCGAGATTGAGCGGATGGCCTCCATTCTCCGCCGTCAGCAAGGTCTGGCCGAAGAGCTCGAGGCTGCGCGTGAGCAGGCCGAGGCCGCGGAGTTGCTGCTACGTCAGGCTCAGCAAAAGAACGGGTCGGGCTCCGACAAAGGGTCCGACAAGCTCGCCGCCCAGCAGCAGGCGCTGCAGGAAAATGAGGCTCGTTTAAAGGCCGCCAGTGCTGCTCTCGCCGAGCGCGAGGCGCAGGCGGCCGCGGCGATGGCGGCGCTTGCGGAGCGAGAGAGCCGGCTGGCGGCTGCACTGGCTGCGCTCGCCGAGCGTGAGGCCAAGGCCAAGGCGTCGCCTGCGGCACCGTCGGGAGCCGTTCCGAGTGAAAAACTGCTTGCCCGCGAGGCAGCTGTGGCAGCGGCGGAATCGAAGATGAGCGATGACCGACGCATCATCTCGATGGCGATGAGCCAGATCGCGATTGATCGCACCGACCTCGAGAAAGCTTCCAATAAGCTTGCCGCCGACCAGGCGAGCATCGCCACCGCACTAGCCGAGGCCCAGGAGGGCATCGCTCGACTCGCCGCCGACCGCGAGCAGTTCATCGCGAGCCAAGGCACATTTCAGCAGCGGGAAAACGATCTCGCCGATCGAGTTCGTGCGCACGACACGGCCCGCGGCGAGCTCGAAAAAGAAGCGCAATCGTTGCAAGCCCGCGAAGCCCAGCTCGCGGACGCGCGAGCTCGCGTGGAGGCCACGGCGGCCGAAATGCGCGACGCCACCACGCGTTTAGACGAAGCTCGGGCCAAGCTTGCCGCCGAGCGCGAACAAATCGCGCGGGAGACGCAGGCCCTGAGCGCCCGCGAATCGCAGTTGAACCAGCGCGAGCAGGACCTGGAGGCCAGCCAGCTCGCGGCGCGTCAAGCGGAGACCCGCCTCGAGCAGGATCGTGCTGTGCTTACCACCGCGCAGGAGAATGCGCGTATCCAAATTCTGGATACAGAGAAGCGGGTCTCCGCCCTGGAGGAGGGCGAGAAGCGGTTTCTCGAGGATTCGGCCGCACTCAAAAAACAGGAAAGCCGGCTCGCGCAGGAACGCACGGTCGTCGCCGCCGAACGTGGCGAACTCGAGGAAGGTGCCGCCCTGCAGGCGAAGGAAACCGAGCGCCTCAAGAAAATCGAATCTGATCTCGCCTCACGTGCCAGCGCGCTGAAGGCCAGCGAGCAGGCGGCCGGGGACGCCGCGAAAGCGCTCATCAAGGAGCGGAAGCAGTTGGAGGCGGAGCAGGAAAAACTGGAAACGAGCCAGCAGGTCGTCGCCCAAACGCAAAGCCGATTGGTGGCGGACAAGACTGCTCTCGAGCAGGCCATTGCCGCGCAGACGGCCGCCGCGACGCGCGCGGCCGCTGAACAAAAGCAGGCTGCAGACGCGCTAGCGAAGCGGGAAAAAGAATTGGGCCAATCCGAATCGACGTTTGCGAGTCGCGAGAAAAAGCTCCTCGCCGCCCAGCAGGAACTCGAGGAGGAGCAGGTCGTGCGCACGCAGGCGGAAGGAAAAATCGCCGCCGAGAAATCGCGTCTCGGCCAGGAACGCACAGCGCTTGAGACGGAGCGCGCGCAAGGCCAAGCTGCGGCGAAGGAACTCGCCGCGCAGAAAGCAGCGTTGCAGGAGACTACGACCCGCACACAGTCAGAGGCCGCCCAGCTGAAGAAAGACGTGGCGAAGTTATCAAACGAGCGCGCCTCGCTGTCCGCGGAAAAAGCGGAGTTCGAGGGCGAGATGGCCGCGTTCTCGGAACGCGTGAAAAAATTCGAGGCACGCCAAGCTCAGTTGCGCGAGCAGATGAAGCAGATACTCGCCGCGGGTTGATCTCGCCGCCCCCCGAGCAGCACGCGGCCTGCGAACGCCACAGTGAACACCTCCGCCCGCGGATACGCATTCGGATTATATACAGCGTTTATAGATGTGTATATCCGGGGTGCGAGGCCGGTCGGCTTGATTGCTGCCCGCACCCGCTCCAGCTCGCACCGGCCGCTGCAGTAGAGCGGCTGTGTCCAAACGCCGGATATAATTCAGTCGCCGCAACGGATTGCGGGGCGTTCCGCCGCGCCTGAAACGGCTGTTATTGTCGGGATTGCGTCTATTAAGATCGCGGGGAGCGTCGAACCTGAACTGACGAATCGAGGGTTTGATAGGTCATATACATACATATATATATATATTATCAATTCCGAGGCGATATCTCATGCGGGCGGCTCGCGGAGGTGGTCCTCGCCTCTCCCCTAAGCGGCCACCCAGTATATAGGGGCTACCCGAATCGGACGTGTGCCCGTGCCTAAGCGGCGGCGACCGGAGTGACCCGAGTGACGGCAACTTCCACTTCCATGTTTCGCGTCGGCGCGCCGCGGTAAGTCCCGCTCACCGGGCGGATATCGGCGTAGTCGCGCCCGGTGGCGATTTTCACATAACGCTCGTCGGCCGCCCGGTCGTGGGTCGGGTCATACGCCGCCCAGCCGTAGCCGGGCACGCGCACCTCCACCCAAGCGTGCGACGCTTCAATATCATCCGCTTTGCGGAGACTGTTGAAAAAATAACCGCTTACATAACGCGCGGGGATACCGACACTGCGGCACAACCCGAGCATGACGTGCGCGAAGTCCTGGCAGACGCCGGTCCGCATTTTCAACGCATCCGTCGCCCGCGTGCCGACCCCCGTGGAATTCGGTTCATATTTGAACGTTTGATATACGTGACGGCCGAGCCGGATCGCGTCGGCCCACACTGTATAGCGTCCCGCCGCGAGGGCGTCCTGCGCTTCCCGCCAAAGTTCGACGGCCTGCGGCACGTAGTTCGAGTCTGTCAAAAATTCCGCCAGGAGCTCGCGGTCCGGATCCGCTGCGAGGTCGCCGCTCGGCACCGCCGGCACCGGGGGACGCGCGGCGTTCGGCACCGTCTCGATTTCTGATTCGGCCTCGATCAACAATTTCTTGTGCGGTGACGTAATATCAAAATATTGTACGGAGTTGCCGTAGAAATCCTGGTAGTCGTGCACCACCGCGCCCGGATCTGTGCGCAGCTCGAAGCGATGGCACGTCTGCGTCGCGTCGGTCAGCGGCCGCAGCCGCGCCTCGTTGAAGCTGTCCCGCGCATTTCCTGCGTACGTGAACAGCGTCCGATGTATCAAGTGGAGTCGCATGCGGCGCAGCGGGACGGGACACCAACAGCGGCTATTGCTGCTGCTGTTGTTGCTGTTGGTCTTCCGGCAACGATTCAGCCGGGTAGAACATGGTATTCTGCACCACCTCGTCGCCGATCTGTTCCAGCGACTTCTGTACTCCGATCAGAAACTCGTGCATGCCGTCGCGCAGAACGTCCGTGATCGTGAGCGACTGCAGGTCCGCGACGAGGCGCCGGGAAATGCGCGCGGCCTCGCTGCGCGGCCGGACGCCCGTTTCACCGAGGATGCGGCGCAACAACTCGTCGGTCTGCATCACACAATAATATAGCGAGCGCGGGAAGGCGTCGGAGAAGATAAGAAACTCGGCCGCCTTCCACGCGAGGATCTCGCGTACATAGAAGCGACGATACGCCTCGAGCGCGCTCGCGGAACGCAGCACCGCCTGCCACTGCGCCGTGTCGACCGCACCGCCCACGTCGGTCGCGCTCGGCAACAATATATGATATTTTACGTCGAGGATGCGGGTCGTCTTGTCCGCGCGCTCCAGATATTTTCCGAACTGCAGGAATTCCCAACCCTCGTTTCGCGAATAGGTCGAAGCCGTCAGGCCCTGAAACAGGTGCGAGACCATCTTGATATGCTGGAAGAATTCGTTCGGCCCGACGTTCCATACATCCGCGGCGTTCCGCGCCTTGAGAAATAGATAGAGCTCGTTGATCGTCTCCCACATCTCCGCGGAAATCTGGTCGCGGATCATGCGGGCGTTTTCGCGCGCAGCGTAGACGCAGGACAGAATGGAACTCGGGTTCCGCAGGTCGAAAGCGAAAAACTCGGTGGCGCTGCGACTGTTGATCACCTCGTAATGTTGGTGAAAAATCTCGTCGTCGCCCGAGCTCGCTAGCAGCGACCGCCAATGCTCGCGGATCGTGTTGTCGTCGAAGCTCTGGAAATCCAGCATCATCTGCAGGTTCACCTCGAGGATCCGCGCTATATTCTCGGCCCGTTCTATATAGCGGCTCATCCAATAGAGCGAGTGCGCCACGCGGGAGAGCATGACAGACACCTGCGGGCGGAACGTCGGGGGACTTTTGGCGGCAGGCATAATCAGCAAAAACTACGCAGCGCGAGCGCGAGCGCGGCGCGGAGTGCGGGAGCGAGCAGCGAAATTCTCACTGGCGTTGCAGCACCCATGTGTCCTTGGACCCGCCGCCCTGCGAAGAGTTGACGACCAGCGATCCCTTTCGCAACGCAACCCGCGTCAGGCCGCCGGGAGTCACCGTGACCTTTTCTCCATATAAAATATACGGTCGCAAATCGATATGCCGGCCCTCGAGCTTGCCATCACACCAGGTCGGCGAACGCGAGAGCATGATTGGGTCCTGCGCGATGAAATTGCGCGGCTCGGCCGCCACTTGGCGGCGGAAGCTCTCGCACTCCTCCTGCGTCGAGGCCGGCCCGATCAACATCCCATAGCCTCCGGCTTCGTTTGCAGACTTTACCACGAGCTTCTCGATGTTCTCGAGGATAAACTTCAAGTCATCCGGTTCGGACGCGAGATACGTCTTTACGTTCTGCAGGATCGCATCCTCGCCGAGATAATATTTAATCATCCGCGGGACATAAGCATATATCACCTTGTCGTCTGCGATGCCCGTTCCAATCGAGTTGGCCAGCGCGACATTTCCGGAGCGGTACGCGTTGACTAGGCCCGGCACTCCGAGCATCGAGTCCTTCCGGAAAACCGTAGGGTCCAGGAAGTCGTCATCGATCCGGCGGTAAATCACGTCGACCGGCACGAGCCCCGCCGTGGTGCGCATGAAGACCTTCGAGCCTTGGACCACGAGGTCGCGGCCTTCCACAATGGGAATGCCCATCTGCCGCGCCAGGAACGTGTGCTCGAAGTAGGCGCTGTTATATACTCCAGGCGTGAGCAGCACGACGTTCGGCTTGTCGGTGCGGTCCGGCGCTATATAGCGGAGCGACTTCAGAAGGTCATCGGCATAGCCCTCAACCGGGCGCACGCCGTAATTCTGGAAAAGATTGGGAAACGCGCGCCGCATCGCCGCCCGGTTCTCGATCATATAACTCGCCCCCGACGGACACCGCAGGTTGTCCTCGAGCACCAGATAGTTGCCGGCGTCATCCCGGATGAGGTCCGTCCCGCAGATATGTACATAGATGCCGCGGGGCACCGTGAAATTCATGAACTCACGACGGAAGTGTTTCGCCCCGAGGATGAGCGAGGCCGGCACGACCTTGTCCTTCAGGATTTTCTGCCCGTGATAAATATCGTCGAGAAACAGGTTCAGCGCTGTCAGCCGCTGAATCAGCCCGGCCTCGAGTTTTTTCCATTCGTCCGCGGGGATGATGCGCGGGATTAGGTCGAACGGGAAAATCCGCTCGGTGCCTTCCGAATCATTATAGACTGTAAACGTGACGCCGCGGCGGAGAAACGCGAGGTCGACGGCTGCGCGCCGACGATTGAAATCGCTCTCGGCCAGGCTGCCGAGCCGCTCGGCGAGCTGGCGATAATGCGGGCGCACCTCCTCGCCCGCGACAAACATTTCATCAAAGAATTTACCGAACTCGTAGTGGCTGCTGAGGATCGACACAGGGTTTAGCGAGATTTGGCTTTAGCAGAAGCCTTGCCAGAACGTGCCCAACCAGCAGTCGTAAGGCCAACGCTTTCGTTGATACCAGCGATTTGCACCGTGAAACGGGGCTGCCGTGCGTCGTTCCGGGCCTGGCCGCGGCTTTCCGGCAGGGCGGGACCTGCTCCGGCGGGGTAAGTCTGTTGACGGGTTCACGATGGCAGGCATGTGCTCTGCCGACGGAAAATGGGGCGTTTCATATATTTGGCAATCCGCGGATGCACGCTTCCCTCGGCCACCACCGCGCCCGGGTAGCGATGCCGAGCGAGAACTTGAGCGCACCGGGCTGCAGACCGGGCACGCCAGAGACGATCCATCAACGATATATAAGCTGTATAGTGAAGGCGCGCGCGGCGGTCGACGCGCTGGTCACGCCAGCTCATCGCGCCGCACGGTCCGGCCGCTTTCGATCGCGAGAACGAGCATCTGGCAGAGCGCCATGACCTCCAGGTTTTGGCGCGCGCTGATCCCGGGCTCGATCCCGTCAACTATATAGCGGTGAAAATCCGCGAGCACGCCGAGTTCCCCGGCCGGCCCCTCAATGGGCACGGCCTGCACGGGGGCCACTCCGAAGTTTTTGGTCGGACGTACGTTGAACTCGATGGTATCCTGCGTCGCGAACAGCGCGCCGCGTTCGCCCTGCAGGCGGATCCGCAGCTCTGCGCGCGCCGCATCGTGGGTATGTCCATAGACAACGGCGACGCCGCCGAAACGCAGGATCGCCGCAGTGTTGTTCGGATGTTTATAGGCGGACCAGGGCGCGGACGTCCCGATTCCGGTGACCGACTCCGGCCGGCCGAACCAAGAAATCATATTGTCGAAATGGTGACAGCTCATGTCCCAGATCGACGCAAACGGGTAGGAGAGCGTCCGCGGCTCGGGCCGCACCCGGTGCTCTATATAGTCCGCCCAGTAGACCGCGCCAACGTAATCGGCCGCCGCGGGATCCGTCAGCGCTTTATATATTGTGCGCTCCAACGGCCGGTAACGGTAATTCTGCGCGACGCACACCCGGCTGCCGGTCCGTTGGACCTCGGAGACGAGACCGGTGGCGGACGCCCAATCTGGCGCCATGCCTTTTTCCGTCAGCACCGCCAGTCCCGCAGCGATCGCGGCGCGGGTGTAGGGTACGTGCGTCACGGTGGGCGTGCAGATAATCAGCGCGTCCGCCGCCACGCTCCGAATCATCGCATCCAAATCGCTAAAGCAAGCCGTCGCCGGCACTCCTGTGAGCGCTCGGGCCGCCGCGAGACTTTCCGCCTGCGTGTCGCACAGACCCACCGGCTGGAAGCCCACCTCGGGTCGGCATAGCTGGACGGGCCACAAACCGCGGCCACCGACACCCACGTGCAACGTTCGAAGAACTTTTCCCATTCGGGATCCGAGTGGAACCCACTTGCGCGGCGGCGTCAAACCACGGCGCGTTCGCCTCTCTTCGGTCTAGCGGTGTCCGCCGAGTAATCTCGCCGGCAAAAATAACACCGCCTTGAGAAACGCCAGCAATGCTTCGGCGACCACGCCAACGATACGAAACGGGATCGAAAGCAACCAGAGGAGCGGCCAGAGCACGACAGCCAGCAGCGCCAGCGGCCAGCATAGCACCAACAGAAGCGTCCAACACAGCAAGGCGATCAGGGTTCTCATGGCAGCGACGAATTTTGGGGAGGATTCTTCACGCTCAGAGAACCCCGCACACAAAGAAAAGTTGCGTCGGTCCAGCCGAGCTTCCTTCGACTTGCTCGCCGTCCGTCTAACGGGCCGACGCTCTCACCAACAGACGCGAAAAATCGATCTATATTTGGATATACAGTGCCGATGATCGCTTCGAACCCGGACTGATGCCCGTGTATACGGCCAAGTATATAGGTTAACACGCACGGCCGACTGAGCCCCGCGCGGCAATCGTACGGCTCCGGCGTGATCCAGCAGCCGTGGCCGCCCCCGATTTTCAGCGCAGGCTCGCCGTTCCAACCAGTTCCCTTCATCAAAGTCCGATGCGCCGCCTCATCATTCCGCCGCTGACCCAGCTTCCGAATTTCGCCGGTGTTCTCCTCGCCGCTTGCATCGTGGCCTCAGCTCCGGCCGCGCCCGCCGACGCCGATCGCGGGGCGGCGATTCTCGCGGTCACCCCGCGCACCGATCTCCCGCCAGAGGCCGACGACCCGATGCGGCCGGCACACCTGCGAATGCTGAAATCGAAAGTGTGGGTCGACGACGCCGGGATCGACGACGTCGGCAATATATATAACCAGTACCGGCGCTCCTCGCTCGGCACGTGGAGCAATTACGACGAGTCGAAGGCCGACCCTTTTCCACTGCTGCCGGACCCCCTCGTGCTGAAGAACGGCTCGCGCGTGACCGACGCGGCGACGTGGTGGAGTCAGCGTCGTCCGGAGATCCTCGCGGATTTCTATACCGAGATATATGGTCACATTCCGGCCGAAACGCCGCGGATCACCTGGGAAGTGACGTCAAAGACCGACGACGGCACGGTGAAAACGCAGACCATCATCGGGCACATCGACAACGCCTCGTATCCCGCCGCCACGCCGGAGATCTATATGAAACTCTCGCTGCCCTCTCACGCCGCGGGCCCCGTCCCGGTCATCGTGAACGTGTCCGGCGCCGGGGCGACCGCGCCCACGCCGCGCCCGGCCGGATCGGCGGCGACGCCGAGCCGCGCGCCCGCCGGACCGAGCCCGCTCGAGCAGGTGCTCCAGCGCGGATGGGGCTACGCTGTATATAGCACGGGAGCCGTCCAGGCCGACAACGGCGGGGGTCTCACCGCGGGTATCATCGGGCTCGTCAACCACGGCGAGCCGCGTCGAGATCCCGCCGAGTGGGGCGTGCTCTCGGCCTGGACGTGGGGGCTCAGTCGCGCGATTGATTATTTTGCCACGGATCCAGAGGTCGATCCGAAGCGACTCGGAATCGAGGGCCACTCGCGTTGGGGCAAGACCGCCCTCTGGGCCGCCGCGCAGGATGAGCGGTGGGCGATTGTATATGCGAGCTGCTCAGGTGAGGGCGGCGCGAAGCTCTTCCGGCGAAACTTCGGCGAAACCACGGATAATATAGCCAATTCCCACTGGATGGCGGAGAACTTCAAAAAGTATGCGGGACACTGGAACAATCTCCCCGTCGATTCGCACGAGCTCATCGCCCTCATTGCCCCTCGACCCGTGTTTGTCACGGGCGCCACGCAGGACCCGTGGTCGGACCCGCACGGCGAGTTCCTCGCGGTCGTCGCCGCCGGCCCCGTTTACCGGCTCCTCGGGAAAAAGGACGTCGGCGTGCCGGAAATGCCCGCCCCGAACGTCGCCCGCGTCGACGGCGATCTCGCGTTCCGCGAACATATCGGCGCGCATACCGACGTGCCCGACTGGCCGGTTTTCCTCGACTATGCGTCGCGCTGTTTCGCGAAGCCCCTGCCGGCGCTGCGTTGAAATGTCCCATGAGGGGCGTCGCGTGCTCGCCAGCTATATAGCACTATATAGACTACGGTGCGCATCCCGTCTCGATTCTCGGTGCCGCGGAACTGCTGCCGATATATGAAATGGGCCCCGGTGCGCCTCGCGCTCGCGCTGCTCGCGGGCGCCGCTGGCCTGGCGAGTCGCGGCGGAGGCTTCGAGCTGCTGGTGAATAAGTCTCCCATTACGATCGAGCACGTCACGCTCGACCCGGCGCATCCCACCCTGGGCGCGCCTGCACTCGTGCCGCCGGAGGCGGGGGTGTGCCGGAGCGAGTTTCACTGCGAGAGTTCCGTAAAACTCGAATCCGGCCCCCCGCGCGCTGGGACGCAGCAGCCGGGAGCTATATATATCCGATCAGCCACGGTGAACCTGCGGCTGGCGATCACGATTTGGATGCCCATGGACGCGACGCCGAAAATTGTCGCCCATGAGGAGGGCCACCGGGCCATCGCGGAGTTTTATTATCGTGCGGGAGAATCGATCCTCCGCGGCGCGGCAGACGACCTGGCGCGGGGTGAGCCGAAGCTTCTATCGACGGAGTCGAACGCGAGCATGCCGGCGTTCGTTCACCTCTGGCACGGCGCGCTGCTTGAACGCTATCTCGCGGGAACATCTCGCCGCTGCGAGATGGCGCAGGCACGCTACGATGCGATCACCGCGCACGGCACGAACGCCATCCCAGAGGAAAAAGCCATGGCTCAGGCGATCGCCGAGGAGCAGATGGTCTGGTCGAAGCGGAAATAGCGACGCCATATACGAGGGACCGAGGCTGGGCTGCTCTTCGAAACGTCGGCGCCCTGTCGCGGCCCGCCTGGCCCGGGTCGGCCGACGAAGCGCGCTTCGCCCGAAGCCGTCACGCCGGCGACTCGTCGGGGCGTCATATGCATGTATGCATATATGATAACGGCGGGCGAAGCAGTATATATAGCCATGCGCGAGGCGGAGAACCCCTCGCGACCCGCCGCCGGGCGTCACGCCTCGGGCTCGATGAGGCTGGATTCACGCAGGTCGAGTTCGCGCTCCAGCCTCCGATAGTTTTCCGTCGAGAGGTTGCCGTGCTGGAAAACTCGCGCGAGTTCGGCGCGCTCTCGTTTAAGCGACTCGCGCGTAAACGGCGCCGCGGCTTTTGAATCCATTTCGCCCACGGTTCCGGCCCGCCGGATTCGTTCGCGGGTCCGCGCGAGTTCTGCAGCGTGACGTTCCGTTTCGCGCCGGTAATCGTCCGACATCCCGAGCAGCGACAGCACCCAGGGCAGGCTGAGTCCCTGCACGATCAAGGTCGCGAGCACGACGGAGAACGTGAGAAAAACAATGAGTTGTTTCTGCTCGCTTGTGATCCCGTTGCTGCCCGTGGGAATGATCAGCGCCGCCGCGATCGAGATCGCGCCCCGCATGCCGCTCCACGCAACGAGGAACGGTTGCTGCCACGGTGGATAGGGATCGTCCTGGCGTACGCTTCGGAGCAGCAGCCGCGGTAGATAGGCCGCCGGATATACCCAGAGAAACCTCCCCGCGACGACGGTCAGCGTGACAACGATCCCCGCGCGCGCGAGGAACCCCGGCGAGAAGTGCGAGAGCGACCGAATCATCGGGAGTGTATTAAACCCGGCCCACAAAAAAAGCAGGCTCTCCAGGAGCAGTGCGAGCACCCGCCAGACGGACGAGCCCAGGATGCGCGACTCGGGACGCGTGTCGCGCGAGCGGTTTTGCCCAATATAGAATCCGAGCACCGCGGTGGCGAGCACGCCCGAGCCGCCCGCCGCGGCCGCGGGTATATACGCGAGAAACGGACTGATGAGTGACACCAGCACCTCGAGCTCGGCATCTTGCAACCGCCTGCGAATCGCGGTGAGTATATAGCCGAGCAGGGCGCCATAGAGCGACTCCCCGATCACCACAGCCGCGAATGAGCCGACTGACCGCCACGCGGAGAACGTATGCGTCGCCGCGGCGATGATCGCGAACTTCAGCAGCGTCAGCGCCATCGCATCATTGAACAGGCCCTCGCCCGATAGCACCGTGACGATGCGCCGCGGGATCGGCAGCTCCGGCGCGACTGAGACGAGCGCTATATCATCCGGCGGTGCGAGTGCGGCCCCGATGATGACGCCGAGCACCCAAGGCAGCCCGAGCAACTTCTGGCAGCACCAAGCGACGACGAACGTGATAAAAACTACGTGGCCGACCGACAGAAGCACGATCGGCCGCAGATTTCTGCGCAGGTCGCGCCAGTGCACGGAAATCGACGTTTGATATACGAGCAGCGGAAGAAATAGGAACAGCACGATGCCTGGCGTGATCTGCAGGCGCGGCACGCCGGGAATCCAGCCGAGGCCAACGCCGACCAGCACGAGCGCGAGTGGCAGCGGGATGCCGCGCCGGCGCACGAGCAGAGCCACGGGAACGATCGTCGAAATCAGCGCGACGATCAGCACGAGCTGCGTGACCATATTACCCTCCGGTGGCACCGCCCAACGGACCGCAAGATTGGCAGCGGGTTACCACCGCCGAACCGCTATATGAAATATCAACGCGCGCGCCCCGCGACCGCCGCGGTTGCCGGTGCGGGCAGCTGCAACAACCGTCGCGCCTCGAACCCCTGGTGACGTTTGAAGGCGCGGCTGAAATCGTTCGCGTGTTTATATCCCAGGGCGAACGCCACGGACTTTACCGAAGCGGCGTCGCGCTGGAGCTGCTCGGCGGCGCTTCGCATCCGCCAGTCCAGCAGATAATCGCGCGGACTTTTTCCCGCGTGCGTCTGGAATAAACGTTTCAACGAGGCCGCCGAGACCTGAAGATATTCGCCTGCACGCTCGACGGGCTTTTCATCCGCGAGGTGGTTGCGCAAATATTCGACCGCGAGTTTGAAACGGATTTCCCCATCCGCGGCATGGCTGTGTTCACGCGCGTCGAGCAGGCAGAGATCGAGTGCGATGCGGGCGGCGCGCAACTCGAGCATGCTTCGCTCGCTCGCCACTGCGACTGCGCGATGACACTCCGCGTTGAGCGCGGTGAGGCGGCGCAACTGAGCCGGACCGAGGTGCAGCCGCAAATAGGCTCCTGAAGCCGGTTGCAGGGCCGAGTGCGTCGGCGGTGCACGCCAGATCCAAGTTAAAATCCGGCACCGCTTGCGGGGCTCGTCCGCGTGCCCGACGGCGCAATCGGGATGCGCGACGAAGACGAACCCGGGTCGCGCGCGAATTTTCTGGCCGCCGATAATAACGATGGGCGTGCCTTCGAGCGTCACAAAATAATGCCAGCCTTCATGCACGGAAGGCTCGATCGGCGCGGTGCCGTACCACCGTGAACCCCACGAAAGATAACTCAGCTCGAACCCCAGCTCAGAGCCGGAGTGCTGCGCGGGCAGCCAGTGCGGCCGGCCTGCGGGGGCGAGGTGCAGCTTCCGTTTCGCCCCTAAATCGCCCATTTTAGCAAGTAGCATAATCGCTCACTTTGAGGGAATGCTAGTCGTTGCCAGTTTTCAACCCGTTTCTCGGAGTGCATATCGTCAGGAGCTTTCCCATGAGTCTCCCTATGCCCCAGTTCATTCTCGTTACCGAGGCTATTATAAATGGTTCATATAGTCTGGCCAGTATATACACGTCCGGAACGTCCACAGGTGTGATTGCTCGCGACTGCGCCAGCCGATGAAACCAATCGCCACACGTCAGAAGGTGATCTCGGCGGACGAGGCGGCGAACCTGGTCCCGGACCGCGCCGCGGTCGCGATCCATGGCTCCGGTGGCGGCATCGGTGAGCCGACCGCCGTCCTCCGCGCGATTCGCGCGCGCTTCGAGCGCGAGCAGGCGCCGGCGGGCCTCACGCTTATACACTCGACGGGCTTGGGTGATCGCAACCAGACCGGCACGGATCTGCTCGCGCTCCCGGGCCTCGTGGCGGTGGATATAGCGGGCCACCTCGGGATGGCGCCGGTGCTCGGCCGGATGATTCGCGAGAACCAGGTCGCCTGCTATAATCTTCCGCAGGGCGTGATCTCGCATCTGTTTCGCGCGACTGCCGCACGCCAGCCGGGCGTTTTCACAAAGACCGGCCTGCATACGTTTGTGGATCCCCGCCTCGAGGGCGGACGCTTCAACCGGCTCGCGGATCGCGAGCTCGTGAAGCTGCGCGAAGTCGACGGCGAGGAGTGGTTGTTCTATCCGCGACTGTCGATCGATGTCGCGATCATCCGCGGCACCACGGCGGATACGAAAGGCAATATATCGTCCGAGGACGAGGCTGCGACCGTGGACGCCATCTCGATTGCTCAGGCGGCGAAGGCGTGCGGCGGCATTGTGATCGCGCAGGTCAAGCGTCTGGCCGAGCCGGGCGCGCTCGATCCGCGACTCGTCGGGGTGCCCGGAGTTTCCGTCGACTATATAGTGGTCGAGCCCGCGCAGAAGCAGACCTGCCGGGCGGAATATGACGGCTCGCTCACGGGGGCGGCACGGATCTCGTTCGACAGCCTGCCGAAGTTGGCGGCGGGGGAACGCCGCGTCGTCGCGCGCCGCGCGGCCGCGGAGCTTTTTCCGGGCGCCGCGATCAACGTTGGTTTTGGCATGCCGGACGGCATCGCGCCAGTGGCTGCGGAGCTCGGATTGCTCGAGGCGTTGACGTTCACCATCGAGCAGGGGCTCGTCGGCGGTTTGCCCGCGGGCGGGATCACGTTTGGTGTCAGCCACAATCCGGAAGCGCGCATCCTGCAGTCGTCGCAATTTGATTATTACGACAGCGGTGCGCTCGACCTCGCATTCCTCGGGCTCGCGCAGGTCGATGCGCAGGGCAATGTGAACGTGAGCAAGTGTGGCGAGCTCTATGCCGGGTGCGGTGGCTTTATTAATATATCGCAGAACGCGCGGAAGGTCGTTTTTTGCGGGACGTTCACCGCGAAGGGGACGCGGCTGAACATCGGCGGCGGGCGCCTCGCGATTGCGCAGGAGGGGACGGTGCGGAAATTTGTGCGACAGGTGGAGCAGGTCACCTATAGCGGCGCGTATGCGCGGCGGCGCGGCCAGCCGGCATTGTATATAACGGAGCGCGCCGTTTTCAGCCTCGAGGCCGATGGTCTCGTGCTTCGCGAAATCGCCCCGGGTGTGGACCTCCAGCGCGATATATTAAGCCAGATGGAATTTGCGCCGCTCGTGGCGCCGGATCTGCGGACCATGGATGCCGCCCTGTTCGACGCATGAGCACGACGCTTGACCTCAGGGTACGCGACGAAGTGGCGACGTTCACGCTGGTGCCGGACGAGGGACGGCCGACTACGCTCGACCACGCGGTCCTCGGCCAGTTTGACGCCAGCCTCGATGCGCTCGAGGCCGGGAGTGGGGTGCGCGTGCTCTATATACGGAGTGCCAGCCCGAAATATTTTTGCGTCGGGGCCAACCTCGAGGTGCTCCGTTCCGTCTCCGCGGCGACGATTGGCCACTGGCTCGAGCACGGACAGCGGGTTTTCGACCGCATCGAGGCGCTGCCGATTCCCACCGTGGCGCGAGTCGAAGGCTACGCGTTGGGCGGCGGTCTCGAACTGGCGCTGGCCTGCGATCTGATTTTCGCCAGCGAGGCCGCCCAGTTCGGCCAGACCGAAGCGAAGCTGGGATTTATTCCGGGCTGGGGCGGATCGTGGCGGCTGCCGCGTCGAATCGGTGCAGCGCGGGCGAGAATGCTGTTCTATACAGGCCGAATGATTCCGGCGCGCGCGGGGGAAGCCTCGGGATTGGCTGATTTCGTTG
This sequence comes from uncultured Verrucomicrobiae bacterium, assembly GCA_963800005.1. Lineage (GTDB taxonomy): Bacteria > Verrucomicrobiota > Verrucomicrobiia > Opitutales > Opitutaceae > CAWCZH01. The sequence continues at coordinate 1,699,077 of CAWCZH010000006.1, forward strand.
GCAGCGCCGAGGCGCTCGAGCAGGAATGCACCAACGTCGCGTCGGCGATCCGGGGTGTGAGTGCAGTCGCGCTGGCGGAATATAAAACGCTGCTCGCATCCTCGAGCGGCCGCACGCCGGCGGACGCCGGCCGCGCAGAAATTCTGGCGTCGGGAAAATGCGTCGCCGCACCCGACACCGCCGAACGACTCCGGGCTTTCTTCGCGCGCAAGAAATGACCGTGGGCTCGCTTCGACCGGGGGACGCGATCGCGAGCACGAACACGATCACGATGCAAACGCCGCTATATCGTAAAGTATATAGCGTTCATCAGACACGGGGCGAACGCGCGGGCAACGTCCGGCGCGCGGCCGCGTCACTCCGGCCACCAGTCGCAGAACGCTGTGGTGCAGTCCGGGCGGCGATTTGCTACAGTGTATACCGACCACGGTATATAGCGATAGCTGACGGCCCGTATGGTCGCCGCGTTTATCTAAAGGATGGTAATGACCGGCGCTTTGCCGCGTTGGCTTACGGCCGCGTCTCGCGGCTACTCGTCGACACCGTCTTCTCACCAGGCGATGGGCTCGCCTTTATAGTCGAGAAAGCTGCCGCTGTCTTGAGGCGTCAGCCGGGTGATCACCCGGATCAGCCCGGCGGCGGAATCGTGGGCGGATGTCGGAGCTTGGGCTCCGCCCATGTCGGTCTTCACCCAGCCCGGGCTCAGCGCGACGACGATGATATTGTCGCTGCGCAGCTCGGCGGCGACGGTGCGCATCGCCATGTTGAGAGCGGCCTTCGACATCCGGTACGCGAGGGAGCCGCCGTCGGATTCGGCAATCGAGCCCAGCCGCGAACTGATGCTCGCGACCTTCGCTCCCGTGGCCTGCCGCAGCCGCGGAAGCAGCGCCTGCGTCACCCGCAGAGCGCCGAGCGCGTTGACGTTGAGGATGGTTTCAAACTCGGCCAGCTTCGCCGTTTCGAAGGTCGGGCGGCCGAGGCTGATCCCGGCGTTGTTGATTAATATATCGGCCGGCGCGTCGATGGCCGCGGCGAATGCCTGCGCGCTCGCGAGGGACGCGACATCGCACGGGAGCACGTGCAACCGGCCCGCGGATTCGCGTTCCAACTGGGCGAGCTCACCGGTCGCAGGCTCGGTCCGAACGCCCGCGAACACGTGGTCACCGCGCCCTATATATTGTCGGGCCAGCTCGAGTCCGATGCCGCGATTTGCCCCGGTGATGACGACGTTCATGCGAAAACGGGCACCGCCCGCGGCGGGAAGGCAAGTCGCGACGGACAGATTACGCCAGTTTGTAGCGACTCTCCGGTGATGACGCGGCGCGGAAAATGAGCCGCCTCACAGTTACGTATACTATACCTGTGTATATATATGAATGTGTACATTCCGGCGAATAGCGTATTCGGCTTGGATATCCGGCGGTTTTGCAGTTGGTAATTGGCGTGGTTGCCATCCCGCCCACGGTCCAAGACATCGCTCTCTGGCGCGAACGATGCGCGAAGATGCGTCGGGTCGCACGGGCCATCGGGAACGGCGATGTCGAAGTGCTCTCCGGGGCGCAGCAGATGACGCTCTATCGCGACTGGCTGCAGGTCACCACGGATCCGGATTTTGGAATTTTCGCGCGGATCGCGGAGGACGTTCGCCAGCTCTCGACCTGGGAGCCGGGTGCATCGCCTGGTGGGGCGGCGCAGCCTGCGAACACGGAGGCGTTGGGCACGCTCGCTCGATTTTACGCGCAACAGGCGCGCGTGGCCGCGGAGTCGATTGCACAAAGATATTGCGGATCATGATCTGCGACAGAGGCCAATAATCTTTTCCCCTCGATTGCTGGCGCGCGGTGCCCTTGTTTGTCGGCGATGAATGATCCCCTGACGCGCCCGTGGTCTCGCCGGAATTTTATCAAGGCGGGCGCGGCCTCGGCGCTCGTCGCTGGCGCGCAGCCGGCGCTGCGGGCTGCCGAAGTGGTGAGCGACGCGACCCGCCCGGTGCGGAAGGTTTTCGCCGTGAGCTACCGCTGCCTCGGTGGCGCGGATCGAAAGTTCCTGCTGATGCATCACCTGCTCGAAAACGTGATCGGGAAACCGAACCCGCGTATTTGCTATATGCCGGCGGCGAGCGGCGATAAGCCGGCGCAAATCGCGTTCTGGTACGAGACGATGCTGAAGTTCAAATGCCAGCCGCGACATCAGCGAGTATATATCAACACACCCGATTATCCGGATTGGGAGAGCGAGATTCTCGCAGCGGATGCCGTGTTCATCGGCGGTGGCAACACGCTGAATATGATGGCGGTGTTTCGCGCGCAGGGCATCGACCGCGTTCTGCGGACCGCTTGGGAACGAGGCGTGGTCATGTCCGGCGAAAGCGCTGGGGCCAATTGCTGGTTCGAGACGTGTGACACCGACTCGCGACCCGGCCGGCTGTCGGCGACGGACGGCCTCGGGTTCCTGCGCGGATCGATGGTGCCGCATCTCGACGTCCCCGGCCGCGAGGACAGCCTGCGGGAACTCGAGAAGAGCGGCGCGCTCGGCGATGGATATGCGGGCGACGAGGGCGTGGCGTTCAGCTTTGAAAACGACCGACTCGTGCGCGTTGTGAAAAACCGTCCGGAAGCGCGTGCTTTTCAGATGGAGCGCAACGGTGGCGCCGTCCGCCTCACGCCACTGCCAGCGCAGCTGCTGGGCGCGTAGCCACGCGAGCTGAGCGCCGGACATATATATACTATATGTAGGATCGCCGGCGCGGTCGGCCCGTTCTCGTCCGCAGCGGCCGGCGCTGATGCTGCCGCATGCGCTTCACGGGTGGGCGCTATATCGGCAGGTCCCGCCCGGTCATAGGATCGTCCTGGACGGCAGCTATATATCGCATCGGCGTTGCGTTATATGTCTCCGACGTATATAGTATATGGCGCCAACCGCTGCGCTGGTCGCCTGCGTACTATCTTTCAGCTCGGTGGCGGAATCCGGGCAGGTGGCGTGCCGAACGGCGGCTGTGGACGACTGATTTCGAAGGCTTCGAGCAGTTCGGGGAACTCGGCCCGGATGGGCGAGCTCGTGAGAAACTCGAGAGCGGCGCGCTTTTGCCCGCGGGCACGCAGGCTCGCATAGACATGCAACTCGAATTGCAGCCGAAGGATGCGGGCGGCGTCGCGGAGGTGAAAGGCATCGAGCAGCACGAGGAGCGATTCGACCGTGGAGTAACGCGCGGGGTCGGCCTGCGCGCGCAACCAGTAGCGGCTCTCGGCCTGCGGTGGCAGGCTGATGATGCGGCCCCAGCCTCGCACTTCCTGCGCCATCGATGAGGCCTCGCGCCAGGAGCCGTCGAGGAGTGCCACCTGCACGCTCGACGCCGGCACTTCAAAAGTCGCCGGCTCGCCTTGAGGATGAAGCAGCCATAATTCGCGTCCGGGTTCTTGCACGTCCGCAGCAGTCAGCCCGCGTTCGCGTCGCCAGAGGTGCGTTCTCGAATCCGGCAGCACGCGTTGAATCAGCCCGCCCGTGCTGCTCGGGCGAAACCGCTCGCGATGATGCATCAATATATCAATCGCGAGCGGGCAAGTCGCCGTGCGCTGGGCGGGGCACACGCACCAGCGCGGGGGCATCCGGCATTCCGGGCAGCGCAACGAGGATTGCCGGATTACGCTCCGCATGCTCAGGCCGGCTCGTAACTAGGAGCCGCCACCGGACCGCCGGCGAAGCGCCGCGGTGCCGGCCGGTTCATCGGCCGCGACAGCGCAGGCCAGAAAGTATATATGTTGAACAATATAGCCCGGCCACGCGCCCGCGCTGACCGCGGAAGGAGAGTTCCCGGGAACGCGGCGGTAAATATATTCAGTTCCGGCTGCGGCTGTTCAGGAGCAGGCGGAGGATTTCCAGGTAGAGCCACACGAGGCCAACGACCAGGCCGAACGCGAGGCGCCAGGATTGCTCCTCGCTGACACCACTTTCCACGGCGCTTTCGACCTGCGCGAAATCAATGACGAAGCTCAGCGAGGCGACGATGATGATGACGACGCTGAACCCGAGACTCAGGTTGGAGTTGCCGTGAAGCAGGCCGAAGGGGTGGCCGAAGAATCCCGCGACGAGATCCGCGAGATATACAATCATGATGCCGAGCATCACGCCGCAGATGGTCTTCACGAACGCGGGCGTCGCGCGCAGGATCTGCAATCTATATAGCGCGAGCACCGCGAAAAAGCAGCCGAACGTGCCGCTCACCGCCTGCCAAGCGATGCCCGGGTAACGCTGGGCCGCGAAATAGCTGACGCAGCCAAGCGCGATGCCTTCGCAGATCGCGTAGCCAGAGATCAGCAGCGGGTTCGCCGAACGCGTGAATATAATAATCATCGCGAGCACGAACCCGGCGAGCGTTCCGATCATCGCGAGTCCAGGCGAGAACTGCTCCATTTGGAGCCCCCGCCACGTGACGCCAAAAGCGATGGTGGCAAAGGCGACCAGCATGGCGGTGCGGTTGACGACGCCTCCGATCGTCACAGTGCCGCGGGAGGTCGGCGTTTCGATGGAGCGGGTGAGGGCAGGATTGGGCGAGAACATGGTGAAAATGGGCAATATACTTTGGACCGAGAAAGAGGTGACGGCCGGAGACCTCCGGCGGAGGGACGGGTTCGTCGCATTGCAAGCATACACGTCGGCGTGAAGATGCAAACCTCGTCGCAGCGGCGCCGGCTCGCGCGACGACAGCGTTCTGTCCCGGACGCGTTGCGCGTGCGGCGGTTGAATCGCGGAAATGCCTCGCCTGTTGCGCCTGCCAGCCAACGAGCCCCTGCCCGCGGAGCCAGCGAATCGCTCGCGAGATTCTCGGTGCGCGATCCGCGGTCGCGCGAGGTGATTAGCGCTATATAGGGACAGCGCAGGTTATACAACTTGCCGTATATACCGTTTGCGGGTCCGCGACGCGGCACCACGGCCCGAACATATAACGGTCTCGAACCACTAGCCTGGCGACGGGCACTCCACCGGGCGCACCTAATGCGCTGGTTGCGGCTCGGGTCCGGGCCCGCCGGCGGGCGCGGGGGCAGGCGGCTTTTTCTCGTCGTTCTCGTGAAGCTCTTCCTCGAGCTCGCGATCGAGATCGACCGGCGCTTTCTGCCTGAGCCAGGAATACATTACAGGGACGAAGATCACGGTCGCAATCGTGGCGACGAGCAACCCGCCAATCACGGCGCGGCCGAGCGGCGCGTTCTGCTCGCCACCCTCTCCAAGCCCGAGCGCCATCGGCGCCATGCCGATGATCATGGCCAGCGCCGTCATGATCACCGGACGCAGCCGCACGTGTCCCGCGGAAAGCGCCGCAGCCCGTGCATCCTTGCCGTCGCGACGCTCATCGTTCGCAAAGGTCACGAGCAGGATCGAGTTGGAGGTCGCGACGCCCACGCTCATGATTGCGCCCATCAGCGCCGGCACGCTGATCGTCGTTCGTGTAAGAAACAGCGCCCAGACGATTCCGCAGAGGGCGCCCGGCAGCGCCATGATGATGACGAACGGGTCCATCCACGATTGGAAGTTCACGGCCATGAGAGCATATACCAGCACGATCGCGAAAATCAGTCCCAGGCCGAGACCGAGAAATGAAGTGCTCATGCTCTTCGACTGCCCGCGCACCGTGATGAAACTTCCGCGCGTCAACTGCTTTTCATATTTGGGGACCAGCTTGTTGACGGCCGATGCCACCGAGCCCAGGTCCTTGCGATCGACGTTCGCATATACATCGAAAACCGGTTGAATGTCATAGTGGCTGACGACCGCTTGAGTCGTCGCGCGATTCACGTGCGCCACGTTGCCGAGAACTTCGTCGACGCCCTGGCCGGGCGACGTCATTCCGATCGGGATGCGACTGACATCGTCGAGTGAGTCGACATGATATTGCGGAGCCTGGGTAGCGACGAGGTATTGCACGCCGTTTTTCGGATCTATCCAATAATTCGTCGCCGCTTGTCCCGAGCCGCTGAGGGTAATGAGCAGGTTGCTTGCGATTGCGCTCTGCGTGAGACCGAGTTGCGCGGCGCGGATCCGGTCAACGTTTACCTTAAACGACGGCGAGTTTAATATTTGGTGCACATGCACGTCCACGGCGCCGGGGATCTTCGCGATTTCCGCGGCGATCTGCTGGGCGAGTTCATAATTCTTTTCCGGGGCGCGACCGGCGACCTGGAGGTCGATCGGAGCCGGGAGCCCGAAGTTCAGGATCTGGCTGACGATATCCGCGGATTGCGTGAAGAATGTACATTCCGGCATCTCGCGATTCAGCCGCTCGCGCAACTGGCGCACATAGCCCCACGTCGAGTGGTGCTTTTTCTGGTTCAGTTGAACCAGGATCTCGCCATCAGCGGCGCTGATCGTCGCGGTGTCGCTATAAGCCAGGTTGATGCCACTGGTGGGCAGGCCTATATTATCTATAACGGTGTCGAGCTCCGCGGCCGGCACGACCTCGTGGATGATATTTTCGACGCGAGTGAAATAGCGCTCCGTCTCCTCGACGCGCGTCCCTGCCGGAGTGCGCACGTGCAAGCGGAACTGGCCGGCATCGACGAGCGGGAAGAAATCTTCACCGAGGAATGGCACGAGACACGCGGTGATCGCGACGAGCACGCCCATGCCGAGCAGCACCCAGCCGCGGTGATCAAGGCACCAGTCGAGATGGGCGCGGTGCCATTCGCGCAGTTTCTCGAAGTATTTATTAAACTTCACATGGACGCGCCAGATCCAGTCACTGTCCGGCGGTGCCTCGCCCTTGCCCTCGTCGTGACGCACCGGCTGGCCGCGCAATAGGAAATGCACGAACGTCGGCACCACCGTTCGCGAAAGGAAATAGGAAGCGAGCATCGCAAAGATCACGGCGAGGGCCAGCGGGTAGAACAGGAACTTCGCCGTGCCCTGTAGGAAGAATATAGGCACGAACACAATACAGATACAGAGTGTGGAAACGAAGGCCGGCACCGCGATCTGTTGCGCGCCGTCGAGAATCGCCTTCACCAATGGCTTTTTCTCCCCACCCGTCAGGTTGCGCGTTATATTCTCCACCTCGACCGTCGCGTCATCGACGAGAATGCCCACCGCGAGCGCGAGCCCGCCCAGCGTCATCGCGTTGATGGTCTGCTGCGCGGCGTAGAGGCAGATGATCGAAAAGAAAATCGAGAGTGGAATCGAGACGGCGACGACCACGGTGTTTCGCCAAGTGCCGAGAAACAGCAGGATCATCAGCGCGGTGAGCGTCGCCGCGATCAGTGCCTCGCGGATCACGCCATTCAGCGAAGCACGAACATACACGCTCTGGTCGAAGCGCGGCTCGAGGTCGAGGGCCGGCGGGACGCTCGTCTTGATACGAGGCAGGGCGGCGCGCACGCGCTGGATGATGTCAAGCGTTGAGGCACGCCCGCTCTTCAATATACTCAGCAACGCGCCTCGCCGGCCGTCCTGCCGCACGATGCTCGTCTGCGGCGCATAACCGTCGCGCACGTGGGCGACGTCCCCGATCCGCACGGTCGCGCCGTTGATCACGCGGATGGGGAGTTCATTGAACTCCTCGACCGCGTCCGGGCTGCTGTTGAGCAGGAAATTATATTCGCGCGATCCGATCTTCGCCGTGCCGGTGGGCAGCGTGAGGTTTTGCGCGTTGATCGCGTTGCTGACGTCGGAGGGCGTGAGCCCTTTGGACTCGAGTGCGTGTAGGTCGATGTCGACCATGATCTGCCGCGATTTGCCGCCGCTCGGGAGCGGGATCGACGCGCCCTGCACGGTGGCGAGCTGCACGCGCACGAAGTTGCTGCCCAGATCATATAACGTTTGCTCGGGTAATGTTTTGCTCGCGAGCCCGAGCTGCAGGACGGGCACATTTGACGCGCTGAAACGGATCACGAGCGGCGGCGTGGTCCCGGGCGGCATCGAGCGGATGACTGTCTGGTTCGAGGCGGTGACCTGGGCGATCGCAGATTCTATATTGGCGTTTTCCTGCAGAAAGACCTTGATCACGCCGATGCCCGGGTAGGACTGCGACTCGATGTGCTCGATGTCGTTCACGGTCGTGGTCATGACGCGTTCGCTGATGGTGACCATGCGTCGTTCCATTTCCTCGGGGGCGAGGCCGGTATAGGTCCAGACGACGCAGACGACCGGTATATCAACCGAGGGGAAGATGTCCTTGGCCATCCGCAGGTAGGCCAGCACCCCGAGGCAGAGGATGAGGGCGGCCATCACGGTGAAGGTGTAGGGACGACGAAGGGCGAGGCGAACAATCCACATGGCTCGAGAGATCCGGGAAGCGGGTTCTGGTTACGTATATAGCGAGTATATAAAGACGTGAAATATATAGCGTTTCGCGTCGACGGATCACCAACCGCCGCCGACGGCCTTGATCAGGAGGGCGGTGGCGACGAGGCGCTGGGCGCGGACCTGGGTGGCGAGCAGTTGGTTTTGCAGAAGCGAGCGCTGCGCATCGATGACCTCGAGGTAACTCACGATCCCGCTACGGTACCGGGTGGTGGCGAGATCGAGCAGGCGTTGGGAGCCTTGGACCGCGCGGTCGATGCCGCCGACCTGTTGGCCGAGGAAGCGAAGATCGGACAACCCGCTCTCGACTTCTTGAAACGCGACGAGGACCTGCTCGCGATAATTCGCGAGCGCCTCGTCGTAGTTGGCGCGAGCGATTTCATAATTCGCGCGCAGCAAGCCACCGCGAAATATCGGCACGTCGACCATGGTGCCGAGTCCCCATTCGCGACTGCTCCATTGCAGCAGCTTGGAAAGGTCCGCGCTGTTCAACCCGGCGAATCCGGTCAAACTGATCGAGGGGAAAAACGCGGCCTTGGCGGCGCCGACTTGCGCGTTCACGGAGGCGAGCGTGCGCTCGGCGGCAGCGACATCCGGGCGGCGTTCGAGCAACTCGCTCGGGAGGCCGACGGGCACAGGTGGCGGCTCGAGGTCGAGCGGTTTTATATATATAGCGAAGTTCTCCGGCGTCTGGCCCACGAGGACGGCGAGCGCGTGAATTTGGTCGGCGAGGTTCTGGCTCACGGCCGCCTCCGAGTTGCGCACGGTCTCGAGCTGGACCTCCGCTTCATATACGTCGACGTCGCTATTCACTCCGCCGGCGCGCAGCTTGCGCACGAGATCGAGCGCGTCCTGCAGCAGCGCCACGTTCTGTTCATATTGCACTTCCTGAAGTCGGAGGGAGCGCAGCGTGAAATAGTTCTGCGCGACGGCGGACTGCAGCGTGAGCAGAACGTTTTGATATAGGTCGCCCTGCGCTTGGGCGGCGGCGCGGGCGCTTTCCAAGGCCCGGCGAGCGCGGCCGAAGAGGTCGAGTTCATAGCTGAGTTGCAGCGGAAGATCGAACGTGTTGGCTGTATAGGGAACGCGGGGCGCACCGGGCGCGGTGGAGCGGTTGGCGGAATAGTGTTCGCGATTCCCGGTGCCATTGATCGAGAGATTGGGCAGAAGGGCGGCCCGGCTGACGTCCGCGAGGGCGAGCGCGGCATCGAAGCGGGCGAGGGCGGCGCGCAAAGTGGGGCTCGCTTGCGCAGCGCGCTGCTCGAGATCATCCAGCACGGGGTCGCCGAATACCTTCCACCACTCGGGCTTGGGCAAGGCGTCGTGCGGGTCGGCCAGCTTCCACGGCGCGGCCTCGGTATATACTCGAGGCACGTCCATGGCAGGTCGGTGATAATCCGGCCCGACGGTGCATCCGGCGACAAACAGCGCCGGCAGCCACGCGAAACGACAGAGCTTCATCGGCACCTTCGCGCCACGCTCAGTGGCCGCCCTGCTTTCCTTGCGCCGGTTTCTTGTTCTGCTCGCCCGACTGCTTTTGTTGTTTTTCCTGCTCCTGCTTTTCCTGTTGCTCCTCGATTTTTTCGTCGCGCGGCTGGACGAGCAACCCGTCGGTCAGCGCGTCGTTTGGGTTCGCGACGATCCGGGTGCCGGCTTTCAGGCCCTCGAGGATTTCCATTTGCGTGCCGAAATCGCGGCCGATGCGCACACGCGCAAGGCGTATATGATTCGCGTCATCGATAGTCGCCACGATCGCGCCTTCGCTGCGGATCATCGTCGCGATCGACGGCACGATGATGGCCGGCTGGTCGGGCACCAGGGAGAAGTGCACCTCGCAGAACATGCCCGGAAACAGCTCGTTGTGGGGATTGGGAATCTCTATATCAACGAGGAGGGTGCGCGAGGTCGGGTCGACCGCGCCGGCGAACCGGACCACGTGCCCGGAGAAGGGGCGATTTTGAAATTCCGGCACGGTGACCTGCACCTCCAGGCCGGACTGGATCGACCGGATATACGTTTGCGGGACATTTGCGTAGACGCGGAGGGGATCGACTTGGGAGACATGATATATCTCTGCGCCGGTTCCGGAATTGATGAGCGTGCCGATTTGCGCGTTTCGGGCGGAAATGACGCCGTCGTAGGGGGCCGTGACCTTCTGATATTCCTGGAGTTTCACGAACCGCTCGACGTTGGCCTCGGCTGCCTTGGTGTCGGCCTGGCGTGCCTCGTAGTCCGCCTCCTTCGTGTCGACGTCCTGTTGCGGGACGGCGTGTTGTTCCCCGAGCGCGTGCCAGCGTTGAGCGCTGATCTGGGCGAGCTTCAGGTTGGCCTCGGTTTGAGCGAGTGCGGCGCGGGCCTGGTTGAGTTCCTGGTCCAGATCCGGGGTTTCGATACTGGCGAGTACGTCGCCGGCTCGGACATGATCGCCTATATCAAAGAACCATTTGCGAATAAATCCCGTGGTCCGGGCGTATATAGGCGTGTCCTGATACGCGAGCAGCGCGGCGGGGAGCGTCAGCTGCGTCGGGGCGTTCCCGAGTTGCGCGACAACGAAGTTAACGACGGGCGCCGTGGGGCCCTGTTGCGCCGCGGCCTTCGACTTATGGTGCGAGTGGACAAGCAGAAGTATCGCGCCCGCAACGACGACGGCGACAGCGGCCAAGATGAGGAGGCGCGAGCGCTTCATCACGAGAGGCCGCCATTGCGCCACAGCTTTCGAACTGCCGGCCGACGGGGCCGGCCCACGAAGATATATACTTTGACCATGGGTTAATCACTGCGTCGAGTTTCCGGCATCCAGCGGTGGCACCAGGAACATGGATAGAGCTGACCGGGGGGATTTCACCGTGTTCCGCCGGCCGCGAGCGGAGTCCCGGCGGCGACCCGCCGCTGGGGAGATCGGACACTGCCATCACCCGCCGCCACGCTTTTTATATAAAACGGCCGGGATTTTTATATATTAAAATCCGACCGGCTGCCGTCGTTGTATATTAAAACCTGGTCGGAATTATAATATATAAAACGAGCCCACGACTCGATGGTCGTTGCGTAACGCGCTGTCTGGCAGTCGTAAAAAGCTAAGCGTCCTCCCGGGTTTGACATCAGGGAAACGCTGAAAAGCGCCCATTTATACAATAATGCGTTTGTTAAGCTTCTATAACCCGTGGGCTACGTATTAATGCTTATCGGTCACCTTTAACCCCGGGCGCTCGCCAGGTCCGGGACAATACAAAAATAATATGATATATCACAACCGCATCGCACACGTTCTCCGACTCGGCGTCGGAGTTCTCGCCGGGCTGGCCGCGCTCGCCGGCCCGGCTCAAATCCGAACGCTCGATACCTTCAACAGCAGCCAGCTGGCGCGGGACGACGACGGCTCGACCGGCTTGGTGAACATCGGCTTCACCGTGAATTTTTTTGGTACGGATTACAATCAGCTGTATGTGAACAACAACGGCAACGTGACGTTCGCCAGTCCGCTCTCGACGTATACTCCATTCGACTTGGTGGCTTCAACGAACAACCCGATCATCGCCCCGTTCTTTGGTGACGTCGATACGCGTGCGCCCGATTCCGGCATCACGACTTATGGGACCGGAACGCTCGAGGGTAAGTCCGTCTTTGCCGTCGATTGGATAGGGGTTGGAGTTTTCTCCGAGCTCCCAATCTATAATTCGTTTCAGCTGCTCCTGATTTCTCTTGGTGGCGGCGATTTCGACTTCGAGTTCAACTATAGCATGATCAACTGGGAAACTGGCCAAGCCAGCGGCGGGAACAGTCTCGGTCTGGGCGGAGACTCGGCGCACGTCGGCTATAATAACGGCGCAGCGATGCCCACGAGCTTCGAGCTGGTAGGCTCCGGCGTTAATGGAGCCTTCCTAAATACCAACACGACGACTGGCCTCATCTATAATTCCCTCGGGACGCCATTCGACGGCGCGACGACGGCCGGCCGTTATGATTTCGCTGCCATCAACGGCACGGTGATCACGGCGCCCCCATCGCCGACCCCGGTTTTGACGGCCGTGCCAGAGCCGTCGACGTACGGCATCATCGGCAGCATCGCCCTCGCCGGCATGGCCGGGTGGCGCCGCCGTCGCTTCGCGCGGGTCTAAGTCACGGCATTGGGCGCTGGCGCCCCATGCAGCCGGGGCGCCACTTCGGCGCCCCTTTTTTTTCTTTTCGATTCCGTGCGCCGGTGTTCCGCTCCGCCGTATGAAGGTACTTCACGCGCTCGGTGGACTCGTGTTGCTCCTCGGTTGCGCCGGCCTGTTCGGAGCGACGAGCGACATTTCGGAACGAGCGATCGCCGCCGTTATCGCTGCGGACAACGCACGCGGTGCGGCTTTGCTTGCCGCGGATACAGCTGCGTTAGGGCGGCTGCTCGCGGACGACCTCCGTTATACACACAGCACCGGAAAAATCGAGACGAAGGCCATCCACCTCGCCACGATCACCAACGGTCTGCGCTACGAAAAATTCGTGACGTCCGACCTGCAGGGCCAGCTGATCGCGCCGGGTGTCGTCGTGCTCACGGGTAAAATGGACCAGCGGAAGAACACGAATGGGAAAATTTCAGCAGGGATCCTGATGTTCCATGCTGTCTGGCGGGACGACGCGGGCGGGTGGCGCCTGGTAAGCATGCAAACCGCCGTGATCCCGCCGAGCTGAACGGCATTGCGGGACTGGCCACGGCCAGGTGGGCGTCGGCCGGCCTATATACTTTGATCAACGGTATATACCGGAGCCGCGGCCGGTGGGCACCGGCTGCTCGCATTGCCGCCGCATCGCCTAACGCAACGCAGCTATATACGTGGTATATACCACCTGTCCGGCCGCGCCTGCGATCGCGGCGCGTGCGTCGCCAACGGCGCCGGGTCTGGCGAACCTAGTCCCCGCCGGAACCGGAACCGCCGCCCGGGACGGCCTTGTCCAGCTTGGCGATGACAGTGGCTTTGCTGAGATAGCCTGGGTCAATCTCCAAGCCCATCCCTGGTCCTTTGGGCACTTGGATTTTGCCGTTGGTGATCTTGAAATCGGGCGAGTACCACGTCGGCGGCTTCGGTGTCGCGCGCCACGGATATTCCATGAGTGGCCCGGCGTTCGCCGTGCACGACGCGAACTGTAATATATTGACCGAGGTCGCGCCAGTCTGGGTATTGTGCGGGACGATTTTGCGTCCGAGTTCTTCGGCGATGCGCGCCACGCGTTTGGCGCGGATCAGCCCGCCGTTATAATTCATGTCCGGCTGCACAATTTGCATCACGCCGTTCTTCAGCATCCAATCGAACTGCCATAAGCTGAATTGTTGTTCTCCGAACGCGATCGGGATGCGAAGCGTCCGCGCCACGGCCTGCGTCTCCGACCATTCCTCGAATGGGCACGGCTCCTCGTAGAATGTATAGTTGAGGCTCTCGAGCAGACGGCCGATGCGGATGCCGTTCTCCACGTCGTATGAGCCGTTCGCGTCGGCCATGAGGCTGACCTTGTCGCCAAGCTTTTCGCGCGCGAGCGTGAGCAGTTTTTCGGTGCGGCCGGGGTAGGTGTCGACATTCCGACTCATGCGGCCGCCCATATGAAATTTGACGGCGAGCGTACCTGTCTCCTCGACGCCGCGCACATAGACATCGACTTCTTCCTCGGCGGAGAGGACGCGCTCGGAGCCGGACAGGTAGATCGGAATCTCGCTGTGGATGACGCCGCCGAGGAGGGCACCGACCGGCTTGTTCGCGATTTTTCCGAGCAGGTCGAGAACGCTCTGCTCGACATAGGCGATGCAGCACCAGAGCGGAATGCTCGCGAGTTTATAGTTCTGGCGGTAGACGTAATCGACGAGCGACTCGAGGTCTCGTGCATCTTTGCCGACGAAATGCGGCGCGACGAGATGCTGAAACAACGGGATAAAATCTTCGACCTGCTTGGTCCCGGTGATGCCCTCGGCGCCGTCTGTCGAGCGCGTGCGCACGAAAAAGTTGGAGCCGTTGCGGAGCATTTCGACCGAGGCAATTTTCACCGGCGTCGAGAGTTGGCCGGGGAGGTCGAACATCGGGGTTTCATATTCCCTCAGCACCGGCACGACGTGCTCCGGGACGGCTGCGAGATCGGCCGCGTCGAGGGAACGGGGAAGCGACGCCGCCAAGGCCGCGGTGCCGGTATATTTAATCCAATCTCGTCTTGATATATTCATGGGGTTTGGTGCCGGGTCGCGTTGGCGAGGGATATATATATAAATTACTAACTCGGAGAGTGGCCGGTGGGGGCCGGCGGCAGCGTTTGGATATAGGACCAGAGCGCCTTCAGTTCGAGGTCATTCATCTTCCCGAGTTCGCGCGGCATCACCGGACTAAGGGCCCGTCCAGACGGCTCTGTCCCCGCTCGCAGTGCCTGGATGAAATTCGCCTCGCTCCAGCCGGCCACGGCCGTGCCGGTGCCGCGCGTCAGATTGGCGGCGGCCGGCCAGTCCGGCGGACCTTCGGTGATCTTGCCGCCCGAGAGATGCGGATTGTGGCAACCCGTGCACGTCGAGGCGAGATAGCGTCCGTATTCGGGCGTCAACGCCGGCATGATGGTCGCCGCGGGCCGGATCGTGTGGTCGATGACGTCCGCGGAGAGCCGCAGTTTGCCCAACGTGAGCAACGCGCGGGAGACGGGCCCGGGCGCGACGGGCTCGGACGGGCGATCGACGGCGGCGACCGATTGTATATATCCCAAAAGGTTGCCGAGGTCCTCGTCGCTGAGTTCCACGTAGTCTTTCGAGGGCATGATGAGGAGCGGGTGGCCATCGCGCGCGACGCCGTGACGCACGGCCCGCACCCAATCGGAATTGCTATAGCCAATCACGCGACTGCCGCTTCCGGTGGTGAGATTGGGTCCGTAGATCCGGCCCATCGCAGGGTCGTCGGTGACCTTCGCGCCGGCGAGGTCCTCGCCGTGGCAGCTCACGCAGCCGCGGATTTCGGCAATGTGACGTCCGCGCAGGCGGGCGTCGGCGGTCGTGGCAACCGCCACGCCCGGCACGGTGAGATCATATTGCCGGTGGAGCTTGCGGGAGCTGACGATATATACTGTCGACGCGAGGACGACGACAAGGAGGGCGAGCACGCCAACGATCCGGAACAACCAGCGGAGAAGTTTGCGCATGCACCTCCCTAGCTGAGTTATCCGGCGACGGTGAAGTACATTTTGAACTTTCCGGGCGCGGTGGTCGGATTTCGCGCGGGGAACAGGTGGATGCGTCGGCCCCGAGCCGCGGTGTATAGTATATATAGGACTATATTCGCGTTCAGCGGCGCGGCCCGCTTCGGGAGGGGACGTCGGGACCGAGGTCTCGGTGGGAAGGGCGTGCCTCCGGATGGGGTGGGTGGCTTCCCGGCTAAGAAAGGGGCGCTGCCAGCGATCCGCCTCGACGCGCGACGTTCGTGGGAAATAGGATCGCGGGATGTCAGCGCGTGCAGCTCCATCGACGAGAGTGACGCGGCGGCGCGGCTGAACCGGAGCGGGGCGACCATGGCTGGACAGAGGGAAGACTATATGATGCGGATCGCCGCGATGATGGCGGAGATGCTCCGGCGGATCAGCGGGTTGCGCGAGGCGGGGAGTTCGGAGCAGGCGCTGGCTTTGATCATTGTCGCGCAGGAGAAGCTGTTCCAGCGTCCGGTCGCGGCGTTTGCGGCGCTGGACATGGCGGAGCAGTTGCGGTTGCTCGCGCTGGATGAACCTGCCGAGCAAGGCCGCGCGAAGCAGCTGGCGTATGCGGCGACGCTGCGGGAGGCCGGGTTGATCTATGAAGCGCGGAGTCGCGCGGATGCGGCGGTGAGCGCGTTTCAGCTCGCGCTCTATATCCTGTTGTTCGTGGCGGCGGACGACCCGGCGCGGCAGGCGGACTTGCGTCCACAAATTCGCGCGCTGCTCGCCGCCGTTCCGCCCGAGCAGCTGTTCGCGCCAACGCTCGAGCTGCTGAAACGCTTTCCGGTCGCGGGGGGTGGCTGACCGCTGGATTCGCGCGCGGAGAAGCAGGCGCGGCGCGCGCGGGGGCGATCGAGATGCTGCCACCGGACGCAAGCCGGAGCGACGATCGAGATAATATATTGG
The DNA here is from genome assembly GCA_963800005.1 of uncultured Verrucomicrobiae bacterium. Lineage (GTDB taxonomy): Bacteria > Verrucomicrobiota > Verrucomicrobiia > Opitutales > Opitutaceae > CAWCZH01. Next base: position 1,715,460 of record CAWCZH010000006.1, read on the forward strand.
TATATATACACGCGATTCCCGCGGGGTGGCGGGACGGTGGAGCCACAGACGGATGCACGGGCGCGGTCACGGGTGGTTCGAAACCGGCACTCGACTTGCTTCCCCGCGTGGACCACCTCTGTCCATCCCCATGATTAAAGCCTGCTTCCAATTGTCCTGCGCCTTGGCGGCCGTCGCGTTCGCCCCCGGTGCTTCCGGCGCGACGACGGGCGTGCCCCTGGACGGCCAGACGATCCTGACTCACCGACAGCAAAATGATATAGTGACGGCCCGCCTGCGCGAGCGTTTTGATGTTCTCCTGCCCGGTCTGATGGAGCGCAACGGCATCGATATGTGGATTATCCCGACGCGCGAGAACAACGCGGACCCGGTATTCCCCTCGGTCTCGCCGCTCACGTATTTCTCTTCGCGGCGCCGCACGATCCTCGTGTTCTTCAATCCGGGCGGCGGCCGGCCAGTGGAGCGCTACTCGATCGGCCGTTTCGATTACGACCGGCTATATACTCAGGTGCCGACGGACAACGACCTCCAATATGAAGGGCTGCGAAAACTCGTGGAGGAGAAAAAGCCGAAGGTGATCGGCATCGACGAATCGGATTTCTGGAATCACGCGGATGGCATCACGGCGAACGAGAAGCGTCGGCTCACGGAAGCGCTCGGCAGCGAGTACGCCGGTCGCATGAAATCCGCCGAGATGCTGGCGGTGGGCTGGCTGGAGGCGAAGACGCCGGCGCAGCTGGCGGATTATCGTCATGTGATGAAAGTCGCGCACCGCGTGATCCAAGAAGCGTTTTCGAATCGGGTGATCACGCCGGGCAAGACGACCTCGGAGGACGTGGTCTGGTGGATGCGCCAGCGCGTCGCGGAGTTCGGGCTCGGCAGCTGGTTCCATCCCTCCGTCACGATCTGGCGAAAAGGCGATTCTGTCGTGACGATGAAGGGTGGCGTGATCCAGCCGGGTGACATGCTGCACACGGATTTCGGGGTTATATATCTCGGCCTCTCGACGGACACGCAGCACCTCGCGTATGTTTTGAAACCGGGCGAGACGGAGGCGCCGCAGGGTTTGCGGGACGGCTTGAAGCAGGCGAACCGTTTGCAGGAACTGACGTTGGAAAACGCGCGGATCGGCCGCAGCGGCAACCAGGCGCTGCATGACGCGCTGGCGCAGGCAAAGAGCGAGGGAATCACGCCACAGATATATTGTCACGCGATTGGATATTACGGCCACGGCTCGGGTCCGCCGATCGGCATGGCCGACAACCAGGAGTCGGTGCCCGTGCGCGGCGACTATACATTTCACCCGAACACGTGGGAATCGATCGAGCTGAACGTGACGCATCCCGTGCCCGAATGGGGTGGCCAGGCCGTTCGCTTTTCCGAGGAGGAGGACGCCGCGCTCGGCGAGTCGGGGAAGTGGGAGTGGATCGACGGCCAGCAGACCAAATTCTACCTGATTCAGCCGTCATAGCCGTCCGCCGGGCCCCGCCAACGGGCCTGGAAGTCAGAGATATATAGCGTGGAGTATATTCGAGCCATATACATATACCCACATGTATATATGGGTTTGTGTATAGATCTATTTCGCGCCTGCCGCTGAAGACGTGGCCGGCTGCGCGGCGCGGGGGTCAGTGCGTCCGCAGGAATTGCACGATGCGCTGGAGCGCGGGGCGCATGACCTCGGGGCGTCCATATTCGACGAGCATGAAGGCGTGCGCGACGCCGGGAATTGTTACCAGGTCGACGGATGCGCCGACCTGCTTGGCGCGCGCGGCGAAGGCCTCGGCCTGCGTCACTGGCACGGAAGTATCATCGCGTCCGTGTAACACGAGAATCGGGGGCGCCGCAGCGGTGAGATGAAAGGTGGGGGAGAATTTCCACGCCGGATCGTCCGAGGGCGTGGAGCTGGACGGCTTGGATCCCTGCAGTCCGGGCTGGTTGCGGGCCCAGCTCAGGGTGGTGAGGTCGAGGACGGGATTGATGAGCACGAGCGCATGCGCGTGCCAGCGCGGTTCGTCGGGTGGCAGCACGCCGAGAGCGCACGCGAGTTGTCCACCGGCGGATTCGCCCAACACGTTGACATGCGTGGGATCCCATCCGCGGCTTTTCGCTTCGGCCTGGATCCACGCAAACGCCGCGCGCGCGTCGAGCTCGGCTTCGGCGATGGTGACGCCGGGCTGGCTGGTGAGCCGGTAGGAAACGTTGACGCAGGCGAAGCCCGAAGCCGCGAGGTAGCGCGCGTGCGGAGCGAGGGTGCTCGCGGAACTTCCACTCCAGCCACCACCATGCAACAGCATGACGACCGGAACCGCCGCAGCCCGGGCGGTGGCGGAAGTTGCCGGACTATATAGCGCAACCTGTACTCCTGGCGCTGCCGGCGGCGGCAGCGCGACCGACGCGGGCGCGGGTGTCTCGTGCGTAAACGCCTCCCAGGCAGCGACGTCATCGGACGAGGCGGCTCCGAGCCGGCCGAGGGTTGCGAGAGCAAGGGCAAATCCGATTCGGGCGGGCGTGCGGGTCAGCTCGGGAATTTTCATGAGGCGCCGGCCACGCCGGCAGTGCCGTGGATGGGGCGCGGGAAAGGCGGGGCAAGCCTATTCTTCTCTTTATATAACATGTATATAGCACCGACTCGCAGCGAGAGGAGCTTCCGTTTAACGATGCCCACCGTTTCCGACCCCGCGGCTCGGCGAGCCTCCACCCGGCCCGCGGGTTTCATTCGAGCGACAATATTATAATGGAATGATAAAGCCCGCGGGTCGTGCTGGCGCCCGTTTCGCATGTATATACAGGTCGAACCGTTTAGCACTGGCGCTCGTTTCATCGATGTGTCGGCGCGGGATGGCGGTATGACCGGCCGCGCACCGCGATCCCGCAACTGGCTGCGCAACCCGGTGTCGGATGGGCGGCTTGACTTGCGTTTTTATATTAAACCGCGACTTGTGAAGATCCTCGTCATCGGCGCAACCGGGGCCACGGGAAAAGAGATTCTTGCCCAAGCGGCAAGTCGGGGAGAAAGCGTGACCGGCTTGGTCCGAAGCGCGAAGGCCTCGTTCGGCCCGGCGATTTCCAGGCTGGTCGGCGATGTTCTCGATCGCGGCAGTTTGGAGCGGGCGCTGATCGGACAGGATGCCGTGATTTGCGCGCTGGGTTCCGCGTTGAGCGGTCCGTTCAAGGATGTCACGTTGCTGTCGCGAGGGACGCAAAACCTAATCGACGCGATGGAGGCCCACGGCGTGAAGCGGCTCGTCTGCATCACGGGAATTGGCGCGGGCGACAGCATGGGGCATGGGCCGTGGTATTATAATTCGCTGCTTCAGCCCCTGCTCTTGCGGGGAGTATATAGGGACAAGACCAGGCAGGAGACGGTTGTGCGCGCGAGCCGGCTGGACTGGACAGTGGTGCGTCCGGGCCTGTTGAACAACGGCCCTGGGCGGGGCGTCGAGGCGGTGCGCGCGTTTACGAATCTCGCGGGAGTCCGGGTCAGTGCGATCAGCCGGACGGACGTCGCCGCGTTTTGCCTCGGAGAGCTGGGCGAGGGCCGTTATCGCGGACAAGCCCCGGTCATCGCGTATCGGAACGAGGACGCGGCGGTGGCCTGATCGAGCGTCGCAGGAAACGCGGCGGCAGTGTGGGCCGATGTATATTGGTTGCCGGGCCGGCTCGACCAAGCCACTCTCGGATGGATGAAAGCGCTCGCGCTCCGCCCAGCGAAGGCGCTAACGCCCGAAAAGCAGCTCACCGCGTTCATCGAGAAATTCGTCTCGGCGACGCGCCGCTTAATCCGGCTGGTACGGCAGGAGCTTCGTCGGCGCCTTCCCGGATATAATGAATTGGTATATGATAATTTTAATTTCTTTGTCATCGGCTATAGCCCGACCGAGCGGCCCTCCGATTGTGTGCTCTCGCTGACCGCTGCGGCGAATGGCGTGGCGCTCTGTTTTATTCAAGGCGCGAGCCTCGCGGACCCGCACGGGATCCTGCTCGGCTCCGGAAAGCAGACGCGGTTTCTGCGGATCGACTCCGTGGGCGTGCTGACGCTGCCGGAAGTGGGGGGCGTTGATCGCGGCGGCCGTCGACCGCGGTAAGCCGCTCGCCAAGCCGGCGAACGACGCAGCCCTGACTATCCGCTCGGTCTCCGCGCGCCAGCGACCCCGCCGGCCGCCGTCCGCGAGCGGCTGAGTATATAGCGGCGGAATTCGGCCGGCCTCTATATTATTTGCCGTCGTGTATATTCATGCGCGCCGGACCCCCGGCGTTAGTTCGGGAGCGTCTTCGACGAAAGGATTTTTCTTCACGTGCGGCGAAGTCGGGGAAACAAAGTTTCGAACTCTGTTTCTCCAGGGAAATAGTTTATACCGTATTTTCCCCATGAGACGTTTTCTTATCCCGCTGCTTTTCCTCGCTGGGTTATGGTCGCTTCGCGCCGAGACGTCGGTGTCACCAGCGGCCACCGTGGACCCGGTAACCAGCCTGCAGAATTCGCGGCTCCAGTTCGAGCGGACGCTGCGCGGCAACGTCGCGTTCCTCGGTGGATCAATCACCGAGATGGAAGGATACCGCCCGCGGGTTTGTGCGGCTTTGCGGGCGCGGTTTCCGGACACGGTGTTCACGTTCACGAACGCGGGGATCTCGTCCACCTGCTCGAACACGGGCGCGTTCCGACTCGATCACGACGTGCTTTCGCGCGGGCCGGTCGACCTGCTCGTTGTGGAGTTTGCGGTCAACGATGACCAGGACGGCGGGTTCTCGCGCACGCAGTGCATCCGCGGGCTCGAGGGCGTGGTCCGGCACGCGCTGCAGGCGAATCCATATACGGATGTCCTGGTGGTCTACTTTGTGAATCAGGCGCACCTGCAGGCGTACCAAGCAGGCAAAACACCGCTCGCGATTTCCGCTCACGCCGCCGTGGCTGATTATTATCGGTTGCCGACGATCAACGTCGCCGAGGCGCTGGCGGCGGCGATCGGGCGCGGGGAGATGACATGGCAGAAATATGGAGGTGTGCATCCCGGGCCGGCCGGCGCTGATTTCTGTGCGCAGTTGTTCAGCCAGCTGTTCCAACGCGCCTGGAATGGACCGGTGGCGAGCGACGCGCGCGTGGCGCCGCATGCGGTGCCAGAGCGTCCGCTCGATCCTTATAGCTACAGCCGCGGCGAGTATATAGCACCCGACCGCGCCCGCGTCGGCAGCGGGTGGGTGCTGGGCGTGCCGGACTGGGGGAAGCTCGCGGGCTCGAAGCGCGAGCGGTTCACGTCGGTGCCGATGCTCTCGGCCGACACGCCCGGCGCGGCATTGACGCTGAAGTTTTCCGGGTCGGCGGTGGGAGCGTATATAGTGTCCGGCCCCGATGCCGGAGTGGTGGAGGCGAGCATCGACGGCGGTCCGGCGCGGCGGATTGTCCTGAAGACGCCGCACAGTGGCGGGCTGCATTATCCGTGGACGGTGATGTTCGCGGACGAGCTGCCGCCGACGGATCATATATTAGACCTGAGAATCGCGGACGAGCCCGGCAGCGGAGGCCACGCGATGAGGATCATGCAGTTCGCGGTGAATCCGCGGTAGCGGCCGGCCGTGTGAGGTGGTCGAAGCTTTTTCTTATCATGGATTTCATCAAACCGGCCCGGATTGCGCCGAACACCAGGCATCAGCAGCCGGACCATGCTGCTATATACTGCTGTTCCGGGGATCGGATATTCCGTGCCGGATTGATGAAATCCGTGGTTAAAAAACAGCGCGATCACCGTAGCAGCGCCGACCGCCGATGCCGTGTACCCGGTGCCTCCTTCATATAGCGGTCGCTATATAGGAAGTCATATATAAAAAAGCCCACCCGTTTCCGGGTGGGCTGGCTCAGGGGGACGGCGGTTACCGCGGGATCGCCACGGGGGCGAAGGCTTTCACTTCCTTCTGGATCAGCCCGGCGACGAGCATCTCTATAATGGTCGAACCGGATCCATTCCCATTCCCGCCCGCCATGATATCTGGAACGAGCTTCTGCCCGCTTGCGGCTAAGGCGCGGGCGACTTCCACGCGCACGTAGTTCTCGGCATCGGTGGCGGCCACCTTTTGCTTGATGACCTCCGCCTCGGCCAAGCCTACGAGCTTTGTCTTCTCAGCCTCGGCGCCACCGACGACTTTTAATACATTGGCATCAGCGTTCGCGAGGGTCGTCCGCGAGCGGGCCTGGCCTTCGGCTTGCTTGATCGACGCCTGGGCAGCGAAGTCCGCGATCGCGACGCTGCGTTCGGAGTCGACGACCTTTGCTTGGGTGTCGGCGAGGGCGCGGGCTTGCTGCAGCTCCTTGCGCACGCCCTCGGCTTTGCGCTGCGTTTCAAACGTCACCTCTTCCTGCTCCGCGATTTTGCGGTCGGTCAGCGTCTTCATCAATTCCGCCGGCGGCACGATATCGCCGATGAGCGTGTCCACCGCGCCGACATTATATTGCGCGAGCGCGGAGCCGATTTTCGCCTTCGCATCGGCCTGGCGCTCTTCGCGTTTTTTCAGGAACTCGATCACGTCCGAACCTTGCGCTGCGTTGCGGAAGTAATTTCCGATCGTGGGCTCGAGCACCTGGGTGACGAGATTCTCCATACTGCCGAAGCGCGCGATGACCTTGGGCGCGTCGTTGCGCGGTATATGAATGATCTGGCTCACATCCAGGTTGAAGCGAAAGCCGTCCGACGAACGCACCGTGATGGTCGAGAGTTTTTCGTCGAGCCGGTGCGCCTCCGATTTTCCCGTCGCCCAGTTGAGCACGACGTTGGCGGTGGGGACGTTCGCGACGCTATGGGTGCGGGGATTGATGGGATACCGGCCGGGGTCAAGTGGTTCGACCCACACGCCCTTCTTGCCCTTCTCGACGAGGTTGCCGTGGCGAAATGACTCGCCGGTGATGTCTTTTCCTTCCGGCCCGATATATGAAATGACGACGCCGGCGTGCGCGATCGGGACAACTGTCATGTCGACGGTCTCGATCGTGGCGAAGAGCGGGTTGACGAAGTAGCAGCCGGAGAGCAGCACCTGCTCCTGCAGGCCTTTATATCCACCTGCGGCAATGAACGCCTCGCCGTTCTGAAACATATTGTGATTCTCGACGCGGGTGCCGGCGATCTCGCCCGTGGGCAGGCCTTGGCCGTCCTTGGTGGTGACGATGCCAATGCGGTTGTCCTGGATTTCGAGGACGTCGACCATCGTCACCGAGAACAGCTCGGTGTTGATGCGGTAGGTCCCGGGCGGGATGATGGCGATCTGCGGGCCGCGTTGTCCGCCGTTCTTCAGAAACGCGCGGGCGTTCTGGAAGGAGTCGCATTCGACGGCGCGCGAGAGGACGCGGCCGTGGGAGAGAGGGATGCCGTCGCGGGCCTCGACGATGCCGATTTTTCCCTCTTCGACGTCGATGAACGGAACGAGGCTGATAGTATATTGCCACGGGTAGAGCCAGCTGTGCATGCCGGGCGCGAGTGTGTCGGCCTGGATGCCGGCTTCACCCTCGAGTGCGATGATGGCGCCGTCGGGCAGGGTGCGCCTGGTGCCGACGAGTACATAGCGTTTCGTGACGATGCCGACGCGGTTGTTCGGGATGAGGACGATGCCGAGGAGGCGCAGGACGAGCTTGTAGCAAACGAGCAGGAGCACGAGCGCGCCGAGCCACCATAGCCCCATGACCGCTGACGATGAGAGATTCATAAATCACCCTGGTTGAAGCAGTCCGGCGAGACTGCCGGATTGACCGACAATGGACCGTCGCGGCTGCGTTGCAACTTTATAGTGTACGTTTAATACACATCAGAGATACGTATAAAAATAGTGTTGCAAAAATGTTCGACAAGGGATTGCTCGGGGCATGGCGAAAACACCGGCGGTGCCGACGGAGCGGGAGTATATTGCGGCCCGACTGCACCCGGTGATCCAGGCTCTGCGCGATGATCGGGTGTTGCGGGAGGAGTTTTTGCTCTTCGCGCGGGAGCGCGGCGGCAACATGGCGCTCACGCTCGAGCGGTTGAAGACCGTGTGGTGGCCGAGCCGGAAATCGATGTATCCCGGATTCTTTGTGCTCGTCGTCTACGAGTTCGGCGCGGAGCACGGATTGCTGGCCGCACCGGTCCGGCGGCGGCGCACCTAGAAGCGAGCCGCGGAGCGGTGGGCGATCGCTATATAGCCTGGATATAACCCGGCTGGCGGACGTTGCTAGACGCGCGGGGCGATCGGCAAAGAAAAAGGGGCAGGCCGCGTGGCCTGCCCCGGAATGGGAAACGCTATATATCCCGGAGCTATAGCGTTGTCGGCGTGGCGGACCCGTAGTAAAGCCCGTTGAAGAACAGCTTGAACGTGCCGTGCGTTGTGGCGCGGAAGGTCGCCTCGAGGCCGAGGAGGACGAGCTTGCCGCGGCCGATGCTCGCCTCGGCGGCGATGCTGCCCTGGTCGAGGTACTGCTGGCCGAGCGCCCAGCCGCTATATAGAGGCGTCTTGCTGTCGAACCACGCGAGCCGGTTGACCTTCACCGGCGAGTTCGTGATCGGCGCGAAGACCGGGCTGCTGTCGAAGAAGATATATCCTTCCGAGGGCATGCCGTAGGCGACGGGATTCTGGTTGTCGAACTTCGCGCGCAGGATCGAGCCGGGCACGTAGAACTTGTCGCTCGGCAGCGGCTTCACCGTGCCGTCGGGAGCGGTTTCCACGAGGTGATTCTTGACCGGCAGGCCCATCTCCTGGCCCACCACCGCGGAAGAACCGAGCGCCAGGATCGTGCCGCCTTCATCGACGAACGTCTTCAGCGGCGGGACCGTCTTCGCCTCGCTGACGCCGCCGAGCATCGAGCGGTATTCCTCGGGGATCGACGTGGCCTGCGGGCTGTAGCTGGCACCACCCGACCCGGCGAAGCCAACGCCGTAGTTGGTCGTCATCACGCGTTGCACCCGGGCGGCGTCGGACGAGCGCGCACCCGCGGCGAACGACTGACTGGGGAACACGAGGACATCGAAGCTGGTCTTCAGGTTGCCCGCGTCGAGAACTTGCGGATATATCATCTCGAAGGGGAATTCATATTGCTCGAAGATCCAGCGCACCCAGCCCGACGGCATCAGGCCGCCGTAAAGATCGAGCAGGCCGATGCGCACGGGCTTGAGCTTATACGCTTCGCCGGTGGGCTTCTGCGTCACGCCGTACGCGGCAACGCCCAATTCCTTGGCGGCTTTTTCGAGGATCGGCTGGGCCGCGGGAGATGCCGGGATCCAGAGCGACCCGGTGCCGAGCCCGATGCCACCGACCGTCTGCTCGTCCTTGAGCCAATATACATCGGCGCCCGCCTTGAGCAGGCGGTTGGTGAGAATGATCGAATCGTTTTCCTTGTGGCTAACGAGGTAGCCGACGGGATTCGCCGGGCCTTGCACACTGGCCACGGGCGGTGCCTCGAGATCCGAGGTGACCTTGGCGAACGGCCCGTCGAAGCCATCGAGGATCGAGTCGTAGGTCACGCCCATCTGCTTCGCGAGCGTCCAGCCCGCGATATCATACGGCGGGATCGGCGGGCCGCCGGGATACGCGAAATCGTTCGGGTGATCCTGTGGTTGGAACATATCCATCACGAACGGCCGAAACGCCTGCGCGGCCTTCACTATATATGAACCGGCGGGGTAGGATTTGCCGGCGACGGTGAACGCCGCGGTGGCCTTGTGGATGGTGATGCCGTTCTTCATGAGCGCGTTGATGAATTTCACCGCGGTCGGAAAATCGGGCTGGTCGGCCGGAATGATATAGCCGCGCGGATCGCGCTCGGCCGGATCCTGGAGCACGCTCTCGTAGAAGCGCGTGGGCACGACGGCGGCGCTCAGTCCGCCGGCGTTCATGACGCCGCTGACGGTGAGATCGCGGCGCAGGCCCGGGACCTCGGGTTCGGCGGCGTTGACCAGCGCGTTGATGCGCTTCGGGGAAATCGTCCAGTTGTCATGACTGCCGCGTTCGATCGAATTCTTGCCCATGCGATATATATTCAGCAGCAGGAGCTCGCGATTGCGGGAAGCGTAATCCATGACCGCGCGATTCATCTCGATCGAGTAGTCGACCGACTGGCGGTAATGCCAGGTCTGCGGCTTGATCGGCATCGGCCAGTCGCCCTGCGGCAATTGTTTATTGGGCGCGAGGCCGATCGCCATCGGGTTGGGTCCGCCGATGATTTCGGTCAGGATGCCGATCTGATTGTGGAAATACGGGGTCGGTGCGGCCGCCGCCGTTCCACCACGTCGAATAATTGGCGGCGGAGCGCATCGCGGAGCCGGCCATGCCGTGCGAGATGAGACGCTCGTGAATCGCCATCGCCGACGCGGTCGATGCCGATCGGGATCAGCGGATCGAGGTTATAGTTGAACGGATCGCGGAATGGCGGAATGAACACCACCTGGCCCTCGGGGCCCGGTCTGGTGGTGATTATACATGATCTGCGGGAACCACTCCCGGTAGAGGATGCGGTTGATATTAATCGTCTCCGGCATGCTTGCCATGAAGAAGTCGCGGTTGTTGTCATGGCCTATATACTTTTGATACATCCGCGGCACGCCGACGAACGAGCGGTTGGTCTCGTCGGGCTCGCGCATATACCAATTCGCGATGAGCTCGACGCCGTCGGGGTTCGCATTGGCCGCGAGCAGCACGACGTCGTCGCAGGAAACGCATCGTCTCCGGGTCGGTGCGGCTGATCATCTGGTACACCCATTCGCTGAGCGACTGGGAATGTTCGCTCTCCGAGGAGTGCATGCCGCCGTCGATCCACACGACGGCCTTGCCTTCGGCGGCGAGGGCCTGAGCCTGATTTTCGTCCACGCCCTCGGCCAGCGCGAGTTTCTTGCGCGATTTCGCGCAGGCGGTCGAGCTTCGCGAGGTTGGCCGGCGAGCTGATGATCGCCATATATTGAGGACGTCCCTCGGCGGAGTTGCCGATGCTCACGAGCTTCATGCGGTCGGACTCGGTCGCCCATTTTTTCCACATCGCCGTGATCTGAGTATAGTTGGCCATGTGGTAATCGGCTCCGATATCGAAGCCGATGATGGCCTTGGGGGGCGTGATCTTGGGCGGCGTGGGAGCCGCGTTCGCCCAGAAGGGCAGGGTGAGTGCGAACAAGCCGGCCACGAGCCGGAGCGAGGATCGTCGAATCATATAGTGTGCCATGGAAAGAAACGTCGGGAAACGCCGGTGTCGGCAGGGAGAGCGGGAAGCTCCGATCGGAAGGAGACTCCCGGAATCGGGATAATGTCCATCTAGCATTTTGCCGGCCGTGGCCCAGTGCACAAGCCGGGCGCCGGTCATCAGAAGTCCCGCTAACGACGCGCGCCCGCAGGGCTAACGTCAGCCCTCCCAGCGTGTCGCAGTTCGTCGGCCCGGCGCAAGGCGGCGTTCCATTGATGCCGCCGGGCTGCCCCGGGCCATTCGCTGATATATATCTCTGTGTCCTCCACAAACCTCATATATACATATAGTGAATATGTAGGTATATGCGACCCACCACGCGGCCCGCCCATGCGGCGGGCTGAGGGCGATCGCGGGGCTGCTGCCGCGTGACGTTGCGTAGGGCACCGATCGGCGGGGGGCGGGGTCGGCAGCGGCGGTCGCGATCTTCGTGCAAGCTCGCGCTCGCCTTTCCCAAAAAAAGAGCCTAACGAATTCTTGGACCCTGCGTCTTTGCTGGCTCCTTTTTGCTCCGCCCGTTCCACCTCCTATGAAGCTTTCAGCTGTCCTCGTCCTGACTCTTTCCCTTGCGCTGAGCCCGGCGCTCCTGCCCGCCGCGCCGGCGTCGGCCACGCCGCCTGCCGCCGCGAAGGTGGATGAGTACGCGGGCGCGCAACGCTATATACAAGTTTACGAGTGCAATGGTGATAATTGCCGGCGCATCACGCTCGCTGATGCGCAACTCGTGATCGAGATCCCGGACTCGGCTGCGCCGGAAAGCGGGGATGCGTTTGCGACTGGGAAAAAGCAGGTGATCAAGCTCGATCCGGCGGTCGCGAATGCGGCTTGGGAGAAGATCATGAAACTCGACGTGCTCAAGTGGCGCGGGGGTTATGATGCGCGGGATCTCGGGCAGGAGGACTCGGGCGGCACCGAGTGGTCGATGGAAGCCCGCATCGGCAAGGACAAGCGCCGGAGTCGCGGCGTGAACGCATTTCCCGGACTCTCGCCCCTCGGCATCCCGCAGCTCGGCGGCGGCGGCAACGTGCCGGATTCCGAGAGTGCCTATAGCGAGCTGATGGACATCTTCAAGGCGCTGTCGCACGGCAAGTAATCGGCGAGGCGGCTTGCGGCCGTGCAGCAATTATATAGGTATGCATATACATATATGTACGGTCGGGGAGTGGCGGTGCGTGAGACTTCAGTGATCGGGGCGTTTTTTGTCGCGGAATTCGTCAAACCGGCACGGATTTCACTCGGACTCAGGCGACTTATATAGTTGCCTTAGGATTGAGTAATCCATGTTGGATTGGTCTAATCCCTGTCAAAAGAAACGGTGCGATCACCCCGGATCGACCATATCCCCCCTGAAAGCTGGGAGGGGCCATGGCGGAACGCTTGCGCGATGGCCGCGCGTGTTTGACGATGCGCGCATGAAAATCGCCGGCCAGTTTCCCGAGGAGATGAGTGCTGACGGCGCGTTCGAGCGACAGGAGGACGCGTTTCGAAATTTCGTCTCCGCTGACGGATCCACTCCGTTCCCGGCGGAGGCGGATCGCTATCATCTGTATGTTTCGCTGGCGTGCCCGTGGGCGCATCGCACCGTGATCGCGCGCCAGCTGTTTGGACTCGACGGTGTGATCGGGCTGACCGTCCTCGATCCCGTGCGCGACGAGCGCGGCTGGGCGTTTCGCGATGGCGACGGATTTTCCCGTGATCCGGTGAATGGCTTCCAATTTCTCGCCGAGGCGTACGAGGCGTCGCAGCCGGGATACCGGGGGCGTTTTACGGTGCCGGTGTTGTGGGACCGAAAGACGCGGCGGATCGTCAATAATTCCGAAGATGATATCTGCCGCATGTTCGATGGCGCGTTCGCGGCGTTGCGCGCCGGGGCGGGCAGGACCGCGAGCTGGTTTCCGCCGGCGATCGCGGTCGAGCAGCGGGAGGTATCGGCTGCGATCTATACACAGGTGAACAATGGTGTATATGAATCCGGCTTCGCGACGCGCCAGCCGGTATATGAACGCGCCTGCCGCGAGGTCTTTGCGGGGCTGGACCGGTGGGAGGCGCGGCTGACGTCGCAGCGTTTTCTTTTTGGCCGCGAGCCGGTCGAGTCGGACTGGAGATTGTTCTGCACGCTCGTGCGCTTCGATGCGGTTTACTATAGCCACTTCAAGTGCAACCTCCGCCGCATCGTCGACTACCCGGCGCTGCACGGATACCTTTGCGATCTCTATAACCAGCCCGGCGTCGCCGCCACGGTGCGGCTGGACCACATCAAGAATCATTACTATATAACTCACGACGATATCAATCCGACGCGCATCGTGCCGGTGGGCCCGATCCTGAGCTTCGCCCGCGATCCCCGGCGGGAGCAGCTCACTGGCAGCTGATGGCTAACGGAGGCGCCGCGCGGATTGTATATAGTGCGGGCGTGGCGCCCTCGCGGCAAGCCGAGCTCGAGGTGGAAGACAGTATCTTGGGCCGCCTAGGCGGCGCAGCTGCGGCCGATGCCGCCGGGTTCCGTGGCCCCGGGGCGGCCGCGTCAGGACGCGGTAGGGGCCGTGTCGGGCGAGAGGATCGCGTCCGCTTCGAGGGAGGCCTGCATGATAATCGCGTCGAGGTCAGTGGAGCTGAGTCCCAGCAACTCGAGGGCTTCGCGGCGGAACCGCACGGCGTAAGCCCCACGGCCGTAGCCGTGCCCGAGCGTGTGCGCGACGATGTCGCCGAGGTGAACGCAGGCCGTCATGCGCACCGAGCTCTCCGCGCGGGCCGGGTCGTGGTGGTGCCAGACGGCGGCGACGAGATGCTCGGGGAAATTCCAGCGGGCGAGCAGGCGGCCGCCGATCTCCGCGTGTTCCACTCCGAGCGCGTCCTTCTCGGCCTCGACGAAGGACTGCACGGTATTCTCGGGATCGTTGACCAGGTCGCTATATACTCCCTCGACCGACGTGCTGAGAATGAGTTTGCCGAGATCATGGAGGAGCGCGGCTGTGAAGACCGCAGACTCATCCTCACCGGCCTTGCGCGCGATGATTTGCGCGGCGACCGCGGTGACAGCGCTGTGTTTCCAGAGATCGCCCTGGGCGATGCCGTAGCCGGCCTGCGCGGCGCCGAGCGTGCGCTCGCCAACGACTCGCGCGACCACTCTATATACACCACCGAGGCCGATGCGGACCACGGCTTCCTGCAGATGTTGGGCAGGCGCGGCGAATCCATAATGCGCGCTGTTGCAGCGGCGCAAAACCTGGGCGGTGAGCGACGGGTCGAAGGTGATCAGCCGCACGATATCCGCGGCGTCCGTCTCATCCTGCGCGAGCATATGAAGTAATTCCGGGAGCATGCGCGGCGCTGGCGGCAGCGCGGTGACGCGATCAATGAAGGAGTCCAGTTTTTGCATGATCAGCTGGCGGAGTAAAGGGTGGCCGGCTCCGGTTTCGCGCTGGTCCTGACGCGCACTTCTCCGGAAGCGAGGCTGAGTGCGAGGCGTCGGCTGACCATGCCGCCCACGTCCTGCGCGGCGACCTCGAGCCCGTGTTCCCGCAGCAGCGCAACGGCAGCTTCCTGGTTGCGTTTCGCTATATTAAATACCCCGGACTGATCCATCATGTGCGCGCCGCCGGCGAGGCAGACGATCAGCCGGCTTTTCTCGGCTTTCAGCGCGAGCGCCGCCTCGAGCAGCGCGGGGATGCCGGTGTTCGCGAACATCGCGGGACGTTGCAGCGCCTTGGCCGCGCTGATGGACGAATCCGGCAGCATGAAATGGAGGATGCCGCCGACGCGGGTCACGGGGTCATATATAGTGAGTCCGATGGAGGAGCCCAACGTCGACGTGGTAAGAAGCGCGCCGGGTTTGTCGGACGCAGAAAAATCAGCGACGCTCACCACGAAATGATATTCGGCGCGGGCGGGTAGCGGAGGATTGGAAACGGCCATGAACGGTCGTGAAGAAGGTCAGTGGTTGGAGGGAATCCGGTTGGTTGCGCAGCGCTCAGGCTGCGGAACTTCCAGGTTGGGCAACAGAACGCCGGGCGTGCCGCCCAGACGATCCCCGTTGCGAAAATGGATATACTGGAAAAGTCACAGTCGTGGCCGACCACGCCGGAGGGGTGGGGCCTGTTGATTCTATCGGTAACTCCGGCGCGCAGTTAAACGCGGAGTTTGGGCGTTTTCAGGCGGCCCGTCATAGATGCTTCGCACCAACTAGTTGCGTTCGACCGCCGGGTCCTCGACCTCCGCCTCGCGTCCCAATATACGAGGCTATATAGCGCCATCGCGACTGCGGACGACGTCGATTGTATAAAGCCGTGGCACCCGAAGCGGCTCAATCTTGACAACTTCTTCAAAAGTTCGCGGCTGCGCGGACGAGGCGAGGACGCAGAAAACGCCGGGGCCCGGGGTGCCGGCGAGGATAATTCCGCCGACACCGCGGCGCGCAACGCGAGCTGCCGCGATGCGCGTGCTGCTGTATATATCTGAAGTTCCGCCGTATACCGCGGGCGCCTGGCCCGAAGTATATAGCGGCGCTTCCCGACGGCGAGCGCGGCCCGCCTAGAATACGTTGTCAGCGGTATTCAGCAGCCAGCCTCCAAAGCGGGTGCCGTTGGGCTGCATCATCGGAGCGCCGAATGTCGGGCCGGCGAGTTGGAGGATGCCGATGCCCCACGCGCTGGTGACGAAGAGGTCGGATTGCCGGCTGTTGCTATAGCGTCCCGCGGAGCCCACCCGGTTCTGCGCGGATTCGAAGAGCCAGGAGCCGAAGCGGGTTCCGTTCGGCTGCAACATCAGCGAGGTGAGCGAGCCCGCGGCGAGTTTCAGGATACCAATGCCCCACGGACTCGTCACCGCGAGCTCATCCGTGCCATCGCCATCGAAGTCGCCTGGATTCGCGAAATAATTATCTACCGTGTTGAGCAGCCACCCACCGAACCGCGTTCCGTTCGGGGACATCGTCGGTACCGTCAGCGTCGCGCCGGAAAGCTTCAGCATGCCGATGCCCCACGGACTCGTCACGAGGATCTCCTTGCGTCCATCGCCGTCGAAATCGGCGGCGGTCGGCATGAAGTGGTTATCTGCTGTATTAAGCAGCCAGCCGCCGAAGCGCGTTCCGTTTGGCGCCATCATCGGCGCGATCATGGTGTTGCCCGATATCTTAAGAATTCCAATACCCCACGGGCTCGTGACCCACAGGCCGGCTTGCCCCGTTCCGTCGAAGTCGCCCGGCGGCCCGAAGCGATTGTCTTTGGTCGACACGAGCCAACCGCCAAACCGCGTGCCGTTCGGCTGCATCATCAGCGGAACGAGCGTGGCGCCGGTGAGCTTGAGGACGCCGAGGCCCCACGGGCTGGTGACGAGCAATTCCGCGGCGTGGTCGCCATTATAGTCGGCCGCATTGCTGAAGACGTTGTCCACTGTATTAAGCAACCAGCCACCGAAGCGGGTGCCGTTCGGAGCCATCATTGGGACCGTGAAGGTGTTGCCCGAGAGTTTCAGGAACCCGACGCCCCACGGGCTTGATATAAAAATTTCATCGTGGCCGTCCCCGTCGAAATCCGCGATCGGCCCGAACGTGTTGTCCGCTGTATTCAGGAGCCAGCCTCCGAAACGCGTTCCATTGGGCGCCATCATCATCTCGGACATCGTGCCACCTGCCTGCTTGAGAATGCCGATGCCCCACGGGCTCGTGACGAGGATCTCCGCGATTCCGTCGCCGTCGAAATCGCCATTTCGCCGCGTCAGTGTATTATATATATTGCGCAGGCCGGTGAGCAGCGCCGTGCCGTTCGGGCTGCCCCAACCGGTACACGCGTCCCAGCCGGGATTGGCCGGGTAGCCGGTGACGCTGTTCTGCCCGTTGTTCGCGGGTCCCGGCGCGCCGACAATATCACGGAAGGCCGCCGAGCCCAGAGTATATATCGCCGGGTTCACGAATCCGACACTCGCGCCAATCGCCGCATTGAGCACGGCGATGAGACCGGCCCAGAGCGGCGCGGACGCGCTGGTGCCGTCGCCCACGCTGGACGATCCGCCCACGGTGAGTGGATATCCGCTGTTCGGACTCGCGTTCGCGGAGACGTCCGGCAGCGCGCGCCCGACGTGACTGTCCTTCAGCGAAATCGGAACGGAGGCGCCGAGTTGATATTTCGGGATTTCAAAAAAATCGCTGACCCCGCCGCCGGTGGCACCCGTCGCGCTGCCGAAGAATGTATCATTCCAAACATATTCATCATAGGAGGTCCCGTTGACGTTTCCGATCGTGGTGCCGCCGACGCTCAACACCCAGGGATCGCTCGCGGGATATTGCACATGCTGCTTTTTGTCGGAGAGCTTGGAGGCGGTCCCCGTGTCGCCCGAGGCGATGCAGACGGTGACGTTCTGGATGGCAGCGTCTTGAAAGGCGGCGGAGACCGCGTTGACAAAACTTTGGCTGAGGCCCTCCGCGAGCAGGGTGGCGAGGTCGTCGCCGTTGCTCAGGTAGAATGAGGATGAGAGCACGGAGGTGGCGGGGTCGCCGGCGTTGGGGTGGGCGACGCGCTGGAGCAGGTCGACCCAGCCGGCCTGGCTGTCCTTCGTGAAGTATACAGCAATCTTCGCCCCGGGGGCGGCGGAACCCGCGATGTATATATCCTGCGTGGTCTCTGCGTCGGCGCTGCCGTTGTTGCTGGCATCGACCGTGACGTCGGTGATGGTCGGCGGGCTGCCGCCGAAGGAAGTCTTTATATCGGAGCTCTTATATCCCTCGACGGAGAAAATCCCGATGGTCTGGCCGGCGGCGGAGTTGGTGGGGAATTGATATAGCGTCCGCGCGGTCGCGACGCTGATCGTCTTCGTGTTCGTCGGGTCGCCGATGTTGCGTTTGGTGATTTTGCGGTTGTCGAGGCCGAAGACACCGACGACGATCTCGTTCAGCTCGGCGGGAAGATATATGAAACCCTCGCGGCCGCGGTATATTTCCGTCTGCGGGCCGCTGCCATTCGCCGGGACGGTGTTTTCGTAACGTCCCAGCGCGACGCCGAACGCCTCGTTCATCTGGGTTACGGTGCCTGACAGACGGACGGTGCGGCGTGCGAGGTTGGAGTCGACAACCGTGAGGCCGTGTTCGCGCGCGAAGGCGAGGACCCGGTCGACGTCGGCAGGTGCGGCACCATATTTCGCGGCAAAATCATCCTCGGCGAGGCGCGGCCGGTGTGACAGCGGCCGGGTGAAATGGTCGAACGTCGGGAGAGCGAGTCCGTCGGGGCGGCGGCGCAGCACCACGGAGACTTGAACCTGTTCCTGGGGATCAGCCGCACCGGTCAGACGGGCGGAGGGGAGGGCCTGGCGTTCGCTGCCGTTCATGCGAACGTAGCCGGCGGGGGGAGTCATTTGTGATGAGGGCATTGTCGGGTATATAATCAAACCATTGGGGCGGGAACTCAGGGCAGCGACGCGGCGCGGTGGCGGGGTGGACCGGGTGGCCCGCGCGGCGGATAAACTATATAAGCTATATCAATCGATCGATCGGTCCCCGCGGGGCGACGGGTTGTCCGGACGCGGCGGCTTCGATAATAAACCGAACGCACTGGACCGGCGCGAGACTGGCGCTTTATTAACCGCCGCACCAGAGGCAATTGCAGCAAATTCGTCATAAATCATGATGCGAATCGCTGGCGACAAACTTGATTATATTACATTATAAAGTTCGGAGTGGAAACAGCCTGGAAAGGAAATAAAGAGCCGCGCAGCATTATTCTGTTATTCAGTAAATACTTATCGATCCGCAGCGGTCACGGCGTTGGCTAAAATGATCGCGATCCGGCCCGTGATTCGCCGGGCAACCGGGATCGCCGATAATAGGCGCCCTAGCTTCGCGGCCGAGAGAGGGTGGATCGCGGCGTTGCCTGGTTCGCGTCAAGCCGGTCGTCTCGTGGGGGTTTTGGATTCCATGGTGGCCGCTGCGCGCTCGTGTCGGCGCGGCCGACGGCCTCAAGTATATAGTAGTATATAGCGGCGGATTGCCTCTCGCGCGAGTGTGGCGCCACGGATTCAGCGGCAGCAGCGGCGAAGTCCGTGGAGCACCTCGGCCGGGCGGACCTGTCCAATCGGGGCGGGATTTCTGTTTGATTGCCTCCGGCACGTCGGAAGGAAACCCTGACCCTCCTATATGAACCTCGAACTGACGGGAAAAACGGCACTGGTCACTGGATCCACCGCAGGAATTGGCCTCGCGATTGCGGCCGCACTCGCGCGCGAAGGGGCGCACGTGACCGTCAATGGTCGCACGCAGAAGCGCGTGGATGAAGCGGTGGGCCAGCTGAAGGCCGGCGGTGCAAAGAACGTCTCCGGCTTGGCCATCGACCTAGGATCCGCGGCGGGAGTCGAAGCGGCGGCGCGGCAGTTGCCGGAGGTCGATATACTGGTGAACAACCTCGGAATCTTCCGGCCGCAGCCATTCGCGGAGATCACCGACGCCGACTGGCAAAAGTTTTTCGAAGTGAATGTGATGAGTGGCGTCCGTCTCAGTCGCTGCTACCTGCCGAAGATGCAGGAGAAAAAATGGGGTCGCATCGTGTTTATCTCGAGTGAATCCGGAGTTAATATACCGACCGAGATGGTCCAGTATGGCTGGTCCAAGACCTCGCAGCTGGCGATCTCGCGCGGCCTCGCGCAGACGGTGGCGGGCACGGGGGTGACGGTGAATTGTGTCTTGCCGGGACCGACGAAGTCCGAGGGCGTCGGCACGTTTGTTGCGCAAATGGCGAAAGATAAAGGGATCAGCGCCGCGGAGATGGAGAAGGACTTTTTCACCCACGCGCGCCCCTCGTCGTTGCTTAAGCGCTTCGAGACTGTCGAAGAAATCGCCAATGTCGTCGCGTTCGTTTGCAGCCCGCTCGCGTCTGGTGTGACGGGCGCCGCGTGGCGCGCGGACGGCGGCGTCGTATCCAGCGTCATCTGATCTGATCCCTGCGCGGTCTGCCGCGCTATATACCTCGAGGAGCGAGAGCCGGCTGGCCATGCCTGGCCAGTGTGTATATATATATACGGTTACGGTGCGCCCGGCGGGTCGCCGGAATGGCGGATTGCGCTGGGCCGCGGGGCGCGCCAGAAGGCTGCATGATCCTTCGTGATATGGGAATGGGAAGCGCGACGCGCCGGGCCCGGGCGTTTTGGCGAAACGCTCTTCTCCTCCGAAGCCGGCGGTGTATACTTTCGGCGGTGTTGCTCGTGGCCGCCGTCGGCGCGCGTGCGGCGGGGCCTTACTCGGTCGTACCGGATTTCGGTGGTGTGCCGCTCATCGCACCGGTCCAGTTGGTCTTCGAGCCGGGCCCCGAGAAACGAGCGTTCGTAGTCGAACTTCCCGGGCGGATCGCGATGCTCGACGATTCCGCGGCAGGGGGCCGACGCGTGATTCTGGATCTGTCCACCCGCGTGCATCAGGGCAAGACGGAGCATGGGATGGTCTCGCTCGCATTTCACCCGGGATTTTCGCGGAACGGGTTCCTGTATATATGGACGTCGATCTGGGAGGCCGGCGCCCGCTCGATGCGCCTGCTGCGGTTCACGATGTCGGCCGCGGCTGAGGTGGATCCAGCCTCGGAGCTCGAGATCCTGCGGCAGCCCGCGGGTGCGGGCGGGCACGACGGTGGCACGCTGCTGTTCGGAGGGGATGGCTTTCTGTATATATCGGTGGGCGACGGCGACACGAGCCACGGGGCCAGCGCGGACGTTTCTGCTGACCAGCGCATCGATGGCGGCTGGTTCGGCGGCGTGCTTCGGATCGACGTCGATCATATAGCGGGCAGCATCGCGCCGCATCCCCGTGCGGGAATGCGGGCGACGCACTACTGGATACCCGCGGACAATCCTTTTATCGGGAGCACGACTTTTAACGGCCAGCCGGTTGCGGCGGCGGATGTGCGCACCGAGTTCTGGGCGGTGGGATTGAGAAATCCGTTTCGGATGTCGCTCGATCCGGCGACCCGGGAAATCTGGATCGGAGACGTGGGCGAGGGCGCGCGTGAAGAAATCGATCTCCTGAAGTGTGGAGCGAATTATGGGTGGAATTTCCTCGAAGGCTCCGCGCCGGGCCCGAACGCAGGCGCCACTCCGAAAGGTGCGGTGTTCGCGCCGCCGGCCTGGGAATATACTCATGCCGAGCGCAACGCGTGCATCACCGGTGGGGTGGTCTACCGCGGCAAGCGCTTCCCCGAGCTGCAGGGTGCCTATATATTTGCCGACTATGTGAGCGGGCGGATCTGGGCGGCAGCCAATAGCGGCGCACGGCCGTTCCAGGCGTCGCAGGTGACGCAAATCGCGATGCAACCCGGCGTCGTCGGAATCACGGTGCGTCCCGGGACGGGAGACATCCTGCTGGTGAATATAAAGAAGGGTCTGATCCAGAAACTCGACGAACACCCGCCGCAGGCGCCGTCCGGCGCTGCCGCGGCGAGCCGGCCCTGAGCGGGGGGGCGGCGGAGCGGCCCGAGCGGCTTAAATAGCGATATATAGAAAACACAGAAGGTGGATTTCACCCGGTCTCGATGAATATATTTGCCGGGTCGGGCGCACCTGCCGGGCCGATGCGCCGCGAGGGCGGGCGGCGGGCGGCGGCGGAATCCGGGACGATTTGCATGGAAAGTATATTCCGCCGGTCCGTTGCCGCGCCGATTTGTAGCCGTGGCGCAATCCGGGTTCTCGAATATATAGCGGCTCGGCGGCGGCTGGGCCCGGCGGCAAGACTGCGCCGCCGCGGCGCCGAAAAAAATCGACGCGACGGGCTGGTGAAAGGGCGCTTGACGATGTTTCGTGGCGGGAGAACAAGTCTCCTCGCGTGGATCGCCCATGAGAGCTTTCTCGTCCGGCATTTTGGCCCTGCGTCTGGCGTGGCTCATATTGCTGATCGCTACTGGTGCGAGCGGTGCGGAAGAAGCGGCGCCGCGAGCGTTGGTCGGGCATACCGGCGCGATTCCGTATATTGCGTTTTTGCCGGACGCCGCGACGCTCCTTTCCGGAGCGGAGGATCGTACGATTCGCCTGTGGGACGTTGAGACGGGCAAGGAGAAGTTGGTGTGGGAAAAGGCGTCCGCTGCCAGTGTGGTTTCGAGCACGACTTTGATTTCGTTGACGCGGGATGGTGCGCGGTTGATCCGGGCGGGCGCGGCGCCGGGGACGATGGAGATCTGGGACGTGGCGCGAGCGGCGCGCATCCAGTCGTTTCACGCGCACGATGCCCCCATCGATTTTTTTGCGGTGTCGAGGGATGACCAGGTGCTGGCGACCGTGAGTGGGGGAGAGTTGAAAATCTGGACGTTGGTGGACGGCCGCGCGTGGGGCCAACTTGCGGCGCCGCATGCGGGCCGGTTCACCTTGGCGGCGCTTTCTTCGAATGGGAAATTGGTCGCTGTGGCCACGGCGGACAATGTCCTCGCGGTCTGCGATGCGCGCACGGGCCTCGCGATCACCCAGTTCGAGGTACCGCCCGTCCTCCGGTTTCGTGCGATCAAGTTTTCGCTGGACAACCGCTTGCTTCTCTCGGCCGCGGACTCGTTGAAATTGAATCTCCAGCTTTGGGACGTCGCCATGCCGCGCGCGATCGTTTCCATCTCGACGGGCGACCCGGTGATCAACGCGGTCGCCTTCTCGCCGGATGGCAGATATATAGTCAGCGCGGGGCAGCGCGTGCGCATCTGGGATTCGAAGTCGCTGCGCGAGTGGGGCAGCCTCGCGGCCGATGCGGCGCCGATTGTTTCAATGGGATTTTCCCCGGACGGCCGGACACTGGCAACGAGTGACGGTGATCAGGTGATCAAACTCTGGGACTTCAGCGTTGTCGCCCCAATGATGCTGGCGACGCCAGTGAGTCGCGACGATTGACGTGGGGGTGCGGGAAATGCGGGCGCCCGGCGAAGCGCGTAGTTCCCCTCGCCCTTCAGGCCGTGCTTCCGGTATATACAAGTATATAGCGGCGAGGCGTCTGAGGGAAGCGGACGCCGCCGGCTTCCGAGGCGGGCCTATATACAACACCGCCCTGGGCTAGAACCTGGCGTGGGAGGGCGGAATCGGGGAACGGCCCGGGCCCGAGGGCTACTATTTCGCGCCGGGTAACGCGGCGCAACCGGGCGGTCCCGGCGAGACGACGCCGATGACGACGGCCTGATCATGTTGCTCATATATACATTCGTGGCGGTCGTGGCGGCGATCCTGAACACGATCCAAGCCGGGGCGAACTCGCAGCTGAACAAGTCGTTGAAGAGCCCTCTGCTGGCGGCGCTGTTCCTCTATGTATTGAGTGCGACGGTCGTGCTCCTCGCACTGCTCGTGTCGTCGATGATCTCGCGAACGCCGTGGCCGGGTCGGACCGCACTGGCGGCGACGCCGTGGTGGGCGTGGACCGGAGGGCTGCTCGGGATGACGTATGTATTTTCAATGCTGCTGTTTGCCGACAAGCTCGGGTCGGCGGTTTTCAGCGCGGTGACATTGTCGACGGGAATCATCGCCTCAGTCGTGCTGGATCACTTCGGCCTGGTCGGATTCAAGGAGCATCCGGTCAACGCGTGGCGCATCGCGGGCTGCGTGCTGATGATCGCGGGCTCCGCGATTATCGCAAAGTTTTGAGTGCGGTCGGGCGTGAGAGCTCCGGATCCTGCGGAAGATATATTATATATAGAGAACGCGGGTAAACGATTGCGGGCGTGACGCCGAGCCCGAGCGCGACAGGTGGATATAAAAAAACCGGGCGGCGCCGCGAGGACGCCGTCCGGCATGGGTTGTGTGCGCGAAGTGGATCAGGCTGACCGGCGCGGCGTATTGCGAATGTCCGACGTGCTCGGGGCCGGGGCGTCCGTCGACACATCGGATGAGGTGGTGGTGCGTCGCGACATGCTGGACATGATCAGGGAAACGATGCCGAGTATAATATTGAGGATCGCGACGTTGCGGTTGGCGTTGAGGATTTGTTCGATGGTGCCGCGGGTTCCGGGGATGAACCAGAGGATGGCGACGAGCAGCAGAAGAATTCCGACGAAGTTGAGGAATCCGGGAGCGCGGCCGCGCGAGGCCATGATGAGGCCGACGATGCCGAGCACTATATGAATAATGCCGTGGGTGGCGTTGCCGGTGAGGGCGCCGAAGGTAACGGGACTGATCATTTCCCACACTCCGTCGATCAGAAAGAAGATGGAAAGGAGCAGGGCGAAGCTGCGGGCCGGCGAGGAGGTTGCGACAGTGTTCGTGCCGTTATCGAGATCGTTGCTAGTGGTTTTCATGGGAACAGCGGAGGTACGATCCGGAATTGGATCGGCCTCGGATTCGCAGCGATGGACCGTCGATTGCGGCGCCCGTTCAGCGCAGGCCGTTAAAAAACCGGGCCGCCGGAGCGGTGCGCGCCCGCGGGTGACGTCCTCCGGACCGCACGCCGAGCAAGTATATAGGGGCAAACCACTCGGAAAAAGCCGTCGCAGCCCCCACACGCGCAACGACTAGCGACCGGAATTCCGTGTCCAGATGGACTTGATCGCGGCGATCGTCGGTCCCGATATATAGACGAGGCGGCGCCCGCGGCCTCCATCTAGCTATATAGTATATAGCTAGATGGCGTGAATCGCGCTCTTGCTCACGGCGAGACCGGCCTCCTTGACCGCCTCGCTCATGGTGGGATGCGCATGAATGGTGCGGCCGAGGTCCTCGGCGCTGCCGCCATACTCCATATGCGTAACGACCTCGCTGATCAGCTCGCCCGCGCCGTGGCCGAGAATCTGCGCTCCGAGAATCCGGTCCGTCGTGGCGTCCGCGATGATTTTAACATAGCCGTCCATCGTGTCATTGGCGATGGCGCGGCCGTTGGCGGCGAAGTTGAACTTGCCGATTTTCACGGCGCGGCCGGCGGCCTTGGCGGCATCCTCGCCGAGGCCGACGCTGGCGACCTCCGGCTCGGTATATACAATGGCCGGAACGAGTTCCCAGTTCACGTGGCCCGCTTTGCCGACGATCCACTCCGCGACGGCGATGCCATCCTCTTCGGCTTTATGCGCGAGCATCGGGCCCGCGACGACGTCACCGATGGCCCAGATTCCGGGTACGTTGGTGCGCAGGTGGTCGTCGACCTTGACGCGTTTCCGTTCGTCGAGCGCGACGCCGGCGCGGTCGAGTCCGAGACCGTCGTAGAAGCAGCGGCGGCCGACGGCGACGAGGACCTTCTCGGCGGGGAATTCGAGTTTCTGGCCCTCGCGCTCGGCGGTGAGTTTTCCGTTAGCGAAGCCGGTGACCTTGGCGCCCGTTTCGATTTTCAGGCCCTGCTTGACGAGCAGGCGCGTGAACGCGCGAACAATGTCGTCATCATAGAGCGCTACGATCTTGGGGAGAAATTCCACGACGGTGACGTCGCTGCCGAGGCGCGACCAGACGGAGCCGAGTTCGAGGCCGATCGCGCCGCCGCCGACGACCACGAGTTTTTTGGGCACTTCGGAAAACGCGATGGCCTCGTCGCTGGAGACGATGGTGCGGCCGTCGAACTTCATAAAGGGCAGCTCGACGGGTACGGAGCCGGTGGCGATGACGATGTTCTTCGCGGTGGAGGTGATCGTTTCGGCGGCGGTCTTAATCTCGACCGTGTTGCTGCTGCTGAACGCGGCGGTGCCGCTATATACTGTGATCTGCCGGGCCTTCGCGAGTTGGGCGACGCCACCGACGA
Organism: uncultured Verrucomicrobiae bacterium; assembly: GCA_963800005.1. GTDB lineage: Bacteria > Verrucomicrobiota > Verrucomicrobiia > Opitutales > Opitutaceae > CAWCZH01. Next base: position 1,741,289 of record CAWCZH010000006.1, read on the forward strand.
GCTTGGTGACGACGTCGTCCTTGCGTTTCAGGAGGGTGGGCAGGTCGACGGCAACGGATCCGATTTTGATCCCGTGGGCGGCCGCGTGTTTTTGGGCGAACAGCAGTTGTTCGCTCGAGTGCAGGAGGGCTTTGCTAGGGATGCAGCCGACGTTGAGGCACGTGCCACCGAGCGTGGCGCGTTTCTCGACGAGCGCGACCTTAAGCCCGAGTTGGGCGGCGCGAAACGCGCAGACATAGCCGCCGGGGCCGGCGCCGATAACGATAAGGTCGAAGGTCGTGGTGGGCATGGGAAGGGAACCGGTCTATATACTATATAATATAACGCAGAGGGGCGGGAACGGCGCGGCTCGTGGGCATTGGCCGCGGGTGGGTCGGCGGCGCCAGCCCGGGACGAGCCCGGACCGGCGCCGCGCGTATCCAGAAAACGGATACGTCAGACGCCCAGGACGAGGCGGGTGGGATCCTCGATCGCCTGCTTGACCTTCACGAGGAAGGTTACGGCCTGTTTGCCGTCGACCAGGCGATGGTCGTAGCTGAGGGCGAGGTACATCATCGGGCGGATGACGACTTGGCCGTTCACGGCGACGGGGCGATCGTTGATGGAATGCATGCCGAGAATCGCGCTCTGCGGCGGATTTATAATCGGGGTGGAGAGCAGCGAGCCGAACGTGCCGCCGTTGGTGATCGTGAACACGCCGCCTTCGAGATCGGCGAGGGTGATTTTGCCATCGCGCGCGCGGGTGGCGGCGTCGGCGATTTTTTTCTCAATCGCGGCCATCGGGAGCGCATCACAGTCGCGGATGACCGGGACCATCAGGCCCTTCTCGGTGGAGACCGCCACGCCGAGATCAAAATAGTTATTTTCTATAATCGTATCACCATCGAGCTGGGCGTTCAGTGCGGGAACTTCCTTGAGCGCGTAAACGACCGCCTTCGCAAAGAACGACATGAAGCCGAGCTTGATGCCGTTCTTCTTCACAAACTCATCCTGGAATTTCGCCCGAAGGCCCATTACGCCCGACATATCGACCTCGTTGAAGGTCGTGAGCATGGCAGCTTCGTGTTGAGCGGACACTAACCTCTGGGCGATTTTCTGGCGCAGCGGCGACATCTTGCGACGTACCTGGCGAGCGCTGCTGGAGGCAGCCGGGGCCGGGGCGGCGGGTTTCGTGGTGGGGGCGGGTGCCGGGGTGGCTGCCTTGGCTTCCGTCGGCGCTGGCGCAGCGGCGGCCGCAGCGGGCGTGGCGGTGAGCATGTCACCTTTCGTGACGCGTCCGCCCTTGCCCGAGCCGGCCACCGTCGTGGGATCGATGCCGGTTTCGCCGGCGAGGCGGCGCACGGCTGGAGATTGCGCGTCGGCTTTGGCGCCGGCAGGAGCGGAGGGTGCGGTGGCGCCGGGTTCGGGCGTACCGGCGGGCGCAGACGCGAGGGCGGCGGCGTCCGAGTCGATTGTGGCGACAACCTCGCCGATTTTCACCTCGGCGCCAACGGCGGCTTTCAGAGTGATCTTGCCTGCGGCTTCGGCGGTGCCTTCCGAGGTGATCTTGTCGGTCTCGAGTTCAAACAGCGGCTGGTCCTTTTTGACGACATCGCCGTCCTTGACGTGCCATTTGGCGAGAACGCCGGAATTGATCGATTCGCCCATCGGCGGAATTTTGACTTCGAGAGGCATGGCGCGGGGAGTTTGTATATAGAAAGGACGGCAGGATCAGAGTGTAAACGCGGCTTGGAGAAACGCGGCGAGTTCCATCCGGTGGAGGGAGAGGGCGCCGACGGCCGGCGAGGCAGCAGCGTCGCGGCCGGCGTAAACCGGTGCAAAGCCAAAAACCTCCGAGAGATGCGGGGCGATAAACGACCACGCTCCCATGTTCTGGGGTTCTTCCTGGCACCAGAGCACGCGGGCGCCTTTATATTGCGTGGCGAGTTCGCCCAGGCGCTGGCGGTGCAGCGGGTAGAGTTGCTCGATGCGGACGATCGCGGTGTCGGTGACCTTGTTTTTGTCCCGATATTCGCAGAGGTCGTAATATACTTTTCCGCTGCAGAAGATCAGGCGCTGCGTGCGGGCCGGGCGGGCCGCGTCATCGATAATCTCCTGGAAGCCGCCCGTGGTGAGTTCGTCCATGCGCGAGGTCGCCGCCGGATTGCGCAGCAGCGACTTGGGCGACATGACGAAGAGCGGTTTACGGAACGAGCGCTTCATCTGCCGTCGCAGCGCGTGGAAGAAGTTCGCCGGGGTCGTGATATTGGCGACCTGTATATTATCCTCGGCGCAGGACTGCAGATAACGCTCGAGGCGGGCCGACGAATGCTCGGGGCCCTGTCCTTCGTAGCCGTGCGGGAGCAGCAGCACGATGCCGCTGGTACGCTGCCATTTCGATTCGCCGCTGACAATGAACTGGTCGATGACGACTTGCGCGCCGTTCGCGAAGTCGCCGAACTGCGCCTCCCAGATGCAAAGCATCTGGGGATAATCGAGGGAGTAGCCGTAGTCGAAGCCGAGGACGGCCACTTCGGAGAGAAGCGAGTTATATACACAGAACCGCGCCTGTTTCTCGTCGAGGTTGAGCAGCGGAACATATTTCGCGCGCGTGTCGGAATCATATAGCACCGCGTGGCGATGGCTGAAGGTGCCGCGCTCGGAATCCTGTCCGCTGAGGCGGACGGGCGTGCCCTCGATGAGGAGCGTGCCGTAGGCGAGGGCCTCGGCGAATCCCCAGTCGACCGGTCCACCCTCCTTGTGGGCTTGGACGCGCGCCTCGATGAAGCGCTTGATCTTCGGGTTGAGTTTGAAATCGGCGGGGATGCGGGTCAGGCCCGCGATGACGCGGTCGAGCACCGCGGGCTCGACGCCGGTGGGCACCGGGGCGTGTTCATATATCGGCTGGAACTCGGCGGTCGAACCCTTGAACCGATCCTCCGGCCGCTCCTGCGCGCGCTTGGCAGATTTCTTCGCCTCGTTCTCCTTGGCGCGGGTGAGGTTGGCTTCGAGTGCGGCGAGATATTCCGCCTTGATCGCCTCGCCCTCGGCGGCGGTGAGCGTGTTTTCGCCGACGAATTTTTCGGTGAGAATCGCGGAGACCTGCGCGTGCGCGGCGATCTTTTTATATAGTGTCGGCTGGGTGAAAGCGGGCTCGTCGCTCTCGTTGTGCCCGTGCTTCCGATAGCAATACATATCGATTACTATATCGCGCTGGAATTTTTCGCGGAACTCGAGCGAGAGCTGCGCGACGAGGCACACTGCCTCGGCGTCATCGCCATTCACATGAAACACCGGCGCCTCGATCATCTTCGCGACGTCCGTGCAGTAACGCGTCGAACGCGCATCCTTGGGATCGGTCGTGAAACCGATCTGATTGTTGATGACGAAATGGACGGTGCCACCCGTGCGATAGCCGGGGAGCTGCGAAAAATTCAGCGTCTCCGCGACCACGCCCTGGCCCGCGAACGCGGCGTCGCCATGCACGAGAAACGGCAGCACGCGACGGCGTTCGGTGTCGCCGCGGATCCGCTGGCGCGCCCGGGCTTTGCCCTCGACGACGGGATTGACGATCTCGAGGTGGGACGGGTTCGCGGCGAGGCGGACCTCGACCTTTTTTCCTGAAGTGGTCTCGAGCGCGGCTTCGTACCCGAGATGATATTTCACATCGCCGTCGCCGGCGACGGCATCGGGCACATAATTTTCGGAGAACTGCTCGAAGAGAAGTTCGAACGGTTTCCGCATGATCGACGTAAGTACATTGAGCCGGCCGCGGTGGGCCATGCCGATGACGAGTTCCTCGACGCCGACGTCCGGGCTGTGCTGTATAATCGAGTCGAGCGCGGCGATAAACGTTTCACCGCCCTCGAGGGAGAAACGTTTTTGTCCGACGTATTTTGTATGAAGAAATTTCTCGAAGAGCTCGGCTTTATGAACGCGTCGGAGGATGCGGATTTTTTGCTCCTTCGAAAAATTCGGCTGGTTGTCGGTGGATTCCATGCGGGACTGCAGCCAGTCGCGCGCATCGAGATCCTGCATGTGGAGGTACTCGACGCCAATGTGGCCGCAGTAGGTGCGCTCGAGTGAAGATAATATATCCGAGAGCCGCATTTGGCCGCCGTTCTTGAAATGGCCGATGTCGAACGATTCCTGGAGGTCGGATTCTGACAGTCCGAAAGCCTCAGGCGCGAGCCGCGGGTTGCGCGGCGGCGCTTCGCCAAGTGGGTCGAGGTGAGCCTGAAGGTGACCATGGGCGCGGTAGGCGTTGATCAGGCGGTGGACCTGCGCCTGCTTTTGGCTATCGAGGATCGCGGGGCCGCTGCTGGCCACGGCGGCGACGGATACGCCGTTGTTGCCGAGGGTGAAGCCTTGGAAGAAGGCGCGCCAGGTGGGATCGACGGAGTCGGGATTGTCGAGCCACGAGCGATGCATGGCTTCGATCACATCCGAGTTGGCTCGGGTGGGCAGCGTGAGAGCGTTCATAAATATTAACGGGGGAGAGGTCGATCCCGGGCCACGGCCAGGCTGGGTGGTTTTTTACCACGGAGTGGATTGGGCCGTGCGGGTTTCATGGGGAAGGGGTAAACTTCAGCACGTGAAGCGGGCTGAGACAAGTCTGCCGGGGGCCGTTTCGGGAGATTGCAATGCGGCTAAAGGTGGGTAACAGCCACATTAGCACGCTCACATTCTACCATGGAAACTGCGATCAAGACTTCATTGACGGCGCTGTTAGCCGGTATCCGGAATTCGGACGGCGCGGTCATCGAGGCCGAAATGGGTCGGCTCGAAGGGTATTTAGCGGAAGGACGAAAGGAGTTGCACCCGCAGCTCGTCCACTTTTTGGAGCGGCGAAGTTATGCCAAAGCGTTGATGTTCCTCGGCGGAGAGCAGGATATACCCGTAGGAATTTGCGGTGGCCGGGCCGGGTCGGCGCCGCGGGCTTCTTGAGTTATGGCCGGAGAAAAGCTCCCAACCGAGGGCGGGCAGGAGTTGCGGCAAAACCCCTTCGCCCAACTCAGCGGGGCGGGATTGCCCGTGGGTAGCACGTCGGCGAGTCCCGTCGCGGGCGCACCGAAGCCGGGAACGTCGCGAGCGGTCCCGAACTCAAATCGCGGACGCGTAGATATAACGCGTGAAACGGGAGGCCGCGGGGGTAAGACCGTGACGGTGGTCACTGGGTTCACCGGCATCGGACTGCCCGAGAAGGAGCAGCTCGCAAAAAAAATGCGGGCCGCCGCCGGGTGTGGTGGGACGGTCAAGGAAGGCCGCATCGAAATTCAAGGCGATCAACGCGAGATCGTCGCCGGAATTCTGCGCGAGGCCGGATTCCGGCCGGTGTTTGCAGGAGGCTGAGTGAACGCTCCCGTGCTGGAGCGATATATACATTTATATACTTCCGGCAGTTGCCGGACGGCGCGTGCTCCAGCGGACGCCCGACCGGCAAGGAAACGCGCCGCTTGACGGCGCGCGAATCCCGTGTGGGCGGGTCGGACCGTGGCTTCAGCGCTATATCGCGTTGAATATATCGTATATACTGCGCGATTTATCCGCTGGCCACTGTCCGCGGTTTCGCGGCGGCTCAGGCGGCCAGGCCGGCGGCGAGGGTGAGCGCGGCTTTGGCGCGGTTCAGTATATAGAGATGGTAGCCGGGTGCGCCTTGGGCGAGGAGCTCGCGAATCTGCATCAACGCCCAGTCTAGTCCGATCGTTTCAACGACGTCCGTTACCTCGGCCGCTGCCTCGAGGCGTCGAATGAGTTTCGCGGGGAGCGTAGCGCCGCACATCGCGGTGAACCGCTGGATCTGCTTGAGCGAGAGCACAGGCATCAGGCCAGGCACGATCGGTACGGTGATGCCGGCGGAGCGGCAGCGATCCACGAACCGAAAGTATACATCGTTGGAGAAAAAAAGCTGGGTCGTGATGAAGCTGGCCCCGGCGTCGACCTTCCGTTTCAGGTTCGTGAGATCGTCGGAGGCGCTCGACGCTTCCGGATGTTTTTCCGGGTAGCCGCCGACGCCGAGGCATAGATCGGCGTGCTCCTGCTTTAACAACTGCACGAGATCGCTGCCGTAGCGGAGGCCGTCCGGGTACGGCGTGAATGTCGTCTCACCCTTCGGCGGGTCGCCGCGCAGCGACATGATATTGCGAAAGCCGCCGGTATATATCTGCGTCGCGATCGCGCTCAGTTCTGCCCGCGTGTGACCGACACACGTGAGGTGCGGCATCACAATCCACGCGAACTCGGTGCGGAGCATTTCGCAGACCTGCGCGGTGCGCTGGCGGGTCGAGCCGCCGGCCCCGTAGGTCACGGAAACGAAATCAGGGCGAATTTTCTGCAATGCCTCCGCGGTTGCCCGGAGTGACGCCACGCCGGTGTCGTCCTTGGGTGGAAAAAATTCGAGTGAGCGAACGAGAGCCTGAGTTCGGAAAAGATCCGAGATCGGGCGATCAGGCGCGGGAGACGGCGACATACATATCAACGCATAGGGAATTGTTGATATGTGCAAGCGCGGATAATTTGAGGCGCCCGCACGGGATCATATCCGGGAAAGTATATAGTTCAGCTTCACTCCCCGTTTTTGCGTTTCAACGCTTAGCAAATGTCGCCGTGCGTGGCCACACCCGCCCGTCGGTTGGCTTATTTCGTCGAAGGGGTCGCGCCCGCGGGGGCAGCTTCGGACGGGGCAGGCTTCGCGGCGCTGGCGGCCGGAGTTGTGCCGGGCGCCGATGTGGGAGCGGGAAGGGGCTCAAAGAGATCTTCGGATTTCTGCGGTAACGCCGTGAACGTATATTCAGGAATCTGATACGCCCGTTTCGTCATGATCTGGTTGATCGGAGCCGCTTGGTCGCTCGAGTGGATTGAAACGAAAACCGGGCCCGCCGGAACGGTCTCGAATTCCGGCGTGAGAGGATTTACGGTCGGTGCGCCGGGCGGCTTTTCCGCTTCGGCTTTCGAGGAGCTCTCGGCGATTGTCGCGCTCGAGCCGAGCGCGGCGGGACCTGAAGTCCCGGGTGCAGGCGGCTTCAACTTTTTCTCTTCGGGACGGCGCCCCAGCGAGACTATATAACTTTTGTTGTCAAAGGTCCCGAGCGTGAATGTCCGTTCCGCGCTTTTCGCCGCGACGGCGTCGGGCGCTGCGGGGTCGGTCGCCTCGGAAAAGCGCAGGCCACCCAACGATGTGAGCAGGGTGTTCACTTTGTCGCTGGCGAGGCGCTGGCCGGCAGGGACCGGCGTAGCGGTCCAAGGGGCATCTTTGCTGGCCCGCGAAACCGTCACGTTACCGCCCGGTAGCGGTATCACGATTTTGGATACATCGTCGGGCTTGAGATTGAGGAGCTGGGTGTCGGCCCAGTTTTTCGGGTCGGGATCGAGAAATATATTAAGCGCGGCGAGATACGCCTTGGTTTCATTCCCGTAGCGAATAAACCGGCCGCCGGTTTCCGGCGATTTCCCGAGGGCGACGGACCAAAGGGGTTTATTGGCGGAGTCGCGCAGCTCGATGGAGCTGCCCTTGAATTCCAGGCGGGCGAGGCGCTCGGGATTGCTGGTCACGACGCGCGTGATTTTGGCCTCGCTCAAATCGCCGGTGAGGCGGGCGAGTTTTTGAAAATCCGCGGGCAAGTCGAAGAAGTTGGTCACCTGCCATGCGCCTGACGGGTTGCGCGTGAGCTCGACGGATTTACCGTCGTCATTTAATATAACTTTCGCGGCCGGACCGATGAGTGAGGCGTCGAGCACCGGGTGCCCAACGCGCGCGTCAGCGGCAGCCGGCGCGCTCGGGCGCCGAGCGATATATACAACGACCGACAGCGCCAGGAGAACGGCGACGGTGACGACAAGGGTCTTCAGTTTCATGACGCGGCGGAAGCGGCGGCCGGGGTGCGGTCCTGCCGGCGCGCCCGGAAGAACCACCAGGCGAACAAGAGGACGAGCAGCGGTGAGGTGACGAGATTGATCAGCAGCAGTCGGTTCTCGAGGGCGTCGATGCCCTCGCGCAGCGATCGGCGGATCGCGCGGCGCTCGCTGCGGATCTGGGCGGATTGCTTTTGGAAGTCCTCGATGGCCTTCGTCATCTCCGGGGTTGCGACGAGGCGGTTGCCCTCGGTTCGCTTGCCTTGGAGTTCGCTGAGCTTCGCCTGGACACTTTGAAGTTCGGTTTCGAGCGTCGCCAGTTTCTGTTCATAGCGCTCGCTCGCTGAAGCCTCCATTTTTCGCACGACCGTGAATTCTCTCTGCGACGAACCCTTGCCGCGGATCGAAATCAGGTCCTGCGAGCCGGCCAGGAAATCCAGAGAGTTGGACGCGAAGGCCAGATTGTCGTTGATCGGCTCGGCTGCGCTTTGGCCGAGAAAATTATATTTCCGCACACTATAATCATCAAAGAGCCAATCCGTGTCGGCGACGATCAGGAGGGTCGACGTTCCACTCGACTCATGCAACGAGGGCGACGCAGCGGGCTTTGGCGCGGGCGTCGGCGTCGGAGATTTCGCATCGGCGTCCGCAGGTTTCTCGTCGGCTGGGACGCCGCCCGGGAAAGAGCTCGGGAATTTTCCGGTGATCAGCGCGGCGACGGTGTGCTTGCCCGAGGGGGTGATTTGGCGCGTGACTTCATCAGGTTGGGCGAACTGGAGGGCGGACGATAATATATCGCCCGAGCGCGCGGAGGATTCGATCAGTGGCGTGAACACCTGTTTGCTGCCCGGCTTGAGCGCGAGACTGCCGGCTTCGATGAAGACAGCGCTCGAAAGCTGTGCGGTCGGCAGCGCCTTCGGGTTGAACGCATCCTGCGCGAACTTGATCCAAATCGGATAACGCGCGGGGCCGGCTTGCGTCGACACTTGCGCCGCGTTGTCGAGGTCGCCGAGAACTTTCGAGGAATCATATAGGATTCCCCAGCCGTGAAGCAGGGCTGGCAGGTCGCTGCTGACGTTCGGCTGTGGCCCGCCGAACATGGCCTGCTGGCCGCCTTGGCGCTTAAAGTATTGGGAGGAGGGATCGACGCAAAGGAACACGGGCTTGCCGCCGAGGAGAAATTGATCGATCGCATACTGCAGTTTCGGCGAGAGATTTTCCGGATGGACGATCGCCAGTACACTCAGATTGGGCGGCAGTTCGGTGGCGGAGGCTTCGACGGGGACGATTTCATATGTCTGGGCCCATTCCTCCGCGACGAACTGTCCTGGCTGCGACTGGCGTGCCATGGGCATCATGGGATTTTCCGGTGGGCCGCCCTGCAGTGGCAGGCTCGTGATCAGGCCCAGCTTCGGCTTCGTCAACTCCTGCACTGTATATAGCAGTTTCGACAAATCATATTCGAGGAACGGCTCGCGTTGCGGGGTGAACGCGTCGACGACCTTCTGCTGGTCGGCTTGGACGGCGACGAGGCCGAAGTAAAATGGATCGGCGCCGGAGGTGATCGACTGGCCGGTCAGGCCGGCGGCAGTCGCACGCTCCTCTTCGGGCGTGTCGGGCTGCGGATTCGTGACCGTCAGCGTGATCTTCCCGTGCGCGGCGCGCACATATTGTCGCAGCATTTCCTGCACGCGGGCGGCGTAATTCTTATAGGTAATCGGCAGGCTCGGGGCGTCCTTCGAGAAAAAGAGTTCGAGCGCGATCGGCTCCTCGATCTTCGAGAGCATCGCCTTGGTGCCGGGCGAGAGGGAGTATATAGAGTCCGCCGAGAGGTCGAGCCGCGCGGGGATCGCCGACGCGAGATAGTTGATCAGTACGAGTCCCACCAGCAGCAGGACAATGGCGAGAAATTTGCTTCCGGGTTTCATGGGGGCTCGGCGTCAGCGTTCGAGAGCGACGACGTTGAGAAATAGAGTGAGGCCGATCAGCGACAGGAAGAAGACGACGTCGTTCGGATCGATGATGCCCTTCGTGAACGCATCGAAATGGGTGATGAAGCTGAAATTGGCGATGGCGTCCGAAACAGAAACGGAGACGAAGCCCTGTAGGAAATCGGTGAAACTGCTATATCCGAGGAACAGCAGGATGGCGCAGGCCAGCACGCTGAGTATAAAACTCACGATTTGGTTTTTCGTGAGGGCCGACGTCAGGGTGCATACTCCGAGGTATCCCCCGGCCATGAGGATCGCTCCGAGATAGGTACTCGTGATCACACCCCAATCCGGGGAGCCGAGGTAGGCGAGCGTGAGCAGCAAGGGAAAACTGAGCAGCACGGCCAACGTGAGGAAGGCCCACGCCGCGAGGAATTTTCCAATGACGGCCTCGAGCGTCGTGACGGGCAGCGTGAACAGGAGCTCCACCGTGCCGGAGCGCTTCTCCTCAGACCAGAGACGCATGCCCACGGCCGGAACGAGAAAGAGGAAGAGCCACGGGAAAAACCCGAAGTAGCTTTCCATACTCGCAACGCCAGCCTTGAAGAAGCCGCCGTAGCGGGAGAACGCGAGCGCCACGGAGGTGACGAGGAACGCGATCAGGAATACATAGCCGACGGGCGTGCGAAAGTAGCCGAGGAACTCGCGTTTGAAAACGGGGGCGACCTGTTTCATATATATACGATATATAGTTTAATATAGTCGACAGGTCAGTCGGAGTCCGTCAGGTTGCGGAAGATCTCGTCGAGTCGCGAACCCGGGTGGCGCGCGAGGATCTGGGCCGGAGTCTCGTCAGCGACGATCCGGCCGCGGGAGATGATGATGATCCTGGTGCAGAGCGCCTCGACTTCCTCGAGAATATGCGTGGAGAGAATCACGGCCTTTTCGACCGCCATGGAGCGGATCAGCGTGCGAACCTCATTCTTCTGGTTCGGATCCAGGCCGTCCGTCGGCTCGTCGAGCACGAGGACGGCGGGGTCGTGGAGGAGGGCCTGCGCGAAGCCGACCCGTTGTTTATATCCTTTCGAAAGTGTCTCGATCGTCTGGTGACGCACGGATTCGAGGTGCGTGAGCGATACCGCCCGGTTCACGTGATTTGCTTTCGCCTCCGGCCCGCGGAAGCCGCGCACCTCAGCGATGAATCCGAGAAATTCCTGCACGGTCATTTCCGGATACGCCGGTGCGCTCTCGGGCAGGTAGCCCAGCGTGCGCTTGACCGCGACCGGATCCTGGGCCACGTCGACGCCGCCGACGAGGGCACGTCCGCCATCGGGCCGCAGGAACCCGGTGAGCATTTTCATCGTTGTCGATTTCCCGGCGCCATTCGGCCCCAAGAAACCGAGGATCTCGCCGCGGCGCACTGAGAACGAGACGCCGTCCACGGCGCGTTTCGAGCCGTAGATTTTAACCAGGCGTTCGACTTCAATCATAGTGGGTCAGTATAAAGGGGAGGGGAAAAGACGTGTGGGAAAAAGTTCCGTCGCGGTTCCGGCGAAAACTTTTCCTAAAAAAAAAGGACAGCCGGGTGACAAGCGGAAACTACACGCCGCCGGCGAACGCAAGGATTTACGCGGACGAGCCGCGGCGCGCCGCTCGCCGGACTACGTCGCCGCGAGTTCCCGGCTCTTCTCGGTTTTCAGGCGGAGTTGTCCGCACGCGGCGGCGATATCGTGCCCCTTTTCGCGTCGGAGAGTGACCGAGATGCCGGCCGCGCGGAGGATATCCGCGAACCGCTCCTGCCGGGTGATGCTGGGGCGTTTCCATGGCAGGCCCTCGACCGTATTATACGGTATCAGATTCACGTGCGCGTGCAGGTCGAGCGCGATGTCGCGCAGGAGCTTCGCCTGCTCGAGGGAGTCGTTGATGTCCTCGATCAGGATGAACTCGAGCGTGATCATCCGGCCGTGCCGCTCGGAGAACGCCTTGGCAGCCGGCAGCAGTTTGCCGAGGGGAAAAGCCCGGTTGACCGGCATGATCTTTTCGCGGACTTCGTCCGTGGCGCCGTGCAGCGAAATCGCGAGTCGGAATCCCAGAGGCTCCTCGGCGAGTTTCAGGATTTTCGGCACGAGGCCGCTCGTCGAAATCGTGATGCGGCGAGCGCCGAATCCGAGTCCCCAGTCGGCGTTGACGATCGTGAGTGCCTGGATGAGCGCGTCATAATTGGCGAGGGGTTCGCCCATCCCCATCACCACGATATTGTCGAACGATGCCAGCTCCGAGCGTGCCCGCGGCGTGCGGTCGTCCTCGCGGTAGCAGACCTGCAGCAGCTGTGCGACGATCTCCCCGGCGCTCAGGTCGCGCTTCAATCCCGCCAGCCCGCTGGCGCAGAAGACGCAGGCCATCGCGCAGCCGACCTGGGTCGAGATGCAGATCGTCTTGCGGGAATGATCGACGCCCACACCGTCCTGCGGCGCGCGGATGATGACCGTCTCGATCAGCGAGCGGTCCTCCAGTTCCAGCAGCAGTTTGTCGGTAACGTCGTCGGATTGCTTGTTGAGGACGAGTTGGTGCTGGCAGGAGGGTAAAGGTGTCGTCGAGCCAGACGCGCAGCGGCTTCGGCAGGTTGGTCATCGTCGTCCCAGGAGCGGGCGCGCTTTTTGTACAGCCAGTCGAGGATCTGGCGGGCGCGGAAAGCCGGCTCGCCGCGCGCCTCCAGGCGGGCGGTGAGCGACTCCAGGGTCTCGCCCGGTCAGCGGCAATTTCTCGGGTGCGAACTTCATGGCACGTTATACGTGTATATATACCACGAACGGAGGCGATGTCGAATCGGGGCGCGGGCGGGGGCGGCGTTATATACAAATCACTTCGCGAGCGCGCGATTGAGGGCGCTGACGATGGCCTTGATCGACGCGAGCTCGATGTTGGTGTCGATCCCGGCGCCGAAGAGCGTCGGACCCGCGGGCCGTCTTGATCTGGATGTAGCTGACCGCGCGCGCCTCGGCGCCCTGGCCGAGCGAATGCTCGGCGTAGCTGACGACGTCGAACTTCGGCAGCGCGGTCGCCGCCGAGGGCGCGGACGAAGGCGTCGATCGGACCGTTGCCCGCGCCGTTGATGACCTGCGGGCCAGCCGTCGATCGGACGCCGTCGGCCTCGCAGTTGCACGTCGCCGTCGCGGTCGGCGGCTCTTGAAATGCTCGAGGGCGACCGGCTCGCGTCCGGCTCGAGGTATTCGCGCTGCGAAAGCGTCGCGGATTTCCGCCGAGCGTGAGCTCGCGTGCCGCTGGTGTCGGCGAGGTCGTTGATGACCCGGCCGATCTCCTTGTGCATGAGCTTCGGCAGCTGGAAGCCGAACTCCTGCTCGAGCACGTAGGCGACACCGCCCTTGCCGGACTGGCGAGTTGATCCGGATGATCGCCTTGTAGGTGCGGCCGATGTCGGCCGGGATCGATCGGGATGTAGAGTACGTCCCAGGGCCTGCCGGGCTGCTGGTGCGGCCAGCGATTTCTTGATCGCGTCCTGGTGCGAGCCGCTGAACGCGGTGAAGACGAGCTCGCCCGCATAGGGCATGGCGCGGGGGCACCTCGAGCCGGGTGCAGCGTTCATAGACGTCGCGGATGGCGTTCAAGTCGCAGAAATCGAGCCGCGGGTCGATCCCGTGGGTGTAGAGGTTCAGCGCCGAGAGTGACGATGTCGAGGTTGCCGGTGCGCTCGCCGTTGCCGAACAGCGTGCCCTCGACCCGGTCGGCCCCGGCGAGCAACGCGAGCTCGGTCGCAGCGACGCCCGTGCCGCGGTCGTTGTGGGTGTGCAGGGAAACGATGGTCGAGGTCGCGGCGGGTCGAGATGGCGGCACATCCATTCGATCTGGTCGGCGTGGACGTTCGGGGTGGCGTACTCGACCGTGGCGGGCAGGTTTAATATAATTTTTTCCGTCGGCGTGGGCGACCAGATATCGGTGACGGCCTCGCAGATCTGCAGGGCGAACTCCAATTCCGTGCTGGTGAAGCTCTCGGGGGAGTACTCGAGGCGCACGTGTGTTTTCGCGCCGACGATGGCGGGAAGACGTTTCTTCAGGTAACCCACGGCGTCCGTCGCGATCGCCACGATGGCGGCGGTCGAGGCATTGAAAACATATTCGCGCTGCTTCGGGGAGGTCGAATTGTAGAGATGAAAGATCACCTCGCGCGCGCCGGCGATGGCTTCCAGTGAGCGGTCGATAAGCTCCTCACGGCATTGGCAGAGTACCTGGATGGCGACGTCGGCGGGAATGCGATTCTCCGTCGATCAGCCGGCGACAGAAATCAAATTCGATCTGGGACGCCGAGGGAAAACCGATCTCGATTTCCTTGAAGCCGATGCCGACGAGCAGCTCGAAATATTCGAGTTTCTCCTCGACGCTCATCGGCTGGGCGAGGGCTTGGTTGCCATCGCGGAGGTCGACGCTGCACCACGTGGGGGCGCGTTCGAGAGTGCGGTTGGGCCATTGCCGGTCGGCGAGAGCGACCGGCGGGAACGGGCGATATTTGGTGATCGGGGCGGATTGCATGGAACGAGACGAACGGACGACGAAATATTAGCGAGGCGAGCAGACAGGACGTGGCGGAAACGGAAGCCCACCGCACGGGCGGGACAACGATCAGATCCTCAGGTCAACGCACGATCCACCGCTAGCGGCGATCAGCGATCGTGCGCGCTCGTAAGTCGCAGAGCCTGAGACTTGTTTCGCATGCGGAGGTTCAGTGGAGCGCATGGCGGCAGCAGTGTCAAGAAACTGCGAACCGCTCGTAACTTACTTGGCGAGGCCCCCGTCTTGCTCCATGTGAATGACCTCGTATCCATCCTATGCCTGACGACGACCCTCCGCCGTTCGATGTGCCGGGTTGTCTCGTCCGGATTCGGGCAGGCGATCAAGGAGCTGCGCGCGAGTTGGTCGAGCACCTTTACCCGCTGGTTATCCGCATCGTCCGTTCCCATCTACCGCGACGCGTCGCCGAGGAGGATCTCGCGCAGGAAGTGTTCATGAAAATGTTTTCGCGCATCGATCAGTACCAGGGAGCGGTTCCTTTTCCGCACTGGGTTTCCCGGATCGCGGTGACCACGTGCATCGATCATCTGAGGGCGCAAAAACGCCGCCCGGAATTTCGTTGGGCGGATCTCTCCGAGAACGAGGCGGAAGTTTTGGATGCCGTGATTACGAACGAGCGCGATGTTTCCCCCGACGACGCGCTTGAGGCGCGAGAGCTTGTATATAAATTACTGGATCAGCTGAACCCGGATGACCGGCTGGTGATCCAACTGCTGGATCTCGAACAAAAGACGATTGCGGAAATCAGCGGCTTGACCGGATGGGGTCAGTCGCTGGTCAAGGTCCGGGCGTTTCGCGCCCGTCGGAAATTGCAAAAATTATTTACTGAGTTGAAAAGGAAGGAACGAACATGAACGGCCCCAAAAATAACCCCGAATGGTCCCGCCTCGTCGCTGCTGCGCGCCTGGCGTCGACGGAGCGCGAGGCGCAGGCTCCCTATGGTTTCGCCACGCGAATGGCCGCGCTCGCGGCCGCGCAGCCGCGGGCCGGCATGAGCTCGCTCTTGGAACGCTTTTCGCTGCGCGCGCTCGGCGTTGCGACTTTGCTCGCCCTCGTGAGCGTCGCGGCGAACTATAAAGCGGTGAGCAATGTATTTCGCGGCGATGAAGGACTGAGCGCCACCACCGATTCCGTGATCGGTGATCCCGTCGGCGACATCGTCGATATCGTCTCGTAAGCCCGAAACGCCGGATGGATAAAGGCGCCCGAGTTATATTGGCCTTCATCGGGATTTTTGTCGCCGGCGGAATCTCCGGCGGGCTGCTGGGCGTACGCGTCGGCAAACACGTCAGCGAAGCGCGGCGGCTGGATTCACTGCAGGACGACACGGCTCGCCCGTCCACGGCTCCAGTGGGGATGACCGGACCCAGCACCACTCCAAGCCCGACGCCATCGCCGGGTCCGGTCGCAGTCACTCCGGTTCCCGCAACCACGCCAGCCGTGGGTACACCGACGATGACTTCCGCGACGCCTCCAGCACCGGTCGTGGCCTCAGGGCCGCAACAACTCGGTCCGCAGCTGATGCGCCGATTCACGGAACAATTGAGTCTCACGCGCGAGCAGCGGGAAAAAATCAAACCCATCGAGGCGCGAACGACGGAAGATTTGCGCCGGTTGCGGCGTGAAACCGAGCACAGCACCGAACTGATCATCGAGCGCATGCACGATGAGGTGAGTGCCGTGCTCACGCCGACGCAGCAGGTGAAATTCGACGAGATGATGGCGCGAGCGCGTGAGCGCATCAAAAAATTTATTCAGGATCAGGAGCGGGCGCGCCAAGCGCCGGCGCGTCGCGCGAGCGAAGTCGAAGCGACGAAATAAGTTTGCGCGGCGGAGCTCTCCGCGCATGGTCCGCGGTGGCCAGGTGCCATGCATGAGCAGGCGCGTGAACCCCGCCAGGGCCGGAAGGCAGCAACGGTAACGACGTCCTCCCAGTGCCGTGGAGTGCCTGGCCACCTTTTTTTCCGCGGACGCATCCGCGGGCTTGCGTGGCGCGCCGCGCCGCGTTCCGCTGGCTCCCGGTCCCTATATATCGGTTCTTCTATATATCTCGTGTCGAGTACCTATCAGGTCATTGCCCGCAAGTGGCGCCCCCAGACGTTCGACGATATTGTCGGTCAGGAACATGTGGTTCGGACGCTGAAGAACGCGATCAATCGCGGCCGCATTGCCCATGCGTACCTCTTCGTGGGTCCACGCGGCACCGGCAAGACGTCGACGGCGCGGATCTTCGCGAAGGCGCTGAATTGCACGGGCGGGCCGAAGGCCGATTTCGACGTCAACGATCCGGCGTGCGTGGCCATTGCCGAGGGCTCACACCTCGACGTAATCGAGATCGACGGTGCCTCGAACAACGGCGTGGACCAGGTGCGCGATCTGCGGGACACGGTGCAATATTCGCCGGCGCAAGGTCGTTATAAAGTATACATAATCGACGAGGTGCACATGCTTTCGTCGCAGGCGTTCAATGCGTTGTTGAAAACGCTGGAGGAGCCGCCTGCGCACGTGAAATTTGTGTTCGCGACCACGGACGTGCAGAAGGTGCTGCCGACGATTTTGTCGCGGTGCCAGCGCTTCGACCTCAAGCCGATTCCGCCCGCCTTGATCGTCGAGCGCCTGCAGAAGATTGCAGTTGAGGAGAAGATTCAGGCGACTCCCGAGGCGCTCGCGTGCATCGCGCGCATGGCGGACGGTGGCATGCGCGATGCGCAGTCGATTTTCGACCAGATGATTTCGTTCTGCGGCACCGAAATTGGAGAGCCGGATGTGCTTGACGTTTACGGGTTGGTCGCGGCGGAAAAGGTGGCGGAACTGGGCTCCGCGCTCGCCGCGGGAGATCACCAGAAAATCGTCGCTATCGTCGATGCTTGTGATGCGGCGGGACGGGATCTCGTGCGCCTCCTCGGCGACCTGCAGGCGCTCGTTCGGGTGGCGTTGCTCGATGCGATCGCGCAGGGCGGAAAATCGGCGGCATTGGGCGCGCCGGGGATGACGACGGAGCAGCTGACCCGGATGCTCGATAGCCTCCGCGAGGGTGAGAGTAGCGTGAAGCTCGGGCTGGCCGAGAAGATCAATTTTGAAGTCACTCTGCTGAAAGCCGTGGAAGCGAGTCGGGCGCGAGCCATTGACACGTTGATCAAGGAGCTCGCCGCGATGGCGGGCGAGTCCGCTGAAAACGCGGGCGCCCCCGCCGCTGCATCCGCGGGGACGGGCAACGAAAAAAAAAAGCGCTGAGCGACCGGTTGGCCCGCCGCATGGCGGACGCCGAGAATCGGGTTCCTGAGGCGCCAGTCGTCAACGGCGCGGCCGCTCGGAACGGAGTGGTAAAAGCGCTGCCGGGTGCGCCGGTGGCCAAATTGACCGTGCTCGCCGCCGGCGCAGAGACCGCCGACACGCTGCCCCCGAGCATTGCTGCCGCCGAGCCGACGCCTGCGGCGAACGACCAGGATGGCGCGTGGCCGACGGAGGCGGCGGAAGCTGAGTTCCTCGGCGAAGCGCGCGAACGTGGCGAAGTTCAAAGCGAGCCCACAGGTCGGCCGGGAGCGACTGCTCCAGACCCGAGTGTCACCGAGGAAAAAACGGGGCCGTTGCCGGAGTTGGATAGTTTGGTGTCGCGTCTGGATCCGGCCGTGCGGCAGACACTCGACGAGCTTTTTCGCGCTCGGTTTGTGAGTGTGCGACGCGTGGCAAAAAAGGCTCTGGTCAACGCGGCGAAGAAGGGCGACGAAAAGTAATGGCTCGCGCCGAAGCTACTCCGTCCATTTCGAGCCGAGCCGTCGCGCCGAGTCCACGGGTCGGAGATAAATGTATGTAAGTACTTGCATGCCTTCGAATGGCGCCTGGAGGGCGACGGGTTCGCGGGCGTACAATTTTTCGGCCACGCCCTCGAGGACGTCCAAGGCCGCGAGCGTGGCGTCGTCGACTCTCCAGATTTCGCCGATCACTTCCGTCTTCGCACCCGGTTCACGGACCATGCCGGGGAAAGCCCCGAGACTATATAGGCAATAGCCAGCGACGGTCCTGGCGTCGCCGAGATATATCTGCTGCGCGAGGTGGTGGTGATTCGAACCTCCGCGCTTCAAGGTGCCGTAAATAAACAGAATAGGCATCAGGTTGATCGGGCAGGGTGCTTCACGGTGTATATACTTCGATCACGACCGCGGTCGTATTGTCGCGGCCGGATTTCTCGAGCGCGGCGCTGACGAGTCGATCGGCAATCGGCGCGCCAGTGGGATCGGCCGGCGCGACGAGCAGTTCCTCGACATGCCGGTCCCAGAGGCCGTCGGTCAGTCCGTCGGAGCAAATCAGGAAACGGTCGCCCGGCACGAATCCGACGGCGCCGACCTGTGGGTCAATGAACTGCAAATTCGCTCCCAGAGCCTGTTGCACGGCATGGCGCTGCGGGTGCGTGCGCGCTTCATATTCCGTGATTTTATTCTGGCGGCGAAGCCAGCCCACGTGGCTGTGGTCGTGCGTCAGCTGCCGGAGCGCGCCAGATTGCGGCAGATAGTATATACGACTGTCGCCCAAGTGGCCGAAATACATCCATTCCGGCGTGAACCACGCCAGGCTCAGCGTGGCGCCCATGCCGGCGCATTCCTCGTAGCTGAAACTCAGCTTCAGCAGGTCGGCGTGAATCGCGGAGAATAATTCCTGAAGCAAATCGTTGAAGCCGGTCGCGATTCCAGAAGCCGACAGCCGGAAGCCACGCGGGAGCAGCCGCGTGATCCGGTCGACGGCCGTGCGGCTGGCGAACTCGCCGGAGCGCGCGCCACCCATGCCATCGCTGACGGCGAAAACAAAATCGGCGGCGCCGAGCGAGGATTCACCCGTCTTGCCGAGATATCGGACGCCGTGACCATCGAAGGTGAGGGCGAGAAACGCGTCCTCGTTGTTCTCGCGAACAGGTCCGCGATCCGTGCGCGCGGACCAGCGCAGTGCGACGGCGCCCGCTGCAGTGGTGGGGGGAGCAGCATCCATGTCAGTCAGGCATTGTTCGAAGGCCTCAAGCTGGCGCCGGCGTTCGGGCCGTTCAGAATCGTGGCGAACTCGAAGTCGATGAGGCAGAACCGCCCATCGGAGGTTCGATAGGTGATGTTGCGCAAATCCGGATCTTCATGGCGCACGCCATAGGTTTCGATCTCGGCGAACAACTCGCGCTGGCGCTCGGAATTCAGGCGATCGACCCGGCTGCCGCAATTCGTCGTAATGATTTTCAGGCTGGCGGGGTCCGCTTCGAGGACGCGCGGCACGAAGGGGCATTTTTTCTCCTCCAGAAAGCGCAGCACGAGCACCTCCTGATCGAAGCGTTCGCGCGCGCGCGAGCCGCGAAAAGTCTTATATACTCGACCATCGAAGCCGATGCGCACCAATGCCCGCGGGGTGTCTTTCATCTCGTGCATGGCGTGGCCGGACCTTCCGGTGCGTCGCGCTCCGTGGCAAGCGCGCGCCGCCCGCGCGACGCCGCGACCGGGCTGGGGGAACGCAGCTGTTGCGTGTAGGTTAGGCTGGCGCTGGCATATGACGTGCTCTTTCGCCCGTCAGCCAGTTAGCTGCGGCCTGGAGCCGCCTGGCGCTCACGCTCACAACCCTCGTTCTCTCGTTTCTCCCTCATGCCCAAATACAAATTGGAATATATCTGGCTCGACGGCTACACCCCGCTGGCCAGCTTGCGCAGCAAAACCCAGATCAAGGAATTCGGCAGCTCGCCGACCCTCGCCGAACTCCCCAATTGGGGATTTGACGGCAGCTCGACGCAGCAGGCGGAAGGCAAGAGTTCCGACTGCGTCTTGAAACCGGTCGCGGTTTTCCCGGACAGCACGCGGAAAAACGGCGTGCTCGTGATGTGCGAGGTCATGATGCCTGACGGGAAAACGCCGCATCCGTCGAACTCGCGGGCCACAATTCCCGACGATCCGGACACCTGGTTCGGTTTCGAGCAGGAATACTTTTTCTACAAAGACGGCGTTCCGCTCGGCTTCCCCCCGGGTGGTGGGTTTCCGGCGCCCCAGGGTCCCTACTATACGGGTGTCGGCTATAGGAATGTCGGTCCGATCGCGCGAAAGATGGTCGAGGAGCATATCAATATATGTCTCGACGCCGGCATCAATCTCGAGGGCATCAACGCCGAGGTGGCGAAAGGCCAGTGGGAATTCCAGATTTTCGGCAAGGGCTCCAAGAGCGCCGCGGACCAGATGTGGGTCGCGCGCTATATACTTGCGCGCCTCGGTGAAGGCTATGGCGTGGATATCGAGTGGCGCTGCAAGCCGATCCTCGGGCCCTTCAACCAGCCGCTCGACTGGAACGGCTCTGGCATGCACGCGAACTTCTCGACGAAATATATGCGCGAGGTCGGCGGGAAAGCTTACTTCGAGAAACTCATGGCCGCGTTCAACCAGTTTCGTGACGAGCATATTGCCGTATATGGACCGGAGAATAATCTCCGCCTGACGGGCCTGCACGAGACGCAGTCGATCGACAAGTTCAGCTACGGCGTGGCCGATCGCGGCGCTTCGGTGCGCGTGCCCCACAGCTTCGTCAACAATGGCTACAAGGGTTATCTCGAGGACCGCCGGCCGAATTCAGCGGCGGATCCCTACCTCGTGGCCGGCCGCATCATCAAGACGATCCAGACGGTGCCCACGACCTGACACGTCGTCCCGCTCTCCTTCAGCGCCACCCAACCGGCTGGCGCTTTTTTTTGCCCGGCGGTGGCGTATATATCGGTATATACAGCGACT
Organism: uncultured Verrucomicrobiae bacterium; assembly: GCA_963800005.1. Taxonomy (GTDB): domain Bacteria; phylum Verrucomicrobiota; class Verrucomicrobiia; order Opitutales; family Opitutaceae; genus CAWCZH01. Next base: position 1,762,374 of record CAWCZH010000006.1, read on the forward strand.
GCGAAGCCAGCCCGCGACGCGACTGCTGCATCGGGCAGTATATTGCGGGGTCCCATATATATACTCGTGCGAGACGCACCGGTTGCCGTGGGGGCTTTGGTCGGGATCCGATCGGGAGCGGCGCGATGCGGCATCGGCACCGTCGCTTTTTCGCTCGGAGAGCGGGCGCGTCTCGATCATGCCTGAGGTTGCCTCACGGAAACTCCAGCATGGTCGCCATTTCGAAGCATCCCCGCGTCTCGCTCTGGCAGCAGGCGCAGGTTGCGCTGCTCGTTGGGAACCTGGGTTGGACGACGTTTTGCCTCGGAGGCTACCGGCCGGGTACCATGGTGATCGCGTGGCTGCTCGCGGGGCTTTTGTTTGGAGTTCACTTCGCGGAACGTGTGTTCACTGGCGGCGCGATGCCGCGTTGGCACCCGGCGGGCTGGTACTTCGTTCCGTTCCTTCTATATACAGCGGCGAACGTTTGGTTCGTGACGCCGTATCGTTGGCTCGGCTGGCGTGACGCCGGGGAGTGGCTGCTTTTGATTGGCACGTTCTGGGTCCTCCTTAACGGCATCCGCGACTCGCGCGCGCGCTGGTGTTTGTTCTGGTCGCTCGTGGCGATTGCGGCGGTTTCCGGGTGCGCGGCGTTCTATCAACATTGGGGCGACGCGGGCTGGCTGATGTTGGGCCGACGCCAAGCCGATCAATTCCTCGGTCGGGCGAGCGGCACATTCGGAATTCCGAACAGCCTTGCGGCGTTGATCATATTGCTGCTGCCGGGGCTGGTCGCGCTCGTGCTCGAGCGGCGGGTCCGACCCCTCGCGCGAGGCGCGGCGCTGGTGACTGCGGTGATCCTGGCGTTAGCTCTCATGCTGACCATCAGTCGCGGCGCCTGGCTCGGATTGAGTGCGGCTGTTTTAATCTGGCCATTCGTGCCCCAAGGTTGGTCGTGGCGCCGCCGATTTTCGGTCGTCGCGATCGTGTTGGGGGCGCTTTTCGTCGCAGGTGGCGCGGCGTATGCGAGCTCGCCCCGCATTCGCGAGCGGCTGCGCGAGTTTCGCGTCGACTCTGGCGAGAGAAGCCGACCAATCCTTTGGCGCGCGGCCCTGCAGATATTTCGCGAGCATCCCATCTTCGGGAGTGGAGCGGGAAGCTATAATCTGCTGTTCGATAAATTTCGTCCCGAAAACTTTCGCGATGAGCCGCAGTGGGCACACAGCGATTATTTAAATACAGCCAGTGATTATGGCGGGGTCGGCTTCGTGCTTTTGTTCGGCGCGGTCATTGCCGCCGCCGCCGGCGCGGCGCGCCGCGGCGGAAAGTATATAGCGCATATAGCATCCTCCGGCGCGGCCCGCCTCGGAGTGGCAGCCGCATGGGGAGAAATTCCACGCTCGTTGCGCGTGGGATGCTTGATCGGGCTGACGGCTTTCGCATTTCATATAGCGGTCGATTTTCATTGGAAAATCCCGGCGCTCGCGCTCGCGAGCGCGACAATGGCGGGACTGCTGGTCGGTTCGACGTGGCAGTTGGGCTTGGTGACCGTCCCGCACACGATGGGGTGGCGCATGGGAGCGTTGGTCGCGTTGGCGGGATCCGTTTTTCTGGCTGGGAGCAGCGCGCGGCAGTTCGCGGCTGAGGCGCGCCGCTACGAGGCTCGCGAGTCGATCGATGCGTGGGCGGCGCGTTCGCCTGATTCGTCGGAATATCACGCGGCGATCCTTGCCGCAGCGAACGAGCTCCGCGCGGCCGTCCGCTGGGATGCCGAGAATGCGAACGCGTGGGCGGACCTGTCGGCGGCAATTTCGATGCAGGCGTATTTTCGCGGCGCGGATATTCGCGCGCTCGGGGTGAATGCGGCCGACTCTGCGGCGCAGGCGCTCCGAATCTCGGATCGCGTCGCGGAGTTCTGGTGGAGGCGGGGAATCGCGCTGGATATGCAGGGGCGCTGGTTCGAGGCCGGCGCGGCGTTCACTCGCGCGACCGGCGCAAGCCCGAATTCGTCCAAGGCGTGGTACTATTATGCCTATCATTCCAGCTTGGACCCGCGCGGTCACGAGCTCGCAACCAACGCACTGGACGTCAGTTTGCGCCTTGACCCGGGAAACTCTGCGGCGTTAGCTTTGCGCCAACGATTGGCATTAAGTTCGGACAGTCATAATACTTCGAGCCCATGAAACAGATTATCCTTCGGTCGCTGCTGGTCCTTGGGTTTACGCTGTGCACTTGGACGGCGGCTGGTCAGACCGGTGCGGCGCGCCCGCCAGGTCGAATCGTGGCGGCGCGCGTCGTCGGCGATGTCCGGTCTTCCGTTCAAGGAGTGGCCACGACGGTGCAGAATCAGATGGAGATTCCGCAAGCGGCGACGGTCACGACTGCGAAGGCGTCGAGTGTCGTCCTGTTATTTTCCAACGGTGCCACGGTGCAGCTGGGTGCCGAGACGACGTTGATTATCGAAAAATTTTTGGCCGATCCGTTCGGAGGCAGCGCTGAAGCAATGGCCGCGAGTGCGGACGAGCCTACGGTGTCCAATACACAACTGCGGATTGTCCGCGGTGAAATCGTTGGGCAGGTAAAGCACCTGCGATACGGCTCCGGTTCGACGTACCAGATCGAAACGCCCGTTGGCGCGGCTGGGATTCGCGGCACCACCTTCCAGGTAAGTTTCGTCATCACTGGCAACAACATCGCTCTTTTCTCGCTCGGCGTCGTCGAGGGTGACATTGGATTCATCCCGGCGGGCCGCACCAACACCGTCGACGTGCGCGCCGGCACTCAGGTGACGGTGAATGTGTCGGTGAGTGTCGATCCGCGAACTGGCGCCGCGACAATTCCCGCGCAGCCTGAGATTCAGACCGCCGTGCCGCTGACGCTGGAGGTGCAGTCGTCCATTCTCCAAGTCGCGCAGGACGCCGCATTGGCCGCGGCCAATGCCACGGGCGCGGCAGCGAATGCCGTGGTCCCGCCGCCGCCCCCGCCGGCGCCGGATCCGCGCACCACTCCGGGCGACGGCCGGCGGTAACTTCCAGGCGCTCGCTCACCGCGAAGCGGCACCCTGTATCCACTTTTCGGATACCGGGAGCCGACGGCGGATCGCCTATATACATCGGGCATTTAGCCGCTCGAGTATATAGCAGTCCGGGGCCGCAGGAACCAGTCGCGTCTCGCGTCCCGCGTACGCGCGGCAGGCGCCTAGGTGGCCGGGTAGAACGGGTGCCCGGGCGCAAATCTGCTTTCTTCCCGGCTTTTCGAGCCGTAGATTGCTGGGAATGGCTGCTTTCCGGCAGAAGGCGGGAAATATTCTTCGTTGGCTGCTGCTGTTGTCGATCCCGGCGGTCTGGTGCGCGCTCGCCCAGACTGGGACGCTCGATTTCCTAGAGAGCAAATTCCTCGATTGGCGATTCCACTACCGCGGCGAGATCGATGCGCCGGTGAAGGTCATCTATGTGGATGTCGATTCCCGTTCGCTGGATGAAATTGGAGGCTGGCCGTGGAGTCGCTCATTTCTCGCGGAGGTCGCGGCGGCGCTGGTCGAGCACGCAAACGTGCGCGCAGTCGGCATCGACTTCCTGCTCTCCCGGAGAGGGATGTCGCAGGAGATCGATCGAAAGCTGCACGTGCGCGGCGACGTCGCATTGGCGAAATTCCTTTTTCCGGATCCGCCCATCGTGCTGGCGGCGGGATATGCCGGCGCGGAATTTCGAGATATCAACGGCACGCTGAGAACGCGCAAATTGCCGCTGGTCCAGTCGAGCCCTGAGGAACGAACGAAGAGCGAGCCGCCGGAGGTGCCGGAACTTGAAATCAGTTTTGACGCCGAGCACCCGAAACTTTGGACGCCAGATAATGTAGGGTTGATAGATACGTATAAGAACGGGACCCGCGTCGTGCCCGCGTATGTTCCGGAGTCCGCCAACATGCGGCGGTATTTCCATATGGCGGTCGAGCTCGCCCGACTTTATTGGGATATAGAGCCGGCGGGCGTGAAGATATATCCGGACCGCATCACGTTTGAAAAATCCAATGGCGATCGCGTCGCGACGCTTCCGCTGATCGGCGGACAATGGGTCGAGGTCAACTGGTTCACGGCATGGGAGTCACCCAAGACACCTCACATCGAGTTTTCGACGGTGTGGAGCTATGCGAACTTGCTCGCGTCGGATGACGAAAGGGAGCGAAACAGCGGACGCGCGTTTTTCTCGAGTCAGTTCCGGGACGCGGTCGTCCTCATTGGGCCCGTGGACCCGATCTTGCAGGACGTGGCAACGACGCCGCTGGACGACGTCCCGGTGCCGCGGGTGGGGTTGCACGGCAACCTGCTCCAGACGATCGTCTCCGGAAAATATATACAGCGACTGCCCACCTGGCGCGGTCTGCCGTGGGTCGAGTATATATTGGTTTTCGGGCTGGCTGTCGCGGTCTCGGCCCTGGCGGTGGTTGGCGGGACTCGCGGAATTCGCTATAAACTTCTGGCCGGCGTGGTGCTGCTGGGCTTCATCGCGACGGGCTTTTTTGTGTTCAACCGTTTTCGGCTGGTGCTTCCGATCGCGGCTCCCGTCGGGGCTGCGTTTACGATGAGTTTCATGGCGATTGGTTGGCAGCTCGTGCAGGAGGAGAAACAGAAAAGCCGAATCAAAAATCTTTTCGGCACGTACGTTTCGCCCGAGCTGGTGAAGCGCATGGTCGACTCGCAGGAAGACCCGCAGCTCGGTGGGCACGACCAGGAGGTGACCGCGTATTTCAGCGATATCCAAGCGTTCTCCACGTTCTCCGAAAAATTGAAATCGGGGCCGCTGGTCGAGCTGATGAACGAGTATCTGACGGCCTGCACCGAGATCATATTCGCGGAACGAGGCACGCTCGATAAGTATATAGGCGACGCGGTGGTCGCGATGTTCGGTGCGCCCGTCCCGCTGCCGGACCACGCGTACCGTGCCTGCCTGGCGGCGCAGCGCGTGCAGGACCAGATGGCCGAGCTGCGCCGAAAATGGGCGCAAGAAGGCGCGAAATGGCCGGAGATTGTCGGCCGGATGCAGACGCGCATCGGCCTGAATTCCGGGCTCGTCACCGTTGGCAATATGGGCGGCCGCGCCCGGTTCAATTATACTATGATGGGTGACGACGTGAATCTCGCCGCCCGCATGGAGAGCGGCGCGAAGGCGTACGGAGTATATACGATGGTGACAGAAGCGACCAAGGTCGGCTGCGTCGCGGTGGGCGGCACCGAGCTGGCGTTCCGCTTCCTCGACCGGATCGTGGTGAAAGGCCGCTCGAAACCGGTGGCGGTATATGAACTCGTGGGCTTCAGCTCCGCGCTTTCCCAGAAAAATCGGGAGTGCCTCGGGCTGTTTGAACAGGGGATGGCTCGTTATTTCGCGCGTGACTGGGCAGCCGCCGTGAAATGCTTCACCACCAGCGCGTCACTCGAGGCCAACCGTTCCGCGGCGGGCGAGCCGGACGAGACGCCCTCGTCGATCCTGCTCAGCCGCTGCGAAATGCTTCGGCTTAATCCGCCGGGCGCTGATTGGGACGGCGTTTTCAAGATGACGTCGAAGTAGACGGAGCGGCGTGTCGGATACGCCAGGAGTCCGGAGCAGCGCGAACAGCGCGAAAGGCCCTTCGGGTTGTGCCCGGACTCGTGCTATACATTTTATATACTCGTGCGCGGGCGCAAAAAAACCGGCGGCACGACGGCCGCCGGTTGATCTGGAACTATATAGGATCCGGACGGTATATACCGGACGACCTCCCCGATTACTTCAGGATCATTTCCTTGACCGACTTGCCGGCGGGAATCATCGGCAACACGTGTTCGGTGTAGGGCACGATGACGTCGAGGACAAATGGGCCGTCATGGTCGAGCATCTCCTGGATGGCGGCCTTGAGCTCGCTTTTCTTGTGTACCCGCCGCCCCTTGACGCCGAAGCCCTCCGCGATCTTCACGAAATCGGGATAGAGGCCGCCGAGATTGTCCGGGCTGCCCACGTTGGATCTCGTCGCCGAGGATCGTGTTGCCGCGGACGCTGCCGTAGAACCGGTCCTCCCACTGCACGACCATGCCGAGGTGCTGGTTGTTCAGGATCATCGCCTTCGCGGCGATCTTCTCGATGTGAGCGGTCGCGAGCTCCTGGATGTTCATCACGAACGAGCCGTCGCCGTCGATATCGATGACCTGCTTGTCCGGGGCATGCCACCTTGGCGCCGAGCGCGGCGGGGTAGCCGAAGCCCATCGCGCCCAAGCCCGAGCGAGCTGATGATAGCGGCGCGGCTCGTTGAACCGATAGAACTGCGCGGCCCACATCTGGTGCTGGCCGACGCCGGTCGTGATGATGGCGTCGCCCTTCGTGAGTTCGTATAGCGCCGCGACCGCCTCCTGCGGGACTGATGTGTTTGCTTTCGTCGAAGCGGAACGGGTGCTCGCTTTTCCACGTCGCGATCTGCGTGTGCCATGCGGAGGTATCCGGCGTGGAAAAATTCTGGGCGGCGGCGAGCTCGTTCAGGCGCGCGAGCGCCGGTTTGATGTCGCTGACGATCGGGAGCAGGATGCCACGCTTGTTCTTGTTGTGCTCAGAGGCGTCGATGTCGATGTGGACGATCTTCGCGTGCGTCGCGAATTTCGTTGGTGTCGCCGGTGATCCGGTCATCGAAGCGGGCGCCCAGGCACAGGAGCAAATCGCATTGGTCGACGGCCCAATTGCCGTACGCCGCACCATGCATGCCGAACCATTGCATGGAGAGCGGGTGAGTCTCGGGGAACGCGCCGACGCCCATGAGCGTGGTGGCGACCGGGATGTTGGTGTTCTCCGCGAAGGCTTTCAGCTCAGCCTCGGCGTCCGCCGAGATGATGCCGCCGCCGGCATAGATAACGGGCTGCTGCGCCGCGGCGATCAGAGCCAGCACCTCGCGAAGCTGCTCGTCGGTCGCGTGCTGCGTGGCGGTCGCATAGCTGCTTGCGGAATTCCACGCTGGCGGGAAACACCGGCTGAAATTTCGCCTGCTGCACGTCCTTCGGAATATCGATGATGACCGGGACCCGGCCGGCCGCTGCGGGCGAGATAAAACGCCTCCTTGAAGATGCGCGGGAGGTCCTTGACGTCCATCACGAGGTACGAGTGCTTCACGATCGGCAGCGTCATGCCGAAGAAGTCCGTTTCCTGGAAACGCCATCTTGCCGATGTACTTTGAATACACCTGCCCGGTGATGGCCACCAGCGGGATGGAGTCCATGTAGGCATCGGCGATGGCCGAGACGAGATTGGTCGCGCCGGGGCCGCTGGTCGCCATGCAGACGCCCACCTTGCCGCTGGCGCGGGCATAGCCCTCGGCGGCGAAGGAGCCACCTTGCTCATGGCGGGGGAGAATTGTCGCGGATTTTGTCGGTGCGCGCGAGCGATTGATGCAGCTCTTGGGACGCGCCACCCGGGTAGGCGAAAATTACGTCGACGCCCTCGCGGATCAGGCATTCGACGACGGCGTCGGAGCCCTTCATTTCGCGCCCGATCTCGGCCTGGGGAAACGCAGTGGTGGGGACGGATGTTTTTTTCATGGCGACGGGCGGTTAAGGAAAGGCGAAACTACAACATCGCGGGTGTCGGGAGCAAGCCTTGGCCGCGAGCTGGCTCGACGGTCGCGTCGACCAGCGTCCGTGATTGGCGCCTCAGCGAACCTCGCAGCAGCGGATTCACGCGTATTCAAAAACTGGATACACCGACCGGCTGGTCTGTGACTCCGAAAAGTCTCTGAGCCGGGGGGTACGGCCATGGGTGATTCAAAAAGAGTTGGCGGGATTGTCGGGGAAGCGCACGGTGAGCCATGTTGAAGTTGTTTTTCGTCGGCGATATTGTCGGCCGACCAGGACGTGAGATCCTGGCCCAGCGACTGCCGCGGTTGCGGGCGGAATATGAAATGGATTTTGTGGTCGCGAATGGCGAAAATTCCGCGGCCGGTGCCGGTATCACCGGCTCCATCGCGAAGTCGTTGCTCGAGTCCGGAATCGACGCGATCACGCTGGGCGACCACGTCTGGGATCAACGCGGATGGGAAAACGAGATCGGCCAGATGGAGCACGTCTGCCGGCCGGCCAATTTGCCGGCGTCCAATCCTGGATGGGACCACGTGATTATCGCGGCGCGTGGATTTCGCGTTGCGGTTTTTACGGTGCTCGGGCGAACCTATATGGGCACGCGCGCCGATTGTCCGTTTGCAACGGCGGATCGGATGATCGCGCAACTCCGCGGCCAAGCGGACGCGATCGTCGTGGAAATTCACGCCGAGGCGACGTCGGAGAAGCAGGCGCTCGGCTGGCATTTGGACGGTCGGGTGACCGCCGTGCTGGGTACGCACACGCATGTGCCGACGGCTGACGCGCGGGTGCTTCCGAAGGGCACCGCGTTCATGTGCGATGTCGGGATGACGGGACCCTATGCCAGCGTGCTGGGCCGCGAGGTCGAGCCGGTGGTGGCAAAATTCATCGACGGCATGCCGCGGCGGTTTGAGGTGGCGACCGAGCGACGTGCGCATTTCCGGCGCGTTGATCGAGATCAGCCCAGGAATGGCCCGCGCCGAAAAAATCGAGCTGCTGACGATTCGCGCCAAGTAGGCAAAGTATATAGCGGCGGGACCTCGGTCCCGGGTTATATATCACAATGTATATTGCTGATATATCATCCCAGGCCGGGACGATATATATTCTCTGGCCTGATTTATGGGCCCGCGACTCGGTCGCGCTCTGCGACGGTCGCTGCGGGTCAGCTCTTGACGACGCCGGCTTCCTCGTAGACTCCGAGGCGGCGGTAGCGTCCGTAGCGGGTTTCGAGCAGATCGTCGACGTGCAGGCCGCGCAATTCGATGAGGTGTTTTTGCAGGGCGGATTTCAGCGCCTGGGCCGCTTGCGCGGGGTCGTTGTGAGCGCCACCCAGAGGTTCGGCGATCACTTGGTCCACCACTCCCAGCCGCTCGAGGTTGTCCGCGCTGAGCTTGAGCGCGTCGGCTGCGAGGCTCGCGGCCGCGCTGTCCTTCCAGAGGATCGCGGCACAACCTTCGGGAGATATAACTGAATAGTAGCTATTTTCGAAAATCAGAACCCGGTCCGTCACACCGATTCCAAGCGCACCGCCTGAGCCGCCCTCACCAACGACGACGGAGATGGAGGGAGTCTGTAGCATGGCCATCTCGCGGAGGTTGACGGCAATCGCCTCGGAGACGTGCCGCGCCTCGGACTCGATCCCCGGGAACGCTCCCGGTGTATCTATAAATGTAAGCACGGGTAGTTTGAATCGCTCGGCCATTTTCATCAGGCGCAGCGCCTTGCGGTAGCCCTCCGGCTTCGGCATCCCGAAATTACGGGTGATCTTTTCCTTCGTGTCGCGGCCCTTTTGCTGCGCGATGATCATCACCGCTTCGCCGTGGAAAAACGCGGTGCCGCCCACAAGGGCGCGGTCATCATTATATTGGCGATCGCCGTGCAGCTCCTGGAAATCCGTGCAGAGGAAGCTGACGTAATCGAGCGCGTACGGGCGCTTGGGATGTCGCGCGATCTGCACCTTCTGCCAAGGTGTCAGCGACGAGTATATAGAGCGCTGCATGGCCTCGATCTTTTTTTCGATGGCATGAATCTCGTGCGCGAGGTCCACGTTCGTCTCGATCGACTGCTGGCGAAGTTCGTCGAGCTGCTGGGTGAGCTCACGCAACGGTCTTTCGAACTCCAACACGTACACCGGGGCTTCCATAAAGGCGCAGGCTATTGGGACAACGCGAGGGGTGTCAACGGGTGCACGGCGCCGCGTCCCCGCGATACGGGCAGGCGCCGACGAGCCGCCTCACAATGATTTCTCGGCCGCGGCGGCCGGATTCTTGAGCTGTTCCTTCCAGCTCTGGACCTTGGCTTGGGCACCGAAATGCTCGGCGCGGGCCTTGTCGCCGCGTTCCATCCAGATGCGCGAGAGCGTTGTATTAATAAACAGATCGCCAGGACTCAGCGCGTGCGCGCGTTCGGCCGCCGCAAGGGCATCGTCGAGTCGCCGCAGCGAAAAATTCACCTCGGCCAGCGCGTGCCATGCCGCAAATGAATCCGGAGCGGCGGCAACGCAGCGCCCCAGCTTTTCCAGCGCCGAAGCCGAATCGCCCGAGGCGTAGTCGGCGGTCGCGTCTTCAATCAGGGTCTCGATTTCGTCTGGTTTCATATAGCTCAGCAGCGGTGAAAAAAAGAGGACGGCCTTGCAGCCGTCCTCAAGAGAAACCCGCGTCCGGAAGAAAGTTATTTCACCAGATCGGCCTCGATCTCTATACTAATTGTGACGTCGTCGCCGACGACAGCGCTGAGCGTGGCCGGGCCGTTCACGCCGAAATCAGATTTCTTGAGGGTCGTCGTCGCTTCCCAGCCCGTGAGCTTGGCGCCCTTCGAGCCGTCGCCGAAACCCAGGAGCGTTGCCTTCAGCACGACCGGCTTCGTGACGCCTTTGACCGTGAGGTCGCCGGTGATGTCGTACGTCGATTCACCGGTCTTTTTCCAGGAGGTGCTTTTGAAGGTCGAGGTGGCGTAGTTGGCGACGTCGAAGAAGTCGGGACTTTTCACGTGTTTGTCGCGTGCGTCGTTCGCCGTGTTCAGCGAAGCGACGTCGATCGCCACGTCAGCCGATGAATTTTCCAAGTTGTCGCGATCGAGCGTAAGCGTGCCGGTCACCTTCGTGAATGTGCCTTTTACCTTGGAGACGAAGTGCCGGATCGTGAAGCTGAGGTTCGAGTGCACCGGGTCGATTTTATATACCTCGGAGGCGGCGGCGACGCGATGCGTCAGCCCGAGGAGCAGCGCTGAAACGAGCAGCGGACGAAGGATGGATTTCATATAGGAGTTGGGAAGTGCAGGTACGAATGGAACTGACTCAGACGCCCCCGAGTCAGCGGCATTTACGTTCAATTGCAACCAAGAAGATTACAATTGAAACCGATGTTGCTGCTGATTTCGGAGTCAGGTCGGTCGCCGGCTCGTCGAGCAATGAAACGGCGTTCGCGAAATCAAAGGATGAGCATGGCATCGCCATAACTGAGAAATCGATATTTCTCCGCGAGCGCCTGCTGGTATATATCTCGCAGCCAAGGGATTCCCTCCGTGGACCCGGGGGCGAGAAATGCAGCGACGAGGCAGAGCAGGGTGGAGCGGGGCTGGTGAAAATTCGTGATCAGGGCGTCCACCCCGCGAAATATATAAGGGGGATATATAAATATATCGGCCTCACCGCGAAAATCCCCGGCGGGTGAGAGCGGCGAGCGGCGAAGAAAGTCCTCGATCGTGCGGACGGACGTCGTGCCGACGGCGATGCGCCGGCCGGTCGCCTGGCCGAGGCTGGCTTGGGTCGGCGCGGGGATTTCATATATCTCGCGGTGGATATCATGGTCCTCAATTATCTCGGCGGTAATCGGACGGAAGGTGCCGAGGCCGACGTGCAGGGTGACGTTGGTGTGCAGGACCCCCCGGCGCTCCAGTTCGGCGAGAATAGCTGCGGAGAAATGCAAGCCGGCAGTCGGCGCGGCGACGGCGACACTGCGGGTGCGATCCGCGTAGAGCGTCTGGTATCTTTCCAAGTCGAAATCGCGCTGCGAGGAATCAGCGCGAAGTATATAGGGCGGCAGCGGAACGTCTCCCTGCCGGGCGGCGATCGCAGCGATCGAGTCGCCGTTCGGAGTTTCGAAACGGACGACGACCGTGCCGTCGTTGTCCTTTGTTATAACTTCGCCGCGAAAGCTGCCGTCCGTCGCGCTGAAAGTGCTACCCGGCGGCAGCTTTTTCCCCGGCTTCACGAGGCAGCGCCACAGCATTTCGCCGCCTTCTGCGCGGAGAAGGAAGCACTCGACGTTTCCCCCGGTCGGGCGTCGCGCGCTTAGCCGGGCCGGCAGGACGGCGGCGTCATTGCGAATCAGCAGATCCCCGGCGCGGAGCAGATCCGGCAGATCCCGGAAGCGCCGGTGCTCGACGGAATGACGTGACCGGTCGACGACGAGCAACCGCGATCCGTCGCGTTCCGCTGCGGGCATCTGCGCGATGGCGTCGGCGGGAAGATCGTAATCGAACAGGTCGGTGGCGAGGGCAGACACGAGTCCATTGCACTGTATATATGTCCCGGGGCAATCGGGATCGTGCGGGTTGCGCGCTACGCCGCGGGTGCCTCGAGAGACCCGCTCGCGGTCCGGCGCGTTTCGGCGCCGTTGTATTCATAAACTGGATACAACGCGCGGCAGGTGCGCGTCGCCGTCGCGCCGGTCAGAACAGGAATTCGAACGGAAGAGGGCTGACGTTGGCGCGCTGCAGTTCGCCGGCACGGGCTTGATTATAGCTCGCGAGCGCGACGCTGGCTTGCTTGAAACGCTCGCGGGCAAACGCGAGGGCGAATGGTCGGGTTTGCTTCTTGGCGGCAGCGTAGCCGAGCTGTTCGGCTGTGCCCTTCGGAAGTTCCTGCATGGCCACTTCCATGATTGCCGAATACGAATTCGCCATTTCCGCGCCGCAGCTGACGGTATCCGCGAGCGCTTCGGCGAGGTGGTCACGCAGCGCGATCGTTTCGGCGAGTTTTTCTTCTGCCTCACGACGACCCGTGCGGAGTTCGTTTTCGCGCCGGCCCATTTCGGCCAGCGCCCGCCGAACCTCGGCCAGCTCTGTGCGCAGGTGAGCCATCTCGACCGTCTGCGCCTGCATTTCCAGCCGGCATTCCTCGTAGTGATCGAGCGCGCGGGGCCTTGCTATATCTCCCCGCAGAATCGCTTGGCCAACCGCCGTCGGATCGCGGAGTTTCTCGAAAGCGGTCGCCGAAGCGTCACGCTGCAATTGTGAAATGATCTCGGCGACCTCGATGGCAGCTTCGTTTTCCATCGCACGCCTCGCCGCGCGGACGATCGACCATGCCGCGGAATATTGCTCCTCCGTCACCGAAATCGAGCTGTCCGTTTTCTCCTCAGTCATATTCCTATAGCGACGCAAGTGTCTGCACCAACGGCATTCTCAGCGGCGGTTTTACCAAACTTCAAGCTCCGCGGACATAATCAGGGAAAACCCCGCCAGCCGATGGAAAAGCTGCTTCCGCGAAATTTCCCCGGCGTTGGTTTTTCCGTCTCGAAATGACTTGTCTCCGGAGGCTCTCGCCGCGTAAAAGGACCCCTCGTTCCGGTGCAGGTGGCTCTCCTTTGCGAGGCAGCTTGTGCCGTGGGACGTCGGTGGGAGAGATTCCGCCTGGGTTCGCCGACATAGCTCAGTTGGTAGAGCAATGCTTTCGTAAAGCATGGGTCATCGGTTCAAGTCCGATTGTCGGCTCCAGCCCCGCTCGATCCGCAGCGGGGCTTCGACCAGCCCGGATCCCGACGCGTGGATTGCGTGACCCAGACGGGTTCAAGTGAGGTCCTTCCGACTCCGACGCGCTAGTATATAGCTGTTCAGCTATATATGCCTGCATCGTGTATATATCAGTTCGGCGCGCTGATCCGGTTGTCGCGCTTGGAACGGAGGGGGCGGGCGACGCCGCTCGGCCCGGGTGCGTCGAATGGCCGATCAAGAAGAAGCAACCCCGATCATCTCCCCGGCGATATACATTATATTATACATATATATTCCATATATATCGATAGGCATCAATCATCTCGTCTGACGGACTTAGCTGCCGCGTCGGCCCACGAGATGTTTTCTACCGGGGCCTCCCCCCGCGACCCGCCTCGCTGCGCGTCAGTTATCGGAAATCTGATCGTCCGCCAGACCGCCCTGAAGTTTGGCGCGCAGTTTTAGGGCGGCGATGTCCGTCCGAAGGTGCCGATTGAACAGCTCGAGCCGTTCACGGATGCTGAGCGTCTCCAGAAGTTTCTGTTTCAAAGCCGGCGCTTCGCAGAGGCTGAAAGCCGCGAGATCAACGAAAGTTTCGGGATCTTCGACTGTCTTGAGGAAGCCCGCTATATCCTCGGGCAGCGACGTTCCAAATTTCTGTTTAATGCCGAGCAGCCGTGCCAGCTGGGCGCGCAGCCGGGAGTTGGTTTCCACTTCAGTGTCCCGACTGGCGAGTGGACGCAGCCGGACCCGGCGGTACGGTTGGTCCGATATGATCTCCAGGAACTCGACGCGGCAGAGGCCCTGCAGAAGCAGGTTGGAGGTGCCGTCGCTAATTTTCTGGCAGGCGCGCACGATGCCGACCGTCGCAACGCGGTAAGGTGGCTCGAATTGATCCGGCTCCGTTGCGAGCTTTTCATTCAGCCCGGCGACGACGAAGAGTCGATCGGAGGCCAAGACGTCCTTTAGCATCAGCCGATAGCGCGGCTCGAATATATGAAGGGGAAGCAGAGCCTGCGGAAAGAAGGCTACATGACGCAGCGTCATGACTGGCAGGTCATGCGGCAGCGTGATCTCAACTTCCATGACGAACCCTGCTCCATTTTTTCAGGAATTCAAATGCGGAGGTGTTAGCGACAGGAAGGTTTAGGTGGGACATCAGCACGGCGCGCTGCGACACAGGCGGGACAACATGGCGTGGAATTGCGGCGAGCTTCGCGGTGATATTCGAATCATATACACGCTAATGCTTAGAGAATAATTGGTTATGAAAAATGCGTGGGCTGGGCACATGCATTGCTAGGTTGCCCGTGCATATGAGCAAAATTTTAGGCATCGATCTTGGCACCACCAACTCGTGCATGGCTGTAATGGAGGGTGGAGAGCCGGTGGTGATTCCGAACGCAGAGGGGGCACGCACAACCCCATCTGTTGTGGCATTTACAAAATCAGGCGAGCGCCTGGTCGGGCAGGCCGCGAAGCGGCAGGCTGTAACCAACCCGCGCAACACGGTCTTCTCCGCGAAGCGCCTGATCGGACGCAAATTTTCTGAAGTGAGCGCCGAGGCGAAGAACATGCCCTTCAAAGTCGTCGAGGGGAAAAATGGCGACGCCTATATCGAGGTGCAGGCTGGCGACAAAGCCGAGCAATTCGCTCCGCAGCAGATCGCGGCCTTCGTCTTCGGCAAGCTGAAGGCGGACGCTGAAACCTACCTGGGCGAAAAAGATCACGCAGGCAGTTATTACCGTTCCCGCGTACTTCAACGATTCCCAGCGTCAGGCAACCAAGGACGCCGGCAAGATCGCCGGCTTGGATGTCCTGCGCATCATCAATGAGCCGACCGCGGCATCGCTGGCGTACGGACTCGATAAGAAGAAGGACGAGAAGATCGCGGTATTCGACTTGGGCGGCGGAACGTTCGACGTCTCCGTTCTCGAGATCGGCGACGGCGTCTTCGAGGTGAAGGCAACCAATGGCGACACCCATCTGGGCGGCGACAATTGGGACGACGCATTGATCGGTTGGCTCGTCGACACTTTCAAGAAGGACAACGGCATCGACCTCCGCAAGGACCCGATGGCGCTGCAACGGCTGAAGGAAGAGGCGGAGAAGGCAAAGATCGCCCTCTCCTCGACTCAATCAGTCGATATAAATCTGCCGTTTATCACGGCGGACGCCTCCGGCCCGAAGCACCTCAACGTGCAGCTCTCACGGGCGAAGATGGAGCAGATCTGCGAGCCGCTCTTCGAGCGCTGCGATGCGCCGTTCAAGAGCTGCCTGAAGGACGCCGAACTCACCTCCGCGCAGATCGACGAACTCGTTCTCGTCGGCGGCATGACCCGCATGCCCAAGGTCGTCGACATCGCGAAAACGCTCGGCGGCAAACCGCCGCATCAGGGCGTCAACCCGGATGAGGTCGTCGCAGTCGGCGCCGCAATCCAGGGCGGCGTCCTGAAGGGCGAAGTGCGCGACGTGCTTCTCCTCGACGTCACGCCGCTGACCCTCGGCATCAGACGGCTGGCGACGTGGCCACGCCGATGATCCCGCGCAACACGACGATTCCTTCGAAGAAGACGCAGACCTTCTCTACCTACAGCGACAATCAGCCCTCGGTCGAAATCGTGGTGCTCCAAGGGCGAACGTCCGATGCCGCGCGATAACAAGGTGCTCGGCACGTTCCGTCTGGACGGCATTCCGCCGGCCCCTCGCGGCGCTCCGCAGATCGAGGTCACGTTTGATATCGATGCGAACGGCATTCTCCACGTGTCCGCGAAAGATCTCGGCACCGGCAAGGACCAGAAGATCACGATCCAAGGTTCATCGGGCCTCTCGAAGGACGAGGTCGAGAAGATGACCAAGGAAGCGGAACTTCACGCCGAGGAGGACCGGAAGCGGAAGCGAAGCCGTCGAGACGCGAAACCAACTCGACACGACTATATACCAGCTGGAGAAAACCCTCCGCGAATCCGGCGACAAACTTCCCGCCGCGACGAAGTCCAAGGTCGAAGCCGCTCTCGCGGATGCGAAGAAGGACCTCGAGAGCAACGACGCCGCGAAGATGAAGGCGTCCCTCGAAAAGCTGAGCACGATCGGCGGCGAGCTATATGCGGAGACGCAGAAGGCGCAGGCCGCAGGTGCCCAGCCGGGCGCAGGCGCGTCCAGCGCAGAAAGCACGCCTCCCGGTGACGGGAACGCGGGGCCGGCGAAAAGAAATCCGACGTGGTTGATGCGGACTTCGAAGTCGTCGACGACAACAAGAAAAAATAATCCTTTCAGCCCGATGCGCGCGTGCTGCGTTTGTTCGCGGCGCGCGCGCTTGGTCGAAAAACCCAAACTAACAATCCATCCACCTCTAATCGAAAATCGAACCATCTATGGCCAAAGTAAATATCAAACCGATCGGTGATCGCGTCCTCGTGAAGCATCTCGAAGAAAAAGAGCAGGTCCGCGGGGGCATCATCATCCCGGACAGCGCCAAGGAGAAGCCGCAGGAGGCGCGAGGTGATCGCCCTCGGCACCGGCAAGAGGGACGAGAGACGGCAAGATCTCGCGCGTTCGAGGTGAAGGTCGGCGACCGCGTCCTGATCGGCAAATACGGCGGCACCGAGGTGAAGCTCGACGAAGCAGAAATATACCCTCGTCCGCGAAGACGACATCCTCGGCGTGATCGCCTGAGTTCCCCTGATCAACTTAACACAAGTTATAACATATATTTAATCATGGCTGCTAAACAACTCCTCTTCGACGAGACCGCTCGTCAGAAAATCCTGCGCGGCGTCGAGCTCCTCTCCCGCGCCGTCAAGGTGACGCTCGGGCCCAAGGGCCGCAACGTCGTCATCGACAAGAAATTCGGCTCGCCGACCGTCACCAAGGACGGCGTCACCGTCGCGAAGGAAGTCGAACTGCCCGATCCGTATGAGAACATGGGCGCCCAGATGGTGAAGGAAGTCGCTTCCAAGACCTCCGACGCCGCCGGCGACGGCACCACCACCGCGACCGTGCTCGCCGAGGGCATCTATCCGCGAGGGCCTGAAGAACGTCACCGCCGGCTCGAACCCGATCTTCCTCAAGCGCGGCATCGACAAGGCCGTCGAGGCCGCCGTCGCCGAACTCGCCCGCATCTCCAAGAAGGTCTCCGACCGCGAGGAGATCCGCCAGGTCGCCACCGTCTCCGCCAACTGGGACGACACGATCGGCAACATCATCGCCGACGCCATGGACAAGGTCGGCAAGGACGGCACCATCACCGTCGAGGAGGCCAAGTCCATCGAAACGACCCTCGACGTCGTCGAGGGCATGCAATTCGACAAGGGCTATCTCTCCCCGTACTTCACGACCAACGCCGAGGCCAAGGAAGCCGTCCTCGAGGACGCCTACGTCCTCATCCACGAGAAGAAGATCTCGAGCCTGCAGGACCTGCTCCCGCTGCTCCAGACCGTCGCCAAGAGCGGCAAGCCCCTCCTCGTCATCGCCGAAGAGGTCGAAGGCGAAGCCCTCGCCGCGCTCGTCGTGAACAAGATCCGCGGCACGCTCAACGTGTGCGCGGTCAAGGCGCCTGGCTTCGGCGACCGTCGCAAGGCGATCCTCGAGGACATCGCTGTCCTCACCGGCGGCAAGTGCATCACCGAAGATCTCGGCCTCAAGCTCGAGAACATCACAGCTGTCCGACCTCGGCCGCGCCAAGCGCGTCGTGGTCGACAAGGAAAACACCACGATCGTCGAAGGCGCGGGCAAATCGTCCGACATCCAGGGTCGCGTGAAGCAGATCCGCCGTCAGATCGACGAGACCACTTCCGACTACGATCGCGAGAAGCTCCAGGAGCGCCTGGCCAAGCTGGCCGGCGGCGTCGCCGTCATCAACGTCGGCGCCTCCACGGAAGTCGAAATGAAGGAAAAGAAGGCCCGCGTCGAAGACGCGCTGCACGCCACCCGCGCGGCCGTCGAGGAAGGCATCGTCGCCGGCGGCGGCGTTGCTCTCCTGCGCACGGCCGAAGGTCATCGACGCTCTCCAGCTCGAGGGTGACGAGAAGATCGGCTCGCAGATCGTGCGCCGCGCGATCGAGCATCCGATCCGCATGCTCTGCTCCAACGCCGGCGTCGAAGGCGCGGTTGTTGTGGGCGAGGTCCTCGGCGGCAAGGGCAACTTCGGCTACAACGTCGCGACCGACAAGTACGAGGACCTCGTGAAGGCCGGCGTCGTCGACCCGACGAAGGTCACGCGCACGGCCCTGCAGAACGCGGCGTCGATCGCCGGGCTCCTGCTGACGACCGAGTGCATGATCACCGAGATGCCGGAAAAGAAGGAAGCGCACCCGCCCGCGGGCGGCGGCGGCGGCGGCATGGGCGGAATGGATTACTAATATTTCGGTCGACGCGATTCGCGTTTCCGATTCGAGCGCCCCGCATTCGCGGGGCGCTTTTTTTTGCCTGCGTGTATAGGGCGTCGCAATATGGAGTGATATATACGCGGTGAGCCGAGCGCTGCCCCGGGGTCCCGAACTCGGGTCGTCCGTGGGCGTGAAGGTCTTCAGCGCCTCGGCCGCATCGGTCTGGAACTGCTGATAGGCGTCGACCGTATATACAACATTGGCGAAGTCCCCGACGTTGCGCGTCGTGTGCCGTGGGGATTACGGACTTCACCTCTCCAAACGGGCTATATAGACGCCGGCCCGTCACGATCCCAGTGGACGCCGGCGTGCGCGGCGGCGAGCCGCGGGTTTCACGAATGGTGCACGCGATCTCCGAGAGTCAGCGGCGGTGACGCATTCCTCGTTGGCGATTTCGCGGGAATGATGTCTTTCTGGCGGACCATGGAGGTTTATTTTCTTGGAACGGGCACTTCCCAGGGGGTGCCCATGATCGCCTGTTCCTGCGGGGTGTGTCTCTCGACGGATCCGCGCAACCACCGCATGCGCACCTCCATTCATGTGGTGATGGACGGGCTGCACATTCAAGTCGATGCGGCGCCGGAATTTCGCCTGCAGTGCCTGCGGTCAAAGATCGAGTGGCTGGACCTCTTTATACTCACGCACGGCCATACGGATCATATAGCGGGGATGGACGACCTCCGCCGGTTTTGCGATCTGCGCGGTAACGAGGCGATCACGGTCTATTCGAGCGATGAAGGAATGAGCCGGGTGCTGGCGATGTTTCCCTATGCGATCATGGAGCGTCCCCTCCTGAAGGGATACCCGGCATTCAAGCTCGCGGAAATGCCGACGCGGCTCGAGCTCCCGCAGGGAACCATTGATTCCACCCTGCTGCCGCACGGTGGCGTGAACACGCTCGGCCTGATCTTCACCGAGCGGAGCAGCGGCCGGAAATTTGTATATTACACCGACTGCAAGCGAGTGCCGCGCGAGGCCGTGGCGCTCGCCCGGGGCGCGCACGTCGCGGTGCTCGATGGCCTGCGGCCGAATCCTCACCCCTCGCACCTGAGCATCCCCGAAGCCGTCGGGGTGGCCGGCGAAATTGGTGCCGGCCGGACGCTGCTCACGCACCTGACGCACTTGACCGACCACGCGACGCTCGCCGCTGAGTTGCCGGCGGGAATTGAACCCGCGTTCGACGGGCTCACGCTTACTGTATAATATATATCGATGTATATTGGATTGATGGGCACATCCGGTTGGGCGCCCGCCGTTTACCTGCGGAGCCGCGGAGTCGCCTCGCTCGCGAGGTCTGTACTGTGGATTCCCAGGCGATCGATATATCATATAGCAAGCGGGTGCCCCGCGCTCCGCTCGTCCGGGCCCAGGCGTTTCGTATGAAGGCCGGAACCCTGATCACGGCCACGGTCTTCCTGCTGCTCATCCCGGCCGTCCAGGCGGCAACCATCCAGTTGCTGAATGTTTCGTACGACCCGACGCGAGAGCTATATACTGAATTCAACGCCGCCTTCGCCCGATTTTGGAAGGCGAAGACGGGCGATGACGTGATCGTGAAGGAATCGCATGGCGGTTCCGGAAAGCAGGCTCGCGGGGTATTGGATGGTTTGCAGGCGGATGTGGTCACGCTCGCCCTCGCTGCCGATATCGATGCGCTCGCCGCGGCGAAGCTGGTGCCGCCGGACTGGCAGCTTCGTCTGCCGGACAACTCCGCCCCCTATACCAGCACGATCGTGTTCCTCGTGCGGAAAGGAAATCCGCGGAATATCAAGGACTGGGACGACCTCGTGCGGCCGGGAGTTTCTGTCATCACCGCCAATCCCAAGACCTCTGGCGGCGCCCGCTGGAACTACCTCGCAGCTTGGGGCTTCGCGCGCCGGCGCTACGGCACCGACGACCGCGCGCGGGAGTTCGTGACGCGCCTATATAAAAACGTCCCCGTGCTCGATTCGGGAGCGCGCGGCTCGACGACCACATTTGTCCAGCGGGAGATTGGCGACGTGGCCATCGCGTGGGAGAACGAGGCCTTTCTCGCGCGGAAGGCCTTCGCGTCGGACGAGCTGGAGATCATCGTTCCGTCGATGAGTATATTGGCGGAGCCACCGGTGTCTTGGGTGGACCAGGTGGTGGCACACAGGGGAACGGCGGTGGTCGCGCGGGCTTTCCTGGAATATTTGTATTCCGAGGAAGGCCAGGAGATTGCAGCGCGAAACTTCTATCGTCCGCGAAACCGACGGGTCGCGGAGAAATTCTCCAATATATTTCCGCGGCTGGAGCTGTTCACCATCGATGAAATGTTCGGTGGCTGGGCACGGGCGCAGAAAACTCACTTCGCGGACGGCGGCATTTTCGATCAGATATATTCCACCAAATGAACCTGCACTCGAGCCGGCCAATTTTCGTCTTGGGATTCTTGTTACCGTCGGCCCCGATCCCGCTTGCAGCCGTCGCGCCCCGGGCCGTGAGCCCCTTGGGATCGCGGACGGCTTCGCCGTCGTGTAGTGCTTTTCTGGATACGCGTAGTGCTTCAATGGATACAGGAGCGCCCCGGCCGGTGCAGCGATTGACCAGCATTCACGAATGATGCTTTTTCGGCGGCGCCAGCGTTCGATTCTGCCGGGGTTCGGACTTTCGCTGGGGCTCACGCTCACCTACCTCAGCCTGATCGTGCTTGTCCCGTTGGCGGCGGCGTTTCTGAAAGCTGCCGGTATGAGCTGGCCAGAATTCTGGCGCGCGGTCGCTTCGCCCCGGGTGGTAGCGTCGTACCGGCTGAGTTTTCTCACCTCGTTCGCGGCCGGAGTGGCCAATATGATTTTCGGAGTGATCGTCGCGTGGGTGCTCGTGCGTTATACATTCCCCGGCCGGCGAATTTTTGACGCGCTGGTGGATCTTCCGTTCGCACTGCCGACGGCGGTCGCGGGCATCGCGCTCACGACTATATACTCCCGGCACGGCTGGATCGGCCGCTGGCTCGAGTTATATGGAATCAAGGTCGCGTTCACGGAGCTGGGGATCTTCGTCGCCCTCACGTTCATCGGGCTGCCGTTCGTGGTGCGCACGTTGCAGCCCGTGCTCGAGGACTTGCAACCGGAGATGGAAGAGGCGGCGGCGAGCCTCGGGGCGAATCGGTGGCAGACCCTGACGCGGGTGATCCTTCCCGAAATCGCGCCGGCACTGATGACAGGCTTCGCGTTGGCCTTCGCGCGCGCCTTGGGCGAATATGGCTCGGTGGTTTTTATTTCCGGCAACATGCCCATGCGTACCGAGATCACACCCTTGCTGATCATGACCAAGCTCGAGCAATATGATTATCGCGGAGCCACGGCGATCGCGGTCGTCATGTTGCTCGCCTCGTTCTCGCTGCTGCTCCTGATCAACCTCCTGCAAAAATGGACGCGTCGCTTTTTCCAAGCGTGAGCGACGCGGGCCCGGCTCGCTGACCCGTCGCGTTTATGGCTGCGATCGTTGCGAGTTCCCTGTCCCCAGCGGCGCGCGCGCCGCGTCCCGCCCGCTCAGCGCTCCAGGAAGCGCCCTGGGCGCGCTCGCTGCTCATTGCGATCGCCCTGCTGTTTCTCGTCGGATTCCTCGTGCTTCCTCTCGCGGCGGTTTTTGCGGAAGCCTTCCGGCACGGTGTCGGCGCGTATTTCAAAGTGTTCACCGACCCGGACACGCTCGCCGCGGTTAGGTTGACGTTGCTTGCTGCGGCGATTTCCGTCCCGGCAAATCTCGTCTTTGGAATCGCGGCGGCCTGGGCGATTGCTCGTTTCAATTTCCGGGGCAAGAGCGTGCTTACCACGCTCATCGACTTGCCGTTCGCGGTTTCGCCGGTGATCGCCGGGCTCATGTTCGTGCTCGTTTTCGGACTTCAGGGCTGGTTCGGCGGCTGGTTGATCCGTGCACGATATCGCAGATGATTTTCGCGGTGCCCGGGATCGTGCTGGCGACGACGTTCGTGACGTTGCCGTTCGTTGCGCGGGAATTGATCCCGCTGATGCAGTCGCAGGGCAGCGACGAGGAACATGCCGCGCTGATCGCTCGGCGCGAATGGCTGGCAGACGTTCTGGCGCGTGACGCTGCCCAATATCAAGTGGGGACTGCTCTACGGCGTGATCCTGTGCAACGCGCGCGCGATGGGAGAATTCGGCGCGGTGTCAGTCGTGAGCGGACATATTCGCGGGTCCACGAACACGATGCCGCTGCACGTGGAGATACTATATAACGAATATAATTTCGTCGGCGCCTTCGCCGTGGCCTCGCTGCTCGCGCTGCTCGCGCTGGTGACCCTTATATTAAAAGCGCTCGTCGAGTGGCGGCACCGGCTCGCGCGGGACGGTCGGGATGCCGCATGAGCATTGACGCGGCGAACGTGCGCAAGAGCTTCGGCCGATTCACCGCGCTGGCGGGCGTCGACCTGCATGTCGGGCGCGGCAAGTTGGTGGCCCTGCTCGGCCCTTCTGGCTCCGGCAAGACGACACTCCTGCGCATTATTGCGGGTCTCGAATTTCCCGATCACGACGACACGCGTATCCATTTTCATGATACAGACGTGACCGAGCTTCCGCCCGGACGGCGGGGCGTGGGATTCGTTTTTCAGCATTACGCGCTGTTCCGACACATGTCGGTTTCGGACAATGTCGCGTTCGGGCTGCGCGTTCGCCGGCGCCGCGATCGGCCATCGAGGACGAAAATGCAGGAGCGGGTCGATGAGCTGCTGCGCCTCGTGCAGCTCGATGGACTGCAGACTCGATTTCCGGCGCAGCTTTCCGGCGGTCAGCGGCAACGCGTCGCCTTGGCGCGGGCCCTTGCCGTGCAGCCGAAGGTGCTGTTGTTGGATGAGCCGTTCGGCGCGTTGGACGCGAAGGTCCGGAAGGAGCTGCGCCGCTGGCTGCGCAAGTTTCACGAGGAGACGCAGCTCACAACCTTATTCGTCACGCACGATCAGGAAGAGGCGCTCGAGATCGCCGATGAAGTGGTGATCATGAATCAGGGGCGGGTGGAGCAGGTGGGGACGCCGCAGGACGTATATGATCGGCCGGCCACTCCCTTCGTATATAGTTTCCTGGGAAACGTGAACGTGTTGGCCGCGCAAGCGCTCTCACACGCCGGAGTCCAACCGGACCGGCCCGGAACTCTCCAGGCGAACGGGCAGGTCTACGTCCGGCCGCATGACATAGAGGTGCTGCCGCATCGCGACGGCGAGCCCGGCATCGTGGCCGTCGTTCGGTATATACACGCGGCGGGCCCGTTGGTGCGTCTCACTCTTGAACATGTCCAAACTCACGACACCGTTGAGGTTGAGATTTCCCGCTTTGAATTGACGACTTTAAACCTTAAGCTTGGCGACCTTGCGAACTTGCGGCTTCGGCAGGGGCACTCGTTTGGCGAAGACTATACAATCTGACTTTCTCCTCCAAAACCCAAATATCATGGCTAAAATCCATAACGACATCACGAGCACGATCGGGAACACGCCGCTCGTCCGCCTCAATCGCACGGCCGCAGCGCACGGCGCCCAAGCCGAAATCCTGCTGAAGCTCGAATTCTTCAACCCGCTTTCCAGCGTCAAGGACCGCATTGGTTTTTCGATGATCGAGGACGGCATCAAGTCCGGCAAGATCACCAAGGACTCGGTGTTGATTGAGCCCACGAGTGGCAACACGGGTATCGCGCTCGCTTTCGTCGCGGCCGCGAAAGGCCTGAAGTTGATCCTCACGATGCCCGAGACGATGAGCACGGAGCGCCGCAAGCTGCTGAAGGTCCTCGGAGCGCGTCTCGTCCTGACGGAAGGACCCAAGGGTATGAAGGGTGCGATTGCGAAAGCCGAAGAGCTGGCCGCCAAGATTCCGAACAGCGTGATCCTGCAGCAGTTCGCCAACCCGGCGAACCCGGCCATTCACCGGCGCACGACTGCCGAGGAGATCTGGAACGATACCGATGGCAAAGTGGATATAGTGGTCTCCGGCATCGGAACCGGTGGCACCATCACCGGCGTGGGCGAGGTGCTGAAATCGAAAAAGCCCGGCGTGAAAATCGTCGCGGTGGAACCGGATGCGTCGCCAATTCTTTCAGGCGGTCAACCGGGTCCGCATAAACTCCAGGGAATTGGCGCTGGCTTCGTCCCTGCGGTGTTGAACACGAAGATATATGATGAAGTGATCCGCGTGAAAGAAGCCGATTCCGGGCCGATCTCGAAGCAGGTCAACCAGCTCGACGGCATTCCGGTCGGTATATCCTCCGGCGCAGCGGTCTGGGCGGCGCTCGAACTTTCGAAGCGGCCCGAAAACAAGGGCAAGCAGATCGTCGTCATCATTCCGTCGAGCAGCGAACGGTATCTCTCGACGTGGCTATTCGCAGACGTCGGCACCGAGAGCGACTCGGTTGAAGATTTGGTCGGCGCTGCCGCGGGCGCGAAATAAGGGCGTCGTCCGCCGCGGTGCGCGGACTTCCGCCGCGGCGAGCCCGTGCGTTACTTGGCCGCGCCTGGCGCCGAAATCCGGCGCTGGGTTCGGCCGGGGACGGCGAGGGCAGGGGTGCGCTTTTCTCCAGCCTGCGCCCAATGGTAGAAACTGACCCCGAAGGTGGCGAGTGCGACCGTCATCCCGACGATTTTCATGCCCACTCCGGCAAGCAGCTGGTCGTCCATCGAGGAGAAACTCGCGAAGAGGCGGGGAGCGTATTCATAAGTTGGATACAATATATCCTCGGAGAACGTTATGTACGCGAACAGAGGGGTCATGCCGATGAGGACGCAAAATACGTAGATCATCTGGGTGGCATACTTCACGGGAGGCATCGCGCGCGACGGGCTGACGATCGGCCACCAGTAGAACAGGGCGGCGCCAAAAAACATGAGATGCTCCGCGACGTGGACGAGCTTGTCCTGCAGCGCCAGATCGTAAAGGGACGGCGCGTGCCAGACTGACATGACCACGGTGTATATAGCCCCGCACATCAGGGGTGACAGCAACCAGCGGACTGCGCGGTTGCCCCCGCGGGGAGCGAGCCAGGGGTCGATCATCCAGTAGGGCAGGCCGCGGAGAAATAAGAAAGCGGCGGGATATATGAGCAGCTGGTGCTGCAACATGTGCGCGCTGAAAAGAAAACGCTCGCCGATCTGGTCCAGCGGCGAGCCCACCGATATATAGAAAATCACCAGTGAGGAATAAAACTGCCAGGCGCGCGCACGGGGAAACGGTTCCCCGGGCGGCGCGAGGCGGTCCCGCAGTGGGCCCGCGGCGATGGCCCACAGCCAGCCGAGCAGGACCACGCCGCCGACGAGGAACGGCTCGTTATGCCAGTGGCGCCAGTCGATCATGGTAGAAAAAATAAAGGCGGCCCGAGGGCCGCCAGAAACACGATGTCGCCGCGGCCCGGCGAGCCAATCAAGAGGGCAGGGGCAAGCTCGCGGGACTCGCGAAAAGCTGCAGCAGTGCCCAGACGGTTCCGCTCGCCAGGATCAGTCCGATGAAGAACAGAACGGTGCAGAAGGGCTTGTCCCAGCGCAAATGCATGAAGAAGAAAATCACGAACATGAACTTCACCACGGACAAAACGACGAGAGCGGTGACGATGAACCATTTCGCGAATGGCATATATACACCGACGATCTCGACGCCGGTGATGACGGCGAGGAGCATCGCGATTTGGACGTAGATCTGGAATTTGCTCTCCTCGACGTGCTGCTCGGGGGCAGTGCCAAGGGCGACAACGGGGGCGTTCATGTTTGGTTCAGAGATATTCCAAGAGGTAAACCGCGGTAAAGATGACGATCCACACGATATCGACGAAGTGCCAGTAGAGGCCCATCGACTCGACATCGATCGCATTGACTTCGTTGAAGTCGACCGGGCCGGCGGGCTGGGCCAGACGATTGAGGATGACGAGACCAGCCGCGAGGCCGATCAAAGCGAGGAAATTGCCGCTGGCGTAGCTGGCGAACATACCGCCATTGAAGCCGTGGTGCTGCCAGGAGTGGACAAACTCCAGCACCGAATACATCGCCAGGCCGATCACCGCGAGAAACGCGATTACATGAATGAAATTTTTGACGAAGAAGCCTGAACGCTCCCGCCCGTCGAGGGGTTGGAAGGAACGTATATACATGAGCATGAGCCAGAACACGCCGATGGCAACGTGCGTTCCGTGGGTTCCGGTCAAAGTGAAGAACGTGGACCCCAATATACTATTGCTGATCGTCATGTGCTTCTCCGTGACGAACTCGTTGAATTCATATACCTGACAGGTCAGGAATATACAGCCGAAGAAGATGGTCGTCAGGAGCGACCAGCGGCAGCTCTTGAGGTTGCCCTTCTGGATGGCGGTGACGGCGAGGGCCATCATCAACGACGACATCAGGAGGATGAACGTCGAGAACGAGGTCAGCTCGATACTGAACACCTGCCGCGGCACCGGATTACCCGCGGGCGGATGCAGGCGATAGACCAGGTGAGTCGCGATGAGTGAACCGAAGAACATGCAGTCCGACGCCAGGAAAGCCCACATGAGGAGCTTCTTGTTCGGAATGCCGGTCGACGTCGTCGGGTCGTTATGATGATCGATCGTGGCGGTGGCCGCGGTGCTGCTCATGAGTGGGCGGGAGTGACGGGAGACGCGCGATTAGTGCTTGGCGAGATTCTCTTCGTCCACGGCATGTCCATTTTCGTCGAGATGAATGTGATAACCCTCATTGCCCTCGAGCGCCCAGAGGTACGCGCCGAGAATCATGATCGCGCCGCCGGCGAGGCAGATACCGAGCTTGGCATGAATTCCCGGGCCGGGCGTGGCGTCGACGCCGCTGACGCCCCAGGCGCCCAGTAATATACCGAGGCTCGTGACCAGCGGCCAGATCGACTGGTTCGGCATGTGGATGCCGCCGTGCTCCGACTCCGCCTGCGCGTGCGCCTTGTTTTCTGCCGCGATTTCGTCGGCATGGTTCTTCTGATACCAGAATGCGTCGCGAGCGTGCACCGTGGGGATCACCGCAAAGTTATATTCCGGCACCGGATTCGGCAGGCTCCACTCGAGCGTGCGGGCGTCCCACACGTCTTTGCCGACGCGCTGGCCCTTGAAGAAAGTATATACGATGACGGCGAAGTAGATCGCGATGCCGACGCCGAGAATTCCAGCGCCAATCGACGAGATGAGGTTCGCCGAGTTCCAGCCCATGTTGCCGTCGTAGGTGAACGTCCGTCGCGGCATCCCGTTCAGCCCGAGGAAGTGCATGGGGAAGAACGTCACGTTGAAGCCGACGAACACGACCCAGAAGGACAGCTTGCCCCAGAATTCGCCGATCTTACGGCCGACCACCAGCGGGAACCAATAGTGTATACCCGCGAGCAACGCGAAGATCGAGCCGCCGATGAGTACATAGTGGAAATGCGCGATGACGAAATAGCTATCCTGCTGCTGCGCGTCCGCAGGAGCGGCCGAGTGCATCACGCCGGAAAGTCCGCCGATCATAAACATCCAGATGAACCCCAGCGCGAACATCATTGGCGTGCGCATCATGAGGCGGCCGCCCCAGAGGGTGCCGATCCAATTGAAAATCTTCACGCCTGTAGGAACGGCGATGGCCATCGTCGCAAGAGCGAAGGCAGACGTCGCGACGGTGCCCATGCCCGTCGTGAACATATGGTGGCTCCAGACGGAGAATCCCAGGAAGCCGATGGCCGCGCCTGAGAAAACCACGATCGGGTAGCCAAAGAGCGGTTTGCGCGAAAAACATGGCAGGATTTCCGAGATAATTCCCATCGCGGGAAGAATCAGGATATATACTTCGGGGTGGCCGAAAATCCAGAAGAGATGCTGCCACAGAATCGGCATGCCACCGCCGGAAACCTCGAAAAAGTTCGTGCCAAAATTGCGGTCCATCATGACCTCGACGAGCGCAATCGTGATCGCCGGAAACGAGAGAATGATCAGGAAGGAGGTCACCAGCGTCATCCAGGTAAACACCGGGAGGCGCATCATCGTCATGCCGGGAGCGCGCATATTGATGATCGTTACGATAAAATTTAGGGAGCCGGCGATCGACGAAACGCCGAGGATCTGCAGGCCCATGACCCAGAAGTCCACGGAGTGGTCCGGATTATATATACGAGACGTGAGCGGCGCGTAGCCGAACCAGCCGGCGTCGGGCGGGCCATCCTTCAGGAACCAGCCTATATTAAGAATGATCGCTCCGGCGCAGAACATCCACAACGCGAACGCGTTCATACGGGGAAACGCGACGTCGCGCGCACCGATCTGCAGCGGCATGATGATATTGAAGAACGCCGTGCTCAGCGGCATGACGGCGAGAAATATCATCGTCGTGCCATGCATGGTGAACATCGTATTATACTGCTGGGCCGTCAGCACCGTGCCGTTGGGCACTGCCAGCTGCGCGCGGATCAGCAGTGCCTCGACGCCGCCGATGAGAAAGAAGATGAGCGCGAACAGACCATAGAGGAATCCGATCTTTTTATGGTCGACCGTCGTCAACCAGCTCACGATGCCGGTCTTCGCTGTGGGTCGCCAGAGGACCGTGCGTTTCGAGTGTGAGTCGTCCCTTGTCAGGAAATCGGTTTTGGCCAGTTCCATAGGCTGTGTATATTAAAGTTTCGGGGGATGCGGGGTCCGCGATTGCGGGCCGGCCGGCATGGAGTTTTGAAAGGGTCGCTTATTTCAGGCTCTGCAGGAAGGCAACCAGGGCAACCTCGTCCTCCGCGGTCAGCTTGATATTGTTCTTCACATATCCCTCGGCCCACATTTTGTTGCCGGGTTTTACGACCCCCGGATTATGAATCCAGCGGCGCAGCTGCTCGGTATTGTTTTCGAGCAGGCCGGCTGCAATTGTCGTGCGCGCGCCGACGCGGGTGAGGTCCGGATAGATTGGATTGCCGTTATATAGACCGCGAACTGCGTGGCAGGTGGAACAGGTCTTGTCGTTGAAGAGTTTACGACCCTGGGCGATCAGCGCGGGATCCTCGTTCGGAACCGTTTCCTGCTGCTTTCGCCAGACCTCGAGCGGGGAAGACTCGAACGCATTCGACATGCCGGTCTCGTTTTCGCGGAACGTGCGAAGAGAGGCAAATTGCGCGTGCGGCGTTTCAGGCGCCGTATTGCCTGCCGCGGTCATGGTTCCAATGTTGCGAGCGGGCTTCATCTGGTTATCGAGCCACGCCGCAAAATCCTTTGGTCCCAGAGTGATAATGCGGAACCGCATGACCGCGTGGGAGTCGCCGCAATATTCGGCGCACTGGCCCCAATAATATCCGGGCGATTCCGCCTTGAACCAGAGGAAGTTACCGCGGTTGGGGATCATATCCACTTTGCCGGCAAGACGTGGGACCCAGAAACTGTGGATCACGTCCATGGAGCGCAGATTCAGTCGCACCGGACGACCCGCCGGGACGACGAGTTCGTTGCTTGTGATCAATGGGCCCGTGCCATTGATCTGCTCACTCGGATATTCGAATTTGAACCACCACTGAAAGCCGGTCGCGTTCACTTCATACGTGTCGCCTTTTTCAGCTGCGGGAACGTCGTAGGTGTAGTATATAGCACTGAGAGTCGGAATGGCGATGATCACCAGCGCCAGCACGGACGCCCCGATCAGGCCGACCTCGATCAAAGGATTGCCGTGACCCTGCTCAGGCGGGGCGGATTTCTCGTCTTCGACCGTGCGCGCCCGGAATTTCCAGATGGCGTAGGCCAGCACGCTGCCGACGATGACGAAAATCACGAACGTGACGTAGCACGTGACGTAGAACAAATCGCGCTGCGCACGGGCGACGGGACCTTCGACGTCGATCGTCGACTGGTGGCCGTTCAGACGAAATGTCGAGCCACAGCCGGAGAGCACCAGCACGCTCACGAGCCCGATGGCCAAGGAGGACCAGCGCGAAAGATTCCGAGAGAAGGATGACAGGCGCATGATGCGATCGATGAAAAAAGAGTTGTGGCGCAGGACGCCAGCGCTCGAAGAGTCCTCGAACGCGTGGGCATTTCAAGCCATAATGCCAGTAATGATTCCGCCGGTTCTTTTCGCAATCTCCGTGCCTGTTCGGGCCCACGTATTAAGGCGGCGCGTGACAGTATTAGCGGCCCATGCTTTGGCGGTTCGAGTTGCATGGCCGGCGAGGCTCGTCGATGGTCCGCGGGGTATGACGAAAAAACTCTGCTGTCTCGTTTTCTCCCTGGCTCTACTCGCCTTTTCCGGCTGCGGAAAAAGTGACACGTCTACGGGCGGTTCCGCCTCGACGTCGGCGGCCGCGACCTCAGGTCCCCGAACCATCGAACTCACCGCGGGTGACAATATGCATTATAATATAACGGCGATCGAGGCGAAGCCGGGTGAGCCGCTGACCGTGAGCCTGACCAATATTGGCACGATGCCAAAAGAGGCGATGGGTCACAACTGGATACTCCTCAAGCAGGGCTCGGATCCGGCCGCGTTCTCCGCCGCCGCCGCCACCGCGAAGGATACCGACTATATACCGCCGGCGTTGAAGGACGAAATGATTACGCACATTGACCTCCTCGGGCCGCGGAAAACCGGCGAGACGACGTTCAACGCTCCGATGCAGCCGGGACAATATCCCTTTCTCTGCTCGTTCCCGGCGCACTACCTGACCGGAATGAAGGGCGTTCTGACTGTTAAGTAATCCATCGGCCGGAGCCCACGAAACTCGACCGGGCTTCGCGCCCGGTTTTTTTGTGCCCGCGTCAGGACCGCGGCGCGGCCGGCCACCATTGATATAGGAAGAAGTATACAAGCACCCCGGTCACGCTCACATAATACCAGATTGGAAACGTGAAGCGCGCCCAAGCCCGGTGCCGCGCGAAGTCACCGCGGATCGCGAGCAGGAACGTGCGTGGCACGAGGAACGCGATGCTCATCGCCAGAATTATATGAGAGATGAGCATTGTATAATAAAAATATCGGATGAAGCCATGACCGCCGAACACCGTATGGCCGCCCGTGGCCGCGAGCTCGGCGCGGATCAGATATTTGTGCGTCACGTAGCCAATCAGAAAAAGCGCGGACACCACCATCGCGGTGGTCATCACGCGCCGGTGCGCCTGGACGCGTCCCGTTTTAATAAATATGAAACCCGCCGAAATTAAGACCGTGGCGAGGCCGTTCAGCGTGGCGTTGAGAGCAGGGATATCGTGGACCGTCATGGCAAATCAGCGGAGCCAAAGCCGGTCCGCGACCAGCGCTCCCAACACCAGGGGCAAATACGCAATCGAGGTGAAAAATAATTGTCGGGCGGCCAAATCGCGCCCTTCAGGCCGAAGAAAATTTGCAGCGCGAAAGAGCATCCACACGCCGCAGCCCAGCGCGGCCGCCGCGTACCAGATCGACGCCAAGTGATAAAATACGGGCAGCACGCTCACCGCCACGAGTGCGAGGGTGTTGACGAAAGACCAGCGCGCCACCTGTGCTCCCGAGGAATCACGCACTGGCAGGATTGGGAAATGGACTGCTGAATAATCGCGCCGATAGGTCCACGCCACTGCCATGAAATGCGGGATCTGCCAGAAAAACATAATCGCAAAAAGTATATAGGCGAGCGGTGTGAGCCGGCCCTCGGCCGCGGACCATCCGATGAGCGGCGGAAAGGCCCCGGCCACGGCACCGATCTCCGTGCTCCAGCGCGACCACCGCTTCGCCGGTGTATACCAGCCGAGATATGATATAATGGTCAGCAGTGTGAACAGCGCAGCGAGCGGGTCCACCTTCCAATATAATATAAAGAGCGAGAGCGTGCACATCGCGCCTCCGAGCACGAAGGCCGAGCCGGTCGCGATCGCACCCGCGGGAATCGGCCGGTCCGCCGTACGTTTCATCTGCGCATCCGTGTCGCCTTCGAGCCACTGGTTCAGCGTCGCAACACCGCCAGCCGCGAGCATCGTCGAAACCAGCAATAGTAACAGCCGCCAGGGCTCACTCGGGGGACGCGCCGCTTCATATCCCACCAGCGCCGTCAGCACCGAAAGCAGGCTCAGGCGCGGTTTCGTCAGCTCCAGATAATCCCCAAAACGCGCACGCCGCGGGAGCGCCTCCGCCGTCATGTCGCGGAAAAACGCTGCTCGATCGCGTCGCGATGCGCCATCCACGCCAGTGCGAACGTCGTCGCCAGCGTCAGGGCCCCCACGAGGACGTGCCCCGTCGTGATCGCCACTGCGCGCTGGCTCCATATAATTTGCGCGCCCAACAATATTTGAAACACAACGAGCGCCACCATCAGCGAGGCGCCACAACGGAGGGCGAGGCTCGAGCCACGATCCGTCCAGATTCGGACCGCAAATGCAAATAAGGCCACGCCTAGAATGCACGCCATCAAGCGATGTGAAAAGTGTATACCGACGCGGAAATTCCACGCGTCCGGCAGCCACCCGCCGTGCGAATTCGAATAAGGAAACGTGGGAATCGCCAATCCGGCGAAGCTATGCCGCATCACCGCGGCGATCGCGAGCTGGCAAAACAGAAGCGCGACGCACCAGCGACCGAGACGCCGCAGACCGTCACTGACCGGTTGCGGCTTTTCCAGCCAGCGGCGCGAGCAGGCCAGCGCGATGGCGATCAGGGTGCACACGAAAAGTTGCGCGAGACAGGCGTGCAGCATCGCGAAGAGCCGCCCGACACTTGTATCCACCATCTGGATACGCCAACCGTCGAGGAGCACTCGCAGGCCGCCGACGAGCGCCTGCAAGAAAACGAGACCGACGGCTCCCCAAGAGAGCCGCCGAAGCCAGGTGCGTTGCTCCACGACGGTCACCCAACCCGCGATGATTAGCGTGATCGTCGCCATCAAGCCGGCACTGAGGCGGTGCGAGTGCTCAGCGAACATCGCGACATTGTTAAGCCATCCGTTCGGGTTAAGTGATCCGTTCGATAGCGGCCAATCCGGGAACGCCATTCCGGCGCCGATCGTCGTCGTGAACGCGCCGAGTGCGACGAGAACGAAAACCCAACATCCGCCGATCGCCGCAAACCAAGCCAATCCCGGATGGTACGCCGGGGTGGGGCTGGGAGCGAGGGTGCTGGCTGCGGCGGTGGCGGTCGACATGAGCAGAGTGACTCGCCAGCAGAAGCTCCTCTGGCTTCATCCGCAAACCCTTTGACAAAGTTATCCTGCAGACAATCCGTACTGGAATGAAATCTTATGCGGTCGCGGTAGGACTGTCGCTGCTGACCCTGGCAGCGTGCTCCCGCGCAGGAAATCCGGCAGCCTCGGACGCGCCGGCGGCGAGTGCCGAAAAGAGTTATCCACTCAGGGGTGAAGTCGTCTCCGTCGATCCGGCGCGCAAGATCGCGGTCGTCCAGCATGAGGACGTCCCCGGCTTGATGCCGGCGATGACCATGGAATTCGCCGTCTCGGCCGGTGACGCTTCGTCTTTGAAGAAGGGCGAGCGGATTCGCGGCGCTCTATATCCGACGAAAACCGGTCCCTACCGGCTCGAACAAATCTGGCCGGACGACAAGGTGGCCGCGGATACGATTGCGGCCGGAGCGCATGTGCTGCGCGAGGACACCCATGATCGCGGCAAGAATGTATATAGGGAGGTCGGTGAGAGGACGCCGGATTTCGCGCTGTTCGACCAGGATGGCCGGGTGGTGCAAGCGGCGCATTTCCGGGGAAAGCAGGTGCTCCTGAATTTCATATATACTCGGTGTCCCGTGGCGAACATGTGCCCGGCGGCGACGTTGAAGATGATGGAAACGCAGAAGCTCGCCCGTGCGGCCAAGGTGCCGAATCTACAACTGTTGTCGGTCACGCTCGATGCGGAATATGATACACCGGGGGTGTTGAAGGAATATGCTTCGGCCCGCGGAATTGATACCAGCAACTTCTCATTTCTCACTGGCCCGGAGCACGCGATCCAGGACCTTCTCGAGCAGTTCGGCGTGATCGACGAATTCGAGGGCGGCGTTCGCAAACACACGTTGACGACGCTGCTGATCGATGAGAACGGGAAGATTATAGATCGAGCTGACGGCAGCACATGGGAGCCGGCTGATTTCGTTGCGAAGATGCATCACGGATGAGTACCGCGACCCGTACATTCGACGCGCGCCAGTGGCGGCAAGTCGCCGCGATCACCGCTGGCGCGATTGGCGTTTTTTGTTTCCTGCGATTTCTGCCCACGGGGACGAATCTAAATCATATGGATTTTCGGGTGAACGCGCGGAACTCGATCGAATTCTGCGATCCGTTGAACCCGCAGTTCATCCCAGTCGTCGCCGTCGCTTCGCCGGTAACGCTCACGCTGACGCCGGGCACCGCGCCGGTGGCGAACGAACCGGCGCAATATTCACTCGTTCTCAGGACGGCGAAGGGGAAGCCGATCGAGGCACCAGACCTGGTCCTCGCACATACGAAGCTGCTCCACCTACTTATTGTAGATCCTACACTAACGGACTACCAGCATGTGCACCCGGAGCCGGGTCGGCAGCGGGGCGAGTGGACGTTCTCCTTCACGCCGCGTCTCAGTGGGCGGTATCGCGTGTTTGCCGATTTCACCCCGGCGGTGACTGGACGGAGTCTCTACGCAAACGCGGACGTGATCGTGACCGCGGGTCCGGCGACGGGTAATGAGGCGACGTCGGTGGCGGCCGCGCCAGCTGGGAATTCGTGGCGCGTTGAGAAATCCGGATATATATTCGAGCTGCAGCCGTCCTCCGAAACCGTGCGGGCGGGCCGAGTCGTCGACTTAAAGTTTCTCGTGACTCGCGTGGGCGGCGGGCCGGTTCCGATGGAGCCAGTGATGGGGGCGTTTGCGCACCTCGTAGCGTTTGATGAAACGCGAAGCGGCTTCGCTCATCTGCACCCGATGGAGGTGGATCTGTTGCAGCCGCCCGATTCCGTACACCCGGCACTCAGCTTCAAGATCACGATCCCGCGCGCTGGGCGCTATGTAATCTGGAGCCAGGTGAATCTGGAGGGACACGAGGTGTTCGCCCCGTTCTGGTTCGACGTCAAGACCTGAGGTACCTAGGCGGTCGCCTCGTGCGCCTCGACCTCAATTGGCGCGGAACCGCGCACCTGGCGGGCGATCTCCTCGCTGGCCTCTTCGGCCATGACCTCCAGCAGGCGTTTCTCGTGCTCGTCGAAATGCCTCGGCTTAGTGTCAAAGATACACAAAGCGCCAATGGGTTGGCCGCCGGGCGCGTGGAGCGGCATGCCGGCGTAGAAGCGCAGTCCCCGAGCCTTCAGCATGGGGTTGTTCGCGAAACGGTGGTCGCGCGCGAGGTCCTCGATGATGAGGATCTTATTGGACGCGACAACATGTGAGCAGACGGCGTTCTGGCGCGGTACTTCCCGGGTGGTCGCGAGTTCGCTCGGAAGACCGACCTGCGATTTGAAAAACTGCTTCTGCTCGTCGATGAACGTGAGCAGCGCGATCGGCACATCGAAGATCCGGGCCAGATTGCGCGTGATCCGGTCGAAGGACGGTTCATATCCCGGGCCCATCATATGCGATGCCGCGAGTGCCGCGAGGCGTTCCGATTCATCCGCCGGAATGGCGCCGGGCACCATGGGCGAGTCGATCGTGGTGGAGAGCTTCGAAAGCTGCACCATCGCCTCGGCCATGGAAACGACGACCTCGTCCGCCCCGCGCTCGCGCAGGCTCTGCGCGGCCTCTCCTAGATTCTCCGTCGCACCCCACACGCCGACCACGATTTTGATTTTGGGAAACCGCGAGCGGATTTGTGTACAGAGGTAACGGGCGTGGATCACGGTCGAGGGCGGTATCACCGATATACATATCGCGTCCGCCTGCGCGCGGGCCACGACCTGCTCGAGTTCCGTGCCGGTGCTATGTATACTCACGTTCTCCGCCTCGAAATTCTGGAGCTTGAGCAGATGCGTGAGCATCAGCCCAGCGAGCTCATCGCGATCCGCCCGCGAGGGCAGGCACAATACACGGCACGCCGGCGTCGGCAGCCCGACGGTGGCGGCGGCGACCGCCTGATCGGCTTCGATTTTCGACGGCGGCTTCGGCAGTGTTTCGATTTCCTGCACGAGATCGCGAACGCCCTGCAGCACTCCGACGCGCTGCTTGTCGTCGAGCGCGCCACGCCGCAGGTCGCGTTCCGATGCCGTCACAGCCGGCAGAAGCACGTCATCATATAGCGCCGTCAGCGAGTGCTGCTTTGTATAGTTCTCCGCAAGGTGCGTCGCCTCGTTTAAATCCTGAGCAAGCAGCCGGTGATAACACTCCTCAGCCGGGGTCAACGCCTCCTCGTCACCAAACATCACGCTGAGAAACGCGAGGCGCGGAACGTGGCGGCCCATCACGACGACGCAAACCGTGATGGGAGTCGCGAGCAGCAGGCCGACCGGACCCCAGAGCCACGTCCAAAAAATCGCCGCGAATATCAACGCCATTGACGACACCCCGGTGCTGGATCTATATAGAAACGGCTCGATGAGATTCGAGGACGTCAGTTCGAGCACGGCGAAAAGCGCGAGCGTGAGTAGCGGGGTTTTCCACTCGGGCGTGACCGCGAGCGAGAGCACGATCGGGAACGTCGCGGCGACCCACATGCCCACGTATGGTACGAACCGGAGCACTGCGGCAAACGCGCCCCACAAACTCGCGTTGGGCACGCCGATCAGCGATAGGCCGCAGCCGATCGCCAGCCCGAACGTGAAGTTAATGAGCAACTGCATCCGCAGGTATCGCGCAACGCGCAGGCCGGCTTCGTCGAGCGCCTTGGTGGTTTCGCTGATATTTCCCTGTCCCATCAACCGGATCAACCGCGTCCTCAGGTCCTTTCGATGCAGCAGCATGAAAATGATCAGCACGATCACGACGCCGAAATTCACGATGAGGTTGAGCAGCGGGACAGTGATCCACTGGACCCGGCTGATCGGACTATTGGCGGATGAGTCGACCACCGTAACCGGCACGGCTGCTTGGGGAGGGCGGGGTGTCGCGGTTTTCGTTCCATCGCCGGCCGGTCGCGCCGAACTTGGAGCCGTAATGGGAGCGGCGGAAAAATTCGCCTTCAAATCCTCGAGCATATCCGCGAACCGCTTCAGCCGTGGGTTGTTCGGCACGTGCACGGAACGCAGCTTGAGAACTATATTAGACTGGTAGTCGGGCAGCTTGCTCGCGAGATCCACGAACTGGCGGGTCACGGTCCAGCCTACGCCGGCGAGAATGAGAAATATGAACGTGACGACTACGGTCGTCGCTCCGGCGCGACCGACGCGCCGCTCCAGATGTGAAACAAGCGGCGAGAGCAGGAACGTGAGCAGCGTTGCCAGCGCGAGCGGGATGAGAATCTCGCGCCCGAAATAGAGCAGGCCGATGACGAATGTCGCCAGTGCCAGCGCAAACAGCGCGGAGAGATAATCGGTGGACGTGCTCTTTTTCTGCGGGGCGATCATATACGGAAGCGGCCCCGAAACCGGCACGGAGATTCCGATCGCTGCATGAGAGGAGTTCCCACCGAGTTGAAGGCCAATAACATTGGTGACTAGTGAGGGCTGGAGGTTCCCGGATTTCGCGCCAGTGACGGACCCGAAGCGGCCACCATTAGAATTTCAGATGCTTTACGGTGAGTCCTTTGTTGATCAGCTGCTTGAGTGAAGCGATGCCGATCTTCAGATGATCGCTCACATATTTCTCGTCGACCTGCCGGTCGCTGTCCGCCGTTTTTACTCCTTCCGGTATCATGGGCTGGTCCGACACGAGGAGCAACGCTCCGGTCGGAATTTCATTGAAAAACCCGGTCATGAATATGGTCGCGGTTTCCATATCGACCGCCATCACGCGAATTTTTCGCAGGTGCTTTTTGAAGACATTGTCGTGTTCCCAAACGCGCCGGTTCGTTGTATATACGGTGCCGGTCCAATAGTCGCGGGCGAAGTCACGGATCGTGGTCGAGATTGCTTTTTGCAACGCGAACGCGGGCAGCGCCGGCACCTCCGGCGGGAAATAATCGTTGCTGGTCCCATCACCCCGGATCGCGGCGATCGGCAGGATCAGGTCTCCTATATTCGCGCGGTGCTTGATGCCACCGCACTTCCCGAGGAACAGCACCGCCTTCGGGTTGATCGCGCTCAGCAGGTCCATCACGGTCGCCGCCGTCGCGCTGCCCATTCCGAAATTAATGATCGTGATATCGCCCGCGGTCGCGCTCGGCATCGGCTTGTCCTTGCCGTGCACCGGCACGCGATTCCAGTGCGCGAAGAGTTTCACATACTGGTGAAAATTGGTGAGAAGTATATAGGCCCCAAAACCCTTGAGGGGAACGCCTGTATAGCGGGGCAGCCAGTTGGCCACAATTTCGCGCCGTGTTTTCATCCTCAGTCTCTAAGCGGCGGCGCACCGGTTTACGACAACAACCCGCGGCGATATCACTCCGCCGGCCGGGCGGCGCGCCGGACACGCGCGGTGTCAGCGCAGGCCGTCACTCCATCTCAATCCAATATATATACTATATACGATTTTCGGCGAGTGCGTTCGCGGTATTCAGGTGTTCGCTCCCGGTGAATTTCTGCGATTGCTCATCTGCGTGGTAGCTGGATCGCACCATCGCCCCGCTCTCGACCACGCCCAGCCCCGCCTCCAGCCCGAATTGTTTCCAATGCAGAAATTCCTCTGGCGTCGCCCACCGCTCGACGCGCAGGTGCTGTGGCGTTGGCTGCAAATATTGTCCCACCGTCAAAATATCCGTCCGGTCTGAGGCGATGTCGCGAATCGTCTGCTCGATCTCGGATTCGGTCTCGCCCAGACCAAGCATGATACCCGTCTTGGTCACGAATCCGCGGCTCTTCGCATGACGCAGCACAGACCTCGAGCGTTCATAGCGTGCCTGCACGCGCACGGGCTTCTGCAGCCGCTCGACGGTCTCCAGGTTATGATTGTATATATCGGGCTTCGCGGCGAGCACGACATCCACGTGCTCGAAGTTGCCCTTGAAATCGGGAACGAGAACTTCGATCGCTGTATTCGGATTGAGGTGGCGTACCGCCCGGATCGTCGCCGCCCAGACGCTCGCACCGCCATCGGCCAACTCGTCGCGCGCGACACTCGTCAGCACGCAGTGCCGCAAATTCATTTTGGCCACCGCATCGGCCACGCGAGCGGGCTCGCCGAGATCGAGCTCGGTGGGCCGGCCGGTCTGCACCGCGCAAAAATTACAGGAGCGTGTGCATATATTCCCCAGAATCATGATCGTCGCCGTACCACGCGACCAGCACTCGCCGAGGTTGGGGCACTGCGCACTCTGGCAGACGGTATGGAGCTTGTTCTCGTCGACGAGTCGGCGCGTCGCCATATAGCCGGGGCCGGAGGGCAGCTTGGCTCGCAGCCAGGAGGGTTTGCGCGTGGTCTCGATCATCGGCGGTTTTTCGAATTCATACAAAGCGCGGAGAAGCACAAGCGGGTTTTCCCGTGTCGCCCGGCCGAACGTGCGCGTGATTGCTTCATGTTCCGGGTGCCCCAGCCAAAAATTCCGGCCAGCGCCGTGCGAACTCGGAGGCGATTGCCGCCCGTACGCGTTCCACGTCCACGGCTTTCCCGAGTTCCTCGCGCAACGATGTCACCGTGCCCGTGGCGTTCGCGATGCCACACGGGACGATTCCGCTGAAATGGTGGAGATCGACATTTATATTCAGGGCAAACCCGTGGGAGGCGACCCAGCGCCGCACGGCGATGCCGATCGCCGCGATTTTCCGCGAGTCGATCCAGATGCCCGTGAGACCCGGGCGCCGAGCGGCGCGCAGGTCAAAACCAGCGGCCACAGCGATGAGGACCTCCTCGAGAAAACGCAGGTAGGCATGCAGGTCGGGCCGCGGCGCGAGTGACACGATGGGATAGCAGACGATTTGCCCG
Source organism: uncultured Verrucomicrobiae bacterium (assembly GCA_963800005.1). Classification (GTDB taxonomy): domain Bacteria; phylum Verrucomicrobiota; class Verrucomicrobiia; order Opitutales; family Opitutaceae; genus CAWCZH01. Next base: position 1,802,889 of record CAWCZH010000006.1, read on the forward strand.
GGCCCGTGGTAGGTGATGTCGCCGCCCCGGTTCGTCTTCGCAACCTCGACGCCCTCGCGTTCCAACTGCTGCGGATTCCAGAGCAGGTGAGATTCCGCACCGCCCCGAACGCCCACCGTGAACACGGGATCGTGTTCGGTGAACACTAAGGTGTCACCGATGTCGCCGGCGATCCGCTGCGCGACGAGTGCCGCCTGGCGCTCGCAAGCCTCCATATAGGGCGTACGCCCCCAATCGACGCGCGTCAGCCCGAGGAGGTCCGGCGCGGTAAGTGGGAGCGGCATGTTGCCACTAAACGCGACCGCACTCCCGTTGCAACCGCGGGCCCGCGGACATCCTCGCGGCGTTCCGCGGGGCGGCGGACAGTTCCACAGGAGCGTTCCGGTGTATCCGGACCGTGGATACGGCGCGGCGTCCGTATCCAGTTTTCGAATACCACCGGCGGACCACGGCGTATCCACGTGTGAATACACGCGGTCCCCCTTTGCGCGCGGGCCGGGTGGACGTGCTCGGGCGGGCGCCGTCCGCGGTCGTGCGCGCCGCGGCGGAGAGGGCGGGGGACGTCCCGAGATTCCGTTTGCCGAGGTGCCGGGCGCGCGCCAAGTTGACCGGTTCCATGGATACGCCCAGTGACATCAGCCACGACCAGCATGCCGTCCGCCGGCAGAAGCTGGCGGAACTGCGCGCCAGCGGGGCCGACCCGTTCGCGGCGAATTTCCCCACGACGCACTTCTCCGCCGAGGCGCTGCGCCTGTATATTGACGGTCAGGACAATATGGTTTCGGTTTCCGTCGCTGGGCGGCTCGTCGTCATCCGCGACATGGGGAAGAGCCAGTTCGTCAAGGTTCTCGATCAGCAGGGTGTCATCCAGTTATATATTAAGCGCGACGTCGTGGGCGAGGCGGCCTATGCGGCGTTCCGCAAGCTGGACCTGGGCGATATCATCGGCGCAACGGGCACGCTGTTCAAAACGAAGACCGGCGAAGTGACGGTGCGCGTCGAGAGGTTCGCTCTGGTGGCGAAGTCCCTGCGTCCGCTGCCGGAAAAATGGCACGGGCTCGCCGATCCCGAGCAGGTCTATCGTCAACGCTACCTCGACCTGATCGTGAACGAGGAGTCGCGCAAGCGGCTCTTTCTTCGGTCGCGCATCGTTGCTCACATCCGTCGTTTTCTCGAGTCGCGGCAATTCATCGAGGTGGAGACGCCCGTGCTACAGGCCATCGCCGGCGGCGCGGCGGCGCGGCCGTTCACCACGCATCACAACGCGCTCGGCGTCGACTTCGTCCTCCGGATCTCACTTGAGCTATATTTAAAGCGATTGCTGGTCGGCGGCTTCGACCGCGTGTTCGAAATCGGGCGAAATTTTCGCAACGAAGGCGTGTCCCGCCGGCACAACCCGGAGTTCACGATGCTCGAGGTATATCAGGCATATAGCGATTTCCGCGGAATGATGACGCTGATCAAGGATCTGCTGACGACGCTTTGCACGGAGGTCCTCGGCACGAGCGAGATCCGGCATGCGGTTAGCGGAGAGATGATCCAATTCGCCGGCGAGTGGCGCGAGGTGAAATATCAAGACCTGATCCGCGAGCTCACGCAGGATCCGGGCTGGTTCGAGCGCTCGAAGGCAGAGAAAATCGCCGGTGCCGAAAAACTGGGACTCAGCGTGGCCCCGCAATGGGAGGAGTTCGAAATCACAAATGAGATTTTCTCGAAGCGGATCGAGCCGACGCTGATTCAGCCAACGTTCGTCACGCATCTGCCGAAGGAGCTTTGTCCGCTCGCGAAGACCACGCCTGATAATCCGGCGACGCTCGATGTGTTCGAGCTTTGCATCGGCGGCATGGAGATCGCACCTGCCTATTCGGAGCAGAACGACCCAGATGCGCAGCGCGCGATGTTCGAGGCGCAGGCGGGAGAGGAAAAGCAAAATGTCGACCAGGATTTCCTACTCGCGCTCGAATATGGAATGCCCCCGGCGGGCGGAATGGGCGTCGGCATTGACCGGCTCTGTATGCTCCTGACCGGCGCCGAGAGCATCCGCGACGTTATATTGTTTCCGCAGCTCCGTCCCGGCGCACCCGCCTGAGACCGTGCGTTCGCGTCATCCCCAATATAGTTCGGTCGCATGCGCGACCCGAAGATCGCCGTTCGTGACCGCTAGCGGGGCGGGCCGTCGTTAATATGCCCTGGTATCTCTACGTCGCCCTGCGGCAGCTTTTCCCGACCGGGAAAAAGTTTCCTATATTCACGCTGATCTCGCTGCTGGGCGTTGCGATCGGCGTGATGGTCCTCGTTGTGGCGACCAGCGTTATGGGCGGCTTCGCGTACGAAGTCCGCCACAAGATCACGAGCACGGAGGGCGAGGTGCAAATCAAGGCGAGCGGCTATCTCTCGGACTATACAGCGATCGAGCGTCGCGTGGAGGCGGTGCCCGGTGTCGTCGGCGTGACGCCGTTCGCCACTGGCGTCGTTTACCTGGAATTTCGCCAGCACCCAGCATTTCCGCAACTGCGCGGGCTCGATCTGTCCAGCGTCGAAAAAACCATTCAGCTGCGCCAATATGTAGTCGTCGGGTCGCTGGACGACTTGGACGATGACTCCGTGATCCTGAGCTCGGAGCTCGCGAAAAGCATCGGCGCGTGGGTCGGCGACAAGGTGGAATTATATTCCCCGCTGGCGCTCACGAAATGGAAAAACGACGAGGCGTTTCTGCCGCGCGAGGTCCGCGTGGTCGGCATCCTCGAGATCGGCCACCAGCAGCTCGACAGCAGCACTGTATATTGCACGCTCCGGCTGGCGCAGGACCTATATGGACTGGGTCGCACGGTGCACGGCCTCGAGGTGCGGCTCGAGCCGGGGGTGAACGAGGACGACGCAGCGGCGAAGATCAACTATATACTCCCGCAGGGAGTGCGTGCCTTTTCCTGGCTCGATCTCTGGGCGGATTTTCTCTGGGTGCTGAATCTCGAGAAGAGCATGATATTTTTTCTGCTCCTTTTCATAGTAATCGTGGCCGCGTTTTCCGTCACCAGCTCGCTGCTGATTTCCGTCATCCGCAAGACGCGCGAGATCGGCCTCCTCGGGGCGCTCGGAGCTCGGCCGCGCGATATCGCGCTCTGCTTCTGCGCGCAGGGTTTGTTTATTGGCGCGTTGGGAACGGTGCTTGGATTGGCCGCGGGTTTTGGGGTGCTGGCGATCCGCAACGACGTGGTGCTTGGGCTCGCGCGCGCGACGCAGCGCGAGGAGGTGCTGAGACGGTTCTATCAATTCAGCGAGCTGCCCTCGCACACAACCGTGCATGATATAGTGTTGATCGTCAGCCTGACGATTTTGATCTCGACGCTGGCTGGGCTCGTGCCGGCTTGGCGCGCTGCGCGTTTGAAACCGGTGGAGGCGCTGCGCAATGACTGATCCCATCATCACGGCGCGCGCGTTGCGGAAGGGTTTCTTCAGCGGGGACCGGCGACTGGAAGTATTAAAGGGCGTGGATTTTTCCGTGGCCGAGGGCGAGACGGTGAGTATTCGCGGGGAATCCGGCTCGGGAAAATCAACGCTGCTCAATGTCATTGCCGGACTCGACCCGCCCGACAGTGGGGACCTCACGTGGGCGGGCGCGGCCGCGAGCGCAGCGCGGCGCGGCCGATTTCTCGGAATTGTATTTCAGTCGTTCTACCTGATCCCGGAGATCAACGCCGTGGAGAATATATTAATGCCCGCGCGGATTCTCGGGCCGATCGGACCGGCCGAGCGATCCCGCGCGATCGAGCTGCTGCGCCAGGTGGGTCTGGCCGAACGCGCGCAGCATCTGCCGGCCCAGCTATCTGGCGGAGAGCGCCAGCGCGTCGCTGTGGCACGCGCGTTGATGAATCGGCCGCAGCTGCTGTTGGCGGATGAACCGACAGGGAATCTCGACGAGCACACCGGCGATGCCGTGATCGATCTGCTGCTCGGACTGGCGGGGGAGACGAAGACGACCCTCGTGCTCGTGACTCACAACCTCGCCCACGCCGCGAAAACCACGCGTCAGCTTCACCTGCGCGACGGCACGCTGCACTAGCGGGAGTCGCAAACGCGGCTATATAGAGCGGAATATACGTATCCCGCGCAGCGCGGCCGAGTCCCGGTAAAAAATATATAACAATTCCGTCACGAACCGGTGACGGATTTCCGCCAGCCGAAGATCCACGCCGCAGGCCGCGGTCCGTGAACCACAACGAAACGTTATATTCTACCGACGTTCGGATTTTCCGAACGGCAGGGTAGAGACAGTGAAGTCGGCGACGGGCGGCTGCACCTCGAGCGGAGGCGCTTTGAACGTCGGCCGATTCCAATGCACGTCATCGCGAGTGAGTCCCTGCACAAAAGCCGGTGGCTCGGTGACGGAAGGCTCGCGAGGAGAAGGTGGTTGGAAAAACATGGCGACTCTACGACCGGCGCCGTGAAAAAGTGTGCCGTGTTTCAGCGGGATTTTTTTTCCCGCGAGCGTCTTCGCTCGAACGCGGGAAGTATACAGGGAATGGAAACTCCCTATACATTTGCTGCGGTGTCGGCAGAGAGAAAAGTTTTAGCAACGAGCCCGCCGGCATCACGCGACCCAGCATCTCCGTCGTCGAAACGTCCGCGGAGAACCGCGAGGAAGATGAATGGCGGGCTTTCATGGCAGGGGATGAGGGCTAATCGTCACGGATCCCCCGCAGTTGAGGAGAACCCGGGGCGGCCCGCGCTCCCGTCGATTATATTATGCCCCGCGCCCGCCGGGCAGCAACTGCGTCGGTTTGGGCCACCGCCATTGTATCCAAAAAAGCATGACAGCGATCGGGCGACGCCGGTCGGGCCTTCATGCGACATTGAGCCGGACCGCCGCATCGGCGGGCGCCGACTTCTTGGGCAGCGTCACGGTGAGCATACCGTCATGAATTTCCGCGTGCATGGCCGAATAATCGACGGCATCACCGAGCCGGAGGCGCAGGCGATAATCGCGCTGGGCGTTTTCCAGATGCAGGCACTGCCAGTTCACGCGGACGAAATGTACTTTCTTCGCCGTGATCGTCAGGTCCGAGCGGCGCGCTTCAATGTCCACTCCGGCCGCGTCAACGCCCGGAATATACACGACGAGTTTGCAGGCGGGACCCTGGTCTATATACTCGTAGGCTGGCTTCCGGTATTTCGCGGCAGTGCAATCGTCCGGCGCGCTTCTCGGGCGCCGGGCGTTCAGCGGATGGATGATCGTGTGCATGTGGGAAGGGAAAATGCTGGAAAGCAGTTGCCTCCTCGGTGGTCGGGACCGCCGGGCTTCAGAAGGCTAAACTTTCCGTGAATCGGAAGTTTAGGTCTGATCGCCCGCGCCGGTTTGTTTATTCCAATGGGAAATGACGACCAGGCGCATCGCGACACAGCATTGCAGCACGGCCTTCGTAAACGAAGCGCCGGCGCGGCTGTGACGGTTTTGCATGACCTGGATCATTGGAACGATGAGACCCTGTATATTGCAGGCCGTATGCCAAGCGCAAAATTTTTAGCAGGCAGGATTGCGAGCCGACGCGGCGCGGCACAGCCTCGGGAAATGTCTGCGCCCACGGATTCCACCACGACGATCGGTGACTTGAAAGCCCGCGTCCTCGCCTTCGCCCGCGAGCGCGAATGGGAGCCGTTTCACTCCCCGAAGAACCTCAGCATGGCGCTTTCTGCCGAGGCGGCCGAGCTCATGGAGCATTTTCTCTGGACCACCACCGACGCCTCGCGCGCGGTCGCCGCCGAGCCCGCAAAACGCCAGAAAATCTCGGAGGAGCTCGCGGACGTCATCATATACGCACTGGAGTTCGCCAACAGCACGGGCCTCGATGTCGCGGCCGCGGTGACCGAAAAAATGCGGATCAACGGCGAGAAATATCCCGTCGAGAAATCCCGCGGCCGCGCCGTGAAATATACCGAACTATAAAGCCCCGTATATATATATCGATATACACCGGGGCGTGGGTGGGCCGGTGCGGCCCGGCGGCGTTCAGGCCTTGCCGCCGAACGTCAAGTAATCGTCCAGGTCCAGCAAATCGGTGATGGAGCGTATATCGTCCCGCAGCGAGCCGCGACCCTTCAGCGTCTCCGCAATCCACGTGTGCCCGTCCTGGCTGCCGGGACCGCGCGCCTCGAGCCAGAGGCTCCAGTTCACGACCTCAAACGGGGTGCGATTCGTGTTGCCGTTGACCCACTCGAGCATCTGCAGGTCGGATTTCCCGGTCTTCACCTCGGCAAGCAGCGCCTCCGGTGCGATCCCAGTGAAGGCGAAGAAGAGCTGGTCGATAGGACAATTATAATGATATTCGCCCCCCTTACCGGCGATCACCGCGCGGGCCTTGTCGAGGAGCCGCGGCAGATGTACATAGCCGCCGAGGCGCACCCGGAGGCTGCGCGGCGGATGCTGGGTGAGGTCAGGCAGGGAATAATTTATCATGATAATACAACACGGGTTGGAAACACGACGGCGATGCGCCGTCCGAGGACGTTGAATGCCGCGGGTTTTGCAGTGAGTCAAATCGCCGCATGAAAAATCACCAGGCCGTCAAAAATTATTTCGTACTCCCGTGCTGCCTGCTGCTGCTGAACCTGTGCGTGGAGATCGTGAGCTATAAAACGAAGATGCTCGACGATGCCCTGCTTCGCACGGCCGCGATCATGGGAATGGTTCTGTTCGGCGGATCGTTCGTCGGCTTTGTTGTTTCCCCGGCGATCAGCGCAGTCGTCTTCGGTATGCAGCGCCGCACTCGACAGGGCGCGGGCGAGCTCGGGGAGCTTTTTTTTCTGCTCGGACTCGGAGCACTTGTTTTCTGGCTATATTATCGAGTATATACGCTGGGTCCACAGTCCATCCTGCCCGTCTCCTGGAGAAACCATCGTTAGCCGAGTTTCGTCTTGACGTCTTTTCCTAATCGCCATTTCTTTGCGTAAAGACCCATGCACTCGCGCGCTACCCTAGCACTCACGCTGATCGTGGGCCTTTTTTCTGCTGTCCGCAGCGGCGCACAGACGATTGTGACGCTGAATCTGACCGATGGCGGCGACAACGGGATCATGGGCCAGACCGCCAACAACGGGGGCACGGCGCCGCTGGACCTCGGATTTTTCACGGCGGGAACGCTGCTGAGTATCACGGCCACGGGCCACGGGGATTTGGTGAACTCTGGATTTCAGGTCACGCCGAACGGGTCGCTCTATGTTCCGGCGACCGGTTCATTTACGGCCGCAAATCCCGGCGCGGCCTATCCGACCACGGCTGGCGGCGACGGCATCAATCATTTCGTGGGTGGTGGCGCGAACTATACAATCAGCGGGGGCAGCCAATTTACTTTTGCCGGTGCCCAGACCACGGATACCACCAACCCCGCGGACATCCGAGGTGGTGCGATCGTTGGCACGTTCTCGAGTGCGCCGACCATCGCCGATTGGTTCCTCGTCGGCACCGGAGGCGTGTTCACGATTCCGGCCGGCGGCGCCCATCTTTACCTCGCGGTCAACGATACTTTCAACGCGAACGGGGATAACCACGGTTCATATACCGTGACTTTCGCCGCCGTCCCAGAGCCTTCCACGTGGGCGCTTCTCCTCGTGGGATGCGGCTTCGTGGCCGCTGCGGTGCGTCCGCGGCGCCGCTCGGTCTGATCAAGCCGGCGGCCGAAAGGCCCGCATTTTAGCGGGATCCGTCTCGAGTCGGGCTCCGCCAATCAGGTCTATACAGTACGGAATCGCCGGGAAAACCGCTTCGAGGTTCTCCCGAATCGCCTTGGGCCGCCCCGGTAGATTCACGATGAGCGTCTTCCCGCGAAAGCCCGCGGTTTGCCGCGAGAGAATCGCGGTCGCAACATAACGCAGCGAGGTCGCCCGCATCAACTCACCGAAACCCGGGAGCAATTTTTCACACACCGCCACGGTTGCCTCCGGCGTGACGTCCCGCGGCGCCGGCCCCGTGCCGCCCGTCGTCACCACGAGGCAACAGCCCGCCTCGTCAGCCATGCGAATCAACTCGCTCTCAATGCCCGCCCGATCGTCGGGGATCACTCTATATTCGACCTCGAACGGCGTGACGATCCACTCGCGCAGCAACGCGACGCACGCCTGGCCGGGGACGTCTTCATAAACGCCCGCCGCGGCCCGGTCCGATATATTCAGCACGCCAATTCGAGCAGTCATGCGCGAAGTCCAAGCAGAATCGCCTCGAATGTCCACGGCAGGCCGCGACTGCCACCGAGGCCGCATTCTCACCCGCGGTGAGACGTGCGGAATCCCGGACGAGGACGGCGCGATTCAGGGTATATATCCCGCTATACACGTATATATATCGGCCGCCGCGCGACCCCGTCTTCTGCGCTTCATTCATGGTTCTTCCAGCGCTCGATGTATTCAGAATATGGATACACGGAGGTTGCACCGGCCGCGCCACGGTGAGGACGAAACTTCGCCGTCAGTTTGCCTGATGGCATCACTGAGCACCGAACGACTTGATTAAATCCTCCGGTCGCGCGCCGCTTTCGCGCAGGGTTCGCAGGCTCAGGGCGTCGTGACGTTTCGCCAGGCGCACGCCGGCGGCATCGCGGAGCAGGGGACAATGATAAAACGCCGGCGTTTCTTTTCCGAGTGCGCGCCAGAGCAGGATTTGGCGGAACGTGCTCTTGATCAAGTCGGCCCCGCGCACCACCTCCGTGATGTTCATCGCAATGTCGTCCGCGGCGCAGGCGAGCTGATAGCTCGGTATATTATCTTTTCGCCAGACCAGGAAATCGCCGAAGTCGCGTCCCGCGATCGCCTGCTGCGGCCCAGCATGGCCGTCGTCGAAGCGAACAGTTTCCCCGTCGGGGACGCGGAAGCGCCAGTTCATCGCGACATTCTCACCGAGTGGCGGCAGCGGTGCGTCGGCGGGCGGGCGAAACTGCGGAGGATATATTGGTTCGTCGGGCTCGCCGGCGGGATCCTCGTGCGGCGCGGCGGCGGCCTCGAGCACATCGCGCCGCGAATGCGTGCAGGGGAATATCCAGCGGGCCGCATGCAGCTCCTCGAGCACGGAGCGATAGAACGCGAGCCGTTCGCTCTGGCGGTACGGCGCAAACGGTCCGCCAACATCGGGGCCTTCCTGCCAGGCGAGCCCAAGCCAATGCAGATCCTCGATCATCGCCTCGGAAAAATTCAGCCGATAACGCGCGGTATCAAGATCGTCGCTGCGCAGCACGAGCGTGCCCCCGGCGTCCCGGGCGCGTTGCGCCGCGATCCAAAACGTTCGAGCGTGTCCGAGGTGCAAATGTCCCGTCGGCGAGGGCGCGAGTCGGCCGCGATAGCGTTTAGCGGACATTTTGGGCGTGCGGTTTTCTGCCGGTTCCCGGATCAAATGAACATGGCAAAGTTGCTCTGCGTATATTGTTCCTCGAGCCGCACGCTCGATCCCAAATATTACGCGCTCGCCGGCAACTTGGGTCGCGAAATGGTGGCTCGCGGCTGGGGACTCGTCTACGGCGGCGGCAATGCCGGACTCATGGGCGCCGTCGCACGCGGCGTAAAAGAGGCCGGCGGCCACGTCGTCGGAGTCATTCCCGAGTTTATGAAAGTGCGTGAACTCGCCTTTCACGCCGCGGATGAACTCATCACGGTCGAGACGATGCGCGACCGCAAACGGCTGATGGAGGAGCGGGCGAGCGCGTTCCTGGCGCTGCCCGGCGGCATCGGCACACTCGAGGAGATCGCGGAAATCATGACGCTCCGCTATATCAACGTCCTCCACAAACCCGTCGTGCTGCTCAACCAGGACGGCTTCTACGACGACCTGCTCCGCTTTTTCAACCGACTCGTGCACGAGCGTTTCGCGTCCGCCGCGTTCCCGCAGCTATTCGCTGTCGCTCCGACTATCGCCGACCTCTGGCCGATCCTCGATGAGCCGTCACGCTTCCAAGCCGACGCCATCTGGCAAAGCCCGGAGCGACCGCCCGGCTGAGATCCGCGCCCGCTATATACTCGCGCCGGTCCGCGTCCTTCGACAGGCACGTGGATGAGTTATATAAATCGGTGGACGGTATATATAATTCGCGGTGTTGATGTCGATGCGCCGCGCGAGCGACGGCGATGCGTCCGATCCCACAGACCGATCAGGACACGAGGCCCCATCTAATGTATCCAGACGTTGGATACAGACAGGCGCCAAGCCCGCCAGCCTGGCTGCCGGGAGAATCGACCCGCACTACGCCAAGAAGCGCATCGGATGCGACGGCGCGACGGACGTGCCAGTCTCTGTATCCAAACTGCGGATACAGCGGGTCTCTCGAAGTCTTGGTTGGGCGGTCGTCCGTCGCCGCGACTTCCCGCTATTTCCAGAGCGTGACGACTTCGTCGCGCCGCACCCAGCCGGTCTGTCCGTTTTCGAACGAGAGCCGAACCCAGCCGAGATATTCGCCGTTGACCAGTCCGACGCTTCCTGCCGCGAGCGGCGTCGTTTTTTGCGCGGTGTCGGCCTCCGTCGGGATCGAGCGGAGCACGCCCGTGTGCTGAACGATCGCGGCCTCGCGATTCGCGCCGAGTCCGTACGTGCGGGCGGCTTGCAGCGCGGTGACTCCACCAATAAGTGCGAAGACGCCGACGGCGCTGGCCGCGACCAAAGTCGATCGCGCGTGGGGGCCGTACGCATTCACGAGGAGTGCGATCAACGCGAGGGCGAGGAGGGCGGCGGCGGCGATCATATAGCGCTGCCAGTCTGGTGCCGAAGCGCGCGCCACGAGCAAGTTCCATTCGCCCGGCTGCAGGAATCCGACGAGTGGCGCGGGGGTGAAGCCGGCCTTTTCACAGGCGAGCGAGAATTGCCAACGGATGGACGGGTCGCCCGGACGTTGCACGAACGCGGCCGTCGCTTCAGCAGCCGCGGCCTCCCAGCGATCCTGCTGCGCCAGCGCAAGCGACAGATTATGGCGGGCACTCGCATCAGCGGGGGCGGACTCCAGATTTTTGCGCCATGCTTTTTCCGCTCCCGGAAAATCGGCCTGTGCATATAGCGTCGCGCCATCCTCGGCGCGCAGGGCCGTCGCCAAAACGACCAGCGCGACGAGCAGCGACAATATAAAGGGCGCGAGATTGCGCGGCAGGAAAATCTGCGCGGCAGAAAACCGCGGCGCACCTTTCGATTTCACTGCGGCGCGAGCGCGTGCCACCCAGTCGGCCGGCAACTCGCGAGTGGTACCATATAGCGCGCGATCAGATTCTTCCCAAAGCTGGGTCCAAGAAGCATCGCGAAACACTTCACCGCCGGGCGCCGCGTGCGAAATCTGCCAGAGGCGCGCCGAGTCATGCTGCCACGCCAGCAGCGCATCCGGCCGCTGCGCTGGGGGGACCTTTTCAAGCCGCGCGAGCGTCGCCTCGAGCCGGTGTTCCGCCTCGCGACGCGCGAGCGCCGGGTCGGTTTTCCGCGCGCGTTTCCACGCCAGTGCGAGCCACGCGCCGAGCGTTATAATAAACGGGGCGAGCACGGAGACCACGAGCGTTCCCTTGCCAAGTGGCGTCGCGACCTCGCCCTGCAGCGGCAGCGGATCCCTGGGCAGGCCGCTCGGAAGCGTCGGCACCGGCGCGATCGCCCGGGAAATCCCGCGTGTCGATGGCGTGGATTCCTCAGGCGGATTGCCGGGGGAGTTCGCGGGGGCTGGTGGATTCACGGCGAATTTCGTGGCCTCCGGCGCGGTGATCGTCACCGCGGTCCGTGGTGCGGTGAGGGTTTTGTATATACCGGCCTTGGGGTCGAAATAGGAAAGCGCGATGGGTCCGAGTATATAGCTCCCGGGTTGCGTCGGGACGAGCACGACGTCCTCCGTGAGGCTGCCATCGAAAAGTTTTCCTTCGGCCGGAGTGCGTTTCGCCTTCGGCTGGACGACGTTGAAATCTCTCGAGACTTCACGCGCGGGGAATCCGGATATATCCGGCCAGTTGCCTGACCCCGTGAGTTCGAGCGTCCACGTCACCGGCTCGCCCACCGCGGCTGACGCGGGCACGACTTTGGAGACGAGTTTGAACTGGCCGACGGCTCCCGAAAATCCGGCGGGCGGCGTCGGCAGGGGCTTCACCGTCAGTGTCGGCGAATTACTCGACACTGAATATTGATCATATTGGCGCTGTTGGAAAAACCCGAAGCCGCTGACTCCCACGCTGAGATTTACGAGGTGGGTGGCCGGATTGAGCTTGAGGGTTCCCGGCGTGCGGGCGATTGCGCGAGTACGGGAGACGATGCCGGCGTGCGGTTCGCTCGGGTTCGCCACCTCGATCTGTTCCGGGCTAGACCACGCTTCCGCGAGCAAGGGCTCGGCGGCCCAGTCGAACGTGCGTTGGAATGTGGGGAAATAACTTCTCGCCGCCTCGACCGTGCTGGTGAGTTCGAAAACTTCCCCGGCCCAAACCGTGCTCGGCGAGGGAACGAGCTTCGCGGATGCGGCGGTTTCGAGCGGCGTGCCGGACGGACCCACGGTGGCGCCCGTCGGATCAAAATGCGCGGAGGCGACGTGCAGCCGGCCCTTGTCCGTTTCGACGTCGAATGCCGGTATATCAACGGGCTGTTTTTTCGAAAGCAGGGCCGCGTAGGTGAGCGTGACCGTGCGGCTGAAGCTGAAGTTCACCATCGAGGTGTTCTCCGAGCGCCCGTAAAACTGTAGGGTGAGGCCATCCACTTTCGGCAGCGCGGGCTGCGCGGTGCCCTTCGGTTCGCATCCATCGTATATCAATCCGAGTGCCGTCGCCTGGCCGACCGCGAGCGTGCCCCGCGCGGGCTCCCAGTGCACGGACTGCGCCGCCGCGCCCGCGGCCCCGAATGCGAGGACAATATATAGCAGTATATAGCGAACCATGCGCATCACCAGTCTTTGCCCGTCTTCGGTTTGGGTTTATGTTCACCTTCCATCAATTGAAACAGCCGGGCGGGCGAATCGTCATTGCGCACCTGCTCGAGATTCTGGAGCGGCAGCGCCAGCGCGGGATCTGCCTTCGCCGCATCCGGCGGCGGCTTCTCCGTCGCCCCGCCAACCTTCTGGGTCTCACCGGGGGCCCCGACAGGCGTGGGCGTCGGCCGCGGCGGCGAATCCATTTTTCCAAACGCGGAGTTCGAGTCAGATCCGGGCTTCGGCTGAGACGTGCCCGATTTGTCCTGAGAGTTTTTGTCCTGCTGCTTGTCGCCGTCGTTGGAATCTTTCGGCTGCGGAGTCGGAGATTTATTATCCTCCTTATTATTCTGCGCGTTCTTGTCGTTTTTCTGGTCCTGCTTTTTCTGGTCGTCCGATTTCGAATCCGATTTTTTCTGGTCCTGGTCCGACTTCGAATCGCCCTGCTTCGAATCGGATTTCTGGTCGTTCTTCTTCGCCTCGGGATCCACGAGCAGTTTCTCGAGTTCGCTGCGCAGGGTCGGCCAATCCGCGGTTTTCGGGTCGCGCTTCGATCCGAGATCCACGGCTTGGAGCGCATCGCGGACCGGCCCCGCCGGTACGGGCTGCTGGGCGGACTGCAAATGCTGGCCCCAGCTCACGGTCTCTTGCGCGAGTTCTCCCCAATCACGCGGGCTGCGCTCACTCGTGGACGACAAGCGCGCGACGATTTTACCGAGGGCCGCAAACGCCACGGAGGCGGCCGGCGGAGGTGGCGGAGGCTCGGCCGCTTTCGCTTGACTTGTGAAGGAAAACGGGAGCGCCAGCGCTAGCACCAACAGCGTTGCGAGTCCACTCAATGCGGTCTCCTTCGGGGTCGGAATCGTGAGCCGCAATTCGCGCGGTTTCGGACGCACCGGGAACTCGTAGCACAGGCTGAGCAGCAGGCACGCGAGTGAAAACGCGAGGGGCCACTGGAAGCGTTCTACATAGCGAATGCTCTTCGTCTCGACGAATTTTCCTTTTTGCCCGGCTTCCACGGTTTGCTGCAGCAGGCTCGCGAGGTCGACCCACGAGCTCGCGTCGCGATACGCCCCGCCCGTTTCGCGAGCCAGATCCTGCAGTGTCGCGGGCTCGAGCTTCGACAGCACAACCGCTCCGCGTTCATCCTTCACAAAGCCGCCCGTCCCATCCGGGATGATCGCGCCCGCCGCCGTGCCGACGCCCAGCCCGAGCACGCGCACGCCGCGCTTTCTCAGCTCGGCGACCTGCGGCCGCCAGTCGTCGTCCGTGGCCTCGCCGTCACTCAGCACGATAAGAAAGCGATCGGCCGCCGAGGAATTCCCAAACGCCTCCAGCGCTGTATCAATCAGCGCGCGATAATTCGTTCCGCCCTCGGGCAGGGTATCCGGACCGAGATTCGGCAGGAATTCCCGCAGGATTTCATAATCCGAACTCAGCGGACTCTGCAGAAACGCCGTTCCCGAAAACACCACGAGGCCGACGCGTTCGCCCGCCAGTTTCTCGAGGAGCGATTGCACCAGCAGCTTCGCGCGCTCGAGACGCGACGGCTTCACGTCAGGCGTGAGCATCGAACGCGAGAGATCGATCGCGAGGAGGATTTCGCGCGATTGATCAAACACTGGCTCGTCGAGGTGACCCCACTGCGGACGTGCCACGGCGACGATGCCGAGCGCCACCGCGGCCGAGAGCCAGAGGTGGGCGCGACGCCGCGCGGCGCGCGCCGGGCCCGCGAGCGTGAGTGCGTGAGTCGCCGCCTCCGCCTCAAGGATTTTCGGATGGGACCCGCGGCCCGCGCGATGACGGCGCCGGAATTCCCACACCGGCCACGCAATCGGAACCACGAGGAGCCAAAGTATATAGGGCCAAGCGAACGTCATGCGAGCGCCTCCTGTTTCCACATCGGTCGGGCCAGACCGCCGGCCGCCATCGCAAACACCAAGCCTGGCCCAGCGAGCCACCAGAAGAGTTCCGTCGTCACCAAATAACTCTGCGCCTGAAATTCGATTTTTCTCGCGCGGTCAATCGCCTTGAACGCGCTCTCCACGGTATCGGTTTCCGCGGCGCGAAAAAATTTTCCACCGGTCGCATCCGCAATCTGGTGCAACGCATTCTCGTCGAGGTCGGAGAGCCACATGCGGTAGCGCTTCACGCCGCCCGCGTCTATATAGGGCATCGGTACATAGCCGTCCTTGCCCGCGCCGATAGTATAGATCGGAATGCTGCGCGCCTTGGCGAGGTCGGACGCCTGCTCCGGGCTGAGAATGCCGCGGTTGTTCGCCCCGTCGGTCAGCAACACTATAAATGCCCCGGAGCGACGCCCGGCGCTTTCCCGTTTTGCCTGGTCGAGCCGGCTCAGCGCCACGCCGATGCCATCGCCGATCGCGGTGCCGTTGTCTTCGATCGTGCCAATCTTGATCCGCTCGAGCTGCCGGGCGAGCCAGTCATGATCGAACGTCAACGGCGCGAGTGTATAGGCGCGTTCGGCAAACAGCACCACGCCGATCCGGTCCGACGGCCGGTCATGGATAAAGGCCTGGATCACGGGCTTGATCGCCTGCAGCCGGTTCAGCCGCTCGCCGCTTTTTTCATAATCCTCCGTCAGCATCGATCCGGATAAATCGACGCAGAGCATGATATCATATCCTTGGCTATGTACTTCGCGCTTGTCCTCGACGCGTTGCGGCCGCGCGAGGCCGATGATCACCAGGGCCGCGCTCCCGAGGCCGAGCCAGACGGGCCAGCGGGACGTCGCGACGAGCGACGGCCGGTGCCACGCTGCGGCGAAAGGCACGAGCAACACGGGGACGCGGCGACGCCCTCGAACCCAGACGATGATGGGCAAAACCACCAATGCCAGCAACCAGACGGGATCCTTGAATATAAAGTGCTGCATGCTCAACGCCTCACCCCCGCGCGCATCCGCGCGTGAAAAAATCGAACCAGCGCGTCCAGGCGATCTTCGTCGGTGCCGACGACGAGGCGGCTCAGGGGATCCGGGAAAAAACTTTGCCAGGAGGCGTCGCGAGCCGCACGCCACTCCGCGTGCGCTTCGCGTTCGGCCGCACTGCCCTCGATCGTGACGAGCCGCCCGCTCGTCGTGTCGTAGGCCGCAAACATTTCGCCCTCAGGCAGCGCGCGTTCCCACGGATCATCCACGCGAAAGCCCATCGTCTGGTACCGCCGTTGCAAGAGCGCCCAGCCCTCGGGCTCCGGTCGCGGCGGGAAATCTCCGAGCCATAGTAATACACTGTGCTTCGGAACCGCCCGCGCGAGCATCCGCCAGGGCAGCTCGCCAGCGGCGGCGGTTGGCGGAGGCGGTGGGCGCGACAACAGCGATGCCGCCGAATGCAAAATCGCCCCGCGGCCCCGGACGGGTTCGCGAAAGGTATCACCGGTCGGCGACGCGTGCACGAAGCCAACGCGATCCCGGTTCACCGCCCCGAGTAGCATCACCAGCCCTGCGAGTTCGAGCAGCGCCTCACGCTTCGACTGCGCGCCCGAGCCGAAATGAAGCGACGGAGAATCCTCGAACACCACGAGCAGCGTGACCTCGCGCTCCTCGACGAACTTTTTCCTATAGGGTTCGCCGAGGCGCGCTGTGACATTCCAATCGATGTCGCGCACGTCGTCGCCGAAAGTATATTTCACCACCTGGTCGAATTCCATCCCGCGGCCGCGGAACGCCGAGCGATATTCGCCGCTGAGGACGTTCTCGACCGCGTGGCGCACGCGCCATTCCAGCTGGCGCAGCATGGCCAGCGGTGAATTGGTCGTCTCGTCAGGCGGGGTGGTCACGCGTCAAAGTATATTGCGCTATATGAAACGATATATTAAACGGAAAATCCGTCCGGCGCGAGCGCGCGGATCAACTCGTGACGGCCGGCACCGGGGTTTTCTCCAGGACTTGGGCGATGATCTTGTCGGAGCTCACTTCCTCGGCCTCGGCCTCATAGGTGAGCCCGATGCGATGCCGCAGCACGTCAGGCGCAATCTGCTGGATCAGCGAGGGCGAGAGATAATCCTGCCCGCGCAGCCAGGCCAGCGCCCGTCCTGCCTGAAACAGCGCGAGTGACGCGCGCGGCGAGGCGCCGAACGTGAGATATTTCTTTTGCTTCGGCGCCGCCGTTTCCGCGAGAGCGCGGGTGCTGCGCACGATGGAAAGTATATAGGCCTCGACCACCGGTGCGACGTGAATGCGATCCACTTCATCGCGCAGCGCGAGCAGCTCCGCTCCGCCAGAAACAGCGGACAACGCCGGTTGCTTCGTCACCTGCCCCCAGCGGCGCATCATCGTGGCTTCCTCGGACGCTGACGGGTAATCCACGAGCAGTTTGAACAGGAAGCGATCGGTCTGCGCCTCGGGCAGCGGATAGGTGCCTTCCTGTTCCACCGGGTTTTGCGTGGCCATGACGAAGAACGGCTGTGGCAGCGGGTGGGTCTGGCCGCCGATCGTGACCTGGCGTTCCTGCATGGCCTCGAGCAGGGCGCTTTGTACTTTCGCCGGGGCGCGGTTGATTTCGTCAGCCAGGACGAGATTGGCGAAGATCGGTCCGCGGTGCGCGCTGAACTCTCCGGTCTTCGGCTGGAATATCATCGTGCCCACGACGTCGCTCGGCAGGAGGTCGGGCGTGAACTGCATCCGCTCGAACTGCACGCCGAGTGCCGTGCCCAACGACTTCACGAGCAGCGTCTTCGCGAGCCCGGGCATACCCTCGAGCAACACATGGCCATTGGCCAGAAGCGCCACCAGCAGGCGTTCGATCACGGCATCCTGGCCAATGACCGCCTTGCCAATTTCATCGCGAAGTTTCTGGGACCAGACTGGACCGTTGGGCATATATTGAAGTGCAGACGAGGCCGGTTTGACTCGGAGGCGTCTAAAGAGTTTCCCTCACAAAAACCATCCGGCGTGCCGTTACCAACGCAATTCTTCCAGCGGCCACGAAGATATTTTCCCCGCGTATTTCCCGCGCCTAAACCACAGGACGTCAATGAATGAGGATATTGTTAACCGTCTCAAGGCGCTCGGCACCGGCGTGGAGGACGTTGACGAGCGCTTCGTCCGGGGCTCGGGTCCCGGCGGCCAGAAAATCAACAAGACCTCGTCGACGGTGTGGTTGAAGCACCGGCCAACCGGAATCGAGGTGCGCACTCAACGCGAGCGTTCGCAAACGGCCAACCGCGCGCTCGCGTGGATCGAGCTTTGCGAAAAGCTCGAGGAGCGGGCGCGGTCGGCAGCGGCGGCCCGGCAGGATCTGCGCGAACGCGCTTCGCGGCGGAACCGGCAAAAGAGCCGCGGCCAGAAAGTCCGGATGATCGAATCGAAAAAACATCGCGCCGGCATCAAGGCACGACGGAGTCGTCCGGCATCCGAATAGTATATAGCCGCAGCCGACCGCGGCGTATAGGCCGGGCATTGCACCACCCGCGTCACCGTGCGCTGTAGTGCTTTTTTGGATACAACTCAGCCGCCCAGCTTTTCGCGGAGCAGGTCCACGAAGCGCTGCGCGCATTTCTCCACCGTGAGGTTTTCCAATATATAGTCGCGGGGCGCGTAGCGGCCGGCGGCGAGCGCATCCAGAAATGCGGGCAGTTTCCGGCGGAAATCCCCGGCGTCCTTGAAGCGGTCACCGCATCGGCTGTCGAAGAAAGGCACCGAGGTTGCCGGCAGGTTCGGCTCGCCCCACGCGAAGCGCGCCGGGTCGAGGCAGCGGCCCGGGTCCCACGCGAACACCGGCACGCCGGCCGCCATCGCCTCCTGACACGCAATGCCCTGGCTCTCGTGGCTGCTGACGAAAATCGCGGCCCGGCACCGCTGCAACGCGGTTTCATATTCCGCGGGAGTATATTCGCCGTACCGCAGGGTCATCGAGGATTTGCCGCTGGATTCCAGCGCCGCGCGAATTGGATCGAGCAGCTGGGTGGTGCCGCTGGGCCGATTCCAGCGCAGTTTATCATAGATCAAGAAATCGATCGGCTTGTCCTGCGGCCGCGTCTTCGGAGCCCACGCGACCGTATCGATGCCCACCGCCCATTCCGCGCAGGCCTCGTCGCCAAACTGCCGGCGATATACGTCCGCCGCCCAAGTGCTGTGCTGCAGGTAACAGGCGACGGGATATTCCTCGAACAACGTCGGCCACTCGCTCGGGTGCGTCATCAGCCCGATGCCGGCCACGAGGCGCTCGCGACGTTTATATCCATTGAGGCTCTGTCGCCCGCGGCCCAGCACGCCGACAAGGTCATCCGGCCGCAGGCGGTCGAACGGCACGTTCACCTCGTATGGAAGTCGCAGCCGGTCGAGCCCGAGCCGCAGGTTGATATATACTTTGTCGAGGCCGCCGGGGCGCTTCGGTCCGCGCACGACGCGGCGCACTAGCGGGCGCCACCAACGATCGCCGGGCATCCAGCGATCCGTCTCCGGGGGATATATATAAGTCAGGCAGAGGCGTCGGGTGGCAGACATGGCGGGCCCTTTCAGTTCGCCAGCCCGAGCTCGAGCGCGATGCGCTCGATCGTCCGGCCCACCGTGTGATTCGCGAGGGCCCGGTGCTGACCGCGGCGGCGCAGGGCGGCGCGGCGCGCGGGATCAGCCGCGAGCTCGGCAGCCTTCACCACGAGTTCTGCGGCGTTGCGGTAGGTTTCAATCTCCGCGCCCAATTCATATAAGTCCTCGAGCCCGGGAGCGAGCTCCGTGAGGAGGCAGGCTCCGAGCATCGGCGCCTCGAGGTCGCGCAGCCGGGAATAACGCAGCGGGTTTCCGAAGCTGCGGCGGAAGCTGGGACATCGATTGACGCCGAGCACGATGCGGCTTTCGCGGGTGACCTTTATATAGTCGCGCGGCGCGAGCGTGGCCTCCGCGTGCGCCGGAATCCAATCGGTCGGCTGATGTTTCCGAAACTGATAACTCGCGCGGTTTGCCAAACCGCGCACGCCGTGGCGCCGCAGAAATTCCCACTGGTTGGACAACCGCGAAGGTGGCGCCGTGGGAGCAGGTGCGCCGGCCGGGCCTTGCAGCCAGCCGGCGCCGAAAATGCGCAGCGGCAATCCGTCGGCGACGGCACGCCCGAGGAGTTCCTCGCGCAGCGCGTCGTGCGTGCCGATGAAAACCACGGACTCGTTTTCGGCCGCCGCCGGCTGGCGCAGTTCCGGCGCGACCCACATCGGCATTGGCGCATATATATATTTCAGCCGCGCCGCTATATATAGCGCCCGGGCATCCGCCTCGGGGACCCAGTGCAGTGCAAACGGGCGAAACGCGTCGGGCACATAGGCGAACTCGCGGATGTTGTCGCAAAAAAAGTTTACCGTCGGAATGCCGCACGCGTTGATTTCAGCTACTGCCTCCGGCTGCACCTGCTGCGGGAACAGGTAGCTGAGAAAAAGCGCCACGGGCCGGCGCGCGTGCTCCGCGCGCAAAAAATCCAGCGTCCGTGACCACGTCCGCTCGCGCCACGCCGCGCGGTCGGATTCGGTCATCGCAGACAGTCCCTCCGCCCAATCGACGCCCGGCGCCGCGACGACCTCGTGACCTGCTTCGGCCAGGCCCTGTTGTATATAGTATTCCCAAAACGCGTACGCGGGCACCGCGTGCGGTCGAAGTGCCTGCTGGCAACTCAGGAAGATTCTCATCGGTGATGTCGCGGCCCACGTCCTTCGCGACCGCAGGCCCGCGGGCGCGCCACGACGCCGCGAAAAACGTATATACTGGCCGCGCGCCGGGGAACGTTGGCACAGCCGCCGCGCCGCCCGCCATTTAAAATTGCCGACGCGGAGAACGCGTCGCCCGTCGCGGTGTTCGGCTGGTCGCGATCTCGATTCTCGAAGGCCAAAAGTGTTATTGAGCGTGAGCGCTTGCTCCGCGGAGCGCGAGGCTGCAATCGGCCGGCGGGTCCGGCCGCGCCGCTCATCCGAGCGCACGACAGCCGCCAGGCGGGCCGATGCGCTTGAGGGTATATATCGCTGGATTATGCATAAGTGTATAACGGCCGAGAGTTTCCGCTGCTTGGTTTTTACCACGGATTTCATGATTGCCGCTCGGGCGCGGCAATGCGGCCAAGCGATCGCCGACTGTCCGCACGAAAATTCTTTCGGGGATCCGAGCCCGCGCGGCGGTGAAATGCCCTCGGGCGAACGAGCGTTTCGCCGGGCGGACATCCGTGCGCTGGCCGCGTGCTGACGGCTTGGGCCCCACCCAGATCCGCAACGTATCCAGAAAACAACTACAGGATCAAACCGCGCGAGATCAGCTGCAGCGGAAGACGAGACTGCACGAAGGAGTTGAAAACGCGGGATTTTGCGGCTCCGGTGGCGCCATGTTAAACCGATCGCAAGACGTTTCAGGCGGGCGGCGCAGGACTAATATATGGATCGTTCGCGTCGCGCGGCTGGCCGCGATCGCAGGCCTTATGGCCGGCGCGGCGATCGCGCAGGGCGGTGAGGCGACACCCCTGGATGAAGCGGCGGCGTTGCATGAGCTGACCGATTTCTCCCCGGCCGGGATGAACCGGCGTTTCGGCCCGGATTATGATTCGTACCATCCGGAAGGAACGCCCGCGGACTTTCCCGATATATATCTTGTGCCGGCGAAGCACGTGCCGGCCGAGGCCGACCAGCAGAGTTCCGGTTGGAAGGGCCGGACATACCAACTCGGCGGACCGTGGACCGCCGACGGGGGCGACTTCAGCTCCACGCAGGGCCAAGTGATATATGTTCCCGATCATAAGCTGACGGTCGATTCGAAGACCCACATGCCGAATGACGGCGTCGGCGTCGATCGCGTGACGATTATCGAAATGTCGAACAACTGCTTCACGGAAAAACCCGAGGCGCCGTGGTGGGGTGGCTTCCGGCCCGATCCGTCGTCGAAGGAATGGGTCGCGCAATCGGGCAACAAGCTCGGAATGCCGATCGCATTGGCGCGCGGCATGGGAAACTGGGCCAACTGCGGCCTCGTTTTGTTCTCGTCCGGATATATCGGCGTGGGCGGCACCGCCACCGGCCACAGCACGAATCCCTATTTCATCCTGCCGCCGGAAAAGGTGCCGACCGCGATGTCGATCACCAATCATAACGAGTTCGCGCTCGTGACCGTCACGGACACGAAAGAAAAGAAAGGCCAGGTCGCCGTTTTCGCTCTCGGCGCGAACGGAAAACGCGCGGCCATGCCGCACGACTGGGTCGACGAATATCCGGGTCTCGCGAACGTCGCCTCCTTCGTCAGTATCAAGCTGCTCGGATATATAGATTTGCCGGGCATGCGTTTTCCCACGGCGGTCTCGGCCGTGGGGGATCACACGGGCGGTCGCGTGAGCGGGCCCGATGGCAACGCGGGCATGCTGGGTTCATATAACCTCAACCAGCAGGCGCATCGCGACAGTTTCAACAACGGCAACAATTCCGCGTACGCGTCGCGCGCCGGCTTCGCCGTCGTCGCCTCCAAGGCGGAGGGCAAGGTGGCGTTCATCGATCTGCAGGCGCTCTTCGCGGCCATGCGGACAGCGTATTTCACCACTGAGGAAAACTTCCGCCGCACGCGCGACCTGGGCAGCGATCCGAAGCAGTGGCCGTATAGTTTTGATGTCGCCCCGGAGTGGCGACCCACGGTCGTGAAGACCGTCGACGTCGCCCAACCCGTTTCCGTCCTCGCCAGCATGTACGGCGGCGAGGGCTCACGCGCGATGGTCGGATCGGTCGACGGCACCATGACGGTATATCAAGTCGACGGACTCGCGACCGAGGCGCCGGCGTCGCCGGGCAAGATCAGCATCGTCGGCACCGTGAAGGTCGGGCGCAACCCGGTCTGCCTCGCCTATATAAAACTTTCCGGCGACACGATCATCGCGGTCTCGCGCGGCGATCGCGAACTGGATTTCGTGCGCTGGACGGCGAAGCCCGAGGTGACGGCGCGGCTGCGCGATCGCCGGCTGATTGATCCGGTGTTCGTCGAGTCCGCCGATACGCACGGGATCGAAGCACCGATCATTACGGTCGCGGATTTCAGTGGCCGCAAAGTTTTGAACTACCGGTTCGGCATGCTGACATTTGCGACGCAGGGAGGCGCGCATTTCGGCGTGGGAGCCTCGGGCAAGGATCAGTTCGAGTGCGGCGGGTTTCTCGAGTTTCCCGGGCGGCCGTTTTCGGTCAGCGCGACCAACGTGAACTGAGCCTCGCGCGGCGCGGACGAGCCGGCTCCACTCCGGCGGTCGATGTATACTCGTATATATAGCCGAAGGCCGGCGCGATCGTTCGCTGTATATACTCGATCCCAAGGCCGGATCGCGGACGACGACTATATAAACTCTTACTTCTGACCGTAATACGCGCCCGGCCCGTGCTTCCGCTTGAAATGCTTGGCGAGCAACTCGGGCTCGATCGTCCCGAGGGTGGGGGCGAGCTGCAGCGACATCAGGGCGAGGTTCGCGATGCACTCCATCGCCACGGCCACCTCGACCGCTTTCGCGACGGACGGCCCCCACGCAAACGGCGCGTGCCGATTGAGCAGCACGCCGGGAAAATCAGCGGCGTCGAGCTGGCCCGACTGGAAGTGCGCGATGATCACATTGCCCGTCTCCCATTCATATAGGCCCTGCGTGATCTCTGCCGGCGTCAGCTTCCGCGTTACGGGGACATTGCCGCAGAAGTAGTCGGCGTGCGTCGTGCCAAAAATCGGGATCTCGCGCCCGGCTTGGGCAAACGCCGTGGCGCACGACGAGTGGGTATGTACAATGCCGCCGATGGACTCGAACCCGAGAAAGAGACGACGGTGCGTGGGGGTGTCCGAGGATGGTCGCAGTGCGCCCTCGGCGATTTTTCCGTCTAGATCGACCAGCACCATGTCCTCGGGTCGCAGCGTGGCGTAGTCGACGCCGCTCGGCTTGATGGCGAAAATCCCGCGGCTGCGATCAATCGCGCTCGCGTTGCCGAACGTGAGATTGATGAGGCCGTGGCGGGGCAGGGCCACGTTCGCTTCATAAGCCTCGCGTTTTAATTCCTCGAGCATCGTGAATCAGTCGTTGAGAGCGGCCAGGGAATCGATGGAAATCTCCGCGGTCAGACGCGGATGCCCTGCGCGAGGTGGTAATATACTTCGTTGTTGCGCAGCGCCTGCTTGAACTCGCCGAGGCGAGTCTCGGAGTTGATCTCGACGAGCTCGATGCCGGCGATGGTTGCGAAATCCTCGAGCATCTCCGACGTGACGCTATAGCTATATCCCGTATGATGCGCGCCGCCGGCGAGAATCCACGCGGCGCAGGCGGTTTTGAAATTCGGCTGGCATTCCCACACCGCCCGCGCGACGGGCAGTTTCGGCAACGGAGGCGGTTGCACCGCGGTGACTTCGTTCACGATCAGACGGAAACGATTTCCGAGGTCGATCAACGAGGCGTTGAGGGCGGGGCCTTTCGGCGCGTTGAACACGAGGCGGGCCGGGTCGGATTTTCCACCGATGCCGAGCGGGTGAACTTCCAGCGTGGGTTTTCCCTCGGCGATGCTCGGGCAGATCTCGAGCATATGGGAACCAAGCACCTGGTGACCGCCGGGCGACAGATGATAGGTATAGTCTTCCATGAACGACGTCCCACCCGGCAGGCCTTCGCCCATGACCTTCATCGCCCGCAGGAGCGCCGCGGTTTTCCAATCGCCCTCGGCACCGAACCCATAGCCGTCGGCCATCAATCGCTGGGACGCGAGGCCGGGCAGCTGGTTCAAGCCATGCAAGTCCTCGAAGGTCGTCGTGAAGCCCTTGAACTTTCCCTGGGTGAGAAACGCGCGCATCCCGAGCTCCTGCCGTGCGGCATCGCGCAACGCGTCGTGGCGCGCGCCGCCGCGGCGCAGCGGGGCCGCCACGGTATATAGTTGTTCATACTCCGCACAAAGTGCGGATATATCATTGTCGGCGACGGCGGTGACGCGGGCAACGAGGTCGCCGACGCCATAGCCATTGGTGGAGAAGCCGAAGCGCAGCTCCGTGGCGACCTTGTCGCCCTCGGTCACGGCGACCTCCCGCATGTTGTCGCCGAATCGCGCAAATTTCGCGCCCTGCCAGTCATGCCAGGCGCGGGCCGCGCGCGCCCACGCGGCGAGGCGATCGCACACCTCCGGGTCCGACCAGTGGCCGACGACCACCTTGCGCCGCAGACGCAGCCGGGTGTGCAGGAATCCAGCCTCGCGGTCGCCGTGCGCAGCCTGGTTCAGATTCATGAAATCCATGTCGATTTCATTCCACGGCAGGTCGCGGTTGAACTGCGTGTGCAGGTGCACGAACGGCTTTTTCAGCGAGCTCAATCCCCGGATCCACATCTTCGCCGGCGAAAACGTATGCATCCACAACACCAACCCGGCGCACTCTGGATCCGCGTCGGCGTCGATGCACGCCTGCGTGATCTCGTCGGGCGTGGTCACCAGCGCTTTATATATGATCTGCAGCGGGATTTTCCCCGAGGCTGCCAACCCTTCGGCGACCTGCCGGGCGTTCGCCGCGACTTGCTGGAGCGGGCCGGGGCCGTACAGATGCTGGGAACCGCAAAGGAACCAAATCTTCGGAGAGGCGAGAAGTTGCATGAGATATATAGTATGATAGCGAAAGCGGGCCCGGCGGCGGTCCTGGGATGTCGCCCGCCAGGAAGCGGCTAGGCGCGGGCGCGGGCCTTGAGCGCGAGCAGCGCCTTCATGACCTGCGACAAATCCGCGTTCTTGTTCAAGCCGCCAAAGCTGTCGTACAGCTGCCGATAAAGGAGATAAAGTTCACTATATATTTCCTGCGCGTCCGCCGCCGGGCGGTAGGAGACTTTCTTCAGCGAAGTCATCGCCTCCTGCGCTGTGGGAAAATCCGGATGCGCCCGCGCCAGAACGGCCGCGGAAATCGCGGATCCAAGCGCGCACGCCTGCGATGAGCCGGCGACCTGGATCGTGCACCCGGTGACATCTGCATAGATCTGCATTAGCATGGGATTTTTCTCCGCGATGCCACCCGCGCAAACGACGCGGTCAACCGGCACTCCATATTCGCGAATGCGTTCGATGATGGCTCGCGCGCCAAATGCCGTGGCCTCGATCCACGCACGATATATCTCCGCCCGCGTTGTATGAAGTGTGGTCCCGAGGATCGCACCGGTGAGCATCGGGTCGACGAGGATCGTGCGGTTACCGTTGTTCCAATCGAGCGCGAGCAGACCGCTTTCGCCGGGCGCAAGCCGCGCGGCCTCCTTCGTGAGTTTTTCGTGAAGCCCGGGGTCGCCGCCGCAGACGCCCTCGACCCACCATTTGAATATATCTCCGACGGCAGACTGACCGGCCTCGATGCCGTAAAACCCGGGCAGGATGGCGCCCTTGACGATTCCGCAAATGCCCGGGATGTCCGCGATTTTCTTCTCTGCTGAGACCACGGCACAATCGCAGGTGGACGTTCCGATGACCTTGACGAGAGTTCCTTCCTTCACGCCGCTGCCAATTGCGCCGTAGTGAACATCGAACTCTCCGATCGCGATCGGCAAGCCGGGTCGCAGACCGAGTTTCTTCGCCCAGGCTGCGCACAGCTGGCCGGCCGGCTCGGTGGCGTCCCAAGCTTTTCTATATAGTCGGTCCCGCAGCGTCGCGAGCTTCGGGTCGAGCATCGCCAAAAATTCCGCATCGGGCAACCCACCCCAGTCGTCGGCATAGAGCGCTTTGTGGCCGGCGGCGCAGATCCCTGCCTTCACCTCGCGCGGATCGGTGACGCCCGCGAGCACCGAGGGCAGCCAGTCGGCGAGTTCGACCCACGAGAAAGCGGCGTCGAAGACCGCCGGTGCGACGTTGAGGCAATGCCAGATCTTGGACCACCACCACTCCGACGAATAGGTGTTGCCGCATTTCGCTATATACTGGGGCCGATGGAGGCCGGCCAGCTCCGTGATCTTCGCCGCCTCGCGCCAGCTCGTATGGTCCTTCCACAGCCAGCACTGGGCGTTGAGATTTTTTTTGAAACGCGCGGAGAGCGCGAGCGGGCGATTCGTGGCGTCCACCGGGATCGGGCTCGAACCGGTGGTGTCCACGCCGACGCCAACGATCAGATCCGCGGAGAAGCCACGCTGGCGCTTCGCTGCGGCGAGGGCGCCCTTCACCGATTGCTCGAGTCCATATATATAGTCACCGGGATGCTGCCGGGCCAGATTGTGATCCCGCGAATCCACGAGGATGCCTTGATGGCCGCTGGGGTAATTGACGACGCACGCCCCGAATTCCTTGCCGTCTGCGCAGCGCACAACCAGCGCCCGGACGGAGTTGGTACCATAGTCGATGCCGAGGGTGAACATGTGATTAAAAACGGGGGACGGAGCCGAAGATGTGCCGCAGCGGGACAATAGCGTCAATGCAGGCGAGAGGCCGGGTGCGACCGGATTGAGGGAGCGTTGCAAGTGGCGACGCCGTCGACGCTTGCCGAATATACAAGCTCCCACATGGCCAAGCCGACCCGCGAGTGCGGGCCTGGCCCGCGGAGCGGGCGCGTCGCCCCGGCCGCGATTGGCGCGCATTCACTATATACTTCGCAACTCATCGACGCCCAAGCCGCCGCAGGAGTCCGCGTTGCAGAAGTATAAAGGCGAGGAGCAGGCCGCCTACGACAATGCGCGACCAGGCCGGGCTCAGGCGGCCGTCGAAGATCAAGGCCGCCTGAATCACTCCGAATATCAGCAGGCCCAGAAACGTCCCGAGCATGTGTCCGCGTCCGCCGCTCAGTAGCGTCCCTCCGATCACGACCACCGCGATCGCATCCAACTCGAGCCCGAGCCCGAAACTCGGATTCCCCGAGCCAGTATATAACAAAAGCACCAACCCCGCGGCGGTGGCGCACGCGCTGTTCAAAGCATATACCGCCACGCGGGCTGCGCCGATGGGGAGGCCCATGAGCAGCGCGGACTGTTCGCCGCCGCCGATGGCGAGCAGGGTGCGACCGAACCTTGTATAGTGTGCGATAATCCCTCCCACCAGGAGTGCCGCGAGGAGGCACAATGCCGAAATCGGAAGAGAGGCACGGGCGCTCAGCGGGACTTCGAGCGAGGAGAGTCGTATATAAAATGGATGATTGATGCCGACGGATTCCGTGGTGATCCAGAACGCACAGCCGCGCATCAGGAACATGCCCGCGAGGGTGATGAGAAACGGCGGCTGCCGAAACCAGTGGATGATCGCGCCCATCGCGGCTCCGAGTGCCAAACCAAGAAGAAGTGCGAGGAACGCCGCGACGAGCGGATGGACGTGATGCTGTTCGATCAGCGTGGCGGAAAAAATGGACGCAAATCCGGCGACCGATCCGACGGACAAGTCGATGCCGCCGGAGAAGATCACGAGCGTCAGCCCGACCGAGGCAATGCCGAGCGCGGCGTTATCCGTGAGCAGGTTCGTCAGTCCGCGCAGGGAAAAAAACCCTTCATATAGGAAGCAGGCGACGATATATAGAATCGCGAGGACGGTGGCGGTCGCGATCTGCGGCAGACGATTTTGCACAGTCGCGGTCATGCGCGGGCCGCGGCGGGGTCCGTGCGGCGGAAGAGCGATTGCAGCCAGCTGCGGGTGCGGTCGGATTGAAGCAGGCAGACGGTGAGGATGAGCAGCGCCTTCGGGACGGGCGCGACCGCGGGCGGCACGCCGGCATAATACATCGTCTGCGTCAAAGTCTGGAGCAGCAGTGCGCCGACGAAGGAGCCGAGGAGCAGGAAACGTCCGCCGGTGAGCGCCGTGCCGCCGACTACCACGGCGAAGATCGCGTCGAGTTCCATGTTCTCGCCGGCGCGATACGGATCCGCCGCCGCGACGTTGGCGGTGGCCATGACGCCCGCGAGGGCCGCGCAGGCTCCGGAAAAGATATATACGAGGCATTTGACGCGGGCCGTGGGCACGCCGGCGAAGCGACTCGCCGTCGGGTTGTCGCCGACGGCCTCGATGAAGAGCGCGGCGGCCGTGCGGCGAAGCGCGAAATGCGTGGCGACGCCGAGCAGCAGCGCGAGAATTGCGGCGAACGGAAGCGCGCCCATATATCCATTTCCGATATATACAAAAGCGGGGCGCGTGACGACGATCACGTTGCCGCTCGTGATGAGTTGGGCGACGCCGCGGCCCGCGACCATGAGAATGAGCGTGGCGACGATCGGCTGGATGCCCGCCCACGCGACGAGCACGCCGTTGATCAGCCCGGCGACGATACCGGCCGCCACCGCAGCGGTCAGGACGAGTGGGAGTGGGGTGGTTCCGCTGCTCATGGCGAGAGCGGCGACGGCGCCGGCGATGGCCGCGACGGAGCCGACCGACAGGTCGACGCCTCCCGTCGCGATGACGAGGGTCATTCCGATGGCGACGACGACGGGGCGTGCGCCCTCTTTTAATATATCGATCGGAACGCCGAAGAGATGGCCGTTCTGAATGGAGAGTCGCAGAAATTGCGGATGCAGCATCGCGTTGATCGCGACGAGGATCACGAGGCCGGCGATCGGCCAGAGCGCGGGCGAGCGCAGGAAACGGCGCACGCCGGGCTCAGTTTTCATGCGGCTGGTGACCACCCGCCATGGCGGGCATGAGCGTGGCTGCAGAAATTTGGTCGCCGGAAAATTCGCCGGCGGCGCGGCGTTCGCGGAGGACGAGGACGCGCGTGCTGTTGCGCACGATCTCCTCGAGCTCGGAAGATATAAACAACACGGCGATACCGTCGTCGCGGAGCTGCGCGATCAGCCGCTCGATCTCGGCTTTCGCGCCGACGTCGATGCCGCGGGTGGGTTCGTCCAATATAATCACGGCGGGGCGGGTCGCGAGCCAGCGCGCGAGCAGCACCTTTTGCTGGTTGCCACCGGACAAATTGCGAATGGGCGTCTCCGCATCCGCGGTTTTGATCCGCAGCGCCCTTATATACTCTTCGCACAAGCGTTCCTGCTCGGCCCGGCCGAGCGGGCGCCAGGCGCCGCGGCGGGCCTGAAGGGCGATGATCAGATTCTCGCGGACCGATAGCCACGGGAGGATGCCCTCCTGCTTGCGATCCTCGCTCGAGAACGCGAGGCCGAGACGCACCGCCTCGCGCGGCGAACGAAGCGCCGCGGGATTCCCGCTCACCGAAAGTTCGCCGCTGGATCGAGCGTCGATGCCGAACAGCAGACGCGCGAGTTCCGTCCGGCCGGAGCCGAGCAGGCCGGCGAGCCCGAGGACCTCGCCGGGACGCAAGTATATATCGACCGGGTGCAAGGCATTGGTGCGGCTGAGGTTTTTCGCCGCGAGGACCGGAGGGGCAGCGGCAGTCTCGACCGTCCCGCGGGATGCCGTGCCCTCGCGGTCGGACAACTCGCGACCGAGCATACGGGTGACGAGCTCGAGCCGCGGCAGCGTGGCCGTTATATACTCCCCGACGAGCGTGCCGTTGCGCAGGATCGTGATCCGGTCCGTCACACTATATACTTGGTCGAGAAAATGCGTGACGAAGATCACGCCCATGCCGGACTCCCGCAGCCGCCGCATGATCGCGAACAGGTCCGCGACTTCCTTCTCGTCGAGGCTCGCCGTGGGTTCGTCGAGAATCAGCAGGCGCGCCTGGCGGTCGAGGGCGCGGGCGATGGCCACCATTTGCTGAAGGGCGACGGAGAGCGTGCCAAGCTCGGCGTTGACGTCGAGATCGAGGCCGAGCCGCGCCAGGGCCGCGCGCGCATGCCGGCGGGTGGCCGGCCAGTTGATAAAGCCGAACCGGCCGGGCTGCCGCCCGAGGCAGAGATTTTCCGCGACCGAGAGTGAGGGGACGAGGTTCACCTCTTGATATACCGTGCTGATCCCGCAGGCCTCGGCCTCGCTCGGCGAGCGCGGCGAGATGCGGCGGCCGGCGAGCGTGATCTCGCCGGCATCGCGTTCATATACGCCCGTGAGGACCTTGATGAGCGTCGACTTGCCGGCGCCGTTTTCGCCGAGCAACGCGTGGATCTCACCGGATCCCACGGTGAAATTCACGTCCTGCAGCGCGATCACGCCGGGAAAACGTTTCCCGATCTGGCGCGCGACGAGAAGAGGGGCGTCATCCATGTGTATATATGGCGCTCGGGAGGCCGGGCCTTTTCTCCGGGCCGTTCCGGGGTGGCCGGCGCGCGGCGTTTTCGGGCGCGCACCGGGCCGGACTTAATATTGTCGGGAGCCGATCGCCTGCGCCGCGTTGGTCGAATCGAACAGCTCGTCCTTGTTATATTGGAGCCGGGGCACGGTCTCGCCGGCGACGATGCGGGCGGCGAGATCATATACCTTCGGCCCGAAGAGCGGGTTGCACTCCACGGTGCAATTGATGCGGCCGTCCACAACCGCCTGCACCCCCTCATGGATCGCGTCGATCGAGACGATGATGACGTCCTTGCCCGGCTTCATGCCGGCTTCCTCAATCGCCTGCACGGCGCCGAGGGCCATGTCGTCGTTGTGCGAATAGACTATATCAAAATCGTGCCCGTATTTCTTGAGGAATGCCTGCATGACTTCCTTGCCGCCGGCGCGGCGGAAGTCGCCGCTTTGCGAGTCGATGACCTTCAGGTTGGGATATTTTGCAATGGCCTCGGCGAAGGCGCGGCGGCGCTCGTTGGCGGGTGCGGATCCGGGAGTGCCCTGAAGTTCGAGGATGCGGCCTGAACCCTTCACGTGGGCGGCGAGCCAGTCGGCGGCCATCTGGCCCTCCTTGGCGAAATCGGAGCCGACGAAGCAAGTATATAGCGAATCGTCCGAGACCTTGACGGTGCGGTCCATGAGGATGACCGGGATCTTGGCGCGTTTCGCCTCGCGGAGCACCGGCTCCCAGCCGGTTTCAACGAGCGGGGCGAGGAGGATGACGTCGACGCCCTGCGTGATGAACGAGCGCACGGCGCGAATCTGGTTCTCCTGTTTTCCCTGGCCGTCGGAGAACTTCAGGTTGATGCCGCGCTTTTCGGCCTCGGATTTGAGCGACTCGGTATTCGCGGTGCGCCAGGCGCTTTCCGCGCCGGTTTGCGCGAAGCCGACGGTGAGGGTCTTGGCGTGAGCGAGTAGGCCCAGGCCGAGGTAGAGAAACGCGGCGGTGAGACGAAGGAGTTTTATCATGGGGTGAAAGGATTTCGCCAGCAGGCGGGTCGGTGGGAATATATATCTATAAATATAGATTTCGTGGGGTCGGCGCAGGCGCGATGCGCCGGCCGCGAATCGATTAGAGTGCTCCGACGGCCTCGTCGAGCACCGCGAGCAGGAAGTCGGCGTCGGCTTTCGTGATATTCATCGGCGGTGCGAACCGGATCGTCTGGCCCCAGAGGCCGCCCTTGCCGAGCAGAAGCCCGAGCTCACGAGCGTTTTCCACGACTTGGGCGCAGGCTTCCTTCGCTGGCTCCTTGGTGGCCCGGTCCTTCACAAACTCGATACCCAGCATGAGGCCGAGCCCGCGCACATCGCCGATCACCGGATATTTCTCCTGCAATTTCCTCAACCCAGAAAGTATATAGCGGCCGAGCTCGAGCGAATTGGCCTGCAGTTTCTCGTCGTCGATCACGTCGAGCACCGCCTTGCCGATCGCACTCACAACCGGGTTGCCGCCGAAGGTGTTGAAGTGAACCTTCTGCGCCATCACCGCCGCGATCTTCGGCGTGGTGACGACCGCGGCGAGCGGCGCGCCGTTGCCGATACCCTTCGCCATCGTGACGATATCCGGAATGACGCCCTGCGTCTGAAAGCCCCAATAGTGTGTCCCCGTGCGTCCGAAACCCGTCTGCACTTCGTCGGCGATGCAGACGCCGCCGGCGTTGCGGACGTATTCGTAGGTTTTCTGGAGGTAGCCGTCCGGGAAGACGACGAAGCCGCCGACGCCTTGGATGGATTCCGCGATGAAGCCCGCGATTTTTCCGGGGGTAGCGTAGTCGATCAGCTGTTTGACGTCGTCGGCGTATTTGCTCCCGGCGTTTGGATCGTCGTAGCCGAACGTGCCGCGGTAGGGGTACGGCGCCAGGGCGTGATGAACGCCGAAGCTGTGTGGCACGTTGAACTTCCAATTGCTATGCGCGGTGACGCCCATGCCCGAGGCGTTGCCGCCGTGGTAGGCGTTGCGTAGGGCGATGAGATCGTAGTTGCCCGTAGAGAGCCGCGCCATGAGCAGCGCGAGGTCGTTCGCCTCGGAGCCGGAGTTCACGAAATAACACACCTTCAGGTCACCGGGAAACTTCGCCGCGAGCTTCTCCGCGTACTCGGCGATGTTGGGCTGGAGATATATAGTCGTCGAATGCTGGAGGATTTCGTTCTGCCGGTTGGCCGCGGCGACGACGCGTGGGTGGCAGTGCCCGACGCTCACGGTCACGATGCCGCCAAGGCCGTCGAGGTAGCGTTTGCCGGTATCGTCCCAGACGTACTGCATGCTGCCCTCCACGATCATGATGGGCTGCTTGTAATATAGAAACAGACCCGGATTGAGGAACTGTTTGCGCAGCGCGAGGACGTGTGCGGCGGAGGGCCCGGTATATTTCGCAGGCTGATGGGGGGTGGGCGGCAGCGGGATCGATTTCATGGGCGGGGGAGATGGCTAAAACAGGAATTTCGCGCCGGGGCACGGCTAAAACGAAGGGGCTTCCCGGCGCCGATTCCGAGCTGCGAGACCACAGTATCCATTTTCTGGATACACACGAGCGGGATCACCCCCGCGGGGCGAGGCGGCGCAGGGGCAGGTAGACGAGGAACGCGAGGCCGAAGCCGACGAACCAGGCGTAACTATATAGGCCGAGGAGCGCGGGCGGGACCTTCATCGCGTCGATCGCGCCAACGGTGGCGAGAAAGCCCGGCAGGCTCGGCAACACGCCGGCGGTCAACGCGGCAATGGCGACCCAGCTGATGCCACCGGCGTAGCTATATTCTCCACTGCGCGAATACAGGGCGCCCACATGCAGGACTTTTTTGCGATAGATGAAATAATCCGCGATCATCACGCCGCCGATGGGCCCGAGCAGAGCGCTATATCCGACGAGCCAGGTGAATATATAGCCGGTCGGGCTCGCGAGAAGCTTCCACGGCATCATGAGGATCCCGATCACTCCGGTGATCAGGCCGCCCGTGCGAAACGAGATTCGGCCGGGTGAGAGTTGCGAGAAATCGTTGGCCGGCGAGACAACGTTGGCGGCGAGGTTCGTCGCGAGGGTCGCGAGGCACAGGGCAAGCATCGCGACCACGAGCACGACGGGATTGCGGAAGTGAGTGAGGACGTCCACCGGATCCCAGATCGTCTGGCCATATATGATTGTGGTGGCCGATGTGACGGCGACGCCGATGAAAGAATATAGCGCCATGGTGGTGGGCAATCCGAGGACCTGGCCGAGCACCTGGTCGCGCTGTGATTTCGCGTAGCGCGAAAAATCCGGTATATTAAGCGAGAGCGTGGCCCAGAAGCCGATCATGCCGGTGAGCGCGGGGAAAAAGAACGCGGGGAATTGTCCGGCCTTCGGCTGGCCGGGGTCGAACGCGGACGGCTGGGAGAGGATCGGCCCGAAGCCGCCGGCGGCGTGGTAGGCCCACGCGAGCAGCAGGAGTCCGAGGGCGAGCAGGAGCGGCGCCTTGAAATTCAGGAGGACGCGGATGGATTCGATCCCGCGGTACACCACAAACATATTGATGCCCCAGAAAAACAGGAAGCACGCGAGCTGCGGGCCCGTGATGCCGAGGTGGGCCGTCCAGGTTGGCCCGGCGAGACCCGGGAAGAAGACGGCGAGGATTTTATATATCGCGGCGCCGCCGATCCACGTCTGGATGCCGAACCAGCCGCAGGCAACGAGCGCGCGAAGCAGGGCGGGGACGTTGGCGCCGCGGGTGCCGAACGAGGCGCGGCAGAACACGGGGAAGGGGATTCCATATTTCGTACCGGCGTGCGCGTTGAGCACCATCGGGATCACGACAATGATATTGCCGAGAAATATCGTGAGCACCGCCTCCCACCAGTTCATGCCGCCGCCGATCAACGACGACGCGAGCATATAGGTCGGGATGCAGGCCGACATCGAAATCCACAGCGCCGCGATGCTCCCCAGGCCCCACGTGCGCGCCGATGCGGGCACCGGGGCGAGGTCGGCGTTGGAGAGCGCGGCGTCCGCCACGGGTGAGGCACTGGTCGCAACGGCAGGCATGGGAACGCGAGCTTGGATCTGCTCTAGAAATGACTCGGCTGCCGCGCGAGAAATTTTCCGCGGCCGAGCATGCCGGTGAAGTTTCCGTCGCGCGCCGCCACCTGTCCACGCACGGTCACGACCGACGCTCGCCCGCTAATCGGCCAGCCCTCGAACGCACTATAGTCGACGGCCATATGCTGGTGCTTGACCGATATATTGCCGCGGTAATCCGGGTCAAAGACGACGAGATCCGCGTCCGCTCCGAGCTGAATCGTTCCTTTTTTCGGAAAAAGGCCGAACAGCTTCGCGACCTGGGTGCTCGCTATATTGACAAGGGTATGGAGGTCGATTTTTCCCGCCAGCACGCCATAAGTATATAGCAGGTTGATGCGCTCCTCGAGCGAGGGGATGCCGTTGGGAATCTTGGTGAAATCATCCCGGCCCATCGGCTTCTGCTTTTCAAAATCGAACGGCGCGTGGTCCGTCGCCACGGTCTGGATGAGTCCATCGCGCAAACCATTCCACAGCACGGCCTGGTTCCTGACATCCCGCAGCGGGGGCGACATGACATATTTCGCGCCCTCAAAACCCGGGCGCTCCGCGTAGGTTTTATCGAGGACGAGATATTGGATCAGCGTTTCGATCGCGACGCGGACGCCCCGCTGGCGGGCGGCGAGTGCCTCGGCGAGTGCCTCCTCGCAGCTCAGGTGAACTATATAAGTCGCGGCGCCGGTCAGCTCGGCGAACGTCATCAGGTGGTGCACGCCCTCGGCCTCGACGCGGGGCGGCCGGCTCTCGTGATGCTGGCCCGGATCGGTGCGGCCCGCGGCGAGCAGCTCGCGGCACCGCTCGGTGATGAGCGTTTCGTTCTCGCAGTGCGCGGTGACGATCACCCCGAGTTCCTTGGCGAGTTTCAGCGTTCGATACAGTTCCGTGTCGTCGATCCCGAACGCGCCTTTATAGGCGAGGAAAATTTTGAATGAGCTGATGCCGCGCCGGACGATTTCGCGCAGCTGCGCCTCGGTGCGTTCATCGAACTTGGTCACGCCCATATGAAACGTGAAGTCGCACGCCGATTTTCCGGCCGCCTGCGCCATCCAGAGCTCGAAACCGGCGAGGGTGTCGTCGCTGCGCGCGGGGCAGCACATCTCGATCAGCGTGGTGGTGCCGCCCACCAGCGCGGCCTGGCTGCCCGTCTCGTAGTTGTCCTTCGCGTACGTGCCCATGAACGGCAGGTAAATATGAACATGCGGGTCGATGAACCCCGGGAATACATATTTCCCGCGCGCATCGATCACCTCGGTGCCCGCCGGGGCCGTGAGGCTCCGGTCGATGCGCGTGATCGTCTCATCCTCGCAATATATATCCGCGATATAGCGGGAATCCGCGGTGACGATCTCGCCGTTCTTGATCAGGAGGGCCATGGCTGGAAGTCGGTCGGCGCCGGTTCGGCGTATTCAGAATCTGGATACGAGAGTCGCGGCTCCGGTCGCGGAGGGCTCGCGCTTAGGCACGCGAGAGGGCATCGGACTGCTTGACGAATTCGTCGCCGCTCCATTCGCCATCGCTCTTCACGCTTTTCGGCGAGGCCGCGACCTTTTGTGCGGCCTTACGCTCCGTCTGGCGTTTCACGAGGTCGGCGTGGGTGGTGAAATAATCGAGGCTCCGCCCTTTGAAGTCGGCGAGCGTTTCGAATTTATGCTTCTCCATGAACGCGAGGAGTTGGTCGCACATCGGCCGCACGCATTCATATCCAAATTTCATGACGCCCGTGCACACCTGCACGGTATCCGATCCGAGTAATATAAACTGGGCCGCGTCCTCGCCCGACTCGATCCCGCCCAAGCCCGAGAGTGAGCGCCCGGGGAACTCGTTGCGGATCATCGTGGCGAGTTCCATCACCATGCGCAGGGCGATCGGTTTGACTGCCTTCGAGGAATAGCCGCCGGGCGTGGTATATCCTTCGACGCACGGATCGGGACGCAGCGTATCGAGGTTCACGCTCGTGACGCTGCGGATCGTATTAATCGCGCTGAGCCCGGTGGCTCCGCCGCGCAACGCTGCACGGCCCGGATCCTCTATATGCGTGATGTTCGGCGTCATCTTCGCCCAGAAAGGTTTTTTCGCGACGCTCTTCACCCAGCCGCAGACTTCTTCAAGTATATCCGGATCCTGTCCCATCGCGGCGCCCATGCGACGTTCCGGCAGGCCGTGGGGGCAGGAAAAATTCAGCTCGAATGCGTCGACGCCGGCGTCCTGGCAGCGCTCGATGATTTCGATCCAGGCGTCTTTGTTATATTCCTCCATGACGGACGCGATCAGCGCGCCTTTGGGCTGGCCGTCCTTGCATTTCTTGAACTCGTCGATCCAGAGGTGAAAGGGCCGGTCGCTGATCAGCTCTATATTCTCCCAGCCGATGACCTCGCCGTTTTCCGAATGGAGTTTGGCGTAGCGCGGGCTGACGTTCACGACCTTGGAGGCGTCGAGGCTCACCGTTTTGGCGATGACGCCGCCCCAGCCCTCGCGAAACGCGCGATTGATCACGCTGAGATTTGTCCCCGGCGGTCCCGAGCCGATGACAAACGGGTTGGGCATTTTCAGGCCGTCAACGGTGGTGGCGAGGGTGGGCATATAGAGTATATATCCGCCGGCAGGGTGGAGCGGCGCGGGCGGGAGGGGACGCAGGCCTGACCATGAAAGGCGCCGGAATTTTCGCAACGTCGCAATGGTCGCCGGACGGCGCGCGCATGCGGCTCAAAAAACCGGAACGCCAAAGGCGACAGCCCTCATTGCTTTCCGAGGGCGCGTCTCACGAGGAGACCGGGCCGCGGAAAGAATGAGTGGGCAGTGTCGCAGGATGGCTTGTCTATTACATCCACGGTCGACTAAGCAATCGCCATGCCCAGCAGCGTGCCGGCGAACGCAAATTTTCTCGATCCGAAACGCACCGTAAGGGAATTGATGGAACTGCGTCGCCTGACGGCGGATGAAAATGGCGCGCAGCGCGTGGCTTTCACTCCGACGTGGGTCGCGACGCGTCGCTGGCTGCAACAAAAGCTCTCGCACCTGCCCGTGGAGGTGCAGGTGGATGCCGCGGGCAACCTCTGGGCGACGCTGCGCGGAGAGTCGAATCGCGCGTTGTTGATTGGCGGACATATGGACTCGGTGCCGAACGGAGGCTGGCTCGACGGCTGCCTCAATATATTGGCTGGCCTCGAAATCCTGCGGAGAATCCACGCGCAGTTCCGCGGCCGTCCGCCAATCACGGTGCGTCTCGTGGACTGGGCCGATGAGGAGGGCGCGCGTTTCGGCAAAAGTCTATTTGGTTCCTCGGCGTGTTCCGGAAACCTCGACGTCGCGGAGGCGCGCGAGTTGCGTGATCGCGCCGGTATATCATTACCGGACGCGCTGCGGGAGGTGGGTATCGACTTTGAAAAAGTGCGCGAGAGCCGCCGCGAACTCACCAACGCGGCCGCCTATATAGAACTTCATATCGAGCAGGGGCCGGTGCTGCTCGATCTTGACCTGCCGCTCGGGACGGTTCTCGGGACGTTCGGCGTCGAGCGGCATGCTATATCATTTCGCGGGCAGGCCGCGCATTCCGGGAGCACGCCGATGAACCGACGCCGCGATGCGTTTCTCGCCGCGGCGAAAATGGGTCTCGAGATATATCCCATCGCCGAGCGCCACGGCGGCGTGTGCACCATCGGCTCGTGCGTGACGAAGCCCGGCATCGTGACCAGCGTGGTTGAGGAGTGCCGCATCACCCTTGATCAACGTCATCTCGATGGGACGGCGCTCGCGGCGATGCTGCAGGACGCGAAAGCCGCGAGTGACCGCTTCGCGGCGGAAGGAAATGTGACGGTGACGTGGGAGCGCATCTGGCGCATCGAGCCGGTGCCTTTTGACCGCGAGCTGCTGCAGTTGTGTGAGGAGTCGATTGCCGGAGTGACGCCGCAGGGACATCGGCTGCCCTCGGGTCCGTTGCACGACGCCGCCGAGGTCGCGCGGGCGGGGGTGCCGACGGTCATGATGTTCGTGCAAAGCCTGCACGGCATCAGCCACAACAAAATCGAGGACACGCGCGAGGAGCACCTCGAGTTGGCCGTGCGCGCGTTCGACGACCTGGCGAGCCGGACGATGGCGTGGATCGCGGCCCAGCGCTGAACGGTAGAATATATATCACCGCGAAGCGCGCGCCCCGTGATGGGTCGGTCGGGAAATGAATATATAGTTTGGAGGCTATATATCGTGATCGGCTATATATTCTCGGTGCTTGCGCGTGCCGGCCGGCCGGCTTGCTAATCGATCCGCAGGCGATCGCCGACCTGGAATGCGCCGGACTTCGGTTCATGAATCAGGTTCTGGCCGAATAATACATGGGTCGGATCGGCGGGATCGCGGCGATACGTGGAAAGCAGTCGCAGCGGTTCGGTGCCGCGTTCCCCCGTTTCCTGGTCGGTCGTGGTCACGATGCACCTCGCGCACGGACCGCCCGCACGAAAATGCGCAGTTCCGACGGAGAACCCATGCCACGTATCCTCGGCGTAGGCGGGCGAGCCAGCGATGACGAGGTTGGGACGAAATCGATTCATCGGAACCGGGTCCGCGCCGGTCTCCACGAGGCGGTCGTTCAGATCAACGAGCGTCGCGGCGCCAATGGCGAGGAGCGGAAAGGCGTCAGGAAACGACACCACGTCTCCCGGGTGTGCCTTGCCGGGCCGCACGAGCGGACGATGGAACGCCAGACCCGCGCGCACCAGCCGGCAGGGCGTATGCAGAAAATCCGACAGCCACGTGGCGGCGGCGTCTCCACAATCCTCGGCCTGCAAGCCGTTGCTCGACCAGATACTGACCTCGCGAATCGCCGCCGCCGGATCGCTGGCTCGGTGTATATTGACGCTTGCTGCCCCCTCGGCGGCCAGGGTCAGCGTCTCGGGACCGAGAGTCGGTGTGATCAGCGCCATCCGTGGCAGCGTCCGCTGCGTCATGAATCGCCCGTCCGCATCCACCACGAGGAGACGGCGGTCGCCGACGATGCCGAGATCATCGAGCACCGCCGATGACACCGCGCAGCCGCGCAGCGACTTCACCGGATATATATAGATGTCCTGGAGCTCGGCGCCGGCGTCGTTCACAGGCGCGTTTTGCTATATCTTCCGAGGTACCACGGCGTCCCCGCGTGCGTGAGGAAACCCGTCGGGCGCTGGCCGTCGAATCCGTAGCAGATTTCCAGGCTGTCCGCCGTGAATCGGTAGATGGCGGGGATCGTGCGGCCGGCGTTCGGGCCTTTCCGGCCGGTGATCACGAGTGCGGATGCCGGAGCATCCGCCGCCAGTATATACTCGCCCTCGTCGGTGGCGGCGCCGTCGAACCGGACAGTATATAGCCCGCCGGCAAGTTGGAGCGTGGCCTTGCGCGTGAAGAGCTCAGGCGCGGCGTCGCCGGAGAACTCCGCGGAGCGCATGAACCAGAGGCCGTCGAGTGCCGCGCCGGGCTCGGTGGAATGTTCGGGTGCGGACATGAGATATATCAATTGCGTTTGACCACTTCGCGCACGGCGGTCTCGAGGAGGTTGGGCGTTTTTAATTCCTTGGTACCCGCGGCCCCGAGCTCCGCCAACTTGCGGGCGGCCGGCTGGAGCATCTGCTCATAGGAGCCGACGGAGCTATTATAACTCTTCATCGCTGTATCAAGTGCCCGGCCGATTTTTTCGAAATGCTCGAGAAAATTCGCGACTCGATCGGAGAGCTGCCGGCCGAGGGTGCTGATCTCATCCGCATTTTTCGAAACGGCCTCCTGGCGCCAGCCATAGGCCGCGGCTTTTAATAAAGCGATCAGAGAGGTGGGCGTGGCGAGCAGCACGCGTCGGGACAGCGCGCGATCGAGCAGCGTCGGATCGCTCTGAAGGGCCGCCGTGAGGAAATGATCACCGGGTAAGAACAGCACGACGAACTCCGGGGCGGGCTGGAATTGCTCCCAATAATTTTTCGCCCCGAGCGAGTCGATATGTCCCCGCACCTTTTGGGCGTGCTCGAGCAGGCGCGAGTGGCGGAGATTTTCGTCGGTCACCTCGCCCGCGGCGCGGTAGGATTCGAGCGGCGATTTCGCGTCGATCACGATGCGTTGCCCGCCTGGCAGCCGCACGACAACATCGGCCCGCAGCCCGCCGGAGGATTCCTGCTCGGTGAAATTGCAGTAGGGAAGCATGTCCGCCATCTCGACGACGCGTCGCAACTGAAACTCGCCCCAACTACCGGAATAAGTCGTCGAGCGCAGCGCGGTGGACAATTTCGAGGCCTCCGCCTGGAGAATATTTTGCGCGCTGCCGAGAGCTTTGAGCTGTTCGCCGA
Organism: uncultured Verrucomicrobiae bacterium; assembly: GCA_963800005.1. Classification (GTDB taxonomy): domain Bacteria; phylum Verrucomicrobiota; class Verrucomicrobiia; order Opitutales; family Opitutaceae; genus CAWCZH01. Next base: position 1,844,214 of record CAWCZH010000006.1, read on the forward strand.
GGGCTCCGTAGGCGCCAGCGCGCGCCTTTTCGATCTCGGAGATTTTTACGTCCACCTTTTCGAGCGATTCGCGAAGCGGCTTCACGAGTGCTTCGACCGCTTGCTTCCGCTGGTCGAGATCTCCGGTGGAGCGCTGCTGCAGCTCGGCGAATGCCTGCTTGGCCTGCTCCAGAAAGTCCGTCCGGTTGACGCGAAGTGCATCGGCCGAAAGCGCCTTAAATTCATTTACTAAACGTTCATGCGCAGCACGTTCGGCGTCGAGCTTCGTCGCGAGCTGCGCACCCGTGGTCGCGTGATTGAGGGCTTCCGTGCGGGCGAGGGTGAGTTCCTGGGTGAGGCGATCGCATTCCTGTTCCTTCGAGCGGACCCGTTCGGACAGTCCGGCACGCGAAGCTTGGAGCAGCAGCCACACGAAAGTGCCCCCGGCGATTCCGGACACTAGGGCGACAAGGATTAAAGTCATGGTAAAGGTGGGTCGGAAAATGCTGTGGAGTGGACGCCTCCTTGACACAGTTATTCACACTCTGCAAACATCGGGTTGACATGCCTCTATCCAACCGGGCTCGTCGCTGAATACTTCCACACGTTTATGTTGATGGAGACCCCGACCAATCCAGTCGCGTCCGCTGAAAAGCTGCCGGTCTTGATTGTGGATGATGAATATGGGCCGCGCGAATCGATCGCTTTTACGCTCTCGGCGGAGTTCACGGTTGATACAGCGGAGCGGGCCTCCGAGGCATTGCGCAAACTGAAGGAGCGAAGCTATTCTGCGGTGGTCCTGGATATTCGGATGCCGGAAATGGATGGCATACGGGCGCTCGAGGAGCTGCGGAAAATCGATCCGCACGTATCCGTGATTATGTTGACGGGATATGGGACACTCTTGACGGCGCAGCAGGCGATGGTGGCGGGGGCGAATCAATATTTGCGGAAGCCACCAGATGTGTCGGAGCTGATGGGAGCGGTGCGGTTGCAGACGGCAAATACACGTCTTCGTCGGCATCAGGCGCGGCTCGCGCACGATGCGCACGAGATGAATTACGCGTTGAAGCGCGAGATCGAGCAGAACGAGCCCCAGATCTGGCAGGCCCGCGCGTCGGTCGAACTGGTGCATGACCTGAACAACCCCCTCACCGTCGTGATCGGTTATGCGGCGCTGCTCGGTGAAGAGGCCACCAGCCTCGCGCAGCGGGATCCTTCGCTCGCGCAAAAGCTTCTGGAGTATTCAGCGATGGTCGAGAAGGCCGCGGAATATTGTCATCACCTTTCCGAGAACTGGCGCCTCGCGTCGAAGAAGACCGCGCAATTCACGCGCGTCGACGTCGTGCATGTCGCGCAGGAGGTGCGGCAGGTTATATTCTTTGGCAATGTAGCAATCGGCTTCAACGGCCTCGGTGAAGGGTGGATCCGCGGCTCGCGTTTCGAGCTGATGCGAATCTTCCAGAATATATTCAAGAACGCCCTCGAGGCGGGCGCCACGCGTGTCGGGGTCTCATTCACTCAGGCGGGCGGCATGATTACTATAACGATCAGCGACAATGGCGCGGGCATGGACGCCGACCGTCTGAAGCGGGCGCTGCACGGCGGCTTCAGCAGCAAGATCAACGGGACCGGTCTCGGCCTGAGCATTTGCCGTCACCTCGTTGCCACCCACGGCGCACAGATAAATTTCGAGTCGGCACTCGGCAAGGGCACGACCGTGACCCTCGCGTTCCCGGTCTCCGCGGAATAATATACGCGGCGCCTGTCGCCGAACGCTGTATTATTGCGCGGAAAAGAGTTCCGCGATCACGTCCTCAAGCGGTATATCCTCGATCGTGATATCGGCGACGGGACCCGCGCTGAGTATCTCCTGCGAGACTGCGACGACGTTCTCGACCGGAACGCCCACCGTGAACTTGCCATCCTCGGAACGCGTCGTGGTGCCGTAGCGCGACTGCCAGTCGTTGGGGAACGGTTGTGGAGCGCTGGCTGCGAGGGTGTTGGCCGCGGGCAGGAACGTGATCACCTTTTTTCGTGCGCCGCCGGATTCCTCGAGGCGAGCGAGCGGGCCATCATATATCTTCGTGCCTTTATGGATCACGATCACGCGTTCACATAGCTCCTTGATGTCCGCCATATAGTGACTGGTCAGCAGGATCGTGACACGGTGCTTGCGATTATATTCGCGCAGGAACTGCCGCACGTTTTTCTGAGAGATGACGTCGAGTCCGATGGTGGGCTCGTCGAGAAACAGCACGCGGGGGCGGTGGAGCAGCGCTGCGATCAGCTCCATTTTCATGCGTTCACCGAGGGAGAGCTCGCGAACCATGACCTGCAGCTTGGCACTGACGTCGAGCAGGGCGACGAGCTCGTTGAGCGTCGCGTTGAACTCCGCTGCTGGAATATCATATATCGCGCGCAGCAGGTGAAACGACTCGATGGCGGGCAGATCCCACCAGAGCTGATTTTTTTGTCCGAGCACGAGCGCGAATAAACGGCGGTACGCGTTCTCGCGGCGCGTCGGGTCGAAACCGGCCACGCGGGCGGTGCCGCTCGTGGGGAAGATCAAACCGGAGAGCATCTTGAGCGTGGTGGTTTTTCCGGCGCCGTTTGGCCCGAGGAAACCCACGAACTCGCCTTCCGCTATATCAAATGATATATCTTTCGCGGCGGCGGTCTCGACAAACTCGCGCCGGACCAGGCCGCGCACGCCGCCCCAGAAGCCGGGCACTTTCTTATAGGTGCGAAAAACGCGCGTGAGTTGGCGGACTTCAATCATGAGAACGTGTACTCAACACCCACGGCACCGATTCGCCAAGGGAGTAATCGCGCGCCGGGCCGACCCGACGACCGGTCATTGTCCCAGCCTTGTATAGTCGAGCACGGAATGGCTGATGCTCCCGCGGCGGATCGCCGCCCGGTCGGTTAGCAACGAATCCGGTGAGACGTCTTGCCCGAGTCGAAATATAAAATGATGCGTGCCGTCGTCCTGGGCCGGCCCGAAGAGCCCGGGCATCGCGACGCGAGCGGGCACGGTGCGCTCGACGGGTGCGTCGGACCGGCACGGATAGGGGAAGTTTATATTGTGCACCGTGAACGCCGAGGGCGGCGTGGCGGCGACGAGGCCGGGCAGCAGGTGGGCGGCGTGCTCGGCCGAGATTTTTAGCGTCGCGATCACGGCGGGATCGGGATTGGCGCGGCGGGCCTTGACCGCGTCGAAAGCCGAGTCGCCGAGATCCTGCGAGCAGGCGATTGCCGGGAGGCCGTGAATGGCGCCCTCCCAGGCGCCGGCGATCGTGCCGCTCGCGAGTATATACGCGAGCGACGCGTTGAGGCCGACGTTGATGCCGCTGACGACGGCGTCGGGGCGGGGGAGACCGGCGCCCGGCAGGAGGTGGCCCAGTGCTATATTAACACAGTCGCTCGGCGTCCCGTCGATGATCCAGGTCGGTATATGAAAGGGGCGGGAGGCGTCGACGCGCTCGACCGCCACCGGGCGGTGGCGGGATTTCGCGGCGCCGATCCAGCTTTGTTCGGTCTTGGGGGCAGCGACGGCGAGCGTGTGGCCGGCGCGCTGCAGCGCGAAGACCAGTTCATATAGGAAAACGCTGTCGATGCCATCGTCGTTCGTGACGAGCAGGTTCATCCCCGCAGCAACGCGGGACAGCCGCGTCGTGGCAAAGAAAAAGCCGGAGGCGGTGAGGCCTCCGGCTGAGATTCGAGAGCTGAAGTATGCGTTACGCGCCCGCCGCGCCCGCGGGGGCGGCGTCCGCATTCTGTTTCTGCGCTTCCATCTCCTTCATCGCGGCCTTGCGCGAGAGGCGCACTTTGCCGGAGCGCTCGTCGATGCCGACGCACTTGACCCAGATCATGTCGCCCATCTTGACGACGTCCTCGGTGCGGCGGACCCGGAAGTCGGCGAGCTCGGAGATATGGCACAAGGCCTTCCTTGCCCGGGAGTGCATTCGACGAAGCAGCCGAAGTCCTTGATGCCCGTGACGCGGCCGTGGTACAGCTTGCCGATCTCGATCTGCGCGCCGCCGCCGCCGCCACCGCCGCCGCCGCAGAGCGCCGTCGATTTCCTGGATGGCGCGGGCCATGGCCTCGCCGTTGTTGGAGTAGATGAAGACCTTGCCGGAATCGTCTTCCGCGATGTCGATCTGGGCGCCGGTCGTCTCGGTGATGCGGCGGATCGTCTTGCCGCCAGGCCCGATGAGGAGGCCGATCTTTTCGGGATCGATCTGGATCGTCTGGATGCGCGGCGCGTACTTGCTGAGGTCGGCGCGCGGCGCGGGCATGGCGGCGAGCATCTTCTTGAGGATCTCGATGCGGGCATCGCGGGCCTGGTAAATCGCCGCCTTGGCGATTTCGAAGGGCAGGCCGTTGATCTTGAGGTCGAGCTGGAAGCCGGTGATGCCGCTTGGTCGTGCCGGCGAGCTTGAAGTCCATGTCGCCGAAGTGGTCTTCCTCACCGAGGATGTCGGTGATCGTGACCCACTTCGAGATCGAGCCGTCAGCCGCGTTTTCGGTCATCAGGCCGCAGGAAATTCCGGCGACCGGAGCGATGATCGGAACGCCAGCGTCCATCAGGGAGAGACAGCCGCCGCAGATCGAGGCCATCGAGGTCGAGCCGTTGGAGGCCATGATCTCGGAGACGACGCGGATCGAATAGGGGAACACGTCCTCCGGGGGCAGCACCGGCACGAGCGAGCGCTCGGCGAGGGCGCCGTGGCCGATTTCGCGGCGGCCCGGGCCGACGAAGCGGCCGGTTTCACCGACGGAGAACGGCGGGAAGTTGTAATGAAGTATGAAGCTCTTGGACTGTCGCGCCGCCGGTGAGGCCGTCCATGTCCTGCGCTTCCTTGGTCGGCCCGAGGGTCGTGATGACGAGGCCTTGGGTGTCGCCGCGCTCGAAGAGGGCGCTGCCGTGGACGCGGGGCAGGACGCCGACTTCGCATGCGATCGGGCGAAGGCTCTTCGCGTCGCGGCCGTCGGCGCGGACGCCGCGCTCGAGCACCGTCTGGCGGTAGGCTTTGTATTGCAGGTCCTCGAACACGACGTTGAGGTCGACGTCCGTGAACTTGCCCTCGCCGAGCTCGGCGATGAGGGCTGCCTTGGCTTCTTCCTTGATGGCTTTGATGTTGGCGGAGCGGACGCTTTTTTCCTTGCCGAAGATGGCGCTCCGAGGATCGTTCGGACGGGAACGACGCGCTCGATGATGGCGCGGGCTTCCGGCGTGGCGCCGACGAGCGGGAAGGTGGCCTTCGGCTTGCCGGCGAGCGCGACGCAGATCCGGATCGCCGTGATGATCGGCTGGATCGCCTGGTGGGCGAATTCGAGGGCCTCGATGAAACGGTCCTCGGGGATCTGGTCGGCGGAGCCCTCGATCATGAGCATGTCTTTCTCGTTGCCGACGTAGATCAGGTCGAGGATCGAGGAGAACATCTGCTCGATGGTGGGGTTGGCGACGAACTGGCCGTCGATCTAGCCCGATGCGGACGGCGGCGATCGGGCCGTTCCACGGGATGTCGGAGATGGCGAGCGCGGCGCTGGCGCCGTTGACCATCGCGATGTCGGACTCGTTCTTCTGGTCGGCCGAGAGGAGGATGCCGATGACCTGGACTTCATTGAGGAAGCCCTCGGGGAAGAGCGGGCGGCAGGGGCGGTCGCACAGGCGGGAGGTCAGGATTTCCTTCTCGGTCGGGCGGCCCTCGCGCTTGAAATAGCCGCCGGGGAAGCGGCCGGCCGCGGAGTATTTTTCGCGGTAGTCGACGGTGAGCGGGAACAAGTCCTGGCCCGGGCGCGTCGTTCGCGGCGACGGTGGCGGCGACGAAGACGATGGTTTCGCCGACCGTGACGTTGACGGCGCCGTTGGCGAGGTTGGCGAGCGAGCCGGTGCAGAACGTTATATTAAGTCCGGGAACGGTGACGGAATGTTTCTGATTCATATACAAGCTTGGTTGAACTAGCGGAGGTGTCGCGGAGTGATCGGGCGGCCAGTGACACGACTGGCGCGGCCGGGTGGGCTCCCGAAAACGGGAGCGGCGTCCGCCGGAAAAGGCGGCGCGGCGATATATACAAACCGCCTTGGTCTCCTCGTTCTGACCTGAGAGATTTCCGTTTGCCGCCGGCGGGTGGGGCCGGCGGCAAACGGAAATGTCCCGGTCCTGCGTCGAGTGTCGTAAAGACAACAGGCGACCCGCGGATCGGGTCGCCTGTCGGGCGAAAGCGTTATTTGCGCAGATTTAGCTTCTGCAGCAACTCGTTATATTTCGGCAGGTTATGCTGCTTGAGGTAATCGAGGAGCTTGCGGCGACGGCTGGCCATCTGGAGCAGGCCGCGGCGGGAGTGGAAATCCTTCCGGTGGGTTCGAAGGTGCTCGGTCAGGTGATTGATGCGCGCTGTCAGCAGCGCGACCTGCACCTCGCACGAGCCGGTATCGTTCTCGTGGGTTTTATATTCTGCGATGATTTCTGGTTTAACAACTAGGGAGGGCATTGGTTTAGTGGATAGGTTTCACGACTGTAGGGAGCCCTTGCAGACCCCGTGCCACCCGCCTTTTCGCGAAATCGCGATCGAGCCGGCGACACCGTTTTAATCCGGCGGAATGCCGGACCAGTCATGGTGCGAACCCGCAACCGACGGGTTCTCACTAACGCAAGGTGGCAGCATCCCGCGAAAGGGCGGCCGGGGCAAGTGAAAAGAGGCCCCGCCTGCCGTTTCGGCCCGCGCGACGAGAAAGCTCAACCGGCCCGTATATTAAGGGATCTAATTGCCTCGCATCCTGCGACTTGCCGCACGCGCTGAAGGATCTCTTCGCGGTGCAAAAAAATCTCGTTTCTCACGACGCTATGTTCTGCGAGGACGAGCAGGCGACCTCGTTCGATCCGCGCGGCGTGGGAATAGGCTGCGTTCGCCGAGCCGACGATTTCGGACCAGCGATCCCGGATCGACTGCTCGGGAGACGCTCGGCCGATCTGATGCTGCACCAGCAACTGCTCGACCACCGAGGCCAGCGATTTGGTCGCGCGCGCGCGTGACCGACGCGGCTCGCGGGAGGGGACGTGCCGAAGTTCACCGATCAATTCCTCAGCCAGCCGGCTCAAAGAGGGTATATCCTCGTTCATCGCGCGATCACCGTCCGGAACTTTCGGCGGGAGGTTCCCGCCGGTGGGCCGCTTCATATAGCCGGCTATAGCGTACGAACGCCCCGAAGGCCGTCGCCCACGCTATATACAATCCGGGAAACCCGTCCAGGAACCCGCGCCGAAGTATATAGGCGCGCAGAAACCGCCAGGCGGGGCGCACGGTCGCGTCGAGCCATGAGAACCCGCGGCCGCGCGCCTGCTGCTGTTGCACGAACAGGTCGGCGAACGGCGCGATTTTCGCGACGTGGCTCGCGACCGTGGGGAAGGAAAAATGATATAGGTCGCCGGGCAGCGTGGCGATCGCGCCGGAGCACTCGATTTTTTCGTGCACGAACGCGTCGCCGCCCCATTTTCCGTCCCCCCGCCGGAACAGGCGCAGGCTGAGATCCGGGTACCAGTCTCCGTGGCGAATCCAGCGATCAATAAACCAGACCTTACGGGGAAACCGCGCGCCCGCGAAATCGCGCGTCGTCCCGCGGAAGAAGCCCGTGATGGCATCACGCAGCAGCGGCGAAACCGCTTCGTCGGCGTCGAGCGCCAGGATCCAGGGCTGGCCGGCCAAAAGAAGCGCGGCATTTTTCGTGTCGCGGTAGCCCTGCCACGCGAGTTCGTGCACGACTGCACCGGCACCCCGCGCGATGCTCGCGCTCGCGTCGACAGTGTTGTTGAGTGCGACCACGATTTCCGCAACCCACCCCTGCACGCTGGCCAGGCAGCGGGGGAGGTTTTTTTCTTCGTTCCGGGCGACGATGACGACGGAGATGGGCAGCGAATCAGAAGCGCTCAAGCGGAGAACCGAGCGTGCCAACAGCGGCCGACTTGGCCAGACGAATGCACAGCTCGGAACTGGCTTGTCGCTCAAATCCTGCCGAACCAGGAGCGGGGAACCTGATAGATATATCCACAGCAGCGCCACGCGCGGACGAGCGACTGTTTGGCTTTCCCGGTGCGAAGGACCAGCAGCCACACGGCGGCCAGAAGAACGAAGCCGACTGCCTTGAATATATTCGAGACGAGGCGCGTCGCCATATATAAACGGGCTGACGGCTGGCCGGCGCGGTCGACAACGCGAGAACGCGCGGAGTCGAACGCGTGGCGCGCCGCATAGCGGAAGGTGGTGCGGCTCGCAGGCATCTGGTGACGCACGGCCGCGGCGGGGGCGAACCACACTTCATATTTCGCAGCCCGGATGCGGCGGATCATTTCGGCATCCCCGCCCCCGAAGAGATTTTTTCCGCTGCGATCGAGCGCGGTTTGGAACGGCCCGAGCGCCGCGAAAATCCAACGCGGAATGGCCAGGTTGGCTCCCATCGGAGTTTGATTGCGCGGCAGCGGTCCGGCGTCGCGGCGAAAGGCGAGAGGCCCATGCCACGCTGCGACCCACGGCGGAAGGCCGTTCGGAAATATAGGGATGACCTCGCCGCCCACCGCGCCGCGCCGCTGCTCGGGGTCCGCGAGGATCGGCCGCGCCATTTGCGTGATCCAGTCCGGCTTCACCAGGATGTCATCGTCGGCGAACAATATGATTTCGCCGCGCGCCTCCGCGATTGCCCGGTTGCGCGCGTGGTCGAGCCCCTGCCGCGTCTCGAGTATATAGCGCGGGGCCGGATCCGCTCCGGCAAACGAGGCGACCACCGCGCGGGTGTCATCGCTGGAATTGTTATCGATTATAAGTATCTCGTGATGGCGGCGCGGGAACTCCTGAGCCGCAATTCCCTCGAGGGTTTGCCGCAGCAGCGCCGAGCGATTGTAGGTCGGAATCGCGACGGTGACCTTGATGAGGGGATCCGGGTTCATCGCGTGAGTTTGAGCCACTGCCAGACCCAGCCGCTGGGCAGGCTGCTCCCGGGAATCGCGCGGAAGCGCAGCGTGCGGGCGAGCGCGAGTGGCCGCTCGGGATAACGTTTCATATAGGAAACGGCGTTGCGGTAGGTGAAGAATCGGGCGAACCAGCGGCCCATCGGACGCGAGCGCACCTGCTCGCGCGCGATGCGCAGCCGCAACAAATGCGTTTGACGGAGCATCTGCGGCCAGGCGCGGGCCGTCCATTGCCCCGGGTCGACGCGATAAAACGCCGCGACCGCATCCAGCATTTCAATCCGCCCCGCCTTCGCGAGTCGGTACCAGAATTCATAATCGGCGAGTGGGCCGGCGCTGACGTCGAAGCCACCGAGCTTCAAGCCAAGCTCACGAGGAAACAGCACGCCCGGGAAAGGCGTCATCGAGCTTTTGAGAAAATAGCGCGGTTCATATATTCGCACTGGCGGTGCGGCCGCCGGAGCGCTGCGCGTCGGGAGCGTTGGGCCGGCCGCCACGCGCGTACTCACCGCCGCCACGCCCGCCTGGAGATGCGGCAGCACCGTCGCGAGATACCAAGGGTATATGGTATCGTCCTCGTGCAGAATCATCACCCACTCGCCGCGCGCGCGTCGCAGGCACTCGTTCCAATTGGCGACGGCTCCGAGCGCCGGGCGATTCGGTATATAGAAGAAGCGATCGGCCGGGAATTTTCCGACGAGCTCCGCCGTCGCCGGGAGATTGCCGTCGTCGCAGACCACCACTTCATAATCCACCGCCGCCGACTGCGCTGCGATGCTGGCGAGTGTCTCCGCGAGCAGCTGCGGCCGATTATAGGCCGGGATTCCGAACGAGATGCGCGGCCGTGTCCCACTCGAGACACTCATGACTCCGCCGCGGCCACGCGGTGAAGTTGCGACCGCACCGCGACGAGAACTTCGTCGACGGTGATGCGGCGCACGCAAAAATTACGATACGAGTCGTCGCGATTGCATTTATCCGGGGCGACGCATGCCGTGCACGGCAGCGGCGGCTGTATAATCACATGCCGGCGGCCGAGCGGGCGCCAGATGACTGCGCTTTGGGATCCGAACAGGGCGACGACCGGCGTGCCGACCGCCGCCGCGATATGCATCGGGCCGCTGTCGTGGCACAGGACAACGTCGCAGGCGGAAGCGAGCGCAGCGAATTCGGAAACCGTCAGGTCGGCCGGGGCGAATGATATATCGCCTGCGACGCGCGCGCGAATTTCGTCGAGCTGCTTCTGGTCGGCCGGTCCCCCGGCGATGATCACGCTGACGCCGGACTCGCGTCGCAGGGCTTGACACACCGCGGCGAAATTTTCCGCGGGCCAGAGGCGAAACGCGCTGCGGCTGCCGGGGTGCAGCAGGATACGAGGCCCGTGCGCGGGGAACAGCGATCGCACTTTTTCGCGATCCGCCTCCGGCGGGACGAGTCGGAATTCGTCCGTTGTATATATCGTGACGCCGCAGGCGCGCAGCAGGCCGAGGTAGGTCTCCGCGATGGACCGGCTGCTATAAACTTTCGAGCTGACGAAGACGCGATGAGTATAAAAACCCGGAAAGTGGGTGGGCACGTTTTCCAGGACGAGCATCGCGCGGAGTGGGGCACCGGTCGTGCGCGTCAGCAGCGCAGTCTTGTCGGTGTTGTCGAAATCGAGAACATGCGTGAAGCCGGCGCGCCGTAGCCGCCAGAGGAATGGGAGCCACTCGGCGGCTCGCTGCGGGAGCGTCCAGGTTTCATTTACCTCGGCGTTCATCGCCAGCACAGGCGCGTAGGGGGCCTCGACCAGCGCGGCGAGGCGCGATTCTGGCCAGTATTGGCGGAGGTTGCGGAACACGGCACCGAGCAGCGCGATGTCCCCGAGATAGCGTCGGCGGATGATGAGAACGTACGGGCGGACCGGCGGCATGCGGGATTTCGATTGGCGCGAATTCGCAAGAAGCGGTAAGCCCTCGGACACCGCAATGCAATATCACCCACCCGCCTGGCTCCCGCGCTCCGAAACCGGGCGCCGCACGGATTACTATGCACACCTGCGTGAGGAGATCATCGAGGCCATCCCGGACGGCTGCGGATCGATCCTCGACGTGGGTTGCGGCAAAGGAACGCTCGGGCGCTGGTTGAAGGAGCAGGGCGTCGGCCGGGTTTGCGGTGTTGAACTTTTTCCCGACGCGGGCGCCGAGGCGAAGTCGTGGCTCGATGAGGTGGTGATCGGCAATATAGAGACGACGCCGCTGCCGTTCGCCCGGGGCGCCTTCGACTGTATTATATGTGCCGACGTCCTCGAGCATACGGCGGATCCGTGGGCCGTGGTGGCGCAGTTGAAAACGTTGCTCGTGCCAGGTGGATGTATCATCGCGAGCATCCCGAATGTCGGTTTTCACCGCAACCTGCGCAGACTCGCCCGCGGCCAGTGGCGTTATACCAGCGAGGGTTTGCTCGATCGCACGCACCTGCGGTTTTTCACGCTGGAGACGATCACCGAACTTTTCGAGAGCAACGGAATGACCATCGAAAAGGTCTTCAAGCGGGTCGATGCCGGCTGGAATATCCGGATCCTGAACGCGCTGCTCTTCGGATATATCCGCAATACACTTTACCTGCACTATATAGTGCGCGTCCGCCGCCCGAACGCCTGACCGTTCGCCCGCACCTCACTCCGCCGTGACGGCGGTGAGTTGCTGGCGATTATAGAGCGATTGATACAGGTCGTTGGTCGCGTGCAGCTCGAGATGCGTGCCGCTCGCGACGAGGGCGCCGCGGTCGAAGACCAAAATCTGCGACGCGTCGCGGATCGTGCTGAAACGATGCGCAATGATCAGAACGGTTTTGCCCACGACGAGTTTCTTCAACGCGAGCTGGATCTCCGCTTCGCTTTCGCCGTCGAGAGCACTGGTCGCCTCGTCGAGGATGAGGATCGGGGCATTGCGCAGAAACGCGCGAGCGAGGGCGATGCGCTGGCGTTGGCCGCCAGAAACGAGGGCGCCCCGCTCGCCGACCATGGTGTCGTAGCCCTGCGGCAACTTCATGATGAAGTCGTGCGCAAAGGCGTTGCGCGCGGCGGCCTCGACCTCGCTGCGCGTCGCGTTCCCGCGGCCGAGGAGCAGGTTCGCGTATATAGTATCGTTGAAAAGGACCGGCTCCTGCGAGACGACCGCGAGCTGGTTCCGGAGGTCGGCCAGCCGCAGCGAGCGCACATCGTGGCCATCCACGGTCACACGACCCGACGTCACATCATAAAAACGCGGGACGAGATTCGCGAAGGTGCTCTTGCCCGCGCCGCTTGGGCCGACGAGCGCGCAGATCGTCCCGGCGGGAATCTCGACGCTGACGTCCGACAACACCGGCTCGCCGTCGCGGTAGGAAAAACTCACCTGCTCGAATGCGATATTGCCGCGTATCCGTCCGATGGATACAGGCTGGGGTGGGTCGGTGATGGTGACCGGGGCGTGCAATATCTCCTCGATGCGCGTGAGCGAAGCGCCTCCGCGCGTGAGCTGGGCGTGCAGGTTGCCGAGCTTCTTCATCGGATCGTAGCAGACGAAGAGCGCGCCGAGGATCGCGACGAACACGGCGAGGGAGATCCCCGCGTAGTACGCATAATATAGCGACAACGCGATGCCGAGCGAAGCGATGACTTCGATCGATGGTGATAGCACCTGGGAATATTTCACCACTTTCATCTGAATCAGGAAAAGTCGACTCGTCGTGGCCTGGAACGTCGCCACTTCTTTCTCCTCGAGCCCGAAGGCGCGCACCTCTCGCGCAGCGGATAAATTTTGGCTGGCGAGATCGGAGATGTCGCCCAGCAGTCGTTGATTTTCCGCGGCGCGGCGCAGCAATTTCTTCCCGACGAAACGCACTGGAAAAACGCACGCGGGGACCACGGCGAGCGAGAGCAGGAACAGGCCGACGCCGTGATTCTTCATCGCGGTGAGGGCGAGAAAACTCAGTGCGGCGAGCAGCGTCACGGGCTGAATGACGAGATCGCTCGCGCTGCTCGTGATCGTTTGCTGCACGACCAAAGTGTCCGAGGTGAGTCGCGACAGCAGGTCACCCGTTCGGTTGCGTCCGAAATAGCTGAGGGGCAGATGCTGCAGCTTTCTATATAGTTCGACGCGCAAACCCTCGAGCACCTCGATGCCGCAATAGCTCATGAGGTAATTGTTGAGAAAACCGCAGATCGCCCGAATGAGAAAAATCAGCGGGATCAGCAGGGCGTAGCCGGCGACCTGGCGAGGGCTGAGTGATCGGTTCGCCTGCACTGCCGCGACCTGGCCCGGATCCTCGGTCCCGGAATTCGCTGAGCTGAGATCAAACAGCGAGACGCGTGCGGCCTTGTTCAAAGCCGGCGCCGCCGCGTGCCCGCTCGCATCGGTGAAGATCTGCGGGAAGATGTCGTTCATCACCCGCGGAAACGCGAACCCGTAGACGATGCCGCTGATCGCGCCGCAGAGCAGGGCCAGCACCAGCGCCCACCGGCGGCGGCGCAGGTACTTCATATATGGCAGGAAGCGCTTCAAGGTTGGGATCTAAAGTATATACGCGCAGTGGGGATCAGTCCTTCGAGGACCGGACGTCCAAGGCATCGCGGAGGCCGTCGCCCAGGAAGTTGAGCGAGAAGAGCGTGAGCGAGAACACGCCGCCCGGGAAAACCAGCAGCCACCAGAACTCCTCCATTTTTTCCGCTCCGTCCTTGATCAACACGCCCCACGAACTCATCGGGGGTTGCACGCCCAAACCGAGAAAGCTGAGAAACGCCTCGAGGAGCATCACGGCGGGAATCGTTAGCGTTGTGTAGACAATGATGGGGCCGAGGACATTCGGGATCATATGGCGGAATATTATCCGGCGTTTCCCGAGGCCGAGCGAGCGGGCCGCCTCAATATATTCCATCTTCTTGATCGAGATGATTTGTCCGCGGACGATCCGCGCCATCGTCAGCCATTCGACCGCGCCAATCGCGAAGAACAGGAGAAATATATTCCGTCCGAAGAAGACCATGAGCAGGATCACGAAGATCGTGAACGGCATCGCATATAATATATCGACGACGCGCATCATCGCGGAATCCGTCTTGCCGCCGAAAAATCCAGCCACCGCGCCGTAGGTCACGCCGATCGTGAGCGCGACAAAGGTCGCGACGAGTCCGACCATGATGGAGATGCGTCCGCCATATAGAATGCGGGCGAACAGATCGCGCCCGAGCGTATCGGTGCCGAGCCAGTGCGCGGCGCTCGGCGGCGTGGCGCCGAGATCGAGATTCTGGTCCTGGTAGGTCTGAGAAAACCAGGGCCCAATCGCGCAGAGCAACCCAAGCGTGATGAGGATCACGCCACCGCCGAGTGCCAGCTTGTTCTTGCGGAGCCGGGCCCACGCGTCGCTCCACAACGAGGATCCGCGCTCGAGCTGTTCCACTCGAACATCGGCGGAGGGCAGGGCGGCGGGGGAGAGGGATGGCATCGGACGGGTGAAGGCAGGCGTCGGAAATAAGAGATGCGCCGATCGAATTTCAGCTCGAAAACGCGTTCACTCGAACTTCAGTTTCGGGTTGAGCCACACTTGGACGACGTCGACGACGAGGTTGAGGGTGACGATGAGCGAGGCATAGAGAATGACCGTGCCGAGGACGAGGTTGTAGTCGCGGTTGAAGGCGCTGTTCACGAATTCGCGGCCGAGGCCCGGGATCTGGAATATAGTTTCGATCACGAACGAGCCCGTGAGGATGCCGGCGACGGCGGGGCCGAGGAATGAGACCACCGGCAGCAGGCCGCCGCGGAGGGCGTGGCGGAAAATGACGCGCATTTCCCCGGCGCCCTTGGCGCGTGCGGTGCGTATATAGTCCTGGCTGAGGACCTCGAGCATCCCGCCGCGGGTGAGCCGCGCTATATACGCGGCGTAGACGCAACCGAGCGTGAGGCAGGGCAGGACGCGGTCCACCGGTGTATACCAGCCGGACGCGTTTACCCAGTTGAAGTGGATGGCGAAGCAGAGCACCAGCAGCGGCCCCAGCACGAAGGTCGGGCACGCACACGCCCACCATCGCCACGGTGGAGCAGAAATAGTCGATCCAGGTGTTCCGCTTGACGGCGGCGAGCACGCCGAGAGTGAGGCCGATGGTCAGCGCGACTGCGAGGGACAGCAGACCGAGCTCGAGCGAGGTCGGCAGCTTGTCGGCAATAATTTCATTAACCGTCCGGTTAGGGTATTTGAACGAGGGACGAAAATCGATGCCGAACGCCGCCTTCAGATCGAGTCCGTTGCGCAACTCCAGCGGGTGAAATCGCTTCGGCGTCAGGTCCCAGAGGTAATCGATATATTGTTTCCAGAGCGGATCATCGAGGTGATAATAGGCATCGAGATTCCGCTGCACCTCTGGGGTCACGGCCTTTTCCGCGGTGAATGGGCCGCCGGGGACGAAGCGGATCATGAAGAACGTCCCCGTGATGATCACGAGAAAGACCGGGATGGTCTCGAGGATGCGTCGGGCGATGAAGCGAAACATGATTCAGCAGGGCGCGTGGCTCGGTCTAAAGGATGAGTTGTCGCTCGGAATGGCAAGCGCGCCCACCCGTGGTGCGAGGGCGGCGCGACGCCCTGGCGCGGCCACTCGTTCAGTTCTCGAGGTAAACGTATTTGTAGGGATGGTTGTCGAGCAGCGTGGGCCAATAACCCTTCACCTTCGGGCTTACCGCGTGCGTTCGAGTATAGAAATAGATTGGAATGACCGGGCATTCGTCGACGAGGATGGCATCCATCTTTTGATATATCTCATAGCGCGCCGCCTGGTTCTTCGCGGCGAGCGCCTGATGGAGCAGTCGATCATATTCGGCGTTAGACCAGAGCGTGTCGTTGTTGCCGTTTCCGGTTTCCCAGATCTCCAGGAAGACGTGGGGGTCGACGTAGTCGGCGATCCAGCCTGAGCGCTGCAAGGTGAAGTCGTGCGTGTTGTGCTGCGCGTCGAGGTAAACCTTCCACTCCTCGTTGCGGAGGGTGACCTCGACGCCGAGATTTTTCCGCCACATGGCCTGGATCGCCTCCGCGATCACGCGGTGATTGTCTTGGGTATTATATAGAAGCTCGATCGGCGGGCAGCCGCGGCCCTCGGGGTAGCCGGCCTCCGCGAGGAGACGCCGCGCGTCGGCCAGGTTGCCCTCGATCTTTGCGCGGGGAAAATATCCGGCGGTGCCCGGGTAGCTGACGCTATATGCAGGCTGCTCGCCGCCGCGGGTCACGTTCTTCACGAGGGTTTCGCGGTCGATCGCGAGCGCCAGGGCCCGGCGCACCCGCTTGTCGGTCAGGGGCGGCCGGGTCACGTTGCACCGGTAAAAGTATATACCAAGCCACGGTTCGGAACGGAGGGATTCCGGATGCTCCTTCCGGTAGGTCTCGATTTTTGCCAGCGGAAGCTCGTACGTCATCTGCAGCTGGCCGGTGCGGAACATGCGCTCCTCGGTGGGGATGCTGTCGATCGGATAAAAATGGATTTCATCCAGCTTCACGGTTTTCGCATCCCAGTATAGAGGGTTGCGCGCGACCACGATCTTTTGGTTGGGCAGCCATTCCTTCAGCACGAAGGGGCCACTCGTCACTATATTCTCGAGCTTCGTCCAACCGGTCCGCCGGCGCGTCAACCCGCCGAATTTGGCGATCACGCGCACTGGCACGGGATCCCAGGCGTAGTGGCTCGCGATAATTTTCAGGAGGTACGGCGTTGGATTCTTCAGCGTTACCACCAGGGTACGGTCGTCGGGCGCCTTGAAACCGACCGTGGAGAAGTCCTTGGTGC
Organism: uncultured Verrucomicrobiae bacterium; assembly: GCA_963800005.1. Taxonomy (GTDB): domain Bacteria; phylum Verrucomicrobiota; class Verrucomicrobiia; order Opitutales; family Opitutaceae; genus CAWCZH01. Next base: position 1,860,954 of record CAWCZH010000006.1, read on the forward strand.
GGCCGTGATAATATTCGTCAGCGCCGGCGACGAAGTTGAAGATCAGATAAGCATATTCCGAGGCGAACTCCGGAGTGAGCATTCGTTGATATGAGCCGATGAAATCGGCCGAAGTGATTGGGTCGCCGTTCGACCATTTCGCGTTTGCCCGCAGGTGGAATGTATATACGAGCCCGTCGTTCGAGATGTCCCACGATTCCGCGATGCCCGGCACCGGGTGGAGGTCGTGGGGATCTTCGCTCGCGAGGCCCTCAAACAGCGCGAGGAATAATTTATGTTCGGGGACGCCCGTCGTCGACTGAGGATCGAGGTCCTGCGGTTCCGCTCCATTCCCGATGTGCCAGATCTGGGGCGTGGCCGCGCGGCTGAGGCTGGACGCGAAGGTGAGCAGCAGGGCGAGGCGGACGAGGCGCGCGAGCATGGAAATCGGGGAGCGACGCACTTTTGATATAGCTATATCATTTCGCCATCATGGCATCCCGACGCGCCTTGAACTCGTTCCCCGGCCGCCATTCCGGCCAGCTCGTGCCATTCGCGATTCGCAGGCCGACGAGGAGGAGAAACTCGGTATCCTGCGCCGCGCCCGCGAATGTCCAGTCGGGGCGGACCTGGTCGGTGACCTTGTGGTAGTCGTTCGCTATATAGTCAGCGACCAGCTTCTCGCCATAGTCGTCCGGCTTGCCGATAAAGTGCACACCGGATTTCGCGTAGTACGAAGGCACGCCGACCTTCGCGAACTCGAAGTGATCGCTGCGGTAATACGATCCACGTTCCGGGTGGGTTTCTGCCTTCATGGTGCGACCCTGCTCGCCAGCCACCGCGATGCCAATGTCGTCGATCGTCGACGCGCCGTATCCCACGGTGGTCATGTCGCTCGTCGGGCTGAACTGGTTTGCGCCGTCCATGTTGATATTCGCCAGCGTCTTGTTGAGTGGATAGATCGGATTTTCGGCGTAGTAATGTGATCCCAGCAGGCCCTTCTCCTCGGCGGTGACGGAGAGGAAAACGATCGTCCGCTCCGGTCTGCGCAGCTCTAAAGGCAGGTGGCGGAACGCTTTCGCGAGCTCGAGCAGGACCGCCACGCCCGCCGCGTTGTCCGCCGCGCCGTTATATATCTGGTCGCCCTTGAGGTTGGGGTCGCGCCCGAGGTGATCCCAGTGCGCCGAGTATATAACGTATTCGTCCCGCAGGCTGGGAACGGACCCGGTAAGCTTGGCGATCACGTTCTTCGACTCCACATTCCGCAGCTTGCTCTCGATGGTGAAGCTCGCCGTGGCTCCCAGCGGGACGGGTCGGAAGTCGCGACGCGCGGCGGCTTTCTTCAGCGCCGCGAAATCCTTGCCGGCCGCGGCGAACAGCTTCTGCGTGACATCGATCGTAATCCAGCCCTGGAGCGCCACGTTGCCCGCGTTGTTGTCGGGCGTCCGGGTCTCGAATTGCTCGCGGGAAAAGCTCCCGGCCACGACCGCAAACGGGTAGGCCGCTGGGACCGTTTCGTGAATGATAATGCACGCGGCAGCTCCCTTCTGCGCCGCGATTTCATATTTATAGGTCCAACGCCCGTAATATGTCATCGCGTTGCCGCCGAACATTTTTGGGTCGAGACGCTTGGGGTCCGCCGGATCTGGCACGGGCGGATCGTTGATCAGCATCAGCACGGTTTTCCCGCGGACATCGACGTCTTTATAGTCGTCCCAGCCGAACTCGGGGGCGACGACGCCGTAGCCCACGAAGACGACGTCGTTGTCCTTCACCGCTATATGTTCCTGTCCGCGGCTCGTCCGGCCAACGAAATCGTTGATCAATTCGAGCGGCAGCGTCTTCCCGCCCGCTTGAAACGACAGCGTCGTCTGCGAGGTGATGCCCATCAGCGGCACCGGTTGTATATAGCTGCCGTCGGGATTTCCCGGCTCGAGATCGAGCCGCTTGAACTCTTTGACCAGGTAGGCGACGGTTTTTTCTTCGCCGGGCGTCGCGGGTGCGCGTCCTTCAAATTCATCGGACGCGAGTACCTTGGTATGCTCGAGAATGTCGCGAGCTGAGATATCGAGATGATAATCCGGAGCCCCGACGAGAACGCTCGCGGTGACGAGCAGCAGGAGAGAACGAAGCGACATTTCGCGAGGCTCACCATGAAGCCGCACAATGGCAATCTTCGGCGACTTACGGCGGCGTGACGGAGACCCCCGCGTAAAATCGCGTCCACAACGGATCCGGCTGCCAGCCGTGGACATACGGCTGCATGAGCCAATTCTGTGCGTTGCAATATACTGGTGCGATCGGGCAGCCCGCGGCGATCGCGCCCTCGGCAGCAGCGAGGAGCTCTTGGCGGCGTTTCGCGTCCGTTGAAATCGCCAACTCAGCGACGGTGGCGTCGTACGCTGAATTCGACCAACCCACAACGTTATCCGGATCCCCCGTGGTCAATTGTTTCAGGACGTTCACCGGGTCCGCGACGTCCGGAATCACGGTCCAGAGCGCGACGTCATAGCCGCCCGTGCGGAGGGCGGCCTGTTGCACTTTGGCTTCGCGCAGCGAGATCGTGACCTCGATGCCGAGTTCGCGATGCCACATCGCCTGCAACGCCTCGAGGACCGGCTTTTGGGACTGCGCCCATGCGCTCAGCTCAAACGTCGGAAAATTTTTGCCAACCGGAAAGCCAGCGTCGGCGAGCAGGCGTCGCGCCTCCGCCGGATCGAAAGAGGACGCGCCAGCTGCGGCCCGAGCGCCTTCCGCCGCCCAAGCCAAAGGCAGGAAATTTTCCGTCGACTGTTCGCCGCCATGAAGCACGTGCGACACGATCTGCCCGCGATCGCTCGCGAGCGATAGAGCTCTGCGTACGCGAATATCGTTCAGAGGCGGACGCGCCGGGTTGAAGGCCAGGTAACGCGTCTCCGCGAGCGGCGCATGATATAACTCTCCCGGCCGGTCGTGCTTATATGAAGGCAGCTTGGTGAAGGGCACGGCCATGCTGACGTCAATTTCCCCGCTCCGATACGCCAGCTCCTCGGCGTCGCCGCTGTCGAGCGCGATGAAACGGATTTCCTTCAGCAATATACTCGCGGAATTCCAATATCGTGGGTTGCGGGAGACGATGATGCGCTGGTGGGGACGCCATTCGGTGAGGATGAACGGCCCGTTTCCGACGAGATTGCCGGGGCGCGTCCAAGTCCGGCCGAGTCGTTCGACGACGCGCGGGTTGACGGGGATCCACGGGCCGCTCGCAGTATATTGCAGGAAACGGGCGGAAGGGTGCTCGAGCGTGACGCGAAGCGTGTGCGGGTCGGGCGCGGAAAATCCGACCTGCGCGAAGTCGGTGAGCTTTCCCTCATAAAAAGCCCGCGCGTTTTCCACCAGGAAAAACAACCCGGCTTTGCGAGCGCCCGTGGCGGGCGTGAGGACGCGGCGATAGGATGCCACGAAATCCGCCGCGGTGACCGGCTCGCCGTTCGACCATGAAGCGTTCGCCCGAAGGTGAAATATATACGTGCGTCCGTCAGGAGATATATCCCAGCGCTCCGCGGCGGCCGGGCGGGGCTCGCCGCCGCCCGGCGCCGGCGCCACGAGGCCTTCGCCGAGCGCGCGAATGATAAAGAACTCGTCCGGCAGCGACGCGACCGCGGAATCCAAATCGGCGGGCTCATTGCGCTGGCTGATGCGGAGGATGCCGGGCTCACCCGCCCGCCGCGCCGCCGCGGGCCGACACGAGACGAGAAGCGCAAGGGCAAGCGCCGCGGCGGCGATTGCGCTATATACTTCGCGGCCGTGGCGCCGCCAGCCGCCGCGTTTCATAGAGGGCTAGGGCGCAAGCCAGACATTCTTATAGGGATGGTGATCGAGGAGTGTGGGCATCCAGCCATGCACGGATGGCTGGATCAGGAAAACGTGCGTATAATGATATATTGGGATGACGGGCGCGGCGTCGAGAAGCAGGCTTTCCGCCTTTTGAAAAATCGCGCCGCGCGCGGTCGCGTCCGGCGTCCGCGAAGCCGTGAAGAGCAGGGCATCGTAATCGGGGTTGGCCCATTGCGTGAAATTATTCCCGCTGTCCGTTTTCCATATATCGAGAAACGAGCTCGGGTCGGCGTAGTCCGCGATCCAGACGGAGCGCAGGATCTGGAAATTTCCGGCGCGCCGCGCGGCGAGGACGCTGGCGTTTTCCTCGTTGGCGAGGCGGACCTCGACGCCGAGTTCGCGGCGCCACATTTCCTGGATCGCCTCCGCGATCAAGCGGTGCGTCTCGGAACTGTTGAAAAGAATCTCGAAAACCGGGAGCCCGCGTCCGCCGGGATAGCCGGCGTCGGCGAGCAGCGCGCGAGCGGCGGCGAAATCGGTGGGGAGTGTTGTCGTCGGCGCAAGCGGCGCGAGGGCAGGCGGCACGAACGTGGTCGCCGGCTGCTGGCCACCTTGGAGGATTTTTTCCACGATGGCGCGGCGGTCGATGGCGAGGGCGAGGGCGCGGCGGACGCGGGCATCGTTGAGGAACGGTCGGACCACATTGATGCGGTAGAAGTAGGTTCCGAGGAGCGGGTCGATGCGCAGGAGCTGGGGCGACGTGCGGCGATACGTTTCGATTTTTCCCGGCGGCAGCGCCTCGGTAATGTGGAGTTGCCCCGCGCGGAAGGCGCGTTCCTCGGCATCGAGGCTGTCGATCGCATGGAATTGGATCGCGTGGAGACGCACGTGAGCGGCGTCCCAATAGGTCGGCGATTTTTCCACGATGATTTGCTGGCCACGGTCCCACCGCTGCAGTGTAAACGGGCCATTGCCGACGAAACGCCCGGGGCGGGCCCAGCCTGAACCGCGGGCAGTCGGCGCGCCGTACTTTTTGATCGTTCCGATTGGGACCGGAAACCAGGCGGGATGATTCAGCAGCGAGAGAAAATAGGGAGTCGGGTGCTCGAGGGTGACGCGCAGCACGTGTGGCTCCGGCGACTCGAGGCCGACGGAATGAAAATCCGCCGATCCCTTTTTATTATAGGCTTCCGCGCCTTGTATAATATATAGCAGCGGCGCGTTCTCCGCCGCGAAAGCCGGATCCAGCATTCGCTGCCACGACGCGATGAAATCGCCCGCGACGAGCGGGTCGCCATTGGACCATTTCGCGTTCGAGCGAAGGTAGAATGTATAGATCAGGCCATCCGCGGATATATCCCATCGTTCCGCCACGCCCGGCACCGGATGAAGATCCTGGGGATCCTCGGAGACGAGTCCCTCGAGCAGGGCCGTGAGAACTGTATAGTCGTTGGCCTGGGTCGCGAGGTGGGGGTCAAGATCCGCGAGGTCGGGCCCGATGCCACGATGAAGAACCTGTTCCCGATCGCCGCGCTGCACGGCGGTCTCGCGATCGAAGCAACCCGCGAGAAACAGGAGGAGCGCGGCCGCGAGCCCGCAGAGCGCGGTGGCGCGACCGCAGGAGCGGCGGGCCAGCATCCCGGACGGTCGCATCAAACTCGGGTGATGAGCGCGACTGCGTGGGCCGCGATTCCCAACGAGCGACCGAGGTCGCCCAAGCCCTCGTTGGTGGTGGCTTTGATTCCAACGCTCGACGCCGGCAGCTGGGTGCTGCGTGCGAGCACGGTCTTGATGTCGTTCAGGCGAGGATATATCTTCGGCTTCTCAGCGATCACGGTAGCGTCTATATTAACCGGCTGCCACCCGAGTTTGGCAAGTTCGCCGCAGACGCGTTGCAGCAGGATCTGGGAGTTTATATTGACGAATGCGGTGTCCGTGTTGGGAAAGAATATACCGATGTCGGGCAGCCCCGCCGCACCGAGCAGCGCGTCGCAGATCGCGTGCGTGAGGCAGTCCGCGTCCGAGTGCCCGTCGAGCCCGAAATCCACGTCGAACGTGACGCCGCCCAGCACGAGGGGACGACCGGTGACGATGCGGTGGATATCATAGCCGTGGCCGATGCGGAAGTTCATGGGTGGGAAAGCAGGAATTCGAGATATATGAAGTCGGCCGGTGTGGTCAGCTTGGGGTTCGGCGACGTGTTCTCGAGCAGGGCGATCGGGTGCCCGAGTTGTTCGACGGCCTGGGCGTCATCGGTGATGCGGAGTTTTTTCTGCGCGACGCGCGAGTAGGCGCGCACGATCAGGTCGCGCGAAAAAACCTGGGGCGTTTCCATCGCCCACAATCGCGAGCGATCAAGAGTGCGGAGGCGGGCATCGTCCTGATGCACCTTGATGGTGTCGGTGACGCGATGCGCGAGGACGACCGCGTTTTCGCGGCGCACGATTTTATGCAGCGCGACGAGCTGCTCCGGCCGGATCAGCGGCCGCCCGCAGTCGTGGATAAAAACGTGCGCTATATCATCCGGCAACGCGGAGAGCGCGGCCATAACCGAGTCCTGGCGCTCGCGGCCGCCGCGAACCAGCACCGACGGCGTCGGCGCGTGGGCCGCGAGCGCGGTCATCTGCCGCTGGTCGCGATATACCACTATATACAGGTCGGCGATCGCGCTCGCCATGAACGCCGTCGCGGAGTGGGCGAAGACCGGCCGGCCCGCGAGCGGGGCGAGA
>CAWCZH010000007.1:0-24927 GCA_963800005.1 uncultured Verrucomicrobiae bacterium
TCTGGGATTTCAAAGTGGCGCGTTGCCGTGCTGAATCGGTCGCGCCGCCTTCCCCCATGACCCCGATTTTTCCCGCGTGCGCATTTTTTCCGCGCTCCCTTGCCGCTGCGGCCGGGCCAACCCGCCGGCGCTTTTGATCTGACTCGCCCATGCTTCCCCTCGCCGAGCTCGCGGGCGCGGTTCCGATCCGCCGCATCACCGGCTACGACTATATCATCGTCGGCTGCTATATGATTTTCATGCTGAGCCTCGGGCTCGTGTTTCGAAAACTCAGCCGCGACACCTCCGACTATTTCCGCTGCGGGGGTTCCATGCCGTGGTGGATCACCGGCACCTCAGCCTGGGTCGCCACTTTTTCCGCCTGGGCCTTCGTCGGCGCCGCGTCCGAGGTCTACCGCTCCGGACTCAAGGTCCTCCTCCTGTTCTACGCCGCGCTGCCCGCCCTCGTCGTCGTCCTCGTATATACTTCCGTCCGCTTCCGCCGCCTGCGCGTCGTCACCTGGATGGAAGCCGTCCGCGAACGCTTCGGTCCCGGCACGGAACAGTTCTATACTTGGATCAAGGTCCCCATCGAACTCCTCAAAGCCGGCATCGGCCTCATGGCCATCAGCGTCTTCATGGCCGCCGTGCTCGACGTGCCAGTTAATATAGTGATCGCGACCCTCGGCCTCACCATCACCGTCGTCGCATTCGCCGGAGGCGCCTTCGCCGTGCTCGCCAGCGATTTCGTCCAGATGTTTCTCGTCATGGCGATCACCGTCGTCGCCTCCATCCTCACCGTCTCCCAACCGGAGTTCGGCAACCTCCACGGCCTGATCGCTCGCGTGAACGCTGTACACCCCGAACATTTCCGGTGGTGGCTCGCCTGGCGCCCGTCAATCCTACTCGGCTGGGGACTCGCCTTCACCTGGGTGAAACTCGCGGAACTCAACAGCCTTGAATATTCCACCATGTATCTGATGCCGAAAAATGAGCGGCACGCCCGACGCATGGTGCTCATCCCGCTAGTGGGCGGCCTGCTCGGCCCGCTCATCTGGGTCATCCCGCCGCTCGCCGCGAGCGTCCTCTTCCCCAATCTCGGCTCGATCTTTCCGAGCCTCGCGAAGCCCACCGAGGGCGCCTTCGTCGCCGTCGCCATGCGCGTCATGCCCGTCGGCCTGCTCGGACTTCTCATGTGTGCCATGTTCGGCGCCACGCTCACGCAGATGGACGCCGCGGTTAATAAATACGTCGGCGTCTTCGTGCGTAGTTTTTATCTCCCCATCCTGCGCCCCGACGCCTCCGAGCGACACCTGATGAAAATCTCGAAGGGCTGCACGCTCGCCTTCGGCGCGATCATCGTCGGTCTCTCGCTGCTGATTAATACATATCGGCAGTCGGATGTTTTCACTTTATTAAACCAATTCATGGTCAGTCTCGGCATCCCGCTGACCATTCCGATTTTTCTCGGGCTGTTCTATAAACGCACGCCGCCCTGGTCCGCCTGGGGCACCGCGCTCGCGAGCTTCGCGTTTTCCGCGTGGGCCAATTTCGGTTTCGCCTCACAAATGGACCGCCCGGGATTTCTCGCGCATGTCCCCGGCTGGGCGGCCGCGCTCATCGGCGATGCGGGACGTCCCCTCACCGGCGAAGAGAAGAGCGATCTCCTACTCGTGGTGACCGCAGCGGGCGCGTCGCTCATCGGGATCATCGGCTTTTTCGGTTCGGCCGCGTTCTATAGATATAGTTCCTCGGAACATCAGGCCCGCGTGGAGGCGCTGTTCACGCGACTGCAAACGCCCGTGCGCGAAGCGGTCGACGCCCGCAGCAGCGACGAGCCGGTCTATCGCCTGCTCGGACGGCTCTGCCTCGTATATGGAACGTTTATACTTCTCCTCGTTTTCATTCCAAACCCGCTCTTGGGGCGCCTGAGCTTCGTCTTCGTCGGCGGCCTGATCGGCGCCGCCGGCTTGGTCCTCACCAACGTGGCCCGTCGCAAACAGCAATATATTCTGGGCGCCGTGCCCGCGTGATCGCATGACCCGTCCCACGCTCGAAAACCCGGTGCTGCGCGGCTTCAACCCCGATCCCTCGTTCCTGCGCGTGGGGGCCGATTACTATATCGCGACGAGCAGCTTCGAGTGGTTCCCCGGCGTGAACCTATATCATTCCCGCGACCTCGCCCACTGGAGGCTCGTCGGGGCGGCACTGACCCGCACCTCCCAGCTCAACCTGCGTGGCATCACCGATTCGTGCGGCGTGTGGGCGCCGTCGCTGAGCTTCGCCGACGGCCGGTTCTGGCTGATCTATACAACGATCCGGACCGCCGCGCTCGACCGGCCATTCAAGGACATCGGTATATACTTGGTAACCGCCCCCGACATCTCCGGCCCCTGGTCCGAGCCGGTCGCGCTCAACGCGATCGGTTTTGATCCTTCGCTGTTCCACGACACCGATGGCCGAAAATGGCTGGTCAATATGCGCTGGGATTTTCGCCAGAGCGGTCTCGGCCGTTTCGCCGGCATCGTCGTGCAGGAATATGATCCGCGACTCCGGCAGCTCATCGGCCGGATGACGACCCTCGTGGAAAAGGACGTGCTCGTGGAGGGCCCGAATCTCTATCGACGCGGCGACGGCTACCACCTGCTCATGGCGGAGGGCGGCACGAGCTGGAACCACGGCATCTCACAGGCGCGGTCGCGGTCCATCACCGGACCATATGAACTCGACCCGGAGGCCGCGCTGCTTACGACGCGCCACGACCCCGGCTACCCGCTGCAGAAAGCGGGCCACGGCGAACTCGTCGAGACGGCCGCTGGCGAATGGTACCTCGCGCACCTCTGCAGCCGGCCCGTCGGCCCTCAACGGCGGTGTATACTCGGCCGCGAAACGGCGATTCAGAAAGTACGCTGGTCCGATGACGGCTGGCTCCGGCTTGAGTCCGGAGGCGTCCTGCCGCAGTTGCGCGCTCCCATTCCGCGGGATGCCCGGCCAGATACGGAACGGCCACCCGCGCCGGCGCGCGACGAGTTTAATATAGCGCAACTCGGACCCGAGTGGAACGCATTGCGTGAGCCGATGGACCCGAGCTGGTTCTCGCTGTCTGAGCGGCCGGGCTGGCTACGGCTGCGCGGACGCGAATCAATGCACTCGCGGTTTTCGCAGAGCCTCGTCGCGCGGCGGCTGACGTCGGTCTATAGCATTGCCGAAACGTGCGTCGAATTCGCTCCCACGCATTATACGCAAATGGCGGGGCTGATCTGCTGGTACGACACGGACACGCATTTCTATCTGCGAATCACCCACGAGGAAACCCGCGGACGGGTGCTCGGCCTGATCCAGACCGATGGCGGGCGATTTGATATATCGGCGGAGACGCAGCAACCGGTGAACGACTGGACGCGGTTCTACCTGCGGGCGACGTTCGCTGGCGAGTCGTTGCAGTTCGCTGCGTCGCGCGACGGCGAGCGCTGGGATAATATAGGTCCCTTGATCGATGCGACGAAGCTGTCGGATGACTACGGTGCCGGCCTGCATTTCACGGGGGCATTTGTCGGGTTGTGCGCGCAGGACCTGAACGCGACGCGGGCCGCCGCCGACTTCGACTATTTCTCGCTGACGGAATATACGCCCGTGGCGCCCGTCGCATGATCCCCGCGCGTGGCCGAATATACAGCGTTTCGGGGCAACGGTGTTCATCCCCGCGGCATCGCGCTCCAGATCGCGTGCGCGCTGTCGCGGACAAGTGCTTTATGAACTCCAAACCGGAAGCTGCTTTGCACGGGCCGGAGTGTGGTCGCGAGCGGCGAGGGCGTCGTCGGTTGTTCGACTTCCCGCGTTGTTTGAAACACGCACTCCACGCCTGCAGCTGGTTGCTCTGGCTCGCTCTGCTGACACCAGAGGCCGGCGCAGCGACGGCAGAGACGAGCGCGGGGCCGGCCACCGAAGGACCCATTCTCGCCGGCAGTCATCCGTATTTATACTTCACCGCGGCCCAGGTCGCAAAATTGCAGGCGCGCTTGCCGCAGGAGAAATCCTCGAGCGACGCCTGGGATGCCATCCGCGCGCGCGCGGACGCGGCGCTCGGGAAAGCCGGCGCTGGCTCCGACGAAATCGAACCGCTCGCACTGACGTTTCGCATGACGCGGGACAAACGGTACGCCGACCGGTTGCGCGATCTTCTCCTGCGCGAAGTGCGGCGGGCGAATTGGGGCGAGGCGGACCTCCTGCATCGCGACCCGGTGTGGCACGCGGGCCTCGGGCTCGCGCGGACCCTGTATACTGTAGCGCTCGGCTATGATAGCGTTGCCGACGCGCTGACCGCGACGGAGCGGAGCGAGATTTCGCACGGGATCGTCGAGCTGGGCGTGCTGCCCACGCTGAACGACTGGGTGCTGGGCGACAAACGTATCCATTCCTTGGATACCATGGGTCACAACTGGTGGAGCGCGTGCGTGTTCGTGGCGGGCATCGGCGCGCTGGCGGTGCTCGACGACGAACCCCGCGCCCGGGGCTGGCTCGAGCGTATCTCAGCCGGCTCCGTCGAGTGGTTCGATTATGCCGGAAGTATATTGGAGAACAAGCCCGCGACCTTCGACCCGGCCGGCGGCTTCTATGAAAGCGTCAACTACGCCTCATTCGCGATGTCGCAGTATCTGCTTTTTCGCCTCGCGTGGACGAACGCGCTCGGGGGTCCGCCGCCGCCCGCGATCCCGAGCCTCGAGCACACCGGCGACTTTTTCCTCAACGCGTCTTATCCGAATACCGGGCCGATGATGACGCTGAACTTCGGTGATGGAAATCTCCACGTCGACGGCAGCCGCCCGGTCGCGCTGCTCTGGGCAAATGGTTTTCGGAAACCCGAGTATGCCTGGTATCTCAACGAGACGAAGAAGCTGAGCTATCGCGAAGGCCTCGATCGCTCCACGCCGCTCGGCCTGCTTTATTATCCCACCGACGCCGAGCTCGCCGCCGCACCCGTGACGCCACCCCTGCCGCCCTCGACGGACTATACAGCGATGGGGTGGGCGATGCTGCGCGATTCGTGGGCGAAGAACTCCACGTTCCTCGGCGTGCGCGCCGGATACACGTGGAATCACAGCCATGCCGACACCGGCAGTTTCCTGCTCTTCCATCGCGGCGAATATATCGTGATCGACTCTGGCAACCCGAATTACGCCCGGCCGGAATATGATTCCTACTATCGCCAGAGTCCGGCGCACAATGTCGTTCTATTCAACGGCGAGGCCGAAAATCCCGAGGATACCTACTTCGGCTCAAAATTCCCCGGTTCCGTCTCGTCGCTCATCGTCGCCGGCGATTTAAGGTATATACTGGCGGACGCCACCGGCCCGACGTCGAAGAACTTCGTTCGTAACTACCGGCATTTTCTCTGGATCGGCGATGTCATTCTGATCATCGACGACGTCGAGGCATTCCATCCGGGCCAGTTCGAGTGGCTGCTACATTATGCCGGCAAGGCCGTGCGTCGCGGGCTCGACCTCACCGTCACCCAGAACGCGGCGAGCATCATCGTGCGCCCATTGTTTCCGGAGCCGTTCCCCGACGCCGGTCTGCCGACGGACTATCCCGAGAAAATGCGGCTCGTCGAAAAGACCGGTCTGAAAGATCACGAGCCCGACGTGAAGGATTCCTATTACGCGCTCGTGCCCGCCGAGCTCACGCGTCGGACGAAGTTCATCACGGCGATCACGCTTGTGACCGAGGCGAATCAGGCCGCACTGCCGTCGCTCGAGCGTCTCGAGGGAACGAATCTGGAAGGCGTTCGCATCCGGCAGGGCGGAGTTACCACGGACGTGCGGCTGAATCTACTCGCGGACAACCGCATCCGCCACCGCAACGCAAACACCGAATATAATGGCTGGGAGACGGACGCCTACCTCACTGCGCTGACGTATCCCAACGGCGCGAACCCGGCCGACCCGGAGGCGGTCACGCGGTATTTCATTGCCGACGGCAGCTATCTTCGGCGCGAGCACACCGTGCTGCTCGATTCGCTTTCGAAAGTATATACGACCTGGCAGACGGCCGCGCCGGGACGGCTGGACGTCGTGCTCAGCGGGCAGCCCGTCATGCATGTCCGGATCCACGCCGCGCAGCCTCCAGCCGAGGTGCGGGTGAACGGCCAGGTGGCGACATCGCAATATGAAGCCGAGTCGCAGGACGTGCTGATCTCCCGTCATGCACCCTGATCCGAGGTCGGGCGCTCTATATACCGCGCTTCGCTGGATCGCGAGGTCCGGCCGCTCGGACGCGCCACCACCGAGGACCTGCGGGGGCCATCGACTATATCAAACGATGGTCGCCGTGGTCGCACTCTTTGGCGGCAGCAACCCCGCCGACGCGCAGATTCGGATCGAGGCGGAAGCGCACCAGCCCGGCGCGCCGCTCGTTCATTTTTGGAGCGTGTGCGTCGGCGCCGGTCGCGCGAACGAGGGCCTGCGCGCCGGCTGGCTCGAGCAGCTCAAATTCGTGCACGATACCTGCGGGTTCCAGTATGTCCGTTTCCACGGGCTGTTTCACGACGACATGTTTGTCTACCGCGAGGCCGGCGGAAAGCCGCTATATAACTGGCAATATATTGACGACCTCTTCGACCGCATGCTGGCCATCGGCGTCCGGCCGTTTGTGGAGTTGAGTTTTAGCCCGAAGGCGCTCGCTTCGGACGACAACTCCACGTTCTGGTGGAAAGCGAACTCTTCGCCTCCGGGGGATTTTGGGAAATGGGCGGACCTCGTCGCAAACTTCGCGCGGCATTGCGAGTCGCGTTACGGCCCGGCGGAGGTGCGGCGCTGGTATTTCGAAATATGGAACGAACCCGACCTTCACGGCTTCTGGAGCGGCACCCGGTCCCAATATTTCGAACTCTATCGCGTTTCCGCCCTCGCGCTGAAAGCCGTCGATGCAGACCTCCGCGTCGGCGGGCCGGCCACCAGTAATTTCGTCGCGGACGGCCGCTTCGACGGGGAGACGCAGCAGCGTTCAAAGCTCATCGCCCTCGCGGACCCCTTGCATTCGGAGCAACTCCCGTGGCGGCCCGTCTGGCTGAAGGAGTTTATGGCGTATTGCGCCGAGCAAAAAGTACCGGTCGATTTTTTCTCCACGCATCCCTATCCGACCGACTGGGCCCTCGATGAAGCGGGGCAGGGGCATATGTTGACCCGGCAGGTCGACGCGACCCGCAACGATCTGCGCCTGCTGCGGAATATAGTCGATGCCAGCCCGTTCCCGAAGGCGGCGATACATCTGACGGAGTGGAGTTCCACGCCGTCCTCGCGTGACGCCACCCACGACTCGGTGCCGGCGGCGACTTATATCGTGAAGGCAAATCTCGAGTCGGCCGGGCTCGTGGACTCGCTTTCATATTGGACGTTCACGGATATATTCGAGGAGGCCGGCGCGGGCGCCACGCCATTCCACGGCGGCTTCGGACTGGTCAACTTTCAAGGAATCGTGAAGCCCGCGTTTCACGCGTATCGATATCTGGATACATTAGGCGAGGAGAAGATCGCGGACGCGCCCGGAGCCATCGTGACGCGTCACCGGGTGGACGGCCGGCTCACCGCCTTGATATATCATTATCCGCCAGAGATGACGCTCACCGTCCCCGGCGGTTCGCGCGCCGTCGCCGAGAGCAACCTGCGTGTCGGGCGTCCGACAGAGCTGCGCCTCGAGCTCAATGGGCTACGGGCCGGCGCGCGCTTTCGGATGGAGACGCTCGACGCGGAACACGGCAACGCGGTGGCCGCGTGGGACGCCATCGGCCATCCCGATGCGCCGACGCGCGAAGAAACCGCCAAGCTGCGCGAGGCGGCGTGGGCGACGCGCCGCGAAACAATCGTCGCCGACGCGACCGGGCGTGTGTCTCTTCAACGCACCCTGCAGCCCTGGTCGCTCGTGCTCCTCGACGAGGAGAACCCGTAATGATGCCCGCCGGGTTCGCAATGTATATAACAAGCGAGGCCGGATGCGGGTCGCGCGTAAATCGCAGATATATCATGCCAGCGCGTGCGGCGCGTCGTCGGCAGGAGCGAACAGGCCCGCTCGGGTTCTCTCGCCCGGCCGAACTGGCCGCGTCGAGCGACGACCCGGGGTGCCTTTACATATAACATGTATACAATGAGAAGCCTGCGGGCGGGGCTCGTCTGGGCCGCCTTGATCGCGTCCGCCTCCGCGGCGGAGTGGCAATGGTCGGTGCCCATGGGGGAGGGGCGGGCGTTCCTGTGGATTCCGCCGGATTGCGCGCGCGTCCGCGCCGTGGTGGTCGCACAGCACAATATGATCGAGCAGGGCCTGCTCGAGGATGCCGGGATGCGCCGCACGCTCGGAGCTCTCGGGCTCGCGGAGGTCTGGGTCACACCGCCCTTTGACGGGCCATTCGATTTCAACCACGGCGCGGGCGAACGCTTCGAGCAGATGATGCGCGATCTCGCCGATCGCTCGGGCTATAGTGAGCTCGCGTTCGCGCCAGCGGTTCCGATCGGACACTCAGCCTGCGCCACGTTCCCGTGGAATTTTGCCGCATGGAATCCCGGTCGCACGCTCGCGATCATCTCTGTCCACGGCGACGCGCCCCGCACCAATCTTACCGGCTACGGACGTCCCAATATAGAGTGGGGTGATCGCAAGATCGACGGGGTGCCGGGCCTGATGGTGATGGGCGAATATGAATGGCTCGACAGCCGCCTCGCACCGGCGCTGGCGTTTCGCCGGGAGCACCCGCGCGCGCCGATCGCGTTGCTGGCCGAGCCCGGCCGCGGGCATTTTGATACGTCGCCGGAGCTGCGGGCATTTCTCGAGATGTATATTCGCAAGGCGGTCGAGCAACGGCTCCCCGCGGACGCACCGTTAGACCGAGCGGTGCCCTTGCGGCCGGTCGATCCGGCTCGAGGGTGGCTCGTGGAGCGCTGGTACCTGGACCGTCCGCGGACAATGGCGCCCGCCCCGGCCAGTGTATATAGCGAAGACCGGTCGAATGCGTTTTGGGCTTTTGACGAGGAGATGGCGCGTGCGACGCAAGACTACCGCGCGGCGCAGTTCGGACGGAAGCCGCAGCTGCTGGGCTATATCCAGGACGGCGCGGAGGTGCCGCAAACGGCCACGCATCAGCAGGTGAACCTGCAGTTCCGGCCAATCGATGACGCAGGCACGTTTCGTATCGGCACGACGTTTCTCACCAAGGTCGAGAGCGGCTCGCCGAACCTCGCCCGCTGGACCGGCCTGCCCGTGGGAATGCCGCTCGGCCACGCCGTGGGTGGTGGCCCGATCCGGTTGTCGGTGATCACCGGCCCGGTCCGCCAGATTTCCGCCGACACGTTCCAGGTGGAGTTCGACCGCACGCGTTCGACGATCGACCGGCGCAATAGTGATATATGGCTTCTCGCGGAGCAGGCGGGTGATCGTGAATATAAGAGCGCGGTCCAGCAGGCGTTGCTTAAATTGCCGACGAATCGAGAGGGCGCTCCGCAGCAAATTACGTTCGAGCCGATCGCCGATCGGCCGGTCGGCGCAAAGGAGCTGCGCTTGCTGGCGAGGTCGAGTTCGGGACTCAAAGTGCGTTTCTATATACGCGAGGGTCCGGCGGAGATCGACGGCGATCGCCTGCGTTTCACTCGGATTCCTCCTCACGCGAAACTTCCCGTTTCGGTCACCGTGGTTGCCTGGCAATTCGGCCGAGGCGCCGAGCCGAAAATCCAGGAGGCGCCGCTCGTGAAACGTAGCTTCAATCTGACGCCGTGAGCGACGTGAGTCGAATTGCTGCTCGTGGTGGCGCGAAGGACGAACTCGGAGCCCACCACTGGACATCTAGATATACAGCGCGCTGCCAGAGCTATGAATAAAATCGTGCCGGCCTTGCTTCTCGCGATTCACCTGACGCTGGCCGCCTCGGTCCGCGGCGAGGTGACTCCGGTTGTCGACAGCGTGACGTTTGGCGATCCGGCCTCCGAGCGGGCGCACGCCTTCGAAGCCCGCGATGCGGCGGTCTTTGCCGGCGCACTCAATCAGCCGGCGCGGCGTCTGCTGCCTGTGAAGCCGGCGTCCTGGGAGGGCGGGTCGATGAAATTTGTCCTGAAGGTCGACCCGGCGCGCGCCAACTACGCGACACTGCGTTTGTGGGGCTCTGACGTGACACTCGATTGCCTCGTTCTATATTGCGAGGGCAAGCAGGTGGGTTACCGCCATCTTGGCGACATCGACATCCTCGATATTGGCGGCGGCGGGCCCGGATTTCCCGGACGCTTCTACTATACAACGACGCCGTTGCCCGAGGAGCTCACGCGCGGAAAGACCGCGATCCAATGTGAAATCCGCAGCTCGGGCCCGATGTGGCCGTATGGAGAAACGTTCGAACGCTTTCAGCACGCGATGACGGAGCCGACGCGTGGGATATACTCCATATATACTCACACGAACGGGTGGTTCGAGCCGCCGTCCAACGAGACGCAGGGCGCACCGGTCACCAATCCGCCCGTGCGCCCGGGCCCCGGGCCGGAGGTGCTCGTACAGTTGAAGCAACGCGTCGACGGCGAGGTGCGGCGGCTCCTCGCGTTGCCCAAGCCGCTCGACCAGATGCAGGCCGAGTTCATTGCGCGGGCCTACGGCGTGAAATGGACGTCAGCGTTCCAAAGCCAGACCGCGCTGGCGCAGCTCGTGCGCAGCCTCGACCATACATTCGTCGCGTATCGCGCCAACCCGCATCTCGCGGAGTCGGACCCGGTCACGCCCAATCCCGATTGGTTCGGGCTGGGGCCTTCCGGCGATATATTGCGCCTCGTCGGCCGCAATCTATCCCCGGCCTTCGATGAGCTGATTGCGGACGGTCGCGGTGCGCGCCTGACGCGTCGCGCGGCTTATGTTGAGATGCTCGTCGCCTGCCGGGAATGGCACCGGCGGCACCGCCGTCTCTATACGAACCAGACGATGATCAACGACCTGTATGGAATCTACCTGCCGAACCGCGCCGTCGCGCTGCTCGATCCCGCGCAGGCGATGCCCGAGGACCAGGTGAAGCGATACCTCTATGAATCCGTCGGCCTGCAGCCCTGGCGCGATTCAGACGCGGGCGCGATCGATGGGCCGCGCGAGACTGGAGGACGCGCGTGGGGCGTCGGTCCGGACTACTGGGAGGTGACCGCGAAGGGGCTGACGAAGGAGCTCGGGTATGTCGGATATTACGGCGAGGTGCTCGACTGGGTCACGACGATATATGAAGCCACCCGCCCCGCGGAGGGACAGCCAGGCGATCCCCGCATCCTCGCGCAACTCGAACGCATGGGCCACGCCCGTTCATATTTCCGGTACCCGTTGCCCGACGACGAAGGCTTTCGGGCCATGCGAATCGAGGCGATCGTCGGTTGGCGCGACCCCGGTCATTACCCCGGTGACGTCACCTATGCGGAGCGGAACTCGTGGGATGGATCGTGTTTATATTCAGCCACCTCAACGCTTGACCCCGAGGCGATCGGGTACGTGCAGCAGATGCTGGCGGACAACCAGTTCTTCGCATCCGTTCGCGAACGCATGCAGGACCGCGGACTACGCGTGACCGCGGGTCTGCTCGGCGTGCCAGACCAATATGAAACCCTCCGCGGGTTGCCTCCGGTGGCAGCCCGGCTCCCGATGACCCCCGGGCAGCCGGATTTCGTTTTCTCGGACGAGGAGGACGGCGTGCTGGCGGTGAAGCACGGCGAGGACCGGCTGTATATTGCGCTTTATTGGCGGGCGCATCAGGGCATCAACCGGCTGGCACGGGTCCACTATATAACCCCGCAGCTCGACCGCATTGCCGTCGTCCACGAGGAAACCCGATTCGATTCGAGCGGCTTGTCCTATACCCGGGCCGATCGTGTGGTCGGGAAGGGGGGCAACGGCGGCCCGAAGTATCCCGTCACGAGGCATCTGGCCGAGGCCGGTGAGCAGCTTCCGATCGCACGGATCCCGGAGGGTGCGATTTTCCAGCCGGGGGACGAGAGCGTCTACGCCGGCAAGGGCACGTTCTATATTCTGCAGTATGGACCCTACCTGGTGGCGATGAACCTGACGAAGGATCGGACCTTCGATCTCGTCGTGCCCGCCGCTTTTGCGGGCGCGCGCGAATTGGTATCCGGCCGGGACGCAGCGGGGGGCAGCCTCGCTGTCGGCCCGCGTTCGACGGTCTTGCTGAAACTTCCATGAATATAAAATCACTCGTGTGCTTTATAGCGTTGGCGCTCTCGGCCGGCGGTCTGGCTGCGGCGGAGCGGGTGAGTTCCCCGAACGGCGAGGTCGCTGCGGAGTTCACATTGGAGGCGGGTGGGGTGCCGGCATATACCGCGAACTATTTGGGAAGGCCGCTCCTGCTCGCCTCGCGTCTCGGCTTCGAGCCGGATCTCCTCGGCGGATTCGCGATTGTCGGACACACCGAGAGCTCCCGGGACACGACCTGGCACAACGCGCTCGGCGAGCGGAGCACCGTGCCGGATCGCTACCACGAGTTGAAAGTGTCGCTCGTCCAGGCGTCCACCGGCCGTAAAATGCAGATCACCCTGCGCGCGTATGACGAGGGGCTCGCGCTGCAATATACTTTCCCAACCCAGGCGGCCGCGACGTTCCAGTTCACCGGCGAGCGCACCGAGTTTCGTTTCCCAACGGACACGGAGGGCTACGAGGAACACGGGACGGAGGGCGAGTACCGGCGAGCGCGCATTCCCGACATGGCCGATTACGGCGAGCGGCCGCTCACGCTGGTCCTTCCGGACGGACGGTTCGCGGCGGTGGCGGAGGCGGATAATACATCTTTTCCGCGAATGCTGCTTTCGCCTTCGCGCGCGCGCCTCGGTGCGCTGGTGTCTGCGCTCGGGGGAACCAGTTCGAATCTCGACTCGAAGGAATTCGGGCAGCGGCACGATCCGAATGCGACGCTGCAGGCGGGCGAGTCGAGTCCCTGGCGTTTCGTCGTGGTCGGCCGCCGGCCGGGCGATCTCCTCGAGCGGAGCTATATGATTCTTAACTTGAATCCTCCATCGGCCCTGCGCGACACCGCCTGGATCCAGCCGGGGCAAGCGATGCGCGACACCACCCTGACGACCGCGAATTCCAAGGCGATCATCGACTTTGCGCCGCGGGCCGGCATCCGCTACGTATTGCTCGACTGGAAGTGGTACGGCCCGGTCGAATATGAAGCCGCAGGCGAGGTGAAGGTGCGCGCACCTGATCTCGATATACCGGAAATCGTGCGGTACGGCCGCGAGCGAAATGTCGGATTGATCCTGTATGTGGACCGCCGGCAGGTGAAGCGCGACCGGGATCATATATTCGAGATGTTCGAGCAGTGGGGTGTGCGCGGCGCGAAGATCGGGTTCGTGGACGTCGGTCCGCAGGCGGAAACCGCGTGGATCACCGAGACCATCGAGCATGCGGCCGCGCACCACCTGGTGCTGGATATACACGACGGCTATCGCGCCACAGGTGGCAGCCGAACCTATCCGAATCTCCTCACCGTCGAGGGTGTGCGCGGCAACGAGCATTTCCCGACGGCCGAGCACAACTGCACGCTGCCGTTCACCCGGTATGTAAGCGGCGCCGCGGACTATACCATTTGCTATTACGATCATCGCCTGAAGACGACGCACGCGCACCAGCTCGCGATGGCGGTCATTTCGTTCAGCCCGTTGCAGTCGATCTTCTGGTACGACAAGCCGTCCGATTACCACGGCGAGCCCGAGGTCGAATTTTTTCGCGAGCTGCCGACGGTGTGGGACGAGACGCGTGTGCTGAACGGCGAGATCGGGGAATTCGCGACCGTCGCGCGTCGGCGGGGCGACGACTGGTTTGTCGGTACGGTCAACGGCGCGACGGCGCGGACCCTCACGGTTTCACTGGGTTTTCTTCCGCCGGGGCGGAAGTATATAGCGCATGTCTATCGCGACGACCCGGGGGTGGCGACGCGGACCCACGTGCGGGTCGCGACGGAGCCGGTTGACGCCACGCGCGTGCTGGATGTGCCGCTCGCCGTCGCGGGCGGACAGGCGCTCTGGGTGACGCCGGCTGGCGGCTGAGGTTTCCGAACGCCCGCCGTCGCGTCGCCCCTGCAGGGCCCACGTGGTAATAAAGTTTACTGTATACATCAAAAGGATTCGAAGCGCCCGCCGCGGTTCGGATGATGCGCCGGTCCCCGCTGTCCTGCTTCACCCGCGCGCGCGGCTATCCGTGACTTCACCAAAACCCCCTGCTATATACTTGCTCGAGCCGGAGAGCCTGGCCGTCGTGTTCAGTCCAGAGGAGCGCCGCGAACTCGCAACGCGGGTCGAGTTCATCGCGCCGCCGCTGACCGCTGACACTTGGGGTCAGGGCGGATCGCGGCTGCGTGACGTCCGGCTGATTTTCTCCGGGTGGGGCACACCGGTGATGGATCAGGCCTTCCTCGCGCATTTCCCTGCGCTTGAAATGGTGTTCCATGCGGCGGGCTCGGTGAAGAGTTTCGTGACCGATGCGTTCTGGGACCGCGGCGTGCGCGTGACCTGCGCGGCGGCGATGAACGCCATCCCCGTGGCGGAGTTCACCCTCGCTCAAATATTATTCAGCCTGAAGCACGGCTGGCAGCGCGCGCGCGAGGTGCGTTTCGAGCGGCGTTTCCGAAAGGAGGACGAGACCATGCCGGGCGCGTTCGGCGCGACCGTCGGACTCGTCTCGCTCAGCCGCACGGGACGTCTCGTCGCGCAACACCTCAAAAGTTTCGACCTCCGAGTGATCGCGTACGATCCGCTCGTCTCTGCGGCCGATGCGGCGCGCCTCGGCGTCACACTGCATCCGCTCGAGGATATATTCAGGCGCGCGGATGTCGTCAGTTGTCACACGCCCCTCCTGCCCGAGACCATCCATCTCCTCGATGGCCGGCTGTTTTCGCAGATGAAACCCGGCTCGACTTTCATCAACACGGCGCGCGGTCAGGTCGTAAACGAAGCCGAGTTGGTTGCGACGCTGGCGCGGCGGCCGGATTTGTTCGCGCTCCTCGACGTCACGCACCCGGAGCCGCCCGCACCGGATTCGCCGCTGTTCCATTTGCCCAACGTGATCGTCACGCCTCATATCGCCGGAAGCCTCGGCCCAGAGTGTCGGCGTCTCGGCAATATGATGGTCGCGGAGACGCGCCGCTATCTTTCGGGTGCGACGCTGGCCGGCGAGGTGTCACGCGCCCAGCTCTCTTCTCTCGCCTGAGCAAAACCAGGCGACCATGCCGATACGGAGCTATATCAAAACGCAGACGAAGTAATATATAGACCGGCTGTTTTCCTGTCCCTGATCCAATCCAGTATTTACTGTAAACCCACCTAACCGTTGCCAGCGTCACGGCCTTGTGAAATGCCCCTTCCACCTGGGGTCGAGTGATCGATCCCGTTTTCCCCACCCCAACCGCCATGAACCGATATATGCTTTCCGATCTTCGCCTGTTCCGTTTCGCGGCCATTGCCGCCTGGTGCTGTTTTGCCGCCGCCATCGTCCCCGTCGCCGCTCAGGTCGCCCCCTCCCACGTGACGCCGGAGCAGCTCGCGAAATATGATACGAACCACGACGGCGTCCTCGAGCCGGACGAGATGGCCGTCATGCAGGCGGATCTGCAAGGCACCGCGGGCGGGACCGTCACGCTCACGCCCTTTCAGGTGGACTCCTCGCGCGACCGCGGGTTTGCCGCCGCCGATACCTATTCGGGCGGCCGCCTTGCGACGCCGCTCGCGGACACCGCGGCGCCGTATCAGGTGCTGAATCAGGAGATGATCCAGGCGCTCGGCTTGCACGAGTTGCGCGATGCGCTCGACTGGTCGACGAATTCGTTTCTCGGCCTCGACGGCTCCGGTGGCGGTTACCTGTTCAATCTGCCGGTTCTAAACACGACGCGCGGTGGCGGCGCGCCGGATACATTTCGCCAGGCGAACTTCTTTCAATACTTCTCGCCGGGCGACAGTTTCGACGTGGAGCGTTATGATATAGGGCGCGGCCCCAACTCGGTGCTCTTTGGCCTTGGAGGCCTGCAGGCGACGAGCATCACGCTGTTCAAGATGGCGCGAACGGACCACGCGTTCCAATCGGTGGACGTTCTGACGGGCTCGTGGGACAAATATAGAGCGAGCATCGACGTGAACCAGCCCCTTATCGGCCAGAAGCTCGCGATCCGGCTGAACGGAGTATATGATACGCAGAACGGCTGGCGGCAGGAGGACTTCAAGACGAACCGGGCGGGGTATGCCGGCATCACGTACAAGCCGTTCAAGAATACCGAAATTCGCAGCAGCGTGGAGCGTGGCCAGCAGGATGTGCTTCAATCGTTCTATACATTGAATGACAACTTCGCTGGATGGGACGGCAAGACCGTGTTCAACGTCGTGCCCAACAGCGTGACGCCGACGGGTCAGACTTCCGCCGGAGGCACCACGCTGACCAATGGCGGCAATGACCAGGGGGTGCAGCGACTCGCCAGCAATTACTTCCTGTACGACCGGCTGTCGGGAGCCAACGCAATCATGTCCTATACGAACGCGTTCACGACGCTCGGCGCGGGCGCCACGGCGACGACTCCCATATACACTGCGAATTCCCCCACCGGATACTATACCTATAACAACGCGGGGAATGTCTCATTCGCCAGCTCGGGTCAGCCCATCATCGGCTCCTACGATCTTTTCAACGACCGCTTCTCGAACGCGGTCGCGCACTCGAAGTTTCGCCTGCCTTCCCAGCAGGTCGACAACGCGCAGAAGGTCCCGAACCTGAAGCAGTTTTACAATTATCTGGATCTCTCGATCGAGCAGCGCGAGGGGGATTTCTTTTTCCAGCTGGCGGGGAACGTCAATCACTCGATCAACATCAACCACAACGTCCAGAGCGGCGCGCAGAATATATTCATCGACATCAACCAAGTCCTGCCGAACGGAGCGCCCGATCCGCACTACCTGCAGCCGTACGGCGACTCGAGTTACCAATATGGATATCACTCGCGCAACAATGACTCGGTCCGCCTGGCCGCCGCGTATTCGCACGATTTCGGCAAATGGGGCGCTTACCAAGTGAACGCAGTCGTTTCGGACAACGAGACCTATTCTTCGAATCGCGGCCGGATCCTGTCGGTCGAACAAAACGGCGACCAACGCCAGTGGGGCAACACCGACGGCCTCCGCACGCGCACCTACCTATATGATGACCGAAGCTACGCCCCGCCGTCCGGACCGATCGGCTATGTGAACCCGCTCACGGGTGTTAACACGACGATCACCCCGCAGTGGGTCACGCAAGCTTTCGGCACGAGCCCGAGCGACAGCGTGCAGCACGACGCCTTTGGCCTGCTCGCGCTCAACGCGAAACTGCTGCATGGCCGCGCGGTGTTTCAACTCGGCGTGCGCGACGACATCACCAGCGTATATACTCGAAGCGCGATGAACGAGGGGCAATATCCCTCCAACTGGAACGGCAGCCAGATCATCTGGCGTCCGGACGCGCCGCCCGATTGGACGACTCTGATGTATGTCCCGAAGGACGCCAATGGGAACGCGACCGGTCCTGCGACTCATGCGGTGTCACGTCCCACTGCCAACAACGCCTTTGGCGTGCCGATCCCGCTGGCGCAATATGCCGGCGACCGCTTCCAGGATGACTACAATGCGCCGAAGCTGAACACGAGCAAAGGCATCACGAAGTCGCTCGCGACCGTGCTGCATATAACGCAGGGGATCTCGTTTATCGGTGATATCTCGAGCACGTTCACCCCAAACTCGGTGACGACGCCGCAGATCGACAACACGAACTTGCCGAATATCCAGGCACACGGCTTCGACTTGGGCGCCCGTTATGCGGTGCCCGGAGGCGTGTTCCTGATCAGCTACAATCACTATTGGAATTACTCGACGGGCAACCACACCGTGCCCAACACGCTGTCGTCTCCGCTGATCTCGCTGCTGAGTTACCGGCCGACGGGAGCGACGTCCGGGAACAACGCGCTTAATATACCGGTTCCAATCGGCGGACTGAACGACACGACGGACCAGTTCGCCGTCGGTGACGAGATCGAGGTCACGGCAAATCCCGCTCGGGGTTGGCGCATGACGGGCAGCCTCTCGTTCCCATTTCTGTATAACCTCAATGCGGATCCGCTCCTGCTCGGATATATCAAGGGGCACCAGCAGGATTTGATCACGATCCTGCAGCAGGACGGCGGCTCGTTGGACACGACGCAGCAACCGAACGGCGCCCCGGGTTTCGCCGTCGTTAACCCGAACGTGTCGAGCACGACGGCGCTCGACCAGACGGCGGCGGTCAATGCCTACAATAATATATATGCCGCCAAGGGGTCCATCGTGGCTGGCAAGCAGCTCATCGCCCGGGCGCCGGTGTTGAACTTCTTCACTGACTATACATTTCAGCACGGGATCGTGAAGGGTTTGGACCTCGGCATCGGCGTGCAATACCGCGGCCGCAATATTGTCGATTACACGGTGGGCAACACGATCCCCAACCCCGCGAACCCTGCGACTGCCATCGTTGCGCCCAACGCGAGTCCCTATACGCCGATCACAGTTTCCGGTTACACGCGGACCACCGGGACGATCGGCTACCACTTCGCCTATTGGGGAAGCCGGAGCATGTTCGTGAACCTGCGGATCCAAAACCTGCTGAACCAGCGCGAGATCATTTACAACAGCCCCGGCACGCACCTGGCGCCGTATAATGGGGACTATACGTCCGCGGCCCGCACGAAGTATCCCAATATATTCGGCGAATTCCGGGCGCCGATGAACTTCACGCTCGAGGCCTCGACGACCTTCTGAGTTTCAGCGCCCGGCGCGGGACAGCAGCGAGAGGGCGATCCGCAGATTGTCCCGCGCCGGCGCATATTGCGGCGCGAGGCGCAGCGCCGCCTCATAGCGGGCCACAGCTTCCGACGTGCGCCCGGAGCGCAGCAGGACGTTCCCGAGATTGGTCAGCGCTTCCGGGTAGTCCCACTTGAGCTGGAGTGCCGCTTCATATTGCGTGATCGCCTCGGGAAAGTTTCCGAGGTGGGCGAGCGCAATGCCCAGGTTGTTGTGCGCCGTATAGCTATCGGGCTCGAGCTGCAGCGATTGCGCGAAGGCGAGGGTGGCGTCGGCGGGGCGATTCTCCCGGAGCAGTTCCGCGCCCCGCAGCGCGTGAGCGGCGGCGAGATTGTGCCGGGCCGCGGGATCCCCGGGCCGCAGCGCGCGGGCGCGCTCGAATTCAGCGATCGCCTGCGGCAGCTCGCCGGCGCTCTCGTGTGCGAGACCCAAGTTGTTGTGCGCCTCGACGTACTCCGGCGCGAGTTGAACCGCCGCGGCAAATTCCTCTCGGGCAAGCTCGAGCTTCCGCTCGCGCATCCAGACGGCACCGAGGTGATTGTGCGCGAGCCACGACGCCGGATTGGAAACCAACACCGCGCTCCAGAGGGTCCGCTCGGATTCATATACGCGCGCATCGTCACGCGCAACCGAGCCGAGCAAAACCACAACCACCGAACCAACGACGAAGATGACGATGCGCGCATGTCGATCGAGGCGCTCGACCAGCAGGGCGAGGCCGGCGACCGCGAGACCGACGACTCCCGGCAACGCCATATAGGCAAAATGATCCGCCTCGCGCGCGATGCGCAGATAGGCCATCGGGATGAAGCCGAGCGTAGGAATCAGATTGAGCAAAAACCAGCCGAGCCCAAGCACCAAAGCCGCCGACCACGCCCGATGCCCCCGGGCGAGCGCGGCGACGAGGCCGATTAATATAGCCCAAGGAGCGAATAGCCAGAGCCACGGATACGGCAGCGGCGGCTTGGCGTAGATCGGCGACAGGCCGACGGGCAGGACGCTTTTATATAGATAGAATCCGAGCGCCGCGCCCGCGCCTGCGAGACGCTCGAAAAGCGGATCACCGGCGGGCAACCCGGCCATCGCGCGTCGATGCTCGAAGTGCACCGTTACGATCCCCAGTCCGAGTGAAATCACGAAAAATGGCGCGACGAGGTATATATCTCGCCACCGAAGGCGTCGGCGCTGGTACCACATGACCAGCAGCAGCGCCGCGGGAAACATCACGACGGTGCTTTTGCTCAACATCGCCGGCAGATAAAAGGCGAGGGCGAGTATATAGGAGCGCCGCGCGCCGCCGGCGGCGAAGTCGAGCCAGGCTTCGAGGGCCGCGAGTACGAGTCCGAGGGCGAGCACGTTCTTCAGCTCGGAAATCCACGCGACCGACTCGACTGCGAGCGGGTGAATCGCCCAAAGCAGCCCGCCCAGCCAAGCCCGTCGCACGCCCAGGCGGGACAGAACCCGCCAAAGAAGCAGGCTGTTCCCGAGGTGCAGCGTGAGATTCGTTATATGATATCCGAGAGGCGCGTCGCCCCAGATGTGCCACTGGAGCCATTGGACGGTGAACGTGACCGGGAAATAGTTCACACCGGTCGGGGCGAACCAGATGGACCGCAGTCCGGCCAGCGTGGTCAAAGCGGGATTCTGAACGATATAAGGATAGTCGTCCCAGATCCAGCCGCCGGCCAGCGCCGGCATATATACCCACCAGCCGGCAAGGACAATCACGAGCACCGGCCAGAGCTGCGGCCAAAAGTATAGAGCTCGCGACGGTGTAGGATTAGGATGAGCGGGCAAGATGCGGCTCGGCGGGGGTTTCATCGCGGCAGGGCAGGGTTCAGCCGCAGCGCCTCGGCGCGCTCGGCGATGGCTTCCGCTTGCCGCCCGAGATGCCAATATACGAGGGCGAGGCGAAAATGCGCATCGGCCAGTTCGGGCTCGAGCCGGATCGCCAGCTGCAGATGGGCAACCGCCTCGGCCCAGTGATCCGTCGCCGCGAGCGCAACCCCCAGCTTGTCCTGAACCGTGGCAATATCGGGACTCAGCGCCGCAGCTGTTTGCAGCGGCTCCAGTGCTTCGCTGGCGCGATTCTCGTCGAGCAGCATCTCGCCGAGATTGAGATAGGCCTGCGCGTAATCGGGTTTGAGTGCGATCGCGCGCCGCACGTGCACCAGACCGTCCTCGCGCCGCCCGACCGACTCGAGCGCGATGCCAAGATTATTTTCGGCGTCGGCGAGGGTGGGTGCGATGCGCAACGTTTCCCGGAACTGTATGATGGCCTCGGCGGGGCGGCCGGCGTCGAGCAACAGGCTGGCAAGATTTTGGCTCGCCATCCAGCACTCCGGGTTCTGCGCGAGGGTGGTTCGATAGAGCCGTTCGCTGTCATGATATACCTGCGCGCGGCTCCAGCTCAGTGCGCCGAGCGCGGCCGCGACTGCGAGCCCGAGCGCGGGGCGACGCGCGAGCCAGAACGCAGCGGGTGAGATCACGCCGATCGCGGCCAGGTACTGCCAGTGGTCTGCGACGAACGAGTATCGAAAAGCATATACGCTGAAAAATCCCATCGTCGGAAACAGCGACACCACGAAAAATGCCCAAGCCACGAACCCCGCTCGAGACCGTCTCCACAACATCCCCGTTGCGAGCACTGCCGCTCCCAGCGCCGACCACTCGATCAACCCAGCGGGATGTATGGTCCACCTGGGATATATAAAAATGAGCGGGTGCGGCCAGAGGTCCTTGCTAAGATAGAACCAGAGCTGGCGCGCCGCCAGGAGGACGCGCTGCCATCCCGAGAGTTCATAGAGCGCGCCCTGTGCGCCGACATAGGTTTTCTCCACCCAGGCGGTGAACAGCCCTGCCGCCGCACCGAGCGCGAACCACGGCACGAGCGGACGCACGTCGAGCCGCCAGCCAATGCGCCCCCGCCGCCAGGCGAGCCCCAGGAGCAGCGCCACGGGGAGGGTGGCGGTAACGCTTTTGCTCAGCAACGCGGCGACGAAGAGGAGCGTCGCGAGTATATAGGTCGTGCCCCGTCGCTCCCGTTCGAATCGCAGGTAGGCGAGGGCGGCCAGAAGATATAGCACGGTCGAGAGAGTGTTCTTTTCTTCCGATACCCACGCTACCGATTCGACAGCGACCGGGTGGACCGCGAAGAGCAACGCGGCCAGCCATTCCGGACGTGGATAGCGCGCGGTACTATATAGCGAACCCGGCGGTGCGTGTTCGACAGTGTTTACCGGCGCGATTCTCAGCAGGCTCCGGAGCGTCAGTCCGAGGAGGATCGCGGCGGTCGCGTGCAGGAGTATATTGAGCAGGTGATAAGCCCAGGGCAGGTCGCCCCAGAGGCGATGCTCCACCCAGAACGCGGTGTGAAGCACGGGATAATATTGCTCCGTCGCACCGAGCGCACCCCAGATGCGCGCCAGCCCCCCCACCGACTGCAGCGCGGAACGCGTGACGTAGTCCGGGTCGTTCCAGATGAAGCCGGCGCCCAGCGCCGGACTATATATGAGGACGGTCACCGCCGCGATCAAGAGCCAAGGGAGCACGGCCGACCCGCTGCTGCCGTTCGCGGACGTCCGCGCGGTCGCATGCGAGCGGGCGGCGGTTTTCAAAGCTCTCGGCACGGTTATGTAATGCAGGCCCGCTCGGACGAGATGGCCGCCGCTCTATCGGGTGACCTGGCGTCGGAGCGGTAGATCGTGGAACGCTGCCGCGGCCCTGCTCACGAGGCGGCGGCCTTCAGAGGTGCTTTCAGCCGGGGACGCACCGAGCGGCCCTCGATCCATCGGCCGTCGATCATCGTCACTCGTGGCACTGCGGGTATCCCTTTTTCGCCGCGCTGGATCATGGCGGCGAGCAGCTCGATCGCGGTCGCGCCGATTTCTTCGGGGCGTTCCTCGATGCCGGCGAAAATGGACTGGCCCGCCTTGTTCGCGCTCGTGAAGCCCACGCGGCCCGGAACTTTTAAGCCGAGTTGTTGCGCGATCGGACGGCACTCCTTATCACCGGCGGCGAGGATCACGTCGGGCCGCTCGCGTTTGAACCAGCGTTGTACGGCCGCTTTCTGCGGGAAGTCGCCCGAGTGTATCAGCGGCCGTACGAGTTCCGTGCCTCCGATCAGATTCTGCCACGCCACCGCCGCGGAGAAACTATGATGCACGCGCAGGTCGTGCTCGGCGGGGAGCACGAGACCGATCCTGCGATAGCCGGCGCCGGCCAGGCGTTCGCAGATGCGGAGGGCGTTGCCGAATTGATGCGGAACGACGCGATGAAATTCCGGCGCGAGCACGCCGTAGGTCGTTGTCACCACGGCGAGGTCGCTCCAGTCGAGCGTGTCGACAAACGAGCGGGGAGTTTTCATTGGCAGCAGCATCAGTCCCTCGACGCCGCGCGAGCGCAGGATGCGCTGGAGAGCGGGCAATGTACTTGGCGACTCATCATATTGGAAAACCGTGAAACCATAGCCGAGCTGGTCGGAGCGACGTCGGGCGCTCGCGATGATTTCCGCGAGGTAAGGATTCTCCGCGGACGCGGGCACGGTGGTGAGTGCGCCGATGGTGGCCTGGTAACGCGGTTTCCGGCGCACGCGCAGATGATGCATGAGCTTCGCAACCTGCGGGTCGGGCCGGTAGCCGAGGCGGGCGGCTATATGAAGCACGCGCTGGCGGGTGGGCTCGGAAACGCGGGGATGATTGCGGAGAGCGAGCGAGACCGTCATCGCGCTCACTCCCGCCGCGGCCGCCACGACGCGAACGCTCGGACGGCCCGGGGTGGGGTTCACTGGCATGGGCAACGTTTACGGTAAACAATGAAAGCGTTCGATAAAAAAGCGCGCCCCGGCTTCTCTTTTTATCGTGCCCGATGCGGGCCGCACCGCCTCTGTCGTATATACATATCTATATTAGCATGAATCCGTCCCACCGGTCCGGGCCCTGGTCGTGTCTGCCCAAAACACGAGGAGCAGCCGAGGCGGGTCCAGCCCGGATGGGTCGGGTCCGTTGGCTCGCGCTGGGCGGCGCACTGCTCGGGCTTTTCGCGGCGGCAACGCGGGCCGCGCCGCCGCGGATCGAGCCCGGTGCCGTGTGGCTCGATGACCGCGGTCGGTCCGTGCAGGCGCACGGCGGCGGCATTCTTAAAAAAGACGGTATATACTATTGGTTTGGCGAGGACCGGTCGAGGGAGAACGATCCCAATCGCCGCTATGTCGCGTGTTATTCTTCGACGGATCTCGCGC
Source organism: uncultured Verrucomicrobiae bacterium (assembly GCA_963800005.1). Taxonomy (GTDB): domain Bacteria; phylum Verrucomicrobiota; class Verrucomicrobiia; order Opitutales; family Opitutaceae; genus CAWCZH01. The sequence goes on from CAWCZH010000007.1 coordinate 24,076, forward strand.
ACTGGAAATTTCGGCATCAGGTCGTGCAGCTCGCCGATCCGGAAAACTTCGGGCCGAAGTGGATCCTCGAGCGCCCGAAGGTATATTATAATGCCCGGACGCGCCAGTTCGTGATGTACATGCACCTCGATGCGCCCGTGCCCGGGATGGCCGGCGGCTATAACCTCGCCCGGGTCGGCCTGGCGACGTGCGACACGGTGGATGGCGATTATCGGTATATAAAGAGCTTTCGGCCGCTTGGTCACGAAAGCCGGGATATCGGGCAGTTCGTCGATGACGACGGCCGCGCGTATCTGATCTTCGAGGACCGGCCGTTCGGTTTCCGAATCGCGGAGTTGTCCGCGGACTATCTCGACGTCGCCCGCGAAGTCGCACTCATCCCGCGGCATCTCGAGGGCGGAGCGATCGTACATTTCCGCGGGCTATATTATGCGATCGGTTCGGAGCTCACGGGTTGGCGCCCGAATCCCAATGTTTATGCCACGGCTCCCACGCTGGGCGGGCCGTGGTCGGTGTTCGAGAATCTCGCGCCTCCGGCGGCAAACACCTATGGGGCCCAGTCGACAACGTTGCTAAAGGTGGTCGGCACCGCGGAAACCACCGTCATCTTCATGGGCGATATCTGGAAGCCTGCGACGCAGTGGGATTCTCGTTACCTCTGGATGCCACTGGAAATCGCCGACGGAGCGATGCACCTGCCCGAGCCGAAGCCGTGGATGGTGGACGTGGCCACCGGTGCGGCGAGCAGCGCCGCAAAGTGACGGCCGCAGCGGGTATATTAACGATCGCAGACCTATATAGTGTTCCGGCTAGCGTGTTGCGCGCCGCTCGAGTCTATATAACCGAACTCGG
>CAWCZH010000008.1:0-10851 GCA_963800005.1 uncultured Verrucomicrobiae bacterium
AGAAGTGATTCATAACATTTTCCAGCGACGCCGCAGGAGCATCTCCGCGCCGTAAAGTCCGAGAAGTATACTCAAAAAGCGGCCCTGGTCCCAAAGCGATGTCTTCTCCTCGCCCAATAAAATCGGCTCCGTGCGCTGGGGGGACTGCCAATCCGCGGGTGGAGAATTTTCCAACACTTCACCGCCGGTACGCGTTGCCAGCATTCGGAGTAGATTCTCGTCTGGCGGCAGTCCGGAATATTCCCCCGTGCGCACGCCCGCCGCAACGGAGACCCAACGCCGCGCCGAGCGACCCTCAGCGTCGCTCGCGGTCAGCTCCCAGGTTCCAGCCGCATCAGGCTGGAAGTGAAAAATCCTCGCCGTGCCATCGGCTGACGCTTCCGGCAATTGCGCTATATGAGATCCCGCTCCAGCCGAAACTTTCAGCTTCTCCGTCCCGCCGCCCAATATCCGCAAGGGAATGTCCTGGCCCAGAGCGACGTGCAGCGGCGGATTCTCGAACGTGAGCCCGCGCTGGCGATCGCGCAGGAGCCACGAAAACAGGTTCTCCCAAAACGTCTCCGCCCCTCGTTCGGTCGTCGGCTGATTGAGCTTCCAGCGCCAGAGCGAATCCGTCGTCAGCACGACACTGCGGCCGCGTCCGTAACGCTGCATCGCCAATAGAATCGCGTGCTCACCCCCGTTCGGCGCCAGATCGACCGGATGCCGCGCCAGGACCTCCGCGCCCGGCTTCGCCCTCGCCACATGAGCGTACGCAGAGAACAGCGGCTGAATGACGACGGCCTCCGCACTTTTGCCCTTCATATTAAATATTTCCTTAACATGCGGGTTGGATTCCCACGCATACGGGTTCAGGACGGTCACTTTGCTCGACGAAAAGTTCGCGCGGAATCGCAGCCGATCGAGCGGGCGAAACTCTTCCTCGGCGCGCGGCTGAGGCGGGGCGAAGACCACCGGTAACATTTTCTCCAGCTCGCTGCCGGCGAAGCCGGACGTCGAATCGTCGTCGGGCGTCAGAAACACCAATATACCGCCATCGCGCACCCAGTGATCGAGCGCGGTCTGCTGCGCGGCGTTCAGCTGCGACGCCACGATGTTCGCCAGCAGCACAATATCAAACTGTGCGAGTTCCGAATCCGTGAGGGGCAAACGCGCCAGGGCCCCCGGTGGCAGGGCCGCGTTCGGATTCGGGAAGTTGAACACCGGAGTTATAGTAAACGTCGAGTCGCGTTTTAATATATCCGAGAGGAAGCGATAGTTCCAATCCAGCGCGCCCTGATAATACAGGAAGCGGTTGGACGCCGGTGACGCGACCCGAACGATGGCGCGGGCGCTCTCGGTGCCGGCTTTCAGGCGGATATCCAATTCACCCGGCGCGTCCGCCTGAATCTCGGTGGCCCACGAGGTGAGGCGGCGTCCGGCCTCGAGGTGCAGCACGCTCGATTTTTGAGCGACACCATTTACTATAACCGAAACCTCCAGGTCGCGGGCCTTGGCCTCGTAGCTGTCGAAGGCGGCGTCGAGGCGAAACGTCGAGTGCGGCGGCGCCTGGTCGGGCACCCCAAATTCGCGCAGTCCAAAATACGCGCCGCCCGCATAGCGATTTCTTCCCGGGACGAAGTATAAAGGCGTGCCAGCCGCCACGGCCTCCTGCGCGACCGAACTCGCTTCCGCCTCCGCGCTGCCGCCGGCCGTGTCCAAGCCATCGGTGAGCACGACGACCGCACCCCAGCCGTCGGCCGGGGCGGAGGCGAACACCTGGTGGAACGCACTATATAGTTTCGTTTGCGCGGCGTCGACCTTGCCGGGCGCGTCGGACGCGTCGACGGACTGCATCGTTTCAGCGAATGCGAAGTTATGTAGTTCGCTGAAGTTCCGTTTCGCGGCTGGCTCCATGGTGCGCCACCTCCGCAGCGCATCATCGAGCCGGCGACGTTTCCGGTTGTCCGGTGTGATCATGCTGCCCGAGCGGTCGATCAATATCGCCAGGGGCTTGCGGCGGACTTCCTCATAGCGGCGCTTGTTGTGCGTGGGTCCGGCGAGGATGAGGAGCAGCGCAATCAATATACTCGCCCGCAGCGCAACAAGAACGCCGCGCCGCATCGGCGACAGTTCCACGAGGGCGGCGCGATAACTTATATAGATGAAGCCAGCGCCGAGCACCGCGACCGCGCCGAGCGCAGTACAGGCGAATAGCGGCGAACGGCCGGCGAGAAACCCGCCGAATTCCCACGCGGCGGTCTGCGTCGTCGTGATCACAGGTCGCTCAGTGCGGGGCGCCGTCGCGCGAGAGACGCTCGAAATAGGATTCCACCGCGGGACGATAAAAAGGATCGACGTCCTCCGGGCTGAATTTCCGCACAAGTTCGTCGCGCTGGCCGCTGTCGCGAGCGGCTTCCAGAGCCGCCGCCAGGGTGGATATAGCTTTGGCGGCCGCCTCTTTTTCCGTGGGCGGTAGCGGGGTGACGCCGCGTTGCGCGTCGCCCAAAAGCGAGGCAACACTTTGGCCGAGCGTGCCGATCTTCGGATCGGCGGTGAGCCAGGAGCTCTCCTGCGCGCGCAGTTCGGCGGTCGCGAGGTCGTTCTGCAGCGCGGGGCCGCTGGGTTCCGATTTATCCGACAGGTTCCCTTGGGTGCTTCGCAGCTGGCGAATGGCGCGATTCAACGCGGCGGTGCGCGGAGAAAACGATATATACAGTCGCGCGGCGGCGGCGGCGAGATCCTGGGCGCGAGCGGCGGTGTTCGGCTCGTTGCGGGATATATCTGCGGTCGCAGATTTCGGAGCCTGCACGGCGCGAGCGAGAGCCAATATACTTCCCGCCGCCTCCGCGGAGCCGACCTGCTGTTGTCGCGCCGCGGCGGCGAGCAATTCCGTGCGCACCTGCTCGAGGGTGGCGCTGCGCGCGGAGGCGCCTGGACGTCCCGCCTGGTTGAGTTCGCGCCGCACGGAATCGAGCACCTCCATGGCCGCGGTCCGGGCTGCGCTCGCCTGGGCTGCGAGCGCCTTGCCGAAGCCTTGTTCTGCGGCGGCAGCGGGCTCGCGCGCGGCTCCGGGATCGTTCGCCGCAAACTGGCGGGCGGCGGCTTCCGCGGCTTTGGCCGCCTCGGCGAGGGCGCCTTGGGCGGCCGGATCCACCTTCCCACCCGCCGCGAGAGCGGATGCGTCGCGGGCGATCGAGGCCTGCTCATCCGCGGCGCCGGAGCCGTCGCTAGGAGCCGAGCCGCTTTGCTTCCCGGCTTGCTGATTATTCTGCTGCTGGCGCCTTGCCAGTTTCTCCAATTCGCCGGCCGGCGTCGCCTCGCGCGGGGGCAAATCGAAGTGTTGATCGTCGCGGAACGGATCGCTCGCGACGGGCGCGCCGCCGGCGGCCGCCACGACGAGCTTTTCCAATTCCGCGAGCAAAGCGACGACCTGGCCCTGCTCGCGAGTCGCGGCGTCATTATGCGTCGAGTATATATCTTCGGACGCGCTCTTGATCAGTGGCAAGGTCGCCCGCAGGTTTTCCTCAATGAGCGGCGGCGCGTTTTGTCCGTCGGCCAGGGCGATCGCGCGATTCGCGTTGTCGACCAGCGCGGACTGTTCGTGCGCCACCCGTTTGTTTTCGGAGATCCAGACGGGCTGCGTCTTCATATCTGCCGCGTGCAGCAGCGCGAAGTTCTCCTGGAGCAACTGCATCTGCTCGCCCTTGAGCTGCCGGATGAGCGAGAGCAGCCGGCCGTCGCCGCCACCACCGTTCAACTGGAGGTTTCGCTGGGATGGGCGCACTTGGATAAATTGCAGCGGAGATGCAACCGCTGGAACCGGATGGGTCGAGTTGAGGGTGCCCTCCAGATGATAGGAAACCACGTCGAAGGGTTTCACATTGAGCTCGTCCAGGAACAGCGACGTCTCGGCGTCGGCGCTGCCTGCTATATTAAATGTCCTTCCGCCCGGCGCCGCGGCCGAGGCTGCGATCGGACGGGATAATATATGGGCGCCGTTGACGTCGACCTCGAGCGAGAGGGTGCGGAATCCGGTGTTGGATCGCGCGAGCGCCTTCAGGGGAACTTCCTCGATTGCCGACGCCATGATCTGGTCGTCGGGTGCTTTCCACGTGATTGAACCCTCGGGCTTGATCTCGGCTTTCTGCGCCACCGGTGCGTGTGAGCGGTCGGCGAGCAGTTTCCAGGCGAATGCGATGCCCTCGGCGGCAATACACAGCGCGCCGAGTATAATGGCGGCAGTGGCTATATAGGAGTATAGACGTCCCTCCGGTTTTTTCCCGCGAAGAGTGCTGGTTGCCTCTTCCCGCTGGGCGAGGGCGAAGGCGCTGTCGCGATCGGCCAGCTCCACGGCGCTTTCGAGTCGCGCGTGCAAATCCCAGTGCGCGTCCAAGCCGCGCGCGACGGCTTGGTCCGTGATGCTGGAAGCGCGGAAAAGCCAGCGGCCGAGAAGAACCGCGGCGAGAGCCCCGGGCAGAAACGGCCAGAGCGGCGAGCCATGGCACCAGCCGAGTTGCAACGCGCCCCACAGTGCGTCCGCGAGAAGGGCGCCCGCCAGGGACCACCGCAGAAGTATATAGCGACGGCGGGCCGTTTCCCGCGGTATATACTGTTCGACGGGAAGGTCAGCGATCATCGGCGGGTGCGGTTAGCGAGGCCAAGTTCACCGAGCAGGAGAAACGCGGCGATCAGGAGCGTCGCCCACCAGAACGATTGTTGCCGCTCGGCCGCCATGGCGTCCATCGCCATTCGAGCTGTAAACGTGCTGCGGGTCGGCACCGGCGCCTTCGAAACCAGGCCGCTCCACGGCGCCCCGGCATCCGCGGGGGTGAGGTCGCTCTCCTCGGGCGCGAGATTGACGGCGAAGAGCTTCCGTTCCGGGCCGCTCGAGAACTCGTATATACCGGGCGCGGTCGGCACCACGTAGCCCGAGGTTATATGAACGGGTGGCGCGGCGACGGGCGAATCGAGCGCGCGCCAGGTTCCCGTGCTCGATGGCAGCGCGATCGATTCTCCCACGCGGGGAGTCCGCTGAACGCCGGCCGGCGCGCCGCCGAGCAAGTATATAATCGCGCGATGCAGAAATGGAACGAACGCGGGGTGCAGCGGCCAATCGCTCGACTGTCGGTCGGCGGCAAATCCGCAGATCAAAATCCGTCCTGCGCCGACGGACATCTCGCCGATCGCAGCGGCGTCATCCGACCACTGCGCGATGGGTTCGACGGCATTCATCGGGAGCGACCACGCGGATTGAAAATCCCAGCCCAGGAGCGGGGCGACGCGCTGGGTGGTGAGTGCCGTCACGATCGGATGATCCATGGACCAGTTCATCACGCGCAGGGGATTCGCCTTCGCCACGAGAGCGTGGGCGGCGAGGCCGTGTCGGGTGAGCCATTGTTGCTGAGGCTCGCTGCCATCGACGAAGATCAGCGCGGAGCCGCCGCCGGCGAGGAACGCATCGAGGCGCGCGCCGTCTTTTCCGACGAAGGAATTCCCCGAGCGCAACAGGGCCACGGCACCGACCGGCCACGAGGGGGCGGCAGCGGACTGTATATTCAATGGCGCACCGACGGCCGCCGAGGCCGCCAGCGCCTCACGCAGGAAATCCGCGGTGTGCGGCGGCGGGGCGTCCAGAATGACGGTGCGCTCGGCTTTCGTTTCCCAGATTGCATATATCGTGTCGTCGGCGGGGAGATCGTCCGGATCCATCGTGAACCGGTACCCGGTGTTCGCCTCCTTCGGCGCGGGCAGGTCGAACTCCAGTTGGCGCAGCTCGTGATCGGCGAGAGCGAGCTTGGCGCTATATACCGGCGCGGATTCGGAGCCACTATATACGCGGACGATGCGGGCGTGGGCAGCGGTGAAGTTCTGGAGCGACAGTCGGGCGTGGATGCCTTCCGCAGAGCTGGATAGCGTGACCGCGGCCAGTGCGGCCTGCCGCGTGACGGGCGCGGGAATATCCGGGAAACTGATGGCGACGCCCGAGGGAAGCGGTTTTGTGAAATCGGCGCCGGACCAACTCAAACGCTGGTGATCGCCGAGATATATGATGCGCCGTTCCGACGCCGCGATTGATTCGAGGGTGTCGGCTGCGAGGCGCACCGCCGATTCTGCGCGGGCCGTTTCCCAGCCGGCCGGAAGGGCGCGCAGCACGGCGAGGGCGGCGGCGGTGTCGGTGCTGGGAGCGAAAAGCCACGCCGGGCGCGGGGCCATTAAGAGCAAACCCAACTTGTCCCCCGGATGCAGCTCGCCGATTTCGCGGACGGCCCAATCGCGGGTGGTCGGCCACCGGTCCTTCGCCTGCAGGCTGAATGAGTTGTCGATCACGACGACGATCGCGCGCTGGTTGCCGACGATATCGTGTTGTATATAAGGGCGAGCAAACGCCGCGGCGAGCAGGGCGATGGCGGCACAGCGCAGGAGCAGGACGATCCAGCGCTGGATGCGGTGGCGCTTTTCGCTTTGTATATTGGCCGCGGCGAGAAAGCGAAACGACGGAAACGGCACGGTGCGCCGCGGACGCTGCCGCAGGAAGTGGAGCAGGATCGGCAGCGTGACGGCGAACGCACCGGCCAGGAAGGCTGGGAAGAGCCAGCTCATATCAGCGCAGCTCGGGAGTGGCGATCGGGGGCAGCAGCGCCGACCGGCGCCGCCGATGTATATAGCGGCCAGGATCGGGAGATTCCTGCGACGAGGAAATTCGAAAGCAATTTCATCGGCGGGTCATGAGGCACGGCGCCGGGGCTATTTGCCGGCCCGACGTGCGAGATACTCGCCGAGCGCGGCGACCGGGGCGACGTCGGTGCGCAGCGTGAGATAATCGAAACCGGATCCGCGAAATATATCTTCCATACCGTGGCAGTGGGCGGAAAAGGCCGCGCGGTAGGCGCGCCGGGCCGCGTGCGGGTCGAGCTGCAAGCGCTGGCCCGACTCTATATCCAGAAACTCCGCGGCATCATCGAACGAGAAATCCTGTTCCGCGGGATCCACGATATGAAGTGCGAGGACATCCGCGCGCTCGAAACGAAGGCGTCGGACGATGGCGGCCAGCGCGGAGGCGTCTTCATAGAAGTCACTGGCGACGACGATAAGACAGGAGCGCGGAGCGGCGTCTGCGACCTGGCTGAGCGCGTGGGCGAGCGCGGTGCGCGCGCCGGGGGTGGGGCGTTCGAGCATGCCCCAGACAGAGCGCAGGCGGGACGGGGCGGCGCTGGGCGGAATATATTGTATCAGCTCGTGCGCGAGGAGCCCGCAGCCGCAGGCGTCGCGTTGCGTGCGCGCCAGCAGAGCGAGAGCGCCGAGCACGCAGCGGCCGTAATCGAGTTTCGTGAGGATGCCCGTTCGGCTCGCGTAGGCCATCGACGGTGAAACATCGAGCAGGAGCAATATACGCAGCGGCGTCTCCTCATGCGCGTCGCGTATATGAAGGCGATCGGTGCGACCATATAGCCGCCAGTCGACGCGACGGAGGTCGTCGCCCGGCTGGTAATCGCGGTAGTCGGCGAACTCGACACTCGCGCCTTTGCGGCGGCTGCGGTGTCCGCCCGCGCCGACGGCGTCCGCCAGGCGTCGCGCTCGCAGCGGCAGGGAATCGAGGGCGGCGAGCTCGGACATCTCGAGTGGCGCGAGGCCCGGCCTTGTATATCCCGGAATCCTGGGCGGCAGCACGCGCTTGGGCGCGGGTCGCGCGGCCGTGGAATACTTGACGGACGATATATTAACTCCGCCCGCGGGATCTGCCGGGCTGGCGCTCAAGGGGATTTCGCGTGTTGCAACAGCTCCTCGATGACTTTGTCCGCCGTGATCTGGTCCGACTCCGCTCGATAGTTTAATATAATGCGGTGGCGCAACACGATCTTCGCGGCGGATGCTATATCTTCGATCGCGCAGTTGAGCCGGCCGTCGAGCGCGGCGGTGGCTTTTGCCGCGAGGGCCAACGCTTGCGTGGCGCGTGGGCCGGCGCCCCATTGGAGGCAACGTTGGACAATGGCCGGCGACTTGGCGCCGTCGGGGCGCGTGGATTGCACGAGGCGCACGGCGAACTCAGCGGCGCTAGTCGGGACGTGAACGGAGCGGACGGCGCGTTGCAGGGCGCTGAGGTTTTCCGCGGTGAAGACCGGGGTGAGGGGAGCGGGGGCGAGGCCGGTGGTTTCCTGAAGGATGCGCGTTTCTTCCGCGGCGCTCGGATAGCCGAGGTTGAGGCAGAACATAAAGCGGTCGAGTTGCGCCTCCGGAAGTGGATAGGTGCCCTCTTGCTCGATGGGATTTTGCGTCGCGAGGACGAAGAACGGCTGTGGCAATTTACGGGTGACGCCGGCGTTCGTGACGGAGTGTTCCTGCATGGCTTCGAGCAGGGCGGATTGGGTTTTGGCGGGCGCGCGGTTGATTTCGTCGGCGAGGAGCAGCTGCGTGAACACGGGGCCGGGGGTAAAGCGGAACTCGCGTTTGCCGGCGTCGGTCTCGTCGAGAATTTCCGACCCGGTGATATCGCTGGGCATCAGATCCGGGGTGAACTGGATGCGTCGAAACGAGAGGTCGCTGGCTTCGGCGAGCGATTTGACGAGGAGGGTTTTCGCGAGGCCGGGCACGCCGATCATGAGGCAGTGGCCCTGGGCGATGAGGGCGACGAAGAGGTCGCGGACGGCGGCGTCCTGGCCGACGATGCGTTTGCCGAGTTCGGCGCGAAGACGCGCGAAGTGCTGGGGAGCTTCGCGGAGGATTTGGACTTCGCGTTCGCCGGCGGGGGTGGGGGGAGGGGATGCCGTCGGGACGAGTGAGCTCATAATAATATCAACACCCGGGGTTGTAGCATTTATGGCGCCGGGTTCGCGGGGGTGGGAGAGTTTGGCGGCAGGATCGGCACAAGCTCGCGGCGCGCAGGATCAATCCACTGCGCATGCTCGGGCAGGGCGAGATTGGAATGTTTATAATATTGAACGACCGCCTGTGAAGCCGTGACCGCGAGTTGATGAAAATCCGCCTTCGGATCGGCCGTCAGGGCGGCGATCCAGGTTTCGAGGAACCTGGGGTCGTTGGCTTCTCCCGTGGCTGCAGTCGCAGCGACGGCCTGCACGCGAGGGAACGTGGTGAGCGGAAGTATAAAGCCGCCGCTGTCGGCGGCCAGTACGACAATATATAGGCGTCCGGGAATTTTAGATATAGAGGCCGCGAAGGCGGTGGCGCCCAGTCGCGGGCCGCTGACTTGGAAGTTGATTTCGTCGTGCGCGCCGGGAGCGCAGCGTCCGAGTAATATAATCCACGTCTCGTCGTCGGGCCCGGCGGTGCCCGCGACGTGTTGCAGGGCTTGGGCGATCGCGTCGCGGGAGGGCGAGCGACCGTCTCGGGGCAACAATAGAGTGATCTCGGAGGGCGAGAATCCACGGCTGATGAGCCGGGTCGAGGCGGCGTCGGCGAATTCGGCAACATCCCGGGTGACACCCTCGGTGCCCACAAGCCCGACGGCGATCACTGCACGCAGCGCAGCGGCGGCGCGGGGCTGGGCGACGGCGGCGATCGCACATAATATAGTCAACGCGATCCACGTTGTCCGAGGGGCGATGCCGCGATCGCGTGAAGTCCACCTGGCAACCGACGAACCCATGGGCACGATATATAGCGCAATATATATCGCGGTGTCCTCAGTTTGATCGCGAGAGGGGTTCACCCGGGAGCTTGTTATCCAGGGCGCGTAATGAGGTCGATTCGGAACGCGAGCGATCGAGCGCGCTGAGAATTGATAATATCAAACCGCGGCGGTCGGAGTGCCCGATGCCGCCGCTGGACTCACTTTTGAGTCATTGGACTGCGGGTCACGCTTTGGCCGATTCGAGGATGCTGACCAGGTAAAACGGGTGCCAGCGCTCGGAGGCCAGGCGAAGGCGGGCGCATTGAGCGAAGGCGTTGTGGATCCGGCGGGAAGCCCGAGAGTCGGGATCGAAGCGGAAGAAATAGTGGTTCGCCAGCAGGCAGAGACCGCCTGGCACGAGGAGGTCCGCGACCTGCTCCGCCACGGAAGCCAGCAAGGCGTCGGCGATTGAATCGGCGACATAATATAGCGCGTCAGCGATGACGACCAGGTCGAACCGGCGGTCGAGCGTGGGCGAAAGGTTTAATATATCGCCCTGTTGGAAAACGACGTTGGCCGAGTGGCATCCGGCGGTGGCGAGGTCGACGGCGTTTTGCGCGAGATCGATGCCGAGCACCTCGTCGGCGAGCGGGGCGATTTTCGCGCTGAGGAGCCCAAGCCCGCAGCCGAGGTCGAGTGCGCGACGGAAGCGTCGACCTGCTGGCAGGGAGGCCACGATGCGTTCGTATTTTCGAGATTGGTACCGGTAGCGATTACTCGCGGATTGCCACGGATCCGGCCTGGCTTGGTAGAGGTGCTCGAACGCGGCGCGGGAGGTGCTCGTCTGGCGGACGCGGCGGATAAGGCGGTCACTCTGCCCGCTTTGGACGAAGAGACCGACGTCCCGAGGCGACATAAACAGGAGGCGTCGCCAAGAGTTCACAGGTGGTCGCGTTGTCGGTGAGTGTATTGCGCGTGATCCGCGGTCGTGGACAGTGGGCAGGCGGGGCGGTTCGCGTTAGGCGGGGAGGCGTCGACGCCGGCGCCCTGCCGAAGTCGAGCGCGACCGGAGCAACCGGAATGTGAAAGGTAATATATAGCGCTATATGAAACAGTATATAGCTCGGTGATCGGCCGCGGGTCCGGGCCCGAGAGCAGCCAAACCCGGTTTGCTGAAGAAGTGTCGGGACTGAGCACGTATATTCGCCAGGCATGCGAACCCTCCTCGCCTCGTTCGTTGACCGAGCTTGAATGGGGCGAGGGCTCGCTCGTTTTAATACGCCTAAGTTGCCACGCAAATCTGG
>CAWCZH010000009.1:0-12668 GCA_963800005.1 uncultured Verrucomicrobiae bacterium
CCTGCAGCGATCCGGCGCACATGCCGGCGAGGGCAAGACAGACGAGGACACGACGGCGGAGAAGCGAAGCGACGATGGATTTCATTACGCGGAAGCTGCTGGATTAACCAGCCAGATGACAGCTATTTCCGTGACTTACTCGGCATAGCTTCGAAAACATAAAGCCTCACCGCGAACGCAGTAGTAAGTCCCGGGGTGGATAAAGGCTCCTCTGATCAGGCAATACCGCTGAGGTCTCAACGGTGCGTATCGTAATTGAATACGGCGACATCGCGGTACGCCGCGCGGGCAGCGGGACAGAGCGTCGACCGCCCGTTACGGCAGGCCGGCGAAGCTGCATACAGTTTCCTTTATAGGGCAATTTCCGCCCGACAGGCGAGGAATCCTTGGCCGGCGTCACCAATAAAGCCACCGCCACCGCGCACGCGGCATCCCGCATCCGTCAATCCCCAAACACTGTCAGGATGCCGATTGGACGGCGGCGGGGATCGGGAAGTAGCGTGTAGGTCGTGGCGTTCGCGGTGGCTTTATGCATCAAATTTTGAATATTAGTATTATGATAGGCTCTATCTATAGATAAGGAATTTCCGGTAGTATAACCTGATGCGTCGCCCGACAGTTTTGCCGATCCGCTCACGACCGCCGAATAAAGTGCTCACGTGGTTCCGGGCGATGAGCCTCGCGAAACGTTTCGGTTTGACTGCCGCCAACCACGGCGCGCTCTCCGGGCGTTTCCCTATAGGAAACCTCCCAAGCGGGGTCTCTGGCCGCGGGGCGTTTTTGAACCTTTTGGGCTAGAGGTGGCGGCTTGCGTTGGGCTCCATGTTCCACCCTTCCTATTTTGAACCAACCATCTATGAGACTCGCCCACTCCGGCCTTTTCACTCGAGCGCTCTCTGCGACCCTCCTCACTTCCGCGTGGCTCCACGCCCAAGCCCCGGCCTCAACCGGCACCGGCGCAACCCCGACCGACAAGGATGTCGTCTCGCTCGACACCTACGAGGTCGATTCGACCAAACCCCGGGCATTCACCGACGCCAACCTCGACCTGCCCCGCACGGTTAATGACGTCCAGCCCTACTATGTATTCGATGCTAAAAACATCGAGCAATCGGGGTCCACTAACATCGAGGATTTTCTGCGGCAGCGGTTGACGATGAACAATGTCATCTCAACCAACTCCGAAAATACTACCTCATACGGCACGAGCAGCGCGGTGTCGCTGCGTGGCTTGGGCGTCACGGAGACATTGATCCTCGTCGACGGCAGGCGCCTGCCGACTGTATATGTCGCCGGCAGCGTCTACCAGGGCGACCTAAACGGGTTACCGATGGCCGCCATCGATCGCATTGAGGTGCTGCCCTCGTCTGCGTCCGGAATCTACGGCGGCAGCGCGGTCGCCGGCGTGATCAATATTATAACAAAAAAGAACTACGTCGGTGGCGAAGTGCGGGTCACGTATGATTCCTCGTTCGATACCGACGACGCGATCCGGACCGTGAATCTGAGTTACGGAGCGGCGCTTGAGGGCGGCAAGACGCATCTGCTCGTATCGGCGAACTATTCCAGTGCGCACGACCTGATGCTCGGGGATCGCAAGGGGATTTTTGTATCCAACCTACGTTCCATTCTCGCCCGATCGCCGTCGAATTACTATACACCGCTGAGTCCCTTCCAGGGTGCCACGACCAATATATCGTCTGGGACCAGCGCAAATCTCGTATTGAAAGATGGCACGATTGTGCCATCGAACTTCACTCATATAGGGTCCGGCACGACGAGCTCCAGTTCGGCCGCCACTGTCGCGGCCGGCTTGCTGCAGAACGCGGGGAGCTACGACTTGAATTTGGCGGCAATCAACGGCAACAACACCGACACACTGTCGCCGCTCGGGTTCACCCCAGAGGTCAAGGGGATAAATCTTTCGCTCTCGCGGCAGATGACGTCCTACCTCGAGGCTGACTTTTATTATACATATTCGTCCAATAAAGGCGTCGAACAGTACGACGGCTATTTCAACCAGAGTAATTACGTGGTCCCGGCGACTGCTCCCGACAATCCCTTCACTACAGCGGTCACGCTCAAGATGCCGGCGACTCTCGTGCGGCCGCGGATCGGTCCGGATTTCACGCGGACATTTGCGGGTAGCCTGAAACTCAAGTTACCCGGAGAATGGCTGGCGATCGTCGATTATTCGGCGGCGATAAATTACGCGGGGCATTTTCTCGCGGTGGTGGACGGCACGGCGTTCCAGAATGATCTGAACAGCGGCGCGCTCAATCCATTCGTTGATGAGACAATCTCCCCGATCAAGCTGGACAAGTATATAGGGACCGAGAACTTCAGCTACCACTCGACCCAGGACGCGTTTGAGGCAAAAGCATCCGGGCCGCTGCCGTCGTTACCCTGGGGCGCTCCTGTCCTGACGATCGGCGCGGAGGATCGCATCGGCGGCCAAGAAAACGGCACGCTTGCGACGAACTACGCACTGACGCCCGCTAATTCCAATCTTCGGACATATTACGGATTCCGGCAGCTCACGGAGGCGATCTATGCCGAGGCCGAATTGCCGCTCGTGAAGAAAAACTCCGTGCCGTTGATATATGAATTTGTCGCGCAACTCGCAGCGCGGGCTGAGGAATTCAAGGTCGCGACCGGAACGCCACAGGCCACGTACGTGCCCTCGACGGGCGTAACGACGTATTCGTCTCCGGTGCTGCCGTCCAACGGGCTCCCTTTTCGAGCGCAGACAACCTATACGGCGCGGACGCCGACTCTCGGTCTCAAGTATGAGCCCGTACCGGAAATCGCGTTCCGCGCCTCGTACGCGGAGGCATTCCTGCCGCCGACCGCAGCGCAATTGATCGAAAACCCCATCCCGAACACCGGCCTGACCACGATTCTCGATCCGAAAACGGGCACCACCTATGGAGTCACCACGGTCGGAGGCGGAAATGCGAGCCTACGTCCGCAAACCTCGAAAAGCTACGACGCCGGGATTATTTGGAAGCCGAGCTGGAAGCTGCTCAAAGGTTGGCGGTTTGACGCGGAGTATTATCGGATCATGCAGCAGAATGCGATCAGCACCCTCACTGCGCAGGTGCTACTCAATAATACAGCGCTGTTTCCGAATCGGGTCACGCGCGACCCGGTGACGGGGCTCATTACCACCGTCGATATCAGCAGCCTGAACCTATATAGTCGCGACCAGATTGGCTGGGACTTTACCGCCGACTATGTTCGCCCCACGCCGATCGGAACGTTCACCTGGCATGGGATGGAGTCTCTGGTACTGCATTCTCGCTACCAATACTCGCTGTCGCTGCCGCAATATGATGACGTCGGATTCCCTGAGGAAACCGGGGGTCAGGTGAAGTTTCGCGTAGTATCCACACTCGGCTGGGAATTCAAACATTGGAATGCGAGCCTGACGACGCGCTATTATGACCGATATCATATATATGGCGGAGCCGGTGGCGGCATTTCGGAGCAGAACGCGGGCGGCGGCGACTATAGTACCTACGCGCTCGCTCAAGGTGGTGAATTCATTGGGTCGCAGATTTATCACGATGTCACTTTAGGATATAGCTTCGGCCGGGTGGATGCCACACGCTGGTCATTCGTCAACCGCGCGCTCAGCGGCATCAGCATTCAGGCCGGCGTAAAGAACGTGTTCAACGCGCGGCCGGCGTTTGATGCCGGAGCCTTCGCTCAGATCGGGTTCATCAGTGGCTTTGCGGATATTCGTCTACGTGACGGCTGGGTGAGCGTGAAGAAGGCGTTCTGAGGCGCGGGCGCATCTGCTAAACCAAGCGGGGCCCGCTGCTGTTTCGGCAGAATGGATACCTGCGGCCGCGACGCGCCGCAGCCATATATATCGATCGTGATCGGCCGATTAAACAGCTAAGCGTGAGCGGGCCAGGGCGGCGTGGAAGTATAAGCGATATGCGAGCCTCGCGCGGCGGCAGCCCGAACAGCCTCAGTGAAGCATAGCGGCGAACTGCGTGCGATTCGCCGCCCCGACCTTTTCCAAGATCGTGTGAACCTGATTCTTCACCGTCATCGTCGACTTCCCGAGTCTCTGCGCGATCATTCGGTTGGTCTCACCCTTCGCGGCCATGGCTGCTACCTCCCGCTCGGCGGGACTAAGACGCGCAAGGATTTGTTGTGCGAGGCCGGTCAATTCCGGACGCTCAGCCGGGCGTACTTCGGTCAAACGGATGAGAAATGAAGGTGCGCCGAGTCGGACTGAGTTCGGGCGGAGCATGTTTATAGAGGCCTGCAGGCCGATCGCGTTCGGATGTTCCATCACGCGACGGATCTCGCACTTCTTGGACACTGCAGTGGAGAGCCAGAGCTCTCCGAGCTCGCGGCAGGCATTGCGCAGATCCGCCGGAACCTCGAGGCGTCCATACGCTTTCAACAGTGAGCGGTCGGTGCCCTGCGCCCAAGCCTGGCAGAGTCGACGCGCAGCGCGGTTCGCGTGCTGTATATTCAATTTCCAATCGAGAATCAGTGTCGCGATGGGCAGGTCGAGAAGGCTGTTTTCAAGATTGGCGCGCGTCGCCTGCGAATCCGCCAACGTCTTTATGCGCTGGAGAGCTCCATCGAAATAAGGATAAATCTGGTGGAACAGACCGACCTCCGCGTCGGAAAAAGCCGGTTGAGCGAACGACCGATTCAGAAAAATCCAGCTATGCGGACCGGATTTGTCGTAGAAAGACATACCAATGTTATCATGCCAACCCTCCGGAACCATGAATTCCTTAAAAAATTGCATGCGCTCGAGAAGCGGGAGTGGCGGCAGCGTTTGCTGCTGTCCGCGGTAGACGGTGGTCGCCGGATTGCGTTCGACGAAACCGAAAATCGGGGCGAGGCGTTTTCTTAGAGCCATCTCCTCGGGCGTGCGCGTTCGCTTCGTCGGGAATAAGCTGTCCACGTGCTCAGCCTTGTCGCGCTTACGGTCGAATATTCGAAGCCGAACCTCGGCGGCATTGAACACAACGGTTTCCCGGAAGAACTCCAGGACAGCGGCGGAAAACTCCTCGTGGTTCACGGCGACGCCGATCCTCAAGAGCGTCCGAGAAATATCCGGCATGGACCCGGCGGGAGAGGGCCGACCCGGGCGTGATATATCCTCGAACAATGCACTCATAGTTTTAAGGGAGCTTCGTTCGTGCCACCCGAAGGCACCGGTTCAACCTTTCCGCGTGTAATAATAAGCGCTGCAAGGGGTCATGACGCAAATACGTTTTCGCCTAATGCTGCTGGCGACGCATTTCTGCCGCGCTTCCGGGATCTAGGTCTGCGTTAGGCAGCCTGAAGAATGAACCGATGGGTCTATGGACACCGGCGTCGAAGCCTGTTTAACTGCTGCGATCATCATCGGTTGTTCTATGAAATATATAACTCGCGCCCGTCGCAGCTGGTCCATCGGTTCACGTTTCCTATCCCGAAAGCTGCTTCCGCTCGCGTCGCTCCTCGTTGTGCTTGCGGGCTGGAATGCGAGAGCGACCGCCGCGACCGAGGGCGCGGTGTCGCCAGAGAACTCGGCCGCGGCCAAGGCGGCGTTCGAGCAAGCGCGGGCATTGAGTTTCACCAGCAGCGAGGCAGTCGCATTATATCGGAAGGCGAGCGAACTCGATCCGAGCCTATATGATGCGCACCACTACTATATATTGAGTTACCCAAACGCCGCCGCGGAGGCGACACAGGGAGACGAGGTGGTGAAGAGTGCCGCGCGCGAGAGAGCCGTACTCGAGGTAATCCACTATTACGAGCAACTTGCCGCCGCGCATCCGCAGGGGGCGGTATATCAATGGGCGCTCGGCATCGCGTGCGATTATCAGCAGCCCGACCGCGCCTATGCTCTATATGAAAAGGCAATCCAGCTCGATCCGAAATATGCACCCGCCTACGACATGCTCGCGATCAGCGAGGACGAGAAAGGGAATGAGAAACTGAGCCTTGAATATGCGCAGAAAGCGACAGAATCATGGCCCGGTGACCTCGGGTTTTGGCGGCATTACGTCGCCGCGTCGGGATCCGCGGACCTGAAGAAGGGCGTCGCGCTGGCGCTCGCCGGCGCAGATCGATTCCCAGAGGGCGCGGCCTCAATCGCCGGCTATCTCGCCGGACGCGCCCAAAGTCCGCAGGAAACTCGCGAGATATTCGAAGCGATTCGGGCGAAATTCCCGCACCAGGCGCTTTACAACTATACGGTGTTGTTCTCCCTCTACCTCCAGAGCGATCGCCCACGCGCACTGCATTTGGCGCAGGACCTCGCTGCGCTGGAGCCGAAGAATAAGGACTGGCCGCTGCTCCTGCATTACGCGGAAGCGCTAGACCAAGCGGACGCCGCCATCGCCAAGGGTGATCCGAAGGCCGCCATCGCCGCACTCGAGAATGTTGTCCTGCCCCGCTACGGGGCGGACCGCCGCTACCTCGACCTCGCACGGGCTCAGGCGCTCGACCTCGCGGGAAAAACCGACGCCGCATATACCGGACTCGTCGACATCTATATACAAAAGCCGAACGACGACGTGCACGCCGCGATCCTTGGCTTTGGGAAAAAACTGGGGAAGACCGGCGCCTCCATCGATACCGAAGTGATGGCGCGCCGCACGGCAAGTTCGAAGCCGGGGATGCCGTTCAAGCTGGTAGACTATAAAACGGGGAAGGAAGTTTCTCTCGACGACTATAAAGGCCGCCCGGTGCTGGTGAACTTCTGGTATCCGAAGTGCGGCCCCTGCCGCGGCGAGTTCCCTTATTTGGAAGCCGTCCTCGAAAAATACCAGTCGCGTGGATTCGCGATCCTCGCGATCAATGGACATCCGCCGGAAGACGGGTGGGTCCTGCCGCTGATCCACGGCTATAAACTCGATTTCGTTCCGCTCAAGGGAGATGACGATATAGTTAGGGAATATAAAGTCCGCGGATTTCCCTCCAATTTCCTATATGGTGGGGATGGGCGTATCTATTATCAGCCGCCGCCGGTCAGCGGGCTCGCCGCGAAGCGCGAGCTCGAACTTCAGATCGAGGCGCTGCTTCCGCCGGAAAAAGCGTAAGCACCCCGATGTCGCTACGCGTCTCCCTTGCCGGATTGCTCCTCGCCTGCGCGGCGATGGGCGCGGAATTCCGGGGCAAGCTGCATCCGGACGTCGAGCCCGGTACCCGCGTGCTCGCGGCGGTCGTTCCTGCGACCGCCGATATTATCGCCGCTCTGCCCACCGCGCCGGCAGACTCGGACAAAGTGTGGATGCTGAAGCGTCCGTTCGAAATCAAGGGGCGGCGATTTCTCGTGGCCGTGGTCGCCTCGCCGACCGGCGAAAAGGTTTTGTGGCTCGATCGAAACGGCGATGGAAAATTCACTAGCGACGAAAAATGGCCGCTGAGCGGCGCGAAGCTGGAGGCCGACCTCTCCCTGCCGTGGGACAACGGTATATACAAAACCTTTCCCGTACACTTCGAGTGCTCAAGTCGTCCGCTGCCCCACGCCGGAGAGGAGACCGTCGCAGCGCCAACACCACCGCCGGAGCTCGTCACGGCCCTTGTATATAATTTCAATATAGAATACGTCGGTTCGGTCGCGATCGACGGCCACGCAATGGAAGTGCGCTTTTTCCCGCTGCCCGCCGTTGCGCAAATTGACCCCGCGACGATCCGGACCCAGATGGACGTCAACTTCAACGGTGAGCTGGATCGTGATCTGGGCGAGATGGACACCGGGCGCGGGCGCGCGCCGGTGTTTCACTCCGGGAGCCGTTACCTCGCCGTTAAATCGGTCGATCTCGTTTCAGGAGAAATCGTCGTGGAGGAGCGCCCGCCGTCGGAGTATACACGTTTTGATGCGACGCCGGGGCAGGAGATGCCCGACTTTGCATTCGTGGACCTCGCGGGCGTCAGACATCAGCTCTCCGAGTACCGGGGAAAATCCGTGCTCCTCGATTTTTGGGGCACCTGGTGCGGCCCGTGCATTGAGGAGATGCAGCACATGGCGCCGCTATATCAACGCTATCATGCCCTCGGTTTTGAAATCATTGGGATGGATATGGAGCGGACCGCGGGCAAGCTCAAGGCGCCCGAGTATATAGCGGTAAACGAGAAGGTGAAGGCATTCATTGCCAAGAAGGGATATCCGTGGGTTCAAGCGACGCAGGAGAGCATCGAGCGGGTGGCGCTGGACATAATCCATGTGAACTCCTACCCCACCTGCATCCTGATCGGCCCGGACGGTAAAATCCTTTCGCGAGACGCTCGCGGCGAAGCTTTGGAGACCCTACTGGCCCAGCACGTGCCCTAGCCCGACGCGGGCCTTGTATGTTCGACCTTTTTCGGATCGCGCGCAGAGCCTGGCTGCTCCTCCTCCTCACGGCGACGGCAGGGGTCGCGTCCCCGGATACGCCAGTCGTTCTCAGCATTTCTCCGGAGGTCCGAGCCGCACCTGACCGCGTCTCGGCGGCGAGGATCGACGTGTCGATTGAGGAGGGGTATCATATATATTCGACCCGCACGCAGATCGACGAGCACGGGCTCGGTCCTTCCGCGACGAGTCTGCGCTTAGAACCAGCGGAACTGGCGTCGGTGGCGGGCGCGCTTCGGCCCTCGGCTGAGCGGAACTATTACGACCCGAATTTTCAGTGTGACGTTGCCACGCTCCAGGGAAAAGCGTATATAGAATTCGACCTAAAGGTCTCGGCGGGGGTCCCGCCGGGCCGGCACTCGGCCTCGGTGATTCTGAATTTTCAAGCGTGCACGACGGAGAGCTGCCTGCCTCCGCAGGACCTCAAGGTGGCGTTCACGATTGTCGTCGTTGCGCCATCCACCGAGTCCCGAATGGCGGAGGATCCTCGTTGGGCAGAAGCGAAGCGGCAGGCCGACGGGCTGGCGGCGAAGGAGTCGAAGCCCGGCGAGCGCGACACTCGGATGCAGCGCTACGCGGCGCTCGCCTGGGAACTTTATACTGCCCATCCCGACGACCCGCGCCGATGGGCCGCGTTTGAGAAGATCGAGCGGGGCACGCTGAGATATATCATTGGCTACAAGGACGGCTATATTGAGCATCCCGCCGAGGACAAAATTCTGGTCGACACCGCCGCGCGGGATATATGGCTCACGCGCATTGCGCGGGTGGAAGCCGACGCGAGCGCGGCTGCCGACGTGCCGGACTCCTTCCGGGAACTCATCGCGGGAAAAAAGATAAGCGCGATGGTCCTGCCATATACGAACGCCGTGCTTCCGGCAGATTGGATGGAGCGGCTCGTGCCACCGATTGAGGGACTGGCGAAGGCGTTTCCAGAAGGCTCCGCGGCCTTTGTATATTTCTCCCGACTAATCAGCGCAGTCGAAGCCCAGGCACCCGCGCAGCTTCCCGCCCTTGTGCAGCGCCTCACGTGGAGCCCGAATGCCCGGGTGCGAGAGCTCGGTGCGACGCGTGAACGCGTGCTCCTCGCGATGGCGCATCCGTTGGCGCTGAATTTCACGGCGCTCGACGGCCGCCGGGTGAATACCGCGGAATGGCACGATCGCGTGATCATCGTGGACTTCTGGGCGACGTGGTGCGTGCCCTGCATACAGTCGATGCCGCACTTGAAGGAACTATATACGAAATATCATGGCCGCGGGCTGGAGATCGTCTCAATCTCCGTTGACCAGGCGAACGCGCGGGGAGCGCTGGAAAAACTGGTTTCTCGACTAGGCCTGCCTTGGCCGCAATGTTTCGATGGCGTCGGTCCGCGGACGCCGTATGCTGTTCTTTATGGAGTGCAGCCCATTCCCCACCTGCTCATTGCGGGAAAAGACGGCTATATTGTCGCGGTCAATCCCACCGCATCGGAGCTCGAAGCGCAAATCGAAAAATTGCTCAAACTCTAATCCGCCGCGGCCAATATGAAATTCCTTGCCCGATATATATCCATGATCCTTCTCGGGGCGGTCGTTGGCCGCGCTGAGACCGTCGATGACAGCGCCTACCTCGCTCTGCGCGATCTCCGCATGCAGCGTCCTCCACCGGGGGACGTCGCGACCACCTCGGCGTTCCAGCTGAAGCAGCATGACGCCGTCAGCCGGCAGGCCGAGAAGCTCTATGACCTGGATCCCCAGGGGCCTCACCACGCCGAACTAGTCATGTGGGCCGTGAACTCCCCGCGGCTGGCGTCCGCGCCCGACTCTGAAGAAGAGAAGACTCGCTGGGCGAAGCGGCGGACCGAGTTGAGGAAGCTGCTGCTGGCGGACGCGAGCGTGCCAGATAATATATGGATCCCCGTGGCCGAATGGACGATCGACGACAACGCCGGCTTCCGCGAGCGTCCGGTGCTGGACCTCGCCTGGGCTGGGCGGGTTGTGGAGCAGATGGCGGTTCGCGTCCCGACGTCAGATCGACGCAAGTTCGCGGAGCAAGTATATATAGAAGCTCTGCAGAAGTCGGATCCCGAGGCCGCCCGGGATTTTCTCGAGAAACGTGCGTCCGCAAGCGAGCCGAATGATGGCGTGCGGACGCTCGCCGCCGGATTGTTGCGAGTGATTTCGGCCAGCGCCTCGCCGCTCGAACTGAAGTTTGCCACGCTGTCGGGTGGAGAATTTGATCTCGCGCAGTGGCGCGGGAAAGTCGTGTTGATCGATTTCTGGGCGACATGGTGCGTGCCTTGCATGAAGGAGATGCCGAATGTGCGCGCCGCCTATAAGAAATATCACGACCGCGGTTTCGAGGTCGTCGGCATTTCGTTTGATAAAGCGCCTGGAGCGAAACCGCGGGCGATGGAGAAGGACGGCGCGCAGGTGCTCCGATTCGCCGCGGAAAACGACATGCCGTGGCCGCAATATTACGACGGTAAATATTGGGAAAACGAGATTGGCCGCCGATTCTCTATCAACTCGATTCCAGCCACGTTTCTCGTGGGCAAGGACGGGCGCCTGGTCACGACCGAGGCGCATGGGGAGGAGCTCGATCGCGAGCTGCAGCGCCTTCTGGGCTTATAGCCTTTGTCTCGCCGCATAAAGCTCGAGGTTTGCTATACGCCTATATGATTGTTCCGCCTTAAGTCGGTCGACGCTCGCCAACACGCGGTCCAATCAAACCCTCTAATATATATATTATGAAAACTATCCCATCGTTTCTCGTTGCCGCCCTGCTCGGGCTGGCGCCGGCGCTCGCCGCGCAGACCGGTGCCTCCGCCGGCAGTCCCGATGCTGCAGCGGCCGCGGCCAGCCCGGCGGAGCGGGACTATATAGCTTTCGACGCTCTGCGCAAAGCGCCGCCACCACTGCCAGCGAAAGAGATGGGCACGGGGAAATATCTGCTCTGGATGGATGGCCAGCGAAAGCAGGCGCAGACGGCCGGCCTCGCTTTTCTCGACGCCTACCCAAATGATCCGCGGCGCTGGGACGTTACCTATATGCTTCTCACTGGGACCCCGTTCTACTTGAAAGACTTGGGCCCGGACGTGGAGACGAAGGGGCTCTCGGGAGCGAGTCTTGACGAAGATGCGAAAGCGGCCTGGGAGAAAAAAGCTGATCAACTGCGCGCGGCGTTCCTCGCTTCGAAGGACGCAAAGATTGAGCAGAAAGAGGCTCTTGATTGGGGGCTGTTTGCAAAATCATTTCGCGCCACGGCGGCTGCTAAAGCCAAGGGAGAGCCGTACGATTTCGGAGCTTTCCGGGCGCGATTTGAAGAGCACCTCGTAAAATACGGCGAACTCAAGGCGATCGGCGCGCGGGCGCAGGACTACCTCGGTGCCCTCGAGCAAATCATGCCGGGTAGTTCGCTTGCGGAGTGGCAGCGCTACGCGGACTCGGCCAATCCAGCGCTTCATGAAGCGGCGGCGACGAAGATCCACTTCTTCGAGCAGATGAACCACCCGCTAGCAATCGCGTTCACCGCCGCCGACGGACGTAAGGTTGATCTCGCAAACCTGCGCGGGAAGGTCGTCCTGGTCGATTTCTGGGCCACGTGGTGCGGGCCCTGCAAGGAAGAGATTCCCAATGTGAAAAGGGTGTACTCGGCCTACCACGACAAAGGCTTCGAAATTGTGGGCATTTCCCTCGAGAATGGACGTCTCGCGCCGAACGACAGCCCGGCCCAGCTCGCCTCGAAGCTCGAGACGGCAAAAAAAATCCTGACAGATTTCACTGCCGAAAACGAGATGCCGTGGCCCCAATACTTCGACGGCAAATTCTGGAAGAACGATATCTCGACGCAATATGGCATCAACGCCATCCCCGCAATGTTTCTGGTCGATCAGGATGGCAAGATCGTCAGCACGAACGCCCGCGGTCCTGACCTCGAAAACGCGGTGCGTCGCCTCCTGAAGCTTTAGGTCCATCATATCTAATGCTCGCAGGGTAACCTCGGGTCCCCGGCGGAGCGGTCACAATTCCGCCGCAATCTGGGCGCCGGGCTGCCCGGCAAGCCGAACGCGGTCGCCGGGTCGTGCATGCATTCGGAAACTGGGCGGATGATATATCGCGCGGCGACGTCGCGATATAAGCACCCGGGACAACTATATAAAGCCGGCCGCGCGATTGCGACGTTGTCCCATCACACGGCGCCGTTTATTCAGCCGCGCCCGAATTGCGCTTCGGTCGGCTACGTTTTGCGTACGGGGTTCCGGGCGGGCAAAAAATGCGCCGACCCTTCACACAGGGCCGGCGCATTCGCTGCGTTTAAAAAC